>NZ_CP025697.1:0-207902 GCF_013085925.1 Kosakonia sp. MUSA4
ACGACGACGTTGATAGGCCGGGTGTGTAAGCGCAGCGATGCGTTGAGCTAACCGGTACTAATGAACCGTGAGGCTTAACCTTACAACGCCGAAGATGTTTTGGCGTGAGAGACGATATTCAGCCTGATACAGATTAGACCGGTGTGCCCTTGGGGCATGGCGGTAAACAGAATTTGCCTGGCGGCACTAGCGCGGTGGTCCCACCTGACCCCATGCCGAACTCAGAAGTGAAACGCCGTAGCGCCGATGGTAGTGTGGGGTCTCCCCATGCGAGAGTAGGGAACTGCCAGGCATCAAATCGGTGAAGAGGCCATCCGTAAGGATGGCCTTTTTGCGTTGAGCCAGAAGCTGAAGCGGAACAGACAGGGAAGCCCCGTGCGCAGGCACGGGGATTTTTGTTATTGTTTCAGCAGAATTTAATGACTAAAGGGTATAGCTATGATCGGGCTGTACGCTCAGCTTTATAAAAATCGCATAGTTGTACGCAACCTCAATACTCAGCCGCAGCTTTCCTCTGAGCGATCGGCATGGGCCAGCCCAAAAATTCCCCTTCACAGCACGACAAAAAATCTAAAATCATTTCATAGGCGGAGCGCGACGTGAAACTTTCTCACCTTTCACTTGCGGACTCGACATTTTGCTTATTCCTGGGTATCTTCGGCTATCTGGATGTCTAAACGTTTAAACGTATGCAGTGAGGATATAAGTTATGCCGATTCGGGTGCAGGACGAGCTGCCAGCCGTCAATTTCTTGCGTGACGAGAACGTCTTTGTGATGACGACTTCGCGCGCGACAGTTCAGGAGATCCGCCCTCTGAAGGTGTTGATCCTGAACCTGATGCCAAAGAAGATTGAGACGGAAAATCAGTTCCTGCGTCTGCTGTCGAACTCACCGCTACAGGTTGATGTGCGCCTGCTGCGCATCGATTCCCGCGAGTCGCGCAACACGCCAGCTGAGCACCTGAATACCTTTTACTGTAATTTTGATGAAATCTGCCACGAAAATTATGATGGCCTGATTGTTACCGGCGCGCCACTGGGCCTGGTTGAGTTTAACGATGTTGCCTACTGGCCGCAGATCGAGCAGGTCCTGGAGTGGGCGAAAGATCACGTTACCTCAACATTGTTTGTCTGTTGGGCGGTACAGGCCGCACTCAATATTCTTTATGGCATTCCCAAGCAGACCCGCAGTGAAAAGCTCTCCGGCGTGTATGAACACCACATCCTTCATCCCCATGCGCTGCTGACGCGCGGTTTTGACGATGTATTCCTTGCTCCGCACTCCCGCTATGCGGATTTCCCGTCTGCACTGATCCGCGACTACACCGATCTGGAGATCCTGGCCGAAACAGAAGAGGGTGATGCCTACCTGTTTGCCAGCAAAGATAAACGCATTGCGTTCGTGACTGGCCACCCGGAGTACGACGCCAACACGCTGGCGAATGAATATTTCCGCGATGTGGAAGCGGGCCTCAGTCCTGAGCTGCCGCATAACTACTTCCCGAAAGACGATCCGCAGAATAAACCGCGCGCCTCCTGGCGCAGCCACGGCAATCTGCTGTTCATCAACTGGCTCAACTACTACGTCTACCAGATCACGCCATACGATCTGCGGCACATGAATCCGACGCTGGATTAAGCGTTTCAGCCCTATATACCAGGCGCCTTCGGGCGCCTTTTTTATTTCCGAAAATCACTTCTCAACATAATAAAACTATAACTTCATTGTTATCAGATAGTTATTGTGTTTTTAATTATAAAATGGAAATTGTTTTTGATTTTGGAAAAATTATTAGCCAGGATTGATCCTGCTGAACGAAAACTGCACAAACGATCTTCGTCAGCATTGGGAAATGTCTTTGCTGCAAAAAAGAGGAATCGCACCATGACACAACAGGCAACAACAACCGATGAACTGGCCTTTACACAGCCGTACGGCGAGCAAGAGAAGCTGATCCTTACTCCGGCAGCAGTGGAGTTTCTGAGCGAGCTGGTAACCCGCTTTACGCCAAAACGTAATCAGCTACTGGCAGCACGTCAGCGCCAGCAGCAACAAATTGATGCCGGTACGTTGCCTGGATTTATTTCGGAAACAGCTTCCATTCGTGAATCCGACTGGACGATTCGCGGAATACCGGAAGATCTGCTCGATCGCCGCGTGGAAATCACCGGGCCGGTGGAACGCAAAATGGTCATCAATGCGCTGAATGCCAACGTCAAAGTCTTCATGGCGGATTTTGAAGATTCGCTGGCGCCGAACTGGGAGAAAGTGATCGATGGGCAGATCAACCTGCGCGATGCGGTCAACGGCACCATCAGCTACATCAATGAAGCTGGTAAGATTTATCAGTTAAAGCCCAACCCGGCGGTTCTGGTCTGTCGCGTGCGCGGCTTACATCTGCCAGAAAAGCATGTGACCTGGCGTGGTGAAGCGATCCCCGGCAGTCTGTTCGACTTTGCGCTCTACTTCTTCCATAACCATAAAAACCTGCTCGCCAAAGGCAGCGGTCCCTATTTTTATCTGCCGAAAACCCAGTCCTGGCACGAAGCGGCTTGGTGGAGTGAGGTGTTCAGTTATACCGAAGATCGGTTCAATTTGCCGCGCGGCACCATCAAAGCGACGTTGCTGATTGAAACGCTGCCTGCGGTGTTTCAGATGGACGAAATCCTGCACGCGCTGCGCGACCATATTGTCGGGCTGAATTGCGGACGCTGGGATTACATCTTCAGCTATATCAAAACCCTGAAAAACTATCCGGATCGGGTTTTGCCGGATCGCCAGGTGGTCACCATGGATAAGCCGTTCCTCAGCGCTTATTCCCGCCTGTTAATCAAAACCTGTCATCGCCGCGGCGCATTCGCGATGGGCGGCATGGCAGCGTTTATTCCCAGTAAAGATGCCGAACGCAACAACTGGGTGCTGAATAAAGTGAAAGCCGACAAAGAACTCGAAGCGCGTAACGGCCACGACGGCACCTGGATTGCTCACCCTGGCCTTGGCGATACGGTGATGGACGTGTTCAACGCCACCCTCGGTGATAATAAAAACCAGTTGTTTGTCAGCCGTGAAGACGATGCCCCAATCACCGCCGAGCAGCTGCTGGCGCCGTGTGAAGGCGAACGCACCGAAGAGGGAATGCGCGCCAATATTCGCGTCGCGGTGCAATACATCGAAGCGTGGATCTCCGGCAATGGCTGCGTACCGATTTACGGGCTGATGGAAGATGCCGCCACCGCCGAAATCTCCCGCACCTCTATCTGGCAGTGGATCCACCACGAAAAGACGCTCAGCAACGGTAAACCGGTGACCAAAACGCTGTTCCGCCAGATGCTGGCCGAAGAGATGCGGGTTATTCAGGACGAGCTGGGCGAGCACCGATTCAGCAGCGGTCGTTTTGATGATGCCGCGCGCCTGATGGAGCAGATCACCACCTCTGATGAGCTGATCGACTTCCTGACGTTGCCCGGCTATCGCTTACTGGCTTAATTCACCCACCCGACACCTATGGAGCATCTGCATATGAAAACCCGTACCCAACAAATCGAAGAATTACAAAAAGAGTGGACGCAACCGCGCTGGGAAGGCATCCGCCGCCCATACAGCGCGGAAGAGGTGGTGAAATTACGCGGTTCGGTCAACCCGGAATGTACGCTGGCGCAACTGGGCGCGGCCAAAATGTGGCGGCTGCTGCATGGCGAATCGAAAAAGGGTTATATCAATAGCCTTGGCGCGCTGACCGGCGGCCAGGCTTTACAACAGGCGAAAGCGGGGATCGAGGCAGTTTATCTCTCCGGCTGGCAGGTTGCCGCAGATGCTAACCTGGCCTCCAGTATGTATCCGGATCAGTCGCTTTATCCGGCGAACTCGGTGCCGTCGGTGGTCGAACGGATTAACAATACCTTCCGCCGTGCCGATCAGATCCAGTGGGCTTCCGGTATTGAACCGGGCGATCCGCGTTTTGTGGACTATTTCCTGCCAATCGTGGCGGATGCCGAAGCCGGTTTTGGCGGTGTGCTTAATGCCTTTGAACTGATGAAATCGATGATTGAAGCCGGTGCTGCTGCCGTTCACTTTGAAGATCAGCTCGCGTCGGTGAAAAAATGCGGGCATATGGGCGGCAAAGTGCTGGTACCCACGCAGGAAGCGGTGCAGAAACTGGTGGCGGCGCGTCTGGCGGCAGATGTGCTGGGCGTTCCGACGCTGTTGGTGGCGCGTACCGATGCGGATGCAGCCGATCTGATCACCTCCGATTGCGATCCCTATGACAGCGCCTTTATTACCGGCGAGCGCACCAGCGAAGGTTTCTACCGCACAAATGCCGGGGTTGAGCAGGCTATCAGCCGCGGGCTGGCTTACGCTCCTTATGCCGATTTGGTGTGGTGCGAAACCTCGACGCCAGATCTCAAACTGGCACGCCGGTTTGCCGATGCGATCCATGCAAAATACCCCGGCAAACTGCTGGCCTACAACTGCTCGCCGTCGTTCAACTGGAAAAAGAATCTCGACGACAACACCATCGCCCGCTTCCAGCAGGAGCTGTCGGACATGGGGTACAAATTCCAGTTCATTACCCTCGCCGGTATTCACAGCATGTGGTTCAACATGTTCGACCTGGCGCACGCCTATGCGCAGGGCGAAGGGATGAAACACTACGTTGAGAAGGTGCAGCAGCCGGAGTTCGCCGCAGGCAAAGAGGGTTACACCTTCGTTTCTCACCAGCAGGAAGTCGGCACGGGCTACTTCGACCGGGTCACCACCATTATTCAGGGCGGTACCTCTTCGGTGACCGCGCTGACAGGCTCGACCGAAGAAGCGCAGTTCTGATTGTCGATACCCGGCAGGCAGAAAGCTGCCGGGTTTGCGGCTCCTCGTCTGCCGGATAACGCTCTCCGGCAACACTTTGCCCGACATGAGGACAAAAGATGTCGCGTGGCCTGGAACTACTGATTGCACAAACCATTCTGCAAGGCTTCGATGCGCAATATGGGCGCTTCCTGGAGGTCACATCCGGCGCCCAGCAGCGTTTTGAACAGGCGGACTGGCAGGCTGTGCAGCAGGCGATGAAGCAGCGCATTCATCTTTACGACCATCATGTTGGCCTGGTGGTGGAACAGTTACGCTGCATCACTGACAGCCAAAGCCCCGACGCGGCGTTTCTGCTGCGGGTTAAAGAGCATTACACCCGGCTGCTGCCGGATTACCCCCGCTTTGAGATTGCCGAAAGTTTTTTCAATTCGGTCTACTGCCGCCTGTTCGATCACCGATCATTAACGCCGGAACGCTTATTTATCTTTAGCTCGCAGCCGGAGCGTCGCTTTCGCACCATCCCGCGCCCGCTGGCGAAAGATTTTTGGCCGGAACGCGGCTGGGAGGCGTTACTCAGTAAAGTGCTGACGGATTTACCGCTGCGCCTGCCGTGGCAGGACAAAACGCGCGATATCGGTTATATCACGGCGCATTTGCAGGAGGCTTTCGGCCACGAAGTGCTGGCGAAATCGCATCTGCAAGTGGCAAATGAACTGTTTTATCGCAATAAGGCGGCCTGGCTGGTCGGCAAACTCGTCACCCCGCTGGCAACGCTGCCCTTTTTGCTGCCGATCCACCGCACGGATGAAGGCGAACTGTTTGTCGATACCTGTCTGACCACGTCTGCTGAAGCCAGCATCGTGTTTGGCTTTGCCCGCTCCTATTTTATGGTTTATGCGCCGCTGCCCGCCGCGACGGTGGAGTGGCTGCGGGAGATCCTGCCGGGCAAAACCACCGCCGAGTTGTATATGGCGATTGGCTGCCAGAAGCACGGCAAAACCGAAAGTTACCGCGAATACCTGAACTACATTCGCGCCAGCAATGAGCAGTTTATTGAAGCGCCGGGCATTCGCGGCATGGTGATGCTGGTATTTACGCTGCCGGGGTTTGACCGGGTGTTTAAAGTGATCAAAGACGTCTTTCCTCCGCAAAAAGAGATGAGCGCGGCGCATGTTCGCGCCTGTTACCAGTTAGTCAAAGAGCACGATCGCGTCGGGCGCATGGCCGATACGCAGGAATTTGAAAACTTTGTGCTGGAAAAAAGGCAAATTTCGCCAGCGCTGATGGCGTTACTGCTGGAACAGGCGCCGGGCAAAATTACCGATCTCGGCGACAGTATCGCCATCAGCCATCTCTACATTGAGCGGCGCATGGTGCCGCTGAACATCTGGTTTGAGCAGGTCAAAGGCCAGCAACTGCGTGATGCGGTGGAAGAGTACGGCAACGCAATCCGCCAGCTTGCCGCCGCCAATATTTTCCCCGGCGATATGTTGTTCAAGAACTTTGGCGTCACCCGTCATGGCCGCGTCGTGTTCTACGACTACGATGAAATTTGCTATATGACGGAGGTTAATTTCCGCGATATTCCGCCGCCGCGCTACCCGGAAGATGAGTTGAGCGCTGAACCCTGGTACAGCGTGGCGCCCGGGGATGTTTTTCCGCAGGAGTTTCGTCACTGGCTGTGCGCCGATCCAGAAATCGGCCCGCTGTTTGAGGAGATGCACGCCGATTTATTGCGCGCCGACTACTGGCGAGGGTTACAGGAACGTATCCGGCAGGGACACGTGGAAGATGTCTATGCCTACCGTAAGCGCCAACGCTTTAGCATACGCTTCGGCACTGGCGCCTTACGGCAGGCGGGCTGAACGCTTAGTGGACGTGCAGGTTGAATTGCAGCACGTTATAAGCGGCGTAGCTAAAGAACAGTAAAATCGCCAGCGTCAGCAAAAAGGCGAGCGTACTCGCGGTGGCGGTGCGGAACAGGTGCGTTTTGCGCGGCGTCAGTAAGAGCGCGACCAGCGGGAAAATAAACACCAGATGGCCAACAAAGTCGGTAATGCCAAACGGAATAAAGGCCAGCACCACAATAATGGCAAACAGCCCGATACAGGCGTAACCCGCCAGCCTGCCGCTGAAAATATGCCAAATCAGACATAATTCCACGAAACCACAGGCGCGGACAAAGAACTCCCAGTTCAGGCCCATTGACAGATAGCTATGCGTTGTCAGCAACTGGTAATACAAACCAGGATGCAGGAATTTCTCAATCGCTCCCCACAGGAATGAGTAGCAAAGAATCAGACGCAGAAATTCCAGTTCCTTGCCGTACGCCTGCTGTTTCAGGGTGCTCTGGGTAATTAAATAAACGGCGATACCAATGAAGATAAAATAGTCCAGCATATGGTTCGCACCATAAAGCTGCACGGCATAGAGATAGAGCAGAATAATTAAGAACCCGGAGAAAAAGCTCGTTTTTCTCGAAAAAGCGGTAAACGCAATAACAAGGTGAATGTATCTAAGCCACGGATTAGCAACGACCAGTTCCGGGGTCAGAATAACCTGCGGGAAGAACGCGCCCAGCACCAGGAAAAAGAGTGCCGCGCCCCAGCGAATAATCTGCGGGACGTAATTGTGCGCATGATTTAAAAATGGCTGGCAGCGGTGGCAATCGATAAACGAAGGCAGTTTTCTGTCGAGTACCGACGTCGCAAATATTACTGCCGTTGAAAATGCCAGTAATAACCAGAAGCTCATCGCACCGGTCAATGATGTTATCGATAGCGGCGTTTGCTCAACGCCATAATTAACGAACCACTTCACATGCGCCATTGCGGAAAAGGGCAAGCACATAATGATAGAGGCCAGAATGCGGGCTTTACTCTTCATCATCATAATCTCATGAAAAAACGTGCCGACACGGTGCCATCGCCCTGGTGTGACGACAATGAGATAGCCCTTTTATGACTGGAGATAATCTCCCCGCGAGTTGAGACGATTCTTGTCGCAGGGGAGATAAATAAGTTTCAGCGTTTATTCGGTGGATAAAGAGGTAATAGTGAAAGTAATTAACGCATTCCGCCGTAGGCCAGCGTCACCTCTTTTGCGCCGCGAATGACCATGGCGCCCAGTTCGGTCACGCGGTCGTCAGTCATTCGCGATATTGGCCCGGAGATAGAGATCGCCGCGAATGGCTCGCCGTGTTCATCATAAATACAGGCAGCAACGCAGCGCAGACCCAGCGCATGTTCTTCATCGTCAAACGAGTAGCCGCGCTTGCGCGTCTGGGCGAGATCTTCTTTCAGATGTACTGGCGACACCAGCGTCGCGTGGGTATAAGCGTGCAGACCCTGGCGGTGCAGCAGATTACCGACCTGCTCATCGTCCAGCCGTGCTAAAAAGGCCTTACCTGCGCCGGAGGCGTGCATCGGCAGCTTGCCGCCAATGGGCGCGGACATCCGCATTAACTGGGTACACTGCACCTGATCGATAATAATGGCCTGATGATCGCTTTTATCCAGCACCGCAAGATTGACCGTCTCACCGGACTCTTCCATCAGCTTACGCAGGATCGGATGCACAATCGCCATCAGGTTACGGCTTTGCAGAAAGCTACTGCCGACAATAAAAGCATGCGCGCCGACCGCCCAGTGGCCCAGTTCGCCAACCTGACGGACAAAGCCCAGTTGCTGCATGGTAGTAAGCAGCCGATGGGTGGTGGAATTGGGCAAACCGGCCTGTTGCGCCAGCTCCGTCAGCGCGACGCTGCCGTGGGATTCAGCGATCCATTCCAGCAGTTTCAAACCGCGGGTCAATGACTGGACTTGTCCGCCGGCCGGAGCGGCTGGCGCGGTGGCTTTTCTGCCACGTTTGGCGGGAACGGAAGCGACCATCGGCTGGCTCCTTTTTCTGTATCGTGGAAATCATTTTCGTTTTGACTCAGTATAACGTAACTCTATGGCAGACTGATCGGATGAGTGAAGCTGAACATCTCTCATGTTAATCCGCTGCCGCTTTTCCGATCTGCCACTTTGTGCCAGTATGTTTTGCTGGCCTTTTGGCCTCATTAAGCCTTGTCGGGAGCACGTGTGAGCAGCAAAGTTGAACAACTGCAACAGCAGTTAAATGAACGCATTCTGGTTCTGGACGGTGGTATGGGTACCATGATCCAGAGCTATCGTCTGAGTGAGCAGGATTTTCGCGGCGAGCGCTTTGCCGACTGGCCCTGCGATCTGAAAGGAAACAACGACTTGCTGGTGCTCAGCAAGCCGGATGTGATAACCGCCATCCATGACGCCTATTTTGCGGCAGGCGCGGATATCATCGAAACCAATACCTTTAACTCGACGACCATCGCCATGGCGGATTACCAGATGGAGTCCCTGTCGGCGGAAATCAACTTTGCCGCAGCGAAACTGGCCCGCGCCTGTGCCGATAAATGGACCGCGCAAACGCCGGAAAAACCGCGTTACGTGGCCGGGGTGCTTGGCCCGACTAACCGCACCGCCTCCATTTCCCCGGATGTCAACGATCCGGCGTTTCGTAATGTCTCCTTCGATCAGCTGGTGGCGGCCTACCGTGAATCAACCAAAGCGCTGGTGGAAGGTGGTGCTGACCTGATCCTGATCGAAACGGTGTTCGATACGCTCAACGCCAAAGCGGCAATCTTTGCTGTTAAAGAAGAATTTGATGCGCTGGGTATTGAGCTGCCGATCATGATTTCCGGCACCATTACCGATGCGTCCGGGCGTACGCTTTCCGGCCAGACGACCGAGGCATTTTACAACTCGCTGCGCCATGCCGATGCGCTCACTTTCGGCCTTAACTGCGCGCTGGGGCCAGACGAACTGCGCCAGTACGTGCAGGAACTGTCGCGCATTGCCGAATGCTACATCACCGCGCACCCGAACGCCGGTCTGCCGAACGCCTTTGGCGAGTACGACCTTGATGCCGCCACCATGGCGACGCAGATCCGCGAGTGGGCGGAGGCCGGGTTCCTGAATATCGTCGGCGGTTGTTGCGGCACCACGCCGGAACATATCGCTGCCATGAGCAACGCTGTTGCCGGGCTGCCGCCGCGTAAACTGCCGGAAATCCCGGTGGCCTGCCGTCTTTCCGGGCTTGAGCCGCTGAATATCGGCGACGACAGCCTGTTTGTGAACGTCGGCGAACGAACTAACGTTACCGGCTCGGCCAAATTCAAGCGCCTGATCAAAGAAGAGAAATACAGCGAAGCGCTGGACGTGGCGCGCCAGCAGGTGGAAAGCGGTGCGCAGATCATCGATATCAACATGGATGAGGGGATGCTCGACGCCGAAGCGGCGATGGTGCGTTTCCTCAATCTGATCGCCGGCGAACCGGACATCGCCCGTGTGCCGATCATGATCGACTCCTCGAAGTGGGAGGTAATTGAAAAAGGGCTGAAATGCATCCAGGGCAAAGGCATTGTTAACTCCATCTCCATGAAAGAAGGGGTTGAGCCGTTTATCCATCATGCGAAACGCGTGCGCCGTTACGGTGCGGCGGTGGTGGTGATGGCCTTTGATGAAACCGGCCAGGCGGATACCCGCGCGCGCAAAATCGAGATTTGCCGCCGCGCCTATAAAATTCTCACCGAAGAGGTAGGATTCCCGCCGGAAGACATTATCTTCGACCCGAATATCTTCGCGGTGGCGACCGGGATTGAAGAGCACAACAACTATGCGCAGGACTTTATCGGCGCCTGTGAAGATATCAAACGCGAGCTGCCGCATGCGCTGATCTCCGGCGGCGTGTCGAACGTCTCCTTCTCCTTCCGCGGTAACGATCCGGTGCGTGAGGCGATTCACGCCGTCTTCCTTTATTACGCGATTCGCAACGGCATGGACATGGGGATCGTGAACGCCGGTCAGTTGGCGATTTATGACGATCTGCCCGCCGAGCTGCGCGATGGCGTTGAGGATGTGATTCTTAACCGTCGTGACGATGCCACGGAGCGCATGCTGGATCTGGCCGAGAAATATCGCGGCAGTAAAGGTGCGGATGATGGCGCACAGGCGCAACAGGCTGAGTGGCGTAGCTGGGATGTGAAAAAGCGCCTCGAATATTCGCTGGTAAAAGGTATTACCGAATTTATTGAGCAGGACACCGAAGAAGCCCGTCAGCAAGCCGCTCGCCCGATCGAGGTGATCGAAGGGCCGCTGATGGACGGTATGAACGTGGTCGGCGATCTGTTCGGCGAAGGTAAGATGTTCCTGCCGCAGGTCGTGAAATCCGCCCGCGTAATGAAGCAGGCGGTTGCTTACCTGGAGCCGTATATCGAAGCCAGCAAAGAGCAGGGTAAAAGCAACGGCAAGATGGTGATCGCCACCGTGAAAGGCGATGTGCACGATATCGGCAAAAACATCGTGGGCGTGGTGTTGCAGTGCAATAACTACGAAATCATCGATCTCGGTGTGATGGTGCCGGCCGATAAAATCCTGAAAACTGCGCGTGAAGTGAATGCTGATCTGATTGGCCTTTCCGGGCTGATTACGCCGTCGCTCGATGAGATGGTCAACGTGGCTAAAGAGATGGAGCGCCAGGGGTTCACCATTCCGCTGCTGATTGGCGGCGCGACCACGTCGAAAGCGCACACGGCGGTGAAAATCGAGCAGAACTACAGCGGGCCAACGGTTTATGTGCAGAACGCCTCGCGCACCGTCGGCGTAGTGTCGTCGCTGCTGTCGGACACGCAGCACGATGCGTTTGTCGCCCGCACCCGCAAAGAGTATGAAACGGTGCGCATTCAGCACGCGCGCAAAAAACCGCGCACGCCGCCGGTGACCTTGCAGATCGCACGGGAAAACGATCTGGCTTTCGACTGGGCCAGTTACACACCGCCGGTGGCGCATCGCCTCGGCGTACAGGAAGTCGCGGCCAGCATCGAGACGCTGCGCAACTATATCGACTGGACGCCGTTCTTTATGACCTGGTCGCTGGCGGGCAAGTATCCGCGCATTCTGGAAGATGAAGTGGTGGGTGAAGAGGCGAAGCGTCTGTTTAAGGATGCGAACGAGATGCTCGATATGCTGAGCGCGGAAAAACGGCTTAATCCGCGCGGTGTGGTCGGGCTGTTTCCGGCAAACCGCGTCGGCGATGACATCGAAATCTACCGTGACGAAACCCGCACGCAGGTGCTGACGGTCGGTTGCCATCTGCGTCAGCAGACCGAAAAAACCGGTTTCGCCAACTACTGCCTGGCCGATTTTGTCGCGCCGAAACAGAGCGGAAAAGCGGACTACATCGGCGCTTTTGCCGTGACCGGCGGGCTGGAAGAAGATGCGCTGGCAGAGGCTTACGATGCCGCACACGATGATTACAACAAAATCATGGTGAAAGCGGTATCCGATCGCCTTGCAGAGGCGTTTGCCGAATACCTGCACGAGCGGGTGCGTAAAGTGTACTGGGGTTATGCGCCAAACGAAAACCTCAGCAACGAAGAGCTGATCCGCGAGAACTACCAGGGAATTCGCCCCGCGCCGGGCTACCCTGCGTGCCCGGAGCACACCGAAAAAGGCACCATCTGGCAGTTGCTGGATGTGGAAAAACATACCGGTATGAAGCTGACAGAATCTTACGCCATGTGGCCGGGCGCCTCGGTTTCAGGCTGGTATTTCAGCCATCCGGACAGCAAGTATTTCGCCGTCGCGCAAATTCAGCGCGATCAGGTGGAAGATTATGCGCGGCGTAAAGGCATGTCCGTGTCAGAGGTTGAGCGCTGGCTGTCCTCGAATTTAGGCTACGACGCCGACTAACCGCAATACATTGCAGAGCAACGGGGCATTATTTAATGCCCCGTTTTTTTTCATCACTTTTCATAAAATCTTCACTAAGCAAACATAATACAAATTGAAACTAAGAACATTCTTAAAAGTGGATATTTTCTTAGACCGCTGTTCCTCTTCATGCGTATGATGGGCGTTGGCTCACAGGCAAGATTGCTTCCTTTTTTTGCAGTTCATTCGTTTGTCATAAATTTAACTTAGGTATTATAAAATGGATATTTATGATATAAGAAAAAGAAATCTATTGCCGAAGGATTATGAAAATATCCTCGCGCCGGACATCGCGAAAAATATTATCAGAAAGGAATATTTTATCGAAAGTAGTCCTAATAATGTCCTTGGGAGTATCGATGGCTATAGCATTAAAAAACACCACGGTTTTAAATATGGTTTACCGCACGATCCATTAGGCCATCAGAAAGAGAAATATATTGATAGTCTGGTAGACAGAGGCGTGGTGGTGGTGATGCGGCCAAATGTCAGCGCCCGCAACCGCTTCTACTATCCGTTTTTTATTGCGGAAAACGGCGCGCTGTTTTGCGTACAGGAGATGTCGTTTAACGCCGTCTATATCAGAACCATACTGAACGGTTTTAAAGACAGCGTGGCGATTCACGGCACGCCTGTGCCAACCCGCAGCAGCTTTGTGCCGGTAACGGCGGAGTACGGCCCCGGCTACTGGAAAACCAGCGAGACGGACTTCCACGGCGTTAAAAATGCGGCGGTGATGCTACTCAACCGCGCGACCAGTATGGGCGACCAGGGGCGTGTATTTGGCTCGGATGGCAAAGATTATATGAATACCTCGCGGGATAAAATCCAGCTGTGGACGCCCATTCCGGACAGCGTGACGTCAGATACCCGGGAAATCCTGTATAATCGTTCGGTAATCAGGCGCTATGGCGACAAGCGATCGATAAGTCAAAAATATCTCGAAGGTGATGATGCCTGGACGCAATCGGGTAAATCATGGCAATGGATTCCTGGGGTAAGGGATGAAGATTATGAGTTTAAAAAATAAGATATACCTGTTCTGGGGGATTATGGATGTACTGGCATTAGCCGGATATTTATTTTTTTCACTACAGGGTGGTAGTATTCCTTTTTATTCCGACATCCAGGGGTTTTATACCAACTACACGCAATTAGGCGTAGGTGGTTTAACCGGTGGACTGATCCAGTTGCTGTTCTTTATTAATATTGCACTGATCGTTTCATTAGCATTTTCTGGCTGGTGGATGATAGTTAAAAAGAATATCAATAATATCTTTTTAATCGTACAGGAAATTGGTCGGGTATTTTCGTTGAAGTGCTCCATTGCGCTAATCCCGCTGATTATGCATTTCTCCGATGTGCGTTCTCCGTGGATCGCCATCCTGCTGTTTGTCCTGTCGGAGGTGGTCAAAATTGGCTCTATTATGTGGATTAAACGAAATGATGAGTCGCAGGCCATGGATGCCGCCAGCCGTTAAGCGCTAAACCTTCATCGTTGTCACAAAACCGTCATTTTTCCTTACAACTCGCAGGATGCTTAAGCGGCGTTCTGCGCTATTCCTGGTTTTAACACCTTATACTTAAACCATAATGTTGTGGTTATCTATCCGCTGATAGCCAGCAACGCATAACAATAAGGAGGATCCCACTCAGTGCTGACTTTGCTTCATCTGTTATCTGCCGTTGCCTTGCTGGTATGGGGCACCCATATTGTCCGTACCGGCGTGATGCGCGTCTTTGGCGCTCGTTTACGGACGGTGCTCAGCCGCAGCGTAGAGAAAAAACCGCTCGCCTTCTGCGCGGGTATCGGCGTGACCGCGCTGGTGCAGAGCAGCAACGCGACGACCATGCTGGTGACATCCTTTGTGGCGCAGGATTTAGTGGCGCTGACCCCGGCGCTGGTGATTGTACTCGGTGCCGATGTCGGCACCGCGCTGATGGCGCGTGTGCTGACCTTCGATCTCTCCTGGCTGTCGCCGCTGTTGATCTTTATCGGCGTGATTTTCTTCCTCGGTCGCAAACAAACCCGTGAAGGACAACTGGGTCGCGTCAGTATTGGCCTCGGGCTGATCCTGCTGGCGCTGGAACTCATCGTGCAGGCGGTGACGCCAATCACTCAGGCAAGCGGGGTCCAGGTGATTTTTGCCTCGCTGACGGGGGATATTCTGCTGGATGCACTGATTGGCGCGGTCTTTGCGATTATCAGTTACTCAAGCCTGGCCGCCGTACTGCTGACGGCAACGCTGGCCGCCGCCAGTATTATTTCGTTTCCGGTGTCGCTGTGCCTGGTGATTGGTGCCAACCTGGGTTCCGGTCTGCTGGCGATGCTGAACAACAGTGCGGCTAATGCGGCAGCCCGCCGGGTGGCGCTCGGCAGCCTGCTGTTTAAGCTGGTAGGCAGCCTGATTATTCTGCCGTTTGTCCATGTGCTCGCCAGTTCGATGCAAAAACTGCCGCTGCCGGAAGCGGAGCTGGTGATTTACTTCCACGTTTTCTACAACCTGATCCGCTGTCTGGCGATGGTGCCGTTTGCCGGGCCGATGGCGCAATTTTGTAAACGCATCATTAGCGATGAACAGGAGCTGGATGCGCGTCTGAAACCTAAACATCTCGACAGCTCTGCGCTGGATACGCCGACGCTGGCGCTGGCGAATGCCGCGCGCGAAACGCTGCGCATAGGCGATGCCATGGAGCTGATGCTGGAAGGGTTGCATAAAGTGATGCACGGTGAGCCACGGCAGGAGAAAGAGCTGCGCAAGCTGGCGGATGACGTCAACGTGCTTTATACCGCTATCAAGCTCTATCTGGCGCGCATGCCGAAAGAGGAACTGGCGGAAGAGGAATCAAAACGCTGGGCGGAAATTATCGAGATGTCGCTTAACCTGGAGCAGGCTTCCGATATTGTCGAGCGGATGGGCAGTGAAATCGCCGACAAATCGTTAGCCGCACGACGCGCTTTTTCAGGGGAAGGGCTGAAAGAGCTGGATGCGCTGCATGAACGGCTGGTGGGGAATCTGAAACTGGCGATGTCGGTGTTTTTCTCCAGCGATGTCACCAGCGCCCGCCGACTGCGCCGCAGCAAGCACCGCTTCCGTATTATGAACCGGCGTTATGCACATGCGCACGTTGATCGATTGCATCAGCAAAACGTTCAGAGCATTGAAACCAGTTCGTTGCACCTTGGTTTGCTGGGAGACATGAAACGACTCAACTCCCTGTTCTGCTCGGTGGCCTATGGTGTTCTGGAACAACCCGATGAAGATGACGATCGCGACGATTATTAATTCCGCCGTGCCAGTGGGCACGGCTTTTAAAACCCCGGCTTTTATCGGGTTAGTGCACAAATTAATTTACGCACGATAAAAATCCATTTTTTCTCCCCTTAAAGACAGTTATATTCCGCTTTTACAGGAGAGTTTATGCTGCCAACCCAATCAACACGTTTAAACAAATATATCAGCGAAAGCGGGATTTGCTCGCGTCGTGAGGCCGATCGTTATATCGAGCAGGGCAATGTTTTTATCAACGGCAAGCGCGCCGGGATTGGCGATCAGGTTGTCGCCGGAGACGTTGTCAAAGTGAACGGTCAACTTATCGAGCCGCGAAATACGGAAGATCTGGTATTTATCGCGTTGAATAAACCGGTTGGCATTGTCAGTACCACCGAAGACGGCGAAAAAGACAATATTGTTGATTTTGTTAATCATAGTAGCCGTATCTTCCCCATCGGCCGTCTGGACAAAGATTCACAGGGGCTGATTTTTCTCACTAATCACGGCGACTTAGTGAATAAAATCCTGCGTGCAGGTAACGACCACGAAAAAGAGTATCTGGTGACCGTCAACAAACCGGTAACCGATGAGTTTATTCGGAGTATGGGCGCGGGCGTGCCGATCCTCGGTACGGTAACCAAAAAATGCAAGGTTAAGAAAGAAGCGCCTTTCACCTTCCGCATCACGCTGGTGCAGGGATTAAACCGCCAGATCCGCCGTATGTGCGAGCATTTCGGCTATGAAGTTACGAAGCTGGAACGCACGCGTATTATGAACGTCAGCCTCACCGGACTGCCGCCGGGCGAGTGGCGCGATTTAACCGACGACGAACTGATCGCGCTGTTCAAACTGATTGAGAACTCATCCTCAGAAGCAAAGCCGAAAGCCAAAGCAAAACCGCAGGCTGCGAAAAAACCGGCCGTCAATGTTGCGAAGCCCGAAGAGAAAAATCGGGGCAAACCGGCAGGTAAACGCTTTACCCAGCCGGGCAGGAAAAAGAAAGGGCGCTGATTAGCGTCTGCCGCGCGTTGAGGTATTTGCCGACCAGGAAAAGGTCGTGTTTTCATCTGGTTTATAAGCCTGCTGTTTTTTAACCTTGCGGGCTTTCTTCACTTCCACTTCACGCTGCTCCATCAGCTTATCGATGTACTCTTTTTTCACATGATTCGCTTCAGAATTGCTGAGCGGGCGTCCGTGCGCGATACGGGCGCGATCGAGCAGGGTTTTTAGCTCCCTCTGTTCGCTCTCCGTCATCTCTTTTTGCGTCAGTCTGGTCAGGGCCATGGGATTCTCTCCTCGGGAAGTGCAACGAGTGTACGCGATGCGACCAGGTAAAGCATGCGTAATGGTGCATAAACGCTGGAAAGCGCTTCGCATATTTGTCTGAATGCGGGTGACAATCGCTGACGTCGGCGTAACATCATGCAGATTTGGTATAAAATTTTATACAATGACGTGTTATGCTTGAGTTACGACCTGCCCTAAAGCCCATCGTTTGGCTGGGTTCGTCATATGAGGACTTATGTGCTTTTCCTGAAGATGTTCGCAAAGATGCTGGCTATCAACTGCACAAAATTCCGGCTGGCCTGGAAGCGTCGGACTGGAAAGCGATGGCTGAGGTTGGCGCTGGCGTGGCGGAAATCCGACTTCGTAATTACGCAGGCGCGTTCCGCGTTTTTTACCTGGCCAGGTTTGAAGATGCGCTTTATGTTTTGCACTGTTTTCATAAAACGTCTCAGCGCACTTCACTCTCAGATAAGGCGATAGCCCGTACCCGCTATCGTGCATTGGTTGAGCATTACAGGAGTCAAAAATGAAAACGACAACAGAAAATCTGATTGGTCATGTGACCCCGGCCGGTGCCAATATTTTTGCGGAACTGGGTTTTGCACCTGAAGCCGCAAATGCGCTTGCGCAGGATGCGGAAAGAGAGGTCATACAATTGCTGAGTATTAAACGGCAACTGATGCAGGAAATTGCAGGCTGGATAGCTGAAAACCACCTCAAACAGGCGGAAGTGGCGGCCAGACTCAATATTTCTCGCCCTCGCGTCTCTGATGTGGTCAATCAAAAAACCAGTAAATTTACCATTGATGCCCTGGTCACCATGCTGAGTAAACTCGGTAAGCCGGTGACGATTACGGTTGGGTAAAAAAATTAATCTGCCGGATGATATGTTTTTATCCGGCAGTGATTGCTGTGTTAACCCTCTTTCACCGCATCCGCGTTACGTCCGTCGACGGGTTTTCCGGACCAGTAACCCGCCAGCAGCGAGCCAGAGAGGTTATGCCAGACGGAGAACAACGCGCCAGGCAGTGCGGCGAGCGGGGAGAAGTAGATTTTACCCAGCGCGGCGGCCAGACCTGAGTTTTGCATGCCCACTTCAATCGCCAGCGTGCGGCAGGTGGATTCATCAAAGCCGAACAGGCGTCCGCCCCAGTAACCGCCCAGCAAACCGATGCTGTTGTGCAGGATCACCGCGACAATCACCACCAGGCCAACCGAGGCGATATACGCCGCAGAACCGGCCACTACCGCACTGATGATCGCCAGAATACACACCATCGAGAAGGCGGGCAGATACGGTTCGACCGCTTTCACCACGCGCGGGAACAGGTGATGCACAATCAACCCCAGCGCTATCGGGATCACCACAATTTGCAAAATACTGAGCAGCATCCCCATCACATCCACCTGGATATGCGCATCAACGTACAGGCGTGTCAGCAGCGGTGTGGCGATCACACCGACCAGAGTTGAGACGGAAGAGATAGTGACCGACAGCGCGACGTCGCCTTTTGCCAGGTAGATCATCACATTCGACGCCGTACCGCTGGCGACGCTGCCGACCAGCACCATTCCGGCGGACAAATCCGGCGGCATCTTAAAGAGCAGCGCCAGCAGCCATGCCGCCAGCGGCATCACCAGATAGTGCAGGAAAATTCCTGCGGCGACCGGCGCCGGGCGAGAGAGCACGCGTTTAAAATCATCGAGTTTCAGGTGCACGCCCATGCCGAACATAATCAGCATCAGCAGCGTGGTCACCCACGGACCGATGGCGACGAACGTGGGCGGGAAGTAATAAGCGAGGACGGAAAGCAGCAGCGCCCATAACGGGAACAGCCGCGTCAGTGTTGCGAGCATGTGAGGAATTCCTTGCGATTGTTGTGTTGTGTTTTTTTATAAAAAGGCCGGGTTCGTGCCCGGCCATAGTTATTGTTTATCGTGCTAAGGAATTTTATTCAAACAAATTATGATGCAGCTTCTGTACAACTTGCTCGGCTTCGGCGCCAGGCACCAGGAAGCAGAGGTTATGGCTGGATGCGCCGTAGCAGATCATGCGGATGTTGAACGGGTCGAGCACGCCAAACACCTCTTTCCCCACGCCGCAGGCTTTCGACAGCTCATTGCCAATCAGCGCCACCAGCGCCAGGTTCTCTTCTACTTCCACGCGGCACAGCGATGACAGCTCGGTCAGCAGTGACTGGGTCAGCAGCGTATCGCCAGTTGACGTTGAGCCGGTGGTATCCAGCGTCAGCGCCACGCTCACTTCGGAGGTGGTGATCAGATCGACAGAGATATTGTGCCGTGCCAGGATGCCAAACACTTCGGCCAGGAAGCCACGGGAGTGCAGCATGTTCAGGCTGTGCAGCGTCAGCAGCGTTTGTCTGCGGCGCAGCGCCAGCGCGCGGAACAGCGGTGGATTCGTGGTGTTGTTGCATACCAGCGTACCGCCTGCTTTCGGGTCTTTGCTGGAGCCGACAAACACCGGAATGTCGCTGCGCACGGCGGGCAACAGGGTGGCCGGATGCAGTACTTTCGCGCCAAAAGTGGCCATCTCAGCCGCTTCTTCAAAGGCGATTTCATCAATGCGTTTTGCTGCCGGAACGATGCGCGGATCGGTGGTGTAGATGCCCGGAACATCTGTCCAGATATCCACACGCGAGGCGTGCAGCGCTTCACCCAACAGGGCGGCCGTATAGTCGCTGCCACCACGGCCCAGCGTGGTGGTACGGCCTTTGGCTTCGCTACCGATAAAGCCCTGGGTAATGATTAACCCTTCGCTGAGGCGCGGCGCGAGCTGCTGGGCGGAAAGCTCCGCCAGCGCGGTGACATCCGGCTCGGCACGGCCAAAGCGATCGCTGGTACGCATGACTTTACGCACGTCAAACCACCGCGCCTGGACGTTACGTTCACGCAGCACTTCAACAAACAGCAGGGTCGACATTAATTCGCCGTGGCTCACCAGCTCGTCGGTCAGGGCAGTAGAGGTCGCCAGCGAAGCAGCTTCCGCGAGGGTGGTGATATTTTCCAGCAGGCGTTCGATCTCTTCACGAATCACGGAAGGATTCGCCATACGTTCCAGGATATCGAACTGAATTTTGCGGATAGCATCGAGTTTTACGAAGCGCTCGCTGGCTTCCAGCCCTTCAGACAGAGCAACCAGCAGATTGGTCACGCCCGCAGAGGCGGAGAGAACAACCAGACGGACGCTGGCATCGGCAAGCACCACGTCCGCACTGCGGTTCATGGCATCGTAATCGGCAACACTGGTGCCGCCAAATTTGGCGACAACTAAACTCGTCATAACAACCTCGTGTCAGGGGATCCAATATTCAGCCTTGGCACAAGGAAAGAGCGAAAAACAGGGGTGGCGCAGATAGCAAAACAACTACGTTTTCCCCAGAAGCGCTCCACCTTGCGAAACGCCCGACTGCGAACGTTTCTGGTGACAACCCAGAGGATTCAGCCTCTGTAGCCGATAACGAACGCTGCCAGGCGCTTTGTTATCTCGGCGTTGCTCCCCCTCAGGTGTTTTCTTTAGTCTGGCACTTCGAACACCGTGTACCTGGGCAACGCGCCTCTTCTGGCTATTACCTTCGCCTTTCGCGCCGTGGCGGTGTTGGCTGCCTTCACTTACCCCGGTCACTTACCGATGTAAGCTCCCGGGGATGCGCTCAGTTGCCGCCTGGCCACAACACGAAATGCGTTGGTAATACATTACCGTTGTCTCTCACGCGAAAGCGGCGTTGGCTCGGGTAACTTAAAGCTGGCTGGTGGCGGTATGCATGTCGGGCCTACCTACTCTGTAGGCCGGATAAACGCAGCGCCATCCAGCAATCTTCTTCTGCGCCCGTGCGCAAGAAGTGTGATTATAAATAAAGTGTTAGCGGGGGCACTGTCAACGCCGGGATTATGCGGATTTTTCATGCGGCTTTCGCCATCAGTAAAATGACTTATGTTATGCGGGTAATCGACCATTTTCGCCGTGCTTGAGCCGCAGAACAGAGGGGCGGGCACAAAAACCATCACAATTTTCCCCGGCAGGCGCTACAATCGACCGCAGTCACAATTCTCAAATCAGAAGAGTATTGCTATGAAAAACATCAACCCAACGCAGACCTCTGCCTGGCAGGCATTACAAAAACACTACGCTGACATGAAGGACGTCACTATCGCGGATCTGTTCGCGAAAGACGGCGGCCGTTTTAGTAAGTTTTCCGCAACCTTCGATGATCTGATGCTGGTGGATTTCTCCAAAAACCGCATCACGCAAGAGACTCTGGACAAGCTGCTGGCGCTCGCCAAAGAGACCGATCTGGCAGCGGCTATTAAATCCATGTTCTCCGGCGAGAAGATTAACCGCACCGAAGATCGCGCCGTCCTGCACGTTGCGCTGCGTAACCGTAGCAATACCCCGATTCTGGTTGATGGCAAAGATGTGATGCCGGAAGTGAACGCTGTGCTGGAGAAGATGAAAACCTTCTCTGAAGCGATCATTTCAGGCGCATGGAAAGGCTATACCGGCAAACCGATCACTGACGTGGTGAACATCGGTATTGGTGGCTCCGATCTCGGTCCGTTTATGGTCACCGAAGCGCTGCGCCCTTACAAAAATCACCTGAACATGCATTTCGTCTCTAACGTCGATGGTACACATATCGCCGAAGTGCTGAAAAAAGTGAACCCGGAAACCACGCTGTTCCTCGTGGCCTCTAAAACCTTCACCACCCAGGAAACCATGACCAACGCCCACAGCGCGCGCGACTGGTTCCTGAAAACCGCCGGTGACGAAAAACACGTTGCGAAACACTTCGCCGCACTCTCCACCAACGGCAAAGCGGTTGGTGAGTTTGGTATCGACACCGCGAACATGTTTGAATTCTGGGATTGGGTGGGCGGCCGCTACTCACTGTGGTCTGCCATCGGTCTGTCGATCATCCTCTCCGTGGGCTTCGACAACTTTGTTGAGCTGCTCTCCGGCGCTCACGCGATGGACAAACACTTCTCCACTACGGAGCCGTCGAAAAACCTGCCGGTGCTGCTGGCGCTGATCGGCATCTGGTACAACAACTTCTTCGGTGCTGAAACCGAAGCTATCCTGCCGTATGACCAGTATATGCACCGCTTTGCCGCCTACTTCCAGCAGGGCAACATGGAATCTAACGGTAAATACGTTGACCGTAACGGCAACGCCGTGGATTACCAGACCGGCCCGATTATCTGGGGTGAACCGGGGACTAACGGTCAGCACGCGTTCTATCAGCTGATTCACCAGGGAACCAAAATGGTGCCGTGTGATTTCATCGCGCCGGCCATCACCCACAACGCGCTTTCCGATCACCACCAGAAGCTGCTGTCTAACTTCTTCGCCCAGACCGAAGCGCTGGCGTTTGGTAAATCCCGTGAAGTGGTTGAGCAGGAATACCGTGACCAGGGTAAAGATCCGGCCACGCTGGAACACGTTGTGCCGTTCAAAGTGTTTGAAGGCAACCGTCCGACCAACTCCATCCTGCTGCGTGAAATCACGCCGTTTAGCCTCGGTGCACTGATCGCGCTCTACGAGCACAAGATCTTCACTCAGGGCGCTATCCTCAATATCTTCACCTTCGACCAGTGGGGCGTGGAGTTGGGTAAACAGCTGGCGAACCGCATTCTGCCTGAGCTGGGCGATGATAAAGCCATCTCCAGCCATGACAGTTCAACCAACGGTCTGATTAACCGCTACAAATCCTGGCGCGGCTAATCGAACCACCGATAAAGCGTCGCTTCGGCGGCGCTTTTTTTTGCCTGCCGAATATATTAATCCCCTGTGCATATATATTGGTTCCGGGTTTCCACAATATATATAAGCGATTCTGATATTGATATTTTCCCTTTGCTAAATTATGGAGAGGTGATGATTCTCTGCGGCAGATATCGGGGATCAGGTTTATCTGAAAAAGCTGTCATTACTTCCAGACATTGCTATACATTTTAGGACTAGCCTTATTGTATCAACCTTTCGCAATTATTTAATTGTTTGAATTACATCACATTTTTATGTAATTACTTTCTCAGATGTACCTTATTTGCCAATTCTCCTAAAAGATTCCCTGCTATTTCCCGTTGCGTAATTCATCTGCTTTAGTTGTGTATACTCGATATCGCCTGAGTTTTTTCAGGTAAATCTCCATTCATTCAATGAAGGGAAATTGATATGAAAAAAGTCCTTTATGGCATTTTTGCCATATCCGCGCTTGCGGCGACTTCTGCTTTTGCTGCACCGGTGCAAATCGGTGAAGCGGCAGGGTCGGCAGCGACCTCTGTCTCGGCAGGTAGCTCTGCTGCGACGAGCGTCAGCACCGTAGGGTCTGCGGTGGGTGTCGCGCTGGCGGCAACCGGTGGCGGTGATGGCTCCAATACGGGAACCACGACCACCACGACCACAAGTACTCAGTAATCACGAGTACATTAACTATAACCACACTTCGGTGTGGTTATTTCCGCCCCTCTCGGAGAAGAGTCGTGAAGCGACCTGGTATTCTTTTAATTTGCCTGCTGCTTCAGGCATGTTCTGGCCAAATCAAAGGCCTGGGAAATTCACTGTGGGAGAGCGTTTTTGGCGTGCCAGGCGTGCAACTGACAGATGAAGACATCCTCAACATGCCCTATGCCAGCCAGTACATGCAGCTTAACAACGGCCCGCAACTGTTTGTGGTGCTCGCTTTCGACGAAAACGGTCAGCAGAAATGGGTAACGCAGGATCAGGCGACCATCGTGACGCAGCATTACCGCATCGTAAAAACACAACTCGGCGGCGATAACCTGATTGAAGTGAATAACCTGGCGTCCGATCCGCTGGCAAAACCGAATCAAATTATTGATGGTGCAAGCTGGACGCGCACCATGGGCTGGACGGAGCACAAACAGGTGCGCTATGCCACCGCGCGCTCCGTCTTCCACTGGAACGGCACCGACACCATCAAGTTGGCGAATGATGTCACCGCGGTGCGTATTCTCGACGAGGATGTCACCACAGACGAGAAGAGCTGGCGCAACCGCTTCTGGGTGGATGACGCCGGGGTAATCAGGCAGTCGGAGCAGTATCTGGGCGCAGACTGGTTCCCGGTGAAGACCACACTGATTAAGGCGGCTAAACAATGACGATGCGCATTTTTCTTCTGTTATTAGCCAGCCTCGCTTCTCCGCTCGCGCTGGCCACCGGGACGGTGAATGTCTACATCGCTGGCGAAGGCAAACCGAAAACGTTATCCAACGCTGCGCATTTGAGCGATCTGGTCGCACAACCCCGGCTGGCAGAGAGCTGGTGGCCCGGTGCGGTAGTCAGTGAACGTCGCGCCACGCAGGCGGAGCAGGCCCGGCATCAGGTGTTGTTAACGCGCCTGAGCACGCTTGCTGCTGACGAAAGCGGTAACACCGCCGCCGCCATCAATTCACTACGCCAGCAGTTACAGGCGGTGAAAGTGACCGGCAGGCAGATAGTCAATCTCGACCCGGATTACGTTCGTACGCACCGGCTGGCGAACCGCCCACTGGAGGGCGAATACTCGCTGTGGGTGGGGCCGCAACCGACCACGATTACCGTGGTGGGGCTGATTAGTAGCCCAGGGAAAAAACCGTTTACACCTGGCAGGGATGTGGTGAGTTATCTGGATGATATGAGCCTGCTCAGCGGCGCGGAACGCAGCTATGCGTGGGTGATTTATCCCACCGGCCAGACACAAAAAGTGCCGGTTGCTTACTGGAACCGCCGCCACGTAGAGCCGATGCCCGGCAGCGTGATTTTCGTTGGCTTCGCACCGGGGTTGTGGAGCAACGAATATGACGAACTGAATGCCGACATCCTTCAGTCCCTGACGCATCGGATACCGGAATAATAATGAAAAAATCGTTTGTAATAAGCCTGTTGGCGCTGGGAATTAGCGCAGCCTGTCACGCAGAATCTTATCCTGAACCGGTGGGACCATCCCAGTCGGACTTTGGCGGCGTGGGATTGCTGCAAACACCGACCGCACGCATGTCGCGCGAAGGCGAACTGAGTTTTAACTACCGCGATAACAATCAGTACCGTTTCTATTCTGGCTCGATACAGCTTTTCCCGTGGCTGGAAACGACGCTACGTTATACCGACGTTCGCACACGCAAATATAGCTCGGTGGAAGCCTTCTCCGGCAATCAGACCTACAAAGATAAAGCCTTCGATGTGAAACTGCGCCTGTGGCAGGAAGGTTACTGGCTACCGCAAGTCTCCCTCGGCGCGCGGGATATCGGCGGGACAGGGCTGTTTGACGGCGAATACCTGGTCGCCAGCAAAGCCTGGGGACCGTTCGATTTCTCCCTCGGTATTGGCTGGGGCTATCTCGGCACCAGCGGTAATATCAAAAACCCGCTCTGCTCTTATGACGAGAAATACTGTACGCGCGACACCAGCTATAAACAGGCTGGCTCCACCGATACCAGCCAGATGTTCCGCGGCCCGACGGCTCTCTTTGGTGGGGTTGAATATCAGACTCCCTGGAACCCGTTGCGTTTAAAACTCGAGTATGAAGGCAACAACTATCAGCAGGATTATGCCGGGAAACTGCCGCAGCGCAGCAAAGTGAACGTTGGCGCGATTTATCGCATTACCGACTGGGCCGACATCAACCTGAGCTATGAGCGCGGCAACACCTGGATGTTTGGTTTTACCCTGCGTAATAATTTCAACGATTTACGTCCCGCTTACAGCGATGCGCCGCGGCCGAAGTATCAACCGCAGCCGCAGGACGCGATCCTGCAACATGCGGTGGTGGCTAACCAGCTTACCCTGTTGAAATATAACGCCGGTTTCGCCGACCCGCAGATCCAGGTGAAAGGCGATACGCTCTACGTGACCGGTCAGCAGGTGAAATACCGTAACACCCAGGAAGGGATTGAGCGGGCAAACCGTATCATCATGAATGACTTGCCGGATGGCATTCGCACCATTCGCGTGACGGAAAATAGCCTTAATATGCCGATCGTCACCACCGAAACGGATGTCGCCAGTCTGAAGCGCCATCTGGAAGGAGAACCGCTGGGGCAGGATACAGAGCTGGTGCAGAAACGGGTCACGCCGATTGTGCCGGATAGCACAGAGCAGGGCTGGTATATCGATAAATCGTCGTTCGATTTCCATATTGATCCGGTGTTGAACCAGTCGTTCGGCGGCCCGGAAAGCTTCTACATGTACCAGGTTGGCGTGATGGCAACCGCCGACTGGTGGTGGACCGATCATTTACTGACCACCGGCAGCCTGTTCGCCAACGTGGCTAACAACTACGATAAATTCAGCTATACCTCCAGCGATTCGTCATTGCCGCGCGTGCGTACCCGCGTGCGTGAATATGTGCAAAATGACTATTACGTCAACAACATGCAAGCGAACTACATGCACTACCTGGGGAATAATTTCTATGGTCAAGTGTATGCCGGTTATCTTGAAACCATGTTTGGCGGCGCGGGGGCTGAAGTGCTGTGGCGTCCGGTCGATAGCCACTGGGCGTTCGGTATCGATGGCAACTACGTGAAACAGCGCGACTGGCGCAGCCCGCAGGACATGATGAAGTTCACCGATTACAGCGTGAAAACCGGCCACTTCACCGCCTACTGGACGCCGTGGTTCGCCGACGATGTGCTGATTAAAGCGAGCGCCGGGCAGTATCTGGCAGGGGATAAAGGCGTCACGCTGGATGTCTCGAAACACTTTGATAGCGGCGTTGTCATTGGCGCGTATGCCACCAAGACCAACGTTTCGGCGGCGCAGTACGGGGAAGGGGAATTCACCAAAGGGGTGTATGTCTCTGTACCGTTGGATCTGTTCACGACCGGCCCGACCCGCAGCCGCGCAGCCGTTGGCTGGACGCCGTTGACGCGTGATGGCGGCCAGAAACTGGGCCGTAAGTTTGAGCTTTATGATATGACCAACGATAAGACGATCAACTTCCAGTAATCCTTCGCCCCCTCTCCACCTGAGAGGGGGTTTCTCACAGCCGCCGCAGCAACCGCGCCGGATTTCCCGCATAAACCCCTTTCTCGTGCAACGATTTCGTCAGCACATTCTCGCCGCAGGTCACGTTGCGGATGGCGGACTGGCGCACGACTCCTTTAGAGCGGTTTACAAAGAATATGCAGCGTACTTTGCTGAGAAGGGGTACTAAACAGGGTCTCTTTCAGGTGCGTGAATCCCTGGCGGAGATAAAAGCGCTGGGCGTTGGGGTTCGCATCGAGTACCTCCAACCAGAGCGCGGTTTCGCCACGGCTTTTTGCTACACGCGCGATCTCCGTCAGCAGCGTTTCGCCGTAGCCGCGGCCGGTTTTACCCGGCAGAAAATAGAGCTTATGCAGCAGCGTTCCCACTGGGCCATGCTCATCGACTGCGCGATGCCAGGAGACTTTGGCAAAGCCAACCGGCGAGGGATCGCTGGCGATGAACCAGCAACTTTTTTCATCCTGTAAGCTCTGTTGCAGCACCGGCACGGCATACTCTTGCCGGAGGAAATCCTGTAATTCGCTCTGCTCGCGCCACAGATGAGCAAAGTGGTGCATGTAGCTGGCAAACCCCATTTCACTGATTAACGCCGCATCGTCCACGGATGCTTTACGCATTGTAAGCATGCTCTTTTTTTCCTCTTGCATGAAAACGGCTAGCCAGACATGTCACCACGCGCTGTCACAAAAGATAAGTAAATAATGTAGATCCAGATCACATTTTTACGTTATACAGGAGATTCCCCACAGAAAATGAGGTGCTGTTATGACGTCGCTAACTCGTCCACGCGCTGAGTTTGTTTCTACTATTTTGCAGACTGTGCTGAACCTGGGTCTGCTGAGCCTGGGGCTGATCCTGATTGTTTTTCTTGGCAAAGAGACGCTGCATCTGGCGGATGTGCTGTTTTCGCCGGTGCAGACCAGCAAGTATGAGCTGGTGGAAGGGCTGGTGGTCTACTTCCTTTACTTTGAATTTATCGCACTGATTGTGAAGTACTTTCAGTCCGGTTTTCATTTCCCGCTGCGCTACTTTATCTATATCGGCATCACCGCGATCGTGCGGTTGATCATCGTCGATCATCAGTCGCCAATGGATGTGCTGATCTACTCTGCGGCGATCCTGCTGCTGGTGATCACCCTGTGGTTATGTAATTCCCAACGGCTGAAGCGTGAATAAAAAAAGGCGGCCTTTTGGGCCGCCAACGACTTCACAAGTTAAGTTGAGGGTGCAGTGGCAACGACCGTCATCTTTCGGGTGATCGCTGTGCTGGCTTCCTTTACTCACCCCAGTCACTTACTTCAATAAGCTCCTGGGGATTCGTGCAGTCGCCGCCTTGCTCTAACCCGAAATACTTAGGGCGCGAAAACAACGATGAAATCTAACCTTTTACTCCGCCTGCGGTCAGGCCGTTTACCAGCCAGCGCTGCGCCAGCAAGAACACCAGCGTAATCGGAATGGCGGAGAGCACCGCCGCAGCGGCAAAATCGCCCCACAGATAGTTTTGCGGGTTGAGGTATTGCTGCATGCCGACCGCCAGCGTGTAGCTGTTAACATCGCGCAGCAGCAGCGAGGCCACCGGAACTTCGGTGATGGCCGCGATAAACGACAGAATAAACACCACCGCCAGGATCGGCACCGACAGCGGCAGCAGTACCAGGCGAAACGCCTGCCACGGCGTGGCACCATCCAGCGCAGCGGCTTCTTCCAGCGAACTGTCGATGGTTTCGAAATAGCCCTTGATCGTCCACACATGCAGCGCAATCCCGCCAAGATAAGCAAAGATCACCCCACCGTGCGTATTCAGGCCGATAAACGGCACGTACTGTCCCAGACGATCAAACAACGCATACAGCGCCACCAGCGACAACACCGCCGGGAACATCTGGAAAATCAGCATCCCTTTCAGCAGCGTCGCTTTGCCGGGAAAACGCATACGGGCGAACGCGTATGCGCAGGTGGTGGAGAGCGCGACAATGCCCACGGCAGTAATGGCGGCGATTTTCACCGAGTTCCACAGCCACAGCAGCACCGGGAACGGCGGCGGCGTGACGCGCCCGTCGGCGTGTTCAACGCTAAAGCCCAGCGCCAGCCGCCAGTGCTCCCAGGAGATGTTATCCGGGATCAGACTGCCGGTAGCGAAGTTACCTTCACGCAGTGAAATGGCGACCACCATCAGCAGCGGGAACATGATGGCGGCAATAAACACCAGCAGTAACGCATGGGTGATAAACAGCCGTAGCTTCTGCGATTTTGCCTGCACCATAGCCATAATATCGTCCTCCTTAATCGAATTTCATGCGCGTGGCTTTCAGGTTGACGATAGCCAGCGCGCCTACCAGCAGGAAAATCAGCGTGGCGATAGCGGCTGCAAGCCCAAAGTCCTGACCGCCGCCGCCTTCAAAGGCGATACGGTAGGTGTAGCTCACCAACAGGTCGGTATAACCCGCCGGAGTGGTAGTGCCGATGCGGTCCGGCCCGCCGTTGGTCAACAACTGGATCAGCACGAAGTTGTTAAAGTTAAAGGCAAAGCTGGCGATCATCAGCGGCGTCAGCGGCTTGATCAGCAGCGGGAAAGTGATGCGGAAAAAGTTCTGCAACGGCCCGGCGCCATCCATTGCCGAGGCTTCATACAGATCGTCCGGGATCGCTTTCAGCAGGCCCATGCAAAGGATCATCATGTAGGGGTAACCAAGCCAGGTGTTAACGATCACGATCATCGCGCGGGCGGTGGTTGGATCGCTGAACCAGGCCGGTTTAATGCCGAACAGCGCGCTCAGCATCATGTTGATCTCACCGAAGCTCTGGTTAAACAGCCCTTTAAAGATCAGGATCGAGATAAACGAGGGCACCGCGTAAGGCAGAATCAGCAGCACGCGGTAAATCGCTTTGCCTTTCAGCGACTCCCACTGCACAACGCAGGCCAGCACCATGCCGACGGCGACGGTCAGCACCACCGTGAGAATGGAGAAGATCACCGTCCAGATAAAGATCTCGATAAACGGTTTCTGGATACCTTCATCGGTAAAGACGCGGGTGAAGTTATCCCAGCCGATGGTCACCGTATAACCAGGGCTGAGTTTTTCGCTGCCCCAGCTACCGTCAGCATTAATCGCCTGGTAGAAACCGATATGGTTATTTGGCCGGTATTTGGCGCCGCTCTGGTTGTTGGTCAGCGTACCGTCCTGCGCGAGCTGGTAGAGCGGGCGCGTGCCGGAGAACTGGCGCAGCGAGCTCATGATCACTTTGCTCTCATCCGGCAGGATGGCGGTAAGCTGATTCAGTGCCTGACGATTTTGCGTAATGACACGCAAATTAGCCCGTTCACCGGCTGGCAGCGCTGGCACCTCTTTCAGGGCCAGTTGCTGTTCACCGCCAGGTTTAAAGGCGTCGGAGAGATAATTTTTGCCGCTGTCGCCATCGGTAAGCGCCAGCCGCCATTCATCCCCTTCCGGATAAAGACCAAAGTTGTAGGCTTTTCCCGCCTGGAAGGAGCGATCGAGCAGCACCTGCTGCGCGCGTTCCTGCGTTAACTGGTTGGTACTGCTGTAGTTGGTAAAGGCGATGGCGATCGTACAAATCAGCGGGAACAGGACAAACAGCCCCATCCCGGCCATGCCCGGATAGACATAGCGCCAGGCGTAGGTTTTACGGTTGGCGAAAATATAAAGGCCCGCCGAACTGAGCACGAGCGTGGTAATGGCGAAAAGGTATTCCCCCTGGGCATACATCATAACGACAAGGTATGCCACCAGCAGCCCGATCAGGGTAATGACGGTCCAGGCAAGCTGTGGGCTTTGCCACCAATGGCGCTTCTTTACAACATCCATGGGGATTTCCTCTCTACGCGGCACTGTTCACGCTGCCTCTTTGTTGGCTACGGTTGCGCACCCCAGTCACTTACTTTTGTAAGCGCTGGGGATACACAACCTTGCCGCCGCGATGCCGCGCGAATCATGCCGTGTATACAACTGTCCAGGTTGCCTTATCCCTTTCCGGGGATAAGGCATTCACATTTTTACTTGGTAATACGGCCCTGCGCGTCTTTCAGTGCAGCATCTACAGTCTGACGATCGCTCACGGCATTGATAACGGCGGTGCGGGTGGCATACCAGAAGGCGGCCATCTGCGGGATGTTCGGCATGATTTCGCCGGTTTTTGCGTTAGCCATGGTGGCAGCAATGCGCGGATCTTTCGCTAACTCTTCCTGGTACGATTTCAGCGCTACGGCACCCAGCGGTTTGTCCTTGTTAACATCCGCCAGGCCGGCATCGGTCAGCAGGTAGTTTTCCAGGAACTCTTTCGCCAGTTCTTTGTTCGGGCTGGCGGCGTTAATGCCTGCGCTCAACACGCCAACGAACGGTTTGGATGGCTTACCGTGGAAGGTTGGCAGCGGTGCGACGCCGTAATTGATCTTGCTCTTATCAATGTTGGCCCATGCCCACGGACCGTTGATGGTCAGCGCGGTTTCGCCTTTGTTGAACGCCGCTTCAGCGATGGAGTAATCCGTGTCGGCATTCATGTGTTTATCTTTAATCAGCTTGACGAGGAAGCCGAGGCCCGCTTTCGCGCCTGCATTGTCAACGCCGACATCTTTCACATCGTATTTGCCGTTTTCATACTTGAACGCGTAACCACCATCGGCAGCAATCAGCGGCCAGGTGAAGTACGGTTCTTGCAGGTTAAACATCAGCGCGCTCTTACCTTTCGCTTTCAGCTGTTTATCCAGCGCCGGGATCTCTTCCCAGGTTTTCGGCGGGTTCGGTACGAGGTCCTTGTTATAAATCAGCGACAGTGATTCGACAGCAATCGGGTAAGCGATTAGTTTGCCGTTGTAGCGCACCGCGTCCCAGGTGAAGGGGAACAGCTTGTCCTGGAAGGCTTTGTCCGGGGTCACTTCTGCCAGCAGGCCTGATTGCGCGTAGCCGCCAAAGCGATCGTGCGCCCAGAAGATAATGTCCGGGCCATCGCCAGTCGCGGCAACTTGCGGGAATTTCTCTTCCAGTTTGTCCGGATGTTCAACCGTCACTTTGATGCCGGTATCTTTCTCGAATTTCTTACCCACTTCGGCAAGGCCGTTATAGCCTTTATCGCCATTGATCCAGATAACCAGCTTACCTTCTTCGATTTTGGCGAGGGCAGAGGCGGAGAACATCATCGTCGCCAGTGCGGACAATGCGAGGATGCGTGCGCCTGTTTTGATTTTCATATATCCCGTCCTATTTGGTGATGTGCTCGTGGATACGCTCAAGGTGGTCTGACGGGATTAGTCTCCTTTTTTGACAAGTACTTCTCATCCTCCTTATCCCTACGCCCCTGGGGCGATTTGTGTGATCTGTGTTACATAGATTTTCATTATGTGTGTCAGCGCACATAAAAAAGAGCCGATTTTTGCAGGTTCCATCACGAAAATGCCTGTCACCTGGCGATGCGGGGTGCAGAGCAACCCTTCTCATCCTCCCGTCTCCTCCCCCATAAAAAACCGCAGGGGTGGAGGATTCGCCCGCTGTACCGATGCCCCATAGTCAGCCCACATTGAATGTTTCTGTTGGTGACAGGTTGTAACGAAGGGAGAAGGGCATGGCGAGCGTACAGCTTCGTAACGTAACGAAAGCCTGGGGCGATGTAGTGGTCTCAAAAGAGATCAGTCTCGACATTCACGAAGGTGAATTTGTGGTGTTTGTCGGCCCGTCAGGCTGTGGTAAATCGACGCTGCTGCGCATGATTGCCGGGCTGGAAACCATTACCAGCGGGGAGTTGTTTATCGGCGATACCCGCATGAATGACGTTCCCCCCGCCGAACGCGGCGTCGGGATGGTATTTCAGTCCTACGCGCTTTATCCGCACCTGTCGGTAGCGGAAAACATGTCTTTCGGCCTGAAGTTAGCGGGTGCGAAAAAAGAGATCATTAAATCGCGCGTCACTCAGGTGGCGGAGGTGTTGCAACTGGCGCACTTGCTGGAACGCAAACCGAAAGCGCTTTCTGGCGGCCAGCGCCAGCGCGTGGCGATTGGTCGTACGCTGGTGGCTGAACCCAGCGTTTTCTTACTTGATGAACCCCTTTCCAACCTTGATGCCGCGCTGCGTGTGCAGATGCGTATTGAGATCTCCCGTCTGCATAAACGCCTTGGTCGCACGATGATTTACGTCACCCACGATCAGGTCGAAGCGATGACGCTGGCCGACAAGATTGTGGTGCTGGATGCCGGTCGCGTGGCGCAGGTCGGGAAACCGCTGGAACTCTATCACTACCCGGCTGACCGCTTTGTTGCGGGCTTTATTGGCTCGCCGAAGATGAATTTCCTGCCGGTAAAAGTGACGGCCACCGCCATTGAACAGGTGCAGGTTGAGCTGCCTAACCGCCAGCAGGTTTGGCTGCCGGTGGACAGCGCCAATGTGCAGGTCGGCGCGAATATGTCTTTGGGCATTCGCCCGGAGCATCTGCTTCCAAGTGACATCGCCGATGTCACGCTGGAAGGGGAAGTGCAGGTCGTAGAACAGCTTGGTCACGAAACACAAATTCATATCCAGATCCCCGCAATACGCCAGAACCTGGTCTACCGCCAGACTGACGTCGTGCTGGTAGAAGAGGGTGCCACATTCGCTATCGGCTTGCCGCCGGAGCGCTGCCATCTGTTCCGTGAAGATGGCACCGCCTGCCGCCGGTTACACAAAGAGCCGGGCGTTTAAGCGTACCCCAAAAAAACTTACACCAACCCTTCCAGGGCCAAGTGTAAACAGAAAAGCAATGATCTCAGGAGATAGAATGATGATTACTCTGCGCAAACTACCCCTGGCTCTCGCCATTACCGCAGGCATTTTGTCTGCGCAGGCGGGCGCCGTCGACTTCAAAGGTTACGCGCGTTCCGGCATCGGCTGGACCGGCAGCGGCGGCGAGCAGCAATGCTTCCAGGCGACCGGTGCAGGTGCTAAATACCGTCTCGGTAACGAATGTGAAACCTACGCAGAATTAAAACTCGGCCAGGAAGTGTGGAAAGAGGGCGATAAGAGCTTCTATTTCGACACGAACGTGGCTTACTCCGTGTCACAGCAAAATGACTGGGAAGCCACCAGCCCGGCTTTCCGTGAAGCGAACGTGCAGGGTAAAAACCTGATCGACGCGCTGCCAGGCGCCACCATCTGGGCCGGTAAACGCTTCTACCAGCGTCATGATGTGCACATGATCGACTTCTACTACTGGGATATCTCCGGCCCGGGCGCAGGTCTGGAAAACATCGATCTTGGCTTCGGTAAACTCTCTCTGGCGGCAACCCGTTCTTCTGAATCGGGCGGTTCTGTCACCTTCAGCAGCCCGGGTGTGTATGACGTGGTTAAAGATACCGCTAACGATGTCTTCGACGTACGTTTAGCCGGTCTGCAGACTAACCCGGACGGCATGCTGGAACTGGGCTTCGATTACGGTCGTGCAAACAAAACCGACAATTATCGCTATGTGAACAGCGACGATTCGAAAGATGGCTGGATGTTCACTGCTGAACATACTCAGAGCATGCTGAAAGGCTACAACAAGTTTGTTCTGCAGTACGCGACCGATGCCATGACCACGCAGGGTAAAGGTATTCCGCAAGGGACTTACCAATCCGGCGACTATGACGATTTCGTCGGTGGTAACAACGACGGTAAGTTGTGGCGCGTGCTGGATCACGGTGCAATCACGCTGAGTGAGAAATGGGACCTGATGTATGTCGGTATGTATCAGAAACAGGATCTCGATTCTAAACTCGGCACCGACTGGTGGACCGTGGGCGTTCGTCCTATGTACAAATGGACGCCAATCATGAGCACCCTGCTGGAAGTGGGCTACGACAACGTGAAATCCCAGCAGACCGGCGACAGAAACAGCCAGTACAAAATCACCCTTGCACAGCAATGGCAGGCAGGCGACAGCATCTGGTCTCGTCCGGCAATCCGTATTTTCGCTACCTATGCGAAATGGGATGAGAAATGGGGCTACATCAAAAACGGTGATTCTGTAACGCGCTTCGCTGCGGCGAACGACTCTGGTTTCACCACCACCAGCCGTGGCGACAACGATGAGTGGAGCTTCGGCGCACAGATGGAAATCTGGTGGTAATCCACGCTTAACCTGACGTAATGACCAAAAGAGGGGCGCAAGCCCCTCAACCCTTGGGTCAGCGCGCTATTGCCTGGCGTTCGCTGTTCCCGTGCAGAAAAGGTGATAACAATGAAAATGAAAAAAAGTCTCGTCGCCCTGTGCCTGACCGCCGGTTTACTGGCGGGCGCTCCCGGGGTTAGCTTCGCTGATGTTAATTTTGTCCCGCAAAACACCACTGCCGCGCCGTCAATTCCGGCATCGGCATTACAGCAACTGACCTGGACGCCGGTCGATCAATCGAAAACACAGTCCACGCAGCTGGCAACCGGCGGCCAACGCCTCGATGTGCCGGGTATTAGCGGCCCGGTCGCGGCATGGAGCGTACCGGCGAACATCGGCGAACTGACGCTGACGTTAACCAGCGAAGTGGATAAGCAAACCAGCGTATTTGCGCCGAATGTGTTGATTCTTGATCAGAACATGACGCCTTCAGCCTATTTCCCCAGCGAGTACTTTACCTATCAGGAACCGGGTGTGATGAGCGCCGATCGCCTGGAAGGGGTGATGCGCCTGACGCCTGCGCTGGGACAACAGAAAATCTATGTACTGGTCTTTACTACAAACAACGACTTACAGCGCACCACGAAATTAATCGATCCGGCAAAAGCCTATGCCAAAGGCACCGGCAATGCGATACCGGATATTCCTGATCCTATCGCGAAGCACGGCACTGACGGGAAACTAACGCTGAAAGTGAAAAACAGCAGCGGTTCCAGCGTGCTGGTCGGCCCGTTGTTTGGCTCTTCCGGCCCAAGCCCGGTCACTGTGGGTAACACTGCGGCACCGGTCTACAGCGCACAACCTGCGCCGGTAGCGGCTTCGGCTGCTGCGCCTGCGCCAGCCGCGAAAAGCGAGCCAATGCTGAATGATACGGAGAGTTATTTCAATCAGGCCATCAAACAGGCCGCTGCCAAAGGCGATATTGATAAGGCGCTGAAATTGTTGAATGAAGCTGAACGCCTCGGGTCGAAAACCGCCCGTGCCACTTTTATCAGCAGTGTAAAAGGCAAGGGGTAACCCATCCCCGCACTGCCGATATTTTGCAGTAACTGGTGCGTCGCCTGGCGCACCCTTTTTCCGGCGCAGATGCGCGCTGTTGCGCATCTGTTGCGCTGATGAAAACCGTTTGAAGTTTCCCCGCACCAGCCTGCTTGTTCTGCGATACACTATTGCTACGTTATGTACCGGAGAGTAAGGCATGTCACACCCTGCGCTTACGCAATTGCGTGCGCTGCGCTATGTAGACGCAATACCCGAACTGGAACCGCAACTGCTGGACTGGCTGTTGCTGGAAGATTCCATGACCAAACGTTTTGAGCAGCAAGGTAAAAAAGTCAGCGTCACCTTGATTCAGGAAGGCTTTGTCACGGCGGACGAGATTGCGCCCGAACGCGCGCATTTACCGGAAGAGGCGCGTTACTGGTTGCGGGAGATTATCCTTTGCGCAGATGGTGAACCCTGGCTGGCCGGGCGCACCGTCGTGCCGGAATCGACCCTGAGCGGCCCGGAAATGGCGCTGCAACGGCTGGGCAATACGCCGCTTGGGCGATATCTCTTTACCTCTTCAACGCTTACGCGTGACTTTATTGATATTGGTCGTTATGAGCAGCTGTGGGGACGGCGTTCCCGACTGCGTTTGGGGGGGAAACCCTTGATGCTTACAGAACTGTTTTTGCCTGCGTCGCCGCTGTACTAAGAGGAAAATAGAATGGAGTGGAGTCTCACGCAGACTAAGTTGTTAGCCTTTCACAGGCTTATGCGTACGGACAAACCGATTGGCGCGTTGCTGCTGTTGTGGCCAACGCTGTGGGCGTTATGGGTGGCAACGCCAGGTGTGCCGCCGCTGTGGATCTTACTGGTGTTTGTTGCGGGCGTCTGGCTGATGCGCGCGGCGGGCTGCGTGGTGAATGATTACGCGGATCGCAAATTCGACGGGCATGTAAAACGCACGGCGAACCGACCGATGCCCAGCGGCGCGGTCACGGAAAATGAAGCGCGGGTGTTGTTTGTTGTTCTGGTGCTGCTGGCCTTTGCGCTGGTGCTGACGCTGAATATGATGACCATCCTGCTTTCGGTGGCGGCGCTGGCGCTGGCGTGGGTTTATCCATTCATGAAGCGCTACACGCATCTGCCGCAGGTGGTGCTCGGCGCGGCATTCGGCTGGTCAATTCCGATGGCGTTTGCCGCCGTCAGCGAATCTGTACCGCTAAGCTGCTGGACCATGTTTTTCGCCAATATCCTGTGGGCGGTGGCCTACGATACCCAGTACGCCATGGTTGATCGCGATGATGATGTGAAGATTGGCATCAAGTCGACGGCGATTTTGTTTGGTCGCTATGACAAGCTGATTATCGGTATTTTGCAGGTTGCCGTGCTGGCGCTGATGGCGTCTATTGGCTGGCTTAACGGGCTGGGCTGGGCGTATTACGCTGCGGTACTGGTGGCGGGCGTGCTGTTTGTTTATCAACAGATATTGATTACGGGGCGCGAACGCGACGCCTGTTTTAAAGCATTTATGAACAACAACTACGTGGGGCTGGTGCTGTTTTTAGGGCTGGCTTTTAGTTACCTGCACTGAATCTAAAAACTGCCGGATGGCGGCTGCATGTTATCCGGCCTGCGAGATTATCTCATCCCACAGGCCGGATAAGCGCAAGCGATATCCGGCGGATACTTTCCCGGTTTACACTTCCGCTTGCGTCGCGCTTTCAATCGTCAGACGCACATCCGACGTTATCAAGTCTGCCAGCATCTGGTAAACGCCCAGCGTTCGCGTCGGGTCTGCATCGCCACTGTCGCTGATATACCCTTCATCACGCAGCGTTAACACCAGCGTGGAGAATACCGCTTTGTCGAAGAATTCCGGCGCGTTGATGCCGTGCAGCACTGACAGGCGTTGCGCCAGCGTGCGGCTCTCTTTTTCCAGCGTGCTGCGGTTCATTGACGGCGTGTTGCCAAGCAGCCAGAAGGTGATGGCATAGCGCTGTAATGTCTCGCGCGCACCGGCGGCCAGCAGTTGCAGTGTCCGCGAATGGGCCGGGTTGATGCTCAGGCGATCGTCTTTGACGGTAATTAAGCTCTGGCGCAGCAGTTCTTGCGTCAGGTTTTCCAGCACTTCCGCCAGCTCGGCTTTTTCCCAGCGCAGGAACAGCTCGGCTTTCAGCAGCGGATAAAGCAGCTCAACGTGGCGCAGAATATCGCTACGGGAGATGGCGCGATGTTGGGTCACGATCGCCGCCATCAGCGACGGCAGCATCAGCATATGGGCGATGTTGTTGCGGTAATAGGTCATCAACACTGCCTGCTCGCGCGGCAGAATAATGATATCGCCGATGGTGTCTTTCTCGACTTCGAACTTGTTCATCTGCAACGCGTGGTCGATAAGCGCGTCCGCGCTGGCGGCAGGCGTTGTTGAATCCGGCGAGTAAGGCACATTGCGCATCAGTTCGAGGTAGCAACTGATTTGTTCGGTTAACTGCTCGCGCGTCAACGAACGCTGGCGCGATGCCAGCAGTGCTGTACAGCACAGGTTCATGGCGTTGGCCGCACCGGCATTGTTAATGCGAACCATCAAATCGGCGGCAATGTTATTCACCGTCGGCGTCAGCCATGCCGGGCGAATCGCTTCGATTGGATCGATAGATTCGCGCCACTCCGGAACGTGATGGTTCAGGTAGTTCATCAGCGGAATGGGTTCACCGAAGTTCACATAACCTTGCCCCAGGTTACGCAGCTTGCTCAGCCCGCGCACCATCTGCAGCAGGCTCTCTTTCTCTTTGGTTGCGCCGCGCAGCTCTTTCGCATAGGTACCGACCTCCATCACATGTTCATAACCGATATAAATCGGCACCAGCGTGATGGGGCGTGTACCGCCGCGCAGCATCGCCTGAATGGTCATCGACAGCGTACCGGTTTTCGGGTCCAGCAAACGCCCGGTACGTGAACGACCGCCCTCGACGAAATACTCGACCGAATAACCGCGGCTGAACAGTTCGCCCAGATATTCGCGGAACACGGTGGAGTAGAGTTTGTTGCCTTTAAAGGTACGGCGAATAAAGAAGGCGCCCAGGCGGCGGAAAATCGGCCCGGCGGGCCAGAAGTTCAGGTTGATGCCTGCGGCAATGTGCGGCGGCACCAGCCCCTGGTGATAGAGCACATACGAGAGCAGCAGATAGTCCATGTGGCTGCGGTGGCAGGGCACATAGACAATCTCGTGGCCGTCGTGCGCAAGCTGGCGCACGCGTTCGGCGTTGTGCACGTTGATCCCCTGATAGAGACGGTTCCAGGTAAAACCGAGGATACGGTCGGTCAGACGGATCATCTCGTACGAGAAGTTGGCGGCAATCTCTTCCATCAGCGCGATAGCGTTTTGCTGCGCTTTGTCGTGAGAGATTTTTTTGCTGCGCGCTTCGTCTTCGACCGCACGGGCAATCGCTTTAGAAGAGAGCAGTTTATTGAACAGATCCTGACGCGCCGGCAGACGCGGCCCAACGGCGGCCAGACGCTGTCGCGCGAAGTGCATACGCGCCACGCGCGCCAGTTTCTGCGCGATAATTTTATCGGTGCCGTGCTCGGTCGCCATGCGGCGCAGGGAGACGGGCGGCGAGAAGCGCACAAAGCTATCGCGGCCGAGCCAGGAGATAGCGAAGAATTTCTGGATGCCGTTCAGCATGCGCAGCGGCGGATTAATCTCGCCTTTCTCACGCCCTGGCGAGCGGCCAAACATTACCGATACCGGAACCATTTGCACATCCAGATCCGGATGGCTGCGGTGTAAATCCAGGTAGTCGTGGAACAGTTTGATGGACTCTTCTTTCGGCGTGTAATAGGTAAACACGCGCGGACCGCCATGAATGAACACGAAACGCGGCAGCAATACGCCGTCGATTTCCAGGGGTTCCAGGGGATCGGGCAGTTCGTGCGCCAGACACTGAGCGCGTAATGTCATCAAATCTGCCTTAGAGTTATAAGGCAGCACGTACATAATAGGACGTGAAGTATCGAGACCCAGTTCCTGTGCAGGTTCTGCAGGTATCGATTTACTCTTTACCAGTACACTTAATGGTAAATTCAGTAATTTGTAGTAAATTCGTGGCCAACCGGACATAAAAGATGAAAAGCCTCTGGTTAATAATAGTGCCATTGCGCCGCAAGAATATCAGAAAGCGCACGTAATTTCTGTTGTACCTCAGTACGCTGATGTAGACATTGACGTTTATTACATAAAAAGGTTCTTTTCATGGCCAATAATACCACCGGAATTACCCGAATCATTAAAGCAGCAGGTTACTCATGGAAGGGCGTTCGCGCTGCATGGATCAATGAAGCCGCTTTCCGCCAGGAGCTGGTAGCCGTTGTTTTCGCTATCATTATTGCTTGCTGGCTGGACATTGACACGGTCACTCGGGTGCTGCTGATTAGCTCGGTGTCGCTAGTAATGATTGTTGAAATCCTAAATAGTGCAATTGAAGCTGTCGTAGACCGAATTGGTTCTGAATTTCACGAACTTTCCGGTCGGGCGAAGGATATGGGATCGGCGGCAGTGCTGATGTCGATCCTGCTGGCGCTGTTTACCTGGATCTCGCTTCTCTGGTCGCATTTTCGATAACGCTTCCAGAAATCGATAACACCCTGGTTTTTTGCTTAAATTTGGTTCCAAAATCGCCTTTGACTGTATATACTCACAGCATAACTGTATATACACCCAGGGGGCGGGATGAAAGCATTAACGGCCAGGCAGCAAGAGGTGTTCGATCTCATCCGCGATCGGATCACTCAAACCGGTATGCCACCAACGCGTGCGGAAATCGCACAGCAATTGGGGTTCCGTTCCCCAAATGCGGCTGAAGAACACCTGAAAGCGCTTGCACGTAAAGGGGTTATCGAAATCGTCTCCGGCGCATCGCGTGGTCTGCGTCTGCTGCTGGAAGAAGAAGAGGATATCGGTTTACCGCTGATTGGTCGCGTTGCTGCGGGTGAACCGCTGCTGGCGCAACAGCATATCGAGGGTCACTACCAGGTCGATCCCGATCTCTTCAAACCTCATGCGGATTTCCTGCTGCGCGTTAGCGGTATGTCGATGAAAGACATCGGTATTATGGACGGCGACCTGCTCGCAGTGCATAAAACGCAGGACGTGCGTAACGGCCAGGTGGTCGTCGCACGTATTGATGATGAAGTTACCGTGAAACGTCTGAAAAAACAGGGTAACACCGTCGAATTGCTGCCGGAAAACAGCGAGTTTTCCCCGATCGTCGTCGATCTGCGCGATCAAAACTTCACCATTGAAGGGCTGGCGGTTGGCGTCATCCGTAATGGTACCTGGCTCTAACGCCTGTTCTTTTCGCAGCGACACAAAACACCGTGGCGCTGCGTAATACGATTTTCCCCGTTGATTCGACATTGCCATGCCGTTGCTGAACGCATCTGACAGAGCACTGTGGCGGCTTGCGCTGCCCATGATCTTCTCCAATATCACTGTTCCGTTACTGGGGCTGGTGGATACCGCCGTGGTCGGGCACCTGGATAGTCCTGTTTACCTCGGCGGCGTGGCGATCGGCGCAACGGCAACCAGCTTTTTGTTTATGCTGCTGCTGTTTTTGCGGATGAGCACCACCGGTCTTACGGCACAGGCGTTTGGTGCGAAAAACGCACCTGCGCTGGCGCGCGCGCTGGTACAGCCGCTGCTATTGGCGCTGTCGGCAGGTGTGTTAATTATGCTGCTGCGTACGCCGCTCATCGATCTGGCGCTGCACATTACCGGCGGGAGCGAAGCCGTGCTGGAGCAGGCGCGGCGCTTTCTCGATATTCGCTGGCTGAGTGCGCCAGCGTCGTTGGGAAATCTGGTGTTGCTCGGCTGGTTACTGGGTGTGCAGTATGCCCGTGCGCCGGTGATCCTGCTGGTAGTGGGGAATCTCCTCAACATTGTGCTCGACCTGTGGCTGGTGATGGGCCTGCACATGAATGTGCAGGGCGCTGCGCTCGCCACCGTTGTGGCTGAGTATGCGACTTTCGCCATCGGCCTGCTGATGGTGCACCGCGTGTTGGTAATGCGCGGTATCACCCTGCCAGCGCTGAAAAATGCCTGGCGCGGCGGTATGCGGCGCTTATTAGCGCTTAACCGCGATATCATGCTGCGCTCACTGCTTTTGCAGCTCTGCTTTGGCTCAATCACCGTGCTGGGCGCCCGTCTTGGCGGTGAGACGGTTGCCGCTAACGCGGTGCTGATGATGTTTCTCACCTTTACCGCGTACGCGCTGGATGGTTTTGCCTATGCGGTCGAAGCGCACTCCGGGCAGGCCTATGGCGCGCGCGATGGCAGCCAGTTGATGGACGTCTGGCGAGCGGCATGCCGCCAGGCCGGGCTGGTGGCGCTGTTCTTTGCGGCGATTTATGCGCTGGCAGGTGATGACATTATTGCCTTGCTGACTTCGCTTCCTGCCCTGCAGACGCTCGCCGGGCATTACCTGTTCTGGCAGGTGATTCTGCCGCTGGTGGGCGTGTGGTGCTACTTGCTGGATGGCATGTTTGTCGGTGCCACGCGCGCAGCGGAGATGCGTAACAGTATGGCGATTGCCGCCGCCGGGTTCGCTGTTACGCTGCTGACGGTTCCGGTGCTGGGCAATCACGGTTTATGGCTGTCGCTGACCGTCTTTCTCGCCCTGCGCGGGCTTACGCTTGCCTGGCTGTGGCGTCGCCACTGGCGTAACGGCAGCTGGTTTTCCGATGTGAATCCTTCCTGATATTGCCAGTTTTTTTGCCTGTTTCCTCGCCTCGCTTATGCTGTTTTTAACCATCGTGACGGTTAAAGATTCCGAATAAAAATCGATTGCCGGAATCCTTAACTACAATAATCAGTACGTTCAGCAGAACGATTATCTATTTAACCGAACGATAAGGAGTCAACGATGAATAAAGACGAAGTCGGCGGTAACTGGAAACAGTTCAAAGGCACTGTTAAAGAAAAATGGGGCAAACTGACCGATGATGATATGACCATCATCGAAGGTAAACGTGACCAGCTGGTGGGTAAAATCCAGGAACGTTACGGTTATGCCAAAGATCAGGCGGAGAAAGAAGTTACAGATTGGGAAACGCGTAATGACTACCGCTGGTAGCCTGCACATCCCCTCAATGTGCTAACCCTCTACAGGCTACCCTGCCCGAAGGTACAAGGACGTACCACCCCTCCAGCTGTTTTAGCTACCGTCTTGCTCGAACAAAGATTAACGTGGCTTTTTCTTCACCTGAACGGTGTGGTCATGGTGGCAATGGTCGTGATGACGGCAGGACTCCACTTCGACACAGTCTGCACATAAACCGTGAGCTTCAATCACATTATGCCGCAGGGCAAAACCCATCTTTGCCGCCAGCGCATGCATAATATCTTCCACGCCTTCCGCCTGCTCTTCCTTTACTGAACCGCAGCGATCGCAGATAAACATCGCGGACGTGTGCGTCGGCTGGTCAAAAAGGTGGCATAACACGTAGCTGTTTGTTGATTCGACTTTATGTACGAACCCTTGTTCTAGCAGGAAATCAAGAGCGCGGTACACCGTCGGCGGCTTGGCCTGCGGTTCGCTTTCACGCAGCAGATCGAGCAGATCGTACGCGCTGATGGCGCTTTGTTGCAGGCTGAGTAATCTCAACACTTCAAGACGCTGGGGAGTCAGGCGCACGTTGCGCTGCACGCACAGCTTTTCAGCCTGCGCTAACATCTCTTGCGAAGTGGTCTTATCCATCGGCGCTCTCCGGTTGGGGAAATACAAGCCATACACTTTACCATGTCCTGTCGAAAACGCCGAGATCGCGGCCAGTAATCTCCATTTCTCTGGATCGCTTCCCGAAATGGACTCCGTCATCTATAAATAGTGATGGTCGTCACTTAAAACAATAATGTCCGGGTGCTTACGGGTATCCCGGCAATTTAGCTCCATTTTCTTACGTTATTCACAGCAATAGTGCATTCCTGTTTGTGCGAATACTTACAGGCTTAAAACTCATCTGGCTACGAGACGCATACTGTGGAAAAAAAACGTAAACTTTCGCTGGTCGCGATCGCTGTCTCCTTTTTTGTGGCAAATCAGGCAGGAGCAGCAAATACCTGGGCAGAAGCTCGTAATGATGCAATGGGGGGAACGGGCGTTGCATCCGCGAACTATGGCAGCGGGCCATTAATCAACCCGGCACTGTTAGCAAAAGCAAAACCCGATGATGATATTACCGTCATCCTGCCGAGCGTACAGGCGCAAATTAGCGACAAAGATAATCTGCGCGACGAGATCGACAACATCAATGACAAAATCGATGGCTACAAAAATGTTATTGATAACCTCACCGCTGCGGAAATTATTGCTAATCCGCTCGGTACGGTAAGGCAATTTCAGGGTGCCGCAGGCGATTTGGCGAACGAGCTGGAGTTTCTGAGAGGGAAAACAGCGCAGGCCAAAGCTGCCGCCGGCATCGCGGTAAGCATTCCCAACGATGTCCTTTCCGTGGCGTTTGTGACGAAAGCTTACGCCCATGCGCGCGTCACGTCGGCAATCGATCAGCAGGATATTGACTACCTGCGTAGTATTGAGAACAGCACCGCTGTCGCCGCCAGTGAAGCGCTAAAGGCGGTGGTATCACCGGATGGCAGCGACGAAATCACCAAAAACCTCAACTCAACCGCTTCAGGCCGCGCGGCTATCGTCTCGGATTATGGCATTGCGATGGCTCGCCAGTTTGATGTCGGCGGCGTACCGCTATCCGTTGGCGTGACGCCAAAATTACAGAAAACCTGGGTCTACAACTACACGGCGTCGATTTATGACTACAAAAGTAGCGACTGGAACAGCAGCCGCTACCGTACCGACGATACCGGCTTCAACGTGGATGTCGGCCTGGCCGCGGATTTCGGCGAGAACGTGACGGTCGGTTTGACCGGTACAAACCTGATCTCCCGTGATATTGATACCAAAGACATTCGTATCCGCAACGGCAGAACGGGCGATGTGGTGAGCTACAAAGATACTTACCAGATTAGCCCGGTCGTGACGGCGGGTGCGGCATGGCATAACGACCTGCTGACGCTGAGCGCCGACGGTGATTTAACCGAGACTAAAGGTTTTAAGAGCGAGAAAAATTCCCAGTATGTCGGCGTGGGCGCGGAAGTTCGCCCGTTGAGCTGGCTGGCGGTGCGTGCCGGTTATCGTGCGGATGTCAAAGGGGATGATAAAAACGTCTTTACCGGCGGTGTCGGATTTGCGCCGTTTAACCGCGTGCATATCGATCTGATGGGCCTGGTGGGTGAAGATCAAACCTGGGGGGCCGGGGCGCAGCTTAGCATGACTTTCTGATGAGTAACCGGAGGCATTGCGCCTCCGGTTTTATTGGCGCTTACTTGCCGGTGAGCTTGTCGTAGCTGGTCATCAGATTACGGTAATCAGGAATATGGTTGGAAAACAGCGTTGCCAGACCTTCAATATCATTACGCCAGTCGCGGTGTAATTCGCAGGCTGCGCCAAACCATGTCATTAACTGCACGCCAGCCTGGGACATACGATCCCATGCGGAATGACGTGTAATTTCATTGAATGTTCCTGAAGCGTCGGTAATAACAAACACGTCATACCCTTCTTCAATGGCGGATAACGCCGGGAAAGCAACGCACACTTCCGTCACCACCCCGGCAATAATCAACTGTTTCTTGCCGGTTGCTTTGACGGCCTTAACGAAATCTTCGTTATCCCAGGCATTTATGTTACCCGGGCGGGCAATATAAGGCGCATCCGGGAACTGCGCTTTAAGTTCCGGTACCAGCGGGCCATTCGGTCCGGTTTCAAAACTTGTGGTCAAAATCGTGGGTAATTTGAAATATTTGGCGAGATCGCTTAATGCCAGAACATTATTTTTGAACTTGTCCGGCTCAATATCTCTTACCAGAGATAACAAACCCGTTTGATGATCAACTAACAGAACGGCTGCATCATTTTTATCAAGACGAACATACGGTTTAGACATAATAACTCCCTGTTTCGGTTGACAATAGCTTTCTGCTATTGGGTTAAAACTCCTTGTACGCTAAAAAAATATAGGAAGGGAACCGCGTCTCAACAAGGTGAAAAGTGCCTTTTCCAGCGCCTTACAGCGAATGTGATACAATAGAAAATCTTATTGTCTTATTGCTTTCGCTCACCGGCGGAATAGCGGTGAGAGCACCTCTTTTTCTGGAAATCAAAGCACGGTAATTCTGAAATGACTAACGCCAGCCAAACCAGCGTAATGCCTGTAACTTCTGACAATCACTGGTATGGGCGATTCAGCGTCGCTCCGATGCTCGACTGGACGGACAGACATTGCCGCTACTTCCTGCGTTTACTGTCGCGCCAGACGCTGCTCTACACCGAAATGGTGACCACGGGTGCCATTATTCATGGCAAAGGCGATTATCTGGCGTACAGCGAGGAAGAGCACCCGGTGGCGCTGCAACTCGGCGGCAGCGATCCGGCGCAGCTTGCGCACTGTGCGAAGCTTGCGCAAGCGCGCGGTTACGATGAGATCAACCTTAACGTCGGTTGCCCGTCAGATCGCGTGCAGAACGGGCGTTTTGGCGCTTGCCTGATGGGCGAAGCACAACTGGTGGCAGACTGCGTTAAAGCGATGCGGGACGTGGTTTCTATTCCGGTGACGGTGAAAACCCGTATTGGTATCGACGAGCAGGATAGCTACGCATTCCTCTGCGATTTTATGGGTACCGTTGCCGGTAAAGGCGAGTGCGAAAGTTTTACCATTCATGCCCGCAAAGCCTGGCTTTCTGGCCTGAGTCCAAAAGAGAACCGCGAGATCCCGCCGCTGGATTACCCGCGTGTCTACCAGCTTAAACGCGATTTCCCGCACCTGAAGATGGCGATCAACGGCGGCATAAAATCGCTGGAAGAGGCCAAAGCCCATTTGCAGCATATGGATGGGGTTATGGTAGGGCGCGAAGCCTATCAGAATCCGGGGATTCTGGCCGCTGTCGATCGGGAGATTTATGGGGCCGATGTTGCGGATGCCGATCCTGTCGCCGTGGTTCGCGCAATGTATCCCTATATTGAGCGCGAACTGAGCAATGGCGCTTATCTTGGCCATATCACGCGTCATATGCTCGGGTTATTCCAGGGCGTGCCGGGCGCGCGTCAGTGGCGCCGCTATCTGAGCGAAAATGCGCACAAAGCAGGCGCTGATATCGCGGTAGTGGAGCACGCGCTAAACCTGGTGGCATCGAAGCGTTAAAATTTCACTAAAAGATGGTCAAATTCACTAAGCTCTGCACAGCGTTGCAGGGTTTTTTATTTTAAAATCAGATGGTTATTTTTGGCATGCTTCTTGTGATGTAAAAGACATTACCGATTCCCTGGAGAAGATCATGCTGGAACTACTGTTTATTATTGGCTTTTTTGTCATGTTGCTGGTAACCGGCGTTTCGCTGCTCGGCATTATCGCTGCGCTGCTGGTTGCCACCGCAGTCATGTTTTTGGGCGGGCTTTTTGCTTTGATGATCAAACTGTTGCCCTGGCTGCTGCTGGCCGTGGCGGTAGTCTGGGTGATTCGTGCCATCAAAGAGCCGAAGGTTCCACGTTATCAACGCAATAACCGCTGGCGTTACTAAAGTATTGAGTGGTTCGTCACAACCCTGAGACATTTCCAGCAGCATTGCTTAGAACCGAATAGGATTTAGATATTAAATCTGTCACTATCGCGACGTTAACGAATTCATCGCGCTGTACCCTACAATGCAGCCGAACTAAAAAAAGAAAGGGCTTCCTGCGGGAAGCCCTAATTCTTTCTGAGACTTACCTCACGGGATCAGCAGGCTTGAGCCTTGCGTGGCCCGGCTCTCCAGCGCTTCATGCGCCCGTTGCGCATCTTTCAGCGCGAATTTCTGGTTGTCAGCCACATCCACTTTAATCACCCCGCTGGCGATCAGCGAGAACAGCTCATTGCTGGCTTCCTGTAACTCTTCGCGGGTGGTGATATAGCCGTTCAGGGAAGGGCGGGTAGCATAAAGGGAGCCCTTCTGGTTGAGAATGCCCAGGTTCACGCCGGTGACCGGCCCGGAGGAGTTGCCGAAGCTGACCATCAGCCCACGACGGTGCAGGCAGTCGAGGGAAATTTCCCAGGTATCTTTACCCACCGAGTCATACACCACGCTGACCTTTTTACCGTCGGTCAGCGCTTTAACGCGTTCAACCACATTCTCTTCGCTGTAGTTGATCACCTGCCAGGCTCCGGCCTGCAATGCGCGTTGCGCTTTCTGCGCCGAACCTACGGTGCCGATAAGCTTCGCGCCCAGCGCTTTCGCCCACTGGCAGGCAATCAGCCCGACGCCGCCAGCCGCTGCGTGGAATAAAAAGATCTCATTGGGTTTGATGTCGTAGGTTTTGCGCAGGAGATAGAACACCGTCAGCCCCTTCAGAAACGAGGCGGCGGCTTGTTCAAAGGAGATGGCGTTTGGCAGGACGGCCACTTTGTCTGCCAGAACGTTATGCACCGAACTGTACGCGCCAAGCCCGGATTGCGCATACACCACGCGATCGCCGACCTTAATATGCGTGACGTTACTGCCGACTTTACTCACCACGCCTGCGGCTTCGGTGCCCAGCCCGCTTGGCAGCGCGGGAGGCGGGTATAAGCCGCTGCGAATGTAGGTGTCGATGTAGTTGATGCCAATGGCTTTATTTTCCACCTGCACCTCGTTTTCCGCCGGAGCTGCGGGGGTAAATTCCACCGCGCTGAGCACGTCGGGGCCGCCATGCTTGTGAAATTCTATTCGTGTCGCCATGCTTCCTCCTGATGTGATAATCTTTCGAACCATTCATAACCCGGATAGCTCCATTCACTATGGCAGGAAATAAACCCTTCAACAAACAGACTGAAACCCCTGACAGACAGGTCGAGGGGATGAAAGTGCCTCCACATTCCATCGAAGCGGAGCAGTCGGTGTTGGGCGGTTTAATGCTGGATAATGAGCGCTGGGACGACGTCGCCGAGCGCGTCGTGGCCGAAGACTTTTATACCCGTCCGCACCGCCATATTTTTACCGAGATGCATCGCTTGCAGGAGATGGGGAAACCTATCGACCTCATCACCCTGGCGGAATCGCTGGAACTGCAAGGGCAGCTGGATATTGTCGGCGGCTTTGCCTATCTGGCCGAGTTATCAAAAAACACGCCAAGTGCGGCGAATATCAGCGCTTATGCCGATATCGTGCGTGAACGTGCCGTCGTTCGCGAGATGATCGCGGTAGCCAATGAAATCGCCAACGCCGGTTTCGATCCGCAGGGGCGCAGCAGCGAAGATCTGCTCGACCTGGCGGAATCGCGGGTATTTAAGATCGCCGAAAGCCGCGCCAATAAAGACGAAGGCCCGAAAAATATCGCCGATGTGCTTGAGGCAACCGTCTCGCGCATCGAACAGCTTTTCCAGCAGCCGCACGATGGCGTCACGGGCGTAAACACCGGCTATGAAGATCTCAATAAAAAGACGGCAGGTTTGCAGCCGTCGGATCTGATTATTGTTGCCGCCCGTCCGTCGATGGGTAAAACAACATTTGCGATGAACCTCGTCGAAAATGCGGCGATGTTGCAGGATAAACCGGTTCTTATCTTCAGTCTGGAGATGCCATCAGAACAGATTATGATGCGTTCTCTGGCGTCGCTGTCGCGCGTGGATCAGACGCGCATCCGTACCGGCCAGCTTGACGATGAAGACTGGGCGCGCATCTCCGGCACCATGGGGATCCTGCTGGAAAAACGCAATATTTACATCGATGACTCCTCCGGCCTGACGCCGACAGAAGTGCGTTCACGCGCGCGGCGTATTGCCCGCGAGCACGGCGGGATAGGCCTTATTATGATCGACTACCTTCAGCTGATGCGCGTGCCGTCGCTTTCCGACAACCGTACGCTGGAGATCGCCGAAATCTCCCGCTCGCTGAAAGCGCTGGCGAAAGAGTTGCATGTGCCGGTGGTGGCGCTGTCGCAGCTTAACCGCTCTCTGGAACAGCGCGCCGATAAACGCCCGGTCAACTCCGACCTGCGTGAATCCGGTTCTATCGAGCAGGATGCCGACTTAATCATGTTTATCTATCGTGACGAGGTTTATCACGAAAACAGCGATTTAAAAGGCATTGCAGAAATCATTATTGGTAAGCAGCGTAACGGGCCGATCGGTACGGTACGTCTGACCTTTAACGGGCAGTGGTCACGTTTTGATAATTATGCAGGGCCACAATACGACGATGAATAAATTTTCGTCATCCTTCGCGCCGCAGGTGCGCTGACGGCACCCGTTTCCCCCGGTCACTTGGTTTACTAAGCCCGGGGGATTCCGGGCTTGTTACCTTCCTGCAACACGAATGATTCAGAAAATTGTTTTTGAGGAAAAACATGCAAGCGGCAACCGTAGTAGTTAACCGCCGCGCTCTGCGACACAATCTGCAACGTCTGCGCGAGCTGGCTCCCGCCAGCCGACTGGTTGCAGTCGTGAAAGCGAACGCCTATGGACACGGTCTGGTAGAGACCGCGCGAACGCTCCCCGATGCCGACGCTTTTGGCGTTGCCCGTCTCGAAGAAGCCCTGCAACTGCGCGCAGGGGGAATCACACAACCGATTCTGTTGCTGGAAGGTTTTTTCGCCGCCAGCGATCTGCCCGTGCTGGCAGAGCACCAACTGGAAACGGTGATCCATAGCCCCTGGCAACTGGATGCGCTGGAAACGGCCACGCTGCCCGCGCCGGTAACGGTGTGGATGAAACTGGATACCGGCATGCATCGTCTTGGCGTGCATCCGCATGAAGCTGAGGCGTTTTACGCGCGTCTCTCCGGCTGCAAAAACGTGCATCAGCCGGTGAATTTTGCCAGCCACTTTGCCCGTGCCGATGAGCCGGAGTGCGGCGTAACGGAACGCCAGCTGGATATTTTCACCACCTTTACCGAAGGCAAACCGGGCCTGCGTTCGATTGCCGCTTCCGGCGGCACCTTGCTGTGGCCGCAGTCGCACTTTGATGCCGTGCGCCCCGGCATCATTCTCTATGGTGTTTCGCCGCTGGAGAACAGACCGTGGGGCGCGGATTTCGGCTTTCAGCCGGTGATGACATTGACTTCCACGCTGATTGCCGTGCGCGACCACAAATCAGGAGATGCGGTCGGTTACGGCGGTACCTGGGAAAGCGCGCGCGACACCCGCTTAGGCGTGGTGGCGATGGGATATGGCGACGGTTATCCGCGCGCTGCGCCTTCCGGCACGCCCGTATTGGTCAACGGACGCGAAGTGCCGATCGTTGGCCGCGTGGCAATGGACATGATTTGTGTCGATCTTGGCCCGGATGTGCGTGAGCGCGTCGGTGATAGCGTGGTGCTGTGGGGCGAAGGTTTGCCCGTCGAGCGTATCGCCGCCATCACAAAAGTGAGTGCTTACGAACTTATTACGCGCCTGACCGCCAGGGCGTCGCTGAAGTACCTCGACTAAACGTTTTGCGCTTTCCTGCACGGGAAAGCGCTGCTCCTCTCGATCTTCCCCGGCTTCCGGTTTATTGTGTTGGTCTTGCCGACTGTAAACCTGGAGAATACACGCGTGTTTCAAAAAGTTGACGCCTACGCTGGCGACCCGATTCTCTCGCTCATGGAGCGTTTTAAAGAAGATCCCAGAAGCGACAAAATTAACCTCAGCATCGGGTTGTATTACAACGAAGATGGCATCATTCCGCGCCTGCAAGCGGTGGCTGAAGCCGAAACGCGCCTGAATGCGCAACCGCACGGCGCATCGCTCTATCTGCCGATGGAAGGGCTGAACAGCTATCGTCACTCCATTGCGCCGCTGCTGTTTGGCGCCGATCACCCGGTGCTGGCGCAAAACCGCGTGGCAACTATCCAGACGCTGGGCGGTTCCGGCGCGCTGAAAATCGGCGCGGATTTCCTGAAACGCTACTTCCCCCACTCCGGCGTCTGGGTCAGCGATCCGACCTGGGAAAACCACATCGCCATTTTTGAAGGCGCTGGATTCGAAGTAAGCACTTACCCCTGGTACGACGATGAAACCAACGGCGTGCGCTTCCCGGTACTGCTGGAAAAACTGAATACCCTGCCGGAACAAAGCATCGTATTACTGCATCCGTGCTGCCATAACCCGACCGGTGCGGATCTGACTAACGCCCAGTGGGACGAGGTAGTCGGCGTGCTGAAAGCGCGCAATTTGATCCCGTTCCTCGACATCGCTTACCAGGGCTTCGGCGCGGGTATGGAAGAAGACGCTTACGCTATCCGCGCGATTGCCAGCGCCGGGATGCCTGCGCTGGTCAGCAACTCATTCTCCAAAATTTTCTCCCTGTATGGCGAGCGTGTCGGCGGCCTTTCCGTGGTGTGTGAAGACAGCGAAGCCGCAGGCCGCGTGCTGGGACAACTGAAAGCCACCGTCCGTCGCAACTACTCCAGCCCGCCAAGTTTTGGTGCGCAGCTGGTAGCGACCGTACTCGGTGACGCGGCGTTACGGGCGCTCTGGCTGAAGGAAGTGGAAACGATGCGCACGCGCATTCAGGCAATGCGCCAGCAACTGGTGCAGGTGCTGCGCGAAGCCGTGCCGGGCGGGAATTTCGACTACCTGCTTAAGCAGCGCGGTATGTTCAGCTACACCGGACTGAGCGAGGCGCAGGTCGATCGTCTGCGCGAGGAGTTTGGCGTTTACCTGATTGCCAGCGGTCGTATGTGTGTTGCCGGTCTGAACAGCCGCAACGTGCAACGCGTGGCGAAAGCATTCGCCGCAGTAATGTAAGCACCCGCTCACTTTTTAGTTTTCCCCGACCTTCTGCCCATGGGCGGAAGGTCATTATCCCCCCGTTTTCTCTCATTATCCGCGTAATTAGCAGAAAATCCTTTGTTTCATCTGCCGCTGGGGTTAAGGTCGGATAACATTTCGACCATTCGCACCATTTATGAATATAACGAACTGATAATTTAGGGATAAAGATGCGAACGATCACTCGTCTTTTCGGTGCCGCCTGTTTATGGCTGGCGTCAGGTAGCCTTGCGGTTTACGCCTCCGCACCTTCTCCGGTTGCGGATGGCACCAACATCATCAAACTGGCCGAGCAGGCACCGGTTCACTGGGTTTCCGTGGCGCAAATTGAAAGCTCGCTGGTGGAGCGCCCGCCAATGGCGGTCGGGTTTGATATCGACGATACGGTACTCTTCTCCAGCCCCGGTTTCTGGCGCGGTAAGAAAACCTGGTCTCCGGAGAGTGATGATTACCTGCACAACCCGGCGTTCTGGGAAAAAATGAATAACGGCTGGGATGCATTCAGCATTCCCAAAGAGGTGGCGCGTCAGTTAATCGCCATGCATGTGAAACGCGGCGACAGCATCTTTTTCATTACCGGCCGCAGCCAGACAAAAACGGAAACCGTGACGAAAACGTTGCAGGAGGATTTTCTGATCCCGGCCGCGAATATGAATCCGGTGATTTTTGCCAGTGACCAGCCTGGGCAGAACACCAAAACTCAGTGGCTGAAGGAGAAGCAGATCCGCATTTTCTACGGCGACTCGGACAGCGATATCGCCGCCGCGCGTGCGAGCGAAGCCCGGCCAGTCCGCATTCTGCGTGCCGCGAATTCCACCTATAAACCATTGCCGCAGGCAGGCGCTATGGGTGAAGAGGTGATTGTCGATTCTGAGTTTTAAGCGCTGGATTTGCCCTTTTGCCGATTTGCAGCACACTTAAAAACGGCCTCTTTGCAGAAGGAACAGTCGATGTGGTATCAACAGGCGCTTACGCTTGGCGCGAAATCGCGTGGGTTTCACCTGGTCACTGATGAAGTGCTGGCGCAAATTCGCGAACTTCCCCGCGTGCAGGTGGGTTTATTGCATCTGTTGCTAATGCACACGTCAGCTTCCCTCACCCTGAATGAAAATTGTGACTCCACGGTGCGCGACGATATGGAGCGCCACTTTTTAAATGCAGTACCGGACAATGCACCGTATAAGCACGATTACGAGGGGCCGGATGATATGCCCTCGCATATCAAATCCTCAACACTGGGTGTTTCACTGCTGCTGCCGGTCAGGAATGGGCGCGTGCAGTTAGGAACGTGGCAGGGGATCTGGCTGGGAGAGCATCGTATCCACGGCGGGTCGCGCACGATTATCGCGACGCTACAAGGGGAATAAAGATGACAATTTCGGAGTTACTGCAATATTGCATGTCCAGGCCTGGCGCGGAGCAGAGTGTGCACAGTGACTGGAAAGCCACGCAAATCAAGGTCTCAGATGTGCTGTTTGCGATGGTGAAAGAGGTGGACGGCCGCCCGGCGGCGTCTCTGAAAACCAGCCCGGAACTGGCGGAGCTGCTGCGTCAACAGCATGAAGATGTGCGCCCAAGCCGCCATCTGAATAAAGCGCACTGGAGCACGGTATATCTCGACGGTTCGCTGCCGGATTCGCAGATTTACTATCTGGTGGATGCTTCGTATCAGCAGGCGATGGAGCTGGTACCGGAAAATATCCGGCACCAGCTTTATGAAGGATCAACCCGCTCGTAGCCGCTATTTCAGCATAGGTTTCAGGAATCGCGCCGTGTGCGAGGCTTCGCATTCGGCGACGGTTTCCGGCGTACCGGCAACGAGGATTTCACCGCCGCCGCTGCCGCCTTCCGGGCCAAGATCGACAATCCAGTCCGCCGTTTTAATTACGTCCAGATTGTGCTCAATCACCACGATGGTATTACCCTGATCGCGCAGCTGATGCAGCACGTCCAGCAACTGCTGGATATCGGCAAAGTGCAGGCCGGTCGTCGGTTCATCGAGGATATAGAGCGTTTGCCCGGTACCGCGTTTCGACAGCTCACGCGCCAGCTTCACGCGCTGCGCCTCGCCGCCGGAGAGCGTGGTGGCCGACTGTCCCAGACGAATATAGGTCAGACCGACATCCATCAGCGTTTGTAACTTACGCGCCAGCGCCGGAACGGCATCAAAGAATTCACGGGCTTCTTCGATGGTCATATCCAGTACTTCATGGATGGTTTTGCCCTTATATTTGATCTCCAGCGTTTCGCGGTTATAGCGTTTGCCTTTGCACTGATCGCACGGCACATAAATATCCGGCAGGAAGTGCATCTCCACTTTGATAACGCCATCGCCCTGACAGGCTTCGCAGCGGCCGCCGCGCACGTTAAAGCTGAAACGCCCCGGCGTGTAACCGCGCGAGCGTGATTCCGGCACTCCGGCGAACAGTTCGCGCACTGGCGTAAAGACGCCCGTATAGGTTGCCGGGTTGGAGCGCGGCGTGCGGCCAATCGGGCTCTGATCGATATCGATCACCTTATCGAAATGTTCCAGCCCCTGAATATCGCGGTATGGCGCGGGTTCCGCGATGGTGGCGCCGTTGAGCTGGCGCTGGGCGATCGGGAACAGCGTATCGTTGATCAGCGTCGATTTCCCGGAACCGGAAACGCCGGTGATACAGGTAAACAGGCCCACCGGCAGCGTCAGGGTGACGTTTTTCAGGTTGTTGCCGCGCGCGCCGGTCAGCTTGAGCATTTTTTCCGGATCGGCGTTCACGCGCTGTTTCGGCAGCTCGATTTTACGCTTGCCGCTCATGTACTGGCCGGTAAGGGATTCCGGCACCGCCATAATATCCTTGAGCGTCCCTTCCGCGACGACCTGGCCGCCGTGCACGCCCGCGCCAGGACCGATATCAATCACGTGGTCGGCCGCGCGGATGGCATCTTCGTCGTGTTCGACGACAATCACCGTGTTCCCGAGGTTACGCAGGTGGATCAGCGTACCGAGCAGGCGCTCGTTGTCGCGCTGGTGCAAACCGATAGACGGCTCATCCAGCACGTACATAACGCCCACCAGACCGGCGCCAATCTGGCTCGCCAGACGAATACGCTGCGCTTCGCCGCCGGAGAGGGTTTCCGCCGAGCGGGAAAGCGTCAGGTAGTTCAGGCCGACGTTCACGAGAAACTTCAGGCGGTCGCCAATCTCTTTCAGCACTTTTTCGGCAATTTTCGCCCGCTGGCCGGAAAGCTTCAGGTTATTGAAGAAATCCATCGCATGGCCAATGCTCATGTCGGAGATGGTCGGCAGCGGCGTATTCTCAACGAATACATGACGCGCTTCGCGACGCAGACGCGTTCCTTCACAGGAGGTGCAGGGGCGGTTGCTGATAAATTTCGCCAGCTCTTCGCGCACCGCACTGGATTCCGTCTCTTTGTAGCGGCGCTCCATATTATGCAGCACGCCTTCGAACGGATGGCGACGCACGGAGGTGTCGCCGCGATCGTTCATATATTTGAATTCAATCGACTCTTTACCGGAACCGAACAGCACCACTTTCCGTACGTTGTCGCTCAGGCTTTCCCACGGCGCTTCCACATCGAATTTGTAGTGATCCGCCAGCGATTTCAGCATCTGGAAGTAGTAGAAGTTACGGCGATCCCAGCCGCGGATCGCGCCGCCAGCCAGTGACAATTCCGGGTTCTGGATCACGCGGTCCGGGTCAAAATATTGTTGTACGCCGAGGCCGTCGCAGGTCGGGCATGCGCCCGCCGGGTTATTGAACGAGAACAGGCGCGGTTCCAGTTCGCGCATGCTGTAGCCGCAAATCGGGCAGGCAAAGTTGGCGGAGAACAGGAGCTCTTCCACGCTGGTATCGTCCATGTCGGCGACCACAGCGGTGCCGCCGGAGAGTTCCAGCGCGGTTTCAAACGATTCCGCCAGGCGCTGCGCCAGATCGCTGCGTACTTTAAAGCGGTCAATCACCACTTCAATGGTGTGTTTCTTTTGCAGTTCCAGCGTCGGCGGATCGGAAAGGTCGCACACTTCGCCGTCGATACGCGCGCGGATATAGCCCTGGCTTGCCAGGTTTTCCAGCGTTTTGGTGTGCTCGCCTTTACGCTCTTTAATCACCGGCGCCAGCAGCATCAGGCGCTTGCCTTCCGGCTGCGACAGCACGTTATCCACCATCTGGCTGACGGTTTGCGCCGCCAGCGGCACATCGTGATCCGGACAGCGCGGCTCGCCGACGCGGGCGTAAAGCAGACGCAAATAGTCGTGGATCTCGGTAATTGTCCCGACGGTGGAACGCGGGTTGTGCGAGGTTGATTTCTGCTCAATTGAGATCGCCGGCGACAGACCTTCAATATGGTCAACGTCCGGTTTTTCCATCAGCGATAAAAACTGACGGGCATAGGCGGAAAGCGATTCAACGTAGCGGCGCTGTCCTTCGGCGTAAAGCGTGTCGAAAGCCAGTGAGGACTTACCAGAACCCGACAGCCCGGTCACGACAATCAGTTTGTCGCGCGGGATGACGAGGTTGATGTTTTTGAGATTATGGGTGCGGGCGCCCCGTACTTCTATCTTATCCAATCCATTCACCTTTTACCCGGAGGAACACGTTTTGCCCGGTGTGTTTGAAGGACAACCGGCGATCACAAACGGCTAATTATGACACAATTCAACCTGTTTGAATATACAGTATTGGAATGCAACTCATGGAGATGTGCAACAATGTGCCGTGAGTGCGATATCTCCGGAACATGCTTCGCAGCTATCAAACTTGTACATGGAAATGGTACACTCGCGCGTTTACACTACTAAGAAACGTATTAACGTATCAGGAGACTCGAACATGGCCAGCAGAGGCGTAAACAAGGTGATTCTCGTCGGTAATCTGGGCCAGGACCCGGAAGTACGCTATATGCCGAGTGGTGGCGCAGTTGCCAACATTACGCTGGCTACTTCCGAATCCTGGCGTGACAAGCAGACCGGTGAAATGAAAGAGCAGACAGAATGGCACCGCGTTGTGCTGTTCGGCAAGCTGGCGGAAGTGGCCGGTGAGTATCTGCGTAAAGGCTCTCAGGTTTATATCGAAGGCCAGCTGCGTACCCGCAAATGGACCGATCAGTCCGGTCAGGAAAAATACACCACGGAAGTGGTGGTGAACGTGGGCGGCACCATGCAGATGCTGGGCGGCCGTCAGGGCGGCGGCGCACCGGCAGGCGGTGGCCAGCAGCAGGGCGGTTGGGGCCAGCCTCAGCAGCCGCAGGGCGGCAACCAGTTCAGCGGCGGCGCACAGTCCCGTCCGCAGCAGTCTTCCGCTCCGGCGCCGTCTAACGAACCGCCAATGGATTTCGACGACGACATCCCGTTCTGAGTTCGCTTTTCAGAGCAAGTTAATCAGAATGAAAAAACCCTGCTTCGGCAGGGTTTTTTACTTAATCTTTCAACGAAATCCCTTTCATTGTTTCCCAGATCCGCTGCTTATCCTGCTCGTGTAAATTCTTCTGCTGCACAGCGTGCATAAATGCCTTACGGTCCTGTTCCGTCAGAGGTTGCCCGGACTTTAATCGTGCCGCCACACTTTGCAGAATACGATGGCTAAGTTGGCCGATTTGCGTGCGCACATCCTGGAGCGGGCGAGGCTGCCAGTCAGTTTCCGGCGCGGCCAGCCAGTCGGCGCGATAGCGGTACTGAATCGCCTTGGCGGCGTCCATCTGCGCCTGAATAAATGGCCTTACGCTCTCGCCTTTTAATCCCAGCGAATCAGCATCAGCAAGGGTACTCTTCAGCACCTTCTCCTCTTGCTGTAGATCTTCAATCGCCTGGTGATGCTGCGCTTTATAGCCAGCAACATCTTTCATCCAGGACAAACGTTCATTGATCAAATTGCTAATCGAAGGGGCTGAAGCTGCTGTTGCAGAGAACGTTGCGGCAGCGAGAAGCAACACGGCTGTATAGAGCTTGTACGGCATCATAAATCTCCGACGTCGATAAACAGGAAGCCTCTGGTGGCGTTGAAGAAACGTTTCGCAGAAAGCGTAGCTGGCGCATTTTACAGCCATGTGATGATAAAAAAACCGTAAACCCGATCCGGGCTTACGGCTCTCTTTTACAGCGGGGTTAAAAAATTACTTCGACACGTCCGCACCGAAGTATTTCTGGGAAATACGTTCGTAGGTGCCATCGGCCTTGATCTCTTCCAGCGCTTTATCAATCGCCGCTTTCAGCTGCGGGTTGTTTTTGCGCAGCAGCACGCCGGATTTCTCGGCATTCTCTTCCGTGGCGATGATTTTCACCGGCGCAGACGGTTTATGTTTTTTGAAGTCGAGGAACGACAGGTTGTCGTTGATGGTGGCATCGGCACGGCCCTGCACCACCAGATCGATAGACTGGTTAAAGCCGTCGGTCGGCACAATTTCCGCACCGTATTTACGCGCGATCTGGGCGTAGTTACTGGTCAGTGAATGGGCTGATTTTTTGCCTTTCAGATCGGCAAAACTTTTAATGCTGCTATTTTTGTCATTGACGATCAGTACCGCTTTAGACGCAATGTACGGCTCGGAGAAGTCGAATTTCTTCTCGCGTTCCGGCGTAATGCCCACCTGGTTGATCACCACGTCATAACGGTTCGCGTCGATACCGGCGATCAGGCCGTCCCATTTACCTTCAACGAACTGCGGGTTCACTTTCAGGCGTTTGGCGATTTCACGGCCAATTTCGACGTCAAAACCTTCCAGCGTGCCGGAAGTATTGTGGAAAGTGAACGGCGGATAGGTGCCTTCAGTACCGATTTTCAGTACGCCAGCGGACTGAATTTTTGCCAAATCATCCTGCGCCAGCGCTGCGTGGGCAAAACCAAGCTGCATAATCCCGGCTACGACTAATGTTGCGAGTGCTTTCATCTGCATTACCCTATGTTGTTTTAATTAACTCGCCCCGAGTTCCGGGAGCGCTGTGCTTAAAGAGGCGATAAACTCCGCGGTACGGGGTTTCTTCGCGTGTAAAAACAAATCGTTAGCGGAGCCGGACTCAATAATTTCTCCGGCTTCCAGAAACACCACCTGGCTGGCGATATTCGCCGCCAGGCGCAAATCATGGGTCGCCATGATCATGGTTGTTCCTTCCAGCGCCAGCTGGCGCAGCACGGATACCACTTCGCCGGAGAGCTCCGGATCGAGTGCGGAAGTCGGTTCATCGCACAACAGAACCGCCGGTGACGGTGCCAGCGCACGGGCAATCGCCACGCGCTGCTGCTGGCCGCCAGATAGTGTATTCGGCAGGGCATCGCGTTTGTGCAGCATGCCGACTTTATTCAGCAGCTCTTCACCACGGCGGCGGGCGCGTTCGCGATCCCATTTATGTACCGTAATCAGCCCTTCAGTGATGTTGTCGAGGGCGGTCATATGCGGAAACAGCGCGAAGTTCTGAAACACCATGCCGGTCTGGCGGCTGATGCGGCGAATATCCTGGCCTTTGATCCGCGCGCCTGGCGCGAATGTGATGCGCTCTTTACCGATGGTCAACTCCCCGGACTGGGGAATTTCCAGCAAATTAATGCAGCGCAATAAGGTGCTTTTCCCGCTGCCTGAAGGGCCAATCAGCGTGGTTACCGTGCCTTCTTCAATCGTTAAATTGATATTCTTCAGCACCTGATTGCCGTCGAAACTTTTTTCAATGCTGGAGAGCGTTATCATTGACCTGGCCTTTTACTGTCGTACCCGCTAATTTCCGCTCCAGCTTCTCTTGCAAATGCGATAACACCGAACTGAAGAACAGATAAATAATCGCCGCTTCGCAGTACAGAATGAGCGGTTCATAGGTCACCGCCGCAATTTGCTGCGCGGCAAGAAACATCTCCGGTACGGTGATGACCGACGCCAGCGAAGTGTCTTTTACCAGTGAAATAAAGGTGTTAGAAAGCGGCGGCACGGCGATGCGCGCGGCCTGCGGCAGAATAATACGCCGCAGCGACTGCGCCCAGGTCATGCTGATGGAGTGGGCGGCTTCCCATTGCCCTTTCGGCACGGCCAGCAGCGTTGCCCTGATCACTTCGGAGGTATACGCGCCAATATTGACGGTAAAGCCAATCACCGCCGCAGGGAAAGCATCAATGGTGATCCCGGCGCTCGGCAAGGCGTAGAAAATCAAAAATAGCTGCACCAGCAGCGGCGTACCGCGAATCAGCCAGACGTAAAACCGCACCACCGGCTTTAAAAAAGCCGGGCCGTACAGGCGCAAAAGCGCAACCACAAACCCGAGCGACAGCCCAAGAATAAAAGAGATCAGCGTCAAGGGAATGGTGAATTTCAGCCCTGCGGAAAGCATCGGCCAGAAAGAATCAATCGCTAAGGGTAACCATGTTGGCACTGCACACCTTCCGGACAGAACATTTTGCCAGAAATTGCTGGCGGAATATTTTATTAGCCCGGCTTAATTATTTGGGGGCTGGATTAGTGCGAATTATATTCTTTGCATCGTGTGCGAAAACAAATATATACGAATAACGTTATACGAAAAAAAGCTAAGCCATTCTTTTTTGATACAAGCCCGCCGTCATTACCTGCCGCTTTAGTGCACTCTTTGCGTGAAATGTCGCCATTTATGCACCATTTTTGATCGTTAATTTGGTGCGTGATTTTTGATCGATTTCATCAACTTTCCACGAATTCAGTGTGTTACGCGCTGGCACCTTTCTTGCAGTTCCATTTAATGAAACTTCAGTCCCATTTTATGAGACCGCACAATGTCCATTTTAGAAACGACAGCCAACATCCTGAAACTGATGGTGGATCTGCAAAGCGGCATCCGCGTGAGCGATGTGATTACCCACCTCGGCATGCCCAAAAGTACCGCCTCACGCGTGATGAGCCAGCTTGAATTCTGGGGGTATCTGGAAAAGGACGAAAGCCAGGGCACCTTTCTGCCTGGCCCGTTGATTATGTCGGCTTCACATCTCGTCAGCCGCCAAATTACCCTGAGCGATCACGTTGATGCGGCGCTGCGTAACCTGTGCGAACGCACGGGTTACACCGGCTATATTTCGATGCTCGATAACCAGGAGATCCTTGTGCTGCGGGTGATCCACGGCCGTCAGGCGCTGCCGGTTGTTACCTGGCCTGGTTCCCGCTCGCCGGCATGGGGAACCTCGACCGGCCGCGCGCTGCTGGCACGTTTTTCCGATACACAGCTCCATGATTTTTTTGCCAGCCCGCTGGTGGTATCGCAGCTTAGCGGTACACAGCAAGATGTCAGCATGCTGGTTGCTGCCGTGGCCCGTACCCGCGATGCCGGTTACGCAACGGCCGTGAATGAATCGGTTGCCGACACGGCTTCCGTCAGCTGCGCAGTCGGCGACCCGGCCACTCACGAAGCCGTGGCGTTCTGCCTCTCCTTCCCTCAACACCTTGCTACCCCTGAAGAGTTGCAACGGATCGCGACATTACTGAAAGAAGCTGCCCTCACCATCGCCGGAAAAACCGGTGACACGCTGGTGACCAGCTCGCTTTGATTTTTCCTTTTTTGCCAATACCAGGAGAATAACCGTGAGTCAGACTGTCTCATCCGAAACGCTGCCGGAACAGAGCGAGAGCCATCCGCGCGCTTTCGCCCCGGCCACATTGCTGTTGCTGCTGGTGCTCAGCATCTTCGGCGCCGTTATTGGCGTGCAACTGCTAACCACGCTGGGGGTCACGCCGAACACGGCAATCATCGGCGCGATGGCGGCGATGATCATCGCCCGCATTCCACTCCAGTGTTTCGCCCGTTTCCGCTCCATCCATATTCAAAACCTGGCGCAAAGCGCGACGTCAGCGGCCACCTTTGGCGCGGCGAACTCGCTGCTGTTGCCTATTTCAATTCCGTGGCTGTTTGGTCATCAGGAAATGGTCATGCCGATGTTTATCGGCGTGGCGCTGGCGATGTTGCTGGATGGCTGGCTGCTCTATCGCCTGTTCAATACGCGCATCTTCCCGGCCGAAGGTGCCTGGCCGCCGGGAATTGCGGCGGCAGAGTCGATTAAAGCGGGCGATCAGGGCGGCAAACAGGCAGCGTTGCTCGGCACCGGGATGGTGATCGGCGCTGTCGGCTCGTGGTTCAAATTTCCGATGGCGGCGCTGGGTACGGCGTTTATCGGCAATATCTGGGCGCTGGGCATGCTCGGCGTTGGCTTCCTGCTGCGCGGTTATTCTGCGCCGCTGTTCGGCATAGATATCAACAAACTCTACATCCCGCACGGCGTGATGGCGGGTGCGGGCGTGGTGGCGTTGTTCCAGATTATCCGCCTGATCCGCCAGAGCAACGGCCAGAAAGCAGCGCCGCATACCGCCGACGACGCGCTGCCGCAGGCGCAAAATGAGCAGATTGGCAAAACCATCCGCTTAGGCGCGCTCGGCTTTATGGCGATTTCAGTAGTGATTGCGCTTGGCAGCGGTCTGTATGCCCACCTCTCTTTGCCGTGGCTGGTGGCGTTTATGGTCTACGCCGCTTTCGCCGCCTTTCTGCATGAAATGATTGTGGGCCTTGCTGCCATGCACTCCGGCTGGTTCCCGGCCTTTGCCGTGGCGCTGATCACCTTACTGATCGGTATTCTGATTGGCTTCCCGCCACAAGCGCTGGCAATGCTGTGCGGTTTCTCCGCCGCTACCGGCCCGGCGTTTGCCGATATGGGCTATGACCTGAAAGCCGGATGGATTCTGCGCGGTAAAGGCGAACACACCCGTTTTGAACTGGAGGGCCGCCGTCAGCAACTGCTCGCCGCCATGCTGGCCTTTGTCGTCGCCATGCCGGTGGTGTTGTTTATCTTCCGCGACTACTTCTCGCAGGGGCTGGTGCCGCCGGTGGCAAAAGTGTACGTCGCCGCCATTAACGCCGGGGTGTCGTTTGATATCGCCAAATCGCTGCTCATTTGGGCCATTCCGGGCGCCATTATCCAGTTGATCGGCGGCCCCGGCCGTCAGATGGGCGTGCTGCTGGCGACAGGATTGCTGATCAATAACCCGCTGGCGGGTTGGGCGGTGATGATCGGTATCGCCATTCGCGCGGCGATGCTGCGCATTGGCGGCGAACCGATGCGTAACAAAATCGAGGTGCTGGCGGCGGGTTTGATCGCCGGAGACGCCCTGTTCAGCTTCTTTAATTCCGTCCTGCCGGGCGGCAAAAAGTAATCACGCCATTCCAGAGAAAATATTATGAGCTTACAACAAACGTTACAGGTCTTTGAGTTACTCGACAGCGCGTATGCCAGCGGCGACAAGGTGAAAACCCTGCTGGCGGGTTACAGCAATCTCGAGGTGAGCGTGAAAGCGGTCAGCGGCCCGAAAGGCAGCACCGACTTCGTTAAAATTGTTATTCCTGGCACCGAAGGTAAACGTCGCGGCGGCAGCGCGCCGACGCTGGGGATTGTCGGACGTCTGGGCGGCATTGGCGCGCGTCCGGGGCGAATTGGGCTGGTCTCCGACGCCGACGGCGCCGTGGCGGCGATTGCCAGCGCGCTGAAACTGGCGGAGATGCAACGCCAGGGCGACAGCCTGCCCGGCGATGTGATTGTCACCACCCATATCTGCCCGGATGCGCCAACGCGACCGCACGAGCCGGTTGATTTTATGGATTCGCCGGTCGAAACCGAAGACATGAACGAGCAGGAAGTCTCTGACGAAATGGATGCGGTGCTGTCGATTGATACCACCAAAGGTAATCGCATCATCAACCATAAAGGCTTTGCCATTTCGCCGACGGTCAAAGCGGGTTACATCCTGCGCGTGGCGGAAGATCTGCTGCGCGTCATGGAAATGACCACCGGGCAACTGCCGGTCACTTTCCCGATCACCACCCAGGACATCACACCGTACGGTAATGGGGTTTACCACCTGAACAGCATCCTGCAACCGTCGATTGCCACCGCCGCGCCCGTGGTTGGCGTGGCGATTACGGCGGTAAGCGTTGTGCCGGGCTGCGGCACCGGGGCGAGCCACGAAACGGATATCGCGCTGGCCTGTAAATTTGCCGTAGAAGTGGCAAAAGAGTTCACGCGCGGCACCTGCCAGTTCTTCGATAAAGCGGAATACCAGCGCCTGCTCGATCTGTACGGTTCGCTGGCGCATCTGCAAAAACGTCAGCCGGGAGTGTGAAATGGCGCTCCGCAAAATCGGTACGCTGACCATCGGCCAGGCACCGCGCAGCGACATCACGCCAATCCTCGATGCGGCGTTACCCGCGCAGGTAAGTTGCCTGCACGCCGGGGTGCTGGATGGGCTGGATGATGCCGCCATCGCGGCGCGTTTTGCGCCACAACCTGGCGATGCATTGCTGACTTCGCGCCTGCTGGACGGGCGAGCCGTGGTGATGGGCAAACCGGCGGTCGGCGAAGCGCTGCAACAGAAGATCGACGGGCTGGAAGCGCAGGGCTGCGAGATCATCGCTATTCTTTGTACCGGCGAGTTTCACGGTTTGAGCAGCAAAAAAGCGTGGTTGATCGAGCCGGATCGGATCCTGCCACCGACGCTGAATGCGCTGGTGGGAACGCGTCGCGCCGGGATCCTGGTGCCGCTGGAAGCGCAGATCGCCAGCGAGCTGGAGAAGTGGCGCGGCGCCGCGCAAACGCCGGTGTTTGCCGTTGCCTCGCCCTATACCGCCAGTGAAGACGAGGTGGCCGATGCCGCCCGCTCGCTGCACGCGCAGGGCGCGGAAGTGATTCTGACCGACTGCATGGGCTACACCGCCTGGCATCAGGCGATTTGCGCCCGCCACGTCCCACTGCCCGTTGTATTATCGAATAAGCTGTTAGCCGATCTGCTACGCAATTTGCTGTAAAAGGAGAGGGTTATGGATTTGCTGTTACTGAGCAATTCGGTGCTGCCTGGCACCGAATATCTGGAATATGCGCTGCCGCTGCTGAAAGCGCAGCTTGGCGGGCGTCGCAAGGTGGTATTTATTCCCTTCGCGGGCGTAACGCAAAGCTTTGATGCCTATACGGATAAAGTCCGTCTGGCGCTGGCGGAGCTGGATCTGTCGATCACCGGCATTCATACCGTGGACGACGCGCCTGCGGCGATTGCCGCCGCAGAGATTGTGATGGTTGGCGGCGGCAACACGTTTAACCTGCTGAAAAATTGCCGCGAGCGCGGGTTAATCGAACCGATCCGCCAGGTCGTTAACAACGGTGCGCTGTATGTTGGCTGGAGCGCCGGGGCGAATCTGGCCTGTCCGACGATCCGCACCACCAATGATATGCCGATTATCGATCCGGGCGGTCTGGATGCGCTCAATCTGGTGCCGTTGCAGATCAACCCGCACTTTACCAACGCGCTCCCCGCCGGGCATCAGGGCGAAACGCGTGAACAGCGCATTCGCGAGCTGCTGGTGGTGGCGCCGGAACTGGAGGTGATCGGTTTACCGGAAGGAAGCTGGATCGCGGTACAGGACGGCCACGCGCAACTCGGCGGCGACAAACCGGCTCTGCTGTTTAAAGCCGGGCAACCGGCCATTACGCTGGCTGCTGGTCACCGTTTTTTCTGACATCGACAATGGCCCGCTGGCGGGCCATCTCTTTATTTTCTGGCATATAATTAAACTTGCCTAAAATAACCTGCGTAATTATTTAATTGTTGGCGTTGAGGATAATATTACCATCTCAAAATATATGATACGCGGTTAATATGTTGGCTGAATCGCATAACCTAATAACCATAAATAAATTGCGTAAATAAACACTGGTCTTAATTTTCAATGTGTTATCATAAACTCATGAAAATGGGATGATTCTTAACTACCAATCAGTGCGAGTTTCAACTATATCCAGTTAATATCGCCCGTAATAAATTATTATCGGTCAGCAGGGAATAATACCCGCACCGCAAAACTCTATTTAATAATTACCTGCGCTGAAGGCGTGGAAACACCTCTTCGCCCGGAATATTCGCCTCTGCAATAAAGGAACACGTATGGTTAACCGGATAACCGTTCTGTCATCCTCCGGAAGTGATTCGCTCTTATTCTGGACGTTTAAAGGGGAAGAACAGCTCTCCACGCCCTTTCGCTTTCAGGTCGAGCTGCTGAGCAAAGATTTCACCCTCGATCGGCAAAAACTGCTGGGCCAGGAGATGACGGTGGTGATCCCAACGCAGTTGGGAACGACGCGCTATCTGAGCGGTAAAGTCACGGCGATCTCCGCGCGCTCGGAAGAGCTGGATGGCACGCGCTATGCGGTGTATCAGGCGACCCTTGAGCCGGATTTCTGGCCGATGATGCGCGATCGCAATTTCCGTATTTTCCAGCAGCAGCGCGTACCGGACATCGTCAGCACCCTGTTTTCCGAATACCAGGTCAAAATTGAAAACAAACTGACGCGCAGTTATCGCCAGTGGGATTACTGCGTGCAGTACGCCGAGAGCAGCTTCCATTTTATCAGCCGTTTGCTGGAGCTTGAGGGCATCAGCTACCTGTTCCGCCACGGCAAAGAGGGACACACGCTGGTACTGATGGATGATTACGCGCAAGCGGAGGCGTTTCCCGGTTATGAAGTGATTCCGTGGCATGCGCAAAGCGGCGGCGGTGCGGTGAACGAAGAGGGCGTCAGCCAGTTACTGGCGCGGCATATCGTTACGCCTGGCCTCTACAGCACCGACGATTACGACTTCCGCAAGCCCCATGCCTGGATGCTGCAAACCCTGCAAAACCCCGTTTCGCCAACTCCCGGAAAAATCGATGTCTATGACTGGCCAGGCCGTTTTGTGGAGCATGGCGACGGCGAATCGTATGCGCGTATCCGCCAGCAATCCTGGCAGGCGGAACAGCAGCAAATGCAGGGCAGCGCAACGGCGACCGGTATTGCGCCGGGGCACACCTTTACGCTGATCCGCTCCCCTAACGATGCCGACAACGCGCAGTGGCTGGTGGTGGGCGCTCGCTATGATTTTGCCGAAAACCAGTATGCTTCCGGCGATATTGGCGAGACGCAGCAGCGCATCGACTTTACCGTTATTCCGGCATCAACGCCGTTCCGCCCGGCCGCCGTCACCGACTGGCCGCGCACCTACGGGCCGCAAACGGCAAGAGTCGTGGGGCCTGCGGGCGAGTCGATCTGGACGGACAAATATGGCCGCGTCAAAGTGAAATTCCACTGGGATCGGCAAAGCCCGGGCGACGAGAACAGCTCCTGCTGGGTGCGCGTCTCCAGTGCCTGGGCCGGGCAGGGCTACGGTGGGGTGCAGATCCCGCGCGTCGGTGATGAAGTGGTGGTCGATTTTATTAACGGCGAGCCGGACAGGCCAATCATCATCGGCCGCGTCTACAACGAAGCCAGCATGCCGCCGTGGGCGCTACCAGCGGCGGCCACGCAGATGGGTTTTATGAGCCGTTCCAAAGATGGCTCGCCGGATAACGCCAACGCCCTGCGTTTTGAGGATAAACCGGGCGCTGAGCAGCTCTGGCTGCATGCCGAACGCAATATGGATACGGAAGTTGAAAACGATGAAACCCATGATGTCGGCAGCAACCGCACTAAAACCGTCGGCAAAGACGAAACCAGCCACATCAAGCAGAACCGGACGCGCACCGTCGATGGCAATGAAACCATCACCGTGGGCCAGGATCGCAGCAAAACCATCAACGGTAATGAAACCACCACGGTGCAGCAAAACCGTACCGAGAGCGTGAAGGGTAACGAAAGCCTGAGCGTGGAGCAAAACCGCGACGAAACCATTACCGGCAACCACACCACCACGGTGAAAAGTAACAATACCGGCACTGTTGAAGGTCATCAGACGCTGACGGTGGTCCAGGATCGCACCCGCAGCGTACAGGGCAATGAGAAGGTTAGTGTCCAGCAAAACCGCACTGTGCAGGTGATCGGCAACCAGACGCTGGAAGTGACCGGTAACCGCAATGTCACCGTCAGCAGCAATGAGACGCGCACGGTGACGCAAAAACAGGACGTCAGCATCGGCGCCGGACGCACGCTGAGCATTACCGGCGGCGATACCCGTTTTACCCAGGGCAGTGTGGCCGACAGCGCGACGGACACCTTCCGCATCAACGTGGGCGAGAGCGGCATCCTGATTGGCAACGGTAGCGTGGAGATCACCGCAGGCGGATCGACCATCACCATTAACGCCGCCGGGGTGATGGTCAATGGCAAGAAAATTGAGCTGAACGCCTGATGGGGATGCCATGAACGCCAGCAAAAACCCCAGTGAAAAGGTGATGAGCGAGCTGGAAGTAAGCTGGCTGGATGCCAGCGAAGATGCCGCCGCACGGCTGTTTATCTGGCGTGTTCCGGCAAACGGCGAATCGCTGCTGGATGCTTTTTTCGCGCTGCAACAGCATCCGCAGGGGCGCTCATTGCCCGATCTGTTCCTCAGCTTCAACACGCCTTTTGAAACCGGATACAGCTACAGCGAGGCGCTGGGCCGTGAATTCGTTGAGCAGTATGAAGCGACGCCCGATGCCGCTTTCTGGGATGCCGAACCCTGGCTGCCCTGCTACAGCGCCGGGCAGTTACGCAGCCTGTTGCAGAACTTCGCCGCACAGTTTGCCGACGATCTGCGCTATCTGGTGCTGGTGCTGAAACCTTCCGCTGTCAGCGATGAGAGCGCCATGCTGCGCTGGCTCCATCGCTGGCTGGAACAGGGCGCTGACGCGCCGCGCCTGTTATTGATCGACACCGTTGAACAGCCGATCTGGCAGCCGCTGTATACCGCAAATCCGCGCCATGTCCGGCTGATTGAGGATCGGATTGATGGTATGAAGGTGATGCACCAGACCGCGCAGCAGCAGACCGACGCCGATGCCGACCGTTTACTGTTCCGTCGCTATCTGGCCGATGCCATGTTGCTGCTGGAAAAAGGCAGCGCCGCGCAGGTGGCGGCGCGCGGCAGCCTGGCGCTGGCGATTGCGCAGCGTCGCGGCTGGGCGGATCAGCAGGCGATGATGCATAACCTGATCGCCGGCGGCTGGCTCAAAGGACGCGATCACGCGCAGGCGGTGGAGCACTACCGCCAGGCGCAAAGCATCTCCGGCGAGGTGCCCGATCAGGCGGTAAAAGGGCAGTTGCGCACGCAAAGCACCTTTGGCGAGGCGGGCGCCTGGTTCGCCAGCAAAGAGTATCTTCAGGCGGCGAAAACCTACCGTCAGGCGGCGATTGAGGCGCAGGCCATCCCGCATCCGCTCTTTGCGATGGAGGGCTGGCGGATGTGCGGTTTTTGCCTCTGGCTGTGCGGGCATCGCCCGGCGGCAATGGAGGAGTACGCCCGCGCCATTCAGGCGGCGGAGCCTGTTCCCATCACGGAACGCGGGCAAACCACCTTGCCGCTGGTGTTCCAGGATTTGTTGCGTATGCATGACAAGCGGCGCACCGAAGCCCTTGAAGCCTGCGCCACGCGCTGGCAGGCGGAAAAACAGAAGCTTATTGCGCAGGCGGAAGCGCAACTGCCGTCCGCGCCAGCGGTGGAGCAGGTTCGACAGGCCGACAGCCGTTTGCAATTACAACTTGAAGCGACCTTTACGCTGATCCGTGAAGAGCGTGAAAACCTGATCCGCCGCGGCGATGAGAGCTTTCGCCGCGTTATCCGGCTGGCGCGGGAGAAGCTGCATCCGCACTGGAACGGCCTGCCGGAAATCGCCCATCCTTTTGATGCGCCGCCCGGCGAGTGGCAACGCCTTCCCGCGTGGGGAGAGCGCGACGCATCGTTAACTGATACTGCAGGAAGCAACCCGCTATGAAAAATCGCATCATCATTATTGTTGTCGTCACCGTGCTGGCGCTGCTCTTTTTAAGCCTCTCTGAGAGCGATCTGGCGACCGAAGTTCGTACTTTCCTGCGCGCGCTGTTGCGTGCCATGTTCTGAGGTTAAGCGATGCACTCCGGCGCGCACTTCGATCCACAGCTCGGGCTGGATATTCACACCTATCCGTGGCCGCTGCCAACGCCGCACATCGGCATCGTTTTTGATGTCTTCGACTATCTGCCGCTGATTGGCACCACGGTTCACGTTAACAGCATCAAACGCGCCAGCGCCGGAACGGGCGGGATGGCGGTGCATATTCCGGTGGGCGGCGCGTGGATCCCGCCGCTGCGCGCGCCGGGCGGCCCGCAGATTGAAGACGAGCTGTTTATGGGCAGCAAAACCGTTTCGGTGGATGGCGAGCCGTTTTCCCGCATCGGTATGCCGGTGCTGAGCTGCAACATTATTGGCCTGATCCCGCCGTTTCGCCTCAAACGCGCCACCAAACCAAAACCCCTTTCGTTGACGTTGCCGCTGACGTTTAACCTCGCGCTGCCCAACAATGTGATTGTCGGCGGGCCGCCCACCATCAACCTGATGGCGCTGTTGATGCGCGCCGGGTTAAGCGGCCTGGGGAAAGGGTTTAAAAAACTGAAAAAAACGCCGCAGTGGCGGCTGTTTATGCGCCGTTTCCGCAAACTGCGGCAAAAGCTGTTTCGCAATATGGACCCTGGCTTCCTGAAATGCCGGGTACTGCGCGCCGAGCCGGTGGATATCCGCGACGGCAGCGTCAGCCTGGAGCAAATGGATTTCCTGCTGCCGGGCAGGCTGCCGCTGGAGTGGACGCGCAGCTATACCTCGTCCGACACGGAAATAGCAGGGATGTGCGGTTACGGCTGGTCCACCCCGGCGGATACCCGCCTTGAGGTGCTCGCCGATGAAGGCGTTGCCCTGCTGACGCAGGCGGAAGGGATGACGCTGTTTGCTGCGCTACCGCAGGCGGATGGCCGCGAACAGGCCATTACCGGCCTGCCGGACGGAAGCCGCCTGTGGCGCGAAACGCGCGAGGGCGAAGTGTGGTGGCGAATCGAGCAGGAGAGCGGCCCGGAGCTGCATTTCAGCGGTAAACAGGGCATGTTACCGGTACGCAGGCTGGCAGATCGTCACGGTAATGGCTGGGCGTTTGACTGGAACGGCGATGAATTGCAGCACATTCGCGAGTTCAGCCACGCGGGAGCGACCGGGCGCGAAATCCTCGTCACCTGGCAAAACGATCGGCTGCTGGCGCTGCGTTTGCGCAATACGCTGGATGGCGAGATAACTCCGCTGACGCGCTATGAATATGATGCGGATAACCAGCTTAGCGCCGAGATCGATGCGCTATCGCACCCGCGCCATTTCTTCTGGCAGCAACGCTATCTGCTAAGCCATGTGGATCGCAACGGCCAGGGGTTCCATTACCAGTACGATGATGCCTGGCGGGTGATTCATGCCTGGGGTGATGGCGGCGTTTGGGATTATCGCTTTGCCTGGCACGAACTGCTTAACGAAGTGGAAATAAGCGATTCGGCGGGCAATATCTCGCGCATTACCTTTGATGAAAACGGTTTGCCGATCGCGGAAATCGATCCCACTGGTGGCAATACGCTGTTTCGCTATGACGATGTTGGCCGTACGGCGGAGCTGGTGGAGCCGGATGGCAGCAGCTGGCGCTGGGAGTATGACGAGCGCGGGCAGATGGTTGCTGAACACCTGCCTGATGGCAGCGTCGTGCAGGCGAGCTATAACGACTGGGGTGATCTGATTGCGGTAACGGATGAGCAGGGAGCCAACTGGCGCACGCAGTTCGATAGCGGCGGTAACCTGGTGGCTGAAATTGACCCAACGGGCGTGACGTCGCGTTATCACTATGATGCGTTCGGCCAGCTGACTGCCGCCGAGATTCCTGGCTCTCCGCCAACCCAGTATCACTATGATCGATTCGGTTTTTTAACCGCCGGGCACGCTGCTGGCGGCGGTGTGACCCGTTTTCGCTACTCGGTGCGTGGTACGTTGCAGGAGCGCATTGATGCCGATGGCGGTATCACCCGTTTCCACTGGGATATGAAAGACCGGCTGGTCGCCACGGTTGACCCGGCGGAAGGTGAAGTGCGCGTCAGCTATGATCGGGAAGATGAGCCGCTGCAATTCACCGACGAGCAGGGGCGCGTAACGCGGTTTCGCTATACCGGCACGGGAATGCTTGCCGCCTGCGAAACGCCGGATGGCGCGACGCTCGGCTATCAGTACGATGCCGAAGATCGCCTGCTGGCGGTGATCAACCAGAACGGCCAGCGCTGGCAGTTCACCCGCGATGCGCTGGGCCGGGTCACGGCGGAGAGCGATTACTGGGGGCAGATAACGCGCTATGGCTGGGATAATGCCAGCCGGTTGATCCGCCGCGAAGATCCACTCGGGCGTGAAGTTCGCTACGGCTACGACCGCGCCGGGAGGCTTTGCGAACGGCGCAGCGGCGACACGTTACAGGCGACGTTTAATTACGATCCCTGCGGGCGCATGGTGCTGTGCGAAAACCCGTGGCGGCGGCTGGTCTGGCGCTATGACCGCGCCGGGCGGTTACTGTGCGAGGAGCAGGACGGCTTCCAGTTGCGTTACGGCTATGACCCGCGCGGGCTGCTGATCTCGCGCGAGAGCGACGGCGGCCACCGGGTACGTTATGGCATGGATGAGCATGACAGGCTGAGCGAGGTGCAACTGAACGACGATGCGCCAATACGTTTCACTTACGATGCCTGCGGGCGCAGAGCCAGCGAGCAGCTCTCCGACGATGTTGAGCGCCGTTATCGCTACGATCGCCTTGGACGCTTAACGTCGCAGCAGGTGCTGAAAAACGATTTACCGCTGTTCGCCAGCGGCTTTGCTTACGATCGCACAGGCAACCTGACGCTGCGTGAAGACAGCCAGTGGGGCAGCGATCGTTATACCTACGATCCGGTGGGGCGTCTGGCGGCGCATACCGCACCGGACGGCGTGCTGCGCCAGTTTGTCCATGACGCGGCGGGCAACGCGTTACAGACGCAGATCCGCGATGTGAACGACAGTGCTGGCGGCTGGTTCCGCGAAGGCCTCCACCAGGGGACGCGCTATGTGTTTGACCGCGCCGGCGAACTGCGACAGCGCCGTAATGTGCAGAATGAGGGCGAAAAAGAGGACTTCATCTGGGATGAGAATCGCCAGTTGATCGCCGTACGTAAGGGTAACGAGCAGGTGCGTTATGGTTATGACGGCCTGGGAAGACGCGTCTTCAAACAAACCGCCAGTGAAACACGCTGGTTTTACTGGCAGGAGGATGCGCTGGCGGGCGAGACAGTCACTTCCACCCCGCAGCCGCTGGCGGCGCTGAGCATCTTTGATACCGGCGGGCGACTGAAGCGGCAAAAAGCGCAGGCGCAACTGTTCAGCACCCTGCGTGAGTACATCTACTACCCTGGCGGTTTCCGGCCGCTGGCGCTGGTCACGCAGGAAAACGGGCAGAAGCAGAGCTGGCACTATCACTGCGATCCGAACGGTGCGCCGGTGCGCCTGACCTCGCCCGGCGGGGAGATTGTCTGGTCGGAAAGAAGCGGCGCCTGGGGCGAAAAAGGCGAGATTTGCGCCAGCCGTATCGATAACCCGCTGCGTTTCCAGGGGCACTATTTTGATGGCGAAACCGGGCTGCATTACAACCGCTATCGCTATTATGATCCGGCGATTGCCGCCTATATCAGCCAGGATCCGCTTGGGCTTGCCGGAGGGCTGAATGTTTATGACTATGTGATTGCCCCGCAGACGTGGATCGATCCTCTCGGCTTAAAATGCTGGAATACTGCGCGGCGCGATTACTGGAAAGCTGAAGCCAAAGCCGCGCCGAAAGGCATGTATTCTTCGGTGAATATGTTGCGTATGCGGCTGGGGCTGGCGCCGCGCATTCGGGTGGAGGAGTACCACTTTAAGACCCGGCGTATCAGAACACGGAATGTATCGCTGGAACTGAACCACCGCATCTGGCCGCAACGGTCGGGCAAAAACGTCGATCTTCCCTATAACCTGGAGAAGGTGACGCCATGGGAGCATGCCGCGAAGGATCCTTACAGGCATACTGGCTCCCGATTGATTAAAATTGTTCAGGATGTTGGCAACTATACGGGACGCTAAATATGACACTTAACGAATTCATGCACACTGAAAGCTACGCGAACTATCTGGATGCGCTGGATCTGGCGCTGCCGGAAAAAATTGACCGCGTGACGCCGGTTCATGATTTTATTATTGAGGTGGATAATGAATCTTTACAGCATGCCGCCGTTAGCTTTGATGAACTGGATGCGTTAATAAAAAATGATCGTGAAAAAACAATTGCCTGGATCGTTAAGAAGAATGAAAAATATTTAGAAACCGGCGGCGAAGATAACATTGTCAATAACGCGCCGCAGATTAATTTCCCGATTGGCCATTTGATTGAGTATCGCCTGCTCGAACGTAATCCCGACGGCCTGGTTGATTACATCAAAGCGATAGGCATTCCTGGTGCGAAGAAATACGCAAAAGAGCTCAGTGCGCTCTATGCGGAAATACAGGAAAGTAAATAATATTTCGCCGCTCAATATTTTTTATGTCTGGCCTGATATTTTTTAATATCGGGCCGCTGCTATTATAGAGTTTCTTGCTGTGAATTAATCAATTGAATATCCGCATAGAGAATTCTCAATCGAAAGGGAAAGATCCCGCATTGCGAATATCCGTTTCCTATAATGAAAACTCCGAAATAAAATGTAATATGTCGGCGTTGTTTAGAGGTACGTTAACCAGTAGCAAAAAACTGATTATTAATAGATGAGGAATTAGAATGAAAGGGATTTTTAAGCGCAATCGAATTTGTGCTGGCCTTGCATTAGCTGGCATGGTTGGTTTTAGTGGTCACCTTTTTGCTGCAACGGATTATGCGGATACAATGCCTTCTATCGAAGGTAAAAAAGTGCTGGTCGGTTACTGGCACAACTGGGATCAGGGTTTCTCTGGCGATTACGCTCAGGGCTACCCGTTAAAAATGGCGCTGAAAGATACGCCGAAAGAGTATAACGTCGTGATGGCGGCCTTTATGAAATCCGCTGGCGGCGCAACGATGCCGACCTTCGTTCCTTATTACGGCACCGATCAGAGCTTCCGCGAGGAAATTGCCGCGCTGAACGAACGTGGTCAGGCGGTTCTGCTGTCGCTGGGCGGCGCAGATGCTCATATTGAACTGCATGAAGCCAATGGCGACACCGAAAATCTGGCCAATGAAATTATTCGTCTGGTCGATGTTTATGGCTTCGATGGTCTGGATCTGGACCTTGAGCAGAGCGCTATTAAACTGGCTGATAACGAAACCGTTATTCCTGCTGCGCTGAAAAAAGTTCGCGAACACTACGAACAGCAGGGCAAGCACTTTATTATCAGTATGGCGCCGGAAATTCCGTATCTGACCAAAGCTAACCCGCAGTATCAAAATTATATTGAACGTCTCGATGGCTATTATGACTTCATCGCGCCGCAATATTACAACCAGGGCGCATTCGGCATTGGTTTCCAGCCGGACAATACTGCTACCGATGGCTGGTGGGTAAACTATGCGCAAAATGACGACGCTAAAAAATATGAATTCCTTTACCACTTCAGTAAAGAAATTATCACCAATAAACACGGTCTGTCTGCGGTTAAAATTCCGTCCAGCAAACTGGTTATTGGCCTGCCAAGTAATACTTCTGCTGCGGCAACCGGTTTTGTAAAAACGCCGGAAGATGTTTATCGCGTATTCGCGGATATGGAAAAAGAAGGCCTGCCGTTAAGAGGCTTGATGACCTGGTCTATCAACTGGGACGAAGGCGATAACGTTAATCACCAATCCTTTAACGGCCAGTTCCGTAAAGCGTATACCAACCTGATCCATGATGGCGGCGAAATGCCGGCACCGGAAGAAGATACGACGGCACCGAGCGTACCGTCTGAAGTACAGGGCACCAGCACGGCGACTTCTGTTCAACTGAACTGGAAAGCCTCTACCGATGACACCGGTGTTCATCACTACAGCGTATTCCGTAACCAGCAGAAAGTGGCTGACGTCACCACCACCACTTTTGCGGACAACAATCTGCAAGCGGAAACGGAATACCAGTACACCATCGTGGCTGTCGATGCGGCAAACAACGCCTCTGCCGCCAGCGCAGTTTTCAAAGTGAAAACGCAGGCTGCACCGGCTGTTGATACCGAAGCACCGTCCATCCCGACTGGCATGGGCACTGTAGAAGTCACGGACTCTACCATCGCTCTGCAATGGAAAGCGGCAACCGATAACGTCCAGGTGACCGGTTACCAGCTGTTCCGTGATGGTAAACTGATCGCGTCTCCGGCCACCCCAGCTTACCTGGATAAAGGCCTGCAGGCGGAAACTATCTATCAGTATCAGGTGATCTCTCTTGACGCTGCGGGTAACAAATCCGGGATGTCTGAGAAGCTGGATGTGACCACCAACGAGAAAGTGGAGTCCGCTTACCCGGCTTATCAGGAAAACTTCCCGTATGCTGCGGGTGATATTGTGACCGGTACTGACGGCAACGCTTACCAGTGCAAACCGTGGCCGTACACCAGCTGGTGTTCCGGCGCGGCCTTCGCCTACGCTCCGGGTACCGGTAGCGCCTGGTCTACTGCCTGGGACAAAATTTCCAAATAAGGATATTACGCCCCCGCTTGTCGGGGGCTTTTTGCTTCAGCCGTTTGGCAACAGTACCGGTTGCAGGCGTTTCCACACAGCCGGGCTTGCCGCCCACGCATTATTTCCCTGCGTCAGGCCATCACTGGCGAGAAAATCGTTGTGCATTCCCCCCGCTTCCTTAATCAGCGCCAGACCGGCTAGCGCATCCCAGCTATGCAGATGGGCTTCAAAATAACCATGCACCTGGCCTGCGGCGACGTGCGCCAGCATCAACGCGCCTGCGCCAAAACGGCGGTGCTCAATGCCATGTTCAAACAGGGTTTCAATGGTCTGCGTATAGTCGCGCGGCGGGGTACGGCTTGAGCGCCCCAGCCCCAGAACCACCGCCTCCGGCGACGGATCGCGGATCGTCAATTTCTGCTCGTTTAAGTACGCGCCTTTGCCCGTTTGCGCGAAGAAGAACTCGTTGCGATCGGGGGCATAAATGATGCCCAGCTCAATGTTGTGCGCGCGAACATAGGCGACGGAGATGCACCAGTAATCCATGCCGAGGATAAAGTTGGTGGTACCGTCGATCGGATCGATAACCCAGATACCGTCGCTTCCCGGCTCCATCCCGCGCTCTTCGCCGAGCAGGCCATCCTGCGGGCGCTGCGTTTTCAACCATGCACGCAGTTCGTTTTCCACATACACATCCGCCTGGGAGACAAAATCCTGGCGGCCTTTCTGCTCAATCGTTAGCCCGTTATCGCGAAGTTGCTTCGCTTGCTGGCCGAGACGACGAATCAACGCGCAGAGCGCGTGGGTAAACTCTTCTGTCATAGCGGGACTCTTAGCCAATGCGTGGCGATGTTTGTCGATGAATCAATTCCACCTTAACCCACTCAACGCGGGAAGGCTGTAAGGGATTTTTGGCCCGCTCCAGCAGGCGCGTTAACGCCCGGCGCGAGATCTCCGCCACATCCTGATGCAGCGTAGTGAGCTGGTAACTGAACTGGCCGCTTTGCGGCGTATTATCAAAGCCTATCAAATGGAAGTCGTGCGGCGCGAACTTACCGCGCTGGCGCATGCCGTCGAGAAAACCGCAGGCCAGCTGCGCATTGGCGCAGAAGATCCCTTCCGGTAATTCGTCTTTATCATTGAGCGCCGCCTGCCATCCGCCGTCGTAACCCTCTTCGCTGGCGCTTATCCAGCGCAGATGCTGCTGTGTATCAACGCCCAGTTGTTGCAGCGCCCGCTCAAAGGCGTCGCCGCGCATCACGCCTGCCCACGTGGAGCCACGGTTGATCAGCCAGCCGAAACGGCGACAACCCGCGTGCACCAACTGTTCGGCGGCCAGTTGCGCGCCGCGCTGGTTATCCGAGCAGACAAAATCGACAAACGGAATATCGGGATGGCGATTGATGCCGACCACCGGAATCTGCTGGCTGACACACTCGTTGACGATGGCTTCCGGCGGTTTGCCGGAGGTCACAATCACGCCGGAGACGCGAAACTGCGTGAAACGGCGCAGCGTGGTGACCAGATCCTGCTCGCCGGTAATTTCGGTAACCAGCGCCTGGTAGCCGCGCCGTTGGATCTCATGCAGTAGCCCCTCCAGCAGGCTGCTGCGAAACGGATCGCCAATGCGCGCCACAATCACGCCAATCAGATGGCTGCGCTGGCGGTTCAGCCCCTGCGCGAGAAAATTGACCTGATAACCCAGCTCCTGCGCGGCACGCAGTACTTTCTCTTTGGTCGCCGGGGAGATGCTGCCATTGCTGCTTAATGCGCGCGACACCACAGCGCGGGAGACGCCCGCCCGTTTCGCCACGTCTTCTGCCGTAACGGCCTGTTTGCGGATTGCCTGACTCAAATGCTCCCCTCCGCGCGGCGCGTAACCTCAACGCGCATGCCATCTTCGCTGACAAACAGCCCCTGATGCGTAAGGCAGGCCTGCGCCAGCGCCGGGCGCGCGGCATCATTGCAGTGATACAACCCCAGCGCCGGTAAACGCAGTTGGGTAAACAGCGCCTGGCAGCCAGGGAAATCGCCGTGCGAGGCATCACTGGCCAGCGGCGTCATCGATGCGCACTCCTGAAACGCCAGATCCGTATGGTGCATCAACGCGATGCTCTCCGGCGTCGGGCGTCCGTCGCCACTGTAGAACAGCGCCACGCCGTCGGCTTCAATGCGCAGCGCAAGATTGGGAATTTCATGATGCGTGAACGCCGTACTCACTTGCCAGCCGTGCCAGCGCCACTGCGGTTCGCTGTCGCGCCAGTCGATGTCGAAACAGAGCGTGGTGTCCGGCCAGTTGGCGAGGCTTGCCAGTTGCATCAGTACCGGACGCTGTTCGCGCTGCGACCAGATAACCAGCGGTTTGCTGCGCTGAAAACTTTTCCAGTAATTCAGCAGCGCCGTCAGCCCGGTACAGTGATCCGGGTGAACATGGGTGAAGTAAATCGCGTCGATGGCATTCACATCAAGGCCACGCTGCCACAGCGCGCGCGGGATCGTGGGGCCGCAATCAATCAACCACTGGCGGTTTTCACGGTCGATCACGCGCAGCGCGGAGGTATTTTGTTGCAGCGAGAAGGCGCTGCCGCAACCCAGAACATCTATTTCCATTTCGCTCCACCAAAATTATCGCGGACTTAATCAAACTGTCACAAATAGACGACAAAGTAGGCTCACATAATGTCGCTGCAAAGTTGCATTTTTTTTACAAATAAATGAACACGTGTTCATCGTTGAAAAAGATGTCGAATAAAAGGATCGCCCATGAGTTATTTGCAAATTAATAAGCTGAAAATTGGCTACGGCAATAACATCGTTCTCCACGATATTCATTTAGCGGTGGAGAAGGGCGAGATGATCGCGCTGCTTGGGCCTTCTGGCTGCGGAAAAACCACATTACTCAATGCGTTATGCGGCTTTGTGCCCGTGCGTTCAGGGGCTATCGCTATCAACGGCCGGGATATTACGCACAGCACGCCGGAGCAGCGAAATATCACCATGGTTTTTCAGAGTTATGCGTTGTGGCCGCACTTTACCGTCGCACAAAATATTGGCTACGGCTTAAAAGTGCGTCGCGTGAAAAAAGAGGCGATTCAACAACGGGTGCAGGAATTATTAAAAATCGTCAACCTTGAAGGTTATGCGGATATAAAAGTGACCGCACTTTCCGGCGGCCAGCGTCAGCGCGTGGCGCTGGCACGCGCGCTGGCGATTGAACCGGACGTACTGGTGCTGGATGAGCCGTTGTCGAACCTCGATGCCAAAGTGCGCCTCAATGTACGCCATGAAATTAAAGCGCTGCGAAAGAAGCTTGGCTTTACCTCGCTTATCGTCACCCACGATCAGCAGGAAGCGCTGGTGATGGCCGATCGCATTGCGGTGCTGAATAACGGGCGTATTGAGCAAATCGGTACGCCGGAAGATATCTACCACCGCCCGGCAACGCCGTTTGTGGCGGATTTTATGGGCGCGGATAACTGCCTGGCGAGCACGGATGACGGCGGCAAAACCCTCTATTTTCGCAGCGCGGATGTCACCATTCATCCTGCATTGACGCACCCGACGCCGCAGGGGTTAGTGCTGGAGGGCGTGATTGAGGAGAGCGCGTTTCTCGGCCACCAGTACCGCCACAGCGTGCGCTGCGATGGACAGCTTTTGCTCGCCGATTCACCGCAGTTCTGGCCAGCACAAACGCCCGTGGTGCTGCATGTTCCGCAACCGGCGCTGTATCTTTTTGAACAACCTTTGTAATGCCAACCGACACACTTTTTCCTGGGGATACATCATGTCCGTAAAAACGAAACTTGCTGTCACAGCTGCACTCTGTTTGGGAACTCTGCACGCCGCGAACGCCGAAACGGTTCTCAATGTTGCAACGGCGGGCGACCAAAATATGGTGGACTATGTCAAAACCTGGCTGGGGCCGAAATTTGAAGCCGCGCATCCGGGCGTAAAAGTGCAGGTGATCGGCACCGGGCCGGGCGATGCCGGGTCGAATAAGATCATCGAAAAACTGACGGCGCAGCAGCAAAGCGGCGCGAAAACCTGGGATATCGACGTTGCCGTAGTGCATCAGAACGCCGGGGGACAACTGGTTGAAAAAGGGCTGCTGGATAAATACCGCCCGGCTGTCAGCACTGGCAGCATGGTGACGGCGGAAAACGCGAAAAACGCGCTGGGCGTTAATGTTGATGGCTACGTGATGCCAATGTTCTTAAGCCAGACGGCAATTGCCTATAACAGCGATCTAGTCAAAACGCCGCCGAAATCCTACGACGAACTGGTGCAGTGGTCAGAGAAAAACCCGAAAGCCTTTGGCTATAACGGCATTAAAAATGGTATGTCCGGCGTGAGCTTCGTGGTGGGCTGGATGTATGCCTATGGCACCAGCGCGGATCGTCTTACCGCGCAGCCTTACGATAAAGGCGTGGAAAAAGAGTGGACCCAGGCTTACGCCAAACTGAAAGAATTCAACAAGAACGTCACCTTTACGCCAGGTAACGCCGGGACGCTGGATATGCTGAGCCGCGGTGAAATCACTATGGGGCCGGTGTGGGTCGATATGTTCTACAGCTGGAAAGATCAGGGCAAGCTGCCGCCGTCGATCAAACTGGCGTTGATTGCGCCGGGTATGCCAGGACAGCCGATGTACTACGTGGTGCCAGCGCATGCCGCGCAGGCCAAACTGGCGCAGGAATTTATTGCGCTGGCGACCAGCCCGGAAGTGCAGGCGCAGGGAATTGTGAAGCAGTTCAACTGGTATCCGGGGATTGATGCGAAATACGTCAAAGAGAAGCTGGATGACGCCACCTGGCAGAAACTGTTCGCTGAAATTTCACCGCAAGATTTGGCGAAATACGGCAAAAACTTCCCGATTACCCACTACTTTGACGACATCAAAGAGGGTTACGAGAGCCAGGTTTCGAACTGATGAATGTGGGTGCCCGGATGTTGTCGGTCCGGGCATCTTTTTTACGGTGATAACTCAGGTTTACCATGCGACACGCGATGAAATATTTACTGCTGGTGGCTCCGGCGACGCTGATGATAGCGGTGTTTTTCCTCTGGCCGCTGGGCTTTTCGCTGATCTCGGCCTTTACCAGCCAGGCAGGGCAACTGACGCTGGCGCATTTTGATAAAGTGTTGGCGCTCTATTCGAATGACATTATGTTTACCGTGATTATTGTGCTGACGTCGCTGGCGATCCTCGCGCTGCTGTCGATCAGCATCGCGGCGATCATTGTGCTGTCGCCGTTTCGCGGGATCGTCAAAACGCTGGCCTTTTTGTACCGCCTGCCGCTGTTTATTCCCTTTATTGTGACCGCGCAAATGATGCGCACTTTTCTGGCGAAAAACGGCCTGATGAATAATGTGCTGGTCGCCGCCGGGGTGATGACGCCGATGGAGACCACGTCGCTGCTCGGCTGGAGCGGGATCATTATTACGTTTGTCTGGAAACAGATGGCCTTCACTACGTTGCTGATTTGCGGCGCGATGTCGGCGGTCGATCCGGCCCATATTCTGGCAGCGAAAAACCTTGGCGCTTCCCGCCTGCGCATTCTGTTCGACATTATTTTGCCGCAGGTGCTGCCGACGATTGGCGTGGCGATGGTGTTGTCGACCGTGACGATGATGTCGGTCCTTTCTGTGCCGCTGATGATCGGCACCGGTACGCCAACGATGATGACGGTGGATATGGCGTTTCGCGTCAACTCTTACGGCGATTACCCGGTCGCCAACGCGATGGGCGTCATTTCGTATCTGATTTGCGCGCTGCTTTCCTGGTTCTATTTACGCCACAGCCTGCAGGCGAAAGGAGCGCAGTCATGAATAGCTTCCGACAAAAACTGCGCGGCAGTTTTCTGCTGCAAACACTGCTGCTGACATTTCTGGCGCTGGCGCTGTTCGGCCCGCTGCTGAATCTGCTGATCTGGACGGTGGCGGAGAGCTGGTTCTTCCCGCATACGCTGCCGAGCCAGTGGGGGCTGAAATACTGGAGCCAGGTGTTTAGCCCGTATAGCGACGTTTCGGGTTCGCTGTCGATAAGCGTGGTGATTGCCGTGCTGGCGGTGCTGGTTTGCCTGATCATCTCTGTACCGGCAGGTTATGCGCTTGCCCAGCGCGGTATGCCGTGCCGCGCGTTCTTTATGCTGCTGTTTCTGATCCCGCAGGCGTTTCCGAATCTGACGGTGTATATGAACGTGGCGCGGCTGTTTTATCAGTGGGGGCTAAATGGCACGGTTGCCGGTGTGGTGCTGGTGCACAGCGTACATGGGCTGATGTATTCCATCTGGATAAGCGTCGCGGCGTTTTCGTCGCTCGATCCGCTGCTGGCGCGCGCATCGCGCAATCTGGGCGCCGGGCCGGTATATACGTTTTTCCATATTATTCTGCCACAGGCCGCGCCGGGGCTGATCGCCGCCAGCATCTTTGTGTTTCTGGAATCGCTGGATGAGTTCACCGCCACCTTCTTCGTCGGCGCGCCGGATATCACCACGCTGCCTATTTTGCTTTATACCGCCAGCATGTCGGGCAACTACCAGGTGTCGTCGATCACCGCGCTGATCCTGCTGGTGCCGTCAGTGCTGTTTATGCTGGTGATCCACAAGTTTATGCGCCCCGAGATGCTGTCGAAGCTGGGGAAATAAGCGGGCAGATTGCACTAAAAATGACGGGTTCCGTAAGGCAACCCGTCACTTCAGATACCGTCAAAAATAAAATCCATCGCACTGCGAATAACATCGCGCCGGGCGTTCATAGTGCAGACTTTCTCACCTAATATCGCCAGACTGACACCGGCGAGATCGTGCGTCAGCAACAGATACGCTTGCCCCTCGATCTCCAGCACCGGGTTTAAACGTTCCACCCGACGGCGATCTTTGTAGTCCGCCAGTGGGCACAGTGGGATCACGACGCGTGAGTTCATACTACCGGTAATATCGCTCTGCACATCCAGCAGAAACGGATACTCCCTGCTATTACTCTTGTTTCGATAAACGGTGTATTGCATGGGTTAAAACTTCCTGTGTTCATCCGAGAAATGGCCGCGTTCGGCGATAAACTCATTGAGATCATCAATCGCGGCGGCATTTTCGCGCTTCCAGCGCTCGGCAGCCAGAGAGCGTAATTCCCCTTCCAGCGCGGTTGCCAGCGTTTGTGAAAGATTAATTCCCTCTTTACGAGCCTGCTCCAGTAAGTCGCGCTCTACGGTCACGCTGACGTTCTGTTTGTTCCTCTGTTTCGCAGCAACGGGCATGATTTGTCCTCCTGTGTAGATATATGTGTAGTATACGCGTGTAAATACACAGCAACCAGCCAGAATATCCGGCAATCTACAGGTTGCAGGGCGTTATTGACGTATTTGCGGATGAGGGGGTTTTTCCAGTTCGACGATACAGAACAGCAGCGTACCGATGTCAGGGATAAGTGGAGACAAAAAAAAGCGCCCGCAGGCGCTTCATTTTTATCAGGTAATGACCATCGGCCAGTCTGGCGGAGCTTTACGCGAGACGTCCGCCATGACCTGCACCACGTTGTGCCAGATGTTGGTGAGATCCAACACTGTAATGCCCAGCAGACCGGTCGCGAACCAGCACGCCGCCGCTAAACCCATGCCGCTGCTGATTACTGCCAGACCGATATAATCAGCCCGACGGAAGCGAATATTCAGCGTACTGGCCATAAACATCAACACTGCGCTCAATAACTGCCAGCGCAACAGAACCACGCTGGTGGTAAAGGTAGCCATGAAACCATCCTCAGAAAGAATCGAATACCGGGCGGACCAGGCGTTACGCGCGAGTGGCAAAGATGACGCAGAAGTCCGCAGGAGTAGCACAACAATGTGAAACGGCTTGGCCGTTTCAAGAATGTGTGAACTGTATCACATTTGGTGATTTATTCGCCAGTGGGAAAAGCATTTTTTGCAGGGGGTTCCTACTAATTTTGGTGGGTTTAATCGTTTTTTTTCGCCAGGATATATTGCTTAGCACTTGCGGGAATTAACCCCGGTATTATTCATGTATTAAAGTGATATTTAGCACCCTAATTGCCACAATATTTACAGTGCGCAGAACATATATTATGCTTGTGTTGTTAGCTTTATTTACCTGTTGATGGTTATTCAGGCTTCTGATCTTTATCGATATATTCTTTCTTGTCACGGTTTATGCGCGGCGCGCGTTTACGTTATGTGACAACTGTGGGCGAGTGTTTTTTCTTCCTGATTAAATCATCGCAGGCCGGTTTGGTGTAAATAACCTGCGAAAAGAAAAAATGAAAACAGAGAATTTAGCCGTTTCTTTAGGAGACGGTGCTGCGGCGTTGACACTTCTGGCGAAGTTGATGCCGTGGCTCGCTGCACAACGCTCCATGGAAGATATATTATCGGTCATCAACGCGTCTCTGGGCGCGCATCTTTCCTGGGTGGTGATCGAGCAGGACGACGCATGGCAGATAGCCTGCAGCGGAGAGGTGGAATGTACGCTCCGCGACGCTCAGACCCTACTGGAACAGTTGCAATTGCGCCGTAATCAGCGTGCCTGGCGCGTTATATGCTGGCGACGGCACGTCGGAAAATTATTATTTCCGACACAGTCATTCGCCACCAATAAATTGCAAAGCGGCGTATTATGTAAGCTGAATTATAAAGAGGCGAGCATCAAAGGTTATTTCTTCTTAGCGTTTGCATATCCTTTGCCTTCACTGTCAATAATCAAGAATGTGGTTATTATTCTGGTGGAGAAGCTTAAAGATTATATGGAGGAAATTCTTGTCAGAGAACGTACCGCTAAAGAAATGCAGCGTGTCGTGACGCAATATAAAGCACTGTTCGATCGTGCTCCGGTTTTAATGAATTCTTTCGATAAAACGAATCGCTGTATTTTATGGAATGGCGAATGTGAACGTTTATTTGGCTGGAGCATTAATGAGCTTAATCAGCAGCCCGATCCATTAGCACTCTTTTTCCCCGATCCGGAGATGCGCCAGCAAGTTCGCTCTTCGGTTAATACTTCGCCCGCCGTCGATATGCATGAGTGGCATCCGATACGGCGCGATGGTCAGATGCTGACCGTGCTTTGGTCAAATATTTTGCTGCCTGACCGCTCGATCCTGAGTATTGGCCTGGATATCACCGAGCGTAAAAAAGTGGAGCGGCAACTGGAGAAAAAAGCAACGATTGACGATCTGACCGGCTGCTATAATCGTTTCGCTATGCTACGGAAGCTAAAGGAGGCGCTGGTACAGTGCAAACCTGAAGATTCCCGTAGCCATTTCAGTCTGTTAATGCTGGATCTGGACCACTTCAAAAATATCAACGATCGCTGGGGACATCTGACGGGCGACGCAGCGCTGGTGCATTTTTGTGACCAGATTCGTGAGCATAGCGATCCGTCTTATCTCTTTGGTCGCCTGGGTGGTGAGGAATTTCTGATTTTGATGCCGCACGCCGATCGTAAAAATGCGCTGCGTTTTAGCCAAAAAATTCGTGCGGCATTAGCCCGTTCACCGTTGTTAAGCGGCAGTGAAAATATCCCCTTATCCTTTAGCGCTGGTTTAGTATTCGTGTGCGGTGAGCAGACAGATACTTCAGTTTTACTTACGCTTGCCGACAACGCGCTGTACGATGCAAAACGTAACGGACGCAGTAAAACAGTGGTCGCCAGCGCTTTTTATAAATAAATACGCAAAGATGAAGGAATGTCATTCATTAGATGAAAAAATACCCGACAGGCCGCGACATTTTTTATCCTGCGGTGAGTTTGGCTTAATCAGTGATACTGTGTTGTATTAAGTGAAAACACCCCATAACCAATGGATAAATATTTTCCTTAATATAAACATTGGGCGTACTTTGAGTTTACCTTACGGTCGAATATTCTCGTCATAACCAAATATTAGGTTTTTAATGAGAAAAGTCAGTTGCTAATGTCGTGTGATTCATGCAACGTAATCACCTGTTTATCAAAGCATCCTGCCGTACATTAAAAAGGCACAATAAATGCGTGGATATAGGCGGACATGAATCATAGCGTGCGTCGCAAGATGCTCAGAGTCGTCGGGATCATCATAGGAGTCATCCTGCCGGTGATGCTGTCGCTATGGTTTGCACATATCCGAGCAGTAAATGAAACTGCCTTCCAGCTCCGCTCTTTTGCCCAACTGGCGTTAAATAAAACTGAAGTGGTTATCCAGCAAGTGGATAGCGTTCGTGCCGCGGCGGAAAAATTTCACGGTCAGATATGCTCGCTGGAGCATCGCAAAGCGATGCTGGATATTGTGCGCAGCAGTTTGTATGTTGCCGATCTCATTTATGCGCATGGCGACCAATTTTTATGTTCCAGCGTTATTGCCCCCGCGCAATCGTATGCTATTGCGCCCGCAGAGTATAAACGCTCGCCAGATATCGCTATTTATTATTACCGCAATACCCCGTTTTATGCCGGTTATAAAATGGTCTATATGCAGCGCGGTAACTACGTTGCGGTGATCAACCCTCTTTCCTATAGCGATGTCGCCTCGGAAGATAACGCGCTGGCGTACGGCGTCTACGACACCGTGAGCGAATTATTTTTCTCCCTTAGTAAAAGTGCGCACCTGGAGACGCTGAAGAAGCTGATTCACAGCCAGGCATCAACCTTCCAGCAAGACGGACGTTTTTACACCATCGCGCATTCGGATAAACGTCCCATTGCTATTATTGTTTCGACCTCTAATGCGCACTATTTTCAGGCGCTGTATCGTCAGGTGATGCTGCTGCTACCGCTGGGGCTAATTTGCAGCGTGATCCTTTGTTTCGTGTGGTCACGAACACGACAAGAATTTAACTCGCCCCGCCGTATGCTCCACCGCGCGTTAACCAAACGCCAGCTTCGACTCCACTATCAACCGATTATCGATATTAAAAATGGCATCTGTGTCGGCGCTGAGGCGCTGTTACGCTGGCCGGGTTTTAATGGCCAGGTGATGAGCCCGGCGGAATTTATTCCGCTGGCGGAAAAAGAGGGGATGATCGAACGCATCACAGATTATGTCGTCGATGAAGTGTTTAGCGATCTCGGCGACTTCCTGGCGGTGGTGCCGCATCTTTATATTTCGATTAACTTATCGGCTGCGGATTTTCACTCTTCGCGCCTTATTTCATTGATTTCCAATAAGACCAGGGAACACGCGGTACGCGCGGAGCAGATTAAGATCGAAGTGACGGAGCGCGGGTTTATCGATGTGCCAAAAACCACGCCGGTGATTCAGGCGTTTCGCCAGGCGGGCTATGAAGTGGCGATTGATGATTTCGGTACCGGCTATTCCAACCTGCACAACCTCTATTCATTGAATGTCGATATCCTGAAAATCGACAAATCCTTTATCGATACGCTGACCACCAACAGCACCAGTCATCTGATTGCTGAACATATTATCGAGATGGCGCAGAGCCTGCGCCTGAAGATTATTGCTGAAGGGGTGGAGACGGCAGAGCAGGTGAGCTGGCTACTGAAGCGCGGCGTGCAGTTCTGCCAGGGCTGGCACTTTGCCAGAGCGTTGCCGCCTGAGGACTTTAAACTCTGGGTGCGGCATCCGCCGTCATTAAAATGATGGCGGGCCGCGTACCCCATCAGAAGAACAGTTTTGCCTCCAGCATTGCCGATGTTTCCCGGTCGCTTTTATTCCCGGCCTGCACACCTACGCTGCCGCGCAGTGAGAAATTCTGCGTAAACTGACCTTCAACTCCCGTTTTAATTTCGGTCGCATTGCGGCTGTCCGTCAGATCAACCCGCGTGCCATCAAGAGATGCGCCGAACTTCCGGGTGTTATGCAGCCAGTTCACTTCGGCGAAGGGCTGAAAGGTGCGATGCAGGTTTTTATCCAGCGTAAGGTGGCCATACAGCCGCACGCCAGCGCGTGTCTGCACGTTGTCGCTCCCCTTGTTTTCGACAACGGTGCCGTTGGCCTCCGTAAGCGAATTCGCCTTGACGCCCATCCAGGTCAGCTGCGCCTTTGGCTGAAGATAGAGGCCGTTATTTCGGCTGCCCACCAGTTGCCAGCTATAGCCGGATTCAACCGCCGCCGTGAAGCCGCGGGATTTCCAGGTCTCGGTTTCCAGCGTATCGCCGGAAAGGGTGTTATCGAACCAGTTGTACTGCGCCCAGCTATCGACATATGCACCTTCACGCGTGTCGTTATTCTGCAACCATGTTGCGTAAATACCTGCGCTGTAACCGCTGATAATGCTGCTTGCGTGGTTACCGTTATAGCGGTTTTGCGCGTGACTCTTCTCCCTCGCGTAGCCTGCCATAATACCCAGTTGGTAACGTTCTTTATCCCTGTTCCACTGGGCAATGTTGCCTCCTAATTGCGCAACATAGCGATTGCTGCGGATATCCAGCTGGTTGCCTGGCGTGAACTGGCCGCTATAACCGCCGGTGTTACGCAACCACAGGCTGGATGCCGTTTCCTCACCGTTCGCCTGGCGGTCTTGCAGGTGCGTAGTAAACAGGCTGTTGGCCGCCGCCAGGTTGGCGCCATACAGGCCAGCTTCCGGGCGTATCGCGCTGCTTCCCGGTACCGGAAGTGCGCTGGTCAGATACCAGTAGGTTGCCGTCTGGTCTTTAGCGCTTTGCAGAGTGTAATCGTATGCGCCCGCGACGATACGATCGCCCTGACGGAACTCGCCGTCAGCTTTCCCGACCACGGCAATCAACCCGCTACCTTCTATCGCGCTGGCGCGCCTGCCGCCCAGGTGATCTACCTGGACGCGCGTACTTCCGCTGAGATCACCCGCGATAACCATCTGGCCTGTGGCGGCGGGATCGCTGCTCTGCGTGGCATTAAAGACGAGTGTACTGCCGCTGGTTCCTTCGTAATTCCCTTTAATAATCAGCGTGTTGATCTCTTTTTCTCTACCGGTAGATAGTGTGCCGGCATTCTTCAGGCTGCCCTCAATAACCGCATCGCCGTTTACAATAATATTGGCGTTATTGACGACGGCTTTAGTGGGGTCATTCATCAATAGCGTGGCGTTATCAAGCACGATTGCGCCCTGATTTATCTGAACCTGCTCAAAACCCCCGGAAGTTTGTTTACCTTTCAGCGTCCATATGGCGTTCCCCTCTTTTTCCAGATAATTAATACCGGTGATTGCGTCGCTATTGCTGGCATTAATATCGTTCGTATTTAAAAACCGTGATAATGAAAGAGAGGAGTCGCCGTTACCGCTCAATACCAGCCTGTTATTTCTGACGGTATTATTTTTACTGTCATAAGCGTCATCAATGTTGACCGCGCCGTCAATGCGCCAGCCTTTCTCAAGCGTCAGCGTAAATGAGCGTTGGCCATCCACGCCGATAGCAAAATAACCGGCATCCGTTGCTGAAATAAGCCCGGAGTTCGTAATGTCAACATCACTATTCTCCGTGGCAAAAAAGAGGGTCTTTCTGGCGCCGGAAATTTCACCCGTATTAATGACATTTATTTTATTTGCGCTGATGGGGTAAAAGTGCAGAACACCATAATTATCTGAATGCATCGTACCGCTGTTGATGATATTCAGGTCACCGCCTTGTGCAGAGTGCAGCAGAATGAGGTCATTGTCCGTGGTGAGCATCTTCCCCCTGTTGATTAAGCTGAAGGAGGAAGACTCGCCTAACGAGGCGGAAAACAAAGAATTCATGACTATAGTGCCGTTGTTTTCCATGTGCAGGGTGGCGTTTTTCTGCGGCGTGAACAGGAACAGTCCACCCTCGCTGTAAAACTCACCGTTATTCACCAAAGAGAGTGAGCCACTATAATCTGCACTGAAAAGAACATCAGTTAAATGAATTATTGAGTTGTTTTTTATTGAAATGTCCGCATCTTCTTTTTCTACCAGAATAGCATCCGGGCCGATGTTGGTTATTTCATCGAGTGTAAAGTCAATGCGTTTATTGTCATTGGCCGAATCAAGTGCGTTAACGTTTTTAATTCGATTTTTTTCCGGCGGCGTGTAGGCTGCTACCGCTATTGTATTGGTGGCCCATAGCGCAGTAATAACGGCAATAAATACTTTATTGAAAGCATGCTGGAGAAACATATTCATTCCATTGAAAAAATGTATTAAAGCCACAGACGTGCAGGCCTGTGAATATTTAATGAGGTTTGTCGGCAGAGAGAACTGACGTGCTTTATAATGGATTTTCTATTTTATAAGCGTGAAAAACAATCGATGGTAAGTTAATTAGGAATTTTAATTCAGGTGCTACTGAGAAAACGGAATTATTTCAGGAAGAACGGCAATTCGGAAAAATAGCGACAGAAAGGTTAATAAGAGAGGAAGTCTGTTTATCGCTGGCGAAGGGGGATACGGCGGTAAAGCCTGGGCGGGCGGTGAAGATTTATCACACCTGCTCGCCCTGAGCGCTGCTTTGATGGTTGTCAGGCTTGGTGCCGGTAATCGCTGGGGGTGCGATCGAATTCACGGCGGAACACCCGCGAAAACGTCTGTTGTGAGACGTAACCTAAATCCATCGCGATATCAAAAATAGGGCGTTGCGTGGTACGCAGCGCTTCGGCTGCCAGCAGTAATCGGCGCTGGCGAATATAGTCGCCCAGCGTTTGATGCATCACGGTACGGAACATTCTCTGTAGATACCACTTTGAATAACCTGACTTTCTGGCGACTACATCAATGTTCATTGGTTGGTCGATATGTTCATCAATCCATTCGATAAGCGTCTGAATAATTTGCTGATGGGACATAAAGCTTCCTCATTTCCCGATTCGTCGTTTTGTCTGGGAGCGAGTATAATTCCTCAAGTTAACTTGAGGTAAAGAGGTTTTATGGAAAAGAGAATGCCACGCATTAAAGCACTGCTCAGCCCCGGAGAAGTGGCGAAACGTAGCGGGGTGGCCGTCTCTGCGCTGCACTTTTATGAGAGCAAAGGGCTTATTAAAAGCCTGCGCAATAGCGGCAATCAGCGGCGGTATACCCGCGATGTGCTGCGCTATGTGGCGATCATCAAGATTGCCCAGCGCATTGGTATTCCGCTGGCGACCATCGGCGAAGCGTTCGGGGTTTTGCCGGAGGGGCACACCCTGAGCAAAAAAGAGTGGAAGCAGCTGTCGTCGCAATGGCGGGAAGAGCTGGATCGGCGTATTCATACGCTGGTTGCACTGCGTGATGAGCTGGATGGCTGTATCGGCTGCGGCTGTTTGTCGCGCAGTGAATGCCCGTTGCGTAACCCCGGCGATCAGTTGGGGCAGCAGGGCACCGGCGCACGCTTGCTGGAAGATGACTGAAACGCGCAAAAAACTAAAGCGCCCGCTGGGGCGCTTTAGTCGTTTTCCGGTCTTTGTCTTTCGCTCTATCCCGTTCTGTTACAGGAGGGTTTCCCCCGACATCAGCACCCCTCAAGTATGTTGGAGGTTCCGGATTGTGCTGACACTTTTAGTGTAGTTTCCTTATGCAAAACTGCTACTTTTTTGCTCACTTTTTTTCAGAATATTTCATCCGCCGTTCCGCTGATTCTCTATAGTTAATGCGTCAATCTGCGCAGGAGTAAACCATGCTTACGGTGCATCACCTGAATCAATCGCGCTCGCAGCGCATTCTCTGGGCTTTGGAAGAGCTGGGCGTGCCGTACCAGATCGTCCGTTATCAGCGTGAAAAAACCATGCTGGCACCCGAATCGCTAAAAAAAATTCACCCGTTGGGCAAATCGCCGGTGGTGGAAGATAACGGGCTTATCATCGCTGAGTCCGGTGCGATTCTTGAATATTTGCAGGAGACCTACGATCCCGAACATCGGTTTGCGCCGCAAACGGGAAAAAGCAAACAGGATTACCGCTTCTGGCTGCATTACGCTGAAGGTTCGCTGATGCCGCTACTATTGATGAAACTGATAATGACCCGCCTTGGCAAACCGCCTGTGCCGTTTGGTGTGCGCAGCGTCGGTAAGCTGCTGGCGAGTGGCGTGGAGAAAGCCTTTCTCAACCGGCAACTGGAAACCCACGCGCGCTTTATTGAAGCGGAACTGGCGCAGCATAGCTGGTTTACCGGCAATCAACTCAGCATGGCGGATATTCAGATGAGTTTCCCCGTATTCGCGCTGCTGGCTCGCGGCGGCGTGAATGATTTACCCAATTTACGGGCGTGGAAAAAGCGAGTGGAAAAGCGTCCGGCCTGGCAGCGGGCGATTGTCCAGGGCGGGCCATTTGATTTCCCCGACGGCTAAGAATGTTCGTAATATGTTGCAAAGTTGCGCACCGACGATAACGTTTGCGCATCGTCCGCTTGAATCTTCGCCGCTATAAGCAAAATTTAGCAAAAAGCGGCAAAGTTCAGTTGAAAAGCGCCATATAAACGCTGGATAATCGTTTGCCTTTTTTTGACCACCCGTTGTATGCGCGGAGTTAAACGTTTGCTTTTTTGTGGCCCCTTGCCACAACGCAGCACAGGGAGATGACGTTTAACCGGCAGTGGACTGTCCACCACGCAATACAATGCACAATAAAATTCTCAGGGGATGTTTTCTATGTCTACGCCTTCTGCGCGTACCAATGGTTCGCTTGACGCACTGTTTAAAATTTCTGCCCGCGGCAGTACCGTTCGTCAGGAAATCGTTGCCGGTTTAACCACGTTCCTCGCGATGGTCTATTCGGTGATCGTGGTGCCTGGCATGCTGGGTAAAGCAGGTTTCCCGCCTGCCGCAGTTTTCGTCGCCACCTGTCTGGTCGCCGGTGTTGGCTCCATTGTGATGGGGCTGTGGGCGAATCTGCCGCTGGCCATCGGCTGCGCTATCTCTCTGACCGCATTCACCGCTTTCAGCCTGGTACTGGGTCAGCACATCAGCGTACCTGTCGCGCTTGGCGCAGTGTTCCTGATGGGTGTGCTGTTCACCATTATCTCCGCAACCGGCATCCGTAGCTGGATCCTGCGCAACCTGCCGCATGGCGTTGCGCACGGCACCGGCATCGGTATCGGCCTGTTCCTGCTGCTGATTGCCGCAAACGGTGTTGGCCTGGTGATCAAAAACCCGCTGGACGGTCTGCCGGTGACGCTGGGCCACTTCGCCAGCTTCCCGGTGATCATGTCGCTGATCGGCCTCGCGGTGATTATCGGTCTGGAAAAACTGAAAGTGCCGGGCGGCATTCTGCTGACCATCATCGGCGTTTCCATCGTTGGCCTGATTTTCGATCCGAGCGTGCACTTCTCCGGTATTTTCGCCATGCCATCGCTGAGCGATGACAAAGGCAACTCGCTGATCGGCAGCCTGGATATCGTGGGCGCGCTGAATCCGGTGGTGCTGCCGAGCGTACTGGCGCTGGTGATGACAGCGGTGTTTGACGCCACCGGTACTATCCGTGCGGTAGCGGGCCAGGCCAATCTGCTGGATAAAGACGGCCAGATCATCGATGGCGGCAAAGCGCTGACCACCGACTCCCTGAGCAGCGTCTTCTCCGGCCTGGTCGGCGCGGCGCCAGCTGCGGTGTATATCGAATCGGCGGCAGGTACGGCGGCAGGCGGTAAAACCGGTCTGACCGCGATTACCGTCGGCGTACTGTTTCTGCTGATCCTGTTCCTCTCTCCGCTCTCTTACCTGGTTCCGGCGTATGCCACCGCGCCAGCGCTGATGTACGTGGGTCTGCTGATGCTGAGCAACGTGGCGAAAATTGATTTTGCTGACTTCGTGGATGCGATGTCCGGCCTGATCACCGCCGTGTTCATCGTGCTGACCTGTAACATCGTTACCGGCATCATGATCGGTTTCGCCTCGCTGGTGATTGGCCGCGTGGTTTCCGGTGAGTGGCGCAAGCTGAACATCGGGACTATCGTGATCGCGGTTGCGCTGGTTGCCTTCTATGCAGGCGGCTGGGCAATCTGAGCCATAAATGATTACCTAATGGGCGACTCCGGTCGCCCATTTTTTTGCCCACAGCCCGGTTTCTTTGCGTTAAGCTGAATGCTCTGGCCTCAAGGTCTGAGACCGCTATAACAAAACATCGCAAACAGGGAACGCATGGAAATATTTTTTACCATTCTTATTATGACGCTTGTGGTGTCGCTCTCGGGCGTCGTCACGCGTGTACTACCTTTTCAAATCCCGCTGCCGTTGATGCAAATCGCCATCGGCGCACTGCTGGCCTTTCCTACCTTTGGCCTGCATGTCGAGTTCGATCCGGAACTGTTTCTGGTACTGTTTATCCCGCCGCTGCTGTTTGCTGACGGCTGGAAAACGCCAACGCGCGAGTTTCTCGAGCATGGCCGCGAAATCTTCGGCCTTGCGCTGGCGCTGGTGGTGGTCACCGTTGTGGGGATCGGCTTCTTAATTTACTGGTTGGTGCCAGGCATTCCATTGGTGCCCGCTTTCGCGCTGGCGGCGGTGCTGTCGCCAACCGATGCGGTGGCGCTCTCCGGCATTGTCGGCGAAGGGCGCATTCCGAAGAAAATCATGGGCATTTTGCAGGGCGAAGCGTTGATGAATGACGCTTCTGGTCTGGTGTCATTGAAATTCGCCGTCGCCGTGGCGATGGGCACGATGGTTTTTACCGTCGGCGGTGCCACGGTCGAGTTTATGAAAGTGGCGATTGGCGGCCTGCTGGCCGGCTTTGTGGTGAGCTGGCTGTACGGTCGTTCGCTGCGCTTTCTCAGCCGCTGGGGCGGCGATGAACCGGCCACGCAAATCGTGCTGCTGTTCCTGCTGCCGTTTGCTTCTTATCTGATTGCGGAACATATCGGCGTCTCCGGCATCCTGGCCGCCGTTGCGGCGGGGATGACGATCACCCGTTCCGGCGTTATGCGCACTGCGCCGCTGGCGATGCGTCTGCGCGCTAACAGCACCTGGGCGATGCTGGAATTTGTCTTTAACGGCATGGTGTTCCTGCTGTTAGGCCTGCAACTGCCGGGGATCCTCGAATCATCACTGGTGGCGGCGGAAGCCGATCCGAATGTCGAAACCTGGATGCTGTTCACCGATATCGTGCTGATTTATGCCGCGCTGATGCTGGTGCGTTTCGGCTGGCTGTGGACGATGAAAAGATTCAGCCTGCGTTTCTTACATAAAAAGCCGATGGAGTTCGCCTCCTGGAGCGATCGCGAACTGCTGATCGCCACCTTCGCCGGGGTTCGCGGGGCCATCACGCTGGCCGGTGTGCTCTCCATTCCGTTGCTGCTGCCCAGTGGCGATGTCTTCCCGGCGCGTTACGAGCTGGTGTTCCTCTCCGCCGGGGTGATCCTCTTCTCGCTGTTCGTTGGCGTCATCGCGCTGCCGTCGCTGTTGCAGCATGTTGAAGTGCGCGATCACGCTCAGCAGCATAAAGAGGAGCGGATGGCGCGGGCGGCGACGGCCGATGTGGCGATTGTCGCGATCCAGAAAATGGAAGAGCGCCTGGCGGCGGATGCCGAAGAGAATATCGATAACCAGTTGCTGACGGAGGTCAGCTCGCGGGTGATTGGTAACCTGCGACGCCGCGCGGATGGGCGCAACAATATCGAAAGTTCACTGCTGGAAGAGAATCTGGAGCGCCGTTTCCGTCTGGCGGCGCTGCGCTCTGAACGCGCCGAGCTTTACCACCTGCGTGCCACCCGGCAGATCAGTAACGAGACGCTGCAAAAACTGCTGCACGACCTCGATTTGCTGGAAGCGTTGCTGCTGGAAAATAAATAATCACCTTCCGGGGCGGGCTTTCCCGCCCCTTTTCCCCGCGTTATAAAAATCTAAAATTCTGATGACATCCGGGCCTGCTCTGTGCAGGATGAGATTTTTCATTTCAGGGAATTACCATGAGTGCAAAAACGGCGTCGCTAGAAGGCCGGATCCGACAGCACTGGGATCAACTCTCCAGCCACGAGCAGCGGCTGGCAGATGTGCTGCTTGCCGCTCCTGGACAGCTGGCGATGAATACCGCCACCGAGCTGGCGCAAAGCGCAGGCGTTTCCAAAGCCACCACCACCCGTTTTTTCCGCCATCTTGGTTATGATAGTTATGAAGCGGCACGCCGCCAGGCCCGCGAAATGCAAAGCAGCGGATCGCCGCTCTATCTGCAAGCCGCGCCGGGCGCTTCGCCAATGGACAGCGTGATGCAGCAGCATCTGGAAAAAGAGATCGCTAACCTGGTGAACAGCTACCGCACGCTGGATAGCGCGCAGTTGCAGGAGGCGATTGCCGCTATTGCCCAGGCGCGTCGCGTGGTGGTGATGGGCTGGCGGCACAGCCAGACCATTGCGCAACTGATCTATCGCGACCTGGTGCATGTGCACCCCGATGTGCGGTTGTTGCCGCGGCCTGGCGATTCGCTGGCTGAACATCTGGCGGCGCTCGGCCCGCAGGATGTGGCGATCTGCGTTGGCCTGCGGCGGCGGATGCCCGCGCTGGATGCCGCCATGAGCGCGCTGGCGGAACGGCAAGTGCCGATGCTTTACCTGGCGGATGTGCTCTCCGGCAAACCGGCGCGTCATGCGCAATGGGTGGTGCGTTGCCACACCGATGGCAGCATGTTGTTTGACAGTACCGTTGCCCTCTCCGGCGTGTGCAACCTGCTGTGTTCGCTGGTGGCCCGCCAGATGGGCAAAAGCGGCAACGATCATCTTGCGCAGGTTGAAGCGCTGCATCAATCCCTCGACGAACTCGAATAATGCCCCATTCTGGCGCAGGTTGCGCCAGATTTTTCCCCAAAAGAGTGCTTACCGCCTTCCTTTGGCTGACATCGCGCCGCCTTGTAAGAAACAATAGAAATGTAAATCAAAATTTAAGAAACAAATGTTTCTTTATGATTTCATGAGGAAAAGGCGTTTCTCATGGTGATCGGTTAAACCGTGGTGAAAAAACTGGCACAAAAAGTGCTCATCAGAAAAAGACATTTCACCAACACCAGGGAAACACCACAATGAAAAAAACAGCACTGCTGATCGCCGCTCTTCTTTCCGTGGGCGCACTGGCGCAGGCACAGGCCGATACGCTGTCCGACATCAAGAGCAGCGGCAAAATGACGATCGGCATCGACCCGACCTTCCCACCGTATGAATACACTGACGATAAAGGCGAGATCACCGGGTATAGCGTGGCGATCATGCAGTCGTTCGCCAAAGATCTCGGCGTGAAACTGGAGTTTCAGAAAACCGCATTCAGCGGCATTCTGCCGGGGCTGATTTCCGGGGCGTTCAACGCTGAAGGTTCCACACTTAACGTGACGGCCGAACGTGCCAAAAAAGTACTTTTTACCGTCCCTTACAGCAAAACGGTGAACGGCGTTCTGGTGCGTGAGGATGAAGCGAAAGCCCTGAGCGGCAAGCCGCTAAGCCCGGAAAGCCTCTCTGGCCTGCGCGGCGCGGTGAAAACCGCCAGCGTGCCGGAGCAACTGCTTAAAGGCTTTAATAGCGAGCTGAAAAAAGCAGGGAAAAAACCGATCACCATCATCAGCGTCGATTCCCTCGATCAGACTGTCAGCACGCTGATGACCAAACGCGCCGATTTCGTCTATGACGACATTTCAGTGCTGGCGCCGGTGGCGAAAAAGTATGCCGGTAAAGTCGCGCAGGTGGGCGAAGTCGGGCCATCGCAATGGATGGCATGGGCGACGCGCAAAGAGGACAGCAGCCTGAACAAAGCCATCAGCGACCATATTCTGGCGATGCAGAAAAGCGGTCAGTTGACCCAACTGCAACAGCAGTATCTCGGCACCACCTTTACCGTTCCGGCCAGCGATTTCATTCCTCAGGAGTAATTATGTGTCAATCCCACCTGACGGTTCCGGCGGGCCACGGCAAAACCTTCCGTGTGCGTAAAGGGCAGTTTATTACCGTTATCGACAGTGAAGGGCAGCAGGCTGCCGATTTTGTGGCGGTCAACGCTGACAATCTGAACGAGAAGTTATCGCCGGTGCATACCCGCCAGCAGCTGCGCTCGCTCTTTTTTGAACCGGGCGATGCGCTGTGGTCGAGTGAAAACCGCCCGCTGTTGCGCATTGTTGCCGACACGATTGGCATTCACGATGCCAACGTACCGGCCTGCGATCGGACGCGGTTTAGTGTTGATTTCGGTGTCGAAGGGCACCGCAACTGCGTGGATAACCTGCTCGAAGGGATGAAAGCGCACGGCGTGACGTACTTTACGTTGCCGGAGCCGTTCAACCTGTTTCAGAACGGCCCGGTTACCGCCGACGGGCGTATGGAAGTGACCGATCCGCACAGTAAAGCCGGGGATTACATCACTTTCGAAGCCCTGTGCGATCTGATTTGTGCCGTCTCATCCTGCCCGCAGGACATCATTCCTGGCAACGGGTTGCAGGTGACGCCGATTGATATTCGCATCAGCGACCACTTCACCCCAGAGGAGAGGCTCCATGTTGTTAATGCGTGAGGCGTTTGCGGAAAACGCGATGCGTCCGCTGGCGGCGCCGGTGGATATCGCCGCCGGAAGCGTCGGATCGATTCGCGTGCTGCGCGGCCAGTTATTGCGCATCACGGCAATGGGCGATGGTGCAGTGGCGTCGCTGTTTGGCTTTAGCGTGGAGGATCCGGCGGTCTGGCTCTCGGTGCATCACACGCGGGTATTCAGCAATAGTTATCTGCTCGGTTCCGGTATGCGCATGGTCAATAACCGCCGTCGCCCGATGATGGTACTAGGTAAAGACCGCGTGAAGCGCCACGACCTGCTGCTACCGGCATCGACCCGCGCGTTTCTGGCGGAAAAGGGCTATGACGGCGAAGGGTGCATTGAAGCCGTCAGCGCAGAACTGGCGCGGCGGGGGATGAACGTGCCAAAACTGCCCGATCCCATCAACCTGTTTATGCATGTCCGCTTAATGCGTGACGGCCGCATTGTGCCGGAAACCAACCTCACGCAGACGGGCGACAGCATTACCTGCCGGGTGGTGATGGATACGCAGTTTATTGTCTCCGCCTGCAATACCGGCATTGAGGGGAATGATAAACCCGCGCCGCTGCGGTTGTCGGTGGCGGAAAACCTGACCGGCTTTGGCCCGGAGTAATCAATGGGGCTGGATCAACAGGTACTGGCCGCGCTGCCGGAGTTAGGGCGCGGGTTGCTGATGACGCTGCTGTTAACCGTGCTGGCGTCACTGGTGAGCGTGGTGATGGGGCAACTCGGCTGCTTCCTGCAACTGCGCCGGGCCTGGATCTGGCGAACCTCTGGCCGCTTGTATGTCAGCCTGATGCGCGGGACACCCGCGATTGTGCAACTGTTTGTGGTGTTTTTTACCCTGCCGAAACTGGGGCTTGGCGGGCAACCGCTGCTGGCGGCGGTGCTGGCGATCGGTTTCAACAGCGGCGCGTATGTTGCTGAAATCCTGCGCGTTAACCAGCGTCTGGTCACGCGCGGGCAACTGGAAGCGGCGCGGACGCTGGGGCTGAACCGTCTGCTCACCTGGTGGTATGTCATTAACCCGCAGGTGCTGCGCGCCAGTCTGCCGATGCTGGTGAATGAGTTCACCATTCTGCTGAAAACCACGCCGCTGGCCTCGGTGGTGGCACTGACGGAACTGACGTTTGCCGGGCAGATTGTCATCGCGCGTACCTATGAAGCCACGCAAGTGCTGTTGCTGGTGGCGGCGGGATATCTGTTGATTGCGCTGCCGCTGACCACCCTTGCGCGGCGGCTGGAAGCGAAACGGAGACCAGCATGATGGACTGGCAGGCCATTATTGATGCGCTTCCTTCACTGGGAGAAGGGATGGCGGCAACGTTGCAACTCTGCGCGATGGCGGCGATCTGTTCGTTACTGTGGGGAGCGCTGATGGCAGCGGCGTTAATGCGGGCGTCGCGCTTCTGGCAGCGGCTATTGCGGGTGTACAGCAACATCACGCTGGCGCTTCCGCTGCTGGTGGTGATTTATCTGCTCTACTTTGTGCTGCCGGAGTATGACATCACGCTCTCATCGCCGGTGGTCGGCGTGCTGGCGTTAACGCTCTATTACGCGCCCTATATTGCGCAGGTGATCCGCGCGGCCATTGAGGCGTTGCCTAAAGGGCAGTGGGAAGCCTGCCGGGTTCTCGGGCTTAGCCGCCGCGAGCAACTGCGCGATGTGGTGCTGCCGCAAACCCTGCCGCAGATGCTGTCGCCGCTGGTTGGGTTGATGATCGGCCTGATTAAAGATTCGGCCCTGCTGTCGATTGTCTCGGTACAGGAGTTTATGTACGCCGCCAAACAGGCGATATCGGAAACCTATGCACCGCTGGAGATCTACCTGACGGTCGCACTCTGTTACTGGCTGCTGAACAGTCTGCTTGACTGGCTGGCGCGCCATTTTGAATCCCGCATGACGCGCTATCGTCGCGGCATGCAACATGAATAAACCAGGAGAGAATCATGTCTGCTGAATTGCAGCACCGTGAAGTGGTTACGGTTCCGGCACGTTACGGCAAAGCCGTGCGCTTAAATAAAGGGGAAGCGGTACAGGTAATCAACCTGCACGGTACGCAGGTGGTGGATTGCTGGGCCTATAACGCCAGCGATGTCAGCGAATATATGTGCATGGAAGCGACAAGAGTATGGAATCAGCGCCTCAATCCGCGCGTGGGCGACAGCTTTATCACTGACCAGCGTCATCCGATCCTGACGCTGGTAGCGGACACTTCACCGGGCGTACACGATACGTTTATGGCCGCCTGCGATGCTCGCCGCTATGAACTGTTGGGCTGCACCGAGCCGCATCGCAACTGCCATGACAATCTGCACGAAGGGATGGCGGAACTGGGCGTGACGCTGCCGCATGGCAATCTCGCTTCCTTCAATATTTTCATGAATATCCAGGTACAGCCGGATGGCATTACCTTGAAGACGTTGCCGGTCGTGACGAAACCCGGGGATTACATCATTCTGCGCGCGGAGATGGATTGCTATGTGGCATTTTCCGCCTGCCCGCAGGATATCGTCAGCATTCAGGGGCAGGGGGATAACACCCCGCGCGATGTGGAAGTGCGTATTCTGACAGCAGGATTTCCGCAGGTGAATCTGCAAGGTCCGTGGGTGCCGGGCAACGCTGCCTGAGTTACGCTTTCCCCGCGGGTAATGATGGGGCGTCCGACTCAGGCCAGAACCCTTCACAACAGTTTAACCACGCCTGCGCACTGTGGGAAAGATAGACGCCTTCACGCCAAATCATCCCCAGTTGCCAGCGTAACTCGCTCTGCAAAGGAAGCCAGCGCAGGGTTTGTTTATCCAGCCGCTGGCAAATCGGTTCCGGCAGAATGGCGATGCCGACGCCAGCCTGCACCATCGCCGCCAGAAAATCCCACTGCCCGCTCCGCACGGCGATGCGCGGCTTCACGCCGTGCTGATTGAACAGCTGCATCAACTGGCGGCTGAGGGCGAAATCTTCGTTGTAGATAAGCAAAGGGTGCTCGCCTAACTCTTCCAGCGTGACCGCTTCGTGCTTCAGCCAGTCGCCGGAGCGCGGCACCAGCACACACATTGGGTAGCTGAACAGCGGCATCGTCGCTAAGCCGCTGTCATCTTCAACCGGCAGCGCGGTCATCGCCAGATCCAGCTCGCTATTGCTTACCGCATGCTGCACCGTCAGGCCGCCAAATTCGGCAATTTTCAGCTCGACGCCGGGATAACGCTGGCGAAACAAGCCGATCGGTCCGGCCATCAGCATGCCCACCATTGGCGGAATGCCGAGGCGCAACAGGCCTTTGTTCAGATGGTTGATATCGCCAAGCTCTGTTTCCAATTGCTGGAATTCGGCGAGGATCGCCATGCCGCGTTCAAACACCACGCGGCCGGTATCGGTCAGCAGTAATTTGCGGCCATCGCGAATCAACAACGTGCAGTTGAGTTCATCCTCAAGATTTTTCAGCATCTTGCTGATGGTCGGTTGGGTGACGAACAGGCGCTCCGCCGCGCGGGTGAAACTTTGCTGGCGTACCACCTCGACAAAATAGCGCAGCGTTCTGATGTCCATAATGATTCCCTGGAACTCTGGATGCGATGAGTTTAATTCATTTCAGCAATGGAAGGGCGCTCTCTGTACAGGCGTTTCACTGAATTTATTGGAAAAAGTCTATCGCTTTGAAGTCAGCTGGTTGAAAAATGAGTGATACCAACGTGTTCCTTCCTTTTATTTTCGTTTTGCCGATCCGCGATCTCCTTGACATGGTATAACCCCATCACTACAATTGGTAACAAGTTACCAATGTAACTAATGGTCATCCGCTGATTTATTGGCTCTATGACGTTATGGATCGCTTTTTGAGTGAGGGCTGTGTAATGACAACTGAACAGGAACGAGTGCCTGCGTCTCTCAACATCGAACGGGTACAGACAGGATTCCGTATAGAAAAACGTATCCTGAAGGTGCTAAAAGGCCTGGCTGAATACCACGAAATTAGCTTAGGAGATCTGGTCGAGGGGATCGTGCTCCATGCGTTTGATGGTAAGTGTGCGTTTGGTGAAAAAAGTCTTGCTTGTATCGGTGAATTAAAGAAAATTTATGCATTAGATTTAGATTCTAATGCATCGCATAATTTAATAGAAAAAGAAAAATAATTTTAAAGCTTCATATTCCATGTGTACGTGATATTTAAACTGACAATACAATAAATATTGTCAGTTTGTCTTTTCTTGATTGAGAGGCATGGAAAAGTGGATAGCAAAAAAAATAAAACATATCGTTTTATAAATAACCTATTATATGAAATAAAAACTGTCGCTATATTGTTTTATCTTTCGATTATTAATTATTTTAAAAAAGTACAATTGCGCCGAAAATCACTTCTTGCGCTAAAAAAGATGAGTGATGAACAGCTGAAGGACATAGGCCTTACACGGGATGATATCGATTAATTTCCTGGCTTGTCGTGCTTAGCCAACAAAAAGGCCCCGTCAGGAGCCTGATATTTTGTAAAAAAATATACGCGTTGCGCTGATTCAGAAGCGATATTGCAGACCGGCTGTAACGGTATAGCTATTGTTAGAAATGCCAGCAGCATCTCCGCCAATAGATGCTGATTCGCCACTGTTGGTATCAATAATTTGAGTACCGCCTTTGCCTTCTTCAAAACGGCTATAGGCAAATTCAGCAAAAACTTTGGCCTGCGGTGTGACGTAATATCCGGCATCAATTGACGCACCGTAATAGCGTGAACTTGACGTTTTCTCACGGAAAGTCAGATCGCGCATATAGTGCTCGTCGTTATCATGAGCACGGACCCAATCACTGAATTTAAACAGCGCGTTAAATTCAAAGTCATTAATACGATACTGGCCAGCAAGGCCAATGTATGGCATAGAGAAACGCTGGCTATAACCAATACCACGTTCGCCCGCCGGGAAATTCCCGACATTTGTCCCGTTATCGTAATTGTAAGAACCACCGGTAGCAGTCCAACTGAAACGCGTTTCCTGATAACCCGCCGTTACACCCGCTTTGTAGTTCTCGTCCTGGAATATCCAGCCTTTAACATTGAGATCGTATTCATTGGCATAATTGACATGCGTAGCCGGATGGGATGAGTGGTCTGTCCATGCGGATTGCCTGTCGTTCAACCAGTCATAATCATCCATATGACCGGAGCCAGATGCCATCGATGTCCAGCCGCGGGCGTTCAGTGTCAGAAAAGAGTATGCATCCCAGGAAATATCGCCTTTCAGAATGGCGACATTTTTGAGTTTCCAGTCCAGTTGGCTGATTTTACGCCCGGTGACTTCGTCGTAAACCATCTCATGGGATTTCCCGCTCAGCATCCCACCCGAGGCTGAAACCGTTAAACTCTCCGGGGAAAAATTCGGCGTAAGTTGCGCCGGTCCTGCATAAACTGCTCCTGAAAACGCGGCCATCATCATTACTGCAACACGACTTTTTTTCATTTTTATATCCCTAAGACAAATTTAATCAATAAGTTGCCAGGGAAGTTTAAAAGTCATACAAATAGCAATCAACTGCCAGTTTTGGTAATTTTTTGCAAACTTATGTCAGTAGCAAGACCCCGCCTGGCTTCATTCTGTAAACAGACGACGCGCCGCACGCCGGCAGTTTTGTGCAGAGGGAGACGTTGCTGGCGCTATTTCTTCTTGTTTAGCATCGACTTCAAATCGGCAAATGGATTATAAGTTGCTGCTCCGACATCTTTTTGCGCATCTTCACCCGCTACCACGGTGGTGCCGTACTGATCCGCTTCCGTGTATTTCGAATGTTCGTGGTCATGGCAATACAGACACAACAACTCCCAGTTGCTGCCATCTTCCGGGTTATTGGTATGGTCGTGATCGATATGGTGAACCGTTAATTCACGTAGGTTTGAATAAACAAATTCCCGCGAACAGCGTCCACACACCCACGGGTAGATTTTTAGTGCTTTCTCACGGTAGCCGCTTTCCAGCCGCGCGTAGTTTTTTGGGATCAAAGCCATTGCCGATGCCGCCTGTTACAAAGAGAGAGTTTTCTAATATATCCCATAATGGCGCAGAAAGAGACGGGGCGTTGTAGTTTGCTTTTCGCTCAAAGTCGACAGAAGGAAATTACAATGTCGGTTAAGTGCGAAAAGTGACGGGGCGTCATTTCTCAACTGGCCGCTATTCTTGATACACACAACAGCGAGCCGCAAATGCCGACGCTCCGGTTACGCAGTGGTCGGTGGCTCCTGTAAAGCACAGGAGCCACCGGTACGGTTATGCGCCTTTAAATCCAGATTTGTTATTTGCAGCCCGCCATTCTTTTATGGTTTTAACAACCCCTTCTGGTGAGTTATCTGCCCCGTTTTTGGGATGAAAGATAAGGTTCCATCCTTCCGGGTGCTCTGTTATACGCGCGAACTCATAAATGGCGCTGTCGTTTTCAGCTTCAGTGGCGAAATCTGCTTCACAAATCTTACGGACAAAGCTGAGAAATTCGCTTTCGGTGTATTCCTGTAAGTTGTTTTTCGACATTTTATTCTCCCTTATGAATATTGATGTGGCGTTTAGGGGTGACTGCGCTCAGGTTGTCGACATCATATACTTCACCGCCTGTGTAAATTGCAACCTTATGGTGAAGCTCAATACCGACGCGCTTCCCTGCCGATTCAGTAAAATCTGCCACAGGTGCCCGTCCCCGCTGCATACGGTTCAAATCGTAAGTACTGAACTGCTTGCTCAATTCAGGATCCACTGCAACCGCACGCCAGAATGCATTTCGGAAGGAATCAAAGCTGCTGTAGTTTTTGCCGTTCAGTTTTTCCGCGATCTGTTCTGGCAACGGCGCGCCGTCTCCGGTAGATGCACCATCAAGCCAGTTTTCCCCCGCTTTCTGCCCATTGCCACTTACGGTACCTGGCATATTCCGACGACTCCGGAGCATCACATACAGTGGCCGCAGACCAGATTCTGCAGGGAAAATAAGGATTACATCGGCAAAATCCAGGTCATCCGCAACCGGTGTTGTGGTGATGGTTAAACCCTGCGGAGCGGTATCCTGATCGCCTGTATGAATAATCGTTTCCGGCAATGGAACCGGACCGGTTAACGTTAATGGAGCATCCAGTCCAGGGGCGTCAGCGGGGCTGATTAGGATCGTCTGGGCTGGCACACCCGGCATCGCTGGCAGCGTATAGCCCCAATAACCTGTTGCACTGTCCGGTTCGGCTTGCACTACCTTAACATCGCCAGGCTCCGGGAACCGAATGAACTGAGTTTCAAGCGTACCGTCTTCCCGTTCGACCAGGTGCCCCCGAACAGGCATCGCGACAGGTGTACTTGTCTCAGCAGCCTGAGCCAGAGTTGCCATATCAGGAAGAGAAAAGAACTCCGCAGGCGTTAACGCACTTATATCGCGCCCCGGAACAACATCGCTTCCGGCACCCACATCGCGGGAATACAACAGCCCCATAATCGTTACCGCGACCGGGCCTGTCATACTCGCCACTGCAAGGCTGCGAAGCTCAGCAAGTATTGCAGTCATCCGTGACATAACCGTACCCGCTGTATCTTTTGCCAGCGTGATGCCACCGGCAGAGGCAACCGACCAGCTCAGGGGAGATAACGACATCTCTGCGGAAAGGGGGATACCGCGAACCGACTGGATATCTGTTGAAAAGAGTTTGTTTGCCGCGGTCTGTCGGGCTTGCAACGCAGCGGCTCTCTCAGCCGCAATGCGGGCCTCTTCAGCCGCTTTCGCAGCGGCTTCGGCCTGTCGCTGTTGTTCCGCCGCTGCCGCTGCCGCGGCTTCAGCAAGCTGGCGTTGACGTTCAGCCTCTGCTGCACGTTCCGCGGCTTCTCTGGATGCAGTCAGTGCCGCCTGGGCGGCCTGGCGGCGAGTTTCTGCCGCATTATAACTGGCTGTCGCCTGAAGACTGGCCTGCTCGGCAGTCGTCGCTTCTTTTGGGAGATTATTAGCAATATTACGTTTGTTTACCGCATCCGTCTCAGCCGCAATTACCTGAGCCTGGCTGATACCGGATGAATAAAAAACATTGCCGTAGACATCTGAATTTTTAGTTGATTTCACCACCTCACGTTTAACGGTTCCGTAATACCCATTCTTCAGGGTCATGGTGGATATTTTGGTCCTGAGATCCTGATACGTTTTCTCAGCCTGAGCGGCGACCGGTATCGCGTTAATCGCTTCCTGTCGTTTTGCCTGCGCAGCATTTAACGCGCTGGCCGCAAGATCTTTTAACCTGGCCGCTTCTGTTGTTGCCGTATTCAGTTCTGCTTCTGCCTGAGAGACTGACTGATACTGCCCGGCCGTAGCGGCAGCAAAAATCGCGGCCTGACGATTTTGTTCCGCGATTGCCGCAGCGGTGGCTGTCTGTGCGGCAAAATTCTTTGCTGCTGCTTCAGCATTTTTTTGATCCTGAAGCGCTTTTGCCGCAGTGGCTGCTTTTGCTGCCTCTGACGGGCCGACGGGCACAAAAACAGTCCGGGTAAAGTCATGTTCCCGATTTGAACGGTAGGTTTCTGTTACCCAGTAACCCAGTTGACCGTTATTTATGACCAGGGATTCTCCCTTCGGCCCTTTATCTGCACCATCGCGACCACCATTCGGCCCGCGTTTTTCATCCCTGCCGGTAATTTCGACACGATACTCTCCGTTAACCCAGCCTGAAGCCATATCTTTCTCCGTTTTTCTCTGAATAGACCGGTGTGCAATTTATCGAACCCTTTTGAGGGTTCTGTTCATGAATCTAAGTGCGCTTCCACACTATTTTTGCTGTGTATACATGCAGATAAATGAATCCCGAAGTTCCTGTTGGGCTTCCGGGATAAATGGCAAGCGGCGGTTTTTTTATATCGGTTTTGATGGAGGCAGGACAGGAAAGTGCGTTGTCTGGTTTACGGCACCACTCATTGGCATCTTCATTTTGGGAATCAGTAGAACACACCCACCGTCGAAATATTCAGCAGAAATCCGGGCCTGCCTGCAGCAGTAAATATCTAACCCTGAATATCGGCTTTATGCTGAAAACGCTATGGCCTGTTTAGATCCGCGTGCGGCTCATCAGGATAAAAGGTCTACGCCAAAAGCCTGATTTCTTTTCTTATTAATGCTGTTATTTTTAAAACTGTTATTTGCTTGATGAACCGGTTGGTTATAAAGCGTAAATCGGCGTGTTTCGCTTATTTTCTCTCAATAAACCGATTTGCTGTGCAAATAAAAAAACACTAACGCCATTATTACAACCCTAATGACAGAAACGCATTCTGTTGCGGGCGTGTCATTGCCATGAGGAGATAAAGATATGTCATCTGTTTATTATCGTGGGGATAAACGAGATTTTGCCACGATCCAACAAACGGGATTCCAGCCGCAAATAGTGTCGTGCAGAGGGCGGACGCCAGGTCAGGCGATCGCCTATATTCAGAAGATTATTAAGGACAACAATTATAAGAGCCTTGCGGATATTGGCGCTTATATCATCAGTAATGCAAAAGGCGATTCCGTCTCCGCCTCGTGTATTCTCGATGGCGCCTCCTATGGTACTTATAAATATCAAATCACCGTTCCGGCTAATGCTTTGTATTTTGAATTTAAAACCGATGGCAGTGTGGGCGCGCAGCTGGAAAATCAGGGGAGTATGTCCGGGCGCAAACCGTACTATATTTTAACGGATGTTAACCCGGATTTAAGTCAATACGTTATTGTCGGAACAAGGACGGTCACGCAGGAAGCCACATTTTTTACAGATGTACCCAGCGACTGGATCTCGTTAATAGCAGAATAGATTTTCATCCGATTTATAATTGATACGTACAACGATTTTTTCAGGATTAAAAACCTGAATGTTATCTTCTGTTGTTGCATTGCCGCTGGCTGCCTCGACAGCGGCATGCTTTGTTTTACGGGATGAGACCGAATTCCGGCGCTTTTATGCCAGCGTGTTTTCCATGGCGATCACATTTTTCCGACTCATACTTGTCCTTTTTATATCACAGCGTTACCATTCACTTAGTAAATACCTTCCAACTCACCCGAGGCTTTGATGCTGGAGAATGTCATCATCTGATAATCAGTTTGCCGGGCTTTTCAGACCGGGCTGGTTATCAATGCGCTGAAATCGAATGCGGACACCGCTGTGTGTTTGCACGTTTTGCTCATGATGATGAAACAGGTTTTCCAGTATGAATTTATCCCGTCAGAAACAACATCTCTTATACATTCTCACCCACGGTGGGCGTATTTTGCTCGTCCGCGTCATCTCCGGGAAAGGAGTTAACTAATGGATATCCCACGTATTTTTACTATCAGCGAAAGTGAACACCGCATCCATAACCCGTTTACGCCAGAAAAATATGCCACCCTTGGGCGCGTGTTACGCATGAAACCGGGGGCGCGGATCCTCGATCTCGGCAGCGGTTCGGGTGAGATGCTTTGCACCTGGTCTCGCGATTACGGCATTACCGGTGTCGGCATCGACATGAGCCCGCTCTTCACCGCGCAGGCAAAATTGCGTGCCGAAGCGCTGGGCGTTGCGGCACATGTGCATTTTATTCATAACGATGCGTCCGGTTATATCGCCGACGAAAAATGTGACGTGGCTGCCTGTGTCGGCGCAACCTGGATAGCGGGCGGCGTCGGCGGAACCATCGCGCTGCTGGCAAAGAGCCTCAAACCCGGCGGAATCATACTTATTGGTGAACCGTACTGGCGTCAGTTACCCGCAACGGACGAGGAAGCCAAGGCCTGCGGCGCCAGCGCGTTGGCCGATTTTCTCACGCTCCCGCAGCTTGTCGCCAGCTTCGGCGAACGCGGCTATGACGTAGTGGAAATGGTGCTGGCAGACCAGGAAGGCTGGGATCGGTATGAAGCGGCAAAATGGCTGACCCTGCGCCGCTGGCTGGCGGAAAACCCCAACGATGAATTTGCCGCCGAAGTGCGGGAAATACTGACGCTGGCACCTGTTCGCCACGTTACCTGGACAAGGGAATATCTGGGCTGGGGCGTTTTTGCGTTAATGGCACGCTAAACGAGACAACCGGTATCGCGCAAAAGTGATACCGGTATATTTTTCATTGCTTCCTCGCAAGCCATTTATAAATTCAGCTATTGATGAATTAGCGCGTTGTTTCAGTTTGGCAAAGGTACTTTGTGGAGAGGCGAAAATGTGATCCCCGGCCATTACAGACCGGGGCAGGGGATTAGTGTGCGCGACCCTGTTCGATACCAATACCGGTCTGCGAGCGAATAAACTGCGCGCGGAACTGCTCGCGCTCCAGCTTGCCCGCTTCGGTGTTGTCGGTAGCGGAGAAGAGCCAGATACCGATAAACGCGACGGCAATCGAGAACAGCGCCGGATACTCATACGGGAAGACCGCTGTGGCGTGACCGAGGATCTGTACCCAAATGGTCGGGCCGAGGATCATCAAAATCACCGCCGTCAGCAGGCCAAGCCAGCCGCCGATCATCGCGCCACGCGTGGTCAGTTTCGACCAGTACATCGAGAGCAGAATAATCGGGAAGTTGCAGCTTGCGGCAATGGAGAAGGCCAGACCGACCATAAAGGCGATGTTCTGCTTCTCAAACAGAATGCCCAACAAAATGGCGACCACGCCGAGCACCAGCACGGTGATTTTGGATACCTTCAGCTCCTGACGCTCGGTCGCGCCTTTACGGAATACGTTGGCGTAGAGATCGTGCGAGACCGCCGACGCGCCCGCCAGCGTCAGCCCGGCGACCACCGCCAGAATGGTGGCGAACGCCACGGCGGAGATAAAGCCGAGGAACAGGTTGCCGCCAACCGCATCGGCAAGGTGAACCGCTGCCATATTGTTACCGCCAATCAGCGTGCCCGCCGCATCTTTAAACGCCGGATTCGCGCCGACCAGCATGATCGCGCCAAAGCCGATGATAAAGGTCAGAATGTAGAAGTAACCCATAAAACCTGTGGCGTAGAACACGCTTTTACGGGCTTCACGCGCATCGCTGACGGTGAAGAAACGCATCAGGATATGCGGCAAACCGGCGGTGCCGAACATCAGACCCAGGCCTAACGACAGAGCGGAGATCGGATCTTTCACCAGCCCGCCGGGGCTCATGATTGCCGCGCCTTTCGGATGTACCGCCATCGCTTCGGTGAACAGGTTATTGAAGCTGAAACCGACGTGTTTCATCACCATAAAGGCCATAAAACTTGCGCCAAACAGCAGCAATACCGCTTTGATAATTTGTACCCAGGTGGTGGCGAGCATGCCGCCGAACAGCACATACAGCACCATCAGCACGCCAACCAGTACCACGGCGACGTGATAGTTCAGGCCGAACAGCAGCTCGATAAGCTTACCGGCACCCACCATCTGCGCAATCAGATACAGCGCAACCACCACCAGCGAACCGCAGGCGGAAAGGGTGCGAATCGGCCCCTGTTTCAGGCGATATGAGGCCACGTCGGCGAAGGTATAGCGCCCAAGGTTGCGCAGCCGTTCGGCGATCAAAAACAGGATAATCGGCCAGCCGACAAGGAAGCCCAGCGAGTAAATCAGCCCGTCGTAGCCGGAGGTGTACACCAGCGCGGAGATCCCGAGGAAGGAGGCCGCCGACATAAAGTCACCGGCAATCGCCAGCCCGTTCTGAAAACCGGTAATATTGCCGCCCGCAGTGTAGTAATCGCTGCGCGAACGCACGCGTTTCGACGCCCAGTAAGTGATGTACAGGGTGAGCGCCACAAAAATCACAAACATGATAATCGCCTGCCAGTTGGTTGGCTGGCGTTGTACCTCGCCGGTAATGGCATCGGCGGCGTGCGCCGTGAAAGGAAGTGTGGCGGCCAGCGCCGTCAGGACTCGTTTCATGATGCTTTTACCTCGCTCAGCACGGCTTTGGTCAGACGATCAAACTCACCGTTTGCCCGCCAGACGTAGACGCCGGTCAGCACAAACGAAATCACAATCACGCCAATCCCAATCGGGATGCCGCGCGTCACGTTGGTGCCTTCGTGCAGCGGCGTGCCGAGCCAGTGCGGCGCAAAAGCGATAAGCAGAATAAAGCCGACGTAGATAATCAGCATGATGATGGAAAGGGAAAAGGCAAACCGTTGCCGTCTTGCAACTAACTCCCTGAAATGCGCACTGTTTTCTATCTGTTGATAAATGTTATTCATCACAGAATTCTCCAGAGGTCTCCCCTTTGTCTTTCGCATCGCCGGTTCGTTGGCCGCACGTGCCCACCCCGGTTACACCATTATCTGTGCTCCCGGGGATGTGCGCGTTTGCCGCCTTCCTGCAACATGAAATCCATTGAGGACTGTAGGGTGAGGTGATTGTTTCCTCTCCTTATAAGGAGAGCGTTATGGTTTTGTTTGTCAGCCGGATAGTGGCCGGGGCCTTATCCGGCAGGGCGTTACGATTATTAAGACGGCATGGTAATGGCCTGCTTCTCTTCGAGCAGTTTTTCCACGACGCCAGGATCGGCGAGCGTCGAGGTATCGCCGAAGTTACTGGTATCGCCCGCCGCGATTTTGCGCAGGATGCGGCGCATGATTTTGCCGGAGCGTGTTTTCGGCAGCGAATCTGTCCAGTGCAGTACATCCGGCGTTGCCAGCGGGCCAATCTCTTTACGCACCCAGTTACGCACTTCGGTGTAGAGTTCCGGCGACGGCTCTTCACCGTGGTTCAGCGTGACATAGGCATAAATCGCCTGGCCTTTGATGCTGTGCGGAATACCCACCACGGCGGCCTCGGCGATTTTCGGATGCGAAACCAGCGCCGATTCAATCTCGGCGGTGCCCAGGCGGTGACCGGAAACGTTCAGCACATCGTCCACGCGGCCGGTGATCCAGTAATAGCCCTCTTCGTCACGACGCGCGCCGTCGCCGCTGAAATAGCAGTTTTTGAAGGTGGAGAAGTAGGTCTGTTCAAAGCGCTCGTGATCGCCAAACAGCGTACGCGCCTGGCCTGGCCAGGAGTCGGTGATCACCAGGTTACCTTCGGTCGCGCCCTCAAGCGCATTCCCTTCGTTATCCACCAGCGCCGGTTGCACGCCAAAGAACGGATGGGTTGCCGAACCGGCTTTCAGGCGCGTTGCGCCAGGCAGCGGGGTGATCATAAAACCGCCGGTTTCCGTCTGCCACCAGGTGTCCATCACCGGGCATTTACCGTTGCCGATCTTCGACCAGTACCACTCCCACGCTTCCGGGTTAATGGGCTCGCCCACTGAACCGAGAATGCGCAGCGAAGAGCGGTCAGTACCCGCAATGGCTTTGTCGCCTTCGGCCATCAGTGCGCGGATCGCCGTCGGTGCGGTATAGAGAATATTGACCTGGTGTTTATCCACCACCTGGCTCATGCGCGCCGGGGTTGGCCAGTTCGGCACGCCTTCAAACATCAGCGTAATAGCGCCGCAGGCCAGCGGCCCGTAGAGCAAATAGCTGTGGCCGGTTACCCAGCCGACATCGGCCGTACACCAGTAGACATCGCCCGGATGATAATCAAAGACATATTTAAAGGTCGTCGCGGCATAAACCAGATAACCGCCGGTGGTGTGCAGCACGCCTTTCGGTTTGCCGGTCGAGCCGGAGGTATAGAGGATAAAGAGCGGATCTTCCGCGCCGACTTCCACCGGCTGGTGCTGGTCGCTGGCTTTTTCGGTCAGCTCGTTCCACCACAGATCGCGGCCTGCGTTCCAGTCGATTTTGCCGCCGGTACGCTTCAGAACCACGACGTGTTCAACGCTGTTAACGTTCGGGTTTTTCAGCGCGTCATCGACATTTTTCTTCAGCGGAATATTACGACCGGCGCGCACGCCTTCGTCGGCGGTGATCACCAGCCGGGAGCTGGAATCGATAATGCGTCCGGCGACGGCTTCCGGCGAGAAGCCGCCGAAAATCACCGAATGCACCGCGCCGATGCGGGCGCAGGCGAGCATGGCGACAGCCGCTTCCGGCACCATCGGCATGTAAATCGCGACAACATCACCTTTCTTAATCCCGAGCTCGACCAGCACATTGGCAAACTGGCATACGCTGCGGTGCAGCTCGCGGTAGGTGATTTTTTTACTCTGGCTGGCGTCATCGCCTTCCCAGATAATGGCCGTCTGGCCGCCGCGTTCGGCGAGATGGCGGTCAAGGCAGTTGGCGGCCAGGTTTAATGTGCCGTCTTCATACCATTTAATCGAAATGTTGCCGGGTGCGAAGGAGGTGTTTTTCACCGTTTTATACGGCGTAATCCAGTCGAGGATCTTTCCCTGCTCGCCCCAGAATGTGTCAGGGTCGGTGATGGATTGATGATATTTGGCTTCATACTGCTCCGGATTGATCAGGCAACGTTCCGCAATATTGGCGGGAATATCGTGTTTATGTATTTGGCTCATGGCAATTGCTCTCCTTGTAAGATGTTAATAATATGTCACAAGAACGTTAATTGTAGGGCCTTTACAAGCTTTGTTTACTATTTGAGCGATAGATCACGCATTGATGAGATTCAGTAAAAAAGCAGCAAAATAAATGCGCTGGTGTAATGCAGAAATGAAAAATAGCGGCAGGGAGAAGAAAAATGACTCATAACAGCAGGTTATGGAATGTGACGGTTCGATTACACTTAATAGCGTTGCAGAATAACGCGCTGTGGCAAGCTGCTGAAAATACATCGCGGAACCAATAGCGTCATAATTATTTTTACCAGGTACTATTCACTGCGTTAATGACAAATGGCAGACGAAATTTCCGCTACGGAGCGACCTCTGCGACATTTCTAATGCTTAAAAAATACGCAAATGAACCAATTTTGTGGAATAATTTCCTGGCGGAAAGATTGGAATTCAGTGGATTGAAAATTTTTGTATAACAAATACTTATTATTAATAACTGAAATAAAAGACGGTTTTTAGTTAAAAAATCAGTCAAACCCCCTCCCGGTATAGGGTTGCACGTTACACCCTGCAAATGATACTGATAATGCGCGTTAAAAAACCCCGCAATACCGTGCGACGTTAATCATACCCTTTCAGTATGTGTCGTTCCCGAGCATGGAATGGCGCTTCATTGAGGAAGTCTGTAGTGATGAAAAACATGAAAATCAGCCTGGCCTGGCAGATTCTGCTAGCCCTTGTGCTGGGTATTCTTCTGGGTAGTTACCTGCATTATCAGAGCGACAGCCGCGAATGGCTGATTGCGAATCTCCTGTCTCCGGCGGGCGATATCTTTATTCACCTGATCAAAATGATCGTGGTGCCGATTGTTATCTCGACGCTGATTGTCGGGATTGCTGGCGTTGGCGACGCGAAACAGCTTGGCCGCATTGGCGCGAAAACCATCATCTATTTCGAAGTGATCACTACGGTTGCGATCGTGCTCGGTATTACGCTGGCGAATGTGTTCCAGCCGGGCGCGGGGATCGATATGTCGCAACTGGCGACGGTGGATATTTCGAAATACCAAAGCACCACCGCGGATGTGCAAAGCCACGCCCACGGCCTGATGGGGACGATTCTGTCGCTGGTGCCGACCAATATCATCGCGTCGATGGCGAAGGGCGATATGCTGCCGATCATCTTCTTCTCGGTGCTGTTTGGCCTGGGGCTTTCATCGCTGCCGGCATCGCACCGCGAGCCGCTGGTGACTGTGTTCCGTTCTATTTCCGAAACCATGTTTAAAGTCACCCATATGGTGATGCGCTATGCGCCGGTCGGCGTGTTCGCGCTGATCTCGGTAACGGTGGCGAACTTCGGTTTTGCCTCGCTGTGGCCGCTGGCGAAGCTGGTGATTTTGGTTTACTTCGCGATCCTGTTCTTCGCGCTGGTGGTGCTGGGCATTGTGGCGCGCATCTGCGGGCTGAGCATCTGGATCCTGATCCGCATCCTGAAAGATGAGTTGATTCTGGCCTACTCAACCGCCAGTTCAGAGAGCGTGCTGCCGCGTATTATTGAAAAAATGGAAGCCTACGGCGCGCCTGCCTCCATTACCAGCTTCGTGGTGCCGACCGGTTACTCCTTTAACCTCGACGGTTCAACGCTGTACCAGAGTATTGCCGCCATCTTTATTGCGCAGTTGTACGGTATCGATCTGTCGCTGTGGCAGGAGATTATCCTCGTGCTGACGCTGATGGTGACCTCAAAAGGCATCGCGGGCGTTCCGGGCGTCTCCTTCGTGGTATTGCTGGCGACGCTGGGCAGCGTCGGTATTCCGCTGGAAGGGCTGGCCTTTATCGCCGGTGTTGACCGTATCCTCGATATGGCGCGTACCGCGCTGAACGTGGTGGGGAATGCGCTGGCGGTGCTGGTTATTGCCAAGTGGGAACACAAATTCGACCGCAAAAAAGCGCTGGCCTACGAGCGCGAAATGCTGGGCAAATTTGATAAAACCGCCGGTCAGTAAACCGCTCAATCCCTCCTTCCCGGAGGGATTTTTTTATCTTCTTACCGTGTTGCCTTTGCCCATCATCGCCAGAAAACCCGCCACCACCGGCACCAGCGATCCCCACAGCACCGCATTCCAGCCAAAGGCATTGAGCAGCGCGCCGGAGGAGAAAGAGCCGACAATCATCACGCCAAAGACAATAAAGTCATTCAGCGACTGGACGCGGGTTTTCTCTTCCGGGCGGTGAAACTCAATGATCTTCGCCGAAGCGCCGGTAAAACCAAAGTTCCAGCCGATGCCAAGCAGGATCAGCGACAGCCAGTAATGCAGGATGTCAGTACCGAGCAGACCGGCGAGCACCGAAAGGGCGGTGATCAGCAATCCCGCTGCGCCAATGCGGCTGGCACCAAAGCGCTGAATCAATTTGCCGGTAAAAAAGCCCGGCCCGTACATCGCAATCACATGCCACTGAATGCCCAGATTCGCCGCCTGCTGAGAAAGACCGTGCTGATGCATCGACAGCGGCGCGGCGGTCATCAGGAAGTTCATCACCATATAGGCTACCGCGCCGCCAAATACGGTACGACGAAAGCCCGGCAGACGGGCGATCTCGTGAAGCGGGCGACCGCCGTGCTGCGCGTGACTGGTAACGGCAGGGGATTTGACGCCGAGCAGTACCGTTGCGGCCATCGCCGCGACCGCTGCCTGCGCGAGAAAGGTGACGGCAAAAGTATGCTCCGGCCAGGCGTTCATAGTGCCGGTGACCAGCATCGGGCCAAGTACGCCCGCTACGACGCCGCCGCCCATCACCAGCGACAACGCCCGCGCCCGTCGTTCGCTGCCCACACCATCGGTGGCGGCAAAGCGAAACGAGAGCGCAACAGCCGCGTATGCGCCGCCGAAAAAAGCCGCCAGGCAGAACAGGGAAAAGGAGCCGATCACGACCGCCAGCGAGGCCAGCAGCCCGGTCAACACGCCTGCGCCGGTGCCGGTCATAAAGGCCGCCCGTCTGCCCCGTCGGCGAGCCAGCGCGCCAAACGGCAGAATGCAGGCTGCCATCCCCAGAACAAAAACCGTGACGGGCAGCGTTGCCAGCGTACTGCTGGGCGCGAGGGTATTACCGACTATCGCGCCAGTGGCGTAAAAGACGACCGAGTTAGCGCCAGCCAGCGCCTGTGCTGTCGCGAGGCGCGCAATGTTATGGTTCTGCTGGCTGACCGGTAATTCTGCTTCTGTGGAGTTCAACAACGACGCTCTCATTATCAGGAGATGATGTTGATGACATTACACTACCGGGCGGTTTGTCACACCTGTCAGACGTTACGCCCCATCGTGACACCGCCGCGTGAGCCGCCCGGCATCAGGATGCATTGACGGAGGGTTTATTGCTGATGGCATCGGGCGCGATATTCATATGTTTCAGTACCGGGCCGATAATTTTGCCGAAAATCGGTGCCGCGACCGAGCCACCAAAGTGATCGCCCACTGTCGGATGGTTAACCATCACCACCAGCGCCACTTCCGGGTGGCTGGCCGGAGCAACGCCTGCGGTGTAGTTGACGTAGCCGCCATCGTACTTCCCGTCGGTACCCATTTTTTCCGCCGTACCGGTTTTCGTGGCGAGCTGATAGCCCGGTACCGCCGCGCGTAAACCTGAGCCGCCCGGTAAAACATCGCTTTCCATCATATAGACGACGGTTTTTGCGGTGACCGGATTCGCCACTCTGACGCCCATCACCGGCGGCGTGACTTTGGTGATGGAAAGAGGGCGATAGATCCCGAACGAGCCCAGCGTTGCATATTCCCGCGCGATCTGCAGCGGCGTTACGCGTAGGCCGTAGCCAAAAGAGAACGTTGCGCGTTCAATGTCGGCCCAGCGCTGGCGGTGTAAGGGAAAGTAGCCGACACTCTCGCCCGTTAAACCTAACCCGGTGGGTTTGCCGAGGCCAAACGCCTGGTAGGTATTGACCAGCGCCTGAGCCGGCATGGCAAGCGCAATGTGGGACGCGCCGGTATCGCTCGATTTCTGCAAAATGCCGGTTATCGTCAGGCGCGGCCAGTGCCCGACATCCCGTATCAAATGCCCGTTGACGACGTAAGGCGAGGTATCAAGAACCGAGTTCGGTTGGATTAAATGGCGCTCCAGCCCTTCGAGAACCACCAGCGGCTTCACGGTTGAACCCGGTTCATAGCTATCGTTAATCGCCGTGTTGCGCATTTGCATCGGGGTGGCGCTTTCGTAATTGTTGGGATTAAACGAAGGGTAAGACGCCATTCCCAGAATCTCGCCGGTGTCGATTTTTACCAGCACAGCCGCACCTGAATCCGCCTTGTTAAGCAGCACGCCATCACGTAATGCGCTGTAAAGCGTGTATTGATCGAACTTGTCGATACTGAGCTGAACGGTCGGTGGTTGCTGCGGCGGTTCGTAATTGACCACGGAAATCAGGTGGCCGTCACCGTCCTGGCGGTACTCTTCCTGACCCGGTTTGCCTTCAAGAATGGTGTTATAACTTTTTTCCAGCCCATTCAGCCCCGTGTTATCGGCGCCCACGATGCCCAAAAGCGGCGCGGCGGCTTCGCCCATGGGATAAAAACGGCTGTCGTCATATTCGGTCGTGATCCCTTTCAGATGCAGCGCGGCAATATCTTTGGCGATACCCAGTTCGATTTTTCGGCCCAGATAGAGGAAGTGCTTATTGGGATTCGCCGTAAGCTGCGCCCGCAGGGCTTGCGGGCTGACATTGAGCGCCGCAGCGAGGTAAGCCCACTTCGGGCTGGTAAAATCAGGATTCGCTTCGAGAATGCGTTTCGGATCGGCAATGATGTCGCGCGAGGGAACACTCAGGGCTAACGCCTGGCCGTCACGATCCACCAGCGTTCCGCGGTTGGTCGGTAGCGTAATGGTGCGTAATGAACGCTGATCGGCTTCATGCTCCAGCATCGGGTGATTGAGCAGTTGCAGGTCGGCAACGCGGGCCAGCAGGAGCGCCAAAAACACCAGAATCACAAGAGAAAGCAGGTGATACCTGTTCAGGTTAAATGAGGAACTGGGGTGATCTTCTCTGCGGTGTTTTTTTACAGGCGGCATGGGGTTTCGCGGCAATCGTCAATGAGCATATTCTCCTGTTAGTTATAGGTAAACATGGCAACAGATGACAGAAGAACTGTGTTTCAGTTCGTTAATAACGATGATTTTTCAGGAAGTTGATTGAGGCGCTGTTCACCCGGTGGTGTGACTAACGGAAGATAAATAAAAAAGCGGAGTGAAGATCACTCCGCTTTGGCTTCGACAAACGCGGCAATCAGCCCATCGCGCTTTCGCGCAACCGGGTTTTCAGCTTGTTATATTCGTCGATCACATACTGCTCGGCGGCGCGCTGATCGGCGATCGGCTCGATGCGCACGGCGCAGTACTTGTACTCCGGCGTTTTGGTTATTGGGCTCAGGTTCTCCGTCACCAGCTCGTTACAGGCACCAATCCACCACTGGTAAGTCATATACACCGCACCTTTGTTCGGGCGTTCGCTGACCTGCGCGCGGGTGATGATTTTGCCTTTACGCGAGTTAACCCACACCAGCGCTTCATCCTCAATGCCCAGCCTTGCGGCGTCGGCGGCGTTGATTTGCGCATAGCCTGGTTCGTCCGCCAGCGCGGCCAGCGCCGCACAGTTGCCGGTCATTGAGCGGCAAGAGTAGTGGCCCACTTCACGCACGGTGGAGAGCACCATCGGATACTCGTCGGTGAGTTTATCCATCGGCGCGACCCAGTCGCAGGTGAAGAATTTCGCCAGCCCGTTTGGTGTGTCGAACTTCTCTTTAAAGAGATAAGAGGTGCCCTGATCGGCCTCCGACGTATCGCGACACGGCCACTGGATGTAGCCCAGCTCACCCATTTTTTCGTAGGTGGCGCCGTAGAAATCGGGGCATAAATGACGCAACTCGTCCCAGATCTCCTGCGTGTTGTTGTAATGCATCGGATAACCCATACGGGTGGCGATTTCACTGATGATTTGCCAGTCCGTTTTCAGATCCCACTTCGGTTCAACCGCTTTAAAGAAGCGCTGGAAACCGCGATCTGCTGCGGTATAAACACCTTCGTGCTCGCCCCAGGAGGTGGAAGGCAGGATGACATCCGCCGCGGCTGCGGTTTTGGTCATGAAGATGTCCTGCACAATCACCAGTTCAAGCCCTTCGAATGCCTTGCGAACTGCCGACAGTTCGGCATCCGTTTGCAGCGGATCTTCACCCATAATGTACGCGGCGCGCACTTCGCCATGCTCAACGCGATGCGGCAGTTCGCTGATGCGATAACCGGTATGCGCTGGCAGGCTTTCCACGCCCCACGCTTTGGCGAATTTCTCGCGGTGCGCCTCTTCTTTCACATACTGATAGCCCGGGTACGTATCCGGCAGCGCGCCCATATCGCACGCGCCCTGCACGTTGTTCTGGCCGCGCACCGGGTTGACCCCAACATGCGGTTTACCCAGGTTGCCGGTCAGCATGGCAAGGCTGGTGAGCGAACGCACCGTTTCCACGCCCTGATAGAACTGGGTCACGCCCATGCCCCACAGGATGGCTGCGGTTTTCGCCCCGGCGTACATACGGGCGGCCTGGCGGATCTCCTGCGCGCTGACGCCGGTGATCTCCTCGACCGATTCCGGGGTGTAGCCCTCGACAATCTTCCGGTACTCTTCAAACCCTTCCGTCCGGCTGGCGACAAACGCCTGGTCGTAGAGGTTCTCTTCAATGATCACATGGCCCATGGCGTTAAGCAGGGCGATATTGGATCCGTTTTTCAGTGCGACGTGCATATCGGCAATGCGCGCGGTTTCAATTTTGCGCGGATCGCAGACGATGATTTTCGCCCCATTCTGTTTCGCCCGAATCACATGATTGGCGACGATAGGGTGAGAATCCGCCGGGTTGTAACCAAAGATAAACACTAAATCCGTGTTATCGATTTCATTAATGGCATTACTCATCGCGCCATTGCCGACCGATTGGTGCAGACCTGCAACCGAAGGGCCGTGTCAGACACGAGCGCAGCAGTCGACGTTATTGGTACCAATAACGGCGCGCGCGAATTTTTGCATTATGTAGTTGGTTTCATTACCCGTACCACGGGAAGAACCGGTGGTCTGAATGGCATCCGGGCCGTACTTCTCTTTAATGGCGCGCAAACGGCTGGCGACATAATCGAGCGCTTCATCCCAGGAGACCGACTCCAGTTTGCCGCCGCGCTGGCGACGGATCATCGGGCTTTTGAGCCGGGGCGTCAGGATCTGGGTATCGTTGATAAAATCCCAGCCGTAATAACCTTTCAGGCAGAGAGTGCCCTGATTGGTTTTGCCCTGTGCGGCTTCCGCCCGAACGATTTTGCCGTTATCGACCACCAGATGGATTTTGCATCCCGAGGCGCAATACGGGCAAACCGTGACGACTTTTTTCATCACTTTCGCTCCAGTTAACAGTGTCGCCCCCATTATGCATCTTCTATGCCATAACAATATTGGGGGTATTTACCGATATTACGCCGTAAATTTGGTCAAAATACTGACGAAAAACAGGCCATCGTCAAAAGTGACGTGACGAAGAGCGAGGGGGATGTGACCACGGTTAAAAATTCGGCATTTAGTCGCTGCATTTATAAATGACCGCCAACAGAATGGATCAGACTTACCCAAACGGGCCTGGCGGAAGCGGACGATGAAACCTGCAATTCTGGTGGTGGATGACGATAGCGCGGTGTGCGAACTGTTGAAAGAGGTGCTGAGCGAGCATGTCTTTACGGTTTACGTCTGCCATAACGGGCAGGATGCGCTAACGCTTAGCGCGCACCATGCGGATATCGCGCTGGTGCTGCTCGATATGATGCTGCCGGATATCAACGGTCTGCGGGTGCTGCAGCAGTTGCAAAAACAACGCCCGTCGCTGCCAGTGGTGATGCTCACCGGGCTTGGCAGCGAGTCGGATGTGGTGGTTGGCCTGGAGATGGGCGCGGACGACTATATCGGCAAACCGTTTAACGCCCGCGTGCTGGTGGCGCGCGTCAAGGCGGTACTGCGGCGCAGCGGCGTGCTGGCGGCGGAAATCTCAATGGAAAAGCTGCCCGGTTTTACTTTTAACGGCTGGCATCTTGACCCTGAACGCTGCGAACTGTTTAACCCGCAGCATCAGGTGGTTGGTCTGACGCAAGGCGAGTACAGCTTGCTGCTGGCGCTGGTGCAAAATGCGCGCCGGGTGCTGAACCGCGAACAGTTGCTGACCTTAACGCACAGCGAAAGCGTGGACGTGTTTGATCGCACCATTGATGTGTTAATCATGCGCTTACGCCGCAAAATCGAAGCCAATCCCCACCAACCGGCGCTGATCAAAACCTTGCGCGGCCTCGGCTATGTTTTTGCTGCCGACGTTGCGCACAGCGATAAAGCGGCGTAGCCGTACCGGCGAATTCCATCCCCTTTTACACTCTGTCCTCGCGTACCGTTACTTTTTATGGTAAATGATTATCGTTTGTATTCTCGTTAAATAAAAAATCAAATAATAACTTTCCTTACGGGGAACGCGTATGTCTTTTTATGGCAAAGAAAATGGCGCAGTGAATAACAAAATGCGGTTCGCGTTTTCACTGTTGGCGCTGGCGGTTGCATCAGCCATCCTCCCGGCACAAGCGGCGGAAGACGATATTATTGTTAACGGCAGTACGGCGGGTTCCGGCGATGCGACCTCACAGGATTACACGGTAAAAACCACCACCGCCGGGACGAAAATGAATCTCGCGCCGCGCGATGTACCACAATCCTTCAGTGTCATCACCGAACAGCGCATGAAGGATCAGAACCTGGAATCGGTGGGCGATGTGCTGGACAATACCACCGGCGTGGCAACGGAAATTATCGACAGCGAACGCTCGGCCTATTTCTCCCGCGGTTTTTACATCAACAACTACACCTTCGATGATATTCCCACCTCCGTCAGCGACACCTGGAACTTCGGCGATGCCAGCGAAGACACGGCCATTTATGACCGTATAGAAGTGGTGCGCGGCGCAACCGGTCTGATGACCGGCGCGGGCAACCCCGGCGCGTCGGTGAATATGGTGCGCAAGCATGCGGACAGCCGCGAGTTCACTGGCAACGTCAGCGTCAGTTACGGCAGCTGGAACAAGCAGCGCTATGTGGCCGATCTCTCTGCTCCGCTTAATGAAAGCGGCTCGGTGCGCGGACGCGTGATTGCCGGTTATCAGGATCAGGACAGTTGGCTCGATCGTTACCACAAGCGCAAAAAATTCCTTTATGGCGTGATTGATGCTGATGTGACGGATAACACCACCGTTTCGTTGGGATATGACTATCAGCAAAACGATACCGGCAACCCGACCTGGGGCGGCTTACCGACCTGGTATAGCAACGGTACGCGCACCCATTACGATCGCAGCACTAACGTCTCTGCCGACTGGAGTCGTTACAACATCAATTCCCGCAAGGTGTTTGCCAACGTGAAGCATGACTTCGACAACGGCTGGACGTTCCGCGTCAACGGCACTCACGGCGAGCAAACCTTCAACGATAAGCTGCTCTATATTATGGATTTCCCGGATGAAGCGACCGGGGAAGGCACCAGCGGGTTTGGCAGCCAGGATCGCGGCACCCGCAAGCTGGATTCTGTCGATACTTATGCCAGCGGGCCGTTTGCGCTGTTTGGCCGTCAACATGAACTGGTGGCCGGCGTCAGCTACAGCCGGCAGCACAATGCCACCTACAGCCAGGACGGTTCGCTGGACAGCTCGCAGATGGGTAGCTTCAGCAGTAGCTGGAACGGTAACGTCGCCGAGCCGGAGTGGGAAGGCTGGTATCAGAATGCTAACGATGTGGTGCGCCAGAAATCCGTTTACAGTGCGGCGCGTTTTTCGCTGGCCGATCCGCTGTCGCTGATCGTCGGTGCGCGTTACACCGAGTGGAGCACCACCGGCAGCAGCGGCGATATGCGTAAGAACAACATCACGCCTTATGGCGGCCTGGTGTATGACATCAATGATACCTGGTCGGCTTACGCCAGCTACACCTCTATCTTCCAGCCGCAAACCGAACGCGACAGCAGCGGTCAATATCTGTCGCCGATTACCGGTAAAAACTATGAAACCGGCCTGAAATCAGACTGGATGGATGGCCGCCTGACGGCAACGTTCGCCATCTTCCGTATCGAGCAGGAAAACGTTGGCCAGGAAGACGGCGACAATCATGTCAATGGCAGCAGTGAGCAGGCCTATTACGCGACGAAAGGGGCGGTCAGCAAAGGGGCGGAATTTGAACTGAACGGCGCACTGACCGATCGTCTGCAACTGACGTTTGGCGCGACGCGCTATGTTGCCACCGATTCTGACGGGCGTTTTAACAGCAACATGCCGCAAACTCAGTTAAAACTGTATACCCGTTATCAACTGCCGATGCTGCCGGATCTGACCGTCGGCGGCGGGGTGAACTGGCAAAACCGCACCTTCCAGGATGCTACCGGGCCGGACGGCGAAACGCAGCGCGTTTACCAGGGCAGTTATCCGCTGGCCAGCCTGTTCGCCCGCTATCAGATCAACAAGCATTTTGCCGTGCAGGCCAACGTCGATAACCTGTTTGATCGCACTTATTACTCATGGTTAAGCGATTACGGCGTTTACGGCGAACCGCGCAATTACTCGGTAAGTATGTCGTATCAGTTTTGATCGTACGCCGGAATAAGGCGAAGCCGGGCAATGCCCGGTGGCGCTGACGCTTACCGGGCCTACGTGTTTAGCGGGTTGACAAAGAGGTCTGAACCGTACGCCGGAATAAGGCGAAGCCGGACAATGCACGGTGGCGTTGACGCTTACCGGGCCTACGTGTTTAGCGGGTTGACAAAGAGGTCTGAACCGTAGGCCGGATAAGGCGAAGCCGGGCAATGCCCGGTGGCGCTGACGCTTACCGGGCCTACGTGTTTAGCGGGTTGACAAAGAGGTCTGAACCGTACGCCGGATAAGGCGCAGCCGGGCAATGCCCGGTGGCGCTGACGCTTACCGGGCCTACGTGTTTAGCGTGTCGACAAAGAGGTCTGAACCGTAGGCCGGATAAGGCGCAGCCGCCATCCGGCAAAATGCCCGACAATCAATATATGATCCGGCACTCGCCGAATAGCTCCTTATCCCCACAAACCCCTATTGCTACTGCGAATCCTCGATCTCCTGCTGCAACGCCTCCAGCGTCTTCGCGCCGTCGATCGCATTGGCGCACAGCAGGCTGGCGCGCGCGCAGGCATGCGCCAGTTGAATGCTCTTTTGCAGCGGCCACTCTTCGTGGCAGCCGTATAAAAAACCGGCGCAAAAAGCATCGCCCGCGCCGACACTGCCGATAATCTCCGACTGGCTTAACATGCGCGATGGGATCCACGCCCCGGCCCGATCTGCCGCTTCGCCCCATGCGCCTTCCGGGCAGTGGATCACCACCCGCTGGCGTACACCGGCGGCCAGCAGTTGCGCGGCGGCGGCAGCGATATGCTCAATATGCGGTTCATCGGTTTCGGTGCGCATGGGCAGCCCGCTAAATTCCCCGGCTTCCAGCTCGTTAATCACCAGAAAATCAAGGTGCTTCAGGCACGGCAGCACCAGCGGCTGGTAGCGAGGATCGCCCTTGCGCGACACCAAATCCAGCGAGGTGAGAAAACCCTGCTCGCGCATCTGCGCCAGCAGCCGCGCGCTGCGTGTTCCGTACTTTTCGTCCGGCAAATCGAGGCTATCAAGGAGCAAGAGGTAGCCGAGATGGAAAATCTTCATGCTGCCGTCCAGCTGCTCAAACGCCGATAAATCCAGCAGACGGTTCGCGCCGGGCGAGTGGAAAAAGGTGCGCTGCCCGGAAGGATCGGTCATCACCTGCGACATTGAGGTGGGCGCAGAAGAAGTGCGCTGCACCGCCTGACGATTGACGTGGTACTGATCCAGCATCGCCATAATGTAATCGCCGTCGTTGTCTTCGCCCACTAATCCCACCGCCTGCAACGGCATACCCACGTGCAACTTTGCCAGCGTCAGCAGCACATTCAGCGGCGCACCGCCCGTTGAGCGCTCGCTCTGGGTGATCTCCGCCAGCCAGCCGCGCTCCGGCCACTGCACGATCTGGTGAACATGATCGACCAGCATATTGCCAGCGGCGATAACGCCGTTGCGCGCCATCAGAGTTGCCCCGCGCTGCCGAAAATGCGCATCTGTGTGGCGACCGTATCGGTGATGGCTTCTTCGACGCTCAGCAGTAGCTGGGCGAACTCATCGTACAGCGGCTGGCGATCCGCCATGCGCTGCTCAATGGCGCCGAGCGCAGCCTGTGACATGCCAGTGTAGAAATTGATTTTATGGATACCCAGCGAAATGGCGCGGCGGAAATCCGCATCGCTGATGCCGGAACCGCCGTGCAGCACCAGCGGCAGCCCGGTCTGCTGGCGAATGGCGTCCAGGCGCTCAAAATCCAGCTTCGGTTCGCCTTTGTATTTGCCGTGGGCATTGCCGATGGCGACCGCCAGCGTGTCGATGCCGGTTCGGTCGACAAAATCCCGCGCCCGCGCCGGGTCGGTAAAGCAGGCTTCGTCGGCATGGCCATACAGCGCGCCGCCCTCATCGCCGCCAACCGCGCCCAGCTCCGCTTCCACCGACACGCCGACCGCATGGCACATCTTCACCACTTCCCGCGTCTGGCGAATATTGTCTTCATACTCCAGCACGGAACCGTCAAACATCACCGAGCTGAAACCGAGGCGCAGCGCGCGCACCACCGATTCAAAATGCAGCCCGTGATCGAGGTTCAACACCACCGGGATGTCATGGCGCGCGGCTTCGAACTTCACCGCTTCGACCAGCGACTCCAGCGAGACATATTTAAAATGGACTTCGGCGATGTTGATGATAAAGGGCGAGCGTTCCTGCTTTGCGGCGGCAAACAGCGCGCGTAAAAAGTGCGAGTCGAGCACGTTAAACGCACCCAGCGCATAGCGGTGTTCACGGGCGTGCGCCAGACCGTCGGCGAGTGAAATCAAAGGCATAGCATCCTCCTTTAGCCAAGAAACAGATGATATTCGTTACACAGCGCCAGCAGTGCCGGTTCGTCTTCCTGAATAGTGGTAAAGCGATCGACGGGGTGCAGGAAGTGGTTGTCGTGATCATCGTCATTCACCGACGACACTTCGCCAACCAGCACATCGCCAAAGCCCGGTTCGCCCCAGAAGCTGTGATACAGCCCCGGCGTCAGGCAAATACTTTCCCCTGGTGAGAGGCGCAACTGGCTGCCCGCCGCATGGGTCTGGAGGCAGCCATCAATGACCACGGTAACGTCGGAGGCAATCGTCTCTTCATGCGCGCCGGCGTTCCACAGTTCAATAATCAGATTACCGCCGCCGCGATTAATGATGTCCTCGCGCTTGCGCCAGTGAAAATGCATCGGCGTAAGCTGGCCATCGCGCACGTGCATGATCTTTTCCGCATAACATTTTTCATACGGCGTGCCGTTGGGCGAGCCGTTACGCAGAGTGAACAGCGTTAATCCCTGGGTAAAGAAATCGTCGCCGCCAAACGCGGTGACATCCCATCCCAGTTTCAGATCGAACACTTCACACCACGCCGCGCGATCGAGCTGTCGCCATTTGGTTGGCGGGAAGCTGGCGAAAGGGGGCAAATGGACATCGTGCATTGAGAAAAACTGCCGCGTGTGGCCGAGAATTTCATTAATGGCGGAGCGTTTCATTTCACCTCCAGAGAAGATCCCCCGCCGGATACAGCGGGGGAAAATTCTATTTCACCGTCCAGCCTTTGTAGCTGCCGACGTTCTGTTTATCGATCATCGTCACCGGGATCAGCACCGGCGCGGTTGGCGCAGGCTTGCCTTGCAGAATGTCGTAGCCGATCTCCACCGCGCGGGCGGCCATCACTTGCGGATCCTGCGCCGGAGTGGCGACAAACAGCGAGTTTTTGCGTTTTAACGCCTCTTCGCCATCCGGGCTTCCGTCGACGCCAACAATAAAGAACTCGTGACGCTGCGCCTGTTTGGCGGCCAGATCGGCACCGATAGCCGTCGGATCGTTAATCGCAAAGACACCGTCGATTTTCGGGTTGGCGGCAAGCAGCGAGGTCATCACTTCCAGCCCGCCTTCGCGGCTGCCTTTCGCGTTCTGGTTATCCGAGAGCACTTTGATATCCGGGTGGCGCTTAAACTCGGTCTGGCAGCCTTCGACACGGTTTTGCACCGCAGAGACCGGCGGTCCGTTGATGATCACCACATTGCCTTTGCCTTTCAGGCGGTCGGTAATGTACTTACAGGCCATTTCCCCCGCCTGGGTGTTATCGGAGGTAATGGTGGCGTCGGCGCCTTCTGCTGCCACGTCAACCGCCACCACCACAATCCCGGCCTCTTTTGCCCGTTTCACCGCCGGGCCGATGCCCTTGGAATCCGCGGCGTTGAGGATGATCATGTCCACTTTGGCGGCGATAAAGTTATCGATCTGCGCGACCTGCTGGCCCAGATCGTAACCGCTGGAGACCAGCGTCACTTTGACGTTATCGCCCGCCAGTTTGCGCGCTTCCAGCTCCGCGCCTTTGGTGATCTGCACGAAGAAGGGGTTCGCCAGATCGCCCACCGTAACGCCGATGGACTTCAGATCTTTGGCCTGCGCAAACGGCGCGCTGGTTAGCAGAGCAGCGGCGCAGAGCGCCGTGACAAGAGGTTTAAGACGCATGCTGTAATCCTCACTTATGTTACTGTTTTGTAGGGTATTGTTATGCTGCCTGATGATGCCGGGTACGGTATTTGTCGATCAGCACCGCTATGATGATCACCGCCCCTTTGATCACCAATTGCCAGAAGTAGGAGACGCCCATCAGCGTCATGCCGTTGTTAAGGGTGGCGATAATCAGTGCGCCAACCAGCGTGCCGGTAATGGTGCCTATACCGCCGACAAAACTGGTGCCGCCAAGGATCACCGCGGCAATGGCATCCAGCTCATAGCCGGTGCCGAGGTTGCCGTTGGCGCTGTAGAGCCGCGAGGCGCTCATCACGCCGCCAAGGCCGGATAGCAAGCCGCTCATGCCGTAGACGAACAGCAGCACCAGCCAGACTTTAATGCCGGTCAGGCGCGCCGCCTGCATATTGCCGCCCACCGCGTAGATATGAACGCCCAGCGTCGTGCGGCGCAGAATAAACCAGCACAGCACAATCACCGCCAGTGCAATCACCACCAGCCACGGTATCGGGCCAAGATAGTTGTTGCCGACCCACTCAAAACTGATATCGGAGTTAATCACCGTGGTGCCGTCCGCCAGCAGATAGGCCACGCCGCGCAGCGCGGTATAGGTGCCGAGCGTGACAATAAACGGCGGCAAACCGGCAAACGCCACCAGAGCGCCATTGAACAGGCCGAGCACCAGGCCGAGCATCAGCGCCGCCGGGACAGAGAGCAGGGCCAGTTCGGGCATCAGCGAAACCACCATCGCCGCGACCGCCGTGGTGCCGAGAATCGAACCCACAGAGAGATCAATGCCGCCGGTCAGAATGATGAAGGTCATTCCCGCCGCCAGCACGATGTTGATCGACGCCTGGCGGGTAATATTCAGCAGGTTGCTTTCGGTAAAAAAGTTTGGCGCGATAAAGCCAAAAACCGCGACGATCAGGATGAGAATCGGCAAAATGCCGACGGTTTGCATCAGATCGCCCATCAACATCTTTTTGGCGGAAGGGCTTTTCGCTGCGTTCTCTTTAGCATCAGTCATGGTGTACCGCCTGGTGGTGGGATTCGTTAACGCCGGTGGCCAGCGTCATAATGTTTTCCTGGGTGATTTCATGCTGTTGCAACTCGCCGACAATGCTGCCTTCGCGCATCACATACACGCGATCGCTCATGCCGACCACTTCCGGCAGCTCGCTGGAGATCATCAGGATCGCCACGCCTTTGCGCGCCATCTGGTTCATGATCCGGTAGATCTCGCTTTTGGCGCCGACATCCACGCCGCGCGTGGGCTCATCGAGGATCAGAATGCGCGGGCCGATCGCCACCCAGCGGGAGATCAGTAACTTTTGCTGGTTGCCGCCGGATAAGCCGCCTGCCCGCACCTGTGCGTGCGGCACGCGGATATTGAGTAATTTGATGGCGTCATCGGAGATCGACTGCGCTTTTTTACGATCCAGCATCCCCCAGGCCGCATCGCGCTCCAGCGTCGCCATGGTGATGTTTTCCTGCGCCGCCAGCTCCAGAAACAGGCCCTGCTCTTTGCGGTTTTCGGTCAGGAAACCGATGCCCAAATCGATGGCGGCGCGCGGCGAGTGGATCACCACCGGTTCGCCGTCCACTTCGATCATGCCGCCGGTGGCTTTGCGTACGCCGAAGATCAGCTGCGCCAGTTCGGATCGCCCGGCACCGACCAGCCCGGCAAGGCCGACGATCTCCCCGGCACGCACCTGCAAGCTGACCGGCTGGATTTTCTCGCCGTCCGTCAGGTGGTGAACGCTCAGACGCGGGTTGCCAAGCGGGATATCGCGCTCTTTGTTAAACAGGTCGCTTAACGGCCGCCCGACCATCATGCGCACCAGTTCAGAGGCATTGAGTTTGTCGCGCGTCAGGCTGCCGACATACTGGCCGTCGCGCAGGACGCTGACGCGATCGGAGAGTTCATACACTTCCGCCATGCGGTGGCTAATGTAGATAATCGCCATTCCTTCATCGCGCAGGCGCAGGATCAGTTCGAACAGGCGGTGCGTTTCGCGTGAGGAGAGGGCGGCGGTGGGTTCATCCATTACCAGAATGCGGCTGTTGCGGTGTAAAGCGCGGGCGATCTCCACCTGCTGCTGCTCGGCGATCGTCAGTTTCATCACCCGATCGGTGGCGTTGAAATTGGCGCCAAGACGGTCAATCACCGCCTGCGCCTGCGCCACCATCTCTTTGCGCTGCACCAGCCCGCCGCGGGCGATTTCGCTGCCAAGAAAGATGTTTTCCGCTACGGTCAGGTTCGGCGCTAACTGCATCTCCTGGTAAATCAGCGTGATACCGGCGGCGAGCGCATCTTTGGGGCTTTTGATGGCGTAAGGCTGGCCGTCAATCAGGATCTCGCCGCTGGTGGCGCTATAGGCACCGGCAAGGATCTTCATCAGTGTGCTTTTCCCCGCGCCGTTTTCCCCCATCAGCGCATGGATCTCGCCGGGCCAGACCGTCAGATCGACCCCTTTGAGGGCGTAAAATTTGCCAAACGCTTTGGCAATGTTGCGCATCTCCAGTACGGGCGTGTTGCTCATCAGCGGGCTTCCTCGGAGGAACGATATCCGCACTTCATCACACGTTAGTAAATGCACAATGTCAGGTTCTGTTCATATTTGTCATAGTTACCTGGAAACCGTTTCCTGCCGCCCTGCGTCAGGGTCAACATTGCACCGGAGCCACTATGTCGTATCGCGCGAACCCGTTTTTCACCAGCGCTCGCGGGCGTCTGCTGTTCTTCAATTTACTGGTGGTGGCGGTCACTTTAATGGTCTGCGGCGTCGCGGTGCTGGGATTTCGTCACGCCAGCCAGATTCAGGAACTGGCGCAGCAGCAGACGCTGGACGACATGACCGGCAGCATGAATCTGGCGCGCGATACCGCCAGCGTCGCCACGGCGGCCGTGCGGTTGTCGCAAGTGGTGGGAGCACTGGAGTATCAGGGCGAAGCCGAACGCCTGAAAGCGACGCAGAGCGCGTTGCAACACTCGCTCAGCCAGCTTGCCCGCGCGCCGCTGGCGCAGCAGGAACCGCAACTGGTGGCGCAGATCACCCGCCGCAGCCACGAATTGCAGCAAAGCGTCACCGTGATGCTGCAACGCGGACAACAGCGGCATCTGGAGCGTAATGCGCTGCTCAGTTCGCTGTACCAGAACCAAAGTTATTTGCGCCATTTACAGGCGATCACCGCCCGGGAAGCGAGCAACATTCCGGATAACCGCCTGCTCGCCGAGATGGACCGGCTGATCATCGCCGCCATTCAGACGCCGTCTCCCCGGCCGACAATCAAACAGATCTCCGACATCATGGGGCAGTTGCCGCTGCGCGCCGCCAGCCCGACGGTGGATTTTATCCTGCCGGATTTCAGCGCCGAGCTGCGCAAGCTGGGGCCGCTGTCGCTCCGGCTGGAAGAGAGCGATCTGGCGATTAGCTGGTCGATGTTTCATATCAAAGCGCTGGTGGCGCTGCTCAACAGCGACATCAACCAGTACGTCGCGCAGGTGGCGCAGGCATCGGAATTGCGCACGGCGCAAAGCCATGAGGAAATGCGCTCGATCATTCTGTTTATCAGCGTCTTCGCCTTGCTGGCGCTGGTGATCACCGGCTTTGCCGGGTGGTATATCTACCGCAATCTGGGCTCGAATCTGACGGCCATTTCGCGCGCCATGTCGCGGCTGGCGCGCGGCGAGCAGGACGTGTCGGTTCCGGCGCTGCAACGGCGCGATGAGCTGGGCGAACTGGCGCGTGCGTTTAACGTGTTTGCCCGCAATACCGCTTCGCTGGAACACACCTCTAAATTGCTGAAAGAGAAAAGCACACAGCTGGAAACCACCTTCCACGCGATGCGCGACGGCTTTGCGCTGTTCGATAACCGGGGTTGCCTGGTGGTGTGGAACCCGCAATATCCGTTGCTGCTGGGGCTGACGGCAGAGTCATTGCAGCGCGGCCAGCACTATCAGAGCCTGTTGCAGCAGGTGAGCGATCTCCCCGGCCACGTGCAGGAGAATCTGGCCCGCCCGCTGCCCAAACCGCAGGAATTACGGCTGGCGGACAACCGCACCATTGAACTGCGTTTTAGCCCTGTGCCGGGGCGCGGCATGGTTAACGTGGTGCTGGATCGCACGGAGCGTAAAGGTCTGGAAGAGGCGCTGCTGCATAGCCAGAAGATGAAAGCCGTCGGCCAACTGACCGGCGGGCTGGCGCACGATTTCAATAATTTGCTGGCGGTGATTATCGGCAGCCTTGAGCTGGTGACGCCCGGCTCGCCGGATGCGCCGCGTATCTCGCGGGCGCTGAAAGCCGCCGAGCGCGGCGCGTTGCTGACCCAGCGGCTGCTGGCCTTTTCCCGCAAGCAGTCGCTGCATCCCCATGCTGTGGAAATGCAGCCGCTGCTGGAGAATCTCGGCGAACTTATGCGCCACTCGTTACCCGGCACGCTGACGCTGGAGATCGAAGCGCAAAGCCCGGCATGGCCCGCGTGGATAGATGTTGGGCAACTGGAAAATGCCATCATCAATCTGGTGATGAATGCCCGCGATGCGATGGAGGGCGAGAGCGGTACCATTAAAATCCGCACCTGGAACCAGCGCGTCACCCGCAGCGATGGACGCCGCCAGGATATGGTGGCGCTGGAGGTGATCGATCGCGGCTGCGGTATGTCGCAGGAGGTCAAAGCGCAGGTGTTCGAACCCTTTTTCACCACCAAACAGACCGGCAGCGGCAGCGGGCTGGGCTTGTCGATGGTGTATGGTTTTGTTCGCCAGTCCGGTGGACGGGTAGAGATTGAGAGCGCGCCGGGACAGGGCACCACCGTGCGTCTGCAACTGCCGCGCGCAGCGGTGCAAGCGGTGGAAAGCCGCGCGCCGGATGCCGCGCAGGCGCGCGATAGCAGCGACACGCTGATTCTGGTGCTGGAAGATGAGGCCGATGTGCGCCAGACATTATGCGAACAGTTGCACGAGCTGGGCTATCTGACGCTGGAAGCGGAAACCGGTGAGCAGGCGTTGCAGTTACTGGCTGCTTCGACGGAGATTGGCGCGCTGGTCAGTGATTTAATGCTGCCGGGTGCGCTCAGCGGTGCGGAAGTGATTCACCAGGCGCGCCAGCACCATCCGCATCTGCCGATGCTGCTCATCAGCGGCCAGGATCTGCGCCCGGCGCACAACCCTGCGCTGCCGGACGTGGAACTGCTGCGTAAACCCTTTACCCGTGCAGAACTTGCGCAGGCGCTGCGACGGATTGCGGCGTAAAACGGCTGCGGGCGAGCGTTGCCGCGCCCTGTGCACCATTAAACGCCGATGATGAGGCAGCCAGAAAACGCACCGCTTCCCACGGTAATGGTTTACGCAGATACGTGCGGATCGCCGCGATCAACGCTTCGCGCGGAAACGCGGGCATATCCATGACGCCGCCGCCGAGGATCACCGCATCGGGATCGAACAGGTTAATGCTGGTGGCGATGGCGCGCGCGGCGTGATCCAGCAGATCGATGACAAAAGGATCCTGTGCCGCATGGATAAACAGGTCGCCAAGATCGTAATCGCGCGGCTGCTGTTCATACCAGCGGCGCAGCGCAAGGCCGGAGCAGACCGTTTCCAGACAACCCGCATTCCCGCAGCCGCAGCGCAGTTGCCTGTCGCCCTGCGGAATATGCCCCAGTTCGCCCGCCACGCCGTGCGCGCCTGTCCACGGCGCACCGTTCAGCCAGATGGCGAAACCCATGCCGGTGCCGAGATAGGCCGCTAACACCTGCTGCTGCGTGAGGTGATGCTCCTGCACATCAAAAGAGAGCTGCAGGTTCACATCACGGGAAAACTCCACCGGGCAGCCCAGCGCCTTTTCCAGTTGCCCGGCCAGCCCGCTCAGTTCACCCGGTGTCAGCGGTAAATTGGGCGTGGAGATAATGGTGCGTTTATCTTTGCCGACCAGCGCAGGGAAGCCCATGACCAGCCCGTAACAGCGGGCATTACGCGCGTCGAGCTGCGCCTGGATAAGTGCAGTAATGCCGTTTACCACGCCGTGTGCAATGACTTCCGCGGTGCGCTGCTTTTCACAATGCAGCACCTCGCCTGCGGCGTTTTGCAGGCAAAAGCGAATATGGGTCGCGCCCATATCAACGCCTGCCACCAGTTGATTATGCGGTTCGTGCATGAGGCAGTACCTCGTTTTTGGCCGCCAGAATCTGTTCGGTCATCACCGTCCAGGCGTCGTCGATGTTTTCCGCATGGTTGAATAACCCGGAGGTGCCGACGATAAAGACATCCGCGCCTGCGGTCATCAAACGCTGATAAGTGGCCTGGTTGCAGGAGCCGTCGATCTCGATTTCATAACTCAGCCCTTCGCGTTCGCGCCAGGCTTTCAGTTCGGCGACCTTGTCGAGCATTTCCGGAATGAACGGCTGCCCGGCAAAGCCTGGATCCACCGTCATCACCGTCACTTTGTCCGCCTTATGAATATAGTATTTCATCGTTTCGACGGAGGTTTCCGGGTTGAGGATCAGCCCGACTTTCATGCCGTGGCGGCGGATCTCATCGATCAGGCGAAACGCCTGGCCGTTGATCGTTTCCGGGTGCAGGGTGATAAAGTCTGCGCCTGCGCGCGCCAGTTGGCCGATATAGTCCTGCGGGCGCGTCACCATAAGATGGCAATCCAGCGGTTTGCTGGCCAGCTTCTTCACCTGGCTGACAAAGAATGGCGACAGCGTCAGGTTCGGCACAAAGTGGCCGTCCATAATGTCGATATGGAAATAGTCCGCGTGGCTGTCGATAAACTCGATCTGTTCTTTAAACTTGAGCAGATCCATACACATCAGGGAGGGGGAGATTTTCATCATTTATTCCTTACTTGCTGATAAGCCGGTCAAGCGCAACAGCGGCAATAATCAGCCCGCCCATTACCACCAGCTGGTAATACGTTTGAACTTGCAGGATATTCAGGCCGTTATTGATGGTGCCGATAATCAACCCGCCAATCACGACCGAGAAAATACGCCCCTTACCGCCGAAGAAGCTGGTGCCGCCGATAATGGCGCTGGCGATGGCGTAAGTTTCAAACCCCATTCCCGCCAGCGGCTCCGCCGCACCGAGACGCGCGGTGGAGACCACGCCCGCCAGCCCGGCGCAAACACCGGAGATAATGAACACCACCAGCACGTGAAACTTCACATCGATACCGGAGTAGAAAGCGGAGTTTTTATTGCCGCCCAGCGCGTAAATATTGCGCCCCAGCCGCATGCGTGTGGTGAGGAACCAGAGCAGCAGCGCCACCAGCAGTGAGAAGATCACCGGCACCGGAATGCCTGCCACGCTGGCGGCAAAGAAATTCACAAAGTCGAAAGAGAAGCCGTACACCGAGTTGGCGTCGGAAATAACCAGCGTAATGCCGCGGAAAATCGCGTTGGTGCCGAGGGTAATAATGAACGGGTGCAGGCCGGTCCAGTTGACCAGACAGCCGTTAATCGCCCCCAGCACGCCGCCCACCAACACGCCGCCGATCAGCGCCGCCAGCACGGGATCGACGCCCGCCAGCATCAGTTTGGCGGTGACCATGCCGGAGAGGGCAAGGATCGCGCCGACGGAGAGATCAATCCCGGCGATCAGAATGGCGAAGAACTCGCCCATGCCGATCAACACCGTCACCGAACTCTGGACAAAAATCTGCGTGATATTGTTGGTGTTGAGGAAGTACTGCGGCGACATCGTGCCGAAGATGGCGACGATGATCGCGAGGATAAAAAAGGTGCCGTATTTGTCCCAGAACAGCGCGAAGTTGAAGGGCTTTTTCTCGCTCATTTCGTTTTTTACTCGTGTGGTAATGCCCATGCCATAATCTCCTCTTCGCTCATGTCGTCGCGATTGGTCAGGATTTGCGTCAGCCGCCCTTCGCAGAACACGGCAATGCGGTCGCAGACGGCAATAATTTCGGGAAGCTCGGATGACACCATCAGGATGACTTTTCCGTCATCCGATAGCTGGCGCATCACTTTGTAGATCTCGGCCTTCGCGCCGACGTCGATACCGCGGGTCGGTTCATCGAAAATGATCACCTCGGGTTCGCAGCACAGCCATTTGGAGATCAACACCTTCTGTTGATTACCGCCGGAAAGCTCGGTGATGCTCTGCTCCACCGAGTGGCACTTCAGCGCCAGCAGCTCGCGCTGCGCTTCAGCAATCCGTCGCTCTTCGTGTTCGTTAAACAGCCCCATTGCGCCTTTATAACCACCGCGCTTAAGGCTTGTGCTGATCGCCATGTTTTGCGCAATCGAGAAATTGGGGAAGAAGCCATTGTCGCGGCGGCTTTCGGTGATATACGCCATGCCTTTTTTCAGCGCATCCAGCGGCGAGCGTGGGGAAATGGCGCGGCCATTGAGGCGGATTTCACCGCTGCTGCGCTTATCGACGCCGAACAGGCAGTTCATCAGTTCGGTGCGGCCGGAGCCGACCAGCCCGGCGAAACCAAGGATCTCGCCGCGGTTCACGCTAAAAGAGATATCACGGACTTTTTTCTTGTCGCGGCTGGTGACGTTTTTCACCTCAAACACCGTATCGCGCTCGATATTGCCGGTGCTCTCTTTCATCGCATTAAAGCGGTTTTGCAGTTCGCGCCCGACCATCAACCGCACGATGTCGTCATTGGTCACGTCGCTGACCATACCGCTGCAGACGCTGCTGCCGTCTTTCATCACCGTATAGCGATCGCAGATCCGGCGAATTTCCGCCAGCTTATGCGAGATATAAACAATGGCGGTGCCTTCTTTGCGCAACTGATTCATGATCAGGAAAAGATAATCCACCTCTTTATTCGTCAGCGAAGAGGTGGGTTCATCCATAATAATAACTTTGGCATCCAGCATTAATGTTTTGGCAATTTCCAGCATCTGCTTGTGGCTAATCGATAAATTTGCCACTTTGGTGTCGAGATCGACTTTTAAACCAACGCGCAATAACATCATTGCCGCCCGCACGCGCATTTCTCGCCAGTCGATAATATTGACGCCGCACACCTTTTTAGTGATATGGCGGCCAATATATAAATTCTCCAGCACGGTTAATTCATCAATAACGCTGAGTTCCTGATAAATAATACCGATGCCAAGTTGCGCCGCCAGTTTATGATCAAGTTTGTCGTAATTAACGTTATTAATAGTGATGGTGCCTTTGGTCGGGTCGTGAATCCCTGAGAGAACTTTCATTAACGTTGATTTACCGGCACCATTCTCTCCTAATAACGCATGAATTTCATAAGGATAAATAGTTAAATCAACGGACTTTAATGCGTGGACCGGGCCAAAGGATTTGCCGATACCCGCCATCGAGATATATGGCGTGACCATAAGTAACCTCTTTGCACACTCTTCAGTCCGGATGCGCGCAAGCGTCACCCGGCGTTGATGGCTTACTTAGTGACCAGAATCGAATCGACCAGCTTGAATTCCGGGGCTTTATCCAGCGGAATAACGTTGCCGGTTTTTGCCGCATCAACCATCATTTTCAGACCCGAAGCGCCAATATCCGCCGGGTTTTGCGCGACGGTGGCGGTCATCTGCCCGGCTTCTACCATTTTGCGCGCTTCCGGAATGCCGTCGGTGCCGACGACCAGCACTTTGCCGGTTTTACCCGCATTCGCCACCGCCTGGGCGACACCCATCGCCATGGTGTCGTTGGCGCAGTAGAAGGCTTTCAGGTTCGGGTTGCGTTGCAGCACGTTGGTGGCGACATCCAGCGCTTTAATACGGTCCCAGTCGGCGGGCTGGCTGGCAACGAGCTTAATCTGGCTGGCTTTCTTAAACGCCTCGCTGGCGCCGTTGCGGCGCGCTTCGCCCGAGGCGTTGCCTGCTTTACCTTCGATAATCGCCACTTCGCCGCCCTGTGCGCCAAGTTGTTCAATGATAAAGCTTGCGCCTTTTGCGCCGACCGCAACGTTATCGGTGGTAATAAAACCTTCGACATTCCCGCCGGCTTTTTTCAGGTTATCCATATCGATTTTTTCATCGAGGTTCACCAGATAAATGCCTTTTTTCCAGGCGCGGGCGACCGGCATCACCAGGTTAACGGAAGAGAGTGGGGCAAAGGCAATGCCTTTATAATTTTTATTGCTCAGATCTTCGAATAATTGTAATTGCGACTGAAAATCACCTTCCGACGGCGAGGCAAAAATATCCACACTGACACCCAAAGTTTTCGCTTCGTCTTCGATACCTTTTTTCATATCCACCCAGAACGGGTTGGATAATGTTTTTAAGACGACGGCGTATTCGGCAGCGGCAAATGCGCTGGTGCTCATCATCAGGCCGATAGCAGCCCCGCTGAATAATTTCAGATATTTATTCATAGTGGTCTTCTCATTGTAGGGTAATTTTACTCATCCCGTTGCGGCGGGATGAGTATTTGTTTTTACTTCAATGCGCCCGGTGAGAAAAAATCAACGATGGCACCGGTTTTTTGCATATTCTGTGTGGCCAGTTCAATGTTCTGTTGTGCAACCGAAACAAAAAAAGCATCAAGTAATGTTAATTGTAATATTCGTGCTGAGGCATTTCGCCCTAATAAAGGGGTCTCTGGTGCTGGCGAGCAAATAATAAAGTCGGCCATTTTGGCAATCGGCGAATGGTAGCTGTGAGTAATACAAATAATTTTTGCCCCATTTTTTTTCGCCAGCTCAACGGCCGCTTTTAAATCACTGGTGCGTCCGGAATGCGACACTACCAGTACGACATCGCCCTCTTTAAGCAGCGATGCGGACATCATCATAATGTGCGCGTCCTGGTAAGCGTGGCAGCGAACCCCGATGCGCAACAGCTTGTGTTCAATATCGGCGCAGATGGCGTTAGAGCCGCCAACGCCGTAGAGATCGCGCTGTTTGGCCTGATAGAAGAAGCGCGCCGCGCGGTGGATTTCATCCACATTGACGATCGACTGGCCTTCCATAATGGTGCGCAGCGTAATATTGAACACTTTGTTCACCACATCCTGCGGCGCTTCGTCAAACGACAGCTCGGCGGGCAGCACCTGCTGCGAGTGGGAGAAGTACTCCACCAGCGCGCTGCGCAGATTGCGGAAACCGCTAAAACCCAGCAGTTTCGACACTTTCACGATCATGGCTTCCGACACCGTCAGCATCTCCGCGACATCTTTAATGGCGGAGGCATCGCTGATATTGCCCGGGGTTAATAGCCAATCCACGATGCGGCTTTCGTTCTCCGTCATCCCTTCCTGCTTCATGCGCAGGTAAGGGGCAAGGCCGATGCCGTTGGGAAGACCGTGGTCGAATTCTGTCTGACTCATCGCTTTCTCTTGTCCTTGAAATGAAGACGACACTATATCACCACATCCGGAACCATAAATATGTCGACAACTTCACAGAATTAATTAATTCATAAAGTTTTATCTATTGTGAAGTTTTCTGTAATGTTTTTGTTGGTTGTTATTTTAATTTTTCCTTTAAAAATATCATGTTAGTTGAATTCGTGAAATGTGAGATGTCTGAAGTGTATGGGGTTTTATGCACATGAAGCTATTGATTTGTGAATTCAAGCCGTGTAGAACAGGCGCTGTTCCCGGTGGTTTTGCGGTTTTATTCAGCAGTGAACCGGTCAAAAATCACAAAACTCACCGGGTTCGTAAAGTTTGCACACTAACCAGGCGGATATATGAAGAAGATTGCGTTCGGCTGCGATCATGTCGGGTTTATCCTGAAGGCGGATATCCTGGCGCATTTGTCAGCAAAAGGTATTGAAATCATTGATAAAGGCACATGGTCGACGACACGCACCGATTATCCCCGCTTCGCCAGCGAGGTAGCACAGGCGGTACTGAATGGCGAGGCAGACGGCGGTATTTTGATTTGCGGTACCGGCGTTGGCATTTCCATCACCGCCAATAAATTTCCCGGTATCCGCGCGGTGGTGTGTAGCGAACCTTATTCCGCACAGCTTTCGCGCCAGCATAACGACACCAATGTGCTGGCGTTCGGTTCGCGCGTGGTTGGGCTTGAGCTGGCGAAAATGATTGTCGATAGCTGGCTGGGCGCAGAGTTTGAAGGCGGCCGCCATCAGCTACGCGTGGATGCGATTGCGCAAATTGAGAAGCAGCCACCTTCCGCCCGCAATTGAGATTCCTCCGCTACCCGCTAAGGCAGGCTCTGCACTAACGTACAGCCAGTCAACCCTTTGAGACTGGCTTTATGAAACGTTACGCGACCGCGCTGTTATTCGGCGCTCTTTCACTCAGTGGTCAGATGGCGCACGCCGATATTATCGACGACGCGATTGGCAATATTCAGCGGGCAATCGGCGACGCGTACAGCTCTGACAGCAGTCGCGACGATGAAAGCAGCAGCCGCAACGACGAGCAGTACCGGAATTACGACAACCGCTACCGGCAGCTTGAAGACAGGCGACGTCAGCTTGATGAACGCCAGCGTCAGCTCGATCGGGAGCGACGCCAGCTGGATGACGAAGAACGCAGGCTGGAAGAGGACGACGATCGCTAACGCGCCAGCGCCGGGACGCGCAAACCCAGGCGTTCCGGAACGATATCCTCAAGCAGCGTAACTAATTGCGGGTCCATAAAATGGTATTGATCCGGAATATCAAGCACATAAACAGGTTTATGCTGCACCAGGCGGCTAAAGTCGGCAAGGATGCTGTTTTTGTGTTTTTCTTCCATCACGCAGATGACGTCTGCCCAGGAGAGAATGGCGGGCGAGACAGTTTTTCTCGCATGGCGTTGTGTGCCAGCAGAGCGAGCATTTACCCCGGGGTAGCGACGAAACACCTGCTCAGCGGTCGGGCTGCGCCATTGGTTGCGGCTACAAATAAAAAGCACATTCATGGCAAGTCATACTCTGTAAGCCGCGATGTGCTAATTATTTATTGGTCACACGCGGGTATTTAAGACCCGGTTGCGTTATCCACAACCCTATCGGTGCGAGTCTGTACGCTTTATCCCTCAAACGACCTCTTTACAGGCTGCGTCTGCTTAACCCATGCCGGTAAGCAACGGGACGAATATATCCATATTGTGCGGTCTAATCCAGTACAATCCGCATGCCATCAAAACCCGCCTCAAACCCCGTCGGCAGCGCGTTATTCATCAACCAGACGTCAAAGCGATGCCCGATATGGGTTAGCACGACGCGCGGGCAGCCAATCACCTCATTCAGGGCGATAACGGTGCGCAGATCGTTATGATTTTTCGGCGTCTCTGCGCAGGGCGGTTCACTGCAATCGATGATCACCACCTGCGGGCGATTATTGAGTAAAAACTTAAGCGTCTTATCCGGCAGACCGGCAGTATCCGAAAGCCACGCTATCCGGCTGTGCGCCGATTCCAACAGATAACCAAAGGTGAGTTTCGAGTGGTTCAGCGGCAGCGGCGTGACCTGCAATCCTTGCAGATCGAACACCACAAACGGCTCAACGGTATGGCTGAAATCAAGCAGACCGGGATGTTTAAACAGATCGTCACAGCCCTGTTCATCCGGCGGGCCGTAAACCGGGATTTTCGCGCCTAAGCCCCAGCGCAGCGGAAACAGCCCCTGCACATGATCCATATGGTAATGCGTCAACAGAATCTGCTGAAACTGACCCGCCGGGAAACGCTCCATCAAATCGGCAAGCCCGGCATCCAGCAGCGTCACCGCGTCGTTAAACTGCACCACGCCGCTGCAAGGCTGGCGACGATATTGCGGCTGCTGGCGAGCACGTAAGCAGGCTGCGCAGTGGCAGCCGAATACCGGAACCAGTTGCGCACCGCCGGTGCCGGTCAGGGTGAGAGTCAGGCTCATAGCGCCTCGCTTTAACGGTTGAGTTAACGTAAACGGCGCACGATGAATGCGCCGGCAGCATTACGCACTTTTCCCTTGTTGCGCGCGTATCAACGAGATCAATCCTTCTACTGACTGTAGCAGACTCCCGTCGTTGTTCAGCGTCAGGCAGTCTCCCGGCGAGTAACGGGCCGCGCGTTCCAGCCGAGCGGTAATTTCCGCGCTGCTTTCGCGCCCGCGTTTTTCCAGGCGCTGGCGCAAAATCTCTGGCGATACCTGCACATACACCGGCATCAGCACCTTGCCGTATTGCGCCTGCGCCTGCGGCAGATGCCCGCGCGAGCCGTTGACCACCACATCAAACCCCGCCTGTAACCAGAGATCGACCTCCGCGCCGATACCGTAGTAGAGATCGTTGGCGTGCCAGCTCAGGGTAAACAGATGCTGCCTGGCGCGGGTAAAAAACTCCTTTTCGCTCAGTTCGATATGGTTCTCGCTGCCGGAACCTGCCGGGCGCGTGATATAGCGGTGCGCCACCAGCAACTGGGGATGCTCGCGGCTGCGCAGCGCGGCCAGCAGCGTATCTTTTCCGGCACCGGATGGCCCCATCAACCAGATCAGTCTGCCCATCAGAACACCCGTTTCCCCTCGCGCCAGACGTGATCGACGCGGACGTGGTCGCCTTTGTTGTGCACCAGCACCAGATCGGCCCGTTTCCCTTCTCCGAGGGTGCCGCGATCGTCAAGCTTGAGCGCCTGCGCCGGATTTTTCGTTACCAGCTGAATAGCGCGCGGCAGGGTGAAATCATTCTGCTCATCCGCCGCGATGCGGAAGGCGGCATCCAGCAGGCTGGCGGGATAATAATCCGATGAGAGAATGTCCAGCATGCCGAGCTGCGCCAGTTTATGCGCCGCCACATTGCCGGAGTGCGAGCCGCCGCGCACGATATTCGGCGCACCCATCAGCACGCTGAGGCCGTGCTCGCGCGAGGCTTCCGCGGCGGCAAAGGTGGTAGGGAATTCGGCGATCACGCTGCCTAACTGATGGGATTCCACCACATGCTCGCGCGTGGCGTCATCATGGCTGGCCAGCGGCAGGTTACGTGTCCGGCAGAGCGCGGCAATCGCCAGCCGGTTAGGCTGCGACCACTCGGCGGCCAGCGCCAGTTGCTCCTGTTCAAACGCATCCATTTGCTCGTTGGTCAGGTGATATTTGCCCTGATAGTAGTCGCGATACTTTTCATAGCTGGCGTACTGGCGCTGGCCTGGCGAGTGATCCATCAGCGATACCAGCGTGACCGGTTCGCGGCCGACCAGCTTTTCAAACAGCGGCAGCGTGGTGTGGTGCGGCAGTTCGCAGCGTAAATGCAGGCGATGTTCCGCGCGGTTCAGCCCGCGTTTTTGCGAATCTTCCACCGCGTTGATCATCTTCTCCAGATTCTCCAGCCGATCGCCGCCGTCGCGCACATCGCCAATGGCGACCGCATCCAGCACCGTGGTGATGCCGTTGGCGACCATCAGCGCGTCGTGGCTGCTCATCGCGGAGTGGGCGGGCCAGTCCACTTTCGGGCGCGGGGTGAAGAATTTGTCGAGGTTGTCCGTATGCAGTTCGATAAGTCCCGGCAGCAACCAGCCACCGTCGCCATCATGAGCGCCTGGCTGACGGCTTTGGGTTTCGGCGAAGGCGCGGATCACGCCGTCGCGCACTTCCAGTGAACCGTCGACCACTTCGTCTTCAAGGATCAGTTTTACGTTGTTGATAATCATGCGGAGATTCCCATCGGAAACAGACGGTCGGCGACGTTTTCGCGCACGGCCTCGTCATGGAAGATGCCGACAATCGCTGCGCCGCGCGCTTTGGCCTGCGCGATCAGTTCAACGACGGCGGCGCTGTTTTTCGCATCCAGCGAGGCGGTCGGTTCATCAAGCAGTAGAATCGGGTAGTCAACAATAAAGCCGCGGGCGATGTTGACGCGCTGCTGCTCGCCGCCGGAGAACGTGGCCGGCGCAAGGTGCCACAAGCGTTCCGGCACATTCAGCCGCGTCAGCAACTGGCTGGCTTTGCCGATGCAGACATCGCGGGGAAGCCCCAGCTCCAGCAGCGGCTGCATCACCACGTCCAGCGCGCTGACGCGTGGAATGACGCGTAAAAACTGGCTGACCCAGCCGATAGTATGACGACGCACGTCCAGTACTTTTCGCGCCGGAGCCTGCACCAAATCGACCCATTCATCGCCATGTTTGACATGAATATGCCCGGCATCCGGCAAATAGTTGGCATACAGCGAGCGCAGCAGCGTCGATTTTCCACTGCCGGAGTGGCCGTGCAGCACCACGCATTCCCCGGCGTTCACCTCCAGCGAGGTGTCGCGCAGCACCGGCAGACGCACGCCGTTCTGATGGTGCAGGACAAAGGTTTTGCTGACATTTTCCACACGCAAAACAGACATCGCAGACTCCTTAATTTTGCAATACTGAGGAAACCAGCAACTGGGTATAGGGGTGATGCGGATCGTCGAGCACGCGATCGGTTAACCCACTTTCCACCACCAGGCCCTGTTTCATGACCAGCAGACGGTTTGCCAGCAGGCGCGCGACGCCCAAATCATGGGTCACCATCACCACGGCAAGGTTCATCTCCACCACCAGGCTGCGCAGCAGATCCAGCAAACGCGCCTGTACCGACACATCCAGCCCGCCGGTGGGTTCATCCATAAACACCAGTTTTGGCTGCGTCACGAGGTTGCGGGCGATTTGCAATCGCTGCTGCATCCCGCCGGAAAAGGTGGTTGGCAAATCGTCAATGCGTGACGGTGGGATTTCGACGTCCGTCAGCCACTGTTGTGCGCAGGCGCGGATATCACCGTAATGCCGCGCGCCGGTCGCCATCAGCCGTTCGCCGATGTTGCCTCCGGCGGAGACCTGGCGGCGCAGGCCATCCAGCGGATGCTGATGTACCACGCCCCATTCGGTTCGCAGCAGGCGGCGACGCTCGGCTTCGCTGATGGCGTACAGATCGCGGTCGTTATAGATAACCTGCCCTTGCTGCGGCGCCAGCCGTGCTGAAATGGCATTCAGCAGGGTGGTTTTACCGGAGCCGGATTCGCCGACAATGCCCAGCACTTCACCCGGCCACAGATCGAACGAGACGTCCTGAAACCCTTTACCTGGCGCGTAAAGATGGGAGAGTTGATTCACCGAAAGCAGCGGTTGGGTCATTTGCGTAAAGCCTCGCTCTGTTGGCGGCAGTAGTCGGTATCGGAACAGACGAACATGCGCGTGCCGGTATCATCCAGCACCACTTCATCCAGATAACTGTGGGTGGAACCGCAGATGGCGCAGGGCTGATCCCACTTTTGCGGCGCAAAGGGGTAATCCTCAAAGTCGAGGCTCTCGACCTGGGTATACGGCGGAACGGCGTAAATGCGTTTTTCACGCCCGGCGCCAAACAGTTGCAGCGCGGGCATGAAGTGCATTTTCGGGTTATCAAACGCCGGGATCGGCGACGGGTCCATCACGTAGCGGCCATTCACTTTCACCGGCCAGGCGTAGCGGGTGGTGAAGTTGCCGAAGCGCGCAATGTCTTCATACAGTTTCACCTGCATCACGCCGTACTCTTCCAGCGCGTGCATGGTGCGGGTTTCGGTTTCGCGCGGTTCAATAAAGCGCAGCGGCTCCGGGATCGGCACTTGGTAAATCAGGATCTGATCTTCAACCAGCGGCGTTTCAGGAATGCGGTGACGGGTCTGAATCAGCGTCGCGTCGGCGGTGCGTTCGGTAGTTTCCACGCCGGTAACGCGGGTGAAGAACTGGCGGATCGAGACGGCGTTGGTGGTGTCATCCGCGCCCTGATCGATCACTTTCAGCACATCGTCTTCGCCAATGACGCTGGCGGTTAACTGAATACCGCCAGTACCCCAACCGTAGGGCATCGGCATTTCGCGCCCGCCAAACGGCACCTGGTAACCGGGAATGGCAACCGCTTTCAGCAGCGCCCGGCGGATCATGCGTTTGGTTTGCTCATCAAGAAAGGCAAAGTTGTAACCGGTCAGCGCGTTAGCCACGGGAGCTCTCCTGTTGCAGCTGTCTGAGCAAGTCCAGTTCGGCCTGGAAATCGACGTAGTGGGGAAGTTTGAGGTGCGAGACAAAACCCGCCGCCTCGACGTTATCAGCATGCGCCAGCACAAACTCTTCATCCTGCGCCGGGCTTTTAATCATTTCGCCGTAGTCGGCGGCTTGCAGGGCGCGATCCATCAGCGCCATCGCCATCGCTTTGCGTTCGCCCATGCCGAACACCAGCCCGTAGCCACGGGTGAAGTGCGGCGCGTCCTCTTCCGGGGCGATAAAGCCGTTGACCATTTCACATTCGGTGATCAGCAATTCGCCGACGTTCACCGCAAAACCCAGCTCTTCGGGCACAATTTCCACGTCGATATAACCGCTGCGGATCTCCCCGGCGAAGGGGTGATTGCGCCCGTAACCGCGCTGGGTGGAGTAGGCCAGCGCCAGCAGATAACCTTCGTCGCCGCGTGCCAGTTGCTGCAGGCGTGCAGAGCGGGAACAGGGGTAAACCGGCGGCTGGCGGGTGATATCGTCCGGCACGGCGCCGCTCTCCTGTTCGGTTTTCGCCAGCCCCTCTTGTTCCAGAAGAGCAAAGACGTGCGGCGTGGTTTCCGGCTGTACTTCGCGTTTCGGCAATGATGTCGTTTCGCCCTCGGCCAGCAGGGCAAAATCGAGTAAACGGTGGGTGTAATCGTAAGTCGGGCCAAGCAACTGGCCGCCGGGAATGTCTTTATACACGGCCGAAATGCGGCGCTCTAAACGCATCTTCGCGCTGTCAATGGGTTCGCTGACGGCCAGGCGCGGCAGCGTTGTGCGGTAGGCGCGCAGCAGAAAGATGGCTTCGACGTTATCGCCGCTTGCCTGTTTCAGCGCCAGCGCCGCCAGTTCCCGATCGGCAATACCGCCTTCGGTCATCACGCGATCGACGGCCAGATGCATCTGTTCAGCAATTTGTGCAACGCTCAGCTCCGCAAGCTCGCTGTCGCCGCGACGCTTATGTTCTTGTAGCGCGTGGGCTGCGGCTATCGCCTTTTCACCCCCTTTGACAGCAACGTACATCAGAACACCTCCACCAGTGTGGTTCGTGGTATCGCCAGCGCGCGTTCACCGCAGGTCAGGATCACATCGATGCCTGTGGGGAACGAGTGCGGACGGTCGGTAAATTCGTCGGTGATGCACTCCGGCAGCAGCGGCGCAATCATGCGCTCCTCCAGAATGCCGGGGCCGGTCAGGCGCAGCATGCGGCCGCCGCTCAGTGACGGCAGTTGTAAAATCAAGGTGGCGCTGGTTTCCGGGCTGATATCCGTGCCGCAGGGCAGGGCGCTGAGCTGTTCGGCGCTCAGGGTGTGATCGGCGACGGCAAACAGCGACTGTTGCGGCTGGTCAACCAGCGGCGCATTGGTGTGAAAACGCAGGTTCTGGCGCACCAGATCGTTGTCGACGGCAGCAGAAAGCCAGATCGGCGTGTCGTTATCGGCCAGCGTCAGTAATACGCTGGTGGATGCAGGGTTAAGCGGCGGCCAGCCATGTTTCAGATGCGGCAACGAGACGATGACGCCCGGCTCGCTCATGGCTTTTAACAGACGGCGAAAACAGTGTTGAGCATCGTGAACCGCCGATGCGAAAGCGGGTTGTAAGGTCATGCGTTATCTCCGCGAACCAGGGTGAAAAAGTCGACCCGGCTGGCGTTGACTTCGGCCAGACGCGCTGCAATGCGCGCGGCGCGGTCCGCTTCCAGCGGGGTTATCAGGGTTTCCATCAGCGTCTGGAAATGGGTTGGCTCCTGCAATAACGCGTCGCACACGGCGCAGCGTTCGGCATGGCCTTTGTCGCGCCCGAGCACCCAGCTAAAGCCGAGCTGGCCGCTGCTCAGGCGCACGACGGCGCGGGTCAGCGTGGTGTCGCCGGGGAAGAAGCGATCGCCGGTGCCGCCCATGCGCGCCTGCACCTGTACCAGCCCGGTTTGCGGCTCGCGGACATGTTCGTAGTCGGGCGCCAGGCCCAGCGTACGCATCCGCGCCCGCAGCATCTCCGGGGTGGACTGGGCAAGTGCTGCCATCCAGCGTTGACGAGTTGGCGTATCAAAGTGCATCTCAGTGCTCCATGGTGAATTCGATCATGTCGGCGCGGGTCAGGCTGACGGAGTACTCCGTCGCGTTGACGTCGCCTTCGCGATGGTTAAGGGTGCGCACGCAGAGCAGAGGCGCCATATTGGGAATCTCCAGCCAGCGGCTCTCTTTCACCTGCGCACGACGCGCGCTGATGCGCGTCTGGGTACGTTTCAGGCTGATCCCCGCGCGTTCACGCAAAAAGTCATGCAGCGAACCGTGGTCGAACTGCTGCAGCAGCGGCCACAGCGTGAGATCGGCGAAGTAGTGATCAATGAGACAGAGGGCCACGCCATTCACCCGGCGGCGGGTGCGTAAATGCACCACGTTGTCGCCTTCGCTGATGCCCAACGCATCGGCGATATGCTCGGAGGCCGGGCGCAGCACCGCCAGCAGGCGTTCGCTGGTGGGATGGCTGCCCTGATCGAGCAGGTTCTGGCTAAAGCGCGCCTGGGCGTTGAGTGGGTAATCAAACGGGCGCATCAGCACCAGCACGCCGATGCCCTGGCGGCGCTGCACCCAGCCTTTCTCCACCAGTTGATCGATGGCGCGGCGTAAAGTGTGGCGATTTACCTCAAAACGTGCGGCCAGTTGCTGTTCCGCTGGCAGCCAGTCGCCGCAGTGATAGTTATTTCGCAACTCCTGCTCCAGCCTGGCGGCAATTTCCTGATAGCGCGTGGGATAGCTGGTCGGATGTCTGGACAAGTGCATGGTCATCTGAACCTCACGGGTAAAAAACGGCTGCCTTATGGCAGTCATCACAGCGTGAGTCCATGCTGGCGGACTAATGTTTCATTTGGGTTATGCAATCGTTGCTGAGAGATGAATAGTGATGCGCAATGGGCAAAAAAAGGGAGCCGCCGACGGCTCCCGTTGGGGAATATGTGGTGAATCAGGTTTGCGGTGGTTTGGCGACGTTGACCATCCACGGGATGCCGAATTTATCCGTCACCATGCCAAAACCCTGCGCCCAGAAGGTTTCCTGCCAGGGCATCGTGATGTGGCCTTCGGCGGCCAGGGCGTCAAACCAGGCTTTGCCCTGCGCGATATCCTGGGTGGCGAGGCTTAAGGTAAAACCTGCGTACGCCGCAGCGCCTTGTTTGCCGTCGCTCATCATGATCTCACTACCGGCGATGTGCAGGCTGGCGTGAGCAATATCGCTTTCGGCAAACGCATACCCGGCGGCACAGCCGTCATCATTCGCTTCCGGGGGGTTGGGCATTTCGCCGAAGGTGATTTTATAGAGTAATTCAGCCTGTAAAGCCTGCTGGTAGAACTGAATGGCGTCGTTGCACTGGCCTGAAAAAGAGATGTAGGGACTGAGCGGCATAATCATTACCTCTGGTAACGAAATCTGCCATTGAGTGTAGCGGGGGAAAGTGAAAGAAAGCCAGGCGGGAAGTATGCGCTTCCCGCCGAATCATCAGTTCTTTTTAACGAATTCTGATTTCAGTTTCATCGGACCGAAGCCGTCGATTTTACAATCGATATTATGATCGCCTTCGACCAGACGAATATTTTTAACTTTGGTGCCGATCTTCAACATTGAAGAACTGCCTTTTACTTTCAAATCTTTAATTACCGTTACGCTATCGCCGTCGGCCAGCAGATTGCCATTGGCATCCTTGACGATTAATTCATCGGCGTCGTGTGCCGGTTCAGCATTGTTCCACTCGTGAGCGCATTCCGGGCAAATGAACATGCCATTATCTTCATAGGTGTATTCGGAATTACATTTTGGACAGTGGGGGAGTTGCATAGGGATTTCCTCAAAAGAACATACAACGCTGGCAGTGGCCAGCACAAAAGGCACAATGCCTGAAAGACTGCAATTATACAGCAAAACCGCACAATTGCCGTTGTTATTATTTTCCAGACGTGAGGATAAAAAAAGCCCAGGCGGTGACATAACCTGTCATTCGCTTAAGCGATGCTTATCGCAGAAAGGCCGGAAGCAAACTTCCTGAGATAATATTTAGAATATTTTATGGCGGAAATTGCCACCATTTAGTAATTCAGATATGGTGGCGTGTAGTATACGGTGCCATTAGATAACTAAACTGTCATGCCTACTATGTCTGTTTCAGCGACAGATAATTTCCTCTCAAATCGGGTGGGTAAATAATGACGATATATCCTGTTTGTTCCTGAAAATGAGCTACGCTCTAACTCTCTGGTCTTTAAAAGCCGGAGGTGTGACGCTGCCATTTTTTGAGATAAAAATTATATTTTCCTGATTATCATCAGGTGTTTATCTTTTCGAAGATATTTTCCACACGTAATTATAAAAGCCGAAACTTCACTAATAAAACATTCCGGCTAAATAAAAGTAAGAAAATTTGCGTTAAGGAAAGACTTTTGTCATGCACACACAAACAATTTTTGAATTAAGCCAGGAAGCAGAAAGGTTGTTACAACTTTCACTGCATAATCTCCAGGCACTGAAAAAAATACCGGCAGCGACGTTTGATGAGACGAACGCGGTCGGTAAGGCAGAAAATGCCAATGTGCTGCCTTTGCATTTCAGCGCTCGCGGCGTAGAGGCGCAACAGGCGACGCTGCATAACGAATTACGGAAAATCACCCGACTGGAGATGGTGCTGGCGATCGTCGGTACCATGAAAGCCGGCAAATCCACCACCATTAATGCGATCGTGGGGACGGAAGTATTGCCCAACCGCAACCGGCCGATGACCGCGTTGCCGACGCTGATTCGCCATACGCCGGGTCAGAAAGAGCCGATCCTGCATTTCTCCCATGTCGGCCCGATTGACGCGCTTGCGCAGCAACTGCAAACCCGGCTGTTCAACTATGACCGGGAAAAGCTGGCGCAGCAGCTTGAGATCGATAAAGACATGGCTGCGCTGCTGGATCGTATTGCGCAAGGCGATGCATTTGATAAGCACTATCTCGGTGCGCAACCCATTTTCCACTGCCTAAAAAGCCTCAACGACCTGGTGCGCCTGTCGAAAGCGCTGGATGTGGATTTTCCTTTCTCTGCTTACGCGGCGATTGAACATATCCCGGTGATTGAAGTGGAGTTTGTGCATCTGGCCGGGCTGGAGAACCAACTCGGCCAGCTCACGTTGCTGGATACCCCCGGGCCGAATGAAGCCGGGCAGCCGCATCTGCAAAAAATGCTCAACGAACAGCTGGCGCGCGCCTCCGCCGTGTTAGCGGTGATGGATTACACACAACTTAAATCTATCTCCGATGAAGAGGTACGCCGCGCGATTTCAGCGGTGGGGCGTTCGGTGCCGCTGTACGCGTTAGTGAATAAATTCGATCAGAAAGATCGTAACAGCGATGACGAAGAGCAGGTGCGGGCGCTGATTTCCGGAACACTGATGAAAGGCAATATCAACCCAACGCAGATCTTTCCGGTCTCTTCGATGTGGGGATATCTGGCTAACCGTGCGCGCCATGAGCTAAAACATCGCGGTCAGTTGCCGGATCCGCAGGAGCAGCGCTGGGTGCAGGATTTTGCCGAAGCGGCGCTGGGCCGCCGCTGGCGCACCGCCGATCTGGACGATATTGAGCATATTCACCACGCGGCAGAGCTGCTGTGGGAAGATTCGCTGTTTGAGAAACCGATCCGTAAGTTACTGCACGCCGCGCATGCCAATGCCTCGCTGTACGCGCTGCGTTCTGCATCGCATAAGTTGCTCAATTACACCCAGAGCGCGCGCGAATATCTCGATTTTCGCTATCAGGGGCTGACGGTGGCTTACGAGCAACTGGAGCAAAATATTACCCGGCTGGAAGAGGATATGGCGCTGCTGCGCACCAGCCAGGCATCCGTCAGCGACGAGATCGAACATGAAGTCGAAGAGGCGCTGGCGGCGGCGGAGATCTTTATCCACGGCCAGCAGTTCGAAATTGTTGAGGCCATTGATGCCTGGTTCCACGATGGGCAGATGATGGAGACGTTTGGCGACGGTAAGGCTGATTTGCGCCTTGATGAAGGTTTTAACCCCGGTCAACTGGTGCTGGAAAACGAAGGCCAGGCGCAAATTGCCCTCAGCAAGATCCGTTCGGCCTGTGAAACCATTCTGCTGGCGGCGCAGGAGCGCATCAGCCGTGAACTGGCGCTGCGCTTTGATGAGCTGGAAAACACGCTGACGCGTTCGCTGAACGATGCCATGCGCCCGATTGAAACGCGTATTAAAGAAGAGCTTAACCATGCTGGTTTCCGCGCGCGTATCAGTTTCCCGGCGTTCCAGCCCAGCGCGCTCAACTTTAATACCCGTTCCCTGTTCACCAACGTGATCGCCCCGGAAGATACGCCAGCCGGGCAGGCACCGCGTTCCGGCAGTATGCGGGAAACGGTGTCGCGCTGGTTAAATAATCCCGGTTGGGGTTGGGATGATTATGTTGCTACCCGCACCCGTTACGTGATCGATATTGCCGCGCTGCATAAAAAGCTGATCGGCCATGTGGCTCATTTTTGTGAACAAATTCATAAAGCTTTGGCAGCGCAGGTCGATGTTTCTGTTACGGCAGGGATGGCGACATTTTTCGCCGAATTCTCGTTAAGTCTTGCGGGACTACAGGAAAGTTTGCGTGACAGCCTGGCGATACGTCAGCAAAACGAATCATCAGTGCTGATGTTGCGTCAGCAACTGCAACAGAGCATCAGGACGGCTAACTGGATCCATGAAGATGCCCGGCTGTTACGCGATGATATACAAACCTTATTCGCAGCAGAGCAGCCATGAAAAATCAACTTCTGGATGGCCCCGGACGGGTACTTGAGTGTATTCATCCAAAATTTATCGTTGATCTGGTACAGGGCGCAGACGCGGCGCGCCAGTCGCCGATTGTGCCGCAGCAGCAGTTATTTCGTGAACGCCTGACGCAAGAGATCATGGCGCAAACTCAACTGCGGCCGTGGGCGATGTCCGGCGTATTAAATGAAAACGATACCTTACGTTTAGGGCTGGCGGAGAAGCTGGCGAGCATGCTCGATCCCGGACATTTGGCACTCACGCGTATTACCCAGCGGCTTAGCACATTGCAGCAGGCGGAACGGCGTTCGGTAAATCCCGGCAGCGTGCAACAGTATGAAGAGTTGTTGAGCCACTTCAGCCAGCGCGCCGCCTGGAAAGAGAAAGCGCTGACGCAACGTGGGCTGGCGGTACAGGCCGGACATCACAGCGAACAGGTTTTTGCCCACTGGCGCGCCGGAAACTACAACGGCTGGTCGATGGCCGGGCGCTGTTATGTGGCGCTGGAGGAGCTGCGTTGGGGCGCTTTCGGCGATGCCTGTCGTCTGGGCAACGAAGATGTGGCGCAGATGCTGAAAGACAATTTATGCGCCATGGCCGCCGATTTTCTGGCGCAGGGGATCAATGCCGCGCCGACGACCCGCCATTTTTATCATCAGTGGCTGGCAACGCCTTCCACGCCGGGGCTGATGGATTATAAGGATTTACTCGGCTGGCTTGGTGACTGGTGCGATGCCGAACGCCATCCTATTTGCTGGTCGGTCACACAGAGCTGGCAGACTGTAGCCCTCGGAATGCCGCGTCTCTGTTCGGCATCACGTATCGCCACGGCAATGGTGGAAGAGATCTTCGGTGAGTAAACGGTGTGCCCTGCAATTGTCTGGCCGGTCTGGCTGGTAATCGCAGGACATAGCGAAGCAAAAAGCCCGGTCAGGGCTTTTTTTATAGAGGATTAATGGCCGGTGGATTCGACCGGTTTTTCCGCGCGGTTTGCCGCTTGCGCTGGATTGCCAAAGCGTTTGGCATACAGGGCGGTGATAATCGGCACCAGAATCGCCGTCACAATCACACTCGCAGCGACTAACGCCGTTGCGGAGGCGGCAACCGGTTCAAACGCCGGGTTGATCTGCGCAATAATCACCGGGTTCGCCACGGCCGCACCGGCGGCTGAAGAGGCTGCGACGCCCGCCGTACCGTTACCGCCGCCGATCACGCGGTCGGCAATAATCAGCGGAATACCGGTGATGATGATGACCGCAACGCCGAGGAAAATGCCCAGCAGACCGGTCTGCATAATCACGCTCAGGTTGATGGTGTTACCCAGCGCGAAGCCGAAGAACGGGATCAGTACCGGCGTTGCTTTGCTGAAGAAAGCACGCAGATCGTGATCGAGGTTGCCCAGCGCAAAACCAATCAGGAACGGCAGAACCGCGCCAACAAAGTGGTGGGGTTCAAAGGAAGCGAGGCCAGCGGAACCGAGGATCACCATGGTCATCAGCGGGCCGGATTCCAGCGACATCAGAACGAAAGCGCCCGATTCTTCTTTGCTGCCGTACTGGTTCATCAGGCTGGCATACAGACCGCCGTTAGTCATATCCATGGCGGAAACCAGCGCCAGCACCGACAGCCCGGCAAAGAAACCGGTCTGAATTCCGCTGTCCGGAATAAATGACGCGGCGATCATCGCCACGAGCCAGGCCACAGCGATTTTGGTCAGCACCAGTGTGCCGGATTTACGTAATACGGTGCCGGTTGCACGCAAATCAATGGAGGCGCCAATACAGAAGAACCAGACTGCAAGAATCGGCACCGTACCGCTAATCATGCCCTTGGTGAAAGAGCCGAAATAAGCCCCGGTATCCGGCGCCAGTGTATTCAGAATTGCCCCCAGCAACAGCGGAACCAGCATCATCCCGCCAGGGATACGTTCAATCGTGGCCTTGATTTTCATAGAGAATCCTCACTGCTCGTCATTATCATGAACGAGGAAAACTGGAAGTTAATAGCTTTCAATTCAGGTGGTTAAATAGCGTTGCTCATTAAATATTCACTATCGACTTTCGCGGAACGCCCTAAAATTGACGGGCAATCCTTGCAAGACATTTCTTAGCTCCGCTTTTTATGGGCGTATCATGCTTTCTTGGGAATATTGATTCAATAAGAATAAAACAATGTTTTAGTTATATTGATCACATATTCCGTATAAAAACTTGTTGGTGTTGTTTCTGTTATTAGAGATGTAATTAGGTTGTGACGGAAATAGAGTAATGAGGACACTAGCAAAGTAATAATCACGACCGTGATAAAACCTGGGTGTTTGCGTGGATATAAGCTGCGTTGTGCTGTGGAAAAAGGCGTGCAGGGGATGAAAAGGAGAGGCTGAATATCAGTGGGTAAAACTGTGTGAATTTGATCACACTTTTAAACCCTGCTAGGGTAAATAAGTCATTCACTGCCCAACAGGCGTCAACAGGTTCGGTTGTACGGCGGAAAAAGCCCGTGTAAGTAAACCTGCTACGCTTGAACAGGAAGGCTGAAAAGCTGTAAAAACGCCCGGCAGGGATAAGCGTCGGGTGGTTCAGGGCGCAAGCTAAAGAGGAAAACATGCATGTTAAAAAGGAAAAAAGTTAAACCCATTACATTGCGCGATGTGACCATCATTGACGATGCGAAATTGCGCAAAGCGATTACCGCCGCTTCACTCGGTAATGCGATGGAGTGGTTTGATTTCGGCGTCTACGGCTTTGTCGCCTACGCCCTTGGTAAGGTGTTCTTCCCCGATGCAAACCCCAGCGTACAGATGATTGCTGCGCTCGGGACATTCTCCGTTCCCTTCTTGATTCGCCCGCTGGGCGGTCTGTTCTTCGGTATGTTGGGTGATAAGTACGGGCGACAGAAAATCCTCGCCATCACCATTGTCATCATGTCGATCAGTACTTTCTGTATCGGGTTGATCCCCTCCTACGCCACGATAGGCATCTGGGCGCCGATTCTGTTGCTGCTGTGTAAGATGGCGCAGGGCTTCTCCGTTGGCGGCGAGTATACCGGCGCGTCGATCTTTGTTGCGGAGTACTCCCCGGACCGTAAACGCGGTTTTATGGGAAGCTGGCTGGACTTTGGTTCGATTGCTGGTTTTGTGCTTGGCGCAGGCGTGGTCGTGCTGCTCTCCACCGTGGTGGGCGAGGAGAACTTCCTTGACTGGGGCTGGCGTATTCCGTTCTTCCTGGCGCTGCCGCTCGGCCTTATCGGCCTCTATTTGCGCCACGCGCTGGAAGAGACCCCGGCGTTCCAGCAGCATGTCGATAAGCTGGAGCAGGGCGATCGTCAGGGGCTGCAAGAGGGGCCGAAAGTCTCGTTTAAAGAGATCGCTACCAAACACTGGCGCGCGCTGTTGACCTGTATTGGCCTGGTGATTTCCACCAACGTCACCTACTACATGCTGCTGACCTATATGCCGAGCTACCTGTCGCATAACCTGCACTACTCGGAAGATCACGGCGTGTTGATCATCATCGCTATCATGATTGGTATGCTGTTTGTCCAGCCGGTGATGGGGCTGCTGAGTGACCGTTTTGGCCGCCGCCCGTTCGTGCTGCTGGGCAGCGTGGCGCTGTTTGCCCTCGCCGTTCCGTGCTTTATTCTGATTAACAGCAATGTGATTGGCTTGATTTTCGCGGGCCTGCTGCTGCTGGCGGTGATCCTCAACTGCTTTACCGGCGTGATGGCTTCTACGCTGCCCGCCATGTTCCCGACGCATATTCGCTACAGTGCGCTGGCGAGCGCCTTTAACATCTCGATTCTGGTTGCTGGTCTGACGCCGACCCTGACGGCCTGGCTGGTAGAAAGCTCAGAAAATCTGTTAATGCCCGCTTACTACCTGATGATTGTGGCGGTGATTGGCCTGATTACCGGCCTGACGATGAAAGAGACCGCGAACCGCCCGTTGAAAGGCGCGACGCCCGCCGCATCGGATATTCAGGAAGCGAAAGAGATCCTGCGTGAGCACCACGACAATATCGAACAGAAAATCGAAGATATCGACGCGGAGATCGCTGAGTTGCAGGCAAAGCGCACGCGTCTGGTGGATCAACATCCGCGCATCAACGAGTAAGCGTTACTGCCAGGCAAAAAGACCCGTAAGGGTCTTTTTTTTGGGCGCGGCTTAACAACCTGCCGCAATAAAATCGCCGTTCGCACTGACCGGAATCACCGTCAGGAACAGCACCACGGCAAACAGCATCAGCGCCACGCCACCGGCAATTTTTAGCACGGGGACCAGCCAGCGCATCTGGCTTGCCTCGTCGCCAAAAAAGGTGGCTGCCCGGTTGCGCGCATAGCGCACGGCCAGCGACAGGCCGAGGATGGACAGCGCGGTGCCAATCGCCATGGTCATCACCGCTGCAATCCCCCAGCTCACAATGCCGAGCGCGTTCGAGAACAGTAAAATCATGATTGCCCCGCTGCATGGCCGCGCGCCAATGGCGAGGATCACGCCGAGGCGAGTTTTCCAGTCGCCCTGCGTACTGGCACCGACGCCATGATGGCCGCAGCCGCAATCGGCACCATGTTGATGTAGCGGGGAAAATGCGTTGAATTTCAGCTTGCGCGGCCGCAGGCTTTTCGCGGCATTCCACGCCACATACGCGCCGAAGCCGCCGATCATTACGGCGCTGACTTTCTCCACGTACCAGCGGCTTTCACTGAGATCGCCGGAGGCGAGGTTAAAACCGACCGCCAGCACGAAGACAAACAGAATGGCGCTGACGCCCTGCATCAGGCTGCCCAGCACCGGGATGACGCGCGCGGCGGTCTGGCTTTCGTTATTCGTACTGAGATAGGTTGTCACAATAAATTTGCCGTGGCCTGGCCCGACAGCATGCAGTACGCCATAAAAAAACGCGCCGACCAGCAGCCATACTCCGCCGCTATATTGGTGGTTGTTGAGCTGAAGCAGATACATGACCAGGTAACGGTGCAGGGTGATTTGCGTTGCCAGGCACCATTGCAGAAATGCAGCCCAGTGGGCGTGCAGCGTGAACAAAGCCGCTACCGCTACCGCCAGCACGGCGAATGCGACCGGCCAGCGCCAGTCGCGGGTCAGAGTTTGCGTGGTCATAGAATTCAGGGGATGGGGGATGATTTGCGCAGTATAGGCGGCGGCGATATCCGCCTCCACCCTCACCGCACGTTTTATTTTTTAAGCAAGCGCGTATGCCAGCGCCCCAGCAGCAGCACGGTAGTCAGCGAACCGAGCAGGGCGCAGAACATATCTGACTGCGTATCCCAGGGATCGCCCTGCGTACCGAGAAACTCATCGGCACCCTGGCCCATCGCCAGCGCCGCCCACCATTCGATCAGTTCATAGGTGGCGCTGATGGCCAGCGCGATGCAGCAGACAATAAAGTCGAGCATCTTGCCGCCGCGCACGTACTGCCCGCGCAGCAGGATCTCCCGCGCCGCAAGCGCAGGCACCAGCCCCTGAAAGAAGTGGCCGAGCTTATCGTACGGGTTGCGGCTCAGGCCGAATAAATGCTGCACATCAAAGCCAATGGGCACTTTGGCGTAGGTGTACAGACCGCCAACCATCAGGATGATGGCGTGGAAGAAAATCAGCACGTAGAGCAGTGAAGTGAGCGGATAGCGCCGCCAGGTGGCGAGCAGCAGGGGTACCACAATCAGCACGGGAACCACTTCCATCAGCCAGGTGGTACGATCTTTGGCAAAGAGTCCGGTATAGAGAAGGATCAACAGCAGCAGAAACGCTGCCGTGTTAAGCGCAGTACGATTTACAGGCTTCATCATCGAAATGTCCGTTTCGGCAAAAAGGTCACTATCGTCGGAAAACCATTAGAAAACAATCAGACTCATCCTGCGCGCGGCGTTTCTATCCCTGTCTGCAAGGCGCTGGCGGCATTCTCCAGCGTGGTTGCCCAGTCGTCGATGGCGGGCTGGCGGAACAGCCGCATGCCGGGATACCACGGTGAATCGTCCCGCTGCATCAGCCAGCGCCAGTCCGGAATAAATGGCAGCAGCGTCCAGCAGGGGCGCTGTAACGCCCCGGCCAGATGTACCGGCGAGGAATCGACGGAAATCAGAAGATCCGCCAGCGACAGAATGGCCGCCGTGTCATCGAAATCCTCAATTTCTGCGCTGAGCGCTTCTGCACGCATCCCTTGCGGCGGCGTCTGCTGGCTGGCGTCGCCTTTCTGGATCAGGAGAAATGTGGCATCCGTTCGGGCGAACGGCGCAAATTGCGCCAGTGACAGCGAGCGGCGGCGATCATTGACGTGCGTCGGGCGTCCGGCCCATACCAGCGCCACCCACGGGCGCGGCAACCCGGCAAGACGCGCCTGCCAGTGTGCCAGCCGCTGCGGATCGGCATGCAGATAACCCGTCGCGGCCGGTAAATCCTCCAGTTGAATATTTAGCAAGCCGGGCAGATCCATCAGTTCGCAATAGGCGTCAAACGCCGGGGGCAACTCGCCGCGGCCGAGCACCTGGTCATCGGGAAAGGCGCGGCGTATCAGCGCCAGCAACTGCGGATGCACATCCAGCACAATGCGCGCCAGGCTCTGGCGTTTTGCCTGCTGTACAAAGCGGATGAATTGCAGCGTATCGCCGAACCCTTGTTCATCGAAAATCAGCAGTGTTTTGCCGGGCAGCGGCTGGCCTTGCCAGCGTGGCGCTTGCTGAACCCGCCGCGACATGTCACGGGTATGCGGCATCTGATAGCGGTGGCGGTATTCACGCCAGCCGTTTGGCAGATCGCCGGTCAGCAGCAGGGTTTCGGCCAGATCAAAACGCGCTACCGCATCGCCGGGCAGATGATCGACCAGCATTTTCTGGATCGCCAGCGTCTCTTCCAGCTTGCCCTGCGCCCGCAACGCCAGCGCCAGCCGTTGCCAGATGGCCAGCGGCCCATTCCCGCCGCTGACAAACGGGCGCAGCAGTGTTTCGGCGGCAAGATAGTGGCCTTCATCAAGTAACGGCTGAACCTGTTGCAACACGCCGCTGAAGTCAGCCGGGGCGGCCTGGCGATGACGGCCCTGCAACTGCCGTAACTGCGCCTGTTTTTGCTGGGTTGCCGGGTGCTGCGGTGCCAGACCCTGCAAACGTACCAGCGCCTGCTCTGCGGCTGTGAGATCGCCACGCGCAAGGTAAATATTGACCAGGGTCATCCAGCCACCGACCAGCCGGGGATCCCGTTGCAAGGCGCGCTGGCAGTGGGCCAACGCCTGTTCTGTATTTCCGCTATCAAGCAGCAGCCCGGCAACGTTGTTATGGATTGACGGCTCATCCGGCGCGAGCGCCAGCGCGCGTTGATAATGGGCCAGCGCATCCTCAACGCGGCCGAGACGACGCAAGGTGTTGGCCAGGTTCCCGTGCGCCTGCGCGGCTCCCGGCGTCAGCGCCACGACTTTTTCCAGGCACAGCACGCTCTCAACCAGTTTTTCCTGCTCCTGCAACAAAATACCGAGGTTGTTCCAGCCGTTCACCTGCGTGGGATCGAGGCTGATGGCTTTTCGCGCCCACTGTTCGCCTTCGGCGCGCTCGCCCTTTTGCCGGTACATTTCCGCCAGATTGCTGGCGTAGAGCGCGGAAAATTGCGGGGCTGAACAGGCTTCGCGCAGATGAGCGATGGCGCGATCAAGATGACCACAGGCGTGGGCGATAAGACCGAGCAGATGCAGCGCATCCGGCTGGCCGGCGTGTTGTGCGAGGATCTGGCGGCAGTAGTGTTCGGCCTGCGGCGCTTGTCCCGCATTCCAGTGTTGCCACGCAAGGCGTAGTGCTTCCTGCAATGTCATCTGTGTTGTCATAAGAAACCATCAAAGCAAAAACGGGAGCCGCTGTGGCGGGTTATGGTTATGCAGAACCTATTTATTAGCACGGGCTGTAGGTCTGCGCTGATAGCGCTCGCCCGGTCATTAGCATCTTACACATACTTTATCAGGGCTGACGATGCTGGCATAACGGGTACAGAAGTGAAGCTGCGTTTTGATTGTGCCGATAGTATTACGAGAATCGACGGCGCCAGGCCCGCGTGTCGCACTCGTTTCAAAAACCTTGTACGGTTTCCCTTGCCGCCTGATTGCACACGGTATAACCGACCTACGCTGATTAAGTGAAAAACGCATGATAAGTGTCTGTAAAAATGTGCTGCCCGGAATAGTGATAATGCTGGTTTTTCTGGCCTGCGGATGCGCCGATCGGGATGCGCGAATGTCCGCCAGCGAGTTAGCGAAACGAGCAGGCATGAGCAGCGAAAATGTGCAAACAAGCCGCTTTCTGCTGCGTACTTTCAGTAAAACGACGCCGTCAGCAACGGTGTTGCGTGTCTATATCGAAGGGGATGGTTTTGCCTGGGTAAGCCGGACACAACCGTCAAGCGATCCCACGCCGCGTAACCCGGTCGGATTACAGCTGGCTGCGGCGGATCCTTCGCCTGCTGTGCTCTATCTGGCGCGCCCGTGCCAGTATATCGGCCCGCCGTTACCCGCCGAATGCACGGTGGAGTGGTGGACGGACAAACGCTTCGCGCCGCAAGTGATTGCCGCTATGGATGAGGCGCTGAGCCGTTTTGTCAGCCGCATGCCGGGTGTACAACTGGAACTGATTGGCTACTCCGGCGGCGCAACCATTGCGGCGCAGCTGGCGGCGCGTCGGCACGATGTGCGATCGCTACGCACGGTGGCCGGGAACCTCGATGTGGCGAGGGTGAACCAGATTCATCATGTTTCGGCCATGCCGGATGCCGCCAGCGCGATAGATGTCGCGCCGCAGCTTGCCACCTTGCCGCAGATCCATTTCAGCGGCACGGAAGACAGCACGGTGCCGCTATCGGTGGCGCAGCGTTTCCAGCAGGCGACAGGGACGCGCTGTGCGCAGGTGATACCGATTCCCGGCATGCGCCACGGCAGTGACTGGGCCGCACAGTGGCCGGATTTGCTGACCAAAGTGCCGACCTGTCGCAAGTAAGTCAAAGCATGAAATGCGTGCTGCTGGTGGTGTTTACCTTAATGGCGTTGTCGTCATCCACCGCCAGCACATTGCAGCTCAGCGTGCCTTGCATTGCGACCGCAGGCGGGGATCGCCGTGGTGATTATGGCCGACCGTGTGACGCCGCGTTAATCGCGTTAAAAGGAAAGAAATTCAAATGTTATTGTTGTGTTTAGACCAGAAAATTAATTATCCCGTATCTTAAATTATACGGGACAATGAATTTACAATTTACAGTTTTCCATTTCAATGATCGAGCCGGTAGGATCAATTACCGGAAGATGGAAACCATTTGCCGTGCGAAGCCTCAGGAGATTTCTTTTTATAATATCTGCTTCAGAGCCAACTGCTTGTAATTTCCCATCATAAAAATCCATTTTTTCATAACCAACATAGATTGCAGTCACTTTAATTGATCTTGTTGCAGGAAAACCTGTATAGATATTTATGCCTGGTTTCCCAATGGCAAGGACTTCATTATATTTGTATATGTCTCTGGATAACTCATAAGCGGGTTTTATTTGATTAAAGCCGCCTTCAATGAAACCTGTTTTTTGTGTATCTTCAATAAACTGTTCACCGCTGAAAATGTAACTCGATAATTTTGACGTTCTGGCTAACCCTTTACCATACCTGTCATCGAATCTATTCGGAAACCATGCATCGTCGTCGAAGGTTCCGAGGATGTTTTGTTCCGGGACATCAAGCACCAGTCCAATTGAGCAAAATTTATATAGTCCATTTCCTAACAGCTCCCAGCTATGGCCTTTTGTATTTTTATTTTTATTTATCATGTTATTTACCTGGTTTTTAACTTCACCAATATTGACAAGTGACATGGAAATAACATCCCAGGTATCAAATAATTTTTCAGCGGGTTTATTGTAGAGTTCGCTCTCCGTAAACAATATTGCGTGAATCAGTCTGCATCCCTGTGGCAAACTTTGTGTTTTCCATGTGGTTAAATGTTTGCTTGAAAATTTATAACCATGTGTAAGGCTATCTCGTGCAGGAATATTACTTTTTCTTAATTTAGCCATTGTGGTTTCCTCTGGTTTAAAATTCTAAGATTAAACATTTTTCTGAGATGCATCAAATTAATAAGATTTTTTTAGGATATTTTACAAATTGAGTTTAAATTAAAAGATGCAAATTTGGTCATGCATTTAAATTGCATTTTACAGTGTATTTCTTTGGCTTTTATTTAAAAATATTAAACTGAGCAAAATGAAATCAGAACCCTCAGGCGATATTTCTTTTGTTTGATGCAAGATATTTTCCATAAAGTTGTTTAATATCAAACAAGAATTATATTTTTAATGATGTTCTCTTTGTTTCTGATAATGCTTTCTCTTTTTTATCTTAATAATATATTATTTGCTGTCATTACCAGAATAAGATGCCCAAAGCACGTGTTGATTTAAAACGCGATCTGCATACGGGCGGCGCGGGTAAAAAAACAGAATTACCGTTGAAATGAGTGGTTGCCGGTGATTTCAGTAACGGGCAGGAAATCGCGCCGTTATCAGAGCGGGAGAAAACGGCAATTAATAAAATAATTTTGACAGCGTTCTTTCTGAATATTCCCAAAAGTTAATCTGACCGTTAAAACACGCTTGCTGATGACGGTAGCGAAGGCAACATCAGCCTGACCTTCCGGAGCATGAAGGATTTCTCCCCGGAACAGGTGGTCCGCCAGATCCTTCAGCTTAAGGCCATGCTCGCCATGCGCAATCTTCTCCATGACCTCAGGGCCAACCTGCTCGATAACCAGGCTTTCCGGAAAGAGCTGGAAAAAATTCTGCTCGACCCGGCGCGACAGACCTTGTCACAGGGGTTAATCCACTCCCAGCAGTATGCTGGTTCCGCCATTTATCGGCTGTGCGTACCAGACGGCTTCCCGTACCAAAATGGCTTTACTGATGAGTCCGAGGGCGTAAAAACGGTCGGCTATCGCCTGCTGGGCGCGTATCACCTTAAGATCCATTGGCCGCGGGCGATGGCTGCGGCGAGCCAGCGCCCGTTTGAGCGACGCTACGTTAATTCCCAGTTCCGCAGAGAGCATGCTGGCGGCATCGTCACGGTGGCGATCGATAAACTGTCCGGTTTGCGCCAGCTCTTCCATCAACCGGTGCATGATGTCGCCGTTGCGCGTGGCATAGTCGCGACGTGACAGATAAAACTGGTGGTTGTGCACCCGGCCTTCACCGCTGGCGACGACCCGCAATTCTGCAGCGCCTTCGGCCTCGCTCAATAGCGGGTCCCACATCATCCAGGCATCTACTGCCAGATAATCGCTGGCGGTGAGCGGGTATTTTGGCGGTGTGTAAACCACTTTGACATCTTGCAGCCCCAGTCCGGCTTCTTCCAGTATTTGCAATAATAACCAGTGGACGTTTGATCCCTTATTGAGCGCAATACGCTTACCGCGTAAATCACTAATGGAGGCGATCTCGCTTTGCTGCGGCACTACCATTGCGACGCTTTGCGGCGCAGGCGGCTCCCAGGCTACATACACCAGTTCATTATTACTGGCCTGCGCGAAGACCGGTGGCGCTTCGCCGGTGGTGCCGAAATCGATTTCATTGCAGGCGAGGGCGTGCAGCAATTGCGGCCCGGCCGGGAATTCGCTCCACAGCACACTCACACCGAGGCTGGCAAAGGCGCTTTCCAGGCACTGACGCGCCTTTAAGATCCCCAGATTACCGAAACGCTGATAGCCAATCCGTAACTCACGATCCGCAGAGACAATTCCGGAGGATGGTCGGATTGAGGTCGTTCCCCGACGACGGCTTTTAATCACCCCGAGATTCGCCAACTGGGTGCGTAATGTATGGCGGCTAATCCCCAGCAACGCCGCCGCCTGGCTTTGATTATCGTCGCAGCGCGCCATCGCGCCGCGAATCAGCGCTCCGGTGAAACGTTCCCATAGCGGTTCGCCGGGCTGATCGAACTGTTGGCGGATTAACTCATCCAGAGCATTGTCCGTCGCGGGCGGTGGGGCATCGTTCAGCGTGGTCAGGCGGAGCTGCGCGGGAGTAATTTCCTCCTCTTTACTCAGCAGAACTGCATTGTGCAGCGTATTTTCCAGTTCGCGGATGTTGCCGGGCCAGGAATAATCCATCAGCTTCGCCAGCGTTTCCGGCGCCAGACGGCGGGTCGGACGCCCTAACCTGCGTGCGTAAAGTGTTAAGAAATGATTTGCCAGCAGCGGAATATCTTGCCGTCGCTGGCGCAAGGGCGGAAGCGGCACGATAGCGATATTTAGCCGGTAGTAGAGATCTTCACGAAAGCGGCGCTCGCGAATAGCCTGCGCTAAATCGACATGCGTCGCCGCGAGCACGCGCACGTTGACTTTGGTCGCTTTTCGCGAGCCGACGCGGGTGATTTCACGCTCCTGTAACACGCGCAACAGCTTAACCTGTAAAGGCAGACTAAGTTCACCGATCTCATCGAGTAGCAGGGTGCCGCCTTCTGCCGCTTCAAACCAGCCGGGATGACCTTGCAGCGCTCCGGTAAAGGCACCTTTTTCATGTCCGAACAACTCTGCTTCCGCCAGGCTTTCGCTCAGTGCGCCGCAGTTAACGGCGAGAAAAGGTTGATGACGACGCGCGCTATGGTGATGCAGATAACGGGCGACCACCTCTTTACCCGTACCGGTTTCGCCGACAATTAACACAGTGGCTTCGGTAGGGGCCAGTTTATCCAGCAGGCTCTGAAACGCTTTTGACGCCGGGTCGACCAGTACGGGCGTGGCGGATGGGGATTCAGGATTCAGCATGATGGACCTCCGGTAAATGACACGTTGAACTTATCGTTAGCTGGCGGCAGAAACCAGAGGGGCGCCTCGCCCCGCTGTTGCCAATGCAACAGGCTGTGCGCATCAGCTGGCGCATTCGCAACAGCCCTTGCGGAAGATTATTTATTTAATTCGTTGATTACTATGAATTAAATAATGCGTAGCTTTTGGCATGATTATCGCTAACACCCATATAACAAAATTAAAACAACTCTTCGATAAATACCGAATATGGTTATATAGGAAATGGATAATGACGCAGAAAGCTGACGACAATATCAACGTGTTCTGGTTCTTACCGACCCATGGCGACGGGCGTTATCTGGGCACCACCGAGGGCGGACGTCCTGTTGATCTCCCCTACCTGCAGCAGGTCGCGCTGGCGGCGGACAGCCTCGGCTATTACGGCGTGCTGATCCCAACCGGAAAAAGCTGTGAAGATTCCTGGCTGGTGGCTTCGGCGTTGGTTCCATTGACCCGCCGTTTGCGCTATCTGGTCGCGGTTCGTCCCGGTTTGCAGCCGCCGACGCTGGCAGCGCGTATGGCGGCAACGCTGGATCGCCTGTCGGAAGGGAGACTGCTAATTAACGTAGTGACTGGCGGCGATCCGGTGGAAAACAAAGGTGACGGCATCTTTCTGAACCATAGCGAACGTTATCAGGTAACCAGAGAGTTTCTCGACGTCTATACGCAGCTGCTGCGGGGCGAAAAAGTGGATTACCAGGGAGAGCATATTCACGTAGAAGGGGCGGAAGTGCTGTTCCCCCCGGTGCAGGAGGACGGCCCGCCGCTCTATTTTGGCGGATCCTCCCCGGAAGCGATCGACGTTGCCGCCGGGCAAATCGACACCTATCTGACCTGGGGCGAGCCGCCGGAGCTGGTGGCCGAGAAGCTGGCTATCGTCCGCGAACGCGCTGCGGCTCGCGGTCGTACCCTGCAATACGGTATTCGTTTACATGTCATCGTTCGCGAAACGGAAGAGGAGGCCTGGGCTGCCGCTGACCGCCTGATCTCTCATCTTGATGATGATGTCATCGCCGAGGCGCAAAAGATTTTCGCCCGGATGGATTCCGCAGGCCAGGCGCGAATGAGCGCTCTGCACAAAGGCTCCCGCGATAACCTGCGCATTGCGCCGAACCTGTGGGCGGGCGTTGGCCTGGTCCGCGGTGGTGCGGGAACCGCCCTGGTGGGTAACCCGCAACAGGTTGTGGAGCGCATCCGTGAATATCAGGCGCTGGGCATTACGAATTTTATTTTTTCCGGCTATCCGCATCTGGAAGAGGCGCACCGCTTCGCCGATTTGGTCATGCCGCTACTGCCGCTGGGTAACGCTGCCCAGTCTAAGGTGCGCGGCGTCAACACCGGCCCGTTTGGCGAAACGATCGGTGGCGATAAACGTCCGGTTAAACAGGTCAGCGCCAGCTGAAGGGGGATTTATGCTTTATCTCTTCGTTAAGGCATCAGGCGATGAACGCTGAGCCGCAGGTGGTCATTGTCGGCGGCGGTTTTAGCGGCGCAGCCGTGGCCATCGAATTGCTGCGCCTGGCGCCTGAAGGCGTGCGGGTCATTTTGCTGGAGCCCCGCGCTGTCCCCGGCGCCGGGGTGGCCTATTCCACAACGGAACCTTCTCACCGCATAAACGTGCCCGCCGCGCGGATGCAACTGGCTGATGAGGAAGAGGGCGCGTTTGATCGCTGGTACCGCAGACAGCCCGCCTTCGCCGACGATCCGCAGGCATTGCGCGAGGAGGGGACGGTTTACCCGCAGCGTGCGCAGTTTGGGCTCTATGTCGCACAGCGTTTCGCCAACGCGGCGCGAAACAGCGGCGGACGGCTGACGCATTTACGCGAGCAGGCGCTGACCTTTGACGAACGGGGCGTGACAACCGATAGCGGCCGCCTTCTGGAGGCCGATCTGCTGGTGCTGGCGATAAGCCATCCGCCGCCGTCGCTGCCGCGGCTGGCCGCGCCTTTTCGCGATCATCCCGCGCTGATTGCCAATCCCTGGCGGTCTGAGGCGCTGACGGCTATTGCGTCGGATGCGCGGGTGGCCGTGATGGGAACCGGGCTGACAATGGCGGATACCCTCGCCGCAATAACCCGGCTCGGACATCGGGGACCGGTAACGGCGTTCTCCCGCCGTGGGTTGCTCTCGCGGAGCAACCTTAGCGGAGAAAGCGAGGCGTGGCCGGGCGACTATCGGCAGGGAACGCTGCGCCAGCGTTTACGGCGCATCCGGGAAGATATCTCCCGGGCGGCTGAACAGGGGTTGCCCTGGCAGGTCGTGCTGGATGCGGTACGCAATCAGGGGCAGACCCTCTGGCAAGGTTTAACCTTCGCCGATCGCCAGCGCTTCCTGCGTCATCTGCGTAGCTACTGGGATGTGCATCGTTATCGGATCGCGCCGCAGGTGGCGGATGTTCTTTCACAGCGTAGCAATGACGGGAGCCTGAAGGTGCTGGCCGCAAGATTGACGGCGCTGGATAGCGATACGCGAACGCTCACGCTGACCCTGAATCCGCGGCGCGGGCAGCCTTATACGCTGACCGTCGATCATCTGATCCTGACCACCGGACCCGCGCACAATGCCTTAACCGAAAGCCAACCGTTGTTGCAGGAACTGACGCGGCGCGGGCTGATTCGCGCGGATGCGCTGGGGTTAGGGCTGGATGTCGATGCCCGTTCCCACGCGATAGGACGCGAAGGGCAGTCGACGCCGAAAATCCTCGTTTGCGGTCCGGCGGCGAGGGGGCGCTTCGGTGAACTGATGGGGCTACCGCAGGTGGCCGATCATGCTGCCGCCATTGCCGGAGAAACGCTGGCGACGCTGGGTTTCAGCCTGCCCGCCCGATGTCCCGTGTCCTGATTTTATTCCCTTTTTATCCTTTTAATTAATAAGCGTGCGCCAGTATCTGGACGCACCGTGGAGAGCGCTATGCCATCGCAACGAGAGATTCGCCTTAACGCGTTTGATATGAACTGTGTCGGTCACCAGTCGCCGGGCCTGTGGGCCCATCCGCGCGACCGTTCCTGGCAGTATAAAGATCTGGAATATTGGGTCGATCTGGCGCGCCTTCTGGAGCGCGGCAAATTTGACGGCTTGTTTATTGCCGATGTGCTTGGCGTTTACGATGTATTAAACGGGAACGGCGATGCGGCGATCCGTCAGGCGACGCAGGTGCCGGTAAACGATCCGCTGGCGCTGATAACCCCGATGGCGCTGGTGACGGAACACCTTGGCTTTGGTCTGACCGCATCGCTGTCATTTGAGCATCCCTATCCATTTGCCCGTCGGCTGTCGACGCTCGATCATCTGACTAAAGGCCGGGTGGGCTGGAATATTGTTACCTCGTATCTGGAAAGCGGCGCGCGCAATATTGGGCATCAGGCGCAGACCGACCATGATGCGCGCTACGACTACGCCGATGAATACCTCGACGTCGTGTATAAGCTGCTGGAAGGCAGCTGGGAAGACGGCGCGGTTTTGCGCGATCGCGAACGGGGAATTTTTAGCGATCCGCAGAAAATCCATCCGATTAACCATCAGGGCAACTTTTTCTCCGTTCCGGGCATCCATCTGTGCGAGCCGTCGCCGCAGCGCACACCGGTGCTCTATCAGGCGGGAGCCTCCAGCCGTGGAAAACAGTTTGCCGCCACGCATGCCGAGTGCGTTTTTGTCGCTGCGCCGTCGAAAGTCCTGTTGAAGAAGACGGTCGCGGATATTCGTCGTCGCGCCGCGGAAGCCGGGCGCGATCCGCGCAGCATTCTGATTTTCAATCTGCAAACGGTGATCGTGGGCGAAACCGATCGCGAGGCGCAGGCCAAATGGCAGGAATACAAATCATACGTTAGCTATGAGGGCGCGCTGGCGCTGATCTCCGGCTGGACCGGCATTGACTTTGGTCAGTATCGGCCGGACCAGGTGCTGAAATACCTGCATACCAACGCCATCCAGTCGGCGGTTGAGGCGTTTTCCACCGCCGACCCGAATCGTCAATGGACGGTAGAAGCGCTGGCGGACTGGGTGGGCATCGGCGGCTTTGGCCCGCTGCTCGTCGGCAGCGCGGAAACGGTGGCCGATGAACTGCAATCCTGGGTCGAGGAGACCGATGTCGATGGCTTCAATCTGGCCTATGCCGTTACACATGAAACCTTCCGCGAAGTGGTGGAGCTATTAATACCAGAGCTGCAAAAACGCGGCGTCTTTAAGCAGGATTACCGGGAAGGCACGCTGCGCGAAAAACTGTTTGGCGCCGGGCCGCGCCTGACTGCGCCGCATCCGGGGGCAGACTACCGTCGCGGCGTGCGAAACGATGCCGGGGCGAAGGAGACGGCGGCATGATTGATATCGATAATCTGCATAAACGCTACCGCACGGCGGATGGCCGCGTCAGCGAGGTGCTGAAGGGATTATCGCTCAGGGTGCCCACCAGCTCCATCACCGCGGTGGTAGGGCCGAGCGGTGCGGGGAAATCGACCCTGGCGCGCTGCATCAGCCTGCTGGAACGCCCCGATAGCGGCAGTATCAAAGTTAACGGCAAAGACTTGTCCTTACTGTCAGGGGAGGCGCTGCGGCGTGAACGGCGCGCGATCGGCACCGTTTTTCAATCCTCGGCGCTGCTGAATCGCAAAACGGCGTGGCAAAACATCTCGTTGCCGCTGGAGTATCTGGGCGTGGTGGAACGCGACATTAAGGCGCGGGTCGGTGAATTACTGGAGAGCGTAGGGCTGAGTCACAAAGCGGAGGCGTATCCGTCCCAGCTTTCCGGCGGACAGCGTCAGCGCATTGGGATTGCTCGCGCACTGGCATTACGTCCGTCGGTACTGCTGGCGGACGAGGCCACGTCTGGACTGGATCCCCAGGCGACCGCCACGGTGCTGGGTTTGCTCCGACAGCTACGTGATGAGTACCGGCTGGCGATAGTCCTGATTACGCATGAAATGGATGCGGTACGCGCTGCGGCGGATGCGGTGGCGGAAATCCGCGATGGCGCGATAGTCCAGTACGGGCAGGTGAAAGAGCTGTTGGCCCGTCCGGATTCCCTGCTTGGTCAGCAGCTCTTGCCACTGTCACCCGTCGCCGTTCACAGCGATCTGCTGCTGCGCCTGAGCTATCGCTGGGATGTTCCGGTGGCGACTGACTGGATCAGCCGCCTGAGTCAACAGTATGCGCTACAGATAGATTTGCTCGGCGGCCATGTGGAGGTGATCAACGGTCAACTGGCGGGGCGTTTACAGGTCGGCGTCCGATTTCAGGGAGAACGATTGTCGGTGGATCGAATGACCGCCCTTTTAGCGCAACTGGGTATTGCGGCGGAAATCCTTGCACATGCCCCCGAGCTACAGGAGGCGGTATGAAACCGACAGTGATAAGCCAGGATACGCCGTGGCATGAAATCCATACCTTGCTGCTGCCTGCTTATGGGGAAACCTGGCTGATGGTTGCCATTGTGATGCTGTTTGTGGTGACCCTCGGCGGCGTGGTGGGCGTGGTGTTATTCAACGCCTCGCCGCGGGGATTATTTCCGCATTCCGCGCTTTACCAGGTGCTTAACTGGGGCGTCAACATGGGGCGCTCTCTGCCCTTTCTGGTGTTAATGGCGGCGATTATCCCGTTCACGTTCTGGCTGACGGGCACCACTATCGGCATTCCTGCCGCCGTGGTGCCGATGATTGCCGCCGGCGTGCCATTTTTTGGCCGTCTGGTGGAAAACGCCCTGCGCGAACTCCCGGCGGAGGTTACCGCGGTGGGGCTGGTGTGCGGCGGTTCGCGCTGGCAAATAATCCGCCACGCGCAGCTCAGCGAGGCGCTGCCTGCGCTGGTGGCGGCGGTCACGCTTAACCTGGTGTCGATGATCGAATATTCGGCGATTGCCGGCACTATCGGTGCGGGTGGGATCGGCTATCTGGCGGTCGTGTACGGCTATCAGCGTTTCGACAATCACATCATGATCGCCACCATTGTCGTGCTGATCGCCACAATTCAGATCATTCAATTCTTTGGCGACCGTCTGGTCAATACGCTTCGCCACACGCAGGGGATTTCTTCATGACAACAGAACAGTTTGAACTCCGTAAGGCCCGCCGCTGGCCATGGCTGGCGGTGCTGGCAGTCATCGCGGCGCTGGCCGTCGCATTCTGGTGGTGGCGCGGATACACGCAGGCACCGCAGGTCGTTTTCGGTACGACGTTAAAAATTCACTACGAACCGGCGATGGCGGGCGAGCAGCGAATTATTGAGTACATCAATCAGCATATTGCGCCTGATTATGGCCTGAAGCTGGAGGCAGTGGGCGTACAGGATCCGGTACAGGCGGACAGAGCCGTGGCGGAGGGGCAGTATGCTGGCACTATCTATCAACATCAGTGGTGGCTTAAGCAGGTGGTGGACGCCAACGGCTTTGCACTTTCGACGACCGTGCCGGTTTTTCAGTGGGCTTTTGGGATCTATTCCGACCGTTATAAATCGGTACAGGATTTGCCTGCCGGGGCGACCCTCGTCGTGCCGGATGATGGCGCTAACCAGGGGCAGGCATTATGGTTGCTGCAAAGGATAGGGTTAATCTCACTCGATCCGGCGGTTGAGCCGCGCACGGCGAAACTGAAAAATATTGTCGGTAACCCACATAAGTTCAATTTTAAAGAGCTGGATTTATTAACCATGCCGCGAGCGCTGAATTCGGTGGATGCCGCTATTGGTTATGTCTCGCAATTTGATGCCGGAAAAGTCCCACGGGAAAAAGGCATATTATTCCCTCCTGCGCCTAAAACGTTTGCCTCGCAATTAGTTATTGGTACTCCGTATTTATCGCAGGAGAATATTGTCAAATTAAAACAGGCTTTTTCCGATCCGCGTATTCAGACGTGGTTAAAGACTACTGACGATCCGCTGGTTAAAGACGTACTGGTTCCGGTCTCAGCAGACTAAGACATCATTGATGAAACGATAATAACCGGACGGGCTTCGCTCGCCCGGCTACTGGTGTTCTTCTTAATTAACTTATTGAATATATTGATAATTATATGAGTATTTATTGTTTTTAATATGCTAAGACCCGGCTTATAACCTGAGTCACCTGCACAACTATATAAGGTAAATAATATGAGCACGCTGTCTGTTGATAATGCTGGCGCCGTTTCGGCACCGGTGAGTAGCGTCGGGGATGTGGCGCGATTAATTAATTCCGGCAGGGAGCAGAGTAAATATGCGCGGATGATTGTATTCCTCGCGCTCGGCGGCGTATTTCTCGACGCTTATGATTTAACCACGCTCTCTTACGGTATTGATGATGTGGTGCGGGAATTCCAGCTCTCGCCGCTTTTAACTGGCATTGTCACCTCGTCAATCATGGTCGGCACGATTATCGGTAATTTAATCGGCGGCTGGCTGACGGATAAATATGGTCGTTATTCGGTGTTTATGGCCGATATGCTATTTTTTGTGGTATCGGCAATTGCGGCGGGACTGGCGCCGAACGTTTGGGTATTAATCGGCGCGCGGTTCCTGATGGGGATTGGCGTCGGGATCGATCTCCCGGTCGCCATGTCTTATCTGGCCGAGTTTTCCCGCTTTACCGGGAAAGGCAATAAGGCCGCGCGGCTCGCGGCCTGGTGTCCGATGTGGTACGCCGCCTCGACGGTCTGTTTTTTAATCATCTTTGGGCTCTATTTCCTGTTGCCAAAAGAGCATCTGGACTGGCTGTGGCGCGCATCGCTGCTGTTCGGCGCGGTTCCGGCGCTGCTGATTATTGCCGTGCGCAGTAAATTCATGAATGAATCGCCGTTGTGGGCGGCCAACCAGGGCGATCTGGCCTCGGCTGTGCGTATTCTGCGCGATTCTTACGGCATCAAGGCTCACGAAGCGCCGGTCGAACGTCCTGCTCCGCCGCCCAAAGTGAGCTTTCGCGTGCTATTTGCAAAACCGTACCGCGAACGCACTATTGTCGCCGGGGTGATGAACGTTTGTATCTCATTTGAATATACGGCGATCGCCTTTTTCCTGCCGTCCATTCTCGCCCAATTCCTTGGCGCTGGCGTGTTCGAAACCATCTCCGCCTCGCTGGGGCTCAATGCGCTGTTCGCTTTTACCGGTGGGTTGCTGGGCATGCACCTGGCATGGAAATACCCGTCGCGGCACGTCGCGATCGCCGGGTTCGCGCTGCAGTTTATCGCCCTGATCGTTCTCGCACTGGTCGGGCAGCCGCAGGCCGCGCTGGGCGTAGTGCTGGCGATTGCGATGCTGGGGCTGTGGCTGTTTGCTGAGGGCTTTGGTCCCGGCGCGCAGTTGATGATCTATCCGGCGCTTTCATACCCAACCGCTATTCGCGCCACCGGGGTCGGCTTCAGCCGCGCGCTTTCCGGGATTGGCAGCGCGCTGGCGCTGTTTGTCCTGCCGTTGCTGCAGGCATCGCTCGGTACGCAAATGTTCTGGGTCGTATCGCTGGCCGCCATTATCCCGATTTTCTTCCTGCTCGCGGTACGCCATGAGCCTACCCAACATGACATTGACGACAGCCATCATTGAGGAACAGATAATGACTTTACTCTCTACCGGCACCGACTATGAACAGCTGGCGGCGACCTTCCGACCTATTTTTGCCCGTATCGCGCAGGGAGCGGCGGCGCGCGAACAAAACCGCATCCTGCCCGATGAGCAGATCCGCTGGCTGAAAGAGGCCGGATTTGGCACGGTGCGCATTCCGCGGGAAAAGGGCGGCTGGGGCGCGTCGTTGCCGCAATTAATTGCGCTGCTTATTGAGCTGGCTGAGGCCGACTCCAACCTGCCACAGGCGCTGCGGGCGCATTTCGCCTTCGTAGAAGACCGCCTCAATCAACCCGACTCGCCAGCACGCGATCGCTGGTTCCGTCGCTTCCTCGACGGCGAGCTGGTGGGCAGCGGCTGGACCGAAATCGGCGCGGTCAGGCTGGGGGAGGTTTTCACCCGCGTAACGCCCGTTGAAGGCGGCTGGCAGCTGGACGGTGAGAAATTCTATAGCACCGGTACGCTGTTTGCCGACTGGATCGATGTCTTCGCCCGGCGCGGCGATAACCAGGGCGATGTGATTGCGCTGGTCAGCACGAGCCAGCCTGGCGTTGAACGCGAGGATGACTGGGACGGCTTCGGTCAGCGTCTGACCGGCAGCGGCACGACCCGCTTCAAACAGGCGCAGGTGGAGCAGGAGCACGTCTATGACTTTGCGCAGCGCTTTCGTTATCAGACCGCGTTTTATCAGCATATCCTGCTGGCGACGCTGGCGGGAATTGGCCTGGCGGTTGAGCGTGATGTCGCCGCAGGCGTGAAAAAGCGGACCCGGATGTACAGCCACGGTAATGCCGCCGTGCCGCGTGATGATGCGCAGGTGCTCCAGGTCGTGGGGCAAATCAGTAGCTGGAGTTGGGCGACGCGGGCGGCGGTATTGCAGGCGGCGGAATCGTTGCATCAGGCCTACCTTGTGCATGCCAGCGGCGACGAGGCGCTCATTGAACAGCGCAATCGTCTGGCTGAAGTCGAAGCGGCGCAGGCGCAGGTGATTGCCAGCGACTGGATCCCGCGTGCGGCTACCGAGCTGTTCAACGCCCTCGGCGCGTCGGATACGCGGGTGAGCAAGGCGCTTGATCGCCACTGGCGCAACGCGCGCACCGTGGCATCGCACAATCCGGTGATTTATAAGGCGCGAAATATCGGTAACTGGTTGGTTAATGGCGAAGCGCCAACTTTTATCTGGCAGATTGGCGACGGCGAGAAATCGCCGGGCTGAGAAACACGGCGACGGGGAGACCCGTCGCCGGAAGGTTACGGTTTATCCAGCGACCAGGTGGCGCTACGAACATCCACTTTCACTGGCAGTAAACCGACACGGGTAAAGGTATCCGCCAGCGCCTGCTGTTCGTTATACACCGTTGGGGTCATCCGTTCAGCACCATAGGGCAGACGGGCGAGGGTTTTCTGCCAGATAGCTTTATCCAGGCCGGTTGAGGTGGACAGGATCTCCGCCGCGTCATCCTGATGGCCATTGGCCCAGTCGCTTAAGGTACCCAGTTCATCAACAACCTGTTTTGCCGTATCCGGATAATTTTCAGCAAATTTGCGGCTTGCCAGATAGAAGGTGTAGTGCGGAACCAGCCCTTCGGCATTGCTTACCTGGCGTGCTTTGGCGTTGGTTTCGACTTCCGCCAGATAGGGATCCCATATCACCCACGCGTCAATTGCACCCTGCTGAAAAGCCGCGCGGGCGTCGGCGGGAGTAAGATAAACCGGAGTGATGTCCTTATAACTCAGCCCCGCTTTCTCCAGCGCCACCACCAGCAAATAGTTAACGTCGGAGCCTTTGTTGAGCCCTACGCGCTTACCTTTTAAGTCAGCTACGCTGCGAATAGCGGAATTCTCCGGCACGACAATCGCTTCCGTTTTCGGGTTAGCCGGAGAATGGGCCAGATAGACCAGATCGGCTTTCGCGGCCTGGGCGAACGCGGGCGGCGCATCGCCGGTGGCGGCCAGATCGATACTGCCGACATTTAAACCTTCCAGCATTTGCGGCCCGGCGGGAAACTCCACCCAGCGCACGGCGATCCCCTGTTTCTTAAACGATGCGTCGAGGCTGCCGCGATATTTCAGCAGGGCGAAGATATTGGCTTTCTGATAACCGATATTCACTGTTTCCGGCGCTTTTGCCAGAGTGGACGCGGACAGACCGAGAAATAGCACAAGTAAAGCAGGGCGGGAGCCTTTGAACATAATCGATTCTCCTGTAGCGATTTACCACAGGCTAACAAACTCTTTTTATAATCAATAAATAACAAAAATTTAATTTATATAGCTAAATAGCCAGTAGAAGCGCATGCGTTAAGAAAAGAATATCGCAGAGCAGAGGGCGGGAATCAGAGGGACGTATTCCACGCTAAAAACCAATGATTTATTGCGACGGTTTTCATATCCGTAAGAAATTCCCCACAATCAGTATTCCGTTCACTCGATGAAAGATATGCATAAAAAGAGACGCGACTATCGATTCAAAAGAGTTTTTGCGTCATTCATTATGTTGGCGTACAGCGCCGTATATAAAAAATATGCAATAGGCTAGCAAAATAAAATCGTAGTCCACCGGGAATCGAAGTGTTACCACTCAATAAAAGGCTGAATGCATTGACACACAAAGAGAAATACGATGCCACACTCTTCGATATCCCACATAACATCCGAAAAATCATCAGTTACCGCAGATCAGGGGCTTTTCGCGCTGGAAGCCCGGGTAAAACAAGATCTGGAATGGCTGGCGTTGCCCGCTAAACGATGGTTGCCGAAACAACCTGGCGCGCAGGCTCAGGACGTGGCGATCATTGGCGCAGGCATGTCAGGCCTGGCGGCGGCATTCGCACTGCGTTTGCAGGGCATTGACGCTGTGCTGTATGACAAAGCGCCCAAAGATTATGAAGGCCCCTGGGCAACGACCGCGCGTATGGAAACACTCCGCTCTCCTAAACACCTGACCGGACCTGCACTGGATATTCCCTCACTGACCTTTCGCGCCTGGTATGAAGCACAATTTGGCCTTGAGGCCTGGGATGCACTGGATAAGATCCCCCGTCTGCAATGGGCGCAGTATCTGCGCTGGTACCGCCAGGTGCTGGCGCTGGATGTGCGTAACGATCACACCCTGACCGATCTGAATTTGCAGGACCCGCAGCGTGTAGAACTGACCTTTTCGCACCACGGCGAGACCTCGCGGGTGAGTGCGCGCAAAGTGATTCTCGCCATCGGTATGGATGCGTTCGGCGGGCCTGCTATTGCGGATTTTGTGGCCGATGTGCCGAAGCAATTTTGGGCGCACTCGGAAGAAGCGATTGATTTCGCCTCTCTGGCCGGACGCCGGGTGGCGGTCGTTGGCGGTAGCGCCACGGCGATGGACGTTTCGGCCACGGCGCTGGAAGCCGGAGCCGCGGGGGTTGAACTGCTGATACGCCGTCCTGATTTCCCCCGGGTGAATCTGTCGAAAGGGGCTGGCAGCCCTGGTCTTGAAGCGGGCTATTTTAACCTGCCGGATGAGTGGAAATGGCGGCTGGCCCAGCATATCGCCACTGTCCAGACGCCGCCGCCGCACGGCAGCACGCTGCGTGTGTCGCGTCATCCCAATGCCTGGTTCAATTTTAACGCCCCGGTTGAACGCGTCGAAACGCGGGGAGAGGGCATTATCATTCATACCCCACAGAGTGAAGTACCGGTGGATTTCCTGATCCTCGCCACCGGTTATGCCCTGGACTGGCACGCCCGCCCGGAATTTCATGCACTGGTGGACGAGGTCAAAACCTGGGGCGATGCCTGGCAACCCACGGCTGATAAGCAGAACGCGCAGTTGGCGAGTTATCCCTATCTCGGGGCCGATTTCGCGTTTCAGCCGAAGCATAGCGGCTCTCCGTCTTCGTTGGCGCGTTTACACTGCTTCAGCTACCCGGCGCTGCTCAGCAATGGTTTTGTCGTCGGCCTTATTCCTGGCATCAGCCAGGGTGCGCGTAATCTGGCACAAAATATTGCCGGGCAGCTTTATCATGAGGATCGCGAACACCATTATCAGGCCATTATCCATTACGATGATCCCGAACTGCTGGGCGATGAGTGGCAGCCTGCCGTGCCGTATGCCTGGCGCGAACGCTAAGGCGGTTTCTATACAGCCACCGCCAGTGGCGTTGGTCACTGGCGGCATCAGCGGTACGGCTATTGCGCAAGTACAGGCGCGCCAGCCTTGTGCGGCGTGCTGAAATAACATATTGATATCACTCGTAACATTTGATTATCTTGCGCGCTTTTTGCGCATAATCTAAGCCGTTTTAATTATTTGTCTGTGGGCAAAACGCGCGCAAAAAATAGCGCTCCTTCTCAACACTGGAGCAATACTATGAGCGCAACCTCACGTATCAAAGCCCTGCTTGCCGGGGAACACCTTGCCCGACCCGCGATTGCTGGTTGGTTCCATCTGCCGCTTGTCGATCGCGATCCCGGGGCCTTTATTCAGGAAACCATTCGTCTGACGGATGAAAACCAGTGGGATTTCGTCAAAGTGATGTCCAATGGCCACTATCTGGCCGAGGCCTACGGCGCGGATCTCCGCGCCCGCACCGACAAAGTGCTGATCGCTGGCATCGATCAGCACCAGGACTTTTATGTTGGTGGTGGCAACAGGGAGGCGGTGAAAGCGCGCCTGCAGCATCGCTTAACACAGCTGCGCGAGGAGAGTGGCGATCGGCGGATCATTTTTGCCCCTGGATGTGCCTTACCGCTCGATAGCGATCGTCGTTTATTCCGTTTGTTGGCGGAGATCACTCTTGCGCTGCCAGTAAGTTAATTTCCTCTGGCTGTTACATTCTGCTGACAGTTTTGCATACATTCATTAACTTTCGTGCGCTTTATAATTTATAAATAGAGGTGGAAATATCAAAATATGTATGCCGAAAAAATAAATTCCATGTCAGGAAAGATGCCTGCAGCCGTCAGGCTGTGATTAAGCAACGAAGAAAATCTTTTTTTTAACTTTGGATATGTTTTTTTGTTGTTTGTCTTTGCAGAGCAGGCGGAAATATAGTTCCTGTTAAGCGATAAATGCCGTCATTGTTCATCAATCAGAAGTCCGTTCGCAGCGAAAATATAATGATGATTACGATTGAGAAAGTAAGTAAGAGTTTTACTGGCGAAAAAATATTAAAAGATGTCTCCCTTTCCATTGCTGCGGGAGAGGTTATCTGCATTATTGGCCCAAGTGGTTCGGGAAAAACGACATTATTGCGCACGCTGAATTTTCTGGAGCCTGCCGACAGCGGACAAATAAAAATCGACGATGCTGTTGTCGATTGCGCCAAAGCCGGAAAAAAAGAGATTGAAAAAATACGTTCGAAAACGGCGATGGTTTTTCAGTCCTGGAATCTCTTTCACAATCTTACCGCTCTGCAAAATATCACCGAAGGGCTGATTTATGCGCAAAAGCGCTCACGTCAGGAGGCGGTGGCGATAGCCGAGGGGTTGCTAAAGCAGGTCGGGCTGCTGCATAAAAAAGACCATTATCCGAACAGCCTTTCTGGCGGGCAGAAGCAGCGCATTGGTATTGCCCGCGCGCTGGCGATTAACCCGGCCGTGCTGTTACTTGATGAGCCCACATCTGCCCTGGATCCGGAGAAAGTCGGCGAAGTACTGACGCTGATCCAGGAGATTGCCGCCAACGGGCAAACGATGATCATCGTCACCCATGAAATGGATTTTGCCCGCCAGGTGGCCTCCAGGGTGGTCTTTATGGAAAACGGCGAGATCGTTGAACAGGGGCCGCCGGAGCAGATTTTTGGCGCGGCGTTGCACCAACGGACACAGGCGTTTCTTGCCCGATTACGTTTCCACGCCTGAGGCTAACACAATGAATCCACAACCGTTATTGAGTCTTGATGATCTGCTGTTCATTGTACCGAAATTACTGGAAAACCTGTCGGTTACGCTGGGCATCACGTTTGCCTCTCTGTTGCTCGGTCTGGCGCTTGGCATGCTGGCTGCCGTTTTGCAGTTTAGCCGCTCGTTGCTATTAAGGTTGCTGGCAAAAGCGTACACCGATGTGCTGCGCGGTGCGCCGCTGGCCCTGTTAATCCTGCTTTTTTTCTTCGGTGGAAAGCTGATTCTCTCTACGCTGGAATTACCCGCTACGCTGATTAGTGATACCACCTTTGCCATATTGTCTATTTCCGTCGGCATTAGCCCCTATTTTGCAGAAATGATGCGTTCGGCATGGAATGCTGTGGATGTTGGACAGAAAGAGGCGCTAAGCAGTCTGAATATTCCCTGGCACATTGGGATTCTGCACGTTATTTTCCCGCAAGGGCTGATTATTGCCCTGCCAAATTTCGGTAATCTTTTAATCAATCTCGTTAAAATGACATCCCTGGTTAACATTATTGGCATTGTCGATATCTTTGGTCGGGCACAGAAAATCTCGCAAAACAGTTACGGTGCAAAGCAGGTTGCGGCATTTATTAGCGTTATCCTTATTTACTGGTTGCTTAATATTATCATCTTTTATCTCACTAGCCGTATTGAGAAAAAGTATCAATATTTACTGGAGTAAAAGAAGAATATGTTTAGCGTCGATTTTATCCGTGATAATTTCACCTTTATATTAAGCGCGCTACCGATAACGTTGCTGATCACCTTTTTATCGTTAATTTTTTCGACGTTATTAGGCGGCGTTCTCGCCTGGGTGATCATTCGCAATGTGCCTTACGTGAAATATCTGGTCAGGGTGTTTATTTCTTTCGGGCGCTCCGTGCCCATGCTGGTGATGCTCTATTTTGTCTTTTATGTCTGGCCGTGGATTGCCTGTGGGCTTTTGGGCGGGCCGCAGGACACGCCGTTCAGTTACAAGCTCTCACCCCTGGTTGCGGCAGTGGCCTCTTTTTCTGTGGTATTTAGCGCCTATTTCGCGGAGACGTTTCGTTCCGCGTGGAATGCCGTGGAAAAAGGGCAACGAGAAGCGGCATGGTCGATAGGGCTGACCGGTTTTACCCAGTTTCGCCGCATCATTTTTCCGCAAGCGGCGGTTTCCGCTTTACCCAATTACACCAGCGTCCTGATTGACCTGATCAAGGATACGTCGCTGGTTTATACCATTACCGTGGTCGATGTGATGGCAAAAGCGAATATCGCTGCGGCGCGTGGTTTTCATTATGTCGAGGCCTATTGCATTGTCCTGATTATTTATATTGCGCTCTGTCTGGTCCTTACCCGGATATTGCGACATATCGAGGTGTATCTCAGTAACCGGTGGAAAAGCCATACACAGAAAATGGTTCCATCTCACTCATTTTGGGGAAAGAAATATGTTCAAAAATAAGCTGTTGTTGGTAAGTTCGCTGCTGTTGGCAATGAATATGACGGTAGTGCAAGCGGCCGAAAAAAGCCCTGATGCAGAAACCGTGGAAGTGGTGGTGAATGCGAACGGGTTTCCGTTTAGCTTTGTCGACGATAATAATAATATTACCGGTTACGACGGTGAGTTATTAAAAATCATTGATCAGAAGCTCACCAATTATAAATTCCATTTTAATGCGGTCTCCCGTGATGCGATGATCGTCGGCTTGTCCACCGGTGCTTATACCCTGGCGGCCGATCATTTTTATCTGACGAAAGAGCGCGCGGCACAATATGCATATTCAGGTCAGCCTTCGGGGATCAGCGACCTGCGTTTAATTGTGCGTAACAATGAAAACGATATTCATACTCTGGGCGATCTGGCGAGCGGCAAGAAGAAACTGGTGCCGATTCATACGTCCGATGCGCGCTACACCGTTATTGATAACTACAACAAGAAACATCCTGGCCAGCAAATCAATCTGCAACCGAACGGCGAGCAGTCTGCGGCGGACATTTTCAAAGCCGTTGCTTCCGGAGAGTACGATGCGGCTATCTATCCGATTGGCGCATTACTGGCGTTAAACAAAGCCCTCCATCTGAATCTGAAAGCCTCCGAGTCTGTCGGCTTGTTCCCTAACGTTTATTTATACAAAAAGAATGCTGACCCGAAACTGATCAAAGCCATCGACAACGAGCTGGCTGCCCTCAAAAAGGACGGCACGCTCGCTGCGCTGTCCCGCAAGTGGTATGACGAAGATGTTTACGGTCTGCCGGGTGCGGAAAACGTCAAAGTGAACACCGACTGGGAATAATCGTTCAAGGGGAGTGCTGTCTGATGAGTACAAAACAGCCCGCTTCGGCGCACAACGCGCCGACCCTGGACGACGAGGTTACCCTGGCGCTGCGTGCCATTACCGAAAAACGCGCGGCCACGCTTGGCTATTTGCTTGATGAGTCCCGACAACGCCATCAGCCTGACGATTATGCGCGTGACGCTATCCGCCATTATGGCCGTGATATCGGGCGTTCCGTGCGCGCGAAGATGCGTCATGGTCATGACCTGCAGGAATTTGCCGCTGTGTTTACCCGTGGGCTGGAATCGCAGGTTTACGAAATGGAGACCGTTTCGGTCACTCCGTCAGAGTTTATCGTGCTGTTCCATTATTGCCCTTACGTCAATTGCTGGCGCCAGCAGGGACGCGATGCCCGGCAGATTGAGACGTTGTGTGATATCTGCATGGAGGGGGATCATGCGTTAACCGATGCGCTTGATGGCGTGCAGCTAGTGGTTGAGACGGCGCTGGCGCGGGGTGATGCTGCCTGCCGCCTGCGTTTCTATCAGTCTCAGGAGGCTTAATGACAACATTAAAATGGGATCACGCCGTTCAGTTTGTGAACCAGCCGGACGAGGCGATTGCAACGTTTGCCGGGCAGAGGCTCAACGCCGTTGCCGGTGGGCGTCACCCTGGCTGGGGAACCTGGAATGCGCTCAGTTATTTTGGGCTTACCTACATCGAATTTCTCGCCATTTATGATCATGCTGAGCTGGCTTCGGCGCAGGCCGATTTTTTGCTCTCCCATGATGCGGCGCAACTCTTGCCCGAAAACCAGGTGCTGCACCGGGTAGCGTTGCGCACGGATGATATTGACCAGACGCATGCAGAGTTGCGCAGTCAAGGGTTACAGGTCTCGCCAATTGTCAATGGTCAGCGCAACGACCCGCAAGGAAACGTTATTCGCTGGCGTATTTTTACCATTGATGGGGATTTTAACGGCCTGCCGTATCCCTTTGTTCTGCAATGGGGAGAAGACGATAACGCGCGGCTAACGCGGTTACGCGCTCAGGGGCTCGACGGGCCGCATCCGGCAGGTGAGGTGACATTACAGAGCGCCATTTTTGAGGTGCAAGACCCGCAGGCCGCGCGCGAGCACTGGCATGCGTTGTTCGGTTTTAATGAACTGTCTGAAGGTCTGGCCGCAGGACAGCAGCGCTTTCTCTTTCGTCAGGGGGAGGCCAATCGATTAGTCGAACTGGTCTTTAACGCCTCTGATCCGTCGCTGAAAGGCCAACGTTTTCGCGTGGGTAGTGGTGAATATCGCTTTCAATAAGGCGTTGCCGCTCATGGCAAATGTACATTTTATTGGTGCCGGCCAAATGGCGGAAGCCATTATCCGCGCTTCGCTGGGGGCGAAAACATGCAATAGCCCGTCACGGTGAAAGCACGTCCACTTCCTTCAGGCCGCCATTGATGCGAAAAGCGACGCGTTGCGGATGATTAACCGAAACCAGATACTCAATCGGCTGATGCTGGCTATCGTAAATCACACCACGGTAGACCAGCGCCGGGCTCTCTGGTTTCGCCTGCAACAGTTGATGCTCCTCTTCGCTCATCGCTGCTGCCCGGATGGTTCCTTCATCGTAAACATCATGAATAGCGTAACGTTCAGCCAGCAGGCGATAAAGCGACCCTTCTTTTTCTAGCATATCAGCGCTCAAATCCGCGACACGGGCTTGAGGTAAATAACTGGTTTCAATGCAGAAAGGGTGTCCGTCAGCCAGGCGCAGGCGTTTGATCATGACTAAAGGATCGCCCTCTTCAATGTGCAGCAACCGTGCAATGCGGGCGCTGGCCGTGGAAATATGGAAGTAGATCAACTGGCTGCTGGGCACTGCGCCATTCAATTCAAGAATTTTACTGATACCCAACGCAGGCTGCAGCGGGCGTTCAATCGCCGTATCGACCAGCCAGGTTCCCTGATTACCCCGTCTTTCCAGCACGCCTTCGTCAATCAGTTCAGTGATGATTTTTCGCACTGTCACACGGCTGATACCCAACACCTCGCTTAACTCGCGCTCTGCGGGGATCTGATCGCCGCTATTGAAATCGGGTGAATTGAGTATTCCGAGTAGTTTTTTGCGCGCGTCGAGATAGCTCCTGCGCGGCCTTCTGGTCTGTTTTACTGGGTTATTCATGGTCTGTTTTTTTTTGGGTTATGGAAAGCAAAAAATAGGAAATCAATTAGCTGATTATACAAAACAAAAATCATTGATATCGGTATGGCATGACACTAAGCATAACATACCACGACAATTTTTTTGGTTATGACTCGCGAATTATTGTTGCTATATCCGCCAGATCGAGCGTATATCAATCTTCGTGGTATGTTTTTTGGTATAATTAAACCTTGGGGGAAACAGCTATGAAAATTAAAAAAACCATCGCCGTGCTTGCTTCAGCGATAGCAATGTTAGGCTGCATACACACGGCGGTGGCCGCGGATCAGCTGCGTTTCGGTATCGACCCGACCTTCCCACCGTTTGAATCGAAAAATGCCAATGGCCAGCTCATCGGTTTCGATATCGATCTTGGTAATGCGATTTGCGCGGAGATGAAGGTGCAATGCTCCTGGGTACAGAATAGCTTTGACGGGCTTATTCCGGCACTCCAGGCAAAGAAATTTGATGCCATTCTTTCTTCGCTGTCGATCACTGATGAACGTAAAAAAGCCATCTCTTTCAGTGACAAACTCTTCAATACTCCCGCATTCCTGGTTACCGCTAAAGGCAGTTCGCTCACCCCCACGGCGGAATCGCTGAAAGGTAAACGTATTGGCGTTCAGCAGGGTTCGGTATTTGAAAGTTATGCCAACAAATACTGGCGCAACTCGGGCGTCGAGGTGGTTGCTTATCCGGACGCGGAATCGGTCTATGCCGATCTGATTAATGGCCGCCTCGATGGCACGCTGGATGATGCCGTGGTGATCACTGAAGCGCTGTTGAGCAAGCCACAGGGCCAAAACTTCACGCTAATCCAGCCGCAGGTCAAAGATGATGAGATCTTTGGGCCTGGCACCGGGATCGGGTTACGGCAGGATGATAAAGATTTGCAGGCCCGTTTTAACAAGGCGATCGCCGCGATTCGCGCCAACGGCACCTATGATCGTTTAGCGAAAAAATACTTCAATTTCAATATCTACGGTGATTAACTCCATGCAGACCCAACCCATCATTACCTCCCTGATAGCCAGCCATTTTCAGGATAAGCCGCTGCGTCAGGTTTTCCTGGTCGCTTGCGGTGGCTCGCTGGTAGATATGTATCCTGCTCATTATTTCCTCAATGAGCAGAGTGAAAATCTGCGCGCATGGATGATGACTGCCAATGAATTTGTGCATGCCGCTCCGCGCGCATTAGGTGCCTCGTCACTCGTTATTGTCTGTTCGCATGGCGGCAACACGCCGGAGTCTGTGGCTGCGGCCCAACTGGCAAAAAACCGCGGTGCCGCCACTATCACGCTGACACACAATGCGGAAGCGGAACTGCTGCAATGGGCCGACCATAACCTGTTATATAAATGGGGCGATGATACGCTGGTCACCGAAAACCCGATGGCGCTGATCCTCAGCCTGTGCGTTGATACGCTGTATCAGGTGGAAGGCTTTGCCGAATGGCAGACTTTCCAGCATGGCTTTGCGCAAATCGATAAGGTGATTCGTCAGGCCCGCGCGAAGGTGGCTACCCGTTGCGCTGCGTTCGCAGAACGCTATCAGCATGAGTCTCTGTTCTATGTGCTTTCGAGTGGCGCCTCATACGGACATGCCTATGGATTCGCCATCTGCTCGCTGATGGAAATGCAGCGTCTCGATGCCGCCTCTATTCACAGCGGCGAGTTCTTTCATGGCCCATTTGAAGTCACCGATAATCACGTACCCTTTATCCTCCTGATGAATGAAGGCCGTACGCGTGCTCTGGATCAGCGTGCACAGACGTTCCTGAATCGTTACAACGACAAAACAGAGGTTGTGGATGCCCGCGAGTTGGGCCTCGATGCGCTGCCCGCATCCGTGGTGGACTACTTTAACCCGGTGCTGTTTTACAGCATCATGTGCGACTACCGTGCGGCACTGGCTGATATCCGCCAGCATCCGCTCTCAACCCGCCGCTATATGGGCGTGGTGGATTACTAAGGGCGGCGATCAATGAAAGTCATTGGCATAGGCGACAACGTTGTCGATAAATATGAGCACCGGCGTGTACGGTATCCAGGCGGCAACGCGCTCAATTTCAGCGTGTATGCGGCAATGCTGGATGCATCGGCTGCCTATCTGGGCATTTTTGGTAACGATGCGGCGGCTGACCATGTGATGCGTACGCTGGCAAAGTTCGGCATCGATATACGTTATTGTCGTCAGGTTGCGGGTGAAAATGGCTATGCGCGGCTGACGATTGAGCAGGGGGACCGGGTGTTTCTCGGTTCGAACCTCGGCGGTGTGCGTCAGACGGAATCGATGGATTTCATTTTGCAACAGAGGAACTGGCTTAGTGATTTTTCGCTGATCCACACCAGCAGCTATAGCTATATTGATGCGCAGCTACCGGAGCTGGCAACGTTACCCGGATGGCTTTCATATGATTTCTCAGATGACTTCGTCGTTGCGCAGGCGCTGCCATTATGCCGCTGGCTCGATGCTGCATTTTTCTCCTGTGCGGGGTGGTCGCTGGTAGAAACACGTGAACTTCTGGTTCAGGCGGTGCGGGCAGGCAGTAGTCTGGCTGTTGCGACGCGTGGCGAGCAAGGCGCGCTCCTGTTCGACGGGAAAAACTGGTATCAGCAGGAGCCGGAAACGGTAACACCGGTGGATACATTAGGTGCGGGTGATGCGTTTATCACTGCGTTTCTGCTCCATTTACGTCAGCACGGTAATATCGCCGAAGCACTGCAGGCTGCGGCGCATTTCGCGGCGAGAATTTGCCTGGTAGACGGCGCCTTCGGTGAAGGCGAAGCTTATTAACTCCGTAGCAATGCCTCAGCTTTTGAGTGGATTCCCTTTCGTTAATGGAAACCGCTCATTCTGCTGTTTTTTCAGCAAAATGATGGTTTTCTCAACGATCAGCCTTGACGCCAACTTAGCTAAGTCTGGCGTTTCGTTAATATTCTTTCTGATTGCCGGTCTGATGATAAAAGGCGCTGCGACTTATTATTGAAGTGTGTAAGTAACTGATTACTTGTGTGTGCTGGTTAATTAAAGGACAATAACCTTAATAGAAAGGTGGGTTTATCGCCGGGAGTTTACTTCATTAAGGATAAAGCATGCTGATGGATCAGTCTGCATTCACCGGGAAAGGTTCCTTATCCCGTTACACGCTGGATATCAATGACAGCGCCGTCAGACCGGATGTCTTACGGTTCAGGGGAACAGAAGCACTGAGTCAACCCTTTTCATGGCGTATTGAATTCACCACGCCACAGGTTGTTCAGGGAGAGGACGTATTGCTGAAATACGCCAGTTTCCATATGCGAGGCTGCAAAGTGGTGCATGGCATCATTACCGGTCTTGAATGGCTCTCCACCACTGCTGACCAGTCACATTACGCTGTTACTCTGGAACCACGCCTTGCTCTGCTCTCCCGCTCCCGTCGCTGTGCTATTTACCAGAACCTTTCTGTACCGGAAGTGGTGGCGCAGGTGTTGCGTGCTCACGGGCTGGAGGGGGCTGATTTTGCGTTTACGCTTTCCCGGCATTATCCGCTTCGTGAACTGATAACCCAGTGGCGGGAAACCGACCTGCAGTTTATTCAGCGCATCCTGGCTGAAGTGGGCATCTGGTTCCGTCAGGAGATAAATGACGTCACCGATCTGGATGTTACGGTCTTCGGCGACAGCCAGCTCCACTATATCTTTAACGGTGCCCTGCCATACCATGAACCTTCCGGCTTGTATGATGGTGCGGAACTTTGCTGCTGGGGAGCGCGCTCATGGCATAACGTGGTGACGGGGAAAGTTTCGGCCCGTGATTACAATCAGCGTACCGCACTGGAGCCAATGGATGCTGCTGTCTCAGTGCGTTCTCCAGCCGTTATGACCGGCGAGCATTACCGTTATACCGAACCTTTTCTCAACGCCGGAGATGATTCCGACCCGGAGCCTGAAACTGAAAGTGGAGCCTTTTATGCCCGCATTCGCCACGAGCGCGAGCTGAATAGATCCGCTTACCTTCACCTGTTCAGCAACGCTTACTGGCTGAGTCCGGGGAGAGTGTTTGACCCCGTTGGTGCAAACCTGCACGACCTTAAAGACGGGGTGATTATCGCCTTTACATCGTATCGCGGTTCGCGGGACACGCGCCTGTATGTGTCGGTGTGGGGAATGCCGTATCGGGAAGAATACTGTTTCCGCCCGGCTGAAATTCCTCGTCCCGGGATTCACGGTACGATTCCGGGCCGGGTGGAAAGTCGTGACAAAAACAATCCCTACGCGCACCTGGATGAAACCGGGCGTTACCGGGTACGGATGGACTTCAATCTGGAAGAGTGTGAACCGGGATTTGCTTATCCATGGCTGCGTATGATGAAGCCGTTTGCCGGAGATACGTATGGCTGGCATATGCCCCTGACAGACGGTACGGAAGTGGGTGTGGCGTTCCACGATGGCAACCCGGACCGTCCCTATATTGCGTCTGCCTTCCATGATTCAGAACACGCTGACATCGTTACCCGCGATAACCGCAGCCAGAACATTCTGCGCACCGTTGGCGGGAACGAACTGCGGATGGAAGACCTGCGCGGTAAAGAGCATATTGCGCTGACCACCCCGTATGGCGCTTCACAGCTTAATCAGGGGCATATCACTGACGAACAGGGCAAACAGCGCGGTTCCGGCTTTGAATTGCGCACCGATGAATACGGTGTGATCCGCGTGGCAAAAGGGTTGTTCGTCACCGCAGAGGGGCAGGCCAAAGCGGCGGGCGACGTGCTGGATATGGATACCGCGCTGCGGGAAATTGAAATCTGCCAGCATCAGTTACAGGCTCTGGCCGCAGCAGCGGAACAGGTGCAGGCGCTGGAAGCGGATATTGCCAGCCAGATTGCGATGTTTAATCAACGACTGAAGCCGCTTAACGGGATGATTCACTTTCACGGCCCGGAAGGCGTGGCGTTTACCAGCGGTGAGCACATGCAGCTGGCAGCGGCAGACAACATTGCCCTCAATGCGGGCGGTGATATCAGTATCGGCGCGATGGGTAATGTGGCTGCGCTGGCAGGCGATAAAATCGGCCTGTTTGCCCGTACCGGAAAACTCAGCATTATTGCCAGTGAAGGCCCGGTACAGTTCCAGGCTCAGAGCGGCAATATGCACCTGAGCGCAGAGCAAAAGGTGAGAATAACCAGTCTGAGTGAAATCCTCTTTCAGGGTAAGAAGCGCATTACGCTGATTGGCGGTGGCAGCTACCTGAAGTTAGAGGAAGGAAAAATTGAATACGGTACAACGGGGACGTATATCCGCAAGGCTAAATGCTCCGGGCTCAGCGCCCCTGCAGCCATGCAGCTTGACTTGCCCGCGATGGGGAACGCCCCCAAACAGTTTATTGCTGTTACCAGCTGAAAGGACTGCAAGGCAGAGAGTGCACCTGTATTTAAATTTATGCCGGAGGAAAAAGAATAATGGCCAGGGAAGACAGTTACGTAACGATATTTCCGGAAGCGGAGGTGATGCCCCGTAAATTTGATGGCCTGCTGGGCTGGTCCGCTGACTGGCGCTGCGTGGTTGATCCGCACGAAAAACCCCTGACGCTGGACAGCACCGTATCGCTCAACCCGTCTGCAACCGAGGTGACGGTACAGTTTGGTGATTCGCTCAGTGAAATAGCGCAGGAGCATGGCTGCACCGTAAAAGAGCTGGCAAAGCTGAACCAGCTTCGCAATACGTCGCTGATTTTTCCGGGGCAGGTGCTGAAACTCCCCGTTCGTCATTACAGTATGAGTCAGACGGAAGTCGCCAGCCTGGCAGCACAGGCTGATACTTCCTGCACGCTCTCCTTTGCCTTTGAGGACCTGATAGAAAAACCGCTGCAAAAGTTTAAAGTCAGAATCGAGTCGGCGGCGGGCGATGTGCTTGAATCGATGACGGATGAATTGGGCCGGATTCAGGATTACGTCATGGCGAAAGCGGAGGAGATCCGCGTATTTGTGAATGGCGCACACGGTGTTAAGGAGGTGGCAAGATTTATACCGTCAGAAGGGAAAAGTGATATCAGACTGACCAGCCCGAAAGTGCGGGTAAAGGGGGTGACTCAGCCGATTAAAGACCGCGCGGGCCGTATTGATCTTGATAAACATCCTGTCAACACGGTCGTCAGTGGACGGGACAGCAAGGGCAATCCCGTTATTCAGATCAATCATTCTTGTCCGAACCGGTATGATCTCCAGTTAGGGGCAAATCTGTGTTACTGGGATCAGATTATAACCGCATCAGAACGCAGCGGGATTATTCCGCAGAGTATTGCGGCGGTGATTAATGCTGAATCTGCTCAGATTAAAGGTGTCTGGAATAAAGATTCAGTCGCAATAAGCCGGGAGAAAACAAAAGCCGCGAAGGCATTAAAAGAGCAACAGGGAGAATCAGCCGAAGGCGTTGTGGTTTACGCCAGTTCAGCCGCAGGGATGACGCAGTTTTTAAATGCCACATGGCTTGATGAAACATTTCGCGAAGGGACTTATCTGAATGAGCAGGCAAGAGTTCGGGGTGTGCTGGCAGATAAGCCAAAGCGGGGTGCGCTGAATAATATTGAATATCACCCGAAAACCCACCAGCAAATTATCCTGCCGATGTTTGAGATAGCGCCTGATACATGGTGGACAAAACAACAGATTATCGATAACCGATTACTCAGAGGAGTAACGCCTTATCCTCCTCATGCAACAAAAGCGCTTCAGGCATGGCTTAATCTACGTTTTGAGCCGGAATTTATCATTATGGCGGCGGTGGATTACGGGCTATATAACCTCGCTAAATTGCAAGCAGCGGGCTACAACGTGGAAAGCCTAAACGATGCAGAAAAGGCCAAAATCTTTTATCTGACCCACCATCTGGGGCTGGGAGATGCAAAACGATTTATCAGAAAAACCATTACCGAGGAAAATGCGCATAAATTACTGGTGGCGCAGGTTGGGGCGAAAAGTGCGGCGGGATATGCATTCAAAAACAGCAATAGCTATGTTGAAGGCCATAGGGTGTGGTTATCAAATTACATTAATGACAATATCAATCTTAAAGGTTTTTATTGTCCGATAATAGAGTTTACAGAAAAACAGGATGCAGGCGGTTTAGAGGCTGTAATAGGAAAAATAAAAGGGGACACCAAGTGATAGCTTTGCGCGCTATAATTTCAGGGCTGGTGTTGGTATCAGTCTCATCATATTCCTTTGAAAAATGCACTCAAGGGATAAATTGTGAAAATACAACATTAGGTAAATTAGAGTATATTTGGGGGCAAGAGTCAAACGATAAGAAATCGCATGTCACACTCAATGGACATAATATACTCAATGTAGATGCTAGTCAGATTGGTCCGGAATCTAATGGAGATAGTTTCATTTTAGATAAAAATAAGAATGTGAGCAAGATTATATTTATTTACTTCCTCAATACCCCGCGATATATAACAACCAGCCCTAAGTATGGAGATATGTATCGATACAGAGCCTATAGACTATTTGATTTTTCGCGTAAAGAGGTGGTGATCTCAAACGAGTTTTATCCACCTGCGGATTATGATGCACCTTTAAGATGGGTGTCGTGGGGGCAAAAAAATTCTGTGATTGCCTTTGATGATGGTTCTCGCTTCAAATATGAAAATGGTCACGTGACGATGATTGATGATGGTTCCGATACCGGGGGAAGTGAATGATTTATTGTCGGGATTTTTATCTGAATATCACCCGAAAGGCAGCGTGCATAAATTGCTGGTGGCGCAGGTTGGGGTTAAAAGAGCGGCGAGGCGCGCCAGCGAACTGTAGTGGTTTTATTATCTGAAAATAGGGTTTACAAAAAACAGGATGCAGACGGTTTAGATGCTGTAATAAGAAAAGTAAAAGGAGACACCAGGTAATGGATTTACGTTTTATAATTGCAGGGCTGATATTGATATCCGCCTCATCATATGCCTTTGAACAATGTCCTGATAGCTCAACACAATGTGATAATACAGCACTAGGTAAGCTAGAGTATATCTGGGGGCAAGAGGAAAAAGACGAGCAATCTCGCATATTGCTGAATGGGAAGGAAATATTCAAAAGTGACAGTAACCAAATAGGAGAAGATATCGAGGGATGGACTTTGAATAGCGAAAATCTTATAAGTAAAGTAATTGTTTTTTATGATTTTAATACTCCTCAATATATAACAACCAACCCTAAATATGGAGATATGTATCGATACAGAGCCTATAGGCTATTTGATTTTTCGGGTAAAGAGGTTGTGATCTCAAACGAGTTTTATCCACCTTCGGATTATGGTGCACCTTTAAGATGGGTGTCGTGGGGGCAGAAAAACTCTGTGATTGCCTTTGATGATGGTTCCCGCTTCAAATATGAAAATGGTCACGTGACGATGATTAATGATGGCTCCGAGGCTGGGGAAAGTGAATGATCCATTGTCGGGGTTTTTATTTGAATATCACCCGAAAGGCAGCGTGCATAAATTATTGGTAGCGCAGGCTGGGGCTAAAAGAGCGGCGAGGTACGCCAGCGAACTGGAGTGGTTTTATTATCTGAAAATAGGGTTTACAAAAAACAGGATGCAGACGGTTTAGATGCTGTAATAAGAAAAGTAAAAGGAGACACCAGGTAATGGATTTACGTTTTATAATTGTAGGGCTGATATTGATATCCGCCTCATCATATTCCTTTGAAAAATGTCCGGCAGGTTCAACAAACTGCTCTACTACAACTCTGGGTAAACTAGAATATATTTGGGGGCAAGAGGAAAAAGACGGGCAATCTCGCATATTGCTGAATGGGAAAGAAATATTCAAAAGTGACAGCAGTCAGATTGGATGGGATCAAGACGGATGGTTTTATTCTGACGATAAAAAAATGGGAGGCATGAGTAAATTTGTTGTTTATTATGACCTCAATGAACCAAGACAGATAACCAAAGATCTTTATTTATATAGAGCTTATCGGATTTTTGATTTTTCGGGTGAAGAAGTTGTGATTTCAAATGAGTTTTACCCACATGAGGTTTGGAATATTGATATTGAATGGGCGTCATGGGGTAAAAAAAATGCTGTAATTGCCTTTAAAGATGGTTCCCGCTTCAAATATGAAAATGGTCACGTGACGATGATTGATGATGGCTCCGAGACTGGGGAAAGTGAATGATTTATTGTCAGAATTTTATTTTGTTTTAGATGCCCGATGGCGCTGTGGGGATAGCTCATTATCCCCCAGGGTTAGGGAATATATAGGGTGAGGCGATAAATTGAAAATGAGTGTTTGTCGCAATGTAAGCAAGGAAATCAGGTTTTATGCCAGAAGTATAAATCGATGTTGGAAAAACCTACAAAGTGATTCTGTTGCTAAATAGCGCAGGATTTCGGGTCAAGGTCACATCTTTTTGGTAATAAATATAGTGTGAAGGTATTATTTAGGTCCATGAGGGGAAATACACATAGAGGGGTTTCCCATTTATGTCTCCAATGACTTCATCATCAACTGTCGTTTTGTCTAAACTTACAAAAAATAATATATCATCTTTAGGTATACATTGTTTACCTTTTAGAGAGCCTTTTAAGCAAACCTGATTTTCGCCTATCCAAAAAGCAAGCTCAGCACTATCACTCACTTTCTCAGGATTATTTTTTATAAATACAATATCGTCACAATTATTTATAAGTGGTTTCCATGTGTTGATGATTTTATTTTTATTTTTCGTCCATATCATTTTTTGTGAGTAATGTGATAATGGTACGTTATCTACTACTATAGCGGTGGACTTACATTCTTTTTTAGAATTCGTTCGAATCTCTAAGTTTTGATACACATGTTTAACGTCACCTGGACGGATTAAGTATAAATAAAGTGCTTGTGCAACAAAATACACCAATAATGCGGTGATAACTGCGCTTTTTTTTGATTTCATATTCCACCCTCTACCCAGATGCTGAAATTGGCTTCATTAATGAACGGTTTGAAACCAAAGTTTCTATAGCGTTGCAAAATGAACCAGGAACAAAACCAGGATGTGAGTTCAAAAATTTTCCCATTCATATCACCAATATCCAGTCCGAAATGATCCTGAATCTGAAATATTAATCGTGCTTTGAAATTTTTACGACGGAATCCACCGATTTCAGTTTCAATGATCTCGAAATCATCAATATATATCTTCGTTGAGTAAGTGTCGTGAATAGTGATTCCAAGCCCATTGAACCAGTCTATTTCATTAAATTTAGGCAATGTTACTCTTGACGCTATTTTAGCTGCTATTCCATCCAGGTCATCGGGCGATAATGGGTTAAATTCATTCTCATAAAATGTTTCTAGTAGGATTTTCTTTATTGTATCCACGCATTTTTTTGTGGTTCCATGTTCCATAAATGCTTTATTTAATAGCTCATGACGTAAAACACCACCTTCATTCTTTCTGAATTTATCAATCATGATCCTGATGAGTGGCGCATATTCTCCCCATGCAGTCCAGTAGGCCATACTGTCCATGCTGGCAAAATGTTCATCCACTGTTTTAGTGAAGTCAAAAAAATTAACCTTAAACTCCTCACCAAACACATTAATCCGGTTCAGCTTCCCCTGAGCAAGTATCTGCTCTTTGCTCAAATCACCGTATCGCATATCGTCAACGGTGAAATCATTCATTGTTTTGCGCTTACTGCTGCCAGCGCTGGAATAGATGAGCCGACGCTCTGCTTTCTGAAGCTGGATCATTAGGCCGCGAGGGTCAAAATGCCAGACCAGACCGGTTAACTCCTTCTGAGTGCTCAGGGGGAGTTTATCGAAGAATGACAGCGCCTTCGCGTGCTCCTTCAGCGCCGCATAACTCTCCTCGCTCATGGGCTCAGGCAACGAGTCGTTGGACGCTTTCAGCCAGGAAAATCGGGTATCAAATGTTGCGAAGTCCCACTCCAGCGGGAATTTACAGATAAACCGGGTAAAATCGGTATCCTGTTTTTCCAGCGCTTTTTTTATTGTTGCTGAATTGCACTGACCGTCTGGTGTTATATCGTCGTTAACAAGAGTCCAGCCCGCCCAGTCGGGGAAATCGGCATCTGTCCAGGTTTTCACCGCCGGCGATGAAACATCCACCCATCCTTCGCCACCGGGGTAGGCCACACGGACCCACTCACTGTATGTTTTATGTCCGCTGACTGCCGGTGTGGGTTCGCAGATATAGTCCACCGCGATGGCTGTTTCCCCGACTGGCTGGTAATCATTACCCACCTTATGCAGAGCCCGGGTTTTAGTGCCTTCATGGATAACATAGAGTGCTCTGGTGGTGATGCTGCAAGGAGATGCTGACAGCCCGTAAGGCGCGCTCCCCTCATAAATGGCGGTCCTTTCCGGAAGAAGGAAATAACGATGGCCATAAACAGGTTTTGCTCTGCTCGGGGCGCTGACATCCAGATTGCCGTGGTCGCGACCACACAGCATCTTCAGCATGTCGGAAGGGCAGCATATCTGAAAATGGTAGGCGTTGCGCCCGCTGACCATCCCGGTGGTGCCAATTACCTGGCCCCGTCTGACGGTGACCCCCACTTTATCCTGAATTTCGGGGCGTACCTGCTTCATGTGCATGGTCAGCGAATAAAACACGTATGACACAGGCTCTTCACCAATGAGCATTTCATGACGGATAAGCACACACCCGTTATCCGTTGCGCCATCATAGTTCAGCGGTTTCACATCACGCTTCTCTAAGGGAGCTGGGTCGTTTGCCCAGACCACCACCCCATCGGCAACGGCTCTCAGGGGGTTGGCTAACGCGCCGGTATCGGTATGGGGAATATGAATGCCACCGTGCCAGGACTCAACACCATTGACCGGGAAACCACGGCGCGGGTCGACAGGCATCGTTCGCATAACCCATGCGGCATACTCTTCATTATCCTGACGGGGAAACAGAATGGGTGGTGAAATGTGCATCAGTGCATTCCTTGCTTATGAAAATGAAAACGCGATCGGGGCCGGAGGCTGATCTTCCACCTTATCGTGAGAAGGCAAATCTACGGGCTGTGTTGCCGGGGCTATCAGCTGTGTTCGCTTAACTTTGCGAATGTAATCCCCTGCGGTGCCGTACTCGATTTTTCCGGCGTCAATCCTCAGGTAGCTGCCGCCGCCGATAAGTGTGACGCGTTTCTTCCCGGCAAACAGAATGTCGCCCATCGCCGTTATACCGAGCTTCTGCTCCGCACTCAGATGCATTTCACCATTCTGGGCCTGGATATCTACCGGCCCTTCGCTGGTAATGACGCTGAGTTTACCGGTACGCGCAAACAGGCCTATTTTTTCCCCGGCCAGCAGGGTGGTATTACCCATTGCGCCGGTGCTGATATCACCGCCCGCATTCATGGCGATATTTCCCACCGCAGCCAGTTGCATGTGCTCACCGCTGGTAAACGCCACGCCTTCCGGGCCGTGAAAGTGAATCATCCCGTTAAGCGGCTTCAGTCGTTGATTAAACATCGCCATCTGGCTGGCAATATCCGCTTCCAGCGCCTGCGCCTGTTCCGCTGCTGCGGCCAGAGCCTGTAACTGATGCTGGCAGATTTCAATTTCCCGCAGCGCGGTTTCCATATCCAGCACGTCGCCCGCCGCTTTAACCTGACCCTCTGCGGTGACGAACAGCCCTTTTGCCACGCGGATCACACCGTATTCATCGGTGCGCAATTCAAAGCCGGAACCGCGCTGTTTGCCCTGTTCGTCAGTGATATGTCCCTGATTAAGCTGTGCTGCGCCATACGGGGTGGTCAGCGCAATATGCTCTTTACCGCGCAGGTCTTCCATCCGCAGTTCGTTCCCGCCAGCGGTGCGCAAAATGTTCTGGCTACGGTTATCACGGGTAACGATGTCAGCGTGTTCTGAATCATGCATGGCATGGGAAATATAGGGCAGGTCAATATCACCGTTGCTGAATGCAATGGCGACTTCAGTTCCGTCAGTTAGTGGTGTGTGCCAGCCGTACGTATCACCGGCATACGGTTTTGCCATCCGCAGCCACAAATAACCGTAGCCCTGTTCGCTGTTACTGCGGTCAAAATCCAGCTTCACACGATAACGTCCATGCTCATCAAGATGGGCGAAGATGTCGCCTTTTTCCCGGCTCTCAATGCGGGCGGGAAGCGTGCTGTGAATTTCGGGGCGTTCAGGGCAGCCCGGGCGAAAGCACCAGCGCTCAGTATAGGGCTGCCCCCACACCGAGACATGCAGGCGCGAATCACGCGCGCCAATAAACGTCACCAGCGTCATAATGACACCGTCTTTTAGCTCAGTAATGATATTACCCTGTGGTTCCAGTACCTGCCCCGGCGTCAGGTGAGGGGCGTTGCTGAAGAGATGAAGCCGGGCCGACCGATTCAGTTCGCGCTCGTGATGAATTCGCGCATAGAATGCTCCACTCTCAGTGGCGGGCTCCGGGTCAGTATCGTCCCCGTCTTTCAGGTATGTTTCACCGTAACGGTAATGCTCACCCGCTGTCACCGCATCACTGCGTACGGAGACTCTGGCATGCATCGGCGTAGTGGCGGTACGGTAGTTATACGTGTTTGCATACACCCCGCCTGGTACCACGTTGTGCCATGTGCGCACTCCCCAGACACATTCTTCCGCCGAAAGACCCGAGTGCTCCTGGTATGGCAGTCTGACATCAAACACATACTGAAGCTGGGTATCGCCAAAAATAACAACGTCCAGTTCTGTTGCGTCGTTCATTTCAAAACGGAACCAGATGCCCACTTCTGCCAGCAGTCGCTGGATAAATTCGAGGTCGGTTTCGCGCCACTGGGTGATGACTTCACGGCATGGATAGTCGCGGGAGAGGCGGAATTCAAAGTCCGGCCCCTCCAGCCCGTGAGTACGCAGCACCTGTTCCACCACCTCCGGTACCGACTGATTCTGGAAAACGGCACAGTGGCGGGAGTGGGAAAGCAGGGCAAGCCGGGATTCAAGAGTAATGGCGTAATGAGACTGGTCGGCGCTGGTGGAGAGCCATTCGAAGGCGGTAATCATACCGTGAACGGCTTTATGTCCATTCATGTCGAAACTGGCATATTTCATCAGAACATCTTCACCCTGCACGATCTGCGGCGTGGTGAACTCGATACGCCACGAGAAAGGCTGGCTCAGGGCCTCCCGACCTCTGAATCTCAGCACATCGGGGGTAACCGTGCTGTCATTAATGTCCAGCCTGTAGAGCGATAAAGATTTATTCAGGGCGAGTGCAGTTAAATCCATCAACGGGACACCTTCCATGGTGAAGAGCAAGCTATAGCCTGTTAACGCGCAAAATAAATGTGGGTTATTGTCTTTTATATGAACAGCCAGACAATGATTTTATGCTTAACACCCTGAAAATCAGAATATTGCCGCAATAGGGGGAATGGTTTCAGTCTTTCCCGGTTGCGGACGGACCGGACAAAGCCTTGTGGTGATGAATCCACCGGGGAGGTTTACATGATGGAAATAACGGGCATCAGCAGTTTGCCGCCTGTAAGCAGAAAAGCAAAAACCCGCCTTTTGGGCGGGTTCTCTGAATAAGTGGTGCCCGGACCCGGACTAACGCCGTCAGGCGTTGAACAGCGCGCTTGTCGCGCTGGCCCCGAAGGGGTGAGCCGCCTGCGGCGAATAATCGAACGGAGTTCGATGGAGAGTCCGGAAACAGAAAAGCAAAAACCCAGCCATAGGCTGGGTTCTTTAAATAGTGGTGCCCGGACTCGGAATCGAACCAAGGACACGGGGATTTTCAATCCCCTGCTCTACCGACTGAGCTATCCGGGCAACGGGGCGCATTAAACCCTAATCGTCTTAAGGCGTCAACCTTATTTCTAAAAATGCTATTCAGTTGCTCAAGTTTGCGGCAATCAGGGCGATTGCGCAGCGAAATCAGGTTAACGCGCCGCCCTGGCGGCAACAGGCGAAACGCAGAATATCTTCCGCCAGCCGCTGCGCCGTATCGACATCGGCCTGGCTGCGCTTAACCAGCATCCTGCTCAGGCAACCTTCCAGCACCAGCTCCATCTGCTTAGCCACCATCGCCGGATCGTCAACTTCCAACTGCGTCAGCACCTCGTGCGTAAAGTCGTAAGCATCGCGCTTTTGCTGATCCGCCAGTTGATGGATTGGGTGTCCGGGATCGGGAAAGAAAGTACACGCGGCGATAAACAAACAGCCGGGATAGCGGTTGTTGCTGACGCATTCAGTCAACGCGCCGTAGCGCGCCAGCAGCTTCTGCTCATGAGTCAGCGTCTCATCCAACAGCAGCTGTCTGCGCCAGGCATCAATTTGCTGGCTCAGATAACGCAGCGCATCATAGAGCAGGGCTTCTTTATCCGGCCAGAAACGGCGCAGCTCGTCGAGGGGATAGTCGATGCGATCGGCAACCATTTCAAGAGTGGTTTCGGCAATCCCTTTAAGCTCAAGTAATTGCAAAGTCTGGCTCAAAACGTCTTCGCGTTGCACGGTGTTCTCCTCCGTTATCTGAAGCGAGCTCCCCAAACAGTGTTGTTTATGGGGTGCGATTGCGCAAATGCGCGGCAAAGGTTGCCGCATCCATAAAACCGGTCACCCGGTCGGCGGGCTGCTCGACGCCTTGCGCGTCGAAAAAGAGGATCGTCGGCAGCCCAAGCACATTCAACTGGCGCAGCAGCGCGGCATCATGCGCATTGTTCGCCGTCACGTTGGCCTGCAGTAATACGCTCTCTTTCAGCGCCGCCTGCACTTGCGGGTCACTGAAGGTGTACTTCTCGAACTCTTTACAGGCTACGCACCAATCCGCATAAAGATCCAGCATTACCGGCCGACCTTTAGCCCGGGCCAGCGCCTTGTTCAGATCATCAACGGTCTGGATCGGGGTAAACGCCAGCGGCGAGTGCGTCTGTACGGCGGGCGCGCCAAATGCCCAGTCCTGCAACGGACGAGCACACACCAGCGCAGCGCCGAGCAGGGCAATTTGCACGACCCGTATTACCGGGCGCGTCACGTTGAGGCTGGAAATAAACGCCCAGGCAAAAAACGCCAGACCCAGCAGCGACCACAGCCGCAATCCCCATGTATCGCCCAGCACGCGCTCCAGCAGAAAGACGGGCAGGGCGAGGATGACAAAACCAAAGGCGATTTTGACCTGCTCCATCCACGGCCCGCTTTTCGGCAGCAGCCGGTTGCCGAACACCGTTACCAGGATCAGGGGTAAACCCATGCCCAACGCATAAAGATAAAGTGTGCCGCCGCCGAGCCACAGATTACCGCTCTGCGCGATATAGAGCAGGATGGCGCTCAGCGGCGCGGTGGTGCAGGGCGAACAAATCAGCCCGGCGATTGCGCCCATGGCGAACACGCCGCCAGGCGATCCGCCCTGCTGGCGGTTACTCCACAGCGTTAAACGGGTTTGCAGTGCGGACGGCAGTTGCAGGGTAAACAGGCCGAACATCGACAGCGCCAGCAGGCTAAAGAGCACAGAGAGCCCAATCAGCACGTAAGGATGTTGTAATGTCGCCTGAAACGATAACCCGGCAGCGGCGACAACTAGCCCCAGCGCGGTGTAGGTTAGCGCCATTCCCTGTACGTAGATAAACGCCAGCAGCAACGCGCGCGTGGTGGACAGGCGCTGTTTACCGCCCAGCACAATGCCGGAAATCAGCGGATACATCGGCAGCACGCAAGGGGTAAACGCGATGCCAATACCGATAAGCAGCGCCCAGAGCGCGGAAAAAGGCAGCGAGGCCGCAGGCGTATCGTTTGCTGTAACCGGTTTTTCGGCGGGCGCTGGCGCGGTGGATTGCGCGGCGGCAACCTCCATCAACGGCACGATTTTGGTTTCCGGCGGATAGCAGAACCCGGCGTCGGCGCAGCCCTGATAAGTCACCGTCAGCGTCGCGCCTTTCGTCGCCTGCGTAACGTCAAGCGGTAGCGTGAGTTGCTGGCGGTAGATCTCGGTTTTGCCGTAGAACTCATCTTCATGCATCTCCCCGCCTGGCAACGCCAGCGTGCCAATGCGAGCCTGATTCGGGGTGACGCGAATTTGTTGGCGGTAAAGGTAGTAACCCTCTTTCACCTGCCAGTTGAGCGTAAGGTCGTGCTGATGTTGCTGAAAATCAAAAACAAACGCCTGATCGGCAGGGACAAAACTGGAGCGACCAGGCGCGTCGAATAATCCCGCAAAGGCGGATGTGCTGCACAGCAGCAGGATCAGCGTAAAGATGCGTTGAGCCATGAGAGGTAATCGTAATCTCCGTGGGTAACGGGCAAAGCCAGTAGTTCAGGGGTCTGGTACGGGTGGTGCGATTTAATGCAGGCGAAAAGATCTTCCAGATGCGCGACGTCAGTTTTCAGCAGTAGCTGAACTTCGTACTCCTGCTCCAGTTTACCTTCCCAGTAATAGAGCGACGTCGCTCCCGGCAGAATAGTGACACAGGCAGCAAGCTTATCGGCCAGCACTTTGGCGGCCAGATCCTGGGCAGTGGCTTCATCCGGGGCAGTGCAGAGTACAACAACGGCATCAGGCGTGTTCATCGTCAACCTCGTAGCAGCGAAAGTACCGACTATACCACGCGAAGGAAAAGGATCGGGCCGCCGGGCGACCCGATTTTAAGGACTTTTACAACAGGATGCCGCCAAAGATGAAGCCCAGAATGACGCACAGGGCAATGGCGATCACGCCCGGAATGAGGAACGGATGGTTAAACACGAACCTGCCGATGCGCGTTGAACCGGTATCGTCCATCTCAACCGCCGCCAGCAGAGTGGGGTAAGTGGGCAGCACAAACAGCGCGGAGACCGCCGCAAACGATGCCACGGCGGTCAGCGGCGAAACGCCCAGCAGCAGCGCGGCAGGCATCAGCGCTTTAGTGGTTGCTGCCTGCGAGTAGAGCAGTGTCGCGGCGAAAAACAGTACCACGGCCAGCAGCCACGGATAGTTATGCAATAAGTCACCGGCAACCACCTGGATGTCTTCGATGTGGTGTTTTACGAACGTATCGCCCAGCCAGGCGACGCCCAGCACGCAGATACAGGCGCTCATACCCGATTTAAAGGTACTGGCGTTCAGTATTTCGCCGGTGTCGATTTTGCAGGTCAGGCAAATCAGCGTTGCGATGGTCAGCATAAACACCACAATCGCTTCGTTACGCGGCAGTACGGGGTGGGTAATAAGCCCCACGGTTGGGCTGATTGCAGTGGCATACAGCATCACCGCCACAATACCAATCAGGAACAGCAGCACCGAGCGTTTAGCGTGGGGTTTCAGTTCAAATACCTGGCTGCCGCGCAGCTTCACTTCACCTTTCGCCAGACGCTCCTGGTACACAGGATCATCTTTCAGCTCGCAGCCGAGGAAGTTACACACCACGGCGGTGATCATCACGGCAATCAGCGTAACAGGAATACAGATCGCCAGCAGCGTCAGGTAACTGACGCCCAGCGGTTCGAGGATACCGGCAAAAAAGACCACGGCGGCAGAAATGGGCGAGGCCGTAATGGCGATTTGTGAGGCGACCACGGCAATCGACAGCGGACGCGACGGGCGAATTCCTTGCTCTTTCGCCACTTCGGTAATCACCGGCAGCGTCGAGAATGCGGTGTGCCCGGTTCCGGCAAGGATCGTCATAAACCAGGTGACCAGCGGGGCAAGAAAGGTGATGTACTTCGGGTGGCTGCGCAGCATGCGTTCAGCCAGGCTCACCAGATAATCCATACCGCCCGCCACCTGCATCGCGGCGATAGCGGCAATAACGGCCATGATGATTTCGATGACGTCGAAGGGAATGACGCCAGGCGGGATTTGAAAGAACAGGGTCAGGACAAGAACGCCAAGGCCACCCGCAAACCCAATGCCGATACCGCCAAGCCGGGCGCCCAGGTAGATGGCTAATAAGACGAGGACAAGCTCTGCTGCAAACATAATTGGCTTCCTTGTTTAACTAAGTGATATCGAATCGTTATATTTTAGTTACTATCCATAAGAAAAAAGGCACGTCACTCACGACGTGCCTTTTATGTATTTACGTGCTGAATTTATTGTTCACTTTCATCGGTATAACGTTTTGCTTTATAGGCCGGATGCATTAAGTTTTGCGCGGAAAATATATCATCCAGTTCCGTCTCGGTCAGCAGTCCGCGCTCCAAAACCACTTCCCGCACGCTTTTCCCCGTTTCGGCGCAAATCTTACCGACGATATCGCCGTTGTGATGGCCGATAAACGGGTTGAGGTAGGTCACGATGCCGATGGAGTTGTAGACGTAGCCTTCGCACACTGCTTTGTTGGCCGTGATGCCGTTGATGCATTTTTCCAGCAGGTTGTAGCAGGCGTTGGTGAGAATATGGATTGACTCAAACATGGCCTGGCCAATCACCGGCTCCATCACGTTCAACTGCAACTGGCCCGCTTCGGAGGCCATGGTGACGGTGGTATCGTTGCCGATCACTTTAAAGCACACCTGATTCACCACTTCCGGCACCACCGGGTTCACTTTGGCTGGCATGATCGACGAACCCGCCTGCAACTCCGGCAGGTTGATTTCATTCAGCCCGGCGCGCGGCCCGGAGGAGAGCAGACGCAGGTCATTACAAATTTTGGAGAGTTTCACCGCCAGACGTTTCAGCGAGCTGTGTACCATCACGTACGCGCCGCAGTCGGAAGTGGCTTCAATCAGGTCTTCCGCCGGAACGACCGGCAGATTGCTTACTTCCGCCAGTTTCTGCACCGCCAGTTGCTGATAACCGTCCGGCGTGTTGAGGCGAGTACCGATGGCGGTAGCGCCGAGGTTCACTTCCAGCAGCAGTTCAGCGGTGCGCAGCAGGTTTTTGGTCTCTTCATTCAGCAGCACATTGAAGGCGTGAAATTCCTGACCGAGGGTCATCGGTACCGCGTCCTGCAACTGGGTACGGCCCATTTTCAGGATATCCTTGAACTCCACGGCTTTGTTTTCAAAACCTTCACCGAGTTGTTTGATGGCATCAATCAGCTTAACGATGGAAGCATACACCGCGATGCGGAACCCGGTAGGATAGGCATCGTTCGTGGACTGGCATTTGTTGACATGATCGTTCGGGTTGAGGAACTGGTAGTCGCCTTTCTGGTGGCCCATCAGTTCAAGCCCAATGTTGGCCAGCACTTCGTTGGTGTTCATGTTGACGGAAGTACCCGCGCCGCCCTGATAAACATCTACCGGGAATTGATCCATACATTTGCCATTGTTCAGGACCTCATCACATGCGGCAACGATAGCGTTCGCGATATTTTTAGGAATGGTTTGCAGCTCTTTATTCGCCAGGGCAGCCGCTTTTTTTACCATTACCATGCCACGGACAAATTCAGGGATGTCACTGATTTTGCTGTTGCTGATATAAAAGTTTTCAATCGCTCTCAGAGTATGCACGCCATAATAGGCATCCGCTGGCACTTCCCTGGTACCCAACAAATCTTCTTCGATACGAATGTTGTTTAACATGTGAACCTTCTTTTGCAAGCTACGAATGAATACACCAAACACACAGTATTTATGTGGATATGTGTCTTTTTCGACCGACGATTATGCCCTTAATCGGCCGGATACCCGAGATTATATGCTGGCTATGATCAAATGCCGTAATCTCGATCACTTATTATCCTCGTGAATGCATCATTATTAATAATATGTGAAATGTGTCACCGCTTCGTAACAGACAAAACTTTACATCGCGGGGGAAATTGAATTTTTTCGATCTGCCGCCATCTCAGGACTATGCGATTCGCAAACCCTTACTGACAGACGCCACAGGGCGTCTGTTTTTTTCACAGGAGAAGCCAGTGCGCTGGATACCGTTTATTGCTTTTTTCTTATACGTCTACATTGAGATATCGATCTTTATTCAGGTTGCCCATGTTTTTGGCGTCCTGATGACGCTCATTCTGGTGCTCTTTACCTCAGTGATTGGTATGTCGCTGGTGCGTAACCAGGGCTTTAAGAATTTCATGCTGATGCAGCAAAAAATGGCGGCGGGTGAAAGCCCGGCGGCGGAGATGATCAAAAGCGTATCGCTGATCATTTCTGGTCTGTTGCTGGTGCTGCCGGGGTTCTTTACCGACTTCCTCGGTCTGCTGCTGCTGTTGCCGCCGGTACAAAAACACCTGACGCTGAAGCTGATGCCGCATCTGCGCTTTTCGCGGATGCCGGGCGGCGGTTTTTCGGCTGGAGGCGATGCGGGCCAGACATTTGAAGGCGAGTATCAGCGCAAAGACGATCAGCGTAATCGGCTGGATAATAAAGACGACCGCTAATGTTGATGCCCGGCACCTGGACTGACCCCATAAAGTTGGACAGTTCATGTTAAGCGGCTTTCAGGGCCTGGGTTCGGTACTCTACCGGACTCAGGCCTTTTAATTTCAGGCTTATCCGCTTGTTGTTGTAGTAACAGATGTATTCCTCTATCGCCTTTCTCAGTTCGTTGACACTGTCCCACCTGCTCAGATAAAAACACTCCGATTTCAGCGTACCGAAGAAGTTCTCCATCACTGCATTATCCAGGCAGTTTCCTTTGCGCGACATACTTTGTGTCATGCCCCGCGCCTTTAACTTTGCCTGATAGCCTGCCA
>NZ_CP025697.1:208002-755184 GCF_013085925.1 Kosakonia sp. MUSA4
CCTCACGCATTGAAAGTTCTTCATCGGGAGCAGTCCGGACAACAGTCATCCGGAACGCCGGAGAATGGCGGTCATTTTTCCAGGTAATACCATCAAGACCGTGGAGTTGCCAGGCTCTTACCCAGCGTCGCACTGATGTTCTTTCAACACCAAAACGTTCAGCGGTACGGTGTGTTCCATCTTTTCCGGCGAGGTAGTGATTAACTACAGCTAATCTGGTTTCGAGGGAATATTTTGGCTTTGCCATAAAAAACTGCACCTTACTCAGTTGGGTGTCCAACTTTTGGGGTGCAGTCCAACCGCCGGGCTTTTTTTTACGGCTGTACGGAGCGGATCGTTGTGGCGCGGCGCTTCGGCAGCAGCAACCACAGCGCGGCCAGCATGATCACCGCATACAAACTCTTCCAGCCAGGGATTACCAGCAGTAACAGGCACAGCGCGCTGCCGACCATCGCCAGCGCTTTATAGCGCCCTTTCAGCAAGCGGCAACCTGCCAGCATGCACAGCAGGTAGATCATGATGAAAATGCCGTTGGCGTAGATAATCAGCGTATCCAGATTAATGCTGAAAGCGTAGATGACGATGGTGCATACCATGCAGCAGAACAGCACGGCGTTGAGCGCATTCACCGGTAACTGGCGTTTAGAGAGCTTTGCCAGCGCGCTCTCGGGTTTATATGCCGCCTGCGACCACACCAGCCGGGCGAAGCTCTGGATATAAATGTTCAGGCTGGCGAAGCAGGCCAGATAGCCAATAATGCAGGCTATCCACAGCGCCTGTTTACCGAACAGTTCAACGACGATTGCCGGAAGCGATGCCGCTGCGCCGAGCGTGCGCCAGACATCAAAGTGCAGCACCACCACGGTACAGGCCCAGTAGACTGAACCCGCCAGTAGCAGGCCAATCATCAGCGCACGTGGAAAATCCCGCTCCGGGTTTTTGAATTCCGAAGCCAGATGGGCGAAAGCCTCCAGGCCGACAAAACACCAGAACATTACCGCCAGGGATGCCGACATCGCGGAAACCGACACCTGCGGCAGCGGCGGGAAAGGAATGTCGCGGAAGGTGATGCCGCCACGCCACCAGATAGCGACGATTAATGCCACAATCAGCCCGGCAATAATCGACTGCAAATTGGCGCTGGAACCTGCGCCGCGCGTGCCGATAAACCAAATCAGCACCAGCGTGCCAAGTTCAGCCATCAGCAATAACGGCCCTTGCCAGCCAAACATGCCTTGCCAGAAGCCCGCGGCAATATGCAGGGCTGCCGGCAGACCGACCGGGATCACCGAGAGAAACAGCCAGCCGGTGACCCGCTCAAGCCGCGGGCCGAACGCCAGACCAACAAAGTGGGCGACGCCACCCGCGCTCGGGAAATGACGACCAAGTATCGCAAACACAATCGCCACCGGAAACACCAGTAAAATGAGCACCGGCCATGCCCACAAGCTGCTGTCGCCTGCGGCCAGCGCCGCCAGCGCGGGTACGGCGAATACGCCGGTGCCGAGTAAAGACGTTGATAACAATCCAATGCCCTGTGCCAGCCCCAGCTCTTGTTTTAATCCACTCATTGTCTTCGTCTGTCGATTGTCGGTTGCGCCGATGTTATCACAATCGGTTTTACTTATGGCCGCGCCAGTGCCTGCCAGCAAGGGTGGGAACCGCCTGGTTTAGCGGGTGAGTCAGATTTCATAAATTTTTTTTGTTGTTCCCCCTTGAAGGGTGAAACAGCTAACCCCATCTCTCTGGTCACCAGCCGGAGAACCGTTTGCGGCCCGGCGCCATCCATAACTGATAAAGACTTTCTCAAAGGAGAGCTATCAATGAGTATTCGTCCGTTACATGATCGTGTGATCGTCAAACGTAAAGAAGTTGAATCCAAATCTGCTGGCGGCATCGTTCTGACCGGTTCTGCAGCAGGTAAATCAACTCGTGGCGAAATCATCGCTGTCGGTAAGGGCCGCATCCTGGAAAACGGTACCGTTCAACCACTGGACGTGAAAGTGGGCGATATCGTGATTTTCAACGATGGTTACGGTGTGAAAGCTGAAAAAATCGACAACGAAGAAGTGCTGATCATGTCCGAAAGTGACATCCTGGCAATTGTTGAAGCGTAACAACGCGCGCGAACCTGAACGAATTTAAGGAAAGAGAAAATGGCAGCTAAAGACGTAAAATTCGGTAACGACGCCCGTGTAAAAATGCTGCGCGGCGTAAACGTTCTGGCAGATGCAGTGAAAGTTACCCTCGGTCCAAAAGGCCGTAATGTGGTTCTGGATAAATCTTTCGGTGCACCGACCATCACCAAAGATGGTGTTTCCGTAGCACGTGAAATCGAACTGGAAGACAAGTTCGAAAACATGGGCGCGCAGATGGTGAAAGAAGTGGCCTCCAAAGCGAACGACGCTGCGGGCGACGGTACTACCACTGCAACCGTTCTGGCGCAGTCAATCATCACTGAGGGTCTGAAAGCTGTTGCTGCGGGCATGAACCCGATGGATCTGAAACGTGGTATCGACAAAGCTGTCGCTGCTGCGGTTGAAGAGCTGAAAGCACTGTCCGTACCGTGCTCTGACTCTAAAGCTATCGCTCAGGTAGGTACTATCTCCGCAAACTCCGACGAAACCGTGGGTAAACTGATTGCGGAAGCGATGGATAAAGTGGGTAAAGAAGGCGTGATCACCGTTGAAGACGGTACCGGTCTGCAGGACGAACTGGACGTGGTTGAAGGTATGCAGTTCGACCGTGGTTACCTGTCTCCTTACTTCATCAACAAGCCGGAAACTGGCGCAGTAGAACTGGAAAGCCCGTTCATCCTGCTGGCTGATAAAAAAATCTCCAACATCCGCGAAATGCTGCCGGTTCTGGAAGCCGTTGCGAAAGCAGGCAAACCGCTGGTTATCATCGCTGAAGACGTTGAAGGCGAAGCGCTCGCAACACTGGTGGTTAACACCATGCGCGGCATCGTGAAAGTCGCTGCTGTTAAAGCACCGGGCTTCGGCGATCGTCGTAAAGCTATGCTGCAGGACATTGCAACCCTGACCGGTGGTACCGTGATTTCTGAAGAAATCGGTATGGAACTGGAAAAAGCCACCCTGGAAGATTTGGGCCAGGCTAAACGCGTTGTGATCAACAAAGACACTACCACCATCATCGATGGCGTGGGTGAAGAAGCTGCAATCCAGGGTCGCGTAACCCAGATTCGTCAGCAGATCGAAGAAGCGACTTCCGATTACGACCGTGAAAAACTGCAGGAGCGTGTAGCTAAACTGGCTGGCGGCGTTGCCGTTATCAAAGTTGGCGCAGCAACTGAAGTTGAAATGAAAGAGAAAAAAGCACGCGTTGAAGATGCGCTGCACGCGACCCGTGCTGCCGTTGAAGAAGGCGTGGTTGCTGGCGGTGGCGTTGCGTTGATCCGTGTAGCAAGCAAAATTGCTGAGCTGAAAGGCCAGAACGAAGACCAGAACGTCGGTATCAAAGTTGCGCTGCGCGCAATGGAAGCTCCGCTGCGTCAGATCGTGCTGAACTGCGGCGAAGAGCCGTCTGTAGTGGCGAACACCGTTAAAGCTGGCGACGGCAACTACGGTTACAACGCTGCGACCGAAGAGTACGGCAACATGATCGACATGGGTATTCTGGATCCGACCAAAGTGACCCGTTCTGCTCTGCAGTATGCGGCGTCCGTTGCTGGCCTGATGATCACTACCGAGTGCATGGTAACCGACCTGCCGAAAAGCGATGCGCCTGATTTAGGTGCTGCTGGTGGCATGGGCGGCATGGGCGGTATGGGCGGCATGATGTAATTGCTGCCTGACGCGCGAGCAGGGCGACCTGTCGCGGGTTCAACGAAAAAGAGCGGGCATTCCCGCTCTTTTTTTGCTTTCTGCTTTGCTCATGGATGTGCATGAAACTATACCAGCAACGCTAACTCTGAAGGCGCCTGCACGTCCTGGTGCCAGCTCGCGCGAGGCTGAAGGCCTGTGGAAAAATTGCAGATACCAGTGCGGCTCTGCCAGACGCCAGTCAATAGCATGAAAAGCACGACCAGCAGCAATAATAACCCTAACTTTTTACAGTTTCTGCATATTAGCGGTGCGTCCGCTCTTACCCCACTATTGGCGAATTCTTTATTGGCAACAATATGTATATCCGCACTCAGTAAAAAACCTGTCTTAGGAATGGTTTTAATAACTTGAACGCCTAATCCAAAATTAGATAACATTCTACGTAACAGAGAAATATATTGATTTAACGTATTATTTGACGAGTGCTGACCATATTTACCCCAAACCGCTTTCAAAATATCATTGCGCGGTAAGATTTTTCCTTGATTCTCAATTAAAAAAGTCAACAATCTACTGCTGGCTCGAGTCAGTGTTAAATGGCTTTTTTCGCTTTCAACTTCGTTATTCCAGATAGTGCCATCGGCAGGCCTGAAATGGATTTTGTGATTAATGATAAATATCATAGTCGTACCTTGCATGGCGATGCTTATTATGGTTTTAGTTATTCTGCATTAATGAGTTAATTAAAGGTTGTTGTTACCACAAAACATTATAGTTGTTGCGATCTGTTTTTTAATGAATGTCCCATTGATGATTCCGTTCAACGAATTTTTTGATGTGCTACCATACTGTCTATCTAATATATGTTGTCAATGGTTTTGGTGATTGTTTACCCGGGTGGAGGGGTTAATCAGATTATTATGAGTACCAGGGTTTTAACATGTTACGGTTTGTAGATTCAGTTGATGCGCTTGATATTCTTTTCTTCGTTACCTGGCATATTATTTTATTGCCAATTATCGGTTGATATATAATCGCTTAACACGTTGTATTCAGCCCCGGGTTCTGCTTGAGGCGATGAGCACTGGCGGTGAAAAACCAGGCGTAACGCCGTGCGTGAAACGTACGCCTCAAACAGCACGGCCGCGTTGAAGAGCAGACAGCCTCTCCTGGCGTTGCTCCCTATCCAGTTTTATCGTTGCAATACGCTTTTCCTGGCACTATTTTCCGCGATTTGTGCGGCTTATGCTGAGGATGTTTTTCTTTTAGTCATCTTTTTAGTATAAGGTTTACACACGGGCGGCATGCGTCCAGCTCATTGATTATGGGGAATAACATGTACGTAAAACGTTTGGCTGGGATTATGGGCGGCGTGCTGCTGTTAGCAGGTTGCAGCAGTAGCAGCAGTGAACTAAGCGCCGCAGGGCAAGGCGTACGCTTTGTGGAAGATAAGCCAGGCGCGCAGTGCCAGTATCTCGGCACCGCCACCGGCTCGCAGAGCAACTGGCTCGCTGGCCAGCATGGTGAAGAGGGTGGTTCAATGCGCGCTGCGGCGAATGCGTTGCGCAACCAGGCGGCTGCGATGGGCGGCAACGTTCTTTATAACGTTTCCAGCCCGACGCAGGGTTTCTTATCCAGTTTTGTCCCGACCGCCAGCGAAATGAACGCGCAGGTCTATAAATGCCCTAACTAAGTTGTTTCTGCGGACTCCCGCTCATGCTGGCGGGAGTCTGTTAATTGCTTCATTCCGTTATTTATTCCTCTTCTCCTGACTCTTTTTCATAAATTTTGTTATTTCCCCCGTCCTGAATATTAAGTTTTCTTAAGGTTAAACAATATTTTCTGTTTCTTTGATGAGAAGATACCGCGATCACTAAAGTATGCGATTTTATTGTCGATATTGTTGGCAGGACGCAAAATAAAAGGATTTTAAAACGGGGTGATTTTGGTGGGTCAGAAGGGGGGCGGAAAGTCGATGAATATTACAAAAAAGCTATTGCTTGCATTTTCTTTATTAATCTTGAGTTTAATTGGTACAAACCTTATCGCAGTTTTTTCACTATCGAAAATTGGTAACGCGCAAGATTATTTCCAGGCAAATATCTTGCCGAGCCTCGACGCCATGAACAAAGAGATGCTGAAGGTCACCAGCATCCGTAGTCAGCTTTATCTACATGGTCTGACGCAAGATGCTGCTGGTATGAATGAAGTACAACAAAAAGCGTTAAAAATGTATGATGAATTATATGCCATGCATCAACATTACCTGAAAGACCTTATTTCCGATCAACACGATCTTGATTTGTCGAATAAAACGTTAGGTGATTTAGAAAAATTCCGTGCGGTGATGGATCAATATTTTAAAATATCCAATGCTAACGATCGTGATGGCATTGTTAAAGCCATGCATTCCGGGGGATTGGTTGCGAGTAGTATTACTCAATTGGTCAATGATTTTGACGAGCAAATTGCTTATAACACCTCGTTGGTGACTACCGCCAACAGTAATAATAGTTCGTTGATTTCTCGCGCAATGACGCTATCTCTGATTGCCACGCTGGCGGCGACGCTTATTCTGGGACTGTTTGGTTTATTCACCGTGTTGAATATCAAACGTCGTCTGAATGAGATGAAAGACGGGATGGTCAGTATCAGCGAAAAACTGGATCTCAGCCATGCATTACCAACGGGACGACTGGATGAGATTGGCCAGGCCGTTGGGGCATTCAACCGGCTAATTGAACGGGTCGCGGAATCACTGACCATGGTGCGCAGCGCCTCCGGCTCGGTGAATACTGCTGCCAATGAGATTGCGCTCGGCAACAATGAACTCTCTGCACGTACCGAACAGCAATCGGCCGCCGTGGTGGAAACGGCGGCGAGCATGGAAGAGCTGAGTTCGACGGTGAAACAGAACGCGCAGAACGCGCATCAGGCCAGCCAGCTAGCCACGTCAGCGGCAGATACGGCGGTAAAAGGCGGCACCGTTGTTAGCGTGGCGGTGAATCGCATGAAGGATATTATCGAAAGCTCGAAGCGCATTTCCGAAATCACCTCTGTGATTAATGGCATTGCATTTCAGACCAACATTCTGGCGCTTAACGCCGCTGTTGAAGCAGCCAGAGCGGGCGAGCAGGGGCGTGGTTTTGCGGTGGTAGCAGGCGAGGTGCGAAACCTCGCGCAGCGTAGCGCCCAGGCGGCGAAAGAGATTGAAGCCCTGATTCATGAGTCGGTTAACTATGTCGAAGAAGGTTCCCGGCAGGTCGATCTGGCGGGGGAAACGATGAGCGGCATTGTACACTCCGTGCAGCAGGTTAAAGATTTAATGCAGGAGATCGCCGCCGCGTCCGACGAGCAAAACCGTGGTATCTCGCAGATTGCCCAGGCGATGTCGGAAATGGATACCACCACGCAGCAGAACGCCGCGCTGGTACAGGAGTCTTCTGCCGCTGCCGGTAGCCTTGAAGAGCAGGCAAGCAAACTGCAACAGCTGGTTGATGTGTTCCGTTTGCCAGGGCTGCAACTGGAGAAAGTGAAAAAGTCGATCGGGAAAATACATCAACCAAAACAGGCTGTTGCCACTACGGGACAGGACGGTTGGGAGACGTTTTAAACGATAATGACGAGCCTGCAAAGGCTCGTCATTATTTGCGGCTTAGCGCTGGCGTAATTGCAAATCCAGCGGCGTCTTACTGGGTTCGCCGCCAATCTCGCGGGCAAGTTTCGGCACCATATAGCCGGAAACCAGCGTCAGAAGCTCGCGCATAATCAAACGCGCTTCGTCATCGCTCACCATAAAGTGCGCAGCGCCCTGAACTTTATCCAGCACGTGCAGATAGTAGGGCATCACCCCCGCATCAAATAACGCATTGCTCAACTCCGCCAGCGTTTGCGCATTATCATTCACGCCGCGTAGCAGCACGCTTTGATTCAGTAAAGTGACGCCCGCCTGCCGCAGTGCGGCCATCGCCGCGCGGAAGTCATCGCCGATCTCCTGGGCATGGTTAATATGATTGACCAGCAAAATTTGCAGAGATGAACGGGCGAAACGCGCGACCAGCGTATCCGTGATGCGCGCCGGGATCACAATCGGCAGGCGGCTGTGAATACGCAGGCGTTTAATGTGCGGAATGGCTTCCAGCTGTTCCAGCAGCCAGTCCAGCTCATGATCTTTCGCCATCAGCGGATCGCCGCCGGAAAAGATGATTTCATCCAGCTCCGGATGCGCTGCAATATAGTCCAGCGCGCCTTGCCAGTTACGCTTGTTGCCCTGATTTTCCGCGTAGGGGAAGTGGCGACGGAAGCAGTAGCGGCAGTTCACGGCGCAGCCGCCTTTCACCAGCAGCAGGGCGCGATTACGGTACTTATGCAGTAATCCGGGCACCACGCTACTCTGCTCTTCCAGCGGATCGGTGGTGAAACCGGGTGCGGCGATAAATTCCTGTGGTGCGGTGATCACCTGGCGCAATAGCGGATCGTTGGGATTGCCAGGCTGCATGCGCGCAGCGAAGGATCGCGGTACGCGTAGGGGAAACAGGCGTTTTGCCTCACGGCCTGCGGTTAAATTTTCATCCGTGTCTATCTTTAAAAGACGTAACAGTTCGTCCGGATCGGTTATTACATCGGCAAGTTGCATTAACCAATCTTCTCTGGACGGGGTATTTAGGGTTACAATATGCGCCATTTTGTGGCTAAGCTACCAGTTAACAATTTTCAGAGGGCCTTATGGCGACTTACTATAGCAACGATTTTCGTGCTGGTCTTAAAATCATGTTGGACGGCGAACCTTATGCGGTTGAAGCCAGCGAATTCGTTAAACCAGGTAAAGGCCAGGCATTTGCGCGCGTTAAGCTGCGTCGCCTGCTGACCGGTACTCGCGTAGAAAAAACCTTCAAATCTACTGACTCTGCCGAAGGCGCAGACGTTGTCGATATGAACCTGACTTACCTGTACAACGACGGTGAGTTCTGGCACTTCATGAACAACGAAACTTTCGAACAGCTTTCCGCTGACGCCAAAGCGATTGGCGACAACGCAAAATGGCTGCTGGATCAGGCTGAGTGCATCGTGACTCTGTGGAACGGCCAGCCGATCTCCGTCACCCCGCCGAACTTTGTTGAGCTGGAAATCGTTGAAACCGATCCAGGTCTGAAAGGCGACACCGCAGGTACCGGCGGCAAACCGGCTACCCTGAGCACTGGCGCAGTGGTTAAAGTTCCGCTGTTCGTACAGATCGGTGAAGTCATCAAAGTGGATACCCGCTCCGGCGAATACGTGTCTCGCGTGAAGTAGTGTCCGCGGCTTCGGCGTAGCGTCATGCTACGCCGTTGAACATAACAAGGCAGGAATGATGAAACGCCTTACCAAAATCCTTTTACTTATGCTTATCAGCAGCGCTTTGCTGTCGGGCTGCAATACGGCGCGCGGCGTCGGCGAAGATATTCAGAGCCTGGGCCACGCGATCTCTCACGCGGTCAGCTAAAAACTTCACATCTTCTTAAAAATCTTCCCGTTCCGGTCTCACTGCGGAATTTTGTCTATGCTTAAGTGGCTATACACGAATAATATTGGTCACAAAAGGAAGATATTATGGTTAAGAAGACAATTGCTGCGATCTTTTCTGTATTGGTCCTTTCATCCGTTCTGACAGCGTGTAACACCACGCGTGGCGTCGGTCAGGATATCTCTGAAGGCGGCAGCGCAATTTCTGGCGCAGCAAGCAAAGCGCAGCAGTAATCCTTGCCGGTACGGCATACGCCGTACCGCTAATTTGAATTTTCCGGCAGTGAAAGGAACGGTGTAAACCGATTTCCCATTCCGAGTTTCATGCGAATATTACGCTTGTAGGTATAAACGGTTTTGCCGTTAATACTTAGCCTGGCAGCGATGCTTTGGTTACTTTTCCCTTCCATCCATAGCGTGAGCACTTTCTCTTCCTGTTTGGTCAGTAATGGTGTCGCCATTTGTGGAATTGAACGCATCGGGCGCGCCAGCACAATGTCATCAATGACCTGCGCCAGTTTCTCCAGCGGTTCTGTTTTTAGCAGCGTTGCGCGAATTTTAAATTGCGCATAGAACCCGGAAAGTTGCTCATCGATACCTGATTCCAGCAGCAGTACCTGGTTTGAGTCGCCGCAGACGGAAAATAGCGAAGCAAGCTGTTGAATATGATGGATTTCATTTTTGAAACCATGAAGGTCGGCAATCACCAGATCGGGCTGCCACTGCACAATATGTTCTTTCGCCAGCATTAAATTATGCAACCCGGTGACGATAAACGAGGCGGGGAACAAATCGGGTTGATTGAGCCAGGACTCCACCCCAACGCGGGTGAAGTAACAACGGTCAATCACGAGAATCTTGAACATATTTTTCTTCGCAGTCAGAGGGTGGCGCACAACTTCCTGTATTCAGGAAAGTGATTCATCATAGGGGGTACATAAGGTGGGTAAATGCTGGAATTCCGCAGCGAACAGTGGCTATTTCTTGCTTTAACTTGCTGAATGTCAGCGGGCATAATCAAGTTGAAATTTTAAACTGTAGCGGGCAGAATTTGCCTCTCTTCACATCTCTGGCGGGACGACCTGTCAGTTTCATTTTTTTCGGGGACGGCCCCGCATCGGAGCCAATCATGTCCTGGTTAATTCTTCTTATCGCCGGTCTTCTTGAAGTGGTTTGGGCTGTCGGCCTGAAATACACCTACGGCTTTACGCGCCTTGTCCCCAGTATCATCACCGTTACCGCGATGATCGCCAGTATTGTGCTGCTGTCATGGGCAATGAAAACCCTGCCGGTCGGTACCGCTTATGCTATCTGGACCGGGATCGGTGCGGTGGGCGCGGCGGTTGCAGGGATTGTGTTGCTTGGCGAATCGGCAAGCCTGGCGCGTATTCTCAGTCTGTGTCTGATTGTCGCCGGAATCATTGGGTTAAAGCTCAGCACACATTAGTAAGACTGATTAATCCAGAGTAGTTTCTCCACAGCAAAACCTTGCCGGCTGGCGATATCCAGCATCTGCTGTTTGACCTCGGCTGGCAGGGTTGGCGTGCGCGACAGCAGCCACAAATAGTCGCGATCCGGGCCGCAAACCAGCGCGTAGCGATATTCATCGTCAAGAGCGATGATGTTGTAACCGCCATAGAAAGGACCGAAGAAAGAGACCTTCAGCGCAGCGGTATTCGGATTGCCGGTGAAATATGCCACGCCGGTGGACTGTTGCCACATGTCGCGCTGAGGATTATAGCCGCGGTTTATCACCGTCAGCCCGCCGTCGTTGCGCAAACTGTAGGTGGCGGTGACTTTCTCCAGACCGCTCTCGAAGTGGTGATCAAAACGCGCGATTTCGTACCATCTTCCGAGATAGCGCTGGGTATTGAAGTTTTGCACAACGGTGACGCCATCAGGCGGGGTAGGGGAACTACAGGCGGAGAGCAGTAACGCAGCGGTAATCGTGACGATCATCAGCAACATGCGCATGGGATTTTTCCTTCCAGATCTTTTCTTTAGGGTATAGACGCTGGCAGGAAATTTGCTCTCCCGCTTGCGCAGGAGAGCGACAGGTATCAAATAAAAATGACGCCGATCAGAGTGACCACGGTCAGAATCGCCGCGAGACCGTAGAACACCCATTTACCGTTCGGTACGTGAATTTTCAAATCATGCATCATATGGTGAATACGGTGCAGACCGCACCACACCGGCAGGACAATCATCAAAAACAGGAACACGCGGCCAATGAAGCTTTGCGCAAACGCCAGTACGCGCTCATAGCCCAGCGCTTCACCAGGGTAGAAGCCCAGCGGCAGCAGAATGCCGACCAGCAGCACGATGACCGGTGCGACAATGGCGCTCCACATACCACCTGCGCCGAACAAGCCCCAGAATACGGGTTCGTCAGAACGTTTTGGATTCGGGTTAATCACGTTGGCCTCCTTACCAGAAAAGAGCCACAAGCAGCACCACCACAGTGACTACCGCAGTCACCACCCAAAGCCCTTTCACTACCGGCTCTGGCCCCATTTTTTCGCCTTTGACGATGATAAGCTGCGCTTTCGGCGCCAGATCAAACCAGGTTTTGGTGTGCAGCAGCGCGGCAGCGAGCGTCACCAGATTGAGGATCACCACAATCGGGTTTTGCAGAAAATGCACGAACCCTTGCCAGCTTTCCGGCCCATGTTTTAGCGCAAACAGACCAAAGATCAGTTCGATACTGAACCAGACCGCAGGCACCGCCGTTCCTTCACGCAGCATATAGAAGCGATAAAACGGCAGAGTTTTCCACCAGCTTGACGGCATGGGACGAACCCAGGCTTTACGTTTAGTCGTCATAATGCACTCCTTAGCGTGGTTTCAGGGTAGCGATAAGAAAGTCTTTCGAGCTTTCCACCTTGCCCTGCTGAATGGCCGCAGCCGGATCGACATGTTTCGGACACACTTCCGAACAGTAGCCGACAAACGTACAGCTCCACACGCCGTTCTGGCTGTTGAGTTGCCCCATGCGCTCTTTTTTGCCGTTATCGCGGCTATCAAGGTTATAGCGATGCGCCAGCGTAATTGCCGCCGGGCCGATGAACTCAGGATTCAGACCAAACTGCGGGCAGGCGGCGTAGCACAGGCCACAGTTAATGCAGCCGGAGAACTGATGATACTTCGCCATCTGCGCCGGGGTTTGCTTGCCGGGCCCCTGATCCAGCGTGCGCGTATTGCCAATGATGTAAGGCTTAATCGCTTCGAGACTTTCGATAAAGTGGGTCATATCGACTACCAGATCGCGCTCAATCGGGAAGTTCGCCAGCGCCTCGACTTTCAGGCCTTTCTCGTAATCGCGCAGAAAGGTTTTACACGCCAGTTTCGGGACTTTGTTGACCATCATGCCGCAGGAGCCGCAAATCGCCATACGGCACGACCAGCGGTAGCTCAGATCCGGCGCAAGGTTATCTTTGATATAGTTCAGCGCATCGAGCAGAGAAGTGGCTTCATCGTAAGGCACGTCATAGAAGGCACTGTGAGGCGCATCGTCCACTTCCGGGTTGTAACGCACCACCTCCACTTTCAGATTCTTCATCTCAGACATTGTTCGTCTCCTTCTTCTCAGACGATTCAGCTTCTGCACCGTATACGCGTTTTGCCGGTGGCAGCGTAGTGATCTTCACGTCGCTGTATTCCAGTCGGGTTGCGCCGTCGGCATCGCGGAAAGCCAGCGTGTGCTTGAGGAAGTTGACGTCATCGCGCTCAGTACATCCCTCATCCAGGCGCTGATGCGCCCCGCGGGATTCTTTACGCGCCAGCGCCGAGTGCGCCATACATTCGGCCACGTTCAGTCCGTGTCCTAGTTCGATGGTGTAGAGCACGTCGGTGTTGAAGACGCTGGAAGTATCGGTAATGCGCACGCGTTTGAAACGCTCTTGCAGCTCGGCCAGCTTATCCACGGTTTTCTGCATTAATTCCGGCGTGCGGTAGATCCCGCAGCCTTCTTCCATGGATTCGCCCATTTCGTCGCGGATTTTCGCCCAGCTTTCGTTGCCGTCCTGATTGACCAGCGCTTTCAGCCGCTGCTCGACATCGGCTGCCTGCGCGTTTAACGCATCATCATTGGCCTGGCTCGCGGAGGCCGAACGTGCAATGGCGCGTTCACCGGCCAGGCGGCCAAACACCACCAGTTCCGCCAGCGAGTTCGAGCCGAGACGGTTGGCGCCGTGCAGGCCGACCGACGAGCATTCACCCACTGCAAACAGCCCGGTGATGCGGGATTCGCAGTTTTGGTCGGTTTCGATACCGCCCATGGTGTAGTGGGCTGTCGGGCGTACCGGAATCGGCTCTTTGATCGGATCGACGCCGACATAGGCTTTCGCCAGTTCGCAGATAAATGGCAGGCGCTCGTTGATTTTTTTCGCGCCAAGATGACGCAGATCGAGGTAGACCACATCACCGCGCGGCGTGGAGATAGTGTTGCCTTTACGCCACTCATGCCAGAACGCTTGCGACACTTTGTCGCGCGGGCCGAGTTCCATATATTTGTTCTTCGGCTCGCCCAGCGGCGTTTCCGGCCCCATGCCGTAATCCTGCAAATAACGGTAGCCGTTTTTGTTAACCAGAATGCCGCCTTCGCCGCGGCAACCTTCTGTCATCAGAATGCCGGAACCCGGCAGGCCGGTTGGATGGTACTGCACGAACTCCATGTCGCGCAGCGGAACGCCGTGCGCCAGCGCCATGCCCATGCCGTCGCCAGTTACAATGCCGCCGTTGGTGTTGTAACGGTAAACGCGGCCAGCGCCGCCCGTTGCCATCACCACGGCATTGGCGCGAATCTGCACCAGCGTACCTTCCATCATATTCATGGCGACCAGCCCGCGGGCATGGTTGTCATCCACAAGGATATCCAGCACGAAATGTTCGTCGAAGCGTTGGATTTGTGGGAACTGAAGAGAGGTTTGAAACAGGGTATGCAGCATATGGAAGCCGGTTTTATCGGCGGCGAACCAGGTACGTTCGATTTTCATCCCACCGAAGCGCCGCACGTTGACCGAACCATCCGGGCGACGGCTCCACGGACAACCCCACTGTTCAAGTTGGGTCATTTCTGTCGGGCAATGATGCACAAAATAGTCAACGACATCCTGTTCGCAAAGCCAGTCACCGCCAGCAACGGTATCGTGGAAATGGTATTCGAAGCTGTCATGATCCTGGGCGACGGCGGCAGAACCGCCTTCTGCGGCAACCGTGTGGCTGCGCATCGGATAAACTTTTGAAATCAATGCGATTTTGGCTTTCGGGTTGGCTTGCGCCGCCGCGATTGCGGTGCGTAATCCCGCTCCGCCTGCGCCTATCACAGCGATATCGGCTTGAAAGGTTTGCACGACATTCCTCCAGATTATTGTTGTTCCGCAACGATAAGCCAGACCGCTTAAGGCAGTTGCGAATATGTTCCACTGCTCCTTTTTGGGTAAGGAGCAGTATAACCGCAGAGATCCAAGGGAAATTTGATGCGTTCGATTTTTTTGCTGTTCTTTAAGGCAATGCATCATTCATATTGATAAATATCATCCTTGATTACTTCCTCTTTATTTATAGACGAGATAAATGAAATTTTTTTGCGCAAAATTTGTCTCTGCGGATCGATGCGGGTAGACTTCGTGCCCTTGTCTGAATTCGGAGAACGTACCATGAGCGAAACGGCCACCTGGCAGCCGAGCGCATCCATCCCCAATTTATTAAAACGCGCGGCAATCATGGCGGAGATCCGGCGTTTCTTCGCCGATCGCGGCGTACTTGAGGTGGAGACGCCCTGTATGAGCCAGGCAACGGTAACGGACGTTCATCTGTTCCCGTTTGAAACCCGTTTTGTTGGCCCCGGCCATTCTCAGGGGATCAATCTCTATCTGATGACCAGCCCGGAATACCATATGAAGCGTCTGCTGGCGGCGGGGTGCGGCCCGGTATTCCAGCTGTGCAGAAGCTTCCGTAATGAAGAGATGGGCCGTCATCACAATCCTGAATTCACCATGCTTGAGTGGTATCGTCCGCACTACGATATGTACCGTCTGATGAACGAGGTGGACGATTTACTGCAACAGGTACTGGAGTGCCCGGCAGCGGAATCGCTCACTTACCAGCAGGCATTTCAGCGTTATCTGGAAGTGGATCCGCTCTCTGCTGATAAAGCGCAGCTGCGCGAAGTGGCGGCGAAACTCGATCTGAGCAATATTGCCGAGACAGAAGAAGACCGCGATACGCTGCTACAACTGCTGTTTGCCATGGGCGTTGAGCCGCATATCGGCAAAGACCGTCCGACTTTCGTGTATCACTTCCCGGCAAGCCAGGCCGCGCTGGCGCAGATCAGCACCGAAGATCACCGCGTGGCGGAACGTTTTGAGGTCTATTTCAAAGGCATTGAGCTGGCGAATGGTTTCCATGAGCTGACTGACGCCCGCGAGCAGCAGCAGCGTTTTGAGCAGGATAACCGCAAGCGCGCGGCGCGCGGTCTGCCACAGCAGCCGGTGGACAATAATTTGCTGGAAGCGTTGAAAGCCGGCCTGCCGGATTGTTCTGGCGTGGCGCTGGGCGTTGATCGTCTGGTAATGCTGGCATTGCAGGCGGAAAGCCTGGCTGAGGTTATTGCGTTTACCGTTGACCGGGCCTGATGAGTCGGTGCAGTAACATGAAAAAAGGCGCCTGGGGCGCCTTTTTTGTTGCCTTACAAACTTCCCGCCGGGCGATTGCCTTTGCCTGCGGAAGTCAGCGTTCGCGCCGTGCGTTTCCCGTCGAGGCTCTCCAGCCGCATCTGGAATGGCGGGAACGGCAAATCGATACCGTGTTCGCGGAAGCCCGCCAGAATCAGCTGGTGGATTTCGTGGCGCAGCGGCATACGATGCCCCATCTCAGCGGCATAGATGCGCAGTTCAAACAGTTGAATACCCTGTTGCAGATCGACCAGGAACACTTCCGGTGCCGGATTATCAATCACAAAAGAGCAGCGTTCGGCTGCGGTATACAGGATCTGCGTCACCTCTTCACTGTTGGCATCTGCTGGCGCAGGCACGGTTAAAACCACGCGCGTGACGGAATCGGAGAGCGACCAGTTAATAAACTGCTCGGTAATAAACGCTTTGTTCGGCACGATGATCTCTTTACGATCCCAGTCGCTGATGGTGGTGGCGCGGGTGTTGATTTTCGTCACGCTGCCCGTCAGATCGCGGATCGTTACGGTATCGCCAATGCGGATCGGCTTCTCAAACAGAATGATCAGGCCAGAGATGAAGTTGGCGAAAATCTCCTGTAAGCCAAAGCCGAGACCGACACCCAATGCGGCGACCAGCCATTGCAGTTTGGCCCATTCGATGCCGATCATCGAGAAGCCGACCAGCCCACCGAACAACATCAGCAAATATTTAGTGATAGTGGTAATGGCATAACCGGTGCCGGGCGACAGATCCAGATGTTGCAGCAGCGCCAGTTCCAGCAATGCCGGAAGGTTGCGCACCAGTTGCGTGGTGATGATAAACACGAGAATGGCGATCAGCACCGCGCCGAGCGTAATTGGCTCCAGGCTTTCCACTCCCTGCACCGTCGAAGTGACATCCCACAGCGGAATATTTTCCAGAAAACCAAAAGCGGAATGGATCTCCGACCACAGCACGATGACAGACAGCAGCGCAATCAACATCAGGATCGACCGCACCAGCCGCAGCGACTGGACGCTGATCGCATCGAGATCCACTTCCTGTTCATCGACATCGGCAGCACCTTCGGTGCTGGCGTGATGCGGCACATCCTCTTCGCCCCGCGCACGTTGCGCGAGGATTTCCGCGCGGCGGTGGCGTGCGCGTTCAAACGCCAGGCGACGGCGCTGAATCAGCATCCAGCGGCGGATAATGTGGTAGACCACCAGCAGGGCGAACCAGATAGCGACGGAGGTTTCCAGACGCGCCAGCAGCGCCTGCGACGTAGCCAGGTAGCCGACCGCTGCGGCGAGGATCGCCGTCAGCGGCGCGCACAGCAGCAAATTCCACAACAGATGATTCGGCAAATTATCGGCGCTGCCGCTTTTGTCCACATAAAGCGGGATCCCGGCGCGTTTCAGGCTCAGCGTCACCAGCGCCAGCGCGCCACAGATGAGGATAAAGCACAGCCGCCCCAGCGAGCCGGAGAACTCCCGATCGTTGAGGTTATCGAACATAATCAGCGCCATGATCAGCGGTACGATAAAGCCAATACTCATCAGGTAGTAACGCATGCCGCGCGCAACGCGGTTGCGCGGCCAGCCAAAGTGGGCAACAAACAGGCCGGTTGGACGGGCGAAGGTCGCGCAAATCATCACCACCCACAACAGCGGCACGGTAGCCGTGACGCCATCGCCGACGGCGACCGCCAGCGGCCAGGGCCAGGCTTCCTGCAAACCGTAACCCAGCGTGGCCCACAGCACCGGAAGCGGTGATGCGACGAGGATCGACCAAAAAACGGTGCGCATGGTCAGCCAGAAGTGATCCTGTGTGACCTTGCCGACGCGGGCGCTTGAACGCTCCAGAAAGCGGGTAAAGTGCCGACGTGAATAGATGCTGAAACCCACCAGCGCTAACGCACCAAACAGCGGGAACAGCGTCTCTTTGCTGGTCAGCATCATAATACTGGCTTTGCCAAGCTGGCTGAGGGTATCCAGCGACAATAAGCGGCGCAGATCCTGCACAATCTCGATTGGCCATGTAAAGGTCAGCGGGCTGACATCCGCCGTCCAGAACAGATAGCGGTGCGTCGCTTCATTCACCTCTTTCAGCGCATCTTCGAGCTGGCTATTGGCCACTTTCAGCTTGGTGAGCTCAAGGATCAGCGTATCGCCGCCCTGAAGCAAAGAATTCAGCAGTTCGCGTTGCGTACGTAACTGGGCTTCCAGAATGCGGTTCTGCTCGGCGGTAAGCGCTTTGTCGTCCGCCTGGCGGATTTGTCGCAGTTGTGGCTGCTTATTCAGCAAATCTTCATAGCGCATCCGATGGACGCGCAGTTGCGCCATCTCGGTATCCAGTTGCTGTGGTTTTGGCATTTCCGGTAGGCGGGCAACCTGCGCGCGCAGCGCTTCACCCAGCATATTCGAGGCGCCGAGCCATTGAGACTGCTCACGCAGCGTATTAAGCGCCTGGCGAACCTGTAAAGTCTGCCCGGATGCCTGCCGCTGCTGGGATGCGACCAGATCCATACGCTGCGCCTGTTGGTTCAGCGCCTGCGACAGTTCGCGGTTGATGCGGAACTGCTCGACGATACCGGCAGGCAGATTGGCGCTGTTTTCCGCCAGTAGCTCAGTGCTCTCCAGCGCCTGTTCGGCTTCGCGCTGTCGCTGGCTGTTGAGCTGGTTACGCAATGCCTGTAGATACGCATCCAGTTGCTGGCTCTGCTTCTGCGCCAGTTCGGAGCGCATCCGCGCCAGTTCCTGACGGTTATTGGCGGAAAGTTGTGCCAGATCGAGCTCATCAACCAGCGCTTTCAGCTTTGCGGATTCTGCCTGCGCGCCGAAGTTTTGCGCCTGCGCCAATGGCGTGTTGGTGTTTTGCGCGCCGAGTCGGCGCTCCACTTCGGTGACCTGACGGCGCGCGTCGGTCTGCTGTTGCGGGATCTGACTCAGGGAATCGCTGATCTCTCTGGCGCGTTCCTGCTCCTGCTGGGCGAGGCGGGTTTTTTCCAGCAACTGGCTGCTGACCTGCAGGATCTCCTGATTCAGCGCGTCGCTGCTCATCCCCTCGGGAACCGATTTGGGTTCCTCGCGCAGGTTATCCAACTGTGCGCGCAGAGTGCGGGAAAGCTTGGGGAAATTATCAATAACTTGTTGATATTGCTGTGCACGCTCGAGGGAACCTTTGCGTTCCTCAAGGGCGTTTAGCGCGGCCTGGAGCACCTCGATCGTTTCTGCCTGCTCCGGCGTGTTTTTCGCCGCCTTAACCTGCTCCAGTTCCTGGGTGATTTGTCGGGCATCGGGAGCCGTTGCTGCAACGGCTCCCTGGCTGAGGCACCAGGCCATCAGAAAAACGATAATCAGGCGCACATCAGTCTCCGTGGTGCGGGGGTTAGCCCTGGTCTTTTTGATCGTCAACCAGCGGGCTGGCGTCGTGTTCTGCCTGGATTTCCGCTTCCGGCAGCGGTGCCGGTTCGGCATCTACCGGCGCGAAGGGCTCGGTAGAAACGGCCAGCGGCTGGCCGATTTTGGTTACCGACAGGCTTTGCAGTTGCTCTGCCAGCGCCACTTTACCCGGCGCAAACAGGTTGATGACGGTCGAACCGAGTTTGAAGCGGCCCATCTCCTGGCCTTTCAGCAGCGCAACCGCGCCTTCGCTGTCGCCCGCAGGCCATGTCCAGCGTTTGATAATGCCTTCGCGCGGCGGCGTGATGGTGCCTGCCCACACGGTTTCGATACTTCCGACAATGGTCGCGCCGACAAGAATTTGCGCCATCGGGCCGAACTCAGTATCAAACAGGCAGATCACGCGTTCGTTACGGGCAAAGAGATTAGGGACATTTTGCGCCGTCAGATGGTTAACGGAGAAGAGATCGCCCGGCACGTAAATCATCTCGCGCAGGATGCCATTACACGGCATATGAACGCGGTGATAATCGCGCGGAGAGAGATAGGTGGTGACAAAGCTACCGTTGCGGAACAGGTCTGCCATCAGGTAGTTGCCTGCCAGCAGCGCTTCCAGGCTGTAGTTGTGACCTTTGGCCTGCAGGATTTTGTCATTCTCAATGGCGCCGAGCTGGCTGATAACGCCGTCTGCGGGCATCACCAGCACGTTCGGATCGGTATTGATCGGGCGCACGTCGTCGCGCAGCGGACGCACAAAGAAATCGTTAAAGGTGCGGTAGCTGGCGGTGTCCGGCTTCTGCGCCTCTTTCATATCGACCTTGTAATATTTTACGAACAGATCGATAACCAGTTTGGTCAGCCAGCCTGCACGTTTGCTTGCGCCCCAGCCCGCCAGGCGAGTGAGCCACAGTTTAGGCAGAATGTATTGAAGCGAAAGTTTAAATGAATTTAACAAGGTAGCCTCCAGGCCATTGTTTTTGTCGTTCCTGACCCGACGCCGAAGCGCCTGAGTCTTTGAAAAGGGGACGATTTTAGCGACGCTTAGCTTAGTTGTCAGTCGTCCGATTCAGAAAAGCTTTTACGCGTTTTTACTTGCGCCATGCTTTCAAGAATACGGTGATAGTTGTCGAAACGGCTTTCTGCAATCTCGCCATTTTCTACCGCCTCGCGGATGGCGCAACCGGGATCGGTATCGTGTTTGCAGTCGCGGTATTTACAGTGACCGATGTAGTCATGGAATTCGACAAACCCGTTGGTGATTTGTTCCGGGTCAAGATGCCAGAGGCCAAACTCACGAACGCCCGGTGAATCAATCACATCGCCGCCGTGCGGGAAATGGTAGAGGCGCGCTGCGGTAGTGGTGTGCTGCCCCAGGCCGGAAACATCAGAAACATCGTTAGTGAGTATTTGCTCTTCCTGGAAATCGAGCAGCGCATTGAGCAGGCTTGATTTCCCGACGCCGGACTGCCCGGCAAAGATGCTTATACGGTCGGTTAGCGCTTCAACGAGCGGCGCCAGGCCATCTTGCTTGTGGCTGGAGACCATCAGCACCTTGTAGCCAATGTTGCGGTAGATATCCATCTGCTCATTGACGAATGCCATTCCTTCGTCATCCAGCAGATCGATTTTGTTCAGGACGATCAGCGGAGCAACCTGCAACGCTTCGCAGGCGACCAGATAGCGATCGATAATGTTGAGTGACAGTTCCGGCAGGATCGCGGAGACCACTACGATTTGATCGATATTGGCGGCGATGGGTTTTACGCCATCATAAAAATCAGGGCGCGTCAGCACCGAGGTGCGTTCGTGCACAGCTTCAACGATGCCCTTGACGGTGACGCCTTCCGCCGCTTCTTTACCTGGGCGCCAGACAACGCGGTCGCCGGTGACCAGCGAGCGGATCGTGCGGCGAATGTTACAGCGATGCACTTCGCCGTTGGCAGATTCCACATCGGCGTGCATGCCAAAGCGGCTGATCACCACCCCTTCGGACGCTTCGCCGAACAGGTTGTCATCGTAGTCAGCTTTCTCCGCAGACGTTTTCAGTCGGCGCTGGTGGTTCGCTTTTACGCGGCGCTGCTGTCCTTTGGAGAGTTTATTTTTACTCAATCGTGCTGGCTCCTGGTCGCCCTGGATGGGCAAAACCTCTATGATACACGCAATTTTAGATGAATATAGTTACGCGAGAAGGGTGGAAAATAGCATGAGCGCAAATGAAAACAACCTCATTTGGATCGATCTGGAGATGACGGGGTTAGATCCCGAGCGCGATCGCATTATTGAGATCGCCACGCTGGTAACCGATGCGAATCTGAACATCCTGGCGGAAGGGCCGGTGATTGCGGTACATCAATCCGACGCGCAGCTGGCGTTAATGGATGAGTGGAACGTGCGTACTCATACCGGCAGCGGTCTGGTTGATCGCGTTAAAGCCAGCCAGCTCGACGATCGAGCCGCGGAACTGGCGACGATCGAATTCCTTAAAGAGTGGGTGCCGGCGGGCAAATCCCCCATCTGTGGCAACAGCATTGGCCAGGATCGCCGTTTTCTGTTTAAGTACATGCCCGAACTGGAAACGTATTTCCACTACCGTTATCTGGATGTCAGCACGCTGAAAGAGCTGGCGCGTCGCTGGAAGCCGGAAGTCCTGGAAGGCCTGAAAAAACAGAATACCCACCAGGCGCTGGATGATATTCGCGAGTCGGTGGCTGAACTGGCGTACTATCGCGAGCATTTTATTAAGCTTTAAGGCAATGAAGGCGCGGGGCCGATTATTTTTTCAGTTGCCCCGCAAGCCAGTGCTGGCGCGGGTTTGCTGGAAAAATGCGCATTTTGTCGATTAAAGCAGCACTTGAACAAAAAAAGCGAAAATTTGCTGTCGGGGGCTTGCAGCAGAAATGATTTCTCGTATAATGCGCCTCCCGTGAAGACACAGAAATGTGCAACACGGCATCACGGAATTTCAGCGGAAATTGTTCGTAATTAGCTGAAAAATCGATGATAAGCGGGAATAGCTCAGTTGGTAGAGCACGACCTTGCCAAGGTCGGGGTCGCGAGTTCGAGTCTCGTTTCCCGCTCCAAAATTTGAAATGCACCATCCAGATTTACTGGTTTCGGCATTGAAGCTGAATCCGGATAAATATGCGGGAATAGCTCAGTTGGTAGAGCACGACCTTGCCAAGGTCGGGGTCGCGAGTTCGAGTCTCGTTTCCCGCTCCAAATTTGAAATGCCGAAAGGCACGCACCATCCAGATTTACTGGTATCGGCAAGCAAGCCTGTCCAGATAAGTATGCGGGAATAGCTCAGTTGGTAGAGCACGACCTTGCCAAGGTCGGGGTCGCGAGTTCGAGTCTCGTTTCCCGCTCCAAATCTTCATCTATAAAAAATTATCCACAGCGGGATCCCTCGCTGGGGCCGTTTTTTTATTGTCCTGTCAAACTATTATGAACAGAGTTATCCACAGGCATAACTTTCATTCGCAACACTATCATTGCTTCGCCAGGTGAATAGTCTCTTTTCAACCATCTGAAAAATAAAAACAAAATAATATTTCAAACTGTTAATGCGATCGCTTGACGATTTTGTGAACGTTGAATCGTAATGTGTTTTTTATTTTATTCACAAGCTGTGGATGGTTCAGGCATCGCGCGGCAGCCCTTTTTCAACCACCCGTACCAGTCGCTGCTTTTGCGGGGGTTGTACTTCCACTACGCAGGTATTTCGTTTCTCAATTTGCTGCGCAATCGCCCATTCTATGTGTTCGTCGAGAAGTGGGTGCTCACCCAGCCGCTGTCGGAGAGCCTGGATAATGGCCTCGTCCCACGGCGCATTGCCCAGCGCAACGGCAATATTGCGTAGCCAGCGTAAATGACCAATACGGCGAATCGCCGAACCTTCCGTGACTTTCAAAAAGTGCGCTTCATTCCAGGCGAACAGCTCAATCAGTGCGGGCGCATGCAGCGCTTTGCGCGGGCTGAAATCCTCTTCGTTGGTCAGCTGTGAGTAGCGATTCCAGGGGCAAATCAGCTGGCAGTCGTCGCAGCCGTAAATGCGGTTACCAATCAGCGGGCGAAACGCTTCCGGGATGGCACCTTCCAGCTCAATCGTCAGATAAGAGATGCAGCGGCGGGCATCGACGGTATAAGGCTCGACAATGGCGCCGGTCGGGCAAATCGTCATGCAGGCCACGCAGCGCCCACAGCCCTCTTCAACTGGCGAATCCACGGGTAACGGGAGATCAATCAGCAGTTCGCCAAGGAAAAAGAACGAGCCTGCATCGCGGCTGAGGATAAGTGAGTGCTTACCTGTCCAGCCCAGCCCGGCTTTTTCCGCCAGCGGACGCTCAAGAATGGGCGCAGAATCAACAAAAGGTCTAAAATTCAGCGAAGCACAATGCTGCTGGATAAGTTCTCCGAGCTTTTTGAGCCGGTTGCGCAGCAGCTTATGATAATCGCGACCCAGCGCATAACGGCTGACATAGCCCAGCGTTGGGTCTTTCAGCGTGCTGGCGAAAGCAGCCTGTGCAGGAAGGTAATTCATGCGCACGCTAATGACGCGCAGCGTGCCGGGGAGAAGCTCGTGGGGGCGGGTGCGCATCATGCCGTGGCGCGCCATCCACTCCATTTCGCCGTGATATTGTTTGTCCAGCCACGCCTGCAGCTTCGGCTCGCTGGCGCTGAGATCGGTATCCGTAATACCGACCTGCTGAAAACCCAGTTCAGAGCCCCACTGTTTGATTTGTTGCGCTAAGTCATTGAGATTGAGGGGCTGTGACATGACGGACCATAGAAATGAAGAAAAACGCAGCAAGTATACCACACTCTGTCTGGCCAACGGCTGAGATGAAACGCATGGAACGCGAGGCGGCAGACAGCCTCGGCATCACGCTCTATGAACTTATGCAGCGCGCGGGCGAAGCCGCGTTTGCCGTCGCGCGGGAGCAATTTCCTGACACGCGTAGCTGGCTGGTGCTTTGCGGGCACGGTAATAACGGCGGCGACGGCTATGTCGTGGCGCGTTTGGCGGCGGCGGCGGGCATTGCCGTGACGCTGCTGGCGCTGGAGAGTAGCAAGCCGCTGCCGGAAGAGGCCGCAACCGCGCGTGAAGCCTGGCTTGATGCAGGAGGCGTCATCCATGCCGCGGATGTCGCCTGGCCGGACGACGTGGACTTAATTATCGATGCCTTGCTCGGTACGGGGCTTACCAGCGCGCCGCGCGACGATGTCGCCGCGCTGATTGAACATGCCAACCTACATTCCGCGCCGGTGCTGGCGCTGGATATCCCCTCCGGCCTGAATGCGCAAACCGGCACGACGCCGGGCGCAGTCATTCAGGCGCAGCACACCGTGACGTTTATCGCGCTTAAACCGGGCTTGCTGACCGGCAAAGCGCGTGATGTCGTCGGTCAGTTGCATCACCATGCGCTGGGGCTTGAACCCTGGCTTAACGGCCAGCAAGCGCCGCTTTTCCGTTTTGATGAGAGCCAGTTAGCGCAGTGGTTGCCACCGCGCCGTCCAACAGCGCATAAAGGCGATCATGGGCGGCTGGTGATCATTGGCGGCGATCACGGTACGGCGGGTGCCATCCGTATGGCCGGTGAAGCTGCGCTGCGCGCAGGTGCCGGCCTGGTTCGCGTGCTGACGCGTAGCGAGAATATCCCCCCCATTATCACTGCCCGCCCGGAACTTATGGTCCATGAGCTGACGGCGGCATCGCTGGATGAAAGCCTGGAGTGGGCGGATGTGGTGGTGATAGGGCCAGGGCTTGGGCAGCAAGAGTGGGGCAAAAAAGCGCTGCAAAAAGTGGAGAATTTTCGTAAGCCGATGCTGTGGGACGCCGATGCGTTGAACCTTCTGGCAATCAATCCCGATAAACGTCACAATCGCGTACTGACGCCGCATCCCGGCGAGGCAGCGCGTTTACTCAACTGTAGCGTGGCGGAAATCGAAAGCGATCGCTTACTTTCTGCTCAACGTCTGGTAAAACGTTACGCTGGCGTGGTGGTGCTGAAAGGCGCTGGTACAGTGGTGGCGAGCGAGGCCGGTGAGACAGGCATTGTTGATGCCGGAAATGCCGGAATGGCGAGCGGTGGCATGGGCGACGTGCTGTCGGGCATTATTGGCGCGCTGCTCGGTCAGAAACTCAGTTTGTATGATGCGGCTTGCGCCGGATGCGTCGCGCATGGCGCAGCGGCCGACAGACAGGCGGCGCAATATGGTCAGCGCGGTATGCTGGCCACCGATCTTTTTATGACGCTTTTGCGTGTTGTTAACCCGGATGTAGTTGATACAAAAGATGATTAATCGAGTTATTCCTTTACCTGACGAGCAATCGACACTGGATCTCGGCAACCGCGTGGCGCAGGCCTGCGACGGCGCGACGGTGATTTATCTGTATGGCGATCTCGGTGCGGGTAAAACCACTTTTAGCCGGGGCTTTTTGCAGGCTTTAGGTCATCACGGGAATGTCAAAAGCCCGACTTATACGCTGGTGGAGCCTTACACCCTCGATAAGCTGATGGTGTATCACTTCGATCTCTACCGCCTTGCGGACCCGGAGGAGCTGGAGTTTATGGGGATCCGCGATTATTTTGCCAACGACGCGATTTGCCTGGTCGAGTGGCCGCAACAAGGTGCGGGTGTACTGCCTGACCCGGATGTCGAAATCCATTTAGATTACCAGGCGCAGGGGCGTGAGGCGCGCATTCGTGCTGTTTCCTCATCTGGCGAGTCGTTGCTGGCGCGTATGGCCGGTTAACAGGAAGGGTGACGGGATGATCTCTCGCGTGAAAGGTTGGTTGGCGGCAGTTCTTTTGCTGGCGTGTGCTCACGCTGGCGCAGCAAGTTTAGCCGATATTCAGGTGTCCAATGGCGACAGCCAGGCGCGTATCACCTTTAGCTTTATGGGCGATCCTGAGTATGCGTTTTCGCAGCAGGGTAAGCGCAGCGTGGCGCTGGATATCAAACAGACCGGCGTTATTCAGGGATTGCCGTTGCAGTTCAGCGGCAACAATCTGGTGAAAAGTATTCGCGCAGGTACGGCAAAAGATAACCAGTCGATCCGCCTGGTAGTGGATCTGACGCAGAACGGCAAAACCCGTGCGGTGAAACAGCAAAACGGCGCGGGTTACAAGGTGGTATTTACCATCGATGCTGATGTCCCGCCGCCGCCGCCGGTGGTGGCGAAGCGTGTCGAGACGCCTGTTGTTACGCCGCGCCAGACACAGCCTGGACGCAATCCGTTTAAATCAGACAATGACCGTATTACCAGTGTTACCAGCAGCAACACCGTGACGCGTCCGGCGGTGCAATCGCGCACGGTATCCGGCGACAAAGTGGTGATTGCGATTGACGCCGGGCACGGTGGCCAGGATCCTGGCGCAATTGGTTCCGGCGGCACGGAGGAGAAAAACGTCACCATCTCCATTGCTCGTAAATTGCGTGCGTTGCTGAATGACGATCCCATGTTCAAACCGGTGATGACCCGCGACGGCGACTATTTTATCTCCGTAATGGGGCGTTCCGATGTGGCGCGTAAGCAGAACGCCAACTTTCTTGTCTCGATCCACGCCGATGCTGCGCCAAACCGTGACGCTACCGGTGCGTCGGTCTGGGTGCTGTCGAACCGTCGTGCCAACAGCGAGATGGCGGGCTGGCTGGAGCAGCATGAGAAACAATCCGAATTGCTGGGCGGCGCGGGCGACATGCTGGCGAACAGCCAGTCTGACCCCTACCTCAGCCAGGCTGTGCTCGATTTACAGTTCGGCCATTCTCAGCGCGTAGGTTATGATGTCGCCACGGACATACTGGGCCAGCTCCAGCGCGTGGGGGCATTACATAAACGCCGCCCGGAACATGCCAGCCTTGGCGTGCTGCGTTCGCCGGATATTCCGTCGGTACTGGTCGAAACGGGTTTTATCAGCAACAGCGGTGAAGAGCGCTTGCTGGCCAGCGATGCGTATCAGCAGCAAATCGCCGAAGCGATTTACGGTGGCCTGCGTAACTATTTCCTCGCTCATCCATTGCAATCCGCGCCGCAGGGCGGAGGTGGGCAAACAGCCAGCGCCGCAGCGCCTGCAAGCGGTCTGCTTAACTAAGGATATTTTTCATGCCGATACAGGTTCTACCGCCGCAGCTTGCGAACCAGATCGCCGCTGGCGAAGTGGTTGAACGCCCTGCGTCGGTGGTGAAAGAGTTGGTGGAAAACAGCCTTGATGCCGGAGCGACGCGTATCGATATCGACATCGAACGCGGCGGTGCGAAGCTTATTCGCATCCGCGATAATGGCAGCGGCATCAAGAAAGACGAGCTGGCGCTTGCGCTGGCTCGCCATGCCACCAGTAAAATCGCCTCGCTTGACGATCTGGAAGCGATTATCAGCCTCGGTTTTCGTGGCGAAGCGCTGGCCAGTATCAGTTCAGTCTCCCGTTTAACGCTCACCTCCCGTACCGCCGATCAGCAAGAAGCGTGGCAAGCCTACGCGGAAGGCCGCGATATGGACGTAACGGTAAAACCTGCTGCGCACCCTGTTGGCACCACGCTGGAAGTGCTGGATCTGTTCTACAACACGCCGGCGCGGCGTAAGTTTATGCGTACGGAAAAAACCGAGTTTGGTCATATCGATGAGGTGATCCGTCGCATTGCACTGGCGCGTTTTGACGTCACTATCAATCTGAATCACAACGGTAAAATGGTGCGCCAGTACCGCGCAGTTGCCGAAGGAGCACCAAAAGAGCGTCGGCTTGGCGCGATATGCGGCACGGCGTTTCTGGAACAGGCGCTGGAGATTGCATGGCAGCACGGCGATTTATCTCTGCATGGCTGGGTGGCCGATCCTAAAAGCACCAGCAACGCGTTTGCTGAGATCCAGTATTGCTACGTGAATGGTCGCATGATGCGCGACCGGTTAATTAATCACGCCATTCGACAAGCATGTGAAGATAAGCTGGGTGCCGATCAGCAGCCTGCTTTTGTGCTTTATCTGAAAATTGACCCGCACCAGGTGGATGTGAATGTGCATCCGGCAAAACATGAAGTACGCTTCCATCAATCGCGTCTGGTGCATGATTTTATCTATCAGGGCGTATTGAGTGTGCTGCAACAGCAGCTCGAAACGCCGCTTCAACTGGAAGAGGAGCCTGCGCCGCGCGCGTTGCCGGAGAACCGTGTTGCAGCCGGGCGTAACCAGTTTGCTGCGCCACCCGTTGCCCGGGAACCCGATGCACCGCGTTATTCATCACCTGCTTCCGGCGCATCACGCGGGGGCAACGGTGCTACGGGGCAACCGTGGCCGAATGCGCAGCCGGGGTATCAGAAACAGCAGGGGGCGCTCTATCGCCAGTTGCTGGAAACGCCCGCGGCTGAACGTAAAACCGAAAGCGTTACTTCTGTTGCTCCTGCACTGGAAGGGCATTGCCAGAGTTTTGGCCGCGTGCTGACTTTGATCGCACCGCATTTTGCCTTGCTTGAGCGTGATGGCAACCTTGCGCTGTTGGCGCTGCCGGTGGCTGAACGTTGGCTGCGACTGGCGCAGCTTTCCCCGGACAATGCGCCGGTATGCGGCCAGCCGCTGCTGATCCCGGTACGTTTAAAAATCTCCACTGAGGAGAGTACGGCGCTGAAGCGTGCACAGCCGGTGCTGGCAGTAATGGGGATTGAATTGCTGCTGGATGGCCAGCATGTGACCATTCGTGCAGTGCCTTTACCCTTGCGCCAACAAAATTTACAAATCTTGATTCCTGCTCTGATAGGCTACCTGGCGCAGCAGACAAGCATTGATGCGGTGAATATAGCCCAGTGGCTGGCTCGTCATCTGGCGAGCGATCATCCGCAATGGAGTGTGGCGCAGGCGATTACCCTGCTGGCCGACGTCGAACGGCTTTGTCCGCATCTGGTGAAGACTCCGCCAGATGGTTTATTACAACCTGTAGAGCTACAAACGGCGATGAACGCCCTGAAACATGAGTGAAGTGAGTAAGGCAAGCCTGCCGAAGGCAATTTTTTTGATGGGGCCGACGGCCTCCGGCAAGACTGCGTTAGCCATTGAGTTACGTAAAGTTTTGCCAGTAGAGTTGATAAGCGTTGATTCTGCCCTTATTTATCAGGGCATGGATATCGGCACCGCCAAGCCGAGCGCGGAAGAATTACGCGCCGCACCGCACCGGTTGCTGGACATTCTCGATCCCGCGCAGGTTTATTCCGCCGCCGATTTTCGCCGCGATGCACTGGCGGCGATGCAGGAGATCACCGAAGCAGGGCGCATTCCTCTGCTGGTGGGCGGTACAATGCTCTACTTTAAAGCGCTACTGGAAGGGTTATCGCCCCTGCCATCAGCAGATGCAAAAGTCAGAGCGGAAATAGAAAAACAGGCGGCAGAGCGTGGATGGGAAGCGTTGCATCAGCAGTTACGGGAGATTGACCCCGTTGCGGCAGCGCGGATTCATCCAAATGATCCGCAAAGGCTTTCCCGGGCACTGGAAGTTTTTTTCATTTCGGGTAAAACTTTAACGGATCTGACGCAAACGTCAGGAGACGCTCTGCCTTACCAGGTGCATCAGTTCGCCATCGCCCCGGCGAGCCGTGAACTGCTCCATCAACGGATCGAGCAGCGTTTTCATCAGATGTTAGCTTCAGGTTTTGAAGCAGAAGTGCGGGCGCTTTTTGCTCGCGGAGATTTGCATACGGATATGCCTTCCATTCGTTGTGTGGGATACCGCCAGATGTGGTCGTATCTTGAAGGTGAAATCACATACGATGAAATGGTTTATCGAGGTATTTGCGCCACGAGGCAGTTAGCCAAGCGGCAGATAACCTGGTTGCGGGGCTGGGATGGCGTTCACTGGTTAGAGAGTGAAAAGCCAGAAAAGTCTTACCGTGACGTGTTACAGGTTGTTAGTGCTATCGCAGGGTGAATGTGTACAATTAAGTCGTATCGTGCGCGAATTTTTACGCAGTTTTCAGAACCTTCGGGTTCTAAGTACAAAACAAGCATATAAGGAAAAGATAGAATGGCTAAGGGGCAATCTTTACAAGATCCGTTCCTGAACGCACTGCGTCGGGAACGTGTTCCAGTTTCAATTTATTTGGTGAATGGTATTAAGCTGCAAGGGCAAATTGAGTCTTTCGATCAGTTCGTGATTCTGTTGAAGAACACGGTCAGCCAGATGGTCTATAAGCACGCGATTTCTACTGTTGTTCCATCTCGTCCGGTTTCTCATCACAGCAACAATGCGGGCGGCGGTACCAGCAGTAACTACCATCACGGTAGCAACGCGCAGGGCTCTGCACAGCAAGACGGCGAAGAAACCGAATAAGGTTGACGGCTGATTTTCCAGATCGGGGAGCCAGTTAAGCTGTGTTCCCCGCTGGTATTTTATGAGGGTTTACGCTTGTTTGACCGTTATGACGCCGGTGAGCAGGCGGTACTGGTACACATCTATTTTTCGCAAGACAAAGATATGGAAGATCTCCAGGAGTTTGAATCTCTGGTTTCTTCCGCCGGTGTCGAAGCAATGCAGGTGATTACCGGTAGCCGTAAAGCACCGCACCCCAAGTACTTTGTTGGTGAAGGTAAAGCAGTAGAAATTGCGGATGCCGTAAAAGCAGCGGGCGCTTCCGTCGTGCTCTTTGATCATGCGCTAACCCCCGCCCAGGAACGAAACCTGGAGAGACTGTGCGAATGTCGGGTTATCGATCGCACTGGTCTGATTTTAGATATTTTTGCCCAACGTGCGCGCACGCACGAGGGGAAATTGCAGGTTGAGCTGGCGCAGTTGCGCCATCTGGCGACGCGTCTGGTGCGTGGCTGGACCCACCTTGAACGACAAAAAGGCGGGATTGGTTTGCGCGGTCCGGGTGAAACCCAGCTCGAAACCGACCGTCGTTTGCTGCGTAATCGAATTACCCAGATCCTCTCGCGTCTTGAAAAAGTTGAGAAGCAGCGCGAGCAGGGACGTCGCTCCCGCATGAAAGCCGATATTCCAACGGTTTCGCTGGTGGGCTATACCAACGCCGGTAAATCCACGTTGTTTAACCAGATTACCGAAGCGCAAGTCTACGCGGCGGATCAGCTATTTGCGACGCTGGATCCCACGCTTCGTCGCATTGACGTAGCGGATGTCGGCGAAACCGTGCTGGCCGATACGGTCGGGTTTATTCGCCATCTGCCGCACGATCTGGTGGCTGCATTTAAAGCGACCTTGCAGGAGACGCGTCAGGCGACGCTGCTGCTGCATGTTATTGACGCCGCCGATGTGCGCGTGCAAGAGAACATTGATGCAGTGAATACGGTGCTTGAAGAGATTGAAGCGCACGAGATCCCAACGCTGCTGGTGATGAATAAGATCGATATGCTGGAAGATTTTGAGCCGCGTATCGACCGGGATGAAGAGAATAAACCAATTCGCGTCTGGCTCTCTGCGCAGACGGGCGTTGGCGTACCACTGTTATTCCAGGCTTTAACAGAGCGTCTTTCCGGTGAAGTCGCGCAGCACACGTTGCGTTTACCACCGCAGGCAGGGCGTCTGAGAAGTCGGTTTTACCAGCTTCAGGCAATAGAAAAAGAGTGGATGGAAGACGATGGCAGCGTAGGTATGCAGGTGCGTATGCCGATTGTCGACTGGCGTCGACTCTGTAAACAAGAACCGGCACTCGAAGAATACGTCGTTTGACCGGCAGCCTGAAGATTTTTCCCCTTTGGGGGTGCCCGCGAGGCCGGGCATACACCGCACGATATATACATATGGAGCACATACATGGCGTGGAATCAGCCCGGTAACAACGGACAGGACCGCGACCCGTGGGGAAGCAGCAAACCAGGCGGCAACTCTGAGGGAAATGGAAACAAAGGCGGTCGCGATCAGGGGCCACCTGATCTGGATGATATTTTCCGCAAACTGAGTAAAAAGCTCGGTGGCCTGGGCGGTGGTAAGAGTACCGGCGGCGCGCCTGGTTCCTCTGGCCCTCGCGGTCAGGCGGGCGGACGCATTGTCGGCATCGTTGCCGCTGCAGCCGTGATTATCTGGGCTGCGACCGGGTTCTATACCATTAAAGAAGCAGAACGCGGCGTCGTTACGCGCTTCGGCAAGTTCAGCCATTTGGTTGAGCCAGGTCTGAACTGGAAGCCAACCTTTATCGATAGCGTGACGGCGGTAAACGTCGAATCGGTTCGTGAACTGGCGGCTTCCGGCGTGATGCTTACTTCTGATGAAAACGTCGTGCGCGTTGAGATGAACGTGCAGTACCGCGTGACCGATCCTGAGCGTTACCTGTTCAGCGTTACCAGCGCCGACGACAGTCTGCGCCAGGCAACCGACAGCGCCCTGCGCGGTGTAATCGGTAAATATTCCATGGATCGTATTCTGACCGAAGGGCGTACCGTTATTCGTAGCGATACCCAGCGTGAGCTGGAAGAGACCATTCGTCCGTACAACATGGGGATTACCCTGCTCGACGTCAACTTCCAGGCTGCGCGCCCGCCGGAAGAGGTGAAGGCTGCGTTTGACGACGCGATTGCAGCACGTGAAAACGAGCAGCAGTACATCCGTGAAGCGGAAGCTTACAGCAACGAAGTACAGCCGCGCGCAAACGGCCAGGCACAGCGTATTCTCGAAGAGGCGCGTGCTTATAAGACGCAGACCGTCCTGGAAGCGCAGGGTGAAGTGGCGCGTTTCGCGAAGATCCTGCCGGAATATAAAGCCGCGCCGGAAATTACCCGCGAGCGTCTGTATATCGAAACCATGGAAAAAGTGCTGAGCCATACCCGCAAGGTGCTGGTTAACGATAAAGGCGGCAACCTGATGGTGCTGCCGCTGGATCAGATGCTGAAAGGCGGCGCGAGCGCGCCTGCGGCAAAGAGTGATAGCAGTGGCGCAAACAACCTGCTGCGCCTGCCGCCTGCGTCAAACTCTGGCAGCAGTGCAAACAGCGCCCCGGCACCATCTGCCGGAGACATCATGGACCAACGCCGCGTAAACGCGCAGCGTAACGACTACCAGCGTCAGGGGGAATAACGATGCGTAAGTCAGTTATCGCGATCATCATCATCGTGCTGGTAGTGCTCTACACCTCTATTTTTGTGGTGAAAGAAGGCGAGCGCGGAATTTCGCTGCGCTTTGGTAAGGTATTGCGCGACGACGAAAATAAACCGCTGGTTTATGAGCCGGGCTTGCACTTTAAGCTGCCGTTTATCGAATCGGTTAAACTGCTTGATGCGCGTATTCAGACCATGGATAACCAGGCCGATCGCTTTGTTACTAAAGAGAAGAAAGACCTGATTGTTGACTCTTATATCAAGTGGCGCATCAGCGATTTCAGCCGTTATTACCTGGCGACCGGCGGCGGTGACGTCTCCCAGGCCGAGGTGCTGCTGAAACGTAAGTTTTCTGACCGTCTGCGTTCTGAAATTGGTCGTCTGGATGTGAAAGACATCGTTACCGATTCTCGTGGCCGTCTGACTCTGGAAGTGCGTGATGCGCTGAACTCCGGTTCTGCGGGGACGGAAGACGAAGTGGCGACGCCGGCAGCAGATGACGCCATTGCGAAAGCCGCAGAGCGCGTACAGGCTGAAACCAACGGTAAAGTACCGGTTATCAACCCGAACAGTATGGCGGCGCTGGGTATCGAAGTGATCGACGTGCGTATCAAGCAGATCAACCTGCCGGCAGAAGTGTCGGATGCGATCTACAACCGTATGCGCGCCGAGCGTGAAGCGGTAGCCCGTCGTCACCGTTCGCAGGGCCAGGAAGAAGCGGAAAAACTGCGTGCTGCCGCGGATTACGAAGTGACGAAAACACTGGCGGAATCTGAGCGTCAGGGGCGTATCCTGCGCGGTGAAGGTGATGCTGAAGCGGCAAAACTGTTTGCCGATGCCTTTAGCCAGGACCCGGATTTCTATGCCTTTATCCGTAGCCTGCGCGCATACGAAAATAGTTTTGATAGCAACCAGGATGTGATGGTGCTCAGCCCGGACAGCGATTTCTTCCGTTATATGAAAACGCCGACTTCCGCGACGCGCTAAGTTTGCGCCTGCGGTTTTCATGGTAAAAACCACCGCCAAAACCCGGCGGTGGTTTTGTTTTTTAAGGATTAGACATGAATTCGACAATCTGGCTCGCCCTGGCGCTGGTTTTGGTCTTTGAAGGCCTTGGTCCGATGCTTTATCCGCGTGCCTGGCGGCGTATGATTGCCTCGCTGAGCCTGCTTCCGGACCATCTTCTGCGTCGTTTTGGCGGTGGGCTTGTGGTTGCGGGAGTAGTGATCTACTACATGTTGAGGAAAACGATTGGCTGAGTGAAAAGTGGGCGTCTTTGGTCAATTTTGCGCGGAAAAAGTGCTGAATCTGAAAAAAAGCGGTGGTAGAATCCATTTTTAAGCAAACGGTGATTTTGAAAAATGGGTAACAACGTCGTCGTACTGGGCACCCAATGGGGTGACGAAGGTAAAGGGAAGATTGTTGATCTTCTGACTGAACGGGCTAAATATGTTGTGCGCTACCAGGGCGGTCACAACGCAGGCCATACTCTCGTAATCAACGGTGAAAAAACCGTCCTCCATCTTATTCCATCAGGCATTCTTCGCGAAAACGTCACCAGCATTATCGGTAACGGCGTTGTGCTGTCTCCGGCGGCGCTGATGAAAGAGATGAAAGAACTGGAAGACCGTGGTATCCCGGTTCGTGAACGTCTGCTGCTTTCCGAAGCATGCCCGTTAATCCTTGATTATCACGTGGCGCTTGACGTTGCGCGTGAAAAAGCGCGCGGCGCGAAAGCTATCGGCACCACCGGCCGTGGCATCGGCCCTGCGTACGAAGATAAAGTGGCTCGTCGCGGTCTGCGCGTGGGCGATCTGTTCGATAAAGCGACTTTCGCCGACAAACTGAAAGAAGTGATGGAATATCACAACTTCCAACTGGTGAACTTCTACAAAGTGGAAGCCGTTGACTACCAGAAAGTGCTGGATGATGTGATGGCGATTGCCGACATCCTGACTGCGATGGTTGTGGATGTTTCCGACCTGCTGGATCAGGCGCGTAAACGTGGCGATTTCGTCATGTTCGAAGGCGCACAGGGTACGCTGCTGGACATCGATCACGGCACCTATCCGTACGTAACCTCTTCCAACACCACGGCTGGCGGCGTCGCTACCGGTTCTGGTCTTGGTCCGCGTTACGTTGATTACGTGCTGGGTATTATCAAAGCATACTCCACGCGTGTGGGCGCAGGTCCGTTCCCGACCGAGCTGTTCGACGATATTGGCGAGTTCCTGTGCAAACAGGGTAACGAATACGGTGCTACTACCGGTCGCCGCCGCCGTACCGGCTGGCTGGATGCGGTTGCGGTGCGTCGCGCCGTGCAGATCAACTCCCTCTCTGGCTTCTGCCTGACCAAGCTGGACGTGCTGGATGGCCTGAAAGAGGTGAAAATCTGCGTTGCTTATCGTATGCCAGATGGCCGCGAAGTGACGACCACGCCGCTGGCTGCTGACAACTGGGAAGGTATCGAACCGATTTACGAAACCATGCCTGGCTGGTCTGAGTCTACTTTTGGTGTGAAAGATCGCAGCGGTCTGCCGCAGGCGGCGCTGAATTACATCAAACGTATTGAAGAACTTACTGGTGTGCCGATTGATATTATCTCAACTGGCCCGGATCGTACTGAAACCATGATCCTGCGCGATCCGTTCGACGCGTAATGTTGTTCCGGGGCGCGTTTTGCGCGTCCCGTCTCCTCGCTTTTTTTACCCTTCTGTTCAAATAAATTAGCGGCATGACTAGTGGCTGGTTTATCATCAATAGAGTCAATACCTGCGGGTATCTCATCTTTTCCCATTTACTGAGGTTGATGTGCAGTTAACGAGTTTTACCGATTATGGTTTACGCGCCCTGATCTATATGGCATCGCTGCCTGATGGAAAAATGACCAGTATTACTGAAGTCACAGAAACCTATGGCGTATCCCGTAATCATATGGTCAAAATAATCAACCAGTTAAGTCGTGAAGGCTATGTCACGGCCGTGAGAGGGAAAAACGGTGGGATTCGGCTGGGGAAACCCGCGCAGGATATCCGCATTGGTGATGTCGTCCGTTCGCTGGAGCCGCTTGCGCTGGTCAATTGCAGCAGCGAATTTTGCCATATCACCACTGCATGCCGCCTGAAAAAGGCGCTTGCCAAAGCCGTGCAAAGTTTTCTCAAGGAGCTGGATAACTACACGTTGGCCGATTTGGTTGAAGAGAATCAACCGCTTTACAAATTATTGCTGGTGGAATGACGAAAATTTCCGCCAGAGCTGACTACGGAGGACCCGCAATGTCACAAGATCCTTTCCTCGAACGAGAATCTGAAAAATATACCAACCCCATTCCCAGCCGCGAATTTATCCTCGATCACTTAGCCAAACGCGAAAAACCAGCCAGCCGCGATGAACTGGCGGTTGAACTGAAAATCGAAGGCGAAGAACAAAATGAAGCGCTGCGCCGTCGTTTGCGCGCCATGGAGCGTGACGGCCAGCTGGTGTTCACCCGCCGTCAGTGCTACGCCTTGCCGGAACGTCTGGACTTGCTGAAAGGTGTGGTGATCGGCCACCGCGACGGCTATGGCTTCCTGCGCGTCGAAGGGCGTAAAGACGATCTTTACCTCTCCAGCGAGCAGATGAAAACCTGCATCCACGGTGACCAGGTGCTGGCGCAGCCGCTGGGTGCCGATCGCAAAGGCCGCCGCGAAGCGCGTATCGTACGTATTCTGGTGCCCAAAACCGGGCAAATTGTTGGCCGTTACTTCACCGATGCTGGCGTCGGTTTTGTGGTGCCGGACGACAGCCGCATGAGCTTTGACATTCTGATTCCGCCGGAAGAAACCATGAGCGCGCGCATGGGCTTTGTGGTGGTGGTGGAGTTAACCCAGCGTCCGACACGCCGCACCAAAGCACTTGGCAAGATTGTTGAAGTGCTCGGCGACAATATGGGTACCGGCATGGCCGTCGATATGGCGCTGCGTACCCATGAAATTCCCTACCAGTGGCCGCCAGAAGTTGAAAAACAGATTGCCGGGCTGAAAGAGCAAGTACCGGAAGAGGCAAAAGCGGGACGTGTGGATCTGCGCGATCTGCCGTTGGTCACTATTGATGGCGAAGACGCCCGCGATTTCGATGACGCTGTCTATTGCGAGAAAAAACGCGGCGGCGGCTGGCGTTTGTGGGTGGCAATTGCCGATGTGAGCTATTACGTGCGCCACGGAACATCGCTCGACAACGAAGCGCGCAATCGTGGCACATCGGTATACTTCCCGTCGCAGGTCGTGCCTATGCTGCCGGAAGTGCTCTCAAACGGTCTCTGTTCGCTCAACCCGCAGGTGGATCGCCTGTGTATGGTCTGCGAAATGACCGTCTCGACGAAAGGCCGTTTAACCGGTTTTAAATTCTACGAAGCGGTGATGAGCTCCCATGCGCGTCTGACCTACACCAAAGTGTGGCATATGTTGCAGGGCGATCAGGAGCTGCGCGAGCAGTATGCGCCGCTGGTGAAGCATATCGAAGAGTTGCATAACCTCTACAAAGTGCTCGACCAGGCGCGTGCTGAACGCGGCGGCATCTCGTTTGAGAGTGAAGAAGCGAAGTTTATCTTCAACGCCGAGCGCCGTATTGAACGCATCGAACAGACCCAGCGTAACGATGCGCACAAACTGATTGAAGAGTGCATGATCCTCGCCAACATCTCGGCAGCGCGCTTCGTCGAGAAAGCCAGCGAACCGGCGCTGTTCCGTATTCACGATAAACCGACCACCGATGCGATCACCGCATTCCGTTCCGTGCTCGCCGAGCTGGGGCTGGAACTGCCGGGCGGCAACAAACCGGAACCGCGCGATTATGCCGAGTTGCTGGAGTCGATTGCCGATCGTCCCGATCACGAGATGCTGCAAACTATGCTGCTGCGCTCGATGAAACAGGCGATTTACGATCCGGAAAACCGTGGTCACTTCGGGCTGGCGCTGCAATCCTATGCGCACTTTACGTCGCCGATCCGCCGTTATCCGGACTTGTCATTGCACCGCGCCATTAAGTATCTGCTGGCGAAAGAGCAGGGGCTGAAGGGCAACAGCACTGAAACCGGCGGCTGGCACTACAGCATGGAAGAGGTGCTGCAACTGGGCCAGCACTGTTCGATGACCGAACGCCGCGCAGATGAAGCCACCCGTGAAGTGTCGGACTGGCTGAAGTGCGATTTCATGCAGGATCAGGTGGGCAACACCTTCCCGGGCGTTATCGCCAGCGTCACCGGCTTCGGTTTCTTTGTGCGCCTGAACGATCTGTTTATCGATGGCCTGGTGCATGTCTCCTCGCTGGACAACGACTACTACCGTTTTGACCAGATTGGTCAGCGCCTGATTGGCGAATCCGGCGGGCAAACCTATCGCCTCGGCGATCGGGTGGAAGTGAAGGTTGAAGCCGTCAATATGGATGAGCGTAAGATCGACTTCTCGCTGATCTCCAGCGAACGCGCGCCGCGCAATGTCGGTAAAACCGAGCGTGAAAGAACGAAAAAAGGCGCTGCGGGTAAAAACGTTGGCGGTAAAAAACCGCCGCGTCGCCAGATGGGGAAAAAGGTGAATTTTGAGCCGGACAGTGCCTTCCGCGGTGATGCCGCAGGTAAAGGTAAAAGCAAAGCGAAAAAAGCCAAAAACCCCTCGGCAAAAACGCAAAAAATAGCCGCAGCCACCAAAGCTAAACGCGCGGCGAAAAAGAAAGTCGAGCAGTAATATCCGCGAAGCCCTTCCACTGTGAAGGGCTTTTTTTATAGCTTAGCTATTTCCTGCACATCGATATTTATTATTTATCGTTAGCCTGCGAACACAGATCTATATAGTAAATATCCATCTCGTATTTACCGAATTAAAACCGTGGCATTTCGCTTCGGTTGGTCTCTGTTTTCCAAGGAGCGATTATGCATCTGGCCCGTTTCCCCCGCCTGTCATTAGGTCATTTCCCGACGCCGTTAGAACCGCTGGAGAAGTTAAGCGCGCTGCTGGGCGGTCCCAAAATATGGATCAAACGCGATGACGCTACCGGTCTGGCGACGGGCGGCAATAAAACCCGCAAGCTGGAATTTTTGCTGGCGGATGCGCTGGCGAAAAACGCAGACGTAATTATTACCCAGGGCGCAACGCAGTCGAACCACGTCCGGCAAACCATTGCTGGCGCTGCGAAACTCGGGCTGGCAAGTAAAGTGCTGCTGGAAAAACGCGTCACCGATTTTGGTGAAGATTATCAGCGCTCTGGCAACATCCTGCTGGATGAGTTGCTGGGCGGTGAAATTGTCGCCCATCTGCCGGGCGGCACGGATATGCAAAAAGCCATGGAAGAGTATGCCGAACAGTTGCGCGAACAGGGACATCGCCCGTATGTCATCCCCGGCGGCGGCTCCAACGCCATCGGCGCGCTGGGTTACGTTGCTTGCGCCGAAGAGCTGTTATTCCAGTCCTCACAGTTACGGCTACGCATCGATCATGTCGTCCACGCGACCGGCAGCACCGGGACGCAAGCCGGGCTGGTGGCAGGTTTCACCGCTACTAACAGCCATGTGCCGGTGCTGGGCATCAGCGTCCGCGCGCCGAAAGCGAAGCAGGAAGAGAACGTCTGGAACCTGGCATCACGCACGCGCGAACTGCTGGGCGTGGCGGGCGATCTGCCACGTGAAGCGGTAGCCGCCAATAGCGATTACGTCGGTGATGGTTACGGTTTGCCGACAGAAGGCATGCTGGAAGCGCTGACGCTGTTTGCCCGCCATGAAGGCATTTTGCTCGACCCGGTTTATTCCGGTAAAGGCGCCGCCGGGCTTATTGATCTGATTCGCAAAGGCTACTTCACGCATGACGAAAATGTGGTGTTTATCCACACCGGCGGCTCAGCCGGGCTATTCGGTTACCGCCAGGTGCTGGAGGCGCATGCCCGCCATGGCTAAACCCTTCTTACTGGGCGTGCTGGGCGGCATGGGGCCGCTCGCCACGCTCGATTTTCAGCACAAGCTGTTACAGGCGACACCTGCCGATAGCGACCAGCAGCAACTGCCGTCGGTGGTGTGGAACGTGCCGCAAATCGCCGATCGGCAAAAAGCGCTGGCCGGGCTGGGGCCATCGCCGCTGCCGCAGTTGCTTCGGGGAATTGAAAAGCTTAATCAGGCGGGCGCCAGCCATATCGCTATTCCCTGCAACACCGCGCATCACTGGTATGACGAACTCAGCCGCGCCAGCAACGCGCCGCTGTTGCACATTGTGGATGCCACAATGGCGTCGCTGGCGAATTTAGTGCACAGACCTCAGCGGGTTGGGCTGATTGCCACGCAAGGCACGCTGGATGCGGGTTGGTATCAGCAGCGCCTGGCACAGCAGGGAATTGAGGTGCTGCTGCCGAATGACGATGAACTGCAACAGTGGTTTGTGCCCGGCTGTTATGCCGTGAAACGCGGCGCACTGCGTGAGGGCGGTGAATTGCTGGCAAAGCAGGCAAATGCGTTACTGGCGCGCGGCGCGCAACAGTTGATTCTGGCTTGTACTGAAGTGCCGGTTGCGCTGGAAGCGATTGCCGCGCCGTTTCTCGCACAAACCTGCGATCCGTCACAGGCGCTGGCGCAGCAGTGCGCACAAATCTGGCTCGATTATCGCCATTCTTATTCCACGTATATCCAACGCAATAATTCGAATAAATAAAAGCGCCGCCTGTCGATATAGTAGTTCGGCGCTAATAACATCCAAGGTTTAATAACATGAAAAAAAGTCTCTGCTTATTACTGGCAGCGGGTAGCTTATGGCTAAATACCAGCGTTGCCGCTACACCAGCCGAAGTACGCGTCGCTTATAGCGGCGGTTCCCAGGTATTAATGTTGGCGAAAGCCGATGGTTCGCTGGATAAAGCCTTAAACACGAAAGTTCAGTGGGTGCAATTCGCCTCCGGCGCGGATGCGCTCAGTTATTTCGCCAGCAATGCTATCGATATTGCCAATTTCGGTTCCAGCCCGGCCACGGCCGGTATTGTGCGTAAATTACCCGTGGAAATTATCGGCGTTTCCGGCGTGATTGCCAGCTACGAACGTTTAATTGGCAAAGATGGCATTAAAACGCTGCGTGATATCGAAGGAAAACGCGTGGCCTATCCGCCAAATTCGACGGCGCAATATGCGCTGGAAGCCGCGATCAGCGTGAATAAACTCGACCGCAGCAAAATTACCTTGCTGCCGCTGCGTCCGGCAGAAATGGTGGCGGCCTGGAAACGCGGCGATATCGATGCCGGTTACGTCTGGGCGCCGTTTGCCCAGGAGCTGGAATCCTCCGGCGGCCATCAGGTCTTTGCCACCAAAGATCTGCAAAAAGAGGGCTACCTGATTTACAACAATTACGTGGTGCGCAAAGCTTTTGCTGAGCAGTACCCGGAAGCGGTGACCGCCTTCCTGCGCGTACACCAGCAGAAAGTGGATGAGTTCAAAAAGGATCCTGAACGCGCCGCCGCGATTGTAGCAAAAGAGGTCGGCGCGCCGGTGACTACCGCCGCCAATACCCTCGGCGGGCTGGAGTATCCCACGTTAAGCGAGCAGGGCACTGCTGCGTGGCTGGGTAACGGCACGCAAACCAGCGAGAGCGGCATCGGAAAAGCGCTGAGCAAAACCTCGAACTTCCTTGCCGGAATTGGCGAAATCCGCAAACGCGATATCCCGGCGAACTGGGATAGCGCCATCGACTCGCGCTACATCCGCGAGGCAGCAGCCGCAAAATGAAACTGCGTCAACATATCGCCATCAGCGTGCTGTCAGTGGCGATCTTTTTTGTGATTTGGCAAGTGGCGGCCACCCGGCAATGGGTGGACCCGCTGTTGTTACCTTCGCTGACCGACATTGGGCTGACCGCCGAAGAGCTGCTGGCGGACGGTTACCGCCAGGTTCCGCTGTGGCAGCACGTCGCTGTCAGCCTGGCGCGAGCGCTGAGCGCTTTTGCGGTGGCGATTGTCATCGGTATCCCACTGGGTTTGTTGATGGGCTTATCCGACGGTCTTTCTGCGGTGCTCAACCCGTTTGTGCAGTTCCTGCGCCCGCTACCGAAGATTGCGCTGATCCCGCTGGCGGTGGTCTGGCTGGGGATTGGTGAAGCGTCGAAATTCTTTCTGATCTTTATTGCCACCTTTTTAAGCGTGGTCGTCGGTGCCAGCGCGGCGGTGGAACGCATCGGTCGCGCACGCATTCGCGTCGCGCAAACGCTGGGAGCATCCAAAAGACAGATCTTTTTGCGCGTTGTGCTACCGGATGCATTGCCGGAGTTGTTTACCACCGTGCGCCTTTCCATTGGCATTGGCTGGACATCGCTGATCGCCGCCGAAATGGTCGCCGCCAGTTCCGGCCTCGGCTGGATGGTGATCAACGCCAGCTCTTATTTACGGACGGACATTGTCATGCTTGGCATTCTGCTGCTGGGCGGCATTGGTTACTTACTGGATTTGTTACTGTTAGGGCTACAACGCGGTCTGGTGCCCTGGGCGGGGAAAGAGTGATGACGGCACAAATCGCGCTGGAAAATGTTTCTCTGACGTTTGCGGCAAAACCGCAACCGTTCACGGTGCTGGAGGATATCTCGCTGGCGCTGGCGCCGGGGGAATTTGTTGTGCTGCTTGGCCCCTCCGGCTGCGGTAAATCCACCATTCTCAACCTGGTTGCCGGGTTTACCCGGCCCGATAGCGGGCAGGTTCTGGCGGCCGGAAAAACGGTGAGCCAGCCTGGACCGTCGCGCGGCATGATCTTCCAGCAGCCGAACCTGTTCCCGTGGTTATCGGTGCTGGATAACGTGACGTTCGGCCCGCGGCTCGGCAAATACCGCAAAGAAGAGGTTAACGCCCAGGCGCTGGACTGGCTGGCGCGCGTGGGGCTGAAAGGTTTTGAACACCATGCGCCGTGGCAGCTTTCCGGCGGCATGAAACAACGTGTCGCGCTGGCGCGCGCCTGGCTGCCCGGCCCGGATGTGCTGCTGCTCGATGAGCCGTTTGGCGCGCTGGATGCGCAAACCCGGCTGATGATGCAGGAACTGCTGCGCAGCGCCTGGCTGGAAACGCGCACCACGCTGCTGTTCGTAACGCATGATGTGGATGAAGCGCTGTTTCTCGCCGACCGCATTCTGATCATGTCAGCGCGCCCCGGCAAAATCGTCGAAGAGATTTCTCTGCCGTTTGGCCGCGATCGCGATATCGAAACCCTCGCTGGCGATCCGCACTATGGCGAGATCAAGCAGCACGTGCTGCATCGTGTACGGCTGGAGGCAAAACGGCATCTGAGTTAGCGAGGTACTTTCTGCGGCGCGTGTCGGTTATAATGAGCGCAGGTGATGAGAATCACAGCCCACATAACACGGCGAAACTGCCTCAAACGAGTACCATCAATGAGTGAAATGATTTACGGCATCCATGCGGTGCAGGCACTGCTGGAGCGCGCCCCGGAGCGTTTTCAGGAAGTCTTTATTCTGAAAGGCCGCGAAGACAAACGTCTGCTGCCGCTGATCCATGCGCTGGAAGCGCAGGGCGTGGTGATCCAGGTGGCGAATCGCCAGTATCTGGATGAGAAAAGCGAAGGCGCGGTGCATCAGGGGATCATTGCACGGGTGAAACCAGGGCGTCAGTATCAGGAGAACGATCTGCCGGATCTGATCGCCAGCCTCGAACAACCGTTCCTGCTGATCCTTGATGGCGTTACCGATCCGCATAATCTTGGCGCCTGTTTGCGCAGTGCAGATGCGGCAGGCGTTCACGCGGTGATCGTGCCGAAAGACAAATCTGCCCAGTTGAATGCGACCGCGAAAAAAGTGGCGTGCGGCGCAGCGGAAAACGTTCCGCTGATCCGCGTCACCAACCTCGCGCGCACCATGCGTCAGTTGCAGGAAGAGAATATCTGGATCGTTGGCACCGCCGGTGAAGCGGACCACACTCTGTTCCAGAGCAAAATGACCGGGCCGATGGCGCTGGTCATGGGCGCGGAAGGCGAAGGTATGCGCCGCCTGACGCGTGAACACTGCGATGAGCTGATCAGCATCCCGATGGCGGGCAGCGTTTCATCGTTGAACGTCTCAGTGGCGACCGGCATCTGCCTGTTTGAAGCGGTGCGCCAGCGCGCGCTTTAAGTCCGCAATACCACAAAAACCACCCTTATTTGGGTGGTTTTTTTTGCCCTGAATCCGGAGATTTCACGGCAGGTCTTTTGATGAAGTGGTAGGCATGGGTATCCGTGAAGCCAGTACGCTCCAAAGATACTTCGCGGTTTGTGCCGCGTTATATCGCCGGATAAACCCAAGCCCGGTAGCGCCATGCCACCGGGATGCTTCACTCTTCCAGCGAACGCAAATGATCGTTTTTGTTGAGTGTCATCAGCGCCACCATACTCACCACGGCGGTCGCCATCACGTAGTACGCCGGGATATCGACATTGCCGGTCTCTTTGATAAGGCCGGTGATAATTAACCCCGCACAACCGGAAAAGAGCGCATTCGACAGTGAATAGGCCAGGCCCAGCCCGGTATAACGTACGCGCGTGGGGAACATCTCTGCCAGCATTGCCGGGCCTGGCCCGGCCAGCATGCCGACCAGACCACCGGCAACCAGCACCACCAGCGCTTTTATCGCTAAGGTGCTGGATTCCGCCTGCAAAAGGTTCAGCAGCGGCAGCGCCAGAATTAACAGCAGCGCGGTGGCAAGCACCATCACGGCGCGCCGTCCGATGCGGTCGCTCAACATGCCGGACGGAATAATAGTTAATGCAAAGCCAATATTGGAGATCACCGCAATCAGCAGCGCCTGGTTAAAACCGGTATGTAGCGCCGACTGCAAATACGCGGGCATGATCACCAGATAGGTGTAACCGGCGGCAGACCACACCATCACCCGGCCAATCCCCATGACAATGGCTTTTAGCGTATCGGCGAAGTGCGCCCGTTCGGCAACCGGTTGTTCTTGCTGTTGCACGAAGCTCGGCGTCTCTTCCATGCTGACCCGTAACCACAGCGCGACGATGCCCATCGGCAACGCGAGGAAAAAGGGGATGCGCCAGCCCCAGTCATGCAGCGCGTCTGGCGTCAGCAGCGCGGAAAGCAGCGCCACAATGCCTGCGCCAGCCAGCAGCCCTAACGCGACGGTAAAAGATTGCCATGCGCCATACAGCCCGCGTTTGCCGCGCGGCGCGAACTCCGTCATCAGCGACACCGCGCCGCCGTACTCCCCACCGGCAAATAAGCCCTGCAAAATTCGCAAACCGGTGATGATGAGCGGCGCGGCGAGGCCGATGCTGGCATACACCGGAACGAGACCGATCGCGGCAGTGGCGAGCGTCATCATCACCAGTACGATAATCAGCGTCGGTTTGCGGCCGATACGATCGCCGATACGCCCGAACACCATGGCACCCAGCGGGCGGAAGAAAAAGGCGATGGCAAACGAGGCGTAGGTGAGGATTAAGCTGGTCAGCCCCGTTTCCCCCGAGAGCTGAAAGAAATTTTTGGCGATGACGGTAGCGAGGAAACCGTAAACCGCGAATTCATACCACTCGATAAAGTTGCCAATCGAGCCTGCCATTAAAGCGCGCTTATGCGCATTGGGTGCAACGTGAGGTGCCGGCATCATTATTCTCTTCTGCAAGGTGAGAATAAATTATTCACCACGAACATCGATGGCGAAATATATTATTCTTATATTATGTGAGCCGTTTCACGAATGAGCATTGCAAGATCGCGGCCTTGTGAGCCTGTTCCCGTGCAGCATTGAGGTGCGCTGTCCATACTTATCTTCAGTGCCCATGAAGGAGGGAGACACCATGCACTGGCAGACTCATACGGTTTTCAACCAACCTGTTCCTCTGAATAACAGCAACTTATTTCTTTCCGACCGCGCGCTGTATGACGCCGTCATGCGCGAGGGCGCGGCGTGGGACGCCGAGTTCCTTGCCAGCATCGGGCAGCAGCTGGGAACGGCGGAATCACTGGAACTGGGGCGGCTGGCGAATGCCAATCCGCCAGAATTGTTACGTTATGATCCCGCAGGCCAGCGGCTCGACGACGTGCGTTTTCACCCGGCCTGGCATTTATTGATGCAGGGATTGTGCGCCAACCGGGTTCACAATCTGGCGTGGGAAGAAGACGCGCGTGTTGGCGCGTTTGTCGCTCGCGCCGCGCGCTTTATCCTGCATGCGCAGGTCGAATCCGGCACGCTGTGCCCCATCACCATGACGTTTGCCGCCACGCCGCTGTTGCAACAGGCGTTGCCGAAGCTTTTTCACGACTGGTTTAAACCGTTACTCAGCGATCGTTACGATCCGCATATGGCGCCTGGCAATCAGAAGCGCGGTCTGCTGATCGGCATGGGGATGACGGAAAAACAGGGCGGTTCCGATGTGCTGAGCAATACCACCCGCGCGGAAAAAAGCGGCGATGTGTACCGGCTGGTGGGACATAAATGGTTCTTCTCCGTACCGCAGAGCGATGCACATCTGGTGCTGGCGCAGGCTCCCGGCGGCCTCTCCTGCTTCTTTGTGCCGCGCTTTTTGCCCGACGGTCAGCGCAACGGCGTACGGCTGGAGCGGCTGAAAGACAAGCTCGGCAACCGTTCAAATGCCAGCAGCGAAGCGGAATTTTGCGATGCCAGCGGCTGGTTGCTGGGGGAAGAGGGCGACGGTGTACGGCAAATTCTGAAGATGGGCGGCCTGACACGTTTTGATTGCGCACTGGGCAGCCACGGTTTGATGCGGCGCGCTTTTTCGGTGGCGCTGTACCATGCGCACCACCGGCAGGCTTTTGGCAAAAATCTGGTCGATCAGCCATTGATGCGCGACGTTCTTAGCCGTATGGCGCTGCAACTGGAAGGGCAAACCGCGTTTCTGTTTCGTCTGGCGCGCGCCTGGGATCTCCGCGCTGATGCGCAGGAAGCGCTATGGGCGCGGTTATTTACCCCGGCGGCGAAATTTGCCGTCTGCAAGGCGGGCATACCTTTTGTTGCGGAAGCGATGGAGGTGCTCGGCGGGATTGGCTACTGCGAAGATAATGAGCTGCCGCGCCTGTATCGTGAAATGCCGGTGAATAGCATCTGGGAAGGATCCGGCAATGTGATGTGCCTGGATGTGCTGCGCGTGTTGAGCAAGCAATCAGGTGTGATAGCGCTGCTGGCCGAGGAGTTTGGCGCGGTGAAAGGCCAGGATCGCCATTTCGATCGCGCCTGGCGGCAGTTGCAGCCGCAACTGCATAAACCGAATGAAACGCAGGGTAGAGCCATCACCCGGCAGCTCTTTCTGTTGGGATGCGGAGCGCAAATGTTGCGCCACGCATCACCGCCGATGGCGCAAGCCTGGTGCCAGGTGATGCTCGATACCCGTGGTTCGTCGCCGCTGGCCGTCCAGATTCAGGACGACCTGCTGCTCCGCGCCACGGGTGGGGCAAATTAATCCACTTTAAGGCGGAACTGGCTCACCAGACGGGTCAGGTTAGCGCCTTTTTCCCGCAGCGCCTGGGCGGTTTCTTCGCTATGCGACACCCGCCCGGCGTTGACATTGGTGGCATCGCCGATGTGCGTCATCGCCAGATTGACCTGATTGATCCCCGCCGACTGCTCGCGCGAAGCGTGGTTGATTTCGCCGACCAACTGGTTGATATGGCTCATATGGTGGATGATCGATTGCATCGCCACCTGCGTCGCTTCCGACTGAGCATGACCTTCGCCCACTTTCTTCTGCGTGTCGCCAACCAGCACTTCGATCTCCTTCACCGCATTGGCACAGCGTGACGCCAGCGCGCGAACTTCCTGCGCGACCACCGCAAAACCTTTCCCGTTTTCGCCTGCGCGGGCGGCTTCCACCGCCGCATTCAGCGCCAGGATATTGGTCTGGAAGGCAATGGATTCAATAACATGGGTGATATCGGCAATCCGCTGCGAGGCGGTGCGAATATCTTCCATCGTCGTGACGGAAAGGGCGACGGTCTCGCCGCCTTTTTGCACCACATCGGTGGTGTCATTCACCAGGCTTTGCGTTTGTTCCATGTTGGCAGCATTTTGCTGCACGGTGGCGGCCAGTTGCTCCATGCTGGCGGACGTCTCTTCCACGCTGCTGGCCTGCTTGTTGATCTGCTCACTGATCTCACTGCTGTCGGAAGCCAGCGCATTGGTGCCAAGGTTTATTTCCGCTGCGGATTCGCGCACCTGCAACACAATGGTGTGCAGACCATCGCCAATGCCGTTAATGGCGGTGATTAACTGGCCGACTTCATCCTGGCGATCGACTGCGAGCGTGGCGCGGAGATCCCCGGCGGCATAACGCTGGGCCAGCTCGATAACGCTACGCAGCGGGCGGGTCAGCCAGCGGCGAATAATCACCACGAACATGGCGGCAAACAGCAGGGAGATGACTACGCCTGCCAGCAGGAACAGGTTGCGCATAAAGGTGACATCCTGTAACAGAACGTCTTTATCCACTTCGCCAATTACGCTCCAGTTCCAGCCGGGCAGCGTGGTGTACGACATCAGCAGTGTACGGCCATCTTCACTTTCACGTTCCAGCGTGCCTTCGCTGTTTTTCAGCAACGTTTGCAGATCGTTTTCATCCCATTGCGGACGCTTGCCTTCCTCGGTGTCATGGAACAGGTAGCTACCGTAATCATCACCCTCATTGCGATCGAGTACGAAAATGCGGCCGCTGTCGCCCAGCTTGTTTTCGAGGATTTTGCTGCGCATTACATCCCAGGAGCGGGAGATATCGACGCCGACAAACAGGATGGCGATGATATTGCCGCTGGCATCCTTCACCGGTTGATACTGAGTGATGTAGCGTTTGCCGAACAGCAACGCCTGGCCGCGGTAAACCTCGCCTTTCATGATTGAGGTGAAAGCCGGGCTGGTTTTTTCCAGGCGGGTGCCAATCGCGCGCTCGCCATCCTCTTTACGCAGCGAGGTGGCTACGCGGACGAAGTCACTGCCGCTACGCACGAATATCGTGGCGATCGCGCCGGTACGCTTCAGAAAGTCATCCGCGATGGCGTTGTTGTTGTGCAGCTCAATGTCGCCGCCTTTGAACAGTGGGACATCAATGCCGCTAATTTCGCGACGCAGTTGCGGATCGACCGCCAGCGGTTGCGGCAGGAAGCTGCTGAACAAACGCGTGTAGCTTTCCACCTCTTCGCTAATACTGCTGTTGAACATTTCTACCATACTCACCACGCCGGTGGTCTGGTTACGCAGATCTTCCATCGCCAGCGTTTCCTGTAACTGGCTGGCTTTATTGCTCATCAAAAAAGTAAACAGGAGGAAAAGCACAGCAACGCTGATGCCAGTCAGGAGTGACAATTTGGCACCGAGGCCAGTGCGAATAAAAAGGGGTCTCATAGGATGTCCATATATTTTGCGGGTATGCCATTACCGCCGAACAATAGGAGATGCAAATTTGATTGTCAAAATAGTGAAAATTCATTAATGGCTATTCGCCATAAAATATAATTATTGTGTATGTGTTCGTGCGCAGACACGCGGGATAGCATTTCGGGAAGGAATGTGTGGTGCTGAAATACGGTGATTTTAATAATATTTCATGAGAATGAGATGAGGATTTTCTGCATGCTAAATATATTTATCTCTACCGGTTTTCTTTTTTTCTCTTTTCAATGGTGATAATTATTTTAAGACAATGAGTTTTCTGGCTGTTTTTTAACTATAAATTGTCGGTGAAAATAATAATGGCTTTTTGCTGACGAGCGCTAAACAGAGTGGGATCCAGGTAAATCCTTATAAAACGATGGCCCGCAGCACAAAAAGAACAGATAAACAGATGAAATCTGACCTGTGACTCTCTGTGCTGCGGGCAGTGACGTTAATCCATTTTTAAGCGGAACAGGCTGACCAGCTCTGTCAGATGCGCCCCTTTTTCCCGCAATGTGCGGGCGGTTTCTTCGCTTTGCGATACGCGTCCGGCGTTGATATGCGTGGCATCGCCAATGTGCGTCATTGCCAGATTGACCTGGTTGATTCCCGCCGACTGCTCACGGGATGCATGGTTAATCTCATGGACTAAGTTGTTGATATCGCTCATATGGCGGATGATCGATTGCATCGCCACTCGCGTCGCTTCCGACTGAGCGTGGCCTTCGCCCACTTTCTTCAGCGTGTCGCCAATCAGCGCTTCGATCTCCTTCACCGCGTTAGCACTGCGTGCAGCCAGCGCGCGGACTTCCTGGGCGACTACGGCAAAACCTTTACCGTGTTCACCTGCGCGGGCAGCTTCAACCGCCGCGTTCAGCGCCAGAATGTTGGTCTGGAAAGCAATGGATTCAATCACATGAGTGATATCAGCGATACGCTGCGAGGCTGCGCGAATATCTTCCATGGTTGCCACCGAGTGATCCACGGTTTCGCCGCCTTTTTGCACGGCATCGGCGGTGTCATTCACCAGGTTTTGCGTCTGTTCCATATTGGCGGCATTTTGCTGCACGGTGGCGGCCAGTTGCTCCATGCTGGCGGACGTCTCTTCCACGCTGCTGGCCTGCTTGTTGATCTGTTCGCTGATTTCGCTGCTGTCGGAAGCCAGCGCAGTGGTGCCAAGGTTTATTTCCGCTGCGGATTCGCGCACCTGCAGCACAATGGTGTGCAGCCCATCGCCAATGCCGTTGATCGCGGCGATCAACTGGCCGACTTCATCCTGACGATCAACGCTAAGGGTGGCACGCAGATCCCCGGCGGCATAGCGTTGCGCCAGATCGATCACCTGGCGCAGCGGACGGGTGAGCCAGCGGCGAATAATCACCACAAACAGCGCGGCAAACAGCAGGGAAACCACTACGCCAGCCAGCAGGAACAGGTTGCGCATGCGGTTGACGTCCTGCAACAGCACCTCTTTGTCCACTTCACCAACCACGGTCCAGTTCCAGCCGGGTAATGCGGTGTAAGACATCAACATTGTGCGGCCATCGGCATGGGTGCGGGCCAGCGTGCCGCTGCTGGTTTTGAGCAGCGTTTGCAAATCCTTTTCATCCCACTGCGGGCGTTTGCCTTCCTCGGAATCATGGAACAGGTAGCTGCCGTAGTTCTTGCCTGCATTACGATCGATCACAAAGAAATGGCCGCTTTCCCCCAGCTTACGGCCGAGGATCTTGCTGCGCATGATCTGCCACGAGCGGGAGATATCAATGCCGACAAACAGGATGGCGATGGTATTGCCGCTGGCGTCTTTCACCGGTTGATACTGGGTGATGTAGCGCTTGCCGAACAGCAGCGCCAGGCCGCGATAAACCTCGCCTTTCATTACCGGGGCGAAAGCCGGGCTGGCGTTGTCCAGCCGGGTGCCAATCGCACGATCGCCATTCTCTTTGCGCAGCGAGGTGGCCACGCGGACGAAGTCATCGCCGCTGCGTACAAACAGCGTGGCGATCGCGCCGGTGCGATTTAGAAAATCATCGGGAATGGCATTGTTGTTGTGCAGTTCGGTATCGCCGCCTTTCAATAGCGGAACATCAATGCCGTTAATTTCGCGGCGCTGTTGCGGATCGACCGTCAGCGGTTGCGGCAGGAAACTGCTGAACAAGCGCGTGTAACTTTCCACCTCTTCGCTGAGGCTACTGTTGAACATTTCAACCATATCCACCACGCCGGTGGACTGATTGTGCAGGTCTTCCATGGCCAGCGTTTCCAGTTGTTGGCTGGCTTTATTGCTCATCAGAAAAGTAAAAAGGAGGAATAGCGTTGCCACGCTTGCGCCAGTCAGAAGTGACAATTTAGCACCGAGACCGGCGCGGGATAAAAAGGCGCGCATAATTTGTCCGTTGTTCTGTGTATGAAGCACCTTCAACGGCACAAATCGAATAACATTTAGTGCGTCAATGTAACAAAATGTTACATTGAGATATCTTTACATTAACATAGTCTTAATGATTGCAGGGAAATAAAAAAGCCACCAAATCAGGTGGCTTTGTTTAGCGGCTCAGGCGTACAAGATGGCCTGCACCCGCCAGTTGTCAACTCGTTGATCTTCCTGCATTCGTACAATGCGATACCAGGAAGCTCCCTGTTCGTCTGCTTTTAACGCGATAACACGCTCCACATCCTGTAGGCTCCCTGAGACATTATTGACGGAAATCAGCCCGATTTCGTTCAGTCCCGTCACGCAGTCAGCGCTGGCGAACTCTGCGGGCTGCGCTGTTGTATTAAGCATTCCTGTAGAAAGCAACAGTGAGTTTACGGCAAGAGATCGTTTCATTGTCAGCTCCATTTTACGTTACCCCGAAATATTGCAGGGCTTCCTTTCGCGCAACGGATTCCATTAATCCAATTGTGCCCAGGAGAACATCAATGGACGCAAAGCAGTGTAAATATCCTGAAAATCAATGCCTCGCTATCGCCGATATAACAACGCACGTCCGAACCAACGGGACGGAATAATGGAGTCATCCATCATAATAATGACGTAATAATCGGCTTTTGCTGTGGCTGCTTTGGCCTTAATCGCGGCTTCCACGTCCATGGGAGAACCCAGTACTGTTACGCTTACCTCGCCTGTTTTTTGTAGACCGTGCGTTTGGTTGCGGCTGATCTCCTGCGGATGATCGCTCACCGGCGGGGCAGGCTGCGGTGTACCCTCTAACACAGAACAGCCGCTAAGCAAGGCGGCAAACAGAACCGATAGCAAGATGCGCATGGGTTTCTCATCTCTCCTGATAGCCATAGTGTAGTTCCTGACGTGATCCACTTTGGGGGAATGTTCCCAAATTGTTACCGTGAGCACTAATTTCGAATGAAAGTGGTTTGAAAGCGTAATCTATATCTCAACCTTACCTGATGCTATTGCGAATTCTGACTTGCGTCGAGGGGTTGCCAATGGCATACCAGCACAAGAAATCAAGGAGCGTGTGATGATCGAACTGCAAACAGAACACTTTGCCGGCGTGGAAGCACTGCATGCTTTTCCGGCGGGAAAACGTGATGAACCCCTGCCCAGCGTGGTGTTTTATCATGGTTTTACCTCGTCAAAACTGGTCTACAGCTATTTTGCCGTCGCGCTGGCGCAGGCGGGTTTTCGCGTGATCATGCCCGATGCACCGGATCATGGCGCACGTTTTAGCGGTGATGCGGAGCGGCGCTTGCGCCAGTTCTGGCAAATTTTACAGGGCAATATTGAAGAGTTCTCCGCGTTGCGCGACGCGCTGGAGAGCCAGTCGCTTATTGATAATCAGCGGCTGGCGGTCGGCGGCGCGTCGATGGGCGGGATGACGGCGCTGGGGATTATGACCGTACATCCGGAAGTGCGCTGCGTGGCCAGCCTGATGGGTTCCGGCTATTTCTCTTCGCTGGCGCATACGCTTTTTCCACCGCTGGAAGTGACCACCGCAGAGCAACAGCGCGAGTTTGAAACCATTCTGGCGCCGCTGGCGCAGTGGGAGGTCAGCCATCAACTGGCGCGTGTTGCCGATCGTCCGCTGCTACTGTGGCACGGTGAGCAGGATGATGTAGTGCCCGCTGCCGAATCTTTCCGTTTACAGCAGGCGTTGCAGGATGCGGGGCTGGATGCGCATCTCACTTATCAGTGGGAAACGGGCGTGACGCATCGCATCACGCCGCTGGCGCTGGAAGCCACAACGGATTTTTTCCGCCGTTATCTCTGAAGGCGCATGCCGCACAGCGCCACCACGCAAATAATGGCGCCGGCCCAGAATGTGGATGCCGCGCCGTGGGTTTCCCATAAGATCCCGGCGCCAAGGCTTGCCAGCAGCAGCGCGACGCCGCTAATCAGATTGAACATGCCGAAGGCGGTACCGCGCAGTTCCGCCGGAGCGGTATCTGCAACCATGGTCGCCAGCAAACCTTGCGTCATTCCCATGTGTACGCCCCACAGCGCGACGCCGAGCAGCATGATGCTCCAGTGCTGGCTGAGCGCCAGCGCGATATCCGCCAGAATCAGCACCAGCAGACCCAGTTGCAGCAAATGGCGATGGCTGATGCGATCCGACAGTTTACCGAACGGATAAGCACTGACCGAGTAGACCAGATTCATCGCTACCATTACCAGTGGAATGGTCGCCAGCGGAATCTCCATCTGCTGCGCGCGCAGCACCAGGAACGCCTCACTGAAACGGGCGAGGGTAAAGACAAAGCCAAGCGCCACCACCCACCAGTACGCTTTGCCCAGGCGCGTTAAGTTTTCCCGGCGGATAGGATTCGTGCGTTTGTGCGTGACCGGCGTTTGCGGTTCCTGCAGGCCGAAAAACAGCAGCGCAACGGCCAGTACGCCGGGGATCAGCGCAATCCAGAATACAGTCTGGAAATCATCGTTCCACAGCAGCATAAAAGCGACGGCCAGCAGCGGCCCGAGAAACGCGCCAACAGTATCCAGCGACTGGCGTAAACCGAAAGCCGCACCGCGAATTTCCGCAGGCGTTACATCAGCGACCAGTGCATCGCGCGGCGCACCGCGAATACCTTTGCCGAGCCGGTCTATCATTCGCGCGCCGAATGCCATACCGGCTGAAGTAGCCAGCGCAAACAATGGCTTACTCAGCGCGCCCATGCCATAGCCCAGCAGCGCCAGTCCTTTACGTTTGCCAATATAGTCGCTGATCGCGCCGGAGAAGACCTTCACCATCAGCGCGGTGGCTTCCGCCAGCCCTTCGATCAGGCCGATGATCACCACGCTGGCGCCGAGCGTCGTCGCCATAAACAGTGGCAGCAGGCTGTGGATCATTTCTGATGAGATATCCATCAGCATACTGACGCCGCCCAGAACCCAAACGCCTTTGGGTATACGGCTGAGTGTCGAAAAACGTGTGAACATGGCTTCCCCGCGTACTTTCCATAACGCTGAAAAGCTCTTATTAAACCTGCCGGTAGGGTATTTGATAAGATCCGAAAGAAAATTATTCTCACTTCTGAGCGCGGCCCCAATCCGGGGCCGCAGCGCAAGGGAAACTTAGCCTGATTCGGTTAGCGGTAGATATCCGCGCTGGCGTGCAGAGCGCCGTTGCTGCCTGGCTCGTGTGTCAGGATTGGGTGAAAGTAGGTGGCGTTTTGTGCGTCGGTTGCGGCATTCAAAGCCTGGTCGGCTTCCTGTTCGCTGGCGAAGTTATGATTGATGTAGATAACGCCTAAGCTGCGCACATCATCCATGTTCCGGGCTTGCCGGTTGTCGAGTTTTATTGCTGCCGTCGCGTTGAGGCTGAGCAATAAGGTTGTTAGTAAAATTGCGATGTATTTCATGATGTTACTCTCCAATATAACGCCGAATATTATGTTTTGAACATTTCTCCTCCTTTGTTTTGAGGCCTGATTAAAGTTTACGCGGTTGTTATAAAACGTATCGCGACCATTTCTGATGCTGTCGTTCAAAAAATTGCCGGAATGCGTTTTGTTTAATTTTAATGCGTGCAGGGGAGTTCTCTTTGCGCTTAGTGCGAATTATTTGTGCAATTCACCTTGAGTTTGCCCGGTGGGATCAGTATTATGACGCGTCAATTTTTCAGCCGACCTTTAACACGTTCCTTGCCTCCCCGGGCCACGGCTGACCCAGACAGGAGGCTGAATAATCCGTAAGGAGCAATTCGATGCGTCATTACGAAATCGTTTTTATGGTCCATCCTGACCAGAGCGAACAGGTTCCGGGCATGATCGAGCGTTACACTGGTGCTATCACCGGTGCGCAAGGCACGATCCACCGTCTGGAAGACTGGGGCCGCCGTCAGCTGGCTTACCCGATCAACAAACTGCACAAAGCTCACTACGTTCTGCTGAACGTTGAAGCGCCGCAGGAAGTGATCGATGAGCTGGAAACAAGCTTCCGCTTCAACGACGCCGTTATCCGTAGCATGGTAATGCGTACTAAACACGCGGTTACCGAAGCATCTCCGATGGTTAAAGCGAAAGACGAGCGCCGTGAGCGTCGCGATGATTTCGCAAACGAAACCGCAGATGATGCAGATGCTGGGGATTCTGAAGAGTAATTTCTGATGGCCAATCGACTGGTGTTGTCCGGCACCGTGTGCAGGACCCCGCTTCGTAAGGTCAGCCCGTCAGGAATTCCTCACTGCCAGTTCGTGCTTGAGCACCGTTCTGTGCAGGAGGAAGCCGGTTTTCACCGGCAGGCGTGGTGCCAAATGCCTGTAATAATCAGCGGGCAGGAGAACCAGGCCATTACTCAAAGTATAACGGTCGGTAGTGCAGTAACTGTTCAGGGATTCATCAGTTGCCACAAGGCAAAGAATGGCCTGACAAAAATGGTTCTGCATGCCGAGCAGATTGAATTGATAGATTCTGGAGACTAGCCATATGGCACGTTATTTCCGTCGTCGCAAGTTCTGCCGTTTCACCGCGGAAGGCGTTCAAGAGATCGACTATAAAGACACCGCTACGCTGAAAAACTACATCACCGAAAGCGGTAAGATTGTCCCGAGCCGTATCACCGGTACCCGTGCAAAATATCAGCGTCAGCTGGCACGCGCTATCAAACGCGCTCGCTACCTGTCCCTGCTGCCGTACACTGATCGTCATCAGTAATCGGTCACGGTCCATTAATACGACTTTGAGAGGATAAGGTAATGCAAGTTATTCTGCTTGATAAAGTAGCAAACCTGGGTAGCCTGGGTGATCAGGTTAACGTTAAAGCGGGTTACGCTCGTAACTTCCTGGTACCGCAGGGTAAAGCTGTTCCTGCTACCAAGAAAAACGTTGAATATTTCGAAGCACGTCGCGCTGAACTGGAAGCCAAACTGGCTGACGTTCTGGCTGCTGCTAACGCTCGCGCTGAAGAAATCAACGCACTGGGCACCGTTACCATCGCGTCTAAAGCAGGCGACGAAGGTAAACTGTTCGGTTCCATCGGTACTCGCGATATCGCTGACGCAGTCACTGCGGCTGGCGTTAAAGTGGCTAAGAGCGAAGTTCGTCTGCCGAACGGCGTTCTGCGTACCACCGGTGAGCACGAAGTGGACTTCCAGGTTCACAGCGAAGTATTCGCTAAACTGACTGTAAACGTTGTTGCTGAGTAATTTTTACTCATAAACGATGCCCTTAAGTCGTTCGGGCTTGCAGAAAGGCGGCAAGTGAGTGAATCCCCGGAAGCTGAGTTAACTCAGTGATCAGGGTAAGCAAATAAGCCAATGCATCTGCAACGCGAAATACGACGGGGAATGAGACGCCGGCCTTGTGCCGGCGTTTTGCTTTTTAGCGCGACCAGAACGAAATGTGCCGGATAAGCGCTTATCCGGCGTTATCGGTTAACGTGCGCGAATAAAGCTGCCGTCCGGCTGGCGGGTAAACAGCACTTGCTGGCCGTTAGCATCAATGGTTAATCCGGTTACAACGCCGTTAGCATTCTGGCGAATCTTCACCATCTGGCCGTTTTTCAGGCTGCTCAGCGGTTTCCCGTCACCTTCCACTTTCGCCATCGCGTAAACATCGGTGGGCGGCAGATTATGATCGCGGAACAGTTGCGCCAGCGTTTTCCCTTCTTCCACACGATAAGATCGCCACTGTTGTTCAATGCCGCCGGAAGAGGGGATCGTCGGACGGCTTTGCGCCACCGGGGCTTCTTGCTGCTGCAGCGGCTGTTGTTCTGGTTGCTGCTGTTCGAGCGACTCTTCAGCGCCAGGGGCGACCTGTTGCGGATCGTTCACCACCGCTGGCGGCGTTTGCGCAGGGGCGACAGGCTGAGTGGCAGTGGATGAAGGCAACTGAATTTGCGCTTCGCGTGAGGCGGGAACCGGCGTCGTATCGTCCGTTGACGGTAGCAGAAAGCCGATAACCACCAGCAATGCGGCTAGGATCAAACCACGACGGTGAAACGGCGGGAGCGGGTCCATAAGGCGAAAATGGTCCGGGGCTTGCCAGATTTTCACCAGGGTAGGTTTCAGTTCAAATCGCCCGGGCATGGCTTTCCTCCTGCTCCGCGTCATTTAAAGTCCTGTCTCGTTGAGTATATACACTTTATCCTTCCGGGGCGGCGTCCATCGTTTTTAACTCTCTGATCGTCAGCACAAAGTCGGATTTTGCTACAGCAATATTAGATTTATCTTACGGACTCTATTCTTTCCCTTTCCCTGCGATTTGTCATCTTTCCTGCGACAAAGTTGTACCCGGCGCAGCCCGGCTGTTATGCTGCGCGCTACCTTAAAAAGCGATGGAAGGAAAACCCATGACAACCCCAACTTTTGACACGATCGAAGCGCAAGCCAGCTATGGCATCGGTTTACAGGTCGGACAGCAGCTTAGCGAATCCGGGTTAGAGGGGCTGTTACCGGAAGCGCTGGTCGCGGGCATCGCGGACGCGCTGGCAGGCAAACAACCTGCTGTACCGGTTGACGTTGTACATCGCGCCCTGCGTGAAATCCATGAACGTGCCGACGCCGTGCGTCGCTCCCGTTTTGAAGAGATGGCGGCGGAAGGCGTGAAATATCTTGAAGAGAACCGCGAACGTGAAGGCGTGAACAGCACCGAATCCGGTTTGCAGTTCCGCGTGATCACTCAGGGCGAAGGCGCAATCCCGGCGCGCACCGACCGTGTTCGCGTGCACTACACCGGTAAACTGATCGACGGTAGCGTATTCGACAGCTCCGTCGCGCGCGGCGAACCGGCTGAATTCCCGGTTAACGGCGTTATCGCTGGCTGGATCGAAGCCCTGACGCTGATGCCGGTCGGCTCCAAATGGGAACTGACTATCCCGCACAACCTCGCTTATGGCGAACGTGGCGCTGGCGCATCTATTCCGCCATTCAGCACCCTGGTATTTGAGGTGGAACTGCTGGAAATTCTGTAATTCCCCGCATAAATCCCTCTCTCTTTTTGGAGGGAGGGGTGAGAAGAGTGCGTCGATCGTTCGTTAATAAGATCAATGTCGATATATTATCTTGCAAACTATGCATTCAGGTGTATTTTTGTGAGGCGTTTCGCATTAACTAAGTGATATGACACTCACTTTCAACAAATATTTAACATTCGATTTAATTCAGAGTATCCATCCCGCCGATTCTTACCTAATATCGATGCGTCCATAAAGGACGGAACACGCAATAAAAGGCCAGAAGAGCCCAACAACACAGACAGGATTAAAACATGGTAGATCAGGTTAAAGTCGCAGCCGACGAACAGGCTCCGGCTGAACAGTCGCTGCGGCGAAATCTCACAAACCGGCATATACAGCTTATTGCGATCGGCGGCGCTATCGGCACCGGGCTGTTTATGGGCTCCGGCAAAACCATCAGCCTCGCAGGTCCGTCGATCATTTTTGTTTATATGATCATCGGCTTTATGCTGTTTTTCGTGATGCGCGCAATGGGTGAGTTGCTGCTGTCGAACCTCGAATATAAATCATTTAGCGACTTCGCCGCCGATCTGCTGGGACCGTGGGCGGGGTACTTTACCGGCTGGACCTACTGGTTCTGCTGGGTGGTGACCGGGATGGCGGACGTAGTGGCGATCACCGCCTACGCGCAATTCTGGTTTCCGGGCATTGCCGACTGGGTCGCCGCGCTGGCGGTGGTATTACTGCTGCTGAGCCTCAACCTCGCGACGGTAAAAATGTTCGGCGAGATGGAATTCTGGTTTGCGATGATCAAAATCGTTGCCATTGTCGCGCTGATTATTGTGGGCGTGGTGATGGTATTGATGCACTTCAAATCGCCGACGGGCGTTGAAGCCTCGTTCGCACACCTGTGGAATGACGGCGGTTGGTTCCCGAAAGGCATCAGCGGTTTCTTCGCCGGTTTCCAGATCGCCGTCTTTGCCTTTGTTGGGATCGAGCTGGTCGGCACAACAGCGGCAGAAACCAAAGATCCGGAGAAATCCCTGCCACGCGCGATTAACTCCATTCCGCTGCGCATTATCATGTTCTATGTCTTCGCGCTGATCATCATTATGTCAGTGACGCCGTGGAGCTCGGTCGTCCCGGATAAAAGCCCGTTTGTGGAACTGTTTATGCTGGTCGGTATTCCGGCGGCCGCGAGCATCATCAACTTTGTGGTGCTGACTTCTGCCGCGTCGTCGGCGAACAGCGGCGTCTTCTCGACCAGCCGTATGCTGTTTGGTCTTGCACAGGAGAAGATGGCGCCGAAAGCGTTCGCTTCACTCTCTAAACGCGCGGTGCCGGCAAAAGGGCTGACCTTCTCCTGTATCTGCCTGCTGGGCGGCGTGGTGATGCTCTACGTGAACCCGAGCGCGATTGCCGCGTTCACCATGATCACTACCGTATCGGCCATTTTGTTTATGTTTGTCTGGACGATCATTCTCTGTTCGTACCTGGTCTACCGTAAACAGCGTCCGCATCTGCACGAAAAATCGAGCTACAAAATGCCGCTGGGCAAATTGATGTGCTGGGTTTGCATGGTCTTCTTTGCTTTCGTACTGGTACTGCTGACGCTGGAAGCGGATACCCGTGAAGCGCTGATCGTCACGCCGCTGTGGTTTATTGTGCTGGGCGCAGGCTGGCTCTATGCCGGTAAAAGACGTCTGGCTGACGGTCAGCCATAAAAAAAGAGCCGCAAAGCGGCTCTAAACTTCCATGAATCAAGGGCGCTCTTTTGGGCGCCTTTTATTATTCACCTGCGAGGGCACGCGGAAACAGGTTATTGTTTTCCAGACTGATGTGTTCCATCAGATCGTCAATTAGCAGATTGATGCCGTTATACATGGCTTTCCAGGTGGTGCAGGCTTCCGGCGGCGGTGTGACGTTGTTGGTAATGTGCTTAATCACTTCCAGCAATTCACCGGCTTCATCGTGTTCACTCTCCATCACCGTGATCGGCCCCATGGCCTGCGAACCCATGCCCTGTTTGATCATCGGGAACAGGATCTGCTCCTCTTTCATCATATGGCTGGAAAGCTCCTGGTGCAGCATCGTCAAATATTTGGTTAATCCGCGCGGTACGTTCGGTTTATCGGCATGCACGCGCTCCACTTTGGTGGCCTGTAAAATCAGCTCCGGCAGTTGTTCGCGGTGGCGATTATGGTAACGCACGATAATGTGGTCGATGATTTCCGCGAGTTTGGCAACGCGCCAGTCTTTCTCGATAGGCTGCTCGGCCAGTTTTGCCAGCTCGGCTTCAATTACATCAATATCCAGCTCTTTGCGCGCCGCAGAGCGGCCGAGCGTCTGCTTACCGCCGCAACAGTAGTCCATATCGTATTGACGGAACAGTGCGGAGGCGCGGGGGATTGAGAGCGCCAGCTCACCCAGGGGTTGATCGCGGAAAGCCATAGCAGTTACCTCATCGTGAAATTATAAGATGCATTTTAAATGCATCTTTAAGCCGATGATATACCCCTTTTGGGGTGGGAACAAATCGACTTATGCCTTTATTACGCGAAAAACAGTGATATTCGTCACAAAAAATCTTTCGCGTTTAACATGTTGAATGCAGGTAATTTTATTGAAAAATTTTGGATAGAGTTTTGTATCGAGATTAAACAACTACGTAACGCTGCCGATACAGAGACTCAGACCATTCCCTGTATCAAATGAAGGCCTACGATGTTCAAGCGTATTAAAGTTATTACCTTATTAATTATGGTGTTGCTCGTACTGGGTGCGATGCAGCTTATTTCTGCCGGTGTGTTTGTCAGCGCGCTGAATAATGACAAAAACAACTTTAACGTTTCTCAGGTTTCCAGCCAGAACGTTTCTGAGTTCACCGATGCCTGGATCAGCCTTAACCAGGCACGCGTCACGTTAAACCGCGGCATGCTGCGCTTACAGAGCAGCGCCGCCAGCCAGATCAATGGCGGGCAACTGAGCGAGCTGGCCAACACCGCGACCGACTTGCTGAATCAGGCGCAAAAGCATTTTGAAAAATACAAAGCGATGCCGGACACGCCGGGGCTGGATGAAAATCTCTCCAGTGACCTGGAAAAACAGTACGGCATTTACCATGCGACGCTGACGGAAATGAACCGTCTGCTGCTGGCGGGTAATCTGGAAGATATGTTCCGCCAGAACGCTGAAGCGAAACAGGTTGCTATGCAGAAGAGCTATCGTGCGTGGCGCGATGCCCAGGCCGAACTGGCGAACCAGGGCGTGATCGAAAACGAGAGCGATTACCAGCGTATCCTGTGGATTCTGGGCGTCGTCATGGTCGTTGTTCTGGCAGTGATCATTGTCAGCTGGATAGCGATGCAGCGTGTACTGCTGAAACCGCTGCATGAAGTGATGGGACATATCCGCCACATTGCGGCAGGAGATTTAACGCACGCGATCGATGCTGAAGGCAAAAACGAGATGGCGCTGCTGGCGCAAAACGTGCACGAGATGCAGCAGTCGCTGGTGAAAACCGTCAGCGTGGTTCGCGATGGCGCCGACACCATTTATACCGGCGCGGGTGAAATCTCTGCCGGTAGCAACGATCTCTCTTCCCGTACCGAGCAGCAAGCGGCCTCGCTGGAAGAGACTGCGGCCAGTATGGAACAGCTGACGGCAACGGTGAAACAGAACGCCGACAACGCCCGTCAGGCGACGCAACTGGCGCAGAACGCCTCCGGCACGGCGAAAAAAGGCGGTCAGGTTGTGGATGGCGTGGTGCGTACGATGGACGAAATTGCTACCAGCTCCAGCAAAATCGCGCAAATCACCAACGTGATCGACGGCATCGCCTTCCAGACCAATATCCTGGCGCTGAACGCGGCGGTTGAAGCTGCCCGCGCCGGTGAACAAGGCCGCGGTTTCGCCGTCGTTGCTGGTGAAGTTCGTACGCTGGCGCAGCGCAGCGCGCAGGCGGCGAAAGAGATCAAAGGGCTGATCGAAGATTCCGGCAGCCGCGTCGATGCAGGCGCTGCGCTGGTACATCAAGCCGGAGAAACGATGAAAGAGATCGTCAGTGCGGTTACCCGCGTGACGGATATCATGGCCGAAATCTCATCGGCTTCGGATGAGCAGAGCCGCGGTATCGACCAGGTGGGCCAGGCCGTTGCTGAGATGGATCGCGTTACGCAGCAGAACGCCTCGCTGGTGGAAGAGTCCGCCGCTGCCGCTGCCGCGCTGGAAGAGCAGGCCGCACGCCTGACGGAAACGGTAGCGGTATTTAAAGTCAACCGCAGCCGCAGCGTGCGCACGCCTGCGCTGGTAAAACCAGGCAGCAAACCGCAGGCGAAAGCCGCAGAGAGCTTTAGCGAAGCGAACTGGGAAACCTTCTAAATCCTCGCTTCAGGCTGACCAAACCCGGCGCATAATGCCGGGTTTTTTTATTCCTGTTGTAGTGGAATGACGCTCGCTTTTTGTGGTTTTGACAGCACTGCCATCACCACGCCACACACCAGCAGCACAATGCCGCAAAAGGTGAGCAGCGGCGGAATGCTCTGGCGCAGCAGAAAGGTATACAGCAACCCGGCCAGCGTTTCGAAAACAATCAGCGGGCCGACAATCACCGTTGGCAGACGCTGGCAGGCAATATTCCAGCATAGCGCGCCCACCCACGAGCAGAGCACGGCAATGGCAAACATCAGCACGATAAACACCAACGGATGCGGGCCGAACGGCAGGGAGAAATCGGGCTGCTGCACGCCAAGCCACAGGCAGGCGGCGAGATAACCGACCAGCGAGACGGGCAGCGTGACCAGCGCCTGCGCTGTCGCCCACATCATCGGATTTTTATCCGGGTTCTCCCGCAGCCAGCGGGCGTTACGCAGCGCATACCACGCCCAGCAACCCACCGAGGTAAATGCCAGCGCGATCCCCGTACCGTAACGGCGCCAGGTGAAATCCGGCAGCCCGTGGCGCAGTTCGGCGATATTGACGCACACCAGGCCGATCGCGATGCAGGCAAGCGCGGGTGCCAACCGACGCCAGGAGAGTTTGCCGTCCCGCTGGCTATAGAGCAGGTTGGCGCACACCGGAATTACCACCGGCAGGGTGGCGATGATCATGGTCGATACCGGCGCGCCAGTACGCTGGATGGCACTCGCCAGGCAGACGTAATAAATCAGGTTGCCCATCATTGTCAGCGCCAGCGCAGTCATCCAGTCGCTGCGCGTTAACTGGCGCAGACGCGCGCGCCCGAGCCACGCCAGCGGCAGGGCGATCAAACCCAGCGCCAGATAACGGCCGGTGGATTGCAGCACCGCCGGGTAATCCGGCACGATCAACGGCCCAACGAAAATTAACCCCCACAACAGCCCGGCAAGCAGGGCATACAACACACCACTAATCATCATTCCATCCACGTTTACATTGGCTGTCGCCAGTGTAGGGAAGCGATGGCGCGGAATATTGTATGAGATTGCGCATTAACGGCGGGTGACTTGCTTCTGATAACGCACCGGCGTGATGCCGTAGCGGTGAGTAAAGGCGCGTGTCAGATGCGATTGATCCGTCAGCCCGGTCATGGCGGCGACATCTGCGGCGGGCATGCCCTGCGTGAGAAACGCTTTTGCCCGCCACAGGCGGATCGCCATCAACATCTGGTGCGGCGTGACGTGGAAGTGCGCCTTGAACTGGCGCTGGAAATGGTACGGGCTAAGCGCAGCAACGCTCGCTAACTCGTCCAGCGTCAGGCTGTGCATATAGTTGTCGTGCAGATAGTCGCGCACGCGTTCAAAACGGTGTGCGCCTTCCGGGCGCTGCGGCGCGTGATGCGCCAGCGGGCGAAAAGTATCGATCAGATCCAGCAAAATGCCTTGCTGCGCCAGCGGATCGTCGGTGTGCCACAGGCCATGGATCTGCGTGCAGATCTGCCGGGTGCGCAGCGGATCGTGACGCATTACCTCGCTGAACCACCAGTGGCGGACGCTGGTCACCTCTTCGAGCAACTGTGGATCGAGATAGACCATGCGATAACGCCAGCCGTCGTCGGCTGCGGCTTCGCCGGTGTGCAGCTCGTCCGGGTTCATGGTGACCACGGAATTGGCCGGAGCGACATACTGCGTGCCGCGATAGCGGAAGCGTTCGGCACCGGCTTCAATGGCGCCAATGCCAAACGCTTCATGGGTGTGGGGTTCGAACGCGTAACGGGAGATATGCGCGTGGTACAGCTCAACGCCCGGCACTTTCGCCAGGTGGCGAAAGCGGGCGCGATCTCGCTCATCGTTAAACTGCTCTGGTACGCCTTCCACAATGCATCTCCACGCGGGTCATCGCTGCATTATTCAGGATGACCCGGCGGCAGGCTACAAAAATTAACCAATATTTAACCGTTACGCCAGGGCGTTGACGCTGTCAGCGATCGGCGTGGTCGGGCGGCCAATCAGTTTGCTGAGCGTTTTGCTGTCGTCAAACAGACCGCCTTTTGCGGCTCCGGCATCGGAATCCGCCAGCAGATTAGCAAACACGTCCGGCAGGCCTGCACCTTTCAGCGCGGCGGCAAAATCCGCTTCGCTCAGGTTCTGGTAGACAATGTTTTTGCCGCTGGCTTTGCTTAACAGCGCGGCCAGTTCACTCAGCGTCCAGCCGTTGTCGCCCGCCAGTTCGTAAACCTTACCGGCATGACCCTCTTCGCTGATCACACGCGCAGCAGCGGCAGCATAATCCGCGCGGGTCGCCGAAGCGATTTTGCCGTCGCCTGCGGCACCGATAAAGACACCGTGCGCCAGTGCCGCCGGTGCGCTGGCAAGGTAGTTTTCGCTGTACCAGCCGTTGCGCAGCAGTGCATACGGAATACCGGATTCGGCGAGCATTTTCTCGGTTTCAACATGTTCGACGTGCAGGCCGAGCGGGGATTTGTCCGCATGCAGCAGGCTGGTGTAGGCGATAAATTTCACCCCGGCGGCTTTAGCAGCGTTGATCACATTGCGGTGCTGCGCGGCGCGCTGGCCCACTTCGCTACTGGAGATCAGCAGCAGTTTATCGACGCCCGCCAGCGCCTGCGTTAGCGCGGCCTGGTCGCCGTAGTCGGCCTGACGCACCAGTACGCCCTGTTTGCTCAGCGCTTCGGCTTTCGCCGGGTTACGGACAATGGCGACAATCTGTTTTGCCGCGACGGTTTTCAGCAACTCTTCTACCACAAACTGGCCCAGTTGGCCGGTCGCGCCGGTAAGTGCGATCATGGTGTTCTCCTTACGTGTTCAGTGAGTGTTGTGGTAAGCTATCATCCAAACTAACTTTTAGTAAGTACGTACAAAAAGGTAAGTATGAAAACAGTTTCTGCCCCCCAGACCCTGAGTGAACAGATACGCGACGGCAACCTGTTCGCCGAGCAGTGTCCGTCGCGGGATGTCCTCAAACATGTAACCAGCCGCTGGGGCGTGTTGATCCTCGTGGCGCTGCGCGATGGCACGCACCGTTTTAGCGATCTGCGCCGCAAGATGGGCGGCGTGAGCGAAAAGATGCTGGCGCAAAGCCTGCAATGGCTGGAGCAGGATGGTTTTATTAACCGCGTCGCATACCCGGTTGTACCGCCGCATGTGGAGTATAGTCTGACTCCGCTCGGCGAGGAGGTTAGCGAGAAGGTCGCCGCGCTGGCGGACTGGATAGAACTGAATATTCCGCAGGTGCTGGCGCATCATGCGAAACAGGTGGCATAAGCCCGGTAAGCGTTAGCGCCACCGGGCAAGATGCCGGATGGCGCTGCGCTTATCTGGCCGACAAAAGCCAGGTTTCCCGGATCGGGTTAATCACGACTTATTTAAATCGATGCTATAAATCGCAAAGCCGATTTCATCGTTCCCCACTTTTTGCAGCGGATAACGCGCGTTCTGTTTAATAAACGCGGCGGCTTTCTCCGTCGGCGCGGTTTCAAAACGGATATCCAGCTTGTGGCTTGCGTGAACCGGCGCCAGTTGCCAGTTGTTATCTGCGGCGGGATGGATTTCCCCGGAGCGCTTCGTTTCATCGCTGATCCACTTTGCCAGCACGGCGCGGTTTTCATCCGGCGAAGCAAATGCGATATGGCTGTCGCCCGTTCCGGCAAACTTACCGCCGTAGGCGCGGTAATTATTAGTGGCGACGAGGAAAACCGCGTTCGGATCGATGGGCTTGCCGTTAAACGTCAGATCCTTAATGCGTTCCGCCTGCGGATTTATGCTCTGGCATTCGCCGTCGTAACGCGCAGGCTGCGTCACATCGATCTGGTATTTCACGCCGTCGATAACATCGAAGTTATAGGTGCGGAAACCGTCCCAGTTAATCAGGTTTTGCGGCTTATCGCTGTTCGGATCGATTTGATTGAACTGCCCGGCAGAGCACTCCAGCCACTCTTTCACCTCTTTACCGGTCGCTTTTACCACCACCAGTGTGTTGGGGTAGAGGTAGAGATCGGCGGCGTTACGGAACGTGAGCTGGCCTTTTTCCACTTCAACAAAACTGGCCGGATCGTTTTTACGTCCACCCGCTTTAAACGGCGCGGCAGCAGAGAGCACCGGCAGTTTCGCCAGATCCGGATCGCCCTGAATAAAGTGCTCCACGTAGGCTTTTTGCGCGTTATTCACCACCTGTACGGTCGGATCGTCCTGCACCAGCGACAGGTAGCTGTACATGTTGTCGGCCGACTGACCAATCGCCTTTCCCACAAAATGACGCGTGGCGTCGTGATCGTGTTTGAGGATCGTGACCAGCTTGCTGTCTTCGCCGACGAGGGCTTTTTTCGCCGCCGCGTCGTAGATGGGGCGCGCTTCGGCTTTGGATTGCGTCACCTGCCATTTGCCGGCATCGTTGTTCAGCACCAGATCGACTACGCCGAGATGGTCGCCCCACATGCCCGGCATCACCGACGGAACACCGTTCAGCGTGCCTTTGCTGATATCTGCGCCTTTGATGGCGGCGAAATCTTTACCCGGGAAGACGGCATGAGCGTGACCAAACAGAATGGCATCGACGCCCGGCACTTCGCTCAGGTAGTAAACGGAGTTTTCCGCCATCGCCTGATACGGCTCCGCTGACAGCCCGGAGTGCGCCACCACGACCACCAGATCGGCACCTTTGGCGCGCATTTCCGGCACGTAGCGGCGTGCGGTTTCGGTGATGTCGTTGACCGTCACTTTGCCGTCGAGGTTGGCTTTATCCCACACCATGATCTGCGGCGGCACAAAACCGATATAACCGATGCGCAGCGTGTGGGTGTTGCCCTCTTTATCCTGCACGGCGGTCTCTTTAATCAGGTAAGGCGTGAACAGCGGTTTTTTGCTTTTTGCATCAATGATATTGGCATTCACATAAGGGAATTTCGCCCCCGCCAGCGCTTTGTGCAGGTAATCAAGGCCGTAGTTGAATTCATGATTGCCGAGGTTACCAACGGCGTAATCAAGGGTATTCATTGCCTTATAGACCGGGTGAATTTCTCCCGCTTTAAGCCCCTTTGCTGCCACATAGTCGCCCAGCGGGCTACCCTGGATTAAGTCGCCGTTATCCACCAGCACGCTGTTTTTGACTTCGCCCCGCGCGGCGTTGATCAGGCTGGCAGTGCGCACCAGTCCGAATTTTTCCGTCGCGGTATCTTTGTAGTAATCAAAATCCATCATGTTGCTATGCAAATCAGTGGTTTCCAGAATACGTAAATCCACCGTTGCCGCCTGCACGCTGGCCGCAATCAGCGTCGCCAGAAGCGTTGCACTAAACTTAATCATCAGAGGTATCCTTTTTCGAACTAAGCCACAAAAGAAATTGTTATGTACATTTTGTTGCTTACAGAACTGTGAATACTGCCATAAAAGTGAGCAAAGAAAACGCATTCGCTATCACAGATGGCAGATTCCAGCGCAATGCGATATAAGTAAAACAACGAGTTACAAACCACTGAACAGATAAGAGGTGGATATGTTAGATGCAATTTGCCAACTCGCGCGGGAAGCGGGTGACGCCATTATGCAGGTGTATGACGGTCACAAACCGATGGAGGTTACCAGCAAGGTGGATGACTCCCCGGTGACCGCCGCAGATATTGCGGCCCACGGCGTGATTGTGCGCGGTCTGCAGGCGCTGACACCGGATATTCCGGTGCTCTCGGAAGAGGATCCGCCCGCGTGGGATATTCGCCAGACATGGGGACGCTACTGGCTGGTGGATCCGCTGGACGGCACCAAAGAGTTTATCAAGCGTAACGGTGAGTTCACTGTCAATATTGCCTTGATTGAAAAGGGAAAACCTGTGCTTGGCGTGGTTTACGCGCCGGTGCTGAAAGTGATGTACTCTGCCGCTGAAGGCAAAGCGTGGAAGGCAGAAGCGGGGCATCATCAGCAGATTCACGTGCGCGATGCGCGTCCGCCGCTGGTCGTGGTGAGCCGCTCCCACGCCGACGATGAACTGAAAGAGTATTTGCAGCAGTTAGGCGAACATCAAACCACGGCGATTGGTTCATCGCTGAAGTTCTGCCTGGTTGCGGAGGGGAAAGCGCAGCTCTATCCGCGTTTCGGGCCGACCAACGTCTGGGATACGGCGGCAGGGCATGCTGTTGCGGTAGCCGCCGGGGCGCATGTTCACGACTGGCAGGGGCGTACACTGGATTACACCCCGCGTGAATCCTTCCTCAACCCCGGCTTTCGGGTCTCTATTTACTGAGTAACTTGTGCAGCAGGTCGATCACCTGCTGCACCTCTTGCTGGCTCAACCCGCCGTCTTTAGCAAACTGCACGCGGCCTTCTTTATCCAGCACGATAATCGCGGAACTCTCTTCATCCAACTGCCACGCTTTACGCGTCACGCCTTCGCTATCCACGATAAATTGCGACCACGGATAGAGCTTCTTGTTGCTCTCAATGCTGCTGCGCACAAACATGGCGCTGCCCGGAATGGCATCATCGGTGTTGACGATGGTGGTGGTTTGATAGCGGTCATGAGGCAGATTTGCGGCTTTTATCGCTTCAATCAGCCCGGCATTCTTCTCTTTAGCAGAGGTGCGACCGGCAATATGCTGTACAACCCGCACCTTGCCTGGAAGCTGGGCGCTGTTCCAGTTTTTATAGCTAAATTTGTCATTCTCAAGAATCAACTCTCCTCTGTCGGTAATGCCCACAGGCGGCACGCGCTGATTGGTTTCGACGTTATGGGCTGCAGCCATCAGCGGCAGTAACAGGCATGTCGCTGCCAGGATAGAACGTAGGGTCATGGTGTTTCCTTATCGTTATGCAGGTGATCCGACCACTTGAATTACGGTTTTAATCATAAGTGCGATCTATATGTTTTTCCCGCAAGCGGGATGCCAGTTTGCGGGCGGACGCACATAACTGTGAAAAAAAATGGCTTTATACTGCGTGGATTAAGGGACTGAAAAGAATATTCTGAATAATTGTCATCAAAAGGTAAATAAAGTTATTCACACTATGTATGCGTGAGGTTCTGAACTATAGTCATTGAGCATTAAAATTTGCGCTCATCAACGCTGGTCCGATTGTGGTACCGCAAGGGCGTAATGCTTTACAGGAGAGACAAGAATGAAAATTTTCCAGCGTTACAACCCACTTCAGGTGGCTAAGTACGTAAAAATCCTGTTCCGTGGACGGTTGTATATCAAGGACGTTGGCGCTTTCGAGTTCGACAAGGGTAAGATCCTTATCCCGAAAGTGAAGGACAAACAGCATCTGTCTGTGATGTCCGAAGTCAACCGTCAGGTTATGCGTCTGCAAACTGAGATGGCTTAACCAACCCGTTGTGCTATGCAGTAGTTTAAGTACTATAAAAAACGGCCCCACAGGGGCCGTTGATATTTCTGCCGGCGATTACGCCGCGCCTTTATCTTCCGCGTCGGGCAGCTTCGGCGTCAGCACCGCCGCGCGAGTGTCGATACGGGTAACCAGCAGCTGATCGATGCGGTAGTTATCGATATCCACCACCTCAAACTTGTAGCCGGAGAATTTCACCGCATCGGTGCGCTTCGGGATCTTACGCAGCATAAACATCATAAAACCGCCGATGGTTTCATAGTTGCCGGACTGCGGGAATTCATCGATATCCAGCACACGCATCACGTCATCAATCGGCGTGCCGCCATCTATCAGCCATGAGTTTTCATCACGGGCGACAATCATCTCTTCCAGCCCCTGGCCGATCAGATCGCCCATCAGCGTAGTCATCACGTCATTAAGGGTGATAACCCCGACCACCAGCGCGTATTCGTTCATGATCACCGCGAAGTCTTCACCGGCGGTTTTGAAACTTTCCAGCGCTTCCGACAGGGTTAAGGTGTCCGGCACGATCAGCGTGTTGCGGATCTGCACGCCGCTACTGAGCGCCATGCTTTGATTCGCCAGTACGCGGTTGAGCAAATCTTTGGAATCGACATAACCGACAATATGGTCGATATCACCATTACAGACCAGAAATTTAGAATGCGGATGTTCAGAGACTTTGTTTTTCAGGCTCTGTTCATCTTCATGCAGATCGAACCAAATCACGTTCTCGCGCGAGGTCATTGACGACGGCACGGTGCGCGACTCCAGTTCAAACACGTTCTCAATCAGTTCATGTTCCTGTTTACGCAGCACCCCGGCTAAGGCACCGGCTTCCACAACGGCATAAATATCGTCGGAGGTGATGTCGTCTTTGCGCGCCATCGGCAGTTTGAAAATGCGGAAGATGACGTTGGCCAGGCCGTTGAAGAACCAGACCAGCGGGCGGAAAACGAACAAGCAGAAGCGCATCGGGTTGATGATGCGCAAAGCCACGGCTTCGGGCGCAATCATACCGATGCGTTTCGGTGTCAGGTCGGCGAACAGAATAAACAGCCCGGTCACCAGCGAGAAGGAGATAATAAAGCTGAGCTGTTCGGCCAGCTCCGGGGAAACCACGTTGATCAACATGCTGTGAAAAACAGGAGAGAAGGCCGCATCGCCGACGATACCGCCAAGAATGGCGACGGCGTTAAGGCCAATTTGCACCACCGTAAAGAACATGCCGGGCGTTTCCTGCATTTTCAGAATGCGTTGCGCGTTGATGTTGCCTTCATCGGCAAGCAGTTTGAGCTTAATTTTTCGCGATGCGGCGAGTGAGATCTCTGACAACGAGAAAAACGCACTTACCGCGATCAGACAGAGTATGACTAAGATGCTGTTTAACATAATTTATCCAGCTGTTAACCGGATCCTCGGAAGGGGTTTTGAAAATCCATGTGGTAAACACAATGAAAGCCAGCCCGAAGCGGTGGGCCGGCAATTTCGAAGGGTAGTATAGCGTAAGCCTGTCGCAAGCTGCCAGAGGCTTAGTTTTCGCCGAATTGCCTGAGAATTCCCTTACTATTTTACGGGTTAAGCTGCGGCGGTAAACAAACCCCAATGCCACCGATACCGCAGTAGCCATGCGGGTTTTTATACAAATACTGCTGATGCTCATCTTCTGCGTAGTAGAACGGCGTTGCGGATTTGATCTCCGTGGTGACGGTACGTGCATCTCCGGCGCTGCGCATGGCTGCCTGGAAGCGTTCAAGGCTGGCGCGCGCGGCGGTGTTTTGCTCCGGCGTCAGCGGGTAGATCGCGGAGCGGTACTGGGTGCCGAGATCGTTACCCTGACGCATTCCTTGTGCCGGATCGTGGTTTTCCCAGAACACCTGCAACAGCTGCTCGTAACTCACCACTTTCGGGTCGTACACCACGCGCACGGCTTCGGCATGGCCGGTCTGTCCGGTGCACACTTCACGGTAGGTCGGGTTTGGCGTATAGCCGCCGGTGTAGCCCGCAGCGGTGCTGTAGACGCCAGGTAACTGCCAGAACAGGCGCTCTACGCCCCAGAAACAGCCCATAGCAAACAGCGCAATCTCCATACCTTCCGGAACATGGCTCATTGAATGCTCGTTAACAGCGTGTAAACTGGCGACAGGCATAGGTGTATTGCGTCCGGGCAATGCATCTGACTGAGAAACAAGGTCTTTTTTATTGAAAAAGCTCACGGTGATACCTCCCGGCGAGAGTAATTGCGGTTAGGGTTGTGTTGCGGCGTGTGTTTTAACACAATAAACATCACAAATCAGGCTAGATTTAAACATAAGAAATTTTGGGCTAGCCGTCCGTTTTTCAACCTGCATTAGCGGGTTTTTATCAGCCTGTGTTCTGCATAAAAGCCGAGCAGGCTCAGCGCGGAGCTGCGCTTACGTTTCCTTCCAGAGGTGGGAACAAGGATATTCAGGAGAGAACGTGCCAAAGATCCGTCTTTTATGTTTTGCTGGTTTGTTGCTGGCGAGTGAAACGGCTTTTGCCGCGAATGTACGATTAAAACTGGAGGGATTAACGGGCGAACTGCAAAAAAATGTGCGCGCTCAGTTATCCACTATCCAGAGCGATGAAGTGACGCCGGATCGGCGTTTTCAGGCTCGTGTTGATGATGCTATCCGCGAAGGGTTGAAAGCCTTAGGCTACTACGAACCTACCATTGATTTCGAACTGCGCCCGCCGCCGGCAAAAGGGCGTCAGGTATTGATTGCCCGCGTCTCGGCGGGCGAACCGGTGTTGATTGGCGGCACCAACGTAATCCTGCGCGGCGGTGCACGTGACGACAGCGATTACCTGGCGCTGCTCAAAAAGCGTCCCGCCATCGGCACCGTGCTGCACCATAGCGATTACGACAATTTCAAAAAATCCCTCACTAATGTGGCGCTGCGCAAAGGCTACTTTGACAGTCAATTCCTTAAAAGCCAGCTTGGCGTCGCGCTCGAGCGCCACCAGGCCTTCTGGGATATCGACTACGACAGCGGCCAGCGCTACCGCTTTGGCGCGGTGACCTTTGAAGGTTCGCAAATTCGCGACGAATATCTGCAAAACCTCGTCCCGTTTCATGAAGGGGATTACTACCAGACCCAGGATCTGGCAGAGCTGAACCGCCGCCTGTCCGCCACCGGCTGGTTTAACTCTGTTGTGGTTGCTCCTGAATTTGATAAAGCGCGTAAGACCAAAGTGCTGCCGCTGAAAGGCGTGGTGTCACCCCGTACGGAAAACACCATCGAAACGGGGGTTGGCTACTCCACCGATGTCGGGCCGCGCGTTAAAGCAACGTGGAAAAAGCCGTGGATGAACTCTTACGGCCACAGCCTGACCACCAGTATGAGCGTCTCGGCGCCGGAACAGCAGCTTGATTTCAGCTATAAGATGCCGCTGCTGAAAAACCCGCTGGAGCAATATTATCTGGTGCAGGGCGGCTTTAAGCGTACCGATCTGAACGATACTGAAGCGGATTCCACCACGCTTGCGCTGTCGCGCTACTGGGATCTCTCCAGCGGCTGGCAGCGGGCGATTAACCTGCGCTGGAGCCTCGACCACTTTACGCAGGCCAGCGTCACCAACACCACCATGTTGCTATATCCCGGCGTGATGATCAGCCGGACCCGCTCGCGCGGCGGCCTGATGCCAACCTGGGGCGACTCGCAACGCTACTCGGTCGATTACTCCAACACCGCCTGGGGATCGGATGTCGATTTCCTCGTATTACAGGCGCAAAACGTCTGGATCCGCACGCTTTACGATCGCCACCGCTTTGTGGCGCGCGGCAATCTCGGCTGGATCGAAACCGGTGATTTCAACCGCGTACCGCCGGATCTGCGCTTCTTCGCCGGGGGCGATCGCAGTATTCGCGGTTACAAATACAAATCCATCGCGCCGAGAGATGATGACGGCAAGCTGATCGGGGCATCCAAGCTGGCGACCGGATCGCTGGAGTACCAGTACAACGTGACCGGGAAATGGTGGGGCGCTGTATTCGTTGACAGTGGCGAAGCGGTCAGCGACATCCGGCGCAGCGATTTTAAAACCGGGACCGGCGTTGGCGTGCGCTGGGAATCGCCGGTCGGGCCTATCAAGCTCGATTTTGCCGTGCCGGTCGGCGACAAAGATGAACACGGATTACAGTTTTACATCGGTCTGGGGCCAGAATTATGAGTTTATGGAAGAAAATCAGCCTCGGCGTACTGGTGTTTATCCTGCTGCTGCTGGCAACCGTTGTCTTTCTGGTGGGCACCACCAGCGGGCTGCATCTGCTGTTTAACGCAGCAAACCGCTGGGTGCCGGGGCTGGAAATTGGCCAGGTTACCGGCGGCTGGCGCGATCTGACGCTGAAAAACCTGCGCTACACGCAGCCTGGCGTCGCGGTGAATGCCGGGGAGATCCACCTTGCGGTCAAACTGGGTTGCCTGCGTAACAGCAGCTTCTGTGTCAACGATCTGTCGCTGAAAGAGATTAATGTCGCCATCGACAGCAAACAAATGCCGCAGAGCGCGCCCGTACAGGAAGAGGAGAGCGGGCCGCTGAATCTCTCCACGCCCTATCCGATTACCTTAAGCCGGGTGGCGCTGAACAATGTAAATATCAAAATCGATGACACCACGGTATCGGTGATGGATTTCAGCACCGGGCTGAACTGGCAAGAAAAGAACCTGACGCTGACGCCGACCTCGCTGAAAGGGTTGCTAATCGCGCTGCCGAAAGTGGCCGATGTCGCACAAAAAGAGGTGGTGGAGCCGAAGATCCAGAACCCGCAGCCGCAGGAAAAACCGCTGGGTGAAACGCTGAAAGCGCTGTTTGACAAACCGCTGCTGCCGGAAATGACCGATGTGCACCTGCCGTTGAATCTCAATATTGAGGAATTCCGCGGCGAACAGTTGCGCCTGACCGGCGACACCGATCTTCTGGTCAGCAGCCTGCTGTTGAAAGTCAGCAGCATCGACGGACAGATGAAGCTGGATGCGCTGGATATCGACTCCAGCCAGGGGACGGTAAACGCCACCGGCAGTGCGCAATTGCGTGATAACTGGCCGGTGGATATCACGCTCAACAGCACGCTGAATATCGATCCGCTGAAGGGCGAGAAGGTGAAGCTGAAAGTTGGCGGCGAAATGCGTAAGCAGCTTGAGGTTGGCATAAATCTCTCCGGCCCGGTTGATATGGTCTTACGGGCGCAAACGCAGCTTGCCGAAGCGGGGCTACCGCTCAACCTTGAGTTGACGAGCCAACAGCTTTACTGGCCGTTTACCGGGGCAAAACAGTTGCAGGCGGACGATACCAGACTGACCTTTTCCGGCAAAATGACCGATTACGCGCTGTCGTTCCGCACGGCGGTGAAAGGGCAGGATATACCCCCGGCAACCATTACGCTGGACGGTAAAGGTAACGCGCAGCAGATCAGCCTTGATAAGTTAACCATCGCCGCGCTGGAGGGGAAAACCGAGCTGAAAGCGCTGCTCGACTGGCAGCAGGCGATCAGCTGGCGCGGCGAACTGACGCTTGACGGTATTGATACGGCAAAAACCTTCCCTGAGTGGCCGTCAAAACTGAATGGCCTGATCAAAACCCGCGGCAGCCTGTACGGCGGTAGCTGGCAGATGGATGTGCCGGAGCTGAAGCTCAGCGGCAACGTGAAGCAAAACAAAGTGAGCGTTGACGGGCAACTGAAGGGCAACAGCTATTTGCAGTGGACGATCCCGGGCCTGCATCTGGCGCTGGGGCAAAACAGCGCCGATATCAAAGGCGAACTGGGGGTTAAGGATTTGAACCTCGACGCTAACATTGATGCGCCGGGGCTGAATAATGCCTTGCCGGGCCTCGGTGGAACGGCGAAAGGGGTGGTGAAAGTGCGCGGTACGGTCGATGCGCCGCAGGCGCTGGTGGACATTACCGCCAACGCGCTGCGCTGGCAGGAGCTGTCTGTCGCCCGCATTCGCGTCGAAGGGGACGTTACGTCCAGCGATCAGATTGCCGGGAAACTCAACGCGCGCATTGAGCGTATCGCCCAGCCGGGCGTGAACCTCAGCCTGGTAACGCTGAATGCCGACGGTAACGAAAAGCAGCACAAGTTGCAGTTGCGCGTGCAGGGCGAGCCGGTCTCCGGGCAGTTAAATCTGGCCGGGAGCTTCGATCGCCAGCAGCAGCGCTGGAAAGGGACGCTGAGCGATACCCGCTTTGCCACGCCGGTTGGTCCGTGGTCGATCAACCGGCCAATCACCCTCGATTACCGTAATCTGGAACAGAAAATCGCTATCGGCCCGCACTGCTGGCTGAACCCCAACGCCGAACTGTGCGTGCCGCAGACCATTGATGCAGGCGCGGAAGGGCGCGCGGTAGTGAATCTGAATCGCTTCGATCTGGCGATGCTCAAACCGTTTATGCCGGATACCACGCAGGCCAGCGGCGTGTTCAGCGGTAAGGCGGATGTGAGCTGGGACACCACCAAAGAGGGCCTGCCGCAGGGCGAGGTGACGCTTTCCGGGCGCGGCGTGAAGGTCACTCAGGAAGTGAATGGCGCGCCGCTACCGGTGGCGTTCGATACCCTGAACCTGAATGCGCAGTTGCGTAACAACCGTGCCGATCTCGGCTGGCTGATTCGCCTGACGAACAACGGACAGTTTGATGGTCAGCTACAGATTACCGATCCGCAGGGACGACGTAATCTGGGCGGCAATGTGAATATCCGTAACTTCTCGCTGGCGATGGCCAACGCCATCTTTAGCCGTGGCGAGAAAGCGGCAGGGACGCTGAATGCCAACCTGCGGCTGGCGGGGAATGCACAAAGCCCGCAATTGTTCGGGCAGCTAGGGCTGAACGGGCTGGATGTCGAGGGCAACTTTATGCCGTTTGACATGCAGCCCAGCCAGTTGGCGATCAATTTCAACGGCATGAGTTCGACGTTGCAGGGCGTGGTGCGTACCGGGCAGGGGCAGATCAACCTCAGCGGGGATGCTGACTGGCGGCAACTGGATAACTGGCGCGCGCGCGTGGCGGCGAAAGGCAGTAAAGTGCGCATTACTGTGCCGCCGATGGTGCGGCTGGATGTTTCGCCGGATGTGGTATTTGAAGCCACGCCAAGCCTGTTTACGCTCGACGGGAATGTCGATGTGCCATGGGCGCGCATTGTGGTGCACGATCTGCCGGAAAGCGCGGTGGGCGTCTCCAGTGATGAGGTGATGCTCAACAACGATCTGCAACCGGAGCAGCCAAAGAGCGCGTCGATTCCGATCAACAGCAATCTGACGGTCCACGTCGGCAATAACGTGCGACTGGATGCTTTCGGCCTGAAAGCGCGGCTGACCGGCGACCTGAAAGTGGCGCAGGATAAGCAAGGGCTGGGGCTGAACGGGCAAATTAATATCCCGGAAGGGCGCTTCCATGCGTATGGCCAGGATCTGATTGTGCGCAAAGGCGAACTGCTGTTCTCTGGCCCGCCGGATCAACCACTGCTGAACATTGAGGCGATTCGTAATCCGGACTCGACCGAAAACGATGTTATCGCCGGGGTTCGCGTTACCGGTACGGCGGATGAACCGAAAGCCGAGATCTTCTCCGATCCGACGATGTCGCAGCAGGAGGCGCTCTCTTATCTGCTGCGCGGGCAGGGGCTGGATAGCGAGCAGAGCGACAGCGCGGCAATGACCTCTATGCTGATTGGCTTAGGGGTTGCACAAAGTGGTCAGGTTGTGGGTAAAATCGGCGAGACATTTGGCGTCAGCAATCTGGCGCTGGATACTCAGGGGGTAGGCGACTCCTCCCAGGTGGTGGTCAGCGGCTATGTTCTGCCGGGTCTACAGGTCAAATATGGCGTAGGAATTTTTGACTCACTGGCGACTCTCACGTTACGTTATCGCCTGATGCCTAAGCTGTATCTTGAAGCGGTGTCTGGCGTAGATCAGGCACTAGATTTGCTCTATCAGTTTGAGTTTTAGCAATGCGAATATTTGTCTACGGCAGTTTACGACGCAAGCAGGGCAACAGCCACTGGATGACCAACGCTCAGTGGCTGGGGGACTTTTGCGTCGAAAATCATCAGCTGTATAGTCTGGGGCATTACCCGGGGGCTGTTCCGGGCGAAGGAAACGTGAAGGGCGAAGTTTACCGCATCGATGCGGCAACACTCGGCGAACTTGATGCTTTACGTACCGCAGGGGGCGAATACAAACGCCAACTGATCCAGACGCCTTATGGCAGCGCCTGGATGTATGTGTACCAGCGTTCGGTTGAGGGAAGAACCTTGATTGAAAGCGGTAACTGGCTGGACAGGGAACAGTACCAAAAGTAATCAGTGCTGGAGAACCGCGCCGCATGGCGCGGTTTTTCTTTTGGCGGGGCGCAGAAATTTTTCGCCGGATGGCACCCGATCAACGCTTAATCCAGATCGTTGCGCAGTGCAGGCCGGATAAGTCGATTCATCGAGGCGCAGCCATAAAAAAGCCCCGGCCGCATAATGCGCACCGGGGCTTTTTCACTAAAGCGTATTATTTTTTGGCAGCGCGTTCGAAGGAAGCAATGATTTCCGCTTTCGCGGCTTCAGCGTTGTCCCAGCCGTCCACTTTCACCCATTTGCCTTTTTCGAGATCTTTGTAGTGCTCGAAGAAGTGGGTGATCTGCGCTTTCAGCAGTTCCGGCAGGTCGTTCACATCTTTAATGTGATCATACTCTTTGCTCAGTTTGGTGTGCGGAACCGCAACCAGTTTCGCATCTTCGCCGGATTCGTCGGTCATTTTCAGCACGCCAACCGGACGGCAGCGGATCACAGAGCCTGGCTCCAGCGGGTACGGCGTCGGCACCAGCACGTCAACCGGGTCACCATCCAGGGAGAGGGTGTGGTTGATGTAACCGTAGTTGCACGGATAGAACATCGCGGTGGACATGAAACGGTCAACGAACAGCGCGCCGCTTTCTTTGTCAACTTCGTATTTGATCGGGTCAGCGTTAGCCGGGATTTCGATAACCACGTAGATATCTTCTGGCAGATCTTTACCCGCCGGGACGTTCAATAAGCTCATGTTTGTTTCCTTTAAAATGTGTGGCAAACAAGTGCCGGGTATTATAGCCAACTGGCGGTGAATGTCTTCGCCTGTTTTAACTTACTCACACATTTTCAGAGCGTTTCGTATTCCCTTTTCATGACCGTTTTATCCATAACCATAGCAGCATACTGAATAATTTTGTGGAAACGATTACAGTGTAATTTTTCACCACACTGCAACAGTTAAATTTCAGTAAGATCAAGTGCGGATTTAGGGTACATAAGAGTGCGTCATTTCGCGCGCCAGATCGCAACTGGCAATCAACAATTCATTCACTTTTCCGATTTGTGATGTAACGCATTCTGTTACATCTCGGTTTGTCTATAGTTTTCCTCGCAGGTGAAGTTGTAGCCAACAATAACCCTACGAGGATGCTCTTATGTGGAAGCGCTTACTTCTTGTCACAGCAGTTTCGGCAGCCATGTCGTCTATGGCGATGGCCGCCCCTTTAACCGTAGGATTTTCGCAGGTCGGATCAGAATCCGGCTGGCGAGCCGCTGAAACCAACGTCGCGAAAAGCGAAGCCAGCAAACGCGGCATTACGCTGAAAATCGCCGACGGTCAGCAAAAACAGGAAAACCAGATCAAAGCCGTACGTTCGTTTATCGCTCAGGGCGTGGACGCCATCTTTATTGCGCCAGTAGTAGCAACGGGCTGGGAGCCGGTACTGAAAGAAGCGAAAGACGCCAAAATTCCGGTGTTCCTGCTCGATCGCTCCATCGATGTTAAAGATAAATCGCTCTATATGACCACCGTCACCGCCAACAACATTCTTGAAGGCAAGCTGATTGGCGAATGGCTGGTGAAAACCGTGGACGGTAAACCATGTAACGTCGTCGAACTGCAAGGCACCGTCGGCGCCAGCGTGGCGATCGATCGTAAGAAAGGGTTTGCCGAAGCCATTTCTAAAGCCTCTAACATTAAGATCATCCGTTCGCAATCCGGCGACTTTACCCGCAGTAAGGGTAAAGAGGTGATGGAGAGCTTTATCAAGGCGGAAAACAACGGCAAAAATATCTGCATGGTTTACGCCCATAACGATGACATGGTGATCGGTGCGATTCAGGCGATCAAAGAAGCGGGCCTGAAACCGGGCAAAGATATCCTGACCGGCTCCATCGACGGCGTACCGGATATCTACAAAGCGATGATTGACGGCGAAGCCAACGCCAGCGTCGAACTGACGCCGAACATGGCTGGCCCGGCGTTCGACGCGTTAGAGAAATTCAAAAAAGACGGCACCCTGCCGCCGAAGCTGACTATCACCAAATCCACGCTCTATCTGCCGGATACGGCAAAAGAGGAGCTGGAGAAAAAGAAAAATATGGGTTACTGAGTCGCGAAAACCCTCTCCTCATTGGGGGGAGGGTAACGGTTTAAGGGGTCGACAATGAACGCGGAAGCACACCAGGAAATCCTGCGTACCGAAGGCTTAAGTAAATTCTTTCCCGGCGTAAAAGCGCTCGATAACGTGGATTTCAGCCTGCGGCGTGGCGAGATCATGGCGTTGCTTGGGGAAAACGGCGCCGGGAAATCAACGCTGATTAAAGCGTTAACCGGCGTTTATCATGCGGATAAAGGGGCTATCTGGCTGGAAGGTCAGCAGATCAATCCCAAAAACACCGCCCATGCACAGCAGCTCGGCATCGGCACCGTGTATCAGGAAGTAAACCTGCTGCCGAATATGTCGGTGGCGGACAACTTATTTATTGGCCGCGAACCGCGGCGTTTTGGTTTGCTGCGCCGCAAAGAGATGGAAAAACGTGCGACCGATCTGATGGCGTCTTACGGTTTTTCGCTGGATGTGCGCGAGCCGCTCAACCGTTTTTCGGTGGCGATGCAACAGATCGTCGCGATCTGCCGCGCCATCGATCTGTCAGCCAAAGTGCTGATCCTCGATGAACCGACCGCCAGCCTGGATACCCAGGAAGTGGAGATGCTGTTTACGCTGATGCGCCAGCTTCGCGACCAGGGCGTCAGCCTGATTTTCGTCACCCACTTTCTCGATCAGGTTTATGAAGTCAGCGATCGCATTACCGTGCTGCGTAACGGCGGTTTTGTTGGCTGTCGCGAAACCCGCGAGCTGCCGCAAATTGAGCTGGTGAAAATGATGCTGGGCCGCGAACTGGACAGCAGCGCGCTTCAGCGCGCCGGACGTACGCTACTGAGCGATAAACCGGTTGCGGCGTTTAGCGGCTTTGGCAAAAAAGGCGTTATCGCGCCGTTTGATCTGGAAGTTCGCCCCGGCGAAATCGTCGGTCTGGCCGGGCTGCTGGGTTCCGGGCGCACCGAAACCGCCGAAGTGATTTTTGGCATCAAACCCGCCGACAGCGGCAGCGCGATCATCAAAGGCAAGAGCCAGACACTCCGTTCTCCGCACCAGGCTTCGTGCCTGGGAATCGGTTTTTGCCCGGAAGATCGCAAAACCGACGGCATCATCGCGGCGGCCTCCGTACGGGAAAACATTGTGCTGGCGTTGCAGGCGCAGCGCGGCTGGCTGCGGCCGATTTCGCGCAAAGAACAAAACTCGATTGCCGAGCGCTTCATCCGCCAGTTGGGGATCCGCACGCCGAGCGCCGAGCAGCCGATTGAGTTTCTCTCCGGCGGCAACCAGCAAAAAGTGCTGCTCTCGCGCTGGCTGCTGACCCGGCCTCAATTTCTGATCCTCGATGAACCGACGCGCGGTATCGACGTCGGCGCGCACGCTGAGATCATTCGTCTGATTGAAACCCTCTGCGCCGATGGTCTGGCGCTGCTGGTTATCTCCTCTGAGCTGGAGGAGCTGGTGGGCTATGCGGATCGCGTGATCATCATGCGCGATCGCAAACAGGTGGCGGAGATCCCGCTCGCAGAGCTGTCGGTTCCGGCGATCATGAATGCCATTGCGGCGTAAGGAGTAGAGTGTGATGCCTCAAACTGTGGGTCAAACCGGGCAGCCGAAGCGACGCTTTAACTGGCCCACCGGAACGCCCCAGCTTATCGCGCTGGTGCTGGTTCTGGTGGTGGACAGCCTGGTCGCGCCCCATTTTTATCAGGTGGTGCTGCAGGATGGTCGCCTGTTCGGCAGCCCGATCGACATTCTTAACCGCGCGGCACCCGTCGCGTTGCTGGCGATTGGTATGACGCTGGTGATCGCCACCGGCGGCATCGATCTTTCTGTTGGCGCGGTGATGGCGATTGCAGGCGCAACGGCGGCATCGCTCACCGTCTCCGGGCACAGCCTGACGGTGGTGCTGCTGGCCGCGCTGGGCACCGGCGTGCTGGCCGGATTGTGGAACGGCATTCTGGTGGCGATCCTCAAGATCCAGCCTTTCGTCGCCACACTGATCCTGATGGTGGCAGGGCGCGGCGTGGCGCAGTTAATCACCTCCGGGCAGATCGTCACGTTTGACGCGCCGTCATTGGCGTGGATTGGCAGCGGATCGCTGTTGCTGTTCCCGACGCCGGTGATTATCGCGCTGGTCACGCTGGTGCTGTTCTGGTTGTTTACCCGTAAAACGGCGCTCGGCATGTTTATTGAAGCGGCAGGGATTAATATTCGTGCGGCAAAAAACGCCGGGGTGAATACGCGCATCGTGGTGATGCTGACCTACGTTTTGAGTGGCGTGTGTGCGGCTATCGCCGGGGTGATCGTCGCGGCGGATATTCGCGGCGCAGATGCCAATAACGCCGGGCTGTGGCTGGAGCTGGATGCCATTCTGGCGGTGGTTATTGGCGGCGGCTCGTTAATGGGCGGTCGCTTTAACCTTGCACTCTCGGTGATTGGCGCGCTGATTATTCAGGGTATGAATACCGGGATTTTGCTCTCCGGTTTCCAGCCGGAACTCAACCAGGTCGTAAAAGCGGTGGTGGTGATGTGTGTACTGATTGTCCAGTCGCCGCGCTTTATCGCGCTGATTAAAGGAGTACGCGGTCATGATAAAACGTAATTTACCGCTGATGATAACGTTAGGCGTGTTTGTGCTCGGTTATCTCTACTGCCTGACGCAGTTTCCCGGTTTCGCCTCAACGCGTGTGATTTGTAATATTCTGACGGATAACGCCTTTCTGGGAATTATCGCCGTTGGTATGACCTTCGTGATCCTCTCCGGCGGTATCGATTTGTCCGTCGGCTCGGTGATCGCCTTCAGCGGCGTTTTTCTGGCAAAAGCGATCGGTGACTGGGGAATTTCGCCGCTGCTCGCGTTCCCGATTATTTTACTGATGGGCTGCGCTTTCGGCGCGTTTATGGGGCTGCTGATCGACGCGTTAAAAATCCCGGCATTTATCATCACCCTCGCGGGGATGTTCTTCCTGCGCGGCGTCAGCTACCTGCTCTCGGAAGAGTCGATTCCGATTAATCACCCGATCTATGATTCGCTCTCCAGCCTTGCATGGATGATCCCCGGCGGCGGACGGTTGAGCGCCATGGGATTATTAATGTTGCTGGTGGTGGTGATGGGGATTTTCCTCGCTCACCGCACCCGTTTTGGCAATGAAGTGTATGCCGTTGGCGGCAATGCGACATCGGCGAACCTGATGGGGATCTCCACCCGCGGCACCACCATCCGCATCTATATGCTTTCTACTGGCCTTGCGACACTGGCGGGCATTGTCTTCTCGATTTATACCCAGGCCGGTTACGCGCTGGCGGGCGTAGGCGTGGAACTGGACGCCATTGCCTCGGTGGTGATCGGCGGAACATTGCTCAGCGGCGGCGTGGGCACGGTGCTGGGAACGCTGTTTGGCGTGGCGATTCAGGGGCTGATCCAGACCTACATTAACTTCGATGGGACGCTCAGCTCGTGGTGGACGAAAATCGCCATCGGCATCCTGTTGTTTATTTTTATCGCGTTGCAACGCGGCCTGACCGTGCTGTGGGAGAACCGTCAAAGCTCTCCTGTAACACGCGTTAACACAACGGCAATAAAGTAATAACACATTGAAATAATTACTTTCTCCTAAAGTAAATCCGGTAGCGGTCGATAACTGACGAAATGGGCTTAATTTACGCCAAAAAGTATCGCTGCTACCGGAATTCACATCATGCTTAAAACGCTTTCGATCCGTACTGGTTTACTTTCTTTGCTGGCTGTTATGACGCTTCTGCTGCTGCTGGTCAGCGGCATTGGGGTGTATGCACTCAATAAAAGCTCCTCGTCGCTGGAGCGAATTAATCAACTTCAGGGCGAAAAAATGGCGCGCCTGAGCGAGGGGTACACGCTGATTTTGCGGGCGCGTAACGAAGCCGGTCAGGCGGTGCGGATGATGGAAGTGGGGCTGCTGGATGACGCCGCGAAATCCGTGAAGCAGATCAACGGCGAAATCGCGCAGGGCGAACAGTCTCTCAGCAATGTGATCGCCGCTGGTGTGGATGATGAGCAGGGTTCCGCGCTGCTTGCCCAGGTGGCAAAAAGCTACGGCGATTACGTGAACCAGGGCATTAAACCGATGCAGGATGCGCTGAATCAGCAAAGCGCAGATGCCTACTACGATTTACTGGAAAACAAACTGATCCCCATTTCCCGCCAGTTCGATAACGATATACACGCCTTCCAGAAGTGGGGTGAAGCGCGCGGCAGAGCGGAAGTGGACGCCGTACAGAGCAGCAAACGCGTAGTGATGCTGCTGATTCTGGTGGTGGCACTGATGGTGGCCGGGATTATCGTGCTGGCCTGGCTGGCGCTGCGCCATATGTTGCTGAAACCGCTGGATCGTTCGATTGAACAGCTTGAACATGTTGCGGCCGGCGATTTGATCGCAGTTAAAGCCGAGGTGAGCAGTAAAGAGTTTAACCGTCTGAACGCGGCCATCGAAGAGATGCGCCACTCGCTGATAAGCTCCGTCACCCGTGTTCGCGATGCCAGCGCACAAATCGATACCGGCAGCCGTGAACTGGCCGCTGGCAACGTCGATCTGTCGCAACGCACGGAGTCAACAGCGACATCGCTTGAACAGACGGCTGCCAGCATGGAGCAGATCACCGCCACGGTGAAACTGAACGCTGACAACGCCGAGCAGGCGCATAAACTGGCTAGAACCGTTTCCGATACCGCCGATCGCGGCAGTGAAATGGTGTGTTATGTGATTGAAAAAATGCGCGATATCTCCAGCAGTTCCGATCGCATCGCCGATATTCTCAGCGTGATTGATGCCATTGCCTTCCAGACCAATATCCTTGCGTTGAACGCCGCGGTCGAAGCGGCGCGCGCGGGAGAGCAGGGGCGTGGTTTCGCGGTGGTGGCCGGGGAAGTGCGCAATCTTGCCAGCCGCAGCGCCGAATCGGCGAAAGAGATCCGCCAGCTTATCAGCAGCTCGCAGGCGCAGGTGTCTGAAGGCAGCGATCTGGCGATGCAGGCGGGTGAAACGATGGATGAAATCGCCGAAGAAGTGCTGCGTATGACCAAACTGATGCGCGAAATCGCCAACGCATCGCAGGAGCAGAGCCGGGGTATTGAGCAGGTCAATATCGCGGTCAGTCAGATGGATGAAACTGCGCAGCAGAATGCGGCGCTGGTACAACAATCGTCTGCCGCGACCCGTTCGCTGGAAGAGCAGTCGCGCGAGCTGCTGCAAGCAATGGCATCCTTCCGCCTGCAAACCCAGGGATAATCAAAGGAAGAGAAATGGGTGTTTGTATTCAATGCGATAACGAAGCGCTGAAAGACAGCGATTACTGCGCGGTGTGCGAAGAGCGCGAGTTTAAAAAAATCCGCGGCTGGCTGTTTGTACCGCGTTAAACGGATTTTCGTGCGCTAAAAAAAAGCGCCACAAATGTGGCGCTTTATTCCTCTTTCCCTGCGCTTACGCGTCCGGGAATTCACGCATAAAACGTTCTACATCATCAACCATATGCTCATTGCCGACGAAGAACGGACGGCGCTGGTGCAGGCTTTCTGGTTGAATATCCAGAATGCGCTCTTTCCCGTCGCTCGCTTTACCGCCCGCTTGTTCAGCGAGGAACGCCATCGGATTGCACTCGTACAGCAGACGCAGTTTCCCTTGCGGGTGGCTTGCGGTGCTGGGGTAGAGGTAGATGCCGCCTTTCAGCAGGTTGCGATGGAAATCCGCCACCAGCGAGCCGATATAACGCGTGGTATACGGACGGTTGGTCGCTTTATCCTCTTCCTGGCAGAACTTCAGGTACTTTTTCACGCCCTGCGGGAATTTGATGTAGTTACCTTCGTTGATGGAGTAGGTATTGCCACGCTCCGGGAACCTCATGCGCTCCTGGCACAGGCAGAAAACGCCGAGTGACGGATCGTATGTAAAGGCGTGAACACCGCAGCCGGTGGTGTAAACCAGCATGGTGGATGAACCGTAGACCACATAGCCCGCAGCAACCTGTTTGTTGCCCGGTTGCAGGAAGTCTTCTTCCGTAACCGGCGTGCCGACGGGAGTCACGCGGCGGTAAATAGAGAAAATGGTCCCAACGGAGACGTTAACGTCGATGTTCGATGAGCCATCAAGAGGATCCATCAGCACCACGTATTTGGCGTGTTCGCAACCTTCGAAAACGACAATTTCGTCCTCTTCTTCAGATGCGATACCGGCCACGATATCGCGTGCGCGAAGTGCAGCTTTCAGTTTTTCGTTTGCGAACAGGTCGAGTTTTTGTTGCTCCTCGCCCTGGACGTTTTCAGCACCGCTTGCACCCAGGATATCGACCAGACCGGCCTTATTGATATCGCGATGAATGATCTTGGCGCCCAGTTTTATCGCCGACAGCAAAGCAGTTAATTCACCGGTGGCGTGTGAGAACTCGTGCTGCTTTTCGACAATAAATTCACCTAACGTTTTCATAACACTTTCCCTGCATGTATATGGAGTAAAGCGATCTTGTCCTGAAGGTTTCAGGTTGCTGGCGACAGCAAGTTCCGGATAGTAAACAGCCTGAACCTTAACAGCCAGCGCTTTCGAAGTCGAAAACGCGACGGACATACAACAATACTAACAAAGATTCAAAAGCTCGTGCTCAGGTGAATCGCGCCAGCAGTATGGGGATTATCCTGAAATGCATTTCTCAGACGTTAAACATATGCGTAAAATGTGCGCCAGTTTTGGAAAGGATAAAAACGTATGCGCATTCATATTTTGGGGATTTGTGGCACTTTCATGGGCGGCCTGGCCTTGCTGGCGCGTTCGCTGGGACATCAGGTGACGGGCTCCGACGCCAATATTTACCCGCCGATGAGCACGCTGCTTGAAAAGGAAGGCATTGAGCTGATTGAAGGTTATGACGCAAGCCAGCTCGATCCTGCACCGGATTTGGTGATTATCGGCAACGTCATGAAGCGCGGTAATCCATGCGTGGAAGCGGTGCTGGAGAAAAACATTCCGTTTATGTCCGGCCCGCAGTGGCTGCACGACTTTGTTCTGCGCGATCGCTGGGTCGTCGCCGTTGCCGGTACGCACGGCAAAACCACCACCGCCGGGATGGCAACCTGGATCCTCGAAGTCTGTGGCTACAAGCCGGGCTTTGTTATTGGCGGGGTTCCGGGGAACTTTGAGGTTTCTGCGCGTCTGGGCGACAGCCCTTTCTTCGTGATCGAAGCCGATGAGTATGACTGTGCTTTCTTCGACAAGCGTTCCAAATTCGTTCATTACTGCCCGCGCACGCTGATTCTGAATAACCTTGAATTCGATCATGCGGATATTTTTGACGACCTGAAAGCGATTCAGAAGCAGTTCCACCACCTGGTGCGCATCGTGCCGGGGCAGGGGAAAATCATCTGGCCGGAAAACGACATCAACCTGAAGCAGACCATGGCGATGGGCTGCTGGAGCGAGCAGGAACTGGTGGGCGAACAGGGCCACTGGCAGGCGAAGAAACTGTCCACCGATGCCTCAAGCTGGGAAGTATGGCTGGACGGCGCATGCGTCGGGCAGGTGAACTGGGGGCTGGTGGGCGAGCACAACATGCACAACGGTCTGATGGCGATTGCCGCTGCGCGCCATGTTGGCGTTGCACCGGCGGATGCGGCCAGTGCGCTGGGCTCGTTTATCAATGCCCGCCGTCGCCTCGAGCTGCGCGGCGAAGCGAACGGCGTAACGGTGTATGACGATTTCGCGCATCACCCGACGGCGATCCTCGCCACGCTGGCCGCGCTGCGCGGTAAAGTCGGCGGTACGGCGAAAATCATCGCCGTGCTGGAACCGCGCTCCAACACGATGAAAATGGGCATCTGCAAAGACGATCTGGCGCCATCGCTGGGACGCGCTGATGAAGTGTTCCTGCTGCAACCGCAGCATATTCCGTGGCAGGTTGCGGAAGTGGCAGATGCCTGCGTGCAGCCTGCTCACTGGAGCGCGGATGTCGATACGCTGGCGGAGATGATCATCAAAACCGCACAGCCTGGCGATCATATCCTGGTGATGAGCAACGGCGGCTTCGGCGGTATTCACCAGAAGCTGCTTGATGGCTTAGCGAAAAAGGCTGAGGCCGAAGCGGACAAGCTCTGACGGTTGGCTGAAATAAAAAAAACCGCGACCGGGAAACCGGCGCGGTTTTTTTATGGCTGCGGATTACTCTTTTGCCATCGGCGTGTCGATAGTCTGCGGCGTTTTGCTGCCCTGAATCTCTTTCACGCGTTTCTCTACGTCAGCCACCTGGCTGCTGTTATGCAGCAGGGTGTAAGTCAGATCGAAGCGTGTACTCTGGCCCGGTTGCAGCTGTTTTACGCGTTTTTGCGCGCGTTCAATGGTGACCGGATAGGCATAGCTGGTGCCCGGTTCAATCCCGGTAACATAGCCCTGTTTTTCCGTGTCGGTGTTTTTCCACATCGTCAGCACTGGCAGTTGTTCGGTGTTATAGCTAATTGCCACCCCTATATCGCCCGCTTTGTTCACCAGCGCGGCCACCGTCTGTTTGCTGGCATCGGCCAGCGGTTTGATATTAAACACCATCTCGTCGAAGCCTTTGGTCGGCCCGGCGTAGGTTTGCCACTCTTTCAGACCGCCTTTGGCGTAGTCGTTGAAGGGGCTGACGTTTTCATACGGCGTTATAAAACGCGCACCCTGTTCGAGAATCGGTTTGCTGAAGTTGCTGTGATAGATAATTTGATAGTCGTGTGGGTAATCCGCGTGGTTGGTCAGCACATCATGCAGGCTGAAGCTGTTGCTGCCAGGAATATAGCGCAGCTCCGTCTCTGTTTGCAGATCCACTTTTTTAAATGCGCTCTCTTTTACCAACCCGCGAATACGAATTTCATAAGGCGCCGTTTCGCTGACATCCACCGAAACCTGGGATGCTGGCGTGTTGCCCGCTTTGCCATGCAGGGTATAAATCTGCCCGTCAGCGGTGACCGGATGGCCGGTCCATTCATAACCGCAGCGCACCACCATCTCGTTGAAACCTTCCAGCCAGCCCAGTCCGTTACGGCTTTCGAGATTAATGAATGCCGGGTTGACTACCTCTTTAACCGGCGAATTCCAGCCCATATGTACGCCAAAACCGTCGGCGTAAAGCAAATTCATGCCGCGCGTCGGGCTAAGGGCAATGGTGAGGCCGTTTTTGCTGCTCAGTTTAATGACTTTACTGCCTTCCTGCTTGCCACCGTGCAGTACCACCTGCTCAATGCTGAACTGCTGATCTTTGATGTTCAGCTGATCGCTGGTAATCCGCCAGTTTCCTTGTTCTGTACCGCCTTCAGCACTTGTCAGCACCCAGGTTTTCGCCATCGCAGGGCCAGAGATAAGCAGTGCCAGAGCGGAAAGTATTACTCTCTTTTTCATCATTCCATCCTTTTTAGCTGAATCGATTATCGTCACCACAGCGAAAATCTACGTTTTGCGCAGTGGATAAAATGTGATCCGATTCATCTGATGAAAAACAGTGCGGAATGATGTATGAAAAGCGAATATTGATCACATTTATGAGAGAAATGAAACGTATAACGGTAGCGAATTTGTGATCGGTGATGATTTTAGCTTTAACGATTCAGCTAATCAGGCGTGATGCATAAAGGCGATGAAGAAAAAAGCGAGGGAAAATCCCTCCCCTGGCGGAGAGGGTGATTACAGGGCGGTTACTGCTCGCTGGTTTCAGCCAGTTCGCGCAGATACTGGAAAATCAAACGCGCGGATTTTGGCGGTTTGTTGCCTTCTTTCTCTTTCTGCGCATTGCGGATAAGCGAACGCAGTTGCTGACGGTCAGCGTCCGGCCACAGGTTCAGCACTTCCGGCACCGCATCGTCGCCCTCTTCGATCAGACGATCGCGAATCTGCTCCAGCTTGTGGAAAAATGCCACCTGCTGGTTGTGACGGTTTTTCAGCTTATCCAGCGCCTGGCGGATAGGATCCACGTCGCGTTGACGCAGCAGCTTACCGATCAGCTGTAGCTGGCGGCGGCGGCCCTCTTTTTTGATGCGCTGCGCCAGTTCAATGGCATCACGCAGATCCTGGTCGAGCGGGAGTTTATCCAGCGCGTTTTTCCCCAGATCTACCATTTCCGCGCCAAGCTGCTTTAACTCTTCAGCATCGCGCTTAATTTCACTTTTACTGACCCAGATGATCTCATCATCTTCGTCTTCAATATCATCACCGGGCACGTCGTCGAGCCAGTCGTCGGGCTGCTTTGTCATCTCAGGCTCCTTAAAAAAAGAGGCTAATGTTACCAGTTAAGGCGCGCACTGAAAAACGGTTCTCTGTTAGACTTCAAAGATTCTCTCCCTTAATTATGGCATTGGCGATGAAAGTAATCACACAAGTTGCACAACAACGCAAAACGCTGGAAGAAGCGGTTTCCACAGCACTGGAGCTGGCCTTCGGGAAAGCGGACGGTGCGGAAGTGGCGGTCAGCAAAACCACCGGGATCGGCGTCAGCACGCGCTACGGTGAAGTGGAGAATGTAGAATTTAACAGCGACGGCGCGCTGGGGATCACCGTTTATCACCAGAACCGCAAAGGCAGCGCGTCATCCACCGATCTCAGCCCGGATGCCATCGCCCGTACGGTGCAGGCGGCGCTGGATATTGCCCGCTACACCTCGCCGGATCCTTACGCGGGCGTGGCAGACAAAGAGCTGCTGGCCTTCGACGCGCCGGATCTCGATCTTTTCCACCCGGCGGAAGTGACGCCGGATGAAGCGATTGAGTGGGCGGCTCGCGCTGAACAAACCGCGCTGAAAGCTGACAAACGTATCACCAATACCGAAGGCGGCAGCTTCAATAGCCACTACGGCATTAAAGTTTTCGGCAACAGCCACGGTATGCTGCAAAGCTACTGTTCCACCCGCCATTCGCTGTCGAGCTGCGTGATTGCCGAAGAGAACGGCGAAATGGAGCGCGATTACGCCTACACCATTGGGCGTGATATCAACGACCTGAAAACGCCGGAGTGGGTCGGCGATGAGTGCGCTAAGCGCACGCTGTCGCGCCTCTCGCCGCGTAAGCTGCCGACCATGAAAGCGCCGGTGATTTTCGGCCATGAAGTGGCAACCGGGCTGTTTGGTCATCTGGTCGGCGCGATCGCCGGTGGCGCGGTGTACCGTAAATCGACGTTCCTGCTCGACTATCTCGGCAAACAGATCCTGCCGGAATGGCTGACCATTGAAGAGCATCCGCACCTGCGTAAAGGGCTGGCTTCGACGCCGTTCGACAGCGAAGGCGTGCGCACCGAACGCCGCGACATCATCAAAGATGGCGTATTGATGCAGTGGCTGCTGACCAACTACTCCGCGCGTAAGTTGGGCCTGAAAAGCACCGGCCACGCTGGTGGTATTCACAACTGGCGCATTGCCGGGCGCGGCCTGAGCTTTGAGCAGATGCTGAAAGAGATGGGCACCGGTCTGGTGGTGACCGAATTAATGGGCCAGGGCGTGAGCGGTATTACCGGCGATTATTCCCGTGGCGCTTCCGGCTTCTGGGTAGAAAATGGCGAAATTCAGTATCCGGTGAGCGAAATTACCATCGCCGGCAACTTAAAAGAGATGTGGCGCAATATTGTTACCATCGGTGACGATATTGAACAGCGCAGTAACATTCAGTGTGGTTCAGTGTTGTTACCGGAGATGAAAATCGCCGGACAATAACATTACTCCGTGGCGCAAAATGGTGCGCCTTAAGCGTGAATAATAAAAAGGAAGTGAGCAATGCGTAAAAACCTGTTAGCGATCCTTGCTGTGTCGTCATTGTTTGTCGGTTCGACGGTGTTTGCCGCCGATCTCGGTGATGATATGGATACCCTCAACGAAAATCTCAAAGTGGTGCAGAAAACCAGTGACGCCACAGAAATGAAAGATGCGTTAACCAAAATGCGTACCGCTGCGCTGGATGCACAAAAAGCCACACCGCCGAAGCTGGAAGGTAAAGCGCCGGACAGCGCCGAGATGAAAGATTTCCGTCACGGTTTTGATATCCTGGTGGGTCAAATTGACGGCGCGCTGAAGCTGACTAACGAAGGCAAAGTGAAAGAAGCGCAGGCGGCAGCGAAAGGGTTTGTTGATACGCGCAACACCTATCACAAGAAGTACCGTTAATCGGCTTTGAGCAACACGTATAAAGCATTACTCAGGGGGAGAGACAGCGTTTTCCCCCTTATCCCCTCCCTGCGCGTTTCCGTATTTAGCCAATAATGACCAAATTTGGTAGCTTGCTTTCCTGGCTTATTAAAAACCGTTATTCGAAATATTGCCGAAAATACACCGACATATTGACTATGCAGTCGCACAGGTGAAGATTATTTGCCTTATTTTAACGCAATGAAATTATCACGAATGCCGAATACAAAGATTGAAATAATTCACTGAAGGGATCTCTGCGTTGCAAATAATATTGTGCTGCAATCGCCATATGAACAATAAAACTTATTCAGCGGACTCTGTCTGGTTGAAAATCCTGTCTTTTTGCATGGTTATAAAAATACATTCTATTTTTTATTTGATTGTCACTGTTATCATTTGTTGTTTATAAATTCTTTTATTGTAACTATATGAAATATATGGATAAATACAATCAGGTTATTATTTGAACAGCATTGTCTATTGATTGACTGTTATTAATTTTGAGCATAGTTTTATAAGGCTGGCTTATGATAGCTGGCTGTCTTATTCTTGTGACAATTTGATGGATTAAATACCTATGACAGGTGATATCACGGATTCAATTGGCAATACGCCATTGATAGAGATTCTTAAAAACCGGCAGTTCAATTCTCATCTTTATGTCAAGCTGGAATCATTCAACCCCGGAGGATCAATAAAAGACCGGGTTGCATTACGAATGATTTCTCAATGCGAACGGCATGAGAAAATTAGACCCGGTATGGAATTGGTTGAAGCTACTTCAGGTAATACAGGTGTTGGCGTTGCCTGGATCGGAAAGCATAAGGGATATAAAGTCACCATCGTTACCCATGATAAAATCAGCAAAGAGAAACTGGCGTTATTAAAACATCTTGGCGCTAATGTTATCCTCACTTCATCATCCTCCCCCGTAGGTTCCAGAACTCACTATATAGAAATGGCTAAAGAATACGCGGCAGTTGCCGGGCGGTATTATCTGAACCAATTCTGTTCCCCTTATAATAGTGAAGCTCATTACTTTTCAACGGCGCCAGAAATATACCAACAAACGCAGGGCAATGTGGATGCCATTGTTTGTGGTATCGGATCCGGCGGTACCGTTATGGGAATATCGCGTTACTTCCGCGAACATGCTCCCAATGTAAAAATTATTGCTATTGATCCAGCCGGTTCGATTTACCACGCAGATAAATATTCGGAAGAGCGTCAGCCAAAACCCTGGTGTATTGAAGGGGTCGGTTCTGATTTTATCCCGGAAATATATGACAAAAAATTTGTCGATGACATTTATCAGGTTACAGATAGAGAAGCCATCGAAACCTGCCATGAGCTGTATACCAGTGATGCAGTAGATATTGGCCTGTCGAGCGGTGCCATCGTTTCAGTGGCGAAAAAAATAGCCGAAATGGCACTCTACAAGCATATTGTTTGCATCTCTCCTGACTCCGGTGAGCGGTACATCTCTAAACTGGCGGCAATATAACCCAGCAATCTATTTTTATGGGGAACCCCTAATTATGACTGTTTTTTATTATAAAACAGATGATGAGCTATATTCAAATTTCGACCTTGAACGAAACGTTCTTACTAATTTGAAAAGTACGCTGGAAGACAAATTCATTGTATTGGTTGAAGGCGATCATTCCGACGAAAACAAAATATACACGCATAATGCAGCCGCTGAGATACGGGGCATTCTGGCTATTGATAAAGCCCTGTCTGCTTTGGGGTTCAATTACAAAAGAGTGGCCAGTACCGACGCCAAAATAAAAGATTATCTGGCTGTTGCCGATTATGCATTTATTTATGCGCAGGGCGAGTTTGGCGAAGATGGTCGTATTCAGGGATGGCTGGATTATCTTGGTGTTGCTTATCCTGGACCGGGCATCGCAGCCAGCGCCATTTGTTGTGATAAATTATATTTCAAGCACGTTATGAAAAGTTCAGGCATTAATACCGCGCCTTATTACGAACTGGAAAGCGGTGAAACACTGGATTCATTACAGACAAAAGCCGCTATCCTTGCTTATCCGGTAATGATGAAAGAAAGGCAGGGTAGCAGCAGCCTGGGCATTACGTTAATTAAAAACGACCAGGATTTGAAATACTGGAAAGAACAGCAGTGTGTGAAAGGTATCACTTCGTACTTAATGGAAAAGTATATTGATGGTGCGTTTGTGACGGTTGGAATTATCCAATTATCAACCGGATATTATGTTCTGCCGGTACTGACTACAGAGACGGAAGCGCAGTTTTATGATGCCGAATTGAAACTTGGCAAAAGCAAAAACAGTATCCACTACTGTTTGGGCGGCAGCTTTTCTGCAACACAGCAGCAAACCATAAAAGAGACGGCGTGGCAGGCATTTTTGCACAGTGGCTGTGAAGGCATTTCCCGGGTCGACATGATGATTCAGGGCGATAACGTCTTTGTCCTGGAGATCAATACCGTGCCAGGGATTTCTCATGGCGGGAATTTTACCCAAATGTTTACCTCTTTCGGCTTCAGCTATGAAGAAATGATCCTCGCAATAATGAATACGGCATTTCTTAAGCAAGCAACGCACCAGGCACCGATGTGAAAAGACCACCTTACGTTTGCCAGTATTGGCACGCGGAACTCAATGAGTCCCATAGCCTGCCTGCGTCGTTGACGGAACTGCTTGATTTTTGGTCCGTTCGATCATGTGGGCTGGCGTGCGCAAGCTCGGCACTCTTATTACTGGAAGGCATTCATGTTCCTGTCCAAACATTGTTCAACGCTTGTGTCAGCATCGGCGGGTATACCGCGCAGGGCTGGCGGCATGAACAACTTGCGCAGGTGATTTCAACGCATGGCATTACCGTCCGGGCGATGCCGTTGAGTCTGGAGCAGGTGATAGAAAAACTGACAACATCACAGCTCATCATCGCTTCCGTTACGCATAAATTTCCGTGCGATGGCCGTCGTGGTGGGCATCTGGTTTTGCTCTATGCGCTCAGGAATATGTTTGGCCAACGCTTTATCTGTTTTATGGATCCGACAACCTGGGGGAAAACACATCATGCCGTTACGGTTGAACAGTTTTCCTGTAGTTTTTCAATGAAGGGCATCGTCCTGTCTGGCAGGGAATAAAAACATGGCACATTTTCTTTTTATCAATGCAAACCTTACTGGCCTTAAAGCAATTAAAGAAATTATTTCTTTAGGGCATGATATTTCTTATATCGAATCGACCTCTTTTATCTGCTACGCTGACACTGACGAAAACAAATATATTAAAAAGTCGTTAACTGATATTTATTATTTTGAAGATACTGACAAAGCCGATAAGCTTCTGAAGCTCGCCTGTGAAATAGATAAGAAAAAACCGCTTGATGGGATAATTTGTATTGCAGAAAACTCAATGGAATCGGCTGCTGCGGTAGCCGAAGCACTGCATTTGCCTTTTCCTTCATACCATGCAGTCTTAAAGAGCAGAAATAAAGATAATACGCGTGAGTGTCTTAATCAACACGGTATTAAAAATGCAAAATTCCGCCATGTGAAAACCAATGGCGATTTAGTTCGTGCTGCCGATGAAATAGGTTATCCTCTGGTTATTAAGCCTAAAACCTCCCTTAACAGTGTGGCGACTGCAATTGTTCGTGACGCTTCACAATTGCATCGCGCCTGGCAGGGGATCATGGATGCTGTCGCTCGCGAACCGTTAAAAATGCAGGAGCAGTATTTACGCGGGTTTCTGGTGGAGGAATACCTGGTCGGTAATATGGTATCCGTGGAAGTCGCGCATGATGGTTTAACATATAATGCGTTTATGATTTCCGGCCGGGGACGTTCAAGCCAGAATGAACTCGTAGAATACCGAATTGATATGCCTGCGCTATTAACCGAGTCTGAACAGAAATTATGCCGCGAATATACGATTTCTGTTCTTTCCGCGCTGGGATTAAGCCATGGGATTTTCCATATTGAATTGATCCTGACGAAATCAGGGCCGGTGCTTGTTGAAGTTAACCCGAGAATTATGGGTAGCTATATGCCTATCCTTTATAACAATGTCTCTGGAAACAATATATTCCGCTGGCTTGCTGATATTCATTCCGGCGTGCCATTGAACGAACAGGAGATTCTGCAAAGCGACGGCGTCGGCAGCGCTATCCGCTTTGATGTCGCCAAAGAGGGAAGCTACTCGCCGCAAAAATTCCGTGAACTGGTATTGTCGTGGTTCCGGCCAGTCTATGAAGAGTTACCCGGTCAACAAGGTATGTCGCAGGTTAAACCGGGTGAAACGATAGGGCGGATTCAGGTTATCTATCCGAACCATCAGACGCTGGAAAACGATCTGTGCGGCTTTTTTGCGCAGGTTCAACAGGAGATGGAACTGGAGTTACTCCATTGATTAAAGAAAACGCTATAGATTATCCGCTCACTGGCAGACGTAATATTGCAATGCTGGTGGCAGGATCTTTTATTGCGACAGTCGGGAGAGGCGTGACTCTCCCGTTTTTGCCGCTGTTTTTACATAACCAGTTGGGAATGTCTATCCTCAATACCGGTAACGTACTTACGCTGGCAATTGTCGTCGGGATTTTATTGAGTATCGTCAGTGGAAAGTTGGCTAACCTTTTCAGCCATAAATTATTATTGACATTATCGCTGCTTATTTTTTCCTGCTCATTTTTAATTCTCGGCTATTTCTACTCTGCCGTTGTTTTTGTTATCTGCTTTACGTTGATAACCTGCTGCTACGCATTATATTCCACGATCATCAAGTGCTTTATTTCCGACCATTTCAGTGATGAGGAGAAAACCCGCGTTTTTTCTCTGAATTATACCTTTATCAACATTGGCTGGATGGTTGGACCGTTAATCGGTGCCTGGCTGGTGGGAAATCATGTCTATTTCCCTTTTCTTTTATCTGCCATATTGGGCCTGCTGGCGATTGTCGCGACGGCGGGTTTGACGATGAGAACACAGCCGGTAGTCGCCGCGTCTCCTTCATTGCATACACCCGTGCGGGATAAACAGCGGTTTATTATTCTTTTGGTTTTCACGCTGGCTATTTTCCTGGCCTCCTTCGTCTTCGAACGGTTTGCCAGTTGTATTTCACAAATTCTGATGGTGAACCATGATGCGGTAACCGTGGGCAATATTGTCTCTGTTCTGATTACCACCAACGCGATTACGGTTGTGTTGTTCCAGTACATTACCGGTAATCTCATGAGTAAGTACTCATTCGCCATGGGATTCCTGGCAGGGACAATATGCCTGGTCGTGGGGTTATTTATCTTCAGCGCCGCCGGTGAAAGCCGGGTTGTCTGGATCGCGGGAATGTTTTTTTTCTCGTTCGGCGAGATTATTTTTGCACCGTTGCAATATCGGGTCATTGACCAGATTGCGCCGCCCGCGGAGAGAGCCTTTTATTTCTCATTTCAGAACATGGGCAGCCTTGGCGGGGCGATAAATCCGGCAGTGACAGGCGTGCTGCTTGCGTTTATGCCTCCAGCGGACGTCCCTGTCGTGTTGATACTGGTGAGCGTATTCTGTTTTGCGCTGTTTTATGCCGGGATTGCGTTATCGCGCAGGCTGGCGCCTGCGACAGCATAATGTTTATCGCAGAGCGCCCATTTACTGGGGCGAAGCCGCCATCCGCTATGTTGATTCCGCCGATTACGGAATCAACAGCACCTTGCCGCTGAACAGCCGGTTCTCCAGCAGGCTATGCGCCTCTTTGCCGCGGGAAAGCGGAAATGATGTCACCGTGGGCAACGTGATATCTCCGGCTTTCAACAGCGCAAACAGCCGATCGGCGCGGCGCTGTCTCTCCTGTTGCGAGGTGAGGTACGTCCAGAGATCGGCGCCGATAACGCCTCCGGATTTCAGTAACAACCCGGTCGGATCAAAGGCCGGGATCTCGCCGCCGGACATACCGAATAACACCACCCGGCCGCCATCTTTCAGGCTCTGGATACTTTCCAGCAGCGTGCTGCCCACCGAATCAAAAACGATATCGCAGCCCGCTGAATGCCAGGCGCGAACCTGTTCTGGCCAGCCGTAATAATCGGTTGCGACCTCGGCACCATTGTGCAGGCAGGCAGCCTGTTTGCTTTTACTGGAGGCGACAGCGAAAACATGCACGCCGCGCGCCACCAGCATTTGCGTCAGCAGATTGCCAACACCGCCCGCTGCCGCCAGTACCGCAACATGCATACCCGGCTCGACGGGTAAGATGTCATGCAGCAGATAATCCGCCGTTAAGCCCTGTAACAATATTGATGCGGCTTCCGCTTCCGAAACCCAGTCAGGCAGGCGGATAGCATGATCCTGCGGCACCAGAATATGGCTGGCATGTGCCAGCGGAACATCGGCAAAACCAACGCGATCGCCCACCTGCCAGCCTTCCACGCCGCTACCGACGTTGAGCACGCGCCCCGCGCCTTCGTAACCGGCAATCCACGGTGCCGTTCCCGCCAGCGGATAACGCCCCTGACGACGATAAATATCGGCAAAGTTCAGCCCGGCGGCGGAAACCTCCACCAACAGTTCGCCTTCGCCCGGTTCCGGCTCAGGGCTGGTGCGCAACCACAGCACTTCGGGGGAACCAAATTGATCAAAAACCAGCGATTGCATCATGAAAAAATCCCGCAGATGATAATCACATTATTATTTCTCGCCGCTATGCGAGGATAAATGCGGGTTTATTATCTTCATTTGATACTGAGAATTTGGAATAGCCAAAATGGATTATTTGAAATGCGTTGAATCCTTTGTCACGACGGTGACCTGCGGCAGCTTTACGGCGGCGGCAGAAACGCTGGGGATCACGCCCGCGATGGTGGGCAAACATGTGCGCGAGCTGGAGCTCAGAACGGGCTGTCAGTTGCTGCACCGCACCACGCGCCGCCAGGGGTTAACGGATGCGGGCCAGCGTTTCTACCAGTATGGGTTGCAAATTCTGGCCACGGTGCGTGACGCGGATGGGCTGGCAAGCGAGCTGTATGAAAATGTCGCCGGGCTGCTGCGCATCAGCGCGCCGGTTGCCTGGGGGAATCGGGTGCTGACGCCGATCCTGTCGCGGTTTTTGCAGCATTATCCGGGCGTGAATGCGGAGATGGTGCTCAGCGACCGTAAAGTCTCGCTAATTGAAGAGCGTTTTCAGTTGGCGATTCGGATTGGCGCCATTAACGATGACGGTAGCGTCGCCATTCCCCTTCCGCCGTATCGCATGTTACTTGCGGCCTCGCCGGACTATCTGGCTCGCCACGGCGTTCCCGGTTCGCCGGAAGAGCTAAAGCACCATCACTGCGTCAGCTTCAGCCAGTGGCGTTCGGATCATCGCTGGCAACTGGAAGGGCCATCCGGCACGCAGGAGATTGCCATCACGCCCCGGCTGATGGTCGACTCCGGCGAGGCGCTGCGTCAGGCGGCGCTCAGCGGGCTGGGGATTGTGCAGCATGCTTTTATTACGCTGCAACGGGACATTGACGCCGGTCGGCTGTGCAGGGTGCTGCCAGAGTGGCTGCCGCCGCCAAGACCGATGCACCTGTTGCGTTTGCCCGGCCGTCCGCTGCAACCGCTGGTCGCCTCTTTCACCGATCATCTTCTGCGTGAGCTGAAGGCGGATCAGCAATAAGAAAACCTTATTGCGCTCACGCTTTTCCCTTCGGCTTCCGCGTTTGTTTCTGCTTCCGCAAGGGCGTTTTTCCGCTTCTTTTGCGTCAATCTGTGACGCCTGCGCAGTGATATATCTCTTCCCGGACGATTTATGTGGCGCAGATCACTAACGCCTTTTCCCTTTCCACTTTGAAGTGGAAAACTCCTGGCTACAAACTCGTAACCCGCAACGTTAGTTTTATCTCAACGAGATGAATGGGGTACGACGAGTGAATAACGGAGCGGTAATGAACGATGCCCAAGAGCGGGTGGAGCAAACGGCAACCCTGGCCGGGCGCATGCTGACGCAGGTCTATGCGCTGCTGAGCAATCACGGTATCACGCCGAATGCGGTACAGCAGCAGATGCTGACCTCCCATGTTCGCGCGATGGCGCACCGGTCGGTGACCGGCGAACCGCTGCCGGAAGTGGATGCCAGCCTGTTTGATGAAATCTCGCCTGAATCAATGAACCTGGCCCGTGAAGTGGTGGCAGCGTTTGGCAATCTTCCGGAAGAAGAAGCCTGGCTGCTGTCGGTGCACTTCGAAGTGGCAAAAGAAAACCTCTAAGGAGCAAAAAATGGAACAAATTACCGTAGTGATTGGCGATCGTCTTGGCAAAGGTCAGAAAGTCGCAGCCGGCGTTGAAAAAGCGGGCGGCCGCGCCGTGGTAGTACCGGGAGTAGCGGCAGATATGAAACTGGGTGATGTGATGAAAGCGGAAAACGCCACCTTCGGTATTTCGTTTTGCGGCAGCGGCGGCGCGGGTGCCATCACTGCGCAGAACAAACACGGCTATAAAGCCAAATACGGCATGCGCTCCGTGGAAGAGGGCGTTACCGCCATCAATGAAGGCTGCAATGTTCTCGGCTTCGGCTTTATGGACAAAGAAGAGTTGGGCGAGCGCCTGGTGCAGGCGTGGCAGAAAAAATACGGCGCATAACCATGAAAGAACAGTTCACCACCACGGTCAGGGTTAAGGGAAAAGGCGAGGCGAAAGCGCGCGCCTTCGCGGATGCGCTGAACCAGGTTCAGGCCGCGGTGATGAAAGCGTCGCCGCAGATTTTACTGCGTATCGAGCCACAGGATGTGCAGGTTGTTCATGCGCAGGAAACGATACGGAAAGAGGCGTTTTTATTCCTCTTTCTGCGTCGGGAAAGACGGACGTACAGCGTGGAGCTGGACGTCACCGTCAACGTGACCGCCATCAATCTCGATAAAGTGGACTTCGTCACGAAATAACTCAACGCATACCCGGTGAATCACCTCCGCTGGGTAGAAGAGGGCAGACTGATGTTCTTAATCATACTAATAAAATCGCTCATCATCGGCGGCCTGGTTGGCGTCGGTGTTGGCGCGGGGGCTGCACGCATGTTCCATGCGCCGACCACACAAGGGATGGGCGCATTTCGTACACTGGGCGAACTGAATTCCTGCGAAGGCGATCCTGCATCGCATTTCTCATTCGGCTTAGGCTTCTTCTTTAACGCCTGGGCCTCGTCCGTTGCGGCGGGTTCTTTTACCCAGGACGTTGACCACCGCATCATTCCGAACTGGGGCGCGGCGGCGTTGATGGTGAAAAACCGTAACGTCGGCGAAACCCTGCACGATCCGAAAAAGATGGCGATCGCCTGTGGCCTGATTGGCATGGTGGTTGTCACCTTCCTTAACCTGACGGCTTCTTCCGTTCCGGCGGCTTTGCAGGTCACCGCCGTTAAAGTGCTGGTTCCGGCGGCCAACCTGCTGGTGAACACCGTAATGCCGGTGATCTTCTGGCTGGCAGCCATCGACGCAGGCAAAAAATCGGGTTTCTGGGCCACCGTCTTTGGCGGCGCGGCGCAGCTGATTATGGGCAACGCCGTACCTGGCCTGGTACTGGGCATTCTGATTGGTAAAGGTGTGGAAGAGAGCGGCTGGAACCGCGTCACCAAAGTGATGATGACGGCCATTGTCGCACTGTTTGTGCTGAGCGCCTTCTTCCGCGGCTTCGATGTGAAAATGATCGAGTCCTTCCACCTGAGCGCGCCGAACTGGCTGGAGCTCATCCACAACTCGCTCAGCGGCAAATAAGGAAGCGAAATGGAACAGAATAAAGGGTTTTGGTACGCCGACTGGTCGTTCCCGATCTTTGTTGGCCTGCTCTCTTCCGGCGTATTCGCCGGGACACATATGTACTACCTGTACGGTATCGGCGCGTTTAACGAAGTGGCGTTTGTTTCGATGCTGCGTTCCGGCATGGACACTGGCGTATACGGCGCGGTTGCCGCGTTTGGTGCCAGCTTCCTGTTCGCCCGCATTATCGAAGGTTCGCTGGTCGGTATTCTTGATATCGGCGGCGCAATCCAGACCGGTGTCGGCCTCGGTGTTCCGGCGCTGTTGCTGGGCGCGGGGATCCTCTTTCCGGTGGAAAACTTTGTCGCCTCGCTGGCAACCGGCCTGGTGCTTGGACTGGCCATTGGTTACCTGATCATCCTGGCGCGTAAGTTCACCATCAACCAGAGCGATTCCACCTACGGCGCAGATGTGATGATGGGCGCGGGTAACGCGTCCGGTCGCTTCCTCGGGCCGTTGATTATCCTCAGCGCGATGACCGCTTCCATTCCGATTGGTATTGGTTCGCTGGTCGGCGCGCTGCTGTTCTACCTCTGGCAGAAACCGATTACCGGCGGCGCGATCCTCGGCGCTATGCTGCTGGGCTCTATCTTCCCGGTTGCCCTCTGAACCCTACGGGCGCTGCGGCGCCCGTTATTACTGGAGATTCGCATGTTTGATTTACTCCTGCGCCGGGCGCGTCTGGTTGACGATACGCTGACGGATATCGCCATCAAGGCAGGGAAAATCGCCGCGCTGGGCGAGATAAACGACCCGGCGGTTAAAACGCTCGATCTGCACGGCGAACACTATGTCAGCGCCGGGTGGATTGATTCCCACGTGCACTGCTACCCGAACTCGCCGATTTACCACGATCAACCCGACAGCGTCGGCATCAACACCGGCGTGACGACGGTGATTGATGCGGGCAGTACCGGTGCTGATGATGTCGATGATTTTTATGCCATTACCCGCGAAGCGGCGACCGAAGTGTATGCGCTGCTGAACATCTCCCGCGTTGGGCTGATTGCTCAGAACGAGCTGGCCAATATGGCTAATATCGACGCGAACGCGGTACATGACGCGGTGAAACGCCACCCGGATTTTATCGTCGGCCTGAAAGCGCGCATGAGCAGCAGCGTGGTCGGCGAAAACGGCATCGCGCCGCTGGAACGCGCGAAGGCGATCCAGAAAGCCAACGGCGATTTGCCGTTGATGGTGCACATCGGCAACAACCCGCCGAACCTCGATGAAATCGCTGAGCTGCTGACCTCCGGTGACATCATTACCCACTGCTATAACGGCAAACCGAACCGCATTCTGGCTCCGGGCGGCGAGTTACGCGCTTCCGTGGCGCGCGCCATTGCGCGCGGTGTGCGTCTTGATGTTGGGCACGGCAGCGCCAGCTTCAGCTTTGCGGTGGCTAAACAGGCCATCAGCCTCGGCATTCTGCCGCAGACCATCAGTTCTGATATCTACTGCCGCAACCGGATCGACGGCCCGGTGCGATCGCTGGCAAACGTGATGTCCAAATTCCTCGCCATTGGCCTGTCGCTGCCGCAGGTGATTGCCTGCGTGACCGACCACGCCGCCGCTGGCCTGCGCCTGAAGCATAAAGGGCGTCTTGCCGTCGGTTTCGACGCCGATCTGACCATTTTTGACCTGCGTCGCCAGTCGGTACTGTTCACCGATGCGGAAAACGACAGCCTGCAGGCCGAACAGTTACTCACGCCGCTGGCCGCCATTCGCGCGGGCAAAGGCTATCTGACCGAACAAGGGAGTGCAGAACATGCCTTCGATTTATGAAAAGTACAATTTAAAACAGGTGATTAACGCCTCCGGCCGGATGACCGCGCTGGGCGTTTCCACCCCGCGCCCGGAAGTGGTGGAAGCCGTGCTTGGCGGCATGAATCACTACTTCGAAATGAAAGATCTGGTGAACAAAACCGGCGAATACATTGCGAAGCTGCTGGATGTTGAAGCGGCGACCGTTGTCTCCTGCGCCTCGGCGGGGATTGCGCAATCCGTTGCGGCGGTGCTGGTGCGCGACAGCGACTGGCTGCTGGAGAATCTGCACAGCACGGTGATGGAGAACAACGAAATCGTGCTGCCGCGCGGTCATAACGTAAACTTCGGCGCCCCGGTCGGCACGATGGTGGCGCTCGGCGGCGGGAAAGTGGTGGAAGCGGGTTATGCCAACGAATGCTCCGCCGATCAGCTGGCGGCGGCAATCTCGCCGCGCACGGCCGCGATCCTCTACATCAAATCGCACCACTGCGTACAAAAAAGCATGCTCAGCGTGGAGCAGGCGGTGGTGGTGGCGCGTAAGCACAACCTGCCGCTGATTGTCGATGCCGCAGCGGAAGAGGATTTGCAATGCTACTACCGCGCCGGGGCCGATTTGGTGATTTACAGCGGCGCGAAGGCCATCGAAGGGCCAACCAGCGGGCTGGTGATCGGCAAAACCCAGTACGTTGAGTGGGTGAAACGCCAGACGGCGGGCATTGGCCGCGCCATGAAAGTGGGCAAAGAGGGCATTCTTGGCCTGACTTGCGCCATCGAACACTATCTGAGCGCCCGCAAAGAGAGCGGCGCGGAGATGGTTGCCAAAATGACGCCGTTTATCGATCAGCTCAACACGCTGCAAGGCGTGAGCGCACGTGTCGTGTGGGACAGCGCAGGGCGCGACATTGCCCGCAGCGAAATCAAGTTTGATGAAGCGGTAACCGGCATCGCCACCGGCGAACTGGTCAGCGCGCTGAAACAGGGTGAATACGCCATCTATTTCCGCGGTTACAAAGCCAATGAAGGCATTATCGAAGCCGATGTGCGCAGCGTGAGCGCTGAGCAACTGGCGATTGTTTATCGCCGCATCGCCGAAGAATTGAAGGAGCAACACGCATGAAACTGACCCCGAACTTTTACCGCGATCGCGTCTGCCTGAATGTGCTGGCAGGCAGCAAAGAGAATGCCAGTGCCATCTATGAAGCGGCTGAAGGCCATGTGCTGGTCGGCGTGCTGTCCAAAAATTACCCGGACGTGGCGACGGCGGTAGCGGATATGCGCGACTACGCGGCGCGTATCGATAACGCGCTCTCTGTCGGCCTGGGCGCAGGCGATCCGAACCAGTCGGTGATGGTCAGCGCCATCTCCCGCGACGTACAGCCGCAGCACGTCAACCAGGTGTTTACCGGCGTGGCAACCAGCCGCGCGCTGCTTGGGCAGAATGAAACAGTGGTTAACGGCCTGGTCTCGCCGACCGGCACGCCCGGGTTGGTGAAAATCTCCACCGGGCCGCTCAGCAGCCAGGCAGCCGACGGTATTGTGCCGGTGGAAACCGCCATTGCACTGCTGAAGGACATGGGCGGTAGCTCGATTAAATATTTCCCGATGGGCGGGCTGAAGTGCCGTGATGAGTTTCAGGCGGTTGCCGATGCCTGCGCGCGCCATGACTTCTGGCTGGAGCCGACTGGCGGTATCGATCTGGAGAACTACAGTGAAATCCTGCGCATCGCGCTGGAGGCGGGCGTCAGCAAAATTATCCCGCATATCTACAGCTCGATTATCGATAAAGCGAGCGGTGATACCCGTCCGGCGGATGTACGCCAGTTACTGGCAATGACCAAAGCGTTAGTGAAGTAAACATTCTGCCCTCCCGCAACCTGTGGGAGGGAAACACACACGATAAAGGAGCCACCATGCACACTGCCCGTCATCTGCTTGCTGCTTCACTCTCCCTGCTGGCGACCAGCGCCATTGCTCAGACGCAGTACGCCTGGGTGGGAACCTACAACCCCAACGGCGAAGGCGTTTACCGCTTTACCGTTGACCCGCAATCCGGCGCGCTGAGTAACAAAACGCTGGTCAGCACGCTGCCGAATGCGGCGCAGCTTACCGTTTCGCAGGATGGCAAAACGTTGTATGTCGCCAGCGAAGTGGAAAAGGGCGTGGTGCAGGCGCTGCGTATTGGCGATAACGGCGCATTGCAGGAGCTAAACCAGGTGTCATCCGGCGGTGCCGGGCCGGTTTATCTGGCACTGACGCCGAATGGGCGCTATCTGCTGGTGGCGAATTATGTCAGTGGTACGATTGCCGTACTGCCGGTAAAAGCCGACGGTAGCCTCGGCGAGGCGGTGGACAGCCATCAGGATCAGGGCGAACCGGGAGCCGCCAAACCTGCAGCCGCCGTGGAGGGCAGCTTTGCCATCAGCGATCATAACGGCCCGCATGCGCATATGATTGCCGCCGATCCGCAGGGGAAATTTGTCTTCTCGACCGATCTGGGCCTGGATCGCATTTATCAGTACCGCCTGGAGGCGCAGAGTGGCAAGTTAACGCCTAATGAGCCTCCTTTTATCAACGCGTCTTCAAAAGGCGCCGGGCCGCGTCACTTTGTCTTTACGCCAAAAGGTGATGGGCTGTGGTTGATCAATGAAGAGGCTTCAACGTTGACGTATTACACGCTGGACAGCGCCAGCGGAACGCTGAAAGAGGGCAAAACCACCTCGGCGCTGCCAGCAACGTACAAAGGCACCAGCTTTGCCGCCGGTCTGGTACTCAGCCGGGATGGTAAACAACTGTATGTGGCGAATCGTCTGCATAACAGCGTGGCGCACTTTAGCGTACAGCCGGATGGCACGCTGGCGCATCAGGATGATGTCTGGACGCGCGGCGACTATCCGCGCTCGCTGACGCTGGATAAACAGGGGCGCTGGCTGTACGTCATGAATCAACGCAGCGACAATATCACCCGTTTTCGCGTTGCGAAGGACGGTAAGCTAAGTTTTGTGCCGGATTACACACCGGTGGGCAGCCCATCTCAGATGGTCATTTCCTCTCACTAAGCCAGGAGACTGATGTGCGATTCCCGAACCAACGTTTAGCGCAGCTGTTTATGATGTTGCAAAACGAGACACTGCCGCAGGATGAACTGGCGCAAAGGCTGTCGGTCTCCACGCGTACCGTTCGGGCCGATATCACCGCCTTAAATGCGCTGCTGGAGCACCACGGCGCACAGTTTATTTTGACGCGCGGCAGCGGTTATCAACTGAAGATCGATGACGCAACGCGTTACCAGACACTACAGGCTGCCCGCCCGCGCGCGTTGCGCATTCCCCGCAGCGGGCCGGAGCGCGTGCACTACCTGGTGGTGCGGTTTCTGACCTCTGCCTTTTCCCTGAAGCTGGAAGATCTGGCGGATGAGTGGTTTGTCAGCCGCGCCACGCTGCAAAACGACATGACCGAAGTGCGTGAATGGTTTTCCCGCTATCGCCTGACGCTGGAAACCCGTCCGCGCCACGGCATGAAGTTGTTTGGCAGCGAGATGGCACTGCGCGCCTGTCTGACGGATCTGCTGTTTGAACTGGCGCAGCAGAACGCGCACAACCCGCTGATCACCGAAGAGGCGCTCAACCCTGGCGTGCCGGAAGCGCTGGCCGCCATTCTGCATGATTGCTTTAGCCGCTATCACATTCGCCTGACTGATGAGGGCGATCTGTTTATCCGCCTCTATTGTGCGGTGGCGGTGCGGCGTATCAGTGAAGGGTATCCGCTATCGGAATTTACCGCCGAAGATGGCGATGAGAACGTGCGCGATGCGGCGCGCGCCATTTCTGCCGCGCTACAGCAACTGGCGGGAAAACCGCTGGCTGCCTCGGAAGAACACTGGCTGCGGGTACATATTGCCGGGCGGCGCGTGCAGGAGATTGCGCCGAGCGCCATTAGCGCTGACGACGACGAAACGCTGGTGAACTACATTCTCGGCTATATCAACACGCACTATAACTACAACCTGCAAAATGACGATCAACTGCATGCGGATTTACTGACGCATATTAAAACCATGATCACCCGCGTGCGTTACCAGATCATGATCCCTAACCCGTTGCTGGATAACATCAAACAGCACTATCCGATGGCCTGGGATATGACGCTGGCGGCGGTATCCAGTTGGGGCAAATACACGCCGTATGTCATCAGTGAAAACGAAATTGGCTTCCTGGTGCTGCATATTGGCGTAGGGCTTGAGCGCCACTACAACATTGGCTACCAGCGCCAGCCGCGCGTGCTGCTGGTGTGCGATACCGGGAATGCGATGGTGCGGATGATTGAAGCGGTGCTGGCGCGCAAATATCCGCAAATTGTCGTCTCGCGCACCGTGACGCTGCGCGACTACGAGCAATGCGACGGTATTGCGGAAGATTTTGTCATTTCCACTGCGCGGATCAGCGAGAAAGACAAACCGATTGTCACCATTGCGCCTTTCCCCACTGATTACCAACTGGAGCAGATCGGCAAGCTGGTGCTGGTGGACAGAACGCGTCCGTGGATGCTGGAAAAGTATTTTGATGCCGCGCATTTCCGCATTATCGACGGCACGATGGACCAGCAGACGCTGTTTAAAACCCTTTGCGATCAGCTGCAGGATGAAGGTTTTGTCGGCGCAGAGTTTGTGGATTCTGTGGTGGAGCGTGAAGCGATTGTCAGTACCATGCTCGGCGAAGGCATCGCGTTACCGCATGCGCTGGGGCTGCTGGCGAAAAAAACCGTTGTCTACACCGTGCTCGCACCAAAAGGCATTCAGTGGGGCGAGGAGATCGCGCATGTCATCTTCCTGCTGGCGATCAGTAAAAGCGAGTATGAAGAGGCGATGGCGATCTACGATATTTTTGTCACCTTCCTGCGCGAGCGCGCAGCTTCAAGGCTTTGCGATTGCGCCAGTTTCGCTGCCTTCCGCAGCGTGGCGATGGAGTGCGTCAGCCGGTTTTGACACAACCGGGTAGTGGCTACCCGGTTGTGTAGGGGTTACCCGTCGGTGGAACGCGTCACGCTCTCCCAGGCGTTGATTTCTGTTGTCAGCGTCGCCAGTTTCTCCCGCACCAGCGTGAGCGCATCGCTACCTAACAGCAGATGGGCGGGCGGCGTGGCGCTTTGCATAATGCTCAGGATCGCGCGGGCGGCTTTTGCCGTATCACCCGGTTGCTTGCCGCTTTTCTCCTCACGCGCTTTGCGGATCGGGTCGAAAAGCGCATCGTAATCGGCAATGGAGCGGGGTGTGCGGATCATCGAACGGCCCGCCCATTCAGTACGAAACGAACCGGGCGCGACGGCGGTAACAAAAATGCCAAACGGCTGCACCTCTTTGCCCAGCGCGTCGGAAATTCCCTCCAGCGCAAACTTGCTACCGCAGTAGTAAGTAATGCCTGGCATGGTAATAAAACCTCCCATCGAGGTGATGTTGATAATGTGCCCGCGCCGCCGCTGGCGCATGCCCGGAAGCACGGCTTTCATCATGGCGACGGCACCGAACACGTTAACCTCAAACTGGTGGCGCAAGGCGTCCAGCGATGACTCCTCCATTACCCCTTCATGACCGTAACCGGCGTTATTCACTAGCGCATCAATTGGCCCCACGCTGGTTTGCGCTTCGGCAATGACACTGTCGATCGCTGAGAAATCCGTGATATCCAGGATGCGCCCGTAAGCGCGGCCAGAGGACAGCGCCTCAAACGCTTGTTTTGCCTCCGTATTGCGCACCGTACCGATCACGCGATAGCCAGCGGCCAGCGCTTCCTGCGCCAGCGCACGGCCAAAACCGCTGCTGACGCCGGTAATAAAAACAATTTTTTCTGCGGACATTGTCGTACTCCCATGAAAAATGGAAGCTGCATAATATTGTCTGTACTGGGCGTTTTTTAGGCCATATATTCTCTTTTTATTGCCTAAAATTATGAGTAACGATGTGATGATGCCTTTCCCCGATCAGCCGCAAATGGTGGCGCTGCTGAAAGAACTGGCTCCGCAGGAGGGCTACAATCTGACGGCGCTCGCGGATATCCGTATTCTGCGATCCAATCGCCCGCTCGCCAGAACGCCGGTGCTCTACGATCCCGGCATTGTCATTGTCTGCCAGGGCAGTAAACGCGGCTATTTCGGCGAGCAGCTCTACCTTTATGACGAACAGCATTATCTGGCCGTTTCGGTTCCGGTGCCTTTTGTGATGGAAACCGAGGCGTCTGCCGAACGTCCGTTGCTGGCTATCTATATGCATCTCGATTTTCAGGTCGCGGCGGAGTTGCTGCTGCACATTGAGCAGCAGGGAGCCACGCATGCAGCGGCAGTGCCGCAAAGTATGATGTCCAGCCCGATGGACGGCGGGATGCGGAAATCGGTATTGCGGTTGCTGGAAGCGCTAAGCTCCCCGCTGGAGGCGGCGGTCCTTGGGCCAGCACTGGTGCGTGAGCTCTATTTCCGCGTATTAACCGGGGCGCAGGGACATGCCATGCGTTCCGCGCTGGCGCTGCAGGGGCAATTCGGCAGAATCTGCAAGGTGCTGCGGCATATTCATGCTGCGTATCACCAACCGCTGAGTTTGAGGCAACTGGCAGATGAGGCGGGAATGAGCGTGCCCACATTCCATAGTCATTTCAAAACGATGACGCAGATGCCGCCGATGCAGTATGTCAAATCAGTACGGCTGCACCAGGCGCGAATGCTGATGGTTCGCCAGGAGATGACGGCTGCCGCAGCCAGCTATGCGGTGGGTTATGAAAGCCCGTCGCAATTTAATCGCGAGTTCAAACGGTTGTTTGGCCTGCCGCCTGCGCAAGAAGTGCAGAGAATGCAGCAGAGTTTCGCCGTCCCGCCGCCGCATCCGGCTTCTGACTTTATCTCTTCGCACTGAGTTTTTGCGAGCCGCTTACCGGCAAGCCCGTAAGCGGTTGTAGCGGTATTCACCGCAAGTGATGCACGACCTGGTTGCTGCTGCCGCGCCAGATCAGCATCGGGTCTTTCAGATCCTGAACGAATTTACCGTCAACCAGCACGTTGATCAGGGCTACGACCTCAAGCTGAGCGGCATTCAGTTCATCCATTTTGTAACCGGTCCACACCCAGATATCTTTGCCGGGGCATTCGGCGCGGATGCGGGTCACCAGCTTTAAAATGTCCGGCACGTTCTGCGGGTGTAGCGGATCGCCGCCGGAGAGCGAAATGCCCTGGCGTTTAACGCGCGTATCGTTGAGATCGGCGATGATGCGATCTTCCATCTCCCGCGTGAAAGGAACGCCGGAATTGAGCCGCCAGGTGCTTTTGTTGTAGCAGCCGGGGCATTCGTGTACGCAACCGGAGACGAACAGGGTGCAGCGGGTGCCGGGGCCATTAACAATGTCTACAGGGTAGTATTGGTGGTAATTCATTTTTCCTCGTCGCATTTGGCGCTGTAGCTGCGTTGGCTGCTTGAGCGCACCCGGGTCACTTACTGGAGTAAGCTCCCCGGGATTTACTCGTTTGCCGCCTTGCTACAACATCAACTGGTTAGAGGAAACGCATCAGACAAAAAGTTGTAGCGGCAGAAAACGTAGGCCCGATAAGCGTAGCGCCATCGGGCAATCAGCTACGGTGGCGTCACTGATCGTGTGCCCGGCGCGGGTAAACGCCATTCACCGGGCAACGGAGCTGTTAACCGAGTTGCCCGTTACCGAGGTGTTTCACGCGGCGTTTAACTTCTTCCTGTTTACCGGCGTTAAACGGACGGGCATCCGGGCTGCCGAGATAACCGCAAACGCGGCGCGTGACCGAAACGCGCGCGGCGTCGTGGTTGCCGCATTTCGGGCAGGTGAAACCTTTACTGGTGCACTCGAACTCGCCGGTAAAACCGCACTCGTAACACTCATCAATCGGCGTATTGGTGCCGTAATACGGTACGTGCTGATAGCTGTAATCCCAGACATCTTCCAGCGCCCGCAGGTTGTGCTGAATGTTCGGATACTCGCCATAGCAGATAAAACCGCCGCTGGCCAAAGGCGGATACGGCGCTTCGAAATCGATCTTGTCGTACGGGTTAACCTTTTTCTCAACGTCGAGGTGGAAGCTATTGGTGTAGTAGCCTTTGTCGGTCACCCCATCCACGACGCCAAACTCAGCGGTATCCAGGCGGCAGAAGCGATCGCACAGGTTTTCGCTCGGCGTACTGTAAAGGCTGAAGCCGTAACCGGTCTCTTCTTTCCACTGATCGACCGCCTGGCGCAAGCGCTCGACAATCGCCACGCCTTTTGCCCGCAACGCTTCGCTGTCGTAAATATGCTTGTTGCCGGAGAGCGCGTTAATGGTTTCGTGAATGCCGATATAGCCCAGCGAAATCGATGCGCGGCCATTTTTGAAAATAGAGGAAATATCGTCGTCCGCTTTCAGACGTACGCCGCATGCGCCTTCCATATAAAGGATCGGCGCCACGCGCGCTTTCACGCCTTCCAGACGGGCGATACGGGTCATCAGCGCTTTACGCGCCAGTTCCAGGCGGCTGTCGAGCAGTTTCCAGAACGCCGCTTCGTTGCCTTTCGCTTCCAGCGCGATGCGCGGCAGGTTCAGACTGATCACGCCCAGGTTGTTACGCCCGTCATGGATCTGCTCGCCGTTCTCTTCATAGACGCCGAGGAAGCTGCGGCAGCCCATTGGTGTTTTGAACGAGCCGGTGACTTTAACCACTTGATCGTAGTTCAGAATATCCGGATACATACGCTTGCTTGCGCACTCCAGCGCCAGCTGTTTGATGTCATAATTCGGATCGTCAAACTTATGATTCAGGCCGTCACGGATGGCGAACACCAGTTTCGGGAACACGGCGGTTTTGCGGTTTTTCCCCAGACCGGCAATACGGTTACGCAGAATGGATTGCTGGATCAAACGGGATTCCCAGCTGGTACCCAGGCCGAAACCAAAGGTGACGAAGGGCGTCTGACCGTTGGCGGTGTGCAGCGTGTTGACTTCATATTCCAGCGACTGGAACGCGTCGTAACACTCTTTCTCGGTGCGGCTGTGGGCGTAGCCGTCGGCGTCCGGAATCTGCCACTCTTCTGCTACCTTGCGATGTTTTTTGAAGCTGGCGGTGACAAACGGCGCCAGTACTTCATCAATACGGTTAATGGTCGTGCCGCCGTAGATATGGCTGGCGACCTGGGCGATGATCTGCGCGGTGACGGCGGTCGCGGTCGAGATCGATTTCGGCGGTTCAATTTCCGCGTTACCCATTTTAAAGCCGTGCGTCAGCATGCCTTTCAGATCGATCAGCATGCAGTTGAACATCGGGAAGAACGGCGAGTAATCCAGATCGTGATAGTGGATTTCGCCACGTTCGTGGGCCAGCACGACATCGCGCGGCAGCAAGTGCTGACGGGCATAGTGTTTAGCAACAATCCCTGCCAGCAAATCGCGCTGCGTCGGGATCACTTTACTGTCTTTGTTGGCGTTCTCGTTCAGCAGCGCCGAGTTGGTCTGCTCGACAAGCCCGCGAATATCCTGGTTCAGGCGGCCACGTTTTTCACGCGCGATATCGCGATCGTGGCGATATTCGATATAGGCGCGCGCCAGCTGTTTGTACGGCCCGGACATCAACTGGTTTTCAACGGCCGTCTGGATCTCGCTGATGTCAACCTGCGATCGATCCTGCATTTGACGACTGATTACGTCTGCGACGGTGGCGCAATAATCTGCGTCATCGACTCCCGCTGCTTTAGCTGCACGCAAAATCGCTTCTTGAATGCGCTCTGATTTGAAAGGCACTTTACAGCCATCTCGTTTCATCACATGCGGTGTCATGATTACTCCATTTTAAAAAACAGGTTATCCACAATGGAAGACGCACTAATGGCTTAGCTATTCATTACTAAAACCAATGAGTTTGTCTTGTTTTGGCCCGTGTTATCCACAGCGTGTATAGGTTCCCGTGGGGACGGCTTGTTTGAATAGTAGACGGAAAATACAAGATATTGGGCCGGAGAGCATTCTAAATTCTATATATAGTGATTTGCATCAAACATGTTTGCGTTTTTATTGACTCAGGACAAAGTAAAAATTTGATAGCACAGAGGACGGGCACCCTGGCGGAATGTAAATTTTAGCGTTCTCATTTTGACTAAAAATTCAACAAAAACAGCAGGCTTATGCCTGCTGTTGTGTTTGCGTTTAGTCGGATAAGTCTAAGACTGTCGCCACCACACGGCTTCGAACGGACGAAGCACCATGTCGCCAGGTTTTGCGGAGATTTCGGCATAATTGCTGATCACAACCTGCCAGTCGCCGGGCATCTCTTCCGGATGCCACGGCTGAAATGTGTTGCTCAGATTCGCAATAACCAGCAGCGTTTCGCCCTGCCACTGGCGGCGGTAACACCACAGATACTGATGTGTGGGCAGCAGATCCTGGTAATCTCCCCAGGTGAGCAGCGGCAGTGTTTTACGCAGACGGATGAGCTTCTGGTAGGTATAAAATACCGAATCCGGATCGCTGATGGCCTTCTCAACGTTGATTTCACGGTAGTTGTCGCACAGGCCAATCCACGGCTCGCCAGTGGTGAAGCCGGCATTTTTGCGGGCGCTCCACTGCATCGGCGTACGGCTGTTGTCGCGGGATTTGCTGGCCAGAATCGCCAGCAGTTCTTCCGCCTCGCGTCCGGCGGCGCGCTGCTCGGCAAACATATTGTGGCTTTCGACATCGCGGTAATCGGTAATGCGGGAAAAGTGCGGGTTGGTCATGCCAATCTCTTCGCCCTGATAGATATAGGGCGTGCCCTGCATGCCGTGCAACATCATCGCCAGCATTTTGGCGGCCGGAACGCGCAGCATGCCTTCATCGCCAAAGCGAGATGCAATGCGCGGCTGATCGTGGTTACACCAGAACAGCGCATTCCATGCGACGTTATGCATCCCCTGCTGCCAGTGGCGGAACAGCGCTTTCAGCGCCGCATAATCCGGCCGCGCGCGAACCCATTTTTCGCCGTTGGGGTAGTCCACCTTCAGGTGGTGAAAATTAAAGGTCATCGACAGTTCACTGCCGTCCAGCGCGCCATAGCGCTTACAGTTCGCCAGCGAGGTAGAGGACATTTCGCCCACCGTCATCAGTTCGCGCGGCTGGAAAACCTCGCGGCTCATCTCCTGCAGAAATTCATGCGCTCGCGGGCCATCGGTATAAAAGCGTCGCCCGTCGCCGTCGTGATCGTCCGGGAAATCCTGCTCTTTGGAGATTAAGTTGATGACATCGAGACGTAAACCGTCAACGCCACGATCCGCCCAGAAAGCGCAGACCTCTTTTAATGCGTCGCGGACCGCCGGATTTTCCCAGTTGAGATCGGCCTGCTCCGGCGCAAAAAGGTGCAAATAGTACTGGCCGCTCTGGCTGTGCCAGCGCCACGCGCTGCCGCCGAATTTGGAACGCCAGTTGTTTGGCGCCACGTCCGGTTCGCCGTCGCGCCAGATATAGAAACTGCGGTAAGGGCTGGCGGGATCCTGCGCTTCCTGAAACCAGGCATGCTGCGTTGAGGTGTGATTGAACACCATATCCAGAATCAGGCGTATTCCGCGTTGGTGCGCCTGTGCCACCAGTTCGTCAAAGTCTTCCAGCGTACCGTAAGCGGGGTCAATAGCGGTGTAATTCGCTACGTCGTAACCGTTATCGATCTGTGGGGAAATGTAGAACGGTGTCAGCCAGATGGCATCCACACCCAGGGTTTGCAAATAGTCGAGGCGGGCGATAACGCCGCGTAAATCCCCGGTACCGCTGCCGGTCGAATCCTGAAAACTTTTTGGGTAAATCTGATAAATGACGCCGTTTTGCCACCAGTGGGGAAGGGTATTCATAACGATTCCTGCGAAAACAAAGGGGGCGCAAACGCGCCCCAAACATTACACAATCTGCAAAGTGCCTTGACGGAACTTGCGCTGATAAACAAAGGAAGTGAGGGCAATAGGGATCACCACGGCGATGGCCATCGCAAGCGTATAGACCTGCCAGTAGGTGGGTTGAATAGAGAGAATGCCCGGCAAACCGCCGACGCCGATACCGTTCGCCATTACGCCGTTCAGACCGCACAGCAGCCCGGCGAAGCCGGAGCCAACCATGGCGCACAGCATCGGGAAGCGGTATTTCAGGTTAATGCCGTACATTGCGGGTTCGGTTACGCCTAAAAAGGCGGAAATGGCGGCAGGCACGGAGACCTCGCGTTCATTTTGTTTACGGCTGGCGATGATGATGCCGACCACTGCCGACCCCTGGGAGATATTGGAGAGCGCAATCAGCGGCCATACCGGCGTGCCGCCCATGCTCTGGATCATCTGCATATCGATCGCCAGCGTGGTTTGATGTACGCCAGTGATGACCAACGGCGCATAGAGAAAACCAAACAGCGCCGCGCCAATCGGGGCAAAGCTGCCGGTCATCAGGTGACGAACCGTATACGCCACGCCATCGCCAATCATGCGGCCGAACGGGCCGATAAAGGCGTGGGCGAGGAACACCGCCAGGATTAACGAGCAGACCGGTACGACCACCAGATAGAGGTAATCTGGCACCAGGCGTTTTAAGCGCGTTTCAATCACGCCCAGCATCAGACCCGCCAGCAGCGCCGGGATAACCTGCGCCTGATAACCCACTTTGGCGATGGTAAACAGGCCGAAATTCCATGCTTCCGGCGTTTGCGAACCCAGCAGATAAGCATTCATCAACTGCGGCGACACCAGCGTGATGCCCAGTACGATCCCAAGGATCGGCGTTCCGCCCATTTTGCGCACCGCTGACCAGCAGATGCCAACCGGCAGATAGAAGAAGATCGCCTCGCCAATCAGCCACAGGAAGTCGTAGACCGTTTTCAGCGACGGGAACATCTGCGCCAGCGTCTGGCCATTGCTCATCGGCACATCGCCGATCACGTTACGAAAACCGAGAACCAGGCCTCCGCTGATCAGCGCCGGGAGCAGCGGGAAAAAGATCTCGGCAAAATGAGAGATCAGGCGCTCGTGCCATTTCATATTTTGCCGCGCCGCCAGCTTGGCCTGCTCTTTATCAGCATGCGCCAGGCCGGTGGCTTCGCGCAGCGCCTGATAGTAGTCGCCGACGTTGGTGCCGATCACCACCTGAAACTGTCCGGCATTGGTGAAACAGCCTTTAACCATCGGCAACTGCTCAATCTCTTGCGGGTTGGCCGCTGCCGGATTGTTCAACACGAAGCGTAACCGCGTAATACAGTGGCTGACAGTCGCGATGTTTTCGCGTCCGCCCACCAGTGCGATCAACTTCTCAATATCTGATTGATTTACTTTGCCCATCAAGGTGCCTCTCGAAGGAGAAATGATGCGTAATGACCGGAGCAAAGCGTAACCAGGAGCAAAAAAATAGAAAATGGGAACGTTCCCGAAACCGGGCAAGGATCACAATAAACCGTACGGCAAAATCAGGCGAGTTTGGCGGGGATCACAATTTGCCGTAAATCAGCGCGACCATTAACTTGTTCTATTAACTGGGCAGCGGCCTGGCGGCCTGCTTGGGCATAGCCGGGATCGACGGTAACAATTTCCGGATGCAGGAACTTCATCAACGGCGTATTACCTACGCTTGCAAGTTGCAGGTTTTCGATGCGCTGTTGCTGCAAGTATTTGCTGGCACCCAGCGCCAGCGTATCGGTAGCGCACAGTAGCGCGGTGGTTTGCGGCGTCAGCACTTCAGCAACATGGTCGTAACCCTGCTTCATGGCAAGGCCCGGCAGCACGGAGAGCGGTTCAATCTGGTATTGCTGGCAGCATGCCAGATAAGCATCGTGGCGGCGTTTACCGGTCGTGACATCGCTGTGCGGCACGCCGATAAAGCTGATATGGCGATGACCCTGAGCGTAGAGTTTTTCCATCAATAGTTGAATGGCGCCTTCGTCGTCGTAACACACCGAAGAAAAACCGTTCGCGTCGCGCGCCAGCAGCACTAACGATGACTGCCAGGAGGCCAGCAACTCTTCGGTAATGCCGGTAAAACCAAACAGCACGACGCCGTCGATATTGCGGTGGCTCAGCATCTGCAAATGCTCGCCGACCAGTTCCGGCGAAAACTGGCTCTCCATCATGATCGGGTCGTAACCCTGTTCGTAGAAGGCGGGGAGCATGGTCTGCACCGCCAGGTTTTCCGACAGGGAATCGAGACGCGAGACGATAATCGCCACCACTTTGTCGCTTTGCCCGCGCATGGCGCGTGCGGAACGGGAAGGGGAGAAGCCGTGTTGATTGACGATGGCCTCCACTTTTTCGCGCGTCCGCTGGCTCACGCCGCTTTCATTATTCAGCACGCGGGAAACGGTGGATTTCCCCACTCCGCTTAAGCGCGCAATGTCTTTGATTGTCAGCCGGTTTTGCATGCGTCCTGTCCTGTTCCTTATTAAGGCGGATTGCAGAATAGAGGAGTTTCGTTCAGGTTCCAACCGCTCAGCAATGAGCAAAGTCTGGTTTATGCACTTTGTGCGGCTAAATATCGTTGCGTATACGTTTGGTTTAATTCAGCGGAGCTATGATACCGCCACGTAATCTTACGAATGCACTTCTTACCCTTACCGGAGGCCAGATGGATCCCGATCCCACACCTCTCCCGCGATGGAGAACTGTTTCCCGGTAAGCCTGCTTTTGCTGCCTTACCGGATGCGTAAGGCAGCGACGTTATTGTCCCTGCCCAAACAGAAACGCCTGCTGGCGCGGTGTTGCCACGCCACTTGCGTAAAATTTACACCCATCATTCATGCTGCATTGAGGCGGCAAGGTATTGAATTCCTCGCTTAACGCCTGGGATTCGCCGCCGCGATCGGGTCTGAAAGATGATGTGCAGAAGGCACCCGCGTGATGCGGGGGCAAGGATATGACTATGCTGAAAAACTTCACCCGGCAGCTCTTCGCTCGCCTGAACCGTCATTTACCGCGTCGTCTGGTACAGCGCGATCCGCTGCCCGGCGTACAGACCGTTAGCCACGGCGATATTCCCGCGTCGATGGGCGAACGCTGCCTGTCGATTGCTGCGATGGAACCGACACTGCTGTGGCAAACTTTTGCCAGCCACCCGGAAGGGCTCACCGAGCAGGAAGTGGCGCAGGCGCGCGAAACGCACGGCGAAAACCTGATCCCGGCGCAGAAACCGTCACCGTGGTGGGTTCATTTGTGGAGCTGCTACCGCAACCCGTTTAACCTGCTGCTCACCTGCCTTGGGGTGATCTCCTATGCTTCAGAAGATCTGTTCGCCGCAGGCGTGATTGCGCTGATGGTGGCGATTTCTACCCTGCTCAACTTTCTGCAAGAAGCGCGTTCCACCAAAGCGGCGGATGCGCTGAAAGCGATGGTCAGCAACACCGCGACGGTGCTGCGGGTGGTGAATGAAAAGGGCGAGAATAACTGGTGCGAGATCCCTATCGATCAACTGGTGCCGGGCGATATCGTCAAGCTGGCGGCGGGCGACATGATCCCGGCGGATCTGCGCGTCTTGCAGGCGCGGGATCTGTTCGTGGCTCAGGCGTCGCTGACCGGTGAATCGCTGCCGGTAGAAAAAGTGGCGATCAGCCGCCAGACGGCGCAGAAAAACCCGCTTGAGTGCGACACGCTGTGCTTTATGGGCACCAATGTGGTGAGCGGAACCGCGCAGGCCATGGTGATTGGCACCGGCGGCAACACCTGGTTCGGGCAACTGGCCGGGCGCGTCAGCGAACAGGAAAGCGAACCGAACGCCTTTCAGAAAGGGATCAGCCGCGTCAGCATGCTGTTGATCCGCTTTATGCTGGTGATGACGCCGATCGTCTTGTTGATCAACGGCTTTACCAAAGGTGACTGGTGGGAAGCGGCGCTGTTTGCCCTCTCGGTTGCCGTTGGCCTGACGCCGGAAATGTTGCCGATGATTGTCACCTCGACGCTGGCGCGAGGCGCGGTGAAACTGTCAAAACAGAAAGTGATCGTCAAACATCTGGATGCGATCCAGAACTTTGGCGCGATGGATATTCTGTGTACCGACAAAACCGGCACCCTGACGCAGGATAAGATCGTGCTGGAAACGCACACCGATATCAGCGGCAAAGTCAGCGAATGGGTGCTGCACAGCGCATGGTTGAACAGCCACTACCAGACCGGGTTGAAAAACCTGCTGGATACCGCCGTGCTGGAAGGCGTCGATGCGGAAGCGGCGCAGACGCTCTCTTCGGACTGGCGCAAAGTGGATGAGATCCCGTTTGATTTTGAACGCCGCCGGATGTCGGTGGTGGTCGCCCAACAGGCGGATGTGCATCAATTGATCTGCAAAGGCGCGCTGACGGAAATTCTCAGTGTGTGCTCGCAGGTCCGCTTTAATGGCGATATTGTCCCGCTGGATGAGACCATGCTGCGGCGCATTGAACGCGTCACCAGCACCCTGAACCGTCAGGGGTTGCGCGTGGTGGCGGTGGCGACCAAATACTTGCCCGCGCGCACGGGAGATTATCAGCGTGCGGATGAGTCGGATCTGATCCTCGAAGGCTACATTGCGTTCCTCGATCCGCCGAAAGAAACTACCGCTCCGGCGCTGAAAGCGCTGAAAGCCAGCGGCATCACCGTTAAGATCCTCACCGGCGACAGCGAACTGGTGGCGGCAAAAGTGTGTCATGAAGTCGGGCTGGAAGTGGGCGATGCGCTGACCGGCAGCGAAATCGAACATATGAGCGATGATGAACTGGCGCAGATGGCGAAACATATCACGCTGTTTGCCCGGCTGACGCCGCTGCACAAAGAGCGCATTGTTCGCTTGCTGAAACGCGAAGGGCATGTGGTCGGCTTTATGGGCGACGGTATTAACGATGCCCCGGCGCTGCGCGCGGCGGATATCGGTATTTCCGTGGATAGCGCGGTCGATATCGCCCGCGAAGCCGCCGATATCATCCTGCTGGAAAAGAGCCTGATGGTGCTGGAAGAGGGGGTGATTGAAGGGCGTCGGACCTTCTCCAACATGCTGAAATACATCAAAATGACGGCCAGTTCTAACTTCGGTAACGTCTTCAGCGTGCTGGTGGCGAGCGCCTTCCTGCCGTTTCTGCCGATGCTGCCATTGCACTTACTGATTCAGAACCTACTGTACGATGTGTCACAGGTGGCGATCCCGTTTGATAACGTTGACGACGAGCAAATTGCCAAACCGCAGCGCTGGAACCCGGCCGATCTCGGGCGTTTTATGATCTTCTTCGGGCCGATCAGTTCGATCTTCGACATTGTGACCTTCTGCGTGATGTGGTGGGTGTTCAAAGCCAATGTGCCGGAAGCGCAAACCCTGTTCCAGTCTGGCTGGTTTGTGGTTGGCTTACTGTCGCAAACGCTGATTGTGCATATGATCCGTACCCGTCGCGTGCCGTTTATCCAGAGCCGCGCCGCATGGCCGCTGATTGGCATGACGCTGATGGTGATTTGCGTCGGCATTGCGCTGCCGTTCTCGCCGCTGGCGAGCTACCTGCAATTGCAGGCGCTGCCGCTGAGCTACTTCCCGTGGCTGGTGGCGATTCTGGCGGGTTATATGACGCTGACCCAGTGGGTGAAAGGCTTTTACAGCCGTCGCTATGGCTGGCAGTAATCCGTTGATTGCCCGCTGGCGCTGCGCTTACCGGGCCTACGGTACTGCTACGTGCTGTGGGGAAGTTGTAGGCCGGATGGCGGCAGGCTTATCCGGCCTGTAAACCGGCTGGCCGGATACGTTTACGCGGCCACCCGGTATGCGGATTAGCGACGTACGGCGATCGCTTCAATCTCGATTTTCACATCTTTCGGCAGGCGCGCCACTTCCACGCAGGAACGCGCCGGGAAGGTGGCGTTATGCTCAGCGAAAAAGGCTTCGTAAGTGGCGTTAACGGTGGCGAAATCGTTCAGATCTTTCACGAACACGGTAGTTTTCACAATGTCGCCCACTTTCAGGCCAGCGGCTTCGACGATCGCTTTCACGTTGTCGAGAGACTGGCGCGCCTGCGCGGCGACATCTTCCGGCACGCTACCGGTTTTCGGATCGACCGGGATCTGGCCGGAGGTGAGGATCATATTGCCGAGATCAACAGCCTGCACATAAGGGCCGATGGCAGCTGGCGCATTTTCCGTCGCGATAACTTTAGTCATGATGTTTCCTGAATATCAGCGGTAATAAGGTGGCGGTCATTATACACGTTATCGCACAGACCGCCTCTTTACTGGCCGGGCGTTAATTGGCCAGCACGACGTGATGCGAGAACTCTTTCTCGCAATATTTGCACTTCAGCGCGATATCCTGCTCGCGTTGTTTCACCGCAAAGCTGGAAGCGACCGGCTCGGCATGGCTGATGCAGTTGCTGTTCGGGCACACCAGTACGCCAGTGATGCGTTCCGGCAGGCTCGGGCGCGATTTGCCCACCACTTCATACTCATCAATCCGGTTAACGGTGGCCTGTGGCGCATACAGCGCCAGCTGGTTGACCTGCTCATCGGTGAGAAAGGTGTTCTCGATTTTGATCAAATCCTTGCGGCCCATTTCACCGGACGGCAGGTTAAGGCCGATGGTGATGCGCTGGTCGGTTTCCGTCAGCTTGAACAGCGTCAGCAGCTTGAACCCGACGCGGGCAGGGATGTGGTCAATCACGGTGCCGCGTTTAATGGCTTCGACCTGAAGTTTATTATCGTGTGTCATTGTCGTTTCCCCCTTACAGAGCCAAATCGCGATTGAGAACCAGCGCCAGCAGAGCCTGGCGGGCGAAAATACCGTTGCCGGCCTGCTGGAAATACCAGGCGTGCGGCGTTTTATCCACGTCGGTGGTGATCTCGTCAACGCGCGGCAGCGGATGCAGCACCTTCATATTGCTGCGTGCGCCGGTCAGATCGCTGGCGCGCAAAACAAACTGCGCTTTGACGTTGGCGTATTCCGACGGATCCAGACGCTCTTTCTGTACGCGGGTCATATAGAGGATATCCACTTCCGCCATCACCTCTTCGATGCTGGCGTGCACGCTCCAGGCCATGCCTTTCTCGTCAAGCATATCCAGAATGTACTGCGGCATCGCCAGCGCATCCGGGGCGATAAAGTAGAAACGGTTGCCGCTGAATTTTGCCAGCGCCTGCGCCAGTGAATGCACGGTACGGCCATATTTCAGGTCGCCGACCATGGCGATATGCAGGTTTTCAAGGCGTCCTTGCGTCTCCTGGATGGTGAAGAGATCGAGCAGCGTTTGCGTCGGATGTTGGTTAGCACCGTCGCCAGCGTTCAGCACCGGAATACCGCCGGAAAATTCGGTCGCCAGACGCGCCGCGCCCTCCTGCGGGTGGCGCATCACGATGGCATCCACATACGTGCTGATAACCGAAATGGTGTCTGCCAGCGTTTCGCCCTTCTTACCCAGCGAAGTGTTGCTGCTGTCGGAAAAGCCGACTACGCTCGCGCCGAGACGGTGCATGGAAGTTTCAAATGACAGACGCGTACGGGTGGAGGCTTCAAAGAAGCAACTGGCGATCACTTTATGCTTGAGCAGCTCTGGCTGGGGGTTGGCCTTCAGTCGTGCGGCGGTGTTAAGCACCAGTTCCAGTTCTTCGCGGCTGAGATCGTTTATGGAAATGATATGTTTCTGATATAGCGGATTAGCCATGGTTATCTCCTGACGACTGCGCAAAAAAAAGCCCCTCAATAGAGGGGCTGTGGAATAGGGTTCGCAACGGGAAAGAAAAACGGCAGGCCAGCGTCCTTTTTCAGACGCGGTAAGACAGTTTGTCGTACACACTGGACCATGCTTCCTCCCGGCAAATTGTCCCGGATTATACGCAGCTGCTTTTTTGGATCAAGCGATTGATGCACATTTTACGCAGTGCAAACGGTTCTCTTTGAATATTAATGCGTTCTAAGTAGATAATTAATTTGTTTGTGTACTAACGCCGTATGCTTTACCTCTCTGGGCGCAACCCAGACAATGCTGCTCCCCGCCACGACGCCGAGGATTTCCGGCAACTGGTGATAATCCAGAATGCGTGCCACGGCGCGGCCATATCCGGCCACGGTGTGAATAAGGATAAATTCGCTATTATGCTCAACGCTGACCACCATTTCGGAGACCGTGCGGGCGGCGTCCGGCACCGGGCGCAGTTGCGGATTCAGCGCATAAATTTTTTGTCCTTTGGCGTTGCGGATTTTTATCACACCGAGCAGTTTCAACAGGCGGGACACGGTGGACTGGCTAATAGCGTCAAAACCGTGGTACTGCAAATCGCGACGGATCGCTTCCTGCGAAAGGTAGCTTTTTTCGCTAATCAGACGCTGGCAAACGGCCAATTGAAGCTGCTCTTTCGGTGAATAATCTCCATATTCCATCATCTTCTTTCCCGTATCAGTTGCCGAAACAAAATGCCCGGCAGCTCAACGCCTGCCGGGCCTGGTTACTCTCTGCACGGCCGGTTAAGCGTTGAGCCACCCGACGTGTTACAGCAGGGCCCCAATGCTCAGCGCCGCCATGATCACCACGGTCAATATCGCCAACAGCGGAGCAACCCACTTCAGATAACGGACGTAAGGAACATGAGCGATAGCCAGCCCCCCCATTACCACGGCGGAAGTCGGGGTTACCAGGTTGACGATGCCGGACGCGGATTGATAAGCGGTGACGACCAGATCGCGGTTGACGTTAGCGAAATCGGCTAGCGGCGCCATTATCGGCATCGTCAGAACCGCAAGGCCGGAAGAAGAGGGCACGAGAAACGACAACACCACTTCCAGCCAGTACATAACGTTAATAAACGCGACGGTGGATAACCCGCTGACCATGTCTTCGGCACTGTGCAAAATAGTATGAGTAATCATACCCTTATCCATGATTACTACGATACCGCGGGCAATTCCAATAATCAGCGCTACGCCCAGCAGATCCCGTGCGCCGTTGATAAATGTTGACGTCAGCTCCTCTTCGCTCATCCGGTCTAGCAGACCAACGATAATCGCACTCGCCAGGAACACCGCCGAGATCTGCGCCATCCACCAGCCCAGCACGGCGACGCCATAAATCATCACCACAAAGGCCAGCGCGAAAATCACCAGGATCAGCTTACGAAGCGGCGTAAATTCGAGCATCTCCTCAGATTTGTTCCCAAGGAAGAAGACCCGATCCTCTTCCTGCTTATCCGCGACGATCGACAGTGCAGGGTTCGCGCGGATTTTGCGAGCGTAGTGCATTACCCAGCCGACGCAAATCAGCCAACCGATGACCAGCAGCGCTAAACGCAGGGCGATACCGTGGGTAAAGGGGATCCCGGCAGCGTTGGCGGCGATCACCGTGGCAAATGGGTTGATGGTTGATCCGAGCGTGCCGATCCCCGCGCCGAGCAGAACGGTAGATGCGGCGACGACCGGATCAAAACGGGCGGCGAGCATAACGGGAACCAGCAGCGTATAAAACGGCAATGACTCTTCGGCCATGCCATAGATGGTGCCGCCAGCGGCAAACAGTGCCATCAGGATCGGGATCATCCACTCTTCGTGGCCGCGTAAGCGCGTGGTGACGCGCTCGATCCCGGCGTCGATGGCGCCTGTTTTGGTGACGATGCCCAGAAAGCCGCCGATGATCAGAATAAACAGCGCCACATCGATAGCGCCTGCCTGGCCGGTATCCGGATCGTACAGGCCGCTAATCGGTGCCATGATCACCGCGATAAGCCCCTGCGGTTGCGCGGCAACGTGCGCATAGGTACCGGCAACGGGTACCTCTTTGCCGAGCGCGGTGTTCATCGCCATATGATACTGACCGGCAGGAATGATCCAACTGAGCGCGGCGACAATGGCAATCAACAAAAAGAGAATGGTGTAAGCGGAAGGGAATTTGAACTTGCCCATGATGTGCTCCTTAACCCCGGCACACCTCGTGATGTGCCGGGGGAGTGATTAGTCGCCGAGTGTCGCCACCATCACCGCTTTGATGGTGTGCATCCGGTTTTCAGCTTCGTCAAAGACGATGGAGTTTGGCGATTCGAAAACCTCTTCCGTGACTTCCAGCCCTTTCAGGCCGTAGGCCATTTCGATCTCGCCGCCCACTTTGGTGTGCTCGTTATGGAATGCGGGCAGACAGTGCATAAATTTCACCTGCGGATTGCCGGTGGCTTTCACTACCGCGCTATTGACCTGATAGGGTTTCATCAGGCTGACGCGCTCGGACCAGGCCTCTTTCGGTTCGCCCATCGACACCCACACATCGGTGTAGAGGAAATCCACGCCGTGCACGCCTTCGTCCACCTCTTCGGTGAGCATGATGCGCGCGCCGGTTTCACGGGCGATGGCCTGGCATTGCTCAACCAGCGCGGCTTCCGGCCAGAACGACCTGGGCGCGACCAGCCGGATATCCATGCCCATCTTGGCCGCGCCAACCATCAGCGAGTTACCCATGTTGTTGCGCGCATCGCCGAGGTAGGCAAAACGCAGTTCCGACAGGCGTTTGCCCGGCGCGTGTTCGAGCATGGTCATCAGATCGGCAAGGATCTGCGTCGGGTGAAACTCGTTGGTCAGCCCGTTCCATACGGGGACACCGGCATACTGGCCCAGCTCTTCCACAATTTGCTGGCCATAACCGCGATATTCGATGCCGTCATACATGCGTCCCAGCACGCGAGCGGTATCTTTCATTGACTCTTTATGACCGATCTGCGAACCGCTCGGCCCGAGATAAGTCACCTGCGCGCCCTGATCGAAAGCGCCCACTTCAAACGCGCAGCGGGTGCGGGTGGAGGTTTTTTCAAAAATCAGCGCGATGTTTTTGCCAACCAGCCTCTTTTTCTCACAGCTCGCTTTTTTGTCAGCTTTCAACTGGATAGCGAGATCGATCAGGTACTGGATTTCCGCCGGTGTGTAATCGAGCAGTTTGAGAAAGTTGCGATTTTTCAAATTGATACTCATGAGATCTTCCTTTTTTAAATCAGTGACGAATTAATGTGCCTTTATCCCCGGCGAGAATGGCCGGGCCATCCACCAGCGCGCCAATGCCCGCGATGCCGTTGCAGGCCTCGACAAACTGGCGGCAGGCGGCGACTTTCGGCCCCATCGAGCCCGCGTCGAACTGCATCCCTTGCAACATTTCCGGGGTTACCTGCGCCAGCGGGCGCTGCGTGGGTTTGCCCCAGTCGAGATACACCGCGTCGGCATCGGTGAGGATCAGCAGAGCGTCCGCTTCGATTTGCCGCGCCAGCAGCGCCGCCGAGAGGTCTTTGTCGATCACTGCTTCAATGCCGTGGTAACCGTTGGCGTTTTCCACCACCGGCACCCCGCCTCCGCCATTGCAAATGACCAGGTGATCGCGGTTTATCAGCGCACTAATTGCGTCGCTCTCGACAATGCGTTTGGGCTGCGGGGAGGGAACCACGCGGCGGAAGTAGGGGCCATCCGCCTTAAATACCCAGCCTTTTTCCTGCTGCAGCGCGTGGGCTTGCGCCTTGCTGTAGACCGGGCCGATGTATTTGGTGGGGTTGGTGAATGCCGGATCGGCCGGGTCCACTTCCACCTGGGTGAGCAGTACGCTGACCTCGCGTTGCGGCAGGATATTTTTCAGCGACTGTTGCAGCATGTAGCCGATCATCCCCTGGCTTTCGGCGCCAAGAATGTCGAGCGGGTAGGGTGTGACTTTGTCGTAAGCGCTGTTTTGCAGCGCCAGCAGACCCACCTGCGGCCCGTTGCCGTGTACCAGCACCACGCGCCACTGCGCGGTCAGCCCGGCGATGGTGCGCGCGGCAAGATCAATGTTCTGGCGCTGAATGTTCGCTTCCAGCGGTTCACCGCGTTTCAGCAGTGCGTTGCCGCCGAGCGCGACAACCAGCGTAGGTTTTCTTTCCATGATGGCTCCTTTAAATCCCGTCGCGTTCCAGTGGGCAACTCATGCAGCGTGCACCGCCGCGCCCGCGTCCCAGCTCATCGCCAGGAATGGGCAGCACGGTGATCCCGGCTTTGTCATATTTTTCGTTCGTCCAGATATTGCGTTCGTAGCCCACCACCACGCCGGGGCGCAGCGTGAGGACGTTGTTGGCGTCATTCCACTGTTCGCGTTCGGCTTCGAAGGCATCGCCGCCAGTGGTGATGAGCCGCACCTGGTCAATGCCGAGCGCTTTCTCAATGGCGTGCAGAAGATCGTTCTCTTGCGTGCGTTGCAGGCCGCCGCGACCGTCCGGGGTGAGCGTCCAGCAATGTGCATCTTTGCGCACCACTTCCGGGTAGACGGAGAAGGTGTCGATATCGATATGCGTCATTACGGTATCGAGGTGCATACAGGAGCGGTGTTTGGGGAGTTCGACGACGATAACCCGTTCTGCCTGGCGGTGTTTGAACAGGCTGTTGGCAAGAAACTCAACGCCCTGCGGCGTGGTGCGTTCAGACAAACCAATTAATACCGCGCCGCGACCGATCACTAATACGTCGCCGCCTTCTAAGGTGGCATGGTCATAATTAATATTCTCGTCGCCAAAGTATTTAATAAATTCACCGTCAGCGAAGGCTGGATGCCAGCGATAAATTGCGCGCAGATTATTTGTTTCACGCTGGCGAGCCGGTTTGGCCATCGGGTTAATCGATACGCCGTTATAAATCCAGCACGAGGTATCGCGGGTAAATAAATGATTGGGCAACGGCTTCATAATAAAATCATTTGCCGTGTGGATATCCACCACCATATTTTTAATAAATGCCGGGATTTCTCCGTAGGTTAATCCGCCGCTGAGCCGCCGCGCCAGCTCGCGATTCGGCATATCCGCCAGCCAGCTGCGTACATCTGCGGCGAAGGTGGGGCCAAGGCGATAGTCGGAGATCTGCATGTCCAGCAGCCAGGCTTTCGCTTCAGCAATATCAAGTGTTTGGGTCAGAAGGTCGGTTAACAGCAGGACTTCCACACCCTGCTCGCGCAGCGTGTTTGCGAAGGCGTCGTGCTCTTCACCGGCACGCTCAACCGATAACACATCATCAAATAATAATTCCTGGCAATTCGATGGTGTTAAACGTTTCAGACTTAGATTGGGGCGATGCAGCATAACGCTTCGTAATTGGCCTATTTCAGAACCGACGTAGTGCTTTTCCATAATTATTCCTTTAACCGTTTTTTAAGAATAAAAAGGGGGCACGCGATGAAATCTTTTTAATTCCGTCGCGGGTTAATGGCTGTTAATTTCACGACTCATAGTAGAAGCCGTATGAATTAATAATGTGATTGTGCGCACGTCGGATGGGATATTAAAGGGCTGTTGTTCGAATGCATGATTCGCATCAGAGAATAGAGAATTAGCCTTATTATAAAGATGAATGGCTACGCATTAATGGCTGATATTATTCATGGTTGTTATAAATTTGTAGATATGCATGGATTTCATTGATATGTAACACCTTGATTTTTATGCGCTAATAGTGATGATTAGAATAAGTATGCAAAATAGTGAATAAAGCTGTTTTACAAGCGGGTGAAAAGGGAAATAACCAGTGAATTAACACGCAAATAAGCGGAGCGTCAAAGTGTGATTCAGAGAGGGGTTTTTAAATAATATATTAAATATCAGAATGTAACGGATGGGATAGGGTTTCCGTTGACCGAGTTTATGCACTATTACTGCATAAATTCCGCCTGAGGATTAACAGGCATATAACATATTTTCCGATAAACATGCGTTGTCACAAATCTCCCGTAAAAAGTAGTGGTATGGCAGTGTGAATTTTCGTATAAACATTTAAAAATGAAACGATGTTTTATATCGAGGGTTAAATCATGATCGTTGGTAATATTCACCATCTGCAATCCTGGCTGCCGCAGGAATTGCGCCAGGCTATTGAACACGTTAAACAGCATGTCACCGATGCGACGGCGATCGGCAAACACGACATCGACGGTAACCGCCTGTTTTATCTTATCTCTGAGGATTCTACTCAGCCATTCGCCGAGCGCCGCGCGGAGTATCACGCGCGCTATCTGGATATTCAGATCGTCCTGAAAGGCCAGGAAGGGATGACCTTCAGCACCTTGCCTGCGGGCGCGCCGGATACCGACTGGCTGGCTGATAAAGACATCGCGTTTTTGCCGGAAGGCGGCGAGGAAAAAACCGTGGTGCTAAGCGAAGGGGACTTTGTCGTCTTCTGGCCGGGCGAAGTACATAAACCGCTGTGCGCGGTGAATGCGCCTGCGAAAGTGCGTAAAGCGGTGGTGAAACTGCTGGTTGCCTGATAATGCTCCCTCACCCGCAGCGGGTGAGGGGCAAAACTTACTGGCTGAGCGTTGCCACCATCACGGCTTTGATGGTGTGCATCCGGTTTTCCGCCTGGTCGAATACCACGCTTGCCGGTGATTCAAACACTTCATCGGTGACTTCCATGCCGCCGTGCAGGCCAAACTCTTCCGCCATTTTCTTGCCGAGCGTGGTTTGATCGTCATGGAAGGCCGGCAGACAGTGCAGGAATTTCACCTGCGGGTTGCCGGTCAGCGACAGCATCATGCTATTCACCTGGTAAGGGCGCAGCAGCGCGATGCGTTCAGCCCATTTCTCTTTGGCTTCGCCCATCGACACCCAGACATCGGTATAGATGAAATCTGCGCCCTTCACGCCAGCGGCGACATCTTCTGTCAGCAGAATATTGCCGCCGTTTTTCACTGCCAGCGCGGTGCACTCCGCCACCAGGCTGGCATCCGGCCAGCAGGCCTTCGGCGCAACAAGGCGCAGATCCAGGCCGACCAGCGCCGCCGCTTCCAGCATGGAGTTGCCCATGTTGTTGCGCGCATCGCCAGCGTAGACCAGCGTCATCTGGTTGAACGGTTTGCCCGGCAGGTGCTCGCGCATGGTCAGCAGATCCGCCAGCAGTTGCGTCGGGTGGAACTCATTGGTTAAACCGTTCCACACCGGCACGCCTGCATATTGCGCCAGCGTTTCGACAATCTCCTGGCCGTAGCCGCGATATTGAATGCCGTCGTACATACGGCCCAGCACGCGCGCGGTATCTTTAATTGATTCTTTATGGCCGATCTGGCTGCCGCTTGGCGCAAGATAAGTGACGCGGGCGCCCTGATCGTATGCGGCAACTTCGAAAGAGCATCGGGTGCGGGTAGAGTCTTTTTCGAAGATGAGCGCGATGTTTTTGCCGGTAAGTTTCTGCACTTCCTGGCCTTTTTTCTTATCAGCTTTTAATTGCGAGGCGAGTTGCAGCAGGGCATTGATTTCCGCAGGTGTAAAATCGAGCAGTTTCAAAAAATGTTTCTGGTAAAACGCAGACATGTTTTCCTCACATGGCTAAGGCCACTTGTTGAATTAAAATTCAATTTATATGTATGAATATGCATTTGCAACCCCGGCGGATAAATCTTTTCGGCGAGGAGTGGAGGCAATGGCGGCGGTGTGTGACAATAAGTGTATCTGCCACATTATGAGGAACGAGCCATGGCGAACCCGGAACACCTGGAAGAGCAGCGCGAAGAGACGCGTTTGATTATTGAAGAATTGCTGGAAGACGGGAGCGATCCTGACGCGCTGTACACCATTGAGCATCATCTGTCGGCAGATGATTTTGAGACGCTGGAAAAAGCCGCCGTTGAAGCGTTCAAACTGGGTTATGAAGTGACCGAACCGGAAGAGCTGGAGCTGGAAGAAGGCGAAGTGGTGATTTGCTGCGACGTTCTGAGCGAATGTGCGCTGAACGCCGAACTTATCGACACGCAAGTTGAACAACTGATCAACCTCGCGGAGAAAGTCGGCGTTGAGTATGACGGTTGGGGGACTTACTACGAAGATCCTGACGGTGAAGAAGGCGAAGACGGCGAAGAAGGTGATGACGATTACGTCGATGAAGAAGACAACGGCGTGCGCCACTGAGTGACCGTTGCGGCAGCGCCTGCTGCCGCAAAGCAAGGAACCGCCATGGATTACCCGCAAATACTCGCCCCGGTTTTAGATTTTCTCCACTGCCCGACACCCAACGCCTGGATAGAAAAAGCCCGCGATCCGGCCATGCTGCCGCTGCTGCTGACCGACCACATGATCTGCGAACTGAAAGCGGCGCAAACCGCCATGCTGCTGGTACGCAAATATGTGGCGGATAAAGCCGGTTCGGATGCGCTGCTGGAGTGGCTGAAACCTTACGAAGCCTTCGCCTTTCGCGAAGGGCCGGAACCGGATTTTGTCGCCCTGCATAAACAGATCGGCAAAAGCGTCATGCCGCAGACCGACGATGCCTGGGGACGCCAGCTTATCGACAGCATGGTGCTGCTGATTAAAGAAGAACTGCACCATTTCTGGCAGGTGCGGGAAGCGATGAACGCCCGTAATATTCCCTACGTTAAAATCACCGCCAGCCGTTATGCCAAAGGCATGCTGAAAGAGGTTCGCACTCATGAGCCGCTCACTTTGGTCGATAAGCTCATTTGCGGCGCTTACATTGAAGCCCGATCCTGCGAACGCTTTGCCGCGCTTGCGCCGTGGCTGGAGGCAGATTTGCAGAGCTTTTATCTGTCGCTGCTGCGTTCAGAGGCGCGTCACTATCAGGATTATCTGGCGCTGGCACAACAGATTTCTACTGTCGATATCAGCCCGCGCGTGCGCCATTTTGGCGAAGTGGAAGCGGCGCTGATCTCAACACCGGATACGGAGTTCCGTTTTCACAGCGGCGTGCCGGTGTAATCCAACGTTAAGGGAACAAAGGATGAACTGGACGCACGTATTGATGGCGGCCTATGCCGGTGCGGCGATAACCATTGTCACCGGGCTGATGCGAAAAAAAGGGTGGCTAAGCAAGGGCAGCGCGGCAGTGCTGGTGGCGGTATTTATCGCCCTGTGGAATTTTATCGACATCCGCTATTTGCAGGCACAAAAAAATGCGCAAACCGCCGAGGCGCGGTTTGATGCAATGGTGCAGCAAGTTCCCACCTGGCAATTAATGGCCGAACACGAACCGAAGCTGTTTAGCGAGCTGCGTAATCAGGTTGTGGTGCTGATGAAAGCCGGTGCCAGTGAGCAAAAAATTATCGACACCATCCAGCCCCGGTTTAGCGCTTTGCAAATGCAACGTATGCCACTGGCATCGGATCAACTGGTAGTTGCGGAAACGCGTGTGTTGGCCGATCAAACGGTAGAAATGCAAAAAATCAGCGATAATGCCTGCTTTCGTTTCCATTATCCGGAAGTAAAAGGCGGCGTTAACCCGGTGGCGCTTAACTCGCGCGAGACGCTGAAACGCCGTCTGGACACCGATTACGCCATGCTACAGTCCACCTACGGGCCGGATAAGCACACCATTACGCCACAAGAAGAGAAGCAAGCGCAGGCGGATCTCGAACCGATTGTGCGTCAGCTCTACAGCAAATACGGGCAGGATGTGCAATTGCTCAGCCATCCGGATCAGGCGTCTGGCAAGGAGAAAGTGGTTTGCGACATGATGCTGGAGATTTTGCACGGAGTGCAGGCGCTGCCGCAGGAGCGGGCAGCTGGTCTGTATCGTTCATTAATGCTTGAGGCGAGCCGCTCGTAATCAGCACACGGAGCGGGTGCGATACCCGCTCGTTTACCGTTACAGCGTTTTCAGCATGCGCACTTCGCAGTCAACATGACCGGTGCAGCCCAGCGGCCCGTCGATATGTTCAAACCCCAGATGTTCATACAGACCGATGGCGTCGGTTAAAAACGCGGTCGTTTCCAGGTAACAGCGGGTAAAGCCCTGCGTACGGGCGTGATCCATCGCCATCAGCGCCAGCTTTTTCGCCAGCCCCTGACCGCGTGCGGCGGAAAGAAAATACATCTTTTGCAGTTCGCAAATATCCGGCTCGCTACATTTCAGCGGCGCAACGCCGCCTCCGCCCACGACCTCGCCATTCAGTTCGACAACCCAATAGGCGCAGCCCGGTTTACTGTAAAGCTGATAAAGCTCATCCAGTTCAGGGTCGGCAACGGTGTAGCCTTTATCGGCGGTGAGGCCATATTCCGCCGATACCTGGCGGATCACAGATGCGATTGCGGCATTGTCTGTTGCAGCAATCCGGCGCATTTTTACCTCTACCGGAGCGGTCACATTCATCTCTGATCTCTGTTAGGTTACTTTTTCACGTGATCACGCTTAATACCACTCCCACGGCAATCTGGCAAGACCAGGAATATTGGTCGCTATTTTTTTATCCATCAGCTATTTAAACTTGAGGTTGGAAATAACTATTCCGTAACATTTTTGTGTCTTATCAGGCTGGGCTTTTCTTTTTTTTTGCGATAAGGATTGTTATGACTTTCGATACTCAGGATTCCGCGACAACGCCGGTACGCCATTTCCTTTTTCAGGGAAGCGGTAAAGGCTATTTCCTGATCTGGCTGATTAATATTCTGCTAACCATGATAACGCTGGGGTTATATTTGCCATGGGCGTTAGTCCGTGCCCGCCGTTATTTCTACGCCAATACTGAACTGGAAGGCGCGCGTTTTTCTTACCACGCGACCGGACGTTCGGTATTTGTCGGCTGGCTGTGCATGCTGGTGCTGTATGCGGTTTTCATCATTAACATGGTGCATGGCAATATTGTCCTGCAACTGTGCATGATGGCGTTATTCCTGATCTTTTTCCCGTGGCTGATTACTCAGGGTTTGCGTTATCAATTTCTGATGACGGAGATTAACGGCATCCGCTTTAGTTTTTACGCCAGCCCGCTGCGCGCGTGGTGGGTGATGATGGGCTGCCCGCTGCTGATCGTGGCGGCTGCCATTATTGTGTTTTCATTCTTTACCTCCTCGGCGCTGAGCAGCGGTTCGTATACCGTTATTTTCACCATGATTGGCGCTGGTGCCCTGGTATTATTGCTGGGCGTGGCGATAATGCAGGGCGTATATGCTGCCCAGTGGTTTGGTATGCTGGTGAATAATCTGCAATACGGTAAGCTGAAATTTTCCGGCGAATTTTCGGTGAAAAAGTGCATCACCATTATTGTGCTGTCGATGCTGCTGTTTGTACCGTTTATTGCCATCGCGCTTTATATCACCATCCCGGCTTTCTTTATGCTCTCACAATATGCTTACGCGGTTGGCGACAATCCGGAGCAACTGGCGATGCTGATGGGGCCGTTTTATGGCAAATTAATCCTCAGCTACCTGGTTTATATCGTCGGCGCGATCATTTGCTATATTTTCGCCTTTGTGAAGCTGCGCAATTACCTTTATAGCCAGTTGGCTCTGGAAGGAAATATTCGTTTCTCCTCCACGGTCACGCTGGGGCGCGTGTTCTGGATTTCCGTCACCAATTTGCTGGTGTGCTCGGTAACGCTGTTTCTGGCGTGGCCATGGGCGAAGGTGCGTTTTACGCGCTATCTGCTGGAAAACACGTATCTGCACGGCGATCTGTCGTCATTACCGCTGGAAAATCACGATCAACAACCGGCAAAGGATCCGGCCAGCCTGCTGGCACGCGGTCTGTCGTTCTACCCGGCGCTGTTCTGATTTATTGTGCCGGATGGCGGCTACGCCTTATCCGGCCTACAGGCTGTATTGTGTTGGCTGAAACGTTGTAGACCCGGTAAGCGTCAGCGCCACCGGCCAATCGACCGAAGGGATAAAAAAAGCCGGGCATCGTAGCCCGGCTTTTCATGCCTGAAGAGGATTACAGCGCGGCGATGACGGCCTGCTGTTCAACCAGCTTCGCTTTCGCCTGAGCATAACCGTCCAGTTTTTCACGCTCTTTCGCGATCACCGCTTCCGGTGCGCGTGCGACAAAACCTTCGTTGCCCAGCTTGCTTTCGATACGACCAATTTCCTGCTCGACTTTCGCCACTTCTTTCGCCAGACGCGCCAGCTCGGCTTCTTTGTCGATCAGACCCGCCATCGGGATCAGCAGCTCTGCGCCATCGATAATTTTCGTGACCGACACCGGCCCTTTATCATCGGCTGGCAGCACGGTGATGCTTTCCAGACGCGCCAGCGTTTGCAGGAAGTTGCGGTTATCGTTCACGCGACGCATCGCCTCTTCGCTGCAACCGCGCAGCAGCAGATCCAGCGGTTTACCCGGCGCGATATTCATCTCGGCGCGAATATTACGCACGGCGATAATCGCCTGTTTCAGCCACTCGGTATCAGCCAGCGCTTTTTCGTCAACCTGCGACGCATCGTACTGCGGGAACGGCTGCAGCATGATGGTGTCGGCGGTAATGCCTTTCAGCACTTTCACGCGCTGCCAGATAGTTTCAGTGATAAACGGAATTATCGGATGCGCGAGGCGCAGCAAACCTTCCAGCACTGTCACCAGCGTATTGCGGGTGCCGCGCAGTTCGGTTTCCGAACCACCGTTCATGACCGGTTTGGCTAGCTCCAGATACCAGTCGCAGAACTGGTTCCAGGTGAATTCGTACAGAATCCCTGCGGCGATATCGAAGCGGAAGTTGTCCAGCGCTTCGCGGTACGCTTTGATGGTCTGGTTGAATTCAGCGAGGATCCAGCGGTCAGCCAGCGACAGCACCTTTTCACCGCCGTTAAAGCCGCAGTCCTGATCTTCGGTGTTCATCAGCACAAAGCGGCTGGCGTTCCACAGCTTGTTACAGAAGTTACGGTAGCCTTCCAGACGCTTCATATCCCAGTTGATATCGCGACCGGTTGAAGCCAGCGCCGCCAGCGTGAAGCGCAGGGCGTCGGTGCCGTGCGGCTCAATGCCGTCCGGGAACTGTTTCTCGGTGCGCTTACGGATTTTCTCCGCCAGCTGCGGCTGCATCATGTTGCCGGTACGTTTCTCCAGCAGATCCGCCAGCGAAATGCCGTCAACCATATCCAGCGGGTCAATCACGTTGCCTTTGGATTTGGACATCTTCTGCCCTTCGTCATCGCGGATAAGACCGGTCATGTAGACGGTCTTGAACGGCACCTGAGGCTTGCCGTTTTCATCTTTGATGAAGTGCATGGTCATCATGATCATGCGCGCGATCCAGAAGAAGATGATGTCGAAGCCGGAGACCATCACGCTGGTCGGATGGAACTGACGCAGCGCATCGGTATTTTCCGGCCAGCCGAGCGTGGAGAAAGTCCACAGCGCGGAGGAGAACCAGGTATCCAGCACGTCATCGTCCTGACGCAGCGCGATATCAGCCGCCAGGTTATTTTCCTGACGCACTTCCTCTTCGCTGCGGCCAACGTAGACGTTGCCGTCGTTGTCATACCACGCCGGAATGCGGTGACCCCACCACAACTGACGGGAGATACACCAGTCCTGAATATCGCGCATCCAGGAGAAATACATGTTTTCGTACTGCTTTGGCACGAACTGGATATCGCCGTTTTCCACCGCTTCAACCGCCGGTTTCGCCAGCACATCGGCACGCACGTACCACTGGTCGGTCAGCATCGGTTCAATAACCACGCCGCCGCGATCGCCGTACGGAACGGTCAGGTCGTGCGGTTTAATCTCTTCCAGCAGGCTGAGCGCGTCCACGGCGGCAACCATTGCTTTACGCGCGGCAAAACGCTCCAGATTCTGGAATTCTGCCGGGATATCCGCCGGGTAAACGTCTGATTCGTTGCCGTTGGTATCGTAAACCTGCGCGCTTTCACGGATATCGCCGTCAAAGGTCAGGATGTTGATCATTGGCAGCTTGTGGCGACGGCCCACTTCGTAGTCGTTAAAGTCGTGCGCCGGGGTGATTTTCACGCAGCCGGTGCCTTTTTCCATGTCGGCGTGTTCATCGCCAACGATCGGAATACGACGGTTAACCAGCGGCAGTACCACGAACTTACCAATCAGATCTTTGTAACGCGGGTCTTCCGGGTTGACGGCCACGCCGGTATCGCCCAGCAGGGTTTCCGGACGGGTGGTGGCAACCACCAGATAATCTTTACCGTCAGCGGTTTTGGCGCCGTCGGCCAGCGGATAGCGGATATGCCACATTGAGCCTTTCGACTCGCGGTTTTCCACTTCGAGGTCGGAAATCGCCGTGCGCAGTTTCGGATCCCAGTTTACCAGGCGTTTGCCGCGGTAAATCAGATCTTCTTTATACAGGCGGACAAACACCTCTTTAACCGCGTTGGAGAGGCCTTCATCCATGGTGAAGCGCTCGCGCTCCCAGTCCACGGAGTTGCCAAGACGACGCATCTGGTTGGTGATGGTGCCGCCGGATTCGGCTTTCCACTGCCAGATTTTGTCGATAAACGCGTCGCGACCGTAATCGTGGCGGGTTTTCCCTTCTTCTGCGGCAATTTTACGTTCAACCACCATCTGGGTTGCGATACCAGCATGGTCAGTACCCACCTGCCAGAGGGTGTTTTTCCCCTGCATGCGCTGGTAGCGGATCATGGTGTCCATGATGGTCTGCTGGAAGGCGTGGCCCATATGCAAACTACCGGTGACGTTCGGCGGCGGGATCATGATGCAGAAGCTTTCCTGGCTTTCATCACCGTTCGGTTTGAAATAGCCCTGCTTTTCCCACTGCTCGTACAGCGGCTGTTCGATATCTTTGGGGTTGTATGTCTTTTCCATTATTTCCAGGTTGCCGTGTTCAGGTTGAAACCGGCCACGCGGTAGGCTTTATAGCGTTCGCGCGCCAGTTGTTTCAGAGAGTCTTCGTAAGGGACGAAGTCTACCACTTCTGTGAAAGCGGTGGCAAAATCTGCAAATTCCGCGCGCAGGCTGATAAGAATATCGCGCGGGCTGCTGTTGCGCTTTTGCGGCCAGGCCAGTTCGACCGGTGCACCGCCGCGCGGCCCTTCACCTGCCAGATTGTGCGGCACAAAACTCTCCGCCGGGCGCGCCCATAATGCTTCATCCAGCCGAATCGCCTGCTGCTCATCGGCACAGGCAATCAGCACGCGCTTGCCGTTACGCCAACGTTCTGCGGCAATTTCACACACCAGTTGCTCAACGGCGCTTAAGCCGTCAACGGCGTTATCATTGTCCAGAAGGTAGAACGTCGCATTTTTCATATATGGGGCTTTTGGTTGAGGTTTTAAATGCAAAGCCCGGTGGCGCTACGCTTACCGGGCCTACGAAATACTGTGCACCAAATTATCGGCCGGGTTTGTAGGCCGGATAAGCGTAGCGCCATCCGGCAATCAACGCGCCTCCGGCCTGGCAAACTTACTCTTCGCCGTTAAACCCGGCGCGGTTCAGCAGGAACTGCGACAGCATCGCCACCGGACGACCGGTTGCGCCTTTGGCTTTGCCGGAGCGCCATGCGGTGCCAGCGATATCCAGGTGCGCCCAGTTGTATTTACGGGCAAAGCGCGACAGGAAGCAACCCGCGGTGATAGCACCGCCAGGACGGCCGCCGATGTTCGCCATATCCGCAAAGTTGGATTCCAGCTGATCCTGGTACTCATCGCCCAGCGGTAAACGCCATGCGCGGTCGCCAGCCTGCTCGGACGCGCCAATCAGTTCGTGCGCCAGCGGGTTGTGGTTCGACAGCAGACCGGTGATGTGATGGCCAAGGGCAATCACGCACGCGCCGGTCAGCGTCGCGACGTCGATCACCGCTTCCGGCTCGAAGCGCTCAACGTAGGTCAGCACATCGCACAGCACCAGACGGCCTTCGGCGTCGGTATTCAGCACTTCGACCGTCTGGCCGGACATGGTGGTCAGCACATCGCCCGGACGATACGCGCGCCCGCCCGGCATGTTTTCACAGCCTGCCAGCACGCCAATCACGTTCAGCGGCAGTTGCAGTTCGGCCACCATGCGCATCACGCCGTACACCGCCGCCGCGCCGCACATGTCGTACTTCATCTCGTCCATGCCTTCGGCAGGTTTGATGGAGATACCGCCGGAGTCGAAGGTCAGGCCTTTACCGACCAGCACAATCGGACGCGCGTCTTCCGACGGGTTGCCTTTGTACTCAATCACCGACATCAGCGACTCGTTCTGCGAGCCCTGGCCGACAGCCAGGTACGAGTGCATGCCCAGTTCGCGCATCTGCTGTTCGCCAATCACGCGGGTCAGGACGTTTTTGCTGTAGGTGTCCGCCAGCTGGCGCGCCTGCGAAGCGAGGTACGCGGCATTACAGATATTCGGCGGCATATTGCCGAGATCTTTGGCTGCTTTAATCCCCGCAGAGATAGCCAGACCGTGCTGGATAGCGCGTTCGCCGCTGGTTAACTCGCGACGTGTCGGCACGTTGAAGACCATTTTACGCAGCGGACGACGCGGTTCGATTTTGTTGGTTTTCAGTTGATCGAAGCTGTACAGAGTCTCTTTCGCTGTCTCTACGGCCTGGCGCACTTTCCAGTAGGTGTTGCGCCCTTTGACATGCAGTTCGGTCAGGAAGCAGACGGCTTCCATCGAGCCCGTATCATTCAGGGTGTTTATCGTTTTCTGAATGACCTGCTTGTACTGGCGCTCATCCAGTTCACGCTCTTTACCGCAGCCAATCAGCAAAATACGCTCGGAGAGGACATTCGGTACGTGGTGAAGCAGCAGGGTTTGTCCTGGCTTACCTTCCAGCTCTCCGCGACGGAGCAGCGCGCTGATGTAGCCATCGCTGATCTTATCGAGTTGCTCGGCGATCGGGGAGAGTCGGCGCGGTTCAAAGACACCCACAACGATGCAGGCACTACGCTGTTTCTCCGGGCTACCGCTTTTTACACTGAACTCCATGCACTACGCTCCTGAATCTTAAAGACAACGGCGGCGGCTACGGATAGAATTGCAAGCTTACGTAACTCATGTCCGCTGTTGCGATGACTTCGTGTTAATCTTAATGGTACTTCGGTTTCGGCACGTCAGAATCAGCTCTTACGCACCCATCCGCTGAGTATATTAATCTTAGCGATGATTTCGACGACTCAAGAGAATAAATGACGTTTAAGCCATGAAACAAGCGATTTTCCAGGAAAAAGACTGGTTTTTACGGGCGTATTTAAAGTGATAATCATAAGATATCTGGTGCGGGAGACGCTAAAAAGCCAGCTTGCGATCCTATTCATCCTGCTTCTGATTTTCTTCTGTCAGAAACTGGTGAGGATTTTAGGCGCAGCCGCTGATGGCGAAATCCCAACAAACCTCGTGCTCTCGCTGCTGGGGCTGGGCGTGCCGGAGATGGCGCAGCTTATCCTGCCGTTGAGTCTGTTCCTTGGCCTGCTAATGACGCTGGGCAAACTCTATACCGAAAGTGAAATCACGGTGATGCACGCCTGCGGTCTGAGCCGTGCGGTGCTGATCAAAGCCGCCATGGTGCTGGCGCTGTTTACCGGCATTATCGCTGCGGTTAACGTCATGTGGGCTGGCCCCTGGTCATCCCGTCATCAGGATCAAGTGCTGGCGGATGCCAAAGCGAACCCCGGTATGGCGGCGCTGGCGCAGGGGCAGTTCCAGCAGGCGACAGACGGCAGCTCGGTGCTGTTTATTGAAGGCGTCGAAGGCAGCCGCTTTCATAACGTATTCCTTGCGCAGATCCGCCCCAAAGGCAATGCGCGCCCGTCAGTGGTGGTGGCGGATTCCGGCCAGCTTTCCCAGCATAAAGACGGTTCCCAGGTGGTGACGCTCAACACCGGCACACGCTTTGAGGGCACCGCTATGCTGCGCGACTTCCGCATCACTGATTTCCAGAACTACCAGGCGATCATCGGCCATCAGACCGTCGCGCTCGATCCGAGCGATACCGAACAGATGGACATGCGTACGTTGTTCAAGACGGACAACCCGCGCGCCAGCGCGGAGCTGCACTGGCGCTTAACGCTGGTCTTTACCGTGGTGATGATGGCGCTGATGGTCGTGCCGCTGAGCGTGGTTAACCCGCGTCAGGGACGCGTGTTATCGATGCTGCCCGCAATGCTGCTGTATCTCGTGTTCTTCCTGTTGCAGACCACGCTTCGCTCAAACGGCGCGAAGGGTAAGCTGGATCCGATGATCTGGATGTGGGCGGTTAACCTGGCCTACCTGGCGCTGGCTGTGGTGCTGAACCTGTGGGATACGGTGCCGATGCGCCGGGTTCGCGCCCGTTTTACGCGTAAAGGAGCGGTATAATGCAGGCTTTTGGCGTACTTGACCGCTATATCGGGAAAACCATCTTTTCCACCATCATGATGACGCTGTTCATGCTGGTGTCGCTCTCCGGCATTATCAAATTTGTCGATCAGTTGAAAAAAGCCGGGCAGGGGAGCTACGACGCGCTGGGCGCCGGGATGTACACCATTCTCAGCGTGCCGAAAGATATCCAGATCTTCTTCCCGATGGCCGCGCTGCTTGGTGCGTTACTCGGTCTGGGCATGCTGGCGCAGCGCAGCGAGCTGGTGGTGATGCAGGCTTCCGGCTACACCCGCATGCAGGTGGCGCTGTCAGTGATGAAAACCGCTATTCCGCTGGTTTTGCTGACCATGGCGATTGGCGAATGGGTTGCGCCGCAAGGCGAGCAGATGGCGCGTAACCAGCGTGCGCAGTCGATGTACGGCGGTTCGCTGCTCTCCACGCAGGCCGGGCTGTGGGCGAAAGACGGCAACAACTTTATCTACATCGAACGTGTGAAAGGTGATGATGAGCTTGGCGGCGTCAGTATTTATGCCTTCAACGATCAGCGTCGTTTGCAATCGGTGCGCTATGCCGCGTCGGCTAAATTCGATGCGGAGAACAAAATCTGGCGGCTGTCGCAGGTGGATGAATCGAACCTGACCGATCCGAAACAAGTGACCGGCTCGCAGACCGTCAGCGGCATCTGGAAAACCAACCTCACGCCGGACAAACTCGGCGTAGTGGCGCTCGATCCTGATGCGCTCTCGATCAGCGGTCTGCACAACTATGTGAAGTACCTGAAGTCGAGCGGCCAGGATTCCGGCCGTTATCAGCTCAATATGTGGAGCAAAGTCTTCCAGCCGCTGTCGGTGGCGGTCATGATGCTGATGGCGCTGTCGTTTATCTTTGGCCCGCTGCGTAGCGTGGCGATGGGCGTGCGCGTGGTGACGGGCATCAGCTTCGGCTTCGTTTTCTACGTGCTGGATCAGATTTTTGGCCCGCTGACGCTGGTGTATGGCATCCCGCCAGTGGTCGGCGCGCTGCTGCCGAGCGCCTCGTTCTTCCTGATTAGCTTGTGGCTGATGATGCGCAAAAGCTAATACAGCAATAATGTTCTGTATTGCATAGAGAGAGGCTGCGGCCTCTCTTTTTTTTCGCCAAAGGCACAGAGATGTTGCAGTGGCTTATCCGTATCCGGGACGCTCCACGCCGTAACGGCTTTCAGTAAATTCTGTTCTTTGCCACGTCCGGTGTGCTTCGGGCTATGATTGAGTAACGATTCACAACATTTAGGGAAATTATGTCCAGGTTCTTTTTCAATGACCGCAAACAACTGGTCAATGACGCCATTGAAGGCTTAGTGATCTCCGCGCCGCACGGCAACCTTGTCCGACTCGATATTGATCCCGCCATTCGCATTGTGGCCCGCGCGGACTGGGATAAAAGCCGCGTAGCGGTGATTTCCGGCGGGGGTTCCGGTCATGAACCGGCGCATGCTGGCTTTGTCGGCAAAGGCATGCTGACTGCCGCCGTCTGCGGCGATGTGTTTGCTTCACCCAGCGTTGATGCGGTGCTGAACGCCATTGTGGCGGTGACCGGCGATCGCGGCTGCCTGTTGATTGTTAAAAACTACACCGGCGATCGCCTTAACTTCGGCCTTGCGGCGGAAAAAGCCAAGCGCTACGGCCTGAAAGTCGAGATGGTGATCGTCGCCGACGATATCGCCCTGCCGGATAACAAACAGCCGCGCGGCATCGCCGGAACGGCGCTGGTGCATAAGATTGCCGGCCATGCCGCCGATCAGGGTAAATCGCTGAGTGAAGTGCGCGACATCGCGCAAAAGGCCTGCGATAACGTCTACAGCCTGGGGCTGGCGATGGAGACCTGCAACCTGCCGGGCAGCGAAGAGGAAGGGCGTATTCAGCGCGGCAAGGTCGAGCTGGGGCTGGGGATTCACGGCGAGCCGGGCGCCTCGATTGTCGATACGCAGAACAGCAAGTCGCTTATCGATACGCTGGTGAAACCGCTGAAAGCCGCGGTGGGCGACGATCGCGTCGCCGTGCTGATCAACAACCTTGGCGGCGTTTCGGCGCTTGAGATGGCGCTGCTGACCAAAGAGCTGGCGCATTCGGCGTTGAAAGATCAAATTGCGTATTTGATTGGCCCTGCGCCGCTGGTCAGTTCGCTGGATATGAAAGGTTTTTCCCTGTCGTTGCTGCGCCTGAATGACGCGTTCGAGCAGGCGATTTGCGCGAATGCGCAAACCGTTGGCTGGCAAAAACCGGTGGCGTTCGCGCCGATGAAAACCCAGCAGCACAATGCGGTGTATGACGGGCTGGAGATTGAACCTTCAGACAATCCACAGGTAAAAGCGCTGGTCGGCACGGCGGTGCAGACGTTGATCGGCCTGGAAAATCGCCTGAACGCGCTGGATGCGAAAGTGGGCGATGGCGATACCGGTTCGACCTTCGCCGAAGGCGCGCGTGAGATTGGCCGACTGCTGGAAGAAGACGCGCTGCCGCTGAATAACACCGCGCAGTTGCTGCAACTGATTGGCGAACGGCTGGCAACGGTAATGGGCGGCTCCAGCGGCGTACTGATGTCGATCTTCTTTACTGCGGCAGGCCAGGCGATACACAGCGGTACAGCGCTGCCAGAGGCGTTATTGCTGGGGCTAAAACAGATGAAGCACTACGGCGGGGCGGATCTGGGCGATCGTACGCTGATCGATGCGCTGCAACCGGCGCTGGAGGCGTTGCGTGACAACGGGCTGGATGCCGCCGTCTCTGCGGCGAAAAGTGGGGCTGCCAGTACGGCAACCATGCAAAAAGCCGGTGCCGGGCGCTCGTCGTACGTTAACAGTGAAAACCTTGATGGTGTGAGCGATCCCGGCGCGGTGGCGATTGCCGAAGTGTTTGCCGCTATCGCGAAATAGAGCGAAACCGCCATCCGGCAAAATTGCCCGGTGGCGCTGGCGCTTACCGGGCCTACGCACCACATGCCAGAGCAATCAACCTGTAGGCCGGATAAGGCGCAGCCGCCATCCGGCGCAATTGCCCGGTGGCGCTGGCGCTTACCGGGCCTACGCACCACATGCCAGAGCAACCCGCCTGTAGGCCGGATAAGGTGCAGCCGCCATCCGGCAAAATTGCCCGGTGGCGCTGGCGCTTACCGTGCCTGGGCACCACATGTCAGAGCAACCCGTCTGTAGGCCGGATACGGTGCCGCCGCCATCCGGCATTTATTTCAATGTTGTGGAATGGTTTCGTTGATCGGCGTTCTGTGGTTTCTGAAATCTCGCCTCTAGTGAACGTGAAAAGGGGGACTACCGTGTCCCCCTTATCACTCCCCTGCGCGATCAATTTGTGGATCGGGCAAAGCTACGCTTCCACTCCGTTCTGGAAATCTGCCTTTAACACCACGCGGTAGCGGGCTTTCCCGTCGCGCACGTGCTGCAAGGCTTCATTGATTCGCGACATCGGGAACATCTCGGTGGTTGGCGCGACTTTGGCGCGTCCGGCAAACTTCATCAGCTTGCGCAGCTCAAACGGCGTGCCGGTTGCCGAACCCGATACGCTGCGGTCACCGGCGATCAGGGTAAATGCCGGGACTTCCAGCGGCTTCAGCACGGCACCCACCGTGTGGAAATGGCCGCCGTGGGTCAGCGCTTCAAAATAAGGCTGCCAGTTAAGATCAACGTTAACGGTGTTGATGATCAGATCGTACTGACCCGCCAGCGCTTTCAATGCCTCCGGATCGCGGCTGTTCACCACATAGTCGGCACCCATAATCCGCACTTCCGCTTCTTTCGCCGGATTTGAACTGAACGCCGTCACTTCACAGCCCATGGCATGCAGCAGCTTGATGGCGATATGCCCGAGGCCGCCAATACCAATCACGCCGACGCGGCTGGTCGCGGTGATGTTGTGCATCAGCAGCGGTTTAAACACGGTAATGCCCCCGCACAGCAGCGGCCCGGCGGTTTCGATATCGATGCTGTCCGGCAGCGGAATCACCCACTGCCAGTCGGCGCGGATCTTATCGGCAAAACCGCCGCGATTCAGAATGGTCGGCACCGCGCCTTCCAGACAGTTAATATGGTTGCCGTCGATACAGGCATCGCAGTGCCCGCAGCTGCGCGCCGTCCAGCCGATGCCCACGCGCTGGCCCACTTTTAATCCTTTGTTTTGCGCGGCGCTACCCAGCTCCACCACGCGGCCAATCACTTCATGCCCGGCAACCAGCGGGTACTGGGAGAAGCCCCATTCGTTGTCGATCATCGACAAGTCTGAATGGCAGATACCGCAATAATCCACCTGTACTTCCACATCTTCTGCCGCCAGCGGGCCGGCATCGTATTCCTGTAATTCAAGCGCGGCGCCGGCCTGCGGCGCGACGTAATTTTTGATGATGCTCATTACGGATTCCTTAGGTTTTTAGGGGGACGCATGAAGTGTAGGGCATCTGGCGCTTGCCCGGCAGAATGTCGCGCGTCTGACCGCCCGTTTCGCCAAAGCCATGCCTTCCGTCCTGGGCCATTTTCCCTGCTTTAACCCGTCATCCAGCCAATATTTTCAGACTTTCCCGGCCTGTAGTGTGGGTCCTGCGAATTCGCAACACGATGTTTCTGTACAACTCACAGGAGTACGCATTATGGATTCACAATTCATTGGATCGGTCATTAATGCACTACCGCTGGAACATATGATCGGCGGCCCGTTGCAGGCAATGATCAAAGCACAGGTACAGGCAAGTAAGGCCTACGCCGACTTCCTGCTCTCTGTCTGTATTAAGGATGGTAAAGCGGAGTCGGTGCAGTTCGATTACGACGAAACCGTGGTTGACGACAAAGGCGTGATTCAGGGCGTGGTGAAAAAAACCATGCGCATCCCGCTGCTGGCGGCCATCTCTCACCCGAACATCAGCATCGAAGAAGGGACCATCGACTTCGAACTGGAAGTCTCGCAGAGCGAAGCCAGCAGCAGCCAGACCGAAGCGGAAGCCTCGCTGGAAGCCTCCGTCGGCTGGGGACCGTTCAGCGTCAAAATCAGCGGACGTGTTTCGCATAAAGATCAGCAAACCCGCTCCACCGATACCCGCGCGAAATACAGCATCCACACCCAGGTCAAACGTCAGCCGCCGCCGGAAGCGCTGATGCGCGTGATTGATTTTCTGACGGATGCCGCAACACGCCCGGCTGTTCTGCCGTCTGAGGCGCAAAAGCTGGAATCGAAACAGCTTGATGCCTATCCCGAAACGTCTACTGGCGCTGAAAAAGCCCCGGCTGACGCAACGCGTTAATTCTGATGTTCACGCTGAGGCTGCGTTGCAGCCTCATTTTTCACGGAGCGCACTATGTCAATGAAAGACTGGCTTCGCGGCAACCGGAATACGCAAGAGAAGGCGAGCGAGCAGCCTACGGCTCCGCCGGACGAGCGCGTCGGAATGTCGCCCGACGATCCGCCGACAGAAGAGAGCAGCGGGTTGCCGCCTGCGGATCCTCCCTCTTCGGATCTCCCGCCCGATCCGCCGCCGCCGGAAAGCCCGCCACCCGGCGGCCCGGTTGGGGCACCTCTCTCGCTGGCGGATATCACGCGCGGGATGCAGCACGCCGCCTCGGCGGCAAACCAGCTTATCGCGCATCAATACATGCAGGCGCTGGACCCCTTTTTTGAGCACAGCGATGACGGGAGGCTGGTGCCAAAAGTCGTCGAAATGGCGCTGGATGATCAACATCACTTTGCCTTGCCGCTGGTGGCGCTCTCCACGCCGCGCGGGCTGATGCTGGACAAAATGAAGGTCTTTTTGACGGTGCGGACCGATGCCGTTGAGCAGCAGAGCGCGGTTTCCGGCACGCCCGATGACACGGTTGGCCGTTTCCTCGTCAGCATGTCGCCGCCGAGCCGCGAAGGCAGCGGTCGCGACAGCGGGCATGTGGACATTGAAATGCAGTTCACCGTGCTGGAACCGCCGGAAAGCGTGATGCGACTGATTGAAGAGTACACCCGACAAGTTCTTCCCCAATCTAACGTGAGGAGTGATGACAATGGCTAATCAACCAGCAAATACCGGCGCGGCCGGGTTGACGTTAATTAAGTCTTTTGAAGGGCTAAGCCTGGAGAAGTACCGCGATGCGGTCGGTAAATGGACCATCGGCTACGGCCATTTGATTTTGCCCCATGAAAATTTCCCGCAGGCGTTAAGCAAGGTGGAAGCGGAAGATTTGTTGCGGGCGGATCTGGGGATGACCGAGCGCGGGGTGCATCGTCTCGTGATGGTCGATCTCAACCAGAACCAGTTCGATGCGCTGGTGGCGTTCGCCTTTAACGTCGGGCTGGGCAATTTGCAGAACTCGACGCTGCTGCGCCTGCTCAACCAGGGGCAATATCAGGAGGCGGCGGACCAGCTTCCGCGCTGGAATAAAGCCGGCGGCAAAATTCTCGCCGGCTTGACCCGTCGCCGCGACGCGGAACGTGCGCTGTTTATGGCACCCGTAAACTGAACTGACTGGAGGGATTCCAATGAAATACACACTGTCGATACTGTTTCTGGCTGTGTTAACCGCTGTACCGGCGTATGCCGACTTACCGCAATGCAGCGCGGTAGTACAAGCGGCCAACCAGCAACTGGCGAAACAGAACAACAAGACCGTGCAGGATGAGAAGAAACTGACGGCTCTGCTCAAAACGCTAAATCGTGATGATGTGCTGCCCGCTGAGTACGTGACCCGCGAACAGGCGATCAAATTGGGCTGGAGCGGGAAGGCGGAAGATTCGCTGTGGAGCATCTGGGCGCTGAACAAGAAGGTGTTGGGCGGCGATCCCTGGACCGGTAAGCCTGCGCCGGGGAAAGGAAAATGGTACAGCGCCGATGTCGATAGCGTACGCGGTCTGCGCAGTAACAAACATCTGATCTACAGCCCGGAAAGCACGACGCGTTATCTCACTACAGATAATGACGCGACAACCGTCACGCTTCCTCCTTGCCAGTAGTCAGTCTTGCGGCCTCATCCTATTCGTTGAGGCCGCCTGTTGAGGAGGAGATTGCCATGGTTGACGGTATTCAGATGTTAAGTCAGGGGCTGGCCGCGCTCGCCGGGTTATTTGGCGGGCTGAGCGTTTCGTTTTTCTGGCAACCGAAAAAATTGCATCAGCACGGTCGGCTGGCGGCTGGGGTGATTATCGGTGCCATTAGCGTCAGCACGACCTTCACGCTGGGCGGTTTTATTGCGCGCTGGCTGGGCATGAACTTCAAAGATAGCGATATCGCGATGGGTATTGGCTATTTTGTCGGCGCGATCAGCGTCGGGATGATTGCCTGGCTGGCTAACTTTTTTAACCGTCGGGAAGGGCACGATATTTTACAGGTTGCCGGCGAGCTAAAACGCGTCGCCCGTGGCGTAAAAGTTTCGCCATCGCGCCGCCGCGCGCCACGACGCCCTAAATCGGGAGATCCATCATGACGTTGAAACTCATTTTCTGGGCGGCCACGCTGGTGGATGGGGCGATTGCGGTGATTATTTTTGTCAGCGCCCTCAGTTCCCGCATGCCCAATATCCCCATCTGGTATCGCATTGGGTTATTAATTACCGCGTTAGGGTTTACCGTGCAGGGGTTTCTCAATCTTCCCTATTTGCTGTTCAATGTCATGTTAATGGCGCAAGAACTACCGTTCTGGATATTAAAAGATGTCGGTGTCGGCGTGATTGCTATTTATTATTTTTGCCACACGATGCGTAAAGATGAGAAGCCGAAAAAAACACCAGCACGTAAAAAAACGTCAATGGTTAAAAAAGCGACATCTTCCAGAGCGCCCCGCAAGACAACACCCGCCAAATAAAAGTCACAGCGTATCTGCGCTGCTGTAAATGTTGATGTTAAATATCTCTGGCAGGAGCATTATGCACGGGCATAGTGCTCCTTTATTTGCTCAGTGAGAAATGTAGCAACAATTAACTGTTAATAAAAATTCAGGCTGGACTATTCGTCCGAATACATCATCGCGGCTTGTGTGCGGTTATTCACATTCAGACGGCGGAAAATAGATTCCAGATGCGCTTTCACCGTACCGGCGCTGATATTTAACTGGCGGCTGATTTGCTTGTTGGATTCCCCGGCAGCCAGCAGCTTGAGGATTTCGCGCTGGCGCTCGCTGAGCCGTGCAATTGCGCCGTGTCCGCCATCCAGCAGCGTGATGCTTTCCTGCGGGAAACAGAGCATCCCCAGCGACGCGGTGCGTAGCGTCTGTGCGATGGTTTCCGGCGGTGAATCGCGTCTGACAAACGCAATCGCATGGTGATGCAGAAACTGCCTGAGTAATGTCGGCTGGCATTTATTCATCAGCATCACCACCGGAATAGTGGGGTGGTGCAATGCCAGCGTATCGAGTAATTCAAGACTTTCTGTTTTATTTCCGTCACCATCCAACAGAATTAACGATGCCGGAAATTCATTTAGTGTTTCATTAATTTCATTCTGATTATTCAGCCCTCGAATCTTCACATTAGGGATAAAGTGCGAAAGTACTGATGCCATTCCTTCAATAAATATCGACTGCTTGTCAATCATGAGTACATGCATGCGTCATCTCCACGTAAGAGCGTTCGTCAATGAGCCTGGTAATCATCAGAGTATTAAATGAAATGAAAAAAATGAAACAGGCTAATTGTCATAGGTCTTTTAACCGATATGGCAAATTAGCGAAGATGAAATAGATAACCCGATTAATAAAATATCATATATTAAAAATGGCCGTTTCGCTATTTTATAAATAATTAGCAGGGTGAGGATGATAAATAACATGAGAGAGAGGACAGGGAATTTCGAAAGGCGGGTTAATGTAGCGGATAACGCGCTGCGACAGGAAAAGGGAGCGCCAACAGCTTGACGCAGCGCTGGTTTTTTCATCACTTAGCAGCTGAACGCGAGATCGTGGCTTGCATAGCCGCGAGCGGCAGGTATAATCCCACACGTTTCCGCATCCCCTTCAGTGCCGAAGTGGCGAAATCGGTAGACGCAGTTGATTCAAAATCAACCGTAGAAATACGTGCCGGTTCGAGTCCGGCCTTCGGCACCAAGACCTCTTCCAAGACCATCCGAGAAAGTCCACCAAACCCTTTAAAATCAAGGCTTACAGCGATTTTTGTATCCGGTATTGTCCGAGTCCGTCCGTTGAAATCCAGGGGGCACTGGGGGCATAATTGGGGGCATCTTAACTTCGATTAGAAATGTGCCCCCAAAATGAAGCTCAACGCCAGACAGGTAGAGACCGCAAAGCCTAAAGACAAAACCTACAAAATGGCCGATGGCGGCGGTTTGTATCTTGAGGTTTCGGCCAAGGGCTCTAAATACTGGCGCATGAAATACCGACGACCCTCTGATAAAAAAGAGGATCGCCTTGCTTTTGGTGTCTGGCCTACTGTTACGCTTGCTCAAGCTAGAACAAAGCGCGATGAAGCTAAAAAGCTGTTAGTACAGGGCATCGACCCAAAAGCTGAACAGAAGGAAGCCCAGGCCGAAAACGCTGGGGCATATACTTTTCAAACCATCGCCCTCGAATGGCATGCGAGCAATAAGCGCTGGAGCGAAGACCATCGATCGCGCGTTCTTCGTTACCTTGAACTGTATATCTTTCCTTATATTGGCTCGTCTGATATCCGGCAGCTTAAAACCAGCCACCTGCTTGCCCCGATCAAGAAAGTTGATGCCAGCGGTAAGCATGATGTCGCGCAGCGCCTGCAACAACGTGTCACGGCCATTATGCGCTATGCCGTACAGAATGATTACATCGACTCAAACCCGGCCAGTGACATGGCTGGCGCGTTATCAACTACCAAAGTGCGGCATTACCCAGCTCTACCCTCAAGCCGGTTCCCTGAGTTTCTTGCTCGTCTTACTGCATATCGTGGCCGTGTGATGACACGTATCGCGGTCGAACTTTCATTGCTAACTTTTGTGCGCTCCAGCGAATTACGCTTCGCACGTTGGGATGAATTCGACTTCGATAAATCCCTTTGGCGTATACCAGCAAAACGAGAAGAGATTAAAGGCGTGCGTTACTCTTACCGTGGCATGAAGATGAAAGAGGAACATATCGTTCCCCTCAGTCGGCAAGCGATAGGGTTGCTAGAGCAGCTTAGGCAAATCAGCGGTGACAAAGAGCTTCTATTTCCGGGGGATCACGACGCAACGAAGGTGATGAGTGAAAACACGGTAAATAGTGCTTTGCGTGCCATGGGCTATGATACGAAAACTGAAGTCTGTGGGCATGGTTTCAGGACGATGGCACGGGGCGCATTAGGAGAGTCTGGATTATGGAGTGATGATGCCATAGAACGTCAATTGAGCCATACAGAGCGTAATAATGTGCGCGCAGCTTACATTCACACCTCTGAGCATTTGGATGAGCGCCGTCTAATGGTGCAATGGTGGGCTGATTATTTAGATTCCAACAAAAATGAAGGGATTGCTCCCTATGATTTTGCTAGTCGATTGAAAAAAAGCTTAGTCTAATCTAGCCAACCCGCATAAACGGGGCCGACTAGATTTGTAAGGTTTAGGAACTCGTATCAAGTGTTAAAAGAGCATGCATTCTTTTAACTATCATAATAATATTTAAGATTAGGTGTACGCATACGTATATAATTAATGGACACAATATGTGAGTTAATACATTAAATTTTAAAGTTATATTTGCTTTGTCAAAAAAATACTCGTGAGTTGAACTATGGAAATAACCATATGAATCAACTGAGTATAATGAAACTATAAAACATAATACAACTAATAACACACCACACAATATAGAATAGCAAATATTGTAGTAAAGCTCAGTTAATAGTGATTTCTTAGATTCGTAAAAAGTATCAATATCTTTTCTTTGTCTTATCTTTGATTCTTGATCATATACTAAGACAAGAACACTAAGTAGCAATGCTGTTAATATAGCGCTAAAGTTTACTAGTAATGATATTAGATCCTTTGTTATGCCACTCCCAAAAAAAGAAAATGAGGCAGCAACGATGAAAGGAAGGATAACAAAAGTGAATATATCCCACATGCTTATTTTTTTCGTGTCAGCATCACGTAAGGTTCTAAAGTGTCCTATAAGAACTTCGCATATGTTTACTTTTGAACTCATTGCGCTCTCCTTATATCAACTCCGCGATATAATAACTGAATGTATTCGCTGATAATAGAATCAACCAACTTATTTAACGATGTGATTTCAGGCATCCCGTCATTAAATACAACTTGTTCTTCATCGAATATAATTTCACAAACAGCACCTCTGGCTGTTGTTCCAATTCGAAAAGTCCTTTTTCTACCATCTCCTAGTTCTACAACTGTTTTAACTGTTTCTCCATATTCTTTTAGTATTTCAACTAATTGATATTGTTCGGAATCTCTGGTGAAATAGTCCCTTAGTCTTCCTAGTCCTGAGTTTCTGGGGGGTTTTATTACCAATTCTTGTTCATTATGACCTAGTTTCCGCGCTTGTTCAGCAACATCTTTTATTCCCTGAAATTTGGTTACTTTTATCTCTTTAGCAATGGCATCCATCCATTTTTCGATCGCTTTATCATATGCAAGAGGATTCATTTGAATTACAAGGTTGGTAACTCTTTTAAAATAATCAGAAAATAAATTCATAAAAAGGGTTTTGATACCATCCCCTCTGTATGTATGCAAAAAAGCCATCCCTTCGTTTACATCTCGAGGAATATAGAAATGTATATAATATCTTATTATTTCCGCATTGTTCTTTGTTTTTTCAAAATCAACATCGCCAGTTTCGATATTGATTATGTCAGTTTTTGTTCCGTAATATCCTGACTCAAACCATCCATAAATTTCACGATTGCTATCGTCACGAACAATTTCATTGAAACGAAAAACTTGTTTGGTTTGTTCGGAAATAATGTATCCATCATTATACTGTTCAATGAAGGTATATAATATATCCAATAAATCATGTTGTTTGATATTACTCAAGGCAGAGTAACGTTGTTCTTTTGCTGCATTAGGGTTATAGCAGCGAAAAAGATACGGTGCTAAGGCATGCATTTTAATCTCCTTTTTTCGTAAGAGTAACAAGTTGTCTTAAGTAGATCAATAAATGAACAGATCTTAATGTGATCCTTTTTGTTGTTTTAGTCTTCATAAAAATCAATATGTTAACTAAATACTCTTTTTTCCTGTGAGATCTATGATACGGCTATTAACAGGAGGAGTAAAAATAGTGACGACTCTTCAGTTTGGACGTTTTAATTCGAATATTAAATAGAAATCTTAGAGCGGAATGCTCTCTCCGCCACGCCTTCCCACTCTGTGGGTAATACTCATGCAGGTGCGTGGACGAAGTTATTCCACGACAGGACTGGATTCGCTCTGTGAACGAGTGGGAAGGGGGAGATGATCTGCTTCATAAGCCACATCCTCGACGCATAAAATGACTGATTTCCACTGCCTCATGTTGACTTGTTCGTATCCCTCACTTGGCCGCCTCAGAAGTCCGCTATGCCCTCGAATAACACCGCACCGCCCATTGAGCGCCGTGAATCGGCCACGCTTAGGATGCGAAAATAAAAGCACACATTACTGCTTGCGCGCAGTGCTTTCCCCGCCTCGCCTGCCCGCTTTGCAGGGCGGTTTAAATGCAGATGCATGACCGGGTTCAGGCCGCGCCGGGACTGGCGCGGGCGGGGTTCCGGCTGGCAGGGAAATAAATGCAGTTAAATGCACCTGATGCATGCAGGGTATTTTTCGAAAAAATAACGGGATTTTTTGGCATTTTTTCGGGGTACTGAGAGTGCAGCCGGTAGCCAGTACCGGCGCACATAAATCGGGAGATTTTCGGGGAGGTTATTGCTGTTGAATATCTGCCTGCAAGACCTCATTTTCCGGCATCGCCGGTTTACGTATCACGCCGTCGAGTGTCTCGGTGGTGCGGAACGTGGCCGAGCATTCAATACTGGTGCACTGGTGATAGCGCTGTTTGAGGTTTTCTGTCAGATAGCGGCTGGTACGCGTGTGCGCAGGCTGTTTGCAGAACGGGCAGTGAAACATGGCTCAGCCCTCCGCCTGCTTTCTCTTTTCGGCCAGTTGCGTGGCAAGTTGCGAACGCTTCAGCGGACTTTTATACAGCGCCATGTCCACGCCGGTCAGCGGCGGGCGGTGCATGCCGAGTTGTGAGAAGACCGGCTCATTGTCCATATCAAAGTTATAAAATTGTGCCTGCACCGCAACATGCATGTGCAGCTCCTCAGCCAGAATATCCGCCGGGCGCGTCGCACCGTTCAGCTCCAGCGCACGCAGGCGCAGGCAGAACGCCCGCACCAGTGCCGGGCTGATGTCCCGCATGGCCTCTGCCCACTCTGCCTGTGCGCAGACGGAAAACGCCCGTGCATGCTCAGTGACATACGTTTTACCTGTCGTGCACGCTTCCAGCATGGCGCGGGATTTGTCCGTTTCCAGTTCAGCAATCAGGCCGGTGAATTCCTCCGCCAGCTCACGACCGGCGATGTGTCTGCTGTGTCCGGCTTTGAGCTCCGGCGTCATGGCACCGCCCAGACTGCGGAAACGCTCGCGCCAGCTCTTCTCTGCTGCTGAGCTTTCCTCAAGTGCGCTCTGACGTTCCTTTTCGCTGCGCGTGATGGCTGCGCCGATGTCGTTCAGTTTTATCATGCTGCCGGTGTGGGCGGCTTTTGCCTCTGTAAAGGTTTTCAGGGCACGGTTGACGGCGGTGGCGTTATCCTCTGCGGCTTTTTTATGCACAGTATTAACAGCACCCTCGATGACGGCGCGGGAAGCACCGGTCTGCGTGCTGCCGATGGTTTTCATGATGGAGGTCAGAAGTTCAGTTTTCATGGCGGGGCTCTCTGTGTTGTCAATGTAAGTTCATTCTGCCGCGCCCTGCACAACGAAACGACCGGTTGCAGTTGTGGCCGGGATGGCACAGAAAGCCGCTGAAAAACCGGCTCGCCAGAAAGAGGTCTCTGGAAAAAGCTTCTTTCTGTTTGTTTTTCTGTAATTAACTCTTCACACTGTTCACTGAGAAATAAAATAATAAGTAATACAGTAAGTTAAAGGGTGAACAGTTGAGGAATTAAGTGTTCACCGACTGTTCACCACTGTTCACCCCGGCGTTTAAACTCTTCCCGGCCCTTTATGTTTTTTTTGAATTTTTCTCCCTGTTAATAAAAAGAATTTAATAGGCAGAAGTAAATTCAACTGACTTATTTTTAACCACCTCATCACTATTCAATCGTATTCGACACCATTCCACACCCGCCTGTTTTTCAGGCATTTTTACCGGCGTATCAGCACGCTTTTGCCCTGTTGCATTGTCCGTTTTTATTCACAAAATAGAGCGCTACCCGAAGCCGGAAAGACACAACCGGCACTGTATGGACATTATGAGGTAGCCCGATGCACACCGCTTTTTCTTCCCCGTCTTCTGCCCCTGCCGCACCGTTAATGCCGGTTTCTGACGTTATTCAGGAGCGTTTTTTACGCCTGCCGGAAGTGATGCATTTATGCGGCCTGTCCCGCTCGACCATTTACGACCTCATCAGCCGCAACATGTTTCCGCAGCAGGTTTCCCTCGGCGGAAAAAACGTCGCCTGGCTGCACAGTGAAATTACTGCCTGGATGACTGCGCGAATCTCCGACCGTAACCGGGGCTGCGACGCATGATGATGTCCGGTCTGCAAAAACAGCCTTTTCCTGGCTTGCTTCTTTTCAGTGTTTCCAGGTATAGTTTTCCCGCTGTCGCAAAATCGGCAGCCGGGATTAGCAGCCCGTGTAACTCAATGGCGACACAACACGCGCCAGGCGTGTTTTTTTATGTCGTGGCTCAGACACACCCATTTTGCGGGCTGTGGTGCTTACACCGTGGCCCCTGTCAGATAATGGTGGTCCGGGCGGGGCAGCCTTCGGGCTGGCCGGTGTCCATTGAGGCCGGTACTGCTAACCCCGTCCGGGCTACCACCCATGAGATTAGCAGCTCCGGTGGTGGCAATAACCGCTACTCAATGGAGGCTGCCATCATGGCTACTATCCTCACCCCGTCATACCCGCAGTTTGTCTTTGTGTTTGCCGCCGTCCGCCGCGCAGACCGTACACCCCGTATTCGTATGCTCCGCACCGTGGCCGGTGATGAACACGCCGCACGCCTTTCCCTCGTTCGCGATTACGTTCTCTTCTTTGCCGCCCGTCTGCCGGTTGCGGAGGTACCTGCATGAAAGAAATGACCCTGACCATCACCCACGCCGACCTCCGGCACCTTGAACACCTGCGTAATGTCGGCCAGTTCGTCGGGAATATGCTGATATCGCAGGATGTTTCCGGTGCCTGCCAGTCACCGGAACAGCATTTACAGCTCGCCTCCGTCATTCACCTGATGACCGCCCGGCTTGACGATGTGGTCGAACGCTGCAACCGGCGCTGGCTCACTGAGGAGGTACGCGCATGAAACAGCCATTACCGCCCGTATTACGTGCCGCGCTGTACCGCCGCGCGGTCGCCTGTGCCTGGCTGACCCTGTGCGAACGCCAGCACCGCTATCCATACCTCACCCTCGATGCGCTGGAAAGCGCCATCGCTGCCGAGCTGGAAGGGTTTTATCTGCGTCAGCACGGCGAGGAAAAAGGCCGCCAGATTGCCTGCGCGCTGCTGGAAGATTTGATGGAAGCCGGGCCGCTTAAGGCCGCCCCGTCACTGTCCTTTCTGGGGCTCGCCGTCATGGACGAACTTTGCGCCCGCCATATCAAAAAGCCTGTGCTGCACTGAGGTAGAAAAAACCAATGAAAATGAACGTAACGGAAACCGTGAAACAGGCATGCGGCCACTGGCCGCGCATTCTCCCGGTGCTGGGGGTGAAGGTCATTAAAAACCGGCATCAGGCCTGCCCGGTCTGTGGCGGGAGTGACCGCTTCCGCTTTGACGATAAAGAGGGGCGCGGCACATGGTTCTGCAACCAGTGCGGCGCGGGTGACGGCCTGAGCCTGGTTGAAAAGGCGCTGGGCGTGACGGTCAGCGAAGCCGCCATCCGGGTGAACGCCGTGACCGGCAGCCTGCCGTCGGTTGCCCCGAATGTGATTGCTGCTGATGCGGAAACTGAAGCCAGCCGCAGGGAGGCCGCCGCGCTGGCGGCCAGTCTGCTGGCAAAAAGCCGCCCGGCCACCGGCAGCGCCTACCTGACCCGCAAGGGCTTCCCCGGCTTCGAATGCCTGACGCTCACCACCACGCATAAAACCGGTGGCGTGACCTACCGCACCAGGGATGTGGTTGTCCCGTTGTATGACGATGCCGGCGCGCTGGTTAACCTCCAGCTCATTAACGCTGACGGGGACAAGCGAACCCTGAAAGGCGGCCAGGTGAAAGGGGCATGCCACACCATCGAAGGGCAGAAACAGGCGGGAAAACGTCTGTGGATAGCAGAAGGTTACGCCACGGCGCTGACCGTGCATCACCTGACCGGCGAAACCGTGATGGTGGCGCTGTCGTCCGTGAACCTCCTTTCTCTGGCGAGCCTTGCCCGCAACCGGCATCCTGGCTGTCAGATTGTCCTCGCGGCTGACCGTGACCTGAACGGTGTCGGCCAGACAAAAGCCGCTGCGGCCGCAGATGCCTGCAACGGCGTGGTTGCCCTGCCGCCGGTGTTCGGTGACTGGAATGATGCGTTTATGCAGAAAGGCGAGGAGGCCACGCGCCGGGCGATTTACGATGCCATTAAGCCACCGGTCGCGAGCCCGTTCGACATCATGAGCGAGGCGGAATTTACCGCCATGAGCACCAGTGAGAAGGCGATGCGGGTGCATGAGCACTACGGCGAAGCGCTGGCCGTGGATGCAAACGGGCAGCTTCTCTCCCGTTATGAGGCCGGAGCGTGGAAAGTGATTTCCCCGGCTGACTTCTCCCGCGATGTGGCGGCACTTTTCCAGCGCCTGCGCGCCCCGTTCTCATCAGGGAGAATTGCGTCGGTGGTGGAGACCCTGAAACTGATTGTGCCGCAGCAGGGCGCTCCGGCACGGCGTCTGATTGGCTTTCGTAACGGCGTGCTCGATACCGTCAGCGGCACATTCAGCCCGCACCACAAATCTCACTGGCTGCGTACCCTGTGCGAGGTGGATTTCACCCCGCCGGTGGCGGGCGAAACGCTGGAAACGCATGCCCCGCATTTCTGGTACTGGCTCGACCGCGCCGCCGGTGGTCGCGCTGACAAACGCGACGTGATACTCGCCGCGCTGTTTATGGTGCTGGCGAACCGCTACGACTGGCAGCTTTTTCTCGAAGTGACGGGACCAGGGGGAAGCGGGAAAAGCATTCTGGCCGAAATAGCGACCCTGCTCGCCGGGGAAGATAACGCCACATCAGCCGATATCGACACACTGGAAGACCCGCGCAAGCGTGCATCCCTGATTGGCTTCTCACTCATCCGTCTGCCTGACCAGGAGAAATGGAGCGGTGACGGTGCGGGGCTCAAGGCCATCACCGGCGGCGATGCCGTGTCAGTTGACCCGAAATACCGCGACGCCTATTCCACGCATATTCCGGCGGTGATTCTGGCGGTGAACAATAACCCGATGCGCTTCACTGACCGTAGCGGCGGTGTCTCCCGTCGCCGGGTTATCCTGCATTTCCCGGAACAGATTGCCCCGGAGGAGCGCGACCCGCACCTGAAGGATAAAATCGCCCGCGAGCTGGCTGTCATTGTGCGCCAGCTTATGCAGCGGTTCAGCGACCCGATGACTGCCCGCACGCTGCTTCAGTCGCAGCAGAACTCAGACGAGGCGCTGAACATCAAGCGCGACGCCGACCCGGCCTTTGATTTTTGCGGCTATCTGGAGGCATTGCCGCAGACTAACGGCATGTTTATGGGAAATGCGAATATTGTTCCCCGCCAGCCCCGCAACTATCTCTATCATGCTTATCTGGTCTATATGGAAGCTCAGGGGTACAAAAATGTGCTAAGTCTGAAAATGTTTGGGCTTGGGTTGCCGGTGATGCTCAAAGAATACGGACTCAATTACGAAAAGCGCCATACTAAACAGGGAACGCAGACCAACCTGACACTGAAAGAGGAAAGCAACAGCGACTGGCTGCCGAAGTGCAATGAGGCAGCAACGAAATGACCTAACCAGACCGGCGATTGCCGGTCTTTCTTTACCCTAAATCGCCAAAAATGAAGAGCTTACTGTTCACTCTCCACTATGTGTTCGTCATTCATCTACCTGAAAATAAAGTAAAATTATCAAGAGTGAACAGTGTAGCCAGTTAATCTGAAAAAAAATTTCTTAATATGACTTAGTGGCTTTTGTTTAATGCAATTATAATGATCGCCCTAGTTGTAATTTCCCGCCGCCAGTATAAGATGCTAGGATTTCAAAGTATTAATTATACCCCTAAGTATCTGAAAGCTTTTGGCGAGACGTGGACTTTGCAAGCATCTATGCATAAAGAGCAATATACATTTGTTTGCGATAAATAATCGTTAAAATAACAAATTAAAAATCATGGCTATTTATTACATTGCATTATCTTTCCTTTGAAAAGCACCAAAATCAAGAGTGCTCATCGTTAAGAATGGAGCTAAAATCGTCACGATAGGATTTATGTGCACTCAATAGTGGATTGTATTCATTTAATCTTTTACTCATTGTGTAAATACTCAGGGAGCAGTATGCAAGCCAACACCACATAGTAAACGCTACAAAAGAAATTATTAAGGTTATAATAAATTGAGTGGAATCGTTTTTTGAGTAATTTTTTACAATCTCTGTACCCATTACCAATAATAAATAAAGCATCATACCTGGTATAGCCCAGTACTGATGTCTGTGAGGGGTTATTTTTCCATTGTCAACATCATACAGACCAGGCCAGCGTAATATCGATTTAAGCGCCGGGATATACGATTGAGGTTGACTGGAATGAAATGCAATTAGCTTACATGATAAATCCCTATCTCTATGAAGACCAAATGATTGAAGACGGAACTGTTGTTCAGCTTTAGCTAATGGGTCTAAAGTTTGATCAGTTTCCTGCCTAAGCCACTTAATTGCTTTCACTTGTTCATCTGGTGATCGTGAAAAAAAATCACGACGACTGAAATGAGTATATTTTTTTGAAATCGCAGCCAAGATAGCAAGAATAATACTTGATATTACCGGGATACTTAGAACTTCTTTTAGCATCATTAACATCAGCACCCTCTCTTCACAACTCAAATTAAAGGTTTTTTAACAATCCCTATCAAACTCATAAATAAGCATCAAGAAATTATAATGCTTTACAACTTTTGGGACTATACTACATATATAGAAATATCGCGCTTGGTAAAAAAGTATTACATTCCCTAACCTCCTGAAAACGAAGCAATACAGACTTATGCAGGAAATCATTCAAGTTATTATATTAGAAGACCCAAAAGATAACACAGGCCCATCATCTTTAATATCATTAGGATATAATTGCCATACTTTCGATGGGGGAGACATAAAATATATAGTCTCAAATGGAATGGTTAAGGATTCCAAACGATTACGAATGCACCGAAGAACTGGAGGAGGGACAAATAATGTGTCGTGTGTAATGTAAATAAGCAAAATAACCTCATCACCATAGCATTTATTTTTTTTATTGTTAATAAGGGTTAAAAATGAAGCAATCATATCTTCAGCATTCCATGCAGCAGGTATATTCCCATACTTACCACCGAACTTTTCTAACGGGGCAAACTCTGTTAATTCGAGCCATCTTTGACCTTTTTTCTCTGTTGTGACTTGGAAATCCAAGCTGTTCTCGTGTTGAGGTTCAAGTTTGGTGAAACTACCATAACGTGCAATGTGGGGATTTAGCGCAGGTTTTCCCTCGCAGAATGATTCTGCTATCAGTAACTCAATTTCGCCCTTTGCTGGAGGGTAGTCTATTTTTTTAATGCAAGTTCCTGAGGAAGTGATTTGTACTGATGTACTAGTTCCAGATGGTTTTTTTCGCTTTCCCATCGTTTCATCCCCTTTATCGCCGGAATGTAAAATAATATCCAACCTGAAAATATTATAACAAAACGTCACCTGGTTAGAATGCTTTTTAACCAAAACTGATAATCAAGCGACCATACACTTTATTTTTAATGGCTAAAGTCCGCATTTAAGTGGTAGATTGCATTCCCTACTCTCATTATGATGCTTATGCTATTGTTATTTAATGATAAAAATAAGACGAAAAACTCAATAAGTCAGCTTGTGAATGACATATAAGCATTGGTATACGCTTAGGTATACAAATTCAAGTCGAATTCACTAAAAAATATTTTAATTCAATTGATTAGCGAATTCATTCAGACTCTGCCAGCTTGGCTACGAAGTGCGACGAACCCGCAGTGAAATAACCCACTCAGACCGGCTCCTGCCGGTCTTTTTATTCCCACCGACACAAAGGTGAACAATGCACTGTTCACTCTTCACCATGTATTCATTACTCATGCCTTTGAAAATAAAGAAAAATTATCGCAGGTGAACAGTGTGACCAGTTAATCGGAAAAAAACTTTTTTTCGCGTATGATCTTAATAACAGCTTTGATGGACAATTTTTTGATGGATAAGACAAGAGATTATATTTTAACGGGGCTATCACGTCTGGGGCTGGCGAATTTACCGGGCAGACCGTATGACTGTGCTTTTGAACTTCTGGCCGCACCACCTTCCAGAAAACGGCTGGTTATGATGGGCTTCAACGGCTCGTCAGCAGATGCCTGTATGACTAATGCTCAGTCGGTTCTACGGGATCACGCTTACCCTCTTATTTCTGGTGTTCAGCAGGGTATTCAGGGAAAGTGGGGGATAACGCACCTGGCAAAAAGGCTACAGCAAATACCTGGTAGCCTCGGTTATAGTTGGGAGGATGTTATTTATACCAACGCGCTGATGATGTGTTCCCGTAATGCTTCGACGCTTCGGGAGGAAGCGCAGCATTTCAACATGACTGTGAAAGAAATAATCAAAAGCTCAATGGCATTTTTCGAACAAGTAACGATGTCGCTGAGTGAGCCCGAGATCATTGTTGCGTATAGCAATAGTCTTCAAACGCTTTCTGCCGCGAGTTTATTACTTGAACACTTTGGCGATGCTTCCACGCTAAAATATTCTCACTCTAAGGGCTATCACACCACGTTCGCTTTTATAGCCAAACTCAACGGCAGAAACATCCCGGTAATTTGTGTTCGCCATATGTCGAGATTTAAACCAGAGGAAAATTACATCAAAGCGGCACTATCATTTATGGCTGGTTAAATCCGTTCTGGTAAGGATCCGATTGACGGAACCTAACCGAGTTGAGCAAAAAAGTACTATCACGTATTTACTTCAAACAGTTACATGCCTCTGAGGCGAAAAAAATTGTGGGGGCACAAAAGGGGGCATATCAAGAGTTTGTTTTTATTTATTCCTTTATTTTCATTGTCATATGAAATGATTTGAGTCCGGCCTTCGCACCAAGTGATGCAAAAATGAGCTACCTCCGGGTGGCTTTTTTTGTGTCCATTGTCGTCCATATTCGTACATATTTCATTGTTTAATAAAGATAATTTCTTATCTTTACACCTGCTTTTGTAGTGTAGGTATTTTCCTTGGTGGTCGTTTTTCATCCATTGGCATCCAGGGGATTTGGGGGCAAAAAAGGGGGCAATCCCGGTTCGATAAAGGAGTAACCCCCAAATGGCACTAACAGATCTCGCAATCCGGCATGCCAGGCGGCTTGACAAGGCATACAGGCTTTCTGACTGTCACGGTCTTTACCTTCAGGTGAATCCCAGTGGTTCTAAGCTGTGGTACCTGAAATTTCGTTTTGGAAACAAAGAGAACCGCATGGCATTAGGGCCTTATCCGCTGATTTCCCTCGCACAGGCAAGAGAGAAACAAGCAGAAATAAGAAGGCTTATTTATGAAGGTGTTAATCCGGCGGAAAAACGCAGAGAGGAAAAACGCGGCGGAGTGCCACTCCATACGTTCGAGTCCGTGGCGCGCGAATGGGTCGCCAGCAACCTGAGATGGACGCCGGAACACGCAAAGCGGGTGCTGCGTTATTTCGAGTTGTATGTTTTTCCCACCAATGGCGACCGCGACATAACCAAACTGAAAGTGATGGATCTGCTGGTCCCTATCAAAGAGGTAGAAAAAGCCGGCAAACTGGATGTTGCTTCCCGCCTGCAACAGCGCACCGCTTGTGTGATGCGCTACGCGGTGCAGAACGGCATTATCGATCATACCCCTGCCGCAGATTTAACCGGAGCGGTTGCTACCGCAAAGGTACGACACCATCCGGCGCTGGATCTCCACCTCATCCCTAATTTTCTGGAACGTATTGACGACTATAAAGGCCGCAAGTTAACCCAACTGGCGGTGAAACTGGCGCTGTTGCTGTTCATCCGTTCCAGCGAGCTGCGCTTTGCACGCTGGGAAGAGATCGACCTGGATAACGATGTGGACGATCCCGGCCGAGCGGAAGCCGATTCCGGGCGTGAAACACTCTGTCCGCGGCGCGAAGATGCGCTCCACGCATCTGGTACCGTTGTCTCGCCAGGCAAGCGTTCTGCTTAACGAGATCAAACAATACAGCCGCCCGGGGATGGGTATCGCCACCTCCTTCAGCAATACCAGGCAATGGGGGGCTGAGCAGCGACATCTCCGACCACGGATTTTCCCCGGTTGCGCTGTAGGCCGATATCACCAGATCGGGCCGGAAATGTTGGATTTTTACTGAGGTGCGTACTGTGCAGCCGAACGGTGTGCAGAGTAACCAGTAACACATCCCGACTACCCGGTATTTCACACAGTCCGGCGACAGGGCGGAGGCCGCGATTTCCGGCGTAGTGATGGCGCTTACCGGTAATACGGTGCACAGCAGCAGGGGAAGTAAAAAGGTCAACCGGCCAGACATAATGGCTCCGCAGTGAGAGATTCTCCTTACGGATGTAACGCAACGCCGGGGAATTCACTGCAGGAAACTGATATGCCGTGTGAAAAATTGGACAGAACGGAGGAAGCAGCAAAACCGTGCTTCAGCGTGATTATTTATTTCTGCGGGAGAGCCGGATAATCACTGGCTGCTGATGCTTTTCCGCGACAGCTATTCATTGAGCGGTCGCGTGGGTTACCAGCTGGTTCACCGCTATTTGCATGCAATAGGGTGCTCTGCAGGCAGCAGGAATCGGGAGAACAGGCAGCATGCATACCAGGGAAAACTCCCGGAAGAATGCCAGGCCTTAATGTACTGTTCTGGTATTGAAACAATGTGCTACTTGCGTAACGGTAAGTACAATTACTAGTCGGATGATGAATGGTTACTTGCTTTTTCTTGCCAGATTTTTATCAGATCATTTTTTGTTGCTTCATTATAAATCACATAATTACCACTTTGTTTCTGCAATTGCTCATACCTCGACAGCAGTTCCTTTCCTTTATCAATACTCATTGGTACAGATGTACCAAATGCTTCAAAACTGAAAAATTCTGTATGTTCCTCCGAGAATTTATCCTCATATTTTACCATTAAATATCTTTCAATACTTCCCCCCATAGATTTATCATATGTGCGATAATCGGCAGAGAAGTCATTTATTACTTCATCCATTTTTTGCGTGTTGTCAATCGTTAATTCAGAGAAAACGCCTTTATTTATATTTGACACAAATGTAAGAGAGGGAAAGTAATTGATTAATGGTATTTCAACGCTTTTTAATTCAGGTGAAGAACGCTCCATTCCCGGTGTGATTAATTCCAGCTCATTTAATTTTATAAAAGCGAACGGGAAAGATGTAAAATGATACATAACATCACCCGAATTATTTATGACCAGAGTTTCTGTTCTCCCTTTACCATCTTTACTCTTATCGAGGCGAAAATAGGCTGAGATGTTAGGGAGGTATGGGATTTTACTCACCTGGGATGAGTTTTCAGCTATGGTGTTAGATTTACACGAAACGACAATTGCCATACAGGAAAGCGCAACGGCGGATAATGAAATAGTCGTTGCAGCCAAAGTTTCAAAATATATTTTATTGTCAGTTAAGAAGGTTTTTATATCTCTCATATATTTCTCACTTATAATTTAATTGGGATTCTATTACCAAAATTTAAATAATGCTAAGGTTTTATCATCTGTACAGCATGCTTAAAGGTAGTTCTGAAATATTGCGCGTAGATAACATTATCCGATACACGAACGGTGAGTGTATTGAAATTTTACTTCTGTAAAATATCAGATCAAGTGGTTAGTCAGACTACTACTAAACTTCGTGGTTGCCATAAATGTTGATTGATTATTGGAATGGTTCATGAATCAAGGTGGCTCAAACTGCGAGATCACTGAAACCCACATGCCTTACGCCCAGGCGTCCTCATCCCGGGCTACTGAAAACGGATAATGGCTCCGGGTTTACAGGGAAAATGCTGGAAAAGTGGGTGTATGAGCGTGGAATGCGCATTGATTTTTCCCGGCCGGGAACCCCGACAGATAATGCCACGGTGGAATCCTTCAACGGCAGGCTGCGCCAGGAGTGCCTGAACGAGAACGGGTTTGTGTCGCTGGATGACGCCATCTGAATTTGCTGAGAAGTCTGCCGGTTGCCAGAATATGCAGCCAACATGTGAAGCCGGTTATTCCTGATTACAGCTGGATCATATTCGGGGTCAGGGTCACATGGCACTCATTTTGTCACCAGGATTGCAATGAACAATAATGATGGGCATCTGAATAAGTGAGTTAACTTTTAATAAAAAATCAAGGGTAATATTATTTATACTGGGTAATGATAATAAATACCCGGTTATAGAAAGCTAATATCCAAACAGTAAAAATTACAGGGTGCTGATAAATGATGGCCGGTTGCACCTGTACAATCGAAACACTTTTAATCAAATAATCGTCACTCTCGTATAATTATTAGATAAAAAAATAACTCTAATGCTGAATAGCTATTGAAAATGGTGATCGTTTTTTTTATATCCATTTTTGATATTTGAAAAGAATATCATCAAATAACATTTTCTTATTTGATGAGGGTTGTATGAGCATCGCGAGATTTAGAGCTATATATTTTTTTTGTTTGTATATTGGTTGTAGCCCTATTAATGCAGCTGAAAATGTTAGTCAACAGAAGTTTGAAGCAATTTTGGGTGCAACCAGATTAATCTATGATTTAAATGGTAATGGGGAAAGCATTAGGGTAAAAAACCCACAAACATATCCTATTTTAATCCATTCTAAAATTTATGACAAAGAAAGCAAAGAAGATTCTGATTTCATCATAACACCTCCAATATTTAGATTAGATGCGCAAAGAGAAACTGATATACGTATAGTTAGGATTAGTGGTTCATACCCTAATGACAAAGAATCAATGAAAACTCTTTGTGTAAGAGGAATTCCTCCTAAATCAGACGATCTTTGGGTGAATGATGATAAAAAACAAACAAGCATGAAAATAAATGTGTCAATTAACACATGTATAAAGTTAATTCTACGCCCAAACACTATATCAAAGCTAAATGTTAATGATGAAAATCTAATAAAATGGACCTTCAAAGATAACTATCTGGTGGCGAAAAATAAAACGCCATATTATTTAACAATCGTAAATGCTTCTATCAACAATAAACCAATTAAGACTCCTGGTGTTTTACCACCTTTTGAAGAAAAAAAATATTTAATACAAAATTTAAATTTTGAAAAAGGTAATTTGGCATGGTCTATCATTGGTGATTTTGGTGAGATTAGTGCAATTAAAAAGGACGACATTTAATGTGATTCGGTCATAACTAAATGTATCCAGAATCATTGTAGTGAAGGCGAGTAAGTTGATACTGACAATAAGCAGTCAATAGTCGTAAATACGGCATAGCACATTAGTATTAGGCTGTATTAATTCCTGATACCGATAAACATTAACGCTTAAAAAGGGTGGGTGCTGAAAGGGTTGCAATGACGTCCAGTTAATTGACCAGGATCGGTAAGACCAAAACTTCAGGGGGGCTGAAAATCTCATACAAATCCTACAGATCTAGTTGTAGAAAAAAGGGACATCAGCCTGTTGTCTACTGTTAATGTCAAAATAAGAGATGTCATTGTAAAACGGGATGTATTCACGAAGCCTAAATGAAGAAAAAAATGTTATTGCTGGTTTTACTGTGCTCATGGAAATTTGCACAATCAAAAGAATATTCATTTGATAAATTTTTTTTGCCTGAGTCAAATAATATTGACTTGACCTTCTTAGAGTCTAACTCTTATCCACCTGGCCGTTATTATGTAAGCATTTACCTAAATGGGGAGTACGTTTCTAAGGACTATTTTGATTTCGGTGAAAAAATGGGTGAAAAGATTTGTATAAGCTACTCAATGCTACAAAAATTAGGTGTTAATACGGCTAAAAATGATAATGAATGTGCAGTTAGTGAAGACGATCTGAACCTTCAGACACAATTTGATTTCTATGCAAAAAGATTAGATGTATTTGTCTCGCCAAAATATCTTTCTAAAAAAAAGAAAGGTATTGCTCCTATTCAATCTTGGGATGAAGGTGAAAATGCTTTTTTTGCTAGTTATTATTTTAGTGATGATTATTACTCATTTGGCGGTGGGGGGAGTAAGCATGCACAATATGCAAACATTCAACCACGTTTGAATATAGGTCCGTGGCGCATCAGGACTCAGGCTCTTTGGAATAGGAACGATAATGGAGAAAGTAAATGGGATAATAATTATCTTTATGCAGACAGAGGCTTGAGTAATATCAAAAGTCGTTTATTTATTGGGGATGCTTATTTTCCACTTAAAAACTTTAATAATTTCAAATTTAAAGGTGTTGTATTGAAAACAGATGAGAATATGTATCCCTACTCAGAAAGGTCATATGCTCCAATAATAAAGGGGGGAGCTAAAACCCAATCTAAAGTCGAGATATATCAGGATGGGTTAATGATATATAGCACTGTTGTTCCTGCTGGTGAGTTTAATATATCAGATTATATATTATCAGGTTCAAATAATGATCTGTATGTTAAGGTAATTGAGGATAATGGTTCAACTCAATATATCCTTGTGCCTTTTACAGTGCCTGCGATAGCAGTTCGGGAAGATTTTACTTATTATGAAGCTGCGATTGGCGAGATAAGTGAATCTAAGAATAACTTCGCGCAGTTATCATTAGTTCACGGATTACCTTATGATTTTACGATATTCTCATCAACAGAATATTCTGATTTTTATAAGTCAATAGAGTTTGGTGTTGGTAAAATGCTTGGAGAATTAGGCGCGTTATCAATCAGTTCTGAACAGTCTTTATTTAAAAATAATAATCTTGAAAGCGCCAAAAATAAAAGCTGGGAGGTTAGATATAATAAAAATATTACAGAAACAGATACGTACTTTTCTTTTTCAGCCTCAGGTCAGGACAAGCATGGTGTGTCTTCGCTTAGGGATGCTATAAATTATAATAACTCAACCTATCATTCGAGTGTAAAAAATGAGTACTCTGCATCTATTTCTCAGTCATTTGGAATATATGGAAGTCTAAGCCTGAATGGAGCATGGAGAAATTATTGGGCTAGCAATGAAAAAACAGATTCTTATAGCTTAACATATACCGCGCCTATTTTTAATAATAAGGCTTTTTTAACAGGGAGCTTTATAAAAAATGATATGGTCACCACTAATGGAGGTAGGGTCCAGGATACAATTTTTAATATTGGAATTAATATACCATTAAACTTATTCTCAAATAATCAATCCCTGAGCTACAACGTTGCATCAGAAAAAAACAGGAGTGATTATCATCAGCTAGGGATTAGTGGGTCCGGATATGAGAATAAAATATCATGGAATATAAACCAGAGTTACACAACCGCTAATGACAGAACCACCACTTCTTTGTATGGTTCTTATAAAGCAAAGTATGCAAAAATAAATGCTGGATACTCCAGGTCTGAAATATATAACCATACTCATGGTGGTATAGAGGGGAGTATGGTGCTCTATAATGACGGTCTCATTTTCGGACAGCAAGTTGGCGACACTATTTCTATAATAGAAGCAAAAGGTGCCGAAAACACAAAAATTCGTGGCTGGGGGGGAGTAGAAACTGATAGGCATGGAAAAGCATTAACTGGGCATATTGTGCCTTATCAATACAACATCATCTCTCTTGACCCAACAACCTTGCCCTTAGACGCATCATTAGATGTAACAACAACTTCAGTTGTTCCTACAAGTGGGGCTATCGTAAAAGCCTCTTACAATGTGAAGAAAGGTAAAAAAATAGTACTTACATTAAATAAAAGTAATGGGGATGAGATTCCTTTTGGCGCTATCGTAACGATGAGAGACAACAACCAAAATACAGCCATTGTTGGTGAACGTGGTCAGGTTTATCTCGATGCTTCACAGGATCGAGGCAGTCTTGAGGTTGTGTGGGGACGCGAAGAAAATAAAAAATGCATTGTTGATTATAAAGTTGTAAGCGATAAAAATATAGCAGGGGTTTATAAGGGAGTGGCAGGTGCATGCATGTAAGTGAAAATATCAAAAAGATATCATAACCCTCATCAAGCATTATATATCATAAATAAACATTGCTTAACAATGGTAGGCAATGTTTGTTTCAAATCATCAATCAGTTAACTTATAAAAAGAGGTATTCTAATGAAAAAATCAATCATAGCATTGGCTCTTTTAACGTTGAGTGCCAATTCTTTAGCTGCACAAGGTCCGACTAAAAACATGGAGCTTACAGCCACGTTAACGTCTCAACCAGAATTATCGATTGACTTTGAGCCTGCACAGGATATTTATCAGGGGTATCTTGTTGGTAGAACAATTGGGGTTTTAAGTTTTAAAACTTCAAGTCTTAGCGATATTACCATGCTTTCAGCTCGTAATGTTGTGGATGGCGCTCTCAGCGGTGCATTTACTTTTATGGATGCTAACGCTACTTGTAAAGTACAGACGAATCTGCAGAGCGCAGATGGCAATGATGTGGTCGTGTCAGATATTACAAAGGGTGTTACTTTAACCCCGGGTAATGGCGCTGCAACGCTTCCTGAAAATTTTTCTTTTAAAATGGTATCAACAATGAGCGCCACCAGTGCATGTGCGGGTGAGTATTATGTTGATGTTAACCTGACCAGTAACGTACTTTAATTTAATCAAGATTGGAACAACACATCATGAAGAACATTACTAAAACTATTCTGGGCATTTCCATTTCCGCTATTAGTGCTGTGGCTTTAGCTGCGACCGGGCCGACTACCACTAAACGACTTTCAGTTATGGTTAAGGCTCCTGCAGCGATTGATGCGGTTTGGCAGGCCCAACCAGATTTAGCACCGAAGGATGTTGCTGCTTCTGATACACTGGTCGGTATTCTTACTCTTTCAAACACAAGTATTGAAACGGCCACTATTACTAGTGCTGATGCTGACGATGCTTCAAAAACTGGCATCGTGACGTTTGCTAATCAAACGAGTCCTGACTCTAAATTCGCTACTAAAATTTCCTCCAACAATACCGATATCACGCTTGATAAAAATATCGGTAATACAACGGTCAGAACTACTGACGGGTCGTTGCTGCCAGACAACCTGCCGCTAAACTTTGTGACAGCCGAAGGAAATACTAGTGTTGCATCAGGTAACTACGTAGCAAATATTGCAATCACTACAACTATTAAATAATTATTTAAACTTCACTAGTTAGACGAGTTACATTAAGTAAATCTTCTGCCTGGAGTTAAATTTAGGGCTGAGTTTATCGTTCTACTATACTCAGCCCTTTTCTTTTTTCGATATACTATCTCAGGAATAACCGACTTCAGTCCGGCTGCATATTCTGGCAACTGGCAGACTGCCCAGCGAATTCGGATGGCGTCATCCAGCACAGCGCAGAATGAGGACGCCTCTGGTTATAGTGTATGCGTCACCTCGATTTTGTACCGCGCATCCTCCAGCGACACAAACCCGTTCTCGTTCAGGCACTCCTGGCGCAGCCTGCCGTTGAAGGATTCCACCGTGGCATTATCTGTCGGGGTTCCCGGCCGGGAAAAGTCAATGCGCATTCCACGCTCATACACCCACTTGCCCAGCATTTTTCCTGCAAATTCAGACCCATTATCAGTTTTCAGTAACTGTGGTAAAGGGCGTCTGAGCGCAGGTTCTGTCCCAAACAGATCCCCGGGCATGGTTCGGATACAGGCCTCAGGGGCTGAGGCTGGCGGCGCTGTGCTAATTTATTTCATTGGGAGCGTTTGAGCCGAAGGGACAGGTCCTGCTCACGGTTGAGACGATAAATGCGTTTATGGTTATCCCGCCAGCCCTTCCACCTGAGCAGAATGTGAACCCACCGGTAACTGTAATACAGGCGGGTTTCCGTGATCTCACGGATACGCAGGCGCATGTGCTTCCGCTCTGAGGGCGAGATACCGCCGTATTTCTTGCGACACGTATAGAATGTGGTATCGGAAATGCTCAGCTTACGGCAGACTTCCGGCACCGGCGTACCCAGTTCGGCCTGCTTCAGGGCAAAGACAATCTGCTCTTCGGTGAATCGTGATTTTTTCATCGGTACCACCACCATTCAGGGAAGTATGGATCATGCCGGAATTCTGTTTCTGAATGGCGCAGGATTTCTGGTCAGGGTTACGGGTGCTGGATAACGGTTTACCGGTATGTATTCAGACGGACAATGGCAGAGAGTTTATCCCGAAGAGTCTGGATAAAGGGGCATATGAAAACGGGGTGACAATGGACTTCTCTCGCTTGGGAAAGCCGACAGATAATCCGTTTATTGAATCATTTAGCGGTAGCCTGCGGGATGAATGCCTGAACATTCACTGGTTCCTGTCACTGGAAGATGCGCAAGGCAAACCCGACAACTGGCGCAGGGGATATAATCATGAGAGAACGCATTCATCATTAAATGGCATGGCTCCGACTGAATTTATCCGGAGTCTGCAAAAAAGACGAAGATCTCTGATTTGGGACCAAGGCCAAAAACCCGGAGATCTCAAAGGGTGCGTGGAAATAAAATGGGTGTGCTTACACCATGAACCTATTATGAGTTATAGCTAGTCTAACTCCTAAAATATATCATATATTGTTTGGGGGTGACGCCAAAATAACTTCTGAATAATTTTATAAAGTAAGAAGTACTCGAAAAACCAGTCAGTTTTGATATTTGATGTATCTGTTTCTCATTTTCTAAAAGTAATTGCATGGCTTTATTCATTCTTAAATCTAAAAGCAAATGATTAAAGGATGTATGCTCACATTCTAATCGTTTCCTTACAGTTATCTCTGATATATTGAATTTATCAGCAATAATACTTAACCTCCATTTTTTGGATAGATCTTCAGAAACAAGTCTTCTAACTTTGTCGGTAAAAGTTGAAGCTGCTGAAATATACAATGAATATATAAGGCTGTCTTTTATCGGCATTTTAGTTATCAGATAGGCTAATTTTATTGCTTGAATTCTTTTGTCAGATGTTTTGTTTATTTTATCCAAAAGGCTTACATAATCATCGCAGGTATTGACACCAATTATTTTATCACTGGTCTTTCTATTCAAAGTATTTTCATCTAATTTATATGCATATAAAGAATGCATTATATCTTTTAGTAAATGAAGCGTTTCACTATCAATGCTAGTGCATTGGAATGGCGGTCTATTCAAATTATATTTTTTTATGGCAATACGATACCGGATTCCACGCTCAATAAAAACTAACATGCCTTGCTTGAAAAACAAAGTTTCATCAGACCGATAGATTGTCATGTCACATTTGTCTGTATAAATTATCAAATGTTTATGAGTATAAGCGTTGTTTATTTTGATAGAAGCTGTCGTTTCTGCTTGTTTTTGATATGTTAAATTTTCCATATGTTAATATTTACATCATTACTATTGTTACAAATTATATTATCGAAATTTATTTTGTGTTATTGCCATCACACAGCTAGATAATTTTTTACAAAAAAACACTCTGTAACATTAAGTTTTTAATTTAACCATCTAATAACATCATCCCTCTCAGAAAAAGAATAGCGCTATCTATTATAGATCTTACCGCCATCGGCTCAGTTGGGTTAAACAAAATTATCATCGGGCTGAAACGCAGGTCAGCGCTAATGCCCAACTGGGCGATTATCAGTCCACGCTGGAACTGGCCTATGGCGGGTGAAACCGTCATCCTGCTGTGGCGGCTGTTTGACGAAGGTTTTCAAGCCGAGCGGGATCTCCGGCAGTCAGCGCGAGTATATTCAATGGCTGCTGAAGAGCAGTACTGTAAGTATCCCGCTTAAACGAACTATTCACTTTTAGAGATCTTCCGACATACTGATTATGTCCCCTGAGGAGATCACCATGCGTAAAGCCCGATTCACCGAACACCAGATCATTGCCGTTCTGAAGTGCGTCGAAGCCGGACGTACCGTCAAGGATGTCTGCCGCGAAGCCGGTATCTCGGAAGCCAGCTATTACAACTGGAAAGCGAAGTTTGACGGGATGGAAGCCTCTGATATCAAAAAGATGAAAGACCTGGAGGATGAAAACCGGCGCCTCAAACAGATGTTTGCTGATCTCAGCCCTGAATGCCGGGCACTTAAAGACGTCATCGAAAAAAAGCTTTAAAACCAGCGAAAAAGCGTGAGCTGGTCCATTGATTTTATGCTCGATGCGCTGGTCTGCGGCAGAGGCTCTCGCAATAGAAATCGATCTGAATATCCCGGCACAGCGGGTGGTCAGGGTGCTGGACAGGATCGTGGCAAACCGGGGCTAGCCGCTGAAATTGCGGATGGACAACGGGCCGGAACTGGTCTCGCTGACGCTGGCGCAGTGGGCTGAAGAGCATGGTGTGATGCTGGAATTTATCAAACCAGGGAAACCAACGCAGAATGCCTTTATTGAGCGTTTTAACCGGACGTACCGGACAGAAATACTGGATTTTTATTTATTCAGAACGCTGAATGAAGCACGGGAAATTACAGAGCGCTGGCTGGCTGAATATAACAGCGAACGGCCCCATGAATCTCTGAATAACCTGACGCCGGAAGAGTACCGGCTGATGACTGAAACTCCGGACATCTCAAAAAGTGCGTGGAACTAAAACGGGTGTGCTTACAATATCACCTTATCGATGTTGCCTGGTAGCCACGAAACAGCGCAATGCTGTCCAGTATCCGCGATACCTGATGGCCCGAAATTCCGTACGCAGCAGTGATCGTCAGGCACTCCTTTGTGAAGTCATCCACGCAAGTCAGGTACTTAATCCGGCGATCACTGGCGAGTGCATCCATGACAAAATCCAACGATCAGGCTCGGCGCATCCGGGCGTAGAAGTGCCGCTCTGTCGCCAGCCCTGCGTTTTAAACCCGTACCGTTGAGGTGATAAAGCCGGTAAACCCGCCTGTCATGTGGCTTATGAAGACATTACTGACATCGGAGTGTGCTAATTAACGGGGGGCAGGTCAGCTGGACTTTATAAAGTCAGGTTAGACAACGCAGAATGCCTTTCCCGAACGGTTCAACCGGAAATACCGAGCAGAAATGCCGGAAATTTCAAAAGTACGTGGAACTAAAGCTGGTCTATTTATACCAAGGAATAGAATATTTGTAATTCTTCCATATAGGGAAATAGGTATGCTCAGTAAAATAGAAAGAAATTGGCTATTTTGTGATGTTTCATTTTTATCTTAAAATAACTTGTGTATTTTATATGGAAAGAGCAATAACACTTAATCAACAGAATTCAGTACTAAAAAATAGAAATGTTAAGCGTGTCAGGGAAGCAATAATGAAGTATTTAAGTGGTGATTTTACTGCAGTTTTAATAAGTTATTTTTTGTATGATATGTATATCATATTGGGTTGATTGCATAATGAGAAAAGATATTTTTACTCTCTTTCGCTTTCGTATGCTTCCTGTAGAGATTCATGTGATGTTGGTCGGATCTCTATTCGCAAGGGGGGCGTATTTTATGGTGTGGCCTTTTTTAAGCGTTCTTCTTTACCGACAGTTTCACTATTCTGCTACTGCAATTGGCACATTGCTTTCTGCCGCTACTATTTGTGGAGCGATAAGTGGGGTTTATACTGGCTGGTTATCTGATCGCTTCGGACGAAAGCGTTTAATACTATGTGGTTCCACTTTGAGTGCTCTGGCTTTCTGCGTGCTTGGCTATGCCAAAGAGCCGATTGTGTTTGGCATCGGTATCACTGGGGTCAGTATAGGTTGCGTAATATTAGAGTCCAGTTGCAAAGCACTTATTGGCGATCGTATCACTGATACCATTTCACGTGAGCTTGCATTTTATTGCCGTTATTACGCTATTAATGTCGGGGCTGCGATTGGTTCATTAATTGGTATGACGCTAGGGATCAGTGAGCATGGTGTGACATTTTTTACCACCGCTACAATTTACTTCATTTATGGTGTGATATTATGGGGGCTCTTGTCAAGAATTACGCTTGCAAATGGTCATGTTAAGAAAAATACTCTGCAGACACCTGGCTTTATGACTGTTATCAAACAAATGGTCTGCCACCGTATTTTTACGCTACTATTACTATGTAATATGCTGGCAGCGCTTATTTATGCCAGTTTTGACTCCTCGTTAATTCAGTATTTGACCAGGAGTAATATTTCTGGAATCATGTCAACGATTGCGCTACTCGTGACGGTTAACTCCCTAACTATTATTGTTGCACAGTTTCCTTTATTAAGCATATTACAACATCACTCCATTACAGTCCGCTTGATGTTTGGTATCATGCTAATGTTAATAGCTCAGCTATTATTTGCATTTTCACCGCTAACACAATTCTATCTACTGGTATTAGCCACTGTAGCTCTCAGCCTTGGTGAGTTAGTCGTTTTCCCAACGTTCAGTATAGCGGTAGATAAATTAACGCCTGAGTCATTGCGAGGAAGTTATTATGGAGCGGCAAATATATATATGCTAGGTACTGCACTTGCCCCAATATATGGAGGGCTAATACTTGATCGCTGCAATCCAGAAGTGCTGTTCCTTAGTTTGTCTGTTTTTTGTCTGATAATTATATTGCTACAAACTGTCATTAATGCAACCAATCGAACACACAATAATATGTGTTAATGAACTTTTTGTAAATAATGATGAATTGAAATTCATTGGAATTTAGTTGGATTCGCGCAATACAAACGACCATAACCGACCCAAAAAAGGAATGAATCTAAATGAGACATGTTATTGTTGTTCATTATAGTTTGAGTTTCAACGCAGACTGGGAAACATTAATTAATATTGAGGGGGAGGGATGCATTTTTCATCTTATTACAGATGTTAAGATAAAGGGGAATATCCCCGGTAGTTATCTGTCATGTTTCTCCTCCATAAATTTTTTAAAAAATTTTGATTATATTCAGTGTCACTCTGCGGTACTGGATATTATAAAAATACACAGCATTCAGGATTTACGTCTTATTGCTAAAGATGAATATAGTTTGATGATTGCAGCCAAATTGAGGGAGGAACTCGGTCTTGAGGGAATAAAACCAAATGAGATATTACCATTTGTTAACAAGTTGGTGATGAAAGAAATAATAAAAAAGGCAGGGATTACTACTCACAAACACACCCGCTTTGATAATGAATATTATAGTAACTATCAAGAAAAATATATCGATGAGATAGAAATGAATTTTTCTTATCCACTATTTACAAAACCAGTCGATTCTACGGGCAGTGTTGGCACACGAAAAATAGATAATCGAGAAGAATTTATTTTATGGTGCAAAGAACATGTAGAGTGCAGTAATTATGAAATAGATGAATATATTTCTGGCACCCTATATCACATCGATACTATTATTCAAAAAGGAAAAAGAGTTTTTAGTTTTACCGGGAAATACAATCGACCTAATGCCGAGCTTTTATATGGTTTTCCGATGGGGAGTATTATTTTAAATGAGAGTGCTTATGAATACAAAAAACTTCAGGATTTTAATGCGGCTGTACTGAAATCCTTTTCTACATTGCCTGATGGCGCTTTTCATCATGAGGTCTTTGTTCGTCATGATGGCCAGATTATTTTCCTGGAAATTGCAGCGCGAGCTGCAGGTGGGTTTACACCTAAAATGTATGAAAAAGCATCCGGGATTAATATTGAGGAGATGCATTTTATGGCACAGTTGAATAAAATACCTTCAGATATTTCAGTGTCTATCAAAGATAGTGCCGCCTGGATTTTCTTTCCTCCTGTCAAAGGAGTCATTAAAAAATGTATAAACCCAATCGATATACAAGGAAGCTATGAGTTATTCTGGAGGAACACAACTAATGATAAAATTGAAAATCCCGTAAGTTGTGGCGACCGAGTTCTGGGGATTCTGCTATGGAGTGAACATCAATATGAAGTTGAGAAAGATTTTTATCAACTTGAGAAAAATTACACACCCTTTGAACTATATTAAGTAGTTTCTTAATAGGGGTTCTGTGCCGGAACCCCCGGATATTTCCATTACGCTGGTTTCAGCCCTGCAAACGCTTTCTGCTGCGAGTCTGGCCTTCATTTTTCTGACACTTCACAACCTATACCGCCCCTGATCCCGCGCAACGCAGCAATACAAACTGTCGTTGCGCGGTTCAAGGCAAAGTTCTCGATCCCCTTTATCAAGCCGTGGTGAAGAAAGCCACGGTCTGCGTGAGCCGCCGGGTTTGTTTTTCCAGCGCATTCGCTGCAATGACCGCCTGCTGAACCAGTTGCGCGTTCTGATGGGTGACAGAATCGATTTGTACGATGGCTTCGTTGACCTGGCTAATCCCGATGCTCTGCTCATCAGTCGCGACGGAGATTTCCGACATAATGTCCGAAACACGCTGCACGGCTTCAATCATCTCGTCGATATTATTTCCGGCGATTTTTATCTGCGACGAGCCACTGTTGACGCGGCTGACGGACTCCTCAATCAACTCTTTAATCTCCTGGGCTGCCTGAGAACTGCGTAAGGATAAGTTGCGCACCTCGCTGGCCACCACGGCAAAGCCTTTCCCTTGTTCTCCGGCCCTGGCCGCCTCAACTGCCGCATTCAGCGCGAGAATATTGGTTTGAAACGCAATACTGTTTACCACGTCGATGATATTGGCAATTTTACCGGCGCTTTCAGAAATGCCGTTCATGGTGTCATTGACATTCTGCATCATCACACCCCCGCGCGAGGCAATATCCACCGCGCCGCGCGCCAGTTCACGCGCCTGTCCTGCGTTTTCAGCATTTTGTTTTACGGCCGCAGTAATCTCTTCCATGCTGGAGGAGGTTCTTTCCAGAGATACCGCCTGCTGATCGGTGTGCCCGGCGATTTCCTGATTGCCGGCGACGATATCCTGGGTATTGGTGTTGATCCTCTCAGCACCATCGCGGATCTCTTCAATAACGGAAGTCAGTTGCTCGCGCATCACCCCCATCTCATGTAACAGGCTGGCGTTATCACTGGCTTTTTTATTCACTGACTGCGATAAATCCCCGGCAGCGATTCGCGACACGACCTCAGCCGCATAACGCGGTTCTCCGCCCAGGGTTTTCAATGTGCTGCGGTTAATCAGATAAACCAGCACCGAGAGCAGAATGCTGATAGCGATAAATTGCGCGATATTCTGATAAAGAGAACTGAGAAAGACTTCCTGAATATCATCAACATAAAGACCCGTCGTAATAATCCATCCCCAGGGGGACCACGGAATGTTATAGGCAATTTTGGGCTTCGGAACGGTGTCTCCCGGCCGCGGAAAATCATAGGCGGTAAAACCATCGTGGCCATCCTTCGTCACCGTGACCATATCTCTGAAAATATAGACGCCATTCGCATCGGCAATATCCGGCCCCTTGCCAATTAACGCAGCATTAATGGGATGCATAATGACCTGCGCCTGGTTATTCAGAATAGTAAAATATCCTGTGTCGCCATAGCGTAAGTCTTTAATGATCAGGATTGCACGTTGTTGTGCTTCCTCTTTTGATATCAGTCCCTTATCAACAAGTGCCGCCTGCGTTTTCACCACGTTAAGCGCTAACTGGGAAACATACATTAATTCCTTTTTTCGTAGCGCTAGCTGGTCATCTTTAATTTTTACTGAGCCAAAGAATAATGAACCGGCAAGGCTTAGCAGTGCGACAGCAAGTGGAAGCCACAGTTTATGCGCAAAGGATAATTTCATAGCATGCTAACCTGTTGTTGTTGTATAGGGCAGGTATTGCGCAGGTCTGCGGGTATCAGACTGCGCTTAATTTCTTTATCGGAAGAGGTAAGGGGAATAATTAATCGATAATATTGATATATGTGAAATTATATATTTCACTTTTATTATAAAGAAGCTAACATTATGATGAATATAGAGTTATTCTCCGGAGAAATCATTGGTGTGTTAAATTTTAGCGAACAGATGAAGTATTCGCGTTTATCATTTTTGCCGTAAGAAAGAAATGCTCAAGGCCGCCTAACATGAATTAGCGCAAAGCGGTGTGATGGTTTTCACATTATTCCGGGCTGGCGTGGTGGCATCGCTCTCGTTTATCATCACGCCCGATATAATACCCGCATAAACTATGCCGGAAAATAAAGCGCGGTTTGGCTGAACGAAATATATCTAATAATCAAAAGTGCGCTAATTATCGCGCCCGTACTGATGCAATAAGCATAATGTTGTGAGATTTTTATTTATTCTGTAAGCAGGCGAAGAAATCCATATCCTCTTTTTCGCAGGAAAGCGATGTTCATGAAACGCCTGCCTGGCTGAACATTTCCAGGATCAATAACATACCGGTTGGCCCAGGGGTATTTAGTCATTTCAGATGAAAAGGCAGGGTTTCAAAACGATAAAAGAGAGGCGGCTTTGTCCGTTATCACTAGGGCCAACTGTTATTCTCGTAATCGAGGAAGAGATGGCTTCTGGCGTTGCGGTGTTGCTCAATCACACTGACCATACCGTTGACGCTGGTTCTCACATCGATCTCGGCATTTACTGTACCGTCCAGCGTGCCCATCGCTGTCGCCGCCCAGCCGGGATGAATGGACAGAACTGTTTGTGCTCCCTGGCTGATATCCATATAAATGCAGCGAGCGAGCATATTCAGCGCTGCTTTACTTGCGCGGTACAGCTCAAGACCTATCCCCGGTTCGGTATTGGCGGCAATACTGCCCCGATGCGACGACATAAAAACCAGGCTTCCATCAGGCTTAAGCATCGGCAGAAGGTGCTGGGCCAGACGGGCAGGGCCAAAAGCATTGGTCATCATGCTGTCCCATTTTTCAACGGAGGTTTCAGTCGCGAGTTTATTCAGGGCCTTGCCTGCATTGTTGATGAGAATATCCACACTGCCGAATTCTGCCTGCGCGAGAGCGACCGCGCTGATGACTTCCTCTTCCTGGCTGACATCGCAACGTTGTGTCACCACCTGATTACGCTGTGCCAGCGCATGGACCGCCGGTTTGATGGGCGGACAAGAATTTACCTACGATCCCGCGCACTATCTGGTTGTCTCGGCGCCTCTGCCGTTCACCAGCCAGACAACGGCCAGCCAGCAAGAACCTCTGCTGGCGATGTCTGTATCGCTTGATGTCGCCACTATTGCCGAATTACTGATTGAAATGGGAGAAGGCGACGGAAGAGGAAATGAGAAGGCGGGGATTCTGTTTTCCACCCCGCTGGGAGAAGAACTGGCCGATACGGTTTATCGCCTGCTGGTGGCGCTCTCTGATGAAGAAAAAAGCAGAATTCTGGGGTCGGGCATTCACCGGTACAACGCCAAAACAGTATCTGATTTCCATCAGGCTGCATCAGGCGCGTTTTTTAATGGTGAAGCGCAATGTTACTGCCAGTGAGGCCTCTTTTCGGGTTGGCTACGTCAGCCCGACACAATTCAGCCGAGAATTTAGCCGGTTCTTTGGATGCCCGCCGCAAAAGGAAGCTCACCGTTTACGCCATTTATTAAAAGTTAAAGCTGAATCGTACTGGCCGGAATAATCCCTTTTCGGCCTCGACGTTGTGGCATTGAAAGAACGGATGGGCGCATTTCATATAGGGTAGCCGTTCTAAAACAGCGCGATCCATCGCGCCGTTACGAACCCATGTTCACTCAGAATGCGGTTTCCAGCGAATCGGTGACGCAATAATCATCATCCACCAGGGGCAAATACCGCCATTTATCGAATGCGGTACAGGGGTGTGAAATACCGCAGCCCACCCAGTCGCCGGGTTTTAACGCATCCTCTTCCGGTAGCAACAGATATGCATGCTGATCGTTTACCTCGCTGATGCGCATGCCAGAAGCCGCTCGCGGGGCGCTGCCATCGACATTTCGCACCCACAGCGGATTCGGCAGATCTTGATCGAACGGCACATCACGGCGGCCGAAATCAATAAACGCCAGGCCAGGCTCGGGGCGCGACAACACCCGTCCCCAGATCTCCAGCGCGGCGGTGAAATGATGCGTGGCGCCGGGCTGCGCGAAAGGCGCGATACGCGCATACAGCCCGCTGTCGTGCGCCATGTAGGCGCCGGATCGAATCAGCGGCGTCATCGGCAGCGGCAGGTTCGCGGCCGTGAAACAGGCCGAGACCACGTCAAACCACGCGCCGCCGCCAGCACTGAGGATAATATGCTGGCTGGCAAACAGTTGGCGTTCGGCCAGCAGCGCTGCCGTGGCGATCAGCATCTGGCAGTAATCTTTTACCCGCTGAACGCCCGCGGCATCGCGTCCGGCACCGAGCGCGCCTTCATAACCCGCCACGCCCACCAGTTGCAGGGCCGGGCTGGCGGCAATCGCGGCGGCAATCTCCAGCGCTTCAGAGGATGAGCGGCAGCCGGTACGCCCGCCGCTGACCGACATCTCCAGCAGTACCGCAATGCGGCTGTCACCGAGATGTTGCTCCAGCAAACGAACACCCTGCAGCGAATCGACATAGCAAAGGAAGCCATGATCGGGATGCTGTTTTTGCCATTCGCCGATCCAGCGAATGCCGCCGGGATCGACCAGTTCGTTGGCGAGGAAGACGTTACGAATGCCGAACTGGCGCAACGCGCGAACCTGCGCAGGCGTCGCGGCGCTCAATCCCCAGGCACCGCCTTCCGTGACAGCGCGGCGCAGGATCGCCGGAGACATTGACGTCTTGCCGTGTGCCGCCAGCATCACGCCTTGTTCACGGCAAAAATCCGCCAGTTGACGCAGATTATTCTCCAGTGCTGATTGCTTCATCAGCATCAGCGGGGAAAACACCTCAGCGCTGCTAAAGATCGGCGTACCGTTAGCCAGCGGTTGATTGCCGGAACCGGCGACCGATTTAAAACGCGGTGCAGGCTGCTGCGCATCCAGCGCGCCGTCCGCCTGCAATGGAAAGTGAATCGACATCATGCCTCCTGTTAGTGCTCAAGCACGCGTGATAAGAATTGCTGGGTGCGCGGGTTCTGCGGATTAACGAAAATCTGCTCCGGCGAACCCTGCTCGGCTATCACGCCCTGATCCATAAACACCACGCGGTCTGCGGTTTTACGCGCAAAACCCATCTCGTGGGTGACCACCACCATGGTCATCCCTTCACGCGCCAGGCTGCGCATCACCTCCATCACTTCGCCGACCAGTTCGGGATCGAGCGCTGACGTCGCTTCATCAAAAAACATAATTTTCGGCTCCACCGCCAGCGCGCGAGCAATCGCCACACGCTGCTGCTGACCGCCGGACAACTGGGCCGGATAGTGATGCGCGCGCTCGGCCAGCCCGACACGCGCCAGAGCCGCGAGGCCGCGTTTATTGGCTTCGGCCTCGGACAGTTTCTGCGCTTTAAGCAACGCCAGCGTCACGTTACCGAGCGCGGTTTTATGGGGAAACAGATTGAACTGCTGAAACACCATGCCGACGTGGCCGCAGATTTCGCTGCTGCGTTTGCGGTCGTGCAGCGGCACTTCGTTAACCCAAATTTCCCCGCCATCGGCGGTTTCCAGCCCGCTCATGATGCGTAACACGGTACTTTTGCCTGAGCCGGATGCGCCAATCAGCACCAGCACTTCGCCGGGCGAAACATCCAGGCTGATCTCTTTCAGCACCTGGGTTGAGCCAAAGGATTTGGTAATCCGGCTCAGCGTAATGGCGGATTTGCTCATGATAACTGGCTCCTGGTTTGATGATGTTGAACCCAACGGGAAAGCGGAAAGCAGACAACGAAGTAGAGCAGGGCGACGAGGCCGTAAATTACCACCGGCTGGCCGATGCGATCGACAATCGCCTGGCCCTGGTGCATCAACTCCGACATGCCGATCATGCTGACAATCGACGTATCTTTAATCAGCGACAGATACTGGCCTACCAGCGGCGGCAGCACGATGCCGCGTGTCTGAGGCAGAATCACGCTAAGAAACGTCTGGCGCTTCGACAGGCCGAGGATCCACGACACTTCCCACTGGCCTTTAGGCACGGCTTCAATACCGGCGCGGAAGACTTCGGCGATATAAGCGCCCTGATAAATGCTCAGGCCGAGGATACCGGCTGCGAACAGATTGATTTCATAGCCAAAGTAAGCCACACCGAAGTAGATAAACATCAGCGTGATCAGGACCGGCGTGCCGCGAAACAGCTCGGTATAGAACACGGCGATCTGTTTGGCGACCGGCAAACGGCTGGTGCGTAACACTGCTGCCAGTAAACCGAGCAGCGTGCTGCCGACGATAGCGGCGATGGAGAGCAGTAAAGTGACGACCAGGCCTTTTAGCAGGATTGGCAGCGAGCCGATGATAAGTTCGCTCATAGCGCATTCTCCCGTTTCACTGGGTTAATCCATTTTCTTGCCCACCGCCAGCCGGGCTTTTTTACCGATGTCACCAGCGGCGGATGGAACATCCGGCGTCCTGCCATGTTGCCGAGCCACGAGAACAGGTTGCTCAGCACCAGATAAACCAGCGCGACAACGCTGAAGGTCTGGATGTACAGCAGGGTGCGCGCATTGATCACCGTTGCGGTGCCGGTCAGCTCCGGCAGCGCGATGGCGGAGAGCAGCGACGTGCCGAGCAGTAGCTGAATCAGGTTGTTGATAATAGCGGGCCACACTGCGCGCGCGGCCTGCGGCAGCACCACGCTGAGGAAGATTTGCCGGCGCGGAATACCGAGGATATACGCCGCTTCCAGTTGGCCCTTCGCGACCGACTGAATGCCCGCGCGGAAGGTTTCCGCCAGGTAAGCGCCCACGTTAATCCCCAGCGCCAGTACGCCTGCGGCAAAGGCGCTCATGGTGATACCCAGCGACGGCAGGCCAAAAAAGATGATGAAGATTTGCAAAAGCACCGGCGTGTTGCGGATGAACTCAACGTAGCAGTGGCTGAGCCAGCGTAGCGGCGCCAGCGGCGAGGATTTCGCCAGCGGCGAGGATTTCGCCAGCGCGGCCAGCAGGCCGAGCGCCACCGCCAGGACAAACGCCAGCAGCGTGACCTGTAGCGTTAGCCACGCGGCCTCCAGAAAAGTGTCGGCGTAGCGCCACAGGGTTAGCCATTGATAACTCATGGTGTGACTCCTTCAGGCGGCGCAGCATCAGCGGCTGCGCCGTGGGCGAACAATCAGTATTGCGGATTCAGCGGGTAGCGCGGTTTACTGCCGAACCATTTCTCATACAGCTGGGCGTTCTCGCCGGAAGCATTGATTTCAAAAAGGAATTCGTTCAGATAGTTGGTCCATACCTGGTCGCCCTGTTTCACACCGAAGGCGTTGTACTCCAGCGGCACCAGCGCTTCGTTGGTGACGGTCAGCGACGGATCGAGTTTCGCCTGATAGGCGAGGAAGTTGTTATCTTCGATCATGGCATCCGCCTGGCCCTGTTTCACCGCCAGGATTGCCGCCTGAGATGAATCGTACTCCTGAATTTTCACGTCGATGCCGAGATTGCGCACTTCATCGCCGTTGGTGGAGCCTTTCACGGTGGCAATGGTTTTTCCGGCCATATCATGCGCGGATTGAATACCGCTGTTTTTGCGCACCAGCATCGCTTCGCTCGCCACGACATAGGGGTTGGTGAAACCGATCTCTTTGGCGCGTTCCAGATTGCGGGTGAAGTTACAGAACACCACGTCAACTTTATTGGTTTGCAGGTTAGGGATGCGGTTGGCGCTGGTGGTGTTGACCATTTCCAGTTTGACGCCCATCTCTTTCGCCAGCGCTTTGGCCAGATCGACGTCATAACCATCCGGATTGCCGTCTTTATCGTAAAAACCAAACGGGGCAAAGCTCAGGCAGTCACCCACGCGCAGCGTGCCGCGTTGCAGGACGGTTTGCAGCGCAGACTGCGGCGCAGCACCCGCCTCTTTTTTCTCTTCGGTCGGCGTACAGCCCGCAACAGCCAGCATTACCAGCGCGCCCGCCAGTGCTTTGGCACTTAATTTCAGCGATGTTGCATTCATTTTTATGCTCTCTTTTAATGTTTAACGAGACGGCGTAATACCGTGTCATCCGTTATAAGTCAGACGATCACCGGCACAGCGGCAGCGCTGATTATTTCGGGATATTTTAATGAAAAAGCAAAAGCATCAATTAATAACAGGCTGTCCTGGTGTTGGCGAAGAAAGAAATAGAAACGCTCAGCCTGTTTTAACGGTTTTAATTATTTACGGTCGGCGCGGAAACATTTCATATCCACTTCCACTTTGCAGTCGACCACTAAATCCTGCACGCTACAAATACGCGCGGGTGGATTCTCACTAAATATCTCTCTGAATACTTTATTAAATGAACTGAAATAACGCGCGTCGGTTAATACCGCCGTCACGTGCACCACATCCTCCACGCGGTAACCTGCTTCCCGCATGATGGTGAGACAGTTGTCGAACGCCAGTTGCGTCTGTTCGATGATACCGCCTTCCACAACTTCGCCCGCGCGCATCGGTGTCTGGCCCGAGATATAGAGCCAGCCATCGGCCTCCACGGCCCGCGCGAACGGCAGTTTCTGCCCACCTGTACCGGTGCCGCCTTCAATGCCATAACGCTTAATCGTCATGCAACGCTGCTCCTTTTGGTTCTGAGATTACCCATTCGTACCGAGTGATAGCTGTCTGATATACCAGACTACTATCTGCAATATCGGATAGAGCAAGATTTGCACAGGTTTTTTATTTTTGCAATATATCGCGAGGAATTTAATTTCTCGTGATGTCGTCGCGATCGCAAAATAAAAAAGGAATGCCGAAATTTTCTGCCTGGAAATGTTATCGCTGTCGTGGTTTAAAAAAATAACCTGCATGCAGTGCGCTAAAATGAGGCCCCAAAATAGAACAAAGAAATATAAACTCTGGCAATGAAATTTTAATTAACGGGGATGGGTTAACGACGATGCTCGGTGTATGATGCTTTTCTTTTTTACTGTCTGGCGCGACCGCCCGACTGCATCAGGAGAATTTGCTTATGCCGGACGAGAAGCCATCGCGGGCGCGCGGTGTTGACCGTGTTATCGACATTTTTCGCCAGTTGCATATCGCTCGCCAGCCTATGGCGATGCGCGATCTGATCGACGCCACCGGCGCGCCGCGCTCCAGCGTCTATGAACTCGTCAACCTGCTGAGTGAGGCCGGGCTGGTTGAACTGGATGCCGACGGCGCCGTGTTCTTTGGCCGTGAAATGCACTATTACGGTGCGGACTATATGGCACATAACGACCTTATCCGCCGCTCGCATCAGTTAATGGTGGAGATAGTGGCCCGTCATGGCGAGACGGTGCAGCTCTGTATGCTGGAAGGGAATAAGTACACCGTCGTGCTGTCGGAAAGTAATGCTCACCCGTTCAAAATCACTTCTGATATCGGGGTGCGGGTACCGATTACCTGGACGGCCACTGGCCGTTTGCTGCTCAGTAATTGGTCGGACAGCGCCATTCTCGATCTCATCCCCGAAGAGGATTACCGTCTGGCGAACGGGCAAGTCCTCGACAAGCAGGCATTCCTCGAAGATATTCATCGTGCCGGGCAGCAGGGATATTGCCTGACCGAAGGTTTGTCAGAGAGTTTTACCTGCTGTATGGCGGCGCCGATTCGTTCCCGTAGCGGGCAGGCGGTTGCCGCTATCTGCTTTATGGTGAGTCGGGATACGCCGGAGGAGCGCCGTCAGATGCTGCTGAAAGAGTTGATCGTTTCCGGGCAAAAATTATCGGATTTCACCTGAGCCGCTATGCCATGTGACTGGCATCCTTTGAGGATGAATTCACCGAACAAACCAGTGTGGCGTGATCCCACCACGCGTTGTGATTCACGCTCGCCGCCAGCACATTTAACTGCGCTTGCTGGATCTCATGAATGAGGTCCGGAAGCGGTTTCAACGTGCGCCAGGGTTGCCCCTCTTTCAATAAATGGTGCCAAAGGAGGGGAACGGCTGCGCAACGTAGTCTGCTTTTCGCTTAAAAAAGAAAAATTACAGCCGCTGTAATTGACCTATAGCCACAGATATTGCCTGCTCTTTGCATATTTCTTGCTCATTCCCTTCTCAGACCGTGCAGACGCCCGCCTAATGCTGGCCTTTTGTTAACAATAAAGATATAAATAACCCGAACATGGACATTTAGACATCTATACGTTTAGAAGGTGATATGCACGAGCAACAAGAGAATGGGGAGCTTAAGCGCACCATGAAAACCCGCCATTTGATTATGCTTTCATTAGGCGGCGTCATTGGCACAGGGTTATTTTTTAATACCGGATACATCATCTCTACCACCGGCGCGGCGGGCACACTGCTGGCGTATTTGATTGGAGCGCTGGTCGTCTGGCTGGTTATGCAGTGCCTTGGTGAGCTTTCCGTGGCGATGCCCGTCACTGGCGCTTTTCATGTCTACGCGGCACGCTATATTGGCCCGGCAACGGGGTATACCGTGGCATGGCTGTACTGGCTTACCTGGACAGTTGCTCTGGGGTCAAGCTTTACCGCCGCCGGGTTCTGTATGCAGTACTGGTTCCCGCACGTTCCGGTCTGGATATGGAGCGCCCTGTTTTGTGTGGTGATTTTTTGTCTTAATGCGATTTCAACGCGCTTCTTTGCCGAAGGGGAGTTCTGGTTCTCGCTCATTAAAGTCGCGACTATCCTCGTCTTTATCATCCTCGGCTGCGGGGTGATTTTCGGGTTTATCCCGATGAAAGATGGTTCACCTTCGCCGGGGCTTTCTAACCTCACCAGCGAGGGCTGGTTCCCGCACGGCGGTCTGCCCATTCTGATGACTATGGTGGCGGTCAATTTTGCTTTTTCCGGTACGGAGCTTATCGGTATCGCGGCGGGCGAAACGGAAAATCCGCATCACGCTATTCCGGTCGCGATCCGCGCCACTATTGCCCGGCTAATCCTGTTTTTTATCGGCACCGTTTTTGTCCTTGCCGCGCTGATCCCGGCGAATGTGGCGGGGGTTGAGAAGAGCCCGTTTGTGCTGGTCTTCGAAAAAATAGGCATTCCGTATGCGGCGGATATTTTTAACTTCGTCATCCTGACCGCTATTCTTTCTGCGGCGAATTCCGGGCTTTATGCTTCGGGCCGCATGCTCTGGTCGCTGGCAAACGAAAAAACGTTGCCGGGCTGTTTTGCCCGCGTCAATAAGCATGGCGTGCCGTTGATCGCCCTTTCTGTCTCGATGCTCGGCGGCCTGCTGGCGCTGTTATCCAGCGTGATTGCTCCTGATACGGTGTTCGTTGCGCTTAGCGCCATTTCTGGCTTTGCCGTCGTGGCGGTATGGCTCAGCATCTGCGCGGCCCACTTTGTCTTTCGTCGCCGCCACTTACAGTCGGGCAAGCCCTCTGCGGCGTTGCAATACCGCGCACCCTGGTATCCGCTGGTTCCCGTACTTGGATTCGTGCTGTGTCTGATGGCCTGCATCGGTTTGGCGTTCGATCCGGACCAGCGCATTGCGCTCTATTGCGGTCTGCCGTTTGTCGCCCTTTGCTATGGTGCTTATTTTGTTACCCACAAAACCAAATTGAAGGAGGCGGACTATGCCGCAGATTAACTCCCTTGCCGCGCTGCTTGAACGTCATCCCTTTGTCGTGCTTGATGGCGCACTGGCCACCGAGCTTGAAGCGCGCGGGTGCAGCCTTGCCGATAATCTCTGGTCCGCCAAAGTATTAATGGAAAATCCACAACGCATTCGGGACGTGCATCTGGATTACTTCCGCGCGGGCGCGCAGATAGCGATTACCGCCAGTTACCAGGCCACGCCCGCAGGTTTTGCGGCACGCGGGCTGACGGAGGCGCAGTCAAAAGCGCTGATTGAACAGAGTATGAAGCTGGCAAAAGAGGCGAGTGACATTTATCGCGCAGAAAACCCCAACGCCGGTCCGCTGCTGGTGGCTGGTTCTGTTGGGCCATACGGCGCTTATCTGGCCGATGGCTCAGAGTATCGCGGCGACTATGTGCGTAGCCACGAAGCGTTTCAGGCATTTCATCGCCCGCGAATTGACGCGTTGCTCAATGCCGGCGCCGATCTGCTGGCCTGCGAAACGTTACCTTCCTTCGCTGAAATAAAAGCACTGGCTGATCTGCTGGCCGAATATCCGCATGCGCAGGCGTGGTTCTCATTTACCTTACGTGACGACAAGCACTTGAGCGATGGCACGCCGCTGGTTGAGGTGGTGAATGCGCTGTCTGCATGCCCCCAAATCGTCGCGCTGGGGATTAACTGTATTGCGCTGAGCAAAACAACCGCCGCACTCAAACATCTGCACAGCCTCAGTGCGCTACCGCTGGTGGTCTATCCTAACTCCGGGGAAACTTACGACGCCGTCACCAAGGCGTGGCATGCGCACGGCGATACCTGCGGATCCTTAGCGGCACATTTGCCCCAGTGGTTAGAGGCTGGCGCGAGACTGATTGGCGGATGCTGCCGGACGACGCCACAGGATATTGCCGCATTGAGTGAACGCCGCTGACGGCAGTTTCATCGCCACAACTCATCTCAGGCTTTCTTCGGCCGTGCCGCTTCGTGCCAGCCCCCTCGTTCCATTTATAAAAAGGCAGTCCGTTATACAGACGGGCTGCCTTTTTCATTTTTGACAATTCTTTTTGAGATAATAGTTGACCAGGGAGAACGATCGTTCTACCTTTATCACATGAACAAGAAAACGACCGATACCCGAGAAAAAATCCTGACTACTGCCGAGCAATTGATCTATCGGAATGGAATTCATGCCACAGGCATGGACCTTCTGGTCAAGACCTCAGGCGTAGCAAGGAAAAGTATTTATCGCTATTTCGCGACCAAAGATGACGTGGCCGCCGCCGCGTTGAATGAGCGTGACGAACGCTGGATGCAGTGGTTCAGAACGGAATCTGATAAAGGCGAAACGCCCCAGGATCGCATTCTGAATATGTTCACGGTGCTCAGAGGCTGGTTTGAGTCAGAAGGCTTTCGGGGTTGTGCATTTATCAACACCGCCGGAGAAGTGGGAGACCCGACAGACCCCGTTCGCCAGATAGCAAAACTGCATAAACAAAAATTGCTCGATTACACGCTGGAACTCACTGAGCAATTAAACATTGAGCAACCGGCCGCGCTGGCCAGACAACTGCTGATTCTGATCGAGGGTGCTATCACCATGTCCTATGTGATGGGGGATTGCAGCGCCGCCGACAGTGCCAGGGACGTTGCGAAACTCTTGCTGGAACAGGCCTCTTCTTAAGGTCTGAGTATCAAAAAAACGGTTTCTACTGATAAATCCATTTTTACAGGAGGCTTCACCATGCCTGATACACAAGTTCGCCCACCACTTCCCCCTTTCACTCGTGAGTCGGCGATTGAGAAAGTCCGGCTCGCTGAAGATGGCTGGAACAGCCGCGATGCCGAAAAAGTATCCCTGGCGTACTCACTGGATACCAAATGGCGTAACCGCGCCGAGTTCGCCAATAATCGTGAAGAAGCTAAAGCCTTCCTCGAACGTAAGTGGAAAAAAGAGCTGGAATACCGTCTTATCAAGGAGTTGTGGGCGTTCGATGGTGACCGCATCGCTGTGCGGTACGCTTATGAGTGGCGCGATGACTCCGGTAACTGGTTCCGTTCTTACGGCAACGAAAACTGGGAATTTGGTGAAGATGGGCTGATGCATCACCGCTACGCGTGTATCAATGACATGCCGATTAAAGAAAGCGAACGCAAGTTCCACTGGCCGCTGGGACGTCGTCCGGATGATCATCCGGGTCTGTCGGCGCTGGGTCTGTAAATTTGTCGGTTATCTCGTGAAAAGCCACCGACTGCTGTCTTAGCCGGGGGCTTTTTCTCAACTCAACTTAATTAAGGCTAATGAAGTAAGAGCTTTCACTGGCAGTAGCGTGATGCAAGTTTGTCGAGAAAAGTGAATAACATTCTGTTCATTTCACGGTAATCATTCGCCCGTAATTCGTCGGGTGACTGGACAAAACGAAAGTCTGCGGCCCGATGCAACTCCTTTTCGGAATGGGCAATTAATAGTTCGACCACCTCCGGTGTCAGTTCCATGTGGCACTGAAACCCGTAAACCCGTTCAGAATAAGCCACTATCTGGCGTGGGCATCCTTCGCTCCAGGCGATAATTTCCGCCTCCGGCGTCAGCCCCGGCATATCGTTATGCCAGTGACCAACGTCAAGCGTATTGCCGAAGTGAGAGAACATTTCGCTCATCGCACCCTTGTCGGTCATAAAAATGGGAAACTTACCTATCTCTTTTTCCGGACTGTGAGCAAAGGGGGCACCCAATGCTTCGCCGATCAGTTGAGCGCCCAGGCAGACACCGATGATGGCTTTACCTGCACACACCGCGGAGGCAATAAGAGCCTGCTCAGCTTTGGCATCAAAATGAGCGCACTCCTCCACGGTGACGGAAGGATCCTGCGGGCCGCCCATGATGATCAGCAGATCGATGTCCCGTGCATCTTCGGGGAGTTTTTGGCCCGCATAAACACGGGAAAAGGTTACCTCATGGCCGCGACTTGTGGCCCAGCTTTCGTAAGCGCCGGGCGCTTCGAAACTTTCATGCACAATAAAATGTACTCGCATAGGCGTATGCTCCTGTAATGCTTGTCACAAACTAATTAAGCGCACGTTACCCCGCCGAAATGGTCGCCCGGGTAACGTCAGCCGAATCATGGTAAACAAGGGGTTCTCATCTGAAATGCCAGTAAGCATTGATAAAGCGCCAAGACATGATGAAGCGACGGGGTGGTCGGTAACGGCAATTTCTTACCGGCGGGGGGAGGTGGATCTGCCTCATTACCATCTGGAAGGGCAGTTATTGTTTGCTACCAAAGGCGTTATGCTGGTTGAAACCGCTGACAGACAGTGGGTTATTCCCCCGCAGCGCGCCCTCTGGATCCCACCGTTGATGATTCACTCTTACAGCATTCTGTCCTGTACGGAATTACGTGCGGTTTACGTCAGCCGCAGCCTTATTGCAGAGTGTACAAACTTCAGCAGGAACAACCAGGTTCATATCATTAACGCGACTCCGCTGGTGAAGGCGTTAATAAATGGCCTTTTTACCGCTGAACATAACGGTTCGATAAAGCGAAAAATGGCGCTTTTGCTGCTGGACATTCTCAGCGAGTCACCTTCCGAAGGCGCAGAACTTCCCATGCCGCGTGATGAGCGTTTACTCCGCGCAGCAAGGGAGCTGATGATCAGCCATCGCTGGGAAGCCTCTCTCATTGACATGGCTGACATTGCTAACATGTCGGAACGGACTTTTTCGCGCCAGTTTTTACGTGACACAGGATTCAGCTTCAGGACATGGAAACAGCGAGCCAGGATATACGCCTCGCTGGATCTGCTCTCTGATAACGTGCCCGTTAAACAGATTGCCTATCAACTCGGCTTTTCATCTCCTGCTGCGTTTTCCGCTGCCTTTCGTTCAGTGATGGGCGCAACACCCGGTGAATTTTGACCTGACGGCGGGTGAGCTACATAACGCCTTTCAGCGTGAATGTCGGCTCCTCGTTCAACGCAGGCGCATGCGTTTGAGAGGCTCCATTCTGACGCCTGAAAACGCCCGGTGGAACGCCCACGTATTGCGTGAAGGCCACGTTAAAGGCGCTCGCTGACTGATATCCGATGTGAAAGGCAATCTGCTCGATTTTCTCTGTGCTGCTCACCAGCGCTTTTTTCGCTAACGACATGCGCCAGAAGAGAAGATATTGCCCTGGCGGCATGCCGACAGTCTCATTGAACGCGGCGAAAAAAGCGGAGCGGGACATCGCGGCGTGACGGGCGAGCTGCGCGATTTGCCACTCATTGCCCGGTTTTTCATGTATGAGATGCAGCGCGACAGCGATCTTTTCATGTTGCAGCCCCTTCAGGATGCCCGCCGCTTTCGGCAGTTCAGGATTACTGCGTAACGATTCTACTAACAGCAGCTGTAAAAGATGCATTAACACCACGTCACGCCCGGGGCGTCTGGCCCGGCTTTCCTCACGCAGAAGTTCAAGCAAGGTGACGAAACGTCGTTGTCCTTTAATCAGGATCTCGTTTGGCAGTAAAGAGACGATGAGTTGTTTATCCGGGGTATCGAATTCACAATGGCCGACATGCATGACCAGATCGGCGGGCCCGCTTGCTGCGCCAATTCTCACATGCCCTTCGCTGATCATTGTTGGCATCGTGATTTCAGTTGGGCTGGGTCTGCCCGCGTTGGTGTTCTCGAAAGAGTAAGCGGCGGGTATCAGAATAAAATCACCGGCAACCAGTAACTTTGGGCCTTGCCCGTTCACATTGATCAAGCATTCGCCTTCCAGCACGGCGCAGTAAAAGGCCTCTCCGCCAGATTCCCGAACAATACGCCACTCTCCGCGCCCCTCAACGAGTTTTGCATGCGAAGGTTTGGGATTGAGCAGGGCAACGATATCGGTCAACGGATCTGACATTGGACGCTCTCTAAAGTTTGCGGGACTTTTGATTATATATTGTCCGGATAGCGGCGGCTATGATCACCGCTCTTGCCATGAAAGAGGATCAAATATGCCTACTGTACTGATTACCGGTTGTTCTTCAGGCTTTGGCCTTGCCGCCGCAAAACTTTTTTTACACCACGGCTGGGACGTGATTGCCACGATGAGAACGCCTGACCCGACCTGTTTGCCGGAAAGCGACAAGCTGACGATTTTGCCGCTCGATATCACTTCCGCGCAGAGTATCAGCCATGTAGTGAAAGAGGCTGGCGCGATTGATGTGCTGGTGAATAATGCAGGGTTTGGCGCGCCTGTACCGGTCGAACTCACCTCTTTTGCCACCGCGCAGCAATTAATGAACACCAATGTCCTGGGGACATTGTCCTTAACGCAGGCATTTCTGCCGCTGATGAGAGAGGCAAAATCAGGCGTCATTATCAATGTTTCTTCATCCGTGACGACCAGAGCGATGCCGCTGATTGGCCTTTATCGCGCCAGTAAAGCGGCGTTGAATGCATGGAGCGAGTCCTTGTCCATTGAAGTCAGGCCTTTCGGTATTCGTGTTCATATCGTGTTACCGGGGCGCTCCCCGGAAACGAAGTTTGGCGAGAATGCGCGCGCGCATTTTGCCGGGATGGACGATCCCGCCTACGGGCAAATGGTAAAGGAGTTTATCCAGAGCGTGGGCGACAGCAACTCACCCGTGACGCATGCTGATGATGTCGCGAATGCCATTTTCGCCGTTGCTCAGAATCCAGATGCGCCGCTATACACTGCCGCGGGTGAAGATGCCGAACTGTGGCTGAAAGAGGCGCAGCAGCATTCACCCTTCTCTTACTGATGACGCTGAACGAAGAGCATGCGGGGGATTTCCTACCCGGCATTCGCCGCATGGTGCAGGAGATTGCTCCTGCGCCATGCGATTAAAGCTGAACGGAATCCTCAGAGCAGGAAAGGCGGTATCCCGTACCGGCGCGGGAAACGGTCGCAAACCCAGCCTGCCCCAGGTGCATGCCCGCAATAAGCAGTTTTTCCCGGACGGCTTGCGCCAGAATTTTTTTGCGGGTCTCTTCGGCCAACGCGGGATCGGCATCAAACAAAATGCTCACCGCCGGTTGTGCCGTCTGAATATGCGGGTAATGGACGATATCTCCCCAGATAAGTAAGCTTTTTTCCTCCGCATCAATGCGAAACCCGCTATGCCCTGGCGTGTGGCCCGGCAGCGATACCGCAGAAATGCCTTCTGTTATGTTGCCCTCGCTAAAAAAACGGACGTTCCGTGCATAAGCCTCCAGCGTCTGGCGCGCCAGCAAGAAATTACGCTGGCCGCGTTCGCTGGCTATTTTTCGTTTTTCATCATCCCGCCAGTAGTCCGCTTCGCGATGATGCAGAAGAAGTTCTGCATGTTGAAAGACCGGTTGTTTTTCCGCATCAAGCAGGCCGCCAATATGGTCCGGATGGCAGTGCGTTACTAACACGGTGTCTACGTCGTTGTGGCTGATGCCGAGGGCGGCGAGGTTGGCTTTGAGCTGCCCGCCCGCGTTGTTCAGCCCTCCTGTACCGGCGTCAACCAGAATGGTTCGCCCCCGCCCGCGAATGAGATAGCCGTTGATATGGATATTACCGGGTTCAGCGATTCCGGCGCGATGCTGAATGAAGGCAGCATCCTCTGTGGCAATACCTGACAGTAGCTCTAGGCTGGCGGACATATTGCCGTCACTCACCGCCGTGACCTGAAAATCGCCAATCTGGCGTGATGGAAAAGTGAGAGGGTGCATAAATACCTCAGGATGAGTTTTTGGCGTACGGGGACGGGGCTGGAGATTCAAAGCAGCGAAGTGCTTAATGACTTTTGATCATGCTATAAGGTCTATACCGGCCTGGAAATCGATAATATTTCATTGTTCAGTGATATTAACTCACTGAGTGGCGTCACCAGCACAGAGGAAGGCCCTTTATGCGCAGAAAAATACCCAGTAGCACTTCCCTGCAGGCTTTTGATGCCGCCGCAAGGCACGGCAGCTTTGCCCGGGCTGCAGAGGAGCTATCCCTGACGGAAGGAGCTATTAGTCGTCAGATTGCCCGCCTTGAATCGTTGCTGAACTGCAAACTGTTTGACCGCACGGGAAGCCGCGTAAAGCTTAACCCCGCTGGCGCACGCTATGCGCGTCATGTCCACGAAACGCTGGCGCGGCTCGAAAGGGATACCCAATACATCATGGGTTTGCCAGAGGGGAATAAGAGCCTGGATATTGCCGTGCTGCCGACCTTTTCCAGCCGCTGGCTGATCCCGCGCCTGGGCGGCTTCAGGTCATTGCATCCGGACATAACGGTAAATATTGCGGCCAGTACCGACCCTTTTATTCTGAGCGGAAGTGGCTTTGACGCCGTGATCCATTTTGAACATCCCGCATGGACCGGCATGCGCATGCAGTTTCTGTTTCAGGAAACGCTGGTTCCGGTGTGCCACCCTGCGTTGTTATCGCAAGGTGACGTTGATGAACAGTTAAACGTGCTTCCGCGGATTCACCGACGGCAGAATCCGGACGCGTGGCATCGCTATGCCCGCGAAAGTAACATCAACCTGGATAATCCAGGGCTGGGGGTGCGCTACGACCTGCATGAAATGGCCATCGCAGCCGTTATGGCGGGACAAGGCGTGGCGCTGGTGCCGCGCATGTATATCGAAAATGAATTGAGGCGCGGTCTGCTTGTTTCCCCCTGGCCGGAATCCGCAAGCCTGAGCAAAACATTCTGTTTAATCAAACCGACGGAAACCGGAATGAATGAAGCGGCGTTAGAGGATTTTGAACGCTGGCTGCTGGCTGAAATCAATCCCGCTGCTGGAGCATTGCAGCAAGAGGCTTAACGTTCATCATCGCCCTCTCAACACTGCCATCGCTAAAATAAGGGCGGCCTGACTCTTTTTCAGAGGGCCGCCTGTCGTGCCAGAAGGTAAACCGTTTTCTTCAGTTTTCGAGCCAAATAAACTCAGGTGGAGAATGCATCAGGAAGTTCTGGTGCGATATGTTCCAGGCGTAAGCGCCCGCCAGGCTGAACACCAGCCAGTCACCCGGCGCCAGCGCGGCAACGGGCTGCTGGCGCGCCAGCACATCTTTTGGCGTACAGAGTTGCCCAACCAGCGTCACACGTTCATCTTTTATCCATTCAGCGTTTTGTTTGCGCCGCAATATGCTGAACGGGTGGTTATGGCTTTGCGCTGCAGGGGTGCGAAAATGGTGCGTTCCCCCGCGACCAATCGCAAACCATTCGCCGAGATTCTTTTTGATGTCCAGCACTTCCATGACGTAATAGCCGCAGGCTGCGGCAATGTAACGACCACACTCAAAGCGCAGCGTCCAGCCTTGCGCCTGGCTGAATTGCGTCACGTCTGGCAGGCGCTGGCAAAAAGACGTCCAGTCAAAGTGATGTTGCGGTTCAAGGTAGTTAATACCGATACCGCCGCCGACGTTAATCAAGTCAATGTCCAGCGACCAGCGATCGCACCAGGTACGAACCTTGTCCAGATACAGACGGATCAACGCCAGATGGTTATCCACATCCAGTTGGTGAGACATCAGATGGAAGTGAAAACCGCGCAGATTGATGTGCGGAGAACGGGCGATTTCGCGTAATGCCGCGGGCAGATCATGCTCATCGAGACCAAAAGGCGTCGGTTTGCCTCCCATCATCAGACGCGTACCGCCGAGCCCCTCCAGCGCAATGTTCATCCGCAACAGTACGGAGACCGTTCGATTCTCCTCAAGCGCGATAGCCTGTAAACGACGCAGCTCGGTTAAACTCTCCACGTGTACAACTTCCACGCCGAACTGCACCGCCTGGTGCAGTTCACTCTGCAGCTTGCCGGGGCCGCCGAAAATCAGCGGTTTGCCAGCCACCTGCTCACGTAACCAGTTGAGTTCGCCACCGGATGCCGCTTCAAAGCCATCGACGTACTCGCATAATGTACGGAGTATGGGGGCTTCAGGATTAGCTTTTGCGGCGTAAAACAGTTCACAACCCGCTGGCAATGCATGACGCATGCTGCGGATATGCTGGCGCAGTGCAACGAGATCATACACATAAGCGCAAAACGGCTCTGAGCGCTGTTGCTGCAACTGTTGCAGCGCCTCTCTGACTTTCGGCGTCATTGCGCGCTCCTCATCGGATGTTGCAGCAGGGTGTAATCCGCGTGTTTATCCGCTTTGCGTAGCAGGCGGGTTTTCAGATTGTTTTTTGACGGGATAGCGCCGCCCTCGAGGATCGCAGCGATTTCCGGCTGATGCCGCCAACGGCCAAGTTGCGCCGCCAGTAAATCCCACAATTGCTGTTCCAGTACCTGATCGTCATCGGCCAGGCGGAACAGCACTTCCGACAGGTGATTGATCAGGAGGCAATAGGCCACGCGACGCCAGCCCTGTTCACGGCTGTACCAGACGGACTGTCTGGCACGTTCGGACATCATCGCCAAATCGGAGGCTGACCAGCGCTCGGTGGTGAGTTTTGTGCCTTCCAGATCGCGTACCCATAGCTGAGCCGGCAGGTGATTTTCAATGGAAACCAGAACGTTTTGCAGATGTGGCTCAAACACCATTCCTTCCGTGAAGAACGCGTCCAGCACACCAGGAAGTAGTACCGACAGATACTTGTCGAGCCACAGCACATTCGCCTGCTGTAGGGAGAGCCCCTGCGCTGCACTCAACTGTTGAATTTGCAGGTGAAGAGGACTGTGGCCCTGATGGTCGAGCGCAAACAGCGATGCTGCCAGCCAGGGCTGTTGATCGGCGAGGTTCTCCCGGTAAAGAATGCCGAAGCACTCTTGTAAATGGCGCACCTCTTCGGCTTCGTCTGCTTGCGCCAGCGCGGAGAAATCGAGGCTGCTGGCGGCTGGCTCGCGCATGATGTGGAAGCCAGGCACCGTGCTTTCCAGACGCGCAAAACGGTGTTCAAGTAGCGTATTCAGCGCAACTGCGCTTTCCAGTTCATACCAGGCATTCTTGCGGACACAGTTGGTGAGCCGCACATGAATGGAGCATTTAAGGTAATAGGGCAGATCGGCGCGATACAACGTACGCACCGACGATGTCGCCGCGAATTCTGCGCCTGTGAGTCCCAGCGGCGTGATGAGCCCGCAGCTAACGGCACGCGCATAAAGCGGCGACTGCGTGATGTGGCGAACCTCCCATGGATGGCAAGGATAGCAGTGCTCGCCATGGAGTTTATCCAGCATTGCCGTAACGGGCGCACTGCCCCGAACCTGTAACAGCGAGGGATGAATGCGGAACCAGAACAGCGGGAAGCGTGCGGCGACTTCGGGCGAGCAAGCCAGTAGCGCCTCTGGCGTCACACCCTGACGGCTTTTCGGGCTAGGATGCATCGGATGACCCCAAAGCAGACGCTCTTCGCTTTGGATGTAGCTATGCTCGCTTGCCTGCTTTGGCAGATGCTGCAGAAAAGAGGCCGTCACCTGGACGCTGTTTTCAATCTGATCCAGCAGTTCTACATCGGGTAATTGTCCGGTCTGACGCACCATATCATTGACCAGCAACGCCATTGCTTCGCTACAACGGACGGCCCGCCACGGGCGACCAAACTCTTTTATAAACGGGGTGCCGATAAAGTCGCCGCGATCCAATAAACTCCAGCGGATAGCCCGGATGGCGAGTAACGTGCGGCCATCCTCTCCCATTTGCAGCAAAATCACTTTGCCCGAGACCATCCGGCTGGCTAACGACAACGGAATATTGCCCTGGCGTACCTGTTTAACGCGTCCCGCCGGGCGGGCAAATTCGCGAATATAGCAGTTCAGCAGTGCTGTCAGCCCGGCAAATTCCGCCTGCTCCCTTTCCGGGGGGACTTTTACTGCCAGCAGTGGATTTTCACGAACGGCGAGTGATACGGACATAACCTGATCCTCGTAAAGGGGAAATAACAAAGAGTAAGACGGCGCCTGAAGCCGCCGCCGCTGAAGCCAGGAAAGGAGCCTGTAATGACACATGCGAAACCAACCAGCCCGCACCAATACCGGCAGCCACGCCAGCCCACTTGCCGGCGGCATCGATCTGTCCGAACTGCTTCCCGGCGCTGTGTTGGCGAATGGTGTCGCTCAGCATTTGATTGGCGCCGCTGTAAGCCAGCAGCATGCCGCAACCAAACAGCGTGCGAGCCGCCAGCAGCGATGACGCCCCGACTAACTGGCTGTGCCACAGTGCCGCCACCGCAATCAGCGCCATGCCTGGCACAAAATACAGGCTGCGTCCTGCCAGGCGGTGCCAAAGTGGCAAAAGCAGCAGATAGATCAGATGTGGCCAGCTATAGAACACACCGATCAGCACCTCCGTACGGAGCCAATGTGCGGCATAGGGCAGGAAGTAGGGGAATGTCACCACCATGGCGAAGTTGAACAGGAACTGCATCGCCCACAGATAATGAAACGTGGATTTGATGCCGTTGTTCTGCACTGCACGATATGTCGGATCAATGGCTGGATCGGCGGGCAGCCGCAGGCTGAGCAGCAAGCCACACAGCGATAATATTGCCAGCCCCAGCCACAGACGCTGGCCAATATCGGGTAGCCACATCAGGACTCCGCCTATTAGCGGTGGCGCGCTCAGCAGCGCTAACCGGGCGGAAGATTGCGTCCAGTTAAGGGCTTTCGCCAGTTGTTCACCGCGCAGATGCGAGGAAAGATAGCCATTCGCCGCAGCCAGGGTTCCTCCCGCAACTCCCTGCAATGCGAGTGCGACGATCAACCATGGCAACGAGGGCGATACGCCGGCCAGTAAAAATGCGCATGTCAGCCCGCACAATGCCCGTTGCAGCGACAACCGCCGCCCGTAGCGATCGGCAAACCGTCCCCACCACGCGGCAGAGAGCGCTGTCATCACTGAAGGCAGGCTGAACAGAACGCCCGCCCACAGGCTGCGTTCAGCGATGCCAAATGAAACCAGCAGCCGTGGCAGATAGAGCGGTACGCCAAGTACGGTAAACGCGGCCAGGAAGTGGCAGGCCAGAACCACCGGCAACGTACTGCGCATTAGCGTTTTTCCCGCAGCAGGAAATTCGGCCCACTCTGGCCGTAGAACTTGTTGATATCTGCGGCACCGGACGCCTGTTTGCTTAACAGACTGCCGCTCAGCAAAAGGTATTTCACTGGCTGCGTGGGGGAGGCAAACAACTGCTGTCGTGCAAAGACTGTATCGACGCCTTCACTCTCCAGACGCGCCAGACTCTGCTCAAGCGCATGCCGCAACGTTTGATAACCTGCTTCGCGATCGATCAGTGCGCCTGCGGTCAGACTTTCCAGTACCGCCGCCAGGCAGAGTTGCAGGGTGATGGTGATAAACATCTGTGCCAGAGCGGTTTCATCAGACACACAAATGCGCGGATCGCGCAGTGTGTCGAGGCGCTCTGCCAGTTGCGGGCAGGCGGTTTTGAAACGCTCAGGCAGAATGCGCGCCGCATCGTTGTCTTTCATCACCAGTGTCAGGGATTCATTTGGCGTAAGACTCAGCACGGCATTCTGCTGATTGGATTCGAGGGCAATGCCGTAGCGTAACCACAGCGTCAGGTGAACATCCGCCATCAACTGGCAGTAATCACGCCACCAGTCCGCGACGTCTGGCATACCGGGTTGTTCAAGCAGAGAAGCGAGATAATAGCGACCGTCAGGCAGTTTGCTGCCAAGCGACGCAACCGGTAACAGCGTTTCACCGGTGCGTGGTGCTGCGTAGCGCCGCAACAGAAAGGCCAACTGTTTATTCTCCGCAACATGGCCACAAAAACGCTCATCGACATGGCGATATTTGCCGCGTAGCAGGCGGTCCTGTTCACCCAGCATGGTCAGCACTTCAGCAAACCACTGGCCGTCATACAGTGTCGAGGGTTTGATCAGGCGGATGTTTTTCTGTCCCAGTGTGCGCATGCTGAGTGGCACTTTGAGATGTTGATCCGGGTAGTCCGCTAACTGCACAGTACGTACTGATAAGGTGGGGTAGACATCGAGCCAGGCATCAGGCGCGATGACCGTGCCCTCTGGAAGATCATGCAGTTGGCTCAACGTAAGAGGATGCACAGGGATCAATTCATGCCGGGCGAAGTGTTGTGGATCCAGACCTACCTGTGACGGCGATGGCCACCAGTCCGGTCTGGCTTGCGGTGCCGTAAGGGTCAATTGCTGGTGGGGTAAAGCCAGCCAGCGCAGACGAAACGGCTGACAAAACTCAGGCGCGTACTGGCGCAGGTCGGCTTCGCTAAAACCAAATTTAGCGCGCGCCGTAGGGTAGTAAGGATGATCAAGGAAGCTCGCCAGTTGATCGGCATGGCGCAGGCGCTCGCCCCAGTTCATCTCTTTCGGTGAACGTAACAGTGATGCGCGCTGTTGTGTAAACGCGATGGCACAGAGTTCGCCTTGTGCCACGGCGCTGTCGGCTTCCTCTTTATAGGTAGCAAAGCGCTCTCGCGTTTCCGGTTGCTGATCCGGCATTAACGCCGCCAGCCAGTCAGCATAGCCAGACTGCGAGTGCCATCCTTGCGCGGTCTTAATCTGCCATTCAGGGGATACTGCCCGCCATGGCTGCATGTAATCACAGGCATCCACCTTCAGGCGCAATGTCTGACTGGCCGACTGCCAGGTAAGCCACTGGTGCTGAGAATCCTGTGTAATCTGCCCCTGGCTTATCAAACCACTGACGTTTTCGCGCAGGCAGGCGTTTATGATACGCAGCGTAATGTAGTCATGCTGATTCATCAGACAATCTCCCACTTTAGCGCGGCGAGGGTGCGGTTCGTGAGCTGTTTTAGCTGCGAGTCATCGCTGGCTTCAAGGTACAACACGCCGAGGTAATCTTTATTTGAGTGGGTTAGCTCGATGCGATCGCCAGTGGATTTGAGCGGGCGGTAGTGCAGGCCTGGAGCGCTGGGCGGTTGAGGCGCGGTCTGCAATGTGCCACTGCGATCGGCGACGAGATAATGGATCAGCGCTTCACCCTGTTCCGCTTTTACCGGCGGCAGCGGTTCGCCAAGATGCAGGCGCAGGATCGGCGTGAACCACCCCTGCGGTAGCAGGCGGTCCAGCAGAAATTCGCGGCCATCGCCAATACTGCGATAATTGATTTCAACTAATACGGGGCCATTATCGGTAACGATAAATTCGCTGTGGCACGCGCCAAACCCCACGCCAAACTCACGCAACTGTGCCAGCGCCTGCTGCTTCCAGCGTGTGCTATGCTCACCGGCCCAACGCGCACTCATCTCCACAAAGTGCGGTGGTGCGGAGAGTTCGACATCGAAACCGCCAATTGCCACCAGTTCATTGCCGTCGCCGAGGGTTTCCAGCGTGAATAGCGGCCCTTGCATGAACGCTTCAACCAGCAATGTCTGGCGGACGGGCAGGGAGTCAAGATAGTGCTGGCAATGCGTGAGATCCTCAATAAGCCGCACATCCATAGACGCCACACCCTGGCCAGGCTTGATCACCACGGGCCACGGCCAGTCAGCGGCGGGTGATGCATCAGGAAGGAGTTGAGAAGACCATACTGAAGGTTGCCCCAGTGCTTTCAGGCGCTGGCGCATGCGCCACTTCTCTTTCGCGGCGTAGCAAATTTGCCAGTTCTTGGCGGGCAGACCAAGTGCAGTGGCGGCAATAGCGGTTGCAGTTTGCAAGTGATCGCTATTGGAGAACAGCGCAGCAGGCGTGATACCCCATTCGGTGAGCGTGTCGAGGATCGACAGTGGGTTAAATACTTCGCATTCGATCACCGTAACGCTGTCATCCACCTTGCTGTTATGCGCCATCGCGTGATCGGTAAGCAGGATCACCGAATAGCCCAGGCGTTGCGCTGCGGGAATAAAACCTTCTGTCACGGCCGCGTTAACAACGTGACTGATGATCACATAGGGTTTTTGGTTGAACATGTGTATACCTGTTTGGGTGTTGAGTAGGAAAGGTTAAAGAGACCGAACGTCAGTAAGCCGTTGCTTTAGCGCCCGAAACAAAAATCCGCGATCTTCGCCGCACAGCCAGCTGTCCACGCCCTGGCGTTGCCAGTATTGCTGCTGCTCTGCGGTACGGGGGTTGGCGCAAAAAGATTTCCCTGCGGCCGCACAGCGTGCAGCCAGTTGGCGAATAAGCGCTTCAACCTCAGGATGTGTCGGCCGCGGGCCAAGTTGCATGCTCATTGCCAGGTCAAGCGCACCTTCCATAACCATCGTGACCTGCGAGATAAGCAATATGGCGTCAATAGCCTCAATGCCGGCCGGCGTTTCAATCATGGGTACCAGCCATAACTTCTCATTGGCCTGACGGATATAATCCTCAAGGGACAAAGTACCAAAGCCGGTTACGCTGCCGCCGGTGATACCTCGTGTTCCAATGGGGGGAAAGAACATCGCATTTTTCAGGGCGTTAACCTGTTCCGCACTTTCAGCCCGCGATAGCACAATCCCGCCGGCTCCCATATCGAGCAGGCGTCCGGCGCGCGGAATATCGTCACAGGTGAGACGTATCAATGGGGTGCAATGGTTGAGCTGCGCCAGTTGAATACAGTGGCTAAGAAGCGTTTCGTTATGGGGAAGGTGTTCCAGATCGAGTATCACGAAGTCATACCCGGCAATGGCAATCATCTCAACAAGAGTAGGGTGGGGAACGGAGTTCAGGATGCCAAATAGCCCATTGCTGGACCTGCGGCGTTCCGCTGGCAGTGCAAGCGAGATCATATAACTAGTCCATGTTGGTAATGCTTATCATTTACATTATCATTACTAATGAACTCGCGCTTTTCAAAAGATTTAAACAAGATTGTTAAATAAATTCACTAAGTGATAGTTGCCACATCGAAGTAGTCTGATTGCTATTGTTGATTAAACTTATGATATATATCTACTATTTTGTAAGAGATTGTTTGCGGTTGCCATGTTGATGGCAGAAAAAATTAAAACCACTTATGTGTGGTTTAGTCAGCGGAAGCTCAGTAAGGAAATCGCCAAAATGAAAGGCCAGTGGCTTATTATGATATTTACCGCTTTAGTGTGGCCGTGGGCGGCACAGGCACAATCGGTTACGGTGACCGATCTTGCCGGTCGTCAGGTCACGCTTAACGCCCCCGCAACACGCATCATTCTCGCTGACAGCCGGATGTTGTTACCGATGAGCCTGCTGCATCCCGGCAATGCGCTCAAAGGGATTGTCGGATGGGATGATTCACTGCAAACCCGGGCACCGGATATGGGGCGTTATTTTACCCGGCATTATCCAGCACTGCCTTCCATACCGGTATTTATTAACCCTTACCGTAGCAGCTTTAACGTTGAACAAGCCACGATGCTTAAACCGGATCTGATTGTTTTCGATACGGGGATCCTGAAGAAGCTCGAAAGTGAAGGGACGCTGGCATTACTGGAGAAAAGCGGTATTCCGGTGGTGTTTATCGATTTTCGCCAGCAACCCTTAACCCATACACCGATGAGTATGCGGCTATTGGGGGAGGTGACAGCCGAACAGCAGAATGCCGGGCGCTTCATTCAGCGTTGGAATCAATTATTGGATCGTACACGGCAGCGTGTGGCAACAATCCCCAGCGAAGCGTGGCCTGGCGTTGTGTTTGAAAACCATGCCGGTATGACGGGCATGAACTGTTGTACCGTATTTGGTCGCGACAGTTTTGGTCAGTTCATTCCTGAAGCCGGTGGCCGTAATCTGATGGCGGACAAAGTCCCCCCTCAGGGAGCCGATATTAGCGCCGAATTGTTGATTGCGGTGCGCCCCGACGTCTATTTAATGAGTGGCGCCGACTGGAGCCAGCGCGGAGGGGCTTCGCTGGCAGTGCCGCTGGGATATGACGCTAGCCGCGCCAGTACCTTACCGAAGCTGCAGAAACTGATGCAGCGAGAAGGGGTGAGTGTATTGCCCGTGGCGAAGGGCAAGCAGGTAATGGCCATCTATCACCAATTCTACGACAGCCCTTTCAACGTAGTAGCACTGGAAGCCATGGCTAAACTTTTCCATCCTCAGCAGTTTGATGATGTCGATCCGCAGGCCGATTTAGCCGCGTTATACCGCGACTTTGTCGGCATTCCTTACAGCGGGTTGTTTTACGTCCAGCCTTAATGAAAGAAGCCCGTTCAACGTGACGGGCTTCTTTTGGCTATCAGAACTTCAGGCTAACGCCCGCAGTGACTGAACGTCCCGGCGCTGGCTGACGTCCCCACGGGCTGGTATCAATACCGCGGAACCAGTAGTCACGATTAAAGATATTGTTAATTCCGACATAGCCGTTCAGCACGGTACTGCCTGACTTAAACAGATCGCGGCTCACTTGAGCATTCCATACCCAGTAAGACGGCATTTGACCAACGGAACCGGTGCTGTTCTCGGAAACGGTATTCGCTGCATCCGAATAGGATTTACTGAAGTAGTAGCCTGCCAGCGAGAAGGTGGTTTCACGCCAGTCATAGCTTCCATCCAGCGTCAGCTGCGTGCGCGAGGCATACGGCACTTCTTTACCACGGTTCACGCCGTTACGCTGTTCCGCCTGCAGGTAAGCATATCCTGCATGCAATTTGAGGCCTTCAATGGCTTGCGGGCTCCAGAACCCTTCCAGCTCAACGCCCTGATGGCGGGTGCGTCCGATGTTGAGATAGCTATCGGATACACTGTCGTAGGAGATCTGATCTTTATAATCAATGCGATACAGACCGGCATGAAGGCTGACATTCTCGGTTGGTTTGTAACGTACGCCACTCTCGTAGTTCCACGCCAGCTCAGAGCTGACGTCGCCGCCTTTGACGATTTGCGTAGCCTGTGCCGGACGCAGGCTTTTCTGCATGTCCGCATACAGGAACCACTGCGATGTAAGCTGGTAACCCACCGTCAGGCCGGGTAGCCACTGCGTGTCCGGCGTGGAGGTTTGCTGGCCCGTTTTTTTATCGGTGTATTTTTCGCTGATGTTCTCATAGCGCATACCCGGCGTAATGGTCAGCGTGTCATTGAACAGTTTGACGGCATTGCTGATATAACCTGCCCAGGCATTATTATCAAAGTCCCAGTCACGTGTTACCGCTGTCACGCCTGTTGCCAGGGTGCGCTGACGTACCTGGTAATCGATTTTTTCACTGACAAAGCGCCCACCCACAATCCATTGCTGGTTCACATTATCGCCGTTGATATCCATGCTGATACGCGGTTCAGTTCCCCAGACTTTGAAATTTCGCGGCGAGTTTTGCACGATATCGGCAGGTAAGGCCGGGTTGAAGTTTTGCCCGGCGACTTTACTCATGCCGACATGGAAATCACGATCCGACTCATGACCAAAGAACATCCAGTTAAATTCTGCGTTATCAATAAAGCCCAGTGAACCGAGTTGCTGATTATAGACTGCGCTATAGCGCTTGGTGTGACCGTCGTAATCATCCCAGGGACGGGTGCTTTGACGGCGATCGCGATTATAGTCTGCGGTCGAAAGGGCACCCGCCAGATCGGCGTGTGCATCGTAGTATTGGTAGGAGAGATTTAACGTGGTGTCTTCGTTGATGTTCCACAGACCGCGTATGCGGAAGTTCTGAACTTTGCTGTCGCTATGCTCACGGAACGAGCTACCTTTCACCTGGTTAGCTTCGACCTGCAGCCCGAAGTCATCATTCAGCATGCCGCCGGTGCGCAGATAGGTATCCCAAAGATTGTGTCCCTTACCGTAAAACGTGGCGCGCTCGGCAATCTCATTTTCCCATTTCAGCGGAATGGGTTTACTGATCAGATTGATGACGTCGCCAACGTTATTCGGGCCATATTGTACTGCTGCGCCACCGCGAACCACGTCAATGCGATCAATAGTCGAAAATGTTACAGGAAACAGCGACATTCCTTCCTGACCGTAAGGTGCCAGCACCAGCGGAATACCGTCCTCAAGGATTTGAGCGCGGCCGCTGCGGCTGTCGTACAAGCCACGGACCGCAATTTGCGGAAGTACGCCTGTACCGGTTTCATCCTGAATCTTGACCCCTGGCACACGCTGTAACGCATCATCCAGGGTGCGATTAGCCCCTTTTTCCAATTGATCGTTGCTGATAACGGTGCGGCTCCCGGCCCAGGTTTTCACTTCTTCTGCGCGTGAATCGCCAAGAATGTTCCCTGACACCGTTATTGTTTGTTCTGCTGCATAACTGCATTTACCGGCCATGAGCATGGCCACTGCTGCGGCAATTTTTGTGCGTCTCATCGTCAACCCTGAATATTGGTAATTTATGGTAATGATTCTGATAAATATTATCATTATCAAATAAAACTTAATATTCCTGAATTGAACGTAAACCTATGTCAAGACAATAATATTGGTGTTTTTCCGGCATAAAACCCGAGAAGGCCGGTACGAAGGAGTGTGGAAACCCAGAGAAGGCGCTGGCTGCAAGAGGGTGAAAGTCACAGGAATTGATGTCTGGCGTTAAAGTTCGAATTTTATGATGTTCATGTTTAATATTTTTGAATTAGTGGCTGTATCAACGTGGCGTTTATTATCACTACCACGATAGAAGGGGTGAGCCATCCTGCTGTCAATAAGGTATTCCCATTTCCAGAAGTACAGGGTGCCAGGAATAGCGCGGTTATTTATGTTTCTCGCTCACAGCCTCCGGTGAGATCATGACTGCCTCTGTTTATTCCCGACGATGATTTCCTCCTCCAGCCAGGCAATAAAAAGAGCGACTTCCGGCTTTTTTTCTGCCAACGGAGATATCACCAGCCAGTAGTGCCATGGATAAGGCGCGGTGACCGGGGTGATTTGTACCAGCTCTCCCCGTGAGATAGCCTCTTCAACCAGAGAACGACGCTCCAGAGCAATGCCGGTTCCCCGTCGTACCAGGGCATTTTTCTTAACGTTGTTTAATACGTTAACGTTACTACCCTATAAACATTTTTTAAATCTGGATTTAATGACGGGATAAAATAACTTAATGATTTAAAATGGATTAATTTTCATTCTTATCTTTCCATCCTGCGAAAGTGGAATGACATGTTAGAAATACTAACACCAGAAGTAAGGAATCCATGATATTCGACCCTGCAGATTTACGCTAACGTGTGCCTGCCTGCTTTGCCGAATCACCTGATACTGACAGGTAATCGATTAACGACAGTGATGTAGCACGAACAGGAATAACGATGAAACTCATTGGTATGATGGATTCGCCTTACGTAAGGCGTGTTGCGATCTCTCTGGAACTCTATGGCATTGAATTCAACAGTATGCCGCTCTCGGTATTTAGCACATTTGAAGAGTTTTCACGCATTAACCCGGTAGTCAAAGCCCCGACGGTCATTCTGGAGAGCGGTGTGCAGTTAATGGATTCAACGCTCATTCTTGATTATTTTGAGGCGCTGTCCGGAGCAAATCACAAACTTTTACCCGACAATGCTGACGCTCTGGCAAAAGATCTGCAGATTTTGGGCGTTATTCTCGCCGCCTGCGAAAAAGCGGTGCAAAATATTTATGAGCACAAACTCAGACCAGAAGAAAAACAACATCAGCCGTGGGTTGAGCGCATTACCCGGCAACTGCTCGCCGCATGCCATGAATGGGATACTCTGCTTGAAGGCCGCGCTATAGCGCCTCGTCCTGACCAGGTCGCGGTAACCAGTACGGTGGTTTGGTCATTTATTCAGTTCATGATCCCAGGGGTTGTTGCGGCAGATAATTTTAAAAACATTCAGTCGTTTGCTGAATCATGTGAAGCGCTGCCAGCGTTTAAAAAATATCCCTTATCTTAAAAGCTTGCTAATGAGCGGCGGCGACTGTTACCCGGTTTCCAGAAATGAGCGATCGCAATCGGCGCAAATTATGCGCCAATTGAGATACCAGGTCACACCGTCGGGATGGTGCCGCCATCGATGACATATTCGGTACCGGTGATGGCGGCGGCATGAGATGAGGCGAGAAAGGCGATGAGATTCGCCACCTCAATGGGCTTTGACGGACGCCCCAGCGGAATACCCCCGAGCGCATTCATGATGATCTGCTTACCGCCTTCATAATCCGTTCCCGCCTGCTGCGCCAGTCGCTCCGCCAGCGCCACCGCCGCTTCGGTTTCGATCCAGCCGGGCGCAACGCGCACTACCCGAACCCCCTTCGGCGAAACCTCTTTCGACAGGCTTTTGCTGTATGCCGACAGCGCCGCTTTGGCCGCCGCATAGCCGGTGGTTGATTCCGGTAGCGGCAGTTCACGCTGGATAGAAGTGACGTGAATGATCACGCCGCTACCCTGTGCTAGCATCCCAGGCAACAGTGCACGATCCAGGCGTACCGCTGGCAACAGATTAAGGTTGAGTTCCCGCTGCCACTCCTCTTCGCCCAGCACCGCAAAACCACCGGCGGGAGCGGTAGAACCGCCCACCACATGGATGATGGCGTCGACACCGCCCAGGTGGGTCTGAACGGCTTGCGCTACTGAGGTACACCCTTCGACAGTGGTCAGGTCTGCCGCTACGAAGACGTCGGCGAGACATTCCGCAGGAGCGTGGCGCGCCGTAGTTAACACCCTGGCGCCCAGCTGTTTTAATAGCCCGACGACCGCTTTACCCACGCCTTTGGTACCCGCCGTCACCAGCACGCGCGTGCCCTGAAAATCAAGACCCCACGACATCAGACAATCTCCAGCGTGTTGATCTTGTCGCCGACCAGGCCGAAAGTATGCTTCAGTACTACCGGGCTGCCGGGAAAGTTACCGACGACGTTCGACGTGACCGTCACCCGGTCGCCGTCAGTGAGAATTTGAAGCGGCTCAACGCTGTAGTCAAACGCGGCCTGCGCAGCACGTTGCCACGCCTCGATCGCCGCATGTCCCTGATGGGTTTTACCTTCGTCGAACACAACGGCGTCCGCAGTAAAACAGTGTTTAACGTTGGCGATATCGGCGCCATTGCTGATGGCGAAATAGGTAGAAATAGCGTGCGGTAGTGATAATGGCATGGCTTTATACTCCCGTAATTTACAGTACGGGAATTTTCAACATAGACTGTGAAATTAACAAGTACGCACGAAAAAGTGAGTGACTATATTATGAGTAAGTTATATAGCCCGGAATCTGCCGCAAGCGGCGTGGAACAAGTCCTGCAATTGCTGGAAGGCCGCTGGAAATTAATTATTCTTTTTCATCTCTTCGACGGAAAGGTGCAGCGCTATTCCGATTTCGAAAAACTGATCCCCGCTATTTCGCAGAAGATGCTGGCGCAGCAATTGCGACAGCTTGAAGCCGACGGAATCGTGTCGCGAACGGTATATCCCCAGGTGCCGCCGAAAGTGGAATATCGGCTCACCGAGTGGGGGCAAGCGCTGTGTCCTGCTCTTGATGCAATGCTGAAGTGGGCGGAAAAACGCGAGGCTTAAATATTAGCGGAGCTTTTTAATTGCTGAGCGAAAATCACGGATGCCTGCTTTTCGCTCCTTGCTGGCACGATGAATGTTGTCGATGGTGCGTGCTGAAAAAAGTTTGAGGCATGTTCCGGCAGGGGAAATAAAGACGCCATTGAAAGGATGGATCAAAAAGCCATTACTGGCCTGGACTTTACCTGGGACAGCGATGCCCGAGTTTTGTTTGATGAATTGCGCAGCTCGATTCCTGATTATGCCAACCACCGCGACACGTTCGTTAAACTGGAACAAGTGACTGTTGAGAAAGCGCAGGGATTGACCTCCTCCGATCTGAAAAACCTGCTGGAAAAATTCAGTACCCGCTTAGAGCAGCAAGAAAATACGCCAAAAGATGAAATCATGTTGCTCAATAACCTCAATGATATCTGGGTAGCCGCTTATGAAATCCAGTCATCTACGGGTAAGAAGGGGATAGATGTTTTTAAAGCACAATCCGATGCCGCGTCGAAGATCGTCCATTCAGAAAACCTGAGCCTTAATGCGGAAGACAAAGCGATGGCGCAGGCATTTCTTAACGGGATGCTGGATAACGTTGTCTCCTATATTAATGCTCTGCAGGAATCGCAGAAAGCCGCGACAGATCTCACCGGCGTCGCAGAAAAAATCAATACCATTACTGCCGATTTGGTGACCGGCCAGACGCAGAAAAATATCGATATTATTCAGCGGGTCATGATCATTATGGGCATCGTTGCCATTTGCGCCGTGCTGACAGGGTTACTGGTCGCCTGGCTGCTTACCCGGCAGATGACGCGCCAGATAAAACACAACTTGACGCTGGCAGAACGTATTGCCGGTGGTGACCTGACCGCCATCATTGAGCCGCAGTCAGGCGATGAACTGGGCCGCCTGACGCTGGCAATGGGCATGATGAACGACAGGCTTCGCGACATGATCACCCAAATTAAGGAATCGGTAATTCATGTGGCGAATGCCTCGTCGGACATTTCGGCAGGCAATATTGACCTGGCTTCCCGCACGGAAGAACAGTCTGCTGCGGTGGTTGAAACGGCGGCAAGCATGGAAGAGTTGACCTCAACTGGTTTCCGTGTTCAAGCTGAGCTCAGAAACCGCGAAGCCGAAACTCGCACCCGCAGCGGCTCGCGGCAAGGTTAGCCTGCGGCCCGCAACGTCAACAAGCAATGGGGCTGACTGGGAATCGTTCTGATACGTTCCCCATCAAAAAAGTGCCCTCCTGATGAGTGAGGGCACGGCTTAAAGCGCAAAGCTATGCTTTACCGAATAGCGAAACGGAGTAATAACTCACATGCGCCTCTGTAGCGCATGTTTTTTTATCACTGTTCGTCCTGCGGCTTATTGAAAGCCTGATTAATCACAGCGTAATTTTCCTCGCTGGCGTTGAATGTGTTTTTTTATTTCACCTGTTAATGCCGTTTCAGGAGGCGTACCGCAAAGATGTTTTCCGTCAAGCCGGAATCTATGAAACCTCGTTTTACAACTCACGGCTCGCTAAATAACCCATAAATAAAATGAAGTTATATTTAAATCGTTGGGTGATTTCGCTGAATTTTAATATCCCTTGCCAGTAAAACGCAGATGATTTATTTCATAAACCGGTGCTTCAATATTTCCCCACTATCATTTATCCAGCCCGCTTCCACGTTTATTGCTTCGTTGCCGATATTACGCTCCAGCAAATAACGCCGCTGGCTGAAGGGCTTAATCATCATATCGTCCTGCTGGTGCGCTTTAGTCTGCCCGGTGCGGCCCGTCACGCTGAGTGTGGTAAAAGAAATGCCCAGCGGCGTTGGGTTGTTGAATTCGAGCCAGGACTTTTCACCTTCCGCATACAGGCGAAAGGTCAGTTTGCCGATCGCTTCCTCGGGTGTCAGGGTGAGCGTTTGCGGGCGGTAAAAGATCTTTAGCTGGGTGTTCATTGCCAGCTTCAGAAACGACTTGTCCAGGCCTGCGCTGTCCGGCGGCACTTCATACAGATTGAGCCAGAAAACCGATTCCCGATCCGTCGGCAGCGGATCGTGGTTATAAATGATGCGTAACCCCTGCGTGCTTCCGGGGGCCAGGCGAAAGACCGGCGGCAGAATGACAAAGGGCGCAGTGCCGTTATCCGGCGAGCCTTCGCCGTTGTCTGCCCAGGTTTGCACAATCACCGGCCAGGCATTGGTGTTCACCAGCATCAGCGTTTTTTCACGCGCGTTCGGTGGATAAATCACCCGTGTCATGGCAGGCATTACGCCAGCCAACGTCGCCGGTACGAACAGGACGAACAGCAGAATGAAAAACCGGCTCATTGCATTTTCACAATCACGTACGCGGTGGCATGAACGCGGCCTGCGGTGACCGTCATTCCAGGCAGTTTTTGCAGGCTGGCGATAAAGGAGAGGCTGTAATTGCGAAAGCCGGGGTATGAACTGCCGTTCGACGTTGCGCCAGCGAGTACCGGATACCAGCCAGCGTTATTGCCCGCGGGCGTGAGCGAAAGCGGGACATTGGTGGACTGGCCGAGAAACGTCATTGGCTGGCCCGGACTGACGCTGTTGGCAATGGTTATACCCACGCCTTTTGCCATCTCCGGCGCATTATAGTTATCAGAAACCAGCGCCCTGACGCCGCCGCTGGCGTTGACCAGATTCAGGCTCTGCGCCGCGCTGTAAGCGCCTTCGGAAACCTGAAAACCCAGCGCAACCTGGGTATCATTCAGCCCGGAAACGACCGTGTTGCTGCATTCCAGTTGTACATTGAAATTTGCGCTGCTTGTCATGCCAGCGTCCAGATCTCTCACGCTGATGGTGGGTAACAACACCAGCGGCGTGGTGTTGCGCACCGCGCAGGTGGGATTGTTATAAAGTTTGTTCGCCATACGCATGCCATAACCAAAGCCATTGTCAGCAAGCCAAAAGTCTGAGTTTGTGGCGCTATCCTCACCGGCTTCATCATGGCCAAAAGTCATAATAGCGGCAGAACCTGAAAGCTGGATATAAGCATTAGGCTGCGTGCAGGTATACATCTCGCCCGATGGGGTAGCAAAGACAATACCTGAAAGGTTGTTATTGTTGTTGCCGCAATAGCTGGTGATTGCGCCCAGACCGGGTAACGTACTGACCCGGTAAAGTTCAGACTGCAACGGCGGAATATCCTGTAAGCGGATCTGAATTTTTGAGCCGACGGTGGCGTAAGTCGTCACGGGGATTTTTTGCCAGTTGCGCGTCAACGTTATGCCCGACATTGACTGCTTGATGCCAACGTAGGCGAACCATGTGGCGTAGACATTAGTCAAATTATCGTTTGCGCCGATGTCATAATAGCCGCCCACCCGATCGTCACCATTGGTCGCCACCAAAAAATAGATACTGGCCAGGTCGGCCCGATCGCATTCCCACAATATCGATGCGCCCGAAGCGCCGCCGGTGGTGTAGTTGGTTGGCGGCGTTACCGTGGTGGCAATTAATGTTCCGACCGGGGCGAAGTAGGTATCAATCAGGTTAACCTTGCCGAACTTGATCTGCGCGGAGTTGAAATCTTCGGTCTGGCTAACCATGGTTTTGGTACATAGGGCCCACGCCGACGCGTGCAGCAGTGCCAACAACGCGAGCAGGAGTTTCAGGAACAAAATAGCGTGCTTTGTCATGCCGGTTTCTCCCTTTACTGGCAAATTGCATTCAGGCGGATTAAAGGGCTCGCGGTATCTTTTCCGGAGAAGTCGTACGAGAGACGGCAGCGATCCTGCGGCTCATTTCCCCAATGCAGCGTTAACCGCCCTTTGGGTCGATCGGTGCGCAAGTAAATTTGCCCGTTTTGCCCGGCGATGCCGATCAGCGTGTTGTTCTCATCAAGTACATCCGCGCCTGCTGGCGGCTCAGAGCCATCCGGCAGCGTCGATTTGATCAATACTGCTTTCCCGTTGCGGGTACGGAAGATGACTTTGGCTGAAGCCCCGGCAATCGGCGCTATCTGTTTTTCGTTGTCGATCAGTTCTGCATCACCCTCCATACCTTGCGGATCGAGGGTGATGCGGTTGTAACGGTAGGGGGTAATGGCCGGGAGCAGCGCATAACCGCTGTCGTTGATCTCAAGGTGTTCGGAATTGAACACTTTTGCCCCGGCAGCGCCTTTGGCTTCGACCAGCGCAAAGGTGTCGCCGAGATACGGGCCGAATGTGATGCCGCCGGAGTGCGCTACCACCGCGCCCTGGACATTACCGGCAGCCTGCCAGTAGTCATTCCCGCGCGAGGCGTTCACGCCGACGGTGGCTTGAGAGAACCGTTTTTGCACACCGCCACTGAGCGTTGTCTGGTGATATTGCTGGTCGCGCATCACATCCAGGTTGTAGCTTGCGGTCTGCCCGGTATCGAGCATGCCGGAAAGCGAGCTCTGGTATTGATCGCTGCCGTCCGTTGAGTGCATCCAGGAATTACTCAGGCTGGGTACGCGCGGACCGCTCCCACCGAGCGGAAAAGAGAGGGAGAACGAGGTGAACGTCTGCATATCCCCGGCATTCTGATAGCCGCCGGTGTGCTGCCGGCCAACGGAAAGGTTTATTGAGATCCCGTAGCGGAAACTGTTGCTGTAACCCAGCTGGAGTTGTGTGTCGCGGCTTTTTCCGCCGCGATAATTCTGCGTAGAGCCGGAGATAAAAACGTTGCCAAACTCGGCCAGGCTCTGGTTCATGGTCAGTTCAAAGCGCGATTGTTGGCGCCAGCTATCTGATTCCCACAACTGATTATTACGCTGTGCCTCTCGCGCGCCCAGCACGTCCATCAGATCATGATAACCGCGGGTGGAATAGCGATATCCCGCCATAGAAACCGTGGTGTTGGTCGGCTGGAAGGTTTTACTCCAGCGAAGTTGCGACATCCAGCCGTCGGTATAGCCGGTATCAGGCAGCCGCGCGTGTGACCAGGTGAGATCCGCGCCGATGGCGCCGAAAGCGCTGGCATATACGCCGCCGAGCATCAGCGCCTGATAACCGTCGGCAACGCGCGCCGCAGTGTTGAAGGTGACGGCATTGGTGAGGCCGTGCTGCCAGGTCACATCGCTGAAAAACGAATCATCGCCGCTGTCCTGGGTTTTGCCCATTTCGAGATTGAAGCGGGAAATCCCCGGCCGCATCGATTCCGGAACCGCAGAAAAGGGCACGCTGAAGCGGCTCACGGAGCCGTTGGCTTCGGTTACCGAGACATCAAGATCGCCACTAAAACTGGTGGGGTAGAGATCGGTAATTTCAAATGGCCCAGGCGCGACGGTGGTCTGATAAATTTCATTGCCATTCTGCATGACGGAGACGCGGGCATTGGTCGTCGCCACGCCGCGAATAACGGGCGCATAGCCGCGCATCGAATCCGGCAACATTCGTTCGTCGGTGGCGATGCTGGTACCACGGTAGTTTAGTCCGGAGAAAAAACGCCCTTTTGTGATGAGTTGGCCGAACATCAGCTGGCTATTCAGGACAGGGATCGGGTGCTGGACGTAACTGCGGATATTGTTCCAGCGGTTACCGTTCTGGTTATCCCAGGTGAAATTGGATAATTGCCGGTATTGCCAGGAGCCGAGATTCATCCCGCCGCTTAATGACATCCACAGCGAGCGCTGATTCGGGGTTGCTGGCACTGAATAGGAGACGTTGTAGTAATTCGCGAGGTAATTGATAAATGCCATCGATGCGCCATTATCGAGTTCATCCGGGTCAACGTATCCGCGCGGTTGAATGCGCATCTGGCTTTGCGGCACGGTGATATCCAGCCGCAGTTGCGGTAAGTTTGTCCGGCTGGTGCCGCCCGGCGCAGCCTCCTGAATTAATACGCAATTATCTTCAGGCGAGGCGGAAGCGGGGCTTTTGGCGTTTTTAATGTGCGCGGACTCAAGGACCTCCGGGCTCAGACAAGGTTGGCTTGTGCCGTCAGCAAAGCCTTTAAAATAGACATCATAGGTACCCGTCAATTTATTATTGGTGTACACATCCATCTTGTAATTGCCCGGAACAATCGACTGCGGCGTGGCAAGCCGCGTTAATGAATCCTGACTGAAACGGCTGCCACGAAAGAGTTGTGGATCAAAGGTGTAATGGTCTTCGCTGGAGCCGAGGGTTGCAGCTATTTCTTTACCCCATGCAGGCAATAAAATAAAAAAAAAGGCGCTAGCCGAAAGTAAAACAGCGAATTTATTCATCGAAGATTGCCCATACCGAAAAGTCCTGCCTTAGCACAAGCAAACGTTATAAGGGGTGTCTGGAATCCACATTTACGCCGTAATCATTCACCGTCACCAGCGCGATGGATGCATTCTGGGTGTTTACCTTATTGGCGTGCAAAGGCCATTCGACTTTGCTTTTAGGGGGAACCATGACCGCATCGGCAAGGGGGTATTTTGTGCCGTTAGCAATAAGCTCGGCGCGGCGAATAACGGAGTAATAACCGGTAGGATTCGTTACCTCAATGCCATGTGGCTTTACCTGGAATGACAGCTTTTCTACCGTTTCATACGAATTACCGGGAATAGTGTGCGGACGATAGAAAATTTTGAGGCGATTAGTCAGCGCCAGTACTAATTGATTACGAACATTATCTTTATTCTTCAGATAAGGTAATTGACTAAAACTGAAGTAAAAAATCGATTCACGATCCTGGGGCAAATTGTCCCCTGTGAAGATCAATTTTACGGATTGCCCACTCTCTGGTTCCATTCTGAATATTTGCGGGGTGGTAATAAAAGGCGCTTCAGGATGTTTTGCTTTTTCAATACTGGAACCATCATCAACCTGAATGCTGACGATAAAAGGCTGTGAGCCAGTGTTTCTTAATTGAATTGTTTTTTCTTTGATATCATCGGGGTAGATGATTCGCGTCCCGGTCATGATTACGTTTGCGGCTGTGTTCACAGAAATGGTGATGGAAAATAAAAATACAGTAAAAGCCATTAACCTGTTCATTTTCACATTATCCCTGCGCTGGTTATTTATTGCGTAATATTGAATAGATTTCTGGCTGACGTCGTCACGCAGCCAGTTGTGATTTAGAGATAGCTCAGCGAATATTCGGCAATGGCGGTAATTTTACCAGGGACGGCAGCGGTACTATCGGTGACATAGTAGCGTGCGCCATAATCATAACTGGCTTCTGTCTGGTTGGCTGGAAGGCTCAACCCTGGCACGGAGGTGACACCGGAAAGCCGGATCTCTGTACCCCCGGAACCCGCGTCCATCAACTGAATGCCGAAACCTGCCGCTGCGTTTGTACCCGAATAGCCGTTGCCAAGTACGCCCATTGCATCAACGTTATAACCGAGGAAATTGGTGCTGATATTTGTCACGGTGGATGTAGCCAGGCAACCACTGATTGAAACGGTGAACGGGGTTTGGCCGTAAAATTGGCCGTTGGCTAATGGGGCACCGAAGTCGGTCATAGACACGGTAGGTAATAAGACGACGGAATCTGTGCGACCATTGATCTGTATGTCGCAGGTCTGGCCCGAGACTTCGCCCTGAAAGGTTACCGTCGGGGCGGCAAAAAGTGGTAACGGTAATGTCATAACGCCCAGTAACGGTAACGTTTTTTTAATTCCGGTTAGCATATATATATCCTTATTTTTTTACAACCCATTTAGAAATAATGATATGGCAAATAATATTTGCCGATGGCAGTTTTTGTCATTCCATCATTAATATCATTGCTTAGGAATTTTATTACATATTATTTAAAATAAAGACCATAGGCAATATGTTTTCTTTAATTATGGGATTATTCAGAAATGGCAATTATATTATTTGTTTTGTCTTATTTTTTTATAAATTAATACATGAAATATATAAAAAGAGATAGCCATTAAGGAGGGTGAAAATGTGATCTGTATCTCAGGTGTGTTCTTGTAAAATAAGTGATTTGCAACCTTTATATTGAAAAATCCTGGTTGGTTGTGAAATGAAAGTAGCAAGGAGTGATGAGATTTTATGAGGACGGAGCAGGCAGTCGTATAAAAGGTTACATTGTGATAATCAGCGTTTTTGTTCGCGATTTGCCGCGCTGAGTTCTGCGAATCATTATTGAATTTTATTTCTAATTATTTGACGTCAGCTTCATCAATATAATTAGTTTGTTTGTTTTTCTATTTTTAATTGCGTTGAAAAATCCGATTTGGGTTTTAATATATTGTTTTACCTTTCGTCTCCTGTTAAGTTTTTTCGACCTTAAATAAGGTTCGCAGTATCTGACTGTTGCATCACTCAATAATATGAAATTCTTATTTTAATAAGTCATGAAATTAACAGGGCTTACGATAAGATGCTTTTCTATTCATTGAATCTTCTCCGATATAATAGATTTGTAAGGTTAATTGTTATTTCTGGAAGATACGTTGCGATATTCAATTCAAAGAATACAGCAAAAAAATATATATATTCAATTTTCAAACCAGGTAAAAGGAATTCAATAACATGAGTGCATTGGATAAAAAAGTTCAACGGTTTGTCAGGTCAAAACTCGGGCCGCTAACGGTTGCGATGATTTGCGCATTGCCGGCAGTAGCAAATTCAGCCGGGTTAGTCATGAAAAATGGTACCGTCTATAACACCAATGGGGTGCCGGTCGTTGATATTAATACGCCAAATTCAAGCGGCCTGTCGCACAACTTCTGGGATGATTTGAACGTTGATAAAAACGGCGTCATTTTCAATAACGGTACTTCGGCCTCGGATACCGTTCTGGCTGGTCAGATTCAAGGGAACAGTAATCTGGTTGGCGGCCCGGCCAAAGTGATATTAAACGAAGTAGTTTCGAGAAATGCCTCCGTTATCAATGGCATGATGGAAGTTGCGGGCAATAAGGCGGATTTAATTATCGCCAACCCGAATGGTATTACGGTGAATGGCGGTGGCTCTATCAACACCGGCAAATTAACGCTGACCACCGGTAAAGCGCAACTGACGGATGGCGAACTGGCGGGATACAACGTCAATGGCGGCACCATTACCGTTGGTAAACTGAGCAATGCCAGCCCGACAGAGATCCTGTCACGCAATGTTGTCATCAATGGAAAAGTCACCGCCGATGAACTGAACATCGTCGCGGGAAATAACTATGTTAATGCGCGCGGTGAGGTTGCGGGTACGGTTGCGGCATCCGGGCTGCGCAACTATTACAGCGTTGACGTTTCTGCGCTGGGCGGGATGTATGCCAACAAGATTAACCTGGTCAGTACCGAAGCCGGTGTCGGCGTGCGTAACCAGGGCACAATTGCTGGCGGCGTAAACGGCATCAAAATTGATACCAAAGGCGTCCTGCTGAACAGTAATGCGAAAATCCAGTCTGCCGGGCTTATCGATATCAAAACCAATGGCCGACTTGATAATACGACCGGCGAAATCTCTTCCATTGATACTATTTCCATCAATACTAACAAGGGCGAGATTGTAAACAGCCGCGCAGGTCGCATTGCGACTAACGGTAGCATCAATATTAACAGCGGCGCGCTGACTAACAGTAATGGCAAAATCGCTGCTGCCGGTATGCTGGCCGTCGATACCAACAACTATGCGCTGACCAACACGGGTAAAGGTAAAACCGTGGGTATTGAAGCGGGTATCGTCGCGTTAAAAACCGGCAATCTGAACAGCCGCGACGGGCAGATTAGCGGTGGTTATGTCGGTATTGAAGCGGTGTCAATCGATAACTCTGGCGGCAACTTGCAGTCCGCTGGCGATATTGACATCTTAAGCGCAGGTAATATCAACAATAACAAAGGGTTGATTCGCGCAGCTAATGGCCATCTCACGCTGGGTTCTGGCGGTACGATCAGCAATGAAACGACCAAAACGGCAGATACCAACAGCTCTGACTCTCTGGGGATCATTTCACAGAAAGCGCTCAACATCGGTGCCAAAAGGATCGTTAACCGTGGCGGCCAGATCGCGTCGAACGATGTTGTCACTGTTAAGAGCACCGGTGATATCGATAACTACACCGGCAAGATCGTCTCTAGCGTTCAAGTATTAGCCCGCGGTACCTCGTTGAATAATGACCGGGGCGGTCTGAGTGCGGACCATGGCGTAGATGTTGCTGTCAGTGGTACGGTGAGTAACAACATCGGTGTTATCAGCTCGAACAAAAGTGATGTGGAGCTGAATGCTGGCGATATCGATAACGTTGGCGGTTTGATGCTGGGGGAAAATATTACCCTGAATGCTAAAAACAACGTCAATAATGATACCGCGCTGGTGGTGGCTAAAAAATTACTGAAAGTGAATGTATTAGGGACTATTTCTAATAACAACGGTAACGATTTTGGTGACAGATACGGCGAATATTTCGGCATCCCTCAGCAAATCGGCGGCATGATTGGTAAAGAAGGCGTCTCTTTTTCTGCCCGAAATATCAACAGCACCAATAGCCGTATTATTTCTGACTTCGGTGGTATGAAACTCGAAGCTGCCAGTACGCTGAACAATACGCGTGGTTTGCTGTACAGTGCGGGTGATATGGCAATTGATGTCGGTTATATGTTCTACAATAACTATGCGACAACCGCCAGCGCTGGCGACATGAATATCAGCACCGTTTATCTGCAAAACTACAGTAATGGTTCCATTATTGATAATGATGCTACCGGGATTATTTCTTCTGATAAGAATGCCACTCTGAATGTGGATAATAGTTTCACGAACTACGGCTTTATCAATGCAGAAGGCAATCTGAAATTTAACGTGAGCAAAGGTATTCTGTATAACTCGAATACAATTGCTGCGGGTAAAAATCTAGCTATTGATGCGCTGAATGGTATTGATAACAACGGCGACATTGCTGGCGGTGAAATTGTGTCGCTGAAAACTAAAGGCAGTGTAACCAACCGTACCAATCGCAATATTGTTGGTCAGCAGGTGAACATTTCTGCTGGTCAAAATATTGTGAACCATGGCAATATCGTCAGTGATAATTATATGGATGTCACCGCTAATGGCACCGTCTATAACTATCTCAATATGCTGAGCTATGGTTCAGCAAAAATAACGGCCAATACTGTCACTAATAGCGGCAGAGATGCATTGTTAGGTGCGTATGAAGATTTCTCTCAGGATGTGAAGAAATTGAATAACACCGGCACTGTTCTTGGTATGTAAGGTGTAAAAAAAGGCAGTAGCAGACTGCTGCTGCCTTTACTTCTTTCAGAGTGAATTCATGAAATTGCGATTTACAGCTTTTTGTATGCTCATGATTATGGGCGCTCAGGTATCAGCAAAGGATAATGTTGATAACCTGATAAAACAGCAAAAAAATGCAGATGCCAGCGTGCTGCATGAACAACAGTTTGAGAAAAAAGATGTTTTCTCAAATGCCGATCGGAAAGTATTTACTCTGCAAGATCTTCCAAAGGAAGAAAATTGTTTCACTGTCAAGAATGTTCTTCTTGAAAATGATTTTCTAAAAGCTAAAATCACGCAATCTATCAATGAGATTATTGCCGGGCGCTGTATCGGTGTTGCAGGTATTAATACAATCGCATCCGCGTTGCAGGATTATTATATTGATGCGGGATATGTAACTACGCGGGTTATCATTCCGTCACAGAATATCTCTACCGGTGAACTCAAATTTACCGTTGAAGCAGGTAAAATTGAAAATGTCATTATTGCTGGTGATGATATTCGGGCATGGATGTTGCCTTTCAAAAATGAAGATATTCTGAACATCCGTGATATTGAGCAAGGGCTGGAAAACCTGCAATTTGTTCCCGGCGTGAATGTTAAAATCAATATAGAGCCGGGTAGCCAAAATGGTTACAGCAACGTCAGTATTAACACCAATCGCTTTAAAAAGTGGAGCGTAAGAGCAAGTTATAACAATTGGGGTGATGAAGCGACCGGTCAGTATTTAACCTCTGCGGTGGGCTATCTTTTCAATACGGCGAAATTAGGCGATCTCTTTTACCTGGCCGGCACCAGCAGCACCACCGGTAAGTATCAAAATATCAGTGGCTACTATTCCTTCCCGGTCGGCTACTGGAATTACACGTTTTTCTACAGCAAGAGTGATTCGCGACAAACGGTTCCGCTCTCATACTTTTCGCTGGATTATGCCGGTAACAGTGAGTACCTGAGCGCGAAAGCGGCAAGAACGGTCTATCGCGATAAAAGCAGGAAGATCGCGGCAAGTGCTGAGCTTATCCGCAGAACCTCCGGATATACCCTCGACGGCGAAGAGCTGGTATTACAGAGCCGCGACATGGGGAACGTGAAGTTCGGGCTTAATTATAAGCAGCAGTTTGCCGCTGCTTCTCTGGACGCCACCCTCTCATGGCAGCGTTTCTTAACATGGTTTGGCGGCGAACAAACGCCCGATATGCAGTATGGCGAAGTCAGCCCAATAAGCCAGCTGTTTAACTTTCAGGGAAATTATACCCAGCTATTTGCCAATGGTTACTACAACGGGATCTTCTCTGCGCAATATGCGCCGCGCCAGTTGACCTTACAGGATCAGATGACCGTGGGCGATCGGTGGAGCGTGCGTGGGTTTGAAAATAGCTATGGCCTGACAGGGAACAGCGGTTTTTATCTCCAAAATACATTCTACCGGCCCATCGGTACGACGAATGCCAGACTCTATTTCGGCATGGATTTGGGGCAGGTGAAAGAAGATGGTTACTATGGCGATGAAACGATTGTTGGCAGCGCTATGGGTATCGAAGGGAATATAAAGAGCCTGGGATATGATTTCTCCATCACTACGCCGCTGAAATATCCTGGTGATTTGGTAGTGAACAAGGCTAACTTTAATTTCAACTTCTCGTATCAGCTATAACTTTGAGTGTACAGTACGATGCGTATTGGTACGGATATTGTAGAAGTTGCACGCATAAGTCGGGCGATTGCCAACGGGAAAATGGATTTTATTGAGCGTGTTTATACTGAAAAGGAAATCATAAAGATTGATCCTTCCGATATAAATTATGAACGCGCATCCGGTTTCTGGGCGGCGAAAGAAGCGGTGGTAAAAGCGGTAGGCTGTGGTTTTCGCGATGGTATTCGCTTTCATGATATCGAAATTATTCATGACGAGTATGGTTGCCCGCAATTTATTTTTACCGGAAGACTGAAAGAAATTCTTGCAGAGAAAGGGATGGAGAATGTATCCCTGAGTATTTCGCATTGCCGGACTCACGCCGTGGCAACGGTCATTATTTATTAACTTAAATTATTATCATGAATATGTATAAGTACAACGATCTTAATGAAAACACCGTGCTGGTGACGGGCGCGAGCGGCGATATTGGGCTGGGCATTTGCGCAAAATATTTAGAGCAAAACTGTGTCGTTTATGCACTTTATAAATCGAATGCCACACAGCTCGACGCGCTGAAAGCGTCGCATCCAGCCGGTGATAAACTGCACATTATGCAGTGCGATTTGGCCGATCCGCAGAGCGTAGCGGCGCTATGCTCCCATCTCGCTGAAGTGGCCGGGAAGATTGATGTTCTGGTCAACAATGCGGGCATTGTCAAAGACAGCCTGTTTGCCTCAATGAGTTTTGAGGATTTCAGCCAGGTGATGGACACCAATATGCTTAGCGTCTTCCGGCTAATCAAAGCCGCGTTGACATTACTGCGTTCCGCGCAGAGCCCGGCCATTATCAATGTCGCCTCCATTGCTGCCATTATCCCGAGCGTCGGACAGTCCAACTACAGCGCCTCCAAAGGCGCCATGCTGGGCTTTACCCGCACGCTGGCGGCCGAACTGGCCCGCGTCAACGCGGTCGCACCGGGTATGATTGAATCGCGGATGGTGAAAAAAGTCTCGCGCACCGTTGTGCGCAGCGTGGTTAGCTCCATCCCGTTAAAACGGCTTGGTACGTGCGAAGAAGTGGCGAACGCCATTGTTTTCTTAAGTTCCTCAGCTTCCAGTTATATCGTCGGCCAAACTATCGTTATCGATGGTGGTCTGGTAATGCGGTGATTTATGTCTAAATACAGGATTCCCGCAAAGATCTTCCTTGAGATGGGCGGCTGGCGACAGCCCCTGATAATGGTCGACAAAATTGATGACTATAAATACGGTGAAAATGGCTTCGTGAAAGTCGTCAAACATGTCACCTATAACGATCCGTGGTTGTCCGGGCATTTTCCTGACGATCCGATTATGCCCGGCGTCATTATTTCAGAAATCTTTGGTCAGGCCAGCGAGTACTTTTCTTTCCTGACGGATATTTGCGACATTTATCGTGAGAAATATCATGTCGAACTCACTTCGTTACGTGATATCCATGCGCGGATAAATCAGCCTGAAATGCTGGATATTATTCGTACGCGGCGTGCGCAGGTACGTGGAGTACTTGCTGCGCAAAATCTGAAATTTAAAGAAATAGCCTACCCGGGTGATTCTATTGAGGTCGTAAGTAAATTATCATTTTCCGACGCTAATGGTTTTAAACACTATTCCGTTACGGCCCACGCAGGGAAACGGCTAATCAGCCACGGTACAATTATTAATTTTCGTGAATCTAAGTAATTAACATGGAGAGTTAGTTATGCTTACAATTAAAGACGATATTGAAAAGCGCAAAGATGTATTGCTGACCATCAAAACTGAAATTATTCAACGATTGAATATTCAAAGGGATGAATCTCAAATCGATGATGATACAGCGCTGTTTGGCAATGGTTTGAAGCTGGATTCTGTGGATGCCACAGAGATTGTTGTTTTGCTGGATAAAGTCTTCGACATTAAAGTCACGGAAAGCGACGATCCCTCATATATGAGAAGCATCAATAGCCTGGCGACATTTATCATTCAGAAGAAAAATTCGTAATCTGCATTTAAAAGGGAATTTAACAGGATACTTATATGACATCTCTTAATGATATTCATTTGAAAAATAATGCCATGATGGGCATTTATAACGATTATTCCATCCCCTTTGCCTATAACGAACCGATGGTCGAATATAAGGCGATGCGTGAAAATGCACTGCTGGTCGATTATTCTCACATGGCGATTGTCAGCGTAATGGGCGATGACGCATGGGCACTGGTTAACCATCTGGTTTCCGCCGATGTTTCGATTATTCGTGATGAGCAGGGTATTTACTCTCTGGTGTTGAATGACGATGGCACGATCCGTGGCGATGTGTATGTTCTCTGCTCTGCAGACGGTTATTACCTGCTTTCAGAAGATATTCCGGCTGGCGAACTGATTGAACGTCTGAACAAAAGTCTGCAAAAAGCAGATGAACTCGATATCCAGGAGATCCCGGAAATTCGCGCCATGCGTGAAGAGAACTGGGGAGCTATTCTGCTTGAAGGCCCATACGCCTGGGAAGTGATGGCTGAAATTCATGGCTTCGATATTATCGGTCTGCCGTATTATGAGTATATGAGTACCGATGATGAGCTGATGATTTTCCGCTGTGGCAAGCACGGTGAATTTGCTTACATGGCGATCGGTCAACAGTCTGCGCTGGCGGAACAGTGGCAGAAGCTTGTCGATATTGGCGACAAATATCAGTTGCAGACCGGCGGCCTTGATTATCAGATTATCGCGCGGGTAGAGAATCCAGGCTGGGATGGTCGCACCCTGGCGCACAGCACGCTGAATCCCGTTGAGCTGCAAATGCAATGGGCCGTGCAATACGACAAAGAAGATTTTGTCGGTAAAGAGGCTGTCGAAGCGCTGTCTCACGACACTCATCAACCTAAAATGATTGGTATGATCGCCGCAGAAGAGTGTGCGGGTATTTACGCCGGCGATCGCGTCATGGTAGAGGGCAATGAAGTCGGTAAAGTGGTCAAAGCCCTCTTTTCACCTGCCTTACAACGATATATTGCTCTGGCGCTTATCGATAATGAATATGCATGGTCCGATATTAGCGGCTTCCATATTCAAACCGCGAATGAAAAAGTCGCTGCGCAAACGAAAGGTATGCCGTTTATTTATAACCTGAGCATGTTGGTTAGCCCAACTGAGCACAGTTATATCGATACCAACAAAAGAAAAAGCGCAGTTTGATTATTGAAAATAACCAGCCGGGAAATAGAGCGCGCGTCGCGGATATTCCCCGCGTCTGGTTATTTCATGCCTATTCGTCGTTAACTCCAGGTAATATTTATGCAGACAAGCAGGAAAAGGGTTGTCATCACCGGCATCGGGATTTTGTCGTCGCTGGCAGAAAATGTCGCGGATTTCAGAGAGGCATTGCTGAATAAGAAGTGCGGCGTTGCTGACAGTGAGCGCTTTTCAACATGGTTTGAAAACGCCAGAGCGGCGGAAGTGCTGCATGATATCGATTACTCCGGTCTGCCAGAAGGGCTTGCGGATTCACTCGATAACGCTGCGCTCTGGGCTTATAAAGTGGGTAAAGACGCGCTCGACCAGGCGGGGCTGGCGGATAACGCGGCAAGCCTGCGCGATACCGGCTTAATTGTGGGTGTCTCATCCGCAGGGACCGAAGCGTTTTTACCGCTCTTTGAGCAACGCCTGGAAGATTTTTCCCTGCGCAAGGCGCTCTTTTCCGGTGGCTTCTCTTCCTGCTGCTCCAGCGTCTCCACGCTGCTCGGCCTGCAAGGGGGCGTTGAACTGGTCGCCACCGCCTGTACGGCCAGCCCCAACGCGGTGGGCATGGCGTATGATTTTATTCAGAACGGCAAGAGCAAAACCATGCTGGCCGTGGGTACCGAGCCTATCTACCTGCCGACTTTCGCCGGTTTTTATGCGCTGAACGTTATGCATCCGGACTCCTGTACCCCTTTCTCCGGGCAGTCGGGAATGTCGATTGGCGAAGGCGCTGGCGCTGTGGTGCTTGAAGAGTATGAGCATGCGGTTGCGCGCGGGGCGACGATTTACGGCGAGATCCTCTCTTATGCCACCTCCTGCGATGCTTTCCACGAAACCGGGCCGGATCCGCGCGCCAGCGGCGCCGTGCAGGTGATGCACAAAGCGCTGGAGAATGCCGGGCTGAAGCCTGAGCAGATCGACTACGTTAACGCGCATGGCACCGGCACCGAAGCCAACGACCGCATCGAAACGCTGGCGATGAAAAAGGTTTTTGCCAACCACGAAAACCTGCTGATCAGCTCAACCAAATCCTACTTCGGACACAACATCGGCGCGGCGGGCATTGTGGAATTAATCGCCTGCCTGGTGACGCTGCCGGGTCATCAGGTACTGCCGACGCTGAACTTCACGAAAGCGCGTCCGGGATGCGATTTGGACTATGTACCGAATGATTTTCTCGATCGGAAAATCAATATTTTCATGAAGAATAACTATGCGTTCGGCGGCAACAACTGCTGCATGATCGTCAGCATGGAGCCGGCTTCCGTTCCTGTCAGTACCTACGAAGCCAAACGCGTGGCGATTTCCGGCATTGGCGCGGTATCGGCTATCGGCCATACGCTCAATGAGATCCTCGAAAACGTCTGGCAAGGCAAGCAGAACGTTGAGCTGGGCGGCGTGACGTTCCCGGACGATACGCTGGAAGAAGCAAAAGAACTGCTCAAGGTGCTGGATGAGACCGGGCAGTGCGCGGATCTGTTCGGTGACGCATTCTCTTTCAGCAACGCCACGTTGCCAGAGAGCGAAACGAATTTCAAAACCTTCCAGGTAACTGGCCTTGAGCCACGCAAGCACTTACGCCGTTTTGATCCGCGTAAAGCAACGCGTGGCGGTACGTTTGCCCTGATCGCGCTCTGCGAAGCGCTGGAGCAGGGAAAACGTAAAATTAAACGCGATGGCGATGCGCTGGGCCTGATTATGGGGATGTCCCGTGGTCCGCAGGAAACAACCTATAAATATTTGCAGAGCCTGAAACCCGATCCGCGTAAGGTGCGAACCTCGGAATTTCCGGGTTCACTGATGAACGCGATTCCCACCTTCTGCGGCATTTCAGAAGGGATCAAAGGCTATACCACGACGCTGGCAACCGGTGAAAATGCGGCGCTCGGCGCCTTAACCTACGGCTATGAGATTGTGCGCCAGAACCTGCAACCGCAGGTGATCGTTGGCGGCGCGGATGAATATTTCCCCTCAATGTCGCTCTATATGGATGCGGTCACGCAGAAGATCCAGATGACCGCGGCGGCGAGCGATTATCAGGTCTATGGCAAAGACGCCAAAGGATATGTGCCCGGTGAAGGCGCCTGTATGCTGCTGCTGGAAGATCCGCAGACAGCTGCCGCGCGCGGTGCAGACGTGCTGGCGGAAGTGGTGGGTTACGGGAAGTCATGCAGCAACAGTTATTTCGATGTTGCCGAGCTGGCGGAAAAATCGTCCTCCATGGCGCTGGCGGTGACCCGTGCGCTTGCCGACGCTGGCATTAGCGCGCAAGAGATCGATCTGGTGTGCGGCACCAGCAATGGTAGCGACGCGCATTCGCGGATTGAAATTGACGCTATCTGCGAGGTATTTGGCGAGAAACAGCCGAACGTTCCGGTCGTTAACTACAACGCCTGCTTTGGTTTTGTCGCCTCAGCGGCGGGTTTGCTCAACCTTGCAGTCATCATCGATTGCATTAAAAAACAGTCCGTTCCGGCGATTCCTAATACCGTGGCGTTCTTCGATGAACGCGTGAACTTTGTCCGTCAGCCAATGAAACTGGCAATCAAGCATGTCTTGTTGGTAGGGGCAACGGAAGGTGGGAACTATTACGCACTGGTCATTAAGGAATAAGACTGTGGAAAATGCCGCCATCATTTCAGGCTACAGCGCACATTTACCCTTTGCCGGGAATAGTGTTCAGCTTATTGAGCATCTTCGTCAGGGGAAGCGGGTCGAAAAGAAACCCTGGTTTCGCTCTGACGACGAAGCAATAACGTGTGGGTTTAACGGCAATAAATATGTCGCCAGGCTGGAGCACGTTAATGATGGCGCATTAGAGATGGTGTATCAGTTGATTGAGGATGCGCTTGCGCAGGCCAAACTGGATACACATTGTCTCGCAGGCAATAACGTGCGGGTTTATTTGACCGGGCTGGGCAGGCGCGTCGACGGCATCGATTATCACTCTTTTTACGATCGCAATGACATTGAAGATATTAAGCTCACCCGCTCATTAACCCGTCTGCACGTAGCGAATATGTCGCAGGATACGGTAGCGTGCAGCCTTGCGCAGAAATACCAGTTGCAGTATTTGCCGCCAAATATGAACTGCACCAGTAATTCATCGTTGACGGCCGTGCATTTGGGTTGCCAGGCGATCGAGCAGGGCGGTATCGACCTCGTTGTGGTTATTAATTGTTCGAAAATTAAAACCCAGGATATCTGGTTCCTTGATTCTCAGTCGATGCTGGACAGTGAAGTGGTTCAGCCGTTTGGTGAAAACAGCAAATGCGTACTTTTCTCCGAAGGGTTCAGCGTTATTGTTCTGGAAAGCCTGCGCCACCGTCGCGACAGAGATGTCACGGGCGGCGTGCGGTTGCAATCCTCCTACGCGCAAATTAGCGCGGGCAGAAGTAATGACGCTTCCTGGCTGAGCCTGAACGTCCTGAAAATCATGCGTGCGGTGACCGAAAAAGCAGGCGTTAATGTGCAGGATTTATGCGCCATTATTCCGCATGGCAATGGTTCTTCCGTCAGCGATAAAGCCGAAGCCAAAGCGATTGAAATATTTGCTGATTCGCACGCGATTCCTGTGCTGGCGTATAAGGGGCAGATCGGTTACTGCGCAACCGGCTCCGGCATTATCGATTTGATTATTGCCCATCACTCATTAACCCGGCACGAATTAATTGCTCCGGTAAGTAATGACGCCATTTTGGATGCGATGGCACCGTTTATGCTAATTGATCGCGGCGTATGCGGGCATGAAAAAAATCATTTGCTGAAGGTTGGCGTCGGCGTGGATGGCTCGGTAATTGGGATCGTGCTGTCTGCAATTAATCCTGCGTGATGAATAACCATGGAAGGTTTGATGTACTTATCATCGTTTGCTCTTATTGAGCCGGAAGACAGGTTTTATTTCTATCAACCCAGTTGGCTGAATGCCTGGGAAGCGCATTTATATAATCTGGGGCTTAAGTCTACCCGGAAGAATGGGTGGGGACTTAAACGTTTTGGTACTGATGGCTCGCTCTATGCCGGTGAGATGATCCGTAACCCGCAGTATATAAAATACCTTGATGCGATGGAGCAGGCCGCAGATGCTGCGCTACAGGCTTTATCCACGAAAGAACGGATGAAATTATTCAAGTCGCGAACGGCATTTATCTATGCGGATTCGTGGGGAGAAGCCGGGCTGCTGGAGAGTATTTCCAGCGCATTGCATATTTCGATGCTCGACACGTTACCGAAAAATCTGGTGAAGAAATTTTCTATTACCGATCCCACCTGCAAAATGCGCGGGGAGAAATATGCATTCACTCAGGCAATGAGCATGGCGCAGGATTATCTGAGCTGGGATGTTTTCGATTATGTGGTGATTTGTTGTGCCTATCGCGCCATCCCGATCATGGTATTTTCTGAGGAAGATATCGCCGTTGCGCGGGGAGTAAAACGTGCTCAGCAAGCCGATGGGGTTAACCTGACGGTTGAACGCGTGGGATGTTTTATCTTCAGCCGTCACGAAAGCGCATTGAAAGTGAATAGTGGTCGCTATATGGCGGCCGGGCGTGCCGATATTTTGCAGCTCAATGCTGAGGATGTCGAAATCATGGCGTTTGCAGGCTTACGGGAAAAATCATTTCCGGCAGAGATGCAGCAAAAGATTATTCGCCTTGCTGATATTTATGGTCACAGTGGTTGTCTGACTCCCGCACTGAGCTTCGAATATCTGCGCCAACATCCTGTTGCTGCCGGAAAAATCCGCACTGTCGTCCCGGATAATTTATCGGGTTATCACTATTTTGATATTGAATATTCTGCAGGGTAACGGCATCGCGATGAGTGAAATAATCAGAGAACTACCGGCAATATTACTCAGCCATATTTCGAAGAGCTATGGTTCCGGTGAGGGAAAAATCGACGCGCTAAGGGATATTAATCTGGAAATCGCCAAAGGTGAATTTCTGGCATTATGCGGCCCGTCGGGTAGCGGCAAAAGTACGTTGCTAAATATCATGTCTGGTATCGATCGGCCGACATCCGGAACGGTGATGTTTTTGAATAAATTACTCAATGCGTTACCCGAAGAAGAGTTATCAATAGTTCGCGGTAAACATCTGGGATTTATTTTTCAATTTTTCAATCTCATTCCTGTTCTGAATGTTTTTGATAACGTTTTTTATCCCCTGATCCTGAATGGGCATTTCGGTAAAAAAGAGGCGCGCGAAAGAACGCGCGACTTACTCAATCGTGTTGGTCTGGAAGGTTTTGCCAACCGTAAACCCGGCCAGCTCTCCGGCGGGCAGCAGCAGCGGGTGGCGATTGCCAGAGCCCTGGCGCATGACCCGGCGGTGGTTATCGCCGACGAACCGACCGGTAACCTGGATATGGCAACCGGCGAAGCCATTCTGGAACTTCTGCTGCACATCAATCAGCAGACGAAGACCACATTCATCATCTCCACGCATTCAGCGCAGTTAAAGGAGTGTGCGCGTCGGGTGGTAGAAATTAAAGATGGAGGATTGGTGTATGACTCGAGAGCGTAAATGGCGGGGCGCTATCTGCGCAGGCCTGCTCAGCATGACCTGCGCCAGTGTTGCCCATGCTTCCAACGTACCGGCGGTTGAAAGCGTCATGCAGAGAGGCTTTCCGGCACAGCCCGATCAACTGGCCATCGTCACCAGCGCGTTGTTCAAAGAGTATGGCGAAACGAAAAATGTCGTCTCGTTAATCTTTTATGCCTGGGGCGCGCTGCGACAGGCGGAAAACGCCTCAGCGGTGAACGACTACATTAACGCGTCCGAATATGCCAAAACCGGTTTTTTCTACCTCGATGAAGCCATTGACAGCCATGAAGACGATTTACGGGTGCGCTATATGCGTGCACGCGTCGATGCCTGGCTGGCGCCGGAAATGGGACGCTGTGCGGTCACGATCAAGGATACCGAATGGATGCTGAAAGATAAGACGCTCTTTAACCCGGCACAAATTGCACGGATCCATCATATGCGTTATCTCGCGCTCTATAACTGCAAAAAATACCCGCAAGCCGCACAGCTTCTGGCACAAATAAAGCGCCAGGATGCTGTCGCGGCAAAGGAACTGGCATTACATAATAACGTTGCGCCTGCGTGGGATGCGAATGAGGTGGCTCAGGTGCTGCTGCCGCTGGTGAAAGGTGAGTAAATGAGCATGATCTTTATTAACGCCATCGTGCTGCTGATTCTGCTTTTTCTGCTGTGGTGTACCGTGATGCATGCGCGGGACGTGAAGTTTGCCTTTCTCAATCTCTTCCGACATAAGCGCCGCTCATTTTCGACTTTGTCGGCGATTATTTTGGGGGGCGTCGCCATTTTTCTGTACGGCGGATTTATCGATTACTCGTTCTGGATCTTAAAAGAGCAAACGGTCCGCACGAATATCGGTCACGTGCAGATCTACAACCAGAATTATTTCGCCACCTCCAATAAAAATAAGAGCCTGATTGAGGATTATCCGTCTTTAAAACAGGCGATATTAAGCGAACCGGAACTGGCGGCAGATATTTCTACGCTTGCCGGGCAGCTGGAGTTTACCGGGGTTATTTCTCATTACGAAAATGAAACCTCGAGCTATTTTTCCGCACTGGGGATCGAACCGCTACCGGCATTAAAACTGGGATCCTTTGATAAACTTATTTCCGGCAGTGATTTATCACGTATAAAAACCGATCACATCACCTTAGGTCGCGGACTGGCACAAACGCTCGGCGCGAATTACGATGACTGGCTGGATGCTATTACGGTTAATTCGCGAGGCGGGCAGGGCGCATTGTCATTGAAGATCCGTGGCATTTTTGCATCCGGCATCAAAGATTACGACGATACGGCGTTGAAAATGCCGCTTGAAACCGCGCAGCGCATGATGGAAACCGACGGCGTGAGTAAGGTGTTAATTTTACTGAAAGAGGATAACACCGCCGTATTCAGCGCCAGGCTGAGAAAATTTATCGAGGAAAACCATCTGCCGCTAATTGTGAAAGAGTGGAAAGATGCCTCGTTATTTTATCAGCAGGTTGAGAGCTTATTATCCGGGATCTATTTCTTTATTAAGCTGATTGTTGCATTGATCGTTATCTTTATGATCGGTAACTCAATGACTATGAATATCGTTGAGCGGACCAGGGAGATCACGACGCTGCGCGCCATTGGTTTAAAACCTCTCCACGTTACCCGGTTGTTTTTACTGGAAGGGATTTTTGTCGGCATGATTGGCGCTGTTGGAAGCCTCGGCATGGGTTCTGCTATCGCTTCAGTGATTAATCTTTACGGCATCGCAATGCCGCCGTCGCCTGGGCAAACTGTGGGCTACACCGCTTTTATTAAAACCAGCAGTTATGATTTGCTGTTTATTACGCTGGTGCTGCCGTTGTTAACCGCGACTGCCGCTTCTGTTTTACCGGCGTTGCGCGCCTCTCGTCTTAATATATCGGATGCTTTTAAATTTTCTTAGGGAAACTCGTAATATGAAAATTACGTTATTTGGCAAAGGAATTGCCTGTCTTGGGCTTCTTTCAGCCTGTGCCTTCGCTGCGCCTGGCGATAATAATGCTATCGATATTATTCGGCGTGCGGATGAGATCCGTTCGCCCAATAAACCATTTCGCTATACGCTTGCGGTGAGTGAATATAAAAATGGCGAAGAGAAACCAGAAAGTAAGCAGGTTCTGGATATTTCAATGCGTTTTATGAAGCCTGAAGGGGAGATTAAAGCGGATGCCCGATCGTTAGTTCGCTTTATTTATCCGCCGCGTGATAAAGGCAAAGTGATGCTTTCCGACTGGTATGACTTATGGTTCTATTCTCCAGGTCTACGGCGACCGGTACCCATTTCTCGCCAGCAAAGATTGATAGGGCAAATATCTAATAGTGACGTGATTGTGACTAACTTTGAATATGCCTACCAGGCGACTCTGCAGGGCATGGAAAAGTGTGGCGATAATCAATGTTACAAACTGGCGCTGACGCGAATCTATGCCGAAGCAACCTGGCCAAAAATTATCTATTACGTTGAAGCTGGCGACGAAAATCGGCCTTATAAAGCTGATTATTACTCCCTGGATGACAAATTACTTAAAGAAGTTCGGTATCTGAATTATCAGCCGGTATTAGGGAAGATGAGACCAATGCGGATTATTGTGCAGGATGCACGTCATGAGCAAAGTTTTTCCGTCATGGATTACAGTGATGTTCGTCTGGAGTCGTTACCTGAATCTCACTTTACACGTGAACATCTTCAGCGGGAGGCAAAATGAAATATTCACTCCCGTTGATTACGCTGGTTTTTTCTGCCTTGCCAACAACCCTGTGGGCTGATTGTTTATCCGGCGAAGAAGTCGCACAGAACACGGATGTCGTGCTCTATGCGCAGACATCGTATGTGAATAAACAACCGTCGATCTGGCAGATCGGTGGCAATAATCCATTCAGCAAAAGCAATATTTATAATAATTTCGGCATCAACCTCAAAGGCGATTGTGCAATCATCGACAATCGGCTGGATCTGAATTTCTCACTGTATGGGCTCACTTACCGTCCGTTTCATGCCAACAGTGATTTTGAAGAAGATCGGAGCCATTCACGCGCTTTGATCGACAGGCTCAGCGTTATTTATAACGTCTCGGACAGCGTTCAGCTTGAAGCCGGCAAGTTCAGTCAAAAAGCCGGGCTTTTTTTCCTGCGATCGCCTGCTGACTTACGCAATAGCTACTATGCCGGGTTCAAAAGTACGCGTCTTTACGATCCGCTGATGGAACCCGCATTCCAGGAGTCCCCGTGGCAGGTGAAGCTATCTGAAGATACGCAGGATTATTCGCTTTCGTTCTCAGTCGTTCCGAAATTAGCCGATGCCGGTAAGCGCCATCTCGCTTCTGGTGACTGGTCAGCCAATGTACGAAGCAATAGCCGTGAAGATTATGTGCTCAATTACACCGATCATCGCTTTGAAAAACACCTTCCTGCGGTGAGCTTGCTGCTTGGCGAAACGCGCTCTGTTGCCATATCGGATAGCTATAACTTGACGCCGCAACTGGTGATTAACGCGGAAGCGGCTTATCACACCGAGCAGCAGTGGCGTCATTTCTCCCCTGAAAATGCAGCAATGGTTGAAGAGTTCGAGTTCCCTTCTTCCCTTTATAGCACTGAGGATAAAGAGGGGGTTGAAGTGGCCGTGGGGGGGCAATATGCGACGGATAACTTTAACCTGTTTGGCCTGGAATATTATTATCAGAGCGAAGGGTATTCCCGTGCGGAATGGCGTAAACAGACTGATTTTATTCAGTCATTAAATAGCCGTACCGGATTTTTCTTCGTTGATGATATTTTTGACTCTTATAAATATTTGATGGCCTCAGAGATAAATAATACTGCGAATAAAAATATGCTCCAGGGGAGGCATTATCTTAATGCCTGGTCCAGTATTCAGATGGATAACCAGTCAACGCTGCAACCTTATGTGGTGTTTAACCTTGTCGATCACAGTTCAGTATTGGGAATTAACTATAACACAGCGCTAAGCTTTATTGATGATCGGCTCGAAGGCTATACCGGCGCATTTATGTCCACGGGAAGTTCTGACTCTGAGTTCGCGTTATATGGCGATATGTTCGGTGTTTATTTAGGCCTTAAATACTATATGTAAAGGTAGTAATATAATGACAAATACTCTATCACAACCGGTTGTATTGTTATTTTCTGGTCAGGGTAATCCTGTTATTGGTATGGGCAGCGATCTGTGGGATACCAATGAGACCACTAAAGCCATCTGGGATTGCGCCAGCGATATTGCTGGTGTGGATCTGCGTCGGCTCTGTCTGAAAGGGCCGATGAATCGACTGATTCAGACCACCGTACAACAAATTGCCGTGACGGCGATTAACGTCACGTTATATAGCCTTTGGCGCGAACGATTCGCCGATGCGCCTGTTGTCGGATCTTGCGGGCATAGCGTGGGGGAATACAGCGCGTTATATGCTTCGGGGGCATTCACACTGGAAACCGTGTTTGAACTTATACGGTTCAGGGCCGACCTGATGCACCAGCAAAGCGAGAAAAATAAGGGAACAATGCTGGCGTTAAAAGGCGTGGATTACGACACGCTGTGTAACATCATCAGCCGTTCAGGTATTGAGCTGGACATTAGTTGCGATAATACTCCTCGCCAGCAAGTCGTTGGCGGGCAGGCATCTGCGCTGAATGATTTCGCCAGAGTGTTACTCGCTGAGGGCCACGAGGCGATTAAACTGGGTGTGAGCGGCGCATGGCACACGCGTTTAATGGCAGAGGGCGTTCAACCAATGCGGGATTATATGGCCGGGATCGCGATCCTCCCGCCACAGCATGATGTGCTGATGAATGTGACGGCAAAACCCGAAACGGATCCCGCCATAATCAAAGAAAATTTATCCCTGCATCTGACTCATACGGTGAAATGGAGAGATTCTCTGTCGCACTTTTTACAGCGCGCGCAGCCCGTTCAGTTTGTGGAAATAAGCAATAAGCCTTATCTGGGGCAAATGTTGCAGGATTTTGCCGGGTTTGATGCCGGGCAGGTTATCCATTGCCGAAAAGCAATAGCAATGTAGCGGTGTAATGATGATTCCAGATTATTTAACCTTCATCCGCTTCCAGGATAAACGAAATATTTTATTTTTCTATATCGTAACCCTGGTGCTGCTGGGCTTTTACTGGCGCAATGCGGATTTCACTCTTTCATTGCACGATGCCGGTTTTATCGGCGGCATCTGCGCGCTAGTGTTTTATAACGTTATCTCTGATCTGAAAGCGTACTGGGCATACAAATGCGTAATTAAGAATATTGATTTTTCTTACTTCAAAGGTAGAGAGTGCGGCCAGAAAGAGCGGTTGTTCACGCGCCCGGCTATCGCCGGAGTGCTGTCTTTTTTTATTTTTGTGCTGTTTTCTATGGCGCTCATTATGTTGATTGCACCGGCCGGAGCAGCAATTGCTTTGGCCGTTAGCGTTCCACCTGTCATTTATGCCCTGTTCTTTGTTGCACGCCATAGTTATTTAAAGCAGATGCCGACATCTGTTGTTGAAAAGATCCGTTACAAAAATCTGTCACAATATTTACTGCTTTCCGTAGTAGCCAGTACGGTGTTGAGCCTGTTGACCATCATTCCCTTGCGCGATAAGGCACAATTTGATTTATACGGTAATTATTTCACGCTGAAGTCAATTATTACCATGTGTATTCTTTGTGCGGTCGTTTTGGCGGTTAACCTGCTCTTTTTATGTTTTACAAAACGCTATGTTTTTCTTGGTCGCCTGTTTCTCAACGAGATTAATTTGTTTTTTTCTCCCGTTCTGCCCTTACGCGCTTTACACGCAAAACCGCTCTGGCAAAGGTTGATGTTATTATCGGTGGTGGAATTTTTCTGGGTGACATTTTTAGGCCTGGTGATGATGCTGTCCGGAATAAAAATCTGGTTTGAGGTCTGGTTTTTATTGTGCTACGCGCCTTGCCTTATCTACTACTATTATCATGCCTACTGGCGGTGGCATAACGACTTTATGATGTCATGCGATATGTATCTCCGCTGGGATGAGATTAAAAAGAAATCGGGTTTGTGGTAATTTGCCTTAGCTGTTAATTCCGTCTGTGTATCGCAATGCACAGACGGAATCATTAAGCGTGCGAGTAGATCTGAATTCTATCTGCCTATCCACTTCAAAAAAGGCACGAGATTCTGGAAGCTTTTTAATCCGTATATCTCTTTTAATCTGTTGATATAGTAGTAGACTTGTTTTTCATTCAGATTGTACATTTTTGCTACTCTATTAACATTGCCAATTTGCATGTATTTTTTGAATATCATGAGATAGAGGTGAATTTTTTTACGGGGTTTTAAAATGTCGTAATAGTAGAGATAGAGATTCGCCGTCGATTTTCTTTCATTAATTTTCTTCTTAACATCTTCGATGAACTCCATAACTCCCAGGCGTGCATTGGTTGTGTAGCTGTTATCCCGTTCCGAAAGGATGATAACCAGCGCGTCTGGGAATTTGATGATACAACTGAGGAGTTCATCGATGATGCCAAATATATCATCGAAGTAGATCTCTTCAATGAAGATGAGCGTCTGGTTGTCACCCTCAATATCCGTACCCGAAAAAAAAGATTCGATTGCTATTTTTTTGAAAGGGTCGAGGATCTTACATATCACGTTCATAACTGTCATCCATAGTCGAAATAATCTAATCCATTAAAGTTTTTATAGGCTACAGGAGGTTTGAATAATTCCCCCTGGAACAATGTCACATTTTTATTTAAAAAGTACTGCAAATGGTAAACTGAATCTATGCCACTAACGACGATATCTGTGTTCTGTTTGCTTAAACCACTCATTAAATCATCGGCGAAACCATGCATGATGACTTTGTCCGTCAACGGGAAAAACATAGTTTTGTCGATTTTTATATAATCAAAGTCGAAGCCAAAAAGCATTTCAATATTGGAGTGCCCGGCACCAAAATCGCCGAGGGCAAAGAAGGTGTTTTTTTGTATAGTCAACAATGCAGAAAGTAATTTTAATTTGTGAATTAAGTCGAAGGGAATGCGGGAGTTGACTTCAATAACCAGTTTGGCGTTCAGTTTATCGAGCTTTTTGGCTGTTTGAATACAATCTTCTGCGAACTCCATAATGTTTTCGCTGAATAAATGCAATGGGCTAATTTTTATAAAAAAACGCAACTCGCGGCATTTATCGATATCACTATGGTTGGCCAGATAATCCTGGATTTGCAGCAGTAATTCTTTTGTAATAGTGATGATTTCACCACTTTTTTCTGCTGCGGTCAGGAAGTCATGGGGTGAAATAAAATCCGTGCAATTGGAGCCTTTGCTTTGCAGCCACGCCGTTGCATCAATGCCGTATACACGATTAGCTCGGGTATCAATGATTGGTTGAAAAAATGTCGTGACATTCCATTTCTCGAAAATGTCATCGAACATGTCATGGTAATCTCTTTCATCATTGAATTGTTTCATAGCTGGTCCATTACGCGCCAACAAACACCAAAAAGCAAATATCTAAAAGGAAACTTGTGTTGCCGAATGAGTTTAAAATATTGCAATTTGTATTAGATGGGCATTTTTTGATTTACATCCATTTATTGTATTATGTTTGATTTTGCGAAGCATGCAATCTATGTATGTTATTATCAGATTTTTCAAAAAATGAAGTTAAAAAATATTAAGTGTCTGAATAAAGACCCTTAATATATTTTAATTGTGAATTTAAAGTTAAATCATATGTGATTTAATTCTATGTGACTATTAATTTATGTTTTAGATCATGTTCCGTAATGAAGTATTAGGGTAGGGCAGATAAAAACCGACAGGTTGTTTATTCTTAGTGCTTATATCCTGGTGCGAGCGGGCTCTACCGATAATTCTTATCAGGCGGACAGGCTCTGCGGATTGCTGATAGTGAGTCACCGTCATTTGCCCTACACAGAAGCGCTATACAGTAGCGCAACCTGAGAAGAGGGAATCACGATGAAACATGTCAAATTAGCGGAAACCTGGATCGATCCTGGTGTTCGTATGCGCGAATGCAAAATGGGTCAGCAATGTGAAGTGCTGGCCAATAGTCTGATGGAATACAGTACGTTAGGCGATTTTTCCTATATCGGTGAATATTGCACCATTGCCGATGCTGAGATAGGGAAATTTGTCGCGATTGCCAATAATGTGCGTATTGGCGCGCCCAATCATCCGATGGGGCGGCCATCCCAGCACCGAATCACCTATTGTCCGGAGTACTATTCCGCCAGCGCGGCACGTGATCATGACTTTTTTACTCAGCGGCGTGGCGATCGCGTCATCATTGGAAATGATGTCTGGATCGGGCATGCTGCCATTGTGCTGCCCGGCGTGACAGTCGGAGATGGCGCGGTCATTGCGGCTGGCGCCGTGGTCAGTAAAGATGTGGCACCTTACACGATTGTTGGCGGCGTTCCGGCAAAGGTTATTCGTTCGCGCTTCTCACCACATATTGGCCAGCGGTTACAACAGATCGCCTGGTGGGAGTGGCCGCTGGAGACCATTATCGAACGGCTGGCCGATTTTCAGGATGAGAATATAGAAGCGTTTTGCGAAAAGTGGGGACGCCAGTAAGCCGCGCTCAGCGCTCCTTCGCACAAAGCGCCACCAGCATACCCAGCAGCGCGGCAGCACCCAGCCCACGAAATACCGCTGACCAGCTTGCCAGATCCGGCTGCATCGCCAGTAAAACGGAGATCACTGCCAGCATTATCGCCCCGGCGATGTACTGGCTGGTGACCATCAGCGCGCTGGCGCGGCCCTGTTGCTGCACGGGTACGGCGCTGAGCCCGACGGCGAACATTGCCGGATAGATCAATCCGTGGCCGATACCACTGAGCACGAGGCCAGAGATGAACCCGGCGGAAAACGGAGCGCTAAGCGATATCGACAGCAACCCTAAGCCAGCTGCTGCGCAGGCAAACCCCACCAGCAGCGCCTTTTGGCTACTAAAGCGCGCAGAGAGTCGGGTGTAAAACACATTTCCCGCCACAATCAGCACTGTCAGTGGAGTAAATAACCATCCGGTGGTGACGGCATCAAGCTGTAGCGTTTGCTGCCACAGCAGCGTCATGGCGTAAAACTGGCTGCCGACGCTGGCCATATAGCAGGCGCTGCTGAGCCAGCCTGTCTGCAAACCCGGCATATTACGCAGCGTGCGTGACAGCAGCGGCTGCGGCGCAAAACGTTCATGGAGAATCAACAGCAGTAGCATGGCTGCCGCCAGTCGATTCGCAAAGAAATCCGGCGCGCCTTGTTCGGCATAACGCATCATTGCCCACACCAGCGTACCGGCCGTCGCACAACCGATCAGCGCGCCAAAACCCGTGCGTTGCGCGTCACCTCGTGGCTGTGTTTGCGAAAAGTTGCGCTGCACCAGCCATAGCGCCAACAACCCAGGCGGCAGGGTGATGAAGAAAATGGCGCGCCAGCTCAGGGAGGTCAGCACGCCGCCCAGCACCACGCCCGCCACCAGGCCCAGCGCGCCAAGAGCGCTCCAGATCGCCAGCGCCCGGCGATGCGATTCTCCCTGAAAACGCTGCGCCATTAAGGCCAGCACCGCCGGTTGCAGCAGCGCGGCGGCGATCCCTTGTCCACAGCGAGCCATCAGTAACAATGTTCCGTTATGGGCCATCCCGCCCAGCATTGATGAAAAAAGAAACAGCGTCATGCCGATGCTGAAGATCCGGCGTGCGCCGAAACGATCGCACAGGCTTCCACCAGGCAACAATAGCGCGGCAAAGGTCAAACCGTAGATCGACACCACCCACTGCATTTCGCTCAGTGACAAGTGCAACGCCTGCGCCAGCGTGGGCAGCGCGACATAAATAATGGCGTAATCAAGCGCAATCAACGCCTGAGCGATGCCGGGAACCAGCAGCGCCTGATAGCGTGATGATGAGCGCGTAGCCATCGTGTTAATTTGTGTCATGGGGCATTCCTGTTAATCTGCTTAGGGTGAATAATCTTCATGGATCATTCCCGATGAGAAACAGGCTACCCTCTGCTTCATGAGGTAAGCAAAGTCATAGTTTTCAGCTTAAGATGAGTTAAATTCAGCTATGCGAACACGCCGATTGCCACCGCTTTCTGCCATCCGTGCTTTTGATGCGGTGGCCCGTCACGCCAGTTTTAAAGCTGCTGCGGAGGAGATTGGCGTGACGCCGACCGCCATCAGCCACCAGATCCGCGTGCTGGAGACGTCGCTCAACCAGCGTCTGTTTACCCGCTCGGCACGCGCCGTGGCGCTCACTAACGCCGGAGAAATTCTGTTTCGCGCCTCGGGGAATATCTTTGCCACGCTGCGCGAAGCGGTGGAGGCCATCGACAGGGCCGGGCAACCGGGCGCGTTAACGCTGAGCACCACTTCCAACTTTCTGACTAACTGGCTGGTGCCGCGCCTGCCGTCGCTGCATCAGCAGCATCCTTCGCTGGAGCTGCGTCTACATAGCAGTACCGATCTGGTGGATGTGCGTGGCGAGATGGCGGATTGCGCGATCCGCTACAGCATGCAGGCTGATGAAGCGCTGGAGAATACGCTGCTCTACCGCGATCGCTTTGTGCTGGTCGCCAGCCCGCAACTGGCGTTGCGGGTGATTGAAGATCTTTCCCGTTTTACGCTGTTTCATATTGAAAACCGCCATGTTCCACAGCCGGAGCCGGACTGGCCACACTGGAAAGCGGCCTTTGGCCCGGCCGATTTACCGATACATGCGGGTATTCATTTTGATGATGAGACGCACGCCATTCAGGCGGCGATTGCCGGGCAGGGCGTACTGCTCGCCAGCGAGTTATTGATCCAGAATGCGCTGGCGCAAGGATTGTTGCGCGTTGCCCTGCCGGGGACATTACCCGGCGGGAATTACTATTTCGTAACCAGCCAACAAAAAGCGCAGCGTGAAGAGGTTAGAATAATAAAAGCGTGGTTGCAGCAGGCATTTGCTAATCTGGATGTGCAAAATAACGAGTGACAATAATGAAAAAACTGACTTTTCTTCTTGCCTTATTTATTGGCGGGGCGGCTCATGCGGATATTTATAAAGAGATCACTACCGAACATAAAGCACGAACGCTGGTGACCGGCCCGGATACTTTCCCACATCGCCTGCGCTACTGGTTCATGATGGAAGATGGCAGCCCGTCTGTTTACGAGGTGGTGGAGAAAAAACATCAGGATGAATGGGTGGATCTGCTACATCCGAACGACAACCCGGCACTGATTATTAAAGGAGATACGCTCAGGTTTGAGCGGCGCTTTGCTGGCAAGGTCGTGAGTACTGAAGAGTATGAGAAGAAGAACTAGCGAGCCATTATGCGCTGGCGGCCAGGTAATTCTGTGTCGATAAAAAGCCGGGTTTCCCCGGCCTTTATAGACAAAATTAATTAAAACGGCGCGCTACATCGGCCACGCGCTGGCCGAATTTCACTGCGGTATCCAGATCGCCGGAGGCGATTTTATCGGCGCCTGCGTCTGACGGCGATTGCACCAGCAGGCCGACAGAACCGCCGAGGTTGTTGATGTCTTCGCGGGTTGCAGCAAGCGTGTTCGCCGGCAGCAGGCCCAGGCTCACCCAGATGCCGCCATGCTGTGATGCCAGCGTTTGCAGGTATTGCAGCGAAACCTGTTTGTCACCATTCAGGCTGGCGCTGTTGCTGAAACCGGCAAATACTTTGTCCTGCCAGGCGCGGGTAAACCAGGCTTTAGAGCTGGCATCGGCGAATTTCTTAAACTGCCATGGCACGCCGCCCATATACGTTGGGGCACCAAAAATAATGGCTTTGGCGTCGTTCAGTAATTGCCAGTCGCTTTCCTGAATATCACCGTTATTATCCACCGCGATCAGCGTTGCATTTGCACCTTCGGCGACTTTCTCGGCCACCACTTTAGTGTGCCCGTAACCCGAATAATAGATCACCACAATAGACATATTTTTCCCCTATCTAAGAGAGATAATGTGCAAATACATTTGCACGACCGCCATCATTTTTCTTTTCCGGCAAACAGGGTGTATTTCCCTGCGCCCAGAAACATAATGCTTAATCCGCCGAGGAAATAGAGGGCTTCACTTTCCAGACCCCATGCGCCGACGTTAGTCAGGGTAAAGAATTTCCCCATGCCGACCAGTAAGGTGGCAACCAGAATATTAAATGCGTAAATAAAAGCCGCCTGGCGCGTGAATAAGCCAATAATAATCAGTACCGGCGTAATAATTTCGCCAACAAATACACCGTAAGCGATAAAGCCCGGTAAACCCTGCGCGACCAGCATGTCGGAAATCCAGCCTACGCCATGCTGCACTTTGGCTACGCCGTGGAACAGCATTAGCACGCCAAATGTCAGGCGCAGCAACAGCTTGCCAAACTCCGGGTGCGTGGTAAGACTGAGAAATGCGTTATTCAGCCGACTAATCATCCTTTATTCCTTTTCATTCCGCAGGAGAATTTTTGCCATTTCTGGCACCTTAGTATCAAATAGAAACTTAGGCTTTGAGTTATACACATCCCGCTCCGGTTGCGGAAGAAGGCACCCAAAGGGCACTACGTTTCCTCAAGGAAACCTACTACGAGAATTTGTCGTTATGATTAAGCCGTCCATTCCTTACGATATTTATGATAACCGCTGCCCGACGCGCGATATGCTGGCAAGGCTGGCGGATAAGTGGGCCTTGCTGGTGCTGGCGCGTCTGGAAAAAGGGCCAATGCGTTTTAATGGCCTGAAACGGGATATCCGCCTGATCACGCAAAAGGTCTTAACCCAGACACTGCGCAAGCTGGAGCGCGACGGCATCATCGCCCGTGAAGTGTTTTATACCGTGCCGGTGGCAGTGGAGTACAGCCTGACGCCGCTGGGACGCACGCTGACGGAAACTGTCTCGGTGCTGGCGCACTGGGTGGAAAACAATATGGATGCAGTGCTGGCGGCGCAGACGGCGTATGACGAGGCGAATTTGCTCAAAACGAAAGAACCCACCGCATAGGGTGGGTTCCGGGAAGCGCTTATTTCAGGTGGACGCGCAGTTCATTGGCGGCCTGGGAAAGCGCGGTGCGAACGGTTGGCTCTTCGCTCAGGGCATTCAGCAGACCGTAGTCGTGGATCATGCCGTTATAGCGGGTGACGGTAACCGGCACGCCCGCAGCATCCAGTTTGCGGCCAAAGGCTTCACCTTCATCGCGCAGTACGTCCAGCTCAGCGGTCTGGATAAGCGTAGGCGGCAAGCCTTTCAGTTGCTCGCTGCTGGCTTCCAGCGGTGAAGCCAGAATGTTGCGGCGATCGCTCTCTTTGGTGGTGTAGTTATCCCAGAACCATTTCATCATGTTTTTGCTCAGGAAATAACCATTCGAGAACTGGTTATAGGAACCGGTATCAAAGCGCGCATCGGTGACTGGCCAGAACATCACCTGGTAGCGAATCGCCGGTGTATGGTGCTCTTTGGCCTGAAGTGCCACCGCTGCCACCATATTACCGCCGACGCTGTTACCCGCCAGCGCCAGACGAGAACCATCCACGCCAATCTCTTTACCATGTTCGGCAACCCAGCGTGTGGCTTCATACGCCTGATTAATAGCGACCGGGAAGTGCGCTTCCGGTGACGGCGTGTAATTGACGAACACGGCGGCAGCGCCGGATTCGTTCACCAGATCGCGGACAAAACGTTCATGGGTTGGATAATCGCCCAGCACCCAACCGCCGCCGTGGAAGAACATAAATACCGGCAGCGTACCGGTTGCGCCCTGCGGTTTGACGATGGTCAGCGTCAGCGGTTTACCGTTCACGGTGATGGTTTTTTCCGTCACATCTGCGGCGGGCAGTTTGGCGCCTTTCTGCGCGCCGATCAGCACCTGGCGAGCATCCGGCACAGAGAGTTGTTCGATAGGTTTGCCGCCGCTGTTATTCAGCACAGAAAGGAATTTCGCGACACCGGCAGTCGGCGTGGGCGCATCGGCGGCCCAGGCAGTGGATACGCTGGCGGCGGTTAAACTCATGGCAATCAGTAATGAACGGGACATCGTTATCTCCTTTGCGATTGTATCGCGCGCTATTTAAATGGTTATGAAAGCGCGGTTGTGTTTGCGTCTGGGGAGGAATTTAAATAGTGCGCTATTTGATTGCAAGTTAATTTTTCGCGATAAAAATATATTATCTCATTACTCATTGAATTTTAATGTTTTTTATTTTTACTTTTTTATGGTTGCTGGCGAAAGTAAAACGATCGGTTTACTTTTTAAGGATGAAAAAACGACAAGACATCATTCAGGCCGCCGAGCGGCTGTTTTACAACAATGGCTTTCACGCCACCAGCACCGATCGTATTTGCGAGGAAGCCGGTGTTTCAACGCGCACGCTGTATCGCCATTTCCCTTCGCGAGAGCAATTAACCGCAGCGGTAATGGAAGCCCGCCAGCAGCGTTTTTTCGCCGATCTCTACGCGCCCGATCACCCACAGGCGGTGGAAAAACTTTTTGCCGTCCTCGGGGAATGGATGGCGAGTTACGGCGCGGGTGGATGTTTTTTCCTGAAAGCCTGGGGCGAATATGCGCAGGAAAACGTGCAGCTATGCGCGCTGGCGCTGGATTTTCGCTATGCGCTGCGGGATTACATCGCCACGAGCGTGAAACACAGCGCGCTGGCAGATGCCGTCTGGATGCTGTTTGAAGGGGCGATTACCGCGGCGTTAATTCGCGGGCCGCAGGCGGCTTATGATGCCGGAAAAGCGGCGGCGATCCTGATGTCCAGCGAGGAGGCGAAACGATGAAGCTGGGTATTACCGGTTTCGCGCTGATCGCTGTTTCTTATGGCCTCGCCCGTTTCTCATGGGGGCTGATGATGCCCGCCGTGGCGCAGGATATTCCTTTCAGCCCGCGCCTTGCAGGCACTCTTTCGGCCTGTAGTTTCGCGGCTTATTGTCTGTCGATAAGCGCAGCCGCCACCTTGAATAAGCGCTATGGGCCGCGATTTCCCTCGACGGTTTCTGCGCTGAGTGCCGCGCTAGGCCTGTTGCTGCTCGCCGCAGCCGCTTCTCCCGTGATGCTGGGTGTCGGATTATTTATTGCCGGGATCAGCGCCGGGTTTTCGTCGCCTTCGCTGGCGGCAGCGGTCAGTCGTTGCGTGAGCGCATCACGGCAAACGCAGGTGAATACCCTGATTAACGCCGGAACCGGGGCAGGGATCATCCTTTCCGTGCCGCTTCTGTTGTTTCTGCCGTGGCGAACTGCGTGCATCGTGTTCGCGGTGATTGCACTGCTGTGTCTGTGGCCGGTGCAGCGCTATTTACCGCACGGCGCACTGCCGCAGGTGGAGGAGCGAGAAACGCTTTTATCACGCGCGGTTGTCCGTCTTGCGCTAATTGCCTTGTTGAGCGGGATGATGAGCGCCGCGTGGTGGAGTTTTGGCCCGCAAGTATTGCGCCAGCAGATGGCGGTAGCGGATTCGCTCATCAGCATTCTGTGGTGCGTTTGCGGCGCGGCGGGCATTTTGGGCGCCTTCACCGGGCCGGTTGCGCGTTATATCGGCATGCGCCAGGTCTACCGGCTGGCGCTGGTGTTTATGGCCGCACCGTTGCTGTTGATGGCGTTTAGCCACGCATTTTCCTGGTGGTTAATTCCGGCGGTGGCGCTCTGCGGGGCTGGCTATATCACGCTTTCCGGCGTGCTGCTGGTGTGTGGCGCAGAAGCCGCGCCCGCGACCCCGGCTTCCGGGGTCGGCATGGTGTTTTTTATGCTGGCCGCAGGCCAGGTGGCTGGCGCGGTGATATTGGGTTTGATCTACGCGCAGGCTGGGGTTGCGCTGGCATTTGGCCTGTTTGCGCTGCTGGGGTTGGTACTGCTGTTTTTTACCCCGGATTGAAGCCGCCAGGCTAATAACGTCAGGCTCTGTCTGCCCATGCAGGCATTGATGTCAGATAGCGGATTGCACGTTTACGCGCCTCTTCGTTGCCCACTTTCTGCCATGAATCAAGGTATTGCGCGAGGCCGGAAACGGCATCATCCCAGGATTTCAGATTGCCTTCGCTGTCGGTGCAGTACGCACAATATTTGTCGCTGGCACCACGGGCATCCGGCGCGGAGAGCGGCATTCCGCAGGAGTGGCAGTGCTGTTCGGTGTAAGACATGGTGTGCTCCTTGTCAGTTGGGTGAGCAAGAAATATACAGCCCTGGCAAGAAAGGAAATGTCTGGCGGATCAATAAACCCTGTATTCAAAATGGTTATTTGTGGGGGCCGTTTATTCGTTACTCAGAACACAGCCAACTGACTCACCGTATTCGTTATTAAGTTAGTAAGCGCTTACTGTTTGGGAGCTCCCCCGCATCCCTGCGGGGTATTACATCTTATTTCACCACTTGCAGCGAGGTTTTTTCCACATAGGGTTTCATCAGCGTATCGGCTTCTTTCTGCGCCGCTTCTGCGGCTGCTTCCGGGGTGACTTTCTCGTCGTTCACCACGGCCGCCAGCTGGTTTTCCATCGCTTTACGCACGGCAACCGTTTCGTAAGTGGAATACCACGGATGCGCGTACTGCAACTGCTCCAGCGCGATGGCGGCGCGCGGATCCTGCTTCAGATACTCTTTCATTTCCGCCGTATCATAGGACGCTTTGCGCGGTGAGAAGTAACCGGTAAAGCGGCTCCATGCACCATTCACTTCCGGGCTGACGAGATACGTCAGGAACTGATACGCCGCTTTTTTCTGCGCATCGTTAATGCCTTTAAAACTCACCAGGCTGGCGCCGCCAATTGGCACGGCACGTTGTTCCTGAGCAGGCATCATTGCCACACCCAGCTCGAAATCTTTGGTGTTTTCACGCATAAAGCCCAGCGCGCCGGTGCTCAGCATCGCCATTCCCAGTTTGCCGGAGAAGAACGCGGCGCTGATCTGCTTCGAGTTCAGCACGCCGGACGGCATCACTTTGTCTTTGTAGATCATATCCTGCCAGAAACGCAGTGCGCCGATGGTGGTAGGCGCGTTGTAATAGACTTCGCCAGGATAGTTTTCGTTGAAGTAGTTACCGCCGTTGGCACGTACCAGCGAGGAGAAGATCCAGCCGCCGTAATCGTCGTTGGTGGAAGGCAGCATAATGCCCCACTGGCCTTTGCTCTGGTCGGTCAGCTTTTTCGCATCGATCAGCAACTCTTTCCAGTTCTGCGGCGGCTGTTTAATGCCCGCCTGGTCGAACATCGTTTTGTTGTAATAGAGGATTGGCGTCGAGTTGTGGAACGGAATGGCGTAGGTCACGCCCATCACCTGCGCGTTTTTACGCATCGCAGGCCAGAACTCGTTTTGCAGGAAATCGCCCGCTTTTTTGTCGCCGTACTGGAACAGTTCGTCCATCGGCAGGATTTCATCTTTCAGCGCCAGATCGGTAGTGAAGTTGGCGGACATGATCACCAGCGCCGGCGGTTGGCCTGCTTTCTGCGCCGATTCAGCTTTCATTTTCGTGGTGTCGTAATTGCCGGTAAAAATCCCGCGCACTTCCACCTCTTTTTGCGAATCGTTAAAGGCTTTGATGACACGCGTCATTTCCATGGTCAGTTTGCCGTCCACCGGGGCCGGAAACATAAAATCAATCTTCTCCTGCGCCAGTGCGGTGCCGCTCATTGCAAGGGTTATGCTGTAAGTAAGCGCTCGCAATGTTTTTGGCAGAGGCTTATGCATGGTCGTTCTCCTGGTGTAAGTTAAGCAAGGTTTGCGCATCAAACAGATGACAATCAAGGGGTGAAAAACCGACGCTGAGTGTGTCCCCTTTGTTGGGTACATCGCCCCGGTGTCGGCGGATATAACGCAGGTTGCCGATGGGCGTGCTGACGTGAAGCTGATAATCCGCGCCCATCAGTTCCCGCTGTATGACTGTGGCTGGCAGCACCAACTGGCCCGCTTCCGGCGTGTCGGTCATGTGCTCCGGGCGAATGCCCAACCACACTTGTGACGTGCTGCGCGCGTGCTCAGGCAGCGGCAGGCGTTGCTCACCCAATTGCACCTCGCCATTGGCGCAGGAGAGCGACAGCAGGTTCATGGCCGGAGAGCCGATAAACCCGGCAACAAACAGATTGGCCGGATGCGCGTACAAATGTTCCGGGCGGCCAACTTGCTGCACGTGGCCGCCATTCATCACCACAATGCGGTCGGCCATCGACATCGCTTCGGTCTGGTCATGCGTCACATAAATGGTGCTGGTCTTAAGCTGCTGGTGCATCTCCATAATGCTGTCGCGCACTTCGGTACGCAGGCGTGCATCAAGGTTAGAGAGCGGTTCATCCATTAAGAACAGTTTCGGGTTACGCACGATGGCGCGCGCCATCGCCACGCGCTGACGCTGGCCGCCGGAGAGTTTGGCGGGTTTTCGCTCCAGTAACGCATCAAGCTGCAACATCTGCGCTACGCGATCGAGGCGTGGTTGCCAGCTGGCTTTCTCTTCGTGACGCACTTTCATGCCGAAGGTGATGTTGTCGCGCACCGACAGGTGCGGAAACAGCGCGTAGTTCTGGAAGATCATCGCGAAGTTGCGCTCGCGTGGCGAGCGGGTGGTGATGTCATCATTATCGAGCCAGATAGCGCCGTCGCTGACATTCTCCAGCCCGGCAATCAGCCGCAACAGCGTACTTTTTCCGCAGCCGGACGGGCCAACCAGCACCACAAATTCGCCATCGTGAATATCCAGCGACAGCGCGCTGAGCGCCGCTTTGCCATCAAACTGCTTGCTTATATTGTTCAGTCTTAACATGGGATTAGCGCTCGTCCACCGGGCAACTGATGTTTTCGTCATACAGCCATGGGCCCGCGTAATGCGACAGCGAGTGCAGGTAGCTCACCCACCGATCGCCAATCTGGCGGTGCATCAGACACGACGGCGGCGACATGTCGTAGTACGGGCGGGTGTCTTCGTGGCAATACGGTACCTGGTGCACGGTGGCCGGAATGGTGGCAATCGTTGCCTGGCGATATTGCGTCATGGTCAGGCTGTGGTTATGGCCGCAGAAAATGCGCGTCAGCGACGGGAAGCGCTCAACCAGTTTCAGCAGCTGATGGCCGTTTTCACAGGCGATGCGATCCATCTGCGCGTTGCCCAGCGGCAGCGGCGGATGGTGCATAAACACCGCGGTGGGTTTGTCTTTGCTGGCGCTTAGCTGCGCCTCCAGCCAGTGCAGGGTTTCATTCGTCAGCCAGCCTTTTGATTCCCCGGCGAGGCTGGAATCGATAAACAGCAGACGTGTGGCGAAATCATCAATCGCATAACGCATGTTCTGCGGATCGCTGCCGAGATGCGGGCACAGCGGGTGCAGATATTCCAGAAAGTGCGCTTTATCGTCGTGGTTGCCCGGAATGATGAACAGCGGGTAATCCAGCCCGCCGAGGATCTGGCGCGCCACGCGGTACTCTTCCGGGCGGCCGCAGTTGACGATATCCCCGCTCACTACCACCGCATCCGGGCGTTCGCGCAGGGCGTTAAGCTGGCACACGACGTCGGCATTCCCGGCGTTGATATCAATAAAACCGTACAGCTTCTCGTTCTGGCTGCGGAAATGGGTGTCGGAAATTTGCGCTAAAAACATAACTACACTCCTTATTTAATGCCGGAGAAGCCAAAGCTCCGGAGAAACTGTTTCTGAAAAGCAATAAACGCGACCATCAGCGGCAGGCAAACCATCAGCGTCCCGGCGCTGATCATTCCCCACTGGCCGCCGGATTCTGCGCCCATGGCGAAGGAGACCAGGCCGACTGTCAGCACCTGTTTGTCCGGATCGTTGAGCATCATCAGCGGCCATAAATACTCGTTCCAGTGATAGGTAATGCTGACGGTGGCGAACGCCAGTACCGACGGCCACGACATCGGCAACATCACGCGGAACAGCACCTGCCACCAGCGACAGCCCTCCATCAGCGCCGCTTCTTCAATCTCTTTTGGGATGGCGAGAAACGCCTGGCGCATCAGAAAGACGCCAAACGCAGAAGTGAAGTAGGGCATCATCACGCCGGTCAGCGTGTTGAGCAGGCCGAAGGTTTTCAGCGTCAGCATGTTGGGGATCATCATCACCACCGGCATGATCATCAGTTGCACCAGGAACAGGATGAACAGCGTTTTCTTGCCGCGAAATTCGTGGCAGGCGAAGACGTAACCGGCGGTGGTAATAGTGAATAGCTGCACAAAGAACGTACCGAAGGCGAAGATCAGCGTGTTGGCGTACAGGCTGAGCCAGTTGGCGCTGTCCCACGCATCGCGGAAGTTATCCAGCGTCAGCGGAAAGCGCGGCAGAATCGACGCCATATCTTCGCCAAACGTGGTGGCGCTAAACGCGGATGAGAGCATCCAGATAAACGGGCTTACCCACAGCAGCGCCAGGCAAACCATCAGCAGCGCTAGCGTTACCGGGCGCGAATGACGCAGACGCAGCCACAGCGGGCGCGGCACGATGGCGGCCCGATTGATAACAGGAGTAACCTCAACGCTCATAATGCGCTCCTCTCTCAAGCAGTTTCAGGTTGACCAGCGAGAAGACAAACAGCCCGACCAGCGTTAAAAACGTGGCGGCAGAGGCTTTACCGAGATCGTGAGTGTCCCAGGCGAGATTCTGGATGTAATAAAGCAGTACGGTGGTGGCATTGTCCGGGCCGCCGCGCGTCATCACGGCGACGTGGTCGATCTGGGTAATCGAGTAAATCAATGCGGTAGTGACCACAAAGCTGATGGTCGGGCGCAGTAGCGGCAGGGTGACTTTGAAGAAAACCTGCGTGGAAGTTGCGCCTTCCATTATCGCCGCTTCACGCGTGGAGGCGGGAATGCCCTGCAACCCGGCGAGGAAAAACAGCATGTAATATCCGGCAAACTTCCACACGCCAATCAGTGCCAGCGCCAACAGCGCGCTATTGCTGCGCCCCAGCCAGTTGTTGTTCATCGGCCCGAAAAGCTGCGCGAGGTAGTGATCGAGCATGCCGAGGCCGGGCATAAAGATAAACAGCCACAGCGCGGCGGCGCTGACCATCGGGATAATCATCGGGAAGAAAAACGCCGTACGTAACCAGCGGTTGATGCGATGGTTTTCCCACAGCGCCACCGCCAGCAGCAGCGCCAGCGTTACCCCCGGAATTACCGTCAGCAGAATGTAGATAAGGTTATTGAACAGCGATTGCCAGAACACCGAATCATCCAGCAGGCGGGCGAAGTTGCCCAGCCCAACGAACGGCGCATCATTGCTGGCAATGCGGGTGTCGAACAGGCTGTCATACACCGAGCGCAGCAGCGGAAAGTAAGTGAACAGCGCCAGGAACAGCAGAGACGGTGACAGGATCAGCCACGGAAGCCAGTATTTTCTCATAAGCCTTGAACCGCGAATTTACGGGTTTTTAAAGCCAGAGAGTTTGTGAAAAAAATGCTGCAAAAGAATGGTGTAAAGGTGACAGTTTAATGAACAGGTGTTCATTGCGGGGCATTTCGTGGTGAAACCGGGGCGTTGCCAGAAGATAGCGACAAAAAAGCATGTCAGAAAAAAGCCCCGCGGTGCGGGGCAACTTTTTCACTGAGTTACGCTGGGGTCTTAGAATTCCATTTTGACGGTGAACTGCACTTCGCGCGGATCGCCAATCTGGTTGCCCAGGTTATTGGTGGTGATCGACGAGGTGTAATAGGTCTTGTCGAAGATATTTTTCAGGTTCACCTGTAGCGTTACCGGGTATTGCAGCTTCATTTTGTAGGCAGCAAAGGCATCGGCAACAAAATAGCCTGGCAGGTAGTAATCCGCGCCATTGGTGGCTGAACGGCGGCTCACGCCGTGACCGCCGCCGCCAAGAGTCAGCGTGTTACCGGCAAACACGTTATTGATGTCGTAAGTCAGGAACACGGAACCGGTATGACGCGGCACGTTCGGCAGCGGTTTACCGGCGTAATCCGGATCTTCCAGCACTTTCGCGGCGGTGTAGCTGTAGCTGGCGATGACATTCATATTTGCCGTCAGTGAACCGGCAAGATCCATCTCTACGCCCTGCGAACGGACGCGCCCGGCGGTTTTGGCAACCGTTTCATCACCCACGATTTCGCTGTACAGCACGTTGCGTTTATGGATATCAAACAGGGTGATATTGGCAGTAACACCGTCGAACAGGTCAAACTTGGCGCCAACTTCGTAAGATGTCGAGGTTTCCGGCGGCAGATCGCCAATATAGCTGGCGATGGAGGACTGCGGCATAAACGCTTTCGCCACGTTACCAAACAGCGACACTGAAGGCGTCAGCTTATAGACCAGGCCGAATTTCGGCGTCCATTTCTCATCGCTGCTGTCGGTATTGACGTTGAACGGACGGCCTTTACCGGCGTACTGGGTGTAGTACTGATAACGCATCCCGGCAACGGCGATCCATTTGTCGGTAAGATATAACGCGTCCTGCGCGTAAGCCGAATAGCTCTCCTGCTTAATGGTCTGATCGCTGTCCGATGCGGAGACGGTCGTACATTTGCTGGCGCTGCCATAGCTCGGGTTGTAGATATTGAAATCTTTCACGTTCTTACAGCGGATCATGTCGGTACGCAGCAGGTCGTAATATTCGTACGAAATACCGGTGAGGATCTCGTTGTAGAAGCCGCCGATATCGACATTCCCCTGCAAATCGGCACGCGTCGTGTGCATCCGCTGCGTGGATCCTTGCGTGGCGTCCACGCGGCGCGTGAGATTACCGGTAGCGGCATCGTAGGCCATCACGCGCGACTGGTTATCGCTGTACTTGTCCTGGCTGTAGCCGTATTCCAGCTTGCCGGTCCAGGCGCTGTTAAAGCGGTATTCTGCGTTCAACTGTGCAATATCAGATTCGCCATCGGTAATGTTAAACGGCTCATCGAAGCGGGTTTTACGATCGACATTCACCGCCTGTTTGGTGGTGAGATCGAAGATCGTGCCGCGGTCGAATGGCGTCTGATAATCACGATGTGAATAGAGCACGTTGACGGTGGCGTTATCACCGAACCACGTTAACGATGGAGCAATATAAGTGCTCTTATTTTTGCCGAAGTTGCGCCAGTAATCTTCGTTCTGATATTCGCCGATCAGACGATACGCCAGCCGCGTGCCTTCGATCGGGCCAGTGACATCAAACTGGCCGGTGCCGCCGCCAAAGCTGGAAGAGGTGGCGGAAATAGATCCGCCGAATTGGGTCTGCGGACGTTTAGTGACAACATTGATAAGCCCGCCAGGATCGAGAATGCCATACAGCGTTGAGGCCGGGCCTTTCAGCACTTCCACGCGCGAGGCGTCGGCATTAAAGCTGCGCGGCACCACGGTGCGCAGGCCGTTGGTCATGATCGAACCGTCGCGGTTGGTGCCAAAACCACGGCGCACAAACGAATCCTGCGTACCGCCAAGCGTGTTGGTTTGCACCACGTTGCTGACGTTATACAGCGCTTCATCAAGGCTGGTAGCATGCTGATCTTCCAGTACTTTATCGCTAACGGTATTCACCACTTGCGGAATATCCAGCAGCGGCATTGAGGTCAGCGTCGCCGTAGAAGAAGTGAGAGGTTGATAGCCGGAAGTGGCGGGTTGATCGGCCGATGACGCATCCGCGTTGACGGTGATGGTGTCGCTATTGGTTTTATTTGTCGTTTCCGCCGCGTGCGTAACCGGCGTAAAGCATGATCCCAGAAAGAGTGCAGAGAACAACGCGCGCCCTTTCAGCCCATAGATACCGTGAGTGAACTGAGACATTTAATCTGTTTTCCCGAAAAACTGTGCATAACACAGACGTGAACGTTTCTAAGTTATTGCCCGATTGCGCAAAATCTATCCGTTAAGCCGCCGAATCTGGCGTCGGATATGTAATTGAGAATCATTCAAACACGAGCGTCTGTAGTAGTAAATGCAAAATGAAAGAATTTTGCTACAACGGAAAAGGGTGAGAAAAGCGCAGCGCGGCTGCTCAGATTTATCTTTTTAACCATATGAAATAATTAAAATTAATAATTTTCACGATCAATGTAGTCGCCTGTAGTAACACACGTTTTGGGGTTTCTGGATTCTGTCATGATGCTGCTTGACTACTACATTACCAGACGGCAAAATCGAAAAGAGAATGAGAGTTATTTTTATTTGAAAGATTAGCGCGCACGGGTTTCCACGCGGTTGCGGCGCAGGAGTTAACATGCCACAGCGAGTGGAACAGCAAGCTCAGCAGGGGATTGTGCTCGACGGCCTGTCGGCGGGCTATCAAAAGCAGGTCATCGTTGATGACATTACCCTCACTATCCCGCATGGAAAAATGACGGTGCTGGTCGGGGCTAACGGCTCCGGCAAATCCACCTTGCTCGGCACCATCGCCCGCATGCTCAAACCGCTTGGCGGCAGCGTGCTGCTTGATGGCAAAGCCATTCATCAACAGCCAACCAAAGCCGTCTCCCGCCAGTTAGGTCTTCTTCCGCAGTCGCCGCTGGTGCCGGAAGGTCTGACTGTTTTTGAGCTGGTATCACGCGGGCGTTTTCCATGGCAAAGCTTTATGCGCCAGTGGTCTGAAGAGGACGAACTGGCGGTGCTGGAAGCGTTGCATCTGACCGGCACGGCGGAATTTGCCCACCAAACGGTTGATAGCCTCTCCGGCGGCCAGCGCCAGCGCTGCTGGATCGCGATGGCACTGGCACAACAAACGCCGGTGATCCTGCTGGATGAACCGACGACTTTTCTCGATCTGCGCTATCAGGTCGAGATCCTCGAACTCTTGCAGACCTTAACCCGCGATCATGGCCGCACGGTGGTGGTGGTGTTGCACGACCTCAATTTCGCCGTGAATTATGGCGACACGCTGGTGTTCCTCAAGCAGGGCCGTTTGCAGGGCGTGATCCACGAAGGCGACAGTTGCACACCTGCGCTGATCAAAAACGTGTTCGATGTGGATGTGCAAATGTCGATTAACCCATTGACCGGAAAACCGTTCTTTATGCCTTTTCGTAAACCGGCAGGTTCCGGCGAATGAGTTCGCTTGCGCTTTCTACCCGACGCGGCGGGCGCATCAGCGCGACGGCATCTGGCTTGCTGCTGCTGTTGCTGGCAGCGGCTGTGGCGCATCTTGGTCTTGGCGCGCGCTACATCGCGCCGCCCACGGTGGTGCAGGCGCTGGTGGATTTTGATCCCAACAATTTCGATCACCGCGTCATTATCAGCCTGCGCTTACTGCGGCTGCTGGCTGCGCTGTTTACCGGCGCGGCGTTAGGTGTTGCCGGGTCGTTGTTGCAGTCGGTGATCCGCAACCCGCTCGGCGAGCCGCATATCCTCGGGCTGAATTCGGGGGCGGCGCTGGCGGTTGTTGCCACAACGGCGCTGGGGGTAAGCGTTGGCGATGGCATCTTCAGCCGCGCATTTATCGCCGCGGGCGGCGCGGCGCTGCTTTTTTCCCTGGTGATGGCGATCTCTGCTGCCGGGCGATCCGGTTTTACGCCATTAAAAGTGACGCTGTGCGGCGTGGCGATTTCCACTTTTGCTTCCTCCATCACCGCTGCGATCCTGATCCTCGATGAACAGACACTGCTGAGCATCCGTAGCTGGCTGGCGGGCGATCTCGCCGGGCTAAGCTGGCCGGTGCTGCGGGCTGCATCACTGGTTGCAGGCGGTGGATTTGCTCTGGCGCTGTGGCTCGCGCCAGCGCTGAATATGCTGGCGCTCGGTGACAATATGGCGCGCGGCCTGGGCGTTTCTCTGCTGCGCACTCGCGTGCTGTCGTTGGCCGCCATTGCCTTGCTGTGCGGTGCGGCCGTTTCGGTCGCCGGGCCGATAGGGTTTATTGGCCTCGTCGTTCCGCATATGGTGCGACGCTTTGCCGGGGATGATTTGCGTGCGGTCGTCCCGCTGTCAGCGCTCGGCGGCGCATTATTGTTACTGCTGGCAGATATCGCCGCCCGGACGTTACTGTCGCCGCAGGAACTCGCTACCGGCGTGATGACTGCGCTGGTGGGCGCGCCGCTCTTTATTCTGCTGGCGGCGAGGTTTTTCAAATGAGCCACTTACCTGAACACGCCGGGCTGCGCGGCTTGCGGCTTGGCGGCTTCTCCCGCTTGCTGCGCCCGCACGCGCTGTGGTGGCTGGCAGGCCTGAGTTTTTTGTCGTTAATGCTGCTGCTTTCCAGTGTGACGCAAGGTTCGTTACCGGTTCCCGCTTCCGCCATTGGCCGGGCACTGTTGCTGCCTGATGCGCTGAGCGCTGAACAGCACTACGTAGTGTGGGATATTCGCCTGCCCCGCGTGCTGATGGCGCTGCTGTGCGGTGCGATGCTGGGCATGGCGGGGGCGGCGATGCAGTCCATCACCCGCAACGGGCTGGCCGATCCGGGGCTGATTGGCGTGAAAGAGGGAGCCAGCGTGGTGGTGCTGACGCTGGTGCTCTGCTTCCCGGCGGTCGGGCTGGTCTGGCGTCCGCTGGCGGGTATGGCGGGCGGTTTACTGGCTGCCGGGCTGGTGATGGGGCTGGCGCGCGATGTTGCTCGTCCGCGCTTTGTGCTGCTTGGCATTGGCGTCTCCTGGACCTTCGCCGCCGGTATCGGCGTCTTTATGACTACGGCGGATGTACGTGATGTGCAGACGGCAATGATGTGGCTGGCAGGCAGCCTGCACGCCGCCACCTGGCCGCTGTTGATCGTCGCGCTGTGTTGGGCGCTGCCCGCGACGCTGATTTTGCTGTTAACGGCGCGCGCCGCCGATGTGGCGCTGCTGGGCAATCAGGCAGCAACCGGGCTCGGCGTTCGCCTGTCGCACCTTGCATGGCTGCGGGTGATCGCGCCGGTATTGCTGACGGCCGCCAGCGTTTCCTGCGTTGGTAGCATCGGTTTTGTCGGGTTGATCGCCCCGCATATGGCGCGTTTTCTGCTGCGCGGCGGCCAGCGGGCGCTGCTGTGGGGCAGTGCGCTGCTCGGCGGCCTGCTGGTGCTGGTGGCGGATTCGACTGGCCGTCTGGTGTTTGCGCCGCTGCAAATTCCCGCCGGGATCGTCATCTCACTGATTGGCGGGCCTTTTTTTCTGCTGCTGCTGTGGCGGCGACGCGATCGTTTATAAGCTTAAGGAGCCGTATGCGCCTGGTTTTTTCACTGTTATTGCTGGTTGGTCTGAGCGCGGGCGCTGCGGAGCCGACACAAACCTTCACCGATGATTTGGGGCGCGTGGTCACGGTACCGCTGCATCCAAAACGCATCGTGTCACTGCACGATCTGGATATCACCATTCCTTTGATCGAATTAGGTGTGTCGCCGGTCGCCAGCCACGGGCGTACCCGCGCCGACGGCAGCCATACGCTGCGCTCCAGCGGCATGCTGACCGGCGTCGACTTTGATAACTCGGACATTGCGTTTATTGGTACGGCGGATATCGATATTGAAGCGATCGCCGCCGCGAAACCGGATCTGATCATCACCGAGCCGAGCCGCAACACGCCGGTGGAGCAGTTAGAGAAGATCGCGCCGACGGTAAGTATCGATCACTTGCAAGGCGGTGCGCCGGAGATCTACCGCAAGCTGGCACAGCTCACCGGCACGCAGGCACGCTTGCAGATCCTTGAGCGCCGTTACCATGAACAGATTGCAGCGCTAAAAAATACGATCGACACCAGCAAAATCACCGTGTCGGTGATTCAGGCGAACAACGGCAAAATCAACGCATTACACAGCTATCATTCGCTGGGGCGCGTGCTGCGCGATGCCGGTTTTCGTTTTCCGAAACTGATCGACAGCATTCCTGAAGGTGGGCGCATTGATGTCAGCGCCGAACGTTTGCCGGAGCTGGACGCTGATTTTGTCTTCGCCACCTGGCGCGGCGATACCGGCGGTAAACCGCAGGATGAGATGGCGGCGATGGATGCGGTGATGCCGGGCTGGTGCGATTTTCTCAATGCCTGCCGTAGCGGGCATTACGTGCTGATCTCCCGTGAGGAAGCGATCTCCAACTCCTTTGCTTCTCTGAGTCTGATGGTGGCGCAGGTGCAATCACAAATCGCCGGGCGACCGCTGCCTGCCGCGAAGTAAGGAGCCGCAACGATGCTGAGCACAAAAAAAGCGAAAAATCGCGTGGATGTGTACGGTGAACGCTTTCGCGCGCGGGCGCACACGCTGTCGCCGCGTTTGCAGGCCGTTGCCCGCTATATCAATGAAAATCGCGATGTGGTGCTGGAACATACCGCGATTGAGATCGCAGCAGCGACGCAAACTTCAGATGCCACGGTGGTACGCGCCATTCAGGCACTGGGCTTTGCCGGGCTGCGGGATCTAAAACAGACGCTGGAGCACTGGTTTGGCCCGGCCATTTCATCAGCAGAAAAGATGAGCAGTACGGTGAATGCGCTCGCCTGCGATGTCAATTCCGGCATCGATTTTGTGCTCGAAGGACATCAGTACACCTGTGAAGTGCTTTCAGCGCCGGATAACCGCTATGCGATTGCGCAGGCGGTGGCCCTGCTGGTGGAGGCGCGGCAGGTGGCGATTTTCGGCATCGGCGCGTCGGGGATCCTGGCGGAGTATGCCGCGCGATTATTCAGCCGCATTGGCCTGCCCGCGACGCCGCTCAACCGCACCGGCATTGCGCTCGCCGAGCAGCTGATCAATTTGCAGCGCGGCGATGTGCTGATCATGATGGCGCAAAAATCGGCACACCGCGAAGGGCTGACCACGCTGAAAGAGACGCGGCGTCTGGGGATTCCGGTGATCCTGCTGACCAATGCGACGGACTCGCGTTTTAGCCAGCAAGCGGATGTGGTAATCCATGTACCGCGCGGCGGCGAGAAGGGTAAGATCCCGCTGCACGGCACGGTACTGCTGTGTCTGGAGATGATTGTTTTGTCGGTCGCTTCCGCCACTTCGCAGCAGGCCATTAAAACGGTGAAACGCATTAATGAGTTTCACCGTGGGTTAAAGCCGGGCGGGAAGAAGGGTTAAGTCTCAGGAAATAAACAAAAGCGGCGACACACCAAAGCGGGCAGCTAATTTCTTGATGTGATTGATATTAAGCTGGCGCTCACCGTTGAGAACTCGGGATACCATTGATTTGCTGCCGATTTCATCCTGAAAGTCGGAAGTGGTCAGGTGGTACTGATCCATCAATGTTCTCAGTACGGCAAGCCCTGGGGGAATTGTTGCCATTTCTTCACGCAAAGCAATAATTTCTGGCTGGCTGTTTTCGTAAGCGCTTATCTTCGCGCAGAGGATATCCAGTAGCGGTGTCGTGGGGTTATTCTCCAGCAGATATTCAACCAGCTCTAATGCGTCCTGGTAATCTTTTTCGTCCGGGTGTTCCCCCAATAGGGGAACCGCAGCAATCAGATCATTGGTGGCTTTTAATGCATCAGCGACGATCATTTTTTCTTCCCCTTCGAGCGATGTTGTTCGGTAAACCGATCATATTCCCTATGCGTAAATATATGCCGGACATAGAATTTTTGATTTTCAAAAAAGATAAGCGCCACAATCCTGAGACTATTGTTCGCTATATCAATGACATAATATTTACTCAGGTATTTAAAATTATCGAGAGTCGGGTAAAGCCTTTTAAGATCATTCGGTGTCGGGCAGTCTGCTTTTTCAATCGTTTTCGCCAGCGTGAGAAGCGCTGTTTTGTGTTGAGGAAAGCGATCGACTGCTTCCTTGATCGCCTTCATTGAGATTAAGTGCATTTCTTTTGCCCTGAGCGTCCGTTGCCAATCAGTCAACAGTACAGGGTTGTTGCCATTTGGTCAACCTCTGTGGCTAATGGTTTCGACGCCGCCCGCAAACATGAATCACCAGCGCGGCGCTATACGCCAGCACAATGGCGAAACTCATCTTCCACATTGCTTCGCCGCCGATACCGGACAACGGCGTGGCGATGCCGCCAAAGACGAACATCAACATGCCCAGTAACGCCGATGCGGTGCCGGAATGGCGGGCTTCGACGCTGTTCATCGCGGCCGAACCGGCAATGGTTGAAATCCCGCTGTTCAGCGCCACGGTGAGGAACAATCCCACCAGCGCCAGCACGGGCATGCCGAATCCGGCAAACAGCGCGGTCAGTGCGGCACTGCAAACGGCCAGTAACAGGCCGCGCGTTAACAGCTTTTGCCCGTCAATAAATCGCGCCAGCCGGGCAAAGATCAGCGCCGAAATAATCAGCCCGCCGCCATTTACCGCGAACAGCAGGCTGAACTGCATCGCCGTCAGGCCATATTCGCTTTGCAGAACAAAGGACGACGAACCGATATAGGAAAATAATCCAGCCAGCATAAAGGCCTGAATAAAGCAGAAGGTAGAAAACTGCTTATTTTTAAGCACGGTAAGCGAGGTGCTGAGCAGCCCGCCGCCGCTGCTTTTCTCCGGCAATGTCTCTTTCAGTACCACCATGCTGGAGAGCAGCAATACCACGCCAACCGCCGCCATCGTCCAGAACAGCGCGCGCCAGTGCAGCGTAGAGGCGATATAACCGCCGAGCACCGGCGAGACGATTGGCGCAATGCCGTTTACCGTCATCAGAAGGGCGAAAAATTGCGTCAGCAGTGTGCCGTGATACTTATCACGAGCAATCGCGCGGGAGAGCACTGAACCGCCTGCGCCCGCCAGACCCTGGATAAAACGCCAGAAGATCAGCCAGTGAATATCCTGCGTGGTCGCGCACAATACGGAAGAGAGGATAAACAGCAGCAGGGAGAGCATCAGCGGACGCTTGCGTCCCAGCCTATCGCTCAGCGGGCCGAAAAAAAGCTGCCCCAGACCCAACCCCAGCAGCGAGGCGGTCAGCGAGAGCTGCGTCAGCGTGGTGGTGGTGCTGAGTTGCCGGGTAATATCCGGCAGCGCGGGAAGATAGAGATCGGTACAAATCGGCCCAATGGCCGTCAGCATGCCCAGTACTATCGTCCAGGCAAGAGAGATCCGTGGCATAACAACTCCGGTCAAAATACGGCGTCGGCTCCGGTGAAACCACATCAGAACCGAATAGTCGGGGATTTAATGCTTAAACAGCATGGTGATGATTTCCTGGTACAGCACCTGCATTTGCGCCGGGTCGCTTTTTTGCGGCGTCAGGCGACGGAAAGTGGTGCCTTCCATCAGCGTTGCCAGTAGCTCCACGCTACAGCGAATGCGTTCATCGCTTAATTGTGGATAGCGGCTCTGCATATGCGCGCAGGCGTTTTCAAACATCCGGACATCGGCCTCGACCAGCATCTCCTGCACGCGAGGGTTGCGCGTTGCCTCCGCCGCCATCTCCAGCATCAGCGCATCATCGTCAGGGCTGAGGGTGTGCCGCCAGGCCAGTATTTCCGGCAGGTGTTCGGTTTCGGTCTTACCCTGCATTTCGGCGATGCGGTAGTCGATAATCCGGCGGATCATCTCTTCGATAATGGCGTCTTTATTGACGAAATAACGGTAAATCTGCCCAACGCTGAGCTGAGCTTCGAGGGCGATTTGCGACATGCTGGCCGCGTGGAATCCGCTAATGCGAAAGCGGCGGCGCGCGGCGGCAATAATCTCGTCCTGGCGTTGCTGGTGGCGCTGCTCCTGCGATAGTTTGGTCGGCATCTCTGTCCCTCGTGTCGTTTTGGTGAGAGTGATCGTTCTCATGAGCAATTAAAATAAACGAATCCGCGCGTCCGGGGCAACATTTTTGCCTGGAACTTATAGAAAGTTACAAAAAAACAGATTGTGGAGAGAAGATGCGAAAAAGGTGAGATAACACTCACCGGCGCGCATGGCTCGCACCGGTGAGTGGGTTATTTACGTTGTTGATGGATCGACAGCCCGCTTTCGCCGGGGGCAAGGTCCGGGCGCAGCGTCAGTTGCGGAATCAGGTAATCGCCGCCGTTTTGCCGACGAAAGGCCAGCGGTTCTGCTGACCAGAGCGTATCCAGCCGCTGCGCCAGCGCGGTACAACATTCGGCAAAGCGCGTTTCATCCATGCGGTTGCTGCGATAAAACACCAGCGGCGGCAGCACCTCGAAGCCAGGATAAAACAGGATCCCATGCTGGATCGGAAACAGCAGATCGTCGATCGGGCCGTTAATACCGCGCGGAGCGTAATGCGATTCCCAGCCGCCGGTGGTCACCAGCAGCATCGCCCGTTTCCCCGCCAGACTCCCTTCGCCGTAACGATCGCCCCAGTGCGTGTCGCTGTGTTCGCCCACGCCGTAGGCAAACCCGCAGGCATAAACGCGATCGACCCAGCCTTTCATGATCGCCGGCATGGAGAACCACCACAGCGGAAACTGGAAAATCACCGCATCGGCGCGTTGCAGTTTGGCCTGTTCCCGGGCGATGTCGTCCGCCTGTGTTCCCCGCTCAAACGCCTGTTTTGAATCAGACGAAGGATGATAAAAATCACCCACCGGCGGCGCGCTGCTGTCATTGGCATCAAGCTGCGATTTCCACTGCATGGCATAGAGATCGGAAACCTCGACCTGATGACCGGCATTTTCCAGATGCTGCACGGCAAAATCCTTTAGCGCGCCATTGAGCGAATGGGGCTGCGGGTGGGCATAAACAATCAGTACGTTCATAACAACTCCAGGCAACAAAATTGAGTGTGCAGGGTAGGAGAGTGACGGATATAGTGGAAATTAATTGCTTATATCACAGGTATAGTCATGGTTAATTTGCACCGGCTGGATCTCAATCTGCTGCGTACGCTGGATGTGCTGTTGAGCGAACATAATGTGACGCGCACGGCGCAGCGCCTGAATCTTTCTCAGCCTTCCGTCAGCGTTCAATTGGCGCGATTGCGGGACATTTTTGCCGATCCGTTACTTCTGCCGGGGCCGCGCGGTATGCAGCCGACCGCCAGGGCCGAGGAACTGCGCGAACCGCTGCGTCAGGCGCTGGAAGCGCTGGAACGAGCGGTGGCGCCTGCCAGCGCTTTCGATCCTGCCCGCGCCGCCGTCACCTGGCGCGTGGCGGCCACCGACTATACAGAATCGGCGATACTGCTCCCTTTACTGAGCCATTTTCGCGCCGCCGCGCCGGGCAGCCGTCTGGCGATATTTGAACTCAGCCCGTTGCAGATCCAGCGCCAGGCCGGGCAGGGCGATATCGATCTCTTTTTCCATCTACGCGAAGGCGCGCCGCCTGCTCTGCACCAGCGGTTATTGTTCACCGAGCGCTACGTGCTGGCCGGGCGTTTGCACCATCCGGCGTTAATCAACGGCGGCCCGACGCTGGCGCAGTTTTGCCAGCTGGAACATGTGATTGTCTCGCCAGAAGGCGGCGGTTTTCATGCGGCAACGGATATCGCGCTGGCGGAGCGCGGTTTGCAGCGCAACGTGGTGCTCTCCGTTCCCCATTTCCTGTTTATGCTCGATGCGCTCGCCCGCACTGATTTGGTAGCGGTACTGCCGGAGCGGCTGGTCGCGAACAACCGCACTTTGCAGGTGGTCGAGCCGCCGCTGGATCTTCCGGGCTTTGACATGCTGATGCTCTGGCATGAACGGTTGCACCGAGATCCCGGCCATCAATGGCTGCGCCAGCAGATTATCGCCTCGATGGGCGCGCGCGGAAGTGGTTAACATCTTGTCATACTTATGTGAGAATAATTCTCAATATTATTGAAGCACACCAGGCCGGATGATAAGGTGTAAGCCGTTTCGCCCGGCGTCGGGCAGGGGTTCGCGGCGGCTGTTGGCTATGCAAAAAAGAGACTTTTCGGTTGAAGATTTTATCGGCTTTGGCGAGCGCTACGGGATCGACTACCGTTTCCCGGCGCTGGCGTCCGGGCGATCGTTTCACAAAGAAAAGCGCATGGTGATTCAGGGAGAAGTCGAAGAGATGACGCTCTCCTCCGGCCTGAATCTTACCCGCTCGGATATTCGCGTCCTGCAACCCTATGAAACCACATCGCTGCACAGTTGCCCGCTCTATATGCTGGTGGTGCTGGAAGGTTGCGTGCAACTGCGCCTGAACGGCAAAGCATTTATCGTGCGCGCGGGGATGGCATTTACCTCGCGCCTGAGCGACCAGCAGGTGATGAACGCCAGCCATCAGGCGGATAACCACTTGCGTACGCTGTCGATGGGTGTTGATCCGCTGCGCTGCCAACAATCGCCGTTGCTGACGGCGCTTTTGCAGCAGTGGGAAGCGCACGGCGCGCCGACCTTTTTATGGTCCGTTCCGGCATTTTTGCTTTCCGGGCTGCAACACACGCAGCAGAGCCAGCAACCGGGTTTATCGCGCCAGTTGATCCTTGAAGGCGTGATGCTGCAATTGCTCGGGCATGCGCTGTCGCAACCCTTGCCAGGCAGCGAAAAACGCAGTTCCGCCGCCAGCAGCGAGCAGCACCGGCTGGAAACCGTGCGCCGTTTGCTGGAACAGCAGCCGGAAAAAGAGTACACCCTCACCGCATTAGCCCAACTGGCGGCAATGAGTTCCAGCAGTTTGCGCGTGAAGTTCCGCCAGGCGTATGGCCATTCCGTGTTTGATTACCTGCGCGACTGCCGCCTTGAACTGGCGCGGCGCTATCTGGCGCAAGGGTATAGCGTACAGCAGGCGGCCTGGATGTCGGGCTATCAGCATGCCACGAATTTCTCTACCGCTTTTCGTCGCCGCTACGGTGTGGCACCCAGCGAAATGCGCCTCGCCTGATTTCTGGCCATAGACCATAGCGACTTTTTTGCGTGCGTTTTGTCACTGCGCATAGGTGAATCGTCATTGCGCATAGCTATTGCGGAAGCCAAAAGGGTAATAATTCTTATTTACAATAATAATGGCTTCTGGAGATTTTCATGTTCGCAAAAACGCGACTGGCGCTAATGATTGGTATTACCGGCGGGATGAACGTATCGGTTCTGGCACAGGAAACTTTAACCACCCACGATACGGTGGTGGTCACCTCACAAATGCAAAGCGGCGCGACCAAGCTGGAGACGCCGGATATCGAAACGCCGCAGGCAGTATCGATTGTCACGCGCCAGCAGTATGAAGAGCAGGGCGCAACCAGCGTGCGCCAGGCGGTGAGTTACACGCCGGGCGTGTACAGCAACCAGATCGGCGCATCGAACCGTTTTGATTACATCGTGCTGCGCGGCTTCTCCGACGGCAGCCTGGATAATGTCTACCTCGATGGCCTGAAACTAATGGGCGACACCAACTCGCACAGCTCGCTGGTTATCGATCCCTGGTTCCTCGACAGCGTGGAAGTGGTGCGCGGCCCGGCTTCGGTGCTGTATGGCCGCTCCTCGCCGGGCGGGATTGTCGCGCTGAACTCGCGTAAACCGTCGTTTGACCCCGGTGGCGAAGTGAAATTGTTCGCGGGTAATAACAACCAGCGCGGCGCGGCATTTGATGTCACGGGGCCGGTAGACGATAACGACCGCGTAGCGGTGCGTTTAACCGGCATGACCCGCTATGCGGATTCGCAATTCGACTATTTAAAAGAGCAGCGTTATGCCATCGCACCGAGCCTGACGTGGCGTATCACCGATCAAACCCGCCTTGAACTGATGGCCTATCTGCATCGCGATCCTGAAGGCGGCAGCCACTCCGGTTTGCCGTATGAAGGCACCGTAACGTCGCATGCGGGCAGAAAGATTTCTAACACCTTTTTTGAAGGGGAAGATGATTACGACAACTATGACCGCCGGGAAAATATGGTTGGTTATAACCTCGAGCACGCCTTTGACAGCGGCTGGTCGGTCCGCCAGAAGCTGCGCTACCTGCACACCAAAGTGAATCTCAACCAGGTGTATGCCGCAGGCTGGCTGAATGATACGGAACTGAACCGCGGCTATTCCGGTTCCGACGAATCGCTGTCGGCCATCACGCTGGATAACCAGATTGATGGCAGTGTTGATACCGGCATCATTAACCACCGCCTACTGCTCGGCGTCGATTATCAGCGCCGCAGCAATAATGTCACCGCTTCGTATGGCAGTTTCCCGGCGATTGATGCATTTAACCCGGTTTACGGCGCCGATCCGCTGTCAATTTCGGTCTACAGCCGGGAAAAACACAAGCTGGAGCAGACCGGGATCTACTTGCAGGATCAGATGTCGCTCGATCGCTGGCGGCTGACGCTCGGCGGTCGTCACGATCAGGTGAAGATCACCAACGTCAACAAGATCAACGATACCCGCGATACGCTGGATCAGGATCACTTTAGCAGCCGCGCGGCGCTGATGTATCTGTTCGACAGCGGGTTCGCGCCGTACGTCAGCTACTCAACCGCCTTTACGCCGACCAGTTTTACCGATGAATACGGCAAAATTTTGCAGCCGATGAAAGGCAAGCAGTGGGAAGCGGGGCTGAAATTCCAGCCGGAAGGTTCACAGACGATGTACAGCGCCTCGGTCTATCGCATCAACCAGGAAAATATTGCCACCAAAGTGGAGCCGACCGATCCGTACCGCTCAATCGGCGAAATCGAATCGGAAGGGGTGGAGCTGGAAGCGGTCGGTCAGTTGACGGACAACCTGCGTTTGCAGGCCGCCTACACCTACAACGACATTCGCTACAAGAAAAGCAGCGCGGAAGAGCAGGGAAAACGTGCGGTGTATGCGCCGCGCAATCAGGCCAGCGCCTGGCTCAGTTATGACGTGAAAACGGGGTTGTTCAACGGGCTGACGATTGGTTCCGGCGTGCGTTATGTGAATGGCATTACCTCCGATCGCCAGAACACGCACACGCTGCCGTCCTATACGCTGGTGGATCTGGCCGTCGGCTACGATCTGAGCCATGTTGGCCTGAAGGGGATAAGTGCGCAGTTGAACGTCAATAACCTGACGGACAAACGCTACGTAGCCGCCTGTAACTCGCTCTCTTACTGCTATTTTGGTGCGGAGCGCAGCATCGTGGGCAGCGTTTCCTGGGCATTCTGAGGATAAACGCCACCCGGCATTGCGCCGGGTGGTGAGTGATTAGCTGAGATCCACGTTTTTATGGCCAAAGAGCCAGGTGGCAATAAAACCGCACAGATAAGCGATGACGACGCCTGCCGCGTAAACCGCCATCCCGGCGTAAATGCCCTGGCCGGAGGTCATCAGCGGGAGCGCCACCAGCCCGGAAGGGCCAAACACCGTATTCAGGCCGACCGGTAAACCCAGCCACGCGACGGTGCCAATAAAAAATCCCCCGCACGCGCCGCCGATACAGGCGGTGACGAAAGGCTTCACGCGCGGCAAGGTCACCGCGTAAATCAGCGGTTCACCCACGCCCAGCAGACCGGGAATGATCGCCCCGCGCACCTGGTTACGCAGCACCGAATGCATAGGTGAGCGGAAATAGAGCGCCAGCGCCGCGCCCACCTGGCCGCCGCCTGCCATCGCCAGAATGGGGAACAGCGAGTTAAAGCCCTGCGCATCCATCAGTGCGAAGTAAACCGGAATAAATCCCTGATGAACGCCAAACACCACGGCGATAAGAAACAGGCCCGCCAGCACCGCGCAGCCAAACGGGTTGCCATTTAGGTGCAGGAACAGCCACGACATGCCTTTAAACAGCTCGCCGCCAATCGGCATAATCACCACAAACGCCAGCGCGCCGGTGATAAGCAGCGTCAGCAGCGAAGTGAGGATCATGTCGAGGTTATCCGGCACCACTTTGCGGATTTGGCGTTCGATCCACGCGCCGAGGATCGCGGCGATCAGCACACCGATAATGTTGCCGCGCGGATCAATTCCCATGCCGAAGAAGTTATCGATACCGGCGAAATAACCGACCGTGGCTTTGGGGTCATAACCCAACACGAACAGCGCGGCAATAATGGCGCCGTTAACGCCGCTGCCGCCGAAGGCTTTTTGCGCGTTATAGCCAATCAGAATCGGCAGGAAGGTGAACAGGCCTTTACCAAAAACCTTCATATAGCCGACGAGGTGCGCCACGGTTGTGTTCTTCTCTGCCGCGTTGAGCAGCAGGCTTTGCTCGATTAAGGTGGCAAAGCCCAGCAGCATTCCGGCGGCGATAAATCCCGGAATCAGCGGCGTAAAGATGGTGGCGAACTTCGCCAGAAACTGATGCACGCCGCTGGTCTGCTTCGCTTTCATTTGCTGTTTGGTGTCGCTGGCGATGCTCTTCAGCGATGCGGCTTCCACGGGCGCGGCGTGGCCGCCGATCATTGCGTTCAGCATTTCCGCTGCGGTTTGCGCTTTGCCGGGGCCGACGATGATCTGCAACTGATCGTCGCTGTTCACCACGCCCAGTACGCCGGGCAGGGCTTTCAGGCTCTCCGCCTCCACCCGTGAATCGTCGCGGAGCGTCAGGCGCAGGCGCGTCATGCAGTTGCCGCAGGTATTGATATTCTCCTTACCGCCGACCTTTTCGATAATTGTCGCGATCAGTTGTTCGCTGATTTTGGCCATTACTTGATCCCCGCATCAACCAGCGCCTGGCGAATAAAGCCGCCGTTATCGGCCAGTAGATGTGTCGCCTGTTCCGCGCTGAGCTGGCCGAGCACCATCACGATGGCGGTTTTGCAGCGCCCGCCACAGGCCTTCAGCGCCTGTTCGGCGATGTCGCGGGGGCAGCCGGTGGCTTCCATCACAATGTTTATCTGACGCTGCACCAGCTTCAGGTTGGTGGCTTCCACATCCACCATCAAATTGCCATAGACTTTGCCGCTGCGGATCATCGCGCCGGTGGTCAGCATATTGAGCACCAGTTTTTGCGCGGTGCCTGCTTTCATGCGCGAGGAACCGGTTACCACTTCCGGGCCAACCACCGGCACAATCGCGGTATCGGCAATGCGCGCCATTTCGCTGTTTTCATTACAGGTGAGCGCTACGGTTGTCGCGTTCAGGCTTTGTGCGTATTTCATGGCGGCAATCACATACGGCGTGCGCCCGCTGGCGGCGATGCCGACCAGCACATCTCGCGCGGTGAAGTTGAGCGCTTTCAGGTCGTCAACGCCCAGCGTCAGGCTGTCTTCAGCGTTTTCCACCGCCTGCAAAATGGCGCGATGACCACCGGCAATCAGGCCGACAACCTGCTCGCGCGGCGTGCCGAACGTTGGGGGACATTCACTGGCATCGAGGATGCCAAGACGCCCGGAAGTGCCCGCGCCGCAATAGATCAAACGGCCGCCCTGTTTAAATGCGGCGACAATCACATCCACCGCCTGCGCGATAGCCGGGATCACTTTTTCCACCGTCAGCGCCACTTTCTGGTCTTCACTGTTGATCACGCGCAGCATCGCTTCGGTATCAAGCATGTCGATGTTTTCACTGGCGGTATTGCGGCCCTCGGTGGTCAGTCTGGATAGATCAATGTTCATGTCTCGCTCCACGGTTACGGGAAGGGTTGGCCGTTACGCTGCGGTGACGGCGTGCTTTCAGGAATAATATATTATTCCTGAAAGCAAAAAGAAGAATAATTTATTCTTGAACCGGATGAGTGGCAAGAGTGTGACGCTGCTCATGTTGTGCAAAGAGCACTGCTTAGCGGTTGGTTGTTATTTTCCATTCATATTGATGTTGAACAATTGTTATTAATTAACGCTGGAAATCAACGCCGGAATATATTGATAATCTTTTACCATTCTGAAATATTCAAAATCAGAAATTGTCGTTTTTCGGGTAATTAAAAATAAAGATGCTGGTGTATTATTTTAATTACCAGTTCAGCAAGAATCATTAGTAATGATGTATTTTATTACGCTGCTGGTTTATGCGATTTATTATTATTTCAGAGTGGTGATTTTGTCATTTTATATTTTAAAAGACATATTCAAATAAATATTACATAACATTTTTGTAGCATAAACAATGAGTTTGACAATTTCAGAAAACCTGACGCCGCGTGATGAAGCGCGCTATATCAGCACTTACTTACCGCTGGTGAATAAAGTGGTCAAACAGTTGGCCTGGCAGCGAAATAGCGTAATGGGCAAAGACGATATGCAGCAAGTTGCCCTGATGGGATTGCTTTCCTCTTTGCGTCGTTATGGGCATCCGGATACGCATTTTTCCGGTTATGCCGCGCAGCGTATTCGTGGCGCAGTACTGGATGAATTACGTCAACAGGACTGGCGGCCTCGCCGTCTGCGGCAAAAGACGCACAAACTCAACGATGCTATTCGTGAAATGGAGCGCGAGCTGGGCCATACACCAGGGTTTGGCGAACTGAATGCGCGCTTTGCGTTAAGCGCAGAAGAGTATCAACAGCATCGTCTGCTCGACACGGCCAGCGAAGTGGAGAGCCTTGATGCGCTGCCTGCCGGTGAAGGGACGCCGGCCGCGCTGGATAGCCGCCTGCTGGAAGAGGAAGAGGTGCTCAGCCGGACATTGCGCGGCGCGATAGCGAGCCTCGACGGGCGCGAACAGAAGATCTTTGCGCTCTATTACCAGCATGAAATGAGCCTGAAAGAGATAGCCCAGCTCCTTGGCCTGACGGAAGCGCGGGTTTGCCAGCTTAACAAGGCGATAAGCCAGAAGATTCAGCGCTTTTTAGCGCAATAACATATTACTTTTTATCATCCACCTTTACGCCCCAGTCGGAGCTTGCTCCGTACGTTTTGGGGCATTTTTTTTGCAAAAATTCCTCACTCTTCCAGCGCGGCGTGAATCGCTTCTCCTAACTGTTTGATCACTTCACGGTTTGCCTCGGTGAGCGGCAAGGCGCAGTTCAGCCGCAGGCAGTTTCGGTACTTGCCGGAAGCGGAGAACAGCGAACCGGGCGCAATCTGGATTTTCAAACGGCAAAGCATGCGGGAAACGCAAACCATATCCACTGTTTCCGGCAGTTCGATCCACAGCAGATAGCCGCCCTGCGGGCGCGTCACGCAGATCCCGCAGGGAAAATATTGCCGCACCCAGCAGGTGTACGTTTCCAGATGCTGCTGGTAAATCTGACGCATGCGGCGCACATGGCGGTGATAGTGGCCATCGCGGATAAACGCCGCCATCGCCAGTTGTGGGCCGGGCGTGTTGGTGCCGATAGCGGCATATTTTTTGTGCAACACCCGGTCGAGATAACGCCCTGGCGCAATCCAGCCCACCCGCAAACCTGGCGCTACGGTTTTGGTGAAGGAGCTGCACAGCAGCACGCGGCCATCGATATCCAGCGATTTGATGGTGCAAGGGCGCGGGTAAACCGCCGCCAGCTCGCCGTAAATATCATCTTCAAAAATCACAATATCGTGACGTTGCGCCAGCGCCAGCACCGCCTTTTTGCGCGCTTCCGGCATGATAAAACCGAGCGGGTTATTGCAGTTCGGTACCAGAATCACGCCTTTAATCGGCCACTGTTCCAGCGCTAACTCCAGCGCTTCGATGCTGATACCGGTTTCAGGATCGGTCGGAATTTCAATGGCTTTAATATCCAGCCCGCGCAGCAACTGCATAGTGCCGTAATAGGAAGGCGATTCAACAGCGATAATATCGCCCGGCTGGCAGACGGCCAGCAGCGCCAGCGACAGCGCGGGATGACAACCGCTGGCGATCACGATTTCATCAGCGGTGATAGCCGCGCCGCCATCCAGCATCAGACGGGCGATCTGCTCGCGTAATTCGCGGCGGCCAGGCAACGTATCGTAACGCAGTACGTCCTGGATTTGATGTTGCACCACGCGCTGCATTTCCCGCCACAGCGGTTTAAGCGTCGGTTGGCTGATATCCGGCGCGCCGCCGCCGAAGGTGGCGAGTGTTTTGTCTTCGCGCCCTTCTAACAGCGTCAACACTTCGTCCCACTGCGTGACATCCACCGGGCGCTGAACCGGGCGCGACATCGCCGGGACGGGTGGCTTCGCTTTGCTTGGCGCGACAAAATAACCGGAGCGTGGCTGCGGGGTGATCAGTTGCAGATTTTCCAGCACCTGATAAGCCTGCTGCACGGTACTGATACTGACGCCATGCTCCTGGCTGAGGCTGCGCACCGAGGGCAACTTTTCGCCGTGGCGATATAAACCTTGTTCAATACGCCCGGCCAGCAGGGTAGCCAGATGTTGGTAACGGGTCATGCTGTATCCCTTTTCTTTGCCATACAGATTTAAAAACCAGTACAGATTCGCGGAAAAACTGCCGTTCAGATACTGTTTTAAGCGATCTGTATGTTAAAGAAAAGTATTTTCTGAATCTGTATTGTAGGGCGGGATTACAGAGAAAATGGGGCTCTGTTCAGGCGAGGAGAGCACCGATGGAATTTTTTGAAAATCGACACAAAAGCCCTTTTAGCGGGTTTATTTTTCTCTGGCGCAAGTTTCAGGCTCTGCGCTTACGCTGGCAAACGCGCAAGCTTTTGCGCGCGTTAAGCGACGAGCAGCTTAAAGACCTCGGGTTGCGTCGTGAAGAGCTGGGTTAATGATAGAAAATGCGGAGATAACATCTGTTATTTCCGCCTCTTCGGCGTTGGGCTATGCTTAGCTCCATAACCTGAAGGGGAGAGAGCAGATGCACTTTATTAACAGCAACGATGAAGACGATAAAAAAGAAGAGAAGGGCGGCAACGCTTCACAACTGATGCAGCAAAAGCTGCTGGATGCCCGCTCCATTATTATCTCTGGCGAGATCAACCAGGCGCTGACCGAGAAAGTGGTCACCCAGCTTCTGCTGTTGCAGGGCATCAGCGATGCACCGATCAAGATCTATCTCAACAGCCAGGGCGGTCACGTTGAAGCGGCCGATACCATTCACGACATGATTAAGTTCATCACCCCGGAAGTGCACATTATCGGCACCGGCTGGGTGGCCAGCGCCGGGATCACCATCTTCCTTGCGGCGAAAAAAGAGCACCGCTACGCGCTGCCGAACACCCGTTTTATGATCCATCAGCCGCTGGGCGGAGTGCGTGGTCAGGCGAGTGATATTGAGATTGAAGCTAAAGAGATCATCCGCACGCTGGAACGCGTTAACCAGCTGATCGCTGATGCAACCGGTCAGCCGGTCGAAAAAGTGAAGCAGGATACCGATCGTAACTACTGGATGAACACCAAAGAAGCGATCGATTACGGCATCGTTTCCCGCGTGGTGAAATCCTACAGCGACCTTAACCTCGATTGATCTATTGGGGCGGGAAATGTTTCTCGCCTCATTTCGCTTTATCCCGCCAAAATACACTTCTCCCCAATCGATAATTTCTGCACACTGTCGGCATTTCTCATTACGGAGTGATGGCATGAACAGTGGTATCAGGGCGGCGCTGGTGATGGCAGCGACGCTGAGTGCGCCCGCGCTGGCGGAGCAGTCGGGCATCTCGTTTGATCATAAAGACTGGGAAGTGGTGTGCGACAACACGCTCACCTGCCGCGCAGCGGGTTACAGCGCGGAAGAGGAAGCCAGCGGATCGGTACTGATCACCCGTAAAGCCGGGCCGGACATGCCGATTACCGTGGATGTGGTGCTGGCCGAGATGGACGCGGATGAAACTGCGCCGCAGGCGGCGCTCTCGCTGTGGATCGACGGTAAATCGCAGGGCGAAATCGCCACCGAAGATAATGATACCTGGCGCTTATCGGACGCGCAGGCGCACAGCCTGATTGACGCCGTGAAAGGCAGCGCAAAAGTGGAATTCAAAGGCGCGGCAAAACCCTTTGTGCTTTCCGGCGACGGCGCGTATGCGGTGCTGCTGAAATTTGATGATGTGCAGGGACGCGTTGGCACGCCGGGCGCGCTCAGTAAAAAAGGCGATAAAGCCGAAAACACGGTGACACCTGCGGTGGCTGCGCCGGTCATTCAGGCGGCAAAAGTAGAAAGCGGCGAAGACCGCGCGCTGACCGCAGCTGAAGTCAACGTGCTGAAGCCGCGCCTGCTGGCGGCGCTCCCTGACAATAACGAGTGTGAAGGTCTTGCATCACCGCAAGAACCGGTCATTGATGGCGATAATGACATTACGCTAACGCCACTCGACCGTAAGCATGTCCTGATCTCCGCCCTTTGCTGGCGCGGCGCGTACAACGAAGGTTACGGCTACTGGGTGCTGGATAAAGCCCTGAAAGGGAACCCGCAATTTATCACTAACTCGGCGTCCGACTATGCCGACGGCATCATCTCGCTGGGGCAGCGCGGTCGCGGTATCGGCGATTGCTGGGCCTCTGCGGAGTGGGTATGGGACGGCGAAACCTTCCGTAAAAGCAGCGAATCCACCACCGGTATGTGCCGCTATATCCGAGCAGGCGGCACCTGGGATCTGCCGGAGTTCGTCACCGAGGTGAAAGAGGCGCAGTAATCCACCCGTCACTGAACACTGCGTTTGTCCGCGCAGCGCAGTGTTTTATCGTCGCCACCGCGGAAAGGAGATAAACCATGTTGAGCCACTTCAATCACCTGACACTCGCGGTCAGCGACCTTTCCCGCAGCGTTGATTTTTACCATCGGCTGCTCGGCTTGAAACTGCATGCGCGCTGGGACAACGGCGCTTACCTTACCTGTGGCGAACTGTGGCTGTGTTTGTCGGTGGATGCGCAGCGTGAATATGTTCCGCCGCAGCGCAGCGATTACACCCATTATGCCTTTAGCATTAGCGAAAGCGATTTCGCCGGGTTTGTTGCGCGCCTCGAACAGGCTGGCGTTGCGAGCTGGAAAGCCAACAAAAGCGAAGGCGACTCCTGGTATTTTCTCGATCCGGACGGGCACAAACTCGAAGCGCACGTCGGCAATCTCGCCCAGCGGCTGGCGGCCTGCCGAGAGAAACCCTACAAGGGAATGGTGTTTTTTGATTGACGCCGTTCCGGTGTCCGCTTTTCACAATCCATGCTATTCGCCCTCCCGTTTCTTGATACTTACCTTGATAACTATTATCTTCCCCTGCCTGTGAATTAGGGGAACGCCTATGACCGAAGATGAGCTGTTTGCCCGCCGACCGCTGGGAATGCGTATGGCGATGGTAGTGCGTCAGTGGCGCGCGACCATCGATCACGCGCTGAGCGATACCGGTATCACCCAGGCAAGCTGGACGGTACTGATGCAGTTGCGTCAGTTGGGGGACAACGTTTCGGTCAGCGAGCTGGCGGAAGTGCACGGTATTGAATTACCGCCGCTGATGCGCACCCTGACGCAGCTGGAAAACCAGGGGCTGATTGTGCGTACGACATCGCCGTACGACAAACGCATTCGCCTGCTGACGCTCACCGCTGAGGGCCAACGCCTGCTGGAAAAGATCACGCAGGTGATTGAAGCGTGCCAGGAGCGGGCGGCAGAAAATATCCCGCCTGCGCAGATGCTCGCTTTTAGCGACACCCTGAATCAAATCGCTTGTAACTTGCGCGTGATGCGCGAAGAAGACAATAAAACCGAATAAGAAAATGATGACGCCAGAACAAAAATTTGCCCGCTGGGTAAGGGTGAGTATTGCCTCTTTCCTGCTGATGTTTGTCTATTTTATCGTTGCCGATATCTGGATCCCGCTGACGCCGGACTCTACCGTTATGCGCGTGGTGACGCCGGTTTCCGCGCGTGTTTCCGGCTATGTCGCAAAGGTTCACGTGCAGAACAACAGCCAGGTCAAAAAAGGCGATCTGCTGTTTGAACTGGATCCCACGCCGTTTAAAAACCAGGTCGAAGCGGCGGAAATTGCGCTGGAACAGGCGCGCCTCAGCAACCAGCAACTGGATGCACAAATCGTTGCCGCGCAGGCCAGCCTGAAGACCGCGCAGATCACCGCGCAAAACGATCGCGTCACCTTTGAGCGCTACCAGAATCTTGGCGCGATGCACAATGTTTCGCAGTCCGATCTGGATAAAGCCCGCACCACCTGGCAGACCAGCGTGCAGTCGGTGAATAACATTAATGCCAGTATCAATGCGTTAATCATTGAGCGCGGCGACCGCGATGACGCGCGCAACGTGACGCTGCAAAAATATCGTAATGCGCTACAGCAGGCGCAGCTGAACCTCGGCTGGACGCAAGTCCGCGCGGAAGTGGAGGGTACCGTCAGTAACCTGCAATTAAGCCCCGGTTTTTACGCCGCTGCCGGTAGCGCTTCGCTGGCGCTGGTGCATGATAAAACCGATATCGTGGCGGATTTCCGCGAGAAGAGCCTGCGTCATACCCATACCGGAACCGATGCCGCAGTGGTTTTCGATGCCCTGCCAGGGCACGTATTTAAAGCGCATGTGACCAGCAACGACGCGGGGATTCTGGCGGGCCAGGAAGCGGTGAATGGCGAGCTTTCCGCGCCGGAAACCTCGAACCGCTGGGTGCGCGATGCGCAGCGGATGCGGATCCACGTAGCGCTCGATGAGCCATTGCCGAAGCCGTTGCCGACCGGCGCGCGCGCAACGGTGCAGCTCTACAACAGCGAAGGGGTCTTTGCCCGCTTCTTCTCCGGCCTGCAAATCCGTCTGGTAAGTTTGCTGCACTATGTCTATTAACACGCTGGCGCGCGTATTTACGCCCCACGGCAATATCGTCTATACGCCGAATGATTTTCGGCAGACGCTGCGTATTGTCTTCGCCGGGATGATCGCCCTGAGCGTGTCGAGTTTTTACAACACGCAATATGGCGTGTTTTACGTGGTCTATCCGGTCATGTTGTTATCGCTGGTACCGGTGTTTAACCGTCATGTCGCGAAGCAATTTATCTTTAGCGCGGTGCTGAATTGCATCGAAATGGTATTCATCATCGGCTATCTGTCGCGCTGGCCGGTGATCATGACGCTGGTGGTTTTCGGGCTGTACGTGATGCGCTTTCGCTTTATGAGCAAAGGCGCGCTGTTTCTGTTCGGTTCGGCGGGCGTGGTGTGCCAGAGCACGATGCTCAACTTTATGAGCTATCCCACCGGCGACTGGCACACGCTGTTGTTTTCCAATATTGAAGCCAGCGTGATGGCCGTGGCGCTGAGCGCGCTAATGAATTACCTGATCCCGGATGTTGAACCGCGCACGCGTCCGCCGATGATTGAGAAAAACGCCGCCCGCGTGCGCCATGAATCGCTGCTTTCCGGCACCGTGGCGACCATCATTTTTGTTGTTTTTCAGATCGGTGACTTAAGCGATTCGCTGTCGGCGCTGATGGCGGGCATCTTGATCCTGTTTCCGATGCATTATCGCGGTTCGGTGCTCAGTTCGCTGTGGCGCGTGGTGGGCGTAGTGATCTCCTGTCTCTATATTCTGCTGGTGCAACTGATCCTGTATAACCACAGTAGCCATATGCTGCTGATGATGCCGCTGATTGGGCTTGGGCTGGCGTTCAGCGCCCGGTTGCATGTGATGGAAAAAGTCGGTGCGGGCGTCGGGTTCGCCAGCGTCACCACCATTGGCATTATGTTTGGTCAAAATCTCCATCCGGATACCGACCTGGTATTCAGCGATCTCTACCGCATCGTGTCCGTCACCGTGTCGCTGGTGGCGACCTTAACCATGGTCTGGCTGGTGCACCTTATTTTGAACCGCTTCGAAGCCACACGGTTTGTGATTGAGGAGCAGTAAGGCGACGCTGTTATCTGGTAAAACCGCTAACTCAGCGTATGAGGAATGGTTCCGTTCACCCATACAGCGGCAGACGCTTAAACATGGCATCACGTGAACGGGAAAAGAGGAGCAACCGCGCTCCCCTTTTCAATCCCCGCGGCCCCGCAGGGAAATCGGTGCTTCGCACTGCGCTTACCTCCCGCGCATCTGCCTGCGGTCGGCTCGACTCGCCGTCCCTGGCTCGTTTCGCCTCTGGCCGCCATCCGGGCGTCCAGCCCTTGTCATCTGCCCTCCGGCTCGCCGATTTCGGCGGGGACACAACCATCGCTTCAGCACCTTTACCGGTTGGCACGTGGGTGCTGCTGGACAATAAATGGGGCCTACAATTTACCGCGATCTCGCGTAGGCCGGATAAGGCGAAGCCGCCATCCGGCACAATGGCGACAACTCGGGTTTATAACATCTCAATGAATGCTTCGCCTTCACAGCGATAAACCGCCTGCGTCACGCCGGGGATGACCCACTGATTTTCCTCACCGGGATGGCCGTGAAAACGGATGCACAACCCACATCCGCCGCGTAACTGGCGGGGAATATCCTGCACCCGAAATGTCACGCCTGAGGCCTGCATCGCTTTGCGGGTTTGCAGCACACCGGGCGTATTGTGAAACAACAGAAGATATTCGTTCATCACCGTTTTCCCTGCCGCTGGCCTATCAGCGCGGCGCCGAGTGCGCCCGCATACTGCGCATCGTCATGAGTAAACACCTCGCTGTTCAGGTGCCTGGCCAGCATGCGGCGGAAGCTGGCGCAGTGGCTGACGCCGCCGGTAAACAGCAGCGGGCCTTGCGTGGAGAGACGCGCGACAAAATGCGCGCTGCGCCGTGCCATGGCGTTGATGACCCCGGCGAGGATTGCCTCTGGCGCGACGCCCGCCGAGCGCAGGCTGATCACTTCTGATTCGGCAAACACCGTACACATGCTGGTGAGCGGATGCGGCTCCACGCCGTCGGTGATGGCATCCAGTTGTTCCACCTGGGTGCCCAGCGTACGCGAGATAACGTCCAGAAAACGGCCGGTACCGGCAGCGCATTTATCATTCATCAGAAAATCGGTGAGGTTTCCGTTCTCATCCAGGGCGATCACTTTGCTGTCCTGGCCGCCGATATCGATAACGGTGCGGGTATCCGATCGCAGCAGCCGCGCGCCGAGGCCGTGACAGGAGATCTCGGTAACCTGCTTATCAGCGAAATCCACCAGTTGCCGACCATAACCGGTCAGCGTCAAAAAAGGTTTTTCCGCCACACCGGCACGCAGTGTTTCCCAGGCCTCGCTAATCGAATCAGCAGGGCGAAACGAGGTCGGACAGAGAAAGCGCCGCACAATGCTGTCGCCCTCCAGCAGAATGCCTTTGGTGGTGGTCGAGCCGGAATCAATACCTATGGTCAGTGCCACAACAGCTCCTTACAGCATCTCAATAAACGCGGCGACGCGGGTGCTGAGCTGCCCGATGTCGGATGTCGAGTAGTCCGTCTCAATCGCCATATAAGGAATGTTGTGCTGCTGGCGTACGTGGCGTTTGATCGCCAGCGATTCGACCGCATAAGTGTGGCAGGCCTGCAAAATCACATCGATCACGCCATCGGCCTGGTACTCATCCACCATCTGGCTAAGCAGCTTCAGCCGTTCGTCGTTGGGGGAGATGCACGAGCAGCCAATCGCCAGGTATTTGTCGGTCAATGCATCGTAGACATCGCCGCTCTCGTCAACGCAGCGTTCGGTCGCTTTCGCCCCGGTGCAGTTTTCGTAACCGACCACCCAGCCGCCATTCTCTTCAATGGCGCGCACCACTTTTTCTGCCGCGCCGCCAATCGGGCAGCCGGTGATCAAAATACGTGGGCGGGCATCGAGGCGTTTTCCGGCCTGCCAGTCGGCTCTGACCTGTTCGGCCATCGCGTTCAGTTCGCTAATCAGCGCCTCTTTATCGAAGCGGAAGGTTGCGCCGTAGACCACTTTCAAAATATCGGCGCCGCTGAGTGCAGGAGGATTAAGCTGCCCGACGCGATAGAAGTTCGCCAGCGCCTGGCGTTCGCGGTTTTTCAGCGCGATGGCATCACGCAGCGCGGCTTCGCTAATTGGCTGACCAAAACGTTGTTCGATAACTTGCTGCAACCGCAGAATTTCCGCTTTCCATAGTGCGCGGGAGGCGGCATCCGCGGCGCTGTTCGGCAGCTGCATCACGTGTACGGCTTTGAACTCTGCCATGTACTCGTACATTTTTTTCTTGCCGTCGCAGGTAGTTTCGCCCACCACCAGATCGGAAAAGTAGAAGTAGGGGCATTTATCGGTTTTGCCGAAGCCGTAGCTGCTTTTGATTAACGGGCAGAGGTTGCGCGGCAGATCTTTTTCGGCTTCTTCAATGGTTTCATCGTTGGTGGAACAGAGCGAAACCACCACTGCGCCAGCCGCCATGGCGATCTCTTGCGGCATAAACGTGCAGTAGGTGCCGACCAGCGGAATCCCCTGTTCTTTCAGATCCATCACGGTGAGAAAGCCTTTCTGGCGGGCGGCGGAGAATTGCTCGAAAACATCCGGAAGTGCGGTGATAAGCGACATGATTTTCCTTCCCCGTGACACGGGAGATGATAAAAAGATGTCGCATTATAGCCGTGATAAATGTGTGGTTTTGTTGATCGCGGCGGCTCAAAAAGGAGAAAAGTGCAGCAGCGTGGGCAGCTGTGACAGCAGATAAAGGATCAGGCCAATGCAGCCGCCAACCAGCGTGCCGTTGATGCGGATAAACTGCAGATCCTTGCCAATGTTCAGTTCCACCTGGCGCGACATGTCCCGCGCGTCCCAGCTTTTTACTGTGTCGCTGATATGGCGCGTTAAAAAAGCGGCAAAATCAGGCGCGACGCGATATGCCGCCTGCTCCAGATGTTCATTCAGCGAGGCGCGCAGCGCAGCGTCCGCCAGCAGGGTTTCGCCGAACCACAGCCCGGCATCGCTGATGCGCTTTTTCATGCGCGAATCAGTGGACTGCATATCCACCTTCATCCAGCCGCGCAGATCCGCCCACATCTCGCCAACATAGTGGTTAAAGGCTTCATCATTCTTCAGATATTCTTTGATGTTGTCTGCACGCTCGGCGATTTCTGGATCGGTTTTCAGATTGGCGATCAGCTTGAGGGTTGCGCGATCAAAGGCCTGGCGGATCTGATGCGCGCGGTCTTCGTTAATATCATCCAGCAGTGAATTTACCGCCTCGGAGACCAGATCCGCGCTCTGCTCGCCGAGCCATTCCGTTGGCAGCAGCTTTGCTTTCATCGGGTGATCGGTCTCCAGCCAGTGCACCACCTGGCGGGCGATAAAAGTGCGGGTGCTCTCTCGTTGCAGCAGGGCGATAAGCTGGGCGATTAAGGTATCGAGCAGCTTCTGGTGTCGATTGTTGCGCGTCAGGCTCTCCAGCATGATGGCGCTGGTTTCGGTCAGATCGACTTTATCGATCGCTTTATGCACCGCGCGGCGCAGCAGGCGCTGAATGCGGGAGTCATCGGCCATTTCCAGAAAACCGCTCATGACCTGCAACAGATGCTGGCCAACGCGCTGCGCATTCTCCGGCTGGCTAAACCAGACGCCGATCATCTGCGCCGGTTGATGGCGTTGGATCAGCGCCACCAGCGACTGCGTATCGAGAAACTTCTCCTGCACGAACTGACCAAGATTGTCGCCGATCCGATCTTTATTACGCGGGATAATCGCCGTATGGCGGGAAATAAACGGCAACGGCACACGATGAAACAGCGCCACCACCGCAAACCAGTCCGCCAGCGCGCCAACCATTGCCGCTTCAGCAATGGCTTTGATCCCGCTCACCCAGAAACCCGGCGGCAGGAACAGCGTAGTGATAAACGTTGCGGCTGCAACCAGCAACAGCGAGAGCGCCAGACGCTTGGCGCGCTTAAGTTCGGCTAATTTTTCCATGACTTAAGCATATAACCCAACGACAGATTCATGCAAAAGGTTAAATCGCAAGCAGATCCCGCAGTAATCCAGCAAGGATCCACACCCCAAACACAATCAGCACTGCGCCAGCGCTGCGTTCTATCCAGCAGATGCTGCGGCTCATGCGTTGCTGCACGGCGGGCAGGCCAATCAGCGTGACCAGCGCCAGATCCCACAACAGCACCACCAGCACCATCCAGATGCCGCTGACCGATTGCTGAAGCAGCGTCACGTCCGGCCCCAGCAGCGCGGTCATCAGCGCCAGATAAAACAGCGCGTTTTTCGGGTTCAACAACGCGGAACCAAGGCCAAGCAGGCACTGTTTTCGCCAGGACGGGCACAACTGCTGCGTGTGTGCGATGGCCAGCGTTTGCGGGCGGCTACGCAGCAAATGGGCGCCAATCCACAGCAAATAGAGCGCACCGAGCAGTTCGATGGCGATGAACAGCGGCGCAAACTGGCGCAGCGCGCTGGACCCGATAATCACCAGCACAATATAGAGCGCATTGCCGGTGGCGATGCCGACGCATAACCCGGCGCTGCCGCGCAGGCGGTAACGAATGGCAAAGCCGATCAGCAGGAAGAAATCTGGGCCAGGGCTGAGCAGGGCAACAAAATGTGCCAGCGCCAGCGCGGGAAAAGCAGAAGGAAATAGCGACTCCATAGTGACCTCAACAGGAAAAAACAGAGGTCACCGTAGCGCAGAGGAAACGCTATTTATTGTCGGATATTGATCGCGCGTACTGGCGCGGCGTGGCGGCGGTGTAGTTCACAAAGGTGTGGTGAAAGTGGCTCTGATCGGCAAAACCGCTCTGGTAGCTGACATCGGCGAGCGCTTCCCCGGCGCGCAGGCGGCTTTTGGCAAACTCCACGCGGGCAATATTGAGAAAGCTGCCGGGCGTCAGGCCGGTGTCCTGCTTAAAAGCGCGGATCAGCGTCTCTTTGCGTAGCGAAAAGCCGTACGCCAGCGCATCCAGCGTCGGTGGCGATTGCAGGTTATCGGTTAACGCCGCCTGCAACTGCTGGCTCAGCGGGCGCAGCGTGGAAGGATGATTGTCGCTGCCGGGCAGCGCATTCAGCAAATGATCGATGGCCGCCGGTAAGTCCCGCGTTTTCCCGCGCTCAATAAGCGCCACAATGTGCTGATACTGTTGGAAAAGTTGCGGGTTGCGGATCACCTGCAACGCAGGTTGAGGGCGGATTTCCTGCGTCAGATACAGCATATGGTAGCTGCGTGGTTGCCCGGCAAGCGGATTGCAACTGTGCGGCGTTAAGGCCGGAATCACCATCAGATCGCCCGCCTGCAGCAGGTATTCCTGTTGAGGGCAGACGCAGCGGGTTTGTCCGTCGAGTATCGCGCCAATCGACAGTTGCGGATGGCTATGGCGTTTATAAGCCTGCTGGCTGCGCCAGGTGCTGCGCAACTCAACGCCGGGCAGACGGCGGAACGTTTGTTGGATATCGCGAATGATCGACATAGCTGCCCCGACGAGTGATGTGATTTCAGGTATATCACAGGCGGCTATTTGTCACTAAACGCATTGCGCAGTAGCTGCCACATATGGTGGGCCGCCGGGGTAAAACGGCGGTCGGAGTTACGCAGCAGATGGCACTGCGCGCTGCTGGCAATCGGATGATCGAGCGGCACGGCCACCAGCGAGCCCTGGCGAATAGGATCGGCGGCGGCATAAGCGGTCATAAACGAAATACCCAGCCCGGCCTGGCTCATGCCCATGGCGGTGGAAAACTGGTTGCAGCGGTACGCCGGGTGAAACTGCAACCCCTGGCTTTTAAACATCGCGTTCATATGGCGTTGCAGGCCAAAGTTTTCCGTCAGCGCGATCAGCGGGTAATCCGCCAGCGCTTCAATGGTGATACTGCTGCGCCCGGCGATTGGATGCTGCGGCGACACGACCGCGCAAATCGGCCCCCACTGGAAGCTGTGGCGTTTGAGTTCCGGCGTGCCGATCGGGCCGAATGCCAGCGCCATATCCGCGTCACCGCTGACAATGTCGTTGAGCATCTCCTGCATGCTGCCCACCACGATATCGACAAACACCTGCGGATACGATTGGGCGAATTCACGCATTACGCCTTCGATAAAGGCGGTGATCAGCCCGCCGCCAATGCGGACCGAAATCGTGCCGCCGCGCATATGACGCAGATCTTTTAGCTGGCTTTCCAGTTTCTCCCGCCGCTGGCGGCTGGCGAAATAGTCCTCGGCCAGCAGGCGGCCGGCTTCCGTCAGCACCACGTTTCGCCCGCGCCGCTCCAGCAACGGTAGCTGGAGCGCGCGTTCCAGTTGGGCTATCTGACGGCTGATCACCGACGGGTTAATGCCGAGGATATCCGCCGCGCGGCGAATGCCGCCCTGGATGCCCACCTCATACAGATAACCGACCGGTTTGTCCTGAAACATGCGCCGTTTCCTCTCGACTGTTGACCTGAAAGCAACAATAACATCCATTTGCAGGCATTTATCATGCCGGTTTAATAGAGATAATCAAATTAATGCTTAATTTATTCTGCCGGGAGGAAATGAAAAACAACGCCGATAAAATTGCACCAAAACGGTGCCCGAAAACGGTGAGAGGTTATTTTATTGGGGCGGTACCAGGGCTTAATTAAATAACTTTTCGTGAACTTTTCTTTTTATTCTCAGTGTTTTTTGGGAAGGTTTTTTATTGCGTTAAAAAATGCAATGCCAGCTATTTATTTTAGCATTTTGTTATTCAGGCATGGATCCTGCTTATTCATACAACATGGCCATCTAATTAATATTTAAAGAGAGATGTTATGAGCGAATCTAAAACGCTGGAGCAACCAGCAAACGAAGAGGCAAACGAGTGGAAAGTGGGGCCGGGCGCCTGGATCTCCTTGATCATTGTGCTACTGGTCTTTTCTGGTTTCTTTTTTAAAGTGGACGGTATGGCGTGGCTGGGCGCCTTCGACTTCACCACGCTGGGCGGGACTTTTGGCACCATGAAGTCGCCGGAAACCAGCACCTTTATCGGCAGCGGCGGCATCAGCGCCAAAGCGGGTTTCCTGTTTGCGCTGTCGCTGGTGCCAACGGTTATGCTGGCGCTGGGGCTGCTGGAGATTTTCACCCACTATGGCGCTATCCGCGCGGCGCACAAGTTACTGACGCCGCTGCTGAAACCGTTGCTGGGCATTCCGGGTTACACCGGGCTGGCGTTGATCACCGACCTGCAAAGCACCGATGCCGGCGCGGCGCTCACCAAGGAGCTGTACGACAGCGGAAAAATTGCCCGTAAGGACGTGGTGATTATGGGCGCGTGGCAATATTCCGGTGCCGGATTAATTAATAATTACTTCTCGATTGGATCGGCGATGTTTGCCTCATTAACTATTCCGATCATTATTCCGCTGGTCTTAATGTTTGTCCTGAAATTCGTTGGCGCCGCCGTGGTTCGCCTGACATTAAATACTGTCTATAAGAGAGATTTCGACCATGAATAATACCGCCAAAGTCTCCGGCAACCCGTTTGATATTTTCGTTATCGGCGCACGTAAAGGTTTTAATATCGCCATTAATAACCTGATGCCGAATGTCGTAATGGCCTATGTCATTGCCGAAATGCTCAACTTACTGGGGGTGATGCAGATTATTGGTCATCTCTTCGCACCGCTGATGGGCGTGTTCGGCCTGCCGGGCGAAGCCGTTACCGTGCTGCTCACCGCCTGGCTCTCCTCTTCTGCAGGAACCGGCGTCGCTATCAGCTTGCTGACTAAAGGCCAGCTTGATGTCGGGCAGATCACCATTCTCGCCCCGGCCATCTTTTTAATGGGTTCGCAGCTACAGTATATGGGCCGCCTGTTGGGTGTGGCCGATGTCCCGAAGAAGTACTGGCCGTTACTGATGGCCGTCAGCATTCTTAACGCGATTATTTCTATGCTGGTCATGCGCGTTATTGCCTGAGTAAAGAATACCAAGGAGTAAGACGTGTCACGCACATTAGAACACTTTAATTACCTGCATCAGATCCCGGAGCTGGGCTTCGAAGAGTACAAAACCTCCGCCTATATCGCAGGCGTACTGGAGGCGGCGGGCTACCAGGTCACGCGCCAGGTGAATAACACCACCGGCATCGTGGCCGTGCTGGACAGCGGCAAACCCGGCCCGGTGCTGGCGTTGCGCGCCGATATGGACGCGCTGGGGCATATCATCAACGGTGAGCATGTCGCGCGCCATACGTGCGGCCACGATGGTCACTCTTCCGTGGTGCTGACCACCGCCCAGGAAGTGATGGCAGAAGGCGTGGTGAAAAAGGGCAAGCTGAAGTTTATCTTTCAGCCAGCTGAAGAGCTGGGCACCGGGGCGATTGCCCTTACCGAGGGCGGCGTGCTGGAAGATGTCGACATGCTGCTCGGCTTCCACCTGCGCCCGCTGGAAGAGTGCCCGATGGGGCAGGCTGTTCCGGCGATGTACTACTCGGCATCCGCCACCGTTGAAGTGATGTTCCACGGTAAAGCGGCACACGCCGCGCGCCCGCATTTAGGGGTGAACGCGCTGGATGCCGCTGCGCACGCGGTGCAGGCAGTGAACGGCATTCACCTTGCGCCGTCGCTGACCTGGAGCGCGAAAGCCACGCGTTTTCTCTGCGATGCCGGGGTGACGAACTCCATTCCCGATAAAGCGCAGGTGTGCTGGGATCTGCGGGCGGCGCAGAACGAATCCATGGAGACGCTCAAACAGCAGGTATTGCGCGCTATCGAGAGCAGCGCTGCGGCGTATGGCGCACGGGCGGAGATCCGTATCCTGAAAGAGATGCCCGCCGCCATCATTGATGATGAGGCAACGGAAGTGGTTTCCCGCGCTATCCGTAGCGTGTTTGGCGACGCCGGATTGACCGAACCGAAATCAACGCCAGGCAGTGAAGATTTCTTCCACTACCTGCGTCTGCGCCCGCAGGTGAAAGGCGGTTTCTGGGGGCTGGGCGCCAACCTGACGCCGGGGCTGCATCACCCGGAAATGCACTTTGACCGCGAAGCATTAGCGCTCGGCGTGAAAGTGTTTAAAGCCTGCGTGCAGGACGTGCTGGGCTGAGTCAGGGCTTCCCGCTGTGATGGTCCCTGCATTTCAAACAACTCAATGCCGGGGCCATGCGCGAGTTTCAACATCCTCACCGCTTTCACCACCGTGCCCGGCACCTCCTGTGATGTTCATCGCATAAGCATAGCGCAACGTACATCCGCCAAAATCAACGCTATAACCTGCCTGTTAATCATTATCTTTACTTATCTTTATCCTGAGTATTTTTATAAGACGTTGCTTATCAACTAGGCTTAAGGCTTGTGACAGCGTTTAAAACTTAATGAATGACGATACCAGGAGACATGTAATATGGCTTATAAAACAGTGAATCCTTTTAACAATCAGCTCATTAAAGAGTACGCGAACCACAATGATGCCGAGATTGAAGTGGCGCTGACAAAAGCGGATGCGCTGTATCACTCTTCGTGGTCGAAGGGCGATATCGATCAGCGGCTTACGGTGTTGCACAAACTAGCCGATCTGATTGACAACCAGCAGGAAGCGTTGGCAAAAATCGCCAGCCGCGAGATGGGGAAACTGATTGCGCAAAGCCGCAGTGAAGTACAGCTCTGTGCGCAGATCGCCCGTTACTATGCCGATAACGCGAAAGCCTTTCTGGCTCCGGTGAAATACCCGTCTGAACTCGGCGAAGCATGGGTTGAACACCATCCGATTGGCGTCATTATGGCCGTCGAGCCGTGGAATTTCCCGTATTACCAGTTGATGCGTGTGCTGGCGCCAAACTTCGCCGCCGGTAACCCGGTTCTCTGTAAACATGCCAGCATCGTGCCGCAGTGCGCCGAAGCGTTTGCCCATCTGGTGCGGGAAGCGGGCGTGCCGGAAGGGGCATGGACCAATCTGTTTATCTCTTCCGATCAGGTGTCGGCCATTATTGCCGATCCGCGCGTGCAGGGCGCGGCGCTGACCGGTTCGGAAAAAGCCGGTAGCGCGGTAGCGGCGCAGGCGGCGAAACACATCAAAAAATCGACGCTGGAACTGGGCGGGAATGATGTGTTTATCGTGCTGGATGACGCCGATCTGGAGAAAGCGGTGGAAACCGGCGTGCAGGCGCGCCTGGCGAATGCGGGTCAGGTTTGTACGGCAGCCAAACGCTTTATTATTCATCAGGATATTGCCGATCAGTTCCTGCGCAAATTCACGGACGCTTTCCGCCAGGTGAAGCTGGGCGATCCGCTGGATGAAAGCACCACGCTTGGCCCGCTCTCGTCAAAAGAGGCGCTGGATACGCTAAGCCAGCAGGTGAGCGAGGCGGTGCAAAAAGGGGCGAAACTGCATCTTGGCGGTAAGCCTGCTAAAAGCGAAGGCAACTTCTTTGAGCCGACCATTTTGACCCATATCACGCGCGATAATCCGGCTTACTTTGAAGAGTTCTTTGGCCCGGTGGCGCAAATTTATGTGGTGAATAACGATGATGAAGCCGTTCGACTGGCCAATGATTCGCACTATGGCCTCGGCGGGGCAATCTTCAGCCGCAATATCAAGCGCGCGAAACAGATGGCTTCGCGCATTGAAACCGGGATGGTGTGGATCAACTGGCTGACCGATACCGCCGCAGAATTGCCGTTCGGCGGCGTGAAGCGCTCCGGCTTTGGTCGCGAACTCTCTGATTTAGGCATTAAAGAGTTTGTGAACCAGAAACTGGTGGTGGTGCGGCAGTAATTTTCCCTTTCCCCCTCCAGCGAGGAGGGGGAATCTTTACATTCCATGATGAAAAAAACAGCAGATCAAAATACAAAAATGTATATACTTTTTTGTATATACACTCAAGGATGAGAAAAGCATGTCATGGAGTTTGAATGGGACGTCACTAAAGCAAGAAGTAATCAACGCAAGCATGGCATTCGCTTTGAAGAAGCCGTATCGGTTTTCGAGGATCCTTACCATTTGTCCATTCAGGACCGGTTCGAGAATGGCGAATATCGATGGCAAACTATCGGTCTGATGTACGGCATCGTTATTATTCTGGTGGCCCATACCATCCGTTTTGAAAGTGGGCACGAAATTATCCGTATCATCAGTGCCCGCAAGGCTGACAAAAAAGAAAGGGATCGTTATGAGCATGGTTAAACATAAATCGGGTGAGTTGCCAGCGCTCAACAAGCAGCGTGAAGCTGAATTAAAAGCGCTGGCAAATAAATCGGACGAAGAGATTGATTACAGCGATATTCCGTCTACGAAGGATGCGTTATGGGCTGGCGCTGTGCGTGGCAAGTTTTTTCGCCCGTTAAAAACGCAGGCATCGGTGCGTATTGATGCTGATGTGATGGAATGGTTAAAACGACCGGGGAAAGGGTATCAGACGCGGCTCAATGCCATTTTGCGTGAGGCAATGATGCGCGATTTGCAGAACAAGAAGTAACGGATAAGTGCCGGATGGCGCTGCGCTTATCCGGCCTGTGTTCGGCTTTGCAAAGCCCTGGCCGGATAAGGTATTGGTTATTTCTTTAACCCCGCAAAGGCTTCGCGGATCTCCTTTTCCGGCAGTTGCACACCGATAAACACCAGCGTGCTGTGCGGGGTTTCATCGCCCCACGGGCGATCCCAGTCGGCGCTGTAGAGGCGCTGCACGCCCTGGAACAGCAGGCGGTTTGGCTCGCCGTCGATCCACAGCATCCCTTTGTAACGTAATAGCTTTTCGGCAAAACTCAGCAGCAGGCTCTCCATCACGCGCGACACCTCGCTGATGTCCACTGGGTAATCGAGTTCTACCACAATCGAACTAATGTCGTTCTGCTTGTCGCCCATAAAATGGAAGCGCGGCTTCGCGGCGACCACATTCTCTTCCAGCATAAAACCGTTGGTATTAAACAGGTTCGCCAGCTCGATATCACCGTGAGTAACGGTGTAAATCGGCGCGCGGGCGTTGATGCGGCGCAGGCGTTCGCGCAGCTTTTCGCTCTCACCAGCAACGTCGGTTTTGCTCAGCAGAATGCGGTCGGCATAGCCAATCTGCGATTGTGCCAGCGTAAACTGGTTCATCTGTTCATCGGCATGTACTGCGTCAACAAGGGCGATAACACCATCCAGCAAATAGCGCTGGCAGAGGATCTCATGGGCGAAAAAGGTCTGAATGATCGGGCCGGGATCCGCCATGCCGGTGCACTCGATCACCAGCCGATCAAAGGCGATATCGCCGCGATCGAGGCTGTCGAGCAGATCCAACAGCGCATCTTCCAGCTCACTGGAGCGGCTACAGCAGATACAACCGTTAGTCAGGGTTTTGATCTGCGTGGCGCGATCGCCAATTAATTGATCGTCAACGGAGACTTCACCGAATTCGTTTTCGATGACGGCGATTTTGTAGCCGTGCTGTTCATTGAGGATATGGCGTAAGAGGGTGGTTTTGCCTGCGCCGAGGAAACCGGTCAACAGTGTGACTGCAATTGGGGTCATAACATCTCCTTTAGCAACAGCGGACACCGCCCTTGCCGTCGCCGCCGTAACGCGCCTGCTGGCGTTCGCGGAAGAACTCTTCGTAAGTCATGTACGGTTTGTCGGGATGGTTGGTCTTCATATGGTCAACATAGTTGTCATAGTCCGGAATACCAATCAGCATCTTTGCCGCCTGACCGAGGTATTTTTTGGCTTCGCCTAAGTTACCAAACATTATTCTTCCCGGATATTGATTACGCCGGATGGCGGCGTTCGCCTTATCCGGCCTGGGATGACTGCGGAACTCATGTAGAACCCCGCTCTGCGGAGTTCTACATCATGATGTTTTGTAGGCCGGATAAGCGTAGCGCCATCCGGCATCAGGTTTAATGGTGTGAAGAGGTTTTCACGCCGCCTTCCGGCACTGGAACATACGGTGTTTCTTTGTCGGTACGCACTTTGTTGTTACGTACATTCAGCCAGGTTTTGATGCCGTAGAAGATGATGCTGTAAACCACCACCAGGAACAGAATACTCAAACCAGCGTTAGTGTAGTTGTTCACCACGATATGGTTCATGTTGGCAATCTGTTGTGCAGTCAGGTCACCGCCGCCTGCGGCAATCTTCTCTTTGTACTGGTTAGCCATATACAGGAAGCCTTCCAGTTGCGGGTTGGTGCTGAACAGTTTCAGACCCAGCGCCCAGGTGGTGCACAGCAACAGCCACAGGGCCGGAACCACGGTCACCCAGATGTATTTGGTGCGCTGCATTTTCACCAGCACCACCGTGCCCAGCATCAGCGCCACTGCCGCCAGCATCTGGTTAGAGATACCGAACAGCGGCCACAGGCTCTTCACGCCGCCCAGCGGATCGACCACGCCCTGATACAGCAGGTAACCCCACAGACCCACGCAGCCCGCCGTACCGATAACGCCTGCGACCAGTGAATCGGTTTTCTTCAGGAACGGTACGAAGTTGCCCAGCAGATCCTGCAACATAAAGCGACCGGCACGCGTACCCGCATCCAGCGCGGTAAGGATAAACAGCGCTTCAAACAGAATACCGAAGTGGTACCAGAAGCCCATATCCGCCATCGGCATGATTTTATGGAACACGTGAGCGATACCGACGGCCAGCGTTGGCGCGCCACCGGCGCGGTTCAGCACTGACGGCTCGCCGATATCTTTCGCCGTTTGCAGCACCTGCTCAGGAGAGATAACAAAGCCCCAGGAGCTGACGGTCGCCGCCGCGTGCGCAGTCACATCTTTCAACTGTGCCAGAATCATCGGCGCGTTTTCACCGCCCAGCTCATGCAGGTTCGGCATGGTGATGCCCAGACCGGCTGGCGGGGTGTTCATTGCAAAGTAGAGACCCGGTTCGATAATCGATGCGGCGACCAGCGCCATTACCGCAACGAAAGATTCCATTAGCATGGCGCCGTAACCGATAAAGCGTGCGTCGGTTTCGTTGGCCAGCAGTTTCGGCGTCGTACCGGACGCGATCAGCGCATGGAAGCCAGACACGGCGCCACAGGCGATGGTGATAAACAGGAACGGGAACAGTGCACCTTTCCACAGCGGGCCGGTACCGTCAATGTACTGCGTCACCGCAGGCATTTTCAGTTCCGGGTTGAGGATCACGATGCCCAGCGCCAGACCGACGATCACGCCGATTTTCAGGAAGGTCGCCAGATAGTCACGCGGTGCGAGGATCAGCCAGACCGGCAGCAGCGCAGAAACAAAGGCATAACCAATCAGCGCAAAGGTGATGGTGGTGTCTTTAAAGGTTAACGCCGGGCCCCAGTACGGGTCGTGGGCGATAATGCCACCAAACCAGATGGAGGCCACCAGCAGCACAATGCCGATCACCGACACTTCACCCACGCGGCCAGGGCGCAGGAAGCGCATGTAGATCCCCATAAACAGGGCAATTGGCACGGTAGAGCAAACGGTGAACACGCCCCACGGACTTTCCGCCAGCGCTTTCACCACGATCAGCGCCAGCACCGCGAGGATGATGATCATAATCAGGAAGCAGCCGAACAGCGCGATGGTGCCCGGCACGCGGCCCATCTCCTCTTTCACCATCTCACCAAGAGAGGCGCCGTTACGACGGGAGGAGATAAACAGCACCATGAAATCCTGTACTGCACCGGCCAGCACTACGCCTGCCAGTAGCCACAATGTGCCGGGCAGGTAACCCATCTGCGCGGCCAGCACCGGGCCGACCAGCGGGCCTGCGCCAGCGATAGCGGCAAAGTGGTGACCAAACAGCACATAGCGGTTGGTTGGCACATAGTTAAGGCCATCGTTATTGATCACCGCCGGTGTTGCGCGGGTCGGATCGAGTTTCATCACCTTTTGGGCGATGTAAAGGCTGTAGTAGCGGTAAGCCACCAGATAGACGGAGACGGATGCAACAACGATCCACAGAGCACTAACGTGCTCGCCCCGGCGTAAGGCGACAACAGAGAGACAGAAAGCACCGATAATCCCGAGAATCACCCAGGGTATGTGCTTGAAAAGTTTTTTAGTATCCATATCAGACCTGGTTTTTTGCAGAATGAGTGAACTGGACTTGAAGTGTTGTTTTGGCTGAATGCTGGCAGCGATCATGACAAATTACGCGCGCAAAGCGGTGATGATTTGACTCAGTGGTCAGAAACGGTTGCTGAGCGGCAAAGGAGTGGCGGTGAGCGGTTTCAATGGCGCGTAAGTGCCGGAAAATATGTGATTTTGATCACACAGAGAAAAACAGTTGGTTGTCTTTTGTTCGGTGAAAGGCGAACAAAAATAGCACGATGCACCATAAAGTTTTCCTTATCCAGGCCGAAAACCTAACGTCTGTCTATAAGGAAAGAGAAAACATGTTAACTCGCATCAAACTTGTCACCAGTTTATTGCTGGTGCTGGGATTATTTGGCCTTTTACAACTCACTTCCGGCGGCTTGTTCTTTAACGCGCTGAAACACGACAAAGAAAACTTCACCGTTCTGCAAACCATTCGCCAGCAACAGTCCACGCTGAACGCCAGCTGGGTTGCGCTGCTGCAAACCCGTAATACCCTTAACCGCGCCGGGATCCGCTACATGATGGATCAGAACAATATTGGCAGCGGCACGACGGTGTCCGATCTGATGCAGATTGCCAGCACCTCGCTGAAACAGGCAGAAGCAAGCTGGAATGCTTACCAGGCGCTGCCGCGCGATCCGCGCCAGAGCGGGGAGGCTGCGGCAGAGATCAAACGTAACTACGATATCTACCACAATGCGCTGGCGGAGCTGATCCAGTTGCTGGGGGCAGGCAAAATTAATGCCTTCTTCGATCAACCGACCCAGAGCTATCAGGACGGTTTTGAGAAGCAGTACCTCAATTATTTGCAGCAGAACGATCATCTGTATGAAACGGCGGTCAGCGATAGCGAAAGCTCTTACGGCTCTGCCATCTGGATCATTATTACGGTGCTGATCGTGGTACTGCTGGTGATCATCGGCGTCTGGGCCGGGATCAAACGAGCGCTGATCGGGCCGTTGAACCACCTGATCGACAACATTCGTCATATTGCCGGTGGCGATCTGGTGCAGCGTATTGATGTCCACGGCTCCAACGAGATGGGGGTGTTGGCTGACAGCCTGCGTCATATGCAGAGCGAACTGGTGCGTACCGTCAGCGATGTGCGCAATGGTGCCAATGCGATTTACAGCGGGGCCAGTGAAATTTCGGTGGGGAATAACGACCTTTCCTCCCGTACCGAGCAGCAAGCCGCTTCGCTGGAAGAGACGGCAGCCAGCATGGAAGAGCTGACGGCAACGGTGAAACAGAACGCCGATAACGCCCGTCAGGCGAGCCACCTGGCGCTGAGTGCCTCCGAAACCGCGCAGAAAGGCGGCAAAGTGGTCGATAATGTTGTGCAGACGATGCGTGATATTGCCGCCAGTTCGCAGAAAATTGCTGACATCATCAGCGTAATCGACGGTATTGCCTTCCAGACCAACATCCTGGCGCTCAACGCCGCCGTTGAAGCCGCGCGTGCGGGCGAGCAGGGGCGTGGCTTTGCGGTAGTCGCGGGCGAAGTTCGCAACCTGGCGCAGCGCAGCGCCCAGGCCGCTCGTGAAATCAAAAGCCTGATTGAAGACTCAGTCGGTCGCGTTGAACTGGGTTCTACGCTGGTGGAAAGCGCTGGCGAAACGATGGGTGAAATCGTGAATGCGGTGACCCGCGTGACGGACATTATGGGGGAAATCGCGTCTGCCTCCGATGAGCAGAGTCGCGGTATCGACCAGGTAGGACTGGCGGTTTCCGAGATGGATCGGGTGACGCAGCAGAACGCCTCGCTGGTGGAAGAGTCCGCTGCGGCGGCGGCGGCGCTGGAAGAGCAGGCCAGCCGTCTGACGCAGGCAGTTTCGGTATTTCGCATTAACCAGCAGCAGCGCAAGCAGAACAGCGCGACGCCAGCCCAGCCCGCTCCGGCAAGCTCGCAGCCGCGTAAAGCGGTGGTAACCGATACCGGTGATAACTGGGAAACTTTCTGACGGTTATTTGCGCCCTGTCATGCAGGGCGCGTTTTCCCCCCGCTTCCCCGTGCTATGCTCACTGCATCCTTTCGTGGAGAAGCCTTATGAACTTCGTCGCTATCCCTGCCATTCACTACAGTTGCACGCAACTTGCCGCCCTGGTTGGGCAATGTTTTGAAGGTTACAGCATGCCGTTTTCGTTGCCGCCAGCGGTCTTTGCCCAGCGTTTTAGCGCCGAAGGGCTTAGCCTCGTGGACTCCTGCGTCTGGCTGGATGGCGAGGAACCTGCGGCGGTGGCCCTGATCACCCGGCGCGGCGCATCGGCGAGGCTGGCAGCGTTCGCCATTCGCCCGCAGTATCGAGCGCAGGGGCTGAGCAAACGGCTCCTCCCTCCCTTAATAACCGCGTTGCGCGATAAGGGCGTGCGGTTGCTGCGACTGGAAGTCATTCAGGATAATCATCCGGCGGTTGCTCTGTATCACTCACTCGGCTTTACCACCGTCCAGCCACTGTATGGCTTTCAGGGCGCGAAAGAGGTGGACGGCGAAGATAATGCGTTGCGGGAAATTGATCCGCTGATCGTGGTGCGCAAAGCAGTCTGCGAGAGTAATGCCGCGCTCTCCTGGCTGACCGATCCGCTCTCTGCCGCATCATTACCGGCGCGGGCGTTTGAGTACCGCAATCATGCGCTGGCGGTGGTTGCCACGCACATGGAGACGCCGCAGCTACGGTTTATTTATGTGGAGACGGAGTACCGGCGCAGAGGATTTGCCAGTGAACTTTTGCAGGCGTTGAATCAGCATTTTCCCGGTCTTAGCACCTCGGTGGTGGTGCCCGGCGCGTTTGCGCCGCTGTTCGAACGTGCGGGTTACAGCAGGCTTGCGCTCAGCCAGTATGAGATGAAGGCTGACCTGTAACGGCCAGCCTTCGATTTTTAACCTTCGTCACTCAATACTTTGATTTCCGCCAGCCCGATTCCAAGCTGACGCGGCGAGTGACCGAGAATATTCCCTTCGTTGGTGGATTGCGGGTCCGGCGGGACAATCACCAGCGTGCTGCTGCGGGACGGATTATTGAAGCGCAATGTCGTGGTGCTGAGCGTGTTATCCAGCGTCAGGGTTTGCTCTTCATCGCCGACACGCACCGGAATAGGGCGGTTGGCGTTCGGGCCATACGCTTTGGCGGTAATGACCAGTTCGAAATGTTCCGGTAGCGGCTGGTTATATTCAATCGACACTTCTTTGCCCAACTGCGCGTTGGACCAGCGCCCCCAGCTTTCCGGGCGGGAAATGCCGTTGAATGCTTTCACCTCTTCCGGCGCGCCGGGAACGTTGAAGACAAAGCTGTCGGCTTTGTAGCGAATGTTGTTATCGAGGATCTTCAGCGTATCGACATTATTCTGGTAGCGATCGGCGCTGATCACGCTCTCTTTAAACGCGGTTTTGCCTTTCCACAATGCCTTATCAATATGCTGAACCTGCTGTTCGCCGCCGAGCTGCCCCTGCGAGACGCACCAGTCGGTAGAGAGCGCCAGTTCTGGCGACCACAGGCGCGCCATTTTGTAGCACTGATCGATCCACACGAAGTTATCGCGCGGCGCAAAGTCGGCAAGCTGGAAGCGCAGCGGCGCGGAGTATTCGCTTTCCGGTAGCGGTTCAACGCGATGACTGGAAACGCGCACCAGCAGCGGTAAACGGAACTCGCTGCCGGAGAAGGCGACCATCTGTTTCTGGCTATTCACCGTGAACTCCTTCATCGTTTTCGGGAAGTTCCACAGGCGAATGACGTCCGGTTTCCAGGCCAGCACTTTCTCTTTCATATTCAGGAATACACCGGAGAGCGACTGGCCGGAAATACTGCTGCGCCCAAGGCCGAGGAAGTTGTCGCCGCCGAGGATATCGAGCACGGTTGCGCCGTTATCCAGCGTGCTGCGTTTGATCCCGGAAACATCCTCCTGGCGCTCATCGCCGCGCATCACAAAGAACAGATCGCTACGATCTTGTTTGTTAAGGTATTTCCATGCCGTGTTGTTCATCGCCAGATGATCGGAAGAGACCACGATCACCGTGTCTTTAAACCACGGCGACGCTTTGATCTTATTGATCAACGCCGCGATATGCTGCTGGCTGCAGGTGACGGCGCTGAATGACTGGTTCGGCTTGCCATCATAGCTGTAACTTTTTCGCTCGCAGGTGCGCGAGATAAAACCATCCGGATGGTGCGTATCGACGGTCAGCGCGAACAGTGAGAAGCGTTTGCCCGCGCGCGACAGCTCTTCGTAGCGTTTCCAGACGGCATCCAGCACCGTATCATCGTAGAAGCCCCAGTCATTACGGTAGTGGGGATCGGCGACCTGGTTTTTCAGCTCTTCTGCGCCAACGAGGTAATCAAAACCGTGCGATTTCAGGAACACATCTTTCCCGGCAAAGCGCAGATTCGCGCCCTGGATAAAATGGTTCTCGTAGCCGGAATTTTTCAGAATGTCGCCGAGGCAAAGATTCTGCGGGAAGAAACTGGATACCGAAGCGGAAGCGTTGCCTTCAAAAGGCGCGAACAGTGGAATGCCGCACTGTGAGGCGACCATGCCAGCGATGGTGTAATCCGTGCCGGGGAGTTGTTCCGTATGGCTAAAGTCGAGGCTTTGCGCCTTCAGCGCGCCCAGTTCCGGCGTCAGGCCAGGAAAAGCCTCTTCATTGAAGTAGGTGCGCTCCAGACTTTCGCCGTAGATGTAGACCAGGTTGAGTTTCGGCTCCGGGATCTTCTTCGCCGGGACTTTATAAAACGTGGCGAAGTCGGGATCGCCCTCACGCGTCTGGGATTTCACCAGTTCGGTGATCTGGCGGAATGCCGGGCTGGCATCGACCGAACCCAGCGCCAGCGCCAGTGCCAGCAAGCTGTAGCCAAAATGATGGGGCAGATGGCGACGGCGGCGCAGTACCCAGCCCAGCGCGCAGAACAACGCCACCAGCGCGAGAACCAGCCCCGCCCCGGGTAACATGTATTTGCTGATGCCCGCACCGGTCAGACTGTTGGTGAGGGTGTACAACACTGCATCGTTAATGCCATCGCCGGTAAAGTAATTGCTGGCGTACAGCGTGATATTCAAAATAATAAACAGACCCAATACCAGCAGCGTTGCAGTAAACCACCAGCTATTTCGCCCCGCCTTACAGGCGTAAATCACAACCGAGGCGATAAACAGAGCAATAGAGAGCAACTCGGACAACCGTCATTCCTCATCAAGACCAGACATATTGCTGGTTAATCATTTTTGTGACAGGAGAACTAATTTAATGGTGATGTCACACTGCTGCAATTGTAGTGTCACTTTATTCTGAGTTGATTCAGAAATGGTTTAGAAAACGACAATTTTGTTGTGCATCACGTCTGTGAACTGGCGGAACGGTGGAGAAAGAGAGGGGGAAATGCCGCGTTCAGGCCGAAAAAGCGCTCAACGCGGCGGAAGATCAGGAGAGGAAGTTGACGCCCTGTTTCAGAACAATATCGCAGGCTTTTGACTTCACTTTTTCTGCCAGCGGTGTGCTGCCGATGTTGCTCAGGTTCAACTGCTCGCCGTTTTTGGTGTTCAGCATACCCTGAAGGCCATCCAGATAATTGGTGTCTTGTTTCTGCTGGCTGGCGCCGAGCCCCAGTTTATCCAGCACCTGGTTTTTTACATTCTCAGTGTTGGTGAGCGAGGAGAGCTTGTTTTTGGCGCACCAGGACATTACGCCTGCCGCATTGTTCATGGTATTTGAACTGAGCGCCTGATTACCGCCGTTAAGCAAGCCGGTCAGGGAGGAGAGCGACAACCCACCCTGCTGCGAAGCGGTGCTGCTCTGGTTTTTCTGGCTGAGCTGGTTGGCAGCGCTGGAGAGCGTATCCTGCCAGGAAGCGGCATTGGCAAAGCTGGTTAGCAGGGCGCTGCTGATGGCAGCCGCGCAGAGCAGGCGTTTAGCGAATTTCATATCGTGCATATCCTGATGTTTCAGTAAAGCGCTGAGTATACACCTGCGCAGATCCGCCACAGAGGTGAAAACTCTCAATACTCTTTACCGGTGACGCGGCTACGGTAGCTCTCCCAGTTGAAGATCACCCACAGACTGTTGCCGAGACGCATCCTGTCCATTACGCGCTCGCCCAGCAGTTTATTCATCTCTTCCAGATTACTGTTAGTGAGCATGCCGGTCGGGCGTTTGGACGAAGAACGCCTGTCGACTATCTGGTTGATAATGACTTTTTCGTAGCGGGATTCTGTCTGCATGCCGATTTCGTCAATCACCAGCAGATCGACGCTGCTTAGATCGTTCAGCAACTGTTCTTCGCTGCTTTCGCGATTGCCGAACGTCTCTTTCATGGCAGACATAATGTCGGCAACGGTAATGATCAGCACCGATTTCCCGCGCAGCAACAGCTCATTGCAGATGGCGGCGGCGAGGTGATTCTTGCCGGTGCCTGGTTTGCCGGAAAAGATAAAACTGGCGATATTACCGTCAAACTCTTCGACATATTGCCGCGCCTGGCTGAGGGCGCGCATCTGGCCCTCCGTTTCGACCCGGTAATTTTCAAAAGAGCAGTTCTGGTGCAGCGGACGAATGCCGGAGCGATTAAAAGTACGCTGCATTTTCATTGCGCGGTTTTCTCGCTCCAGCGCCGCCGAACGGATTGCGCCCTGTTCTTTCTGCCAGGCCATTAGCTCCTCGCCCGTTTTAAAGGCGGGCTCGGTGTTGGCGGGCATCATCTTTTGCAGTCGCTTCATCAATTCGCCGACGTTTTTCATCGTTATCCTCTAAAGCCTGGTGGGATTTGATTGTCCGGTTCTGACAGTGCATTGATATCGCGTTTCGCCGCGCCATTCTGGCTGGTACGACCGATTTGTACGCTGCGCGCCAGCTTTTGCTGCCACTGCACATGGTGGAATACTTTGCCTTCGGCCTGCCAGTAGGCAACAAACGAAGCCAGCTCTTCCGGCGTAACGGGCTGCGTTAACGCAATGCCCCACAACGCAGCCAGACGCTGGAAGTCTGCATCCGGTTGCCAGCCGGCGTACATGGCGAATTTGCCCATCGGCACATTCACCGGCGCGGCGGTGGGTTCTTCATAAAATTGTGCATCAAGGGCAATGTCGCTGGCTGGCCGCGCAAGGCGGGCTTCAAGTTCCAGTAATTGCTCAAGGCGCTGCGGCGTAACGGCATAAAACGCGGGGCTGTTATTGGCAAAAACAGCGACAGCACCGCCTTCCGCGCGGGCCAGGACACTGGCGTGATCGCGCACAAATTCATCAATGCCGATGACATTCGATGTCAGGATTTTGGAAGACATAACGCGTTCTCAAACAGGATTACTACGGATAAGGCGCTCTGTGTTTTTTTCGCACAGGCATAATGACACATAGTAACACAGTGAGCGGAAAGGGCAGTACAGCATGAAAAAAGCCGGGTTTCCCCGGCTGTTGATTTTCCCAAAGTGTTCGCTTGCGCGTTACGCAATAATGTTCAGCGTAACGTCGATGTTGCCACGGGTAGCGTTGGAATAAGGGCAAACGATGTGCGCGGCATCGACCAGTTTTTTCGCTTCGGCTGCGTCCATACCAGGCAGATGGATATTCAGTTTCGCTTCGATACCGAAACCGGTAGGCAGCGGACCAATGCCGACTTCACCTTCGATAAACGCCTCTTTCGGTATGGCTATTTTGTCGCGGCCCGCGACGAACTTCATGGCGCCCAGGAAGCAGGCGGAGTAACCCGCAGCGAACAGTTGTTCCGGGTTGGTCACTTCACCGCCTGCGCCGCCCATCTCTTTTGGCACGCCCAGTTTGACATCCAGAACACCGTCTGAAGAGGTTGCGCGGCCGTCACGGCCTCCGGTGGCTTTAGCTTTAGCGGTGTAGACGACTTTTTCTAATGACATGGCAGGTTCCTTAATTATCTTGAGAGTTTGCTATAAAATAGCGTGCTATTTAGTTGATTGAGATAAACTCCCCGCAAAAGGGAGTTTATGCCCGCTGAAAGTTCTGGCGAAGCTGTTCCAGTTGCTGCTTGATATCGTGCAGCGTTGCGTTATCGCAGGCCATGGCGCAGCCTATCGCTTCCGGAATGGACGTCGCTTGCTGCTGCAATGTGCGCCCACTTTCGCTTAACGTAATCACCACTTGCCGCTCATCCTGGCGTGAACGCTGACGGCGGATCAGCCCTGCGCTTTCCAGCCGTTTAAGCAGCGGCGTCAGCGTTGCTGAATCCAGAAACAGGCGCTCACCAATCTCTGACACGGTGATATCGTCCTGTTCCCACAGCACCAGCATGACCAGATACTGCGGATAGGTAAGGTTCAGCGGGGCCAGAAGCTGCCGGTAGAGCTTATGCAGCGCCAGGTTTGTTGAGTAGAGTGCAAAACAAAACTGGTTATCTAAGGCGAGCTGCGCGTTTTTGGTCGGTGTCGTTTTCATGTTTTTTAATATAGGTAGTGTGCGATTTAATTGCAAGGTATTTTTTACGGACAGATATAACGCAGCACAACCTCGACTGCCATCTCCCGATAGTACTGGCGCTGCGCAGTCGCATCAGGGTTCTCTTCAAACAGCATGGAAAAAGAGTAGCTGTTGGCGACGTAGTGAAAGCTGAAACTGCTCATCAGACGGTGAACATCGCGGGCATTGACGTTTTTATTAAACAGCCTTTTTTGCTGGCCGCGGCGGAGAATATCTTCCAGTAAGGTCAACGCGCTGCGGTTCACATCGCGCAGCAGGACCGATTGCTGGATAAAGCGCCCGCGCTGCATGTTCTCCATACAGATAATACGAATGAAATCAGGGTGATCGGCATGGTAATCGAAAGTGCTTTCGACCAGTTGCACCATCGCCTCTACGGGCGGCATATCTGCAAGATTCAGCTTTTTCTCGCTGCGGCGAATCATGGTATAAACGTATTCAAGTACCTGTAAATAGAGGTTTTCTTTGGTTTTGAAATGGTACACCACCATGCGTTTTGTGGTGGCGGCGCGTTCGGCGATTTGCTCCATGCGTGCGCCTGTCAGGCCGTATTCGGCAAACAGAGCGATGGCGCTGATGAAAATTTTGTCTTTCAGGTTGGATTCGTCAAAACGTTCGGAAAGATCGCTGCCATGGTGTTCCACATCCACTCCTTACTGGCCGTCATTTGTCTGTGGATTATCACCATGGCCGCGACAGAAAACAAATCTCAAACGCGCGGGCGTCTGCGGTATATCCACAGGCCGGGAATCGACAGGCCAATAGAAAGCGCGCCAACGATCGATGAGGCTTTCAGGAAATTCGTCAGTAACAGGATCATTAACTCTTCGCTGTAACCGAAGTGGCCAATTTTCACCGCGGAAACCATCGCTGTGTAGGCCGAGATGCCCGGAAACATCGGAATGACGGCCGCCACGGTAAACACTTTAGGATGCGCCAGATACCATCGCGACCAGCGAATGCCTATCGATCCGACCAGCATGGCGGCTACAAAGGTTGACCATTCGATATTAAAACCCCAGTACATCAGCGCAAAGCGGGAACCGTGGCCCAGTGCGCCAAGGAGCGCACACCAGGGCAGGGCGCGATGCGGAACGTTGAAAACCATGGCAAACCCGACTGCGGGGATTGCGGCCAGCAACATATCTTGCATAAGAGCCAGAACAAAGGCGATTACATCCATCCGCGTAGCCCCCACAGTGTCATTGCCATCACCACGCCGATACAGGTGGCGAGGGTTAATAAGCTGGCGATGGCCCAGCGCGCAAGACCCGTGTTGATATGGCCTTTGAACATATCGGCAACCGCGTTGATCAGCGGAAAACCGGGTACCAGCAACAGCACGCTGGCGGCCATGGCGACAGTGGATGAATGAATAAAGGCAGGAAGTGTCAGCATCAAACCGGAAACGGTGGTGGCCACAAAGGCGGTAATGCAGAAATTAATCTGTGGATGCATATGGCGATTCGCCAGTAGCAGCCGCACATACATCGCCACGCTGCTGGCGCAAAAGGTAATAAATGCGCCGTCCCAGCCGCCTTTATTGAGTTTGCAGAAACAGGCGCAGGAAAGGCCAACCATCAGCGTGACCAGCCAGCGTGGGTAGCGCAGCGGTTTAACCTGGGCAAACCGCTTTTCAACATCCCTGGCATCCAGCAGCTTATGTTCGGTCATGATCACGATATGCTGTATTTCCGTTACTACGTGCATATTGATGCCGCGATCGCTGTTTTTACGCGTTGAGGTCAGGCATTGCCCGTCTTTGATGGTTGTCAGAACGATGGCATTAGAGGAGATGAGACTTTCAACGCTGTCCATACCCAGCGCGATGCCCAGACGTGTTGATAGCTCTTCCACTAATGCGCTCTCTGCGCCATGCTGCAACAAAAATAGCCCACACTGAATACACAGCCGCGTAATAGCGCGCTGTGATGACTGGTCTGTTTGCATGATTACCCTGGTATCTGTTAACACAACGCTCGCGAAGGATGGAGCGTAAAAGATAGTTTTAGCACAGGTGACAGGCAGAATGGCGCTCAGATAGATCAAGATTTGTGCAGTAAGTCACGCTGAAATTTGCTCTGAAGTTTTCTTAAATTATGCGGTTAAGAATTCATTTAAGGTTTTTTTATAAAAAATTATATGAAAAGAAAAGGGGCGGTATTATTTGCGACTAACGGCCTGGTTTTCATAAAGTATTTCTTAAACATTTGTTAAGATTATTGTTTTTATCTTAATTATATTGTCTTTGATTATTTTAAATTTCCTTTTTATTTTTTAATAATACGCGAGATAATCTGGCGGGCGATATGTTATATTGACATGTAAGTTGGTAATACTATAATTCCGGCTCTTTATGTTTGACCCCAACTCATAAATTTCGCCAATTCTTACGGCGACGCTTATCCAGATAATGTCATTATCTGTGGTTATTATTGGTTCCTATTGGAAAAAAGTCATCGTGCGGATTGATAGAACTCGCAAATGGACGTGGAGATTTTATGTTATCAGCAGACAACACTCATGGGATTGTTATTAGCCAGACTCCGGTTCTCAGGGCCGGGATTGGCGGTATACTTGAACGCAATTTTCCTGAATACATCCTCAATTATTATTCCTGTGTAGAAGAGATAGATCTGCTGCAATTAAAGAGCGCTCGCCTGGTTATTGTTGATATCTCTGACGAGCTTTTCTACGCGAGAAGACGCTGTCAGAATTATTATTCTCTTTTTTCTCAAAGTGATAGCTCACACTGGATCTTTTTCACTCCACGTACGGTGCTGCCTGTGGCCATGGAGTTTTTGTTACGCCCACGTATCACGTTACTCTCCAGCCAGGAACCCGTTGAAGGGGTGATTAATGCTATTCGCCACGGATATGGGAGCGAGGGAGAAATTAGCCAGACGCTTATGCCAGAGGGAATGAGCAGAAGTGCCGCTGATGCTCCCCTAAGTAAAATACTTACCCTATCTGAACGTAACGTGTTACGTCTTCTTGGAAAAGGCTGGGGAATAAACCAAATTGCTATGCTGCTCAAAAAAAGTAATAAAACAGTGAGCGCGCAGAAAAATAGTGCAATGAGACGGTTATCATTACGGAGTAATGCAGATTTATATATATGGATTAATAGCAGCCAGGGAATGGCTGAGTTGAATTCAGGCGCGATGTATGGAGACCGAAATGAATGGAAAATAGCTACAAAAAGGGAAATGTCGCCATTATTGAAAAGTGCACAATGAGTCGGGAGGGATTACGACATTTATTTAGTGAATCGTCTATTAATCAGTATTCGTTTCATTTTTTTAAAGAGCATTCGGTGTTTCATCAGGCACTGAAACACACGCCTTTTTTTTCCGTTATCTATTCACTTTTTGGGCACCGGAAAGAGCGGCGGGAGTGCCTGATGTGTTTGCACTGGCTTTCGCTTTCTCACCCGGGTGTTCAGCATATTGTTCTGGCGGGAGACGATCGGGAAGCCCAGTTGGTCGGGCATCTCTCTCCCTCGCGGCTGCATGGTATTTTGAGCAAATCCTCTCCGCTGCCTGTGTTACAGGAGCAATTGGGGATGCTACTGGGTGAAACCCGGCGCATTAATGAGAACATGATTAATAATTGGTACGTGAGCCAGTGCCGGATGCTCAGCCCTACAGAGTGGGAGATCCTGAATTACCTGACGCGCGGTTTTTCGCTGGCCGAGATAGCCTCACTGCTGGATCGGAACGTGAAAACCATCCGCGCGCATAAATTCAATGCGATGACGAAGCTGGGCGTTACGTCTGACGTCGGGTTATTGGATGCCGCAGATATTCTGACCTGGAGGCCACCAACTCCTCGTTCAGCGTCGGAGTTGATGTAGTTCAGCGACGTTTAAGCGCCAGGCGTGCTGTACCTGGCGCTGAGACGTTACAAGCAAACGTCAATCCATTTTGCGCGAGTAAGTTCAGCCATTCGCTCAGGAGAAATGCGGACTGCGCTGTGGATAGCTCCCGCAGCGGGCAGGACTTCCGGATACTGTTTTAGTGAGATATCACAATAGATTGCCAGTGGGTTTTCTAACCCAAACGGACAGACGCCGCCCACCGGATGCCCGGTAACCATAACAACCTCATCGCTGCTCAGCATGCGAGCCTTCGCGCCAAAGGTGTTTTTCAGTTTTTTGTTATCCAGACGCGCATCGCCTTTAGCAACCACGAGAATGACTTCGTTTTTCACTTTTAATGACAGCGTCTTGGCGATTTGCCCTGGTTCAACATGATGCGCGGCGGCGGCCAGTGCAACAGTCGCGGTACTTTGGTTCAGTTCAATAATATCGATATCGGGGGCGTTGTCGGCAAAGAATTGCCGCACGGACTGCAAACTCATGATGTTCTCCTGCCTGGGACCGCCATTAATCTGTCATAAGCCTGTTATCCATGTAAATATCCCGATGTAACAAACCTCTCTACAAAGTTTCTCGATCGCCTTCACAATCGCGGAAACCGGTTACAGTAACCGGTTGCAGTGTCCACATCGCGGGTTAATACTGATTTTGTCCTTCCTTCTGTACATAAAATCAAATAAAGAGCCGTCTATGAAACCTACACTGCTTTGTCGTAATGCTGGTTTAAAAAACCGCATGGTTTCAAACCTAAAAATGGATCGCTGCACGGCAAAACATTCGCTGGTGCGCTTATTTTTTTAGCCTGACAGGAGAGCTGATATGTCTGCTAACCATGCTGCGTTTAACCTGATTTTCCGGTTTATAGAAAACTACGTCAGCCCGATCGCCGGGCGGATTTCTTCTCAACGTCATGTTATGGCCATCCGTGACGGCTTCATTTCTGCGATGCCGTTTATGATTGTTGGCTCATTCTTATTGGTCTTTGCCTATCCGCCCTTTTCACCGGATACCACCTGGGGCTTTGCGCGCGCCTGGCTGGATCTGGCGAAACAGTATGAAGGTCGGATCCTCACGCCTTTCGATATGACGATGGGCGTTATGTCCATTTATATCTGTGCGGCGATTGCTTATAACCTCGGTAAGCATTACGTGAAATCGCACCAGCTCGACCCTTTCATGTGCGCAATGCTGTCGCTGATGGCGTTTTTACTGGTTGCGGCACCGAAAACCAACGGTACGCTTCCGGTGGATAGCCTGGGCGGAACCGGTATTTTCACCGCAATACTGGTGGCGATTTACTGTGTCGAAATGATGCGTTTCCTGAAGGCGCACAACATTGGCATTCGCCTGCCGGACCAAGTGCCGCCGATGATCAAAAACTCGTTTGATCTGTTGATCCCGGTGCTTGTCGTCGTATTGACGCTCTACCCGTTAAGCCTGCTGATCCAGTCGCAGTTCAATATGCTCATCCCACAGGCGATTATGGCGCTGTTCAAACCGCTGGTGGCGGCGGCGGATTCTCTTCCGGCGATCCTGCTGGCGGTGATTATTGCTCATCTGTTGTGGTTTGCCGGGATTCACGGCGCGGCTATTGTTTCGGGCATGCTGCAAATGTTCTGGTTAACCAATCTGGGGATCAACCAGAGCGCGCTGGCGCAGAGCGCACCGTTACCGCATATCTTTATGGAAGCATTCTGGACTTTCTTTATCGTGATAGGTGGCTCTGGCGCGACAATGGGGCTGGTGTTCTGCTATTTACGCAGTCGCTCGGTTCACCTGCGCTCGATTGGTCGGTTGAGCGTCGTGCCCAGCATCTTCAATATCAATGAGCCGGTGATTTTCGGCACCCCGATCGTCATGAATCCGGTGTTCTTTATTCCTTTCCTGCTGGCACCAACGGTCAATGCCATTATTGCGTGGGCAGCCATGAAGCTGGATCTGATCGGCAGAGTGATTTCTGTGGTGCCGTGGACCGCGCCTGCACCGATTGGCGGAGCGTGGGCGCTCGGCTGGGATTTCCGTGCCGCGATCCTTGTCGTACTGCTGGCCTGTATTTCTGCCGTCATCTATTTTCCTTTCTTTAAAGTGTATGAGAAACAGCTCCTGGAGCAGGAAGCGGAAGAGGCACAGCGTACAGAGGATGAAAAACAGGTCGCTTAAAACAGGATCAAGGAGAATCATGCGGGAGGCGTAATGCCTCCCTGATTATTTCAGCGTGCAGTCACCGCACTGTTGCACATCCGGCAACCGGTAGCGCTGGCAGCAGGTACGACGTACCAGCGCGCCATCGCGCAGTACAACAGTGCGCCACAGCGGATTGTCGCTGCCGTCGGAAAGCTGTTTTTCGAAGAAGCAGGTCTGGCGTAATGCCGCGACGCGTGCTTCACCCAGCAGCGGGATCATCTCACCCAGACACCAGTTGATCAGATAGCCGGTGTTGCTCCAGATAAGTTTGCCGTTGATATCGCCCGTGGCTTCCAGTGCCTGAACTACCGGGAGCATCGCCTGCGAAACCAGTGCGGTAATCCGTTGCGCATCATTTTGTGACGTCAGTTGATGGTCCTGCTGCACATCAATCCAGAAACAGGCCGCGCGGCCCGTTTCATGAAATTCAACGTGAAAATGTTCAGGCGCGAGGTTAATCGCGCTTTTTTGCGTTAACAGCGCCAGTAGCAAGGGCGGCACCATTAATCCCAGATACCATTGCGCCCATAGTGACAGTAGCGGTTTATTTTCGCGCGGCTGCGCCAGTTGATGGCGGTAAATATGATCGGAATAGGTCGCAATCAACGATTGCAGCGCGGCAGGGCGTGACCATTCTGCCAGCGTCTGTGCTTGCCAGGGCGCTGGCTCGTTAAGGCGAATAAAATCGAGCAGATGGGCGCGCGTGCTGGCGATGGTTTCCCGCATAGCATTAGCCAGCGAATCGCGTTCGTCAACGAGACGGCTTCGCCAGATAACATGTTCAGTGATCGATGCGGTACGGTAGGTCATGGTGCCAGCTGGATGCGGAATCTAAATGATAATGATTGCTAATCCTAGCCAGAGGTAAAATCGATAGCAAGATTTTTATCGTAAAGTTAACGCAGCTACGCCTCAGGCGAGACGCAATTCTCCGCTGACCAGAATATTATTGCGGCCCAAGTGCTTAGCTTCGTATAACGCTTTATCTGCCCGCTCAATAGCGGCGTCGATATTGTCATCCAGCAACGGTGCAATACCAATGCTGATGGTGACATTCGTGGCGACACTTTCATTAAACATATGCGGGATCTTCAGATCGTACACTTTCTGACGAATACGCTCGGCGGCCAGGCGCGCATGTTCCAGATCGGTATTATTCAGCAGGATCATGAATTCTTCACCGCCAAAGCGCGCGACGATATCGCGGGAACGCACGGCATCGCGCAATGCGGCAGAGACGCGAATCAGCGCCTGATCGCCCATCATATGGCCGTAGTGGTCGTTATAAGCTTTGAAGTGGTCGATATCCAGCAGTAGCACAAACCGCGAACTATCATCCAGCGCCAGCAGGTTATCGATTTTGGATTGCAGGCCGCGGCGGTTATACAACCCGGTAAGGGGATCCAGCATGCTCAAATCGTTCAGGGTTTTCCGTTCCTGCATTAAACGGTTCATTAACGCCTGGGCGAAATTATCATTACGCTTCTGAATCGCATGCTGTATGGAGATACCTAATACCGGCAAAGCAAAACTAAATATTAAACGGAGCTCGCTCTCCGATCCGGAGAAATAGAGGCAAGCGGCAAATACCGGCAATGAGTGCAGCAGAAATGCGGCAATGTTATTAGAAAAAGCAATCGAACCGATAAAGAGGACATTCAGCAGCGCAATCAACAAATACGATGAGGCGTTGTGCTGGAGTAAGTCGATCTTCACGATCACATGCCATGCCCAAAGGCTGCCGAACATAAGAGAAATCAATGGGATACTGATTTTCTTTTTCGGATAGTGTCTGTGCCATGCGGGCAACACGACGCTGGCCGCAAAAATAATACACGCTGGCAGTGTGAAGGCGCGCAGGTTATAGAGCGGCAGAGCCATGGAGAACATTGCTGAGAGTGCATTGAGCAGCAAGAAGAGTCGCAGAGACAAACGATATCTCTTGTTACACAGAGATTGCCAGGTTTGTAATGTCATACCTAAAAATCGTTATTTATCCACAATGTAACACTACGCAGTGAGTCGATAAGAAAAGAAATAACGCGAAGAAACAGTCATCGCGAAAAATTAGTGATTTGGAATTTTATTTAAGCAGCGCTTAATTTATCACCTTAAGGAATGTCTGTCATCAGAAGATGAGCGATCTTCATACTGCGGTATTGGCAGCATGCTGACAAATGAGAAATGATGTCATATGATATTGGTTATCATTATCGATATCAGAGATGAAAACATGTTGCAGCGTGTGCTGGGAAGTGGTTGGGGGATCGTCTTACCGGGCATGATTGTTGCCGTTCTGGCACTGGCTGATCTTTCGATCGATGCATGGCGGATGGTGATTTTGCTGGGTTTATTGCTGACTCCGGCAATGCTTTACCATAAGCGGTTACGGCATTTTGTTTTGTTGCCTTCGGGTGTTGCGCTGGTTGGGGGAATGATAATGATGCTGCTGAATTTGAAAATGATGGTGTAACAGGGGAGCCATACAGGGAGAGATATAAGATATCTGGTGCGAGGGGGGGGACTTGAACCCCCACGTCCGTAAGGACACTAACACCTGAAGCTAGCGCGTCTACCAATTCCGCCACCTTCGCACAGTCATCTTACTTTTTAGATATCGCCTCGTTGGTGCGAGGGGGGGGACTTGAACCCCCACGTCCATAAGAACACTAACACCTGAAGCTAGCGCGTCTACCAATTCCGCCACCTTCGCACAGTGCGAGCGATATCTGCGTGGTTTATGGTGCGAGGGGGGGGACTTGAACCCCCACGTCCGTAAGGACACTAACACCTGAAGCTAGCGCGTCTACCAATTCCGCCACCTTCGCATACCATCGATACATTTGAAGTATCGTTACCACGGAGGCGCATTCTAGATGTTTTCAACTTTTCGTCAATAGTTAATTGCTGAGAGCAACACTGATTGCTGCAAAAATGGGCGCTGTGAATGGGTAACGCGGAGATGCCCGGCGAACAGCGCTCGCCGGGAGAAGAGTGATTATTTCAGCGCCTGGCGCGTCATCACTGTGCGGTAAACCTTGAAACGTCCGGTCTGGGCGAGCACTTCATGGAAACCGAAGATCTGATCTAATAGGTCCGGGTACGGCAGGAAGGCGTTAGCGACAATGCGCAACTCGCCGCCGCTGTTCAGATGGCGCACCGCGCCGCGTATCAACGTCTGCGCGGCTTCAAGGCTGGTTTGCAGGCCATCATGGAACGGCGGATTGGAGATAATCATATCGAAGCGGCCAGTGACTTCAGAGAAGACATTACTGGCAAAAACCTCACCTTCAAAGCCGTTGGCAGCAAGCGTCGCGCGGCTGGCTTCTACCGCCGGAGCGGAAACGTCGCACAGGGTTAAACGCACTTTCGGCGAATGGCTCGCCAGCACCGCTGCCAGTACACCGGCACCGCAACCAACATCCAGCACTTTGCCTTTCGTGTGCGGGGTCAGGGTCGAGAGCAACAACTGGCTGCCTACATCTAATCCGTCACGGCTAAAGACGCCCGGCAGGGTTTTGATCGTCAGATCGCCCAGCGCATACTCGCCCCAGAAACCATTCGCATCAAAGTCAGATTTCTTCTCCAGACGACCGTAATACAGGCCGCAACGACGCGCGCTGTCTATCTTGTTGAGCGGGCAATACGCAGCCAGCATCTGCTCGGCGCTTCGCACGCCGCTACGGTTTTCGCCGACGACGAAAATATCGCAGCCCACTGGCAGCAGCGACAGCAGGTTCATTAATTGAAACTGCGCTTCAGGTTTGTTTTTGGGCCAGTAATAGATCAGCGTATCAACCTCGCCGACCGTCTCGCTGTCAGCGACCAGGCTGTAGCAGGCGCGTTCGCCCATCGGCTGGCTTAAGGTTTGCCACTGGTGAAACTGTTGCGTCCAGGCACGGCTTTCAGCCGTCTCCAGACGAGCGGGCAGGTCATCCTGCAAATCACCGGCAAACAGAATGCGGTTGGTTTCGAAATCGTCACTGTGGCGCAGCAAGACTTCACTTGCCGGGGTAAAAGCAGACATGAATGGGGGTTCCTCGTTTAAATCAGGCGGCGATTATACACGTTATCCTGCAAACTGCCTCTTTGTTGGCTTCACCTTTACACCCCAGTCACTTACTTATGTAAGCTCCTGGGGCTGCGCAGTCTTGCCGCCTCGACGCAGTGTGAATGATTTTGTGTATACACGTTATCCTGCAAACTGCCTCTTTGTTGACGAACGTCGTTGATGGCGAATTTTCGCCGGGTTTGCTATATTTGCGCGCCTGACACACAGGAGTGTTTCGCTATGACTTCCCGACGCGACTGGCAATTACAGCAACTGGGCATTACTCAGTGGAGCTTGCGACGCCCGGCGGTGTTGCAGGGCGAAATCGCTATTTCGCTACCTGCGCATATCCGTCTGGTGATGATCGCTTCCGAACCGCCGATGCTTGCCGATCCGCTGGTGAGCGACGTACTGCGTGCGCTTACCATTACAGCGGATCAGGTATTACAGTTGACGCCGGATCGCGTCGCGATGCTGCCGCCGGGCAGCCAGTGCAACAGTTGGTGGCTGGGCGTCGATGAACCGCAGTCGCTGGCGGGCGCACAGGTCGCAACGCCCGGCGTGGATGAATTACGCACTAACCCTGCGGCACGCGCCGCGTTATGGCAACAAATCTGCAAACATGAACACGATTTCTTCCCTCAGCACGGCTGATTTAGCCCGCGCATACCAGATTGAAACACGGGCGCACGCCTTCCCCTGGAGCGAAAAGACCTTCGCCAGCAATCAAGGGGATCGCTACCTCAACTACCGGCTGATGGTGGGCGATGAGATGGCGGCTTTCGCCATTACGCAGGTTGTGCTGGATGAAGCCACATTATTCAACATCGCGGTTGATCCCGCCTGGCAACGGAAAGGGTTTGGCCGCCAGTTGCTCGAACATCTGATCCGCGAACTGGAAGCCCGCGAGGTATTAACCCTGTGGCTGGAAGTGCGCGCTTCCAACGTGGGCGCGATTGCACTGTATGAAAGTTTAGGTTTTAACGAGGCGACAATCCGCCGCAATTACTATCCCACCGCCAACGGGCGCGAAGACGCGATAGTGATGGCCCTGTCAATTTAAAAAGGTGATGTAATGAAATGGGACTGGATACTCTTTGATGCTGACGAAACGCTGTTCACCTTTGATGCGTTTGGCGGCTTACAACGGATGTTTCTTGACTATAGCGTGACATTCACCGACCAGGACTTTCTTGAATATCAGTCAGTTAATAAGCCACTGTGGGTTGATTACCAGAATGGCGCCATCACCGCGCTGCAGTTGCAACACCGCCGTTTTCAGGGCTGGTCTGAGCGCCTGAACGTTCCGGCGGGTTCGCTGAACGACGCGTTTCTTAATGCGATGGCTGAGATTTGCGCTCCGCTGCCGGGTGCCGTTTCGCTGCTCGACAGCCTGAAAGGCAAGGCGAAGCTGGGCATCATCACCAACGGTTTTACCGCGTTGCAGCAAATCCGCCTGGAACGCACCGGCTTGCGTGACTATTTTGATTTATTGGTGATCTCCGAAGAAGTCGGTGTCGCCAAGCCCGATCGCCGTATCTTCGATCACGCGCTACAACTGGCCGGCAACCCGGATCGCGATCGCGTGATGATGGTGGGCGATACGGCAGAATCTGACATTCTGGGCGGCATCAACGCCGGGCTGTCCACCTGCTGGCTGAATGCGCACAATCGCGCGCTGCCTGAAGGTATTAACCCGACCTGGACCGTAACGTCCCTGAACGAACTGGAGCAACGCCTGTGTAAACATTGATTGTCTGCACTTCGCTGTTGAGTACAATAGCCGCATTTTTCGTATTTCATCGCGTGGCCTGAAGCCGCGCAATTACACAGAAGATTTTTATTATGACGTTGTCTCCTTATTTACAAGAGGTGGCGAAGCGCCGTACGTTCGCCATCATCTCGCACCCCGATGCGGGTAAAACCACCATCACCGAAAAGGTCTTGCTGTTCGGACAGGCAATTCAGACCGCCGGTACGGTAAAAGGTCGCGGCTCCAACCAGCATGCAAAATCCGACTGGATGGAGATGGAAAAGCAGCGTGGGATCTCCATCACCACTTCCGTGATGCAGTTCCCGTATCGCGAGTGTCTGGTGAACCTGCTGGACACCCCGGGGCACGAAGACTTCTCCGAAGATACCTACCGTACGCTGACGGCGGTGGACTGCTGCCTGATGGTTATCGATGCGGCAAAAGGCGTTGAAGATCGAACCCGCAAACTGATGGAAGTTACCCGTCTGCGCGATACGCCGATCCTGACTTTTATGAACAAACTCGACCGTGACATCCGCGATCCCATGGAATTGCTGGATGAAGTGGAAAACGAGCTGAAGATCGCCTGTGCGCCCATCACCTGGCCGATTGGCTGCGGTAAGTTATTTAAAGGCGTGTACCATCTTTATAAGGATGAAACCTATCTTTATCAGACCGGACAGGGCCATACGATTCAGGAAGTGCGTATCGTTAAAGGGCTGAACAACCCGGATCTCGACAACGCGGTGGGCGAAGATCTGGCGCAACAACTGCGTGATGAGCTGGAACTGGTACAGGGCGCATCCAACGAGTTCGATAAAGAGCTGTTCCTGAGCGGTGAAATCACTCCGGTCTTCTTCGGTACCGCGCTGGGCAACTTCGGCGTTGACCATATGCTGGACGGTCTGGTTGAGTGGGCGCCCGCGCCAATGCCGCGTCAAACGGATCTGCGTGAAGTGAAAGCGGACGACAGCAAATTTACCGGCTTCGTCTTTAAGATCCAGGCGAACATGGACCCGAAACACCGCGACCGCGTAGCATTTATGCGCGTGGTGTCAGGCAAATACGAAAAAGGGATGAAGCTGCGTCAGGTGCGCACCGGTAAAGATGTGATTATCTCTGACGCGCTGACCTTTATGGCCGGCGACCGTTCTCACGTTGAAGAAGCGTATCCTGGCGACATTATCGGGCTGCACAACCACGGCACCATTCAGATTGGCGATACCTTTACTCAGGGCGAAATGATGAAGTTCACCGGTATTCCGAACTTCGCCCCGGAACTGTTCCGCCGTATCCGTCTGCGCGATCCGCTGAAGCAGAAACAGCTGCTGAAGGGGCTGGTGCAGCTTTCGGAAGAGGGCGCGGTGCAGGTGTTCCGCCCCATCGCCAACAACGATCTGATCGTGGGCGCAGTCGGTGTGTTGCAGTTTGACGTGGTCGTGTCGCGCCTGAAGAGCGAGTACAACGTAGAAGCGGTGTATGAATCCGTTAACGTGGCGACGGCGCGCTGGGTTGAAAGCAGCGACGTGAAGAAATTCGAAGAGTTTAAGCGTAAGAACGAGATGCAGCTGGCGCTCGATGGCGGCGATAACCTGACCTATATCGCGCCGACAATGGTGAACCTGAACCTGACGCAGGAACGCTATCCGGAAGTGACTTTCCACAAAACTCGCGAGCATTAATCCCCCACGGAGCACGGTATTCGCCGTGCTCCGGCACTTTTCCTGTCTTTTTAGCCCCTTGCGGAATGTTCTTAAAACCCGCCCTTTTTCCCCTCCCTGCTCGTTTTTTAACCTGTGAGCCGGGATTTTTATCGATAGTGTTCTATATTTAACAAAGTGATGACATTTATGGTGGGTAAAAGTCCCGTTCATTGCGTGTTAAATAGTCTTTTATCCACCATATTTCTCACTAAAGGAGATTAATAACTGCCTCAGCCAGATAAGTAGCGGCATTGTATCCGCAACTATCCGACGCTGGATTGGGTGATTTTTCGCCATGGCGGTTAAGCAGCCCGAGTTGCTGCAAGCGGCCCAAATTGTGGGCAAACCAACAGGAACGACATCGATGACTATGACAAAACTGAAGATTTCTAAAACTCTGCTGGCCGTCGTGCTGGGCTCTGTAGTGGCAAGTGGTTCCGCTTTTGCGGCAAACACCACCACCGACAAAGCGCAAAACGCCGCATCCAGCGCGGGGGAAAAAATCGACAGCTCGATGACTAAAGTCGGTGGATTCATGGATGACAGCTCCATCACTGCAAAAGTGAAAGCGGCGCTGGTGGATCATGAAAGCATTAAAAGCACCGATATTTCCGTCAAAACGGACAACAAAGTCGTCACGCTGAGCGGCTTCGTTGAAAGCCAGGCACAGGCCGAACAGGCTGTCTCTGTGGCCAAAGGTGTGGATGGTGTGGCTTCGGTAAGCGACAAGCTGCATGTCCGTGACGGGAAAAACCAGTCAATGAAAGGTTATGCGGGCGACACCGCTACCACCAGTGAAATCAAAGCCAAATTGCTGGCCGATGACATTGTACCGTCTCGTAAGGTGAAAGTTGAAACCACCGACGGCGTCGTGCAGTTGTCCGGTACGGTTGATTCTCAGGCCCAAAGTGAACGCGCCGAAAGTATCGCAAAAGCGATTGAGGGCGTTAAAAGCGTCAAAAACGATCTCAAAGTTAAGTAACAATTCCTGAAAACGTCAGCGCCCGCGTGGACGGGCGCGACGAACACGTGACGGGAAAACATCGCAGATGAGCAACCTGAGCGCTCATCGCAAGCGGTCGACATTAACTATGGTAAAGGAGAGTCTTATGTTTCGTTGGGGCATTATATTTCTGGTTATCGCGTTAATTGCCGCCGCTCTGGGCTTTGGTGGTCTGGCGGGGACGGCAGCAGGTGCAGCGAAAATCGTCTTTATCGTCGGTATCATCCTGTTCCTGGTCAGCCTGTTTATGGGCCGTCGGCGTCCATAGCGTCGTTAGCGCTTAAATTTCGCTTACATTAAAGCCAGTCCTCGTGACTGGCTTTACTATTTCGGCCCGGCAGAAATAGACTGGCTTTACTATTTCGGCCCGGCAGAAATTGCGTTACTTTGACAGATACAACGCAGCCAAAAGGAAAGCAGGGTGGGGCAATATATTCCAATAACGCTGGGCAATATTGCGCCCCTGGCGTTAAAACCGTTTCGTCCGGGCCGTCTCGCGTTGGTGTGCGAAGGCGGAGGTCAGCGTGGAATTTTCACTGCCGGGGTGCTGGACGAGTTTATGCAGGCGGACTTTAACCCCTTCGATCTCTACTTTGGTACCTCTGCGGGCGCGCAAAACCTCTCGGCTTATGTATGCAACCAGCCCGGCTACGCCCGCAAAGTGATCATGCGCTACACCACCACGCGTGACTTTTTTGACCCGGTGCGCTTTGTGCGCGGCGGTAACCTTATCGATCTCGACTGGCTGGTTGATTCGACATCCCGCCAGATGCCGCTGGCGATGGATTTTGCCGCGCGTTCTTTTGATGCCGGGAAAGCGTTCTATATGTGCGCCTGCCGCCAGGATGATTACACCGCGGAATATTTTGCGCCAACCCACCAGACGTGGCTGGATGTGATCCGCGCCTCCAGCGCGATTCCGGGTTTTTACCGTTCGGGGGTGTCGCTCAATGGCGTGAACTATCTCGATGGCGGTGTCAGCGATGCGATCCCGGTTCAGGAAGCGGCTAAACGCGGAGCGAAAACCATCGTCGTGATCCGCACCGTGCCTTCTCAGATGTACTACACGCCGCAGTGGTTTAAACGTATGGAACGTTGGCTGGGCGACAGCAGCTTACAGCCGCTGGTTAATCTGGTGCAGCACCACGAGAAAAGTTACTCGGCGATTCAGCGGTTTATCGAAACGCCGCCGGGAAAACTACGCATACTTGAAATCTATCCGCCGAAACTTTTGCATAGCATGGCGCTGGGCAGCCGGTTACCGGCGCTGCGCGATGATTATAAAATCGGCCGGCTGTGTGGACGTTATTTCCTGGCGACGGTAGGAAAATTGCTGGCGGAAACCCCGCCGCTGATTCGCCATACTCTGGTGCCTGCTCCCCTCACTGTGCCGCCCGCGGTCGTTGCCACGCCCGTTCCTGCCACCCGCGTGGTGCCGCCTGCCGCCGTCGCCAATGATGTGCTGGATGCGCCGCTGGTTAGCGCGGTACAAGCCAACGACTTACCCATTAATAAAGAGGATACGGCGTGAGTTTCCGCTTTATCGATACGCACTGTCATTTTGATTTTCCGCCCTTCACGGGCGATGAAGCTGCCAGTATTGCCCGCGCGGCAGACGCTGGCGTCGGGCGCATTATCGTACCCGCCATCGCCGCGCGCTATTTTGATCGCGTTTGCTCTTTGGCGCACGAGCATTCTGCGCTGTATGCCGCGCTGGGTCTGCATCCGATTGTGATTGAAGAACATACGGCACAAAGCCTTGAACAGCTTGAGCAGGCGCTGGTCGCCAGGCCGGAAAAGGTGGTGGCGATTGGCGAGATTGGCCTGGATCTCTATCGCGATAATCCGCAGTTTGAACGCCAGCAGCAGGTGCTGGATGCGCAGCTAAAACTGGCGAAACGCTTTGATTTGCCGGTGATCCTCCATTCGCGGCGCACGCATGACAAACTGGCGATGCACCTGAAAAAGCAGGCTTTGCCGCGCACCGGCGTGGTTCACGGCTTTTCCGGTAGCCTGCAACAGGCGCAGCGTTTTATCGAACTGGGGTATTACCTTGGCGTCGGCGGAACGATCACTTATCCGCGCGCCAGTAAAACCCGTGATGTCATGGCGCAGTTGCCGCTATCGGCGTTGTTGCTGGAGACCGATGCGCCGGATATGCCGCTGAACGGCTTCCAGGGGCAGCCTAACCGGCCGGAACAGGCAGCGCGGGTTTTTGCCACGCTGTGTGAACTGCGCCCTGAAGCCCCGGATGTGATCGCCCAAACGTTACTGGACAATACGCAGCAGCTTTTCGCTTTACAGATATAGCGCCGGGCGCAGCACGGTGGTGACGCCGCGCTGTTGCAGCGCGTCCGCCAGCGGTTCGATATCTTCTTCGGTTGCGCTGTGCCAGCTTTTTGCCTCGCCGTAAACGCCGTGCGCGTGAAATGCGTTGAGCCGCACCGGAATACGCCCCAGTTCACAGATAAACGCCGCCAGCGCGTCGATATGCAGCAAATAGTCGCTATGTTGCGGGATCACCAGCAAACGCACTTCGGACAGCTTGTTCTGTGCCGCCAGCAGGCGCAGGCTATTTTTCACCGGCGCATTATCCCGCCCAGTGAGGAAGCGGTGGTGTTCGCTGCCCCAGGCTTTAAGATCGATCATTGCCCCGTCACAAACCGGCAGCAACTTATGCCAGCCGGTTTCGCTCAGCATTCCGTTACTGTCGACAAGACAGGTCAGATGGCGCAACTGCGGATCGGCACGCAGCGCCGAAAACAGCGCGTGCAGAAACGGCAGTTGTAACGTGGCCTCGCCGCCGCTGACCGTGATGCCTTCAATGAATAACGCGGCTTTGCGGATCTTCGCCACCACCTCTTCCACAGACATCGACTCTGCCATCGGCGTTGCCTGTTGCGGACACATTTGCAGGCAGGTATCGCACTGCTGGCAGGTTACGGCGTTCCACCGTACTTGCCCGCCGTCAAACGCCAGCGCCTGATGCGGACAACCTGGTACGCAGTCGCCGCAGTGATTGCAGCGGCCGATCGTCCACGGATTGTGGCAGCTCTTACAGCGCAGATTACAGCCCTGTAAAAACAGCGCCAGGCGGCTGCCCGGCCCGTCGACGCAGGAGAAGGGGATCAGGTTACTGACGAAAGCGCATCTGCTGCTCATGGCTTACCACTCGGGGTTGTCGCTCAAGAATATGCGTATTGCGCGCGGCTTCTTCACCCAGCCAGGTGGTGTTGGTGCGCGAACCTTCGGCGCGGAATTTCTCCAGATCTGACAGGCGCACCATATAACCAGTCACGCGCACCAAATCATTGCCCGCGACGTTGGCGGTAAACTCTCGCATCCCGGCGTTAAACGCGCCGCGGCAGAGTTGCACCACGGCCTGCGGGTTGCGTTTGACAGTTTCGTCGAGGGTTAAAATATCGCTGATCCCGGCTTTGTACCAGGCGTGGTGCGGCGCAACGGCCAGCAAATGGGTAATCGGATCGGGTTCATCGCCATAAGGCAGACGCGCGCCTGGCGTGGTACCGATATCGGAACTGATGCCGGATTGCGCATGCAGCAGCGCGCGCTGCTTCCAGCCGTGTTTGACCGGCGTGTTTTCAACAAATGCCGCCAGTTGCTCACTGATGCGGTAGCCGAGAGCATTGGCCTGCTCATCTTTGCCGTAGCGCCCTGCGATGTTCGCTTTATCGCACAGAATATTGACCGCTTCAGCCAGCCCGTAGATGCCGAACATCGGCGCAAAACGATCGGCGGCGATCAGCCCCTCCTGCACAAGGAAACTATGCTCAAAGAAACCGGATTGTTGATACAGGAAGTCGCAGCGCGCATCGATAATGGCCAATTGTTGCTGGCAATAATGTGGCAGCCGCTGGGTAAAGAATTCCTCCAGAGAACGGCTGCTTTCAGCGATGACTTTCAGGTTCAGCCGTACCAGCGTACTGCCGCCGCCGCCCAGAGGCAGCGAGTTGTAACAACTGACAATGCCATAGCCGCCTTTTGTGAAAATATTATCATGCAGAGGTCCATTGGCGATATGCGGCTTGCTGCACGCGCAGATGTTACGGGCAACGTCCAGCAGCAGATCATCCGGCGTAATCTGCGGATCATAAATAAACGTCAGATTCGGCACGACCTGCTTTAATTCAGCATCGGCGCGTAAGATAGCGCGGGTGACTGGTGTGTCATAAGGGCCGATATTGGCGTGGACAAAGGCATCCGGTAAGGTTCTGTCGAGGTAGCGCCAGAAGCGTTTTATTCGAATATCGATTTCTTCTTGTGTTAGAATTCTAACATATGGTTGCAGTAACGCATCCAGTTGCCCAAGGTAAACCGGCATGCCGGTAACGGAGGGAACATGGTGATAAAGAATGGTCAGCAAAGAGAGCGCATCATCCAGATCCTTTGCCCCTTCCAGCTCCAGCCACGCGGATCCGTTGGCCAGAAATTTGGCGTAATCCGGCAGGACGTAGCGCGGTTTGTAGGGCGCGTGCCCTTCAAACATATCGCAAATTGCCCCCTCGTCGAGCGCCTCCCGCGCGGCTTGCGGCAGCGCCGGATAGGGGAGGCTATTTTCCGCCTCCAGCGCGAGAAAATGGTGTTTCTGCTGCGGCGTGAGCGTTGGGCTGGTCACAATTTGCTGGCAGCGTGTCTGTAATCCTGGCGTAACCGGTATCGACATGATCTTCCTCTTTATCCCGTGCGTTCAGGGCGAGGAGTGTAAGACACCGGCGAATAACCCCTTTTGATCCATACGCACCTTAGCGGTAATCACGACCGCTTTTGCGTTTTAAAGTTTGATGAATGTCTCATTATGGTTTTGCAAACGTGCATTAAGTTTTCATTAACTGTGATGGGTGTCGAAGTGTAATCGAGGGTTGATGTTAGAATATTAACAAGCCCGAACAGAAAATCGGCATTACGCCGTCGGAGAGAATATGAGTGATTTAACGGCAAGCAGCCTGCGCGCGTTGCAATTAATGGATCTGACCACCCTGAACGACGATGACACCAACGAGAAAGTCATTGCGCTGTGTCATCAGGCCAAAACCCCGGTGGGGAACACCGCCGCCATTTGTATCTATCCGCGTTTCATCCCGATTGCGCGTAAGACGCTGAACGCGCAGGGAACACCGGATGTGCGTATTGCGACGGTAACCAACTTCCCGCACGGTAACGATGATATCGACATTGCGCTGGCAGAAACCCGTGCGGCGATTGCCTACGGTGCTGATGAAGTTGACGTAGTATTCCCGTACCGCGCGTTGATCGCCGGTAACGAACAGGTTGGTTTTGATCTGGTCAAAGCCTGTAAAGAGGCGTGTGCCGCAGCCAACGTGCTGTTGAAAGTGATTATCGAAACCGGCGAACTGAAAGAAGAAGCGCTGATCCGTAAGGCGTCAGAAATCGCGATTAAAGCGGGCGCCGACTTTATCAAGACTTCAACCGGCAAAGTACCGGTGAATGCCACGCCGGAAAGCGCGCGCATCATGCTGGAAGTGATCCGCGATATGGGCGTTGAGAAAACTGTGGGCTTTAAACCGGCGGGCGGCGTACGCAGCGCAGAAGACGCGCAGCACTATCTGGCGATTGCCGATGAACTGTTTGGTGCAGACTGGGCCGATGCCCGTCACTATCGTTTTGGCGCATCCAGCTTGCTGGCAAGCCTGTTGAAAGCGCTGGGACACGGCGACGGTAAGAGCGCAAGCAGCTACTGATGGCTCCATTTACCCGGCCTGCACCTCTACCCCGCAGGCCGGGTAAGGTATCACCGCCATCCGGCGGTATATGCTGATAACACCATGTTTTGCCGGGTCACTTTGCTTGCCCGGTCGTATCATTCCTCAGGGGGTTACCTTGTTTCTCGCTCAAGAAATTATTCGTAAAAAACGCGATGGTCTCGCACTGAGTGATGAAGAGATCCGTTTCTTTATCAACGGAATTCGCGATAACACCGTTTCTGAAGGCCAGATCGCCGCGCTTGCCATGACCATCTTTTTCCACGACATGACGATGCCAGAACGCGTGTCGTTGACCATGGCAATGCGCGATTCCGGTTCGGTTCTGGACTGGAAACACCTTAATCTCAACGGCCCAATTGTTGATAAACACTCTACTGGCGGCGTCGGGGATGTGACCTCATTGATGCTTGGCCCGATGGTTGCCGCCTGTGGTGGCTATATTCCGATGATTTCCGGGCGCGGGCTGGGGCATACCGGCGGCACGCTCGATAAACTGGAAGCCATTCCCGGCTTCGACATTTTCCCGGACGATAGCCGCTTCCGCGACATTATTAAGGATGTTGGCGTGGCGATTATCGGCCAGACCAATTCACTGGCACCGGCCGATAAACGTTTTTATGCCACCCGCGATATCACCGCGACGGTGGATTCTATTCCGCTGATCACCGCGTCCATCCTGGCGAAAAAACTGGCTGAAGGCCTTGATGCGCTGGTGATGGACGTGAAAGTCGGCAGCGGTGCGTTTATGCCGACTTATGCGCTCTCCGAACAACTGGCGGAGGCGATTGTGGGCGTGGCGAATGGCGCAGGCGTGCGCACGACCGCACTGCTGACCGATATGAATCAGGTGCTGGCTTCCAGCGCGGGCAATGCGGTGGAAGTGCGTGAAGCGGTGCAATTCCTCACCGGCGAATACCGTAACCCGCGCCTGTTTGATGTCACGATGGCGCTGTGCGTGGAGATGCTGATCTCCGGCAAACTGGCGAAAAATGATGCGGAAGCCCGGGCGAAACTGCAAGCGGTGCTGGATAACGGAAAAGCGGCAGAGATCTTTGGCCGCATGGTTGCGGCGCAGAAAGGGCCGACGGATTTCGTCGAGAACTACGCTAACTACCTGCCCACCGCCACGCTGAGCAAAGCCGTTTACGCCGACGACGAAGGCTTTATTACCGCAATGGATACCCGCGCGCTGGGCATGGCGGTGGTGTCGATGGGCGGCGGCCGTCGCCAGGCGACGGACAGTATCGATTACAGCGTTGGCTTTACCGATATGGTGCGTCTGGGCGAGCGCGTGGATGGGCAGCGCCCGTTGGCGGTCATCCACGCGAAGGATGAAGCCAGCTGGCAGGACGCGGCGCAGGCGGTGAAGGCTGCCCTCGTTGTAGACGACATCGCCGCAAAAGAGACACCAACGGTCTATCGCCGCATTACTGAATAACGATATACTGATCTGATCGCTTTTTTACAAAGCACAAGGTACGGAGAACATATGAAACGTGCATTTATTATGGTGCTGGACTCTTTCGGCATCGGCGCGACTGAAGACGCGGAGCGCTTCGGCGACGCGGGTTCCGACACGCTCGGCCACATTGCTGAAGCCTGTGCGAAAGGTGAAGCTGATACCGGGCGTAAAGGGCCGTTGCATCTCCCTAATCTGACCCGTCTGGGGCTGGCGAAAGCCCATGAAGGCGCGACCGGTTTTATCCCGGCCGGGATGGACGGTAATGCAGAAATCACTGGCGCTTACGCGTGGGCGCATGAGCTCTCTTCCGGTAAAGATACGCCGTCAGGCCATTGGGAAATCGCCGGTGTGCCGGTGCTGTTCGATTGGGGCTATTTTAGCGATACCGAAAACAGCTTCCCGCAGGCGCTGCTGGATAAACTGGTAGAACGTGCAAATCTGCCGGGTTATCTCGGCAACTGCCACTCTTCCGGGACGGTGATCCTCGATCAACTGGGCGAAGAGCATATGAAAACCGGTAAGCCGATTTTCTATACCTCTGCGGACTCTGTCTTCCAGATCGCCTGCCATGAAGAGACGTTTGGTCTCGATAAGCTGTATGAACTGTGCGAAATCGCTCGCGAAGAGCTGACCGAAGGGGGTTACAACATTGGTCGCGTGATTGCGCGTCCGTTTGTCGGTGATAAAGCGGGCCACTTCCAGCGCACCGGTAACCGCCACGATCTGGCCGTTGAGCCGCCGTCAGCAACCGTGCTGCAAAAGTTGGTGGAAGAGAAAGACGGCCAGGTGGTTTCGGTGGGCAAAATCGCCGATATCTATGCCAACTGCGGCATCACCAAAAAAGTGAAAGCCACCGGGCTGGATGCGCTGTTTGACGCCACCGTGAAAGAGATGAAAGAAGCGGGCGATAAGACAATTGTCTTTACCAACTTCGTTGATTTTGACTCATCATGGGGCCATCGTCGCGATGTCGCCGGTTATGCGGGCGGGCTGGAGCTGTTTGACCGCCGTCTGCCGGAGCTGATGGCGCTGGTGGGCGAGGACGATATCCTGATCCTTACCGCCGATCATGGCTGCGATCCGACCTGGAAAGGCACCGATCATACCCGTGAGCACATTCCGGTGCTGGTTTACGGCCCGAAAGTGAAACCCGGCTCGCTTGGCCACCGTGAAACGTTCGCGGACATTGGTCAGACGTTGGCGAAATACTTTGGCGTTTCTGATATGGACTATGGCAAAGCCATGTTCTGATGATTTTGGGCGGGAGCTTCCCGCCCTTTCTGTTCTAACGACATAAAGGAATTAACGATGGCTACCCCACATATTAATGCAGAAATGGGCGATTTCGCGGATGTTGTGCTGATGCCGGGCGATCCGCTGCGTGCGAAGCACATTGCCGAAACATTCCTCGAAAATTACCGCGAAGTGAACAACGTGCGCGGCATGCTGGGTTATACCGGTACTTACAAAGGCCGCAAAATCTCGGTAATGGGCCACGGTATGGGCATTCCGTCCTGCTCCATCTATACCAAAGAGCTGATCACCGATTTTGGCGTGAAGAAAATCATTCGCGTCGGTTCCTGCGGTGCGGTGCGTATGGATGTGAAACTGCGTGATATCGTGATTGGTATGGGTGCCTGCACCGATTCCAAAGTAAACCGCATGCGTTTTAAAGATCACGACTTTGCGGCAATTGCTGATTTCGACATGGTGCGTAACGCCGTTGATGCGGCGAAAACGCTGGGCGTTGATGCGCGCGTGGGGAACCTGTTCTCTGCCGATCTGTTCTACTCTCCGGACGGCGAAATGTTCGATGTGATGGAGAAATACGGCATTCTCGGCGTGGAAATGGAAGCGGCGGGTATTTATGGCGTGGCGGCAGAATTCGGTGCGAAAGCGCTGACTATCTGCACCGTTTCCGACCATATCCGCACCCACGAGCAGACCACCTCTGCTGAGCGTCAGACGACGTTTAATGACATGATCAAAATTGCGCTGGAATCTGTCCTGCTGGGCGATAAAGCGTAAGTCTTTGTTGTGCCGGGTGGAGGCAATGCCTTACCCGGCCTGCATTCCCCTGGCCTGATAAACGCAGCGCCATCAGGCATGTGAAGTTAACGCACCGCTTTGACAATCCACGCTGACAACTCGCGCAGCTCCTGTTCCTGATCCGGAAAATCCACCAATAACGCATCGCACTCCTGCGCCAGCATATCCGCCCGGTACAGACAGCCCTGCAAACGCGCCGCCAGCGCTTCGAGCGGCGCAGGGTTCAGGCTGTCGGTAAACACCTGCGTGCGGGTGATATGGCCTTTCTCAACGTCGAAGTGCAGCTCCACGCCGCCCCAGGTAAAGCGCTCATCCAGTAAATGGCTGAAAGCGGGCGCCTGACCAAAGTTCCACTCCCAACTGCTCTGGCGGGCAAAGGTTTCGGCAAAATTGGGCAGATCCGGCGTTTTCTCCGGTGAGATAATTTCGGCTGTAACGCGTTCGCCGTAGTGGCTGAAGAAGGCCTCCGTTATCGCCTGGCAAATCTGCTCGTGGGTGATGCCCGGCAGTAATTCCACCAGGTTGGCGACGCGTCCGCGCACGGAGGTAATGCCTTTCGCTTGCAGTTTTTTCTTGTCCGGATTGAGGTAGTTAGCCAGACGGCTGAGATCGGCATTTAACAGCAGCGTGCCGTGGTGGAAGCCGCGATCGCGGGTTTCACGGTAGGCAGAGCCAGACACTTTGCGATCGCCTTCTGCGGTCTTCACCACCAGATCGTTACGCCCGGAGGCTTCTGCCGTTACGCCGAGCGCATTCAGCGCCGCGAGCACAATACCCGTAGAGATGGTTTTGTCGTATTCGGGTTTGCCAGCCATAAAGGTAAAGCAGGTGTTGCCGAGATCGTGGAAAACCGCGCCGCCGCCGCTGCTACGCCGGGCCAGCCGCACGTTGTCTTCTTCCATGCGCCGCGTATTGCACTCTTTCCACGGGTTCTGCGCCCGACCGATAACCACCGTATCGGCGTTGCGCCATAAAAACAGCACGCGCTGGGTTGCCGGCATCTGGCGGAAAATACACTCCTCCACCGCCAGGTTGAACCACGGATCGTAAGATTCAGAGATAAGCAGACGAAGCGTTGACATAGCCGATTTCCTTTCTTTGACTTTTCAATAGATTACCGTTAGCGGCAGCCGCTACTCTTTCTTTTCGTGCTCTTCTTCTTCCGGCACGGATTTGTTAGCCGTCAGCAGGAACGGCGACTGTTGCCAGCGCGTGCGTTTGCCCTGCAAAAGGGTACGCGTCAACACGACGCCAATGGCCAGCGACAGCAACAACATCAGGCGCAGAATATTGGTGGTGTTATCAACCTGCTTCGCTTCCGTCGCCAGCGTGTGGGTATCCAGCGTCAGGCGCAGATAACCCAGCGGGCCGCTTTTTCCCTGAATGGGTTCGACAATTTGTTGATTGAAATAGCCGCCGGCTTTCTTGCCATCGAGCGCCAGCCGGTCGCGAACGTCAATGCTTTCGCCCGAACGTGCAATGAGATCGCCCTGTGCGTCATACACGCCGGCATCGAGGATCCGGCTCCCTTCCGTAAGCTGGCGTAGCACGATATCAATACGTTTTTCATCCGGCGTTTCGGTACGCATCAGCGGCGTAAGGTTGAGCGTCACCTGGTGCGCCAGGGTTCTGGCCAGCTCTTCAAACTGTGGATTGCGCTGGCGTTGATGGTTCTGGCTGAACCAGGATGCGCCCTGCATCAGCGCGACCAGCAATGCCAGACAGATGAGGACTGTTACGGCGCGATGCAGCCGAAATTTAAGTTTTGCGCGAGCCATATTCCACCTGTTGAAAATTTGAGGCTTAATGTTGCCAGAAGCGCTGGTTACAAGGTAGCCTCATGCGTTATTTTCCCCTCCGATGCTTTCTGGCGCGAATGTTTTTACAGGAGCTTTAATGCTTAACAGTTTGACCTGGTGCGATCTGCCCGACGATGTTTCTCAGTGGCCAGGGTTGCCGCTCTCTTTAAGTGGTGATGAGGTCATGCCTCTGGACTATCACGCCGGTCGAAGCGGCTGGCTCCTGTACGGGCGCAATCTTGATAAAACGCGCCTGACGACCTACCAGCGCAAACTGGGCGCGGCAATGGTGATTGTGGCAGCCTGGTGCGTCGATGATTATCAGGTGATTCGCCTGGCGGGGTCATTAACGCCGCGCGCTTCGCGTCTGGCGCATGACGAAGGCATGGATGTTGCGCCGCTGGGTAAAATCCCGCATTTGCGCTCGCCAGGGTTGCTGGTGATGGATATGGATTCCACCGCGATTCAGATCGAGTGTATTGACGAGATTGCGAAACTTGCCGGTACGGGCGAGATGGTGGCGGAAGTGACCGAACGTGCGATGCGCGGCGAGCTTGATTTCACCGCCAGCTTGCGCAGCCGCGTGGCAACGCTGAAAGGGGCGGATGCCAATATCCTGATGCAGGTGCGTGAATCGTTGCCGCTGATGCCGGGTCTGGTGCAACTGGTGTTGAAGCTGGAGACGCTGGGCTGGAAAGTGGCGATTGCCTCCGGCGGCTTTACCTTCTTTGCAGATTACCTGCGCGACAAGCTGCACCTCACGGCGGCAGTGGCGAATGAGCTGGAGATCATGGACGGCAAATTCACCGGCCAGGTGCTGGGTGATATCGTCGATGCCCAGTACAAAGCCAACACATTGAAAGCGCTGGCGGAGAAGTACGAGATTCCGGCCGCGCAAACCGTCGCCATTGGCGATGGCGCGAATGACCTGCCAATGATCAAAGCCGCCGGGTTGGGGATCGCCTTCCACGCGAAACCCAAAGTGAATGAGAAAGCGGAAGTCTCCATTCGTCACGCCGACCTGATGGGCGTATTTTGTATTCTTTCCGGCAGTATCAATAAGAAGTAGAGGTGATTGTGGCGAAAGCTCCCAAACGTGCGTTTGTCTGTAATGAATGCGGCGCGGATTATCCGCGCTGGCAGGGGCAGTGCAGCGCCTGCCATGCATGGAACACCATTACTGAAATCCGTGTGGCCGCTTCGCCCACCGTGGCGCGTAATGAGCGCCTCTCCGGCTATGCCGGGAGCGCGGGCGTCTCGAAAGTGCAGAAACTTTCGGAAATCAGTCTGGAAGAGCTGCCGCGTTTTTCGACCGGTTTTAAAGAGTTTGACCGCGTGCTCGGCGGCGGCGTTGTGCCGGGAAGCGCCATTCTGATTGGCGGTAACCCGGGCGCAGGGAAGTCAACGTTGCTGTTGCAGACGCTGTGTAAGCTCGCGGAACAGATGAAAACCCTGTATGTCACCGGCGAAGAGTCCTTGCAACAGGTTGCGATGCGCGCCCATCGCCTGGGGCTGCCGACGGCCAACCTGAATATGCTTTCAGAAACCAGCATCGAGCAAATCTGCATGATTGCTGATGAAGAGCAACCCAGGCTGATGGTGATCGACTCAATCCAGGTGATGCATATGGCGGACATTCAGTCGTCGCCCGGCAGCGTCGCCCAGGTGCGCGAGACGGCGGCCTATCTGACGCGGTTCGCGAAAACCCGCGGAGTGGCAATTGTTATGGTCGGCCATGTCACGAAAGATGGTTCGCTGGCAGGGCCAAAAGTGCTGGAGCACTGTATCGACTGCTCGGTGCTGCTTGACGGCGATGCCGATTCCCGTTTTCGCACCTTGCGTAGCCACAAAAACCGTTTTGGCGCAGTGAATGAGCTCGGCGTGTTTGCGATGACCGAACAGGGGTTGCGTGAAGTCAGCAACCCTTCGGCCATTTTTCTTAGCCGCGGGGATGAAGTGACCTCCGGTAGCTCGGTGATGGTGGTATGGGAAGGGACGCGCCCGCTCCTGGTTGAGATCCAGGCGCTGGTGGATCACTCGATGATGTCGAACCCGCGCCGCGTGGCGGTTGGCCTGGAGCAGAACCGCCTGGCGATTCTGCTGGCGGTGTTGCATCGCCACGGCGGCTTGCAGATGGCGGATCAGGATGTGTTTGTGAACGTTGTCGGCGGGGTGAAAGTGACCGAAACCAGTGCCGATCTGGCGCTGCTGCTGGCGATGGTTTCCAGCCTGCGCGACAGACCGCTGCCGCAGGATCTGGTGGTATTTGGCGAAGTGGGGCTGGCCGGTGAGATCCGTCCGGTGCCGAGCGGCCAGGAGCGTATTTCCGAGGCGGCCAAACACGGTTTCCGCCGCGCGATTGTTCCGGCGGCAAACGTGCCGAAAAAAGTGCCGGAAGGAATGCAGATTTTCGGCGTGAAGAAGCTCTCGGATGCGCTAAACGTCTTTGACGACTTATAATTGGCTAAAGATTTTTGCAGGAGGCAACAATGTCGTCATTTGATTATTTAAAAACCGCGATTCGCCAGAAGGGTTGCACATTACAACAAGTGGCCGATGCCAGCGGTATGACCAAAGGCTATTTAAGCCAGTTGCTCAATGCCAAGATTAAAAGCCCCAGCGCGCAAAAGCTGGAGGCGTTGCACCGTTTCCTCGACCTTGAATTCCCCCGGCGGCAGAAAAATATTGGCGTGGTATTCGGTAAGTTTTATCCGCTGCATACCGGCCATATCTATTTGATCCAGCGCGCCTGTAGCCAGGTTGACGAATTGCATATTATCCTCGGCTACGACGAAACGCGCGATCGCGAGCTGTTTGAAGACAGCGCGATGTCGCAGCAGCCGACGGTCAGCGATCGGCTGCGTTGGCTGCTGCAAACCTTTAAGTATCAGAAAAATATTCGTATTCATGCTTTTAATGAAGAGGGCATGGAGCCGTATCCGCACGGCTGGGATGTCTGGAGTAAAGGCATCAAAGCGTTTATGACAGAGAAAGGCATTACGCCAAACTGGATCTACACCTCGGAAGAGTCTGATGCGCCGCAGTATTTGCAACATTTGGGCATTGAGGCGGTGCTGGTGGATCCGCAGCGCACGTTTATGAATATCAGCGGTTCGCAGATCCGCGAAAATCCATTCCGCTACTGGGATTATATTCCGACGGAAGTAAAACCTTTCTTTGTCCGCACGGTGGCTATTCTGGGCGGTGAATCCAGCGGTAAATCGACGCTGGTGAATAAACTTGCCAATATTTTTAACACCACCAGCGCGTGGGAATATGGCCGGGACTACGTATTTTCTCATCTCGGCGGCGATGAGATGGCGCTGCAATATTCTGATTACGATAAAATTGCCTTAGGCCATGCGCAATATATCGATTTCGCGGTGAAATATGCGAATAAAGTGGCTTTTATCGATACGGATTTTGTTACCACGCAGGCGTTTTGCAAAAAATATGAGGGGCGTGAACATCCCTTCGTACAGGCATTAATTGATGAATATCGCTTCGATTTAGTGATCCTGCTGGAAAATAATACGCCGTGGGTGAATGATGGCTTAAGAAGTCTGGGCAGTTCGGTTGACCGGAAAGAGTTTCAGGATTTGTTGGTTTCCATGTTACAGGAGAACCATATTGATTTTGTCCGTGTTGAATCGGCTGACTATGATTCGCGGTTTCTGCAGTGTGTCGAATTGGTTAAGAAACTGATGGGCGCATAAGCACGGTTACTGGCCGGGTATTTTCACTTTACCCGGCAAGCGGATAACGGGTCGGCTGGTTGCACAAACTTTCCCAGTAATAGTAAACCTGATTCAGCGTCGCGACAGAAGGCTGGTTCACTTTCTTCAGCATATTGTATTTGTGGGTGCTGAACGTTTTTACATCCATTTCGCCGTTGCTGAATATATCGGTCTGCGCTTCTCTGTTAATAATATGTTTAAGCAGCACCCTTTCTTTTCGGGTTAGCGCTAATTTCCCCTCGAGTCTCTTTTTATTTCGCCAGGACTTCTGTTGTAGGGTCCGTTGGAAGACGTCGATTGGCAGGCTTTTACTTATTTTGAAAAAGGGATACAGCAGAAATTTTTCAAAGGAATTATCGCTTTCCGTAATTTCCTTCAGCGTCGTCAAGGTGGTGATAACAAGCAGGTGATTATCAAAATCTATAATCACATCATCCGCATTCAGTTTTATCGCGTGCTGCTGAATAAGCGTGTGCAGACCGCATTTTAAATATGCATTTTCCGTAATGATCTGCATTGAATATAACCACGTATTGATTCGGCTTAAGGGGTAATCAATGTTATCCGGTGGCTTTTTCGTTAAGCAATAGCGTGGCTTTTTTATTAATCATCAAAATATAAAACTATTCATTTATATCTTTTTGTATTTTTATTCTGCGCTGATGTTTTTTGCTATGTTTTTGTTTTGATTCGCCGTGAGCAGTGAATGCGCAAATGCCTGGGTTTGATGCGAATATTATGCAAAAACGAAAACACTTTTTTTGCTCAGAGTTGCAGATGAATTCTCTGCGCGTTTCGCGGGAAGCCTGGTGGGGAAGGGGAAAAAGCGGATGGGAAATCCATCCGCTTAGACGGTGCTTATTTAGCGATACGTTTGTATTTAATACGTTTTGGCTCCAGCGCTTCAGCGCCAAGCGTACGTTTTTTATACTCTTCGTATTCGGTGAAGTTACCTTCGAAGAACTCGACTTTACCTTCATCCTGGTAATCCAGAATGTGGGTGGCGATACGGTCAAGGAACCAGCGGTCGTGCGAGATAACCATCGCACAGCCCGGGAATTCGAGCAGGGCGTTTTCCAGCGCGCGCAGCGTTTCGATATCCAGGTCGTTGGTCGGTTCATCGAGCAGCAGCACGTTGCCGCCTACCTGCAGCAGCTTCGCCAGATGCAGACGACCGCGCTCACCGCCGGAGAGTTCGCCAACGCGTTTGCCCTGATCGGTGCCTTTAAAGTTAAAGCGACCCACATAAGCACGGCTCGGCATTTCGGTATTGCCGATACGCATGATATCCAGCCCGCCGGAAACCTCTTCCCACACGGTTTTGCTGTTATCCATCGCGTCACGGAACTGGTCAACCGAGGCCAGTTTCACGGTATCACCCAGGGTGATGGAGCCGCTATCCGGCTGCTCCTGACCGGACATCATTCGGAACAGCGTCGATTTACCCGCGCCGTTTGGACCGATGATGCCGACAATGGCGCCTTTCGGTACGGAGAAGGACAGATTGTCAATCAACTGGCGATCGCCGTAGGATTTGCTGAGGTTGTTGACCTCAACCACTTTGTCACCCAGACGTGCTCCAGGCGGAATAAACAGTTCGTTGGTTTCGTTACGTTTCTGGTATTCCGTGTTGTTAAGTTCTTCAAAGCGCGCCAGACGGGCTTTGCCCTTCGACTGACGGCCTTTCGCACCCTGACGAACCCACTCCAGCTCTTTCTCAATGGATTTACGGCGAGCCGCTTCCTGAGAGGCTTCCTGCGCCAGACGCTGATCTTTTTGTTCCAGCCAGGAGGAGTAGTTGCCTTCCCACGGAATGCCTTCGCCGCGGTCGAGCTCAAGGATCCAGCCCGCGACGTTATCAAGGAAGTAACGGTCGTGGGTGATCGCCACCACGGTGCCTTCGAAGTCGTGCAGGAAGCGTTCCAGCCACGCAACGGATTCAGCATCAAGGTGGTTAGTCGGTTCGTCGAGCAGCAGCATGTCTGGCTTTTCGAGCAGCAGGCGGCACAGTGCGACGCGGCGGCGTTCACCCCCGGAAAGATTAGCGACTTTGGCATCCCAGTCCGGCAGACGCAGGGCATCCGCCGCGCGCTCCAGTTGGACGTTCAGGTTGTGACCGTCGTGCGCCTGGATAATCTCTTCAAACTTACCTTGCTGCGCGGCCAGCTTGTCGAAGTCCGCATCCGGTTCCGCGTACTTCGCGTACACTTCATCCAGACCTTTCAGCGCGTTAACCACTTCGGAAACGGCTTCTTCAACCGATTCACGGACAGTATGTTCCGGGTTCAGTTGTGGTTCCTGCGGCAGATAACCAATTTTGATGCCAGGCTGCGGGCGGGCTTCACCTTCGATGTCTGTATCGATGCCGGCCATGATGCGCAGCAGGGTAGACTTACCGGCACCGTTAAGACCCAGTACGCCGATTTTTGCGCCCGGGAAGAAGCTTAGCGAGATATTTTTCAGAATATGACGTTTCGGCGGGACAACTTTGCCGACACGATGCATGGTATATACGAATTGAGCCACGTTGGACTTCGCCTCTTTGTCATGAGAGTAGTATTCAACAGCGGAGTGTAGCGGTTTTCGACGCTTAATCCCAGCCAACAGCGCCCACACTGTTAAATCGCCACAAAAAGGTAAAAAAGTGTGCAGAACATGGCGCGTAGCGGCATGCCCGGTTAGCATTAACTCATTACGCGGCATGATGCTGCCAATAACGTGACAGAAAGAGGAAAGAGCTGTGCAGAGAGCTAAACATGCCGCCTGGCGATTTGCGGCGGCCTGCGTTTGTTTGCTGTCCCTCAGCAATATGGCGCGCGCAGATTCACTGGATGAACAACGTAACCGTTATGCGCAGATCAAAAGCGCATGGGATAACAAGCAAATGGATGTCGTGCAGCAACTGCTGCCCACGCTGACTCATTATCCGCTGTATCCCTATTTGCAATATCGCCAGATTACCGACGATCTGATGAATCAACCGGCCATCGCGGTGACCAACTTTGTGCAGCAGAACCCGACGCTGCCGCCAGCACGCACACTGAAATCCCGTTTTGTTAACGAACTGGCGCGGCGTGAAGACTGGCGCGGGCTGCTGGCTTTCAGCCCGGAAAAACCTGCCACTACCGAAGCGCAATGTAACTACTATTTCGCCAAGTGGAACACCGGGCAGGCAGATGAGGCGTGGGCGGGAGCAAAAGAGCTCTGGTTGAGCGGTAAAAGCCAACCGAATGCCTGTGACCGGTTGTTTGGTGCCTGGCGCGCTTCCGGAAAGCAGGATCCGCTGGCATTTCTTGAACGCATCCGGCTGGCCATGAAAGCCGGTAATACGCAACTGGTGACGCTGCTGGCCGGGCAGATGCCCGCTGATTATCAAACTATTTCGCAGGCCATCATTAACCTTGCCAACAATCCCAACAGTGTTATGACGTTCGCCACCACCACCGGCGCGACCGACTTTACCCGGCAAATGGCGGCGGAAGCATTTGAAAGCGTTGCCCGGCAGGATGTGGAAAATGCCCGTTTGCTGATCCCTTCGCTGGCGCAGGCGCAGCAACTGACGGAGGATCAAATCCAGACGCTGCGTGATATTGTCGCCTGGCGTTTGATGGGGAATGACGTCACCAGCGAACAGGCGCGCTGGCGCGATGATGCGGTGATGCGTTCGCAATCCACATCGCTTCTGGAGCGGCGGGTGCGGATGGCGATCGGCGCAGGCGATCGTCGCGGTCTGAATACCTGGCTTTCCCGTTTGCCGATGGAGGCGAAAGAGAAAGATGAGTGGCGTTACTGGCAGGCTGATTTGTTGCTGGAGCGCGGCCGTGATGAAGAGGCCAAATCGATCCTGCATGCGCTGATGCAGCAACGCGGCTTTTACCCGATGGCGGCGGCGCAGCGTTTAGGGGAAGATTACCAACTTCAGATCGATAAAGTACCAGGTAACCCCGATCCGGCATTGGTTCAGGGCGCTGAAATGGCTCGCGTACGCGAATTGATGTACTGGGGGTTGGATAATACCGCCCGCAGCGAATGGGCTAATCTGGTCACCAGCCGCCCGCAGCAAGAGCAGGCGCAGCTGGCGCGCTATGCATTCAACCAGCACTGGTGGGATCTCAGCGTGCAGGCCACCATTGCCGGTAAATTGTGGGATCATCTGGAAGAGCGATTCCCGCTGGCCTACAGCGATTTGTATGCGCGTTACACCAACGGTAAAGCCATTAGCCAGAGCTATGCGATGGCGATTTCCCGTCAGGAGAGCGCGTGGAATCCAACGGCGCGCTCGCCGGTTGGCGCGAGCGGGTTAATGCAGATTATGCCCGGCACCGCCACCCATACGGTGAAGATGTTTAACATTGCCGGTTATCGCAATGCCAGCCAGCTTTTCGATCCGGAAACCAACATCAACATTGGCACCAGCTACCTGCAATATGTTTATCAGCAATTCGGCAACAACCGGATTTTCTCCTCGGCGGCCTATAACGCCGGGCCGGGCAGGGTACGTAGCTGGTTGAACAACAGCGCCGGAAAACTGGATGCCGTGGCGTTTGTGGAGAGTATTCCGTTCTCAGAAACCCGCAGCTACGTGAAAAACGTCCTCGCTTACGATGCCTATTACCGTTATTTCCTCGATGGTGGCAAACCGGTCATCTTTAACGACGCCGAGTGGCAGCGCCGTTACTGATTTCTAAGGTTTATGCTATGCTGTGTACTCTTTAACGAGTACACTCTTTCGGAAGCCTGTCTAAAGGGCTTCCGAAACCAACGAATGGCGGAAAACTATGACTCAGCAATCTCCTTATTCAGCAGCAATGGCCGAACAGCGCGACCAGGAGTGGCGACGCTTTGTCGAGTTGGTCAGGCAGTCATATGAAAAGGATCTGCATCTTCCGCTGCTTAATTTGATGCTCACGCCGGATGAGCGCGAGTCGTTGGGTACGCGGGTGCGAATTATCGAAGAGTTGTTGCGCGGCGAGATGAGCCAGCGCGAGCTGAAAAACGAACTGGGCGCGGGCATTGCGACCATTACCCGCGGCTCTAACAGCCTGAAAGCGGCGCCAGCCGATTTGCGCCTGTGGCTGGAGCAGACGCTGCTGAACGATCAGCGGTAAACCGCGTTATGAAACGGGCTTAGCGCCAGAATTACCGCCTGGTGGTAAACGCTCTCGCGGGTGAGTTTACCGGCAGTGAAAACACCAATCGCCCCCTCTTTACGGCCAATCTCATCAATGCCGGTGTAGTGTGACATCACCGGTCCGAGCGCTTCACCGGCGCGCACTCTCTGCAAAATGATCTCTGGCAGCGGCAGCGTGGCTGAGCGCGCTTCGCCCTGCATTTCTGGGGTTTCGATGACGACCCAGCTAAACGTACTACCTTCATCAATCCCTGCTTCAATGGCAACCCAGAAATCGGCGTCAGGCCGCAGCTTGCGGGCATTGCTCACGCGATTACGTGCGCCAGCCCGCGTTTCCTGACTGCCAAACGGCTGTTCAGGCACGCCGCTATCGACGGAGACTGATTCTATATGGCAGGATCCTTCGCCGAAGATCTCGTTAAAGGCGTGCAGAATAGCCCGAATTTTCGCGGGATTTGTGGTAGCTGAGACAACATGGTGCATAATCTATAATTGGCTTGTCCGAAACGAGACGCGTTCTTTATCCCGGACAGAGGCCTTCCTCAGATAATAAATTCATCGCAGTATAATGGATAAAAAAGCATGTTACAGGTATACCTTGTTCGCCACGGTGAAACGCAGTGGAACGCCGAGCGTCGTATTCAAGGCCAGTCAGACAGTCCGTTAACCGACAAAGGGGAAACGCAGGCGTGGCAGGTGGCTGAACGCGCGAAAGCGCTGGGCATCACCCATATTATTGCCAGCGATCTGGGGCGTACCCGTCGCACGGCGGAGATCATCGCTGATGCCTGCGGTTGCGAAATTACGCTTGAGCCGCGTCTGCGCGAGCTGGATATGGGTGTGCTCGAACGCCGCCATATCGATTCCCTGACGGAAGAAGAAGAGAGCTGGCGTCGCCAGTTAGTGAATGGCACGGCAGATGGCCGTATTCCTGACGGTGAGTCGATGCAGGAGCTGAGCGATCGTATGCACGCCGCGCTGGCGACTTGTCTGGAGCTACCGGAAGGAAGCCGCCCAATGCTGGTCAGTCACGGTATGGCGCTGGGCTGCCTGGTGAGTACCATTCTCGGGCTTCCGGCTTATGCAGAACGCCGTTTGCGTCTGCGCAACTGCTCCATCTCCCGCATCGATTACCAGCACAGCCCGTGGCTGGCATCCGGCTGGGTGGTGGAAACTGCAGGCGATGTTTCGCATCTCGACGCCCCGGCGCTGGATGAATTACAGCGTTAACGGCGGATAGGCACCAGATATTCGCAGCGAATGTGTAACGGCGGCTCACGGTCGCGTGAGTCGTCATGCTGCGGGTAGAAATGCTCAATATCCTGACCTTTGCGGCGCGTAAGGTTGAGCATTGGCATGCACGTACCATAAACGGTCAGAATAAAGTTCTGTAATTCGCCCGGAGAGCCTTCAAAAGAGAAGGCCACGTAATCGCCGCCCTCCAGTAATACCGGCTGTGCATTGCTCAAATAACCATTCGCCATTTCCGGCGTCAGCGCCGTGGTGTAAAACACCTCCTGCTCATCATCTTTCTCGAGGCTCGGGCGCGGTTCGTGCAACCCGTACAACTCCTGAGGAAGCGTCGGCGCATTGCTTAAAAATTCACGCCAGAACTGGATGCGCATTTGGTTTCGGAAATCGGAGATCTCCTCCAGCGAGCAGGTGTAGCTCTGCGTTGTGCCGATCAGGTGCATCTGCGGCAGCGTTACAAATTCATGTTTAGGCAGGGTAAACTCGCCAAGACGCAGCGGCGGGCGGATGCCAAAGGCGCTCCAGTCCGGCGAACGGCGATAGAGTGCTGGCGTGACGGTAAACTGTTTTTTAAAAGCCCGGGTGAACGTTTGCTGTGAATCGAAACGATACTGTAGCGCAATATCAAGAATAGGACGGGCGGTAAGCCGTAATGCGACTGCGGATTTTGACAGGCGACGAGCGCGGATGTAAGCGCCAATGGCGTGGCCGGTGACGTCTTTGAACATCCGTTGCAAATGCCACTTGGAATAGCCCGCTTTTGCCGCCACATTATCTAATGAGAGTGGCTGATCCAGATGGCCTTCCAGCCAGGCGAGTAGGTCGCGAATGATCCCAGCCTGATCCATACAATATCCTCTTCCTTAATACAGCGATGAACACCTGATACCAGGGGACGGATAATAGCGGGTTTTTAGGGCTTTAGCATTCGGTGTTTTTTTTGTGCACAAATTCGCATTGTGACTGATTTTCATCATGAATTTTGTAAATCGGTGATCTGCAAACAGTTTCTCATTAGAAAACTGAATAGTTGCTAAACGTAATATTCAAAAATGGTAACAATATGAAATACACGAAGTTATGCATTCCTGCGTTGATGTTGGTGGTGTGGGGTTCAGCCCACGCGGAACAGATTGGTTCTGTGGATACGGTCTTTAAAATGTTTGGCCCGGATCACAAAATTGTCGTTGAGGCATTTGACGACCCGGACGTTAAAAACGTGACCTGTTATATCAGCCGGGCAAAAACCGGCGGTATCAAAGGCGGGCTGGGGCTGGCGGAGGACACTTCGGATGCGGCCATTTCTTGCCAGCAGGTTGGGCCGGTTGAACTGAGCGATAAAATTAAAAACGGCAAGGCGCAGGGCGATGTGGTGTTCCAGAAACGGACTTCGCTGGTATTTAAAAAATTGCAGGTAGTGCGTTTCTATGACGCAAAACGTAACACTTTGGCATATTTAGCCTACTCCGACAAAGTGGTCGAAGGTTCGCCGAAGAATGCTTTAAGTGCAGTTCCTATCATTCCGTGGAGCAAATAGCGGAAATAAAAAAGCGGCGCCTGAGCGCCGCTTTTTTTATCAATCTTCGCTTATTCCTGCAGATCGCCGCAGAAACGGTAACCTTCACCGTGAATGGTGGCGATGATTTCCGGCGTGTCCGGCGTGGATTCAAAATGTTTGCGAATGCGGCGAATCGTCACGTCCACGGTGCGGTCGTGCGGCTTCAGCTCGCGGCCGGTCATTTTTTTCAACAGTTCGGCTCGGGACTGGATTTTCCCCGGATTTTCGCAGAAGTGCAGCATCGCACGGAATTCACTGCGCGGCAGCTTATACTGTTCGCCGTTTGGGCTAATCAGTGAGCGGCTATTGATATCCAGCTCCCAACCGTTGAACTTGTAGCTGTCAACGCTGCGGTGTTCTTCGCTGACCGAGCCCATATTCATGGTGCGGGACAGCAGATTGCGTGCGCGGATAGCCAGTTCTCGTGGGCTGAACGGCTTCGTGAGGTAGTCGTCGGCACCAATTTCGAGGCCCAAAATCTTATCGACTTCGTTATCACGTCCGGTCAGGAACATCAGTGCGACGTTCGCCTGCTCGCGAAGTTCGCGCGCCAGCAAAAGACCGTTTTTACCTGGCAGATTAATATCCATAATCACCAGGTTGATATCATGTTCAGAAAGAATCTGATGCATTTCAGCGCCATCAGTCGCTTCAAAGACATCGTAGCCTTCTGCTTCGAAAATGCTTTTTAACGTGTTGCGTGTTACCAACTCGTCTTCAACAATAAGAATGTGCGGGGTCTGCATGTTTGCTACCTAAATTGCCAACTAAATCGAAACAGGAAGTACAAAAGTCCCTGACCAGCCTGGTACATGTCGAAAATTAACATGACGGCATAACATGACTAAAGTACGTAATTGCGTTCTTGATGCACTTTCCATCAACGTCAACAACATCATTAGCTTGGTCGTGGGCACTTTCCCTCTGAACCCGACAGTGTCAAAAACGGCTGTCATCCTAACCATTTTAACAGCAACATAACAGGCTAAGACGTAAATGACACCCAATAAAACTACGCTTCGTTGACATATATCAAGTTCAATTGTAGCACGTTAACAGTCTGGCGAAATCTTCACAGCCAAATGCCAGCGCTTGCGACTATTTATCAATAAACCAACTAGTTGCGCATATTAATTGATAAATATGATTAATCCAATACAGGAACGAAATACTGTCATAAAATACTATTTATAAACATAGGGATAAGTCCCTTCTGTTAACATCTTAGCAGGTACGATTGCTGATAAACAGTTTAGCTTTTTTTTAATGTGCGTAATCTGAAAATCAGTGATTCGTGTTAGAAAATTGTAAATTCGCTCTGCGTAGTATGTTGATGTATGTCACATTCTCCTGCGGAATCAGTAAGAAGAGAAAGTAAAATGCAATTGGCTGTTGTACTCGTTTGCCCTGCGAGGCCCGAAAACGTCGGCGCCGCTGCCCGGGCGATGAAAACCATGGGCTTTCATGACTTGCGCATCGTCGATAGCGATGCGCATTTGCAGGAAGGCGCGCGCCGTGTTGCCCACGGTTCCGGCGATATCCTTGATAATGTTAAAAGTTATGCGACGCTTGCCGACGCGCTGGCGGATGTTCAGTTCACCATTGCGACCACGGCGCGTAGCCGGGCGAAGTTCCACTATTACGCGATGCCAGCAGAACTGGTGCCGCTATTGCAAGAGAAACGCACGTGGCTTGGCAGCGCTGCGCTGGTCTTTGGTCGCGAAGATTCCGGTTTAACCAATGAAGAGCTGGCGCTGGCGGACATCCTAACCGGCGTGCCGATGGTCGCGGATTATCCATCGCTGAATCTGGGGCAGGCAGTAATGGTTTTTTGCTATCAATTAGCATCATTAATGCAACAGGCACCTCAGCAAGCGGCTCCGGTTGATGATAATCAATTGCGCGCATTGCGTTTGCGAGCCCGCGAATTACTGGAAAAGCTCGGCGTGGCGGACGATATAAAAATGGCAGACTGGCTGGATCAGCGTCTTGGTCTGCTTGAACAGCGCGACACGGCAATGTTGCACCGATTGCTACACGATATTGAAAAAAAACTCGCCGAGTAAGTCACTGTGATAAGTTTGTTTTATAGTTAAAGCCGCTGAAATCTATTGTTGTAATGACCCTGTTGCGCTGAAATTAACTGTCGTTTCAGCGCAGCCGGGAAGGCGAATAAAAACGTAAAAAATAAAAATAAATTGACTTAAGCGGGCAGATACTTTAACCAATATAGGCATACAGCACAGACAGATAATATTACAGAGCACACAACATCTATGACACGCATCAGCACCATTACCATTATTACAACCATCACCATTACCACAGGTAACGGTGCGGGCTGACGCGTACAGGAAACACAGAAAAAAGCCCGCACCTGAACAGTGCGGGCTTTTTTTTCGACCAAAGATCAAGGGGTAAAACCATGCGAGTGTTGAAGTTCGGCGGTACATCAGTGGCAAATGCAGAACGTTTTCTGCGTGTTGCCGACATTCTGGAAAGCAATGCCAGGCAGGGGCAGGTAGCGACCGTACTTTCTGCCCCAGCGAAAATTACCAACCATCTGGTGGCGATGATCGAAAAGACCATCAGTGGCCAGGATGCAGTACCGAATATTAGCGATGCAGAACGTATTTTCGCCGACCTGCTGCAAGGGCTGGCCGATGCGCAACCTGGATTTCCCCTCGCACAGTTAAAAACCTTCGTCGAACAAGAGTTCGCGCATATCAAGCATGTCCTGCATGGTATCAGCCTGCTGGGCCAGTGCCCGGACAGTATCAATGCGGCGCTGATCTGCCGTGGCGAAAAACTCTCTATCGCCATCATGGCCGGTCTGCTGGAAGCGCGTGGCCATAAAGTCAGCGTTATCGATCCGGTGGAAAAATTACTCGCCGTTGGTCACTATCTGGAATCGACTGTCGATATCGCAGAATCAACTCGCCGCATCGCTGCCAGCCGCATCCCACAGGATCATATGGTGCTGATGGCAGGTTTCACTGCCGGTAACGAAAAAGGTGAGCTGGTCGTGCTGGGGCGCAACGGTTCGGATTACTCTGCCGCCGTGTTGGCCGCCTGTTTACGCGCCGATTGTTGTGAGATCTGGACGGATGTCGATGGCGTCTATACTTGCGACCCAAGGCAGGTGCCGGACGCCAGGCTGCTGAAGTCAATGTCGTATCAGGAAGCCATGGAGCTTTCCTACTTCGGCGCCAAAGTTCTTCACCCCCGCACGATTACCCCGATTGCCCAGTTCCAGATCCCTTGCCTGATTAAAAATACCGGTAACCCGCAAGCCCCCGGCACACTCATTGGCGCAACGTCGGACGAAGATGGTCTGCCGGTGAAAGGGATCTCCAACCTGAACAACATGGCGATGTTTAGCGTTTCGGGCCCGGGCATGAAAGGCATGGTCGGCATGGCTGCCCGCGTATTTGCGGCGATGTCGCGCTCAGGGATTTCCGTCGTCTTGATCACCCAATCCTCCTCGGAATACAGCATCAGCTTCTGTGTGCCGCAGTCCGATTGTGTTCGCGCTCAGAAAGCAATGAATGAGGAGTTCTACCTGGAACTCAAAGAGGGGCTGCTGGAACCGCTGGCGGTGATGGAGCGTCTGGCGATCATCTCCGTGGTCGGCGATGGCATGCGTACCTTGCGCGGTATCTCGGCGAAATTCTTTGCCGCTCTGGCACGCGCCAATATCAACATTGTGGCGATTGCTCAGGGCTCCTCAGAACGTTCTATTTCGGTTGTGGTGAGCAATGATGATGCGACGACCGGAGTACGCGTTACTCACCAGATGCTGTTTAACACCGACCAGGTGATTGAAGTTTTTGTCATTGGCGTTGGCGGTGTCGGCGGTGCGCTGCTGGAGCAGTTGAAGCGTCAGCAAGGCTGGTTGAAAAACAAGCATATCGATCTGCGTGTCTGCGGCGTGGCGAATTCAAAAGCGTTGATGACCAATGTGCATGGCCTGAATCTGGAAAACTGGCAGGCCGAACTGGCGGAGGCGAAAGAGCCCTTCAATCTGGGGCGCCTGATTCGTCTGGTGAAAGAGTATCATCTGCTTAACCCGGTGATTGTTGACTGTACCTCCAGCCAGGCGATGGCCGATCAGTATGCGGATTTCCTGCGCGAAGGTTTCCACGTTGTCACGCCGAATAAGAAAGCCAACACCTCGTCGCTGGATTACTATCACCAGTTGCGTCGAGCAGCGGAGAAATCTCGCCGTAAGTTCCTGTATGACACCAACGTTGGTGCCGGCCTGCCGGTGATTGAAAACCTGCAAAACCTGCTCAACGCCGGCGATGAGTTACAACACTTCTCCGGGATCCTTTCTGGCTCACTGTCGTTTATTTTCGGCAAACTGGACGAAGGAATGAACCTGTCGGAAGCCACGGCGCTGGCGCGCGAGTTGGGTTACACCGAACCGGACCCGCGAGACGATCTCTCCGGGATGGATGTCGCGCGTAAGTTGCTGATTCTGGCCCGTGAAACCGGGCGAGAGCTGGAGCTTTCTGATATTGTCATTGAGCCCGTCTTACCCGCAACGTTTGATGCGTCCGGCGATGTTGAGAGCTTAATGGCGCGCCTGCCGCAACTGGATGACGAATTCGCCTCTCGCGTGGCAAAAGCCCGCGATGAAGGAAAAGTGCTGCGTTATGTCGGTAATATTGAGGAAGATGGCACCTGTCGGGTGAAGATCGCCGCTGTTGACGGTAATGATCCGCTCTACAAAGTGAAAAATGGTGAGAATGCGCTGGCGTTCTACAGCCACTATTATCAGCCGTTGCCGTTGGTATTACGCGGTTACGGCGCGGGTAACGATGTAACAGCAGCTGGCGTCTTTGCAGACCTGCTGCGTACCCTGTCCTGGAAGTTAGGAGTCTGACATGGTGAAGGTGTATGCTCCGGCTTCAAGCGCCAATATGAGTGTTGGCTTTGATGTGCTGGGCGCGGCGGTGACGCCGGTAGATGGAACGTTGCTGGGCGATAATGTTTCGGTGGAAGCCGCAGAACATTTCAGCCTGAAAAATATTGGCCGTTTTGCCAGTAAATTACCGACTGAACCGCAGGAAAATATCGTTTATCAGTGCTGGGAACTGTTCTGCCAGACGATTGGCAAGCAGGTTCCGGTGGCCATGACGCTGGAAAAAAACATGCCGATTGGCTCGGGGCTCGGTTCCAGCGCGTGTTCCGTTGTCGCCGCGCTGGTGGCGATGAACGAGTACTGTGGTAAACCGCTGGATGATACGCGCATGCTGGCGTTGATGGGCGAGCTGGAAGGGCGTATTTCAGGCAGCGTGCATTACGATAACGTCGCACCCTGTTTCCTCGGCGGTATGCAGTTGATGATCGAGGAAAGCGGCATTATCAGCCAGCAGGTGCCAGGCTTTGATGAATGGTTGTGGGTGCTGGCCTATCCGGGCATTAAAGTCTCAACGGCGGAAGCGCGCGCTATTTTGCCCGCGCAATATCGCCGTCAGGATTGCATCGCCCACGGGCGGCATCTGGCGGGCTTTATTCACGCCTGCTACACCCGTCAGCCCGCGCTGGCGGCAAAATTGATGAAAGACGTGATTGCCGAGCCGTACCGCATGAAATTGCTGCCGGGCTTTGGCGAAGCGCGTCAGGCAGTGGCCGATATTGGCGCGCTGGCCTGTGGGATCTCCGGTTCCGGGCCAACGCTGTTTGCTTTGTGCGATAAGCCGGATACCGCCCAGCGCGTAGCCGACTGGCTTAGCAAACACTATCTGCAAAATCAGGAAGGCTTTGTTCATATTTGCCGGCTGGATACGGCGGGCGCACGAGTAGTGGGATAACCAATGAAACTCTACAACTTAAAAGATCACAACGAGCAGGTCAGCTTTGCGCAGGCCGTAACGCAGGGGCTTGGCAAAAATCAGGGCCTGTTTTTCCCGCACGAGCTGCCGGAATTTAACCTGACGGAAATCGACGCCATGCTGGAGCAGGATTTCGTCAGCCGCAGCGCGAAGATCCTTGCCGCTTTTATTGGCGACGAAATTCCGCAGGACGCACTGGAGGCGCGAGTACGCGCCGCGTTTGCTTTCCCGGCGCCGGTTAAGCCGGTAGAAAGCGATATCGGCTGTCTGGAACTGTTCCATGGGCCAACGCTGGCGTTTAAAGATTTCGGCGGACGTTTTATGGCGCAGATGCTGAGCGCCATCAGCGGCGACAAACCGGTGACCATTCTGACTGCGACCTCGGGTGATACCGGCGCTGCGGTTGCACATGCTTTCTACGGCATGAAAAATGTGCGTGTGGTGATCCTCTATCCGCAAGGCAAAATCAGCCCGTTGCAGGAAAAACTGTTCTGTACGCTGGGCGGTAATATCGAAACTGTGGCGATTGATGCCGACTTCGATGCCTGCCAGGCGCTGGTGAAACAGGCCTTCGACGATGAAGAACTGAAAACTGCGCTGGGGCTGAACTCGGCGAACTCGATCAATATCAGCCGCTTGCTGGCGCAGATTTGTTATTACTTCGAAGCGGTCGCGCAGCTGCCGCAGGAAGCGCGTAACCAGCTGGTTGTTTCCGTACCGAGCGGTAATTTCGGCGATCTGACCGCGGGTTTGCTGGCGAAATCGCTGGGGTTGCCGATCAAACGCTTTATCGCAGCGACCAATGCCAACGATACCGTGCCGCGCTTCCTCAAAGAGGGGCAATGGCAACCGAAAGCGACGCAAGCGACGCTCTCAAACGCCATGGACGTTAGCCAACCGAATAACTGGCCGCGCGTTGAAGAGCTGTTCCGCCGTAAAATCTGGCGCCTGAATGAGCTGGGTTATGCTGCCGTGGACGATGAAACGACAAAAGCGGCCATGCGCGAGCTGAAGGATAAAGGCTATGTTTCTGAGCCGCATGCCGCGATTGCATATCGCGCCCTGCGCGATCAGCTTAATCCGGGCGAGTACGGTCTGTTCCTCGGTACGGCTCATCCTGCGAAATTCAAAGAGAGCGTGGAAGAGATTTTGGGCGAACCGTTGGCGCTGCCGAAAGAGCTGGCGGATCGCGCGGATCTGCCGCTGCTTTCCCACCAGTTACCTGCGGATTTCGCGGCATTACGCGAGTTGATGATGCGCAACGCGTAATTTCTCTGCTTCCCCTGCCTGCAAGCGGGGGAATCAGGGAGAAATTATGTAGAAAAATGGCAGAGAAAACGGATGAATTCCCAATAAATGCGGGGGTTCAGAGATTAGGATTGCGGACAATAACAACAACCTTTGGCGTTGCGTAATCTCCTGACATCGGCCCATAACGGGCAAGATGATGCAAAGGAGTAACCTATGTTGAAACCTGTGATGTTAGCGCTTTCTATGATGTTGGTGGCTCCTCTGGCGGTTCAGGCCGCAGAAATCACCCTTGTGCCGGCAGTGAAACTGCAAATCGGCGATCGCGACAGCGGTGGTAACTACTGGGATGGCGGCCACTGGCGCGACCATGGCTGGTGGCAGAGACACTACGAATGGCGTGAGAATCGCTGGGAGCCGCACGGCCACTTCGACGATCGGCATGATGATCGCCACGATGATCGCCATGACGATCACCGTGGCGGGCCGGATGATGACTGGCATCGCCATCCATAACCTTTCTGACCCTCTCCCGACCAGGAGAGGGTTTTTCTTACTGTTCGTGCCGCTTAAACACCAACTCTTCCTGCGACGAAACTTCCCGATCAAAGAAATAGCCTTCGCTGTTAAACCCGGTTAATTGCTCCGGTTTCGTCAGGCGATTTTCAATAATAAAACGACTCATCAGACCACGAGCTTTTTTGGCGTAGAAGCTGATGACTTTGAACTTGCCGTTTTTCTCGTCAAGAAACACCGGCTTAATGATCCGGGCGTTCAGCTTTTGCGTTTTGACCGATTTGAAATACTCATCAGAGGCCAGGTTGATAACGATCTCATCGCCTTGCGCCGCAATGGCTTCGTTGAGTTTTTGGGTGATTACATCGCCCCAGAATTGGTAGAGATCTTTCCCTTTGGCATTTTCCAGGCGAATGCCCATCTCCAGCCGGTACGGCTGCATCAGATCCAGCGGACGCAGCACGCCGTATAAACCGGAAAGCATACGCAGATGTTGCTGCGCGAAATCGAAATCCGCATCGCTAAAGGTTTCTGCCTGCAAGCCGGTATAGACATCTCCTTTAAATGCCAGGATAGCCTGGCGCGCATTTTCCGGAGTGAAATCAGGCTGCCAGTCGTGAAAACGCGTGGCGTTCAGATCGGCCAGCTTGTCGCTGATCCCCATCAGCGCTTTGATTTGCAGCGCGGAGAGCTTACGTGCGCTGTTAATCAGTTGCTGCGAGTGATCCAGCAATTCCGGCTGGGTAAAACGCGTGGTCGCCAGCGGGCTTTGGTAATCGAGTGTTTTAGCAGGTGAAATCAGAATCAGCATACTCAGTCCTTGCTGTGCGAGAAATTTCCGCTGACTTTAGCAAAAAAACCGACAGACTTGATCGATAGTTGCGATTAGCGCTACGAGCGGGGAATGTCATCCCAACTGCCTGGCGCCAGTTGACGCTTTATTTCTGGATAGCGCTTCGGGTCGAAGACCGGCATGACTCCCAGTTTGCGCTGGCGCAGATAGTCGCGGGCCAGCACTCTGACTACCGGCGAAAGCAGCAAAATGGCGGTCAGGTTGATCATCGCCATCAGCGCCATCACGACATCGGCAATGTGCCAGATAAGCGGCACGCTGGGTATGGCACCTGCCACCACCATCAATAAAATACCGATGCGCAGCAGCCAGAGATTTCGAGTGCTGCTGCAGCGTAAAAAGATCAGATTATTTTCCGCATAAATGTAATTCGCGACGATCGAGGTAAAGGCGAAGAGCACGACGATGCAGGCGACAAAGCCCGCCCCCCAGCCACCGGTCAATGAGGTCATGGCTTGCTGCAACTGTTGGATGCCACCAAATGCATCGCTTAGCGGAACCGTACCCGCCAGCAACAATACCAGCGCACTGGCGGTGCAGACCAGGAAGGTATCCGTCAGCACGCCGATCATTTGCACAATTCCCTGTGCTACCGGATGCGGCGGCCATGAGGCGGCCATCGCGGCGGCGTTAGGCGACGATCCCAGCCCGGCTTCATTGGCAAACATACTGCGCTGAAAACCGCTGGTCATCGCCTGGCTCAGGGTGTAAGCCATCGTGCCTGTCGCCGCTTCCTGCCAGCCGAAAGCGCTTTTAATGATGGCGGCAAAAATTCCGGGCAGTAAGTTAGCATGCCAAAGACTGAGGCCCAGACTGGCCAGGATCCAGATAAGCCCTATCACTGGTACCAACCACTGCATCAGCCGTGTGGCCGGTTTTAATCCCCGGACAATGAAAAAGAGTACGCAGAGCGCCAGCACTATGCCGCTGGCGATTCCCGGCACGCCCCACGCAAAGTGCATGGCCCGTGCGACGGCGCTGGACTGAATGGTATTAAACACCAGGCCATACGAAAGCAGCAGGAACACTGAGAAAAGCACGCCCATCCAGCGCATACCTAAACCGCGCGCCATATACCATGCCGGGCCGCCGCGAAACTGATTTTCCGTATCACGCTCTTTATACAGTTGTGCCAGAGAGCATTCGGCAAAGCTTATCACCATGCCGATGAGCGCGGAGATCCACATCCAGAAAACGGCGCCTGGCCCGCCGGAGGTTAATGCAAAGGCCACGCCCGCCAGGTTGCCGCTGCCCAGCCTGGTTGCCATGCTCAGACAGAGTGCCTGGTAAGCGGTGAGTGCGTTAGGTTGTGGCGTGCGGCTGCTTTTAAGGCTTTTCCCAAAGTCGCGCAGAAAACGAAAGGGGACAAACTGACTGCGGACAGCAAACCAGATACCCGCTGCCGCCAGCAGGTACACCATGAATGAGCCCCAGAGTATTTCACTGATAAACGAGAAAAATTCAGGCATTAACATTCCTCTTGTTGATGCCGGGTTTGTAACCTGGGGCGAGGCTGTCATTGGAAGCACATCACTTCGCAGGCAATTAATTAGGAGAGTTTACCATACTATTTACACAGCATTGTCTGCGGTTGCGCTGGCAGGTCGTCGTGTTATCATCAGTGCAGACCGGTTACATCCCCCTAACAAGTATACTCGTCATACTTCACGTTCAGGTGCGCTGGCTGCGGTTGTGCTTCAGGGGCGCAAACGTGTCGTGAGCCTGACATGGATTATTCAGGGTATCTTTAAAGAGAAATACTATCATGACGGATAAATTGACCTCCCTGCGTCAGTACACAACAGTCGTGGCTGATACCGGAGATATTGCGGCAATGAAACTGTACCAGCCGCAGGATGCAACAACGAACCCTTCTCTGATCCTTGGCGCTGCGCAAATTCCGGAATACCGTAAGCTGATTGATGACGCCGTAACATGGGCTCGCGCTCAGAGCAGCGATCGCGCGCAGCAGATTGTTGACGCGACAGATCGCCTGGCGGTGAACATTGGTCTGGAAATCCTCAAACTGATCCCTGGCCGTATCTCTACCGAGGTTGATGCTCGTCTCTCTTACGATACCGAAGCCTCTATCGCCAAAGCGAAACGCCTGATCAAGATGTATAACGATGCCGGTATCAGCAACGATCGCATCCTGATCAAACTGGCCTCTACCTGGCAGGGTATTCGCGCTGCTGAACAGCTGGAAAAAGAGGGCATCAACTGTAACCTGACGCTGCTGTTCTCCTTCGCGCAGGCGCGTGCATGTGCCGAAGCGGGCGTATTCCTGATCTCCCCGTTTGTAGGCCGTATTCTCGACTGGTACAAAGCCAATACCGACAAGAAAGAGTACGCACCGGCAGAAGATCCGGGTGTGGTTTCCGTAACCGAAATTTACCAGTACTACAAACAGCACGGTTATGAAACCGTGGTGATGGGCGCCAGCTTCCGTAATACCGGTGAAATCATCGAACTGGCAGGCTGCGACCGTCTGACCATCGCCCCGGCGCTGCTGAAAGAGCTGTCTGAAAGTGCTGGCACCCTCGAGCGCAAACTGGCGTATACCGGTGAAGTGAAAGCGCGTCCGGAACGCATCACCGAAGCGGAATTCCTGTGGCAGCATAACCAGGATCCGATGGCGGTGGATAAACTGGCGGATGGTATCCGTAAGTTTGCCGTTGACCAGGAAAAACTGGAAAAAATGATCGGCGATCTGCTGTAATCTTCAGGCGTGGCCGGTTTTCCGGTCACGCTTCTTCTCTCCCTACTGTCTGCCTTTCCCCTCAGCGTGTATCATTTCGTTAAATAGGTTTTTTGAACGGAATGAATATGGACACACTACGCATTGGTTTAGTTTCGGTTTCCGATCGCGCATCCAGCGGTATTTACCAGGACAAAGGCATTCCTGCACTTGAAGAGTGGCTGGCCAGCACGCTGACAACCCCGTTTCAGATTGAGACCCGATTGATCCCGGACGAGCAAAGCATCATCGAACAAACGCTGTGCGAACTGGTGGACGAAATGAGCTGCCATCTGGTGCTGACGACTGGCGGCACCGGGCCTGCGCGACGCGACGTAACGCCGGACGCGACGCTGGCGGTTGCCGATCGCGAAATGCCGGGGTTTGGTGAGCAGATGCGGCAAATCAGCCTCAATTTTGTACCGACGGCGATCCTCTCCCGCCAGGTTGGCGTGATCCGCAAACAGGCATTGATCCTGAATTTGCCCGGCCAGCCCAAATCGATTAAAGAGACGCTGGAAGGGTTAAAAGGCGCTGATGGCGAAGTGAAAGTGCCCGGTATTTTTGCCAGCGTACCGTATTGTGTACAGTTGCTTGACGGACCTTATGTGGAAACCAATCCGCAAGTCGTAGCATCTTTCCGGCCTAAAAATGCACGGCGCGAAACATTATCCTAAAAGTTGATCTTTTCTGAAATTACGGCGGCGAACCATGGCGTGTTGATTCATTTACGGTATAGTAAGTTTTAATTTACACAATTCGTAATAATTAAATCAGCACTCCCTATTTACAAATGGTTCGCTATGTCAAATACCACTCGTCCTCTGAACAGACAGGATTATAAAACGCTGACGCTTGCTGCCCTTGGCGGTGCGCTGGAGTTTTACGATTTCATCATTTTCGTTTTCTTCGCCGCCGTCGTTGGCGAGCTTTTCTTCCCGGCGGATATTCCGGAATGGCTGCGCCAGGTGCAAACCTTTGGCATTTTTGCCGCCGGTTATCTGGCGCGTCCGCTTGGTGGCATTGTCATGGCGCACTTCGGCGATCTGGTCGGGCGCAAGAAGATGTTTACCCTGAGTATTCTGCTGATGGCGTTGCCGACGCTGGCGATTGGCTTGCTGCCAACGTATGCCTCAGCAGGCATTGTGGCGCCGCTGTTGCTGCTCTTGATGCGCGTTTTACAGGGCGCGGCCATCGGTGGCGAAGTGCCAGGCGCGTGGGTGTTTGTCGCGGAACATGTTCCGGCTCGTCGCATCGGTATTGCTTGCGGTACGTTGACTGCGGGCCTGACCGTAGGGATTTTGCTTGGCTCGGTGGTGGCGACGCTGGTGAATACCAGCATGACCCAGCAAACTATTCATGATGGCGGCTGGCGTATTCCGTTCCTGCTGGGTGGCGCATTTGGCCTGGTGGCGATGTATCTGCGACGCTGGTTGCAAGAAACGCCGATCTTTCTTGAGATGCAGCAACGTAAAGCGCTGGCGCAGGAATTGCCTGTTAAATCGGTCGTGCTGAAACATAAAAAAGCGGTGGTGATTTCCATGCTGCTGACCTGGCTGCTTTCCGCCGGGATTGTGGTGGTTATTCTGATGTCGCCGGTCTGGCTGCAAAAACAGTATGGTTTTGCTCCGGCTCTGACGTTGCAGGCTAACAGCATCGCGACCATTATGCTTTGCTTCGGTTGTCTGGCCGCCGGGCTGCTGGTCGATAAATTTGGCGCCAGTCGCACCTTTATTATTGGCAGTGTGCTGCTTGCCTGTACCAGCTGGTTTTTCTACCACCTGGTGGGCGCACACCCTGAGCAGCTTTTCGTCCTGTATGGCCTGGTGGGGCTGTGCGTTGGCGTGGTCGGCGCGGTTCCGTACGTGATGGTGCGGGCGTTTCCGGCAGAGGTTCGCTTTACCGGAATCTCATTCTCGTATAACGTCTCGTACGCTATTTTCGGCGGCCTGACGCCGATTGCGGTGACCATGCTAATGGGCGTTTCGCCGATGGCACCTGCCTGGTATGTGCTGGCGCTGTCGCTGATTGGTCTGGCGCTGGGGATCTGGCTGCGCCAGGATCTTCATCACCAGGATAGCGTAGCAGAGCGGCCGGTGGAGCAAGCATAAACAAACGGAGCCTCAGGCTCCGTTTTCAGTTTGAGCGGGCAGAGGGTAATTAACAGCGAAAAGCTCTGCTTTTATGTATCGAGTTAATAAAAGACTGTAACGGTTGGGGCGGGAGAGTATCAGGAATCGGGATGTAGAAGAAATGCGAAGCCAGGCTTCGCATTTTAGCATTCAGCGCAGGAATTAATGCTTTTCACCAATTGGCAGAACGGTGCGTTCGAACTGTTCGTTCAGCACTTCGCCCATCGCCAGGTAGATGGCGCTCGCGCCACAAACCAGACCGATCCAACCCGCGATATGTACGATGCTTTCGTTATCAACCAGATGACCTACCGCCAGCAGGGCGAACAGTACGGTCAGGCTCAGGAAAACGAACTGCAGCGCACGCGCGCCTTTCAGCGTGCCGAAGAACATAAACAGGGTGAAGACGCCCCAAATCCCCAGATAAACGCCGAGGAAGTGGCCGTTTGTCGCATCCGCAAGACCCATTTTCGGAAACAGCAGAATCGCGACCAGCGTCAACCAGAAAGAACCGTAAGAGGTGAACGCAGTTAAACCAAAGGTGTTGCCTTTTTTATATTCAAGCAGGCCTGCGAGAATTTGCGCGATACCGCCATAGAAAATGCCCATCGCCAGAATAATGCCGTCCATTGGGAATAAACCAATATTGTGCAGGTTAAGCAGAATAGTGGTCATGCCGAAACCCATTAAGCCCAGCGGAGCCGGATTAGCCAACTTAGTGTTGCCCATAATTCCTCAAAATAGATCAATATGAAAAGGGAGAAATGAAAGTCCCCGCACCCTGTTGAACTGGCGGGGCGCGGCATCATAAATAGCGGTAATAGGCCTGTCTATGATCTGAACAGGTGTAAATTAAAAAATTTTTTATCGTTTGCCCCTTGATGAGCCGCTTAGAGACCCCATCTTGTAGTCAACCGCAGTGTGTGGGCCTGAAAAAAAACGATACAGGGTGGTTGAAACAGCACGTTTCGCCCTTATTACAGGTTCACAACCACATGATGACGAATTTTTAGTGGAGACGTTTAGATGGGTAAAATTATTGGTATCGACCTTGGGACAACCAACTCTTGTGTAGCCATTATGGATGGCACTCAGGCTCGTGTGCTGGAGAATGCTGAAGGCGATCGCACCACTCCTTCTATTATTGCTTACACACAGGATGGTGAAACTCTGGTAGGTCAGCCGGCTAAACGTCAGGCCGTGACGAACCCGCAAAACACCCTGTTTGCGATCAAACGCCTGATCGGCCGTCGCTTCCAGGACGAAGAAGTCCAGCGTGACGAAGCCATCATGCCGTACAAAATCATTGCTGCTGATAACGGCGATGCATGGCTTGATGTAAAAGGCACCAAAATGGCACCGCCGCAGATCTCTGCCGAAGTGCTGAAAAAAATGAAGAAAACTGCCGAAGATTACCTGGGTGAGCCGGTAACTGAAGCGGTTATCACCGTACCTGCTTACTTTAACGATGCTCAGCGTCAGGCAACCAAAGATGCTGGCCGTATCGCAGGTCTGGAAGTGAAACGTATCATCAACGAACCGACAGCGGCAGCGCTGGCCTACGGTCTGGATAAAGAAACCGGCAACCGCACCATCGCGGTTTACGACCTGGGCGGTGGTACGTTCGATATCTCTATCATCGAAATCGATGAAGTTGACGGCGAAAAAACCTTCGAAGTACTGGCTACCAACGGTGATACCCACCTGGGTGGTGAAGACTTCGACAGCCGCCTGATCAACTACCTGGTGGAAGAGTTCAAGAAAGATCAGGGTATCGATCTGCGTAATGATCCGCTGGCGATGCAGCGTCTGAAAGAAGCGGCAGAAAAAGCGAAAATCGAGCTCTCTTCCGCACAGCAGACCGACGTGAACCTGCCGTACATCACCGCAGACGCGACCGGTCCGAAGCATATGAACATTAAAGTGACTCGCGCGAAACTGGAAAGCCTGGTGGAAGATCTGGTTAACCGTTCAATCGAGCCGCTGAAAGTCGCACTGCAGGATGCTGGCCTGTCCGTATCCGACATCAACGACGTGATCCTGGTCGGTGGCCAGACGCGTATGCCGATGGTGCAGAAAAAAGTGGCTGAGTTCTTCGGTAAAGAGCCGCGTAAAGACGTTAACCCGGATGAAGCCGTTGCTATCGGTGCTGCGGTTCAGGGCGGTGTTCTGACTGGTGAAGTTAAAGACGTTCTGCTGCTGGACGTTACCCCGCTGTCGCTGGGTATCGAAACCATGGGCGGCGTGATGACTGCGCTGATCAATAAAAACACTACCATCCCGACCAAGCACAGCCAGGTGTTCTCTACTGCGGAAGATAACCAGTCCGCTGTAACCATCCATGTGCTGCAGGGTGAACGTAAACGTGCGTCTGATAACAAATCTCTGGGTCAGTTCAACCTGGATGGTATCAACCCGGCGCCGCGCGGTATGCCGCAGATTGAAGTTACCTTCGATATCGATGCTGACGGTATCCTGCACGTTTCCGCGAAAGACAAAAACAGCGGTAAAGAGCAGAAGATCACCATCAAAGCTTCTTCGGGTCTGAATGAAGAAGAAATCGCGAAAATGGTTCGTGAAGCAGAAGCGAATGCGGAATCTGACCGTAAGTTCGAAGAGCTGGTGCAAACCCGTAACCAGGGCGACCATCTGCTGCACAGCACGCGTAAGCAGGTTGAAGAAGCAGGCGATAAACTGCCGGCAGAAGACAAAACGGCTATCGAGTCTGCGCTGAGCGAGCTGGAAGTTGCGCTGAAAGGCGAAGACAAAGCTGAAATCGAAGCGAAAATGCAGGCGCTGGCGCAGGCTTCTCAGAAACTGCTGGAAATCGCACAACAGCAGCACGCACAGCAGCAAGCGGGCGCTGATGCTTCCGCGAACAACGCGAAAGATGACGATGTTGTCGACGCCGAGTTCGAAGAAGTCAAAGACAAAAAATAATCGCCCTGATGCAGGGTAGATAACCAGCACGGGCGTCGGAGTTTTCTCCACGCCCGTGCTCGTATGTTAAGGGGCAGATAAACCGATGGCGAAGCAAGATTATTACGAGATTTTAGGCGTTCCGAAAACAGCGGAAGAGCGTGAAATCAAAAAGGCGTACAAACGCCTGGCCATGAAATATCACCCGGACCGCAATCAGGGCGATAAAGAGGCCGAAGCCAAATTTAAAGAAATAAAAGAAGCCTACGAAGTCCTGACCGATGCCCAGAAACGTGCGGCTTACGACCAGTACGGCCATGCGGCATTTGAGCAGGGCGGAATGGGTGGCGGTGGATTCGGCGGCGGCGGTTTTGGCGGCGGCGCTGACTTCAGTGATATTTTCGGCGATGTGTTCGGCGATATCTTCGGCGGCGGTCGTGGTCGTCAGCGCGCAGCCCGTGGCGCTGATTTGCGCTACAACATGGATCTGACGCTGGAAGAAGCGGTTCGCGGCGTAACTAAAGAGATCCGCATTCCGACACTGGAAGAGTGCGACATTTGCCACGGCAGCGGTGCTAAACCCGGTACTCAGCCGCAAACCTGTCCGACCTGTCATGGTTCCGGCCAGGTACAGATGCGCCAGGGGTTCTTTGCCGTACAGCAGACCTGTCCACACTGCCAGGGGCGCGGTACGCTGATTAAAGATCCGTGCAACAAATGTCACGGTCATGGCCGCGTGGAGAAATCCAAAACCCTGTCCGTCAAAATCCCGGCAGGCGTGGACACTGGCGATCGCATCCGCCTGAGCGGCGAAGGTGAAGCGGGTGAGCATGGCGCACCGGCAGGCGATCTGTACGTTCAGGTGCAGGTGAAACAGCACCCTATCTTCGAGCGTGAAGGCAATAACCTGTACTGCGAAGTGCCGATCAACTTTGCCATGGCGGCGCTGGGCGGTGAAATCGAAGTGCCGACGCTGGATGGTCGCGTGAAGTTGAAAGTACCCAGCGAAACCCAGACCGGAAAACTCTTCCGCATGCGCGGTAAGGGTGTGAAGTCCGTCCGTGGCGGCGCGCAGGGCGATCTGTTGTGCCGCGTCGTTGTTGAGACACCGGTTGGCCTGAACGAAAAGCAGAAGCAACTGCTGAAAGATCTGCAGGACAGCTTTGGCGGCCCGACGGGCGAGCACAACAGCCCGCGCTCCAAGAGCTTCTTCGACGGTGTGAAAAAATTCTTCGACGATTTGACGCGCTAAGCCTTCCGCACCGCGTACATCAGGCCCGGCTTTATGCCGGGCTTTTTTATCGTTTTTGGCACTACTCGGAAAAAGAGAATCTATACCCAATTATAATCTGATTTTATCGAGGATTCGCGAAGGGTAAGATAGCCCGCACAATGGAATAGTGAACGAGAGAATAACATGAAGCTTTTACAGCGTTTCTTTAGCAGCGATGCCGCTGGGGGCATTGTACTTATCATTGCGGCAGCGCTCGCAATGCTGTGCGCCAATCTTGGAGTAACGCAGGATCTTTACCACAACTTCCTGTCGACGCCCGTCGAATTCAAGTTCGGTTCGCTGGAAATCAATAAAAACATGCTGCTATGGATCAACGATGCGTTGATGGCCATATTTTTCCTGATGATTGGCCTGGAAGTGAAATATGAACTGGTACAGGGCGCACTAGCGAGCCGCCAGCAGGCCGTATTTCCGGTGATTGCCGCCCTTGGCGGTATGGTTGCGCCCGCGCTGATCTTCCTGCTGTTCAATTTCCACGATCCACTGGCGCGACACGGTTGGGCTATTCCAACCGCGACGGATATTGCCTTTGCTCTCGGTGTCCTTGCTTTGCTGGGTAATCGCGTACCTGTTGTGCTGAAAGTGTTTCTGATGGCGCTGGCGATCATTGACGATCTGGGGGCGATTATCATTATTGCCTTGTTCTACACCAGCGATCTCTCAACCACTGCGCTGGGCGTGGCGGCAGCATCCATTGCCATACTGGCGATACTGAATGCCTGTAATGTACGGCGCATCGGCATCTATATGCTGGTTGGGATAGTGCTGTGGACTGCGGTGCTAAAATCCGGTGTCCACGCGACGCTCGCCGGGGTGGTTGTCGGTTTCTTTGTTCCGCTGCGTGAGCAGAACGGTGTTTCTCCGGCTCGCCAACTGGTCGATGCGATTCATCCGTGGGTTGCATGGCTGATCCTGCCGTTATTTGCTTTTGCGAATGCCGGCGTATCGCTGAGCGGAATGTCTGTATCCGGGCTGGGAGATGTGCTGCCGTTAGGTATTATTGCCGGGCTGGTTCTTGGTAAGCCGCTGGGTATCACAATCTTCTGCTTGCTGGCGTTACGTTTAAAGCTGGCGAAGTTACCGCAGGGCGCTGCATTTAAACAGATTATGTCGGTAGGTGTGCTGTGCGGCATTGGCTTTACCATGTCGATTTTCATCGCCTCGCTGGCCTTTGGCGATGCCCATGAGGAGATGATTGCCTGGAGTAAATTGGGGATCCTCACCGGCTCGATTATCTCGGCAGTGGCGGGTTATTGCCTGCTGCGTACCCGTATCGTTCGCACATAGCGACGGAAGTGAGTAGAGGGCTATGTCGTATATCAATTACAACCATTTGTATTACTTCTGGCACGTCTACCGTGAAGGCTCCGTCGTTGGTGCGGCGGAGTCGCTCTTTCTGACGCCGCAGACCATCACCGGGCAAATTAAATCTCTCGAGGAACGGCTACAAGGCAAGCTCTTCAAACGTAAGGGCAGGGGGCTGGAGCCGACAGAACTGGGCGAGCTGGTGTTTCGCTACGCGGATAAGATGTTCACGCTCAGCCAGGAGATGCTCGACATCATCAACTACCGCAAAGAGTCCAGCCTGTTATTTGATGTCGGCGTGGCGGATGCGCTCTCCAAGCGGCTGGTCAGCAATATCCTTAGTGCGGTGGTAAGCGAGGGCGAGCCGATCCATTTGCGCTGTTTTGAATCGACACATGAACTCCTGCTGGAGCAGCTAAGCCAGCATAAACTCGACATGATTATCTCTGACTGCCCGATCGATTCCACGCAGCAAGAAGGGCTTTTTTCGGTGAAAATTGGCGAATGCAGCATCAGTTTCTGGGGCAGTAATCCGCCGCCGCAAACGCCTTTTCCGTTTTGTTTGCAGGAACGGCGCTTATTGATCCCAGGGCGACGTTCAATGCTGGGGCGCAGGCTGCTGAACTGGTTTAATGCGCAAGGTTTACAGGTGGAGATTCTGGGCGAATTTGATGATGCCGCGCTGATGAAGGCGTTTGGCGCCGCGCACAATGCTATTTTTGTCGCCCCGACGCGCTACGCTCACGATCTTTTTGCCGATGAAAGCATGGTTGAAATGGGTCGGGTGGATAATGTGATGGAGGAGTATCACGCGATTTTTGCCGAGCGGATGATTCAGCATCCTGCCGTGCAGCGTATCTGCAATCAGGATTACTCGACACTTTTCGACTCGCCGCAGAAATAAAAAAACCCGCCGAAGCGGGTCTTTTTCACAAAGCCAGTAAACGTAGCGATTAAGCCAGTTTGCTGATCTGCGCGGTCAGGTTAGCCTTATGACGCGCTGCTTTGTTTTTGTGGATCAGACCTTTAGCGGCCTGACGATCCACGATCGGTTGCATGTCGTTAAATGCTTTCTGCGCAGCCGCTTTGTCGCCAGCTTCAATTGCTGCGTATACTTTCTTGATGAAAGTACGCATCATTGAACGACGGCTTGCGTTGTGCTTGCGGGCCTTTTCAGACTGAACGGCACGCTTCTTAGCTGATTTGATATTAGCCAAGGTCCAACTCCCAAATATGATCTTTATGGACAATTCAAAGGCCGGGGAATATGCCCTTTTAGCCTTCTTTTGTCAATGGATTTGTGCAAATAAGCGCCGTTAAGATACAACGCTCGTTACGTAGTGATGGCGCAAGATTCTAACAGCTTGCTTGTCGCGAATACAGCTTTTCCACCAGAAAAATCGCTTACGGTGCCAGATTTTCATGCCAGCGGCGGGCAGCCTGATGAAATCCTTCTCCTTTCTGCTGTGTGAAGGCAATCGTCGGTTAACGTTGCCCGTTGTACAAGGTATAATCCGACGATTTTCACTGTTTTGAGCCAGACATGAAGCTGATACGCGGCATACATAACCTCAGCCAGGCCCCCCACGGGTGTGTGCTGACGATTGGTAATTTCGATGGCGTGCATCGTGGCCATCAGGCGCTTTTACAAGGGCTTGGCGCAGAAGGCCGGGCGCGTGGTTTGCCGGTGGTGGTGATGATCTTTGAACCGCAACCGCTGGAACTGTTCGCCGGGCAGAAAGCCCCTGCGCGCCTTACCCGGCTGCGTGAAAAGCTGCGCTGGCTGGCCGGTTGCGGCGTGGATTACGTGCTGTGTGTTCGTTTTGACCGCCGTTTTGCGGCGCTCACCGCACAAGCCTTTGTCAGTGAACTGCTGGTTAACCGCCTTGGTGTGAAATTTCTCGCAGTGGGTGACGATTTCCGTTTTGGCGCTGGTCGCCAGGGGGATTTCTTGTTATTACAGAAGGCCGGTCAGAAATATGGCTTTGACGTCACCAGTACGCAAACTTTCTTTGATGGCGGCGTCCGTGTGAGCAGCACGGCGGTGCGTCAGGCGTTGGCTGACGACAATCTTGAGCTGGCTGAACAATTGCTCGGCCATCCGTTCAGTATCTCCGGGCGCGTGGTGCATGGCGATGAACTGGGGCGCACCATTGGTTTCCCGACGGCGAATTTACCGCTGCGCCGTCAGGTCTCCCCTGTAAAAGGGGTCTATGCGGTGGAAGTGGCTGGACTGGGCGATACGCTTTACCCGGGCGTTGCCAATATCGGCACCCGCCCGACGGTTGCAGGCGTGCGCCAGCAGCTGGAAGTACATCTGTTGGATGTTGTAATAGACCTCTACGGGCGCCATATAGATGTAGTGTTGCGTAAAAAATTACGCAATGAACAGCGATTTGCCTCGCTCGATGAGCTGAAAGCGCAAATCGCCCGCGATGAGGTAGCGGCCCGCGAGTTTTTTGGGCTATCTAAACCGGCTTCTTAAGGCCTGGTGGTATTAATCAAACCGAAATACGGAACCGAGAATCTGATGAGTGACTATAAATCTACCCTGAATTTGCCGGAAACAGGGTTCCCGATGCGCGGCGATCTCGCCAAGCGTGAGCCGGGAATGCTGGCGCGTTGGACTGATGATGACCTGTACGGCATCATCCGTGCAGCGAAAAAAGGCAAAAAAACCTTCATTCTGCATGATGGCCCTCCATATGCGAATGGCAGCATTCATATTGGTCACTCGGTTAACAAGATTCTGAAAGACATTATTGTGAAGTCCAAGGGACTCGCAGGTTATGACTCTCCCTATGTTCCGGGTTGGGACTGCCACGGTCTGCCTATCGAGCTGAAAGTGGAGCAGGAGTTCGGTAAGCCGGGTGAGAAATTCACCGCCGCGGAGTTCCGCGCCAAATGCCGTGAATATGCCGCAACGCAGGTTGACGGTCAGCGCAAAGACTTTATCCGTCTCGGCGTGCTGGGCGACTGGTCACACCCGTACCTGACCATGGATTTCAAAACCGAAGCTAATATTATCCGCGCACTGGGCAAAATCATCGGCAACGGTCACCTGCTTAAAGGCGCCAAGCCAGTGCACTGGTGTGTTGACTGCCGTTCCGCGTTGGCGGAAGCCGAAGTGGAGTATTACGACAAAACGTCGCCATCCATCGACGTGGCGTTCCATGCTGTCGACCAGGACGCAGTAAAAGCAAAATTTGGCGTTGCAGCTGTTAACGGCCCGGTTTCTCTGGTTATCTGGACTACCACGCCGTGGACACTGCCGGCTAACCGCGCAATTTCTCTCGCGTCGGAATTTGAGTATGCGCTGGTGCAGATTGATGGTCAGGCGTTGATCCTGGCGAAAGATCTGGTCGAAAGCGTGATGAAACGCATCGGCACCGCAGAATACAATGTGTTGGGTACGGTGAAAGGCGCAGAGCTGGAGCTGATGCGCTTTAAGCATCCGTTCCTGGATTTTGATGTCCCTGCGATCCTCGGCGATCACGTTACGCTGGAAGCCGGTACCGGTGCGGTCCATACCGCTGGCGGTCACGGCCCGGACGACTACACCATCAGCCTGAAATACGGTCTGGAAATCGCCAACCCGGTTGGTCCGGACGGCGCCTATCTGCCGGGTACTTACCCGACGCTGGATGGCGTGAATGTGTTCAAAGCGAACGACATCATCGTGGCGCTGCTGACGGAAAAAGGCGCGCTGCTGCACGTTGAAAAAATGCAGCACAGCTATCCGTGCTGCTGGCGTCATAAATCGCCGATCATCTTCCGTGCGACGCCGCAGTGGTTTGTCAGCATGGACCAGAAAGGTCTGCGTGCGCAGTCGCTTAGCGAAATCAAAGGCGTGCAGTGGATCCCGGACTGGGGCCAGGCGCGTATCGAATCGATGGTCGCCAACCGTCCTGACTGGTGTATCTCCCGTCAGCGTACCTGGGGCGTTCCGATGTCGCTGTTCGTGCATAAAGACACCGAAGAGCTGCATCCGCGCACGCTGGAGCTGATCGAAGCCGTTGCCAAACGCGTTGAAGCCGACGGTATTCAGGCATGGTGGGATCTCGACCCGCGCGACATCATGGGTGATGACGCTGACAACTATGTCAAAGTGCCGGATACGCTGGACGTATGGTTCGATTCCGGTTCAACTCACGCTTCCGTGGTTGATGTGCGTCCGGAGTTTGCTGGTCACGCAGCGGATATGTATCTGGAAGGTTCGGATCAGCATCGCGGCTGGTTTATGTCCTCGCTGATGATCTCCACGGCGATGAAGGGCAAAGCGCCGTACCGTCAGGTGCTGACTCACGGTTTCACCGTGGATGGTCAGGGCCGCAAGATGTCCAAATCCATCGGCAACACCGTTTCCCCGCAGGATGTGATGAACAAACTGGGCGCGGATATCCTGCGCCTGTGGGTCGCTTCCACGGATTACACCGGCGAAATGGCGGTTTCTGACGAGATCCTGAAACGCGCAGCGGACAGCTATCGTCGTATCCGTAATACCGCGCGCTTCCTGCTGGCGAACCTCAACGGCTTCGATCCGGCGAAAGACATGGTGAAACCGGAAGAGATGGTGGTGCTGGATCGCTGGGCGGTGGGCTGTGCGAAAGCGGCTCAGGAAGATATTGTCCAGGCTTATGATTCCTATGATTTCCACGAAGTGGTGCAGCGCCTGATGCGTTTCTGCTCCATCGAAATGGGGTCGTTCTACCTCGACATCATCAAAGATCGCCAGTACACCGCGAAAGCGGACAGCGTGGCGCGTCGTAGCTGCCAGACCGCGCTGTACCACATCGCGGAAGCGCTGGTGCGCTGGATGGCACCGATCATGTCCTTTACCGCCGATGAAATCTGGGGCTACCTGCCGGGCGATCGTGAGAAGTATGTCTTTACCGGTGAGTGGTACGAAGGCCTGTTCGGCCTGGCGGAAAGCGAAGCGATGAACGACGCCTTCTGGGACGAGCTGCTGAAGGTGCGCGGTGAAGTGAACAAGGTGATTGAGCAGGCGCGCGCTGACAAGAAAGTCGGTGGCTCTCTGGAAGCGGCAGTTACGCTGTTCGCCGAGCCGGAACTGGCGGCGAAGCTAACCGCGCTGGGCGACGAATTGCGATTTGTCCTGTTGACCTCCGGGGCGAAAGTTGCGGATTATGCCAGCGCTTCAGCAGACGCTCAGCAGAGCGAACTGCTCAAAGGGCTGAAAGTCGCGCTGAGCAAAGCCGATGGTGATAAATGCCCGCGCTGCTGGCATTACACCAATGATGTCGGCCAGGTGGCGGAACACGCAGATATCTGCGGACGCTGTGTGAGCAACGTCGCCGGCGACGGCGAAAAACGTAAGTTTGCCTGATGAGTAAGCCTCTCTGTTCTACAGGACTGCGCTGGCTGTGGCTGGTTGTGGTTGTGCTGATTATCGATCTGGGCAGCAAATACCTGATCCTCCAGAACTTTGCTCTGGGTGATACGGTGTCACTGTTCCCGTCGCTCAATCTGCACTATGCGCGTAATTATGGCGCGGCATTCAGTTTTATGGCGGACAGCGGCGGCTGGCAGCGCTGGTTCTTTGCCGGTATCGCTATCGGCATCAGCGTGGTGCTGGCGGTGCTGATGTACCGTGGAAAAGCCACGCAAAAGCTGAATAACATCGCTTATGCGCTGATTATCGGCGGCGCGCTCGGTAATCTCTTCGACCGCTTATGGCATGGCTTTGTCGTCGATATGATCGATTTCTACGTCGGCGACTGGCATTTTGCTACCTTTAACCTTGCCGATAGCGCAATTTGTATCGGCGCGGCGCTGATTGTGCTGGAAGGCTTTTTGCCTAAACCTGCAGCGAAAGAGCAGATGTAAATGTCAATGCCGGGTGGCGCTTTGCTTGCCCGGCCTACAGAATTTGTGGCCGCCTGTTAGCCCGGTAAGCAAAGCGCCACCGGGCAAACAGGTGAGTCAAAACAAGCGAGCAACCTGCATGTCTAAATCCGTACAGAGCGATAGCGCAGTGCTGGTGCACTTCACGCTCAAGCTCGAAGATGGCTCTCTTGCCGAGTCAACCCGCAACAACGGCAAACCGGCGCTGTTTCGTCTGGGTGACGGCTCGCTCTCCGAGGGGCTTGAGCAACATCTGCTGGGTCTGAAAGCCGGGGAGAAAAAGGTTTTCTCTCTCGAACCGGATGCCGCTTTCGGTACGCCGAGCCCGGACCTGATTCAGTACTTCTCCCGCCGTGAGTTTATGGATGCCGGGGAGCCTGAAATCGGGGCGATTATGCTCTTTACCGCAATGGATGGCAGCGAAATGCCGGGCGTGATCCGTGAAATTAACGGCGACTCTATCACCGTCGATTTCAACCATCCGCTGGCGGGCAGAACCGTCCATTTTGATATCGATGTACTGGAAGTCGATCCGGTACTGGAGGAAACGAATGCAGATCCTGTTGGCTAACCCGCGCGGTTTTTGCGCCGGCGTTGACCGCGCTATCAGCATTGTTGAAAACGCGCTGGCTCTGTATGGCGCGCCAATTTATGTGCGTCACGAAGTGGTGCACAACCGTTATGTTGTTGATAGCCTGCGCGAGCGCGGGGCTATTTTCATTGAGCAGTTAAGTGAAGTGCCGGATGGCGCAATCCTGATTTTCTCTGCCCACGGTGTTTCCCAGGCGGTACGTAACGAAGCGAAAAGCCGCGATCTGACGGTTTTCGACGCCACCTGTCCGTTGGTGACAAAAGTGCATATGGAAGTGGCTCGCGCCAGCCGACGCGGTGAGGAAGCGATCCTGATCGGTCACGCCGGGCATCCGGAAGTGGAAGGTACCATGGGGCAGTACAGCAACCCGAAAGGGGGCATGTACCTGGTCGAATCGCCTGCCGATGTTGCTACGCTCAACATCAAAGATGCGGGCAAACTGTCATTTATGACGCAGACCACGCTCTCAGTGGACGATACATCTGATGTCATTGACGCACTGCGCGCCCGTTTCCCGCAGATTGTTGGCCCGCGTAAAGATGACATCTGTTACGCCACGACGAACCGCCAGGAAGCGGTGCGGGCGCTGGCTGAACAGGCGGAAGTGGTGCTGGTGGTCGGCTCGAAAAACTCCTCCAACTCCAACCGTCTGGCCGAACTGGCGCAGCGGATGGGCAAACGCGCTTATTTGATCGATGACGCTTCTGATATCCAGGAAGCCTGGGTTAAAGACATCAAATGTGTAGGCGTAACCGCCGGAGCCTCCGCGCCCGACATTCTGGTGCAGAACGTGATTGTCCGCCTGCAGGAGCTGGGCGGCGGTGAAGCCATCCCGCTGGAAGGCCGCGAAGAAAACATTGTCTTTGAAGTGCCAAAAGAGCTAAGGGTTGATGTTCGCGAGGTCGAATAACATTTTGCCCTAAACGTTATGCGAAGATGCCAGACTCAGTCTGGCATTTTTTATGGATTTCACTTCAGGAGGCACTATGCGTTTGCCAATGATTCTCGACACCGATCCGGGCATTGACGATGCCGTAGCCATTGCCGCCGCGCTGTATGCGCCGCAGTGCGAACTTAAACTGATTACTACCGTCGCCGGTAATGTCTCGCTGGAAAAAACCACTCGCAACGCCCTGCAACTACTCAACTTCTGGCAGGCCGATATCCCGCTGGCGCAAGGTGCGTCGACACCCTTATTGCGCCCGCTGCACAGCGCCGCCGAAGTGCACGGGGAGTCCGGCATGGATGGTTACGATTTCGTTGAGCATCAGCGCCAGCCGCTGGCTAAACCGGCATTCCAGGCAATACGCGATACGCTAATGGCGTCTGCGGAACCCGTTACGCTGGTGACCATCGGCCCATTGACCAATATCGCTCTGCTGCTGTCGCACTACCCGGAGTGCCAGTTCAATATCCGTCGTCTGGTGATGATGGGCGGCTCCGCCGGTCGGGGTAACTTCACACCCAATGCTGAATTCAATATTGCTATCGATCCCGAAGCTGCTGCCCGTGTTTTTCAGAGCGGCCTTGAGATCGTGATGTGCGGGCTGGATGTCACGAACCGGGCGACGCTGACGCCTGAGTTCCTCGCGACGCTGCCCGCGCTCAACAAAACCGGGCATATGTTGCATGCGCTGTTTAGTCACTATCGTAGCGGCAGCATGGCCACCGGGTTGCGTATGCACGATCTCTGCGCGATTGCCTGGCTGGCACGCCCGGAACTGTTTACGCTGAAATCCTGTTTTGTGGCGGTGGAGACTCAGGGGCAATACACCTCCGGCACGACGGTGGTGGATATCGACGGCAAGCTGAAGCAGAAACCGAATGCGCAGGTTGCGCTGGATATTGATGTGGAGGGTTTTCGTCACTGGGCGGCAGAAGTGCTGGCGCTCGCACCCTGATGAATCATGCCTTTTACTGATATTTCCGGCTGTATATCATTAATTTCTAATTATCGGTGTTTTCGGCTGGTGGCCCCGACGTGGGCTGGTTAATCTGGAAACGATTCTTACGCATTTTTTTAACAAAAGAGTACAACTATGCATGATGCACCAATCCGCGTAGCCATCGCGGGTGCTGGCGGGCGTATGGGCCGCCAATTGATCCAGGCCACACTGGCTATGGAAGGCGTAGCGCTTGGCGCGGCACTGGAACGTGAAGGGTCTTCCCTGGTAGGTGTCGATGCGGGTGAACTGGCCGGCACGGCGAAAACCGGTGTGACGGTACAGAGCAGCCTTGATGCAGTGAAAGACGATTTCGACGTATTTATCGATTTTACTCGCCCGGAAGGGACGCTGGCGCATCTGGCCTTTTGCCGCCAGCAGCGCAAAGGCATGGTGATTGGCACCACCGGATTTGACGACGCGGGCAAACAAGCGATTAGCGAGGCCTCGCAAGATATTGCGATTGTCTTCGCGGCGAACTTTAGCGTTGGTGTAAACGTGATGCTGAAGCTGCTGGAGAAAGCAGCGAAAGTGATGGGCGATTACACCGATATCGAGATCGTTGAAGCGCATCACCGCTACAAAGTCGATGCGCCGTCGGGCACGGCGCTGGCGATGGGCGAAGCCATCGCGAAGTCTCTGAATAAAGATTTAAAAGAGTGTGCGGTTTATTCACGTGAAGGGCATACCGGTGAGCGCGTTCCTGGCACGATTGGCTTTGCCACGGTACGTGCAGGCGATATCGTCGGCGAACATACAGCTATGTTCGCCGATATTGGCGAACGTGTAGAAATTACACATAAAGCCTCCAGCCGCATGACTTTCGCCAATGGTGCCGTGCGTTCCGCTTTGTGGCTGAAAGGAAAGCATAATGGACTTTTTGATATGCGAGATGTGCTGGATCTCAACAATTTGTAAGAGTTATTACCCATCGTGATGTGGTTGTTGCAGTCGTAATTACTTGATTGCAAAGGGCAGTATTTTATTGCCCTTTTATTTTCTCTTTTTTTCTCTGTTTCTCAGGCCAGAGTGGTCTAATCTTCACTTATCTTCTCTTTTTTTCACGCTGAAATGTAAATTTTGACCGTTTGGTCCACTTTCTTGTGCCAGGAGCGCCTCTCTTGAAGTTTTCTTGCTACGAAAGCGTTTTCGTGGCTGGTTTTTTTGATCTTTTTATCTGTTAAATCCAGTAATGAAGGGCAGTGGCGTAAAAGACTAAGAAAAATATGGGAGAAAAGTTGACTTTTAACCGACATCTCTCCAGAATGCCGCCGTTTGCCAAAAATCCACGGCCAGCAAATTTGCATTGATTCATCATCTCAATATGAATTAATATGCAAATAAAGTGAGTGAATATTCTCTGGAGGACGTTTTGATTAAGTCAGCGCTATTGGTTCTGGAAGACGGAACCCAGTTTCACGGTCGGGCCATTGGGGCAACGGGCACGGCAGTTGGGGAAGTCGTTTTCAATACTTCAATGACCGGTTATCAAGAAATCCTCACTGATCCTTCCTATTCCCGCCAAATCGTCACTCTTACTTATCCTCATATCGGCAATGTCGGCACCAACTCCGCTGACGAAGAATCCTCTCAGGTACATGCGCAAGGCCTGGTCATTCGTGACCTGCCGCTGATTGCCAGCAACTACCGCAATACCGAAGACCTCTCTTCTTACCTGAAGCGCCATAACATTGTGGCGATTGCCGATATCGATACCCGTAAGCTGACGCGTTTGCTGCGCGAAAAAGGCGCGCAAAACGGCTGCATCATCGCCGGCGATAATGTCGATGCCGCAGTGGCGCTGGAGAAAGCGAAAGCATTCCCGGGCCTGAACGGAATGGATCTGGCAAAAGAAGTGACGACGGCGGAAACCTACAGCTGGACGCAAGGCAGCTGGACGCTGGCAGGCGAACTGCCGCAGGCGAAAGCGGCAAGCGAATTACCGTTCCACGTTGTCGCTTACGACTACGGCGCGAAACGTAATATCCTGCGTATGCTGGTCGATCGCGGTTGCCGTTTAACGGTTGTACCGGCGAAAACCCCGGCGGCAGACGTACTGAAACTCAATCCGGACGGTATCTTCCTTTCCAACGGTCCTGGCGACCCGGCACCGTGCGATTACGCGATTGAGGCGATTAAAACCTTCCTCGAAACGGATATTCCGGTGTTCGGCATCTGTCTTGGCCATCAACTGCTGGCGCTGGCGAGCGGCGCGAAAACCATGAAGATGAAATTCGGCCACCACGGCGGCAACCATCCGGTAAAAGATATTGATAACAACACCGTGATGATCACCGCGCAGAACCACGGTTTTGCCGTTGATGAAGCCTCGATGCCTGCCAATTTGCGGGTGACGCACAAATCGCTGTTCGACGGCACGCTGCAAGGCATCCATCGCACCGACAAACCGGCGTTCAGTTTCCAGGGCCACCCGGAAGCCAGCCCGGGGCCGCACGATGCCGCACCGCTGTTTGACCACTTTATTGAGCTCATTGAGCAGTATCGCAACACCGCCAAATAATCAGGAGAAGAAGAGCCATGCCAAAACGTACAGACATCAAAAGTATCCTGATCCTTGGCGCGGGTCCGATTGTTATCGGCCAGGCGTGTGAGTTCGACTACTCCGGTGCGCAGGCGTGTAAAGCGCTGCGCGAAGAGGGTTACCGCGTTATCCTGGTGAACTCCAACCCGGCGACGATCATGACCGACCCGGAGATGGCGGACGCCACTTATATCGAGCCAATCCACTGGGAAGTGGTACGCAAAATCATCGAAAAAGAGCGTCCGGATGCCGTACTGCCAACCATGGGCGGTCAAACCGCGCTGAACTGCGCGCTGGAACTGGAACGTCAGGGCGTGCTGGAAGAGTTTGGCGTCACCATGATTGGCGCGACCGCTGATGCGATTGATAAAGCAGAAGATCGCCGTCGTTTCGACATCGCGATGAAGAAAATCGGTCTCGACACCGCGCGTTCCGGTATCGCACATACCATGGACGAAGCGCTGGCCGTCGCGGCTGACGTGGGTTTCCCGTGCATCATCCGTCCTTCCTTTACCATGGGCGGCACCGGTGGCGGCATCGCCTATAACCGTGAAGAGTTTGAAGAGATTTGCGCCCGCGGGCTGGATCTCTCGCCAACCAATGAGCTGCTGATTGATGAATCGCTGATTGGCTGGAAAGAGTACGAGATGGAAGTGGTGCGTGATAAAAACGACAACTGCATCATTGTCTGTTCCATTGAAAACTTCGACGCCATGGGGATCCACACCGGTGACTCCATCACCGTGGCGCCAGCACAGACCCTGACCGATAAAGAGTACCAAATCATGCGTAACGCCTCGATGGCGGTACTGCGTGAAATCGGGGTGGAAACCGGTGGCTCCAACGTACAGTTCGCGGTGAACCCGAAAAACGGTCGTCTGATAGTGATTGAAATGAACCCGCGCGTATCCCGCTCTTCTGCGCTGGCCTCAAAAGCGACCGGCTTCCCGATTGCGAAAGTGGCAGCCAAGCTGGCGGTGGGTTATACGCTGGATGAGTTGATGAACGACATCACCGGCGGCCGTACTCCGGCGTCGTTCGAACCGTCCATCGACTACGTTGTAACCAAGATCCCTCGCTTCAACTTCGAGAAATTTGTCGGCGCCAATGACCGTCTGACCACGCAGATGAAATCCGTCGGTGAAGTGATGGCCATTGGCCGCACGCAGCAGGAATCGATGCAGAAAGCGCTGCGCGGTCTGGAAGTAGGCGCGACCGGTTTTGACCCGAAAGTGAGCCTTGACGATCCGGAAGCGCTGACCAAAATCCGCCGCGAACTGAAAGACGCAGGCGCAGAGCGTATCTGGTACATCGCCGATGCATTCCGTGCGGGTCTCTCCATCGACGGCGTGTTTAACCTGACCAATATTGACCGCTGGTTCCTGGTGCAGATTGAAGAGCTGGTGCGTCTGGAAGAGCAGGTTGCTGCGGTGGGCATTAACGGTCTGGACGCAGACTTCCTGCGCACCCTGAAACGTAAAGGCTTTGCCGATGCGCGTCTGGCGAAACTGGTTGGCGTACGCGAAGCGGAAATCCGCAAACTGCGCGATCAGTACGATCTGCACCCGGTCTACAAACGTGTGGATACCTGTGCAGCAGAGTTCGCCACGGATACGGCCTATATGTACTCCACTTATGAAGATGAGTGCGAAGCTAACCCGAGCCAGGATCGCGAAAAAATCATGGTGCTGGGCGGCGGTCCAAACCGTATCGGCCAGGGCATTGAATTCGACTACTGCTGCGTACATGCGTCGCTGGCACTGCGTGAAGACGGTTACGAAACCATTATGGTTAACTGTAACCCGGAAACCGTTTCGACCGATTACGACACCTCTGATCGCCTCTACTTTGAGCCGGTGACCTTCGAAGATGTGCTGGAAATCGTTCGCGTAGAGAAGCCAAAAGGCGTCATCGTGCAGTATGGCGGCCAGACACCGCTGAAACTGGCGCGTGCGCTGGAAGCCGCAGGCGTGCCGGTTATCGGTACCAGCCCGGATGCGATTGACCGTGCGGAAGACCGTGAGCGCTTCCAGCAGGCGGTTGACCGTCTGAAGCTGAAACAGCCAGCAAACGCCACCGTCACGGCGATTGAGCAGGCTATAGAAAAGGCGAAAGAGATTGGTTACCCGCTGGTGGTGCGCCCATCCTACGTGCTGGGCGGCCGCGCGATGGAAATCGTCTATGACGAAGTCGACCTGCGTCGCTACTTTATGACGGCGGTCAGCGTTTCCAACGATGCGCCGGTTCTGCTTGACCGTTTCCTCGATGATGCGGTGGAAGTGGATGTTGATGCCATCTGCGATGGTGAAATGGTGCTGATTGGCGGCATCATGGAGCACATCGAACAAGCGGGCGTTCACTCCGGCGACTCCGCCTGCTCTCTGCCGGCTTACACGCTGAGCCAGGAAATTCAGGACGTCATGCGCCAGCAGGTGCAGAAACTGGCGTTCGAGTTGCAGGTTCGCGGTCTGATGAACGTGCAGTTCGCGGTGAAAGACAACGAAGTTTACCTGATTGAGGTAAACCCGCGTGCGGCGCGTACCGTACCGTTCGTCTCCAAGGCGACCGGCGTGCAGTTAGCGAAAGTGGCAGCGCGCGTGATGACCGGCAAAACGCTGGCGCAGCAGGGCCACACTAAAGAAATCATCCCGCCGTACTACTCAGTGAAAGAGGTGGTGCTGCCGTTTAACAAGTTCCCTGGCGTTGACCCGCTGTTAGGGCCAGAAATGCGCTCTACCGGTGAAGTGATGGGCGTCGGGCGCACCTTTGCTGAAGCATTTGCCAAAGCACAGCTCGGCAGCAACTCGACGATGAAGAAATACGGTCGCGCGCTGCTCTCTGTTCGCGAAGGCGATAAAGAGCGCGTGGTGGATCTGGCGGCTAAGCTGCTGAAACAGGGCTTTGAACTGGATGCAACCCACGGCACAGCGATTGTGCTGGGCGAAGCCGGTATCAACCCGCGTCTGGTGAACAAAGTGCATGAAGGTCGCCCGCACATTCAGGATCGTATCAAGAATGGCGAGTACACCTACATCATCAACACCACGGCAGGCCGCCAGGCGATTGAGGATTCCAAACTGATTCGCCGCAGCGCGCTGCAATACAAAGTGCATTACGACACCACGCTGAACGGCGGCTTCGCCACCGCGATGGCGCTGAATGCGGATGCTACCGAGAAAGTGATTTCCGTGCAGGAAATGCACGCGCAAATCCGCAAGTAAGCCTGACACCGGCCCGTTTCGCGGGCCGGTTTTCCTTTCCCGACTTCTACGTTCTGTAGGCCTGATAAGCGAAGCGCCATCAGGCATGATCCTGATCCCGCGTTGCGGTTGGTCGCCGGATGGCGGCGTTGCTTTATCCGGCCTACAACACCTTTCTGTTATTGCCAATCTTCAGAAGGTTCTGCATTTCCTCACGCTTACAGTGAGTTAACCTAAAATAGGTTAACAGACGAATGAAATTCACTGAAAGCAGGGAGATAACCATGCAAATGAACAAACTTCTGATGACGTCGATTTTTACTGCCGCAGCGCTGTTTACCGTTGCCGGTTGTTCTTCAAATCAGGCTGTTCGCACCACGGATGGCCGCACCATTGTGACCGATGGTAAGCCGAAGGTGGATGATGACACCGGGCTGGTTTCCTATAAAAATGCCGAAACCGGTAAAACCGAGCAGATTAATCGCGATCAGGTGAAAAACATGAGCGAGCTGGATAACTAATCCGGTTTGCCTTGCTGTGAGAAGGAGTCCCGCTACGGCGGGACTTTTTTATGCGCTTATTTCAGCAGCGCCGCGTCGATTTTCACCACGATTTTACGCAGCGCGGCGGGCGACGTCAGGCTGGACATCGGGCGGTGCAGCTCCAGCGGGAAGATAATTGCCAGTTCTTCAGGCTGTAAATGAATCAGCGTCTCGCTGGCAATGTGCTGACAAAAACCGAGATCGTTCGCATTATTAAACGGCTCGCTAAGTTCAAGCGGCAAGCCGGTCACGCCTGCGCCAACCACCTCTTCGCCGCTTAATACAATATGGATATCAATATATTGACGATGAAATTCCGGGCGCTGCTCAGCCAGCAGCCGGGTATGCCCTTCAACCACTGAGAAGAAAACGCTGTCGCCCTGCAACGGATATTTTCCCGCCGCCAGTGAGTGCGGTTTCTTATCGAGAATGGCCTGGAGCGTCTGGCGAATAATTGCCGGATAGAGCGGATTCACCGCGCCAGCGGATAAGGTATCAATGATCATGCAGGGACATCCTGGTTAACGTAGTTTTGTAACAGGGAAAGGCTTTGCGAAACAATCGTGGCCACCGGCGGTGTGATATCCACCGCCAGAATGTCGGGTTCGTCATCAGCGGGAACTTCCAGCGCGGCGAACTGGCTTTGCAGCAGCGCTTCGGGCATAAAATGCCCCTGACGCTGGCGCATTCTTTCCAGCACGCAGGTGTAATCGCCCCGGAGCCAGAGAAAACAGAGATTGCTGTTCCCGCTGCGAAGCTGGTCGCGATAACGTTTTTTCAGCGCCGAGCAGACCAGCACGCCAGATTCATTTTTTTGTTCCAGACTAAAAATAACGTCGGAAAGGCGTTCCAGCCACGGCAGGCGATCATCATCATCCAATGCCTGGCCCGAGGCCATTTTACGAATGTTCTGTCGGGGATGCAGATCGTCACCATCGATAAACTTCGCCTGCATTGCCTGCGCAAGCGCCAGACCTACCGTGCTTTTCCCGGTACCGGAGACGCCCATTAAAATCACGCACTGACCAGTCATCGTGCGCTCCTTACACCGCAACCAGCATGCCGCCATCGACGAACAGTAAATGCCCGTTAACGAAGTCGGAGGCTTTGGAGGAGAGAAACACTGCGGCGCCAACCAGTTCCTGCGGATCGCCCCAGCGAGCGGCAGGGGTGCGTTTGCATAGCCAGTTGGTGAACGCTTTGTCATCCACCAACGCCTGCGTCATGGCGGTTTTAAAATAGCCAGGCGCAATCCCGTTGACCTGAATATTGTGGCGCGCCAGTTCGACGCACATGCCGCGCGTCAGCATTTTCACTGCGCCTTTCGCGGCGGCATATGGCGTAATGGTGTCGCGGCCCAGTTCACTCTGCATTGAGCAGATATTGACGATTTTGCCCTGCTGGCGCGCCATCATGCGTTTAGCGACAGCCTGCGACACCAGGAAAACGGCGGTCTGGTTAACGGCAATAACCGCGTTCCACTCATCCACCGGGAACTCGGTAAAAGGATGACGCCGCTGGATGCCTGCGTTATTGAACAGCACGTCGATGGCGCCGATATGGCGTTCAATATCGTCAATCGCCTGCTCAACAGATTCGGCATCGGTCACGTTGAATACCGCGACATGCGCGGTTGCGCCTTCATCGCGTAGTTTCATCGCGGCTTGTTCGGCGCGTTCCGCCGAGATATCGTTAATGATGATTTCCGCGCCGTACTGCGCCAGCCCCTGCGCCATAACAAAACCGATCCCCTGACCTGAGCCGGTAATTAAAATGCGTTTGCCGTTTAAACTGAAAAGATCGTTCATTGTTATTTCCTGAGCGAATGATGTAGCCCCTATCTCACGGTTTTTACCCTGGCTGAACTGTGACGTAGATCACTCAAATCCATGTTACGAAAAGGGGTTACTTTTAGTGTGAAGCAGGGCGGAAAACTGAGGGCAATCCGGCGGTTAACCGCGCATTGCAGCGCAGTTGGGCAATTCTCTTTTCCGGCGACAAGGGGCATAATAACGGGCTCGGGCTGGCGTCAGGACAGGTAGCAACCATGAAGGCACAACGTATTACTTTGCATGATATCGCTGCGCTGGCGGGCGTAACTAAAATGACGGTCAGCCGCTATCTGCGCACGCCGGAGAAGGTGAAGCCCGACACGGCCGAGCGTATCGCCAGTGTCATTGCCGAAGTGGGTTACCAACCCGATCCGGATAACCCGGCGATGTCTGCCAACGTGCTGCCGCGCATCGGCGTGCTGATCCCCTCTTTTAATAATCAAATCTTTGCCGACTTGCTCGCGGGAATTGAATCGGTCACTTCTGCGCAGGGCTACCAGACGCTGGTGGTCAATTATGACTACGACAGCCAGCGCGAAGAGGAGCAAATTGCTACGGTTTTAGCCTTTAATGTCAAAGGGTTGCTGCTTACTGAGTCGGTTCATAGTCTGCGGGCGGAGAAGTATCTGAAAGCGGCCAAAATTCCGATTGCCGAGGTGATGGGGCTGTCGTCGAATGCCGATCGTATCAATGTCGGTTTCGACAATATGAAGGCTGGTTTTGATATGACCACGATGCTGCTGGCCAGCGGCAAGCGGCGCATTATCTACTTCGGCTCGATGTCTGACGTGCGCGACGAGCAGCGCTATAACGGTTACTGCCAGGCGATGGAAGCGCAGGGTTTACCGGTCGGGCGGATTGCGCCAAATAAGGTGTCCTCGATTTCTATCGGCACCGGCATGATGACGCTGGCGCGGCAAATGTACCCGGATATGGACGGTATTTTATGTACCAACGACGACCTTGCCGTTGGGGTGTTACAGGAGTGCCTTACTTCCGGGATCAAAGTGCCTGCTGAGATCGCGATTGCCGGGTTCCACGGTCTGGAGATTGGGCAGGTTATCAGCCCGCGTCTGGCCAGCGTTTTGACCCCGCGCTTCGAGATGGGAAAGGTCGCGACCGAAATCCTGCTCAAGAAAATCAAAGGATTGCCAACCATTGAACACGTCGATCTGCACTATCGCCTGTCGATGGGCGAAACCATCTAACCTTTCTGTCGTGCGGGCTGTTGTTAGTATTTTGTTGTGCTTATGTCGCACCTTTTCAGGGGGGAATGCGGCATTTTACCCGTGCCGATCACGAAGAAGGTAACACGCTTTTTTAACACAATTCAGCGTGATGGAGATCGCAAAAATACCCGCCGAAAACCCGTTTGATAAGACGCAGGACGTACTGAAACTTTCAAACAGGTATCACGATGAATACAAAAACTAACCAGACCGTACTGCTGATCGCTCCTGTTGTAGACAGCCTGCTCGATCGCCTCTCCACTACTTTCACGGTGCATCGCCTTTATGAACAAGCTGACGCAGAGGCTTTTCTGCAACGCGTTGGGGCCGACATTCAGGTGGTGGTGACGCGTGGCGATATCGGCGTAACCAATCATGTTCTCGAAGCATTACCGCAGGTGGGGCTGGTGGCGCTGTTCGGCGTAGGCACCGATGCGGTTGATCTGCACTACACCCGTAAACGCAATATTGCTGTCACCATCACCTCTGGCGTGTTAACGCAAGGGGTGGCCGATCTGGCGATGGGGTTGCTGCTGGCGGGGGCGCGTCAACTCTGCCAGGGCGATCGTTTTGTCCGCGAGGGGCGCTGGTTAACCTCCGCGCCAGCGCTGGCAACGCAGGTCAGCGGCAAATGCATTGGCATCTTCGGTATGGGCAATATCGGCCAGGCCATCGCCCGTCGGGCCAGCGGTTTCGATATGGAGATCCTCTACAACGACCGGCAGCCGATTGCCGGGCTGGATTATCACTGGTGCGCAGATCTGCATACCCTCGCCCATGAGAGCGATTTTCTGGTGATTGCGGCTTCTGCCGGAGCAGCAAACCACAAACTGATCGATGCCTCGGTATTTAACGTGATGCCGAAACATGCCTGGTTAATTAACATCGCCCGCGGTTCACTGGTCGATGAAACGGCATTGATCCGCGCGTTACAAAACGGTGTTATCGCCGGTGCTGGCCTGGACGTTTATGAAGATGAACCGAATGTCCCGGCAGCGCTGATCGCGCTCGACAACGTTGTACTGCAACCGCACGTTGCCAGCGCAACGCATGAAACCCGACAAAAAATGAGCGATGTGGTGTACGCCAACGTTGCCGCTTATTTTGCTCAGGCGCCGCTGCCCAATGTGATTGCCTGATCCTCACCTCTGCCTCAGAGAGAAAACATATGAACACTAAAATACCCGGCACGCGCTGGTGGCGGATCATTGCGCCTGTGCTTATTGCCTGCATTATTTCGTTTATGGACAGGGTTAATATCAGCTTCGCGCTGCCCGGCGGTATGGAGGCGGATTTAGGCATCACCAGCCAGATGGCGGGCGTCGCCAGCGGGATCTTTTTTATCGGTTATTTGTTCTTGCAAATTCCTGGTGGGCGTAGCGCGGTAAACGGCAGCGGCAAGCGTTTTATCGCCTGGTCGCTGCTGGCGTGGGCGGTGGTTTCTGTCGCCACCGGATTCGTAACGCATGAATATCAACTGCTGGTGTTGCGCTTTATCCTTGGCGTTTCCGAAGGTGGCATGTTGCCAGTGGTGCTGACGATGGTCAGCAACTGGTTCCCGGAAAAAGAGGTAGGCCGGGCGAATGCGTTTGTCATGATGTTTGCCCCGCTTGGCGGCATGCTGACCGCACCGGTTTCCGGGGCGATCATCGCGGCGCTCGACTGGCGCTGGCTGTTTATCATCGAAGGGCTGCTTTCACTGGTGGTGCTGCTGGTGTGGTGGCGGCTGATCAGCGATCGGCCGGAAGAGGCGCACTGGCTGCCAGCCAGCGAACGCGAATATCTGGTCACCACGCTGGCGCGCGAGCGCGAAGCGCGGCTGGCGGAAGAGGCGGTCAGCAATGCGCCGGTAAAAGATGTGTTTCGCAATGCCGGCCTGATGAAGCTGGTGGTGCTCAACTTCTTCTATCAAACCGGGGATTATGGTTACACCCTGTGGTTGCCGACGATCCTGAAAAATCTGACCGGTGCCAATATGGCCGGAGTCGGGCTTCTGGCGATCTTACCTTTTGTTGCCACGCTTGCCGGGATCTATACCATCTCGCTGTTCAGCGATCGCAGCGGTAAGCGTCGCGCCTGGGTGCGCCTCTCCCTTTACTGTTTCGCCGCCTCACTGCTGGCTTCGGTATTGTTACGTGAACATGTGGTGGCGGCTTATATTGCGCTGGTGATGTGCGGTTTCTTCCTCAAGGCGGCGACCAGCCCGTTCTGGTCTATTCCCGGAAGAATTGCCTCGCCGGAAGTGGCCGGTAGCGCGCGTGGCGTGATCAACGGTCTGGGCAATCTGGGTGGTTTCTGCGGCCCGTATCTGGTCGGCGTGATGATCTACTTTTACGGGCAGAATGTGGCCGTCTGCGCCCTGGCGGGTTCACTGATGATTGCCGGGACGATCACCTTCCTGTTGCCGAAGAAATGCGACCTGCAAGCCGATGATCGGGTTCTGGTCAGCAGCGACGATCAGCCGCATCGCGCATAGCGGAGAGCACCATGACACTGGAGCAACAGATCGCATTATGCGAAAGCCACCACGCCAAATTGCGCTTTCCGGCCTTCGATTATGCGGATGCCTGGACGCTGGGGAGTGCGTTATACCAGGCGGCACTGCGCAACGACTATGCGCTGGCGATTGAGATTCGTATCAATCAACTGTGCCTGTTCAGCGCGCTAATGCCCCGCGCGACGGCAGAAAACGTGGATTGGGTGCGGCGTAAACGTAATCTGGTGGATTTTCTCGGCATCAGCTCCTGGGCTGCCGGGTTGATGCTGCAATCCCGTGGCACGACGCTGAGTGAACGTTATGGCGTGGATGCGCGAGACTATGCGGCATTTGGCGGCAGTTATCCGCTTTATCTGACCAGCGGTTGCCTGATAGGTACGGTGACGGTCTCCGGCGCGCCGCAGCGTGATGATCATAACCTCGTGCTGAGTACGCTGGCACAGACGCTGAATGTCTCGCCACTGACGCTCGTCCCTCCGATGTAACTCCCTTCACTGGCAGGCGCGCGAGTTGCGCCTGCCATTCCCGCACAGATTGTCGCTTTAAGCCTGATGATTAACTGTCTACACTCTCAAGAAAAAGAACGCAGTGAAAAACAGGTTGATCGATGATCCTTATAATTTATGCCCATCCTTATCCGCAGCATTCGCATGCGAATAAGCGAATGATTGAGCAGGCAAGGACGCTGGAAGGCGTCGAAATCCGTTCTCTCTATGAGCTATACCCCGACTTTAATATTGATATAGCCGCCGAGCAGGAGGCGCTTTTCCGCGCTTCGCTGGTTATCTGGCAACATCCGATGCAGTGGTACAGCGTTCCGCCGTTGCTGAAACTCTGGCTGGATAAAGTGTTGTCGCATGGCTGGGCCTATGGTCACGAGGGCACCGCGCTTAAAGGTAAAAACGTGATGTGGGCTGTGACCACTGGCGGCGGCGACCACCATTTTGATATTGGTTCGCACCCCGGTTTTGATGTGCTTTCGCAGCCGTTACAAGCCACCGCCATTTACTGCGGGATGAACTGGTTACCGCCTTTTGCCGTGCACTGTACTTTTATTTGCGACGATGAAACCCTGCAGGCGCAGGCGCGTCATTACAAACAACGTTTGCTGGAGTGGCAGGAGGCAGCACATGGATAGCCATTCATTAATACAGGCGCTGATCTACCTCGGTTCGGCTGCGCTGGTTGTCCCCATCGCTGTACGATTGGGGCTGGGGTCGGTGCTTGGCTACCTGATTGCTGGCGGCATTATTGGCCCGTGGGGATTGCGCCTGGTGACCGATGCCGAATCCATTCTCCATTTCGCCGAAATTGGCGTGGTGCTGATGCTTTTCGTGATTGGCCTTGAGCTGGATCCGCAACGATTGTGGAAGTTGCGCGCTTCGGTGTTTGGCGGCGGCGCGCTGCAAATGGTGAGCTGCGGCCTGCTGCTTGGCGTGTTTTGCGCCCTGCAGGGGCTGGCGTGGCCAGTGGCGCTGCTGATTGGTCTGACGCTGGCGCTCTCTTCCACTGCGATTGCCATGCAGGCGATGAATGAACGTAACCTGACGGTTTCGCAAATGGGGCGCAGCGCCTTCTCGGTGCTGCTGTTCCAGGATATCGCGGCCATCCCGCTGGTGGCGATGATTCCGCTGCTGGCGGCCAGCGGCGGTGCGATGACGTTAAGCGCTTTTACCCTTTCGGCGCTGAAAGTAGTGGGCGCGCTGGCGCTGGTAGTGCTGATTGGGCGTTATGTCGCCCGTCCGGCGTTGCGTTTTGTTGCTCGCTCCGGGCTGCGGGAAGTGTTCTGCGCCGTGGCGCTGTTTCTGGTGTTCGGCTTTGGGTTATTGCTGGAAGAGGCGGGATTGTCGATGGCGATGGGCGCCTTCCTTGCCGGGGTGTTACTGGCCAGCTCTGAATATCGTCACGCGCTGGAAAGCGACATCGAACCGTTTAAAGGCCTGCTGCTGGGGCTGTTCTTTATTGGCGTCGGCATGTCCATCGACTTCGGTACGCTGGTGACACACCCGCTGCGTATCCTGCTGTTGCTGGTGGGTTTCCTGGTGATTAAAAGCGTGGTGCTGTGGCTGATCGCCCGCCCGCTACGCGTGCCGGGTAAACAGCGGATGTGGTTTGCCGCGCTGCTGGGGCAGGGGAGTGAATTCGCTTTTGTGGTGTTTGGCGCCGCGCAAACCGCGCAGGTGCTCGATCCGGAATGGGCGAAAGCGCTAACGCTGACCGTCGCGTTATCAATGGCGGCGACGCCAGTTCTGCTGGTGCTGCTGGCGCGGCTGGAAACTGCCGGTTCACAGCAGGAGCGCGAAGCCGATGAGATCGATGAAGAAGAGGCGCGGGTGATTATCGCCGGATTTGGTCGTTTTGGTCAGATAGCCGGGCGTCTGCTGCTTTCCAGCGGCGTGAAAATGGTGGTGCTTGACCACGATCCCGATCATATCGAAACGCTGCGTAAATTCGGCATGAAAGTCTTCTATGGTGATGCCACGCGCGTCGATCTGCTGGAGTCCGCCGGTGCCGGGCGTGCTGAGGTGCTGATTAATGCGATTGACGATCCACAGGCCAGCCTGCAATTGACGGAGCTGGCAAAAGAGCACTTCCCGGATCTGCGCATTATTGCCCGCGCCCGCGATGTTGATCACTATATCCGCCTGCGACAGGCGGGCGTAGACAGACCGGAGCGTGAAACCTTCGAAGCGGCGCTGAAAACCGGGCGTCTGGCGCTGGAAGGGTTAGGGTTAGGCCCCTATGAAGCCCGCGAGCGTGCCGACCATTTCCGCCGTTTCAATACGTCGATGGTGGAAGAGATGGCGCAGGTCGAGAATGATGCGCAGGCGCGCGCCGCCGTGTTTAAGCGCACCAGCGCCATGTTGACGGAAATCATCTCAGAGGATCGCGCACATCTTTCGTTAACACAGCGTCATGGCTGGCAGGGAACGGAAGAGGGGCGGCATACGGACGATCCGGCAGACGAACCGGCGGTGAAACCGCAGGTGTGAATCTGTTCAGGCTGGTTTACGGATAACGTTTTGAATTAAAGCGAGTGGAAAGCTGGCGGTGCAGCAACAGGTTGCGGTATCGCCAGCAGAATGAAAAATTTTCTTATCCTTTGCCTTGCCCCCCATCGACGAAAGATTGTGCTTTCCGTATAGTGGCGACAATTTTTTTGCATCCAGGAATGAATGAATGATCAGTCTGATTGCCGCGCTAGCCGTGGATCGCGTGATTGGTATGGAGAACGCCATGCCGTGGAATTTACCGGCCGATCTCGCCTGGTTTAAGCGCAATACCTTAAACAAACCGGTGGTGATGGGGCGTCTGACGTGGGAATCCATCGGCCGTCCGTTACCGGGGCGCAAGAACATTGTGATCAGTAGCCAGCCGGGTACTGACGATCGTGTCGAATGGGTGAAATCCGTGGATGAAGCGATTGCCGCCTGCGGCGATGTGGAAGAGATCATGGTGATCGGCGGCGGGCGTGTTTACGAACAGTGTCTGCCGAAGGCGCAGCGCCTCTACCTGACGCACATTGATGCGGAAGTGGAAGGCGATACCCACTTCCCGGATTACGACCCGGACGACTGGGAATCGGTATTTAGCGAATTCCATGATGCGGATGCGCAGAACTCGCATAGCTACTGCTTTGAGATCCTCGAGCGCCGCTAAGATGTCACCCCGGCGCGGGCCGCCGCCGGGGAATCCTTTAAGAGGCTATCGCCTCGCCATCCCCTAAATCCATCTGGCGATTTGACGGTTGCGTGAAGTACATTTTGTCTTCCCAGCGCAGGCAGGTCAGTACGCCGCCCCAGCAGCAGCCGGTATCCAGCGCGTAAATCCCTTCCGGTGTGCCAGCGCCTTCCAGCGATGCCCAGTGGCCAAAGGCAATGCTGTACTCCTGCGAAACCGGTCCCGGAATTGAGAACCACGGTTTAAGCGGTGCAGGCGCATACTCGGGAATATCCTTGCAGTACATATCCAACTGCCCGTTCGGGAAGCAGTAACGCATACGCGTGAAGGCATTAGTGATAAAGCGCAGGCGGGCAAGCCCACTGAGTTCCGGCGTCCAGTGGTTTGGCAGATCGCCGTACATGGCATCCAGGAATAGCGGATAGGAATCGCTGGAAAGCACCGCTTCGATATCGCGCGCGCAGTGTATCGCCGTCGGCAAATCCCACTGCGGGGTGATCCCGGCATGCGCCATCACCAGCTTTTTCTCTTCGTCGATTTGCAGCAGCGGCTGGCGACGCAGCCAGTTGATCAGCTCGTCGGCGTCGGGCGCTTCCAGCAATAAATTGAGCCGGTCTTTGGGTTTGTTGCGGCTGATACCGGCGAAGACGGCCAGCAGATGCAGATCGTGATTGCCCAGTACGATGCGTACGCTGTCGCCCAGTGATTTGACGTAACGCAGTACATCCAGCGACCCCGGCCCACGGGCGACTAAATCGCCGGTAAGCCAGAGGGTGTCTTGCTCTGGTGAAAATTCAACCTGTTTTAACAGCGCGATCAGTTCATCATAGCAACCATGAACGTCACCAATCAGATATGTAGCCATTGGATTAATGAATCAGTATTGGAACAGCGAGTCGGAAGACCGGGACGGCGATGCGAAACGCAGTGCCCTGCGCGTCGATCATTTCGTAGTGGCCCTGCATGGTGCCCATCGGCGTCTCGATAACCGCGCCGCTGGTGTATTGATATTCGCCGCCCGGCTCAATGTGCGGCTGTTCACCGACGACACCTTCGCCCTGCACTTCCGTTTCGCGGCCATTTCCATTGGTGATCAGCCAGTAGCGTTTCAACAACTGGACAGGGGTTCGCCCCAGGTTCCGGATGGTGATGGTGTAAGCAAACACATAACGTTCATCGTCGGGGGTTGACTGAGACTCAATGTAGACGCTTTGTACCTGAACACAAACTCGGGGCGAATTGATCATGAGTTAACTCTCCTTCGGCGGCGCATTTTCCGTCAGGTAGTTGGCTAACTGACAGTACTGCGCAACAGAGATATTTTCCGCGCGCATCGTCGGGTCGATCCCCAGCGATGCCAGCACCTCAACCGTAAACACATTGCCGAGGCTATTGCGGATGGTTTTACGACGCTGGTTAAAGGCTTCGGTGGTAATGCGGCTCAGCGCGCGAATCTCTTTGACCGGATGCGGCAACGTAGTGTACGGCACCAGACGAACCACGGCAGAATCCACCTTCGGCGGCGGCGCGAAAGCTGTCGGAGGCACTTCCAGCACCGGAATAATCTGACAGTAGTACTGCGCCATCACGCTTAACCGACCATACGCCTTACTGTTTGGTCCTGCAACCAGACGATTTACCACCTCTTTCTGCAACATAAAGTGCATATCGGCAATGGCATCAGTATAGCTAAACAGATGGAACATCAATGGCGTGGAGATGTTATACGGCAGGTTGCCGAAAACACGCAGCGGCTGACCGAGCGTTTGCGACAGCTCGCCAAAATTCATGGTCATCGCATCTTGCTGATAAATTGTCAGTTTTGGCGCGAGGAACGGATGTGTTTGCAGGCGGGCAGCCAGATCGCGGTCAAGTTCGATAACTGTCAGCTTATCCAGACGTTCGCCAACCGGCTCGGTCAGTGCGCCAAGGCCCGGACCGATTTCAACTATCGCCTGACCCTTTTGTGGGTTGATGGCCGATACGATGCTGTCGATCACGAACTGGTCGTGGAGAAAGTTTTGCCCGAAGCGTTTACGGGCTAAGTGGCCCTGATGGACTCGATTAGTCATTGAGTATTAACAATCATTTTGATGGCGAGGTTAAGCGCCGTAATAAAACTGCCGACATCTGCTGTTCCATGGCCCGCCAGTTCCAGCGCGGTGCCGTGGTCAACGGATGTGCGAATAAAAGGTAAACCGAGAGTGATATTCACGCCGCGGCCAAAGCCCTGGTATTTTAGCACGGGCAGACCCTGATCGTGGTACATCGCCAGTACGGCGTCGGCATTATCAAGGTATTTGGGCTGAAATAGCGTATCGGCAGGTAGCGGACCGCTCAAATTCATACCGCTGGCTCGCATTTCTTCCAGCACCGGAATGATCGTATCGATCTCTTCCGTCCCCATGTGCCCGCCTTCACCTGCGTGTGGATTCAGCCCGCAGACCAGAATGTGCGGATGGCGGATACCAAATTTCTGCTGTAAATCCCCGTGCAGGATGCTAATCACTTCGCGCAGCAACGCTGGCGTAATCGCTTGTGCAACGTCTTTGAGCGGCAAATGGGTGGTTGCCAGCGCAACGCGTAGCTCTTCGGTGGCCAGCATCATCACCACTTTGGCGGCGTGCGAGCGCTCCTCGAAAAACTCCGTATGCCCGGTAAACGGCGTACCCGCGTCGTTGATCACCCCTTTATGTACCGGGCCGGTTACCAGCGCTGCAAATTCACCGTTCAGGCAGCCATCGCAGGCGCGGGCAAGGGTTTTCACAACATAAGGGCCGTTAAGAGGGGTGAGGACGCCCGGCGTCACCGGCGCATACAACGGAAGAGGCAGCACGGTTAAGGTACCGGCTTGCTGCGCAACCGCAGCAGCGGCGGGATCGTAATCCCGAAGCTGCAACGGCAGACCGAGCAGGGCTGCCCGGTCGGCTAACAGCGTTGCGTCTGCACAGATAACCAGTTCAACCGGCCAGTCGCGCTGGGCGAGCTGAACCACCAGATCCGGACCAATCCCGGCGGGCTCGCCGGGAGTGATAACGACACGCTGTGTTTTCATTTAGTTGCTCAGGATTTTCACGTAGGCGCTGGCGCGTTGCTCCTGCATCCAGGTTGCCGCCTCTTCAGAGAATTTGCGGTTCATCAGCATGCGATACGCTCTGTCTTTCTGCGCGGCGTCCGTTTTATCAACGTTACGCGAATCGAGCATTTCGATCAGGTGCCAGCCGAAGGATGAGTGCACCGGGCCGCTCATCTGGCCGCGTTTCAGCTTCATCAGCGCATCACGGAATGCCGGATCGTAAATATCCGCTGCCGCCCAACCCAGATCGCCGCCCTGGTTTGCAGAGCCCGGATCCTGGGAGAACTCTTTCGCTGCATTAGCAAACGTGGTTTTACCGCTCTTAATGTCCGCTGCGATCTCTTCCAGTTTCACGCGAGCCTGATCGTCGCTCATGATGGGTGACGGTTTCAGCAGGATATGACGAGCGTGAACTTCCGTCACAGAGATGTTCTGAGACTGGCCGCGCAGATCGTTAACTTTCAGGATATGGAAACCGACGCCGGAACGAATCGGCCCGATGATATCGCCTTTTTTCGCCGTGCTCAGCGCCTGAGCGAAGATGCTTGGCAGCTCCTGAATGCGTCCCCAACCCATCTGGCCGCCTTTCAGCGCCTGCTGATCGGCAGAGTAGGTGATCGCCAGCTTGCCGAAATCATCGCCTTTACGCGCCTGATCGACAATGGAACGCGCCTGGTTTTCGGCTTCGTTAACTTGATCCGACGTCGGGTTTTCCGGCAGCGGGATCAGGATGTGGCTCAGGTTCAGTTCGGTGCTGGCATCGTTTTGGTTCCCCACCTGCTGCGCCAGGGCATCCACTTCCTGCGGCAGGACAGTCACACGACGGCGCACTTCACCGTTGCGCACTTCAGAGATGATCATCTCTTTGCGGATCTGGTTGCGATAGGTGTTGTAATTCACCCCATCGTAAGCCAGACGGCTGCGCAATTGATCCATAGACATATTGTTCTGTTTGGCAATGTCGGCGATGGCGGCATCAAGCTGCTCGTCCGTCACTTTGACACCCATTTTGGTGCCCATCTGCAGAATGATTTGATCCATGATCAGACGTTCAAGGATCTGATGGCGCAGCGTGGCGTCGTCCGGCAGTTGCTGACCCGCCTGGCCTGCGTTGGCCTTTACGGACTGCATCATGCTATCAACGTCACTTTCAAGCACTACGCCGTTATTGACGACGGCAGCGACTTTATCAACAACCTGAGGCGCAGCAAAACTGGTATTCGCAACCATAGCGATACCGAGAAGCAGCGTTTTCCAGTTCTTCATACCTTTTCCATTTCAATTAACCGCAATGCGGATTACGTTGCAAATCAAACAGATCACATTGAACTACGGTACGGCAGAATGTTTGAACGCAGCATTTGTTGCGTACCCAAACCGTAGTTAGAACTCAGACCGCGCAGCTCAATGTTGAAACCGATGACGTTGTCATACTTGCTTTGGTCATTTTGCCAGCCGTTAATTTTCCGCTCATAACCGACGCGGAGAGCATAACAGCAGGAGTTGTACTGCAAGCCAACCATCTGGTCAGCGGATTTGTGTGTATTAGTGTCGAAATAGTAAGCCCCGACGATCGACCAGCGGTCAGCAATCGGCCAGCTTCCGGCAGCACCCACCTGCGAAATACCATCTTTATACTGCGCGGAAGTCGCGTAGCTTGGCAGCGTTGCCTGAATGTATTCCGGGCTGGCGTAACGGTAGCTCAGTTGCAGCATACGGTCTTCATCACGACGATATTCCAGTGACGAGCTGCTGTTGGCGATGGCATTCAGACGCGTGTCGTACTGCACGCCGCCGCGCAGACCCCAGCGATCCGAGATGCGCCAGTAGGTATCACCCGCCCAAACCAACGACCCCGTTTTGTTGTCTCTCTCCCAGTTAATGTTGTCATCACCGGTGCGGGACTCGGTGAAATAGTAAATTTGACCAACAGAAACGTTAAAACGTTCAACTGCCGCATCATCATAAATGCGCGTTGTGACGCCGGTGGTAACCTGGTTTGCAGAGGCGATACGGTCAAGCCCGCCGTAGGTGCGATCGCGGAACAGCCCGCTGTAGTCGGATTGTAAGAGCGTTGAGTCGTAGTTGTTGATATGGCTCTGATCGCGATACGGCACATACAGGTATTGCGCGCGTGGCTCCAGCGTTTGGGTATAACCTTCCGCCCAGTTCATATCACGTTCAAACACCATCTTGCCGTCCATCTTAAATTGCGGCATGACGCGGTTGACTGTCTCTTTGTAATCCGTGTTGTTACTTGCGTTGTAATCATCCAGATTGCTCTGCTGGTAGTGGGTCGCCAGCATTTTCACTTCAGTATCCAGGCTGCTCCAGTCGTTGGAGACGGGCAGACTTAACGTCGGCTCCAGATGAACACGCGTCGCTTCCGGATAGTTAGCGTTAGTATTTGTGAAATGAACCGCCTGGCCATACACACTCAAGTCAAACGGCCCAAGGTCATTGTGATACCAGTTCACATCCAACTGGGGTTCAGCGGCATAGGAGTTACTGTTTTCGCTGTCAAAGACCTGGAACTGTTTTGTCGATACCGTGGCGTTAAAGTTTTCCACCGCGTAACCCACGCTGAAGATCTGGGTCGCGTAGCCATCGGTACTGGATCCGTATTTCGATGAGAAGTCATTGAAGTAGTGAGAGTCACTGACCTTGGTATAGTTGGCATTAAAACGCCACACCTGATCCATTACGCCAGCATGCTGCCAGTAGAATAACCAGCGGTGGCGGTTGCTCTCCGTCGGGTACTCATCTTCGTAGACTTTGTCGGACGGCAGATAGTCAAATTCAACCAGGCCAGCCCCGGCTTGTGACAGATAGCGGAATTCGTTTTGCCACTGAATATTGCCACGTTTATGGATGTAGTGCGGCGTGATAGTCGCATCCATATTTGGCGCAATGTTCCAGTAGTACGGCAGGTAAAACTCGAAATAGTTACTGGTGCTGTACTTGGCATTCGGGATCAAGAAACCGGAACGGCGTTTGTCACCGATCGGCAACTGCAAGTACGGGCTATAGAACACCGGCACGGGGCCGAGTTTAAAGCGCGCATTCCAGATCTCCGCGACCTGCTCCTGGCGATCCTGAATCACTTCGCTACCCACGACGCTCCAGGTGTCAGAACCCGGCAAGCAGGAGGTAAAGGAGCCGTTATCCAGAATCGTATAGCGGTTTTGCCCACGCTGTTTCATCAGGTCGGCGGTGCCACGCCCCTGACGACCCACCATCTGGTAATCACCCTGCCAGACGTTGGTGTCTTTGGTATTCAGGTTTGACCAGGCTTTAGGACCTTTCAGGATGACCTGGTTATCGTCATAGTGCACATTACCCAGTGCATCCACTGTGCGTACCGGGTCTGTCTGACCTTCCGGCTGCTGCTGATGAAGCTGCACCTCATCGGCCTGCAAACGGCTATTCCCCTGATTAATATCGACATTGCCGGTAAAAACGGCATCGTCAGGGTAGTTGCCTTTTGCGTGATCGGCATTGATCGTCACCGGCAGGTTATTGGTATCACCCTGTACCAGCGGGCGATTGTAGCTGGGGACGCCAAGCATACATTGCGAGGCAAGATCGGCTGCCATTCCCTGCTGACTATAAAGGGCGGAGCCAATCATGGTGGCCAGGAGGGTGGGGATACGTTTTTTCATACGTTGTATTTGTTGTTCCGTCATCTGTGGCTTTACGCTGGCAAACGGTCTGAGACTAACTTACTCGCCTTTGCAACGCTAGTTTTAATCCTGCCCGCGTTCGAGCCAGGGAGAGAAGACTGCGCCTGTGCATGGCATTGAATGACGGGTATGATAAAGCAAATTTTAGCCGACGGCATGACGATTTGGGGAGTATATGCAGTATTGGGGAAAAGTGGTTGGTGTGGTCATCGCTCTTTTCATGGGCGGCGGCTTTTGGGGCGCGGTTCTGGGGCTGATTATCGGGCATATGTTTGATAAGGCGCGCAGCCGTAAAATGGCCTGGTTTGCTAACCAGCGTGAACGTCAGTCGCTCTTCTTCGCCACCACCTTTGAGGTGATGGGGCATCTGACCAAATCGAAAGGCCGCGTCACCGAAGCTGACATCCAGGTCGCCAGCCTTTTTATGGATCGCATGAATCTGCACGGCGAATCGCGTATGGCGGCACAACGCGCATTTCGCGACGGTAAAGCGGATAATTACCCGCTTCGCGACAAGATGCGTCAGTTCCGCAGCGTCTGTTTCGGCCGCTTCGATTTGATTCGGATGTTTCTGGAAATTCAAATCCAGGCCGCCTTTGCCGATGGCTCTCTGCACCCCAGCGAACGCGAAGTGTTGTATGTGATTGCTGAGGAACTGGGCATCTCGCGCCTGCAATTCGATCAATTCCTGCGCATGATGCAGGGCGGCGCGCAGTTTGGCGGCGGTTACCATTATCAGCAGCAGGCAGGTGGTAACGGCGGCGGCTGGCAGCAGGCGCAGCGTGGTCCGACGCTGGAAGATGCCTGTAATGTGCTGGGCGTGAAACCGACAGACGATGCGACAACCATCAAGCGTGCTTACCGCAAATTGATGGGTGAGCACCATCCGGACAAGCTGGTGGCAAAAGGTTTGCCGCCGGAGATGATGGAGATGGCAAAACAAAAAGCGCAGGAAATTCAGAAAGCTTACGAGCTGATTCGCGAGCAGAAGGGTTTTCGTTAAGCGTAATACTCCCCCGGCGCGCGGTCGGGGGAGAGTATTAAAAATCTACCGGTGCTTTGAACGTCATGCTATTGCCGAATTCCGGATGGGTAATGGTCAGTGTTTCGGCATGTAGCTGTAAACGCGGTGCCATCGCCAGCGCTTCCGGTGGTGCATAAAAGCGGTCGCCGAGAATCGGATGGCCAATAGCCAGCATATGTACACGCAGTTGATGCGAGCGACCCGTAATCGGCTTCAGCCGCACGCGGGCGTTGCCGTCATCATCCAGCGACAACACTTCATATTCGGTCTGCGCCGCCTTGCCGGTTTCGTAACACACTTTCTGCTTCGGGCGATTCGGCCAGTCGCAAATCAGCGGTAAATCCACCAGCCCTTCCGCTTTTTCCGGGTGGCCCCAGATGCGCGCCAGATACTGCTTTTTCGGCTCGCGCTCGCGGAACTGGCGCTTTAGCTCACGTTCGGCATTTTTGGTAAGCGCCACCACAATCACGCCGCTGGTAGCCATATCCAGGCGATGCACGGATTCAGCCTGCGGAAAGTCGCGCTGAATACGCGTCATCACACTGTCTTTGTGCTCACCAAGACGACCCGGTACCGACAACAAGCCGCTGGGCTTGTTGACGACCATAATGTGCTCATCCTGATAGAGAATAACCAGCCAGGGATCCTGCGGCGGATTGTAAGGCTCCATCACCATAAACCGCTCCGTTATTGATGCGTCACAACGATCAGACGCAGCGCGTCCAGTCGCCAGCTCGCCTGATCCAGGCTTTCCAGCACGTGCTGGCGATTACTTTCAATAGCGGCCAGTTCATCGTCACGAATGTTAGGGTTAACCGCACGCAGTGCTTCCAGACGCGACAGTTCAGCAGAGAGTTTCTCGTCTGCTTCGCTGCGGGCGGCATCAATCAGCGTGCGCGCTGCGCTCTCAACCTGCATTTCACCTTTTTGCAGAATGTTGTGCACATCCTGATGCACCGCGTTCACCAGCTTACTGCCGGTATGGCGGTTCACGGCGCTGAGCTGACGGTTAAAACTCTCAAACTCAACCTGTCCGGCCAGGTTGGTGCCGTTTTTATCCACCAGCAGGCGGATCGGCGTCGGCGGCAGGAAGCGGTTAAGCTGCAGATGCTTCGGCGCCTGCGCTTCCACAACGTAGATCAGCTCCAGCAACAGCGTACCGACCGGCAGCGCTTTGTTTTTCAGCAGCGAAATGGTACTGCTGCCGGTGTCGCCGGAGAGGATCAGATCCAGACCGTTGCGGATCAGTGGATGTTCCCAGGTGATGAACTGCGCATCCTCGCGGGAGAGCGCGACATCGCGATCGAAAGTGATGGTGCAGCCATCTTCCGGCAGGCCCGGGAAATCCGGTACCAACATATGATCGGACGGCGTCAGAACGATCATGTTTTCGCCGCGATCGTCCTGGTTAATCCCCACGATATCAAACAGGTTCATGGCAAAGGTGATAAGCGCGGTGTCATCATCCTGCTCTGCAATGCTTTCTGCCAGGGCTTGCGCTTTTTCGCCGCCGTTAGAGTGGATCTCCAGCAGACGGTCACGCCCTTGTTCCAGCTGCGTTTTCAGCGCGTCATGCTGCTCGCGGCAGGATTTGATCAACTGCTCAAACCCGTCGGTGTCTTCCGGCGCGGCCAGATAGTTAATCAGCTCGCCGTGGACGCTGTCGTAAATTGTGCGGCCGGTCGGGCAGGTATGTTCAAAGGCATCCAGCCCTTCGTGATACCAGCGGACCAGTACGGACTGCGCGGTTTTCTCCAGATACGGCACATGGATCTGAATATCGTGCGCCTGGCCGATACGATCCAGACGCCCGATACGCTGCTCCAGCAGATCCGGGTTAAACGGCAGATCGAACATCACCAGATGGCTGGCGAACTGGAAGTTACGACCTTCAGAGCCGATCTCCGAGCACAGCAGTACCTGCGCGCCGCTGTCCTCTTCGCCAAACCACGCGGCTGCACGGTCGCGTTCGATAATTGACATGCCTTCATGGAACACGGCCGCGCGAATGCCTTCGCGTTCACGCAGAACCTGCTCCAGTTGCAGCGCGGTCGCCGCTTTGGCGCAGATCACCAGGATTTTCTGGGAACGGTGGCTGGTCAGGTAGCCCATCAACCACTCTACGCGAGGGTCGAAGTTCCACCAGGTGCCGCTATCGCCTTCGAATTCCTGATAGATCTGTTCCGGATAGAGCATGTCGCGGGCGCGTTCTTCCAGACTCTTGCGCGCGCCCATAATGCCGGAAACTTTAATGGCGGTTTGATACTGGGTCGGCAGCGGCAATTTAACCGTATGCAGTTCGCGTTTCGGGAAGCCTTTCACGCCGTTGCGGGTGTTACGGAACAGCACGCGGCTGGTGCCGTGTCTGTCCATCAGCATAGTGATCAACTCCTGGCGCGCATCGACTGCACCGTCGCGGTCGCTGTTGGCGGTTTGCAGCAGCGGTTCGATATCCTGCTCGCCCACCAGATCGCTCAGCGTATTCAGATCGTCATTGCTAAGCCGTTCGCCTGCCAGCAGTAGCGCCACTGCATCAGCGACCGGACGATAGTTTTTCTGCTCTTCGACAAACTGGGCGAAGTCATGGAAACGGTTTGGATCAAGCAGGCGCAGACGGGCAAAGTGGCTCTCCATGCCCAGCTGTTCCGGCGTGGCGGTCAGCAGCAAAATACCGGGTACGCGCTCGGCCAGTTGCTCGATGGCGAGATATTCGCGGCTGGCTTCGTTTTCGCTCCACACCAGGTGATGCGCTTCGTCCACCACCAGCAGATCCCACTCCGCATCGCAAAGATGTTCGAGGCGCTGCTTGTTGCGGCGTACAAAATCGAGGGAGCAGATCACCAGTTGTTCGGTCTCAAACGGATTGTCCGCATCGTGTTGCGCTTCGGCATAGCGTTCATCGTCGAACAGGGCGAAGCGCAGGTTGAAGCGACGCAGCATCTCCACCAGCCACTGGTGTTGCAGGGTTTCCGGCACCACAATCAGCACGCGTTCCGCTGCGCCAGCGAGCAGTTGTTGATGCAGGATCATCCCGGCTTCAATGGTTTTCCCGAGGCCGACTTCATCCGCCAGCAGCACGCGCGGCGCATAGCGGCGACCGACATCATGAGCGATGTGCAACTGATGCGGGATCAGGTTAGTTCGCTGACCACGCAGGCCGCTCCACGGCATACGGTATTGCGCGCTTTGATAGTTGCGGGCACGAAAACGCAGCGCAAAACGGTCCATGCGGTCGATCTGCCCGGCAAACAGGCGATCCTGTGGTTTGCTGAATACCAGTTTGCTGTCGAGCAGCACTTCGCGCAGGATAACGTCGTTTTCCTGGGTATCCAGACGCGTTCCGGTGTAGGCAAGCAGTCCGTTTTCTTCTTTTACGTCTTCAATCGTTAACTGCCAGCCTTCATGGCTGGTAATTGTATCACCGGGGTTGAACATGACGCGGGTAACCGGGGAATCGCTACGGGCATACAGACGATTTTCTCCAGTGGCGGGGAAAAGGAGCGTAACCGTGCGCGCATCGATGGCAACGACTGTACCAAGTCCGAGTTCGCTTTCCGTGTCGCTAATCCAGCGTTGACCAAGTGTAAAGGGCATAAATGAACTCTATATCTCAAATTGCAGGCAATAGCTCGTCGCCGCCTGATGGGAGGCGGGCGCGAACAAAATTGGGACCAGAAAAAGGAAGGGCGCTATGGTACTGGATGACGTCACATTCGTATAGCCTGAAAAGTGCAGCTTTAATGCAAATGCGCCATTAAAACAGCCCCAGTTGCCCCGTAAGAAGTGTAGCAAAATCGTCGTCAATGAAAGGGAGAATTCCATCGGCGACCGGCTGTAACTGTTTACTGAGGTAGTGATCGTAATCGAGCGGCGAGCGCTGATAATCCACCGGCTCAGGGCCGCTGGTGGTCCAGACGTATTTAATGGTGCCGCGATTCTGATATTGCGCCGGGCGGCCGCGTTTAACGTTCTCTTCATCGGCCAGCCGGGCAGCGCGCACATGCGGTGGCACATTGCGCTCATACTCGCCCAGCGCGCGACGCAGACGCTTACGGTAGACCAGTTGCTCATCCAGTTCGCCCGCCATCAGGCTGGCGATCGTCTCCCGTACGTAATCCTGATACGGTTCGTTACGAAATACGCGCAGATAGAGCGTTTGCTGAAACTGCTGCGCCAGCGGCGTCCAGTCGGTGCGCACCGTTTCCAGCCCCTTAAACACCATGCGCTGGTTATCACCTTCCTGAATCAGCCCGGCGTAGCGCTTTTTACTGCCCTGCTCGGTGCCGCGAATGGTCGGCATCAGAAAACGGCAGAAATGAGTTTCAAACTCCAGCTCCAGCGCGCTCTCCAGCCTCTCATTTTGCAAATGCGCCGCCCACCAGGCGTTGACGTGTTCCACCAGTGATTTACCGATGCGCGCCGCCTCTTCTTCGCTGTGCGCCTTCTTCAGCCAGACGAAGGTCGAATCGGTATCGCCGTAAATAACATCAAAGCCCTGTTCTTCAATCAGCGCTTTGGTCTGGCGCATGATCTGATGGCCGCGCATGGTGATCGATGACGCCAGCCGGGGATCGAAAAAGCGGCACGCGCTGGTGCCGAGCACGCCGTAAAAGGCGTTCATGATGATCTTTAATGCCTGCGACAGCGGTTTATTTCCCTGTCGTTTGGCATCATCGCGCCCGTGCCAGATTTGGCCGACAATCTCCGGCAGGCAGTGTTTCTCGCGCGAAAACCACGCGCCAAGAAAGCCTTCGGTGCTGTACGCGGGCTCCGGCTGCGCCATGCCTTCCACCAGACCGACCGGATCGATGAGAAAGGTACGGATAATCGAGGGATAAAGACTTTTGTAATCCAGCACCAGCACCGAATCGTAAAGCCCCGGACGGGAATCCATCACGTAGCCGCCTGGGCTTGCCTGCGGCGGCACACCGCCGAGATTCGGCGCCACGAAACCTGCGCGGTGCATGCGCGGGAAATAGAGATGGCTGAAAGCGGCGACCGAACCGCCGTGCCGGTCTACCGGCAATCCGTTGACCGTGGCGCGCTCCAGCAGAAACGGCATAATCTCCGTTTTATGGAAGATGCGCGTCACCAGCTCGCAATCCTTCAGGTTATAGGTGGCGAGCGCCGGTTTATTTTCGGCGAAGCGGCGGTCGATCTCGTCCATTCGATCCCACGGGTTGTCGATGGCTTTGCCTTCGCCGAGCAGTTCCTGCGATACCGCTTCCAGCGAAAAAGAGGAGAAATTCCAGAAAGCGGACTTCAGCGCTTCGATGCCGTCGATAATCAGCCGACCAGTGGCCTGCGCGAAGAAGACGCCATTTTTAAAACCGTGTTCGCGCCACTCCAGCTCGCTGCCGTGCCGTCCCAGGGTAAGCGGCACGCGGTAACGCTCGGCGCTTTTTTGCAGTACGCGCAGATCGAACTGCACCACGTTCCAGCCGATGATGACATCCGGATCGTGCGCGGCGAACCAGGCGTTGAGTTTTTCCAGCAGTTGCGGGCGGCTGGAAACATATTCCAGATCGAAATCCAGCCCCTGCGCGCTGCCGTTTTCTGGCCCCAGCATATAGACCGTGCGCTGCCCGCAGCCTTCCAGACCGATGCAGTAAAGCTCGCCGTGGCGGCTGGTTTCGATATCCAGCGACACCCATTTCAGCGGCGGGCGATAGTGGGGATTGGGTTTGAGACGAGCATTGATCAGCGCGTCGCCCTGCGGTTCGCCATCCACCCATACCGGCGCGGTGATAAAGCGCTCCATCAGAAAGCGCTCCGGCGGGCGAACATCGGCTTCGTAGAGCGTTACGCCGCCTTCGCGCAGCAGCTTTTCCAGACGCATCAGCTGGCGATGAGCGCGGCAATAGAGGCCGAACACAGGCTGGCGGTGGAAATCGCACAGTTCGAGCGGCGTGAGTCGCCACTGTTTTTCATTGCTTAACAGGCGGCGGGCCATTTCCACCTGCGCGGCGGGGATAAAGGCCACCGACTCCTGCGGCGGCAGCACAACGCGCAACGGGCCGTTATCCGTCGCCAGCCAGAATTCCACCTCTGTGCCGCCAGGGGTATCCCGCCAGTGCCGGGTTAATAAAAAGCCTTCTCGCGCCTGCGCCACAGCGTTCTCTCATAAAATAAAACCAGGCGAGATTATAGCCTGGTTTATGCAGTTATGCTGTGGTTTTATACAGTTATTGACCGTAGTAAGCTTTAGCGCCGTGTTTGCGCAGGTAGTGTTTATCCAGCAACGTTTGCTGCATGGCGGGCAGGCGCGGATCGAGCTGGCGACAGAAGATGCCCATATACGCCACTTCTTCCAGCACAATCGCGTTATGCACCGCGTCATCGGCGTTTTTCCCCCAGGCGAAAGGCCCGTGAGAATGCACCAGCACACCGGGCATTTGGGCGGGATCAATACCCTGTTTTTCAAAGGTTTCGACAATCACATTGCCGGTTTCCCACTCGTATTCCCCGTTGATTTCGTCATCGGTCATCTTACGGGTGCAGGGGATCTCGCCGTAAAAATAGTCCGCGTGCGTGGTGCCGGTTGCCGGAATCGGCTGGCCAGCCTGCGCCCAGATGGTGGCATGGCGGGAATGGGTATGCACGATGCCGCCAATGCCAGGAAAAGCCTGGTATAACAGGCGGTGCGTTGGGGTATCCGACGACGGTTTTTTGTTGCCTTCAACCACTTCTCCGGTGGTGATATTGACGACCACCATATCGTCGGCGGTCATCACGCTGTAATCGACGCCAGACGGTTTGATCACCAGCACGCCGCGCGCGCGATCAACCGCGCTGACATTCCCCCAGGTCAGCGTCACCAGATTGTGTTTCGGCAGCGCGAGGTTGGCTTCCAGCACCTGACGTTTAAGATCTTCGAGCATTTCTTTCTCCTGCTATTGCCGGATGGCGCTACGCTTATCCGGCCTACGGGATCTTCCATTGCCGGATGGCGCTAATGTTTATCCGGCCAGGGAAACCCGCAGGCCCGGTAAACGAAGTGCCACCGGGCGCGAGCATCAGGGATTAGCGTTTTGCACCGTAATAGACTTCGTTCCAGCGCAGCGCATCTTTAAACGCTGGCAGACGAGTATCGTTGTCGATGACCGTCAGTTCGATGTCATGCAGCTCGCTGAACTGGCGCATATCGTCCAGCGTCAGGGCGTGGCTAAAGACGGTGTGGTGCGCGCCGCCCGCCAGGATCCAGGCTTCGGAAGCGGTCGGCAGATCCGGCTGCGCTTTCCACAGCGCATTCGCCACCGGCAGTTTCGGCAGATCGTGCGGGGTTTTGACCGCATCGACGCAGTTCACCAGCAGGCGGAAGCGATCGCCCAGATCGATCAGGCTGGCATTGATCGCCGGTCCTGTTTTGGTCGAGAAGATCAGGCGTGCCGGATCGGCTTTGCCGCCGATACCCAGGTACTGCACATCCAGCGTCGGTTTCTCATCGAGGGCGATAGACGGGCACACTTCCAGCATGTGAGAACCCAGCACCAGGTCGTTGCCTTTCTCAAAGTGGTAGGTGTAATCCTCCATAAAGGAGGTGCCACCGCTTAAACCGCCGGACATCACTTTCATGATGCGCAGCAGCGCGGCGGTCTTCCAGTCGCCTTCACCGGCAAAGCCATAGCCTTGCTGCATCAAACGCTGCACCGCCAGACCCGGCAGTTGTTTCAGGCCGTGCAGATCTTCGAAGGTGGTGGTAAAGGCATGGAAACCGCCCTCCTCAAGGAAGCGTTTCATCCCCAGTTCGATGCGCGCGGCATCCAGCACGTTCTGGCGTTTGTCGCCGTGAACCTGTGCCGCAGGTGTCAGGCGGTAGCTGCTTTCGTATTCATCAACCAGCGCATTGATATCGCCGTCGCTGACCGCGTTCACCACCTGCACCAGATCGCCGACGCCCCAGGTATTCACCGAGAAGCCAAACTTAATCTGCGCGGCGACTTTATCGCCGTCCGTCACCGCCACTTCACGCATGTTGTCGCCAAAGCGCACCACTTTCAGATGGCGGGTATCCTGTTTGGAAACCGCCTGACGCATCCACGCGCCAATACGCACATGGGCATGGCGATCCTGCCAGTGGCCGGTGACCACGCTGTGTTGCAGACGCATGCGCGCGCCGATAAAGCCGAACTCGCGGCCGCCGTGCGCGGTCTGGTTCAGGTTCATAAAGTCCATATCGATGCTGTCCCACGGCAGGGACGCGTTGAACTGGGTGTGGAATTGCAGCAGCGGTTTATTGAGGATGGTCAGGCCGTTAATCCACATTTTGGCCGGAGAGAAGGTGTGCAGCCACACCACCATTCCGGCGCATTTGTCATCGTAGTTGGCGTCGCGGCAGATTGCGGTGATCTCATCCGGCGAGGTTCCCAGCGGCTTCAGCACCAGCTTACAGGGCAGTTTCGCTTCCGCATTAAGGGCGTTGACCACCTGCTCGGCATGCTTTGTCACCTGTTTCAGGGCTTCCGGGCCGTACAGGTGCTGGCTGCCAATAACGAACCATACTTCATAATTGTCGAAAATAGTCATGATCTTGTCCTTAATGAGTTAACGCGGCCTGCGAGGTTGTCGCGGCGGAAGGGAGATAGTGCTGTTCGGCGCTTTTCGCCCACTGTTGGTAGCGGCGGTAGAGCCGTTCAAACTGTGGCGCCTGCGCCGAAGGCTGTAGGGTTTTCTCAATGGCGCTGGCCATCGAGCGCTGTGCTGCCGGGATATCCGCATGCACCTCTGCCGCTACGGCGGCGAAAATCGCGGCACCCAGCGCGCAGCACTGTTCAGAGGCCACGACCTGCAATGGGCGGTTAAGTACGTCGCAGCAGGCCTGCATCACGCCGAGGTTTTTGCGGGCAATACCGCCGAGCGCCATCACGTTATCCACGGCGATGCCCTGCTCGGTGAAGCACTCCATAATGGCGCGCGCGCCAAAGGCGGTGGCGGCGATCAGGCCGCCGAACAGCGCGGGCGCATCGGTCGCCAGATTAAGATCGGTGATCACCCCTTTCAGACGCTGGTTGGCGTTGGGTGTGCGACGGCCGTTAAACCAGTCGAGCACGACCGGCAGATGTTCGAGTGACGGGTTTTTAACCCAGGCGTCAGTCAGGGCCGGCAGCAACTGTTTCTGCTGCGCTTTAATTTGTGCTTTCAGTTCCGGATGCTGCTGCGCCAGTTGGTCCAGCGGCCAGCCGAGGACGCGGCCAAACCAGGCATAGATATCGCCAAAAGCGGATTGCCCGGCTTCAAGGCCGATAAAATCGGGCACTACGCTGCCATCCACCTGACCGCAAATCCCTTTCACCGCGCGAGTGCCGACGCTCTGCTTGTCGGCGATCAGGATGTCGCAGGTCGAGGTGCCAATCACTTTCACCAGCGTGTTGGGCTGTGCGCCCGCGCCGACGGCGCCCATATGGCAGTCGAATGCGCCGCCCGAAATCACCACGGATTCGGAAAGTCCCAGGCGCTGCGCCCATTCGGCGGTCAGCGTGCCGACCGGCAGGTCCGCAGTGTAGGTGTCGGTAAACAGCGGCCAGCGCAGGTGTTTATTGATAATTGGATCCAGCTCGTCAAAGAAGGCTGCCGGTGGCAGGCCGCCCCAGCTTTCATGCCACAGCGATTTGTGCCCGGCGCTGCAACGTCCGCGACGAATCGCCTGCGGGCGCGTCGTTCCGGAGAGCAGGGCTGGCACCCAGTCGCACAGTTCAATCCAGGAAACGGCCGCCTGAGCAACGACACTGTCGGCGCGGGTGACATGCAGGATTTTGGCCCAGAACCATTCGCTGGAATAAATGCCGCCAATGTAGCGTGAGTAGTCAGTTTTACCGGCGCTATGGCACAGGCGGGTGATGGCTTCTGCCTCTTCGACGGCGGTGTGATCTTTCCACAGCACAAACATGGCGTTCGGGTTGTCGGCGAACTCCGGGCGTAACGCCAGCACGCGCCCTTCCGCGTCTATTGGCGCTGGCGTTGAGCCGGTACTGTCCACGCCGATGCCTTTAATCGCTGCGCGCTGTTCGACGCTGAGTTCAGCCAGCACGCTTTTTAGTGCGGCTTCCATCGACTCGATGTAGTCGCGCGGATGGTGGCGGAACTGATTGTTCGGCGCATCGCAATAACGCCCCTCCTGCCAGCGCGGATACCACTCAACGCTGGTGGCGATCTCCGCCCCGGATGTACAGTCTACCGCCAGCGCACGTACTGAATCGCTGCCGAAATCGAGGCCAATTGTGATTGCCATGTGTGTTGCTCCATGAAAAATAACCGTTAGGAAAACCATAGTGAGCGGCGCTTAAAACCGTCAGGCAGGATTCGCTAATCTTATGGATAAAAATGCTATGGCAATGCAAAGTGTGACGCCGTGCAAAAATTCGATGTGGACATTTCTGCCACCTTTATAGACACTTTCGTTATCCCTTTTCAGCCTGTTTCAGGGCGAAAAAGAGGCGTAATTGCTTTTGTCTGGCGGGATTAATCCGTACCAGTGTACAGCGCCTCAGGGCGGCGGGCCGCCACAGGATGAGGGGTTTATCAATATGGACAATTGGTTTCCTTACCGGGTATGGGAGTATTGCGTTTATGGCTGAATCACAAAACGATCCACTGTTGCCTGGGTATTCGTTTAACGCGCATCTGGTTGCGGGTTTAACGCCGATTGATTCGGAAGGCTATCTCGACTTTTTCATCGATCGGCCGCTGGGGATGAAGGGCTATATCCTCAACCTGACGGTGAAGGGAGAAGGAGTGGTAAAAAACGGCGGTAAGCAGTTTATCTGCCGCCCTGGCGATATTTTGCTGTTTCCGCCGGGGGAAATTCACCACTACGGTCGTCATCCTGATGCGTCGGAGTGGTATCACCAGTGGGTTTACTTCCGCCCGCGCGCCTACTGGCACGAGTGGCTTAACTGGCCGACGTTGTTTTCCCAGACGGGATTTTACCGTCCTGATGACGGCAATATGCACTATTTTCGTGAACTTTTTGCGCAAATTATCGATGCCGGGCAAAGCGGCGGGCGTTACGCTGAACTGCTGGCGATCAATCTGCTGGAACAGCTATTGCTGCGGCGCATGGAGGCGATCAACGAATCGTTGCATCCACCGCTGGATAACCGCGTGCGCGACGCTTGCCAGTACATCAGCGATCATCTGGCGGACAACCATTTTGATATCGCCAGCGTAGCGCAACATGTTTGTCTGTCACCGTCGCGGCTGTCGCACCTTTTTCGTCAACAATTGGGCGTGAGTGTGCTGAGCTGGCGCGAGGATCAGCGCATTAGCCAGGCAAAATTGCTGCTTAGCACCACGCGGATGCCGATAGCCAGCGTTGGGCGCAATGTAGGCTTTGACGATCAGCTCTATTTTTCCCGGGTATTTAAAAAATGCACCGGCGCCAGTCCCAGCGAATTTCGCGCGGGGTGCGAATAAAACGTAAAGTTTGGCAATAAAAGGGTCGGCATTGCGACATAACCTGTAAAACTTTCAGATAATTGAAAGGTTGACGCTCACGGAGTCGCTCCGGAGAATCCAGCCTTCATACTGAACAGGATGGGTTATGGAAGCACTGCTGGAACATTTTATTACGCAATCGGCAACATACTCGCTGGCGGCCATTGCGCTGGTGGCATTTTTTGAGTCGCTGGCGCTGGTCGGGTTGATTCTGCCCGGAACGGTGATGATGGCCGGGCTGGGCGCGCTGATTGGCAGCGGCGAAGTCAATTTCTGGCAGGCGTGGCTGGCGGGCATTATCGGCTGCCTGCTGGGCGACTGGATCTCGTTCTGGCTGGGCTGGCGCTTTAAAGCGCCGCTGCACCGCTGGTCCTTTATGAAAAAGAACAAAGCGCTGCTGGATAAGACCGAGCACGCGTTGCATCAACACAGTATGTTTACCATTCTGGTGGGGCGTTTTGTCGGGCCAACCCGTCCGCTGGTGCCGATGGTTGCAGGAATGCTCGATCTGCCGGTACGCAAATTCCTGCCGCCGAACATTATCGGCTGCCTGCTCTGGCCGCCGTTCTATTTCCTGCCCGGTATTCTGGCCGGCGCGGCGATTGATATTCCTGCCGATATGCAAAGCGGCAACTTCAAATGGCTGCTGCTGCTGACCGCCGTGCTGTTGTGGCTGGCGTGCTGGCTGTGCTGGCGTCTGTGGCGTTCCGGCAAGGCGGGCGTGGATAAGTTAACCCGTTACCTGCCGCGTCCGCGTTTGCTGTTGCTGGCACCGGGAATGCTGGTGGCGGGCGCGGCTGCTGCGGTGGCGCTGACGAATCACCCGTTGATGCCAATGTATCTCTCAATTCTGGGGAAAGTGATCCGCGGTCACTGACCGCGAATACCCAGCAGCGCAGAGGCCGGTGATTTGCCGCTCAGCAGGTCATCCGTTTTCCCATCCCAGGCAATGCGCCCATCGGCAACCACCAGCGAGCGTTCAGCGATGCGCGCCGCATCCTCAACGCTGTGCGAAACCATCAACAATGTCAGTTGCTGGCGGCGGCACACCTCCTGCACCAGCGACAACATCTCCTGGCGCAGCGCCGGGTCGAGCGCGGAGAACGGCTCATCCAGCAGTAGCACCGGCTGCTCGCGCACCAGGCAGCGGGCGAGGGCGACACGTTGGCGCTGGCCGCCGGACAACTGTTCCGGCAGGCGATCCAGTAATGCTTCCAGCCCCATAGTCTCGGCGATCTGGCGCAGCGTTTGCTGCTGTTCGCTGTTTAACTTCAGCCCAGGATTAAGCCCCAGCCCAATGTTCTGCCGCACCGTGAGATGCGTGAACAGGTTGTTCTCCTGAAACAGCATGGATACCGGGCGCTGCGACGGCGGCGTGTGGGTATGATCGTTGCCTGCAATGGTTAATGTGCCGCTCGCCGGGGTAAGAAAACCGGCAATCAGATTCAGCAAGGTGCTTTTCCCCGCGCCGCTCGGCCCGAGAATGGCTATCTGCTCGCCCGTTTTCACCGTCAGGGTGAAACGCATCGGCAGATGCTGATAAAGCCAGGTGACATCAATTAGTCTTAGCATGGCGACCCGGAAGTTTTTCAATCACAGTGAATAAGATAAAGCAGAGCAGCAGCAGGATCAGCGCCGTTACCGCACCGTCCTGGCTGCGATAGGAACCAATTTGCTGATAAAGATAAAACGGTAGCGTGCGGAAGTCGTCATTACCAAACAGCGCCACCACACCGAAATCGCCAATCGACAATACACAGGCGAAGGCCAGCGCCTGCGCCAGCGGGCGTTGCAGCGCGCGCAATTCTACTACCCGCAGGCGGCGGAAGCCCTGCATGCCGAGCGACTGGCACAGCATGCTGTAGCGGGCGGTAATGTCGCGCATCGGGTTTTCCAGCACTTTTAATGCATAAGGGATGGCCATCAGCGCATTGGTGAAAATCACGATGCCGTCAGCGGAAGCGGGCAACCCGATACTGTTATTGAGCAGCAGAAAGAAGCCGGTTGCCAGCACAATCCCCGGCATCGCAAGGATCAACATACCGCTCAGTTCCAGCGCCTGGCCAGCCATTGTTTGCTGGCGGGCGCGCAGCTCGCGGCTGCTCCACAGCAGCATCATCGTCAACACGACACACAGCAACCCGGCGGCCAGTGCGATGCGCAGCGAGGTGGCTGTTGCCTGCCAGAGAACCGGTTCGCTCAGCACTTTCAGAAGACTCAAATTGAGGCCATCAACGATCACCGCCAGCAGCGGCGGTAGCAGCAACAGCAGTGCCAGCACAATCAGGGCGATATCGGTTATTCGGCTGAATAAGCGATCTTCCGGATTGCGCCAGCCTTGGATCTGGTGGCTGCCGACGGCAATGGCTTTACTCATGCGCTGGCTTAATAGCACCAGGCCGAGGCAGCAGATCATCTGCATCAGCGCCAGCAGCGCGGCGCGGGCCGGATCAAAATCGAAACTCAGCGCCTGATAGATCGCCAGCTCAATGGTGGTGGCCTGCGGTCCGCCGCCCAGCGACAGCACCGTAGCGAAGCTGGCGAAACAGAGCATAAAGATCAGCGCTGCGGTTGGTGGAATCTGGCGGCGCAGCCACGGCCATTCGACAAAGCGGAAAAACGCCCAGCCGCGCATGCCTAACTGCGCGGCAAGCTGGCGCTGTTCGCCGGGGATCTGCTCCAGCGCTTGCAGCAGCAACCGCGCCGCCATCGGCAGGTTAAAAAACACATGCGCCAGCAAGATGCCTTGCAGGCCATAGGGTGAGAAATGCCACTCCAGCCCCAAAATATGCCAGAGCGAGGCCAGCCAGCCCTGGCGGCCATACACGCTGAGAATACCGAATACCGCCACCAGCACTGGCAGAATCAGCGTCATAGCGCACAGACGCAGCAGCGCAAGGCGGCCAGGAAAACGCCGTCGGTACAGGGCGCGAGCGAGGAAAATCGCCGGAAAAACGGAGAGCAGGGCAGAGAGAAAGGCCTGCCAGAAGGAGAAACGCACCACATGCCACAGATAGCTGTCGTGCCAGAAGGCCGACAGATCGGTGAGCGGTGCGTTTTGCCACAGCGCCAGAAAGGCGGCCAGCGCCACCGCCACCATCAGCGCGGCGGCGGTGAGGCCGGGAAGCAGCCAGCCGGCAATCAGCGGCTGACGGCGCGTTGCCATGCATTAATCCATGATGCGCGTTGAGCGGCGACTTCTTGCGGCGTGAATTCAAACGAGGTTTGCGGTTTTTGCAGCGTATCAAACCCGGCCGGTAGCGGTACGTTGCTGACCGGGTACATCCAGTTGCCGGTGGCGATGGTGTTCTGGAATGCCGGAGACACCATAAATTTCAAAAATTTTTCTGCCAGCTCCGGCTGCTTGCTGGCGGCAGTGCGGGCGGCAACTTCAACCTGCAAGTAATGCCCTTCGCTGAAATTCGCCGCGGCGTAGTTGTCTTTTTTCTCTTCGATCAGATGGTAGGCGGGTGAGGTGGTGTAGCTCAGCACCAGATCGCTTTCCCCTTTCAGGAACAGACCGTAGGCTTCGCTCCAGCCTTTGGTGACCGTCACCGTTTTGGCTGCCAGCTTCTGCCAGGCGTCCGGCGCTTTGTCGCCGTACACTTTTTGCATCCACAGCAGCAGACCAAGGCCCGGCGTACTGGTGCGGGGATCTTCGTAAATCACGCGCCATTTCTGATCGCTTTCCACCAGTTCTTTCAGGCTTTTCGGCGGGTTTTTCAGTTTGTTTTTATCGTAAACGAAGGCGAACCAGCCGTAGTCGAACGGCACAAAGGTGTCGTTTTTCCAGCCGCCAGGCACGTTGACGGCATCCGTCGCCACGCCACTTTTGGCGAACAGTTTGGTTTGCGATGCCGCTTCCAGCAGATTGTTATCCAGCCCAAGCACCACATCCGCTTTGCTGTTTTTCCCTTCCATACGCAGACGGTTGAGCAGCGAGACGCCATCTTCCAGCGCCACAAATTTCAGCTCGCAGTTGCAGTCGTTTTCAAAGGCTTTTTTCACTGCCGGGCCGGGGCCCCAGTCAGCGGAGAAGGAGTCATAGGTGTAGACGGTGAGTACAGGTTTGGCAAAAACGGGAGCGGCAACCAACAGCAGTAATGACAATGATTTTTTTAACACTTTGCACCTCAAAAAATGGGTGGCAAAGGATTTTGAGAGGCAGCCTCAAATCCCTTCGCCGGCGTTATCCGGATCAGGTTCGACGGGTATTTTCTCAGCACACGCCATTGGCGCAGCACCCCGTTGAGAACGCCGCTATTGTAATGATTTGGTAAAAAATGCGAAAGCGTTATGGATCGGGCGGCGCATACCAGGCCGATTTAAAGTCAAACCAGCCCAGCGTATTCATGCGCAGCCCGCGCATACTGCGTTGCCCCTGGATCCTTAGCCAGTGGTGGATTAACGGCACCATCGCTTTACTGGCCAGCAACTGCTGAGACCAGGCGGCGAGGTTCATCTTTCCAGCGCGCCACTCGGTGGCGGCGGCTTGCCAGTCGATTGGAATACAGTGCTGCAACAACGGCACTTCATACAGGTTGGCAAAGACCGAGAAGTTGAGCGGCAGGGTAAAGTTGGCGCTGTTAAGCCACAGATCGCTGGCCGCTTCACCCCGGTGCCACTCGGCGTACTCCACCCTTTGTACGTGAAGTTTTACCCCCTGTTCTGCCAGTAAATCACTCATGATGCGTGAGAGCGCCTCGTGCTCGTTGTGTTCGCGGTAGAAGGTGAGCGTCAACGATTCCAGCCCGGCAGGCTTCTCGCCGACGCCGGGACGGGCATGATGCCAGCGCGGCAGCAGGCCGTAGGCCGGGAACCAGTAACGTTGATAACGTTCGTCGGCATGCCATAACAGGCTGGCGGGGGAGAGGATCTGGCTTACCCACTCTCTGACCGCCGGGCTGGCGCCGCGGCTGGATCGCGCGTCAAACAGCAGATAGTAGCAGCCCTCTTCCAGGCGGCTTTCGACCGCTTTTTCATCGCCGGTCGGCCCTTCCAGCGTCAGCCCGCAGGTTGGGTCGTCGCTGAGATCCGGCAGCATCCAGACATTCACTTCATCAATCAGGGCGCGGAAGCCGAAATAGTCATCAAAGGCGTGAATCTTCAATTGGTTATTGGTATTGCGCACCACGGCATACGGGCCGGTGCCAATCGGCTGGCTGGCGAAATGGGGCTGGGCGTTCCACTCCTGCGGCAGGATCATGGAGGGTACATGCCCCATCAGCCAGGGGAGCCAGTTATCCGGCTGCCAGAGATGAATATCCAGCGTCCAGGGGGTTGGAGAGACGACCTCGCGGATATGCGAATAGAGCGGCAGGGCGGTCGCCCGTTGCAGGGAAGCAATCACATCGTTCATTTCCAGCTCGCGGCCGTTATGAAAGTGGATGCCTGGGCGTAAATAAAAACGCCAGTGTAAAGGGGAAATCGCCTTCCAGTGATGAGCGATATCCGCTTCCAGTTCCCCATTTTCCTCATTTATGCGCGTCAACGCGCTGAAGATTTGCCGCGCCATATGGGTTTCGGAGCGTCGCAACGGCGTGCCCGGCAGCAGATTGCGCAGCGGACGATAATAGAGCACGCGCAGAATATGCCGCCCCTGGCGAAAGGTTCGTCCAAGATGGGAGACCAGCATCTGGCGGACCGCTTCTTTATCGCCCACCAGTTGCACCAACTGATCGATACGATCCTGCTCCAGCAGATCCTCCGCCCGCTGCTGCTGGAGCGCCAGCCCGGTATAGAGGAACGTCAGGCGCGAACGCTTGCCGCGCCCCGCTTCTGCGTCCCATGTCAGCCAGCCGCGCTCCTGCATGGTATTCAGCAGCGTGCGCATGTGACGGCGCGAGCAACTGAGCAGCTCGGCCAACTCATTGAGCGTGGTTTCTTGAGATTTTCCGTCGCAGCATTGCCACAAACGGATGAACTGCTGTTGCAGGCGGCCAGAGGACATAAAAGGGGAACTCCTGATAAAAACTCAGCAATTTATTTATCCCTATATTAAGCCAATACTTCTCTTCGATGAAAGCGAGGAGGTGATATGCAGAGATCATCCATACGACGGTTTTATCTGGCTTATTTTCGCGCCACGCAGGATGTGTGCTGGCTCGCCCGTCAGAGTGCAGGGCAGCGCCTGAAAATGCTGGAAGAACTGATGCAGTGGGAAGTGACAACGCCGATCTCGAAGGACTGAATCGCGGCCATCATGTGTGACTGAGTATTAGGCGCAAATCCGCCTACGCCAGCAAAATATTTTTTGCTGGCTTTTTTCGTTTATGATTTCAGCGGTTTTTGCCGCTTTTGAAAAGGAAACGTTCATGCTCTGGTTAATGACGATGGGACGCCGTCTCAATGGTGTGTACGTCGCTTTTATGATCGTTGCGTTTATGATGGGGGTTGCCGGCGCGGTGCAGGCGCCGACGCTGAGCCTGTTCCTCAGCCGTGAAGTGGGTGCGCAGCCTTTCTGGATCGGGCTGTTTTATACCGTCAACGCGGTAGCCGGGATCCTGGTCAGCCTGTGGCTGGCAAAACGCTCCGATAACCAGGGCGATCGTCGCAAGCTGATCCTCTTTTGCTGCCTGATGGCGGTGGGCAACGCGCTGTTGTTTGCCTTCAACCGTCACTATCTGACGCTTATCACCTGCGGCGTGCTGCTGGCCTCGCTCGCCAATACCGCGATGCCGCAGCTCTTTGCGCTGGCGCGCGAATATGCCGACAGCTCCGCGCGGGAAGTGGTGATGTTCAGTTCGGTGATGCGTGCGCAGCTCTCGCTGGCGTGGGTGATTGGCCCGCCGCTGGCGTTTATGTTGGCGCTCAATTATGGCTTTACCGCGATGTTCACCATTGCCGCCGGGCTCTTTGTAATAAGTTTGGTGATGATCGCATTCTGGCTGCCTTCGGTGCCGCGCATGGCGCAGCCCACTGTCGCAGTGACGGAAGTGAGCGGCTGGGGTGATAAGAACGTACGCATGCTGTTTATCGCCTCAACGCTGATGTGGACCTGCAATACCATGTACATCATCGACATGCCGCTGTGGATTAGCCAGGAGCTGGGGCTGCCGGATAAACTCGCCGGGATCCTGATGGGCACTGCGGCTGGTCTGGAGATCCCGGCGATGATCCTGGCCGGGTATTTTGTTAAACATCTGGGCAAGCGGCGGATGATGTTGACAGCCGTTGCTGCGGGTGTGGTGTTTTATCTGGGGCTGATCTTCTTCCATAGCCAGACGGCGCTGCTGGTGCTGCAACTGTTCAACGCGATCTTTATTGGTATCGTCGCCGGTATCGGCATGCTGTGGTTTCAGGATTTAATGCCGGGGCGTGCCGGTTCGGCGACAACACTTTTTACCAACAGTATTTCAACCGGGGTGATTCTTGCCGGGGTGATCCAGGGCGCGCTGGCGCAGAGTTTTAGTCACGGGGCGGTGTACGTGGGGATTGCGGTGATTTCCGTGGCGGCACTGCTGCTGACCAGCCGCGTGAAGGATGTGTGAGTTTTGTTTGCCTGGCCTGCGTCCGGAATTGTCGCGCCAGTTTGTTTGCCGGGTGGCGGCTTTGCCTTACCCGGCCTACAAAGCCGCATGCAGGATAGTTTGCCGGGTGGCGGCTTTGCCTTANCCGGCCTACAAAGCCGCATGCAGGATAGTTTGCCGGGTGGCGGCTTTGCCTTACCCGGCCTACAAAGCCGCATGCAGGATAGTTTGCCGGGTGGCGGCTTTGCCTTACCCGGCCTACAAAGCCGCATGCAGGATAGTTTGCCGGGTGGCGGCTTCGCCTTACCCGGCCTACAAACCCCATTCAGGATCGTAGGCCGGATAAGCGTTAGCGCCATCCGGCAAGCAGTTTGCTTCTGTTAGTCCATAAACGCCGGTTGCTTGCTTTCGTAAGCGGCAATCGCGTCTTCATGCTGAAGCGTCAGGCCAATGCTGTCCAGACCGTTCAGCATGCAGTGACGGCGGAAGGCATCAATGTTAAAGCTGTAGGATTTCCCGCCCGCTTTTACCACCTGCGCTTCCAGATCCACCTCAAAGGTCGTGCCCGGGTTGTTCTGCACCAGCGTGAACAGCGCATCAACATCCTCTTCGCTCAGCGTCACCGGCAACAACTGGTTGTTAAAGCTGTTGCCATAGAAGATATCGGCGAAGCTCGGCGCAATCACCACTTTGAAGCCGTAATCGGTCAGCGCCCACGGCGCATGCTCGCGTGAGGAACCGCAGCCAAAGTTTTCGCGCGCCAGCAAAATGGAGGCGCCTTTGTATTGCGGAAAGTTCAGCACGAACTCCGGGTTCGGCTGCTCGCCTTTATCATCGAGGAAGCGCCAGTCATTAAACAGATGGGCGCCAAAACCGGTACGCGTAACCTTCTGCAGGAACTGTTTCGGGATAATAGCGTCCGTATCGACGTTGGCGGCATCCAGCGGAACAACCAGGCCGGTGTGTTGGGTAAATTTCTCTGCCATGGTGAGCTCCTTACAGGCTACGAATATCGGCGAAATGGCCGGTTACTGCCGCAGCAGCAGCCATTGCCGGGCTGACCAGATGCGTGCGTCCGCCGCGGCCCTGACGGCCTTCAAAGTTGCGGTTACTGGTGGAAGCGCAACGTTCGCCGGGGTTCAGGCGGTCGTTGTTCATTGCCAGGCACATAGAGCAGCCAGGCAAACGCCATTCGAAACCGGCTTCGATAAAGATCTTATCCAGTCCTTCCGCTTCCGCCTGCGCTTTCACCGGGCCAGAGCCAGGTACCACCAGCGCCTGTACGCCTGGCGCGACTTTACGGCCTTTCGCGATCTCGGCTGCGGCGCGTAAATCTTCGATACGCGAGTTTGTGCAGGAGCCGATAAAGACTTTATCAATTGCCACTTCAGTCAGTGGAATACCCGGTTTCAGGCCCATGTAAGCCAGCGCTTTTTCCGCAGAGGCGCGCTCAACCGGATCGGCGAACGATGCCGGATCGGGGATGTTATCCGTCACCGAAATCACCTGCCCTGGGTTGGTGCCCCAGGTCACCTGCGGCGCGATCTCTTCTGCCTGCAAGGTTACAACGGTGTCGAAAGTTGCCCCTTCGTCGGTGTGCAGGGTTTTCCAGTAAGCAACGGCCTCATCAAAATCTTTGCCTTTCGGCGCATGCAGACGGCCTTTCACGTAGTTAAAGGTGGTCTCGTCCGGTGCAACAAGACCGGCTTTCGCGCCCATCTCAATGGCCATGTTGCACAGCGTCATGCGGCCTTCCATGCTCAGCGCACGAATTGCATCACCGCAGAATTCCACCACATGACCCGTACCGCCTGCGCTACCGGTTTTGCCGATGATCGCTAACACGATATCTTTGGCGGTGATCCCCGGTGCCGCAGTGCCTTTCACTTCGATCTTCATGGTTTTGGCGCGGCCCTGTTTCAGGGTCTGCGTTGCCAGCACATGTTCAACTTCCGACGTGCCGATACCGAAGGCCAGCGCACCAAACGCGCCGTGGGTTGCGGTGTGCGAGTCGCCACAAACAATGGTCATGCCCGGCAGGGTAATGCCTTGTTCTGGCCCCATCACGTGGACAATCCCCTGGTACGGGTGATTCAGGTCATACAGCTCAACGCCGAATTCGTTGCAGTTTTTGATCAGTTCCTGCATCTGGATACGCGCCATTTCGCCGGAGGCGTTAATGTCTTTGGTCTGCGTGGAGACGTTATGATCCATGGTGGCGAAGGTTTTACCCGGCTGGCGCACCGGACGTTTGTGCGCGCGCAGGCCGTCAAATGCCTGCGGCGAGGTCACTTCATGCACCAGATGGCGATCGATATACAGCAATGGGGTTTCGTTTGGCGCTTCATACACAACGTGCGCATCAAACAATTTTTCGTACAAACTCTTAGCCATGATTACACCCCTTCGGCGACATAACGGGCAATGATGTCGCCCATTTCATCGGTACTGACAGCCGCGGCGCCACGGGCTAAATCACCGGTACGCACGCCTTCTTCTAATGCACGGTTGATTGCGCTTTCGATCGCGGAAGCCGCTTCACCCGCGTCCAGGCTGTAGCGCAACAGCAGCGCCAGCGACAGGATCTGCGCAATCGGGTTCGCAATATTTTTACCGGCGATATCCGGGGCTGAGCCACCCGCCGGTTCGTACAGACCAAAACCCTGTTCGTTCAGGCTTGCTGAAGGCAGCATCCCCATCGAACCGGTGATCATCGCACACTCATCGGAAAGGATGTCGCCGAACAGGTTGGAGCACAGCAGCACGTCAAACTGGGAAGGATCTTTAATCAGCTGCATGGTAGCGTTGTCGATATACATATGCGCCAGTTCAACATCCTGATATTCGCTGGCGATTTCGTTAACGATTTCGCGCCACAGCAGAGAGGTTTGCAGAACGTTGGCTTTATCAATCGAGTGCACTTTTTTACGGCGTTTACGCGCCGATTCAAACGCAATACGCGCGATACGCTCGATTTCAAAACGGTGATACACCTCGGTATCGAAGGCTTTCTCGTGCTGGCCGCTGCCTTCACGACCTTTCGGCTGGCCGAAGTAGATGCCGCCAGTCAGTTCACGCACGCACAGAATATCAAAGCCGTTAGCGGAGATATCTTCACGCAGCGGGCAGAAAGCTTCCAGCCCCTGGTACAGTTTGGCCGGGCGCAGGTTGCTGAATAATTTGAAGTGCTTACGCAGCGGCAGCAGCGCACCGCGTTCCGGTTGCTGTGCTGGCGGCAGGTTTTCCCATTTTGGGCCGCCGACGGAGCCGAACAGAATGGCATCGGCCTGCTCGCAGCCTTCAACGGTTGCCTGCGGCAACGGGTTGCCATGACGATCGATGGCGATGCCGCCTACGTCATAATGGCTGGTGGTAATGTGCATGCCAAAACGGCTACGCACGGCTTCCAGTACTTTCAGGGCTTGTGCCATGACTTCCGGGCCGATACCGTCGCCCGGTAACACAGCAATATGATAATTCTTCGACATCACACGGTTTCCTTGTTGTTTTCTTTGTTCTGCGCTTTGCGTTGCAGCTCTTTTTCGACTTCGGCGGCGCGCCAGATATTGTTCAGCACATGCACCATGGCTTTGGCTGAGGACTCAACGATATCGGTCGCCAGACCGACACCGTGGAAGCGGCGGCCATTGTAATTGGCGACGATATCAACCTGCCCCAGCGCATCTTTGCCGTGACCTTTGGCGCTGAGACCATATTTCACCAGCTCGATGTCGTACTCGGTGACGCGGTTAATGGCCTGGTAGATGGCATCAACCGGGCCGTTACCGTTGGCGGCTTCGGTTTTGATTTCATCACCGCAGGCCAGCTTGATGGAGGCGGTTGCGATGTCGTTGGAGCCGGACTGCACGCTGAAGTAGTCCAGGCGGAAATGTTCTGGCTCTTCTTGTTGTTTGTTAATGAACGCCAGCGCTTCCAGGTCGTAATCGAAGACCTGGCCTTTTTTATCCGCCAGTTTCAGGAACGCTTCGTACAGGTTATCCAGGTTGTAATCGGCTTCCTGGTAACCCATCTCTTCCATCCGGTGTTTCACCGCCGCACGGCCGGAACGGGAAGTCAGGTTTAACTGCACCTGATTCAGGCCAATGGATTCCGGAGTCATGATTTCGTAGTTTTCGCGGTTTTTCAGCACGCCATCCTGGTGAATACCGGAGGAGTGGGCGAAAGCGCCGGTACCGACAATCGCTTTGTTCGCCGGAATCGGCATATTGCAGATCTGGCTGACGGTCTGGCTGGTGCGCCAGATTTCATTGTGATTGATGCGGGTGTGCACGTTCATAATGTCTTTGCGCACCTTAATCGCCATGATCACCTCTTCCAGCGAGCAGTTACCGGCACGTTCGCCGATACCGTTCATCGCACCTTCAACCTGGCGCGCACCGGCGTGTACCGCTGCGATGGCGTTGCCAACGGCCAGGCCTAAATCATCATGGGTATGTACGGAGATAATGGCTTTATCGATGTTCGGTACGCGGTCATACAAGCCGGTGATGATATTGGCGAATTCAAATGGCATGGTGTAGCCGACGGTATCCGGGATGTTGATGGTTTTCGCCCCGGCGTTGATGGCGGCTTCGACCACTCGTGCCAGATCATCGATTGGCGTGCGGCCCGCATCTTCGCAAGAGAACTCTACGTCATCAGTATAGTTACGTGCGCGTTTGACCATGTAAATTGCACGTTCAATCACTTCATCCAGCGTACTGCGCAGCTTGGTGGCGATATGCATCGGCGAGGTGGCGATAAACGTATGGATGCGGAACGCTTCAGCGATTTTCAGAGATTCTGCGGCGACATCAATATCTTTTTCAACACAGCGGGCGAGGGCGCAAACGCGGCTGTTTTTCACCTGGCGCGCGATGGTTTGTACGGATTCAAAATCACCCGGGGACGAAACCGGAAAGCCGACTTCCATCACATCGACGCCCATACGTTCCAGCGCCAGGGCGATTTGCAGCTTCTCTTTCACGCTCAGGCTCGCCTGTAACGCCTGTTCACCATCACGTAATGTGGTATCGAAAATAACGACTTGCTGGCTCATGGTTTAGGTCCTTGTTATCTGAGGTCGCCTCGCTACGAGCATAAAAAAACCCGCGCCAAGGCGCGGGTTTTCTGTCTTAACTGGCAGACAATTCAGCTCTGAATGTCGTCCACCGGTCTACCGCGCACAAGAGATGCGTTTAGTAGTAGTAGACCAGCGAAACCGACGTTGCGAATCATGAATCAAGCTCCAGGAAAAACGATATGCTTTTAGTGGTACTGGATACGCCTGTTAAAGTCAACCCCTGCTCCTGAAAACCATCCTCAGAACAGGTGGATTGTATGGCTGCTTTTCAGTTAATTATCCTGTACCGTAGAATGAAATGCGTATTTCGTGCGAATCACTATTAAGTATTTTTTAGTGGACGATCACTAATTTAAAGATAAATTTACAGAACAACCCTTTTACGCTTTGCGTTATGGAATGGATGCCTGTTATCTTTATCATCAGATGAGTTGCGGAATGTTTGATAAAGTAAAAATATATTAATTCTCTACTGATTGTCTCATTATTTATCGGCGCAATTATCCTTGAAAAAAATATAAAAAGGGAGCTTTAAATATTCCTAATTTTTCACGCTATGCTTCTAATAATGCTATATGCATGATAAATCATCTTCCTGAATATTATTATTACACAGTTAAGGGAGTTTTATCATGACGACGGATTGCAATGTTCCAGGGGAAACTATTGATAATCATCAGATTGTCGATGTGGACAAACCACAGTTGCGTTCAGTAGATCTTAATTTGCTTACCGTTTTTGATGCGGTGATGCAGGAACAAAACATTACCCGTGCGGCGCACGCGCTGGGAATGTCACAACCCGCAGTGAGTAATGCCGTTGCGCGGCTAAAAGTCATGTTTAACGACGAGCTCTTTGTCCGCTACGGCCGTGGGATTCAACCCACTGCGCGTTCATATCAACTGTTTGGCTCAATCCGTCAGGCATTGCAGTTGGTACAAAATGAGTTGCCCGGCTCGGGATTTGATCCACTGAGCAGTGAGCGTGTATTTAATCTTTGTGTATGCAGCCCGCTGGATAATCTCTTAACGTCAATTATTTACAATAGCGTTGAAAAGGCTGCACCTAATATTAATCTGGTGTTTAAAGCCGATCTTAATCACAGTACTGAGCATCAATTGCGTTACCAGGAAATTGAATTTGTGATCGGCTACGAAGAGTTTCGTCGTCCGGAATTCTCTTGCGTTCCATTATTTAAAGACGAAATGGTACTGGTGACCAGTAAAGAACATCCGCGCATTGCGAATCTTGTTACGGAAGCCGATGTATTCAATGAACAACATGCAGTGGTCTCGCTGGATCGTTATGCTTCCTTTAGCCAGCCCTGGTATGATTCGGCGGAAAAAAAGAGCCGTATTGCCTATCAGGGGATGGCAGTCACCAGCGTATTAAACATTGTCGCGCAAACGCATTTGGTGACGATTGCACCGCGTTGGTTGGTTGAACGATTTGCTCATGGTTTGCCATTGCAGGTATTGCCTTTGCCGCTGGCGCTTAATACACGCACTTGTTATCTCTCGTGGCATGAAGCGGCAGGCCGCGATAAAGGCCATCAGTGGATGGAAGAGTTACTGACCTCGGTTTGTACGCTGTAATGCGCTCGCAGAATAGACCGGGCTTGTTTAGTCGGTTTATTCTGCTTAATCCTGCATGGGTAGTATTTTATTTCAATTTCGGTTGGCAGCGACTTCCCGCTTCGTGCTAAAAATGCATGATTTTCTGTACAACCTGCTATTTGGATGATGAATGGTCATCGTCTTTCCTTATCACAGATGTTTTCACCAAATCTGCTGCTCTCGCGTTGTTTTTCCTCTTTTGTACTCCGTTGACGTCGGTGGTTTGCTAATTGCCTGCCAGATTTTGAGCGGTTATGGTAACTGCCATTCATAATCAGAAAGCAGGGTTTCCTGCCCTGAACAAAGCGACAGCGTGGAAATGAGTTCCGCCGTCAGTCGATAAATATAAGCCTGGAGGCAAAGCATGGAGATGTTGTCTGGAGCCGAGATGGTCGTCCGATCGCTTATCGATCAAGGCGTAAAGAAAGTATTCGGCTACCCCGGAGGCGCAGTCCTGGATATCTACGATGCCCTGCATACTGTTGGCGGTATTGAACATGTGTTGGTACGTCATGAACAGGCGGCGGTGCATATGGCCGATGGGCTGGCGCGGGCAACGGGTGAGGTTGGGGTGGTACTGGTCACGTCTGGCCCGGGAGCGACGAATGCCATCACGGGTATCGCCACCGCTTATATGGATTCCATCCCGCTGGTGGTGCTTTCCGGGCAGGTTGCGACGTCGCTGATTGGCTATGACGCGTTTCAGGAGTGCGACATGGTCGGGATTTCCCGTCCGGTGGTGAAGCACAGTTTCCTGGTCAAACAAACCGAAGATATTCCCGGCGTATTAAAGAAAGCGTTCTGGCTGGCTGCTAGTGGGCGTCCGGGACCGGTGGTGGTGGATCTGCCGAAAGATATTATGAACCCGGCCAACAAGCTGCCCTATTTCTGGCCGGAATCGGTCAGCATGCGATCTTATAACCCGACGACGCAGGGGCACAAAGGGCAAATCAAGCGCGCCTTGCAAACACTGGTGTCGGCGCAGAGGCCGGTGGTCTACGTTGGCGGCGGTGCTATCAACTCAGCGTGCGAAACTCAGTTGCGCCAGTTGGCTGAAAAACTGAATTTGCCCGTGGTCTCCTCCTTAATGGGGCTGGGCGCGTTTCCGGCGTCGCATCGACAGGCGCTGGGCATGCTGGGCATGCACGGCACGTATGAAGCCAATATGACGATGCACCATTCCGATGTCATTTTCGCGGTTGGCGTGCGTTTTGACGATCGCACCACCAATAACCTGGCGAAGTACTGTCCGGATGCGACGGTCCTGCATATCGATATCGACCCCACTTCCATTTCCAAGACCGTACAGGCGGATGTGCCCATTGTCGGCGATGCGCGGCTGGTTCTGGAACAAATGCTCGAGCTGCTGGAGCAGGAAGAGCAGCCGCAGCCGCTGGATGAGATCCGTGACTGGTGGTTGCGTATTGATCAGTGGCGCGCGCGTCAGTGCCTGAAATATGACACCCTGAGTGAAAAGATCAAACCGCAAGCAGTGATTGAAGCTATCTGGCGTTTGACGAATGGCGATGCTTACGTTACTTCCGATGTTGGCCAGCATCAAATGTTTGCCGCGCTTTACTACCGTTTTGATAAACCGCGCCGCTGGATCAACTCCGGCGGGTTGGGCACGATGGGTTTTGGCTTACCTGCTGCGCTCGGCGTGAAGATGGCGCTGCCCGAGGAGACGGTTATCTGCGTGACCGGCGATGGCAGTATCCAGATGAATATTCAGGAACTCTCTACGGCCTTGCAGTATGAGCTGCCGGTGCTGGTATTGAACCTCAATAACCGCTATCTGGGGATGGTGAAGCAGTGGCAGGACATGATTTATTCCGGCCGCCATTCACAATCTTATATGGAGTCGTTGCCTGATTTTGCGCGCCTGGCAGAAGCTTACGGCCATGTGGGAATTCGTATTACGCGTCCTGATGAGCTGGAGGCGAAGCTGGCGGAAGCACTGGAGCAGGTGAAAAACAATCGCCTGGTGTTTGTTGACGTTACCGTTGACGGTAGTGAACACGTTTATCCGATGCAGATCCGCGGCGGCGGCATGGATGAGATGTGGTTAAGCAAAACGGAGAGAACCTGATTATGCGCCGGATACTGTCTGTATTACTGGAAAATGAATCAGGCGCGTTATCGCGCGTGATTGGCCTGTTCTCTCAGCGCGGTTACAACATAGAAAGCCTGACCGTCGCGCCGACTGACGATCCCACCTTATCGCGGATGACGATCCAGACTGTCGGCGATCAAAAAGTTCTGGAGCAGATCGAAAAGCAACTGCACAAGCTGGTCGATGTGTTACGCGTGAACGAGCTGGGGCAGGGGGCATATGTTGAGCGTGAAATCATGCTGGTGAAGATTCAGGCCAGCGGCTACGGTCGTGAAGAGGTGAAACGCAACGCCGAGATCTTCCGCGGACAGATCATTGACGTCACGCCGTCGATTTACACGGTTCAGCTCGCGGGCACCAGTGACAAGCTGGATGCGTTTTTAGCCACCATTCGTGATGTGGCTAAAATTGTTGAAGTTGCGCGCTCCGGCGTGGTGGGGTTGTCGCGCGGTGATAAAATCATGCGCTGAATAGATTAACCTTCCATATTTACAGGCCCGGTGTTCTACGCCGGGCTTTTTTTTGCGAAATCCGCCGGAACCAGACACGAAAGCGGTTGCCGGAGTGAGTATTCTGCGCTTAGATGTTAAGGGTTTTAACCTATATCCCTAAAAAGGTTATGGAGTACATTAATTTAAGGGGCAATTGTGAAACTGGATGAAATCGCCCGGCTAGCCGGCGTCTCACGAACCACGGCCAGCTACGTCATCAATGGTAAGGCGAAGCAGTATCGTGTCAGCGACAAAACCGTTGAGAAAGTGATGGCGGTTGTTCGTGAGCATAACTACCACCCAAATGCGGTGGCGGCTGGCCTGCGCGCAGGACGCACTCGTTCGATTGGGCTGGTGATCCCCGATCTTGAAAACACAAGCTACACCCGTATAGCCAACTATCTGGAGCGCCAGGCGCGTCAGCGCGGTTACCAATTGTTGATCGCCTGCTCGGAAGATCAACCCGATAATGAAATGCGCTGTATCGAGCACCTGTTGCAGCGGCAGGTGGACGCTATTATTGTCTCCACCTCACTGCCGCCAGAGCATCCGTTCTATCAGCGCTGGGCCAATGATTCTTTCCCGATTGTTGCGCTGGATCGCGCGCTGGATCGTGAACACTTCACCAGCGTTGTTGGCGCCGATCAAGATGATTCGGAAATGCTGGCCGCAGAGCTGCGTAAGTTTCCGGCGGAACGCGTGCTTTATCTTGGAGCGTTACCGGAGCTGTCTGTCAGTTTCTTGCGCGAGCAAGGCTTCCGCACGGCGTGGAAAGACGATCCGCGTGAAGTGCAGTATCTCTATGCTAATAGCTACGAGCGTGAAGCCGCCGCTCAGCTATTTGATAAATGGCTGGAAACCAACCCGATGCCGCAGGCGATGTTTATAACCTCGTTTGCACTACTGCAGGGAGTGCTTGACGTTACATTACGTCGCGACGGTAAATTGCCGTCGGATCTGGCGATCGCGACGTTTGGCGATCACGAACTGCTCGATTTCCTGCAATGCCCAGTTTTGGCGGTGGCGCAGCGTCATCGCGATGTTGCGGAGCGGGTGCTGGAAATTGTGCTGGCAAGCCTCGACGAACCGCGTAAGCCGAAAGCGGGTCTTAGCCGTATCCGGCGTAATCTCTATCGTCGCGGGATATTAAGTCGCGTATAAGTTCAGATAAAGGCAGCGCCAGCTGCCTTTTTTGTTTGTTACCTTACCTTTAATCAAATTATTACTCGTTGGCCCCTAAGATAAATCCTTAATTTTTAAACGGGCGTGATGAGTTAATTCTAATTGCTTCTTTAAATCGGGTTTTAAAAGGATATTTTTAAAGCAGTAATTATGCTTTCTGTCTTAAATTGTTACATCTCAGAAAAATGTTACCTTTCTTCTACAGCATCCATTATCGGCGTAGGGCTATTTCCTTAGTGGATCTGCCGTCGCGCTCAGTGTGAACGGATACAACTGGTGCTGTTCAGTTGGGTCGATATGTCTTAAAATGCCGCCCGCGTCGCAAACTGACACTTTATATTTCGCGCGCAGAAATCAAATGGTTTTAAACGCGGATACGCATATTCTGTTTTTTTTCTTGCAAATATTCATGACGTTAATTTGCCTCGTAAGTTGAACACTATTTCACCTTTGCAGATATTCGCTGCAAATAAGAGATCTTTTGTTCTGGTTAGCCTTTGTGCTGGCTTGACAAGCTTTTCCTCCGCTCCGTAAACTCCCTTAGTGGGGATTTGTGGGATAAAGTGGTGAAAATGGTCACTTGGGGGTGAATCGGACATGTTCCGTGGCGCGACGTTAGTCAATCTTGACAGCAAAGGGCGGTTAGCCGTTCCGACCCGTTATCGGGATTTGCTGCTGGAGAATGCCTCCGGTCAGATGGTGTGTACCATCGACATTCGCCACTCATGCCTGCTGCTTTATCCTCTTCCTGAATGGGAAATTATTGAGCAAAAACTGGCGCGCCTGTCGAGCATGAACCCGCTTGAGCGACGCGTACAACGTTTATTGCTGGGGCATGCCAGCGAGTGCCAGATGGATAGCGCCGGGCGTTTATTGATTGCGCCTGTTTTACGGCAGCATGCCGGGCTAACCAAAGAAGTGATGCTGGTCGGGCAGTTCAATAAATTTGAGCTGTGGGACGAAACGACCTGGTATCAACAGGTCAGGGAAGATATCGACGCTGAGCAATCAGGTTCTGAAGCACTTTCAGATCGGTTGCAGGATTTGTCTCTGTAATGATGATGGAAAATTTTAAACACACGACGGTGCTGCTGGATGAGGCCGTTAATGGCCTGAATATTCGTCCGGACGGCATCTACATCGATGGCACTTTTGGTCGCGGTGGTCACTCGCGCCTGATCCTCTCCCGTTTGGGTGCGGAAGGACGCTTGCTGGCGATCGATCGCGATCCACAGGCAATTGCTGTAGCCCAAACCATTGATGATCCCCGCTTCTCCATCATTCATGGTCCTTTCTCTGCGCTTGCTGATTATGTCAGCGAGCGCGAACTTGTTGGCAAGATCGACGGTATTCTTCTCGATCTTGGTGTCTCTTCACCACAGCTTGACGATCCTGAGCGCGGCTTCTCCTTTATGCGCGATGGCCCGCTCGATATGCGAATGGATCCTACTCGCGGCCAGTCTGCTGCCGAATGGCTGCAAACGGCTGAAGAGGCGGACATCGCATGGGTGCTGAAAACCTTTGGTGAGGAGCGTTTTGCTAAACGTATTGCGCGCGCCATTGTAGAGCGCAACCGCCTCGACCCGATGACCCGCACTAAAGAGCTGGCGGAAGTCGTTGCGGCGGCAACACCGGTGAAAGACAAGTTCAAACATCCCGCGACCCGTACCTTCCAGGCGGTGCGCATTTGGGTAAACAGTGAACTGGAGGAAATAGAGCTGGCGCTAAAAAACTCGCTCGGCGTGCTTGCCCCGGGAGGGCGGCTTTCGGTAATCAGCTTCCATTCTCTGGAAGATCGCATTGTGAAACGCTTCATGCGTGAGCAAAGCCGCGGCCCGCAGGTTCCTGCCGGGTTGCCGATGACCGAAGAGCAACTCAGGAAACTGGGTGGCCGTCAGTTGCGAGCCTTAGGAAAGTTGATGCCGGGTGAAGAAGAAGTGGCTGAAAACCCACGTGCCCGTAGTTCAGTTCTGCGCATTGCAGAGAGGACGAACGCATGATCGGCAGAGTGACAGAAACCCTAAGCAAAGTGAAAGGATCGTTAGGAAGCAACGAGCGCCATGCCTTGCCTGGCGTGATCGGCGACGATCTTTTGCGATTTGGGAAACTGCCACTCTGTCTGTTCATTTGCATCATCATGACGGCAGTGACGGTTGTCACTACCTCTCACCACACACGTTTATTAACCGCGCAGCGCGAACAGCTGGTTCTCGAGCGCGACGCGCTGGATATCGAATGGCGCAACCTGATTCTTGAAGAGAATGCACTCGGCGATCACAGCCGGGTTGAACGGATTGCGACGGAAAAGCTGCAAATGCAGCACGTGGATCCCTCTCAGGAAAATATCGTAGTGCAGAAATAGACATGAATAAGGAATTACGCGACGCATGAAAGCAGTGGCGAAAACGCTTAAACCGAAACGCCAGGAAGAACAGGCCAACTTTGTGAGTTGGCGTTTTGCGTTGCTTTGCGGTTGCATTCTGCTGGCGATGGCGTTTCTGCTTGGGCGCGTCGCCTGGCTGCAAGTTATTAATCCGGAGATGCTGGTGCGCGAAGGGGATATGCGTTCCCTGCGCGTGCAGGAAGTCGCAACGTCGCGTGGAATGATTACCGACCGTTCCGGGCGTCCGCTGGCAGTCAGTGTGCCGGTGAAAGCGATTTGGGCCGATCCTAAAGAGTTACACGATGCTGGCGGCGTCACGCTGGATAACCGCTGGAAAGCGCTCTCTGACGCGCTGAACATGCCGCTGGATCAGCTGGCTTCCCGCATTAACGCCAACCCGAAGATGCGTTTTATCTATCTGGCGCGCCAGGTGAACCCTGATCTCGGCGATTACATTAAGAAGCTCAAGTTGCCGGGGATTCATCTGCGCGAAGAATCCCGCCGATACTACCCTTCCGGGGAAGTGACCGCTCACCTTATTGGTTTTACTAACGTAGATAGTCAGGGGATCGAAGGCGTTGAGAAGAGCTTTGACAAATGGCTTACTGGTCAGCCTGGCGAACGTATTGTGCGTAAAGATCGCTACGGGCGCGTTATTGAAGATATCTCTTCCACCGACAGCCAGGCTGCGCATAACCTGGCATTGAGCATTGATGAACGCTTGCAGGCGCTGGTTTATCGCGAGCTGAATAACGCGGTGGCGTTTAACAAGGCAGAATCAGGAAGCGCAGTGCTGGTCGATGTGAGCACCGGCGAAGTGTTGGCAATGGCTAACAGCCCTTCCTACAACCCGAACAACTTCACCGGTACGTCGAAAGATGCAATGCGTAACCGCGCGATCACCGACGTTTTTGAACCAGGTTCAACGGTGAAACCGATGGTGGTAATGACGGCGCTGCAGCGCGGCGTCGTCACGCCAAATACGGTGCTGAACACCGTGCCTTACCGAATTAACGGCCACGAAATCAAAGACGTGGCGCGCTACAGCGAATTGACCCTTACCGGGGTGCTACAAAAGTCGAGTAACGTCGGTGTTTCGAAGTTGGCGTTAGCGATGCCCTCCTCAGCGTTAGTAGATACTTACTCACGTTTTGGACTGGGAAAAACGACCAATTTGGGGATGGTCGGGGAACGCAGTGGCTTATTTCCTCAAAAACAACGGTGGTCTGACATAGAGAGGGCCACCTTCTCTTTCGGCTATGGGCTAATGGTAACGCCGTTACAGTTAGCGCGAGTCTACGCAACGATTGGCAGTTACGGTGTCTACCGTCCTCTGTCTATTACCAAAGTTGACCCGCCCGTGCCGGGCGAACGCATTTTCAATGAGTCTATCGTGCGCACGGTGGTGCATATGATGGAGAGCGTTGCGCTGCCGGGCGGCGGCGGGGTGAAAGCAGCCATCAAAGGCTATCGCATTGCTATCAAAACCGGGACGGCGAAAAAAGTCGGCCCGGATGGTCGTTATATCAACAAATATATTGCTTACACCGCTGGCGTCGCACCTGCCAGCCGCCCGCGCTTTGCGCTGGTGGTGGTGATTAACGATCCGCAAGCGGGTAAATACTACGGTGGTGCCGTGTCCGCACCGGTCTTCGGTGCCATCATGGGCGGCGTTCTGCGCACCATGAACATTGAGCCGGACGCGCTGACCACGGGCGAAAAAAGTGAGTTTGTAATTAATCAAGGCGAGGGTACAGGTGGCAGATCGTAATTTGCGCGACCTTCTCGCTCCGTGGGTGCCAGGCGCACCGGAGCGAGCACTGCGGGAGATGACACTCGACAGCCGTGCGGCTGCATCGGGCGATCTCTTTGTGGCGGTGGTCGGTCATCAGGCGGACGGGCGTCGATATATCCCGCAGGCGATTGCGCAAGGTGTTGCTGCCATTATTGCTGAAGCGAAAGACGAAGCAAATGACGGTGAAATTCGTGAAATGCACGGCGTTCCGGTCATTTACCTCAGCCAGTTGAATGAGCGCCTTTCCGCGCTGGCGGGCCGTTTTTACGGTGAGCCATCTGAACAATTGCGCCTGATTGGCGTAACCGGCACCAACGGCAAAACGACGACCACGCAGCTGCTGGCGCAGTGGAGCCAATTGGTGGGCGAAACCAGCGCAGTGATGGGGACGGTCGGAAATGGTCTGCTGGGTAAAGTCATCCCGACGGAAAACACCACTGGCTCTGCGGTGGATGTTCAGCATGTAATTGCCGGGCTGGCTGCGCAGAAAGCGACGTTTGCCGCGATGGAAGTCTCATCCCATGGTCTGGTGCAGCATCGCGTGGCGGCGCTGAAGTTTGCCGCTGGGGTATTTACCAATTTAAGCCGTGATCACCTCGATTATCACGGCGACATGGCGCACTACGAAGCGGCGAAATGGCTGCTGTTCTCCTCTCACCACTACGGGCAGGCGATTATCAATGCCGATGACGAAGTGGGCCGCCGCTGGTTAGCGAATCTGCCGGATGCGGTTGCGGTATCGATGGAAGACCATATCAACCCGGATTGTCACGGCCGTTGGCTCAAGGCGACCGGCGTGGAGTACCACGATAGCGGCGCGACTGTTCGTTTTGACTCTTCATGGGGTCAAGGTGAAATCGAAAGCCGACTGATGGGCGCGTTTAACGTCAGTAACCTATTGCTGGCGCTGTCCACGCTGCTGGCGCTGGGGTATCCGTTAAGCGATTTGCTGAAAACCGCTTCACAGTTGCAGCCGGTTTGCGGACGCATGGAAGTATTTAGCGCGCCGGGTAAACCGACGGTGGTGGTGGATTATGCCCATACGCCGGATGCGCTGGAAAAAGCTTTACTGGCTGCACGCCTGCACTGCACAGGTCAACTGTGGTGCGTGTTTGGCTGCGGCGGCGATCGCGATAAAGGTAAACGTCCGCTTATGGGCGCAATTGCTGAGCAGTTCGCCGATGTACCGGTGGTGACGGACGATAACCCGCGCACCGAAGAGCCGCGCGCCATTATCAACGATATTCTCGCCGGTATGCTGGATGCGGGGCGTGCGCATGTGGTCGAAGGCCGTGCGGAAGCCGTGACCAACACCATTATGCAGGCGAAAGAGAATGATGTAGTCCTGCTGGCTGGCAAAGGCCATGAAGATTATCAGATTGTCGGGACGCAACGGCTGGATTACTCCGATCGCGTCACTGCCGCACGTTTGTTGGGGGTAGTGGCATGATTAGCGTAACTCTCAGCCAGCTTGCCGGCATTCTGCACGGTGAATTGCACGGTCAGGATGTGACGATTGATGCGGTGACCAGCGATACCCGCAAACTCACGCCAGGCTGCCTGTTTGTGGCGCTGAAAGGTGAGCGTTTCGACGCCCATGATTTTGCCGAGCAGGCCAAAGCGGGCGGCGCGGGCGCGCTGCTGGTTAGCCGCAAGCTGGACTGCGATTTGCCGCAACTGCTGGTCAAAGACACTCGCCAGGCGTTCGGCGAGCTGGGCGCCTGGGTGCGTCAGCAGGTGCCGACGCGTGTGGTGGCGTTAACCGGCTCTTCCGGTAAAACCTCGGTGAAAGAGATGACGGCCGCCATTCTGAGCGAATGTGGCAACACGCTTTATACCGCAGGAAACCTGAACAACGATATCGGCGTGCCGATGACGCTTCTGCGTTTAACCAAAGAGTATCAATACGCAGTGATTGAGCTGGGCGCGAATCACCAGGGGGAAATCGCCTGGACAGTCGGGCTTACCCGCCCGGAAGCGGCTCTGGTCAATAACCTGGCGGCGGCGCATCTGGAAGGTTTCGGATCGCTTGCGGGCGTGGCGAAAGCCAAAGGTGAAATCTACACCGGGTTGCCTGCCAACGGTGTGGCAATCATGAATGCTGACAATAATGACTGGCTGAACTGGCAGAGCATTATTGGCGATCGCAAAGTGTGGCGCTTCTCGCCAAATGCGGCGAACAGTGATTTTACGGCCACCAACATTCATGTGACCTCTCACGGAACTGAGTTCACGCTGCAAACCCCGATGGGCAATGTGGATGTGACGCTGCCGTTGCCGGGACGACACAATATTGCCAATGCGCTGGCAGCGACCTCGCTGGCGATGGCGGTGGGCGCCAGTCTGGCGGCAGTGAAAAAAGGGTTGGCAAACCTGAAAGCGGTGCCGGGGCGTCTGTTCCCGGTGCAATTGGGCGAAAATAAATTGCTGCTCGATGACACCTACAACGCCAACGTCGGTTCAATGACTGCCGCCGCACATGTGCTGGCGGAAATGCCAGGTTACCGGGTGATGGTGGCGGGCGATATGGCAGAGTTAGGCGATGAGAGCGAAGCCTGTCACATTCAGGTGGGTGAAGCGGCGAAAGGCGTCGGCATCGATAAAGTGCTGAGCGTCGGTAAGCTGAGCAAGGCTCTGAGCGCTGCCAGCGGTGTTGGCGAACATTTTAACGATAAAGCGGCAGTGGTGGCGCGTTTGAAAGCGCTGATCGCTGAACAGCAGATTATTACCATTTTGGTGAAAGGTTCACGTAGTTCCGCCATGGAAGAGGTGGTACGCGAATTACAGGAGAATGGAACATGTTAGTGTGGCTGGCCGAACATCTGGTCAAATATTATTCCGGCTTTAACGTCTTTTCTTATCTGACGTTTCGCGCCATTGTCAGCCTGCTGACCGCGCTCTTCATCTCTTTGTGGATGGGGCCGCGCATGATTGCCCGTCTGCAAAAACTCTCTTTCGGCCAGGTTGTGCGTAACGACGGTCCGGAGTCGCATTTCAGTAAACGCGGTACGCCAACGATGGGGGGAATTATGATCCTCACGGCAATCGTGGTTTCCGTACTGCTGTGGGCTTATCCCTCTAACCCGTATGTCTGGTGCGTGCTGGTTGTACTGGTAGGTTACGGTGCGATTGGTTTCGTTGACGATTACCGCAAAGTGGTGCGTAAAGATACCAAGGGCCTGATTGCTCGCTGGAAATATTTCTGGATGTCAGTGATTGCGCTGGGCGTTGCGTTTGCGCTTTACCTGGCGGGGAAAGATACGCCAGCGACAGAACTGGTGGTGCCGTTCTTTAAAGATGTAATGCCGCAACTGGGCCTTTTCTACATTCTGCTGGCTTACTTTGTGATTGTCGGCACCGGCAACGCGGTTAACCTGACGGACGGTCTTGACGGTCTGGCGATTATGCCGACGGTGTTTGTCGCCGCGGGCTTTGCGCTGGTAGCCTGGGCTACCGGTAACATGAATTTTGCTAACTATCTGCATATCCCTTATTTGCGTCACGCGGGCGAGCTGGTGATTGTCTGCACGGCGATTGTCGGTGCCGGGCTGGGCTTTTTGTGGTTCAACACCTATCCGGCGCAGGTTTTCATGGGGGATGTGGGTTCACTGGCTCTCGGCGGCGCGTTGGGGATTATTGCCGTGCTGCTGCGCCAGGAGTTCTTGCTGGTGATTATGGGCGGGGTGTTCGTGGTGGAAACTCTGTCGGTGATTTTGCAGGTGGGGTCGTTTAAATTGCGCGGCCAGCGTATTTTCCGCATGGCGCCGATTCACCATCACTATGAACTGAAAGGCTGGCCGGAACCGCGCGTGATCGTGCGCTTCTGGATTATTTCGCTGATGCTGGTGCTGATTGGCCTGGCAACGCTGAAGGTACGTTAATCATGGCAGATTACCAGGGTAAAAAAGTCGTCATTATCGGTCTGGGTCTGACAGGTCTTTCCTGCGTTGACTTTTTCCTCGCGCGCGGCGTTACGCCACGCGTAATGGACACGCGCGTTTCACCACCGGGGCTGGATAAGCTGCCGGAGGCGGTAGAGCGCCATCTTGGTAGTCTCAATGATGACTGGCTGCTGGCGGCCGATCTGATCGTCGCAAGCCCTGGCATCGCGCTGGCGCATCCTTCTCTGAGCGCGGCAGCCGATGCTGGCGTTGAGATCGTCGGCGATATCGAACTCTTCTGCCGCGAAGCGCAAGCGCCAGTCATTGCGATTACCGGTTCAAACGGTAAAAGCACCGTCACCAAACTGGTGGGTGAAATGGCAGAAGCGGCAGGCGTTAATGTGGGGGTTGGCGGCAATATTGGCCTGCCTGCGCTGATGCTGCTTGATGAAGCCCGCGAACTCTATGTTCTGGAGCTTTCCAGTTTCCAACTGGAAACCACTTTCAGCCTGCACGCTGCGGCGGCAACCATCCTGAACGTGACGGAAGATCATATGGATCGCTATCCGTTCGGGCTGCAACAGTATCGCGCTGCAAAACTGCGCGTTTACGAAAACGCGAAAGTATGTGTGGTCAATGCGGACGACGCGCTGACCATGCCGGTGCGGGGCGCCGATGAACGCTGCGTGAGCTTCGGCGTTGACGTCGGCGACTATCACCTGAACCGCCAGCAGGGCGAAACCTGGCTGCGTGTAAAAGGTGAAAAGGTTCTGAATGTTAAAGAGATGAAGCTGAGCGGCCAGCACAACTATACCAACGCGCTGGCGGCGCTGGCGCTGGCGGATGCCGCTGGTTTACCGCGGGCCAGCAGCCTGAAGGCGCTGACCACCTTTAGCGGGCTGGCGCACCGTTTCCAGTTGGCGCTGGATCATAACGGCGTGCGTTGGATCAACGACTCGAAAGCGACCAACGTCGGCAGCACTGAGGCGGCGCTGAACGGCTTGCAGGTTGACGGTACGCTGCACCTTCTGTTGGGCGGGCACGGTAAATCAGCCGATTTTTCACCGCTGAAGCGCTATCTCGGCGGCGATCGTATTCGTCTTTATTGCTTTGGCCGCGATGGTGACGAGCTGGCGGATTTACGTCCGGAAATCGCCGATCGGGTTGAAACGATGGAAGAGGCAATGCGTCTGATCGCCACGCGCGTGCAGCCGGGCGATATGGTGCTGTTGTCGCCTGCCTGTGCCAGCCTCGATCAGTTTAAGAATTTTGAACAACGGGGTGATGTCTTTACCCGTCTGGCGCAGGAGTTAGGCTGATGCGTTTAACGCTCCCACGCCCGAGAATGCCGCGCCTGCCAGGATTTAGCCTTCTGGCATGGTTGTTTACGGCATTGAAAGGCTGGGTTATGGGATCACGGCAAAAAGATTCCGACAGCCTGGTAATGTACGACCGCACGTTGTTGTGGTTGACGCTGGGCCTGGCGGCGATCGGTTTCATTATGGTGACCTCGGCCTCGATGCCGGTAGGGCAACGCCTGACGGACGATCCTTTCTTCTTTGCCAAGCGTCATGCGCTGTATCTGTTCCTGGCGTTTTGTATGTCGATGATCACGCTGCGTTTGCCAATGGATTTCTGGCAGAAATACAGCTCGGCGATGTTGATCGCCGCGATCATTATGCTGCTGGTGGTGCTGGTGGTCGGCAGCTCGATCAACGGGGCCTCTCGCTGGATCGATCTCGGAGTCATGCGCTTCCAGCCAGCGGAGTTCACCAAGCTGTCGCTGTTCTGTTACCTGGCCAACTACCTGGTACGTAAGGTGGATGAAGTGCGTAATAACCTGCGCGGCTTCCTCAAACCGATGGGCGTGATTCTGGTGCTGGCGGTTCTGCTGCTGGCGCAGCCGGACCTCGGTACGGTGGTGGTGCTGTTTATCACCACGCTGGCGATGTTGTTCCTCGCCGGGGCGAAACTGTGGCAGTTCATCGCCATCATTGGTATGGGGATTTCAGCGGTTGTGCTGCTGATTCTCGCCGAACCGTATCGTATTCGCCGCGTAACCTCTTTCTGGAATCCGTGGGAAGATCCCTTCGGTAGCGGTTACCAGTTAACGCAGTCGCTGATGGCATTTGGTCGCGGTGAGCTGTGGGGGCAGGGGCTTGGAAACTCGATACAGAAGCTGGAGTATCTGCCTGAAGCACATACGGACTTTATCTTCTCCATTATCGGGGAGGAACTCGGTTATATCGGTGTGGTAGTGGCGCTTTTAATGGTATTCTTCGTCGCTTTCCGCGCCATGTCTATCGGGCGAAAAGCGCTGGAAATCGATCATCGTTTCTCTGGTTTCCTGGCCTGCTCGATTGGTATCTGGTTTAGCTTCCAGGCTCTGGTTAACGTCGGCGCGGCGGCAGGCATGCTGCCGACCAAAGGGCTGACTCTGCCGCTTATCAGTTACGGTGGTTCCAGCTTACTGATTATGTCAGTGGCGATTACGCTGCTGCTACGCATAGATTATGAAACGCGTCTGGAAAAAGCCCAGGCGTTTACACGAGGTTTGTGATGAGTGGTCAACCAAAGCGGTTAATGGTGATGGCGGGCGGTACCGGCGGGCATGTCTTCCCCGGGCTGGCTGTTGCGCACCATTTGATGGATCAGGGCTGGCAAGTGCGCTGGCTCGGAACCGCCGATCGCATGGAGGCCGATCTGGTGCCCAAACACGGTATCGAGATCGATTTTATCCGTATATCCGGCCTGCGTGGCAAAGGGATCAAAGCGCAGTTGTTGGCCCCGGTGCGTATTTTTAACGCCTGGCGACAGGCTCGCGCCATCATGCAACGCTTTAAGCCGGATGTGGTGCTGGGGATGGGCGGTTATGTCTCTGGCCCTGGCGGGCTGGCTGCCTGGTCGCTCGGTATTCCGGTAGTGCTCCATGAGCAGAACGGAATTGCCGGTTTAACCAATAAATGGCTGGCGAAAATCGCCACCAAAGTGATGCAGGCGTTTCCCGGTGCGTTTCCAAAAGCGGAAGTCGTCGGAAACCCGGTGCGCGTTGATGTGCTGGCATTGCCACTACCGCAGGAACGGTTACCTGGCCGTGCAGGGCCGGTTCGCGTGCTGGTTGTTGGCGGCTCGCAGGGCGCGCGCGTGCTGAACCAGACAATGCCGCAGGTCGCGGCGAAGCTGGGCAATGCTGTGACCATCTGGCATCAGAGTGGCAAAGGCGCGCAGCAGGATGTTGAGCAGGCGTATGCCGCCGCGGGCGAACCGCAGCATAAAGTGACGGAATTTATTGACGATATGGCGCAAGCCTACGCGTGGGCGGATGTGGTGGTGTGCCGTTCAGGCGCACTGACGGTCAGCGAAATCGCAGCCGCAGGTTTACCGGCGCTGTTTGTGCCTTTCCAGCACAAAGATCGTCAGCAGTACTGGAATGCATTACCGCTGGAAAAAGCCGGCGCCGCGAAAATCCTCGAACAGCCGCAGTTCACCGTTGATGCGGTAGCTGCGACGCTGGCGGGCTGGGATCGTGAAGCATTGCTGGAGATGGCGGAACGCGCGCGCGCGGCGGCCATCCCGGATGCCACCGAGCGCGTGGCGAATGAAGTCAGCCTGGCAGCTCAGGCGTAAATACTGGCGGCGCGTTGGCGTCGCGCAAATTTAAGTAGTCGATGGCGTTTAGAGAATGAATACACAAGAACTGGCGAAACTGCGTTCAATAGTGCCCGAGATGCGACGTGTCCGGCACATTCACTTTGTCGGCATTGGCGGTGCTGGCATGGGCGGTATTGCCGAAGTGCTGGCCAATGAAGGCTATCAGATTAGCGGTTCCGACCTGGCGCCAAACCCGGTGACGCAGCAACTGGCGGCGCTCGGCGCCACTATTTATTTCAATCATCGCCCGGAAAATGTGAGCGATGCCAGTGTTGTTGTGGTCTCCAGCGCCATTTCTGCCGATAACCCGGAAATTGTCGCGGCGCATGAAGCGCGTATTCCGGTTATCCGCCGTGCGGAGATGCTGGCTGAACTGATGCGTTTCCGTCATGGCATCGCGATTGCCGGTACACATGGCAAAACGACCACAACTGCGATGGTGGCCAGTATTTATGCAGAGGCCGGGCTGGACCCGACTTTTGTTAACGGTGGGCTGGTGAAAGCCGCCGGGGTGCATGCGCGCCTGGGGCACAGCCGTTATCTGATTGCAGAAGCCGATGAGAGCGACGCCTCCTTCCTGCATCTGCAACCGATGGTGGCGATTGTCACCAATATCGAAGCCGATCATATGGATACCTACCAGGGCGACTTCGAAAATTTAAAAACGACGTTTATCAACTTTCTGCACAACCTGCCGTTCTACGGACGTGCGGTAATGTGTGTTGACGATCCAGTTATCCGCGAATTGCTACCGCGCGTGGGACGCCAGACGACGACGTACGGATTTAGCGATGGTGCCGATGTTCGGGTAGAAAATTACCGTCAGATCGGGCCGCAGGGGCACTTCACTTTGGTGCGCCAGGATAAACCGGAACTGCATGTCACGCTGAATGCGCCTGGCCGTCACAATGCGCTGAACGCGGCGGCGGCGGTAGCAGTCGCGACAGAAGAGGGGATCGAGGATGAAGCGATCCTTCGCGCACTGGAAAGTTTCCAGGGCACCGGGCGCCGTTTTGATTTCCTTGGTGAATTCCCGCTGGAAGCGGTGAATGGCAAAAGCGGTACCGCCATGTTGGTGGATGACTATGGCCATCACCCGACAGAAGTGGATGCCACGATTAAAGCAGCGCGCGCGGGCTGGCCGGATAAAAATCTGGTCATGCTGTTTCAGCCGCACCGTTTTACCCGTACTCGCGACTTGTACGACGATTTCGCCAATGTGCTGACGCAGGTTGATTCTCTGCTGATGCTGGAGGTTTATCCGGCTGGTGAAACGGCTATCCCGGGCGCTGACAGCCGTTCTCTGTGCCGTACTATTCGCGGACGCGGCAAAATTGATCCGATCCTCGTGTCCGATCCGGCACAGGTTGCGGCGATGCTGGCGCCGGTACTGACCGGTAATGACCTGATCCTGATTCAGGGCGCAGGGAATATCGGCAAGATTGCCCGCAGCCTGGCCGAGTGCAAACTGAAACCGCAGAGCACAGAGGAGGAGCGCCGTGGCTGAGAAAGTAGCGGTTCTGCTGGGCGGAACTTCCGCCGAGCGTGAAGTTTCGCTTAATTCCGGTGCAGCGGTGCTGGTGGGTTTGCGGGAAGGCGGAGTGGATGCGCACGGCGTGGATCCGCGTGATGTGGATGTCACCCGCCTGAAAGAGATGGGTTTTAGCAAAGCATTTATTGCATTGCATGGTCGCGGCGGCGAAGACGGAACCCTGCAGGGGCTGCTTGAACTGACCGATATGCCGTATACCGGCAGCGGCGTTATGGCATCCGCTCTCTCCATGGATAAACTGCGCAGCAAATTGTTGTGGCAGGGGGCCGGATTACCGGTTGCGCCATGGGTCGCGCTCGAACGCAGTGAGTTTGAATCAGGCCTAAGTTTTGATGATATTCAACGCATTGATGAACTGGGGTTACCTGTTATTGTCAAGCCCAGCCGTGAAGGTTCCAGCGTTGGGATGTCGAAGGTCGACAAAAGTGAAGATCTGCATGCGGCATTAGCGCTTGCGTTTCAACATGATGACGAAGTTCTGATCGAAAAATGGCTCAGTGGCCCGGAATTTACCGTGGCGATGCTTGGGAACGAAATTTTACCGTCGATTCGTATCCAGCCAGCGGGAATCTTCTATGATTATGAGGCGAAGTATCTCTCTGATGAGACAAAATATTTCTGCCCATCAGGTCTGGAAGTGGAGCAAGAGGCGGCATTACAGTCCCTGGTAGTGAAAGCATGGCGTCTTTTAGGTTGCCGTGGCTGGGGAAGAATTGATGCCATGCTGGATAGCGACGGTCAGTTTTATTTGTTGGAAGCGAACACATCGCCAGGGATGACGAGCCACAGCCTGGTGCCGATGGCTGCTCGCCAGGCGGGTTTGAGCTTCTCGCAACTTGTTGTTCGCATTCTGGATCTGGCGGAGTGATATGTCACAGGCTGCGCTGAACACGCGAAACCGCGAAGCGGAGGCCGTAACCACCTCCCGCCGCAACAATGGAACGCGTCTTGCAGGGATTTTGTTCCTGCTGGCGGTGCTGTGCACCGTGTTTGTTAGCGGCTGGGTGGTTTTGGGTTGGATGGATGATGCACAACGCTTGCCGTTGTCGAAGCTGGTGGTGACGGGTGATCGTCATTACACCCGCAATGATGATATTCGTCAGTCTATTCTGGCGCTGGGAGCACCCGGCACCTTCATGACGCAGGACGTTAATATTATTCAGAGTCAGATCGAGCGCCTGCCCTGGATAAAGCAGGCAAGCGTCAGAAAGCAGTGGCCAGACGAATTGAAGATTCATCTGGTTGAATACGTGCCGATTGCGCGATGGAATGATCAGCATATGGTCGATGCCGACGGTAATGCGTTCAGCGTGCCGTCCGAACGAACCAGTAAGCAGGTTTTGCCCATGTTGTATGGCCCTGAAGGCAGTGAAAGCGAAGTATTGCAAGGCTACCGCGATATGGGGCAATTGTTGGCGAAGGATAAATTCACGTTAAAGGAAGCGGCGATGACGGCGCGACGTTCATGGCAGGTCACGCTGACTAACGACATCAGGCTCAACCTGGGTCGTGGCGATACAATGAAACGCCTGGCGCGCTTCGTGGAGCTTTACCCGGTTCTGCAGCAACAGGCGCAAACGGACGGTAAGACGATCAGTTACGTGGATTTACGCTATGACTCAGGCGCGGCTGTAGGCTGGAAAGCAGCCCCTGTTCAGGAACCGAATCAGCAGCAAAATCAGGCACAACAGAATCAGGCACAACAGAATCAGGCACAGGCAGAGCAACAATGATCAAGGCGACGGACAGAAAACTGGTGGTTGGACTGGAGATTGGCACCGCGAAGGTAGCCGCTTTAGTAGGGGAAGTTCTGCCCGACGGTATTGTGAATATCATTGGCGTGGGCAGTTGCCCGTCTCGTGGTATGGATAAAGGCGGAGTGAACGATCTGGAATCGGTAGTGAAATGCGTACAGCGCGCTATCGATCAGGCTGAATTGATGGCGGATTGCCAGATCTCTTCTGTCTACCTGGCGCTTTCGGGGAAGCACATTAGCTGCCAGAACGAAATTGGGATGGTGCCGATTTCGGAAGAGGAAGTGACGCAGGAAGATGTGGAGAACGTTGTGCATACCGCCAAATCAGTGCGTGTACGCGATGAACACCGTGTTCTGCATGTGATTCCGCAGGAGTACGCCATCGACTACCAGGAGGGGATCAAAAACCCGGTTGGGCTGTCTGGCGTGCGTATGCAGGCAAAAGTACATTTGATTACTTGCCATAACGATATGGCAAAAAACATCGTTAAAGCCGTTGAACGATGTGGGTTAAAAGTTGACCAACTTATTTTCGCCGGACTGGCCTCCAGCTATTCGGTGTTGACGGAAGACGAACGAGAACTGGGCGTCTGCGTTGTTGACATCGGTGGTGGTACAATGGACATGGCGGTCTATACTGGCGGCGCGCTGCGCCACACGAAAGTGATCCCTTATGCAGGGAATGTGGTCACCAGCGATATTGCTTACGCTTTCGGTACGCCGCCCAGTGATGCAGAGGCGATCAAAGTTCGCCACGGTTGTGCGCTGGGGTCGTTAGTCGGCAAAGATGAGAGCGTTGAAGTCCCCAGCGTGGGCGGTCGTCCGCCGCGCAGTTTGCAGCGTCAGACGCTGGCAGACGTGATTGAGCCTCGCTATACCGAGTTGCTCAATCTGGTTAACGATGAGATTTTGCAGTTGCAGGAACAGCTACGCCAGCAGGGTGTAAAGCATCACCTGGCGGCGGGGATTGTGTTGACCGGCGGCGCAGCGCAAATGGAAGGCCTTGCGGCCTGTGCACAGCGCGTTTTCCATACGCAGGTGCGTATTGGTGCGCCGCTCAACATTACTGGCTTGACCGATTATGCCCAGGAGCCGTATTACTCGACGGCTGTAGGGTTGCTGCACTACGGAAAAGAGACGCATCTCAGTGGTGAAGCAGAAGTGGAAAAACGCGCGTCAGTAGGGTCATGGTTCAAACGAATCAACAGCTGGCTGCGAAAAGAGTTTTAATTTTTTTCAGAGAGCGCAGAAAATTAGCGGTCTCAGGCGACAGGCACAAAACGGAGAGAAATTATGTTTGAACCGATGGAATTAACCAACGACGCGGTGATTAAAGTCATCGGCGTCGGTGGCGGCGGTGGCAACGCCGTAGAGCATATGGTGCGCGAGCGCATTGAGGGTGTTGAGTTCTTCGCTGTAAATACCGACGCGCAGGCGTTGCGTAAAACGGCGGTGGGGCAAACCATTCAGATCGGCGGTGGTATCACCAAAGGTCTGGGCGCTGGAGCAAACCCTGAAGTTGGTCGCAATGCGGCTGAAGAAGATCGTGAAGCCCTGCGCGCTGCGCTCGAAGGCGCTGACATGGTCTTTATCGCGGCAGGCATGGGTGGTGGTACCGGTACCGGTGCGGCTCCTGTCGTGGCTGAAGTCGCTAAAGATTTAGGTATCCTGACGGTTGCTGTGGTGACCAAGCCTTTCAATTTTGAAGGCAAGAAGCGCATGGCATTTGCTGAGCAGGGTATCACTGAGCTGTCCAAACATGTGGACTCGCTGATTACTATCCCGAACGACAAGTTACTGAAAGTGCTTGGCCGTGGTATTTCTCTGCTCGATGCATTCGGTGCAGCGAACGATGTACTGAAAGGCGCTGTACAGGGTATCGCTGAACTGATTACTCGTCCGGGCCTGATGAACGTTGACTTTGCTGACGTGCGCACCGTAATGTCCGAAATGGGCTACGCGATGATGGGCTCCGGTGTGGCCAGCGGTGAAGATCGTGCGGAAGAAGCGGCAGAAATGGCGATTTCCAGCCCGCTGCTGGAAGATATTGATCTCTCTGGCGCTCGTGGTGTACTGGTTAACATTACTGCTGGCTTCGACCTGCGTCTGGATGAGTTCGAAACGGTGGGTAACACTATCCGTGCTTTCGCATCTGATAACGCGACTGTGGTTATCGGTACGTCCCTTGATCCGGATATGAACGATGAACTGCGTGTGACCGTCGTTGCGACAGGTATTGGCATGGACAAACGTCCAGAAATCACGCTGGTGACCAACAAACAGGCGCAGCAGCCCGTGATGGATCGCTATCAGCAGCACGGCATGCAGCCGATGCAACAGGAGCAGAAACCGGCGAAAGTGGTTAACGACAATACGCCGCAAACCACTAAAGAACCTGATTATCTGGATATTCCGGCGTTCCTGCGTAAGCAAGCGGACTAAGAATTTACTGGAAGTTGGGCTTCTTCGCTCTTTGTGCTAAACTGCCCCACCGATTGTGTTATACACTTCGGATGGATTGGTAATAAGGCGAGATTATACGATGATCAAACAAAGGACTCTTAAACGTATCGTTCAGGCGACTGGCGTCGGTTTACATACCGGCAAGAAAGTCACACTGACGTTGCGCCCTGCGCCGGCAAATACCGGGGTCATCTATCGTCGCACTGACTTGAATCCACCGGTAGATTTTCCGGCTGATGCTAAATCTGTGCGTGATACTATGCTCTGTACTTGTCTGGTCAATGAGCATGACGTGCGGATTTCCACCGTTGAGCACTTAAATGCTGCTCTGGCGGGGCTGGGTATCGACAACATTATTGTTGAAGTCGATGCGCCGGAAATTCCCATTATGGATGGCAGTGCTGCACCTTTCGTTTATCTGCTACTGGATGCAGGGATCGAAGAGCTTAACAGCGCCAAAAAATTCGTTCGTATCAAAGATACGGTGCGTGTTGAAGACGGTGATAAATGGGCTGAGTTCAAACCACACAATGGTTTCACGCTCGACTTTACCATCGATTTTAACCACCCGGCGATTGATGCAAGCACTCAACGCTATGCGATGAACTTCTCTGCCGACGCATTTATGCGCCAGATTAGTCGTGCGCGTACCTTCGGTTTCATGCGTGATATCGAATACCTCCAGTCCCGCGGTCTGTGCCTGGGCGGTAGCTTCGATTGTGCCATCGTAGTTGACGATTATCGCGTACTGAACGAAGACGGGCTTCGTTTCGAAGATGAATTTGTTCGCCATAAAATGCTGGATGCTATCGGCGACTTGTTCATGTGTGGTCACAATATCATTGGTGCGTTTACCGCATATAAATCTGGCCACGCATTAAACAACAAACTGTTGCAGGCTGTTCTGGCAAAACAGGAAGCCTGGGAATATGTGACCTTCGAAGACGACGCCGAATTGCCGCTGGCATTTAAAGCACCGTCAACGGTTCTGGCATAACGCCATAACCACAAAATCGACTGGTTAACCTGGCACTCTCTCCGGTCAGGGAAACCAGTCGTTTTTTATTGTTTTTTTCCCACCAGACCTTTCTCCTGCCTCAGTGTAGAACTTTCTCTTTTTTCGCTTTGAGCGATGTGTTTGCTGCTTTCCTGGTCAATTTTGCCCTTCTGAAGCCTGAATACTACTGCGGTGCTGGCGGCTTTAGTGGTAAGATTTGGGCGCAAAATGGCACCGACAGAAGCAAAATCGGACAAGCGTGATTTTTGGGGTGGAGCAGGTGAACGGAATACTGACGTGCTGGCGACAATTTGGCAGACGCTATTTCTGGCCGCATCTCTTATTAGGGATGGTCGCGGCGAGTTTTGGCTTGCCTGCATTTGCCGGTAGCGCTGAGCCACATCAGCCTGCGCGTGAAACGACCCGCAATCACGATGGCGTCAATAACGTCAATTTCACCAGTTTCTCCTTGCTGGAAGCGAAACGGCGTCCGAATTTTACTGTCGATTACTGGCATCAGCACGCCATTCGTACCGTGATCCGTCATCTTTCGTTCGCTATGGCGCCTCAGGCGCTACCTGTAGCAACGGAAGAGCCATTACCCATTCAGGCACATCATCTGGCATTGCTGGATTCGCTCAGCGCACTGCTGATGCTGGAAAGCAAGCCGCCGACGATTGTCCGTCTGGCTGTTTATATCCCTTCTACGCCGCAAGCCGCGTTTAGCGTGCCCGCCTGGGTGAGCCAGGTGCAGGGTATTCGCGCAGGCCCTCAACGCATCAGCTAAAAAAAGAGCCCTTTATCCATTTTTTAGTTCCGCCGAGCGGAGCGTTTGAGATTTTTATTATGCTAATCAATTTATTAACGAAAGTATTCGGTAGCCGCAACGATCGTACACTGCGTCGCATGCGTAAAGTTGTCGTTCAGATTAATGCCATGGAACCGGCCATGGAGCAGCTCAGTGATGAAGAGCTGAAAGGTAAAACCGCAGAGTTTCGCGCCCGTCTGGAAAAAGGCGAGGCGGTAGATAATCTGTTGCCTGAAGCTTTTGCGGTGGTTCGCGAAGCGAGCAAGCGCGTGTTTGGCATGCGCCACTTTGACGTACAGTTATTGGGCGGTATGGTACTGAACGATCGCTGCATCGCGGAGATGCGTACTGGTGAAGGTAAAACCCTGACAGCGACGCTGCCGGCTTACCTGAATGCCCTGAGCGGTAAAGGCGTCCACGTTGTGACGGTGAACGATTATCTGGCGCAGCGCGATGCCGAAAACAACCGTCCATTGTTTGAGTTCCTCGGCCTGACAGTCGGTATTAACCTGCCAGGTATGCCTGCTGTTGCCAAGCGTGAAGCTTACGCTGCCGATATTACCTACGGCACCAACAACGAGTACGGCTTTGACTACCTGCGCGATAACATGGCGTTCAGCCCTGAAGAGCGCGTACAGCGTAAACTGCACTATGCGCTGGTGGATGAGGTTGACTCCATTCTCATCGATGAAGCGCGCACCCCGCTGATCATCTCTGGGCCTGCAGAAGACAGCTCTGAACTCTACAAAAAAGTGAACAAAATCATTCCTTACCTGGTTCGCCAGGAGAAAGAAGATTCTGACACTTTCCAGGGCGAAGGCCACTTCTCGGTGGATGAGAAAGCGCGTCAGGTAACGCTGACCGAACGCGGCCTGGTGCTGATTGAAGAGCTGCTGGTAAAAGAAGGCATCATGGACGAGGGCGAGTCACTCTACTCCCCGGCCAATATTATGCTGATGCACCACGTCACCGCTGCGCTGCGTGCTCATGCACTGTTCACCCGCGACGTGGATTACATTGTTAAAGATGGCGAAGTGATCATCGTTGATGAACATACCGGCCGTACCATGCAAGGGCGTCGCTGGTCTGACGGTCTGCATCAGGCTGTTGAAGCCAAAGAAGGCGTGGAAATCCAGAATGAAAACCAGACGCTGGCTTCCATTACCTTCCAGAACTATTTCCGTCTGTATGAAAAACTGGCCGGTATGACCGGTACGGCAGATACCGAAGCATTTGAATTCAGCTCGATCTACAAACTGGATACGGTTGTTGTACCGACAAACCGCCCGATGATCCGTAAAGATATGGCGGATCTGGTCTACATGACCGAAGCGGAAAAAATCCAGGCCATTATCGAAGATATTAAAGAGCGTACCGCCAAGGGCCAACCGGTGCTGGTGGGGACTATCTCCATTGAAAAATCAGAGGTTGTCTCTCAGGAACTGACCAAAGCGGGTATCAAGCACAACGTGCTGAACGCCAAATTCCACGCCAAAGAGGCGGATATCGTTGCTCAGGCGGGTTACCCTGGCACGGTAACCATTGCCACCAACATGGCGGGTCGTGGTACGGATATCATGCTGGGCGGTAGCTGGCAGGCAGAACTGGCTGAGATTGAAAATCCGACCGAAGAGCAAATCGCAAAAGTGAAAGCGGACTGGCAGGTACGCCATGATGCCGTACTGGCCTCTGGCGGCCTGCACATTATCGGTACTGAGCGTCACGAATCTCGTCGTATCGATAACCAGTTGCGCGGTCGTTCCGGTCGTCAGGGCGATGCCGGTTCTTCCCGTTTCTACCTCTCCATGGAAGATGCGCTGATGCGTATTTTCGCCTCCGATCGTGTTTCCGGCATGATGCGTAAGCTGGGGATGAAACCGGGCGAAGCGATTGAGCACCCGTGGGTTACGAAGGCGATTGCCAACGCGCAGCGTAAAGTGGAAAGCCGCAACTTCGATATTCGTAAGCAACTGCTGGAATATGATGATGTTGCCAACGATCAGCGCCGTGCTATTTATACCCAGCGTAACGAACTGCTGGATGTGTCTGACGTGAGCGAAACCATTAACAGCATTCGCGAGGACGTTTTCAAAGCTACCATCGACGCGCATATTCCGCCGCAGTCTCTGGAAGAGATGTGGGATATCCCGGGTCTGCAGGAACGCCTGAAAAACGACTTCGATCTCGATCTGCCGATTGCGGAATGGCTGGATAAAGAGCCGGATCTGCATGAAGAGACGTTGCGCGAGCGCATCCTGCAGAACGCCATTGAAACTTACCAGCGCAAAGAAGACGTGGTAGGTGCGGAAATGATGCGTCACTTTGAAAAAGGCGTGATGTTGCAGACGCTGGATTCCCTGTGGAAAGAGCATCTGGCAGCCATGGATTACCTGCGTCAGGGTATCCATCTGCGTGGCTACGCGCAAAAAGATCCGAAGCAGGAGTACAAACGCGAATCCTTCGCCATGTTTGCCGCGATGCTGGAGTCGCTGAAATATGAAGTGATCAGCACGCTGAGCAAGGTGCAGGTGCGTATGCCGGAAGAAGTGGAAGCGATGGAGCAGCAGCGTCGCCAGGAAGCTGAGCGTCTGGCGCAAATGCAACAGTTGAGTCATCAGGATGATGAATCTGCAGCGGCCGCGGAACTTGCTGCGCAGACGGGCGAGCGTAAAGTGGGTCGTAACGATCCATGCCCTTGCGGTTCGGGTAAAAAATACAAACAGTGCCACGGCCGTTTAGCATAACCTTTTGATAAAAATGTAAAAGGCGCAGATATCTGCGCCTTTTTTATGGAGCCTGCCTAATGAAAATACTCAACATCGCAGTCGGGATCATTCGCAACCCGCAAGGAGAAATCTTTATTACGCGCCGTGCTGCGGATGCGCACATGGCGAATAAACTGGAGTTTCCGGGCGGTAAAATAGAAGAGGGCGAAACGCCCGAACAGGCGATGAGCCGTGAATTACAGGAAGAAGTCGGCATTACGCCGCTGAATGCAACACTGTTTGATAAGCTGGAGTATCAGTTTCCCGATCGCCATATCACGCTGTGGTTCTGGCTGGTTGAGAGCTGGGAAGGGGAGCCGTGGGGAAAAGAGGGGCAGCCGGGAGAGTGGATAGCACAACAGATGCTGAAAGCGGAAGATTTCCCGCCGGCTAACGAACCCATTATTACCCGGCTGGCGCAGCGTTAAGCGGTGCGCCAGCGGTAAAAACATTACTGTTGCTCTTCGCTCCATTCATCGCTGTCTGACAGGTCGCCAGAGCTGGGGATGCGTTTCTCTTCCGTTGCCCACTCTCCCAGATCGATGAGCTGGCAGCGTTTGCAACAGAAGGGGCGAAACGGGCTGATTTCGCCCCAGACGACAGATTTCCCGCAGGTTGGGCAGTTAACAATGGTTGTTTCAGTCATATTGGCTCCTTAACAACAGGCCAGTTCAAAATCCAGCCGTTCCGGCACGATCCCGTTTTCGCTGTCGAGGGGTAAAAAGCGGATAGCAAAACGGCTTTTATGCCCGGAAATTTGCGGATACAGACGATCCCGCAGCGTCAGTTTCAGACGCAGTAAATCGGCATCTTCGCCATTATCCTGATAAAAACCATTCAGGCTGGTCTGATGGCGGAACGGCGCGGCATTGCGGATCAGATCGAGGATTAATTGCAGCGTTGCTTTGAGCGGATCGAGACTTTCCAGCCAGACCGCGACCTGCGCATCACGTTGCTCCTGCGGCAAATGCAGCCACATGTGCAGCGTGGGCAGATCAAAGCTGCAACACCCGCCGGGGATACTCAGACGCTGGCGCACCAGCGCAATTAATCGGTCTTCACGTAAAAGCTGACCAATGCGTGGCGCAGCCATCAGGATATTGCTGCTCTGTTTCAGTTGCTGGCGCAGGGATTCGATACGGTTGAGATCCACTCCCTCTACTTCGCTCCAGGCACGCAATTTTCGCTGCTGACGTTCCAGCTCTTTCAGTAATTCCGTACGCGTATCACCGCGTTCGAACACATCCAGTAAATCACCGACGTTACGGAAAAAGTGCAACGCATCAGCATGGTCGCCCAACGGTAAACGGGCGGTGAGTTGCTGAAGCAGAAATTCGACACGCAGCCAGGTGCGCATCTTCTCGTTAAGCGGGTGTTCAAAAAGGATGTGGGTGTGCATTACGGTTTTTCCTGTGATACGGCCTGTGAAGCATATTCCAGATACGCTGAGTGCAGGCGGGCAACATCCGATGCTATCGCACCTGGTGCGCCATTATTATCAATAACATCGTCAGCGACGGCAAGCCGCGCTTCGCGTGTGGCCTGGGCAGCAAGAATATGCTCTGCATGTTCGCGACTAACGCCATCACGCTGCGTGGTGCGTGCAATTTGAGTCTCAACCGGGACATCCACCACCAAAACCCGATCGGCTTTACGATATAGCTGGTTTTCCACCAGCAGGGGAACAACCCACAGTACATAAGGCGACGTTGCCTGCGCAATCTCACGCTGGGTCTGCTGATGAATTAGCGGATGGAGCAGACCATTGAGCCACTCTTTATCAGCTGGAGAAGCAAAAATACGTTCACGTAATGCCCGACGGTTTAGCGAGCCGTCGGCGAGGAGCATTCCTGCCCCAAAACGTGCTGTAATGGCGCTTAATGCTTGCGAACCCGGTTTCACGACCTGACGCGCAATAATATCCGCATCGACAACGTTAACCCCAAGCTGTGCGAAAGCATCCGCTACGGTGCTTTTCCCACTGCCGATGCCACCGGTTAACGCGACCGTATACCCCATAACACCTCATCCCAAAATGGGTCTGCCTGACATCACAATCCACGTTCTCTTTCGCCATACTCATGGCACTTTTTTATCGCCTGCAAAAGGGAAGAAAAACGCAAAAGGTTGAATATATTTATTAATATAATCAACGTGTTGTGAATTAATCAAGCGACAATGAAATCGATTAACCTAAACTTGCCGATTCACCAGGTAAATTTATAGGATTGTAGCGTAAAAAAAGAGAAATTCGCAGTCTTGCGCAGCCCTTATTAGCGCGTATGATAGCGTCACTGGAGTTGTGAGTTTGTATTTTTGCCATTAACCCCAGGAATCCGCACATGCGTATCGAAGAAGATCTGAAGCTAGGTTTCAAAGACGTTCTTATCCGCCCTAAACGCTCTACCCTTAAAAGCCGTTCCGATGTTGAGCTGGAACGCGAGTTTACCTTCAAGCATTCAGGAATGAACTGGTCCGGCGTACCCATTATTGCCGCGAATATGGACTCGGTTGGCACGTTTATGATGGCAAAAGCGCTGGCCTCATTCGACATTCTCACTGCCGTGCATAAACACTATTCCGTTGAAGACTGGAAAGGTTTTGTTGAGCGCGAATCTGCGGATGTGCTGTGTCATGTAATGGTTTCCACCGGAACATCTGATGCCGATTTTGATAAGACAAAACAGATCCTTGCGCTGCATCCCGCGCTGAATTTTGTCTGCATTGATGTGGCGAATGGCTATTCCGAGCATTTTGTACAGTTTGTTGCGAAAGCGCGTGAAGCCTGGCCGAATAAAACCATCTGCGCCGGTAACGTTGTGACGGGGGAAATGTGTGAAGAGCTGATCCTCTCCGGCGCTGATATCGTTAAAGTGGGTATTGGCCCGGGTTCTGTCTGCACCACGCGCGTGAAAACCGGCGTTGGCTATCCGCAGCTTTCTGCGGTGATCGAATGTGCGGATGCTGCGCATGGCCTGGGTGGACAGATTGTCAGCGATGGCGGTTGCACCGTTCCAGGCGACGTAGCGAAAGCTTTCGGCGGCGGCGCAGATTTCGTGATGCTGGGCGGTATGCTGGCCGGCCATGAAGAGAGCGGCGGCACCGTGGTTGAAGAAAATGGTGAAAAATTCATGCTGTTCTATGGCATGAGCTCTGAATCTGCAATGAATCGCCACGTTGGCGGCGTTGCCGGTTACCGTGCTGCAGAAGGTAAAACCGTCAAGCTGGCGCTGCGTGGGCCTGTAGAAAATACTGCGCGCGACATTTTGGGCGGTCTGCGCTCGGCCTGCACTTACGTTGGCGCGTCTCGTCTGAAAGAGCTGACCAAACGCACGACCTTCATTCGCGTTCAGGAACAGGAAAACCGCGTTTTCAACAGCCTGTGATCGCTAAACAGGCGCAGCGTTATGCCGCGCCTGTGCTCACCTCGCACCGCTCATCGCATCCCCCAGATGGAAGATGGGCAGGTACATTGCCACAACCAGCACCCCGATAATCAATCCTGTTGCCACCAGCAACAACGGCTCAAGCACGGCTGCCAGACCATCCGCCTGACGCTGAGTTTGTTCGCTGTGATGCTGTGCCAGGTTGTGCAGCATCGTATCCAGCGCGCCGGAAACTTCGCCAGTGCGAATCAACTGAATACACAGGGTCGGGAATTCACCGCTTTCTTTCAGGGCGGCGGCTATCGACATACCCTGAGTTATCTCCTGATGCGCCCGTTGCAGGATATCGCGCCAGTACGGGCAGGTAAGCGTCTCTTTAACACTTTCCAGCCCCTGTAAAAAGGCGATACCCGCACGCTGCGTCAGCGACAGGACGGTAAATATCTGGCTGAGCCGCTGCCCGCGTATCAACTGACCCATCACCGGAGTGGCCAGTAGCAGCCGCTGTCGGTAACGAAGCCAGCCGGGGTGATGACGTAGCGACCTCATGACGCCGAGTACCAACGCGATAAATACTATCAACGGCAGGGCGCAGCGCTGCATAACGTCAGCGGTGGCAATGACTCCCCGCGTGAGCGCCGGAAGCGGTGTGTTAAACGTCTGGTAGATGGCCGAGAACTCGGGTAATACCAGATATATCATTGCCAGCACCACTGCTGCCGTCAGGGAGAGGATGATCAGCGGATAACGAAGCGCTTTTTTCACTTTCAACGCCAGCTCCCTTTGCGCTTGCTGCTGGCTAACGAGCTTGAAGCAGCACTCATCCAGTTTGCCGGTTAACTCGCCGGTGCGAATCATCGCCAGCCAGAGCGGAGGAAACACATCAGGCCACTGGCGTAGCGCAGCCGAAAATGTTTCTCCCTGCTCCAGCGTTTGTGCCAGCTGGCGCAACAGCGCCTGCCACTGTCTGGCGGGGTGTTGCTCCGCCAGCAGTTGTAACCCTTCCGGTAATGTCAGCCCGGCCTGCAGAAGAGTGGCAAGTTGCTGCAAAACGGAGCATCCATGCTCCGCTTGCCAGAGCGCGCGACGTACCGGACAGCGTTTCAGCGACAGCAGATGGATTTGCCGCTGATGCAACAGTAACACCACGCTGTCGCGATTTTCGTTCCAGTGTGTACCGCTTTGCAGGGCGCCGCTGTCATCAAGCCCGGACCACAGCCAAAGGTGTTTACTCGCCATCCGGAAAACCCAGGATGCGTACCAGTTCGTCAAAGGTGGTCAACCCTTGTTCCACGGCCTGGCAGCCATGCTCAAACAGCGTGGTCATGCCACTTTGTCGCGCCAGTAGCCCAATCTCTTCCGCGCCCATATTGCCAGCAATGGCCTGGCGTATTTCCGGTGTGATGGTGAGGACTTCAAACAGCGCCAGTCGCCCGTAAAAACCGTGATAGCACTGTTCACAGCCTTCGGCCCGCCAGCGCGGCAACGGACGTGGCCATAGCGTACCGGGAAGATGGATATTCTCCACGGCAAGTTTTCGACAGTGCGGGCAGAGCTTACGCACCAGGCGTTGCGCTACCACCAGCGACAGTGCTGAGGAGATCATCCAGCGGGCAACGCCCATTTGTTGAATGCGTACCAGCGTTTCGCTGGTGGAGTTAGTGTGCAGCGTCGACAGTACCAGATGCCCGGTCTGGGAGGCTTTTATCGCAATTTCGGCGGTTTCGCCATCGCGAATTTCGCCAATCATGATGATGTCCGGATCCTGGCGTAACAGGGCGCGTAATACGCTTTGAAAAGTCAGCCCGCTGCGCGGATTGATTTGTGTCTGCGTTAGCCCGGCGAGCGGGATCTCGACGGGATCTTCCACACTCGCAATGTTAACTTCTGGTTTATTTCGCGCCTGCAATGCGCTGTAAAGCGTAATGGTTTTACCGCTGCCTGTCGGGCCGGTAACCAGCAACAATCCTTGCGGCTGCGCCAGTGCGGCGGCAAACAGCGCCCGCTGTTGATCGGTCATTCCCAGCGCTTCCAGTTCCAGCGGCTGATTAACCTGATGCAGCAAGCGCAGAACCACTTTCTCTCCGTGACGGCAGGGCAGAGTGGCGATACGAAACGAGATCGATTGCCCGCAAAGTTCCTGATTGAACTGACCATCTTGCGGCAAACGGTGCTCGGCGATATCGAGATTGCCGAGTACTTTTAGCCTTGCGGTTAGCGTGCTGGCGAGCGTGCCGGGTAGAGGCGAAAGCGCGTGCAGCACGCCATCGACGCGCAGGCGAATGGCATAGTGCGTTTCACCAGGCTCAAAATGGATATCTGAAGCGCGCAGCATCAGCGCTTGTTGAAGCGTATGTTCCACGATCTCCATCGCGGCGGTACTGCTCTCTTCCTGTACCACCGGCCCCCCGGTTTGCGCTGCCATCTGCAAATGTTTATCCATTTGCTCCGGCGTCCAGCAGCGAATATCGACACGCTTCTGGGCGGCAAAGGTGAGAGACTCCATTAATTCGGGGCTGGGTGTTTCAACTACCGCAATCGTTAAGAGATCGTTTTCGCTTTTGAGCACGACCGCATTATGGCGCTGGCATAGCGCACTGAGTTTATCGGGTTTCATTGGCGCTCCTTACTTGCCGGTCCGGAACACATCTTCACAAGCCTGCTGTAGCGAACTGTCTGCCTGAATGTTGCAACTGCGCGCCCAGCCCTGCATTCCATCAGCGTTGCTCCACTGCGGTGTCATTACTACGCTCAGTCCATTCAGGCTCTCCTGCCCGGTTAGCGAGACCACGCCTTTTGTTACGCTCATCGCCGAAACATAGCGGGTAGTGGTGGGGGAAGGTATGCCGTTGCTGCTGGCATCGCAGCTATCCACGCCACCACGATCCAGCGCGCAAAGTTCAACGGCCGTACGGTACGGAATAAACGTTTGCAGCATGTCGGTGAGGGCGGCTTTACGCAGGTAGTTTTGATAGGCGGGAATGCCGATGGCGCTCAGGATCGCAATGATGCCAATCACCACCATCAGTTCGATTAAGGTAAATCCTTGTTGTCGTTTCATTAAACAGCTCCTTATGCAGAGCCGTTACTGTGTCAGCGGATGAATCGGTGGACGAGGGGCAAAAATGATTTTGTGATACTGGCTTCCGGCACTCTTATCGCTTTTGCAAAGTGTCGCATTATTCGTGGAAGGGCGTTCGCAAAAACGGACCAGTGGCCCGTTTCTTTGAAGAGTTGATTCAGCGAAAACGCATCGACAAATCGAGGGCGCGCACATGCTTGGTCAGCGCGCCAACGGAGATATAATCGACGCCGGTTTCGGCGAATTCGCGCAGCGTTTCGTTCGTCACATTGCCGGAAACTTCCAGCCGTGCCTGGCTATTGGTGCGCCTAACTGCTTCGCGCATCTGGTCGGTTTCGAAGTTATCCAGCATGATGATGTCGGCGCCTGCCTTCAGCGCGTCGTCCAGCTCTTCCAGCGTTTCAACTTCCACTTCCACCGGGACATCCGGGTGCAGCCAGAATGCTTTTTCCACCGCCTGGCGAACGGAGCCAGCAGCAATGATATGGTTCTCTTTGATCAGAAACGCGTCGGAAAGGCCCAGACGATGGTTGGCGCCGCCGCCGCACAGCACCGCATATTTCAGTGCGGTGCGCAGGCCCGGCAGCGTTTTACGCGTATCGAGAAGCTGGGTTTTGGTGCCGCTGAGCAGGTCCACATAGCGCCGTACTTCGCTGGCTACGCCGGACAGCGTTTGCACAAAGTTCAACGCCGTGCGCTCACCGGTAAGCAGTACGCGGGAAGGACCTTCCAGTTCAAACAGCGGTTGATCGGCGCGGATCGTGTCGCCGTCTGCAACGTGCCAGGTCAGCGTTACGTCGCTACCAGCTAACTGGATAAAAACCTCTTCAACCCAGCGTTTACCGCAAAATACGCCGTCTTCGCGGGTAATAACCACCGCATGCGAGCGGTTCTCTGGCGGTAATAATTGCGCGGTAATGTCATTGTTAGCGTCAACTTCTCCGCCCAAATCTTCACGCAGCGCCTGGGCGACAGCGGCAGGAATATCCAGTTCGATGCGTTTTTGCAGCGCGTCACGTCGAAGATCGGGGTTATAGCGGCGAGGCGGCATGATAAACTCCAAAAAGGGTAACGAATCACAAAGTTAGGCGATGTCCTGTTCGGGAGACCATTACGGGGCACCGCCCGGACATGCTACTCTGAAGCGTGTTTTAGCACCATCCTCTTAAAGGAGTTCCTTATGCCGTTACGCAAGGGCTGGCTGGTGGAAGCGCGGCACGTGCCGTCTCCCCATTTTGATTGCCGCCCGGACGATGAACAGCCTTCACTGCTGGTGGTACATAATATTAGCCTGCCGCCTGGCAAATTTGGCGGCCCGTGGATAGACGCGTTGTTCACCGGCACGCTCGATCCCGATGCCGATCCCTTTTTCGCCGAAATTGTTCATCTGCGTGTTTCCGCGCACTGCCTGATCCGCCGTGATGGCGAGGTTGTGCAATATGTGCCTTTCGATAAACGCGCCTGGCATGCAGGCGTATCCTCTTATCACGGCCGGGAACGCTGCAATGATTTCTCGATTGGGATTGAGCTTGAAGGCACCGATAACCTGCCGTATACCGACGCGCAGTATCAGCAACTTGCGGCGGTGACGCGAACGCTCATTGAGCTTTATCCGTCGATTGCCAACAATATGACCGGCCACAGCGATATTGCGCCGCAGCGGAAGACCGATCCCGGGCCGGCTTTCGACTGGGCCAGATTCCGTGCGCTGGTCGCCGGCTCGTCAGAAAAGGAGATGCCATGACGTTATTCACCATGCTGCTGGTGCTGGCAGCAGAACGGCTATTTAAACTGGGAGAGCACTGGCAACTGGATCACCGGCTGGAAGTGCTGTTCCGGCGGGTTAAGCGTTACTCCATGTTCCGTACGCTGTTGATGACAGTGCTGGCGATGCTGGTGACCTTTCTGATCCTGCGCGCGCTGCAGGGGCTGTTTTTCAACGTACCGCTGCTGGTGGTCTGGATCCTGATTGGTGTGTTATGCATTGGCGCGGGTAAGGTGCGTCTGCATTACCACGCTTACCTGAAGGCGGCGGCACGTAATGACAGTCATGCCCATAATGCGATGGCGAATGAATTAACGCTGATACATGGCGTACCGCCGGGATGCAGCGAGCGTGAGTTTTTACGCGAACTGCAAAACGCGCTGGTCTGGATCAACTTCCGTTTTTATCTGGCGCCGCTGTTCTGGTTTATTGTCGGCGCATACTGGGGGCCGGTGCTGCTGGCAGGCTATGCGTTCTTGCGGGCCTGGCAGTCGTGGCTGGCACGTTACCAGACGCCTAACGAACGTCAGCAGTCAGGCATTGATGCCATTTTACATGTGCTGGACTGGGTGCCCGTCAGGCTGGCTGGTGTGGTATACGCGCTGGTTGGGCACGGCGAAAAGGCGTTGCCCGCCTGGTTTGCTTCCCTTGGCGACGGTCATACATCGCAATACCAGGTGCTGACGCGCCTCGCGCAGTTCTCACTGGCGCGCGAGCCGCATATGGACAAAGTCGGAACGCCGAAAGCCGCGGTGTCGATGGCGAAGAAAACCTCGCTGGTGCTGGTCGTTGTGGTCGCGTTGTTGACGATTTACGGCACGCTGATCTGATAGCGTGCCGCAGTTTTACTGATTATCCGCAGCCGGGATGCCGAAGTCAGGCATCCCGTTTTCTTGCCAGCGAATCGTTTTCAGACGGGTATGGCGATTAGGATCGTAGAGCGGGTCGCCCTCAATTTCAGTGTAGTTCCGCGCGTGATACACCAGCACATCTTCCCCTTCCGGCGTTTGCGTAAAGCTGTTGTGGCCAGGGCCATACTGACGGTTTTCGTGGCTGGTTTTGAACACCGGCTGCGGTGATTTGTGCCAGTTCTCTGCGAGCTGCGGGTTGGCGGTAATATCAATCCACAACAGCCCCATACAGTAGTTCTCATCAGTCGCGCTGGCCGAGTAACTGATAAACAGCTTGTCGCCGTGGAACAGGGCGGCCGGGCCTTCATTCACCAGAAAACCCCGGCACTCCCAGTCGAATTCCGGCTTGCTCAGCATCAGCGGCTCACCTTTGAGCGTCCATGGATTTTCCATTTCTGCCAGATAGAGGTTGGAGTTTCCCGCGATGTGCGGCGCTTTTTGCGCCCACAGATACCAGCGTTTTCCCTGGTGGACAAAAGTCGTGGCGTCGAGGGCGAAAGTATCAAACGGGGTTTTCACCTGGCCTTTTTCCAGCCATTTTCCGCTGAGCGGATCGGCATCGGCGCACTCCAGCACAAACATGCGATGCTGGAACATATTCAGCGCATCCAGCGCTTTCGTCCAGGTTGCGGCAAAATAGAGATACCATTTACCGTCAATATGATGCAGTTCCGGCGCCCAGATTAGCTCGCTCATCGGCCCACTTTGCGGCTTACGCCACACGACCACGCCTTCGGCATGACGCAGCCCCTCCAGCGTGGTAGCGCGCCGGAGCTCCAGCCGGTCATACTCCGGCACGGAGGCGACAAAATAGTAAACATTCTCGTGGCGCAGAATAAAGGGATCCGCGCGTTGTTCGATAAACGGATTCGGCCACTCTTTCATTATGCTTTCCTTACGTTGTCGCCTGCCGGTACGTGCTGACGATCGGTCAGCTCATGGTAGTTGATGCGACGTTTTTCCAGATCCGCCTGGATCTGTTTCATCAATTCACGGTCAACTTTCAGCAAGCGAACCACGCCTGCGGTGATCAGGTAACCGACGCCCGGGATCACGGTAAACAACAGCATGATGCCGTTGATAGCGCTGGCGCTCTGCTGTTTGGCTCCGGCGTCGTAACCGTACCAGGAGAGCAGAAAACCGACCATTGCGCCGGCGATCGCCAGCCCGACTTTCAGGAAAAACAGGTTGCCGGAAAAGCTGATGCCAGTAATGCGTTTACCGGTTTTCCACTCGCCATAATCGTCAACGTCCGCCATCAGCGACCAGTGCAGCGGGGAAGGGATCTGATGCAGAATATTGAGCAGGAAGTAGAGCACCATGATCAGCGTAGTGGCATGGGGATCAAAGAAGTAGAAGGCACAGGAGAAGAACGCCAGCACGATATTGGTCCAGAAGAAGACTTTCAGTTTGCACCAGCGATCGGTGAGCACCTTCGCCATCATGCTGCCGAGCATCATGCCCACGACGCCGAGGCTGATAAACAGCGTGGCGAAGTGGGTACTTTCGCCCATCACCCAGGTCACGTAATACATAGTGGCAGCCATGCGGATAAAACCTGGGCAGACGTTACACAACGTCAGCAGCAGAATGCGTACCCACTGGTCGTTTTTCCACACATCTTTTAAATCGTTCTTCAGATCGTCATTGGTCGGTACCGCCGGGCGAATACGCTCGCGCACAGTGGCGAAGCAGAACAAAAACATGCACATACCGATAAATGCCAGCACCGCCATCGCCATTTGGTAGCCTTTGGCTTTATCTGCGCCGCCAAACCACTCCGCCATCGGCAGCAGCGTTAACGACAGCAGCAGTGTGGCAATGCCGACCATTACAAAGCGGTACGACTGGCAGGCAACGCGCTCTTTCGGATCGTTGGTAATAACGCCGCCCAGCGAGCAGTAGGGAATATTAATGGCGGTATAGGTGAGCGACAGCAGGAAGTAGGTGACGAAAGCATAGATAACTTTGCTGCTGTAGGCCCAGTCCGGCGTGGTAAACATCAATACGCTGAATACAGCATAGGGAACAGCAATCCACAGTAACCACGGGCGGAAGCGCCCATATTGACTTTGCGTACGGTCAGCGATCGCGCCCATCAGCGGGTCGGTAACCGCATCAATCACACGAATCGACAGCAGCAGTACGCCGACCAGCGCCGGAGCGAGGCCGAAGATATCGGTATAGAAATAGTTAACAAACAGCATGATTGCGCCAAAGATGATGTTACATCCGGCGTCTCCCATGCCATAGCCGATCTTTTCTTTGACAGACAGCCTGTTGTTGTCCATTGCCGCTTCTCCCATTGATATATGGTATGAATTATTCGCCTGCAAATTTTTGTTTGCGTAGCAGAATCAGCGCGGGGAGATGGACAAAATAGCTATGTAAAAGAAAGTGTGAGGAAGGTAACGTTACGAGAACCCCCTCTCCCGCGCGGGGAAAGGGGGGGCAGACAGGGATTAACTGGCTCTTACGGTTTTTGCATTTTTCTGTTTGAACAGATAACCGACACCCAGCACGGCAATCCATACCGGGATCAGATAGACCGAAATGCCCATGCCAGGCGTCATCAGCATGATCACCAGCACCGCGGCCATAAACAGCAGGCAGATCCAGTTGCCCAGTGGGTAGAACAGCGCCGGGAAGCGTGGTGTCACGCCCTGCAACTGTTTCGCGCGACGGAAACGCATATGCGCCAGGCTTATCATCGCCCAGTTGATCACCAGCGCGGAAACCACCAGCGCCATCAGCAGACCGAACGCCGATTCCGGTGCGAAGTAGTTGATCAGCACGCACAGCGCGGTGAAGAGCGCGGAAGTCAGGATGGTGTTCACCGGCACGCCGCGTTTATCCACTTTTTGCAGCATTTTCGGCGCGTTACCCTGCTTCGCCAGGCCAAACAGCATACGGCTATTGCAGTAGACGCAGCTGTTATAAACAGAGAGGGCGGCTGTCAGTACCACAACGTTCAGCGCGTTGGCGACGAAAGAGTCACCCAGTTCGTGGAAAATCAGTACAAACGGGCTGGTATCTGCCGTTACGCGGGTCCACGGCATCAGCGAGAGCAGCACCGCCAGTGAGCCAACATAGAAAATCAGGATACGATAGATAACCTGGTTGGTGGCTTTTGGAATGCTCTGTTCCGGGTTATCGGCCTCTGCGGCGGTGATCCCCACCAGCTCAAGACCGCCAAACGAGAACATAATGATCGCCATCATCATCACCAGCCCACCGATACCGTGCGGCAGGAAGCCACCCTGTTCCCACAGGTTACGTACGGTCGCCTGCGGGCCAGCGCTACCGCTGAACAGCAGCCAGCCGCCGAAGATGATCATGGCGACAACCGCGAACACCTTAATAATGGCAAACCAGAACTCCATCTCACCAAACACTTTCACGTTGGTCAGGTTGATGGCGTTAATGATGACAAAGAAGGCCGCAGCAGAGACCCAGGTCGGGATTTCCGGCCACCAGAACTGAATATACTTCCCGACCGCGGTCAGTTCCGCCATCGCCACCAGCACATACAGTACCCAGTAGTTCCAGCCGGAAGCAAAACCGGCAAAGCTACCCCAATATTTGTAAGCAAAGTGGCTAAATGAACCGGCTACCGGCTCTTCCACGACCATTTCGCCCAACTGACGCATGATCAGAAAGGCGATAAAACCTGCAATGGCGTAGCCCAGAATAATACCGGGGCCGGCGGATTGAATGACCGATGCGCTGCCCAGAAAAAGGCCAGTCCCAATAGCGCCACCCAGCGCAATAAGCTGAATATGGCGGTTCTTAAGGCCGCGCTTTAGCTGATCGCCGTGCTGTTGACCTTCCATCATGAAACCTCGTGTGTGGTTATTATGTTTACGCTGTCGTTTGCGTGTAAGAAATAAATTCCATTTTTTGTATTTTATTATTTACGAATTGCTAACGTGATTTTTCGTCTGGCTCTTTCGTAGTGCCAAGAATAGTGGTAAGTGCGCGTGAATGCATCTGCTTTGTGAAGCTGCTATGACGACTGATGAAAAAGAAACCGTTTGTCAGTACCCCAACTACTCCCTTCTCGACCACTTATTTTGTTTCTATGCAAATTAATTGCATAGAAAATCAAAAATTAATCAACTGAATCGGTTCATATGCCTTAACCGGCGTTTCAAGAAAGTTAAAACTGCCTCTTTCGTGGTAAATGAGACATTTGTGCAAGGTTACATCTTTGAAACGTCATTTCTGTAGGATTGTTAAAATGTGCGTGGTTTCCTGATTTCAATCAAAACCTGTATGGACAGAAGGTGAATACTTTGTTACTTTAGCGTCAAGAACGTGAAATTGGTAAGACCAATTTACTCCGGCGAATGGCAGAGACAGGGAACCATGGCCTACAGCAAAATCCGCCAACCAAAACTCTCCGATGTGATTGAGCAGCAACTGGAGTTTTTGATTCTCGAAGGGACCTTACGTCCCGGTGAAAAACTTCCTCCAGAGCGCGAACTGGCGAAACAGTTCGATGTTTCTCGTCCTTCACTGCGCGAGGCCATTCAGCGCCTCGAAGCGAAAGGTCTGCTCCTTCGTCGCCAGGGTGGCGGGACTTTTGTCCAGAGCAGTCTGTGGCAGAGCTTCAGCGATCCGCTGGTAGAGCTGCTCAACGATCATCCCGAATCCCAATTTGACCTGCTTGAAACCCGCCATGCATTAGAAGGCATCGCAGCTTATTACGCAGCGCTGCGCAGCACTGATGAAGACAAAGCGCGTATCAGCGAGCTGCACCAGGCGATTGAACTGGCGCAGCAGTCCGGGGATTTGGACGCGGAGTCCAGCGCTGTCGTGCAGTATCAAATTGCCGTAACCGAAGCGGCGCACAATGTCGTGCTGCTTCATTTGCTACGCTGCATGGAGCCCATGTTGGCGCAAAACGTCCGGCAGAACTTCGAATTGCTGTACGCACGCCGGGAGATGCTCCCGCTGGTCAGCAACCATCGCTCAAGTATTTTCGCGGCGATCATGGCCGGGCAGCCGGAAGAGGCGCGTGAAGCGTCGCACCGCCACCTGGCGTTTATCGAAGAGATTTTGCTGGACAGAAGCCGTGAGCAGAGCCGTCGTGAACGCTCGCTGCGTAGGCTCGAGCAGAGAAAGAATTAAGATTTTCTGGCGCAGTTTGTGCCGGAAGAGTTGTGACACCAGCGCCAAACTTTAGAGCGCGGCAACTAAACGCAGAACCTGTCTTATTGCGTCTTTCCCGAAGGATGCAATGGGACAGGTTCCAGACAAATCAACGTATTAGATAGATAAGGAATACCCCCCATGTCAGAACGTTTCCAAAATGACGTGGATCCGATCGAAACTCGCGACTGGCAACAGGCGATCGAATCGGTCATCCGTGAAGAAGGTGTTGAGCGTGCTCAGTATCTGATTGACCAGCTCCTTTCTGAAGCCCGCAAAGGCGGTGTGAAAGTGGCAGCTGGCACAGGGGCGAGCAACTATATAAACACTATTGCCGTTGAAGATGAGCCGGAATATCCTGGCAATCTGGAACTGGAACGCCGTATTCGTTCAGCTATCCGCTGGAACGCAATCATGACGGTTCTGCGCGCCTCTAAAAAAGACCTTGAGCTGGGCGGCCACATGGCTTCCTTCCAGTCTTCTGCGACCGTATATGAAGTTTGCTTCAACCACTTCTTCCGCGCCCGTAATGAGAAAGATGGCGGCGATCTGGTTTACTTCCAGGGCCATATCTCTCCGGGTATCTACGCGCGTGCGTTCGTCGAAGGTCGTCTGACTGAAGAGCAGATGAACAACTTCCGTCAGGAAGTTCACGGCAAAGGCCTGTCATCTTATCCGCACCCGAAACTGATGCCGGAATTCTGGCAGTTCCCGACCGTATCCATGGGGCTGGGCCCGATTGGTGCGATCTACCAGGCGAAGTTCCTGAAATATCTGGAACACCGCGGCCTGAAAGATACCTCTGAACAAACCGTTTACGCTTTCCTCGGCGATGGCGAGATGGATGAGCCGGAATCCAAAGGTGCGATCACTATCGCTACCCGTGAAAAACTGGACAACCTGTGCTTCATCATCAACTGTAACCTGCAACGTCTGGATGGCCCGGTAACCGGTAACGGTAAAATCATCAACGAACTGGAAGGCATCTTCGCAGGTGCTGGCTGGAACGTGATCAAGGTGATGTGGGGTTCCCGTTGGGACGAGCTGCTGCGTAAAGATACCAGCGGTAAACTGATCCAACTGATGAACGAAACCGTTGACGGTGACTATCAAACCTTCAAATCCAAAGACGGCGCCTACGTTCGTGAGCACTTCTTCGGTAAATATCCGGAAACCGCAGCGCTGGTTGCAGACTGGACTGATGAGCAGATCTGGGCGCTGAACCGTGGCGGTCACGATCCGAAGAAAATCTACGCTGCACTGAAAAAAGCGCAGGAAACCAAAGGTAAAGCGACTGTTATCCTGGCCCATACCATTAAAGGTTACGGCATGGGTGATACCGCTGAAGGCAAAAACATTGCCCACCAGGTTAAGAAAATGAACATGGACGGCGTGCGTTATATCCGCGACCGTTTCAATGTTCCGGTAACCGATGAGCAGGTTGAAAACCTCTCTTACCTGACCTTCCCGGAAGGCTCTGAAGAGTACAAATACCTGCACGAACGTCGCCAGGCGCTGAAAGGCTACCTGCCGTCTCGTCAGCCGAAGTTCTCAGAGAAGCTGGAACTGCCTGCGCTGTCTGATTTCTCCCAGTTGCTGGAAGAGCAGAACAAAGAGATCTCCACCACTATCGCTTTCGTTCGTGCCCTGAACGTGATGCTGAAGAACAAATCGATCAAAGATCGCCTGGTTCCGATCATCGCCGACGAAGCGCGTACTTTCGGTATGGAAGGTCTGTTCCGTCAGATTGGTATTTACAGCCCGAACGGCCAGCAGTACACCCCGCAGGACCGTGAGCAGGTTGCTTACTACAAAGAAGACGAAAAAGGTCAGATCCTGCAGGAAGGTATCAACGAACTGGGTGCTGGCGCATCCTGGCTGGCGGCTGCGACCTCTTACAGCACCAACGACCTGCCAATGATCCCGTTCTACATCTACTACTCCATGTTCGGGTTCCAGCGTATCGGCGACCTGTGCTGGCAGGCTGGCGACCAGCAGGCTCGCGGCTTCCTGGTGGGTGGTACTTCCGGTCGTACAACGCTGAACGGCGAAGGTTTGCAACACGAAGATGGCCACAGCCACATTCAGTCGCTGACTATCCCGAACTGTATCTCTTACGATCCGGCTTACGCATACGAAGTTGCTGTCATCATGCATGACGGTCTGGAGCGTATGTACGGTGAGAAACAAGAAAACGTTTACTACTACATCACCACGCTGAACGAAAACTACCACATGCCGGCCATGCCGGAAGGTGCTGAGGAAGGTATCCGTAAAGGTATCTACAAACTCGAAACCGTTGCCGGTAGCAAAGGTAAAGTTCAGCTGCTGGGCTCCGGTTCTATCCTGCGTCACGTGCGTGAAGCAGCGCAGATTCTGGCGAACGATTACGGCGTGGGCTCTGACGTGTACAGCGTCACCTCCTTCACCGAACTGGCGCGTGATGGCCAGGATTGTGAGCGCTGGAACATGCTGCACCCGCTGGAAACTCCGCGCGTTCCGTACATCGCTCAGGTGATGAACGACGCGCCGGCAGTGGCATCTACTGACTATATGAAACTGTTCGCTGAGCAGGTTCGTACTTACGTACCGGCTGATGATTACCGCGTACTGGGTACCGATGGCTTCGGTCGTTCCGACAGCCGTGAAAACCTGCGTCACCACTTCGAAGTTGATGCTTCTTACGTGGTGGTAGCTGCACTGGGCGAACTGGCTAAACGTGGCGAAATCGACAAGAAAGTGGTGGCGGAAGCCATCACCAAATTCAACATCGATGCAGAAAAAGTTAACCCGCGTCTGGCGTAAGAGGTAAAGAGATAATGGCTATCGAAATCAATGTACCGGACATCGGGGCTGATGAAGTTGAAATCACCGAGATCCTGGTCAAAGTGGGCGACAAAGTTGAAGCTGAACAGTCGCTGATCACCGTAGAAGGCGATAAAGCCTCTATGGAAGTCCCGTCTCCGCAGGCTGGCATCGTTAAAGAGATCAAAGTCTCTGTCGGCGATAAAACCGAGACCGGTAAACTGATCATGATTTTCGATTCCGCCGATGGTGCAGCAGCCGCTGCACCTGCTAAGGCAGAAGAGAAGAAAGAAGCGGCACCGGCTGCTGCTCCGGCCGCTGCGGCTGCCAAAGAAGTTAACGTACCGGATATTGGCGGCGACGAAGTTGAAGTTACCGAGATCCTGGTCAAAGTGGGCGACACCGTTGCGGCTGAACAGTCTCTGATCACCGTAGAAGGCGATAAAGCCTCTATGGAAGTTCCGGCACCGTTCGCGGGTACGGTTAAAGAGATCAAAATCAACACCGGCGACAAAGTTTCCACCGGTTCCCTGATCATGATCTTCGAAGTTGCAGGCGCTGCCCCGGCAGCGGCTCCGGCACAGGCGGCAGCTCCGGCTGCGGCAAGCGCGCCGGCAGCAGCGGCTTCTGGTCCGAAAGACGTTAACGTACCGGATATCGGCGGTGACGAAGTTGAAGTGACCGAAGTGCTGGTAAAAGTGGGCGACAAAGTTTCCGCTGAACAGTCACTGATCACCGTAGAAGGCGACAAAGCCTCTATGGAAGTTCCGGCACCGTTCGCCGGTACCGTAAAAGAGCTGAAAGTAAACGTGGGCGATAAAGTCTCCACCGGCTCTCTGATCATGGTGTTTGAAGTGGAAGGCGCGGCACCTGCCGCCGCTCCGGCTGCTGCTGCGGCTCCGGCTCCTGCTGCTCAGGCGGCAAAACCGGCTGCAGCACCGGCTCCGGCGAAAGCTGAAGGCAAATCTGACTTTGCTGAAAATGACGCTTACGTCCACGCGACGCCGCTGATCCGCCGCCTGGCGCGCGAATTCGGCGTTAACCTGGCGAAAGTGAAAGGCACCGGCCGTAAAGGCCGCATCCTGCGCGAAGACGTTCAGGCTTACGTGAAAGAAGCGATCAAACGCGCTGAATCCGCGCCTGCCGCTGGTGCAACCGGTGGTTCTCTGCCGGGTCTGCTGCCGTGGCCGAAAGTGGACTTCAGCAAGTTTGGTGAAATCGAAGAAGTGGAACTGGGCCGTATCCAGAAAATCTCGGGTGCTAACCTGAGCCGTAACTGGGTGATGATCCCGCACGTTACGCACTTCGATAAAACCGATATCACCGATCTGGAAGCGTTCCGTAAACAGCAAAACGCCGAAGCTGAGAAGCGCAAACTGGACGTGAAATTCACCCCGGTTGTCTTCATCATGAAAGCCGTTGCTGCGGCGCTTGAGCAAATGCCGCGCTTCAACAGCTCTCTGTCTGAAGATGGTCAGAAGCTGACGCTGAAAAAATACATCAACATCGGTGTTGCGGTGGATACGCCGAATGGTCTGGTTGTTCCGGTCTTTAAAGACGTGAACAAGAAGAGCATTACTGAGCTGTCCCGCGAACTGACTGTCATCTCCAAAAAAGCGCGTGATGGCAAGCTGACCGCTGGCGAAATGCAGGGCGGTTGCTTCACCATCTCCAGCATCGGCGGCCTGGGTACCACCCACTTCGCGCCGATTGTGAACGCGCCGGAAGTGGCTATCCTGGGCGTCTCCAAATCTGCAATGGAGCCGGTCTGGAACGGTAAAGAGTTCGTGCCGCGCCTGATGATGCCGATTTCGCTCTCCTTCGACCACCGTGTGATTGACGGTGCTGATGGTGCGCGCTTTATCACTATCATCAACAATATGCTGTCGGACATTCGCCGTCTGGTGATGTAATCGGGAAAGCCGGCCTGACGGCCGGCTTTTTTCTGATAATCTCATTGGGCTTTTGGGGTTATCAGGGGCAAAGGACAAATCGTTTGCCGTTTGTTGTTTCAAAATTGTTAACATTTTTGTAAACTGCGGGCGGATAGAACGTCCCGGTGGATGAAGGGCGACACGAAGTACCCCTGACCGCCGGAAATCAATAAGAGGTCATGATGAGTACTGAAATCAAAACTCAGGTCGTGGTACTTGGGGCAGGCCCGGCAGGTTACTCTGCTGCCTTCCGTTGCGCTGATTTAGGTCTGGAAACCGTCATCGTTGAACGTTACAGCACCCTCGGCGGTGTTTGTCTGAACGTAGGTTGTATCCCTTCTAAAGCGCTGCTGCACGTAGCAAAAGTTATCGAAGAAGCCAAAGCGCTGGCTGAACACGGTATCGTCTTCGGCGAGCCGAAAACCGATATCGACAAAATCCGTACCTGGAAAGAGAAAGTGATCACCCAACTGACCGGTGGTCTGTCGGGTATGGCGAAAGGCCGTAAAGTGAAAGTGGTCACCGGTCTGGGTAAATTCACCGGGGCGAACACCCTGGAAGTTGAAGGCGAAAACGGCAAAACCGTGATCAACTTCGACAACGCTATCATCGCGGCGGGTTCCCGTCCGATTCAGTTGCCGTTCATTCCGCATGAAGATCCGCGCGTATGGGATTCCACCGATGCGCTGGAGCTGAAATCCGTACCGAAACGTATGCTGGTTATGGGCGGCGGTATCATCGGTCTGGAAATGGGTACCGTGTACCATGCGCTGGGTTCAGAGATCGACGTGGTTGAAATGTTCGACCAGGTTATCCCGGCAGCAGACAAAGATATCGTTAAAGTCTTCACCAAACGCGTCAGCAAGAAATTCAACCTGATGCTGGAAACCAAAGTGACTGCCGTTGAAGCGAAAGAAGACGGCATTTACGTTTCCATGGAAGGCAAAAAAGCCCCTGCTGAAGCGCAGCGTTATGACGCCGTGCTGGTGGCTATCGGTCGTGTACCGAACGGTAAAAACCTCGATGCCGGCAAAGCAGGCGTTGAAGTGGACGAGCGTGGCTTCATCCGCGTTGACAAACAGCTGCGCACCAACGTGCCGCACATCTTTGCTATCGGCGATATCGTCGGTCAGCCGATGCTGGCGCACAAAGGCGTGCATGAAGGTCACGTGGCCGCTGAAGTTATCGCCGGTAAGAAACACTACTTCGATCCGAAAGTTATCCCGTCTATCGCTTACACCGAGCCAGAAGTTGCATGGGTTGGTCTGACTGAGAAAGAAGCGAAAGAGAAAGGCATCAGCTACGAAACCGCCACCTTCCCGTGGGCTGCTTCTGGCCGTGCTATCGCTTCCGACTGTGCTGACGGTATGACCAAACTGATTTTCGACAAAGAGACGCACCGTGTTATCGGTGGCGCGATTGTCGGCACCAACGGCGGCGAGCTGCTGGGTGAAATCGGTCTGGCGATCGAAATGGGGTGCGACGCGGAAGATATCGCGCTGACCATTCACGCGCACCCGACGCTGCACGAATCTGTTGGCCTGGCCGCAGAAGTGTTCGAAGGTAGCATCACCGACCTGCCGAACCCGAAAGCGAAAAAGAAATAAGTTTTCGCAGACAATAAGCGCCTCTTCGGAGGCGTTTTTTTTACGCCAATTTTACCAGGTAACAGCGTTTTTCACTGCCAGAGGTATAAATATTACGCAGATTTTGCCGATAGTAACGCCTACGGCCATTCCCGGCGAGATAAGGAGTTTATCGTCATGATCACCGGACTTAATCTGTCATCGCTCTCATCAGCAATGAGAGTGGCGTCAACTTCCCTGGCGAGCACCACGGTTCGCACAACTACCCGTGCTGCCACGCCTGTCGAAGCACCCTCTTCGACAAAAGTGATGTTTGGCAGCCAGACGTCTGATATTGCAGCGGTTTACAGCCTGTCGCCGAAGAAACTCAGCGCGACTTCACCACAAGATTCTGTGATGAAGGGGTTATTGCAGGCAGCCGTCGGCAGTAACTCGTTATCTCCTTTAGGCAGCATTGGCAGCACATTGCTGAGCAATCTGAAAGAGAGTCGTACCGACGTCACCCACGCCGTTACCAGCGCCACAGCGGGAGCCGCGGGTCAGCAATCTGCGGTTTCGCTGGATATCGTGACGCAGTCGGGTTCCACCTTGCACCTCAGCATGGCGCAGAAAGATGATGGCGTGGTGGTGGAGTTAAAAACCGACGGTGAAGCGCTGAATGATGATGAAGCCGCGGCCGTCGCGAACCTGGGCGCATCGCTTGAGAAAGCGCTAAGCGGACTGGGGCAAAATCCGCCGAAAATCGATATTTCCGGGCTAACCAACTTTGACAGCAGCGTGCTGAAATCCGTGGATTTAAAAACGGACGTTCGCGCTGATGATGATTCGGTACAGTCGCTGAATTTCCATGCCAGCACCACCGAACGCTATGTCGCCTATCAGGATAAGGATTTCTCGCTGAAAGTGAGCAGCGACCTGTCGAATCCAACGTTGGCTGGCGACTATGCTCAGCAACAGGCCACGTTAAGCGCCTACGATACCAAGTTTGACAAGGCTCGCTCGACCGGGCACGGCGATCGTGATCAGATGGATGCGCTGAAGTCGGTGTTCCGCGCGTTAAACACCACCGCCAGCGCGGAGCGTACTGCGATTACGGTTGGTGCGGATATTCGCGTTGATAACAGCGGCCAGTCGCAACTGAGCGGGCTGAACGATTTCTCGCTGTCGCTGACGCAGACTGAGAAATCGACCAACCCGGCGCGCGATGATGAGAAAGATCGTTTCTCTTATCAGGCATCCCAGTCGACGACAGAAAACGAGCTCAGCGACGGTTCAAAAAGCGTGAAACAGACCTCGCGCAGCCACATTAGCGCGGCCTGGCATGAAGCGCTCGATCCCTCGATTCCGCTGGCGCTGAATAAGATGAAGTCGTCGCAGAACTACACCTATCATCTGCTGGAAAATGATGAAGAGAGTACGACTACGCTGAATTACAACAACCGTGGGATGCTGGGATCTGTTGGTCACAACGAACAAGTGAATAATCGTGAAACGGTGAAAAAATATGTGCGCGGCGAGCTGGTGGATCAGACGGTCACGCCGTTGCAGTACGCGCGCAGTAACGTGCTTTCGCTGCTGAAATCTGCATAACCCCGTCATCACAAAACGGCTCTGCGGAGCCGTTTTTCATGGTTTTTAGCGTCGATTCTGTTTCGTTAAAACCGTCTGTAGCCTGCATTATTCCGCCCTTAACGATTCAGCAAGTATTTAATGTTGCTTTTTTGTAAACAGATTAACACCCCCTGAAAATCCTGCTATGCTGCCCGACGCGGTTCGCGGATTTACCCTACAAACTGCTGTCTCACAGGAGCGTGAAGAGAAACGCCTGCCGCATTATGACAATGAGAGCGAGGAGAACCGTCGTGCTAGAAGAATACCGTAAGCACGTAGCTGAACGTGCCGCTGAGGGGATTGCGCCAAAACCATTAGATGCAACCCAAATGGCAGGCCTTGTCGAGCTGCTGAAAAGCCCGCCTGCTGGCGAAGAAGAATTCCTGATTGATCTGCTGACCAACCGTGTCCCGCCAGGCGTTGATGAAGCCGCCTATGTAAAAGCGGGTTTCCTTGCCGCTGTCGCCAAAGGCGAAGCCACCTCCCCGCTGGTTACCCCTGAAAAAGCCATCGAACTGCTGGGCACTATGCAAGGGGGCTACAACATCCATCCGCTGATTGATGCGCTGGATAATGACAAACTGGCGCCGATTGCTGCCAAAGCGCTGTCCCATACGTTGCTGATGTTCGATAACTTCTACGATGTGGAAGAGAAAGCCAAAGCGGGCAATGCTTATGCGAAGCAGGTGATGCAATCCTGGGCCGATGCCGAGTGGTTCCTGAACCGTCCGGCGCTGGCGGAAAAAATTACCGTTACCGTCTTCAAAGTGACGGGCGAAACCAACACCGACGATCTCTCTCCGGCACCGGATGCCTGGTCGCGCCCGGATATCCCGCTGCACGCGCTGGCGATGCTGAAAAACGCCCGCGAAGGCATTGAACCGGATCAACCGGGTGCTGTTGGCCCGATCAAACAGATCGAAGCCCTGCAACAGAAAGGTTTCCCGCTGGCGTACGTTGGCGATGTTGTGGGTACTGGTTCTTCACGTAAATCCGCCACCAACTCCGTACTGTGGTTTATGGGCGATGACATTCCTCATGTGCCGAACAAACGCGGCGGCGGCCTGGTGCTGGGCGGCAAAATCGCGCCAATCTTCTTTAACACCATGGAAGATGCCGGTGCGTTGCCGATCGAAGTGGATGTCAGCAGCCTGAACATGGGCGACGTGATTGACGTTTACCCGTTCAAAGGCGAAGTGCGCAACCACGAAACCGGCGAACTGCTGGCCAGCTTTGAACTGAAAACCGATGTGCTGATCGACGAAGTGCGCGCCGGCGGCCGCATTCCGCTGATTATAGGCCGCGGCCTGACCACCAAAGCGCGTGAAGCGATGGGGCTGCCGCACAGCGACGTATTCCGTCAGGCAAAAGATGTGGCAGAAAGTAACCGTGGTTACTCGCTGGCGCAGAAAATGGTAGGGCGCGCATGCGGCGTGCAAGGTGTCCGTCCGGGCGCCTATTGCGAACCGAAAATGACCTCTGTCGGCTCCCAGGATACCACCGGCCCGATGACCCGTGACGAACTGAAAGATCTGGCGTGTCTGGGCTTCTCTTCCGATCTGGTGATGCAGTCCTTCTGCCATACCGCTGCTTATCCGAAGCCGGTTGACGTCACCACGCACCATACGCTGCCGGACTTCATTATGAACCGTGGCGGTGTTTCCCTGCGTCCGGGCGATGGCGTGATCCACTCCTGGCTGAACCGCATGCTGCTGCCGGATACAGTCGGCACCGGCGGTGATTCCCACACCCGTTTCCCGATCGGCATCTCTTTCCCGGCGGGTTCCGGCTTGGTGGCATTTGCCGCCGCGACCGGCGTCATGCCACTGGATATGCCGGAATCGGTGCTGGTGCGCTTTAAAGGCAAAATGCAGCCGGGCATCACACTGCGCGATCTGGTGCATGCTATCCCGCTGTATGCCATCAAACAGGGTCTGCTGACCGTTGAGAAGAAAGGCAAGAAAAACATCTTCTCCGGCCGCATTCTGGAAATCGAAGGTCTGCCGGATCTGAAAGTCGAGCAGGCGTTTGAGCTGACCGATGCTTCCGCTGAACGTTCCGCTGCCGGTTGTACCATCAAGCTGAACAAAGAGCCGATCGTCGAGTACCTGAACTCCAACATCGTGCTGCTGAAATGGATGATTGCAGAAGGCTACGGCGACCGTCGTACGCTGGAGCGTCGTGTCCAGGGCATGGAAAAATGGCTGGCGGATCCACAGTTGCTGGAAGCCGATGCTGACGCAGAATATGCGGCGGTGATCGACATCGATCTGGCGGAAATCAAAGAGCCGATCCTCTGTGCGCCGAACGATCCGGATGATGCGCGTCTGCTGTCTGACGTGCAGGGCGCCAGCATCGATGAAGTGTTCATCGGTTCCTGCATGACCAACATCGGTCACTTCCGCGCCGCCGGTAAGCTGCTGGACAGCCACAAAGGCCAGCTGCCGACCCGTCTGTGGGTGGCGCCGCCAACCCGTATGGATGCTGCGCAACTGACGGAAGAGGGCTACTACAGCGTGTTCGGTAAGAGCGGCGCGCGTATCGAGATCCCGGGCTGTTCCCTGTGCATGGGTAACCAGGCGCGTGTGGCCGATGGCGCAACGGTGGTTTCGACCTCGACGCGTAACTTCCCGAACCGTTTAGGTACCGGTGCAAACGTCTACCTGGCTTCTGCAGAGCTGGCAGCGGTTGCCGCGCTGATCGGTAAACTGCCGACGCCGGAAGAGTACCAGACCTATATTGCTCAGGTTGATAAGACCGCGGTGGACACCTACCGTTACCTGAACTTCGACCAGCTTAATCAGTACACCGAAAAAGCCGACGGCGTGATTTTCCAGACCGCCGTCTGAGTGACAAGCCACCCTTCGGGGTGGCTTTTTTTCCCGCCTCACTGCGCAAATAAGTTTCGTTTAAGCGCAGCAAATATTTCTCAAACCCTGCTATTTCCATAAAAAAACCAGGCTGCTTACGTGCCGCATTTAGCGGGCGCGGGAAGCGATGTTTGCCTGGCTCAAACCGATTGATCAACGGGTGTTGATGGCCAGCGGGTGATTTCTGCGCAGGCAGAAGGATATTTTGCAACGCTTCCGGTTGCTGTGCTGTTTTTCTTGTATTGTGCTGCGATAATTACTGCATAGGCGGTTATCAGGCCTGCAAGAGGAAGCAACTATGGATTACGAATTTCTGCGCGATGTCACCGGAACCGTTAAGGTGCGTATGTCGATGGGGCACGAAGCAGTCGGGCACTGGTTCAATGAAGAGGTGAAAGAGAACCTGGCTCTGCTGGACGAAGTTGAGCAGGCGGCAAAAACAGTGAAAGGCAGCGAGCGATCCTGGCAGCGTGCCGGGCATGAATATACGCTGTGGCTGGATGGCGAGGAAGTGATGGTTCGTGCCAATCAGCTGGAGTTTTCCGGCGACGAGATAGAAGAGGGGATGAGCTACTACGATGAAGAGAGTCTCTCGCTGTGCGGCGTGGAAGACTTTTTGCAAGTGGTGGCAGCCTACCGTCAGTTCCTGAAACAACGCTAACCGGGAGCCTCCTTGCTCCCTTCGCGCGTTACACGGCCGGGATATTTCGGCCGTAGTAGATCTCGCGCATCTCTTTCCACAGTGCTTCGGTGATCTCTTTGCGCTCTTCAGGCGTCAGATCTTCCGGCCTGGTATGGAACATGTAGTGCTTCAGGTCGAACTCCTTCAGCAACATTTTGGTATGGAAGATGTTTTCCTGATAAACGTTAACGTCCACCATGTCATACAGCGATTTCATATCATCAGACATAAAGTTCTGAATCGAATTAATCTCGTGATCGATAAAGTGCTTCATGCCGTTAACGTCACGCGTGAAGCCGCGAACGCGATAATCGACGGTGACAATATCGGACTCAAGCTGGTGGATCAGGTAATTCAGCGCCTTCAGCGGTGAAATCACACCGCAGGTAGAGACTTCAATGTCGGCGCGGAACGTACACAAACCGCCTTCCGGGTGGCTTTCCGGGTAGGTATGTACGCAGATGTGGCTCTTATCCAGATGCGCTACCACCGCTTCCGGCAACGGACCGGGGTGCTCTGTTTTGTCGATCAACTGTGGATCGACCGGTTCTTCGCTCACCAGAATGGTGACGCTTGCGCCCTGCGGTTCGTAATCCTGACGGGCAATATTCAGGATATTGGCACCGATGATGTTACAGGTTTCCGTCAGGATCTCGGTCAAACGGTTGGCGTTATAGAGTTCATCAATGTAGGCAATATAGCCGTCACGCTCTTCTGCGGTTTTGGCGTAGCAGATGTCGTAGATACAAAAACTCAGGCTTTTGGTCAGGTTGTTAAAGCCATGCAGTTTAAGCTTTTTCAATTTTTATCACCCCCTTAGAGTCACTGTGCAGACAACGCGTCTTGCAGATATTGTGGCAGAGCGAATGCTGCGGTATGAATCGCCGGATTGTAGTAACGGCAGGTGAGTGCGGCATTGTGGAAACGGGCGGCGATGATCTCGGTCGAAAGATGGCGCAACACCTCGTTATCCGTGGCCCAGGCGAAGGTCATAATACCGCCGTAATAGGTCGGTACGGCGGCCTGGTAGAAGCTGACGTCGCTAAAATAGTGGCTCAGCTTGCGATGGCTGCCGACGGCTTCATCCTGTTGCAGGAAGCTGACGCCGTTTTGCGCGACAAAGATCCCGCCAGCATTCAGGCAGCGTTTGCAGCCTTCGTAGAACGCTGAAGTGAACAGGCTTTCGCCGGGACCAATAGGATCGGTACAGTCGGAAATGATCACGTCGAACGTCTTGTCGGTCTGATTAACAAAGTTGACGCCATCATCGATCACCAAATGGAACCGTGGATCGTCGTATGCGCCCGCGTTGTGCTTCGGCAGGTACTGGCGACAGAAAGAGACGACACCCGCGTCGATTTCTACCATGGTGATGGTTTCGATGTTTTTGTGGCGGGTTACTTCACGCAGCATTGCACCGTCGCCGCCGCCGATGATCAGCACATGTTTTGCGTTGCCGTGCGCCAGCAGCGGAACATGGGTCATCATTTCGTGGTAGATAAATTCGTCGCGTTCGGTGGTTTGTACCACGCCATCCAGCGCCATTACGCGGCCAAAGGCGGCGTTCTCGAAAATGATCAGATCCTGGTGATCGGTCTTTTCGTGATAAAGCACCTTATCCACAGCAAAGTACTGACCAAAATGGTCATGCAGCGTCTCTTGCCACATCGTGTTGTCGGCCATTGGTTGCTCCTTTGTTAACACCCGTGAAACGGGCGCAACATAATAGCTAACTCTGCCCGTGGTTGCACGGTCAGAGTTTAACCATGGCGACAGCTTACTTCACGTAGGCGAGCAGGCTTAAGGAGTCGCGGGCCAGCGCTTTGCATTTTTTGGCGGTGGGAATGCCAATGCCGCTCAAATCGCGGTAGCTATCTTCGCCAAGCGACTTCATGTCCCATGCATCATAGTTGCTGAGATCCCACTGGTTTTGCTGGGCGAAAAATACCAGCGCACGGCGGATCTGCCCGTTGGGTAAATTGTTATAACCGCAGTCGTTTTTCAGAAAGACAAACACCGCCGTGAGATCGGCCATGTCTTCGGCTTCGGATTCGCTTAGCGCATAACTGTTCACGGAGACAGCCAGCAGGCTGCCAAGGAGTACTGTTCTGAAAAACGTCTTCATTATTTCTACCACGGTGTAACGGAATTTAAACGTTAGCACAGTCCGCATAAGGCGACGATATTTATTATTACCTCTTTTCTTGACCTTCCGGCTGGGGAAAGGTTTAAGCTCAAAATATCGTCTGCAACAGATAAGGAAATGCCATGCAACGTCGAGATTTTTTGAAATATTCCGCCACGCTGGGCGTGCTAAGCGCCTTACCGCTGTGGAGTCGCTCACTGTTCGCCGCGGAACGCCCGGCGCTCCCCATTCCCCCGCTGCTCAGTGCCGATGCGCAAGGGCGTATCGCGCTGACAGTGCAAGCAGGAGAAACGCTATTTGGCACGAACAAAGCCGCCACCTGGGGGTATAACGGCGCACTGTTAGGGCCAGCGTTACAACTGCGTCAGGGAAAGCAGGTGACGATTGATATTCGTAACACCCTCGCGGAAGAGACGACCGTTCACTGGCACGGGGTGGAGGTGCCTGGCGATGTTGACGGCGGGCCGCAGGGCGTCATCAAAGCGGGCGGTCGTCGTTCTGTTACCTTTACGCCCACGCAGCAGGCTGCGACCTGCTGGTTCCATCCGCATCAGCATGGCAAAACCGGCCGTCAGGTTGCTATGGGGCTGGCGGGGCTGGTGCTGATAGAAGATGACGCTATTCGCCAGTTGCGGCTACCGACGCAGTGGGGCATTGATGATGTGCCGGTTATTGTGCAGGACAAAAGGTTTACCGCGCAGGGGCAGATCGATTATCAGCTGGATATGATGAGCGCCGCGGTTGGCTGGTTCGGCGATACGCTGCTGACCAATGGCGCTATCAACCCGCAACATGCCGCGCCGCGCGGCTGGCTGCGTCTGCGCTTGCTGAATGGGTGTAATGCGCGCTCGCTGAACTTCTCAACCAGCGATAAGCGCCCGCTGTATGTGGTGGCGAGCGATGGCGGTTTATTAAGTGAACCGGTAAAAGTGAGCGAACTGCCGATGTTGATGGGCGAGCGTTTTGAAGTGCTGGTGGATACGCGCGATGGCAAACCCTTTGATATCGTGACGCTGCCGGTACAGCAGATGGGAATGACGGTCGCACCGTTCGATAAGCCGCATCCGGTATTACATATTCAACCGCTACAGATCGTCGCTTCGGGTACGTTGCCGGATTCGCTGGCCTCAGTGCCGGGTTTACCTGCGCTGACAGGCTTAACGCAGCGGACGTTGCAGTTATCGATGGATCCGATGCTCGACATGATGGGCATGCAGGCGTTGCAGAAGAAGTATGGCGATAGCGCGATGGCAGGGATGATGATGGGGAACGGCCAAATGGGACATGGCCAGATGATGAACATGGATCACGGTAAGATGATGGATATGGACCATGGACAGATGAATCATGGCGCGCAGGGGTTTGATTTCCATAATGCCAACCGCATCAACGGTAAAGCTTTCGATATAAACACGCCCGCTTTTGCGGCAAAAAAAGGGGAGTATGAGCGCTGGGTGATTTCCGGCGAGGGCGACATGATGTTGCATCCCTTCCATATTCATGGCACTCAGTTCCGTATTTTATCGGAGAACGGCAAGCCACCGGCCGCACATCGTGCAGGCTGGAAAGACACCGTTAATGTCTATGGCGCGCGCAGTGAAGTGTTAGTCCGTTTTCAATATGATGCGCCGAAAGAGCATGCTTATATGGCGCACTGCCATCTGCTGGAGCATGAAGATACCGGCATGATGTTAGGATTTACGGTGTAAAAAACGCATACCAGCAAAAAGCCCGGAAGCGTGTGGCTTACCGGGCTTTCTACGATCAGCATGCCGGATACGTAATCTCATCCGGCATTTTTACTTACTTTGCGTCATCCGGCAGCGCATAGGCCACGATATAGTCGCCCATCTTCGTACCGAACGAGCCGTGACCGCCCGCGGAAATGACAACATACTGCTTGCCATTCACTTCATAGGTCATCGGTGTTGCCTGACCACCTGCCGGTAACCGGCCTTGCCACAGTTTCTCACCGTTGCTCATATTGTATGCGCGCAGGTAGTTATCTGCGGTTGCGGCGATAAACAGCACGTTACCGGCAGTGGAGATCGGGCCGCCCAGCATCGGCATACCCATATTGAACGGCACAGGAACCGGCATCGGGAACGGCATGCTGTCCTGCGGCGTACCAATACGTTTTTTCCATACCACCTGGTTGGTTTTCAGATCCAGGGCGGAAATGTAACCCCACGCCGGTTGTTTACACGGCAGACCAAACGGTGACAGGAACGGGTTCAGCGTCACGCCAAACGGCACGCCATACTGCGGCTGAATCCCTGATTCCGTACCGGTGCCTTTTGCATCTTTCGGCGGTTCCATCGGGTTACCAGGGCCGCGCGGGATCAGCTTCGACACAAACGGCAGCGCCATCGGGTTAGCAATCGCTACCTGACGGTCTGGATCAACAGAGATGCCGCCCCATTCGAACATACCCAGGTTACCCGGGAAGACCAGCGTGCCCTGCTCAGACGGCGGAGTGAAGATGCCTTCATAGCGCAGTTTCTGGAACATCACGCGGCACACCAGTTGGTCGAACATGGTAGCCCCCCACATGTCCGCGCCGCTCAGGTTTTGCTTCGGACGGAAACTCAGGTCAGAGAAAGGCTGCGTTTTGCTGACGTAATCACCTTTCGCTGCACCTTGCGGTACCGGTTTTTCTGGCGCCGGAACAACCAACTTGCCGTTGGTACGATCCAGCACGAAGATGTTACCGGTTTTCGCCGGCGCGTAGATGATCGGAACGGTTTTGCCATTAACGCTAATATCCGCCAGCGTCGGCTGCGACGGCATATCCATATCCCACAGATCGTGGTGAACCGTCTGGTAGCTCCACACCAGTTTCCCGGTGGTGGCATTCAGCGCCACGATTGAACTGGCATAGCGTTCCTGCTCCGGCGTGCGGTTACCGCCCCAGATATCCGGCGTGGTAACGCCCATCGGCAGATAGACTAAATCCAGTTTCGCGTCATAGGCCGCTGGTGCCCAGGAGTTCGGCGAGTTAAAGGTAAAGGTATGTTCGTCCGACGGAATCGCGTTCGGATCTTTCGCACCCGGATCGAAGGCCCACAGCAGTTTGCCGGTGTTGACATCGAAACCACGAATAACGCCAGAGGTTTCACGGGTAGAGAAGTTATCGGTCACCGAACCGGCAATCACAATAGTTTTATCCGTGATGATCGGCGGCGAGGTCGGCTCATACAGGCCAGGCGTGGTGTCCGGCATGTTGGTTTGCAGATTCAGGATACCTTTGTTGGCAAAGGTTTCACACGGCTTACCGTTGTCAGCGTTGATGGCAAACAGACGGCCATCGTTCACCGGCAGGATAATACGGCGCGGACAATCGGCGACCACGTCCGGGCTGGCATTATCGGCGCGCGCTTCATGGTAAGAAACGCCGCGGCAAGTGACATGCTGGAATGATTGATTGGCATTCAGTTGCGGATCGAAATGCCACTTCTCTTTACCGGTTGCGGCATCAACGGCAAACAGACGCTGGTGCGCAGTACACAGATACAGCGTGTCGCCGACTTTAATGGGCGTCACTTCATTGGTCAGTTCGCCCGGATCGGTCGGCAGCTTCAGATCGCCCGTGCGGAACACCCAGGCTTCCTTCAGGTTCTTCACGTTTTCGGCGTTGATCTGCTTCAGCGGCGAATACCGCTGTCCTTCCTGGTTGCGGCCATAGGCAGGCCAGTCGCCATCCGCTACCTGCGAAATAGGTGCGGCAGGCGTTGAATCGGCGCTCAGGGTGCCATTCACTTCTTGCGGATCGTTAAAGCCCGCCCAGGTGAGGATCCCGCCGCTAATCAGCAGGGCAACCACCAGCGCTGCAACGGACCCGCCAGATGGGATAACCAGTCGCCGCCAGACAAAGGGAAGAATCAGCCAGATGCCAAAGAAGACGAGAATATCGCTTCGCGGCGTCAGCGCCCAGAAATCGAAACCGACTTCCCACACGCCCCAGATCATGGTGGCAAGCAGCAGCGCAGCATACAGCCACAACGCAGCGCGCTTCCCTTTCCACAGTAACCAGGTGACACCCAGCATCACCAGACCGGCGATCGGGTAGTACCAGGAGCCACCAATGGCGACAAGCCAGGCTCCACCGATTAACAGATACAGCCCGCAAAGCGCTGCAAACAGTGTTGTCAGCGTAATCAGGAGCCTCGGTTGTTGAGTTTTTGTTTCCGCCATAAAAGATACTCATCTAAGTTGTTAATTTTTTAATAGCAATTAATTATAGTCATTAACAAATGTGATCGTCATCACAAAATGAGCTTTCTTGTTCGATAGCCAATGGAAATCAATTTGCTGGTATACTTTGCGTCTTAATCTCAATTCTTAGGGATATCGCCTGAGTTTGAGTGATTACTCTTTAAATCAAATGGTTAGTAAAATGAAACACACTGTGGAAGTGATGATCCCGGAAGCGGAGATCAAAGCGCGTATCGCTGAACTGGGCCGTCAAATCACTGAGCGTTATAAAGATAGCGGCAGCGAAATGGTGCTGGTGGGCCTGCTGCGCGGATCATTTATGTTCATGGCGGATTTGTGCCGTGAAGTGCAGGTTTCTCACGAAGTCGATTTTATGACCGCCTCCAGTTACGGCAGCGGTATGTCCACCACGCGCGACGTGAAAATTCTGAAAGATCTTGATGAAGATATTCGCGGCAAAGATGTGTTGATCGTTGAAGACATTATTGATTCCGGCAACACGCTGTCGAAAGTGCGTGAAATTCTTAGCCTGCGCGAACCGAAATCGCTGGCGATCTGTACGCTGCTGGATAAACCTTCCCGCCGCGAAGTGGACGTGCCGGTGGAGTTTGTCGGCTTTGCTATTCCGGACGAGTTTGTGGTGGGCTACGGGATTGACTACGCGCAGCGCTACCGTCATCTGCCGTATGTCGGCAAAGTGGTTCTGCTGGACGAATAAAAAAATCGGGGCCGCTGGCCCCGAATGATTATTTGTGGTTGTTGTGCTTCTTGCTGAGGTTGGAGACGCCCTGGCGATAACGCTGCTCCAGCGATTCGCGGTTGGTAGCGCTCACTTCCAGATTGCGCAGCAGGCCGTCGTGAATGCCGTAGGCCCAGCCGTGAATCGTCACTTTCTGGCCGCGTTTCCAGGCGGATCGCATGATCGTTGAATGGCCCAGGTTGTAAACCTGTTCCATGACATTCAGCTCGCACAGGGTATCGAAACGGCTCTCTGGCGGTATCTCGCCGAGCAGCGAGCTATGTTTAAACCAGATATCGCGAATGTGCAGCAGCCAGTTATCGATAAGCCCAAGTTCAGGATTTTCAACCGCCGCCTGCACGCCGCCGCAGCCGTAGTGACCGCAGATGATGATGTGTTCGACTTCCAGCACGTCCACCGCGTACTGCACAACGGAGAGGCAGTTCAGATCGGTATGAATTACCAGGTTGGCGACATTGCGGTGAACAAACAGTTCGCCGGGTTCGAGGCCGGTAAGGCGCTCGGCCGGTACGCGGGAATCGGAGCATCCAATCCAAAGGAAACGCGGTTTTTGTGCTTGCGCCAGCGTGGCAAAAAAACCGGGATCTTCTTCCACCAGCATTTTTGACCATAGTGCGTTATTGCTGATGAGTGTATCTATGTCCTTCATGGAAGTGGATGACCTGTAACGGTAAGTGCGTTGCGCTAATATAGGTGAACTCTTCCTCTTTTAAAACTACACATCGAGTGTAAAAAAGGTAAGCGATATTTCATGACCATTGCACTGGAGCTTGAGCAGCTTAAAAAAACCTATCCGGGCGGCGTTCAGGCGCTGCGCGGTATTGACCTGAAAGTAGAAGCCGGGGATTTCTACGCGCTTCTTGGACCGAATGGCGCAGGGAAATCCACTACCATCGGCATCATCAGTTCGCTGGTCAATAAAACGTCCGGGCGCGTCAGCGTCTTTGGCTATGACCTGGAAAAAGATGTGGTCAACGCCAAACGCCAGCTGGGGCTGGTGCCGCAGGAGTTTAACTTTAACCCGTTTGAAACCGTCCAGCAGATCGTGGTGAACCAGGCGGGCTACTACGGTGTGGATCGCACAGAAGCGCTGGTGCGCAGCGAAAAATACCTGAATCAGCTCGATCTGTGGGAAAAACGCAACGAACGTGCGCGGATGCTCTCCGGCGGGATGAAGCGTCGCCTGATGATCGCCCGTGCGCTGATGCATGAACCCAAACTGCTGATCCTCGATGAGCCGACCGCTGGCGTGGATATTGAACTGCGTCGTTCCATGTGGGGCTTCCTGAAAGATCTGAACGATAAAGGCACCACCATTATCCTCACCACCCACTATCTGGAAGAGGCGGAGATGCTGTGCCGCAATATCGGCATTATTCAGCGCGGCGATTTGATCGAAAACACCTCGATGAAAGCGCTGCTTTCCAAACTGAAATCGGAAACTTTTATTCTCGATTTGGCGCCGAAATGCCCGCTGCCGAAGCTGGAGGGGTATCAGTACCGGCTGGTGGATACTTCCACGCTGGAAGTCGAAGTGCTGCGCGAGCAGGGGGTGAACAGCGTTTTCAGCCAGCTCAGCGCGCAGGGTGTACAGGTGTTGAGTATGCGTAACAAAGCCAACCGTCTCGAAGAGCTGTTTGTCACGCTGGTTCATGACAGAAAAGGAGAAAGCGCATGATGCAGCTCTATTGGGTGGCGCTGAAGAGTATCTGGTACAAAGAGATCCAGCGTTTCATGCGGATCTGGATACAAACGCTGGTGCCGCCAGTGATCACCATGACGCTCTACTTTATTATTTTCGGCAATCTGATCGGTTCGCGGATTGGTGAAATGCACGGTTTCACCTACATGCAGTTTATCGTGCCGGGGCTGATCATGATGGCGGTGATCACCAACGCTTACGCCAACGTCGCATCGTCGTTCTTCAGCGCCAAGTTTCAGCGCAATATTGAAGAGCTGCTGGTCGCGCCGGTTCCGACGCATGTGATTATTGCTGGCTATGTTGGCGGCGGCGTAGCGCGCGGGCTGTGCGTCGGTGTTCTGGTTACTGCCGTTTCGCTATTTTTCGTGCCGTTTCAGGTACATTCATGGCTGTTTGTCGCTTTAACGCTGCTGCTGACCGCCGTGCTGTTTTCGCTGGCCGGTCTGCTGAATGCGGTATTTGCCAAAACCTTTGACGATATCAGCCTGATCCCGACCTTTGTGCTAACGCCGTTGACCTATCTGGGCGGGGTATTTTACTCCCTGACGCTACTGCCGCCGTTCTGGCAGGCGCTGTCGCACCTGAACCCGATAGTCTATATGATCAGCGGCTTCCGTTTTGGTTTCCTCGGCATTACCGACGTTCCGCTGTTCACCACTGTTGCCGTGCTGGTGGTGTTTATCATCTCTTTCTATTTGGTTTGCTGGTACTTGATCAATCGCGGCCGCGGGCTGCGCAGCTAATCTCTGCGGGCTGGCTCTTTTGCACACGAGAGCCAGCTTATCTGGACGGGCTATTTTTTGTACTTACTCCGGCCTTTGAATATGTGCAGTTTTGTTACACTAATGACAGTCTCTCAACCCGGTTCGTCTCATGTCGCGTTTGATTACCCTTCTGCTGCTACTGGTTACCTGTAGCGCTTCTGCCAGCATTGTCAGTGAACAGCGCATTCCTGCGCGCTATATGCAAACTATCGAGGATGCCAATATCTGGGCGCAGGTCGGCGACAGAGTGGTGACGGTCGGCAATATTCGCGCCGGGCAAATTCTGGCGGTGGTGCCGGGCGCAGAGGATTACTACGCCTTTCGCTTCGGCTTTGGCAGCGGTTTTATCGATAAAGGCCACCTGAGCGCGGTGGAAGGTAATCAGCGCGTTGAGGACAGCCTTGGCGATCTGAATAAGCCGCTGAGTAACCAGAATCTGGTGACGTGGCAGGATACGCCGCTGTATACGGCGCCGGATAACCGCAGCGAACAGTTTGGTACGCTGGCGGAAAACCTGCGTTATCCCATTATTGATAAGCTGAAAGATCGCCTGAACCAGACCTGGTTCCAGATCCGCATCGGCAATCGGCTGGCCTGGGTAAGCAGCCTGGATGCGCAGGAAGACAGTGGTATTCCGGTGCTGACCTACCATCACATTCTGCACGACGAGGAAAATACCCGTTTCCGTCATACTTCCACTACCACGTCGGTGCGCGCTTTTACTAACCAGATGACCTGGCTGCGCGATCAGGGATATACCACGCTGTCGATGTATCAACTGGAAGGCTATGTGCGTAACCGGATGAACCTGCCCGCACGTTCGGTGGTGATCACCTTTGATGACGGCCTGAAATCGGTCAACCGTTACGCTTACCCGATCCTGCGCGAATACGGTTTTAAAGCGACGGCGTTTATTATCTCATCGCGCATTAAACTGAAGCCGCAGAAATGGGATCCGAAGTCGTTACAGTTTATGAGCGTGTCGGAACTGAACAGTATGCGCGACGTGTTTGACGTGCAGTCGCATACGCACTTCCTGCACCGGGTCGATGACACGATGCACCCGATATTGCTCAGCCGCAGCTACCACAACATTCTGTTTGATTTTAAACGCTCCCGCCGGGCGCTGGCACAGTTCAACCCACACGTGCTCTATCTTTCATACCCGTTTGGCGGGTATAACGAGATCGCGATAAAAGCGGCCAATGACGCCGGTTTTCATATGGCGGTCACGACGGTACGCGGGAAAGTGAAGCCGGGCGATAATCCGTTCTTGCTGAAGCGTTTGTACGTGCTAAGAACGGATTCGCTGGAAACGATGGCGCGGCTGATCAGTAACCAGCCGCAGGGGTAGGGGAATCAGGCAACCTGAACCGGCACGGCTTTCGCGGTGCGTTTCATTTCGTTGTCGCCGTCAAAATAGGCCACTTTCGGCTGCCAGCTACGGGCAACCTCATCCGGTACGGTAACGTAGCTGGCGATAATCAGGATATCGCCCACGTCTGCGCAGTGCGCCGCTGCGCCGTTAACCGAAATAATTCTGGAACCGCGTTCCCCGGCAATCGCGTAGGTTGAGAAGCGTTTACCGTTGGTCACGTTATAGATATCGATGGCTTCATATTCGAGAATACCAGCCGCCTCAAGGAAATCCTGGTCAATGGCGCAGGAACCTTCATAGTGCAGGTCGGCCTGTGTCACTTTGACGCGGTGGAGCTTGCCTTGCAGCATTGTGCGAATCATGAGTTAAACCTTCATTACGGATAAGTCAGCTAAAAATGAGGGGCGGCATCCTGCATTTCCCCGCATGCTCATTTCACTCCCGCCGACCGTGAAAAGTCTTAACGGGAGTTTAGTCCTGGCGAAATTTTTACCCTGCCTGACGGGCAAGTTCAACCACTTTATTGTCGATAAGGCGCGCCTGGCCGAGCCATGCCGCCATTAAAATCACCGCCCGCTGGCTTTGGGCCGAGAGTGCTTCCAGTGTGTCGGCGTCGCGGATCTGAATATCGTCAGCGCGCAGGCCGGCATCGTTGATTTCCTGGGCTGCAATGGCGATCAGCTCTTCTTCGTCGCTCGCGCCTGCCTGCAATTTCTCCGCAGTGGCATTCATCACTTTGCTCAATGCCGGAGCGATTTTACGCTCGTCAGCGCTGAGGTAACCGTTGCGTGAACTCAGTGCCAGGCCATCTTTCGCGCGCACTGTCGGTACGCCGACGATCTCAATGTCATAGCCCATATCGGCAACCATTTTGCGGATCAGCTGCAACTGCTGGTAATCCTTCTCGCCGAAGCAGGCGATATCCGGCTGTACCAGATTAAACAACTTGCTGACGATGGTGGAAACGCCGCGGAAATGCCCCGGACGGCTGGCGCCCTCCAGCATGGTGGAAAGGCCCGGTACGTCAACATAGGTTTGACCTTCGGTGCCCTGCGGATAGATATCGGCAGGCGCAGGCGCGAAGACAAAATCCACCTTGCGCTTGTTCAGCTTCTCGCAATCATCCTGCAAGGTACGCGGGTAGCGCGCCAGATCGTCCGGACGGTCGAATTGCATCGGGTTAACAAAAATGCTCACCACTACCACGTCGGCGCGGGCTTTCGCTTCATCGACCAGCTTCATATGGCCATCGTGCAGGTTACCCATGGTCGGGACCAGCGCAATGCGTTTCCCTTCCTGACGCAGTCGGCGAATATGCTGACGCAGCAGCGGAAGTGTTTCAATAATCAACACAACAGGACTCCTTAATGGAAACTGTGTTCTTCGCCCGGATAGACGCCGGACTCGACTTCGGCAACATACTGCCTGACCGCTGCGCGCATGTCGCCTGCTTCATTGAGGAAATTTTTAGCAAATTTAGGAATATGGCCGCCAGTAATGCCAAAAGCGTCATGCATAACCAGAATCTGGCCGTCGGTAACATTGCCTGCACCAATTCCGATCACCGGAATGGTTAATGCGGCGGTAATACGCTGCGCCAGCTCAACCGGCACGCACTCCAGCACCAGCAGTTGCGCTCCGGCGGCTTCCAGCGCCAGCGCATCGTCAAGCAGCCCCTGGGCCGCGTCGCCGCGACCCTGAACTTTGTAGCCGCCGAAAATATTGACCGATTGCGGCGTCAGGCCGAGATGACCGCACACCGGCACCGCGCGTTCGGTGAGCATTTTTACCGTCGGTGCCAGCCAGCGGCCGCCTTCGATTTTCACCATATTGGCGCCTGCGCGCATCACGATGGCGGAATTCTCAAAGGCCTGTTCCGGCGTGGCATACGCCATAAACGGCAGATCGGCAAGCAGCAGGCAGGCCGGAGCACCGCGGCGTACCGCTTGCGTGTGATAAGCGATATCTGCCACGGTGACGGGCAGGGTGGAATCATGACCTTGTACCGTCATCCCTAACGAGTCGCCAACCAGCATCACGTTAATCCCTTCTTCGGCAAACAGTTTGGCGAAGCTGTAGTCGTAAGCGGTGATTGTCGCGAAGCGTTTCTTATCCTGTTTACACTTATGCAGCCAGGAGATGGTGGTGGGTTTCATAGTGTTTCCTGATAGTTCAAAGCGTGTTCTGGCGCATTCTATCAGTAACATTCAGGTGGGCAATGATTTTAGGCCGCACAAAGAGGCGGCAGGGGGAATTACCAGGCTTCCGGTTTTGGCGCGTTGAGCTGTTCCAGCGTGGCGCGCAGCGAAGCGCCATCCGGGAAGTGCAGATCGGGGGCGATTTCAAACAGCGGCCACAGCATAAAACCCCGGTTTTTCATATCGTAATGCGGAACCGTCAGGCGCTGCGTATTCAGCGTTAAAGAACCGAACAGCATGATATCGAGATCGAGTGTGCGTGGCCCCCAGCGCTCCGCTTTACGTACGCGTCCCTGTTGCAACTCAATCCGTTGGGTGTGATCGAGCAGCGCTTCCGGCGCAAGCGTTGTTTCCAGCGCCACGGCAGCGTTGAGATAATCCGGCTGATCCGGCGGCCCGAGCGGGGGAGTGCGATAGAGTGAAGAGACAGCCACAATGCGGCTTTGCGGGATTTCGCCGAGGGCGGCGATCGCCGCATTGACCTGATCAAGCGGCGATGCGAGATTGCTGCCCAGCGCGATGTAAGCGAGAGTCACGCACTGCCCTCACGGCGCGGCGTACGTTTACGCGGGCGACGGTGACGGCGGCGTTCGGCTGGCTCTTCACCTAAATCGTCCAGCATATCTTTTTGAGTGGGCGGCGCTGAAACCTGGAATTCGCCCCACCATTTCGCCAGACGTTGCAGCTCGCCGTTGTTTTCCGCTTCGGCGCGCAGCGCCAGCAAATCGTAAGCGGCGCGGAATTTCGGATGCTCCATCAGCTTCCAGGCGCGTTTGCCCTGGCGGCGGGACATGCGCAGCTGTAGCTGCCAGATATCACGGATAAGCGTCGTAATGCGTTTTGGAATGGCCAGCGAACGACAGGCTTCGTCCAGCACATCATTCATTGCCAGCGCGAATGCATCGTAATAGGCAAGGCCGCCTTCCTGCGCAATGCGCTGCGCTTCTTCCAGCAGCGGATACCAGAACATAGCGGCAAACAGGAACGCCGGATTGACGCGCATATCATTGTGGATACGGTTGTCGGTATTCTTCAGCACCTGCTCAATAATGCGCTCCATCGGGCTGTCACCTTTTTCGGTGAAGTAGCGGGTGATGGTCGGGAACAGAGGCTGGAACAGGCCATATTCGCGCAGTAAGCGGCAGGTGTCGTAACCATAGCCCGCCTGCAACAGCTTGAGGGATTCCTCAAACAGACGCGCGGGCGGAACATCGTTAATTAATGTGGCAAGACGCGGGATCGGTTCGGCCGTCTCTTCACTGATGCGCATCCCCAGTTTGGCGGCGAAGCGCACCGCGCGCAGCATGCGCACCGGATCTTCACGGTAGCGGGTTTCCGGGTTGCCAATCAGGCGAATCACGCCCTCTTCCAGATCGCGCATGCCACCGACGTAATCACGCACGGTAAAATCGGCAACGCTGTAATAAAGGCTATTGATGGTGAAGTCGCGACGCTGGGCATCTTCTTCGATAGAACCGAAGATATTGTCACGCAGCAGCATGCCGTTTTGGCCGCGCTGGGAAATAGAACGATCGGTTTGCTGTTCGTCGTGGTGGCCGCGGAAGGTGGCAACTTCAATAATTTCCGGGCCGAACATGACATGTGCAAGGCGGAAACGGCGACCGACCAGCCGGCAGTTGCGGAACAGTTTGCGTACCTGATCCGGCGTGGCGCTGGTGGTGACGTCAAAATCTTTTGGTTTTTTGCCCAGCAATAAGTCGCGCACGCCGCCGCCTACCAGGTAAGCGTCGTAGCCCGCTTTATTCAGACGATAGAGCACCTTGAGCGCATTTTCACTGATATCTTTGCGGGAAATAGCGTGCTGCTCACGCGGAATAACCGTCATCTGCGGTTGAGCCAGCGCCTCGACGGCGATGCTCTCTTCGCGGCTTAGCACCTTGCGGCAAAAATTAGCGACTCGGGTAAAAATAGTACACCTCGGTAGTGTCAAACGTCAGGACAAAAAAATAGCGGCTAATCATAGCTCAGCGCGACGCATTTGAGAATGATGTATTCACATCTGCCCCTCTGGCACGCGGGAAAGTGACCAATTTTCGACCGCCCGGTTCAGCAACGCTTCGATGCTGAGATCCTGCCACTCATTTGTTACATCCTGGTTCAGAAATTGTAAAGCCCTGATTATTATGGGGCGGGGATCGCCGCCAGGCAAGGCAGGGGCATGGTTTTGCTTGGAGAGCTTATTCCCTTGCTCGTTAAGCGCCAATGGTAGATGAATATACCCCGGCACAGGCCAGCCAAGCTGCTGATAGAGCGAGATTTGCCGCACTGTCGGTTCAATCAGATCCGCGCCGCGAACGATCTCCGTCACACCCTGAAAATGATCGTCGACCACGACGGCCAGGTTGTAAGCGAATAACCCATCACGACGATGAATAATGAAATCTTCCCGCGCCAGTTTTTCATCGGCCACAATGCGGCCGCGCAGCCGATCGTCAAAATGCAGCACCGGCTGATGTTGCAACAGACGTAGCGCAGCATTTTCCGGGCCGTTGTGGCGGGTGCGGCAATAGCCATCGTAGATGCCGCCGATACTCTGGATACGCGCGCGGGTGCAGGTACAGAAGTAACTTAATCCGTCACGTTGCAAAGTGGCGAGTACTTCACGGTAGGCATCATGTCGCTGCGATTGCCACAGCACTTCACCGTCCCAGTGCAGACCGTAGTGTTCCAGCTGACGCAAAATCGTCGCGGCTGCGCCAGGAACCTCACGAGGGGGATCTATATCTTCGATACGGACGAGCCATGCACCCCGATTGGCGCGGGCCTGCAGGTAGCTGCCAAGCGCAGCAATCAATGAGCCAAAGTGCAGTTCACCGGAAGGAGATGGCGCAAAGCGCCCAATATAGTGTGATTCAGGCATATCGACAGGCAAAAAAAATATAGGGCGGGAATCACTCCCGCCGTATAAGGCGCATCACGCCTAAGTGATGCGTCATCAGTGATAGCGGGGGATTAACCCGCCATCTGTTTTTCGCGGATTTCCGCCAGCGTTTTACAGTCGATGCACAGATCGGCAGTCGGACGCGCTTCCAGACGACGGATACCAATTTCCACGCCGCAGGATTCACAGAAGCCGAAATCTTCGTCTTCTACTTTTTTCAACGTCTTCTCGATCTTTTTAATCAGCTTGCGCTCGCGATCGCGGTTACGCAGTTCGAGGCTGAACTCTTCTTCCTGAGCGGCACGGTCAACCGGATCCGGGAAGTTAGCAGCTTCGTCCTGCATATGCGTAACGGTGCGATCGACTTCATCCCTGAGTTGATTACGCCATGCTTCAAGAATTCGCTTGAAGTGCGCCAGCTGGGCTTCGTTCATATACTCTTCGCCCGGTTTCTCTTGATACGGCTCCACCCCAGCGATGGCGAGAATACTCAGGGACGATGTTTTACGGTTTTGCCCTTCTTGCATGTTGCTTCTCCTTAACACGCACTATCGATCCCCGTGTGGGGGAAAAATCAGGCCGCTATAAATAACAGATGCTTTTACAGATGGCAAATATCTAAACGTAACACTTGACAAGGCTGTGAGGAAAAGCGTATTTGCGCACGCGAACAAATCACTGCCCCGTCAAATGTTTGCCCTCTATATCGTAAAAGGTAGCGGCAACCTAAGAGTGATATTATCGGCAGAAAGTTCCGCTTTATAAGCGATTACTTCTACCCCCTGACGTTGTGCGTCACTCAATAATCGTGCGTATTCCTCGTCAATATGGCGTGCTGGAGAAAAATGTTCAACGGCAGAGTGCAGGACGGCAAACAGAATTACCGCGCGATCGCCGCTGGCCGCGACGCTCATTAACTCCCGCAGATGCTTTTGTCCTCGCAGGGTGACGGCATCCGGAAAGTAGCCTGACTGCTGCTCGGCGAGCGTGACCGATTTCACTTCAATATAGCAGTTGCGACGATCCTCTGCCTGTAACAGAAAGTCAATTCTGCTACGCTCCGCACCATATTTTACTTCGCTTTTCAGCGAGCTATATCCCGTTAGTTCAGGCAGGCGATCGGCGAGAATAGCTTCTTTTGTTAATGCATTGGCCTGCTGGGTGTTGACGCAAATAAATGCTCCCTGCTGGGTTTGAGTTAATTCCCAGGTGTGCGCATATTTGCGCTTCAGATTTGTCGAAGTGGAATACCACACCGTATCGCCTGGCGTCGCGCAACCCGTCATCGCTCCGGTATTAGGGCAATGCAAAGTCAGGGTTTCACCTTCCGGGGTAATTACATCCGCCAGGAAACGTTTATAGCGCTGAATCAGCGTGGCGGATTTAAGTGGCGGAATAAATTCCATAGGAAATCCTTATTATTCTGTTGTAAGCGTCCAGCGGTTCAGCGGCGTGTAACGCGTGCGTCCCTGGATAAACTGCGATTCATACAGGGAAAATTCGTTGACCGGGAAAGACCAGCGAAACCCCGGCGGCGGGATAGCCACCGCGCGGTTGGCGTCACGTAGCAGCGTAATATGCGGATGAAACGGCTGGGGGCTTTGATAACACCCGCTGCGCGAAGCCTGCGCGCGCAGCATATCGGCCAGTTGCAGCAACCCGCGCGGCGGCTGGCGCGAGCCGAGCCAAATCACTCTGGATCGCAGCCACTGTCCAGCGTCATCCAGATGAAGCGTAAAACCCGGCTGGCGAATGCGCCCGGCCAGCCCTTCCAGCGCCCGCTGCTTTTCCGCGCTGATCTCGCCGAGGAATGCCAGCGTCAGATGCAGGTTTGCTGCCGCCACCGGGCGTCCGGCTTCGGGGGGAAAGTGCTGCGCGCGCCAGTGAATGACCTGCGTCTGGATGTCGGCAGGCAGTTCGATGGCGAAAAACAGCCTTTTTGATTCGGCCATGGCGTGTTCTCGGTAATGAATTATGGCGATGGTATACTAGCTGGCCTTCTTATGTGAATCCTCTGGAGCTTTTGTGTCCTCACTGCCGGTTGCTGCTGTTCTGCCCGATATCCTTGCTGCGTTACGTTCCTCTCCTCAGGTGTTGTTGAGTGCGCCGACCGGTGCCGGGAAATCCACCTGGCTGCCGTTACAACTGCTGCAGCAGGGGGAGATCAACGGGCGGATTTTGCTGCTGGAGCCGCGTCGCCTGGCGGCGCGCAATGTGGCGCAGCGGCTGGCGGAACTGCTGAATGAGAAACCCGGCGAGACCGTGGGTTATCGCATGCGTGCAGAAACCTGCGTAGGGCCGAATACGCGCCTTGAAGTGGTCACCGAAGGGATTTTGACGCGCCTGATCCAGCAGGATCCGGAGCTGAACGGCATTGGGCTGGTGATCCTCGATGAATTCCATGAACGCAGCTTGCAGGCGGATCTGGCGCTGGCGTTGTTGCTGGATCTCCAGCAGGGGCTGCGCGACGATCTTAAATTGTTGGTAATGTCCGCCACGCTGGATAACGAACGGCTGCAAACCCTTTTGCCGCAGGCACCTGCCATTGTTTCCGCCGGGCGGGCATACCCGGTCGAGCAACGCTATCAGGCGCTGGCAGCGCATCAGCGCTTTGATGAAGCCGTAGCGCAGGTCGTCAGTGGATTACTGCGCGAGGAACGCGGTTCTTTATTACTGTTTTTACCGGGCGTGGGCGAGATCCAGCGCGTGCAGGAGCAACTTTCCGCCCGCGTCGGCAGCGATGTGCTGCTCTGCCCGCTCTATGGCGCGTTGCCGCTTAGCGAGCAACGCAAGGCGATTCTGCCTGCGCCCGCCGGGCAGCGCAAAGTGGTGCTCGCCACCAATATTGCCGAAACCAGTCTGACCATCGAAGGTATTCGCCTGGTGGTAGACAGCGCGCAGGAGCGCGTGGCGCGTTTTGATCCCCGCAGCGGTTTAACCCGGCTGGTAACACAGCGTATTAGCGTGGCGTCGATGACGCAGCGCGCTGGCCGCGCCGGGCGTCTGGAAGCGGGGATTTGCGTACATTTATTAAGTAAAGAGCAGGCTGAACGTGCGGCGGCGCAAAGCAGCCCGGAAATTCTGCACAGCGATTTATCCGGCCTGTTGATGGAATTATTACTCTGGGGATGCCAGGATCCTGCGCAACTTTGCTGGCTGGATCTGCCTCCGGCGACTAATCTGGCGGCGGCGCGCACGTTGCTCACGCAGCTGCGGGCGTTGGAAGAAGGCCGTTTAACGGCGTTTGGTCAGCGGATGGCTGCGCTGGGTAACGATCCGCGGCTGGCCGCAATGCTGGCGGCGGCTGAAGGGGATGATGAGATCGCGACGGCGGCAGCGCTGGCCGCCATCCTTGAAGAACCGCCTCGCGGCGGAAACAGTGATTTAAGCGCAGCTTTTTCGCGCACGCAGCCAAACTGGCAACAGCGTGCGCGCCAGCTCGCGCGTAGGCTGAAAAGCAGCAGGGGAGCAGCGGATATCAGCGCGGTGGCGCCGCTGCTTGCCGGTGCGTTTGCCGATCGTATCGCGCGCAGGCGCGGGCAGGAAGGGCGTTATCAACTGGCGAACGGCATGGGGGCGACGCTGGATGCCGACGATGCGCTAAATCGCCATGAATGGCTGCTTGCGCCGTTGTTATTGCAGGGTAGCCAGTCACCGGATGCGCGTATTTTACTGGCCTTGCCGCTCGATATTGAGGCGCTGATCGCCCGCTGCCCACAACTGTTGCAGCAATCAGATACCGTCGAATGGGACGAGGCGCAAGGTACGTTAAAAGCCTTTCGCCGCAGCCGAATTGGCCAGTTAACGGTGAAAGTGCAGCCGCTGGCTAAACCCTCGGAAGAGGAGCTGCATCAGGCGATGCTTAACGGCATCCGCGAGAAAGGTTTGCACGTTTTGAACTGGACGCCGGAGGCTGTGCAGTACCGTTTACGTTTACACTGCGCGGCGAAATGGCTGCCGGAAGAGGGCTGGCCCGCCGTGGATGAGGCCTCTTTACTGGAGAATCTGGAGCAATGGTTATTGCCGCAAATGGGCGGTATCCGATCGCTGCGTGATTTAAAAGCGCTGGATGTTACGCAGGCATTACAAAACACCCTGCCGTGGTCATTACGTCAACGGCTGGATAGTGAACTGCCGGGGCATTACACTGTGCCGACGGGAAGCCGGATTGCCATCCGTTATCATGAAGATAACCCACCGGCGCTGGCGGTGCGCATGCAGGAGATGTTTGGCGAAGCGGCCACGCCGACGATTGCTCAAGGGCGCGTCGCGCTGGTGCTGGAGCTGCTTTCCCCGGCGCAGCGGCCGTTGCAAATTACGCGGGATTTAAGTGCATTCTGGAACGGCGCTTATCGTGAAGTGCAAAAAGAGATGAAAGGGCGCTATCCGAAACATGTCTGGCCGGACGATCCGGCGAATACCGCGCCGACCCGGCGCACGAAGAAGTATTCGTAAACCCGGCTGAGCAGCGCGGTGCGCTAAAAATTGAGAGATTTCTTCTTCTGCCCGTTGGCAAAAGAACTGAGAATCAGGCCCTTGCGCCTGAATGTTGCGGAGAGTAAAGCATGGCGGGGAATGACCGCGAGCCAATTGGACGTAAGGGGAAACCTGTGCGTCCGGCGAAAGAAAAAATCAGTCGTCGCCGACTCCGGGAAGAGGAGTACGACGATTACGACGATGATGATGAGGATGAAGAACCGATGCCGAAAAAAGGTAAAGGCAAAGGCGGGAGGCCACGCGGCAAACGCGGTTGGTTCTGGCTGTTGTTGAAAATTTTCATCGTTTTAGCCGTGCTGTGCGCCATTTATGGTGTTTATCTGGATCAAAAAATCCGCGCCCGTATCGACGGTAAAGTCTGGCAGTTGCCGGCTGCGGTTTATGGCCGCATGGTCAACCTTGAGCCGGATATGGCGATCAGCAAGAACGAAATGGTAAAACTGCTGGAAGCCACGCAGTACCGCCAGGTGACGAAGATGACGCGTCCCGGCGAGTTTACCGTGCAGGCGAAAAGCATTGAGATGATCCGCCGCCCGTTTGATTTCCCGGACAGCAAAGAGGGGCAGGTGCGCGCGCGTCTGACCTTTGACGGCGATCGTCTGGAAACCATCGAGAACATGGACAGCAATCGCCAGTTCGGTTTCTTCCGTCTCGATCCGCGCCTGATCACTATGCTCTCTTCGCCGAACGGCGAGCAACGTCTGTTCGTGCCGCGTAACGGTTTCCCGGATCTGCTGGTTGATACGCTGCTGGCGACCGAAGACCGTCATTTCTATGAGCATGACGGTATCAGCTTCTACTCCATTGGCCGCGCGGTGCTGGCAAACCTGACCGCCGGACGCACGGTGCAGGGGGCAAGTACGCTGACGCAGCAACTGGTGAAGAACCTGTTCCTCAGCAGCGAACGGTCGTACTGGCGTAAAGCCAACGAAGCCTATATGGCGCTGATTATGGATGCCCGCTACAGCAAGGATCGTATTCTTGAACTGTATATGAACGAGGTTTACCTCGGTCAGAGCGGCGACAACGAGATCCGCGGTTTCCCGCTGGCGAGCCTCTACTATTTTGGCCGTCCGGTGGAAGAGCTGAGCCTCGATCAGCAGGCGTTGCTGGTAGGGATGGTGAAAGGAGCGTCGGTTTATAACCCGTGGCGTAACCCGAAACTGGCACTGGAGCGCCGCAACCTGGTGTTGCGCCTGCTGCAACAGCAAAACGTCATCGATCAGGAACTGTATGACATGCTGAGCGCCCGTCCGCTGGGCGTACAGCCGCGCGGCGGAGTGATTTCACCGCAGCCGGCGTTTATGCAGATGGTGCGCCAGGAGTTGCAGGCGAAACTCGGCGACAAAGTGAAAGATCTCTCCGGCGTGAAGATTTTCACGACCTTTGATTCTGTTGCGCAGGACGCGGCAGAAAAAGCCGCCGTGGAAGGTATTCCGGCGCTGATCAAGCAGCGCAAACTGAGCGATCTTGAAACAGCGATGGTAGTGGTAGACCGCTACACCGGCGAAGTTCGGGCCATGGTTGGTGGCGCGACGCCGCAGTTCGCGGGCTATAACCGCGCTATGCAGGCGCGCCGTTCCATTGGTTCGCTGGCGAAACCGGCGACCTATCTGACGGCGCTGAGCCAGCCGAATGTGTACCGCCTCAACACCTGGATTGCCGATGCGCCGATCTCTTTGCGGTTGTCGAACGGGCAGGTCTGGGCGCCACAGAACGACGATCGCCGTTTCAGCGGTCAGGTTATGCTGGTGGATGCGCTGACACGTTCGATGAACGTGCCGACGGTTAACCTCGGGATGGCGGTTGGTCTGCCAGCGGTAACGGATACCTGGCTGAAACTGGGCGCGCCGAAAGATCAGCTCACCGGCATGCCGTCAATGTTGCTCGGTGCGCTGAACCTGACGCCGATTGAAGTGGCGCAGGCCTTCCAGACTATCGCCAGCGGCGGCAACCGCGCGCCGCTTTCCGCACTGCGTTCAGTGATTGCGGAAGACGGTACGGTGCTGTATCAGAGCTTCCCGCAGGCCGAACGTGCGGTACCGGCGCAGGCGGCGTATATGACGCTGTGGACTATGCAACAGGTGGTTCAGCGCGGTACGGGACGTCAGTTGGGCGCGAAATATCCGGGTCTGCATCTGGCAGGGAAAACCGGTACCACCAACAATAACGTTGATACCTGGTTTGCCGGTATCGACGGGCGTGAAGTGACGATTACCTGGGTGGGCCGCGATAATAACCAGCCGACGAAGCTGTATGGCGCAAGCGGCGCGATGGCGATTTATCAGCGTTATCTGGAAAACCAATCGCCAATCCCGCTGGATCTGACGCCGCCGGAAGACATCACCACAATGGGTGTCGACGACATGGGCAACTTTGTCTGCGGCGGTGGCGGCTCGCGTTCGCTGCCGGTCTGGACAACCAGCCCGGATACGCTGTGCCAGCAGAATCAGGCGCAGCCGCAAACCGGCAACCCGTTTGATCAGTCAACACAGCCACAGCTGCCGCAACAACAGCAACCTCAGCAACAGCCGCAGCAAGAGCAGAAAAGCGATGGCGTCGCAGGTTGGATCAAAGAGATGTTTGGCAGTAATTAACCCTGAAAACCCCGGTCGCAAGGCCGGGGTTTTTTCTTTTTCGCTATCGCAAACATTCAAATAACGTCCTTTTAAACACCTTTTAACTCCCCGTTTTTTGTCTGGTTATTTCTTAATCCCTCAGGCGCACTCGCGCGGCTTACTGCTTGCTATACGCACAACGCTTCGCATATTATTCTGCGGTCATAATAATAATTATCGTTTACGTTATCATTCACTCATTGATTCAGAGATAAACCAATGGCGCGTCCAAAAACTGCTCAGCCAGTCAACACTACGCTGCGTAAAATCGCAGTTGTAGTAGCCACAGCGGTTAGCGGCATGTCTGTTTATGCACAGGCTGCAACAACCCAGAATGAAGAAACCATCACCGTGACCACAGCGCCTGCTGCGCAGGAAAACGCGTGGGGTCCGGCGGCTACCATCGCGGCGAAACATACCGCCACAGCGACCAAAACGGATATGCCGCTGGAGAAAACACCCCAGTCTATTTCCGTGGTGACCAGCGAAGAGATCGCGCTGCATCAGCCGAAATCCGTGAAAGAAGCCCTCAGCTATACGCCGGGAGTCGCGGTGGGGACGCGTGGTGCATCCAACACCTACGACTACCTGATTATTCGTGGCTTCGCGGCGGATGGTCAGAGCCAGAACAACTACCTCGACGGTCTGAAGATGCAGGGCAACTTCTACAATGACGCGGTAATTGATCCTTACATGATTGAGCGCGCCGAAATCCTGCGCGGCCCAACCTCGGTGCTCTACGGAAAAAGCAGCCCGGGCGGCCTGTTGAATATGGTCAGCAAGCGCCCAACCACTACGCCGCTGTACGAAATACAGTTTAAAGCCGGCACCAACAACCTGTTCCAGACCGGGTTTGATTTCAGCGATGCGCTGGATGATGACGGTGTCTTCTCTTATCGGTTAACCGGTCTTGCGCGTTCGGCGAATGCGCAGCAGGAAGACAAAAAAGAGCAGCGCTACACCGTTGCGCCATCTTTTACCTGGCGCCCGGATGACAAAACGAATTTCACGTTCCTCTCTTACTTCCAGAACGAGCCGGAAACCGGTTATTACGGCTGGTTACCGAAAGAGGGGACGGTTCAACCGCTGCCGAATGGCTCGCGTCTGCCGACCGATTTCAACGAAGGCGCGAAGAACAACACCTATTCCCGTAACCAGAAAATGGTGGGTTATAGCTTCGAACATGCGTTCGATGACACCTTCACCGTGCGCCAGAACCTGCGTTACGCCGAGAACAAAACGTCGCAGAACAGCGTTTACGGTTATGGGATGTGTTCTGATCCACTCTATTCAAGCGCTCCGACGAGCAGCCCATGTGCGGGCATTGCGCAGTCTGAGTGGGGCCATTACCTGACGCGCCAGTATGTGATCGATCACGAGAAGTTGCAGAACTTCTCCGTCGATACGCAACTGCAAAGCAATTTGCTACCGGTTCAGTGGATCACATTCTGCTGACTGGCGTCGATTACATGCGTATGCGTAACGACATTAATTCATGGTTTGGCTATGCAGGCTCTGTCGCTCCGTCTGATATCTACAACCTTGATCGCGGTGATTTCGATTTCGCTGCTCACTCGACGCCTTCTGGCGCTTACCAGATCCTGAACCGCCAGCAACAAACGGGCCTTTACGCGCAGGATCAGGCGCAGTGGGATAAGGTGCTGGTCACGCTGGGCGGCCGTTATGACTGGGCTAAACAGAGCGCATTCAACCGCACCACCAATATCACAGCGGAACGTGACGATAAGCAGTTTACCTGGCGTGGCGGTGTTAACTACCTGTTCGATAATGGCGTAACGCCGTACTTTAGCTATAGCGAGTCGTTTGAACCGGCATCGACCACCGGGGCGAGCGGCGCTATTTTCGCACCTTCTAAAGGCAAGCAGTACGAAGCGGGCGTGAAATACAGCCCGAAAGATCGTCCGATTGTCATGACCGGCGCCGTCTACCAGCTCACCAAGAGCAACAATCTGATGGCCGATCCAAACGGTTCTTTCTGGTCTGTTGAAGGCGGTGAAATTCGCGCGCGCGGCGTGGAAATCGAAGCCAAAGCGGCACTGTCAGCGAATATCAACGTGGTGAGTTCTTATACCTACACCCAGGCTGAATACACCACCGATACCAATTACAAAGGCAACACTCCGGCGCAGGTGCCTAAACATATGGCATCACTGTGGGGCGACTACACCTTCTACGACGGTGTTTTGTCTGGTCTGACATTAGGGACCGGCGCACGTCTCACCGGTTCAAGCTATGGCGATCCGGCGAACTCCTTTAAGGTGGGCAGCTACACGGTTGTCGATGCGCTGGTGCGCTACGATCTGGCGCGTGTTGGCCTGGCGGGTTCCAACGTCGCGCTGCACGTGAATAACCTGCTCGATCGTGAATACGTTGCCAGTTGCTTCAACACGTACGGCTGCTTCTGGGGCGCAGAACGTCAGGTGGTGGCGACCGCAACCTTCCGCTTCTAATCTCTCTTCGGGCACGGTTCGCCGTGCCCTTTTATAAGTTGGCAATCATGCAGGAAAACAGAGCGCTTCCCAATACAACCTTTCAACTGAGCGATGTTGCTTTTAGTGTGCCTGGACGTACGCTGCTGCATCCTCTCTCCCTGACATTCCCGGTGGGGAAAGTCACTGGCCTGATTGGTCATAATGGTTCGGGCAAATCCACACTGCTGAAAATGCTCGGCCGTCATCAGCCGCCTTCTGCGGGCGATATTCTGCTCGACGGGCAGCCGCTGGAGAGCTGGAACAGCAAAGCGTTTGCCCGCAAAGTGGCTTATCTGCCGCAGCAGTTGCCGCAGGCGGAAGGGATGACGGTGCGTGAGCTGGTGGCGATTGGCCGCTACCCGTGGCACGGTGCGCTGGGGCGTTTTGGCGTGGCCGACAGAGAAAAAGTGGAAGAGGCGATAGCGCTGGTTGGGCTCAAGCCGCTGGCGCACCGGCTGGTGGATAGCCTTTCCGGCGGAGAGCGTCAACGGGCGTGGATTGCGATGCTGGTGGCGCAGGACAGCCGCTGCCTGTTGCTGGATGAACCGACCTCGGCGCTGGATATCGCGCATCAGGTTGATGTGCTGGCGCTGGTGCATCGCTTAAGTCAGCAGCGCGGGCTGACGGTGATTGCCGTGCTGCACGATATCAATATGGCGGCGCGTTATTGCGACTATCTGGTGGCGCTGCGCGGCGGTGAAATGATCGCCGAAGGCACGCCGGACACGCTGATGCGCGCGGATACTCTTGAACATATTTACGGTATCCCGATGGGGATCCTGCCGCATCCGGCGGGTGCGGCGCCGGTGAGCTTTGTCTACTGATGGCCGATCTACACTCGATTAGCCGTCGTCGCTTACTGACGGCGATGGCGCTCTCTCCGCTGCTGTGGCATCTGCGCAGCGCTCATGCGGCAACCGTTGATCCGCACCGTATTGTGGCGCTGGAATGGCTGCCGGTGGAGCTGCTGTTGGCGCTGGGCATCACGCCGTATGGCGTTGCCGATGTTCATGATTACAACATCTGGGTTAACGAGCCGTCGCTGCCCGCTTCGGTGATTGACGTCGGTCTGCGTACCGAACCGAACCTCGAATTACTCACGCAGATGAAACCCTCGCTGCTGGTCTGGTCGGCGGGTTACGGCCCGGATGAGGCCAAACTGGCGAAGATCGCCCCAGGGCGCGGTTTTACCTTCAGCGACGGTAAACAACCGCTGGCGCTGGCCCGTCGTTCGCTGAACGAAATGGCGCAAATGCTGAATCTGGAAGCCGCAGCCAAAAAACATCTCGATCAGTTTGATGCCTTAATTGACGGGACAAAACCGCATTTCGCCCGGCGCGGCGATCGTCCATTATTGATGATTACCCTGCTCGATCCGCGCCATGTGCTGGTGTTTGCCGAGAACTGCCTGTTCCAGGCGGTGCTCGATCAACTGGGCGTGCGCAATGCCTGGCAGGGGGAAACCACCTTCTGGGGCAGCGTGACGGTCGGTATCGACAGGCTGGCGGCGTACAAAGATGTGGATGTGCTCTGTTTCGATCACGGTAATGAGCAGGATATGCGCAAGCTGATGGCGACGCCGCTGTGGCAGGCGATGCCGTTTGTCCGGGCTGGCCGATTCCAGCGTGTTCCGGCGGTCTGGTTCTATGGCGCAACACTGTCGGCGATGCACTTCACCCGCGTGCTGGATAATGCGCTGGGAGGCCGGGCATGAGCCAGCGTATTGCACGTTTCCCGGCCTTCTTGCTGGCGCTGCTGTTTGTCGCCGCCGCCTGGCTGACCTGGAGCAATTTAAACATTGCGCTGCCGCGCGCGCAGTGGGGGCAGGCGTTTCGTGCGCCGGATAGTAATCTGATCGATCAGATGCTGTTCCATTACAGCCTGTTGCCGCGTCTGGCCGTCTCGCTGCTGGTGGGCGCGGGGCTTGGGCTGGTTGGCGTGTTGTTCCAGCAGGTATTGCGTAACCCGCTGGCCGAACCGACCACGCTGGGCGTGGCGACCGGCGCGCAGTTGGGCATCACGATTACGACGCTGTGGACCATTCCGGGCGTGCTGGCCTCGCAGTTTGCTGCGTTGATCGGCGCAGGCGTCGTTGGCGCGCTGGTATTTGGTGTGGCGTGGGGAAAACGGTTGTCGCCGGTGACGCTGATCCTCGCCGGTCTGGTGGTCAGCCTCTATTGCGGCGCGATCAACCAGTTGCTGGTGCTGTTTCATCACGATCAACTGCAAAGCATGTTTTTGTGGAGCACCGGAACGTTGACGCAGACCGACTGGAGCGTGGCGCAAAGTCTGTGGCCGCAGCTCGTCGGCTGCGCCGTGCTGACGCTGCTGTTGCTGCGCCCGCTTACACTGATGGGGCTGGATGATGGCGTTGCGCGCAATCTGGGGCTTGCGCTGTCGATGGCGCGACTTGCTGCGCTGACGCTGGCGGTTGTCCTGAGTGCGTTGCTGGTGAATGCGGTGGGGATCATCGGTTTTATCGGCTTGTTCGCGCCGCTGCTGGCAAAAATGCTCGGCGCACGTCGTCTGTTGGCGCGGCTGCTGTTAGCGCCGCTGATTGGCGCGCTGATCCTCTGGCTCTCCGATCAGATCATCTGGTGGTTGACGCGGGTGTGGATGGAAGTCTCCACCGGCTCGATCACCGCGCTGATTGGCGCTCCGTTGCTGCTGTGGCTGTTGCCGCGTCTGCGGAGCATGAATACGCCCGCCATGGACGCCGGGGACAATGTCGCGGCAGAACGTCAGCAGGTGCCGTGGTTTGTGCTGGGCGGGCTGGTGGTGCTGTTGCTGGCGATGTGGGCCGCGCTGGCTTTTGGCCGCGATGCGCAGGGCTGGCACTGGACCAGCGGCACGCTGTTGCAGGAGTTGCTGCCGTGGCGCTGGCCGCGCATTATTGCCGCGTTGACCGCCGGGGTGATGCTGGCTGTCGCGGGTTGCATCATTCAACGCCTGACCGGTAACCCGATGGCCAGCCCGGAAGTGCTGGGGATCAGCTCTGGTGCCGCTTTTGGCGTAGTGCTGATGCTGTTCTTCGTGCCCGGCAACGCGTTTGGCTGGCTGATGCCCGCCGGGAGCCTCGGCGCGGCGCTGACGCTGCTGATCATTATGATCGCCGCCGGGCGCGGCGGATTTTCGCCGCACCGCATGCTGCTGGCGGGAATGGCGCTCAGTACCGCCTTCACCATGTTGTTGATGATGTTGCAGGCCAGCGGGGATCCGCGGATGGCAACGATCCTGACGTGGATTTCCGGCAGTACTTATAACGCCTCGGGCGAGCAGGTGCTGCGTAGCGGCGTGATGATGGTGATCCTGCTGGCGTTGACACCGCTTTGCCGTCGCTGGCTGATGATTTTACCGCTCGGCGGCGATACGGCGCGCGCGGTTGGCCTGGCGCTGACATCTTCGCGCATCGCGCTGTTGTTGCTGGCTGCGGCATTGACGGCTACTGCGACGATGACCATCGGCCCGTTGAGCTTTGTCGGCCTGATGGCGCCACATATTGCGCGGATGATGGGGTTCCGTCGTACGATGCCGCATATGGTCATTTCGGCGCTGGTCGGGGGAATATTGCTGGTGTTTGCTGACTGGTGCGGGCGGATGCTGATGTTTCCGTTCCAGATCCCGGCGGGATTGCTGTCGACGTTTATCGGCGCGCCGTACTTTATCTATTTACTGAGAAAGCAGAGCCGCTAATCTTTTCCCTCTCCCCACCGGGGAGAGGGCTAAAACCATTACAGCTTCGTGAAAACGCGACGTGCGGCATCGATAGTGTTATCGATATCCTCTTCACTGTGCGCCACGGACATAAAGCCCGCCTCAAACGCTGACGGCGCAAGATAAATGCCTTCTTCCAGCATCAGATGGAAGAAACGCTTAAAGCGTTCAACGTCGCACTTCACCACATCCTGATAGCAGGTCACGGCTGGCGCATCGGTAAAGAACAGGCCGAACATGCCGCCTACGTGGTTAACGACCAGCGGAATGCCCGCCTGCTGCGCAGCTTCCAGCAGACCGTCGGCCAGTTGCGTGGTCAGCTCGGTTAGCGTGGAGTGAACGCCCGGCTGCGCCACTTCGGTCAGGCAGGCATAACCCGCAGCCATCGCAATCGGGTTGCCAGAGAGTGTGCCGGCCTGATAGACCGGGCCGGTCGGTGCCAGCACGTCCATTACCTCACGGCGCCCGCCAAACGCGCCTACCGGCATGCCGCCGCCGATAATTTTGCCCAGACAGGTCAGATCCGGCTCGACGCCGTAATAAGCCTGCGCACCCGCCAGCGCAACGCGGAAACCGGTCATCACTTCGTCAATGATCAACAGCGCGCCGAATTCGTCGCACAGCGCACGCAGTCCTGGCAGGAATTCCGGCTGCGGCGGTACGCAGTTCATGTTGCCGGCAACCGGCTCAACGATGATACAGGCGATATCCTGTGGATACTGTTCAAAGGCCGCGCGAACAGTATCAAGATCGTTATAGGTGCAGGTCAGCGTGTGTTTGGCGAAATCAGCCGGAACGCCCGGTGAGTTCGGCTGGCCTAAGGTCAACGCGCCGGAACCGGCTTTCACCAGCAGGCAGTCGGCATGGCCGTGGTAGCAGCCTTCGAATTTGATGATTTTGTCGCGGCCGGTAAAGCCGCGCGCCAGGCGGATGGCGCTCATGGTGGCTTCCGTACCGGAGTTCACCATGCGTACCATATCCATGGTGGGTACCAGTTCGGTCACCAGCGCGGCCATTTTGACTTCCATCTCTGTTGGTGCGCCAAAACTCAGCCCGCGGCTGGCCGCCTCAATAACGGCGTTGCGAATGGCCGGGTGGTTATGCCCAAGTACCATTGGCCCCCAGGAACCGACGTAATCGATATAGGCTTTGCCGTCGGCGTCATACAAATAAGCACCGTCAGCACGCTCGATAAACAGCGGTGTACCACCGACGCCGGTAAAGGCGCGTACCGGTGAATTGACACCGCCGGGGATCAGTTCGCGCGCTGCGTTAAAGAGTTCTTCAGACTTATTCATCTTTCATTCCTGGTTCGTGGAAAATTCAATGCCGGTCATTCTATGTGATTACACGAATGTTATGAAAGTTTTGCCCCGGTGAAACGACATATTTTGCAGGACATTCCCCCGCGACGCGGCGGCAGTCGCTGGTTACAATACCTCTTTTGTATGATCTATAGAAAATCAGATGCAAGCAGAGACTCCCTCATTCGAACAACAACAGGTTGAGCAGCGCCGTCGACGGAATATCGTGCGTCAAATGCTGCAACGCGATAAAACGCCGCTGGCAATTTTAGTGGTGGCTGCAATAGCCGGTGCGCTGACGGGTTTGGTTGGCGTGGCGTTTGAGAAAGCGGTCAACGCGGTGTTGAATGCGCGTATCGGCGCACTGGGACAGGTGGCGAACAGTGCGCTGGTCTGGCCGCTGGCGTTTATCGCTTCGGCGTGTCTGGCGATGATGGGCTACTGGCTGGTGCGGCGCTTTGCGCCGGAGGCGGGCGGTTCCGGTATTCCTGAAATTGAAGGCGCGCTGGAAGAACTTCGCCCGGTGCGCTGGTGGCGCGTGCTGCCGGTGAAATTCATCGGCGGCATGGGAACGCTGGGGGCGGGTATGGTGCTGGGGCGTGAAGGGCCCACGGTGCAGATCGGCGGCAATATCGGGCGAATGGTGGGCGATCTGTTTCGCCTGCGCAGCGGTGAAGCCCGCCATACGCTGCTGGCGACCGGTGCCGCGGCCGGGCTTTCAGCGGCATTTAACGCGCCGCTGGCGGGGATTCTGTTCATCATTGAAGAGATGCGCTCGCAGTTTCACTACAACCTGATCTCGATTAAAGCGGTGTTTACCGGCGTGATCATGTCGAGCATTGTGTTCCGGCTGTTTAACGGCGAGGCGGCGGTGATCGATGTCGGCAAACTCAGCAATGCGCCAGTGAACACGCTGTGGCTCTATCTGCTGCTGGGGATGGTGTTTGGTTGCGTCGGCCCACTGTTTAATGCGTTAGTGCTGCGTACCCAGGATCTGTTTCAGCGACTTCATGGCGGACACACCGGGAAGTGGGTGCTGATTGGTGGCATCGTTGGCGGCGCGTGCGGCGTTTTAGGGCTGGTTGCGCCGGCGCTTTCCGGCGGCGGTTTTGCCCTCATCCCGATAGCGACGGCGGGCAATTATACCGTCGGCGTGCTGCTGCTCATTTTCCTTGCCCGCGTTGTCACCACCTTGCTCTGTTTTAGTTCCGGCGCGCCGGGCGGTATTTTCGCGCCGATGCTGGCGCTGGGGACGGTCCTGGGGATGGCGTTCGGCAGCGCGAGCGCGATTCTCTTCCCGCATTATCAGTTAGATGCCGGGACGTTTGCCATTGCCGGAATGGGGGCGTTGCTGGCGGCGTCGTTACGCGCGCCGCTGACCGGGATCGTGCTGGTTCTGGAAATGACAGACAATTATCAGCTTATATTGCCAATGATCATTACCTGCCTTGGTGCGACGCTGTTAGCGCAGTTTCTTGGCGGTAAACCGCTCTATTCCGCTATTCTGGCACGTACGCTTGCTAGGCAATCTGCCAGCGCGGATCCTCATATAGAGCGGGAGAATACTTGAACGATTTAGTTGCATACTGGATAATAGCCGAAAAGATCGGGTTAATATTTGCCCAGATCGCAGTATCAATTGGGAGCAAGACATGAGTGATGACGTAGCGCTGCCGCTGGAGTTTACCGACGCAGCAGCCAACAAAGTAAAGAACCTGATTGCGGACGAAGATAACCCGAATCTGAAGCTGCGTGTCTACATCACCGGTGGTGGTTGCAGCGGCTTCCAGTACGGTTTTACCTTTGACGATCAAATCAACGATGGTGATATGACTATCGAGAAACAGGGCGTTGGCCTGGTGGTTGATCCGATGAGCCTGCAATATCTGGTAGGCGGCTCGGTAGATTATACCGAAGGCCTGGAAGGTTCCCGCTTTGTGGTAACCAACCCGAATGCGACCAGCACCTGCGGCTGTGGTTCCTCTTTCAGCATCTGAGAACCGTTTGCTGCCCGTAAAAAAGCCGCGTTTATCGACGCGGCTTTTTTGTTTTCACCGATCCAGATGTGTTTATCATTGTCTCTGAGCTATAACATCGCGTCATGCTAATTAATATTTTGGATATAAACTGTTTTTATTTTTGCTATGAAAATATAAGAATTAATTTTAACGGTATAATTTTCTTAATTTCAAGATGACAGTGATTATTTCAGCGACAACTTTTTGGGAAGTGTTAGTATCTGCTTTTGTTACTCACAGACAAACCCGCAATAGTAATGTTTGACCAGGAAGGACCTTTAGTGAGGCATGGATGCATAATTGTCTTCAAAGTATTAATATAGCACTGCTAAATAAATTCAACATACTAAACAAACTGCTGATAGAATGCGTGCCGGATAATAAGAATATTGAAATTACATTTAGCGTATTTAAGAATTACGATGCGCTTTTGCAAATCACCGGCGCACGGCCTGTTGATCTCATTATTCTCGACCTCAGCACATGGTTTACTATCATCAACAATACCAGCCAGAGTTTGCGGCAAACAACAGACGATGCGGTTGCCGCTGGCAGCAAAGTCCTGTTGATTTTGTTGGAAGCCGATGCACATATCATTGACCAACTGGTAAAGATGAATGTTGATGCAATTATTAGCATGAGCGATAGTTCGGCTGAGCTGAAACAGGCAATTGAGCACGTATTAAATCCGGAAATACAGCAGAAATATATTTCGGATTATATTACGGGGCAATTATATGGCCGTAAATACGAGAGATTGTCAAAGAAAGAGTGGGAAGTGATAAAAATGTTCTCTGAGGGATACAGCTTACTTGAGATTGCTGAAAAGCGTTGCCGGGCTATAAGTACTGTTGCTACCCAAAAAATGAACGCAATGAAAAAACTGAATTTGCGTAATAATAGCGAACTCATTAAATATTTTTATATTCATAGCCTGCTTTGAAAACAGGCTGACCATCAACAGCAGAACAATCTGCACCTGAGGCGCTAATCCGGGCTGCCGATCAGCGCCCGGCATCATCCAGCGCAAAGGTCGGTAACTTCAGATGCCAGCGAATTGCTGCCAGGCGAATAACCAGCGTCACCACCATGCCCAGCATACTGGCGGTTTCCAGCGGCACGGCAAAGAAATAAAACGCCGTGGCGTGAACAATCCCACCGGCAATACAGGCCGTCGCGTAGATTTCGGTGCGCAGAATCATCGGCACTTCGCGCGCCAGCACATCACGAATGATCCCGCCGCCAACGCCGGTCAATACGCCCATACAGATAGCGATAAGCGGCCCTGTTTCGGCGATAAACGCTTTGTTGACGCCGATACCGACAAAAACGGCTAATCCCACTGCATCCAGCACCGGCAGGATCCATTTGGGCAAACGCCGGGGCTGACGTACCAGCACAATCGTCAGCATGCAGGTCACCATGGCGACGACGAGATCGGTAGGATCTTTCACCCAGAATACTGGCCCGTGCGCTAACGCCATATCGCGGATGGTCCCGCCGCCCACCGCCGTCACGACGCCAAGCACCAGCACGCCGAAGGGGTCCATACGTAATTTCCCGGCCAGCAAAACGCCCGAGATCGCAAATACGGCGGTACCAATAATATCCAGCCAGTAAACCAACATGGTTGATTCCCCAGTTATTTCACCTGCGCAAGGGCAGTACAGAGTTGTTGAGCGGCGAGGATAATACGCGGGCTTGCCCGTTCAAACCAGTCACCGTGCAGAGAAATAATCGGTACATTCAGCTGGTTTTGCCAGAACTGTTCAGTTTTGGGGATTTCGTCCACTTCTCCCGCGACAACAATCGCCTGCGGCTGCCGCGCAAGCACCTGTTCACGGCTTACCTGCGGCCACGGCACGCGGCTGGCGGCGAAAATATTCTCCCCGCCGCAAAGCTCCAGAACCTCATTCTGAATTGACGCTTTTCCGCTGGTAAACAGCGGTTGCGTGCCAAATTGCAGAAAGACTCGTTTTTTGGGCTGGCTGGCATAGCGGGATTTTAGCGTCTGGTATTCGGCGAGCAGATGTTGAGCCGCTTGTTCTGCCTGTTGCGGCCTTGGGCTGTAGGGCGCCAGTTTATGCAGCGTATCCGCTACCTGCTCAATGGTCATGTTATCCACCCACATTACGGTGATACCGAACTGTTTTAGCTGGTTGACCTGACGCTCCGTATTACCGCCGCGCCATGCCAGTACCAAATCGGGCTTCAGCGCGACAATGCGTTCGAGGTTGATGCCTTGCCAACTGGCAACCTGCTCAATTTTTGCCGCTGCGGGCGGGTAATCAGAATAGCTGCTGACGGCAACGGGGGTGATGCCTGCGGCAAATGCCAGTTCTGTATTGGCCGGGGAGAGGGAGATGACGCGCGGCGCGGCGAACAACCACGCCGGCATCAGAACAAGCAGGGCGGCAAGCACCCTGAAAAAATAATTAACCACGAGCCAGTTTCTGCACCAGAGTTTCAACCATCAGGCTGGACTGCTTCGCCGCCACGGCCAGGAACTCATCAAAGCTGAGGTGGGACTGCTGATCGGCAACGTCCGAGATGGCGCGCACAACCACGAACGGAATGCCATAGTTGTGGCAAACGTGAGCAATGGCGGTAGCTTCCATTTCCACGGCAATCGCCTGCGGGAAGTTGTGACGGATTTTCGCCAGGCCAACGGAGCCGTTAATAAAGGCATCGCCGCTGACGATCAGCCCGCGCACAGCATGCAGATCCAGTTCATTAATGCAGGCTTCCGCCGCCGCAATCAGTTTGTCATCGGCTTTAAAACCGGCCGGGCAGCCCGGAAGCTGACCATATTCGTAACCAAATGCGGTGACATCGGCATCGTGATAACGCGCTTCGTCAGACACCACGATATCGCCCACTTTCAGCGTCGGTGCAAGGCCACCAGCGGAACCGGTATTGATAATCACGTCCGGCTGGCAACGCTCCAGCAGCAGGGTCGCGCCCATCGCTGCGGCAACTTTACCAATGCCTGATTTCAGCAGCGCGACGTCTGTGCCATTCAGCGTACCGGTGTAGATTTCGCTGCCGCCAACGTTGAGCGTTTGACGGTTTTCGATTTTGTCACGCAGCAGCGTAACTTCTTCTTCCATTGCACCAATAATGCCAATTTTCATGGAGATACTCGCTAATGTGATAGGACAGAATTACGTTTCCAGGGCATAGTCTATCATGGCATACAGGATTGTAATGATATCCCGTGACGCTTCGCACAGGAGAGGAAATGGCAGAGATCGATTTTCGCAACAAGATAAACTGGCGCCGCCGCTATCGTTCGCCGCAGGGCGTGAAAACCGAACGTGAAATTCTGCGTATTTTTGAAAGCGATCGCGGGCGGATCATCAACTCTCCCGCTATCCGGCGCTTGCAGCAAAAAACGCAGGTCTTCCCGCTGGAGCGAAATGCGGCGGTTCGTACGCGGTTGACGCACTCGCTGGAAGTACAGCAAGTGGGGCGCTATATCGCCAAAGAGATCCTCAGCCGTCTGAAAGAGCAGCGCCTGCTGGAAACGTATGGCCTGGATGAACTGACCGGGCCCTTCGAAAGCATCGTCGAAATGGCCTGCCTGATGCACGACATTGGCAACCCGCCATTTGGTCATTTTGGCGAAGCGGCCATTAATGACTGGTTCCGCCAGCGTTTGTCACCCGATGATGCTGTCGGACAGCCATCATCTGACGATCGCTGCGAAGTGGTGGCACTACGTCTGCGCGAAGGGGAGGACGAACTTAACGCGCTGCGCTGCAAGGTTCGTCACGATTTAAGCCATTTTGAAGGTAATGCGCAGGGCATTCGTCTGGTGCATACATTAATGCGAATGAATCTGACCTGGGCGCAGGTGGGCTGTATTTTAAAATATACCCGTCCCGCGTGGTGGGTTGGAGAACCGCCAGCTTCGCACAGTTATTTAATGAAAAAGCCGGGTTATTATTTTTCCGAGGAAGCGTATGTTGCGCGCTTACGTAAAGAATTAGATCTCGATACTTACAGCCGCTTCCCTTTGACGTGGATAATGGAGGCTGCCGACGATATCTCTTATTGTGTCGCCGATCTGGAAGATGCCGTTGAGAAACGTATTTTCACTGCCGAGCAACTTTATCAGCATCTTTATGATGCCTGGGGCGAACATGAAAAAGGATCGCTGTTTGCTCAGGTTGTCGAAAATGCGTGGGACAAATCCCGCGTTAATTCTATGAGCCGCAGCGCAGAAGATCAGTTCTTCATGTATTTGCGGGTGAACACGCTGAATAAACTGGTGCCCTACGCCGCACAACGATTTATCGATAATCTGCCGCAAATTTTCAGCGGAGAATTCAACCACGCTTTGCTGGAGGATGATAGCGACTTTAGCCAGCTACTTGAATTATATAAAAATGTCGCCATTAAACAGGTGTTCAGCCACCCGGACGTCGAGCAACTGGAATTACAGGGTTATCGCGTGATTAGCGGGTTGCTGGAAATTTACCGCCCGTTGTTGCAATTATCACTGGCGGATTTTACCGAGCTGGTGGAAAAAGAACGTTTGCGTCGTTTCCCGATTGAATCGCGCCTGTTTCATAAACTTTCGACGCGCCACCGGCTCGCATATGTCGAGGCGGTCAGCAAATTATCGTCCGATGATTTGGTGTATCCGGTGCTGGAGTATTATCACCGTTGTCGATTAATCCAGGACTATATTAGCGGTATGACAGATCTATATTCATGGGACGAATACAGACGGATGATGGCCGTGGAATAACGTGTTTGAATTGTAAAGACTGCCAATAAATTTTTACTTTTTCCAGACACTTGATTCCTGAACTTCAGGCTATAAATCGACTCTGAGTGACACATACACAGCAGTTTGCGTTAATCGGTAATGAGATTGAGAGACATGAAAAAAACCACGTTAGCAATGAGTGCATTGGCCCTGAGTTTAAGTTTAGCGCTGTCCCCTCTGTCGGCTATGGCAGCGGAAACGGCATCTTCAGCGACAACATCGCAGCAAATGCCAAGCCTCGCGCCGATGCTGGAAAAAGTTATGCCATCGGTCGTGAGTATCAACGTTGAAGGCAGCACCACGGTGAACACACCGCGTATGCCGCGCAACTTCCAGCAGTTCTTCGGTGATAATTCACCGTTCTGCCAGGATGGATCACCGTTCCAGGGCTCGCCGTTCTGCCAGGGCGGCGGCCAGGGTGGTCAGGGCGGCGCCGACAGCCAGCAGCAGAAATTTATGGCGTTGGGTTCCGGGGTAATTATTGACGCAGCGAAAGGCTATGTCGTTACTAACAACCACGTCGTGGATAACGCGAATACTATCAAGGTACAACTGAGCGATGGGCGCAAATTTGACGCCAAAGTCGTGGGTAAAGATCCGCGTTCAGATATCGCGCTGATTCAAATCCAGGATCCGAAAAACCTGACGGCGATTAAGATTGCCGACTCTGATGCGCTGCGTGTGGGCGATTACACCGTGGCGATTGGTAACCCGTTCGGTCTGGGCGAAACCGTGACCTCCGGGATTGTTTCCGCACTGGGCCGTAGCGGCCTGAATGCGGAAAACTATGAAAACTTTATCCAGACCGATGCGGCGATTAACCGCGGGAACTCCGGCGGTGCGCTGGTGAACCTGAACGGTGAGCTGATTGGTATCAACACCGCGATCCTTGCGCCGGACGGCGGCAACATCGGTATCGGCTTCGCCATCCCAAGTAATATGGTGAAAAACCTTACCGGGCAGATGGTTCAGTTCGGTCAGGTTCGCCGTGGTGAACTGGGTATTATGGGCACCGAGCTGAACTCTGAGCTGGCGAAAGCGATGAAAGTCGATGCGCAGCGCGGGGCGTTTGTCAGCCAGGTTATGCCGAATTCTGCCGCCGCGAAAGCCGGTGTGAAAGCGGGCGATGTGATTACTTCGCTTAACGGCAAGCCTATCAGTAGCTTTGCCGCACTGCGTGCTGAAGTGGGTTCAATGCCGATTGGCAGCAAAGTTGAACTGGGCATGTTGCGTGATGGCAAACCGGTGAACATTACGCTGGAACTGCAACAGAGCAGCCAGAATCAGGTTGATTCCAGCACTATTTTCAGCGGAATTGATGGCGCAGAAATGAGCAATAAAGGCAAAGATGGCGGCGTGGTGGTGAATTCGGTGAAAGCCAACTCCCAGGCGGCGCAGATTGGCCTGAAAAAAGGTGATGTCATTGTTGGCGCGAACCAGCAACCGGTGAAAAATATCGCCGAGTTGCGCAAAATTCTCGACAGCAAACCTTCCGTACTGGCGCTGAACATTCAGCGTGGTGATACTTCCATCTATCTGTTGATGCAGTAACCTGCCAGGCTCTCTTCCTCCATGCGGGGAAGAGAGCCCTCCTCCCGTTTTGTGAAGCCTTCCACAACTCCATACTTCCGAATGTTGCTTTGTGCATTTGCACAGTGATTGCCAGGGCTTTCTCCCATATGCTTGGGCTCTGCACAGGGGAGGGTTACATGGCTGGCTGGCATCTTGATACTAAAATGGCACAGGATATCGTGGCGCGGACGATGCGCATCATCGATACGAACATTAACGTCATGGATGCACGTGGTCGCATCATCGGTAGTGGCGATCGTGAACGAATTGGTGAATTGCACGAAGGCGCGCTATTGGTTCTCTCCCAGGGGCGTGTTGTCGATATTGACGATGCGGTTGCCCGCCATCTGCATGGCGTACGTCAGGGCATCAACTTGCCACTGCGTCTTGAAGGGGAAATTGTTGGCGTTATCGGTCTGACCGGCGAACCGGAAACGCTACGTAAATATGGCGAACTGGTCTGTATGACCGCCGAAATGATGCTGGAACAGTCTCGTCTGATGCATCTGCTGGCGCAGGATAGTCGCCTGCGCGAAGAGTTGGTGATGAATCTGATCCAGGCTGAAGAGCACACTCCGGCGTTAACTGAGTGGGCGCAGCGCCTCGGCATAGATTTAAATCAGCCACGTGTCGTTGCGGTGGTGGAAGTGGACAGCGGTCAGTTGGGCGTGGATAGCGCAATGGCTGAGCTACAGCAACTGCAAAATGCGCTGACGACGCCGGAACGCAACAATCTGATTGCGATTGTCTCGCTGACTGAAATGGTGGTGCTGAAACCGGCGCTCAATCAGTTTGGTCGCTGGGATGCGGAAGATCACCGCAAACGTGTAGAACAGTTGATTACCCGTATGAAAGAGAATGGCCAGCTACGCTTTCGTGTCGCGCTGGGCAACTATTTCACCGGGCCGGGCAGCATTGCCCGCTCTTATCGCACGGCGCGTACCACCATGATGGTGGGCAAACAGCGTATGCCGGAAAACCGCAGTTACTTTTATCAGGATTTAATGCTGCCGGTGCTGCTCGACAGTTTGCGCGGCGGCTGGCAGGCCAATGAACTGGCGCGTCCATTGTCTCGTTTAAAAGCGATGGACAACAACGGGTTACTGCGCCGTACGCTGGCGGCCTGGTTTCGTCACAATGTGCAACCGCTGGCAACATCGAAGGCGCTGTTTATTCACCGAAACACGCTGGAATATCGTCTGAATCGTATCTCTGAGCTGACGGGGCTTGATTTGGGCAATTTCGATGACAGGTTGCTGCTGTACGTGGCGCTGCAACTGGATGAACAACATTGATATTTTGCCGGGTGAGGGAAGACTCCACCCGGCGAAATGGACTTATTTGTTGCGGGTCAGTTTCTCAAGATCGGATTCGATTTCATTAATCTTATTGGTCACTACGCTTTCTAGATGGCGCAGATCGTCAAGGATCTTACGTTTCAGATCAACTTCAGTGCGATCTCGCTGGCAGATTTGATCCAGCTCATCAATCACATAGCGCAGGTTAGGACTGATCTCCTGCACCTCTTTATAGCCTTGTCCTACACCGTCGGCGACAACTGTTTTACGCTGGCGGGGGTATTTGAATTTGACGCTCTTGGCAAAAAACTCGCCTTTGTCCTTATGAAAATAGATTTTCAGAATATCGTTGTTCGCTTCCTGGCGGAGGCTATAGCGATCGATTTCATCAGGATTGGTGATGCCTAAACTTTTCAGATTATCGTACATAGCGGTACCCTTAAGCTCAACATAACCTATGAATAATTAACGAAAAAATCTATTTTTGCCACATGAAAATGCAAAAAAGGCGGGATATATCACCCTCTCCCAAACAGGGAGAGGGAAAGACTTAGTCGATGGTGCGCAGCAGTTCGTTAATACCTACTTTGCCACGGGTTTTGGCATCAACTTTCTTCACGATTACAGCGCAGTACAGGCTGTATTTGCCATCTTTAGACGGCAGGTTGCCGGAAACAACCACAGAACCAGCCGGTACACGGCCGTAATGCACTTCGCCAGTTTCACGATCGTAAATTCGCGTGCTCTGGCCGATATAAACGCCCATCGAGATAACCGAACCTTCTTCAACGATAACGCCTTCCACCACTTCTGAACGCGCACCGATAAAGCAGTTATCTTCAATGATAGTCGGGTTTGCCTGTAATGGCTCCAGAACACCACCAATACCGACGCCGCCAGAGAGGTGAACATTCTTACCAATCTGCGCGCAGGAACCTACGGTCGCCCAGGTATCCACCATCGTACCTTCATCAACATAGGCGCCGATGTTCACGTAAGACGGCATTAGCACAGTATTGCGGGCAATAAATGCGCCCTGACGAACCGCTGCTGGCGGAACCACGCGGAAACCTTCTTTCTGGAAGCGCGCTTCGTCATAGTCGGCAAATTTCATCGGTACTTTATCGAAGTAGCGGCTTTCCGCACCGTCGATAACCTGGTTATCGTTAATGCGGAAAGAGAGCAGAACGGCCTTTTTCAGCCATTGATGAGTGACCCACTGGCCTTCGATTTTTTCTGCGACACGCAGTGCGCCGGAATCGAGCAGGGCAATAACCTGATTTACCGCTTCGCGGGTGACGGTATCCACATTTGCCGGGGTGATCTCTGCGCGACGCTCGAAAGCCGCTTCAATAACGTTCTGTAACTGCTGCATTGTTTACTCTTTCCATCAGTGTAAAAAATCAATCACCCTTTATCGTTTGGATTGAGGGCCTCTGTCAACCGTTGTTGTACCTCCTTTTGCAGCGCATTATTAAGGCCACGCCGGTCGGCAGTTGCGATTATGAATAAATCTTCTACTCGCTCACCAATGGTTGTAATTCGGGCGCCATGCAGCGAAATTCCCAGATCCGCGAACACCTGACCGACCCGCGCCAGCAGGCCTGGCTGATCAAGAGCAATCAATTCCAGGAACGATTTTCTGTCGGTATGTGTCGGCAGGAAATTGACCTCAGTATCCACCGTAAAGTGGCGTAATTTAGCCGGCTGGCGACGTGGTTGCGGCGGCTGCCAGCTGTGCTGGGTAATCGCCTGTTCCAGCCCGAAACAGATAGCATCGTGACGATCGGCGGAGAGCGGGCTGCCATCCGGTTCCAGCACGATAAAGGTATCCATCGCCATGCCGTCACGCGTGGTAAAGATTTGCGCGTCATGGACGCTGAGGTTGCGTCTGTCGAGTTCGGCGCAGACGGCGGCAAACAGGTACGGCCGATCCGGGCTCCAGATAAAGATCTCGGTACCGCCGCGCGTTGCCTGCGGGCTCAGCAGGATCATCGGTTTGCTCAGATCGTGCTGCAATAAGTGTCGCGCATGCCAGGCAAGCTGATTTGGGCTGTGGCGAACAAAATAGTTGGCACGGCAGCGCGCCCAGATCTGATGCAGTTGCTCTTCATCAATATTGTCCATTCGCAGTAGCGCCAGCGCCTGCAACTGATGGTGGCGCACACGTTCGCGCATATCCGGCGTGTTTTGCATGCCGCGGCGCAGCTGTTTTTCGGTGGCGAAATAGAGTTCGCGCAACAGGCTCTGTTTCCAGCTATTCCACAGTGTTTCATTGGTGGCGCAAATATCCGCGACGGTCAGGCAGACGAGGAAGCGCAGGCGGTTCTCCGTTTGCACCTCTTCGGCGAACTGTTTGATCACTTCCGGATCCTGAATATCGCGGCGTTGTGCGGTGACCGACATCAGCAAGTGATGGCGTACCAGCCAGGCAACGAGCTGGGTTTCCCGCGAGTTCAGCCCGTGTAATTCCGCAAATTTCAATACATCCTGCGCGCCGAGCACCGAGTGATCGCCGCCGCGACCTTTGGCGATATCATGGAACAAGGCGGCAATCAGGATCAGCTCCGGGTGCGTCAGGCGCGGCCACAGCTCCACGCACAATGGGTGCTTATTGCGCGTCTCTTCTTTGCCGAAGCTCTCCAGCTTCAGCAACACGCGGATGGTGTGTTCGTCCACGGTATAGGCGTGGAACAGGTCAAACTGCATCTGACCAACAATGTGCGACCACTGCGGCATATACGCCCACAGTACGCTATGGCGGTGCATCGGCAGCAGTCCGCGGCTGACCGCGCCGGGGTGGCGAAGCATGCTGAGGAAAATCGAGCGCGCTTCCGGGATATAACACAGCGGCTGCGTCAGATGGCGACGCGCGTGGCGCAGATGGCGCAGGGTGGTGGAGTAGATTCCGGTAATCGTGCTGTTGCGCACCATGATATAAAACATGCGCAAAATCGCCTGCGGCTCGCGGATGAACAGCGTCTCATCGCGCAGGTCAATCAGCGTGCCGCGTAGCTGGAATTCATCATCGATCGCGCGCGGCCTTTCATCGGCAGTCAGCGCCAGAATCGCTTCGTCAAAGAGTTGCAGCAGCATCTGATTCAGCTCGCCGACGCGGCGCGTGACGCGGAAGAAATCTTTCATCATATGCTCAACCGGCTGATTGCCTTCGCCTACATAATTCAGACGTTGGGCAACGCTGAGCTGCCGATCAAAAAGCAGGCGGTTGTCGTAGCGATTTAGCTCCAGATGCAACGCAAAGCGGATCCGCCACAGCAGGTGCAAACATTCATTCAGCTCATTGCGTTCGGCTTCGGTCAAAAAGCCGAAACCGACCATTTCATCCAGCGATGTTGCGCCAAAATGACGGCGAGCGACCCACTGCAATGTATGGATGTCGCGCAGCCCGCCAGGGCTACTTTTTATATCCGGTTCAAGATTATAGCTGGTGCCGTGATAGCGCTGGTGGCGTTCGTTTTGCTCCACCACTTTGGCCGGGAAGAAGGTTTCGGAAGGCCAGAAGTCATCGCTAAAGATGTGCTTTTGCAATTCCAGAAACAGCGCGACATCGCCAATCAGCAGCCGCGATTCAATCAGGTTCGTGGCGACCGTGAGATCCGATAGCCCTTCCTGCAAACACTCAGCCAGCGTGCGTACGCTGTGGCCAACTTCCAGTTTCACATCCCACAGCAGCGTCAGTAGCTCGCCGATTTTCTGGGCCTGCTCATCGGGAAGTTTGTTACGGCTGAGAATCAACAGGTCGATATCCGATAAGGGGTGCAATTCACCCCGACCGTAACCGCCTACCGCAACCAGCGCGATATCGCCGACTTCACCGAAACCGTACCCCAGCCACAAGCGCTGCAAAAGTTGATCGATAAATTCAGTGCGGGCTTCAATCAGTTGTTCCGCGGAAATGCCTGCGTCGAAAACGTGCCCCAGCCACTGCTGAAAGGCGTCAATGTGCGCTTTAATGCTGGCGCACTGCAATTCGTCCTGGGACCAGGTGCCAGGATACGCTGGCTGGCCGGGAAGGGTGGGTTGTACTGTACTGACAAACTGTTCGGAAGAGAGATTACTCATTATCGCCACCCATTCGGCATGCGGGGTTATGTATAGACAAATTAAAAGAGATGGTAAGAAATGAAAAGTCGTTTATATCTATGACGCTGGCGGAAAAAGGGCAAAAAAAACGGCCCGCAGAGCGGACCGTTGATGTCACTGAAACGCGCCGACTCAGGCGGCGGTCAGTACCGCGTCGATGGTGTCATCTTTACGCAGCGTCAGGATCTCGCAGCCGGTTTCGGTCACCACGATGGTATGTTCATACTGCGCCGACAGACTGCGGTCTTTGGTTTTTACCGTCCAGCCATCTTTCATGGTGCGAATACGGTAATCACCTGCGTTGACCATCGGTTCAATCGTGAAAGTCATACCGGCCTGCAACACAACGCCGCCGTCGTCAGCATCATAGTGCAGAACCTGCGGCTCTTCGTGGAAGCCACGGCCAATACCGTGGCCGCAATATTCACGCACCACGGAAAAGCCCTGCGCTTCAACGTATTTTTGGATCGCAGCGCCCAGCGTGCGCAGGCGGATACCCGGTTTCACCATGCGCAGCGCCAGGTAAAGGCTCTCTTGAGTGACGTGGCACAGGCGCTCGCCCAGAATGGTCGGTTTGCCGACAATAAACATTTTGGACGTGTCGCCGTGGTATTCGTCTTTGATAACGGTCACGTCGATATTGACGATATCGCCATCTTTCAGGTGTTTTTCGTCATCCGGAATGCCGTGGCAAACCACTTCATTAATAGAGATGCATACGGATTTCGGGAAGCCGTGATAACCGAGGCAAGCGGAGATCGCGTGCTGCTCGTTAACGATGTAGTCGTTGCAGATGCGATCCAGCTCGCCGGTGGTGACGCCCGGTTTAATGTGCGGGGCGATCATTTCGAGCACTTCGGCGGCGAGACGGCCGGCGACGCGCATTTTTTCGATTTCTTCAGGAGTTTTAATAGAGATAGCCATGGAATGAGTCCGTCAGCGTCGAATTTTTCGACTATACCAGGTTAGTGCTGTCAATGGTAACAGTCAGGCGCGGCTTGTGCCAAATTGAGAATCGGTAACAGCACGCTGCGTCAACAACTATTGGTTTCCTGCGGCGTTTTGTGGTATAAAGCGCGCCGGACTCTGTTCCTGTTTTTGGGACGTGAGCCACAAATCTCACTTTGTGTAATAACACACACGTATCGGCACATATTCCGGGGTGCCCTTCGGGGTCGGTAATATGGGATACGTGGAGGCATAACCCCAACTTTTATATAGAGGTTTTAATCATGGCAACTGTTTCCATGCGCGACATGCTCAAGGCTGGTGTTCACTTTGGTCACCAGACCCGTTACTGGAACCCGAAAATGAAGCCGTTCATCTTCGGTGCGCGTAACAAAGTTCACATCATCAACCTTGAGAAAACTGTACCGATGTTCAACGAAGCTCTGGCTGAGCTGAACAAAATTGCTTCCCGTAAAGGCAAAATTCTGTTCGTTGGTACTAAACGCGCTGCAAGCGAAGCGGTGAAAGACGCTGCTCTGAACTGCGATCAGTTCTTCGTGAACCATCGCTGGTTGGGCGGTATGCTGACTAACTGGAAAACCGTTCGTCAGTCCATCAAACGTCTGAAAGACCTAGAAATTCAGTCTCAGGACGGTACCTTCGACAAGCTGACCAAGAAAGAAGCGCTGATGCGCACTCGTGAGCTGGACAAGCTGGAAAACAGCCTGGGCGGTATCAAAGACATGGGCGGTCTGCCGGACGCTCTGTTCGTTATCGACGCTGACCACGAGCACATCGCAATCAAAGAAGCAAACAACCTGGGTATTCCGGTATTTGCTATCGTTGATACCAACTCCGATCCGGACGGCGTTGACTTCGTTATCCCGGGTAACGACGACGCAATCCGTGCTGTTAGCCTGTACCTGAATGCCGTTGCTGCTACCGTTCGTGAAGGCCGTTCCTCGGATCTGGCTACTCAGGCGGAAGAAAGCTTCGTAGAAGCTGAATAATAAGGCACGCTCTCTGAGCCCCTTATTGAGCAGGTAGTACCGAGTTTGGTTAGGGGGCCTGTTTATGGCCCCCTTTTTCACTTTTAAGCCTGTTTGGTTCCTGTAACCGTGCAGGTCATATCTCTCCCGAGGATTAAAGAATGGCTGAAATTACCGCATCCCTGGTAAAAGAGCTGCGTGAACGTACTGGCGCAGGCATGATGGATTGCAAAAAAGCGCTGACTGAAGCGAACGGCGACATCGATCTGGCGATCGAGAACATGCGTAAATCTGGTGCGATCAAAGCGGCCAAGAAAGCAGGCAACGTTGCTGCTGACGGCGTGATCATCACTAAAATCGACGGCACTTACGGCCTCATTCTGGAAGTTAACTGCCAGACTGACTTCGTTGCTAAAGATGGCGGTTTCCAGGCATTTGCGAACAAAGTTCTGGACGCAGCTGTTGCTGGCAAAATCACTGACGTTGAAGTTCTGAAAGCACAGTTCGAAGAAGAGCGTGTAGCGCTGGTTGCTAAAATCGGTGAGAACATCAACATCCGTCGCGTATCCTCTCTGGAAGGTGATGTTCTGGGCTCTTACCAGCACGGCGCGCGTATCGGTGTTCTGGTTGCAGCTAAAAATGCTAACGAAGAGCTGGTTAAACAGCTGGCCATGCACATTGCTGCAAGCAAGCCGGAATTCGTTAAGCCGGAAGACGTGTCCGCTGAAGTGGTAGAAAAAGAGTACCAGGTTCAGCTGGATATCGCCATGCAGTCTGGCAAGCCGAAAGAAATCGCAGAGAAAATGGTTGAAGGCCGCATGAAGAAATTCACCGGCGAAGTTTCTCTGACCGGCCAGCCTTTTGTTATGGATCCGAGCAAAACCGTTGGTCAGTTGCTGAAAGAGCACAACGCTGACGTGACTGGCTTCATTCGCTTCGAAGTGGGTGAAGGCATCGAGAAAGTTGAGACTGACTTCGCAGCAGAAGTTGCTGCCATGTCCAAGCAGTCTTAATCATTAAAAGGAGCCGCCTGAGGGCGGCTTCTTTTTATGCCCTTCATCTGAAAATCAGCCAGCACACTAGTGTTTGCGCTGGCAGGCGACGTATCATACGCCAGTATTAAACCCGTCCAATTGTTGACAGTCTCAGGAAAGAAACATGGCTACCAATGCAAAACCCGTCTACAAACGCATTCTGCTTAAGCTTAGCGGCGAAGCGCTCCAGGGATCAGAAGGCTTCGGTATCGACGCAAGTATTCTCGACCGTATGGCGCAGGAAATTAAAGAGCTGGTTGAACTGGGTGTTCAGGTTGGCGTAGTGATTGGCGGTGGTAACCTGTTCCGTGGGGCTGGTCTGGCGAAAGCGGGGATGAACCGTGTTGTGGGCGACCACATGGGTATGCTGGCGACGGTTATGAACGGCCTGGCAATGCGTGATGCGTTGCATCGTGCCTATGTGAACGCGCGTTTGATGTCTGCTTTTCCGCTGAATGGCGTCTGTGATAATTACAGTTGGGCAGAAGCAATCAGCCTGTTGCGTAATAATCGCGTTGTGATTTTTAGTGCAGGTACTGGTAACCCGTTCTTTACCACCGATTCCGCAGCGTGTCTGCGCGGCATCGAAATCGAAGCCGATGTGGTATTGAAAGCGACGAAAGTTGACGGTGTGTTCACTGCCGATCCGGTACAGGATCCGACCGCTACCCTGTGTGAACAACTGACCTATACCGAAGTGCTGGACAAAGAACTGAAAGTGATGGATCTGGCAGCCTTTACGCTGGCTCGCGACCACAAATTGCCGATTCGCGTATTTAACATGAACAAACCTGGTGCGCTGCGTCGCGTTGTCATGGGCGAAAAAGAAGGCACATTGATTACGGACTAATTCCCGTAAGCAATAAATAAAGGTAAGATTCCGCTTTAATTTATTAAGCAGTCCTTTCTGGCATCTTCGCGGTGCCATTAATTGAACAGGCTATACTTAGCACACCCGCCGTATGGCCTGTCTGCGACAAGATTTCAAGGATCCGTAACGTGATTAGTGATATCAGAAAAGATGCTGAAGTACGCATGGAAAAATGCGTTGAAGCGTTCAAAACCCAAATCAGCAAAGTGCGCACTGGCCGCGCTTCCCCGAGCCTGCTGGATGGCATCGTTGTGGAATATTACGGTACGCCGACTCCGCTGCGTCAGCTGGCCAGCGTGACGGTAGAAGACTCCCGTACTCTGAAAATCAACGTGTTCGATCGTTCTATGAGCCCGGCTGTTGAGAAAGCGATTCTGACTTCTGACCTGGGCCTGAACCCAAGCTCTGCGGGTAGCGATATCCGCGTTCCGCTGCCGGCGCTGACGGAAGAACGTCGTAAAGATCTGATTAAAGTCGTGCGCGGCGAAGCTGAACAAGCGCGTGTTGCGGTACGTAACGTCCGCCGTGACGCGAACGATAAAGTAAAAGCGCTGCTGAAAGATAAAGAAATCAGTGAAGATGACGATCGTCGTTCACAGGAAGACGTGCAGAAGCTGACCGACGCTGCCATCAAAAAAGTAGAAGCGGCGCTGGCGGACAAAGAAGCAGAATTGATGCAGTTCTGATTCGAAAAAACCGACTAAAACGCCGTACAGAGAGCCATTCCGGTGGCTTTGCTGGCGGCGTTTTGCTTTTTATCCTCGCAACATTGTGAGCGTTTAATGAAGCATTTAACCCTTCTGGGCTCAACGGGTTCTATTGGTTGCAGCACGCTTGATGTGGTTCGCCATAACCCTGAACGCTTTTCCGTTACTGCGCTTGTCGCGGGTAAGAACGTTGCCCGTATGATTGAGCAGTGTCTCGAATTCTCTCCTCGTTTCGCCGTAATGGACGACGCGCACAGCGCACAGCAAGTGAAACTGGCGCTGCGCGAGCATGGCTGCCGTACTGAAGTGCTCAGTGGTCAACAAGCCGCCTGCGAAATGGCCGCGCTAAATGGCGTCGATCAGGTGATGGCGGCGATTGTAGGCGCAGCCGGACTGGTGCCTACACTGGCCGCCATTCGCGCCGGTAAGACTGTTTTGCTGGCAAATAAAGAGGCTCTGGTTACCTGCGGGCGTCTGTTTATGGAAGCGGTGAAAGAGAGTGGCGCGCGGCTTTTGCCGGTCGATAGCGAGCATAACGCGATTTTTCAGAGTTTACCGGAAACAATTCAGCAGAACCTGGGGTACGCTGATCTTGAGCTGAATGGGGTTTCGTCTATTCTGCTTACCGGGTCTGGTGGCCCGTTCCGGGAGACGCCGCTGTCTGATTTGGCAGCAATGACGCCGGATCAGGCATGTCGTCATCCGAACTGGTCAATGGGACGTAAAATCTCCGTTGATTCCGCCACCATGATGAATAAAGGTCTGGAATACATTGAAGCACGCTGGTTGTTTAATGCCGCTGCCTGCCAGATGGAAGTGCTGATTCACCCTCAATCGGTGATCCACTCCATGGTTCGCTATCAGGATGGCAGTGTTTTGGCGCAGTTGGGTGAGCCGGATATGCGTACACCCATTGCACATACGATGGCGTGGCCTGAGCGTGTGCCGTCTGGCGTCAATGCCCTCGATTTTTGCAAACTGAGTTCATTAAGTTTCGCAGAGCCCGATTTCGATCGCTATCCTTGTCTGAAGTTGGCTATTGATGCCTCCGATGAAGGGCAGGCAGCGACAACGGCGCTGAACGCAGCAAACGAGGTGACTGTCTCGGCATTCCTGGCATCTGCAATCCGTTTCACTGATATCGCTGCCCTTAATCTGTCTGTGCTTGAGCAGATGGATTTGCGAGAGCCGCAGAGTATAGATGATGTACTTGCTGTCGATGCGCAAGCTCGTGAGGTTGCGCAAAAACAAGTGATGCGCCTCGCAAGCTAGTGATATTACAGTCATGAGCAACGGTGCTATTTGTTAGCGTTAGGCTTCGGTGATATAGTCTGCGCCACAAAATTGCCAGTTTGTGATATGGCGGATTGAGTAAGCCGTGGTTTACGCGGCTTTTTTGCGTAAGGGCTTTGTATTCCTGAGTACCGCTAAATCCTTTTCAGGGACTAAAACGCGTTATGTTGTCAGCTAACCAACCGATAAGCGAAAATTTGCCAACACATGGCTGCCGCCATGTTGCGATAATCATGGATGGCAATGGTCGCTGGGCAAAAAGACAGGGGAAACTCCGTGCCTTTGGTCACAGGGCTGGAGCAAAGTCTGTTCGCCGCGCGGTCTCATTTGCCGCCAACAATGGTATCGATGCACTGACGCTTTATGCTTTTAGTAGTGAAAACTGGAATCGCCCGGCGCAGGAAGTGAGTGCGCTGATGGAGCTGTTTGTGTGGGCGCTGGATAGTGAAGTAAAAAGCCTGCACCGCCACAATGTACGCTTGCGCATCATTGGTGATACCAGCCGTTTTAATATGCGTTTGCAGGAACGTATCCGCAAAGCAGAAGAGTTGACCGCCCAGAATACCGGGCTGACGCTGAATATCGCAGCGAACTATGGTGGTCGCTGGGATATCGTTCAGGGAGTCCGGCAATTAGCCGTGCAAGTGCAGGAAGGGCTGTTACGCCCGGATCAAATTGATGAAGGAACGCTTAATAAGCAAGTCTGCATGCACGAGCTGGCTCCCGTTGATTTAGTGATTAGGACTGGTGGAGAACATCGCATAAGTAACTTTTTACTTTGGCAAATTGCCTATGCCGAACTTTACTTTACTGATGTTCTTTGGCCCGATTTTGATGAACAAGACTTTGAAGGTGCGCTGCATGCCTTTGCCAATCGAGAGCGTCGTTTCGGCGGCACCGAGCCTGGTGGCGAAAACGCCTGATGGGGGTAGCTTTTGCTGAAGTATCGCCTGATTTCTGCTTTTGTATTAATTCCCATAGTTATCGCAGCTCTTTTTTGGTTGCCGCTGGTGGGTTTTGCGATCGTTACGCTCGCTGTTTGTATGCTTGCTGCGTGGGAGTGGGGGCAACTGAGCGGTTTTTCGTCCCGTTCTCAGCGGGTTTGGCTGGCGGTATTGTGCGGGCTGCTGCTGGCGCTCATGCTGTTGCTGCTGCCGCAATATCACAATGATATCCATCAACCGCTGGTGGAACTCTCGCTTTGGGCCTCAGTGGCCTGGTGGGTGGGCGCTCTGTTGTTAGTGCTGAGCTACCCGGCGTCTGCTGCGCTGTGGCGCAACTCCAGAGTTTTACGTCTTGTGTTTGGTATATTAACGATTGTGCCTTTTTTTTGGGGCATGCTGGCACTACGCGCCTGGCACTACAACGATAACCACTATGATGGCGCGCTGTGGTTGCTGTATGTCATGATCCTCGTCTGGGGAGCTGATTCTGGCGCATACATGTTTGGTAAATTATTCGGCAAGCATAAGTTGGCACCAAAAGTCTCTCCGGGAAAAACCTGGCAAGGTTTTCTCGGTGGTCTGCTGACTGCGGGGGTGATCTCCTGGGGCTACGGCGCTTGGGCGAATCTCGAGATAGCGCCATCTACTCTGTTGATTTGCTCTGTGGTGGCCGCACTGGCCTCCGTATTGGGCGATTTAACCGAAAGTATGTTCAAGCGTGAAGCCGGTATTAAAGATAGTGGTCATCTTATTCCGGGTCATGGCGGTATACTGGATCGCATTGACAGCTTGACAGCGGCAGTACCCGTATTTGCCTGCCTGTTATTGCTGGTTTTCAGGACGATTTGACGGAAGGTTTTATGCTGAGCATTCTCTGGAATCTGGCGGCATTCATCGTTGCGCTGGGTGTGTTGATCACCGTGCATGAATTTGGCCATTTCTGGGTTGCTCGTCGCTGTGGCGTACGGGTAGAGCGTTTTTCCATCGGCTTTGGCAAAGCGCTCTGTCGTCGTACAGACAAACACGGCACCGAATTTGTAATTGCCCTGATTCCACTGGGCGGTTACGTCAAAATGCTGGATGAGCGCGTTGAACCGGTTGCCCCGGAAATGCGCCACTACGCCTTCAATAATAAAACGGTTGGCCAGCGCGCAGCCGTTATTGCCGCGGGTCCAATCGCTAACTTTATCTTTGCCATCTTCGCCTACTGGCTGGTGTTTATCATCGGTGTCCCCGGTGTTCGCCCGGTTGTTGGTGAAATAACACCCAATTCCATCGCCGCAAACGCGCAAATTGCACCCGGAATGGAACTTAAATCGATTGATGGCATCGAAACGCCTGATTGGGATGCTGTGCGCTTACAGTTGGTGTCAAAAATCGGCGATAGCCAGATGACCATCAGCGTAGCGCCGTTCGGCAGCAACAATCGCCAGGAAAAGGTCGTCGATTTACGTCACTGGGCTTTCCAACCTGATAAAGACGATCCGGTCGCCGCGCTGGGTATTCGGCCGCGCGCTGCGCAGCTTGAGCCTATCCTCGCGGAGGTGCAGGTGGGATCAGCGGCCAACAAAGCAGGTTTGCAAGCTGGCGACAGGATCGTTAAAGTCGATGGTCAGCAGTTAACTCAGTGGATGACGTTCGTTAATCTGGTGCGGGATAATCCGGGAACGCCGTTAGCGTTAGAAGTAGAAAGACAGGGGGCTCCCTTGTCTTTAACATTGATACCGGATACAAAACCCGGTAGCAAAGCAGAGGGTTTCGCGGGCGTTGTGCCTAAAGTTATTCCGCTGCCAGATGAATATAAGACAGTACGCCAGTACGGGCCATTTAGCGCCATCGTTGAAGCCACGGATAAAACGTGGCAATTGATGAGGCTGACGGTCAGTATGTTGGGGAAATTGATCACCGGTGATGTAAAACTGAACAACCTCAGTGGGCCAATCTCAATTGCTCAAGGGGCTGGGATGTCAGCGGAGTTCGGGTTGATTTACTACCTGATGTTCCTCGCATTGATAAGCGTGAACTTAGGCATTATTAACCTGTTCCCATTACCCGTTCTTGATGGCGGGCATCTGCTGTTTTTGGCGATTGAGAAGCTGAAGGGCGGACCGGTATCCGAGCGAGTTCAAGACTTTAGTTATCGCATTGGCTCTATTTTGCTGGTGCTGTTAATGGGGCTTGCACTTTTCAATGATTTCTCTCGGTTGTAAGAGAGTTTGTTAGGAAGAACGCATAATAACGATGGCGATGAAAAAGTTGCTCATAGCGTCGCTGCTGTTTAGCAGCGCCACCGTATACGGTGCTGAAGGGTTCGTAGTGAAGGACATTCATTTCGAAGGCCTACAGCGTGTCGCCGTTGGTGCGGCCCTCCTCAGTATGCCAGTACGCCCTGGCGATACGGTGAATGATGAAGATATCAGTAACACCATTCGCGCGTTGTTTGCCACCGGCAACTTCGAGGATGTTCGCGTCCTGCGTGATGGCGATACCCTGCTTGTCCAGGTGAAAGAACGCCCGACAATCGCCAGCATTACTTTCTCCGGCAACAAGTCGGTGAAAGATGACATGCTGAAACAGAACCTTGAGGCTTCTGGCGTGCGTGTGGGTGAATCACTGGACCGCACCACTCTGTCCGATATCGAAAAGGGACTGGAAGATTTCTACTACAGCGTGGGTAAATACAGCGCCAGCGTTAAAGCTGTCGTGACCCCGCTGCCGCGTAACCGCGTTGACCTGAAACTGGTATTCCAGGAAGGCGTTTCCGCGCAAATCCAACAGATTAATATCGTCGGTAACCATGCATTTACCACCGAACAGCTCATCTCCAGCTTCCAACTGCGCGATGAAGTGCCATGGTGGAACGTGATTGGCGATCGCAAATACCAGAAACAGAAACTGGCTGGCGACCTGGAAAGTTTGCGCAGCTACTATCTGGATCGCGGTTATGCCCGCTTTAACATTGATTCGACTCAGGTTAGCCTGACGCCGGATAAAAAAGGTATCTACATTACCGTCAACGTGACCGAGGGCGAGCAGTACAAACTCTCCGGCGTGCAGGTGAGTGGTAACCTTGCTGGTCATTCTGCAGAGATTGAAAGCCTGACGAAGATCGAGCCGGGCGAGCTGTATAACGGCACCAAAGTAACCAAAATGGAAGATGATATTAAAAAGCTTCTTGGTCGCTATGGTTACGCTTATCCGCGCGTTCAGTCTCAACCTGAAATCAACGATGCGGACAAAACCGTTAAGCTGCATATTAATGTGGATGCTGGCAACCGTTTTTACGTTCGCAAGATCCGCTTTGAAGGCAATGACACCTCAAAAGATGCTGTTCTGCGTCGCGAAATGCGCCAGATGGAAGGGGCGTGGTTGGGAAGCGATCTGGTCGATCAGGGTAAAGAGCGTCTGAACCGTCTGGGCTATTTCGAGACGGTTGATACCGAAACGCAGCGTGTTCCGGGCAGCCCGGATCAAGTTGATGTCGTCTATAAGGTGAAAGAGCGTAATACCGGTAGCTTCAACTTCGGTGTCGGCTACGGTACTGAGAGCGGCGTCAGCTTCCAGGTTGGCGTACAGCAGGATAACTGGTTAGGTACCGGCTACTCTGTGGGTATCAGCGGGACGAAAAACGACTACCAGACCTACTCTGAATTCTCCGTTACCAACCCGTACTTCACGGTTGACGGTGTTAGCCTCGGCGGTCGTATCTTCTATAACGACTTTAAAGCTGACAATGCTGACCTTTCCTCTTATACCAACAAGAGCTACGGTGTAGACGGTACCCTCGGGTTCCCAATCAATGAGTACAACACCTTGCGTGCGGGCTTAGGTTACGTTCATAACAGCCTGTCGCAAATGGAACCTCAGGTAGCAATGTGGCGTTATCTGGATTCCGTAGGTCAGAACGCCAGCACCACGAGTGATAGCAACGGTTACTCGGCGGACGATTTCACCTTCAACTATGGTTGGACCTATAACAACCTCGACCGTGGATACTTCCCGACGAAGGGCTCGCGCGTCAACCTGAACGGTAAAGTTACGGTTCCTGGCTCCGATAACGAGTTCTACAAAGTGACGGTGGATACCGCCTCCTACTTCCCAATTGACGACGATCACAAATGGGTGATTCTGGGTCGTACTCGTTGGGGCTATGGTGACGGTTTAGGTGGCAAAGAGATGCCATTCTATGAGAACTTCTACGCCGGTGGTTCCAGCACTGTTCGTGGCTTCCAGTCCAACAACATCGGTCCGAAAGCTGTTTATTACGGCGGCAGTGGGTTGGATAACTGTAATACAACGACTTCGAAATACTGTAAGTCTGATGATGCAGTAGGTGGTAATGCCATGGGCGTGGCCAGCGTTGAGTTCATCACGCCGACGCCGTTTATCAGCGACAAATATGCTAACTCTGTACGTACCTCATTCTTCTGGGATGCAGGTAGCGTATGGGATACAAATTGGCAAAATACAGCGGAAATGAAAGCGCTGGGTATTCCGGATTATAGCGATCCGAGTAATATCCGCATGTCTGCTGGTATCGCATTACAATGGATGTCCCCATTGGGGCCGTTGGTATTCTCCTACGCCCAGCCGTTTAAAAAGTACGATGGAGACAAAGCGGAACAGTTCCAGTTTAACATTGGTAAAACCTGGTAATTCCGCACAGCAACGGAATGCATTCGCAGTGTAGTGATGGTTGTGGCTTCAACCGGAAGCCCGGCCACGCAAAGAGCTGTACCTCCGGGTACAAACGGGATGGTAAGGAGTAAATTGTGAAAAAGTTGTTATTAGCTGCAGGTTTCGGTTTAGCAATGGCAGCGTCAGCGCAAGCTGCTGACAAGATTGCAATTGTTGATATGGGTAGCCTGTTGCAACAGGTTGCGCAGAGTTCCGGCGTTTCTCAGACGATGAAAAACGAATTCGGCGGTCGCGCAAGCGAACTGCAGAGCATGGAATCCGACCTGCAAGCCAAAGCTCAGCGTCTGCAACGTGATGGCTCTACCATGAAGGCGAGCGATCGCAGCAAGCTGGAAAAAGACATCGCGTCAGGTCGTCAGGCATTTGCCCAGAAAGCACAGGCTTTCGAGCAGGATCAGGCTCGTCGTTCTAACGAAGAACGTGGCAAGCTGGTGACTCGCATTCAGACTGCAGTGAAAAAAGTCGCTGCCGATCAGGGTGTTGATCTGGTTGTTCCTTCCAACGCCGTTATTTACAACAGCAACGATGTAAAAGACATCACTGCTGATGTACTGAAACAGGTTAAATAAGTAATGCCTTCAATTCGACTGGCTGATTTAGCTCAGCAGTTGGATGCAGAATTACACGGTGATGGCGATATCGTCATCACCGGCGTTGCGTCCATGCAATCTGCCGAAGCAGGTCACATCACTTTCATGGTCAACCCTAAGTACCGTGAACACCTGACAGGATGTCAGGCGTCTGCTGTCGTTATGACGCAAGACGATCTTCCTTTTGCCAAAAGCGCAGCGCTGGTCGTAAAAAATCCGTACCTGACCTACGCGCGTATGGCCCAAATTCTTGATACCACGCCGCAGCCAGCGAGCAGCATCGCGCCTGGCGCGGTGATTGACGCAACGGCCACTCTGGGTAGCAATGTTGCAATTGGCGCAAACGCGGTGATCGAATCCGGCGTTATTCTGGGCGATAACGTTATTATCGGCGCGGGTTGCTTTGTTGGGAAAAAGACGAAAATTGGTGCGGGTTCGCGTTTGTGGGCAAATGTGACCGTTTACCACGAGATTGAGATCGGCGAAAATTGCCTGGTGCAATCGGGGACGGTGATCGGTTCTGATGGCTTCGGTTACGCCAACGATCGCGGAAATTGGGTTAAAATCCCGCAGCTTGGCCGTGTTATCATTGGCAACAACGTTGAGATTGGCGCCTGTACTACAATCGATCGCGGCGCGCTTGACGATACCCGCATCGGCAACGGCGTGATCATTGATAACCAGTGCCAGATTGCACATAACGTTGTGATTGGCGACAATACGGCGGTTGCCGGTGGCGTAATCATGGCGGGCAGCCTGAAAATTGGCCGCTATTGCATGATCGGCGGCGCCAGCGTAATCAATGGGCATATGGAAATTTGCGACAAAGTTACCGTAACGGGGATGGGGATGGTCATGCGTCCTATCACTGAGCCAGGAGTCTACTCCTCAGGTATCCCACTACAGCCAAATAAAGTGTGGCGAAAAACCGCAGCCCTGGTGATGAATATTGATGATATGAGCAAGCGCCTGAAAGCCGTCGAGCGCAAGGTTAATCAACAAGACGAATAATTCACCTGCATAACGCTTGTACACAGAAGCCTCCCGACATCAGAGAAGCGACAAAACGCCTCTGCGACGAGAAGCCTAAAGTGTGTATACTTCCCGGCCTGTTGGCTTTCTGATGATTGCCGCGGGCCGTGTTATTATTGCCTTTTAGTATATTTAGACAGGAAGAGTATTTTGACTACTGACACTCATACTCTGCACATTGAAGAGATTCTGGAACTTCTGCCGCACCGTTACCCGTTCTTACTGGTAGACCGTGTGCTGGATTTTGAAGAAGGTCGTTTTCTGCGCGCAGTAAAAAATGTTTCGGTAAACGAGCCGTTTTTCCAGGGGCATTTCCCTGGCAAACCGATTTTCCCGGGCGTGCTGATTCTGGAAGCAATGGCGCAGGCTACCGGTATTCTGGCGTTTAAAAGCGTTGGTAAACTGGAACCGGGTGAGCTGTACTACTTCGCCGGTATCGACGAAGCGCGCTTTAAGCGTCCCGTTGTGCCTGGCGATCAGATGATCATGGAAGTCACTTTCGAGAAAACCCGTCGCGGCCTGACACGCTTTAAAGGTGTTGCGCTGGTAGACGGTAAAGTTGTTTGTGAAGCTACTATGATGTGTGCACGTAGCCGGGAGGCCTGATACGTGATTGATAAAACCGCCTTTATTCATCCAACTGCTATTGTTGAAGACGGTGCCGTTATTGGTGCCAACGCTCACATTGGTCCGTTTTGTATTGTTGGCCCTCACGTTGAAATTGGTGAGGGTACGGTTCTGAAATCTCATGTTGTGGTTAATGGTCATACGACGATTGGCCGCGACAACGAGATCTATCAGTTCGCATCCATCGGCGAGGTTAACCAGGATCTGAAATATGCTGGCGAGCCGACTCGTGTGGAAATTGGCGATCGCAACCGCATCCGCGAAAGCGTCACCATCCACCGTGGCACAGTACAAGGCGGAGGGTTGACGAAGGTGGGCAGCGATAACCTGCTGATGATCAATGCGCATATTGCGCATGATTGTACCGTTGGCGATCGCTGCATTCTCGCAAATAACGCAACGCTGGCGGGGCACGTCTCCGTCGACGACTTTGCTATCATCGGCGGCATGACCGCAGTGCATCAGTTCTGCATTATCGGCGCGCACGTGATGGTTGGCGGCTGCTCCGGCGTGGCGCAGGATGTACCGCCTTATGTGATTGCTCAGGGCAACCATGCCACACCGTTTGGTGTGAACATTGAAGGCCTGAAACGTCGCGGTTTCAGCAGAGAAGCGTTAGTGGCTATCCGCAATGCGTACAAACTGCTGTATCGCAGCGGTAAAACGCTGGAAGAGGCGAAACCGGAGATTGCCGAGCTTGCTGCGAAGCATCCGGAAGTTGATGCGTTTATGCAATTCTTCGAACGCTCAACGCGCGGCCTGATTCGGTAATGATCGACAATCGTCCTCTTACGATAGCCCTCGTCGCCGGAGAAACCTCCGGCGATATTCTTGGTGCCGGTCTTATCCGCGCGCTGAGATCGCGTGTCCCCAATGCCCGCTTTGTCGGCGTTGCGGGGCCGCGTATGCAGGCTGAAGGGTGTGAAGCCTGGTATGAGATGGAAGAGCTTGCTGTGATGGGTATCGTTGAGGTGCTGGGCCGTCTGCGCCGCCTGTTGCATATCCGCGCTGATTTGACCCGTCGCTTTAGCGAGCTGCAACCGGATGTCTTTGTCGGTATCGATGCGCCGGATTTCAACATTACTCTCGAAGGCAATCTGAAAAAGCAGGGTATCAAAACCATCCATTATGTCAGTCCGTCCGTCTGGGCGTGGCGACAAAAACGCGTTTTCAAAATTGGCAGAGCCACCGATCTGGTGCTCGCATTTCTGCCTTTCGAAAAAGCGTTTTATGACAAATTTAATGTGCCGTGCCGTTTTATCGGCCATACCATGGCGGATGCAATGCCGCTGGATCCGGATAAAAGCGCAGCGCGCGATCATCTGGGAATTGCCCATGATGTACACTGTCTGGCGTTACTGCCTGGCAGCCGTGGCGCAGAGGTGGAAATGCTTAGCGCCGATTTCCTGCGTACCGCGCAGTTGCTGCGTGAACGCTACCCCGATCTTGAAGTGGTTGTACCGCTGGTCAACGCCAAACGGCGCGAACAGTTTGAGCGGATTAAGGCGGAAGTTGCTCCCGATCTGCCAGTGCATATGCTGGATGGTATGGCGCGCGAGGCAATGATCGCCGCCGATGCGGCCTTGCTGGCTTCCGGCACCGCCGCGCTGGAGTGCATGCTGGCTAAATGCCCGATGGTCGTGGGCTATCGCATGAAGCCATTCACATTCTGGCTGGCCAGGCGGCTGGTGAAAACGCCTTATGTTTCGCTGCCAAACCTGCTGGCCGGACGTGAACTGGTGAAAGAGTTGCTACAGGATGAGTGCCAGCCGCAGGCGCTGGCCGATGCGCTTGTACCGCTGCTGGCTAACGGTAAAACCAGCCACGAAATGCACGACATTTTCCGCGAACTGCACCAGCTGATTCGCTGTAATGCCGATGAGCAGGCGGCTGACGCAGTACTGGAGTTAGCACAATGATGGAATTTATTTATCCGCACGCGCATTTGGTTGCCGGTGTGGATGAGGTTGGGCGCGGGCCTTTAGTGGGTGCGGTCGTGACGGCGGCGGTGATCCTCGATCCGAAGCGTCCAATCATTGGCCTGAACGATTCGAAAAAACTCTCCGAAAAACGCCGTCTGGCGCTGAGTGAAGAGATCAAAGAGAAAGCGCTGTGCTGGAGTCTGGGACGCGCCGAACCACACGAAATCGACGAACTGAATATTCTGCACGCCACTATGCTGGCGATGCAGCGTGCAATTGCCGGGCTCTCTATCGTCCCGGAATTTGTACTGATTGATGGCAACCGTTGCCCTACTTTACCAATGCCTTCGCTGGCAGTAGTGAAAGGCGATAGCCGGGTGGCGGAAATCAGTGCGGCATCGATTATCGCAAAAGTCACGCGAGATGCCGAAATGGCTGAGCTTGATCTTCTTTTTCCGCAATATGGTTTTGCGCAACATAAAGGCTACCCAACGGCTTTCCATCTGGCGAAGCTGGCGGAACATGGCGCAACTGCGCATCATCGGCGCAGCTTTGCGCCGGTTAAACGCGCGCTGGACCTTGTGTCCTGACTCTTGTGAACGTGAAATAACCAGGCTGGGATCTGAAAATGGCTGAACCACGTTTCGTACACCTGCGGGTGCATAGCGACTACTCCATGATTGACGGGCTGGCGAAAACCGGGCCGCTGGTGAAAAAGGCGGCCGCGCTCGGCATGCCCGCGCTGGCGATCACCGATTTTACGAACCTCTGTGGTCTGGTGAAGTTCTACGGAACGGCGCACGGAGCCGGGATGAAGCCGATCGTCGGCGCCGATCTGCACGTACAGAGCGATCTGTTAGGCGATGAACTGGCGCAGCTCACCGTCCTTGCGGCCAACAATACCGGTTACCAGAACCTGACATTGCTGATTTCGCGTGCCTACCAGCGTGGCTATGGCGCACTGGGGCCGTGGATCGATCGCGACTGGTTGCAGGAGCTCGGCGAAGGGTTGATCCTGCTCTCCGGCGCGCGCATGGGCGACGTGGGTAAAAGTCTGTTGCGTGGCAACAGCGTGCTGGTTGAACAGTGTCTCGATTTCTACAAAGAGCATTTTCCCGATCGCTACTACCTTGAGTTGATCCGCACGGGGCGTGCTGATGAAGAGCCTTACCTGCACGCAGCCGTACAACTGGCGGAAGAGCACGGTTTGCCGGTCGTGGCGACCAACGATGTGCGTTTTATTGATGAAGGCGACTTCGACGCGCATGAGATCCGTGTCGCCATCCACGACGGTTTCACCCTGGACGATCCCAAACGTCCGCGCAACTACTCCGCACAGCAATATATGCGCAGCGAAGAGGAGATGTGTGAACTCTTCTCCGATATTCCGGAGGCGCTGGAAAACACCGTCGAAATTGCCAAACGCTGCAATGTAACCGTACGCCTTGGTGAATACTTTCTGCCGCAGTTCCCGACCGGTGATATGACCACTGAAGACTTTCTCGTGGAGAAATCGAAAGTGGGTCTCGAAGAACGCCTGGCGTTCCTCTTCCCGGATGAGCAGGTTCGTGCAGAGAAGCGTCCGCCGTACGACGAGCGTCTTGATATCGAGCTGCAAGTTATTAACCAGATGGGGTTCCCCGGTTACTTCCTGATCGTGATGGAATTTATCCAGTGGTCAAAAGATAACGGCGTGCCGGTAGGGCCGGGGCGTGGTTCGGGCGCTGGATCGCTGGTGGCTTATGCGCTGAAAATTACTGACCTCGATCCGCTGGAATTTGACCTGCTGTTCGAACGTTTCCTTAACCCGGAACGTGTATCGATGCCCGACTTCGACGTTGACTTCTGTATGGAGAAGCGCGACCAGGTGATCGAGCACGTGGCGGACATGTACGGGCGCGATGCGGTATCGCAGATCATCACCTTCGGAACCATGGCGGCGAAAGCGGTTATCCGCGACGTGGGCCGCGTACTGGGTCACCCGTACGGCTTTGTTGACCGCATCTCTAAACTGGTGCCGCCGGATCCGGGCATGACGCTGGCGAAGGCGTTTGAAGCCGAGCCGCAACTGCCGGAAATCTACGAAGCGGACGAAGAAGTTAAAGCGCTGATCGACATGGCGCGCAAGCTGGAAGGTGTGACGCGAAACGCGGGTAAACACGCTGGCGGCGTGGTCATCGCACCCACCAAAATTACCGATTTTGCCCCACTGTACTGTGATGAAGCCGGCCAGCACCCGGTTACCCAGTTTGATAAAAACGACGTTGAATATGCCGGGCTGGTGAAGTTTGACTTCCTTGGTTTGCGCACGCTGACCATCATCAACTGGGCGCTGGAGATGATCAACGCCCGGCGCGAGAAGCACGGCGAGCCGCCGTTGGATATCGCCGCTATTCCGCTGGATGACAAGAAAAGTTTCGACATGCTGCAACGCTCGGAGACCACTGCGGTGTTCCAGCTTGAATCCCGCGGCATGAAAGATTTGATTAAGCGCCTGCAACCCGACTGCTTCGAAGATATGATCGCGCTGGTGGCCCTGTTCCGTCCGGGGCCGTTGCAGTCAGGCATGGTAGATAACTTCATCGACCGTAAGCACGGGCGCGAAGAGATCTCCTATCCCGATGTGCAGTGGCAGCATGAAAGCCTGAAACCGGTACTGGAGCCGACCTACGGCATTATCCTCTACCAGGAACAGGTGATGCAGATTGCTCAGGTGCTTTCGGGTTATACCCTTGGCGGCGCAGACATGCTGCGTCGTGCGATGGGTAAGAAAAAGCCGGAAGAGATGGCCAAGCAGCGCGGAACCTTCGAAGAGGGCGCGAAGAAAAATGGCGTCGACGGCGAACTGGCGATGAAAATCTTCGACCTGGTAGAAAAATTCGCCGGGTACGGATTTAACAAATCGCACTCTGCCGCTTATGCTTTGGTCTCCTACCAGACGCTGTGGTTGAAAGCGCACTATCCGGCCGAGTTTATGGCGGCGGTGATGACTGCCGATATGGACAACACCGAAAAAGTCGTCGGTCTGGTGGATGAGTGCTGGCGCATGGGGTTGAAAATCCTGCCGCCGGATATTAACTCCGGGTTGTACCATTTCCACGTCAACGATGACGGTGAAATTGTTTACGGTATCGGAGCAATTAAAGGCGTCGGTGAAGGTCCGATTGAGGCGATCATCGAAGCGCGTAATAACGGCGGTTACTTCCGCGAACTGTTTGATCTGTGCGCGCGCACCGACATTAAAAAGCTTAACCGCCGGGTGCTGGAAAAACTGATTATGTCCGGGGCGTTTGACCGCCTTGGGCCGCATCGTGCGGCGCTGATGAACTCGCTGGGCGATGCGCTTAAAGCCGCCGATCAGCATTCGAAAGCCGAGGCGATTGGCCAGGCCGACATGTTCGGCGTGCTGGCCGAAGAGCCAGAGCAGATAGAACAGTCTTACGCCAGTTGCCAGCCGTGGCCGGAACAGGTGGTGCTGGAAGGTGAGCGTGAAACGTTAGGTCTCTACCTTACGGGTCACCCGATTAACCAGTATTTGAAAGAAATTGAGCGCTATGTCGGAGGCTACCGGCTGAAAGACATGCATCCGACCGAACGTGGGAAAGTTACCACGGCGGCGGGGCTCGTCATTGCCGCGCGGGTTATGGTCACCAAGCGCGGCAATCGTATCGGCATCTGTACGTTAGATGACCGTTCCGGGCGTCTGGAAGTGATGTTATTCACTGATGCCCTGGATAAATATCAGCAACTGCTGGAAAAAGACCGCATACTTATTGTCAGCGGACAGGTCAGCTTTGATGACTTTAGCGGGGGACTTAAAATGACCGCCCGTGAAGTTATGGACATTGACGAAGCCCGGGAAAAATACGCCCGTGGGCTTGCTATCTCGCTGACGGACAGGCAAATTGATGACCAGCTTTTAAACCGACTCCGTCAGTCTCTGGAACCCCACCGTTCGGGAACCATTCCAGTACATCTCTACTATCAGAGGGCGGATGCGCGTGCGCGGTTACGTTTCGGCGCAACGTGGCGCGTCTCTCCGAGCGATCGTTTACTCAACGATCTGCGTGGCCTCATAGGTTCGGAGCAGGTGGAACTGGAGTTTGACTAATACAGGAATACTATGAGTCTGAATTTCCTTGATTTCGAACAGCCGATTGCTGAGCTGGAAGCGAAAATCGATTCCCTGACTGCCGTTGGCCGTCAGGATGAGAAACTGGATATAAATATCGACGAAGAAGTGCATCGTCTGCGCGAAAAAAGCGTAGAGTTGACGCGCAAAATTTTCGCCGATCTTGGCGCATGGCAGGTTGCCCAACTGGCACGACATCCGCTGCGTCCTTACACCCTGGATTATGTCCGCATGGCGTTCGATGAATTCGACGAACTGGCTGGCGATCGCGCTTATGCCGACGATAAAGCCATTGTTGGCGGTATCGCGCGTCTCGACGGTCGCCCGGTAATGATCATCGGCCACCAGAAAGGCCGCGAAACCAAAGAGAAAATCCGCCGTAACTTTGGTATGCCAGCACCGGAAGGTTATCGCAAAGCGCTACGCCTGATGGAAATGGCAGAACGTTTTAACATGCCGATTATCACCTTTATTGACACCCCAGGCGCCTATCCGGGCGTGGGTGCCGAAGAGCGTGGTCAGTCGGAAGCGATCGCCCGCAACCTGCGTGAAATGTCCCGCCTGAACGTACCGGTGATCTGCACCGTGATCGGCGAAGGTGGTTCCGGCGGCGCGCTGGCGATTGGCGTGGGCGATAAAGTGAATATGCTGCAATACAGCACCTATTCTGTTATCTCGCCGGAAGGCTGCGCTTCTATTCTGTGGAAAAGCGCCGACAAAGCGCCGCTGGCCGCAGAAGCGATGGGCATCATCGCGCCGCGTCTGAAAGAACTGAAACTGATCGACTCGATCGTTCCGGAACCGCTGGGCGGCGCGCATCGTAACCCGGAAACGATGGCCGCTTCGCTGAAAGCGCAACTGCTGGCCGATCTCGCCGATCTGGATGTGCTGAGCAAAGACGATCTGCGTAACCGCCGTTACCAGCGTCTGATGAGTTACGGCTACGCCTGAGTTTCATTGCATTGATGAAAAGCCGCACCGCTGTGCGGCTTTTTTTATACCTGCGCTCTATGCCGAAGATCCTGATTTTTACCGCAATATGCGGATTAAGGATCTAACGCAGGGGATCCATAAGCTTATTCGCCAGCACGATCTACCGCGTTTGATGTTGCAGGCTTTCGATGTGCTACCGGATATGACGCTGACGCCAGCCGCCCGGTGCTTGATTTCCTGTTGATGCTATGCTCGGGCTTTGAAACCGATATTCACGGCGCGAAACGGGATGAAGAGGGCACTTACCGGGTACGAGTCCTAAAAGGCCGCTAATCTCTTGCGGCCGGCAGTGGGCGGGGGTAACGTTCAGGCATTAAGGAAAGGAGAAACTATGCTGGGTTTAAAACAGGTACATCACATTGCGATCATCGCCACGGATTATGCTGCAAGCAAAGCGTTCTACTGCGATATCCTTGGTTTTACGCTACAGAACGAAGTTTATCGCGAGGCGCGCGATTCGTGGAAAGGCGATCTGGCGCTGAACGGGCAGTATGTGATTGAGCTGTTCTCCTTTCCGTTTCCGCCTGCGCGTCCCAGCCGCCCGGAAGCGTGCGGCCTGCGCCATCTGGCGTTCAGCGTTGATGATATCGACCAGGCAGTGGCGCATCTGGAATCACATGGCGTGAAGTGTGAAGCGATACGCGTCGATCCCTACACCGATAAACGTTTCACCTTCTTTAACGATCCCGATGGCTTGCCGCTGGAGCTTTACCAGCAGTAATACTTGCCACACAACGCGATGCCCGGTAACGTGCCGGGCATCGCTTCCGTTTTGAAATACCACTATGACCACGCCACTTTTCGCGCCATTACCCACTGCATCACACCAGTTTCTGGTGGCCTTCAGCGGCGGGCTGGACTCGACCGTGCTGCTGCACCAAATGATGCTCTGGCGCGAGCAACAGCCCGATATCCGGCTACGGGCAATTCATATCCATCATGGGCTTAGTCCGCATGCGAATGCGTGGGTTGAGCATTGCCAGTCTCTTTGCGAGCTCTGGCAGATCCCGCTAACGGTGCAATACGTGACGCTGGTCGATAATGGCGAGGGCATTGAAGCGCAGGCGCGGAAAGCGCGCTATCAGGCATTTCGTCAGGTGTTGAAGCCCGGCGAAGTGCTGCTTACCGCGCAGCATCTGGATGATCAGTGCGAAACCGTACTACTGGCGCTTAAGCGCGGCAGTGGGCCGGCGGGGCTTGCCGCGATGCCGCAAAGTTTGCCCTTTGCCGGAACGCAGCTTATCCGTCCGCTGCTCAACTTTTCGCGTGATACCCTGCATCAATGGGCGCAGTTGCATGATTTGCGCTGGATTGAGGATGAAAGTAACGCTGACGTCCATTATGACCGCAACTTTTTGCGCCTGCAGGTACTGCCGCTACTGACGGCGCGCTGGCCGCATTTCACCGATGCCGTCTCGCGTAGCGCTGCGCTTTGTGGGGAGCAGGAGCAATTGCTGGATGAGCTACTGGCTGACGAACTGGCGGCGGCGACCACGGAAGAAGGGGCGCTGAACATTGCGGCTTTGCAGATGCTGAGCGAAGTTCGCCGCAACGCCCTGTTACGCCGCTGGCTGGCACAGCAGGGCGCGGTGATGCCGTCCCGCGCAATGCTTAACCGCTTGTGGTTTGAAGTGGCGCAGGCACGTGACGATGCGGAGCCTTGCCTGCGGCTGGGCGAGTATGAAGCGCGTCGTTTTCAGGGCAATCTCTACTGGATTAAAACGCAGCCCAGCCAGCGTAATACGCAACTGAACTGGCCGATGCCTTTTGCGCCGCTGTTGTTACCGGCCGGGCTGGGAGAACTGTCGCTGATTTCCGGCGGGGAATTGCGGGCGCCGGCTGCGGAAGAGAGGCTTTCTGTGCGTTTCCAGGCGTCTGGTTTGTTACATATCGCCGGTCGTCATGGCGGACGTAAACTGAAAAAAATCTGGCAGGAGTTTGGCGTGGCACCCTGGCGGCGCGACACTACGCCGCTGCTGTTTTATGGCGAAACGTTAATCGCAGCGGCGGGGGTGTTTGCTACGCAACAAGGGCTTAAAACGGCCGGACAGGAAGGCGTGAAGCTGGTGTGGAAAAAGTAGAGGGCAGCCTGCGCTGCCCGTTGAATATCAGGACTCGCTCACCACGACGGTGCCGATTTCAGGATGGCTGAAGCTGGCAATTTTATCGAGACGCACTTCGCGTGAAACGCCTGCGACATCTACTACCAGATACTCCACATTTTTACGTGAGACTAAATCGTTGGCTTTGGCGCTGAGCACCTCGCCGTCTTTCAATTCCAGCGCCAATAAAAGATGATGCTGGCAGGCGAGTTCAAGATTGTCATAGTCATCACAGTTGATGGGTTGATAGGCATCATTCATTGACATAATCGCTCACCAGTAAGTTCGCGGCCGCATATGCCGCCTTTTCCCTGACCGACTCTGAAAGGGTGTCATCCGACGCCATTTCATTCAGCACTTTCAACACGCACCCCAGCGCATCCGGGATATACCCCAAATCTCCGCTGGCGATTTCCGCATACCGTTTGCGTACTAACTCACAATAATTGTTCACATCTCCTCCTGTCAGCTACCTGACTTTACTGTGAGATAACACTAAGCCTACGAAGATTAATACTGTTTAGCAAGGCGACTATACCATAGCTTATCCGCCATTATCAGCGTGATGGCGAATGATGCGTACAAGAGATAACAGCGCTTTGACCCTGAATTCGCTACAATAGCGGCCATTTTATGCAGGAGTGGTGTTATGGCCTTAAAAGCGACTATTTATAAAGCGACGGTGAATGTTGCCGATCTGGATCGTAATCAGTTTTTAGATGCGACGCTGACGCTGGCCCGCCATCCTTCTGAAACCCAGGAGCGCTTGATGTTGCGTCTGCTGGCGTGGATCAAATACGCCGATGAGCGGTTGCAATTCACCCGCGGCCTGAGCGCTGAAGATGAGCCGGAAGCCTGGCTGCGCAATGATTATCTGGGAATTGATTTGTGGATCGAGCTGGGGCTGCCGGACGAAAAACGGTTGAAGAAAGCCTGTACACAGGCGAAAGACGTGGCGTTATTTGTCTACAATTCCCGGGCGGCGCAGATCTGGTGGCAGCAAAATCAAAGCCGTTGCGCGAGCTTCGGCAACTTAAGCATCTGGTATCTGGATGATGAGCAACTGGCGGCGCTCAGCGCATTTGCCAACGATCGCACCATGACGCTACAGGCCACCTTGCAGGATGGCGCCATCTGGCTTTCCGATGATACGCAGAATCGGGAATTCCACCTTGAAGCCTGGCAGCAGCCATGATTACGATTTCCCGCACTGTCTCCATTGCTGAGGATGAGCTGGAGATCACCGCCGTGCGGGCGCAGGGGGCGGGTGGCCAGCATGTGAATAAAAGTTCGACCGCTATCCACCTGCGTTTTGATATTCGGGCGTCAAGCCTGCCTGAGTATTATAAGGCGCGTTTACTGGAAGCTTCGCACCATCTGATCAGTAGCGATGGCTGGGTTGTGATAAAAGCGCAGGAATATCGCAGCCAGGAGATGAACCGCGAAGCGGCGATCGCGCGTCTGGTGGCATTGATCAAAGAATTGACCGCAGTGCAAAAGAGCCGTCGGGCAACGCGCCCGACCCGCGCATCGAAAGAGCGCCGGTTAACGGGCAAGGCGCAAAAGTCGTCGGTAAAAGCGCTGCGTGGAAAAGTCCGTCGCCATGATGGGTGACGGGCAATAACAGAATTGAGCATAAGGAATCGAGTGTGAAAAAAGCGATTTTATCTCTGCTGGCCGGGTGTACGTTGTTTGCCCTTTTCGGCTGTAATAATCGGGGTGATAACGAAATGATGCAGCCGACGCAAGTTGAAGAGCTGAAACCGATGCAGCAGAGCTGGCGCGGCGTTTTACCCTGTGCCGATTGCGAAGGTATCGAAACGTCGTTGTTTCTGGAAAAGGATGGCAGTTGGGTAATGAACCAGCGCTACCAGGGCGGAAAAGGTCCGGCGGCATTTGGCTCTTACGGCAACTGGGCGCGTACGGCCGATAAACTGATCCTTACCGATACTCAGGGTGACAAAACGTATTTCCGTGCGAAGGGTGATGCACTGGAGATGCTGGATCGGGAAGGCAATCCGATTCACTCGCAACTCAACTACACGCTGCAACCGGTGAAAGCGTCGCTGCCGGCAACGCCAATGGCAATGCGCGGTATGTACCGATATATGGCTGATGCTGCCGTGTTTACGGACTGTGCAACCGGGAAGCAGGTTTCAGTGGCAAGCAATGCTCAGCTTGAGCGCGATTATGCGGCAGCGCGCGGTACCGAAAGCAAACCGATTCTGCTGGTGGTGGAAGGGCATTTTGCCTTTGAACCGAACCCGGATACCGGTGCGCCACAGAAAGTGCTGGTCATCAATAAGAAAGGGCAGTTCAGCGCCAACAAAGACTGTGATGATTAAGCCTCCGGCACCATAAAAAACTGCACCTTACTCAGTTGGGTGTCCAACTTTTGGGGTGCAGTCCAGAGCGGGGCTTTTTGTCGGCTTAGCCTTTAATGGCTTTCACCAGGTAATCAAGGATGTCGCCGGTTTTGATGAGCTGCTTCTCGCCGTTGCGACGATATTTGTATTCAATATCGTCGTTGTCGAGGTTGCGATCGCCGATCACCACCGTATGCGGGATACCGATCAGTTCCATATCAGCAAACATCACGCCTGGACGCTCTTTGCGGTCATCCATCAGCACTTCAATGCCCTGCGCGCGCAGTTCGGCGTAGAGTTTTTCCGCCAGCTCCTGCACCCGGTAGGATTTGTGCATGTTCATCGGCAGCAGCGCAACCTGGAACGGCGCGATAGCGTCCGGCCAGATGATCCCGCGCTCGTCATTGTTTTGCTCGATCGCTGCCGCCACCACGCGCGTTACACCGATACCGTAGCAGCCCATGGTCAGGATCTGGTTGCGGCCATCTTCACCCTGTACCGCTGCGTTCAGTGCCTGGGAATATTTGGTGCCGAGCTGGAAAATATGACCCACTTCGATACCGCGTTTAATCAGCAGCGTACCTTTACCGTCCGGGCTTGGATCGCCAGCGACAACGTTACGGATATCCGCCACTTCCGGCGTCACGACATCGCGATCCCAGTTGATACCGAAGTAGTGTTTACCGTCGATGTTCGCACCTGCAGAGAAGTCGCTCATCGCGGCAACGGTACGGTCGATCACCACCGGAACTGGCATATTTACCGGGCCAAGGGAACCAGGACCGGCATTGACCACGGCGCGAATTTCCGCTTCGGTGGCGAAAGTTAACGGCGCAGCAACCTGCGGCAGTTTTTCCGCTTTCACTTCGTTCAGTTCGTGGTCGCCGCGTACCAGCAGCGCAACCAGCGGATAGCTGCTGCCTTCTACCGCTTTCACCAGCAGCGTTTTTACCGTTTTCTCAATCGGCAGGTTGAACTGTTCAACCAGTTCGGCGATGGTTTTCGCGTTTGGCGTATCAACCAGCGTCATTTCCTGCGTGGCGGCAGCGCGCGGCTCTTTTGGCGCCAGCGCTTCAGCAAACTCAATGTTGGCGGCGAAATCGGATGAGTCAGAGAAGATCACATCATCTTCACCGCTCTGCGCCAGCACCTGAAATTCATGAGATGCGCTACCGCCGATCGAGCCGGTATCAGCCTGTACAGCGCGGAAATCCAGCCCCATACGGCTGAAGATTTTGCTGTAGGCGGCGTACATTGCATCATAGGTTTCCTGCAAGGATTCCTGAGAGGTATGGAAAGAGTAAGCATCTTTCATCAGGAATTCGCGGGAACGCATAACGCCAAAGCGCGGGCGCACTTCATCGCGGAACTTGGTCTGGATCTGGAAGAAGTTCAGCGGCAGCTGTTTGTAGGAGTTCAGCTCGTTACGGATCAGATCGGTGATGACTTCTTCGTGAGTCGGGCCGAGGACGAACGGGCGATCGCCGCGATCAACAAAACGCAGCAGTTCCGGGCCATACTGCTCCCAGCGGCCGCTTTCCTGCCACAGATCGGCTGGCTGTACCACTGGCATGGACACCTCAATCGCACCGGCGTTATTCATCTCTTCACGCACGATGTTTTCGACTTTTTTCAGGACGCGCAGACCGGTCGGCAGCCAGGTGTATAACCCGGAGGCCAGTTTGCGGATCATCCCGGCGCGCAGCATCAGCTGATGGCTGATGACTTCGGCGTCGGCAGGCGTCTCCTTAAGAGTGGAGAGCAAGTATTGGCTAGTACGCATGTTGTTACGGTTCCATTTGGACAATCGGAACAGGCCCGAAATCAGGCCTGACACAAAAAAAGTGGTTTAGTTTATCAGCCTGGCAGAGATGCCAAAAGAGAGGGGAATAAAATTAGCGCGCTTCCAGCGCAAAGACTTCGAATCCCGCCGCCGTTACGCGCCAGCGCACATTAAAATCCAGCAGCCAGACGGCGTAAGTCTTCCCTTGCTCTTCCTCTTTTCGGTAGGCCGGACGCGGATCCTGCGCCAGCACTTCCAGCAAGAAGGTTTTAAAGTGGGGATAACGCTTTTCCAGCCCGCTAAGTTGCGACTCCACGTCGGGTGTAAAGCTAACCGGAATATCGGCAACCGGCGCCTGCTGTGCATAGCTGGCCTGCGCATCGGGTACAGCTTCGGCAAAGGGCAGGTAAGGTTTGATATCTACCACCGGCGTGCCATCGACCAGATCCAGGCTGCCGAGCTGTAAAATCACCTGATCTTTATGACAGCGGATCCCGTTTAATTCGACCAGCGACATGCCGATCGGATTGGGGCGAAACGTAGATCGTGTGGCGAACACGCCCATTCTTGCATTGCCCCCGAGCCGCGGCGGGCGCACGGTAGGACGCCATCCGCCTTCCATCGTTTGATGAAAAACGAAAAGCACCCACAAATGGCTGAACCCTTCGAGGCCGCGCACCGCATCAGGTTGATTATAGGGAGGAAGCAAGTGAAGTTCGCCGCCGCCATATTTCACCAGACCCGGCTGGCGCGGTACGGCAAACTTCTCTTTATACGGCGAACGGATGACACCTATTTGCCCGAAAGCAAAGGTATTCATTTTGCCGAAACGTCGAGTGCGGAACCCACGCAGATGGCCTGGCGGTAGCAGCCCGGAGTACCGCTGGTCACTTCACAGCTATGCAGCAGAACGGCATTGGCTTTGGCTTTTTTCGAGGCATTAATCTGCATGCGTTTGCGGGCGGTCGGGATGTTCGGCGGGGAGTCCTGGTTGTTTGCCTGACAGGATTCACCGGTTACTTCACCCAGATCGCGGAACGGTTTACCCACTAAATCTTGTGCATCCGTGATGATGCGCACCGGGGCAGGGCGTGTCACTTTCGGTTTTACCGGCTCTGATTTTGGCGTCACTGCGCTACTTTGTACCGGTTCGACAGGGGATCTGCTTAGCAGGGAGCAGCCGCTCAACATGAGTGCTAATAAACAGATCGGTAAAGCACGCATAATCTTTCCTCAAAGTGATTTTCTCAACGCCGCTTATTGAATCAGGGACGTGCACAAATGACAAGGCGGGCTTTCGCCCGCCTTGAATGATATTACAGACTGAGGAGATTACCAGCCTTTCACCGCGCCGCCATTGAAGACTTTGTTCGCCGCTTCGTTCACTTCATCAGACTGGAAAGCCTGGACGAATTTTTTCACGTTTTCCGCGTCTTTGTTATCTTCACGGGCAACGATCAGGTTCACGTACGGGGAGTCTTTATCTTCAACGAAGATGCCGTCTTTTGCCGGAGTCAGGCCGATCTGGCTGGCGTAAGTGGTGTTGATTACCGCCAGTGCAATCTGCGCATCATCCAGAGAGCGCGGCAGCTGCGGCGCTTCCAGCTCAACAATTTTCAGGTTTTTCGGGTTTTCGGTGATATCCAGTACGGTTGGCATCAAGCCCACGCCGTCTTTCAATTTGATCAGACCCTGTTTCTGCAACAGCAGCAGGGAACGGCCGAGGTTAGTCGGATCGTTTGGTACGGCGACCTGAGAACCATCCTGCAATTCAGACAGTGATTTGATTTTTTTGGAGTAGCCTGCAATCGGATAAACAAAAGTGTTGCCGACCGGAACCAGTTTGAAGCCGCGATCTTTGATCTGCTGATCGAGGTACGGTTTGTGCTGGAAGGCGTTAGCATCGATATCGCCTTTGCTCAGCGCTTCGTTTGGCAGCACGTAGTCGTTAAAAGTCACCAGTTCAACGTCGAGGCCATATTTCTCTTTCGCCACTTTCTGTGCGACTTCGGCAACCTGCTGTTCAGCACCAACAATCACACCGACTTTGATGTGATTCGGATCCTTTTCATCCTGGCCGCATCCGACCAGCGCCAGAGAACCAAGCAGAGCACCTACCGCTGCAAAGGTCTTGAATTTAAAAGCCATGTTATTTCCCTTCTCTCAGAGTCGTTATGTTGTGTAACGTTATTTGTGCGTCACTGCCCGGACGATACGATCGCCCGCGAACTGAATTAAGTAAACCAGAACCACGAGTAATATCAGTACGGTATTCATCACTAATGGGTTATAGGTCACATAGCCGTATTGGATCCCCAGCTGCCCCAGACCGCCAGCGCCGACGGCACCACCCATTGCGGAATAACCCACGAGAGTAATCAGCGTAATGGTCGCAGCATTAATAAGGCCTGGCAGCGCTTCCGGCAATAGCACTTTGCGGATGATCTGCATCGGCGTCGCGCCCATCGCACGGGAAGCTTCAATCAAACCTGCCGGCAGCTCCAGCAGGGTGTTTTCCACCATACGGGCGATAAACGGCGCGGCGCCAACCGTCAGCGGTACAATGACGGCGTACAGACCAATTGAGGTGCCGACAATCACGCGCGTAAAAGGAATCATCCAGACCAGCAAAATAATGAACGGAATGGAGCGGAAAATGTTTACCAGCGCAGAGATCACCCGATACAGGCTCGGGTTCGGCATAATCTGACCCGGACGCGTGACATACAGCAGCACGCCAAACGGCAGACCCACGACAAACCCCAGCAGACCGGAGGCAAAGGTCATAAACAGTGTTTCCCAGATGCTGCGGGCAAAGAGCCACATCATTGCCTCAGACATAACCGAGTACCTCTATTTTTACATGGTGTTCCTGCAACCAGGCGATGGCCGCCTGGGTATCCTGCTGAGTGCCGTGCATTTCCGTCAGCATAATGCCGAACTTCACGCCGCCCGCGTAATCCATCTGCGCGCTAATAATGTTGTTGTTCACGTTGAAACGACGCGCGGTTTCAGACAACAGCGGCGCATCCACCGACTGACCGGTAAACTCCATACGCAACATTGGTACGCTGTCAGCCTGCGGTTCCGCCTGCAAGCGTTGTGCGTAATCTTCCGGAATATCGAGATGCAGCGTGGACTGAATAAACTGCTGCGCCAGCGGCGTTTTCGGATGGGAGAAGACTTCACTCACCGTATCTTGCTCAATCAGTTCACCGTTGCTGATAACGGCCACGCAGTCGCAAATGCGCTTAACCACATCCATCTCGTGAGTGATCAGCAGAATGGTCAGACCGAGGCGACGGTTGATGTCTTTCAGTAATTCAAGAATGGATCGGGTTGTTGCCGGATCCAGCGCGCTGGTGGCTTCGTCGCACAGTAGCACTTTCGGGTTGCTGGCCAACGCACGGGCGATTGCCACACGCTGTTTTTGCCCGCCGGAGAGATTGGCTGGATAACTGTCATGTTTATCGTCAAGACCGACCAGATCAAGCAGCTCTTTTACCCGGCGATTGATCTCGTCACGCGGAGTATTATCCAGCTCCAGCGGTAACGCGACGTTACCGAAAACGGTGCGCGATGCCAGCAGATTAAAGTGCTGGAAGATCATGCCAATTTGGCGGCGAGCTTTAGTTAATTCCGCTTCAGAGAGTTTGGTCAGTTCCTGACCATCGACCAGCACACTGCCTTGCGTCGGACGCTCAAGCAGGTTAACGCAGCGGATAAGCGTACTTTTCCCCGCACCTGATGCGCCAATAACGCCATAAATTTGACCAGCGGGAACATGCAGGCTGACGTTGTTCAGCGCCTGTATAGTACGGTTCCCCTGCTGGAACACTTTGGTGATATTCGAAAGTTTAATCATTAGATTATTTTTATCGTATAAGAGTTAGCCGTGGCATTTTGTTCTGCCGGTTACGGGCGTACCCGTAAACAGAGCGGATGGTAAGGCATCCAGACGTCTAAATCAACGTCGCTTGCAATGATGAGCACTTTCCTGCGTTGCGAAACATGAGATACTAAGCCTCTATGCCTTTTTCAGGAGTAAACCCGTGGCAAAGTCAGTACCCGCTATTTTCCTCGATCGTGATGGCACGATTAATGTTGATCATGGCTATGTGCATGAGATCGATAACTTCGAATTTATTGATGGCGTCATTGATGCCATGCGCGAACTTAAAGAGATGGGCTACGCGCTGGTTCTGGTAACGAACCAGTCTGGTATTGCTCGCGGTAAATTTACCGAAGCGCAGTTTGAAACGCTGACCGAGTGGATGGACTGGTCGCTGGCCGATCGCGGTGTGGATCTGGACGGCATCTATTATTGTCCGCATCACCCGCAGGGAACCGTTGAAGAGTTTCGTCAGGTGTGCGATTGCCGTAAGCCGCATCCGGGGATGTTGATCTCTGCCCGCGATTCCCTGCACATCGATATGGCTGCTTCTTATATGGTAGGCGATAAAATAGAAGATATGCAGGCGGCACAGGCTGCTCAAGTGGGAACGAAAGTCTTAGTGCGTACGGGGAAACCGGTCACACCGGAAGCGGAAAAAAGCGCTGATTGGGTGATTAATAGCCTTGCGGAGCTGCCTTTAGCTATTAAAAAGCACCAAAAATAACCGTTATGACGAAAAGATGAGCGGTTGAAATAAAAATGCATTTTTCCGCTTGTCATTCCTCTCCGGCTCCCTATAATGCGCCTCCATCGACACGGCGCTAGCGAAGAACATCCCGCAGCGACGTTAAGTTGGAAGAGAAAAAATCCTGAAAATCGGGGTTGACTCTGAAAGAGGAAAGCGTAATATACGCCACCTCGCGACAGTGAGCTGAAAGCCGCGTCGCAACTGCTCTTTAACAATTTATCAGACAATCTGTGTGGGCACTCAGGTGACATGGATTCTTAACGTCCTCGGACGAAAAATGAATACCAAGTCTCACGGGTGAACACGTAATTCATTACGAAGTTTAATTCGATGAGCATCAAACTTTAAATTGAAGAGTTTGATCATGGCTCAGATTGAACGCTGGCGGCAGGCCTAACACATGCAAGTCGGACGGTAGCACAGAGAGCTTGCTCTCGGGTGACGAGTGGCGGACGGGTGAGTAATGTCTGGGAAACTGCCTGATGGAGGGGGATAACTA
>NZ_CP025697.1:755284-1604865 GCF_013085925.1 Kosakonia sp. MUSA4
TACAGATTAGACCGGTGTGCCCTTGGGGCATGGCGGTAAACAGAATTTGCCTGGCGGCACTAGCGCGGTGGTCCCACCTGACCCCATGCCGAACTCAGAAGTGAAACGCCGTAGCGCCGATGGTAGTGTGGGGTCTCCCCATGCGAGAGTAGGGAACTGCCAGGCATCAAATTAGCAAGTCAAACCGGGGCAACAAACCGGTGGTTGTAAAGAAATTCGGTGGAGCGGTAGTTCAGTCGGTTAGAATACCTGCCTGTCACGCAGGGGGTCGCGGGTTCGAGTCCCGTCCGTTCCGCCACTTATTTAAACCGTATCTCTTACGAGATACGGTTTTTTTTCGTCTGTTGATTGTGCAAAAAAGGGCACGTATGCCCTGTATTCTACTCCCAGCGCTTCAGCAGCAAGCTGGCGTTCACACCACCAAAGCCAAACCCGTTTGATAACGCATAGCGCATATGCTGCGTCTGTGCCGTAAGCGCAACCAAATTAAGCCCCTCAGCCTCAGCATCCGGATGGTGCAGATTCAGCGTTGGCGGTACAACCTGATCGCGTAATGCCTGAATGGTGAAGATCGCTTCAATTCCTCCCGCAGCTCCGAGCAGGTGGCCAGTCGCCGATTTCGTTGAGGTAATGGCTATTTGGTGCGTACCAAATACGCTTTTGATCGCCGCCAGTTCCCCTTTATCTCCAACCTGCGTTGACGTGGCATGGGCATTAATATGCTGAATATCTGCCGGGCTAATACCTGCCTGCTTAATAGCTGCTTCCATCGCCCGACGCGCGCCGTTACCATCTTCTGGCCCGGCAGTGAGATGATGCGCATCGGCACTGGTACCATATCCGACCAATTCCGCCAGCGGTGTAGCACCTCGCGCCAGAGCGTGCTCCAGCGATTCAATAACGACGATACCTGCACCTTCTCCCATCACAAAACCGTCACGATCGCGATCAAAAGGCCGTGATGCCGTCTCGGGGTGATCATTAAAACTGCTGGATAATGCTTTTGCCGCAGCAAAACCGCCAAGACTGACACGATGGATCGCGGCTTCGCTTCCGCCGCACAGTGCAATATCCGCTTCACCGGCGCGAATCATTCGTGCTGCATCGCCAATTGCCTGCGCTCCTGCTGCGCAGGCAGTAACAGGCGCGCCAATCGGACCACGAAAACCGTGGGCAATAGACACGTGACCGGCAGCCAGGTTGGCGAGAAAAGAAGGGATAGTAAAGGGGGAAAGACGGCGCGGCCCGCGAGTATCAGTAGTGCGTACGGCATTAGCTATCTCATTGAAACCGCCAATACCGGTAGCAATCACTGTTGCGGTGCGGTCTCTTTCAGCTTGATCTTCTGGAAACCAACCCGCCTGAGAGAGCGCTTCCTGCGCTGCCACCATTGCAAACTCGATAAAACGATCCATTTTTTTCCGTTCCTTTGATGGGATCGCTACTGAGGGATCGAATCCATGTAGCGGATCATCTTCAATGGAAGGAACCTGTCCCGCAACTTTACAGGCAATATCTTCCACAATCTCCTCATCGAGTCGGGAGATCCCAGATTTTCCCTGCAATAATGCTTGCCAGACATGCGACACGCCGCAGCCGAGCGGGCTGACGATCCCCATTCCTGTCACGACGATGCGTTTTGTTGGAACGCTCATAACTCTTTCTCCTGAACTATCATGGCGTCTGCGGCTTTTTCATGAATGGAACAAGCAACGCAGCAATCAAAAAACCCAGCATAATTAACCAGAATGCATCCGAGAAAGCCTGGGTCCGCGCCTCCCGCATCGCTAATGCCGAAAGGTTTTTCAGTGCGGCACTGTTGGCTATTTCCGGCGAAACGCCCTGGCTCATCAACCGGTTAGTACTGTTTTGAATGAAATCCGTCACTGGAAGGCTGGCGTTATTGAGATGATCGGCAAGGCGGCTATAGTGAAAATTGGTTCGGTCATTAATCACTGTGCCGCACAGGGCGATACCGATGGCGCCACCAAGATTGCGCATCAAATTAAACAGCCCGGATGCCAGTTTCAGGCGCGTGGGCGGCAGACTACCCAGCGTAAGTGTGACCGTTGGTGCGACGGCAAACTGTTGCGCCAGCCCGCGAAATGCCTGCGGCAACAGCAGCTCCTGCGCTCCCCATTCATGGGTGAGAGGAATAAAGCTGTACATCGAAACCGCAAATCCCAGCAACCCCGCCATTAACAGCCAGCGTAAATCGACACGGTTGGCCAGCCAGGCATAAAACGGTATCGAGAGCACCTGGAACAAACCGGTAGAAAAAACCGCCAGACCGATTTCCAGCGCGCTGTAACCGCGAACCATCCCAAGAAACAGCGGAGTTAAATAGATCGTAGCAAAGATGCCGACCCCTGCCATAAACGAGAAATAGCAGCCCAGCGTAAAGGTTCTGTCCTGCAATGCCCGAAGATCCATCACCGGTTGCGCATGACGAAGGGTACGCACAATAAAAGCAATGCCACACAGCAACGCTATCCAGCCAGTGGTCGCCAGCGTTGTATCATCAAACCAACCCCAGCGTGGCCCTTCCTCAAGGGTGTATTCCAGGCACCCCAGTGAAACGGCGAGCAGGATAATGCTCAGGTAATCAGCTCCGCGCAGAAGCGAGGGGTCAGGCGTATCGATTTTTACCAATAGCGGAACCGCAACGGTGATGTAAATTCCGGGCAGAATGTTGATAAAAAAAAGCCAGTGCCAGTTAAAATTTTCAGTTATCCAGCCACCGACCGTTGGGCCAAGAGTCGGTGCCAGCGATGCCAGTCCGCCAATCGTTGCCGCGGCGATGACACGTTGTTTACCCTGGAAAAAAGCAAACGCTGTCGTAAAAACCAGTGGGATCATTGAACCACCCGCCAGGCCTTGCAGGGTGCGGAAAGCAATCATGCTTTGAATATTCCATGCCCAGCCGCACAGCAGGCTCATCACGGTGAAACCGGCCGCAGAAGCGGCAAACAGCCAGCGTGTTGACATAACCCGTGCCAGCCAGCCCGAGAGAGGAATAATGATGATTTCTGCGATCAGGTAACTGGTCTGGACCCACACCGTTTCATCGTCGCCAGCAGAGAGCCCACCGCCAATGTCCCGCAGTGAAGCTGAAACAATCTGAATATCAATAAGCGCGATGAACATGCCCACGCACATGCTGGCGAAGGCAAACACTTTCTGGCCGACCGGCATTGAAATGCCTTGTGACAGCGGTACTGTGCCAGTGCTGCTCATTGCGAGCTCTTTTCATCAACAGTGACGACGACAGAAAGCCCCGGACGCAATACATCAAGTTTCGCCGCATCACCTTCCAGCGCGATACGTACAGGAACACGCTGAACGATTTTGGTGAAATTTCCGGTCGCATTTTCTGCCGGGAGAATGCTAAACCGCGAGCCAGTTGCCGGTGAAACGCTGGCAACATGACCATGGAAAATATGACCCGGCAAAACATCGGCCATGATAGTGGCGCTTTGCCCTGGACGCATATGCGCCAACTGGCTCTCTTTAAAATTGGCATCAATCCATAAACCGTCAGCGGGAACCAGCGAAAGCAATTGCGTTCCGCTGTTGACGAAGGAGCCGGACCACGCACGACGGTTACCGATCACGCCATCAAACGGTGCCCGAATTTCGGTATAACTGAGATTTAATCGCGCTATCGCAAGGCTGGCCTGCGCTTGTACCAGCGCGGCTTGCGTCTGTTTTTCTTTGGCGTTCAGCACTAATAACTGGCGTTCAGCGACCGTCGTATCCGCCTGCGCTTTGCTCTCTTCCGCACGGGCGCGACGATAATCCGCAGAGGCATTTTCCCGCACCTGGGCGGAAACGGCACTGGACATCACCAGCGCGTTATAGCGGCGATTGTCGTTTGCGGACTTTTCCGTAACGGCTCTGGCTGCCGTCAGAGAAGCGGCCGAACCTTCAATGGTGGCCATTTGCAATTGTCGGGTGGCATCAATGTCGGCCAGCGCGGCCTGCTGGGCGGCAACTTCACCAATGGCCTGTTCAACGGCGGCCTGGTAGTCGCGATCGTCAAGACGGATCAATAGATCGCCTCTCTTCACTAACATATTGTCCTGAACCGCGATCTGCTGGATATAGCCGGAAACTTTGCTGGAAATGGCACTGATATCCCCGCCGACATAGGCATCATCAGTCGACTGAATAAAACGCCCGCTTTGCCACCAGTAAACGCCGTAGCTTGCACCCGCCAACAACCCTACCGTCAGTGCTATCAGCACCAGCATTTTTTTCTTTTTATTCAGCGTCATGATCGCGGCTCGCATGGTGTTGCGGTACGAATTTCTGCGTGTTATCGCCAGCCCGTTTTCGTAGCAGATAGTCGTGGCGGTAGTGGATCATCGGCGATGCCGCAGGGCCTGGAACCAGGGTGTATTTCTCCGGCGTGATGGGCTCACCGGTCGCTTTATCTACCAGGATTGCCTGGACCGGGCGCTGTGTTTCACGTTCAACCAGCTGAATTTGTGCCCCTTCCGGGGAGAAGTAGCGATTTCCCCATTCAGCCAGCGCAAGGATCACCGGGCGGAAGTCACGTCCGAGCTGCGTCAAATGGTATTCGTAACGTGGTGGCGTGTTGCTATAGCTCACCTTTTCCAATAATCCGTCATCCACCAGTTCTTTCAGGCGGCGAGAGAGAATATTCGGAGCAACGTTGGTGCTTTTCTGGAACTCATCAAAGCGCGTGAAACCGGCAAACGCGTCGCGCAGGATTATCATGCTCCAGCTATCACCAATGCGTCCCAGACTGCGGGCGATGGGGCAGGGAGCAGTGCAAAGCGGTTCATTTTTCATTATCTGGCCTGGAAATTTGCTGTGTCATTGCGCTCACGGTGACATAGTGACTATCAAAATGCAAGTTACTCAGCGCGCGCGTTCCCGCCGAACTATTGCTTCTCAGGCAAAAATCCTCTGCTTTTTATGCTCTTTTTCCTTACCCGGCGCCTGGTAATAATCTGCGCACTGACTTAGTAAGCGACGAAAGAGGAATTTTTATGTCTATCCCTGCATTTGGTCTGGGTACCTTCCGTTTAACGGATGAAGCGGTGATCGCTTCGGTAAAAAATGCCCTGGAACTGGGTTATCGCGTGATTGATACCGCACAGATTTACGGTAATGAAGAAGCGATTGGTAAAGCACTTGCTGAAAGCGGTGTGGCACGTGAAGAACTGTTTATCACCACCAAGATCTGGACGGAAAATCTGGGTGAAGCAAAGCTGATCCCAAGCCTGAAAGAGAGCCTGAAAAAACTGGGTACTGATTATGTTGATCTGACGCTGATCCACTGGCCTTCTCCAGGCGCAGAAGTACCGGTTGCAGTCTCTATGCAAGAGCTGATGAAGGCAAAAGCGCAGGGTCTGACCCGTCAGATTGGTATATCTAACTTCACCATCCCATTGATGGAAGAAGCGATCGCGGCGGTGGGAGCAGAGAATATTGCGACCAACCAGATTGAACTCTCGCCGTATCTGCAAAACCGCAAAGTGGTTGACTGGGCGAAACAGCACGGTATTCATATCACCTCTTACATGACGCTGGCTTATGGTAAGGCGCTGAAAGATGAAGTGATTGGCCGTATCGCGCAGAAACATAACGCTACGCCAGCACAGGTGATCCTGGCCTGGGCGATGGGGGAAGGTTATGCAGTGATCCCGTCTTCCACTAAGCGTGAAAACCTTGCCAGCAACCTACAGTCGCAGACACTTAAACTGGATGCAGCAGACAAAGCGGCAATTGCCGAGCTGGATTGCAATGATCGCCTGGTCAGCCCGGAAGGGCTTGCGCCGAACTGGGATTAAGCGATGGAACAGCGGGAGCCTGCGCTCCCGTTATTATTTCTCTCCTGTCTGCGGTAAATGCTCGCTGACAAAATCGATAAAAGCGCGGATGCGGGTGCTCACTGCCCGGTCGCTGTAGTAGACGGCGCTGAAAGGCATTTCCACCGGCAGACGCTTATCCGCCAGCAAATCAACCAGCTCTCCACTCGCCAGTTCTTTGTCGATCATATAGTCCGACAGGCTGGCAATGCCATTTCCGCTCAGGCATAAATGTTTCAGCGTTTCACCGCTGTTCGACGCAATATCAGGTGTTACTTCATACAGTTGACCATCGGCAGCGGCAATGGGCCAGACGTTAAGCGAAACCGGCTCGGTAAAACCAAGGCAGACGTGATTGCTTAATTCTTCCACCGTTTCCGGTTTTCCGTGGCGAGCAATATATTCCGGCGAAGCGATAATTTTGCGATAGCTTTTAAACAGCGGACGGGCGCGCAGGCTGGAATCGGTCAGTTTGCCTACACGGATCGCAACATCCACTTTACGTTCGATCAGGTTGATAAAAGTTTCACTGGAGACCAGTGACAGTTTGATTTCCGGATAGCGCTCGCGAAACGGTTTTATCAACGGCATCAAAAAATGCAGCACCACAGGTGTTGCTGCGTCGATGCGTAACATTCCGCTGGGCGTGGAGTTGGTTTCCATGATCTCGGTTTCTGCTGCCGCCATTTCCTGCAGGACGTTTTGTACGCGCCGAAAGTAGCGCTCGCCTTCTTCAGTCAGGCTGAGCTGCCGCGTGGTGCGATTAAGCAAATTAACCCCAAGCTTATTTTCCAGCTTCTTTACCGCGCGGCTGATGGCCGAGTTGGCTTGTCCCAGGCGTTCCGCTGCCCGGCTGAAGCTGCCGCTTTCAACAACGGCAACAAAAATGGCGAGTTCTTCTGAGGTGGTTTTCATTATTGCCTCTGTAGCAACATTTCAACGATATTTTTCATCCATAAGTTATTTAACCATGTTGCCAGAGAGGGGGCTACAACGGTGTTCATTACTGATGTCACTGAGTACTTACTCACCAGAACAGGGCGTTTTTCTGGTGATTGAACGTTGAAACTCGGTGTTAAAATCCCTATAACTGAATGACCACCCGATGTTGGGGCGGACATCAAAGAGGTTTGAAGCCGAAAGTGCCAAAAAATACCTATGCCATGCGATATGTTGCCGGACAACCCGCGGAGCGAATCTTACCGCCGGGGTCTTTCGCGAGTATTGGCAAGGCGCTGCCCGCAGGCGTTCCGCTAAGTAGCGACGAAAAAATTCGCGTTCTGGTGTGGAATATTTTCAAGCAGCAGCGCGCGGAGTGGCTGTCGGTACTGCAAAATTTTGGTAAAGATGCGCATCTGGTTTTACTGCAGGAAGCGCAAACCACGCCGGAACTGGTCCGGTTTGCGACCACTAACTATCTTGCGGCTGATCAGGTTCCCGCCTTTGTTTTACCGCAGCACCCTTCGGGAGTAATGACCCTTTCCTCGGCGCATCCGGTTTATTGCTGCCCGCTACGCGAACGTGAGCCGATCTTACGTCTGGCAAAATCGGCGTTAGTCACGGTTTACCCGTTACCTGATTTACGCAATCTGATGGTCGTAAATGTGCATGCGGTTAATTTCAGCCTTGGCGTGGACGTTTACAGCAAGCAATTACTACCAATTGGCGATCAGATATTGCGTCATCACGGGCCGGTGATCATGGCTGGCGATTTTAATGCCTGGAGCCGTCCGCGCATGAATGCTCTGTACCGCTTCACCCGGGATATGTCTCTGCGGCAGGTGCGCTTTACCGACGACAATCGCCGGCGTGCCTTTGGTCGACCGCTCGATTTTATCTTTTACCGCGGGTTAAACGTGGAGGAAGCTTCAGTTCTGGTGACCCGCGCGTCGGATCATAACCCACTGCTGGTGGAGTTTAGCCCTGGCAAAGCCGGGAAGTAACACGGCGAAAAGGCAAAAAAAAGCACCGTGGGGAACGGTGCTTTTTTAATGGGCTTAAATCAGGAATCCGGCGTGGCGCTGTTTTTCACAAAGAGCGTCAGTTGATCGCCAGGCTGCAAATTATCCGTATCGTTGTTCCAGCGCATTACATCCTGGATGTTAACGCCGTGACGTTTTGCGATACTCGATAGCGAATCACCTTTGCGCACGCGATACGTAATGCTGTCGCTGTTGCGGGCAAGACGCTGCGCACTGCTGCCTGCGCCAACCGTCAGGTTCTGACCGATTTTCAGGTTTGCGCCGCGAAGGTTATTCCACTGCTGGAGATCCTTCGTGGTCACGCCGAGGCGTGAGGCAATCGCTGAAAGCGTGTCGCCTGAACGAACTTTGTAGCTGCGACTGGTCAGCGGGGTGTTATCCGCCACCAGGGTTGGCTGTACAGCGGCGATTTCGCCGGAGGCCAGAGATTCACGCAGTTGATCGGCGTGTTTCTTCGGTACCATCACGTACTGTGGCCCAACGGAACCGAGCGTGGAACCTTTAACGCCAGCGTTAAAGGTTTTCAGCTTGTTCACAGAGATGCCAGCCATTTCCGCCAACTGAGCAACTTCAACCGGGCTGCTCAATCTGACTCGCGCCAGGGCACGACTTTCGTCCGGCGTTGGCAAATTAACGCCATAACGCTTGCTGTTCTTGAGAATATCGCTCAATGCCAGCATTTTCGGCACGTAAATTTTGGTTTCCTGCGGCAGTGAGAGCGACCAAAAATCAGTGGGTTTACCCCGTGCTTTGTTCGCTTTTATTGCCTTCAGTACACGCCCTTCACCGCTGTTATAGGCGGCTACGGTCAGTAACCAGTCGCCGTCAAACATACGATTCAGACGCTGCATCATGTCGAGTGCGGCTGTTGTAGACGCCACAATGTCACGACGCGCATCGTAGCTGCGTGTCTGTTTTAAACCATAATTTCGCCCAGTGCTCGGAATGATCTGCCAAATGCCTGCGGCATTGGCGCCAGACGTCGCGTGTGGGTTAAAAGCGCTCTCCACTATGGGTAGTAGTACCAGTTCCATGGGCATGTTACGTTTTTTAACTTGCCCTGCTATCCAGTACATATACGGCTCTGCCCGTAAAGTTACATCGTGGAGATAGCTCTTATTGCTTAAATACTTCAGTTTCTGTTCGCGAATCCGGGCATTTTCCGGAATTCCCATCTTTAGCTCGTCGCTAATGGAGGTCCACAAGTCACTGTTATTCTGGGCGGCAAATGTTCCATCGTCCATCCACCGCGCCTGACTAGTAAACTTCCCTGCTTCCCCTTGACCAGCTGCAGAAAGGCTCTGTGCGTGCTGTTGGACCGTGCCGTCGTGCTTAGACGCCTGGCACCCCACGAGCAGGACAGAGGCGAATAATATCGCTTTTGCCTTCATGTGTGTGTCAATAGTAGTTGCTTAAAAGACGAGCGATAATAACGGCGCAGCTCAGAAAAGGCAACCAGGAAATATCAGAAGTTATCTTTCTTTGCCCGTAACCATGCGAAACGCTCTTCAGGGTGTTGCAAATTTGTTTCTTTGTTAATTACATCAATTAAATCAATATCTTTTGTTCGTAAAAATAAATTAATTCGACGCTCGTTTTTCAGAATTACGGGTAGTGTTTTTTGATTTTTTGCACGTAACTCCTTCACTTCTCGATAGTATTCGTTAAGTACAGGATCCTCCGGCAGGATACTGATTGCAAACTTCATATTTCCTAAAGTGTATTCATGTGCGCAACAAATGACCGTCTCATCCGGAAGGTCGTTTATCTTACAAAACGATTGATACATCTGGGTTGCCGTACCTTCGAAAAGCCTGCCGCATCCGCCGGAAAAGAGCGTGTCGCCGCAAAATAGATAAGGAAAGCTAAAGAAACAGATATGTCCTAAAGTGTGACCGGGCGTGGCGAATATAGAGAATTCGTGCCCCAAAACAGAAATGACCTGGCCATCAGCAACAATATGCGTAGCACCTTTATCTTGCGTCTCTGCGGGCCCGTACACCACAACGTCGGGATACCGCTGGCGCAGCTCTTTCACGCCGCCAACGTGGTCATTATGATGATGTGTTAAGAAGATGGCTTCCGGCTGCCATTGTTTCTCTTCAAGGGTTTGCAGCACCGGCGCGGCTTCGCCCGGATCGACAATCAGGCAGCGTCCGTTATCATTGTTCAGTACCCAGATGTAGTTATCCTGGAAGGCGGGAATACTGTTAAGATTCATAAAATACCTCTCAAAGCGGAGCGGAAGGTGGTGATGAAACCGGCAAGGACTCCTCAGACATTCGTAGCACCCGTAAGCTGGAATGATTTACCCAAAGGCGCATATTACCGTGAGGCGCTGGAAGGAGAACTCAAGCCCTGGTTTGCAAAAATGTATGGTTTTCATTTGCTTAAGATCGGCAATCTCAGCGCAGAAATCAATGCCGAAAGTTGTGCTGTTTCCCATCAGGTGAATGTTTCCCTGGCTGGCGAGCCAATGCAGGTTCGTGCCGATCCGCTGCATCTGCCCTTTGCGGAAAAATCCGTTGATGCCTGCCTGCTGGCGCACACGCTTTCCTGGTGTACCGATCCGCACCGTTTATTGCAGGAAGTGGATCGTGTGCTGATTGACGACGGCTGGCTGGTGATGAGCGGCTTTAATCCGATTAGCCTGCTCGGCCTGGCGAAGGCCGTACCGTTTGCCCGCCGCTCGCCAGCCGTCAAAAGCCGCATGTTTACTCTGATGCGCCAGTTCGACTGGTTATCACTGCTCAATTTCGAAGTGTTACATTATAGCCGTTTTCGCGTGCTGCCATGGACGAAGCAGGGCGGTAAACTGCTTAGCTCGCATTTACCCGCGTTGGGGTGCATGCAGTTGATCGTCGCCCGCAAACGCACCATTCCGTTGACGTTCAACCCGATGAAGCAGAGCCGTAATAAAACCCCAGTGCGCCAGGCTGTTGGCGCAACGCGCCAGTCTTAAGCCTCTGGCTGATAACCAACATCTTCCTGTGTCGGGTTCATCGCTGCCGCTCGCGCCAGCTCATCGCAGCGCTCGTTTTCCGGGTGGCCGGCATGGCCTTTGACCCATTCCCATTTAATTTGATGCTGGCTGAGCGCTGCATCCAGCCGCTGCCAGAGATCGACATTCTTCACCGGTTTTTTCTCTGCGGTTTTCCAGCCGCGCTTTTTCCAGTTGTGGATCCACTGGGTAATCCCCTGGCGCACATACTGGCTGTCGGTGCTGAGCACAATTTCGCAATGCTCTTTTAATGCTTCCAGCGCCACGATAGCGGCCATCAATTCCATGCGGTTGTTGGTCGTCAGACGATAACCTGCGCTGAAGGTTCTTTCATGCTGGCGATAGCGTAAGATGGCGCCGTAACCGCCAGGACCTGGGTTACCGAGACAAGATCCGTCGGTGAAAATTTCTACCTGTTTAAGCATCTCTGGTAGACTTCCTGAGTTGAAAACGACAAGTCTGACATAAATGGCCGCTATGAGCACTGCAATTACACGACAGATCGTCCTCGATACCGAAACCACCGGTATGAACCAGATCGGCGCCCACTATGAAGGGCACAAAATTATTGAAATCGGCGCGGTAGAAGTCGTCAACCGACGACTCACCGGCAATAACTATCATATCTACCTGAAGCCCGATCGGCTGGTCGATCCCGAAGCGTTTGGCGTTCACGGTATTGCCGATGAATTCCTGCTGGATAAACCCACGTTCGCCGATATCGCCGATGAATTTATTGATTATATTCGCGGTGCAGAGTTGGTGATCCATAACGCATCGTTTGATATCGGCTTTATGGACTATGAGTTCGGCAAGCTGAATCGCGGGATCCCAAAGACAGACACGTTCTGTAAAGTCACCGATAGTCTGGCGCTGGCGCGTAAAATGTTTCCGGGCAAGCGCAACAGCCTCGATGCGCTCTGTTCTCGTTACGAAATCGACAACAGCAAACGTACGCTGCACGGGGCGTTACTCGATGCCCAGATCCTCGCTGATGTGTATCTGATGATGACCGGCGGCCAGACATCGATGAAATTTTCGATGGAGGGCGAAGGGCAGTCTCAGATGGGAGAAATGGGGATCCAACGCGTTGTCCGCGCTGCCAGTAAGCTGCGCGTTGTTTTAGCCAGTGATGACGAGCTCGCAGCCCATGAATCACGCCTGGATTTGGTGCAGAAAAAAGGCGGAAGTTGCCTCTGGCGCGGCTAAATCAGGTACTTATGCATGAATATTTGCTGCATAGATGATTTTTGCAGCAAATGATTAGAAACAGAAGAAAAAGCGTTGACGGCACCAGACGCAATACGTAATATGCGCCTCGTTCCCCTAACGGGAACGCAGTGGAGCGGTAGTTCAGTCGGTTAGAATACCTGCCTGTCACGCAGGGGGTCGCGGGTTCGAGTCCCGTCCGTTCCGCCACTATTCAGAAGGCCTGAATCAGCAATGATTCAGGCCTTTGTCATTTCAGTTCTCCGCTTTATCACTTTGCCGTAAGGCGGGTGCTCCCGTTCTTATACAACCGCTAACGTTGCTGGTTTCGCCGGAATAACTCTCTTAATTCATGCCTTATCCACCGGAGCATCCAGTGGGTAGGGATTTTTATGAATACGGTTGTAGTTCAGGGCATACAAAGCGGTGATGATCATCAGCGTGACGAACGACCACATCACCTCTTTCGCGCCGGAGCCGACAACGGCCCAGATGCAGTAGATAAAGGCAATAAAGGTCAGCAGCAGATATACAGGCCGCGCTTTACCGAAGTGGCCATGACCAAGCAACAGCAACGCTGCACAAGTATAAAGATAAGGCACAAGGGTAAAGATTACGGAAACGGATGACACCAGAGCAAACTCTTTTGCCGCGTTTGGAGAGATGCTGCTGAACTGGAAGATAGTCATCAATACGCCGACGATAACCAGCCCGACAACTGGCGTACCGGCTTTGTTCACGCGAGCGAAAAGAGGAGGAAACAGACCGTCGTCAGCCGCCGCTTTAGCGGTCTGACCCGCCAGCAGCGTCCAGCCACCGAGCGAGCCAAGACAACCCGCCGCCGCGCAGAACGAGACAATTGCCCCTGCGGTGTTCCCCAGCGCCATGCGCGCCGCATCGCCGAAAGGGGACGCTGAGTTGCGCAGGGTCTCATTGGGGAGCATTCCCATGATGGCGGTCGTCGACAACACGTAACAGACGGCGGCAATCAGTACCCCGCCGATAGTGGCGATAGGCACATTACGTTTTGGATTTTTCACCACGCCAGCGGCAACCGATGCGCTTTCGACGCCAATAAAGGACCACAGCGTGACATTCAGCGTACTCTGGATGGCGCCGAAGGTATTGAGCCCGCTAACGTTCCAGGCGGCCATATAGGTTTCCCCACGAAACCAGAACCAGCCAAAAACGGCGATACCGACTATCGGGATCAGTGCCAGTACGGTGGCTACAGCCTGTACGCGGGTGATCATTTTTGGCCCGACGATATTCAAAAGAACAAAAATCCACAGTATGACGACGCAGGTCACGGTCAATACCATAGGATCTTTGAGGATCGGAAAGAAGTAACTCAAATAACCGACCCCAATCACCACCATCGCGATGTTCCCCACCCAGCAGGCAAGCCAGTAGAGAACGTTGGTTTGATAGCCTAAAAAGGGGCCAAAACAGCGGCGAGCGTAGGCATAAGAACCGCCGGGGCTGGGATCGAGGAACGACATTTTGGCGTAGACCACCGACAGCGCTAACGCGCCGGTAATGGTAACGAGCCATCCGTAGATGGCAATCCCGCCAGTAGCGGCCAGATTGGCGGGTAACAGAAAAACGCCCGATCCCATAATATTCCCGGAAACCATCAGAGTGACGGGGATCAGGCCTACTTTGTGCGCATCAACGTCGGTCGTCATAATCATTCTCCTGAAGGTGATTCAGGGGAAATAATACCGCGCAGAACGTGTAATTTTAGATTGCCCAGCGGGGTATATCTGTTGCCGATATTATTAGAGCTAATGTTACAACAATATCTGCCGGAAAATATTACTGGCGATATTGGGAAATATAATGCAATGGTGTCGTGCCATAAAATGCCTTAAATACTGAAATGAAATATGAGGTACTACGATAACCACACAGTTGAGAAATCTGATATATATTTTTATCCGCCATTAATAGCTGCTGAACCGCGTAGCGCATTCGGCAGTCGGTAATTATCTGGCTATAACTGGTGTTTTCATTTTTGAGTTTCTTTTTCAACAGGCTTGGGCTAAGGCAAAGCGCGCTGGCCACCTGGCTTAAACTCCACTCTTTATGAATATCATTTTGGATAATTTGGTAAACGCTATCTTTTGCGCTGCGTCTTAGCATATGCATTAACAACGCAATAAACCGGGGATGATCAAGAAACAGGGAAAGCTCGGTGAACAGTAAAGCACGGGTTCTCTCAATTTCACAGCTTTCAGTGGTTTGCAGTATGCTATGCAGCGCAGCCTGACGAAACACTTCCGGCGTTCGGCAATAGCAGGAGATTACGGGCACAGCAAGTCTGGGCCACGGGCTAACCTGCGTTAAATCCTTATTCAAAAATTGCAGGTAATCATTCAGTACAGGTTTGCTGATATGCGCGACCAGTTCTTTGTTGAAGGATGATAAATCAATAATGTTATTATCACAGGAAAGGAGTGTCAGATGGTTTGCTGGTAATGCCAGCGGTGGGTTATCATTGATTTTAGCCTCAACATCCCTTTCTGTTAAAACCACCACGCATGGCGTACGACTACAAAGTCTCATTCTCTCACTCCATGAATACGAATAAGCAAATTACTCAGCAGAAATGAAAGCGTAGCAGGCATAAAAGACTCTGCCAGATAATTATTGGCGGTGAGATGGATAAGATTTTTCTGTAAATAAAAAGTTCCACCACTGGAAATGTAGTGGGTATGTCATTTCAGGTGCCGGACAAAGATGGTGGAATAATACGTTTCCTTTAAAATACAACCACAGGAGCGGAGTTTTTGCAATTGACGACATCCGCTCCTGTATGCACTCCCGTTGAGTGCAAAAGGTTTTAACGGAAGAGTTATAAACTATAGATGCTTTTTAATTTTCTCCCACTCTTTTTTCACCTCGCTTTTAAAGTTGGCCTTTTTATTTTCAGTACAGGCCTGAACAACAGCGGGTGTTACAGTTGTAATTCCCTGAACATCCATAACGGCATCTTCAGGTTTGTCTTTATTATTTAATGCTTCCGCGAAACCTACAGCCGTTGGCTGAAATGATGTCTCCAGTGCAAGAAAATCCTCGCATGTCCAGCTGTTAACTGGCTTTTTATTTTCAGCCGCCTGGCTTAATGCTGGAATTAATAACAGGCTACCGAGAATGATGCATGATGTTTTCTTCATATTACTATCCTTAGCTATTCATTTAATAAGACCTCATAACTATATCACCGCCGAAGAACGGGTGCAGTGACTAATAAGGGCACCATAATATGGCATAAAATAATAAAGCAAAGAAAATCAAATTGGTATAACAATCCTAAGAATAAAACATCAGAAGTTATTACTAAAAATGGTTTGTCGCTTTGAAAGTGGAGTGTTGTACATTTAAAATGTTTTTATTTGGTCGTAGGGATTGAACTTATCATTAGCGGGGTGAGTTGCTTTGGACTTGCTCATCGGTTTAGCAAATTACACACTCAATAAAAAACCTGCCTGAACCAGGCAGGTCTGGAAAGCGAGGAATTGTTTAAAAATAGGGCGATATTTTCAGTGTCGCAATATCGCTCATTCTTCGGAGTTTTAATTTTAGCATGATATTAAATTTTTGGCTGCGTAAGGTCTGCTCAGAAATATTCAGGGTGGAAGCGATTTTGTCAGGATCTTCCTGGTTTAAAAAGTGACTAACAATTTTAAACTGATTGTGTGAAAATCCTATTTGTGGTCTGTTAGAGAGGATTCTGTTTTCGGTTAAAAGCGAGAGCCAGTTTTCTAACTGCATTTTTCTGCTCACGAAAAAAAGCGCGGCGCGTGTTTTTATTTTACTAATGCGAAACGGTGCCAGTAAAAATATGTTGCCCACGTTCAGCGATTTTAAAATGTTAACTGTTTTATCGTCGAGCACATTATTATGGTACACATCAATAATCACTTTGCTCGACGCATCAGTCAGATGATTATTAATGTCCGAAATTTTAGCGATCTTTATTATTTTTTCCTGTTTTAAAAGGTGCTCCACACCCCGAAAAAGGAATATGTCTTTCGTCATTATGAAGATCATAAACGGGCTCCTGTTGAGACTGTCATCCTTTTTGCCTCACGCTTTGATGCACATTACGTGATACATACCATTGATAATATCGGTGCCTTCGGTTTCATGTTCAAAGCCAGGAAACTCATGATCCCAGGATTGTAGCGCGCGTAAATAGGCAATCTGCGGGCTGGTATTGCCACCAAAGCTTTCCCCGGATAGCAGCATCGGAATTCCGGGTGGATACGGGATAACGGAGTTGGCCGCAATGCGGTTTGCCAGACCTTCAATCGCGACCCTCTCGACGTTATCGCAGACAATGGCTTGATATGCTTCACGCGGCGTCATCATCGCATACGGCAGAGAGGCGTAGGCAGCATTCAGGCTTCGACCCGGGTTGTTGATTTTCAACCAGCCGAACATTTTGTTGCCTAAATCGCGCACGCCCATTTCGGCGTAGATCGCCGGATAGTGATTGACCAGCTCAGGCATCACCTGCGATAGCGGCGCATTGCTATCGTAATGGTGTTTAAAGGAGCACAACGTATTAATTAACGTGCCCCATTTTCCGCGGGTAATCCCCATAGAGAAGAGAAACATTATCTGGAAATCGGTGGTGCGGGTCGGCACGATACCGTGACGACCAAGCCATGCGGTGACCAGCGCTGCGGGTACGCCGTCCGCCAGCAGGTTACCATCGTCACCCATTCCGGGCGCCAGAATGCTGACTTTTATCGGATCCAGCATGCTCCAGTTATCCGGCAAATCTTTAAAGCCGTGCCAGGTTTCTCCCGGACGCATAACCCAGCAGCTCTGATCGTGGCCCAGCAGTTCTGCTGGCGCGTCCTCAAAGGCTATCTCCTTACCGGTTTGTGGATCGACCAGTTTCTCTTTGTTCCACGGTTTGAAGAACCAGTCATCGTTGTTGGTAAACTCGCGGTAGAGGCGCGCCATCGCCTGACGAAAATCAACAGCCTCGTCGATGACTTCCTGAGTGAGAGACAGACCGCTGTTGCCGTCCATCATCGAGACCGCAATATCGTTTGACGCACAGATGGCGTACAGCGGCGACGTGGTGGCATGCATCATATAGGCCTGATTAAACCGCGAAAAATTCACCGCGCCGCGCCCTTCGCGCACATGAATGTATGAGGCCTGAGAGAGCGCATTCAGTAATTTGTGTGTGGAGTGGGTGGCGAAGAGCGTTGGGCCAGTATGATCCCCGGGCGCGCCGCGCATGGCGTAGTGATCGTTGTACACCGGGTTGAAGCGCGCATAGCCGTACCAGGCTTCGTCGAAGTGAATACGATCGCAGGTTTGTTCCAGCAGGATCTGGGCATTTTTGGCGTTATAGCACACGCCATCATAGGTACAGTTCGTGACGACGCTATAAGACGGTTTATGCGCGGTGTGCGCTTTGATAAGCGGGCTGGTGCGGATTTTTTCCTGCAACGTTTCCGGCTGCATCTCGTGCGGATAGATAGGGCCAATGATGCCGTAGCGGTTACGGCTTGGCACCATATAGACCGGCTTCGCCCCGGTGAGGATCAGGCCCTGCTCAATCGATTTATGACAGTTACGGTCAATTACCACCACATCATCATCGGTCATACAGGCCTGCATAATGGTACGGTTGGAGCCGGAAGTCCCGACGACGACAGACCATGAGCGGTCGGCGCCAAACACCCGCGCGGCGTTCTTTTCGCTCTCGCCGAACGCACCGGTATGGTCGAGCAGAGAGCCCAGTGATGCCCGCTCGATTCCCATATCGGTACGGAACAGGTTTTCGCCGTAATAGTCGTGGTACAGCCGTCCTGCTGGCGTTTTAGTAAAACCAACGCCGCCCTGATGGCCCGGCGCGGCCCAGGAGTATTCATGAATGCCGCTGTATTTCACCAGCGCAGAGAACAGCGGCGGCAACAAAAGTTTGCGGTAGCGGGTCATTGCTGCAACCGCGCGTCCGGCAATGAAATCGGCGGAATCTTCCAGAATCCAGGCAAACTCATCGATAAGTTCCACCAGTTGCAGATCCATCAGCGCGGTGGCTTTTTCACGCTCTCCGAGCAGGAATACCGGTACGTTTTGCTGACGTTCGTGCAGCTTATTCAGCAACTGGCGAACGCGCTGATGCTCATCATTTTCGTTCATCTGATAGCTGAACATCAGGCAATCAATGGCTTCATTGGCGGAGATGATAGCGTAACCATCATCGAGTGAAGTGGATTGTATTACGTCAATATTCTGGCGGCGTAACGCAATGGCCAAACGGGCTACCGCCGCTCCGACCCAGGTATCCTTGTGCAGAAATTCACTTTCAACAATGAGTATTTTCACATCGTTAACCCTGTGTAGTGGTGGGATGCGATATTAAATACGCTGCACGTGGAGGGGAGTAAATGGCCGCTGCGGGGTTATCGACAGGGGGATTATTTTTATGGCTGATTCTGATATTTGGCGTTAAAAAGGCCTGAGCGTCATGGTTCTGGCAATTGCCGTTTCTGCCTGCGCGCTCACTGGTTAAGCGAGCAATATACCGCTGGCGTTCAGCGCGTCAGGCGAAGCTGTTGTAAATTGCCATCAAGTTGCAAATCGGTTTGCAGACGCGCCACATCCCGGCAGGTAAATGCCATCGCCCGGTGAGCTTCCAGTTTCTGCCGCCACTTCTCCGGTACCGCTTCGAGGTTTCCGTATAGCGCCTCCAGCGTTGGAAATGTGCTCAGCAATTGCGTTGCGCTTTTCGGACCGATACCCGCCACGCCCGGTACTTTCGAACTGCTGATCCCCGCCAGGCCCCAATAATCCGGTAATTGCCCTGGCGTAACGCCATACTCCTGAGCAATAAAGGGCGCGTCCAGCCAGCGTTTCTGAAAGTAGTCGCGAATGCGGATCGTCGGGGAGAGCAACTGGCAGTAGCCTTTGTCGGTTGAGACAATCGTCGCCTGTTGCCCGGCCTGCGCCATTTTCACCGCCAGCGTCGCAGCAAGATCGTCGGCTTCGTTGCCAGGCGTTGTCCAACAGCGGATCCCGCGTTGTTCGAAAGCCGCGCGCAGGAATGGCATTTCCGTCTGTAGGGTATCCGGCATGGGAGGGCGGCCCGCTTTGTAATCCGGCAGCAACTGGTGGCGCCAGCCCTGATTACGGGCCTCATCATCAAAAACCGCGACGGCATGGGTTGGCTGACTGTGGATAATCAACTGCTCCAGCGCATGCAGGCAGGTATCCACACAGGGTGAACCTTGCACCGCATGAATACGGCGAATCAGATTGAGTGCGTCAACAATGAGCAGATGAGCCACAGATACCCTCCTTGAAATCATCCGCTAAGGGTATCATCGCACGCCTGGCGAGGCTATAAAGCAGGGCATAATCAGGAAGATGCCTCGCAAAACGAGGCATCTGATGCGGGATTAGTCGCAGGAAACGATCTTCATCGCCAGCCCGCCGCGAGAGGTTTCACGGTATTTGGCGTTCATATCTTTTCCGGTTTCATACATTGTTTCGATAACTTTATCGAGGCAGACGCGCGGTTCACTGGTGCGACGCAGCGCCATTCGCGCCGCATTGACCGCTTTCACCGAGGCAATCGCGTTACGCTCGATACAGGGCACTTGCACCTGGCCGGCTACCGGGTCGCAGGTCAGACCGAGGTTGTGCTCCATGCCGATTTCCGCCGCGATACAGACTTGCGCCGGGCTGCCGCCCAACAACTCTGCCAGCCCAGCCGCCGCCATCGAGCAGGCGACGCCGACTTCTCCCTGGCAGCCCACTTCCGCGCCGGAAATGGAGGCATTCATCTTATACAGCGAGCCGATGGCGCTGGCGACCAGCAAATAACGCGCCAGTGAATTGGCGTTAACCTGGCGGATAAAGCGATCGTAATACGCCAGTACCGCCGGCACGATCCCGCACGCACCGTTTGTCGGCGCCGTCACCACACGCCCACCGGCGGCGTTCTCTTCGTTCACCGCCAGCGCGAACATATTGATCCAGTCAACCACGGCCATCGGGTCGGTGCTGGTTTTATCGCTGCTGACCAGCATACGGCGCAGCGCAGCGGCACGGCGCGGAACGCGCAGTTTGCCAGGTAATACTCCTTCCGTTGCGATGCCGCGTTCTATGCCGCCCTGCATCACTTCCCACACGCGGGCGAGATGCTGTTCCAGCTCGGCTTTGCTGTGTAGCGCCAGTTCGTTTTTCATCATCAACCCGGAGAGCGATAAACCGGTCTCCTGGCAATGGCGCTGCAAATCGGCGGCGGTTTGGTAAGGGTAGGGCACTTCGACCGGCGCGCTGGTGGGTTGGCCAAAGTGTTCTTCGTCAACGATAAACCCGCCGCCGATGGAGTAATAGGTCTGGCTGTAGAGCACCTGCTCGCCCGCAAGCGCAGTAATACGCATGCCGTTTTCGTGCAGTGAGAGGTTATCCGCATGGAAATTCATGCATTGATCGACCGGAAACTCCACTTCATGCGCTTCGTTGGCCAGCTGCAGGCGGCCATGGGTATTAACATCCTGAATAAAACCCGGAATGGCATCAATATCGACGCTATCCGGCAGATTCCCCGCCAGGCCCATAATAATCGCGATGTCAGTATGGTGCCCTTTACCGGTCAGGGATAGAGAGCCGTAAACATCCACCACGACGCGGGTTACGTCGTGCAAAATGCCACGAGCAATCAGGTCGTCTGTGAACTGTTTACCGGCTTTCATCGGACCAACGGTGTGCGAGCTGGACGGCCCGATACCGATTTTAAAAATATCGAATACGCTGATCATGACGCATTATCCATTGCTATAGGGGATGCGCCGCCCGACAGGACGGCGCGAAAAGATTAGCTGAACAGGGAGAAGAAGATCGCGGAGATGGCGATGAGCCCCATAATCACGATGAAGATGTTGCTGATAGCGCCGCTGTATTTGCGCATTGCCGGTACTTTCGCGATGGCATACATCGGCATCAGGAACAGGATCATCGCAATGATTGGCCCGCCCAGGGTTTCGATCATGCCCAGAATGCTTGGGTTCCAGGTGGCAACGGCCCAGGTGGTCAACAGCATAAACAGCGCGGTAATTTTATTCAGTTTGTTGATTTCGATGGATTTGCCTTTGCTGCGCAGAGACTTAATCACCATACCGTTAAAACCTTCACGCGCACCCAGATAGTGGCCGAGGAACGATTTGGTGATGGCGATCATCGCAATGATCGGCGCCATCCAGGCGATAACCGGCGCATTAAAGTGGTTCGCCAGATAAGAGAGAATGGAGATGTTCTGCTCTTTCGCCGAAGCCAGATCGGCGGGTGCCAGGCTCAGCACACAGCTAAACACAAAGAACATAACGGTCATTACCATCATGATGTGCGCGAAGGCCAGAATGCGGGAGCATTTACGCTCGGCTTCTGCGCCGTACTCTTCGCGCTTGGCAACGGCAAAAGAGGAGATGATCGGCGAGTGGTTAAACGAGAACACCATCACCGGAATTGCCAGCCACAGCGTCATCCACAGGCCATGGCCGGTGGCGGAAGCGCTGCTCAGCGACAGGGTTTCCAGCACGGCGCCGTTCCACTGCGGAATCAAGTACACCGCCAGCAGCATCAGCGCGATAACGAACGGAAATACCAGGATGCTCATCGCTTTCACAATCATCTGCTCACCGAAGCGCACGATGGTCATCATACCGACGATAAGGATCAACGACAGGATCGCGCGCGGCGGCGGGGTCATGCCCAACTGGTGGGTCATAAAGCTGTCCACGGTGTTGGTGATCGCCACGCTATAAACCAGCAGGATCGGATAAATCGCGAAGAAATAAAGCAGGGTAATCAACTTACCCGCGCCGATACCGAAGTGCTCTTCGACCACTTCAGTAATGTCTTCGCCCGGGTTTTTACCGGACAACACAAAGCGGGTCAGGCCACGGTGGGCGAAGTAGGTCATCGGGAAAGCAAGAATTGCCATGATGATGAGCGGGATCAGGCCGCCGACACCGGCGTTAATCGGCAGAAACAGAACGCCTGCGCCGATGGCTGTGCCGTAAAGGCCCAGCATCCACATGGTGTCGGTTTTGCGCCATGAACTGCGTGTTGCTACGGAGGTTCCTACACCAGTCTGAATGGTTTCCATTTATACATCTCCTGGGGAAGCAAAATACTGCCGTTGCAGACAAATCAAATGTCGGAAACGTCAGCGTCAATATTTAAGTCGGCCAATTACAGTTTTTTTATAATTTCTCCCTGTAACTATTTGCGGCGGAAAGATACAGATAAGTTATGGCAACATCAGTGATGCGGATCTCAAATGCAATAATCTACTTTTTATGTGGATATATTTAGACCATTTATCTGGCTAATTATTAACATGTGAAATTTATGAGCAAAAAGGCTAACACTCGCCAGATATGCGATCAAATAACGGGTGGCAGAAGATGATAAAAGCACTGCAAAACAACGTTTTTGCAGTTATTTATCGATATTAAAGGCGGTTGTTGTACATGAATTGCTGGTCAGCAAATGATTGGTTAAACGCGAGGTATAAGGGCGGGTTATGACTCCGCCCTGGAAAGGTCAATCAGGCACAAATTTCGTAGCACGGAATGTAAGCGGAACCCGGGAGTTTCATACGGTGCTGGGCGACAAAACCCTGCAACAGATCGTCCATTCGGCGCATCATGTCGCTGTCGCCGTGAATTTTATAGGGACCAAACGCTTCAATCGCGCGGATACCTGGCTCTTTCACGTTACCTGCCACAATACCCGAGAAGGCCCGGCGCAGATCCGCCGCCAGCACTTCTACCGGTTGGTCTGGGTAGAGTTTCAGGTTTGCCATATTTTCATGGGTCGGTTCGAACGGCACTTGCAGATCCGGCGCAATGCGAATCGACCAGTTGAAACTGTAGGCATCCCCGGTATCGCGACGGTTCTCTTTTACCAGCGGCATGGCTTTTTTCATCTGACGCGCCACTTCAGCCGCATCATTAACGATGATGGTGTAGTGGCGACGCGCGGCTTCGCCCAGCGTATTGACAATAAATTCGTCCAGAACGCGGAAGTAGTCCGCACTCTCTTTCGGCCCGGTGAGGATCAGCGGCAGCACCTGATTTTTGTTCGCCGGATTCATCAGGATCCCCAGCAGATAGAGCAGCTCTTCTGCCGTGCCCACGCCGCCAGGAAAGATAATGATCCCGTGCGCGATGCGGACAAAAGCTTCCAGCCGTTTTTCAATATCCGGCATGATGATCAACTCATTGACCAGCGGGTTCGGCGGCTCAGCGGCAATAATGGATGGCTCGGTCATGCCGATAAAACGGCCATCCTTATAGCGTTGCTGCGCATGGCCAACGGCGGCGCCTTTCATTGGCGCCTCCATCGCGCCCGGCCCGCAGCCGGTGCAGATATTCAGCTCGCGCAGACCCAACTGCGTACCCACGCGGCGTGCGTAAAGGTATTCGGTTTCGTTGATCGAGTGGCCGCCCCAGCAAACCACCATATTTGGCGCTTCGCCGACGTGCAGGGCGCGCGCGTTACGCAAAATAGAGAAGACGAGGTTAGTAATATGGATCGAGCTTTCCAGATTTAAATGCTGGAAACGCCCGGCATTATGAATTTGCCCACTGACGAAGAGGATATCGCGCAGGACCGCGAACAAGTTGGCCTGCAACGAGCGGATGATCCGCCCGTCGACAAAGGCCTCTTCCGGCGGGTTAATCAGTTCCAGCTTCACGCCGCGTTCACGGCGCAACACATTGATATCAAAACCGACATTGCGGGAAAGCAGCTCTTTGCTACTATCCGTCAGGCTCCCTGAGTTCAGTACAGCGAGCGAGCAGTTGCGAAACAGTTGATAAAGGTCGCTGCTGGCCGTGCGTTTAAGCATATCGACTTCCAACTGCGACAGCATATCCATTGAGCCAAGCGGGCTAATATGTGTAATCAAGTGAACTCCTTAACGGGACGGAATTTATCTTCCCACTGATTACAATAGCCCTGGCTTATGACGTTTAACAACCCGGCGGGAAATGTTTTACTGACGTACCAGACGCCCGGTGGCAGGGATGAAATCGGTATTGGTACGCCACGGATTGATATCCAGCCCGCCACGGCGCGTGTAGCGTGCGTAAACGCTCAGTTTTTCCGGCTGGCAGAAGCGCTGAATGTCGGTAAAAATGCGCTCAACGCACTGCTCGTGAAACTCGTTGTGATGGCGGAAAGAGACCAGATAACGCAGCAGCTTCTCGCGATCGATCTTTGGCCCCCGGTACTGGATCTGCACTGAGCCCCAGTCCGGCTGGTGGGTAATGAGACAGTTTGATTTCAGCAGATGGCTAACCAGCGTCTCTTCAACCACTTTGCCGCTGGCAGCGTCCGTCAGCCACGCAGCGTCAAAGGCATAGCTCTCGATTTCAATATCCTGCTCGTCAATGCAGGTACCATGGAAATGGGCGATCGGCTGACCTTCCAGCTCATCAATACGGTACAGCGCCACGCTGACGTTGCCTTGCGCGCAGGCGCTCAAATCGCGTTGCAGAGTATCGCGTACCTCATCCCAACTGGCGAAGCGCGTCTGGTTAAAACTGTTGAGATAGAGTTTAAAGCTTTTCGATTCCACCAGATTCACGCTGGCGTAATCCAGTTCGACGTGGCCTACCGCCACCTGCGGCAAACCTTTGGCATTCAGCCAGGAGAGTTCATAAAGCGTCCAGATATCCGCCCCGTGAAAAGGAAGATTCCCGGCCGTCAGGCCCAGCGGATCGCGATTTAATGAACGGGGAACGCCCTGCAACAGGCTGGCGTCATAGGTGTCGCGGTAATCTGTGGTTTTGCCAAGCGTCAGGCCAGCCAGCGCCTGGTGGTTATCGTAAGAAGACATGTTTCATCGCCATTTTGCAGGTAAACTATTACGCAGAGTTTATCCTGGCTTAGATGAAGAGAGAAATCGGTGGAAAACGAGACGGCCATTGCGCTGAAAGCTTTTACGGAACGTTATTGCGACGCGTGGCACGCAGCGCGCGGCACCTGGCCACAAAGCGAGGAGCTGCACGGAATACCATCGCCCTGCATTATCTCTTCAACCGATGAGTATGTGATTTGGCAACCTCAGCCATTCTCCGCGCAACCGAACGTAAACCCGATTGAGCAGGCAATGGAGATTGTGGTACAGACGCCGGTTCATACGTTTTATACCACGCAATTCGCCGGGGATATGCCCGCGCGCCTTGGTGCACTGCCGCTGACGCTGCTGCAAACCTGGAGCGAGGAGGATTTTCTGCGCGTACAGGAAAACCTGATTGGTCATCTTGTCACGCAGAAAAGGTTAAAGCTTTCGCCGACGTTGTTTATCGCCACACTTGATAGCGAGCTGGATGTCATTTCGCTGTGTAATCTGAGCGGTGAAGTGGTGCAAGAAACGCTGGGTACCCGTCAGCGTACCGTTCTGGCCCCCAGCCTTGAGGATTTTCTTAATCGGCTCGAACCTGTCGTGTAGTCCTCGATGCTACTCTGCGTGTGCGAGATCTCTCACGCGACCTGTAAGAGATCGCCAGGACATTTGCCATACTGTCATTGTGCTATTCCCCCTATACTTATTTAATTTCATAACGTTACACCTTAACCCTTATACCTAAAGGGTTTCATTCAAAAGATAATTTGCGTTAGGTGTTCTTGTAAGGGGGGGCAGAATGGGTAATTCTGTTTCTGTCGACAGGGAGTCTGACAACGAAGCGTACATCAGGATGATGTTGCTTCAGGGACACACCGGGAAGGTGCTACAGGGAAAGGCTTCAGGATGAAGCAGCAGGACAACGCAGGATTGCGCTAAGGGACACCTCCAGGAAGGAGAATGAGAGTCGGTCAGGATGGCCGGCAGATCAGGATGATCAGGGACACGCATTAAGGATGAGGCTAAGTCACATCGGGGTGGTGTGAGCATGATGCACAGTTCACGGATGAACCGGTCAGGAGACCACAGGAAAAGTTTTCAAGGATGAGCAGGGAGCACAACGAGTAGCCGGACTGCTACGAAACGAACCGGGAGCACTGTTTTTACAGTGCTCCCTTTTTTTATTTGCTCTGGTCTTTGCTATGCTGCGCGCCAGTCTGTTTTCTACCGGGGGTTTTTATGACTCTTCACCAACGAGTGCGCGAGCAACTTCATCAACTCGAAGCGCAACTGCGCGAGCAAAATCTGTGGCAAAGCGCGGCGCCAGCGCCGGATGCCTTTGAAAGCACGCAACCCTTCTGTATGGATACCCTTGAGCCGTTCGAGTGGCTGCAATGGGTATTAATTCCGCGTATGCACGCACTGCTGGACAGCCAGCAGCCGCTGCCGCAGGCGTTTGCCATCGCGCCCTATTATGAAATCGCTGTTGACGCCACGCACCCCTCCCGTGAGGTGATGCTGGTTCACCTTCAGCAGCTTGACACGCTGTTCGCCGGTGAAGATGACTAATGCTGGAGATTATTTACCAGGACGAATGGCTGGTGGCGGTGAACAAACCCTCTGGCTGGCTGGTACACCGTAGCTGGCTGGATCGCGATGAAAAAGTGGTGGTAATGCAAACCGTGCGCGACCAAATCGGCCAGCACGTTTTTACCGCGCACCGTCTCGACAGGCCAACGTCCGGCGTTTTATTGATGGGCCTTTCCAGCGAAGCGGGTCGCCGCCTGGCGCAGCAGTTTGAGCAGCATCAAATCCAGAAACGCTATCATGCGATTGTGCGCGGTTGGTTGATGGAAGAGGCGCTGCTTGATTACCCGCTGGTGGAGGAGCTGGACAAAGTCGCCGACAAATTCGCCCGCGCGAATAAAGAGCCGCAGGCAGCGGTAACCCATTATCGAGGGCTGGCGACCACCGAAATGCCCGTGGCGACCAGTAAATTCCCGACCACCCGTTATGGGCTGGTTGAACTGGAACCGAAAACCGGCCGCAAACATCAATTACGCCGCCATCTGGCGCACTTACGTCATCCGATCATTGGCGACAGCAAGCACGGCGATTTGCGGCAAAACCGCAGCGCCGCAGAGCATTTTGGTTGTCAGCGGCTGATGCTGCATGCCAGCCAGTTAACGCTCACGCACCCGTTTACCGGCGAAGCTTTAACGCTGCGCGCCGGGCTGGATGAAGTGTGGATGCAGGCGCTGTCGCGCTTCGGCTGGCGTGGGCTTCTCCCTGATAATGAAAGGGTTGAGTTTGCGCCGCTGAACGGTCAGGATGAGGGCCATCTCGAATCACACAAGGAGTGATGAGCATGGCGAAGGTCGGAATTTTTGTTGGCACCATGTACGGTAATTCGCTGCTGGTGGCGGAAGAAGCGCAGGAAATCTTAAACGCGCACGGCCATAGCGCGATGGTGTTTGAAGATCCCACCGCAGCGGACTGGGATAACAACAAAGGCCATTATGCGCTGGTGGTAACGTCTACGACCGGGCAGGGCGATTTGCCGGACAGCATTGCGCCGTTGTTCCACTACCTGCGCGATACCGTGGGTTATCAGCCGGATTTACATTATGGTGTGATTGCCCTGGGCGATAGCACATACGCCAATTTCTGCGGCGGCGGCAAACAGTTTGATGCGTTGTTGCAGGAGCAGAGCGCACAGCGCATCGGTGATATGCTGCTGATTGACGCGAATGAAGATCCGGAGCCGGAAAGCGTGTCAAATCCGTGGGTTGAACACTGGGCAACGCTGCTGAAATAACGTTTTCCCTCCTCAGACGGGGAGGGGAAATGCCCTCTTTTTTCGGCGTCAAGCGACGCATTTCACATTCTTCGATCTTTACCTTCGTCTGATCTTCTTTGCCGATCCCGGCTTCCATTTCCGTGAAGTACTCCCCATCACCCTGGGCTAATGCAATAAAGCAACTTGCCGGGTCTGATGAATGTTGTGTTGTTGCACGGTGAGAGTTGAAAGGCCGCTTCTTATACTTTTCTTGCCAGTCAAAAAATGCGTTCTGCTAAGGGGAAAAACCCCGGCAGGAACAGCAAAAAACACAACTACATCATCCTGTCTTCCCCTACAGGTTGTGCCGTACAGGATGAATGTACAAAGAACATTGATGCTTCGGGAGTACAACCATGAGTACATTCAGCCAGGCGGCGAGCGGCGCTGAAAAGCGCACAAACGCCCGCTACTGGATAGTGGTGATGCTGTTTATCGTCACATCCTTCAACTACGGCGATCGCGCTACTTTGTCGATTGCCGGTTCGGAGATGTCCAAAGCCATCGGCCTTGATTCGATCGCAATGGGTTATGTTTTTTCTGCATTTTCCTGGGCCTATGTGATTGGCCAGATACCGGGCGGCTGGTTGCTTGACCGCTTCGGCTCCAAACGGGTCTATTTCTGGTCCATCTTTACCTGGTCGCTGTTTACCTTATTGCAGGGCTTTGTCGATATCTTCAGTGGCTTCGGCATCATCGTGGCGCTCTTTACTCTGCGTTTTATGGTCGGTCTGGCCGAATCGCCCTCTTTCCCCGGTAACAGTCGTATCGTTGCGGCCTGGTTCCCGGCGCAAGAGAGGGGCACGGCGGTGGCGATTTTTAACTCCGCACAATATTTCGCGACCGTTATCTTTGCACCGATCATGGGCTGGCTGACGCACGAAGTGGGCTGGTCGCACGTCTTCTTCTTCATGGGCGGTTTAGGGATCTTCATCAGTCTGCTGTGGCAGAAAATGATCCACGAGCCGAATCAGCACCCGGGCGTCAACAAGAAGGAGCTGGAGTACATTGCCGAAGGCGGCGCGCTGATCAACATGGATCAGAAGAACAACATTCACAGTGTCCCGTTCTCGGAAAAATGGGGGCAGATTAAGCAACTGCTGGGTTCGCGCATGATGATCGGCGTTTACCTGGGGCAGTACTGCATTAACGCCCTGACTTACTTCTTCATCACCTGGTTCCCGGTGTATCTGGTGCAGGCGCGCGGCATGTCGATCCTGAAGGCCGGTTTTATGGCGTCGATTCCGGCCATTTGCGGGTTTGTCGGCGGTGTACTTGGCGGCATCATTTCAGACTGGTTAATGCGTCGCTACGGCTCGCTGAATATGGCGCGCAAAACACCGATCGTGCTGGGCATGCTGCTCTCGATGAGCATGGTGTTCTGTAACTACACCAACTCGGAAATGATGATCATCGGCTTTATGTCGTTGGCTTTCTTCGGTAAAGGGATTGGCGCGCTGGGCTGGGCGGTGATGGCAGATACCGCGCCGAAAGAGATCAGCGGTCTGAGCGGCGGCCTGTTCAATATGTTCGGCAACATCTCCGGCATCGTGACGCCCATTGCTATCGGCTATATCGTTGGTACTACCGGTTCGTTTAATGGCGCGCTGATTTATGTCGGTATCCATGCGCTGGTCGCGGTACTGAGCTACCTGGTGCTGGTCGGCGATATCAAACGTATCATACTGAAACCTACAGGACGTGAGTAATGAATACACAAGCCAGCCCGATTATCACCGGGATGAAAGTTATTCCCGTAGCCGGGCATGACAGTATGCTGATGAACATTGGCGGCGCGCATAACGCTTACTTTACGCGCAACATCGTCGTGCTTACGGATAACGCCGGGAATACTGGTGTCGGTGAAGCGCCCGGCGGCGAAGTGATCTACAAAACGCTGGTCGATGCCACTCCGATGGTGGTCGGGCAGGAAGTTGCCCGGCTGAATAAAGTGGTGCAGCGCGTGCATAAAGGCAACCAGGCGGCGGATTTCGATACCTTCGGCAAAGGCGCATGGACCTTTGAACTGCGCGTCAATGCCGTTGCAGCGCTGGAAGCCGCGCTGCTCGATCTGCTCGGTAAAGCGCTGAACGTACCGGTGTGCGAGCTGCTTGGCCCTGGCAAACAGCGCGATGCCGTAACGGTACTGGGTTATCTGTTCTATGTCGGCGATCGCACGAAAACCGATCTTCCCTATCTGGATGCCACGCCCGGCAGCCACGAATGGTATCGCCTGCGTCATCAGGAAGCGATGACCAGCGATGCGGTGGTGCGTCTGGCGGAGGCCTCGCAGGATCGCTACGGCTTTAAAGATTTCAAACTTAAAGGCGGTGTCCTGCCCGGTGAGCAAGAGATTGAAACCGTGAAGGCGTTGAAAAAACGCTTCCCGAGTGCGCGCATTACGGTGGATCCGAACGGTGCCTGGCTGCTGGACGAAGCCATTAGCCTGTGTAAAGGGCTGAATGATGTGCTGACCTACGCCGAAGATCCGTGTGGTGCCGAGCAGGGCTTTTCCGGCCGCGAAGTGATGGCGGAATTCCGCCGCGCCACCGGTCTGCCGGTCGCCACCAATATGATCGCCACCAACTGGCGAGAAATGGGTCACGCAGTGATGCTGAATGCCGTCGATATTCCGCTGGCGGATCCGCACTTCTGGACGCTCTCTGGTGCCGTGCGGGTTGCGCAGTTGTGCGATGACTGGGGGCTGACCTGGGGTTGTCACTCCAACAATCATTTCGATATTTCACTGGCGATGTTTACCCATGTCGGCGCTGCTGCGCCGGGAACGCCAACCGCTATCGACACTCACTGGATCTGGCAGGAGGGCGATGCCCGCCTGACCAAACAGCCGCTGGAAATCAGGCAGGGCAAAATCGCCGTGCCGGATGCGCCAGGCCTTGGCGTGGAGATCGACTGGCATCAAATCGAGAAAGCGCATGCCGCCTATAAAAAACTGCCTGGCGGCGCGCGCAATGACGCAGGCCCGATGCAGTACCTCATCCCGGGCTGGACGTTTGACAAAAAACGCCCGGTCTTTGGACGTCATTGAGAGAGAAAAGGATAAAAAATGAGCACATATACGTCTACCCCCGTTGTCGCATCCATGCAGGTGATCCCGGTTGCCGGGCACGACAGCATGTTGATGAACCTGAGCGGCGCGCATGCCCCTTTTTTCACCCGCAATATCGTGGTGATCAAAGACAACGCAGGGCACACCGGCGTGGGGGAAATTCCGGGCGGCGAGAAAATCCGTAAAACGCTGGAAGATGCGATTCCGCTGGTGGTGGGTAAAACGCTGGGTGAATACAAAAACGTGCTGAACAGCGTGCGCCAGACTTTTGCCGATCGCGATTCCGGCGGCCGCGGTCTGCAAACCTTCGACCTGCGCACCACGATCCATGTGGTGACGGGCATCGAAGCGGCGATGCTGGATCTGTTAGGCCAGCACCTTGGCGTCAACGTCGCCTCCCTGCTGGGTGAAGGCCAGCAGCGTAATGAAGTGGAGATGCTGGGCTACCTGTTCTTCGTCGGCGACAGCAAAAAAACGCCGCTGCCGTACCAAAGCCAGCCGGATGACAAATGCGACTGGTATCGCGTTCGCCATGAAGAGGCAATGACGCCGGATCGCGTTGTGCGTCTGGCGGAAGCCGCTTATGAAAAATATGGCTTTAACGATTTCAAACTGAAAGGCGGCGTTCTGGCGGGCATGGAAGAGGCGGAAGCCATTTCCGCGCTGGCAAAACGCTTCCCGCAGGCGCGCGTTACGCTGGATCCGAATGGCGCATGGTCGCTGGATGAAGCCATCAAAATCGGTAAGCACCTGAAAGGCGTGCTGGCTTACGCGGAAGATCCTTGCGGTGCTGAACAGGGCTTCTCCGGCCGTGAAGTGATGGCAGAATTCCGCCGTGCGACCGGTCTGCCGACGGCGACCAACATGATCGCCACCGACTGGCGTCAGATGGGCCATACGCTGTCGCTGCAATCGGTGGATATTCCGCTGGCGGATCCGCATTTCTGGACGATGCAGGGCTCGGTACGCGTGGCGCAAATGTGCCACGAATTTGGCCTGACCTGGGGTTCACACTCCAACAACCACTTCGATATTTCTCTGGCGATGTTCACTCACGTCGCTGCCGCTGCGCCTGGCAACATTACCGCTATCGACACACACTGGATCTGGCAGGAAGGCAATCAGCGCCTGACTAAACAGCCGTTCGAAATCAAAGGCGGGATGGTACAGGTGCCGACCACGCCGGGTCTGGGCGTTGAACTGGATATGGATCAGGTGATGAAAGCCAACGCGCTGTACCAAAAACATGGACTTGGCGCGCGTGATGATGCGATGGGGATGCAGTATCTGATCCCTGACTGGAAGTTTGATAACAAACGGCCCTGCATGGTGCGTTAATGAAATTGCCAGTCCTTGCGGGGGCTGGCATTTCCGTACCTTTCCTGGGTGTATGCTTATTGTTGTGAATATGCATAAGGATGGCTTATGAAGATTGTTATCGCTCCTGACTCTTACAAAGAAAGCTTAAGCGCCCTGGAAGTCGCGACGGCTATTGAGCGTGGTTTTCGCGAGATATTTCCCTCGGCGGAGTATATAAAAATTCCGGTTGCAGACGGTGGCGAAGGGACGGTAGAAGCCATGGTTGCTGCGACCAACGGTCGTATTGTTAAGGTAGCGGTGAAAGGCCCGCTTGGCGAACAAGCGGAAGGGTTTTATGGCATTTCCGGCGATGAGCAGTCGGCGTTCATTGAAATGGCGGCGGCCAGCGGGCTGGAAATGGTGCCGCCTGCGAAGCGCGATCCGCTGATTACCACGTCGTGGGGAACCGGTGAACTGATCCGCCATGCGCTGGATGCTGGCGTTAAACATATCATTATTGGTATCGGCGGCAGCGCCACCAATGACGGCGGCGCAGGCATGGTGCAGGCGCTGGGCGCGAAGCTGCTCGACGAGCAGGATCGGCAGATTGCGCCAGGCGGCGCGGCGCTGGAATCGCTGGCGCGCATCGATCTCCGCGAGCTGGATAAACGCCTTGCCGGTTGTCGCATTGAGGTGGCCTGCGACGTCACCAATCCCTTAACCGGCGAAGCGGGGGCATCGGCCGTTTTTGGCCCGCAGAAAGGCGCTACGCCAGAGATGATTGCCCGGCTGGATAAGGCGCTGGCGCATTATGCCGGGATCATTGCCCGCGATCTGGATATCGACGTACTGAACCTGGCGGGCGGCGGCGCAGCGGGCGGCATGGGCGCGGCGTTATATGCCTTCTGCGGCGCGGAATTGCGCCAGGGGATTGAGATCGTCACCGACGCACTGGCGCTGGATAAACACGTCAGGGGCGCGGATCTGGTGATCACCGGCGAAGGGCGCATCGACAGCCAGACGGTGCATGGCAAGGTGCCGGTCGGCGTAGCGAAAGTGGCCAAACGCTACAATATTCCGGTGATCGGCATTGCCGGGAGCCTCACCGCCGATGTTGGCGTGGTGCACGATCACGGCATTGATGCTGTTTTCAGCGTGCTCTATACGATCTGTACGCTGGAAAAAGCGCTGGAAAATGCAGGTGAAAACGTCCGCATGACGGCGCGCAATGTGGCGGCGGTGCTAAAAGCGGGGCAGCAACTGTAGTGATTTTTGCCGGATAGCGCAGGCGCTTATCCGGCTTACTAAAGAGACAAAATTTCGCGCTATCCCAGGCCGGATAAGGCAATGCCGTCATCCGGCGCTCAGGCCATCCGTGACTCTCAACATCGCTACCCAATCAACCGGTGCGCTTCGCGCGTAACGTTATCCATCTCATCAAGCAACTCCAGAAACTCCGGTTCCAGTTCGTCGGCACTGACGCCGCTACGCAGTTGATGCTCAATAAGCTGGCAGAGGTTTTTCAGCCGTGGAACGCCGCTGTAACCGCAACTGCCGTGCAGTTTGTGGATCGCTTCCGGCAGCCCCTGCGGCGCTTCGCCGACCAGTTGTTCCTCCACCATATTGCGGATCTCCGGCAGAAACTCGACCAGCATATGCAGCATCTCGCGCGCAAGGTCGGTTTTTCCCGCCGCCTGGCGCAGCGCCAGTTGCCAGTCGAGCGTGACATCGTGATTGATCGGTAGCTCCACCGGGATCTCTTCGGTTTCCGGCGTATGCCAGACGCTGGTTTCCGGGCCGGGCTTGTAGCGCAACAGCAGGTTATGCAGCTTATCTTCTTCGATTGGCTTGGCCAGATAATCGTTCATCCCGGCGCTGAGCAGCTTCTCTTTTTGCCCGGCCATCGCATGTGCGGTTACGGCGACCACTGGCGTTTGCTGCTGATGCGGCAGCTGGCGTATCAACTCGCAGGCGCGAATACCGTCCATCTCCGGCATCTGGATATCCATCAAAATCAGATCGAACTGCATCTGTTTGGCTCGCTCAATGGCCTGCAAGCCGTTCTCGCACAGTTCAACGTGCTGCACCTGATCGTCAAGCAGAACGCCGATCAGCTTCAGGTTCGCCGGGTTGTCATCCACCGCCATGACGCTCATCGGCAGTTTGCTTTCATCCGCATGTGAGGCCAGAACCAGCTGTGTCGTGCGGCAGTACTCGGTCAAAGCGGGCAGCAGGCGGGTGGTGGTCAGCGGTTTAAGCAGACAAGCCGCTGCGCCATCCTGTTTCAGCTCTTCGGCATTCACCTGCGCATGGCACGGCAGCGCCAGCAGCAGATAGTCGGTCATGGCTGCCGCACGCGCCAGGCGATCGTGCTGCATATTGAGCGGCTCGCGCACGGTTACCGGCACCGCCAACAGCAAAATATCGTAATGCCCTTGCGGGAGCGCCGAGAATGACGGGCTGTAAATTATCTCCAGTGGCGTGTTGTTCAGCACTTCCAGCGTGCTTTGCGCCGCTGCGGCATTCGGTTCAACATACGCCAGACGTTTACCGGCCAGTCTTTCCGTGGTGGGTGCTTCGCTGATGGCGTTTGGATTGAGGTCGAGATCAATATGGAACCAGAAGGTTGAACCCCGGTTCGGCTGGCTATGGAAAGAGATATCGCCGCCCATCTCATTCACCAGCCGTTGCGTGATCACCAGGCCCAGGCCAGTACCGCCGTGACGGCGCGAGATGCTGGCATCCGCCTGGCGAAATGCCTGGAACAGACGCGACTGATCGCGTTCCGGAATGCCGATGCCGGTATCGCGGATCTGCACCTCAATTTGCACTTTGTTATTGCTGATGGCGCGTTTCTCAACCACCACATCGATATTGCCATGTTCGGTAAACTTGATGGCGTTGCCGACCAGATTGGTGATCACCTGTTGCAGACGCAGCGGGTCGCCAATCACATTATCCGGAACATCATTTTTGATGTTCAGCGTTAGCTCAAGCCCCTTATCGTGCGCCGAGTGCGCCAGCAAGATCACCACCTCATCCAGCGTGTTGCGTAGAGGGAACGGAATGCTTTCGAGGATCAGTTTGCCCGCTTCCAGCTTGGAGAAGTCCAGCACATCGTTAATGATCGCCAGCAGATTATTCGCCGAGCGTTCAATGGTCAGCAGGTGATCGCGCTGGGTAGGATTCAGTTCAGATTTCAATGTCAAACGGGTAAAGCCAATCACGCCGTTCAGCGGTGTGCGCAGCTCATGAGACATATTGGCGAGGAACTCAGATTTAATTCGCGCGGCTTCCTGCGCACGCTTTTTCGCGAGGTCCAGCTCAACGTTCTGGATCTCCATCTGCTCCAGCGTTTCACGCAGATCCGAGGTGGATTGATCGATATTATGCTGCATCTCTTCGTGGTAGGCCGCCAGCGACATGGCCATCGAATTGATACCGTTTTTCAACATATCCAGCTCGCCGAGCATAAAACCTTCGACTCGGCTGTCGAGCTGCCCGCGACGGATACGGTCAACGGTATTCACCATATTACGAATGGGGCCGGTCACGTCGCGCATCAGACGCCAGCCAAAAATCAGCGCAATACCAATACAGAACAAAATCATCAGGCTGGAGATAAAAATCTCCTTGTACTGCTGCAGGCGAACCGATTTCAGATCCAACTGTAGCGCCACATAGCCAAGCATATTGCCGGTGATTTTATCCGCAGGCAGAGCGGTGTTTGCCGGTTCAAGCCCCTCGGACAGGATCGGCGTGCGCAGCACCATCGTATCGCCGCGGCGGGTAACGCTCAGCTTGCGCGGGAAAGGCTGCCCTTCTGGCAGCCTGAGAGCGTCGCCATCAAGCTGGAAATTGGACGAGACGAACACGTCGTTGCGCCCGTCGTAAATGGTGATAGCGCGGACGATGTCAGAATGGCGACGGTGAAGCACGCTAATCAACTGGCCAATGGCTTCGCGATCCTGTAGTGCCATGCTGTATTCACTGGAAACCGCCAGCGGTTCAATAATACTGGCGCCGGAGTCTTCCAGTTGACGCTGTAAATCGTTATAGCGGTGAACGACGAAAAAGATACTGAGCAGCACACCGATAAGCACGGTGGGTGCCAGGATCAGAATCATCATGCGTGCGCGCAAGCTGTAGTTGGTCATGGAGTTCCGTTATGGGAGAATTAGGCCATTACACAGTTATTGAGAATATTCACTGCAATGGCGCAATTCTACTCTGCAAAACGACGCGTGACGACTCGTGAGCGCATTACCGTCACGGTAACCGACCTCGATCCCTTTGGTCAGGGTGTTGCTCGCCATAATGGTAAGGCGTTGTTTATTCCCGGATTATTACCAGAAGAAACGGCGGAAATTACCCTCAAAGAGGAAAAACGTCAGTTTGCCCGTGGGGAAGTAAAACGTCGCCTGAATGACAGCCCGGAGCGCGTGAAACCGGCATGTCCGCATTTTGGCGTTTGCGGCGGGTGCCAGCAGCAACATGCCAGCATTGCCCTGCAACAGCGCAGTAAAAGCGCGGCGCTGGCGCGATTGATGAAGCAGGACATTGACGAGGTGATTGCCGCACAGCCGTGGGGATATCGCCGTCGGGCGCGTTTGAGCCTCAGCTGGCAGCCGAAAACGCAGCGTCTGGAGATGGGGTTTCGCAAAGCGGGCGACAGCGACATTATCAATGTGACGCGTTGCCCGGTACTGGTGCCCCGTCTTGAGGCAATGCTGGTGCCGCTGCACGAATGTCTGGCGGAGCTTGGTGCCGTGCGCCATCTGGGGCACGTCGAACTGGTGGAGGCCGACAATGGCCCACTGATGGTTTTGCGGCACACGGCGCCATTAAGTCACGCGGATAAAGAAAAACTGGAACGTTTTTCGCATTCTCAGGGGATTGCGCTGTACCTCGCGCCACAAAGCGAGATACTTGAACACGTTAGCGGAGAATCCCCCTGGTACAGCTCCGACGGGCTACGCTTAATGTTCAGCCCGCGGGACTTTATTCAGGTCAACGATGGCGTTAATCAGCAAATGGTGACCCATGCGCTGGCGTGGCTTGATATCCAGCCCGGCGACCGTGTACTGGATCTGTTCTGCGGTATGGGAAATTTCACTCTGCCGCTGGCGCAGCGCGCGTTAAGTGTCGTTGGGGTGGAAGGCGTCGCCGATCTGGTGGCGAAAGCGCAGGAGAATGCGCAACAGAATGGCTTGCAGAATGTGACATTCTTTCATGAAAATCTGGAGGATGATGTCACTCAGCAACCCTGGGCGAGCCAGGGATTTGATAAGGTGTTGCTCGATCCCGCGCGTGCTGGTGCTGCCGAAGTGATGCAACATATTATAAAATTGTCTCCCGGCAGAGTGGTGTACGTTTCCTGTAACCCCGCCACGCTTGCCCGTGACAGTGAAGCGCTATTAAATGCAGGTTACCAGATTCAGCGGCTGGCGATGCTGGACATGTTTCCACACACTGGCCATCTGGAATCGATGGTGTTGTTTGTGAAAAACAAATGATTAATTTCGGCTTGTCGAATTCGGCAGGCCCGGTCCCTGAAAGGAGAGGACAATGGTTGCGGTACGCAGTGCACATTTGAACAAAGCGGGTGAATTCGATCCAGCCAAGTGGATTGCCAGTCTGGGGATCACCAGTCAGCCGTCGTGTGAACGCTTAACCGAAACCTGGGAATATTGTCTGCGACAAACGCAGGGGCATCCGGATGCCGGCGTCGTGTTGTGGCGCGGCATTGAGATGGTAGAAATTCTCTCCATGCTGAGTATGGATACCGACACGCTGCGTGCGGCGCTGCTGTTTCCGCTGGCTGATGCCGAAGTGGTGAGCGAAGAGGTGCTGAGTGAAAGCGTCGGCGCCTCGGTGGTCAACCTGATTCACGGCGTTCGCGACATGGCCGCCATCCGCCAGTTGAAAGCCACGCATACGGATTCCGTCTCTTCTGAACAGGTCGATAACGTTCGCCGCATGCTGCTGGCGATGGTCGATGATTTCCGCTGCGTGGTCATCAAGCTGGCCGAACGTATCGCGCATCTGCGTGAAGTGAAAGATGCGCCGGAAGATGAACGCGTACTGGCGGCGAAAGAGTGTACCAACATCTATGCGCCGCTGGCGAACCGGCTGGGCATCGGGCAACTGAAATGGGAGCTGGAGGATTACTGCTTCCGCTACCTGCATCCGGCGGAATACAAGCGCATTGCCAAGCTGCTGCATGAACGCCGTATCGATCGCGAACACTATATCGACGAGTTTGTCGGCCATCTGCGCGCCGAAATGAAAACCGAAGGCGTCAAAGCTGAGGTCTACGGCCGACCAAAGCACATCTACAGTATCTGGCGGAAGATGCAGAAAAAACACCTCGCCTTTGACGAGCTGTTTGATGTGCGCGCTGTGCGTATTGTCGCCGAACGCTTGCAGGATTGTTATGCCGCGCTGGGGATTGTGCATACCCATTACCGCCACCTGCCGGATGAGTTCGACGACTACGTCGCCAACCCGAAACCGAACGGTTATCAGTCTATTCATACGGTAGTACTGGGGCCGGGCGGGAAAACCGTTGAAATCCAGATTCGTACCCGCCAGATGCATGAAGATGCCGAGCTGGGCGTTGCCGCGCACTGGAAGTACAAAGAGGGAACGGCAGTTGCCGGCAGCCCGCGTTCCGCGCATGAAGACAGGATTGCATGGCTGCGTAAACTGATCGCCTGGCAGGAAGAGATGGCCGATTCCGGCGAAATGCTGGATGAAGTTCGCAGCCAGGTCTTTGACGATCGGGTGTATGTGTTTACGCCGAAGGGCGATGTGGTCGATCTGCCTGCGGGCTCCACGCCGCTGGACTTTGCCTACCACATTCACAGCGACGTCGGGCATCGTTGCATTGGCGCGAAGATCGGCGGGCGCATCGTTCCTTTTACCTACCAATTGCAGATGGGTGACCAGGTCGAAATTATCACCCAGAAGCAGCCGAACCCAAGCCGCGACTGGCTGAATCCAAACCTCGGCTATGTGACGACCAGCCGTGGGCGTTCGAAGATCCACGCCTGGTTCCGTAAGCAGGATCGCGACAAAAACATTCTTGCCGGACGGCAGATCCTTGACGATGAGCTGGCGCATCTGGGGATCAGCCTGAAAGAGGCGGAAAAACATCTGCTGCCGCGTTACAACTTTAACGAGCTGGAAGAGTTGTTGGCGGCGATTGGCGGCGGCGATATCCGTCTTAATCAGATGGTGAACTTCCTGCAATCGCAGTTCAATAAACCGAGCGCCGAAGAGCAGGACGCCGCCGCGCTGAAACAGTTGCAGCAGAAAACGTACGCGCCGCAAAGCCGCAGCAAAGACAATGGCCGTGTGGTGGTGGAAGGCGTTGGCAATCTGATGCATCACATTGCGCGCTGCTGCCAGCCGATCCCGGGCGATGAAATCGTCGGATTTATCACCCAGGGACGCGGGATCTCGATCCACCGCGCCGACTGCGATCAGCTGGAAGAGCTGCGCACCGTTGCGCCAGAGCGTATTGTGGATGCCGTCTGGGGCGAGAGCTACTCGGCCGGGTATTCGCTGGTGGTGCGCGTGACGGCGAACGACCGTAGCGGCCTGCTGCGCGATATCACCACTATTCTCGCCAATGAGAAGGTGAACGTGCTGGGCGTTGCCAGCCGCAGCGACACCAAAGAACAGCTTGCCACCATCGATATGAATATCGAAATCTACAACCTGCAGGTGCTGGGCCGCGTGCTTGGCAAACTCAACCAGGTGCCGGACGTTATCGACGCCCGTCGTCTGCACGGTGGCTGATTTTCACTTCATCCGATCCTCTCCCGTCAGCGGAGAGGATCCCATTTTTTACCAGGAAGACTCATGACTCAAATCGATCGTCTGCTCGGGATTATGCAACGCCTGCGCGACCCGGAAACCGGCTGTCCGTGGGACAAAGAACAAACCTACGCCACCATTGCGCCCTATACGCTGGAAGAGACGTACGAAGTGCTGGACGCCATCAACCGGGAAGATTTTGACGATCTGCGCGGTGAACTGGGCGATCTGCTGTTCCAGGTGGTGTTCTACGCCCGGATGGCGCAGGAAGAGGGACGCTTTGATTTTAACGATGTCTGCGCGGCGATTAGCGACAAACTGGAACGCCGTCACCCGCATATTTTTGGCGACGCCCATGCCGGAAACAGCACGGAAGTGCTGGCGCGCTGGGAGCAAATCAAAACCGAAGAACGTGCTGAGAAAGCGCAGCACTCGGCGCTGGACGACATTCCCCACAGCCTGCCTGCGCTGATGCGTGCGCATAAAATCCAGAAACGCTGCTCCGGCGTTGGTTTTGACTGGACGTCACTTGGCCCGGTGCTCGATAAGGTATATGAAGAGATCGACGAAGTGATGGACGAAGCAAAACAGGCCGTTGTGGATGAGGCAAGACTGGAAGAAGAGGTCGGTGATTTACTGTTTGCTGCGGTAAATCTGTCGCGCCATCTGGGAGTAAAAGCGGAAGTCGCGCTGCAAAAAGCGAACCTGAAATTTGAGCGTCGTTTCCGCGAGGTGGAGCGAATTGTCCGCGAGCGCGGGCTGGAAATGACCGGTGTGGATCTGGAAACAATGGAAAATGTCTGGCAACAGGTAAAACGCCAGGAACATGATCTTTAACGGAATTGTTCCAGTAAGCGCCATTTGTGTGATTTTTTAAATAACAAGCGCTTGATTTACGTCAAAAACATTTACCTGAAAGCGGCTATTTTCACACTCCTTATATCTGCCAGAACGCTTTGAGAAGCGCCTCTTCGAGTTATTCGGGGCGCGGCAAGGCGGCAACTGAGAAAATCCCTGGGCGCATCGTCATGCTGTGCGTCCGGGCCAGGCGAATGAAGCCAGGGCAGATGCGGCCTGAAGAACGAAGGAGAGGGATAATGAAAGTTTGTGGCCTCAGCCATGATCGGGTATACTGCTTTCCCGTCCTGGTTATTCCATCGTCTTTTAAACCTAACTTCTCAGGTTCAGCATGACAACGAACTATATTTTTGTGACCGGCGGGGTCGTATCCTCTCTGGGTAAAGGCATTGCCGCAGCCTCCCTGGCAGCCATTCTTGAAGCTCGTGGCCTTAACGTCACTATGATGAAACTGGATCCGTATATTAACGTCGATCCGGGGACTATGAGCCCAATCCAGCATGGCGAAGTGTTCGTTACCGAAGATGGCGCTGAAACCGATCTTGATTTGGGTCACTACGAGCGCTTCATTCGCACCAAAATGACGCGTCGCAACAACTTCACCACCGGTCGCATTTACTCCGAGGTTCTGCGTAAAGAACGTCGTGGCGACTATCTGGGCGCGACCGTACAGGTTATTCCGCACATCACTAACGCTATCAAAGAGCGCATCATTGCAGGCGGCGAAGGCCACGATGTCGCGCTGGTTGAAATCGGCGGTACCGTGGGTGATATCGAATCCCTGCCGTTCCTTGAAGCTATTCGCCAGATGGCGGTAGAAGTGGGCCGTGAGCGCACGCTCTACATGCACCTGACCCTGGTGCCGTACATGGCCGCTTCGGGTGAAGTGAAAACCAAGCCGACTCAGCACTCTGTGAAAGAGCTGCTTTCCATTGGTATTCAGCCGGATATCCTGATTTGTCGTTCCGATCGTGCCGTTCCTGCTAACGAACGCGCGAAAATTGCTTTGTTCTGTAACGTTCCAGAAAAAGCAGTGATTTCTCTGAAAGACGTCGATTCTATTTATAAAATCCCGGGCCTGTTGAAATCCCAGGGGCTGGACGATTATATTTGTAAACGATTCAGCTTGAACTGTCCGGAAGCAAACCTGGCCGAATGGGAACAGGTTATTTACGAAGAAGCGAATCCGTCAGGTGAAGTCACCATCGGTATGGTCGGCAAGTACATTGAACTGCCGGATGCCTACAAATCGGTGATCGAAGCGCTGAAACACGGTGGTCTGAAAAACCGCGTTACCGTCAACATCAAGCTGATTGATTCGCAGGATGTTGAAACGCGCGGTGTGGAAATTCTGAAAGATCTGGATGCAATCCTCATCCCTGGCGGCTTCGGTTACCGCGGTGTGGAAGGCAAGATCGCCACCGCACGCTATGCGCGTGAAAACAATATTCCTTACCTGGGAATTTGCCTGGGTATGCAGGTTGCGTTGATTGAATTCGCACGTAACGTGGTCGGGATGGAGAACGCCAACTCCACGGAATTTGTGCCAGACTGTAAATACCCGGTTGTGGCGTTGATTACCGAGTGGCGTGATGAAGAAGGCAACGTTGAGCAGCGTTCTGAGAAGAGCGATCTCGGCGGTACGATGCGCCTCGGCGCACAGCAGTGCCAGCTTGGCGATGACAGCCTGGTTCGTCAGCTTTACGGCGCACCGACTATCGTTGAACGCCATCGCCACCGTTACGAAGTCAACAATATGCTGTTGAAACAAATTGAAGCTGCGGGTCTGCGTGTTGCGGGCCGTTCCGGGGATGATCAGTTGGTCGAGATCATTGAGGTGCCGAATCATCCGTGGTTCGTCGCCTGTCAGTTCCATCCGGAGTTTACTTCTACGCCGCGTGATGGACATCCGCTGTTTGCAGGCTTTGTGAAAGCCGCCAGCGAGCATCAAAAGCGTCAGGCGAAGTAAAAAAAGTTACAACGACAACGCGTACCTTTGGTACGCGTTGTTTGTCTGGAGTTTTAGTTTAACTTGTACTGAGGAAAACCTAATGTCCAAAATCGTTAAAGTCATCGGTCGTGAAATCATCGACTCCCGTGGTAACCCGACTGTTGAAGCCGAAGTACACCTGGAAGGTGGTTTCGTAGGTCTGGCGGCTGCGCCGTCAGGTGCTTCTACTGGTTCCCGCGAAGCGCTGGAACTGCGCGATGGCGACAAATCCCGTTTCATGGGTAAAGGCGTACTGAAAGCGGTTGGCGCGGTTAACGGCCCGATCGCTCAGGCGATCCTGGGTAAAGATGCAAAAGACCAGGCTGGCATCGATAAGATCATGATCGATCTGGACGGTACCGAAAACAAATCTAACTTCGGTGCAAACGCAATCCTGGCCGTGTCTCTGGCTGTTGCTAAAGCTGCTGCTGCCTCTAAAGGCCTGCCGCTGTACGCTCACATTGCTGAACTGAACGGCACCCCGGGCAAATACTCCATGCCGGTTCCGATGATGAACATCATCAACGGTGGTGAGCACGCTGATAACAACGTCGACATTCAGGAATTCATGATTCAGCCGGTTGGCGCGAAAAGCCTGAAAGAAGCTGTACGTATGGGTTCAGAAGTGTTCCATAACCTGGCAAAAGTTCTGAAATCCAAAGGCATGAACACTGCTGTTGGTGACGAAGGCGGCTACGCGCCGAACCTGGGTTCTAACGCCGAAGCACTGGCTGTTATCGCTGAAGCGGTAAAAGCTGCGGGCTACGAACTGGGCAAAGACATCACTCTGGCGATGGACTGCGCAGCGTCTGAATTCTACAAAGACGGTAAATACGTTCTGGCTGGCGAAGGCAACAAAGCGTTCACCTCTGAAGAGTTCACTCACTTCCTGGAAGATCTGACCAAACAGTATCCGATCGTTTCCATCGAAGATGGTCTGGACGAATCTGACTGGGCTGGCTTCGCATACCAGACCAAAGTACTGGGCGACAAAATCCAGCTGGTTGGTGACGATCTGTTCGTAACCAACACCAAAATCCTGAAAGAAGGTATCGAAAAAGGCATCGTTAACTCCATCCTGATCAAATTCAACCAGATCGGTTCTCTGACCGAAACTCTGGCTGCGATCAAAATGGCGAAAGACGCTGGCTACACCGCTGTCATCTCTCACCGTTCTGGCGAAACTGAAGACGCTACCATCGCTGACCTGGCTGTTGGTACCGCTGCTGGCCAGATCAAAACTGGTTCTATGAGCCGTTCTGACCGCGTTGCTAAATACAACCAGCTGATTCGTATCGAAGAAGCGCTGGGTGAACAAGCTCCGTTCAACGGTCGTAAAGAGATCAAAGGTCAGGCGTAATCGCTAAGCCTTGATGAAATGAAAAATGCCAGTCATCTGACTGGCATTTTTTTTGGCTATTTGAAATCCACTTCCATCTGCTGCGGGATTGTCAGCCCGCGCGTCGTCTGTACACAACGGGCAATATAGTCCGTAAAGCGAGGCGGCTTCGGCATGCCCATACTCAGCAGCTTATCGTTGCTAAAACGCACGTTGAGCATGGCGAACGCGCCGTATAAACGCATCGCTTTCAACATCAACCGCTCATTACAGGGGCCGAAAATGCCCTTCAGCTCGCGGCGCATCTTCACCAGCGTCTCGTAACTGACCTGCGCATATTTATCACCCACCGGTGCTTTTTCCAGCGCTTGCGCCATCGCTTTATCGATATCAGCAAAACGCACGCTGTTCTCTTCACCGGCAGAGATGTGCACCACTTCGCCCTGAGCTACCTGGCCTTTAAGCAGCATCAGCAACGCATCGGCGCAGTAATCGACCGGGATAACATCAACGCGATCTTCCAGCGAGCACATAAATTTCTGCAACATTAGCCCCATACTGAAGACCCAGAAAATACTGGTTGATGGCAGACATCCGTGATGCGTGTGCCCGACGACGATAGAAGGGCGGGCAATCACCAGCGGCATCTGCGGGCACTCCTGGCGCATCAGTTGCTCAATGGTCGATTTGGAGCGCGTATAGGCCACCAGATGCTCGGCATTCTCGTGAAACTCTGCGCTTTCCGGCACCAGTGAATCCGGTTCCGGCGTGCAGGACATCGCGGTGCCGACGTGAAGAAAACGCTGCAAGCCCGCCACCTGCGACATTTTGCGGGCAAAGGCTAGCGTCCCTTCGACATTCACTTTCCAGACCAGCGGGTTATTGCCAAAAGAGGCAACAGCCGCGCAGTTCAGCACGTGAGTGACGCTTTCCAGCGCAGGATCGTTAATGAAACCTTCCGGTTCGCCCAAATCCCCTGGCAGGATTTGCGAAGTATCAAGTGTGTTAAGTTCTGCATCCGTAAGACCAAACTTGCGCATGTTGTTTTTAACGCGCTCAAGTCCGGCCTCTTTGTCCTCTGCCCTTACCAACAGCAGTAAATTTATGGCTTCACTGCCGTGGAGGATTTTTTCCAATACCGCTCCACCCAGAAATCCCGTCACGCCCGTTATTAATAATGTATTCATGAATGCTATCTCTCCAGCGTTGCTCGGGCGGATTGTAGGCACGGAAAGCTAAACGCCATATCAATAAAGCAGAGTGGGAAATGGGGGATTCTTAAGCTTGCTTTAAGGAAAGTACGAAAGGGGATTTGCGTTCGACAACGGCAGCGAGCAATTAATTCCAGCACGAAATGTTAAAAAAATAACTATTTGATTTAAAAGAGTTTATATTTTTATTGACAGCGTGAAATAGAGACGACAATTTGCGTCGAAGTGTAAGAAAAAACATAGCTAGTTACATCATTTTTAGCGGTCGCAGGTGGAGAAAAGCGCAATACCGCGAAAGGCTATGAAGGTTAAGCCAGGATCTGCAATAATTAGCGTTTATTTCTGATCAGAGTTGACTATGCAGTACCCGATTAACGAGATGTTCCAGACCCTGCAAGGCGAGGGTTATTTCACCGGCGTTCCTGCCATTTTTATTCGTCTACAGGGATGCCCGGTTGGTTGCGCCTGGTGCGACACCAAACACACCTGGGATAAGCTTGCGGATCGGGAAGTGTCGCTATTTAGCATCCTTGCGAAAACCAAAGAGAGCGATAAGTGGGGCGCGGCCAGTAGTGAAGATCTGCTGGCGATTATTGCGCGCCAGGGCTGGACGGCGCGCCATGTGGTGATCACCGGCGGCGAACCCTGCATCCACGATTTGACTCCGCTCACCAGCCTGCTGGAGCTGAACGGTTTTAGCTGCCAGATCGAAACCAGCGGCACGCATGAAGTGCGCGCTTCCCATTCCACCTGGGTGACAGTATCGCCGAAGGTGAATATGCGCGGCGGCTACGATGTGCTGTTGCAGGCGCTGGAGCGTGCGGATGAAATCAAGCATCCGGTCGGGCGCATGCGCGATATCGAAGCGCTGGATGAGCTGCTGGCGCAGTTAACCGATGACAAGCCGCGAGTGATTGCCTTGCAGCCTATCAGCCAGAAAGAAGATGCAACCCGCCTGTGTATTGAAACCTGTATCGCCCGCAACTGGCGGCTCTCGATGCAGACACATAAATACCTGAACATTGCCTGATAAATCAGCCCGCCCTGGCGGGTTGTTTTTCCCGCGCAATATCTGATGAAATTTTTACTGTGATGCTTATACGTTTCACAGCCCGCGCCGTTATTAATCATTCTCTGCGTTTTTAATGAAAAAGAATTCGGGTTAATGGCGTCGGGCTATTATTCAACGAATATGACGCAGAGCGCCCGCAGTAAAGGCAAAACGCTCGCTATCCTGTTCCGGCGAACCGCTGGGAGATTAAGCAGGGATTAATGGGAATTTCTTGCCAGTTGCGCAGCGGATTATGTCAACGGCCATGTGCTGGTCGTGGATGGAGGTTTCCTGGTTCGCTAACAGCTAACGGTCAGTCATCTCCGAAAGGAAATGACCGACTCGCTTATTCACCGCGATAGACGCAACCTGCGGTGCAGGTTTCTTTCACCATGACTGCGCTCAGCAGCGGCACAACCGGCTTCATCTGATCCCAGATCCATTTCGCCAGCACTTCGCTGGTGGGGTTTTCCAGCCCTGGGATCTCATTCAGATAGTAGTGATCCAGCCTGTCATACAACGGCTTAAACGCCGCTTTCAGTTCGGCGAAGTCCATGATCCAGCCGGTATAAGGCTCCACCTCGCCGGTGATCTCCAGGCGCACCATAAAGGAGTGGCCATGCAGACGACCGCACTTATGCCCTTGCGGGACATGCGGTAAATGGTGAGCGGCTTCAAAGGTGAAATCTTTAAACAACGTGGTCGACATAATGCACTCTCAGACTGACAAAAAACCGCCGCATAGTAGCGGAAATGACCTTTTTTAGCATTAACTAAAATCGCTAAAAGTGTTTACTGGTGAAATACCACCAATCTGTATTTATTTTATTATTGTAATTCAATGAGTTAATTAACCAGTTTTAGTGTTATTAACTATAGCTAAAACAGGTTAGTTCTTTTGGTTATTTATTATTTCCAACCTTTCTTTAATTGTTATTATCCCGCCGTTAACCTTAGTTTCACTTCGGTTTTTAAAATTATACCCCCTTATCGTTTTTGCGTTGTTGACCGCGAAAAAGTCTGTCTGCAAAACGAAGGGGAATTTTCGCTACTGGAACATAACAACGCATGACAACTCAGGCTCCACCTTCCGCGTTGCTGCCGCTAAACCCGGAGCAACTGGCGCGCCTTCAGGCCGCAACCACTGATTTGACGCCCACCCAGTTAGCCTGGGTTTCTGGTTATTTCTGGGGCGTACTGAACCAACAACCCGCGGCTGCAGCTACCGCACCGGTATCAGCGGCAGAGATCCCGGCCATTACGCTGATTTCCGCGTCGCAAACCGGCAACGCTCGCCGTGTGGCGGAAGCGCTGCGCGACGATCTGCTGGCAGCGAAACTGAACGTCAACCTGGTTAACGCCGGTGACTACAAATTCAAACAGATCGCTAATGAAAAATTGCTGGTGATGGTGGCTTCCACCCAGGGTGAGGGAGATGCGCCGGAAGAAGCCGTTGCGCTGCATAAATTCCTGTTCTCGAAAAAAGCGCCAAAACTGGATGGCACTGCCTTTGCGGTGTTCGGCCTTGGCGATACGTCGTATGAATTCTTCTGCCAGGCGGGTAAAGACTTTGACAGCAAACTCGCTGAGCTGGGCGCGGAGCGCCTGCTGGATCGCGTTGACGCCGATGTCGAGTATCAGGCTGCGGCTGCCGAATGGCGCGCGCGCATCGTCGAGGTATTAAAAGCCCGCGTACCGAAAGACTCTCCGGCGCAGGCGGTGGCGAGCGCGACGGGCGCGGTGAACGAGGTTTTCTCCAGCCCTTATACTAAAGAAGCGCCGTTGACGGCGAGCTTGTCGGTGAACCAGAAAATCACCGGCCGTCATTCCGAAAAAGATGTTCGCCATATCGAAATCGATCTCGGGGATTCAGGGCTGCGCTACCAGCCGGGCGACGCGCTGGGCGTCTGGTATCAGAACGATCCGGCCCTGGTGAAAGAACTGGTGGAACTGCTGTGGTTGAAAGGCGATGAGCTGGTCACGGTTGACGGTAAAACCGTGCCGCTCGCTGAAGCGTTGCAGTGGCACATCGAGCTGACGGTCAACACCGCCAACATCGTGGAAAATTACGCCACGCTGACGCGCAGCGAAACGCTGTTGCCGCTGGTGGGTGATAAAGCCCAATTGCAGCACTATGCCGCGACAACGCCGATTGTCGATATGGTGCGTTTCTCCCCGGCACAGCTTGATGCGCAAGCGCTGATTGGTCTGCTGCGTCCGCTGACGCCGCGCCTCTACTCCATTGCTTCTTCGCAGGCGGAAGTGGAAAACGAAGTGCATGTCACCGTCGGCGTAGTGCGTTACGAAGTGGAAGGGCGTGCGCGTGCGGGCGGGGCTTCCAGCTTCCTCGCGGATCGCGTGGAAGAAGAGGGCGAAGTGCGGGTGTTCATTGAGCACAACGATAACTTCCGCCTGCCAGCCAACCCGGAAACGCCGGTAATTATGATTGGCCCGGGCACTGGCATTGCGCCGTTCCGCGCCTTTATTCAACAACGCGCGGCCGATGAAGCGCCGGGTAAAAACTGGCTGTTCTTTGGCAACCCGCACTTCACCGAAGATTTCCTCTATCAGGTGGAGTGGCAGCGTTACGTTAAAGAGGGCGTGCTGAATCGCATTGATTTGGCCTGGTCCCGCGATCAAAAAGAAAAAGTCTACGTACAAGACAAACTGCGCGAACAGGGCGCAGAACTGTGGCGCTGGATCAATGACGGTGCGCACATTTATGTCTGCGGCGATGCCAATCGCATGGCGAAAGATGTCGAGCAGGCTTTACTGGACGTGATTGCCGAATTCGGTGGTATGGATACCGAAGCGGCGGATGAATTTTTAAGTGAGCTGCGCGTTGAGCGCCGTTATCAGCGAGATGTCTACTAATGAGTGAAAAACATCCCGGCCCACTGGTGGTCGAAGGTAAACTGGCCGACGCCGAGCGTCTGAAGCTCGAAAGCAACTATCTGCGCGGCACGATTGCAGAAGATCTGCACGACGGCCTGACCGGCGGTTTCAACGGCGACAACTTCCTGCTGATCCGTTTTCACGGTATGTATCAGCAGGACGATCGCGATATTCGCGCCGAACGCGCCGAGCAGAAACTGGAGCCGCGCCACGCGATGATGCTGCGCTGCCGTCTGCCGGGCGGCATCATTACGCCGAAGCAGTGGCTGTCGATCGATAAATTTGCCGATGATAAGACCCTCTACGGCAGTATTCGCCTGACTAACCGCCAGACGTTCCAGTTCCACGGCATTCTGAAAAAGAACGTCAAACCGGCACACCAGATGCTGCACGAAGTCGGGCTGGACGCGCTGGCGACCGCCAACGACGTTAACCGTAATGTATTGTGTACGTCGAACCCGGTTGAGTCGGAACTGCATGCTGAAGCCTACGAGTGGGCGAAAAAGCTCTCCGAGCATCTGCTGCCGCGTACTCGCGCTTATGCGGAGATCTGGCACGACGCCGAGAAAGTGGCGACCACGGACGAAGAGCCTATCTTGGGTAAAACTTACCTGCCGCGTAAGTTCAAAACCACGGTGGTCATTCCACCGCAGAACGACGTGGATCTGCACGCCAACGACATGAACTTTGTGGCGGTAGCGGAAAACGGCAAGCTGGTCGGTTTTAACCTGCTGGTGGGCGGTGGGCTTTCCATTGAACACGGCAATAAGAAAACCTACGCCCGCACCGCCAGCGAGTTTGGTTATCTGCCGCTGGAGCATACGCTGGCGGTGGCGGAAGCGGTGGTGACGACCCAGCGCGACTGGGGTAACCGTACCGACCGTAAAAACGCCAAAACCAAATACACGCTGGAACGTGTTGGCGTCGATACCTTCAAAGCGGAAGTGGAACGCCGCGCGGGGATCACATTCGAACCGATTCGCCCGTACGAATTCACCGGTCGCGGCGATCGCATTGGCTGGGTGAAAGGTATCGATAATAAATGGCACCTGACGCTGTTTATTGAAAATGGCCGTATTCTGGATTATCCGGGCCGTCCGCTGAAAACCGGTCTGCTGGAAATTGCTAAGATCCATAAAGGCGACTTCCGTTTAACGGCGAACCAGAATCTGATTGTGGCCGGCGTGCCGGAAAGCCAGAAAGCGAAAATCGAAAAACTGGCGCGCAGCCATGGCTTAATGGATGCGGTGAAACCGCAGCGCGAAAACTCTATGGCCTGCGTGTCGTTCCCGACCTGCCCGCTGGCTATGGCCGAAGCCGAACGTTTCCTGCCTTCATTTGTGGATAAAGTGGAAGCGGTGATGGAGAAACATGGCGTTGGCGACGATCATATCGTGCTGCGCGTCACGGGTTGCCCGAACGGCTGTGGCCGCGCGATGCTGGCGGAAGTGGGGCTGGTCGGTAAAGCGCCGGGTCGCTACAACCTGCATCTCGGCGGCAACCGCATCGGTACGCGTATTCCGCGTATGTTCCGGGAAAATATCACCGAAACGGAAATTCTGGCGACGCTTGATGAGCTGGTCGCACGTTGGGCAAGCGAGCGCGAAGAGGGGGAAGGCTTCGGCGATTTCACCATTCGTGCCGGGATCGTCCGTCCGGTACTCGATCCGGCGCGCGATTTCTGGGAATAATGCAGTCATGCCGGATGGCGGCGTAAACGCCTTATCCGGCCTACGGTTTGCGTAATTTGTTGGCATGATAAGCGAAATGCCATCAGGCAGTGAACCCGGTAATCTGTAGGCCTGATAAGCGCAGCGCCATCAGGCAATGAACACGGTGAGGAACTTATGTCCAGACTCGATCTGAATGCGCTGAATGAACTGCCGAAAGTTGAACGTGTGCTTCAGCTTGCTGAAACCAATGCGCAACTCGAAAAGCTGAACGCCGAAGAGCGCGTCGGCTGGGCGCTGGAAAACCTGCCGGGCGAGTATGTGCTCTCCTCCAGCTTCGGTATCCAGGCGGCGGTAAGCCTGCATCTGGTCAACCAGGTTCAGCCGAACATTCCGGTGATCCTGACTGACACCGGCTACCTGTTTCCGGAAACCTACCAGTTTATCGACGAACTGACAGACAAGCTTAAGCTGAACCTGAAAGTATTCCGGGCCGAGCAAAGCCCGGCGTGGCAGGAAGCGCGTTACGGTAAGTTGTGGGAACAGGGCGTTGAAGGCATTGAAAAATACAATGAAATCAACAAAGTTGAACCTATGAATCGCGCGCTTGCCGAGCTGAACGCGCAAACCTGGTTTGCCGGACTGCGCCGCGAACAATCCGGCAGCCGCGCCAATCTGCCGGTGCTGGCTATCCAGCGCGGCGTATTTAAAGTGCTGCCGATTATCGACTGGGACAACCGCACGGTATACCAGTACCTGCAAAAGCACGGGCTGAATTACCATCCGCTGTGGGATCAGGGTTATCTGTCCGTAGGCGATACGCACACCACCCGCAAATGGGAGCCCGGCATGGCGGAAGAAGAGACGCGCTTCTTCGGTCTGAAACGCGAATGCGGGCTGCACGAAGGCTGACAGAGCAGTATCAAATTTTGAAACACAATGAGGCAGGGAGGAATCCCTGCCTTTTTTATAGTTAAACACAGTCACCTAACAACAGGAGCATTGTGATGAAAATTGCGTTTCTGGGGCTTGGCACCATGGGGTTGCCAATGGCCGCGAATCTCATCAAAGCCGGTTATCAGGTTCAGGGCTGGAACCGCTCTGCCGGGCCGCGCGAGAAACTGGCATCGCTGGGCGCCACCACGGCGGAAACCGCCGCAGAAGCGGTGAGGGATGCTGATGTGGTTATTTCCATTCTGGCGGACGATAACGCCACGCGCAGCGTCGTGCTGGAGGGCAATGTGCTGGCGACGCTGAAACCCGGGGCTATCCACCTGAATATGGCGACGATCTCTGTCGATCTGGCAGTGGAACTGGCGCAACTGCACCGGGCGCGTAATATCGGTTATCTTGCCGCGCCGGTGCTGGGGCGGGTGAATGTTGCCGAAGCGGGGCAGTTAAATATTCTGGCGGCTGGCGACAGCGCGCTGCTGGCAAAGGTGCAGCCGCTGCTGGATGTGCTCGGTCAGAAGACCTGGTATCTTGGTGCGCGGCCGGAGCAGGCGAATGCCACGAAGCTGGCGGCCAACTTTATGATTGCCAGCGCCATTGGCACGATGGGTGAGGCGGTTGCGCTGGTGCAGGGGCATGAGGTTAATAAAGCCGATTTTATTGATTTAATCACCTCCACGTTGTTTGCCGCGCCGGTCTATAAAGGTTACGGCCAGGCGATTGCCAGCGACACCTTCGAGCCAGCCGGGTTTAAGCTGGCTTTGGGGCTGAAGGATGTGCGCCTGGCGCAGGATGCCGGCGAACGGGTTAATGTGCCGATGGCGATTGCCGGTACGCTGCGCGCTGCGCACGTGGAAAGCCTGGCCCATGATGAAGGGCATCTCGACTGGGCCGCGCTGGCGCGTACCGCCGCCCGCCGCGCCGGACAACTTTAGCAAACTTGCCGGATGGCGGCTTCGCCTTATCCGGCCTACGCCACGGCCAACAATGTAAGCCCGGTAAGCGCCTGCGCCACCGGGTATTTCCCTGCAGCGACACCTTTCCCTCGATGAATAAAAAGGCTGAAGCGATGGGGTTGAGTCCCCGCTGAAATCGGCGAGCCGGAGGGCTGCTTCGTCTCATCCGGCCTGGGCGTTCCCTCCCTTTTTAGTGCATTCCTTGCACTAAAGCTGTGCATTCTTTGCACGATGAAGCACTTCGCTTATACCCCTTCGTTTCTCGCGCAAAAAATAAACATTAATAAATCAAAGTATTAACAAAAATTTCAAAAATATGACTGAACCAATACGTAATTGGTTCAGTAATTGCTTAGTTATAAGGGCGATACATCGCGGATTAAATAATTAACTATATGTAATTAAAGAAAAAGATAACGCGAAATACGGATGAACCAATATGGAAAAACCGTCACGCTATCTGGCAAATTCCAGTACGGCGCTTGAACAACTTCGTGGGCTTATTCACCAACATGAGTCAACACCAGGGACTCCACTGCCCACGGAACGTGAACTGGCGGAACGCTTAGGCGTCGGGCGGCGAGAAGTACGCCGCGCGCTGGACGTACTGGAGGAAGAGGGGCGGATCTGGCGTAAGCAGGGCAAAGGCACGTTTATTGGCCCCGCTGCGCCGGTCGCGCCGCTGGCACTCCAGGGACTGGTGCAACAAACCAATATGCTGGAAGTGATGGAAGCGCGCTTGCAGGTTGAGCCGGGGCTTGCGCGGCTGGCGGCACTTCGCGCCAACCCGGAAAACCTGGCGCTGATGCAGCGCATGCTGGAACGCATCGATAACGTCAATCCGGACGATCCGGATCTTAATGAGCTGTGGGACAGCGCTTTTCACCGGGCCATCGCTGAAGCGGCGGGAAACCGTTTGATGCTCGGTCTTTTTGACGCCATTGACGCCGTGCGTCGCGAACCCGCCTGGCACCACCTGCGGGAGCTGGCGCGTACTCCGGCGAAGGTCGATCGCTATAACGATCACCACCACCGCATCATGCACGCCATCCGGCAGCGCCAGCCGCAGGAGGCTTTCCTGGCGATGCGTGAACATCTGCTCGACCTGCAACATGCCCTGATCCAGGCCATTCATCTCGAGGACGATACGCCATGACCACCATACCTTTTCACGATCCCGCGCCCGTCCTGCGTCTGCACAATCTGAAAGTCCAGTTCGCCGGTAGCCCGGTCAGCGTACTGGACGGTATTTCGCTGACCATAAAAAGCGGGGAAACGCTGGCACTGGTGGGGGAATCCGGCTGCGGTAAAAGCATTACCTCGCTGGCGTTGATGGGGCTGTTGCCCAACAGCGCGCAGATCCTCAGCGGCGAAATGCAGTTTCGCAGCCACAATCTGCGCCAGCTTTCGCCGAGGGAATATGCGGATCTGCGCGGTAATGAACTGGCGATGATTTTTCAGGAGCCGATGACCTCGCTGAACCCATCGTTCACCCTTGGCGATCAACTGAGTGAAGCAGTGATGCGTCACCAGCATGCCTCCCGGCAGGCCGCGCGGGATATCGCGCTGCAGATCCTCGAAAAGGTACAAATCCCGGCGGCGGAGATGCGCCTGAAAGCGTATCCGCACCAGCTTTCCGGCGGTATGCGCCAGCGCGTGATGATTGCTATGGCGCTGATTAACAACCCGCGTCTGTTGATTGCCGACGAACCGACAACCGCGCTGGATGTCACCATTCAGGCGCAGATCCTCGCGCTGCTCAACACCCTGAAAGCCGAAACCGGCACGGCAGTATTGATGATCACCCACGATCTCGGCGTGGTAGCGGAAGTCGCCCAGCAAGTCGCCGTAATGTACGCCGGGCAAGTGGTCGAGCAGGGCAGCGTGGAGGCGATTTTTGCCGATCCGCAACATCCGTACACCATCGGCCTGATGGGCTCGATTCCCTCGCTGGGCGCGCGCAAGGGCCAGCTTTCCACTATTCCCGGCGCCGTACCGTTACCGGAAGCGATGCCAGAAGGCTGCCGTTTCGCCACGCGCTGCCCGTTTGCGCAGAGCCGCTGCCATGCGGAAAAACCGCCGCTACAGCCGCTGGGACGGGGCCATCAGGCGGCCTGTTTCCGCGTCCCCCTTGAACAGCATATTGCGCTGGGAGAAACCGCATGAGCACACCGATCCTTGAGGCCCACGATCTCAGCAAACGCTTTGTCGGCGCGACGCGCCTGTTCGCGCCAAAACGCTTTGTCACGGCAGTCGATCGCATTTCGCTCGCCGTTTATCCCGGTGAAACGCTGGCGATTGTGGGCGAGTCCGGTTCCGGCAAATCGACGCTTGGCCGCCTGCTGCTACGTCTGCTGGCGGCGTCCGAAGGGCACGTTTACTACCAGGGCGAAGAGATCACTCACGCCAGCGGCGCGCGGTTAAACCAGCTGCGCCGCGAGCTGCAAATCATCTTTCAGGATCCCTTCGCCTCGCTGAACCCGCGCATGACCGTGGAGCAGATCGTCGGCGAACCGCTGTGGCTGCACCAGAAAATGGGCAAAGCGGATCGCCAGGCGCGCGTTGCCGAACTGCTCGCCACCGTTGGCCTGCCTGCGGCCTGGGCGCGGCGTTTCCCGCATGAATTCTCCGGCGGGCAGCGCCAGCGTATTGGCATTGCCCGCGCGCTGGCTTCCGGGCCGAAGCTGCTACTGGGTGATGAACCGGTATCCGCGCTGGATGTCTCGGTGCAGGCGCAGGTGGTGAACCTGCTGGAAAACCTGAAACAGCAACTTGGGTTGACGATGATCATCGTCGCGCACGGCCTGGCGGTGATCCGCCATATGAGCGATCGCGTGGCGGTGATGTATCTCGGGCAGATCGTCGAAATGGCGACTGTCGATCAGATCTTCGACGCGCCGCTGCACCCATACACGCAGGCGCTGATCGCCTCTGCGCCGCAAACCCAGCCCGGCATCAAGCATGAAATGCCGCTGTTGCAGGGGGATTTACCTAATCCGGCCAGCCCGCCGCAGGGCTGCCGTTTTCATACCCGGTGCCCGCACGTCACCGATGAATGTCGGCAACGCGAACCGATCGCTCAGGTACTTGAAGGCGGCCGCCAGGTCTCCTGCCATCGCTGGCAGGAGCTTAACCGTGACCGCACGGTCATCCAGATTGCTCCACCCTCCGCCGCGTTCCTGCGACGCCGTGCTCTGTTCGAACACGCGGCCTCTCACTCATCCCCTTAAAGGAAAAAAATAATGATTGTGCGTAATTCTCTTTTGACCGTTCTGGGAAGTGTTATGTTGCTGGGCGCGGCGCTGCCGGCCCAGGCTGAAAGTGTGCTGCGTATTGGCTTAGGCGCGGATCCGGACATGCTCGATCCGCACCTGGCGCGCACCTACTATGGCCGCTTTGTCTTCGCCTCGTTGTGCGATCGGCTGGTGGACGTCGATGAAAACCTGAAAGTGGTACCGGGTCTGGCGAAAACGTGGTCGTGGAGCGAAGACGGCAAAACCCTGACCATGAACCTGCGCGACGGCGTGACCTTCCATGATGGCGAGAAATTTGATGCTGCCGCAGCGAAATTCAGCCTCGATCGCGCCCTGACGCTGCCTGGCTCGCTGCGTAAAAGTGAGATCTCCTCGGTGGAATCGGTGGAAGTGACCGGGCCGATGCAAATCACCCTGCACCTGAAAACGCCGGATTCGGCGCTGCTGATGCAACTCACCGACCGCGCAGGCGCGATGCTGGCGCCAGAAGCGGCGAAGAAGCCGGACTTCGCTGCGCATCCGGTCTGCTCCGGGCCATACAAGTTCGACAGCCGCGTTTCGCAGGATCGCATCGTGCTTTCGCGCTTTGACAACTACTGGAACAAAGGCGCTTACCACTTCGACAAAGTGATTTATCTGCCGATCCCGGATGCCTCGGTGCGCCTGGCGAACCTGCGTGCGGGCGATCTGGATCTCAGCGAAGGCATTGTGCCAAGCGATGTGAAAACGGTAGAGAACGACGGCAAATTAAAACTGGCGAAGGTGACCGGGCTGGGGTATCAGGGCATTACCTTTAACATCAACAACGGCAAAGTCCCGGCTAACGATCCGTTTAAAGATGCGCGCGTGCGCGAAGCGTTCTCACAGGCAATTGACCGCGAGGCGTTAAACCAGGTGGTATTTGAAGGTCTCTACGCCCCGGCGAACCAGGCGTTCTCACCGGTCAGCCCGTATCACGTTAACCTGCCGGTGCCGCCGCGCGATGTCGAAAAAGCCAAAGCGCTGCTGAAAGCGGCAGGCGTACAGACGCCGATCACCGTTTCGCTGCTGGTGCCGAATAACCCGACTTCGCAGCAGGTGGCGCAGGTATTACAGGCAATGACCGCCGAAGCCGGTTTTAACGTCAATCTGCAAATGACCGAATTCGCCACGCTGCTGGATCGCCAGCAAAACGGCGACTTCCAGCTCAGCTACTCCGGCTGGTCTGGCCGCCCGGATCCCGACGGCAGTATCTTCGGCTTTATTCACAGCAAAGGCACCCTCAACGATGGCCGCTACAGCAATGCGCAGGTGGATGACTGGCTGACCCAGGCGCGTCTGCATAACGATCCGGCTACCCGTAAAGGGCTGTATGAGAACGTGGTTAAACAACTGCAAACGGATATGCCGATTGCTTACCTCTACTTCGAGCCGCGCATTTTTGGGATGAATAAAAAAGTAGAGTGCTTTAAACCTTACCCGGACGGCATTGTGCGCCTGGCAGGTATGACGTTCGCGAAGTAACGGAGTTGTAAGGAGATACCATGCTGGAATTGATATGCAAACGCCTGCTGCTCGCCATCCCGACGTTGCTGATGGTCAGTATGATGGTCTTCGGGCTGCAAAAGCTGCTGCCCGGCGATCCGCTGACTGCCATGCTCGGGGAAGAGCGTGATCCGGCGGTGATCGCCCAGCTACGCGCGGAGCTGAATCTGGATGCGCCGATCCCGGTGCAATATTTCCACTGGCTTACCCGCGCCTTGCAGGGGGATCTTGGCGTCTCCTTACGCACTCAGGAGCCGGTGACGCATCTGATCGCCACCAAACTGCCCGTTACGCTGGAGATGTCCTTGCTGGCGATGATTTTCGCGCTGCTGTTCGGCATCAGCATGGGGATCATGGCGGCAGTGAACAAGAATAGCTGGATCGATCACGGCACTAACTTTGTCGCCATCTCCGGCATCTCGGTGCCGCACTTCTGGCTGGGGATTTTGTTGATCCTGATTTTCTCCGTCAATCTGCAATGGCTGCCAGCATCGGGTTTTGTCCCTTTCAGCGAAGATCCGCTGCAAAACCTGCGCACCTTGCTGCTGCCTTCGCTGGTGCTTGGTACCGGGCTGGCGGCCACCTTAATGCGCCACACCCGCGCATCGATGATTGCGGTCCTGAAAGCGGATTACATCCGTACTGCCAGGGCGAAGGGGCTGCTGCCGAAAACGGTGATCATGAAGCACGCATTTCGTAATGCGCTGGTGCCGGTGATCACCCTGACCACGCTGCTGTTTGGCGAACTGCTGGGCGGCGCGGTGCTGACCGAGCAGGTATTTACCATTCCCGGTTTCGGCAAAATGATTGTCGATTCCGTGTTTAACCGTGATTACGCGGTGGTGCAGGGCGTGGTGCTGGTGGTGGCGATTGGCTTCCTGTTGCTCAACCTGTTGGCCGATGTGCTGTACGTGCTGGTTAACCCGAAAATGCGGAGCGAATAATGGCGGAACTGACCACTACGGGCGTGGCGGCGTCGCTGCCGCGCACGGAAAACCGGGTACTGAAGAAATTCCTCGCCAACAAAAGCGCGATGATTGGTGCGGTGATTGTCGGCATCTTTGTGCTGATCGCTTTGCTGGCGCCGTGGATCGCACCGTTCGATCCGGTAAAAGCAAACTTTCTGGCGGTGCGTAAACCGCCTTCTGAACTGTACTGGTTCGGCACCGACGAACTGGGGCGCGATATTCTGTCGCGCATGATTTGGGGGGCGCGCACCTCGCTGTTGGCCGGTTGTATCTCAGTGCTGATTGCGGTGGTGATTGGCGTGCCGCTGGGTCTGCTGGCCGGTTATTTCCAGGGGATCTGGGATGGGGTGATTTCACGCTTTATCGAAGCGCTGCTGGCCTGCCCATTTTTGATCATGGCGATCGCCCTCGGCGCATTTCTTGGCCCAAGCCTGAGTAATGCGATGATCGCCATTGGCCTGTCGGCGATGCCGATCTTCGCCCGTCTGACGCGCGGCCAGGTGATCGCCATTCGCAACGAAGAATACATCGACGGGGCGCGGGCGATTGGCCTGCCGGATCGCTGGATAATCCTGCGCTATGTGCTGCCAAACGTGATGTCGCCGATCCTCGTGCAGGCAACGCTGGCGATTGCCTCGGCGATCATCACCGAAGCCAGCCTCTCTTTTCTCGGCCTCGGCCAACAGCCGCCGTATCCCTCCTGGGGCGCGATGCTGAATACCGCTAAAGGTTTTCTGGAGCAGGCACCCTGGATGTCTGTTTTCCCCGGTGTGGCGATTTTTCTCACCGTACAGGGATTTAATCTACTCGGCGACGGGCTGCGCGATGCGCTTGATCCACGCCACGACTAAGGAGTCTCGATGACGAAAGCGATTGATTTTAAAGTGGGTTATGCCTCATACCGCGCGCCGATGATGGGACACAACGCGGTAGCCACCTCCCAGCCGCTGGCGGCGCAGGCTGGCATGCGCATGCTGGCGCTCGGGGGTAACGCGGTGGATGCGGCGATTGCCACGGCGATGGCGCTGACGGTGGTGGAGCCAACCGGCTGCGGTATTGGCAGCGATGCGTTTGCCATTGTCTGGGATGGCAAAGAATTGCACGGGCTGAACGCCTCCGGCCGTTCCCCGGCGAGCTGGCATGCGGATATGTTTGCTGGGCTTGATGCGGTGCCGGAGCTTGGCTGGAATGCCGTTACCGTACCCGGCGCGGTTTCCGGCTGGGTGGCGCTGGCCGAACGTTTCGGCTCGCTACCGCTGACCACGCTGGCGCAACCGGCGATCGAGTATGCCCGTAACGGTTTCCCGGTTTCGCCGCTGATTGGTGAGCTCTGGCAGCGCGGCTATAACAGGTTAAAAGATCAACCGGGCTTTAGCGCCTGTTTTGCGCCGCAAGGGCGCGCGCCAAAGATCGGCGAAATCTTCCGTAACCCGGCGCAGGCGAAAACGCTGGAGTTGATTGCGCAAACCAACGGCGAAGCGTTTTATCGCGGTGAACTGGCGCAGAAAATTGCCGCTTTCGCGAAAGAGCATGGGGCGCACCTGAGCGAAGCGGATCTGGCAAACCATAAAGCCGACTGGGTGACGCTGCTCTCCAGGGCATTTGCCGGTGGTTCAGTGCAGGAGTTACCGCCGAACGGGCAGGGGATTGCGACGCTGATTGCGCTCGGCATCCTTGAGCACTGCGATATTGGCCGCTATGACCCGGATTCGGTGCAGTCGCTGCATCTGTCGATTGAAGCGATGAAGCTGGCGCTGGCCGATCTCGACCGCTACGTTGCGGATGCCGATCATCTGGAATTCGCCGCCGACCTGCTGCTCAGCGACGACTATTTAAAAGCCCGCGCGGCGCTAATCGACCCGGAGAAGGCCTCCGATTTTGTTTACGGTTCGCCGACGCAAAGCGGCACGGTGTATCTCTCCACGGCGGATGCCAGTGGCATGATGGTGTCGTTTATTCAGTCTAACTATATGGGCTTTGGTTCCGGCGTCGTGGTGCCGGAAACGGGTATCAGCCTGCAAAACCGCGGCTGTGGTTTTGTGCTCGATCCGCAACACCCGAATGCGCTGGCGGGCGGCAAGCGTCCGTTACACACCATTATCCCTGGCTTTGCGCTGGGGGCAGACGGCAAACCTCTGATGTCTTTCGGCGTGATGGGCGGGCCGATGCAGGCGCAAGGTCATATGCAGATGGCGCTGCGCATTATGTTGCACGGACAGAACCCGCAGGCGGCGATCGATGCGCCGCGCTGGCGCGTGGTGAAGGGCAGGGAAGTGGTAGTGGAAGCAACGTTTGAACGCAATCTGATTGCCGGGCTGCGCGCGCGGGGACACCAGATTACGGTGGAAGATCCGCTGGAAGGCTATCATTTCGGTGGCGCGCAGGTGATCTATCGTATGCCGGAAGGGCACTACGTTGCAGCGACTGAAAGCCGCAAAGATGGACAAGCGTTAGTGAGTTAAGGGAAGTCATGCCGGATGGCGGCTGCGCCTTATCCGGCCTACATCGCTTTCAGCTACACGTTGTTCAAGTCGTAGGCCCGGTAAGCATAGCGCCACCGGGCAGAATCTGCGCGGCAAATAAAAAGGCCGGATGGCGGCTGCGCCTTATCCGGCTTGTGATTCTCTTCGATCTTCAGACCTGTAGGCCCGGTAAGCATCGCGCCACCGGGCAGAACCTGCGCGGCAAATAAAAAGGCCGGATAGCGCTTCGCTGACCCGGCCTACGACCCCACAACCCCTGCGTTAATCGAGCGTAAACGGATCGGCATCCTGCCAGGCCGGGAACTGCGCGCGATACTCCTGCAATGCGCTGAGCGACATTTCGGCGTCGATGCGCGTTGCGAGGTGCGGCTCGGCGGTGGCGATAATCTCGCCCTGCGGGCTGATCACCCGGCTGTCGCCACGGTAGTGATGACCATTGCCGTCGGTGCCGACGCGGTTGCAGCCCGCTACCCACGCCTGGTTTTCAATGGCGCGCGCCACCAGCAGCGACTGCCAGTGCAGTGAGCGCGGCGCAGGCCAGTTAGCAACGTAGAGCAGCAGATCGTAATCGTTGCGGTTGCGCGACCACACCGGGAAGCGCAGGTCGTAGCAAACCAGCGGCAGGATGCGCCAGCCGCGCCACTCAAATACCACGCGCTTATTTCCTGCTTCGTAGTGATGGTGCTCTTCGGCCATGCGGAACAGATGGCGCTTATCGTAAAAATGCACTTTGCCTTCCGGCTCAATCAGCAGAAAACGGTTTACCGGCCCGCGGTCGGTTTGCAGCGCGGCGCTGCCCGCAATCAGCGCATTGGTCTGGCGGGCTTTACTTTGCATCCATGACACCACATCGTCTTGCGGCATGGACTGTTTTGCCGCTTCCATCGCAAAGCCGGTGGTGAACATTTCGGGCAGGACGATGACATCCCGGCCGGTAACGCCCTCCAGTTGGATGTCGAAATGGCGCAGATTCGCAGGCCCATCCATCCAGACTAACGGTTGTTGTAACAGTGTAATTTTCAAACCAGGCACAGTGTTGACTCCCCGTAAGACAGCATTTGCACACTGTAGCATGCAAAGACAGAAAAAAACCCGCGGTTGCGGGTTTTGGTAAGGGAAGAATGCTTTCAGGCTATTACTGCATCAGGCCGCTTCCGGTTTGCGCAGTTTTTCCGGCGCCTTGACCACAGGCTGCGTTGCCAGTGCCTCTGGCGCAAAGTCATCAACGTTGATGCTGCGCAGACGGCTGACTTCCGCTTTACTCAGTAGCGTCGCTTCTTCTGCTGTGATCAAGCCGCTTGCCAGCGCCTGCTGGGCGAGATCATTGAGGCGGGTGAACGGCAGGTTTTTGCCCAGCGCTTTGCAGATGCGTTGGTGAATCGGATCGGCTGCTATCACATCGACCAGCGCCTCTTCCAGCAGGCCCACCGGGTTGTGCTCGCTCGGCGTCAGATACTGGCCGCGCCCGATGCGGGAGCGGGTGGCGCTCGGCGTTTGCAGGATCTTCGCCACTTTGTGGTCCAGCTTATCCGACGGCGCGCGGTAATGGCGTCCGGTCGGGAAAATCACCAGGCTTAATGCGCCCGCGACGAAGCGGTTCGGGAAGTTCTCCAGCAGATCGCTCATCGCCTGTTCCGCCTGATACAGCGCGTCCTGCACGCTCCAGTGTACCAGCGGCAGATCCGCTTCCTGGCGGCCTTCATCGTCATAACGTTTCAGCGCGGCAGAGGCGAGGAATAACTGGCTGAGAATATCTCCCAGACGGGCGGAGATACGCTCGCGGCGTTTCAGGCTGCCGCCCAGCACCGCCATTGAGACATCAGACAGCAGCGCAAGGTTGGCGCTCAGGCGGTTCAGATGCTGGTAGTAACGTTTGGTGACGTCGCGGGTCGGCGTGGCGCTGGTTAAACCGCGCGTCAGGCCAAGCCACAGGCTGCGCATTTTATTACTGCCGACATGGCCGATGTGTTTAAACAGCAGCTTATCGAAAGCGTCCACATCATTATTCTGCGCGGCGGCCATCTCTTCCAGCACATACGGATGGCAGCGGATCGCGCCCTGGCCGAAGATCATCATGCTGCGGGTCAGGATGTTGGCGCCTTCGACGGTAATGGCAATCGGTGCGCCCTGGTAGGCTCGTGCCAGGAAGTTGCCTTCGCCGAGCATAATGCCTTTACCGCCGGCAATATCCATCGCATCAATAATGGATTGCTGGCCGCGGTGGGTGCAGTGATATTTCACGATAGCGGAAAGCACTGCCGGTTTTTCGCCGAGCATAATGCCGTAGGTGATGAGCGAGGCGGCCGCATCCATCACGTAGGCGTTACCGCCGATGCGTGCCAGCGGCTCTTCGATACCCTCCATTTTGCCGATTGGCACTTTGAACTGGCGGCGAATATGGGCGTAAGCGCCAATCCCCATCGCGACAGATTTCAGGCCGCCGGTGGAGTTAGACGGCAGCGTAATACCGCGACCGACCGACAGACATTCCACCAGCATACGCCAGCCCTGACCGGCCATTTTCGGCCCGCCAATAATGTAATCAATCGGCACAAAGATATCGTCGCCGCGGGTTGGCCCGTTCTGGAACGGAACGTTCAGCGGGAAGTGACGACGGCCGATTTCCACGCCCGGCGTTGATGTCGGGATCAGCGCACAGGTGATGCCTAGCTCTTCTTCGCCGCCCAGCAGTTTTTCCGGATCCGAAAGTTTAAAAGCCAGGCCGAGTACGGTGGCAATCGGTGCCAGCGTGATATAGCGTTTGTTCCAGCTCAGACGCATGCCGAGCACCTGCTCGCCCTGCCATTCGCCCATGCAAACCACGCCGGTATCGGGGATCGCGCCCGCATCGGAACCCGCTTCCGGGCTGGTCAGCGCAAAGCAGGGGATCTCCAGGCCACGCGCCAGGCGCGGCAGATAATGATTTTTTTGCTCTTCCGTGCCGTAGTGTTGCAGCAGTTCGCCAGGGCCTAAAGAGTTCGGCACGCCGACGGTGATGGCAAGAATACCTGAGACGCCGGAGAGTTTTTGCAACACGCGGGACTGCGCATAAGCAGAGAATTCCAGCCCGCCGTACTCTTTCTTGATGATCATCGCGAAGAAGCGGTGCTCTTTTAAGAACGCCCACAGCTCCGGCGGCAGATCGGCCATTTCATGAGTGATCTGGAAATCGTTCGCCATGCGGCAGGCTTCTTCCACCGGGCCGTCGATAAAGGCTTGCTCTTCAGCAGTCAGGCGCGGCTGCGGATAGTTGTGCAGCTTTTTCCAGTCCGGGTTACCGCGAAACAGATCGCCTTCCCACCAGGTCGTACCCGCGTCGATCGCTTCTTTTTCGGTACGCGACATCGGCGGCATCACTTTGCGGAAACCGCGAAATACCGGCGCGGAAATCAGTGCCTTACGCATCGGCGGCAGATTGAACGGCACCAGAATGATCGCCAGCGGCAACAGCACCCAGATGGACCACAGCCCCATAACGCCCAGCGCGGCAGTCCACGCCAGTAAAATCACGCTGCTCAGGAGCAGATTGACCCGGTGATAAAACAGCACACCGAGGAGAACGATTGTTGCGATAAGGCTCAAAATCATCATAAAAAAAAGCTCCCTGTCTTGTAGGAGGTCTGACCACTTGTGATGTTATGGTTGTAGTGGATGAGATTTCTTTTAGCAATGTGTTTACAAAATAATTACAACCTGGTTCACATTGTTGGGGGGATTTTGCGCACGGAAAACGAAAACGCGCAGGTGCCGTGGCTTTAGCTTCTCGCTCCGGATCCTATCCGGTACACTGCGCAGTGTTATTTACATCTATGCTGAAGGATATCCTCATGTACCAGGATCTGATTCGTAACGAACTGAACGAAGCGGCGGAAACGCTGGCGAATTTCTTGAAAGATGAAGCCAATATTCACGCGATTCAGCGCGCGGCGGTGCTGTTGGCGGACAGTTTCAAAGCGGGTGGTAAAGTGTTGTCCTGCGGTAACGGCGGTTCTCACTGCGATGCCATGCATTTTGCGGAAGAGTTAACTGGTCGCTACCGTGAAAACCGTCCTGGCTATCCGGCGATTGCTATCTCCGACGTCAGCCATCTCTCCTGCGTAAGCAACGACTTCGGTTACGACTATGTCTTCTCCCGCTATGTGGAAGCCGTGGGTCGTGAAGGCGACGTGCTGCTGGGCATTTCCACTTCCGGCAACTCCGGCAACGTGATCAAAGCAGTGGCGGCAGCGCGTGAGAAGGGGATGAAAGTCATCACCCTGACCGGTAAAGATGGCGGCAAGATGGCGGGTACCGCGGATGTTGAAATTCGTGTGCCGCATTTTGGTTATGCTGATCGTATTCAGGAGATCCATATCAAAGTGATTCATATCCTGATTCAGCTGATCGAAAAAGAGATGGTTAAGGCGTAGGGAAGGCTATTTTATTTGCCATTTTGAACCTGGGCAGTGCTCCGCGCTGTCCGTGTTCAAACTGGCTGCAACAATTACGCCTTCCCAGAATTAAGGCGTTTTTGGGGGTGAGTATGTGCGAACTGCTCGGTATGAGCGCCAATGTGCCGACCGATATCTGTTTTAGTTTTACCGGGCTTGTCCAGCGCGGTGGTGGAACCGGGCCGCATAAAGACGGCTGGGGCATCACTTTTTATGAGGGCAAGGGCTGTCGCACGTTCAAAGATCCGCAACCGAGTTTTAACTCTCCGATCGCGAAGCTGGTGCAGGACTATCCGATCAAGTCCCGCTCGGTAGTGGCGCATATTCGCCAGGCTAACCGTGGCGAAGTGGCGCTGGAAAATACCCATCCGTTCACCCGCGAGCTGTGGGGGCGCAACTGGACTTACGCACACAACGGTCAGTTGAGCGGCTATAAGTCGCTGGAGACCGGCAATTTTCGCCCGGTTGGCGAAACCGACAGTGAAAAAGCGTTCTGCTGGTTGCTGCATAAGCTTACGGAACGTTATCCGCGTACGCCGGGCAATATGACGGCGGTGTTTAAGTACATTGCCTCGCTGGCAACGCAACTGCGCGAGAAGGGCGTTTTCAATATGTTGTTATCGGACGGGCGCTACGTGATGGCGTTCTGCTCGACAAATCTGTTCTGGATCACCCGCCGTGCGCCGTTTGGCGTGGCGAAACTGCTGGATCAGGACGTTGAGATTGATTTTCAGCGGGAAACCACACCGAACGATGTGGTTACCGTGATTGCCACCCAGCCGTTAACCGGCAACGAAACCTGGCAAAAGATTATGCCAGGCGAGTGGGCGTTATTTTGTCTGGGGGAGCGTGTAGTTTGACGCCAGCTGTGGCTGAACGGCGGTGTTCAGCGGCTTGTTGACGACATAGCGACCATCCACAACCGAGACAACCGGCGGCTGGTGGGTGGTGGCAAAATAGTCGTAACCCGGCTTCAGCTGTTTCCAGAAATCCGCATAGGTCGAATATTTGTGACGCAGCATATTGGCGTCGGTCATGCGGAACGGATAGATGCTCAGTTGCACGTTCGGCTGCCCAAAGACCAGCGCGGCGGTCACAAACTGGAAGATCTCATCAATGTTCGAATCCGTCATGGCATAGCAGCCAATCGAGACGCAGGCGCCGTGGATCATCAGGTACTTGCCTTCGTAGCCGTGGGCGCGGTCATAGGTATTCGGAAAACCAATGTTGATCGCTTTGTAGAAGCGGCTGTCCGGCTTCAACTGATTACGTTGAATGGAGTAAAACCCTTCCGGGCTTTTAAAATCGCCCTGGCGCTGTTTCGGGCCCAGACCGCCGGAGTAATTGCAGATTTTATAGCTGTCGAGCAGTTGGTATTGCTCGCCCATTTTGACGTAGAGATCAAGGGTACGCTCTTCTTTGAAGATTTGGATATAAACCGGCGACCCCATTAACTGCTGCTTATATTCTTTGCTTACCGGCGTAATCGAACTGTTGCTGCCCATTAAGCCAGCGAACGAGACGCACGGGATCAGAAGCATCGCAATAAATAATGCGATTTTGCGCATACAACTTGTTTCCTTGATAAAGCGAATACCACATTGCCAGGACGGCAAAAGATGCCCAAAATTCAGACTAATCTGTTTCGGAGCGCCCACATTAGCATTACGGCATTTTTTCGCAAGCCAGAATAGAGTTCATCCTTCACGCTTCATCTTTTTTTGGCGATATTTCCACCATTGCGCAAATTGTGTTCTGTTTTGCGTTTCAAACACCTGGCCGTTTAGCTGGTGGTTATTATGAAACTAAAACGGCAGAAGTAACTATCAAATTACCCTCTTTTCGGCGGTTTTACGCACTGGCTTCTCATTTCAATGGAATATGCTGTATACTTATCCAGTGTTCTGTGAGGGCGTACGCATGCGCAAAATCATACATGTCGATATGGATTGCTTTTTCGCGGCGGTCGAGATGCGCGATAACCCCGCCCTGCGCGACATCCCCCTTGCCATTGGCGGCAGCCGCGTTAAGCGTGGCGTTATCAGCACCGCCAATTATCCGGCGCGTAAATTTGGCGTGCGCAGCGCAATGCCCACGGCAATGGCGCTGAAACTTTGTCCTCACCTCACTCTGCTGCCCGGCCGTTTTGATGCTTATAAAGAAGCGTCAAATCAGATCCGTGAGATCTTTTCCCGCTACACGACGTTGATTGAACCGCTTTCGCTGGATGAAGCCTATCTGGATGTTACTGACAGCCCGCACTGCCACGGCTCAGCGACGCTGATGGCGCAGGAGATCCGCCAGACTATTTTTAATGAAACGCAGCTGACGGCTTCGGCGGGCGTGGCGCCGGTAAAGTTTCTCGCCAAAATTGCCTCCGATCTTAATAAACCCAACGGCCAGTACGTGATCACGCCAGCGGACGTTCCGCAATTTCTCCGCACGCTGCCGCTAAGCAAGATCCCGGGCGTCGGCAAAGTGTCGGCGGCAAAACTGGAGACGCTGGGGCTGCGCACCTGTGAAGACGTGCAGCGCAGCGATCTGGCGATGCTGCTTAAACGCTTTGGTAAATTTGGCCGTATTTTGTGGGAGCGCAGCCAGGGCATTGATGAGCGGGAAATCAGTAGCGAGCGGTTACGTAAATCCGTCGGCGTGGAGCGCACGCTGGCAGACGATATTCACCACTGGGAAGAGTGCGAAGCGATTATTGAGCATTTATACCCGGAGCTGGAGCGACGGCTGGCAAAAGTGAAGCCGGATTTGCTGATTGCCCGCCAGGGCGTAAAGCTGAAGTTTAATGATTTTCAGCTCACCACCCAGGAACATGTCTGGCCGCGCTTAAATAAAGAGGATCTGTTGGCAACGGCGCGGAAAACGTGGGATGAGCGTCGCGGCGGGCGCGGTGTACGGCTGGTAGGGCTGCATGTGACGTTGCTGGATCCACAACTGGAGCGGCAACTGGTGCTGGGGTTATAAGTGAATGTCCGCGCCGGGCGGCGCGGACAGCGGGCTTATTTCGCCGGAATAGCTTTCAGTAGCTCGGTCAGCAGTGTCCAGTAGTGGCCCACGCTTTCGATATGCACCTGCTCATCCGGAGAGTGCGGGCCGGTAATGGTTGGCCCAATGGAGACCATGTCCATGTTCGGGTACGGTTTTTTGAACAGACCGCACTCCAGACCTGCGTGGATCACCTGAATGTTCGGCGTTTTGTTGAACAAACGCTGATAAGTCTCACGCACCAGTGCCATGACCGGCGAATGCGCGTCTGGCTGCCAGCCCGGGTAGCCGCCTTTCGGCGCTGTTTTCGCGCCAGCCAGCGCTCCCAGCGATTCCAGCATGCTCACCACGTAATCTTTACCGCTATCGACCAGCGAACGGATCAGGCAGATGATTTCCGCGCTGTCGTCCTGCAGGGTAACCACACCGACGTTCAGCGAGGTTTCAACCACGCCTTTTGCCACGTCGGAGTTACGAATGACGCCGTTTGGCGTGGCGTTCAGCAGGCGAACAAACGTGTCGCGGGAAGCGGTGGTCAGCGCGGCTTTGTCGCTGCTTGCGCTTTCCAGCAGCACCACCAGGTTCTTCTCTTTCATCTCCAGCTCGTTTTTCAGGATTGCCTGATACGTGCCGGCCAGCGTTTTGAGCTGCGCGGCGTTAGTGGCCGGAACAGCAACTACGGCAATCGCTTCGCGCGGGATCGCGTTGCGCAGGGTACCGCCGGTGAAATCGAGCAGACGCAGATCCAGTTCCGCCGCGTGCCCGGCCAGGAAGCGCGCCAGCAGTTTGTTGGCGTTGCCCAGACCGACATGAATTTCCGCGCCGGAGTGGCCGCCTTTCAGGCCTTTCAGCGTCAGTTTGAAGGTTTCATAACCGGCCGGTACGGCTTCGCGGGTCAGCGGCAGGGTGGTGATAAAATCGATCCCGCCCGCGCAGCCCATGTAGATTTCACCTTCTTCTTCAGAGTCGGTATTAATCAGAATGTCTGCCTGCAACCAGTTGGCCTGCAAACCAAACGCGCCGTCCATACCCGCTTCTTCGGTCATGGTCAGCAGCACTTCCAGCGGGCCATGTTCTACGGTGGAATCGGCCAGCACGGCCAGCGCCGAGGCCATACCGATGCCGTTATCCGCGCCGAGCGTGGTGCCGCGCGCTTTAACCCATTCGCCATCGATATAAGGGCGAATCGGATCGGTGGTGAAGTCGTGAACGGTGTCGTTGTTTTTCTGCGGCACCATGTCCAGGTGCGCCTGCAATACGACCGGCTTGCGATTTTCCATGCCGGCGGTGGCCGGTTTGCGGATCAGAATGTTACCTGCCTGGTCGCGCTCTGCGTGGAGACCTTTTTCCTTCGCCCAGCCCATAATATGTTCGGCGAGTTGTTCTTCATGGTAGGACGGGTGCGGAATAGAACAGATTTTGGCAAAAATATCCCACAGCGGTTGTGGCGATAGTTGAGACAGTTCAGACACGATGAGTCTCCTTACAAAGAGCCTGCGAAACTTACCTTGCAGGTCACAGGGTTAAATAAACGGGCATCGCAAGAGCGCCTTGCGAGATGGCGTTGAGAATAACACTTTCTTGCCAGACTGCGAGCCTGTAAACGTGGAAAAAGCGCCGCTAATGCCGGGTAATACTGGTTTTTAGTGCCGCAGATCTCTATAATCTCGCGCAACCTATTTTCCCCTGGAATACTTTTAAGCCGTAAAACACGGGCTGGGACACTTCACATGAGCGAAAAATACGTCGTCACCTGGGACATGTTGCAGATTCACGCACGCAAACTGGCCGCCCGACTGATGCCTTCAGAACAATGGAAAGGCATTATCGCCGTAAGCCGCGGCGGTCTGGTACCGGGCGCATTACTGGCACGTGAGTTGGGCATTCGTCATGTTGATACCGTTTGCATCTCCAGCTATGACCACGATAACCAGCGCGAACTGACCGTGCTGAAACGTGCGGAAGGCGATGGTGAAGGCTTTATCGTGATTGACGATCTGGTCGACACCGGCGGTACTGCGGTAGCGATTCGTGAAATGTATCCGAAAGCGCACTTCGTCACCATCTTCGCCAAACCGGCTGGTCGCCCGCTGGTTGACGATTATGTTATTGATATCCCGCAGGATACCTGGATTGAACAGCCGTGGGATATGGGCGTGGTTTTCGTTCCGCCTATCAGCGGCCGCTAATCCCCCGCACGTTCTGCTAACGCCCGGTTCTACCGGGCGTTGTTCATTTTGTCGCACCTCAGGTTACAATAACCTCCAGTGATAGATACATGGAGGCTGCGCGCGATGTCACAAGCTAATCTTAGCGAAACCCTGTTCAAACCCCGTTTCAAGCATCCGGAAACGTCAACGCTGGTACGTCGGTTCAACGCTGGCACGCAGCCGCAGATCTTATCAACGCTGGATGGTAAAAACGTTCCGCACTGGTATCGCATGCTTAACCGCTTAATGTGGATTTGGCGCGGTATTGATGCCCGTGAGATCCTCGAAGTGCAGTCGCGCATTGTGATAAGCCAGGCCGAGCACACCGATCCGGAACTGTACGATACGGTGGTGGGTTACCGCAGCGGTAACTGGATCTACGAATGGTCCACGCAGGCGATGCTCTGGCAGCAAAAGGCGATGCAGGAGCAGGAAGCGGTGCAGAGCGGTCGCCACTGGCTGCGCGCCTCCAGTCTGTACAGCCTGGCGGCTTATCCGCACATCAAAGGCGATGTGCTGGCCGAGCAGGCGCAGGCTCTGGCGAATCGTGCCTATGAAGAGGCAGCGCAGCGCTTGCCTGGGGCGCTCAAAGAGATGCAGTTCAGCATTCCGGGCGGTTCGCCGGTGACTGGCTTTTTGCATATGCCGCCTGGCGACGGCCCTTTCCCGACGGTATTAATGTGCGGTGGGCTGGATGGCCTGCAAATCGATTACTACACCCTCTATGAACGTTACTTCGCTCCGCAGGGGATGGCGATGTTGACGCTGGATATGCCTTCTGTCGGCTTTTCGTCGAAATGGAAATTAACCCAGGATTCGAGCCTGCTGCATCAGCACGTTTTGAAAGCGCTGCCGAATATTCCGTGGGTCGATCATACACGGGTAGCGGCGTTTGGCTTCCGTTTTGGCGCAAACGTAGCGGTACGCCTGGCTTATCTGGAAGCACCGCGCCTGAAAGCGGTGGCGTGTCTGGGGCCGGTGGTGCATGCGCTGCTTAACGAGCCGTTACGCCAGGGGCGGGTGCCGGAAATGTATCTTGATGTGCTGGCCAGCCGTCTGGGGATGCATGATGCTTCCGATGAAGCGCTGCGCGTTGAGTTGAACCGTTACTCCCTGAAAACTCAGGGCCTGCTCGGACGGCGTTGCCCAACGCCGATGCTTTCCGGCTTCTGGCAAAACGATCCGTTCAGCCCGGAAGAGGAGTCACGTTTAATCAGTACGTCATCGAGTGAGGGCAAACTGTTGGAGATCCCCTTCAATCCGGTCTATCGCAATTTTGATAAGGCGCTGGAGCAAATCACCGGATGGATCAACCATCATTTCCGTTAATAGATTGATAAATTCTATTGATTTGGTAAAACAGTTGCTTCACAAAAGGAGATCGCAATGACGTTACCGAGTGGACATCCGAAAAGCAGACTGGTTAAAAAATTTACTGCGCTTGGGCCTTATATCCGCGAAGAGCAGTGCGAAGATAACCGCTTTTTCTTTGATTGCCTGGCTGTTTGCGTCAACGTAAAACCAGCGCCGGAGAAACGCGAGTTTTGGGGATGGTGGATGGAAATGGAAGCCCAGGAAAAACGTTTTACCTACCGTTATCAGTTTGGGCTGTTTGATAAAGAAGGGCACTGGAAGCCGACGGCAATTAAAGATCAGGAAGTGGTCGATCGCCTCGAACAGACGCTACGTGATTTCCACGAACGGGCGCGTACGATGCTGGCGTCCTTAGAGCTGAAGCTGGAACCTGCCGATAATTTCAAAGAGTCGTTGAAACTCCCCGCGTAAATCCCCCCCTGAATAAAAAAGGCCCGCTCGCCTTTCGCGTATCGGGCTTCTGGCACTGACCAGCTTGTAACCTGAAACAGGTTAAAGAAATGCCCTCAGTCGAGGGCATTAATATAACGAGGGTGTTACGGGTTCAAAAACTTAGAACTGGTAGGTCACGGCAACGGCTACGATATCGTCGCTGCTGATGCCCAGTTTGTTGTCATCTTTGATCTGGTTGATTTTGTAATCCACCATCGCAGAGATGTTTTTGTTGAAGTAGTAAGTTGCGCCAACGTCGATGTAGTTAACCAGATCTTCGTCGCCGATACCGTTTTCGATGTCTTTCCCTTTGGTCAGGACATAGCCCAGGGACGGACGCAGACCGAAGTCGAACTGGTACTGGATAACCGCTTCAAAATCCTGCGCTTTATTCGCAAAACCCTTGCTGGAAGAGATCGGCGTCATGTTGTAAGACACACCGTACATGGTGGCGATGTACAGGTTGTTCGCGTCGTATTTCACGCCAGTTGCCCACGCTTCTGCTTTCTCGCCGCGGCCCAGCGCCAGAGAGGTATTCTGTGCGTCAGTACGGTCAGAGTTGGCATAAGCGCCGATCAGCGTAACCGGGCTGCCGCTGAAATCGTACGCCAGAGAAGTACCCCAGCCGTCACCGTTCTGTTTGATGACGCTGCTGCGGCCGTTTTCGTTTTTACCCTGGTATTGCAGGGACATATCCAGACCGTCAACCAGACCGAAGAAGTCGGTGTTGCGGTAAGTTGCAACGCCCGTGGTACGTTTGGTCATGAAGTTATCGGTACGAGCCAGACCGTCACCGCCGAATTCCGGGAACATATCGGTTACGGCAGCCACGTCGTACAGCACGCCCAGGTTACGACCGTAGTCGATAGAACCGAAGTCTTTCATTTTCAGGCCAGCAAACGCCAGACGGGTTTTCTGACCAGAGGTGGTTTCGTCGTTGTTACCGGCAAATTCAGCTTCCCAACGACCATAACCGGTCAGTTGATCGTTGATCTGCGTTTCGCCTTTGAAACCGAAACGAACATAAGTTTTATCACCATCGTTGCTGGTATCGTCGCTGAAGTAGTGCATGGCTTTCACTTTGCCGTACACATCCAGCTTGTTGCCGTTCTTGTTATAAACTTCCGCTGCGTGAACGGATGCAGAAGCGACAACGCTCATTACCATTAATGCCAGAGTGCTCTTTTTCATTTTGATTCCTGATTTAACTAACGCGCTAATATTCGCTGGGCATATGCCCCGTGAAAAACAGGAAGGGTTTTATCGCTCTGAAATTAACTATTTATGACAAATTGAGAATAATTTTAAAAAGTTGTGTTTTAGTTTGTTTGCAATAAAAACGTCAAAATTTACCGTTAGGCTTGCTGATCCCGCGCAACAAAAAAGTGGCCTGATTGCACTGACGGTTGGCAATCGCCGCGACTCCTGTTACAACGTCTGACGACTATCGATATTTCTTATTTTTTCTTAAAAACGGCAGAGAATCATGAGTGACAGCCAGACGCTGGTGGTAAAACTCGGCACCAGTGTTTTAACGGGCGGTTCCCGTCGCCTGAACCGCGCCCATATTGTGGAACTGGTGCGCCAGTGCGCGCAGCAGCACGCCGCCGGGCATCGTATTGTAATTGTGACTTCCGGGGCGATTGCCGCCGGGCGCGAACACCTGGGCTACCCGGAATTACCCGCCACCATCGCCTCGAAACAACTGCTGGCGGCGGTCGGGCAGAGCCGTTTGATTCAGTTATGGGAACAACTGTTTTCTATTTACGGTATTCACGTCGGGCAGATGTTGCTGACCCGCGCGGATATGGAAGACAGAGAGCGCTTCCTTAACGCTCGCGACACGCTGCGTGCGCTGCTTGATAACAATATCGTGCCGGTGATTAACGAGAATGACGCGGTCGCGACGGCGGAAATCAAAGTCGGCGACAACGATAATCTCTCTGCGCTGGCCGCGATTCTGGCCGGTGCGGATAAGTTGCTGCTGCTGACCGATCAGCAGGGGCTGTTCACTGCCGATCCGCGTAACAACCCGGATGCGGAACTGATTAAAGATGTTTACGGCATCGATGATGCCCTGCGCGCGATTGCGGGCGACAGCGTTTCTGGCCTCGGCACTGGCGGAATGGGCACCAAATTGCAGGCCGCCGATGTTGCCTGCCGCGCCGGGATCGACACCATTATCGCCGCAGGCAGCAAACCGGGGGTGATTGGCGATGTGATGGAGGGGATCTCCGTCGGAACGCGTTTCCATGCGCAAGCTTCGCCGCTGGAAAACCGCAAACGCTGGATCTTCGGCGCGCCGCCAGCGGGGGAGATAGCCGTTGATGAAGGCGCTACCGCCGCGATCCTCGAGCGTGGCAGTTCACTGTTGCCGAAAGGCATTAAAAGCGTGACAGGCAACTTCTCGCGTGGTGAAGTGATCCGCATCTGTAATTTGCAGGGGCGCGATATTGCCCATGGCGTTACCCGCTATAACAGCGATGCGCTGCGCCGTATTGCCGGGCACCACTCGCAGCAAATCGACGCCATTCTGGGCTATGAATATGGCCCTGTCGCCGTTCACCGCGACGACATGATTACCCGTTAAGGAGCAGAAGTATGCTGGAACAAATGGGCATTGCTGCGAAAGCAGCATCATACAAGCTGGCATTGCTCTCCAGCCGCGAGAAAAACCGCGTGCTGGAAAAAATCGCCGATTACCTGGAAGCGCAGTCGCAAGAGATCCTGCTGGCGAACGAGCAGGATCTGCTGGAAGCTCGCCGCAACGGCCTGAGCGAAGCGATGCTCGACCGTCTGGCGCTGAACCCGAAGCGTTTAAAAGGGATCGCCGACGATGTCCGTCAGGTTTGCAAACTGGCCGATCCGGTCGGCCAGGTGATCGACGGCGGTTTGCTGGACAGCGGCCTGCGCATTGAGCGCCGTCGCGTACCGCTGGGCGTTATCGGCGTGATTTATGAAGCGCGCCCGAACGTGACCGTTGATGTGGCTTCGCTGTGCCTGAAAACCGGTAATGCGGCAATCCTGCGCGGCGGCAAGGAAACCTGGCGCACCAATGCGGCCACGGTAAAAGTGATTCAGCAGGCGCTGGAAGAGTGCGGCCTGCCTGCCGGTGCGGTACAGGCGATTGAAAGCCCGGAGCGCGAACTGGTCAATCAAATGCTGCGCATGGATAAATACATCGACATGCTGATCCCGCGCGGCGGCGCGGGTCTGCACAAGCTGTGCCGCGAGCAGTCAACCATCCCGGTGATCACCGGCGGTATTGGTGTCTGTCATATCGTGGTGGATGAGTCTGCTGAGATCGAACCGGCGCTGAAGGTGATCGTCAACGCCAAAACGCAGCGCCCAAGCACCTGCAACACCGTCGAAACCCTGCTGGTGCATCAGGATATTGCAGCGACTTTCCTGCCTGCGCTGAGCAAACAGATGGCGGAAAGCGGCGTTACGCTTCACGCCGATGAACAGGCGCTGGCGCTGCTGAAAAGCGGCCCGGCAAAAGTGGAAGCGGTGAAAGCGGAGCAGTACGACGACGAGTTTTTGTCGCTGGATCTGAATGTGAAAATCGTGGCCGATCTGGATGCGGCTATCGATCATATTCGCCAGCACGGCACGCAGCACTCTGACGCGATCCTGACCCGTACGCTGCGCAATGCGGACCGCTTTATCAATGAAGTGGACTCTTCGGCGGTGTATGTGAACGCCTCCACGCGCTTTACCGATGGCGGCCAGTTTGGCCTTGGCGCGGAAGTGGCTGTCAGCACGCAGAAGCTGCACGCGCGCGGCCCGATGGGCTTAGAAGCGCTGACCACCTATAAGTGGATTGGTTTTGGCGACAATACCGTTCGCGCATAAATAAAACGGGCGGTGCATCCTCTGATGTACCGCCCGTTTGTTATTCTTCGGCTCTGATTCTTGCCGCGCCTGCAAATTCCTCTCGCAAATAACTTCAACGATCGGCCTGTTTACAGGCGCGAAGCCTTACATTTTATAGCGCCGGATGGCATCCATAAGCTCGTTTGCCTGCTGCAACAGCCCTGAAGCGGTGCCTTTGGACTCTTCCGTCAGCTGCACGTTGCGCTGCACGGTAGTTTCGAGCTGCGTTACGGCTTTGCTGATTTCATTGATGCCTTTGGTTTGTTCCTCTGTCGCCAGGCTGATTTCAGCAATCATAGTGGTGACCGAGGAGACGCTACCGACGATTTTTTGCATTGTCATACTGGTATTATCAACCTGCTGCACGCCGGAGGCGACGCTGCTTACCGTGGTGTCGATGAGATTGCTGATCTCCTTCGCCGCCTCTGCGCTACGGCTGGCCAACTGCCGCACTTCATTGGCGACAACGGCAAATCCACGCCCCTGTTCGCCAGCGCGCGCCGCTTCTACCGAGGCGTTGAGCGCCAGGATGTTTGTCTGGAAAGCGATGCCGTTGATCACGCTGGTGATCACGCTAATTTGTGACGATGCGGCTTCAATCTCTTTCATTGTCTTAATGAGATAATGAACAGAATCAATGCCTTGCTGTGCATCACTTGCCGCGTCAACGGCAGCCGTATTCGCCTCGCGCGAGGTGGCCGACGAGTGGGCTACGTTGGCCGAGATCTCCTCAAGCGATACTGACGTCTGTTGCAGGCTGGCGGCAGACTCTTCCGTGCGCAGAGCCAAATCATCGTTTCGTGATGACATTTCTATCGCCGCGGTGCGTACCTGCCCGCTGTTGTTGCGGATGCTGGTCATCGCTTCGACCAGTTTGTCGGTGAAACCGTTGAAGGCTATGGCGATTTGTGCGATTTCATCTTTGCCGTGTACCGGTAAACGCTGCGTCAGATCGCCTTTATCGGAAGAGAAGAATTCGTCCATCGCTTCACGGATCTTAATCAGAGGTGCAACGCTCTTCTGCGTAATGTAGCCGACGGTCAGCACAGATAAACAGATCAGAACGAGCAGCGAAATGGCTGACATTTGCAGTAAGGTATTCATCCCGCTTCTGACTTCATTTTTATCAATCGCTACAACGATATACCAGGCCGTGCCTTTGATCGGGCGAGCCAGCAGATAGGCATCTGCCCGGGAAACGCTTGCTTCAACTGGCGTAGCGGAAGTGAGTAGCTGAGATAAATTAAGGTCCGGGCTGACAGAACCCAACTGCTTCATGGTGAGATCATCATTGGGGTGCGCAATGATTTGCCCTTGCGAATCGATAAGCATGCCAAAACTGTGTGGCGTTGGATGTATCGCCCGGACGTTTTTAATAATTTCATCCATTGCGATATCGCCTTCGATTACCGCTTGCAACGCGTTATTGTTGAAAGCTGGTGTGGCAATAGTCATCGTCAAACGGCGGGAAGAGATATCCTGGTAAGGCTCAGTAATGATGGTTGTTCTGGCATTATTAGCCTCGATATACCACGGCCGACTGGTAGGATCATATCCTTCAGGAATACCTGAAGGGTCGGAAGATAAAACATGCTTGTCAGTAAATGCAATGTCAACGTTTAAGAAGTTTCCGGCTGCGGCGGCTTGCTTAAGCAGCGCTACCGGGTCCGGATGATTAACGTAAGGTGTGAGATTTGCTATTTGCGCTATTCGCGTGGTGACCCACTGTTCTATTGTTGTTGTGTTACTTTCCGCTAAGGAAGTCAGGGTTGAGTTGATCGACTTTGTCGTCGCATTATTACTGATAAAATAGTTAATTGCAGTGTTCAGAGAAAGTGATAGCACCAGAATTGCGACCACAATAAATAATATTCGATTCCGAAAAGATGAGAGCATAAAGCGTCCTTGTGTCTCGAGGAATACAACTAAGCGTAATGGAGTAATAACTTATATATAATACTTTACTCAATCAGCAAGGGAAGCCTTCATATAGGTTGAATACAGCGCTTTTATGTGGCTAATCATGCTGATGAATAAAAAAGAAGTGTGGAAATAAGGACATATCGCGCCAACATATTTAAATGTTTTATAGGATTCCACTTAATATATGAGAATGTAGTGAGTTAAGAGAATTATCTATACTTAAATAACGGCCTTAAATGAAATAATATTTATAATAAATTCACGAATAATTTGCGTAAATTATATAAACACATCTGTTCATACTTTTAGTCCGTTTGACCCGGCTAAGATATAACCGTGGTGACGGTACACAGAAACGGTGCGACTGCTGGAAATGTCAGCAGTCTACCTGCGACAGCACGCGCAACCGCGCAGAAATGAAGCAGGATGGTGCAAAAGTAGCCGTTTGATTCCCAAGGGCATTGACGCATCACTCGCTTAGTTTTAACCTTCTACTCCGTGATTCACGTTCGTGAACGCATCGCAGGGCCGATATAGCTCAGTTGGTAGAGCAGCGCATTCGTAATGCGAAGGTCGTAGGTTCGACTCCTATTATCGGCACCATCTTGAAGTCCATATTCATCCATTTTCGTCCTTAAACGCCCTGTTATCTAAAGATTTTTTAGGTTACGGTGTCCGTGTTAGTCCTTTTTCATCCAGTAGAATCCAGAGCCGAATGTGTATAGGATGGTGTATAGGTTCTGTTCGGTCTGGGGGTTCTATACACATGCCTTTAAACGATATGCAGATTCGCCGCGCTAAGCCTGAAGCTAAACCCTATACATTGGGAGATGGCCTGGGGCTCTCATTGCTTATTGAACCAAACGGAAGCAAGAGCTGGCGGTTCCGCTATCGCTTTGCCGGTAAGCCCAAAATGATCTCACTTGGGGTTTACCCGGCGATCACTCTCGCTGATGCACGTTCCCGGCGCGATAACGCCCGAAAACTGGTTGCAGAAGGCAAGAACCCTAGCGAGGTTCGTAAAGAGCAAAAACTCGCATTGCAAACTGAGTCTGAGAACGCCTTCGAAAAGATTGCCAGAGAATGGCATCAGATGAAGTCTGCCAAATGGTCTGCGGGCTACGCTTCAGACATTATGGAAGCGTTTCAGAACGATATTTTCCCTTATGTTGGTACAAGGCCAGTTGGCGAAATTAAACCATTAGAGCTGCTTAACGTTCTGCGAAAAATTGAAAAGCGTGGGGCGTTAGAAAAAATGCGTAAGGTACGGCAGCGCTGCTCAGAGGTTTTTCGCTATGCCATCGCCACCGGAAGAGCTGAGTTTAATCCAGCGGCAGATCTCTCCAGTGCCCTCGAAGTACATCAATCGAATCATTTCCCGTTTCTTAAAGCAGAAGAGATACCTGATTTCCTCAAAGCATTAGAAGGCTATAGCGGAAGTAAAATTGTTCAGATTGCGACGAAGCTATTAATGATAACTGGCGTAAGAACCATAGAATTACGTGCAGCTTTGTGGCAAGAATTTGATATGGATAATGCACTTTGGGAAATTCCAGCTAAGCGGATGAAAATGCGCAGGCCGCATTTTGTGCCGCTATCTCCTCAAGCATTAAATTTACTCAATGAACTCAAAATAATGACAGGGAACTATCGTTATGTATTCCCGGGGCGGAATGATCCGAACAAGCCTATGAGTGAGGCGAGTATAAACCAGCTGATCAAGCGTATTGGTTATAGCGGGAAAGTTACTGGTCATGGATTCAGGCATATGCTATCTACGATTTTGCATGAAAATGGTTATGAAAGCATATGGATTGAACTGCAGCTAGCGCATGTTGATAAAAATAGTATTCGTGGAACTTATAATCATGCTCAATATTTAGAGAACAGAAGAAGAATGATGGAGTGGTATTCTGAATTTATCCGTATTAGTTGTATTAGTCGCGATTATTAATCTTGATGATTTGCTGTCACCAGCCTCACCCACGGGTTATTCACCGGCACTTCTTCGCCAAAAACGAGTCCGGTCTCCTTCATCAGAAACCCTTTCAACTGGCTGGTTTTGCGCGGTGCTTTTACCTCGCAGGTCCAGATAAATGAGTCCTCATTACAGCGCAGGGCCAGCCCGGATTCCTGAAATGTTTTCTGCGCCAGTTTCCAGCTATCACCAGCATCGCCTGTGGTTTCGGCCGCATACAGTTTGAAAATCCCTGGCGTCACCAGAAACAGGTGGTCTTCGACAATATGAGCTTTTCCTTGTCTGGTGTTTACCGCGTCAGAAGCAGTAACGTACCGCTTCAGCCAGGATATGAAGCCGTCCTTATTACTGGGCTGTGGAGTATCCTGAATCACCGGAGCTAATGGTTCCGGTACCTTAAGTTCGGGTGCCGGAGGCGTTTCGCTTACAGGTGAAACGCGTCCTGCGAAGCATGCCGGTCGCTGATCCGGTTGCGCCCAGATTGCGGAAGGCGACAGTCGCAGCAGCGTCAGCGGTTCGGCGGGTGACCAGCCATGGTCGGACTGAATAACACAACGCCAGATTGCTTTATCGTCATTGGCAACGATCAACTGATGCGTCAGTAATTCATCAAACAGGCGGTTATTATTTTTCGGCACGCCGGTGACACCGTGCTGCAACAGCCAGGCGCGAGCCCGGTCGGCGGTGGTTTTGCTGACCAGCCAGAGTGTATCTTCCGTCAGCCAGCCATCAGAACCCGATTCCGGGTTATTCAAGCGGTACTCATCCTGTACCAGCGAACGCAGGGCAGTGAGAAGCTGTTGGGGCAGGGAGGAGGGTTTGTGCGCCAGCGCCGTTTTGATATCGCCGCCGAGACTTCTGGTGACGGAGGCTTTATCGGCCTGCTGCACCAGTTCTGCTAATACGCCAGCCCGTTCGTTGTGCCCGGTGAGCTGGTAAATCAGCGCTGAGAATACCGCCGGATACCCGGTCAGCCAGTCCAGTAAAGGCGGAGGCAGCAAATTACTCGCCAGTAATGCGCCAGCCGCCGAATGCAGGTAATAATCCTGCCCGGTGCTGCGGTATTGCCAGCGGTAGGGCTGCAGCAGATCTCCCTGCCACGGGTGCCAGAGCGCGCCATTGAGTTGTTGAATCTCCATATCCACCGCGATTTTCCCTACGTCATGCAGTAGCGCCGCACACACCACAGCGACTGTCCAGGCACTGGCCTGCCGAGCCTGTTCCTCAGCACCGGCTTCCGGTGGCAGCAGATACCCCTGGCGCAGGCGAGCTGCGTTGCAGGCAACCTCCAGCGAATGATCCAGCAGTCCCCCTGGCTCTGCATGGTGATGCCCGCGGGATGCGGGGAGTTGCTGAACCAGACCTGCGAAACGCCGGATGGTCACGAGGAGCCAGTTATCGAACAGGGTATCGGGCAGCGGTGTGAATTGCCGTAGCTGGTGCAGGTGGTCCTGGCGTTGAGGTGTCGCCAGCAGATCTTCTGCGGCCAGTGGCGCAAACCAGCCTTCCGGTCGCGCAGCGTCTGGCGCAGGCTGGGATTTATGCAACGCTTTCTGTAGCCATTTCAGCATATATGCCTTTCCGGGCAGGCCCCTTTCCCCTTATCGCCCTTCCTTTGCTTTTTCCCTTTAGCGCAGTTCATCCTTTGCCCCACGGCTTTGAGAAAAAGTGGCCGATGTTCACCGGCCACTTTTGCTTTATTTACCACCAGGCGTAAAACAACAGCCTGTCCTGCTCAAAATCGAATGTTTCCAGTGTCTCTTTCACCCAGCAGGTGACGGCACGAACGTCCTGCCAGTAGGTTTCACCATAGGTGGTGTAACCGTAAAAGAAACCATCAATGGTGGGGAAAACGGTGCCACAGTTATCCGGCGTCAGGCTTTGCAGGTCATTCTGTAAAGCCTGTAAATGTGCCTTTGTCATTTCTAACGGCAACTGGTTACGCACCAGTCCGACATGTCTATCCACCCAGTTCAGCAGGGGATTAACTTTGCGGAAATAGCCCACCCTGGCGGGCTGGCAGTCGTCAGGCGCGTTTTTCGCTTGTCCGAGAAAGTAAATATCGAGTCCCATTCTTTGCTCCTTAATAAAAGGGGAGCATCACCCCGGCGGGGATGGCTCCCCGGTCGGGTGGGTTGTCAGGCGCTGAGCCGACAGGCTTGTGGTACTGCGTTTATCAGCCATTCACAGGCACTGCGTGCCATACCGCTGGCACGGATCACAGCGTGTTTGTCCTGGTGCAGGATCTTCAGCCAGTAACCGATATAGTTGCTGTGCTGAAGCTGGCCCTGAATGCCACAGTGGGCGCACAGGAAAGCGCTGCCCATCTCTGCCACCAGTTCTTCAGCGGCATAGCTCTCTTCAGTGCGATTAGTCCCGTTAACACCCGGGCGGCTAAGACGTGAGGCGTGGCCGGTGGCGTGCGTCAGTTCGTGCAGTAATGTGGCGTAATACGCGTCACTGCTTTCAAACTGCTGAGGCTGCGGCATCATCACCAGATCGGCCGCAGGCTTGTAATACGCCTGCGACTGTCGGCGGTGGCGCAGTGTGACACCGCTGTTACGTGCAATAGCCTCTGCGATTTCCACCGGTTCTCCCGGCCGGGAAAACGGCTCATACAGCGTCTGCGGTAGCCCGTCGCACTGCGTGAGATTAAACAACCGGAATTCGCGGATGATCCCGAAATGCCGCAGCTTCGGCTCACCTTTTTCATCCAGCACCGGCTGGCCATCGGCATCGGTTTCCTCCAGCGAACGCGGCAGGTACAGCACGGCCAGCGAGGACTTTTCTCCCTTGCGGACATGCCCGCCGAGTTCGCTAACCTGGTGGAAAGTGAGCCACCGATCGCTGGCGAAACTTTGCTGGCTGGCGCTGCCCCATAGCAACGGGACATTGATGCCATGATACGGGCGGCCAGATACAGCGTTCATCGGGAACGGGGGTTCACCGTCGCGCCACGGGCGGATCCATGGCGCATGGCCCTTTTCCAGTTCTGCGATAATCTGGTCGGTCACTTTCTGGTAGATATCGTTGCTTCTGTCCATTTTTGCGTCCTTATGGAAAGAAGCCGGAGCCTCCATCCGGAGAAACTCCGGCAGGGAGGGTTACACTTTTGCAGCCATTGCGATCTGCACGTAGTGCGCGTGATAGCTGAGCGAGAGCGGTAACAGTACGGGATCTTTCATATCCCCCTGTGGCGGCTGGCAGTAGATCGTAAAGGCGATGTGACTGCGTGCTGGCCCGGCCGTGCGCATCGTCAGCAGTACCGCAAGTAACAGCTCACTTAACCGTTTTTCGACTTGCAGCGGATCGGCAGGGAATGCCACGGCGGATTGCCATACGTCGGGAGTGATGACCACCGGCAACAGCGTCGATTTTTTGTTGTAAAAAGACATGGTGTTTCTCCTGTTTAACAGCAGGGAACACCCGTCGCAGGGCGTTTCCCTGCGGGATGAATGACTACGGATATCCTGCGCATCAGCGCCGTTCGCGGCTTCCGGACAGATGGCGAACTTACTTCATCAGCGGTGTCAGTGTTTTATTCGCTCCGCATAAAAGGGAGTGGAAAATCATTACCAGCAGCGGAAGTTTTTGGATTTGATGACATGAGAAGGACAGGAAGGTCTGGTGTGCAGAGTTCTCTGCACACCGTAAAGCTTTTAATACCTTGTGGAACCTCTGGCGTTGTGATGAATGCGGTTTACCCGGCGTTTCCGGAACAAGCCGGGTCTGACAGGCCCGTCAGAATTTATTCCTGGGCATAGCCAGCAAATACAGCAACGAGAAAAATAAGGCTCCCCAATAGATTGAATCGTATTGCCAGGGATCAAAGTCGATATGCAGGAAACCTTTTACGAAGCTTTGCCCATTGGCGAAGATATTAATCTGGATCGCGGCCATCGCGATGACAAACAGCATGTAAAAAATAAACAACGGGTATTTATGGAGTTTGTTGACTTTGATTTTCCCCATGTACAGCAATATAAAAATGATGGCAGAGATAACATAGTAAAGAACAGCGGGCCAGAGCGGGAGGGATTGAAAAATTACAATATCTTGCTGCATGATTAATTCTCTTTAGATATTTGATGCACTTTCCAGCCACGAACTTATTTTTGTCCCGGTTGTTCGAATACATCCGACAGTCCTTATCTGTTTGGAGCATGTAACCCGTTATCGTGTCTGTAAATATTGTTGCAGATTCCTGATTATATCGCCGTCTGAACAAAATATATTTGTACAGGCCGTGCTGATTTGCAAGGATCCAACGGGCATTTCAGAAGAGTGAACACATCAGGCTGTGGCTCAGGTTATTTCTTCTTATCTTCGTGGAACAGGAATGCCGGGATACTGGCCTGGCTGACCATCATTTTTCCGGCTTGTCCACCAGCACTTTTCACATCGCTGACTGCGCTTCCCATTGCGCCTGCAAGTGTGCCGCCGATATGAAGCCCAGCCCATGTCAGCGCGCCCAGCCAGAAGGCGGGTAGTACCAGGAACATCACGCCCATCACGATATTCATAATGAGATCGTCCGAGGTGTTTTGCAGGCCATACAGGTTGAAATAAGAGTGGGTTTCGCTGTCATAAATCATCTGCAACAGCCAGGTGTCCAGCCAGCGGGCCAGCTCCCACCAGAAACTGAGAAAGAACAGCGCGAATTGCACAAAGCTCAGCGTGATGAGCGTTTTCAGCTCCCAGGCGGAACACAGTAATATCAGCGGCAGGCAAATCACCAGTGCCATTTGCAGGAAAGCCTGCACCATGGGAAGCGCCTGGCGGACACTGTCAAACGCCGGGAAGAGTGCATAGCTTGATAACCCGGTACCGACGATACTGCCCAGGCGGCTCAGCGCCTGCGATGCGTTCAGATTATCCCCGGCATTGCCGCCGAAGCCGTTATAGACCCGTCCACCCTGCGATACCTGCATACTGCGCGGGCTGACCAGAGAGCGCAGTACCGCCTGCTCATATTGCTCTTTCGGCTGCCCCAGTTTTTGCAGTTGCTGCCAGAGCGAGGTATCCACCTGCTTCAGCAGGCGGTTTTTCAGGCCTGCATCACCGTCAGACCACCACGCTTTGCAGGTCGGGTAACCGCCATTGCCGGTATTGCTCAGGCCATCATCGCGGCTGGCATCATAAGACCACGCAGCGCGTGGAGATCGGGAATGATCGTGATCGTAATAGCCTGGCGTGGAGAGATAAAAGGGTGATCCCACCCAGTCCACTTCCCGGCTTTGTTCTTCGCTGATATTACTGGCCTGGCGTTTCAGCCGCGCGCGGGAAGGGTTATAGCAGTCATTAACGAAATCCTGTAATTCCTGCGCCAGTGCCGGATCGGCAAGCCGGGTGTGCTGCACCTCAAAACGCAACTGGCGCAGGTCCGGTTTACAGGGCAGCACGGCGACGGCGGCGCTGGTGACGCCTTTACTCATGGCGTGCATGAAGTACCACCACACCGGCACTGAGGCGCTCTGGCCGCCAAGTTCGTTAATCAGCGGCGCGTAGCCGGAATCGACAGGTTGTACGACGGAGTAGCCACACTGGCGGGTGCGCTGGCTGTCGAAGGTGAGGGTATTAATATCAACATTCAGGAAGGGGACACCGGCAAAGAAGATCACCAGCACGGCGCTGTAGAGTGAGTGCTCCATCCAGATGACCAGCAGGCGGGCCACATTGCCCTCATCGGCTCCCTGACCGCGCGCCTTCAGCCACAGGGCGATCAGTTTCGCCAGCAGGGGAAGGGCGAACAGCCCGGTTGCGGTCAGCGTTTGCCAGATACCGTTATTCACCAGCCAGCCCAGAAGGGTAAGAACATATTCGAAATAGCTGCTGGCGGTCATGGCTGGTTGCCCGGCTGCGGGTTATTCAGCCTGTTTACGCGGCTGTCACTGTTATCCGGCACTTCCACAGCCTGCCCCTGCAACTGGTCGCGCTGCTGTTTACGTTGCAGGATCTGGCTGGCGGTATTGCGCGTCAGCGCATGGCGGAAATCCAGCTCCAGCTTAAGCTGATTCAGCTCCTCATCCAGTTGCGTGGTGGTTTTGCCTAAAGTTTCCTGTGCCTCTTTTTCATTGGCAATCACCGGTTCGCGCATGCCTGCGAGCAACGTACGGCGGGCCAGCAGCGCCTGCTCGGTGACGCGGGCCAGTGCCAGTTCACCCGCCAGACGTTCCGTCAGCACTGCTGCATCAGGATCATCATGCAACGCTTCCACGATCCCCCGGGTGAGCTGCATGGAGCCGCCGGAGACGCTGGCCAGGTTATCAAAGCCCGGTTTCGTGGTGCCATTAACCAGATCTTTCAGTAGTGGCAGGATTTTTGTTTTCTCTTCGTCTATCAGCGGATGCAGGCCAACCCCGGCCTGCGCGCCGGAGCGTTCGTCCGTATTCTCTGCCGCAGGTGCCACGCTGATTGTCTGCTCTCCCACCACTCTGGTCATCCAGTCGGCCGCCTCGCGGGGGGATTTCCAGGTGGAACACAGTTCTCCGTCGCATTCCGCTGAGGTGAGTGATGATGTACTGGTGACAGGCTGGTGGTTGAGGATGTTCCAGCCCGCTGTTGTTGTGTCGTGGATCACTTTGATCGGGGGCTGGCCTTTGCCGCCGCGTTTTTGCCCACCCACCCAGCGTTTCCCCTTTTCGGCTGCTTCTTTTGCGGCTTTCTGGTCTGCGCGGATGGCATCGTTGTCGCTGGTGGCAATCGACTGGTAGTTCTCCGTTTTTGCTCCGGAAAACCAGGCTGAATCTGCGGCAAAATCGGTCATCTTCTCTGCCATTTTCTGGCAGTTCAGCAACGACTTATCAAAATCCAGCCGCCCCTGAAGGATGCCGTTGGTCAGCAGATCATACAGTTGCGGGTTAGCGCGCTGGATAATCATCGCCGGCAGGCCGGCGACCGCGCCGGTGGCGCTCTGGATAACATTCCCCATCAGTTGCTGGTAACCGCTGGTGATGCCATTAAGCTGGTTGCGCACGGTGGTATTGATGTCGAAATTGCCGCACATCATGTCGGTATTCCAGCCAATGCCCACGCTGAGCGGTGTTGCACTGCGATGCACCGGCGGCGGCATGATCGCTTCTCCGCCACCAATCTGGTAGTAAAGCAGGTCATCAACCGCCCCCCGTTTGCGGAAGCTGTAATCGTCTGCGGCCTGGCTGCTCCCCGCCAGCGCCAGCAGAACCAGAATGAATGCCCTCATCATCGCCTCCGTTTAGCCGGTACTACCGAGGAAAGTCTGCCCGCGGCGCGGGCAACATTTGTAAGGCCGCCACAGCGTCCATGCGTAAGCGCCATCCGCTGCCAGCTTGTCGGCATAGGTGTTGGTGGCAGAGTCATCCGGAAAAACGGCACAGGATGAGGATTTCTGGGGTGTCAGCATTTGCCACAGATGATTACTGCTGTCGCCTTCCTTCACCGGCGAGGGCGGCCAGTAACCGTCGTGGGATGACGCAGTCAGTGGTGAGTAGATATGCGGCTGCCCGGCGCGGGTCACCAGATCGGCCACGCGCTGGGCGATGACCGCAGCGGCTTTATAGTCATGCGTCTGGCTGATCGCCCCGGCGCGCGGAAAAATATTGCCCCACATGTCGCCATCTTTGCCCACTTCGCGCAGCCCGGGTGTCAGCGCTTCCGGCCAGGCCATCTCCGGCACACCGCTGCGCCAGGCAAGTGAATCCAGCGTGCTGAGAAAATAGGGCCGGAAGGCCTGAGGCGATGGCGCGCAGATATAGCCAAACTGACCAAAAAACTCAGCCAGCGCATCGCCTGCAGGAAAACCGATCGCATCGGCATTTTTAAACCGGATCTTACTGTGCTGGTATGCCGAACGGGGATGGGTATCGCCACCTCCTTCAGCAGTACCGGGCAACGGAGGGCTGAGCAGCGACATCTCTGACCACGGATTTTCCCCGGTTGCGCTGTAGGCTGATATCACCAGATCGGGCCGGAAGTGTTGGACTTTTACCGAGGTGCGAACGGTGCAGCCGAACGGTGTACAGAGTAACCAGTAACACACCCCGACCACCCGGTATTTCACACAGTCCGGCGACAGGGCAGAGGCCGCGATTTCCGGCGTAGTGATGGCGCTGACCGGTAATACGGTGCACAGCAGCAGGGGAAGTAAAAAGGTCAACCGGCCAGACATAATGGCTCCGTAGTGAGAGATTCGCCTTACGGATGTAACGCAACGCCGGGGAATTCACTGCAGGAAACTGGTATACCGTTTAAAAAATTGAACAGAACGAAGGAAGCAGCAAAACCGCGCTTCAGCGTGATTATTTATTTCTACCTTCGCCGCTGGCAGCAGCCAGCTCAGTTGGTTTTCATTATCTGCAAATAAGTCTACCGCCCGGTTACGCGCATAGCGCACAACCAGTGATGTCCTCAGGATGGACAACCCCGTCTCCAGCGCCATGACCATCACTGCGGCAATCCCCCAACTGACCATCCCCAACGCATTGGCGAATAACAAAATCATAATTGCCCTACTGCACGGCCTGGCACCTATCGCCTGGATCACGCCCAGCCGGGTTTTCCAGTCGGCGTTGGCTAAATCCCGCCCCACGCCGTGATGCCCGCAACCGCACTGCGCGGAATGTTCATGCAATGGCATCAGGGCAGTGATTGTCATTTTGCGCGGGCGCAGGCTTTTGAGCGTCTGATAAATCACAAATGCGCCAAAGCCACCAATTAACAAGGCGCTCACCTTCTCGACATACCACCGGTTGGCGCTGAGGTCGCCGGAAGCTAGGTTAAAAACCACCGCCAGAATGAACACAAACAGAATCGTGCTCGCCCCTTGCATCAGGTTCCCGATAAACGGCACTACCCTTGCCGCCAGCAGGCTTTCTCTATATTTGTGCTGAGATACGTGGTCACGACAAACTTGCCGTGCCCCGGGACGATGGCGTGCAACACACCGTAAATAAAAGCGCCCACCATCAACCACACCCCGCCACGGTATTCGTGGTTGTTCAGTTGCAGCAGATACATCACCAGATAGAGGTGCAGCGTGATTTGCGTCGCCAGACACCACTGGAGAAATACGGCCCAGTGGGCATGCAGCGTCATCCCCAGCCAAACCAGGGCAAGATCACCAGGCCCGCCGTCAACAGACGCCAGTCGCGCGTGAGTATACGAGTTGTCATAATTTTGCCGTGAAACGAAAACAATGTTGCTGGCCGGAGGTATCCCGCAACCGTCTGTATAGTTTTACTCAATTACCCTGAAGATACTCAATTCAGAATCTGAAAATGCCCCTGGACAGGCGATGAAATCCCCCCTGCGCACGATGGCAGTACGGTGAAAAACACGTTGCAAGTAGTGACGCCAGCGACGGATGAAGCCAGTGAGGGTAACCGGGAAGTAATGTACCGCAGTAACGGTGAACCGCCGCGCTACGATGTGTTTAAACCCCTGCCGCGCACCACTCGCCTCAGTGGTGCGCAGCATACTGATTATCTGTTTGTCGGGAAAACGCATCTTCTCTTCACAGGAGGGCACATTACTGATTTAAACACAACCAATACTGCCAGATATTAATAAATATAGCGCAGGTTAAATGCATTGTTCTGCCCGGCGCGAAATAAGGTAACAGAAGGGCATGAAATAACCTCCACCATAAAAATAGCGTTATTAATAACAGGCAATAGAAAGTTGTCATGTATTGGCAACTCATTGTCATGCCTTGCTTACATAGAAACTCATTTTTCATGTTTACATATCAACGTCATATTTCGAATCGAAATAAATTTAAGCGCTCCAGATATAACTATGCCCTAAACTGAGGTATCTATATGACGTTAGATATAAGCACCAGCAATGAGATAGATTTCATCGATCTAAAAAAAAATACATTTCCAGAACAATAATCAGGGAGGGTTTTGCGACAAAGAAAACCGACGTGCTTATTTCTATCACAGCATACAATGAAAGTGCATATATGATATGCAACACACTGGCGTCTCTTGCCAGAAACATAATTTATATAAATGAAAAACATCATGTGAAATATGAAATTAAAATATGCATCATATTTGACGGCATCGCTAATATATCGGGTGACACTGCTATTTTTTTAGAATCACTGGGGTATGAATTAAACAACACTGGTCATAATGAACTTTATCCCATGCTGACATTAAGTGAGAAAAAATTCGCTTCACCTGAACTACTCAGACAATGTGCAGACTATACTGATAACAAACATGTTGTTGGCTCAGATCATGAGATAAATTGTATTCTTGCATTAAAATCTGAAAACAGAGGGAAACTGGACTCCCATGCATGGATGTTTTTATCTATATGTGAGCAACTCAACCCGCGATATATTCTACAGGTGGATGCAGGAACCGTCCCTGCCACATCATGCCTGCTGAATTTGTTATGCGACATTGAGAGCCACCCGGACTATGCCGCTATTGCCGCATACTTACTACCTAAACCTAATTTCTTTGTTCCTGTGCATAAATCCTGGCAATACAGCAATTTCGTCTGGGATAAGATAAATTTTTGGCCGGTCGGTTATCTACTGGGATACCTTGAGGTCATCCCCGGGGCATGTAGCCTCATTCGATGGGAAGCCGTTAATAACGGTAATCCAGGACAGCTCCCGCCGTTATCTAACTATTTTCGCGGCTTGTCCCCCGCTGGCCTGCTTCAGAAAAACCTCTATCTGGCGGAAGACCGTGTTCTTGGTTTTGAAATTATAAAAAATGGTGATCGCGAATATAAGATAAAGTTTAACCCCACGGCAAAAGTGGAAATCGATAATTGCAATACTTTTTCGGAATTGATTCTACAGAGAAGACGCTGGATAAATAGCACATTATCAGCGCGATTATATGCCTTGTCCCAGCTACCGGGAATCATTGTTAACAACAATAAAGGAGCATTTTATAAATTTAAAATCATGACATCACTATATTTATCTTTAATTAATATGGCTGAGATGGTTCTCATGCCAGCCGTATTCAGTATATTATTATTTTCTACATTTGAGAAACTGGCTGCAAATTTACCAACCTGGGTGAATCTCCCTTATATATCCTATAGTGCATTCTTCTTCTCTTGGGTGGGAATAATTATTTTTGATGCTTTTGTTTCTCCGGTGAAAAAATATGGAAAAATACTTCATCACTTGCTATTCTTCCCCATATTCATAATGTTTGCATTTTGTTTATTAACTATTCTCACCAATACTAATTTGGTTTGGTTCTATGCAGTAACAGCATTCCTCTTGATCTTTTCGCTGGCTGTTTTGATACCGACACCTTCTTCAGCGATCCATTTTTTTAAATGGATTTTTATGCATTTTATTTTTGATGCATCTATCTCGTTTTATTTAACCAGCTATGCGCTGGCAAACTATAACGATACCAGTTGGGGAACGAAAGGATTAAATAACAATGAAAAAAAACGAAGTACAACAAGAAAGGTAGCATGGCTATCATGCTGGGTGATAGTGAATATGATAGTTTCATTTTTTCTCATTAGCATCGACTATACACAAAGGATTTTTTTGTTTACCGTACTAAGCGTATATATTATGGGACGTTCATCATTATGTTCAGTTCTAACTTTACTCATTTACTCTATGAAGAAAATATCTCGCAACCAGACTAAATATTGATACGCTGGCGTTCATTATTCCTGCTTAATAAGGGTAAATATATTGCGTATTCACAAATAATGAACGCCAGCTTTTTCGTCCATGTGGTGGATGACCAATCAAAAAATTATTGAAAATGGCAGGGTTACAGTTAGCTTAATGTTTTTTTGAGCCTGTGGCGTATTATTAAAACCATTGCTGTAACCCGTCATTCCACTATGGTTAGCATAGTATACATAACGAACTTTTACTTTTCCTCCCGAAAAGAATCCACTCTTTGCCAGATCATAATTCAGATACACAGCCACAGCAGACTCATGGATTCTCTTCGTCTGGTCATAAACTGGATCAGAGCCGGGCCTGACATCCCAGCCAAAGGCATAACTGGCTCCAACGGACCACCCGGATAACTTTTGCGCATCCAGAGCGTATTTAACACCAAAAAAAACAGCCTTCTCCCCGTTAGCATTGAAGTCAGAAATTGAATCCCAATCAAAATCCATCCGCCCCGCTGAACTGGCGTAAACAGGAGTGAGCCTTGTAGTAAAATATCCCTGATTTCCTGCTGCCTTAACTTGTGTCGCTTCTATTCGGTATTCAAAAGGATAGTTTAGATAAAAAAGCGCCATTCCTTGTAACCATGCCACACCATCATAGAGATTGTTATCTGATTTATTATTCACATTATCAGTGGCCATATAAAGCTGATAACTTAGCTTGAATATTCTATCATTTTCAGCATACTGACTATATGTTGTTTTCCATAAATACTGCGAAATATAACCTCTGGATCTTCCGTAAGCGCCCTCAAATAACCATTTATCATGCTCATAACTACCACCGATAGAGTCGATAAAGGATACGGGAGTGTATTTATCCACCTGGCGAAATGAATAAAAATGAGCATACCATGGTGCTTTATATCTATCGGCAATAAAATATGATATTTTAAATTTATCATGAGAAAAAACATTTTTGTTAAACCCTAGTTCAATACCTCGATATGCACCCTGTACTATATTCCAGTTGGATGCAATCAGTGTTTGGCCTGAGGGGATAATATAGCCGGCATTCAACCAGTAATTGCTATACTTTAATTTCATGGCTGCTTGATAAAGGCTACTTCCACTGCGATCACCTTGCCATTGTTCATCCCAAACAGTATTTGAATCGCTAATACCAATTTCATCTAATGTATTTTTCCCTCTGGAGAGTATTTTTTGAGTCTGATAATAACTTAAATCCATACCAATAAAATCATGGTAATAGCCTGACTGAAAGTTTAAACTTATAGCAGATGTTATATGATTCATACTAAGTTTATAACCATTACCATCAGGTAAATCTTTTTTTAACTTGCTAATGTCAGAGTAATAAAAAATACCATCAAGCGTTGAGTCACTGATGAAACCAGATGCCAGAGCATGGTTAACATGATAAGAAAGAATTAAAACAAAAATTTTTTTATCTATCATAATAGACATTATTTACATTTCTCAATTTTATGCCATAACCTATATCGTTATGAGTAAACACCTTGCTATTCATAACGAATGAGTATTAATAAAAAAAAAGAAAAAGTAAATAATCGCAATTTCACAAGTCATGACATTGCATTATCTTTTAATGACAAAAAAGATGATTATTTAATACAGATAACAGCAGAGACCATTGGAATTTTTAGCATCATTGAAATACAGACCCACCCAACCCCTCCCTGGGTTATATGAATCTCGTTCAGATGATACAATATTATTGTTTATATTTTATTCACTATGCTTCATTGTTTAAACTCCGATAAACACTGGGGGCGATCCCGAACCACCGAATACAAACCCGGCTAAAACTACTAATATCCTGATATCCTAACAGAATGGAAATGTATGATAATGAATATTGAGTGTGTAATAAATAATATATAGCCATCTCTTTTTTCACATCAGACAGAATATCTTTAAAATATATACTTTCCTTTTCTAAACGACGCTGTAAAGTTCGTTGAGTCATAAAAAGCGCTGCTGCGACAGATATAATAGTGCAATGTCCTTTTTTTATTTGTTCTTTAACAATTACTTTCACTTTTGACTTGAAGTTTTCTCTGGACTGGATTTCCAGATGTAATTGTGACTGGCCTTCATGAAATTGCTGCAATATTTCATTTTTTGTCATAAGAGGTTTAAGTAAATCATCTTCATAAAAAGTGATAGAATTTACTGCCATACCAAACTGGATCGGACAACTAAACATATTTTCGTATTTTCTGATATCGGCTGGCTTTTCATAGCAGAAACTTATAGAATATAGCCTCAACGAATCTGAAATACCCAGCCATTTACAATAGGCATAGACACAAGCTACTCCGGCATCATAAAAATATCGTAAAAAAGACTTAATGCTATCCAGTTCATCACATTGACTAAACGTTAAGCAATAGGTATATTGCCCGGATTTAGTCAGAGTGACATTGCCACCGTTATACACCAAAGCCGAAAAGCGGCAGAAGTTTTCCAGAGCATGAAGCAAATTATTACTGCTCATCATTGTGTAGCTTAATAAATCAAAATAACTGGGGTGAAAATAGTCATGAAACATCAAGCCAATACACTCATCGCCAGACATATCGGCAGCCGCATGAAATAATTTATGTACAATCGTGCTGGGTATATATCTATTACCTGCTTCTATAATCGCTTTATCTATATCCGCCCTGATGAATAACAAGCCAATATCCAGTCCCATATTTTCTAATGCATGAGACATCATCTTTATAAAATTTTGATTAACCTGATACATACTGATTCCTTACATTACTCCCCAGACTGTAAATGCAGTGAGGCAGTAAACTGTAGTGGCACAGTAAATTTGGCCACCTGGATAGAGGTGATATCATCGCCTCATAGTTAAAAACCAATGCTCCATTTGGATTTGGAGTACATAATTATTTTCTGGTACCATGTCGTACTGTGGTGGTAGAAATAGATAATAAAGAATTAAATTTACATCGAGGAGATGTGATCTATATTAAAGCTGTAACGAACAATATAATTATCGATCCCTATACTGGTAGGAAATATAAACATGACAGATATTTCTTTGTCGGAGATATAGGTGGAGATCTTAAGGGAGACAATGTTGATACTCTTTGTGGATTTAAATACAGCTGCCTCTCCCCGTTTACAGCCGGTGACAAAAAAAAATATAAACTGTCTACAGCCATAGTGATCAATGGCCCGGCAATCAAAGAAAAACTGACGCGTATGCACTTGCAAACGAGCTACAGATAGTGGTGGATAGACACTGCGCTGTAATGTGTGGCTTCGGGTGCAGGTAAGTTAATTCCGGTTTAACCGTTTTTCGGATCTTCCTCAAAAAAGTAGAAACAGCCCGTATACGGGCTATCATACCGGACTGTATCAGTTTTTACCGACAGCAAGCGGGATTATGGCCTCCATTGCTGCAGGGCAGATCAGTCCCTGTCGGGGACTGAATGCCTGTCTCCCCGGCGCCAGATATAAATCCAGAGACAACAGCCTGGTAATTGACGTTTCTGCGCTCAGGTGATCACTTTGCCTTTACCGTGCGGGTGATCAGGTCCTGCCGTTCACGCATATCATTCATCTTTTTTCTCCTGCACACACCGTGCTTGCTTCGCCGGATACCCGCATCACGAGGTGCCGTCAGGCTTCCGGAACTGACAGAAAACGGATCTGCGTGGCGGAAAACGGAGGGTGCTTACATTGTAAGTATCCCGCCTAAACGGTTTTTCCAGTCGTAGCCAGAAAACAGGTAATACACGTTTTGCCGGTATGCAGTTGTGGGTCCGAAAGAACACTGATGTCAGTCAGTTTTATTCAACGGATACTTTATAAGTGCTGCATACCGATTTTTGACACTACTCTCATCCGTGGAGGTAAAAGAGGCGTTATTAATACGATATTTACCATCAATATAAATAGAGGGAACTGAGTGAAGTTCAAGAGCCTCAGCCAGTGAATCCTGAGTACTGACCAAAGCGTTAACCTTATCACTGCTCCATGCCTTTTTAATCTCACCTAAAGGGAGCTGCTTACTGGTCAACAGCTCCTGAATATCATCAACCGAGTGAACCGCATGTGATTTCTGGATCGCATTAAAAATTTTCGGCTTCACCTGTCCGGCTACCCCCTTCGTCTCTGCAACAGCCCACGCACGGGTAAGCTCCTGCCCCAACGGATTTATTCGTGAGGTATGATACTGGGTGAAGCTGATCCCTGCCGGGAGAGAAGCTTTTATAAAGCTGTTTAAATCGGAGCCAACCTCATAGTAATAGCAATGAGAGCAATTAAATGAAATGAACTCAACCACCCGGGGAGCATTCAATACAGGATGTTGTTCGACAAAATAATCCTTTCCTGCAATGAACTCCTCAGCGTATGTGAGTTGCGGGAGCAAAACTGAAAGAAACAGTAGTATTTTAAACATACAGACTCCATTTGAAATGGTTAAACCGATCAATGAAATTGTTGCTTTTGAATATTCAGCAAATCAGAGTACTCACCGCTCTGCGACTCAAGGACAGCAGGAGTACCCTCCTCAACAATGCGGCCCTTTTTAAACACAAAAATTTTAGTCGAATGTTTCACAGAGCCCAGGCGATGTGTGACCATGACAGACGTCTTGCCCGCAGCAATCTGACTGAATTTTCGGAAAATATCTGCTTCAACTCGAGGAACCATTGCACTGGTGGGTTCATCCAATATAACCAGACTACCATCGGCATAAATAGCGCGGGCGAGTGCCAGTCTTTGCCATTGCCCCCCCCCCCCGATAAGTCCGTGCCGGAAAATTCTTTTCCGATTAACGTATCAGGCTGAATAGACTCGTCAAATTCAAACTGCGCGTCATTACAGGCTTCTCTGAAGGTAATTGTTGTTTCAGATTTATCATGGGTGCCAAAAGTTACATTATCCATTATGGATACATTGTAATGACCAAAGCTTTGCCACATATAAATTTTTTTATCTATTGTTTTTGGGCAGATATCATAAAAGCCTATAACGTTACAAATTTTGTTCAGTACAGACTCGGTACCTGTACTGCGTGGTTTATACACAACAGAAAAGTTTTTGGCTGAGATCCTGATTGGTTGTCTGCCATTTTCATGCCGGTCGCCACCAAGTATCTCCATGCTTACCCAATCGATCCCATCGGAGAAACCAAACTCTTCCGAGATTCTCCCGTAATCGTCAGTAAACCTTTCCTGGTATTCCCGGATGTTTCCAATAGTTGAGTTAATTATTTTCAAAGCCAGTGATGTGATATATAATGTTTCAGATTGTAGTTTACCCTGCCATTTATTATTTTTATCTTTAAAATGGTTTTTATAGCGATCGCATTCACTGCTTTCTTGCTGCCTAAGCCATTTATCAAAAGAAACCACAAAGTCATGAAGAAATATTTGATCCAGACATTCAGATATGGTTTCTGACATATTTGAAAAATTTAGGCGCTCCATGCCAAATGTTTTCAACAGAGACATTGTTTTTTCGTTAAATGTTTTTAAGTAGGGTATGTAGATATAGGCACGATAAGGTTCAATCACGGGTAATTTCACTTGTTTATCCTTTTCTGGATGAGCGGCGATAATCTGCCGCTCATTTGTTTTCATCAATGAAAATTTTTAACTATAGAAAAGCTCGTCAACTTCAGTGAATTCCTTCAGAAGTGTCTCATCAACACTACCAGCCGTACAGTCGCATGTTCCACTTGCGCAGTCCTGACCGCTATTAGCCATGTAACCGCGAATTTCAGTGATCTTAGTTTCCTTTACTTCTACGATTCTTTCCATTTAAAGCCTCATGAAATAATAGTGAAATTTATCAGGCAGATCGTCACTTGTTGATGTACATCCATTTTTTTATATACTTAATCAAACTTGGTTAGGTGTGATCAAGATCACATAAAAACACTATTGTATATTTGTGTAAATACGGATTTTTACTACTGTCTGAGATTTATCTTATTTTCATCTTTATCTTTTTTTGAAAAGCGTATTGGTAACAACAAAATAAATTAAGTTATATATAAAATGATATTTTAATCATGCTGATTCACGTTCGGCTTAGTAAGCCAATCTAAGATGTAACACAATATTTTATGTTAAAGTAATCTCAGTATTTTCAATGAATAAGTTTGGTAATTGATATAAACGGGTTGGTGACGGAATCCTTCCATTATATAAAATTACTTATCCTTCAACTAAGCACACAAATGGATATGCTTATGCATGATTTTGCTATAGGACTTTCACCCCTGATTTTTTACCTTGTATGTCACCTGGCTCTGGCTGTCGAAAGCCAACCTGTACTTCATAATGAACGCTCCCTTCCTGTGAGCGCTCTGAACCGTCATATAGGGAAATCTTCTCTATACGGACTCAGTGGGTCTGGTGACATTATTTTTCTAAGCGACTCGGCGGGTTATAAAAATGCCTACAGACTCAGTTTACCGGATAAGCAACCCAGCCTCCTTTTTCGCAAAAATTTTTTCAATCATCCTATCGCCAGAATTTACCCCCTCAATGATGAATTTATTTTTATGGCAGATACAGATGGCAATGAGTTCTATCAGCTCTATTATACTAGGCCAGGTTTAAGCTCTCCCCTTTTGCTTACTGACGGAAAGTCACGTAACCAAAGCGTGGTCTGGTCTCGTTCAGGTCACTTCTTTGCCTATTCGAACACGTCCAGAAATGGGCACGATATGGATGTTTATATTCGTCGGGTGGACTCATCGCCGGTAAGGATCACCACATTTGATGGTAGCTGGTTTCCTGTTTCCTGGTCGCCTGATGGCGACCGGCTGGCCATCAACAGATACATTTCTGAAAATGAATCCATAGCCTATATATACGACATACGCCTGAATAAATTTATATTCACCTTTCCATCTGGGAATACTGTCAATTATCAGAAACTAGAATTTACTGAAGATGGCACTAAAATTTTATTTCTGTCGCGCAGTAATAATAATTTTATAAACCTTCAGCTTCTGGATCTTGTCAGTCATAAAATATCAAACCTGACAAGAGACATCAAATGGGATGTGGAAAATTTCGTCATATCTAAAACAGGCCATGTTTACTTTACTACCAATGAAAATGGCTACAGCAGAATTAACACTCTGAATCTAATGACCAGAAAAAATAACCCGCTGCGAACACCACAGGTGGGTGTTATTTACAATCTTTTGCTTTCCAGGGATCAAAAACAACTTTTCTATTCGGGTGGAAGTATAAACTCTCCGACGAGCATTTATAAACTTACACTTGCGTCTCAGAAAAATTCAAGACTGCTTCCCCCTGGTTTTGAAGGAGGGCCGACCGGTAAAATTCATACACGTCTGATTACTTACCGTTCAGGTATTGATCACCGACTCATCCCAGCCTTTGTTTCTCAGCCATCTGGAGCGGGACCTTTCCCTGTTGTAATAAACGTACACGGTGGTCCGGAATATCAGGCGCGTCCCGAATTTAATGCCCTGAACAGTTACCTGGTCAACAACATGCATATCATAGTAATTCAGCCTAACATTAGAGGTTCTTCTGGCTATGGCGTTAATTACATGAATTTAGACAATGGTATTAACCGACAAAGTGCCATCGCTGATATAGGTGATTTGTTGACCTGGGTACAAAGAAACAAAAACATCAAAAAAAATAAAATCATCTTAACCGGCGGTTCTTATGGCGGTTATGTTGTTCTTGATTCATTAACAATCTTTCCAAATAAAATCTGTGCAGGAATTGATCTTATGGGGTCTGCAAACCTCATTACTTACCTGGAAAATACGCAAGACTATCGGAAGGATCTGCGTAGAAAAGAATATGGAGATGAGCGCATACCGTCAGTAAGGCGTTTTATGTCGCAGACGGCACCTGTCAACAACATAACTAAAATTACGTCCTCTCTTTTGATTGTAGGAGGCGTCAATGATCCCAGAGTTCCCTTTTCCGAAAGTCTTTCAATGTATCAGGCTTTAAAATCCACCGGTCATGATGTAACTCTTATCAAACTCTCCAGAGAGGGGCATTTTATTAATGGGGCTGTTGATCGTGCCAACGTCTTGTCTGCGCAGGTAAATTTCATCAACAAAGAATTAAACCTGTGTAGATAAATTTTCATCCAGCAGGACGTTTTGTGGCTTACCGGATACGAGACAGGTAACGACCATGAGCCGGACAGCACTGGACATTAAAGGCGCCGGGGCTACATGGAAAGGTGCGAAAATTGACTATACCCTTTACCAGCTTTACCCTATCACAGAGAGCAATCCAGTTCCCCCATTGACAGTTTTTCAGCAGCACGTCAGTGAATGTGCCGCAGTTAAGTGCTAGTGGAAACCAGAATAAATGGGGGTTATAGCGGATTCCACCGGAGCACCCTGTGTGGCTGACAATATAATGGTCGGTAGCCAGTAACCCCCATTTCTTCTAAACACAACTCACTCGCCTGTCTCAGACTTCCCCGAGGTTTTGGTCGAAGAATCACTAAGCGGTTTTCGCGGTTTACGTTTCCCGTTGACGTAGCGGCCGGGCCAGATCGCTGCTGGTGAGACGTCCAGTGCTTTGGCAATAAGCCATTCACCTTTCGGCCACGGTCGGGTCAGGGCATTGGATAGCGTCGAAGAAGCGAGTCCTGCTTCACGGGAAATTTTCGCCAGGCTGGTGCCGCGTTTGCGCAGTGCGGCGATGATATCGGCGGGGTGCCAGTTTTGTTCGGTCATTTCGGTTACCTTTATGAATTCTGATACTACGTTTTTCGTAGTATCAAAGTTGTTAAAAAACTACGAATCTCGTAGTTATGGAAAGAAAGCACAGACAACGGGATGTTTTCATCCGCCGCTTAAAAGAAGCCCGGCAGCGCTTAGGTATCTCCCAGGCCGCTGTAGGAATCGCTGCGGCTATCAATCCGGAGGGTGCAAGCACCCGTTTTAACCGCTATGAGAAAGGTGTTTATGAGCCTGACATGGAGACCGCAGGGCGAATAGCCGATGTGTTGAATGTCCCTTTGCCATGGCTGTTTGCTGAAGATGAGAACCTTGCAGAACTGATCCTCAACTTTGCAGCACTTCCTCCCGACTTTCAGCATCAATTGCTGGAGACATCTCGGAAAATGGTTAACGAATTGCCTGACGACGACGCTTAAAATCTACGTTGCCTGTTACTTGTCATTGTCATACTACGTTATTCGTAGTATCCGGATCAAGTTAAAACTACGAATATCGTAGTTATGAATACTACTAATCATTACAACGACATTTTTTGCCGACGCCTGAAACAAGCCCGGGCGGCGAGTGGGCTTTCTCAAAAGCATTTAGGGATCGCCGCAGGTATCGATGAATTTGTCGCCAGTACCCGGATAAATCGGTACGAAAAAGGTGTGCACGAACCGGGGATGGAGATTGTGCAAAAGCTGGCAGAGGTGTTACAGGTACCGCTTGCCTATTTTTATGCTGAAGATGATGGCCTGGCGGAGTTAACGTTGTTGTATGCCTCAGCGAAAGCAGAAAAGAGAAGTGCCTTGTTAGAATATGCGAAAAAACTATTCAGTTAGTTTTCATTAAAATCAATAGTTGTGCTGGCGGCTGACAATAATCGCCGCTTCTACTTCATTGCATCCTTGTTCCTTCATTATCCGCATCCGTTCCGCTTTCTCATGTTTCTCGGTCATAGCCAGCGCCAGATACAGGGCAGGGGGAACAACGCGGAATAAGGCTTCCACGCGCTGTGACAACACCACGCCTTCGGTATATTGCCCCGGCGATTTCACGGCGGAGCGCAGAAGTTGCCTTTGCTCTTCGGTCAGGGCTTTAAACCGGCACACCTGATCGATCTCTTCGGGCGGCATCACCAGCAGTTCCCACCACTCGATCATATTGAGCAGTTTCTTCGCCTCATCGGGAAAATCCGCCAGGTTTTGGGTGGCGAGCCACAGCCAGATGCCGAGCTTACGCCACATTTTTGAGCCTTTGGTGAGAAAGCGGGCCAGCAGCGGATTAACGGTGATGATATGGGCTTCGTCGGTAATATTAACGACAGGTCGCGCAAGGTGCTGATCGCGCTCGCCGAGGTTATTGATATGGTTAATCAGCGAGATATAGCTGATGGCCAGTTGCGCCTCATAGCCTTCGCGGGCAAAGGTGGCGAGATCCACCAGAGTGATATCCGCTTCTGGCCACATCTGGCCCTCATGGTTAAATAACTCGCCTTCAAACCCGGCGCAGAACAGGTTGATGGATTCGGCCATCTCGTAGGCCCGCTGGCGGCGCGCTTCCGGCAAGCCGGTATCGTGAGAAAGCGTGAACAACTCGTCGCGGATATCCTGCGTCAGCGTCTGGCGTTTCTCTTCATAGCTGGTGTGCGCGGCGGTGATAATTGCCTGGCGGATCATCGCGCGATCCGGACGGGTGAGGCGTGCATCCTCTTTGGCTTCGCCGCCGGTTATCATCAGCCGGGCGGTGATTTCCATTTCGCCGAGCACATCACGCTGATCGTCAGTGTTATCCTCTTCTTCTTCCGGCGGCTCGGCATCATTGATTGCTTCTTCAACCAGTCGCCATGCATCGGCAAACAGGGGGAGAGTGATCCCCGCACCGGGGCGCAGGCTGATTTTATTGACACTCAGCCCATGTGCTGCGGCGTAGTCGGCCATCAGACCGAACGAATTCCCGGCTTCAATGATAAACAGCCGTGGACGATGCAGTGCCATCAACTGGGCAATTTTGGCGTTAAGAGTGGCGGATTTGCCCGCGCCAGTGGGGCCGAGCAGGAGCAAATGGCCATTCTGGGCGCGATCCAGTTTATTCAGCGGATCAAAGCACAGCGGCGTACCGCCGCGATTGAAGTAGCAAATGCCCGGATGACCAGTGCCGGTTTCGCGTCCGTAAAGGGGAAGCTGGCTGGCGATATGCTGGACGAAGTTCAGCCGGGTATACAGGCCGCGGGGATCGCGCATCGGATCGAAACACATAGGTAACCAGCGCTGCCAGTGGCTGAGCGGAGCGACTTCGTGCTGTTCCTGCATCGGCACCAGTCCGGCATTCAGCAACAGGCTGTACAACTGGCGCTGCTGACGGAATAGCGTATCGGTATCCGGTGCATTGAGATAAAAGACCAGCGCGCTGCGGTAAAGTTTATGCCCATCTTTCAGGTATCGACGCACCTCATGGCAGTCGCGGCGGGTATATTCAGAATCGGTGTTGTCGCCTATCGCGCGGTCAGACAGGCGGCTGATATGCTGCTCCAGCTTGTCCTGCGGATGCACAACCATCGTGAGGTTCATTATTGTTCCACCTGGCAGCAGATCGAAAAGGGCATTGATGCCATCCCCGCGCGCGGTCTCCCCGGTCAGCAAGCCGGGGAAGGGCGCTTTGCGCAGGCGATCGACGCAGACCGCTTTGTGCGGGCGATTATCCAGCCACCAGACACCGTTTTCCGAATCTGAGCGCGGTTCATTCGCCATCAGGCGTTCGGCAAAATCCGTCATGACGGGAAGCGGTTCCTCATCCGGCAAATCCAGTTGTTGCCAGAAGACCTTTTTGTCTTCCGCTGGCGGTGCGGGATTAAACCAGCGCACCAGCCAGCGGTGGATATCCTGTTCAACCTGGCGGAAAGCGGCGATACCTGCAGCTTTCAGCCCGGCGGTGAGCCGTTCGCAGATATTGTTGAGCGCCTCTTCGGGTGAGAGGGCTTCTGGTGAAGGTGCGGGAAGCCAGCGGTAGACAACCATCCGCGTCCGCCGCCATGTTGCCCGCCAGCGGGTACGGGTGACGGTGGTATCCAGAAACATGCCTTCTTCGCGGGTAAGCGTTGCCATATGGTTCGCCATTTGTGCGAGCCATTCCCGGGTAAGGTCGGAATCGCGGATTTCCGCTACCGCGTAGGCTTTTAGTGATGCCAGCCATGCTTCGCTGTCGTCTTCATCCTGGCAGAAAAACTGTACCACCCACGGAGCGCGTTCATGTTCATCGAATGCATCCTGCAGCGCGTCGGTGACGGTATCGCGTACCTGTTCGAGGAAGGCCGGAGAGCGCCCCTCCGTACCGACAGGTTTCAGTTCAAATACGGCTCCCACAGAACGGCCATCTTCCAGTAACAGTGTTTGCGAGCCGGGTAAAAACTCGACCCACGGCAGCCAGTCGATAAACGACGGGCCTTTCCGGTAACTGCTGTTCAGTGCCTGTTGCGACAGGCCACGACGTTGATTCATAGCGGTGTCAGCCGTTCACCCGGCAGGGCGTACTGCGTGCGGGTGTAAAAGGGGAAAACGGTGCTGTAGCCGGGAACGGGCGTGTTGCCGTTGAGGTGCGGAAACACGTACATCACCATATCCGGGTTGGGCAGGCGCGGGAACTGGTTGCGTATTTCGCTGGCAACATCGCGTGTCCAGGCGGTGTGATCCACTGGATCTTGCGCCGGGCGACGCAGTTGCGCACGAGCATCCAGCAGGGTTGCGTTGCCGCCGCTTTGTTGCTGCCACAACGTTAACATGCTGGCGTCAGGCGCGACCGGCATCAGCGTCTCCTGCGAGGTGCTGCATCCGATCAGCAACAGTACAGTGATAAGGGTGTAACGTATCATTCCAGCCCTCCGGATGCGGTGGCGTGCTGATATTTCACCTGCCGTCCTTCCGGCTCGTAGTCGATGGACAGTGATTCACTGAGATGCACCGCTACCTTATGTCCGGGCGGTACATACACGGCGTCAAACATCTGGCCGTAATGTTGTTTCATCCAGTCGGCGGTCTCTTTTAGCCCGCCGCCGATGGCCTGACCCAGCACGTACTGCCCGCTGTTTCCCGTCACCGCGCTGGTGATGCTGCCACCTTCCACCACAGTGGTGCTCTCACCGTTCGCGAAAGCCTCGGCCGCTGCGCCGGAGCCTGCCAGCAGGAACTGGGAAGTCAGGTACTCCTTCGCGTTGCTTTTCCGTTCGCCGGGAATGCATGGCAGCCCCTGCTCATCGGAGAGCCAGCCAATCTCCTGCTGTTTGTTGCTGGATTTGCCCATCTGCGGCACGGTACGGATGGTGCCGTCGTGGAAGACAAAGGTCAGGGAGGTGATTTGCCCGCGTACACAGGAAAGCGTCCAGTCGCCGGAGGCAATACCGGAAACTACCGCACCTGCCACGTCCGGCAGTTCGATACCATTGGCGGTGAGGTTGTCTTCGCCAATCAGCAGTTTGAACGGGTAAGGATCGCTGACGGTTCCGTTAAGCGGCACACGGCCGATTAACGCGGTCATGGCAACCGAGCCGGTGAGCGTGGCATTCTGCGGCAGCGTGTAGACTTTGACGTCTGGTTTGGGCTGCGGTTTTTCTGCTGGTTTCACCGGAAGGCGAAGCAGTTTGTCATCAATCACTGGAGGCGCATCCAGCGGTTCCAGCCAGCGGGTTTCGGGCTGTACACCAGCAGGCTGTTCTCCGGGCGCAAGCCCCAGTCCGGGGGGAATATCGCCCGGGTGTTTTTGTGCCACACGGTCGAGTTTATCCAGCAACCCTTGCTGGCTTTTCAGCAACTCATCACGCATCTGATCCTGCTGTTTACGCATATCGTCGCGTAATTGCGACGCCAGCGTATTCTGTTGCGCCTTTAACTGCTTCTCCCGTGCCTGCTGGCTTTCGTTATTACTCTGTATGGACTGAAGTTCACGGCGATACTGCTTCATCTGGCCGACCAGCGTCGCGACAGTATCGGCGGGTGTGTCGCCATCAATCCCCAGATCGCGAAGCTCCTGGGGGGTTAATGCCGCCACGGTGCGGGACGGGGATTGATCGGTAATGTTTCTGGCCGTCGGACGCAGTATCAGCCAGAGGGTGATGAACACAATCAGCGGCAGCAGGATTTTCAGCAGAATGCTCTGGCGTGGCGTCATGGTTTCGCCTCCGGTAGCAAGGCGCGGGAAACAAGGCCTTCCGTCACCAGATAGACCACGCTGGTATCTTCCGGCTGACCCTGCGGGCCGAGCCAGCCATGCTGGAAAACGGCGGCGGTAAAGTGTCCCTGCAGTTCACGGGGATCGAGCGTAACTGTCTGCGCGCTGCGGTTTTGCAGGCGAATGGCGGTCACCGTCGTGGTATTGATTTTCCATGCTGCCATTGGCGCGGCGGTGATGGGGTGCTGCGGCAATAATGTGGTGATGTTTTTCGCTAGTCGGACCGGCGCAGGCGTGACGCCTGCCAGAGCTTCAACACTGCGCAACGGTGCATAGAGGTTCTGCGCGGCGTAGCGCACCAGCAACACCGGTAACGGTTCGGCTGATGTCGCGGTTGTGGTTGATGTGTTGGCTGGCGTTTGCGGCGCGTAGTCAATCTGTACCGGCTCCAGCGGCGTGTCATCCTGAATGGCCTGAATATCCAGCAGGATCAGTTCACCGCTTTCGGTATCGCGGAGCTGGATACGCGTGGCCGGAAAGGGGACGTTTGCCAGCAGGAACACTTTTCCTGCGGCACTTTGCAGACGGATTTTGCCTTCAAGTGTTGACGGATAGCCGATGCGCACCGGTTTGCCCGCATCCACAATGCGCTCCTGCCCGACATGCAGTGTCACGGGAAGCGGGATGTGCTCCCAGTGCACCACTTCCGTGGCCAGAGCGGGCAGGCTGCACAGAAACAGCAGAAGTAAAAGCCTCATGGTTGTGCCTCCGCGACAAGACGCTGCGGCGCGGCATCGGTGCAGTCAATCGCCAGCCCCCACGGGTTTTTCTCCGCATCGATGGCATAGCGCACTACCTGCAACGGGTAGCGTACCAGCGCTTTTTTTACCGGCTCGTTCTGGTAATACTCTTCAACCGCGATATCCAGCGTGACCCGCCAGTTGTCGCGGCTCAGCATCTCCACGCGTGGAGTGGGACGTTTTGCTGCATCACGTACCGGGCTGCTGTAGCCGTGACCAGGCAGCTCATAGATGCCACGCGCGCGTTCACGCAGTTCGCCACCGTTGCGCCGGACCGTGAAATCACGCTCAAGCCAGGTGTAACAGGCTGGCGTCAGGTAAGCGCGCAGCGAATGAAGGTTGCGGGAGTAATCCTCCTCACCGTTGTTCGGCCAGCGGTTGAGTTGCTGGAAGATATAAAAGGTAAAAGCGTAGACGCTTGCTGGCGGTACTTCCCACCACGGGCGTGTGCTGCCGGTGCGCAGATCCGGGGGAAACCAGAGGGTGAGTTTCTGCGGTGCGCTGTACCAGCCGTAACCGACACCGGTAAGGCACAGACACAGCAAAACAATCACCGCCCGCAGCGTCAGGATATGGTTATCGCGCTCGGCCAGCGCGTGGCGAAAACGGCTCATCGCGGGCTCCTGCGTATCACCCATACCGCGCTGTGCTGGATCAGGTGTGTGCCACGAAGATGGTGGCGCTCAAGCCAGGCAAGGAATGCCTGTTGCAACCAGCTATCCGGTTTGCCCCGCTTGATACGCGCCAGGGTACGGCCTCCGCCCTGAACCAGTAACGCCGCGCCGGCCAGTGCCGAGCCGGGGATCAGCGGCCAGTAACCGGACAACAGGGCCAGGACGATCCCGCATGTCGCTCCACCACCCAGACCGCCCGCAAGCGCCAGAAAAAGCTCGCTGGTGGTCAGGCCGCGCCAGACGACAGGTTCGCGGTTGAGACGGTCGGGAAGGAAAGGAATTGTCGCCATATCAGAGGACTTCCGACGCCTGGTTAAGTAGCCAGATGATGACCACCAGTAAAATGCTGCCGACACCGGCCATCGCGCCAAGATCTTTCCACTGCTTGCGCCCGTTTTGTATTTCCGAGTAAGTGGCAATGCAGTTGTTAGCCACCACCAGAAACCCGACGGCGCAGATTGCCAGCGCCAGCAGAGTCACAATGTCAAAGCCGTAATTCTGCAATGTTTCCATGATGCCCTGCCCCTCGCCGCGCGAGGGATCTTCCATCGTGGGTAGATCGGCCAGCGCATCAAACGTGGCGAAAGCAAGTAACAGAAGCCAGCGCATGGTTCCTCCTCAATTCAATATCAGCCAGAAACAGATCAGTACCAGCAGCAGCGAACGGGCTGTGACGGCACCGAAACTCTGCCAGCTTAAACGCTGGCGGCAGACGCCCTGCCACGCGACCAGCAATGTCCAGGCGCACCATAACAACAGGGTGGCGGAATACAGCCCAAGCAGTAACAGGCTGAGGGATTCAGGTTTACTCAGGCTGGCCGCCTGGTATGCGGCGATTTGCGCTTCAGTCACCTGCATTCTCCCGCTGGTAGTCGGCGCTCAGCGGCAGGACTTCGCGCGGCTGTGCTCGTGCCGGGGAAAGATAGTGGTTAATTCCTTGCCTGATGGTCTGGATATCCTGCTGCGCCTGCGGATAGTCGAAGTAGTAGCGAGACCGGGCATCGGCGCTGGCGCTCTGCCGGGCGCGCTCAAGAGTGACTTGTATTCCATCGAGCTGCTTCAGCGTCTGGGCGAGTTGGGCGGATTCCGGGGAAGCACTGGCCAACGCCGGTGAGAGCGAAATGAACAGTAGAATTGCTTTCTGGCAGTGCATGAACGACTCTCCTGTGCCTGTGATAACGAGCAGGGTAGGAGAGCCGTGGGGAGTGGGCAGCTAGAAAATCATTTCATCGCGTGAAGAATTTTTATCAGCGAATTATCTGTGCTCAATTTTATTTTCTCATAATGTATTGGTTCTGATAGCGGCAAATCCCATGTGTGAATTTCGCTTTTATCGAATGGCACGCATTTCATTGCAGTGTCTTGCAAGAGCTTTAATTTTTTATCATGTTCATTCGGGTCATTTATTGTTAGGATTAAGCTTTCTCTCCTGATCTTCATTATTTCCAAGGGGCATATTAACTTTACGTTCCCGAAAGAAAAAACGTTATTACCAGTAACGAAAAACCTGTCTGGAATATCTTTATAGTATCGAGTGTCCCATAAAACGCTGTTAAACATACTGTGTGGATATGTTTTTGTTTCAATATAATAGCTATGAGTTCTCGTATCACTAATCCCTGAAAGGTTCATGGCCATATTAATTACCATGTTAGGGATGGAGCGGTTTATGAAACTGAGTGCAATGATTATAGCAGGTAGACATATCAAGACAGTGATAGTGCTTGTTGTTTTATTGCTTTTTCTAAGTTCATTTAAATGTATAGAGCCCGGTAAGATACCAAGAGTGACAATAACTATTGTAAACCCGATGAGGAAACTCAGTTCAACCAGATTGTTTGTACCTTCACTGAACTCAAGCTGAGGCATGAAAAATAACATAGGGAGTATTTGAACTAACCCCGGAGCCAGTAAATACAAAGGTAGCCAACGCTTTAGTTTTTTATCATCAGGTAATTTTTCGGTCTCATCAATGCTTTGTCCATTAAATGTTCGTTTCTTGTTGCCCCAGAAGAACCTCTTTGCATTAAATAGATCTCTTATTGTTATTGTATAACTAAATATTAGGATTACTATAAAAACAATTGTGGAAATAATATATCCATTATACTTTGTAAAATAATAAACAGCATTGCCAATGTTTATTATTGTACATATGAATATGCTGTTGCTGTAACAGATGGATGAAAATCTTTGCGGTATGGTAGCAAGCGCCTTAAATTTCCCTTCGTGAATGGAGTAAATAAAGATCATAACAAAAGAGGATATAAAAATAACCGTGCTAAAACCGATTAGCGATAAAAGTATGAAGAAAAAGATAATCCCCAAGGATGAACTCACACTTACAGCATCAAAGAAAATATCAAGCCTGTCGATATTAGACAGATAAAACCATATGGCAGCAATAGTGAGACTGGTTACAAAAACGGAGGAGGTTACTATTGTGAGAATGAATTTTTTATTTATTAATTTAAATAAAGGTTTGTTCATTTTTCAAATTCCATGTCTGAATAACTGTTGCAAACTCTACATATACCACCATGTTATTTAATAAATCCCGATATGTGCGGTCAGCACATGTCTCAATGCGATTATTACATAGCCTGATCGTAAGAATATAGCTATTCAGATCAGGCTGAGCATGTAACGCAGTTCTGGTAACTACAACCACCGCTTAAAACTGCATGCCACTGCCCATATTATTGCCCCGAAGCCTGTAGCCGCAGGCAGCAATATCAGCGTTGCCGGTAAACAGAATGGCTGGGCAAGCCAGAATATCAACAGCGTTGTGGCGACAGAGCTGCCGATTCGGCGGGTGTGCCGGTGAATAAAGGTGGATTCCAGGCCGGTGCCAAATCGTCTCAAATCCCTTTGGACCAGCCCATCCACCAGCCCGGTGAGTACACAAAGGCAGAGCAGCGGCAGTATTGTTGCAAGCCAAACCAGCCGCAGGAGAGAACTTGTCAGGGTATACGCGAGGGTATCGAGGAGGTCTTTAAGAAAAAAGAGGTGAATTTGCTGCCGGAGGTAAAGTACGCCTGCGCGGGCGTTTTCCAGTAGCATCAGTATCTCTTTACCTGCCGGATGCGGCTGTAAATGCAGGGCCAGCTCCGTATGTTCCTGCGTTACCACCTGAAAAATATGCCGCGCGCCGTCCTGCGGCCAGCAGAAATATAGCCCCAGCAGTTCAACCACCAGGCGTAACAGCAGCGCGCCTGTTACCAGCCCCACGATCCGCCCGGCCAGTATGAACAGCCAGCCGACAGGTCCCGGTTCCGGGCGCGGTTGTGGCCCTTTCTGTTCACTCATGGGCGTCTTCGCCGTCTGGACGAGCCTTCATCCATGTGGTTAACCGGACGACGGATTCCGGCAGCGGGCACTGCTTATCCGCCACGGGCAATGGCAGACGAATTTTCCATAATTGCCCACCTTCCAGCAGGGCAAAGGCCTGGCCTTTGGGAAGCTGAATCAATGCCGACGTATCGAGTAACGGGGCGTTATGCGTCACCACATGCTCATGCGTACTGCTGGTAAAATTGTTGATGCTGCCGGGCGTATCAGTAATGCCGGAATTGACCTGTCGGCTGCGAATTTCCACCTGCGGTAGCTGTTTTGTGAGCAGTTCGGCGGTGGCTGTTTCGCGTACCCGCAGCATGATCAGATTATTGAAGTTGCCCACCACCTGGCCTGCTTTTGGCGCGCTGCCAATCCGTGCCTGAATATCGCTCAGTGTCTGGGTGTAGGCGGTGACCTGAATACCTGCGCCGCCGCCTTTGTTGATCAACGGAATAAATTCCGGCCCCATCAGTTCATTAAATTCATCGCAGTGCAGGTTTATCGGCACCGGTTTTTCATTACCGCCGGGGAGCCCGTCATTGAGGCCAAATTTATAGAGATGCCCGGCAACGCTCACCAGATCGGCGAACATGGAGTTGCCAACAGCAGCAGAGACGACGGCATCGGAGAGGGCATCCAGCCCGACATACACCACGGCTTTCTGGCGGATCGCCTGCTGCCAGTCGAGTATGGGGCGAGGATCGTCCAGATCGTGGTAGTCCGGCGCGAGCAGGGCGGCCAGCGTACCGGTGGTGAGCTTCTCAAGGAGCGGCAGGAGAGACGCCACAATCTTGTCAAAATAGGTTTTGTCATAACGCACAGCAGAAAGCAGACCGTCGAGGATCGGATCGTAAAGTTTCTCCGCGTTCAGGTACTGTTCCAGCGCCACCACATGGTGATCGCGGCCCTGCATATGACGCGGCGTGTTTTTATCGGTGACACGCTCCGCCAACTGGGCCACCACTTCCCACGCCCGCGTATTATGGCGCGGCAGCACAATACGCGCGTAGTCGATAAACAGGGCGTCGATATTCAGGACGTGGCGGGAAATCAGCTGATAGTCCGGGCGCTGGCCGAGTGCGACCAGTGCCCGGGCGATGATATTCACAAAGCGCCAGGCAAATTCACGGAAGGCTGCGGAGTTCCCTTCACCGGAAAGCTGGCCGGTCAGGCGCGATGCCACTTCCGAAATGCGGCCAAAGCGCCCGATGGCGTTATAACGGGCGCTGATGGCCGGATACGCCAGATGGAACAGGATAAAACGATCGCCACGCCCGGCCCGCTGTGCTTCCATGTACAGGCGCTTCAGCAGATCGGCATCTCCTTTTGGATCAAAGACAATCACCACTTCACCGCGGCGGATGTCCTGGGTGGCAAGCAGCTCCGCGAGCCGGGTTTTGCCGACGCGGGTAGTGCCCAGCACCAGCGTATGGCCCGGGCGTTCGCCAAGCGGCAGAGTGACATCCGCTTCTTTCAGTTCCACGCCGTGCAGCCAGGGATTTCCTCCGACGGGCGGCAATGGGCGCACTGGGTTCAGAACACTGTCTGTGCTGAGCAGGCGGGCAAGGGCGGGTAAGGTATGTTCACAGCGTTTTTCGGCACTTCTGGCCAGCCGGTAACAGAGCCCGGGCCGCAACCAGCGGGCAGCTTCAGGTTGCAGACAGTCATACAGCCTCTGGGTATGAATGGGTTGCCAGCGAAAACCCTTACCGAGAAATAATCGCTGGTTGCTCACCGGTATTTTCCGGCTGGTCAGGCCATAGCGCGGCAGACGCAGCAGGTTGCGATGATAGCGCACGATGCGCCATCCCTGCCAGGTGCGGTACAGGGCCAGCAGTAGCAGACCGCAGGCCATCACTCTGGCCTCCGGAACGGAAAGCATCAGAATGGGGGCCTGCGTCAGGCAAAGTAGCGCGCCGCAGACGGTGGTGATCGTACTGTAAAACTCGACGGGTGGGCGCAGTAGCGCTTCCAGTGCGTAGCGACTCATGGTTGTCGGCCCTGTTGCAGAAGGCGGCTGACCTGCTGGCGGTAACGGGCCGCAGGTGCTCCACCTGCCGGGCGATGATAATGAGCGGCGGCATCCAGCCAGCTTCCGGGATGCTCATCGTAGCGCTGGCGCAGCAGACGCGCGGCAAGGGCCAGGTTTTTAACGGGATGCAGGGCATCGCAGGGGGAAGTGAAATATTCCCGGTGCCAGCCGATGTTGATTTGCGCGATCCCGACGTCGATACGCTTCGGGCTGGTGTGGCGAAGAGCGGAACGGAGCGCTGTACAGGCCTGTAGCTGGTTGTCGTAGCGATAACCGGTTCCGGCGATATTGAGCGTCCAGGGCCAGGGAAGGTATTTGCCATTCACTTTTGTACCGCTTTCAACCTGCGCCACGGCCCACAACAGTTCCGGCGGAACACGGAAACGTTCAGCGGCCTGACGGTAGGCCTCCGGTAAGGGATGGGCCAGCGCCAGCCAGGGCAACAGTACGATCAGGGCAGAACCTCGGACCACAGTTCCCCCTTGCGCTCCAGCGCCACCGGGATTTTACTCTGGCCGAGCAACTTCCAGCGCCCGGCGTCGTGGTTGAGCGTGATGTTATGTTCCTGTACCCGTTTGGCATCGATCCCGTGTTCCGTGGCCCAGTGGCGAACCCGGTTGTCATCGCCTTCGCTGTTAACCAGCCAGATATCCATCGGCCGTTTCTGGGCCATCAGGGTTCGCAGCAGGTTGTCGCAGGATGGACAGTTTTCTTTGACGAACAGCGAGACGCGGGCGGTGCTGGCCGACGTGGTTTTAACGGGTGTCAGTTCCGGGTATAACCGCTGCCAGGTGGCATCATAGGCGCGCTGAAACGCCAGCTCTTTCTCCAGCCGCTGAAACTCTTTTTTCACCAGCAGTTCGGCGAATCGCTGGCGCTCACGATCGGTTTCTGCCTCGACACCCAGGGTGGTCAGCGGATCAAGGTCCGGCGACCAGATGCCGCGTGCCTGCTGTTTCAGTGCCAGGTAACGCTGCCACTCTTCGGGTGTCACCTCCCAGACAGTCGCCTGCTGCTCGGTGGTCAGTTGTTGCAGGCCGGAAGCGATGTGCTGGCTGGTCTGCACCAGGGTTGGCTGTGCCTGTACGGCGGTGGCAAACAGAAGAAGGAGTAAACGTTTCACGGTCTACTCCGGCATCTTCAGTGTCAGGTGGCGCTTACCGCGACGGAATACCGCCCGTTGCTCATCAAACCTTTCCAGTTGCCAGCCGCGCCACTGTTCTCCGGGCCGCAGCCAGACCACCTGATGCAGATAAACCGCACCCGGCGGCACAATAACGGCCAGCCGGATCTCACCACGTAGCACCATCCCGGCAAGAAAAAAGGGGGCCATTGCTGGCCCCAAAGGTGGGTGGGTCATGGGAAGCGAGTGAGAGATCACCGGGAGGGAAGAGGTGCCGGCAAAACAGACTTCCCGGCGGGTTTCATTAAACGTCAGTTGCCAGGCCGGACCTGCCAGCAGATGCAGGGCAGTTTTCAGGCGTTGCGGGCCGATGCGGTACTGGCTGAGTGGTAAAGGGAGGGTATAGAGCTGCGCCCGGCTGGCATCGGGCAGGCACAGAGACCAGCCACTGTCGCGCAGCAGATACTGCAACGCCTCGCCCACAGCCGGGTGAAAACCGGGCGGTACAGACAGCGTTGTGAGCTGCTCAAGAGGCGATGATTCCGGTGAGGTATTGACCAGCAGATAGCGGTCGTAGCGTGCTACCTCCGGTATGGATGGGGAACCTGCGGCCACACCGTGAAAGGCGGTCAGTATCAGCGCTACCAGTAGTCGTTTCATCGCATCCTCCACAACGTTATGGCGTGAGCATGCCGGGCAGGGAGGGGAAGTCATACCGACAACTGTTTGCGGCAGAAAAAAATAGCGCCCGGTTTTCCGGGCGCAACAGAGAGCGAATACTAAGTGAATGTCGTGTCAGAACTGCGGTGTGGGCTCAGGTTGCGGTTCGGCCGGTGCGGGCTGAGGCTCTGCTTCGCGCCCGGCCCGGTAGACCTCTTCACCGTCAATTTTGATCAGCCCGATATGCAACAGATGGGCTTTCAGGCTGACGCCGGTCTCGCCTTTACGTTCACCTCTGGCATAAACAAAGGTGTCGGCATACAGATCGCCGAGGCGGAACTGGATCAGCACTTTGCGTTTTTGTTCACATGCGTCAATACAGCGTCTTACCAGAGTTTGAGCGTCCTTACCGCTGACGCGGCAGTCGAACCAGGTGTGCTCCGCGTTACCGGCTTCGCCCCGGAGTGCGGCAATGTCGCAGCACAGGAACGGGTCGCCTTTTTTCGGCGCCACTTCCCGGATCCGGTTGAGGTAGCCGAGGCCGCTGGTGTGCAGGTTGAAGTAGTGAGAAGTATTCATGGTGGTTCTCCGTGTTGGATGGGCGGAGGAATACCCCATGGCGCGGGGATTTCCCCGCTTCGGGATGACATTTCCGCCTTCTGATGGCAACCCTCTGAAAAAGGCTGAGTAATGTTTCGGGCATTCCGCGCAGTGCGCCTCCGCATTTCAGGAATGCATGGCAGAGTGCGTTAGCGTCACTACAGCAACAGGCTTTCATCCCTGATAACAGCGGAATTCATGTTCAGCGTTTGCAGGAAAGTTGCTGCTTCAGTTTGCGGAAATATGCTCTGGCATCATCGTCAGAAATAGCCGGACGTCGGTCATCAAGCGCTTTTTGTACCTGCGCCCGGAACCAGGCGTCATAACGGTTGGTTTCGGTTACTCTCAGATGTGGTTCTTTTTTCATTCCCTGAATCTCCTGGCTACCCAATGAAAACCCAGTGTGGCGCAGACATGGGGAAATGTCCGTCACTCTCCCCGCAAGGTTTTGATCAGCTCTGCAATGTGTTGCTGCTGCCGGGCCAGAAAATCCTCCAGCGTCAGTTTCCCTGCGGCGATATCATCCAGCTTCTGTTCCCACAATGCGGTGGTACCCGGATCTTTCAGCGCTTCCGGCAGGGCATTGATCAGCGCACAGGCCGTCTCTGTTGCCCGCAGGAAACGGCGCTCTTTCATCAGGTAACCCCGGTGAAGTAAGGTCTGGATAATCCCGGCGCGCGTGGCCTCGGTGCCAATACCTGCGCTGTCTCTCAGCGTCTCTTTCAGACGCGGGTCACTGACAAAACGGGCGGCATTTTTCATTGCGGCAATCAGCGTCCCTTCAGTGTAATGTTCCGGCGGTTGCGTCTGGCGAGCACGCACATCCACCTGATCAACAGTGCAGTTCTGCCCCTGCTTCACAGGAGGAAGTGTCTGCGCCTCTTCCGGTTTGTTTCTGTCCAGCTCGCGCCAGAACAGTTGTTGCCAGCCGCGGACGATCACGGCGGATCCCCGGGCAACCAGTGTTTCTCCTGCGCAGTTCAGGTGCAGCTCGGTTTTATCCAGTTCATGATCCGCTAAAAACTGTGCCAGATAGTGGCTGCGGATCAGGCCGTAGACCTTACGCTCGCTCTCATTCATTTGCGCCAGGTCCACCGGTTTACGTGTCGGGATAATGCCGTGGTGGGCGGTGATTTTACTGTCGTCCCATACGCGGGAGCGCTGTTGCAGATTAACCTGCGCGGCAATGTACTGAAGCGCCGGCTCACTGGCGAGCAGCGCGGGCAGCACCGACGGGGCTTCGGCATGCATCGATAAAGGGAGGTAACCGCTGTCGGTTCGCGGGTAGGTTGTGGCTTTATGGATTTCGTACAGGCGCTGGGCGATATCCAGTACTTCCTGCGCACCCATTCCCCATTGCTTTGAACACACCTGTTGCAGGGCGCTGAGGGATAAAAACAGCGGTGGCGGAGTGTTGACCTGCTGGTGGGTGACCTTCTGTATCAGCGCGGTGCTGGCCTGTTGCAGGCGCGTCGCCACGTCGCGGGCGGCGGATTCGCGAATACAGCGGCCTCCATCATCACAATACACTTCATCGGCCTGCCACTGCGCCAGAAAGGTACAACCCTCTGCACGTAACCGGGCATCCACACGCCAGTAGGGACGGGGCACGAAACGGTTGATTTCCCGCTCCCGGTCCACCACCAGACGCAGGGTGGGTGTCTGTACCCGGCCCACAGAAAGGACGCCTTTATGGTGCCGGTGCATCAGCGTGCAGGTGCGGGTCATGTTGATGCCAATCAGCCAGTCGGCGCGCGCACGTGCCAGCCCGGCCTGATATAACGGAAAGGTACTGTCGCCCGGGCGGAGCGCCGCCAGCGCTTTGTGGATACTGGCGTCATCGAGCGCAGAGAGCCAGAGCCGCTGAACCGGCCCGCGCCAGCGACACTGTTCAAGGATTTCACGGGCGATGGTTTCGCCTTCACGGTCAGCATCAGTGGCAATCACCACCGAGTCTGCCTGCTTCAGCAGTCGCTCAATAATGCGGAATTGCTTGCGCGTTTCCGGGCGAACCACCCGCTGCCAGTTCGGGGGAAAGAAGGGCAGATGATCCGGAAACCAGCGTCTCAGCGCCGGATCATACTCTTCCGGTGTAGCCATACTCAGCAGGTGGCCGAAACACCAGGTGACAGTCACGCTGGTGTTATACAGGTAGCCATTGCTCCGGCTGCTGGCATGCAGAATACGGGCGATATCGCGCGCCTGAGAAGGTTTTTCGCACAGGTAAAGTTGCATGGGGAGAACTCCGATGAAAGGGAATTCAGCATGGTGATCGTTCAAGAGGTAAGACAGGAGGAACTGGACAGGCAATTTGAGGCGATGTTTTTGTGCAGAACGCATGTTGGATTGTTTGAAAAATTCCTTTTTGCACCTTAAAATGAGCATTAAGCAGTTACTGCATGTTTTAAGGTGCAAAATGAAACGTATACAGCAAGATTTATTACCTTCTGATCTGAGCCGTCAGCTAGCTGGCTTAGGTAACATACTGGCGCAGAGCCGTATTGCGCGCAAAATGCCGCAGTCGGAGGCGGCAGTGCGCGCCAATATCAGCCGCAATACCGTTAGTCGCATTGAGAATGGCGATGCAGGCGTGGCTATCGGTCAGATTCTGCGTTATCTCGATGTCGTACGACCCGGCGCAACGCTTGCTGATGTGGTGACGAAAGAGGATAACGCGATACAGGCCGCGCAGAATAACCGTCGTCCCCGTCGCGCACGTCCGTTAAGCAGCAAGGAACTGGAAGAGTATGATTTCTGAGAAAGCCTTAATGGTGCACACTTTTTTGCCTGGGGCGACTGAGGCTGTTCCTGCGGGTAAGTTATTTTTGCAGGAAGAAGGAATCGATCTTCGATCCTCACGTTTTATTTATGGTCTGAGGTACCTGAAGCGAAACGGTGCAATTGAAATTGATCCTGTTGGGCTTGGAATGCTTCAGGGGCAGAGAGTGGCGGGGCAAGAGTTGTTTGCTCAGGAGTCAGCCCTCTTTGGAGGGATCCGTGACGCAGCCCCCGATGCCTGGGGACGCCGTGTCATTGAAGCCAAAAAGCGGGTGCCCGCCAATTCCTTACCAGAATCTGTCTATCTTCTTGAAGCCGGGCCAAACCGAACTGGCGCGCTGGACATTACTATGGATGGTGAACCGGCAAGGGCACTCGATACCTCAGCGGATATTAAGTCGTTGGGTTATTTGTTCGAGGCCGCCGAACGGGTTGAAAATGGCGCTCCTTTACCTGCGAATCTACACGGAATATTTGACGCCGGCTCCAGTATGGGTGGGATGCGGCCGAAAGCTACGTTGGTGGTTGAAGATGGTAGCCACTGGTTGGCGAAGTTCTCTTCACATACTGACCGGGGATTTTGTTATCCGGCCGTTGAACATGCCACGTTACGGCTGGCTGCTGCTGCCGGGATCCATGTACCCGAAACCCGACTCGAAGAAATTGGCAAGGGACGGTTTGCTATGCTGATTAAGCGTTTTGATCGCGTAGGTCAGGGAGCTGAAACAGGCAGGCGGCATTTTGTTTCTGCGCTGACATTGATGAATATTCATGAAATGGCGTCGGTGGAAAGTAGCTATGCCGAGCTGGCAGATGCCATGCGTCGACATCTTGAGGCGGACAATTTGTCAGAAGACCTGAAAGAGCTTTATCGCCGGATGGTATTTAATATCCTGGTCAATAACGATGACGACCATTTACGTAATCATGGTTTTGTACTGATGGAGTCTCCGGAACAGTCACCAGTAAGGGGGGCACAGGAGCCACAGGACGATGTCAGACTGGCATGGCGGATTAGCCCACTTTATGACGTGGTTCCTCGCCCCGTTCATTCTCACCACCGACGTCTTCATCTCGGGGTTGGTGCATTCGGCAAAGAAGCAACACTGGGTAATGCCATTTCCTGGAGTGAACGCTTTGGTTTAAGTACCACTGCTGCAATTGCCGAAATTGATCGTATCTGGCGAGTCGTGCGGGAATGGCGCAATTATTTCGAGGAGTATGGTATGGCAGGGGATGATATTGATGCCGTTAGCTCTGCCTTTTTACATGCCCGTTATCTGGGGGGAAAAGATGTTGGGATTGAATAGTTGCACCTTAAAAGGAGCACTAAGAGAATAGTGCCTGTTTTAAGGTGCGATAACCCTGGCGGGTTTAAAAAAAATGGCAAAGTGACACCTTGAGTTAATCTTTATGGGATTTTTTAAACCCGCGGCTGTTCTGTATCACTCAACTGACTGCATTGCCGCAGCATAAATGTCACTACCGATAACTGCATATTCAGCACCTGACGCTGCCACTCGATGACCAGCAGTGCATCGCGCAATTCGTTTGATGTTGCAGTCTGGTGCACAATTTCCAGTAACGCTGCACTTCCCGAACGGTTGTTATCCAGGTTTCGCCAGCGCAGATAACTGACGCCGGAGCGCGCCGGGTTGCTGCACAGTACTAACGGCAGGGTACGAACGGGAAGGTTAAAAACCGCCTGTTTTAGCTGCGGCTGGAGCTGTTGCAGCTTTGCCTGAAGTTCCTGTAACTCCTGCGCCAGTTCCTGAAGTTCTCCCTTACCCTTAAAGGCCTTTAAAAGGCCCTTTAGCGAGCTCTTGCGGGCGCAGTTTTCGTAGTCGTTATCACTGAGCATCGCGGTGGATCTCCGCCAGTATGCGTTTGGGTAACTGTCCAAGCTTGCGGGTTGTTGCCTGCGCCAGTGGAGTGTTGAACCGGACATCGGCACGGATTACGCCAGTGGTACGGAAGCGATTAACGAAGCTATAGAGCTGAAGCAAAAGTCGGGGAAGGGTGGCAACAACATCCCGTTTCTCTGCCTGGCTGATGAGGCCTAATTGCCAGGCGAGAAGCGTGCGGCGCACCAGCAGGTCGTAATCCACCAGGTGATGCAATAAACGTGAACCGGGCGGCGATAACAGAGCCAGCGGCAGTATGTACTCCGATGGCATGGGGTTACAAAGCAGGGTAGTGCCGATCGCGGCTGGCAGTGTGCTGAAGTGGTTATCCAGTTGATTATTTTTCTGTTTCAGCAGATGCGCCATCAGGTTCAGCCGGATGCCTAGCTGCTCCAGCCAGTGAGATGCCCACGGATCGTCACGCTGCTCGGCGCGCAGCATCCGTTTCAACAGCGCCAGGCAGAGCAGCATCCCGCCAGGACGCGCCTGCCATAAACGCGCCGCAACACGGGTATGCAGGGTAATATGAATATCGCTCAGTAAGGTTGTGCCGGGCATCGGGTGTTCTCCGCAGGAATAAGTGCCCGCAGTGTCTGCCCGACCACGAAACATGGCGATGAACAACCCTGCTTCTGCGCAGAAGATTTAATCTGTTTTTCCCGATTGATGGGGGCGGATTGATAGTCTGAATGTTGAATTTATGCGGTACGCATAAATATCGCGTTATCGGGGTCTGCGCCGTAAACGGTTGAACTCTCCCCGGCGCGCACGCTCCAGCGTGGCTAACAGGTAAGCGAGGGGGCGGCGAATATCATGAGTGGCGATACGCCACAGGCAGTCATCCAGCACTTGCTGGCTGAGGGAACCATCCAGATGACGCATCGCCCGCTCGGCTGCACGCCGTTCGCTGGCGCTAAAAGGATTATCCACAGGCCAGTGCAGTTTTTGCGTACTCTTTTGATGTTTATTACTTAGATCTGTATCAGTACGTACGCGTAATGCTTCCCCCGGTTCGCCAGCCCCCGCCAGTTCACCTGGTCTTTGATCAGGACTCTGATTTTTTTTACCGAGTCTTCGATGAAGACCTGGCCTGGTCTCCGGCAGAGACTCAGTGCAGCGTCGTCCACTGTCCACAGGTTGTTGCAGGTTTAAAAGAAGGTCGGTGGCGGCCGTGCGGATGCGCTGATTTCGGTGCCGGGTGCAGTCGATCAGCAGCGGCAGGTATTCGCTGTCCATCCGGCATGCGTCAGCATGGGATATCGGAACATCATGCAGGGCAAAGAGATTTCCGGTGATCCGGCCGCTTTGTGCATCCCGTAAACGCTTGCACAGGCTGAGCCAGCGGGTTATCCGCAGCATCATCAATGCGTTGCTTACCGTACTGCGCGAGGCTTTCTGGCAGTCAGGCAGGTCTGACAGCCAGCACTGCAATTCGTCGTAAGAAGGGAAAGTGCTGTTCCCCTCATCCCGTACATGCAGGCGCAGTAGTTGCCAGGTGAATTTATCGCGGGGAGAAAGATTGCGGGCCAGCAGCAGAGATTTTGGCACGCTCTGCTGCGGGTTACCGAGAAACAACAGACGATCGTCACTATGCGATTCACTCTTCATGTAACAGCTTCTCTTGATGCCACTGCCGGAGCAGGTTCCAGATAACTGTCAGCGACAGCTTATGAGAACGGGCGATTGTCATCATGGCTTTCAGGGCATCAGGGGAATCCAGCTTCATCACCCCCGTTTTCTGCCACTCATTCCAGACCAGCGCTTCCACGGCTTCATCTGGCGCGTTATTACGCCCCTGGCGTACAAACAAGCCTATCAGCCGCCGCCGGGCGCAGACTTCCAGCGTGGAGAGACCAAAAAAGTGAGTGATAAATTCAATCGATGCGCCGAGCGACAGCGCCTCTTCGAGATTCTGCTGAAAGACCCGTTCCTGTTCTGTTCGCGTCAGCATCCGGCTGAGCATGTTGTGATCGATGCTGAGCGTTATAAACTGCACCGCGCTATTGCTGAGATACAACATGTCATCGACAGTCAGCCGAGTCAGTTCGAAGAGTTCCTGTGGGCTGAACCCCAGTGATTCGCAGTAGCGGATCTGCCCCTCTTTCAGCGCCTGCATCACGTGCGTCAGCACCGCCTGGTTAACCGAAGGCGTCATGAGATACCTCCCGGAGCCGTCTCTGACGACATAATCTAATCAGTTGCATCATCTGCTGGATCTGTTCGTCGTTGTAATCCGGCGACAGCATAAGTTCCAGCGCGGGCATCGGCGTGTTTACGTCGCCACACAGTACCGACAGCACCTGATAACATCGCTGTGCAGCGGGATGGGGAAAAGTATCGCAAGGTGCAAGGGTGAAACCTGCCGGGGCGTTTTCGTCCGGCCGGATACACTCTTCCAGTTCCCAGTATCTGCAAATCGCCCGGGCAGCCTGTACCTGAGGCGTATATTCAGATGTCTCAGGCCCAGAGCCTTCTGTCGTTTCTTCGTCGTGATCGATATCTGCCAGCGGTGCTTCTTTTTGCGGTTTTTCCGGTGGTGGCCAGAGTACTTTTTCGTCGGGAACGCCGAGCAGAGCCTGCCGCTTCCCCTGACCGTCGAGCAGTTCTGACAGCAAAACATTCCAGCTGATACCGCTACGGCGGCTCATCTCGCCCAACAATTCATCCTGTACCAGTTGCGGAACCACGCCGTCCTGTTCGCCGTTAAAGGTGGAGAGTGCGGAGCTGAACAATGTGGTGAACTCGGGCTGCTTTTCCGATGGCAGCAGCTTTTCCCAAACCTGATTTGCGGTACTGCGTAGCGTCAGAAGGGGATCAATGACTGTGCGCGTCAGCCCTCCGTATAACGCATCCGGGATACTGGGTAGCAGCCACTCTACTGTTTGCACCATCCGGCTGATTTGCGACTGGCTGACCGGATAGCCATCGTTGGTCAGATGCTCTGCCAGCGATTGCTGCGTCTGGCAATCAACCCCGGCATCACGGTAAAGTTCCCGTAGCCGCAGGATCCCCTTCGCACGTTCGATAAACGTTAAGCCGTTATGAAGGTCGCTTTCCGCCAGATGGCCGATAAGGCACTGAAGTTCACCTTGCTGTTCTGTGACACCTTCCGGCCAGCGGCGAAACGGCCAGTGGAAGCGGTAAAACCGCTCATCCTGGGTGTCGCGCCACAGTTCATTGAGGATCTTAAGCCGGGTATTTCCTCCACTGGCGAGCATAAAGAGCTTATCGCCAGGACGACGGGTCAGTACCGGTGGGTTATCTAATCCCCGTGCGCGGATTGATGCTTTAAGCGCATCAAAACCCGGATTGCGGGTCGTTCGTGGGTTATCGGGAAAGGGCTGAATTTGTTCCAGTGTGACATGGACCATCTCCTGGTCCTGATACCCGGCAATGTTGAGAGGCCGGATATTGAGCAGTTGTGGGGTACACATAATCTTCCTTATTGCTCTTAGATATTGCGGGTAATCCGGATTCGCTGGCAGATCCAGGCGTCCACTTCGCTTTCCAGCCAGGCAACATGCCTGCTGTTAATGCGTATGGCTGACGGGAATTGTTGCAAACGAATTTGCTGGTAAATCCATGATTTACCAAGGCCGATTTTTTCTTCTACCTGATGTAACCGTAATAATCGGTCGCTGTGCATAACCATCCTCCTGTGTTCAGGTTCGTTCACATCAACGCGACGGGAGTGATTATAAAAGCATCCACTAATATGCGAGGCAGTAAAAAACCTTATTTAAGTTGAACAGAGTAAATTGCGGGGTGGGGGAAGGCATTGTGGTATGGAGGCAGTCTTTGGCTCTGTCCTGAAATCCAGCTCTATTCAGAAACCGAATTCCGGCATGATGACCGTCAGTTTATTGAACGGTGAACCCTCATAATGCTTTGCCTGAAGGGTGACATTCTCACTGACATGTAAGTCTGGCCATTAATGTCACTATCTAGCCCCGCGCAGAATGTCTTTTACGATGAAGTTCAATCTCAGGCTGAAGAAGCTGGTTGCCGATCTCAGCCTCGACAAAGCCATGCTGCAGGATGTACTGGCAAAAAAGAACTGACGCTGGCGCGCTTGCGCGAATGGTCAGGGACCTGCAGGCCCGTTACGGGGCCAGCGAGAGGCAGGTCTGTTTTGCACTACAGGTCAGCCGCAGCTCTTTCCGCTACCGTTCTGTGGCGGCAGACGACAGTGCACTACGCCTGCGAATCAGGAAGATCACCGAAACCCGGGTCCATTATGGCTATTGCAGAGTTCATGTCATGCTCAGGCGGGAGGGCTGGCGGGATAATCACAAACGCATTTATCGGCTCTACAGCGAACAGGGGCTGCCCCTGCGTCTTAAACGCCCACGCCGGAACAAATCGGCACAGCGGCGGCAACCGCAGCCTCAGGGGCTGTATCCAAATCATGTCTGGGGCATGGACTTTGTCTCTGATGCGCTGTTTGACGGAAGGCGCCTGCGCTTGCTGACGGTAATCGATTTGTTCACACGTGAATGCCTGGGGATCTGTGTAGGCCAGAATTTGCGCTCAACGGAAGTTGCGGAGATGCTGAACAGTATTACGCTCAAACGCCCCTTACCACAGTTGCTTAAAACTGATAACGGCTCTGAATTTGCAGGAAAAATGCTGGACAGATGGGTATACGAGCGAGGGATCCGTATAGACTTCTCACGCCCGGGAACACCCACGGACAATGCCACAGTGGAGTCGTTCAACGGCAGGCTGCGGCAGGAGTGCCTGAACGAAAACTGGTTCATGTCCCTGGAGGATGCACGGTGCAAAATCGAGGCCTGGCGCATATAATCAGAGACGTCCCCATTCTGCGCTGGGCTGGATGACCCCGTCCGAATTTGCTGAAAAGTCTGCCGGTTGCCAGAACACGCAACCAACATGAAGCCGGTTATTCCTGATTATGACTGGATCATATTCGGGGTCAGGGGCATTCCATTACTAACTGATCATTGTATCTAACACTGGGGGCAGGTCAAGGCGTTCAATAATCGTATCTTCTGTTATATATCACTTAACATAACCTCTCTGGTAAAAGGTTTTAACCCGTCCCGTTTTTTACTCATTTATTGCGTCTCCTGCCCCTGATCGCCGCTATATGTTTTTTTTAGCAAAGAAATGAACATATTGTTTGTTAAGGTTGTGATTAATATATCCTAATATAATGCGCATGAAGATTAATTGAAAAATAGAAGGATAACTGACACACACTCAACAACACTTTTTTAGCTTAATTAACCTGGATTAAACTTCCTTCTTGTCGAAGCCAGATTACCCATACATCACAAGATATGATGATATTCATCTTGGTCCAGGAACCTCAAATGCGCTTAAATAAAAAACACATCAATAAAGTTGTATCCGCAATTTTGTTTGCTCAGGTTACCTTTTTTTCATCCGCTGCTTATGTTGGCGCTGCAACAGAAAAAACATTAATTGTTGGTCGCTATGCGCCGATAGAGTCTCTTGACATTGCTAATGTATGGGATGTTAGCGTTTATACCGCCGATCAAATATTTGAGCCATTATACATTGTTGGTAAAGATGGGCAGCCGAAGCCCTGGTTAGCGGTGTCAGCCACGCCAAACAGTGACGGAACAACCTGGACATTTAAACTTCGCCCAGGGGTGAAATTTTCAGATGACAGCGCGTTAAAAGCAGAAGACGTCGTTTTTAGCCTTACCCGCCATCTCAAAAATGCAGGTGGAATACCGTTACTGGCACCGATTGTATCAATTACCGCGCCAGAGCAGGATACGGTTATTATTAAGCTCAAAGGTGCTTACCCGGCACTTTTGTCAGATATTAGTGCTGTATCCAATGGCATTATGCCTGCCAACTTTGCAGGGCAGACTGAAGAGGCATTTTTCCAACATCCGATTGGCACCGGTCCCTTTGTTCTGGAGTCGTGGGTCCCAGGGGGGACCGTAACCTTAAGGAAAAATGACCATTACTGGCAGGCGAATAAACCCTGGTATGATGAGCTGGCGTTTACCGTGCTTCCGGACGAAAATCAGCGTGTTCAGCAATTACTGGCTGGGCAAATCGACGTCATCGATAATCTGCCCCCGGTACGTTTTGCTGAATTATCAAAAAATCCCGATATTTCCGTAACGCGAAGTGAAAGCTGGGTTATTCAGATATTGCAGTTTAATACGAAAAACCCGCAGTTTTCAGATGTTCATGTCCGTCGCGCAGTGAATTTGGCTATTGATCGTAAGGCATTAGCTGATGCAACCAGTTTCAAAACCTCTGATGCCGCGAGTACCATTATTCCGCCTACTGTGGCGTTTTATGATCCAACAACCGCTGCTGTAGATACAAATATTGAAGCTGCGAAAAAAGAACTGGCCCTCAGTGCCTACCCTCATGGTTTCTCTACCACAATTTTAACCCCAGGTGGCGATCAGGTTCGGGCGCAGCAGGCGCAGATCATTCAGAGTCAGCTAGGTAAAATAGGTATCGAGGTATCCATTATTTCGCTGGATCCTGCGGTCGTGCGTGAAAAAACACACGCAGGAGATTATGCGTTAAGACTGCAGGAATCCATCAGTGATGTCAGCGATCCGAATATTTTCCTCACTTACCACTTTAGTCCTGAGGATGGCGGATCTGATAGCTACTGGACGTTTTATAACAACCCGCATCTTACCTCAGTATTGCGTCAGGCACGTGTTGAACAGGACGTAAAAATCCGCGGCGCGTTATATCATGAGGCGCAGGAAATAGTGGCTTCTGACGTACCCATCATCCCGCTGGTATATCAAAGCCGCTTAGTTGCCACACGCAGTAATATCACCGGCATACAGGCCATTCCTAACGGAGCCACTCGTTTCGATTCTGCCCAGGAGAAGTAAATGACGGGTTCTGGCAGCGTATTATTTCGCCGGCTCATTGAGTCGGCATTACGTGCATTTCTGACGATCGGCGGTGTGGTGATAGCAACATTCTTTATTCTGCATATTGTGCCCGGCGATCCGGTGCTTATGATTTTGGGTGAACATGCCAGCAGTACTGCCGTTCAGGCATTAAGAGTGACTTTAGGACTTGATCGCCCGATGCTGGAGCAATTTACGGCGTTCCTCATCGGTATTTTCAGGCATGCTGATGCCGGTTATTCGCTGGTATACCGGGTACCGTCAAACGAACTGGTATTAAGCCGATTACCGGTCACTGGTGCATTAGTGTTGTTATCCACGTTATTCACCACGATCGCCGTATGCGTATTTGCCACCGTTGCCGCACTTAATGAAGGAAAAGCCACTGACCATATTATCCGTACGCTTTCAACATTAGGGGCGGCGATGCCTGTTTTTTGGCTGGCAATTATTTTAATCACCCTTTTCTCTGTCAATCTTCGCTGGTTCCCTGTTGGCGGAATTGGACGTCATGGCTTCCTCAATAGCCTTATTTTACCTGCAGTGACGGCCACGATCGTGACAGCCCCCGTATTAGTGCGAAGCCTGAGAGCGCAATTGCTGGAGGTCATTAATGCTGAGTTTGTCACGATGCTGCGTACCAACGGACTTTCCACTTCCCGTATTATGATCAGACACATTCTGCCTAATGCCGCTATCCCGACATTAATTTTGCTGGGTATTAATATCAGCGGAATGCTGGGCGGCTCGATTATTCTTGAACGGGTTTTTGCGCTGCCTGGTATTGGCTCATTATTATTTGACGCCATCGCGAAGCGAGACTTCCCGTTAACACAGACGATAGCGCTGTTTTCTGCGGTAGGGGTGGTCGTGGTCAGCCTACTGACAGATATCGCCGTTCGGATACTGGATCCACGCGTGAGGCTGGCACAATGACAAACTCTGCTCACTTCCCAGTGGAAAAACATCTGCCACGGACCCGCCAGGCGCGACAATACGTGGACAAACAACTCCCATCCACTCTGATTATTGGTGTAGTAATCACTACCATCGTGGTAGTAGTGGCTGTACTGGCTCCCATGCTGGCTACGCATGATCCGATTACACAAAATTTATCGCATCAGCTGTCGGTTCCCTCAGCACAACACTGGCTGGGGACAGACTATTTAGGACGGGATATCTGGTCACGACTGATTTACGGCGCAAGAACGGATTTAAGAATCGCCTTTTTTGCGGCGTTATTCCCGGCATTCATCGGCACACTAATTGGGTGTATCGCTGGTTTTACCGGAGGTGTTTTCCAGTGGTCATTGCTGCGTATTGCTGACTGCCTGATCGCGTTTCCATTCTATCTGGTGGTACTTATCGTCGTCTTTGCCTTTGGCTCCGGTGAAACGGGCATCTATGTGGCATTTGCCACCGTGGGATGGATCCCGTATGTGCGCGTCCTGAGTACCACAACCGAAGCGGCAAAACGGCAGGAGTGGGCCGTGGCAGCACGATTGGCAGGGCTGAGCCGGATGCGCGTCATTTTCGTGCATATTTTGCCCAATATTATTGCGCAGCCCATCACCCTGTTTGTGGTGGATATGGTTTACGTCATCGTCGCTATTATAACGCTGGGGTATTTAGGCTTAGGTATACAGCCGCCTGTTCCTGATTGGGGTTCAATGATTGCAGACGGGCAAGCTTTTGTTACCACCCAGTGGTGGATCCCGGTTATTCCTGGCATTGCCGTCATCATTACCGGGATCGGCCTGTCTTTTCTGGCCGATGGGATGACGCAATTATTGAGGCCTGAATCATGAATACGCCGATACTGGATGTTCGCGGACTGTGTCTTGGCAGTAAACAAAATCCTGGCTCACCCCTCGTTTCAGATATTACGTTTTCGTTATCTGCAGGTGCGACACTGGGTATTGTGGGGGAATCCGGCTCAGGTAAGAGTCTGACTCTGCGTGCGCTTATCGGTGCATTGCCCAGGGGAATAGATATTGCGGCGGGTGATATCAAGATAAGGGGGAGCCATACCATTAAAAATGGCAGGGTGCTCAAAAAATCGGGGAGTCATGAGATTGGAATGGTTTTTCAGAATCCCATGAATGCACTGGATCCGCTTATGCGAACAGGATCGTTGCTTGCTGAAATACATCGTGTCAATACCGGAGATACCAAATCTGCGTCAAAAGAAAAAGCCCTTGAACTTATCAACATGGTGGGTATTTCTGATGCAAGTCGCGCCTTTGAGTTTTATCCACACCAACTTTCAGGTGGGCAACGTCAACGTATTATCTTAGCTGCCGCACTTGCTAAAAAACCCGGCATATTACTGTGTGATGAGCCAACAACAGCGCTGGATACGTTTACACAAACGCAAATCGTACAGCTTATAAAATCCCTGTGCCGGGAAAGAAATATTGCCGTGATTTTTGTCAGTCACGATCTTAGTGTGGTCAGCCAGCTCTGCGAACATATTTGTGTGATGAAAGACGGGGAGTTAATTGAGAGGGGGCAAACGAAGAGTGTGCTGAATAACCCCCAACGACATTACACGCGAAAACTGATTGATTCACAGCGGTTGCTTGAAGGAGATAGCTGGTGACGCCGTTATTAAGTGTTCAGGCATTGTCTGCAAAATATCAGCAAACGTTGATTTTGAAAAATATTAACTTTGACCTCACTGTCGCAACAATAACAGGGATTGTCGGGAGTTCAGGATCAGGAAAAACGACGTTAGCGCGAGTTATTACTGGCGAGGTGCCTTTTTCATCAGGGCGTTTATTGTGGCGTGGAAATGAACTTAATACCAACCGCGACCAGGCGCATCGTCGTCAGATTCAGATGGTATACCAGGACCCCTATGTTTCATTAAACCCCCGAATAACGGTGGGTAAGATGCTGGCGGAACTGTTGACCTGTATCCAGGGCGTTAAAAAAAATGCGCTTGCACGGGAAGTTGAAAAACTGCTCAGTCTGGTGCATCTAAGCAAGGACTTTATTCCCGCTTTGCCGGGGCAGCTTTCCGGGGGAGAGCGGCAAAGAGTGGCCATCGCCAGAGCGCTGGCGGTCAACCCCTTGTTGCTCGTTGCTGATGAGCCGACCTCCAGCCTGGATGTGTCGATCAGGACCTCCATACTGGATCTATTCAAAGAATTGCGGGACACCCTTGGGTTAACGATCTTATTTATTTCGCATGATCTGCTGGCGGTACGTTATGTGTGTAATGACATCATCGTCATGGATCAAGGTGTTTGTGTTGAGCGAAATAACGCAGAACAACTGTTTACTCATCCGGCATCCAATGCGGGCAATCATTTAATTTCTAACATACCGCGATTGAATTTTAACGGCGTAGAATAAATAAAGGCTGGCTGAAAATGGCAGAAAATAATAATTGGCTAATACGTGATAGCCACGTTTTGCAACACCCAAGTCAGTACAGTAGCGGAGAAAAAATACTACTGGTTAAAGGTGTCGGTGCACATCTCTGGGATGACACAGGAAAGCAATATATTGATGTCCACGCCGGAGCATGGCTTGCACAAATTGGGCACGGCAGGCAGGAGATCGCGGATATTGCCGCCAGGCAGATGAGTACCCTGGCACATTTTACGATTGCCTGGGATTTTTCTAACGTACCTACGATTGAACTGGCTGAACGTTTAATTGCGAGAGCTCCTGACAATATCGGTAAAGTCAGGCTGATGAGTTCAGGATCTGAGGCTGATGATGAAGCATTACAGTTGTCACGCCTTTATCATTACCGACGGGGTGAGCCTGAGCGACGCAAGATTCTGGTACATAGAGGGGCCTTCCATGGGCGTACCTATGCAGGTGCGGAGCTTGCCGGAGGCCGACAGGGTATTGGAGGCGGTGAGCCGGAAATAATCCAGCTTACTCCCGTTCGCCCTTATCATCCGGAGTTATACCACGGGCAGCCGCTGACGGATTTTTGCGTGCAGGAACTGGAAGACGCCATTCGTGAGCACGGGGCTGAAAATATTGCTGCGATGTTTGCAGAATTAATTGTCGGGCCGGGAGGGGTTATTTCACCGCCCGACGATTACTGGCCGCGCATGAATTTGGTGCTGAGGCGACACGGTATACTTCTGGTCGCCGACGAAGTGGTTACGGCCTTTGGCCGTGCGGGTGCGTGGTTCTCGTCCCATGATTTTAACCTCAGGCCGGATATCATTGTACTGGGGAAAGGGATCGCGAGTGGATACATGCCACTGGCGGCCTTACTGCTGGACAAAGAGCTTGCTGAGGTGGTGGAGGGTACGGATAGCGGAGGTTCATTTGCCGGGCATCTGGTTGCCGCCGCTGTGGCATCCGCCAGTATTGATATTCTGACGAGTGAAGATCTCATTACCCAGGGCCGCGCGCGCGGACGGCAGTTTCATGATGAGCTCGCTCCACTGCTGGATTTTCCTGTTATCGGCGAGATCCGAAGTCGCGGCGCACTGGTCGCGCTTGAGTTAGTTACTGACAAAAAAAGCCGTACTTCACTCTGCGCACAGAATCCGGAATTACCTGCCATCATTCGCCGATATGCCAGACAAAAAGGGGTCATACTCGGCGTGCATGGTGGGGCTATCACGCTGGCACCTCCGCTGGTGATCGAGGAGGAGGATGTCAGTAAAGTCAGCCGTCTCCTGGCTGACGTGGTTGCGCATGTTAATGACCTGAAAGGACTCGTCAGATAAGTAATCAGTCAGGTTGTAGAGGTTATGTCACTAAAAATATACCGGGTGACAGACAATATGATGTTTTCGCCCGGAAAGTCGTTTCTTCATTTTATGACTTTTTTATATCAGCCGCTTTCATACTGTCGTATTTAGCCTTCCAGCTAATGCTCCTCTTCGCGGGCTTAACTGAATAGAACACATTCGGAGTAGAATAATCATGACCATCAAATTTTGGCGTATCGATCTGGCTAAAAATGTTTTTCAGCCATGTGGACTGAATCAGGCCGGAAAACCAGTATACAGTAAGCGGGTTTCGCGGAAGGTATTGATCCAGACAGATAGTCTTCAATGTGTTCCAGCAGTTCCGGTAGGCGCTCCAGCGGCAGTGCCGGATAATGGCGTATGATCAGCAAAACCGTTACGCCGATCCAGATTCAGCGCCGTATTGTTGTTTTCCACCCACTTTTGCTGAACCGCGTAACGCATTAATAATGTTGTACAGGTGCTGCCACGCACGAGACGCTACTTCCAGCAAACCTTTTTTCTCGATACCTTTCAGTAGGGCTGTAAAATGTCGGGCTTTCAGTTCCGTAATCGGCTGATTACTGATGTCCGGAAAAATGTGATTGTTCAGATTTGCAAGCTGGTGGGAGGAATGGTTTTCCGACTAGGTTCTGTTGCTTTTATGCCAGATCCACATTGCGGCTATGCAGGGGGATACTTATCTTAAGTACTCAGAATTCTGGATACGTTACCCTCCCATGAACCATTGAAATGGCATAATTATTGCTACATTAAGGGCATCGGCCTCTCTGCAAAGGTGTCCTATGAACGCGCGCGTGGTAGTGAATCAGCCCGAATCTATCAAGCCCCTGCAACCTTATTTCGTGATCAACGCGGCGGCCAGCTACCTGAAAAAGAGCATGACCGGTTCGCCGATTGCCCACTTTTATAGCTTTCAGGTGTCCGATGCGCCGGGTATGGCGCTGGCGGTTCCCGATGGCAGCGTCGACATTCTGTTTAACTGCGACAGTGATAACCCGACGGCCAGAGTCTGCGGCAGCACTCTGGCGGCCAATGAAATCGAGCTACAGAACGGGCAGCGCTATTTCGGTGTGCGTTTTATGCCCGGTGTGATGCCGGACTTTGTGGATTTGGCGGCCGGGGAACTGTTTGGTCATGAAATTGAATTTAATAACGCGGTGCCCGGCACGCGGCATATCTTCGAGCAAATTGCCATTAGCGAGGATTTTAATCAGCAGATCCGCCTCTTTTTACACGCCTTTGAATCGCGCCTTAGCCGACCTTCCGCCAGCCTGTTATTACAGCTGGTGGAGATTATCTTGCACCACCATGGCGCTATTCGCGTCGAACAGTTAGAGAAACAGACGCTCTATTGCGCACGCTATATCCAGCGGATATTTCGTGATAACTGCGGCATGTCGCCAAAAATGTTCTGTTGCATGGTGCGTTTCCAGTACGCGTTATTTCAGCTCAACCAGGGGCGAGCCGTGAATCTCGCCGCCATGGCCCATGAACTGGGCTATGCCGACCAGTCGCATTTTCTGCGGGAATTTAAGCAATTCGCCAAAATGTCGCCACGCGCATACCTCGCAAATATCAAGGCCATTAACTACCAGCAGCGTATTCAGCAGCTCTGATTGTGCACTGTTTTAGTGCGCAAATGCCGAATTGCCTCGCTTTTTGCACCCGCGCTTGTTCTGATTTTTTCTATTTTGCCCGTCAGGAAGCGCATAGAAATAAGCCACACGTACCGCTGTTTATTCCAATTCGAAGGGGCTTATTTATGACCAATGTAAAATCACTGATGTCCAGTTTCCTGACCATTGATGACGCGCTGAGTCTCGACGGTGAAACCACCAAAGCGTTACAGCTCACCCATCTGAATCGCCTGCGCACCCTGGACGGCCACGCCAAATATTTCACCCGTGCACAAGGTTGCACCTTTATCGATGAGAACGGCGACAAGCACCTCGACATGATTGGTGCCGTCGGGGTGGTGACCGTTGGCAACAACAACGAGTTTGTCTGGTCCTGCCTGCAAAAATGCTTCGACAGCCGCCAGTTTATGATGGGGGCTATCTCTTATCACAACGTGGCGGCCGCGCTGGCGCATAACCTTTCGTTGCTGTCGCCGCAGGGTAAGCTCACCAAAGTGGGCACCGCAACGGGCGGGGCGGAAGCCATCGAAGGGATGATCAAAATGGTCAAGCTGGCGACCCGTACCAAACCGGAGAAAACCCATCTGCTGGCCACCCTTAACGCTTTCCACGGTAAAACCTCGGGGGCGGTCTCTCTGGGCGGCAAAGACAAATGGCGGGCCTACCAGCAGCCGACCCTCGCCAATATCGATCACATCGAATACGGGTCCGTGACGGCGCTGGAAAACGCGCTATCGACCGGCAAGTACAAGGCGTTTGTGGTGGAGCCGATTCAGGGGGAAGGCGGCATTATTGTGCCACCGGAAGGTTACCTGAAAGCGGCGCGTGCCCTGTGCGATCGCTATGACACGCTGCTGGTGGTCGATGAGATCCAGTGCGGCGCGGCGCGGACCGGCAAGTTCTGGTGCTGTGAACATGATGACATCGTCCCGGACTGCATCGTTTTTGCCAAAGGGCTTTCCGGCGGGCTGGTGCCGTTCGGCGGCTATCTGTGTAGCGAAGCACTGTACGAAGCCGCCTACGGCAGCCTTGAAACCTGTTATCACCACACCGCAACCTATCAGGAAAATACGCTCAGCGCTGCGGCGGCACTCGGCTCGCTGCAATTTATCCTCGAACATGACCTGTGCGGCATGGCGCAGCGTAAAGGGGAGTGGATGATGCAGCGCCTGCGCGAAGTACAGCAGCGTTACCCGGAGGTGATCAAAGAGGTTCGCGGCAAGGGGCTGATGATTGGCGTGGAGTTTGGCAAAATCCCGGCCGACCAGCAGGCGCAATTTGGCGAATATTACTCGGCGATGATTGCCGGAAGCATGGTGGAAAACTACCGCGTGCAGGTCAATTTCACCATCAACAACCTGGCGGTCTTCCGCTTCCTGCCGCCGCTGACCATCAGCGATGAGGAACTGGCCTACGGCATGAAAGCGTTTGAAGAGTCGGTTGCGCAGGTGGTTAACGCCGTGGCCAGCGCCACCGTAAATGCGTGAGGCTGAATATGGATTTTAGTTACAACATACATGTGAATGTGCTCTTTGGTCGCGGCAAAGCCGCGACGGTCGGGAGCGAGGTGGCGCGGCTAGGCAGCAAAGTCCTGCTGGTTACCGGGCGCACCAACTGCAAAAAAACCGGGCTGCTGGACCGTTGTTTACAGGCGCTGGCGCAGGCCAACGTCGTGGTGGAATTGTTCGACTGCGTGGAGGCCAACCCGTTGACCACCACCGTCGATCTGGGGGCCGAGCGCCTGCGGGAAACGGGCTGCAATGTGGTGCTGGGTATTGGCGGTGGCAGCGTTATGGATGCGGCAAAAGGGATCGCCTTTATGGGGCGGCACGCGGGGAAAATTACCGATTATCTGCATCTGGCACAGGTTGGGGGTGAATCAGTGCCGCTGGTGCTGATGACCACCACCGCAGGCACCGGCAGTGAAGGTAACTGTGTGGCGGTGTTCACCAATCCGTTTACCCATGACAAGCAGGTCTTTTTTACGCCGCAGCTTTTTGCCCGCACGGCGATTGTCGACCCGGAGCTGATGGTGACATTACCCGCTCAGATGGTGGCGGCGACCGGGTTTGATGCCCTGTCGCACAGTATCGAAGCACTGGTGGGAAATTTTGTCCAGCCCATGACTGAACTGATGGCCCGCGAAGCCATTGGCCTGCTCGCCCGCCACTTGCCGGTAGTTTATGCCGACGTGACAAATCTGGCGTCCTGGGAACAGGTGTGTTGGGCCAATACCCTTGGCGGCATGGCGATTGGTCTTTCCGCCTGTGGTTTACCGCACGCGATGGAACATCCGTTAAGTGGCCTGCGCAACATTACCCACGGTCTTGGTCTGGCGGCGCTTTATCCGGCGTTAATGGATTACGCCTGGCGCAGCAATTTTGCTGGTTTTGCCGCCGTCGCACGGGCCATGGACATCGCCGGGGAGTGTCAGATGATGTCGGAAATCGACAGCGCCAGGCACAGCATCGCGCTGGTCAGTCGCCTTATCATGACGCTGAATCTGGAGTTCACCCTCAGCGACTTAGGGGTAAAAATCGAGGATATCGACTGGATGACGGACAACTGCTGTAAAACCATGCAGGTCAGTATCCAGCAGAATCCTCGCCTCGCCAGTGCGGACGATATTCGTGCCCTCTATTTAGCCTGTTTATAACCCTTAGCGCCGCGCCGAATTCTGCGCGCGGCAATGATTATCGTATTAACGCGTCTGGCTCACGGGAGGCGGAACAAATGAATAGCGAATCACAGCTTAAGAAAAACAGTCTGGGTATTTGGTCGCTGATATTTTTTGTCGTGGCGGCGGCATCCCCGCTGACCGGCGTTGTCGGTGGTCTGCCGGTCGCCATTTCTGCCGGTAACGGCGCGGGGATCCCGGCGATTTATGTGATTGCCGGGCTGATTTTAATTGTCTTCTCGTTTGGCTATGTGGAGATGAGTCGGCACGTGACCAATGCCGGAGCGTTCTACAGCTACATTTCCTTAGGTCTTGGGCGCAATACCGGCGTGGCGGCACTGATGGTGGCGCTGTTGGCCTATTTTGCTATCCAGCTTGGAGTGGTGGCGCTGTTTGGCTTTTTCTGCGAAATGTACGTGCATGACCACCTCAATCTTCAAATACCCTGGTGGGTGTTTAGCGTCGGGATGCTGCTTGTCGTCTGGGGGCTGGGGATTGAAAGCGTCGAAGTTGGCGGCAAAGTACTGGGCGTACTGATGCTGATGGAAGTTGGCATTATGCTGCTGACAGATTTCGCCGTACTGTTCCATCTGCATGCCAGCGCGGTGCCGTTGAATCTCCGCTCTTTTATCCCGGATGTGGTGACGCAAGGGCATTTAGGCATTGCGCTTATTTTCACTATTGCCGCCTTTATCGGTTTTGAATCCACAGCGATTTATGGCGAAGAGTGCAAACAGCCGGAGAAAACCATTCCGCGAGCGACGCTTTTGGCGGTGGTATTGATTACCCTCTTTTTCACCTTCACCAGTTGGGTGCTGGTGCAGGCCTACGGCGTGGAGCAGATTGTCGCGGCGGCAACCACCAATCCTGGACGCTTTATTTTTGATATTGCCGATTCGGTGCTGGGGCGTTGGGCAGTGGAGATGATGTCGCTGCTTTTGATAACCAGCCTGTTTGCGGCGACTCAGGCCTTTCACAACAATATCTCGCGTTATCTGTTCAGCATCAGCCGGGATGGCTATCTGTGGAAGAAAATGTCTGCCATCCGCGCCGGAAAGGGCACACCGTATTTCGCCAGTTGCGTACAAAGCGTCATTATTATCGCCGCGTTGTTGCTGATGGTGAGTGCGGGGCTGGACCCGATGGTGGATATTTTTGCCTGGGGCTCGGCCATGGCGACGATGGCGATTTTACTGCTGCAGGCAGGGGTTTCCGTGGCGGTGATAGCGTACTTCTACCGCGCTTCGCTGACAGTGACACACTACTGGAGCCATTTTATTGCGCCGCTGCTGGCGACCATCAGCATGCTGGCCGCGCTGGTGATGGTGATTAAAAACCTCGACCTGCTTAGCGGTTCATCGTCCAGCACCATTTTTGTTATCCCCTGGCTGGTGTTTGGCATTGCCGTTTTTGGCTATGTGATGGCCTGTTGGGTACACAACCGTGAGGCGGTTAAAGCCACCGTTTAGACATAGTCACCCGCTTTCTTTACTGACGCCTGGTTTTGTCGTTTTCCTTGGCTCATTTTGCGTGTGTAGTAAGCCCTGGAGATAGGATCTCTGAGCGCTGCGAATGCTGACAGGAACAGCCCCCATCGCGAGGGGGCTTATTGCCCCGTCGCGATGGGGGCGCCGCATATGGATGAGCCTGAACGCCGGGTTACCTGCGCAAGACCGAAATAGGCCGCGAGATGTGCAGTGAAGGCGCGGCAGGCAATTTCTGTAAGGAGAGTCTTGCTGCGGTCGTGACACCGACCGAGGTCAGGACCGTGTAAATAGACCCGTTTTAGTTCCACGCACTTTTTGAGATTCCCGGATTTCTGACCCTGACCCAAAATCAGTGCAGTGCTAAATCAGAGATCTTCGTCTTTCTGGAGACTTCGGATAAATTCAGCCGGAGTCATGTCATTTAATGATGAATGCGTTCTCTCATGATTATATTCCCTGCGCCAGTTGTCGAGTTTCTCCTGCACATCTTCCAGTGATAAAAACCAGTGAATGTTCAGGCATTCGTCGTGCAGGCTACCGTTAAATGATTCAATAAACGGATTATCTGTCGGTTTTCCGGGGCGGGAGAAGTCCATCGTGACACCGTGTTCATACGCCCATTTATCCAGACTTTTCGAGATAAACTCGCTGCCGTTATCCGTCTGAATACGTACCGGCAGGCGCTTATCCAGCACCCGCAGCTCTTCCATCACGCTGACCACATCGTCTCCTTTCAGCGATTTTCCGGCATGGATCGCCAGACATTCCCGACTAAAATTATCCACTACAGTCAGTGCCCGAAAACGCCGCCCGTTAAACAGATTATCCGACACAAAATCCATACTCCAGCACTGATCGACATGCGTCAGCGTCGGGCGCTGCTGACGGCGTGCTGCACTGACATGCCTGCGGGGCCGCTTTCGGCACAGGTTCAGTCCTTCCAGACAATAAATCCGGTGGGTTTTCTTGTGGTTAACAGGCCAGCCCTCCCGGCGTAACTGGATATGAATGCGTGGACAACCGTAGTGTATCCGGGTTTCTGCTATCTCTCTGATGCGCAGGGTTATTGCCCGATCATCACGCCGGCTCAGCCAGTGGTAAACCGTTCTGCTCTGCATCAGCAGCCCGCAACCCCGCCGGACGCTGATACGGTAAGCCTCCAGCAGGAAATGCACCGCCTGGCGCTTCTGAGCCGGCCTCAGAACTTTTGCTTCAGCACCTCCTGAAGCATCTCTTTGTCCAGACTCAGATCAGCCACCAGTTTTTTCAGCCGCTGATTTTCATCCTCCAGGTGCCGCAGACGTCGCAGTTCCGTCACGCCCAGACCGGCAAATTTCTTTTTCCAGTTAATGGGATGGACTACCTCCTCCTGCTGCAGTTAACTGTACGAAATGCGTTCACCAGGAGAATCGCCATGAATATCGTATTTCTGGGTGTTGATCTGGCTAAAAATGTTTTTCAGCTCTGCGGATTAAACCACGCCGGCAAACTGGTTTATACGAAACGCACTGGCCGAAAAGAGTTACTTCAGACGCTGGCAAATATTCCAGCATGTCTGATTGGGATCGAAGCGTCCACCGGGGCATTTTACTGGCAGCGTGAGTTTGAGAAACTGGGGCACAAAGTAAAGGTCATCAGTCCTCAGTATGTAAAATCCTTTGTCCGCGGGCAAAAAAATGACGGTAATGATGCGCAGGCCATCGCAGTGGCTCTGATGCAACCGACAATGCAGTTCGTGCCGCCAAAAAGTCCGGAACAGCAGGATATCCAGGCTTTACACCGGGCAAGGCAGCGTATTGTTAATCACCGCACTGCGACAGTCTGTCAAATAAGAGGGCTGTTACTTGACCGGGGGGGCCCCCATTGGCAGTGCTGTCTCCAGAGCTCGCCGGGCTATTCCTCTTATCCTTAAAGATGCAGAAAACGGTCTGAGCCCCCGTATGCGCAGAACAATTGCGGAACTCTGTGATCTCTTTAATGATCTCGAGCGTCGGATCCATTTTTTTGATAAGGAAATTGAAACAGTATTCAGACAATCAGAAGCCTGTCAGCGTATTGCCAAAGTTAAAGGTATTGGCCCTAAAACGGCCACGGCCGTTTTTGCTGCTATTGGCAAAGGAACTGAATTTAAGAATGGCCGTCACTTTGCTGCATGGCTGGGTCTGGTTCCACGCCAGCACTCGAGTGGCGACAGGCAGGTGCTGATGAATATGACGAAAAAAGGCGACAGGCATCTACGGACACTTTTTATTCATGGTGCCCGCGCTGTCGTCAGGGTTGCCACGAATAACAATGAGGGTTATATGAACCAGTGGGTTAACCAGTTAAAGGAACGGCGAGGATTTAATAAAACGACCGTGGCGGTCGCTAACAAAAACGCGAGAATAATCTGGTCGATGCTGAGAAATGAGACCGAGTATCAGGTAGTGTGAAATAAATACCCTGTCAGCAAAAGTTGCAGCGTACTGAGAAATGGTTACAGGTTGCACCTGCACAATCGGAACCTGATTTTTATACTGGCCTCAGGGGCCGTCCAGTTGTTGAGGCGATTGTGTGCGGATTACCCATTTGGACACAGATTTTCCTGATGCCGGATAGATGTAAGCAACAACCCAAAACCAGATTCAGTACTTGCAAAACGGAGGTAGTCCATAGATGTAAAAGGTGGCCTCAGAAATGCCCATCTTTCTGCAGACTTCCCCGACGCGGGTGCCGGTTTCGGCCTGTTTCAGCGCAAACGCAATCTGTTCTTCGGTATAACGGGTCTTTTTCATGGCGATGTGCCTCCCGGCGAGATGGAAGAAAGACCGGATACTTCAGTTTAGACTGGCACTGTTTTCAGGGAGGAGATCAAAAAAACCGGAAATCTCAAAAAAGTACGTTGAACTAAAACGGATATGCTTACACTACTTCTGAACATATGATTTGCGCGCATATGCAATCGCATGCTGATTATTATGAGCCCAATCAAGTAGATACCTTAAAGGAGACAGGAATGATAAGCCCATATTACTCAGCTCATAGACTACTTGCAGAGGCTTACCAGATATGACTGTACGATTAATAAAGCCATCCTCTTCCAGTCGACTCAATGTTCTCGAAAGAACTTGCTTTGAAATATCGCCAATAGAACGCTGTAATGCATTGAAACGTTGAGGACCCGCAGCAAGGTGTCCGATAATCAAGAGACTCCAGCGATCGCCCACCCGATCGATTACATCGCGAACAACACAAGGCTGATTGAGGTCAGTGCCTTCTGGTGGTAATAGTCCATGCGGTGTTGCCACTCTTATCTCCTATAAATGGTCACTTTTATGTGACCAGGATACATCAAAGTGCCTAATTGTACATATCATAAACAAATTATAGAGTAAGTAACAAATGTAGACCGACTCATAAAGCACAGAATCGAACCTCACTGTTTGATAGATACACACTCATAATTTTTTTGAATGATTTTTTAATTGTTGAAAGTAACAGGATGATCAAGTATATGAAAATTACCGTAGCAGGTGGCACAGGTTATGCGGGTTCTGCAATTGCGCTCGAAGCCTCAAAGCGTGGACACCAAGTCACTGTACTATGCAGAAAAATCACCTCAGACAGAATTCAAAATGTTGAGTATATAGTAACTGATATTGAAAGCATTGATGTGAAATTATCAGGCGTGGATGTTGTTATAGGTGCACTCTCTCCACGCGGAGATAATGCTGGGAAACTGGCTCGAATCTACCATAAATTATCCAGAAAGGTGGCAGAAGCAGGAGCGCGTCTTGTCTTGGTGGGGGGATTTTCTTGCTTAAGACGAACGGCTGGCGCCCCCCGGATGCTGGAAGTAGAAGATTTTCCCGCTGATACGCCATATGACATTATTTCGGAAGCCAAAGAGAATCTTCAGGTACTCTATAGATTGCTTGAAGATACAACAGGTGTAGACTGGCTTTTTGTTTCTCCGGCATTAGAATTTTCTGCATGGTCGCCAGGTTCAGATATTGGTCATTACAGAATTGGGGACGACGTAGCATTATTCAATGAGGATGGAAAGTCAGCAATTAGTGGCATTGACTATGCTCGCGCGGTTATGGATGAAATAGAAAATCCAACACGCCATCGCGCCCATATAGGTGTTGCCTATTAATATATACGCATATTAAATAATTTTTCATTAAAACGCATCTTCCGTTTTGTTAGAGGCCTTAAAGAATATACACGGAAATTAGGGGCTTATTTTTACGCAAATAATCAGTTGTATTTTAATCCAACAGTTGTTAATTAAACACCTAAAGATTTGAATAGAATGGCGTAAACATATTCAAAAAACTGTCACTGGCTTGACTAATGATGATTTCCTTATGACTGAAAGTGATAAAGAAGGGTTGTCTCCCTATGTTTGGAAAATCACAGCTATAGCTGGATTAGGATCACTACTGGCTCAGCTTGATGCAACGATTGTCAATGTTTCACTATCAACTTTGTCAGACGAGCTTAACTCCAGCTTGTCAACCATTCATTGGGTAACCAGCGGATATTTACTGGCGCTCACACTTGTTATGCCCCTGAGCGGTTGGCTTATGGAAAGAATAGGTGGGAAAAAGCTCTACATACTTTGCTTCTCGACATTTACCTTTAGCTCTGCTCTCTGTGGTACAGCATGGTCTGCGGGTTCTCTGATAACATTTCGATTGATACAAGGACTAAGTGGTGGTCTACTTGCTCCTATGGCACAGATGGTGATTGCACGAGCAGCTGGAAACCAGTTTGCCAGATTTGCTGGATATGCGGCTTTCCCAATTTTACTTGGGCCATTGATAGGACCCGCAATCGCCGGTGTTGTGTTGCACTATGCCTCTTGGCGCTGGTTGTTTTATGTAAATGTCCCTGTCAGCATTGTTGCATTATTACTGGTAATAATGTTTTTACCCCAAGACTCTGTAGAAAAGATCCCGCGAGAACTCGACTGGCTTGGACTGGGGTTGTTGTCTCCCTGTCTGGTGCTTTTTTTGTTAGGAACCGAAAAAGCTGATCTCTGGCTGATTGCTGCTGCGGCATCATTGTTGATGATTTTTATTCATGTCGAGATAAGAAAAGATTCACGAGCACTGATTGATATAAGCCAATTCAAGAACAATCTTTTTTCTGTTGCGTCAATAGCACAATTTTTTTCAAATGGTGTAACGTTTGCAGGACAAATGCTTATACCACTTTTTCTTATTGATGTTTACCATCAGTCACCCGCAGCCGTTGGTTTACAGCTAGTTCCGCTTGGTCTGGGAATGATGATCTCAATCCCAAACATGGGCTATCTGACTAAAAAATTTGGGATTCGTTCCGTAGCCATTTGTGGTGCACTTTTATCAGTTGCAGGCACACTTGCTATATTAACTATTGCCGTTTATGGAATGAACAATAGCATTCTGACATTTTCATTACTAATACGTGGGATGGGGATTGGTGCATTAGGTCTACCAGCAATTACTGCAGTTTATACATCGATCGATAAAAAAAACATCCCAATGGCGACAACAACGCTTAACATTATTCAGCGCCTTGGCGGTCCGTCATTAACTACAGTCTGCGCAGTTTTTTTGACTAAAATTCAGCTTGTTCAGGAAGTTAATCCGACAGTGAATACCTGGGCCTATGCATTCCTTTTACTCTCATTCTTCCATATAGTAACACTTATTACTTCACTCGCTCTTCCACAAGGAAAAAACTTCAGGCACTAATATAATTTAAATAAAACTAGCCAATTACAGGCACATTAGTAATTCTGGAAAATGGATCTGCCAGAATTACTGTTTCTGAATGGAGCAGGATTTCGGGTCAGGGGCAATTTTGCACCGCGCATCCTCCTGTAGGATGTGCTCAGTTCCAACGCCATTGGTACCCTGAAAGATGAACACTTGGTCGTATGCCATGAGTTGTATATTGTTACGCCGAAGTGTTATCGGCATCGTGCGCACTGCCAACATCTCAAAGTGGGACTTGCTACACTCATACGGGTAAATAGTTAGTGGATTACTTTTATCTGTTGGCTACTATCCCGGATTCAGTCCACCTGCTAGCCTGTTCTACAGGCGAGCCTGCAACGACAGTTATTTTGTCCCGGATGTATCTATCGATTTGATTTTTTCGATGGCAATAATATTGCCTGACATCGCTTCATTCAGTACTTCCACTGCTGTGCTCGCATCGCGGTTCTTAATCGACATGTAGACCTTGATATGGGCTTCCACACTCTCAAGAGTGATGCCAAGTGCACGATTAAGCTCTTCAAGATAGTAGTAATAGACGTCTTTAATTGAGTTCATCACGTTGTAGAACACGCTATTGTGCGATGCCCTGACAATCGCCAGATGGAACTCGTAGTCCGCTTCCGAGTACTTTTTGTAGTCGCCCTTGTTGATCAACATATTGTTCAGAGCTTCTTCGAGCTGGCGAATGTCGTCGTCGGTGGCGTGCGTGACCGCGAGCTCCACGCATTTGAACTCCACGGTCTGACGGAAAATCATCATATCGTGGAACTCTTCGCGGCTGAGGTGCATGATCGGGCGGGGATCGTTACTCAACATCTGCGGGGTGAAGTTTTCGCTCACGTAGCTGCCGCTGCCCTGGCGTGTCACCACAATCCCCAGGTCGCGAAAGCGCTGGACCGCGCTACGTACGCTGACCCGGCTGACGTTAAATGAAGTGGTCAGCTCCGCTTCTGAGGGCAAGCGGCTACCCGGTGCCCAGCTGCCATCCAGTAGTTTGCCGCTTATCTGATCATAAATTTCATTTACAACATTCTGTTTTTGAATGGATTTTATGCTCAAGATGGGTATCCGCTAAGATGTCGCTGAAGTGGTTTATTGTATAACAATTCACTTTTAAGAACAAAGCGCCCTGTCGGGCGCTTCTCACCGTTAATCGAAACGAATGAGTACCTTAGCAGAGACATTTTTGTCTGTGGCGGTAATCAATGCGTCTTCAATTTGCTGGGGCGGGAACTCTGCACTGATAAGCGGGCGAGGATCGACGTGCCCATCTTCCAGCCAGCGTACCGCGGTGATGAACTCACCGATAAATCGGAATGAACCGACCCAGTTAAGCTCTTTAACCAGCATCGGCGACACCGGCCAGCTTACCGGGCTGGCCCCCATACCCACTTGGACGATGGTGCCGGCAGGGCGGGTGAAATCGACGGTGGATGCCACGGCAATCGGCGCGCCGGAGGCTTCAAACACGACATCAAAGTAGCCTTTATGCTGCTGATAATGGGCAACCTGTTCTTCATCGCGCGGATCCATCACCGCCGTGGCCCCCATCTGGCGTGCCAGTTCCAGGCAGCGCGGGCTGAGATCGGACGCCACCAGTTCAGATGCCCCGGCACAGCGCGCCGCCGCGAGGATCAGGCAGCCAATAGGGCCTGTACCAATCACGAGAACGCGTTTGCCGGTCAACTGCCCCGCCTTTTTTACCGCATGAATGGCGACCGCCAGCGGTTCCGAAAAAGCCATCACGTTTGCGGGCACGCGGTTATCGTAAGGAATGCATTGCTCCGGTTTTACCACTACGTACTCAGAGAAGCCGCCATTAACATGCGGATTGAACTGTGCGCTGCCCATAAAGCGCATGGAGCCGCACAGGTTTTGATGACCGGAAAGGCACATCTCGCACTGATTGCAGGGGCTGGACGGGTTCACCGCAACCGTCTGACCCACTTTCAGCTCGCTGCTCGCGGGCACTTTGCTGATCACGCCGACAAACTCATGGCCAATCACCATCGGATGTTTGAGGACAGACATCCCCGCGCGGCCATGCTGGTAGTAGTGAATATCAGAGCCACAGATACCGCCACAGGCGACCTTCACGACTACGTCATGCTCACCGTGCTCGATTTCACGTGATTCAAAGCGTACGTCTTTTTCCGCATGGGCCAGACAAGCATTACAGGTTATTTTTTCCATTTTGATAATGACCTCATTATTTGTTGGCAGTTGCCGGATTAATGGCATTCTCATCCACGGTGTCGGCATTCTTTTTTTCAGGCAGGATCACTTCAATTTTGCCCACCAGGAATATGTAGGCTAATAAGCCCAGTCCGGCGACGCCTGCGATATACCACATGGCATACTGGAAGTTTTGCGTACGCTGGAGAATAACCCCAATAACAATTGGGCTAACGATCCCCGAAAGATTGCCGCAAATATTTAAAAAACCGCCCATGGTGCCGAGGAAATTACGGGGGATCACATCACTCCAGACCACCCAACCCAGGTTTGAAAAGGCGTTAGCAAAGAACGCAACAGACAAAATGACAATCGCAATAACTGGCTGGTTTTCAAAGAAGTTCACCAGACCAATAATCATAGTGACGCACAGGCCAGCCATCACGGGTAATTTTCGTGCCAGCGTTCGGGATTTGCCTTTTTTCAGCAACATGTCGCTTAACGTACCGCCACAGAGCACCCCAAGCATCGCCATAATATAGGGCAGCATGGCACCCATCCCGGCTTTGGAAATAGAGAGATGCAGCCCTTTTTCCAGGTAAACAATAAACCAGGTGAGGAAGAAATAGAGCGTAGACGAGCAGGCAAACTGGGTGATGAACAAACCCCAAATCGTTTTTTTACTGAGGAAGAATTTAATATCTTGCCAGCTGATTTTCTCGCTAACCGCAGACTGGTTGGCTGAGCCGTAGCCGCCTCCCACCTTGATGTAATTCAGCTCGGCCTGGTTCACAGCGGTGCTGTGCTGTGGATCGCGATAATACATAAGCCAGTAGATGCCAAACAGAATCCCGGCGCCACCAGACAGATAAAACGACATTTCCCAACCGTAGTTAGCCACAATAAAGGCGAGGGCAGGGGTCAGCAGCGCGAGACCAAGGTATTGCGCACTGGAATAAATTGCGGTCGCACGCGCACGTTCATGGTCCGGGAACCAGGTGGCAATTATTTTTGTGTTAGACGGGAAGGACGGCGCTTCGGCAACGCCAATTAATGCACGGCAGGCCAGAAGCATCGCAAATGAAGCGGTTGCCGTCGCGAATAAATGGTGTGAGGCGAACCCCATCATAAAGGTAAAAATACTCCACAGAATAATCGCACCACCGTAAAGAATACGAGAGCCAATGCGATCAAGTACATAGCCAACAGGGATTTGACTCGCGGCGTAGGCCCAGGTGAACATGGAGAAAAGCAAACCCAGTTGTGTTGGCGTCAGACTGAAATCATTCTGGATATTCGAACCAGCAACGGCAAGATTGGCGCGATCCATATAATTAATTGCAGTCACAATAAACAGCAATGTGAGAATAAAGAATCGTTGTCTTGAAGCCTTCATAATAATACCTGTGTTATATCGGCATGCCATTGAGGTGAACATATGCCGTCAATTTTAAAGGCGAGTAGGTAGAGTACGGGCGGCTTATAACACGGCGAGCCAGCCACCATCGACGTAAATAATTTGCCCGTTGATATAATCTGATGCCTTGGATGATAAGAAGACGGCGGTGCCGATGAGTTCTTCCGGACGACCCCAGCGCTGAGAAGGGTTGCTGCTTTTCACCCAGTTGTCGAACTGCTTGTCTTCGATAAGCGCGGTGTTCATATCCGTCAGGATGTAACCCGGCCCAATGGCGTTGGTCTGGATATTAAACTGCGCCCATTCTGCGGCCATCGAGCAGGTGAGCATTTTGATGCCGCCTTTTGCCGCCGTGTACGGGGCAACGGTCGGGCGGGCCGCCTGGCTGGTGAGCGAGCCTATATTAATGATTTTGCCGCCGCTGTTGCGCGCAATCATCCGCTTCGCCGCCGCGCGGGAGACCAGGAATGCGCTGGTCAGGTTGGTGTCGATCACCTTCTGCCAGTTTTCCAGCTCCAGCTCGATCATCGGTTTGCGGTACTGAATGCCGGCGTTATTGATCAGGATATCAACACTGATCTCCTCTGCATCGAGTTTGCTAAAAGCCGCCTCAATCGCCTGTTCATCGGTGACGTCGAAAGCCACGCCGTGTGCGTCGTAGCCTTTACTCGCCAGCGTATCCACCGACTCGGCCAGCAACGTGTCGCGGATATCATTCAGGATGACCCGTGCGCCCGCAGCAGCAAGCCCCTCTGCGTAGGCAAAGCCCAGCCCACGTGCAGAGCCCGTTACCAGCGCCGTTTTCCCGGTTAAATCAAATAAAGCGGTCATGTTGTTTCCTCACTTGTGTTTAATATGTATGACGACTGTCTTATTAGAGGTTGAATTTTCGCCTGGATAAAATCAACAACTCGCCCGTGAATTTGCAACAAGGATCACAAATAGACACAAATATCTGTCGTCAAATAACAATTAATACATTGAATTAAATGTAAAAATTTAAATTTTACTGCACGCAATTTGATCGCAGTCACAGAATGATGCTCTCGTTGTTACGCTATAAAAGAAGCGTGATATAACAACGCCAAGTTGTAGGACAACTTACAAATAAGTATCATGTCGTTCTTCACTGTATGACATGCCGTAAATTCGCTGAATTGAGGAGTGAAAGTGAGTAACCTGAAAATCACTAATGTGAAAACGATTCTGACAGCACCGGGTGGCATTGATTTGGCTGTCGTTAAAGTCGAGACCAACGAACCGGGGCTGTATGGGCTGGGATGCGCGACATTTACCCAACGTATCTTCGCGGTAAAAAGCGCGATCGATGAGTACATGGCACCTTTTCTGATTGGCAAAGATCCGACACGTATTGAGGATCTCTGGCAGTCAGGGGCGGTGAGTGGATACTGGCGCAATGGACCGATTATGAACAATGCGTTATCCGGTGTGGATATGGCGCTGTGGGATATCAAAGGTAAGCTGGCAGGCATGCCGGTTTATGACCTGCTGGGCGGCAAATGTCGCGACGGGATCCCACTGTACTGCCACACCGATGGCGGCGATGAAGTGGAAGTGGAAGATAATATCCGCGCCAGAATGGAAGAAGGCTACCAGTACGTGCGCTGCCAGATGGGGATGTATGGAGGTGCGGGAACCGATGACCTCAAACTAATCGCTACGCAGCTGGCGCGTGCAAAGAACATTCAGCCGAAGCGTTCACCGCGCAGTAAAATGCCCGGTATCTACTTTGACCCGGATGCCTATGCAAAAAGCGTCCCGCGTCTGTTCGACCACCTGCGTAATAAGCTCGGCTTTGGCATCGAATTTATCCATGATGTGCATGAGCGTGTGACCCCGGTTACCGCCATTAACCTGGCCAAAACGCTCGAACAGTATCAGCTGTTTTATCTTGAAGATCCGGTTGCGCCGGAAAATATCGACTGGCTGAAAATGCTGCGCCAGCAGTCTTCCACGCCAATTTCCATGGGGGAGCTGTTTGTGAATGTGAATGAGTGGAAGCCGCTCATTGACAACAAGCTGATCGACTATATTCGCTGCCACGTGAGTACCATCGGCGGCATTACACCGGCGAAGAAACTCGCCGTCTACAGCGAACTGAACGGTGTGCGCACCGCATGGCACGGGCCAGGAGACATTTCCCCTGTGGGGGTTAGCGCCAATATGCATCTTGATTTGAGCTCGCCCAATTTTGGTATTCAGGAGTACACGCCAATGAATGACGCACTGCGCGATGTTTTCCCGGGCTGCCCGGAGATAGACCGCGGCTATGCTTATCTGAATGATAAGCCAGGTCTGGGGATCGACCTTGATGAGGTCAAGGCGGCGAAGTATCCGTGTGAGGGGGGGATACCATCCTGGACAATGGCGCGCACACCGGACGGTACGGCATCAAGACCGTAAACAATGAAGGCCCGGTTGGCGTCTACCGGGCCTTATTCCTGTCTTCCTCAATCGCCTGGACCCCGAATTTGTCAATATTTCCAACTCTCTCGAAACGGTTTTTGATATATCCAGACAGACGTTCTCCATGTGTCTGTGAGCAGCTCATCAGGAGGCCAGAATTTTAGATATCTATACTTGTCATTCAACCTCCCCAGGATATCTTAGCCTGTATACGGCAAACCGGCGAAGTGCTGTAGCCTTTTTCTTTTAACCTGCCGGTAATGCATGACTTTTTAGTACCATCCTAATCCGCCAGCTTACCCCGGTATTCTACAAAGAATATGTACCCACACAATTCCCTGTTTTTGCCGCTGGCGGCAGCTCAGCCAGTTCTTATGCGACATGGTGGCCATCAGGTCGATAAGCATATTATTGATGGCAGTTATTACAGTATGGGTGATTGGGTCAGCCTGCGAAGGATCTTTATCTGGCAGCGACCGGCATAAAAATAGGTTCCGTTAAGTTTTTCCATCATATCCATTCCTGATGCTCCACCTGGAGCATACGTTAACCCTATCTGCGTCGGTTATTTATCAGCCAAGTCAAATATTGTATGCGTACTTTAGCGTTGGCACGCCGGTTCGGACAGCTGCATATCCGCATGTAATAACAATAAAAAACTGCGTATGAATCGCCACGGGTTTAACAGACACCTCTGAGTCATTTAAAATGGCTTAAAAGAGAGGTGCACATGAGCAGTAAGCGTTACCCTGAAGAGTTTAAAATTGAAGCTGTCAAACAGGTTGTTGATCGTGGTCATTCTGTTTCCAGCGTTGCAACACGCCTCGATATCACTACCCACAGTCTTTATGCCTGGATAAAGAAGTTCGGACCGGACTCTTCCACCAACAAAGAGCAGTCAGATGCTCAGGCCTAGATCCGCCGACTCCAGAAGGAGCTGAAGCGGGTTACTGACGAACGGGACATATTAAAAAAAGCCGCGGCGTACTTCGCAAAGCTGTCCGACTGAGGTACGCCTTTATCCGTGACAACTCCTGTTGTTGGCCTGTTCGTCTGCTCTGTCGGGTGCTGAATGTTCATCCGAGTGGGTTTTACGCCTGGCTTCAGCAGCCGCATTCACCACGGCATCAGGCGGATCTCAGGCTGACAGGACAAATCAAACAGTTCTGGCTGGAGTCCGGTTGCGTTTATGGCTATCGCAAGATCCATCTCGACCTGAAAGATAGCGGGCAACAATGTGGGATTAACCGGGTCTGGCGGCTGATGAAGCGTGCCGGGATAAAGGCTCAGGTTGGGTATCGAAGCCCACGATCGCGTAAAGGTGAAGCCAGTATCGTGACACCCAACAGACTCCAGCGGCAGTTCAACCCGGAAGCACCGGATGAACGGTGGGTAACGGACATAACGTACATCCGAACCCACGAAGGCTGGCTGTATCTTGCCGTAGTTGTTGACCTGTTCTCGCGCAAAGTTATCGGCTGGTCAATGCAACCGCGGATGACAAAAGATATTGTTTTGAATGCGCTTTTGATGGCCGTGTGGCGACGTAATCCCCAAAAACAGGTTCTGGTTCATTCTGATCAAGGTAGTCAGTACACAAGCCATGAGTGGCAGTCGTTCCTGAAATCACACGGTCTGGAGGGTAGTATGAGCCGTCGTGGTAACTGTCACGACAACGCAGTTGCAGAAAGCTTTTTCCAGCTACTGAAGCGTGAACGGATAAAGAAAAAGATTTACGGAACACGGGAAGAAGCACGCAGCGATATTTTTGATTACATCGAAATGTTTTATAACAGTAAGCGTCGACATGGTTCGAGCGATCAGATGCCACCGACGGAGTATGAAAACCAATATTATCAACGACTCGGAAGTGTCTAGATTATCCGTGGCTATTCAGCGGGATACTTACGTCACCACTGGAAAAGGCGCTTCAGGACTATGTGCTGACTGACGGTAAGCTCCACGCTGATGACACGCCCGTCCCGATGTTGTTGCCAGGTAATAAAAAGACGAAGACCGGGCGGTTGTGGACATACGTTCGTGATGACCGCAACGCCGGGTCAGCGAACTGCTACCCTGGCGCATCACACTGCCAACTGAATAACAGAGCCCCGTCAATACGGCTCTCGCTGTACGCTTACGTTTTTTCTTCTTTTACTTTGGGTTGTTACGAATTTGTGAAAAATGAGTGAGCAAATTCGACACAAGAAACAAAGTGTATAGATATGTGTATATGTTTATTTTTGAATGTATATAATGTTATTAATAACAATAAATTAGCATTCATGTTTCGTTCCTATTATCGCACCACTTAACCACGCGGCTTCACGCGATATTCACCAGACCAACCACTCCCTCTTGCGCCATTTTGTGTCATTTCCGGCCTGGAACGCATCAATCTGCATGGCGTGTTGCGTCAGGTGATTCGGTGCCAGATGTGCATAACGTTGCACCATCTCGATACACTCCCGGCCACCCATTTCCTGTAATGCGCTTAACGCCCCGCCGGACTGAACCAGCCAGCTCGAGCATGCCGGGCGCAGACCATGAAAACGGAAATAATCGATCCCCGTCCGCCTTAACGCAGCGTACCGCGGCGACCCTTATATCGTCGTACAAGTGCGTCATATTGCCGCCTCATTCAGAAGGGGATATGGATACCCACGATTTTAGTGAGGATTTGTCGGTTAACCCATTCATACACCCCATTTTGTCGGTATTAGCAGGGTATACGGTTGCCAGTTACCGGAGTCGATGAAGTTAACTGGCGGATACGGCATTTGGCGGTGTAGTTGTGTATACGCCTTGCTGCGCCACCGATGCATTTGTGATGACGCCTGAAGAAACTGACACAATGATAATTTTTGCAGTACCTTAGCCTGTGGAGTTGGTAACTATCAGGTGATAACCAAGGTAGAGAAAATTTGTATTCAGGTAGTACCTGAACCAACAGTATAAGAAATGAGGCCATCAGATAATGGCCTCAAATAATAATCATTTTATCTGAATGCCAATTTGATTAATAAACCACTCAGAACCTTGATTAGTAAGATGAGCATTATCCCATTGCATAGGTATGACCGGGGACTCACCTATTGTAGCCTTACATGCAGAGGTATTGCATAAAACTTCAAGTGCTGATATATATTTCGCGTTTTCATCATGTTCCACGATTGATTTTATTTTTTGATCATTATCACGAACTTGTTTTTTACTTTCAAACAGAGCGACTGGTAAAGTCTTTTGTGCATTAAGACCATGAATTTCAATTTCTTTAGGTAAGGGTTCATGCCAGAAAGGAAATGGCCCGATGACAAGGGTTCGGATTCCTGATTTACTGAGTTCTTTCAGAGTGCTGGATAAGTAGTCTTTAAATGGATACTGTGACCAAAACGCAGCCATTATTACCAATTTGGGCTTGCTGAGTAAAATTTCATTAAATACATGGGTGTTAATGTTTTTGCAGTGGGGTCTTTGATTATTTTCGGCATTCAAAAGTGGGCCACACAAGCTGGATGTTCTCTGAGCTATATTTTCACCTTTTAAGGATAACATCAGACCCGGCATAAGTTGTGCCGCATGGGAGTCCCCCCACACAACGATTGATTCGTGTGTTATTTTATCGTTGCATTTCAAAAAATCGCTATAGTCTTGAGTTGGGTTGAGAAAGCAAGTGTCTGGTCGCCACTTTTCATTGTTAAATCTAAAACTAACAATATCATTCACATCACCTTTGAGTCTGAATGCCATGCCGTTCGTATAGAAAGAAAAAAGGCATAGCACAACTATTGATATGCCTGCAATTAAATCGGTTTTTACTTTTTGTTTTTGCCTTAATGGGGTTTCCACTAAATGATATGACAGGTTTGCAATGATAAAAGATATAAGAATACCAAATGCAATATTCATAAAGCAAAAGGTGATATTATAATGTCGCATTAGTACAATGACGGGCCAATGCCAGAGATACCATGAATATGATACTGAACCTATGTATTGAAGTATTTTATTGCGAATAAAACGAGAGTTCTGATTGTTTGATGCTATTATAATTGCCGCGCCGGCAACGGGTAATGCTGTGTAAATATTTGGCCATGAATTGGTGTTATCAATATTATATATTGAATATATTACAAGGAGAGTACCTATTATAGTTAAGAAAGGCCTGCTCTTTAATTTTCCATGATGGCCGCTAAAAACATATATCAGCCCACCAGACACCATTTCCCAGGCACGTGCTGATAGGGAGTAAAAAAGGTTTTCATTATTTCTGAATAAGTTAAATGCTACGGAGGTGAATGATATAATAAATAGAGTTAATAATGCTATTTTGATAGGGATCTTTATTTTATTTATGAGTAAAATGATAATTGGATAAAGTAAATAAAACTGCCACTCAACAGATAAAGACCATGTGTGAAGGAAAAAGTTATTTTCAGATGATGTATCAAAATAACTTGAATGTAATGCATAGTATTTATTTGAGAAAAAGAGTAATGATGCAATGGCGTTTATATTTAGTTCTTCATACTCTTTGGTGCTTAGTATAAAAAAACCTGCAATCATCATAAAAATTACAACGAAACATAAGGCTGGAAAAATTCGTAAAAACCGTGATGTATAGAAACTTATTAATGTAATTGGTTTGTCTTTTTTTGTTATTATTCCTGTCATTAAAAAACCTGAAATCACAAAAAATATATCAACACCAATAAATCCACTATTAAAGTAGGGGGTTTTGAAATGATATAAAACGACAGCGATAACTGCTAATGCTCTAAGCCAGTTGATATCATGACGAAATGAAGTTTGTGCCATTATTCGTTATTCCGTGCCCGTAATCAAAAATATATTAAAAAAGAACAAGTTATATATGATACTTTTACTGCTTAATTTTCGTAACATGAACCGCTAATGCATTATTCCATATTTTTCATGTGAATAATGAGTAAACTATATATGATTTCGTTTATGGTGTCAGTGTATTTACTGTCCTGGTGAAATGTCTAAGCTAAAAAAGTCTACCGCATCACTTGAACGACATAATCAAACGGTAATATTATATACTTAATAAGTGGTTGTTGGGAATAATCTTATGCCACGCAAACCAGACATCTACACAGCATTTTTATAGCCATTCAGATAAAATCTCCAGGGGATACCTGTGCACTGCAGGCTTTGTTCGCGAGCTAGTGGGGGATACGCATTGACTTTTCCCGACCGGGAATACCGACAGATAATGGCACAGTGGAGTTGCTCAACGGCCGTCAGCACCAGGAGTGCCTGAACGAGAGCTGGTTTATGTTGCTGGAGGAGACGCGGGGCAAAATCGAGGCCTGGTCATACACTATAACCAGATGCGTCCCCATTCTGCGCCGGGATGGATGACTCCGTCAGAATTTGCTGAGAAGTCTGCCGGTTGCCAGGATACACAACCAACATGAAGCCGGTTATTCCTCATTATGACTGGATTATCTTCGGAGGCCGTCTCATGCAACATCAGGTGGTCTTTCGCTGATGGGGATCGCATAAGGAATTACGCCTAATCTTTTCCCTCTAAGTAATCACGTACTGCCTGCGACACTGCAGCAGTTCTTATCGACCCATTGAATCCACAGCCAGAAGCAGAACTTCTGCTTTTGGCAGAAGGTCTGTTCAATTTTCTGAAGTAGCGAATATCTTTCAAATGAGTTATTGCTGGAAAAATATTGCCTCGTTGGGTTGTGCTGGTCAGCTATTGCAATAAAAGCTGTTAAAAAAGCGTTTCGCTAATTTCAATTTCATCAACCCGAACTATATCTGTCATAGTGAACCCATGCATGTCTTCGCTAAAATCCTGACTTTGCATATATTGGCGATTTAAAAGGTTAACATCACACTCTTCAGGAAACGTGACCACAGCGATAACCTGATTAGCTTGCTCATTGCCACCCAGATATACGCTGTTAATGAAGATCCCAAACTTCGGTAAGCTCACCATATGCTTTGGCCAGCAAGTGCGGAAATATTTTTCCGCGCTTTCTTTATCTTTTAATGTATAAATTCTTAATTGTTTCATTGCGCGTCACCTTCTGATTCGGGAATAGGTAAAAAAACATAACTAACTTACAAAAAAACGATAAGAACATTTTATACAAAAAAACACATGTTACGCTTTTTCTGGTAACCATTGATGAATGATTAATAATTTCTCTTATGCCCGCTATTCACGATGGATCGACGTGCGCGCGATTTCACTTCCATCATCAACATCGGGTTTAAGGGTGATACACGCTGCGGCAAGCCAGAAAAAGATCTCAATACTATCAGGCAAAGCGAAAATCTATTGATGAGCCTGTCCACAGGGCGTGGTTTTGAGTGAGAAATAAAAACCGGCCAGGAGGCCGGTAAAGGAGATGTCCAGTCTGTACCGCCATGACAAAGCTCGCGATCAGGGGGCTGGGATCGCGAGACTGTAGCCGTTATAGGGCTACTTTTTCCCCAGGCTGGCGTCAAATTGTTTCCAGCTCTCTGTCATATCCACCACGGTTTTCGATTTTCGCGCTTCGTCGATTTTAATCGCGGTGAGTCCGGCTTCCAGCGCGTCCACCACCGTTACTTTCAGCGGCGTTCCCTGTTTAATGTGTTTCACAATCTCTTCGGCCATCAGCGCATCAGCGCCATAGTGACCATCGTAAGCGTTGCCGCTGTAGGTGGTGTCTACTTCACGCTCACCGGTACGGGCGTTGTGTACGCGGAAATAGTTACGCACAAAGTCACCTTCCGCCATGCCGTCGGTGCCCATTACACAGAAACGACGGAACTCATCCGGCACGTTGAGGTTGGCGTGAAAGGCCAGGGTGGCGCCACCGGCGTATTCAATGATGGCTGTTTGGTAATCGACGATATCGGCGTCGCTATCAAACACCGCGTCGGTACTTGACCAGCCGCTCGGTTTGACGTGATACACCTCGGAATCAGGGGTGACGGCACCCTGCGGCGCGTGTTGCGGGGTAAAGGATTTACGGCCACCAAAGCTGGCGACGCGCACCGGGCGTTCACCCATCAAGCCCTGATAAAGATCGATATCGTGGCAGCATTTTTCGAGAATGTACGGACCGGCGTATTTCTCCAGACGACGCCAGTCGCGCTGGAAGAAGGCGCCATGGTATGGCTTGATATGTTCGGTGGCTTCGATGGAAGTGATCTCTCCGAGGCGTTTATCATCACGCGCCATCAACAGGTCGTGGTACAGCGGCGAGTAGCGCAGCACCAGACCGACCAGAATACGCTCGTGACCATACTGCTGCACCAGCCGCGCCATCGACATCGTCTGTTCTTCATTGATGACCACCGGCTTCTCGGTGAAGACGGTATAACCCGCTGCCAGCCCCTGACGAATATGCTCAAGATGCATAAAGTTCGGTGAGCCGATCAACAGCAGATCAAAACCGCCATGGCTCAACAGTGCGTCGATGCTGTCGAATGCCTTGCCGGGATCGATGCCGAAGGTGTGAAGATTGGGTAAACCCGCCGGAGCCGGATCGACATAACCCACTACTGAGAACTCTGTATCGGCTTTGCTGAACTCTTTCACCACATGGGAAAGACGAAAGCCAAGACCAATAATGCCCACTTTCATGTTATACCCCTGAAGCCCGTTGCCTGTTCGCTGCCCGACCCATCAGGCTGCTGATAATCTGACCGCTAACTTATTACGGCAGAAAAACTAATGTCAATGAATATCCTGAGCGCGAAAAGCGATATTTTTATTATTTATATGATTTTAATCATTTTTATTTGGTGTTGTGTCTTTCATATTTATTTGTTATTGCGATTTAAGTTTTTTTACCCTATCTTTCGCACATCTATAAAGGGTCATCCCGAGCGGTGCAGGGCAGGAGGAAGCGCGTGCAGTCACTGATGTTGGGTATTGATGGTGGTGGTACGCGCTGTCGTGGACGTCTCACCGACGCTCAGGGGCAGTTGCTGGCGGAAGCGCGCGGCGGGCCAGCCAATGTCTGGTCGCACTTTGAAGCGGCGATTGACGCTATCGATCGGGTGATTGACGATCTCTTCACTCAGGCGGCATTACCGGCCGCGGCGCGGGCACAAACCGTGCTGGTGGCGGGTCTCGCCGGGGCGAATGTCGCCTCGGTCAAAGCACGTCTGGAGAGCTGGCAGCCGGTCTGCCAGTCGCGCTATGTTTTTACCGATGTCGAAACGGCCTGCGCCGGGGCGCATAATGGCGCGCCAGGGGCGGTATTTATCACCGGAACCGGCAGCCAGGGCGCAGCGTGGGATGGTACGCAGTTTACCTTACTCGGCGGCTGGGGATTTGCCCTTTCCGATGCGGGTTCAGGCGCGGTGCTGGGGCGACGTGCGCTCCGGCTGGCGCTGCTGGCCCATGAAGGCATTGTGCCGTCCTCGGCGCTGACGCAACGCATTATGGCGCATTACCACGACAGCCCGGAACAGATGCTAATCTGGTCACGTCAGGCGACGCCAGCCGACTGGGGGCGGATAGTGCCGGACGTTTTCGCCGCCGCGCATGCGAGTGATGTGCATGGCGTCGCGCTGGTTCAGCAAACCGCTGCGGATATCGCACAGATGATACAGCCGCTACTGGCGCGCAGCCACGGTAAGCTGGCGTTGATGGGGGGCCTGGCCGCGCCGATCCAGCCGTGGCTTGCGGCGGATATCGCGGCACTACTGGTGCCACCGCAGGGCGATGCGCTGAGCGGTGCGCTACGGCTTGCCAGCCAGTTCAGTGTGAACCAACCCGCATAACCTTTTCATTCTGCTGATAAAGAGAACCATGATTGCTCCGAACGTAACTGCCCGTATTCTGCGGCTGATTGTCGAAAATGCGCCGATCAGCCAGTCCGATCTCAAGGTGCGCAGCGGCCTGAGTATGTCAACGGTCTCGCAGGCCACTAATCGCCTGCTGACCGGGGGCATCGTACAGGAACTGGGGCTGCGACGTGTCTCGATGGGGCGTCCCAAAACCTTGCTCGGTCTTAATCCCGACCACGCCAGCGTGATCGGCATTCAGCTCAATGCGGAACGTAATCTGATTGTGCTGACCGACCTGGGCGGCAATATCATTGGCGAGCAGCAAATGCCTTCCGGGGCCATGACACCGAAACAGCTGGGTGATGCGCTGGCGAAGTTTCTGCGCGGCGTAGAGAACAGAAAGGTGGGCGCCATCGGCCTGGCGCTGTCTGGTCTGGTGGATGCCAGTAATGGCTATTGCGTGCGTTCACGCGTGCTGGACTGGGATAACGTTCCTATTGCCCGGCTACTGGAGGAACGCTTCTCGCTGCCGGTATTTATCGAAAATGACGCCAACGCTTTAGCAATGGCGGCACTGGTATTTGGCCAGCTCGGTCATGCGCAATCGGCGATTATCGCCACCTTTGGTAAAGGGATTGGCGCAGGTATTCTGCTCGATCGCCAACTCTATCGCGGTCGCCATGGTAAAGCGGGTGAGATTGGCAATGCTCTGCTGGGTGATGGCTCCGAGCGCCTGCTGGAAGATGTCGCCTCATCGCAGGCGATTTTGCAACGGGTGGCCGCCACGCTGAAAGATGAGGTGCCACAGGCGCTGCGCGATCTGGATATGCGCCCGACGCAGGAGGTACTGAGCGCGCTGGCGGAAGCCGGGCATCAGTTGGGCATGTCGCTGGCAAACCTGTCGATTGCCTATGATCCCGATGTGGTCTATCTGGCGATGGAGCCACAAATGGCGTCGCGCATTTTGCTGGATAATATCACCCAGAGTTTCCAGACCTATCGCCTGAAACTGACGCCGCATATGACGCCGTTGCAGTTTATTACCGAGTCAAACCGGATGTGGGCGCAGGGCGCGGCGGGTTTTGCGGTGAATAAATTGCTGGATTTACTGGCCGCACAGGCGGATGAAGAGATCGCGTCGTAAAAATTTGCGCTGTATCGCGTTATCTTGCATTGCGCGGGTTTCGCTCGCCTCAGGCTAAGGCTGTTGCAGGCCGCGATTGCTAAGGTCCGCGTATGGCTGCACCCGCTATTACAACCATAAACGTATCAATCTGAAACCAACCTGAGTCCGGTTGAATGTCGAACTCAGGCTGGTCTGCGCGGCGGGAGTGAAATTCCGTCACGTCTGGCGGGGGAGTCCTGCGGCGCTAAACTGCAGCTATTGCACGCGCAGCACCCTTCACCGCAACCGCATTCCTCCTTCATCAAACAACAAACAACTCCCCGCATCCAGTTGATAATGCACCGGCTCACCCATCTCATGGCTTGCCACATTACGCTCCTCAATCACCAGCAGCCGCTCCAGGCCTACATCCAGATAAAGATAATTGGTGTGGCCCAGCATCTCACTGAACGACAGCGGTGCGCTAAAGCTCAGCGGCGCGCTGGCTGAATCGGCAGGCTGAAAATGTTCGGGACGCACGCCCAGCGTCACTTTCTGCCCTTCATGGCAGGCGGCGTCAATCTTCATGGTTAATGCGTGAAGGCCGAGAGAAGGCACACGCAGCTGCACTTCGCCGGGAGCGATGGCGGCCACTTCTGCGGGTAAGAAATTCATCTTCGGCGAACCAATAAATCCGGCGACAAACAGGTTGTCCGGGTCGTGATACAACTCCAGTGGTGCGCCGACCTGTTCAATACGGCCCTGACGCAGCACCACAATACGGTCGGCCAGCGTCATCGCTTCCAGTTGGTCATGGGTGACGTAAATCATGGTGTTACCCAATGAGGCGTGCAGCCGGGCGATTTCGATACGCATCTGCAAACGTAACTCGGCATCCAGATTCGACAGGGGTTCATCAAACAGGAAAATACGCGGATGGCGAATAATGGCGCGCCCAATCGCCACGCGTTGACGCTGCCCGCCTGACAAAGCACGGGGCAGGCGATCGAGCAGCTCGGTCAGATGCAGGCGCTCCGCAGTCTGCGCAATCGCCTGTGCGATCTCGGTTTTCGGACGCTTCATCACTTCCAGCGGATAAGCGAGGTTGCCGCGCACCGTCATATTCGGGTAAAGCGCGTAGGACTGAAACACCATGGCGATACCGCGTTCGGTCGCTGGCTGGTGGGTCATATCCGCGCCCTCAATCAGCAGTTTGCCATCGCTGATCTCCTCCAGCCCGGCAATCATGCGTAACAGCGTCGATTTTCCGCAGCCCGAGGGGCCAACAAACACCACAAATTCACCGCTGTTGATAGTGAGATCGATACCGTGAATCACGTTCACTTGCTCGTAAGACTTCTTAACGCTTTGCAGATGCAGGCTGGTCATACTGTGTCTCGCTTAAAGTAACTGGCCCATATAAATGGCGTTGCTGCGCACGATGGGCGTGAAGCCAAGGCGCTGATAAAAACCGCAAACCTGCTCGTTTTGCAGGCTGACGCCGAGGTGCACGCCGGGCACATCCGCCTGGCGCAGCAGCGCCAGCAGTTGCTCAATCAGTTTGCGCCCCCAGCCACCCTGCTGAGCGGGTGGCAGCAGATTGATATGCAGGTGTGCGGGCCACTGGCTTACCAACAGATCGGCGGCGGCTTCCGGCTGGAAGATGGCATCCAGAACTTTGCTGTCGAGCGGGGCGCTGGCCGGATAGCCACGATATTGCGCCTGCAACATCGGCCACCACTGCTGGCTCAGCAGCGCCTCGAAGGCACGGGTATCTGGTACGGCCACCGCATAGCCGACGACCTCGCCCTGCTGTTCCAGCGCCAGCGCGAAATCCGGCGCAAAACGTGCGTAGGGAATCACAAAGCGCAGGCCGGGCAGGGCGGGGTCAGAATAGAGCGCTGTCGCGTCTTTTCCGGCATTGGCGGTTTCTAAACAAATACGCGAGAGCGCGGGAAAATCCGCCTCGGTAGCGTGACGAATAACAGCTTCAGCCGTCATGGTGGAGCCTCTGTGGTCAGGAAATGGACAGTTTTTACGGTAATGAAAGCGTACTTAGTTTTCAAGATGTAATAATTACCTTGTCCCGCAAAGCAAACGCTAAACATAATCGCAGCGCATGACCAGCAACGCGACAATGCGGCAATGATGCAGCGGCAAGCCTTTAATCCGTGGGCTTTTTAACATTAACCCGTGAGCGATATTCATAACTATACGATTTTCATATGCTCTATCAGTAAGTTAATGAACTTTAAAAACGCGAGTGAATTATGCTGAGCTTACGTAAAGCGTGACCGGTTGCATCGGCGTTCTGGCTAATTAAGCAGCATTCCCTGCTGATTACCCCACTTTTCTTCTCACTTTTCGCACTGCATCACAGAGCAAAAATTCCTTGTTGCACAGGTTTGACTTTATTTTGTTCATAAAGTAAGTATGGATATGAGCGTTATTTCTGCTGAATCAGCCTGCGGGAACTGCGGGTGCCGAGATGAAGGGATGCCAGTCATCTGTTGGAGAAACCGAGCATTATGTGTGATTCGACCGTACGTTCGCAGTACTTCTATAGTTCTCTTCGCACCCTGTCTCGTCTGGTTTCCGCGGGGGTGCTGCTCGGCGCAGCGATGACCTCGGCGCAGGCGGTGACTCTGAATGAGTGGGACATTTATAACTATCCGCAGCAGACAGAAGCGGTGGATGAAGCGATCAAAGTGTTTCAGCAACAGAATCCTGGCATTGTCATCCAGCGCTCTGTGCACTCCTTTGAAGATACCCGCATCCCGCTCAAACTGGCGCTGACAGCGGGTGATGGCCCGCAGATCGCCCAGGTTAACCAGGGCGGTGGCGACATGGGTTCTCTGGTGAAAGACAAGCTGCTTTGGCCGCTGGATGATTACGCCAAAACCTACGGCTGGACAACGCGCTTCCCGGATTCAATCCTGAAACGCAACCGCTGGTCCGATAATCAGGACTTCGGCAGCGGCAAACTGTATGGCGTCGCCAGCCTCGGTGAAATGGTTGGCCTGTATTACAACAAAGCGTTGCTGGATAAAGCCGGTGTCGCCGTGCCAAAAACTCTCGCTGAGCTGGAACAGGCGATGGAAAAACTGAAAGCGCAGGGCACCCCGCCAATGATGCTGGGGTTGCTGGATGGCAACATGGGCCAGCAACTGCTCAGTACTCTCTGGGAAGCGCAGATCGAAAGCAGCGACCGTAAAAAACTCGATGACCTGATTTACGATGTGGGCGGTACCTTTAAAGATGACAAGCTGGTGAAGGCCGCCAACATGATGAAAAGCTGGAACGACAAAGGCTATTTCTTCACTGGTTACCAGGGGATTGGCCATGACGATGCCGCCACTCTGTTCCAGAACGGGCAGGCCGCCTTCCTGGTGAGCGGTACCTGGTATCTGGGGCAGTTCAAAGACAATAAAGATATTCATTTTGCTGCAATGCCGATGGGCGCGGGGGTGCAGCACGCGCTGATGGTGGGAGGGACTGACCTGGCGTACTCCATCACCAGCACGGCGAAAACCAAAGAGCAGCAGGATGCCGCCGCAAAGTTCATCGACTATATCGTGTCGGATGAGATGGCGAACCGCTGGCTGAAAGTGGGCTTTCTGCCCGCCAGCGCCAGCAAAAATGCGCAAATCCCGGCTGATAATCCGTTACTGGCCGAGACCTATCAGGTCTGGGTAACGCTGAACCAGCATGATGGCCTCGGCCATTACGTGGACTGGGCGACCCCGACCATGAACGCCGAACTGAATCAGAACGTGCAGCAACTGCTGGCCGGGCGGCAAACCGCCGACCAGATGGTCGCCAGGTTCGATGACAACTATCAAAGCTACCTGAAAACCCTGAAGCACTGATAATTCCGGCCCGGCAGTGATGCCGGGCCGCTGACAGGCCCGCAAACGAGTACGGTTATGCTGAACAAATCTGCCTGGCGCAATGCGCTCTATCTCCTGCCCGCGGTGCTGGTGTACGCGGTTTTTCTGCTGGTGCCGTTGCTGGCGTCGCTGGGGATCAGTTTTACCGACTGGGATGGCACTTCCATGCCAGTCTTCAGCGGCATCAGTAACTACATGCGCATGTTCAGCGATCCGGTATTCTGGGTGGCGCTGGGCAATAACGCATTGCTGATGTTGTTCTATACGCTATTGCCGATTAGTGTCGGCTTGCTGCTGTGCAGCTTCCTGTATGAAACGCGCAATAATAAAGAGCGTAGCCTGCTGCGCATCTTCTTCTTCCTGCCTTATATCATGCCGATGGCAGTTCTTGGCGTGGTGTGGCGCTGGTTGTACAACCCGGCATTTGGCCCGCTCGACCAGTTTTTGCGGGCGATTGGCCTGCCGCAGTTGGCGCTGTCATGGTTGGGGGATTTCAACTGGGCATTGCCTGCTGTCGGCCTGGTGGCGACCTGGTATTTCTTTGGTTTTTGTCTGGTGTTGTTTATGGCGGGGTTGCAGCGTATGGATCCCTCGTTGCTGGAGGCGGCCGATCTGGATGGCTCATCGCGGCGGCAGAAATTTATGCGTATCACGCTGCCGTCACTGCGCCCCGAGCTACGTATCGCGCTGCTGCTGACGGTGATCGCCAGCCTGAAAGCCTTCGATCTGGTCTATGTGATGACGCAGGGCGGGCCGGGCACTTCGACCATGGTCACCAATCTCTTTATGTACAAGCAGGGTTTTGACCTGCACTACTTCGGCTATGCCTCGGCCGTTGCGGTATTCAGTATGATGATTGTGTTGTTGATCAATGCGTTAATCCACTTTGCTATTCGGGAGCGTCACTGATGCGTAGCACGCCAGCCGTTTTTCGCGCGCTTATCTGGATCGTGGCGCTGATGACCATCATGCCGTTCCTGATGGCACTGATGACCTCATTCAAAACCCAGATGGAGCTGTTCCAGGGTGTCTTTACTTTGCCTGCGTCGCTCAACTTTAAAAACTACGTCACTGCCTGGCAGCAGGGCCATTTCAACGTTTACTTTATGAACTCGGTGCTGGTGGTGATCCCGGTGGTGATTTGCAGCATTCTGCTCGGTATTCTGGCCGGTTTCGGCTTTGCCTGGCTGAAGATCCCCGGCAAAAAGGTGGTGGCGGCGTTGCTTGGCCTTGGCATGGTGCTGCCGAGCGAAGCTTTTATTATCCCGCTGTACCACGAGCTGCGCTGGATGGGGCTGACCAACACTTACCTGGCACTGATCCTGCCGCAGATTGCCCTGTCGCTACCGTTTACCACGCTGATGATCGCCACCGCACTGCAACAGGTGCCGCGTGAGTTGGTGGAAGCGTCGGTGATGGACGGCGCATCACGGCGCAAAATTCTGTGGGGCCTTCTGGTGCCCGCCATCTGGCCAACGTTATCGACGCTGGCGCTGCTGCTGTTTATCTGGACCTGGAACGAGTTTCTGATCCCGCTGATTCTGGTGAACAAAGATGAGCTACGTACCCTGCCGATCGGCATGATGTTTTTCCAGAATAAAAACACCATTGATATCCCGGTGCTGATGGCGGGGGCGATGATCGTCATACTGCCTCTGGTGGCGGTGTTTCTGGTATTCCAGCGTAAATTTATCAGTGGCGTAACCGAAGGCGCGGTGAAATAAGCACCTGCGGTGGTACAGAAACGTCAGATATAAAAAATGTTGAGGACGAGAACCGCCATCTCAAACAGATGCTTGCTGATCTCAGTTTTGAAAACCGGGCACTGAAAGACGTTATCGAAAAAAGCGCTGGAGGCAGTCTTTATGCGTGAGCGGACAACGCATCAGGTATCGATATTCTAAAACAGATCTATTTACGCGCTGTGTGCTTAAAAAATATCGCCGGTCGATGAGGTCGCATCCGGCGCGCAGCGTTTCAGTTCATCCCACTATATTGCCTTTCATCCCCGCTTATTGCCGTTCGTCACATGCGGTAGTTTTTGCTGGCGACACTCCTTAGATTGGGTGCCATTAATTCATGCATCTACAAGGGGAATGGCTATGTTGTCATTTTCTAACATTAAAAAAGACTACAGGCTGGGGTCGCAAACGGTACAGGCATTAGGTGGCGTGAATGGCGAAATCCACCCGGGAGAAATGGTGGCACTGTGCGGTCCATCGGGTTCCGGGAAAAGTACTTTGCTGAATATTCTGGGCATGCTTGATATGAACTATCAGGGAAGTGCATTTATCGATGGCACACCTTTTCCCCGCAAAGTTAAAGAAGCCACCGCATTACGCCGAAGCAGTCTGGGTTTTGTTTTTCAGCGTTTCAATTTAATCCCGGTAATGACCGCTATCGAAAATGTCGCCTATCCCTTAACGCTGAATAAATTCAGTACGAAAGTAAAAAAAGAAAAAGCGGAACAAATGCTGGCGAAAGTCGGGCTGGAAGATTTTCTGCAATATCGTCCGGAGCGTTTGTCCGGGGGCCAGCAACAGCGTGTGGCGATTGCCAGAGCGTTAGTACATCAACCCCGGTTAGTGATTGCCGATGAGCCGACAGCCAGTCTGGATAGCCATTCAGCCAACACAATTATTCAGATCATGAAAACGCTCGGTCACGAAATGGGCACCACGTTCGTGATCGCGACGCATGACCCACGAATGGCAAGCCAATGCGACAGACATATTAATCTGGTTGATGGGCTTATCTCCTCTGAGGAGATTCAATGGAACGCCTGATGCCAATCAGTATTAAAAGCGCATGGCTCAACCTGCAACGTAATAGCCGGAGATCGACGCTGTCAATTCTGATTATCGCCGTGGTGGTCTTTGCATTATGTTGTACTGGCGGCTTTGGCCTGTATACCTATCAATCGCTCATGAAGGAAACGGCGATGAGCATAGGTCATATCACGCTGAGTCAGCCGAATTATTTTGAGCAGGAAGAAGAGATACCGCTGGATAATGGCTTATCTGACTATTCCATCATCGGTAAAACACTGGTTTCAATTCCGGGAATTCATGCCATTCTGCCGCGCATTGAATTTAATGGTTTAATCAGCAACGGACGAAAATCGACAATTTATATGGGGACCGGAATCGATCCTCAGGAATTTGCCATTAAGGGTGAATTTTTGGCGGTGAAATCCGGCAAGCCATTATCTCCCCAGCGTGACGATTCGGCGGCAAAAGACGATCCTGAGGTGATGCTGGGCGCGAACCTCGCGCAAAACCTGAAAGTGACCGTTGGCGACGTGGTGACACTGCTATCAACCACCACGGACGGTGTGCTTAATGCTATGGATTTTAAAGTACAGAGCATTTTTTCGACTGGCGTTCCGGAGCTGGATAAACGGCAGCTTTATATCAATATTGCTGCCGCGCAGGCGCTGCTTGCCACGCATAAAGTCAGTACGTTGTCGGTCTATTTATTTGAAACGTCGCAAACCCCGGTGCTACAAAAACAGATCGATGCAAAACTTCATACCTTAAAACTGGCAGAGCCGGTGATCACGACACCGTGGCAAAAATTAGCTGTCTTTTATGATGGCGTTAAAAATTTATATAACCGCATTTTCGCCATTATGGGTGGCGTAATGGCCCTGGTGGTCTTCGCCGCGCTATTTAACTCCATGACCATGTCGGTAACGGAAAGAACCCGTGAAATAGGCACGCTGGCCGCTCTGGGTACCTATCCACAGGAAATTATTCACGGCTTTTTGCTGGAAGCAGGATTAATGGCCATGTGCGGAGCCATTGTGGGCGGCGGATTATCCGCTGGCCTGGCGATGTTATTAACGGTCGTTGATATCCGAATGCCGCCTGCACCGGGCAGAACAGAAAGTTACCCGCTGCATATTTATTTCTCTGCGGAATTGTTTATCAGCGTGGCGCTTGCCGTCGCCATTATTTGTTTTGTTGTTGCGTGGTTTGCCGCCCGAAAAGGTGTGAAGAAACCGATCATTGAGGCACTGATTTATGCGTAAAATATTAGCATTGTTATTAGCCGGGGGAATTGCTTTTTCCGCTCAGGCAGAAACAGTGGAACAGATGCTAACAAAAGCGGATCAATATCGTTCCAGAGAGCCTTATGCAAAAGTTACCACCGAGGTTAAGCTCTATCAAAATAATGAACTCGACACCACCAGATTGTACGATGTGTATATCCGGCCAATGCGCGAGTCACTGGTATTATTTAAATCGAAAGCCGAGGAGGGTCAGAAATTACTGATGCTCGGTGATAATTATTGGCTGTTAATGCCGCAAAGTCGTCGGCCAATCAGAATCACGCCCATACAAAAACTCCTTGGCAATGCGTCCGTCGGTGATATTTCTACCCTCAACTGGAGTGAACATTATCAGGGAACGCTGCAAGGGACGCAGGATATCGTGATACAAAATAAACACGTCATGGCGAATCACCTTGAGTTGACGGCAAAAACGGCAGGTGAAACCTACGCTAAAATTCAGTTATGGCTGGATGCAACGAACGATTTCCCGCTAAAAGCAGACCTCTATTTGCTGTCACAAAAGATGGCGAAGCAGGCAATTTTTACTGCGGATAACCCGCTTCATCCGCAAAAAATAGTTTCAATGACATTGCTGGATAGCATACAGCCGGAGAAACAAACGGTCATTGATTACCAGAATGTCGTGCCCTATCAGCTGGATGAAAAATATTACAATCCGGCCTATTTAATTCAGCAGCCAAGGGTAGATCTGTGACCGCTTCGGGTCGCCTATGTCTATTATCCATGCTGATTGTTGGCGCGCGGGCTGAAGCAAAATTTGATGTTAACTGGACATGGCAAAGCAGTTTTGAAAGTGAACAATATTGCCACACGAAGTTAAACGACACTGCGGGTGGGTCGATACAGTCTCTGGATTCGCTGGTCACGGCAACAGCCGAATGGAACAGCGTAAGCGGGACATTTGCCCTCGAAGGCAATAATCTTTTAACAACCGACAGCCAGGACTCCGTTACTAAGAAGTTGATTGTGCAGGAGTTATTTTGGCAGCCAGAAGCCGAACTGGCAGGCGTGCCGCTTGATTTAAGTATCGGGAAACAACGGCTGGACTGGGATGTCGGGTACGGATTTCGTCCCCTGGATATTTTTAAGTCGTACGAGCGCAACCCGGTAGGGATACAGGTTGACGAAGGTGTTGGCGCGGCCACGGCTTCCTGGTTTGATGGTGTCGGTCAATGGGAACTGGTGGCAACCGATGAGTCCTGGGCCTCAACCAATACGGATCAGGCCCGGCTGGCGGAAAAACAGCACGGCATCGGTCTTCGGCGCTATGCCCTGGTCGGGAGTACAGAACTCCAGGGAGTGATGTACTTTGATCAGGTGCATCGCGGTACTGTTGGGGGTTCCGTCGTTGCTGTCCTGACGCCGGCACTGGAGCTGCACAGCTCGTTTGCCTATGCGCAGCGTTATCAGTCTTATAAGCAAGGCGATATGAATGAGCCGGTCAGGTGGGGAACAAGTAATGATTCGTATCAATTTTTGCTGGGTTTCAATTGGGCCAATACCACGGGTTTGAATATTATCGGTGAATATTGGTACGACGGGCGTAGTTGGGATAAGAGTATGTGGAAGAAAGCATTTCAGCGCGCAGACGAACTCTCGCAGCATCCGGCAACAACAGGTTTGGCCAGCAGTTATTCCTGGGGGCTGGACAATACCAGTTTAGTTGCACAGAACGTCATGCTGCACTTTAAGATGAATATGTCTGCTTTACATCCCAAATATTTGTGGCTTGAAAAATTAGAACCCAGCCTGGATTTACTGGTTTCGCCAACCGATGGTGGTCTGGTCGCAACCCCAAGGCTCTCATATCCGCTGTATGAGTCAGGAGAATCTGATATAAAGATTGAGCTGGCCAGCCGATTTTATACCGGTGCGGGAAATTCCGTGTATGCCAACATGCCGGATCGGGATTTGATTTTTATAAATCTTAAAGGAAATTTCTAATCAATATGATATGATTTTCTGAATAAAGCAGGGAAACAGGTTAACGCAGAGAAATATGAGTGGAAAGTTTCACCATAATATAAAGCTAAAAGGACATTCGGGATGCGCAGGCTATTACCAGTAAGCCAAAAGTTTCGCACTCAGCTAATACAAACAAGTTTGTACTGTATGGGCGTTGCCGGAATACTCATCTTGTTTGAATCGCCAGCAGATTTATCTCATAACTGGGCGTCCTTATTATTCAGAAAAATAATTATTAGTTTTGGTTATGGTTACAGCGCCTTATTCAGCGCATTGCTGCTGAGATGGATGAAGCCGTCACTGTCTGAAGCAAAAATTAACGGTCTCTCTTTCATCTGTTGCATCCTGTTTGGCAGCCTTAATGCCTATTTTTGGTTTAGCCCATTATCTTATAACGAATTCTTTCTGAATCAACGTTCGACGCTGGCTCCGGGTTTCATTCTGGCCATCGTGAGTTTCACTTTCTTTTATATCCACGAACAGAAATTAAAAGCGCAGAACGCGCTCGAAGTCGCAAAGCGCCAGCAATCAGAGCAAAAGAAAGCGCTGGCACTAAGTCAACTCAAACAGCTCCAGAGCCAAATAGAGCCGCATTTTCTTTTCAATACCATGGCGAATCTGGATGTCTTAATTGATAAAGATCCTGCGCTGGCAAAACTTTTACTGGTTAATTTGACGAACTTATTACGCGGGGCCTTGAAAAAAAATCGCAGCGACTTTGTTAATATTGATGAGGAACTGGCGCTAATCGATGCCTATTTATCTATCCAGCAAATAAGGCTCGGCGCACGTTTGGTTTACAAAATAAGGAATGAGTTTAGCGCCGGTGCTTTTTTTATTCCGCCGATGTTAATTCAGCCCCTGGTTGAAAACGCCATTCGTCATGGTATCGAACCGCAACACCGAAGCGGATCTATTGAAGTGACGGTGAAAAAAGAGGCCGAAGGCGCCTGTATCCAGGTTATTGACAATGGCAGCGGTCTTTCTATGGCGCCATCATCCGGTGGGCATGGTCTGGCTCTGGAGAATATCCGGCAAAGGCTGGATGCAATCTATATGGGGAAGGCACGGTTACGCATCAAAGAAAATCCGACTCAGGGCGTCACTGCTGAAATTTTCATCCCGCTAATGGTAACCAATTCAACGCCGGAAATGCGCAATGACTAAAAACATAACCGCAATTATTGCTGATGATGAGCCTTTACTGAGATATCAGCTCAATAAAATGCTGGCAGATGTTTGGCCTGAGCTGGACATACTGGCCAGCTGTGAAAACGGGAAAGAAGCGTTTGATGCCATCGCTGAAGAGCAGCCTGATATTGCCTTTCTGGATATCCGTATGCCGGAAATGGATGGTATGACGTTAATACGCAGGATCAGCCAGCTGGATAAATTTCCGTTAGTCGTATTTGTGACGGCCTATGATGAGTACGCTGTGCGGGCATTTGAAACCAATGCCATCGACTATTTGTTAAAACCGCTGAATGAAAAGCGGCTGGAACAATGTGTGTTGAAAATGAAGCAGCGGCTGAATGAGACGACGGCAGATAAAACCACACCCGATCTGAATGCATTATTCGAAAAATTTCAGTCCTTTCTACCCGTTGAACATAAAAGTTATTTGAAATGGGTTCGTGTGCAAAAAGGCGAGGATATTGAATTAGTTCATTGTTCGGATATCCAGTTTTTTAAGGCGGAAGATAAGTACATATCGCTGTATAAAAAAGGTAAAACGCAGTCAGACATTTTCCTGCTGCGCGGTTCGCTGCGGGAACTGTTGCTACAGCTCGATCCGGACGAGTTCTGGCAGGTCCATCGCTCTGTTGTCGTCAACGTTAATGCCATTGAAAAAATAAAACGAGACTGTACCGGTAAGATTCAATTAATCATTGGTGGGCATGTGTTACAAGTCAGTCGGGCAATGCAGAACAAATTTCTCTATAACATCTAAATAATAAAAGATCAGAGATCGCGTTTACTGCTAAATGCACATTATCAATGCTGGTTATTAATCAGGAAAATAGTGTATGGCATAAAAATATCCATTGCAGCAATAACTATATTTAATAATAGCTTACGCCAGGTATTAGCAAATTTGTTTGCGAAAAATACCTGCGGATGATTATTGCCTGAATTACAGGTTATTTAATATCTGACTGTTGGTGGATATTAAACTCTTGTGATTGAATTCCTTTTTTCTTTTATTTGTCTGTAAATATTTTAAAGTAAAAGTAATTGATTTTGTAAAATTAGATGATATTTTAAAACGTAATCAGACATTGCTTATTTATATAGCCTTCTCAGGGCTTGTGTTTGTATTGAGAATGGATGATTCAATTTTTGAGCTGCAATAGAAGATTCATGGTTACGCTTAAATATAAGCAAGGAGAAGTGTCATGAGCCAGATCTTTACCGATGTTATAAATCATCCTGCATATAATGAAAAACCTTTGGCACTGGTAGTGGCAGGTACTGCTGAGATAGGACGGAATGTCATTGATTCATTAATTAATGATGGTTATCTCGTTGTTTTTACGTGGTTCAGTAATGAAGCCGTGGTCAGCGATATGAAGGCGCGGTACCAACGCGCTGTTATGCCGGTTCAGCTGGATTTGACCTCCGAGCATGACGTCGTGCAATTCTGTACGGCCTTAGAAAATATCAAAATAGACGTCGCAATCTATTGTGCCGGTAATAATCCGGCGTGTCTGTGCGATGAGCTGAAACCCGAAAATATTCGCACCACAACGCGTCTTAACTATCTGTCGGCAGTATTAATTTTTAATACCATCGTCAAAACGATGAAGCAGTATAAAGAAAAAGAGACCAAGCTGGTGTTTATCAGTTCGGTGGCTGCCAAAAAAATTAGCGTGGGCAACTCCCTGTACGGTTCGACAAAAGCAGCAATGGAAAGATATCTCTCCAGTGTCGCCCTGGAAATGGCCAGGTTCAATATCAGGACGCTATGCCTGAGCCCCGGTTATATCAAAACAAAAATGCTCCAGGACTATTGTGCGAAAGAAGGGAGAAGTATCGCCAGCATAGAAAAAACGATCCCAATGAGAAAAATGCTGGCTACTGAAGATGTCGCAAATGCCGTCAGCTCATTTATTAACGGCACAATTATTACTACAGGCGTTTCATTAACGATCGGAAATGGTGAGGGGATAATCTAATGTATATTTCAACAATTAATCAGATTTTTAAAGATATCATGTACCTGGATGAAGCTGAAGAGCTTGATCCGAACAAGTCATTGTTCTCTGATTACGGGATGACCTCGATTGATTATATTGATTTTGCCTTCGAGTTAAAAAAACACTTCAAAGTTGACGTTAGCCCTGAAAGCCTTTGGCCAGTGAATAAATGGGCGACCACCGAAGATTACTACTCATTTGATACCAAAGAGTGGACCAGCAAAGGCCTTACTGAAATCAACAACCTGCTGGGCTTAAAAGGATCAGACGCTGTTGATAAAAAAATTCAGTTCAAGGAGCTCTACTCCTATTTCACGCTGAACTATATCAACCAACAAATATCAGCCGTTAAAGCGCAGGTCGCGTGATGGAAAAGGTCTATATAAAAAACTATGGTGTGCATCAGCAATTTGCCACCCATAGTGCGGCGCTGAGCCAGTTACTGGCTGCGGAGGGAGAAATAAACCCTCATGATCTGGACTACTATAATTCTTCGACACCGTCGGTGGTGGAAAAAAAATGGGTCAGCAGAGAGGACTGCGCAGTACTGAACTCGATGTCAAAAATGGCAATCAATGCGCTGATTGATTTTAAAAGCAAAGAGTGCCTGGACGAGCATGCAAAAGCCTTTCTTTATACGGCATGTGATAGTGAAGAGCACAGTTTTACTACGCTTTTTGAAATTTGCCGTAAATATAACGATGATGGTTCAGTCTGGAAACATATCCAGCACTATAAAGAGATGAATAACCCTCTTGATATGCTGAGATTACTGCCAACAAATGTGCTGTATCACACCTCAAAATTATTACGCGATCATGAGGAGGGTACGCCGTTACGCGCCGCATCGTTAAGTGGCCTGGTGGCATTGAAACTGGCCTGGGCTGACATCGTTAACTCAACGGCAAAAAAAGGGGCAATGGTGGTGAGCGCGGCAAATATGCTGACCTTCGATAGCCTGGCCGTTTTTAAAAAGTTTGGTGAAATCCGGCAAAATGCTGCGGATGCGTCCGGTATTATCCCCAGTTGGGGGGCGGCGGTGATGTCTTTAGACAATGACAGCCGTAATGCGCTGGCTGAATTAACTTCTGTCACTGTTCGCTATTGCCCCAAAGTCAGGTTTGAACAAGAGGACTGGGAAAGTCTGTTGGGTAAACAGCGAACGCAACAGGGAGAACCGGATGTTATTATCAGTTATAACAACGGTATTCGCGCGCAAAAAATAGCGGAGTATTCTGCGCTGGAGAAATTTTTCCCCCGGACCAGGATTATCAATTATAAAGCGAAAACCGGCTACACCGGGAAACTCAATAATATACTGGATATTTTATGCTGCCTTAATGATCCCGCTATTCCTTCAGGAGCCCGGGTCATGCTGAATGGCGCTGGTATCAATTATGGTATCGGGAACATTTGGTTAATTAAACGCTGAGGAACGGATCACAATGAATACCCATTTCGATGCAGATACTTTATGTATCAGTGCATATGGCGCCGTCACGCCATTAGGCAGCAATCTGGATGAAATTCACGCCAGCTTTATGAATGAGCAAAGCGGTATACGGGAGATAAAGAAGTTTGATCATCACTATTTTCAGACACATGAAGCCGGTATCCCTGTAGAAGGCAATGCCGCAATCAGTTGGCCTAAAAAAAGCCCTTTCAGAAACGGCGAGCTTTTTTACGCCGGATTAGCGGCAAAGCGGCTGCACGATCGGCTGCGGCTGCCGGCGTATTATTCTGCGGAAGAAATTGGTTGCATCGTGGGAATCGATGAACCGGCGATCGATATTGAACAGTGCATCGGTTTCTCGGAAAAGGTTCCCGCCGATGCGGATAAACAATGCCTGGTCGATGCCGCGCTGGAGCATTTTAAAATTGGTGATTTTCTCGATCTTGATACCACTGCCGTTTTGAAAACGATACATGACATCATCCCTTTCGCGGGTCTCAGCTTTGCACATTTAGGTCTCTGCTCGGCTTCTACGCAAAGTATCGGCCTGGCTATGCGAGCCATCCGCAGCGGTGAAATTAAAGCGGCAATTTGCGGCGGTGTTTCCGCCAAAGTTACGCCGTTGAACCTTGCACGCTTAGAAGGAATGGGGGTGATCTCGACCGATGAACACTATTGTGGCACCGCGCGTTCGCGGCCCTTCGATCGGCACCGCAGCGGATTTGTCTTAGCAGAAGGCGCGGGTCTGTTCGTCATTGAAAAGCTATCCAGCGTATTGGCGCGGCAGGACAAGCCGCTGGCCTATTTATTGGGCTATGGGGGCGCACTCTGCGCGCAGCATATTGTGATGCCGCATCAAGACGATCTCGAAATGCAATTGTCGATGGAGCGGGCCATCGAACATGCGGGGGTTGACCGTAATACGATTGACTTTGTGAATACGCACGGAACATCGACATTACAAAATGACCAGCACGAAGCCAGCGCAATCAGAAAAGTTTTTGGTGAACACAACCCGGCGATTGTGGCGACGAAATCGTATCACGGGCACCTGATTGCCGCAGCCGGGGCAATGGAAATTCTGGGCGTGCTGGTTTCATTTCAGCATGATCTCTTACCCAAAATTTTGAATTGCGATGAACCCGATCCGCAATTACCCGATGGCATTGCGCTTGTGAAGGAGCATCAGCACCGGCCGCTTAAATACGCATTGAAAAACTCATTTGGTATGGGTGGTGGCGCAGGCAGTCTGGTTTTAGGAAATCCAAAATATCTGTAAGGTAGACATCATGCTAACAATGCATTCCTTATTAGAAAGAAACTGGCAAGTGATTTGTCATGACAGTCAATATTCGTCAGAAGATATAGCTACGATGACAAAGGGCTGTGCCGGTAGCGTGGTCAGATATTTTCGTCAGCGCCCGCAGGCGGAACAAAATAAGCTGTTTGTTTTTGTGATTAGAAATAATTTCGAAGGAATGATCAGCTATTTTGTTGCTTCTGCGCTCAGGTTGAAAGCCTGGATAGTGAATGTTCATGACCTTGGCATTGTTGATATGCTGGTGGATACCGATTGCATTGCGGCTTTTGTTATGAGCAATGAAGTCAGAGATATTAATACGATAAACCAGCGGATTAATATCTCGTTTGATCGCAATCCTTCGCTCGCGAGCGAGACGCTTGATGGTTTTACTGAGTCTCCATGTGCACGCTTTTATTTTTGCACCTCCGGAACAACCAGTACACCGAAGCTGATCCAGTATCATGAAAATACACTGATTGAAAACGCATGCGCGGTGAGCCAGTATCTTAAGCTCGGCAATGAAGATCGCTCATTGTGTTATTTCCCGGTGCAGTATATGTATGGCCTTTCAACCATGCTGTGTGCGTTTTTGTCGGAAAGTAAATTGGTATTTGAAAAATTTCACATCAGCAATATTGGTGAACTTGTTTCCCATTACAGCATTACTAATTTGCCTTTAATCGGTGACTGGATGCTGCCTGTTAGCGAAATTTTTACCAAAAGCCGAATTCACGTAAACAATATCCTGAATGCATCCGATCGTCTGCTTACCGTGCAGGCAGCGAGTATCCTTTCATCCTGCAATACGTTGTGGAATAACTTCGGCCAGACCGAATCCGGGCCTCGCTTATTTCATAATGAGATCCGATCGCCGGGTGATATTGAAAAAACCAGCAAATATGGCGTGGTGGCGCCCGGTAAAGTCATGACGGACAGCATCAAAATTGATTTGCATCCCGTCGATTCGCAGGCGTCTGATTCGGTGTGCCGGATGTTTTATAAAACGCCTTTCGCTTGTGATGGCTATGTTGATAGTTATCTGCAATTAAAACCGCGCGCGGAATGGTTTGATTCCGGCGATCTGTTTGTGAAAGATGAAGCCGAATGCTACTACTGGATAGCCAGAGCGGTGAATGAATTCAAACACAATGGCAAGTTTATTCCGGTTCAGCTTATTTCAAATGATATTGTGAAGTACGCCGGTGGCTTACGACACTATTTTTCAAAAGCGCAGAACGGCGAGCTTTATCTCAATCTTGATATGTCCGCGAACAGTGCGCAGATAAAGATAATCACTAAGATATTAACGGATAAATGGTATCAGTATGCATTTAAAATAAATGTCAGAGAAATCGCGACGACAAAAACAGGGAAGATAAAATGTGCAGTATAGAATTAAAACCATGACATGAATAAAGTGTATGTTAATCGTCATGCAAATAATTATCTGTGCATAGTAAGTCACTCTTTTTATACCGCTTATTTGCATATCGACAGGCTTCATCGTTATTTGCCGGTCTCAACAAAGCGTACAGCGGAAAAGATATTGTATCGTGAAATGGCCAGGGTGCTTTTTGTTGATATATTTAAAAGGATTTTTCCTGGCGTAGATGTGGCACACAGTTCCGTAAGCCATGGACGGAATAAAAGCGTTATGTTGGTGAATAACGATCCGCGGATTCATTCTGTCGGGATTGATATCGAATTTATCGAAAAGGCGAAAGCACCAAGGCCATTTATGTTGAACTACTGTGAAAAATATTGCCGTTTCCCGGTGGGACAGGTGCCGGATAACCGCTTATGCACCACGATATTCAGCTGTATGGAGAGTTTATATAAGGCACTGTGCGCCATTTCTGCGTGTGCTTTTGATATCAATGATTACTTATTAGTTGCACATAACCGGGTGAGATGTGTTTTTCGCTATGTTGGCAAGGTATCCGAATTTAAGGGGAAGATATTTATTTGTAACTGCTATTACCTTGAGCAATCCGTAATAACCGTCGTTTTGCTGGATGCGTCTTTAACATCAATCATTTTAGATGATCTGTTATATGAAGAGATGAACGTCGCAATACCCGGTTAACTTTTTAACACTCCTGTGGCAGAGCCATAAATATATTTAGAGGAATATTGGTATGAACGATTTGCTGGTAGATATCACACCTGAACACTATGAAACTTACGCGACAGAAGGCACATCACCGTGGAATGCGTATTTAAAAGAAAGGATTCTGGAAGAAGCAGCCAGTATTACTTCGCCGAGGAAAAAGATTCTCGATATTGGTATGGGAACCGGCCACATGCTTTTCGACCTGTTCCAGTCGCAAAAACTCACTGATTACTCCTTTTATGGGGTTGATATTGATCCGCGCATGGTGCGTTTTTGCGTTAAAAAATGTAGCGAGCTGAAATGCCAGCATGCATTCAACATTGTTGAAGCCAGCGTCAGTAGTTTACCGTTTCCCGATAATTCATTTTCAATGATCTATGCCCGCTCCGTCATTCATCACTGGGCTGAACCTGCAAAAGGGTTGCAGGAGCTGTGTCGTGTTCTGGATAGCGGCGGTCGCATTATTATCCACGAACCGCTGGCCGATGCAGAAGAAAGCGCACTGGGTGTTTTTAATCAATCACGTAGCGAGTGTGGTGTGACGGATATGTCCACGGAAGAAAAATTCACGCTGGCGAGTCTTACCGCTCTTATGCACTGCTGCGATCTTGACGGGATAAGCTGGACCGTGACGCGCGGAGAAGGTCTTGCTGCCCTGGGCTGTGAAATTTTCATTAAAAAGGCCTGAGTCATCATGGATTATTGCTGCGCTGAGATGTATGCAAAAATGCAACCGCGGATTACGGCAATCACCGGATGCCAGGCATTCGATTATGCGGCCTTCCGTGATTCAGTCAGGATGAGTTCCCACGTTTATTCAACCACTGGCGACAGTGGTTCTTTGACACAACGGGACCCAGCGGCTGAGCAAATACCGATGCTGCTTGGTGCCACAAGCGGCACCACCGGGGCGATGAAAATGATCAGCGTCCGTTTAAAATCCAGTAAGGACGCGGTCAGCGCATCGGAGCACAACTTAATTCATAACCTGCGGTCGCGGCAGGTTTTTTCCGCCGGCGACGTCGTTGGCAACCTCTTTACGATTAACCTGTTTTCATCCTTACACTATTCGGCGTGTGAAATTTTAAAACATTGTCGCGCGCATGTGGTGCCGGTCGGCGATATTGCATTGCTGCGGAAGAGTCATTTCGATTTTCTGGCCGACATTCAGCTCTCGACGCTGTTTGGTGTGCCGGCCACTCTCGTTCAGTTTGTGGAAACCATGATCCGGCTTGGGGTTCCGCTGGCAATTAAAAAAGTGGTTTTTACCGGTGAACCGATGTTGGCCGCACATGAAAAGTATTTGCGCGAGATGCTGGGCGGCGACCTGCGGATAATCGGTTTGTACGGCCTGTCGGAGTGCGGTTTCATTGGGATGTCTGTCGAGGGGCATCATAATAAGTATCTGCTGTTCAGCGATGATTTTTTCTTTGAATATGAAGATAAAAAGGGGCTATTGGTTACGTCGCTGGACCCGGATGCCTCGCGTAAACTTGTCAGATATCCGGTGGGGGATAGGGGCAAATTATCCGTTGAAAATAATCAACTCTATTTTCAGGGTATTAAACGCAACGCTATAGATTTTAATTTCATGGGCAATCTGATTAGCCATGAAAAAATAGCCAGAATGATTAATCAACGATTGCCCGAGGCGATTGTTCAAATCGTCTTGTCGTTATCCGCTGAGAGACAAGAAATTATGGATATTAAAATCTGCTGCGGATTATCTCATGGCGTTGATTTGTCCGAACTGGAGGATGAAATCTGTCATTTGCCGGATATTTATGAAGCCTATATGAAAAACCGGGGGCGTATCAATCTCACCGTTGTTGAGCATAACGCTTTGCTTTTTTCACCCAGAGGGAAATGTCTGCTGGTTTGCGACACAAGGGAGTCATGCTAATGCAACTTGATAACTTACTTCATGAAATTGTGTTAGTGAATTCGCATCCGATTGATGAGCATTCACTCTTTTCTATGGATTTTTACGACAGGCTACAGCATATCAGTACGCAATTTTCTGCTGCGCGCAGAGAGAACGCCGCCGTTTTTAATACCTTCATTAATACCCACAAGGATCTTCTTGCGGAACTGGATCGTAAAGCGCTCGACTATGAAATGAAATATGAAGAGCAGATGTCAGGGATGATGTCCAGGCGCCTGGCGATCCCGCAATCTGAACTCGAGAGTGTCAGCAATAACAGAAATAAGTTTATCGATTTTTATCGCCAACTCTACAACGCAGAAAGGGCGCTTATCCGCAGTGACGCGGCGAATATTTGTCATGTAGGTTGCGGGCCGATGCCAACCAGCGTGCTGATGTGGGCAAAATATTCAGCATGTCAAATCACCGCGCTGGATATTATTCAGGATGCGGTAGCGCAGGCGCAAAATGTTTTCGATTGCTGGCGTATACCTAAAGACGTGGAGGCACATCGCGTTCACTTTTTATGTCAGCCGGGAGAAGCGTTTGATTATAAGGATATGGATGTCATCATTTTGTCCTCCTCCATTATGAATAAGAAAAACCTCTACGCTGCCATTAAAAAAACGATCACCAAAACGGTCGATGTGATAGAGCGGGAACCTAACTTTCTGTATGAGTCAGGGTATCTGAATGCTGATGAAATGGCTGAGCAGCTTATCGCCAAAACCACGCTCAATAATGTCAACATCAGGCTTTACCGCCTATCGCCAGAGCAACAGGAGTAAATCATGTCGGATGATGTTATCGATAATTATGATTTAGATAATAACGTGTTGTTTATTCGTGGATGCAATTTGATCGAGATTGCCGATGCAAACCGTTATTTGCAGAACGCCTGGTTTGCACTGACCGGTAGCCTTGTTAATGAAGAACAGATGGATCGGCTTATTCAGAGCGCCAATACCGAACTGAAACAAACGGACCCTGTATCCAAAATTAAAGCGATGCATCAACTGATCAACGCATTGCCATCACTGACCTTAATGCAGAGATTTATGATGTTATTGTCGCAAGTTGAGGTGTCGGCGGCGCAGTGTAAGGTTATGGCACCGGTAAATGATGGCGACTGTCTGAAAATTATCTTGCTTATGCCGTGGATTATTTCGCTGGCGCGTTCCTCTGAGCCATTTTTTGATTTACCGGCGATCGAAAATTGCAAATCCTTTGAACACTATTTTTGGTTAGCGTTAACCGGGAAGGCGGCGTCTTCCGGCCTGGAGGATGAGGCGCGTTGCCGGTTTATGTCTCTGCTGTTGGGCGGGTTTGGTATTGTGACGCCCACGACCACCACGGTGAGGTTTATTGCCAGTACCAAGAGCGATGTTATTTCTGCATTAATCGGTGGGTTTTGTGCCACCGGGCCTGCACATATGGGCGCCTGTAAATATGCGATCATGAGACTGTCCAGCGTCATTGATGATGTTGAAAAAGGGAATATTGATGCTGCGGTAAACCATTACTGCAAGGACAAGCCCTGGCCGGGGTTTGGACATCCGATCATGCGCAATGATGTCCGGGTTGATTTCTTCTTTTCACGCTTTCAGACGTCGATGCGGCCCTTCAGTGCGCTTGCCCGCGCCATTTCGGACAACACCGGCCTGCAACCCAATGTCGATTTTTTAATTGCCAGCGTCATGAGCGCGCACCGGGTTGCGCCTGAGCTGGGGCTGCTGGCCTTTTTTGTCTGTCGGATGCCGATACTTCTCGCGCACTATCAAGCGCGGTTTAGCGCTCACTCCTTTGGTTTGTCCTCAGAGGATTTAAGAGAAAAATATAAAAAGGTTCCCCAATCATGGCTATAAGTCATCGCATCGAGCCAAATTTCTTGGGGATATGTCAGGGCATCACCTTAACGAAATCGACGGCTGCTTGCGGGCAAATCAATATTTCCCACTGGGATTTAGCGCATAACTACCTGAAACCGGGTTTGTTACTCGAAGCCTTGCATCAATTTGCCGTTCGCTTCGCCACTGCGGTGGCGAAAAATACCGATCCAACCTGGCGCTATCTTCCGGTGATGGTGGAACAGTTTAACTCTGCCGCCAATTTTGATAGCGATCTGTTACGCGTTGAAGGGCATATTGAACTTATTAATGATGCTTACCGTATTCACTGTAAGGCCACTTCCCGCGATAATCACCGTGCTGTTATTGCGCAGGCTATTATCATTGTCAGCAAGGTCTATTTACCTGAATCGGCATCAGACAATGCCTCGCCATCATTCCCCGGTGATTTATATACAGTTTCTCCTTTAACCGGAGATGCTTATCCTTTTTCCTTTAACGCGCATCATCCGCTTTTTCAGGAGCACTTTCCCTCCCGGGCTGTATGTCCCGGTTCATTGTTAATTGACATGGTGCTCGCATTAGTGTCGTGCGAGACGGCGGAAAATATCGTTTCTGTTGCGCTGGAAAAAGTCAAATTCATTGAAGCGGTTTATCCGGGGAATGCCTATCTGCTGGCCATTAAACGAGATGCGGAGTGTGATTCGAGCGGTGTTTTTTATATTCATTCAGAAACTAAAAAACGGTGCACGTGTGGCAAGTTTTCTATTAAATATAGAAAGGATGATGCGATATGTTCAATATTATAATTTCCTTTATTCCGTGGAGTATTTACTCATGGGTGGTAAACGAAAACGTGTTAACCATCTTTGAAAGGTCACTGATCTTAAGTGTGATCTTACTGTTTATTATTGTGGTGAACATTAAAATTGTCCGGCAGGGAGAGCCAGTGATGATTACCAATATTCTGACGGTTATCATCCTGTTTATTAATTACTTTGTCGGCTGGTCTACGCTGTTACTGAATTACCCAACAAGCTTTTGTTATCTGTCACTCGCGTTCGTCTCGTTTGTGAGTCTGCTGGTCAGGAAACCCTTTACCATTTTTTATGCCAGCGCCGGTGTTTCTGAGGAAAAACGCAGGCATATTATGTTTTACCTTATCAATAAATATATTACATGGATTTGGACGATCATCTTTCTTGCCAATGGTCTGCTCAATGCATTTTTTGCGTGGACTCCCCAGCTTCGCCTGGCAACTATTGGCCTGGTCTGTGTTGGTATTCTTTTTTCTAAATATCTTCCTAACATCATGCGATATTTTTATCGCGTCAAACACCATGGTGCATAATATGTCATTATTAAATATTTTGACCGGAACTCCTGTATGGGTCTGGATTTTACTTGTTTTTCTCATTGCGAGGGGAATAAATGCATTGAATGACCGGGAAATGGAAGTTAAACGGCTTTTTCTTTTGCCGTTAATCTTCCTTTTTTGGGGCGGAAGCGGCGTGATTAATGAGCTGGCGTTCCCGCACTGGGGGATGGTATCCATGCTGGCGGGGCTACTTATTGGCGGCAGCGTGGGCTGGTTGCTCTGGCGCGCCGGTCCGCGTTTAAAAATCAAAGAGGGAACGGATTTAATTATTCGTCCGGGTACGCCGTTGACCCTGATATTTATCATTATTGCTTTTGCCACCAAATTCGCGTTGATTTTTTTTCTCAATGTCGAACCGGATTTGAAATACGCGTTTAATTTTAATCTTATGTTTGGTCTGTTAAGTGGGATCATCGACGGTGTGTTTTGGGGCGGAACACTAAATTTATATTTTACGCCCCGCCAGGCCGAGAAAGGCATCTGAATACATTGGCGCCTGCGTATTGCTGCCTGGCCTCCGGGCCGCCGATAAGCGCATACGCGGGAGAATATGCAGAACGCTCCCAGGCTGAGGAGCGTTTCTGAGCGTGTTTTCTCTGCGGCACCGTTTCCCTGGTAATCAATCGAGCCTATTGTGTTATGAGTATTAGCTCATTACAGGGAACAGAAAGATGCGTGACCTTCCTCCTACTGCCACGCTGCGTGCATTCGAAGTGGCAACCCGCCACACGACGTTTACTTCCGCCGCAGAAGAGCTGTGTATTACACAAAGCGCAGTCAGCCATCAGTTAAAAAACCTTGAAGAACTCTGGGGACTGCAACTTTTTCAGCGCGGTAAACCCCTCAGACTGACCCCCGCTGGCGCCGCGCTCGCTCCTCTGGTACGTGAATTTTTTAGCAAACTGGAAACCACCCTTAGCGATCTGCGTGAACAAAAAGGCCGGGTGCGATTGCGCGTCAATACCACTTACTCCTTTGCGCTAAAGTGGCTACTTCCACGGCTGCCGGGGTTAGCGCGGTTGCACCCGGAGATCCTGGTCAGCCTGGAAAGTACGGATAAAGCCATTCACTTCGCCAGCACCGATGCGGATGTGGCGATCCGTTTCGGCCACGGTAACTATCCGGCGCTGCACACGGAATTTATGTTTCGCGAGCAGCTCTTTCCGGTAGCCAGCCCGGCGCTTTTACAGCGGTTTGGCACGCCGGATGAGCCTGCTGAACTGTTGCGCTATCCGCTACTGACGCGTGATGGTGCCGATCTGGTCCCGAAATGGGACGCCTGGTTTAAGCGGGTTGGCGTCAACACCGATGTGCTGCACGAGAGCGTCCGCTTTGCCGATACCAATATGACGATTGAAGCTGCGCTACTTGGGCAGGGGATTGCCCTGGCGCGTAGCGGGCACGTTGAAAAAGAGATTGGCGATGGCTCTCTGGTCCGGCTCTTTGCTATCCCTTTTCCTTCTCCGGCCGCCTATTACTTCGTCTGCCCTCTGGGAACGGAAACCCAGCCCCATATTGTGAAATTCCGCAGCTGGTTGCTGGCCGAATCTCAGCAGGCGCAGCGCAGTTATCGTTAAAGCATGAGTATTTACTCATGGCGCGATGATGACACTTCACTTTTCATCCGTGGGGGCGCTGTTTAGCATCGCTCTGTGCTGACCGCGAGAGCGCGCAATAGGCACGCTGATGATTCAATCAACCAGGAGGGCTCAAGATGTCTGACTATCCTTCCATCGCGCTTATCGGCCCTGGCGCGATCGGTACGACTATCGCTGCGGTACTGCATGAAGTTGATCGCACGCCGTTACTGTGCGGGCGCACTGCTCACTCACAGTTAGTTCTGCGCCATGATGAGGGGGAAATTGTTGTGCCGGGGCCGGTGTTGAACAATCCGGCTGCGATCGAGCATCCTGTCGATCTGGTGTTGGTGGCGGTGAAAACGACCCAGGTCGCTGACTGTGCTGACTGGCTGGCCGTACTGTGCGATGAAAACACCGTGGTGTGCGCGCTGCAAAACGGCGTTGAGCAGAAAAATCAGCTGGAAAGCCGTGTTAACGGTGCCAGCATACTGCCTTCTGTCGTCTGGTTTCCGGCGCAGCGTGAGCCAGATGCTTCAGTGTGGCTGCGCGTCAAACCACGTCTTACGCTGCCGGATGTGCCGCAGGCAAAGCGGGTGGCTGAGGCGCTCAGCGGCACTCGCTGTGCGGTTGAACTGTCGTCCGATTTTACGTCGATTGCCTGGCGCAAGCTGCTGCAAAATGCCGTTGCAGGTCTGATGGTGCTGGCTAATCGCCGCGCCGGAATGTTTTCTCGCGGTGATGTCACGGCACTGGCGCTGGCTTACCTGCGCGAATGCCTGACGGTTGCGCGTGCGCAGGGCGCGGTACTGCACGATAACGTTCCGCAAGAGATAGTAGAGGGTTTTCAACGCGCGCCTGCGGATTTAGGCACCTCGATTCTGGCCGATCGGCAGGCTAATCGCCCCATGGAGTGGGATATTCGCAACGGCGTAATACAGCGTTATGGTCATGCGCAGGGCATCCCCGTCCCCATCAGCGATGTGCTGGTTCCGCTGCTGGCGGCCGGGAGCGAGGGGCCGGGTTAATGTGTTTTCGGCCTCTATGATAATGAGTTGCCGATCGGTAAGGCCATGAATACGCGATAAAGCCCAGCCAGGACAAGACCGGCGCGGTCATTTTGCCGTTGTCGAGCGCGGATATCAGCATAATGGATAAATAACAGCGCTATGGCTGGCGCAATGCAGGACAAGGCGACGTTCGATAACTAAGCTCGATGGAATTTGCTGTTTTGATTGCAGGTAAGAATGCGTGAAGAAGAAAAAGGAGATCATCGATTTGCACAGCGGAAAAGGCCATAGACGGCGTGGCGGTCAGTAAAGCGAGGGTTACCTGGCTCGCTTCACTCTCCGTCTGTACATACACCACGGTTTGTGAAGGCCGGTATGTTGCGGCTTGCTGGTGGTGCTCTGCGGCGCGGGCCGCTGAACTGACAACAATCAGATCGGCTTCGTCGATGACCGCCCGATCGTTATCAAGGATCCAGCAGGGAAATTGCCTTGCCAGATCCTCTGCGCGATGAAGGCTATCGGCGCAGAGAAAAACATGGGCGTCAGGCGCAAGCCGGAATAACCCGGCTAAAAAGATTTCGGTCAGATCAGTGATACCCAGAATGCCGATTCGTTTCACTATTCCCCCTCCTCATTCAGCGCACAGAATTTTTTCACGACGCCAGAACAGCCGCTTTTTAACCGGATTGCTGGGCCGTTCCGTCATCTGACGCGGGTTGCCAGCCGCCACCCAGCGCCGTGAAAGCGGCCACGGCTGCGCGTGCAGAGGCTGTCTGCGCCTGCGCCCTTGCATCGGATGCCTGAAGAAGATTTTCATCGTTATGCAGAACATCAATCAGGCTGGCGGCCCCTTGCTGAAAAGCGACAAAGGAAGCCTGACGCGCGCTGGCCAGCGCGGTTTCGCCCGTCGTCAGCGTCGCTGTCTGCGTTTCCCGGTTGATCAGCGCGGAGAACGCATTTTCAACATCTTCGGTTGCGCGTAATACCGACAACCGGTAAGCGGCAAGCGCTTCCGACTGCTGGCCTTTCGCCTGTTCTATCTGCGCGTTGATACGGCCAAAATCAAAAAGCCGCCAGCGTAAACCCAGCAGGCCAGCCGACTGGCTGGCCCCCGCAGTGAACAGATTCCCGCTGGAGACTGTTGTTGCGCTGCCGAGCAGGGCGTTGAGTGAAAATTTTGGATAATACTCGCTGACCGCCACGCCGATGCGGGCGCTTGATGCGGCCAGGTGGCGCTCCGCCACGATGATATCGGGCCTGCGGCGTAGCAGGTCCGCCGGAGTCCCCATTGAGGCGATCTGCGGTGTTTGCGGGATTGCAGCGGGCGAAGAGAGTTGTGCCCGGTGCGTGCCCGGCGGAGTACCGAGCATCACATCCAGCGCATTCATCGCGGCATCAATGCCGTTCTGCAAAACCGGAACGGTAGCCTCAACCTGCGCCAGCGCACCTTCGGTCTGGTGTACCTGATATTCAGGCGCTAACCCTTTGCTGTGGAGCAGTTGTACCTTTTCCAGCAGTTGTTGCTGCGTATTGACCTGATTCGTTGCAATGGCCAGCCGGGCCTGTAACCCGCGCAACGTAATATAGATATCGGCCGTTTGCGCCGCCACGGCAAGGCGCGTCGCGGCGACGCCCGCCTCAGAGGCTTGATAATCCGCCAGCGCAGCCTGACGCGCGCGGCGCAGCCCGCCGAACAGGTCGATCTCCCAGCTTGCGTTGAGATCGGTTTCATATGAATTACCGTAGCGATTATAATCCGGCGTCGAGTTGAGAACCTGTCCCAGCGGGGTTTCGACCGATTGATACGCGCGAGCGGCTTGCCCGCTGATATTTCCCGAGGGGAGTAGCGCCGCTGTTGCTGTTCCGAGCCCGGCGCGAGCCTGTGTCATTCTGGCGGATGCTTGGGCAAGATCGAGATTTTGTGCGAGCGCGTCTGAAACCAACTGACTCAAGAGAGGATCCCCGAAACCCTTCCACCAGGTGGGGAAACTGACGGGGGCAGATGTATTTCGCTGCTGTTGCGCTGGCTGAGCCTGGTAGCGCTCCGCCAGCGGGGCGGCAGGACGATGGTAATCCGGTCCAACGGCGCAGCCCGCCAGAATGCAGGTACTCACAACCAGAGCAAGAGTACGTTGGGGAAACATGGTGAATCCTTGAGGCGAAATAAGGTTGTGACTACATTACCAAATGGTCACTCGTTGTCAATCCGGGCGCATTGAGCTAAGCTGAAAAAATGACTAAAGATATGAACACCACCCCTTCACGAGGCCCGACGGATCACAATGTCCGCGATCAGGTCGTTGAAGCGGCCACAGAGCACTTCAGCCATTTTGGCTATGAGAAAACCACGGTGTCCGATCTGGCGAAAGCGATCGGTTTCTCTAAGGCGTACATCTATAAATTTTTCGACTCCAAGCAGGCTATTGGCGAAGTTATCTGTGCTAACCGGCTGGCGATGATCATGGACATTGTCAATGCGGCAATCGCCGATGCGCCGACCGCTTCTGAAAAAATACGGCGTTTACTCAAAACGTTAACGGAAGCTGGCAGCGATTTATTTTTTTGCGATCGCAAGCTATACGACATTGCCGCTGTGGCCGCGCGCGATAACTGGCCGTCAGTCATGGCCTACAAGCAGCACCTGCGACAACTGATTGAAACGATCCTTGTTGAAGGGCGTCAGGCGGGGGAATTTGAAAGAAAAACGCCGTTGGACGAGGCCGCGCATGCGATTTATCTGGTCATGCTCCCGTATATCAGCCCGGTTGAGCTGCAATATAATCTGGAAACGGCCCCGACGGCTGCTGTATTGCTGGCGTCACTGATATTGCGAAGCCTGTCGCCATAGATTGTGACTATTGACAATATTGGTCACTAGTTTGAGAATGAGGTTCCTGCTCTGTTAAATAAATAAGGGAACCCATGCTCAGGCCCACACTTGCCACCTTTGCTTTTTGCCTGTTGCCGTTTGCGCTTGTCGCCTGCGGCGACGCTTCCAGCGTCGACGATCCCCGTAGCCAGCCACCTTTGGTGAGGTCTGTAACGGTGGTGGGCGCCGCCGATTCCTCTCGTGCCTTTACCGGTACTGTCGTGGCACGCATTCAAAGCGCTACGGGCTTCCGGGTGTCTGGCAAGATCCTTGAACGTCTCGTTGATACCGGCCAGACCGTCAAAAAAGGGCAGCCGTTAATGCGTCTGGACCCCATCGATCTCCATCTCCAGGCGCAGGCCCAGCAGCAATCCGTTGCGGCAGCGCAGGCGCGCGCCAGGCAGACGGCCGATGATGAGGCGCGTTATCGGGGGCTGGTTGCGGCAGGCGCGGTCTCTGCTTCGGCTTACGATCAGATAAAAGCGGCTGCGGCGACGGCGAAGGCGGAATTGAGTGCCGCTCAGGCGCAGGCCAGCGTGGCGCAAAACGCGATGAGCTATGCGTTACTGGTGGCTGACGCCGATGGCGTGGTCATGGAAACGCTGGCCGAACCCGGCCAGGTGGTCAGTGCCGGAGAGCCGGTGGTCAGGCTGGCCAGAGCCGGGCAGCGCGAGGCGATTGTCCAGTTGCCGGAAACGTTGCGCCCGGCACCTGGAAGCGAAGCGAGGGCGACGCTGTACGGTAATGAAAGCGGAGCCGTGACGGCAAAACTACGCTTGCTGTCAGATGCCGCCGATCCGCTGACGCGTACATTTGAGGCGCGATACATCCTTGAGGGCGCTCTGGCGAACGCTCCGCTCGGCGCCACCGTTACGCTCCATATTGGCGAAGAGAATGTGTCCCATCCGTTACTCCAGGTGCCACTGGCGGCGATTTATGATGCCGGTAAAGGGCCGGGTGTCTGGCGAATTTCAGGTAAGCCCGCCAAAGTGACATGGCAACCCGTGCAGGTGATGAGTCTGGGGGATGATGCGGCAAGCGTGACCGGTAGCCTTAAGCCTGGCGAGCAGGTCGTGGCGCTGGGGGCGCATCTGCTGCATGACGGTGAGGCCGTCCGGCTGGCTAAGCAGAACGATGCCAGTGTCGCCGGGAGTCAGCCATGAGCACGCCACGGTTTAACCTTTCGGCGCTCGCGGTGCGCGAGCGTTCAATCACACTGTTTCTTATCCTGTTGATTACCGTTGCCGGTATTCTCTCGTTCCTTGGACTGGGGCGCGCCGAAGATCCCCCGTTTACCGTCAAACAGATGACCATCATTTCAGCCTGGCCTGGTGCCACGGCGCAGGAGATGCAGGACCAGGTGGCCGAACCGCTGGAAAAGCGTTTGCAGGAGCTTAAGTGGTATGACCGTAGCGAGACCTACACACGGCCAGGGCTGGCTTTTACCACGCTCTCGTTACAGGATGGAACGCCGCCTTCCCAGGTTCAGGAGGAGTTTTACCAGGCGCGTAAAAAGCTGGGTGATGAGACAAAAAACCTGCCCGCAGGCGTGATCGGCCCGATGATCAACGATGAGTTCTCCGATGTCACGTTTGCGCTCTTTGCCCTGAAGGCAAAGGGCGAGCCGCAGCGCCTGCTGGTGCGTGATGCCGAGTCATTACGCCAGCGTTTATTGCATGTTCCCGGCGTTAAAAAGGTCAATATTATCGGCGAACAGACAGAGCGGATATTTGTCTCGTTCTCCCACGATCGGCTGGCAACGCTGGGCATTTCTCCGCAGGACATTTTTTCTGCCCTGAACAACCAGAACGTGCTGACGCCTGCCGGTTCGATAGACGCCCGGGGGCCGCAGGTTTTTATCCGTCTTGATGGCGCTTTCGACGATCTGGAGAAAATCCGCAACACGCCCGTTGTCGCTCAGGGCAGAACATTGCAACTCTCCGATGTGGCGACGGTGGAGCGCGGTTACGAAGATCCGGCCACGTTCCTGGTGCGCAATCAGGGGGAACCGGCATTGCTGCTGGGGATCGTGATGCGTGAGGGCTGGAACGGTCTGGAGCTGGGTAAGGCGTTGGATGCGGAGGCGGCCAATATTAATGCGCAGATGCCGCTCGGTATGACTTTTAGCAAAGTGACCGATCAGTCCGTCAATATCAGCTCGGCAGTAGACGAATTCATGATCAAATTTTTCGTCGCGTTGCTGGTGGTGATGTTGGTCTGCTTTCTCAGTATGGGCTGGCGCGTCGGTGTCGTGGTTGCCGCTGCCGTACCTTTAACATTGGCTGCCGTTTTTGTGGTGATGGAAGCCACGGGCAAGAATTTTGACCGAATAACTCTGGGATCGCTCATCCTGGCGCTGGGGCTGCTGGTGGATGATGCCATCATTGCCATCGAAATGATGGTGGTGAAAATGGAGGAGGGATACGACCGGATCAAAGCCTCAGCCTATGCCTGGAGCCACACCGCTGCGCCAATGCTGGCCGGTACACTGGTAACGGCCGTTGGCTTTATGCCCAACGGGTTTGCGCAATCCACGGCGGGCGAATACACCAGCAATATGTTCTGGATTGTGGGAATTGCATTGATTGCTTCCTGGGTGGTGGCGGTGGTGTTTACGCCTTACCTTGGGGTGAAAATGCTGCCAGACATCAAAACGGTTGAAGGGGGCCACACCGCCATCTACAACACCCGCCGCTACAACCGTTTTCGTGCATTCCTGACCCGTGTTATCGCGCGGAAATGGCTCGCCGCTGGCTCGGTTATTGCGCTTTTTATCATCGCCATTCTGGGGATGGGGCTGGTTAAAAAACAATTTTTCCCCACCTCCGATCGCCCCGAAGTATTGGTGGAAATACAACTGCCTTACGGTAGCGCCATTGAGCAGACCAGCGCCTCGGCGGCAAAAATCGAAAACTGGCTCAAGACACAACAAGAAGCCAAAATCGTCACCGCGTACGTAGGGCAGGGATCGCCACGCTTTTATCTGGCGATGGCGCCGGAACTGCCCGATCCTTCATTTGCGAAAATTGTTGTGCTCACCGACAGCGAGGAAGCGCGCGAGGCGCTCAAGCACCGGCTTCGCGAAGCGGTGGCTGATGGGCTTGCGCCCGAAGCGCGCGTTCGCGTCACGCAGCTGGTGTTTGGCCCCTATTCGCCGTATCCGGTGGCATTCCGCGTGATGGGGCCGGATCCTGCCAGACTGCGCGACATTGCCGACAAAGTGAAAACGGTGATGCAGGCCAGCCCGTTGATGAGAACCGTCAATACCGACTGGGGAACGCGCGTGCCTGCGCTGCATTTCACGCTTGATCAAAACCGCCTGCAAGCGGTGGGATTGACATCAGGCAGCGTGGCGCAACAGCTTCAGTTCCTGCTTTCGGGCGTGCCAGTCACCCAGGTGCGTGAAGATATTCGTTCGGTACAGGTGATGGCGCGCGCGGCGGGGAATATTCGTCTTGATCCGGCAAGAATAGGCGACTTTACCTTAGTCGGATCGGCCGGGCAGCGCGTTCCGCTGTCGCAGATCGGGACGGTTGAGGTACGAATGGAAGATCCTGTCCTGCGCCGTCGCGATCGTACGCCAACCATTACCGTGCGGGGCGATATCGCCGAATCCCTTCAGCCGCCGGATGTTTCAATGGCGATGATGAAGCAACTTCAGCCGATCATGACGACGCTGCCGGATGGATACCGTATTGAGATGGCGGGTTCCATTGAGGAGTCAGGAAAGGCCACCAAAGCGATGGCACCTTTATTTCCTATCATGATAGCCATGACACTGCTGATCATTATCCTCCAGGTGCGTTCTATGTCGGCAATGGTGATGGTCTTTATGACCGCGCCTCTGGGATTGATTGGGGTCGTGCCAACGCTGCTGCTGTTTGATAAACCTTTTGGTATCAATGCGCTGGTGGGTTTGATAGCGCTTTCGGGAATTCTCATGCGCAACACGTTAATCCTTATCGGTCAGATCCATCACAACCAACAGGAAGGGCTTGCGCCGCTCCCGGCGGTTGTTGAGGCAACCGTACAGCGCGCCCGGCCGGTACTGCTCACGGCGCTGGCAGCCATTCTGGCGTTTATCCCACTGACGCACTCAATATTCTGGGGCACACTGGCTTATACGCTGATCGGCGGGACATTCGGTGGAACGATTATTACATTGGTATTTTTGCCCGCGATGTACGCTATCTGGTACCGGATAAAAGTCCCTGCTTCAGCAACCCCACCGGTGGAACATGCAGTAAAACAAACTGAATAATCCTAATTCTGTGCTGGCCCGGCATGCGTTGCGATACCAGCAACGCATGCCGCTGTACTAAAATTATTGCTGACTGAATGCCGGATGATTAACCCCTTACCGCAGTGCTTCCTCGTTCGGCAGGCGTGATGATGGTGACGTCGCTGGTCGCCTGAAACTGGGCCGCATCAGTTACAACTGGACGCAGTGCTATCCTTTGGAGTAGCCCAATAGCAACCTGGACGTGATTACGGCGCTCCGGCTAACGGGCAGGTGCTTCATTCAACAGGGAAATATCCGTGATATATTGAACGTTATCCTCTTTCATCAGGCGCAACCCATGTCCTACTCGATCGGCGAATTTGCCAGGCTTTGCGGGATCCCCGCCACGACGCTGCGTGCATGGCAGCGCCGTTATGGTCTGCTCAAGCCGCTGCGCACGGAAGGCGGGCACAGGTTGTACAACGATAACGATGTGCAGCAGGCGCTTAAAATACTCGACTGGGTAAAAAAAGGCGTGCCTGTCAGCCAGGTGAAGCCACTGCTGGCGCGTCCGGGTAGCCGTCACGCGAATAACTGGCTGACGCTTCAGCAGACGATGCTTCAGCATCTGAAAGAGGGCAAAATCGAATCCCTGCGTCAGCTCATTTATAACTCAGGCCGTGAATATCCAAGGGGGGAGCTGGTGCGCGAAGTGCTGCGCCCGCTGCGCGGCCAGGTGTCGGCCAATGTCGCGGCGATGATGACCCTGCGGGAAATTCTCGATGGCATCATTATTTCCTATACGGCGTTTTGTCTGGAAGGGGATAAAAAAGCGCCCGGCGAAAACTACCTGCTCACCGGCTGGCACCTTAACGATCCCTGTGAAATCTGGCTTGAAGCGTTATTGCGCACCGGGCAGGGGCAACGTATTGATATTCTTCCGTCTCCTCCGGCAATGCTGGCGCCAGAGATTTTCCCGCAGCGCAAATGGCTGCTGGTGACCAGTGGAAAACTCACCGCCGCGCGCAAAAAACAGATTTTACAGTGGCAGCAGGTTGTCTCCCTCGACGTTATCACTCTTTAAAAACGTTCCCGTTAGCTTAATTTTTTGCTGACTCATAACTATTTGTAATGCTTATTCATTAACAAATTTTATCTTTAAAACTTAGACAAACATCCTCTGTTGTGTAACTTTTAAGGTAGGTCTTTCTATACCCGTTAAGCGCAGGGGGCATTTATGAACCATCAACCCACAATTGGGATTAGCGGCTGTCTGACCGGCTCCGCAGTGCGCTTCGACGGTGGACATAAACGCATGGGGTTTGTCATGGATGAACTGGCGCAGTGGGTCACCTTTAAGCCTGTCTGCCCGGAGATGGCCATCGGCCTGCCGGTTCCTCGTCCGGCGCTGCGCCTGATCCAGACTAGCGATGGCGACACCCGCATGCGTTTTAGTCACGATCCGCAGGAAGATGTGACGGCTAAAATGGCTGCTTTCGCCGAACGGTTTTTGCCTTCCGTCAGTAACTTTTCCGGCTTTATTGTCTGCGCGAAATCGCCCAGTTGTGGAATGGAACGCGTACGGCTGTATGACGAGCAGGGCCATCGCGGGCGTAAAGCGGGCATTGGGCTGTTTACCGCGGCGCTGCTGAAAAAATACCCGTGGCTGCCGGTCGAAGAGGACGGGCGCTTGCACGATCCGCAGTTGTGCGAAAACTTTGTCGAGCGGATCTTCGCGCTGCATGAGCTGAATGCGCTGCGTGAAGAGGGGTTAACCCGCAGCAATCTGCTGGCGTTTCACAGCCGCTACAAACTTCAGTTGCTGGCTCATCATCAGGCGGGTTATCGCAAAATCGGGCCCTTTGTTGCCCGGCTCGGCGAGTGGAAGGATCTGGACGCTTTCTTTGTCGCTTACCGCGAGCAGTTTATGGCGCTCCTTAAGCATGTCGCTTCGCGCAAGAATCACACCAACGTGCTGATGCATATTCAGGGCTATTTTACCCGGCACCTCACCAGCCGGCAGCGTGCCGAGCTGCTGTCGGTGATCACCAACTACCGGCTTGGGTTATTGCCGCTCCTTGCGCCATTAACATTGCTGCAACACTATCTGGCGGAATATCCAGACAGTTATCTGCAAACACAGAGCTATTTCGCGCCTTATCCCGCCAATCTTGGCCTGCGTCTCGCCGTGAACTGACGGGACGCAAAAAGAGATGCAGACAGAGAACTATTGCAATTTGCGTCAAGATGCGGGACTTTTGGCGTGAGGTTTTTCTCAAACCGAAATGAAGACCGAAAAAAAGAGAACGTGCTATGCAACATATCATTGAAGGCTTTCTCAGCTTCCAGAAAGAAATTTTCCCACAACGTAAAGAGCTTTTCCGTAGCCTGGCCTCCAGCCAGAACCCGAAAGCATTGTTTATTTCCTGCTCAGATAGCCGTCTGGTGCCGGAGCTGGTGACGCAACAGGAACCGGGTCAGCTTTTCGTTATCCGCAATGCCGGTAATATTGTGCCGTCGTTCGGACCGGAGCCGGGCGGTGTATCCGCGACAATCGAATATGCGGTTGTGGCGCTGGGCGTGACGGATATCGTGATTTGTGGTCACTCCAACTGCGGCGCGATGAAAGCGATCGCTACCGCGCAGAGCCTGGAGCCAATGCCTGCGGTGGCCCACTGGCTGCACTATTCAGATGCAGCAAGAGCCGTTGTTGAGAAGAGAACTTTCGAAAACGAGACCGACAAAGTCAATGCGATGGTCGAAGAGAACGTGATTGCGCAACTGAACAATATCAAAACGCATCCTTCTGTGGCCGTCGGGCTTCGTGACAACGCGCTGCGTTTGCACGGGTGGGTTTACGATATTGAAAGCGGCGAGATCCGTACGCTGGATAAAAACAGCAAGAAATACGTTTCGCTGGCCGAAAATCCGACGGTTTATTTTGAATAAAACTTTATCGCGTGGCTGAAGCGTCAGCCCCGATAAATGCGTAAAGGCTGCCTGGCAGCCTTTTTTTATGCGCGGTGACGGCGCTTTTCCGTGAGCGTCAGTCTGTTGCATTGACAGGATGCACAACAGGTGGTTGTATAGTACAACTAATTATCCTGTACGCGGAAAGATGATGACAGCGCCCAACCTGATTAACGACATTCGTGTCGCCTCCCGGCTGATGGTTCGTGAGCTCGGTTTTATGAATACGACGCTTGCCGCCACGGATTACTCGCCCTCCGCCGTGCATACCTTGCTGGAAGTTGAACATCACGGCGCCATCACCGCCGCGCAGCTGGTCACTATTCTGGGGCTGGAAAAATCCAGCGTCAGCCGCATGCTGGCGAGGCTGATTAAAGCGGGAGAGTTACAGGAAGTTCAGGCCACTGACGATGCGCGCTTTAAGACACTGCAATTGACTGCAAAAGGGAAAGAGAGCGTTGCCCGCATTAACCGCTACGGCGCGATGCGCGTGCGTGAGGCGATGGAGCATCTGAGCGATGCGCAACGTGAAGCGGTCGCCCGTGGCTTATCCGCTTACGCTTTTGCGCTGGAAAGCTGCCGCAACGGGGCGGCGCAACTGGGCGGTGCAAAACCGGAAATTGTCAGCGGTTATCTGCCTGGGATGATTGGCCGGATCAGCGAAATGCATGCCAGCTATTATTCGCAGCACTATGATTTTGGCTATTTTTTTGAAGCAAAAGTCGCGGCCGGGCTGGCGGAGTTTGCCGGGCGGCTGGACAATCCGCGTAACGGCATCTGGCTCGCCGTTCGCCACGGGCGCATTGTGGGATCGGTTGCTATTGACGGTGAGGATCTGGGAAATAACGAGGCGCATCTGCGCTGGTTTATTCTTGATGAGGAGTGCCGGGGCAGCGGCGTCGGGCGAGAACTGCTGGCCCGCGCGATGGCATTTTGCGACGAGCAACAGTTCGACGCGGTACAGCTATGGACATTCAGCGGATTGCATGCGGCCCGCCGCCTGTATGAATCCTGGGGCTTTACACTCAGCAAAGAGTGGCAGGGCGATCAGTGGGGACGCCCGATGCTGGAGCAACAATTCACCCGTTACAGCCATGCGGGTTCGCCTTCGCGGACATAAAAAAAAGCGCCCGAAGGCGCCTCTCACACAGTACATCGCAACAAACTTATTTGGTCAGTTCGGCTGTCATGTGTACGTTGTTATTGGTATTAGCTTCAATAATTTTGTAAGACGCGCCTTCTTTCTGCGCCTGGGCAGCAATCACGGATTCTGCATCATCCAGCGTGCGGCCTGTTGCCGTAACGGTCTGGGCGAAAGCGCCAAAAGAGAGAGCAGAAAGTGCAGCAGCGATAGCGATAGTATTGAAAGTTTTCATGGTGTTATTCCTTAAATTTCTCATTCGTGTTGGGCGTTATTGCCCGAATCTAAAAATCTTCTGTTGCGGCTGGTGAGCAGCCACGTCTTATTTGTAAATAACCGCAGTGCCGTGCAGGGTGTTCGGGCCGGTCACTGAGGTGATACGGAACGATTTCGCGCCCATTTCATCGGCTTTCTGCGCCAGTTCACTTTCCAGCGAAGAGAGGTTGGTACCGGCATTGGCGGAAATCACGCCCACTTTCTGCTGGTCAGCCGGAGAAGACTGAACTTCTACCGCAGCCATGCTGGCGAAAGAGAGGGAACTGAGGACGGCAACGGCGATCAGGGATTGAATGCTTTTCATGTGATTTACCTTTCTAAAATGGTTTGTTTGGGCGTCGTAAGTATTAACTTAACGATCGATAGGTAAATCATAAGTGTGATCTGCATCACTCGTCAATGTTATTTTTATAGTGATCATTAAAATAATTATAAATACTTTATTATTCAATTTGTTATGTGGTGAAATTTTTTTAAAAATCTTCGCTGGTCATCGCCCTTGCAATGTTTTTATAATGATTAGTAATTAAATCCATGTGGACAAGGGAGGAACCATGACAACCGATGTCACATGCGGTACGAAAAAAAGTCGTGGACGACCAAAAGTCTTCGACAGAGCGGAGATGATGGACAAAGCGATGATGCTGTTCTGGCAGCACGGCTATGAAGCGACATCGCTGGCCGAGCTGGCGGAAGCCACCGGCGCGAAAGCGCCAACGCTATATGCGGAGTTCACCAATAAAGAAGGGCTATTTATGGCGGTTCTCGACCGCTATATGGCGCGCTTTATTGCCAAACACCAGGCGACGCTGTTTTGTGATGAGAAGAGCGTAACCCAGGCGCTGCGGGATTATTTCACCGCGGTAGTGGGCTGTTTTACCCGTAGCGACACGCCAGCGGGCTGCTTTTTGATCAATACCTCTGCCACGGTATCATCGTCGGCTGAGCCTATCGTCGAGACGATCCGGGAAAAGCATGCCTCGCAGGAACAGACCCTGCTGACGTTTTTGCAGCAGCGCCAGTTGCGCGGTGAGATCCCGCCGCACAGCGATCTGCCGGTTATTGCGCATTTTTTAATGTGTATTGTGCAGGGGATGGCGGTCAGCGCGCGGGAAGGCGCGACGCGGGAAAAGCTGATGGATATTATCGACACCACGCTGCGCTTATGGCCGGAGCTGGTGAAAGCGTGAAGACAAGAAACCCAGGCCAGAATGCCTGGGTTTGGTTGTCAGGCGACGGTAGTCAGCGTCGTTACCTGCAAATCGGCTAAGCCGTCAATGGCGCTGACCAGCGCTTTGAACGGCGCGGCCTGTTCATGCTGCGCCAGCATTTGCGCCGATTGCCAGCGCTCAATCATCACGAACTGATGATCGTTTTTGCTGTTGACATGTAACTGGTACAGCTCGCATCCCGGCTCGCCCTGAACGTCTCGTTCCACGGTTTTCAGCGCCTGGGCTACTTTGTCGCGCGCGCCTGCATGGGCGGTAATGGTGGCGACAATGGTGATTTTTTCCTGCATTTTTCTGCTCCTTTAAGCGTATAAAACTGCGATCAGTCTACGCCGCCTGGGCGAACAAATAATCCCCTTTCGGGCGACAGCACTTTTATCCGCGAAGAGAAAATAGGGCTTAGCGCCCGGTACGCAACGACTGCGGCGGAATGCCATAGCCGCGAATAAAGACTTCCCGCATATGGCGGCGATCGCGAAAACCCGATTCGCGGGCGATGGCGTCCAGCGACAAACGGCTTTGCTCAATCATTAGCCGCGCAGCTTCCAGACGTAATCCCTCAATCGCCTTGGCTGGCGATTTCCCCGTCTCCTGGCGAAACAGGCGGCTAAGCTGGCGGGCGCTCAGGTGGACGGCATCGGCCAGCAGTTCCACCGTCAGCGCTTTGCTCAGGTTGCTGCGGGCGTATTCGAGCGCGCTTTGCAGACGATCGGAACGCGGCGCCAGCGCCAGCATCTCCGAATGCTGCGTTTGCCCGCCGGAGCGCCGCTGGTTCATCACCAGATTGTGCGCCACCGCGCGGGCGATCTCCGCACCCTGATCTTTTTCCACCATGCCGAGCGCCATATCTAGCCCGGCGGTCATGCCGGCGGAGGTCCAGATCCGGTCATCAATGATAAAAATGCGGTCATCTTCAAGCTGAATGTCGGGATGCAACTGCGACAAACTGCGGGCGTGCGCCCAGTGCGTGGTCGCACGTTTTTTATCCAGTAATCCGGCCTGCGCCAGCACAAAGGCGCCGGTGCAGACTCCCGCAATGCGGCGTGCCCGCAGCGCAGTGGTTTGCAAAAAATGGACGATGCCAGCCGATGCCGGTTCTGCAACCGGTGTCAGTACGCCCGCCACCAGCCAGCTATCCACCTGGGTGTCATCCGAAAGCGGCAGCGAATCCACGCCAATGCCCGATGATGAGCGCACCGTGCCGCCAAATTCGGAGTAGACCACCGGCTGGTAAAAGGCTTTGCCGCTGACCGTGTTGGCAAACTCAAACACGGTCAGCGTGGACAGCGCCAGCATCTGGAAATGGTCGGCAATGATGAAGCCAATTTTGTGCATCGCGACTCCCTAAGATCGCAGGCTGGCGGGCTGGGCAGCGAACGCGTAATCGCTCCGAAATCAGCAGGCTGATTAACGCCAGTAATAAGAACAGGACAGCGCTGAGCATCACACCATAAAAACCCAACAGCGGGTAGATCCACGATGCGACGGCCGAGCCAAAACCAATCCCACAGAACATAAAGGCGCTGGTTAACGCCAGCGAAATCCCGCGCGTTTCGGCCGTGGCGATTTCCACCACTCGCCGCTGCTGGGACGGCCACAGCAGATCTGTAGAGAAAGCCCACAGTACCAGCAGCAGATAAAGCAGCATCAGGTTTGCGGGCAGGATCATCATCGCCAGCATATCCACAATCAGCAGCGTGATACCCACCACCAGTAAACGCTCGGCGCTGTAGCGGCGCGCTGCGCGGCCAACAAACAGGTTGCCAAAAATCCCGGCGACACCAATCACCGCTAAGGCCACAGAAACGCTGGCGGCTGTGCCGTGCCAGTTATCGCGGATCAGCGGAGAGATAAACGCGTACATGTCATAGACGCCGGAAGTGATAAAAAATACCACCAGGAACGCCGCCAGCGATTTCCCCTCCGCCAGCACAGCGACCAACTGGCGAAAGCGGATATCCGCGCCTTTAACGATGTTTGGCACGCTTAACCACACCGCCAGTGCCGTAAGCAGGCTGAATAAGGCGACCAGCGCAAACAGTTCACGCGCCCCCCATGTCGTTGCAATCCAGGCGGCCAGCGGGATCCCCACCATGCTCGCCATTGAAACGCCAAGCAATATCATGGCGATAGCACTACCGCGATCGTGCTGTGCCACTAACTCCGCGCCGAGCGCCACCAGTACCGGGCCAATCAACGAAGCGCCGAGCCCCATCACAATGCGCGAAGCGATCAGCATCGGGTAATCTGCTGCCATCGCAAAGAGAAGTGCGCCGAGGCCAAATACCAGCATCCCGGCCAGCACCTGATATTTACGCATCAGATGCCCGAAAAAGATCTGCGCCAGCGGAGCGGCCAGCGCGAAGGTTAAACCAAAAATGGAGAGCAGGCGGGCGCTTTGCCCGTCACTTAATCCCCATTCATGGGAGACAGCGGCCAGGCTGCCGGCAACCGACAGTGCGCCCGTCGCCTGAACAAAATAGGCCAGGCTCAGCGCCCACAGGGCGCGTCTTTGCGAAAGGGGGATTGGGTTCTGCATCATCAACTCCAGCAAAGGGGCAGCGGGCTGCCCCGTCATCGGTTATGCAACAGGAATGGGGTTATCGACAAGGGACTGGTTGAACGCGTTAACCATCGCATGCTCATTCGCGCCGGGGTTGTCGCGCGCGGGCAGTACGCTGTCCACAATCGCTTCAAGGGTATCGGTGCCCAGTTTGTCGAAGGTCTGCTGAATAAAGTCCTGCAACGGCATCGCGCGCGGATCGCCGCTTTTATAAATCAGGTCGGTATCTACCCACGGCGGCGAAATTTCAATCACTTTGACGCGACTGTCGCGCAGCAGGAAACGCTGCGACAGGGTGTAGGAGTGAATGGCCGCCTTCGTTGCCGAGTAGAGCGCATTCGCCGCCAGCGGCAGAAACGCCAGAATCGAACTGTTATTGATCAGCACCGCATCCGGCTGCTGTTTCAGATGTTCGATAAACGCGGCGCTGACGCGCACTGGCCCCAGCAGGTTAGTGTTAAGCAGCGTGACTGCCATCTCGTCATCCAGCTCACCGGCGGCGTTATCAAACGGCATAATGCCTGCGTTGTTGATCACCACGTTCAGCGCCGGATAGCGTAACAACACCTCTTTTGCTGCGGCGTTGATACTCTCCGCGCGGGTTACATCCAGCACGACTGCGCCCATGCCAGGGTTGGCGGCGGTGACACTATCCAGCAGCGCCTGGCGCCGTCCGGAAATGATCACCTGGTTGCCAAGCTGGTGGAATTTTTCAGCCATCGCGCGGCCAATACCCGAGGTGCCGCCGGTAATAAAAATCGTATTGCCTGTCAGTTTCATGATCTCATTCTCTGTTCTGTTAACGGTCAGTGGGTGACGGTTGCGCGATAGCGCTCTGCCGGTACGTTCGTGGAGAGTTGCGGCATCAGCGCCCGGCGATGCTGTTCCAGTGCCTGCCAGTCGGCGTCGTTATGCAGGGAAGGAATGGTCACCAGCTCGCGCTGCTGAAAGCCCACCAGCGCCGCATCCACCATGTCCGTGGCGCTCATGACAATGGCTTTGTCGAGCTGTTCCAGCGGCAGTCCGCCGTTGTCCCAGAACGGCGTTGCCGTTGCGCCAGGCAGTACGGCCTGCACCTGAATGCCTTTATCGGCCAGTTCGTGATGCAGTGACTGACTAAACGCCAGCACAAAGGCTTTTGTCCCGCCGTATACGCCGTTCAGCACTTCGGGGGCGATGGCGACGATGGACGAAATATTGATGACCGCGCCTGCGCCACGGGCGACGAAGCCGGGCACCACCGCGTAAGTGAGGCGGGTGAGGGCGGTGACGTTCAGGTTAATCATCGCTTCCATGCGATCGATTTCGCTTCCCAGCAGCGGCGTATGCGTGCCGACGCCAGCGTTATTGACCAGCAGTGTGATGCTGGCGTCTTCGCGCAGTCTGGCTTCCAGCGCACGGAGCTGTTGCGGATCGTTGAGGTCGGCGGCGATCGCTTCCACGTTACGCGACGTATCTGCGGTAATGTGGCTGGCCATCTGGTTCAGGCGGTTATGGTTGCGGGCAACGATAATCAAGTCGTAACCCATACGGGCCAGACGGTTGGCGTAAATCGCGCCGATACCGGTTGATGCGCCGGTAATAATGGCAGTGCCTTTGTGGTGTTGTGTTGCGATGTTCATAGCAGACTCCCAGGTTCAACAATGGATGCGATGGAAGCATCATAAGTGAGGCTGGGATGTCTTAAATGACGTTGATAGTGCTGATTCAGGACATTTATAAAAATAACTTCCCGCAACGGAAATCTGCCGATCGCCCGGTTTATTGCTGATTGAGCACCGCTTTACTCCAGTCATAAAATGCCCGCACGGAGGGCGGTAAATAGCGACTTTGCGGGTAAACCAGCGACAGGGGCAAGTCAAAGGCGTAGTTCTCCATACAGCGCACCAGCGCTCCGCTTGCCAGCCAGGGTTGCGCCAGATAACTGGCGACGCGAATCAGCCCCAGCCCTTGTATCCCGGCCTGAATATAGGCATCCGTATCGTCAACGATCAGCGTCTCGCTGAGGCGAATTTCGTGATCGTCGCCTGCGTGGCTCAGCAGCCAGTCGGTGGTGCGCCCGGTGCGGTGATTCAGATAACCCACGGCCTTATGCTGGCGTAACGTCTGTAAATCAGCGGGATTGCCATACTGCGCGATGTACTGTGGGGAGGCCAGCACCACCCAGCTAAATTTCGCCAGCGGGCGGGCCACCAGGGTGGTAGAATCCTCCACTCTGCCGGTGCGAATCACGCAGTCGTACCCTTCCTGTATTACATCCTCAACGTTATCGCTGGAGCACAGCGTCACCGCCAGTTGCGGGTAGCGGTGCAAAAATTCACCCAGCCGGGGCAGAATGCAGTGTCGCGCCAGCGATTGCGGCATGCCGATTTTCAGGCGACCTGCGGGCTGGCCGCGAGTGCCGGGAAAGGAGGACTCCAGCGCGGTGATATCATCCAGTATCCTTTTGCACGCCTCGTAGTAGCGGCTTCCTTCCGTCGTCACGCTGAGTTTGCGCGTGGTGCGCTGTAAAAGCTGCAAACCCAGCCCGTTTTCCAGCTCTTTAATGACCCGCGAGACGGTTGATCGCGGCAGGCCGAGCGCTTCTGCGGTGCGGGCAAAACTGCGCGTTTCCACCACCTGCACATAAACGCGCATTGATTCCAGTTTATCCACTTTTCCCCCTCCGCCTGTTTTCGATTATCCCATTTTAACGAACAGTCTAACCTGAATTTTGTACCTTATCGCCATCATACCTTCGCCGTAATCTTTTGTGCAGTGCAGTAAAACTGCTGCCTGATTGAATGAGGACGCGAAATGAATATACAGAACGAAAACGTATTGGTGCTTGGGGCGGGACAACTCGGCGCGGCGGTGCTGAATGCGCTGGTACCTGCCGTGACGCAGGCGCAGGGCACAGTCACGGTTGTGGTTTCGCCAGGCGCGTGGGATGAACGCGGCCATTTGCGCTCGGCGACACATCAAAAATGGGTTGATCGCGGTGCGAGATTTATCGCTGTCGATATTGCGACCAGCACGGTTGACTCGCTCATCCCGCTGCTGGCGCAGTTTGATACGGTGATCAATTGCATGGGCTTTGTCGCCGGAGCGGGTACGCAGCTTAAAATTACCCGCGCGGTGCTGGCCGCCGGTGTGCGCCGCTATTTTCCATGGCAGTTTGGCGTGGATTACGACGTGGTGGGAAAAGGCAGCGGCCAGCCGGTGTGGGACGAGCAGTATGATGTCCGGGAACTGTTGCGGGCGCAAACCGGCACCGAATGGGTGATCGTGTCGACCGGTATGTTTACCAGTTTCCTGTTTGAACCGGCATTCGATGTGGTGAATCTGGAGCAAAAAACGATAAATGCGCTGGGCGGATGGGAGACGCGGGTGACGGTAACTTCGCCTGCGGATATTGGTCGGCTAACTACCGCTATCTATCTGCATCAACCGCGCATTGTGAACGAAGTGGTGCTGATTGCCGGGGAAACGCTCTCGTATGCCACGCTTGCGGATACCGTTGAAGCCGTAACCGGGCAGGCGTTTAAAAGAGGCGTCTATACGCTGCCTGCGTTAACGGATGCCTTACGCCTGCAACCGGAGGATCAAATGTGCCGCTATCGCACCGCTTTCGCCCGCGGCGAAGGGGTCTGGTGGCCGATGGAGCAGACCTGGAACGCCCGGCATCAAATAGCGACGCAGGACGTTAAAGGCTGGTTGCAGGAACATCTGGCGCAAGCGGGCTGAACCGCCCGCAGACATCAATGGTGCAGCATTTCGTCGACGATCTGCGTTTTGTTCAAATTGTACGGATAGAAGGTCGGCCAGTTATTCATCTCTTTCAGCAGTGCTTGCTGGGATTCATTGCCCATAAAAATATGAAAATGCAGCGACTGGCGCGGCGCAATAATGTGATCGCTGAACTGCACAAATTTCGGTGCTTTTGACTGCGCGTCTTTACATTCAAACAGATAGCGCACGCCTTTCTTGCCGGAGGCGTAGGTCAGAATTTTATAACCGGCGTAGTCATAGCGGCAGCGGGTGACCGTTTTGCCGGTGTGAAACTCAATCACGTTATTTTCAATGCCGATGGTGTCGATGTTGGTCGCATACCCTTTTTTGTAGTAAGCGCGATACTCCTCCACCGTTTTGTCGCCGTGCTGCGCTTTTTTCTTTAGCACCGGATCGAGATCGCCGTTCAGCAGATATGGGTTCAGCGATTGCCAGATGCCGTCCCAGTCCGACAGTGACCGGTCCTTGACATCTTTATCGTCGATAATGCCTTCGCTGGCTTTGCGTTCCACCTCTGTCAGCGGCTTTCCGTGGTGATGATCGTGAGCCATACCCTGTGTGCTACCCAGTAATACGCCCATACCCAGAACAAAGGCGGATTTCTTCATGATCATACTGCGCTCCCTGATGATTTGTCATGTAATGAAATGTTATAATATAACAATATTAGAAATCATCAATGCGTGCAACTTAGCTTTGGTTATAAAACATAGCATCATCTATATGTTGATGATAAATAAGTAATTTTTGCCTTTTTCTCATTGCTGTGGCACCATTGCCGCTCTTTTCGCAGCGCAGTGTTTTTCCCCTCTGTTGAGGCGGTTTTAAAGGGTGAGCAATGAGTTTCTATGCAATGACTATTCTGGCCTTCGGTATGTCGATGGACTCCTTCGCCGCTGCCATTGGCAAGGGCGCGGTGTTACAACGTCCGCCCGTTCGCGAAGCGCTGAGAACAGGGTTGATCTTCGGCATCATTGAGGCTATCACGCCGGTAATTGGCTGGGCTGTGGGGCTGGCCGCCAGCCAGTACATCATGCACTGGGATCACTGGATCGCCTTTGTGCTGCTGCTGGCGCTTGGCGCGCGGATGGTGAAAGAGGGGGTGAGCAAATCGTCTGACGAAAACGTTGAAGCGCCGCGCCGTCACGGTTTTTGGCTGCTGGTGACCACCGCCATTGCCACCAGTCTGGATGCGATGGCCGTGGGCGTCGGGCTGGCGTTCCTCAATGTTAATATCGTGGCGACCGCGCTGATGATTGGCCTGGCGACAACCATTATGGCGACCACGGGCATGTTGCTGGGGCGTTTTCTGGGCGCAGCGATCGGCAAATGGGCGGAAGTGCTCGGCGGCGTGGTGCTGATGGGTATTGGCAGTTCAATTCTGGTTGAGCACCTGGGCTTACTGTAACTTGCCTCGAGGGGCAAAATCATTAACAATGCGCCAGAAGGTGATGGCGTTCCACCTTACCCAACCGCTTCCCGGAGAAGCTGATGACGCCTGATATGACTCTTAAATGGAGGCATGTCGGGCGTTTTTCTTTTGTCCCTCCCGCATGCCTCAACGTGATGTATTGATGAGGTAAAACATGCTGAAGTCTTTATTTGCCGTCATTGTGGGTGGTTCCGCAGGCTGCGTTATCCGCTGGCTGCTCTCTGTGCGTTTAAATGCGCTTTTTCCCAATCTGCCGCCGGGTACGCTGCTGGTTAACTTGCTGGGTGGCATGATCATTGGCGGCGCGCTGGCGTTCTTTACGCGCCAGCCGCATCTCGATCCCACCTGGCGATTGCTGATCACCACGGGCCTGTGCGGCGGCATGACAACGTTTTCAACCTTCTCGCTGGAAATTTTCGCGCAGTTGCAAACGGGAAATTATCTGTGGGCAATGACCTCCGTGCTGGTACACGTGCTGGGATCGTTGCTGATGACGGCGCTGGGTTTTACGCTGGTTAACGCCCTGTATTGAGCCTGTGCGCAGGGGGAGATAAATATCTTCCCCGCTCTTTAACCGTAAAAATGCCAGGACTATTAGCAACCTTTTTATTTTAATCTTGCGAAGATGTTTTTTCTGAATTTTTAAATGGCACCATGAGTGAGTATTGACTAATGACACTAAATAAGCAGAATTAGGAACATTGACGCAACGGACACACACCATATAGCCCGTAATAATTATTAAGAACAAGCGCTTTGGCAATATCAGTTGTTGGAAAAATCTGATAGCGGGAAATATTATATTTGTGTTTTTTTTGTTTTATTTTGCTTGCTGGGAAACGGTAAGCCAAAATGGTTCGCAAACCAGGTTTTTCGCCATTTACATGTGAGTCTGGAGTGGTTGATGGGCAAAGAACAAGAGAGTTACGGAATGCACGATTTTTTCAGAGGTGACACTTCAGGCCATGAAATGATTGAGCGCTATACGTATGTAAAAATTATTAATTTTGATGCGGCTGATACGATTAGTTTTGAGTTTTCCCCATATCAAAAATATTTTATTTCAATTATGGCGAATCGCAAACCACCTGCCGAAATTAGCAATCAATAACGTCCATTACTGAATGTGAAAATAAATTTATTGGCAGCGCAGCGAACGCGCAATGTACTGCCCATCATATTGGACGAAAAATCCGAAAAAGAACCTTCAGACCCAGGAAATCCGCTCTGTGTCTGAAGGCATGCAAATGCATCTTCGTTACTAACAATGAGCGTGCTAACAAATTGTAAAACTATGATCAGAGTACCCCTATAAAACAGGGAGTTGTAATGAAAATAAAAGATCTTTGTGAATGAATATTTTCATCATTAGTGCATTGAAGTTATTGATAATCTGATCATATTTCATCCATTCCGACGTTTGAAACCCTGGTGTCGCACTTGCAGCCGTCCCTTGCGGGCGGCTTTTTTTTTACCAGCTAAAGATTTTTGTTGGTCGCGATGCGCATCATCAGCTGCTGTCTGCGCAGCTTGACGTCTTCCGTACGCTGGAGCCTAATCGCTTTTTTTCTCTACGTGCCCAAGTGGTTTTTCCGGGAAGCAGTAGTCGCGCACGCGGCGTTTTAACTCTGCCGCATCGGGAAAACCGCCTTCCTGCTTGCGATCCCAGATGACTGTGCCATCGATATCAATCACAAAAATGCCGCCGGTGCCGGGGATCAGGCGCACCGATCCGAGATCGGTACTGAACGTATGCAGCAGTTCTTGCGCCATCCAGCTGGCGCGCAGCATCCAGTTACACTGCGAGCAATAATGTAAAGTAATCGCCGGTTTGTTCATTTTCTCGTCCCTCCAAAAGACGAATCAGACAGCAAAGTGTATGCAAATTGCGGACGCAAAGGTGAGAAGTTTATGAACCTATTGCAAGTGATAATCATTATCATTAATATCTAATCTCATAACATAACGATAACCTGCTTTTTTGTCCTGACGTATTCTCGTTTCGTGGAACGACTGGAAGTAAGACGTGAGCCTGATACTAATAAATTCTAAGGCTTACAAAATATTATGTGCAAATCGCAACTTTCTCCGCGTCGCTTCAGGAAGCGCGTGTTGGTGACTTCATTACTCGCAGCCCTGTATCAGAACACCGCGCTGGCAGCGGATACCGATACCTCGACGACTACCGCAACGAATGCGAAACAGGATACGGCCGAACAGATGGTCGTTACGGCACCTGCGCCGGTGCTGAAAGCAGGAAGTAGCCATTCCGTTAGCGCACAGGATTTACAAAACAAAGGCGCGAACGATTTCGGCTCAATCATGCGTTACGAACCGCTGATCAGCGCGACCGGCGCAAGCGGCGGTTCCGGTAACGGCAAAAGCGGTTTTGACCGTGGCGGTTACACCGGTTACAACATTCGCGGCCTGGAAAGTAACCGCGTGGGAATCGATGTTGATGGCATTCCGCAGCCGGATGCAACCGGCCGTAGCTACGTCAGCCGCGCGGGCCTGAACACCTTCGGCATCGGCCGTGACTATATCGATCCGTACATGTACGGCAATGTGGATATTCAGTCCGGCGCGACGCCCACCGATCAAGCGAACACCTCAATTGGCGGCAATGTCTCCTTCCGCCCGAAATCACCGGACGATTATCTGCGCCCGGGCAAAAACAGCTACTTTGGCTACCAGAGCGATTATGACTCCGCCGACCGCAGCTGGCACAACGGCGTGACCGGCGCAGCAGGGGATGAAACCCTGCGCGGCATCTTTGTTTATAGCCGCCGCGATGGTCAGCAAACCCGCAACAACAGCGGCTCCATCGATGCGTACCCGGCGAACTGGCACTCCGATGCGATGATGGCCTCCGGTATCTGGCAGCCCAACGATGAGCATAAACTGACCGGCACGCTGGATTACTACCACAAAACCAATCACACCCATTACGACTCGTGGGACAACAGCGGCAGCACCATCCTTGGCGACGCGCAGCAAACCAGCCAGACTCGCCGCTGGGGCGTCAGCCTGAAAGATGACTGGACGCCAATGAACGACTGGCTAGACAGCATGTCCAGCAAAGTCTATTACCAGCACACCGAAGCGCATGACCGCACTTACATGCCGGACAGCACCACCGCCACCATGGAAACGGTGTACTCCAATTACGATACCGATACCTGGGGCATACAGAATGCGCTGGCGAAAACCCTTGGCCGCCACGATCTGAGCGCCGGTTTCAACGCCAGCACCACCAAAACCAAGCGTCCGTTTAACCAGTCGCCGGTGCCAAGTCTCTTCAGCGAAATCATGCAGCCGGAAGCGGACAGCAGCAGCTACACGCTGGGCGCATTCGTGCAGGATCAGGTTAACTTCGATGCAGATGGCCACCATTTCGCCATCATTCCTGGCGCGCGTGTCGTTCATCAATCAATGAAGCCGGATAACCTCTCCAGCCTGACCACTAACAGCACCGCGCTGGACGAGTCGGAGGTCTCCACCCTGTACGGGAAAAATTCCGACACCCAACTGTTGCCGTCGTTAACCTTCCAGTACGACATCACGCCGCGCCTGATGACCTACCTGCAATACAAGCGCGGCGCCGAGTTCCCGAACGCCAGCCAGCTTTACGGCTCCTGGAACCTGGGTTCCAGCTATGCCGGTAGCCAGCAATATGCGCTGATCGGCAACACCGATCTGAAAACCGAAACCAGCAATAACTTCGAATGGGGCATGAAAGGGGAGGTCACCGAAGGCGTTACGCTGCATACCGCGCTGTTCTACAACAGCTATAAAAACTTTATCGCTTATACCCGTTATACGCGCGCCAAAAACCCGGATAAATTCACCAACGTTCCGTCGAACATCTACACCACTTATCAGGCGGAAAACCGTGATAAAGCCTTTATCTACGGCGGCGAAATCAGCGCGAAATTTAACTTCGGCACCTGGTTTGAGCAGGTCAATGGCCTGAGCGCCACGCTGGCTTACGGCTACACCGAAGGGAAAGCGAAATCCAGCTATATGGGCGACAAATACATCGATCTCGACAGCGTCGCGCCGATGAAAGCGATCGCGGGCGTTGCCTGGGACGATCCGGCGAAACGCTACGGTACCGCGCTGACCGCCACCTTCGTGAAGGGGAAACGCGCCACCGCCACCAGCCGCGAGTCTTACACCAATACTGGCTCCGCGATTAACGACGCCAGCACCGAGTATATGCGCGTGCCGGGTTACGGCCTGCTGGACTGGACGGCTTACTGGCAAGTGGCGAAACACGTGAAAATCAACGGCGGCGTTTACAACATTACCGACCGTAAATACTGGGATTACCTGAGCAGCCGCACGCTTGAGGAATCCACCAATCAGGATGCCTACGACAAAGCGTTGGCCGTCATGCCGGGCCGAACCTGGCAACTGGGCGTCAACGTCGATTTCTGATCGCGCACGTGTTCTGGGTCTTCATCCCCCGGTATCGCTGCCGGGGGTTTTAACCTTATAAAGGAAGCGAATGCTATGCCTGTTTCGTCAAACGATTTTCCCGCAATTTGGCAGCACTATCAGACAATTAAAGCGCAGGAGCCTGCTAAGTACGCCCGCGATATCGCCACCGGGATGGCGATCAGCGAAGCCGAATTAACCCGCTCACGCGTCGGGCATGATGCCGTGCGCCTGAACGGCGATATGCGCGGGCTTCTCGCCGCGCTGGAATGTGTCGGCGACACCAAATGCATCTGCCGCAACGAGTATGCCGTGCATGAACAGATTGGCCGTTTCACCAACCTGCATATCGGCGAACGCGCCGGGCTGGTGCTCAACCCGCGCGCGCTCGATCTGCGCCTGTTCGTTAATCAGTGGGCCAGCGCCTTTAGCCTGCGTGAGCAAAGCCCGCGCGGCGAGCGTCACAGCATTCAGTTCTTCGACCAGCAGGGCGATGCGGTGCTGAAAGTCTACGTTACCGAACAGACTGATATGGCGGCGTGGAGCGAAGTGATTGCGCGTTTCGCGGCGCAGGCCGATCTGCCGTTAGAAATCAGCAAAGCGGTTGCCGAACCGCACGCTGAAAGCGCCGATGGCGCAGCGCTGGATCAGGCATGGCGGGCGATGACTGATGTGCATCAGTTCTTCGGGCTGCTGAAAAAACATCACCTCTCGCGCCAGCAGGCGTTTCGCCTGGTGGGCGACGATCTGGCCTGCAAGGTCAGCAACGACGCGCTGCCGCGCCTGCTGGAGACGGTGTTACAGCAGGGCAATGAAATCATGATCTTCGTCGGCAACCGCGGCTGTGTGCAGATCTTCACCGGTGCGCTGGAGACGCTGACGCCGATGAAAGGCTGGATCAACATCTTCAACGAACACTTCACGCTGCACCTGCTTGAGAGTGGGATCGCCGAAAGCTGGGTCACCCGTAAACCGACCGCCGATGGTCATGTCACCAGCCTTGAACTGTTCGCCGCCGATGGTACGCAAATCGCGCAGCTTTACGGCCAGCGCAGCGAAGGGCAGCCGGAACAGAGCCAGTGGCGCAGGCAAATTGATGCGCTGTGCAACGAAGGACAAACCGCATGAAAACGTTACTGATGCTGCTGGCGGCGCTGCCGCTGATGGCGAGCGCCGCTGCGGAAAAAGTGGTGACGCTCGGCGGTGATGTCACCGAAATCGTCTACGGGCTGGGCGCACAGGCACAACTGGTGGGGCGCGACACCACCAGCAACTGGCCGCCAGAGGCGAGCAAACTGCCGGATGTCGGTTATGTTCGCCAGCTCAACGCCGAAGGCATTCTGTCGCTGCGCCCGACTATCGTGCTGGCCAGCGAACAGGCGCAGCCGTCAACGGTGTTGCAAACAGTCGCCGGGAACAACGTCAAAGTGATCCCGGTTCCGGGCGGGTACACGCCAGCAGCCATTGATAACAAAGTAGCGGTGATTGCCGCTGCGCTCGGTAAAACCGCCGAAGGCGAACAGTTGCGGCAAAAAGTGGCGGCGCAAATCGCCGCGCTGCCGAAAACGGCGCTCAATAAGCGGGTACTGTATCTGTTAAGCCACGGCGGGATAGGCACGATGGTGGCCGGGCAGGAGACGGCGGCAGACGGCGCGATCCGCGCGGCAGGTTTACAGAATGCGATGCAGGGCTTTGCCCACTATCGCGGCCTTTCGCAGGAAGGAGTGATCGCCAGCCAGCCGGATCTGATTGTCATCTCCGCCGATGGCGTGAAAAGCATGGGCGGCGAAGCGAACCTGTGGAAGTTGCCAGGCCTGGCGCAGACGCCCGCCGGGCGGCATAAACAGTTGCTGATTGTCGATGATATGGCGCTGATCGGCTTTGGTCTGCGTACGCCGCAGGCGCTGCTGGATCTGCGCAAAAAAGCGGAGCAGTTACCCTGATGAGCCGCGCCGTTGTTCGCGCGCTGTGGGGAATGTTGTTGTTGCTGCTCGGGCTGACGTTTCTGGCGAGTACGCAGGGTGCCATGCATCTGCCGCTCACCAGCCTGTGGCAGGCGGGCGACGACGCGCTGCGTCAAATCTGGCTGACCATTCGCCTGCCGCGCGTGCTGCTGGCGCTGGTGGTCGGCGCGGCGCTGGCGCTCTCCGGCTGCGTGATGCAGGGGCTGTTTCGCAATCCGCTCGCCGATCCCGGTTTGTTGGGGATCAGCAGCGGCAGCGCGCTGGCGGTGGCCTGCTGGCTGGTGTTGCCGCTGCCGGTGCCCGCGCTGGTGGCGCTCTACGCACCGATGGTGGCGGCCTTTATCGGTAGCCTGGCGGTAATGGTGGTTATCTTCCTGCTCAGCAAAGCCCGCGACAACACACTGTCGCGCTTGCTGCTGGTCGGTATCGCCATTAACGCCCTGTGCGGCGCGGCTGTCGGGGTGCTCTCCTGGCTGAGTAATGATGCTCAGCTTCGCCAGCTTTCGCAGTGGGGAATGGGCAGTCTCGGCCAGGCGCAGTGGTCTACGCTTGCGATCGCCGCCACGCTGATTGTGCCGTCATCGCTGGTGGTGTGGCGCATTGCCCGTCAGCTCAATCTGCTGCAACTGGGCGATGAAGAGGCGCACTATCTCGGCGTCAACGTTCCGGCGCTGCAACGGGTGATGCTGCTGTGCAGCGCGCTGCTGGTGGCCGCGTCGGTCGCCATCAGCGGGATCATCGGTTTTATCGGCCTGGTGGTGCCGCACCTGATGCGCATGTGGCTGGGGCCGGATCATCGCGCGCTGGTGCCCGGTTCGCTGCTGGCCGGGGCGACACTGCTGCTGATTGCCGATACCGCCGCCCGCACGCTGGTGGCTCCGGCAGAGATGCCGGTAGGGCTTATCACCAGCCTGCTCGGCGCGCCGTGGTTTTTATGGCTGATTTTTCGACAACGAGGAACCGCGTATGGATAACACCTTAACCGCCGCACATTTGCGCCTGCAACGCGGGCAGCGCTGGGTGATTGATGATGTGTCGTTAACGCTGAGCGGTGGCGAACTGGTGGCGCTGATTGGCCCGAACGGCGCGGGAAAATCAACGCTGCTGCGGCTGCTGAGCGGTTATCTGCCCGCCGATGCGGGGGAATGTCAACTGGCGGCGCGCGCCCTGGCACAGTGGTCGGCAGAGACGCTCTCCCGCCGTCGGGCGGTGATGCTGCAACAAACGCAGTTGCGGTTTGACTGGCCGGTGGCGGCGATTGTCGCGATGGGGCGCGCACCGTGGGGATCGCAGCGCGAAGCCGACATTGTGCGTGAGGTGTTAACGCTGACCGGCTGCGATGAGCTTGCGCATCGGCGCTATGCCACGCTCTCCGGCGGCGAGCAGCAGCGCGTACAACTGGCGCGCTGCCTGGCGCAACTGTGGCGCGACAGCGCGCCGGAAGGCTGGCTGTTTCTCGATGAACCCACATCAGCGCTGGATCTTTACCACCAGCAACAGTTGCTGCGGCTGCTGAAAAAGCTCACCGCCAGCGGCAAGTTGCACGTCTGTGTGGTGCTGCACGATCTGAATCTGGCGGCGCTGTGGGCCGATCGTATTCTGCTGTTGCATCAGGGAAGGCTGGTGGCGCAGGGGGCGCCGCAGCAGGTGATCCAGACGCCGGTGATTGCGCAGTGGTACGGCGCTGATGTGCAGGTGAGTGCGCACCCAGGCGGCGATGCGCCGCACGTTTTCCTCTGCGCATAAACCGCCCGGCTCAGGGTTTAGTGGGGAAGGGTGTTAACTGGCGGAAGGTGTTGAGCAGCCCTTCGGACCAGGCTTTGCGGATGGCAATAAAATAGGGATCGCTTTCAATAATGCGTTGTTGTTCGCGGGCGTGGAAACTTTCGCGGCGGTAGATCATCACATCCAGCGGCATGCCGACGGAGAGATTGCTGCGCAGCGTGGAGTCGATCGAGATCAGCGCGCAGCACATCGCCTGCTCCAGCGGCGTATCCGGCGTTAACACCCGATCGATAATCGGTTTACCGTACTTGCTTTCGCCAATCTGGAAGTAGGGCGTGTCGTTGGTCGACTCGATAAAATTCCCTTCCTGATAGATATGAAACAGCCGGTGCTCTTCGTTGCCAATCTGCCCGCCCAGCAGCATGTTGCAGCCAAAGTTGGTGTTGCTGCCGTTTTGCTGTGCCTTGCTGTCGCGGTGGATAACTTCCCGCACGGTTTCACCGATCAGCGTTGCGGCGTCGTACATGGTTTCGGCCTGCATCAGGTTGGGCGTCTGCTGGCTCTCAATGCGCGAGGTCAGCAGACTGATAATGCTCTGCGTGGTTGCCAGATTACCGGCGGACTGGATCACCAGCACCCGTTCGCCTTCACGCTGAAAAACGTGAAGTTTTTTGAACGTCGCAATGTGATCGACGCCCGCATTGGTCCGGGAGTCGGAAGCGAAGACCAGCCCGTCGCACAGACGCATGGCCACACAGTAGGTCATTACCTCACCTTTCTACATAACAGTTAACGCTATTGCTGCTGAACCTGTTGCTGCTGTTGCGTAAACAGATTCACTTCAGCGGTGGAAAACAGCTCTTCGCAGCCGCCGCCCAAACGGCTGCCGCGCACCGGGCAGGCATCCAGATAATCCATCCCCACCGCCAGCCGCAAATGCTGGTTGAGCAGGCGGGTATTGTTGGTGATATCAAAACTGTGCCAGCGGTCGTTGATCCAGGCTTCCGCCCAGGCATGCATCGCCACGTGCTCGGTATCCCGGCTATAGACATAACCGCTGACATAGCGCGCCGGGATCTTCAGGCTACGGCAGCAGGCCAGAAATACATGGGTATGATCCTGGCAGACGCCTTTCCCTTTGGCGAATGCGTCCGCTGCGCTGTCCTGCACATGCGTCGCGCCGGGAGTATACGGCATTTTTAGCCGTAATTCCGCCATCAGCGATGTGAGGCTCTCTTCGGGCGCCGCTTCCTGATAATAGCGGCTGGCGAAACCGCGGATCAGATCGTCCGCTTCCGTCAGCGGCGTGACGCGTAAAAAGACCAGCGGCGATAACGTTTCATCGCTGTTATCGTGGCTCTCTTCCACAGTATCGGCGATTTCCACCACCCCTTGAGCGTGGATAAAAATCTCCTGGTGCGGGTTGTCCAGCGTCAGCACATGCATCAGGTTGCCATAAGCATCACGGGTGGCGACGGCCGAGGCGGGCAGCGTCAGTTTCCACTCGCTCACCTGCTGGCGCGCGGAGTTTTGCGGCGTCAGCCGCAAATACTGGGTGCTGAATTTCACCTCTTCATCGTACTGATAATGCGTTAAATGGTTGATGGTGAGTTTCATAGCGCCTCCAGATAAGTCTGGCGAATGCTGTCGGCCAGCTCGTTAATTTGGGTGAGGAAGTGGTTCAGCCAGCTTTGCAGTCCCTGCGCCAGCACATCGTCGAGGGAACCAAAGCGCAGTTCCACATGCAGCAGGTGCGCCTGGCGCAGCGGAACATGCGCCCGTGTGTTACCGATCATCTCCAGTTGCTGCACCAGATCCGCCACGCAGGCATGCAGCGAACGCGGCACATCATTACGAAATACCAGCAGTTCGCTGACGGTTTCGCGGCTGATCGGCTGGCGGTAGATGCTGTGATAGGCCTCGCGGGCGCTTACTGCGCGCAGCAGGGTGTCGAGGCGATAATATTCACGTACCGGATCCGGATCGTTGTTCAGTTGCTGATCTTTAAGCGCCAGCAGTTGGGCGGTGGCGTAGGCGCGCTCAATCAGCGTACCGACACGAATAAAACACTGCGCATCGTTGCGCAGCAGCGTGCCGAACATCGCACCGCGAAACAGATGCGAGCGCTCTTTCACCCAGTCAAAAAAGGTATCAATACCGATTTTATCCACCCCGGACTGACGCAGATTGCGGATGTCGATACGCGTGGTGTTGATGCACTCCCACACTTCTGACGACAGGCTGCCGCGTACCGCGTGGGCGTTATTCCACGCCATTTCAATACAGCTATAAATGCTGCTCGGGTTGTGGCTGTCGAGGGCGAAGAAGTTCAGCAGGTTGTTCATGGAAAAGCGGGCGTAACGCTGCTGAAACAGCTCATGGGAAAAGGTGAGATTGAGCGGCAGCGCCAGATCGTGTTGCTGCTGGCGGTGGCGCGGCATCATTGACAGCTTCCAGGTGACATCCAGCACGCGGGCAAAGCTCTCTGCCCGCTCCAGGTAGCGGGCCATCCAGTACAGTTCGCTGGCTGTGCGGCTTAGCATCATTCATCCTCCTCCATCACCCAGGTATCTTTGGTGCCGCCGCCCTGCGACGAGTTCACCACCAGCGAACCTTCGTTCAGCGCCACGCGCGTCAGGCCGCCCGGCACCAGGCGAACCTCTTCGCCGGAGAGCACAAACGGGCGCAGATCGATGTGGCGCGGCGCCAGTCCCTCTTCGACAAAGGTCGGGCAGGTGGAGAGCGCCAGCGTCTCCTGGCCAATATAGTTGCCGGGGTTTGCCAGCAGCCGCTTGCGGAAATCCTCAATCTGCTGGCGGGTTGATTTTGGCCCGACCAGCATGCCGTATCCGCCCGCACCGTGAACCTCTTTCACCACCATGCTGTCGAGGTGGGCCAGCACATAGTTAAGATCGTCGGGTTTGCGGCACTGCCAGGTGGCGATATTGCCGAGAATCGGCTCCTCGCTGAGGTAGAAGCGGATCATCTCCGGCACATAGGGGTAAATGGATTTATCATCGGCAACGCCGGTGCCGATCGCGTTCGCCAGTACCACGCCGCCCGCCCGGTAGACCGACAGCAGGCCAGGAACACCGAGCATTGAATCGGCGCGAAACGCCAGCGGATCGAGAAACGCGTCGTCAATGCGGCGGTAGATCACATCCACCCGGCACGGGCCTTCGGTGGTGCGCATATAGAGCGCACCGCCTTTGACAAACAGGTCGGCGCTTTCTACCAGCTCAACGCCCATCTGCTGTGCCAGAAAACTGTGCTCAAAATAGGCGCTGTTAAAACGCCCTGGCGTCATCACCACCACCGTGGGATCGTCCACCGGCGTACTTTCACGCAGGGTTTGCAGCAAGTAGCCGGGGTAGCGCTCGACCGGCGCAATATGCTGGCTGGCGAAGAGATCCGGGTAGAGGCGCATCATCATCTTGCGGTTCTCCAGCATATAGGAGACGCCGGACGGGGTGCGCAGGTTATCTTCCAGCACGTAATAGCGGCCATCGCTGTTACGTACCATGTCGATACCGGTGATGTGAGCATAAATATTGTTGTGCAGATCCACGCCCTGCATACAGGGCTGGTACTGCTCATTCGCCAGAACCTGCTCGCGCGGGACAATACCGGCGTTGAGGATATTTTGCTGATGGTAGATATCGTACAGGAAAGCGTTTAGCGCTTTGACGCGCTGGCGGATGCCCTGATCGAGGATGCGCCACTCATGGGCCGGGATAATTCGCGGTACGCTGTCAAAGGGGATCAGGCGTTCAGTGCCGCCCTCTTCACCATAAACGTTGAAGGTAATGCCCACCCGGTGAAATAGCAGTTCTGCCTGTTCTTTCTTTTGATGGATAGCGTGCTGGTCGGTCTGTTGAAGCCACTGCCACCAGGCATCGTAATGCTGGCGTTGACTGCCCTCTGCGCTGAGCATCTCATCGTAGTAAGGTGCTGTCGGAAGCGTTATTTTTATCATTGTCATCCCCTGCATTGCGCGTGTGAAGATTCTGTAAAAATGCAGAAAGCATGCCAGCATGGCTGGCAATGCGTTTTCGTGGCGAGTACAGGCGCAAATGCACCATTTTGAGGCGAAGCGCAGCGGCAGCGCGCTAAAGTGGTGTGAAGGTAAGCGTAGCAGAAGCTGTACTAACGGCGTTTCGCGGCCGTCGGGCTGACCACCAGCCACACCGCCAGGCAGACAATCAGCGCGCCGATAACAAACCCACCGTTCAGCGTTTCGCCCAGCGCGAGGTAGCCCCACAGCACGGCAAACGGCGGGATAAGAAAGGTGACAGTCAGGCTGCGCAGCGGCCCGATATCGGCAATCAGGCGAAAATAGAGAATATACGCCACGGCGGTACAAAGCAGGCCCAGCGCCAGCACGCAGGCCCACACGGACGGCTGCGCCCAGTTGATGGTTGCGCCGCTGCCAATCGACCAGGCGCAGAACGGTAGCAAAAACAGCGTAGCGCCCGCCTGGCTACCGAAGGCGACCAGCGTCGGCTCCAGACCGCCGCGCGCCGTTATCCAGTGGCGGGTGAGAAAACCGGCAATGCCATAGCAGCCGGTCGCCACCAGGCAAGCCGCCACGCCAGCGGCGACCTCCTGCACGTTGCGCATTTCGCCGAGCGTGGTAATCGTCAAAATCCCCACCAGCCCGAGCACAACGCCCGCCCACTTTTTCCCGCTCAGGCGTTCGCCAAAAAACGCCACGCCCGCCAGCGCGCCCATCAACGGCGTGGTGGCATTGAGAACGGCGGAATACCCGGCAGGCAGCCAGCGCGCAGCCAGGCAGTACATCAAAAACGGCAGCCCGGAGTTGATCACCCCAAGCAGCAAGGTCGCGCGCAACTTACCGGAAAACTGAAACGCGCGGCGAAATAGCGCCAGCAGCGCCGCCAGGCCAGCAAAGCCAAACAGCACGCGGAGAAAAGCGGTGTTGATGGCGCCGAATTCCGGTGCGGCAATCCGCATAAACAGAAAGCTGGCGCCCCAGATGGCCGCCAGCATCACTAATCTCAGGTAATCAATGGCCCGCATTGTGCAACTCCTCGTGTTGCGTTTTTAACTAAAAATGTTTTACCCCGGCGGCATCAGGCTGACAAACCAGCATTTTTGCTACAGTTTAGTTGCACTTAATTATGCGGAGAGCCGCGATGACCCTACCGCCCCTGCAGGCGTTGATCTGTTTTGCTACTGTCGCCCGACATATGAGTATGAAAGCGGCGGCCGAGGAGTTATGCATTACCGCCAGTGCCGTGAGCCAGCAAATTGCCAGGCTGGAAGCGTGGCTGAATATCCGGCTGTTTATGCGCGGTCCGCGTTTTCTGGCGCTGACGGCAGAAGGGCACATTTATCTGCGCGCTATCCAGCCCGCGTTTAACCAGATATCGCAGGCCACGCAGCGGCTGATGGATAACGCCTGCCAGAACAAAGTCACCGTCAGTTGCACGCCTGGTTTCGCCATTCAGTGGTTGTTGCCGCGATTGGGCGCTTTCGAAAAACTGCATCCCGGCGTGGAGGTGCAGATTAATACCACTAACCGGGTGGTCAATCTGCGCAATGAAGGGATCGATTTTGCCGTACGTCACGGCGCGGGCGTGTATCCGGGGCTTCAGTCGCACTGCCTGGTGAACGACCATCTGTTGCCGGTGTGCAGCCCGGCGCTGCTGGCGGAAAATCGCCCCGGCTCGCCGCGCGAATTACTGAATTACCCGCTGCTGCACGATGAACACCGGCTGGACTGGCGTTTGTGGTTCGACACGCAGGGCATAGAGGATGTGGATACCGATAAAGGGCCGGTGTTTATCGATTCGAACGGCGTGATTGACGCCGCGCTGGCGGGCAGAGGCGTTGCGCTGGTGCGCCGGGTGCTGGTGGCGGAGGCATTAAGCCGCGGGCGGTTGATCTGCCCGCTGGCCATTACCGTCGCTTCACCGATTGCCTATTACCTGGTGTACGACGAATCCGCCGTATTACAGCGGATGAGCCGGGATTTTCGCGACTGGCTGCTGGCAACGGCGGCCTCCGAGGAGCATCGCTGGCCGCAACCGTGATCTTACCCCCATGCCCGATGGCGCTAACGCTTATCGGGCCTACAGCTTATCGTGCCTGGAAAAAAAAGGTGATCGCTCACCCGCAGGCCGGGTAAGGCGGAGCCGCCACCCGGCATCAAGCCCGGAGCTGATTGCCCGATGGCGCTAACGCTTATCGGGCCTACAGCTTATCGGGCCTGGAAAAAAAGGTGATCGCTCACCCGCAGGCCGGGTAAGGCGGAGCCGCCACCCGGCATCAAGCCCGGAGCTGATTGCCCGATGGCGCTAACGCTTATCGGTCCTACAGCTTATCGGGCCTGGAAAAAAAGGTGATCGCTCACCCGCAGGCCGGGTAAGGCGGAGCCGCCACCCGGCATCAAGCCCGGAGCTGATTGCCCGATGGCGCTAACGCTTATCGGGCCTACAGCTTATCGTGCCTGGAAAAAAAGGCGGTCGCTCATCCGTAGGCCGGGCAAGGCGGAGCCGCCACCCGGCATCAAGCCCGGCGCTGATTGCCCGATGGCGCTAACGCTTATCGGGTCGACAATTTATCGGGCCTGGAAAAAAAGTGATCGCTCACCCGCAGGCCGGGGCGCTCATCCGTAGGCCGGGTAAGGCGTAGCCGCCACCCGGCATCAAGACCGGAGCTGATTGCCCGATGGCGCTAACGCTTATCGGGCCTACAGCTTATCGTGCCTGGAAAAAAAGCGGTTGCTCATCCGTAGGCCGGGCAAGGCGCAGCCGCCACCCGGCATCAAGCAACGAATTCGGCTTACCCGCCGAGATACATCTTTTTCACTTCCGGGTTGGCAAGCACCTCCTGCGCCGCGCCGGAAAGCACAATCTTGCCATTCTCCAGCACATAAGCGCGATCGGCGATGGTCAGCGCCGCGGTGGCGTTTTGCTCCACCAGCAGAATGGTGATGTTCTCTTCGCGCAACTGACGGATGGTGGTAAACAGCTCGCCCACCACCTTCGGTGCCAGACCGAGGCTTGGCTCATCCAGCATCAACAACACCGGCTCACTCATCAAGGCGCGGGCGATCGCCAGCATCTGTTGTTCGCCGCCGCTCATGGTGCCCGCCATTTGCTTACGTCGCTCCTTCAGGCGCGGAAACAGGGTAAACATGCGATCCCGCAGGCGGGTGAAGTTTGCGAGGTTGTTATACGCCCCCATGCGCAGGTTTTCTTCGATGGTCAGGTTGGTGAAGATTTTGCGGCCTTCCGGTACCAGCGCCAGCCCTTTACGCACAATGTGGTGCGTCTGGCTGCGCGAGATATCCTCATTGAGGAAATTCACCGTCCCGGTGGAGCGCACCAGGTTGATGATGCCGTTCAGCGTCGAGGTTTTTCCTGCGCCGTTGCTGCCAATCAGCGTCACAATTTCGCGGTCGTTGATCTCAATATCAACGCCTTTCAGCCCCTGAATTACGCCGTAAAACACTTTTAACTCGCGGGCGCTAAGCATAACGTACCTCTCCCAGGTAGGCGGAGATCACCTCCGGATGTTGGATCGCCTCAGACATCAGCCCGCTAAACAGCGGTTTGCCATACTCCAGCACCATTACCCGTTCGCACAATGCGTTGACGAAAGGCATGTCATGTTCAATGAGCAGCACGCTCAGTTGATAATCCTTGCGCATGCGGAAAATCAGCCCGGCCAGATCCTCCGTCTCTTTCGGGTTCATCCCGGCGGCGGGCTCATCCAGCAACAGCAGTTGCGGCGCCGTGGCCAGCGCGCGGGCGATCTCCACTTTACGCTGGTTGCCGTAGCTCAGATTGGTGGCCTGCAAATTGGCATATTCAGCAATGCCGATATACTCCAGCAGTTCCATCGCTTTTGCCCGTGCGGCGCGTTCAGCCGGGAAGTAGCGGCCAATATGCAACGCCGCTTCCAGCAGCGAATAGCGGCTGGCGTGATCCAGCCCGACCATCACGTTTTCCAGCACCGTCATGGAGTTAAACAGGCGGATGTTCTGGAAGGTACGCGCAATACCGGCATTCACCACCTGGTTGGGCTTCAGCCCTTTGATCGATTTCCCCGCCAGCGTCACGCTACCGCTGGTTGGTTTGTAGTTCGCGGTGATGACGTTAAACAGCGTGGTTTTCCCTGCGCCATTGGGGCCGATAAGGCCGAAAATCTCCGCTTCATCAACATGAAAACTGACGTTGTCGATGGCCCGCAACCCGCCGAACTGCATCACAATATCCTCGACGTGCAGGATGACGTTATTTGCTGTCATGACGGCTCCTTCTGCGCAACTGCCACAGCTCTTTTTTCCCCAGCAACCCTTCGCGGGCGAACAACATAATCAGCAACAGCAGCAGCGAGAAGACCACCATCCGCAGCCCCGGATAGGAGCCAAGATCGTGGCCGAACAGCGACAGCGGCTGGTCAAGGAAACGCAGCCATTCGCCGCTTCCCACCACCACAATGGTGCCCAGCAGCGCGCCGGTGGTGCTGCCCAGACCGCCGAGCACAATGATGATCAGCAATTGGAAGGTGAGCATAAAGTCGAACAGCCCCGGCGAGATCGTCGTCAGCAACGAGGCCAGCAGGCCGCCGCCAATCCCTTCAAAAAAAGCGCTGGTGGCGAACGCGCAGGTCTTAATGCGGAAGGTATTGATGCCCATCGCAATCGCCGCATCTTCATCGTCGCGAATCGCCTTCATCATGCGACCATACTTCGACCACACCAGTTGCAGGATCATCCCGGTTGCTGCCAGCGCGAACAGGCCGCACCAGAACAGCAGATGCGGCTGCTGGGGAATATCGTTCAGCCCAATCGCGCCGTTGGTGATTTGCGGGTTATTAATGGCGAGGATCTTGATAATAAAACCGAAGCCCAGCGTGACAATCGCCAGATAGTCGCCGCGCACGCGGAACACCGGAAACGCCAGACACACCGCCAGCACGGCAGCGCACACGCCGCTGATTAACAGTGCGGGCAGGAAGCTGGCGTGCAGCACCATAATAAATGGGCTCGGCGCCGCCATTTCGAACATATCCATTTTGCTGTCGCTGGAGAGAATAAACAGCGCGGTGACATACGCGCCAACGGCGACAAAGCCGTTGGGTTCCAGCGAAAGCTGGCCGGTGACGCCGTTAATCAGGTTGTAGCTGACGGCGAGGATCATAAAGACGAAAACGGTGCTGATCACCCGCACAATGTAGTCGTTAAACAGCAGGTTAATCCCCACCAGTAGCGCAATGGTGATAAGAATAATCAGCAGGTTACGCCCCTGCGCGGCAAGCGTCGTGGTCGGGTTCAACATCAGAAACGGCTCCTTTCCAGGCGTTCGTCACCCATGATGCCTACCGGGCGGAACAACAAGACCAGAATCAAAAACATGAAAGCGAACGCGTCCTTATAGCCGCCAAGCTCCGGGAAAAGGGCAACTGCGACCACTTCGGTAAAACCGAGAATAAAGCCGCCGAGCACCGCGCCGGTGACGCTGCCAATACCGCCAAGTACCGCCGCCGCAAAGGCTTTCAGGCCAATCAGCACGCCCATTAACGGGTCAATGGTGGGGTAGCTGATGGAATAAAACACGCCGCCCAGCGCCGCGAGGCTACTGCCGAGGGCAAACACCAGCGAGATAATGCGGTTCGCGTCGATGCCCATCAGTCGCACGGTATTAACGTCAAACGCCACTGCGCGGATCGCCATACCATAGCGGGTGCGATAGAGCAGCCAGAGGATCGCCAGCAACAGCAGCACGGTGATCAGCGGCACGATCCACGCCACGTTGGTAATGATGATATGGCCGAAGGTCAGCGTTTTGTTGAAGTAGTCCGGCGCGGAGAAGAAGCGCGAACTGCCGCCAAACAGCACGTTGAACAGGTTTTCGAGAAAAAAACTGACGCCGATGGCGGTGATCAGCATCGAAATTTTCGATGCCTGGCGCAGCGGGCGATAGGCGACCCGGTCAATGAACATGCCCAGCAGGCCGCACAAACCGAGGGTCAGAAAAATGGCTACCCCAAAGGGCAGCCCAATCGAGGAAAACAGAAACAGGGTGGCAAATGCGCCGACCATCATCACATCCGCATGCGCGAAGTTAATCAGGCGCAGAACCCCGTAAACCATGGTGTAGCCGATAGCGATCAGGGCGTACATGCCGCCCAGACTCATGCCGTTGACTACCTGCTGGAGAAAAATGGCGCCATCCATTAAAAAACCTCTTATTAACAGCCGGTTACTGCTTACGGATTGACTACGGTTTTAAAGGCGAGCTGGCCATCTTTCACTTCGTTGATCACCGCACTGCGCACTGCATCGCCATCTTTCAGCGTCAGCGTACCGGTTACGCCCTGGAAGTCTTTAGTGGCGCGGATTTTCTCGTTAACACAGACGCGATCGCGCGGGTTATTACACTGGTTCATGGCGTTGACGATCACGTTGTACGCATCGGCCGCCATTGCGCCCCAGGTGTGGGTCGGGGTTTTGAACTTCTCTTCCCAGGCTTTGATAAACGCTTCGCCGGCTGGCGTCTGCTCTTTGGCGTTCGGTGAGTAGTAATCGGTGGTCATATAGCCGTTGACCGCATCTTTACCCACTTCGAAAAATACCGGGTCTGCCGCCAGGCCATCGCCGCCCACGACCGGTTTGTCGAGGCCGAGCTGTTTCGCCTGTACGGCAATCAGCGCACCTTCGGTGTAGTAAATCGGCATGTAGATCATGTCGACGTTTTTCGCTTTCACGCTGGAGAGTTGCGCTTTGAAATCTTTGCTGCCCGACGGCGCCTGCACTTCGATAGGAATGGTGCCGCCGTTTTTCAGGAACTGGGTGCGGAAGGCTTTCGCCAGGCCAACCGAGTAGTCGTTGCTGCTGTCAAACACGATGGCGGCGGTTTTGGCTTTCAGATCGCGGGACGCCAGGTTTGCGCCAACCACGCCCTGGAAGCTGTCCGAGAAGCAGACGCGGCTGACATACGGATGGTTGCGGGTAACACGGTCGTTCGTCGCCGTCGAAGAGACCAGCGGCGTTTTGGTGTCGTCGGCGATTTTCACCATCGCCAGCGTATTCGAAGAGGTCACTTCACCGATCACGGCATCGACTTTATCGCTGGACACCAGGCGCTGCATGGCGTTCGCCGCTTCGACTTTGTCACTCTTATCGTCGATGACGATAAGTTTAATGGTGTCGCCGTTTTTCAGCGTCGGAGTGATGCCCTGAATCAGATCCAGACCTTTTTGTGAAGGTTGACCATAGCCGCTCAGCGCGCCGCTCAGCGGCAGCACCACACCGATTTTAATTTCTTCTGCCAGTGCACTGTGTGCGCCCGCCAGGCCGGAAATCAGTACGGCCATTAAAGAGACTTTCCCACCAAAACTCTTCATTGTTACCTCACGTCCGTCAGTTGATTGTTTATGTTTAACCATCAATTAATGCGCAACACTGGAATAACGAAGCGGCCGGAATACAGGAATTAACGGCCTGATGCTTTTGATTTATCGCATTTATTTAATAAAGGATTTGCCTGTTAATAACGATTTCACCATACATCCATTAATTAGATTTTTCTCATCCATTCTTCTTATAGATTTGCCCGCCGTGATAGCACTGTTTTGGTTGCCTAAAATAGTGCAGATGCGCCGTTGTGGTGCATGAATAAATAAGTGAGGTAGCGCGCAAAATATTTTTATGCCCTCGCTGTCTGCAATCGTCTTGTTTAAAGATAAAAATATTTTCAGTCGTTTTTTACAAACTCTTTAGCAGAATAAAAAACTGGATAATTGCAATAAATATGGTAATTAAGGCCTGCATTAGCGGTTGTTGACAATAATAAAACCCTTGTTATTCTGCATTGGCAGTCAGTTTATTATTGCATTTTTCAGAAATGTTATTTCTGCGTTAATTATTTTATTCAGTCTTATCCTGAGGGGGATAAATAATGAATATTCAAAAACCCTATCTGCTTTTTTTAGGTGATGCGCACGATCAACTGGCGGCGAAAGTCGCCGAAGGAATTAAACAATGGCATCCGGAATATTGCGTCGGACAATACCGTATGGCGAACTGTCATGCCAATTGTCAGTTGCCGGATATGGATATTGACGCAGCGGTAAAAGCGGGCGCAAAAACGTTGGTGGTCGGCGTCGCTAACCGTGGCGGCATTATTTCAAAAGAGTGGATTTCCATCCTCAGCCATGCGCTGGAAAGTGGGCTGGATCTGGCGGCGGGCCTGCATAATAAACTGGCTGATGTCCCGGAACTGAAGGTGCTGGCTGACCGTCTTGGCCGCTCGCTGTTTGATGTTCGCCACCCGACTCAGCAATATCCGGTCGCCAGCGGGCGTAAACGCAGCGGCAAACGTCTGTTGCCGGTTGGTACGGACTGTTCCTGCGGCAAGATGTACACGGCGCTGGCGATTGAAAAAGAGATCCTCGCCCGTGGCGGCAAAGCCACCTTCCGCGCGACCGGGCAGACCGGCATTCTGATCAGCGGCAGCGGTATCAGCGTGGACGCGGTGGTCTCTGACTTCGTCTCCGGCGCGGTGGAAACCCTCGCCCCGGATAACGACGCCGATCACTGGGACATCATCGAAGGGCAGGGTTCGCTGTTTCACCCTTCATTTGCCGGGGTGACCACCGGGCTTATCCACGGCGCGCAGCCGGATGCGCTGGTGCTGTGCCACGAACCCACCCGCACACATATGCGCGGCGTTGACTATCCTGTACCGGATATTCTCGATTGCATGGCGCTGAACCTGAAAATGGCGCAACTGACGAACCCGAAAGCGAAATTTATCGGCATTTCCGTCAATACCTCGGCGCTGGATAAGGCAGAGGCGATTGCGCTGATGTCCTCCCTGCAGCAGCGTACCGGGCTGCCAGTGGTTGATCCGTTCCGTCAGGGCGTTGGCGCGCTGGTTGACGCGCTGGCGACGCTGTAATGGAACTGTCGGTAGCGCATGAGCGCTGGCCGCTGCGCCAGGCGTTTACGATCTCGCGCGGTAGCCGCACGGCGGCCGATGTGGTGTCGGTCACGTTGCAGGCGCAGGGCATTACCGGGCGCGGTGAATGCCTGCCTTACGCCCGCTACGGCGAAACCGTTGAAAGCGTGATGGCGCAGATTGAGGCGCTGCGCGGCGATCTCGCCGCCGGAATGAGCCGCGAGCAGTTGCAGCAGCGGCTACCGGCAGGCGCGGCGCGCAATGCGCTGGACTGCGCCTTCTGGGACTGGCAGTGCAAACGCAGCGGGAAGAGCATCTGGCAACTGACCGGCAGCGGAGCACCGCACCACCTGCAAACGGCCTATACGCTGTCGCTGGATACGCCAGCGAAGATGCAGCAGGCGGCGCGGGAAAACGCCTGGCGCCCCTTGCTGAAACTGAAGCTGGCCGATGAGCAGGATATCGCCCGCGTGACGGCCGTGCGTGAAGGCGCGCCGCAGGCGCGGCTGATCGTTGATGCCAATGAAGGCTGGAACGAGAGCATCTATTTACCGCAGGCGACGGCGCTGGCGGCGCTTGGTGTCTCGCTTATCGAGCAGCCGCTTGCGGCGGGGCAGGACGCCGTGCTGGCGCAGTTGCCGCATCCGGTGCCGCTGTGCGCCGATGAATCCTGCCATGATTCCGCCACATTGGCGCAACTGGTCGGGCGCTATGAGTTTATCAATATCAAGCTCGACAAGACCGGCGGCCTGACCGAAGCGCTGCGCGTGCGGGCACAGGCGCAGCAGCTTGGGCTGCAAATCATGGTGGGCTGCATGGTGGCGACGTCGCTGTCGATGGCGCCCGCCGTGGTAGTCGCGCAGCAGGCCAGCGTTGTCGATCTCGACGGGCCGTTGCTGCTGGCGGACGATCGCCCGCACGGGCTGCATTATGATGGCAGCGAACTTTTTCCACCGACACCGGCTCTGTGGGGCTGATGGCGAAGCGTAAGGAGAGAATAATGTCACGCACAGTGTATGTGAATGGCGAATACCTGCCGGAAGCGGCGGCGAAAGTATCGGTCTTTGACCGGGGTTTTTTATTTGCCGATGCCGTGTATGAAGTGACCGCCGTGGTGAATGGCAAGCTGGTGGATTTTGCCGGGCACTATGCGCGGCTGGTGCGCTCCTGCGGCGAGCTGGGATTAACGCTGGCGGTGGATGAAAACGGCCTGCGCGAGATCCACCAGCGGCTGATTGTCGAAAATGCGTTGCAGGAAGGCGGCATTTACCTGCAACTGACGCGCGGTAACGCGGGCGATCGGGATTTCCATTTTCCGCCTGCCAGTACACCGCCGACGCTGGTGTTATTCACCCAGGCGCGCGCGGTGGTGGATCACCCGGCGGCCAGCAAAGGCATCCGTGTGGTGACCTGCCCGGATATTCGCTGGCAGCGCCGGGATATTAAAACCGTGCAGTTGCTGGCGCCCTGTCTGGCAAAAGCTTTTGCCGAAGCGCAGGGCGCGGACGACGCTTTTCTGGTGGAAAACGGCTATATCACCGAGGGGAGTTCCTGTAACTGCTATATCGTGCAGGACGATAACACTGTCGTGACCCGGCCGCTGAGCAACAGTATTTTGCACGGCATCACCCGCAAAGCGCTGGTGAAGCTGGCCGAGGAGCACGGCGTGACGATCGAGGAGCGGCTGTTCACCCCGGAAGAGGCGCGCAACGCCCGTGAAGTGTTTATCAGCTCGGCCACCACGTTTGTCTGGCCGGTGATTGCCGTTGACGGGCAGACCATCGGCGACGGTAAACCGGGGCCGATCACCCAGCTTTTGCGCCGGATCTATTTGCAGATGCTTTGAGGTTTTAGCGTCGTTCGGTGAAATCTGCGACGCGAGTTAAGTGCCGGATGGCGCTGCGCTTATCCGGCCTACACATGGATGCCGGTTTGATGTGTGTTGCACAATCCGTAGGCCCGGTAAGGCGCGGCCGCCATCGGGCGATATTGCAAATGCAGGGAGTGATTTCTGTGCCGGATGGCGCTGCGCTTATCCGGCCTGGGCATGGATGCCGGTTTGATGTGTGTTGCACAATCTGTAGGCCCGGTAAGGCGCAGCCGCCACCGGGCGATATTGCAAATGCAGGGAATGATTTCTGTGCCGGATGGCGCTGCGCTTATCCGGCCTGGGAATGGATGCCGGTTTGATGTGTGTTGCACAATCCGTAGGCCCGGTAAGGCGCAGCCGCCACCGGGCGATATTGCAAATGCAGGGAATGATTTCTGTGCCGGATGGCGCTGCGCTTATCCGGCCTGGGCATAGATGCCGGTTTGATGTGTGTTGCACAATCCGTGGGCCCGGTAAGGCGCAGCCGCCACCGGGCGATATTGCAAATGCAGGGAATGATTTCTGTGCCGGATGGCGCTGCGCTTATCCGGCCTGGGCATGGATGCCGGTTTGATGTGTGTCGCACAATCTGTAGGCCCGGTAAGGCGCAGCCGCCACCGGGCGATATTGCAAATGCAGGGAATGATTTCTGTGCCGGATGGCGCTGCGCTTATCCGGCCTGGGCATAGATGCCGGTTTGATGTGTGTTGCACAATCTGTAGGCCCGGTAAGGCGCAGCCGCCACCGGGCGATATTGCAAATGCAGGGAATGATTTCTGTGCCGGATGGCGCTGCGCTTATCCGGCCTGGGCATGGATGCCGGTTTGATGTGTGTCGCACAATCCGTAGGCCCGGTAAGGCGCAGCCGCCACCGGGCGATATTGCAAATGCAGGGAATGATTTCTGTGCCGGATGGCGCTGCGCTTATCCGGCCTGGGCATGGATGCCGGTTTGATGTGTGTCGCACAATCCGTAGGCCCGGTAAGGCGCGGCCGCCACCGGCAAATCAACCGAACCCTGATTTTACGCGTATTCCCACCACAACTTATCTAATTCGTACCACTTATCTCCCGGCTGCGGCGTCTTCTCCCACGGTTTATCAATGATGTAATGGATATTCTTCACCCGCGCGAGATCCCACATCTGCGGATGCTGGAGCGCCAGGGTTTTTAATGCGTTATAACCGTAATGCAACGGTAGCCAGCGATCGCGGAACACCTCGTTGAGAAAATCCTGCTCGGCAAAAACGTACGCTGAAATATCAGCTTTCTCCGCCAGCCGCAGCATCATCTGCTGATACATCGCCTCGTCCGGCGTCAGCACCAGAAAACCGCCGTTGAGGTAGTTATCCAGCGACGCGGGCGGATGGCCGTGCATCCCGGGATCATCACACCAGCTGTAGTAGCAGTTTTCCGGCCGCCAGCTTGCCGGGTAGCTGGCAATGCGATTGGGATTACAGCGACAGGCATGGCAGGCGGCAATGGTGTCTGCGGCGAGCGGCAGCGAAAACACCTCATCCATATTGTGAATCACCAGCATATCGGCATCGAGGAAGGCCACCCGCTGGTATTCCGTCAACCGCCACACCGCCAGCTTGCTCCACACCTCGGCAAAACGTTCATTGGCATAGCGCTGCGCCAGCGCCGGATCCGGGCCTATCACCGGCACTTCCTGCACCCGGCAGCCCCGCGTTTGCAGATGCTGGCGCATCTTGTCATCAATCGCAGGCGTCACCATAACCACCAGCGGCCACGGCGAACCGCTGGCGCGCAGCGAGCGCTGCAACGTCTCCACGCCGCGCAGATAATCCGGCTGCGTCAGCAGCGTCACCCAGGCAAATGCGCCGCTCATGCCAGTAGCTCCGCCATAAAGGCGTTGAGGAATTTCCCCTGCGGATCGAGCTGCTGGCGAACCGCCTGAAACGCCGACCACTGTGGATAAAGCGTGGGCCAGTCGTACAGTGTCGGATCGTAATATTTTCCCCAGTGCGGCTTACCGCCTTCTTCCGCCAGCAGCCGCTCGGCGGCGCGCAGGAATTCCAGCCCCTCTTCAGAGAGCGAGCCATCGGCGGCGTAATAGACCACAAAACCGAAAAAACAGGTCGGTTCCTGCCATGCCGGGCTGAGCCAGGCCTGTGAAGGCCCGGTGCAGCGCAAAATAATCGGGTAGTGCATATGCGGATGCGAGCGGGTATGCCACGCCTTAATTCGCGCTATCACCGCCGGCGCGCGCGCCATGGGAACGCTGATTTCAATATTGATTTGCGGCGTGGCAATCCCCCGGCAAAAAAGCTGGTAAATGTCGCCAATCACATCGGTGAAATCTTTAAAGCGCGTGACGGTGCGAAACGGTTTGCCGTTGTCATCGACAATCTGTGTGTCGTCGCGCATCTGCTCCAGCGTTTTATCGACGGTAGCGTTCATCTCCGTGTCTGTCTCTTCCATCTCGACCAGATCGCCGTGATTGGCGTGCCAGCGCGCCTGCTCTTCGGCGGTGGCTTCGCGGGCCTTCCACGCATGAATTTTATTTTCATCCGGGAACCACCAGGCTTTGCTGAACGCCCATTGTGCGTTCCAGTCGCTCAGATCTTCCGCCAGCGTATCGGCAGGGCTGGCGCTTTTGAAGCAGGTAAAAAGGGTAAAAGGGCGGGTACGCAGTGTGACGGCGCTGATGGCACCGAGCGTGCCCAGACCAAGCTGTGCTGCGCCAAACCAGCGATGCTGGCGATCGATCTCATGCACGTTGCCTGTGGCATCAACCAGCCGGATACGCAGCGCTTCATCCGCCAGCGAGCTTTGCTGCATTCCCTGGCCGTGGGTGCCGGTGGAGATCGCGCCCGCCAGCGTCTGCGCATCAATCACGCCCGGCGAGGCGACCAGCATGCGGTTCATCGCGGTCAGCGTTTCAAACATCTCATGCAACGGCGTTCCTGCGCCAAAGGTCACGCTGTCGTTGTCCACTTCCAGCACGCCCCGCAGGCGAGAAATATCGATAAGCCGGTCTTCCGGGCCGCTAAGCGCCAGCATTCTGCCCGGCGACATCCGATTGCCGATAAAGCGAATTTTGCCCGTCGCAGCGGCGATCATCTCCTGCAATTGCGCTTCGTTCTCCGGCGTTTGCAGGGCATTTTCTGCCGCCAGCGTGGCGTTTTTCGCCCAGTTGAGAATCGCCGGATCGCGTGGGTCCGGGTGCGGCAGGCGGCGCGGAAACAGGGTTTGCGTGGCAATCATCGACGGCTCCTTGCTGAAACAGGGGTGATTAACCAAGCGTAGCCCATCAGGCAATCGCGTGAAGCAGATTGCGCCTGGTTGTACGCTCAAGCGATCAAACGGGCGCCGATCGCTTAATCCACGCGGTTTTGCGGTTGTCCGGCAATAAACGCGGCGACGTTTTCCACGGTTGTTGCAAGAATGCGCCCGCGCGCTTCCACCGACGCCCAGGCAATATGCGGGGTGATCAGGCAGTTTTTGGCGCACAGCAGCGGGTTATCGGCAGCAGGCGGTTCGCTGGAGAGCACATCTACCGCCGCGCCTGCAACATGGCCTTCATTCAGCGCGGCAGCCAGATCCGCTTCATTTATCAGATCGCCGCGCGAGGCGTTAAGCAGCAGTACGCCGGGTTTCATTTTTTGCAGCGTGCTGCGGTTGATCATCCCTTTGGTGGCGGGCGTCAGCGGGCAGTGCAGGCTGATGACATCGGCTTCGGCGTACAGCGTGTCGGGATCGACATAACGCACATTACTGTTTTCCGCCCTTTTTGCTGAGCCTGTCGCGCAGGCCAGCACCGTCATCCCCATCGCCTGGGCGATAGCGCCAACCGCCTGGCCGATGCGGCCATAACCGATAATGCCGATCTTTTTGCCCGCCAGTTCAACCATCGGGTTCAGCCAGTAACACCAACTGTTACGCTGCTGCCAGCCACCAGCGCGAACATCCGCACTGTGTTCGCTGACGCGGTTACACAGCGCCAGCAGCAGCGCGGTGGTGAATTGCGCCACCGTGGCGGTGCCGTAGGAGGGCACATTGGCGACGGCAATACCGCGCAAACGCGCGGCGCTCAGATCGATAATGTTATAGCCGGTGGCGGTGACGGCGATAAATTTCAGCTCCGGACACTGGCTGAACACCGCTTCGCCCAGCGCCACTTTGTTGGTTATGGCAACATCAGCGTTCGCCAGCCTTTCTGCCACTTGCTCCGGCGTGGAGTTGTCATATACCGCCACTTCGCCCAGTTGCTCCAGCCCCTGCCAGCTCAGATCGCCCGGATTAAGAATACCGCCATCTAACACGACAATTTTCATAGGTTACCCGTTTGGTTTTTTTATCACGCCATCAACTTAGACGATGTGCTGCCGGGGAGTAAGCACTTTCTTCATGCCTTTCAGGGGGGAATTAGGAGGGGGGAGAGCAACGTGGCAATGCGGAGCCGCATTGCCAACGGGTTAGTTTGTTGCGGTAATTCGCGGCGTGACGCGGCCATGCAGCGCCGGGTTGTCGCTCTCATCTTTCAGGTGTACGCCGGTCAGACGGCGCAAAAACGCCTGTTCCAGCAGCCACGCCAGTTTGAAGGCTGCCGCTTCGTAATTCAGCCCTTCCGGGCGAATGTTGGAGATGCAGTTGCGTTCCGACTCAATGCGCACGCGCTGCGGTTTCCAGGTGAGATAGACGCCCAGGCTGTCCGGCGAGGACAAACCGGGCCGCTCGCCAATCAGGATTGCCACCGCTTTGCTGCCCAGCGTTTCGCCGATATCGTCGCCCAGCGCCACGCGTGACTGGTGCGCCAGCACAATCGGCCCGAGCGAAATCCCCAGCGTTTCAAGGTAGGGCAGCAGGGCGCGGATTAAGCCCACGGACTGGCGGTGTACCGCGTGCGATGACAAGCCATCGCCAATCACCAGCAGCAGATCGTGCGCGGGCGTGCGGCTGGCGGCGAGATCGGCACGGCTCTCTTCGCTCAGCATGCGCCCCAGATCCGGGCGGTTGAGATAGATATGTCGGTCCGACGCCGCGCTGTGCGCTTCCAGCGTGCTCAGCCCCAGTTCATGGAGCTGGCTTGCCAGGCTGTCGCTGTCGAAGGGCTGATGGATGGCGTCACGCGCCTGGGCGTGAGCAAGACCAAATTTCAGCACTTCATCGGTTGGCAGGCTGGCGCCGCTGCGCCCCAGCGCAATGCGGGCGTCGGTGAATTCGCGCAGCAGGGACCAGGCATCAGGCGAGTTCATGCAGGCGCTCCTTGTGGTATCACGGTCAGTAACGGATGGTTTGCGCCGGTAAGGCGTAACTGGCCGTGGGTGTCGATAATCTGCATCCGCGTCAGCCAGTCGGCGAACTCCGGCGCGTGCTTCAGCCCCAGTAGGCGGCGCGCGTAGAGCGCATCATGGAATGAGGTGCTCTGATAGTTGAGCATGATGTCATCTGCGCCCGGTACGCCAATCAGGAAGGTCAGCCCGGCGGTGCACAGCAGCGTCAGCAGTGTATCCATATCGTCCTGATCCGCTTCGGCATGATTGGTGTAACAGACGTCGCAGCCAATCGGCAGCCCCATCAGTTTGCCGCAGAAGTGATCCTCCAGCCCGGCGCGGATAATCTGCTTGCCGTCATACAGGTATTCCGGGCCGATAAACCCGACCACCGTGTTAACGAGCAGCGGTTTAAAGTGCCGCGCGACCGCATAGGCGCGCGCTTCACAGGTTTGCTGATCGACGCCATGATGGGCATTCGCCGACAGGCAACTGCCCTGGCCGGTTTCGAAATACATCACGTTATCGCCCAGCGTTCCGCGCTTCAGCGAAAGCGCGGCCTCATGCGCCTCCTGCAACAGCGCGAGGTTGATACCAAAGCCGCTGTTTGCCGCTTCCGTACCGGCGACCGACTGAAACACCAGATCCACCGGCGCGCCGCGCTCAATTAGCTGTAACGTGTTGGTGACATGCGTCAGCACGCAGGACTGGGTGGGAATGGCAAAACGGTCGATGATGTCCGCCATCATATGGTTCAGCTTTTGCAGCACCGGCAGGCTGTCGCTGGCCGGGTTGATGCCGACTACCGCATCGCCCGCGCCGTAAAGCAGGCCATCCAGCATGCTGGCGGCAATGCCTTTCAGATCGTCAGTCGGGTGGTTGGGTTGCAGGCGCACGCTGAGGTGGCCGGGCAAACCGATGGTGTTGCGAAAGCGGGTGATGACGCTGCATTTGCTGGCGGCAAGGATCAAATCCTGGTTGCGCATCAGTTTGCTGACGGCGGCGGCCATTTCCGGGGTGATCGCCGGGGCAACCTGGCTCAGCAGCGCGGTATCGGTGGTATCGGCCAGCAGCCAGTCACGAAATTCGCCCACCGTCAGATGGGCGATTAACGTAAAAGCGGCGCTGTCGTGGGTGTCGATGATGAGGCGAGTCACCTCATCTTTTTCATAGGGAACCAGCGGGTTGTCGAGGATCTCGCGCAGCGGTATATCGGCAAGGGCGATTTTTGCCGCCATGCGCTCTTCGGCTGATTGTGCCGCAACCCCGGCCAGCACATCCCCGGAACGTGCCGGGGACGCTTTGGCCATGACCTCTTTCAGGCTGGCGAACCGCCATGTGCGGTGCGCCAGAGTGGTTTTATACATTGCGTCTCCTCAGGAGATAGCGCGCAGTTGCGGGTCCAGCGCGGCACGTTCACGCGCCGATGCGGTTTTACGAAACCACATATAACCGCCCAGCATCATCACGGCGAAAATCAGCGCCAGCAGGGTGTTGTACCAGACCATCGCCACCAGGCAGAGAACCGCCATGCCGAGCGCAAAAGCCGGCGCGTACGGGAACAACGGCGCTTTAAACGGACGCTCAAGTTCCGGCTCGCTGCGGCGCAGCTTGAACAGCGCGGCCATGGAGATGATATACATAACAATAGCGCCAAAGACCGACATCGTCACAATGCAGGCGGTGAGCGGCATGCCGCTGATGGTGATCAGCGAATCGGAGAAGATCGCCGCAATCCCCACCACGCCACCGGCGAGGATCGCCAGAATCGGCGTACGGGTTCTACGGTTCAGGTTAGCCAGGCTGGCAGGCAGATAACCCGCGCGCGCCAGCGAGTAGATCTGGCGGGAGTAGCCCATAATAATGCCGTGGAACGAGGCGACCAGGCCAAACAGACCGAGCCAGACCAGCATATGCAGCCAGCCGCTGCTGCTGCCGACCACCACTTTCATTGCCTGCGGCAGCGGATCGTTGATGTTCGACAGCGTGCGCCAGTCGCCAACGCCGCCCGCCAGAATCATCACGCCAACCGCCAGTACCGTCAGTGTCAGAATGCCGCCGCCGAGCGCACGCGGAATGGTGCGTTTCGGATCTTTGGCTTCTTCTGCCGCCATTGATGCGCCTTCAATCGCCAGGAAGAACCAGATAGCAAACGGGATAGCTGCAAACATGCCCGGCAGCGCGAGGCCGCTGAAGCTTTCTGCGCCAGCCCAGCCGTTGGCGGTGAAGTTGCTCCACGAGAAACCCGGTGCCACCACGCCCATAAATACCAACAGCTCGAAAATTGCCAGCAGGGTGACAATCAGCTCGAAGGTGGCGGCAATACCGACGCCCAGAATGTTAAGCACCATAAAGATGACGTACGCGCCGCAGGCCACCCATTTTGGATCGAGTGACGGGAACTGCACGTTCAGGTAAGCGCCAATCGCCATGGCGATCGCCGGTGGTGCAAAGACGAACTCAATGAGCGTGGCAAACCCGGCGATAAACCCGCCGGTAGGCCCGAAGGCTCGATAGGCGTAAGCGAAAGGCCCGCCCGCATGTGGGATCGCTGTGGTCAGCTCGGTAAAGCTAAAAATAAAAGCGCAGTACATGGCGGCAATCGCCAGCGCGACAATCAGAAAGCCGAGCGTTCCGGCTTGCGACCAGCCATAACTCCAGCCGAAGTATTCCCCTGAAATAACCAGTCCGACGGCAATGCCCCACAGACGGAAGCTGCCGAGTGTTCTTTTTAGTGTTGTTTGTGTGTTCATTCTTTTTACTGCCTCGCCATTAATACAGTTGCAGGCAGAGTTGCAAAGTCAGTGCCAGAAAAAAGAAACCTTCTGGCTCATGGGGTTACAGGCAACACAGCGGTAAATGCACGATAAGAGTGCACCGCCGACGACCGAAAACGGGTGCAGGCTGCCCTGCAATGGTGAAAGCGAGGAAGAAACTCTCTAAGGTGAAATTAACTGTGCAAGTGGGGGCAGAAACAGCCACTGCGGCGATTTTTGGAAATATAATAGGGAATAACTGGAAATTTAAATCCGATAATTCTTACGTCGCTTTGCGCATTGGATGCTTTAATTAATACAACGGCGCTACGTTTATTTTTTTATTTTCACAATAAGTTAACACATTGATTTTATGGCGTGATTTGGCTCTTTTTTGTGAGCGGTTACACATATTAATCAGGTGAATGCCTGATGTTAAATATTCTTCTGGATAATAGATTGACCTGATTTTTCTCAGCCATTAATTTGGAAAAAAACAGTTTCAGGCAAATCCAGGAATATTTAACAAAGGAGGATATATATGGCCTGGCGACCGATTTTATATGTCATCCTGACGCATAATCCTCGTCTGAACAACAGGCGGGCTCAACTGCGGCTGGTGCAGAGTTGAATGCATTCGTGCCGGAAAAGGATGTCGCCTTCTCCGGCACGAAAGCCAGCGCTCAGACCTGCGGCGCGTTACACTTTTTAGCAACATTCAGCCCGCTTTTTGCTCCGGCAGATGCGCGGCGATATAACGCTCGTAGCGGTTTGCTTTCAGCCGCGTTAAATCCACCAGCACCAGACCATCGACACAGTTATTGAAATCGGGATCGCAACCGAAGTCGATAAACTGCACGCCGCCCGGTTCACACAGTTCAGAGTACTGCTTATAGAGCGGTGGAATGCCGCAACCAAGGTTGCCGAGCAGCGATTTCAGCCGGGTTAAATCTTCGGTGTAATCGTCACCGCTAAACTGGGCGAGCACGTCCGGCATCGAGGCGGGCCACGGCCGACGCGATGAGGCCAGAGGCCAGGTTGCCGGGAACCACAAGCGGTAGAACGCTACCAGCAGATCCCGCGCCGCTGGCGGCAGGCCGCCGGAGATAGAGACCGGGCCAAACAGGTAGCGGTATTGCGGGTAACGCGCCAGGTAAGCGCCAATGCCCGACCACAGATAATCCAGGCCGCGACGTCCCCAGTAGCGCGGCTGAATAAAGCTGCGCCCCAGTTCGATGCCGTGACGCAGCACATCGGACATTCGATCGTCGTAATGGAACAGGCTGTAACTGTATAAGCCTTCAACGCCGCGCGCTTCAACCTGCAGTGACGTCGGCATAAAGCGGTACGCGCCGACGATTTCCAGATCGGCCTCGTCCCACAGGATCAGGTGCAGGTAATCGTCGTCATATTTATCCGTATCACGACGTTTACCGCTGCCTTCACCCACCGCACGGAAGGCGATTTCGCGTAGCCGTCCCAGCTCGCGCAGTAACGGCGAGTCTTCCTGCCCGTTGCGCTGCCAGAGGTAAATAACTTTTCCGTCCGCGGTGCGGCCGAGGCACTCGGCATTATTAAGTGCGCGGCGCAGCGTGACGCGCTCTTCCGGGCGCGCGATGGCGCACTCGGTTTTGAAGGGGCCGGGGAGTCCTTTACCCAGACGCAACACATGTTGGCGACACTTATCGGCCAGTTCGCGCGGGGCGAGTTGCGGCGTATGCCAGCTATCCCAGGGAATGCGCTGGCCGATTTTGATCGGCAGGTTGCTGTCCCGGCGGCGAAACATCTGCTGCATAAGCAGCAGGAAGGGCAGCGTATCCGACACCATCGCGCTGGCGTAGAACAGCGCGCTGTTACGCGCGTCGATCCAGGCGGGCAGCAGCGGCGCGCGAAACTTACTCGCCAGTTTGATAAACCCGGCATGCCAGCTTTTATCGCGGATACCTTTACGCGTCATGCGTGAGACTTCTCCCGCCGGGAAGAAGATCAGCACGCCGCCGCCCTGCAAATGGTTTTCCATCTGTTGCAGCGAGGATTTCCGCGTGCGGCCGCCCATGTTATCCACCGGGATAAACAGCGAGCTGAGCGGTTCAAGGTGGGTCAACATGCGGTTGGTGACCACCTTCACATCGCGGCGAACGCGCGAAACCGCGTACATCAGCGCCATCCCGTCAAGCGTACCTGTCGGATGGTTAGCGATGATGACCAGTGGGCCTTGTTCGGGGATTTGTTCGAGGTCGTGAGCGGGAACGGTGCAGCGGATTTGTAGATGTTCAAGCACTTGCTCCACCATATCCAGCCCTTTCAGGTGGGGATGGCTTGCGGCGAACTGCTGGAACTCCTGTTCGTAAAGCAGGCGCCGCAGCAGGTTTTTTTGCCAGGGCGCAGGTCTGGCCTGCGGCCAGAGATCCTCAAGTACGTTGTCGAGACTAAACATGATGGTTTCTCCTCCCGTCTTGCCGATGACAGTAACGGGAGAAGATGACGTTTACATTTCATTACAATGAAGATATGACAACGGCAAGACGGCTGGATGACAGCAAAAGCGGTGCGGAAGGGATGTTTCTCTCCCCCGCAGGGGAGAGAAAGGGGAAGGGATAGCTCTCTCCCCCGCAGGGGAGAGAAAGGCGGCTCAAAGAATGCCGCGTTCGGCGAGGTCGAGGGCGAAGTAGCTGAAGATCAGGTCTGCGCCCGCGCGTTTGATCGCGCCCAGGCTTTCCAGCACCACTTTGTCTTCATCGATTGCACCCGCCAGCGCGGCGAATTTGATCATCGCGTATTCACCGCTCACCTGATAGGCGCCCAGCGGTAACTCGGTGCGTTCACGGATATCGCGCAGGATGTCGAGGTATGCGCCTGCTGGTTTCACCATCAGGCAGTCTGCGCCTTCGGCCTGATCGATCAGCGATTCACGGATCGCTTCGCGGCGGTTCATCGGGTTCATCTGGTAGGTTTTGCGATCGCCTTTCAGCGCTGTTCCTGCCGCTTCACGGAACGGGCCGTAGAACGAAGAGGCGAACTTGGTCGAGTAGGACATGATGGCAGTATCGGTAAAGCCTGCTGCATCCAGCGCATGGCGAATCGCCTGCACCTGGCCATCCATTGCTGCGGAAGGGGCGATAAAGTCCGCGCCTGCGGCGGCGGCAATGACAGCTTGTTTGCCGAGGTTAATCAGGGTCGCATCGTTATCGACTCCGTGATCGCACAGCACGCCGCAATGGCCGTGAGAGGTGTATTCGCAGAAACAGGTATCGGACATCACGATCATCTCCGGCACCGTCTCTTTACAGATACGCGACATGCGCGCCACCAGGCCATCTTCACGCCAGGTGTCGCTGCCGGTCTCATCAGTGTGGTGAGAGATGCCGAAGGTCATCACCGAGCGAATACCGGCTTTGGCGATGCGTTCAATTTCGCGGGCGAGATACTTTTCCGGAATGCGCATCACGCCGGGCATCGCCTCAATGGCTTTGTAATCGTCTAGCTCTTCTTCAACAAAGATCGGCAACACCAGGTCGTTTTTGCTCAGTGTTGTCTCTTCAAACATGGCGCGCAGGGCAGGTGATTTGCGCAGGCGGCGTGGGCGAGTAATTAAATCGGTCATGGTATGCCTGATGTTTGTGGAACAGATGGCGGCATTGTAGCCGAAAAGCTGAGGTTCTGTTTTACCAAAATCGCCGTTAAGGGCAGAGGCAAACGGCGAAACCGTCTGCCTCTGATGTTGTCAGGAGGCGGGGATCACTTGCGGCACGTTGCTGCTTAACGCACTGACCAGATCGTTAACGCCGTCGCTCATATTGGCAAAGCGCGTCAGCGGCGAACGGGTGATGACGACAAAAACGCCGACATTATGCTGCGGCACCATCGCAATGTAGGTGATAAAGCCGCCGCCGCCGCCGGTTTTCTGAATGATCCCAGGATGCCCCTCTTTGGGCGCCATATAGACCCAGCCGAGGCCGAGCGCATCGGCTTTGCCGGGCACATCCATGCCGATCACCCGCGTTAACTGGTTGCGCGGGTAGATCAACGTTTGCATGCGATCCGCCTGGCTGTTACGGGTGTAGAAATCCGACGACAGGAACTGCTGCATCCAGCGCATCATGTCTCCCGGCGTGGAGTAGACGCCGCCGCTGCCGATGGCGGCCAGCGTGTTATTGCACGGGCTGGCGCCTTTCTCGGCGATCATCAGGCGCTTGCACTGATCCGGCGATGGGGTAAAGGTGGTGTCTTTCATCCCCAGCGGGCGGGTGATCTGCTCTTCGAAAAGCTGCGGGTAAGGCTTGCCTGCCGCCTTCGACAAGGCATCCGCCAGCAGATCGAAGGCCAGATTGGAGTAAGCCGCCTGCGTACCCGGCGCGGTTTTCAGCGTGGCGGTTGAGAGCCAGTTCCAGCGCTGTTCGTACGTTGGCCAGACGAAAACGGGACGTCGCGCTGCGCCGCCGGGTTGTTCGCGCGGCAGAGCGCTGGTATGCGTCGCCAGGTTCACCAGCGTAATTGGCGTGCCCAGGTAGGTCGGCACGCGCGTGCCGGGAGGCGCATATTTACTTAACGGATCGTCGAGACGGACTTTGCCCTGATCGAGCATCTTCACCAGCATTTCGCTGGTCATCAGCTTGGAGAGGGAAGCAATACGAATCACCGAATCAAGCTGTGGGCGAACGTTGCTGCCGGGGCGGGTTTCGCCGTAGCTTTTAAACACGCGCTGGTTGCCGTCAATCACCACCATCGCCATGCCGGTTGCGCCACTACCGTAATAAATATGGTTGGCGTAACGATCAACAATATCAGATGCAAATACCGGGTCAGGAGACTGAACAGCCGCCTGAGCGGAAGTCAAGCTCTGCGCGCAGAGCAGCGCAGAGAGAAGCAGACAACGTTTCAACGCAGGATCCATAAATAAATGGGATAGATAGAGCGTATTTATACTACTTAGTGCGGTGTTGCAAAGGCCCAATTAGCGGATTCTTTCCCCCTAATACGTAACGATGGGTAAAAATGGTTATTTTGCCGCCAGACCACGACATTCGCCGGATGTGGTAATCTCCTTCTTTCCCACTGACAGGAGAGAGCAGATGGCAGGTAAACGGGTCGTGATGGTGGTGGATATGCAAAATGGCGTGTTCGCCACCGAGCGTATTCAGCGGGCGCAGTGTGTCGCCCGCATTAACCAGTTAACGCAGGCCGCCGATACGGTGATTTTTATTCAGCATGTGGAAGCGGGCGGGCTGGAAGAGGGGAGCGAAGGGTTTGCGCTGCTGCCGGAGCTGCATCAGCCTGCGAACGCCCTGTACGTCACCAAAACCGCCTGCGACGCGTTCTATAAAACGCAGCTTGAAGCGGTGCTGCGCGAGCACGATATCAATGCCTGGGTGATGTGCGGTTGCGCCACCGATTACTGCGTGGATACCACGCTGAAAAACGGCGCCAGCCGGGGCTATTCCATCACAATGGCGCAGGATGCCCATACCACCGCTAACCGCCCGGCTGCGCAGGCCACAACCCTGATCAATCACTACAACGACGTGTGGCGCACGTTGACCGTGCCTGGCAACCCGGTGTATGTGAAACCGGTCGAAACAATTCTTCACGAATGGCAAGCGAACTAAGGGGTTACCCTCAGGTCTGATACAACGACACGGCGTCGCACTGCGCGGCGCTTTTTTATCCCTGCGCTATGCCCGGTGCAGGAATCCGCTACACAGCATTTTTGTAAATAATAAGAAGTAAGCAGGAGTACCCATGTTTAAATCTTTCTTTCCTAAGCCGACGCTGTTCTTTTTGTCGGCCTTTATTTGGGCGCTGATCGCTGTCGTATTCTGGCAGGCTGGTGGTGAGGGCTGGTTAATGCGCTTAACCGGCGCATCGGCGGAAGTGCCAATCAGCGCCACGCGTTTCTGGTGCCCCAGCTTTTTACTTTTTTATGCTTATTATGCCGTTTGCGTCGGCCTGTTTGCGCTGTGCTGGTTTGTCGCCTCACCGCACCGCTGGCAGTACTGGTCGGTACTCGGTACGGCGTTGATCGTCTTTGTGACCTGGTTTTTGGTGGAGGTGAACGTTGCCATCAACGCCTGGTATCAGCCGTTTTTCGATTTGGTGCAAACCGCGCTCAGTGCGCCCAACAAGGTCAGCCTGAACCAGCTTTATAGCGAGATTGGCGTCTTCCTGTGGATCGCGCTGATTGCCGTGACGGTGGCGGTGCTGAATAACTTTTTCGTCAGCCACTATGTGTTCCGCTGGCGTACGGCGATGAACGAATACTATATGGCGCACTGGGCGCATCTGCGTCATATCGAAGGGGCCGCGCAACGTGTGCAGGAAGACACCATGCGTTTTGCCCAGACGCTGGAAGATATGGGCGTCAGCTTTATCAATGCGATCATGACGCTGATTGCGTTTTTGCCGGTGCTGGTGGCGCTGTCGCCGCATGTGCAGGAGCTGCCGCTGGTGGGACATGTTCCTTACGGTCTGGTGATTGCAGGCGTGGGCTGGGCGTTGTTCGGCACCCTGTTGCTGGCCTTAATCGGTATCAACCTGCCTGGATTACAGTTTAAGAATCAGCGCGTTGAAGCCGCCTACCGTAAAGAGCTGGTCTACGGCGAAGATGACGCCACGCGCGCGCAACCGCCGACCGTCGCCGAACTGTTCAGCGCCGTGCGCCGCAACTATTTCCGCCTCTATTTTCACTACACCTATTTCAACATCGCCCGTATTCTCTATATGCAAGTTGATGTGGTGTTTGGTCTGATTATGCTGTTTCCGACCATTGCCGCTGGCGCGATTACGCTGGGTCTGATGCATCAGATTACCAACGTTTTCGATCAGGTCCGCAGCTCGTTCCAGTACTTGATCACCTCCTGGACGACGCTGGTGGAGCTGATGTCCATCTACAAACGTTTGCGCAGTTTTGAGTATGAATTGAACGGCCAGGAAATTGTGCCTGTGCCTCACCGTTTTGGTTAACACAAGGAACGTTATGGTTTACGTCCCCCGTTTTGGCTGGCTGCTGGCGGCTCTGATCCTCGCCGGTTGTAGCACGCAAGGCCCGGTTTCCCAGCGGGAAGCGGAGAAAGAAAAAGAGAGCAACAAACCGTTGGATGTGGCAAGCGTGGTGCGGCAGAAAATGCCCGCCAGCGTGAAAGATCGCAATGGCTGGGCGCAGGATATCGCCACCACATTTAGCAGCCAGAAGCTGGCGCCGACGCTGGAGAATATCTGCTCGGTGCTGGCGGTGGCGCAGCAGGAATCGAACTATCAGGCCGATCCGGCCGTGCCGGGGCTGAATAAAATCGCCTGGAAAGAGATCGATAAGCGCGCGCAGCGGATGCACATTCCGCCGCTGCTGGTGCATACCGCGCTGAAAATCCCTTCGCCGAACGGCAAAAGCTACAGCGAGCGGCTGGATAACGTCAGAACGGAAAAAGAGCTGAGCGCCATTTTTGACGACTTTATCAATATGGTGCCGATGGGGCAGACGCTGTTTGGTTCCTTCAACCCGGTGCGTACCGGCGGGCCGATGCAAATCAGCGTGGCGTTTGCCGAGCAGCATACCGAGGGTTATCCGTGGAAGATGGATGGCACGGTACGCCAGGAAGTGTTCAGCCGTCGCGGCGGTTTGTGGTTCGGCACTTACCATCTCCTGAATTATCCCGCCAGCTACAGCGCGCCGATTTACCGTTTCGCCGACTTTAACGCCGGGCTGTACGCCAGCCGCAATGCGGCGTTCCAGAATGCGGTCAGCAAAGCGACCGGCGTGAAACTGGCGCTGGATGGCGATGTGATCCTTTACGGCAGCAGCAATACGGGCGCGACGGAACAGGCGGTAAGAAAGCTCGGGCCGAAACTGGGGATGAGCGATCGCGATATTCGCCGTCAACTGGAGCGCGGCGACAGCCAGAAGTTTGAAGAGACGAAGCTGTACCGCGAAGTTTATCGTCTGGCGGAACAGAAAAGCGGGAAAACGCTGCCGAGAGAGATTTTGCCGGGGATCCAGTTAGAAAGCCCGAAGATCACGCGTAACCTGACGACAGCATGGTTTGCGAAGCGCGTCGACGATCGTCGGGCTGCCTGTATGGCGCAGAATTAATCTGAGTGGTGTCGTCGCCAGCGCAGGAAAAGGCCGATGACACCCAACAATGCGCTTCCCGCAAGGAACGGCACGAGACCAAACAGCGTGCCGACGCCAAACCCCAGTTCAACGTGGGGGCGGGAGGCGTCCTGAACCTGCATCAATCTTTCGAACACGCCAGGCGCGTGTACCAGCAGGTTCAACAACTGCGCGCCAGCCCAGAAGCAGAGCAGGACAAACACGGCATAAGCCAAATTGCCTGGCCTTGAGGCATCACGTTTTTTCACGCCCGTGAAGGGTTTTGACAGGGAAAAATCAGCCATAAGACCTCCGGTACTCTTTACTCAATTCGTTGCTTACCTTTCAGTGATGCAGCAGCGGGTGCTGGTCAGAATTCAGGCTAATTGTGACAGTTGCGCCCCGTTGTCAACATCAGAATGGTGATAATTTCCCACCGGGAAGGATTCCGTTTGAACAATTTTTGTTAGTGATCACATTTTTTTAACATTTTCATTATTCAAGTAACATTTCAGATTTTCCATACATCACACAGACCTGAAAGAGAGTCTATGCGATGATGCATTTTTGACTGCCGGAGTTGTCATGAAGCTGCCTGCGAAAATACGCCGTGACTGGCACTATTACGCGTTTGCGATTGGGTTGATTTTTATTCTGAATGGGGTCGTGGGCCTGCTGGGGTTTGAGGCCAAAGGCTGGCAAACCTATGCCGTCGGGCTGGTGACCTGGGTGATTGGATTTTGGCTGGCCGGGTTGATTATCCGCCGCCGCCCGGAAGAGGAGGAGACAGCGGATAAGGCAAAGTAATGCTTAACCGTTGACGGAAATTTTCAGCGTGCTGTTTACCTGATGGCGCGCGATAGCCAGTTCAATCAGGCGGGTGATCAGGTCAGGGTAGCTGATGCCGCTCGCCTGCCACAGTTTTGGATACATGCTGATGTTGGTAAAGCCCGGCAGCGTGTTGATCTCATTGATAACAACTTCGTTGTCCGGCGTCAGGAACACATCGACGCGCGCCATCCCTTCACAGCCCAGCGTCTGGTACGCCTGCACTGCAATCTGGCGGATCTTATCGTTGATCTCCGGCGCGATATCCGCAGGCACCACCACCTGCGCGCCGTTTTCATCGATGTATTTGGTGTCGTAAGCGTAGAACTCGCTGTGCAGTACGATTTCGCCGCAGGTACTGGCTTGCGGATCGTCATTGCCGAGCACCGCGCATTCGATCTCGCGGCCTTTGATGCCTTTCTCAACGATCACTTTTTTGTCGAACTCAAACGCCAGGCGCACCGCTTCATGATACTGCGCTTCGCTGGTCACTTTGCTGACGCCAACGGACGAGCCCTGGTTGGCCGGTTTGACGAACAGCGGCAGGCCGAGTTGCGCTTCAACGTCGCTAAAGGCGATCTGCTGACGGTTGGCGCGCGTCAGGGTAATAAATGGCGCGATAGCTAATCCGGCATCACGCAGCAAACGCTTGGTGACATCTTTATCCATGCAGGCCGCCGAAGCGAGCACGTCGGAGCCGACAAACGGCAGGTTCGCCAGGCGCAGCATGCCCTGCAAGGTACCATCTTCGCCCAACGTACCGTGGACGATAGGGAAAATCACATCAACATCCGGCAGCGGCGCGCTGTTTTGCGCCTGGATAAGCTGCTGCGCACTGTTGCCCGGCACCAGCGCCACGCTGTTTTGCGACGGATTCAGCGCAATACGCGCCGGATCGCTGGCGTTAAGCAGGTAATTATTCGCATCGCTGATATGCCATTGACCCTGTTTATCAATCCCCAGCAGCACAACCTCAAAGCGCGACTTATCCATGGCATCGACAATATTTTTTGCTGACTGTAACGACACCTCGTGTTCCGCTGATTTGCCGCCGAAGACGACCCCTACCCGCAGTTTTGCCATTTCTACGTTCACCCACACTTATTCACAAAACACATACCATAGCACGACGAAACGCACGATTCGCGGCCTTCTGCCATAATGTTTTGAGGAAAACTGAGGGGGAGACGTGCGCGTAAAGAGCCTGATCGTTGTCTGCACTCTGCTGGCGCTGATGCTGGTGGGTTATCGCTATTTACCGTCTTATTACAATCCCTTCGCGCCGCTACAGTTGAGCGATCCGCCGGGACGCATCACCCAGTTTAAGTTACGCCGCTTGTCGCCGTCTGCCTGTGCCGCGCTGCTGGCGCAGGCCAATCAGCAGCGGCTCGTTACTTCTGTTGCGGTAGCGAACAGCGGCGGCGATTGCCCGTTAACCGATGTGGTGCGGGTGCGTGATTTCGGCGCAGTGAAACTGAGCAGCAGTTTTCTGGCAAGTTGCCCGCTGGCGCTCAGCTCTGCGTTGTTTATCGAACAGCAGGCGCGGCCGCTGACCGAACGTTTTACCGGCCAGCCGCTGCGCCAGATCGACCATCTGGGCAGCTACGCGTGCCGCAACATTTATAACCGTGCTGATGCGCGGCGTAGCGAGCATGCCAGTGCTGAAGCGCTGGATCTGAGCGCCTTTCGCCTGGCGGATGGCCAGCGGGTAACGGTGCTCAATGGCTGGCGGCAGCCTGAAACAGCGCCGTGGTTACGGGCGATGCTGAGCGCCAGTTGCGGCTATTATGGCAATGGTCTGGGACCCGAATACAATGCCGCTCATGCCAACCATTTTCATCTGGGGATGCGCGGTTTCGGGCTCTGTCGCTAAGCATAATCCACTGTAAGATCGGGGTTTTTATGCGCGCACTGTGGCGGTGTGCGATGCCGGACAGATAAAACACCGAATTCGCCGTAACCGCATCTCTGGTGACTCATCCGTGGCGCATTCTTGTTAACCTGTGCGCTGTTTGTCAAAACTTCAACAAATACCCGTACTTATGGAATCCTGGAAGGTCAATCTTATCTCGGTGTGGTTCGGCTGTTTTTTCACCGGCCTCGCTATCAGTCAAATTTTGCCGTTTTTGCCGTTATACGTTGCGCAGTTAGGCGTGACCTCGCACGAAGCGTTGTCGATGTGGTCGGGGCTGACGTTCAGCGTGACCTTTCTCGTCTCTGCCATTGTGTCGCCGATGTGGGGGAGCCTTGCGGATCGCAAAGGGCGCAAGCTGATGCTGCTGCGCGCCTCGTTGGGCATGGCGATCGCCATTCTGTTGCAGGCGTTTGCCACCAACGTCTGGCAGTTGCTGATCCTGCGCGGCATCATGGGGCTGACTTCCGGTTATATTCCGAATGCCATGGCGCTGGTGGCATCGCAAGTTCCGCGCGAGCGCAGCGGCTGGGCGCTGAGTACGCTCTCAACCGCACAGATCAGCGGCGTGATTGGCGGGCCGCTAATGGGCGGTTTTCTGGCCGACCATTTGGGGCTGCGCATCGTATTTATCATCACCGCGCTGTTGCTAATCGTGAGCTTTCTGGTCACGCTGTTTCTGATTAAAGAGGGCGTGCGCCCGACGGTGAAAAAGGGCGAGCGGTTGAGCGGTAAAGCGGTGTTCTCCACCTTGCCCTATCCGGCGCTGGTCATCAGTCTGTTTATCACCACGATGGTGATTCAGTTGTGTAACGGTTCTATCGGCCCGATCCTCGCCCTGTTTATTCAGTCGCTGTCGCCGCATACCACCAATATTGCTTTTCTCAGCGGATTGATCGCCGCGGTACCCGGTGTTTCAGCGCTGCTTTCCGCACCGCGCCTCGGCAAGCTGGGCGACCGGATTGGCACATCACGAATTTTGATGGGCACACTGGCTTGCGCGGTGGTGCTGTTCTTCGCCATGTCGTTTGTCACCTCGCCGCTACAGCTTGGCATTCTGCGCTTTATGCTCGGCTTTGCCGATGGCGCAATGCTGCCGGCGGTGCAGACGCTGTTGCTGAAATACTCCAGCGATCAGGTGACCGGACGTATCTTTGGCTATAACCAGTCGTTTATGTATCTGGGAAATGTCGCCGGGCCGTTAATGGGCGCGTCGGTATCGGCAATGGCGGGTTTCCGTTGGGTATTTATCGCCACCGCCGTGGTAGTCCTGATTAATTTCTGGCAACTGGTGCTGGCATTTCGCCGGGTGAAACGCTAATTCTGCAAACGGGCCGAAAATTCTTTTTCGGCCTTACTATAATTATTCCTTATATAAAATAACGCTTCAGCCGCTTCGTATTCCTTTTTTTTAGCACCACTAACAAATTAATTGGTTTGGCTTAAATTTCCGGAGAAACGTTTCGTTACCCCTTTTATTTCTGTGTGTTTAAGGAGTGTGAAAAAATGCACAAAATAAGAGATGTATTTTCTTTGCAACATCAGAACTGAGTGCTAACGTCTTTCCACCTCACATAAGGAAATCGTGCTATGAAAAATCTCATTGCTGAGTTGTTGGTTAAGCTTGCAGAAAAAGAAGAGGAGTCGAAAGAGCTGGTCGCCCAGGTGGAAGCACTGGAAATTGTAGTGACCGCACTGCTGCGTCAAATGGCCGCCTCTGAACAACAGGCGCTGATTCTGAGTATTGAAGGCGCGCTGGACGAAGTGAGGCAGGGAACGCACGTTACCGATCAGGACACGGAGTTGCTGCAACAGTACCTAAAGAAGCTTTTAAGGCATCCGCGTAGCTAAATCTCAGGCTCCCCGCCACTGTCATCTGACTGTCATACGCGCTGCCTATAGTCGCTCTGTTTTATTTTCTTTAAGTATTTGTACATGGAGAATATTAAAGTGAAACAGAGCGCATTATACCTCGCATTATTACCTGTGTTTTTTACCTCTGTTATTTATGCAGAAACAACGGATACCTCCGTTCTTGAACATCGTGCTGCTCAGGGCGATATTTCCACGCCTGGCGGCGCGCGTCGTCTGACTGCCGATCAAACCGCTGCACTGCGTGATTCGCTCATCGATAAGCCCGCCAAAAATATTATTTTGTTAATTGGCGATGGCATGGGCGATTCAGAAATAACCGCCGCACGAAATTATGCCGAAGGCGCAGGTGGGTATTTCAAAGGGATTGACGCATTACCGTTAACCGGCCAGTACACGCACTATGCGCTGGACAAAAAAACCGGTAAACCGGACTACGTGACGGATTCGGCCGCCTCGGCCACCGCCTGGAGCACCGGCGTCAAAACCTACAACGGCGCGCTCGGCGTCGATATTCATGAAAAAGATCATATGACCATCCTCGAGATGGCGAAAGCGGCGGGGCTGGCGACCGGCAACGTCTCTACCGCTGAATTGCAGGATGCCACCCCGGCGGCGCTGGTTTCGCATGTGATCTCCCGTCGCTGTTACGGTCCGACGGTGACCAGCGAAAAATGCGCCCTCAACGCGCTGGAAAAGGGCGGTAAGGGCTCGATCACCGAGCAATTGCTGAATGCCCGTGCGGATGTGACGCTGGGCGGCGGCGCGAAAACCTTCAGCGAAACCGCTACGGCGGGCGAGTGGCAGGGGAAAACGCTACGCGAGCAGGCTCAGGCTCGCGGTTACCAGATGGTGAGCGATGCCTCTGCGCTGGCGGCCATTACCGAAGCAAACCAGCATAAACCGCTGCTCGGCCTCTTCGCCGATGGCAATATGCCGGTACGCTGGGAAGGGCCGAAAGCGTCGCTGCATGGCAATCTCGATCAACCCGCCGTGACCTGTACGCCGAATGCCAAACGTACCGACAGCGTACCGACGCTGGCGGCAATGACCGAAAAGGCCATTGATCTGCTGAGCAAAAACGAGAAGGGCTTCTTCCTGCAGGTGGAAGGCGCGTCTATCGATAAACAGGATCACGCGGCGAATCCGTGCGGTCAGATTGGCGAAACCGTCGATCTGGATGAAGCGGTGCAGAAGGCGCTGGCATTTGCGAAAAAAGACGGCAATACGCTGGTGATTGTGACTGCTGACCACGCGCACGCCAGCCAGATTATCCCGCCGGATACCAAAGCACCGGGGCTGAGCCAGGCACTGAATACCAAAGATGGCGCGGTGATGGCGATAACCTACGGCAACTCGGAAGAGGAGTCGATGGAGCACACCGGTACGCAAGTTCGCATTGCGGCTTACGGCCCGCGTGCTGGTAATGTGGTGGGGTTAACCGATCAGACCGATCTGTTCTACACCATGAAAGCGGCACTGAACCTGAAGTAACGGCTGCCCGGCGGTAAATCTCTGCCGCCGGGTGGTTTTTTCAGTAATTAAGACCATCCTTAAAGGGTCACTTTGACAGAAGGATGGAGCAATGAAAATAACAGTTCTGGTTACCCTCATCTTCGGTCTGTTGTTTGTCGGCGCGCTCAGCGCGGCGGAAAAAACACTGACCCCGCAACAACAACGTATGACGCTTTGTAATCAACAAGCCAAGACCCAAACCCTGACAGGCGATGCCCGTAAGACGTTTATGAGCAACTGCCTGAAAAACACCAAAACGGAGCCGGGGCAAAAAAGCCTGACGCCGCAGCAGCAGCGAATGCGCGAATGTAATGCGCAGGCGACGCAGCAATCGCTGAAAGGCGAAGACCGCAGCAAATTCATGAGCGGCTGCCTGAAAAAACCGCAGTAATTCAGCCGGGTGGGCGTTCCACTTCGCTCACCCTTTTACCCTTCCTCCCGCGTTCTTATTGCCCGTTCCTCAATCTCTGCCAGGCTTAAACGGTGAGCAATGTTTCGCTTTGGTCTCTCTTGGCGGTTGTGCGCTGTCCGGCGTTACGCCCGTTTTTGCAACACTGACCCGGGAGAAAAAATATGAATTATCACTACGTTACTGATTTGAATTCCCTGCCGGAAAACCAGCCGGTGAAAGTTGATGTCGCAGGGACGTCGATGATCCTTATCCGTACCCTTGCGCAGGTTCGCGCCTTTCAAAGTAAATGCCCGCATGCTGGCGCGCCGCTGGAACAGGGCGCGGTGTGCGATGGCAAACTGGTTTGCCCCTGGCATAAAGCCAATTTTGATATCACCAATGGTGAATGGCGCGAGCCGCTGGCGCTGAAGAGCCTCAAACAATATCCGGTCACCCTTGAAGGGAACCGCGTACTGGTTAGCCCGCGCGCGCTCTCGCCTGCCAGCCATACGCTGATCCGTGGCGAACGCCCGCAAACGGCGGTGATCCTCGGTACCGGCGCGGCAGGCAGCGCGGCAGCAATTACCCTGCGTGATGCCGGGTTTAACGGCCATCTGATCCTGATTGATAAAGAGGACAGCGCGCCTTATGACCGCACGGCGCTCAGTAAATTTGTCCCCGCCGGGAAGATGAAGATCAGCGAAGTCCCGCATATTCTCGACGATGCCTTTTATAACCAGCCCGGCGTGGAGAGCTTGCGTGAAGAGGTGACTGACCTCGATTGCGAAGGGCATCAACTGACGCTGGCGAATGGCCGTCACATTACGTTCGACAAATTGCTGCTGGCCACCGGCGGGCAGCCGGTATGGCCGGAGATCCCCGGCAACCATCTGGCAGGCGTGCATGTGTTGCGCGATATCCACCAGGCGCAGGTGTTGCTCAATGAAGTCGAACAGGAGCAGCAACTGGTGGTGATCGGTAACAGCTTTATTGCGATGGAGCTGGCAGCCGCACTGCGCAATCAGGATATCGATGTCACGGTGGTGTCGCGCCACGCGCTGCCGTTTGTGCCGCAATTTGGTGAAGAGATCGGTCAGCGCTTCTTCAACCTGCATCAACAAAACGGCGTGAAATTTGTCACCGGCGAGCCGGTGGCGCTGGAAGGCAACGGCCACGTACAAGGCGTGACGCTGAAAAATGGCCGCACGTTGCCCGCGCATGTGGTGGTTTTCGCCACGGGCGTACAGCCTGCCACCGGGCTGGCTCACGATCTTCATCATGAACAGGACGGTAGCCTGACGGTAGATGAAACCCTCAGCGCGGCGCCGGATGTCTGGGCCGTCGGCGATATTGCCAGCTACCCGGCGCCGGAAGGGCGTCGCCGTATTGAGCACTGGCGCGTGGCGCAACAGCAGGGAAGGGTGGCCGCTCTCAATATGCTTGGCGAACACCGTCCGTTTGATCGGGTACCGTTTTTCTGGACCATGCAATACGGTAACCGCTTCGAATACCTGGGTTACACCCGCGAGTGGGATAGCATGAAAATGCTCGGCTCGTTTGACGACAAACGTTTTGCCGTGCTGTACGGCGAAGAGGGCATGCTGAAAGCGGTGCTGAGCTGCGGCGAGAACAGCGCCACTGCGGGATTGCTGTTGAAGATGCAAAAGCCTCTCAGCATGAAAACGGCCAGCGAACTGCTGGCCTGACAGGACTACGCCCTCTCCTGGCAGGGAGAGGGTGGCGGTTATTTGCTCAGTTTTTCTGACTTGTTCATGCAGGCTTCCATCGCCTCAATCACCGCTGCGCGGAAACCGCGCTCTTCCAGCACTTTGACCGCTTCAATGGTGGTGCCGCCAGGCGAGCAGACCATATCTTTTAACTCGCCGGGGTGTTTCCCGGTTTCCAGCACCATCTTCGCGGAGCCCATCACCGCCTGCGCGGCAAATTTATAGGCCTGCGCACGCGGCATACCGCCCAGCACGGCGGCATCGGCCATCGCTTCAATAAACATAAAGACATAAGCGGGCGCAGAACCGCTCACGCCGACAACCGGATGGATCATCGCTTCGGCAATCACTTCCGCTTCGCCAAAGCAGCGGAAAATATTCAGCACGTCCGCCGTATCTTCCGGCGTGACCAGCGCGTTCGGGGTAATGGAGGTCATGCCCGCATTAACCAGCGACGGGGTATTGGGCATCGCACGTACAATTTTGCGATCGTGCCCAAGTGCGCGCGCCAGTTGATCGAGCGTCACGCCTGCGGCAATCGACACCACCAGCGTCTCTTTATTCAGGCTGGAGGCGATTTCGCCCAGCACTTTCACCATGATGTTCGGTTTCACCGCGCCGAAGACGATATCAGCAATCTGCGCCACTTCCTGCGCGCTTTGCGCGGCGTTAATACCAAACTGATCGTGCAGAGCGGCCACTTTATCCGGCGACGGGGTATAGACCCAAATCTGTCCTGGCAGCACCTGCCCACTGGCAATCAGCCCGCCGAGAATCGCCTTGCCCATATTGCCGCAGCCGATAAAACCGATTTTCTTCTCCATCACGTTTGTCTCTTTTGCTTGTCATTGTGTGTGGCGTATAGCTTAACGTGGAATGGCAATCAGGGCTAAAGCTAAAAGATCTCTGCTTTCCCCTGGGAGAAATTAAAGCGACAATGCGCCACCAACTGAGGAGCGAGAATGGCGATTTGGGTTGATGCGGACGCTTGTCCGAATGTGATTAAAGAAATTTTATTCCGCGCCGCCGAGCGCACGCAGACGCCGCTGACGCTGGTGGCGAACCAGAACATCCGCGTGCCGCCGTCGCGCATCATCCGCTCGCTGCGCGTTCCGGCGGGGTTTGACGTGGCCGATAACGAAATCGTGCGGCTGTGCGAGGCCGGCGATCTGGTGATTACCGCTGATATTCCGCTGGCGGCGGAAGTGCTGGCCAAAGGTGCGGCGGCGCTGAACCCGCGTGGTGAACGCTATACTGAAGCGACCATACGCGAAAGGCTGACGATGCGCGACTTTATGGATACGCTGCGCGCCAGCGGGATTCAGACCGGCGGCCCGGATAGCCTGTCGCAGCGGGATCGGCAGCAGTTTGCCGCCCAGCTTGATAAATGGCTGCTGGAAGTTAAACGCCGTCAGCTGGAGTAAATTCGGAATCGGCAGGCAGGATATGCTACTGTTTGCCGCTTCGTAGACTTGCCAGCCTTAAGTAGATTCAGTAAGGTTGCCGCTACACTGTCGCCACGGAATCTTTACAGGTTGAACCTATGTCAAATCAGGTTTCATTTGTAGTCCATGCCCCGGGTGACATTAATGTGTAACGTTATATTTACGATTAGTATTGTACTCGCTTGATGATATCATCGCTGTCTTATTTTCCGTCCCTCCTCGCGTGGGACCTGGAGGGAACACCTGCTCATGACGCTACCCATTTTTTTAGTCGGCGCACGCGGTTGCGGTAAAACCACTGTGGGCCAGGCGCTGGCGCTGGCGCAGGGATGTCAATTTATCGATACCGATTTCTGGTTACAGGAAACGGCTCAACAGACCATCGCGGATATCGTTGCCCGTGACGGATGGGAGGCGTTCCGCGCCTGGGAAACTGAAGCGCTGAAAACCGTCACCGCACCCGCGCGGGTGATTGCCACCGGCGGCGGTATTATTTTAAGTGAATATAATCGGCACTTTATGCGCGAAAAAGGCATCGTCGTTTACCTTTGCGCGCCTGTCGCGGTGCTGGCGGACAGGCTGGAAGCCTTTCCGGAAGAGGGACAACGACCGACGCTGACCGGTAAGCCGATTAGCGAAGAAGTCAGCGAAGTGCTGGCGCTTCGCGATGCGCTGTATCGCGAAGCGGCGCACCACGTGGTGAATGCGGCGCAGTCGCCCGATCAGGTGGTGTCTGATATTGAGGCCGCATTACAGCTGGCGCGCGCCAGTTAGCGAAACGATTGTCTATACTTATAGCTCGACCGGAAAATGAGGAAGAGCTATGCCGACAAAACCGCCTTATCCGCGTGAAGCCCGCATTGTTGCGATTGAAAAAGGCACGGGAAACCCGACCGTCACCTGGTATCAATTACGCGCCGATCATCCGAAACCGGACTCCTTGATCAGCGAACACCCCACCGAGCAAGAAGCGCTCGACGCCAAAAGGCGTTATGAAGATCCTGACAAAAGCTAAGTCGGGCGACGATTATTCTGACTGAGCGCCTGAACATTACAGAAACGGACTTGCATCACATTTTTTGACTGGCTTAACGCTGTTCAACGGTTACTATTGCATGGTTGCTGGAATTTATTTGAACACGGGAGTGTGATGTTCTCTTTACACGGCATAAGCTGTACTGCCGTGTAAAGAGAGCAAATAAGAACGAGTAGTATTGAAAGGCGGGAAGTAGAAATGAGTGCGACTTTGGCTATCCTGACCATTGGTGTAGTGCCGGTGCAAGCTATCTTACCGCTCCTGACGGAGCATGTTTCAGAGCAGCAGATCACGCATATCAGCCTGCTGGGGAAGATGGACCCACAAGAGGTGCGTGAGGAGTACGGCGCAGAAGCTGGCGAGTTTGCGATTCCGATGCAATTGCGCGATGACAGCCTCGGCATGCTCTCCCGTGCCCGGGTGGAGCGTGATTTGCAGAACGTTATCGAAGTGCTGGATAACCAGGGCTACGATGTCATTCTGCTCATGAGCACCGCCGATATTCGGGGATTTGTAACGCGCAATGCGATTTTAATCGAACCGCAGCGCATTATTCCGCCGCTGGTGGCGTCAATTGTCGACGGGCATCAGGTTGGGGTAATTGTTCCGGTACCGGAACTGATGGCGCAGCAGAAGAAAAAGTGGACGGTTCTGGAAAAAGAGCCGTATTACGAACTGGCGCATCCTTTCCTCACGACAGAAAGAGAATTTATTGATGCCGGACGAGCGTTGCTGGAGCGCGGTGCGGATGTGTTGATGCTGGATTGTCTTGGCTTCCATCAGCAGCACCGTGATTTGCTCCAGAAGGCGCTGGATGTCCCGGTATTATTGTCTAACGTACTGGTGGCGCGCCTCGCATCTGAACTGCTGGTCTAGTCGCAGCGCTGTGCAATTTCGCGTGACAGAAGTGAATACCGGCCCCTATAGTGGCTTTTCATACATTTTCTTTATAAGGGCCAGTCATGCTTCAAAGTAACGAATACTTTTCCGGTAAAGTGAAATCCATTGGTTTTACCAGCAGCAGCACTGGCCGTGCCAGCGTGGGTGTAATGGCGGAAGGGGAATACACATTTAGTACCGCGCAGCCGGAAGAGATGACGGTGGTCAGCGGGGCGCTGAATGTTTTGCTGCCAGGGGAAACCGAGTGGAAAACTTACACGGCGGGTGAAGTATTCAATGTGCCTGGCCAGAGTGAATTCCATTTGCAGGTCGCCGAGCCAAGCTCCTATCTCTGCCGCTACCTGTAATGCAAAACGCCCGGAAAACCCGGGCGTTTCTCTTTTGCTGAAGACTTAGCGCTGAGCTTCGCCGCCCAAACCTTCTACCAGATTTTGAATCAATGCCGCCAGCTCGCCGGTCATCAGAATAAAATCGGCATCAAAGCGCTGGGCGTAATCTTCCCGGTCGATATCTTCGTTCTGATCGCGAATCTCGTCGCAAAACTTCAGGCGTTTCACTGAACCGTCGTCGCAAATCATAAACTGGATGCGCTGCTGCCAGTCGAGCGCCAGCTTGGTCACCACTTTCCCGGCTTCAATGTGCACCGCGATTTCGTCGCTCACCAAATCCTGTTTTTTCGCGCGGATCACGCCGCCATCTTCCAGCATCGCTTTCAGTTCTGCTTCGTCCAGCAGTTGGAAACCCTGCGCCACGTTGCCGGAACGTACCCACTCGGTCAGCGTCAGCTCAATCGGGTTTTCCAGCGCCAGTGGCACAACCGGCAGCGAACCGAGGCTTTTACGCAGCAGCGCCAGCGTATCTTCCGCTTTTTTGGCGCTGGCGCAGTCAACCATAATTAAGCCGTTAACGGTGTCGATCCACATCATGGTCTGGCTGAAACGACTAAACGCGCGCGGCAGCAACGAATGCAGTACTTCATCTTTCAGCGAATCTTTTTCTGTTTTCTTCAGCTTGCGGCCCTGTTCGGCTTCAAGACGGGAGATTTTCGCTTCCAGCGCCTGTTTAACCACCGGCGTCGGCAGAATTTTTTCTTCTTTTCGGGCGCAGATAATAATCTGACCATTGGCGGTATGGGTCAGCGCGTCGCTGTGTGAACCCATCGGTGGAACCCATCCGGTTTTCGCCATATCCTGACTACCGCATGGAGTAAACGATAGTGGGGCAAGCTGTTTTTCCATCTCTTCCGCTCGCAGCGCCACATCGCGGCTGAGACGGTATACCATTAAATTTTTGAACCACAGCATGATTTTTTTCCACGGCCTTGTCGTTAAATGCAGCGGGCATGATAGCGAATTGTTGTCCGCCTTGCATTGCTAATGCGTGGTCCACCATGAGGAGTTTGATGTGCGTATCGGTATCGATTTAGGTGGTACAAAAACAGAGATTATTGCGCTGGGCGAGCGCGGCGAAGAACTTTTCCGCCATCGGCAGGCCACGCCGCGCGACTATCTGCAAACCATAGAGTTGATTGCGACGCTGGTGGATCTGGCGGAAAAAGAGACCGGTCAGCGGGGAACCGTCGGCATGGGGATCCCCGGTTCCATTTCGCCCTACACCGGCGTGGTGAAAAACGCCAACTCCACCTGGCTGAACGGTAAACCGTTCGACAAAGATTTAAGCCAGCGGCTGCAACGGGAAGTGCGGCTGGCCAACGATGCCAACTGCCTGGCGGTGTCTGAAGCGGTCGATGGCGCCGCGGCCGGGGCGCAAACGGTGTTCGCGGTGATCATTGGCACCGGTTGCGGTTCCGGCGTGGCGATCAACGGACATGTGCATACTGGCGGTAACGGCACGGCGGGCGAGTGGGGGCATAATCCGCTGCCGTGGATGGACGATGACGAACTGCGGTATCGCGCCGAAGTACCCTGTTACTGCGGCAAGCAAGGCTGCATCGAAACCTTTATCTCCGGCACCGGCTTTGCCACGGATTATCAGCGCTTAAGCGGCAATGCGCTAAAAGGTAATGAGATTATGCGTCTGGTTGGCGAGCAGGATGCGGTGGCTGAACTGGCGCTCGGCCGTTATGAGCTGCGGCTGGCGAAGTCGCTGGCGCACGTGGTCAATATTCTCGATCCGGATGTGATTGTCCTCGGCGGCGGCATGAGCAATGTCGACAGGCTGTACCAGACCGTTCCTGTGCTGGTGCGCAACTGGGTGTTTGGCGGCGAATGCGAAACGCCGATCCGCAAAGCGTTGCATGGCGACTCCAGCGGCGTGCGCGGCGCGGCCTGGCTGTGGCCGCAGGGCGAGTAAAACCGCAGGCGGAACAGCGGCTTCGCAGGCCAGATAAGGCGAAGCCGCCAGCCGGCAAAACAACCGGTGGCGGCTTCTTTCGCCGGATAACGGTTCAATACCTACGAAACCGCATATTTCCCGTCGAGCTTGCTGTAACCCAGCCCGTTGATTTTCTTCACCTTGATCTGCACCGGGATCCGCTCTTTCATCGCTTCGACGTGGCTGATCACGCCGATGGTTTTGCCGCTGGCATTCAGCGCATCGAGGGCGTCGAGCGCGGTATCCAGCGTTTCGCTGTCCAGCGTGCCAAAGCCTTCATCAAGGAACAGCGAATCGATGCGGGTTTTATGGCTGACCAAATCCGACAGCGCCAGCGCCAGCGCAAGGCTGACAAGGAAGCTTTCACCGCCGGAGAGCGTACGCGTATCGCGCACCGCATCCGCCTGCCAGGTATCCACCACTTCCAGCTCCAGCGCCTCGCTGGCTTTGCGTTTCAGCAGATAACGGCCGTGCAGACGGGTAAGCTGGTTGTTCGCCAGCCAGACGAGGTTATCCAGCGTCAGCCCCTGCGCAAATTTGCGGAATTTATCTCCCTCTTTCGAGCCGATAAGCGCATTGAGATGGCCCCAGTCGTCATACAGCGCACTGGCCTGCTCGATCTCCTGCAACACCGCCTGCTGGCGCGTACGGTTATCGCCATCCTGTTTTAACTGCTGGCGAAGTTCCCCCTGGCGGGTGGTGTTTTCGCGCAGTTGACGTGAAACCTGTTCCAGCGCCTGCGCGATGCTGTCGGCTGTGGCGTTTTCCTCCAGCCCGGCAGGCGGCTGCGCCCGATGGGCGGTAACGGCTTGTTCGGCGCTGGCGGCCAGCGCCTGTTTCTGCTGGCAATCGGCGTCGAGCTTCTGGCGCAACTGCTCCAGCCGCTGGTGTTCATCATCGGAAAGCAGTGCGCTGAGAAACGCGTGTTTATCGGCAAAGACGCTGTTTTCCAGCGCCGCAACGAACTGTTTCTCCAGCGCTTCAGCCGTTTCGTTCTCCTGCGCCAGTTGCTGGTGCAGGGTTTGCCATTGGCTTCGCAGCGACACGCAGCCGTCATGCACCTGGCGCCAGCCCTCCAGCGCCACGTTTTGCGCGTCGGCGGGCGTTTCGTCTGTGGGCAGCGTATCGAGGATGGGCGTAAGCTGGGTGATCTGCTCTTGCAGCGCGGTCTGCTGTTGCTGCTGCTGTTGCCATTGCTCCGCTTCCTGCGCGCGCGCTGCCAGCCACGCGGCTTCTTCGCCTTCCGGCGGCAGAGTCAGATCCAGTTGTCGCAGCGCCGCCGCTAAGGTGTCGCGGCGGGTGGTGACAGCCTGCTGATACTGTTCGCTCTGCTGTTGCAGTTCATTGATTTGAAAAAGTAATGTCTGGCGCTGGTTGAGCAGATAGAGCTGGTGTTCATAGGCATCCTGCGCGCTTTGCCAACTGGTCAATTCGCGGTGCGGATCCAGCGTGACGTTCAACTGCTCGCACAGCGTGGCCCACTCCTGCAATCCCGTTTGTTCATCCTGCTGGAGCGAGCGGACTTCACGCTCGTCTTTTTCATAGCGCTCGGCTAAGCCTTTCAGCCGCTCGCCCAGCGCCACGCCTTCTTCTTTTACCTTTTGCACTTCGTCAGACAGCACCTGACGGCGAGCCTGATTCACTCCCGGCTCGATCGTCTGGTAGTGCGCAACCGCCGGATGTTCCGTAGCACCGCACAGCGGACAGGGCTGACCCGCCTGCAGGCGCGCGCGCTCGCTCTCCAGACTTTTGATGGTGTTTTCCAGCTCGCAGATGGTGGTGACTTCCGTCAGCAACTGGTTCTTTTCTTTATACAACGCGCGCTTTTGTTCCCGCTCTGCGTTGAGCTTTTCCTGCTCGGCTTGCAGATCCCGCAGGCTTTGCTGGCGCAGGCTCAGTTGTTTACGCAGCGGGGCGAAGCGAGCGTGCAGGGCGGCGAGCTGCTGGCGTAACGGGCGATGCTGTGCGCACTGCGCCATTGCCGCAGCCGTCTCTTCTGCTGTCAGTTCCAGCGTGGCTTCCGGCAGCGCACGCAATTTCTGCTGATGTGTCAGCACGCGCTGTTGCAGGCTTTGCCACTGCTTTTTCTCCTCTTCCAGTTGGTTAAACAGCACGCGCCAGCCGGTCAGCTCGCTGTGCCACTGTTGAAAGCGGGCATGTTCGGTCAGCCAACTGGCAACCGTTTTTTGACGGCTCAGCAGACTGGCATGCTGCCCGACGGCGGTTGCGCGGATACGCGCGCGCTGTAGCAGGCTGGCATGTAAGCGAGCATTTACTTCTTCACTCTGGCTGCGGGTGCGGGCCAGCGCTTTATGTTGCTCTTCAAGGCGTTCCCACAGCGGACGTAACTGCAGAGCCGGTTGCGCCAGGGCAAGCCGCGCCAGCTGCGGCTGTGCGGCAGCCAGCGCCTGCTGCGCCTGCACCTGCGCGGCCTGCGCCCGTCCGAGCGCGGTGCGTAGTTCGGCTTCGCGGTTTAGCCATTGCGCCTGCGCCTGCGTGGTTTGTTGCCCGGCCAGCAGCGTTTTTTCTTCGTCAGTAAGTGCCTGCAAACCTGTACTCAGTTGCTGGCGCTGTTCATCATTGAGCAGCACTACGCCTTCCGCCTGCGCCTGTAGCTGTTCCAGCCGGGTTTTGGCCGCTTTATGTTTCTCAAACACCATCGCCGAAATCTGACCATAGATTTCCGTGCCGGTCAGCTCTTCCAGCAGCTCGGCGCGTTCGCGCGGTTTGGCATTGAGGAACGCGGCAAACTGCCCCTGCGACAGCAGCATTGAGCGGGTAAAGCGGCCGTAATCCAGCCCGGTTAATGAGGCGGTGAGATCGAGTTTATCTTTGACTTTATCGGCGAGGATTTTGCCGTCGGCGCAAGCCGCCAGCTCAACGCGCGGCGCTTGCAGATTGCCCTCTGCCTGACCGCGCGCGCGGCTCTGGCTCCAGAAAGCGCGGTAAGCGATGCCTTTTACTTCAAATTCCACTTCCGCCAGGCACTCGGCGGTATCGCGGGTCATCAGATCGTTTTGCGATTGTGACAGGGTGCTAAGGCGCGGCGTTTCGTGGTACAGCGCCAGACAAATGGCGTCGAGCAGGGTGGTTTTCCCTGCGCCCGTCGCGCCGGTAATGGCGAACAAACCGTTGCTGGCGAACGGCTCTTCGGTAAAGTCGATTTTCCATTCGCCTTTCAGCGAGTTGAGGTTTTTTAACCGCAAACTGAGGATCTTCATGCCTCTTTCTCCGCATCCAGCGCCTGGCGCGCTTCACTGAACAAAGCTTGCAGGCGCGCCGTTTGCTTCTCATCGATCTCTTCCTGCGCCAGACGGCGGGCGAAGACCTCTTCCACTTTCAATTCACTGAGCGTTTCCCGCAGCTCACCGGCGAGGATCCGCTCCCGCTGTTCGCGGCTGCGGCGCACCAGCAGCACTTCGACGGGCAAATCTTCGGTAACTTGCTGAATTTTACGTTGCATATCAGCCAGATATTCTTGGCTTACAATTTCAATATCCAGCCAGACTGGCGTGTCGGCGGGCGCATCGCGCCACTGCTCAAGCTGGCGGCAAATCTCGGCGAAATCGCCCTTGATCACCGCCAGCGGCTGCGTGGCCGGAATGTCGAGCGCGGTCACTTCCGTCAGCTTGCCGTCGCTGAAGGTGACCAGATTGACGCTTTTACGCTTTCCAGTTTCATCAAAACTCAGCGGGATCGGTGAACCGCAGTAGCGAATGTGCTGCAGGCCGCCAATTTTCTGCGCCCGGTGAATATGTCCGAGCGCAATATAGTCGGCTGGCGGGAAATTCTCCGCCGGGAAGGCATCCAGTGTGCCAATATAGATGTCACGTACGGCGTCACTTTTGCTGGCGCCAACGGTGGTCAAATGGCCGCTGGCGATAATCGGCAGCGCCTGCTCGCCGCGCAGGATGCAGGCGGCGTCATACTGCTGCTGGTAGTAATCGGTAATGGCCGCCAGCAGATGCTGCTGTTTTTCCTGCCCTGATAATCCGGCCTGGCTGATGACCATGTCACGCGGGCGTAAAAATGGAACCGGACAGAAAACGGCGCCGGGCGTACCATCCCGGTGTTTGAGCCAGAAAGGCGCGGCGCCAGCGCTGGCGACCACGGTGGTGTTCAGGTAAGCGAGGATCTCTTTCGATTCGTTCAGCGTCGCCACGGAATCATGGTTGCCCGCCAGTACCACTAACTGGCAGCCGGTTTGCTGGAGTTTCACCACAAAGCGGTTATATAACTCGCGGGCATAACTGGGCGGGGAACCGGTATCAAAGATGTCGCCTGCGACAATAATGGCGTCGGCCAGGTGCTGTTCTGCCGCATTCAGCAGCCAGTCGAGAAAGGCGTCATGTTCGGCAGCGCGGCTTTTACTGTAAAAGTTCTGACCCAAATGCCAGTCTGAAGTGTGAATAATGCGCATAGCGATTCCGTGGCGAAAATGGATAAACGCGATTATAACATTCAGGGTGTTAGAGACATTAACTGCGTGAATATTCACGCTGTCATAATGCTGCGGGCAGGGTCATCTGGCGGTCATGTTATTCATAAATCTGTCATAAAACTGACGCATAATGGCGCCGCTATACAAACAGACGACTTATATGAGAAAACAGGGCGAATTATGGCGAGACGAATTCTGGTCGTTGAAGATGAAGCACCGATCCGTGAAATGGTGTGCTTTGTGCTCGAGCAAAATGGATTTCAACCGGTAGAAGCTGAAGATTATGACAGTGCGGTGAACCAACTTAACGAACCCTGGCCAGACCTGGTTTTACTGGACTGGATGTTGCCTGGCGGTTCCGGTATTCAGTTTATTAAGCACCTGAAACGTGAGGCCATGACCCGCGATATTCCGGTGATGATGCTGACAGCGCGTGGTGAAGAGGAAGATCGCGTGCGCGGTCTGGAAACCGGGGCGGACGATTACATTACCAAACCCTTCTCACCGAAAGAGCTGGTTGCCCGTATTAAAGCGGTTATGCGCCGTATTTCGCCGATGGCGGTGGAAGAAGTGATTGAAATGCAGGGACTTAGCCTCGATCCCTCTTCGCATCGCGTGATGACCGGCGAAAATCCGCTGGATATGGGGCCGACAGAGTTTAAACTCTTACACTTCTTTATGACTCACCCGGAACGCGTGTACAGCCGTGAACAACTGCTGAACCATGTCTGGGGAACCAATGTTTACGTCGAAGACAGAACGGTTGATGTCCATATTCGTCGCCTGCGCAAAGCGCTGGAACACAGCGGTCACGATCGTATGGTGCAAACGGTGCGCGGCACGGGATATCGTTTTTCGACCCGTTTCTGAAATTTGACAGGAGTGTGACGCGTGCTGGAACGGCTGTCATGGAAAAGGCTGGTGCTGGAGCTCCTCCTTTGTTGTCTACCCGCCTTTATACTCGGCGCGATTTTCGGTTACCTGCCCTGGTTTTTATTTGCCGCGGTAACCGGGCTGTTGATCTGGCATTTCTGGAATTTACTGCGCCTCTCCTGGTGGTTGTGGGTCGATAAAAGTATGACGCCACCGCCCGGCACGGGAAGCTGGGAGCCGCTGTTATACGGGCTGCACCAGATGCAGATGCGTAATAAAAAGCGGCGGCGCGAGCTGGGTAATCTCATCAAACGCTTTCGCAGCGGTGCGGAATCGCTGCCGGATGCGGTGATCCTCACCACCGAAGAAGGGTCGATTTTCTGGTGTAACGGCCTGGCACAACAGCTACTGGGGCTGCGTTGGCCGGATGATAACGGGCAGAACATCCTGAACCTGCTGCGCTACCCCGAATTTACGCAGTATCTTAAAAAACAAGAGTTTACCCGGCCACTGAACCTGGTACTGAACAGCGGGCGCCATCTGGAGATCCGCGTGATGCCTTACAGCGAACAGCAACTGCTGCTGGTGGCGCGCGATGTGACGCAGATGCACCAACTGGAAGGCGCGCGACGTAACTTTTTCGCTAACGTCAGCCATGAGCTACGCACGCCGTTGACGGTGCTGCAAGGCTACCTGGAGATGATGCAGGAGCAGACGCTGGAAGGCGCGCCGCGCGAAAAAGCGCTGCATACCATGCGAGAGCAAACATCGCGCATGGAAGGGCTGGTGCGCCAGTTGCTGACGCTGTCGAAGATTGAAGCGGCGCCGACGCTGCCGCCCAATGAGACCATCGATGTGCCGATGATGCTGCGCCTGGTTGAACGGGAAGCGCAGACGCTCAGCCAAAAAAAGCACAGCCTGGAATTTGAGGTTGATAACGCCTTAAAAGTGCTTGGCAATGAGGAGCAATTGCGCAGCGCCATCTCCAACCTGGTGTATAACGCGGTGAACCATACGCCCGCCGGAACGCATATTATTGTGCGCTGGCAGCATGTGCCGCAGGGGGCGGAATTCAGCGTGGAGGATAATGGTCCGGGGATTGCCGCCGAACATATTCCGCGTCTGACCGAGCGTTTTTACCGCGTCGATAAAGCCCGTTCCCGGCAAACCGGCGGTAGCGGACTTGGGCTGGCGATCGTTAAACATGCCGTCAACCATCACGAAAGTCGCCTTGATATTGCGAGTACGCCAGGCAAAGGGACGCGCTTTAGCTTTGTTCTGCCGGAACGTCTGGTTGCCAAAACTCCTGCTGCCTGACGCCCCTGTCAGCTTATCTTTCCAGCGGCCTGTCAAAACAGGCCGCCATTTCCTGCTGTTTCCCCGCGATGAAACCTATTTTGTACGGGTGATGCTTTTTTGTTCGCATGATCAGCCATGTGTTTTTCTTATAAATGGAGTATTGAACTGGTTATTTTTCTTGATCCAGCATATCCATCTGGTTTTGCGATCCCATCTTGCCTTCAAACGTTATAAGCGTTTAAATTGCGCCCCTGACGTTGTCAGACCGACTATGTTTACGTGGTAAATCGAAAAACTATACTCCGCCACGTTGCGTATTAAGCATTTCCCGCTGATTTTTCGCGGTTTACACGCGTTATTGTTCGGCAGGGAAGGCGAAAAATTCACCATTATTTACAACACCACATCCACAGGCAGTAAAATTATGACCTATCACTTAAAACCACGAGACATAGTTGCTCTGGGCTTTATGACCTTCGCTTTGTTCGTTGGCGCAGGGAACATCATTTTTCCGCCGATGGTCGGCTTGCAGGCGGGTGAACATGTCTGGACCGCGGCATTTGGTTTTCTGATTACTGCCGTAGGCCTGCCGGTGCTGACCGTCGTTGCGCTGGCTAAAGTGGGTGGTGGTGTGGATAGCCTGAGTACGCCGATCGGTAAAGTCGCGGGCGTGCTGCTGGCAACCGTTTGTTATCTGGCGGTAGGGCCGCTGTTCGCCACGCCGCGTACGGCGACCGTCTCGTTTGAGGTGGGGATTGCGCCGCTGACTGGCGATGGCGCAATGCCGCTGCTGATCTACAGCATCGTCTATTTTGCGCTGGTGATCCTAGTGTCGCTCTATCCGGGCAAACTGCTGGATACCGTGGGCAACTTCCTTGCTCCGCTGAAAATTATCGCGCTGACCATTCTCTCGATTGCCGCGATCGTCTGGCCGGCTGGCCCTATCAGCCATGCGCTGGAAGCTTATCAAACTGCGCCGTTCTCTAACGGTTTCGTTAATGGCTATCTGACGATGGATACGCTGGGCGCGATGGTGTTCGGTATCGTGATCGTGAATGCTGCCCGTTCGCGCGGCGTGACCGAAGCGCGTCTGCTGACCCGTTACACTGTCTGGGCCGGGCTGATGGCGGGCGCGGGTCTGACGCTGCTCTATCTGGCGCTGTTCCGCCTGGGTTCAGACAGCGCGGCGCTGGTGGATCAATCCGCTAACGGCGCAGCGATTCTGCATGCTTACGTTCAGCACACCTTTGGTGGCGCGGGCAGCTTCCTGCTGGCAGCCTTGATCTTCATCGCTTGCCTGGTCACAGCGGTTGGCCTGACCTGCGCCTGCGCCGAGTTTTTCGCGCAGTATCTGCCGTTCTCTTATCGTTCGCTGGTGTTTATTCTGGGCATCTTCTCGATGGCGGTTTCCAACCTCGGGCTGAGCCATCTGATTCAGATCTCCATCCCGGTGCTGACGATGATCTACCCGCCGTGCATCGTGCTGGTGGTGCTGAGCTTCAGCCGTTCGTGGTGGAACAACTCAACCCGCGTGATTGCGCCGGCCATGTTTATCAGCCTGCTTTTTGGTATCCTTGACGGCGTGAAAGCATCCGCCTTTGCTGAGCATTTACCGGCCTGGACGCAGCGTTTGCCGCTGGCGGAACAGGGGCTGGCCTGGCTGATGCCGAGCCTGGTGATGGTGATTCTGGCGGCAGTCTGGGATCGCACCGCAGGGCGTCAGGTAACTTCCAGCGCGCATTAACAGTCGCGGATACGGTTTGTTTAACCACGGGGTTTGGCGCCCCGTGGTTTTTTATTTTTGTGTTGAATAATGGCAGTGGAAACAATGGAAAGTACGAATAAGCTGAAGCGCGGGTTAAGCACCCGCCACATCCGCTTTATGGCGCTGGGATCGGCGATCGGCACCGGGCTGTTTTATGGCTCCGCCGATGCCATCAAAATGGCCGGGCCGAGCGTGTTGCTGGCCTACATTATTGGTGGCGTCGCCGCGTATATCATTATGCGTGCGCTGGGTGAAATGTCGGTACATAACCCTTCCGCCAGCTCGTTCTCTCGCTATGCACAGGAAAACCTCGGCCCGCTTGCCGGCTATATCACTGGCTGGACCTACTGTTTTGAAATCCTGATTGTGGCGATTGCCGACGTGACGGCTTTCGGCATCTATATGGGCGTCTGGTTCCCGACAGTGCCGCACTGGATCTGGGTGCTGAGCGTGGTGATGATCATCTGCGCCATTAACCTGATGAGCGTAAAAGTCTTCGGCGAACTGGAGTTCTGGTTCTCGTTCTTTAAAGTCGCCACCATTATCATCATGATCCTCGCCGGTTTCGGCATCATCATCTGGGGTATCGGCAACGGCGGGCAGCCGACCGGGATCAGCAATTTGTGGAGCCACGGCGGTTTCTTCAGTAATGGCTGGCTGGGCACGGTGATGGCGCTGCAAATGGTGATGTTCGCCTACGGCGGCATCGAAATCATCGGCATCACCGCCGGTGAAGCGAAAGATCCGGAAAAATCGATCCCGCGCGCCATTAACTCCGTACCGATGCGCATTCTGGTGTTTTATGTCGGGACGTTGTTCGTCATCATGTCCATCTACCCGTGGAACCAGGTCGGTACTGACGGCAGCCCGTTTGTCCTGACCTTCCAGCATATGGGCATTACCTTTGCCGCCAGCATTCTTAACTTTGTGGTGCTGACCGCTTCGCTTTCGGCGATCAACAGCGATGTTTTTGGCGTGGGGCGTATGCTGCACGGCATGGCGGAGCAGGGCAGCGCACCGAAGATGTTTGCCAAAACCTCCCGTCGCGGTATTCCGTGGGTGACGGTCGTGGTGATGACCGTTGCGCTACTGCTGGCGGTCTGGCTGAACTACATCATGCCGGAGAACGTTTTCCTGGTGATTGCGTCGCTGGCGACCTTTGCCACGGTATGGGTGTGGATCATGATTTTGCTGTCGCAAATCGGTTTCCGCCGCCGTCTCTCTGCCGATGAAGTGAAGGCGCTGAAATTCAAAGTGCCGGGCGGCGTCATCACCACCGTGGCAGGCCTGCTGTTCCTTGTGTTTATCATCGCGCTGATTGGCTGGCACCCGGAAACCCGCATTTCGCTGTACGTGGGCCTGGCGTGGATTGTGCTGTTGCTGATTGGCTGGAAGTTTAAAAAATCCGCCTGATGGCGGCTACGCCTTATCAGACATGCAGGGCTTGTTGGCCTGATAAGCATCGTGCCACCCGGTAATTTCACCCGATATGGCTTTGTAGGCCGGGTAAGCGCAGCGCCACCCGGCAAAAAATTACACCACCGGGGTCAGCATTTTCCCGTCCTGAAAGTAACTCACCAGGTTGTTGATGGTCAGATCCGCCATCGCCTGGCGGGTTTCCGCCGTGTTACTGGCAATATGCGGCAGCAGCACGACATTTGGCAGCTCGCGCAGCGGCAGGGGGATATTCGGCTCGTTCTCAAACACATCCAGCCCCGCGCCGCGTAACTTCCCTTCCTGTAACACCGCGATCAGCGCGTCGGTATCCACCACGCTGCCACGCGCAATATTCACCAGAATCCCTTCCGGCCCCAGCGCTTCCAGCACTTCACGATTAATGACATGATGCGTTTTCGCCCCGCCGGGTAGCGTCAGCACCAGAAAATCCACTGCCCGCGCCAGTTCGACGATGCTCTGATGGCGCTGCCAGTGATTGTTACGGGCTTCCCGTGGGCTAAAATAGTGGATCGGCATATTGAATGCCGCCGCGCGTTGAGCGACGTCGTGGCCGATATTGCCCATGCCGACAATCCCGCAGCGTTTCCCGCTCATTTTCCAGGCACCGGGAAATGCGGCATGCTCCCATTGCCCCGCGCGGGCGAAACGGTCGGCTTCGCAAATTTTACGCGTCACCGCCAGCATCAGCGCTAACCCGGTATCGGCGACGCACTCATTGAGCACGTTTGGCGTGTTGCTGACGGTGATTCCCAGGCGACGGCAGGTTTCGAGATCGGTCGCATCAACGCCCACGCCAAAACCGCTGATCGCCTCCAGCGCCGGAAGCTGCTCAATCAGCGCGGTACTGATCCCTTTGGCCGCGCGGGTTAATGCACCGCGAATGGCATGCGCATGGTCGCGCAGCAGGGTTTGCGCATCCTGCTGCCAGTATTTATGCACCACAAAATGCTGTTCGAGGGTGGTAATCATCGGTTGGGGAATTTCAGTAATGACAAGGATTTCGGGTTTATTTTTCATACTTATTCCTGGCGGTTATCATTTTTAACAGTATAAAAAGCAGCCAGGCCGGAGACTTCGGGCATCGGCACGAAGCGGGCCTGCAAAAATTCACGCATTTGCCCGGCGGTAGCCCTGCCGGATCACATCTGCGCCCCGTCTCTCAGCCCTGTAAAAAAAGCGAAAGAAGGAGGCGGCAGACGTGCGGGTGTGGAAGAGTGGCGTCATTTTGAGCAAAGGGGATTTTTGATGTTGAATGCATGGCACCTGCCCGTCGCGCCGTTTGTGAAACAGAATAAAGATCAGTTAATTATCACGCTCTGGCTAAGTGGGATTGGTTTGCCGGAGCGGGTGATGTTGCGCACCGAAATCGACAATGAAGAGACGCCGCTTGCCATGCACCGGCGGCGGAAAACTGCGGCGAACGGCGTCAGTGCCTGGCAAGTTGCGCTGGATATCAGCAGCGGACAACCGCGCCGCCGCTACAGCTTTAAGCTTCTGTGGGAGAATCGACAACTGTGGTTTACACCGCAGGGGTTTAGCCGTTTTCCGCCCGCCCGCCTCGAACAGTTCGCCGTTGATGCGCCGGATGACGGGCCGCAATGGGTGGCCGACCAGGTGTTCTACCAGATTTTCCCGGACCGTTTTGCGCGCAGCCAGTCGCGCGGTGAACAGCAGGATAAGGTTTACCATCATCATGCCGCGGGTCATCCGATTGTGCTGCGTGACTGGGACGATCCGTTAACGGATCAAGCTGGGGGATCAACCTTTTATGGCGGCGATCTCGACGGGATCAGTGAAAAGCTGCCCTACCTGAAAAAGCTGGGCGTTACTGCGCTCTATCTCAACCCGGTTTTTGTCGCCCCCAGCGTGCATAAATATGACACCGAAGATTACCGCCATGTCGATCCGCAGTTTGGCGGCGACGAAGCCCTGTTGCGCCTGCGGCACAATACGCAGCAACTGAACATGCGGCTGATCCTCGATGGTGTCTTTAACCACAGCGGCGATTCCCATGCGTGGTTCGATCGCCACAACCGTGGCACCGGCGGCGCCTGTCATAATCCCGATTCCCGCTGGCGTAGCTGGTACAGTTTTGACGAGCAGGGCCACGCCCGCGACTGGCTGGGTTATGCCAGTCTGCCGAAACTCGACTATCAGTCGCCGACGCTGGTTGAAGAGATTTATCAGGGAGAGGAGAGCATTGTGCGCCACTGGCTGAAAGCGCCGTGGAACATGGACGGCTGGCGGCTGGACGTGGTGCATATGCTGGGCGAAGACGGCGGGGCGCGTAACAATCTGCACCATATTTCGGGGATCACCCGCGCGGCGAAAGAGACGCTGCCGCAGGCCTATGTTTTCGGCGAACATTTTGGCGATGCGCGCCAGTGGCTGCAGGCGGATGCTGAAGACGCAGCCATGAACTATCGCGGTTTTACGCTGCCGGTGTGGGCGTTTCTGGCGAATACGGATATTGCCTACGATCCGCAGAAGATCGATGCGCAAACTTGCGCGGCATGGATGGATAACTACCGGGCCGGGCTGTCGCATCAGCAGCAGTTGCGCATGTTTAACCAGCTCGACAGCCACGATACGCCGCGCTTTAAAACCGTGCTCGGCAAAGATGTTGCCCGGCTACCGCTGGCGGTGGTCTGGCTGTTTAGCTGGCCGGGAACGCCGTGCATCTATTATGGCGATGAAGTGGGTCTGGACGGGGCGAACGATCCTTTTTGTCGTAAGACCTTCCCGTGGGATAAAAAGCGCCAGGATGCGCAACTGCTGGCGCTCTACCAGCGAATGGCGAAACTGCGCGCGCGGAGCCAGGCGTTGCGGCGCGGCGGCTGCCAGGTGATTTACGCCCACGAGAATGTGCTGGTTTTTGTCCGCGTCTGGCAGCAACAGCGCGTTCTGGTGGCGATCAACCGCGGCGAAGCCTGCGAAGTGGTGCTGGAGGATTCACCGCTGCTGGAAAACCGACGCTGGCAAGCGAAAGAGGGAACCGGTCTGGCGCAGGATGGCATTCTCTCACTGCCTGCCATTTCAGCCTGCGTGTGGATGGGGCATTAACATTATCGGTGGCTGCGCCAGGCAATGTGAAACAGACTGTCCTGGCGCAAAATAAGAATATTCACGACAAAATTGAAGTGTTGCGTTTATTGAGAGTATTAAGAAAATTCAATACCTGATATTTTACCGGAGGAGGGTATTGGGTATTTAAATAATGTCTGGTTATTCCGGGTAATAAATATCGCTAACGCGCCATGTCTCTTTTTTATTTACTCCATTTATTCAAATAGGATGAATCAAAATAAATAGTCTCTATTCCCTCCTATACTCAGAATAGTTTGCCTGTCTGCATCCCAGTGTTTGTGATGCAGTATTTAATTCATTGAACGGGAGGGAAATATGTCGATTCGTGAATTAATTGATGCTGGTAACTCTGCGCTTATCTTTATCGACCATCAACCGCAAATGGCCTTCGGCGTTGCCAGTATAGATCGCCAGCTTCTTAAAAATAACACCGTTGCACTGGCTAAAGCAGGAAAGATATTTAATGTTCCCGTTATTTACACCTCGGTGGAATCAAAAGGTTTTAGTGGCTATATCTGGCCAGAGTTATTGGCTGTGCATCCCAATATTACACCGATTGAACGTACCTCAATGAATTCATGGGAAGATGCGGCTTTTGTGAAAGCAGTAAAAGCAACCGGGCGTAAGAAACTGATTTTATCCGCCCTGTGGACGGAGGTTTGCCTGGCTTTCCCGGCGCTGATGGCGCTGGAAGCGGGTTATGAAGTGTATGTTGTCACGGATACCTCTGGTGGCACCTCTCCTGATGCGCATGAGCGCGCGATTGACCGTGTCGTGCAGGCAGGGGCAGTGCCGGTAACCTGGATTCAGGTGCTACTGGAGTACCAGCGTGACTGGTCGCGTAAAGCAACCTATGACGCAGTGATGGATCTGGTTCGCGAACATGCAGGCGCCTACGGAATGGGCGTGGACTACGCTTATACACTGGTGCATGGCGCACCGCAACGTACTGCGTAAGCCACCGGGCGGGCGACCTCCGCTCCTTCTCAGAGGAATGTTACTGCATGGCGCAAAATAAGCCGGTCACGCTGGTCATAACCCATTCATTACTGCCGGAGCAAGGAGAGAAGTATGAACAGTGGCTGGGCAAAATAATGCCCGTTGCGGCAGAGTTTCCCGGCCATCTGGGGGCGAATGTTATTCGCCCTGCGGAAGGGCAAAATTTGTGGAGTGTCATTATTCGCTTTGACACGCTCGAACACCTTTACGCCTGGACCCAGTCCGACACGCGCAATGCGCTGGTGCAGGAGATTGCGCCGCTGCTGGCTGAGGGAGATAAAACCGAAGTTCATACCGAGGCGGCTTTCTGGTTTACGCCTCCGGCTGCCCATGTACGCCCGCCGAAGCGCTGGAAACAGTTTCTTCTCACTTTGCTGGTGATTTTCCCCAGTACCAATCTGGTTCCCTCGTTGACGGGACTCCTGCTTCCGGGGCTGAAGGGAACCTTACTGCTGCATTTTATTAACGATGCCTGCGTGGTTGCGCTGGTCGTCTGGTTGTGGATGCCCATTGTGACCCGCCTGTTTGCGGGCTGGCTGAAAAAAGCCTGACCGCCCAAGGAGTGCGTTATGCCCCACACTGCAACCCTGATATTAACCCGGGGTAAAATTCATACGCTCGATCGCGAAAAACCGCTGGTCGAAGCGGTGGCGATAGCTGACGGCAAGATTCTCGCTACCGGCAGCCACGATCATATCCTCAGCTATGCAACTGAGGCGACGCAGGTGATCGACCTGCGCGGTCAGACAGCGATCCCCGGTCTTAACGATTCCCACCTGCACCTGATCCGCGGCGGGCTGAATTACAATCTGGAGCTGCGCTGGGAAGGCGTACCGTCGCTGGCGGATGCCCTGCGTATGCTGAAAGATCAGGCGGCGCGAACGCCCTCACCGCAGTGGGTTCGCGTGGTCGGCGGCTGGAGCGAATTCCAGTTCGCAGAACGGCGCATGCCGACACTTGATGAGCTGAATGCTGCCGCACCGGATACCCCGGTATTTGTGCTGCATCTTTACGATCGAGCGCTGCTTAACCGGGCGGCGCTGAAGGTAGTGGGCTACACCAAAGAGACGCCCAATCCGCCAGGGGGCGAGATCGTCCGTGACGAACAGGGTAACCCGACCGGAATGCTGGTGGCGAAACCCAATGCGATGATCCTCTATTCAACGCTGGCAAAAGGGCCAACATTACCGCTGGAGATGCAGATCAACTCCACGCGTCAGTTTATGCGCGAGCTTAACCGGCTGGGGCTGACCAGCGCCATTGATGCGGGCGGCGGATTCCAGAACTACCCGCAAGATTACCAGGTTATTGAGCAGTTGCATGCCAAAAAGCAGATGACCATCCGCATCGCCTATAACCTTTTTACCCAGCGCCCAAAACAGGAGCTGGACGATTTCTCGCGCTGGACGGATATGTTGAAACCGGGACAGGGAACCGATTTTTACCGCGCGAATGGCGCCGGGGAGATGCTGGTTTTCTCTGCCGCTGATTTTGAAGATTTCCTGCAGCCGCGTCCCGATTTACCGCAGGGAATGGAGGAGGAACTGGAGCGCGTGGTGCGTCATCTGGTCGAGCACCGCTGGCCGTTCCGCCTGCACGCCACCTATGACGAATCCATCAGCCGTATGCTGGATGTGTTTGAAAAAGTGAATCGTGATATTCCCTTCAATGGACTGCACTGGTTTTTCGATCATGCGGAAACCATCTCCGAACGCAATATCGAACGGGTAAAAGCGCTGGGCGGCGGGATAGCCGTGCAGCACCGGATGGCGTTCCAGGGGGAATATTTTGTTGATCGCTATGGTAAAGAAGCGGTAAAACAGACGCCGCCGGTGGCGAAAATGCTGGCGCAGGAGGTACCGGTTGGTCTCGGCACTGACGCGACGCGCGTAGCGAGTTATAACCCGTGGACCGCGCTCTATTGGCTGGTTTCCGGGAAAACTGTGGGCGGGCTGGCGATGTATGACGACAATAACCGCCTGTCTCGCGAGGTGGCGCTGGAACTGTGGACGGCGGGCAGCGCCTGGTTCTCCAGCGAACAGGGTAAGAAAGGGCGCATTGTGAAAGATCAGCTCGCCGATCTGGTGGTGCTGTCAAAAGATTACTTCAGCGTAGCGGAAGAGGAGATCAAAGGAATTGAATCGGTGATGACGGTTGTCGATGGCAAAGTGGTTTACGCCGCCGGGCCGTTCAGCCCGTATTCGCCGCCGCCCATTCCGGTTGTCCCTGAGTGGTCGCCGGTTGTGAAGGTCGCCGGACATTACCGCTCAGCGCCGCCGGTTGCCGCAAAAGTCGGGATGGCACAGCAGATGCACCAGTGCATCGGCAGTTGTGGAGTGCATGGGCATCAGCATGATTTTGCTCGCTGGTCTGCGATCCCCGTCTCTGATGTGCAGGCATTCTGGGGTGTAATGGGCTGTTCGTGCTTTGCGTTTTGACAGTTCGCCCAGAGATAACAAAAAGGCCCGCAGTGCGGGCCTTTTGTCAAACGCTGCCGATTACAGGCTGGAGACGTTTTCGCTCAGGTATTTTGCCACGCCGTCCGGAGAAGCGCTCATCCCTTCTTTACCTTTTTCCCACTGCGCCGGGCAAACTTCGCCGTGCTCTTCGTGGAATTGCAGCGCGTCAACCATACGCAGCATCTCGTCGATGTTACGCCCCAGCGGCAGGTCGTTAACTACCTGATGGCGCACGATACCCTCTTTGTCGATCAGGAAAGAACCGCGCAGCGCAACGCCTGCGTCCGGGTGTTCGATACCGTAAGCCTGCTGGATTTCACGTTTGATATCCGCAACCATCGCGTATTTCACCGCGCCGATACCGCCTTTCTCAACCGGCGTGTTACGCCATGCGTTGTGAACAAACTCGGAGTCGAAGGAGACGCCAACCACTTCAACGCCGCGCTTCTGGAACTCTTCGTAGCGTTTGTCGAAAGCGATCAGTTCAGACGGGCAGACGAAGGTGAAATCCATCGGCCAGAAAAACAGCACGGTGGCTTTGCCGTTGGTGTGCTGTTTGAAATTAAAGTTTTCTACGATTTCACCGCTGCCCAGTACGGCTGCTGCTGTAAAATCCGGTGCCTGACGAGTGACCAGTACCATGTGTACTCCTGTGATTTACAAGGTTAATTAGAACGCAACGCGGGCCAGTATAGGGAGAGGGCGAAAGTGGCTCAAAGCGCCATTGACAATCGTTGAGACAGGTTTTGCCTATCAATTAAAGCGTGCGTGAAATTGCCTGGTCCATCATGCGCGGGTAAAACTGCCAGAACAGGCTTTCCAGCTCGGCGTAGTTGGCGTCGAGATCCTGCCAGGAGTCGCGCAGCGCATCAAGCCGCGGGCGGCGGTTCGCCATGCCGTTGAGTACATTCTGAATAAAGGACATCTCCCGGTAGCGCTCCAGCCAGCGTTCCGACCACAGGTAGTTATTCAAATTCACAAAACGCGGCGGGGACTCCGGCAAAATGGTGGCTACCTGCGCATGGGCATAACGAATGAAATCCTCCAGCGAAAAGTCGGGGGAGAGCTGCGCCCAGTGCCGGGAGAGAAAGTGATCCCACATCACGTCCAGCGTGATCGGCGCGACCCGGCGTGTTTGCGCACGGAATCCTTCACGGGCGATTTTGACTTCCGGCAGGTTGTCGGTCAGCACGTCAATACGGCGGTGCATATGAATGCCGTCCACCACGGCTGGCGCGTAGAGATTTTCCGGGTTGCCGCGAACGAAGTCCGCCAGCAGGTTGCCGGGCAGCGAACTCTCCGCCAGGTGTGCAAGATGCAGGTGCGCTAAAAAATTCATGTTCTGTCCATCATTGTCGATTGCAGGTGTTCCGGCTTTCGCGAGCGCCCGGCGGAGCCAGCGCCGGTGCTGTTATGCCACTTTGTCTTTTAGGTTATTTTTTGAACCCAAAGTGGCTAACGGTTGCAGCGAAAGGGCGCGGGCACTAGACTACCCGCCTCTTATTTTGTCTTGAGTTAGTGTCATGCGCGTTGCCGATTTTTCCTTTGAATTACCCGAATCCCTGATTGCCCACTACCCACAGCCCGAGCGCAGCAGTTGCCGCTTACTTTCGCTGGATGGCCCAACAGGCGCGCTGACGCACGGTACTTTCACCGATTTACTGGATAAGCTCAACCCCGGCGATCTGCTGGTGTTCAATAATACCCGCGTGATCCCTGCACGCTTGTTTGGCCGTAAGGCGAGCGGCGGTAAGATTGAAGTGCTGGTTGAGCGCATGCTCGATGATAAACGTATTCTGGCACATATTCGCGCCTCTAAAGCGCCAAAACCCGGCGCGGAGCTGCTGCTGGGCGATGCGGAAGATGTTCAGGCAACCATGGTGGCGCGCCACGATGCGCTGTTTGAAGTTGAGTTTCATGATGAACGCCCGGTGCTGGATATTCTTAACGCCATTGGGCATATGCCGCTGCCGCCGTATATCGACCGTCCGGACGAAGATGCCGATCGCGAACTCTATCAGACGGTCTACAGCCAGAAGCCGGGCGCAGTTGCCGCACCGACGGCGGGCCTGCATTTTGATGAGCCGCTGCTGGAACGTCTGCGTAATAAAGGCATTGAAATGGCTTTCGTTACCCTGCATGTCGGTGCCGGGACTTTCCAGCCGGTACGAGTCGACAGCATTGAAGATCACATCATGCACTCCGAATATGCCGAAGTGCCGCAGGAGGTTGTGGACGCGGTGCTGGCGGCGAAAGCGCGCGGCAACCGTGTTGTCGCCGTGGGAACCACTTCCGTACGCTCGCTGGAGAGTGCCGCGCAGGCCGCCAACGACGCGCTGATTGCGCCGTTCTTCGGCGATACGCAGATCTTCATTTATCCGGGTTACCAATATCAGGTGATCGATGCGCTGGTGACCAACTTCCACCTGCCGGAATCGACGCTGATCATGCTGGTTTCCGCATTTGCCGGATATCAGCACACCATGAACGCTTACCGCGCCGCCGTTGCGCAGGAATATCGTTTCTTTAGTTATGGCGATGCGATGTTTATCACGTACAATCCGCGGGCCATTACTGAACGCGTCGGGGAATAGGTCCGCGGCGCTGGCTTTAAACGTCAGACTGTCTTTCTGGCTGGAGAAAAAATGAAATTTGAACTGGATACCACCGACGGACGCGCCCGCCGCGGTCGTCTGGTGTTTGAACGCGGCGTGGTTGAAACGCCGGCGTTTATGCCTGTGGGCACTTACGGCACCGTAAAAGGGATGACGCCGGAAGAAGTGGAAGCCACTGGCGCACAAATTATTCTGGGCAACACCTTCCACCTGTGGCTGCGCCCGGGCCAGGAAATCATGAAGCTGCATGGCGATCTGCACGATTTTATGCAGTGGAAAGGCCCGATTCTGACCGATTCCGGCGGCTTCCAGGTCTTCAGCCTTGGCGACATTCGCAAGATCACCGAATCGGGCGTGCACTTCCGCAACCCGATCAATGGCGATCCGATTTTCCTCGACCCGGAAAAGTCGATGGAAATTCAATACGACCTCGGTTCCGACATCGTGATGATCTTCGATGAGTGTACGCCGTATCCGGCCGACTGGGACTATGCGAAACGCTCTATGGAAATGTCTCTACGCTGGGCGAAGCGCAGTCGCGACCGATTCGACGGATTAGGCAACAAAAATGCGCTCTTTGGCATCATTCAGGGCAGTGTTTACGAAGATTTACGAGATATATCGGTCAAAGGTCTGGTAGAGATTGGCTTTGATGGCTACGCTGTCGGCGGTCTTGCTGTAGGGGAGCCAAAAGAAGATATGCACCGCATCCTGGAGCATGTCTGCCCGCAAATCCCTGCAGACAAACCACGATACCTGATGGGCGTGGGTAAACCGGAAGATTTAGTTGAAGGTGTGCGTCGCGGTATTGATATGTTCGACTGTGTTATGCCGACGCGTAATGCCCGTAACGGTCACCTGTTTGTGACCAACGGCGTGGTGAAAATCCGTAACGCGAAATATAAAAGCGATACCGGCCCGCTCGATGCTGAGTGTGATTGCTACACCTGTCGCAATTATTCACTCGCGTATTTGCATCATCTCGATCGTTGCAACGAAATATTGGGCGCGCGTCTCAATACGATTCATAACCTGCGGCATTATCAGCGTTTAATGGCTGGTTTACGCAAGGCTATCGAAGAGGGTAAATTAGAGCGCTTCGTAGCGGATTTTTACCAACGTCAGGGTCGACCGGTTCCACCTTTGAACGTTGATTAATTAAATAAATGAGGGAATTTGAATGAGCTTTTTGATTTCTGATGCGGCAGCGGCAGCAGATGCGCCGGCACAGGGCAGCCCGATATCTCTGATCCTGATGCTGGTGGTGTTTGGTCTGATTTTCTACTTCATGATCCTGCGCCCGCAGCAAAAACGCACGAAAGAGCATAAAAAGCTGATGGACTCCATCGCCAAAGGTGATGAAGTACTGACCAACGGTGGTCTGGTCGGTCGCGTAACCAAAGTAGCTGAAACCGGCTACATTGCGATTGCGCTGAACGACACCACTGAAGTGGTAATCAAACGTGACTTCGTAGCTGCCGTTCTGCCGAAAGGCACCATGAAGGCGCTGTAATCATTTCGTTTTCCCAAAGGGAACTGCCGTGTTAAACCGTTATCCTTTGTGGAAGTACATCATGCTGGTCGTCGTGATTATCGTCGGCCTGCTTTACGCACTTCCCAACCTGTATGGTGAGGATCCGGCTGTTCAGATCACTGGCGCGCGCGGCGTCGCCGCCAGTGAGCAAACGCTGATCCAGGTCCAGAAAAATTTACAAGAAGAAAAAATCAACGCGAAGTCCGTGGCACTGGAAGATGGCGCTATTCTCGCTCGCTTTGATTCGACTGACACACAGCTGCGCGCCCGCGAGGTGCTGGTCAGCGCGTTAGGCGATCAATACGTCGTAGCTCTTAACCTTGCTCCTGCAACGCCTCGCTGGCTGACCGCTATCAAAGCCGAGCCGATGAAACTCGGTCTCGATTTACGCGGCGGTGTGCACTTCCTGATGGAAGTGGACATGCAAACAGCGCTGACCAAGCTGCAGGAACAGAATATGGACAGCCTGCGCAGCGATCTGCGCGATAAAGGGATCCCTTACACCACCGTGCGTAAGGAAGATAATTATGGCCTGAGCATCCAGTTCCGCGACAGCGCGGCGCGCGATCAGGCGAATACTTACCTGACCAGCCGCCACCGCGATCTGGTGATCACCAACCAGGGCGACAACGTACTGCGTGCGGTGATGAGCGATGCGCGTCTGAATGAAGCGCGTGAATATGCTGTTCAGCAGAACATCAATATTCTGCGTAACCGTGTGAACCAGCTCGGCGTTGCCGAACCGCTGGTGCAGCGCCAGGGCGCTGACCGCATCGTGGTTGAACTGCCGGGGATTCAGGATACTGCGCGTGCTAAAGAGATCCTGGGTGCGACCGCAACGCTGGAATTCCGTCTGGTAAACAGCAGCGTGGACGCTTCTGCCGCGGCTGCCGGTCGTGTACCGGGTGATTCCGAAGTGAAACAGACTCGCGAAGGCCAGCCGGTTGTGCTGTACAAACGCGTGATTCTGACCGGTGACCACATTACCGACTCCACATCCAGCCAGGATGAGTACAACCAGCCGCAGGTGAACATTTCACTGGATAGCGCGGGTGGCAACATCATGTCGAACTTCACCAAGGACAATATCGGCAAGCCGATGGCGACCCTGTTTGTGGAGTACAAAGACAGCGGTAAGAAAGATGCCAATGGCCGCGCGGTACTGGTGAAACAGGAAGAGGTGATTAACATCGCCAACATCCAGTCTCGCCTCGGTAACAGCTTCCGCATTACTGGTATCAGCAACCCGACCGAAGCGCGTCAGCTCTCGCTGCTGCTGCGTGCCGGTGCGCTGATTGCGCCGATTCAGATTGTTGAAGAACGTACCATTGGTCCAACACTGGGTGCGCAGAACATCACTCAGGGTCTGGAAGCCTGCCTGGCGGGTCTGGTTGTGTCGATCATCTTCATGATCTTCTTCTATAAGAAGTTTGGTCTGATCGCAACGTCTGCGCTGGTGGCGAACCTGGTGCTTATCGTCGGTATCATGTCGCTGTTGCCTGGCGCGACGCTGACCATGCCGGGGATTGCGGGCGTCGTGTTAACCCTTGCGGTTGCGGTGGATGCGAACGTACTGATAAACGAACGTATTAAGGAAGAGCTGAGCAACGGGCGTTCCGTCCAGCAGGCGATTCACGAAGGTTATCAGGGCGCATTTTCATCGATTTTCGATGCGAACGTCACCACGTTGATTAAAGTGCTTATTCTGTACGCAGTAGGTACTGGCTCGATTAAAGGGTTCGCAATTACCACCGGTATCGGTGTGGCGACCTCCATGTTTACCGCTATCGTCGGTACCCGTGCCATCGTCAACCTGTTGTACGGCGGCAAACGCATTAACAAGCTGTCTATCTGAGGAGTGCGTTGTGGCACAGGATTATACTGTTGAACAATTGAACCACGGCCGTAAAGTCTGGGACTTTATGCGCTGGGACAACTGGGCTTTTATCATTTCCGGCGGGCTGCTGATCCTCTCCATCGTTGTGATGGGGGTTCGCGGCTTTAACTGGGGCCTGGACTTTACCGGCGGTACGGTTATTGAAATTTCGCTGGAAAAACCAGCGGATATGGATTTAATGCGTGATGCGCTGGAGAAAGCGGGCTTTGCGGATCCGCTGTTGCAGAACTTCGGCAGCAGCCGTGACATTATGGTGCGTATGCCGCCTGCGCAGGGTGAAACCGGCGGGCAGGTACTGGGCAGCAAAGTTGTCAGCGTAATTAACGAAGCGACCAACCAAAACGCTGCGGTGAAACGCATCGAATTCGTCGGCCCGAGCGTCGGGGCGGATTTGGCGCAAACCGGCGGCATGGCGCTGCTGGTTGCGCTGATCTGTATCCTGATTTACGTTGGGTTCCGCTTCGAATGGCGTCTGGCAGCGGGTGTGGTTATCGCTCTGGCGCACGACGTGATCATTACCATGGGCGTGCTGTCGCTGTTCCATATCGAGATTGACCTGACCATCGTGGCATCGCTGATGTCGGTGATCGGCTACTCGCTCAACGACAGTATCGTGGTATCGGACCGTATTCGTGAGAACTTCCGCAAGATCCGTCGCGGTACGCCGTATGAGATCTTCAACATCTCGCTGACGCAGACCCTGCATCGTACCTTGATCACCTCCGGCACCACGCTGGTTGTGATCCTGATGCTGTATCTCTTTGGCGGCGCGATGCTGAAAGGCTTCTCGCTGACCATGCTGATCGGGGTTTCTATCGGTACGGCGTCTTCCATCTACGTTGCTTCGGCGCTGGCGCTGAAGCTGGGGATGAAGCGCGAACATCTGTTGCAGCAGAAAGTGGAGAAAGAAGGGGCGGATCAGCCGTCAATTCTGCCGTAAGCTTGCTCTCAGCGCTAAAAAACCGCAGCCGGTGCTGCGGTTTTTTTATATCTGCTGATTATAAGAACGCCGTTTTTATCCCCGTTTTAAATTAGTCCTGGAATTAACAAAGCTATAAGCGCGCATTTCTGTTTCATTCGAAATATTCATTCCGCCTGTTTTTGTTTTTTTGATAGAGTCTGCGGCACTTTCATTTTGCCCGCGAGAATCCAGATGTGCTGAAGCTAAAAAAGGTGCTGATTGCTGACGATCATCCTATTTATCTGATGGGATTACGGGCACTGCTTAACCCACTTTCCGGTCAGTATCACATTGTTGATGAAGCCATGACTACCGACGAACTGGTGGTGAAGCTTGAGCAGCAATCTGCGGATATTTTAATCACCGACTTCAGCATGCCGGGTACCCGGTACAATGACGGGCTGGCGCTGATACAGCTTGTGAAAAGACGCTGGCCTGAACTATTAATCATCGTCGTTACCATGGTGAGCAATCCTGGTCTCCAGCGTTCGCTAATGCGTCTTGGCGTACATCGCGTGCTGAATAAAGCCAGCCTCTCTACCGAATTGCTGCATACGATGAAAAGCCTGACCTCCACAATGGCGGCAGGCCGGATCGGTAGCATCAAAGAGCGAACAACGACGAAAACAGCGGTTCACTTAACACCGAAAGAGAATGAAGTTCTGCGTCTGTTGCTGCGCGGAATGACGGTGAATGAAATCAGCGTCAGGCTGAGCCGTACCAAGCAGACCGTTAGCGCGCAAAAGAAGAGCGCGATGCGGAAATTAGGCGCCACGTCGGAGTATGAGCTTTATCAGTCCGTGCAGCAGCTCGGATTAATCAGTTAAGCCAGGTTGTTATGCAGGGATTGCCACTTCTTGTTATTACTCACCGTTGTGAGCAGCAGTACAGATTACAGCGCGTGTACCCACAAAAGCGTGTTGCTGGATTCAACGAAGCACTCGGCCTGCTTAAACAACATCGGTACCACGCCATAGCTGTCGAGCTCGACGAGCAGGAAAAGGCGGGTTGTGACGCTCTGGAAAGCATTCTTGCCGCAGAACTGGCGGGCGAGGTGGCGACAACGCCGCTGCTGCTGGGCTGTGGTGATGGGTCGCAGGCGCAGGAGGAGAATCGGCTGCGGCTCAAAGGCTTTGATCGACTGCTGCCGCGGATGTTTTCTGATGAGCAGGTCAGGGCTATTCCACTCAGGCCAGAGCCGGATCTGCATGAACTCTGCGCGCTGGCCGGTCACCAGCAGCCGGTTATAGAGGCGATGATCCCCACGCTGCTGCGAACGTTAAGCAGCGATCTCCGCCAACTGGAAAACCTGCAACGTGATGGATCGCTGAACCAGATAGCCGATCTGGCGCACCGCATGAAATCCTCTTTTCACCTGTTGGGCATGCGCTATGCCCGGCGCCGTTGCATCACCATGGAAAGATTGCCTGTGCTACTCCACGAGCAACGGGTAAGCGAAGCGCAGGCCACGAAGATGCGCCATCGCTTTGGTATTGCGGTGCATGAAAGTTATCAATTTTTGCAGAGAGCGTTGGGCGTTACATCGAATGAGTAGATCAGACGGGATGGCAAAATACCCGATTTTTCCTTTTCTCAAGCGCGCAGGGGCTGTGCTGTGGCTTCTCTGTACGTTTGTTGTGGCGGCGCAGGGAGCCGATGAGGTGAAGGACGCCCGGCGGCCTTTCTTCTCGCCCAGCGAAAAGCAGTGGATCCGCGAGCATCCGGTCATCCGCGTGCTGGCTTTTGATGCCAGCGCGCCGATGAGTTTTATCGATAAGAAACTGAATTTCAGTGGTATCAGCGCCGATCTGCTGACCATGGTGCGTATCCGTACCGGCCTCAATTTTGTGGTCTCCGATGTCAGCAGTTTCGAGGTGCTGAGCGAAAAGATCGCCGCCGGAGAGGCCGATATGGTGGCCGGTATCCCCGCCGGTCGTTTGCCGGAATTACGCTATTCGCGCGTCTGGCTGACCAGTAAATATGTCCTGTTGACGCGGAGCAAAACGCCAGCGGTAAGCACGCTTGATGCGCTTTCTGAGCGTTTCGTTGCCGTGCGTGAAGGCACGTTGATCGCACGCTATCTCGCTGCGCAATATCCGCAGATCAACGTGATCGGCACCCGCAGTCTGACGGATGCCGTGGATATGCTGTCCGCAGGCCAGGTGGATGCGGCGATTGGCATTGAAGCGAATACGGATTATCAAATCAGACGGATTGGCCGCGATAAAATTGATATTTCCAGCCTGCAAGAGGTCAATCCCCTGCACGTCGCTTTCGGTGTTTCAGCGGCCGCGCCGGAACTGCTCTCGATCCTCGATAAAGTGCTGGATACCATTCCGGATAATGATTATCAGCGGCTTGGCAGCGGCTGGCGCTACGAAGGCGGCGCATTCTGGCAGCGCTGGCGGCAACATCTTTGGCAAATCGGCGTACCCGCAACGATGGTGTTGATTCTCTCGCTGCTGTGGGGGCTTTCATTGCGGCGCCAGGTTAAACAGCGCACGCGCATGCAGTTGCGGCTCAAAGAGCAGCTTACGTATATGTATAACATTATGCATGCCGTTCCCTGGCCGATGGTGGTGCGTAACCTTGAAGGCAAGATGATTGATTGCAATGCTCGCTTCCTGGCTGAAATGAAGGTTGCGCGCGGCGATGTGCTTGGTGAAACCATCGACGTTTTGCCGTTGCCTGAATATCTGAAACGCGGATTTCGCCACGATTATGTGGACGTTATTGAGACGGGACGGCCGCAGATGGGCGATCGGGTACTGGCGCTGGATCACAGCACCAAACCGCGCACCGTTTTCCACTGGATCATTCCTTTCCATGATAGCGATGGGGCGATCGGCGGGGTCTGCGGTGGCTGGATGGATGTCACGGAACGCGAAGAGCTGGTGCAACAGCTTAATGATGCCCGGGATGAGGCACTGGCATCGAGCCGGGCAAAGAGCAATTTTCTTTCGGTGATGAGCCATGAAATCCGCACGCCGCTGAATGCGATTCTCGGCATCCTCGAACTGCAAATTAAGCAGAACGTGAAAGAGCACCACTCTCAGCCGATGCTGGAAGTGGCACATGATGCGGCGAAAAATTTGCTGACGGTGGTGGGCGATATTCTCGATATTGCGCGCATCGAATCGGGCCGTATGGCCATTGAGCCACAGAAAGAGGATCTGATCGCCTTAACCCGTTCGGTGGTGTTGCTCTTCCAGGAAGCGACCGATCAGAAGCAAATCAGCATTGATTTGCGGGTGACTGGCGGCAATACCTGTCTGTTGAAGATCGATCCCTGCCGCTATAAACAGATCCTCTCTAACTTGCTGAGTAATGCCATTAAATTTACCCACGAAGGGGGAATTGAGGTCATTTTGCAGCATCAACCCACTTCTGATGGCAGGGTTGAGGTTGCGCTCACGGTTAAAGACACCGGCATTGGCATCGCACCGGAGGATCAACAGCGCCTTTTCAAACCGTTTACGCAGTTGGGCATGGAGGGAGAAAACTCCCGGCTGGGAACCGGGCTAGGGTTGTTTATTTGCCGTACACTCTGCGACTTGATGAAAGGCACGCTCTCGTTGACCAGTGCGCCAGGTGAAGGGACCACGGTCGCGCTACAGCTTTGTCTGCCCGCGGCTATTGCCAGCGTGGCGAAGCCGCTGGATAAAACGCCCAGAATTAAATCGCTGGTTACCGTTAAGCGAGTATTAATCGTGGATGATTATCCCCCCAATCTCATGTTGTTACGACATCAACTTGAATTTTTGGGCCACCGGGTGAGCGAAGCGCAGAATGGCGAGGAGGCGCTGACGCTGTGGCGAATGTATGACAATTTCGACTACGCCTTAATTGATTGCAATATGCCGGTGATGGATGGCTTCACACTGGCGCAGCGGTTACGCGCAGAGGAGCGGGAAAATGACCGCGATCGGGCAACGTTACTTGGCTTTACGGCCATTGCGCAGGAAGAGGTTCTTGATCAATGTCTGGCCGCAGGAATGGATGGTTGTTTATTTAAACCTTGTTCTCAGGAAGAAATAGCGAAATGGATTAAATAATATTGAGAATATTCAGAATGGACCTCGGTTATTCTCAACTATTAAGAGATGTAACGCATTGGAATAAAATTCGTAGCCCCTATTATTGATGACGCATTTTTAATTCGTTCTTGTAACAGGAGGTTACTTTTGAAAAAGTTATCATTGGCTGCATTAATTACTACGGCGTTACTCTCTCAGTCAGCATTGGCTGAATCAAATAACCATATGATGAGCTATCTGACTTCCTGGGGATTACCTCAGGACGCAGCTACTCAAATGATGAATGCGGAAGTTGATACTTATTTGCTTTCGTTCGGTGGTTGGGATCAGGACGGTGCAATTTATACTTCTGATAATATCGTTGGTGATGTTGCTTATAACGATTACTGGTTACCGCCAGCTTATACTTCCTGGACTCAAGTAAAACTGGCTGCCCCGTATAAAAAAATGATGGTGGCATTCGGTGGCGCAACTTACGAAAGCATTTGGGCGCATCTGTCTAATGATGCCAGCCGTGAAAATATTGCTCAGGGTCTGGTACAACTGCTGCGTAAGGATTTCCCGGTCTATCAAAAAGGCCTGCAGGCGGATCAGGTTCAGGGTCCATGCTCCAGCGCTAACTGGGATGGTTCCTGTAACCTGGCGAACTACCAGAAAGCGGGCACCGTACAGATCGACGGTATCGACTTTGACTTCGAGAAAACCGCTCGTCTGACTCCGGAAGAGAACAACAACCTGATCAAACTGGTTAAACGCGTACGTGAACTGCTGGGTCCGAACAGCGGCAAGCTGATCAGCCTGACCACTTACCACGTGGGTGCTGACCCGCTTGAGTGCTCTAGCTCTTCTGTGACCGACGGTTGCTCCTTTGTTGAAAATGATCGTTCCACTCACCACGGTGAAGTCCTGGATCTGCTGAAAAACAGCCGCGATCTGTTTGATTTCTACAACGTAATGGCATACGACGCGGGTCCGCGCTTCAAGTATGACGTTGCGATGGCTAACTACGCGAAAGCGGTTGGCGATGCGAAGAAAATCATCCTCGGTAACACCCTGACCACCCAGTGGGGCCCGGAAGGTCGCTATGCTGAAACTCGCGAAAACAACATCGCGCGTGCCGCATGGCAGGCTGCAAATGGCTACGGCGGTGTATTCGTATGGGCGATGGGCTCTAACGATACCGGCCTGAGCTTTGGTGACCAGATCGATTACATCAACGATATGAAGAATGCCGCCAGCGGCGGCGTGCCGGAAACCGGCAACACCGTTCCGGTTGCTCGTGCCAGCTACCAGAAAGAAGTGCAGGGTTCAGCGACAGTAACGCTGGATGCTTCCTCTTCTTATGATGCGGATGGCGACACGCTGACTTACACCTGGACTCAGGTTGCAGGGCCGCAGGTTACACTGAACAATGCAAATCAGCAGAAAGCGACTTTCACGCTGAACAGCACCGATGTGGATACCACGCTGGGCTTCAAACTGATGGTTAACGATGGTACAGATGATTCTCTGCCGCTGGAGTTTTCCATCAAGCACCTGGCTGACGATGTAGCAGAAGAGCCGGAAGAACCGGGTGAAGAACCAGGCGAAGAGCCGGGTGAAGAGCCGGGCGAAAACCCAGGCGATAACCCGGGTGAAGATCCGGATGACAACCCGGGCAACGGTGCCATCCCGGCATGGAACGCTTCTACCATCTATGCTCAGCCTTGCCAGAAAGTGGCTTATCAGGGCAAAGTCTGGATGAACGGCTGGTATGTTCAGGGCGAAGCGCCGTCTGACGCTAACCCGTGGGGCGCATGGCGTCCAGAGGGTTCTGCAACCATGCACACCCAGTGTAAATAATATTTTTGTCCTTCGGCGCCCATTGTGACGCCGAAAAAGAAAAGACGAGATATTAATAAAAATATTCGTCTGTTCGGGAAAAAATATAGCAAAGCCATATCCTTCGGGGTATGGTTTTTTTTATTTTATTACCACCATGTCAATAGCAGAATATTCCCGTGTGAGCGGAGGGAATCTTATAAAGTAATGGAATGTTGATATTATTAACACAGCGATAATTCATTAATTTAACCGGGCAGTAAATACTACACATGGATGGAGTTATTAATGAAATTATCAAAAGTTTTTCTCGCAGTCACAACCCTTTGTATGGCTGGCGGCGCTTTGGCGCACGGTTATGTTACCGAACCCGCTTCCCGCGCAGCGTTATGTACTGCTGCTCAGGGAAACCAGAACAAAGATTGTGGCGCTGGTCCGCAGTATGAACCGCAGAGCGTTGAAGGGCCGGATGGCTTCCCTGCTTTAAACGCGGGCCCGGCTGATGGACGTCTGGCGAGCGCTGGCGTGGCATCAATGGTTAACCTGGATCAGCAGAGCGCTTCTCGCTGGACTAAGCATCCAATGAAAGCGGGCAAAAACTCCTTTACCTGGAATTTTACCGCTGCGCATAAAACTGGCACCTGGAAATACTACATCACTAAAGCAAACTGGAACCCGAATCAGCCGCTGACTCGCGGCTCTTTCGAAGCCCAACCTTTCTGCGAGATTGCAGGTAACGGCGCGATCGCGAATACCAATCCGAAGCACGAATGTGACGTACCGGAACGTGAAGGCTATCAAGTCATTATGGCTGCCTGGGACGTCTCTGATACCGGCGCTACCTTCTACAACGTGATTGACGTTGATTTCGGCGGCAACAACCCGGCTCCGGCTCCGGGTGATGAAGAAGAAACCCCGGCACCGGGCGACGAGGGTGAAACCCCGGCACCGGGCGATGAGGGTGATACTCCGGCTCCGGGCGATGAAGGTGATACTCCGGCTCCGGGTGACGAGGGTGATACCCCGGCTCCGGGCGACGATACTGTTGCAGCATGGAACGCCACCACGGTCTACTCTGAAGCTTGCCAGAAAGTGTCTTATCAGGGCAAAGTCTGGGTCAACGGCTGGTGGACTCGCGGTGAAGCGCCGTCCAGCGCTAACGCGTGGGGCGTATGGCGTGAGCCAGGCTCTGCTTCTGCACACACTGCCTGTAAATAAGTCTGCTCTTCTCCGGCGTCCCTTGTGGCGCCGGCATTCTGAGGAGCGCTCGCTCCTCAGAACCCGATTTCGCCCTGGTTCATCATCCCGTCCGCTGTTTCCTCTCTTGCTCCTCTTTCGTTAGAGACCTGTTCCCCGACATTACTGCGGCCAGGCTGATTCTGAGCGCCATTGCATGTAAAAGAAGTGAATGGTGGAGGTGATTCAGGCGCAGTTTTGCAGGCGCGAGCTTCAGTAACGCGAATAAGGAAGGCAATAAAAAACCGCTTTGTGAAATAAAGCGGTATTTTATCGGCGAAAAAGAGTGAGTTTTAAAACAAGGGATAACAACAGAACCAGCGAAATTCTCCGCTGGCGGACATGAATCTGCGTTCGGACTTACATCGCAATATCAAACATACGGGTCTGGAATAAAAGACAATAAAGCTGGCAGTCTGTTCTTACATTCAGTTTTCCCATCGCGCGTAATTTATGGGCGCTCACCGTTTTGATACTGATGTTCATACGCGTCGATATCGTGGTCAGGGAGAGCCCCCGGCATAATAAGCGTAAGACTTCACTTTCACGCGTTGATAGTTCCTGCGGGGTGATGGCTTCACGGCGGAACAGCGAATCCATTAAACCGCGTTCAATATAAACTTCATCCATCATCACGTTGGTGATTGCGCGCCACAGCGTGCGTTCGCTGGTATTTCTGCTGATATAGCCTTTTGCGCCCGCTTCAAGAACAATGCGTACAAGGTTGGTATTGTTATAGGGGGATAAGACAATAATTTTAGTTTTGAGATAACGGCTGGAGATCCACTTAACTAACGCAATACCATCTAATTCGGATACCGGATTACCGGTTTTAACCGTGGTAAGTCCATAGCCCAGGAAAAGAAGATCGACTTTTTGCGTTGCGAGAATGTTAAGTAATTCTGCTTGCTCACTGGTATCGCCAACGACATCGATGTCTAATTTGTCAGTATTTATATTGCTGGTTTTTAATGAGTTTATCATCGAGGTCATCCCCCGACGAATAATAGTGTGTTCATCTGCAATTAATATATTAATTGACATCCTTAAACCTCATTGCTATCTCCATGAATGTTTACCAGAAAAGATACGGATATTATCGGGTTTTTTCTATCTGACCAGTAAGAAAAATCAACATTACCTTTAAGCGGTTTGGTTTAGCGTTGCAGGCAATAAATCGAGTTCTTACTGTATATGTAACGACGTTTCTGGCGGCTTAAAGAATATTCGTTGTACGCGCGGGAGCAATCATCTTTCCTTAAACTGAAAGACCGGGACAATAACAGGGGTGAACAGCAAATTAGAGTGTGCAGGCTATTATGAAAAAAATAGATCTTAAGTTTAAAGCTCAGCAGGGATTTACGCTTCTTGAACTGCTGGTGGTATTAATGATTATTGCGTTGTTGGCCGGGTTTGTCGGGCCGAAACTTTTTTCGAATGTCGATCAGGCAAAAGAGAAAACCGCAATGCGCCAGATGCACTCCTTCGCAGATGCATTAATCCAGTACCGACTGGATACCGGAAGCTACCCGACAGAGCAGCAAGGGTTAAGTGTTCTGGTTGAAAAGCCGTCGGATGCGACCAACTGGAATGGCCCATATCTGGCACAGCAAATTCCGCAAGATCCGTGGGGCCACGAGTACCAATGGCATAACCCTGCGCGAGCAGAACAAAAAGTCTATGAAGTTGAAATTTCCACCGCAGATAAAAACGGGAAGGATATCACTTACGGATTTTAATTATGATCAGGCTGCTCATCGTGTTAGCTCTGCTCTCCGTGCAGCCAGCGATGGCAAATTGCTGGCGTAGCGCTGGCGAACGTTATGGTATCGAACCTGAATTGTTGCAAGCGATTGGTATCGTGGAGTCAGGATTATTGCCCTCGGCAATCAATGGAAATAAAAATGGCTCCACGGATATTGGCCTTATGCAGATTAATAGTCAGCATTTCAGCCAATTAAAAAAATATAACATCACACAACACGCATTAATGAATGACCCTTGCCAGAACATTATGGCGGGAGCCTGGGTTTTAGCGGGGCAGATGCGTTTATTTGGCTACAGCTGGGAAGCGGTCGGCGCATATAACGCCGGCAATGGTCGTGACAGTAAAAGTAAAATGTGGCGCAAGCGCTACATCAAGAAAGTTGCTCCCGTTTATCTGCGGTTGAAAAATAAGCATAAGGATTGAGCTTTATGAGCAAAACGCATAGCTGGGAAGTCACTTATTTAGATAATGGCAAACGCAAAAAAATGCGTACTCAGGCAGAAAGCGCAATAGCTGCCCGTCATCAATTACAGCAAGCGGGTCATGCCGTCGTGCGGGTTATTCCGCAAAAGCAACGGCAGATTAAACGTTTCGCCCTTGGTTTATTTCTTCAGGAGCTGGTGGCGCTGCTTGAAGCGGGCCTGGTGGTCACTGAAGCCATCGAAACGCTGCGCGCCTGCTCTACCGATGAGCAGGTTCTTGAAATGCTCGAAAGGTTGCTGGAAAAACTCTATGCCGGTTGCCAGCTTTCGCAGGCGATGAGCGCACAACCGGAAATCTTCCCGCCTTTACTGGTGAATACGGTGGCTTCATCGGAGCAAACCGGGCATCTGGCCAACGCGCTGAAGCGTTATCACTATTACGAACAACGGATTGAGCAACTGCGTAAACGTATTCGCGGAACGCTCACCTACCCGGTGATTGTGCTGTCAGTAGGTGGGTTAATCATCTGTTTTCTTTTGGGTTTTATCGTCCCCAGCTTTTCACAAGTGTTTGAAGGGATGAACACGCTGACTGACAGCGCCCGGCTTATTTTGTGGTGGGGAAATCTGGTCAAGCAGTCGGGGCAGGAACTGTTGCTGGCGCTTGCCGCCTGTCTGGCGTTTTTCTTCTTTCTTTTCCGACAGCCAGCGGTGAAACAAACCTTGTTCAGCCTGGTGCTGAAAATTCCCCAGCTCCGGCAGCAACAGTTTCTGGGCATTCTGGTGCGTTTTTACCGCACGTTAGGTCTGTTGATTGAGGGGGGCGTCCCCGTGCCGCATGCGCTGCGCCTGGCAAAAGCCGTTCTGCCAGCCAGCCACCATCAGCGCCTTAACCGCGTGCTGGAACACGTGCTGGCGGGCAATACGTTATCGGAATCTCTTGAAAGCCAGCAACTGACGACGCCGGTTGCCATGCGCCTGATCCAGGTGGGCGAGCGCAGCGGCGAACTGGCGGGAATGTGCGAGCGCATTGCGGCTTTTTATGATGAGGCGCTGGAACGCGCCATTGATTCATTTACCCGCATCTTTGAACCCGTATTGATGATGATTGTCGGCGGGATTGTCGGGTTAGTGGTGTTTTTACTCTATATGCCGATTTTCGAAATGGCAGGGAGCATGTCCTGATGAATGTAATGCCGAATGAGATTTCTACCGTAATCGATCGCCTGCTGGCGCTCAGCGAACCCCAGCGCGGAGAGGCGTTGCAGCAGGTTCTGCTGGAACAGCCGGGCGCTTTAACATGGATGGCGGCGGAACTGGGGCTGAAAGCGCTGACAGCAGAAGAGCTGCATGCCGCAGAGATCCATTTTGAATATGTCTCGCTCAACGACGCGGTGGGACGGAAGGTGCTACCGGTGCGCTGGCAGCAGCAAGAGTGGCTGTTGCTGAGCGATCCTTTTTCGCTGGATCTTCGCCAGTGGGCGCAGCGTTTGCCGGCTACGCTGGCGATTGCGCCTCCGCTCTGGCTTCAGGAGCAGTTGCAGGCGCTGGCCGGTCAGCAGCGCACCATGGATCAGCTTGAACAGCAGGTCAATGAAGGGGCGGAAGATGAGATGATCCTTGAGATCACGCCCGCCATCATCGCCAACGAGACGAATCCCATTATCAAGCTGCTCGACGCCACGCTGTACGATGCGATGCAGAGCCGCGCCAGCGATATTCACCTTTCGGCCGTTCCCGATGGCCTTGCGGTGAAATATCGCGTCGATGGGGTGATTCACGCAATCCGCCATTGCCAGGGAATTCACTATTCCGAGCAGGTGATTTCACGCCTGAAAGTGCTCAGCAATATGGATATCTCTGAACGACGGGTTCCGCAGGATGGGCGTTTTAAAGCGATTATTCACCAGCGTCCCGTTGATTTTCGCGTGTCGATTGTGCCCGGCATTCATGGTGAAGATGCGGTTCTGCGTGTGCTGGACAAGTCGCACAGCAGTACGCTTAGCCTGGAAATTCTCGGTTTTGACGATCATACCCTGCGGGAAATTCGCCAGCTGACCAACCGGCCGCATGGCATGGTGCTGGTGACAGGCCCGACGGGAAGCGGCAAATCCACCACGCTGTATGCGGCGCTTAGCGAGCTGAATAACGGTGAGAGCAAAATCATCACCATTGAGGATCCGGTTGAGTATCAGCTCAATGATGTCCTGCAGATCCCGGTGAATGACAAAAAAGGGCTGACCTTTGCCCGTGGCCTGCGCGCCATTCTGCGTCACGACCCGGACACCATTCTGGTCGGGGAAATTCGTGACAGCGAAACCGCAGGTATCGCCGTACAGGCGGCGTTAACCGGGCACCTGGTGTTATCCACGGTGCATGCCAACGATGTGTTTAGCGTACTTGAACGTTTTCTCTATATGAACGTGGAAACGGAAAGCTTACTGACCGCCTTACAGGGCGTACTTGCCCAGCGGCTGGTGCGTAGCGTGTGCCCGGATTGTCAGGAAGAGGTTGAACCGACTGAACAGGATCTGGCGCAGTGGCAGCAGAGCGATCTCAAACATCTGCAACCAGTGTGGCGCAAAGGGCGCGGCTGCCCGTCCTGTCGGCAGAGCGGCTATCGCGGACGGCTGGCGCTGGCGGAGATACTGCCTTTTAACGATGTGATGAAAGAGGCGTTGCAGTCGCGGATGCCGGTGCGGCAACTGCGAGAAATTGCGTTAGCACAAGGGTTTGTCCCACTGCATAACGTGGCCATTCGCGCCGTTCTTGAAGGGAAAACCACATTTCAGGAGATTAACCGTGTTATCACTGCGCCCGCGTAAATTTTTGTGTGAAATATATGAACATCATCTGGTGCTACGCTGTGCGGGTCACCGCATCGGCGAGTGTGAAATCACTGATGATGCCATGCTGGAAGAGGCGATAGATGGCCTGATTGCGCCGCATGTCGGGCGTGTGCCGTGGCGAGACACGCTGGGATTCTGGCTGGAAAGCAGCCGGGTCCACCACTTTACGGTGCCGTGGCAGGAGGGGATTACCAACCCGGAAGATTTTCGCGGTTACGCGGCCTCCCAGGCGTCAAAGCAGTGGCCTGGCGGACAAGAGCAGTCGCTGAAGACCGATTTTATCTCGGTCAACTACGCATCAACGGCACTGGCCGCTACGATCGACGATCGTCTGTGGCAAATACTGCTGTGCATCGGCAAACAGCGAAAACTGCGCGTGGAGGGCATTGCGATTGAATTTCAGGTGCAACTGCATCCGTGGCTGCGGCAGTTGCCGCAGGAGGCGCTGTTTTGTCTGCGCGGCGCGCATTCCAGCATTTACGCAGCGCGACAGCAGGGCGAGTGGCATCAGGTCTGGCGGCTGAATAATGACAGTGACGGAGATGCCCAGCGGCAACTGGCGTTAGTGGCGCGATTGATGGGGCTTGATAATAATGCGCCGCGTCATTTCCTTAATGCCTGTTAGCACGCTGATAATAAAGTGAACTGAAAACATATCTTTTGGCTCCGCAGACCATTTTTCTGACTAGTACTATATCCGTAGTATGCCGTTAGTTTTATTTTGATGGTCTGTATTCAGAACGTCATTTATCAAGACTGTCATTCATGGGAAGAATTATGTCTTTTGAACTCCGTCTAAAAGGAATGCCGTTCCTTTGTAACTATTCACGTTCCGTTTATGCGTGCCCGGTTATTATTATTGCGCTGATCCTGACGCTGTATTTATGTGTGACGATGTTTGATCAATATCAGGAACATCAGATTCTTGATCAACAAAATCAGCATATGACTGCGGCAGCCGACAGACAAAATGAGATTGCCCGTGCGCTAAAAGTCAAAGCGCAACAAAATCAATCAAATGAAAAAGCATCGGTTTCTATTATTCCGATGCTCAACCCTGTTGCGCAGCTACTCACTTCTGATATTGCGATTGTTTCTCTGGATGCTAACCCAAATAAGAAAATCGTCACGCTGGATGTCAGTGCGACATCATTGTCGGCACTGATGGATTTTAGCGCGCGACTTGAGCAAATTCCTGCCCGGGTAGAGTTAAAAAATCATACTCCAGCAAAGAACGCTACTGATAAATGGGCCGTGAATTCGACTCTGATGATCATTTTTGCAGGTTAATCATATGAGACTTTCCTTATCCAATATTCACTGGAGGCTCTCTTGCCTTCTGGAAAAAACGGGGAAAAAAACGCTACTTGCGCTGTTAGTGCCTGTCGGTTTGTTGTGCTATCAGCATATTTATATGCTGCCTGACATCACCCGGTTGCGTGATGACAACACGCGTTTACAGCAACAATTAAAGAAACCGCTACCGGTATTGGCTAACGATAAAGTGCAATTGCAAAACGCGCTGAACGAGACCGAATATCAGCAAGTTAAAACCCTGTTTGATATTCTCCAGCAGAATAATTTACAGGTTGATGGCAGTCATTATCAGTTCAGCAAAGAAGAAAAAAACCGCCAACGTAAGCTTTCGCTTGATATCCCGCTGCAAGGGAAGTGGGCCGGATTAACACGTTCGCTGAGCAAGATGAGAAACAGCCTGATCTTTAATATCGACAGAGTATCGGTTACGCGTGCGAACCCGGACGGTGAGCGTTTGCAAATCAATCTGCAACTGACACTTACGCTGGCGTCACGTCTGGAGCCATCATGAAAATACCGTTATATCTGAAAGTGTCCCTGGCACTCACCTTGGGTCTGGTGGTATGGGCGCAATTCTTTGGTGATGATTCAGCCGTGGCGTTATCCGGCACGCAGACGAAACCCGCCGTCGCGCAAAAAGCGAAGGAAGGTAAAAAGCCTGTGGTGCATAACGAAAGTGATGAACTGGCCGATTTATTTCCTGTGTACACCCTATCCGTAAAAGAGAAACCCTCTACGGCCCCGGTAGTACAGGAAGTTGCTTTTCCTTTTCAGTTGGCAGGGCTCTGGTTAAGCGATAGCCAGAAAATCATCATTATTACAGATGGCACGCGAAACTGGTTGCTTTGTAGCAATTGTGAAAAGAAAGACTTTATTCGGCCCGGCGATTTACTTACCCCGGACTGGAAATTGCAGGCAATAGAACCTGATCACGTGACAATTAAAGCGATGTCCGGCCAGGTTGAAAAACGTATCGATCTTAATTCTCTGAAAATTAAATAACCGTGAAGCAGATGAAAAAAAATATCCTCAGCGTTGCCTGCTCGTTAATTCTGTTAACAGGCTGCGCAAGCGACAGGCTTCCAGAGCCTGAAAAAGTGAATATTGGTAATATTGACACCCTAGTCAGTGAAATACAGCAGATTGATAATTCGATTAAAACCAAACCGGGTGATATTGAACTGCGTACTGAACGTCAGTCAATGGTGACACAATTGGTTAATTATTATCTGTTGGCAGCCAACCAGGCCGTTGCACGTAATGACTACCTCTCTGCGACGAAATTCTGGCGTTCAGCATTGTCGTACCAGCCAGGAAATTTTAGCGCGCAACAGGGGCTAAAAAAGATCGAAGGCTCTCGTGCTCTCGATAAATTATACCAACAGGCTGTTGTCCAGTATAAAACCGAGCCGGAACTGGCGTTGCAAAAAATTCAGCAGGTTCTTGAGGAAGATCCTAACTGGCCGCAGGCTGCTGAAATGCGCGATCATCTGATGCGTGAAATTGCATTGCAGAATCAACCAGAAACAAAAATGAACCGTGAGCTGCGTAAGCCGGTGAGTTTTAATTTCCAGAAACATAAGTTGATGGATATTTTCGCCTCGATTAGCAAGATCACCGGCATTAATATTATTTACGATAAAGACGTTCCGGAAACGGCCACCGCCAGCCTGATTGCTAACGATACCACGGCAGAAAATGCCCTGAATTTACTGCTGCTCTCTAATCAGTTACGTAAGAAGATACTCAACAGCAATACCTTGTTGATTTATCCCGCGACGGCGCAAAAAGAGAAAACCTATCGCGACACCTTAGTGAAAACGGTGTTCCTCGGCTATGCCAAAGCGAAGGATCTCAATGTTGCGCTGCGTAATCTGATTAAGATCCGTGATGTTCATGTTGATGAGCGGACCAACTCGATCACGTTTCGTGGACCGCGCGAAAGCGTAGAGAAGGCGGAACAATTGCTGATGACTCTCGATCGCCCGGAAGCGGAAGTGACGCTCGGTGTGGAAGTGCTGGAGATTAACGCCAAAGACGAACAAATTCTCGGCATTAACTTCCCGGGCCAGGTGGGCGTTGGTTTTAACGCCAGCGAAGACAGCACCAACATTCCGCTGAATGGGTTTAACCAGGGCAATATGTTTATCAACCTTGGCGCCAGCCAGGGGATTTCCGCCAATCTGCAAAAAGTGCGTTCTCATGCGCGGGTTCTCGCCAATCCGCGAATTCGTGTGAAAAACAATAAAAAAGCGGTGATCGATATTGGCGAGCGTATTCCGGTACTGACCAGCAGTATTTCAGAGAGTTTTTCTCAGGAGCAGGTTGAGTATCAGGATGTCGGGCTGAAACTCGAAGTGACGCCGGATATCAGCGTTGATAGCACCATCTCCATGGATGTGAAATTCAATCTCAGCACCATTGGCGGCGCTGAGCATTCGAAGGACGGCGTGGCGTATTACCGCACCAACAACCGTGAAGCCACGACCGTGTTGAGCAGCCAGAATGGCGAAACACAAGTGCTGGCAGGTCTGATCAAAGAGAGCGACAGCGATTCGCTGACCGGCTTGCCCGGATTATCCGATCTCCCGCTGCTGGGCAAACTTTTTGGCAGCAACGATAACAGCACAGAACGTACGGAAGTGGTGTTGCTGATTACGCCAACCATTGAACGTAACATCGATCTGCCGGGAACCCATATCAATACTATTGAGATGGGCAGCGAAGAGTCGCAGGGAGAGAGCGGTTATCTGCCTTCCGCCCAACAAGCGAAGGATAAAAAAGAGACCTTTACACCGCCGCCGCTGATGCCGCCAGCGGACTTCCCGCCGGCCGGTAAACTGCCTGCGCCGACGCTGGCGAAAAGCGAGGGGGATGCGCGGTGAAGTTTCAGCGTGGCTTTACGCTGATCGAAATGATGGTCTGTCTGGCGCTGCTGGCGACGCTTGCCAGTGCCGCCATTCCCATCTATCAGCGGCAGGAGCAGCAGCGTAATGAAGAGGAGTTGCGCGTCGCGCTGCGCGACATTCGCAGCGCAATCGATCGGTACGGGCAGTTGGTCGAGGAGGGGGTTATTGAGAAAGATGCCGATATGACCAACTGGCCTGCTTCGCTCGATCTGTTGGTCGATGGCGTGGTGAATAAAAAGTCCCCGAATAAAGAAAAAATCTATCTGTTGCGCCGGATCCCACGCGATCCCTTTTGTGACTGCGACGGCAGGAAGAACACCGAAACCTGGCGGGTGCGCGCATCCACCCAGGCGCCGGGAGAGACGACAGGTGGCAAGGATGTCTGGGATGTCAGCTCCACCAGCAGCCAGCCAGGATTGAATGGAATACCCTATGCGCAATGGTGAAAAAGGCTTTACGCTCATCGAGTTACTGGTCGTTATGGCGATCATCGCCACCTTAATGACGCTGGTGGCACCGCGTTTTTTCGGCCAGACCGAATATGCGAAAGTCGTGGTGCTAAAACACAACCGTAATGCGCTGCGCTCGGCGATTGCGGCGTATCGTCACGATCGACTGCTCGGCCCGGAAGAGCTGGAAGATCTGGTGAATAATGGTTATCTATTTGAAATCCCAATGGATCCTGTGGCTAATACCCGCGATAACTGGGACGTAAAACGCGATGATGACGGCCAGATAACGGATGTCACTTCTCCCTCGCTGGAAGAAAAGAGCCCGTCAGATGATGAGGAGTAGCCAGCGGCAGGGAGGATTCACCTATCTGTGGGTGTTACTGATGCTGACGATGCTTTCGCTGGCGCTGCTGAAAGAGAGCAGTTACCGCCAGGCGATTTATCGGCAGCAGCAGGAAGAGGAGCTGTTTTTCCGCGGCGTGCAGATCCGTAATGCTATTCAGCAGTATCAGAAAGCGGGGAATGGCTGTCTCCCGCTGAGTTTTGACGATCTGCTGCGCGATCCTCGCGGCAAAAAAGTGGTTTATCACCTGCGCCGCTGGTTTACCGATCCGTTAACCGGATCGCGGCAGTGGGGGATGAGTTACGACAAGCAAGGCCGCTGGGTGGGCGTTTTCAGTAAAGGGAAAGGGCGACCGCTTCGCACGGCGGCATTTCCGAAAGCGCTGGTGGATTTTAAAAAAGCAGACACCTATCCGAAGTGGATCTTTAAAGTGGATGATGCGGCAAACGCGCCACTGCCGTCTGCTTGCCGATCTGCTGACGGCACAACGCACGGCATTACGGTGAAGCAAGATGATCGGTAATACGCTTTTCTCTGCGTTATTAGGCGCGATTCTCGGCAGCTTTGCCAACGTCGTCATTTATCGCTTGCCCCGCATGATGCACGGGGAGGCATTTACGCTGAGCTGGCCGCCTTCGTTTTGCCCGCATTGCCGACAGCGAATCAGAAAGCGTTACAACGTTCCTCTGCTTGGCTGGCTCTGGTTGAAGGGGCGCAGCCAGTGCTGTCATCAACCCATTAGCTGGCGCTATCCTGGCGTTGAATTCATCATGGCGCTGCTGTTTGCGCTGCTGATCGGCTGGCAGGGCGTCAATGCGGCCAGCCTCCTCGATTTGTCATTGCTGTTCTTGTTGGTTGTCATGCTGTTTATTGATTATGACTACCTGTTGCTGCCCGATAAATTGACGTTGCCCTTTCTGGGGCTGGCGATGTTATCGGCATGGACAAAACAGCCCGACAGTGCGGCAATGAGCGGTATTGTTGCGGGCGCGGCGGTGGGCTTTCTCATCCCCTGGGCGCTGAATCGCCTGTTTCTGTGGCGCAGCGGACAAGCCGGGATCGGCGCTGGCGATATGAAGTTGTTTGCCGGTATTGGTGCCTGGCAGGGGTGCGAAGCGCTATTTCACATCATGCTTATCGCGTCGCTTTTAGGTCTGGTATATGGCTATTTCATTATTAAAGCCAGGCGCTCGGAAGCTTTTCCCTTTGGCCCGGCGATAATTATTGCAGCCGTTGGCTGGCTATTCGGGGCAATGTTTACTGCGTGACAGAAATAAAAAAGCCGATCGTGCGATCGGCTTTTTTGTCATTACGCGCGGGTTTAGAAGTTGTAACCCACAACCAGGTAACCACCCCAGCCGGTAGAATGTACGCTGAAGTCGCCGTTGCCGAAGTTCAGGCTGGCGTCGTCGTTCCACTGGCCGCCGTGGTGCCAGTAACGGGCAACAACAGAGTAGTGCCAGTGATCGTAACCCAGAGAGAGGATGTGGCTGGAGGCGATGGAATCATTGGTACGGGTTCTGATGCCGTTGTTCGCGTTACCGCTCTCATCACCCAGATCCGAACCCCAGTCAAAGTTGGTAAAGCCGATGTAGCTTAACTGGCCGCCCCACAGGGTGGTGATCGGTACAAAGTATTTCACTTTGAAGCGGTAGCCATCCCATTCGTTCTGGTTAGCGGCGCCGTAGTTCTGCCACTGGTATTTTGCATACACGTTCAGGGAGAGGCTCATCGGCAGGCCGGTGTCGATGTCGGTACCGAGACCCATATACCAGGTGCTCTGACGACCAGAGGCATTGCGGCCCATGTCGTAGATGTAGTTGTTCGCGAAGTACCACTCTTTGAACGGACCGAAGCTCAGATCGGTACCCGTCAGTTTATCGATGGAGAAACGCGGTTCGATTTCCATAAACAGCGGAGAACCGTGGTTCCAGATACCTTTCGCATCCGTATTACCACCGAAGAATACCGGCGCATCCGCATAACCGTAGAAGTCAAACCAGTCTTTTTTGGCGAACGCTTCGTACTCAAGGTAGGTATCGTTGCGGATCTGCGGTCCGAAGCGGGTGTGATAGCTGCCCACCACGTTGACGCTCTGGTGCCACCAGTCGGAAACGTATTCAGGTTTAGCGTTATCCGCTGCGTTTGCAGTAAAAGACGCAGAAAGCGCCAGAGCAGCACCGGCTGCGAGGATTGTTTTTTTCATCTTTTCGCCACTGATTGAGATCCCAGAAGGGAGTGAAAGAAAGCACGCATTGCAACTAAATATTTCATATTTCTGCGCGCCTATTATAAGTATCCGCGCTCACAAAAATATGTGGTGTTTCACATTATTGACACACGCGTAATCGATTGCGTTCACGTTTGCGTGCAATAAACGAGGCGATTGTACTGGCATTTACCAATATTGCAAATTCGTGAATGTGATGACTGAATGTGGAAAAAGAAGAAAAAGCGTTACAAAGCGCAATAAAGGGCGACATCGTCGCCCCGGGGAATTACTGCGCGCTGGCGGGCTGAATATCGTGGATACGGACGAAACCTAATTGCTCCGGCGTGATGCCGTTCAGCTGCAACGGAATATCGACGTCGCTTGGCGCAAGCGTGCTGGCCGGTGCGTTAATAAGCTGATTCTGTACGTTAACTTCCTGGTAATTCTGCGTAGTGCCCTGAATCTGTCCCCACTCAACCGTACCGCTAAACGCCGGTAACGGATCGTTCGATTCGCCCTGAATGCGCAGCAGAACGCGGGTTCCGGCGGCATTTGGCGCGACGTTTTGCAAAGACATACGCAACATACCAATCTGGCTGTTCAGACGAGCAGGCGTGTTTGCGCCAGGCAGCAGATAGACACCGCTGCCGGATTTCGCATTCAGCGCGTTCTGCTGGGTGATTTTCACCGTTTCTTTGTTCAGTTTGCTCATCTCGCTATTGAGCGTGCTGACGCTTTGATGCAACTGACTGACTTCGCTTTGCTGGGCGCAGGCACTGAGGGCAAAAAGGCTTCCCAGTAAGAGTGTTCTTAGGTAACGTCTTGTCATTATGTCTGTTTCCGTGAAAAGAAAGAGTGTTGTAATGGTAGATCGCAACGGCTGCGTTGCCATCGATCCATTATCTCAAAAACGGTCTGCCTTTGTTGTCATGCCAGTCCAGGGTAAAATAGATTTCAGTTAACTCACACGTCAGGACGCCGTATGCATTGCCCATTCTGTTTCGCCGTGGATACCAAAGTAATCGATTCTCGTCTGGTGGGGGAAGGCTCTTCTGTGCGCCGCCGTCGGCAGTGTCTGGTTTGTAATGAGCGTTTTACCACTTTTGAAGTGGCTGAGCTGGTGATGCCGCGCGTGGTGAAAAGCAATGAAGTGCGTGAACCCTTCAATGAAGACAAGTTACGTAGCGGTATGCTGAAAGCGCTGGAGAAACGTCCGGTAAGCGCCGACGACGTGGAAATGGCGCTCAACCACATTAAATCGCAACTTCGCGCAACAGGCGAACGCGAAGTTCCCAGTAAAATGATCGGCAATCTGGTAATGGAGCAGTTGAAAAAACTCGATAAAGTGGCTTACGTCCGCTTTGCCTCCGTTTACCGCAGTTTTGAAGATATTCGCGAATTTGGCGAAGAGATCGCACGCCTACAGGACTGATCATGCAGGACGAAATGTACATGGCGCGGGCGCTGAAACTGGCGCAGCGCGGGCGTTTTACCACCCATCCGAACCCACGCGTCGGCTGCGTTATCGTCAATAATGGCGAGATCGTTGGCGAAGGTTTTCACTATCGCGCTGGCGAGCCGCATGCCGAAGTGCATGCGCTGCGTATGGCGGGTGAGCGCGCGCGCGGCGCGACGGCCTATGTGACGCTGGAACCGTGCAGCCATCACGGGCGCACACCGCCCTGCTGCGAAGCGCTGATTGCCGCTGGCGTCGCACGCGTTGTCGCGGCGATGCAGGATCCCAATCCGCAGGTTGCCGGGCGCGGTCTGTATCGCTTGCAGCAGGAAGGTATTGATGTCAGCCACGGGCTGATGATGAGTGAAGCCGAAGCGCTGAACAAAGGTTTCCTCAAACGGATGCGCACCGGGTTTCCGTATGTGCAGCTTAAGCTCGGCGCATCGCTGGACGGCCGAACGGCAATGGCCAGCGGCGAAAGCCAGTGGATCACCTCCGCACAGGCGCGCCGGGACGTGCAGCGTCTGCGGGCGCAAAGCCATGCTATTCTCACCAGCAGCGCCACTGTGCTGGCGGACGATCCCTCGCTGACGGTGCGCTGGGAAGAGCTGGGCGCCAACAGCCAGGCGCTCTATCCGCAAGAAAATGTGCGCCAGCCGGTGCGCATTGTGATCGACAGCCAGAATCGGGTTACTCCAGCGCACAAACTGATCGGACTACCGGGTGAAACCTGGTTTGCCCGCACAAAAGCGGATGAACGCAGTTGGCCTGCGAGCGTGCGTGAGATTATCGTGCCGGAACATAACGGCCACGCCGATCTGGTGATGCTGATGATGTTGCTGGGAAAACAGCAAATTAACAGCATTTGGGTGGAAGCGGGCGCAACGCTTGCCGGTGCGTTATTGCAGGCCGGTCTGGTGGATGAACTGGTGGTTTATCTTGCGCCGACGCTGTTAGGTACGGACGCGCGCGGCCTGTGCGTATTGCCGGGGCTGTCGGCGCTTGCCGATGCACCGCACTTTAAATTCAATGAGATACGGCAGGTTGGCCCGGATGTCTGCCTGCATCTTACCCACGCGTGATGCCTGCTGTAAAAGGGAAGCAGCGCGCAAAATATTATGCTAAAATCCGCCCCCCTGCGGGGTCCGAACTGAACCTGTGAAGGAAGTGTATGAACATTATTGAAGCCAACGTTGCTGCTCCGGACGCTCGCGTCGCCATCACCATTGCGCGTTTCAACAACTTTATCAACGACAGCCTGCTTGAAGGCGCGATTGATGCGCTGAAACGCATCGGTCAGGTCAAAGATGAAAACATCACTGTCGTGTGGGTCCCGGGCGCTTACGAACTGCCGCTGGCGGCTGGCGCACTGGCGAAAACCGGCAAATACGGCGCGGTGATCGCGCTCGGCACGGTGATTCGCGGCGGTACTGCGCACTTTGAATATGTTGCTGGCGGTGCAAGCAATGGCCTGGCGCATGTTGCCCAGGACAGCGAAATTCCGGTCGCTTTTGGCGTGCTGACTACTGAAAGTATCGAACAAGCTATCGAACGCGCTGGCACTAAAGCCGGTAATAAAGGTGCGGAAGCCGCACTGACCGCGCTTGAAATGATTAATGTATTGAAAGCCATCAAGGCCTGATTTTAGTAAGGGGAATTCCGTGAAACCTGCTGCTCGTCGCCGCGCCCGTGAGTGTGCCGTCCAGGCGCTCTACTCCTGGCAGTTGTCCCAGAACGACATCGCTGATGTTGAATACCAGTTCCTGGCGGAACAGGACGTAAAAGATGTCGACGTTCTGTACTTCCGTGAGCTGTTGACCGGGGTGGCGACTAATAGCGCATATCTCGATGGCTTAATGCAGCCGTACCTGTCCCGTCAGCTGGCAGAGCTGGGCCAGGTTGAGAAAGCGGTATTGCGTATCGCACTGTTCGAACTGTCCAAACGTGATGATGTGCCCTACAAAGTGGCGATCAACGAAGCTATCGAACTGGCAAAAACCTTTGGCGCTGAAGACAGCCACAAGTTTGTTAACGGCGTGCTGGATAAAGCCGCTCCTGCGATCCGCCCCCACAAGAAATGATCCGTAAGCCGGTGATAAGCGATGCTTTGCGCGCCTGTCCCGGCTTTTTCTTTTTTCTACCGAGGCATTAACGTATGGCATGCGGCGAATTTTCCCTGATTGCCCGTTACTTTGACCGTGTACGAAATTCCCGTCGCGATGTAGAAACCGGCATTGGCGATGACTGTGCTCTGCTCAACGTTGTTGAAAAACAGACGCTGGCGATCAGCGTCGATACGCTGGTGGCGGGCAACCATTTTCTGCCGGAGATCGATCCTGCGGATTTGGCCTGCAAAGCACTGGCAGTGAATTTAAGCGATCTGGCTGCCGTGGGCGCAGATCCGGCGTGGATGACGCTGGCGCTTACGTTGCCGGAGGTAGATGAAAGCTGGCTGGAAAAATTCAGCGACAGCCTGTTTGAGCAGCTGAGTTACTACGATATGCAGTTGATTGGCGGCGATACCACGCGCGGCCCGCTGTCGATGACCATCGGCATTCATGGCTATGTGCCGCCGGGACGGGCAATGAAGCGCTCTGGCGCTAAACCGGGCGACTGGATTTATGTTACCGGAACGCCGGGCGACAGCGCTGCTGGCCTGGCGATTTTGCAGCAGCGTTTAGCCGTCGGCGATAAAGCCGATGCGGAGTATCTGCTTAAGCGTCATTTGCGGCCAACCCCGCGCGTGTTGCATGGTCAGGCGCTACGCAACCTAGCAAGCTCGGCGATCGATCTCTCCGACGGCCTGATCTCCGATTTGGCGCACATACTGAAAGCCAGCCAGTGCGGCGCGCGTATCGATCTGGATGCATTACCTTTCTCCGACGCGTTCAGCCGCCACGTAGAGCCTGAGCAGGCGCTGCGCTGGGCGCTTTCCGGCGGTGAAGATTATGAATTGTGTTTTACCGTGCCGGAGCTGAACCGTGGGGCGCTGGATGTCGCCATCGGCCAGCTCGGCGTGCCTTTTACCTGCATCGGGCAGATCAGCGCCGATGTGGAGGGGCTGCATTTTACCCGTGGCGGCAAGGCTGTCGCCCTTGACTGGAAAGGATACGACCATTTTGCCGAGAGCTAAAGATATAGCCAAAAGCCGTCTGAACTTGCGAAACCCCTGGCATTTGCTGGCAACCGGGTTTGGTAGCGGTTTAAGCCCGATTGTGCCGGGCACCATGGGTTCGTTGGCGGCGATCCCCTTCTGGTGGGCGATGATATTTCTGCCCTGGCAGCTCTATTCGCTGGTGGTCATGCTGGGGATTTGCCTCGGCGTGTATCTGTGCCACCAGACGGCAAAAGATATGGGCGTACACGATCACGGCAGCATTGTCTGGGATGAGTTCATTGGAATGTGGATCACGCTGATGGCGCTTCCGACCAATGACTGGCAGTGGGTCGCCGTCGGCTTTGTGCTGTTCCGTATTCTGGATATGTGGAAACCGTGGCCGATTCGCTGGTTCGATCGCAATGTTCACGGCGGGATGGGGATCATGGTCGATGATATCATTGCCGGGATCATCGCTGCCGGGCTGTTGTATCTGATTGGCCACCACTGGCCGATTGGCTTGATCTGAGGGTGATGCGCCTTATCCGGCCATGGATTGTGCTCTGACATTCGATGATGATGTAGGCCCGGTAAGCGCCAGCGCCACCGGGCATTTTACTTTCTGGGGTTACGGGTTATTTAAATCCTACCACCGGGTGCTGTTTGTACGGGGTTTCCAGCTCGGCAATCTGTTCCGGTTTCAGCGTTAAATCCACCGCGCCTAACAACTCTTCCAACTGCTCTTCGCGGGATGTGCCAATAATCGGCGCAGCGACGCCTGGTTTACTCAGCAGCCAGGACAACGCCACCTGGGCGCGGGAAGCACCGACATCTTCCGCCACACCGGCCAGGCGCTCGGCAATCTGGCTGTCATTTTCATCGGTTTCGCTGTACAGCGTCTTGCCGAATTCGTCCGACACCAGACGCGCCGTGGTTTCTCCCCACGGGCGGGTTAAACGTCCGCGCGCCAGCGGGCTCCACGGAATAATCGCCACGCCTTCCTTGTAACACAGCGGCAGCATCTCGCGCTCTTCCTCGCGATAGATCAGATTGTAGTGATCCTGCATGGTGACAAAACGCGCCCAGCCATTTTCCTGCTGCAAGGCCAGCGCGTGAGCGAACTGGCGAGCGTGCATAGATGACGCGCCGATATAGCGCGCTTTGCCCGCTTTCACCACTTCATCAAGGGCTTCGAGCGTCTCTTCAATGGGCGTGTGGTAATCCCAGCGATGGATTTGCAGTAGATCGACATACTCCATGCCCAGCCGTCGCAGGCTATCGTCGATGGAGCGCAGGATCTGCGCGCGGGAGAGGCCTTCCGCCAGATCGCCCACCTGGTGATAGACTTTGGTGGCGACCACCACCTCGTCGCGGCGGGCGAAATCGCGTAGTGCGCGTCCGACAATCTCTTCGCTGCTGCCATTGGAATAGCTGTTGGCGGTATCAAAGAAGTTAATGCCGCCTTCCAGCGCGCGCTGAATGATAGGGCGGCTGCTCTCTTCCGGTAGTGTCCAGGCGTGTTTGCCCCGGTCAGGTTCGCCAAACGTCATGCAGCCAAGGCAAAGGCGGGAAACCTTAAGGTCTGTTTTTCCTAATGTGTTGTATTGCATGGTTCCACTCCTGCTATGAAAAACTTACGTTTAAGCATAGCAGGAGCGGCAGGGGAGGATCAGGCGAGCCAGTTACGGATGCGGGATTCGATGCCTGCGGCGTTCAGCCCCAGATCGGCGCGGGCTTCATCCTGCGTACCCTGCGGGATGAAGAAATCCGGCAGGCCGAGATTGAGCACCGGCACCGGTTTGCGGTGCGCCATCAGCACTTCGTTGACGCCGCTGCCAGCGCCGCCTGCAATAGCGTTTTCTTCCAGCGTTACCAGTGAGTCATGACGCGCAGCGGTTTCCAGAATCAGCGCTTCGTCCAGCGGTTTGGCAAAACGCATGTCGATAAGCGTTGCGTTCAGGGCTTCGGCGGCTTTTTGCGCTTCCGGCAATAATGTACCGAAGTTCAGAATCGCCAGCTTCTCGCCCTCGCGTTTCACCACGCCTTTACCGATCGGCAGTTTCTCCAGCGGCTCCAACGGTACGCCAACGGCATTGCCGCGCGGGTAACGTACGGCACTTGGGCCATCGGCATAGTGATAGCCGGTAAACAGCATCTGACGGCACTCGTTTTCATCGCTTGGCGTCATGATGACCATGCCCGGGATACAGCGCAGGTAGGAGATATCAAAAGCGCCCTGGTGCGTCTGCCCGTCGGCACCGACAATCCCGGCGCGATCGATGGCGAACAGCACCGGCAGTTTCTGGATCGCCACATCGTGGATCACCTGATCATAGGCGCGCTGCAGGAAGGTGGAGTAGATCGCCACCACTGGTTTGTAGCCGCCAATCGCCAGCCCGGCCGCGAAAGTCACGGCATGCTGCTCGGCAATGGCAACATCAAAATATTGATCCGGGTATTTGCGTGAAAACTCGACCATGCCGGAACCTTCGCGCATCGCTGGCGTGATCGCCATCAGCTTGTCGTCTTTGGCGGCGGTTTCGCACAGCCAGTCGCCGAAAATCTTCGAATAACTCGGCATGCCGCCGCTGCTTTTCGGCAGCGTACCGCTGGTCGGATCGAATTTCGGCACCGCGTGGAAGGTGATCGGATCTTTTTCGGCCGGCTCATAGCCGCGCCCTTTTTTGGTCATAATATGCAGGAACTGCGGACCTTTCAGATCGCGCATATTGCGCAGGGTCTGCACCAGCCCCAGCACATCGTGACCGTCCACCGGGCCAATGTAGTTAAAGCCCAGCTCTTCAAACAAGGTGCCTGGCACGACCATGCCTTTGATATGTTCTTCGGTACGCTTGATCAACTCTTTGATCGGCGGTACGCCGGAAAGCACTTTTTTGCCGCCTTCGCGCAGGGTGGAGTAGAGCTTGCCGGAGAGCAGCTGCGCCAGGTGATTGTTCAGCGCGCCGACGTTCTCGGAAATCGACATCTCGTTATCGTTCAGCACAACCAGCATATCCGGGCGGATATCACCGGCGTGGTTCATCGCTTCGAAGGCCATGCCAGCGGTGATCGCGCCATCGCCAATCACGCAGACGGTGCGGCGCTGTTTGCCCTCTTTGGCGGCGGCGACGGCAACGCCAATTCCCGCGCTGATAGAGGTGGAGGAGTGACCAACGCTGAGAACGTCGTATTCGCTTTCGCCGCGCCATGGGAACGGATGCAGACCGTTTTTCTGCCGGATGGTGTCGATTTTGTCACGACGCCCGGTAAGAATTTTGTGCGGATAGGCCTGGTGGCCGACGTCCCAGATTAACTGATCGAACGGCGTGTTGTAGACGTAATGTAACGCGACGGTCAGTTCGACCGTGCCAAGCCCGGAGGCGAAGTGCCCGCTGGAGCGGCTTACGCTGTCAAGCAGATAGCGACGCAGTTCGTCGCACAGCTTCGGTAGACTCTCTTTCGGCAGCAGACGCAACTCTTGTGTGGTATCTACCAGCGCCAGCGTCGGGTATTTGGCTATATCAAAACTCATCAGCAACTCATCTAGTGTGTCGTTTTATTTATCACGCTGGATTATATAATTCGCCAGTGCTTCCAGTGCCGTCGTATCAAGCGACTGTGCAGCCAGCAGGCTAAGCGCCTGTCGGGCATCGTCAATCAGGTCGCGGGCTTTTGTCCGGGCTTGCTCAAGGCCCAGAAGTGCGGGATAGGTACTTTTCCCCAGGTGCTGATCGGCGCCCTGGCGCTTACCAAGGGTGGCAGTATCGCCGACCACATCCAGAATGTCATCCTGAACCTGGAACGCCAGACCGATGCTCTGAGCGTAGCGATCGAGCTGAGGCAAGGCTTCCCGGCCTCTGTCGCCCGCGCTCAGCGCGCCCATTTTGACTGCCGCACGGATCAGCGCGCCGGTTTTGTGACGATGGATTTGCTCCAGCGATTCCAGCGAGATTTGCTCGCCTTCAGCCGCCAGATCCAGCGCCTGGCCTCCGCACATGCCAGCCACGCCGCTGGAGATCGCAAGCGTTGATACCATCGCCAGCCGATCGTGCGCCGCCACTTCCGGCATCGGCGCATCGGCGAGAATCGAGAAAGCCAGCGTCTGCAATGCATCACCCGCAAGAATGGCATTGGCTTCACCAAATTTAATATGGCAGGTTGGCAGGCCACGGCGTAAATCGTCGTCGTCCATCGCTGGCAGATCGTCGTGGATCAGCGAGTAAGCATGGATGCACTCCACTGCGGCTGCGGGCGCATCCAGCGTTTGCTGGCTGACGCCGAACATCGAACCGGTTGCGTAGACCAGAAACGGACGCAGACGTTTACCGCCTAATAGTGTGCCATACTGGATAGCCTCAACCAGAGGAGTGTTCTGAAAGGGCAACGGAGCGATAAAACGGCGCAGCGCGTCGTTGGCCCGATCGACGCAGGCCTGCAATTGTTGATTAAAATCCATCGTTATTCAGCGTCCGGTGCGAAAGGCTTTAACGCCGCCTCTTCGGAATCGGAAAGCAGGATCTGCACGCGCTGCTCCGCCTGCTGTAACTTTACCTGCCCCTGGCGCGCCAGTTGCACGCCACGTTCGAATTCATTGAGTGCCTCTTCGAGCGGAAGATCGCCGCTTTCAAGACGAGTGACAATCTGTTCCAGCTCGCTCAGCGCTGTTTCGAAACTGGCCGGTGCTTCGTTTTTCTTTGGCATAGTGAATGTCTGACTCTTCTATTATTCATCCTGACGCAATTTAGCTATGGTAGCGGAGTCGTGGCACTTAGCCAATTACGCTCAAGGGTAATGCATTGCGCAAGGTCTATTCGATGGTGGTATACTTCCGCGCCTGGATGCAGCCGCGGGTATGGGCTGCTGTATTATTTTCCCTCACAGGCCCAGCTGGGCTTGCCAACGAACCATTGCCGCCATGAAGTTTATCATTAAATTGTTCCCGGAAATCACCATCAAAAGCCAATCTGTGCGCTTGCGCTTTATTAAAATTCTGACCGGGAATATTCGTAACGTTCTGAAGCACTACGACGAAACCCTTGCCGTTGTGCGCCACTGGGACCATATCGAAGTCCGCGCCAAAGATGAAAACCAGCGTCTGGCTATTCGCGATGCGCTGACCCGCATTCCGGGGATCCACCATATTCTGGAAGTGGAAGATGTGCCTTTCACTTCTCTGCACGATATTTTTGAGAAAGCGCTGGTGCAGTATCGCGAGCAGATTGAAGGTAAAACCTTCTGCGTGCGCGTGAAACGCCGCGGTAAACATGAATTCAGCTCTATTGAAGTGGAACGTTACGTGGGCGGCGGGCTGAACCAGCATGTCGAATCTGCGCGCGTGAAGCTGACGCACCCGGATGTGACGGTGAATCTGGAAATCGAAGATGACCGTCTGCTGCTGGTAAAAGGCCGTTATGAAGGGATTGGCGGTTTTCCGATTGGCACTCAGGAAGATGTCCTGTCGCTGATTTCCGGCGGTTTCGACTCCGGCGTTTCCAGCTATATGCTGATGCGTCGCGGCTGCCGCGTACACTACTGCTTCTTTAATCTCGGCGGCGCAGCCCATGAAATTGGTGTTCGCCAGGTGGCGCATTATCTGTGGAACCGCTTTGGCAGTTCGCACCGTGTGCGTTTTGTGGCAATCAATTTTGAACCGGTGGTCGGCGAGATCCTCGAAAAAGTCGATGACGGCCAAATGGGCGTGGTGCTGAAACGCATGATGGTGCGCGCCGCATCGAAAGTCGCTGAACGTTACGGCGTGCAGGCGCTGGTGACCGGTGAGGCGCTGGGGCAGGTTTCCAGCCAGACGCTGACCAACCTGCGTCTGATTGATAACGTCTCCGATACGCTGATCCTGCGCCCGCTCATCTCTTACGATAAAGAGCACATTATCGATCTGGCGCGTGAAATCGGTACTGAGGATTTTGCCCGCACGATGCCGGAATATTGCGGCGTGATCTCCAAAAGCCCAACGGTGAAGGCGGTGAAAGCGAAGATCGAAGCGGAAGAAACGCACTTTGATTTCGCTATCCTCGACCAGGTTGTGGCGGAAGCCAGCAATATTGATATCCGTGAAATCGCTCAGCAAACCCAGCAAGAGGTGGTGGAAGTTGAAACGGTTAACGGTTTCGGCCCGAACGATGTGGTGCTGGATATCCGTTCGATTGACGAACAGGATGATAAGCCGCTGAAGCTGGAAGGCGTTGATGTGGTGTCGCTGCCGTTCTACAAGCTGAGCACCAAGTTTGGCGATCTGGATCAGAACAAAACCTGGCTGCTGTGGTGCGAGCGCGGCGTGATGAGCCGCTTGCAGGCGCTCTATCTGCGCGAGCAGGGCTTCCAGAATGTGAAGGTTTATCGCCCGTAAACACAATGCCGGATGGCGGCTTCGCCTTCATCCGGCCTGCAAGAGCACGAGCCTGAATCCGGTTGTGCCGGAGGAAGGGCTGGTGTAGGCCGGATAAGCGTCAGCGCCATCCGGCAATCAACGCCTCCGGGCACTGAAATGTCTACGCTTCGTAGTAGTTATAAATCCCCGCCGCCATCACCAGCTGCGACGCCACTTCATGGGCTTTTTCGCGCCCGACCAGCAGATCGATAATCTTCAGGCCAAAATCAATGGCCGTGCCTGGCCCCTGGCTGGTCAATAAATTCACCCGTGGATCCCACACCACGCGCTTATCCTGCCACTGTTCGGGCGGAATCGTCTCTTTCAGCCCCGGGAAACCGGTCATATTGCCAATCGGGAAGAGCTGATGCGGCACCAGCACTGTACCGGCGGCGGCACAAATGGCGGCAACAATGCGCCCGGAAAGGTGGAACTGGCGAACGGTTTCGACCAGCAGCGGGCTGTCGCGAAAGCACTCCGCGCCTTTCAGGCCGCCCGGCAACACGATCGCATCGAAATCCCCATCCGCCACTTCAACCAGCGGCGCATCGGCCAGCAGTTTAACCCCGCGCGAGCAGGTAATAACCAGGTTGCCGTCGCTGGCGACGCTGGCAGTAGTGACAGCAATACCGCCGCGGACCAGCAGATCGATCGTCGTGACCGCTTCGGTCTCTTCACTACCAGGGGCGAGGCATATCAGAGCTGATGCGCTCATACTCACTCTCCTTACGTTTAATCATTTCATACAGACGGGCGTTTTCCGGCACCGCAATACCGTGCGCGCGGGCGCGTTTGAGCAGGTAGCCAGTAATATAATCACTCTCGGTGTGCCGCAGGGCGCGCACATCCTGGAGCATTGATGAAATATTTTCCGCTGTATTTTCGATAATCTGCTTCACATAACTCAGCAAATCATCCGCAGAGATATGGTGGCCTTCACGTTCGATAACGGCAGCCACTTCGCGGGTGATTTTTGCCACCTCATCGGGAAATTCGCGCAGATTGCCATTTTTGCAGTCGTACAGGGCGGTCAATGGATTGATCACGCAGTTCACCGCCAGCTTGCGCCACAGCGCCGGGCGAATGGTGTTGTGCCAGGCTACATCCGGCAGCGCTTCTTGCAGGGTATCCGCCAGCGCGCTGAATTCACCGTCCTGCTGCCGCGCCGGGCCAATATGCGTCGTGCCGCTGGCCACATGCACAATCACGTTACCCTCGCGGCGAGCAGCGTGAGTCGTGGTGCCAATCAACAGGGGATTCGGCAGCGCTTTTAGCTCTTCCACGGTGCCCATACCGTTGTGAATCAACAGTACCGGCGCCGCGGGAGAAAGCGCTGTTGCCAGGCTTTTTACCGCATCAGAAACTTGCCAGGCTTTCAGCGTCACCAGCAGCAGATCGCTACGAGCCAAAAATTCAGGATCGTTAGCCGTCAGGGATTCATTAAAAACCGTGCCGTCTTCTTCCACGACATTCACACTGCAAAAAGGCTGAGGTACGCGTAACCAGCCCTGAACTTCATGTCCCTGTTTATACAGCGCTGTTAACCACAATTGCCCTAAAGCACCGCAACCGAGTACGGTAATTCTCATTGTTCCTCCTCACCTGCAACTGCGCCAGGTGTTACTTCAACCATTATAGTGCTGTCGGCTATGCTTCCAGTATTACAAGTTGAGTTATACCTCGTTGCGGGTATTATGCATCGCAACAAATAGAGAGGGAGAAGAAAAGATGCCATCTTTCGATATCGTTTCCGAAGTTGAAATGCGCGAAGTGCAAAACGGCGTTGAGAATGCGACCCGTGAAGTCGCGACACGCTTCGATTTTCGCAACGTTGAAGCCACATTCGATCTGAATGAAGAAAAGCAGACCATTAAGGTGCTGAGCGAATCTGATTTCCAGGTTAACCAGTTGCTGGATATTTTACGTGCCAAGCTGCTGAAACGCGGCATTGAAGGGGCATCGCTGGATGTGCCGGAAGAGTTCGTCCACAGCGGGAAAAACTGGTTTGTGGAAGCAAAGCTGAAGCAGGGGATCGATGCGCCGACGGCGAAGAAAATCATCAAGCTGATTAAAGACAGCAAACTGAAAGTGCAGGCGCAGATTCAGGGTGAAGAGATCCGCGTGACCGGGAAATCCCGTGACGATCTGCAAGCGGTGATGGCACTGGTGCGCGGCGGCAATTTGGGCCAGCCGTTCCAGTTCAAAAACTTCCGCGATTAATCTCTTTCCCCTCCCGTCGGGGGAGGGGAAAATGACCAGCTTAACCTGCGACAGCCTGTTCGACTTCAAAGCGGTTTGTCACTTTGCTGTCGATCTTCACGTAAGCGCTACGCTCTTCCGCTACGACCAATACTTCACTGACACCCGCCGTTGCGTGCAGACGCTGCTGTAGCGCGTCATCAATAGGCACATCGTCAGGAATAGCAATACGCAGGCTGCTGACATAGGGCGGCTCCTGCATGCTGCTGGCAACCAGCAGCCAGACCACGGCCAGCAATGCACCAAACAGGAACACTGTTTGCGAGTCAAATAAACCATCCACCCAGCCGCCGACCGCGCCGCCAATCGCGACGCCGAGAAACTGGCTGGTGGAGTAAATGCCCATTGCCGTTCCTTTATAACCGGCTGGCGCTTCTTTACTGATTAACGACGGCAGCAGCGCTTCCATCAGGTTAAAGGCGAGGAAGAAGGTCTGTACGCCAATTACAATTTCCCAGAAGTAAGCGCCGGCGCCCCACAGCACGATTTCGGCAATCAGCAGCAGCGCAACGCAGAGCACAAACACGCGCTTCATCCGGCGTTTCACTTCGGCGTAGATAATAAACGGCACCACCGAAGCAAAAGAGATAAGCATGGTGACGAGATAGATTTTCCAGTGCTCTGAGGCCGGGAAACCTGCAGACTCAAGCTGACCGGGTAGCGCCACAAACGTCGACATTAGCAGGATATGCAGGCACATAATGCCAAAGTTCAGCTTCAGCAGCTTTGGATTGACGATCACCATGCTAAAGCAATCTTTGACCATTCCCGATTCGCGGTTGCGCACGTGGTGTTTGCTGTCCGGCACGACCCACAGCGTCAGGATGATGCCGATCGTCGCCAGCACGGCAATCATCCAGAACAGTGCATGCAGGCCTAAAAGATGCGTGATGATCGGTCCTAAAACCATGGCAATGGCAAATGTGACGCCGAAGCTGACGCCGATAAATGCCATCGCCTTGGTGCGATTTTGCTCGCGAGTGAGATCCGACAGCAGCGCCATGACAGCGGCGGCAATCGCCCCGGAGCCTTGCAGCGCGCGGCCAAGAATAATGCCCCAGATGGAATCGGTGAGCGCGGCAATCACGCTGCCCAGCACGAAGATCGCCAGCCCGCCGACAATCAGCGGCTTGCGGCCGATGCGATCCGAAAGCAGCCCAAAAGGGATCTGAAATACCGCCTGGGCCAGGCCGTAGATGCCGATCGCCAGACCAATCAGGGCTTCCGATGCGCCCTGCAGCGCCATACCGTATGTGGTCAGAACGGGCAGGACCATAAACATGCCGAGCATGCGCAGTGAGAATACAGTCCCTAAACCCCAGGTGGCGCGCAACTCGCCCGGCGTCATTTTATAATCGTTCATTACCACCTCAATTTAAAAACCGGACATAGTGTAGTGCGGCGGCAGGGTAGGGTAAACATGCGGTTATTTAACAAATATTACATATCCTTAGATTTCGTCCTGTTATTGGCTTCACCGTCACAGAGCCAGCAAAGGGCTTACTCCGGACGAAAAAAAACCGGGTTTCCCCGGTTTTTCCAGTATGGTGCAGCAAGCTTACCAGACGTATGTCAGCAGGCTGTGTGAATCCGGCACCATAAAGTCCACGGACATCATCACGGAAAGGGAAGTGATAGCAACAATGGAGAACACAAACAGTTTGCGCGCCCACACTTTGTCATCTTCCACTTTGTAACCGCGCAGCGCCATGCCCAGCCACCAGAGGCTTACCGCAGCGGCAACGACCAGGTATTTGTACCCGGCATAGCCGCCCAGCGACAGCATCAGCGTGGCAATGGCAAACGCCAGGATGTACAGCGTGATATGGTTTTTGGCCACGGAAATGCCTTTCACCACCGGCAGTACCGGAATGTTCGCTGCCTGATAATCCTTAAAGCGGAAAATCGCGATGGCATAGGAGTGAGGCATTTGCCACAGGCTGAAAATCGCCAGCAGAATTGCCGCACCGCTATCGAACTCGTTGGTGACCGCGCAGTAGCCAATCACCGGCGGCGCAGCGCCGGAGAGAGAACCAATCAGCGTGCCGTAAACGGAGTGGCGTTTCATGTACAGGCTGTAAACGCCGACATAAACCACGAACCCCATCACCCCCAGCCAGCAGGCCAGCGGGTTGGCGCCAAACCACAGCAGCATAAAGCCAGCAATACCCAACAAGGCGGCGTACACCAGCGAGACTTTTGGCGAGATCAGCCCTCTGACCAGCACCCGGTTTTTCGTTCGTTCCATCTTTTTATCGATGTCACGATCGATGTAGTTGTTAAATACACAACCAGAGGCGACCACCAACGACACGCCAATCAGCGTGTAGAGGAACAGGGGATAGTCGATGTGGCCTTTGGAAGCCAGCAGGAACCCCCCAATCACGGAGATCAGATTGCCAAAAATAATGCCCGGTTTCGTAACTTGCAGGTATTGCTTAAACATACTCGCCGCTCTTAGTGAACCATCATGTTGTAGTTGAGGTTCCACATAATCCAGATGGAACCGACTACCAGGATAGCGATGATAATCACGGTAAAGATAAAGGCGGTAAGGTTCCAGCCTTCATCAGACTTGGTGTTCATGTGCAGGAAGCAAACCAGATGCACCAGAATCTGAACTACGGCGGTAACCAGGACAACGCCCAGAAGTACCGGCTTAGAAGCAGAACCGTTCATCACCATCCAGAACGGGATTAGCGTCAGGATGATCGACAGGATGAAACCTGTCATGTAGGTTTTTACGCTGCCGTGGGAAGCGCCATGATCGTTAGAATGACTCATTACATCGCCCCCATCAGATAGACAACAGAGAACACGCAGATCCATACCACGTCCAGGAAGTGCCAGAACAGGCTCAGGCACATGATCCGGGTACGGTTAGTGCTGGTCAGACCGCGACGGGAAACCTGGAACATCAGAACCGCCATCCAGATCAGACCCGAGGTCACGTGCAGACCGTGGGTGCCTACCAGCGCGAAGAACGCTGACAGGAAACCGCTGCGATCCGGGCCCATGCCTTCGGCAATCAGGTGATGGAACTCATAGAGTTCCATCCCGATAAAGCCTGCGCCAAACAACCAGGTCAACGCCAGCCAGGCAACAACCTGGCTTTTGTTGTTTTTGTACATGGCGATAGCCGCCATGCCGTAGGTGATGGAGCTGAACAACAGCAGCGCGGTTTCAACCAGTACGAACGGCAGCTCGAAAATGTCCTTACCGGTCGGGCCGCCCGCAGTGCCGTTCACCAGAACGGCATAGGTCGCGAACAGACAGCAGAACAGAATGCAGTCGCTCATCAGGTAGATCCAGAAACCGAAGACTTTATTCGGCCCTGCATCGTGGTGCCCGTGTTCGTGCGCGTGGGCGTGCGCGTTGGTCAGAGTATCAGTTGCCATTTTTCAGCCCTGCTTTAGTGATCTCATCGAAATGCTGGTTTTCCAGTTTCTCGATTTCTGCAACCGGTACGTAGTAATCCACGTCCTCGTCGAAGCTCTTCACAATCCAGCTGATGATGATGCCAGCGAAACCAACGATAGCCATCCACCAGATATGCCAGATCATGGCGAAACCAAACACGGTTGCAAACGCGGCGATAACAATGCCGGCACCGCTGTTTTTCGGCATATGAATTTCTTCATACTGCGCAGGTTTTTTGTACGCTTCGCCTTTCTCTTTCAGTTCCCAGAACGCGTCACGTTCGTGAACGTGCGGGACATGAGCAAAGTTGTAGAACGGCGGAGGAGAGGAGGTTGCCCACTCCAGCGTACGGCCACCCCACGGGTCACCGGTCAGGTCACGGTTCTGATCGCGGTCGCGAATAGATACATAGATCTGAATCAGCAGACACAGGATACCGATAGCAATCAGCACCGCACCGCAAGCTGCGACAATCAGCATGGTGTGGAACTGCGGATCAATCTGCTGGCTCAGGCGACGGGTCATACCCATAAAGCCCAGCACGTACAGCGGCATAAATGCAACGAAGAAGCCGATGATCCAGAACCAGAACGCGCGTTTACCCCAGGTTTCGTTCAGGGTGTAACCGAAGGCTTTCGGCCACCAGTAAGTCAGACCTGCGAAGCAACCGAAGACCACGCCGCCGATGATAACGTTATGGAAGTGCGCAATCAGGAACAGGCTGTTGTGCAGTACGAAGTCTGCGCCCGGAACCGCCAGCAGCACGCCGGTCATCCCACCTACGGAGAAGGTCACGATAAAGCCAATGGTCCACAGCATAGAGGAGTGGAACACAATGCGGCCCTGGTACATGGTGAACAGCCAGTTGAAGATCTTCACCCCGGTCGGGATGGCGATAATCATCGTGGTGATACCAAAGAAGGCGTTTACGTTCGCGCCAGCACCCATGGTGAAGAAGTGGTGCAGCCAAACGATGAACGACAGTACGGTAATACATACGGTCGCCCACACCAGCGAGGTATAACCAAACAGGCGTTTACGCGAGAAGGTGGCGGTGATTTCGGAGAACACCCCAAAGACCGGCAGCACCAGAATGTACACTTCCGGGTGACCCCAGGCCCAAATCAGGTTGATGTACATCATCATGTTGCCACCCATATCGTTGGTAAAGAAATGGGTGCCCAGATAACGATCCAGGGTCAGCAGCGCAATGGTGACAGTCAGAATTGGGAACGAAGCGATAATCAGCACGTTGGCGCACAAAGATGCCCAGGTAAATACCGGCATTTTGAACATCGTCATGCCCGGCGCACGCATCTTCAGAATGGTCACGAAGAAGTTGATACCGGTCAGCGTCGTACCGATACCCGAGAGCTGGAGACTCCAGATCCAGTAATCGACCCCAACGCCAGGGCTGTATTCAATTCCCGAAAGCGGCGGATAAGCCAGCCAACCGGTCTGCGCGAACTCACCAACGCCCAGAGAGATGTTGACCAGAATCACGCCCACAACCGTGAACCAGAAGCTCAGGTTGTTCAGGAACGGAAACGCAACGTCGCGCGCACCGATCTGCAACGGAACCACCAGGTTCATCAGACCGATAACGAATGGCATTGCCACGAAGAAGATCATGATCACACCGTGAGCGGTGAAGACCTGATCGTAGTGGTGAGGCGGCAGGAAGCCCGCTTCACCCGCGGAGGCCAGCGCTTGCTGGCTACGCATCATGACAGCATCTGCGAAGCCGCGCAGCAGCATCACAACGGCCACGAGGACGTACATGATACCAAGGCGTTTGTGGTCAACAGAGGTCAACCATTCTTTCCACAGCCAGGACCACTTACCGAAGTAAGAGATCAGGCCAACTACCGCCAGACCGCCGACGATAATCGCAGCTACTGTGACCATGATAATGGGTTCATGGTACGGCACTGCATCCAGTGTAAGTTTTCCGAACATCGTTTTCTTCCTCGACCCCTTAGTGAGAGGTTTCCGCGTGGCTCATGTCCATGCCTTCCATTCCTTCGTGCGCGCTATGCTCGCCTTCCGGTTGGGTCATGTCCATGCTCTTGCCGTGGCCCATAAATTTGTTGATAACGTCTTTAAACAAATCGGGTTTCACGCTGGAGAAGTATTCAACCTTGTTGTATTCGCTTGGCGCAGCAACTTTCTCATACGCCACCATATCTGGCAGGGTGCTTGAAGATTGTTTCGCTTTTGCGACCCACTGGTCGAATGCGGCGCGGTCCGGCGTAGCAATGGCTTTAAACTTCATGCCAGAGAAGCCCGGGCCGCTGTAGCTGGCGGAAATGCCATCGTACGTACCTGCTTCGTTGGCGATGAGATGCAGTTTGGTCTGCATACTGGCCATTGCGTAGATCTGGCTGCCCAGACGCGGAATAAAGAACGAGTTCATCACGGAATTGGAGGTCACTTTGAACTCTACCGGTGTATTCGCCGGGAAGGCGATTTCATTAACGGTAGCAATGCCCTGTTCCGGGTAGATGAAGAACCATTTCCAGTCCATGGCGACCACTTCAATGGTAAGTGGGTGTTCGTCATGTGCCAGTGGTTTGCTCGGTTCGAGCGAGTGGGTGGTTTTCCATGTCAGTACAGCAAGGAACAGGATGATCAGAATCGGCACCGTCCAGACCACAGCTTCCACTTTATTGGAGTGTGACCAGTTCGGGCTATACTTCGCATCTTTATTGCTCGCACGATACTTCCAGGCGAAACCAACGGCCATCAAGATGGCGGGAATAACGACAATCAACATCAGGCCAAAAGCCGTCAGTATCAGCGAACGTTGCTCCAGTCCAATCTGTCCTTTGGGGTCAAGAAGTGCAGAATCGCAACCACTGAGTAAAACAGTGCCGGCGATTAATGACAACCATCCCAAACTTTTATTGTATTTCCTGAGTCTCATTTAACGACCTCAATTCCACGGGATCTGGTGGCGCTTAAAGTGTGCGGGCATTTTACGGAAAGGTTACGTTACTGTAAACATACTTGGCTCTGTGTCAGTAAGGTGTTACTGGGTTCTGCCGTTTATGTCACACGGAATGCAACAAACTGTAAAATCGGGCATTCGCACAGCCTGAAGTTGAGATTATAACGAAAATATTACATTACAATCAGCGCTGAGGGTAAATTGGTATAACCAATCAATTAATTAAACAAATAATTAACATATATTCAGCAATTACCGCACATTATTGGAACTAATGTGAAACCCAATAATTAATAACAGTGCTGAATCGTTAAAGAATAGTCCTTAATTTATAGCGCACAAAATAATTAAAGAAAATGTATACATATAACGATAAATAACCAATTAGGCCGCGAGTAAAATAATGGTTATTAATTGTACGAAATAATAACCATCATGAATTATTTAGTTGAGTTTTTATCCTTGCGATTGATTTTAAAAACAAAAAAATCCGGGGAATTGTTAATTATGAAGGGATGATATTCAGATGGCTGGAAATACCTCGCCGATTATTGGCATCGACTTAGGAACCTCCAATAGCGCTGTCGCCTGGTTCGCTGAGGGCAACACGCAGCTGATCCCGGGCGCGCAAGGGGAGCGCTTAACCCCTTCTGTTATCGGTATCGATGATGAGGGGCACCTGCTGGTCGGCGCCGCCGCCAAAGCGCGTCTGGTCAGCCATCCGCAGATGACGGTCGCCAGCTTTAAGCGCTATATGGGTACGGATAAAACCTGGACGCTCGGTTCGCGACAATTTCGCGCCGAAGAGTTATCCGCTCTTATCTTACGTAAACTCAAAACCGATGCCGAAGTGGCGCTGGGCTGCCCGGTCACCCGTGCGGTGATCACGGTTCCCGCCTATTTTAATGATGCGCAACGCAAGGCAGTAAAAGCCGCCGGGCGCCTTGCCGGGCTTGAGGTAATGCGTCTGCTCAATGAGCCGACGGCTGCGGCGCTGGCTTACGGGCTGGCCGATAACAGCGAGCAAAAATTCCTGATTTTCGACCTCGGCGGCGGCACTTTTGATGTCTCTATCGTGGACATCTTCGAGGGCGTGATCGAAGTGCGTGCCAGCAGCGGTGATGCCTGGCTGGGCGGCGACGACTTTACCGATCTTATTCGCCAGTGGATGTTAAACGCTTCCCCGGCATTAAAGGACGCGCCATTAACCTGCTCGGCGCAATTAACCTCGCTGGCGGAAGAGCTTAAACAGACGCTCAGCGCACAGGAGAGCGCCACCGCGCAGCTCGCTTTTGCCGGTGAAACGTACCGCTGGCAACTGGATGGCGAAACCTTTGCCGGGCAGGCTGCCGGGTTACTTTCACGGCTGAAAAAAACAGTGGTGCAGGTTTTACAGGATGCGCAGTTTGATCCCCGCGATCTTGATCACGTCATCCTGGTGGGCGGCGCGACCCGGATGGCGCTGGTGCGCCAACTGGCAACACGAATGTTTGGCCGCTTTCCGCGTAATGAACTTAATCCGGATAAAGTTGTGGCGCTTGGCGCAGGCGTACAGGCCGGGCTTATCGCCGAAGACCGCGCGCTGGACGACATCGTATTGACCGATGTTATGCCGTATTCGCTGGGCGTGGCAGTGGCCCGGCGGCTCGAAGGCGGCAAAACAGACGACGGCTATTTCATGCCGCTGATTGAGCGCAATGCGTTTGTTCCGGTCAGCGTTGTCGAAACGGTAGAGACGATGAGTGACAACCAGGATCATATTGTGATCGCGGTCTATCAGGGCGAAGCCCGCCGCGTCAGCGACAATTTGCTGCTCGATCGTATGACCATTCCGGTTCCGGCCCGCCGCGCAGGCGAGGTGAAAATCGATGTGCGCTTCACCTATACGCTGGACGGTATTCTGGAAGTGGAATGTAAAGTGCAGAGCGAAAGCACCGCTTCAACGCTGATCATCGAAAAAGCCCCTGGCGTGTTAAGTGAAGAAGAGATCGCCGAGCGTTTACGTCAGCTTGATGGCCTGAAAATGCATCCTCGCGATGTGCCGGAAAACCGGCAATTGCTGGCGGAGGCGTCACGCCGTTACGAACAGCTTTTGGGGCAGCGTCGGCAACTGATCGACCACTACGCCACGCAGTTTGAAACGGCGCTTAATCGTCAGGATGTGCGCGTTATCGCTGCGGCGCGTGATGAACTGCGCCGGGCATTAGAGATGCTGGATGACGGGATGTAATGGCGATGACTATCTGGGAAACCCTTGGCATCGATGCCACTACGGATGAATCCGCCATTCGCCGGGCTTACGCCCGCCAGCTTAAACTGCATCGTCCTGATAAAGATCCTCAGGGTTACCAGCAACTGCGGGAGGCGTTCGATCTCGCAAAGCAATACGCCAGCAATGCGGCGATGTGGCTGGACGCAGAAGAGGTTGAACCCGCAGCGGACGAATCTGACCATAGCGGGGTGACGCTTTCCTGCGCGCAGGATTATCTGCGTACGCTGGAAGGGCATCACGACATCGCCCTGCAACCCGAATGGCAACGCGAGACGCTGGAAGATGACGCAGCGCGTTTTTCCGTCCGGCTGTTAACCGATGAAATGCCTGCGCTGAAAGCGTTGCGTGAGTATCTGGATCATGAACTGCCGGACGCCCTGGACGCGCGCGCTATTTTCAGCCTTGCGCTGGCGCAGGCGTTAAGTGAACGCAAAGGCATTACGCGCAGCCTGGTCAGTGAAGTCTCCACTATTATGGGCTGGGAACTGGACGGTTATCGCGTCAGGCATATCCCGCACTGGGTAGTTGAGGCCATTGAACAGCAGGTTGCGTTGAGTGAAGCCGGGGAGCACTGGGCGTATCTGGCGCGGCAAAGCACAAATGACAGGCAAGCGAAACTGGTCTGGCGGCTGCTGTCTGGCGAGGTGAAAAGGGTGCCGTGGTGGGCGAAACTGATCCCCGGTTTCATGCAACAACTGGTCAATCATGTTGCGACAATTAAATATCACTATCCGCAACTGCTGGAGCGCCTGAATCCCGAACTGCTGGAATATATCTCCTCGCCGCACTTTTTGTTGAGCTGGAGAGAGGTTGCAGCGCTCTGGTTCTGGGGCGTGGCCGCCTGGTTACAGGCGCGGGCCGCACCCGCAATGGCAGGGCAGGCTGCGGCGATAGTGGGGAGCCTTATCGTCTATCTGTGGGTCATGCCGCTTTTACTGGCGTATTATGCACAGGGAAAACGTATCGCCAGGGCAGTGCTGCCGCTCTTGTGGCTGCTGGGATGGATTATGCTGGCGATCCCGTTGTTTCATTTATATGAAGTGGTCTTCAGCTACCCGCCAGTCTACAAAGGTGTTTCTCGCGTCATGATGCTGACCGCAGTACTGGCTTATCCCGTCTGGTGGGTGATGAGCCGTAACCGACATCAGTGGTACGCGATACCCTTCAAAGGGGTTGCGTTTATGTTTATGTTACCCATTGCGTTTCTGCAGCAGTTTTCGCCAATAATCACCGCCGTCGGCGTGATTATTTTACCGGCGCTCTTCACCCACATTCTTCGCGGGTTATTTTTCTTCTATTAATAATAGTGCCAGCGCTTACCGTTTATCGGGTAAGCGCTGCGTTCACATCAACTGCGTTTTGCGCAGCGCCAGCAGATCCAGCAGCCCGCCGAACAGAATGCCGACAATCGCCAGCAGCACGCCGCCTTCGAGAAGCCAGGCGCCAATGGGCCAGTCCGCTATTCCGCTGGCTGTCACAATAAGCACCAACAGCCAGCCGCTAAGTAGCAGGCAGCCGACACTCAGTATGCGCAAGGCCAGACGGTAGGCCGCGGGATATTCGCTGCGCGGCATAAAATGCCCGGTCTGCTGGGTAAATTCCAGCGTCCGCTTACACATCGCCAGCAGTAGCAGGCCCGGCGCAGCGGCAATAATGGAGAAGAGATAAAACGTTGACCAACTGTAGGTTTCTACAAACCAGCCCGCCAGCGGACCGACGTACACGCGTCCAACAGCGGACAGCGCCGAAAGCAGCGCGAACTGGGTTGCGGAGAAGGATTTATTGCAAAGCGTCATTAATAACGCGACAAACGCCGCCGTTCCCATGCCGCCGCACAGATTCTCGAAGAACACGGCGGCACCCATGTTGACGATATCTTTCTGCGTGGTGGACAGCAGCCAGTAACCGGCATTGGAAACTGCCTGTAGAAATCCGAAGATCATTAACGCGCGGAACAGGGAGAGGCGCTGCATTAATACGCCGCCAAACAGCGCGCCGATGATTGTTGCCGCCAGCCCCAGCGTTTTGTTGACCACGCCGACTTCGCCCGCGTCAAACCCGATGCCGCGAATCAAAAAGGTGGTCGTCAGGCTCATGGCGAAAGCATCGCCGAGTTTATACAGCACGATCAGCAGTAAAATCAGCCAGGCATTATTGCGACCGAAGAAATCACGCAGCGGCTCGACAACCGCCTGCTCCAGCGTTTTCGGCACCGGGATGGTGTCCGTTGGCTCCGGCGCCAGCAGGGTGGCAATAATACAAGGGATCAGCAGCGCGGCCATCAGCCAGTACATTCCTTGCCAGCCGAGCCAGCGGTCGGCGAGCCACAGCGCCAGCCCACCGGAAACCAGCATGCCAAGGCGATAGCCGAGTACGCTAATGGCTGCGCCAGCGCCGCGCTCTTCAAAAGGCAGGACATCCGTCTTCCAGGCATCGAACACAATGTCCTGTGAGGCGGAACAGAAGGCAATCAGCACAGCCAGTGCCGCCATCCAGCGCAGATGGTTGGCCGGATCAAGGAAGCCCATACCGGCGATGGAGGCCAGCAGCAACAGTTGCGTCAGCAGTAGCCAGCCGCGACGCCTTCCCAATAGCGGCGGCGTGTAGCGATCCATGAGCGGCGACCAGAGGAATTTAAAGACGTAGGCCTGGCCGACCAGCGAGAAGAAACCGATGGTTTTAAGATCGACGTTTTCGACGGTCATCCATGCCTGAAGCGTACCGCTGGTCAGGGCAAGGGGTAAACCGGAGGCAAAACCCAGGATAAGCAGAATCGCTGATTTGGGCTGCGTGAAGATGCGTAAGTAGTGGCTCGACATGAGTTAAAAACTGGCCCGTAAAACCGGGCCAGTGCAGCAATTAGCGGGCGTTTTGCTTGATGAAATCGTGGACGCTGGTGTCCTGAGACATATCCGCGATAGTGTCGGTCAGCACGCTGTTAACCGCGGTAGTGATTTTGTCGTTAGTCGCCTGGAAAGCGCCTTCGACGTTATAGCTGGCGCGGTAGTTTTTCGTCATCTTGTTGCCATTGGCTGCGGTGGCAATGATGGCGATATCCGCTTTGGTGGCAATATTGTAACGCACGTTGCCCTGAGAAACGTCGGCATACAGTTGGTTAACAATGATTTGCAGGTTTACCGCACCGTTCGGCCCGATCATATAGCCGCGCGCCGTCATCTGTTTCTCCAGCACTTCCTGTAACAGGAAACGCAGATCGCGGGAGGCGGTTAAGGTGACCAACTGGTTGTCACGCGTTACTTTCGCCAGCGCCTGGTCCTGGCGTTGATCGGCACCGGTAATGCTAACGGTCACGCCCATCAGGCTCGGATCCTGCTGCGGCAGGGTGATTTTCGGTGAAACTTCAAGGGTTGTCGGCGGGGTAGCGCACCCAGCCAGCATAAATAAAGCGACCAACGGGAAGAGTAGTTTTTTAAACATGTTCAGGCTCTCAAGGGATCGTAAGCGTTTGGGGAAAAATTCTCGCCATCATAACATTGCCGCCGTTAAGGGGAAGTCCTCAACGTATGTAAATTCATCGCCTTGTGCTTTTTCGGCATCAAAAAACAGGTTGTTGAAGCGGGATGGCAAAAATCCGCCGTCTTTTAGTAGACTTCATCGCGTTGAGCGGGCAAATCAGACGAACGCTAATTTTTTGTTGTTTTATTGTTATGAAAACGGTAAAAGCGGCTAACATTTAAAGAGATGGCTGGCATCTCAGCGTTGTCGGAGGCGTAACATCATGATGATGCGTGAACAGATAGAAGCAAAATTGAAAGCGGCGTTCGAGCCTGTATTACTTGAAGTCGTAGATGAAAGTTACCGTCACAACGTTCCGGCGGGTTCCGAAAGCCATTTCAAAGTGGTGCTGGTAAGCGACCGCTTTACCGGAGAACGTTTTCTTAATCGCCATCGCATGATCTACGGTACGTTGACTGACGAACTGGCAACGACAATTCATGCACTTGCGCTGCATACTTACACACTCAAAGAGTGGGAAGGCTTGCAGGACACCCTCCTGACCTCGCCTGCATGCCGGGGCGCCGGAAGCATCGCTTAGAAAACCAGGTTGCAACCGTCTGAACTTTTCCAGTATGTTGCATGCAGATTATGTAAAAACGGCCTGCGGGCCGTTTTGTTTTGCCTGAATTTTGAGCGAGAAACGCAATTTTTTGAGCGAAATTGCTTCAGAAGTGTGAAAAATGGCGCATCATTGCGCCATTCCCCTTCTCGACTCATATCTGTGATGCCGCTATAATGCTGCGTCTTATTTTTCGGAATGTCTTCGGGATGCTTCTGACGACAGGGAATGTGTTTTCTGATTGGAGAGAACGTCCCGGTTCTGCAAAGCGAAAAGGTTTGCTTCGCAGAGTAGAGTTGACCGAGCACTGTGATTTTTTGAGGTAACAAGATGCAAGTTTCAGTTGAAACCACTCAGGGCCTTGGGCGCCGTGTAACGATTACAATCGCTGCTGACAGCATCGAGACCGCTGTGAAGAGCGAGCTGGTCAACGTAGCGAAGAAAGTGCGTATTGACGGCTTCCGTAAGGGTAAAGTACCGATGACCGTCGTTGCTCAGCGTTATGGCGCTTCTGTTCGCCAGGACGTGCTGGGCGACCTGATGAGCCGCAACTTTATCGACGCGATCATTCAGGAAAAAATCAATCCGGCTGGCGCGCCGAACTATGTTCCGGGCGAATACAAATTGGGCGAAGACTTCACCTACGCGGTAGAGTTCGAAGTGTACCCGGAAGTTGAGCTGAAAGCGCTGGACACCATCGAAGTTGAAAAACCGGTTGTTGAAGTGACCGACGCTGATGTCGATACCATGCTGGACACCCTGCGTAAGCAGCAGGCGACCTGGAAAGACAAAGACGGCGCTGTGGATGCGGAAGATCGCGTCACTGTCGATTTCACCGGTTCTGTTGACGGCGAAGAGTTCGAAGGCGGCAAAGCGACTGATTTCGTACTGGCGATGGGCCAGGGTCGTATGATCCCGGGCTTCGAAGACGGTATCAAAGGCCACAAAGCGGGTGAAGAGTTCACCATCGACGTGACCTTCCCGGAAGAATACCACGCAGAAAACCTGAAAGGTAAAGCGGCGAAGTTCGTCATCAACCTGAAGAAAGTTGAAGAGCGTGAGCTGCCGGAACTGACTGAAGAATTCATCAAACGTTTCGGCGTTGAAGATGGTTCTGTTGCTGGTCTGCGCGCTGAAGTGCGTAAAAACATGGAACGTGAGCTGAAAGGCGCTGTGCGTAACCGTGTTAAATCTCAGGCGATTGAAGGCCTGGTGAAAGCGAACGAGATCGACGTTCCTGCTGCACTGATCGACAGCGAAATCGACGTTCTGCGTCGTCAGGCTGCACAGCGTTTTGGCGGTAACGAGAAACAGGCTCTGGAGCTGCCGCGTGAGCTGTTCGAAGAGCAGGCAAAACGCCGCGTTGTCGTTGGTCTGCTGCTGGGCGAAGTGATTCGCACCCACGAGCTGAAAGCTGACGAAGAGCGCGTAAAAGGCCTGATCGAAGAGATGGCGTCTGCTTACGAAGATCCGAAAGAAGTGATCGAGTTCTACAGCAAAAACAAAGAGCTGATGGACAACATGCGTAACGTAGCGCTGGAAGAACAAGCGGTTGAAGCGGTTCTGGAAAAAGCGAAAGTGTCTGAGAAAGCCACTTCCTTTAACGAACTGATGAACCAACAGGCTTAATCGGCTTCAGCGTTAGCGAAATGTAATAAGCCCGTCACCTGCTGGTGGCGGGCTTTTTTTATCGTATTGACATTTACAGATGTGTGCTAAAAGAGCGTTTCAGTATTAGCGTAACAGCAAAAGATTGTTATGCTTGAAAACAGGCTTGGTCATCCCCACTAAAGAGGGTACTGGCAGTAAAGGCTCTGGCTGATAATCCGTCCGTGAGGGGTCATAGTCAGATCCCGCTCACTCAAGTACAATCAGTAAAGCAGGTTAGTTTATTTTTTTATCCAGGAGACGGAAATGTCATACAGCGGCGAACGAGATAACTTTGCACCCCATATGGCTCTGGTGCCAATGGTTATTGAACAGACCTCACGCGGTGAGCGCTCTTTCGATATCTACTCCCGTCTTCTCAAGGAACGCGTGATTTTTCTCACCGGCCAGGTCGAAGACCATATGGCAAACCTGATTGTGGCTCAAATGCTCTTTCTGGAAGCGGAAAATCCGGAAAAAGATATTTACCTGTATATTAACTCTCCGGGCGGCGTAATTACTGCCGGGATGTCGATTTACGACACCATGCAATTTATTAAGCCGGACGTCAGCACCATTTGTATGGGCCAGGCCGCGTCGATGGGCGCGTTTCTGTTGACGGCGGGCGCAAAAGGCAAGCGTTTCTGCCTGCCAAATTCACGTGTGATGATTCACCAGCCGCTGGGCGGCTATCAGGGGCAGGCGACGGATATCGAAATTCACGCTCGTGAGATCCTGAAAGTGAAAGGCCGTATGAATGAACTTATGGCGCATCACACGGGGCAATCTTTAGAGCAAATTGAACGTGATACCGAGCGTGACCGCTTTCTTGCTGCGCAAGAAGCCGTGGATTACGGCCTGGTTGACTCAATTTTAACCCATCGTAACTAATGCTCAGATTGCATGTGCCGCTATACTATGTGATGCAAGCGGCATCATGTTTGAGTAACGTTTTGCGCCTGGAATGGCATTTGCGTCGTCATGTGCGGCACAAAGAACAGATTAAGAGGTTTTGACTCATGACAGATAAACGCAAAGATGGTTCGGGCAAACTGTTGTATTGCTCTTTTTGCGGCAAAAGCCAGCATGAAGTGCGTAAGCTGATCGCCGGGCCGTCCGTGTATATCTGCGACGAATGTGTGGATCTGTGTAACGACATTATTCGCGAAGAGATTAAAGAAGTTGCGCCGCACCGCGAGCGCAGCGCACTGCCGACCCCGCATGAAATCCGCCACCATCTGGATGACTATGTCATTGGCCAGGAACAGGCGAAAAAAGTGCTGGCAGTGGCGGTCTATAACCACTACAAACGCCTACGCAATGGCGATACCAGCAACGGCGTTGAACTGGGCAAAAGTAACATTTTGCTGATTGGGCCGACCGGTTCCGGTAAGACGCTGCTGGCTGAAACGCTGGCGCGTTTGCTGGATGTGCCGTTCACCATGGCGGATGCCACTACGCTGACCGAAGCGGGTTACGTGGGGGAAGACGTCGAAAACATCATTCAGAAACTGCTGCAAAAATGCGATTACGACGTGCAGAAAGCGCAGCGCGGGATTGTTTACATCGATGAGATCGACAAGATCTCCCGGAAATCCGATAACCCGTCAATTACGCGTGATGTTTCCGGTGAAGGCGTGCAGCAGGCGTTGCTGAAACTGATTGAAGGCACCGTGGCTGCGGTTCCGCCGCAGGGTGGCCGTAAGCACCCGCAGCAGGAGTTTTTGCAGGTTGATACCTCGAAAATCCTGTTCATTTGCGGCGGTGCATTTGCTGGCCTCGACAAAGTGATTTCCCACCGTGTTGAAACCGGGTCGGGCATTGGCTTCGGTGCGACGGTGAAAGGCAAATCTGAAAAAGCCAACGAAGGCGAACTGCTGGCGCAGGTTGAGCCGGAGGATTTGATCAAATTTGGTCTGATTCCTGAGTTCATCGGCCGTCTGCCGGTGGTGGCGACGCTGAGCGAACTGAGCGAAGAGGCGCTGATTCAAATCCTGAAAGAGCCGAAAAATGCGCTGACCAAACAGTATCAGGCGCTGTTCAATCTGGAAGGTGTGGATCTTGAGTTCCGCGACGAAGCGCTGGATGCGATCGCCAAGAAAGCAATGGTGCGCAAAACCGGTGCGCGTGGCCTGCGTTCAATCGTAGAAGCTGCTCTGCTTGATACCATGTACGATCTGCCGTCGATGGAAGACGTTGAGAAAGTGGTCATCGATGAGTCGGTTATCGCTGGCCAAAGCAAACCGCTGCTGATTTACGGCAAACCGGAAGCACAGCAGGCATCTGGCGAATAATTCACCAATTCTTACAATCAGTTAACCAAAAAGGGGGGATTTTATCTCCCCTTTTATTTTTCCGTATTCCCGCCGTTGAATGTGTGGGAAACATCCCCATATACTGCTTTACATGTTAATGGTGCGTGTTGCACAGTCACGTCACCTGATTACCTGGCGGACTTTAAACTAAGAGAGAGCTCTATGAATCCTGAGCGTTCTGAACGCATTGAAATCCCCGTATTGCCATTGCGCGATGTGGTGGTTTATCCGCACATGGTCATTCCCTTATTTGTTGGACGGGAAAAATCGATCCGTTGTCTGGAAGCGGCCATGGACCATGATAAAAAAATCATGCTGGTTGCGCAGAAAGAAGCGTCAACGGATGAGCCGGGTGTAAACGATCTTTTCACCGTCGGGACCGTGGCGTCTATTCTGCAGATGCTGAAGCTGCCTGATGGCACTGTAAAAGTGCTGGTCGAGGGGTTGCAGCGCGCGCGCATTACTACGCTTGCCGATGATGGCGAGCACTTCTCTGCCAAAGCGGAATATCTCGACTCGCCAGCTATCGACGAGCGCGAGCAGGAAGTGCTGGTACGTACGGCGATCAGCCAGTTTGAAGGCTATATCAAACTGAATAAAAAAATCCCGCCGGAAGTGCTGACTTCGCTGAACAGCATTGACGATCCCGCACGTCTGGCTGATACCATCGCTGCCCATATGCCGCTGAAACTGGCTGATAAACAGTCTGTTCTGGAGATGTCCGACGTTAATGAACGTCTGGAATATCTGATGGCGATGATGGAATCCGAAATCGATCTGCTCCAGGTTGAGAAACGCATTCGCAACCGCGTTAAAAAGCAGATGGAAAAATCCCAGCGCGAGTACTACCTGAATGAGCAAATGAAAGCCATTCAGAAAGAGCTGGGTGAAATGGATGATGCGCCGGATGAAAACGAAGCGCTGAAACGCAAAATCGATGCGGCAAAAATGCCGAAAGAGGCGAAAGAGAAAGCCGAATCCGAGCTACAGAAGCTGAAAATGATGTCGCCGATGTCAGCGGAAGCGACCGTCGTGCGCGGCTATATCGAATGGATGGTGCAGGTGCCGTGGAACGCGCGCAGCAAGGTCAAAAAAGACCTTCGACAGGCGCAGGAGATCCTCGATACCGACCATTACGGCCTTGAGCGCGTGAAGGATCGTATCCTTGAGTATCTTGCGGTGCAGAGCCGTATGAACAAGCTTAAAGGGCCGATTCTGTGTCTGGTTGGGCCTCCGGGGGTGGGGAAAACCTCTCTGGGTCAATCCATTGCCAAAGCCACCGGGCGTAAATACATCCGCATGGCGCTGGGCGGCGTGCGTGACGAAGCGGAAATCCGCGGTCACCGCCGTACCTACATCGGTTCTATGCCGGGCAAACTGATCCAGAAGATGGCGAAAGTGGGCGTGAAAAACCCGCTGTTCCTGCTCGATGAGATCGACAAAATGTCGTCCGATATGCGCGGCGATCCGGCTTCGGCGCTGCTGGAAGTGCTGGATCCGGAACAGAACGTCGCCTTCAGCGATCACTACCTGGAAGTGGATTACGATCTCAGCGATGTCATGTTTGTCGCGACCTCGAACTCCATGAATATTCCGGCGCCGCTGCTGGACCGTATGGAAGTGATTCGTCTTTCCGGTTACACCGAAGACGAAAAACTGAACATTGCAAAACGTCATCTGTTGACCAAACAGATTGAGCGTAACGCGTTGAAAGAGAGCGAGTTGACTGTTGATGACAGCGCAATCGTCGGCATCATCCGTTACTACACCCGTGAAGCTGGCGTGCGTGGTCTGGAGCGCGAAATCTCCAAACTGTGCCGCAAGGCGGTGAAACAGCTGCTGCTGGATCCGTCGCTTAAGCACATTGAGATCAACGGCGATAACCTGCATGACTACCTGGGCGTGCAGCGCTTTGATTATGGTCGTGCGGATGATGAAAACCGTGTCGGTCAGGTGACGGGGCTGGCGTGGACGGAAGTGGGCGGCGATCTGCTGACCATTGAAACCGCCTGCGTTCCGGGCAAAGGTAAGCTGACGTATACCGGTTCGCTCGGCGAAGTGATGCAGGAGTCTATCCAGGCGGCGCTGACCGTTGTTCGCGCTCGTGCGGAGAAACTCGGCATCAACGGCGATTTCTACGAAAAACGCGATATCCACGTTCACGTACCGGAAGGCGCGACGCCGAAAGATGGCCCGAGCGCAGGTATTGCTATGTGTACCGCGCTGGTTTCCTGCCTGACCGGTAACCCGGTTCGCGCAGACGTGGCAATGACGGGTGAAATTACTCTGCGTGGCCAGGTGCTGCCGATTGGTGGTCTGAAGGAAAAACTGTTGGCTGCGCACCGTGGGGGCATTAAGACTGTTCTGATTCCTTACGAAAACAAACGTGACCTGGAAGAGATTCCGGACAACGTTGTGGCCGATTTGGATATCCATCCGGTTAAGCGTATCGAAGAAGTTCTCAGCCTTGCATTGCAGAACGAACCCTTTGGTATGCAAGTCGTGACGGCAAAATAGTGACCTCGCGCAAAGTGCGTTGATAAAAACAAGGCTGGTGAGTGATTTCGGACTTGCCAGCCTTTTTTTGTATAGCTAATTTAGATTGCTGGTTGGGTGTGTCATCATCAACTGGTGTTGTAAGGGCATGACAGGCCTGATATAACTGCTGCGCGGTCGCGCTGTGAAGGATTCAGGTGCGATATAAATTATAAAGAGAGGAAGAGAAGAGTGAACAAATCTCAGCTGATTGACAAGATTGCCGCAGGTGCTGATATTTCCAAAGCTGCTGCAGGACGTGCGTTAGATGCTTTAATTGCTTCTGTTACTGAATCTTTGAAATCCGGGGACGATGTAGCACTGGTAGGTTTCGGGACTTTCGCGGTTAAAGAACGTGCTGCACGCACTGGCCGTAACCCGCAGACCGGCAAAGAAATCACTATCGCTGCAGCTAAAGTGCCAGGGTTCCGCGCAGGTAAAGCGCTGAAAGACGCAGTAAACTGATTACTTTCCCCGCGTGGGGAGAGTAAGAAAATACAAGGCGCATCGCGAGATGTGCCTTTTTTTATTTGCGAATTCTTACTTTGTACGAGTTTCTGCACGTTGTGGACTAACAATTGCGCCGGTTTCTTGTCAAAATACGCGCTTACACGCAGCGGGCAACTCTTGCTGCCTGAGATCTAAAGTCACCTACAGCGGAGTGTTGTTACACCATGATGGACAATTTACGCGCGGCGGCGAATCACGTCGTGCTCAAGATCATTCTGGGTTTGATTATCGTGTCATTCATTTTGACTGGCGTGGGTAACTACCTGATTGGCGGTAACAATAATTATGCCGCAGAAGTTAACGGTCAGGAAATTAGCCGTCCGCAGTTTGAAAATGCGGTGACCAGCGAGCGCAATCGAATGGCACAGCAGTTGGGCGATCAGTTCTCTGAACTGGCAGCCAACGAAAACTATATGAAATCCGTGCGCCAGCAAGTGCTCAATCGCATGATTGATGAAGCGCTACTGGACCAGTATGCCAAAAAGCTGCACCTCGGCATTAGCGACGAGCAGGTGAAGAAAGCCATTTTTTCCACTCAGGCTTTCCAGACTAACGGCAAATTCGACAACAACCGTTTTAATGCCATCGTCAATCAGATGGGCATGAGCGCCGATCAGTACGCGCAGGCGCTGCGTAACCAGTTAACCTCCCAGCAGCTCATCAACGCTGTTGCCGGTACTGATTTTATGCTTAAAGGCGAAACCGACGAACTGGCGGCGCTGGTTGCCCAGCAGCGCGTTGTTCGCCAGGCGGTGATCGATGTGAACGCACTGGCGGCGAAGCAGACAGCCAGCGATGACGAAATCACCAGCTACTACGATCAGAACAAGAGCCGTTTCATTGCGCCGGAGCAGTTCCGCGTAAGCTACATCAAACTTGATGCTACTGCGATGCAGGAAAATGCCAGCGATGCAGAGATTCAGGCGTACTACGATCAGCATCAGGATCAGTTCACCCAGCCGCAACGCAACCGCTACAGCGTCATCCAGACGAAAACGGAAGACGACGCTAAAGCCGTGCTTGATGAGCTGAACAAAGGCGCTGATTTCGCCACCATCGCGAAAGCGAAATCCACCGATATTATCTCTGCCCGCAACGGCGGTGATATGGGCTGGCTGGAAGAGGGCACCACGCCGGATGAACTGAAAAATGCCGGCCTGAAAGAGAAAGGCCAACTTTCCGGCGTTATCAAATCTTCTGTGGGTTTCCTGGTTGCGCGTCTTGATGATATCCAGCCTGCGCAGGTGAAACCGCTCAGCGAAGTGCACGATGAACTGGCTGCCAAAGTGAAACAGGAAAAGGCGCTGGATGCCTGGTATGCGCTGCAACAGAAAGTGAGCGAAGCGGCGAGCAACGATAATGAATCTCTGGCTGGTGCAGAACAGGCCGCAGGGGCGAAAGCGGTGCAAACGGGCTGGTTCGGCCGCGATACTCTGCCGGAAGAGCTGAACTTCAAACCGGTGAGCGACGCGATTTTCAATGGCGGTCTTGTTGGTCAGAACGGCGCGCCGGGCAGCAACTCCGATATCATCACCGTTGATGGCGATCGCGCGTTTGTACTGCGTATCACCGATCACAAAGCGGAAGCCATCAAACCGCTGGCTGAAGTGAAAGCGCAGGTTACCGACATTGTGAAGCACAACAAAGCTGAGCAGCAGGCGAAGCTGGATGCAGAAAAACTGGTGTCTGAGCTGAAAGCGGGCAAAGGCGACGATGCGCTGAAAGCCGCGGGTCTGAGCTTTGGCGAGGCGAAAACGCTGGCGCGTACAGGCCAGGATCCGCTAAGCCAGGCTGCGTTTAATCTGCCGCTGCCGGAAAAAGATAAACCGTCTTTCGGCTCGACGACCGATCAGCAGGGTAACGTTGTGGTTCTGGCGCTGGACGAAGTAAAAGCAGGCACCATGCCGGATGCACAGAAAGAAGCGATGGTTAAAGGCATCACGCAGAACAATGCGCAGATCGCTTTTGAAGCGCTGATGAGCAACCTGCGCAAAGAAGCCAAAATCAAACTCGGCACGATCGCTGAACAGCAGTAACGGGTAAAGGCGCGAAGCGTCTCCCAAAAAAAAGCAAAATTTTGCAAATCACAAAGGCCGCTTTCGCGGCCTTTTCCATTTCTGCGTTTTGTCCTTTGCCCCTATTCCGGCTTCTGTTTATCGTTGCCTCACATTGAAAACAAAGGAGAAAGCAGCATGAAACATGGAATCAAAGCACTGATTATTACTCTGAGCATCGCCTGCTCGTCGCTGAGCTACAGCGCGCTGGCCGCCCCGGTAACCGCAGAGAAAGCACCGCTCTCGCTGAACAAAAGTGAAAACGCTTCATCAGGAAAAGCAAAAGTACAGGATATGGCAACCAACGCTGATGAAGGGGGCGGCACGCGGGTAAGTATTAACAGCGCCAGTGCGGAAGAACTCGCGCAGGTGATGAGCGGCGTCGGCATCAAGAAAGCCCAGGCGATAGTCAGTTATCGCGATGAGTACGGCCCGTTTAAAACGCTCGACGATCTCAAGCAGGTGCCAGGTATGGGCGGTACGCTGGTGGAACGTAATCTGGCGCACTTGAAACTGTAAGACGCTTGCGTAGTCGCTAATCTTTGCCAGAATAGAGAGGTCGTACCAGTTATGATCTCTCTGTCTCTATAACAATAAACGGTAAAGGTTAAAGCGCTATGCAGACACAAATCAAAGTTCGTGGTTTTCATCTCGATGTTTACCAGCACGTGAATAATGCTCGCTATCTGGAGTTTCTCGAAGAGGCCCGCTGGGACGGGCTTGAGAATAACGACAGCTTTAAATGGATGACGGCCAATAACATTGCTTTCGTGGTGGTGAACATCAATATCAACTATCGCCGTCCGGCGGTGCTCGGTGATTTGCTTACCGTCACCAGCCATGTACAGCAGATCAACGGTAAAAGCGGCGTTTTAAGCCAGGTCGTCACGCTGGAACCGGAAGGTCAGGTGGTTGCTGATGCGCTGGTGACGTTTGTCTGCATCGACCTGAAAAGCCAGAAGGCGCTGGCATTAGAAGGGGAACTGCGGGAAAAACTGGAGAAGATGATCAGCGCAGGCGATTAATAGTAAAAACGGGCTGGCGAAAACCGGCAAAGACAAAACCGCTGCCCGGCGAGATTGCGGACCGGATGAGCGTTAGCGCCCATCCGGCACAGATCCCGGTGAGTGTTTTTTATTTCAATCCGGTTTTCTGTTTCATGGCTGCCATCACGCCGCTTTTATCCGCGAGGTAATGTCGCAGGCCGTTGGCGCGCAGGTTGCAGGCCGCGCAATGGCCGCAGCCATCGCCTTTAATGCCGTTATAGCAGGTCAGCGTTTCGCTGCGCACCAGATCCAGTTTGCCCCAATAGTCTGCCAGCGCCCAGGTTTCGGCTTTATTGATCCACATCAGCGGGGTTTCAAAGCGGATATCTTTCGCCAGGCCAAGATTGACCGCATGGTTAAGAGCTTTAACAAACTCATCGCGGCAATCCGGGTAACCGGAAAAATCGGTTTCACAAACGCCGGTGATCACGGCTTCTGCCTGCACCTGATAAGCATATACCGCCGCCAGTGTCAGAAACAGAATATTACGCCCCGGCACGAAGGTATTTGGAATACCGGTGGCGTCAGGCTCGTAGTCCGGCACCGGAATGCTGTCGCGTGTCAGGCTGCTGACCGCCAGTTCATTGAGCAAGGTGACATCCAGCACTTTGTGCGCACGGGCGCCCAGCGTTAACGCCAGTTCACGGGCAACATCGATCTCTGCGCGGTGGCGCTGGCCGTAATCAAAGGTGACGCAATGCACTTCGTCATACTGCTGCAATGCCTGCACCAGGCAAGTTGTGGAGTCTTGTCCGCCACTGAACACGACAACGGCACGTTTCATAATTCTTCCTGACAATCGCGAATAAAACGCTATGGTAGCGCGTGCCGCTGACAGCGACCAGCTTCTTCACCGCGCCGGGGCGGGAAGCCACGCCTCGGCAAAGTCAAACCAGCCGCGCGTATTCAGATGGATTCCTTCAACGCCCGGCGGTGCGCTGATACGGTACTGATAATTAAACAGCGGTGTGAGCGTGGCGTTATCCATCAGGGTATCGAACACATCGTGCAGCGCCTGGTAACGCTCCTGCTCATTCGCCTGCCGCTGCACGGCATCCAGCGTCGCCTGCAAATGCGCGAATTGCGGCGCACTAAGCAGGTTGGGCCATAGCGGGTCGCAACGTATCCACTGCTCAAGGGTATATTCCGGCGTTTCGCCAATCAGCCTGTCTCCCATCATCAGGTCGGCAGTCGCAAGCTGGGGGCAGCCATCCCAGTTTTTGCTGTCGTGGAAAATAACCGTCAGTTCACAACCGAGCGTGGCGAGATAAAGCCTGAGTTGCTCCGCCATGATGTGCAGTTCCACCGGAAGATGGTAGAGCAGGGTGAGTTTTGCTGGCAGCGGAACCTGTTCGGCTGGCCATTCAGGCATTTGCCAGCCGGGTAAGAGCTCACGGCTGGGCGTGATCAGATTCTCGTCAAGCGGCAGCGTCTGTACCAGCGAGGTGTGATGAATAATCTGTACCAGACGGCGGGATTGCGCCGGGCTCAGGCGTGCGCCAGGTCGCTGGGCAAGATAACAAAACCCAAGGCTGATGCCGTTACTGACGGGTTGCAGGTGCCGAAGCTCATCCGGCTCGCCAATGGCAATTTGCACCGGATGGCGGCAACTGGTGCCTAAATCCTGCTCAAACAACTGTGGCGTGATCCAGAACTCCACCGCCTTCAGGAATGGATGCCCAAGATGATAGTGGTCGTGGCTCTCCAGCCGGACCAGTTCGCGGCTGTACGTTACCAGGCGAAACGGCCCGGTACCGACCATAGGCTGCTGCGGATGTGCCAGACGGCTGCCGTAGCTGGCAAGACGGTACGGTAGCCAGAAATCCGGGCGGTGCAGTTTGAATGTCAGACACCAGGGATGCGTGATTTCAATGCTCGCGACGCTGGCAAATAACGTTTGCAACACCGGCAATTGCAGCAGCCGATGTAGGCTCTCCTGCAACTGCGCAGCCGTGACGGTATCGCCGTTATGCCAGTGCAGCGTGGCATGCAAATAGAATCGCCAGCACAAACCGTCTGCGCTCACATCCCAGTGATGCGCCAAATCACCCTGCGGTTGAATGCTGTGACGGACAAAACGTGTCAGGCCGCTGAAGATCTGCCCGGCAAGATGCTGTTCCGCGCGTCCGGGAAGAAAACCCGGAACGAGGGGATCAAGGGGGCGATAGTAGGGAATGCGCAGCGTTGGCGTTTCGTTTTGCCACAAGCCGCCGAGAAACGGATTCAGCAATGCGCGCAGATCGTCCGGTGCAATTTGCGCCAGCGCCAACGCATTCTGCTGCTGACCAGTATTGAGCGCCTGTTCGAGCATCTCACTACGTATCGATTCCGGCGTGGCCAGCAACTGCAACTCGCCGCGTTTACCTCGTCCGGATTGTGATTGCCAGCGCAGCCAGCCCGCGTCCTGCATCTGGCGCAGCAGCGTGCGCATATGCCGCTCGCTACAAAAACAGTGCGCCGCCAGCTCGGTTACGCTGGCGGATTGTGTTTCCCCGGCAGAGATCTGCCACAGGCGTTGGTACTGATTGAGCCGATTGAGGAGTCGCATAAACCCGGAACAATATTTGTCATCTATTCACTATTACTTCCGTATATCTCACGTAATACTGGAACGCAACTGTGAATGAGACATAACCGGAGAAAAGATGATGGCGCGTTTGGCTGCTTTTGACATGGATGGCACCCTGTTAATGCCCGACCACCGTTTAGGCGAACAAACGGTCACCGCGCTCCAGCGTCTGCGCGAACGGGATATCACCCTGACTTTTGCGACCGGGCGGCACGCGCTGGAGATGCGTAGCCTGATCAGTAGCCTGGCGCTGGATGCTTTTTTAATAACCGGTAACGGAACACGCATTCATTCGCAGGAAGGCGAGCTCCTGTTCCGTCAGGATCTGAACCCGGAAGTGGCAGATCTTGTTTTGCACAGCACATGGGATACCCGCGCGACCGTTCACGTATTCAATGATTCTGGCTGGCTGACGGATAATGCGCTACCAGAGTTGCTGGAAGCGCATCTGCTCAGCGGTTTTACCTACCAACTGGCCGATCTCAGGCGCTTACCGGCTCACGATGTGACCAAGATTTGTTTTGTCGGCGATCATGACGATCTCTGCCGCCTGCGCATTCAACTGAATGAGGCGCTGGGAGCGCGCGCGCACTTGTGTTTTTCGGCCACCGATTGTCTGGAAATCCTGCCGCCAGGCTGTAACAAAGGTTCCGCGCTGGCGGCGCTGAGCCTGTCGCTGGGGCTGACATTGCAGGATTGCATGGCGTTTGGCGACGCGATGAATGACAGAGAGATGCTTGAAAGCGTGGGACACGGCATGATCATGGGCAACGCCATGCCGCAGTTACGGGAAGCGTTGCCGCATTTACCGGTTATTGGGCACTGCCGGAATCAGGCAGTATCCCACTTTTTGATGCACTGGCTGGACACACCTAATCTTCCTTATTCCCCCGAATGAAAAAGATTTTTCCAGCAAGCCGGGTTCTTACCCGGCTTTTTTTATGCCGTCAGACGGGCGATTTCCGCGCGCCAGGGATCGATATTGCCGATGTTTGCCGCCACCCATTGCGGGTTGTAGTAGGTTTCCAGATACCGCTCGCCGCTGTCGCACAGCAGCGTCACGATAGACCCGCTGCGTCCTTCTTCGCGCATCCGCGCGGCAAGCTGTAGCGCGCCCCACATATTGGTGCCGGTAGAGGCCCCCACTTTGCGGCCGATTTGTGTTTCCAGCCACTGCGCCGTTGCCACACTGGCGGCATCGGGAACCCGCAGCATCTCATCCACTACGTCGGCAATAAAAGAAGGTTCCACGCGCGGACGGCCAATCCCTTCGATTTTGCTGCCTGTTGTGCTGCGCAGGCTGGCGTCGCGCTGCTGCCAGTAATCAAGGAACACCGAGTTTTCCGGATCCACCACCATCAACTGCGTGCCGTAGCCCTGGCTGCGAATATAGCGGCCAATGGTCGCTGAGGTACCGCCGGTGCCTGCGCTCATCACAATGTAATCCGGCACCGGATGCGGCTCATTTTTCATCTGACGGAAGATGCTGTCGGCAATATTGTTGTTGCCGCGCCAGTCGGTTGCACGTTCAGCAAACGTGAACTGATCCATATAGTGTCCGTTCAGCTCTTTTGCCAGCCGTTCCGATTCCGCATAGATCTCACAGGCGCTGTCAACAAAATGGCAGCGACCGCCATAAAACTCGATCTGCTCAATTTTGCGTTTAGCGGTGCAGTAAGGCATGACCGCGATAAAGGGCAGCCCCAGCAACCGCGCGAACCAGGCTTCGGAGACGGCGGTTGAACCGGAGGAGGCCTCAATAATGGTCGTGCCTTCTTTGATCCAGCCGTTACACAAACCATACAGGAACAATGAGCGCGCCAGCCGGTGTTTCAGGCTACCGGTCGGGTGGGTGCTTTCATCTTTCAGGTAGAGATTGATCCCCGGAAAAGCGGGCAGCATCAGGCGAATAAGGTGCGTATCCGCAGAACGCTGTGCATCGGCGTTAATTTCATTGATAGCGTATTTGACCCAACTGCAATTCATGGCGGTTGTCCGTTTGTCATTTTGTGCCCAGTCTAGCGAAAGCAAAAGAAAAAAGGGTTGCCATTTAGCCTTTGTATTAGACTATAAAGAGAAAAATATTCTCCAGGATTCCCAAATGTTAGATAAAGTTGACCGCAAGCTGCTCTCCCTGCTGCAACAGGATTGTTCGCTCTCTTTGCAGGCGCTGGCAGATGCCGTTAATCTGACCACCACTCCCTGCTGGAAACGTCTGAAGCGGCTGGAAGACGACGGGATTTTGCTCGGTCGTGTCGCCGTGCTGGATGCTGAAAAACTGGGGCTGAATTTGACTGCCTTCGTGCTAATTAAAACCCAGCACCACAGTAGCGACTGGTACTGCCGCTTTGTCAGCGAAGTGACGCAAATGCCGGAAGTGCTCGGTTTCTGGCGTATGGCGGGAGAGTATGATTATCTGCTGCGCGTGCAGGTGGCAGACATGAAACGCTATGACGACTTTTATAAGAAGCTGGTGAACAGCGTGCCGGGGCTATCAGATGTCACTTCTAGCTTCGCCATGGAACAGATAAAATACACCACAGCTTTACCCATAGAATAACGCTTAGGCTAAACCAACAGCCGGAAAATCACCTTCAGGATATAACCGCGTGCGATTATTTGCCCAGTTAGGCTGGTACTTTCGCCGGGAGTGGCAACGCTACCTCGGTGCAGTGGCCTTACTTATCATTATTGCTATTCTGCAACTCATTCCGCCCAAAGTGGTGGGGGTGATTGTCGATGGCGTAACCGAACAGCATTACACCACATCACAGGTGTGGATGTGGATTGGCGTACTGGTCGCGGTCGCGGTCGTCACCTATCTGCTGCGTTATGTCTGGCGCGTCTGGTTGTTCGGCGCGTCTTATCAACTGGCCGTGGAGCTGCGTGAAGATTTCTACCGTCAGTTGAGCCGCCAGCATCCGGAATTTTACCTGCGTCACCGTACCGGTGATTTAATGGCGCGTGCAACGAACGACGTCGATCGCGTCGTGTTTGCTGCCGGTGAAGGCGTATTGACGTTAGTGGATTCACTGGTGATGGGCTGCGTGGTGCTGGTGGTGATGTCAACGCAAATTAGCTGGCAATTAACGCTGCTGTCGCTGCTGCCGATGCCGATTATGGCGCTGGTTATCAAGCGTTACGGCGATCAGTTGCACCAGCGTTTTAAATTAGCGCAGGCGGCATTCTCCGCGCTTAACGATCGCACGCAGGAGAGCATGACCAGTATCCGCATGATCAAAGCCTTCGGTCTGGAGGATCGCCAGTCGGCGCTGTTTGCGGCAGAGGCCGCCGACACCGGGGCGAAAAATATGCGCGTCGCCCGTGTTGATGCGCGTTTTGATCCAACCATTTACATTGCGATTGGCCTGGCGAACATGCTGGCGATTGGCGGCGGTAGCTGGATGATTGTCCACGGTACGCTGACGCTCGGTCAGCTCACCAGTTTTGCCATGTATCTGGGGCTGATGATTTGGCCGATGCTGGCGCTGGCGTGGATGTTTAATATCGTGGAGCGCGGAAGTGCGGCTTACAGCCGAATTCGCGACATGCTGGCAGAAGCGCCGGTAGTGAATGACGGCAGTGAGCCGGTGCCAGAAGGGCGCGGCAATCTGGCTATCGCTATCCGTGAATTTCGCTATCCGCAAACGGAAAGCGCCGTGCTGAATAATGTTAACGTGCTGCTGACGCCGGGCCAGATGCTGGGCATCTGCGGGCCGACCGGCGCCGGGAAAACCACCTTGCTGGCATTAATTCAGCGCCATTTTGACGTCGGGCAGGGGGATGTTCGTTTCCACAATATTCCTCTTCAGCAATTGAAGCTCGATGCCTGGCGCAGCCGTCTGGCGGTGGTGAATCAGACGCCGTTCCTCTTCTCCGATACGGTGGGCAACAACATTGCGTTAGGCAAACCCGGCGCTACGCAGGAAGAGATTGAACACGTGGCGAAGCTTGCCAGTGTGCATGACGACATTCTGCGTCTGCCGCAGGGCTATGATACGGAAGTGGGCGAACGCGGCGTGATGCTTTCCGGCGGTCAAAAACAGCGCATTTCGATTGCACGCGCACTGCTGCTCAATGCCGAGATCCTGATCCTGGATGATGCGCTGTCGGCCGTTGACGGTCGTACCGAACATCAAATTTTGCATAACCTGCGCCAGTGGGGCGAAGGGCGCACGGTCATTATCAGCGCGCATCGCCTGTCGGCGCTGACGGAAGCCAGTGAGATTTTAGTCATGCAGCATGGACATATTGCCCAGCGTGGCCAGCATGAGCAGCTTGCGCGCCAGCCGGGCTGGTATCGCGATATGTATCGCTACCAGCAACTGGAAGCTGCGTTGAACGACGTACCGCAGGAGGCCGCCGATGCGTAATCTCGCACGACAATGGCCGACGCTGAAACGCCTGCTGGGGTATGGCAAACCGTGGCGCAAATCGTTAATCAAAGCGGTGCTGATGCTGTGGGTTGCGGCGATTGCGGAAGTCTCCGGCCCGGCGCTGATCAGCTACTTTATCGATAATATGGTGGCGAAAAGCTACCTGCCGCTTGCGCTGGTTTCCGGTCTGGCTGCGGTTTATGTCGGCCTGCAACTGCTGGCGGCGCTGCTGCACTACAGTCAGTCGCTGCTGTTTAACCAGGCGGCGGTTGGCGTGGTACAACAACTGCGTACTGATGTGATGGATGCCGCGCTGCGCCAGCCGCTGAGCGAATTTGATACCCAGCCGGTCGGGCAGATTATCTCCCGCGTAACCAACGACACCGAAGTGATCCGCGATCTTTATGTCACGGTGGTCGCGACGGTGCTGCGCAGCGCCGCGTTGATTGGCGCGATGCTGGTCGCCATGTTCAGCCTGGACTGGCGGATGGCGCTGGTGGCGATGGGGATTTTCCCGGCGGTGCTGATCGTTATGCTGATCTATCAGCGCTACAGCACGCCGATTGTGCGCCGGATGCGTGCCTACCTTGCTGACATTAACGATGGCTTTAACGAAATCATTAACGGCATGGGCGTGATTCAGCAGTTCCGCCAGCAGGCGCGCTTTGGTGAGCGTATGGGGGATGCCAGCCGTTCCCACTATCTTGCGCGCATGCAAACTCTGCGGCTGGATGGCTTTCTGCTGCGCCCGCTGCTGAGTCTTTTCTCGGCGCTGGTGCTGTGCGGGCTGCTGATGCTGTTTGGTTTCTCCTCCGTGGGCACGGTGGAGGTCGGCGTACTGTATGCGTTTATCAGCTACCTTGGCCGTCTGAATGAACCGTTGATTGAGCTGACGACGCAGCAATCGATGTTGCAGCAGGCGGTTGTCGCGGGCGAACGTGTGTTCGAACTGATGGATCGGCCGCGCCAGTCTTATGGTGACGATGATACGCCGCTGCACAGTGGCGCCATTGATATTGAGAATGTTTCGTTTGCCTACCGCGACGATCAACTGGTGCTGCAGGATATTTCGCTGTCGATTGCGCCGCGCAGCTTTGTCGCCTTAGTGGGGCATACCGGTAGCGGAAAAAGTACGCTCGCCAGCCTGTTGATGGGGTACTACCCGCTCACCCAGGGCGAGATCCGCCTCGACGGAAGGCCGCTCTCTGCGCTCAGCCATACGGCGCTGCGCAAAGGCGTGGCGATGGTGCAACAGGATCCGGTAGTGCTGGCGGACAGCTTTTTCGCCAACGTGACGCTGGGGCGCGATATCAGCGAAGCGCAGGTGTGGCAGGCGCTGGAGACGGTACAACTGGCGGAACTGGCGCGCGGTTTGAGTGCGGGCATTCATACCCGGCTCGGCGAGCAGGGGAATAACCTCTCGGTTGGGCAAAAACAGCTGCTGGCGCTGGCGCGCGTGCTGGTCGATACGCCGCAGATCCTGATCCTCGATGAGGCAACGGCAAATATCGACTCCGGTACCGAGCAGGCAATCCAGCATGCGCTGGCAGCGGTGCGTAAGCAGACCACGCTGGTGGTGATCGCCCACCGTTTATCGACCATTGTTGAGGCCGAAACCATCCTTGTGTTACATCGCGGGCAGGCGGTGGAGCGCGGGACGCACCAGCAATTGTTGGCCGCGAAAGGGCGCTACTGGCAGATGTATCAACTGCAACTGGCCGGGGAAGAACTGGCGGCCAGCGCGCGAGAAGAGTCGCTTATCGCCTGATGCACCAAAATTAGGCATGCTACTGACAGGATCCTCTGTTGGTGCAAAAAAGTAACGCACCATGCACTGTTATGGTGCGTTTTTCTTTTCTGGCACCAGGCCGAATCGCGAGCCTGCATTTTTCTCCTTCCGCTTTTCCCGGCCTGTCTGCACTAACAATCTGAAATTCTCCTCGTTTTCATTGTTGGCACACCGCTTGCAATATCTGTCATGTGTTAGCTGCGGCCATTATCGAATTTCGACTGGAGGGGGATCTATGAAGCTGGTTACCGTGGTGATTAAACCATTCAAACTCGAAGACGTTCGTGAAGCACTGTCTTCTATTGGTATTCAAGGGCTGACCGTGACTGAAGTTAAAGGTTTCGGGCGTCAGAAAGGTCATGCCGAGCTGTACCGCGGTGCGGAATATAGCGTCAATTTCCTGCCCAAAGTGAAAATTGATGTGGCGATTGCTGATGATCAACTCGATGAAGTGATCGATGTGATCAGCAAAGCGGCCTACACCGGAAAAATTGGCGACGGCAAAATTTTCGTTGCTGAGTTGCAACGCGTCATTCGTATTCGTACCGGCGAAGCCGACGAAGCGGCACTGTAATAGCTGGCCACACAGTGATAGGGATTGGAACAATGAAAAACACAACATTAAAAACAGGTCTTGCTTCACTGGCATTGCTGCCAGGTCTGGCGATGGCGGCTCCCGCTGTGGCAGATAAAGCAGACAACGGCTTTATGATGATTTCTACTGCGCTGGTGCTGTTTATGAGCATTCCGGGCATCGCGCTGTTTTACGGCGGCCTGATCCGCGGGAAAAACGTGCTCTCTATGCTGACGCAGGTGGCTGTCACCTTCGCGCTGGTGTGCGTTCTGTGGGTGGTTTATGGCTACTCTCTGGCTTTTGGCGAGGGCAACAGCTTCTTCGGCAGCTTCAACTGGGTAATGCTGAAGAATATTGAATTGACTGCGGTCATGGGCAGCATCTATCAATATATCCACGTTGCTTTCCAGGGCTCTTTCGCCTGTATCACCGTCGGCCTGATTGTTGGTGCGCTGGCTGAACGTATTCGCTTCTCTGCGGTGCTGATTTTCGTGGTGGTATGGCTGACGCTCTCTTATGTGCCGATCGCGCACATGGTATGGGGCGGCGGTTTGCTGGCAGCGCATGGCGCGCTGGACTTCGCTGGCGGTACGGTGGTGCATATCAACGCCGCTGTTGCAGGCCTGGTGGGTGCTTACCTGATTGGTAAACGTGTGGGCTTTGGCAAAGAAGCGTTCAAACCGCATAACCTGCCGATGGTCTTTACCGGCACCGCTATCCTCTATGTCGGTTGGTTCGGCTTCAACGCGGGTTCCGCAAGTGCGGCTAACGAAATCGCCGGTCTGGCCTTTGTGAATACCGTTGTGGCTACCGCGGGCGCAATCCTGGCGTGGGTGTTCGGCGAGTGGGCGCTGCGTGGCAAACCGTCTCTGCTGGGTGCATGTTCCGGCGCGATTGCAGGCCTGGTAGGTATTACTCCGGCGTGTGGTTATGTCGGTGTCGGCGGCGCGCTGATTGTGGGCCTGGTTTCAGGTCTGGCAGGTCTGTGGGGCGTTACTGCACTGAAACGTATGCTGCGTGTTGACGATCCGTGTGACGTGTTTGGTGTGCACGGCGTGTGCGGTATCGTTGGCTGTATCCTGACCGGCATCTTTGCCGCAACGTCCCTGGGCGGCGTTGGTTACGCACAAGGCGTGACGATGGGTCAGCAGCTACTGGTTCAGCTGGAAAGTATCGCACTCACCATCGTGTGGTCCGGCGTCGTGGCCTTTATCGGCTACAAACTGGCTGACATGACTGTGGGCCTGCGTGTACCGGAAGATCAAGAGCGTGAAGGTCTGGACGTTAACAGCCACGGCGAAAACGCCTACAACGCCTGATCGAATTGAGTTATCTCCTGAGCATAAAAAAGCCTCCATTCGGAGGCTTTTCCTTTTGTAGAGCCTTATTTTGTAAAGCCTTAGTTGCGGTTGCGCATTACGCCTTCCTGCACGGTTGACGCCACCAGCACGCCCTGTTGTGTATAGAACTCGCCGCGAACAAAGCCGCGCGCCCCGGAGGCCGACGTACTTTCCACGCTATAAAGCAGCCATTCATTCATATTGAATGGGCGATGGAACCACATCGAGTGGTCGATGGTGGCGACCTGCATACCGTGCTCAAGGAATCCCACGCCGTGCGGCTGGAGCGCTACCGGCAGGAAGTTGAAATCAGAGGCGTAGCCCAGCAGGTATTGATGGACGCGAAAGTCTTCCGGCACCACGCCGTTCGCGCGGATCCATACCTGGCGCGCAGGCTCGGCAACATGCCCTTTCAGCGGGTTGTGAAATTCTACCGGCCGGATCTCCAGCGGTTTATCGCTGAGGAATTTCTCTTTCACCAGCGGCGGCAACAAATGGGAAAGTGCATGCGCGATATCGGTTTCGGATTTCAGTGAATCCGGTGCGGGCGCATCCGGCATCGTTTTTTGATGTTCGTAACCCGTCTCCGGTGCCTGGAACGAGGCGGTCATGTAAAAAATCGGCTTCCCGTTCTGGATCGCCGCCACGCGGCGGGCGCTGAAGCTGTTGCCGTCACGCAGAACTTCCACGTCATAGACAATCGGTTTCTGGCTATCGCCAGGACGCAAAAAGTAGCTGTGGAAGGAGTGCACCAGACGCTCGGCGGGGACGGTCTCTTTCGCGGCGTACAGCGCCTGGCCAACAACCTGGCCGCCAAAGACCTGGCGTAACCCTAAATCTTCGCTCTGGCCGCGAAACAGGCCTTCTTCGATTTTTTCCAGATTCAACAATGACAGCAGGTTAGAGAGTGCCTGACTCATAAATTTCCTCAAATAAATAGCGGCTGACTGAGCGAATAATCCGATAAGTATAACCTGGAACAATGAGTGGTCCGATGGGTTCAATAATCTGAATAAATGGGGCTTTGCAGGAATATATCGCGCTTATGTGCCAGACTTGTTCTCGTTACGATGGTTTAACCACCCATCCTGGCAGGCAAGCGTTCTGCCGGTGCATTGAAGATAAGGAGAAATCAATGAAACTCGTGCACATGTTAAGTGGTTTGGCAGTTGCAGTTGCGCTCTCTGCCTGCGCTCAAAAAGGCGCTGACATTCCGACACCAGCACCTAATCCCAGCGCGCCTGCGGCAACCAATAAAGCTGCGATTGCGCAACCTAACGTCTCCGGTACGATCTGGATCCGTCAGAAAGTGGCGCTGCCGCCAAATGCGGTATTAACCGTGACAGTTTCTGATGCGTCCCAGGCGGATGCGCCGTCGAAAGTGCTGGCGCAGAAAGCCGTGCGTACCGAAGGTAAACAGGCTCCGTTCAGCTTCGTGCTGCCGTTTAACCCGGCTGATATCCAGCCGAATGCCCGTATCCTGCTGAGTGCGGCCATTACCATCGACGATAAAATTGTCTTTATCACCGATACGGTTAAACCGGTTATCAACCAGGGCGGAACCAAAGTGGATCTGACGCTGGTGCCGGTGCAGCAAACGGCTGTGCCGTTGCAGCAAAACAGTGGCGCCGCCACGACCGTGCCTTCCACGTCGCCCACGCAAGTGAACCCGTCTGAAGCCACTCCGGCGCCGACACAATACTGATAACGGCTCCTCTCCTGCGGGGGAGGAGCGTTTTAGTAGATCCAACGGTAACGCTGTAAATCGATTTGCCCGCTGCCTGACACCACCACGCCTTCGGCCAGTAATGCCTGGCGCTGACGCTGTAAATCCGGCCCGGTCAATGAAATGCAGCCATGACGATTCACCACCCGATGCCACGGCAACGTACTTCCTTCCGGTAAGCGTTTCAGTACGCCGCCAACCTGTCGCGCGGCGCGCGGAGAGCCAGCCAGTTTCGCCACATCGCCATACGTGGTGACGTAACCTTCCGGTATTGCGGCAACGATTTGCCAGACCCGCTGCGGGAAAGAATCCTGTATATCCATGCTGATATCCTGAGGGAAGACTTTGCAGCATAAACAGCATAAAGCGTGCTGTGAAGAGACAGTTGCGCAATAAACCAGCATCCGCCCCGACGCGGCTTGCAATTGCCATCCTGGACAGGGATAATGCGCCAGCGCGTTGATTAACAACGCTCTCAATGGGGGCCCTGTTGGTTCTCCCGCAACGCTACTCTGTTCACCAGGTCAGGTCCGGAAGGAAGCAGCCAGGGCAGACGACGTGTGTGCCGGGATGTAGCTGGCAGGGCCCCCACCCATTTGTGCTTTTGAAGCCCCCTGATCCCTTTCCCTCTTCTTCCGGTATTACACCATGCTGCGTTTTAACGGGAGTTGCGAGTGGTTGAGTGCGAGCCATAGCGGTTTGATACGCAGTAATGCGTTTTCCAGCTCGGTTAATTCCAGTGAGAAAGGCATCCGTAAATAGCGGTCAAAGGCGCCGGAAAGTCCAAAACGTGTTCCCGCACCGAGGTGAATGCCGATAGTTTCCGCACGGGCGGCAAACTGGGTCGCCAGCATATCAGGCAGCTCTACCCAATAGGAGAGGCCGCCCTGCGGTGCCTGAAAGCGCCATTGTGGAAAATGTTCGCGCATTAACGCCGCGCAATCATCACGGCGGCTGGCGAGCATTTGGCGACGGCCGGGCAAAAATGCCTCTGCGTTTTGCATTAGCCACAGCGTTGCCAGTTGCTCCAGTAACGGGGAACCCAGATCCAGCGTGTCACGGGTCTGGGCGAGGGCGGCAATTGTGCGCGTTGAGGCGCGGATCCATCCCAGGCGTAAGCCACCCCAGAAACTTTTCCCCGCCGAACCGAGCGTGATCACGTTTCCAGCAGTATCGAAGGCCGCCAGTGGCGGCGGCGGCGGCGCGTCGTACCACAAATCCACCATCGTTTCATCGACCACCAGCGTCGTGCGCGTGCGCGCCGCGATGGCGGCGATGGTTTCGCGGGTATTGATATCCATACAGCGCCCGGTTGGATTGTGAAAATCGGGCATCAGATAGGCCAGGCGTGGCGCAGTCTGCGCCAGCGTGGCGGCAAAACCGTCGCAGTCCCAGCCGGTTTGTGGCAGCGATACGCCTACGGGGCGGCATGAAGCGCCCTGGATCGCGGCAATCGCCAGCGGGTAGGTTGGATGATCGACCACCACGCGATCGCCCGGCCCGGTCAGCATGCGCAGTACCAGCGCCAGTCCGCTGACTGCACCATTCACCACCATCACTTCATCGGCGTGAGTTGGCAGCCCGCGCGCGGTATAGCGTGAGGCAATGGCTTCACGCAGCGGCAGCAAGCCGAGCTGACCATAGCCAGTTCGCGTGAGGTAGTGCGGGATCATGCTCAGCGCGTGGGTATAGGCCTGGTGGATCTCCGGCCCGGCGCTCAGCGCCGCCGTAGAGAGATCCAGTGCCGTACCTGCTGTGGCGAGCGTTGGAACGCTACGGCTATCAGGCAGAATCACCCGCGATCCGCTACCGTGGCGGCTCTCCAGGTAACCCTCATCGCGCAAGTGCGCCAGCGCACTGGCAACGGTGGTGCGACTGATTTCCAGCGTCGAGGCCAGTTCGCGCTCGCCGGGCAGACGCGTGTCCAGCGCCAGCCTGCCATCAAGAATCAGCAAACGCAGGGCATCGGCAAGCTGACGCCAGAGCGGCATACGGGACTCGGATTGTTGCCAGTGCCCTAACAGGCGCTGCAAAGATTGGCTACCAAAGCGACGGGATGACATATGCAGTCCACTATATGAAAACTGGACATTAATCATAATGCCATTTGCGGAGAAGATGGAAGCATGAACAATCGGAGAACAAAAATGCTACGTCGATTACTGCAACTCTATATTGGTTTGGTCCTGTACGGTGTTTCTACCGCGATGTTTGTTCGCGCGGATTTGGGCGCCGATCCGTGGAACGTTTTCCACCTTGGTGTGGCGAAACTGCTGTCGATGGATATCGGTACAGTGATGATCGCGACCGGCGCGCTGGTGCTGTTGTTCTGGATCCCGCTGCGCCAGCGTCCGGGTCTGGGAACCATCAGCAATGTGATCGTGCTTGGGCTTGCCGCCGATGCTGCGCTGGCATTGATGCCGCCGCTGGAGACACTCCTGGCGCGCAGCGTAATGCTGGCGGCGGCGGTGATTGTCAATGCGCTGGCGACCGGAATGTATATTGGTGCCGGGTTTGGCGCAGGCCCGCGTGATGGCCTGATGACCGGTATTCATGCCCGCACGGGCTGGTCAGTGCGCAGTATCCGTACAGCGATTGAGATTTCAGTCCTGCTGGCAGGCTGTCTGCTGGGCGGTACATTTGGTGTCGGCACGGTATTTTACGCGCTGAGTATTGGCCCGCTGATTCAGCTTTGTCTGCCGTGGTTTCGTCAGAAACCGGCGCTAAGTGTGACGCCGCAAACCGAACCGGTGGCCTGATTTTTTCGTTAATATAGCGAAAATTCCCCGTTCTGGCGGAGCGTCTGCAATACTTGCTTCTCTCAGGAAGAAAAGGAGCGATCACCTGTGATGACACCAGAGCTTCAAACGGCACGTCTGCTTCTCAAACCGCTGGCATCGGAAGATGCCACGCAAATTCAGCGCATTTTCCCTCGCTGGGAAATTGTCCGTTATCTGGTCGCCAGCGTTCCCTGGCCCTATCCGGATAACGCGGCGCAGAACTATGTCGATAATGTTGCGCTGGCGGCAACGCGCGCCGGGAAAGGCTGGTTCTGGACGTTGCGGCGTAAAGAGCATGCCGATGAACTCATGGGCGTGATCTGCCTGATGGATACGCCGGACAATAACCGGGGATTCTGGCTGGCTCCGGAGTGGCAAGGGCAGGGGTATATGACGGAAGCCTGCCATGCGGTAACGGATTTTTGGTTTAACACACTCGAACGTGATGTACTGCGTGCGCCCAAAGCTGTCGCCAACGATCGTTCGAAGAGGCTTTCTCAACGCAGCGGTATGCATTTAGTTCGCCTGCAAAAAGGTGAGTACGTTTCCGGGGAACTGGAGACGGAGCTGTGGGAGATAACCCGCGAAAAATGGAACCAACTGCACCACTGAAACCTGTCAGCGTGCGCGCTGGCGGGTTTTATTCCCGCGATTAGCATTATATTTATTCGTTTTAAATTATAATGTCATTTAATTGAAATATTATCTTCATTTTTCTGTCATAAATATAAGGCAGATTATTTATGGGGATTTTTCGCCCTGTTATAATATTGAAATATAAATCTGGATCGGTTTCATAAGTTCGTGTATTAATTAGCATGTTTATTCACACAAGAAGGGATAATCATGGCCAGTGCAGTATTAAACGTCAAAATTGATGAAGCGCTAAAAGAAAAGCTGCGTCATTACGCAGAAGTAAATAGTGAAAATTTAAGCACGGCGACAGAAAAACTGCTGCTGCTGGCGTTTGAAGCAGCGGAAGAGGCGGGAGTCTCGGAAGACGACATTGACAACCAGCACACGGAAGAAGAGAGTGCAACTCCGTTCACTCCTAAAGAGATCAAAGCATTACGTAAACTCCTGAAGAAGAAAAAATGAACCAACAACTGCTATCAACCGCCAGTAACTACGGCGAAGCCTGTGCGATGTTGCGCTCAGGTTTTGTAAAACAAGTACGACTGGACTGGAATATCGGAAGTGATGAGTTTTTTCGTATCGCATCGGACTGGTGTGACGCTGGCGCGAAAATCAAAAAAGAGGGAAACAGTTTTATTATTTCAATAAAAGGATTTCCTATTCCTCGCCAGCAGTAACCTTGTTGTCATGAAACCGTCATTTAAATTGCATTAAAAACTGTGATGATTGTTTCATAATAACTCTACAGAACCATCTCAAAACACATTACGGATGATGTTTCCGGCGAGCCTTATGGTTCGCCGATATTTCTTTTTATCCCATTATCCCACGCAATATATTTTTTTACCGGTTGTCGTAATTCCTGGTATTTTTCACGAAGCGCTCACAAGCAGATCCGGGCAAAACGGATATACTTATGATCCCTTTGCTGCCAGGAACGCCATGAAAACTATCACACTTTACGACGTTGCCAGCCATGCAGGCGTCTCTTACCAGACCGTATCCCGGGTGATCAATGATGCGGCCCATGTTTCAGTTCGTACCCGTGAAAAGGTGCTCGCCGCCATGGCCGCGCTGCACTATGTTCCCAATCGTGGTGCCCAGCAACTTGCGGGCAAACGCAGCAGAACGCTGGGGCTACTGACTACCGATCTGGCGCTCCATGCGCCGTCACAAATTGCCTCGGCGGTGAAATCCCGCGCCGGTCTTGCCTCCACGAGCGTTATTATTTCGATGCTTGATGAGCATGACGCCGCCAGCTGTAGCGCGGCATTGCAGGAGTTGTTGGCACAGCGTGTGGAAGGCGTGCTGATTAATGTTCCGCTGGAAGATGCGCTGGCGCAGCAGTTGGCGGCACAGGCGCAGCCGACGCCGGTATTATTTCTGGATGTCAGTGATAAGGCGGCCGTTAACAGCCTGGTGTTTGATGCGGAGCAGGGCGCGCGACTGAGCGTGGAACATGTGCTGTCGCAAGGCCACCAGCGCATTGCCCTGCTGGGCGGGCCGCAGAGTTCGGTTTCAGCCCGCGCCCGTTTTAGCGGTTGGCTGGCGGCATTAGCGCAGGCGAAACTGGCCCCCTGCGCCAGCGAGCATGGGGACTGGAGTGCCGCATCGGGGTATGAAAAAGCCCATCTGCTGCTGGCGGGTCCCCGGTTGCCGCAGGCGATTCTGGTGGCCAACGATCAGATGGCGCTCGGCGTGATTCGCGCCTGCGCCGAGAAGGGTATTGATGTGCCAGGCCAGATTTCAGTGGTGGGGTATGATGACACGGCGGACAGCGCCTGGTTTTCTCCGCCGTTGACCACGGTGCGCCAGGCGTTCAAAGAAGCGGGCGAGCGTAGCGTGGACTGGCTGCTTAACCCGCCCGACGAGGAATTGACCCTCAGCCAGATTCGGCTGCCCGTCACGCTGATCGAACGCCAGTCTACCGCTCCGGCGCGCGAACGACAGATCCGCAGCGGTGAAACCCTGGCCCGGCAACTGAGTGAACTGGCGCAGCAGGTTGCCATGCTGGATCGCCGCTAATGCTTTTGTGATCCTCTTCGCTTTCAGCCGATCGCGGGCTTTACCCGCGATTAAAAATGCGTCATTGTTTCCCAAATTGTGAGCGCTTCGCAAAAAAGAGGTTTTATGTCTGCTACCGCGTTAAGTTCGCTGGTTTCCCGCCGCGACTGGGAAAATCCGGCGATCACCCACTGGCACCGTTTACCGGCTCATGCGCCCATGCGTAGCTGGCGCGATGAAAATGCGGCGCGCGATGATGCCGCTTCACCTGCGCGACGCCTGCTGAATGGCGAATGGCGCTTCAGTCTGTTTGGCTCGCCGGAAGCCGTACCAGAACGCTGGATAACAGAGGATTGCGCCGATGCGGTGGCGATGCCGGTGCCATCGAACTGGCAGATGCAGGGATTTGATACGCCCATTTATACCAATGTGACCTATCCGATTCCGGTGACGCCTCCGTTTGTCCCGCAGCAAAATCCGACAGGTTGTTACTCGCTCACATTTGTAATGGAAGAAGAGGCGCTGGCGCAGGGGCAGACGCGGATTGTTTTTGATGGCGTCAATGCGGCGTTTTATCTTTGGTGTAACGGCCAATGGATCGGCTATTCGCAGGACAGCCGCCTGCCCGCCGAGTTTGACCTCAGTAAGGCGCTAAAAGTGGGAGAAAACCGGCTGGCGGTGATGGTGCTGCGCTGGTGCGATGGCAGCTATCTGGAAGACCAGGATATGTGGCGGATGAGCGGGATTTTTCGCGATGTCTCCCTGCAACATAAACCGCAGACGCATATTGCCGATTTCCACTATACCAGCGAACTGAATGCGGAACTGACTCATGCGCAATTGCAGATTACCGTGCAGCTGGCCGGGGCGTTTGCAGAGTGTCGCGTTGCCGTTGCCCTGTGGCGCGACGGAAAAAACGTTGCCGCCGCGCAGCAGTCGCCGGGCAGCGCCGTGGTGGATGAGCGCGGCGCGTGGGCAGAACGCCTGTGCGTGACGCTGCCGGTTGCCGCGCCCGCGCTGTGGAGCGCGGAAACACCGAACCTCTATCGCCTGACATTAACCCTGCTCGACGTCCAGGGAAACGTACTGGAAGCGGAAGCCTGCGACGTGGGTTTCCGCAAGGTGGAAATCCGACATGGTTTGTTGCTGCTTAACGGTAAACCGCTGTTGATTCGTGGCGTAAACCGTCACGAGCATCATCCGGAAAACGGACAGGCCATTGATGAAGCCACCATGCGGCGCGACATTGAACTGATGAAACAGCACAACTTCAATGCCGTGCGCTGTTCTCACTATCCGAACCATCCGCTGTGGTATCGCCTGTGCGATCGGTACGGCTTATATGTCGTGGATGAAGCCAATATTGAAACCCACGGCATGGTGCCGATGAGCCGCCTGGCGGACGATCCGGGCTGGTTGCCGGCCATGAGCGAACGCGTGACGCGCATGGTACAGCGCGATCGCAACCATCCGTCGATCATTATCTGGTCGCTGGGCAACGAATCCGGTCACGGCGCGAACCACGATGCGCTGTATCGCTGGCTGAAAACGACCGATCCGACGCGTCCGGTGCAGTATGAAGGCGGCGGCGCGAACACGGCAGCCACCGATATTGTCTGCCCGATGTATGCCCGCGTCGACCAGGATCAGCCCTTTCCGGCTGTGCCAAAATGGTCGATTAAAAAATGGATCGGTTTGCCCGGCGAAAATAGACCGCTCATTCTCTGCGAATACGCACATGCGATGGGCAACAGTTTTGGCGGTTTTGCCAAATACTGGGAAGCGTTCCGCGCTTTCCCGCGTTTGCAGGGCGGTTTTGTCTGGGACTGGGTTGACCAGGCATTAACCAAAACCGGTGACGACGGGCAGCCATTCTGGGCCTACGGCGGCGATTTTGGCGATACGCCAAATGACCGCCAGTTCTGTATGAATGGGCTGGTGTTTCCCGATCGCACGCCGCATCCGGCGCTGTATGAAGCGCAGCGCGCGCAGCAATTTTTCCAGTTCAGCCTGCTTAGCACCACGCCGCTGGTGCTGGAGGTTGAGAGCGAATATCTGTTCCGCAGCACTGATAATGAATACCTGCGCTGGTCTGTCGCCCGCGATGGCGATGTGCTGGCGCAAGGAGAAATCACGCTGGATATCACGCCGCAAGGCAAGCAGCGTATTGAACTGAACATACCCGCGCTGGAGGCCGCGCCCGGCGAAGTCTGGCTGAATGTGGATGTTTTCCAGCGCGCGGCGACGCGCTGGTCGGCGGCGGATCATCACTGTGCCTGGGATCAGTGGCGTCTGCCCGCGCCGTTGTATATCGCTCCGCATGCGGTGCAGAACTCGCGCCCGACATTGCAGGCCAGCGAGCAGGAATTTGTCATCACGCATCAGTCACAGAGCTGGCACTTCTGTCGCCACAGCGGCAACCTGCAACAGTGGTGGCGCGATGAGCAGCCGACGCTGCTGACCCCGCTGAGCGACTGTTTTGCCCGTGCGCCGCTGGATAACGACATTGGTATTAGCGAGGTGACGCGCATCGATCCCAACGCGTGGGTGGAACGCTGGAAGGCGGCAGGCATGTACGATCTGTCGGCTGAACTGCTTTATTGTGACGTTGAAGAGCGCAGCAACGGGATCGTGGTGAGCACCGCTCAGCGCTGGCTGGGCGCAGGGAAGACCGCGTTTATCAGCCATAAATGCTGGCGAATTGATGGTGACGGCGCACTGCATGGCGATGTCACGGTTCAGGTGGCACGCGATATTCCGCCGCCCGCGCGGGTGGGCCTGGTCTGCCAGCTGGCGGAGAGGCATCCGCAGGTAAGCTGGCTGGGACTGGGACCGCATGAAAACTACCCGGATCGCCAGTTGGCGGCGCGTCAGGGACGGTGGACGCAGCCGCTGTCGGCGCTGCACACGCCCTATATTTTCCCCGGCGAAAATGGGCTGCGCTGCAACACGCGCGCAGTGTGGTACGGCGCACATCAGTGGCAGGGAGATTTCCATTTTTCCCTCGGCTGCTACAGCGATGAGCAACTGCGGGAAACCACGCACCACCACTTGTTGCGCGAAGAAGCCGGTTGCTGGCTGCATCTCGATGCTTTCCACATGGGCGTTGGCGGCGATGATTCCTGGAGTCCGAGCGTGTCGCCGGAGTTTATCCTGCGAGATGAGACGGTGCGTTACGCCTTTTGCTGGCGGCAGAACTAAACTTATCGGGTCTGATGCAGCGGGGCTGTCCCGCTGCGCAGTCATGCGGAGGCCGATGCATGAAATATGTCGATGGTTTTGTGGTCGCAGTGCCAGAGGATGAAAAAGAGGCGTATTGCCAGCTCGCGGCGAAAGCGGCGCCGATCTTCAAGGAGTTCGGCGCAACGCGCATTGTCGAATGTTGGGCTGACGATGTGCCGGATGGCAAACTCACCGATTTTCGCATGGCGGTAAAAGCTGAAGACCACGAAGCGGTCGTCTTCAGCTGGATTGAATACCCGTCCAAAGAGGTGCGCGATGCGGCGAATCAAAAAATGATGGCCGATCCCCGCATGCGCGAACTGGGCAATGCAATGCCTTTTGACGGTAAACGCATGATATACGGCGGCTTTGTGCCGGTACTCGATGAGTAATACAAAACTCAGGAGACTTTGGTGAAAAGCGCTTTGCGCTCAAGCACATCGCCATCGGTACGGAACACACCGTCACCGGTGTAATGCAGCGTTTGCGGCCACGCGGGTTCGCGGTTTACCCGCGCAGCAACCACTTCAAAAATAAAGAAGTTGTAGGTATCCACCATCGCGTCGTCATAAAGGCGGCATTCAAACTGGCCGTAGCACTCTTTAATGGATGGCGCGGACACATGCTCGCTTTTTTCGGCCGTCAGGCCAAATTGAGCAAACTTATCGACTTCATCGCCCGTACAGTTACCAATGCGGGAAACGGTGTCGATCATGCTGGCTTCAGGCAGGTTAATGACGCACTCTCCGCTTTGTCGGATGCGTTCGAAGCTGGCATTGCCACCGGAAATCATGCAGCCGACCAGCGAAGGGGAAAACTCCAGAATCGTGTGCCAGCCTAAGGTCATAATATTATTCCACCCTTGCCAGTGGCTGCTCAGCAGTACCACCGGGCCAGGTTCCAGCCAGTGCCGGACATCGTGCAGCGGCCAGGATTGTTTTTTCATTGTGCTTCCTCCGCGTTGTTAAAACCCTTTTAACAGTAGCAGAGCGCTTTCTCATGAAGGTTATTTTCCGCCCAGCGAATAAACACCTCCGCCGGTAGCGCTTTGCTGTAAAGCCAGCCTTGCCCATATTCCACGCCGCACTGTTTTAACCACTGCAACTGGGCTTCGGTTTCGATACCTTCGGCAACCATCGCCAGTTTTAAGGCTTTTGCCATCTCGATAATGTGCGGCGTTACGGTTTTTTGCTCCAGCGCATCGACAAATGATTTATCGATTTTAATGGTATCGACGTCGAGGTTTTGCAGGTAGCTCAGGCTGCAATAACCGGTACCGAAATCGTCAATGTAGATCGCATAGCCTGCGGCGCGCAGCGTGTTGATCGCCGGGCCGCTAACGACCGGATCGGCAAAACCCCGCTCGGTCAGTTCTAAGGCGATTTGCGACGGCGAAAGCTGCCAGCGCTGTAGTAATTCCGCGAGTAACGTCGGCAGGCCTGGATCCAGCAGATCGGCGGGTTCCAGATTGATAGAGATATGCTGCTCCGGGTGTTGTTGCAGCCATGGCCCCATATCGGCAAACACATTTTCAATAATCAACCTGGTTAACTGCGGCATCAGGCCGCTGTGTACCGCCAGCGGGATAAAGATATCCGGCGACAGAAAAGAGCCGTCCTTTTGCTGCCAGCGCGCCAGCGCCTCGGCTCCGACGATACGCCCGCTTTCCAGCGCCATAATCGGCTGGTAATGCGCCATGATTTCACGGCGATGGATGGCCTCTTGCAACTGATAGTGCGGTGATTGCAGACGACGCAGCACTTTGAGTAAAACAAAGGCGAGCAATAAACTCATCAGCAAGCTGAACGGAACCCAGATAGTCAATAAACGATGCCAGTTTTTTTCCAGCGGCGTGTCCGGCATCCAGGTCACGGTGGCCAGCCCCAGGCTGGCATCGTGTTTAATGTGGTAGGTTGATTCCCGGAAATGCTCTGTCGTTTGCGCGCGTTGCGCCATCTGCTCAAGTACGGCGCGGGGGATCTCCGTGCTGCCCGCGATGATTTGCCGGGTGCTGGTATTGACCAGCGAGAAGTGCAACGGAAGCGAGCCGTAAGAGAGGACATCGATAAACGACTGGGGATCGACCATCACGACATAATGCTCATTACCGATGGCAATCATGTACCGCGATAATCCCAAATCATTGTGACGCGTGAGCCAGACGCGAAAATTATCTGCGGTAATTTTCTTTGGCGGCGGGAAGGGAGACGTTGACGTGCTGCTTTGCAATGATGAGCAGCGCGGCTGAAGATCGTCAACGTATAAGACTTCCTGCACATAGCGATGGGCGTAAGAAGCGCGTTGCATCTCCAGCAGATGTTCGGCGGTACAAACCGGGCCTCGCCAGTTTTCCAGTTGCCGGAGCGCCGCTTTACCTTCGTTAACGACACGCAATGTGCGCATATCCGCCAGCTTTGAGTAGCTCTCAAGCTGATCCATAAATGTTTCTTCAGCCTCGCGATGGGTCATCCAGATACTCAGCCCTGGCGGCAGGATCAGCGCGAGCGCCAGAATCGCGATAATAAGCGTTACCAGCCGTCGATTAGTCATGATCAAAAATCCCTCTTTGATACTGATAAACATAGCGTATCTTTCACCCGCAAATGTTATATCACGCGGCAGCGGTTGTTTTCTTTCTGGATGAGCGGGGTAAAGGAAAAAAGAGTCTGTGGTGCAGGTTAGCTAAGAAATTTTTATCAAACAAGAAGGGATAAACGGCGTCTCTCTCCCGGTTGTCGGGGCAGCGAAACGCCGGAACAGCTTATCGGCGGTGTGCCAGTCGGCGAACCAGGCGATCTCCCACCATCTGCACGCCCTGTACCATCACCACCAGGATAATCACGGTGCCGAACATGACCTGGTTGTTAAAGCGTTGATAGCCGTAACGAATGGCTAAATCGCCCAGTCCGCCACCGCCAATGACGCCTGCCATCGATGAGAAGCCAATCAGCATCACCACCGTTAAGGTAATCCCGGCCAGCAGCGTGGGAAGCGCTTCCGGCAACAGCGCTTTCGCAATCACATGCCAGAGGTTACCGCCCATGGATAAAATGGCTTCAATGCGCCCGTAATCCACTTCGTCGAGCGCGGTTTCCGTCAGGCGCGCGAAGAAGGGAAATGCGCCAATGGTCACCGGCACGACGGCGGCGGTACTGCCCAGCGTGGTTCCGATCAGTAATCGGGTAAAGGGGATCAGCGCAATCAGCAGCACAATAAATGGCAGCGAGCGGCCAATGTTGATAATCGTACCGAGCAGCGCATTCAGCTTTGGCATTGGCGCTAAGCCATTGCTGCGGGAAATAAACAGCAGTACGCCCAGCGGCAGACCAATCAGCACGGTAAAGAGTGCCGACAGGCCGACCATGTAAATGGTCTCCAGCGAGCCGTTTAACAGCAGCGGCCAGAGATCCTCCCAGCTCATGCGACCCCACATAATGGCCTCCCGGTCACACCATGACGGGCAAGAAATGCCTGCTCTGCCTGCGGATCGTGCAGCAGCGCCTGGCGCAGCCGCGACCACGGAGCGACCAGCAAATCAGCGAGTTTTCCGCTCTCTATGACTTCGCCATTTTCCAGCAGCGCCGCGTGATCGCACAGCGTTTTGACCACTTCCAGTTCATGGGTGATCAACACAATGGTGAGTTGCAGTTTTTGGTTGATGTCCGCCAGTAGCTCCAGCACTGACGCGGTAGTTTCCGGATCCAGCGCGCTGGTGGCTTCGTCGCACAGCAGCACATCCGGGTGTGCCGCCAGCGCTCTGGCAATGCCGACACGCTGTTTTTGTCCGCCGGAAAGCTGTGACGGGAAGGCGTGCGCTTTTTCGCTTAATCCCACCAGCCACAGCAGTTCTTCTACGCGCGCCTGACGCTGCTCTTTCGCGACACCGGCGATTTCCAGCGGCACGGCGACATTATCGGCGACCGTACGCGCATGCAGTAAATTGAAGTGCTGGAAAATCATGCCGGTGCGCAGACGGTGCTCGCGAAGCCCGGCCTTATCCAGTTGGGTGATGTCATTACCGTTAACGATAATGCGGCCCGCAGTGGGCCGCTCCAGCAGATTAAGGCAACGGATCAGCGTACTTTTCCCGGCGCCGCTGCGCCCGAGGATGCCGTAAATCGCGCCTTTCGGTACGCTCAGCGACACCTCTTTTAACGCCGGTCGGCCTGCTCCGGCGTAGATTTTACTCAGCCCTTCAATCTCAATCATGACTGCGGCGCAACCGGGATCACGGAACCGTTATATTGCTTGCGGATAAACTCCGCGACCTGCGGTGATGTCAGATCTTTGGCCAGTTCTTTGATGCGCGGATCGTTAGCCAATTGCGGGTTGGTAACCAGAATATTGGCATAGGGGTTGTGCTTCGCACTTTCCAGACCGAGCGCATCTTTCGCCGGGCTTAGCCCTGCTTCCAGCGCGTAGTTGCCGTTAATCACCGCCAGATCGACATCATCCAGCGAGCGCGGGATTTGCGGCGATTCAATCTCCAGGATCTGCAAATGTTTCGGGTTCTGCGCGATGTCTTTTGGCGTCGCCAGCGTGGTGGCCGGATCGGTAAATTTGCTGTCGAGCTTGATCAATCCCTGGGCTTGCAGCAGGAACAGAGCCCGGCTCAGGTTCGTGGCATTGTTCGGCACGGCCACTTTGGCGTTATTCGGCAGCGATTTGAAATCCTTGTATTTATGTGAATAGATGCCGAGCGGTTCAATGTGTACCGTCGCGGCAACGGCAAACGTCTTGCCCAGCGCCTTTTCCTGATCCTTCAAGTAAGGCACATGCTGGAAGTAGTTGGCATCGACATCGCCGTTCGCCAGCAGCTCGTTAGCATTGGCGCCGTTGGTTAACTCAATGACTTTCAGATCCAGTTTCGGATCGATCTTTTTGATGTAATTGAGGATCTCCGCGTGCGGCACCGGGTCGGCGGCGACGCGCAGCGCTTCAGCCTGGGCGGAAGTCCATACCAGAGAAAGAGACAGTGCTACCCCTGCCAGAGTAAAAGCGGCATGTTTCATGATGTGTGTTCCTGTGTTGTTATGGTCAGACGATCAATTGTTCAGTGCGTTCGCGCAGCACATCGCGGTAATAACGTTCCGCCACATCCGGATGGGAGCGCAGGCGGCCTTTCAGGTAGTTCCAGCCGACGTCGCGCAGCAGCGGATTGTGCGGATCGCTCTCCGGCCCGCGCGCCTCTTGCGCCAGCTTCGGCGGCAGGGTGTACAACGGCACCACCGCATCAAGCTGGGCGCCGAGGAAGAAAGCAATCGACAAACGCTGCTGTTCCGCCGGGGGCGAAACCACGCGGTGAACGGTGGCGCGCAGATAACCGTTGGTGGCCAGTTCCAGCAACTCGCCAATGTTGACGACGAAACTGCCCGCCAGCGGCGCGGCATCGATCCAGTGGCCTGGTTCGACTTCCACCTGCAGCCCTTTTTGCTCGTCCTGCAGCAGAAAACTGAGAAAGCCGGAATCTTTATGGGCGCCAACGCCTTGCGCGCTCTGGGTCGAGTGCTGGCCAGGGTAACGGATCAGTTTGATATGCTCGTTCGGTTTATCGCCATACAGCGCGTCAAAGGCATCCGCAGGCAGTTGCAGTGCTTCGGCAAACGCCCGCAGTAGTGTGATGGCCATACCGGTCATCGCCTTTTGCCAGGCGAGCAGGGCGGGTTTCAGCGTAGGCAAGGCTTGCGGCCAAAGATTCGGGCCTTGTAAACGTCGCCAGCCGGGATCGCTGTCGCTGAACTGCAGCGCCGGGCGTTCCGCGCCAATATCGAACTGTTCGCGCCAGTCCGGCTGCCCGCGGGTTATCTCTGAGGCTGCGCGGTTATAGCCACGAAAATGGGGGGAGTGGATCATCGCCACTTGCTGTTTTTGCTCATCAGTCAGGGCGAAAAAACGTCGGGATTCTTGCTGGACAGCGTGTTGCAGTGCGTCATCGACGCCGTGGTTAATCAGGTAGAAGAAGCCGATATCGCGCGCAGCGTGGCGCAGATCGGCAAGAAAGCGTTCGCGTTCAGCGCCGTGTGTGTAGCGGGAAAGATCGAGGATCGGTAACGTCGTTGCGTTCATTGTGTTCTCCGAAGGCAGTCAATAATCGTGTTCTGGTCAGGCTCAGGGTTCGGGGACAACAACAGCGCATTTTCTTTTTCCTCTTCGTCAGGTGTGATGACAGCTTGCCTCAGGGGCAACAATTCAACCAATAACGTTCTTTTCTAATATATGTTCGCGCAGGATCACGTGCTTTTGCGAAAAACGCATAACGCGGATGGCTTGAAATGGAGAAATAATTTCGATAGACTTTTGTTATGTTATAACAAAACAGATGAGCGAATTATGAAAGCTGATATCCATCCTCACTATCGTACGGTGGTTTTCCACGACACCAGCGCCAACGAGTACTTTAAAGTGGGTTCAACCATTAAAACGGAACGCGAAATTGAACTGGAAGGCGTGACCTATCCGTACGTCACCATCGACGTTTCGTCGGCGTCGCATCCTTATTACACCGGTAAACAAAAAGTGATTGCTAATGAAGGCAGCGCGGCACGTTTCCAGCAACGTTACGGTCGCTTTTTTAGCGATAAAAAGGAGTAAGTGATGCAGGTGCTGAATTCATTGCGCAGTGCGAAACAACGCCACCCTGACTGCCAGATTGTCCGGCGCAAGGGGCGTTTATATGTGATCTGTAAATCCAATCCGCGTTTCAAAGCGGTGCAAGGCAAAAAGAAAAAACGTTAAGCGCGAAGTGATGCCAGGGAACTGCGCTGCTTGCCATCGGCCGTGAAGTTGTCGGCGGCAAGCCAGCGTTGCAGCGCGCGGTCAATCTGTGGCCATTCACTGTCAATAATTGAAAACCAGTCGGTATCGCGATTATGGCCTTTGAGCACCAGCGCCTGGCGGAAACGGCCTTCATACTGAAAACCGAGACGCAGCGCCGCCTGGCGTGAAGGCGCATTCAGGCTGTTACACTTCCACTCGTAGCGCCGGTATCCCAGCGTGGTAAAGGCATAGTTCATCAATAGCCATTGCGCTTCCGTCGAGGCGGGCGTACGAGCCAGCAACGGCGAGAAATGCACGCTTCCCACTTCCATAACACCGTTTTTCTCATCAATACGCATCAGCGCGAGGCTACCGACCGGCTGCGAAGTTTTGTTGTCTATGACGGCAAAATGCAGCGGATCGTGCAGCGTGCAGGTGCTGGCTATCCAGTCGCGAAATGCCGCTTCATCTTTTTCCGGCTCCCGCAGCAACCACGTCCAGCTCCGGTCATCGCCTGCTTGTTGATGCGCCTGAAACAGCGCGCTGGCGTGCTCAGTGCCCAGCGGCTCAAGACGGCAATAACGGCCCTCGAGAGTAACACGCTGCGGGAAAGGGCGCGGCTGCCAGTCGGGCAACGCATCGCCGATAGGTTGTTGATAGTGATTGAACTGGCTCATGGTGTCTCCTTGTGTATGCGGAAGCAGCGTAACGCCGTGCTGGTTCCATAAGAAGAACCATAAGGTTATAGTTTTATGGAGCCACGCGGAGAAAATAATGAATATTCCTGAGGAAGGATTGTACGCACTGCTGCGCCGGGCGCTGGAGGAGCGCGCCAGCCTGACGCGCCAGCGCGCGCTGTATGTGGCGTTGCGCGATGCGGTACGGCAGGGGATGTTAAAGCCCGGCAGCCTGTTGCCGGGATCGCGCGTACTGGCGGAGAGGCTGCATATTTCGCGCAATACCGTGAATGCGGCGCTGGAACAGCTGGCCGTTGAAGGGTATGTGTTGCGCGATCGCCAGGGAACACGAGTGGCGAAACTGGCAACAGTTGAGCGAACGGACCCAGCACCATCGGTAACGCTCGCGCAGCGTGTACAACAACTGCCGGGCGGGGCTTTACGTCATTCGCCCGCGCTGGCGCTGACGCCTGGCATTCCGGCGGCAAATTACTTCCCGCTGGCTGTCTGGCGACGGCTGGCTGAACGGGTGTGGCGCGATGAAGGCAGCCTGTTATTGAATTATGGTGAATCCGCCGGTGAATGGCGGTTACGTGTAGCGATAGCGCGCCATCTGGCGATATCTCGCGGCATTGATTGCGATGCTGAACAGATAGTGATCACCGAAGGCGCGCAGGAAGCGCTGATGCTTTGCGTGCATTTGCTCAGTGACGTGGGCGATCATGCATGGGTGGAAGAGCCGGGTTACGGAGGAGCCAAAAGCGCTTTTCTCGCCGCAGGCCTGGACGTTTCGGGGATGCCGATCGACGACGAAGGAATGGTGCTGAACTCTGCGGCCCCGCCGCCGCGCATGATTTACACTTCGCCGTCACATCAGTATCCGCTGGGCAAGGTAATGAGCGCGGCCCGGCGGCTGGCGCTGCTGGACTATGCCCGGCAAGTGGGAAGCTGGATTGTAGAAGATGATTACGATAGTGAGTTTCGCTATCCGGGCGAGCCCATTCCGGCGATGTCAGGCATGGTGGCGAATCCGCCCGTGGTTTATCTTGGCACTTTTAGTAAAACCTTGTTTCCCTCGTTGCGTATCGGTTTTATGGTGATGCCGCCCGCGCTGGCGCAGGCTGCCGGGCCAGCAATCGGTAGTTTGTTACGTGGCGGTCATCGTGCCGAGCAACTGACGCTGGCGCGTTTTATTGAAGATGGGCACTACGCACGTCATCTCGCCGCGATGCGTCGGCTGTATCGCAAGCGGCAAGCGCATCTGCTGGAAGCCGTTCGCAATGAGCTGCACGTTGCGCATCAGGTTTATGGCGGCGGCGGTGGGCTGCACTTAACGCTGGCGATCCCGGGGATTGATGATGAGGCGGTGGTCCGCGCGGCGCGGCAATGGCAACTTGCGCCCCATGCATTAAGCCGTTTCTGGCTGCACAAAAGTGCTGTATCCAGCGGGCTGGTTCTGGGTTACGGTAATACGTCCGCCAGCCGGTTTACGGCGGCGGTACGTACGCTTAACCGATTGATTGAGCAGTCTCGGGGCGGGTGAGGGTGAAGACGTCGTAAAACGAGAGTTCGCCCTTACGCGCGACCATTTTTTCCAGCCGGGATTTGCTCTCTTGCTCGACCTGCGGGGATTGCAGGATCGCGTTAATCAAACCTGACGGAACAAATCGCGTGTTGTACCACTCGCCGTTATAGCAGACCCGGAAATCGAGCACATCGATATCTTCGTAGTGGTAACGCGGATAAACGTCAAAAAAGAAGAAACCGTTCAGAACCACGAAGAGCACGATCAATAGCCAGACGGAGCCGGAGAGGGTTTCGGACTGCAGCATCACCGCCAGCGTGGCAAGCCAGGCCAGATACATGCCGACAAACAGGCCGGGGTGTTTGCGAATAAAACTGATGCTGAAGCGCGGGCGGTTATCCCGTTTCTCGCGCTGGTTGATCTCTTCAATCGTTTCGGTGAGCAGCCGCTGTATCTCTGTCATCTTACGCCTTTACTGATACTGTTTTGCAGGTGGACACGCTATTTTAAGTTGCCATTTTGTATGAAAAAAGTAACAGTTTTGCCGCAAAAAACGATAACAGTTAGATGGCTGGCAGAGGTTTGATGATACGCGCCGGGTTGCCGCCGACCACGACATTGGCCGGAACATCTTTCACGATGACCGCGCCGGAGGCGATGACGGCGTTATCGCCAATCGTTACGCCTGGGTTGATAATGGCGCGGCCACCTATCCAGACATTGTGACCAATGGTGACAGGTTTGCCATATTCCACGCCGCTGATGCGTTCGGCGGCATCCAGCGGATGCGTTGCGGTGTAGATATGCACGCCGGGTGCCAGCATACAGTTATCGCCGATATGAATTGGACAAACATCGAGCATGACGCAGTCGAAATTGGCGTAGAAATTGCGGCCGAGAAAAATATTGTAGCCATAATCGCAGCGAAAATTCGGTTCGATATAGGCCCCATCACTGTGGCCGAGAAGGCTGGAGAGAATATCTTTACGCTCGGCTTTTTCTTCCGGCGCCGAATGATTGTATCGATGCAGCAACTGCCTGGCCCGCAGACGATCGGCGCGCAAGACTTCATCTGCCGAAAGGTAGGGCAATCCGGCAATCATTTTTTGCTTTTCGTCATTCATCTGATTCGAAGACACTCGTCACGGAATCTGAACGCTCTGTTTGCGCAGAAAAAGAGTTAGCAGAATTATCGTACAAATTTCCACACGGAGGAGGGGATTTTGTCATACAGCTTATTCATGGTCAGTTCTGCCAGACGATGATCGGCTGCTGAATAAAACACCGCGAGTTCCTCATCCGGAAGTTCGTATTTATTTTTTTCAATTACACGTTCAAGGGTATCAATTGTCTGACAACGTCTGAGACGCATCAAATAATCAACTTTTGTTAATGGTTTTTCGGACATACCTTCACCTTAGTGTTGAAAAATTAACAAGAGTGGCTAACAGGATTAGCCTTGCTTACATTGACGAAGCAGCGGAACAGCTTGTTGCCTGTTTTACGCCATTTCTGTAAGTCATGTGTATTTATGCCATAGCTACTGAACAACATAAACGTATCGTCAAGATATTCGTCTATCTGTTCAATCAGTTTATTATCTTCATTGTACTTAATTTTATAATTAAGTGCGAAGGTCGCTATGTGTTCTATCAGCTCATTTAACTGCAGATTGACCGCTGATGTAGGATCGTTAACCCACCCATGATGGCTCTCTTCGAGATTAACAAGGCAGTCATGGTACAGCGTTTCGCAGAGAAATTTGAGCTGCGCGATATCATGCCTTTTTGGCGAGTATTCGTCCATAACGCATCCCCTTCTGAGTGGTAATTTTTTTACTGACCGACTGCTGTTTCAGGATGGGAACTTCTGCTCTGACCAGAGACAGACGCTGCTTTATGTTTGTCAATATAACTATAAGCTAGTCTGAATGGGATTTCATTGTGCTATCACGAAAAATTACAAATAATGTTTTTTTTGAGAAAAATGGACAAAATAGGAACATGACGTCGGGATGAAGCTTGTTACGCCCGTGGGCGTTATTGCTTGTTCATCCTTGAGATTCATTAAGTTAGCATGGCAGAGATTATTCCAGCCCGAACGGTATTTTTATACCAGGAATCGTCTGAGTTAAACTGATTGTACCAGATAATTAAGTTTTATAAATGGTAAATGATCGCTGCTTTCAAAATACATAGTTATTATAAGCCTTATATCGGCAGGACAAAATAAACAAACAGACAATAAATGCTTTTAATTGCGGATGTGCAGATATGAAAAAGGCCGCTAAGTGCGGCCTTTTCTATTAGAGAAACAATCAGTGTTCCTCAACCTTATGGCTGTGCTCAATATCCTCACCGCGGCGGCTAAAGCGGCGGCGTACCACCACGAAGAACACCGGAACGAAGAAGATAGCCAGTATGGTTGCGGTGATCATCCCGCCCATTACGCCAGTACCTACTGCGTTCTGCGCGCCGGAACCTGCACCGGAGCTGATAACCAACGGCAGCACCCCAAGGATAAATGCCAGCGAGGTCATCAGAATTGGACGCAGACGCATACGAACCGCTTCCAGCGTCGCCTCTACCAGGCCTTTGCCTTCTTTATCCATCAGGTCTTTGGCGAATTCGACGATAAGTATCGCGTTCTTCGCCGACAAACCAATGGTTGTCAGCAGGCCCACCTGGAAGTAAACGTCGTTGGTCAGACCGCGGAAGGTGGCAGCCAGCAATGCGCCCACAACACCCAGTGGTACAACCAGCATGACCGAGAACGGAATCGACCAGCTTTCATACAGCGCTGCAAGGCAGAGGAATACCACGATCAGCGAGATAGCATACAACGCAGGCGCCTGGTTGCCGGAGAGACGTTCCTGGAAGGACATCCCCGTCCAGTCATAACCGATACCGGTCGGCAGCTTACTGGCCAGTTGTTCCATCATCGCCATTGCTTCACCGGTACTTTTACCCGGTGCCGCCTGGCCGAGGATTTCCATCGACGGCAGACCGTTGTAACGCTCCAGACGCGGTGAACCGTATTCCCAGTGTGTGCTGGAGAAGGCGGAGAACGGCACCATCTGTCCATCGGTCGCCCGCACGTACCAGTTACCAATATCGCTTGGCAGCATGCGGTATTTGGCCTGCGACATGACGTACACTTTCTTCACGCGACCACGGTCGATAAAGTCGTTAACGTAGCTGCCGCCCCAGGCTGCACCCAGCGTGGTGTTGATGTCGCTAATCGACACGCCCAGCGCCTGTGCTTTTTCCTGATCGATATCGATCTTGAACTGCGGTGTATCTTCCAGGCCGTTAGGACGCACGCCCACCAGCAGATCCGGATGCTGAGCGATTTCGCCAAACAGCTGGTTACGCGCCTGGGTTAATTTCTCATGTCCCAGGTTCGCCTGGTCAATCAACTGGAAGTCGAAGCCGGTTGCCGTACCGAGTTCAACAATCGCTGGCAGGTTGAAAGCGAAGACCATTGCATCTTTAATCGATGCAAAGTGCGCGCTCGTACGGCCTGCGATTGCCGGTACTTTATTCGCTTCACCAGGACGTTCGTCCCAGTTTTTCAGCGATACGAACGCCAGACCGGTGTTCTGACCGCGACCAGAGAAGCCAAAGCCGTTAACGGTAAAGACGGAGTTAACGTTGTCTTTCTCGTTTTCCAGATAATATTTCGTCACTTCATCCAGCACCTTCTGCGTACGCTCTTGCGTCGCACCCGCAGGCAACTGGGCCATAGTGAGAAATACGCCCTGGTCTTCATCCGGCAGGAACGAACTTGGCAGACGCACAAACAGCACCGCCATACCCGCAACGATGACGATATAGAGCAGCAAGTAACGACCGGTGCTGCGCAGAATGTTCCCTACGCTGTCGGTGTAGTGGTGCGTGCTCTTCTCAAACATGCGGTTGAACCAGCCGAAGAAGCCTTTTTTGCCTTCACCGTGGTCGCCTTTGGCAACCGGCTTCAGCATCGTGGCGCACAGCGCCGGCGTCAGGATCAATGCGACCAGCACAGACAGCACCATCGCGGAAACGATAGTAATGGAGAACTGGCGATAGATAGCACCGGTAGAACCACCGAAGAACGCCATCGGGATAAATACCGCTGACAGCACCAGCGCAATACCAACCAGCGCGCCCTGAATCTGCCCCATGGAACGGCGCGTCGCCTCTTTTGGCGGCAGGCCTTCTTCCATCATCACACGTTCGACGTTTTCCACCACCACGATAGCATCGTCTACCAACAGACCTATCGCCAACACCATACCGAACATGGTGAGGGTGTTGATGGAGTAGCCAAAGGCGGCGAGTATCGCGAATGTCCCGAGCAGTACCACCGGCACCGCGATCGTTGGGATCAGCGTTGCGCGGAAGTTTTGCAGGAACAGGTACATGACCAGGAATACCAGTACGATCGCTTCAACCAGCGTTTTCACCACTTCGTTAATCGAGATCTTAACGAATGGCGTGGTGTCATACGGATAAACCACTTTCAGGCCGTGCGGGAAGAAAGGCTCCAGTTTGCCGATAGTCGCACGTACCGCTTCGGCAGTATCGAGCGCGTTCGCGCCGGTTGCCAGTTTGATACCGAGACCCGCAGCCGGTTGGCCGTTATAGCGCGCGATTACGTCATAGCTTTCGCCGCCCAGTTCAATCTTCGCCACGTCGCGCAGACGAACCTGCGAACCGTCAGCATTTACTTTCAGCAGGATCTTACCGAACTCTTCCGTGGAGGTCAGACGGGTTTGCGCGATGATAGAGGCATTTAACTGCTGCCCTTTCACCGGCGGAGTACCGCCTAACTGACCTGCCGCGACCTGGGCGTTCTGCGCTTTGATAGCCGCAATCACGTCAACTGGCGTGAGCTGGAAGTTATTGAGTTTGCTCGGGTCCATCCAGATACGCATCGCATACTGCGCACCGAACAGCTGAACGTCACCGACGCCGGAAGTACGGCTGACCGGATCTTTGATGGTTGCGCCGACGTAGTCCGCAATATCTTCCTGCGTCATGGAACCATCGGTACTGATCATCCCGAGAACCATCAAGAAGCTGCTGGATGATTTCTCGACGCTAACGCCTTGCTGCTGCACTTCTTGCGGTAACAGCGGCATGGCCAGTTGCAGTTTGTTCTGCACCTGAACCTGCGCGATATCCGCATCCGTTCCGGAATCAAAAGTAATTGTAATTTGTACCGTACCAGAGGAATCACTGGCAGAGGACATATAAAGCAGGTTATCGATACCGTTCATGTTCTGTTCGATGACCTGCGTCACGGTATCCTGTACCGTTTTCGCATCAGCACCCGGGTAGGTGGCCGTGATCTGAATTGCAGGCGGCGCAATGGTTGGATATTGCGCTACCGGCAATTTGAGGATCGAGAGAGCCCCTGCCAACATGATGATAATCGCGATAACCCACGCAAAGATGGGGCGATCGATAAAAAACTTAGCCATGTCTTAACGGCTCCTGTTTTAGTTAAGACTTCGGTTTTTCTGACTGGCCGCCTGCCTGGGCTTGCTCTTTGTTGTCAGAAGTCACTTCCTGAGCTTTAACCTGCACGCCCGGTTTGACTTTTTGTAAGCCGGCAATAATCACACGATCGCCGCTTTTCAGACCGTCAGTCACCAACCATTTGTCGCCAATGGCCTGGCTTGCGACGATATTACGGACTTCAACTTTATCGCCTTCACCCACCACCATCGCCGTTGCGTCACCGCGCGGCGTACGGGTAACACCCTGCTGTGGAACCAGCATGGCATTCGGGTTGACACCTTCTTCCAGTTTGGCGCGGACGAACATGCCCGGCAGCAACGAGTGATCCGGGTTCGGGAACACCGCACGCAGAGTGATGGAACCGGTGGTCTGGTCTACCGTCACGCCAGAGAACTCAAGCGTACCTTCCTGGGCGTATTGAACACCGTCGTTGGTAACGAGCTGAACTTTCGCTTTGCCGTTGTCCTGCTTCAGCGTACCGTTCGCCATTTCCTGCTGCAGACGCAGGAAATCATTGCTGGACTGGGTAACGTCAACGTAGATCGGATCAAGCTGCTGCACGGTAGTCAGCGCAGTGGTTTGCCCGCTCTGTACCAGCGCGCCTTCCGTGACGGTGGAAGTCCCGGTACGACCGCTGATGGGGGAAATCACTTTGGTATACGCCAGGTTGATGCGCGCGGTTTCTACTGCTGCTTTCGCTGCGACAACGGTAGCGTTAGCCTGCTGAGCGTCCGCCTGCGCGGTATCGTAATCCTGTTGGCTGATGTACTTGGTGCCCAGCAGTTTCTGATAACGGTTGACGGTCATCTGCGCGATGTTGGCAGCTGCTTGCGCTTTCGCCAGATCGCCTTTGGCGCTGTCATAAGCTGCCTGATAAGTAGCGGGATCAATCTGATAGAGCGAGACACCTGCTTCAACGTCACTGCCTTCCGTGAAGTTGCGTTTCAAAATAATGCCGCTGACCTGAGGACGCACTTCCGCAATGCGAAAAGCCGTCGTTCGGCCCGGTAGCTCAGTGGTGATTTGCAGAGGTTCCGTCTTGACCGTGACGACACCAACTTCCGGCATCTGACCCGCACCCTGCTGAGCCGGTTTTTCATCACATCCTGTAAGCGCTAAGCTGCCCGAAAGCATCAGAACGACCGCCAGAGGCGTAAACCCTCTGTTTTTGTTCATATGTAAACCTCGAGTGTCCGATTTCAAATTGATCAATGGATCAGTGGCCCAAAAACCCATTGCTGCGTTTATATTATGGTCGTGCTATGGTACAAACATTCACAAATGTATGTAAATCTGACTCCTGTAAATTCACCGACATATGGCACGAAAAACCAAACAACAAGCGCTGGAGACGCGACAGCACATTCTCGATGTCGCCATACACGTGTTTTCCCGGCAAGGCGTTTCTTCTACTTCGCTGGCTGACATTGCGCAGGCGGCAGGTGTGACTCGCGGCGCGATTTACTGGCACTTCAAAAATAAGTCGGATTTGTTTAGTGAAATTTGGAAATTATCAGAGTTCAGTATTGACGATCTTGAGCTTGAGTATCGGGCAAAATTCCCTGGCGATCCACTCTCAGTATTAAGAGAAATATTGGTTTATATCCTTGAAGCGACAGTCGTTGAAGAGCGGCGGCGATTAATGATGGAGATCATTTTTCATAAATGTGAGTTTGTCGGGGAAATGACGATTGTGCAAGAAGCGCAGCGTAACCTGTGCCTCGAAAGCTATGATCGAATCGAGCATACGCTTGCCCAGTGTATTCAGGCAAAATTGCTGCCCGCTAATTTACTCACTCGCCGCGTAGCGGTATTAATGCGCGCCTATATTTCCGGCATTATGGCAAACTGGCTGTTTGCGCCGCAATCTTTCGATTTGAAAAAAGAAGCGCGTGATTACGTGGCGATCCTGCTGGAGATGTGCCAGTTATGCCCGACGCTGCGAACAGACCCGGGCGTCGTCAGCGCCTGACTATCAGAGCCGCCAGGATTTCTCCTGGAGGCGAGTCACTTTTCTAGGTTGTTGCATAATGGCGTGATATTCTTGCGTTCGCGGCTATTCCGGCCGCCTTTCCCGTACAGAAAACGATCGCTCAAATTATGTTGCACAACTACCGCACGCGAAACACGCTCGCTGCTTTTGCCGCCGCACTGTTCCTTCTCTTCGCAAGCCTGGTGAGTAACGCCGCCCTTGCGCAGACCACGAACGATTTACCTTCCCGCAGCGACATACAAAGCCAGCTTGATACGCTAAACAAACAAAAAAATCATACCGCGCAGGACAAACTGGTTATTCAGGATTTGACCGAGACGCTGGACACGCTCGACAAAATCGACCGCGTGAAGCAAGAAACTGCGCTGCTGAAGCAAAAAATTGCCCAGGCGCCGGATAAATTGCGCCAGGCGACCGATTCCCTGAATGCGTTAAGTGATAAAGATAGCGACGACGAAACGCGCAAAACGCTGGCCTCGCTCTCCCTGCGCCAGCTGGAATCCCGCATCTCGCAATTGCTGGAAGATTTACAGTCTGCCCAGAACGATTTATCGAACTACAACAGCCAACTGGTCTCGCTGCAAACGCAGCCCGAGCGCGTACAAAACTCCATGTACTCCGCTTCCCAGCAGTTGCAGCAGATCCGTAACCGTCTGAACGGCACCGCGGCAGGCGAGGGCGCGCTGCGTCCTACGCAACAAACTCTGTTGCAGGTGCAACAGGCGTTGTTGAATGCGCAGATCGAGCAACTGCGCAAAAGCCTTGAAGGCAACACCACATTACAGGATACGCTGCAAAAACAACGCGATTACGTGACGGCGAACAGCAATCGCCTTGAGCATCAGTTGCAGTTGTTGCAGGAAGCGGTGAACAGCAAGCGTCTGACGCTGACGGAAAAAACGGCCCAGGAAGCGGTAACGCCGGATGAAACGTCGCGCATTCAGGCCAACCCGCTGGTGAAACAGGAGCTGGATATTAACCATCAGCTCAGCCAGAAGCTGATTGCCGCTACGGAAAATGGCAACTCGCTGGTGCAGCAGAATATTAAGGTGAAAAACTGGCTCGACCGCGCCCTGCAATCCGAACGTAATGTTAAAGAACAGATCTCGGTGCTGAAAGGCAGCCTGTTGCTGTCGCGTATTTTGTATCAGCAACAGCAGACATTGCCGTCGGCGGATGAGCTGGAAGACATGACTAACCGCATTGCGGATCTGCGTCTTGAACAGTTTGAAATCAACCAGCAGCGTGATGCGCTGTTCCAGAGCGATACCTTTGTCGCCAAACTGGAGGAAGGTCATTCCAGTGAGGTCAACGATGAGGTGCATGACGCGCTGTTGCAGGTTGTGGATATGCGCCGTGAACTGCTCGATCAACTGAATAAACAGCTGGGTACTCAGTTGATGATGGCCATCAACCTGCAAGTTAACCAGCAGCAGTTGATGAGCGTATCGAAAAGCCTGCAGGAAATTCTGACGCAGCAGATCTTCTGGGTGAACAGCAATAAGCCAATGGACTGGGACTGGATCAAATCCTTCCCGCAGGCGCTGCATGACCAAATCAAATCCATGAAGATCACCGGCAACTGGGAGAAAGCCTGGCCTGCGGTAGCCATCGCGTTCCTTGCAGGGCTACCGTTGCTGCTGATCGCCGGGCTTATCCGCTGGCGTCTGCGCTGGCTGAAAGATTATCAGGCGAAGCTGGCGGCGCAGGTTGGGCAACTGCGTAACGACAGTCAGTTGCATACGCCGAAAGCGATTCTGATCGATCTTATCCGCGCGCTGCCGGTGTGCCTGATTATTCTGGCGATTGGCCTGATTCTGCTGACCATGCAGCTTAACGTCAGCGAATTGCTGTGGGCATTCAGTAAAAAACTGGCATTGTTCTGGCTGGTCTTCGGCCTGTGCTGGAAAGTGCTGGAGAAAGACGGTGTCGCCGTCAGCCACTTTAACATGCCCGCCCAGCTTACCAGCCACTGGCGGCGGCAAATTGTGCGTATCAGCCTAGCGCTGTTGCCGCTGCACTTCTGGTCGGTCGTTTCTGAACTCTCTCCGCTGCATCTGATGGATGACGTGCTGGGGCAGTTTGTCATCCTGCTGAATCTGCTGGTGATCACCTGCCTGGTCTGGCCGATGTCCCGCGAAAGCTGGCGCGACAAAGAGTCTCACGCTATTCGCCTGGCAACCATCACCGTGCTGGCCATCGTGCCGATCGCGCTGATGGTGCTGACCGCGACGGGGTATTTCTATACCACGCTGCGTCTTTCCGGGCGCTGGATTGAAACCGTCTATCTGGTGATTATCTGGAACCTGCTTTACCAGACAGTTCTGCGTGGCCTCAGCGTGGCCGCCCGACGTATTGCCTATCGCCGTGCGCTGGCGCGTCGGCAGAATATGGTAAAAGAGGGGGCCGAAGGCGCTGAACCGCAGGAAGAGCCGAGCATCGCGCTGGAACAGGTTAACCAGCAAACCCTGCGTATTACGATGCTGGTGATGGTCGCGTTGTTTGGCGTGATGTTCTGGGCGATTTGGTCAGATCTGATCACTGTATTTGCCTACCTCGACAGCATTACGCTGTGGCACTACAACGGCACCGAAGCCGGTGCTGCGGTAATGAAGAGCGTAACGCTTGGCAGTCTGCTATTTGCGGTGATTGTTTTTGTTGTGGCCTGGGCGCTAATCCGCAACTTACCGGGTTTGCTGGAGGTGCTGATCCTCTCCAGGCTCAATATGCGGCAGGGCTCTTCGTATGCCGTGACGACGATCCTGAACTACGTCATCATCGCCGTCGGGGCGTTGACGGTATTCGGCTCGCTGGGCGTTTCGTGGGATAAACTGCAATGGCTGGCGGCGGCGCTGTCGGTTGGTTTAGGTTTCGGCTTACAGGAAATTTTCGGTAACTTTGTCTCCGGTCTGATTATCCTGTTCGAACGTCCGGTGCGTATCGGCGATACCGTGACCATCGGCACCTTCTCCGGAACGGTGAGTAAGATCCGCATCCGTGCGACCACCATTACCGACTTTGACCGTAAAGAGGTGATCATTCCGAACAAGGCGTTTGTTACCGAGCGTCTGATCAACTGGTCGCTCTCCGATACCATCACCCGCGTGGTGATCCGCCTCGGCGTGGCGTATGGGTCCGATCTGGATAAAGTGAAAAAAGTGCTGCTGAAAGCGGCGATGGATCATCCAAAAGTGATGCACGATCCGGAGCCGGCGGTGTTCTTCACCACTTTCGGCGCCAGCACGCTGGATCATGAACTGCGTCTGTACGTACGCGAACTGCGCGATCGCAGCTATACGGTTGATGAACTGAACCGCACCATCGACAAGCTGTGCCGCGAGAACAATATTGATATCGCCTTTAACCAGCTCGAAGTCCACCTGCGCAATGGCAAAGGTGATGAGCTGACTGAAGTTAAGCGTGAACTGAAAGGCGACGATCCGACGCCTTCTCAGGCGGGGTAAATCCTGTCGATCCTCTCCCCTCAGGGGAGGGGATCACTCCTCAAGTTTCTTCTCAAAATCCCGTTTGACGATCTCCAGCGCTTTCAGCACGACGTCTGGCGCAATCTCATGTTGTTCCAGCAACATGATCAGATCCACGGCCAGTTTGATCTCCTCCGGAGCGTTTTCCAGCGACATTTTCTCTCCTCACTTTAGCGGGTTAAGCGCGCCAGCACGCGCTCAATATTGTCCAGCGCCTGTCGGCAACGGGCGAGTCTGCCAGCCAGCGCCTCCACTTCTTTATGTAGCTGCTGCTGTTCGACCAGCGTGCTGACGGCGTTTAAGCGTTGCTCGCGCGCCTGTTTCATCGCCAGCAGACGACGCTCATACTCCTGATGCTGCAAACGCCTGCGCTGCCAGCGCGCAATGCCTGGCGATGCATGATCCCACTCGCGCAGCGGCCAGACGGCGCTTTCACGCGTGAGAGCGGCAATTTGCGCCGTCAGGCGTTCCGCCAGCCAGGCAACCTGCTCCAGATGGTTGCCCTCCACGGCGCGGCGCAGCGCCGCCAGATTGGCCGCCGCCTCATCCAGACAGGACTGCATCAACGTACTGCGGGTCTGGAAAAGATGGCGATCAAAGCGCGCGCCGATCGTCGCATGCTGCGCCAGCGGCGCGGCCAGCTGGCGTAGTTTGTCCAGTTGCTGCTCCAGCGCGTTTAAAAGCGCAGCGTTTTTCACGTCTCTTCCCCCGGTAAATATCAGTCTGTTACATTAACCGTTCATTTTCTGATGAAGCGCGCTATGCAACGGACTATTTTACTCATCATTGGCTGGCTGGCGGTAGTGCTAGGCACGCTTGGCGTGGTACTGCCGCTTCTGCCGACAACGCCGTTTATTCTGCTGGCGGCATGGTGTTTTGCGCGCTCATCGCCGCGTTTTCATCACTGGCTGCTCTACCGTTCCTGGTTTGGCGGCTATCTGCGGCACTGGCAAACGTACCGTGCCATGCCGCCTGGCGCGAAGCCGCGCGCCATTGCGGTGATTTTGTTGACCTTTGCCGTTTCTTTGTATCTGGTGAAGATGTGGTGGGTGCGCGTGTTGCTGCTGGTGATCCTGGCCGGTCTGCTGCTATTTATGTGGCGTATTCCGGTGATTGATGCAAAACAACAAAAACCATAAACCACAGCAATGACAGTTGCAATTGTGGCGCACAGTCAGTAAATTCGGGCGTTTTCGAGCACGGGTACGGCTGATTAAATGTTAATCAGTGGTTACATAAAGTGTAAACGCGTGTACCGTGAGTAATACCGTTTCTATCAGGCAAAAATCCATGACAGCGACTGCGCAGCAGCTTGAATTTCTTAAAAACAGCATCAAAAGCATTCAGGATTACCCAAAGCCGGGCATTCTGTTCCGTGATGTCACCAGTTTGCTGGAAGATCCGCAAGCGTATGCTCTTAGCATTGAATTGCTGGTTGAGCGTTATAAAAACGCCGGCGTAACCAAAGTAGTGGGAACCGAAGCGCGTGGCTTCCTGTTCGGCGCACCGGTTGCGCTGGGTCTGGGCGTTGGCTTTGTGCCGGTGCGTAAACCGCGTAAACTGCCGCGTGAAACCATCGCCGAGAGCTATGAGCTGGAGTACGGTACTGACCAGTTAGAGATCCATGTTGATGCGATCAAGCCGGGCGATAAAGTGCTGGTGGTCGACGATCTGCTGGCAACGGGCGGCACTATCGAAGCCACAGTGAAACTGATTCGCCGTCTGGGCGGTGAAGTGACCGACGCGGCATTCATCATTAATCTGTTCGATCTTGGCGGTGAACAACGCCTCGAAAAACACGGTGTTAACTGCTACAGCCTGGTGCCGTTCCCGGGACATTAATGCCATGTCCGCCTCCTCATCCTTCAGGCCTGCGCCTGAGGGATGAAGTGTATTAACAGCATGTGCTGTGTTAGCATTATCCCTTCGTAAATCCACCTTCCAGCGTTTCAGAGCCTGCCAATGAGTTATCAGGTCTTAGCCCGAAAATGGCGACCGCAAACTTTTGCTGACGTCGTCGGCCAGGAGCATGTGCTGACCGCACTGGCGAACGGCTTATCATCAGGACGCATTCATCATGCGTATCTGTTCTCCGGCACCCGCGGCGTCGGCAAAACCTCTATCGCCCGTCTGCTGGCGAAGGGGCTGAACTGCGAAACCGGCATCACCGCAACGCCGTGCGGCGTGTGTGATAACTGCCGCGAAATTGAGCAGGGCCGCTTTGTCGATTTAATTGAGATCGACGCCGCGTCGCGTACCAAAGTTGAAGATACCCGCGATCTGCTGGATAACGTGCAGTACGCCCCGGCGCGCGGGCGTTTCAAAGTCTATCTGATTGACGAAGTGCATATGCTCTCGCGTCACAGCTTTAACGCGCTGTTGAAAACGCTTGAAGAGCCGCCTGAGCACGTCAAATTCCTGCTGGCGACTACCGATCCGCAAAAACTGCCGGTGACCATTCTTTCCCGCTGCCTTCAGTTCCACCTGAAAGCACTGGATGTCGAGCAGATCCGCAGCCAGCTTGAGCACATTCTGACTGACGAGAAGATTGAACATGAACCCCGTGCGCTGCAACTGCTGGCGCGTGCGGCTGACGGCAGCCTGCGCGATGCGCTAAGCCTGACCGATCAGGCGATTGCCAGCGGCAACGGGCAGCTCTCCGCGGCGGTGGTCAGCTCCATGCTTGGCACGCTGAATGACGACCAGGCGCTTTCATTAGTTGAAGCGGTGGTTGCCGCCGACGGCGAACGCGCTATGGGGCTGGTGAACGAGGCTGCATCGCGCGGCGTTGAATGGGAAGCCTTGCTGCTGGAGATGCAAGCGCTGCTGCACCGTATCGCCATGGTGCAGCTGACGCCTGCGGCGCTCGGCAGCGACATGGCCCCGATTGAGCAGCGTTTGCGTGAACTGGCTCGCACCGTGCCACCCACCGATGTGCAGCTCTACTATCAGACGCTGCTGATTGGCCGCAAAGAGCTGCCTTACGCCCCGGATCGTCGCATGGGCGTTGAAATGACGCTGCTGCGCGCGCTGGCGTTCCATCCGCGCGCGCCGCTACCAGCGCCAGAAGTGCCTCAGCAATCTTTCGCGCCTGTGGCGCCCACTGCCGTAATGTCGCCGCAGCAGGTTCCGCCTGCGCCGCAGGCTCAACCAGCGGCGGCACCGGTGCAGAATGACGCACCGCTGCCCGAATCAACCAGCTCGGTGCTGGCGGCGCGCAGGCAGTTGCAACGCGCTCAGGGAGCAGACAAAGCAAAAAAGAGTGAACCGGCAGCCGCAACCCGCGCGCGGCCGGTGAGTAATGCCGCGCTGGAGCGTCTGGCTTCGGTCACCGAGCGCGTGCAGTCGCGCCCGGCGCCGTCGGCGCTTGAACAGGCTCCGGCTAAAAAAGAGGCCTACCGCTGGAAAGCAACCACTGTTGTCACCGAGACAAAAGAGGTTGTTGCCACGCCCAAAGCGCTGAAAAAGGCGCTGGAACACGAGAAAACGCCGGAGCTGGCGAAAAAGCTGGCGGAAGAGGCGATTGAACGTGATGCCTGGGCGAAAGAGGTCAGCCAGCTAAAATTGCCAAAACTGGTTGAGCAGGTGGCGCTGAATGCCTGGAAAGAGCAGGAGGGCGATCGCTGGTGTCTGCATCTGCGCAGCGCGCAGCGTCACCTTAATTCGCAGGGCGCACAGAAGGCGCTTAGCGACGCGCTTAGCGAATTGCACGGTTCGACGGTTGAACTGACTATCATTGAAGATGATAATCCGGCAGTGCGAACGCCGCTGGAGTGGCGTCAGGCAATCTATGAGGAAAAGCTCGCGCAGGCGCGTGAGGCAATTATTGCGGATAATAACATTCAGACGCTGCAACGGTTTTTCGATGCGGATCTGGATGAAGAGAGTATTCGCCCCCTTTGACGGCAAGCTGCGGCTTTCCGTTTTCAACCCTGAATGTGACTTATCACTCTGGTCAGTCACCACAGCTAAAGAGAGAAGCCTATGTTTGGAAAAGGCGGTCTGGGTAACCTGATGAAACAGGCCCAGCAGATGCAAGAAAAAATGCAGAAAATGCAGGAAGAGATCGCACAGCTGGAAGTGACCGGCGAATCAGGCGCGGGCCTGGTGAAAGTGACCATCAACGGCGCGCATAACTGCCGTCGCGTGGAGATCGATCCGAGCCTGCTCGAAGACGACAAAGAGATGCTGGAAGATCTGGTCGCCGCTGCATTTAACGATGCTGCGCGCCGTATCGATGAAACCCAGAAAGAGAAAATGGCTTCTGTTTCCTCCGGCATGTCTCTGCCGCCAGGCTTTAAGATGCCGTTCTGATGCAGACCAGTCCGCTGTTAACGCAGCTTATGGAAGCACTGCGCTGCCTGCCGGGCGTTGGCCCGAAGTCGGCGCAGCGCATGGCGTTTACGCTGTTGCAGCGCGATCGCAGCGGCGGTATGCGGCTGGCGCAGGCGCTCACCCGGGCGATGTCGGAAATCGGCCACTGCGCCGATTGCCGTACCTTTACCGAGCAGGAAGTGTGCAATATATGCAGCAACCCGCGGCGCCAGGAAAACGGTCAAATCTGTGTGGTGGAAAGCCCGGCGGATATTTATGCCATCGAGCAAACCGGGCAGTTCTCGGGGCGCTACTTTGTGCTGATGGGGCATCTGTCGCCGCTGGACGGTATCGGGCCGGATGATATCGGTCTCGATCGGCTTGAGCAGCGCCTGGCCGCAGAAAAACTCCAGGAAGTGATCCTCGCCACCAACCCGACGGTGGAAGGTGAAGCAACGGCTAACTATATTGCGGAGCTTTGCGCGCAATATGGTGTGGAAGCCAGCCGCATCGCGCACGGCGTGCCGGTGGGCGGTGAGCTGGAGATGGTTGACGGCACCACGCTGTCGCATTCGCTGGCCGGTCGCCACAAGATTCGTTTTTAATCAAACGGAGGCAGAAATTTTTGCCTCCGCTTGAAAATTCCCGCTTCTGTCCCCACTTCCCCCTCAACGCACTTTTTACCTTGTAAATGGCATTGTTGAGGTTTTCCCGATGAAAGGACAAGAAACTCGCGGTTTTCAGTCTGAAGTTAAACAGCTTCTGCACCTGATGATCCATTCTCTCTATTCGAACAAAGAAATCTTCCTGCGTGAGCTGATCTCCAACGCCTCGGATGCGGCGGACAAACTGCGTTTCCGCGCGCTGTCCAACCCGGATCTCTACGAAGGCGACGGCGAACTGCATGTCCGCGTCTCTTTCGATAAAGAAAAGCGTACGCTGACCATCGCCGATAACGGTATCGGTATGACCCGCGATGAAGTTATCGATCATCTGGGCACCATCGCCAAATCTGGCACTAAAGCGTTTCTCGAATCAATGGGCTCCGATCAGGCCAAAGATAGTCAGTTGATCGGTCAGTTCGGTGTCGGTTTCTACTCGGCGTTTGTCGTCGCGGATAAAGTGACCGTGCGCACCCGCGCGGCGGGCGAGAGCGCAGAAAACGGCGTTTTCTGGGAATCTGAAGGTGCGGGCGAATACACCGTCGCCGATATCACCAAAGCCGATCGCGGGACGGAAATCACGCTGCATCTGCGCGAAGGGGAAGATGATTTCCTCAATGACTGGCGCGTGCGTTCCATTATCAGCAAATATTCCGACCATATCGCTCTGCCGGTCGAGATCGAAAAACAGGAAGAGAAAGACGGCGAAACCGTGGTTTCCTGGGAGAAAATCAACAAAGCGCAGGCGCTGTGGACGCGCAACAAGTCTGAAATCAAAGACGACGAATATAACGAATTCTACAAACATATCGCCCACGACTTTACCGATCCGCTGACCTGGAGCCACAACCGCGTGGAAGGGAAGCAGGAGTACACCAGCCTGCTTTATATCCCGTCGCAGGCGCCGTGGGATATGTGGAACCGCGATCATAAACACGGCCTGAAACTCTACGTGCAGCGCGTGTTTATCATGGACGAAGCCGAACAGTTCATGCCGAACTACCTGCGCTTTGTTCGTGGCCTGGTGGATTCCAGCGATCTGCCGCTCAACGTTTCGCGCGAAATTCTGCAGGACAGCAGCGTCACGCGTAATCTGCGTACCGCGCTGACCAAACGCGTGCTGCAAATGCTCGATAAACTGGCGAAAGATGACGCAGAAAAATACCAGACGTTCTGGCAGCAGTTCGGCCTGGTGCTGAAAGAAGGGGCTGGCGAAGACAGCGCCAACCTGGAAGCGATTGCCAAATTGCTGCGCTTTGCCTCCACGCACAATGACTCTTCTGCGCAAACCGTGTCGCTGGAAGAGTACGTGTCGCGCATGAAAGAGGGCCAGGAGAAGATCTACTTCATTACCGCAGACAGCTACGCTGCGGCGAAGAGCAGTCCGCATCTGGAACTGCTGCGTAAGAAAGGTATCGAAGTGCTGCTGCTTTCCGATCGCATCGACGAATGGATGATGAGCTACCTGACCGAATTCGACGGCAAACCGTTCCAGTCCGTGGCAAAAGCTGATGCGTCGCTGGAAAAACTGGCCGACGAAGTGGACGAAAGCGCGAAAGAGGCGGAAAAAGCGCTTGAGCCGTTTGTTGAGCGCGTGAAAACCCTGCTTGGCGATCGCGTGAAAGAGGTGCGCCTGACGCATCGTCTGACCGAAACGCCAGCGGTGGTCGTAACCGATGCCGACGAGATGAGCACGCAGATGGCGAAACTGTTCGCGGCTGCCGGTCAGAATGCGCCGGAAATCAAATACATCTTTGAACTGAACCCGGATCACGCGTTGGTGAAACGTGCTGCGGAAACCCAGGATGACAGCCAGTTCAGCCAGTGGGTTGAGCTGTTGCTCGATCAGGCGCTGTTTGCCGAACGTGGCACGCTGGAAGATCCGAACCAGTTCATCCGCCGTATGAATCAGTTGCTGATTGCCTAAGTTTCTGTTTTTAGTCTGACCTTACCCCTCTCGTTTCACGCGAGAGGGGTACTCCCCAAAGTAATCTCTCTCATTAACCGTTTCAGCCAGCCCGGCTTCCTTGAGCGATACTCGTTCTGGTGGTATCTTTTAACGCTTTTGAAAAATTGAACCAACTTTTGAGGGGATTTTCGCAATGCGTATTATTCTGCTTGGCGCTCCGGGCGCGGGTAAAGGAACTCAGGCTCAGTTCATCATGGAGAAATACGGTATTCCGCAAATCTCTACCGGTGACATGCTGCGCGCGGCTGTTAAATCTGGCAGCGAACTGGGTAAACAGGCGAAAGACATCATGGACGCGGGCAAACTGGTGACCGACGAGCTGGTTATCGCGCTGGTGAAAGAGCGTATCGCCCAGGAAGATTGCCGTAACGGTTTCCTGCTGGACGGCTTCCCGCGTACCATTCCGCAAGCGGATGCCATGAAAGAAGCCGGCATCGCCGTGGATTACGTACTGGAATTCGATGTTCCGGACGAGCTGATCGTTGATCGCATCGTAGGTCGTCGCGTACACGCCGCTTCCGGCCGCGTTTATCACATTAAATTCAATCCGCCGAAAGTAGAAGGCAAAGACGACGTGACCGGCGAAGAGCTGACCACGCGTAAAGACGATCAGGAAGAGACCGTGCGTAAACGTTTGGTGGAATACCATCAGTTGACCGCACCGCTGATCGGCTACTACCAGAAAGAAGCGCAGGCGGGTAACACCAAATACGCTAAAGTGGACGGCACCAAAGCCGTTGCTGATGTACGCGCAGAGCTGGAAAAAATCCTCGGCTAAACGCGTTTCCTCACCCGGTTCCCTCCGGGTGAGAATATTTCTCATCTCACCTTTCGCTGCAATTGGTTCCGTTTAAACGCTTTTACGCTACAATTATCAACCATTCAAAAGGTTAAGAGGCGTGAATGAGTCAGGCGAAAACCGGCATCCTGCTTGCCAATCTTGGCACCCCCGATGCACCCACTCCGGCAGCAGTAAAACGTTATCTGCGGCAGTTTTTAAGCGACAGACGCGTTGTTGATACGTCGCGCTTGCTGTGGTGGCCGCTATTACGCGGTGTGATCCTGCCGATTCGTTCACCGCGCGTGGCAAAGCTATACCAGTCTGTCTGGATGGAAGAAGGTTCGCCGCTGATGGTGTACAGCCGCAGGCAGCAGCAGGCGCTGGCGGCGCGGTTGCCGGACGTTCCCGTGGCGCTCGGCATGAGTTACGGTTCGCCGTCGCTGGAAAGCGCCGTGGATGCCCTGCTGGAACAGGACGTTGACCATATTGTGGTGCTCTCGCTCTATCCGCAATACTCCTGCTCAACGGTGGCGGCGGTATGGGACGAACTGGCGCGAATTCTGGCGAAGAAACGCCATATTCCCGGCATCTCCTTTATCCGCGATTACGCCGACGATACGGATTACATCTCTGCGCTGGCCAACAGCGCGCGCGCCTCTTTTGCAAAGCACGGTGAGCCGGATCTGCTGCTGCTCTCTTATCACGGCATTCCACAGCGTTACGCGGCGGAAGGGGACGACTACCCGCAGCGCTGCCGTGATACCACGCGTGAACTGGTCTCGGCGCTCGATCTGCCGCCGGAAAAAGTGATGATGACCTTCCAGTCGCGCTTTGGCCGCGAACCGTGGCTGACGCCGTACACCGATGAAACGCTGAAAATGCTGGGTGAGAAAGGGGTGAAACATATTCAGGTGATGTCGCCAGGTTTTGCTGCAGATTGCCTGGAGACGCTGGAGGAGATCGCGGTGCAAAACCGTGAGTTTTTCCTTGAGGCGGGCGGCGAGAAGTATGAATACATACCAGCGCTGAATGATTCGCCAGAGCATATCGAGATGATGGTCAACCTGACAGCCAAATATCGCTGATCGTGCGCCGGGCTGAGAATGTGTTAACATTCACAGCCCATATGTTCAGCGCTTATTACAACCCATGAAATTTCCCGGTAAACGTAAATCCAAACACTATTTTCCCGTCAACGCCCGCGATCCGTTATTGCAACAAATCCAGCCAGAAAATGAAGTTGGCACCTGCTGGGTGGTCGGTATCGATCAGACACTGGTGGATATCGAGGCGAAAGTGGACGATGCGTTTATCGCGCGTTATGGTCTGAGCGCCGGGCATTCGCTGGTGATCGCCGATGATGTGGCCGAAGCGTTGTACCAGGAACTGGTGAGTAACGATCTGATCACCCATCAATTTGCTGGCGGCACGATCGGTAACACCATGCATAACTACTCGGTGCTGGCCGATGACCGTTCGGTGTTGCTCGGCGTGATGTGCGACAACGTGAAAATCGGCAGCTATGCCTACCGTTATCTGTGCAATACCTCCAGTCGTACCGATCTGAACTATCTGCAAGGCGTGAATGGCGCGATTGGTCGTTGCTTTACGCTGATCAGCGATAGCGGCGAGCGGACGTTTGCCATTAGCCCCGGGCAGATGAACCAGCTTCGCCCGGAGAGCATTCCGGAATCGGTGATTGCGGGCGCGTCTGCGCTGGTGCTCTCTTCGTATCTGGTGCGTTGCAATCCCGGCGAGCCGATGCCGGATGCCACCCTGCAAGCCGTAGCCTATGCCAAAAAGTATAACGTGCCGGTGGTGCTGACGCTGGGCACCAAATATGTGATTGCCGATAATCCGCAGTGGTGGCGCGATTTTCTCAAAGAGAACGTCTCGATTCTGGCGATGAACGAAGAGGAAGGCCATGCGCTGACCGGCGAAAGCGACCCGCTGCTGGCTGCCGATAAAGCGCTGGACTGGGTGGATCTGGTGCTCTGCACCGCCGGGCCAGTTGGCCTGTATATGGCCGGTTTTACCGAAGAGGATGCGAAGCGCAAAACCCAGCATCCGCTGCTGCCGGGCGCGATTGCCGAGTTCAACCAGTATGAGTTCAGCCGGGCGATACGCCATAAAGATTGCCAGAACCCGCTGCGAATCTACTCGCACATTGCCCCCTATATGGGCGGGCCTGAGAAGATCATGAACACCAATGGCGCGGGAGATGGCGCACTGGCGGCGTTGCTGCACGACATTACGGCGAACAATTACCACCGCACTAATGTGCCGAATTCCAGCAAACATAAATTCAACTGGCTGACCTATTCGTCGCTGGCGCAGGTATGCAAATACGCCAACCGCGTGAGCTACCAGGTGCTGAACCAGCATTCGCCGCGCTTAACCCGTGGCCTACCGGAGCGGGAAGACAGCCTCGAAGAGGCGTACTGGGAGCGTTGATTTCGTTTGTTTCGCCGGATGGCGGCGTTGCCTTATCCGGCCTACAAAATCGGCATTTATACGCAGGCCCGGTAAATGAAGCACCACCGGGCAATTCAGCTCCGCAGGTCCGGTAAACGAAACACCACAGGGCAATTCAGATCGTATGCCCGGTAAACGAAATACCACTGGGCAATTCAGATCGTATGCCCGGTAAACGAAACATCGCCGGGTAATCAGACTCGTAGGCCGGATAAGCGTAGCGCCATCCGGCAATTCAGCTCCGCAGGTCCGGTAAACGAAATACCACCGGGCAATCAGACTCGTAGGCCGGATAAGCGTAGCGCCATCCGGCAATTCAGCTCAGCAGATCCGGTAAACGAAACACCGCCGGGCATTCAGATTCGCAGGCCGGATAAGCGTAGCGCCATCCGGCAATTAAAGCCGTTGGTTTACCCCGTCACCGCTTCTTCAACCGGTGGTTTCTCCAGCAGTGTCAGCATGGTATTGGCGATTTCGCGTTCCCCCATCACCACCTGATTGGCGCCGCGCTCGGTAATGTAATCCACTTCGTCGTCGTAATGCGCACGGGCAATAATTTCAATGTCCGGGCATTTCTCACGCGCGGTCGCGACAATCTCCCCGGCTTCGTAACCATTCGGAATGGTCAGCAGCAGCCAGCGGGCGCAGTCGAGATGCGCCAGATTCATGATCTCTTCATTGGCGGCATTGCCCAGTACGGCGCGGATCCCACGCTCGCGCAACTCATCCACCCGGGTGCGCGAGGTTTCAATCACCACCAGCGGAATGCCCTGCGCCATCAGTTTTTCGCCCAGCAGGCTACCGACGCGGCCAAACCCAACCAGCAGCGCATGGTTGCAGATATCCACTGGAATCTGCTTTTCCTCTTCGATGGCTTCTTCCAGCGTTTGTTCTTCCAGCGTCTCGGTTTTGTCGAGGTACTTCTCCAGCAGCGTAAACAGCACCGGGTTGAGCATAATCGACAGGATCGCGCCCGCCAGCACCAGATTTTGCCCGGCCTGCGGCAGCAGCCCCAGCGACATCCCCAGGCCCGCCAGAATAAAGGCAAATTCACCAATCTGCGCCAGACTGGCGGCAATGGTCAGCGCGGTGCGCGGCGAGTGGCCGAACAGGCGCACCAGGAAGAAGGCGGCCAGCGATTTACCGAAAATGATAATCGCCAGCGTACCGAGCACCGCCAGCGGCTGTTCGATCAGCACCATTGGGTCGAACAACATACCGACGGAGACAAAGAACAGCACCGCAAACGCGTCGCGCAGCGGCAGAGTGTCGTGCGCAGCCCGGTGGCTGAGCTCGGATTCGTTCAGCACCATACCGGCGAAGAACGCGCCAAGAGCAAAGGAGACATCAAACAGCTCGACGGCGCCAAAGGCGATGCCGAGCGCCAGCGCCAGCACGGAGAGCGTAAACAGCTCGCGCGAACCGGTTGCGGCGCTACGCGCCATGATCCACGGCACCAGACGGCGGCCAACCAGCATCATAATGGCGATAAAGGCCACCACTTTACCGATGGTGATGCCCATATCCAGCGCCAGCGATGCCAGCCCAGCGTTGCCTTTTTCCATCATCCCGGCGACGGCAGGCAGCAGCACCAGTGTCAGCACCATCACCAGATCTTCAACAATCAGCCAGCCGATGGCGATTTGCCCGCGCTGGCTGTCGATAAGCTGCCGCTCCTCAAGCGCGCGCAGCAACACCACCGTACTGGCGGTGGAAAGACATAATCCAAACACGATACCGGTCATAAGAGACCAGCCAAGCAGTGCGGAAAGCGCCATACCCAGCAGCGTCGCGACGGCAATTTGCGCTATCGCTCCGGGAATGGCGATCGACTTTACCGCCATCAAATCCTTTAAAGAGAAGTGCAGCCCAACGCCGAACATCAGCAGAATCACGCCTAATTCCGCCAGTTCGGGCGCCAGTTGAGTATCAGCGACAAAGCCCGGCGTAAATGGCCCGGACAGCACACCCGCTAACAAGTACCCCACCAGAGGAGAAATTCGCAGTTTATTGGCAAGCATGCCGAGAATAAAGGCCAGTACAAGGCCGCCGACAATGGTGGTGATAAGCGGTGTGGCGTGATGCATTCCGTCTCCTTTCGTTGATGCGTGGATCCCACGGTCGATGACCGTTAACTGAGTTACAGTTTATGACAATTTTCGCCAGTATGTTTATGAATAATTGTTGAATTATGAATAAAACGGCAATTTGGCAGAAAAAAAGGCGCAACAGGGTCATCCGTAACAGAAATCGTGCGACAAGTGAGGAGAGGCAACAGAAAGCAGCGGCCAAAGAGGGATTTTGGCCGCAAGGAAATCAATGTTGTGGGCGGTTATCGGGCAGGAATATCGTCAGAATCCCGAGTAATGGCAGGAAAGCACATATTTTGTAGACCAAATCGATGCTGCTGTGATCGGCAACCAGCCCCAGTACCGCAGCGCCAAGCCCGCCCATACCGAAGGCGAAACCAAAAAACAGCCCGGAAACCATGCCAATACGCCCTGGCAGCAACTCCTGGGCATAGACCAGAATGGCGGAGAAAGCCGATGCAAGAACAAAACCAATTATCACCGTCAAAATTCCGGTCCAGAACAGCGATGCATACGGTAAAACCAGCGTGAAAGGGGCAACGCCGAGGATAGAGCCCCAAATCACATACTTTCTGCCGATCTTATCGCCTAAAGGCCCGCCAATAACGGTGCCCGCGGCAACCGCAAACAGGAAGATAAACAGATGCATCTGCGCGTTTTGCACGGATAAATCAAACTTGTGCATCAGATAAAAGGTGAAATAACTGCTGATACTCGCCATATAGAAGTATTTGGAGAAAATCAGAATCAGCAGGATGCAGACCGCCAGTATCACTTTATTGCGTGGCAGCGGACTATTCACCACAGCTATCTTTTTACCTTTGTTCACGCGGTGCTGGGCTGCATACCAGCGGCTCACCTGCATCAGTACGATGATCGCCAGCAGGGCGGCCAACACAAACCAGGCGACGTTGCCTTTACCGTAGGGCGCAACGATCACCGCCGCCAGCAATGGGCCGAGCGAGGCACCAAAATTGCCGCCAACCTGAAAAATGGATTGCGCCAGCCCGTGACGGCCGCCGGAAGCCATCCGCGCTACGCGCGATGATTCCGGGTGGAACACCGATGAGCCGGTTCCGACCAGCGCGGCAGCAATCAGCACCGTTGTAAAATTACCCGCCAGCGCCAGCAGCACCAGCCCGCTGAGGGTAAAACACATGCCAATGGGCAGCGACCACGGCATCGGATGTTTGTCCGTCCAGTAACCGACCACCGGTTGCAGCAGCGAGGAGGCGACCTGGAAGGTGAGGGTGATAAACCCAATCTGCACAAATGACAGGGAAAAATCGGCCTGCAACAGCGGGTAAATCGCCAGTAGCAGCGACTGGATCATATCGTTAAGCAGGTGCGAAAGGCTGATAGCGCCAAGAATACCGAACGAGGTGCGCGCGACCGGAGGAGTCTGCGACGTTTCACTGATTGCCATAAATACCACGTATGTTTTGTCAGAAGAGAAAAGAAGAGCGGTAATTGTTATCTGCCTAACATTACCTGCGTGGATGTGTTGAAGGAAGTCGCAACGCTAAAAACATATTTGTCTATTATTGTTCAGCATTGTAATTTCGGGTTTTTATCAATGGGTCAGGGAGAGAAGCATGAATTGGCTACCAAAGAGCACCACGTTGGCGCTGCTGGCAACGTTGGGCATGGCAAGCTGGCAGGTGCAGGCGTACGAGCAGGACAAAACTTATAACGTCACCATCCTGCATACCAACGATCACCACGGTCACTTCTGGCGCAGTGATTACGGCGAATATGGACTGTCGGCGCAAAAGACGCTGGTGGACGGCATTCGTAAAGAGGTGGCGGCCGAAGGTGGCAGCGTACTGCTGCTCTCCGGCGGCGACATCAATACTGGCGTACCCGAATCCGATTTACAGGATGCTGAACCGGATTTTCGCGGCATGAACCTGATTGGTTATGACGCCATGGCCGTCGGCAACCATGAATTCGATAACCCGCTCAGCGTTCTGCGTCAGCAGGAGAAGTGGGCGAAGTTCCCGTTCCTCTCCGCCAATATTTATCAAAAAAGCACCGGCGAACGTCTGTTTAAGCCGTGGATGATCTTTAATCGCCAGGGGCTGAAGATTGCCGTGATCGGTTTAACCACCGATGATACCGCCAAAATCGGCAACCCGGAGTTTTTCACCGACATCGAATTCCGTAAGCCTGCCGAGGAAGCGAAGCTGGTGATTCAGGAACTCCAGCAGAACGAAAAACCAGACGTGATCATCGCCACTACTCATATGGGCCATTACGACAATGGCGAGCACGGCTCGAATGCACCGGGCGATGTGGAGATGGCGCGCAGCCTGCCGAAAGGGGCGCTGGCGATGATTGTGGGTGGTCACTCACAAGATCCGGTGTGCATGGCTTCCGAGAATAAAAAGCAGGTCGATTACGTGCCGGGAACGCCGTGCGCGCCCGATCAGCAGAACGGTATCTGGATTGTGCAGGCCCATGAATGGGGTAAATACGTTGGCCGCGCCGATTTCCAGTTCCGCAACGGTGAGATGAAACTGGTGCGCTATCAGCTGATCCCGGTCAACCTGAAGAAGAAAGTCACCTACGATAACGGCAAAAGTGAGCGCGTACTCTATACGCCGGAAATTGCTGAAAACCCGCAGATGTTGTCGCTGCTGACGCCGTTCCAGAACAGAGGCAAAGCGCAACTGGAGGTGAAAATCGGCAACACCACCGGTCACCTGGAAGGGGATCGCAGCAAAGTCCGTTTTGTGCAAACCAACCTGGCGCGGGTGATTCTGGCTGCGCAAATGGCGCGCACTGGCGCGGATCTGGCGGTGATGAGCGGCGGCGGCGTGCGTGACTCCATTGAAGCGGGCGACATCACCTATAAAGATGTGCTGAAAGTGCAGCCGTTCGGCAATACGCTGGTTTACGCTACGCTGACCGGCAAAGAGCTGACGGATTATCTCACTGCTGTGGCGCAGATGAAGCCGGATTCCGGCGCTTATCCGCAGTTTGCCAACGTCAGTTTTGTCGCGAAAGACGGCAAGCTCAACGAACTGAAGATCAAAGGTGAACCGGTTGATGCCGCGAAAACGTACCGCCTGGCAACGTTAAGTTTCAACGCCACCGGCGGTGATGGTTATCCGCGTCTTGATGATAAAGCGGGCTATGTGAATACCGGTTTTATCGATGCTGAAGTGCTGAAAGAGTTTATTCAGAAAAACTCGCCGCTGGATGCGGCTGCTTTCGAACCGAAAGGGGAAGTGAGCTGGCAGTAACCAGCTCATCAGCGTTAATCGCGGCGGGCGATATCGGCAAATTTCGCGTCCAGCATTTTTGCCAGATCGATCGCCGCCAGTTCAATATCCAGCCCGCGTTTGCCGCCAGAAACGTAAATCGAGGCGAATTCCTGCGCCGGTGCGTCAATCAGCGTCGGCAGGCGCTTTTTCTGCCCCAACGGGCTGATGCCGCCCACCAGATACCCGGTGCTGCGCTGTGCGGCCATCGGATCGGCCATATCCACTTTTTTTGCCCCCAGCGCTTTGGCGACCTTTTTCAAATCCAGTTGACCGGCGACCGGCGTAACCGCCACGGCCAGATGTTTCATATCGCCGTTAATCGCCACCAGCAGCGTTTTATAGACCTGATCGGCATTCAGCCCCAGCTTGCGCACCACTTCATCACCAAAATTAGTTTCGTTGGGATCGTGATCGTAAGTGTGCACCTGAAAAGAGATGTTGTTTTTTTCGAGTAATTTCACGGCGGGAGTCATAGCAAATCCTTCTTACCACAGTCATTTCACGCCATAAGCATACGCCTGTGTGCCTCAACAAAAATAGTACCATCTTGCGCTATTGCGCCATCCGTTGTTGCAGCAGCGCAGGAAGATTGCCATCGCCATAGAGATGAAGCGCGCCGGCTGCCACCACATAACGCCCTGGCGGCAGCGCGAACAGGCGATCGCACCACGCCTGATTACGCTGATGCATCAGAACATCATGCAGCGGCTGGCTGAAGGTTGACGGCAAGCTGAACAACTCTGCGGCAGGCGGCGTTTCCAGCCACCAGCTCATCATCACCTGTAGCAGGCGCGCATTTTCATGCCAGTGCGTTAAGGTGTCCTGTAGCAGTTCGATGCCGTCATCGGGTAACTGGCGCAGGATATCCAGTTGGCTGGTGGTGCCTTCCAGCTCCAGCACGCTGACCTGGTGCTGCTGGGCCTCCTGCAACAGTTGATAATCGACGCCATACTCCGGGCGCAGCCCCAACCGTTGAGCCTGGGTTGCCTGCAGCACCAGCGCAATATGCCAGGCCGGGCGCTGTTCAAACTCCTCGCGCGACAGCGAAAGGGTTTGCAGCGTCTGCTCAAGCTGGCTCAGGAGCTGGGGATTCAGGCGCTCTTCGAGTGGTACTGCGGGAGGAAGGTTATCAAAAGGGGAATCGGAACCGGCAATGTCTGCTTCGACGATCAGCGCATCGGCATGACGCAGTTTTTGCAGCAGTAATTCCGGCAGCGGCGACATGCCATAGGTGCCCATATGAATACTGCCGACCAGATGCAGATGCTGGCCGCCGGGCAGCGTGATATCCATTGCTGGCCAGCGATAGCGGCGCACACGAAGCGCGAGAAAGAAGTTTTTCAATCGTTGAAACAGAGTCATACGCGCTTTCCGGGTGAAAAATCCCATGCTAACGCGGCAGGCTGCAAGGTGCAAACCCCGCCGCCTGAACGGCGGGGTAACATTTGCGGGCTACTGGTGAGGTTTAAAACGCAGCAGGCGGTTAGCGTTGCTGACCACTGTAATGGAGGAGAGCGCCATTGCTGCACCCGCCACAACCGGGTTGAGCAGGGTGCCGGTCAGCGGCCAGAGAATCCCGGCAGCAATAGGAATACCCAGCGAGTTATAGACAAACGCCCCCAGCAGGTTTTGCTTCATATTGCGCAGCGTCGCTTTGGCAATCGCCAGCGCATCAGCCACGCCCAGCAAGCTATGGCGCATCAACGTTATCGCGGCAGTTTCAATGGCAACATCGCTGCCGCCGCCCATGGCGATCCCGACATCGGCCTGTGCCAGCGCGGGCGCGTCGTTTATGCCATCACCCACCATCGCCACCTGGCGGCCCTGCTGTTGCAGGTTTTTGATCGCTTCGGCTTTGCCGTCAGGCAGAACGCCGGCAATCACTTCATCAATCCCGGCCTCTTTGGCAATCGCGTTGGCCGTAATGGGATTATCACCGGTAAGCATCACCAGGCGATAACCGGCGCGGTGCAGGCGTTGCAGGGCTTCTATGCTGTCATCGCGTAGCGGATCGCGAATAGCGAACAGCGCCGTGGCGATGCCATCCACCGCCAGCAGCACTGGCGTTGCTCCGAGACTGGCCTGCGTGGCTATCTCATCGTCGAGCGCGCGGGTATCCACATTTTGCTCTGCCAGCAGAGCCTGATTGCCGAGCAATACAGTGCGTCCATCGACAATACCGCTAACGCCCAGCCCGCGTAATGTGCGGAATTGATTCACCGTCGGCAGCGCATCGCTGCCCGCTTTTTCCATGATCGCCCGTGCCAGCGGGTGGCTGGAACCTTGCTCAAGTGCCGCTGCCAGACGCAGCGCCGCCGAATCATCGCCCTCCAGCGTTTTGACGCTGACCACTTCCGGCTTGCCGCGCGTCAGGGTGCCGGTTTTATCAAATACAATCGTATCCAGCGTACTGGCGCGTTGCAGGGCGTCGGCATCGCGTACCAGCACGCCAAATTCCGCGGCGCGACCGACGCCGGAGATAATCGACATCGGCGTTGCCAGCCCCAGCGCACACGGACAGGCAATAATCAGCACGGTAGTGGCGATCACCAGCGTATAAACGATTTGCGGCGCAGGACCAGCGAAGTACCAGATTGCGCCGCTGAGCAGCGCGATAGCGACCACTACTGGCACAAATACCGCCGAAATACGGTCGGCCAGTTGACCAATTTCCGGCTTGCTGCTTTGCGCCTGGCGCACCATCCGGATGATGCGCGAAAGCGTGGTGTGGCTGCCGACCGCGCTGGCGGTAAACAGCACGCTACCATCCTGCACCACCGTCCCGGCGTGAATACTTTCGCCGATACTTTTTTCCTGCGGCACGGGTTCGCCGGTCAGCATCGCTTCATCGAACCAGGCTTCGCCCTGGCTGATTTCGCCGTCTACCGGCACGCGATCGCCAGTGGTAAGACGCAATGTCATTCCCGGCTGTACTTCTGCCAGCGGCAGATTTTTCTCGCCGTCAGCGGTGACGACTCGCGCGGTTGGCGGTGTTAAATCCAGTAAGCGTTCCAGCGCTTTCGATGAACGCTGGCGGGCGCGGGCTTCCAGCATATGGCCGAGATTAATCAGGCCGATAATCATCGCGCTCGCTTCGTAGTAGAGATGGCGGGCTTCCATCGGGAACCACTGCGGCCAGATGTTAACGCTCATCGAATAGAGCCAGGCAGCACCGGTTCCCAGCGCCACCAGCGTATCCATGGTGGCGGCGCCGTTACGCAGGCTTTTCCACGCGCTGGAGTAGAAGTGTCCACCGGCGACAATCATCACCGCCAGGGTAATCAGGCCGATAAACAGCCACAGAGCGCGATTGCTGTCGGTGACCATCATATTGTCACCCATCATGCCCCAGACCATGATGGGCACGCCGACCACCAGCGCGACAATCGCCTGCCAGCGGAAACGCTTCATGGTGGCGAGCGCGGTTTCCTGCTGGCGCTCGCGGCGCTTAATATCGTCTTCTATGGCTTCAGCGCCATAGCCCGCTTGCTCTACGGCACTGACTAATTCAGCGGCGGGCGCGCTCCCCATGACTAACGCGGTGCGCTCCGCCAGGTTGACCCGTGCCTGCGTCACGCCCGGTACGGCCTGCAAGGCTTTTTGTACCCGGGAAACACAACTGGCGCAGCTCATGCCGTTGATTAGCAGCTGTTGGCTGTCATCAAGGTCGCTGGCTGCCGGAAGCTCAGAGGGGGCCGCTGTCAGTGCTTCCGACGGGAGTGATGACTCTGTCAGCGGTTTAGCCTTTGGGTGGCTTAAGCTCGCGCCGTATCCGGCTTCTTTAATGGTCGCGATCAGCGCGTCAGCGCTGGCGCTGCCGGTAACTTCCGCGCGTTCAATGGTTACGTCCGCCTGTTCAACATCGGGGCGTTTTTCCAGGCTCTCTTTGACGCGTTTAACGCAATGGCCGCAGGAGAGGCCATCCAGGTTTAGTTCTATGGTGTGAGACATGGTAAATCTCCTTGGTTGTGATGCTTCAATACTGAGTGAAATGAAGCTTAAACCTTCCATCAAGGGGAAGGTCAAGTTTTTAAATTACTGATTGAAAGGGATTTTTAAAATCAGTGTCCACATAGCGACCACACTTTGACAAAAGTGCCTGCTTTACAATGACAAAGCCCCGCTAAGGAGCGGGGCTTTTATTATGGCAACAGGCTTAGCTGATCTCTTCCATAATGTGTGGCAGGAAATGCATCGGTAGGGATGAAATTATCTGGTAGTTTTTCACGCGGGCCGCGCTTCGTTACCAACTTTTCCACACTGTTCAGTGTGGTAAATGTGATGCTGCATTCAAAATTCTGGCACTGATGGTACTGACGGATCGTCATCTCACTGAGACGGCGACTGGTGCGTGTGCGAGCGACAGCACCACAAATGGGGCAAACAAACATGATGGCCTCCCATGGCGGGAGTTGAACTCGCTGTTATTATGGCTTCGTTTATTCAGTCTCTGCAATCCATTCCGGTATTTTGGCTTCCAGCTCCAGGCGGGTTTTAAATCCGCTGTCATCAATTGAATGTGCAGCACGGGCGATAATCCAGTCCTGAGAATCAATATCGGATTTAAACCCCGCCACAGTTCCATGCATTTCCGGGTAGAGATCGGCTCGCCCACGGGCCAGTGTTAACGTAAATTCCGCAGCACCCCGTTTGAGCTGTTGCCATTTGGCAGCAGCAGCGCGCTTTGCCGCTGTTTCACTGATGTATGTTTTGCGTAATACATAGACATTACCGTCTTCACCCTCCAGATAATCCCCGTCTCTGGCGCTGCTGCGAGGTGGTTTTTTCTTTTTCGGCTTGCGGCTTTTGACCGTTACTTTTTTCTTCTTACCGAATTCCAGATCCAGCCAGTATGCCCTTACGCCGGTATAGGCATCACGATCGGCAATACGGAATGAATGGCGATCGCCACTTGAACGGGTGATAGAGAATTCCGGCAGCGGTTTACCACTGGCGCTGACGCCTCCGCCGGGAAGAATAAACAACAGACTGCCATTTTTGATTGTGGCGATGGCTCCCAGCATTTCCGCCATTCTCGTCAGGAAAGACATATCACTTTCCTGCGTCTGGTCGGCGTGATCGATCTCAATGTTGATGAGCTGCTCAGAAATAACCGGCGTCAGTTTATACCGGTGCGCGATGACGGAAATGACGCGCTCAACCTTAACATCATGCCAGGACACTTCGCGCTTTGTGTTGAATTCATCCCTGAAATCAGCGCTACGTGCCGTCAGCTCCAGGCGATCAGGCGGCCCGGAGTGCGCCACTTCATCCAGGGTATAAATCCCTTTATAGACCAGCGGCTCACCACGCCAGCCGATGGACACTGACAGTTCCGCCCCGCGCGGCGGCAGCTGCAACTGGCCGTCACTGTCAGCAATAGTGATCGTCAGTTCGTCGGCTTCAAATCCCCGGTTGTCGGTCAGTTCCAGTGAAATAAGCCGGTCATCCAGTATGGTCAGTGCCTTGCCTCCAAGCATGATACGGAAAGCCGGAACCGGTGACAGCTCATCCTGAAAATCCTGAAATGTCTGTGCGCTCTTATCCAGTTGTGCTTTGGTTTTGCTGATTGCGTCTGCTGACAGTGCCATGTGAACTCCTCCGGCGCTGATAGTTTCATGCGCGCGCGAAGCAGAAAACTGTCGTTTGTTGTCGCAAACATCCGACATCCGGCAGTGCGTGTCGGGCGTGTTTATTTTGTGGAATATAGCCCCGAACTCACAACATGATGGCGGTACAGCATGACCGACAACTTTTTCCACGGGGCGCGTGTTAAGGAGGAAACCGACCTCCAGACAGCGATCAATGACATTGATTCCACTGTCATTGGGCTTGTCGCTGTTGCGGATGACGCCGACCCCGAAACCTTTCCGCTCAACACGCCAGTGCTGCTGACGCGTGTTATCACGGCTCTGGGGAGTGCAGGCAAAACAGGCTCCCTCTACAAATCCCTGAAAGCCATTTCCGACCAGGTGAGCACCCGCGTGATTGTGGTACGCGTTGCGGAGGCGAAGGCAGGGGAGAACGAGCCAACGCAATCCCAGCTCATCATCGGTGGCACGCAGGCGGACGGCAGTTATACCGGGATGTTTGCCCTCCTGACCGCCGAACAGAAAACCGGTTATCGCCCGCGCATTCTCGGTGTTCCGGACTATGACACTCAGGAAGTCACGGCGCAGCTGCGCGTGATCGCGAAGCAGCTACGTGCATTCTCTTACAGCTATTGCGATGGCTGCGAGACTATCGCCGAAGCGAAAACCTACCGCGAACAGTTCGCTGAGCGCGAGGGCATGCTTATCTGGCCCAACTTCATCGCCTACAACTCACAGACCGGCGTGAATGAAGAGTTTCCCGCCGTCGCCTACGCGTTAGGGCTTCGCGCGCTGATCGACAATGAACAGGGCTGGCACAAGTCGCTATCCAACGTTGCAGTCAGGAATGTGCTCGGGATTGCCAAAGATGTTTTCTGGGCGCTTCAGGCGGAAGACTCGGACGCTAACGAGCTGAACGCCAATGAGATCACCACGCTTATCAAACGTGACGGCTTCCGTTTCTGGGGCAACCGCACCACGGATACGGATGAATACATTTTTGAGGTCTATACCCGCACAGCCCAGATTCTGGCGGACAGCATCGCTGAAGCGCAATTCACGACTGTTGACACGCCACTGACGCCAGCAAACGTCAAAGACGTGGTGAGTGGGATTAACAGCAAGCTTCAGGCGCTGGTCACTGAGGGCAAACTGACTGGTGCATCCTGCTGGTTCGATATCGTTGATAACCCGACGACCGGCATCCGGCAGGGTAAAGCTGTGGTGCGCTACAACTACAGCCCGGTGCCACCGCTGGAAGATCTGACGATGATTCAGACGTTCACCGATCAGTATTACGAAGCGGCATTTTCATCCCTCGGAGGTGCGTAAATGGCGATCCCTAAAAAAATTCGCTTGTTCACGCTGTTCGTCAATGGCGTGAACTACATCGGGAAAATCCCCAGCGTGACGTTACCGAAGCTTACCCGCAAAACTGAGGATTTTCAGGGCGCCGGGATGCTCGGGGCGGTTGCTGTGGATCTGGGTATTGATTCTGGCGCGCTGGATGCCTCAATGGTTGTTGGCGGCGTGGTTGAAGAGTTGCTCCTGAAATACGGTGGCGACATTGACGAACTGCGCCTGCGTTTTGCTGGTGAGATTTACAGCGGCGGAACCAGTTCCCTGATGGAAGTGGAAATGCGCGGGCGTATTACTGAGATTGATCCCGGTGATGCAAAGCAGGGTGATGACACTAACCACACCTACGCCATCAAAAACACCTATTATAGGCTGTCAGTTGATGATAAGCCGCTGCTGGAAATTGACCTGCTGAACTTTATCTACAAGCGCAACGGGGAAAATCTCTACCCGGATCGTATTTCTTCCGCGCTTGGCCTGAATAGCTGACTGCTTTCACTTAACCCTTTAACGGTGGCACAGGTTGCCACCCAGGAGATTGACCCATGGCTGTAATACTGACGAAACCCATCAAACGCGGTAACGATGAAATCACCGTTGTGACCATCACCGAGACGATTAAACAGGCTGGTTCACTTCGTGGCCTGCGCCTCGTTGACGTGCTCAATTTCGATTTTGAATCCACCTCAACACTGCTTTCCCGCGTTACCTCGCCAGCGCTGACCACGGCGGATATTGCCGCAATGGATACGCAGGATTACGTGGCACTTGCCGAAGAAATTACGCCTTTTTTGACGAAAGCGGCGCCATCCGTACCGAACGCGGCGGCGACGGCGAACGAATAAGGGAAGCTCTGTTTAGCAGCGTTGAGGATCTGATTGCCGATATCGCTGTCATTTTCCACTGGCCGCCCTCTGTCATGTATGACATGGAACCGCGCGAACTGATGGCATGGCGGCAGCAAGCCGCCATCCGTAGCGGCAACCATGAGGATGAAGCCGATGGATCTTAATATCCGCGTCGCGTTCAGTGCGATCGATAAACTCACCCGCCCGACCAGTGCCGCCAGCAAAGCTGTTGGCGGCCTTGCCGAATCACTTAAAAAAACACAGGACGCAGTTAAACAGCTCGACAAACAAACGTCAGCGTTTGACAAGCTGCGTGCCCAGGCCAACGATACCGCGCAAAAACTCAGCCGCACGCAACGGGCTTTCGATGGCCTCAACCAGAAACAGCGGGAAGGGGGCCAGCTTACTGAGGCCCAGGCGGCACACCTTGAAACACTGCGCGGAAAAATTTCCCGGCTTAACCAGACCTATAGCCAGCAAACCACCCGGCTACGTGAAGCAACACAGGCTATCCGTCAGCACGGCGTTAACCTGACCGCCGGAAGTGGCGCGGTGCAAAGCGCCCTGCGCAGAACTGAGCAATACACGCAGGCGCTGGAGCGGGAACGCCAGCAACTGGCCGCGATTACAAAGGCTCAGGCTCAATATTCACGGGCAAAAGAAACCGGCGACAAATTACGGGGCGCAGGGACGGGCATGGCCCTCGGTGCTGCCGCTGCGGGCTATGGCGCGGGGCGCTTTTTATCAACGCCTATCGGGTTTGATACTGATATGTCACGCGTGATGGCGCTGACACGGATGGATAAAACCGATCCCCGGTTTAAGGGGTTGCGCGATCAGGCCAAACAGCTTGGCGCAGACACCGCATTTTCCAGCAGTGACGCCGCACAGGGCCAGGCCTTTCTCGCCATGGCCGGATTTACGCCGGAGGCAATCAAGGCGGCGCTCCCTGGTGTGCTGGATACCGCTATCGCTGGCGGTGCGCTCAGTGGTGATATTTCTCTGGGTGAAACTGCTGATATCGGTGCCAGCATTTTGAAGCAGTTCAGTCTGAAATCTACAGACATGGGAAGAGTAGGGGATGTTCTTGCGGGAACGTTCACCCGAACAAGTACCAGCCTTCGTGATCTCGGCGAAACAATGAAGTATACCGGCACGGTTTCTTCCGGACTTGGCATTGACCTTGAGCGGGCCGCAGCTATGGCGGGTGTACTTGCGAACGTCGGCATTAAGGGCAGTGATGCTGGTACAGCCATGCGCGCATCTTTGCTTCGCCTCGCGGCACCTACTGGAGCTACAGCTAAGGCACTAAAAGAACTTGGTGTATCTGTTGCAGACAGTACTGGGAAGATGAGGCCAATTGAAACTCTTCTCAGTGATTTGTATAAGGCGACCAAAAAATACGGTGATACAGATCAGATAAGTTTTTTCAAAGATATAGCTGGTGAGGAGGCGGTTACTGGGTTGCAAAAACTGGTTGCAGCCGCAGGTAGTGGCGAACTTCAGAAACTCATCGCTGAGCTGAAAAAAGCACAGGGTGAATCGGCTGGCGTTGCTAAAAAAATGTCGGATAACCTTGGTGGCGATTTGTCCAACCTCAGCAGCGCATGGGAGGGGCTACAGACCGAAATATCCGATACGGTGAATGGCCCGTTGCGCAGTCTGATTCAGTGGCTGGATGAGACAATCACGCGTGTGGCCGGGCTGGTCAAGGCAAACCCCGAGCTGGCAAAGACGCTGTTAATCGTTGGGGCTGGCGCGCTGGCATTAACGGCGGCGCTGGGTACGGTATCGATTGTCACAGGCATACTGATTGGCCCGCTGGCAAAGTTGCGGCTGGGTTTTACCCTCCTGACCGGAGGGAAGGGGATATCAGGCACCGTTGCCGCGCTTCGCTCGCTGGGAACCGTTGGTGGCCCGGTGCTTGGCAGAATGAGCGGCTGGGGCGCGCTACTCGGTTCATTTTCTAAAAATATCGGTGGCGTAACCGGTCTTTTACCGGCGTTGCGCGGCGGGCTGCTCACCGCATTCCTTTCGCCTGGCGCGGCAGTTGGCTCACTGGTGAAAGGTATCGGCGGTCTGGCATTACGCCTGACCGGGCTGCCTGCCATCTGGGGGCTGATCACCACGGCGGTATCGGCCCTCGGCGGTGTGCTTTCATTTTTGCTCAGTCCGATAGGGTTGATTGGTGCGGCATTTGTGGCCGCAGGGTTGTTGATCTGGCGGTTCTGGGAGCCGATTAAAGCTTATTTTCTTGGCTTTTTTAGCGGCGTCTGGCAGGCGCTTACGCCGCTACGTGATGCTTTTTCCGCTCTGTCACCAGTCTTTACCCTGATTGCAGGCGGCATTCAGACCGTGTGGGGATGGTTTCAAAAACTGCTGTCGCCGATGCAGACCAGTAAGGAAACCCTGGAGCAGTGCACCAGTGCCGGTGAGACTTTTGGTAAGGTTTTTGGTTTCGCGTTGCAGGCGCTCCTGACACCGCTGACCCTTTTGATGGAGGGGGTGGGGTGGGTTCTGCAAAAGCTGGGGCTGATCCCGGCAGGGCTTGATGAAGCGAAGCGAAAGGCGGAGAGCCTGACACCCAAAGCGCCGGTTATGTACGAGTGGGATCCCCGGCAGAAAAAGATGGTTCCCAAAAGCTGGAACTGGTCTCCCGATGCCCCGGCGAAAACGCCTCCTCCGGTTACCACTCCGCCTGTCATCCCCGAATCCGGAACGGCGCGGCGTCTCAAGGAAATATCAGATAACACCAAAACCACGGCGGATAACACGAAGAAGATCGGCCCTGGCGATATCGTTTTCAAAAATTTGCCACAGGCGCTGGCATTACGCGGTGCATACCAGGAGGCGCGGGTAATCCCTCAGCCTGTGCCGGGTGTTGCTGCATCGGCGGCTGGCGGAGTCCTGTCCGTTCCGGCGGCCACGCAAGGGGCAGTTGCAGCGCCGGTTGCTGCACCTTCCGCTGCGCCGGTGTTTCAGATCAATTTCAACGACGTTGGGAGTAAGTCAGTGCCGGAGCTTGAAAAAATGGTACGCGATGCCGTTCGTGATGCACTTGCCACCACCAACAGAGCTAACCGTGGTTCGTTCCGCGACCGCGATTAAGGAGCGTTTTTATGATGATGGTCTTTGGGATGTTCGTTTTTATGCTGCGCACCACGCCCTATCAGCAGTTGCGCCACTCGCAGGAGTGGCGGCACGTTAAAAACGAAAGAGTTAATCAGTCTGCCAGCTGGCAATACATCGGCGTGGGCGACGATACCGTGACGCTGGAGGGCGTGCTTTACCCGGAAATAACCGGCGGTAACCTGTCCCTTTCAGCACTTGAAACGATTGGCTTTGCCGGTCGGCCCTGGCCGCTGATTGAGGGGGAGGGGCGGATTTACGGGATGTATGTGCTGACGCGCCTGGAGCGCGGTAAATCGGAGTTTGACCAGTACGGTAATCCCAGAAAAATTGAATTCACGCTCAGTCTTAGCCGTGTCGATACCGATTTCAGGGAGAAATTGCAGAGCGCATCTGTCAGTGATGCGCTGGCCGAGTTAAAAACCAGCGCAAATAACGCGATAAATCAGATCAGCAATTCATTCAAGAGTCTGTTTTAGATAATCGTTCTGCATCGGGAGAAGGCTCAGATGACGATTGCTTTTCAATTTTATTGATATTTTTTCTGCCCGTTAATAGTTTTCCAAACGTAATCCCTCGTCTCTCAACAAAATAATAAGAGATGACACTGAAAACTATCGCAAAACTAAGTGCTGATGCTGCCGGGACAAAATAACCGTATCCATTCAGAAAAATTTTATTGAAAAGGAAAAGGAAAACACCATGAGAAAGATAGAGAGAGTAACTGATGCCCCCTAACCATTTGATCGACGCTATATTTAGCAAACCGAACACGGAGCAACCTTGAGTGATGGAGAGGAAAAGCATGAAAATCCCAAGCAATGATGGGAAGGAGTATACATTAAATTGCAAATACAGTGATACTAAACATATGATTATGCCAATCAACGCAAAAATGTTACTTTTTAGAAGATTCCGAAAGCCGTCACTTCCACAGTTCATTGTTATCGCTGCAAAACCACCTGCAATAAAGCTAAGGAATATCCCCCCATTATTCCCATCAAAGAATTTTAGATATATTAAGCCGCATACCATTAAAAATAAAAAAGATAATGAAAAGAGCGCAACTCTCCGACAGCAAAACTGACATATTAAGGGGTATAAAAAATAGAATTTCCATTCTACGTTGAGTGTCCAGAGTACACCTGCAATTATCAAATATTTGTCAATATGAGAAGATATTGTCATTGGGGTACTCAGGCCAAACGTAAGCCACGATACAATAGAAAGAATGTATTCTTGCGGAGTATTGTAATGATAATATCCGGTTAGAAATGACACAAGCAGAATAAATAATGCAATAAAAGTATATGCTGGTACTATTCGGAAAAAACGGCCAATGTAAAAATTTTTAAAATCAATGACACCATTCGCCCTGATTGCTTTATCACAAAAAAGGAATCCGGTAATCATAAAAAACAGTATTACTCCCCCTCCACCAAAAGAAAATATTACATTTGCTACAGAGTCAGATATAGGCGCAATTTTGCTGTTAACCGGCTGCCACGAACCGTGATTAGTAAGGTTATAAGAAAAAAAAGTATGGCTAATCGCGACTAAAGAGGCGGCAACGCCCCTTAAAGGTTCTATTTTATTATATAGACCAGAATCCCCTTCAAAAGAAGATGTTATATTTTTAGGGGCTAAGGCTTTAACGAGATACATAATTAATACAGGAACAAACAAAATTCCAATCAAACTATATGTACTAATTTCCATTTGCTCACTAACCATAGATTATGATGGCGTAAGGATATAATAAATACAATGGAATTGCATCAGTTAGCTGTATGGCTCAATCATCAGATATGATGAACTAACCGTTGTCACGATAAAAATCAATACAAAATAAAGTTTCTTCCTGGCTAGCCTCAATGACATCCGTATCTCCAATGGATGTGAGCATGCTGACACCTGTCCCTCGACTAGCCAGTGTTTATTTTAAGCACCTTCTTTGTAGTAGCTCCCTGAAACAAATAAAAATGATGTTCCGACTCAACCAACTGAAAAATAAAGTTTATTTTCTGGGTAAGTCAAATCTTCACGCTGTACACTTGATCTACTCCACCGGAGTAGTTGGCCAGACAAATGCCTCATAACTGGCCTTTTCTGTTATTGAACTAAAGTCCAACGATTGAAGTATATTGATATAACTTATCCAGGCTATCAGTGATGCTTTGTTGTCATCACTGATTATTCCCAGCTGCAACTCAGTCTGCCATATTGATATAGTGTTCTTCGCTGAGGAAATGAGATTAGCCTGCTTTGCTTTCGCTTCTACAAGAAGCTCACCTGTTGTTGGTGCTGGCGTCTCTACCCAGACGGGAACGCCAGATGAATTCGATCCAAGTCGTTTCCCATCAGGTGGAGTGGAAAGAAAATCACCCCAAATTTCATCTGTTATTTCGACCAAATCATCAGGCCAAGAACCTGCTGCCACATATGCACTTTTTAACGAGGCATCATAGAAACCAAGTTTAGAAGGTGAGAAATATTTAGACATTTTAATAACCTATCGATTCCCAATACACGGTAATATTGCCAGCAGTTGGCGCGCCGCTGGTGTTCGACGAAAGTGACATTCCTCTCAGAGTCGCCCCTGTCGTAGATAATGCTGTCGGTCTGCACGTTTCACATGTTCCGCCAATTACATCCGTCAGAACAGACGCCTGAAGGCTCAGGGGAGCTGTAGGGAAAGTGGTTGGAAAAACGACAGGTGCATTGCCTTCTACAGCATTTTGCTGAACCGTAAGCGATATAGTCGCAGTTCCCCATTGCTTAATTAAATTGCTCTTCACACCATTAATTATCATTGGTGTCGAAATATACCCGCTCGTTCCCATTGTGCCCGAACAAACCCCAGCCATAGCAATTTCCCCTAAACCAAGGTATTCGAGAAGAGCCGCTACAGATTTCCCGGATAACGCCGTGAGGGTGTTATCAAGTGGTTGCTTCCCCGCCAGCGCATTAGTCATGGTGGTGGCAAAGTTTGGATCGTTACCAAGAGCGGCGGCCAGCTCATTGAGGGTGTCAAGTGTTGCCGGAGATGAAGCTACCAGTGCGGCAATTGCAGCTTTAACAAATGCCGTGGTGGCAAGCTGCGTGTTGTTGACTGATTGCGCTGCTGTGGGCGCTGTCGGAACACCTGTCATTGCCGGGCTTGCCAGTGGCGCGTAATCGGCAACAACTGATTTGACATGCGCTGTGGTTGCCAGCTTTGTGCTGTTATCCGCTTTGACTGGCGTTGGTGCTGCCGGGGTTCCGGTAAAGGTCGGGCTGGCAATCGGCGCATACTGCGTGTGCGGGTTGCTGGCCGCAATATGCTGGCTCAGCAAATCATCTGCATAGGCCTTTACCTCGATCACTTTATTATCGACGTATTGTCGCGTAGCCAGCACCACGGCAGGATCAATCTTCAGCGTGACTGCTGCTGTGGATGATACGATCAGTACCATGCGAATGGTTTGCGTACGTCCGCTACCTTCCTGCAACAGCGGTTTATAGGTTTCCGGGCAGTTTGCTACGGCAACCAGCACGCCGCTGTCATCATAAAGGCCGATTTCACGGATCCAGTATCCGCCCTCGTTTTCCGGTATCACCTGCTCAGCGATAATCTGACTGCTGTTGTTGGGGTCAATCGACAGCATATTCAGTGCCGCGATGCGTTTCTGGTTAATCAGCGCAGTCTGCGCCGGGTCAGGGGTGGGTAGTACCCCATTGGCATCGCCAACCGCCATCTGCGTGATGTTGAGTGTCGTACCAAGTGCCGCCGCATTCGCCAGCCGCGCGGCGCCCTGATTGGTCAGAATGGCAAAATATTTTGCTGTCATGCGTTAACTCTCGTGTTCTCTATCAAATGTATGGCCGAAGCCGGGTAGTAATCACCGCCAACGGCGATCTCTTCCGGCAGGTAGGGGTAAACCGTCACCGCTGCGCCATCAAACGTGGCGGCGCCAACGTATAATTCACCGGCGCTCTGAAGCTGGATCGACAGCCCGATCAGATGCCTGCTCAGCGGCTTCGCATCCTGAATCAGCCGCTCAAGCTCCTGATACGTTTCCTCAGTGATGCCCTGTTCCTGCACGCCGATATCCAGCCGGAAAGTGCCCGGCTCTTCGCCGGTCTGCCACCATTCAGTTACCCGAATCAGAAAGCCGAACGGCTCCACAACGCGGCGCAGCGCGTGGATGGTTCCTTTCTGGCGATGAACCATAAAGGCGGCTCTGATGACGGCGCGCTTTGTCTGTTCAGACCAGTTTTTATCCCAGCGATCGACCGACAACGCCCAGGCGAGATAGGGCAGGAATAGCACGGGGCACTCATCCGGATCCCACAGCTTGTGAAGCTCGACGGGGATAGCGTTAATCCTTGCCGTGGCGGTTTCGGTGCGGCGCAAAAACTGACTGGCGGTGGGGGGCAGCAGGCTGTTACTCATTGGTGCCTCCCTGGCTGACAGTGACGTTAACGCACACCGCTGATTGCGTATCATCGATCACGATATCTGCGGCAGGGGTCGTCAGCTCAACGCGCTGTACACCCTGAACATGTAACGCCGCCATCACCGCGCTGCGGGCAACATCCCGCCCGATTTTCCCCTGGGCTGCCAGCCATGCCGTCAGTGAGTCCTGCGCAGCTGTCAGAATGGGTTCGGATTCCGGCCCCGGATAGAGATAAAGCGTGGCCTCAATCTCATAGGTGACGATCTCCGCACTTTGCACCGTAAGACGATCACCCACCGGGCGCCGGTCTTCTGCGGACAGTGCCGCATTCACGACAGCCAGCAACTCCGGTGAAGCCGTGCCATCACCTTCGGTTGATAACACCGACACCACAACCACGGCAGGAGAGGGGCTGACTGCTTTTGCGTCTGCCACTTTGCCGCTGGCGCTTCGGGCGTAGTACTCGTAAGCGCCGGTTGGCCCGGCCACGCTCAGACCTTCAAACGCGGTTTGCGCGCGCAGGCGCAGGGCCGTATCGCTCTCCATCACGGCATCGCTCGTGTCTGTCTCGGGTGTGATTTCAAGCCTGGCGGTGTTGAGGTTGGCGGCCAGATTATCCAGATCGGTGGACGCGGCGTGACTCAGCATGCAGGCAGCAGCACCTTCGTTTATCTGCTGGCGTAACATCATCTCCCGGTATGCCACGACCTGCGCAATGACATTCAGTGGCTCAGATTCGAATCCCAGCGCAGCGGTTATTGCAGACTGCTGATCTGCCGGGAACGCGGCGATAATGACGGCTTTTACATCGAGTAAAATCCCCTCGAAATCCAGCGTTTCGATAATTTGCGGCTGCGGCAGCTGCGATAAATCAACCGTTGCCATTGCTGTCGCCCCTGAGTGTGATGGTGGTGGCCTGCTGTTCCATGGTTTCCGTCAGCATGCCTGACATATTCGCTGTTACCGCGCCGCTCGCAGAGAAAGCCACATCCACGGTGCTCAGCGCTATTCGTGGCTCCCACGTTGCCAGCGCGATGACAATCGCGCTCATCAGCTGCATGCGGGTAACGTTGTTCTGCGGGTTATCGATAAGATCCTGAACCAGCGAACCATAGTTACGGCGCATCAGCCTGGAGCCAATCGGGGTGCGGAGGATATCGCTCACCGACTGCCAGACATGATCGGCATCCGTAAGCGTTCCTGTCCCGTCCGGGTTCATGCCCGTATAGCGCGCTGTCATTGCGTGCCCTCCGTCCAGCTCCCGCCACGCTGCACACTGCCGTGCGAATGGTTGTCCACCTGCACGCCGTTTGATATGAACGTCCCGTTGCCGTGAGTGAAGTTCCCCTCCAGATTCCCCCCTTCAGAAACAGTGAACGTCCGGGTTTTCAGCAGATTGGTACATTCAACAACTGGCGTATCCAGAGTGACGCTGACAGCCGCTTCCAGCCTGGCGGTTTTGATTCCGGAGACGGTCAGCGCCCCGGCGCTGGCGTCGTAATGAAACCGTGCGCCGTCCGGTGCGGTCATGACCATCTCGAGTGCTGATGCACCCGGCGCCGGGTTGTCGTTGCTGTACAGGCTCCCGCCAATAATGGCGGTTTCGGGGTTTCCGCCCATGCACAGCAGCCAGACCTGTTCACCCACAGCAGGGGGAAGCCATACACTGAATGCGCCCGCGCGCTGCGCATTCCAGCGAAGCCAGGTGGTGGTAAGTCCGCCGCTTTCCACGCGCACGCGCCACCGGCTCACATCGATCTCAGTTACCGTGCCGGTACGGACAACGTTTTCCAGCAGACGGATCAATTCAGCGGCATCCACTATTGCACCTCCAGCGAATCAATGACCTGACGGGCGATCGCCATGCGGTCAGCTTTGCTCAGCCCCAGCAACTGGCGGCGTGGATAGGTTGCCACCGCACCGCTTTTGTTCACTTTGTCGCGCAGGCCGTACTGGTGCACGCGGGCAATCCTTGCGGCCACCCCGGAAAAGCCAACGGTCGCGCTGTCAGCGTCAGCGCGCGCTTTCAGAAACCGTGCCGTTCGCAGACGGCGAAACATCGGATCGGGCTTCGTGGTATCACGGCGAACTTCCGTAAAACTGACATCGAGATAGCGCTCAATGTCTGCCCGATAGAAAGTACGCACCGCACCACGCTCTTCATCAAATCCCGTCAGCATACGGCCACGACTCCCCCGGCTGGCCTGCCAGTTTTTCAGGCGCCGGGTTTCACCATTCCAGATAAAACTGATGCCAGCCTGTGAGCGCAAAACGCGTCGGCGGCGCTTCTCAAACTTGCTGCCGTCCGGGGCTTCCTGCCGCCCGATGCGCTGGCTCTGACTGCGGCGAAGGGTGGTGGCAATATTTCTGGCCGTGCGCAACCGGCCCGCCGGAGCCATCCCGGCCAGGATGGTGGCAAACACATCATCAAGCTGCTGAAACAGCGCGGTATCATCCCTCATGGCACGACCTCACCGGCATCCGGATCGAGGAAAACGGCATCCCACTCACCATGGCAAAATCGCGGGCGGTCTTCCGGCAGATGTGTCGCCACGGCAACACCGCTCTCATTACTGACCATGACGCGCTCCCATACCGGGAGCGTAAACAGGATATCGGCTGTGTCATCGCTCAGTATGTCGGCCTCAAATTCAATTTTTCTGTTGCTGTCAGGGTTCAGAAGCAAATCGGGTTGATGCTTCCAGACCCAGGCCAGCAGGGGGAGCATGAGATCATCGACATGACCGGGAAACTCCATCGCCAGCACTTTGATTTCGTAGCGGTACATAAACGAGCTTTCACCGGTTGCCTGAATTTCAATACTGCCTTTCTCCGTCCAGACCGTGATTTGCTCTGGTCTGGCTCTGCACCACTCATTACCGGCAATCAGCGCCCCGCGCAGCAGTTCTGTTTTTTTCATGGTTTTGCTCCTGTAAATCCGGTTTGCGTACTCTGCTGCGCCCGCTGCTGTTCTATCTCGCGAATGCCCGCCAGCTGATTATTTGCCGTTTCGACAGCCGCCAGCAGTGGCTGGATCCACAACACGGCCTGGCAATAGGTCAGCGTGTCGGTGGCAGCGGTGCGATCACTGGCTGTGTCAGACCCGGAGGGATCGGCACCGAGGGCGCTGGCACGTAAACGGTTTGCGTACCCGAGCAACCCGCGAGCAACACTGACAGGCACAGCAAAATCACAGGTTTTTTCATGGCGGAGGATCTCCCGGTATTCGATTACGGCTTCATCCGAGCTGGCACTGGTGAGCGCATTGGCATGTGCGGCATTCGCTGCTGTCTGATTGAAGCGGTTGATATTGAAAACCTGAGTCGCAATTGCCTCGCGCTGTAGTGCGTTATCAGACGCCAGCACACGCTTATCGCTTTCCGCTGCGCTCAGGTCTGCTCTGGTGGAAACCAGCCACACTGCGAGCGCGGCGATAATTGCCAATGCTGTTGCGCCTGCAATGACCGTAATGCGGTTCATTTCTGGCCCCACAGACACACCTCGCGCTCAACTTCGCGACGATTCATCAGCCCTTTCCACTTTTTGCCGCCAGCGTAAATCCACTGACGCAGTCCGTCACAGGCGGCCCTGTAATTACCGGTATTAAGCTGACGCAACAACGCGGAGCGCTCAAACGCTGTAACACCGACGTTGTAACTGAACGTGATAAGCGCTGCTTTCTGGTACTCGCTGGCGGGCACCTTAACGGAGCGATCCACAGACTGCGCGAAAGGCACAAGGTCTTTTTGCAGAAGTGCACGGCATTCGGTTTCGGTGTATTTTTTACCCGGAATAATGTCCCTGCCTGTATGCCCGTAACAGACCGTAAGCACACCCGCGACATCGTGGTAAGGCGTGTACCGGACACCCTCAAGGTCGGGGATCATCACCCCTGCGATGGTAATTGCGCTGGCGCCAGCCATGCCTGCCAGCCTGTTTTTTAATGAAGGAGACATCGCCATTATTCACCTACCTTTTCCAGCGCCTTGACCGCCACCTGCACTGCCGCCGGGCGCTCATGTGAGGGCTTATCTTTCACCTCGTTGAGGTAGCCACTCAGCATCTGCGTACGCTTTTCATCTTCCTTACGGCGACGGCGCGCATCCAGCCTCCCGCTTACATAAGAGGCCAGGGAAATAATCAGCCCTGCTGCACCAAAGAACATGTACACCAGATCCTGTGTGGTAAATCCTATAGCTGCCGCCAGCGCGGCAATCCACGCAAAGATCTGCGTGAAGATATTCCCGGAATCATTCATTTTCATGCGCTCCTGCCTCGCTACGTGCGTAAGCCGACCGATTGATTAACTCCATAGCTGTACGGTCTCCGTGGCTGCCGGTTCGCTGACTTCGGGTAATTCCACCTCCTGACCGGCAGTCAGAAAAAGCTGGCCGGAAATGCCCTTATTGGCCGACACCACTGCCTCGGTCACGCTGCGTGTCAGACCGTAATGCCGCTGACACAGCAAATCCACGGTATCCCCCTGCAAGGCCCTGACCTTCATCAGAAAGCCTCCGTGAAATTGCGTGTGGCGCCACGGATATCCGCAATGGCCCAGCGCACATCGCGCCAGAGATCCTGCGCCTGAGTGGAGAGGGCAACGGCGCGTTTTTCACCGGCATCGCCGGTGGTATCAACATCGCGAAAAGTCTCAAGCAGAAGGGCGCGGGCGCAGCTGAATACCGCGCGGCGGTAGCGATGGATTTTCACGCTCTGCCCGTCAACCTGCATGGCCGGGACTGCGACCAGCGAGGCATAACCCGCAGCAATCTGTTCTGTCTGCCATGACGCCAGCTGCTCTGATACGTGGATCACCGCTTCCGTCACCACATGTTTGAGACGGGTGGTGGTCACGGCACCATTGATACGCATTTCAAGGCGTACATCACTCAGGGCGATTTCCGGCCAGAACGAACCGGCAGTGACTTTTTCGCCACCATCATTGACGTCCGGCACATCTTCCGCAGAAGGTGTGACGGCGCGACCCGCTACAAAGCTCATCGTGTAGTCTCCTGAAAAGGTGGCGGTGAGCGGATGGAAAAAAGTAAACGCCAGGCGCTACAGATTTCCGCCCGCGCCGCCAGCGCACGGGGCGCAAGTCGGTTATTTCGTCTTCTCTGTCGGCGCTTTCCGTTTTCGGGTTTGTCCGCCTGACTTCGCCCCGGAACGCGCTTTTGCACTTGTGTTGCGCCGGGTTCGGGTTGTAGTTTTTTCGGCGACAGTGGCAGGTTGTTCTGCGATGCCGTCCGCTGCTGCGGAAGCTGGCTCCGCACCACCTGAACCTGTGTCAGTTGCGGCACTGGCATTACCCGTGTCATCTGTTGCGCCGTCAACGGAACCGGCTGTTGCGCTGGCTTTTTTAACCACACGCGCCAGGCGGTCGATCTCTTTTTTCACCCCGGCCCCGGCATCAAGCGTCAGCGCCTTACGCAGCAGGGAAAGGGCGGTTTCCTGCTCTTCGGCTGTGCCGCTTCGCAGTGCAAACGCCCTGGCTTTGCAGAGCTTGGCGCGAACCACATCCGGCATATCGCTGTTTGCGGTGATCTCTTCGATGTCATCGAGCACCGCCAGATAAGGCGTTATGTCGGTGCTGTCATCGGCCTTGACCTGCACCAGAATGGGATCGCAAATTTCGTCAACCAGTACGGTGGCAGGCGTGCGGTTAAACCGGTCTGGCATCAGCAGGTTGTGGGAGACGACATAGCGCCCGATACGCACGGCCAGTGCGTAATCGCCCGCGTCCACCGCCCATACCATCAGCGTGGTGATCACTTCATCCTGCCGTCCGCTGCCGCCTGCCAGTGTCCCCTCGATCCAGCCCTCATAATTGGGAAGTAACTGGCGCTTCATGGCGGCTTTTGCCTGGTCGGACTGCACTTTGCGCAATGCACTCTGATCCATGCGCAGCCGGTGCAGGATTTGCTCATGCGCGGTGCGCGCGGTGTCGGTCTGCTCGTCTGTTTTGCCATGGCGTTCAGCCATGACCTTCTGAAAATGTTTTTGTGCCGGTGTCAGCATGGTTCTGTCCCCGAGTGAAGCGGGCCGCAAAGCGCAGCCCGCCCGGTGTTACGCGCCGCCCTCAGCCGCTTCGGCGAAGGTGATCCCGTCGATAAACGCCACTGCGCCATAATCTTCAACAATGAAATCGTCATTGGATGACTGGTAAGTTGCGACGCGGTTGTACTCCGGCTCTTCCTTGATAGTCCGGCGCAGGGAGCCGCGCTGGAAGTAGAGCGACAGGTTTTTGAACGGCGTGATGAGGATGCCGTTGCCGGGGAAGTAGGGCGCGATGAAGGTCGGCATATTCCCCACGCGCTCCTGCGACACAATGAGCTGCCCCGCCAGCATTTCCGTATTGGGATTGGCCTGGCTCATGGCATTGATGGTCGGGAAATTACTGGTCGTCAGCAGGTCGCCAGCGAGGATCACCACGTTGTCAGGGTTGCGCTTGTGCCACTCATCCATAAGGCTGTTTTTGGCGTCGTATACCGCTGCCGTCAGGTTGCCGTATGTCCCGGCGGCGACAATTTTGTTGTCCTGATCGCGGGAAGTGACTGTCACGCCCGTGATACGGCGATGCGGGGCTTCATTGCGGATTTTCTGCAACCAGCCGATGCCACAATCCTGCAACAGCGGATTCGCTGCGCGATCAGAAGGATCGGAATAGCCTGCCCCGTTGAAACCGATCATGATTCGGTCAAGTGACATCTGACGGGCCATTGCACTGCTGATCAGCGGCTGAAAGTTTGGCTGATGCGCCCAGGCATCAAGCTGTGCGTACGAGATACCGTAGTCGTAGTTGGTCTTGCGGCAGAGGTAGCCGTAAGGATCCATGTTGTCACTGGATGCCGGGTTGCGGCGCGTGGTGGTGCTGTTGTTCACCCCGGCCAGCGGCCCTTTGCTGCCGATCAGGATTTTCTGGCCGATCTGCTCATCAACGCCGAACACGTTAATTTGTTTCAGAAAGGCGTCACTTTCCTGCGCGGCGGCTTCAAGGCGCTGTTGCGCAGTCGGATCAACGCTGAACTGTGCCGAAACGGCGGCGGCTGTCACGCCGTTAAGCTGCGCCTGCCGTGCCACATACTGATCGAACAGTTGACGGGTATTATTTCTCATCTCTTTCTCTCTCGTTGCTGATATCAGTAGTCAGCCAGCTGCGCGTTATCACCACCGCTGGCAGGCGGGCGGCGGCTGAAGTTGCCGTCCGTGGTTTCAAGTTTCTGGCGCAGTGCAGCCAGATCGGTTGTCAGCTGCTGAATGGCGGCTTTGTCCTGTGCGCGGCCCTGCTCAACGCTGCTGAACTGCTCACTGAGTTCAACCTGTGACTGCGCCACGGCCTCAACAGCCTGATGCACCTGGCTGAATCGCTCATCGTCGGTCTTCTGACCTTTGCCAAGGATGCCCATGACACGGGAAAACCACTGTTTGCTCTCATCGCTGCGCTGGCCGGAAAGCTCGATCACTTCCGCCTCAATGGCTTCGGTGATCATCGGCGGTTCTGCCTGCTGATTGTTGAATGCCATCACCTGCGCACGCTGCTGAGCAGCAAATTTCAGGCGTTCAGTGCCAAGGCTGGCGGGCGTGTCTGTCATCGCGAGGCCCATCACATAGGCCTTGCCGTTGAGCGCAAACTGCGGGTGCAGTTCAATGCTGGAATAAACCTTTTGCCCTTTGTCGGTCATTTGCTTCATACGGTCGGACGCTTCAATCTCCGCATAGAGCGCGGTGCGCCCGGCCAGCGGCCCGGTGGTAATATCCTCGGCGCTTAATGCGGTCACATCGCCCATCGCCCCGAAATCACTGCCCGGATAAGGCGAGAGGTAATGCTCAATGTTGACGCGCGCCCCGTACACTTCCGGGTTGTAATTCGCTGCTGCGTCGTGGAGATGTTCCGGCTTAATTTCACGGCCATCGACGGTGGCCCCGGAGACAGCAACACGGAATTTTTTGCGGGTTTTCGTTGTGCCAGCCATGTTCGTTTGCTCGTTGTGAGTGAGTTCAGCGAAATGATGGCAGGGGCGGCATTGCCGCCTCAACGCGTTGTTGTTGTAGGGGAAACACAACAACCAGAGGTGCGGGAAAGCATCCGCGCGCGCGGGTTAATCTCCCCGGCATACAGCGAGGAGAAGCGAATGTCGGTTGAGGAAGCGTTTATCAGGCAGCGGGCAAGACAACTCTACTGGCAGGGTTACCCGCCAGCAGAAATTTCACGCCTGATGGGGATCAATCAGAACACAGTCTATGCCTGGAAAAAGCGTGACGAGTGGGACGACACGCCGCCCATCCGGCGTGTCACCACATCCATTGATGCGCGTCTGATTCAGCTGACCGGCAAGGATAAAAAGACCGGCGGTGACTTCAAGGAAATCGACCTGCTGACCCGACAGCTTAAAAAGCTGGATAACGGCACCCCGGCCACGCAGCCGAAAAAGAAGCTGCGCAAGAAACAAAATGCTTTCTCGGAATCGCAGATTGCGGCACTGCGGGAAAACATTCTTGGCTCGCTGCACTGGCACCAGCGCGGCTGGTTCGACAATCACCACCACCGCAACCGCGCCATACTGAAATCCCGCCAGGTGGGCGCCACCTGGTATTTTGCGCGCGAAGCGTTGTTGCGTGCGCTGTCTGACGATGTGAAATACAAACATCAGCGCAACCAGATATTCCTTTCCGCCAGTCGCCGTCAGGCGTATCAGTTCCGCAGTTTTATTCGTTCTGCCGCTGAGGAAGTGGACGTAGAACTGAAGGGCGGTGACATGATCCAGCTGGCGAACGGCGCAGAGCTGCATTTTCTTGGCACCTCAGCCGCAACAGCGCAGTCATACACCGGCAATCTCTATTTTGATGAGTTTTTCTGGGTGGGGCAGTTTGCCAACCTGAAGAAAGTGGCCGGGGCAATGGCAACCCTGAAAGGGCTGACACGCACCTATTTTTCCACACCGTCAGCAGAAAGCCACGAAGCCTATCCGTTCTGGAGTGGTGAAGCGTTTAACAAAGGCCGCAGCCATGGCAAACGGATTGAGTTTGACACCAGCTGGAAAACACTCAACAGCGGCCTGATGTGTCCGGATAACATCTGGCGCCAGATTGTCACCCTTCAGGACGCCATCGATCACGGGTGGGATCTCACTGACATTGAGGAAATTCAGCAGGAGAACAGCCCGGAGGAATACGACAACCTGTATGGCTGCGTGTTCATCAAAAACGGCGAAACCGCTTTCGATTACAACCAGTTGCTGAGTTGTGGTGTTGATGGGTTTGACGACTGGACCGACTGGAAACCGTACGCCATGCGCCCGATGGCAGATCGCGCGGTGTGGATTGGCTATGACCCCAATGGCGCCAGCGGCAAAGGTGACAGCGGGGCAATATCGGTTAATGCGGCGCCGCTGGTTCCCGGCGCCAAGTTTCGTACCATCGAAACCCAGCGCATACGCGGCATGGAATTCGAAGCGCAGGCGCAACTGATCATCAACATGCTGACCCGCTACAACGTCCAGCACATTGGCATTGATGGCAGCGGCATCGGCGAGGCGGTTTATCAGCTCGTGAAGAAGAAATTTCCGGCGGCAGTGTGCTACCAGTTTTCGCCCGCCAGCAAGCGCATGCTGGTACTGAAAATGCTGCAAATGATCCGCGCCGGTCGCTGGGAGTATGACCGGGGAGAGTATGACCTGATCACCGCGTTCAGCGCGGTGCGAAAAGTGGTCACACCAGGTGGTGTGATCACGTATGACACTGACCGCGCCCGTGGCGTCAGTCACGGTGACTTAGCCTGGGCGACCATGCTTGCCACTATCAACGAACCGCTGGGCGCTGACGGCGGCAATACCATGACCGTTATGGAGTACTGACTTTGATCCCAAAAAAATATCCCGGCGCGCGGCAGCATTCCGGGGAACAGACAGACCTGGTTTCTGCACTGAAAACCCAGCCGGGACTGAGTTCTTTCACCTTTGACGGGCCATGGCCGGTCACGTCATCTTATGACCTGCTGGACAGTATGTATTGCGCCAACAATGGCCGCTATTACGAAACACCGATCAGCTGGTACGGGCTGGCGCGGCAGTTTGGTTATGCAAGCTGGCACCAGTCCGCGCTGATGTTTAAACGCAACGTGCTGGCCGGGTGTTTTATCCCGCACCGGTTGCTGTCCCGTCAGGTGTTCTCTGCCTTTGCGCTTGACTGGTTTGTGTTCGGTAACGCCTACCTTGAGCTGCGATCAAATATGCTTGGCGGCCCGCTGGGGCTGCGCCATTCACTCGCCAAATACACCCGGAGGGGTTCCGATCTCGATACCTACTGGTTTATTCAGGCGGGCCTGGATGATCACCAGTTCAGGACTGGCTCTGTGTGCCACGTCATCAATCCGGATATTCACCAGGATATCTACGGTATGCCGGAGTATTTTGCGGGCCTGCTGTCGGCCAACCTGTCGCACTCGGCTGACAAGTTCCGCAAGCTTTACTATGACAACGGCAGCCATGCAGGTTGCATTGTTTACGTGAACAGCGCCATTGCCGATCAGGAAAGCCTCGACAAACTCAAGAAAACGCTGACGGATACGCGGCGTGGTGGGGCATTCAAAAACATTCTGCTGCATGCGCCTGGCGGCGGGAAAGACTCGGTTCAGATCCTGCCGTTCAGCCAGATATCGGCGAAGGATGAGTTTATCGGTGTGAAGTCGGCAACACGCGATGACATTCTGGCCGCGCATCGCGTACCGCCGCAACTGATGGGCGCCATCCCGGAGGGGAATGGCTCATTCGGCGATGTGGAAAAAGCCGCCAGGGTGTTTGCCATCAATGAGCTGACGCCGGTGATGGAAGCCATGAAACACGTTAACGACTGGCTGGGCGAGGAGGTGATCCGCTTCAACCCCTATGCACTCCTCTCCGACAGCGCCTGAATATCCTGCAGACACCATCGGGAGTGATGGTGTTTTGTCTGCACTCCCGAAAATCCTTCTGATTTTTTCACCTTCCGGCACTGCCCGCCGCCTGTCGGGCATCGTTTTCCGTACCCCTCACCAGACGCGCTGTAAGCCGCTCTGAGGCGGCATTTTCCCACCTGCTCCCGCGCGGCCGGAGCGAGCGCGCGGCAATACAGCGCGGCTCAGGCCGCGATTCCGGAGGTATACGACCCCCTGCCTGCCCCCCCAAAGCGCGCGCTTGCTCCCCCGCCTCGCCTGCGCGCTAAACGGGCCTCTTTTTGTGCACTTTTGCAACCCTGCCTGATTCGCAGCAGACTTGGCGAGATAATGGATTAATAGCATCAAAAAAATTGTGCAAAAATGTGCAAGATTGTTCAGGCAGAAGATAATACAGGAAAGCAGGAAAAGCCGCTTTGAATCGCAGCTTTTCCGTTAGGGCTAGTTAATGGCAGCGACATCACACTGCTGGCGGTGTCTCACGGGCGATTGCAGAAAGTATCTGGGCTAAACCAAGGTCTTTATCAGCATTCTGAACCTCCATACTCATCCCTTTTCTACCGGTATGTACGTTGCATATGAAGTTAGTTTTTGTGTCCCGATATACGGTCTTATAATCGAAGACTTCTCCGCTGATATTTAATTTTTCAAAGCACTGGCGAATCTTGGTCGCATGAAAAGGAGTAATAGGGAAAACCATTTTAATTCCTTACAAATTAGTCATATTTGCTCAAGGCGGCAGGGGATATATCTAGTAGTTTTGCAATGTCAGTTTTATTCATTTTTGCATTGCGTAATATGTAAATTAAATTTTTACCATCATCACTAATGCGTCCACCAGGAGTTTTGGCGATGTTTATGATACTTTCAAGAACCTCAACCTTTGCTTCTAGGCTGGCTATTTGTTTTTGAATTGGGCTTATTGCCATGTTGTTTCTCTCTTGTTGATGCTTTGATAACTTTTAAATTTATAGGTTAAGTTTAAAAGTTTGTTGTGTTTTGCTTAACTTACAAGTGGTTGGTGAAAAGGGCATTGATTTAAATCAATTTTCGTGTATTTCTTTTGTGCGCTTTTGAAACTTAGCTGAAGTCGCTTCAGAGCTGGCGCGGAAGGGGATTACTAGAATCAAAAGGAGTGTGCAAAATTGTGCAGCAAGTAAATCAATAAAAAAGGGCTTTGATAGCCCTTATTTTTTTACCTTCCCCACTCCCGATCGGGAAGTCGATCTTTGAAGGCAAGGTAATCGTAAAACTCACGTGTATGGGAAAAAATACATTCGCACATTGCAGCGCCAGAGTTTGAAAGAGCCAGCTTCAACATGCCGTCAGGTTTAGGATTGCTAACCAAATTTTCATAAACTTGAGCCTGATCTGTACCGTGGACACATAACAAAAGCGACGACTCAAATGTAACAACTGCATCCAATAAACGCTGATGAACCACGGCAAGGGCTGGTTGGTTTGCAACAATAGCAGTCAAACAGCGCCGATCACCTGTCATGAAGATAGCTTCCGGGTTCTCTATGCATGAGGCAAGCAATAGCTGTTCGCCTACATCAATTCCGGACACACCCCCCAAAAGCTCAATAAGTTGGGAGTCATGGACTTCCGGGATATCCTGTACAGATTCGATGAAAGCTCCCACCTGCTCGAAAATAACTTGGCTACCACATTTCCGGATTGCTTTATCGGGGTTTTTCGGCAGAAGCTGAAAACGAGCAGCAGGGTTAATGAAGATTTGTTCGGGGGGCTGATTAAAAACCACTGGTAGTTGTGATAAAAGATTGCACTGGGCCAGCTTCAAAATGACATCATTGTCAGAAAGAACAATCACTTATTACTCCCCGATTAGATTTTCTAAAACCTTAAGATCATCTTCGTGGATATTTTCTAAATCCATCCCGCTTTTCATCATGGCCCTCACAAAATCCTGATCTGAGTCTTCACCAGCACAGAGCGATTTGACCGCGTTAACGGCAGCGCCCCAGCAGTTCTGCGCGAAACCATAGTTTAAAGCGATGTGAGTAGGGTCAATGTGATTGGCACTACCATATTTTTGAGCAGCCAGAGCCAGACGAGGCCCATTCAACCGGCCAGCAGTGGGAACGATACGCAAAGATTTCTGCCCCGAAATGACTTGAAACGCAAATTCGTTGGCTTCTTTCTCTACGTTGTCAGTCGAAGCATTCTCAATTTTCGCATCAACATGACATTGCCCGTTTTCTGCGTTCAAATGCCCTCTGGCGATATGGCCTAGCTCATGCGCAAGATCAAACAGCATATAGCCATACTTCTGAGGCTGAGTAAGAACGATCACCGGTCGCCCGTGGCTCATTAATGCAAGTCCAGCCATTTTCTTAGCAGCTTGCGGGAAAGATTTTAGATAAACAACAGGAATACCAATTGAATGGCAATACGATACCAAGCTATCGAGCGATACCCATGATTCCTTAGTAAGGATTTGGGTTCTTATCGCCAAAGGATCCAACACGACACTGGCATCGTAAGGTGTTTTGAAATTAGATGCGACAATGCCCGCTGCAGTATAGGCAACAGCAGTCGCAATATCTAAATCGTTCTCGGCAACATTTTGGCGATGTTTATATTTATGGTTGCCACCAAAATTAAAGCATACCCCTTCGCTACCATCTTTCAGGCTATCCGGGAGAATGCTAAACATACGCGCAAGGTGCAGGCACGCATACTGGCGCCCTGAGGGGGTTTCAGCAAGTTTCTCATCCCACCAATCAGGTAACAATCTGCGGATGTATGAGAGATTAAACCCGGCTTGGCCGAATTTAGAATAAATTTGACTCATCTGATTATGGTTCGTCATAAGAGCCTCCTAACTGCGTGTGTAAGCGAAATGCCATTTATTATTAACTTAGTTATGACACAAAAACGCGCACACTATAAGCAGAAAACGGCGAAAGTCATAACTATTTTGGTTGTGCGAAAAGTGAGTAATTGCTTCTTAGAGCGGCTTATATCGGCTTAGTTCCGCGAAATGCAGCTTTCATCCTGTGCACAAGGTCACTTGTTTTTTGCTTCGCCGCCATCACCTGCGACGACAGCTTATTCAGCCCGGAAGCGGCGCGGTTGCCGGATATCAGATGCCCGTCCCGTACGATCATAACGAGATCACCGCATGCCACTGACGCACCGGCCATCATCGATCTGACCATTCCGGCGCTTGCATCAATCCCGCGCAGCGCCAACAATTCCCTGATTTGCAGCTCTTTAACTGATAGCCCGGCCTCTTCTTCCCGTTCCGGTGGCCGCTTTTTACGCTTACTCCGCACTTCATTACTAAGCCGCTGCGCCAGCTCCCTCTTTTCTTGGCGGGAAAGTGACTCAAAATTCACCGTCTCGCCCACTTCGTGATCGGCATGTTCAACATCGTCAGTACCTGCCGCTGGATCCCGCGTACAGTTATTGACAGAACTCCGAGGGGCGGCGTTGCCGCCTGAAAAACCAACGTCAACGGCCACACCGTCAGTGCTCAGGCGCTTCGGCACGATTTTGTATTGAGTGGTGCGGGTGAAGATCAAAGAGTCATTGCCCGTAATCGGGCAGTAGATACCGGTGATTCGCTGGACGTTATCGCCGTAAGCGTTGCCGTTTTCGGTGGTTTCATAATTCAGACGGATGCGCAGCTTATCGCGCTCAACCAACGGGCCACCCTGGGCTAACACGTAGTTATCCCATTCACCACCGTTAGCAGCCTGCCGGGCGGTTTCCAGTTCAGGGTGTAACACCAGTTCACGATCACCCAGGCGGCGAAGTTCGCGATATACCGTGACCGGCGCACCACCGATCTGCTGAAATTGGCGAATAGACCAGCGCGACGCCCACGCGCTGACGCGGAGTGACATTTCTTTCAGGTCTTCCCCAGTTTCGTCGTCCTTCTCACCATCCAGCGCGAAGCCGTCGATATTCTTCGAAATGTATTTCGCTATGTAGCCAGTTGCACTGCCATGGGCATCGTCGATCGGCACAACCTGAAAGCGGTTTTCCTGCGCTCCTTGTTCGTGTCCGTCTTCTTTCAGAGCATATTTACGGAAGATTTCGCGTGCCTGTTCGATGCGTTCAGGGCGCATGAAAAGGAGTAAATGCCAGTGCGGCGTTGCATCGTGGTGCGGTTCAACCACACGGAAGCCAAAGACACGGATCCCTTTTCTCTTCCACGCGGCGCGGGTTCTCGCCCAGACCTTGCAAAGATATTGCTGGGTTTCACGTGGTGACGCGCCACAGTATTTATTATTGCGGCGCCCGTTATGCTGCATGGAGTGATAACGGGAAGGGGCTGTCAGCGTGTAGAAGTCACCGGCCAGCCCTTCCAGCTTCGCCAGATCTTCAAATCCGCGCATTCTCGTCATGAGTTCGCGGCGACGGTTTGCCGGATTGGCAACACTACCGGCGACTTTATCGATCAAGGAAATGCGTTCGCCCGTGTCCTGGTCTTCCAGCTCCATAGCCTTAAGGTATTCACGGTTGGCCTTTTTCTGGGCCAGCCATTCCGTTAGGCAAGGGGCGCTACTATAGGGGGCGGATTTTTTCTGGACGTATCCCGCCGCGATCATCAAATGCTCACGCCAGCGGGCATGGATACGGCGCAGGCGGCTTAACCACCATTGCGGTGACTCAAGGCGAAGCACCGCGCGTAACGCGTCCTCCGCTTCCAGTTCTTCATTGCAATAGGCTGTCCAGCCGGGGACTGGTGTTTTCAGATGTACCGCCAGCGACGCAATACGGCCATAGCCAGAAAGCGCAGCAAGCTCAGGATCGCCGGTACGCGCCAACTGATGATCGGACTCGCGTATAAACTCGCTTGTGAAGATATCGGTAAGCGTATAAGCCAGTCTTTTTAACTCTTTTTTCCCTGCCCAGAGCATACGAAAAAGCTGCTCGCGGATTGGCAGCAGAATGCCTGGCATCACGCTATCAGGCTGGTAAAGACTGTTCACACTGTCAATACGCGTTAATACGTGGCGTTCAAAGGTATTTACCAGCCAGAGATCAGCCGCTTTGCGGTTTTTCGCGTCCAGCGCATCCAGCTTCGTAGCAAAGTGGCGGCGGACATACTGCGGAAGAGAAGCCAGACGGCGGCGCAACAACTTACTACGTTCCAGCTTTTCGTCCTCTTCGCACAGGTCGGCTATATCAATGTGCTTGCGGGTGCCGTCCGGTGTAAGGTAATCAAAGCCGCTAATGGAAATCGGCACATCACGACCAATAGCCTGGCGGGGTTTGTTCCACTCATAGGCGTACCGGGTAGCATCATCAGAGCTACCCGGAAACGGAGGCGGTGGAGAGGGGGCGCGACGGCCACGGGCTTCCGCGGTCATTCGCAAACTCCGGCATAAATGCTGCTACAAACTGCCATGTCATTAGCGGAAGCGAGTAAATCAAACTGACTTCCTCCGCGTGTTGTAAGCGCCCAGTCACGATAACTTTCTATTCCGTAGGCTTCGACCGTGATGACATCAATTCTTCTTTCGGCACGTTTGGGGTCATGTGTGGAGGGGAAAAATGTGGAATTTCCACGGCGTGAACACGCCGCTACAAGTCGTTCCCATGAGGCCACACGCTTAACTTCCTCCGGCCAGCGCTGAAAGATTTCCGCCAGCTCAGATTTTCGTGCATGGATACAGGGCATGCAGCCGACACGAGAACAACCTTGCTGATAGAGGGGATTGGGTTTTATTCCATGGCGCTTCGCAATTGCGAATACATCTTCATGCAACCAGCTTAGGATCGGGCGAAATACATGCAGGCCCGGCGTGTTATCTGCATCTTCCTCCCAGACGGGTAAACCGGCCCGCGCCGCTGATTCCTGCGCGCGAACACCCTGCCAGCTAATTACCTCGTCGAATTCCTCCAGCGCAGGCAATACCACCTGAGTACGTACAGGTTCATGTTTGAGATCAAAGGTACAAAAACGGGCTTTAGCGGAAGGAAAACGGCCTTTCCACATGCACAGATCCAGAAAAGGAACGCCAGTCGGGTGCAGGATTTCCAGCGCCATTGCAACACGTTCCGACGCCTCATCGGCAGACATACCGCATTCTTCAACCAGTGAGACAGGCCAGCGCTCTGCGATGAACCTGCGTTTTCCCTCAATCCGCTGAGTGAAATCGGCCTTTACACGCCTTATTACCCCTAACTTTTGTTCCAGATAATCCAGGTATTCCATCGTCTGTGGATGTTCATGCCCGGTATCAGCAAAAACTTTTACAGGTGATAAGCCATGCTCAACGGCGTACAGGCATTGGGCCAGGCTGTCCTTACCTCCTGACATGGAGATGATGTTGATGGTGTTTTTGGCGAAACATATTTCCGGGATGGGGTGCTTATTTGGCATGAATCCTCCCGGCATCTGAACCATTGAAGCCATTGGCCGGATCGAAACCAATCCACGAGGTATATGGTCTGCTGTTCGAAACGGCGATCACTTCAGGGGCTTTTTTCCCATTGCCAGCAGCAACACCAATACTCCGCGATGCGCGTATGCGATGGATGGTGAACGCGCGATACAGTGAGGAAACCAGCATTGTGTCGGCGTTGGATGCGATAACCGGAAAACCTTCCTCCGCTAGCTGCGTTAGCACGGATGCCAGGCAATACTGATCGTCCTCACTAAAACCTTTGGTGTGATACGCAGAAAACACGCCGTCATACGGTGGATCGCAGTAAACAACATCACCGGCCTGCACCATGCTCAACGTTTCTTCAAACCCCGCACAGATGAAGGTTGCGCGTGTGGCTTTGTCAGCAAATGCACGTATCTCAGCTTCAGGGAAATAGGGGGCGCGGTAGTTGCCATATGGCACATTAAAACCGCCACTGCCGTTATAGCGGCACAGGCCACGGTAACAATGGCGATTCAGGTACAGAAAATAAGCCGCTCTGGTGCTGAGTGGCAGAGCAGCATCCTGATTAAATGTGTCCCTGATGTGGTAATAGTCGTCAGAGGTGGGGTAGCTTTCGAAAACGATCTGAGCCAGCTCAATGAATGCTTCGTAATCGCTGGCAATGGTGCGATAGAGATTAATCAGATCAGGATTGATATCTGCAACAAGATAGGCCGGATAGTCAGTTGCCATCATCACCGCACAGGAACCCGCGAAAGGTTCAACCAGGCGACGGCGGCCTGCGGGAAGATGCTCTAACAGGTCTGGCATAATGGCGGTTTTATTGCCCGCCCATTTGAGAATGGTGCTAATCATGATGCACCACCTTCTGACGATTTTGACGGTAAGCGGGCATCATCTGCATATTCCCATTTTCCGTCCGGAGAGACTAACGCCCCACCAGAAGTCCCATCCTGTGGGTTACGGTAAGCCGCAAGACCAATAGGGTGCAGGATCTCCCGGTTGATTCTTTCAAGCAGCCCCATGGCGCTGAGCTGGTTCCAGTCCAGCCATGAACAGCCACCAATTTTTTCGCGATCGGCTGGCTGTTTTGGAACTTGCTGAGTAACCAGTTCCTCCCAGCGAGTTACCGTTGGCGCAACAATAGTTATTCGTGTAAGTGAGCGGCGCTCGCGCAGTTCCAGTGCCATGGCGATTTCGTGAGTAGTTGGCTCAACCCCTTCAATTGAACCGGCAATAATTTCGTTGATAACGGCATCCGGCAAAGGTTTAACATTCAGTTTTGTGTTGTTCACAGTGCACCTCTGTAGTGTTTTGTTTTTAATTCGCTAAGGCTCTGGCAGGTCACGCACAGCTCTACCCCAGGTACGGCAATACGGCGTGCTTCCGGTATTGGCGCGCCGCAACAACCGCAGGTCAGGCGGGAAACGGAAGTTGGTTTGCTGCGGGCGTTCAGGATGTGGCGCTCCCGCTCCTCATGTTCGTACTGCTGCGCAATATCAATTTCGTCCGCCATCAGAGGATCTCCCCGATGGCATTGGCTACGTTGATCGCCTCTTGTCTCAGAAGCTCACTGGCTTCTTTGTAGCCGAGCTGGCGGCTGGTAATTCTTCCAGCCAGCGAATCCAGCCTCGCAGCCATGGCCTCCATGCGGGCGCGGCGCTCATCCATGCGGGCGGCAGTCAGCAGATCGTTCAGACCGGCATCATCGGGGCCGATTTTTGTTGTGCGGGTTTCGATATTTCGGCGTTGCATCTTTTAAGCTCCGTATGCAGACGATGAGGAATGGCGCTGCAATTCTTCAATGCAGTGCTGACGCAGGTTCTTAACGAAATCTTCAGCAATAGAACCGTGAGCGGATAATGTTATTTCGCCGTCGCGCTGGGTTTTTATTGTCAGCCCCTCGCTTTCTATAGCTGGCAAAATAATATGCAGAATGAAATTAAACTGATCTCGTCTCGTCATGATGTTTTCTCTTTTCAAAGATGAGTTAATCCGCCACCGTTTTTAATCGGTGGTGATAGCAGGAACGATTTTTTAAGACCGAATTACTTAACCAGTTTTTTAATTAATTCGACCAGTGCGGTAGCAAATCCTTTATTAATCTTTTGGACATAAACAAAAGGTTTATTCAGTCCTTTGATAAATTGAACTTTCGCCGGTTCGGGCTTAAAAAATCTCCCGTCCGGAGTTTCGAGCCATCCGCGCGAGTTCTTAAAGTGTGTGACCTGACAGCCATTGCGCAGGAGGCTTGCCAGTGTTGGGCCGTCATCGTGCATTGTTGCCCCCTTGCTTTAACATGCTGTCTACCGTTTGCATTGCTTCGGCCAACGCGAAATCGCGGCCAAAATAATTGCCGTCATTAGATATCACATACGTATTTGACATTGTTATGGGATTACGCGGGCACTTTTGAATAGTGAACCCGCGATATACATAACTATGTCGGCTGAGTTGAATTAATTGGCTCATTAACGTGTCCGCTTATTATTCGTTATTAATAATCAGACTCGCCCGGATTGAGTGGCGCGACTATTCCTTTTCAATACAGTGTGCTTATTACCTGTGGTGCGCCGGTAACTTGCCTTATCGCGCATTAATCTGTCGATATAGTGTTTTTCTTCCGGGGTAACCAGGGCGCGACAGTGAGCGACGGCCTCCCAATATTCCTGAAGCATAATAAAACGCTTCGGGCGCTTAGAGCCTGGCATACCTTCGCGGTGCACAGGTAACTGAGCGCGATCCATCAGATTGCGAACCGATTTGAGTGTGCGTCCTGTGAGGTAGGCAAACTCAACAGGTGTTACAAAAATCTGTTTCTGTAACTCTTCGGTGTTCATATCGCGGATGCTTTCTGCTTGCGAAGCGGACATTTTGCACGTCCGAGCCACGCGTGCCGGGTCTAACGGAAATTGTCTGCTCACGTCTGGAATTAAATTATCTTGCATATCAAACCCCATGTTTTCGTTAAGAATTTTTCCGGGGTTTTTACCCATGCCCCGGCGCATGGTTCTGTGGTATTTTGTTTTTTGCCCATTTTGGTTCTGACCGGAATTAATGGGTTTTCAAAAATACAACAGAGGGAATTACTGATGACTCATGAAGAAAAAGTACTGTTCCTTTTTTCTCAGACTTGCACTGTGCTCAGCTCACAAAGCACACCTCAAAGTTCACCGCTAGGCGGCGCTGCGATACGCCTCTCTCCGGCAACATACCTAACGCGTAATTTCGATGAGGTTTACTCTGCTTTAGCGCAGAAGCTCAAAGAGAAACTGGATCAGCAGTAATCTCATTTAAGAGTTGCTGCTATTTCAAGTACTTTCCAAAAGTCAGAGCCAGAGAGTGCGTAATTAGACTCTTTGGCTTTTTTTTCAATAAAATCAACCAGCTCAACTGCTAAATCAACTTTCTGGCGCGGTGTCATCTGCAAACTTCCTTGCTCCCCACCTGAGATCTCACATTTATGTTGAGATCCGGTCTTTAATTCGTTTTCTCGTGTTTGTGCCATTTGGTAGACTCCTTTGTTAACGCTAGTTGAGGCTTATTAAGTCTGACTTTGCGTAATGTGTCATATGTTGTAGTTAAGCAATATATGACTTGATACGTATAAATATGACGAGAACTCATCATCATGTCAATCACGCAAGGCGAAAAACTGGGGCTTATCAGGGATTCTGAACGCCTATCAAAAAGGCAACTAACTGATTTGGTTGGCTTAAATTACTCAACTTATGTTGGTTATGAACTTGGCAGAACCAAGATGACTTTAGAGTCTGCCATCAAACTTTTTGGTCACCCTCGATTCCACAAATACCAAGACTGGTTTATGTATGACCGCACTGATCCCGACCGGGGCCAGATTGCTCCGGCTCTCGCACACTCTGGGCGAGAAAGAACGGAATCAGACCCCTCCGAGAAACAGACTGGCTAACAATTTATAAACATTACATTTTCACTATTTGTTACCAGGATAGTGATATGACCGTTGGAGAGATTTCTTATGTCGATTAAGAAACTTGAAGATGGTCGCTATGAAGTGGACGTAAGGCCTCGCGGGCGCGACGGAAAGCGCATTCGGAGGAAGTTTGAACGTAAGGCGGATGCTCATGCTTTTGAGCGAAGCATTATTGCGAAGTACCAGAACCATGATTATCTGAACCGGCCTGCGGATAAGAGGCGGCTTAGTGAGTTCATCTCGCTGTGGTGGCTGCTGATAGGGCGGAACAAGAGTTATGCAAACCGGCGTCTAAGCGCTGTAAATTGCATCTGCAAAGATATGGGGGATCCGATGATTTATCAGATTGATGCGCGATGCCTTATTGATTATCGCGCGTACAGACTGGAGCAGGGCATTAAGGCTTCAACCATAAACCATGACCTGTTTGCATTGAGTGGTGTTTTTAAATCAATGGCAGAGATAGACGAGTTTCATGGTGAAAACCCCGTATCAGCAATAGCTGCCCTGAAAGAGCCGAAAACAGAGATGTCATATCTCACTCAGTCTGAGGTCGATAATCTGCTTTCCATGACCAAAGGTGATTACTACCGTATCGCAGTTTTGTTGCTGGCGACCGGCGCGCGGTGGGGGGAAGCTCATCAACTTAAAGCTGAGAACATTGTTGGCAATAAGGTCGTGTTCACGCTCACGAAAAACGGGGAAAGGCGGGTTGTCCCTATTTCTGACGATATAGTGAAAATTGTCAGTGTCCGTGAATCAGGCAAGCTGTTCCGCGTGAGCTATTCCAGGTTCCGGCGGTTGATGAAGCTGGCAAAACCTAACCTGCCTGACGGACAGGCGGCACATGCGCTGCGGCATACCTTCGCCACTCATTTCATGATGAAGGGCGGGAACATCATCGCATTGCAAAGAATCTTAGGGCATTCGGATATTTCACAAACCATGACGTATGCGCATTTTGCACCTGACTATCTACAGGACGCAGTGAGCTACAATCCGCTTAGTGACGTGTCCACATTGTGTCCACACAATGGAGGCAATTCGGGGGTTTTGAAGGTTAGTTGAGTATCTAAATTGTTGAATTGGTGCGGTGCGTTGCGGCACTGCGCCACTTGACAACCCACCATCAAGGGGAAGGTCAAGGCTTTATGTTCACGGTGATGCCATTAGCGGTTTATAAACAACAAACCCCGCATCGGGCGGGGTTTGTTGATTGTCAGCGAGTCAAACTCAACCGTATTTACGGGCAAATTCCTGATCGGAGTTGCACAGATAAATAATAAATTCGACGAAAGAGATGATCGCCGGAATAAAGGTCCAGCAAAACAGAAGATAAAGGATCCCCTGTCCTGGTTTCCCTAAATAAAACTTGTGTGCACCAAAACCACCCAAGAAGAAGGCGAACAACGCGGCGGAAATTCGGCTTTTCTTTCCGGCAATATTTTGTGGCGCGCCGCAATGCGGGCAGGCCACCGCTTCTTTATGTATTTCCTTTCCGCAACCACGGCAAAACGCCATATCACTCATAAACACTCCTGTGTGTAAATCATTTATCATTCTTTGAAACATCCGGCTACATGTTATAGCGAAGCGGCAAGGTGGGTAAATAAAAAATATATTAGTTACATGGATATATTTGGTTGATTACATGATTGCGATTTATATTATAAATCAGAGGTTCGGCAGCAAGGTGAAAAAATGAATATCAGCGATGTGGCAAAAAAAACCGGTTTAACCAGCAAAGCGATTCGTTTTTATGAAGAGAAAGGGCTGGTGACGCCGCCGCTGCGCAGCGAGAACGGCTACCGCAGCTACAGCCAGCAGCATCTGAACGAACTGACGCTGCTGCGCCAGGCGCGGCAGGTTGGTTTTAACCTTGAGGAGTGCGGCGAGCTGGTGACGTTGTTCAACGATCCGGCCCGCCACAGCGCCGATGTGAAAGCGCGGACCTTACAAAAAGTGGCGGAGATTGAGCGTCATATTAAGGAATTACAGGTCATGCGCACGCAGCTGCTGGCGCTGGCGGATTCCTGCCCTGGCGATGACAGCGCCGACTGCCCGATTATTGATAACCTTTCCGGCTGCTGCCATCACGCGAAGGGGTGAGCGCTATTTGCTCACGGCTTTAACCCGCAGCGTAATGCCTTCCACGGCAATCACTTCGACGTGCGTACCGGCGGCGAGATCGTCGTCGGCGCTGACCGGCCACGAACTGTCGCCGACGCGCATATGGCCGCGCCCATTAACCAGTGCGTTATCTAACTGAAAGCGGCGTCCCATCAGCTGTTGCCCGCGCAGATTAAGCGAGGCATCGGCGGGTTTCTGCTGTTTCACCCGGCTGCTCAGCCATTTCCACCATAGCCAGGCCGCCAGCAGGGTGAGCAGGGCAAACAGCACCCCTTGCCACTCCCAACTGAAAGGAATGAGCCACGCCAGCAAACCGGTGATCACTGCCGCCACGCCGCTCCACAACAAATAGCCGTTACCGCCGAGCATTTCAGCGGCGAGCAGCAATCCGCCCAGCACCAGCCAGGCGAGGTGGGTGTGTTCGAGCAGCATCGCGATCATCGTTTAGTCCGCTCGCTGGAGCTGTCTTTGATAAGCTCGGCGATCCCGGCGATCGAGCCCATCAGGCTGCTGGCATCCAGCGGCATCATCACCACCTTGCTGTTATTCGCAGAACCTATTTGTTGCAGCGCTTCGGTGTATTTCTGCGCCACAAAGTAGTTCACCGCCTGAATATCCCCGGCGGCAATGGCCTCCGAAACCATCTGCGTCGCGCGAGCTTCCGCTTCGGCAGAACGTTCGCGCGCTTCAGCTTGCAAGAATGCCGATTGACGATCGCCTTCCGCTTTCAAAATCTGCGACTGTTTTTCCCCTTCGGCTTTGAGAATTTCCGCCTGGCGAATCCCTTCAGCTTCAAGAATATAAGCGCGTTTGGTACGTTCGGCTTTCATCTGCGCGTTCATCGAGGCAATCAGTTCTGCCGGTGGGCGAACGTCGCGGATCTCAATACGGGTTACCTTCACGCCCCACGGATTGGTGGCTTCATCGACGATGTGCAGCAGGCGCGTATTGATGCTGTCGCGCTGCGAGAGCATCTCGTCCAGCTCCATCGAGCCGAGCACCGTACGAATGTTGGTCATCGTCAGGTTGATAATTGCCAGTTCCAGATTGCTGACTTCATAAGCGGCGCGCGGCGCATCGATCACCTGAATAAAACAGACCGCGTCGATGGTGACGTTAGCGTTATCTTTCGAGATAACTTCCTGCGAAGGGATATCAAGAACCTGCTCCATCATATTGATTTTACGACCAATACGATCCATAAACGGCACCACCAGGCTCAGGCCCGGCTGCAGGGTTCGGGTAAAGCGACCAAAGCGTTCTACCGTCCACTGGAAACCTTGCGGTACGATTTTGACGCCGGAAATAACTACTACCAGCGCGACAAAGATAAGAACCAGAATGACGATTGGCATCAAAAAAACCTCCTGTTTAATTTGATGCCATCTTAGCCCGATTTGGCGATCAAAGCAGCACGATCGCCAAATTTAGCAGGGGGAATTAGTAGAGCAGGGAGTAAAGCTGGCGGCGGTATTTCGAGGCCAGCGCGTCGCCGGTTCCCAGTGCGGCAAGAATTTCTTGCAGCATTTTACGCGCTTCGCCGTTGGCGGCACTGAGATCTTTGCGCAGGTGGCTGAACAGCAACTCCAGCGCTTCTTCGTTGCGCCCGACCTGATGCAGTTGCAGCGCGAGTTGTGTGGCCAGCAGCGCGTCCTGCGGATTGTCGGCAACCTGTTTTTGTAACTGCTGGATCTCCGGCGTATCGGCGGCTTTTTTCAGCAGTTCAATCTGCGCGACCAGCCCCTGATAGCGGGTATCCTGATCCTGTAACGGGATGGTTTTCAGCACGTTTTCGGCTTCATCCGCGCGGTTCAATACAATCAGTGTTTCCGCCAGCAGCAGGCCGATTTCGCTGTTTTGCTGCGAAAGCTGCCAGGCCTCTTTCAGCAGCGGCAACGCTTCTGCGTGCTTGCCTTCCTGCATCAACTGCATCGCCTGTTGCGCTTTCAGTTCCTCTTCACGCGGCAGGACTTTATCCAGCAATGCGCGGATGGCTTCTTCCGGCTGCGGCCCCTGGAAACCATCAACCGGCTGGCCGTTCTGGAACAGGTAGACGGTAGGAATGGCGCGCAGACCAAACTGCGACGCCACCATTTGCTCGGCGTCGCAATCGACTTTCGCCAGAATAAACTGTCCGTTGTACTGCGCGGCCAGGCTTTCCAGCACCGGTGTCAGTTGCTGGCAGTGCTGGCTACGATCGGACCAGAAATAGAACAGCACTGGCGTGCCCATCGACTGCTCAAGCACCTGTTGCAGATTCACTTCGGTAATATTGACAATATTCTGTACGGACATAGGAAATTCTCTGTTTTTTAACTCATTGTTCTTACATGGGGGAGGATATTGCGCCTTCAACTCACCCCTGCAAAATTTTATCCATCATGCGCCCAGGCAGCAGGCGTTTCAGCAGGCTCACCGCCCAGGTCACCAGCGTAACCGGATAGCGCATTTTGGGATGCGCGCTTTCAAAAGCATGGCGCACTTTTGCCACTACCGCCTCTGGGCCAAGGGTAAAACGTGCCGCGATGCCGGGGTTTTCCACGGGTTTGTCGCGCTGCGTCTGATTAACGTTGTCGGTAAAACGGGTACGGATAGGGCCCGGCTCAATCAGGCTTACTTTGACGCCGCTGTGGCGTAGCTCCATTCGCAAAGCGTCGGACCAGGCTTCCAGCGCATACTTGCTGGCGGCATAAGCGCCGCGGCCGGGCGTAGAAATAAGCCCCATCACCGATGAGGTCATCACAATGCGGCCTTCGCCGTGCGGCGTCATGGCGGGCAGCAGGCGCATCGTCAGTTGGTGGGTGCCGAAAAAGTTACTGGAGAACTGCTGTTCCAACTGCTGGCGGCTGATGGTTTCCAGCGAGCCGTAAACGCCGTAACCCGCGTTATTGAACAGGCCATACAGGCGGTTGTCGGTCAGAGCGATCACTTCATCGGCGGCGCGATCGACGCTCGCCGGATCGTCAAGATCCAGCAAAATACCGGTAAAGCCTTCCTGGTTCATGCGGGCGACATCGTCCACTTTGCGGCAGGCAGCCAGTACGCGGAACCCCTGGCGTTTGAGTTCGCGCGCGCTTTCCAGACCGATACCGCTGGAACATCCTGTTATTAAGACCGTTTTTTGCATAACTTTACCTGCGGGCGTGCCTGAATGCTCAGGAGTCGTGGTTAACTAAGGGAGCCAGTCGCGTCGCCATCCAGTCGGCAATAAACGGCTGGGCATCGCGGTTGGGATGAATACCATCATCCTGCATCCATTGTGGTTTCAGATAGACCTCTTCCATAAAAAATGGCAGCAGAGGGACATCCAACTCTTTGGCGAGCTTAGGATAAATGGCGCTGAACGCCTCATTATAGCGGCGACCGTAGTTGGCGGGCAGCCGAATTTGCATTAACAGCGGTTTTGCATTGGCGGCTTTGATTGCCTGCAATATCTGACGCAGCGTCTGTTCTGTCTGCTGTGGCGCAAAACCGCGCAGGCCATCGTTACCGCCCAGCTCGACCAGTACCCAATGCGGCTGATGTTCTTTAAGCAGCGCGGGCAGGCGAGACAGCCCTTGTTGCGAGGTATCCCCGCTGATGCTGGCGTTCACCACCGTCGGCTTCTGCTGCCATTTGTCATTGAGCAGCGCGGGCCACGCCGCGTTCGCCGCCATGCGGTAACCGGCGCTCAGGCTGTCGCCCAGAATCAGTAACGTGTCCGCCGCCGCGGCGCGAAAGGTTAACAAAAGCAACAACAGGAAGGGCAAATGCCAGCGGAAAACATTGTTGAAGTTCATCGTCTTAAGAAGTCCGTCGGTCAGGGGGAGCATGAGCTTTCCATCCTTACCGGAGTTGAGCTTGTTGTCAAACCAGCCGAGACCATCGCCCTGATTGGCGAATCGGGGTCCGGTAAATCGACCCTGCTGGCGATCCTTGCCGGGCTGGATGATGGCAGCAGTGGGCAGGTTCATCTGCTGGGTAAGCCGCTGCATGCGATGGATGAAGAGGCGCGAGCGACACTGCGGGCGCAGAATGTGGGTTTTGTTTTTCAGTCATTTATGTTGATTCCCACGCTTAACGCGCTGGAAAACGTAGAGCTGCCCGCCTTGCTGCGCGGAGAAAACGGCGGCCAAAGCCGCGGCAGCGCCAAAGCCCTGCTGGAAGAGCTGGGGCTGGGCAAGCGCCTCGATCACCTGCCTGCGCAACTTTCTGGCGGCGAGCAGCAGCGAGTGGCGCTGGCGCGCGCCTTTAACGGCCGCCCGGCCGTGCTGTTTGCTGATGAACCCACCGGTAATCTCGATCGACAGACCGGCGACAAAATCGCCGACCTGCTGTTTTCCATGAATCAGCAGCACGGCACAACGCTCATTCTGGTGACGCACGATCAGCAACTGGCGGCGCGCTGCGGCCGGCGTTTACGCCTGGTCAACGGCGAACTGCGGGAGGAAGCATGATTGCCCGCTGGTTCTGGCGTGAATGGCGCTCGCCCTCGCTGCTGATTGTCTGGATGGCGCTCAGCCTTTCTGTCGCTTGCGTGCTGGCGCTCGGCAATATCAGCGATCGGATGGAAAAAGGGCTGAGCCAGCAGAGCCGCGACTTTATGGCTGGCGATCGGGCGCTGCGCAGTTCCCGCGAAATCCCATCGGCATGGCTGGATGAGGCGCGCAAACTTGGCCTGAAAGTGAGCGAGCAAATCAGCTTTAACACCATGACTTTCGCCGGAGATACGCCGCAACTGGCGGATGTGAAAGCGGTCGACGATCTTTACCCGCTTTATGGCGAGCTGCAAACCCGTCCGGCCGGGCTGAAGCCGCAGGTGGGCAGCGTCTTGCTGGCACCACGGCTGATGGCACTGCTCAATTTGCAGGTTGGCGATACGATCGATGTTGGCGATGCGACGTTACATATCGCCGGTGAAGTGGTTCAGGAACCGGATTCCGGTTTCAACCCCTTCCAGATGGCGCCGCGCCTGCTGATGAATACGGCGGATGTGGCGAAGACCGGCGCCGTACAGCCAGGGAGCCGGGTAAGCTGGCGCGCAAAATTTGCCGGTACGCCCGCGCAGCTCAATGCCTACGAAAAGTGGTTGCTGCCACAGCTAAAACCGGAGCATCGCTGGTACGGCATGGAACAGGATGAAGGGGCGCTCGGTAAATCGCTCCAGCGTTCGCAGCAGTTTCTGTTGCTTTCGGCGCTGCTAACCCTGCTGCTGGCAGTGGCTGCGGTGGCCGTGGCGATGGGGCACTACTGTCGCAGCCGTTACGATCTGGTGGCGGTGCTGAAAACCCTTGGCGCCGGGCGGGCGCAACTACGCAAACTGATTGTTGGTCAGTGGCTGTTGGTACTGGCGCTGGCAGTGGTGACGGGCGGCGTGCTGGGGCTGGCCTTTGAAAGCCTGTTGATGGTGCTGCTCAAACCGGTGCTTCCCGCTGCGTTGCCGCCTGCCAGCCTGTGGCCGTGGTTGTGGGCAGTTGGCGCGGTGGGGGTGATTTCGCTGTTGGTGGGATTGCGTCCTTATCGCTTGCTGTTAGCCACGCAGCCGTTGCGCGTATTGCGCCGCGATGCGGTGGCGAACGTCTGGCCGCTGAAGTTCTATATTCCAGTCATCTGCGCCGTGGCGGTTTTGCTGCTGGCCTGGCTGATGGGCGGCAGTATGCTGCTGTGGTCGGTGCTGGCGGGGGCAGTGGTGCTGGCATTGTTGTGCGGCGTGGTCGGCTGGCTGCTGCTCAATGTTTTAAAGCGGCTTACCCTGAAAGCGCTGCCGCTGCGTCTGGCAGTGAATCGCCTGCTGCGCCAACCGTGGTCAACCCTGAGCCAACTGTCGGCATTTTCCCTCTCTTTTATGTTGCTGGCGATGTTACTGGTACTGCGCGGCGATCTGCTGGATCGCTGGCAGCAGCAGTTGCCGCCGGAAAGCCCAAACTATTTCCTGATCAATATCGCGCCGGAACAGGTGGCGCCAATGAAAGCGTTCCTGGCGGAACATCATGTGCGCCCGGAATCGTTCTATCCGATTGTGCGAGCCAGGATGACGCAGATTAACGGTCAATCCACCGAGGGAAATCAGGATGAAGCGCTGAACCGTGAACTGAATCTTACCTGGCAGCAGCAACGACCGGAGCATAATCCGATCACCGCTGGAAGCTGGCCGCCAAAATCGGGTGAAGTGTCTGTTGAAGAAGGGCTGGCAGAACGGCTTGGCCTGAAGCCGGGCGACAGCGTAACCTTTATGGGCGATACGCAGGAGTTCAGCGCCAGAATCAGCAGTTTGCGTAAAGTTGACTGGGAAAGCATGCGACCTAATTTCTTCTTTATCTTCCCGCAAGGGGCGCTGGATGGTCAGCCACAAAGCTGGCTGACCAGCTTCCGCTGGGAAAATGGTAACAGCATGTTGACCCAGCTCAACCGGGAATTCCCCACCGTCAGCCTGCTGGATATTGGCGCAATTTTAAAACAGGTCGGTCAGGTGCTGGAGCAGGTAAGCCGGGCGCTGGAAGTGATGGTGGTGCTGGTCACTGCCTGCGGTCTGTTGCTGCTGCTGGCTCAGGTTCAGGTAGGCATGCGTCAGCGTCACCAGGAACTGGTGGTTTATCGCACGCTGGGCGCAGGAAAACGGCTGTTGCGCGCCACGTTATGGTGCGAATTTGCCTTGCTGGGCGCGGTCTCCGGGTTGGTGGCGGCCATTGGCGCGGAAACGGCGCTGGCGGTACTGCAAACCCGGGTGTTTGATTTTCCCTGGCAGCCGGACTGGCGGCTGTGGATCACCCTGCCGCTGTGTGGCGCGCTGCTGCTCTCCGTCTGTGGCGGTTGGCTTGGTGCGCGTCTGCTAAAGGGCAAAGCACTGTTTCGTCAGTTCAGCAGTTAATCATTTCTCAATAACTTCTTAACGAAAAACACACCATTGATTCTGATGGTGTGTTTCCATTTCAAAGTGTAAATACTTGGTTTCAAAGTATTTAGTAGCACAAAAAATCAAAAAATCCCCAACAGACGCGAACTTTTAGACGTTAGTATTTGGCCGCTAGTACTTACTAGTGGAGTCTATCCATCAAGGAAAAACCATGAAAATAAAAACAACCGCCCTGGCGACAGCCATTGGCGCAGCAGTGGCATTAACATCTTTCGCAACTCAGGCGGAAATCACCCTTCTGAAACAGGATCCACAGGCTGGCGATCCGCTGAGCCGTCTGAACTTCACCGTTGGGGGTTCTATCCGTCCGCAGTTCGATAATGCGATGGGCAACAGTGACAAAGGCTCGTACAAACGTAACGGCTATGATGGCGGTACCCGTTTTCGTTTCGCCTCCGACTATTACCTGTTTGATGATATTAGCTGGGTAAGCTACTACGAACTGGGTGTGAACATTCCTGCGCTGTTCGACTGGGATAATCACTACGCAGCAGGTTCTACCAATACTACCCGTCGTATGCTGTACACCGGTCTGAAAAGTAAAACCTGGGGTACGATGACCTTTGGTCAGCAGAACAGCGTTTATTACGATGTGGTGGGCGCGAAAACCGATATCTGGGATTACGACATGAAAGCCCAGGCGCCGGGTAACGGTATCAAAGGTGATTACGACGGTTCTTACCGTTCACGTAAGATGCTGAAATACAAAAACACCTTTGGTGATTTTGATCTCTATGCCGCTTACCTGTTCTCCGATAGCGATCTGTTGCTGAAAAACAGCAGCATCCGTTACAAACGTAATGGCGGCGGTTCACTGGGTGTGGATTACCACATTGCCAAAGACCTGACCTGGGGTACGGCGTGGAACTACACCAAAGCCAATGTGCGTAACAGCAGCACTGGCGATACTGACTCCTACAGCCAGAACATCTATGGTACAGCGCTGAGCTGGACGCCGGATAACTGGACCTTCTCCTTCGGCGGCGGCTGGTACGAAAACTTCCTGACCACCGGTCAGAAAAATGTTCACGACTACTTCGCGGGCGACGCGTGGGGTATTGAATATTTTGCCGGTTATAAAATCCCGGTGGGTCAGTACGCGCTTAAATATGTTCAGCCGTACGTGATGGGCGACCGTTTGCAATACACCACTGGCCGCGACTATCAGCGTATCGACAACGGCGTCGGTGTGACCTTCCAGCTGGATTACGGTTTCCGTGTCGATTACGAACACGTATTTACCAGCAGCAGCGACAAGTCTCTGGCTGATATGAACATTGTTCGTCTGCGTTACGACTTCTGATAAGTCAGGCGCTGCCGGGTTTAGCGCTTAGTTTAAATCCGGCAATGCTTATCAATAAAAGGCATAACGAAACGGCGTATTACCCGCGAAAAGTGGGGCTTTTCGTTATGCTTCATCACCTTATCCTGAAAATATCTCCCCACCATTCAGTGACATAGTTCACAGCATAGTGAATTTTTTTCAATTACCGCTGGGCCGCGTTTGTGCCATCTTATCCTCCAGCCTTATTCACAGGGTGAAAATGGAACGCGGCGCATTGCACGTCGCGCCACACAGCATCTCAACTCGTTAGGGAGAATTTATGGGACGTCGTCTCAGCTTACGCGCTACCTTCGGCGCACTACTTCTGGTATGCGGTTTACCTTTTGCTCACGCCAGCAGCGATCCGCACACTATTGTCTTTGGCGTTGCGCCCGGTCCTTACGGCGATATGGTGAAACAGGCGATCGCGCCGTCGCTGAAAGAGAAGGGCTATAAAGTGGTGGTACGTGAATTCAGCGATTATGTGCAACCCAACATGGCGCTGGCGAACGGCAGTATTGATGCGAACCTGTTTCAACACAGCCTCTATTTTGACAAATTCACCGCGGATAAGGGGCTGAAGTTAAGCAAACTGATCAGCGTACCGACGGCGGGAATGGGTTTTTATTCGCGTAAAATCAAAAGCCTGGATGAGTTGAAAAAGGGCGATATTGTCACGCTTTCCAACGATCCGACCAACCTGGCACGCGGGCTGCGTTTCCTGCAATCGCTGGATCTGATCACCATTAAAGATTCGATTGATCCGACTAAAGCCTCCGAGCGTGATATCGCCAGCAACCCGAAAGGGCTGGTGTTCAAACCGCTGGAAGCGGCACAACTGCCGCGCACGCTGGATGGGGTGACCGCTTCACTGGTTAACGGTAACTTTGCTATCGCCGCCGGGCTGAAGCTCTCTTCCGCACTGAAGCAGGAACATCTGGATGAAAATCTGAAGAATATCATTGCAGTACGTACGGAAGACGCCGATAAACCCTTCGCGAAAGATATTATTGAAGTGGTGAAATCACCGGCTTATCGCGCAGTTATTGACGATCCCAATAACGTTTATGGCGCTTTCCAGAAACCCGACTGGATGACGCAAGCGGACAAGAAATAAGTTTCCGCTTGATTTGACTGGCAGGCTGCGGCCTGCCTTTTGTCGTTTGAGGTTTGCATGATTGAGATAGAGAAGGTTTGCGTCGATTTTCCCGCAGGTCGCGGGAGCGCAAGTGCTACGCGCGCCGTTGATACGGTCTCGCTGCGCATCGCCGCAGGTGAAATTTTTGGCATTGTCGGTACCAGCGGCGCGGGCAAGAGCACACTGCTGCGCACATTAAATGCACTCACGCGTCCCAGCCAGGGCCGCGTAAATATTAATGGCGTGGAAATCTCCGCGCTGGATGGTGCAGCGCTGCGCCAGGCGCGTCAGCGCATTGGTATGATTTTTCAGCACTTTAATCTGATGCACACCCGCACGGTGGCGCAAAACGTGGCCTTTAGCCTGAAAGCAGCGGGCTGGGAGCGCAGCAAAATCGCCCCGCGTGTAGCGGAAATCCTGCAACTGGTTGGGTTGAGCGATAAAGCGCATCGTTATCCGGCACAGCTGAGCGGCGGGCAAAAACAGCGTGTAGGTATCGCGCGCGCGATTGCCAACCATCCGGATGTATTGTTGTGCGACGAGCCGACTTCTGCGCTGGATCTGGAAACTTCCGCCACCATTCTGGCGCTGCTAAAACAGATCAACGAACAACTGGGGATCACGATTGTGCTGATCACCCATGAGATGAATGTGATCAAATCGATCTGCGATCGTGTGGCGGTCATGTCAGGCGGTAAAGTGGTGGAAGAGGGGGAAGTATTTGATATTTTCGCCCATCCACAGCATGCATTCACCCAACAACTGGTATCGCACACGTTGAACCTGACGCTACCGGAGCGTTTACAACAACATTTGCCGGGGCAATTGCTGAAGATCCTGTTTATTGGCGACTCCGCTGAACAGCCGGTGCTCTCCGATGCGGCGGTGAAATTTGGCGTGGCGGTGAATATTCTGCACGGCAAAATTGAGTATATCGGCGAGCGCGCGCTGGGGATGCTGGTGGTGCAATTGTCCTCTGCTGAAAATCCGCATCGGGTGGCAGAAGCCGTTGATTACATTCGCAACCGTACCGCACAGGTGGAGGTGATCCGTGGATGATTTACTGGCCGATTTAAGCCTGGCTTTTGGCGAAACCTTCCAGATGTTGAGCATCTCGACGGTGCTGGCGATTGTTGGTGGTTTGCCGTTAGGTTTTTTGATTTTCGTAACCGATCGCCACCTTTTCTGGCAAAATCGCGCGGTTTATTTAATCAGCTCTGTGCTGGTCAATATTATCCGTTCGGTGCCGTTTGTCATCCTGCTGGTGTTGCTGCTGCCGTTAACCCAATGGCTGCTCGGCAATACCATTGGGCCGATTGCCGCTTCCGTGCCGCTGTCTGTCGCGGCTATCGCTTTTTACGCCCGGCTGGTTGATAGCGCGCTGCGTGAAGTGGACAAAGGGATAATCGAAGCTGCCGAAGCCTTCGGTGCCAGCCCGCTACGCATTATCTGTACGGTGCTGCTGCCGGAGGCCAGCGCTGGCTTACTGCGCGGTCTGACTATCACGCTGGTGAGTCTGATTGGCTACTCGGCCATGGCGGGAATTGTCGGCGGTGGCGGCGTGGGCGATCTGGCGATTCGTTACGGCTACTATCGTTATGAAACGCAGGTGATGATTGTCACGGTGGTGGCGCTGATCGTGCTGGTGCAGGTGGTGCAGATGTTGGGCGACTGGCTGGCAAAACGCGCCGATAAGCGCGATCGTCATTGATATCCCACGAGCGGGTTCATGCGGTCGGCCCGCTCGCCGCGCAGAGTGAGGGATCGTATTACTGCTGGTTATTTTGCGCCGCCAGCCAGGCGGCCGTTTCGTCGAAATTGCCGCGGAAGATAATATCTTTCGCGCGCTTTTCTAACTGATAGCGATACATCGGGTCGTAATACTCTTCAAGCAGCGGCGCGAGCCACACAAAGTGCGCGCTTGTGTTACCGGTGCGCTGTTGTTGAATCAGCGCTTCCTGCTGGCGGGCGCTAAGCTGTGCGAAACGCTGTAGCCCAAGACGGCGGCGAATCGCAAACAGACCGTGGCGCAGGTACTCTGCGTAAGCCAGCCAGCCTGCTTCTTCACCATCGCGCTGGATAAAGGCTTGTGACATCTGCAAAAAATAGTCGTTACGCAGGCGCTCAAGCCGCTGCTCAAACGGCTCTTCCACCACCACCAGCGGCGATTGCGCCATGCGCTCACGCAGTATTGCTGGCAGATGGTTCGCGCCAATCGCGTGCCCTTCATCCTCCAGCAGCCAGAAGACGGGAGACGTTTTCAGCAGTGCCGCAGCCAGTTGATTTTCAAAACTGGCCTGCGAAAGTTGCGCTTGCAGTGTGCGGCCAAACGACGAGCCGCGATGGCGGGCAAGCTCCTCAAGATCGATCCCGTTACGTCGGGATGCCACCAGTAACGTTTTGCCGCTGCCGGTACAGCCGCCAATCAGCAACAGCGGGCGCTGCAAACGCTGATGTATCGCCTCTATTGCTGCCTGACGCAAAGCCTTGTAGCCGCCAGTGACCAGCGGATAATCAACTCCTCGCTCGCGTAACCACTGCTGAACGATGTGCGAACGCTGACCGCCGCGCGCGCAGCACAGATAGCCGCGCGGATTTTGCGCGCAGGCCTGGAGCCATGCCTGCATTCGTTGTTCCCGTAATTCGCCCTGAACCAACTGATGACCCAGACGCAACGCTGCTTCCGGCCCCGCTTTTTTGTAGCAGGTGCCGACGGCGGCGCGCTCGCTGTCGTTCATCAGCGGCAGGTTGATGGCGCCAGGCAGGGCGCCCTGGTGAAACTCAATCGGTGCGCGGACATCAATAAGGGGAGTGGTATCACGCAGGATAGTCAGGTAATCCGTCGTGTCGTTCATGAGGCTTCCTTCTGCAAAACGCTGGCGGTAACCGCCGCGTGCAGATTTTACGCCTGAAGCGGCGGAGAGCAAAGGCAGGGGAAGAGGGTTCTTTATCTGCGTTCGGAATATTGCTGTGATATTCCAAATCCTATCCAGATTCAATCTCTGAGAGGGGGACGGGGAAATAATTTTTATTTAGTGATATTTTAATAATATTAAGTATCTTATGCAGGGTGAGTATTATCTAATTAATTAATAGCAATTAGCTTGTGGTCTGTTTATCTGTAAATTATATTTTATATGTTATTATTAATTTGAGTTAAATAAACAAGGACAGGCTATGTTTAAATGGTTCAAGAGGTTTGGACGGTTGTGCTGTGGGCCTAAAAATAAGGAGGCTCCCGCTTACTTTTATTATGATATAGGAACGAGCTTTAAATGTTGGTTCACCGATCCAGGCAACAATAAGTTCTCATCATTTTATTATTATGACACGGAAACGAGTGAGTTTTGCCGAATTCGACTGGAGTTGAACCGTCGAACGAACCGCCATGACGATGGAAGAGCCGCCGTTTTTTATCGCAATAATAGAATAGTTGGTTTTTCATCACGTGATGACCTTGATGTTAGCCCGCGTGCGTGGCACATTCAAAATACATCATCAGGTAGCCGATTATTTTATAGAAACCATCTGATTCTTGAGTCGGAGCCTGGGCCGAATGCGCAACATGTTTATGACTGTTCTGATTCGAGCCCATTCATCCATGCAGGAAATCCGGTCATTCCTCTTGAAAACGCCGTTTTACCTCCAGGCGTCATGATGGAACATTTACTGCATTTAGCCAGAGTTTCCACTTCCTGGAAACGCGATCTTTATCTTACGGCTAAAGATGCCACACCTACTCAACTGGCGTATAAAATTCTGGCGGCAGTCAATATCCCTCTGAATGACGCGAATGTCTCGAATGTTTGACGCGATCGCTTCGGGCATATACAAAGAGTGAAAAGAATAACCCCGGTGTAGTGTTATACGCGATGTAGCATATCTTATGATTTATTTACCGGGGCATTGAGCTTACATCTGCATGCTGGTGATAACTGCCAGCTTGCAGAATCGGATTATCGACACGAATAAAGCTGAACCGTTGAAATGTCTTATTAGTGTATTGTTTTTAACTTATTTAATGCTTCTCTAATTGTGGTTAGGTAATGGTTATGGGCAGTATTTACCAGCTAGTTTGCTTTAATTAAATATACAATGGAGGATGTATGTTTAAATGTTGGTTTACTGCACCGAAAAATAAAGGGTTTTCATCCTTTTACTATTATCAGCCCGATACGAAAGAATTTTGTCGTATCCGTCTGGAACTCAATCGCTATTCACGGGGACGGGATGATGGCAGGACCTCGGTTTTCTATCATCCCTACAGAGCAGTGGGTTTTTCTGCCAGAAATGATCTTGATTACAACAAGCGACAACTGTGGCGTATCCATAAAATAGGCAAGGGCGATCGTTTACTTTATCAAGGGGGGCTTTTACTCAATGCTGAACCTAATAGAGATGAGAAATATATTTATGATAGTGCCAATACGTGTTTGGGGATTCATAAAGGAAACCCGGTGATTCCTTTTGACGAAGCGATATTACCGCTGGGTATCAGGAAATATCATTTGCTGAAATTAGCGAAAATCGCCGTTATGTGGAAAAAAGATATTTATCTGACGCCAAAAAATGCCTCCCCCGAACAGTTGGCAAATAAAATTCTGGCGGAGATTAATTTCCCGCGGATGATTTGTGATGTTGTGGCGCGGATCTGATATGTGTACAGGACGTTCAGGAGAGCGGACTGCTTTAAAGGGACGCGGCAAGTGAAATTTAAAACGCTGGCGATGGCCGCCAGCGTTCAGATCCCGGATTATTGCAGTTTTGACTGCGCCCAGGCGATGCCGCTGGCATATTCCGGCGGTAACAGCGGAACCAGCGCTTCCAGCGTGGCGCTCAGACGGTCGGTATCGCTGTCGTTGAGGTTCAGATGGCCCACTTTACGCCCCGGACGCACCTCTTTGTCGTACCAGTGCAGATGCACCAGCGGCAGCTTCAGCCAGTCGTAATTGAGATCGCTGCCAATCAGGTTGATCATCACCGACGGGCTGTTGACCACCGGCGGCGGCAGCGGTAAATCCACTATCGCGCGCAGATGCAGTTCAAACTGACTGATTGAGGCACCGTTTTGCGTCCAGTGGCCGCTGTTGTGAACACGCGGCGCCAGCTCGTTAATCAGCAGCCCGGCCGGGGTGACAAAACACTCCATCGCCATTACACCAACGTAGTTCAGCTCGTGCATGATTGCCGAAAGCATCTCTTCGGCCTGCTGCTGCTGTTCGGCATTGGCCTGCGGGAAAACCACGCTGGTACGCAAAATGCCGTCCTGATGCAGGTTGTGCGTCAGCGGATAAAACACCGTGCTGCCATCATGGGCGCGCGCGCCAACCAGTGACACTTCACCGGAAAAGTTGATGCCCTGCTCGACGATGCACTCGCCGTAGCACTCTTCCGGCAGTTGATCGGTATCGGCAGCCCGCAGACGCCACTGGCCGCGACCGTCATAACCGCCGACGCGGCGTTTGACGATGGCCAGCTCGCCCAGACGCGAAAACACGCCCGGCCACTCGCTTTTCTCCGCCAGCAGTTGCCATGGCGCGGTAGCGAGTTGCAGCTTGTCAAAGAGTTGTTTCTGCGTCAGGCGATCTGCTATTACCGGGAATACGTCGCGGTTTACAAACGCCGGGTGACGTGCCAGTTCGCGGGTCAGCGCTGTTTCCGGCCAGCGTTCAATTTCCGCCGTGATTACGCTCTGCTGAAACGGCACCGCTTCCGGCGCCGCGTCGAGCCCGACCGGCCACACTGCAATGCTCAGCGGCTCACCGGCCTGGCGCAGCATGCGGCCAAGCTGGCCGTTACCTAATACGCAAACCTGCTTCATGCCGCACCCCGGGGATCCGGATTGTCCAGCACTTCGTCGGTCTGGGTTTTACGCCACTGCGCCAGACGCTGATGCAGTGCAGCATCATGCTGAGCGAGGATTTGCGCGGCCAGCAGCGCCGCGTTTGCCGCGCCAGCTTTGCCGATCGCCAGCGTACCAACAGGAATACCGCGCGGCATCTGGACGATAGAGTAGAGGCTATCGACGCCGCTCAGCGCGGCGCTTTGTACTGGTACACCCAGCACCGGCACCAGTGTTTTAGCCGCAATCATCCCGGGCAAATGCGCCGCGCCGCCAGCACCAGCGATAATCACCTGAAAACCGTTCTGCTCTGCGCTTTCGGCGAAGCTAAACAGTTTATCCGGAGTGCGGTGTGCTGAGACGATTTCAACATGGTGCGGGACGTTCAGGGTATCGAGAATTTCTGCGGCGAACTGCATGGTTGCCCAGTCGCTTTTCGATCCCATAACAATGGCGATGCGCGCCGGTTGGTTGCTTGAAGACATGCGTCTCAAAACTCCTGTGGGTGTACTTCAGACGACAAAAGAGGGCACAGAGAATAGCACGTAAAATGGCGAAGGAAAACGGTTGCGTGGCGATGTTTTGCGCGTTTGCCGCCATCCTGGCGTTGCTAATCAGAAGGGAAAAAAGAGCAGTTCGACACCGGTTTCGCTGACGCGCACCATTGAGCCTTCGCTGTGCCAGGCACCGAGAACGGCGCGATAAGCCGGGGCATTATTGGCCATCAATTCATGTACTGCCGGGCGGTGCGTATGGCCGTGGATCAGCCACTGAACACGGTGCTTTTCCATCGCCTCGATGACGGCTTGCGGGTTCACATCCATGATCGCCTGCGATTTACTGCTGTTAGCGGCTTTACTTCCGGCGCGCATTTTTGCGGCGACACGACGGCGGATAAACAGCGGCAGGGCGAGAAACAGGGTTTGTATCCACGGCGTGTGGACTTTCTTGCGAAACGCCTGGTAACCGGCATCGTCAGTACACAGCGTATCGCCGTGCATGATCAGCACATTGCGGCCATACAGGTCGAGCACTTGCGCTTCCGGCAGCAGTTGCATGCCGCTCTGGCGGGCAAAGCGTTTGCCGAGCAGAAAATCACGGTTGCCGTGAATGAAGTAACAGGGTACGCCGCTTTCAACCAGCGATTTGATGGCGCTGGCGATTTGCTGGTGCAGCGGGTTGGGATCGTCATCGCCGATCCAGGCTTCAAACAGATCGCCCAGAATATAGAGCGCGTCCGCCTGGCGAGCCTCTCCGGCTAAAAAACGCAGAAAACCGGCGGTGATCGCCGGTTCTTCTGTTTGCAGGTGCAAATCTGCAATAAAGAGTGTCGCCACGCTTACTCGCTGACGGTCACGTTTTCAATCACAACGTCTTCTTTCGGAACGTCCTGATGCATGCCGCTACGACCGGTGGAAACGCCTTTGATTTTATCAACTACGTCCATGCCTTCAACCACTTCGGCGAAGACACAGTAGCCCCAGCCTTGCAGGTTTTCGCCGCTGAAGTTCAGGAAGTCGTTGTCTGCCACGTTGATGAAGAACTGCGCAGTCGCGGAGTGCGGCGCCTGAGTACGCGCCATTGCCAGCGTACCACGGCTGTTTTTCAGACCGTTGTTGGCTTCGTTTTTGATCGGTTCTTTAGTGACTTTCTGATTCATGCCCGGTTCGAAGCCGCCGCCCTGAATCATGAAGCCGTTGATAACACGGTGGAAAATCGTGTTGTTATAGAAACCTTCACGGCAGTAGTCCAGGAAGTTTTTAACTGTTTCAGGCGCTTTATCGTCAAACGTTTTGATTACGATGTCGCCGTGATTAGTGTGGAAAGTAACCATTATTGCATCCTGTTCTGATAGTGTAGTGCGCAGACCCGCCAGTGGGTCAGAGATAGTCGCCTGTTATAGCATAACCGCGAGGTGGGATCACCTTGCAAAGTGTGCTGCTTCGGGTTTGAATTACGGGTAATATATGCGGTTTTCGTTCCACACACGTCCAAATGGAATCTTCGATGTTAAAAATCTTTAATACACTGACGCGCCAAAAAGAGGAATTCAAACCTATTCATGCCGGGGAAGTCGGCATGTACGTGTGTGGTATCACTGTTTACGATCTGTGTCATATCGGCCATGGCCGCACTTTTGTTGCCTTCGACGTAGTTGCACGTTACCTGCGTTTTCTCGGCTATAAGCTGAAGTATGTGCGTAACATCACCGATATTGACGATAAAATCATTAAACGCGCGAATGAAAACGGCGAAAGCTTTGTCGCGCTGGTCGATCGTATGATCGTTGAGATGCATAAGGATTTTGATGCGCTCAATATCCTGCGTCCGGACAGCGAGCCGCGCGCGACGCACCATATTCACGAAATTATTGAAATCACCGAACGCCTGCTGGAACGCGGTCACGCTTATGTGGCTGACAACGGCGACGTGATGTTCTCCGTGCCGACGGATCCGACTTACGGCCAGCTTTCCCGTCAGGATCTGGATCAGCTGCAGGCGGGGGCACGCGTGGAAGTCGCGGAAGTGAAACGTAACCCGATGGATTTCGTCTTGTGGAAAATGTCTAAGCCGGGCGAGCCGAGCTGGCAGTCGCCGTGGGGCGAAGGGCGTCCGGGCTGGCACATTGAGTGCTCAGCGATGAACTGCAAACAACTGGGTTCACATTTCGACATTCACGGCGGCGGTTCTGACCTGATGTTCCCGCACCATGAAAACGAAATCGCGCAGTCGACCTGCGCCCATGACGGCGAGTACGTAAATTACTGGATGCACTCCGGAATGGTAATGGTTGACCGTGAAAAGATGTCCAAATCGCTGGGCAACTTCTTTACCGTGCGCGACGTGCTGAAGTATTACGACGCGGAAACCATCCGCTACTTCCTGATGTCCGGTCACTACCGCAGCCAGTTGAACTACAGCGAAGAGAACCTGAAACAGGCACGCTCTGCGCTGGAGCGTCTCTACACCGCACTGCGCGGCACGGACAGCGCGGTGCCAGCGGAAGGCGGCGAGGCGTTTGAAGCGCGTTTCATTGAAGCAATGGATGATGATTTCAACACGCCGGAAGCCTACTCGGTGCTGTTCGACATGGCGCGTGAAGTGAACCGTCTGAAAACGGAAGATGCGCATGCGGCCAACGCGCTGGCGTCACATTTGCGTAAGCTGGCGGGCGTGCTCGGTCTGCTGGAGCAGGAGCCGGATGTTTTCCTGCAAAGCGGTGCGCAGGCGGACGATGGCGAAGTGGCTGAGATTGAACAACTGATCCAGCAGCGCCTCGATGCGCGTAAAGCAAAAGACTGGGCGGCGGCCGATGCCGCGCGTGACCGTCTGAATGAGATGGGCATCGTGCTGGAAGATGGTCCGCAGGGTACCACCTGGCGTCGTAAGTAAGAAAAAAGCGGCTTCGGCCGCTTTTTTTATCTCTGGCCTATTTTTCTCTGCCATTCGGTAGCAAGCACCGGACGCCGTTTGTCAGACGCGCTTAATTACGCTGATTCGCGGGCGATAAGCTGCCCGGAGAGCGTAATGCGCTGGGTTTGCAGTTCTGGTTCTTTCAGTTTGCGCAGCATCAGCCCGGCAGCCTGGCGTCCGGTCTCTTCACTGGCAGAAGAGACATAGGTGAACGAGGGCGAGGTGAGATTGACGTGCAACATATCCTCAAAGCCTATCAGCGCAACTTGTTGAGAAAGAAAGACATCTTTACCGATGGTGCGCCCGGTGTGGTGAATACCGGATATCGAGCCAATCATCGCCGCCGGAGAGTGACAGAGCAGGGCGGTGATGGTGTTGTTATTTTCCAGCAGTTGCCGGGTAGCGTAGCTTGCCGCCTGGGTGTCGTCGCTGCAATCCGGCGTTGAACCTTCACGCAGCACCAGCCCATACTGACTCATCACGCTGCGAAAACCCAGCAGCCGCTGCTGGCGAAGTAAATCGCCTTCGACGCCGCCAATATAGGCAATGCTGCGGTGTCCGCGTTCAATCAGGTAGCGCGTCGCCAGGCTCGCTGCCTGCCGGTTATCACGCATCACCAAATCGCAGTTTTCGTTGAGCAGCGACTGTGAAACCACCACCAGCGGAAGCTGGCACTGGCGGATCTGTTCAGGCAGCGAGGCGCTGCGCGTATCCGAGGCCAGATAAATCACGCCCGCCACGCCCTGTTGCTGGAAGGAGAGCAGGCAGCGTTCCAGATGTTCGCCATCATTAAGCGGCTGGCCGAGGAACACCATATATCCCTGTTTTTCTAGCTCCTGAACGATACTGGCCATCACTTTGATAGAAAAGCTGTCGCTGAAATCGCGCAGGATAAGCCCAATCAGGTTGGAGGTGTTGGCGCGCAGGTTAGCCGCCGCGACGTTTTGCACATAGCCAAGCGCCGCGATCGCCGCATGGACTTTCCCGATCGTCGCTTCCGAGATTTTCCCTTTCTGACGCAGCACCAGCGAGACGGTGGAGACGGAAACGCCCGCTTGTTTTGCAACATCAATAATGCTGACTTTCTTCAACTCTGCTCCCTGAATTTCCTGCTTATCCGCCGGGTTAGCGCCTCGGGTAACCTGGCACAGAGGCGCCAATCCGGCATAGTATTATTTGCCGATCATCGTGGACATAGTTTGTGCGATAAATTGCGCCCTCGCGCCAAAAATCACCTGAATACCGCTGTCGCCCACGAACACCACGCCGCGTGCGCCTAACCCGTTAAGGCCATCTTTATCCACCATTTCGCTCTTCGCCACTTCGAGGCGCAAACGGGTGATGCAGGATCCCACGGAATCAATATTCTGCGCGCCGCCCAGCAGACCGATAATTTCTGTGGCCAGTTCGGTATCGGTTTTATCGTCCGCCACCGCGGTCACGTCGGTACGGCCTGGCGTTTTGACATCAAAACGGCGGATCACAAAGCGGAAGGTGAAGTAGTAAATCAGCGCCATCGGAATACCGACGATAATAGCGTTCAGGAAGTTGGTCTGATAGCCATTAAACGAAGGCAGAATGCCGAATGACAGGTAATCAATAAAACCGGCAGAGAACGATTTGGCGATGTGCGCGTGCAGCAGATACATCGTCATATAGGCCAGGCCCGCCATAATGGCATTAAAGACATAGAGGATCGGCGCGACAAAGATAAAGGTAAATTCAACCGGCTCGGTGATCCCGGTCAGGAAGCAGGTCAGCGCCGCCGAGAAGAGGATACCGAAAGCAATCTTTTTGTTGCGGGTCTGCGCTTCGTGATACATCGCAAGGCAGGCCGCCGGCAGCGCGAACAACATCAGCGGGAACTCGCCCTGCATAAATTTCCCGGCGTTCTGGTAGGTGTCGCTGCTGAACGATTTCACCCCTTCTTCCAGCATTTTGAACCAGATAGTCTGATCGCCGTGGATCACCTGACCAGCCTGCGTGGTGTAATCGCCAAACGAATACCAGAACGAGGGATACCAGATGTGGTGCAGGCCGAGCGGGATCAATGCGCGTTCTACCAGCCCGAAAATAAAGGTCGAAGCCGCCTGATTATCGCCGTTGACGATCACCGACAGCGCATCAATACCCGCCTGGATGTGTTGCCAGACATACGGCAGCAGCAGGCCGAGCACAAATGACAGGAATGCCGTGGCAATGGCGACAAAGCGCTTGCCGGAGAAGAAGCCGAGAAACTCCGGCAACTGCATCGTGTGGAAACGGTTATAGCACCAGGCGGCGAGAATACCGCAGATCAGGCCGCCAAAAACGCCCATTTGCAGCGTCGGGATCCCGACCACCATGGAGTATTTCCCGCCCTGCGAGGCCATCTCCGGCGTAATGCCTAACATGGTGCCGATGGTGATGTTGGTGATAAACACCGATACCGCCGCCGACAGCGCCGCAATCCCGGATTCGGATGCCAGCCCGACTGCCGAACCGATGGCGAAAAGCATGGGCAGGTTATCAAAAATGACGCCGCCTGCGTTCATCATCAGCGGCAGATGGAATTTGTCGCCGAAGGCCAGTAATAAGCCCGCAGCCGGTAACAGCGAGATCGGCAGCATCAGCGCGCGACCAATCATCGATAATTTAGACAGCGATTTAACAAACCCTGATATCAGACTCATGCTGATTTCCCCCGAAGTAGCGCATTTTGCGCGTTATTATTGTCAGTAGAACGTTTTAGTAGAACGTTCTACCTATCGTGAGATAAGGGCAAAAAAGCTGCAACTAAATTTTCACATTCAGCCAGATCAATTAATGATTATTTGAGGTTGATCGGTAATAAACCGTGATAATTGCGGGGTGATTAAATAAGAAAGGCCGGATGGCGGCTATCGCCTTATCCGGCCTGGAAACGTGTAATTTGCAGGCGTTGACAGGTGCAGCGCCATCCGGCATTTTGGCAGAGACTCAGGCGGTGACGGTCACGCTCTGGCCGTCAAAACTCACCGTCTGACCGGCGACGATTTTGCAGCGTTTGCGCGTTTCCACCGCGCCATCCACATTCACCAGACCTTCAGCAATGGCGATTTTCGCTTGCGCGCCGCTTTCGCTCCAGCCTTCCAGTTTCAGCAGATCGCACAACTCTACGTGCGGATGTTTTCCCAGGGAAAATGTTGCCATCTTATGCGCCTTCTACATCATGATATTCTTCACACGCTTGCAGCGTGTTCTGGATCAGGGTGGCGACGGTCATCGGGCCGACACCGCCCGGAACCGGGGTAATATACGCCGCGCGGGCGGCGGCTTCTTCATAAATTACATCGCCGACCACTTTGCCGTTTTCCAGGCGGTTGATGCCGACATCGATAACAATCGCGCCCTCTTTGATCCACTCGCCCGGAATAAAGCCCGGTTTACCAACCGCGACGATCAGCAGATCGGCGTTCTCAACGTGATGACGCAGATTTTTGGTGAAACGGTGCGTCACGGTAGTGGTGCAGCCCGCCAGCAGTAGTTCCATGCTCATCGGGCGGCCGACAATGTTGGACGCGCCGATCACCACGGCGTTGAGGCCGAAAGTATCAATGTTGTAGCGCTCCAGCAGCGTCACAATCCCGCGCGGTGTGCAGGGACGCAGACGCGGCGCGCGCTGGCACAGGCGACCCACGTTATACGGATGGAAACCGTCAACATCTTTATCCGGCGCGATACGTTCCAGCACCTTCACATTGTCGATACCGGCGGGCAGCGGCAACTGCACCAGAATACCGTCGATGGTGACATCAGCGTTCAGCTTGTCGATAAGTTCCAGCAGCTCGGCTTCGCTGGTGGTTTCAGGAAGATCGTAAGAGCGGGAGATGAAACCCACTTCCTCACAGGCTTTGCGCTTGCTGCCGACGTAAATTTGCGATGCCGGGTTGCTGCCAACCAGTACGACTGCCAGGCCTGGGGCGCGTTTCCCGGCCGCTACGCGCGCCCGTACTTTTTCCGCAACCTCAGAGCGCACCTGCTGCGCAATCGTTTTACCATCAATAATCTTTGCTGCCATCAGAGAGAGGATTCCATCTGTCGTTTCAACTAAGGGGGATGTGACTATTTTGTCAGAAGCGCAGCGTGCTGTCAGTTATCGTTTGCGTATTTCACCTGCAAAGGGGACGGCGGAGAGCGGAAAATGCCCCGCGCGGTCCCGGTTTTAACGAAATTTCAACAATTCATCATCCTCAGGAAAATTAAAGCCCCGGCGGATATTTTCATCTTCATTACGCGTTGACTTTATTGCGGCGGCAATCGCTTTGCCTGCAGAGATTAATTTCACTGTGCTTTCCGGGAGAGAGGGAAAAAGCAGGAAGTGAATCTCGTCTGAATTATATCCTTACAGGAAAAAGCTGTTTTAGCTGACATTAAGTGTCGCCAGGAACCAAACACTATTCGGCAGGAGGCAAGCCGGATGTGCGTATTCACGGCGCTTTGGCAGATGGCTGAGTTCGTCGCCGTAAAGGGCATCGTTATCGAAAGGCGCGGAAAAGAGGTCATTAGCTGTGAGGAATTGGCCTTGAAACAGCAGGGATGGCGCGAAATTGCGCGCAGCCGTTCACTAAGCAAGCAGCCAGCGGAAAATACATTGACTCATCAGGCGCTGACCGTATAATTCCAGCCGTTTCCACCGCAAAGGTGGAACATCCGCGCAATGCGCCCTTAGCTCAGTTGGATAGAGCAACGGCCTTCTAAGCCGTAGGTCACAGGTTCGAATCCTGTAGGGCGTACCATTAAATCAATGGCTTACGCTAATTTTGATCCAGCCTGATTTTCTCCCTGTGTCGTGTTTGTGTCATGGTTACCAAAAATGGCATCAATTTTCCGTGCGTGTTTGGTCAGGTGGTTCGGTGCAAGGTGTGCATATCGCTGAACCATTGCAATGCTTTCCAGTCCGATCGTGTAACACCTTACAGGCAGTTTCATTCAACGCTACCCAATAGCGCGGTTTGATTTGTTGTCTCCAGAATCTACCCGCACAACGACTCGTTAAACCTGAGCGGTTTTGGTAGCTCAACACTTTCTTTCGCAACGCGGGTATCTTTGTGCAGCACGCTGTCCAGACGCTCATTGATTGCTTCTTCCGTGACGGCGCATCCTGTCCTTGCCAACTCCATCACTACGTAGCCGATAGCCTTCGCCATCTCATCTGCATCACTTTTATTCGTCTGCATAAGCCCACCTTAAAGCTAAGGGAATTCAACTTATCTGACTATTACTCCTTCATGTGCGAGGTTACCAGGCAGTTCCAGTTGTTCCGGTTGTTCTATATATATTTTTAGGCAGTAACTTTATGTATTTACTGAATTATATGATTTATATATGGAACGGCGCTGGAGCAATATTGAAAGGGTTTGGAACCATCAAATCGGGGCGTGTTATTTTGCGGCATAGACAGCCTGGTGTTTTCTTTCAGGCGGGTCTGCGATTTGGGAAGTCAACAGTAACCATGAGGCCACCTTCTGCAGACGTACTTAGGCTCACGCTGCTGTTGTGTAGTTGCGCAACCGCTTTGACGATTGCAAGCCCTAACCCACTCCCGCTTTGCATCTGATTGGGATCGCGAAAAAATCTATCGAACACGCGCTCTCTCAATTCAACGGGAATGCCGGGCCCGGCATCTGAGACACGTAGCTGCGTGGAGTCATCTAATGATCGCACCTCGACCTCAACCCGCCCGCCCTCAGGACTGTACTTGATGGCATTTTCAATGACGTTGTCGAGCAGCGACATCAGGCGTTCCCTGACGCCTGTCAGCCAGATTTCATCATGCGAGTAGAATTCAAGCTCAATCCCGCGCTCAGCAGCCAGCGGTGCCAACATCGCCATTCGCTCTTGTATCAGCGTCGTTAGCGGCACAGGCTCCATAATCGTGTCAATGCGCGCCTCGCTGTGCATCAGCAGCAGCAGCTGATTAACGAGACGCGCCGCCCGGCTGTTGCTGCGAATAATCCCTGCAAGCAACTCCTGTTGACTATCGCTACTTACATAGGACTGCAAAGCCTCAACATTGATTCGCATCGCAGCCAGCGGGGTACGCAGCTCGTGAGCGGCATCGGCAATAAAAACCCGTTCCCTTTCCGTGCTTTCTCGCACTCTGGCAAGAAATACATTAACAGCGTCCACCATTTGGCGAAGCTCCATATGCTTTGGCACGGCTTTTAAGGGAGAGAGATCTTCTGGAGTGCGTGAGGAAATCTCATTTACCACCTTGTTCCAGGGGCGCATTGCAATGCGGATTGACAGCCACGCGGGAAACAAAAGAAAAGGGATGCATACCAGCAGCGGCAATATGTAGTATCCACGCGAGTTCAGGTAAATAAAGAAGTTCCAGCCGCCGGCAGGGGTGACGAGTGTGACCTCCGCGTTGGAATTCCCGGATTTTAGGGTACGGCTAGTCCAGGTGCGACCTTCACTCTCAATACTCTGAATTTTCCCGTATAGGGTGTTTTTCACCCCTGTCGGCGCGCCATCCGATGAATAAATTATCGCGTTATTCTTTCGAACGATAAGGCTGATTGACAGTTCTGGATCTTCGCCTCCGCCATAACCTTCCCGCAACGCCTTGCTGAACTTTTCCAGCACATCAGTGAGATCCTGCGGGCGATCGTCCATCCGATCAACCAACGTAAGAATGGTTTCGTAAGTCTGGTTGCCCAATAACATAGAGGGGCTACGCAAGTTCTCCCACAAAATGTAGGTCAGAAAAAGACACCAAAGCAGCGTAAGCAGTAGCATCTGGGCGATCATAATTCGCCGTACGAGCGTCGGGGTTTTCAGGCGGCGGAAAAAATTTCGCATCACCCAGTCCCTTTCTGAATCGGTACGGTATCAATGACATACCCTACGCCTCTCACCGTTCGCACATAGCCGTCGCCGATTTTGCGACGCAAATTCCCCATATGCACATCGAGAGCATTGCTCATGTTTTCTTTTGAGCCGAATATCCTTTCTTCCAGAAAACCTCGTGTCAGTACGCGGTCAGTGCGCAACATTAACGTTTCAAGCAGCGCGTATTCACTTGCCGTCAACTCAATGTTACGCGTATTCACTGTTACGCGACGCGTCGGCACGTGAAGAGATAATCCGCGAATTTCTATCACCTCATTCTGAAAACCATAACTGCGGCGCGCAAGCGCTCTCACCCTGGCCAGCAACTCGGCGAGAACAAAAGGTTTGACGAGATAGTCGTCTGCACCGGCATCCAGCCCGGACAGGCGATCTTGCAGGGTGCCGCGCGCAGTCAGGATGATGACGGGGATGCCCTTGAGCTGCTGACGCAAGCTCGCCATCAGGCTCATGCCATCGCCGTCGGGCAGCCCGAGATCGAGCAACACAAGTTCTGGCGCGCAGACATCGAGTTGATGCAGCGCATCCACTTTGCGGCGAACCCATATGACATCTAATCCTTGATCTGCAAGGGCAATACGTACGCCATTGCCGAGATCCAGGTCGTCTTCGATGAGGAGAATTTTCACAATGGTTACGGTATCAACAGTGAATGAAGAACGTCTGAAGAAAAAAACGGTATCAGGAAATCTATCAGCTTTGCAGCCTCTGTACTTGCTTCAGTATTTCTTCATTTTGGGCTCATGAGAACTTTAGGGTGCGCATTCAAACTGAGCGTTCTGGCGTTTAAAACCGCTTGTATCGTAATCATTTGAATCCACAAGGACTTCTTTCATGAGAAACATCGAACTGCGTCATAAGTTCCCCCCTTCGCGCTCGGGGCGCATGCTGAAAAAAATGGTGCCGGGAGCTGTCCTGGCCTTACTGGCGACCCCGATACTGGCGGCAGAACTGAAACCGGGCAACGAGTTGACCCTGGGAGGCGGCGTGGATGTTGCGCCACGCTATTCAGGTTCGGATGAAAGCCGCGTCACGACTGCCCTGGTGCTTGATTACGCTATGGCAAATGGTTTCTTCGTCAGCACCACGCGTGGTATCGGTTACGGCAACAACATCGGCAAGTTGAATTACAGCACTGCGCTGAGCTATCGCACAGGTCGTAAGGATCGTAACGTGGACAGCGATGCGATCAGCGACGGCAGCGACGGCAGCGACGACTTGCGAGGTATGGGCGATGTCAAAGGTTCGGCTCTCGGCGTGCCTGCCTTGGGGTACGAGGTGACCGACTGGCTTAATGTGCAATTGCAGGCTGAGGTGCCGATCTCTCAGCGAAGCAACGGTGAGGCCCTGCATTTCAGTATTATCAGCCCGTTCTATAAGTCAGCGAAAAATTCCGTGACGCTGGCGCTGACCGGCAGTTGGGGGACCAGCAAGTACATGCAGACTTACTACGGGGTCAGCGCAGCGCAGTCGGCCGCATCGGGGTTTAGCCGATATGATGCCGGATCGGGTATTTATGCCTGGTCAATGAATATGGACTGGACGCACAAGCTCAACGAGGACTGGAGCGTGGTTGCCGCAGCAGGCTTTACGCAGTTGGCTGGTGATGCACGCAACAGCCCAATTGTGCAACGAAAAGCATCGCCCACTGGCAGCCTGAAAGTGACATATAGCTTCTGAGCGCTGGACGTGTGCTTCCCGGCAGCGTGTATAAATATGCCTTCGATCCGCCCCGGTTCAGATGACGGGGTGGTACTGACCCGAAATCCTGCGCCATTCAGAAACAACATTCCTGATGGGCGCGCCTTAATATGATCGTCAAGAAACCGTTAACGGCTTTGTGCGTTGAGACGGGAACAGGCGAATGGCGTTACTGACGTCCGGAGTGCGTGGAGCCGTTCCACTTCGTGTTGGCGGAGAGACAAAGCGGAGAAGAACTTATTGTTGATTCCTCTCCAACTCAGGATCAGCGTGGAAGGAGAGTTAAATCTTCGCGCCTACAATTCTGGAGGCAACCGCTTTTGCCGCTTCAAGCTTTGCTTTCCCGGCTTCAGAATGTGTGCCAGATTCAAATGCTTTGAAGTTAAGCTCAATGTTCTCTATGGCTTTATCGACGAACAATTGCGGCAGTTCTGAGCAAATGGACTGAAAAATTATTTCATACGCTAAAGCACGAGACTGCAGATCATCAATCGCTTCTTCTACTGGCTTCATAATCTCTCCTTACGAAATACTATGGCGCTCACCGGCAAACAAGAAATGCTCTGTCGCGAGTACCTGTGCTATGTGAATATTAAATATCGTTCAGTTAGACAAATAAAACCAGAACAAGCCATGGCCAAACTGGACCGGGCGATCACAGAAATTGAAGGGAAATCAGCAAGTGAGACAAAAAGTTCGGATGGGTGGCGCAGCGGGTCATGCAGGCCACTATTTTCAGCCGCTTTACATCCCTGCTGGTTTGTACCTGCCGGAGCAACTGCCCGAAACGCATACGCAAAAAAAATTTATTTTGTGGCCTTGAAAAACAGGTGGGAGGAATTATTTATTGGATCGGACAAGCAACGCTTGCCTTTACGTTGAACTTTTGAATGGATTATTCAGGAGGTTAATTATGGCACTCAGAACCTTGTCAGCACTTCCGGGCTTTTCTGATTCTGCTTTTGCTGACCGTTTTAATCGTATCGACAGATTGTTCAGTCAGTTAACGGGCGACTCTCCGGTTGCTTCACTGCCCGCTTATGACCTGAAAAAAATCGATGCAAGCAATTATCTGTTAAATGTAAGCGTACCTGGCTGGAAGGAAGACGAACTCGAAATCGAGACGGTCGGCGGAACGTTGAATGTTTCTGGTAAACGCGCTGAAAATGAATCTCAGGATGAGCAGGGCTGGATCTATAAAGGCATCCGCCGTTCTGATTTTCGTTTGAGTTTCACTTTGCCGGAGCACACCAAAGTCAGTAATGCAAAACTGGAGAGCGGGATCCTGCAGGTTTCTATTTATCAGGAAATCCCGGAGAGCGAAAAACCACGCAAAATTGCGATTGAGAATACACAGAAAGCCATTGAACATCAGGCTTGATCATTGACGTTATGCATCATTTTTCCGGGCCCGCTCAGGCGGGCCTTTTTTATTTTCCGCTTCATTTGGCTGTAACAAACGAAGTGGAAAATAAAAACTGGCAGCCACGACATCGTTTCTGCCAGTGAAAGAAGTTACTGCTTGTCAGAAGTTATATCCCTTATGCATGTTATAACTTACCTTCATACAATTCACTAATCGCAAATTTCTGCATTCTGATTCAGAAATTTAATGATCCTGGTACTAATGCTTGCCGCGACTTCAAGCCCGCTTATCGTCCTGCGCGGAATTTGTACGATGTCACTCCTTGCCCGCCAGCAATGCGACAGCAACCAGGCCGTCAGAACCACGTCTGACGGCCGTTGATCAAGGGGTTTGGGCGGATAGCCGCCGGGCAGAAAGCCCTCTCCCGGCGGGAACCTCTTCAGGACGCGTTTTTACCCGGCAGGCCGCGCACCCGAATGGGCTCTTCGACGGCGTTCGCGGCGAGCAGGCGCTGAAGGGCGGAGATCGCGGTATCAGTCAGTTCATGTCCTTTGGTCAGCACCATTAATCCATTTGTGGTGCGAATATCTTCATCGACGACCCAGCCCGGCATCAATTCACGGATACGCGCGGAGCGAACCCCCTCGACATTCGAGCGAAAATCTGACAGCGCTTTGATGAGATATTCGGGCAGCGCCGGACGCGCTGCACGCAGGATTTCCCACGGGCGCTCCAGGCTCCAGCCGCGCGCGGCGTGGCGTTCCAGCTCCAGTGCGGCGCGCAGTAGCTGAGCGCCGCGTACCACTTCTAACGGTGCGTCGGCAGGCGCTTCTTTCGCCTGGTGACGAATGATCGCTGCAACCAGTTCAAGGCGTGGAATTTGCTCTACCAGCCGGCCCGCAACGTCCGGATGTTCATGCAGCAGTTTTACCTCCTCCGCCGTCAATTTACGCTGCGCAGCATCGGCCTGAACGATGTCGGCAGGAATGCCAACGCAGCCGATCTGACTTAATGATGCCGCAAGGGTGTAGAGCCACTCATCGTGCCACCCCAGTTTCGGCAACGCGTGGCGGACGCAGGACTGCGCGAAAGCCGCTCGCTGAAAAGCCCAGGGGGCAACCATCGCCAGTATTTCTGTGAGCGTTTTTACCGAAGCAGAAAGCGTGGTCGCCAGGAGCTCTTTTTCTGCGCAAACAAGCCGGTGCTGACGAACCGCATCATTCAATGTCGCTATCAGATCCTCTTTTGGGCACGGTTTGCAGAGATAGCGGAAAATAGCGCCTTTATTGATGGCCGCGATCGAGGACTCCACATCGGCCTGTCCGGTAAGGAGGACCCGCACGCTGTCCGGCGAGACTTCCCGCGCGCGGGACAAAAAAGTCGCGCCATCCATTCCCGGCATGCGCATGTCGGAGAGGATCACCGCAAAAGGTTCTCCGCTGCGAATCGCATCCAGACCGGCTTCACCGCTGTGCGCTGTCACCACATCAAACACATCAAACAGATTTCGCGTGATGGCCGCGAGCACATTGGGTTCATCATCGACGCATAACACGCGGGGTAAGGAAGTATCAGTCATTGAGCATCTCCTGCCATGCGGGCAGTTGGTCCAGCATGCCGGTTTGTTCGAGATAACGTTTATCGGGAACGCCATGATTGGCAAGGGTGACCGCAACATGGACGACACCGAGCATGCCAAAGGTTTTTTCTGCTGAGCGTGAAGGTTGTACATGACCTGCGACGGCTTCAACGATGTCCATCGGCAACCCCCACAGCGCCAGTAAATAGGCGCCGATGGCGGCGCGCAGCGGGATATCACCCTGCTCAGTCGTCGCCTCGTCGCGGGTGGTTCTTAATTCAGGAATGAGCAGTGCAATATTGGCCAGCAGTGCCGCCGTGGCTTCCCGTTCCCGGTGCCTGGAAATACGCGCTGCCAGCATTGAGGCGCGAAGGGCGGTCTGCTGTAGCTTATCCACATAGGGATCGGTAGTGGCATCGGCATAAACCTGGGACGCCAGTACCAGCAACTTCACTTGTTCCTGCCCCAGATGAACGATCGCATTATTAATGTCATGAATTTGTGCTCCCCGGCTGAACCAGGCGGAATTCGCCAGTTGCATAATCCGGGCGCTGAGCGCCGGGTCGCTCGCCAGCAGCTCGGCAATCTCCCGGGTATTCGTCCCCGGATTGGCAAGAAGGCGGTTAATTTCCGCAAATACTTTCGGTGCGGGGGGAAGCTGGTTAATTTTCCCGACCAGCTTGACGACGGTGGGATCCTTGAAAAGCGTGCGCAGTGCCAGCGCGTTTGCCACCATCGCCAGTAATTGCGTGCTGTCGCAGGGTTTGGCGACGAACCGGTGCGCAACGCCCAGCATACGAACCGTGGCCTCGGGTTCGGAGTAACCGGACAAAATGATGCGGATCGTGCCGGGCCAGCGGTCACGAACCTGCGCCAGGAACTCCGCTCCGTCCATCAGCGGCATGCGCATATCCGACACCACAACGTCGGCCGGGGTTTCTTCCAGCAGGCTCAACGCTTCGTGACCGCTGGTAGCGAAGCGGCATTCCCACTCGCTGTCCTGCATCATTAAGGCGCGCTCAATACCCGAGAGGATGCGTGCTTCGTCATCCACGAACATCACTTGCATGCTTACTCCTCCTGCTGCACGACGAGGGGAAACCGCATGATGAATGTGGCGCCTGAACCGGGTTTCGACTCGCAGCGAATCTGCCCATTATGCTTGTCCACCACGGTCGAGTAGGCAATGGCCAGCCCCTGACCGGTGCCTTTGCCAACCGCTTTGGTGGTGAAGAAGGGATCGAAAATGCGCTCGCGTATCGCCTCAGGGATGCCGGTGCCATCGTCGGCGACGCGGATCTCCATCATATCGCCGACCTGTTCCGCAGAGACGACGATATGCCCTTTTTCCTGCTTGCGGCTCTGAAGGCTGTCCGCAATGGCGTGTGCCGCATTGACGATAAGGTTAAGCATCGCCTGGCCGACCATGTCGCGCAGACAGGGCAGGAGCGGCAAATCGCTGGCGAAGCGGGTTTCCAGTTCCGCCACGTATTTCCACTCGTTGCGGGCGACGGTCACAGTGGTATTGATGATGTCGCGTATATCCACGTACTCCTTTTTATTTTGCGAGGGATGAGAAAACTCTTTCATGGCGGCGACAATCCGGGAGATATGGCCAAGCCCGTCGAGTGATTCATCTAAAGACTGGGGGATCTGACGGCGCAGAAACTCAATTTTGCTGCTCTTAAGGAGAGTATCGAAGGCCGTAAGCGTTGGCTCGTCGGCCATTTTTTCCCGCATCACGGCGGCCATGGCGATCGCCGCATCCAGCAGGCTGAGCAGCGAACGGTTGGCGGTCTTCACAAACCCGACGTTGTCAGAAACATACTGCGTGGGCGTATTAATTTCGTGGGCGATCCCGGCGGCAAGCTGGCCGATGGACTCCATCTTTTGCGCCTGAAGAAGCTGCGCCTGCGTGAGACGCAACTCAGCAAGCGCCTTCTCTAACTCATGGCGCTCGTTTTCCAGTTCGATGGTTTTACGGGCGACCACTTTCTCCAGGCCCACATTCTGCTCAAGAATAGCGAACGGGGTCATATGGCTGTGCCGGCTTTCCTGCGCGATGCGTCGCTTTAACACCTCGATGGTTTTATCCCGCGCGACAAGTTTGCGCTGATAATCGGTAAGGGAGAGTGTTGCGACCGCTGCTTCAGTTGACGGAGACATTATTTACCTCCTATTGCCACGCCCGTGAATGTCTGGTTGACGTGCAGTCCGTTGTACTGCTCGCCGTAGGTTGAGAAACCCACGATCCGGTTTTGCACCATAAAATTGCCGATCTGCAGGTCAAGCTCCTCCTGCTCAAACTGCAAACGCCGCAGGATGCAGTCGCAGCCAATAATCACCGCCGGTTCTGGTATGATTTCATGAACTTTTTCCAGCGCCTTGCTGAAGGTTTCGAGCGGATCTTCCGCCATGCCAATCGAGACGATCAACCCTTCTTCAATGGCGCAGTAGCAGGTCAGCGAGAGATCGTCGTTCATTTTCTGGATCGAGCGGACATAAGGTTCGTCGCCAAAAGAGAGCACCAGCGGATTGCGGGAAAAAACAGTGGGTGTTAATTCTGCAACGGTGATGCCCAGCGATTCGGCATACACCTGCGCGGCAGGCTCGCCGTTGATTTCCCGAATCAGCCGTTTTTCTGGATCGGCCTCGGTAATGATGAGTTCCACCTCGCTGGGTTCGAAGTGCTGAACTTTAAAAATCGCCACCGGCGCGGCAGTTTCGATGACCGCGAACACCGCGGCATCGGAGATAAACTCACCTTCACCGTTATAGACATAGCTCTTTTCGAAACGCAGATCGTCGCCCGCAGAGCCGCCGATAACAGGAATATTTCCTGTCTGCTGATAGAGATTAGCGATGAGCCGCTCCTCAGCCATCGACAAGCCATCAACCAGTAACAAACCAAAGCGTTGCAAATCGGGTCTGGCCGCGCTGTCGCGACGGATCTCCTCGGCAATCTCTGCAATGGTCGCGGAGTAATCGCTCAGGGGGTGAATCACAAAATAGCGGGTGCGAAAAGCAGCGCTCAGACCCAGCCCTAATATCCCGGAGTGCTGAAAACCGTCGGTGCCGATCTGCCCGGAGGAGGTACATCCAATACAGGGGCACCGAAAGGTTTTTTGCATCTCGCGGCCCAGAATATTCAGATCATAGTCAGGGGAACAGAAGAAAAGGACCGTTTCTGGCTCAGCCGGAAGCATCCGCCGGGCAAATTCCGCAACCGCCAGCACGGGGTCAGTCAATTCGCTGCTTGCATATCGGATCTGGAAATTCACATTATTTCTCCCAATGCTAAAGCGTCAGCGTCGCTGGTGGCGTCGTACAATCAACGCCGCAGCACGTCAGGTTTAAAAGGATTGCCAGTTTTCGTTGGCGGTCACGTTACGGGTTGCTTTGCGCGCAGACGGATTCGCCGCCGTGGCGGTTTTGGCGGCCTGTCCTGCAAGGCCAGTCACGGGGTGAGCTCCTAAATCAAAGAGCGCGATGGCGTCGTTTAATCGCCCGGCTTCTTCTTCAAGTGCGATGGCATTCGCTTTGGCCTCCTGAACCAGTACCGCGTTCTGCTGCGTCACCCGATCCATTTCAGTCATCGCCTGGCCAATCTGATCGATGCCCTTGCTCTGCTCGTCGGAAGCAATGGTGATTTCGCCCATCAAGTCATTGACCTGGCCTACGGTGTTGATAATGGTCGACATCGCCTCGCCAGCCTCTTGAACCTGCTCTGCGCCCGTTTGCACTCTGTGAACGGATTCACTAATCAGTGCTTCGATCTCTTTCGCGGCCTGGGCGCTACGCTGTGCAAGTAAGCGCACTTCACTGGCGACGACGGCGAAGCCTCGCCCCTGTTCGCCGGCGCGCGCTGCTTCCACTGCCGCATTCAGCGCCAGCAGGTTGGTCTGGAAAGAGATGCTGTTTATGACGCTGGTGATATCGGCAATCTTCTGCGAGCTTTCCGAAATACCGTGCATCGTGGCGACAACCGTCGACGTAATATCTCCGCCTTGTTTCGCCACCTGCCGGGCGTTTCCGGCCAGTTTTTGTGCTTCACGTACGTTATGCGCGTTGTTTCTGACGGTCGAGGTCAGCTCTTCCATACTGGCGGCGGTTTGCTGAAGCGCAGCGGCCTGTTGATCCGTGCGGCCGGAAAGCTCTTCGTTCCCGGTGCGGATTTGGTTGGTGCTGGTAAAGATGGTGGTTGAGCTACCCTGAATCGCCTGCACCGTTCTGAAAAGATTGTCCTGCATCCCCTGAATAAAGGGGATCAAACGACCGGCGCAGTTACGCCCAAACTCTTCAAGCCTGGTGTGCAGTTTGCCGCTGGCAATGGTTTCAAGGTGTCGGGTAATGGTATCAAGCGGTTTAACCAGATAATTGACGAGATAACGATCGGTTAATAACAGCGTCACAATACCGGCGATTAACGCACTGATCAGGACCAGTTTGTTAAAACTGACTTTCGCCGTGGTTTGGGTCAATATGTCATCTGTTTGAATAGCTTGCGTATATTTTTCTGCGGTCACGCCAAATTGCACGCTCAGCGGCGGATAGGTTTTGCGAAACAGTTCGCGGAATCGATCGGCCTGCTTATCCTGCGCGGCTTTATACATAGGAATAATGCCGTTGTTGAGCAGTGTTTCCCAGTCCTGAACCATGCTCTGAACAACCTCATCGCTGACGCCAGGATGGCGGCTCTGGCGGAACTTCGCCAGCATATCCTGGCTGATCTCCAGCGCTTTGCCTGCGGAAACCAGCGTCTTATCTGCATTGGCATCATCACCGGTCTGGCGGTAATCCATAGCGCGCAGCATGCGCGTTACCGTACGGAAATATTGGTCGTTGCCTTTAACCAGATAAGAGTATGAGTTTTTTTGTGTGGCGTTCTGCGTTAATAACGTTTCGATGGTGGCGAAGTTAAATAATGTCATCGCCGTGGCAATGCCCCAGATGCAACTGAACAGCACCAGGATGAGTAAAACCATTTTTCTGATTGTTATATCGCGAAGTATTTTCATCGTATTTCCCCACTACGTGTTGGGTAAGCTTTTTCTTACGGCGCCGCTGCGCGCTGCAAGAAAAAGAGTTCACTTCTCAAACTGCAGTTATTGTTGGTTGTTATAGGGCCGCACTACACCTCGCTTCGATATTACATTCAATAATGTGCAGGTTATCCTTGACGACCTCTAATGAGACTGGACGACCTATGTAATATCCTTGTGCAATGTCACATTTGTATTTTATTAATTGCTGCAATTGCTCTTGTGTTTCAACGCCTTCAGCGGTTACTTCAAGGTTATAATCTTTGCCAAGCCCAATGATCTTTTCCACAATGCTTTTTGCCGATTCCGAATCGGACATCGCGAAGATAAAGGACTTGTCGATTTTAATGCCATGAAAAGGAAAACTGTGCAGGTAATAAAGCGAGGCATAGCCGGTACCGAAATCATCAATCAGCAGTCTGATGCCTAAGCTTTTTAATTCCTGCATGACGATCTGTGCGTTTTCGGGGCTACATAATGTCACATTTTCAGTGACTTCCAGTTCAAGACGTTCCGCCGGGAAATGGGTTGTCGCCAATGCGTTTTTAATGCGTGCGATAACATCGCTGGCTTTGAATTCGATCGGGGAAATATTGACTGACACGGAAATATTGTCAAATTCCTTGCCGATATCCCGACAGGCATTGACCAGCACCCAATCCGTCAGGTTGGTAATAATTCCTGACTCTTCGGCCAGGGGAATAAACTGATCCGGCATCAGTAACCCGTGACGCGGGTGTAGCCAACGTACCAGCGCTTCGACAGAGTTAATGCAGCCTGCATGAATATCGAAGCGAGGCTGGTATACGAGAAATAATTGATTTTCTTTAATCGCTTCCCGTAATTCATTTTCCAGTTCGCGTCGTTGGACGATCTGTTTTGCCATGTCCGGCTGATATAAAACAAAACTGTTACTGCCGAGGTTTCTGGCTTCATACAGCGCAATGTCTGAGTAGCGTAATAAATCGCTGGCCGTCAGGGCATCTTGTGGTGATTGCGCCGCGCCGATGTTGACGCCAATAGAGACTTCATTGCCGGACACGATAAACGGCTCGTTGATGACAGCAACAATAAGCTGGCAGAGCGAGCGGATATCCTCTTTTTTATGAATCGCAGGCGCGATAATAATAAATTCATCACCGCCCTGGCGTGCGACCAGATCGGTTGCGCGTAAACAGTTGCGCAATCTCTGCGCCACCTCGCCCAGCACCTTATCGCCAGCGCCGTGGCCGTAGATATCATTGACCAGTTTAAAATCGGTCAGATCGAGGCTGAGCATTACCAGCGTGCTATTCGCTTCGCCGCGTGGGTGCAGTTTCCCGTCGAGGAACTCTTGCATCATGACGCGGTTCGGCAGGCCCGTTAACTCATCGTGATGGGAGAGGAAGCGAATACGTTCACTGGACTCCACTTCCAGCGTCACGTCCGAAGCCGTACCGCGAAAACCCAGCGCGCCATCCGGCAGGGTGATCCTTTTTAACGTGATATTGCAGTAGCGCTGGCTGCCGAGCGCGGAAACATAACGGCAGTGCGATAACGTTAAATAATCACCCTGATGCGGCAGCGTTAACCAGTCGCTGATGGTTTGCTGGCTGTCGACTAAGAAATCGGTAAAGCTGCGCCCCAGCCATTCGTCGATGTGATGGCCTGTGATCACCGGAAAACGGGCAGAAATCCAGGTAAGATCCAGGTTTTCATTGGCTTCCCAGATCCAGTCCGTCGTGGTTTCAACAATATCCCTGAAACGCTGTTCGCTGGCGGATAACGCTGCGCGACTTTGTTCCAGCAGAAAGGTTTTTTCATCATTCATGCGCGCTCTCGTCAATGCCTTACGCATCAAACTGATGGCGAACAGCACGGAAACTACCATCAACAGCACCAGTAAAGGCAGCACTTTGCTTAACAGTGTTTCGACGGGGTTTTTGCTCTGCCATTCGACATACATGCGATCGTTTCCGGCGGTGAGAAACATCGCATCTTTGCGCATTGATGCCACTTCAGGCGGCAAAGTGCGTAACCCCTGGATTTCGTATTCGTTGCCAAGTTGCTGAAACTTTTGTGGCGTGAGCTTATCAACAAAGATCATCACCGCATGCTCTGCAGGATTCATCCCGGCGGCCGTGTAATCATCCGACGTGATCCATGATGCGGCGACGAGCGTGGGCTGGTTATGGATAGCGATCAGCCGGGAGAACGCAGCGCCCTGGTTGTTGGCTAATGTTGTGATTAACGAGTCGGTCAGATTGACGCCTAACCACGCTTCAAAGGAGACCTGTCCGGGCTGCCCCTCCAGCATGCTATAGCGGGTTACGCCATCCGGCGACAGGACAAAAACGCCTTCATACTGAAACTTATTAAAAAGCGATTTTCCCAGGTTCTGTCTGTCCCATGCCCAGTGCACATTGACGCTGCTTGTCAGATTTTGAAAAGCTTCATCCCAGTTGGCGTAATCAGTAAGATGTAATCGTAAGCTTTCCTGCCTGTTTTCAAGCGCTTTAGTCAGCAAGTGCATTTTTTGCCGATGTTCAGTTTGCTGAAGGTCGCTTTTTGTCTGGATGAGGGTGAAGAGGATGGTAAAAAAGATGAATGTCATCAGCGCCAGCATCAATGTCGCTGTCTGCTTGAGTATCCCATGCGTATTACCTGCCAGCGAAGGCAGGTTTTTATCATCGAGAACATGCATGCTTCACCTTTTTCTTGTGATGAATAAAATACGCCGGGTCTTTTTACATTAACGGCCTGTGATGCGTTTTATTTAATGCAAATATCACCGTTAATACTTTTTTGTGATAGTTATCAAACTTCATTCTGTTTTTAATTTTTGCGAACGCGGAAATATTAATTTTTCCTTAAATTATTAGCCTGGGTATCATAAAAACAGTTTTTTTCTGCAGGTTAATGTTTTTTTGAGTAGCAGCGACCAATAATATGAAACGCTGGTTTTGAATATATTTTATATTCTTGCTTTGCCGGTGGTGTATTTATCGCATGCAAAATCCATATGTTGCTTATTAGTAATAAGTATTTTCTTATACAGAATAGTGTAAATAACTCCAGATAGGTATTTTCGGCGTTTGTTTGCCAGCTGGACGACAGAAAAAGAGGCCTGCGGGGAAGGCTTTATTGCGTGTCATGCCGATCCCCGACGGGCTTTTTGCGGTGGGAGGCCATTGCGCTCCCACCGGGTTTACATCACATCAGAACGATTTACGCAGACGCAGGCTGACTGTCTGGGCGTCGAAGTGCGGCGCAGTAGAAAGGTCATAACGCGCGCTGAGGCTCAGGTCGTCATTCTGTACCAGCGCCACGCCGGCACCGATATCCGCGGTATCGGACACCGGCGTAGCGCCGAAGCTGGTGAAACGCGTTTCGCCCAGCGAATCGGCGACGTAGCTGGCGCTGGTCGCGGTGCGGCTGCGGTCATATTCGTGCGTCCACATCGCCTGCACAAATGGCACCACATCGCCGATTCCTGTGCTCCAGCTATGCTCCAGTTTCGCGCCCAGCGAGCTGCGCACCGACTGCGTATGGCTGGAATCCACTTTCAGCGCGGCGCCCTGATCGCTGTGCTCTTTATAGTCATCCTGGTGCAGGTAGCTGTAACTGACGGCAGCGAGCGGGGTCAGCGTGGTTCCCTGGGCGAAGAAGATCGGGTAGCCGACTTCTGCTTTGGTCATCACTTGCTGCCCGTTGAAGCTGCCATCCGCCTGGCCGGCAAAGCCGTCGAAACCGATGCGGCGCTGGCTATCATATCTCTGCGTGCTGACGCTGGCGGTCAGGTTGACGTACAGCGGGTTGCCGCTCCAGCTTGCGTAGGCAATGCCGCTCCAGGCATCAACGTCCGTGTGGCTACCCGTCAGGTTGTCGCGGCCATTGACGGAGGAGTGCGCATAGCTGAATGCGCCGCCCACACGCCAGTCGTCAGCGATCTGACGATCCGCTCCCAGCACCACACCGCCGTAATGCGCGGTGTAACCGCTGACGTTATCAATCATGCCCTGGCGAGCACTGCCGTAGAACGGCTGGCCCCAGACGGCCCAATCCAGCGCATCATCACCGGTAGCAATACCGCTTTGTGAACCGTTACGGGCGAGACGCGTGCTGTTCATATGGTTGTTCACCACGGCCAGCGCGCCGGAAGAGGCGGCGGCTGCGGTGCTGCTGGCTGCGCTGTTCTGTACTGGCGACATTTGTTCACCGGCACGGTTGGCTTCTTCGCGGCTGCCGATCGCCATGGAGGCGTTATAGAGGTTGAGCAGGCCTTCAGAGAAGCCGCTGTAGTTACCCAGCCCGCGCAAAGAGGCGATGGCATTTGGTGTCGTGGCAAAACCCGTGTTCGGGGTAACCCCTGGCGTTGTTGGTGTCGTCGGCGTGGTGGGTGTTGTCGGTCCTGTCGGGGTTCCCGGAGTCTGGCCGTCGAGATAAACCACGAGGCTGTTAGTGCCATCAATCGTTACCGCTTTACCGGTCACCGTACCGTTGTAACCCGCGACATGGTAGGCCAGCGCGTTCTCATTGTACTGCGTTCCCGAACCGGAGGCCTGCACCACCAGGAAACGCTGGCCGTTGGCAAAACCATAGCTATGGCCTGTCGTTAGCAGCGAAACGCTGGAATTCGCAGCAAAAATTGCATCGCCGGTCACCACCAGGCGACCATAACCGCTGTCCAGCGTGTTGCCGTTGGCAATCGCGCCATCGGCGACGCCGATAGCCAGCTCGCCTTGCGCCTGCTGGAGGTAGTTACCGTTAATTGTCACCGTACGGTTAAGTAATAAAGAAGCACCGTCGTTGATAACGCTGTGCGTGCCCATCTGGAAATCATCATCCACGGTGAGCTTGCCGGTGCCAAAGTGCAGATCGGCTCCGGAACTGTAGACCCTGCCGCCGCTGTTATAGCCGGTCAGCAGGCTGTCGTAGCTGCTGCCGCCATTAATGGTTAACGGGTTTGACGTGTTGTTCCAGATGTTGCCAGCCAGCGTGCCGTTGTTATTAATGACCGACAGTGCGCCGATATTGTAAATAGCAGCATCGATGCCGCGCAGCGTACCATTGTTGGTGATGCCGTTGGTCATCGTACCGGCGTTCTGCACGGCGTAGGCACCCTCAATCAGGCCGTTGTTGGTGAAATCGGTGATGGTGCCCCAGCTAATCACACCGCTGTTAGGGCCCTGAATTGTCCCCTGGTTGATCAGTGAGGTAATTGTTCCGAAGTTATTCAGCGCGACGTTACTCGTAATCGTGCCGTTCACACTGTTTTCCAGCGTGCCGATGGTTCCCCGGTTATACAGCCCGTAAGCGCCAATAGTGCCTGAGTTACCGGCGAGATAACTGTTGTTGGAGAACAGATCTACAGACGAACTATCATCGATATACATGCCGGAATCGTTGTAGTTACTGCCGGAACTCATGATCGTGCCGTTGTTAGTAAAGGTGCCCATATCAACAGACTGGAATGAGAGCGCGTTACCCGTAGGGCTGACGACACTTCCGGTAGAGGTGATCGTCACCGAATCAAATGAACCGATAAAAGAACTTTGGCCTTCTGATGTGGAAATCTCCGTACCAATGGATGCCTGAGTGACAGGGGCGAATGACACCCAGGCAGCCGCCATCGCGATCAGTAGTGGCTTCTTACGAAAGACAGGTTTATGCATATGCTATTCATCCAAAAATGAAATGTTACTGCTGAATCTTTGTCCAGGCAGGCGTGGCGGCAGAAAAGGACACTCCTGAAACCAGGGGCGATGGTGTCCTTAACCGATATTAAGTTATCGGCGTGTCTCTGAAGGGCTGTAGGGGAGAGGAGAAAATATATCGTGCATTTATTTTACCTCTTTTACCTGCTGCTTTTGCGAAGGCGGGTTGCCTGCAAATGAGAGCCAACTGGCGGCAGGAGATAAGAAAGAGCTTACCTGGATTGTGGTTTTTATCCGCACCAACTCTCTGGCGCAGTAAATAAAGAAAAATGCCCTCTTAATATTTATCCCGTCAATTAATCAGGACCTGCGGCAAAAAATGAACTTCCGCAGGTCCTTTTTTGCTGGCGACAACCACAATGACGAAAATTATTATTTTCACCAGTTAATTTATTGACCTGGAATTACGGAGCGGTCTATGTCAAATAAACTTGAATGGCAAAAAATAGCGAATAAAGAGCTCAGTCGGAAAGGAAAGACGATTGATTCGCTGGTAAAACCGACGCCTGAGGGTATCGCCATTAAACCTCTATATACCCGTGAGGATCTCGACGAACTGGATATTACCCGGTCACTGCCAGGGCTGCCGCCTTTTACGCGCGGGCCGCGGGCTACTATGTATACCGCTCAACCCTGGACGATTCGCCAGTATGCTGGTTTTTCAACGGCAAGAGAATCGAACGCCTTTTATCGCCGTAATCTTGCCGCCGGGCAAAAGGGGTTGTCGGTGGCCTTTGATTTGGCGACGCACCGGGGCTACGATTCGGATAATCCGCGCGTGGTGGGCGATGTGGGTAAAGCGGGTGTCGCCATTGATACCGTTGAGGATATGAAAATCCTTTTCGATAATATTCCGCTGGATACCATGTCGGTTTCCATGACCATGAATGGTGCGGTATTACCAATTATGGCCTTTTATATTGTTGCCGCGGAAGAACAGGGTGTCACCCCGGAGAAATTAACCGGCACCATCCAGAATGATATTTTAAAAGAGTATCTGTGCCGGAATACGTATATTTATCCGCCGAAACCGTCAATGCGAATTATCGCCGATATTATTGCCTGGTGCTCGGCCAATATGCCGCAGTTTAATACCATCAGCATCAGTGGCTACCATATGGGAGAAGCGGGCGCGAATTGCGTTCAGCAGGTGGCGTTTACCCTTGCAGATGGCATTGAATATATTAAAGCCGCAATTTCTGCCGGGCTGAAAATTGATGACTTCGCACCGCGCCTCTCTTTTTTCTTTGGCATCGGCATGGATCTGTTTATGAACGTCGCCATGCTGCGTGCCGCCCGTTATTTATGGAGCGAGGCCGTCAGCCAGTTTGGTGCCACGAATCCAAAATCGCTGGCGCTGCGCACCCATTGTCAGACATCCGGCTGGAGCCTGACGGAACAGGACCCTTATAACAATATTGTTCGCACTACCATTGAAGCGCTCGCCGCCACTCTCGGCGGCACGCAGTCTTTGCATACCAACGCGTTTGACGAAGCGCTTGGGCTACCAACAGATTTTTCGGCGCGCATCGCGCGTAACACCCAGATTATTTTGCAGGAAGAGGCGGAAATCTGCCGCACGGTCGATCCGCTCGGCGGCTCTTATTACGTCGAGTCGCTTACCGCCCAGATCATCAAAGAGGCGCGGGAGATTATCCGGCAGATCGATGAAGTGGGCGGCATGGCGAAGGCCATCGAAGTTGGGCTGCCGAAACGCATGATTGAAGAAGCTTCCGCGCAGGTGCAGTCAGAGATCGATCAGGGCAAACGCGTGATCGTCGGCGTAAACAAATACAAGCTGGAGCAGGAGGCTATTACGCCGGTGCTGGAGATCGACAATGTGAAGGTGCGCAATGAGCAAATCGCCGCGCTGGAGCAGATCCGCAGCACGCGTGATGCGGCTGCAGTTCACGATGCACTGGCGGCGCTCACCCATGCGGCACAGCATAATGAAAATCTGCTGGCGGCCGCCGTTCACGCGGCGCGGCTGCGCGCCACCCTCGGGGAGATTTCCGATGCGCTGGAAGCCGCGTTTGATCGCTATCTGGTTCCCAGCCAGTGCGTCACCGGCGTGATCACCCGCAGCTACCAACAAAGCAAGGATGCCGCAGCGGAATTCGACGCCATTGTTGATCAGACCCGGCAATTTCTCGCCACCTACGGCCGTCGCCCGCGCATTTTGATTGCCAAAATGGGGCAGGATGGCCACGACCGCGGCGCGAAGGTTATTGCCAGCGCCTACTCCGATGTCGGTTTCGATGTTGATCTCAGTCCGATGTTCTCAACGCCGCAGGAGATTGCCCGTCTGGCGGTAGAAAACGATGTGCATGTTGTTGGCGCATCGTCACTGGCCGCCGGACATAAGACGCTGATTCCCGAGTTGATTGCCGGGCTGAAAGAGTACGGGCGGGAGGATATCTGCGTCGTCGCGGGTGGCGTCATTCCGCCGCAGGATTATGCCTTTTTGCATGAACAAGGCGTGGCGGCTATTTACGGCCCCGGCACTCCGATGCTGGAAAGTGTGCGCGACGTATTAACACGGATTAGCCACCAGCATGATTAACGAAAAAACACTGGAAGCGACAATTCATCGGTTGTGTGCCGGCGATCGTGTCGCGCTCGCTCAGGCGATGACGCTGGTGGAAAACCAGCTTCCGCAGTATCAACGCCTCAGCCGTCAGTTGCTGGATATCATTATGCCGCTAACCGGCAGGGCGCTGCGCATTGGCCTTACCGGTACGCCTGGCGCCGGGAAAAGCACTTTTCTGGATACCTTCGGCATGCTGCTCATCCGGCTCGGTAAGCGGGTCGCCGTGATTGCTGTTGATCCCAGTAGCCCGCTGAGCGGCGGCAGTTTGCTCGGCGACAAGACGCGGATGACATCGCTGGCGCGTGCGGAGGCGGCATTTATTCGTCCGGTGCCCTCCGGCGGCTATGCCGGGGGAGCCAGTCAGCGTGCCGCTGAGCTGATCCTGCTATGCGAGGCGGCGAATTATGACGTGGTGATCGTTGAAACCGTGGGTGTTGGCCAATCGGAAACGGAAGTCTCTGGCCTGGTGGACTGCTTTGTCTCGCTGCAAATCGGCGGCGGCGGTGATGATTTACAGGGGATTAAAAAAGGCATCATGGAGATGGCCGACATCATTGTTATCAACAAGGACGATGGCGATAACCGCGCGGCGGTTGCGGCCGCGCACCAGGTATACGAGAGCGCGCTTTCGATGGTGCGACATAAATACCCGCAGTGGTCACCGCAGGTGCTGACATGTAGCGCACGGGAAAAGCGCGGTATTGAGGATGTCTGGCAGTGCATTGTCCGCTTTAGCGACGTCATGGCGCAAAGCGGGGAACTGGCGCAGTTGCGCCAGAAACAGACGATGAAATGGCTTCAGAAGCAGGCCGAAGAGGAAGCGCTGCGACAGCTTTTTGCCCATCAGATTTTTCGCCAGACTTTCAGCCAGATGCTGGAAGGCGTGAAAAATAACCAACAGGCTCCGCGCACCGGCTTACAGCACATCCGTGAATTTCTTCAGCATCACTATTTTGAACAATAAGAAGGTATCTTTATGTCGTATCAGCATGTTGTCGTCACGATCATACAAAAAGTGGCTGTTATTGAATTTAACTATGCCCGCAAATTGAATGCGCTCAGTAAGGTATTTATCGATGATTTGATTCAGGCTCTGGAGGATCTCAACACACCGGAGATTCGCTGCGTAATACTCCGCGCTCCGCATGGCGCGAAGGTTTTTTCCGCCGGGCATGATATTCACGAGCTGCCGACTGGCCGCCGCGATCCGCTCTCGTATGATGATCCGCTGCGGCAGATTACCCGCATGATCCAGAAATACCCGAAACCGGTTATTGCGATGGTTGAGGGGAGCGTCTGGGGCGGCGCTTTTGAGCTGATCATGAGCTCAGATCTGGTCGTGGCCGCTACAACGTCCACCTTCTCAATGACGCCGGTAAACCTCGGCGTGCCGTATAACCTTGTCGGCATCCATAATCTGACGCGCGATGCTGGTTTTCATATCGTTAAAGAGATGATTTTTACCGCAGCGCCGATTAGTGCTGATCGCGCTCTGGCCGTGGGTATTCTGAACCATGTCGTGGACGTGAATGAACTGGAAGATTTTACCTTGCTGATGGCACATCAGATCTGTGAAAAAGCCCCGCTTGCAATCGCCGTTATTAAAGAAGAACTGCGGGTTCTGGGGGAAGCGCATACCATGAACGCGGATGAATTCGAGCGAATTCAGGGCATGCGTCGTGCGGTTTATGACAGCCAGGATTATCAGGAAGGTCGAAGCGCCTTTATGGAAAAACGCAAACCGCATTTTCTGGGCTACTGAGCAACGGAGAACAGCATGAAAGAGTCCTGGCCCCGGCTAAGCGCTGACGAGGCGGCCGCGCTCATCCGGCATGATGAAATGGTGGCATTCAGTGGTTTTACTGCCGCCGGTTCGCCTAAAGCGCTACCCGCTGCGATTGCCCGGCGCGCGCACGAGTTGCATCAGGCGCAGCAGCCTTTTCAGATTCGCCTTCTGACCGGCGCATCCATTGGTGCTGCTGCCGACGATGTATTGTCTGAAGCGGATGCAGTCTCCTGGCGCGCTCCGTACCAGTCGGCAGCGGGCATGCGGCAAAAAATCAATCAGGGTAGGGTGAAGTTCGTTGACCTGCATCTGAGTGAAGTGGCGCAAATGGTGAACTATGGCTTTTTCGGCGACATTGATGTCGCCGTTATCGAGGCCTCCGCACTAACGAGCGATGGCAAGGTCTGGCTTTCCAGCGGTATTGGTAATGCGCCAACCTGGCTGCGGCAGGCAAAACGGATAATTATTGAGTATAACCATTATCACAGCCCGCAGGTGGCTCAACTGGCTGATATCGCCTCACCCGGCGCACCGCCGTATCGCAACAGTGTCGCTATTTTTAGCGCGCTGGACAGAATTGGCCTGCACTATGTGCAGATTGATCCGCGAAAGATTATCGCCGTAGTGGATACCGAATTGCCGGATGCCGGTAACACGCTGGAGGAGGAGAAACCAGTCTGTCAGCAGATTGCGGACAACGTAGTGACCTTCCTGCTCAATGAGATCGCACACGAACGAATTCCTCCAGAGTTTCTGCCGTTGCAAAGCGGTGTCGGCAATATCAATAACGCGGTGATGGCGCGCCTTGGAGAAAACCCAGAAATCCCGCCGTTTATGATGTATTCCGAAGTGCTACAGGAGTCGGTGGTACATCTGCTGGAAACGGGAAAAGTCAGAGGGGCCAGCGCATCCAGCCTGACGGTTTCCGACAAAGCGCTGCGGAAAATCTACGACAACATGGACTTTTTCGCCGAACGCATTGTGTTGCGGCCGCAGGAGATCTCCAATAACCCGGAGATCATTCGCCGCCTTGGCGTCATTGCGCTGAATGTCGGGCTGGAGTTTGATATTTACGGTCACGCCAATTCAACGCACGTGGCAGGCGTTAATCTGATGAATGGCATTGGCGGCAGCGGCGACTTTGAGCGTAATGCTTACTTATCGATTTTTATGGCGCCCTCGATTGCAAAAGAGGGGAAAATATCGACGATTGTGCCGATGTGCAGTCACGTCGATCACAGCGAACACAGCGTCAAAGTGATCATTACCGAGCAGGGGATTGCCGATCTGCGCGGGCTTTCGCCGATTGAGCGAGCCCGTACCATTATTGAAAATTGCGCCCACCCGCTATACCGGGATTATCTCCATCGTTATCTGGAATCCACGTCCGGCGGGCATATACGCCACGATCTTAGCCGCGTCTTTGAACTGCACACTGCGTTACTGAAAACGGGTTCTATGCTGGGTTAAACCGTCGTACCGTCGCGATCGTCAGCAATGTACTGACATATCGCGGCGGTATGCCGCTGGTTTTTCAGTGAATAAAGATACTCCTGCATCACCATCGGACCGTTCGGTGCATCGAAATACGTTAATGTCTGCGGGTTAACCAGCGGCCAGGCGAACCAGGGGATCACAGTGAGAAATTGCCCGCGTTCCACCGCGCTGATTTTGGCCATAAAGCTGTATGCCCGATAAATAATCGTCGGATGAATGCCGCATGAGCGGATGTGGGCATCCAGCATGGCTTCAAAATTGGCACGGTTCTGGAAACGCATTTGCAGCCATGGCAACTCGCGCAGCAGTTCCTGCGGCTGTTTATCCTGATAGCGTCGCGAGACAAGAAAACCGAGTCGCAGCGGTGGCAGTTCGGTAACCATCAGGTTTTCCAGTTCCTGAACGCGTGGCGAGACCAGCTGTGGTGAAATAATAAAATCGAGCTGATGGCCCAACAGATCGTCAATCACCCCATTTTCACTGAATTCAACCGCCTGGGTGCTGACGTTCTCATATTTATCGCCCAGGCTTATGAGCTGATCGAAAATAATGGTTGGGTAAGTGTTATCAATACCGAGCACCACTTTCTGTGAGCGCTGTGCTGAGTTATGAAGTTCGTTTTCAATGGCCGATAACCGTTCATAAACCGGGAAGAGTTTCTGGTAAAGCTCCTGACCAGCTTTATTCAGACAGATGCTGTTATCTTTTCGGCTAAAAAGCGGGTAGCCAATCTGCGCTTCCAGCGCGACGATGCTTTTGCCAAAGGGCGATGCGGTCATATGAATTTTTTCCGCCGCTCTGGCAATGCTTTTGGTCTGCACCAGAACAATAAAATTACGCATCCTTTTGGAAATAAAAATAGAGTTGCTCACCTGAAAATCCCTCTCGGTTCCGATAACCAGTATGTTTGGCAATCCGTGCCATTGTTAGCATGCTATTTATTGCTGCGATCAATGTTAGCACACAGTGGCGCAGTGGGGACCACTGCAATCCGTCAGAGATGGGAGAAGCGCCGCATTTCACCTGTTGTGTATGCCAGATGACCTCTTCGGTCAGTGTGACAGTATTAAAAGAAGCCGCGGTGTTTTATTCTTTTATACGCATTGTTGGTGTGGTTTATCATTAAGATGAGAATGAGATTCATCTCATGCTTTAATTTATTTAAAATATTAAGAAAGCATTAATTTTCATTTTATTGATGCATTTTTTTTGCGAGATGAGTACCACAATTGATTCATTGATAAATGAATCGCCTGTGGTAATGTTTCATTTAAAATCAATGTTAGGCTTACCTGTGGAGTGAGTATTATAGTTGCATCATGGTAGATAAAAACATTTACTTCGAGCTGCAAAAGCTATCTTTAGCACTATTTTTAGCGACGAAAGGTTCAGCGGCGCGATTATTTATCGACGATGATAACCAACCTGTTAATAATTCAGAGGTTAATGAACCTTTCGAGGAGATCGACGCGGAGGATCCTCATACCCGGTTGCATGTGCGTCATTTTTGCAACAACGTGCAGCTGTTGAAAACGCATACCCGCGCGAGTGAATGTCTGCAGATCATCGAGGCCTGGTGCGCTTACGGTAACGACTGCCTGATGGATGGCCAGTCGATGCCGCTGCTTAATCTTGTCCAGGGCTGGGTGTTGCTCGAGACCTGCCAGTCGCATAACGATGGCGGTACGACGTCACCTGGTTTTGATGAGTGCGGGACATTGCATAGTGCAGACGCTATTTTTCAGCAATGTTTGCCTGCGCCAACAGCATTAACTACACAGATACGGGGAAAAAACGCCTGCGGCCAGCATTGCTGTCAGTTGAATATTTCTCATATGCAGAGCTACTCATCGGATAAATAAGTCGCATGATTCGTCTTATTTTAATGGTAATACATTAGATAGCCTGATTTATTAACATTCGCCCCGGATGGGGCGATGGGCATTTACCGTACTACGGGTAGAACAGACACAATGGAATAACGTTAAGGCCCTATTAATATCAAGGAGAATTCTTCACGGTGACGGCTATGTTTGTTTTCTCGCTGCGCCTTGCCCGATCTTTCGGATAACATGCTCTACGACATATCCGCTAATTCAACAAGCTGTGTAATGAATGACGAAGCGCAAGAATAGTCACTCAACATCTCCGGCAGGAAGTTGATCGGGCAACAAATTGTGTGCCGGATAATAAACCCTGCCGCCAGCATAGACGAGAACGTAGTTGGCAAGCAGCATGCCCAGGGAAAAGTTAAATAAATGTTCGATGGCAGGTGCCGATCGTTTCGGTGTCACGTGACGATTGTTCTGTGCGGCAGTAAAAGCTATCAGATGTTACTCAAGGGATAAACGGTAGCGGCGATGGGGAAAGGTCAGAAAAGAAAGCTGAGGGGCTGGGCAGAAATAAAAAAAAGGGGCAGTTGCACTGCCCCTGATACATTTTAGAGCTCGAAGTCTTCCAGCTTTTTGCCGCCTTCAATGGCTTTTGCAATCGCTTTCGGCGTACGACCCTGGCCGGTCCAGGTTTTTTCGCTGCCGTCTTCGTCAATATACTTATATTTAGCAGGGCGAGGCGCACGAACAGATTTAGACTTCGTGGTTTGCCCTTTCAGGGAAGATAAAAGCTCGGTTGGATCGATTCCTTCATCCAGCAGTTTCTGACGGAAAGCCGCTAACTTGGCTTCTTTCTCTTCTTGTTCTTTGCGAATTGAAGATTCTTCCTCGCGGCGTTCTTCAACGACAACAGACAGTTTCTCAAGCATCTCTTCCAGTGCTTCGAGCGTAACTTCACGAGCCTGAACTCTCAGGGTGCGAATGTTATTTAATGATTTTAATGCTTCTGACATAGCGTCACTCCGTGTGCAGAGAAATGTAAATTCTATCGGAATTAATTTTTAGTGATCATGAGATAAAAATCAATACTGAATTATATTTTTTAGCAAATATAAATTCAATTTTGTAAACATGCGCTACCTCATACATGTGGATAAAGCGAAATTTAGCCAGCGATATACGAGAAAAGACCATATCCTTTAAGGGTTATTTTAATGTTGAGCCGCATTTAATGCCGCCTGGCTTGTTGAGGAAATAATGCGCAACTCATCGTTTTTTCATCCATACAAAGGTAAGATTGCTCCCAAAAGCCTGTCATTCCATGTTTAGCGCTTGTTTCAACCGATGAAAATTATCTCTGAAGAGGCGCGTCTTCTCTTTCTTGTTGGTAGTTTCATCAACAGCGATTTCAGCACTGCTAAATGTTTCGTTAAACATTACCACATATTGATGGCTCAGATTCCGACACAATAAGTAGCTAAGGAATTTCGCCCGCGTCAAACATTGTTGAGAATAATCCCGATCCGTCGCCAGTACGGCGCGCTCCAGCTCATAGCGGAAATCAAAGAAATCCACTTTGTTGACGGTCATATGTGGTTTTTTCTTCATACCATCCTTTTTTTCTTCTGCCAGGTAATGACGTATGCCGCGTTACCAGGTTTTGCCAATATTAAACTGGAACTGTTCGGCTTTATCGTTCGCATATTTTTTAAAAGGCTGCGCATAAGAGAAGACCAGCGGTCCCAGCGGCGACATCCACTGTAAGGCGATACCTGCGGAAAAACGGATATCATAAGGATCGCTGTAATCTGGCAGACCCGCTGCCAGCGTTTGTGCCGTGTTATGCCAGGAGGTACTCCAGACCGTTCCGGCATCGACGAATAATGAGGTGCGCAAGCTGTCGGCATATTTATCGCTGACAAAGGGCGTCGGGACGATAAATTCACTGTTCAGCACCACCATCGCATTTCCGCCCACCGCATCATCTGAATTTTCCAGTGGGCACCCGCTATAGCTACTTTCTGATCCGTTACAGCGGTAATAAGCCGATTTTGGTCCAATAGTATTTGAGGAAAAGCCGCGAACGGACGACGATCCGCCAGCGTAGAAGTTGTCATAAAACGGTACTTCTTTGCCATTCAGCCCGCCAGCATATCCTGCACGCAGACGTTCCATCCACACCCAGTTTTTATCGCTGTTTAATGGCAGATACTGCGCGCTGTCGAAACTGATTTTGTAATAGCTGTTATCGGAACCCGGAATGGTTATTTTGCCGGTTAAGCTGCTTTTATTACCGGAACGGGGGAAAAAGCCGCGATCCAGCGAGTTATAGCTCCAGCCCAGCGAGGCAAAGAAGTCATTGGCGCTATATTCCGCGTTGCTGTCTTCATCTTTGGTCACAACATCAGGGTAGATACCGCGTGAATTAAGGTAATTCCAGGTGGTGAGTTCCGGTTCCATATTGGTTAATCGGTTATGGACATAATCCAGCCCGAGATTGATCGTATTATTTTCGCTGACCGGGAAGCCCATATTCCCGCTGAGGCCATAACTTTGCTGATTGTAGCTACCGGTGTCGGCATCAGTGGCATCGTAACTGTTATAGAAAATTTTGCCGCCGAGGCTTACCCCATCAACAGTGAAATAAGGATCGGTGACGCCCAGTTCAATATAAGACTGGTAACTACTGCGCGTACCGTTAAAACTGACGGTGTTGCCGGTGCCGAGCCAGTTATCTTGCGAAACGCCCAACTGGTAACTGATACCGCTATCCGTACCGTAGCCGAGGCCGACATTAAAAGAGCCGGTATTACGCTCCTTCACTTTATATTCGACATCCACCTGATCCGGCTGGCCGGGAACCGGTGTGATATGGCTCTCCACGGTTTCGAAATAGCCGGTGCGTTCCAGCCGCGCTTTCCCCTGTTGCACTTTCTCATCATTCAGCCATGCGCCTTCCATCTGGCGCATTTCCCGGCGCAGTACCGAATCGCGGGAGGTATCGTGGCCGGAAAAACGAATCTGGCGTACTGAGTAGCGACGTCCGGCATTGACATTAATCCGCAACGTGACGCTACGGTTTTTGTCGTCAATCTCCGGCACGGTATTGACCTGCGGCCAGGCATAACCATCCTTGCCGTACAGTTTTTTGATCGCCTCTTCGACGCGGGTAATACTCGCAGCGCTATAAGTTTGTCCTTGCAGCGTGTGCGCCAGCGCATCCACCTCTGCATTGCGCTGCGCCAGCTCGCCGTTCACCAGTGTGCTGACGACCTGATAGCGCTCACCTTCGGAAATATTCAACGTGATATACAGCGATTTTTTATCCGGCGTCATACTGACCTGGCTGGAGTTAATCGCGAAACGCGCAAACCCGCGATCGAGATAATAGCTGCGGATAGTCTCGATATCGGCTTCAAGTTTTTGCTTCTGGTATTTCTGATCGCCAAGCACATTCCACCACGGTACTTGATCGTGTAATTGCAACTGATCCAGTAAGGTCTGATCGCTGAATGCATGGTTGCCAATAATATTAATCTGGACGATTTTGGCAGAAAGCCCTTCCTGAAAAACAAATTTCACATCAACGCGATTGCGCGGTAATGGCGTTACCACGGAATGAACCTGAGCGCTGTATTTCCCCACGCTGTAATAAAAATCCTGCAACGCTTTTTCTATTTCCGCAAGGTTATTGCGATCCAGCGCTGAGCCTTCCTGAATACCATTGGCACGCAGATTCTCTTTAAGCACATCCTCTTTTATCGCTTTATTTCCGGCGAAGCTAATCTGTGCGATTGTTGGGCGTTCTTTGACCTTTACCAGCAATGTCTCGCCTTCGCGCAGGATCTGCACATTATCGAAACTGCCGCTGGCGTACAGCGCACGTACCGATTCGCTGATATCGTCATTGGTGACATCTTCACCCGCTTTGATCGGCATACTGAGCAGTGCTGCCCCAACGGTAACGCGCTGCAAACCTTCAAACTGAATATCATTGATTTTCAAAGAGGTGGCGGCATGCAAAGCGCAAGGAGACAATAATAAACCGGCGATGATATTGTATTTTTTAAGCATGAAAGTTTCGTCTAAGAGATATTTTCAAAGAGAACGGCTGCGAATAGAAATGCAGGATTGCATTTAATCATGGGGAAATAATGGAGAAAGCATGGATATACACCGCAGGTAAAAATAATATGCGTGCGTGGAACTTTATTTGAATATCAATATCGAAAGATTGTCTGCGAGGAGTGTAATATTATTTTCAACTATTGTATTAAAAAAGCCCCCTTCCTGAACGGGGGGGAAGGGGGAAGAGTCTATTAGGAATGATGTTCTCTGCACTCAACAAAGAACGCTGAGACAATAACAAATAATGCGTCAGTTAAAATGAAGAAAACATGGATAATATATGTATGAAAAAAGCGAGGGACGCCGGACATAAATTCATTAGGCAAGGAAATCTTTAATAAAGAATGCAGTAAAGGGAAATCCCCCCTCCACCGCATGGCTGCGGTTGGGATTTGGAAGGGGGGATGGAGTACTACTTTTATGAAGGAGTGGTATTAAACCACAGTTGATTTCTGCTGGATCCATTCCCGCCGAACTCAACTGAGCTAATAATAAACCCGCATCGTGAAAGGATTATGCAGAAGCGATGAAGATTTTGTCATCATATATAACAGCGCGGATTTAGCGCACAAAAAAGCCGGAAAAGTAACCTGTTCCGGCTTTGATAGCGATATCAGAAATGGGTGTTCACGCTAACATAAAAGGTGCGTCCGGATTCATTATACGTTTCTGCGCCTGCGCCGTACAGGTAAGCACCGGTGGTGCTGTTGCCGGTGGTTTGCGCATTACCGGCGCGGTAGTGGCGGATATCAAAGATATTGTCCACGCCGCCGGTCAGGCTCAGGTTTTTGTTCACCGTCCAGGTCGAGCTCAGGCCGACCACGCTGTAAGGGCTGACTTCATTCAGCTCGCTGCCGGAAACCGCTTCGCCTTTATAGTTGAAGCGTTTGGGTTTCTGGCGTCCGTACCAGGTAAAGGTGCTTTGCAGCGACAAGTCATCGCGTACCTGCCAGGCCAGCGTCGAGTTCAGGGTAAATTGCGGGATCACCGACAGGCGATCGCCGGTAGTTTTGTTCTTGCTTTGCAGCATCCACGTCATATTGTTGCTCCAGTTGACGCTTTCGCTGACCGGAACATTCAGCGTGCCTTCCAGCCCTTCGACTAACGCTTTTGGCACGTTTTCCCACTGATAAATATTAGTGGTGCCATTGCTGGCGGTACCGACGGCGGAATAACCGGATTCGATCTTGTTGTGGTAATCGTTACGGAAGTAAGTAATGCCGCCCTGGAAGCCGTTGTGTTTGTACTCAATGCCGATCTCTTTGTTAACGCTGGTCTCGGCTTTCAGATCGCTGTTACCCATCAGATAACAGGCTGAGCTGCTGGCATAGCATCCCTGGCCATTACTGTAGAGGATGTAGTTCGGGTTGAGCTGATAAAGATTCGGCGCTTTATAGGCGCGTGCAATCCCCAGTTTCAACGTCCAGTCTTCCGCCAGCCCTTGCGACAGGTTCAGCGACGGGCTCCAGTTGTTGCCGACAATCGAATGGTGATCGAAACGCAGCGCCGGGGTCAGCATGGTGCTGTCGGTAAGGGCGATATTGTCTTCGGTAAACAGCGAGAAGATCTCCGCGCTGGAGTAAGGGCTGCGGTTGGTGCTGCTGACGCCATCAATCGATCCGTAAGAGAGCGACTGAGTTGTCGAAACGCCATCTTTCATGCGCTGCTGGTTCCACTCGGTGCCGATAGTCAGGTTCTGATCGACACCCAGCGTAAACGGGATGTTGACCTCGCTGTGCAGCAACACATCGGAAAGATCAATATCGAAGAACTTATCGCTGGAGAAGATCCCTTCCGTGCCGCCAGCCAACCCTTCGCCGAGCCGCGAGTTGCGGGTGTGTTCATACTGGGCGTAGGTGTTGGTTGTCACACCATTGTCCCAGCTGCCGGTCCAGGTCACGCCCCAGTTCTGGCGGTAAAGGCGGTTGGTCTCTTTGCCATACATACTTTTCACCAGCGTGCTGGTGTTGGTGTTCTGCGTATCGCCTGCGTACAGGTTGCCCTGACGGCTGTAGCCGGATTCAAACTCCAGTGCCTGCATCGGGGCGAATTCCCAGCGCACTTTGCCGTGAATATCTTTATTGATCGCCCCTTCACGGCCTGCCGGGTAGGAACCGGCGTAGGAGCCGGTGCGTGCGGCTTCGTGGCCGGAGTTGATGTCCTGCGCGTCGGCCTGGGTTTTGCTCAGGTTGCCCCACAAATTAAAGCTGACGGTATCGGAAAGCGGGCCGTTCAGGCTGAAGTTGGTGCGTTTCGTCGAACCCTCTTTGCGATGCTGCGGCGCGTTCAGATAGGTGTTCCACGAACCGTGCCATTCGCCGGTGGTAGGTTTGGTGATGATATTCACCACGCCGCCCATCGCACCGTTACCGTAGCGCGCGGCGGCCGGGCCACGGATCACATCGATACGTTCGATCATTTCCGCCGGTACCCAGTTGCTGTCGCCACGGCTGTCACGATCGCCACGCCAGCCATAGCGCACCGAGTTACGGCTGGTCACCGGTTTGCCATCCACCAGAATCAGCGTGTTTTCCGGCCCCATACCGCGGATGTCGATCTGGCGGTTATTACCGCGCTGGCCGCTGGTGGAGTTGCCGGTCAGGTTGACGCCAGGCTGCGTGCGGATAAGTTCAGAGACATCGCGGGCGGGTGGGTGTTTGCGGATTTGTTCGGCGGTGATGGTGGAAACGCCGGAAGCCTGCAACGTCTGTTTGGCGGCGGTCACCACCAGCGTATCTTCCTGCGTTTTGGCTGTCTCCGTCGCAGTTTGGTCAGAAGTATTACTGGTGTCAGCGGCCTGTACCGGAAGCGCCAGACCCCACAGCGCCGCGTGAATCAGCATAGCCAGTGGGTAATGCGAAGCGTGTTTCATGCCATATTCCCTGTATTTTTATGTGTGCGGTTCTCGCTTTTTTCGGGCGTAGTGACGCCTCCCTGAGCCGTGGCATAAAAAAGAGAATACATGCCCGGACTGCGGCGGTTATCTGCGTCATTAAATGAGTAAAAAACGAGAGGGATTATTTGCACGATGGGGAAAACGTTATTCGCCAGAGAATCCTCATCATGCGGGAATGACGTTAATGGAAATGAAATTTATTATCAAGATAATAACTATTCAAAATTTACAAATTTAAATATAGTTTAAAATCAGTATGTTACAAATATATCTCCGGGTTCAATTGAGCGATAAATAAATAAGAAAAAATAAAATATCACCGTTAATCCATAATGCTTTCAAATTTTCTTCATTATTAACTTTGTTATTCGTTGAGTCACGAAAATAATATGCCGACATTAGCGGCTAACATTTTTCGGGAAACTCTCCAGCAGCCAGTCAATAAAAACCCGCAGGCGATGCGTGACGTGGCGGTTTTGCGGATAGACCACATGGAAAGGGTAGGGCGCGGGACGCCACGGGCGCAAAATTTCTACCAGCGCGCCGCTCTTCAGTGCGCTTTCCAGCGCATAGCTGAAGGTCTGAATAATCCCCAGCCCGGCCAGACCGGCAGCCAGATGGGCGTTACTCTCGTTTACGCCGATGTGGTGATCGACCTTGATTTCACACTTTTCGCCGTCGCGCTCAAAACGTAAGGGGAAGGCTCTGCCGGTTTGCGGCGACAGATAACTCACCAGCCGGTGGCCGTTTTTCAGCTCATCCGGATAGGCGGGCGTGCCAAAGGCTTTCAGATACGCGGGCGTGGCGCAGGTCAGCAGCGTTGCGGCACCAATCTGGCGGGCGATCAGCGAGGAGTTATCCAGCGGGCCGCCGCGGATCACGCAGTCCACGTTGTCGCTGATCAGATCCACCGCGCGGTCAGAAACGCCAAGATCGATACGGATATCCGGGTAGCGCGCCAGAAACTCCGGCAGCGCCGGGATCAGCACATCGCGCGCCGTGGAGCCGCCGACGTCAATCCGCAACTGACCCCGCGGATGGCTGCGCACGCTGTTAAAGGAGGTATCGATATCCTCCAGATCGCGCAGAATGCGCGCGGTCTTGTCGTAATAGTCTCGTCCTTCCGGCGTCACCGTCACCCGGCGGGTGGTACGCTGCAACAACCGCACGCCGAGGTGCGCTTCCAGCTCCTGCACCAGTTTACTCAGCGTGGCGTTGGGCATCTCCAGTGAATCTGCCGCCCGGGTAAAATTCCCGGCTTCCACTACGCGGGCAAAAGCCCGTATTGCCTGCAACTGATCCATACATTTCCCCTTTACTGGTGCAAGCTGATTATACACAACGGTGAATAGTCATTTTCATTTTTCGCTATTTTTCAATAAAAACGCCAGCGCTACAGTACAGCCATACCGAAGACGTCAGCCCGGCTGACCGTTGGTAAACCCTAAAACCCAAACTGAGGAACAGAAAAATGACGAAACCACTGAGCGGAAAAATTGCCCTTGTCACCGGCGGCACCAGCGGTATCGGCCTGGCAACGGCGAAAGAACTGGTAGCCCAGGGTGCACGCGTCTTTATTACCGGCCGTCGGCAGAAAGCGCTGGATGCAGCAATCGCTGAAGTGGGCGCCAACGTAACCGGCATTCGTGCGGATGCGTCCGTTCCGGCGGATCTCGACGCGGTGTATGCGCAAATCGCCAAAAGCGCCGGGCGACTCGACATCCTTCACGCCAACGCCGGGGGCGGCGATATGCTGCCGCTGGGGTCGATTACCGAAGAGCATTTCGACCGCATTTTTGCCACCAACGTACGCGGCGTGCTGTTTACCGTACAGAAAGCGCTGCCGTTGCTGGTGAATGGCGCATCGGTTGTGCTGACGGGTTCTACCGTGTCGATCAAAGGGACCGCCAACTTCAGCGTCTACAGCGCCAGTAAAGCCGCCGTGCGTAACTTTGCCCGCTCGTGGTCGCTGGATCTGCAAGGCCGCGGTATCCGCGTCAACGTGGTCAGCCCTGGCCCCATCCGCACACCGGGTCTTGGCGATTTAGTCCCGGATGAACACCGTCAGGGCCTGTTTGACGCGCTGGCCGCGCAAGTCCCGCTGGGCCGTCTTGGCGAACCGGAAGAGGTCGGCAAAGTGGTGGCTTTCCTCGCGTCGGATGCCTCCAGCTTTATCAACGGCATTGAGCTATTTGTTGATGGCGGTATGGCGCAAATCTGATGGTCAACGCCCTTTATTACTGCTCAGCGTGCTGCTGGGATTGAGCGGTTTGACGCAGGCCGCCGGGATCAAAACAGCCGGAATCGATCTCGCGAGGGTGTGCGTTACGACGTGGCGCAACAACATATCGACGATCGGCGCGGCAAAGTGGCCTGAGCCGCACTGCCCGGCGTTTTGCCATTTTCAGCAATAGTTACGCCATTTAAGTTGGTTGTGATTTCTGCCGTTCCCTCACATCGTGACGCGAATCAGTGCAGAGAGTGTATGAGTGAATGGCAAAACGTCGTGCGGTTTATTTACATGAAGAACAACGTGATTTTATCCAACAGCGCGCCCGCAGTTTGCTGTGGCGCTATGAGCTTCCCACCTGGACGGTGATTATTGCCGTGTATGGCGGCTGGTTCGCCACGCTGGCGAACTGGCAAACCTTAGGTTTGTGGCCGGCAACGTTGCTGCTGATTGTGTTTACCTGCTGGTATCTCTCTGTACAGCATGAATTAATCCACGGTCATCCAACGCGCTGGCCGTGGTTTAACCAACTGCTGGGCCTGCTGCCGCTGGCGGTCTGGTATCCGTACGGCCTGTACCGTGATTCCCATCTCGCGCACCACAACACGCCGGAACTGACGCTGCCGCACGCGGATCCTGAGTCTTATTATTTTGCCCCTCAGCGCTGGCTGCGTTTCTCGCGTGTGCTGCGCGAAATCATTCGTCTGCGCAACACATTCCCCGGACGGTTGCTGCTGGCGCCGCTGCTCGATATCGGGCAACTGCTGGCAGGCATGATTCGCGCGTTTTATCGGCGGCAGACGAAAACTATCGCCATGTGGCTGGTGCATGGTGTATTGCTCGCGGCGCTGTTTACGTGGATGGCGCATTGCGATTTTTCGCCGCTGTGGTTTGTGCTGGCGGTCAGTTATCCGGCGCTGGCGGTGACTAAAATCCGCTCTTTTCTCGAACATCAGGCGGCGGACGATCCGCTGGCGCGCTCGGTGATCAATGAAGCGGCGCTGCCGTGGCGCATTCTGTTTCTGAACCTCAACTATCATTCCATCCACCACGATCTGCCTGGCGTGCCCTGGTATGGATTGCGCACGCTCTACCTGCGTGACCGGCAAGCTTACCGCCAACGTAATCGCGGATTTCTGGTTCGGGGCTATAGTGAATGGTTACGACGCTTTTTGTTTACATCGGTGGACGTGAATGCACACCCAGGCTGCAAGCAACACAACGACTAACCTGTTCTCTTTGCCCATGTACGATCTGCACCGCGCAGACACCGTGGCGCTGGGCGGTGTGCTGAAAGAACTGTTCGCCGCTCGCGGCATCATCGCAACGCATGTCTGGCCGCCGCCGGATCTGTTGACGCACTGGCAGGAAGATGCGCTGCTGTTAAGCCAGACTTGCGGTTATCCGCTGGTCACGCAGCTTGATAAAGTGCAAACCGTGGGCTGTTTTCACTATCAGGCTCCGGGTTGCGAAGGTATTCGCTACTGCAGCTTCCTTGTGGCGCGTGAAGAAGAGAGCGGGAAAACGCTGGAGGATTTTCGCGGTCAGCGGGCGGTCTGCAACGCCATCGAATCACAATCGGGCTATAACGCCTTGCGGAAAATGGTCGCTGCGCTCTCCGGCGGGAAACGTTTTTTTGCCGCAGTGGAGTTTAGCGGCAGCCACCGGCAATCGCTGGTGGCCTTACAGCAAGATCGTGCGGATATCGCCGCCATCGACTGTGTCACCTGGGCGCTGCTCCAGCGCCATCAACCGGATTTACTCGAAGGGCTGACGATTATCGGGCAAAGCCCGCTAACGCCCGGACTACCGCTTATCACCTCCGCTTCAACCTCCGCCGCCAATCTGGCGCTGCTGCGGGAATCATTACAGCAACTGGTCAGCGATGCGCAGTATCACGATGTTTGTGCGGCGGCATTAATTGGCGGTTTTGCTGCTGTTACACGCGAGGATTACGCTTTACTGCTGGAGTGGCGGGATGACGCGGCAGCGCACGGCGTGGTTGATTTATAAATATTGAAATATTTCATCATGTTGTGAAAAACAAAAGCCAACAAACGGCACGTTCCGCTAAAGACAATCGCGCGCGGCAGGCAGAAAGTCATGAGCCGTAGCCGGAATTAAGGAGAAGAAATGAGCAAATTATTTACGCAAGCAAACGTGGGCCGCGTTGCGCTGGATAACCGCATTGTTATCGCTCCTATGTGCCAGTATTCCGCCGAGGCGGGGAAAGCGACCGCCTGGCACCGCATTCATTTGGGCAACCTGGCGCTTTCCGGTGCCGGGTTACTGATTATTGAAGCCACCGCCGTAGAGCCGGAAGGGCGTATCTCGCCGCAGGATCTGGGCTTGTGGGATGATGAGACACAGCAGGCGCTGCGCGTGGTGCTGGATGATATTCGCCACTATTCACCGATAAAAGTGGGCATCCAGTTGGGCCATGCGGGACGTAAAGCCTCCGTCAGCGCGCCGTGGCTGGGCGGTAAACAGCTCAGCCTGGAAGAGGGCGGCTGGCAAACGATCTCCGCTTCGGCCGTGCCGCACGATCCGGGCGAACGCCCGCCGCGCGAAATGAGCCAACACGATCTGCAACGCGTCAAACAGGGCTTTGTTGACAGCGCGCGTCGCGCCGTGGCGCTGGGTATTGAGGTGATCGAACTTCATGCCGCTCACGGTTATCTGCTGCATCAGTTCCTGTCGCCGCTCTCCAACCAGCGTACCGACGAGTACGGCGGTAGCCTCGAAAACCGCCTGCGCTTCCCGCTGGAAGTCTTCAGTGCGGTGCGTGACGCTGTGCCGTCATCTGTGGCGGTTGGCATCCGTATTTCCGCCACCGACTGGATAGAAGGCGGCTGGGATCTGGAGCAATCCATCGAACTGACGAAGAAAATCGAAGCGGCGGGCGGCGATTATGTTCACGTCTCCAGCGGTGGGCTGTCGCCGTTGCAGAGCATTAAAGTGAGCGCCGGGTATCAGGTGCCGTTCGCCAAAGCGCTGCGTCAGCAGACCAGTATGTCGGTGATCGCCGTTGGGCTGATTACAGAGCCTCAGCATGCGGAAGAGATTCTGCAACAGGGAGACGCGGACTTCATTGCGCTGGCGCGCGGTGCGCTCTACGATCCACGCTGGCCGTGGCATGCCGCCGCCGCGTTGCACGGCGCGGTGCATGTTGCGCCGCAGTATCGTCGCGCGGAGCCGCACGGCGTGAAAGGCACGGTAAAATAATCAATTCAGGCGAGCCTGGCCGCAGCAGGCTCGCCTGCCTGAAAGCATTAAGCGGAGCTAAACGCCTTTGCGTACCAGCTCCGCTGCTTGCAGAAAAACCTCATCTTCAACCCCATCACCCCGGCTTCTGCCTTGCCGTTCGATCTCCTGAATAATGTTGTCGCGGTTAATCGCCTTCCGTTCCGAAACCAGTCCAATTACTGCTGCGCCAATGGCTAATCCAATGAGTCCCGTGTGCTCATCATTGAACTTCATGCTCCACTCCTCCTGATTGTTGGTATAGGAAAAATCTAGCACAGGGGGATATTTTCGTCATTTTCCCAAAGTGCCACGCGATCAGCAGGACAGGACCGCTATACGTCCCTATTTTTCAAAGAGTTGCGGCAGGGTTGTGCAGGTTATTAGCGGGCTGTTCAGGGACAAATCAACAAGATGGCCTCTCACTGGTTGGCAGTGAGAGGCCACTTAATCACTTTTTACCGTTAGGTTTTAACTGCTCGCCCGGCTTGAGTTTGAACAACTCGTCGTCGCGCGTGGAGTAGCGCACCGTACCATCATCCAGCCGGTATGCGCCTTCGGTAAACCCTGCGCCATTGAGGAACGGTGCCACCGCATCCGGTTTACCGCGCATCGCCGCTTCCAGCGCCAGCAAGGCATAAGGGGCGATATTGTCGATATTGGCGTAAATATACTGCTGATCATCGACGAAAAAGCCATTCAGGCGTTTGTGGGCAAGAATGTTGTCCGCCACTTTATCCGCCAGCGTGAGGTAGCTTTTATCGCCGGTTGCCTGCGCCAGATCGATCAGCGCAAAGATGGCGTACGGCTCGCTGTTTTGCGTGTTGAGATCCAGTTTGTGGTTTTTGCCTCCGGGTTCGCCGATATCACCCAGCCCCTGGCTACGGGCAACCCCGCGCGCCACTTTCCATATCTCTGTATCCGGCTCCAGCGTCCAGGCGCGGGCGTAAGAGAGCAGGAATTCATTGCCTGCCGGATAGGGCTTCAGCACGGTACCTTTTTTGCCGTAGTAGCCGTCACGTTTCACGGTATAACCCGACAAATCGCTGCCGTTTGCCAGCATTGGCCGGAAGGTGTTGCTGTTCGCGTCATAGGCATATTTGGCGAAAGCTTTCAGGCCATCCAGCGTCCATTTTTTGATGTCATCCCCGTCGTGTCCGAGAGATTTCGCCAGCGCCAGTTGCATCAGCGCGTTTTCCGAATAGAGCGTGCTGGTGCGACCTTTCAGCATCATATTGCCTTCCAGCGCATCCGCGCCAAACTCCGGGCCAAACTGGCGCTGTGCGCGGTCGCCATATTTGGAGTTGGTATCGCTGTCGTCGCTGGTTTCAGCGCGTTTTAACGCCTGGGTAAATTGATAAACGCCCAATCCGGTCTTTTTATCGCGCGGCAGGACATACTGTTCCGCCAGCCGTTTTGCCCAGGTGAGCGCGCCTTTGTCACCATCGTGTTGATAGAGCAGCGAGGCGGAGTAGATCAGATCGTTCCCGGCATTGAGGAAACTCAGGCCTTTGGTGGCAAAGAACGGCGGCTGTTGTTCAAACTCGCTGTTCCACAGTTTGCCCATTGCTTTGTCGTATTCTCCGTGGCGGCTGGTTTCCAGGATCTTCCAGTCGTAAACATGCGCATTCCAGAACGCACGGATAAAACGTTCGGTCGCCGGTTTATCAACGGCAAACATCAAGTCATAGTAGGGGTAGGCGTTCTTTAATTCATGAACCTTCTCTTTCTCGCTTGGCCCTTCCGGTTGCAGCGTGTTGAGATCGATAAAGCGGTGCCCGCCCCACAGCAGCAGCCCGCTCTTGTCCTGATAATGGCGGAAATAGTAGCGAACATTATCTTCGGCCAGCTTTTTGTATTTTGCCTCGCCGCTCAGATTACTTAACCCAACCAGCACGCGCATCAGGTTCTGCTGCGCAGAAAAATTCGACAGCACTGCGGTTTTCCCATCCGGGAAGATCCATTCCATCTGCTTGCCGGTGCGCGGATCAACGCCATCGGCCAGTAACGGCACGTTAGGCTGGTTTTGCGCGGCGGCCTTCGCCATCACCGTGTCGGCAAAGGCTTTGACGCTGCTCAGGCGCGCGCTCTCTTGCGCAATGGCCGCGCAGGAGAAAGTACTCAACATCGTTAATGTCAGCGTTATTTTTGACAGTTTCATTATTCGCCTCTTTAAAAATAAGGATTTCTGCCGAAATCCTTATTTATATCCGGGTTATCAGAAATTATATTTCACACCGACGCGATAACGAGTTTGACGTTCGTCCGTATATTTACTGCCGGATACATTACCAATCGCAACATACGGCGACCAGTTTTTATCAAATTTGTAGGTTAATTTCACATCATGCGTCCAGTCGTAATTTTCATTATCGGCTATCAGCACACCAGCGGAAGTTGCGTGTTTATAATCCAGTTCGTAGTCGAGTTGATAATCATTAAACAGTTTCCATGAAAGGACGGCCGTCAGGTTGTAGCCGTTTTCGCTGGTGTCTTTTGTGGTGCCGATGTTGTTGGAGTTGCGCTTGCGCTTGAAGTAAGGGCGGTAGCGCAGCGTAGCGCCGACATCGCTGGAGAAGTTGACCTTGCCGCGCAGATACGGGCGATAGTTATTCGAGGTTGAACTGCTGTCCAGTGAAAAACCCGGTTCAATCTGGAAGGTTGGATTAATTTTATAAACATAACTGGCGACCACTTCCGTACCATTACTGACGGTTTCGTGATACGCCTTGTCTTTATTTTGTGAGCCTTTCCATTTCCCTTCCAGCGATAAACCAAAGCCATTTGCAAAGCGGTGCGACATTAATAGACGATCTTTGTGGTTATTACCGCCACTGTCATTTGTTTCATGACGATAATCAAAAGTCACTGCCTGAGCCGCAATACTGAACAACGGAATGGTAGTTAATAACAACGTGCGCAACATAATATCCCCTATTATTTTAATCCAAAGGTACAGAAGGTTCTCCGCAAAAGAATTGCAGATAGTTTTAATTCAGCGGGAATGCGATATTCCCTGCTGATAAAAATTGATATAATTAGCAGGCGTAATAATTATGACAAATATAATCACTGTGCCGGTAATGTGGTGTGTGGTGCCGGGTGCCTCCCGGTGAACTGGAAGCCGATCTCTCCAGTTCGCCCATAAAAATGAAACATAATTGAGGATAACCTCATATCAGCATGACCCCGCCGCTGAGGGGGATTCACCACACAGAATACGTTATCAACCAAATTGTCAGGATTAATCGGATGCATTAATCTTGCTGTTTTCATATCTCTGTTAATCAACTGGAACGCACTTTTACACAATTTAAAATGATGTTTTGAGACTGAGATCGAACATTTAAATACAGACGAAAAATTATTTAAATGGTGAGATTAAAGATAATCTTATTCGAAATAAATCATTTATAAACAACAAGATAAGTTTTCTAAGTGAGGTAATAGTTAAAGGAAAGTATTGTTGGTTGACCGTCATAAATAAATAATTGGATAAATTTATTCCTGGAATAAATTGCGAACATTTGACGAAAAATGCAATACACTGAGCGCAGCAGGGAGAGAACGAAATGCAGAACCCGACGGGATGTCATTAACAACCTAAACGAAAGCTAAACAAGGCAGTCAGCCAGGCTTGATCTGCCTTAAAACATCCCTAACACTCAGGAAAAAACATGCCTCCGTTAACGGAGCGGAAAATATAAAAATTATCCTCTGGAGCCGCTATGACAATCTATGGAAAGGATCGCCTTTTCATCTACGGTATTGAGAAAATACTCAGGCAACTGAGCAGAGAAAAAGGCAGCCGTTTTCGCAGCGATGGCGCCGCAATATATGTGACCGCGGGAATGGATATCGTGGAAATGTATTCACTGTTTTTCTCCAGCCCGCCGCCGCATTACTCTATTTTCATCTCCTCTGAACGCCATTTCGATTCACTGACGCGACTTTTCCCTGGACTGGTGAAACTCTGCCTCGCAGAAAATGTTCATGTGCATGAGCTGCGCCAGGCGCTGGACGTGATGATCCTGCTTTGTCAGCAAAACCAGCAGCCTGGTTATATTCACGGCGCCTTTAAGTTCACCAGCGCCGAGCAGCAAATTATGCGCTTGCTGCTGCGCGGACATTCAGTGGAGGATATCGCGCGGATACGCGGCGTCAGCCCGACCACCGTCAGCGTGCAGCGCAACAGCCTGATGAAACGTACCGGCACCAAAAGCTTGCAGGCGCTGTGTTCGCTCTATTCAGCGATGCGCACCGGGAGCGAACCCGCGATGTGCCGCTAAGGTTTTGGTCGCGTGTCCGGCACAAGCCAGCTGCTGCTGAAATCAAACCAGCCGAGATTATTCAGGGCGATTCCCTGCGCGCTGTCCGGCCCTTTTAGCCGCATCCAGTGGTGAAACAGCGGTTGCAGCCAGCCAGTGCCGATAAACGTATCGAGCAGTTGCTCCGCGTCTACCCGCTGAGCGCGCCAGTCGGTTTGCCACTGTGCCAGCCGTTGACTATTCGCGTCGTGCACCGCTTTTCGCAGCAGCGGAGAACTCAGCAGCCACGCGCCGACATGCCAGGCTTCCGGTAACGCAAAATTGACCGTTCCCAGCCACAGATCCGCCTCACTTTCGCCTGCGGCCCACGCGGTGTAATCCAGTTCAATGCCCTCAAGACGCACGCCGTGCTCTGCCAGCAATGTTTGCATGATTGCCAGCAGCATCGGCAACTCCGGGTGCTGGCGATACCAGGCGAGCCGCAGAACCTGCGTTTCGCCGTTGCGGGTGAATGGCGCTGAGATCGCGCCCGCATCCCACGAATGCGACCAGCCTGCCAGCATGCTCTGCGCCGGGGTCCACAGCGGGCGAATGGCGGCATTCAACCGTTGTGCAATCGCCTGCGGATTAAGGATCTGCCGCAACCAGCGTCGCGGTTCCGCGTGATGCCAGTGCGGCGAGCGGCTGTCGCACAACAGGAAATAACCGCCGCGCTCAAGCACGATCCCGCGCAGCGGATCGACAAATGCGCCGCTGGCATCACGCACTTTTCCGGCGGTGTAATCCGCGTCGCTGAGGCCAGAGCTGAGCAGGGTTGTCGCGCGCTCATCGGTAGAGCGGGTCAACGCCGGCAGGGTGACAATTTCAATCTCATCCAGTAACCCGCGCAGGCCGAAATAGCGGTCAAAAGCCAGCATTTGCAGATGCCAGTCATTATTCTCCACCACGCGATAGGGACCCGTGCCGACAGGGCAGGCGGGAAGTTGCACATCCTGAGGCTGGATCAAAGCATCAATATGGCTGAGCAGAAGCGGTAGCTGGTTATCCTGCTGGCTGAGGGTGATTTCAATACTTCTTGGGCTGATGGCGCGCACTTTGCGCAGATGGGAGAAGAGCGGCAGACGGGCGCTGCGTGTCAGCGATGCCGCCACGTCTTCGCTGGTCAGTTCGCGGCCATCGTGCCACAGCACCGCCGGACGCAGGTAGAAGCGCCAGTGCAGCGCATCCTGTTGCTGCCAGCTATGGGCCAGATCGGTTTGCACTTCGCCGGTGCGATCGTTTATGCGCGTCAGCCCGCTGAAAATTTGCTGCACCAGATGTTGTTCAGAGCGTCGCAACGGCTGGCCAGGACGGAGCGTGGGCATGCTGCGGTAATAGGGGATGCGCAGGCGCTGATAATCGGCCCGCACGCTGTGCCCGAGCCGGGAACGCAGCAGTTGCGCGACCAGTTGTTGGTCCGCGCCCAGCAAGCGGATGGCGTCGTTGAAGTGACCGGCATCCAGCAGTTGTTCCGCTTTTTCGCGCAGCAATTCCCCTTCAGAACGTAACAGATGCAGCCCGGCGCGGTGCCCGCGTCCGGGGCGAGCCTGCCAGCTTATCCATCCGGCTTCCTGCATCTGGAGCAGCAGGCTGCGCATATAGCGCCGCGTGCAAAACAGCGCATTGGCCAGCTCTTGCAGCGTCACGCTTACCGGCTGGTTGCCATAAATAGCCAGCAGCTTGCGGTATTTCTGTTCGATCTGTCGCTGGGACATAAAAGGGGAACTTTTTTAGCAAGAAATGAGCAATTTTTAATATCACCTTTTTGCCGAATAATCCAACCCTGGTCACGATGGATAACGGGAACACAAACATGGCAAGACAACTGAATAAAGACACGCAGGTCTGTATGTCGCTCGCCGCAAGGCCCAGCAACTTTGGCACCCGCTTTCATAACTATCTGTATGACGCGCTGGATTTGAACTATCTCTACAAGGCCTTTACCACCACCGATTTGCCGGGGGCGATCCGTGGGGTACGCGCGCTGGGGATCCGGGGATGCGCCATTTCGATGCCGTTTAAAGAGGCGGTGATCCCGCTGGTGGATGAACTGGATGCGTCCGCCCGCGCTATCCATTCCGTGAATACCATCGTCAACACCGACGGTTATCTGAAAGCCTATAACACCGACTATATTGCGATAGCCAGCCTGCTGGCGCAGTACCGGGTGTCGCCCGACAGCGTCTTTGCTCTGCGCGGCAGCGGTGGGATGGCAAAAGCGGTGGCCTGTGCATTAAAAGATGCCGGTTTTCGTCACGGTTATATTGCGGCGAAAAATGAAACTACCGGTCAGGCGCTGGCTGAACTTTATGGTTTCCAGTGGCGGCAGGATATCGCCGGAATCGCGGCAGATCTGCTGATCAATGCCACGCCAATCGGCATGGCGGGCGGCCCGGAGGCGGACAACCTCGCCTGGCGCGAGCAGGAAGTGGACGCCGCCAGCACGGTGTTTGACGTGGTGGCGCTTCCCCCGGTCACACCGCTGGTGCGTTATGCCCGCCAGCAGGGGAAAACGGTGATCGCTGGCGCGGAAGTGTTTGCGATCCAGGCCGTGGAGCAGTTCGCACTCTACACCGGGATCCGCCCGGACGATGAACTGTTCCAGCGGGCGGCGGCGTTTTCACGCCAGTGACGGGGCAATAAAAAAAGCGCCTGGCCGGCGCTTAAAAACAACAAACACAATCCACCTGGTGTGGGCTGAGAATCAACAGGTTTTCGCCAAAAAATCACTGACGGTCTGCATGCACAACGACCGCTCTTCGACATGGGGCATATGGCTGGAGGATTCGAAAATCACCCATTGTGCCCCGGTAATATGATCCATAAACGGCTGCACCACTTCTGGCGTGGCTTCGTCATAGCGCCCGGAAATCAGTAATGTCGGCACGCGCACCTGCGGCAGACGGTCAATAATCGTCCACTCTTTCATGCTGCCGATAACGTGGAATTCTGTTGGGCCGTTCATCGCGTGATACACCGTCGGATCGGCGTCCATGGCGTCAAAGGTGCGCTGTACTTCCGGCGGCCATGGTGAGAGACGGCAGACGTGACGTTGGTAAAACACCTGGCTGGCCGCTTTGTATTCCGCGCTGTCCAGCGTGCCCGCCGCTTCGTGCGCCAGCAGCGTCTGCTGCACGTCCGGCGGAAGCTGCGCGCGCAGTTTCGCCGCGCCTTCCAGCCACAGCGCCATTGATGCCGGTGAGTTGGCGATAATCATCGCTTTCAACCCTTGCGGCTGAGTGACCGCATGTTCTGCCGCCAGCATTCCGCCCCAGGATTGCCCCAGCAGCGCGTAGTTGTCGGCAATCTCCAGCGCCTGCAGCAGATGATTCAGTTCGTCGAGAAATAGCGAGGGCTGCCAGAAATCGGGGCTTTTCTCCGGCAGATGGGTGGAACGTCCGTTACCCAATTGATCGTAGTGGATCACGGCGCGCCCGGTTTCGGCGATATCTTTGAACGCATCGACATAATCGTGAGTGCAGCCGGGGCCACCGTGCGCGACCACCAACGGCGTCTGACCGTTGTGCAGATCGCCGCAGATGCGAAACCAGGTCTGATATCCCCGGAAGGGGACATAGCCTTCTCGAATGGTGTACATGAGTGACGTTTACCCTGTTAAGTGAACTGGCTTTCAGGTTAGAACGTCACTGCTCGCGCTGAACACTAGCAAAAATGCTAGTTCTTAACTGTCCAGCAAACGGTAATGCAACGCACGGACAACAGCCTGCACGCGGTTGGTTGCGCCGAGCTTTTTCGCCGCCGTGTTCAGATGCAGCGTAACAGTCGCAACTGAGCGGTGCAGCTTGCGGGCAATCTCTTTCGCCGTCAGCCCTTCGGCGGACCACGCCAGACATTCGCGCTCGCGGTTGCTCAGTTTGACATGGCGGCAGGTAAGCATTGAGGCGTCAAACAGCGGAAACGCCGACTCCTGAAAGCGGTGCGCCAGAAAGGTTAGCTGCGCCAGCGTTTCGCTGATATCCCGCTCTTCCCGCTGGTCGGTCACAATGCCGGTTAGCGTGACAAAACCGCCATTGGGCAGATGCAGCGGCACGGTAGCACCGCAGGGCATATTGTTATCGCGCATGTAGTGCGTCACTTCTTGCGCGTTCTCATCCAGTCGCCCCTGCAATGCGCTGCGATCCGGGCGTTGATAAGACCAGACGAACGGCGCGCAACTCTCCAGCGCAAAATGCTGAACCGGATCGACCTGATAGTAGCCGCGCTCGCACCACAGCCTGCGCATATCATCCGGCACATTGCGCATCTCCAGCAGCGATGGCGTAATCAGCGCGCCTTCCAGCGAACGCGGCACCGGCGTGTAGTCGTAAATCACCGCATCAAACCCCAACGCCTGCGTCCGGGCAAACAGCCCGGCAAAAGCCTCTTCAAGCCTGGTGGCGTTGGTTGCACCAGGGCTTTCGATATCAATACGCATAATGAACTCCCCCAAGGTAAACGGTGCCATGCCACGGGCACGGTTTGTGCAATTTCCCCGTGGCTTCGCCAAAGCATGCAATTCCGGTGCCGTCCTGCGGGAAAGGTAAAACTAGTATTTTTGCTAACTACCCAGCCCTGAATGATGTCGTTAGCGTAAAGAAAACGCCCGCTAAGGTTGGTCGGGTGCAAATTTATGACGCAGGGCTGCACTACGGCGGAGCGATTTTTTAACCTTCACCACCGTATGCACCATGGGAGTTCGCTGATGCATCGTTACCGTTTTCTATTATTTCGACCCTTGCAACTGCTGCCCGTGCTGCTTGGGATCAGCATCATCACCTTCGCAATGGTACGGGCGATTCCCGGCGATCCGGCGCGCATTCTGCTCGGCGTACGCAGTACGCCAGAGGCGCTGGCGCGTATCCGTGCGCAGTTTGGTCTTGATGAACCGTTATGGGTGCAGTACGGCTACTTCCTGCGCAATTTATTGCAGGGGGAACTGGGCAAATCGATTGTCTACCGCGTCGATACCCTGAAGCTGATTAACTCGCGGCTCGAACCGACATTGTGGCTGGTGCTGGGCAGCGTGCTGCTGGCGGTGATGCTCACGGTTCCGCTGGCTTCGCTGGCAGCGCGGCAGCGCGGGCGGGCGGCGGATCAACTGATCCGCCTGTTCACCACTGCCGGGTTAGGGTTTCCGGCGTTCTGGCTCGGCATCATGATGATCATCATTTTTAGCGTGGTGCTTGGTTGGTTCCCGGTTTCCGGTTACGGCAGCGATTTTGCCGACCAGTTGCACCATATGGTGCTGCCGTGTCTGACGGTAGCGCTGGCGCTGTCGGCGGTATTGACTCGCAACCTGCGCGCCAGCCTGCTGATGGAGATGAGCAGTGATTATGTGGTAGCGGCCAGGGCGCGGGGCCAGCGCGAAAACCGTATCTTCTGGCGTCACGTATTGCCCAACTCACTGGTGCCGACGCTAAACCTGCTGGCGGTGAATATTGGCTGGCTGATTGGTAGCACGGTCGTGATTGAGAGCGTGTTCGCCATTCCGGGGCTGGGCCAGTTGCTGGTGAAAGCGATTTTTAGCCGCGACTACATGGTGGTGCAGGGCGTGGTGATGGTGTTTGCGCTGGCGACCGTGGTCGTCAACCTGCTGGCCGATGTGCTGACCGTGGCGCTGGATCCGAGGGTGAAATTATGAGTGCTCTCAGCGTGATTTCCGGGTTACGCCGCCGGGCGATCCCACGCCAGCACGCGCTGCGCGCCGGGATAGTGATTGTCGGGCTGTGGCTGTTTATCGCCCTGTTTGTTCCGTGGCTGGCACCGTTTGATCCCATTACGCAGGATGCCACATCAAGCCTGCTTCCCCCCGGCGGCGCGCACCTGTTCGGCACCGATAACTTTGGTCGCGATATCTTCTCGCGCGTGCTGTGGGGGGCGCGGGTGGATCTGCAAATCTGCCTGCTGGGGGTTATCTTCCCGTTTTTGCTCGGCACCACGCTCGGCGCACTATCCGGTTATCTCGGCGGTGTGGTGGATGCGACCATTATGCGGCTGATCGACATCGTGCTGGCATTTCCTTTTCTGGTGCTGATGCTGGCGATCATCGCCATCCTCGGGCCGGGGCTGGGCAGCTTCTACATTGCGATGGCGATGGTCGGCTGGGTCTCTTACGCCCGGCTGGTGCGTGCGCAGGTGCTGACGCTAAAACAGCGGGATTTCATTGTCGCGGCGCGCAGCCTTGGCTATGGCCACGCGCGCATTCTGTTCCGCCATCTGTTGCCGAACGCCATCACCGGCGCGCTGGTGTTCTCCATGTCCGATTGCGTGCTGGTGCTGCTGAACGGCGCAGCGGTCAGCTACCTTGGGCTGGGCGTGCAGCCGCCTACGGCGGAGTGGGGCGTGATGGTGGCGGAGGGGCAGAGCTTTATCACCACCGCGTGGTGGATAACCACCTTTCCGGGGCTGGCGATTGTGCTGCTGGCGATGGGCTTCAGCCTGCTGGCCGATGGCCTCGGCGATAAACTGGGAGCGCGCGTATGACACTGCTGACAGTCTCAGAACTGACCATTACCCGCGAGCCGGATATCGCGCTGGTCGATAAAGTCTCATTTACGCTGAATGCTGGCGAGATGCTCGGCCTGGTCGGCGAGAGCGGCTCCGGGAAAACCGTGACCTGCCGCGCGTTGATGCGGCTGTTGCCGGGCCAGGGGCTGGCCATTACCGGCGGCGAAGTGCGGCTGGGCGGCCGCGACTTACTGTCGCTCAGCGAAGCGCAAATGTCGGCGGTGCGCGGGCGCGAAATGGGGATGATTTTCCAGAACCCGGCCAGCCACCTCAACCCGGTGATGACCATTGGCGAGCAAATTGCCGAAAGCCGCCGCCGTCATTTCGGCGCCAGCCGCGCACAGGCGCGGGAAGATGCCAAAGAACTGCTGCGCCAGGTTGGTATTCCCGATCCGCAAAACCGTGTTCATAACTATCCGCATGAATTTTCCGGCGGCATGCGCCAGCGCGCGATGATCGCCGTGGCGCTGGCACCTGAGCCGTCGCTGCTGATTGCCGACGAGCCAACCACCGCGCTGGATGTCACCGTGCAGATGCAGATCCTGCGTCTGCTCAGCGATTTGCGTCAGCAACTGGGGCTGGCGGTGATCATGATCACCCACGATCTCGGTGTGGTGGCGCAAACCTGCGATCGCATCGCCGTTATGTATGGCGGGCGGCTGTGCGAAGTGGGCGGTAAGCGCGATGTGCTGGCGCAGCCGCTGCATCCCTACACCCGTGGATTAATTGATTGCCAGCCGGCCAGCGAAGGCGGGCAGGGGCGACTGGTGACCATCAGCGGCCAGCCGCCGGTGGCGGATAACTTCCCGGCCGGTTGCCGCTTTCATCCCCGCTGCCAGTACGCCAGCGCAGCTTGTCAGCAACAGCCTGCGCTGCGGCAGGGGCGCGATACACTGGCGCATGCGGCGGCCTGCCATCACGCATTACAACCACTTAGCCTGCGGGAGGGCGCATGACGACATCAGCAAACTGGCCCCTGTTAGAGGCGGACAACGTCAGCGTGACCTTTCCGGTTTCCGGCGGCCTGATGGGTGCCAGGCGGATGGTGCACGCTGTGAATGACGTGACACTGAAAATTCACGCCGGGGAAACCCTCGGTCTGGTGGGCGAATCCGGCAGCGGCAAAAGCACGCTGGGGCGGGCGTTATTGCAGCTTGAGCGGGTAACGGCGGGCGAGGTTCGTTTCGATGGACACCGCATTACCCATGGGCTGAAGAGCGATGTGGCGCGGTTGCGCCTGCAAACGGCGATGATTTTTCAGGATCCTTTCGCCTCGCTTAATCCGCGCCAGACCATCGGCGACAGCATTGCGGAAGTGTTGCGCGTGCATCATAAAGTGCCGCGCAGCGGAGTGAATGCGCGGGTGGCTGAACTGCTGACGTTAGTCGGGTTGCGCCCGGAGCAAGCGAAGGTCCGGCCCGGCCAGCTCAGCGGCGGGCAGTGCCAGCGTGCCGGGATTGCGCGCGCGCTGGCGATCGAACCCCGGTTGATTGTGGCGGATGAGTGCGTGGCGGCGCTGGATGTCTCCATTCAGGGGCAGATCGTTAACCTGCTGATGGAGCTGCGCGAAAAGATGGGGCTGGCGATTTTGTTTATCGCGCACGATCTGGCGATTGTGCGCCGCCTGTGCGATCGCGTGGCGGTGATGTACCTCGGGCGCATTGTCGAAGAAGGCCCGTCCGAAGCGGTGTTCACGCAGCCTCGTCACCCTTATACCGCCGCGCTGGTGGCGGCAATCCCGGAAATCGATCCTGATAAACCGCTGCCCGCGGAGCCGCTCGGCGGCGAACCGCCCAGCCCGTTATCCATTCCACAGGGTTGCGCTTTCCATCCGCGCTGCCCCTATGCGCAGGTGCAGTGTCGCACCGGCGCGTTACCTCCAACCCGGCAGATTGCCGATCACGCATATTCCTGTGTGTTGACCCACACAGGCGATGAGACTGTTTTTCCTTTAACCAGGAGATCTTTTGATGAAGCACAGGCATGTTAAGTTGTTGGCGGCCAGCGTTTTTCTGGCGCTCAGTGTGGTCAGCGAAATGGCGCAGGCGGCAGGCGTATTAACCATTGGCCGTCGCGAAGACAGCACCACGTTCGACCCGATCAAATCGGCGCAAAACGCCGACAACTGGGTGTTTTCTAACGTCTTTGATCCGCTGGTGCGGGTGGATAAAACCGGCACAAAACTGGAGCCAGGCGTGGCGGAAAGCTGGAGCATTTCGCCGGACGGCAAGGTCTATACCTTTAAAATTCGCGACACCAAATTCTCCGACGGTACGCCGGTGAGCGCCAGCGATGCTGCGTTTAGCCTGCTGCGTATTCGTGACGATGCCGGTTCATTGTGGCGCGATTCGTACAGCATTATCGAGAAAGCCGAAGCGCCGGATGCGCGCACGCTGGTCGTCACGCTGAAATCGCCGTCTGCGCCGTTCCTGTCACAACTGGCATTGCCGAATGCGTCGGTGATCTCGGAAAAAGCGCTGAAGGACGAAGGGGCAGAGACGTTTGCCGAAAAACCGGTCGGCTCTGGCGCGTTTAGCGTGAAAGAGTGGGTGCGCGGCGAGAAAATCGTGCTGGTGAAGAACCCGAATTTCTGGCAGGCGAAGAACGTCAGCCTCGACGAAGTGGACTGGCTGACCATTCCCGATGACAACACCCGCATGCTGAAAGTGCAGGCCGGTGAGCTGGATGCCGCGCTGACGGTGCCGTTCTCGCGCATTGCCTCACTGCAAAAAGACAGCAATCTGAAGGTGGAGCTGGATCCGTCAACCCGTGAAGATCATCTGTTGATCAACCACTCGCACGGCGCGCTCGGTAAAGTGGAAGTGCGCCAGGCGCTGGACTTCGCCATCGACAAAGATGCGATTGTGAAGACCGTGACCTTTGGTTACGGCCAGGTGGCGAACTCCTATATTCCGGCTGGCGCGCTGTATCACTACAGCGATAACCTGCGTCGCGCCTATGATCCGGAAAAAGCCAAACAGATGCTGAAAGCCGCTGGCGCTTCCGATTTAACGCTGAATTATGTGGTTAACGCCGGGGATGAAGTGGATGAGCAGATCGCCATTCTGCTGCAACAGCAACTGGCGAAAGCGGGCGTGAAGGTCAACCTGCAAAAAGTCGATCCCAGCCAGAGCTGGGACATGCTGGTGGCGGGCGAATACGATATTTCGGTGATGTACTGGACCAACGATATTCTCGACCCGGATCAGAAAACCACCTTTGTGCTGGGCCATGATGCGAACATGAACTACATGACGCGTTATAAGAATGACAAGGTGAAAGCGCTGGTCGCTGCGGCTCGCGTTGAAATGGATCCGAAAAAACGCGAACAGATGTATATCGATCTGCAAAAAATGGCCAAAGCCGACGTGAACTGGATCGACCTCTACTACAGCCCGTATCGCAACGTGAGCCGGAAAAATATCGAAGGTTTCTATCAGAATCCGCTCGGTCGCTTCTTCCTCGAAGATACGGTGAAGAAATAACGTTTTGCCTGATGGCGTACGCAAGCCGGTCCTGGGGGAGTGAATCCACGCCAGGCCCGGTAAGCGGCGCTAATCGAAAGCCGCGAGGAGACGTTGCACCAGCGGCTTTGTTTCATTTTTTCTCCACACCAGGTGCAGCGCGATCTCCAGCGGTAGCCATGGCAAAGCCACTAATGCCACATTCTCCGACGCAATGCGCGCCAGGCTTTGCTGAATAAAAGTGAATCCCAGTCCTGCTTCGACACAAGAGAGCGCGGCCAGCGGGCCGGAAACTTCCAGGCTGATGCGCGGGGTGAAGCCTTTTTCCTGACAGGCCCGAAGTAACTGCGCGCGCGCTGCCGGGTTCAGGTTTTCCTGCTCGGCTATCCACGGATATTGCTCAAGCTGCGCGGGTGTGGGCGCGGACAGAGCCATCTCTTTCGGCATCGCCAGCAGCACCGGCTCGGTAAGGACGATTTTCTGGCAAAACTGCGCGTCGCTTGACGGCGGCAGCGTGTATAAGAACGCCACATCAATTAGCCGCGCCTGTAGCTGCTCAAGCTGCTGTTTTGAACGCATCGAATGCAGCTTGATATCGATCTCTGGCGGTAGCGCTAATTTTGCCAGCGCATCGGGCAGCAGGCGTGAGTGAATGGCCGCTTCGACATAGCCGATATCGATACGTCCGGCGTTGGCCTGACCCAGATGTCTGGCGTGATCTTTCAGCCGATCGTAGTGCTGGAGAAAAGGCCCCACTTCGTCGAGAAATTTTTCCCCTTCGGTGGTCAGATGGAGGCGTTTTTTCTCGCGATGAAACAGCGTGACGCCTAATTCATCTTCCAGCATCTGAATTTGTCGGCTCAGCGGGGATGAAGAGATATTCAGCCTTTCAGCCGCCTGGCCGATATGCTCAAGCCGGGCAACAACGGTAAACGATCGCAGCAGTTTGATGTCCACAGCAAATCCGGTCTCAACTGGGTTAAAAATGGCAATAGCCTGAACGGCTATTTAACCGCAATATAACCCTTATGAATACTGCACCGTAACGTGTTGATAATTAACTATTCATAGAGAGGAGTCTGCGCATGTTTATCGTAACGCTGAAATATAAAAAACCGTTAAGCGAGGTCGATCGCTTTGTTGAGGCGCACCGCACGTATCTCGACGCGTGCTTTAAAGAGGACTATTTTCTGGCGGCCGGGCCAACGAACCCGCGCAGCGGCGGCGTGATTTTAACCCGCGCGCTGGCCCGCCCGGCGCTGGATGCGCTGCTGCAAGAAGATCCCTTTTACCGTGAAGGTGTGGCCGATTTCGAGGTTGTGGAATTCGAGCCGATGAAATGCAGCGCCGCAATGGCCGCCGCGCTGGGAAAATAGCGCTACCGTGGCAACAAACTCAGCAGGGCACAAATCGTGCCCTTGTGCTTTTCCTGCGTTAAAACACCATCACATGTAACAGCGTGCGGACCAGAATGCCGACAATCGCGCCGGGCAGTACAAAGCGGAACAGGCGGACAAAGCGGCTGGCGATACCGAGGAAAATGCCAATCCCCGGTAAATCGAGGGTTTGCACCAGGAAGCCCGCCGAGGCGTTGATCTGCTGCGCCGTCAGTTGACCGTGCTGCGCCATCTCCGAGGCCACGCCAAAATAGGCCGTTCCGCCCGCAAGGCATTTGGTCAGCGTCAGCAGCACATATACCGTGGAAATATGGAAGAACGCCAGCATTGGCGTTAACAGCGACGTCAGCGCTTCTACCACGCCTGCCGCTTTCAGTAAGCCCACCACCGTCAGCGATAACAGCAGCATTGGCAGCGACCCCAGCGACAGGCGAATCGCATCTGCGCCCGCGCCGTTAATCACCGAAATCAAACTCGCGCGCGGCTTATCTTTATTCAGTTCACCCTCTTCATCGCGCAGGTTGGCGGCAGAGAGCCTGCGTCCCGTCACATACCAGGTCAGCGTTGAGGCGGCAAGACCGCCAATCAGCGAAATCACAATCGCTATGCCCCAGTGCAGGCCAAACGGAGTCAGAGGGTAAAACACATTCGCCTGGCCCATGGCGAACAACATGGCGAGCGTGGCGGCAAGATGGCGGTCAGAGGTTCCGCGGCGCTCCATAATCGCCAGCGCGGCGAGCGGGGCGGCAAAGCTGACGAAATTAAGCTGAATCAGGGCGAAAATCCCCATTCCGCTGATACCAAAAGGCTTTAATACCGGGGAGGTGAGACGAACAATGCCATCCAGAACCCCTTTTTCCTCCAGATACTTCATTATGATAAGCATCACCACCATGATCGGCAGCAAGGTATACAGCGCAACATCCACGGAAACCTTGCCCGCCGACATGATGATTTCAATGATATTCATGAACCACTCCGGTAAACGTACTTGTCCGGTATTTTACACCCGCTAACGGAACGGCAGGCTCATTCATTCCATTGGTTTTACTTATTTTCTGTAAGCGGATACGGCATTGGCGAAAGCGCCGTCGGCATACATCGGAGGGCGGGGAAAGACGTCAGGAACCCGGATTGGCGTAGCCGCCAAGGATAAACCAGGCCAGGAAAGCGACCGCTACAATAAAAACCAGCACCGGAAAAGCAATACCAATTCTCATAGACCCTCTTACGTTGTCAAAAGCCTTAGTCAACAGGAAGCCGCGTCGTCTGCGCGGGGAGACAACGTTAACACAAAAACACTAAAAATGACCGTGTTACAGACTAAAAGCGGCTGCGATGCGCCTGTTCAACGGTGATTTTTAAGTAGCTGTTGGCAATATTTTCGCGGAAGTACGTTTCCTGCTGCTGGCTCATCAAAAAACCCTGCCAGATCTTCGGTGGTACGCCGAGATACTGCTCAACGCGGCCATTACTGTGCTCAAGCTCCAGTACGCTGGAGTTCGGGTCATAACCTGCCGCCTTTAGCGCCCTGCAAGAAAGGGGATGTCTTTTCATTTTTTGTCCTGCTCAACCTCAATGTCACAAAAGGCTTTTAAGCTATCGGCAGGCGACTAAGAATGTTTACCACTGATACAAGACTCTTTTTGTATAACCAAGGCGAATGAATAACGCTCAGCGACCTACACATTGCGCCATGCGCTGGCCGGGACTTTCAGCCAGCGGCAGCGGTGAACAAGTTCGGCACGGCGATGATCGCTGGCACTGATCAGCGCTTCCAGTTCAATTCCGGTCAGTTTTTGGCGCCGAAATTCATAAATTTCTTCGACCGCATTGAGCGAAGAATAGCGGCGTAAAATACGCAGATAATAGTGGCGCAGGGCTGTCATACTACAAAGGTTAGTAGGCATAGTAATTTTCTCTTGTTTTTAAATGAATAAGTGTTTTCAAAATAACGTTCAACGTTTGTAGTGAGGCCAGTCTTATTTTCTGTATCAACTATTGACGTTTAACGCTGTTCATCAGTAAATAAAGCATCCTCTCTCTGGAGTACACAAAATGATCATCATCGAACTGACTGTGATTGGTGTGCTACTGGTTATAATCGCTTTTTCATTCTATAAGCATTTAAAAGTGGTCCGTGCCAGGAACGTCGGCAACACCAAGAAATATTACCGACGATAGTCTTACTACTATTATGTTTTTACCCTGTCTGTTTCGAACGTAAACAGGTACAGAGGATATATCGCAATACTGATTTATTATGGTTTACGTTATGAACATCAGGTTTTTATTTAAACTTCTGATAATGATCAGCCGTAGGCCACCAATCTACGATTTGGCGTTTTTTGCTGGGGGAAGGGCATTATTTCATCCTCATTTTCTGCCAGTCCACTATCTTTGAATGGAAAAATACTGAAAGCGTAGAAAATATCAATTCTGGAGTTGGCTGAGATTTTCTTCTTAATGTTGTCTTTATGAGATGAAACCGTTTTCTTGTTAATACTCAATAGGTTAGATATCTCATCGTCGCTCTTCTCGAATATCATGCCCTTCAGTATTGCGATTTCTCGACGACCCAGTCGAATGGTTTTTACATGGCTACTGACGCGTCCATTTATAAATTCAGTTAAAATGTCAGCTAAAACATCCACTTGTATTTTATCGGGGATCACAATGATAGGTGTATGTACCAGAGTAAACGGTGAAAAATGACCTTTAGTCACAACCAGCATCCCTCGGTTGGAAAAAGGCGCACTAAAATTAATGGCAATATGTATTTCACTGCAATTTCTAATTTCTTTCACTAATTGAATTATACCTTTTTTAGTATAAGAGCAATTAATTTTGAACAATACGATATCTATATTTCTTCCCATGTTAACATCCTCCCGGATCGTATGAAACTGTGTGTAAAAACATTGGCGAGTAAAAAAATGGTTTCTGCTTTCGATCCTTCTTCTCTTTCTAGTTTGATCTGTATCATACTGCCAAAAAGTTGTTAACTGAGGATATTCTTATTTTTGTTTTATGCAAGATGTTGCCGCTTCGTTTAGATAATTAAATAGAACTGAGGAATCTCCCAATTGTTTCCATATTGTCGAGGAATGTCTTAATTTGCGATCTTATTTTGTGATGGCGATTTAAAGTGCGAAAGCTCCCAATAAAATATGAGGGTTGGACATGACGCATTTACATCGCATTATTTTGGTCGTTAGTTTTATTATTTCTGGATTGGCACACGCAGCTCCTGTAGCCGAAGGCTCTGCCGCGGGAAGTAATGCTTCCGACAGCGCCATTGGAAATTCGGCGTGGGTGGGTGTCGCGGGTGTTGCCGCCGTCACCGGGCTGGCATTGCTGGCATTGGGCGGCGGGGACAACGGTAGTAACACGTCAACCACTACCACCACCACTACTACCACTACGCCGTAGAAGTGAGGTGAATTAAGATCGTAACGTTATTGACTGAGAAAAAAGGGAGCCAGGATGACTCCCTGCTTCGGCGTTAGCCGCCAGGGCCACCGGCCAGATCCGGGCATAACGGATAACATCGACCAGTGTTCGATTTTTACCCGTCTGTCTGGCACCCATGAAAGACCGTCAGTACGCGATTGCAGTATTGCCTGCAACATCATCATTGACCGCAACGCACCTTAAGCGAATCCCTCCAGAGATGTGAATCGTTAATAAGTAATAAGGAACCCGCATTTCACCAACAAATACTCTAACTGCGTATCACTGTGGGTAACGGCGGTGCACCCGGATTCTTCTTTATTATTGGGCGGTTCCTTTTATTGCCAGCGCTTATCCTGCGATTACACCGGCAATAAACCCCGGCAGTCGGCCTGATAAGACGCTGCCGCCCATCGTAATTTCATATTTTCCGTAAGGTTATAGCCTTCGTATAGTGAAATCGCACCCATTACACAGCTTGCGGAATTCGTTGAAACACTACGAGGGACACTATGCGAGTCATCAAACCCTTCTCTCTTGGTGCGCTTTTAGGCACCGGTTTTGCCGCCATTATTGTGATCAGTTTTCTGGTGGCGATTTTTGGACGGACACAATTACTCAGCACCAGCAAACACATCGAATATTACGAGAAATATCATCTGACTAACCTGCTGGCGATGCAGGAGCTAAAGGACACATTAAATAACGCCACCAAAGCGACCTTTATTATGGTGTTCCAGGATGACGCCGATAAACAGGAGGCCGAAGAGAAGGTCACCGAAGCGGCAATCCAGCGTATCGACACGCTGGTCAAACAGTTACAGCAGAATATTCAGGACAGCGATATCCAGCAGATGTTGGATCGTTTTAAACAGACGCAGGCGCAATACGTCGCGGTTGTGCGCCAGACGGTGAGCATGGCGAAAAATGGCCAGATGCTCGACTCCCAGTCGATGGCGGTGGATAAACTGCAACCGGTTCAGGCACAACTGTTTAATGAAATCACCTTGATGATCCAGCGCCAGCAGTCCAGCACGACCACGGCAGCGGCGGAGAGCACCGGCGGTGCGCGCGCATCCGGCGATCTGCTGCTGATACTGGCGGCAGCGGCCACGCTGCTTGGCGTGTTGATCGCCTGGTTTGCCACGCGGCTTATCAAGCGGCAACTGGGCGGTGAACCGGCTTATGCGCTGCGTGTGGTACACGATATCGCCGAGGGCAATCTGGCAATGCCGGTGACGCTGGCGGCTGGCGATCGTCACAGCCTGCTGGCCGGGATGGAGGCGATGCGTCAAAGCCTCAACCGCATTGTGGCGCAGGTTCGTGAGAGCAGCGAATCAATCTCGGCAGGCGCCAGCGGCGTGGCGGCGGGCAGTATGGATCTCAGCCAGCGCACGGAACAGCAGGCGGCCAGCCTGCAACAGACGGCGGCATCAATGGAGCAAATCGGCCAGACCATTCGCCAGAATGCTGACACGGTACGCGTCACCAACCAGCAGGCCACCGCCGCCAGCGACATTGCCGCCAAAGGCGGAGAAGCGATCGACAACATTGTGCGCACCATGGACGAGATCAGCCAGAGTGCGCGCAAAATCGGCGAGATCATTGCTGTTATCGACGGCATCACTTTCCAGACCAATATTCTGGCGCTTAATGCGGCGGTAGAAGCAGCGCGTGCCGGTGAGCACGGGCGCGGTTTTGCCGTGGTCGCCGGGGAGGTGCGTTCACTGGCGCAGCGCTCCGCCACGGCGGCGAAAGAGATCAAAGGGCTGATTCAGGCCAGTATTGATTGTGTGGATAACGGCGCTACGCTTGTCAACAATGCCGGTTCCACCATCGGCGAGCTGGTTAAGCAGTCGCACCATGTCGCGGAAATGATTAACGAAATCGGCATGACCACCCAGGAGCAGGAGCTGGGCGTTGCGCAGGTGAACGATGCGATTGCCCAACTCGATCAGGTGACGCAGCAGAATGCTGCGCTGGTGGGCGCCTCCAGTTCGGCGGTCGATCATTTGCGCGATCAATCCCGGAATCTGGTCGCGCTGATGAGCGTTTTCCGCACTGAACACGCCCGGCGGGAAAATTCGCCGCAGCTTGCCTCCGGTGTGCTGGTGAATACCTGACGGTTCTGAACAAACGCGATGCCAACCAGACAACGGCGTCGCAGAACGAGGGACAAGGATGTCCCGATAGCGATCTCCTTCCTCATTGATTTAATCCGCGACGGGCAGCACGCGTATAGCTTAATCATTAAGCCATCGTGAATGGGCGGATTATATCGCCAGCGGCAGTCAATCCTGTGGTTTCAGCAAGTGCGAGCGACCAAAGGAAATTAGCTGGATATCGTCATTTTTTTCGCAATAGATTCGATGAATGTGTTATTTATTCCGGAAAAATTCTGGAAATTGATGTTTTTATTTTATAAAAATATGGGTTAATACTTTTATTTTAATAAGGCAAAGGGGCTGGATGTTAGTGGTGCGTAATTTCTGGTTGTTTTTTATCCTTGAGATCGGTTTTTTGTTTGGTTAAATCTTCCTGCTAAAGTGGATTGTTTTTAGTTATTGCCACTGAAGCTTTGTTATTGTCTTAATGAAATAAACATGCTTTTATCTTGCGGCAGTTAACCAGGGATTACTGCTATGTGAATATTAATAGTGTTCACATGCAAGAAATAAATGTTATTTATTATGCGAATAACATACGGCGCGTTGTTTTTATTTTGACGATAAAGTCGTGCGATGGACACATCTGTGTAAGCGCTAAGGAGGGGTATGCCAGACAAGGAAAATAGAGCGCTTTCAGTCATGGGCTTCCTTATCGAAAAGAGAGTGATTTATGACTGTAGAACAAAAAGACTCATCTGCCTTTATGGTACGGCGAAACCTGGTTCTCTGAGAAAAACCCAGTCGTACTTGCTGGAATATCTATTGAATCATGGGGTTAATAACGTTGTTTCTGATGACATGCTGATGGTTGATGTCTGGGAACGAAACGGCCTTCGCGCGTCAGCTCAGCGGGTTTGGCAGGTGATAAATGATCTCAAATATAACGTGAGTAAATCAGGTGTCAGTGATGAGTTTATCCTGAGGGTTTCCCGGAAAGGATATTTTATTAGATCAAGCAGCGTGCAAACTTTATTTTATCATGCAGAAAATGAATGCTGATTTTCGTTGGATAAAAATAACGTTACGGTTGAGTGGTAATACATTGGTTGTTTTTAGTTGATGTTAATAATGTCAGGTTTGAGGTTATCGATGAAAAAATTTTTATTGTCCGTTGCTGTCTCTGTAGCGATTACGATGCCTGGATTCGTTCACGCTGAGGAAACGGCGACGGTAAATCAGGTGGCGCGACCGGAAGTGGCTGAAAGGGTCAAGGCTTATGAAGGGGCTGAAGGCGTCATTGTATGGACACTGCGTTATGGTAAACCGGAAGAGAAAAAATTAATTGTGCAGGTGACTGATATTGATCATCCATGGAATAAAAAAATACATTTAATGAATGTGGATGATGTGGGGGCAAAAAAATATATTTACACACAGGTTGATGGGGAAAAATTTACCGTCTTGTTTTTTAATAGTCATGGGTGGGGTGAGCTTAACCTGCCGGGAGAAAATAAAGCGATACCAATATATTACAGCAAAGCATACTCCTCCGAAGGAAATGCCCAGGCTTTTCTGACTGATTATCTTGAATCGGATAAATAAAAAAGCAGTATCTGCTCTCTCGCGACCAAATCCTACGCGTTACGACGAAGAGGCAAGATTGAGCCAACCACAGTTGCTGGCATAAGTTAGCGACTGTGGCGGCGTTGCTAAGGATATCTGGCGTAAAAACTACCCGGCAGGCGTAACAAAACTGACAGGATTATCATTTTCGCGTCACTTTTGAGTCAGTATGGCTGCGTTAAGGTGAACGCTCCTTAAGAAGGAGGCTTTCACGATGGGTATGCAACAGATGGTGGTACATGAGATCCAGCAGTGGATCGATGAAAACCTCGACCGTCCGCTCAGAATTCGCGATGTTGCCACGCGGGCCGGTTATTCAAAATGGCATTTACAGCGTCTTTTTCAGGAAGTGATGCAGGTGCCGTTGGGGATTTATATCCGCAATAAGAAGCTGGAAAGTGCCGCTGAAGCGTTGCTGACAACGGAAGATTCGATCATCACTATTTCCACGCGTTATGGTTATGACTCACAGCAAACTTTCACCCGCACCTTTGCCCGTAAATACCATATGCCGCCGGGCGTATGGCGTCGGTACCATCAAAGCTAGCGCAGAATTGATGCCACGATATGCGGTTAATCATCAGGTTGCATTTTGTCGCTAAAACGGTGAAAAAATGTCAGCTAAATGTCAGCCCAACAGCGGTAACATTGCGGCTATGAATATGTTTGCGGCAGGTGCCGGAACGTTGAAGGAGTCGCCCCTTTGAAGCTGTTACTCATCGAAGACGAGGAAAAGACCTCGTCATATATTAACCGTGCGCTGAGCGAACAGGGTTTCACTCTCGATGTCGTTGATAATGGCGTCGAAGGGCTGCACCTGGCGCTGGAGTACGAGTACGACGCGATTGTGCTGGATATCATGTTGCCCGGTATGGACGGTTACCAGATTCTGGAGCGGCTGCGCGCCTGTAAACAGACGCCGGTGCTGATGCTCTCGGCGCGCGGCTCGGTTGAAGAGCGGGTAAAAGGGCTGCGCCACGGCGCGGATGATTATCTGCCAAAACCCTTTTCGCTGATCGAGCTGGTGGCGCGCATTCAGGCGCTGCTGCGCCGCAGACCTGGCGACGGCGCGGACATCACCCAGTTGCATATCCACGATCTGCACCTCGATCTGCTGGCGCGGCGCGTAACGCGAGGCGGCGACCGTCTGGAGCTAACGGCGAAAGAGTACGCGCTGCTGAGCCTGCTGGCGCGTCACCAGGGCGAAATCTTGTCGAAAATGATGATCGCCGAACAGGTCTGGGACATGAATTTTGACAGCGATGCCAACGTGGTCGAAGTGGCGATTAAACGCCTGCGCGCCAAAGTTGATAATCCCTATCCCGTTAAGCTGCTGCACACGGTGCGTGGTATGGGGTATGTACTGGAAACCCGCGTGGAGAGTAAAGCCAGTTGAACGCGCTCTCTCTGTGTAAACACTCGATTGCCGGACGCATGGCGCTGATGTTCGCCGTGGCGTATGTGTTTGTCGTCGTCACTTTTGGCGTTGTGCTCAGAAGCTCGTTGTATGAGTCGCTGCAAAGCCAGATGCATAACGAATTATTATTCCGTGAATCGCTGATGGCACCGTGGGTGGAAAACCGGCAATCCATCGACGGCTGGAAATCCCTGTCCACCAAATTTAGCACGCTCTCTTCCTATGAGGGCGGGCGCGTGAAGTACTGGCTGGTGGCCGATGATCCCCGCTTTGATATGGGCGGCCCGCCGCCGAAAGGCGTTGAGTGGGCTTCGCTGAAAGAGGGGTTCAGCACCGCGCCCGGCGAAACGGAAGCCTCCTGTCTGCTGTTCCTCTACTCCCGTGAAATCCCGGCGAGCGGCGAACGCCCGGCGATGCGCTACGTGGTGGCGATCGATTCCACGCCTTATATGGGCACGCTGTATGAATTTACCTGCGCGCTGGTGCTGGTCAGCTGTATCGGCGTCTTCCTGATTGCGCTGCTGGGTTATCTGATCGCCCGTTTCGGTATGCGGCCGGTGAATACATTGAGCGAGCAGGCGCACCAGCTTGCGCCGGGTAATCATGGTCAGCGTCTGCAGGCGCACACCTTGCCGGACGAACTGCAAACGCTGGCCGTCTCGTTTAATGGCGCGCTGGAGCGCCAGGAGATCGCCTGGCGCCAACTGGAGAGCTTTAATGCCGATGTGGCGCACGAACTGCGCACCCCGCTGACCAACCTGATTGGCCAGACGCAGCTTGGCTTGTCGCGTCAACGCTCCATAGAAGAGTTACAGGATCTGCTGGAGTCTAACCTCGAAGAGCTGGAGCGCATGACCTCCATCGTCAACGATATGCTGTTTTTATCCCATGCCCAGGCGGGCGAACACGCCACGCAGCTCACCACGGTTTCTCTGCGCGAAGAGGCTTACAAAACGTTTGAGTATGTCGAGCCATCGTTTGCCGAGAAGAATCTCCAGGTGCAGGTCGAGGGGGATGTGACGGCATCCATTGACCGCCGTCTGTTCCACCGTTCGCTGGCCAATTTGCTGGAAAACAGCGCCCGCCATGCGCCGCAGGACAGCACAATCATTGTGCGGCTGCAAAACGTCGGTGAACTGGCGCACGTCGCGGTGTCGAATAACGGCGAGGAGATCGCGCAAAGCCACCTTGCGCGGCTGTTTGAGCGTTTCTATCGTGTGGATGCCTCCCGCACCCGCAGCGATACGCACCACGGTCTGGGGCTGTCGATTGTCCGCGCGGTGGCAAATATGCATCAGGGCGATGTGTTTGCCACCAGCGCAAACGGGATCAATACCTTCGGCTTTACTCTGGCGCTAAAGCGCGAGGCAGCCAGCCGCGAGGCGGAAAAGCGCTAAGGGCAAATACCTTATGCTGAAGCGGCGGGGAAGATTCCGCCGTATTCTGCGCGACGCATGTTTCGCATAAGCGAAACGCTTCATTCTTCTACGCCAGACGCTTTACCTCACGTGTCGCTTTAAATCATTACATATGTGATTTATCATATATGTAAATAGACACCTTTGGGGCTCAGCATGCTACATCCGGTTCAGCTTTTCAAAACGCTCTCCGATGAAACCCGCCTGTCAATTGTGATGCTGCTCCGCGAAGCCGGAGAACTCTGCGTCTGCAATCTCTGTGCGGCGACAGGAGAATCTCAGCCCAAAATTTCCCGCCATATGGCGATCCTGCGCGGATACAACCTGGTTATCGACCGGCGAGAGGGGAAATGGGTTCATTATCGCCTCTCCCCGCATATTCCGGCCTGGGCCGCTGGCGTCATCGATACCAGCTGGAACTGTCTGCGCGAAGAGACACGCGAAAGGCTAAAAGTCGCAGCGTCCGGCATGTGTTGAAGTTTCAAACATATTCATAAATTCAGATGTGATGGAGTAAGCGATGTTACTGGCAGGGGCAATTTTTTTGCTCACTCTGGTGCTGGTTATCTGGCAGCCGAAGGGGTTGAGTATTGGCTGGAGCGCGGTGATTGGCGCCGGGCTGGCAATGGTCTGCGGGGTGATTCACCTCAGTGATATCCCGGTGGTATGGAATATTGTCTGGAATGCGACGGCTACCTTTATTGCTGTCATTATTATCAGCCTGTTGCTGGATGAATCCGGCTTTTTCGAATGGGCGGCGCTGCATGTTGCTCGCTGGGGAAACGGGCGCGGTCGGCTTCTGTTCACTTATATTGTCTTGCTTGGTGCTGCGGTGGCAGCATTGTTCGCCAATGATGGCGCGGCGCTGATCCTGACGCCGATTGTTATTGCCATGCTGCTGGCGCTGGGGTTCAGCAAACGTGCCACGCTGGCCTTTGTGATGGCGGCCGGGTTCATTGCGGATACGGCAAGCCTGCCGCTGATTGTCTCGAATCTGGTCAACATCGTCTCGGCCGATTTCTTCCGGCTCGGATTCAGGGAATATGCCTCGGTGATGGTGCCGGTGGATATCGCGGCGATTATCGCGACGCTAATCATGCTCCATCTCTTCTTTCGCCGGGATATCTCGTCGGTGTATGACATGGAAAAACTGCGAGAACCGGCGCTGGCGATTAAAGATCGTGCAACATTCCGCGCCGGTTGGGTTGTTCTGCTGCTGCTTCTGGTCGGTTTTTTTGTGCTGGAGCCGCTGGGCATTCCGGTCAGCGCCATTGCGGCAGTTGGTGCGCTGATTCTGTTGGCGGTGGCGAAAAAAGGCCACGCCATCAATACCGGGAAAGTGCTGCGCGGCGCACCGTGGCAAATCGTGATTTTTTCGTTAGGGATGTACCTCGTTGTCTATGGCTTGCGCAACGCCGGATTAACCGCGTATCTCACCGACATTCTGAATATGCTGGCCGGGAAAGGATTATGGGCGACCACGCTGGGAACGGGGTTCATTACAGCGTTCCTCTCTTCGGTGATGAATAATATGCCGACCGTGCTGGTGGGCGCGCTGGCCATTGATGGCAGTACGGCAACCGGCGTAATGAAAGAAGCGATGGTTTATGCCAACGTGATTGGCTGCGATCTTGGGCCCAAAATCACGCCAATTGGTAGCCTGGCGACGCTGCTGTGGCTGCATGTGCTTGCACAAAAAAATATACGCGTAAGCTGGGGCTACTACTTCCGTACCGGTATGGTCATGACGCTGCCGGTACTGTTTGTCACGCTGGTAGCGCTGGCGCTGCGCCTCTCTATTCATCCGTAACGGGACACAGCTATGAGCAACATCACTATTTATCACAACCCGGAGTGCGGCACGTCACGCAATACTCTGGCGATGATCCGTAACAGCGGCGAAGAGCCGACCGTTATTCTCTATCTTGAAACGCCGCCATCGCGTGATGAACTAAATACACTGATTGCGGATATGGGTATTTCGGTGCGGGCGCTGCTACGTAAAAACGTCGCACCTTACGAACAACTGGGGCTGGCGCAGGAGACATTCACCGATCCGCAGTTGATCGATTTTATGCTGCAGTATCCGATCCTGATTAATCGCCCGATCGTGGTGACGCCATTGGGGACGCGGCTGTGTCGTCCTTCGGAAGTGGTGCTGGATATTCTGCCCGGTCAGCAAAAAGGGGCATTCACGAAAGAAGATGGCGAGCAGGTTGTGGATGCCGCAGGCAAGCGAATCGTATAACGGCTTTTCAGGATGCGAAAAGAGAAGGGGGGCACGGCTGGCCCCCCTTTTTCGCCGGATATCCGGCCTGCGGCTTATTTATACAGCGTCGCAACGCCATAATATTTATCATCGCCACCGGCGGAAACGATTTTAAAGCTGCTGGCACCGTCTTGCGTTGCTTTCTGCTTCAGCTGGTGTTGCAGGTCGCTTAAGGTATCGGCACCGGACACCGAGACGCTGCCAATCGGCTGCATTCCGGCTGCGGAGGTCACTTCCGTTGCTGCCCAGGTTGCCGTTGAGAAAATAACCAGAGTCGTTGCGAAAAGCGCTGCTGTAACCTTTTTCATCTTAACCACCTCATATTTTACAGAAGTAAAAAATCGTCCTTACAGCGGCTATTTTACGCAGCGAGGCTGACAAGATTCTGACCTGAAAATTACGAACTTGTCAGATAACAAAACTCAACAATTCTTTTAATAAAAAGAGGTTACGCACAAGGAAGAATACAAAATCAGCGGGGAAAAGAAGAGGCGGCGAGCGCCGCCTCTGTACAGAATCAGAACTGATAAACCATACCTACAGCGACAACGTCATCGGTATTAACGCCAGCCGCTTCGGTGAATTTATCGTCATCGATCAGGTTAATTTTATAATCGACGAACATATTGAAGTTTTTGTTGAAATAGTAAGTTGCACCCAGGTCAACATATTTTTCGATATCTTCATCACCGTAGCTAACACCGCTGGTATTGCTGCCGATTTTTTTGCCTTTCAGCGCGTTATACGCAACGAACGGCTGTAAGCCAAAGTCGAACTGATAGCTGGCATAGGCTTCAAAAATCTGCGATTCGTTCGCATAACCGAAGGTCTGCGTATCGCTGGATGAGCTACCGAAGCGTGAAGCGTTATAAGCCTGAGTAAACATGGCTGACAGATAAATACTGTTGGCGTCATATTTGATTGCGCCGGAATAGGCTTCAGCACGTTTACCGCTGCCATAAATATTGGCCGTATCATTCTGCGCATTAGTACGATCGGCAGAACTCATCGCACCGACAACGCTTACGCCTGCGCCAATGTTATATTCCAGCGACATACCGTAGCCGTCGCCATTCTGGCGCAGCACATTACGTCCGGCGCCAGATTCGCCCGCGCCGTCATTTTTACCCTGATATTGCAGGGAGAAATTCAGACCATCCACCAGGCCGAAGAAATCAGTGTTGCGGTAAGTCAGCATGCCGTTACCACGGCTGAACATAAACTGATCGGAACCGTAGGTCATGCCATCGAATTCAGGCTGCATATCGGTATAACCCAGTGAGTCATACAAAACGCCTTTATTACGGCCGTAATCCAGTGAGCCATAATTGGCGAATTTTAAACCAGCAAAACCATAACGCGTACGCGGTGTATTGGTGTCGCCTTCGGATTTATTGGCATCGATATGCATCTGCCACTGGCCGTAACCCGTGAGTTGGTCGTTGATTTGTGTTTCACCACGGAAGCCAAGACGCATATAAGTCTGGTCACCATCCCAGCCGCTATTATCAGAAAAATAATGTTCTGCTGAAATCAAACCATATAAGTCTAACTTATTACCGTCTTTATTATAGATTTCCGCAGCCTGTACAGAAGAGCACAGCACCGCAGCAGAGACTAAAAGACTCAGTTGAGAAATTTTCATATAAATAAACCCTTAGAAATTGCCACTGTTTTTTAATAGCAACAAGAATCCGCCGCCATTTATGAAAATGGTTCATGGTTAATTCAGGTTGTACCCCACTGTTTATCATCGGGGATCCGTTTCTGTAAATATGTAAATTGTTTTTAGCACAGATTGATAAATATTTACGTTGATCCGGTTGAACTATTTTTTATCGCACATATCGATAATATTTTTGCGCCGTAGGTGGGGTAAGTTAACAGCGTTTTATTAACCTCATTGCATTTTTTTAGTTGTCTATTGCTTATTTTTTAATATCCCCGGGGTATTCCCCGGGAGCTTTATTGGCAATATGTGATTTTAAATTTGCAGGGTTAATCAGGTGGCTATATTTGCTAGCCGCTAATAGCGGATATTTTATTTTCAAATATCCGCCGCTGCTGCATGGCTAAATATAGTTAATATGAGTAAGTAATTAAAATAGCAGCAAATAAAAAAGGCCGGAAATTCCGGCCGTTGGCTTGAAATGATTCATCGTCCTCATCGATGTTTCGCGTGGCGCCAGTTTTCGCCACCGCGTTCGATACGAGCGACATCTTGCAACCGCGCCGGTGAGCCGTCGCCGATGCGATGGTGCCTGCAAGCATCACAATAATCGCCAGCATCCTGGCAGGATGATGAAAAATTCGATATCCAGGCATTCTCAAAAGCAAAGGGCAGGCAGAATCAAATTGGCGCGTGGGTGGTTTCTGTCTTGCCGTTTAAACGCCGAAAGCGGGAGGGCGGTAAACTGTATTTTTTTGCAAAACTACGGGTGAACGACTGCTGCGAGTCGAAGCCATATTTCCACGAAATGGTGAGTATGCTTTCGTCACTCTGGATTAAATCGCGCGCCGCCATTTCCAGTTTTCTGTCGCGAATATAATTCGCCAGGTTGGTATTTTTTACCTGATAGAAAACGCGTTGCAGATGCCACTTTGAATAACCGGAACGCTGCGCCACATCTTCTATTTTCAACGGCTTATGAATATTGTTGTCAATCCAGATGAGCAATTCATCAATGATATGTTCGAGTTTGACCACTGAAGCATCCTTTTTAGTAACCTTGATTTTTTGTCAATTACAATCCCGGTTGATTAAAATGCCAGACGTCTTCGGTGAATGAGCGGAGGGGATTGTCGTGCCGTTATTTATAGATTTCGGCATCACCGTGCAGTTTATTATTGCCGGTTGTCGCTAATACCCGAAAAGCGCTCGCACCCTGCCGATCGGCTTTTTCAGCAAGCTGATTCACCAGTTCATCCAGCGTCAGCGCATTGCTGACGGAGACCACGCCAATTCTTTGTTTGCCGCTACTGTCGCTAATTTGTTCGGCGGAAAAGGCCTGTTGTGTCGTGCCTAAAATAAATAGGGCAGCCGTGATAAAAGTAAAATTTTGCATAAAAACCTCGTCAGTTTTGTGGGGGGTATTACTGCCATAACGATCGTGATATTACCGTCTGGATGAGCACTGATTAAGAGGTGATTATTACTTGAGGTTATGAAGTAAATTCATTAAAGGTATTTTCAAAAGGTGTCTATAACATGAAAACAAGTGATCTTCTTCGCAATTAGAGCCATTTTGCCGCACGATTCGTGAATTATGAACATATATTTAATAGCAGGCAGAGTGTAGCATAACCCGTCATGACATAATCTGACAAAGGGGCAGAAATGCTAAAAGATAATTTTAACGATCTGTTCTATTTAATTGTAGTAGCGCGGGAGCGGAGTTTTACCCGCGCGGCAGCAAAATTGGGTGTATCGCAATCGGCGCTCAGCCATGCTATTCGCGGGCTGGAAGAAAGACTGCAAATTCGCTTATTAACGCGTACTACCCGCAGCGTTGCGCCAACCGAAGCGGGTGAGTTATTAATTAATAGTATTGGCCCGCGTTTTAAAGAGATTGAGGAAGAACTGATTGCGCTGACTGATATGCGCGATCGTATGGCGGGGAATATTCGTATCACACTTGGCGAACACGCTTTGCATTCCACCGTGTGGCCTGTGCTGCAGCCGTTTCTCGAAACCTACCCCGACGTGCATGTTGAATTAACCATTGATAATACCCTGACCGATATTGTCGCTGAACGTTATGATGCCGGTATCCGCCTTGGCGAGCAGGTCGCCAGAGATATGGTCGCGGTGCGTATTGGCCCCGACTGGCGCATGGTTGTGGTGGGTTCTCCAGCTTATTTTGCGCGTTACGGTAAACCGCAAACACCGCATGATTTACAAAGCCACAACTGTATTAATCTGCGCTTGCCGACGCTCGGCGGATTATATGCATGGGAATTTTCTAAAGACGGGCAGGAGATCCGCGTGCGGGTCGAAGGGCAATTAACCTTCAATAATCTCGCTTCGCGTATTAATGCGGCAACCAGCGGAATGGGGCTGGCGTTCGTCCCGGAAGATTGCGTAACCGATGCGGTGGCGCAGGGAACGCTTGAGACAGTGCTCGATGAATGGTGCGAACCTTTTCCCGGCTACTTTCTCTACTATCCGAGCCGCAAACAGCATACCGCCGCCTTTGCGCGTTTAATTGACACGCTGCGCTACTCGGCGTGAATCAGTTCGATGGCGCAGCACCGTCGGGCCTGCGGTTTACCGCATCGCCCTATCACTCTGAAAGATGCGGGTGGTGAGAAAAAATATAAACCGGTTATTCATGCAATTATGCAGCATGTGTTTATGAGTGATATTCATAAATAAAAGCAGTGGCGAAATAATAGATGTAAGAAAATGAAATCTAACAGTAAGCTGACAGCGTGATGACATTGCGGTTAGCTGTGCACGCAATATTTCAATTGGTAAGAATAATAGCTTGAAGTGTTAACTCCCTTGTCGAAATATCAGCGTATGCTGACGCCGGGAGTTGCCTGAAAAGGATTTCTGCACATAAAAATTAACGTTGGGAATAGCGCATAAAATCAATGCTACGAGAGAATATTGTCAATCTATTATCCTTTATTGAAGTGGCTCGTGAGTGCAGTTTTACGAAAGCGGCGGCAAGACTCGGCGTTACCCAATCGACGTTAAGTCATTCGGTGAAAACGCTGGAGGAGCGTCTGGGGGTGAAGTTGCTGATCCGCACCACGCGTAATGTCGCGCCAACGGAAGCTGGCGAACAGTTGCTGAATATCCTTGTTCCGCGTCTGGGGGAAATTGATGAAAAGATCAACGATTTAGCGAGTAATAACAGTTTGCCGGTGGGGAATATTCGCATTGCCACCAGCGAACATGCTGCGGACGCTTATTTATGGCCAAAGGTAAAAGAATTTCTGGCGGCCTGGCCAAAAATTAATGTCGAACTGTTTATCGACAATGGTTTTAATAATATTGTCGCTGAACGTTTTGATGCTGGCGTCAGGCTGGGAGAATTCATTGAAAAAGATATGGTTGCGGTACGCATCAGCCCTGATTTTCGTATGAAGGTCGTTGGTTCTGCCGACTATTTTTCACAGCATTCCGCGCCTGTGACACCGGATGATTTATATCAGCACGAGTGTATTAATTTTCGCCTCTCGACGAGCGGAGGTATCTATTGCTGGGAATTTGCCAGGGCCGGGCAGGAAATAAAAGTTAAAGTGAAAGGGCGGTTTATTGTCAATACCGTGAGGCAGTGCGTTGAAGCGGCAAGCGCCGGTCTTGGTCTGGCTTATGTACCTGAGGATCTGGTTAACGATGCGCTGGCATCCGGCGAATTGGTACAGGTGTTAGAGGAGTGGTGCCCGGTTATTCCCGGTTATTTTCTCTATTACCCGAACCGGCAACAGCACAGTAATGCCTTCCATTTATTTATTGAAGCCGTGCGTCGCCATCCGCTTTGAAAAAACCTTCCCGACAATAAAGTTTAAGCACCATCTCATTCGGGATCATATAACCTTTTCCCGCCACCCGCAGTATAAAATCTTCTGGTAAATCAAATTGCTCCAGCTTGCGCTTCAGGTTATTCATTACCTGCCACAAACGCTGGCTGGAGCAGCGCAGGCCGTGGTTTTCCCACACCTGAACCTGCAATGCTTTATCCGCCACCACGGTGCCAACCGCATGACTTAACAGGTAGGTCAGCAAATTAGCCATTGTTAGCCGTAAACTGACGTTGCCTTCCGCAGAACCATAGCGGATAAGGCTTTTTTTTAACGGTAAAAATTCTATGTCGCTATTTTTACCCAGGCGATAGCCATAAACAGTGAGTTTTTCCATCGTTTTAATCCAGAAGCACAGGGAAGAGGATGAAAAGCGCAAAGCGCCTCTTTTCCGTCTTCTCTGAAAAGGCGGCCGCCGGAGGGAAAAACTTAAATTGTGGCGTAAAAAAACTTTCGTCTCTGTGCGGGTTTTGCCTCAGAGGCTGTCAGAAGGAATATCGTTGGTCCATTTGGTTGCCGCTTTAATCAGCTCCGCAATCATGCTGCGGTTGAAACCCAGGCGGTGACCAAGGGCGCTGACCTCTTCCCACTGGTGCTGTTCGTAGAGTTCGATCAGGCGCAGGTAAGGATACAATGTGCCTTTCTTTTCCCGCAGCGCCAGCATGACGTTGGCGGAAATATCGATCTGGCTTATCAGATCTGCCATCGGCATTTCAAAAATGCTGTCGAGTTGTGAGAAGAGGCCGACGATAAACGCATCGTCTGCGGAGTGGCGGCTGATCGAGTGCGCCGAGGCCAGTTCGCAAAACTTGGCGCGAATCAGGCTCTGGCGATAAATATCATCGGTCTCGTCTTTATTGACCGATGTCAGGCAGGAGACCAGCACGAAGCGGCGCAGCTCATTGGTGCCGAGATAAAAAATAATGTCTTTTAACGACTGGCTGCGAATATGTTTAATGCCGCGGGCGTTAAAGACAATATTTTGCGCATAACGCATGATTTTGAACGATAGCGCCAGATCCTGCTTCAACAACGCTTCGATCTTATTGAAATCCGGCGAATCGGTATTCACCTCTTTCATCAGTTTCAGGGTGATGGCCTGATTTTGAATCAGCTTGTTGCCGGAGTGGATCACCGGCCTGCTGAAAAAATGGCCCTGAAACAGCGTGCAGCCCATATTTTTAAAGCACTCATACTCTTCCTGCGTTTCGACTTTTTCCGCCAGAAACACCGTATCTTTTAGTAAGGCACCTTTGTCTTTGATATAGCCGCTTATTTCTTCCGGCGTGTTTACCCGCACATCGAATTTAATGATGCTGATATAGGGGAGAAAGGCATTCCAGCCATCGCCAAGTTCGAAGTCGTCCAGCGCAATGCGAAAGCCGTGCGCAGAGAGCTGTTTTACCGTGTGCAGCAGCAGCGGCGTCGGTTTGGCCGTTTCTAGAATTTCCACAATCACTCTATCTTTCGGCAACGTTTCCGCCATGCCCTGCACCAGCAATTCGTAGGGGAAATTGACGAAAATAGCGCTGTACTCTTTCAGACGGCCCAGCGGCGCGCCGAGAAATTGTTCCACAATAATTTGAGCAGTCGCGTACTCCGGCGTTACATCGGGAAACCGGTTCGTCATACTGTCTCTGAACAACAACTCGTAACCGACTGTGTTCATATTTGCATCAAAAATCGCCTGGCGGGCGACAAAAGAGAACATGCGAAACTCCACTTACAGATGCCTGCAAATCTTTTAAAAGTCGGTAATGCGCGAGTTTGACCTGGTCAATCCCCGCCATTTTTCCGCAGGGTAAAATGGAAGCCTGGACGAAAACGGAAAAGACGCAAGTCGGAGCTGGGGAAGGCAGTGTCTTTTGTAAACTTCTGAGGAATTTAAGTCAAATTCAGAATGGCAGAATCATACAGTATTGCGATATTTATCGGCAACTGAGGCAAGAAAATAACCCGACGGCAGACAATCGGGCTATTTCCCTTGCTGACATCAGTTATTGCGCGCCACCACTCCGGCTTTTTCCAGCATCGCATGCAATAACACATTGGCACCGGCGCTCACCTGTTCTGGCGACGAATACTCAATTTCGTTATGGCTGATGCCGTCTTTGCAGGGAATAAAGATCATTCCGGTCGGTGCCAGCATGCTCATATATACGGCGTCATGTCCGGCGCCGGAAACAATATCCATATGAGAATAACCTAATTGCTGCGCCGCCCGGCGTACAGCCTCCTTGCAATCGGCATGGAAGGGCGCAGCCGGGTACTGCGATACCTGGCGCAAAGCGATATCCAGCCCGGTTTTCTGCGCCGTTTGCTGGATCACGGCTTTCAGCGCCGCATCCATCTTATCGACCTCGGCATCGGTCATATTGCGAAAATCGATGGAGAAGGTAACGCTGCCCGGCACCACGTTACGGCTGTTAGGATGCACCTGCACCATGCCCACCGTTCCGCGCCCGTGCGGGGCAAACTGGTGAGCGATGGCGATCACCTCCTGCATCAGGCCAGTTGCCACTTGCAGCGCATCTTTGCGCATCGCCATTGGCGTTGGGCCAGCGTGCGACTCCATCCCCGTGACCGTGCAATCGTACCAGCGGATCCCCAGCACCGCCTGCACCACGCCGATGGCGACATCCTGCTCTTCCAGAATCGGCCCCTGCTCAATATGCGCTTCAAAATAGGCACCAATCGGATGCTGGCCTGGCGTATGCTCGCCCGCATAGCCAATGTTGAACAGCTCATCGCGTACCGTTTTGCCTGCGGTATCGGTCGCCGCATAGGCCTGCTCCAGCGGAAAAATCCCGGCAAAGACGCCAGAACCCATCATCACCGGAACAAAGCGCGAACCCTCTTCGTTAGTCCAGAACACCATCTCGACGGGGGCGTCGGTTTCAATGCCGTTGTCGTTGAGCGTGCGGATCACTTCCAGCGCGGATAACACGCCAAAGTTACCGTCGAATTTGCCGCCGGTCGGCTGGGTATCGATATGGCTCCCGGCGACGATGGGCGGCAGGCTGTTATTCCGCCCGGCGCGGCGCATAAAGACATTGCCGATTTGGTCTATTTCCACCGACAGCCCGGCCGCTTTGCCCCAGCCGACCACCAAATCGCGCCCCTGGCGATCAAGGTCGGTGAGCGTCAGGCGACAACAACCGCCTTTCGGCGTCGCACCGATTTGCGCCAGATCCATCAGCGACTGCCACAGGCGCTGGCCATTAATACGCAGGTCGCCCGTCGCAACCACGGCGTCCGGCGCGGAGATCGTTTCACTCATCTTTTTTCTCCCCAATTAACGTTGCACGGCCTGCGGCGCGCGATGGCGCTCCCAGACCGCGGCGGCGCTGAAATCCGGTCCGAAGGCCGGGCGTTTGATATAGCGTCCTGCGCCTTCACGCGCGCGCAGTTCACCGTCAGCCCAGACCACCACGCCCTGGCTGAGGGTATAGGCCGGGACGCCGGTAACGACGCGGCCCTCGAAAATATTAAAGTCGTTGCGTGAATGATGGGTCGCAGCGGACAGCACCTTGCTGCCCTGCGGGTCCCACAGCACCAGATCGGCATCCGCGCCGGGCGTGACCACGCCTTTACGCGGGTAGAGGTTAAAGAGCCGCGCGGTATTGGCAGAGGTGATGGCGACAAACTCACTCGGCGTCAGACGGCCACTGTTAACGCCTGCATCCCATAGCACCATCATCCGTTCCTCCACGCCGCCGCAGCCGTTCGGGATTTTGGTGAAATTATCCCGTCCGGCGGCTTTCTGGCTGGCGCAGAAGGTACAGTGATCGGTGGCGGTGGTATGAAGCTGACCGGACTGCAAACCGTGCCACAGCGCAGCCTGGTGCGATTTATCGCGAAACGGCGGGCTCATGACATGGGGGGCAGCGAAGGCGAAATCGGGGTGACGGTAAACGCTGTCATCCACCACCAGATGGCCCGCCAGTACTTCGCCGTAAACGCGCTGACCGCGGCTACGCGCGCGGGCAATCGCTTCTGCTGATTCCCGGCAGGAGACATGCACGACATAAATTGGCACGCCCATAATGCTGGCGACGGTGATCGCGCGGTTGGCGGCTTCGCCTTCCACTTCCGGCGGTCGCGAGAGGGGATGCGCCTCCGGGCCGGTGATCCCTTGTTTCAGCATCTCCTGTTGCAGCAGATACACCATCTCGCCATTTTCCGCATGCACCGTGGGCATGGCGCCTAACTCCAGGCAGCGGCGGAAACTGTTCATTAGCGTTTCGTCGTCGCACATGATGGCGTTTTTGTAGGCCATAAAGTGTTTAAAACTGTTCACCCCTTCCTGCTGTACAAGCTGCCCCATATCCTCGCGCACGCTCTCATCCCACCAGGTAATGGCGACGTGGAAGCTGTAGTCGGCGGCGGCTTTTTCTGCCCAACCGCGCCACTGCTGATACGCCTCCATCAGCGGTTGCTGCGGATTGGGGATAACAAAATCGATAATCGTCGTGGTGCCGCCCGCCAGCGCGGCGGCGGTGCCGCTGTAGAAATCATCGACCGTCGTCGTGCCCATAAACGGGAAATTCATATGGGTATGCGGATCGATGCCGCCGGGCATCACATACAGGCCTCCGGCATCCACGACTTCCGTGTGTGCCGGAAGATCCCACAGTGAGGCGTCGCCGACGGCGGCGATCAGGCCATCAACGCACAACACATCGGCGCGGCGCTGGCAGTCCGCATTGACCACCGTGCCGCCTTTAATCAACACATTACGCATGCTCTTCTCCTGTGCCTGACCCGGTTTACGCCGTGGTCGCCATCGGGTTATTGGGGTGGGTTGTCCAGTTGGCGTACTGGTCGGAAACCACGTTTCCGGTGCGTTTATCGACTTCGCCGGGTTGCAGGTGACGCAGCGAAATACAGTTTTCTACCGGGCAAACCGAGGCGCAGAGGTTGCAGCCAACGCAATCTTCCTCGCGTACGGCAAAGTGGCGCTCGCCCATCAGGCTGGTGGAGATCGCCTGGTGCGAGGTGTCTTCGCATACCAGGTGGCAGCGCCCGCACTTGATGCAGCTTGTCTGGTCGATGACCGCTTTTTCGACGTGATTGAGGTTGAGGTAGCGCCAGTCGGTCACGCTGCCCAGCGCCATGCCGCGAAAATCCTCCAGCGTGCGAAACCCTTTCTCATCCATGTAGTTTTCCAGCCCGCTTACCATGTCGCGCACAATCTGGAAGCCGTGCACCATTACTGCCGTACAGACCTGGACGGTGCCGCAGCCCAGCGCGATAAATTCGGCGGCATCGCGCCAGGTGGAGATACCGCCAATGCCGGAGATCGGTAAACCGCGCGTTGGCGCGTCGCGGCCAATTTCCGCCACCATATTCAGCGCAATGGGTTTCACCGCCGGGCCGCAGTAGCCGCCGTGGGAACCCTGATTGCCGGTGTGCGGCGTCATCAGCATCTGGTCGAGATCAACGCCCATCACCGAACTGATGGTGTTAATCAGCGAAACGGCATCCGCGCCGCCCGCTTTTGCCGCCCGCGCCGGGTAGCGAATATCGGTGATGTTCGGCGTCAGTTTGACGATCACCGGCAGGCGGCAATACTGTTTGCACCAGCGGGTGACCATTTCGATATACTCCGGCACCTGGCCGACTGCCGCGCCCATGCCGCGTTCGCTCATGCCGTGCGGGCAACCGAAGTTCAGCTCAATGCCGTCTGCGCCGGTGGCTTCCACCTGCGGCAGGATCCATTTCCACGCCTCTTCCTCACAGGGCACCATAATCGATACCACCACCGCCCGATCCGGCCAGCGCTGCTTAATCCGCGCGATCTCTGCAAGATTGGTCTCCAGCGAGCGGTCGGTGATCAGCTCAATATTGTTCAGCCCAAGAATACGGCGATCCGCGCCGCGCAGAGTGCTGTAGCGCGGCCCGCAGACATTGACGACGTGCGGATCTATACCCAGCGTTTTCCACACCACGCCGCCCCAGCCGGCCTGGAACGCGCGTTCGACGTTGTACTCTTTATCGGTCGGCGGCGCCGAAGCCAGCCAGAACGGGTTGGGGCTGTGAATGCCGAGAAAATTACTGTGCAGATCAGCCATGAGAAGGCTCCTGGAAAAAGGTGGCATTGGCGGCATCGGCCTGCGAAATGGCGAGTGCCAGCAGGATGGAGCGGGCGGCGGCTTTGCCCTGTTTAACCGCATCGACGGTGAGATCCAGCCCGTCTGCGCAGCAGTCGCCGCCGGCCCAGACGCCGGGCAGGGAGGTGCGTCCTTCCTCATCAACGGCGATGCGCCCGCCGCTTAACGCCACGCCCTGCGCCGGGCGCGGATCGTAGGTTTGCCCAATCGCTTTCAGCACCATATCCGCCGCCAGCGTGAAGGTTTCACCGCCAGGCGTCAGCCCGGCGTCGGTCTGTTGCATCAGGGAAAAGGTCACGCCGGTTAAGTGGTTATCCTGCTGTTCAAAGCGCAGCGGCGCGGCGAGAAAGCGCAATGTGACGCCGCACGCTTTTGCCCACTGCTGCTCTTTCAGGGAGGCTTTCATCTGGCTTTCGCCACGGCGGTAAACCAGGGTGACTTCGCGCGCGCCAAGCTTTTTCGCCTGTACGGCAGCATCCACCGCGGTCATCCCGCCGCCAATCACCACCACATTGCGGCCCACCGGCATCTGGCTGAGATCGGCGCACTGGCGCAGCTCGGCAATAAACTCAACGGCTTCGCGCACGCCGAACGGCTCTGGCGTGTCGCTGTCGAGCGCATTCACGCCTGCTAAACCGGGGCCAAGGAATACCGCGTCATACTCTGCGCGCAGTTGCGCCAGCGTGAAGTGCTGGCCCAGCGTTTTGCTGCAATGCAGGGTGATGCCGCCCACCGACAGCAGCCACGCCACTTCCTGCGCCGGAAAATCCCCGGTCACTTTGTAACGGGCCAGGCCGTATTCGTTCAGGCCACCGGCTTTCGCACGGGCATCAAACAGGTCAATCTCATGCCCGGCAAGCGCCAGCGCATGTGCCACGGTTAGCCCGGCAGGCCCGGCGCCGACAATCGCCACGCGTTTGCCGCTGCTGGCGGCGCGGCTAAACAGCGGTTTGCCGGGAGCGGCGAAAAAGCGATCGGTGGCGTAGCGCTGCAAACGGGCGATATCCAGCGGACGGCCATCCTGCGCATTGCGCACGCAGGCCTGTTCGCAGAGGGTTTCAGTCGGGCAGACGCGAGCGCAGGTGCCGCCAAGAATATTGGCCCGCAGGATCACTTCCGCCGCGCCGCGATCGTTACTCTGCGCAATGCGCTGAATAAAGCTCGGTACATCGATCTCCGCCGGGCAGGCGCGGGTGCAGGGGGCATCAAAGCAGTAGTAGCAGCGTTCCGCTTCCAGCACCGCCTGAGTGGAAGAGATCGCGGGGTCGCCATCGCTGAACGCACGGGCATACTCCGCGGGCGTCAGCCGACCGGGGCAGATCCCCGGCGTATCGAGTGTGTTCATCATGCCTCCTGAATAATCCTGACCAGATGGTTAAGTTTTCACAAATAGCCATGCGATTTGTGTGCCATCTTGGCGCGAATGGCGGCAGGGCAGGAGAAATCAGCGGTTCAGGGATCTTCAGGATCGATTGCACTAAAATGATCGTCGCATTTTGGTGCATTTCGCACCAAATTTGCCGATTATTGCTGCATTTAGCAGCAAGAAGGTTATTCCAGCCCGCAGATACGCCAGACGGCGCTCAGCACATGCTGCGTGGCGCGCGCCTGCATTGTGTCGCTGTGGGCATCTTCGCCGCAGACGGCTTCCACCTGGATATCGAAATCGGCATAGGTTTGCGTCATCGACCAGACGGTAAAGAAGAAGTGCGTGGTATCCAGCGCGCGCATTTTACCGGCGGCAATCCAGCCATCGAGGATGCGCGCTTTCTCTTCCACCAGTTGGCGCAGTTCGCTTTTCAGTAACGGATGCACAACCTGCGCGCCTTGCAGGATCTCGTTGGCAAAGAGTTTGGAGGCTTCCGGGCGGCTGAAACTGAAGTGGATTTTGCGCCCGACATACTCCGCCAGCGCGCTTTTCGGCTCGGCGCTGGCGCAGATCCCCTCCAGCGGCGACAACCAGTCGTGGAGAATGTTTTCCAGCACCCGCAGGTAGAGATTGTGTTTGTTGCCAAAGTAGTAGTGCAGATTGGCTTTCGGCAGGCCTGCGGCGTCGGCAATCTGTTGCATCGTCGCGCCGCGAAAGCCGTAGCGGGCAAACACGCGCTCCGCCGCTGGCAGGATAATGGCCTCGTTATCCTGACGAATGCGTCCCTTATCGGGTGACTCCACCACGCCGTGGAGAAGAACCTCATTCATAGTGTGCTCCGTGAGAAAACCGCCCTCCCTGGCGGCGGGGGTTATTTCAGTTTGGCGGCGGCGTCCCAGACTTCGTGCGTCATACCGCTGTCACCCGGATCTTTCTTGATAACCGGTGTATCGCCGCCGCTGTGCAGCAACACGTCGATAGTGCGGCGGTACGCGGCCGGATCGAGATAGCCGATTTTCGGCGTATTGGCGTTGGTGATAAGCTTCGCCACGTTCTCCATCTGGCGAGTTTGCACCTCTTCCGTGGCAGCGCCGGAGGCATCTTCTGCCACCACGATTTTCGCCGCTTCATCCGGGTGTTTCACCGCGTAATCCCAGCCTTTAAACGACGCTTTGAGGAATTTCGCCATTTTGCTGACAAAGGCCGGATCTTTCAGATCGGAGCCAAGAACATACAGCCCATCTTCCAGCGTGGAAACGCCCTGATCCTCATACGGGAAGGTGATTAAGTCGTCCTGCTTCAGCCCGGCATCGATCAACTGCCAGTATTCGTTGTAGTTCATGGTCGAAATACAGGCGGCCTGATCCTGCAACAGCGGATCAACGTTAAAGCCCTGTTTTAAAATGGTGATGTCTTTACCCGGTTTGAGGCCCAGCTTGTTCATCCAGTTAAAGAACGGATATTCGTTGCCGCCGTACCAGACGCCAAGGGTTTTGCCTTTGAAATCGGCCGGGGTTTTGATGCCGCTCGATTTTTTACAGGTCAGCATCATCCCGGAACGATCGTACACCTGGGCGATATTCACCAGCGGCACGCCCGCTTCGCGCGAGGCCAGCGCATCCGGCAGCCAGTCGACAATCACATCGGCGGATTTACCGGCAATCACCTGCACCGGGGAGATATCGGTGCCACCGGGTTTAATGGTGACATCCAGCCCTTCATCCTGATAAAACCCTTTTTGCTGCGCCACGTAGTAACCGGCGAACTGCGATTGCGGCAGCCACTTCAGTTGCAGTGTGACTTTCTCGGCAGCGGACGCCTGAAAGGCCAGTACAGACATTGCCGCCAGCAACAAACCCCGGCGCAAAGCGAAACTTTTTATCATTAGAGAACTCCTCGGGTTAGTGAGCCTACTTCGATTAATGTTTTACTTCTGAGTGGCGCTCCCACGTAGCGTGGGGTGCCAGAAATTCACGCGCCGGTCGAGCTGAACCAGCAGGCTGTAGAACAGGGAACCGGCGATCGAGGCGACAACAATCGCCGACCACACCACCGGCATATGCATGCGCGCCGATTCGGTGGAGATGCGAAAGCCCAGTCCGGCGGTCGGCGAACCGAAAAATTCCGCCACAATCGCGGTGATAAGCGACAGCGTGGCATTCACTTTCAGGGCGCTGAAAATAAACGGCATCGCGGCAGGCAGACGCAGCACCCGCAGGCTTTGTCCTGGCGTGGCGGCGTAGCAATACATCAGTTCCTGCTCCAGCTTGCCGCTGGCTTTTAACCCGGCCAGCGTATTGACCAGCGCCGGGAAGAAGGTCACCAGCGTGACCACCGCGGCTTTGGAGGGCCAGTCAAAGCCAAACCACATCACGGCAATCGGTGCGACGCCGACCAGCGGAACGGTGCTGGTGAGGCTGGCCACCGGCAGTAATCCGCGTTGTAAAAACGGCAAGCGATCAATAAGAATCGCCACGCCAATCCCCAGCCCGCTGCCGAGCAGATAACCTGCCAGCACGGATTTGATCACCGTTTGCAGCACATCGCCCGCCAGCAGCGGCACGCTATTGACCAGCGCGGCAAGAATGTCCAGCGGCGCAGGCAGGATCACCTGGGGCACGGCGAAACCGGTCACCAGAATTTGCCAGAACCACAACAGCCACAGGCCGAGCAGTGCCGCGACGCTGGCGGCCGGAAGCATTGAACGCGCCAGACGTTGCACGCTGACCATCGCCAGCAGCGCCACGGCGCCCAGCGTCAGACCGTGAATCGGCTGCCACGCCAGCCACAGTACGCTCGCCAGCAACGTGACGGCGAACAGAGTGCCGCGCAGACGGCTGAAGGCGGCGGTGCAGCCTGCCAGCGCGCACAGCACCAGCAGGACATTGACCAGCAACAGCGGAGCCGGTAGCGGCGTTTGCCCGCTCAACTGGATCAGCGACAGCATCAACAGCAGCAGTGCGCCGACCAGCAAAAACGTGCCAGGTATCGCAGTGCGTTTCATCATCCCCCCTTACGCTGGCGCATCACCAGCCGTTCCGTGAGTGTGACCAGCCCGGTTAACACCAGCCCAAGCAGCGAGGCCATTACCAGCGCTGACCAGATTTGAATAGTGTTGCCATAGTAGGAGCCGGTCAGCAGGCGCGCGCCCAGCCCGGCCTGCGCCCCGGTGGGCAACTCGGCCACCATCGTGCCGACCAGCCCGCTGGCAATCGCCACGCGAAACGCCGGAAACAGATACGGCAGCGAAGAGGGCAGGCGCACCGTCCAGAAGATATCAACCCGCCGGGCAGCCCAGGTGTGCATCAGTTCCATCTCCATTTTTTGCGGTGAGCGCAGCCCCTGCACGGTGGCGATGGTGACCGGGAAGAAACAGAGATACATGGCGATAGTGGCTTTGGGCAGCATGCCGGTGATGCCGACGCTGCCCAGAATGATCAGCACAATCGGCGCTATCGCCAGCACCGGAATGGTTTGCGAGGCGACGATCCACGGCAGCAGGGCTTTATCCAGCGTGCGCGAATGAACAATGCACACCGCCAGCACTACGCCGAGCACTACGCCCATGGCAAAACCCGTCAGCGCTGCGCTGGCGGTGACCCAGGTATGCAACAGCAGGTTACGCGGCGAGGTGAGCGGCCACTGGGTGATGCTGTTCCAGATATCGATGGCAATCTGGTGCGGCGCGGGCAGCAGCGGACGGCTGGCATTCAGCGCCGCCTGCATCACATCGTGATAATTCCACGCGCCGCGCGGGGCCAGTACGCGGTCAATCACGCCGGGCGCATTCAGCGCCAGCGCCAGCAAATACCACAGCACCAGCGCGACCAGCAGCACCATGCCCACCGGCAGTGCGTTTGCAATAAGACGCCGCTCAGCGATCATGATGCCCCTCCACCAGCGCTTCGCGCACCTCCTGCGCCAGCGCGAGGAATGCAGGCGTATTGCGGATCGCCAAATCGCGCTGTGCCGGAAGCGGGGAGTCGATCACCTTCACGATGCGCCCCGGACGCGGCGACATCACCACGATTTTGGTCGACAGATAAACCGCTTCGGCAATGGAGTGGGTAACAAACACCATCGTGCGCTGCTCGTTGTACCACAGTTGCTGAAGCTGCTGGTTGAGGTTGTCGCGGGTCAGTTCGTCGAGCGCGCCAAAGGGTTCATCCATCATTAAAATCTTCGGCTCAAAGCCGAGCGCCCGCGCGATAGACACGCGCTGCTGCATGCCGCCCGAGAGCTGCCACGGGTACTTTTTCTCAAAACCCTTCAGGCCAACGCGTGAAAGCTGCTCACGGGCGATTTCATCGCAGCGCTCCGGCGGTACGCCCTGGATCTGCAACGGCAATTTGACGTTGGCTACCACGGTGCGCCACGGCAAAAGCACCGGCGCCTGAAAGACATAGCCGTAAGCTCCGGCCTGGCGCGCTTCTGACGGCGACATATCGTTCACCAGTACATCGCCGGAGGTAATCGGCTCAAGATCGGCAATGACCCGCAGCAGGGTGGTTTTGCCGCAGCCGGATGGCCCGATAAACGAGACAAACTCGCCCTGGCGAATCGTCAGATTAATGTCCTGTAACGCGTGTACGGGTTTATCCGCCGCCGGATAGATAACGCTGGCCTGACTGACGGTTATGGCGGGCCGCGCTGTGGCGCTGGCGCTCTTTAAGGACACCACGGCGCTCTCCTCAGCAAACATCACCTGGCTCATCCTGCTCCCCCTGTTTTTTGACTAACTGGTTAGGTTTCTTTTTCACCATGCCATTTTTGTGCCAGGGGTTAATTTCCGCATTTTTACCGCATTTGGCTGCACGATAATGAATTTTACTCATCAATTTAGTGCAGATGTCGGCGCGTTTGCTTTGTGATGGGGCAGGAAAGGGATCGGGGCGGGGAAAAGCAGCATAAACAGGCGCAGTGCGCGTGGTTAGTGACAGTTGTCGTATTTCTGCGTGCCAGTGGCGCGAAAAGAATGATCGACGTCATACATCTTTCGTGCTGTGCGCTTTACGTATTGCCAGGATTAATCCGATTGACTACTATGACTACACCCCTTACAGAGCTAACGCCACATCAATTGTGAGTGCCGGAGATAAGCGCCGGGCGGGGTAAAACCTTGCAGTACTTAGCGACACTTAAAACACCAGGCCCTGGCATCAGCCGGGGCGTTTTATTTTGTACGTCAGCCAAACCCCCTTCCCGCAGGAAGAGGGCGGTCACTCAGTCACGGTCGATGGCAAACGGCTGCCAGGCCTGGCGTACCGGCATCACTTCCACGCGGTTGATATTCATATGATCCGGCAGCGTCGCGATGTAGAACATCTGTTCGGCAATATCCTGCGCGGTCAGCGGCGTAGTGCCGCGATAGAGGCTATCCGATGCGGCCTGGTCGCCTTTGGTGCGCACCAGCGTAAATTCCGTTTCCGCAATCCCCGGCGCCAGATCGGTCACGCGCACGCCGGTACCGAGTAAATCGCAGCGCAGGTTATAGCTGAACTGCTTCACAAATGCTTTGGTCGCGCCATAAACATGGCTGCCAGGGTAGGGCCACTGCCCGGCAATCGAACCAATATTGATAATAGACGCGCCTGCGCCGTGTTGAATCAGCGTAGGCAGCAGGGCGTGGGTCACGTTGACCAGCCCGGTCACGTTGGTGTCGATCATGGTCTGCCAGTCTTCAAGATCCACGCGCTGCGCAGGTTGTGGCGACAGCGCCAGCCCGGCGTTATTGATAAGCGCGGTAATATCGGCGAACTCAGCCGGCAGCGACGCCACGGCGCTTTTCACTGAATCTTTATCGCGGACATCCAGTTCAATAATATGCACCGGTACTTTTCCCTGAAGGCGGTCTTTAAGGCTTTCGAGACGCGCCAGACGACGCCCGCTCAGCACCAGCGACCAGCCCGCATCGGCAAACACCTGCGCTGCCGCTTCGCCAAAACCGGAGGTTGCGCCGGTAATAAACACCACTTTCTTTGCTTCACTCATCGTCTTCTCCTGTGCGGGGTTGTGACGTCACTATAAAAACGCCCGCCCGCGCCAGACAGTGCCAGTTGCTCTGTCGCGGTGTGACACCTGTGTCACATGTTGCTAACACGACTGGCTCTATCCGGCGTTTGCCCGCGCGCCGCATGATACGGACAACAATAACGGCATGAGAGGAGCAGGATATGAAACTGGCACTTCAGAGCGAGATGGCGATAACCAACGACGACGTACGTCAACTGGACCGGTCGTATGTGTTTCATTCATGGTCGATGCAGGGCAACCTTAACCCGATGGTGATTGCCGGAGCGAAAGGCTGTGAGTTGTGGGACTACGAAGGCAATACGTATCTCGATTTCAGCAGCCAACTGGTGAACGTCAATATTGGTTATCAGCATCCGCGCGTGCTGGCGGCGATGAAAGCACAGCTCGACGAACTGGTGACGATCGCACCGGCGACGGCCAACCTGGCGCGCGGCGAAGCGGCCAAACGCATTGTCTCGCTGGCGCCGGAAGGCTTCAGTAAAGTCTTCTTTACCAACGCCGGGGCGGATGCCAACGAAAACGCCATCCGTATGGCGCGTCTCTACACCGGGCGCGACAAGATTTTCTCCGCCTACCGTTCCTATCACGGCAATACCGGTAGCGCGATTGCCGCCACCGGCGACTGGCGGCGCGTACCGAACGAATATTCACGTGGACATGTGCACTTCTTTAACCCGTATCTCTATCGCAGCGAATTCAACGCGACGACGGAAGCAGAAGAGTGCGCACGCGCGCTGGCGCACCTGCGCCGCATGATTGAGGTTGAAGGGCCGACGTCTATCGCCGCGATCCTGCTCGAATCCGTACCGGGAACGGCCGGTATTCTGGTGCCGCCGGAAGGGTATATGAAGGGCGTGCGCGCGCTGGCCGATGAGTTTGGCATTGTGCTGATCCTGGATGAAGTGATGGCCGGTTTTGGCCGCACCGGTAGCTGGTTCGCTTTTGAGCAGGATGGCATCGTGCCGGATCTGATCACCTTCGCAAAAGGCGTTAACGCCGGTTATGCGCCCGCAGGCGGCGTACTGATTTCGGAACCGATTTCGCGCTACTTTGACGATCACTTCTTTGCGGGCGGTCTGACTTACTCTGGCCATCCACTGGCAATGGCCGCGATTGTCGCCACGCTGGATGCGATGAAAGAGGAGAAAGTGGTGGAAAATGCGGCGCTGGTGGGTAACGGCGTGCTGCGTCCGGGGCTTGATGCGCTGGCGGCGAAACATGCGCTCATTGGTGATGTTCGCGGGCGCGGTATGTTCCAGGCGATGGAACTGGTCAGCGATCGGCAGAGCAAAAAACCGCTGGCGGCGACAGAGATGGGGGCCATCAAAGCGGCGCTCACGCAGGCCGGTATTTTGAGTTTTATCGTCGAAAACCGCATCCACGTGGTGCCGCCTTGCACCATGAGCGCGGAAGAAGTGAATAAAGGCCTGGACATCTTTGACCGTGTTTTGGCGCAATTTGGTCACTTCGCGAAATAATTCCTCCGGCGTCAGAGCTTTCTGACGCCAAATCCGATCAGTTAACTGATTTGAAAAGCTTTTTTAAAAACGAACCCCCCAATTTTTAGCACTATATTCCGGCGCGCAGACTTGATAAAACATCTCTTTTACATCTGTCTTTTTTGCCAGGGAGATAAACGTGCCGGAAACCAATCACTTCGGTCAAACAGTTGGCGACAGGTTGCCGCGCTGGAACGGTGTTCAGCCGTTGCCGTGCAGCGTGTTGCCGGGCCAATATTGTCGGCTGGAACCGCTCGACGCCAGAACGCATACGCACGATCTCTTGCAGGCTTACGCGCAGGCGGAAGATGACAGCGGCTGGACCTGGCTGGCGGGCGAACGGCCTGACGGGCTGGAAAGTATGGCGCGCTGGATCGTCGGTAAAACCATAGACACCCACGTAGTGCCTTTTGCCGTGGTGGAAAATGCCAGCGGCGATGCGCTCGGCGTGATTGCCTGGCTGGCGATCAACGCCGACAACGGTTCGGTAGAGATTGGCCATGTCACCTGGTCGCCGCAGATGCAAAACAGCGTTCTCGGCACGGAAGCGATATGGCTGATGCTGCGCCACGCTTTTGCCTGCGGTTATCGCCGCGTGGAGTGGAAATGTGATTCGCTGAATGTCGCCTCGCGCCGCGCGGCAGAACGCATCGGTTTCACCTGGGAGGGGCGTTTTCGCCAGCATATGGTGCGCAAAGGGCGCAATCGCGATACCGACTATTTATCGATGCTGGACAGCGAGTGGCCGCTGCGCGACAACGCCATTTCCGCGTGGCTGAACGCGGATAACTTTGACGCGCAGGGGCAACAAAAGCAGAAACTTGATAGCTTCCACGAACAGCAGTAAGCCACCGCGCACCGGTGGCTTCCGGTGCGCCGCATTACCCCATCCGGTGTTCGCCGCGTACCAGCGCGCCACGGTCAAAGAAGCGCTCAATCACGCCATTGGCCATAAATGCTGCCCGGTCAGACATATGGGCAATCACATCGGCATCATGGCTGACCAGCAGATAGCTCATGCCGTGCTGCTGCTTCAGGCGGTTAAGCAGGTTAAGAATTTCAGCCTGCACCGACATATCCAGCGCCGACGTCGGTTCATCCAGCAGCAGAATTTTTGGTCGCAGTAACAGTGCGCGGGCGATCGCCACGCGCTGGCGCTGGCCGCCGGAGAGCTGGTGCGGGTAACGCCGCGCGGCATCAACCGGCAGCCCGACCTGCTCCAGCGCGGTAGCCACTTGCTGGTCAATTTCCGGTTCGCCGTGGATTTTCAGCGGCTCCGCCAGCGTGCGCCACAGCGTATGGTTCGGGTGCAGCGAGGCGTAAGGATCCTGAAAGACCATCTGCACATTGCGCCGCAGCGCGCCCTGATAACGCGTTCCGGCTTTCACCGGCTGGCCGAACAGCGACAACTGGCCCTGCCATTCGCGCTGCAAACCTGCCAGCACGCGCAGCAGGGTGGATTTTCCGCAGCCGGACGCGCCAATCAGGCTGAAGGTTTCGCCTTCTTCAACGCGCAAACTGGCGCCTTTCACCACCGTTTTCTCAGCAAAAGTGACCTGCAACTGCGCGATATCAACGATGCTCATCATTCGCCTCCGTGAAGGAGTGGCTGCGATCCAGCGTCGGCAGCATCTGGCCCCAGGTTTCCGCGCCCGGTCGGCAGGTCCACAGCGTGCGGGTGTAGGGATGCTGCGCATCAGGCAGATCGCTTGCCGCCATCGTATCCACACATTCCCCCTGATACATCACCATCACCCGGTGGCAGTGCTGCGCCACCAGCGGCAGATCGTGGCTGATGAGCAGCAGCGCCATTTGCCGTTGTTCGCACTGGGCGACCAGCAGTTCAAGGATCTGGTTACGCAGGCGCGCATCCAGCGCGGAAGTGGGTTCATCGGCAATCAGCACCTGCGGATCGTTAACCAGCGCAAGAGCGATCATGACCCGCTGCCCCATACCGCCGGAGAGTTCGCCGGGGTAACGTTGCAGTACCGTCGGTTCAAGTTCCACGGCTCGCAGCGCCTCATGGATCTTCTCCAGCCGCTGCTTGCGGTTCAGCCGCTGGTGGAGCGTCAGCGCTTCATCCAGCTGTGCCAGCACGGTTTTCACCGGGTTCAGCGCGTAGCGTGCATCCTGTAACACCATGGCGATATCGTTGCCGCGCAGCGCGCGCCAGCCGCGATCGTTGAGCGTGGTGACATCCCGTCCCAGCACATTCAGCGTGGTGGCGCTGACGTAACCCGGCTTGCGTACCAGCCCCATCAGGGCGCGGGCGGTCATTGATTTTCCCGAACCGGATTCGCCGACCAGCGCCAGCCGCTCGTTGCCCAGCGTAAAGCTCAGGTTTTTCACCACCCGCGCGCCGGGGTAGTCGATATTCAGGCCGCTTACCGCGACGCGTGTCTCAGTCATGTTGCGGCTCCAGTACATCGCGCAGGCCATCGCCCTGCAGGTTGAACGCGAGGCTTGCCAGTAAGATCACCGCACCCGGCGCTGCGGCAATCCACCATTGATCGAAAATCACCTGCATACCGTCGGCGATCATCGCGCCCCATTCCGCCATCGGCGGGCGCGCGCCTAAGCCTAAGAAACCCAGCCCGGCGGCAGCCAGAATGATACCCGCCAGATCGAGCGCGAGGCGCACAATCGCCGAGGGCAAACAGAGCGGCAGAATATGGCCAGACAGCAGCCGCCAGCCGCGAATGCCCATCATTTCGGCGGCGGCCAGATAATCACTGTGGCGTAAACGCTGGATCTCGCTGCGCGCCTGGCGGGCGTAGGCAGGCCAGGTGGTGAGCGCCAGCGCCAGCGCGCCGTTCACCAGCCCTGGGCCAAGCATGGCGACAAAGGCAAAGGCGAGGATCAGGCGCGGCATCGACATCACCACATCGGTAAAGCGCATCAGCACTCGCTCCAGCCAGCCGCCGTAATAGCCGGAAACAATACCGATCAGTAGCCCGACAGGCAGAGTAATGGCGGTCACCAGCGCCACCAGACCGAGCGCCGGGCGGGTGCCGTAAATCAGCCGCGAGAGCAAATCGCGCCCGTAGCTGTCGGTGCCAAGCCAGTATTGCGCACTGGGTGCCTGCAAGCGCGCGGCGGCGTTCTGCCAGTTGGGATCGCGCGGCGCGAGCCACGGCGCGAACAGCGCAATCAGCAGTAGCAGGGTGACAATCAGCAGCCCGCTAAACGCGGCGGGCGAGCGGCGCAGACGGCGCAGAAAAAGAGTCGTCGGCATCAGCGCACCCTCGGATCGGTTAACCGTACCAACAGGTCGGTCAGGTTATTGATCAGCACAAAGCAGACACCGATCACCAGCGTACCGCCCATGATGGCGGTGGTGTCGCCAGCGAACAGCGCGGTGGTGAGATAACGGCCAATGCCGGGCCAGGAGAAGACCGTTTCGGTGAGTACCGCACCTTCCAGCATGCTGGTGTACGCCAGTGCGATCACCGTCAGCAGCGTACCGCGAATATTCGGCAGCACATGGCGCAGCAAAATGGTCATCTCGCCTGCGCCTTTGGCACGCGCCAGCAAAATGTACTCTTTGTTCATCTCGCTCAGGCAGGCAGAGCGGGTAAGGCGGGTAATGCTTGCCAGCGAATAGTAGGCCAGCAGCAGCACCGGCAGCAGCAGGTGGCTGAGCGCATTTTTAAACGCGCCGCTGTCGCCGGAAAGCCAGGTATCGATCAGCGCAAAACCCGTGCGCGGCGTGACGGTGTACTGGTAGATATCATCGAGCCTGCCCGGCCCGGCGCTCCATTGCAGGCGGGCGTAAAACAGCGCCAGCATCAACAAACCCAGCCAGAAAATCGGCACCGAGTTGCCGAGCAGCGTAAAGGTGCGCACCGCTATATCCCACAGCGAGCCTTTAAAGCGCGCGCATAAAACGCCCGCGATCACGCCGAGCACGCTGCCGACAATCAGCGCCAGCGTCGCCAGCTCCAGCGTCGCCGGAAACGCGGCGAGCAGATCCTGCAACACCGGTTGCCCGGTCGCGCTGGCGGTGCCTAAATCGCCATGGGCCAGGTTCACCAGGTAGTGCCAGAACTGCACCGGCAAAGGCTGGTCCAGCCCCAGTTGATGACGAACCTGATCGTAGGTGGACTGGCTGGCATGATCGCCGACAATCTGCAAAACCCGGTCAACGGGGGAGAAGGCCGACAGTGAAAAGGTCACCAGCAGCAGGCCAAAAAGCGTCAGGGCCAGCGTGAGCAGCCCCTGAAATAGCGCGAGCAGAGGGCGTTTTACGCGCCGCTCTGCTCTGTTGGGTGAAACCACTGACATGGAAAAACTCGTCTTCAGCGAAAGAACCCTCCCGCGCGGGCGGGAGGCGGAAACGTTACTTGGTGACGCGGTCGTACCACACCATATCCGCATTCAGCCCCTGCTGGTAGCCTTTCACGTTATCGCGCACCACAATCTGCGTTTTGCCCTGATCAACAAAGACATACGGCGAGTTGTGCTGCAACTCCTGCTGCATTTTCTTGTACAGTTCGAGGCGTTTTGCCGCATCCGGCTCGGCCACCGCCGCCAGCGTCTCTTTATTCAGCTGCGGGATCTGCCAGCCGTTCAGCCCGGCCACGGTGCTGGATTTGCCATCGTTCCAGGCAAAGGCGCTGGCGTTAGAGTGGGCGTCGAAGTAATCCGGGATCCACAAACGAATCGCCGCCTGATGCTGTTTCGCGCGCACGCGAGCGTACACCTGGCTACCCGCTGCGGGCAGCAGATCCACTTTCACGCCGCCCTGGGCGAAGCTAGCCTGCATTGACTGGGCAATGGTGATAAACGGCGGTTTGTTCTCGACATCCAGCGTGAAGTGCGCGTCTTTAATGCCCGCTTTGGCGAGGATCGCTTTGGCTTTCGCCGGATCAAAGGTGAACGGGTTATCCTCCAGCGCGCCCGGCAGGCCGACCGGCAGGAAGCTCTGGTGCACAAAATACTGGCCTTTCAGCAGATCTTTGGTGATGCCGTTGTAATCAACCAGCCAGCGCGCGGCTTCCCAGAACGCCGGGTTGTTCAGCAGCGGGTTGGCGCTGTTGGCGGTGTTAAACACCAGGTAATTCTGCTCGGCGGATGGAATGCTCAGCACTTTCACGCCTTTCTTATCCGCCAGCGCGCTGATTTGATCGGAGCCCAGATCGCGCGCGACATCGGCATCGCCCTGCTGGATCAGCAGACGGCGAGAAGCCGGATCCGGCACGTTTTTAATGATGATGTTTTTAAGCTTCGGCGCGCCGCCAGGCGCGCTGGCGTTGGCATCCAGCACGATGGCCTGGTGCGGCTGGTAGACGCGCATTTTAAATGCGCCGCTGCCCGCCGAGTGCATCTTCAGCCAGGCGTTGCCGAAGTCATTGCCCTGCACATTGGCGCTGACCAGCTTCTCATCGACGATCGAGGCAATCGGCGTGGAGAGAATATTCAGCGCTACCGCCGGGCTGACATCCGCCGTCCAGTGCAGTTGCAGGGTGTGGTCATCCACTTTCTTCAACTGGCTGGCAATATTATCCGGCTGCCAGCCCAGCACGTTGAGGATAAACGCCGGGGATTTGTTGAGCGTCACCGCGCGGGTATACGAGAAAATCACATCTTCCGGGCGTAGCGGGTTGCCGGAGGCAAATTTCGCGTCGCGCTTCAGTTTGATGGTCAGGGTTTTTGCCGCTGCGTCCGCCTGCCAGCTTTCGGCCAGGATCGGGGTGATTTTTTCCGGGTTTTCACGATCGGGTTGCACCAGGCGCTGGTACAGGCTCGGCACGGTCTGAATACTGGAAAGCTCGTTCGCTTCCGCCGGATCAAGGCTGACAATATCGTCTAATCCCTGGGCAACTACCAGCGTATCCGGCGGTGTTGCCGCGTAGCTGGCAGCAGAAAGAAGCGCCAATATGACAACCGATAGCAGTTTTTTAGTCATAAGAAATCCCTGAAAAGTTAATACGATGTGATTATTTTGTACCGCTAAGGTAGGCCAGCTGCCGCCGTTTCTTAAAGTTTAAATTCATCTTTCTATATGCTGCCTGCGCATAAGCCAGATTGTTTTGTCATTAGGGAAAGGTGATGACGACGGTTGGATTAGACCGCGCAGCACCTCTACCAGCTCGTCACCAATCAACATTTGGGCTGATATCGTTACCCGTTACTTGCTTGTAGGTTGCACGTAACTCTTCGAGCAATTTTTCCTTAAAAGGCTGGTACGGCCGACGCCCTCTGGTGGGATCGAGTTGCAGAAGTAACAAGGTTATTTTCGCCAGATCGCGAAATACCTCTGCTGCCGTTTGCGGTTTGGGGGAGCCATGCACTAAGGCGTTGGTTTCCTCGATTAAGCGATCTATTTCCTTACCGAGTATTTCAATATTTTTGGCCTGTTCTGGCGCGGCAGGAACAACATTAGAAATAAAAGCCCATATACGGTTGCGAAATTTCGCGACATCAACTTTGCGCCCTTTATAGAGCTCGTTACGCGGGGGAAATAATGTATTGGCCAGTTGTTCAATATAGCGCCGTGCGGAAATACCGACCTGGGCGAAATCTTCGCTGTTTTTTGCCCGATTGAGCGTGCGAACCGCTGCGCCTAACACATCAAAGAGTTTCGGGTTGAGATCCTCAAGCATCATCACCAGTTCCTCAGCTTCGTCATCTCCTCCCGGCAGGGTGGTGGACAACAGATCCTGCACATTGAGGAGTTGTTCAAAATGCTCGGGAGTATTGTAATCATCGAACAAAGTACGATAAGCGCCGCTATCCTCCCAGTTGACGGTGGTAAATCCGAGCGCACGAAGTTCATCGGCTTCGGATTCATCTTTTTCATCATCGTTTCCCATGCCGTAAAAGCGGGTACACTCTGACCCCTGAACCCGACAATATTGCGGCATCAAATTCCGATAAAACAGAAGATGCGGGATAAGGTGGTAATCTACGGCCTGCATGCCTAAATACGCGCTCTCATTTCGTAATGCGTTATCTAATGACTGTGCTACATCCAGTGTGATGTTCTGGACTACCCATGCCCATATCGTTTCATTTTCATAAGTGGCACGGAGTTTGTCGCCATCAATGGTTGACCATGTCCCGGCGAAAAATATTTCTTCTGCGAAAAAAGAATAATCATCGGGTGATTGGCAATGCATAAAGATCAAAATATCACCATGCAGAATTTTTAATTGCCGGCCTGCATTTTGCAATATCTTTGTTTTAAAGATCGTGTTGCGAATAGGGGGTCCATATATTCCCTGAAATTTGGGATCGTCTGAATTAAAAAGTATTGCAACGATCATCAAGCACTCCTTTCCGCGTTCATTGTGGCGTCAACTGCATCACTATCTTTTATTCCCTTAGGCAGTTCAATGTGATCGAAAGAATGAATTCAAAAAGCAGCGCGGGACGAGCGCCCCGCGCAGAGAGAATTACTTCGTCGAGCGCGCCAGTTGCACTGCGTTTTGCCAGTCAAACCAGCGTTTTTGCAAGCGGCCATGACGCGCTATATCCGGCTGAAAAGTAATGTGTTCCGGCAGGTAGCGGCGCAGCTGCTCGGCATCAATGCGCAGCAGCGCTTTACGCGCCAGCAGCGCCGCGCCGATTGCCGACAGCTCCGGAACATCGCTGCGCATCACCGGGCAGCCGAGCAGATCCGCCTGGTACTGCATTAGCCAGTCATTCTTCGTCGGCCCGCCGTCCACCATCAGCGCCTTCAGCGTGAAATCGCCGTGCTGGCGCATGGCGACCACCACATCAGCAATCTGATAAGTGATGGACTCCAGCGCGGCGCGAATCAGATGCGCGCGTTTAACGCCGCGGCTTAAACCGTGGATCAAACCGCGCGCCTGCTCATCCCACCACGGCGCGCCCAGCCCGGTCAGCGCCGGAACAAAGTAGACGCCAAGCGTGGAATCTACCGATGCGGGCAGCGCGCTGAGCGCCTGCGCCAGTTCGGCTTCCGGCAGCTCGCTCAGCCCGGTGCTTTCAACCATCCACGCCACCGCATCGCCGGTATGCGGAATATTGCCTTCCAGCCCGTAAACCAATTTTTCGCCGTCGTGCCAGGCGATGGTCGTCGCCAGTGATTTCACGTCACTCTGCGCTGGTGCGACCGGCACCATCACCGAAGAACCGGTGCCGTAAGTTGCTTTAACGCAGCCCGCCGCGCCCAGCCCGTGGGCGAACAGCGCAGCGTGGGAATCGCCAATCATCGCCAGCAGCGGAATGCCGTCCGGAATGCCCGCCAGCCCCTGGGTGTGACCGAACAATCCGCTGGAGGGGCGGATTTCGGGCAGCGCCCGGCGCGGAATGCCGAACAGTTCCAGCATGCCGTCATCCCACTCGCCGCGTTGCAGATTGAGCAACTGGGTGCGCGAAGCGTTGGAATAATCACAGCAAAACGCCGCGCCGCCGGTGAAGTGCCACAGCAGCCAGCTATCGATCGTGCCAAGGCAAATCTCGCCCTGTTCCGCCAGCGCGCGGGCGTTGGGCGTGGCATCGAGCAGCCAGCGCATTTTCGACGCGGAAAACAGCGGCGCGACCGGCAAGCCGGTCACGGCTTTAATCTCCGCTTCGCGCCCCTGTTCACGCAGGGCGTGGCAAAAATCGGCGGTACGCGAACACTGCCAGCTTAGCGCCGGGCCTAACGGTTGCCCGCTGGCGCGATACCAGCCGATGGCGGTTTCGCGCTGGTTGCTGATCGCCAGCGCCGCGACGTTGTGTGCGCCAACGGCGTCAATCACCTGGCGCACCACGGAAAGCGAGGCTTCCAGCAGCAGCTCGCCGGACTGCTCCACCCAACCTTCGCGCGGCGTCTGGATGCTCAGCGGCCGCGCGCATTTGGCAACCACGGCACCGCTGGCGTCCAGCGCAATGGCTTTCGCGTTGGTGGTGCCTTCGTCCAGCGCGATAATGATCTCTTTATTCAGCGACATGGCGTCTCTCCCGGCGGCTTATTGATGGAGATACGTTTCGACGCCGAGATAACGGGTAAAGGCTTCGTGCAGGATCTCCGCGCTGTCCGCATGGTTCATCGCCACGTGGTGTTCGAAGCCGTTACGGCAGATCCACGCCAGCAGGTTTTCCAGGTTGGGCACCTGAATCACCGCGCGGCAGCCGACGGTATCGAGCGGATCGTCAACCGACTGCCCGGAACCGACATAGGCTTTGATCTCGCCGCTCAGATCGTCAGTACTTAAGCGGAAGTAGGTGAGTGCGCCCGCTTTCAGGCGGCCATGCACCGCGCCGCAGGTGTTCTCTTTGCCGACAGTGGTGCCGATGATATCGGCGGTGCCCATATGCGGGCTTTCCAGGCTGGCGGAAGCGAAGTTACCACAGTGAAAAAGCACACATTTGTTGCGATCGTCGCCAAAATTGTTGTTCCAGTCGGCAATGGAGGCCGGGCTCATATTGGCGCTCGCCAGCGCATACATTGACAGCGCGCCCATCACGTCCACTTCGCAGGCCGACGGCATCAACTGGCCGGACATCACGCTCATGATCGAACAGACGTTAATGCCGAGATTCTCCTGCAACGAGGTCCAGCACTGGATGGCGGTAGTGTCGATATCGTTGGCGATCACCCATTCGCTGATCACCACGAACAGTTTCGCCATCGTCACCAGTTTGTCGGCGGGAATGGCGCTGGCATCGGCGTTATCCAGCAGCAGGCGGCGTTTTTCATCGACGCGAATATCGTCATCGCGCAGGGTTTTGATGCGGGTAAAGACTTCGGAAAGATCGAGGGTTTCCACTGCAATCCCCAGCCGTTCGAGCAGTTTTTCGCTGTAACGCACGGTGTTGAATCCGGCAGGCCGCGCGCCAATTGCGCCAACGCGCACGCCGCGCATGCTGCTGACCACCCGGCAAATCTGCTCAAAACGCTTCAGGTCTTTTTCAAACACCTCGCCGCTTAACGCGCAAACATGCTGGGTGGTAAGGGTAAAGGGAATGCCGTACTGGCGCAGGTTATTGCACAGGGAGATTTTGCCGCAGAAACTGTCGCGGCGCGTCGCCAGCCCCATTTTGTCCAGATTATCCTCTTCGGCCTGCACCAGCACCGGCACATTTAACCCGGAAAGGCGCAGGGTTTCCGCCACCGCTTTTTCATCGCCAAAATTGGGCAGCAGCACTACCACGCCGTGGATCTCATCGCGGTGGGCGCGGAACAGTTCCGCGCAGATTTTCGCATCCTGGCGGGTTTCTACACCGCCGAGTTCGGTTTGCGTTTCATCGAGCATAATGGTGTTGATGCCAAGACGGCTGAACAGCGCGACGGCCTGCTCGCGGGCTTCGGCGACCAGATAGCTCGGGAAGAAGCCACGGTTGCCAATGATCACCGCCATGGTCAGTTGTTGCGGAATTCGGGACATTGTTCTCTCTCCAGTAAGATGTTCTTTTTATTGTTATTACCGCGCGCTCAGCAGTTCGCGGGCATTTTTTACCACGCCAGCCGCATCGATTTGATGCCGGGCGCGGGTTGCCGCGCGATCGGCGGCGATGGCGTATTGCCCGTCGGCAATGCCAAGCCGACGCAGCGGTAGCGCGCATCCGGCTTCGGCCAGTACTTCAGCCACCAGGCTGCCGACGCCGCCGTTGATGTTGTGCTCTTCGACGCTGACCACGGCGCGGTGGGATTTCAGCGCGGCCAGTAGCTGGGATATATTGCAGGGACGAATAGACGGTACACTGATAACACTAGCCTCAATACCTTCTGCTGCCAGTTGTGTGGCGGCTTCGACAATTTCATGGACCGTCGAACCCATCGCCACCAGCGCAATATCGCGCCCGCTCCGCAGCACATCGATGTTGCCCGGCGCAAAGCGGTAGCTTTCGTCATGCAGTTCCGGCAGCGCTTTGCCATCAAGACGGATATAGACCGGGCCAACGTGGGCGAGGGCGTAATCAATTATTTGCCGACACTCCAGCGGGCTGGATGGGGCATAGATTTCGATATTGCCAAAACCGCGCAGCACCGAGATATCGTCGATACTGTGGTGCGTGCTGGCCAGCGGGCCATAGCTGGCGCCCGCGTTAAGGCCAAACAGCTTCACGTTGGTGTTGTTGTAGCAAATATCGACTTTGATCTGCTCGTTGGCGCGGGAGATCAAAAACGGCGCGGCGTTACAGGTGACAGCGATTTTGCCGCCCAGCGCGAGGCCTGCCGCGGCGCCGACCAGCGTCTGTTCGGCGATACCGACGTTTACCACGCGGCCGGGGAATTTCTGCATAAACGGCGAGATTTTGGCGGTGGAAGTGGAATCCGCCACCACCGGCACCAAGTCCATACCGCTGTCGACCGCGTCGATAAAGGCGTTCACCATCACCGTTGCCAGGTGTTCACTGTTACTCATCTTTCAACTCCTCCAGCGCCAGTTCAACTTCGTCGCCTTTCGGCACGCGGTGGTGCCACTCCGGCCGCCCCTGAATAAAGGAGATGCCCGCGCCTTTGGTGGTGTGGGCAATCACCACATGCGGTTTACCTGCGGGCCGTAAGCCTTCCAGCGTGCGCACCACATCGGCCATATCATTACCGCGACATTCCGTGACCTGCATACCAAAGGCGCGCCACTTGGCGTCCAGCGGATCGGTATTGAGGATCTCTTTGGTTGGCCCGGCGAGTTGCAGGCTGTTTTTGTCGTTAATGATGATCAGGTTGTCGAGCTGGTAGTGCGCGGCTACCAGCGCCGCTTCCCAGTTGCTGCCTTCCGCCAGTTCACCATCGCCAGTGACCACGAAAACGCGGCGCGCGCTGTTGCTGCGTTTGGCGGCCAGCGCGATGCCGACAGCGACCGGCAAACCGTGACCGAGTGCGCCGGTGTTGAGTTCAATGCCGGGGGTTTTGTGTTTCACCGGATGGCCGGGCAGGTGCGAATCGGCATGTTGATAGGTGGAAAGCCAGTCGACAGGAATAAACCCGGCTTCGGCCAGCACGCAGTAATAACCGCCGACCGCGTGGCCTTTCGATTGAATGTAGATGTCCCGCTCATCGCTCTCTTTGGTCTGCGGCGAGCAGTTCAGGATGCGAAAATAGAGCGCAGTCAGCACTTCTACCTGGGATAAATCAGCCCCGGTATGCCCGCCAGCCGGGCTTTCGGCATTAAGCACGATGATGCGACGACGCACCGCGCGGGCTTTTTTTTCAAGCTCATCCACAGAGAGTGAAAACGGATTCATAGCGTACCTCTTGAATGTATAATCTGTATTGAATAAATATTCAATCAGAGTGTGAAAAGGTTTCCGCAAAGCAGGTTACAACGCATTATCGTCAGTTTTTACGACCGGTTGTGACTGAATTGGAATATATATTCACTACTGATTTATTATTCATGGTTAAAGATATGCCGTGTGTTAAGGTTTGTCTATGCCCGGATCGGGCAAATTTGGAAGAAAGGAGAAAAGGATCACATTTGGATGGGGGTTGCCGCGTCGGGCTGGCTTGTTATCTATTCAATGATGAATAAAAATATCAGGCATCAGAGAAAGGGGAATCTCATGTCAAAGCAGGATGAACAGCGGCTGCTGGTGAAAATTGCCACGCTTTATTACAACGAAAATAAAAAACAGTCTGAGATCGCGACGCTGCTGCACCTTTCGCAATCCTTTGTTTCGCGCGCGCTGACGCGCTGCCAGAAAGAGGGGCTGGTGAAAATCACCGTCGTGCAGCCGACCAATATTTTTGTCGCGCTGGAGAAGGCGATTGAGCAACAGTACGGCATCCGGCAGGCGATTGTCGTGGATGTCGGGGAAAATCCCGCGAACGCGGCGATCAAGCACGCCATCGGCAGCGCGGCGGCGCACTATGTCGAAACGCGTCTGCGCCCGGAAGACCTGGTCGGGATCTCGTCGTGGAGCAGCACCATTCGCTGCATGGTGGATGAGATGCACCCGCAGAATATCCGCGCTGCCGGGGTGATTCAGCTGTTGGGCGGCGTCGGGCCGAACGGCAACGTGCAGGCGACGATCCTGACGCAGCAACTGGCGGCGCACCTCGGTTGCCCGGCGTGGCTGCTGCCGTCGCAGAGCATTGAGCATTCGGTGGATGAGCGGGCGCGGCTGGTGAACAGCCCGGACGTTGCCGCCGTGGTGGCGAAATTTGCCGAAGTGGACGTGGCGATTGTCGGTATTGGCGAGCTGGAGCCGTCGCAGTTGCTGAAAAATTCCGGTAACTACTACAACGAAAATATGTTGAAACTGCTGGCGGAGCGCGGCGCGGTGGGCGATATCTGCCTGCACTATTACGACGCGGCGGGCAACCCGGTGCTGAGCCACGAAGAGGATCCGGTGATCGGCATGGAGCTGGCGCAGATCCGCCAGTGTCCGCAGGTGATTGCGCTGGCGGGCGGCGTTGAAAAACGTAACGCCATTCGCGGCGCGTTGCAGGGCAACTATATCGATGTGTTGATCACCGATTATCCGACGGCCCGCAGCCTGGTGCAGGCGGAGTAAGGCCTGGCGGCCTTCGGCAAGATTGCCCGGTGGCGCTGCGCTTACCGGGCCTACGTAATTACAGCAACGCATAAGCTATCTCTTGGCACAATTCTCACAGCGAGGGGGTTGTGGTGGGAATTGCCCGATGGCGCAGCGCAAACCGGGTCTGCAAGTTTAGCAAAACCGCTGACTCAGCATATGAGAAAGGGTTCCGTTCACCAGGCGTTCAGTAGTTTCAGAAACGTGGCATCACGTGAACGGGACAAGGGGAGCTGCCGCGCTCCCCTTGTCAATCCCCGCGGCCCCGCGGGAAATCGGTGCTGCGCACTGTGCTCACCTCCCGCGCATCTGCCTGCGGTCGGCTCAACTCGACGTCCTGTCTCGGTTCGCCTCTGGCCGCCATCCATGGCGTCCAGACCTTGTCATCTGCGCTTCGGCTCGCCGATTTCAGCGGGGACACAACCCCTCGCGGCGAGAGTTGTGCCTGAAAATAGCTTATGCGTTGCTGTGAATGTGCAGACCCGGTTCGCGCTGCGCCATCGGGCATTCCCCACCACCACATTCGCCGGGATTGTTATCGCTGTTTTAAATAAAGGTTATTGCGTTACTTCTTTTTAATCTTAATTAACTTCGCCGCAACGCCGATGGAGAGTTAAGCAGCGCTGTATCGCTGTTATTCCTTTTCTTCACAGCAATTTACCGGGGTTTTTATGCACATTATTCGAAATTTAAAAATCAAGGTCGTGATGCTTGCGATCCTGATTATTTTTACTCTGCTCTGGGGCGGCGTGTCGTTTTTCTCTCTGCATGCATTAAGCGGCTTAACGGACGAAGTGGAACTCACCAATGTTCAGCAGGTGAACGGCGATATTATCAATAACGCCAGCGACCGTTACTATCAGGTGAAACTGCTGATGGATCGCGCAATCGTTTATCAGGCAAATAACGATACCCAGAACTACCAACAAACTATCGAGCGCATCGGCAAAGATATCGACTTTCTGCAGGGCGGGTTGAATCAGTTTAAAGTCACTGACCATGCCAATATCAGCACCACCGCCACGGACAATATCTACAACAGTTCGCTGACGCTGTTTAACCAGGCCATCACCCCCATGTTTGCCGCCATCAAGGAGAACAACGCCGCGAGCTACGCGCAACTGTCGAAAGATCAGTTCAGCCCGCTGCGCAGCGGTTTTTCGCAGGCAATCGTCGCTTATAACCAGGAGATTCACGATCTGAAATCCGCGGCGAATGGGCGTATTGCCAGTTGGGTGTCGGTGACGCGCACCATCATTATTATCGCGATGGTCATTGGCCTGGCGATGTTGGTGCTGTCGGAACGCTACCTGGCGCTGTGCCTGGCGCGTTCGCTGGAGTGGGTGAAGCAGCATTTGCAGGTGCTGTCGGTCGGGAGCCTGGATAAACCGACGAAAGATCTGGGGCACAACGAAGTCGGGCAGTTGATCCCGTACCTGGCAACGATGCAGGAGAACTGGGTGAAAACCGTCGCCCAGATCCGTAACAGCGCCGGAGAAATCTACCAGGGCGCCAGCGAAATCGCCTCCGGGAATACCGATCTCTCTTCGCGCACCGAAGAGCAGGCTGCGGCGCTGACGCAAACCGCCGCCAGCATGGAGGAGTTAAGCGCGGTGGTGAAACAGAACGCCGACAATGCTAATCAGGCCAGCCAACTGGCGAAAACTGCGTCGGAAGCAGTGAACACCGGCGAAGAACGGGTGCAGGCGGTCATCGCCAGTATGAAGAACATTACCAACAGTTCGCAGAAAATCACCGACATTATCAACGTGATCGACAGTATTGCTTTCCAGACCAATATCCTCGCGCTGAACGCCGCCGTGGAAGCCGCGCGCGCCGGTGAACAGGGGCGCGGTTTTGCCGTTGTCGCCAGCGAAGTGCGTAACCTGGCGCAGCGCAGCGCCGGGGCGGCGAAAGAGATCAAAGCGCTGATCGAAGAGTCCGTGGTGAACGTCAATAACGGCTACGACCAGGTGACGCTGACCAGCGAATCGATGGATAACATCCTGCGTTCGGTCACCAGCGTGACGGACATCATGGGCGAGATCGCCTCGGCATCCAGCGAGCAGAGTAAAGGGATTGGCCAGGTCGGCACGGCGATTTCGCAAATGGATGGTGTTACCCAGCAGAACGCCGCGCTGGTGGAAGAGTCCTCCGCCACCTCCAGTTCGCTGGAGCAGCAGGCTTACCAACTGACCGAAATCGTGTCGGTGTTTAAACTGCCAGGCGATGCTGCCGCGCAAAGCGCCGCCAGCAAACCGGCATCTAAAGCACCGAAAGCCGGAAAACCGGCGCTGCGCCCGGCGTTAGGTAGCGCCAGCAAAGCACCGGATACTGAGTGGGAAGCGTTTTAATAAAAAAATACCCGGCCGCATTGTGCGAGCCGGGCGGTAAAAACCCGGCGCATCAGAGCCGGGTAAGCTGGTCTATTTACCTTCCATTACCGCCTTCTGCGCGACCACTGCCGCTTTCTGCTGCATACGGTTTTGCATCTGATCGATAATCACTGCCACGATAATCACGATCCCTTTGATCACCATTTGCCAGAATTCGCTGACACCCATCATCACCAGCCCATCGGCGAGAAAACCGATCACGAACGCGCCAATCAGCGTACCGAGTACGGTGCCGCGACCACCGGCCAGCGACGTACCGCCCAGCACCACGGCGGCAATGGCGTTCATTTCAAACGCCGTACCGTTAGCCGGATGGCTCGCCAGCAACTGCGCCGAGACCACAATGCCCGCCAGCGCGGCGCACAGCCCGGAGAGGGTATAAACCCAGATTTTCACCTGCTTCACCCGCACGCCGGAGAGCTCGGCGGCGCGCTCGTTATCGCCAATCGCATAGACATGGCGGCCAAACGGCAGACGGCGGGCGATATACGCAATCACCGCGGCCAGCACAATCATCAGCCAGATGGCCCACGGAATGCCAAACAGCGTCCCGGCGCCAATTTCATCAAACCCGGTATTGCCGAGCAGCGGGTTGCCGGCAAGCCCCGGAAACGTCTGCCCGTCGGAGGTCAGCATCGCCGCGCCGCGCAGCACATACATGGTGCCAAGGGTGCAAATAAACGGCGCAACGTTGTAGCGGGTGATGATCCAGCCGTTCACCGCGCCGATAAGCCCACCAGTCAGCAGCACCAGCGGCACAATCACCCACACGCTGGGGAAAATGGCGATGCCGAACATCGGCAGCACAATGCCTTTGGTGATCATCCAGCCAGCAATCATCCCGCACAGCCCGAGCGTTGCGCCAATCGACAGATCGATCCCGGCGGTGATGATCACAAAGGTAATGCCCAGCGCCAGAAAGGCGTTGATGGCGATATGTTTAATCATGATCAGCAGGCTGCCGGTGGAGAGAAAACCCGGCACGGTGGCGGTAAAAAAGCCGACTATTAAGAACAGCGCGATAAAGGTGCGCAGCTTCAGCAGTAAAAGCAGAATGCTTTCGCGTGATAACGATGCGCCCGCGCGCGGCACGATGGCCATAGATTGTGTTGTTTTCATATCAGAACCCCTGAGCACTTGCTGTTACCAGTGCCGACTCTTCGGCCCGGGCGCGTTCAATATCGGCCGTCAGTTTGCCGCCGGACATCACCATAATGCGGTCAGAAACCGCCATGATTTCTTTCAAATCGGAGGTGGAGAAGACCACCGCGATCCCCTGTTGCGAAAGTTGCACCATCATGCGGAACACGTCGGCTTTTGCGCCGACATCAATGCCGCGCGTTGGCTCGTCGAGAAACAGCACTTTCGGGTTCGTCAGCAGCGAGCGGCCAATCACCACTTTCTGCTGGTTGCCGCCGCTGAGCGCCTGGATCTCCACCTCCGGCGAGGAGACTTTAATCGACAGGTTGCCAATGGTGCTGGCGACCACTTCTTCTTCATCCTTTGTGGCAATAGTGAAACCGCGCTGCAAGCGCCGCCACAGGCTGGCGATGGTCAAATTAGTCGCCACCGACGAGATGGGAAAGATGCCGGTGCGTTTGCGATCTTCCGGTACCAGGCTCATGCCCATGCGGATGCGTTCCGCGGGCGTCAGCCGCTGCGGCACCGGTTTGCTATCGAGCCACAGTTTGCCGAGATAGTTGCGTTCGGTGCCGAGCATGCACTCAAACAGCTCGGTACGCCCGGCTCCCATCAGGCCGTAGATACCGACAATCTCACCGGCATGCACTTTAAAGCTGACATCATTGACCGTGGTGACGCCGCTGGCGTTTACGCAGGTGATGTTTTCCGCTTCCAGAACCGGTGCGCCGAAGGTTCTTCCCGGCGAGAGGAAGTTACTGACCGGATCGCTGCCGAGCATTTCGCGCACGATCCACGGCACATCGATATCGCAGACCTGCGCTTCGGCCTGGAATTTGCCGTCGCGCAGAATGGTGATGACATCGCCAATCGCCATTAACTCTTCCAGTCGGTGCGAAATGTAGATAATCGACACCCCCTGGCGCGTGAGTTCGCGGATCACGCGGAACAGGATCTCCACTTCCGTTTTACTCAGCGCCGAAGTGGGTTCGTCGAGGATCAGAATATCGGCATCCTCGGCCAGCGCTTTGGCGATCTCGACCAGTTGCTGCTGACCAACTTTTAAGTTGCCAACCAGTTCGCGCGGCGAGATGGGCTGATCGAGGCGCTTGAGCAGCTCCGCGGTGCGTTTTTCCTGCTCCGCTTCGTTAATCGGCATCACCCCGTTTTGCAGTTCGCGGCCGAGAAAAATATTCTCTGCGACGTTGAGGTTCTCAAACAGGTTCAGTTCCTGGTGCACCATGCCGATACCGTGCGCGGCGGCAGAGCGGGTGTCGGAAAAGTGCACCGTTTCGCCATTCAGTTCGATGGTGCCGACGCTCGGCTGTTGCACGCCAGCGAGAATTTTCATCAGCGTCGATTTGCCCGCGCCGTTCTCGCCGATAATCACGTTCACTTTGCCGCGCCAGACGTTGTAATCGACGTTGTCCAGCGCCACGGTGCCGGGAAACAGCATCGACACGCCGCGCGTGCGCAGAATGATGTCGTCCACAGGTACATCGCTCATTACTGTGCCTCCTGTTGCAACTCCAGTGCCACGGCGTCATTAAGCTTGCCGCCGCTGAGCGTGACCGCCATCAGTACGGTGACCGGTTTTCCGGCCCAGCTGGCATCGACTTTTGGCAGATGTTTTACTGCTTCACGGTTATAGGCGCGGGAAAGCTGCGCAAACTGGACCTGGTTGGTAAAGTCTTCAAATTTAAAACCGGTAGCGTCGCGAATCGCGTTACCGCGTATTACCGGGCCAAGCTGCACCGGCAGCGATTGCCCGTTAACGTTAATCAGCAACTGCTGTTCGCGTTCATTACTGGTATCAATGCGTTCGACCTGGCTTGTCAGCCGGACAAATACGCTCTGCGGCGCGGCGGCCGGGTTTTTTTGTTGGGCGGCCAGCGTGTCGGCGCTCAGCGCATGCTGATGCGCGGCGTTGATCACACGTTCCTGCCAGGTTTGTTGCGCGATCTGCTGCGGTGTCTGGTTGTCAAAGCTGGCTTTGGCATGTGGATCGGCAGGCATAATCGGCTTGCCGTTCTCATCCAGATCCACCACGGTGCAGGCCGTGAGCAACAGGGCGACGCACCCTGCGAGCGCGTTACCCCATTGTTTTAACCACATAGCGCCTCCGCGTTACTTGCTGAGGTTGAACATTTTCAGTTTGCTGGCGTTGCTGTCATCGATCAGCATGCAGTCCATCAGTTGTTTCTCTTCCTTCTGTGCTTTGCCGTTTTTCAGGAAGTAATCAGCCTGTACGACGGCCATTTGCGCCTGCTGCCAGCCGGGTTGCAGCACGGTGGCTTTGATATTGCCTTTGTTGATGATCGAGTCGCGCACGTAGTCGCTGCCGTCAAAACCGACCACAATGACGTTGGTTTTTCCGGCGGCTTTCAGCGCCGCTTCTGCGCCAAGCGCCATGGTGTCGTTGCCGGAAATCACGCCGACAATGTCCGGGTGCGTTTGCAAAATGGCTTCCATACGAGTGAAGGCTTCGGTCTGGCTCCAGTTGGCGGTTTGCTGCGCCACCATTTTCATCTCCGGGTTGTCATCCAGCACATCGTGATACCCCTGTGAACGTACGCTGGCGTTGGTGTCCGACTGGCGGCCTAACAGCTCAACGTACTTGCCTTTGCCGTTCAGCAGCTTGGCGAACTTCTCCGCGCCCAGTTGCGCGCCCTGATAGTTGTTGGAGACGATTTGCGCCACCGCCACGCCGGTTTTGTTGATTTCACGATCGATCAGAAAGGTGGGCACGCCTGCTGCTTTCGCTTTCTCCAGCGGGCCGACGGTGGCATCTGCCCCGGCGTTATCCAGAATGATCGCTTTCGCTTTGCGGGCGATCGCCGTTTCAATCAATTGGTTCTGTTTGTTGACATCGTCGTCATGAGAAGCGACCAGCGTGGTGTAGCCCAGCTCTTTCGCTTTGGCTGCTGCGCCATCGGCTTCTGCTTTAAAAAACGGATTGTCGTGGGAAGGAGTAATGATCGCGATCAGGCCGTTATCTGCGGCGAATAGCGAGCCGGATGCAGCGATCATCGAAGCCAGTACAACGGATTGCAGTAGGGTCTTTTTCATCTTTTTCTCCACATTGAATATATATTCAATAATGATTTATTATTCAAAGTAACGATAATTCGACGATGGCAAACTGTCTACGGTTTGCGCAGCTAATTTCTTAAAAGGAGAAAAGGATCACGATCCGAACGGTAAACCCACGGCCAGCGTTATCACCTGTTCGTGGTCGGCTTGCCAGTAGACGTTTGCTTTTTTATCAACCAGTTGTGGGGAAAATTCCGCCAGAAAATGCAGCTCAAGATGCTGTTCGTCAATGGCGGTGATGTGCGCGCTGGCAAAGCCGGGGAAGGGGTTCGCCTGCGGGGAAAACGCTTTGTAAAGGCTCTCTTTCGCGCTGAAAGCGAGCGTTAGCGCCAGCGTAAACGGCAGAGGGCAGGCGGCCAGCAGCGCATGTTCCTGCGCGTTAACAATACTTGCGGCCAGTTCATCGCACAGCGCCGGGCTGAACTGCGCTTCAAGATCCACGCCGACAAGGTGCGACGCCACCACGGCAACGGCGCGCTGCCCGCTGTGGCTGATGCTACCCGATACGCCTTGCGGCCAGCAGGGTTCGCCTGCGGTGCCAATGGCCGGAACCGTGCTGAAACCGTGCTCCTGCAACGCGTGCAGCGCGGCGATCCGCCCGGCCAGATGCTCGGTCTGGCGCTTTAACGCGCAGTGCGCAAGCGAGGCGTGATGCGGTAGCCAGAGAAGATCGGCGTGGGTAAACGTCGCGGGAAGAAAATCAATCAGATGAAGCGTGTGACCAGCGAGGGAAACGGTGTGATGAGTGGTGTGCATGGCGTTTCCTCGCCCGGCCCTCTCCCCGCCGGGAAGCGGGGGATCTTCCGTTGGGGAGAAGGCGGGTGCAACTTAGAAGTGGGTGTTCACACTCATATACCAGGTGCGGCCCGACTCGTTATAAGTTTCTGCGCCAGCGCCGTACATCCAGCCGGTGCTGCCGCCGGTGCTCTGGGCGTTACCTGCGCGCCAGTGGCGTTTGTCGAACAGGTTATCGATACCGGCCGTCAGGCTGACGTATTTGGTCACATCCCAGGTGCCGCTCAGGCCAACGATGCTGTAAGGGCTGACTTCGTTGGTGGCGGAACCGGTCACGCGGTTGCCCTGATAGTCATACTTTTTCGGTTCCTGTTTGCCGTACCAGGTAAAGGTCGACTGAACAGAAACATCCTGCACAATCTGCCAGCTCAGGGTGGAGTTTATCGTGTACTCCGGAATGATCGACAAGCGTTCGCCGGTGGTTTTGTTTTTGCTTTGCAGCATGTACGTGAAGTTGTTGCTCCACGTTACCGCATCGCTGACCGGCACGTTCAGGGTGCCTTCTAAACCTTCCACCACCGCTTTCGGCACGTTCTCCCACTGGTAGAGATCGGTTTTGGTACTGCCGACAGAGGTCTGGCTCAGCGGTGAATAACCGGCTTCAATCTTATTGCGGTAATCGTTGCGGAACCACGTCACCCCGGCCAGCCAGCCTTCATGTTTGAATTCCAGACCAATCTCTTTGTTGATGCTGGTTTCCGCTTTCAGATCGTCGTTACCCATCATATAGCAACCTACGCCGGTGCCGCTGGCGTAGCAACCCTGGCCCTTACTGTAGAGGATATAGTTCGGGTTGGTTTGATAGAGACTTGGTGCTTTGTAAGCGCGGGCGATACCCATTTTCAGCGTGAAGTCATCGCCCAGACCCTGCGACAGGTTCAGCGACGGGCTCCAGTTATTGCCGACAATGGTGTGATGATCAAAACGCAGGGCTGGCGTCAGCATGGTGCTGTCGGTCAGCTCCATGTTGTCTTCTGCGAACACTGAGTAGATATCAGCGCTGGAGTAGGGGCTGCGGTTGGTGCTGCTCAGACCGGAAATCGGGCCGCCCTGGAAAGCCTGCTTATTCGACGCCATGTCTTTCATTCGCTGCTGGTTCCACTCGGTTCCCAGCGTCAGCGTCTGGTTGACCAGCAGATCCAGCGGCAGGTTCACTTCGTTATGCAGCATCACGTCCGAGAGATCGATATCGGTGAACTTATTGGTGTTGAATAACCCTTCCAGACCGCCCGCCAGACCTTCGCCGAGACGCGAGTTGCGCGTGCGTTCGTACTGAAGCCAGTTATTGGTGGTCACACCGTTATCCCAGCCGCCATTCCAGGTGACAGAGTAGTTCTGGCGATAAAGACGGTTAGTCTCTTTGCCGTAGTTCTCTTTCACGTAGTTATTGGTGCTGCTGTCGTTGTTGGTGTTCTGCGTATCGCCCGCGTAGAGGTTGCCCTGGCGGCTGTAACCGGCTTCAAACTCCAGCGACTGCAACGGCGCGAAATCCCAGCGCACCACGCCGTTGATATCTTTGTTGATCGAACCTTCACGACCGGCAGCCATGGTGTTGGCATAGATCCCGGTACGTTCGGACTGATGATCCTGGTTGATATCCCACGCGTCGGCCTGGGTTTTTGCCAGGTTGCCGTACAGGCGGAAGCTGACATCGCCGCCCAGCGGGCCGCTCAGGCTGAAGTCGGTACGTTTGGTGGAACCTTCGTCTTTATGTTCCGGTGCGTTGAAATAGGTGTTCCACGCGCCGTGCCATTCGTTTGTTTTATCTTTTTTGGTGATGATATTCACCACGCCGCCAGCTGCGCCGTTACCGTAACGCGCCGCTGCCGGGCCGCGAATCACTTCGATGCGCTCGATCATTTCCGGCGGCACCCAGTTGGTGTCGCCACGGCTGTCACGCTCGCCGCGCCAGCCAAGGCGCACGGAGTTGCGGCTGGTAACCGGTTTGCCGTCAATCAGGATCAGGGTGTTTTCCGGGCCCATACCGCGAATATCGATCTGGCGGTTGTTGCCGCGCTGACCGCTGGTGGCGTTACCGGTTAAGTTAACGCCCGGCATGGTACGGATAATTTCAGAAACGTCGCGCGCTGGCGGGTTTTTGCGAATTTCGTCAGCGGTGATGGTGGAGACGCCCGGCGCCTGCAAATTTTGCTGCGCGGCGGTAACCACGATGGTGTCATCATTCGCGGTGGAGCTGGTGGTAGTGCTGTCTGCCGCCATGGCGGGCAAAGCAGCACCGTAGATCCCCAGATTGACCAATAAGGTCAGGGACTTGATTTTGTTATTCATTGTTTTACCTGCTTTTCATCGCCGCTTCCCCGGTTAATCCATTCCCAGGGGGAGAGGAGGCGGCATCATGGAGCCAGCACAAAGCGAGCTGCTCAGCCCTGAGTAGCATCGACAAAGGTGGCCTCTTTTGTGAAAGACGCGCTTCCCACAGCGCGCTAATACGCTATTGCAAATGCAAATTGTTATCAATAATATTATCAACAAATTTAGAAGTGCAAGCAAAAATTTCCACAGCATATTTGGGGTAATAGACGTGACGTCAACAACGGGAAGTGATGCCTGGTGGGAGTCAAAACAGGGGCCGGAATGGGTGCAGGAAGCGGGCGGATACCGCGTTACGTTTTGGTGGCGAGATCCAGCAGGCACGGAAACCACATCTCCCATTCAACGGGTCTGGCTCTATATCACCGGCGTGACCGATCATCATCAAAATGCCCGGCCGCAATCGCTTGAGCGCATTGCCGGTACCGATGTCTGGTACCGCGAGATTCGCCTTGAAGCGTGCTGGCGGGGCAGCTATTGCCTGATGCCTTCGCAAAATCACGACGACTTTTCCCCCGCTGTGTTTGCTGCCACTCCACCGGATCGCGCCGCCCTGCGCGAAGGCTGGCGCAAGCTGCTGGCGCAGGCGATTGCCGATCCGCTTAACCCGCAAAGCTGGCGCGGCGGGCGCGGTCATCCGGTTTCGGCGCTGGAAATGCCCGATGCGCCGCTACAACCGGGCTGGCAGGCATCCGATACCCCTTTCAATGAACCGCAATTACTGCGCTGGCGCAGCCAGCGGCTGAACAATACGCGTCGCGTGTGGATCTACACCACCGGCGAGGAAAACGCCGCCGAACGCCCGCTGGCGGTGCTGCTCGACGGGCAATTCTGGGCGCAGAGTATGCCGGTCTGGCCCGCGCTGGCCGCGCTCACCCATGAGGGGCAACTACCGGCGGCGGTCTATGTATTGATCGATGTGATTGATAACGCGCACCGCACGCACGAACTGCCCTGCAATGCTGATTTCTGGCTGGCGGTGCAGGAAGAGCTGCTGCCGCAGGTGCAGGCGCTGGCGCCGTTCAGCGATTGTGCTGAGCACACGGTGGTGGCCGGGCAGAGTTTTGGCGGTCTCGCTTCACTTTATGCCGCGCTGCACTGGCCGCAGCGTTTTGGCTGCGTACTGAGCCAGTCCGGTTCTTACTGGTGGCCGCATCGCGGTGCAGAGCAGGACGGCATCCTTATCCAACAACTTCAACGCGGTGAACTGCACCCCTCTGGCCTGCGCATTGTGCTGGAAGCGGGCGCGCGCGAACCGCTGATTTTTCGCGCCAATCAGGCGCTTTTTTCCCTGTTACAACGCATACAGCAGCCGGTTTTCTGGCGTCAGGTTGACGGCGGACATGATGCGCTTTGCTGGCGCGGCGGGCTGACTTCCGGGCTGATTACCCTCTGGCAGCCTTTGACCCGCGCCCGCTGACGCGCCCTTCTATGACAGGAGTTTGCTATGGAGTTCACCAACCCCTTCGATAATCCGCAAGGGCGGTTTTATATTCTGCAAAACAGCCAGCAGCAATACAGTTTGTGGCCTGCACAGTGCGCGTTGCCTGATGGCTGGCGCGTGGTGTGCGAACCGCATCCGCAGGATGCCTGCAATATGTGGCTTGCCGCTCACTGGCAGAGCTTAACCCCGGCGCACTACGTGACAGCAAGGAGCGGCCAATGACGCAACGTTTACCGCTGGTCGCCGCCCAGCCTGGGATCTGGATGGCGGAAAAACTCTCGTCGTTGCCCAACGCCTGGAGCGTGGCACACTATGTTGAGCTGAAGGGCGATATTGATGCCGCGCTGCTGGCGCAGACGATTGTTACCGGTATGGCGCAGGCCGATACGCTGCGCATGCGCTTTGAGGAAGATAACGGTGACGTCTGGCAGTGGGTGGATGAATCGCAACAGTTTGTGCTGCCCGCCATCACCGATTTACGCACTTACAGCGATGCGCATGCCGCCGCGCTGAACATTATGCGCGCCGATCTGGCGCAAAACCTGCGCGTCGAGAGCGGCAAACCGCTGGTCTGCCATCAGCTCCTGCGCGTGGGCGAGCAGCGCTGGTACTGGTATCAGCGCTATCACCATTTACTGGTCGATGGTTTCAGTTTCCCGGCCATTACCCGCCAGATCGCCGCAATTTACAGCGCCTGGCGACGCGGCGACGAAACACCGTCATCCCCCTTTACGCCGTTTGCGCAAGTGGCGGAAGAGTATCAGCGTTATCGCGACAGCGATGGCTGGCAGCGCGATGGCGCTTTCTGGGCGAAACAGCGCAGCGAACTGCCGCCGCCGGTTTCACTCTCTTCAATGCCGCTGCCGGGACGCGCGGCGACCACCGATATCCTGCGCCTGAACGTTGCGCTCAATGCTGATGATTTCCGCCGTTTAACCCGCGCGCTGCCGAACAGCCAGCCTGCCGATCTGGGGCTGGCGCTGGTGGCGCTATGGCTCGGTCGCCTGTGCGGGCGGATGGATTACGCCGCCGGATTTATTTTTATGCGCCGCATGGGTTCCGCCGCGCTAACCGCTACCGGACCGGTGCTGAACGTGCTGCCGTTAGGCATTCATATCAATGGCGCGCAAACCCTCGCGGAACTGGCCACGCAACTGGCGGGCAGCCAGAAAGCGATGCGCCGCCATCAGCGTTACGATGCCGAGCAGATTGTCCGCGATGCGGGCCGCGCCGCAGGCGATGAGCCGCTGTTTGGCCCGGTATTCAACGTCAAAATGTTTGACTACCTGCTGGATGTCGATGGCATTCACGGCACCACGCATACGCTGGCGACCGGGCCGGTCAACGATCTGGAGATTGCGCTGTTCCCGGATGACGAGGGCGGCCTTGCCGTTGAAGTGCTGGCGAACCGCAGCCGTTACGATGAAGCCACGCTGCGCGGCCATGTGGCGCGGCTGGGCCAATTACTGGCGCAGTTTGCCGAAAACCCGGCGCTGCGCAGCGGCGATGCCGATCTGCTTGCCCCGCACGAAGCGCAACAGCTGGCAAACATTAACGATACCGGCATGATGCTGCCGACCACCACCTTAAGCGATTTAGTGGCGGCGCAGGCGGTGAAAACCCCGGACGCGCCTGCATTGCGCGATGCCCGCTGGCAATTCAGCTATCGCGAAATGCGCGAACAGGTTGTCGCGCTGGCGCAGCATCTGCGTCAGCTTGGCGTGCAGCCCGGTGACAGCGTCGCGGTGGCGTTGCCGCGCTCGGTCTTCCTGACGCTGGCGCTGCACGGCATTGTCGAAGCGGGCGCCGCCTGGCTGCCGCTGGATACCGGCTACCCGGACGAGCGTCTGCGGATGATGCTGGAAGATGCGCAGCCAAGGTTATTGATCACCGCAGACGATCAACTCGCCCGCTTTAGCGATATTCCGGGGCTGGCGCACTTCTGCTACCAGCAGCCGCTGGCCGCGCAGGGCAGTGACGCGCTCAATCTGGCGCGCCCGGAACAGACGGCGTATATCATTTTCACCTCCGGCTCGACCGGGCGACCGAAAGGGGTGATGGTCGGCCAGACCGCCATCGTCAACCGCCTGCTGTGGATGCAGGAGCAGTATCCGCTGAACGCGCAGGATGTGGTGGCGCAGAAAACGCCGTGCAGTTTTGATGTTTCGGTGTGGGAATTCTGGTGGCCGTTTATCGCCGGGGCCAGCCTGGTGATGGCCGAGCCGGAAGCGCACCGCGATCCGCAAGCGTTACAGGCTTTCTTTGCCGAATATGGCGTGACCACGACCCATTTCGTGCCGTCGATGCTGGCGGCCTTTGTCGCTTCGCTGACGCCGGAAAGTGCGCAGCAGTGCTGTCGTTCGCTGAAGCAGGTGTTCTGTAGCGGTGAAGCGCTGCCAGCGGAATTGTGCCGCGAATGGCAACTCCTGGCCGGCTCGCCGCTGCATAACCTGTATGGCCCGACGGAAGCGGCGGTGGACGTAAGCTGGTATCCGGCGCATGGCGAAGCGCTGGCGCAGGTGCGCGGCAACAGCGTGCCGATTGGCTTCCCGGTGTGGAATACCGGGCTGCGTATTCTCGACGCCATGATGCGCCCGGTGCCGCCGGGCGTGGCGGGCGATCTCTATCTGACGGGTATTCAACTGGCGCAGGGCTATCTGGGACGTGCGGATCTGACCGCCAGCCGCTTTATCGCCGATCCGTTCGCCTCCGGCGAGCGCATGTACCGTACCGGCGATGTGGCGCGCTGGCTGGAAAATGGCGCGGTGGAATATCTGGGACGCAGCGACGATCAACTGAAAATTCGCGGCCAGCGTATTGAGCTGGGCGAAATTGATCGGACGATGCTGGCGCTGGCGGATGTGGTGCAGGCGGTGGCTCATGCCTGCGTCTTTAATCAGGCGGCGGCCAGCGGCGGCGATGCGCGTCAACTGGTGGGCTATGTGGTTTCCGCATCCGGTTTGCCGCTCGATACCGCCACGTTGCTGGATCAACTGCGCGGGCAACTGCCGCCGCATATGGTGCCGGTGCGCCTGCTACAACTGAGCGCCTTGCCGCTGAGCGCGAACGGTAAACTCGATCGCAAAGCGCTGCCATTGCCGGAACTGGCGGCGACACGCCGTGGTCGCCCGGTGAACGCCGGGATGGAAACACGTGTGGCGCAGGCGTTTGCTGTGCTGTTGGGCTGCGAGGTGCAGGATGCGCAGGCCGATTTCTTTGCGCTCGGCGGCCACTCGCTGCTGGCGATGCGTCTGGCAGCGCAGCTCAGCCGTGAGCAGCAAAGGCCGGTGACGCCGGGGCAGATTATGGTCGCTTCGACGGTGGAGAAACTCGCCGCGCTGCTGGCGCAGAGCCTGACGGCGGAGCAGGCGCAGCGCCTTGGTATGGAAACGCTGCTGCCGCTGCGCGAAAGCGACGGCCCGACGCTGTTCTGCTTCCATCCGGCTTCCGGTTTTGCCTGGCAGTTCAGCGTGCTGGCGCGTTACCTTGCGCCGCGCTGGTCGATAACCGGCATTCAGTCGCCGCGACCTTTCGGCCCGCTACAGCAGGCAGCAACGCTGGATGACGCCTGCGAGCAGCATCTTGCCACGCTGCTGGCGCAGCAGCCGCACGGGCCTTATCACCTGTTCGGTTACTCGCTTGGCGGCACGCTGGCGCAGGGCATTGCCGCGCGTTTGCGGGCGCGGGGCGAAGAGGTGGCCTTCCTTGGCCTGCTCGACACCTGGCCGCCGGAGACGCAAAACTGGGCGGAAAAAGAGGCAAACGGGCTGGCTCCGCAAGTGCTGGCAGAGATTGAGCGTGAGCGGCAGGCCTTTCTTGCCGCCCAGCAAGGGCAAAGCTCCGGCGAGCTGTTTTCGACTATCGAAGGCAACTACGCCGACGCGGTGCGTTTGCTGACCACCGCGCACAGCCTGCCGTTTGACGGCAAGGCGACGCTGTTTGTCGCTGAGCGCACGCTGCCCGCAGGTACCGATCCGCACAAAGCCTGGGCGCCGTGGGTGCGGGAACTGGCGGTCTATCGCCAGGATTGCGCCCATGTCGATATTATTTCGCCGCAGGCGTTTGAGCGTATCGGGCCGGTGTTAAGGGAGATATTGGGAGAGTGATATGGCCTGTTGCCCGGTGGCGCTGACGCTTACCGGGCCTACGCGTTTAGCGGGCCTGCAAAGAGGTTTGCGCCGTAGGCCGGATAAGGCGTAGCCGCCATCCGGCGTTTGTGGATATTGGGAATATTGTGGAATTATTCCGTTCACCAGAAGACTGGCAGACACTTATGCTTTGTCGCTCGTGAACGGGAAAAGGGGAGCTACCGCGCTCCCCTTTTCAATCCCCGCGGCCCCGCGGGAAATCGGTGCTGCGCACTGCGCTCACCTCCCGGGCATCTGCCTGCGGTCGGCTCAACTCGTGATTACTCGTCCCATCCATGGGACTCGCCCCTTCGGGGCCAGCGCAAGCGCTGTTCAAAATTGCTCCCGGCAATTTTGTCCTGCTCGACTCGCCTCTGGCCGCCATCTCTGGCGTCCAGCCCTTGTCATCTGCGCTTCGGTTCGCCGATTTCAGCGGGGACAAAAACCATCGCTTCAGCACCTGTGTCCACTGGCAAAATAGTATCGCTGCCGGGAAATGCCCGGTGGCGCTGACGCTTACCGGGCCTACGTGTTTACCGGGCTGACAAAGGGGATTGCGCCGTAGGCCGGATAAGCGTTAGCGCCATCCGGCAATCGGGCGATGCAGTCAATCGATCGGCTTATCCGGCTGGCATGCCGCTGCGCCCCAGCGGCACCACCAGCGGTGTATGCGCCACCGGATCGTCAATGATCATGCAGCGCAGACCGTAGACCGCTTCTATCAATTCGGCGGTAACTATCTCTTTCGGCGCGCCCTGCGCGACAATTTTGCCATCGCGCAGCGCAATCAGATGCGTGGCGTAGCGGCAGGCCTGATTCAAATCATGCAGCACCGCCGCCAGCGTATAACCCTGCTCACGGTTCAGCGCGCTTAACAGCTCCAGCAGATCGATCTGGTAGCTGATATCGAGCCAGGTGGTGGGTTCGTCGAGCAGCATGATGGCGGTTTCCTGCGCCAGCACCATCGCAATCCACGCTCGCTGCCTCTGGCCGCCGGAGAGCGTATCGACACTCTGGCTGGCCAGCAAATCCACGCCGGTGGCTTTCATCGCCCGCGCCACGGCGTCTTGATCCTCTTTACGCCAGCGGGTGAACAGCGGTTGATGCGGGTAGCGCCCGCGCGCCACCAGCTCCTGCACGGTGATATCGCCCGGCGTGGTGGCGTTTTGCGCCAGCAGCCCGACGCGCCGCGCCACCTCTTTGCTGGCGAAGCGCTGGATCTGCTCTCCATCGAGATAAACATGCCCCTGTGCGGGCGTCATCAGTCGGCTTAGAGTGCGCAGCAGCGTTGATTTACCGCAGCCGTTGGGGCCGATAATGGCGGTGAAATGGCCGTCGGGAATGGCAACGCTTAGCTGCTCAGCAATAATTTTTTTGCCATAACCCAGCGTTAAGTCTGCGCCGCGCAAACGGGAAGATAAGTCGGTCATTTCTTGCGGGACTCCTGAATTAACAAGGCGATAAGGTAGATACCGCCAAGGCTGACGGTGACCACGCCCACCGGCAACTGATAAGGCGTAAACCCTTGCTGGGCGATAAAATCTGCCAGCAGCAGCAGCAGCGCGCCGCACAGGGCCGACTGCGTTAAGCCCCAACGAGCGGTGGCGCTAATGCGCCGGGCGATATGCGGGGCCACCAGCGCGATAAACGAAATCGGCCCCGCCAGCGCGGTAGCCGCCGCCGTCAGCGCCACCGCCACCAGCATTAACAGCAGGCGCGAACGCTCGACGCGAACGCCGAGCGCGCAGGCGCTGTCATCGCCCATCTCCAGCAACCGCATCCGCCGGGCGAGCAGGGCGGCGCACACGAACATTGCCAGAATAATTGGCGCAGAAGGCAGTGTTTTCGCCCAGGTCAGGCCGTTCAACGAGCCAGCATTCCACAGCCCGGCGGTGAGGGCGGTTTCCAGCGATGCCCGCAGCAGCAGCCAGGTATTGAAGGCCACGAGCATTGCACGCACGCCAATGCCGACAATAATCAGGCGGAAGGTTTCAATGCCATTGCGCCAGGCCAGCAGCCAGACCACCAGCGAGGTGAGCATACCGCCCGCCAGCGCTGCCAGCGCGATGGCCGTTAAATGCTGACCAAACAGCACCATCGCCACCAGCACGCCGCTCCATGCGCCGGTGTTAAAGCCCATCACATCCGGGCTGCCTAACGGGTTGCGCATCAGCGATTGAAAAATCGCGCCGCTGACGCCGAGCGCGGCACCGACCAGCAGCGCCATCAATACGCGCGGTAAACGCCACTCCATCACCACCCGTTGCATCGCGCGCGGCGCATCGCCGGTTAATGCGTGCATCACCTGGGTCAATTCCAGCGTTACTGCGCCGCTGCGCAGGCTCCAGACCGCCATCAGCACGGCACAAAGCCCCATCAGCAGACAACTGGCGACTAAACGACGGGACGGCGACATCACAGGCCACCTCCGCGCGCGCGGCGCACCAGTACAATCAGCACCGGCGCACCGAGAAAGGCGCTGACCACCGATACGCGCAGCTCACCGGGCACAATCAGGCGGCCAATAATATCGGCGAACAGCAACAACGCTGGCGTTGCAAGCAGTGTGACCGGCAGCGACCAGCGGTGATCCGCGCCCACCAGCCAGCGTGCCATGTGCGGCATCATCAACCCGATAAAGGCAATCGGGCCGACCACCGCCGTCGCGCTGCCGCACAGCACGGTGATGGTCACTAATCCGAGTAATTGCGTGCGCGCCACCTTGCTGCCAAGCGCCGTGGCGGTATCGCTGCCGAGGCTCAAACTGTTGAGCGAACGGCTCAACATCAGCGTGATTGCCGCCGCCAGCAGCACCGGAATGATCACCATTTTCAACGTTTGCAGGGTGCGGATATCCAGCGATCCGGCCTGCCAGAATCGCAACTGGTCGTAGACATCGGCATTCAGCAGCGCAATCCCGCTGGAGAGCCCTTCCAGCACCGCGCCAAGCGCCACTCCCGCCAGCGTCAGACGCACCGGACTGAGCTGCCCGCCGCCCTGGCTGCCGGTAAAGGCCACCAGCAGCGACGCGGCTAGCGCGCCGCAAAACGCCAGCAGCAATTGCTCCACCGGAGACGAAATACCGAGCAGCGCTGCGCCGAGCACAATGGCGAAACTGGCACCGGAATTCACGCCAAGCAGACCGGGATCGGCCAGCGGATTACGGGTGAGGGTTTGCATCAACGCACCAGCAAGGCCCAGCGCGCCACCGGCCAGCAGACCCGCCAGCGTGCGCGGCAGGCGCGCATCGCGGATGACGGCGCAGTCCGCGCTCTGGCAGACGCCGAAGAGGGCGTCGATCACCACGGAGGCGGGCATCGGTTTGGCACCGATAAACAGGCTGAGTGCGGCGGCGACAATAAGCAGTATCAATAGTCCGGCGAGAACAAAGGGGCGCGCCGGAAAAGCAGAACACGACATAAGACGTCCCAAATTTGATAATGATAGTAATTATCGTTATCGATCTTGTTTTGATATGTTAACATGCGAAGCCGACATATGGACATAAAAAGTACGTATTTAAGGCGCTGTGATGAAACAACAATCCTGGCTGTTGAACCTTAGCCTGCTGCGCACGCATCCGGCTTTTCGCGCGGTGTTTCTGGCGCGTTTTATCTCGATTTTATCGCTGGGCCTGCTTGGCGTAGCGGTGCCGGTGCAGATTCAGGCAATGACCCACTCCAGTTGGCAGGTGGGGTTATCGGTCACGCTGACCGGTTCGGCCATGTTTATTGGCCTGATGTTTGGTGGCGTGCTGGCGGATCGCTATGAGCGTAAGAAACTGATTTTACTGGCGCGCTCCACCTGCGGCGTTGGGTTTATCGGCCTGTTTCTGAACGCACAACTGGCGGAGCCTTCGCTGGCGGCGATCTATCTGCTGGGTTTGTGGGACGGCTTTTTCGGCGCGCTCGGCGTGACGGCGCTGCTGGCGGCAACGCCTGCGCTGGTCGGGCGGGAAAACCTGATGCAGGCGGGGGCGATCACCATGCTGACGGTGCGTCTGGGGTCGGTGATTTCGCCAATGTGCGGCGGTCTGCTGCTGGCTTCGGGCGGCGTAGTGTGGAACTACGGTCTGGCGGCGGCGGGGACGTTTATTACCCTGTTGCCGTTACTCAGCCTGCCTGCATTGCCACCACCGCCGCAGCCGCGCGAGCACCCGCTGAAATCGCTGCTGACGGCGCTGCAATTTTTATTTCGTAACCCGTTGATTGGCGGCATTGCGCTGCTCGGCGGGCTGTTAACCATGGCCAGCGCCGTGCGCGTGCTTTACCCGGCGCTGGCGATGAGCTGGAACATGTCGGCGGCGGAAATCGGCCTGCTGTATGCCGCGCTGCCGCTTGGTGCGGCGATTGGGGCGTTGACCAGCGGCAAACTGGCGCACAGCGAACGACCTGGCGTGATTATGCTGATGACCAGCGTCGGCGCTTTTGTCGCGATAGGGCTGTTCAGCCTGATGCCGGTGTGGGCGCTCGGCGTGCTGTTGCTGGCGTTATGCGGCTGGCTGACCGCCGTGAGTTCGCTGTTGCAGTACACCCTGCTGCAAACCCAGACGCCGGAAGCGATGCTCGGGCGCATCAACGGTTTGTGGACCGCGCAGAACGTGACCGGCGATGCGATTGGCGCGGCGCTGCTGGGGGCGATGGGATCGATGATGACGCCCGCCTCATCGGCGAGCATCAGCGGGCTGGTACTGGCGGCGATCGGTTTAGTGCTGGTGGTGGCGCTCGGCGAGCTGCGCCGTTTTCGTCAGACGCAGCCTGCCGCGTAGAAAGCTGTTTGCCGGAGGGCGCTGTCGCTTATCCGGCCTACGTCTGCCGTACCGCTTTATGTAGGCCGGATAAGGCGCAGCCGCCATCCGGCAAAACCGCCGATTTCGGCGGAGGCACACCCCCAGCGCTTCAGCAGCTTTGCTTACAGGGAAAAGGGTGTCGCTGTGGGAAATGCCCGGTGGCGCTGACGCTTACCGGGCCTACGTCTGCTGTACCGCTTTGTGTAGGCCGGATAAGGCGCAGCCGCCATCCGGCAAACAGATTAACCAAACAGCGCCGACAAACGCTGCAACACGCGGGTAGCGCTGTAGTAATCCAGGCGGAAGGTTTCTGCGCCGAGGGCGTAAACGCGTTTGTTCTGTACCGCACGCAGATGCGCCAGCAGCGGGTTCGCACTCAGCGCGTCGGCATCTTGTTGATCGCTGGCGAACAGGAACAGCGCTTCACCGTTCAGCCCGGCGGCAAGGTTTTCGCCGCCCAGTTGCACGATGTCGTGGCGTTTACCCTGGCTCTGGCTGGTTTGCAGATTGGCCGGTAGCTGCGCAAGGGCGAAGCCCAGTTGCTGCAACAACTTGCCCTGCGCGGAGTCGCGGGTCCACAGGTTGGCGCTGTGCGCGGCGGGAGTATAAACCAGCGCTGTAACCGGCTGCGGCGGCAGTTTCATCCGCGCTTTGGCGTCGGCCAGTTGCTGGTTGAATTCGCTGATGCGCGCCGCGGCCTGTTTTTCCTGGCCGGTGATTTCACCCAGTTGAGTGAGCAGCGCCTGCCAGCTTTTATCGTCGTAATTGATGACCAGCGTCGGCGCGATGGTGGAAAGCTGGTCGTACAGGGCAAGGGCGGAATCGCCGCCGGTGGCGCTGATGAGGATCAGATCCGGCATCTGCGCGGCAACGGCTTCGGCATTCGCTTCACCAATGTAAAGACGCGCGACGTTGCGTTGTTTCGCCACGTCGCCCCACTGGCGCAGAAAGCCTTGCGCGTCGGCAAAACGGTTATTCGGCGTGGTTGCACCACTGGCAATCACCGGTGCGTCAATCGCCAGCAGCGATCCGGTAAGGGTGACGCTGGTTGACACAATGCGCAGCGGCTTGCTGTCGAGCTGATGCGTACCGCGGCTGTCGGTGACCTGGCGAGGCCAGTCGGCGGCGGTTGCTGAGGTTAGTCCTAAAACAAAAATGCCCAGCATCACTAAGGGCTTACGGAACAAAAAAGAAAATCTCACGGATTGCGTCCTGTTTTTGTTGAGGTTAATGCTTCTCATTTTCATCATTGCATGAGGGGGATGCAAGCATTAGCGACGCAGAAGAGGAATCTGCTGTTGACAGCGCGGGTAATAACTTTTTATCTTACAGAAACAAAACGCAAATGATAATTATTATTAATCTTACTTATAGTTGTTGGAGGATGATATGGATATGTCCCTGGCTGAGGATATCCAGCAGTCTGCAAAAACACTGGCCGCGGATCAGTTTTTGTTTATGTCGCCGTACCGCAGTTTTATAACCTCCGGGTGCGTTGCCCGTTTCTCTGAACCTGCCGTCAGCGGTGATTCTCCAGAGAGCGCCTTCCAGAGCAAACTGGCGCAGGCCTTTGCCGATGCGAAAGCGCAGGGCGTGGTCCGGCCGGTGATGGTCGGCGCAATCCCGTTCGATACCACCCAACCTTCGGCGCTGTTTATTCCGGCGTCATGGCAAACTTTCTCCCGCCCGGCGCGCCAGCGTTCTGCCCGCTATTTCAACGCCAGCAGCATGCCGAATGTTGTCGCGCAACGCGAAATCCCGGAGCAGGAAACCTTCATGCAGATGGTGGCACGCGCGGCGCAGAAGACCGCCACGCCGGAAGTGGACAAAGTGGTGCTCTCCCGCCTGATCGAGATTGCCACCGACAGCCACATCGACGGCGGCGTGTTGCTGGAGCGGCTGATTGCCCAGAACCCGGCCAGTTTCAATTTCCACGTTCCGTTGCCGGATGGTGGCGCGCTGCTGGGTGCCAGCCCGGAACTGCTGCTACGCAAAGAGGGCGACCATTTTAGTTCGCTGCCGCTGGCCGGTTCCGCCCGTCGCCAGCCGGATGACATGCTGGATCGCGAAGCGGGCAACAAGTTGCTGGCGTCGGAAAAAGACCGTCACGAGCACGAGCTGGTGACGCAGGCGATGAAAAAAGTGCTGCAACCGCGCAGCCGCTCTCTGACCTTGCCGGATTCGCCGCAACTGGTGACCACGCCGACGTTGTGGCATCTGGCGACGCCCATTGAAGGCACGGCGCTGGCGGGGGAAAACGCCCTGACGCTCGCCTGCCTGCTGCACCCGACGCCTGCGCTGAGCGGTTTCCCGCATCAGGTGGCGAAAAAGCTGATTGCCGAGCTGGAGCCGTTCAACCGTGAACTGTTCGGCGGCATTGTCGGCTGGTGCGATGACGAAGGAAATGGCGAGTGGGTGGTGACCATCCGCTGCGCCCGCATTCATGAAAACCACGTCCGGCTGTTTGCCGGTGCCGGTATTGTGCCCGCTTCCTCGCCGCTGGCGGAGTGGCGCGAAACCGGGGTGAAACTGACCACTATGCTGAACGCATTTGGTCTGCACTGAGGAACGACGATGAGCATTCCTTTTACCCGCTGGCCGGAAGAATTCGCCCGCCGTTACCGCGAAAAAGGGTACTGGCAGGATCTGCCGCTTACTGACATTTTGACCCGCCATGCGCACAGCGATGCCACGGCGGTGATCGACGGCGAGCGCCCGTTGAGCTACCGCCAGTTGCATCAGGCTTCCGATAACCTGGCGTACAGCTTACAGGCGCAGGGGATCGCGCGCGGCCAGACCGCGCTGGTGCAACTGGGCAATGTGGCGGAGTTCTACATCACGCTGTTTGCCCTGCTGAAACTCGGCGTGGCGCCGGTGAATGCGCTGTTCAGCCATCAGCGCAGCGAGCTGACCGCCTATGCCGCACAGATCAAACCGGCGCTGTTGATTGCCGATCGCGATCATGCGCTGTTTGCCGACGACGCGTTTATTCGCACGCTGGATTCTGTTCGCGTGGTGCTGCTGCGCGGCGAACAGGGCGAGCGCGCGCTGGAGGCGGCGATTGCCCGCCCGGCGGATAACTTCGTCGCCACGCCGACACCGGCCGATGAAGTGGCGTTTTTCCAGCTTTCCGGCGGCAGTACCGGCACGCCGAAGCTTATCCCTCGCACCCACAACGATTATTACTACAGCATTGCGCGCAGCAACGAGATTTGCGGCTTCACCGCGCAAACCCGCTACCTGTGCGCACTGCCCGCCGCGCACAACTACCCGATGAGTTCTCCCGGCGCGCTGGGCGTCTTCCTCGCGCAAGGTTGCGTGGTGCTGGCCGCCGATCCGAGCGCCACGCTCTGCTTCCCGCTGATCGAAAAACACCAGATTACCGTCACTGCGCTGGTGCCGCCTGCGGTGAGCCTGTGGTTGCAGGCGATCACCGAGTGGGGCAGCAATGCGCAACTGGCATCGCTCGAACTGTTACAGGTCGGCGGCGCGCGGCTGTCAGCAACGCTGGCGGCGCGTATTCCGGCGGAAATCGGCTGCCAGTTGCAGCAGGTGTTTGGCATGGCCGAAGGGCTGGTGAACTACACCCGGCTGGACGATCCCTTTGATCGCATCATTAATACGCAGGGCCGCCCGATGTGCCCGGATGATGAAGTGTGGGTGGCGGATGAACACGGCAATCGGCTGCCGCCAGGCCATGTCGGGCGGCTGATGACGCGCGGGCCGTACACCTTTCGCGGCTATTTCAACAGCCCGGAGCACAACGCCAGCGCCTTCGATGCGAACGGCTTTTACTGCTCCGGCGATCTGATTTCGCTTGATGAGCAGGGCTACATCACCGTGCAGGGGCGGGAAAAAGATCAGATCAACCGCGGCGGCGAGAAGATCGCTGCCGAGGAGATCGAAAACCTGCTGCTGCGCCACGAGTCGGTGATCCACGCCGCGCTGGTGAGCATGGAAGACAGCCTGCTGGGGGAAAAAAGCTGCGCGTACCTGGTGGTGAAAGAGCCGCTGCGTGCCGTTGCGGTGCGTCGTTTCCTGCGTGAGCAGGGCGTCGCGGAATTTAAGCTGCCGGATCGCGTGGAGTGCCTGGCGGCACTGCCGCTGACGCCGGTCGGCAAAGTTGATAAGAAAAAGTTACGTCAGTGGCTGGCCGAGCGCGCCACCGCGTAAAGGAGAGAAGATGGCGATTCCAAAATTACAGGGCTACGCACTGCCTGCTGCGGCTGATATCCCGCAGAACAAAGTCAGCTGGCCGTTTGAGCCGGAGCGTGCGGCGCTGCTGATTCATGATATGCAGGACTATTTTGTCAGTTTCTGGGGCGATAACTGCCCGATGATGCAGCAGGTAGTGGCGAACATCGCTGCGCTGCGCGCGTTCTGCAAACAGCACCACATCCCGGTTTACTACACCGCACAGCCGAAAGCGCAGAGCGATGAGGACCGCGCGTTACTGAATGATATGTGGGGGCCGGGGCTGACCCGTTCGCCGGAGCAGCAGAAAATCGTCGCCGAACTGGCCCCCGATGAAGCCGATACGGTGCTGGTGAAGTGGCGCTACAGTGCGTTTCATCGCTCGCCGCTGGAGCAGATGCTGAAAGAGACCGGGCGCAACCAGTTGCTGATCACCGGGGTCTATTCGCACATTGGTTGCATGACCACCGCCACGGATGCGTTTATGCGCGATATCAAGCCGTTTATGGTGGCCGATGCGCTGGCGGATTTCAGCCGCGAAGAACATTTGATGTCGCTGAAATATGTCGCCGGTCGTTCCGGCCGCGTGGTGCTCACCCAGGAACTGCTGCCGGTGCCGGTGCCGGGCAGCAAAGCGGCGCTGCGCGCGGTGGTATTGCCGCTGCTGGATGAATCCGACGAGCCGCTGGATGACGAGAACCTGATCGACTACGGCCTGGATTCCGTGCGCATGATGGGGCTGGCTGCCCGCTGGCGCAAAGTCCACGGCGATATCGATTTTGTCATGCTGGCGAAAAATCCGACCATCGATGCGTGGTGGGCGCTGCTCTCGCGCGAGGTGAAATAATGGCCAGCCTGGATTTTACCGGCAAAACCGTGTGGGTGACCGGCGCAGGCAAGGGCATCGGTTATGCCACCGCGCTGGCCTTTGTTGCGGCGGGCGCGCAGGTTACCGGCTTCGATCTGGCCTTTCCCGGCCGCGATTATCCCTTCTCCTGTGAAACGGTGGATATTGCCGATGCCGCGCAGGCGCAAGCCGTCTGCAAACGCCTGCTGGCGCAGCACGAACGGCTGGATGTGCTGGTTAATGCTGCCGGGGTTTTGCATATGGGATCGACCGATGCGCTGAGCGCAGAAGCCTGGCAGCATACGTTTGCCGTGAATGTCGGCGGCGCGTTCAACCTGTTCCAGCAGACGATGGCGCAGTTTCGCCGTCAGCAGGGCGGGGCGATCGTCACGGTGGCGTCCGATGCGGCGCATACGCCACGCATCGGCATGAGCGCGTATGGCGCGTCGAAAGCGGCGCTGAAAAGCCTGACGCTGACCGTCGGCCTTGAGCTGGCGGCAAGCCGCGTGCGCTGTAATGTCGTTTCGCCGGGTTCGACGGACACCGATATGCAACGCACGCTGTGGGTGAGCGATGATGCTGAACAGCAGCGCATTCGCGGCTTTGGCGAGCAGTTCAAGCTCGGCATTCCGCTGGGCAAAATCGCCCGGCCGCAGGAAGTGGCGAACACCGTGCTGTTTCTGGCGTCCGATCTGGCCAGCCATATCACGCTACAGGATATCGTGGTGGATGGCGGCTCAACGCTGGGGGCGTAGATGATCTGGAAACGTCACTTAACGCTTGAAGAACTGAATGCCAGCAGTGAAAACACGCTGGTGGCGCATCTGGCCATTCTCTATACCCGCATCGGCGACGATTTTATCGAGGCCGAAATGCCGGTCGATGCCCGCACCCATCAGCCATTTGGCCTGTTGCACGGCGGCGCGTCGGCGGCGCTGGCGGAAACGCTCGGTTCAATGGCGGGCTATATGATGACGCGTGACGGCCAGTGCGTGGTCGGCACCGAGTTAAACGCCACGCATCACCGCCCGGTTGCCGAGGGGAAAGTGCGCGGCGCCTGCCAGCCGTTGCATCTTGGGCGGCAAAACCAGAGCTGGGAAATCGTGGTGTTCGACGAACAGGGACGCCGCTGCTGTACCTGCCGCCTGAGCACCGCCGTGCTCGGCTAATTTCTCCCTCTCCCTGCGCGGAGAGGGCATTCTTGCGATCCCGTTAACACAATCATGTAAATACCTGGTTGCAGGGCAAATTTTCCATGTTTCAAAGTTGTTAAAAGCCGTGGGTTGATATAGATACAAAATGTAACATCTCTCTGTTTCTCACACGGACAACCGCTATGAACAACCCAGGGAAATACCTTATCTGGGCAATCCTCTCCCTCGTCGGAGCTTTTGCCCTCGGCTATATCGCGCTCAATCGCGGCGAACCGATCAACGCGCTGTGGATCGTGGTTGCTGCCGTCTGCATTTATCTTATTGCTTACCGGTTTTATGGCCTCTATATCGCCAAAAATGTGCTGCAGGTTGATCCGACGCGCATGACTCCGGCGGTACGGCACAACGATGGCCTCGACTATGTGCCGACGGATAAAAAAGTGCTGTTCGGTCACCATTTTGCGGCAATTGCCGGGGCAGGCCCGCTGGTGGGACCGGTGCTGGCGGCGCAGATGGGTTATCTGCCTGGCATGATCTGGATCCTCGCAGGCGTGGTGCTGGCCGGGGCGGTGCAGGACTTTATGGTGCTGTTTATCTCGACCCGCCGCGACGGCCGTTCGCTCGGTGAGATGGTGAAAGAAGAGATGGGATCGACTGTTGGCGTGATTGCGCTGGTGGCGACCTTTATGATCATGGTGATCATCCTCGCGGTACTGGCGATGATTGTCGTCAAAGCGCTGACCCACAGCCCGTGGGGCACCTGGACCGTGGCATTCACGATTCCGCTCGCCATTTTTATGGGCATTTATATTCGCTATCTGCGCCCCGGGCGCATCGGCGAAGTCTCGGTGATCGGCCTCGTGCTGCTGGTGTTTGCCATTATCTCCGGCGGCTGGGTTGCCGCCAGCCCGACCTGGGCGCCGTTCTTCGATTTCACCGGCGTGCAACTGACGTGGATGCTGGTGGGCTATGGTTTTGTCGCCTCGGTACTGCCGGTGTGGCTGCTGCTGGCGCCGCGTGATTATCTCTCCACTTTCCTGAAAATCGGCACCATTATTGGCCTGGCGATTGGCATTTTGATTATGCGCCCGACGCTGACCATGCCGGCGCTGACCAAATTTGTTGACGGTACTGGCCCGGTGTGGACCGGCAACCTGTTCCCGTTCCTGTTTATTACCATTGCCTGCGGCGCGGTCTCCGGCTTCCATGCGCTGATCTCTTCCGGTACCACGCCGAAGATGCTCGCCAGCGAAGGCCAGGCCTGCTTTATCGGTTACGGCGGTATGTTGATGGAGTCGTTTGTGGCGATCATGGCGCTGGTCTCGGCGTGCATTATCGATCCGGGCGTTTACTTCGCGATGAACAGCCCGATGGCGGTGCTGGCGCCCGCAGGCACGGCGGATGTTGTCGCTTCAGCGGCGCAGGTGGTCAGTAGCTGGGGCTTTACCATTACGCCGGATGCGCTGACGCAGATTGCCAGCGAAGTGGGCGAACAGTCGATCATCTCAAGAGCGGGCGGTGCGCCGACGTTGGCGGTGGGGATGGCGTACATCCTGCACGGCGCGCTCGGCGGCATGATGGACGTTGCGTTCTGGTATCACTTCGCCATTCTGTTTGAAGCGCTGTTTATTCTGACGGCGGTCGATGCCGGTACGCGCGCGGCGCGCTTTATGTTGCAGGATCTGTTGGGTGTTATCTCGCCAAACCTGAAACGGACCGAATCGCTGCCTGCTAACCTGCTGGCGACGGCGCTGTGCGTTCTGGCGTGGGGGTACTTCCTGCATCAGGGCGTGGTTGATCCGCTTGGCGGCATCAACACCTTGTGGCCGCTGTTTGGTATCGCCAACCAGATGCTGGCAGGCATGGCGCTGATGCTCTGCGCGGTGGTGCTGTTTAAAATGAAACGCCAGCGTTATGCGTGGGTGGCATTAGTGCCGACCGCCTGGCTGCTGGTGTGTACGCTGACCGCTGGCTGGCAAAAAGCCTTCAGCCCGGATGGCAAAGTCGGCTTCCTCGCCATCGCCAACAAGTTCCAGGCGATGATCGACAGCGGCAACATTCCGGCGCAGTATACCCAGTCACAACTGGCGCAACTGGTGTTTAACAACCGCCTCGATGCCGGGCTGACCATCTTCTTTATGGTGGTGGTGGTGGTGCTGGCGTTTTACTCGCTGAAAACCGCGCTGGCGGCGCTGAAGGTGAATGAACCGACAGCGAAAGAGACGCCGTACGAGCCGATGCCGGAGAATCTTGAGCAGATTGTCGGCCAGGCCAAAAGCGCCCATTAATGATTTCCCCCTCTCCCTTGCGGGAGAGGGTTTTCTCAGGGGGAAAAGATGTTTGATACGCTCTCAAAAGCCGGAAAATATCTGGGCCAGGCGGCAAAGATGATGATTGGCGTGCCGGACTATGACAACTACGTTGAACATATGCGCGTTACGCACCCGGATCAGACGCCGATGACCTACGAGGCGTTTTTCCGCGAACGCCAGGATGCGCGCTACGGCGGTAAAGGCGGCGCGCGCTGCTGCTGACGCGCCGCCTCTGCTGGCGTTATGCGTTCGTGCCTCCATCCACCACGATATCGGTTCCGGTGATCTGCTTCGCCGCCGGGCTGGCCAGGAAGGCGACCGCTTCGGCGATATCCTGCGCTTCACCGTAGTGGCCCAGCGCGATAAAGCGACGTTGCTCATCGGAGGTTTCACCGTCCACCGGGTTCATATCACTTTCCGTCGAGCCGGGTTTCACCATATTGACGGTAATACCGCGCGGCCCCAAATCCCGCGCCAGCCCGCGCGTTAACGAGTTCAGCGCCGATTTGGTCATTGAGTAAACCGCAATCTCGCGCAGTTGTACGCGGTCGGAAAGATTGCTGCCGATATTGATAATGCGCCCGCCTTTTGGCAGATGGGCGATGGCTGCCTGTGTCGTATAGACCACACCGCGAATATTCACGTTGATCAACGCATCGATATCTTCCTGCGACATCGTTTCCAGCAAACCGCCGCGCGCAATTCCGGCGTTATTGACCAGAATATCCAGCCCGCCCAGTTGTTCTACCGTCTGCGCAACCGCCGCGCGTGCCGCCTCCGGCCTGGCGCTGTCGGCCTGAATAGCAACGCCGTTACGCCCAAGGGCGCGGATTTCTGCGACAACCGCTTCGGCTTTCTCCGCTGATTTCTCCCAGGTGATGGCGACATCCGCCCCGGCGCGCGCCAGCGTTAAGGCAATGGCTTTCCCCAGACCGCGGCTCGCACCGGTGACCAGTGCGCGTTTTCCTGCAAGTGAGTGTGACATGAGTGGCTCCTGAATTATGTGTCGATTGATACATAATTAAAATAATCACGCTTCCATGTATTCGTCAATACTATTAATATACCGATCAGCACAAAATGTGAGGATGCCGAAGTGAGCCGTGGAAGACCCCGGGAATTTGATCGCACGGATGCGCTGAACAAAGCGATGAAACTCTTCTGGCAGAAGGGTTATACCGCGACGTCGATGAACGATCTCTATGCGACGATGGGGATTAAATCCCCCAGTCTGTACGCCGCGTTCGGCAGCAAAGAGGATCTCTACGACGAGGTGTTGCAGCACTATGAAGCGTGCGTTGCGCCGCATATCTGGGGCGGCATGGAGAGCGAGCCGTCGCCGAAAAAGGCGGTTGCGCAGTGGCTGGAGCGTTCAGCGGAAACCTTAACCCGCAGTGATTTACCGCACGGCTGTATGGTGGCGCTTTCGGCGGTGGCCAGCGAAGGTAACGAACGGCTCGGCGCGCGGGTTCAGCAACTGCGTAACAGCGGCTATGAACTGCTGAAAGCACGCCTGAGTGAAGCGCAGCAGCGCGGCGAATTACCGCCATCAACCGATATCGACGCGCTAACGCGTTTGTATGTCAGCATTCAGCAGGGGATGTCGATTCAGGCGCGGGACGGCGCAAGCCGCGAAACGCTGCTCGGCATCGCGCGAATGGCGATGGGGCTGTGGCCTGCATGAGTGGCATGAATAAACCCGTAGGCCGGATAAGCGCCAGCGCCATCCGGCAATGAGCGCTAGCGGTCTTCTTTTGTATGCCAGATTCGCAGGATGATGATATGGCTGTCCGTCAGTTCGTAAATCATTTCATAACTGCCAACAAACAAAGAACGGACTTCGCGCGGATACCAGCTTTCATCCGGCGGGCCTATCTGCGGGTGTAGCAAGAGCATTTCAGGGGCGTCAGCCAACATGATGACAACTTTGCGGGCCGCTTCAGGGTTTTGGATAAACAGGAATTTTGACAGTCTCTCTACATCCTGAAGCGCGAGTCGAGTCCATTCTAACTGCATTCATCATCCCCGCTTTTTAACGCCTGGCAGTGGCAGTGGATTTGCCGTCCCCAGACTTTTAAGCCAGGTCGCCGCTTCTGCATGACTGACGGTTTCACCGCGTTCAACGGCATCCAGGCCTTGCTGAATCATGGCCTGGCGTAATTCTGCACGCTCAATATATTCCGCGAGCGCACGCTTGATAATCCAGCCCCGCGAGCGTTCGCTGCTTTCGGCAAGTGAATCGACTTTATCGGCGAGTTCAATGGGTACATGCGCTGTCAGTACTTTCGTCCCAGGCATTTGGGCACCTCAATCAGTGTGATTTTTTAAAAATCGTAGCGATTAGGTGGAAGAGATTCAACCTGTTTTTTGACTGTCTGTCGGGGGAAGCACGATGAAAGATGCTTGCCGATTTACGTAGCAGGATTCTCCGCCAGGATAAACAGAATAAGCACCATCCGGCGTTATGATTAGCGCGACAGCGCTTCGACTTTTTCAAACGCCGCTCGCAGCGTGTCGGCGGAGAGGTTTACCGGCAGGTAGTGGATGGATTCCACCGGACGCAGCGTGTGAGCAATCACTTTCTCCAGCTCGGCGTGATTGTTGATATCCACCTCCAGCGCCGCCAGCGTGGTGGGCAGGTTGAAGCGCTGATACGCATCGATCAGTTGCGCCAGCACATCGTCCTGGCCGAGCAGGGCGCTCTGCACCAGAATGCCGTAAGCGACTTTGGTGCCGTGCAGGAATTTATCCGTTTGCGGCAGTACCGTCAGGCCGTTATGCACGGCATGCGCGGCCGCCACGCGGGTATAGCGCTCGCCCAGCCCGCCAACCATACCGCCGCCAGCAATAATGGCGTCCACCACATCACGAAACGCCTGCGTCACTTCGCCGCGCTGCTGATCGGTCAACGCCTGTTCGCTGCTTTCCAGTAGCACATCGCGGATAGCCAGTGCGCCATTAATCCCCAGCCGCACAGTCAGCGGCAGGTTTTCTGGCTGCGGTGCCAGCACCACGGCTTCATACCACTTCGCCAGCGTATCGCCGATGCCCGCCAGCAGGTACTCCGCCGGTGCATTGAGGATGATTTGCGGCTCGACCAGTACAAGGAAGTTGGCATCATCGAAAATCTCAAAATGCAGCGCCTGGCCGGCATCGTTGTACCACACCGACAGCGGCGTCCAGGCTGCGCAGGTCGCAGCAATGGTCGGGATCGCCACGATCGGTAAGCCGAGACGGCGCGCTACCGCTTTGGCGGTATCCAACAGTGCTCCGCCGCCAACGCCAATCACCACCGCCCGGTCATCGCCGGATTGCTGCACCAGTTCGGCCACGTCGCGTTCGCTGCAATGGCCCCGAAACAGAATGTGCTTTGCGTCCGGCGCGTTAAACCCTTGCGGCAGAAAGGCTTTGGCCCCGGCAAAAGCGCGTTCGCCGTAGATCCACACCGCGCGTGAGAGCTGCTCTGCGCTGTAGAAGTCGTGCAAACGCGCAAGGCTTCCGGCATGGGAATAATAATTGGCAGGGCCGGGTACGACGCGAATATCAGTGTTGCTCATGTGTAGTGTCCTTGTGCGTGTTTGCTAACCCGATGTTATGTCTGGACATCCGGATGGCTAATAATATTTTGCTTTATCTTATGCATTTTCCGTCGTTGCCAGTCAAGCGAGGCTGTGAAAAATTCGTTAAATCAATCTATTAATTGCAGGGATTCATGCACCATGAGCCGTAACCACCTCGAAATGCGCACCATTAGCCTGGCCTTTGGCGGCTTCAGGGCGCTGTCGCACGTGGACTTCAGCCTGCACGGCGGCTCGGTGCATGCCTTAACCGGGGCAAACGGCGCGGGGAAATCGACGCTGATGGCGGTGCTGTGCGGCACGCACGATCACTACGAAGGTGAAATCAGCATCAACAATCAGGTGGTGTCCATTCGCACCCCGCGCGACGCCAAACAACTCGGTATTCATCTGGTGCAGCAGGAAGTGGATGTTGCACTGATCCCCGGCTTAAGCATTGCCGAAAACATCATGCTCGATACGCTGGCGGAAACCGGGCACCGCTTCCGCTGGAACGAGATCCGCCAGCAGGCGCGTGTTGCGCTGGCGCAGCTTGATGTTCAGCTTGATGTAAAACGCTCCATTGATAGCTGCACGCTGGCGGAGAAGCAGCAAATTCTGCTGGCGCGGGCGCTGTCGCACCACTGCCGTTTTTTGATTCTTGATGAACCCACCGCACCGCTCGATCAGCATGAAAGTGAGCGCTTGTTCACCGTGGTGAAACGCCTGCAACAGCAGGGTATTGGCGTAGTGTTTATCTCGCACCGCATTCACGAGCTGAAAGCGATTTGCGACACCTTAACGGTGCTGCGCGACGGCAAGCTGATTGAATCCGGGCCGATGGCGGAGCTGAGCGGCGAAGAGATTGTCGAGAAGATGCTTGGCCACGAATTAAGCGATATCTATCCGCCTGCGCGCCCGCCGCACAGCGATGAGGTGCTGCTGAGTATTGACGGTCTGCACGACGAAGGGCTGCTGAAAGATATCTCACTGCGTCTGCGCAAAGGCGAAATTCTGGGCATCGCCGGGCTGGCGGGCGCGGGGAAAACCGAATTGTGCAAGGCGCTGTTTGGCGCAAGTAAAAGCCGCATCAAGCGTGGCGAGCTGAATAATCAGCCGTGGCGGCCGCGCGATCCGGCCGATTCCGTGATACGCGGTCTGGCGCTGGTGCCGGAAGAGCGGCGCAAAGAGGGTATCTTTGTTGACGAGCCGATCAGCATGAACCTCGCTATCAGCGCGGATAACAGCTTTTCACGCTGGGGACTGTTTGGTCATCGCCTGGCCTGGCGCTGGGCGGAAGAGGTGATTGCCCGCGTCGGCATTCGCACTACCGGCCCGGCGCAGACGCTGCGCCGCCTTTCTGGCGGTAATCAGCAAAAAGTGGCTATTGGGAAATGGTTGCGCGGCAACGCTAACGTGGTGATTTTCGACGAGCCGACCAAAGGCGTGGACGTGAAAGCGAAGACCGACCTGTTCCAGTTGATTGACGGGCTGGCGCGGGAAGGGAAAGGCGTGATCTATGCGTCGGGTGAATTCGCCGAGCTGGTTGGGCTGTGCGATCGGATTTGTGTGCTGTGGGACCGGCGCATCGTAGCTGAAGTGGCGGGTAAGGAGGCCCGTGAAGAGACATTACTTTATTATTCCACCGGAGGAGCGGCGCTGTGAGTAAGGCCCTGTCAGTCAATGCGGCGGTAACGCCCCGCCAGCAATTTTTTGATTTTCTGTATAAATGGGGCATGTTGCTCACCGTGGTCTTGTTGATCGCGGTTTTTGGCCTCGCGTCGGACAACTTCCTCGACCCATTCAACATTATCAATATCTTACGCTCAATCGCCATTGTGACGGTGATTGGCGTGGGCGTCTCGATTTCGCTGACTATCGGCGGCTTTGATCTCTCCGTAGGTTCAACGGCTTCGCTGGCGAATGCGCTGGTGATTTCGCTGTTTGTCTGGCACGGCTTCGGCACGACGGAGGCCATCGTTATTACCCTGGCGCTCTGTACGCTGGTCGGCCTGTTCAATGCTTTTTTGATTGTGGTGCTGCGGATTCCCGACATGCTGGCGACGCTCGGCAGCCTGTTTGTTATTCAGGGCGTAGCGATGACGTACAGCTACGGCGGCTCGATCACGGAAAATATGGTGCTGCCGAGCGGCGATATGGCGGAAGGGACGATTCCGGCCGCTTTTAGTCTGCTTGGCCAGGTGCCGACGATCGTGATCATTATGCTGGTGGTGACGGTAGTGGCGCAGCTTGGCCTGTCGCTGACCACGCACGGCCGCCGGATGTACGCCATTGGCGGCAACCCGGAAGCAGCGCGCCTCTCGGGTATTCGCACCACGCGCTATAAAGTTACGGCGTACGTTATTGCTTCGCTGCTGGCGGGCCTTGGCGGCATTCTGCTCGCCTCGCGCATTGGCTCTTCGCAGGTGAACGCGGGCGGAAGTTATTTGATGGATGCCGTGGCAGCGGCGTGGATCGGCTTTTCGCTCGCCGGTTCCGGAAAACCAAATGCGCTCGGCACGCTGGTGGGCGCGGTGATCCTTGGCGTGCTGCAAAACGGGCTGGTGATGCTGTCGGTGCCCTACTATGCGATGGACATTATTAAGGGGCTGGTGCTGGCCGGTGCTCTTGCGTTGACTTACTTCCAGCGTCGTTAATTTTCAGGGGAAAACAGACATGAAAAAAATTGCACTCTCACTGTTAGCGCTGGGGTTACTGAGCGCGCTTCCGGGCCATGCGGCCACGCCAGCGCCGGTACCGGATGCCATCGCCAATCACAACGGCCCGGTGCGCATTGCGCTGATCCGTAACCTTGGCTCGGACGATAACACCACGCAGTTCGTCTCCGGCGCCTTACAGGAAGGTAAAAAACTCGGCTTTAAAATCAGTACCTTTTTGAGTAATGGCGACGATGCCAAATTCCAGGACTTTGTAAACCAGGCGATCAGCCAGAAGTATGACGGCATTATCCTGTCGCAGGGCCGCGATCCCTATTCCACCGATCTGATTAAAAAAGCGGTGGCCGCCGGGATCAAAGTATCGGTGTTCGATACCGCTGTTAACGGGGAGATTCCGGGCGTGACCGTCACCCAGCAGGATGATGCCTCGCTGACCAAACTCTCCTTCGGTGCGCTGGTAAACGATTTCAACGGTAAAGCCAACATTATCAAACTGTGGGTCGCCGGTTTCCCGCCGATGGAGCGTCGTCAGGCGACTTACGCTGAGCTGCTGAAAGCCAATCCGGGGATTAAAGAGCTGGAGTCTATCGGCGCGGTCTCTTCCGATGTGCAGGGCGATACGGCTAACAAGGTCGGCGCGGTGCTGGCGAAATACCCGAAAGGTAAGATTGATGCTATCTGGGGTACCTGGGATGCTTTCAGCCAGGGCGCGTATAAGGCGCTGAAAGAGAATGGCCGCACGGAGATCAAACTCTACAGCATCGACATTTCCAACCAGGATCTGCAATTGATGCGTGAAGCCAACAGCCCGTGGAAAGTGAGCGTGGCGGTGGATCCGAAGCTGATTGGCGCGACGAACGTCCGTCTGATTGCCAATAAGATTGCCGGTGAGCAGACGCCTGCAACCTACGACTTTAAAGCGGCGGCAATCCCGCAGGCACTGCTGGCAAGCCAGCCGGGGGCGGTGAACGTCGCGTCGCTTGGCAAAATCATTCCGGGCTGGGGCCAGACGGAAGATTTTATTGCGCCGTGGTTCGCGACGCTGGAAGCGAAAAACAAATAACTTCGCCGGATATGTTTGCTGGCGATTGCCGGATGGCGCTAACGCTTATCCGGCCTACGAACGTGCACATTGCGTCGGGCTCGTAGGCCGGATAAGGCGCAGCCGCCATCCGGCATTTTGACATCCGGCATCGGAAAGGATTAATCATGGCAACTGAACTTCCGCGTCCCGAATACAGCCGCAACATGCGGTTGATTGGGCACAGCGATCAGGGGGGACGCCCGGATGGCGTCCAGTTGATGGTGCATCGCGGCTTTGCGTATATCGGCCATATGGTGTCGCAGGGGTTTTCGATTGTTGATGTCCGCGACCCGAAAAACCCGAAACCCGCAGGCTACGTACCCGCGCCGCCGGGCACCTGGAATGTGCACTTACAGGCGCATGACGATCTGCTGCTGGTGATTAACGCCCGCGATCTGTTCGCCGATGCGCGCTTTGCCGATGAAAAGGTTTACTACACCCGCTCGGTAGGCGACACGGTCAGCGACGTGCAGGATAAAGGCTGGAGCGCCGGGCTGCGCATTTTTGATATCTCCACGCCGGATAAACCGCGCGAAATCAGCTTCCTGTCGCTCAATGGCATTGGCATCCACCGCATCTGGTACGTCGGCGGGCGCTGGGCTTATGTATCGGCGCTGATCGACGGTTTTACCGACTACATTTTTCTGACCATCGATCTGGCCGATCCGCGCAAGCCGCAGGTCGCCGGGCGCTGGTGGCTGCCGGGTATGAACCAGCAGGCCGGAGAAACCCCCACGTGGCCGGAAGGCAAACGCTATGCGCTGCACCACGCGATTATCAGAGGTGACACCGCCTACGGAAGCTGGCGCGACGGCGGCTTAACGCTGCTGGATGTGAAAGATCGCACTCAGCCGAAGCTGATCAGCCATCGGAACTGGAGCCCGCCGTTTGGCGGCGGTACGCATACCGCGCTGCCGCTACCGGATCGCGATCTGCTGGTGGTGCTGGATGAAGCGGTGCTCGACAATCAGGAAGATGGCGAGAAGCTGATCTGGCTGTTTGATATTCGCGAGCCGTCGAACCCGGTCAGCATCTCAACCTTCCCGCAGCCGGACGAGACGGATTATGTGGCGAAAGGGGCGCACTTCGGCCCGCACAACCTGCACGAAAACCGTCCCGGTAGTTTTATCAGTTCGACGCTGATTTTCGCCACCTACCAGAACGCCGGTGTCCGCGCTTACGATATTTCCAACCCGTATCGCCCGGTGGAAACGGGTGCGCTGGTGCCCGCTGCGCCCGCGAAGATGATGGATACCCGGCCAGGACGCCCGCGCGTGATCCAGTCGTGCGATGTGTTTGTTGATGCGCAGGGGATTATCTACAGCACCGATTACAACGGTGGGCTATCGGTGATTGAGTATCTGGGGTGATGAGTAGGCCGGGTAAGGCGTAGCCGCCACCCGGCAAAACCGCTAATTCGGCGTATGAGGAAGGATTCCGTTCACCAGATGTCTGGCAGGCAGATAATCTCTGTGGCACGTGAACGGGAAAAGGGGGCGCCGCCGCGCTCCCCCTTTTCAATCCCCCGCGGCCCCGCGGGGAAATCGGTGCTGCGCACTGCGCTCACCTCCCGCACATCTGCCTGCGGTCGGCTCGACTCGACGTCGTGTCTCGACTCGCCTCTGGCCGCCATCCATGGCGTCCAGACCTTGTCATCTGTGCTTCGGTTCGCCGATTTCGAGCGGGGACACAACCCCATTGCTGTAAGGGCAGTGCCTGGAAATAGCGAATGTGTTGCTGTAGCGCGGGGACTGAGTAGGCCGGGTAAGGCGTAGCCGCCACCCGGCATTTAATATTGGAGCACAATGTTTGCCGGATGGTGTTACGAATACTGGCGCACCCGCGCAATTAGCTCTTCCGCGCTGTCGATGCGTTCGGCAATCACGATCAGCGCTTTGCCGAGCGAAATGGCGTGACGCAGGCATTCATGGCGCATCTCTTCATCTTTAATGGTGTCGATATCCGCCACGTGCGACAGCCCGACGCTGCGGCGAATCAGTTCGGTGCCGCAAAAACCAATTGCATCGGCCCACACTTTTTTCAGGAAAGCTGAAGCATAACCGGGCTGCGCCAGCGCCACGTCGCGGGTTTTTTCCGTTGCCAGCGCCTGGAAGCGCTCAGCAAAGGTGGTCCACAGCGTCTGAATATCGGCGAGGCGCTGTTCGCGCGCGGCGGCGGCATCGCGAATGCCCAGATGCCCCGGCAGACCGCAATAGTTGAGCAGCAGGTTGCCAATGGCGGTACCGACGTCAAAACCGATCGGCCCGAAATAACCAAACTCAGCATCGATAGCTTTCAGGCTGCCCTCGGCCACAAAAATCGAGCCGCTGTGAATATCGCCGTGCAGCAGGGCTTCGGCGTGAGAGAAGAAACGGTGCTTCAGCGCCGCGACGGCCAGTTTGAACTGCGCGTCATCGCGCAGGGCGGCAACATCCGCTTCCAGCTCCGCCGGATAGTTGTTGCGCTCGTGGATCTGATACGGATCGTTGAAGAACAAATCTTCGGTGATTTCGCACATTTCCGGGTTAATAAACTGCGCCACCTGCGCTTTTTTCTGATGCGGATGCAGGTAGAAATCGCTGGTGTGGAACAGGGTTTGCGCCAGGTAGTTGCCGAGTTGCGCGGCTGCCTGCGGGTAATAGACATTGGCGATCAGTTCGCCGCGCCAGATCTTATGGTCGGAGAGATCTTCCATCACCATCACCGCCAGTTCCGGGTCGAAGTGGTGGATTTTCACCGTGTGCTGCGGGCTGTGCTGGTAGTGTTCCACCAGCGTTTGCGCTTCCAGCCTGGCTCTGTCCAGCGTTAATGGCCAGGATTCGCCAACGCAGCGCACGTAAGGCAGCGCCTGTTTCACGATGATGCGGCTGACGCCCTGCGCGTCGAAAATTTTAAACACCAGATTGAGGTTACCGTCGCCCACCTCCTGCGCGTCCACCAGTTCGGACGGGTTGTCCAGACCGCCAAATTGTTGTGCATACGCCACGGCATCACGGGCGGAGAAGGTACGGTATTGCGACATTGCCTCGATCCTCTTTTTGCTGATTAAGCCATTTAGACGTCTATACATCTGAATATCATCCTGACACAATACGACACAATAACGCAACAGGGATTTAACGATATGCACGCATTACAGACCACCAGCCTGCGAGTCGCCGACAATCACTTATTTATTCTCGATCAACAGGCGCTTCCGCAGGAGAAACGCTGGCTGTCGGCGAATACGGTAGCGGAACTTGTCGGCCATATTCACGCTTTGCGCGTGCGCGGCGCGCCGCTGATTGGCCTCTCCGCCAGCCTGTTGCTGGCACTGCTGGCTGAACAGGGCGCAAACCGCGACCAGTTAGCACAGGCGCTGGAAACGCTGCGCGCGGCGCGCCCGACGGCGGTCAATCTGATGAACAACCTTGATCGCATGAAGCAGGCGCTGGCGCAGCAGGCGTTCGTTCCGGCGATGACGGCGGAAGCGCTGCGGCTTATTGATGAAGACAAACAACTGTGCGACAGCATCGCGCAGGCGGGCAGCGCGCTGGTCACTGCTGGCAGCCGCCTGCTGACGCACTGCAATACTGGCGGGCTGGCGACAGCGGGTGTCGGCACGGCGCTTGGCGTTATTGCGCTGGCGCATCAACAGGGCAACGTGGCGAATGTCTGGGTGGATGAAACGCGTCCGCTGCTGCAGGGCGGTCGTTTGACGGCCTGGGAGCTGGGTGAACTGGGCGTGCCTTACCGGTTAATTACCGATTCGATGGCCGCCAGCCTGATGGCGAAAGGGCAGGTGGATGCGGTGTGGGTCGGCGCTGATCGTATTGCTGCCAACGGCGATGTGGCGAACAAAATCGGCACTTATTCGCTGGCGGTACTGGCGAAGTTCCACAACGTTCCGTTCTATGTTGCCGCGCCGCAGACCACGCTCGATCCGTTGTGTCCGAATGGCGATGCGATTCCGATTGAGCAGCGCGCGGCTGCGGAAGTGACTGGCGTGGCGGGCAGTTTTGGCGCGGTGCAATGGGCGCCGGAGAGTGCGCAGGTCTACAACCCGGCGTTTGATGTGACCCCCGCGGCGCTTATCAGCGGCTGGGTGCTCGACAGCGGCGTGGTGACGCCAGCGGATGTGGCGAACGGCGTATTCCAGCCGAAATAATCACTCCGGCACAATGCCCGGTGGCGCTTCGCTTACCGGGCCTACAATCCAGGCGCGTTTCAGCCGAAATAATCACTCCGGCACAATGCCCGGTGGCGCTTCGCTTACCGGGCCTACAATCCAGGCGCGTTTCAGCCGAAATAACTACTCCGGCACAATGCCCGGTGGCGCTTCGCTTACCGGGCCTACAATTCAGGCGCGTTTCAGCCGAAATAACTTACTGTCGGAGCGATCGTAGGCCGGATAAGCGTTAGCGCCATCCGGCACATTGCCCGGCAACGCGATCATTTTCCAGATAATCCGTAATAAATGATGTCAGCCAGAGAGAAAACGGATCAGGATGTTAAAGCGGGGTTGCGCGACAGCGCATTATTGATGTTGTATATGATTCGTTTAGTTTAACATGATAATAATTATCAGAATCATTACAATCAAACTCTCAACAAGGTTGTTTTTATGCAAGGAAAATCCTTCAGCAAGCTCGTTCTCGCCGCTTTTCTCGCCGTTCCGCTGCTGGCACACGCGACACAATATCCCCTGACGGTGACCGATTTTTCCGGCCAAAAAGTGACCATCGCGCACGAACCGCAGCGCGTGATTTTGCAGGACGGCCGCGACATTATGGCGATGGCGCTGCTCGATCGTGACGATCCGTTTAAACGCCTGGTGGCATGGAACAACCTCGCGAAAAAACAAGATGTTGCCACCTGGGAGATGTTGAAAACCCAGTGGCCGGAAGCGACCGGCATTATGGATATGGGCTTTAGCGACAAAGGTAATGTCGATCTGGAAAGCGTGCTGGCCAAACAGCCGGATCTGATGGTCGCCCAGCTACGGGCCAAACCGGCGCTCGCCGATAGCGGCGTGCTCAGCAAGCTGGCGGCGCTGCATATTCCGGTGCTGTTTATCGATTATGAAGTCAATCCGGCGAAAGATACTGCTTCCAGCGTCGATCTGTTGGGAAAAGTGCTGAACCGCGAGAGCAATGCGGCGGCGTATACCACTTACTATCGCCAGCAGTTAACTGCCATCGAACAGAAAACCGCGACCATCAAACCGCAGGCGAAAGTGTTTGTTGAAGCGCTGGCCGGTAATACCGATGCCTGTTGCTTTACCCACGGCCATAGCGGCTGGGGCGGGCTGGTGGAAGCTGTCGGCGCGAAAAATATCGGTTCTGAATTGCTGCCGGGCGCCAGCGGTTTTATCGCGCTGGAGAAGGTGATCAGCGAAAACCCGGATGTTTACATCATGACCGGCTCGAAACGCGGTAACAGCCAGGTGCTGCCGCTGGGGCTGAAAACCTCGCCGCAGGAGGTGAATGCCCAGGCGCAGGTGTTGTTGCAGCGTACCGGCGTCGGCCAGATCCCGGCGGTGGCGGCGAAACACGTTTATGGCGTTTATCACCACTTCTACAACCATCCGTACAACATTGTGGGGATGGAGTATCTGGCGAAAGATATCTATCCGCAGGCTTTCGCGGATCTCAACCCGGATGCGACGTATCACCACATCATCAAAAACTTCACCAAACTGCCGGACGACAATTTCGTCTTTAGCTGGCAGCAGAGTAATTAACCGTGAGTACGACCATTGAACCGGGAACGTCGCAGACCGACGGCCTGATGCTTCACTACCGCGCGATTTTGCGCCGCCGCGTCAGCCTGCTGGTGGTGCTGGCGGTATTGATTGTGGCGTCGATGCTGCTCGATTTTACCCTTGGCCCGTCGGGCCTGCCGCTGGATACGCTGTGGCAGACGCTGGTTGATCCGGCAAGCGTCGATGCCGGGACGCGGGTGATTGTCTGGGATATTCGCATGCCGTACGCGCTGATGGCGATTATCGTCGGCCTGACGCTCGGCCTTGCCGGTGCGGAGATGCAGACCATCCTCAATAATCCGCTTGCCAGCCCGTTTACGCTTGGCGTTTCGTCGGCGGCGGCGTTCGGCGCGGCGCTGGCGATCGTGCTCGGCATTGGTATTCCGGGCATTCCGGCGCAATGGTTTATCTCGGCAAACGCCTTTATTTTCGCGCTGCTGGCGGCGCTGTTGCTGGATGGTATCACCCGCTGGACGCAGGTGGCGACCTCCGGCGTGGTGCTGTTCGGCATTGCGCTGGTGTTCACCTTTAACGCGCTGGTATCGATGCTGCAATTTATCGCTAACGAAGATACTTTGCAGGGGCTGGTGTTCTGGACGATGGGCAGCATTGCCCGTGCATCGTGGGATAAACTCGGCATTCTGCTGCTGGCGCTGGCGGTGATTATGCCGCTGTCGATGCTCAGCTCGTGGAAACTCACGTCGCTGCGCCTTGGCGAAGACCGGGCCATCAGCTTCGGGATTAACGTGCGCCGTCTGCGGCTGGCGACGCTGCTGCGCATCAGTATTCTGTCGGCGTTGTCGGTGGCGTTTGTCGGGCCGATTGGCTTTATCGGTCTGGTGGCGCCGCATATTGCACGTATGCTGTTTGGCGAGGATCACCGCTTTTATCTGCCGGCCAGTGCGCTGCTCGGCGCGCTGGTGCTGTCGCTGGCGTCCATCGTTTCGAAAAACCTGATCTCCGGTGTCATTATCCCGGTCGGTATTGTCACCTCGCTGGTGGGCGTACCGTTCTTTATCACCATCATCGTGCGTCACCGGGGGAGTGTATGAGCCACAGCGGTTTGAGCCTGCGCGGGTTTGGCGCGGGCTATCACAAACGGCAGATTATTCATGATCTTAATATAGCTGAGCTGCCGCGCGGCAAAGTCACCATTTTGCTGGGGCCGAACGGCAGCGGGAAATCGACGCTGCTGCGGGCAATGGCCGGGTTGAATAAAGCCGAAGGCGAGTTGCTGCTGGATGATGTCGATCTGCTGAGCCAGCCGTTTGCCAAACGGGCGGAGCAGGTGGTCTACCTGCCGCAGTCGTTACCGGCGGGCGTGCATCTGCATGTGCTGGAGTCGATCATCGTCGCCCAACGCGCCTCTGGCGGCCTGCACAGCGCGGCAAAGCAGGCGGAAGTGATGACGCTGCTGCGCCAGCTCGGCATCGAACATCTGGCGCTGCATTTTCTCGATCAGCTCTCCGGCGGGCAGAAACAGCTGGTGGGGCTGGCGCAGTCGCTGATCCGCCAGCCTTCGCTGCTGCTACTGGATGAGCCGCTGAGCGCGCTGGATCTCAACTATCAATTCCATGTTATGGATCTGGTGAAGCGCGAAACGCAGCAACGCAACATTGTCACGGTGGTGGTGGTGCACGATATCAATATCGCCCTGCGCCACGGCGACCATGTATTGATTCTCAAGCAGGGCAAGCTGTTAGCCAACGGTAAACCCGATGAGGTGATCACCCCACAAAGTCTGGCGCAGGTCTACGGCGTGCGCGGGCGTGTGGAACCCTGTTCGCAGGGGATGAAACAGGTGATTATCGACGGGCTGACCGACGCGGCGTACTGACCGTTACGCCAGTTGCGCCATCCAGTTGCTGTGCTCCTCACCGAGCATCTGCGTGGCCATTTGCAGAAACGTTTCTACCGCTGCCGGGCGGTGTCGGCTGCCCGGTACCTGAATCTGTAACGTGCGCTGGCTGAGCGAGGTGTTGTTAATGGCTTTCAGCGTCATCGCATCCAGCCGGGCGCGCCACAGCACGCTGAAATGGCTGCATACGGTAATTGCCTGCGCGGTATGGCGGGTAAACTCGTACAGCGCCGAGAAGTTATTGCTGCTGAACGCCGGTTCCAGAAAGGTGCCCGCCATCCGGCAGGAGAGATCGAACAACTGGCGAATCGTCGTTCCCGCTTCCGGCAGCACCAGCGGGTAGTGATGCAGCGCGTCAAGGGTGACGCTCGCCTGTAGCGTTAGCGGATGTCCGGCATCAAGCAACAGCAAGACTGGTGCGGGCCATGCGGCAATGATCTCCACTTCGCGCTCCGGCGCAAGGCTGAACTGAAACGCGACATCGCACTCGTTATGGCGGATCCACTGCGCCACCTGCAACGCTGTGCCAACCTGCAAATCAAAATTGACGCCGGGATGCTGCTGGCGAAAACGCGCCAGTAAGCCGGGCAGCAGATCAAACGCCATGCCGTCGGTGCAGGCAATGCGCACCAGCGCTTTGCGTACCGCTTTTAGCCCCTGAATTTCCGCCAGCGCAAACTCCATATCGCGCATGCTTTTACGCACATGATTAGCCAGAATTTGCCCGGCATCGGTCAGCACCATCCCGCGCGCATGGCGCTCAAACAGCGTGACGCCAAGCCGCGCTTCCAGCTTCTGGATCTGTCGGCTGATCGCCGAACCCGCGACAAACAGTTGCTCGCTGGCGGTACTCAGCGAGCCGGAGGTCGCCACCGCGAAAAAGTAGCGCAGCTCATTGGTCAGCATGGTGATAAGGCTCCATTTGGGAAAGGAAGAATAGTGTACGTTAAAGTTGTTTTTTGTACTGGCATCAACGGGTCGTACAGGGCAAAACGGCTAACAGGCCTGAATTAGCGGCAGACTGTTAAACAGTGGATGTGACAGGATACCGTCCCGCCCGGATTTGTCGCATCCTGGTTCTTTACCGGCAATCAAAAAACAGAGTTTTGTTTGAATCCACCGCACAGTTTGGCGACAAACTCTCCCCGGCTGTTTTTCATCTGTCTGATAGGGAAGTATTATTGCTGGTAATAACCTTACGGAAGAGGTGGTTTTATGTGGCGGGATGAGATTGACGGTATCGGGCAGGGGCATCACGGGGACAAGACAACAACCGGGGCAACCTGCTACAGCAGTTTGCAGGAATCGTACTGGATCGGTTCACCGGCTCCGCTACGGAAAGGTGACAGAACGGGGATTTGCCCGGCCTGTGGTAAAACCGGCTCCATCGGTGAAGGCACGATGAGGCGCCAGTTTGGTATGGTTCCGGTCGCGCTTGATGGCGCGGTTATCAACTGCGGTTGTCCGCGCGGCACTAACCGGCTGATTGCCCGTGCCGGAACGTGGTTCGGCCCGGGTGAACCACCTCATGCTTACGAACCGATGCATGTGGTGCTAGCCCGCATGAACAGTGAGACAACCGCAGAACCAGAGCAGCACGCGCAGGCTGCGAAAAAAGAGGATAAACCTGCGCCGCTGCCCCTTCCTGCGCTGATTTACCAGACCGCACGCAAGATGGATGACCATCAGGCCAGAGACATGCGCCATGGCGATCTGGACATACTGACGCTAAGGAATACCTTCCGGCTTGATGTCGATGAAGTTTCCATGAAGGTGAACCCACGAACCCTTACGCTGAAAGATCCGGCGGACCTTTTTGCTTTCTATTCTCCCTACGTTCATCCCGATTTTCAGCCAAAACCGATGCCCCGGGTCAGCCGGGAAAAGGCGGCGGCGCTGATGTTTGATGAGTTCCGGCAACTGGCGCAGATGTTCTCTTTTCACGGCCCCTACAAAAACATCATCACGGAAATGATTACGCATATGCAGGGCAACAGCGGCAGGCCATACAGCAGCCCGCTGCTGGACCGGGCGCTGAAAGAGCAGATTCTGGGTGACCATTCGGAACAAAGTTCTTTGCTGAGTATTAAAAAGGCTTTGAATAGGGCTGTTAGCTATGAATATGGATTTATTCCGCTGGATAACACAGGCGATTTATATGATGAAAAAGGGAATTTTAAGACACTGGGTTCCTCAGTTCTGCCTCAATTTGACCGCCTGATCGACCGGACTAACGGACTGGTGATTTCCGTTCATGATAGCTGGTCAACACGTATCACGCTGGCGTCGCTGGACGTTGAGAGAGATGTTTATCGGGCGAAGGTGCATTACCGGATTCAGGATCACTTTGGTCTTGATGATGCGGATGTACTGAATCCCCTGTACCGCGAGTTCCGTATCTTCCGGCTGTGGTTCGCGCTTCAGCGCTGGGATGAATACGGCTACCGGCCGTTTATCACCGAGATGAATGCGACTGTGGAAATCACCGGGAGGCGCGATGAATAAGCGACGGATGGCGAAGGTTATTGCGGCTGCGGCCTGCGGTTATCTGCTCTGGCAGTATCTGACTCCGGTTGAGATTGTGGCAGTGCATAAGAACGATATTATCCTCGTCAGGCATTTTCCGTACCTGAAAAGCCGCCAGATAGCCTGGTGGGAAGCCAATAAGGAGATGATAAAGGCGAAGTACAACATTCCTCGCAAGTCTAAAGATGGTTCCTGGCAGGTATTTATTATGGATTTTGGCGACGGCTATCGTATCGACAGAGGGACAGATGAAGATTCGGATCTGCTTTGCTTCGATGATATGCCCGTAGCAGCAAGATGCATTGAAAAAAACAGGCTCCGCTGGATCGGCTGGAGCCCAAATACAGGGCAGGTTTATTGGTAGTTATCAGGGGGCAAAATTTGAACGCCTACCCGATCGGACGAACATCACCGGGATGAATACCACCGTGGAAATCACCGGGGGGCGCGATGAATAAGCGACGGATGGCGAAGGTTATTGCGGCTGCAGCCTGTGGCTATTTGCTCTGGCAGTATCTGACTCCGGTTGAGATTGTGGCCGTTCACGACGGAGATACGATACTTGTCAGGCATTTCCCGTACCTGAAAAGTCGCCAGATAGCCTGGTGGGAAGCCAATAAGGCGATGATAAAAGCAAAGTACGGGATTCCTCACAAGTCTAAAGACGGTTATTACAGCGTGCATATTATGGATTTTGGCGACGGCTATCGTATCGACAGAGGGACAGATGAAGATTCGGATCTGCTTTGCTTCGATGATATGCCCGTAGCAGCACGATGTATTGAAAAAAAGCCGCTCCGCTGGATTGCCTGGAGCCAAAATACAGGGCAGGTTTATTGGTAGCTATCTGGCGGCAAAATTTGACCCTCTGCCCGACCGGACTGGTGATTTTCGTTCATGATAGCTGGTCAACACGTATCACGTTGGCGTCGCTGGAAGTTGAGGGTGACGTTTATCGGGCTTAGGTGCATTCCTGAGTTCAGGACCATTATTCTCCTGTCAGGCATTTCTCATACTTAAACCCCCTTCCTCTATTGCCCTGGAATTGTGCAGTCTACCCTTATCAAAAAAGCAACGCCAAATTGCAATTATTATTATTGTGGCAACGCTCTGTTCTGGTTTAGAACAAAAAGACAACAACAGACATTTGCGCCACCGGCAGCAAATCAGACAGGGCAAACAACATGACAACACAACAAATTATTGCGCAGGCGCTGGCATGGTTTGATAGCGGCCATTTCAAAGAGACGCTTGCCGCACGCGTGGCGATCCCCAGCGAGAGCCAGCGCACCGATCGTGACGACGCATTACGCCGTTATTACGACGAGGCGTTTATTCCGGCGTTTCACGAAATGGGCTTTCAAACCGAGATCATCGCGAATCCGGTGAACGCCGCGCGGCCTTTTTTGCTCGCCAGCTATCAGGAAGATCCCGCCTTGCCGACGGTGATGTGCTACGGCCACGGCGATGTGGTGTTTGGCGATGATGCACGCTGGGCCGAAGGGCTTTCGCCGTGGACGTTGACCGAGCGCGACGGCAACTGGTACGGGCGTGGTACGGCGGATAACAAAGGCCAGCACTCGGTGAACCTGGCGGCGCTGGCGCAGGTTTATCATGCGCGTAACGGGCGTTTGGGTTTTAACTGCGTCTGGCTGTGCGAGATGGGTGAAGAGATGAGCTCGCCGGGGCTGGCAGAGGTGTGCAAGCAGTTAAAAACGCGCCTTAACGCCGACCTGTTTATCGCTTCGGATGGCCCGCGCCTGAGCGCCGATCGCCCGACGCTGTTTCTTGGCTCGCGCGGTTGCGCCAATTTCCGCCTGACCATTCATGCCCGTGCCAAAGATTACCACTCCGGTAACTGGGGCGGCTTGCTGAGCAACCCCGGTACGCAACTGGCGAACGCCATCGCCAGCCTGGTGGACGGCAAAGGCGAAATCCAGATTGCCGCGCTGAAACCACCCGCGCTGACGCCGGAACTGAAAGCGATCCTCGCGGATATTACGCCCGCGCGCGGTAAAAACGATCCGGCCACCGATGCAAACTGGGGCGAGCCGGGCTTAACTGCTGCCGAAAAACTGTTTGGCTGGAACACGCTGGAAGTGTTGTCGTTTCTCACCGGCAACCCGGCGCAGCCGATGAACGCTATTCCCGGCCAGGCGACGGCGGTATGCCAGCTACGTTTTGTGGTCGGCACTGACTGGCAACAACTGGAACACGCGCTGCGCGCGCATCTCGATGCGCACGGTTTTTCGATGGTCACCCTCAGTGAAGTGCGTGGCACGCCAGCCACCCGCTTTGACCCGACCGATCCGCTGGTGCATTGGGTGCTGGAGGCGATGGCAGAAACCTGCGACAACAAACCGGCGCTGCTGCCAAACCTCGGCGGCTCCTTGCCCAACGATGTGTTCGCCGGGATTTTAGGCCTGCCGACGCTGTGGGTGCCGCACTCTTATCCGGCCTGTGGTCAGCATGCGCCGGATGAGCATCTGCCGGTGGCGATTGCCCGCGAAGGGCTGGCGATCATGACGCGTTTATTCTGGGATTTGGGCGAACAGGGCGCAGCGCTGCTGGCGCGCCACCGCCTGCATCAGGCCGGAGGTGCGCAATGAGTACGCTGGCTCGTGAAATGGATCAGGGCGGTACTCGCCCGAGCCTCTATAAAACCCTTTTCGCCACCTGTATTGGCAACGCGCTGGAGTGGTTTGATATTGCGGTTTACGGCTTTTTTGCCAGCTATATCGCCCACGTCTTTTTCCCGAGCGCTAACCCGACGGTGTCGCTGCTGCTGGCCTTTGGCAGCTTTGGCGTCGCCTTTCTGATCCGCCCGCTGGGCGCGATTGTGCTGGGGGCGTATGCCGACAAACACGGGCGCAAGGCGTCGCTACTGCTGTCGATCAATTTGATGATGCTCGGTGGCGCGATGATCACCTTTATGCCCGGCTATGCCACGCTGGGCGTTGCCGCACCGCTGTTGATTCTGGTCGCTCGGTTGATTCAGGGCTTTTCGGCGGGTGGCGAGTTTGGCAGTTCGACGGCGTTTCTGGTGGAACACTTTCCCGAACGCAAAGCCTTTATCGCCAGTTGGCAGTTTGCCACGCAGGGCGCGAGCACGTTGCTGGCCTCCGCGTTTGGTCTGGGGCTGGCGCAGTGGCTGACAACGGAGCAGTTGCAGGAGTGGGGCTGGCGAATTCCGTTTGCCTTTGGCCTGCTGATTGGCCCGGTCGGGCTGTGGATCCGCCGCCATGTTCATGAACCGGCAGCCTACGCTCAGGCAGAAAAACCTGCCCATCCGGTGAAGTTGCTGCTCGGCGCGCAGAAGCAGTTGGTGCTGCTGGCGATTGGCCTGATGGTGGTTTCGACGGCGATCAACTACATGCTCAACTACGTGCCGACGTGGGCGACGAAAAGCCTCGGTTTACCGCCATCTTCCGCGTATAGCGCCACGCTGCTGGCCGGGGTGATCCTGACGGTAGTCACGCCGATTGGCGGCCTGCTGGCTGAACGTGTTGGCCGCGTGAAGTTGCTGTGGGTGGCGCTGGTGCTGATGGCGTTCACGCTACTGCCCGCCTTCTGGTTGACCAGCCTGAACGTCACGCCGCTGTCGTTGGCCTTGTTGGTAGGCTGGATGGCGCTGCTGAAAGCGATTTACTTCTCGACCATTCCGTCGCTGATGGCCGATATCTTCCCGGTATCGACCCGCGCCAGCGGCATGTCGATCAGCTATAACGTGGCGGTGACGGTGTTTGGCGGCTTTGCACCGTTTATCTGTACGCTGCTGATCGGCGCTACCGGTAGCCACTTTGCGCCGGGGTTGTATCTGATGGTGACGGTATTCCTCAGCGTAATAGCGCTGTGGCAAGCGCAGAAACAGCACCGGTAGCTCAACCTTCAGGGCGTTGGGCGTATTCGCGCAGCGCCCTGGCGTAAGGCGCAGTGCGCGTATCGGGGTGCTGTGCAATACAGTTGAGCAGCACGCTGACCGCCTGTTGATGTTCGCCGAGATTGTGCAGGCACAAAGCATAAAATGGCTGCACTTCAGTAGATTGCGGCCAGCGGGTAAGGATCTCTTCAAACAGGGTTTTTGCCTGCGTGTACTCCCCCAGGCAGCGCAACGTTGAGGCCAGGCCAAAGCGGGCTTCAAATTCATCTTCGCCTGTCAGCCCCGCCTCCAGTGCGGCACGGTACCACTGTTCTGCTTCCTGCTCATTACCTTCGTTATCATACGACCAGGCGATATTCAGCAACGCCAGCGCGCGTAGCGCCGGTTCTTCGACAAGCGCTTTCAGCGCCTGGCGGCTTTGTTCGTACTCACCCTGTTTTCGCAGCGCAATCGCTGCCTGCAATCTGTTAGCCATTTATTGGTTACCGATTAAACTGAAATTACTTAGCAAACTCATCGTACTAAATATTTAAGGAAAATCCTATATTCTTAAAAGCGCTGGTGAAGCCACAAGGGATGTTTTAATATTGCTATTAATTTGTAGTTATAATGAAATTGCGCCGAGTTTAATTAGCGCCTGTTAATTATATTTTTTATTTGTTTTTCTTGGCTCACACAGCAAAGGTAATCATCATGGTCTGGATTGCATTGATTTTCATTGCAATCATAGCTGCGCTTGTCATTTTTGTTATAAAACAAAGAAATTCAATGGATGTCATAAAATTCATTGACTTACTTTATAAAGATAATGATGACACGCGGCGGTGATAAAATGAAGAGTAGATCGCTGATAAATTCATTCTGGCTGGTTATGGAGAAAATTATCTCCATGGTCGGTCTTTTTTTGGTCAGCGCTTTTGTCGCTAAATATATTGGCCCAGAGTTGGTGGGGAAAATAGCGTTAGCTGTAGCCAGTTTTCAAATTGTTATGGTGGTTGCGCAGTTTGGCAGTGAAAATATTATTATCAGACGATTGTCGAGAAATATCTATTCTGGCGTAGTGCTGGCCAGAATATCGCTGTTATTACGCTCGGGGATTTATATTATTATTGCGCTTCCCGTGCTCTGGTTCAGCCATAGTAAAGATATGATTGAATTTGTCTTCTTTTGCGCGGTGGCGGTGGCCAGCTTTTTTACCACCATTGATGTTGTTGCCACCTACAATGACACAACGCTGAATTCAAAAATCAATGCGGTTTTCAACGTGGTCGGGTTGATTGCGGCGCTGATTCTGCGCTTTTTTATTGCCGAACTGAAATTAAACCCCTTATTACTCACCATTCCGATTGTCGTGACAACGATATTGCCTTTTCTGCTGCGGTTGATCCATTTTGCCAGAAATGGCAATAAAAAAGCGCTGGCGGAGAAAACAAAGAAACCAGCAACTTACCTGAAGTATCTGGTTGTTACCGGCAGTTCGATGTTGATTGCTAATATTTCCGTGGCGATATATCCACGTATTAATCTGTTTTTTCTCTCCGGGTTAAGTGATGCCCACCAATTAGGCATTTACTCAGTGGCGGTCACGTTAGCGACCTCGTGGAGTTTTGTCGTGCTGGCGCTGGTGACGTCCTATTTTCCGGCTGTTTATAATGAAAAAAATGAGGGCGCGGCGGCGCTGAAAGCCACGGAACTGAATATTGCCATTGCGGCGATTTCGTTGTGCGTGATTGTCGGTTTTGCTGCCGTGGGGAAAATGTTTATTGGTATGTTGTATGGCCCGGCATTTGCCGATGCCTGGTTACCGGCGCTGATATTATGCGTTGGCACGATGCTTTCCACGATGGGCGCCATTTCGTCACGCTATATTTTAAAAACGTCGGGTTACCGTTATCTCTCCTGTAAGTCATTAATCGCGCTCATCTTGTGCGTGCCGCTGTCATTCTTTTTTATCACTTCAGAAGGGATTGTCGGTGCCGCCATCTCGGTGGTGGTGCTGGAATTTATCTCTCTGACGCTGCTGAACTACGGCTACAAAAAAGGCACCGTGCTGAAGATGCACCTGCTGATGTTTGGCGCGTTACCGGGCATGGTGCGAAGGATCTTCTGACAGCGGCCGGAAAGCCGTGGCTTTCCGGCGTCGTGCAATCAGGCGGTTTTTTCTTCGTAGCCCAGCTCCTGGGAAATCGCGCTGGCGGTATTTTTCAGCGCCGCAAGCAGACGTGCTTCACCTAACAACTCCAGCCGCGAGGTGGAGAGCGAAATGGAGACGGCGTACGGCACGCGGCCCTGAATGTCGAACACCGGCACCGCGAGGCAGGAGACGCCTAACTCATTCTCTTCCCTGTCTTTTGCCCACTGCTGCGCGCGAATTTCCTGCAACTCCTGCTGCATCACATCGAGCTTATCGATGGTGTAGCGGGTGAGCGGCTTGATCATCTCCCGGTGGTTTGTCCAGTACTCGACAACATACTCCGGACGGCCATAAGCCATGTAGATTTTGCCCATCGCCGAGCAGTACAGCTCCTGGTGCTGGCCGATATAGGCCCGCGTTCTCAGCATGCCGGTGGTCGGCTCAAGTTTATAAATCAGGATCGCGTGATCATCTTCGCGGGTGGAGAAGTTGATGGTTTCACCGATCTCCAGGTTCAGCGCTTCAAGATGCGGCGCGGCAACATGAATGATGTTTAATGACGACAACGCCTTTTGCCCGATGGCGATGCATTTGGTGGTTAAACGGTAACTACCTGCCGCCGGTGCGGGTTTGACATAGCCACAGGATTGCAGACCCTGCAACAGGCGGTGCACCGTACTTTTGTTCAACTGCGCCAGTTCAGAAAGATGCGCTAACGGGCATCCATTTGGGTAGTTACTCAGAATATCCAACAGTTGTAATCCCCGAAACAGACTTTGGCTGCCCGACGGTTTCTCTTTTTCTTCTTGCATTGATGCGCTCTCGCTTCCTGCCACTTACGGACCCGTTAAATTTGCCAGCTTCAATACTAACGCAAAATGGAACGGGCCACACAAAATCACACTGCGTTTGTAACTCATTGATAGTAATCAACTTAGAAATTTAAAGTGACGTGATGATCACACATTTGTATTTTACTATACGGAATGCTATTTCGTATTTTGAAATTCAGGGGTATAAAAAAAGCACAGATGTTCGATGCAATCAGGAGAAAAAAATGAAGGTAACCTTCGAAGAGCTGAAACACGCTTTCAAACGCGTGCTGCTTTCCCGCAAGGTGCGTGAAGAGACAGCCGATGCCTGCGCAGAGATGTTCGCCCGCACCACCGAGTCCGGCGTTTATTCCCACGGCGTTAACCGCTTCCCGCGTTTTATTCAGCAACTGGATGCCGGTGACATCATTCCGGAGGCGCAGGCTAAACGCATCGCCAATCTTGGCGCGATTGAACAGTGGGATGCGCAGCGCTCGATTGGCAATCTGACGGCGAAAAAGATGATGGATCGCGCTATCGAACTGGCATCGGATCACGGCATTGGCCTGGTAGCGGTGCGTAACGCCAACCACTGGATGCGCGGTGGCAGCTATGGCTGGCAGGCGGCGGAGAGAGGTTATATCGGTATCTGCTGGACCAACTCCATTGCCGTGATGCCGCCGTGGGGTGCTAAAGAGTGCCGTATCGGCACCAACCCGCTGATCGTCGCCATTCCCTCCACGCCGATCACCATGGTGGATATGTCGATGTCGATGTTCTCCTACGGCATGCTGGAAGTGAACCGGCTGGCCGGGCGCGAACTGCCGGTGGATGGCGGCTTTGATGATGACGGCAACCTGACGAAAGAGCCGGGCGTGATTGAGAAAAACCGCCGCATCCTGCCCATGGGTTACTGGAAAGGTTCTGGCCTGTCGATTGTGCTGGATATGATTGCCACGCTGCTTTCTGATGGCGCATCTGTCGCGGAAGTGACGGAGGATAACAGCGACGAATACGGTATTTCGCAGGTCTTTATCGCCATTGAAGTCGATAAGCTGATAGACGGCGCTTCGCGCGATGCCAAGCTGCAACGCATTATGGATTACATCACCACTGCGGAACGCGCCGATGAAAATGCGCCGGTTCGCCTGCCGGGCCACGAGTTTACCCGCCTGCTGGAAGAGAACCGCCGCAATGGCATCACCGTGGATGACAGCGTGTGGGCCAAAATCCAGGCGCTGTAAGGAGGAACGATGATCTTCGGCCATATTTCACAGCCCAATCCCTGCCGCCTACCGGCAGCGATTGAAACCGCGCTGGAATTTCTGCGCACCACCGATTTCCGCACCCTGCAACCAGGAGTAGTGGAAATTGACGGGCGCACGGTCTTCGCGCAGATCCTTGACCTGACCACCCAGCCCAGGGAGCAGCAGAAACCGGAAGTTCACCGCCGCTATCTGGATATTCAGTTTCTGGCGTGGGGCGAAGAAGAGATCGGTATTGCGATTGACCGCGGAAATAACGTTATTCAGGAAGAACTGCTGGCCCAGCGCGATATTATTTATTATCAGGGCAGTGAAAACGAATCCTTTTTTGAAATGGTCCCAGGCAGCTACGCGATATTTTTCCCGCAGGATGTTCATCGTCCGGCCTGTAATAAACATCGCGCAACGGCTATTCGTAAAATTGTTGTGAAGGTGGCGATTTCTGCATTGAATTAATTCGCCGCTGAGCAGGAGCGAAATATGAATAATAATGCCGGTTATATTATCGGTGCGTATCCCTGCGCGCCGTCGTTTCACCAGCAGGGTGAACAGCAGGAACGGGATTTCTGGCGGCAACTGGCGGATACGCCGCACATTGCCGGGCTGGAACAGCCTTGTCTGGAGAATCTGCATCCGCTTGGCGATGCGTGGCTGCTGAAACACACGCCGGGCGAGTGGCAGATAGTGGTGACGGCGGTGATGGAAACCATGCGCCGCCGCGCGTCGAACGGCGGTTTTGGTCTGGCCTCCAGCGATGAACAACAGCGCCGCGCCTGCGTTGATTATTACCGCCATCTGCATAACAAAATCCGCGCGGTCAATGCCCGTTTTCCCGGAAAAATCATCGCGCTGGAGATGCAGGCCGCACCGCTGGCGGGTAATACCAGCGTGGAACAAGCCACCGACGCGTTTGCCCGTTCAATCGCGGAAATTGCCCACTGGGACTGGGATTGCGAGCTGGTGCTCGAACATTGTGATGCCATGAACCAGCCCGCGCCGCGTAAGGGCTTTTTGCCGCTGGAAAATGTACTGGAAACGCTGGCGGGCGTGGAGATTGGCGTGTGCATTAACTGGGCGCGCTCCGCCATTGAAGGGCGCAATACGACATTGCCGCTCACGCATACGCAACTGGCGCAACAGGCCGGAAAATTGCGCGGCTTGATGTTCTCCGGCACCACGCAGCAGGGCGCTTATGGTGAATGGCAGGATTTGCACGCGCCATTTGCTCCGTTTTGCGCCGAGAGTTTATTAACGGTCGATGGTGCCAGCGCGTTATTTAACGCCACGGCAAACGATAATTTATTATTCAGCGGCATTAAATTACTGGAAATTGATGCCGAAGCCAGTATTGACCATCGCGTCGCGATATTACGCGACGGCATTAACGCATTAAATAAAGCCAGACAATAAATACAACAACCTCTGTCATCGCATACCTGTTACTTTTAACGAGATGCTAATTATGAATACATCCTCTTACTCTACACCTGCGGATATTCCGCATCAGCGCTGGTTAAGAATAATTCCCCCGATTCTTATCGCTTGCATTATTTCCTATATGGACCGCGTGAATATCGCGTTTGCCATGCCCGGCGGGATGGATCAGGAACTCGGTATTACCGCGTCGATGGCCGGTCTCGCCGGGGGGATTTTCTTCATCGGTTATCTCTTCTTGCAGGTGCCTGGCGGCAAAATTGCCGTGCACGGTAGCGGCAAGAAATTTATCGGTTGGTCACTGGTGGCCTGGGCGGTGATCTCGGTGCTGACCGGGTTGGTCACCAACCAGTATCAGTTGCTGGCGTTGCGCTTTTTACTCGGCGTGGCGGAAGGCGGCATGTTGCCGGTGGTGCTGACGATGATCAGCAACTGGTTCCCGGATGTGGAACGTGGCCGCGCCAATGCGATTGTGATCATGTTTGTGCCGATTGCCGGTATCGTCACCGCGCCGCTTTCCGGCTGGATCATCACCGCGCTGGACTGGCGCTGGCTGTTTATCATCGAAGGTCTGCTCTCCATCGTGGTGCTGGTGTTGTGGTCGATGACCATCTATGACCGCCCGCAGGAAGCGCGCTGGATTTCGGAGACCGAGAAAAAATATCTGGTTGAGACGTTGGCGGCAGAACAGCGCGCGATTGCCGGGAAAGAGGTGAAGAACGCCTCGCTGAGCGCCGTGCTCTCCGACAGAACCATGTGGCAACTGATTGCGCTCAACTTCTTCTACCAGACCGGCATCTACGGCTACACCTTGTGGTTGCCCACCATTCTGAAAGAACTCACTCACAGCACCATGGGGCAGGTAGGCATGTTGGCCATTCTGCCGTACATCGGCGCAATTGCCGGGATGTTTATCTTCTCTTCCCTCTCTGACCGGACCGGTAAACGCAAGCTGTTTGTCTCGTTACCGCTGGTGGGTTTTGCGCTGTGCATGTTCTTGTCGGTGGCGCTAAAAGAGAGCATCTGGCTGTCCTATGCGGCGCTGGTTGGCTGCGGCTTCTTCCTGCAATCGGCGGCGGGCGTGTTCTGGACCATTCCGGCGCGGCTGTTCAGCGCGGAAATGGCCGGTGGCGCGCGCGGCGTGATTAACGCCCTGGGTAACCTCGGCGGTTTCTGCGGCCCGTATGCGGTGGGCGTGCTGATCAACCTCTATAGCAAAGATGCCGGGGTTTATTGCCTGGCGATTTCCCTGGCGCTCGCCGCGCTGATGGCGCTGCTGCTGCCAGCGAAGTGCGATGCGGGAAACGCCGCCGTTAACCCGCTCGGCGCGCACAAACGCGAAGCCTGACTGCGATGCCCGGTGGCGCTTCGCTTACCGGGCCTACAGATAAGCGGTGACCCGTAGGCCGGATAAGGCGCAGCCGCCATCCGGCAGTGAAGCCCGGAGCTGTGCTTACCGGGCCTGGAGATAAGCGGTGACCTGTAGGCCGGATAAGGCGCAGCCGCCATCCGGCAGTGAAGCCCGGAGCTGCGCTTACCGGGCCTGGAGATAAGCGGTGACCTGTAGGCCGGATAAGGCGCAGCCGCCATCCGGCAAATGAAGCACGGTGGCGGGATCGCCTGGCCGAATAAGCGGCAATAGCAACGAGAGCATAAAGATGAGTGAAAAAGAGACCTTCTGGCTGGGTATCGATTGCGGCGGTACTTATCTGAAAGCCGGTTTATATGACAGCCAGGGCCGGGAGCACGGCATTGAGCGCCAGCCATTGAAAACGCTCAGCCCGCAACCAGGCTATGCCGAGCGCGATATGCACGCGCTGTGGACGGCGTGTGCCGAAACGATTTCCCGCCTGCTAAAACAGACCCACACACCAGGGAAACTCATTCGCGGCGTGGGGATTTCGGCACAGGGGAAAGGGTTATTTCTGCTCGATAAAAACGACCAGCCATTGGGAACGGCGATCTTGTCTTCCGATCGCCGCGCGCTGGATATTGTCCGGCGCTGGCAACAGGATGGTATTCCGCAAAAACTCTATCCGCTCACCCGCCAGACATTATGGACCGGGCACCCGGTTTCGCTGCTGCGCTGGGTGAAGGAGAACGAACCGCAACGTTACGCACAGATTGGCTGCGTGATGATGGGGCACGACTATCTGCGCTGGTGCCTGACCGGCCGCAAAGGCTGCGAAGAGAGCAATATCTCCGAATCCAATCTCTACAACATGGAAAGCCAGCGCTACGACGCGCGGCTGTCGCAGTGGCTGGGTATTCAGGAAATTGACGCCGCGCTGCCGCCGATTGTCCGCTGCGCCGAAATCTGCGGGGAAATCACCGCTCAGGCAGCCGCCATAACCGGTCTGGCGGCGGGTACGCCCGTCGTTGGCGGTCTGTTTGATGTGGTTTCCACCGCACTCTGCGCCGGATTGCAGGATGAGCAGCGGCTCAATGCGGTAATGGGAACATGGGCGGTGACCAGCGGTATTGCTAACGGGCTTCGCGATCATGAAGCACATCCTTATGTTTACGGTCGCTACGTCAATGACGGCCAGTACATCGTACATGAAGCCAGCCCGACCTCCTCCGGCAATCTGGAGTGGCTCACCGCGCAGTGGGGCGACATCTCTTTCGACGAAATCAACCAGGCAGTAGCCAGCCTGCCGAAAGCGGGCAGCGAGCTGTTCTTCCTGCCGTTTCTCTACGGCAGCAACGCTGGGCTGGAGATGACCAGTGGCTTTTACGGTATGCAGGCGCTGCACACCCGCGCGCATCTGTTGCAGGCGGTGTATGAAGGCGTGGTGTTCTGCCATATGACTCACCTCAATCGCATGCGGGAACGCTTTACCGCGGTACGCGCGTTGCGGGTTACCGGCGGCCCGGCGCACTCCGATGTGTGGATGCAGATGCTGGCGGATGTCAGCGGCTTACCGGTGGAATTACCGCAGGTGGAAGAGACCGGCTGCTTTGGCGCAGCGCTGGCGGCGCTGGTCGGCACTGGCATATTCCGCGATTTTCACCACGCGCAGCAAACGCTGAAGCATGACATCCGCACGCTCACGCCCGATATGGCCGCGCACGCCGCCTACCAGCGCAAATACGCGCATTACCAGTTTTTGATTGAAGCACTACAGGGCTTTCACGCCCGCATTAAGGAGCATACGTTATGAGCCGACCATTACTGCAACTGGCGCTCGACCATACCAGCCTTGCGGCTGCACACCGCGATGTGGCGCTGTTACAGGATCACGTGGACATCGTTGAAGCCGGCACTATTTTGTGCCTTAGCGAAGGGCTAAACGCCGTGCGCGCCCTGCGCGCTCAGTGCCCGGAGAAGATCATCGTTGCCGACTGGAAAGTGGCCGATGCCGGAGAAACGCTGGCGCAACAAGCGCTGGGCGCGGGCGCGAACTGGATGACCATTATCTGTGCCGCGCCACTGGCGACCATTGAGAAAGGCCACGCCGTGGCACAGGCGCATCACGGCGAAATTCAGATCGAACTGTTCGGCAACTGGACCTTTGATGATGCCCGCGACTGGCACCGCATTGGCGTGCGTCAGGCGATTTACCACCGCGGACGCGATGCACAGGCCAGCGGCCAGCAGTGGGGCGAGGCTGATCTGGCGCGGATGAAAGCGCTGTCGGATATCGGCCTTGAACTGTCGGTGACCGGCGGACTGCAGCCTGCCGATCTGCCGCTGTTTAAAGATATCAACGTCAAAGCCTTTATTGCCGGGCGCGCGCTTTCCGGCGCGGCGGATCCAGCGCAAACCGCAAGCGATTTCCACGCGCAAATTCGCGCCATCTGGGGAGACAACTAATGCGTACGCATCCGTTAGGCATCTATGAAAAAGCGCTGGCGAAAGAGCTGAGCTGGCCAGAGCGGCTGGTGCTGGCGAAAAGCTGCGGTTTCGATTTTGTCGAAATGTCGGTGGATGAAACCGACGAGCGCTTATCGCGGCTGGAGTGGAGCACCGCGCAGCGGGCATCGCTGGTGGAAGCGATGCTGGAGACCGGCGTGGCCATTCCCTCGATGTGTCTCTCTGCGCACCGCCGTTTTCCGTTTGGCAGCCGCGATGAAGCGGTGCGCGAGCGGGCGCGCGACATCATGCGCAAAGCGATTCGTCTGGCGCGCGATCTCGGTATTCGCACCATTCAGCTTGCCGGTTATGACGTCTATTACGAAGAGCATGACGAAGGCACGCAGCAACGTTTTGCCGAAGGGCTGGCATGGGCGGTGGAGCAGGCCGCTGCCGCGCAGGTGATGCTGGCAGTCGAGATCATGGATACCGCTTTTATGAACTCGATCAGCAAGTGGAAAAAGTGGGATGAAATGCTCGCATCGCCGTGGTTCAGCGTCTATCCGGATGTCGGCAACCTCAGCGCGTGGGGCAACGATGTCAGTGCCGAACTGTCGCTGGGTATCGACCGTATTGCCGCCATTCATCTGAAAGACACGCAGCCGGTAACCGATGACAGCCCCGGCCAGTTTCGCGATGTGCCGTTTGGTGAAGGCTGCGTCGATTTTGTCGGCGTGTTTCGCACGCTGCAACAACTGAACTACCGCGGTGCATTTTTGATTGAGATGTGGACCGAAAAAGCCAAAGAGCCGGTGCTGGAAATTATTCAGGCGCGGCGCTGGATTGAAGCGCGTATGCAGGAGGGGGGATTCGCATGTTAGAACAACTGAAAGCCGAGGTGCTGGCCGCCAACCTGGCGTTGCCCGCTCACCATCTGGTGACCTTTACCTGGGGCAATGTCAGCGCCGTGGACGACACGCGCACGCGGATGGTGATCAAACCGTCTGGCGTGGAATATGACGTGATGACTGCCGACGATATGGTGGTGGTGGAGATTGCCAGCGGGCGCGTGGTGGAGGGCAGCAAAAAACCCTCCTCCGATACGCCGACGCACCTGGCTTTGTACCGCCGTTTTCCGCAGATTGGCGGCATTGTGCATACCCACTCGCGCCACGCCACTATCTGGTCGCAAGCCGGGCTGGATCTGCCCGCGTGGGGCACCACGCACGCTGATTACTTCTATGGCGCTATTCCCTGTACGCGGCTGATGACCGAAGAGGAGATCAACGGCGAATATGAGTATGAAACCGGGGAAGTGATCATCAAAACCTTTGAACAGCGCGATATTGACCCGATGCAGATCCCGGCGGTGCTGGTGCATTCGCACGGCCCGTTTGCATGGGGCAAAAACGCGGCGGATGCGGTGCATAATGCGGTGGTACTGGAAGAGTGCGCTTACATGGGGCTGTTCTCGCGCCAACTGGCGCCGCAGCTTGCGGATATGCAGCAGGCGCTGATGGACAAACACTATTTGCGTAAGCACGGTTCGCACGCCTATTACGGCCAGTAAACGCCAGGCCGGAGGGGAGCGTCCTTGGATCCTGGATTCGATTGAAGAGGGCGATCTGGCGTGGATAACGCTTAAGTCGCAGCGCATTGACATTGGCATGATCGTCACTGCCACTTTTGACAGTGACGATGCGAACAACATTGTGCTGATCCCGATGCTGAGCGGCTATCGCGATGAAAAGACGCTGGATCTGCATGTCGAGCACAACTACAGCGCGTGGTACGCCGAACACAATATCGAGCTGGCTTCCGGGCCGCGCCCGGCGCTGGATTTCCGCAAAGTGCTGTTGTTATCACAGGTTGAGAGCCTGTCGCTGTTTGACCCGGCGCAGGTGCTGGCAATGGGGATTCATCGCCAGCGGGAGCAGCAAGCGTAACCCGGTATGCCGGATAAGCACGCCATCGGCAACGTCTTTCTTGCACAGTAGCCGCTCCGCCATCATCGGCTGCGATGACAGCAGTGTGTCGTGAAGCGATCCGCCAAGGTGTTATCCCCACTAAGGGATATTGGAGTTTTTATCCTTTAGTGGGGATAATTGCGAAAAATCCGGCATGTTTGACAATATCCCCTGGAGGGTATAAAACCTGAATTATCCCTTAGTGAGGATAAGTTGCCGGAAAAGCGAACCCCATGACACTTTCAGGAATCTACAGCCCCGTTCAACTGGCGAACACGTTAAAGCTGATACGGCAGAAAAACGGCTGGACACAAAATGAGCTTGCGAAACGCATTGGCATCAAGCAGGCCACGATTTCTAACTTCGAGAATAATCCTGATAAAACTACCCTGACGACCTTCTTTAAGATTTTGCAATCGCTTGAACTGTCACTCGTTCTGCAAGAAAAAAACAGAACGGATGGCGGAAACCGTAACCAACAGGACTTGGATTGGTAATGCAAAAACTGAGTACATGGATGAACAACGAGCAGGTAGGGGAGCTGACGAAGCAAACCAACGGCGCGCACACTTATAAATATGATGCGAGCTGGCTGCAAAGCGAGCGCGCCAGACCCTTTCACTATCATTACCGTTGCAGTTCGGGAACATTACGTCCGATGCCGTGTATAACTACTTCGATAATTTGCTGCCGGACAGCCCGCGTGTGCGCGATCGTATCGTTAAGCGTTATCACGCAGTGTCAAAACAACCCTTTGATCTGCTTGCTGAAATAGGAAGAGATAGCGTTGGCGCTGTGACGTTACTTCCGCCCGGAGAAGAGGCCGTCTCCCTGGCGTTAAACTGGGTAAAGCTTAACGAAACGAGGCTTGAAGCGGTGCTGATGTCCTACCTCGGTGATATTCCTTTAGGTATGATCGAAGGCGAGGATGATTTCAGGATCTCCATCGCTGGGGCACAGGAAAAAACAGCGTTGTTGAAAATAAACGACGATTGGTGCATTCCCCGTGGGATCACGCCAACAACACATATTATCAAGCTACCGATCGGGGAAATCCGTCAGCCGAATGCGACGCTGGATTTAAGCAACAGTGTGGATAATGAATACTTGTGTTTGGCTGTTGCGCGGGCGCTGGGTTTTGCTGTGCCAGAGGCCGAAATTGTGAAGGCGGGCAGGATTCGGGCGCTTGCTGTAGCGCGCTTTGACCGACGCTGGAACCGGGATCGAAGTGTTTTGTTAAGACTACCGCAGGAAGATCTCTGTCAGGCGTTTGGGTTGCCATCATCGGTGAAATATGAGTCCGACGGTGGACCTGGTATTGCCAGGATTATGGCCTTGTTGTCTGGCTCCCGGGAAGCCCTAAAAGATCGCTATAATTTTATGAAATTTCAGGTTTTTCAGTGGCTGCTTGGTGCAACTGATGGGCATGCAAAAAACTTCTCCATTTTTATCCATGCTGGAGGCAGCTATCAACTGACTCCTTTCTACGACATCATTTCTGCGTTTCCGCTTCTGGGGGGCGCAGGTTTGCACATGAGCGATCTGAAATTAGCCATGAGCCTGAAAGCGAGCAAGGGCAGGAAAAATGTGGTCGATAAAATCTCGGCTCGTCACTTTTTGGCAACCGCGAAAGAGGTGAATTTCGCGCAGGATCAAATGATGGCGATCCTGCGCGATTTCGCCGATGACATCCCTGACGCACTCAAGACAGCAACACAATCATTGCCGGATGATTTTTCCCAGAGCGTTGTACAAGCCATATCGGCAAATGTCCTGAGACTGCATGCAAGGCTCATTCAGAGCCTTTAGGCTGTGACGCCATGACAAAGGAGAGGCACTCATGAACGAGACCTTCATTTACCTCAGCATGGGATGCCTGGTGCTGATGGCGCTGGCGATCCCGCTGGCGCGGCAGCGCATTAAACCGAACCGTTTTTACGGTGTACGCACGGCGCGTACGCTGCGCGATGAGGCGGCCTGGTATCGCGTGAATCGCCTGTTTGGTGTGGCGATGCTGCTGTGCGGCGCGGCGTTTTTTCTGCTCTCGGCGCTGCTCGGCAACTGGCGCGAGGCGAGTAGCCCGGCGATCAGCGTGGTGTTGTTTTTGCTTGCGGTGTCGGTTCCGGCGTTAGCGGTGCTGGTGACGAACAAAAGCGGAGAAGCGCGATGATGGGCGCAAGAGTGAAAGCCTTTGGCGCACGCTTCCTCGGGCGCGTGGACGCTGAAAGGCTGCAATTTGCCATCGATTATGTGGATTACAACGAAAGCGGGCTGGCCTTTGAAACGATCTGCGATTACCTCATTGAAGCGAATGCTCCCATCAGCGAAGAAGAGTACCGGCTGGCGGAAGAGCTGTACCGCGATATGGAAATGAAATGGGGCGGCAGTTGCCTGAGCTATATGAAAGCGCAGATCGTAAAAGGAAAACCGTGATAACCCTCAATCCCCCAATCGGGCTATTGCGCAGCCGGAGAAGGATTTTTGCCCGATGCCGGATGGCGCGCATGCCACCCGGCATTTCGGCTACAGCCTGAATGCATTCACATCATTCAGCAGCTTCCCGGCCTGGTGGCTGAGCGAATTGGCGGCGGTCGCCATCTGTTCGACCATTGCGGCGTTCTGTTGCAGATTGCCCTCCATCTGGCTGACGGCAATATTCACCTGCTCAATACCGTGGCGCTGCTCGCTGGAAGAGTTATTCACCTGATTAATCAGCAACGTGGTTTCGTCCACTGCGCCCAGCGCATTATTCATCCGCGTGGTGACGCTGGCGGCATAACTGACACCTTCACTGACATTCTTAATCGCTTCATCGATCAGCCCGCGGATATCCCGTGCCGCGACGGATGAGCGCTGCGACAGCGAACGTACTTCGCCCGCCACAACAGCAAAGCCTTTGCCCTGTTCACCCGCGCGGGCGGCTTCCACCGCCGCATTCAGCGCCAGAATGTTGGTCTGGAAGGCGATGCTGTCAATAATGTCGGTGATTTCAGAGATCTTCGCCGATGAAGCGGAAATATCGTCGATCGATTTTTGCAGGGAATTCAGTTCGCGATGACTTTCATTCATCATCGTCTGCAGACGGCCAATAAAGGTATTCGCCTCCTGTGCGTTGTCCTTATTCTGTTTCACCGTCGCCGAAAGCTGGTTCATGCTGGCGGCTGTCTGTTCCAGCGAAGACGCCTGTGATTCGGTGCGTGAAGAGAGATCGTCGTTGCTTTTGGCGATTTCAGTGGCGGCGGTATCCACTTCGCTGCTGGCCTCTTTCACGCTGCTTAATACATTGCGGATTTTGTCCATCAGGCCATTAAAACTTGCCGCAGTGGCACCCAGTTCATCTTTTTTCGTGAGATCCACTTTCAGGGTTAAATCCAGTGATTCGCTGATAGTGCCCATGCTGGTTTGTAGGTTTTTCAACCCTTTATTCAGATAACCAAGAATGATCGAGGCAAATACAGCAATCAGCACTAATAAAAAGATAATTGTTGAAATTAATAACCAGAACGTATTTTGATACTGCGTATGGTTATTTACCGCATATTCCTTAGCGATAGTATAATTATGCTTCAACATTTCAGAAATATTTGCACTCAATGCGACGGAAGCATTGGCGGTAACTCCGCCATCCGATACCATCTGCCGTGCAGCATCGATGCCGTCACGGTGATAAACGCCTGTCATCGATTCTGCTTTCTGTGCGTAATCATCAAAGGCTTGTTGCGTGCTAGCCAATTTCCGGGCATCGTCATCATCACTGATTAAATTCGCTTTATAATATTCCAGTATCGCTCTGGTTTTATTCAACTCATCTTTCGCCTGCGCCATATGCTTAGTAAAAACGGCTTCATCATTAATCAGCAGCGACATCAGAATTTGCCGCCTTGCCTCTTCGCGATGCTGTAGCGCCTCGCTGAGTTTACTGATACTTGGCAGACTATTATCAATAACATAATCAAAGCGTTCTTGTGCTTTGTCTAATGCACGAATACTCAAACCGCCGAGCAGAAGCATGGCGACAAAGGTAATGGCAAAAACAAATAGCAGTTTTTTTAAAATAGTCATAAAGGCCTCAGGTACATTCCATTTCCAGGGGTAACGTTATTTTTATCGGCGACTAAAGGGAAATCTTCATGGTTAAAATAATAAAAAATCGTTTTTGTGATATCCCTGAATAACGATTAAAAAAACCATGTAATACAAAGAGTAAATATACGAAGTATGATTTTACTGTGTGGCCTGTATAATATATTTTCTGATTTTTGATTTCTTGTGATAAATATATTCTACATCTTTACATATTGCTAAAGACTTAATGTAGCGTTACTGAAGTAGAGTTAAGTCGCAGAATAGAAATAACGATTAACGCTCTCTGATTATCCATCGACAGATGATGCGCTGAGTGCTTATAAGCGACGACCAGTTATGTCACCCAAGGGAACATAGCTGGCCGGTTTTTGTGAGCAGAGAAAGCGGGGTAAAATATTAGCTGAGATCGTGCAGATCTTTCTCCAGCAGTGGCGTTAATGCCATGTCAGTAAAACTCACTGCCAGCCCGCTTCGCTCCGGCGTGCAACACATCACGCCGACTGCACAACGCGGATGGGGAAAATGGCACAGCCGCAGCAGCGGCCAGACGCGTCCGTCGGTGGAGTATTGCAGCCGCAGGGCATCGCCTTTGCGGCTCAGCCGCAGCCAGAAATCCCCCGCATCGCCGGTGAAAATACCGGTCGCCCAGTCCGAAAAGCCCTGCGTTAGCACGCTGCCGATGGCGGGCGCGCCGTCATTAAACTCTATCCCGGCTTTTAACCAGTTCTGATCATCCGCCACCAATAGCACACCCGCTTGATCGTACAGCGCGGAGAAATGCGCCTGGATCCGCACCTGAAAGGTGAAATCGCCCGTCACATCATGCACATAACCGTGGCCGCTGAAGTGCTCAAACCCGTACCAGGTTTTGCGCCAGAAATCGGTGTCACCATCGGTGAGCACCTCGATTTTGCCCTGCGCTTCGCGCCAATGTTGCGGCTCATTGATCCAGTAAAAATCGCCCGACATGTTTCGCTCCTTTTGACTGTGTGCGGCTTAAGGAGTGTTGCTGGTGGCGGGGGAGATTGCCAGTGAAAAAGGGAAATAAGAGACCTGGAGGGAGCGACTAATCATGGGCTCAGAATTTCAGACGTTGCAGGCGGTTGGCCGCGTGTTTGAGTTTTGCATTGGGTTCGGGCGGGTTTTCCATTGCGTTTATTACCCGATTCCATGAATCCTCATTCAGGATAAGCTGAACGCACTTATCCCTCTCCACATTGGGGAGAGGGCGAATGAGAAAATCGTCTAATGTTTCTTTCTTGTTCATCATTAGCGGAAAGACTTGCGAAAACGTCGTTCGATCTTGTTCCCTTTCTTATCTCTGTAGCGTTCTGGCCAGATGGTTTCAGGTTCCAGTTCAAGTGCTTTCGCAATAATTGATTCGCCTTTTGGCCAAGGGCGCTGCAAAGCATTTGCCAGTGTTGATGATGCCAGCCCTGCTTCTCGGGACAGTGCGGCCAGACTGGTTCCGCGTTTTTTCAGCGCGGCAATGATGTCTGCATGATGCCAGTTATGACTTTCCATTGTGTTCTCCTTACACGTAGTTATTATGCGTTCAATTATCCTGTTTTGGGATAAAAAGGCAGCGGGGAGATATTCGATTTCGGGATATTTATCATGGAATCGATCGTATGGCATCCGTCTATTCAGAAGAGTATCAGCGCGTGATCACAGCGCTAAAAAAAGCCCGTAAAGAACGAGGCATCACTCAGGCTCAACTTGCTGAGGCGCTTGGTCGCCCACAATCTTTCATCGCCAAAATTGAGAGTGGTGAAAGAAGGTTAGATGTGGTGGAGTTTGTGCATTTGGCGAGATTGGTGGGGTTAGATCCGGAAGAAGTTTTTAAATTTATATGAAATGAGTACGAGCGAAAACAATAGAAAATAGAACTATTTATCAATGGCTAAATAGGGATTTTATGAGTGATTTAACGAGTACTGTGATCGCGGAAAGTAAAAGTGTTTTTCTGGAAAGATTTAAAGGGCCTGCCTATGTCTATATGTTCAGTGCAGTTATTTTATTTAACTGGGAAAATATATTAATTCTGTTTCTGTCACATAAAGAAATAGAGGAAAGGATTTCTTTAGTATGGGTCGTTTGGGATGGTTGGCTTTACTTTTGGAAACCGGTTCTTCTTGGTTTGGGTGCTTCGATAATAATTCCTTTTATATCCCTGCTTGTTTACTTTATTACCTCTTTCGCTGTTCACGGTGTTAATAAGATTAATGATCTTACTGGCGATATTCTCCAGACGTTTACCAAATGGCGAAAAAATGAAATTGGTAATATTGAAAAAAATATAGCTGATATAAAGGTTGTTCTGGAAAATAAAAAACAAGAGCTTGAGAAAATTACTGGTTCAATAAGTTATGGTCAGGCTCAAATTGATAATATGCGAGATGAGTTGGTAAAGGTGATAGCAAGAGTTGTCTTTATGGCTGGTTATGTAGAGACGCATGATAAGGATGCGAAATCTCTCGAAAATTTAGTCAGAAGGCATGGTTTGCTTTATAATAATAATGAAGATGAGGCAAATAAAGCTTATTTGTTGTTAGAAGACTTACTGGAAGGTGATAAATCGAAAACTGATATGGAAAATGAAATCAAAAAGTCTCTTTCATATATGTCAGATGAAGAGCATATGAAAAGAATAGCTAAATGGCTTAAAAAGCCAGATAATTATACTGATAATAAAGTAGCGGAATAGCAAACTTTATCCAGAAAATGCCGGATTGCGCGAACGCTTATCCGGCCTGCTAACTGGGCCAGTAATGAACACAATCCCGGATACTCTGCCGCGACGCCATTTCTGGAAGCGTCGCAGATAATAGCTAATTCTGTATTGTATTAATCATTAATATCCTCTGTTGTGTGTTTTTACATTACAGCTTAATCCTGAAAGATAATTTAGTTTTTTATGTAGGTCTGGAATGTGAAAACGAGCGCTTTTTTTCGATATGACACGATGAGAAATGATCTTTCTGTATTTAATAAGCCGCGGATAAGACGAATGCTATAGCGGGATGATTAACATTGGGGGGGTATTGTTGATGTGAATAATTTGGAGAGTGATGTTCTGCCTGTCTTTGCTATGCGCAAAAACAGGCATACAGGATAAATTTTTTCTTATTACGCCAACCGCGGATACCCTTCCGCAATATCACTCCCGGTAAACTGCGCGATCCAGCCTTCGGGGTTATCGAAAATCCGGATGGCGGTGAAGTTCGGCTCTGAGCCCATATCAAACCAGTGCGGGGTGCCGGCGGGTACGGAAATCAGGTCATTCTTCTCACACAGCACCTGGTAGATCTCGCTGCCAATGTGCAGGCAGAACAGGCCCGCGCCTTCAACGAAGAAGCGGACTTCATCTTCACCGTGGGTATGTTCGTTGAGGAATTTGGCGCGCATCGCCTCTTTTTGCGGGTTGTCGGCGCGCAGGCTGATCACATCCCAGCTCTGATAACCTTTTTCGGCCACCAGTTTGTCGATGGCGTGCTGGTAAGCGGTGATCACCGTGTCTGACGTCGGGTTAGCGCCCAGATCGCGGTCGGCCTGCCAGCGCTCAAAACGTACACCTTTGGCGTTTAGCTGCTGCTGAATTTCACTGGCCTCTGTACTGTGCCACACCGGCGTGCTGGCATCTTTATCGGTATAAATCGTCAGTGCGCTCATGAAGGGATCTGCTCCGGCTTAATGTTGCTGAAAGAGTGAACCTGGTGATGATGGCTGGCTGCGTCATCATCGCCGCGAATCAGTTGCGTGGTGCGAAAACCTGCCGCTTCGGCGGCGTCCAGCTCCTGATGAATATCGGAGAGGAACAGAATGGAAGCGGGCGGCTGGCCAATTTGCGTCGCAATATTGCGGTACGACTGCACATCCCGTTTCGCACCGACCAGCGTGTCGAAATATCCGCTGAACAGATGAGTAATATCACCTTCGTCGCTGTAGCCAAATAACAGTTTTTGCGCCGCTACTGAGCCAGAGGAATATACATACAGATCAATGCCCTGCGCTTTCCATTTTTCCAGGACAGGCAGCACGTCCGGGTAGAGATGGCCTTTAAAATCGCCATTCACATAGCCGTCGCGCCAGATGATCCCCTGCAACGCCTTCAGCGCCGTCGATTTACGATCTTCATCCATAAAAGCAAACAGCACCGCAATCAGTTCGGCGGTGGTTGCCTCCGGCTGCGCCACTTCTTCACGCAGATTATTGAGGATGGTGCTAACCGGCTCTTTGTACTGCTCTGCGGTGACAAACCCGGCCAGACGCTCGCGGGCGTACGGGAACAGGACGTTGTGCACAAAGCGAATGTCACTGGTGGTGCCTTCAATATCGGTAACGATAGCGCGGATCATGATCTCTCCAGCAGGCGACGCTGCATTTCGCATTCAAATAAAAATTCCAGCCCTTCCAGATGGCGACGGGCTTCGGCGACATCGCGCCCCCAGCAGGTCAGCCCGTGGCCGCGCAGCAGAAAACCATAGCGCAGCGGATGTGTCTGCGCGTAGTCGGCAATGCGTGCGGCCAGCGCGTCGATATCCTGATCGTTATCGAAAATTGCCACCGGCACGGTGTCGAGGTGCGTGGTCTGGCCGCTGAGGGATTTTTGCATTTCAAAACCGTTCAGCAGCAGGGCAGGGGATTTCTCCACCCGCGAGAGCACCGTGGCGTTCACCGTGTGCACATGCAGCACCGCGTTAGCTTGCGGGTAGAGGCGATAAATCAGAGTGTGCAGGCCGGTTTCCGCCGAGGGTTTTCGGCCAGAAGGCGCATGGTTATCGGCAATGGAAACCTGCAAAAAATCCTCGGTCGTCAGGCTGCCTTTGTCTTTGCCGGATTCGCTCAGCCAGCACCAGTCGGCATCCTGGCGAACGGACATATTGCCGCCGGTGGCGGGCGCCCAGCCTTTCGCGCCGATCCAGTGGCAAGCGGCGACGAGTTGTTGGAGTTGCAGGTTGTCTGTCATAACCCTTCCTTATAAGGAATATTGTTATCGTATAGACGTCTAAGCGTCTTGATTGCCAAATACTAACATCGTGTTATAGTGGCAGCAACACGCGTATTACAAGCAGGCACATGACGATGAGCAATAACGCATTGATTCCGCAAAGTAAACTCCCCGCTTTAGGCACCACCATCTTCACGCAAATGAGCGCGCTGGCGCAGCAGCACAAGGCCATTAATTTGTCGCAGGGCTTCCCGGATTTCGACGGCCCGCGCTATTTGCAGGAGCGTCTGGCGTTTCATGTGGCGCAGGGGGCGAATCAGTATGCGCCGATGACCGGTGTGCTGGCGCTGCGCGAAGCCATTGCTGATAAAACGGCGGAGCTATACGGCCATAAACCGGATGTGAACAGCGACATTACGGTGGCTGCCGGGGCGACGGAAGCGCTGTACGCGGCGATCACTGCGCTGGTACGTCAGGGCGATGAAGTTGTCTGTTTTGATCCGAGCTACGACAGCTACGCGCCTGCGGTGGAGCTTTCCGGCGGTGTGCTGAAACGCATTGCCTTGCAGCCGCCGCACTTTCGCGTCGACTGGCAGCAGTTTGCCGCGCAGCTTAGCGATCGTACGCGGCTGGTGATTCTGAATACGCCGCACAACCCGTCGGCAACGGTGTGGCGCAAAGCGGATTTTGCCGCGCTGTGGCAGGCGATTGCCGATCGTGAAATCTACGTGCTGAGCGATGAAGTCTACGAGCACATCTGTTTTGCCGAAGAGGGCCATGCCAGCGTGCTGGCGCATCCTCAACTGCGTGAGCGCGCAGTGGCGGTATCGTCATTCGGTAAAACCTATCATATGACCGGCTGGAAAGTGGGCTATTGCGTCGCGCCTGCCGCCATCAGCGTCGAGCTGCGCAAAGTGCATCAATATCTGACTTTCTCGGTCAATACCCCGGCGCAACTGGCGCTGGCGGATATGCTGCGCGCCGAGCCGGAACATTATCGTCAGTTGCCGGAATTTTACCGCGCGCGCCGCGATGTGCTGGTGAATGCGCTCAGCAACAGCAAGCTGGAGGTTTTGCCGTGCGAGGGAACTTACTTCCTGCTGGCGGATTACAGCGCGGTTTCCGATCTGGATGACGTGAGTTTCTGCCAGTGGCTGACTAAAGAGGTTGGCGTGGCGGCGATCCCGCTGTCGGTATTCTGCGCCGATCCCTTCCCGCACAAGCTGATTCGCCTGTGCTTCGCGAAACAGGAATCGACGCTGCTGGCCGCGGCAGAGCGCCTGTGTAAGCTGTAATGATTTCCGGCGGCGCGGTCTGCGTCGCCGTTATTTATCGCCCATAATGGTTTTCAGTTTTTCCGCGTCCGGCAAGCCCACTTCCTGCTGCAACACGTTATCTTCGTTCATGTAGTAAATCGCTGGCGTGGCGTTCGCGCCGAGATCGTCCATGATTTTCTGGTTGATATTGAGCTTTTTCATGATCTCCGGCGGCACGGATTTCGGCAGCGTCAGCTCTATCTTGCCGTTGGACTGCTCATAATCGTGCCAGCTTTTCGCCGGATCTTTCGCGCTCATGATCGCCGCAGCGGCCGCCGGGCTTTCCGGTTTGATCACGCCAACCAGTAACGTGCGCAGTTGCACTTTGCCGGATTCCACCCACGGACGCGCCTGCTGCCAGAACTGTTTGCAGTACGGGCAGTACGGGCAGTACGGATCGGCGAACATGTAGACCACGCGCGGCGCCTCTTTTTTGCCATCGAGGATCCAGTCGGCTTTTTCCATCTGCTGCCACAGCGCGCGGCCCGCCGGGCCGTAAATCTCTTTGGAGATTAACTTCTCGCTGAGGTTGGTGCCCGCCTCGTCGTACATATAGCCAGAGATGGCGTGTTTACCGTCCGGCGTGACGTAAATGGTGACACCCATCTCCTGATATTTGCCGAGATACCCCTTCATACCGCCTGGCGCATCGAAGGATTTGATGATGGTGATGCCTTGCTTTTCGATGGCTTTTACCGGCGCAGGTAGCTCTTCGGCGTGTAGGGTCAGCGGCAGCAAAGTCAGCATTAACAGGCGCTTAAGCATAAAAATCCTTACTAATTAAATGGTTAATATTCGACTTAGGGAAAACCTATCACAATCATCGGCAGGATCGCGAAATGAAACGTTGTCGTCAGCCGTCAGCAATGTTCTAATCGAACGGCTTGATGACCTTTTAGGTTATGAGCGCAACGCATAGCCAGCTTGCTGGCGCTGAAGCACCCACGGGTATTTCAGGTATCGAGGCCACCCGTCGCGGTGGCCTTTTTACTTTTGGCAAATCAGCCGTTCACATGGTTGCTCGTTAGGGTTTGTTAGCTAACGCTTATTGATTTGATAAAGCAAACACATTGGCTCGATCAAACAAAGTTCGTTAACTTACACCCCAACGAAAACACGGAGGAAGTATAGATGTCCTTAATTAATACCAAGATCAAACCTTTCAAAAACCAGGCGTTCAAAAACGGTGAGTTCATCGAAGTAACCGAAAAAGATACTGAAGGCCGCTGGAGCGTCTTCTTCTTCTACCCGGCTGACTTCACTTTCGTATGCCCGACTGAACTGGGCGACGTGGCTGACCACTACGAAGAGCTGCAAAAACTGGGTGTAGACGTTTACTCTGTCTCTACCGACACCCACTTTACCCACAAAGCGTGGCACAGCAGCTCTGAAACCATCGCGAAAATCAAATACGCGATGATTGGCGACCCGACTGGCGCCCTGACCCGTAACTTCGAAAACATGCGTGAAAACGAAGGTCTGGCTGACCGTGCCACTTTCGTTGTTGACCCGCAGGGCATCATCCAGGCCATCGAAGTAACCGCTGAAGGCATCGGCCGTGACGCCTCTGATCTGCTGCGTAAAATCAAAGCGGCTCAGTATGTTGCTTCTCACCCAGGCGAAGTTTGCCCGGCTAAATGGAAAGAAGGCGAAGCGACTCTGGCTCCTTCCCTGGACCTGGTCGGCAAGATCTAAATTTCCCGGCGTCTTTCACGTCATAGCGGCGTTGGCGTCACCTGCTCACCCCGGTCACTTACTGGTGTAAGCTCCCGGGGACTCTCAGGCTAGCCGCCTTGCTCTGACGCGAAATACTGGGGAAATTATTCTGCAAACGGGTGCTTTTGGGTGCCCGTTTTATTCAGCACCATGATGCAAGTTGCATTGATGCAGCCTGAACAACGCGGCTTGCATGATGATGTTTTAAGCGAGGGACTAAGAATGCTCGACACCACAATGAAAACCCAGCTCAAGGCTTACCTTGAGAAACTGACTAAACCTGTTGAGTTGATTGCTACGCTGGATGACAGCGCGAAATCGGCAGAAATCAAAGAACTGCTGGGCGAAATCGCTGAGCTGTCTGACAAAGTCTCCTTTAAAGAAGACAACAGCCTGGCGGTGCGTAAACCGTCATTCCTGATCACCAACCCAGGCTCAACCAGCGGCCCGCGCTTTGCCGGTTCGCCGCTGGGTCACGAATTTACCTCACTGGTGCTGGCGCTGCTGTGGACCGGTGGGCATCCGTCGAAAGAGGCGCAGGCGCTGCTGGAGCAGATCCGCGATCTCGACGGTGACTTTGAATTTGAAACCTATTACTCGCTCTCCTGCCACAACTGCCCGGACGTAGTACAGGCGCTGAACCTGATGGCCGTGCTGAACCCGCGCATTAAACATACGGCGATTGACGGCGGTACGTTCCAGAACGAAATCACCGATCGCAACGTAATGGGCGTTCCGGCGGTGTTCGTGAACGGTAAAGAGTTCGGTCAGGGTCGTATGACCCTGACGGAAATCGTCGCCAAAATCGATACCGGTGCGGAAAAACGCGCGGCGGAAGAGCTGAACAAACGCGATGCTTACGATGTCTTGATCGTCGGTTCCGGCCCGGCGGGCGCGGCGGCGGCAGTCTACTCTGCGCGTAAAGGTATTCGTACCGGCCTGATGGGCGAACGTTTCGGCGGCCAGGTGCTGGATACCGTGGATATCGAAAACTATATCTCCGTACCGAAAACCGAAGGCCAGAAACTGGCGGGTGCGCTGAAAGCGCACGTCGCGGATTACGACGTGGATGTGATTGACAGCCAGAGCGCTAAAAAACTGACCCCGGCGGCGGTTGAAGGCGGTCTGCATCAGATTGAAACCGCGTCCGGCGCGGTGCTGAAAGCGCGCAGCATCATCATTGCCACCGGTGCGAAATGGCGCAACATGAACGTTCCGGGTGAAGATCAGTATCGCACCAAAGGCGTGACCTACTGCCCGCACTGCGATGGTCCGCTGTTTAAAGGCAAACGCGTGGCGGTGATCGGCGGTGGTAACTCTGGCGTGGAAGCGGCTATCGACCTGGCGGGGATTGTTGAGCACGTGACGCTGCTGGAATTCGCGCCGGAAATGAAAGCTGACCAGGTATTGCAGGATAAAGTGCGCAGCCTGAAAAATGTCGACATCATTCTGAACGCGCAGACTACCGAAGTGAAAGGCGACGGCAGTAAAGTAACCGGCCTTGAGTACCGTGACCGTATCAGCGGCGACGTACACCAGGTCGCGCTGGCCGGGATTTTCGTCCAGATTGGTCTGCTGCCGAACACCACCTGGCTGGAAGGCGCAATTGAGCGCAACCGCATGGGCGAAATCATCATCGACGCCAAATGCGAAACCAGCGTGAAAGGTGTGTTTGCGGCGGGCGACTGCACCACGGTGCCGTACAAACAGATCATCATTGCGACCGGTGAAGGCGCTAAAGCCTCTCTGAGTTCGTTTGATTACCTGATTCGCACTAAAACTGCATAAGCAAAATAAGAAAGTAAGCAATACCTGCAAATGAAAGAGGCTACCTTCGGGTAGCCTCTTTTTTTTATGCCGGATGGCGCTAACGCTTACCCGGCCTACGGGTTTTGTAGGCCCGGTAAGCGAAGCGCCACCGGGCGTGATTGCCAGCGTAAAGGCAATGAACCGCCAGGCCGGATAAGGCGCAAGCTACCATCCGGCGAGCAAGCACTATTTACCGAACCACCAGCACCGGAATATGCGCGTGGCGCACGATGTTGGCGGCATTGGAGCCGAGCAGGTGAGTGGTAATTGACGGATTGCGCGAGGCGATAACCACCATATCCGCGAGCAGCTCTTCGGCCAGCTCATTGACCACATCGCGCACGTTGCCAAAACGCACATGGGTGCGCACGCGTGTCGGCTCAATAGAAAAATGGGTCTTCATGGTGTCGAGGCGGGTTTGCGCTTCCTGCTGCAAATGCTCTTCGAAGCGGCGCAAATCGGCAGCAAAACGGTGCAGACTCATGCTGGCGGAAGCGGGTAATACATGCAGAAGATGAATCACGCCCTCGCGCTGGGCGAGGAATTCAGCGTGGCGCACCGCTTTGTCGCTCAGTGCCATTTCGAAAACATCAACCGGCATAATAATGGTCTGATACATAAACGCTTCTCCCTGTGGGTTATGTTGTGCTGATTGAACCATAAAGGGCGTGAATTTTTTGCAGCGTATATGGCAAATATGAAGAATAGGATGGCGGGAACGGAAAGAGGATGCGGGCGCATCCTCTGCGGAAAAAGCAGCGGGAATTAAAGCCGGAAATCGCCTGCCGCTTCGGGCTGATAAAGCAGCTCAAGCACTTCAAGATCGGTGGTGGTGCCGCCCGGCAACTGCCAGTGAATGCTGTCACCCACCCGTAAACCGAGCAGCGCAGCGCCAACCGGGGCCAGCACGGAAAGCTGCGTGGCGCTGTCGGTCATCTGCGCCGGATACACGAGTGTGCGCACCCGCACTTCACCGCTTTTCAGCTCGCGGAATTTCACCGTGCTGTTCATTGTTACCACGTTGTTCGGCATCGCTTCTGGCGCGCACATCTGAGCGCGATCCAGCTCATCATTCAACGCATCCGCGACCGGCAGGCTGGCATAATCAGGTTGCTCCAGCAACCGGTCAAGACGCTCGGCGTCTCGCTCATTAATCATAATGGCAGGTCTGGACATCAGTTACTCCATGTCGTTTGATTGATCCAAAGAAAAACCCTCGCCGACGGGCAGCGAGGGTTTGTCTACAACGGATAATACTGAGAGCGCGGCCTGGTGTGAAGTGATGCGGCGCACATTTGCCGGAATTATGAATGTTCCGATCGCTGGCTCAGTAACCCGCTTTATCAATCACAAAACTGTTCCCGCAATTACCGGGATGCGGTTGCGGCAAAAGGGAACCGCTAACCAGCGGGGCATTGATGGCATCGGCTTTGATGGCAATTTGCATCTCCGTCAGCCACGCCGGGTTGCCGCTACAGGTCAGCTTCACCGCTTTCACGCTTTGTTCGCCGTAGGCTTTGGCGACGGCCGCGTTGAATGCATCGCGGGTCACGGTTTTTCCGTAATTTTCTGCGAGGAAAACGCCGAGCGGACTGGCTTTGATTTCGGTATTCAGGCGCACCATCGCACCGAAATAGTCATCCGGATCGAATCCGAAACAGACGCCGTGTTTGGCATATTCATAGCGCTCAAGGCAGGTATTACTGCCAGCGCCGGGCATGACGGCATTCAGTTTATTTGCCACTTCCAGCGATAAACCGGTTTCCGCTGCGGCGCATTTCTGGCTGGATCTGGCTTCCGGCATATTGGGAACCGGGCGGGTGGCGCAGCCGTAACGCATCCAGCGACGATCGTCTACGCCGCGCACGGCGATGGATTTCGGCAAACCTGGCCACAGACCATGTACCGTCAGGTAATCTGCTTTATTGGCGGGCTCTTTTTGCAGACGGCATTCATCGGGTTCGCTACGCCCGCTGTCATGCAGGCTCTGGCAAAATCCGGTCTGCCACGATAGTGCCAGCACATAGCGATCGAAATCACCATATTGTTTGGGCTGTAGCGGTGCGGCGTGCGCAGAAGAGAGCTGAATGGCGGCAACGCACAGGCCGATGGAGAGTCCCTTTTTAATCATTTCATTTCCTGATGGGTGAGTCCGGGTAATTACTATGAGTTATTAAAGCATAAAAAAAGCGCCGGGCAGGCGCTTTTTCATAAGCGGTGTTTATTGTTGATTAATGAACCGCAACCCCCGGAACCAGAAATTCAGTAGCAATAATCACCACAATCAGGCCAACCATCACCGGAACTGACGTGCGTTTTACCACTTCAAACGGCGAAATATTCGCCATCCCGGCCACCGCAACTACCACGCCGGAAACCGGAGAGATGGTGCGACCGAGGTTGGATGCCTGCAACATTGGGATCGACAGATACGCCGGGTTGATGCCGGATTCATGGGCCAGTTTCGGGATCATCTCGACAAAGGCGTAAAACGGCGCATTACCGGAACCGGTGGTCATTGCTGCCAGCATGGTGAGGATCACCAGTACCAGCATCAGAATAATGCTTGCCGAACCGAAAGAGGTGGCGATGGAGATTAGACTCTGGATAAAGCCGATGGTGCTCAAGCCCTGGGCGAAAACCCCGGCGGCGACCAGCAGCATCACCACGCCCGCGAAGGCGTCGGCCATACCGCGATACGCGACTTCCAGCCCGGAAAAGACTTTTTGTGTATTAAAGCTGCGTAAAAATTCCAGCGCTGCCGCCAGCAACATGCAGATCACCAGAATGGTGATGATGTGCAGCTCCGGGCCCCATTTGCCGTCGAAAATCAGCACGCCAATAATTGGCGTAAACGGCAGAATGGCGTAAAACGTCGGCGCCGTGGTGGTGATGTCTTTCACATCCAGCATTTCGCTGACAATGTGCTCTTTTTTATCGAGGAAGCGCTGCCAGAAGTAGTGCGCGATTGCCATGGCGATAATCGCCGCAATTGAGATTGGCAGCGTGGTTTTGAAGGCGAAATCGATAAGCGGCATGTCGGCGGCTTTCGCGGCCAGCACCACATCGCCGGAGGTGGGCGAGAGAATAATTGCCGCTGGAGAGGCGCAAATCGCCGCTGCCGCGCCGCGACTGATACCAACGTTGACCATCACCGGGAACAGCGTTGCCATCAGCAGCACGCCGAGGCCCGTGGCGGACGACACCGCCAATGACATCAGGCAGGCAACGAAGTACGCGGCAATCATCAGCAAATAAGGCGAGTTGATAAAACGCAGCGGGCGCGAAGCCAGCTTGACCACCATATCGTTCGCGCCAATGTGCGTCATATAGGCGGCAAAGCCGCACAGCATCATGATCATCATGCCGAGATCGCCGCCGCGGCTCATCAGCAGGATTTTTATGTATTCGACAATATCCGTGGCGCTGTAGCCAGTACTGGTGGCGCTACCAGGCAATATTTTGTGCCCCATCAGCGCACTGACAATTAATAACGCCAGACCGCCGACAAACAGCACGCCGGTGGCGGAATAGCCTTTGATGATATAGCGCGCAACGCCGACAATCACCACCACGCCGATCAGCAGTTCGATCAATGTTAAAATCATGTTATTGGTCCCGGAGGTTGACCTGAAAGATAAGTAAGTAAAAAAATCAGCAACGCAATGTGCCGAATAACGTGCGGTTCTTAGATGATTAAAATCAATGAAGCATAATGTTGAGGGAAATATCGCGGGGATTTGCTATCAATCTACAAAATAAATAACGACTGGTTGATAAATTGAGCGAATGCATTACGGTAATTTTGTATTTCAAATGATAAAAACTGGTTAATTATTTTGGTTATTTAGGTTTCAATGCAGCACCAGACGTAAATTTGCTAAAAATATCTTTAAAAATAAAAATAGTGCTGCTTATACTCGCCGTTACTTTCCCACGGACCTGGTGTTTTATGCACGCTGAATGGCTATACCGAATTCGCTTTATAAAGCGGCATCTGTTGATGCTGCTGATGGCGTTCGGCTGGCTATTAATCCAGAGTCAGGTGGCGATTGCTTCTCATCACTGCGACTTGCAGGTTGACGAGTCGCGAGCAGTAACCCAGCACATAAGCCATATGATGATGCCGGATACGACACCGCGTATGGACATGATGAAATCCCCGCTGTGCGAAAAGCACTGCGTGCCGGATGCCGCGCAGAAGGATAGCGGTCACCCGCCTCTGGTGGCGCTGCCGGTTTCACTGGCGCTGGCTGAAGTGACGCCGGTTTGTTCCCCCGTCGTTGATGAGGGATGGTCATTAACTCCGCCCGCCGCAGGCCCGCCGGCAACGATCCGTTTTTGCCGGTTCAGGGAGTAGATAACTGTTAATTCATTGAATTTTATTTAATTTATGATTAACAGGAGTCTTATTATGCGTTCTTATGCACTGTGCATGCTGTCTGGCGTGCTGTTGTTCTCCGTTTCCGCTGTTCAGGCGGAAGATATGCATGCGATGCACGGCATGCACGATATGTCGCAACATGCGGCAATGCAGGCTCAGGCTCAGGAATACCAGAGCCAGGGCACCATCAAAAAACTCACCGCCGATTCTGTTTCCATCGCTCACGCTGCTATTCCAGCGCTGAACTGGCCGCCAATGACCATGCAATTTGCACTGGCGCAGGGCAGCGCGTTGCCTGCGGTAAAAGTGGGCGACAAGGTGAGTTTCACCTTTGTTCAGAGTGAAAGCGGTTACCAGCTCGTTTCATTGACGCCACAAAAATAACCGGGAGCGACAATGAAACGATACTCACTGAGCCTGCGGCTCGGTGGGGTATTGCTCGGACTGATGTGCTCCGCCGTGCAGGCGGAGCCATTGACGCTGACGCAATCCCTGGCCGCCGCGGAACGCTACTCCGCCGAACTTTCCGCCAACCGTAATGAAGCGCAGGCACTGGATGCGATGGCGGATTCCGCCCGCCAGTTGCCGGATCCAAAACTGAAATTTGGTACCGAAAACGTGCCGGTGCAGGGCAACAATGACCGCCGCTTAACCCGTGAGGGAATGACTATGCAGCGGATCGGCATCATGCAGCAGTACGTCAGCGCAGAAAAACGCGACCGCAAAGCCGAAACCCTGCTGGCCGAAGCGCAGAGCGTCAGTGCCAAATCCGCCGTGGTGCGCGCTAATTTACAGCGTGATACCGCGCAGGCGTGGCTCGATTTGGCGTTGTCAGAACAGGCGCTGCAAACCGCGCGCAAGCTGTTGGCAGAAACTGAACGTCAGCAGGGCGCACAGCGCGCCAGCGTCGGCGCAGGGAATGCCGCGCCGGACAGCGTGCTGGCATTTCGCGTGGGCTTAAGCGCGATGCGCGACAAAGTCACCCTTGCCGAACGTGATGTGCAACTGGCGCAAACCCGCCTGATGCAGCTTACCGGCGAGACGGTGACTGCCGTTTCTGGCGATCTTCCGCGTTATCAACGCTTGCCTGCCGATGAAAAAACGCTGGAGCAGGGCATTGCTCAGCATCCTGACATTGTCGCTGCCGCCAGCTCCGCCAACAGTGCGAAAGCGCGCTCGGCGGAGTCAGCAATTGCCGCCATTCCGGATGTGGAAGTTGAAGTGTGGTACGGACGTCGCGCCGAAGGTTACGAGGATATGGCCGGAGTGATGTTCACCGTCGATCTGCCGCTGTTCCAGTCCCATCGTCAGGATAAAGATCACGCCGCAGACGTTTCGCGCACCATGCAGGCCAACGATCAACTGGCGCTGGCCGAACGGGATCATATGGCGCAACTGCATTCCCTGATTGCCGAGTATAACGCCGCGCAAACGCTGTGGATGCGCCAGCGCGATGAGGTGCTGCCGATGGTGCGTCAGCGCGCCACCTTGCTGGCAGCCCAGTATCGTTCCGGGCAGTCGGATTTGTCGGCGCTGCTGGAAGCGCGCCGTAACGTCCTCGACAGCGAGCTGGCCGTTAATCAGGCCGAGAAAGAAATGGCGCAGAAATGGGCCGCGATCCGTTGGTTGATTCCGCAGGAGTTGATGTGATGAAGAAGACCCTCTTGGCTGTCGCGATCGCCGCATGTGTCGCAGCGGGCGCAGGCTATTTTATCGGGCGGCAACATACCGCGCCTGCCTCATCCGGCGAGCAAACGCAGGAACGCAAAGTGCTCTACTGGTACGACCCAATGGTACCGGATCAGCGTTTTGACAAACCCGGAAAATCACCGTTTATGGATATGCCGCTCAAACCGCGTTATGCCGATGAAGCCCCGGCCGGTGGCGGTGTGAGCGTCAGCGCGCAGCAGCAGCAGAATCTTGGCATGACCACGGCAAAAGTGGAAAAACGCGTTCTCGGCAGTGCCTTCTCTGCGTTCGCCACCGTAACCACCGATGAGCGCAGCATCCAGAGCGTGCCTTCTCCGGCGGCGGGCGTGGTGGAAAAACTGTTTGTCCGTGCCCCGCAACAGTGGGTGAAAAAGGGCGAAGCGCTGGCGCAGTTGTGGATCCCGCAGTGGACGACTTCGCAGCAGGAGTATCTGGCGGTACGCCAACTGGGCGATGGCGAACTGACGCGCGCTGCCCGCGAACGTCTGGCGTTGCAGTTTATGCCGGAAGCGATTATTCGCGCTGTCGAGCGCAGTGGGAAACCGCAAACCCGGCTGACTCTGCGTGCCGATCGTGACGGTTACGTGGTCAAGCTGGATTCCCGTGAAGGTGCACAAGTGGCCGCCACGCAAACTCTGTTTGAGCTCGCCAGTCTCGATCCGGTGTGGCTGGTGGTCGATTATCCGCAAAGCCAGGCGCAGGCGCTCAATGCTGGTAGCGAAGTGATAGCCACTTCCGCAAGCTGGCCGGGCGAGCAGTTTCATGGACGCGTCAGTGAATTGCTGCCGCAACTGGAGGCTGCCACCCGTACGCTGAAAGCGCGCATTGTGCTCGATAATCCGCAGCAAAAACTCAAACCCGGTATGTTTCTCACCGTAACGCAGCCGGAATCTGCACGGCAACCCGCAGTGCTGGCGATCCCGGAAGAGGCGCTGATTGCAACGGGGGCTGCCAGCCGTGTGCTGCTGGCCACGGGTGATGGTCACTTCCAGGCGGCAAACGTGACGACCGGGAGTACGGCGCAAGGCTGGACTGAAGTGCTGTCCGGGGTCAAGGAAGGTGACCGCGTGGTCACTTCCGGCCAGTTCCTGATTGATTCGGAAGCCAGTTTGCGCAGTGCATTGCCGGAACAGCAGGCACAGCAACAGCCAGCGGCGAAAAAAGTCGAGACCTACGAGGGAACCGGCGTGGTGAAAGCCATCGAAGCGGGCAGTATTACCCTGTCGCATCAACCCATTCCGGCACTGAACTGGGGAGCGATGACGATGGATTTCGTGCTCAAACAACCTGATCCGAATATTAAGCCGGGCGATACGGTGATGTTCAGCTTTGTGCTGGATGATGAAGAGGGCGCAGTCATTACTCACCTGATGCCGATGCAGGAGGAGATGAAATGATTGCCGCCGTTATTCGTGCCTCGCTGCGCAATCGCTTATTGATCCTGCTGGCAGCGCTGGTGCTGACCGGCTGGGGGATCTGGGCGGTTCAGCGCGCACCGCTCGATGCGCTACCGGATTTGTCAGATGTGCAGGTGATTATTCGCGCCAGCTATCCGGGCAAAGCGCCGCAAATTATTGAAGACCAGGTTACCTATCCGCTCACCACGGCCATGCTTTCCGTGCCGGGTGCGAAAACGGTGCGCGGCTATTCGATGTTTGGTGATTCCTATGTGTATGTTTTATTTGAAGACGATACCGATCTTTACTGGGCGCGATCGCGGGTGCTGGAGAATCTAAGCCAGATCCAATCCTCGCTGCCTGCCGGGGTTACCGTTGGGCTGGGGCCGGATGCTACCGGCGTTGGCTGGATTTATGAGTACGCGCTGGTCGATCGCAGCGGTAAGCACAATCTGGCGGATCTGCGCGCGTTACAGGACTGGACGCTGAAGTTCGAGCTGAAAACGGTGCCGAACGTGGCGGAAGTTGCCAGCGTTGGCGGGATGGTACGTCAGTATCAGATAGTGCCGGATCCGGCGCGGATGCGGGCGCTGAATATTACCCATGAACAGATTGTCAATGCGGTGCAGTCGGCGAACCAGGAGAGCGGCGGCGCGCTGCTGGAGATGGGCGAAGCCGAGTTTATGGTGCGTACAACCGGCTACTTGCGGCAGTTGTCGGATTTTCGTCAGATAGTGATCGCCAGCCGTGAGGGCGTGCCGGTGATGCTTTCAGATGTTGCGACGGTGCGGCTGGGGCCGGAACTGCGGCGCGGCGTGGCGGAGTACAACGGCGAAGGGGAAGTGGCTGGCGGTATTATCGTCATGCGTTACGGCAAAAATGCGCTGGATACTATCCACGCCGTTAAAGCCAAATTGGGTGAAATACAGAAAACGCTGCCCGCTGGCGTGGAGATCGTGCCGGTTTATGACCGTTCAACGCTGATTGAGCATGCGGTTGAGACGCTCACCCATAAGCTGATTGAAGAATTTATCGTTGTTGCACTGGTTTGCACGCTGTTCTTGTTCCATTTCCGCTCTGCGCTGGTGGCCATCGTCTCGTTGCCGCTGGGGATTCTTGGCGCGTTTATTGTCATGCACTACCAGGGCATCAACGCCAACATTATGTCGCTTGGCGGGATTGCCATCGCCATTGGCGCCATGGTGGATGCCGCGATTGTGATGATCGAGAACATGCATAAGGTGATGGAGCAGTGGCGACATGATAACCCCGATCGCCAACCGACGAGTGCTGATTACTGGCGCTGTTCAGAGCGGGCGGCGGTAGAAGTTGGGCCTGCGCTGTTTTGCAGCCTGTTGATCATCACACTGTCATTTATTCCGGTGTTTTCGCTTGAAGCGCAGGAAGGGCGCATGTTTTCCCCGCTGGCATTTACCAAAAGCTGGGCGATGGCAGTCTCGGCAGGGCTCGGGATCACGCTTGTCCCGGTGCTGATGGGGTGGTTTATTCGCGGCAAAATTCCCGATGAAAAAGCAAACCCGATTAACCGCTTTCTGATCCGTCTGTACGAACCGCTGCTGGATAAAGTGCTGGCATGGCCGAAAGCGACGCTGGGAATTGCGCTGCTGTTGCTGGTGGCGACGCTGTGGCCGTTAAGTCGTCTGGGCAGCGAGTTTATGCCGCCGCTCGATGAAGGCGATTTATTGTATATGCCCTCGACGCTGCCGGGGATTTCCGCCCGTGAAGCCAGCCGTTTGTTGCAGCAAACCGATCGCCTGATCAAAAGTGTGCCGGAAGTGGAAAGCGTGTTTGGCAAAGCGGGAAGGGCTGAAACAGCAACGGACCCTGCGCCGCTCACCATGGTGGAAACGACCATCCGCTTTAAACCGCGCGACCAGTGGCGACCTGGAATGACGCCGGAGAAACTGGTTGATGAGCTGGATAAAACCGTGAGTGTTCCGGGGATTGCGAATGTCTGGGTACCGCCGATCCGTAACCGCCTGGATATGCTGGCGACCGGTATTAAAAGCCCGGTTGGTATAAAGGTGAACGGTAATAATATCGCCGATATTGAGCGCGTGGCACAGCAAATCGAACAGGTGGTGAAAACCGTGCCGGGTGTGACTTCAGCACTGGCGGAACGGCTGGCGGGCGGGCGCTATGTCGATATCAATATCAACCGGGCACAGGCCGCACGTTATGGCGTGTCGGTGAAAGAGCTGCAATCACTGGTTTCCACGCTGGTGGGTGGGGAAAACATCGGCGAAGTGTTGCAAGGTCGTGAGCGCTTCCCGATTAATGTGCGTTATCCGCGCGAAATACGCGATAACGTCGATGATCTACGCACATTACCCGTAATAACCGAAAATGGCAGCCAGATTGCACTTGGTGAGCTGGCCGATATCGTGGTGACGGAAGGGCCACCGATGCTGAAAAGCGAAAATGCGCGTCTCTCCAACTGGATCTACGTCGATCTACGCGGACGGGATTTAAAATCTGCCGTTGAAGAGATGCAGCAGCGAGTGGCGCAACAGGTCAAGTTGCCGCAAGGGGTGACGCTGTCGTGGTCCGGACAGTTTGAATATCTGGAGCGTGCGACGGCGAAGCTGAAGATCGTCTTGCCGGTAACGTTAATGATTATCTTTGTCTTGCTGTTTATTACCTTTAAACGCGTCACTGATGCCCTGTTAATAATGGGGACATTACCCTTCTCATTGATTGGCGGCGTCTGGTTATTGTGGCTGCTGGGATATAACTTATCCGTTGCCGGGGCCGTTGGATTTATTGCGCTGGCCGGTGTTGCAGCGGAGTTCGGCGTTATTATGGTGCTCTATCTTAACCACGCGCTGGATAAATATCGTCAATGCGATCCACAGGGAGGAAATAAGATGCTGCTGCGGGCAATCCATGAGGGGGCCGTGTTGCGCGTGCGGCCGAAGGTGATGACTGTCGCGACCATTATGGCGGGATTGTTGCCCATCATGTGGGGCAGTGGCAGCGGATCCGAGGTCATGAGCCGCATCGCTGCGCCGATGATCGGCGGCATGGTCACTGCGCCATTACTGTCGATGCTGGTCATTCCGGCAGTTTATTACTTGTTACACCGTCAACGCTGAGAACATGTACGCCGCAATATTGTTGCGGCGTAACATATTGTATTTAACCTGGAAATCATTAGCGTAATAAGGAGTTTTCGTTATATTTTCAGAATTAATCTGATTTCGTTAAGAGTTTATTCAGATATTCTGTTACAGACTATACGTCAATACGTAAAATGGAATACATACGGTGTCTGTAAAAAATAAATTTTTCATACTTTTCGCTATATTTTGTCAGTTTTCGGTGGTTTCCCTGACGCACGCAGCTCAGCAGTCCTGGTTCTCCGATTTTACCGACAACGTAAAGCAAACCTGGCAAGCGCCAGAGCATTACGATCTCTATGTTCCGGCTATTACCTGGCATGCGCGTTTTGCCTATGACAAGGTGAAAACCGACCGTTATAACGAACGTCCGTGGGGCGCTGGATTTGGTCAGGATCGCTGGGATGAGAAAGGCAACTGGCACGGCTTGTACCTGATGGCCTTTAAAGATTCGTTTAACAAATGGGAACCGATTGGCGGCTATGGCTGGGAGAGAACCTGGCGACCCCTGGCGGATGATAATTTCCGTCTCGGACTCGGTTACACTGCTGGCGTGACGGCACGCGATAACTGGCATTACATTCCGATTCCGGTGTTGTTACCGCTGGCTTCAATTGGCTATGGTCCGGCAACGTTCCAGATGACCTACATCCCAGGGACTTACAATAACGGAAACGTTTACTTCGCGTGGATGCGCTTTCAGTTCTGATTTTTGCCAGCGGATGATGCTCTGTGCAGTTCTTAAGCAGTACAAAAAATGCGGAATAAAGCGTCAAAGAACAAAACTTAGCGACATTTATCACTTTTTAGCGAATAACGACTGGACAAAGGTCGCCACAATTGATGTACTGATACCCGACACAGCTATTTGTGTCGTTTTTTCATGTAAAGGTAATTTTGATGTCTAAGATTAAAGGTAACGTTAAGTGGTTTAATGAATCCAAAGGATTCGGTTTCATTACTCCGGAAGATGGCAGCAAAGACGTGTTCGTGCACTTCTCTGCAATCCAGAGCAATGGTTTCAAAACCCTGGCTGAAGGTCAGCGCGTTGAGTTTGAAATCACTAACGGTGCCAAAGGCCCTTCTGCTGCAAACGTAATGCCTGTTTAATTCAGCTACGTAAGCAAGAGTTCCAAAACCCGCTGATAAAGCGGGTTTTTTTTGCCTTCAGTTTGCGTTAACGGCTGAAAAGAACCAGAAAGCCAGCGCAGTCATCGCAAACGATCCCAGCAGGTTAACTACTACGTTCACCAACGCCCAACTGACACGACCTTCCTGCAACAAAAACACGACTTCAGCCGAAAAGGTGGAAAATGTCGTCAGCCCGCCACAGAATCCGGTGGTAAGCAGCACTTTCCACACCGGATCGATATGTGTCATTCGGTTGAACCACGCCAGCCCCATGCCAATAATAAATGCGCCGACCAGGTTGGCGGTTAATGTGCCAAGGGGAATGATCTGATGCGCTGGGTTTAGCTTCATGCTGAGCATCCAGCGCGCAACGCTACCTGTACCGCCACCGATAAATACCGCTAAAAGAAGTTGTAACACCGTGAAATCCTGCTATTTGATTTGTTAGAGTGTTGAGTTTAGCGCCACGGCCACTTTCTGGCTATGACGGCACAGCGGAGGGGAAACGATGATTGTTGCAGCCGGGCAGTTTGCCGTTACACCGGACTGGAAAACTAATGCATTAACTTGTGTCGAGCTGATGGCGCAAGCAGCACAGCAGCAGGCGTCGCTGCTGGTGCTGCCAGAGGCGTTACTGGCCCGGGATGATGCCGACCCCCATCTTTCGGTAAAATCGGCGCAGAGGCTGGATGGCGGCTTTCTACGCCTGCTTCTTGAAGAGAGCCGCCGGAACAGCATGACCACCGTGCTGACGGTGCATGTGCCCTCCACGGAAGGGCGGGCGGTCAATACGCTGGTGGTGTTATGCCGGGGGGAGATCGTTGCACAGTACGCAAAGCTCCATCTCTATGATGCATTTAATATGCAGGAGTCGGCACGGGTGGATGCAGGCAGTACTCTGCCACCGCTGATTGAGGTTGGCGGAATGCTGGTCGGGTTGATGACTTGTTATGATTTGCGGTTTCCGGAACTGGCGCTGGCACTGGCGCTTGTAGGCGCACAACTGCTGGTTCTGCCTGCCGCATGGGTACGAGGGCCACTAAAAGAGCAGCACTGGGCGACATTACTGTCTGCTCGTGCGCTGGATACCACCTGTTATATGGTGGCTGCGGGTGAGTGTGGCAACAAGAATATCGGACAGAGCCGGGTTATCGATCCGCAAGGCGTAACCATTGCTGCGGCAGCTGAAGCACCACAACTGATTTATGCTGAGGTCACGGCAGATCGCGTGACGCAAACACGAGAGAAACTTCCCGTGTTGCAGAACCGACGCTTTGCACCGCCGCAGCTCCTGTGATGTTTTTTTAAACAATGCTTGATTCATCTCGTTACAGATTGCTATTGTGTGCGCGCGTCAGATGACCGTTAATGAAGTCAGGTTATAATGGCGTTTTATACAGCCTGTTTTACGAAAGAAGGTATCTATGGGTGAAATTAGTATTACCAAACTGCTGGTCGTGGCCGCGCTGGTTGTTCTGCTGTTTGGAACCAAGAAGTTGCGTACGCTGGGCGGCGATCTGGGCGCAGCCATCAAAGGCTTCAAAAAAGCCATGAATGATGACGACGCTACTAAGAAAGACGCTGACGAAGTGACAGCAGAAAAACTCACTCACAAAGAGTGAACCGCCCCGACAGGCGAAAAAAAACCGGCGTAGAAGCCGGTTTTTTTGTCTGGAGTGTAAGCAGGTATTACTTCACTTCAATGCCTTTTGCCTGCAGGTCCGCGTGATAGGAAGAGCGAACGAACGGGCCGCATGCCGCATGGGTAAAGCCCATTGCCAGCGCTTCTTCTTTCATTTCGTCAAACTCATCCGGGCTGACATAGCGCTGAACCGGCAGGTGATGGCGGCTAGGCTGTAAATACTGCCCCAGCGTCAGCATCGTCACTCCGTGGCGGCGCAGATCGCGCATTACGTCGATAATTTCAGCATTCGTTTCACCAAGCCCTACCATCAAACCGGATTTGGTGGGGATCTCCGGATGCGCTTCTTTAAAACGCTCCAGCAGCTTCAGTGACCAGTTGTAATCCGCGCCTGGACGTACCTGGCGATAGATACGCGGCACGTTCTCCAGGTTGTGGTTAAAGACGTCTGGCGGCGTTGCGGTGAGGATATCCAGCGCGCGATCCATACGACCGCGGAAGTCCGGAACCAGCGTCTCAATTTTGATGGATGGACTTTTTTCACGGATTGCGGTGATGCAGTCTGCGAAATGCTGTGCACCGCCGTCACGCAGATCGTCACGGTCAACGGAGGTGATGACCACATAACGCAGTGCCATATCGGCAATTGTCTGCGCCAGTTTTTGTGGTTCGTTAGCGTCAGGTGCCACCGGACGGCCGTGCGCCACATCGCAGAACGGGCAGCGGCGTGTACAGATGGCGCCGAGGATCATAAAGGTGGCCGTTCCGTGGTTGAAACACTCAGCAAGGTTCGGGCAGGATGCCTCTTCGCACACAGAGTGCAGCCCATTTTTACGCATGGCTGCTTTGATCCCCTGGATACGGGAAGAGTCTGCCGGGAGTTTGATTTTCATCCATTCCGGTTTTCTCAACAGAGCTTCGCGCTCGGTTGCCACGTTTTTAACCGGGATAAGAGCCATTTTATCGGCATCGCGGTACTTAACACCGCGTTCCATCACAATGGGTTTACTCATAGCGTGCGTGTTCCAGTTGCGGATAACGAAGTAAGTATTTCAATTCAAGGGAATGTTGTATTTATCAACTATTTTTGAATTAACGTGCGCGCAGTATACCATTATCGGCGAGTAGAAAGCAGCCTGACAGCGGGGCAATTTGTAAAATAGTTGTTGTTTTGTGCCAAACGCCCAGCAAGCGTTAGCACTTTCACCAGGGGAGAACGGGCGTTAAAAAGCCCGTCGGATAACATTGATGACATTCTCCAGCACCGGATCGCGCAAACTCAATTTATTGTAATACAGGGAGATATCAAGCTGTTCGCTGCTAAGCGGCGGAAAATCGATTTCGACCAGCGGCCAGCAACCACTGAAGAGTTTGAACAAACGTGTCGGCATCAGGCCGAGCAGATCGCTGTTGCCAATCAGTGCTGCAATAGTAAACATATTGTAACTGCTAAAACTCACCTGACGTTCCGGAAAGAGATCCTGTACTCGCTGACGTAGCCCGCTCAGGTTTTGCCCTTCCAGCATCAGCAACGTGTGCTCATACTTTTGCAAAACCTCTTGGTTGATCGGCTCATTCAGACAAGGATGCCCTTTACGACACACCAGCATCATCCGGTCGCTATACAACACGTGATGATTGAGCGTGCGCGAGCTGGCAATATGCGTATCAATAATCAAATCCGTCTGGAACTGGCTAAGCTGGCTTTCCGCGTCGTTTACCGGAATATTACGCATCATCAGATGCGGCGCGCTCTCTTTAATAGCCTGAAAGATAGTCGGAATAACTAATGCGCCGATCGACGGTGGCGTGCCAATCGTAATGGTACGTTGTTTGTCGTAGCTACCGGTAAGATCTAGCGCGCCAAGGATCGACTCCAGCCCCTGGCTGATATATTCATGTAAATGCGATGCATAGGCGGTCGGCGTAACGCCCTGGCCTTTACGAATAAAAAGCGGATCTGGAAATATTAAGCGCAGTTTCTGAATCGACTGGCTAATAGCTGAAGGCGTGAGGTTAAGCACTTTTGCCGCGTTAACGATCCCTTTATGAACATATACTGCCTCAAAAATCGTCAGTAAGTTGAGATCAATATTGCGCAGCGTCCGGAAGATTTGCGGCTTATCATCTTCAGGGCGCACGGTTATTCGCTTTTCCGGTTGGTTATTATTATCCACGCTTGTGCTCCATAATCATTCGCAATATGAATGATAGTTGAATTTGTTTTTTTAGTTGATTATTAATTTGAGTTAACATCCTGTCACGCATCATCATTACGTAGTTTTTCATCGTGATGCGAACATTGCGCTCAAAATTGCTGGCCTGAAGCACGCATACGAAGCCCGGAATAGCACCGTAATGCATATTTGCCAGACAAGGCAGGTAGGTTGAAAATAGAGAATAAGGCATCTGTTGTAAAGCGCTAACATGCCAATAAAATAACGACCCGCACGAAATGCGGGTCAAAATACATGATATATTAAGCATCCATATATTGATGGGGTGGATTGTTTAGTAACGCTAAAAATTGCTGAACAAGGATTGGCCTTATTTTCTCCACCCCAGTATTTTCCGTCAGTTGGCTGACCTGCGTCATTTCCATCCCGGCATAGCCACACGGATTGATGCGCATAAACGGTGCCAGATCCATGTCGATATTTAATGCCAGCCCATGAAATGAGCAACCTTTACGGATACGTAAACCCAGCGAACAGATCTTCTTGCCCTGAACATAAACGCCTGGTGCGTCAGCACGCGCTTGCGCCTTGATACCCTGCGTTGCCAGCGTGTTGATCACCGTATTTTCCAGTAACGTAACAAGTTCACGCACGCCAATTTTGCGGCGTTTCAGGTTGATAAGCACGTACATCACTTGCTGGCCTGGTCCGTGATAGGTCACCTGGCCGCCGCGGTCGCTCTGGATCACCGGAATATCGCCGGGTGCCAGAACGTGTTCAGCTTTACCGGCCTGGCCCTGAGTAAACACAGGGTGGTGCTCTACCAGCCAGATTTCATCGGGCGTTGTATCGTCGCGGGTATCGGTGAAGTCATGCATTTGTTGGGACACTGGCTCGTAAGATTGCAGGCCCAGATTGCGGATAAGAATGGTGTCCTGAGACAAAACGGCATCTCCGGCGGAGAAAAGAGTGGGGGGAGTATATCACAGCGAAGACGTTACCCGAATGTTTCCGGGTAACGCCAAACGATTACAGAACCATACGCACAATTTCAATGTTGCCGAGTTCTTCGTACAACGTTTCAACCTGCTCAATATGGGTGGCAGTGATGGTGATGGATACCGAGTGGTAATTGCCTTTGCTGCTCGGTTTTACCTGCGGGGAGTAATCACCTGGCGCGTGGCGCTGTACCACTTCAACCACCAGATCAACCAGCTCTGGCTTCGCCAGACCCATCACTTTGTAAGTAAAGGGTGTCGGGAATTCAAGCAGTTCTTTGAGATTGGTTTTCATGTCAGCTCCGGCGTAAAAAATAATAACTCCTGCCGGTTGGGCAGGAGTTTTTCTGAGATGCTAAGTATATGGGGGCGGAAATCACACTTTCAAGTGTTCAATTTTTAACCGAACCAGTGATGGAACATCAATTTAATGTAATCAATGATTTTGCCGAAGAAATTGCCTTCCGGGATCTCCTGCAATACCACCAGCGGGCGTTGCTCAATGGTTTTGCCATCTAACTGGAAGTTAATGGAACCAACCACCTGGTTTTTCTGCAGCGGTGCGTGCAGTTCGCTGGTGTTCAGCACATAGCTGGCTTTCAGGTCTTTCATGCGGCCGCGTGGAATGGTCAGATAAACGTCTTTATCGACGCCTAACGATGCGCGATCGCTGTCGCCAAACCAGGCTGGCTCAGAAGCGAACTCTTTACCGGCTTTCAGCGGACTGACGGTTTCAAAGAAGCGGAAGCCCCAGGTCAGCAGTTTTTTGCTTTCGGTTTCGCGGCCTTTAAAGGTACGACCACCCATGACGGCAGAGATCAGGCGCATCTGGCCTTCCGTTGCCGAAGCCACCAGATTATAACCTGCTTTGTCGGTATGGCCGGTTTTGATACCGTCCACGTTCAGGCTGTTATCCCACAGCAGACCATTACGGTTGGTCTGGCGAATGCCGTTAAAGGTAAACTCTTTTTCTTTATAGATGGCGTATTCGTTCGGTACGTCGCGAATGAGTGCCTGGCCAATCAGCGCCATATCGCGTGCGGAGCTGTACTGACCATCAGCGTCCAGACCGTGAACCGTCTGGAAGTGGCTGTTCTGCAAACCGAGCGCATTCACATAGCTGTTCATCAGACCGACGAACGCATCCTGGCTGCCCGCAACATAATCGGCCATCGCCACACAGGCGTCATTACCGGATTGCAGGTTGATACCGCGAATCAACTGAGAAACCGGCACCTGCATGCCTGGTTTCAGGAACATCAGCGAAGAACCACGGAATACCGGGTTGCCGGTCGCCCATGCATCGTTACCGATAGTCACCAAATCGCTGTCTTTAAACTTGCCCGCTTTCATCGCCTGGCCGATGACATAGCTGGTCATCATTTTGGTCAGGCTCGCCGGATCGCGGCGCGCATCGGCGTTCTGTTCCGCCAGCACTTTACCGGAGTTGTAATCGATCAGGATGTAAGATTCCGCATCAATCTGCGGAACGCCTGGGATCATGGTTTTGATATTCAGGTCATCGGCATGGGCAGCGGTAAGAGATGCTGCAGCCAGCGCGGTGGTGAGCGCCAGGCGCTGCACAAAACGAACGGAAAAAGTGGTCTTCATGGTCGAACAACGACATCCGTGATGGAGTTAAAAAAAGTGCCTTACTATAGCAAAAGCTATATCGGCAGGCATCTGACTTTAAGCATGACTTTGTTAATGCTGCTTACACAAGCTGACAAAGTCAGACACCTTACCCAATTACTGCGCGCCAGTGATAAAAGATTGTAACTGCGCTTCATTTTGTAACCGCTGCTGTAACGCGCTGGCGTCCGCTTTGGTGCTGAATGGCCCAAGCTGAACGCGCCATACCGCACCGTTCTGCGTTACACGGCCCGGTACAGAGAACTGCTGCGCCAGGCGCTGCTGGTACTGCTGCGCGCGAGCCTGATCGCTGACGGCGCCGACCTGCACCATATAGCCGCTGCTGGCGGCGGCTGTTGCGCTGCTGGCGGCGACAGAACTTTGCACATGCCCCTGAACAGAACCCGGCGCAGTAATCGGCGCAGTGCGGGTGGCTGGCATTGCGGTTTGCGTCACCTGAGTGGTGGTTTGCGCGACCGGCGTCGTGGCAGCCGTGGCGGCCGGTTGTGCTGTTTCACTGCCTTCCAGCACGCCGCTGGCGAGCGGTGTCGGTGCGCCGAGGAAGCCGCCGCTGCTTACCGGCGAGCCAGTGGCATCGTCGCTTTTTAGTGAATCGTTACTGATGGCCTGAACGTTGCCCTGCGGCTGTACAGGCTGTGGCACGGGGGAGGCGCTGCCCAGACCGCCGCCGAGATCGGGACGCGCGGGCAGCACATAGGTTTGCTGCGCGACTTTAGTACAGACAGTGCCCGGCCCGGAAAGTGAACCATCCTGGGCGACGATAATTGGGTCGATACGTACTTTGGTGTTATTCGACGTGTTCAGGCGATCCGCTGCCGCGCGCGACAACGAGATCACCCGGTCGTTACCATACGGTCCACGATCGTTAATGCGGACCACAATCATGCGGCCGTTCGCCAGGTTGGTGATACGCGCGTAACTTGGGATCGGCAGCGTCGGATGGGCTGCCGTCAGTTGCATAGGATCGAACGCTTCGCCGGAAGCGGTCAGATTGCTGCCCGGCTCAGCATCATAAATGGCGGCTAAACCGGCCTGGCTGAAACGGGAGGGATCCTGAACGATTTTGTAGCTCTTGCCGTCGCGCTCATAATCCTGATTTGCCGTGGCGTTCGGTGCTTCGTAATGAGGCTCCGCGCCGCTGATTTCAACGACAGGACCAGTACACACCGCAGGTTGAGGCGCTACGGTCGTCTGCTGCTGACCACCATCATTTGAACATGCCGCCAGTAACCCCGCAGCTATGCAGATCCCCAGCCATTGCTTACGCATTGCGCACCTCTTAAACGTTCTTAGACAACATTTTCCTGTGAGTATGGATCGACATAACGATACCAAACCCGGCCATGAGTACGATCAGGGCTGATCCCCCGTAACTGATCAGTGGCAACGGTACGCCGACCACCGGCAGTATGCCACTCACCATACCAATATTTACGAACACATAAACGAATAAAATCAACATCAAACCGCCGGCCATGACGCGGCCAAAGGTGGTTTGCGCCCGCGCGGCGATCCACAAGCCGCGCATAATCAGCAGCACATACAGCGCCAGCAAAATCAGAATTCCGATCAGCCCCAGCTCTTCCGCCAGCACGGCGAAGATAAAGTCGGTATGGCGTTCGGGAAGGAACTCCAGCTGCGACTGCGTACCGTGCAGCCAGCCTTTACCGCTCAGGCCGCCGGAACCGATAGCAATTTTCGACTGAATAATATGGTAGCCTGCGCCGAGCGGATCGGTTTCTGGATCGAGCAACATCATCACGCGCTGGCGCTGATAATCATGCATCAGGAAGAACCACAGCACCGGAATAAACGCCGCGACCAGTACCGCTGCAATAGCGATCAGCCGCCAGCTCAGGCCGGAAAGGAACAGGACAAACAGCCCCGAGAGCACCACCAGAATCGAGGTACCCAGATCCGGCTGCGCCGCCACCAGCAGCGTTGGCAGAAAGATCAGCGCCAGCGCGATAGCGGTATTTTTCAGCGAAGGCGGGCAAACGTCGCGGTTAATAAAGCGCGCCACCATCAGCGGCACGGCGATTTTCGCGATCTCGGAAGGCTGGAAACGGACAACGCCGAGATCGAGCCAGCGCTGCGCGCCTTTGGAAATCGCGCCGAAAGCATCCACCGCTACCAGCAGGATGATGCAGAAAATATACAGATAGGGTGCCCAGCCTTCATAGACGCGTGGCGGCACCTGCGCCAGCACCACCATGATAATCAGCCCCATGGCGATCTGGCCGATTTTACGTTCGGTCATGCCAATGTCCTGGCCGCTGGCGCTCCAGATCACGATCGCGCTGTAAAACAGCAGCGCGAGGATGATAAGCAACATCGTGGGATCGATATGTATTTTGTCCCAGAACGATTTTTTGTTCGGATTATCCGTCATGATTATTGGTCCTCCGCCGCTGCCGTTGAGGGGTTTTCCGCTGGCAAATCCGTGTTGTTATCGCCAAGCATAATGTGGTCGAGGATCTGGCGCATAATGGTCCCGACAGCCGGTCCTGCGCCGCCGTTTTCCAGAATCACCGCGACGGCGACCTGAGGATTATCATACGGCGCAAACGCAGTCATCAGTTTATGGTCACGCAGGCGCTCAGCGATCCGGTGCGCGTTATAGGTTTCATTCGCTTTCAGGCCGAAGACCTGCGCAGTACCGGACTTGGCTGCAACCTTATACGGCGCATCGGCAAAGTATTTGTGGCCGGTCCCATTCGGGCGGTTCGCCACGCCGTACATGCCGTCTTTGGCGATCTCCCAGTAGCCGGAGTGAATATCGCCGACCGGCGGTTCGGCAGGCTGTTTCCACGGCACCTGTTGGCCGTTTTCCACCGTGCTCATCAGCAGGTGCGGCACTTTGACGATACCGTCGTTAATCAGGATCATCATTGCTTTATTCATCTGCAATGGCGTTGCCGTCCAGTAGCCCTGGCCAATCCCTACCGGGATGGTGTCGCCCTGATACCACGGCTTCTTAAAGCGTTTCAGTTTCCACTCGCGCGTCGGCATGTTACCGGAGCGCTCTTCCGACAGATCGACGCCGGTATAGTGGCCGTAACCAAATTTACCCATCCACTCCGACAGGCGATCGATGCCCATGTCATAAGCGACCTGGTAGAAGAAGGTATCAGCGGATTCTTCCAGCGCTTTGGTGACGTTCAGATGGCCGTGGCCCCATTTTTTCCAGTCGCGGTAGCGTTTATCAGAACCCGGCAACTGCCACCAGCCGGGATCGAACAGGCTGGTATTGCGGGTGATCGCGCCGGCGCTGAGCGCGGAAACCGCCACATACGGTTTCACCGTTGACGCCGGAGGGTAAACCCCCTGCGTGGCGCGGTTGATCAGCGGCGTGTTCGGGTCATTAAGCAGCGACGAATAATCTTTGCTGGAGATACCATCGACAAACAGATTGGGGTCGTAGCTCGGCATCGACACCAGCGCGAGAATGCTGCCGTTGCGCGGATCGGTGACTACCACTGCGGCTCGGCTGCCAGCAAGCAGTGTTTCGATGTACTGCTGCAATTTCAAATCTAACGTCAGGTAGATATCGTGCCCGGCCTGCGGCGGCACTTCTTTAAGCTGGCGGATAACGCGGCCGCGGTTGTTAACTTCAACCTCTTCATAACCGGTCTGGCCGTGCAGAACATCTTCGTAATAGCGCTCAATGCCCAGCTTACCAATATCGTGCGTGGCGGCATAGTTGGCCAGCTTGCCCTCTTTATCCAGCCGCTCAACGTCTTTATCGTTAATTTTCGAGACGTAGCCGATAACATGAGTCAGCGCTGAGCCGTAAGGATAGAAGCGGCGTTTGTAGCCTTTCACTTCCACGCCGGGAAAGCGGTACTGATTAACGGCAAAGCGCGCCACCTGAACTTCGGTCAGGTTGGTTTTTACCGGAATTGACGTGAAGCGGTGCGAACGCGAGCGCTCTTTTTTGAAGTTGGCAATATCGTCATCGGTCAGATCTACCACGTCGCGCAGGGCATCCAGCGTTTGCTGCACGTTATCGACCTTCTCCGGCATCATTTCGATCTGGTAAATGGTGCGATTAAGCGCCAGCGGCGTGCCGTTGCGATCGTAAATAATGCCGCGGCTTGGCGCGATGGGAACCAGTTTGATGCGGTTTTCGTTAGAACGGGTCTGGTAGTCCGCAAAACGGACGATTTGCAGGTTATAAAGGTTAGCGATCAGCACGCCGGTAAGCAGCAAAATCCCCGTAAAGGCGACCACCGCCCGGCGTATAAACAGCGCGGACTCAGCCGTATAGTCGCGAAAAGAATTCTGTAATTTCATCCGCTGCTTAATCTACCTAAGACTCGTCATTACTCACGGTGGTAAGGATGGTTGGTGGTAATACTCCATGCGCGATACAGGCTTTCAGCCACCAGCACGCGCACCAGCGGGTGCGGGAGCGTCAGCGCAGAGAGAGACCAACTTTGTTCTGCTGCCGCTTTGCAGGCGGGGGATAACCCTTCCGGACCGCCGATAAGCAGACTGACGTCGCGTCCATCCTGCTTCCAGCGTTCCAGTTCATTTGCAAGCTGCGGCGTATCCCAGGGTTTGCCGGGGATATCGAGGGTGACGATGCGATTCTTGCCAGCAGCCGCCAGCATCTGCTCACCCTCTTTGTCGAGAATACGTTTGATATCTGCGTTTTTACCGCGCTTTCCTGCCGGGATCTCAATCAGTTCAAATGGCATATCTTTGGGAAAACGGCGCAGATATTCAGTAAAACCTGTCTGTACCCAGTCCGGCATTTTTGTGCCGACGGCGACCAGTTGCAGTTTCACGCATTAACTCCAGAGTTTTTCCAGCTCATACAGGCGACGGCTCTCTTCCTGCATTACGTGGACAATGACATCGCCCAGATCGACCACAACCCAGTCGGCGGCGCTTTCGCCTTCGACGCCCAGCGGCATCAGACCGGCGGCGCGGGATTCCTGAACCACATGATCCGCAATGGAAATCACATGACGAGTGGAAGTGCCGGTGCAGATAATCATGCAATCGGTGATGCTTGATTTGCCCTGCACGTCAATTGCAACGATGTCCTGACCTTTCAGGTCATCAATTTTGTCGATAACAAAATCCTGGAGTGCTTTACCCTGCAAGTGTTCCCCCTGGGTGAGTGAAAAATATACTGTTAATGAACGGCCTGACATTATACCTGAACTGCATCGATTGTCGGGACAAATGTCTGACCCGGCAATTTCAAAAGCGGGCTATCATCCCATCATGACCGTGTGATTGCATCGCCATTTTTGTAAAACAATTTCTGCGCGCGGAGGATAACAGCCTTGCATGGCGTGTCAATGACCGAATCACCACGTTGAATGGGATGGTTGAAAAACACGCTATTACTCATCAGCCCGCCAGACGGCGCGGCTATTAAGCACTCGCAGCGTGGCGAAATTGTCATGTATATCGATCATGCTCCAGCACCCTTGATCGACACGAAAATGCCATAGCGAGGCGGCGGGCATCTTTAACAGGCGGGCGATTAACAGGCTCAATACGCCCTGATGGCTCACCAGCAGGATATTCTGCTGGTCCTTAATATCGGCCAGATGTGCGATAACTTGCTCAATACGCGCGGAAAATGCCTGAAAGCCTTCGCCATTGGTCGGGGTGGCATTCTGCCAGTCATTGCACCAGGCGGCATAGTTCTGCGGATCTTCGCGCGCCAAATCGCGGTGATGACGCATTTCCCAGTCGCCGAAGAACATTTCATTCAGTAACGGCGTGGTTTCAATGGTCATTTCCCGCCGCGCAAGAACGCGTCCCGCCGTCTGTTGCGCCCGCTCCAGTGCGCTGCACAGCACGCGATCAAAGGGGACCTCGCTGAGCAATTCACCCAGGGTTTGCGCCTGCGCCAGGCCCTTTGGCGTCAGCGGAGTGGGGGTGTGGCCGCTGTAAAGCCCGGCAACGTTTGCTTCAGTTTCACCGTGACGTATCAGCCAGAGTCGCATCGTTATCTCCCATCTGGATTACTGCGCAAAAGTTTACCACGCTCCCTCAATCCACATCCCTTTTTCGTTTAAGATAGCGGCTTTAAGCAAGCGGAGAGATCGATGTTTCATAGCGCACATGGCGGCAATACACGCGAGGCGGCCGCACTGCTGGGCATCGCCCCGGAGCAGTTACTGGATTTTAGCGCCAATATTAATCCGGCGGGTATGCCAGACTCTTTGCGGCATGCATTGCTGGAGAACATGGCGCTGGCCGAGCGCTATCCGGACGTGGAGTATCAGCGCCTGCATCAGGTGCTGGCGGAACATCATCAGGTTCCCACGTCCTGGTTGCTGGCCGGAAATGGTGAGACGGAAGTGATTTTCGCACTGGTCAATGCGCTGGCGCCGCGTCGGGCGATGCTTATCACGCCAGGGTTTGCTGAGTATCGCCGTGCGCTGCGGCAGGCAGGTTGTGACATCGTCGATTTTCCGTTACGCGAAGACGAGGGCTGGCAACTGACTGAACGCCTGCTGGAAGCGCTGACGCCGGATCTGGACTGCCTGTTTCTCTGCACGCCGAATAATCCGACCGGACTGCTGCCGGATGATGCGCTGTTACAGGCCGTTTCGGCACGCTGCAAGTCGCTGGGCATTCAGCTTATTCTCGATGAAGCGTTTATGGATTTTATCCCGCAACGCAGCGGCTTTATCCGGCATCTGGCGGGCAATCCGCATCTGTGGGTGCTACGCTCGCTGACCAAGTTTTATGCCATTCCGGGTTTGCGGCTCGGCTATCTGTTGGGCAGCAATGAACAGAAAGTGACGCAGATGCGCGCTGCGCAGATGCCGTGGTCAATCAATGCGTTTGCGGCGCTGGCGGGGGAGGTGATCCTGCACGACCATACTTATCAACAGGCAAGCTGGCAGTGGCTGGAGCGCGAACGCCCGCGTTTATTCGCCGCACTGAACGATCTTCCGGCCCTCACTGTCTGGCCTGGTATGGCGAATTACCTGTTTCTGCGCTGTGATGCGCTTGGGGTGGAATTACAGCGTGCGCTGCTGGAACAGCATATTTTAATTCGTCGCTGTGCGAACTATCCGGGGCTGGATGATCGCTATTACCGCGTTGCGGTGCGCAGTAAAGAGGAAAATGATCGGCTGATTACGGCGATGCGCCGGGTGCTTAGCGGTACAACCCCTGCGCGTTGATATATTCCAGCACGGCGGCAGGCAGTAGATCATCACAGTTTTCTCCGTGTTCCAGCCGCTCACGGATAAGTGTTGCGGAGATATTGAACCACGGCGTTTCAGCCAGATAGATTTTTCCCGCAGGCTGCGTGTGCAACGCTTCGACATGCTGGGTGAGATGTTCATCAAGCCATTGCTGATGTTCTTCCTGCGCCATCTCCAGCGGGTAGCCGGGGCGGCGGCAGACAATCAAATGGCAGTTATCCAGGATGGTTTCGTAGTGGTGCCAGCTCGGGAAGGTAAGCAGTGAATCCTGACCGATGATAAACGCCAGCGGACACTGTGGCCCTTGCTCCTCTCGCCACTCTTGCAGCGTTAGCGCGCTATAAGAGGGCGCGTCGCGGCGCAGTTCCCGCTCATCGAGGGTAAACAGCGGTTTGTCGGCGATGGCCAGTTCGAGCATGGTTTTGCGTTGCTGGCTGGTGGCTTCCGGCTGCGGACGGTGCGGCGGCACGTTATTGGGCATAATGATCACCCGTGACAGCCCAATCTGATTCGCCAGCGCTTCAACCGGCTTCAGATGCCCATAATGGACGGGATCAAACGTACCACCAAACAGTGCCTGCAACTGATTCATATCAACCATCAATAAAAACGTCTGCTAATGCCTTATGACAGAGTAGCAGAGAAAGCCCTTCCAGCTCGGCCCACACCGACTGACCAAAGTCCTGCTTCACAATCAGCTCAATGTGGCTGAGCAGATGCACCGCCTGGCGTAGCTGATCGGCACTCAGACGGTTCAGCGCATCGCCCATCATGCCACGGCGATTTTGCCAGACCCGATGTTTATCAAACAGCGTACGCAGCGGCGTATGCGCGGCGTGACGCTTGAGCGTGACCAGCAGCAGCAATTCGCGCTGCACCGTGCGCAGCAGGATCACCGGCTCGCATGCTTCCAGCCGTAACTGGTTCAGAATATGCAGCGCACGTTTGCTCTTGCCCGCGAGCAGCGCATCAACCCAGTGATACGGGGTAAAATGTGCTGCGTCGTTCACTGCCTGCTCCACGCGCGGCAGCGTTAATTTGCCATCCGGCCACAGCAGCGACAGCCGTTCAAGCGCCTGCGCCAGCGCCAGCAGATTGCCTTCGTAGCAATAGCAAAGCAGCTGATTTGCGGCGTCATCCAGCTCCAGCTTGTTTTGTTTCGCCCGCGCGGCGACCCAGCGGGGAAGATTCGCCTGTTCTGGCGTCTGGCAGCTAATCTGCACGGCGTGGTTATTCAGTTGCGTCAGCCATGCTGCGTTTTCCTGCGCTTTCGTCAACTTGTTGCCGCGTACGATCAGGATCAGATCCTCATGCAGCAACGAAACCAGCTTTGCCAGTTGTTCATTCATGGCGGCGTTTGGGCCGTTCTCCGGCAGCAGCAACAGTAGGGTTTGACGGCTGGCAAACAGGCTGAGTGCCTGGCAGATGGAAAAAATAGCGTCCCAGTCGGTGCTGGCATCCAGTGTAAACGTGTGATGTTCGCTGAAGCCTTGCGTGGCGGCAACCTGGCGCACGGCGTCCTGACTCTCCTGCAACAGCAGTGGATCGTTACCGAGGAGCAGATACGCCGCGCGCAGCCCTTCATTGAGCTGCGCGCGGAGTTGTTCCGGATACAACCTGAGCATTAGCTACCCGGCGTGACGGAAACAGAGGGAGAGGACGGTGCCTGGGTGTTATGCGTCTCAGCGGCATCAGCCGTGTGGACGCTCGGCAGTTTGCGAATCAGTTGCTCTGCCGCTTTGTCGTACATTTCCTGAATAATAATGTCCTGCTCGGCGGCTTTCGCCAATGCCGTTTGCGGGTTATCAAAGAATGAACGGTACACTTTTGTACTGATCGGGTAGATATCATGCCCCGGGATCAGCACGCTGGCGTTTGCGGTCAGCACCATTTGATACTCTGCGGTACGGCCGTTCTGGAAGATCGACGCCGTGTCACGTGCAAACGTCACCGCGCCCAGACGCAACGAAGGCACATCCTGACGCAGTGTGCTTTTATCCAGCAGTTCGACACCGTTCAGGCGCAGCTGGTTACGAATGGCACGGCTCAGCGGACCGTTCGGATCGCCGGAATCGAAAATCATCGTTTTCATTTCACCCGGAACCTGCGTGGTGTTACGCAAATGCCAGCCACATCCGGCGGTGACCAGCACCGCCAGTGACAATAACAATGTTGCCAGATATCGCACGCTTCCTCCCGCGCTTAGCCAACGACCAGATTCAGCAGTTTACCCGGTACGTAAATCACTTTACGTACGGTAACGCCATCAAGATACTTCGCCACCAGATGTTCCTGGCCAGCACGTTCACGCACCTGTTCTTCGGTGGCGTCCACGGCAACGGTAATTTTACCACGCACTTTGCCGTTTACCTGGACGACAACCAGCGTGGTGTCTTCCACCATTGCTTTTTCGTCCGCTACCGGCCACGGTGCATTATCGATATCGCCTTCGCCGCCCAGCTCCTGCCACAGCGTAAAGCTGGCGTGCGGTGTGAACGGGTTCAGCATACGAACCACGGCCAGCAGGGCTTCCTGCAGCAGCGCGCGATCCTGCTCGTTTTCCTGCGGCGCTTTCGCCAGTTTGTTCATCAACTCCATGATCGCTGCGATCGCGGTGTTGAAGGTCTGACGACGGCCGATATCATCGGAAACTTTAGCAATGGTTTTATGAACATCGCGGCGCAGCGCCTGCTGCTCGTCGTTCAGCGCAGCCAGATCCAGTGCGGCAACCGCGCCTTTGCTGGTGTGCTCGTAAACCAGTTTCCATACGCGTTTCAGGAAGCGGTTCGCCCCTTCCACGCCGGATTCCTGCCACTCCAGCGTCATATCAGCCGGGGAAGCGAACATCATGAACAGACGAACGGTATCCGCGCCGTAACGTTCAACCATTTCCTGCGGGTCGATACCGTTATTTTTCGACTTGGACATTTTGCTCATGCCGGTGTAAACCAGCTCATGACCCGCCGAATCTTTCGCTTTCACGATACGGCCTTTGTCGTCGCGCTCAACGATCGCGTCTTTCGGGGAGACCCAGTTACGCTCGCCGTTTACGCCAACGTAATAAAATGCATCCGCCAGCACCATACCCTGACACAGCAGCTGTTTAGCCGGTTCGTCAGAGTTCACCATGCCCGCATCGCGCATCAGTTTATGGAAGAAGCGGAAGTAGAGCAGGTGCATGATGGCGTGTTCGATACCGCCAATGTAAATATCAACCGGCAGCCAGTAGTTCGCCGCGTTCGGGTCGAGCATGCCTTCGCTGTACTGCGGACAGGTATAACGCGCGTAGTACCAGGACGACTCCATAAAGGTATCGAAAGTATCAGTTTCACGCAGTGCTGGCTGACCGTTAACGGTCGTTTTCGCCCATTCCGGGTCGGCCTTGATCGGGCTGGTGATGCCGTCCATGACCACATCTTCTGGCAGGATCACCGGCAGTTGATCTTCCGGCGTCGGAATCACTGTACCGTCTTCGAGAGTGACCATTGGAATCGGCGCACCCCAGTAACGCTGACGGGAAACACCCCAGTCGCGCAGACGGAAGTTCACTTTACGTTCGCCCACGCCTTTCGCTGCCAGCTTGTCGGCAATCGCGTTGAAGCCTTCTTCAAAGCTCAGACCGCTGAACTCGCCAGAGTTGAACAGCGTACCTTTTTCAGTCAGCGCCTGCTCAGACAGATCCGGCTCTGAACCGTCCGCCGCCAGGATAACCGCCTTGATCGGCAGGCTGTATTTGGTGGCAAATTCGTAGTCGCGCTGATCGTGACCCGGAACGGCCATGACCGCGCCAGTGCCGTACTCCATCAGTACGAAGTTTGCCGCCCAGACCGGGATGGCTTCGCCGGTCAGCGGATGAATTGCTTTAAAGCCGGTAGCAACGCCTTTTTTCTCCATCGTCGCCATATCGGCTTCCGCCACTTTGGTATTGCGGCATTCATCGATGAAAGCGGCCAGCTCTGCGTTATTGGCGGCGGCTTTTTGCGCCAGCGGGTGACCTGCGGCAACAGCCAGATAGGTCGCGCCCATAAAGGTATCCGGACGGGTCGTATAGACCGTCAGTTTCTGGTCGCTGCCCTGAACATCAAAGGTGATTTCCACGCCTTCGGAACGGCCAATCCAGTTGCGCTGCATGGTTTTCACGGTATCCGGCCAGTGATCCAGATTATCCAGGTCGTTCAGCAGTTCGTCGGCGTAGGCGGTGATTTTGATAAACCACTGCGGGATCTCTTTACGCTCAACTTTGGTATCGCAGCGCCAGCAGCAGCCGTCGATAACCTGTTCGTTCGCCAGTACGGTCTGGTCGTTCGGGCACCAGTTCACCGCAGAAGTTTTCTTGTAAACGAGACCTTTTTTGTACAGTTCGGTGAAGAACTTCTGTTCCCAGCGGTAGTATTCCGGGGTGCAGGTCGCCAGCTCGCGGCTCCAGTCGTAGCCAAAGCCCAGCATTTTGAGCTGGTTCTTCATGTAGGCGATGTTGTCGTAAGTCCACGGCGCTGGCGCCGTGTTGTTTTTCACCGCCGCGCCTTCCGCAGGAAGACCGAACGCATCCCAGCCAATCGGCTGCAATACGTTTTTACCCAGCATGCGCTGGTAGCGAGAAACCACATCGCCGATGGTGTAGTTACGGACGTGGCCCATGTGTAGTCGGCCAGAAGGATAGGGAAGCATCGACAGGCAATAGTATTTCTCTTTGCTCTCGTCTTCAGTGACTTCGAATGTGCGTTTCTCTTCCCAGTGACGCTGTACTTTGGATTCTATCTCTTCCGGGCGGTATTGCTCTTGCATGGCAGCCAGTAGTCCTGTTTTTGCTACAGCTACAGATGTAGCGTTGTTACGTGGTTTTTCAGATCGGCATAGCATAGCCCAAACGTCAGCCTCAAAACAGCCTTTCCGCGAGCCGGGAATGAAATAGCGCGGCGCTTTTGCGGTTAACTTTTTGCCAACAGTGCGGCGCAGTCGGCACTGCGTACGGCAAATAACGTCTACCATTAGAGAGAGTTACTGAACCGGGAGGCGAAACGATGAACAAGGTTGCTCATTTTTACCGTGAACTGGTAGCGACGTTAACCGAACGTTTGCGCAATGGAGAGCGCGATATTGACGCATTAGTTGATCAGGCGCGCCAGCGCGTCGCACAGACCGGTGAGTTAACTCGCACCGAGATTGACGAATTGATGCGGGCTATCCGCCGCGATCTCGAAGAGTTTGCCCGCAGCTATAACGAAAGTCAGGAAGAGGTGACGGACAGCGTCTTCATGCGGGTAATTAAAGAGAGTATCTGGCAGGAACTGGCGGATATCACCGATAAAACGCAGCTTGAATGGCGCGAAGTATTCCAGGATCTCAATCATCACGGCGTCTACCACAGCGGTGAAGTGGTGGGGCTGGGGAATCTGGTATGCGAGAAGTGCCACTTCCACTTGGCGGTATATACCCCGGATGTGTTACCGCTGTGTCCGAAATGCGGGCACGATCAGTTCCAGCGACGCCCCTTTGAACCGTAAGGAAAAAACGCCTGCCGGTACTGGCAGGCGTTAATTTGTTAATGCAGGATTTTGGCGAGGAAATCTTTTGCCCGTTCGGATTTTGGATTACTGAAGAAAGCGTCTTTCTCTGAATCCTCAATGATTTTCCCTTCATCCATAAAGATCACGCGGTTTGCCACTTTGCGGGCAAAGCCCATTTCGTGGGTCACCACCATCATTGTCATCCCTTCGTTTGCCAGTTCGACCATCACGTCCAGCACTTCGTTGATCATCTCCGGATCGAGCGCTGACGTCGGTTCATCAAACAGCATCGCCACCGGATCCATACACAGAGCGCGGGCGATTGCCACACGCTGCTGCTGACCGCCGGAGAGCTGTGCCGGGAATTTGTTGGCGTGCGCCGACAGCCCAACACGCTCAAGCAGCTTTAAGCCTTTTTCCCGTGATGCGGCTTTGTCACGCTTCAGCACTTTGACCTGCGCCAGCGTCAGGTTGTCGATAATCGACAGATGCGGGAAGAGTTCAAAATGCTGGAATACCATGCCGACATGCGAGCGCAGTTTTGCCAGATCGGTTTTCTTATCGTTCACCTGAGTGCCGTTGACGATGATTTCGCCTTTCTGCACCGGCTCAAGGCCGTTAACGGTTTTAATCAGCGTGGATTTACCGGAACCCGACGGGCCGCACACTACCACCACTTCGCCTTTTTTCACTTCGGTGGAGCAGTCGGTCAACACCTGAAAGTGGCCATACCATTTAGAAACATTTTTCAGGGAAATCATTAGACGGTCCTTTTCTTCAGCCAGCTGACCAACAGCGAAGCACTGAGACTGATAACAAAATACACGGCGCCGGCAAACAGGATCATTTCGACCTGCGTGCCATCACGCTCGCCAATGGTGGATGCCGTACGGAAGAAGTCCGCGAGGCTCAGGACATACACCAAAGAGGTGTCCTGGAACAGTACGATCCCTTGCGTTAACAGCAGCGGAACCATGGCGCGAAACGCCTGCGGCAGGATGATTAACTGCATTGACTGCCAGTGCGTCATACCCAACGCCAGCGCGGCGCTGGATTGCCCGCGCGAGATACTTTGGATACCCGCGCGGATAATTTCCGAATAGTAAGCCGCTTCGAACATGGAGAACGCCACCATTGCCGAAATCAAACGGATATCGGTTTGCGGCGACAGGCCCAGCACGTTTTGCAGGAAACCCGGCACAATCAGGTAGAACCACAGCAGTACCATCACCAGCGGAATGGAGCGGAAGACGTTCACGTAGCTTTTGGCGAACCAGCGCAGCGGCGCAAACGTCGACAAGCGCATTACTGCCAGCAGGGTGCCCCACACAATCCCGAACACGATGGCGGTCACGGTGATTTTCAGCGTGATCACCAACCCGTTGAGCAGATAGGGCAGAGAAGGAACAATTGAACTCCAGTCAAAATCGTACATGTTTATTTGCCTCCCATATTGCCCGGCAGGCGAATTTTACGTTCTACCAGCGTCATCACCAGCATAATGACCGCGTTAATCAGGACATAGGCTACGGTGATGGCAGTAAAGGATTCCCACGCGTGCGCAGAGTAATCCAGCAGTTTCCCTGCCTGCGCCGCCATATCGACCAGGCCGATGGTAGAGGCGATAGCGGAGTTTTTCACCAGGTTCATCATTTCGGAGGTCATTGGCGGCACGATCACGCGATACGCATTCGGCAGCAGCACATAACGGTAGGTTTGCGGCAGCGTCAGCCCCATTGCCAGCCCGGCGTTCTTTTGACCGCGCGGCAGCGACTGGATCGCCGCCCGCACCTGTTCGCATACGCGAGCGGCGGTGAACAGCCCCAGACAAACCATTGAAGAGATGAAAAATTGGATGTTCGGATCAAGCTCCTGTTTGAACCACATACCGATATTTTCCGGCAGCAGTTCCGGTACCACCAGATACCATGCAAAGAACTGCACGATCAGTGGAACGTTACGGAACAGTTCGACATAGACGGTGCCAATGCCGGACAGGAAACGGTTAGGGACAGTTCGCAGGATGCCAAACAGTGAACCGACAAGAAAAGCGATAATCCAGGCCGCGATGGAAAGCGCGATAGTGACCTGAAAACCACTCCATAGCCAGCCAAGATAGGTGGTGTTGCCGAACGGGGCTTGTTGCAGGAATATTCCCCAGTTCCAGTCTATGGACATAAATCTACTCCGGAAAAAAAAGGGTAGCAGCGCTACCCTCGAAGATTGTATGAAGAGCGAGTTTTCGCGCTGAGTGGGGAACGACCATTCAACGTATAGTCTGTCCGTGCTACTTCGACAATCGAGAGGGCAGGTAAACCCGCCCCTAATGGTTTTAATTAGTTAAGAGCTTTGTCATTCGGTGCTTTGAACAGCGCTTTCATGTCGTCAGACAGCGTAAAGTTCATGTTCATATTTTTTGGCGGAATTGGGCTTTTAAACCATTTCTCGTAGGACTTCTCTGCCGCGCCGGAGGTTTGCAACTGAGCAATGGTGTCATCCATCAGCTTTTTAAACTCCGGATCGTTTTTACGCAGCATGCAGCCGTACGCTTCGTGGGACTGCGGCGTACCGACGATTTCCCAGTTGTCGGGTTTCTTCGCTTTCGCACGTTCACCCGCCAGCAGAGCATCATCCATCATAAAGGCCACTGCACGGCCGCTTTCCAGCGTACGGAAGGAGTCGCCGTGGTCTTTCGCGCTGATGATGCGCATGTCCATTTTCTTCTCATCATTCAGTTTGTTGAGCAGAATTTCGGACGTGGTACCCGAGGTCACAACGACCGCTTTGCCTTTCAGGTCTGCGAAATCTTTGATCGGGCCGCCTTTTTTGGTCAGCAGACGCGTACCGACCACGAAAATGGTGTCGGAGAAAGCCGCTTGTTTTTGACGTTCAAGGTTGTTGGTGGTGGAACCGCACTCAAAATCGAAAGTGCCGTTTTGCAGCAGCGGAATGCGGTTCTGCGAAGTAATAGGGATCAGCTTAACGGCCAGATCCGGCTTATTCAGTTTTTTCTTCACCGCTTCAACGATCGCGTTGGAGTAATCCTGCGAGTAGCCGACCACTTTCTGTTCGTTGTCGTAATAGGAGAACGGTACGGAAGATTCACGGTGACCCACGACGATAACGCCGTTTTTGGCAATTTTATCCAGCGTCGTTTGCTGCTGAGCAGCCGCATCGGCAGGTTTTGCATCTTCAGCATGAACCAGACCGGCGGACATTCCCATCACCAGAATCGCGGCGGCCAGTTTACGTAATTGCATATCCAGACTCCTTTATCGTCAGCGCCAGAGACGCATTGATACCCGTTGTGTATGTTGTGTTTTTTATAGACTGCGACATTTTCGTGCAGTGTCGTGTGTGTTTGTTACATTTAGTCTGGCTTAATGTAAAGATTTTGCTGCGGTATTGTTTATTTTTGCGAGGCGCGCCGCACCGTTTAAAGGCAAAAATCTTCCATTGCACCAAACTGGTGCTGCTAATGTTCCCTGCCGGTGCGACTTTGTTGCACATAAGCGGATTTCATAGCTGCATGATATGTATAAGCAAATGGCATGCCAAAACGGGTTTACGTCGGATGGTAGTTGTAGGCCGGATAAGGCAAAGCCGCCATCCGGCAATCATGACCGGAGGCGCTTTATCGCCGGATGGCGCTGCGCTTATCCGGCTGGGGGAAGGCGATTAACGGCGGCGCTGGCGCAGGCTCATCACCACGGCGGCAAAGCCGAAGAGGGCGGAGAGGATCCACACCGGCCAGTTACCTGCGCGTGCGTACGGTGTCAAACCGGATGTCGGCGTGACGCTGGTGGTGAGCACCTCGCGGGTAAACTGCGGGATCATCGCCTGAATCTCGCCCTGCGGGCCAATCACGGCGGTGATGCCATTGTTGGTGCTACGCAGCAGAGGACGCGCCAACTCCAGCGCGCGCATACGCGCCATCTGGAAGTGCTGCCACGGGCCGATAGACTTGCCGAACCACGCATCGTTAGAGATGGTCAGCAGGAAATCGGTATCCGGGCGGAAGTTATCACGCACCTGCTCGCCAAGGATGATTTCGTAGCAGATGGCCGCCGTCAGCTTCAGACCGTGCGCCGTCAGTGGCGGCTGCACATACGATCCGCGGCTGAATGAGGACATCGGCAGATCGAAGAACGGCGCCAGCGGGCGCAGAATCGACTCCAGCGGTACGAATTCGCCAAACGGCACCAGATGGTTTTTGTTGTAGCGATCGGTTGAGCTGTAGCTGTAAGCGCTGTCTTTACCCAGCGTGATGATGGTGTTGTAGGTATCGTAACGGTTTTGCTGATTCAGCCGCGCATCGACAATGCCGGTGATAAGCGTACTGTCATGCGCCCGCAGCAGATCATCCATGGCGGTTAAAAAGCGCTGCTGATTAATCTCCAGATCCGGAATAGCGGACTCCGGCCAGATGATAAGTTGCGATTTACCCATCACCTGCGCGGTGGCGTCGCTGTAGATTTTCAGCGTGTTGAACAGCTGTTTTTCGTCCCACTTCATCGCCTGGGGAATATTCCCCTGTACCAGAGAAACCTGCGTGGTGCGCTGTGGTAGCAACTGATACCACTGGATATAGCGCAGCGGGAACGGCAGGGCGAAGAGCAGCACCGCAATCACTAACGGGCGCCAGCTTTTGTTCACCAGCGCAAGCACCAGCAGACCGCTAACGACCATCAGCAGGAAGTTGATGGCTTCGACACCCATCAGCGGTGCCAGCCCTTTCAGCGGGCCGTCAATCTGGCTGTAGCCAAACTGCAACCACGGGAAACCGGTGAGCACCCAGCCGCGCAAAAATTCGGTAATTTGCCATACCACGGGTGCGGCGACAGCCACGCGCAGCCAGCTGGTTTGCGGCCAAAGGCGTGACAAAATCCCGGCGAACAGACCGGTATACAGCGATAAATAGGCGGCCAGCAGTACCACAAGGAAAACATTGACCGGGCCAGGCATACCGCCAAACTGCGCGATACTGACGTAAACCCAGTGCACGCCGCTACCAAACAGCCCCAGCCCCCAGAAATAACCAATCCAGGCGGACTGAAGCGGCCGACGATTGAGGGTTAATCCTTGCAGACCCATCAGAGAGATAAGAGCTGCAGGCCAGAAGTCATAAGGAGAAAAAGCCAGCGTTCCGCTGGCTCCGAATAACAGCGCCAGCAGCAGACGCACGCGCTGGCGCTCAAACAGTGAGGCAAATACCATTTACATTACTCATCCAGTTTCGGTTGCGGCGAATCATCCGGCATTCTGACATGGACCTGAATAATACGTCGGCTGTCGGCCATAGCGACTTTGAATTGGTAACCATCAATGTCAATCGCTTCTCCACGCGCCGGGAGATGGCCAAAGGCCTGCATTACCAGCCCGCCGATGGTGTCGACTTCTTCATCGCTGAAGTGGGTGCCGAAGGTTTCGTTGAAGTCTTCAATCGGCGCCAGCGCGCGCACCGTCCAGGTATGACGGCTGAGCTGGCGGAAGTCGATATCCTCTTCTTCGTCGTACTCATCTTCAATTTCACCGACGATCAGCTCCAGAATGTCTTCAATCGTCACCAGACCGGAAACACCACCAAACTCATCAATCACGATAGCCATATGGTAGCGCTGGGAACGGAACTCTTTCAGCATGCGATCCACACGCTTACTTTCCGGTACCACCACTGCCGGGCGTAACACCTTTTCCATGCTGAAGGCTTCGGCATCGCTGCGCATAAAGGGCAGCAAATCTTTGGCCATCAGAATCCCTTCGATATGATCTTTGTCTTCGCTGATCACCGGGAAGCGCGAGTGGGCAGACTCGATAATGACATCGAGGCATTCGTCCAGCGTCTGGTTGCGTTTCAGGGTGATCATTTGTGAACGGGGGATCATGATGTCGCGCACGCGCTGGTCCGCGATATCCATCACCCCTTCAAGCATGTCGCGCGTATCGTTGTCGATAAGCTCGTTTTGCCCGGAGTCTCGGATCAGAGCCAGTAATTCGTCACGGTTTTTCGGTTCGCCGTGGAAAAGCTGGCTTAGTAAAAGGGAGAAGAATCCCTTCTTGCTGTTGGTTGTGTCGCTACTGTGTGAGTTATCGTCGCTCATGGCGTCGTGTGGGTTCTCATGTTGGTTAATTTGTCGCTCGTCACGCGTAAACTCAGCGCCGGACGGCAGTTAAGAGTGGATACGCAGACTTTCCGGTTACTCTTTCTCGGAAATGTACGGATCCTCATAGCCCAGAGCAAGCATTATCTCTGTCTCGATCCCTTCCATTTCTTCCGCTTCATCGTCTGCAATATGGTCGTAACCGAGCAGGTGTAGACTACCGTGCACAACCATGTGCGCCCAGTGCGCATCCAGCGGTTTACCTTGCTCCTGCGCTTCTTGTTCCACCACCTGGCGGCAGATAATCAGATCGCCGAGCAGCGGCATTTCGATGCCCGGCGGCGCTTCAAAAGGGAACGAAAGCACATTGGTCGGCTTATCTTTCCCGCGATAAGTCAGATTCAGCTCGTGGCTTTCCGCGTTATCGACCAGACGAATGGTGACTTCCGCTTCTTCCTGAAACTGCGGGATAACCGCGTCCAGCCATTTCTGAAACTGCGCTTCTTCCGGCAGGCCGCTGTTATCTTCACACGCCAACTGTAAATCGAGGATCACCTGACTCATTTCTGTTCCTGCTCCTGCGCTTCGCGCTTACGTTCGGCAGCCAGTTCTGCTTTACGTTTCTGTTCGGCTTCTTCCCATGCCTCATAGGCGATAACGATGCGGGCAACGACCGGATGGCGGACCACGTCTTCGCTGTGGAAGAAGTTAAAGCTAATTTCATCGACATTCGCCAGCACTTCAATCGCATGGCGCAGGCCGGATTTGGTATTGCGCGGCAGGTCGATTTGCGTAATGTCGCCGGTAATCACCGCTTTCGAGTTAAAGCCGATACGCGTCAGGAACATCTTCATCTGTTCGATGGTGGTGTTCTGGCTTTCATCAAGAATAATGAAGGCGTCGTTGAGTGTCCGCCCGCGCATGTAGGCCAGCGGCGCGACTTCAATGACGTTGCGCTCAATCAGTTTCTCCACGCGTTCGAAACCGATCATTTCAAACAGCGCGTCATACAGCGGGCGCAGGTACGGGTCCACTTTCTGGCTGAGATCGCCAGGCAGGAAGCCCAGTTTTTCCCCCGCCTCAACCGCCGGACGCGTCAGCAGAATACGGCGCACTTCCTGGCGCTCCAGCGCATCTACTGCCGCCGCAACCGCAAGGTAGGTTTTCCCTGTACCCGCCGGGCCTACGCCGAAGGTGATGTCGTGATCGAGGATATTGGCGACGTATTGCGCCTGGTTTGGCGTCCGCGGTTTAATCACGCCACGCTTGGTTTTGATATGGATAGCTTTGCCGTAGTCCGGTACGCTCTCGGCGCTCTGTTCCAGCACGCGGGCTTCTTTGATCGCCAGATGAATTTGTTCTGGTTCGATATCCTGCGTCTGACCGCGCATTGGCGCAGTATCGACATACAGCGTGCGCAGAATGTCGGCCGCAGCGGTGACGCAGATTTCGCGTCCGGTGAGTTTGAAGTGATTATCGCGACGGTTGATTTCGATGCCCAGTCGCCGCTCCAGTTGTTTGATGTTGTCGTCAAACGGGCCGCACAGACTTAGCAGACGTGCGTTGTCCGCTGGCTCAAGGGTAATTTCACGCGTATCTATGTTCAAACTGTTCCTCTTTTCAGTGTGTCGCGGGCTCTGCCCATCAGGGAATTATTCACGGCATATTAAGAAGTCGCAAGCATAGCGCATGATGTTGGGGCAGGCAGGGGAAAAGCAAGGCCTGCCAGAAATGGCAGGCCAGTGGCATTACGGCTGGTACATGCCAACGCCGAGGTCGTTCTCTTTACGCGTACGGGCGATTACCGATTCCGGGGATTCCACGACGCGCAGACCCATTTCATCTTCGGTGCGGACCAGTACGCCGCGCAGGGAGTTTGGATAGACATCAACGATTTCCACATCGACGAATTTGCCGATCATCTCCGGCGAGCCTTCAAAGTTCACCACGCGGTTATTTTCGGTACGACCGGACAGCTCCATAATGTTCTTGCGTGAAGTGCCCTCTACCAGAATGCGCTGGGTCGTGCCGAGCATACACCGGCTCCAGGCCATCGCCTGCTGGTTAATGCGCTCCTGCAGAATATAGAGGCGCTGTTTTTTCTCCTCTTCCGGCACATCGTCCACCATATCGGCGGCCGGCGTCCCCGGACGTGCAGAGAAGATAAAGCTGTAGCTCATGTCGAAATTGACATCGGCGATCAGCTTCATGGTCTTTTCGAAATCGTCAGTGGTTTCGCCAGGGAAGCCAACGATAAAGTCAGAGCTTATCTGGATATCCGGGCGCGCCTCGCGCAGCTTGCGAATAATTGCTTTATATTCCAGTGTAGTGTGCGTACGACCCATCATGTTCAGCACACGATCGGAGCCGCTCTGCACCGGCAGATGCAGGAAGCTCACCAGTTCCGGCGTATCACGGTAGACATCAACGATATCGTCAGTGAATTCAATCGGGTGGCTGGTGGTGAAACGGATACGGTCGATGCCGTCGATCGCGGCGACCAGACGCAGCAGTTCTGCAAAGGTACCGGCGCTGCCGTCGAAGTTCTCACCGCGCCAGGCGTTAACGTTCTGGCCGAGCAGGTTCACTTCACGCACGCCTTGCGCCGCCAGTTGAGCGATTTCAAACAGGATGTCGTCAGACGGGCGGCTAACTTCTTCGCCACGGGTGTAAGGCACCACGCAGTAAGTACAGTATTTGTTGCAGCCTTCCATGATAGAGACAAAGGCGGTCGGGCCTTCGGCGCGAGGCTCCGGCAGACGATCGAATTTTTCAATTTCCGGGAAACTGATATCGACTACCGGGCTACGGTTGCCACGCACGGAGTTGATCATCTCCGGCAGGCGATGCAGCGTTTGTGGCCCGAAAATAATATCAACGTAGTGGGCGCGCTGGCGAATGTGATCGCCCTCCTGGGAAGCTACGCAGCCGCCGACGCCGATGATCAGATCGGGGTTTTTCTCTTTCAGCAGTTTCCAGCGACCCAGTTGATGGAAAACTTTTTCCTGAGCCTTTTCGCGGATCGAGCAGGTATTGAGCAGCAGCACGTCCGCCTCTTCCGCCACTTCGGTTAGTTGATAGCCGTGTGTGGCATCCAGCAGATCGGCCATCTTCGATGAATCGTATTCATTCATCTGACAGCCCCAGGTTTTAATGTGGAGTTTTTTGGTCATCGACTTGCTCTTGCTTAAGTTCATATACCCCGAGTATGACGGGTATAAGCCAGGATTGCAGGCCGCGTATTGTAATGCTTTGGTCGCGTGCTGACCAGTATGACGGATGTCAGACGCAAGCGAGAAAAAATCCGGTAAACTTAAGGGATTCTCGTTTAAGGAAAATTAGCCATGACACATCACACTGAAGTCGCCGTCGTTGGCGGTGGCATGGTCGGCGGAGCGCTGGCGCTGGGGCTGGCGCAACATGGATTTACCGTTACGGTGATTGAACAGCATGCGCCGCCCGCGTTTGATGCGGCGGCGCAGCCGGATGTGCGTATTTCGGCGATTAGCGCCGCCTCGGTGGCGTTGCTGCGCGGGTTGGGTGTCTGGGAACGTGTGCAGGCGATGCGCTGCCATCCGTATCGCCAACTGGAAACATGGGAGTGGGAAAACGCCCATGTGCTATTTGACGCCCGCGAACTGAAATTGCCGCTGCTTGGCTATATGGTTGAAAACAATGTCCTGCAACGCGCGCTGTGGGACGCACTGGAATCGCATCCGCAGGTGACGTTACGTGTGCCTGCGGCACTCAGCGGACTGCATGCGGACGGCGATCATCACCAGTTGACCTTCGAAGAGGGCGAACCGCTAACGGCGAAGCTGGTGGTCGGTGCAGATGGCGCGAACTCCCGCGTTCGGCAGGCGGCCGGAATAGGCATTCACGCCTGGCAGTATCAGCAATCCTGTATGTTGATCACCGTTGAGTGTGAAGCTGAGGCTGGCGAGAGCACCTGGCAACATTTTACCCCCGACGGGCCGCACGCCTTTTTACCGCTGTTTGGCAACTGGGCCTCGTTGGTGTGGTATGACACGCCTGCGCGTATTCGCCAGTTACAAACGCTGACTATGGCGCAACTGGAGCAGGAGATCGCCCGCAACTTTCCTCCGCGACTGGGGCGTGTGAAGCCGGTCGCGGCGGCGGCGTTCCCGCTGGCGCGCCGTCATGCGTTGCAATATGTTCGCCCCGGCCTTGCGCTGGTGGGCGACGCGGCACATACCATTCATCCGCTGGCCGGGCAGGGCGTCAATCTGGGCTATCGCGATGTTGATGCTTTGCTGGAAGTGCTTGCCGGGGCGCGTACGCACGGCGAAGCCTGGGCCAGCCACGCGATTTTAAAACGCTATCAGACGCGTCGAATGGCGGATAACTTTATTATGCAAAGCGGTATGGATCTGTTCTATGCCGGGTTCAGTAATAACCTTGGCCCGGTCAGGTTGCTGCGTAATATTGGTCTGATGGCGGCGGAACGCGCCGGCGTGTTGAAACGTCAGGCGCTGAAATATGCTTTAGGGCTATAGACGTTACTTTGTGCCGCGAGTATTCAGTGCTCGCGGCCTTTGATTTGCATTAGCGTAACGAAAGCAGTACATCCAGCGCGGTACGTACGCGCATTTTCTGTTGGAAAAAGGCTTGGTAGCCGTCAGCGGCTTCAACACGCTGCAATACCCATGCGCCGGCGCGCATATCCCGCATTGTTGTTAACGTATGGTAGATGGGCAGCAGCAGAAGTAAAAATGCCGCCACTGCTGCGATCCCGGCATAGCTCGTCCACACAATTTCCCGCGTCTGCTGTATCAACAGTCCTAAGGTCATTAACTGCAAAATGATCCGGGCAATAAAGCCCCGCCAGTAGAACTGCTGAAGACGTTCTGGCGTACGAAAACAGGGGTTTTTAAGCGAAGCGCGTTGTTCTTCCAGTGGAATGCCTTGCATGTAAACTTTCCAGTTGGATATTTCGCTGAGCAGCGTGGCCTGGCCATGCTGGCTGAGCGTGTGCAGTCGCATCGAAACCAGCACCGGAAACACGAGACCCATAAGCAGACCATACAAAAAAGGGGCTGAGAGACCGAAAAAAGCCAGCGCCAGGCAAAATACACCTAACAGAATGTAGAGCGGGGAGTAGAGTGGGAAGGCTGTTGTCTGGTAATTCATGATGTCATCCCTGCTGAGTAAGGGTTTAAATTACCACTGATTTTTGCGGGATACTCGCTACCAATTCCGGGGATGCAAAACAAAAAAGCCCGCCGAAGCGAGCTTTTTTGCATTAAGTGGCTGGGGTACGAGGATTCGAACCTCGGAATGGTGGAATCAGAATCCACTGCCTTACCGCTTGGCGATACCCCAAATGCGCGCCCACAAAAGCAGACGTCTTTGAGATGGCTGGGGTACGAGGATTCGAACCTCGGGATGGTGGAATCAGAATCCACTGCCTTACCGCTTGGCGATACCCCAACAAATCTTTCAGGTTTAATACGCTAAAGTACTACACCTTAAATATGGTGGCTACGACGGGAATCGAACCTGTGACCCCAGCATTATGAGTGCTGTGCTCTAACCAGCTGAGCTACGTAGCCAAATTTTACTGCTTACCCAGTCATCGACTGGCTGGGGTACCTGGATTCGAACCAGGGAATGCCGGTATCAAAAACCGGTGCCTTACCGCTTGGCGATACCCCAACGACTGACGCGCTTACACGCAGGAGTCGAAGAAGATATGGCTGGGGTACCTGGATTCGAACCAGGGAATGCCGGTATCAAAAACCGGTGCCTTACCGCTTGGCGATACCCCATCCGTGCAACGCCTGTTGGGAATGGTGCGGGAGGCGAGACTTGAACTCGCACACCTTGCGGCGCCAGAACCTAAATCTGGTGCGTCTACCAATTTCGCCACTCCCGCAAAAAAAAGATGGTGGCTACGACGGGAATCGAACCTGTGACCCCAGCATTATGAGTGCTGTGCTCTAACCAGCTGAGCTACGTAGCCATCTTTTTTTTCGCGTTACCTTATCGGCGTTGCGGGGCGCATTATGCGTATTGGGCCTTACAGCGTCAATACCTTTTTCATCGAAAATTGCCGTAATGTGACTGTTTGGTTAGGTTGCGAACAGCATGGATGCTTTATTCAACAAAATTCGAATTTATTCATGAAATCAGTGATACAAAAAAATACGGGCCCCTCAGGACCCGTAAGGATAACCGCCACTTATTAATAAGCGGACTGGTGAATACCCACTGCGCGACCTGACGGATCGTTCATGGTTTTGAATGCTTCATCCCACTCAAATGCTTTAGCCGAAGAGCAGGCGACGGACGGACCACCAGGCACGCATTCTGCTGCGCTTGGCAGGGGGAACAGCTCTTCAAAGATTTCGCGGTACAAATACGCTTCTTTTGACGCTGGCGTGTTGTACGGGAAGCGATAGCTGGCGGTCGCCAGTTGCTGATCCGTCACCTGCTGCGCCGCCACTTCTTTCAGCGTATCGATCCAACTGTAACCTACACCGTCGGAGAACTGCTCTTTCTGGCGCCACGCTACGCTTGCCGGCAGATAGGATTCAAAACATTCGCGCAGAATGTGTTTTTCCATTTTGCCGTTGCTGCCGCACATTTTGTCCTGCGGGTTGATGCGCATTGCCACGTCGAGGAACTTCTTATCGAGGAACGGAACGCGTGCTTCAACGCCCCAGGCCGACATCGCTTTGTTCGCACGCGCGCAGTCAAACATATGCAGCGCTTGTAGTTTGCGGACGGTCTCTTCATGCAGTTCTTTGGCATCTGGCGCTTTATGGAAGTAGAGATAGCCGCCGAATACTTCATCAGAACCTTCGCCGGAGAGCACCATTTTGATGCCCATCGCTTTGATTTTACGCGACATCAGGTACATCGGGGTTGAAGCGCGAATAGTCGTCACGTCATAAGTTTCGATGTGATAGATAACGTCGCGGATCGCATCCAGACCTTCCTGCACGGTGAAGTGAATTTCGTGGTGCACGGTGCCGAGATGGTTAGCCACTTCCTGCGCGGCTTTCAGATCCGGCGCGCCTTTCAGGCCAACGGCAAAGGAGTGCAATTGCGGCCACCAGGCTTCAGAACGCTCCTGATCCTCAACGCGACGCGCCGCGAATTTCTTGGTGATGGCTGAAATGACAGAAGAATCCAGACCGCCGGAGAGCAGCACGCCATACGGCACGTCTGACATCAGATGGCTTTTCACCGCGTCTTCCAGCGCCTGGCGCAGCTCGGCTTTATCCGTCACATTGTCTTTTACGGCGTCATAGTCAAACCAGTCGCGCTGATAGTAAGAATGGATTTCACCGTCTTTGCTCCACAGGTAGCTGCCAGCCGGAAACTCTTTAATCGTGCGGCAAACCGGTACCAGCGCTTTCATTTCTGAGGCAACATAAAAGTTGCCGTGCTCATCGTGACCCATATACAGCGGAATAATACCGATATGGTCGCGGCCAATCAGGTAAGCATCTTTTTCACTGTCATACAGCGCGAAAGCAAACATCCCCTGCAAATCGTCGAGGAATTCCGGGCCTTTCTCCTGATACAGCGCGAGGATCACTTCACAGTCGGAACCGGTCTGGAATGCATAGCGATCGCCGTATTCTGCGCGCAGCGCCTGATGGTTGTAGATTTCACCGTTAACCGCCAGCGCATGCGTTTTTTTCTCGTTATATAGCGGCTGCGCGCCAGCATTGACGTCAACAATAGAAAGACGCTCATGGGCCAGAATGGCTTTGTCACTTGCATACACGCCGGACCAATCCGGGCCGCGGTGGCGCATCAGGCGGGATAATTCCAGCGCTTTTTTACGTAATTCTGCTGCGTCGGTTTTAATATCCAGTACGCCAAAAATTGAACACATAGACTTCTCCGTTAATCTTGAGGGCATTGCTGTAATGTTGTGTGCTTGCGTTCAAAATGCCGCAAAAACGCAGGCGCGCGCAAGCCTTTTGCACGCACAAACTTAAAAAGTGCAATAGTGATTATCGAATGCTGAAAAAAGAGTACAGATTGAACTCTGTTATTGATGAATCAGCAAAATAAAGCGCTTTTTGTTGAATGACGTTGTTTTTTGTCATGCGCAAAATGAAAAACCACGTCCGAAGACGTGGTTTCTGTCAGATAACATCAATTTCCGCGACGGAGGGATAAATCCACGAAGGGCGAAACGGCATGGCATCAATATCATCGATTTGCGAAACGCCCGAGAGCACCAGGATGGTCTCCAGACCGGCCTGAAAACCGGCCAGAATGTCGGTACGCAGGTTGTCGCCGACAATCACCGTCTGCTCCGAGTGTGCCTGCATCGTATTCAGCGCGGCGCGGATGATCCACGGGCTGGGTTTGCCGACGTAAAATGGTTTACGGCCAGAAATCTTTTCGATACCTGCACACAGCGCGCCGCACGCAGGGTAAAAACCGCGTCCGTGGGTGTCCGGGTTGGTGGCGATAAAGCGTGCGCCATTGGCGACAAAGAAGGCCGCTTTGTGCATCATTTCCCAGTTATAGGAGCGGGTCTCGCCGACGATGACAAAATCCGGGTTGATGTCGGTAATGGTAAAGCCTGCTTTATAAAGCTCATGGATCAGCGCGCCTTCACCAACAACATAGGCTTTTTTCCCTTCCTGGCGCTTGAGGAAATCCGCGGTGGCCATGGCCGAGGTATAAAAGACGCTGGCGGGCACATCAATACCGGCGGAGATAAAGCGGTTCGCCAGATCCTGGCCGGTCTGAGAAGGATAATTCGTCAACAGCACCAGCGGCATGCCTTTCTCAAGGATGCGCGTGATGAACTCTGCCGCGCCAGGCACCGCTACGTTATCGTGCATCAGCACGCCGTCGATATCACAGATTACATTCTGAATGGTCATGGACTGTCCGGATAAAAATGAAGTAATAACTATAAACCCTGTCAGTTTTCCAGCAAACGTTGCAGCAGCAGACCGTTCAACATGGCGCGTTTCACCAGCGCGAATGCGCCGATAGCCGAGCGATGATCCAGCGTGGAAGGCACCACCGGCAGGTTTTTGCGAAACGCTTTCAGCGCCTGGGTATTGATACAGGCTTCAATGGCGGGGAGCAGGACTTTGCTGGCTTCAACAATCTCGCCTGCGATCACGACTTTTTGCGGATTAAACAGGTTGATGGCAATCGCAATGGTTTTACCAAGATGGCGGCCGACATATTCGATTACCTCACAGGCCAACGCGTCGCCTTTATTTGCGGCTTTACAGATTGCTTTAATCGAACAATCATCCAGCGTGATGCGGCTTTGATAACCCTGCTCAAGCAGATGGCGTACGCGCTGTTCAATGGCAGCATTGGCGGCAATAGTCTCCAGACAGCCGAAGTTACCGCAGTGGCAACGCTCGCCCAGCGGCTCGACCTGCACGTGACCGATCTCGCCTACGTTACCGTTACGACCAATAAAAATACGGCCGTTGGAGATGATCCCGGCACCGGTGCCGCGATGCACGCGCACCAAAATAGAGTCTTCGCAATCCTGACTTGCTCCAAAATAGTGCTCGGCAAGCGCCAGACTGCGAATGTCATGGCCCACAAAACAGGTCAATTTAAAGCGTTTTTCCAGCGCTTCCACTAGCCCCCAGTTTTCGACCTGGATATGCGGCATGTAACGGATGACGCCGCTTTCCGGATCGACCAGCCCCGGCAGGATGATCGAAATGGCGATCAGTTCGCGGATCTTACGCTGGCTGGTTTCAATAAACAGGCTGATGGTATTAAGCAGCGCATGCTCGAGTGTTTCCTGGGTGCGTTCTGGTAAAGGGTAGTGCTCTTCGGCCAGCACTTTGCTGCTCAGATCGTACAGCGTCAGCGTGGTGTCATAGCGACCAAGACGCACGCCGATAGCCTGAAAACTGCGGGTTTCGGTGACGATGGAGATGGCGCGGCGGCCTCCGGTGGAGGCCTGTTGATCGACTTCTTTGATCAATCCGCGTTCAATGAGTTGACGCGTGATTTTGGTCACGCTGGCAGGAGCAAGCTGGCTTTGTTCGGCAATCTGAATGCGCGAAATGGGGCCATGTTGATCAATCAGGCGGTAAACCGCCGCGCTGTTAAGCTGTTTTACGAGGTCAACGTTACCAATTTGAGCCTGTCCGCCTGATGTCATACTTTCTCTTTATGCAGTGACGACCTCGTTGCCATTAACGATGGTCTTGATGATTTTATAATCGCGTGTGAACGCAGTCAGGTTCGCCACTTTGCCGATGGCGAGGCTGCCTAAACGGTTGTCAACGCCAATGGCGCGAGCGGGGTAGAGTGTTGCCATACGCAGCGCTTCGTCCAGTGCGATGCCGACGTGCTCTACCAGATTGCGTACCCCTTCAATCATTGTCAGGGAGGAACCGCTCAGCGTTCCGTTTTCGTCCACACACAACCCATTCCGGTAGTATATTGTTTTGCCAGCAAAAATAAATTGATCAATGTTTGCACCCGCTGGTGCGGTCGCGTCGGTCACCAGGCAAAGTTTGTCACCTTTCAGACGTTTAGCGTTACGGATATTAACGTAATCGACGTGCAACCCGTCGGCAATAACGCCACAGTAAACATCCGCATCATCAAGCACCGCGCCAGCCAGACCCGGCTCGCGACCGGTAATGTATGGCATGGCATTATAAAGATGCGTCGCAAAAGTGATCCCGGCGCGGAATCCGGCTTTCGCCTCTTTCAGCGTGGCGTTAGAGTGCCCGGCGGAGACCACAATGCCTGCATCCGACAGTTGACGAATGACTTCGTCGCCTGCCATTTCCGGTGCCAGCGTTACCTTGGTGATAACATCTGCGTTCTGGCACAGGAAATCGACCAGCGTAGGTTCCGGTTTACGCACAAACGCCGGGTTATGGGTGCCTTTTTTAACGATATTCAGCCACGGCCCTTCCAGATGAAGACCGAGCGCCTGATTCGGGTATTTCGCCAGGTAATCGCGCATCACCTGCACGCCCTGTTTCATTAATTCGTCACTGGAGGTGATCAGTGTCGGCAGGTAGCTGGTGCAGCCGGATCTTTCGTTCGCCTGCTGCATGATCTCCAGCGTTTTCACGCTTACCGCTTCTGCGGTGTCATTAAACTGCACGCCGCCACAGCCGTTAAGCTGCACGTCGATAAAGCCGGGGGCCAGAATGGCGCCATTCAACGAGCGTTGTTCGATTCCCGTCGGCAACTCGTCCTGTGGGCAAAGACGTTCAATCAGGCCATTGGCAATCACAACCGCGTGATTATCCAGAATTTCATGGCCGGTGTAGATTCGGCAATGGGTTAAAGCATACATAACGACCCCCGGTTACAAATATGTACCGCTCCGCAGTCATCCCTTGCGGAGCGGAAACTGAATTACAGACCTTTGATGTTTTCCGCTTCTAACTCGTTGAAGTATTTCAGCGTTTTAACTTTCAGCTCCATCGTGGACGGTTCATCGCAGACGATGACTGCTTTCGGATGCAACTGCAGGCAACTAATGGTCCACATATGGTTTACGTTGCCTTCTACTGCCGCCTGCAGAGCCTGCGCTTTCACGCCGCCAAGTACCAGGATCATCACTTCTTCCGCGTCAAGCAGCGTGCCTACGCCGACAGTCAGCGCGTATTTCGGCACCAGGTCCACGTCGCCGTCAAAAAAGCGAGAGTTCGCCACGCGGGTGTCATGAGTCAGGGTTTTAATGCGCGTGCGTGAAGCCAGAGAAGAGGCCGGTTCGTTAAACGCAATGTGCCCGTCGTTACCTACGCCGCCCATAAACAGGTGAATTTTGCCGTAGGAACGGATTTTTTCTTCATAGCGGCGGCATTCTGCGTCAATATCAGGCGCATTGCCATCCAGCAGGTTAATATTTTCTGCCGGAATATCAACGTGATCAAAGAAGTTGCGGTGCATAAAGCTATGGTAGCTTTCCGGATGCTCTTTCGGCAGACCAACATATTCATCCATGTTGAAGGTGACAACGTGCTGGAAACTAACCTGGCCTGCTTTGTGCATCTCAACCAGTGCTTTGTAAGCGGTGAGCGGCGTACCACCGGTTGGCAGACCAAGGATAAACGGACGATCTGCCGTCGGTTTGAATGCGTTGATACGATTTACGATATGGCGGGCTGCCCATTTTCCGACTTGTTCAGCTGTCGCCAGGGGAATCAGTCTCATTGTTCACCTCAAAGTTAAATGAATAAAGTTGGCGGAATGCTTGCTGGCTCGGTGTTAAGCGTAACCTGAATGCGTTACAGAGCGGGAGCAGTCCGTCTTGATATTTTTGATCATAAAATAAGTTTTGCTTGTTTGCTAGCAGTTGGGAGGCTTATTGACGATAGTTAGTGACTTTTATCACAAAAAAAATGCTTTTAATTTGCGAGGCGAATTAATTTTTCACACACTCTGCAAGGTAGTGAAAAAATAGCCTGTAGGGTAGTGAATAAATAGCCGTGATTTCAGGTTAGTTACACAATAAAAAACGACTGTTTCAGTGAGCTCACGATGGGTTCATAGGGGGAATAAAAGTGAGTATTCTAGGTTATTTACAAAAGATTGGCCGCGCGCTGATGGTGCCTGTCGCCACTCTGCCCGCGGCGGCGATACTGATGGGTGTCGGCTACTGGATTGACCCGGTAGGCTGGGGGGGACAAAACGCGCTGGCGGCGTTTTTCATCCAATCCGGTTCTGCCATTATCGATAACATGGGTGTGCTGTTCGCGGTGGGTGTCGCTTACGGTATGTCCAAAGATAAAGATGGCGCTGCTGCGCTTGCCGGCTTTGTCGGCTTCCTGGTATTGACCACGCTGTGTTCACCTGCTGCGGTCGCCATGATCCAAAAAATTCCTGCGGATCAGGTACCTGCTGCATTCGGCAAAATCAAAAACCAGTTTATTGGTATTCTGGTCGGGATTATTGCCGCCGAACTTTACAACCGCTTCAGCAATGTCGAATTGCCGAAAGCGCTCTCCTTCTTCAGCGGCCGCCGTCTGGTGCCGATCCTCACATCGTTTGTGATGATCGTGGTCGCATTCATCATGATGTTTATCTGGCCGGTCGTGTTTAGCGGTCTGGTAGGTTTTGGTGAACATATCCAGAAAATGGGTTCAATCGGTGCGGGTGTCTACGCCTTCTTTAACCGTCTGCTGATCCCGGTTGGTCTGCATCACGCGCTGAACTCCGTGTTCTGGTTCGATGTTGCTGGCATCAATGACATTCCTAACTTCCTCGGCGGCGCACAGTCTATCGAAGCCGGTAAAGCGGTTGTCGGCATCACTGGTCGTTACCAGGCGGGCTTCTTCCCGATCATGATGTTCGGTCTGCCGGGTGCGGCGCTGGCGATTTATCACTGCGCACGTCCGGAAAACAAAGCCAAAGTACTGGGCATCATGATGGCCGGTGCGTTTGCCGCGTTCTTCACTGGTATTACTGAACCGCTGGAATTCTCCTTCATGTTCGTGGCGCCGGTATTGTATGTCATCCACTCAATTCTGACCGGTATCTCTGTTTTCATCGCCGCGAGCATGCACTGGATTGCCGGTTTCGGCTTTAGTGCGGGTCTGGTGGATTTGGTGCTCTCTTCGCGTAACCCGCTGGCAACCCAGTGGTGGATGCTGATCCCGCAGGGGCTGGTATTCTTCGTTATCTACTACGTGATCTTCCGCTTCACGATCACCAAATTCAACCTGCTGACGCCGGGTCGTGAGTTGGCTGTTGCCGGTGATGAAACTGATGGTCAGGATGTAAACGTAAGCGCGGATACAGAGCAGGATGTGAGTGGGCTGGCGCGTCAGTATATTGCCGCAGTTGGCGGTACTGATAACCTGACCGGCATTGATGCTTGTATCACCCGTTTGCGTCTGAACGTGAAAGATTCTGCACTGGTGAACGATGCGCTGGCTAAACGCCTGGGCGCAACCGGCGTTATCCGTCTGAACAAAACCAGCGTGCAGATCATCGTTGGTTTTGTGGCGGAAAAAATCGCCAATGCGATGAAGACCACCGGCCATGTTCCGGCTGCAGGTAATGCAGCGCCAGCCGCTGCGCCAGTGGCGAGTGCCAAGCCTCAGGCTGTACCGAACGCAACAGTGATTGCTGAACTGGTATCGCCGGTAACGGGTGAACTGGTTGCGCTGGATCAAGTCCCTGATGAAGCTTTCGCCAGCAAAGCTGTTGGCGACGGTGTAGCGGTGAAACCAACCGAAAGCATTGTGGTTTCTCCGGCAGCGGGCACCATCGTTAAAATCTTCAATACCAACCACGCATTCTGCCTGGAAACCGAAAAAGGCGCTGAAATCGTTGTGCATATGGGCATCGATACCGTGGCGTTGGGCGGACAGGGCTTTACGCGACTGGTGGAAGAAGGTGCCGAAGTTGTGGCGGGCCAGCCGATACTGGAAATGGATCTGGCGTACCTCAATGCCAATGCCCGCTCAATGATTAGTCCGGTAGTCGTCAGCAATATCGATGACTTTAGCGGTCTGGTTATCAAGGCGCAGGGCCAGCTTGTTGCCGGTCAGACGCCGCTGTATGAGATTAAAGGCAAGTAGTCGCTCCTGAGTAAGCATTAAGCCTTAAGCGGCGGGGGAGAACCTCCGCCGCTTTTTTTTGCTCCGTATTTAATCAATGCCATACTGTTGCCGCTTTATTACAGGGGATACGATGAAACGGATGCGCTTTTCACACTGTTTGCCACGGTTGCAGAGAGGCTGCCCACGAGCACAAGCCGTAGCCGATTACCTTTCCAGCGGGCAACGCTGATTTGTATAAGTAAAGGTTGTTTCCTGCGCCCTGTTATTAGATCATATGCCGTTATACGTTGTTTACGCCTTGAGGAACCCCTGATGAGTGAGGCTGAAGCCCGCCCGACTAACTTTATTCGCCAGATCATTGATGAAGATCTGGCCAGTGGTAAGCACACTACCATCCACACCCGTTTTCCGCCGGAGCCGAATGGCTACCTGCACATCGGTCATGCGAAATCTATCTGCCTGAACTTCGGCATTGCGCAAGATTACCAGGGCCAGTGCAATCTGCGTTTTGATGATACCAACCCGGCTAAAGAAGACATCGAATACGTTGAATCGATCAAGAACGACGTGCAATGGTTGGGCTTTCACTGGTCTGGCGACATCTGCTACTCCTCGGATTACTTCGACAAGCTGTATCAGTATGCGATCGAGCTGATCAACAAAGGCCTGGCCTATGTTGACGAGCTTTCTGCTGATGAAATCCGTGAATATCGCGGTACGCTGACTCAGCCGGGTAAAAACAGCCCGTTCCGCGATCGCAGCGTAGAAGAGAACCTGGCGCTGTTTGAGAAAATGCGTTCCGGCGGCTTTGAGGAAGGTAAAGCATGCCTGCGCGCGAAGATCGATATGGCATCGCCGTTTATCGTGATGCGCGATCCGGTGCTGTATCGCATTAAATTTGCAGAACACCACCAGACCGGTAACAAGTGGTGCATCTACCCGATGTACGACTTTACCCACTGCATCAGCGATGCGCTGGAAGGCATTACGCACTCCCTGTGTACGCTGGAGTTCCAGGACAACCGTCGTCTTTACGACTGGGTGCTGGATAACATCACTATTCCGGTTCATCCGCGCCAGTACGAGTTTTCGCGTCTGAATCTGGAATACACCGTGATGTCGAAGCGCAAACTGAACCAGTTGGTGACCGAGAAGCATGTGGAAGGCTGGGATGACCCACGTATGCCGACCATTTCAGGTCTGCGCCGCCGTGGTTATACTGCCGCTTCCATCCGTGAATTCTGTAAACGCATAGGCGTGACCAAGCAGGACAACACCATCGAGATGGCTTCGCTGGAATCTTGCATCCGTGAAGATCTTAACGAGAATGCGCCACGCGCAATGGCGGTTATCGATCCGGTGAAACTGGTTATCGAAAACTATCCGCAGGGCGGCAGCGAAATCGTCACCATGCCGAACCATCCGAATAAACCGGAGATGGGCACGCGTGAAGTGCCGTTTAGCGGCGAGATCTGGATCGATCGCGCAGATTTCCGTGAAGAAGCGAATAAGCAATACAAACGTCTGGTGCTGGGCAAAGAAGTGCGCCTGCGCAACGCGTATGTGATTAAAGCTGAACGCGTGGAGAAAGATGGCGAAGGCAATATCACTACCATTTTCTGCTCTTATGATGCGGATACTCTGAGCAAAGATCCGGCTGATGGCCGTAAAGTGAAAGGTGTGATCCACTGGGTAAGCGCGCAGCATGCGTTGCCGGTAGAAATCCGTCTCTACGATCGCCTGTTCAGTGTACCGAACCCGGGCGCGGCGGATGATTTCCTTGCCACCATCAATCCTGAATCACTGGTGATCAAGCAGGGCTATGCTGAACCCTCTCTGAAAGAGGCGCAGGCGGGTAAAGCGTATCAGTTCGAGCGCGAAGGTTATTTCTGCCTCGACAGCCGTTATGCAAGCGCTACCAAACCTGTCTTCAACCGCACCGTTGGGCTGCGCGATACCTGGGCAAAAATGGGTGACTGATTAAGTCAATCACAGACAATCAGCTTAAAACGCCGCGAACTGCGGCGTTTTTTTTGCTTATTCATTAGGTGATTACCGCATAATATATTCTCGACGCGAATTAATGTCGTCTCTTATTGATATTAACTTAACCCACCTGAAAAGATCGGAAAGCGATAATTTTAGCTATATATAAGATGTAATCGCTACCAGTAAGCATTATATGCTGATTAATTGCGTTTAAATTAATCATTTAACCAACTTATGTAGTTTGTTTCAAAACACTACCAATTATGTGCACTTCATCATAATCCTGCATTTTGCTCACTAAAAAGCATTGATAATTCGCGTCGCGAAAAATAGTCTTAAGCCGGTAGTTACTTCGGGGGTATTTCATAACTACCTAAACTTTTTGCTTTTTTTCTCGCCATCACGGCGGTTTATATGCGTCCAGAAGGAATCACTCATGCGTATGTTTAGTGGCAAACGTAGTGCACTGGCGCTGGCTATTGCCAGTGTCACAGCAATGTCGGGCTGGGTTGTATCTCCACAGGCTCATGCAGCAGGTTTTATCGATGATTCCACGCTCACGGGCGGTATTTATTACTGGCAGCGTGAACGTGACCGTAAAGATGTTCTGGAAAATAAATACAAAACTAACCTTTCGCACTCGACCTGGAACGCCAATCTGGATTTCCAGTCGGGTTATGTCGCTGACATGTTCGGTCTGGATATTGCGGCTTTTACCGCGATTGAAATGGCAGAAAACGGCGATAGCGCGCATCCGAACGAAATTGCTTTCTCCTCCAGTAACAAAGCCTACAAAGAAGACTGGTCAGGAGATAAAAGCGGGATCAGCCTGTATAAAGCCGCCGCGAAATTTAAATATGGCCCGGTCTGGGCGCGCGCGGGTTACATTCAGCCAACTGGGCAAACGCTGTTAGCGCCGCACTGGAGCTTTATGCCGGGCACCTACCAGGGGGCGGAAGCCGGGGCGAATTTTGATTATGGCGATGCAGGTGCGCTGAGCTTCTCGTATATGTGGACCAATGAATACAAGGCGCCCTGGCATATCGAGATGGATAAGTTTTATCAGAACGACAGAAAAACCAAAGTCGACTATCTGCACTCGCTCGGCGCAAAATATGACTTCAAAAACGACCTTGTGCTGGAGGCCGCATTTGGCCAGGCGGAAGGCTACGTCGATCAATACTTTGCTAAAGCCAGCTACAAATTTGACGTGGCAGGCAGCCCACTCAGCACCAGCTACCAGTTCTACGGTACCCGCGACAAAGTCAGCAATGGCGGCGTGAACGATATTTATGACGGCACCGCATGGCTGCAAGCGTTGACCTTCGGCTACAAAATTGGTCAGGTCGATTTGCGTCTTGAAGGCACCTGGGTCAAAGCTGACGGCCAGCAAGGATACTTCCTGCAACGTATGACGCCAACCTATGCGTCATCCAACGGGCGCCTCGATATCTGGTGGGATAACCGCTCTGACTTTAATGCCAACGGTGAAAAGGCTCTCTTCTTCGGTGCGATGTATGACCTGAAGAACTGGAACCTGCCAGGCTTTACGGTCGGCGCATCTTACGCCTATGCGTGGGACGCGAAGCCGGCTGATATGGCAACACCGGATGCGTATTACGATCCAAACTACCGCCTGAAAGAGTCCGCTTACAGCCTGGATGCCATTTATACCGTTCAGGATGGTCGCGCCAAAGGCACGATGTTCAAGCTGCACTTTACCCAATATGACAACCATTCTGACATCCCGAGCTACGGCGGCGGCTACGGCAACATCTTCCAGGATGAGCGCGACGTGAAATTCATGGTTATCGCACCGTTCACCATCTTCTGATGCGTTTGCCGGGTTATGCCCGGCTGAAATACAAGGAATAAGTAATGAAAACAGTACGTTTAAGCATCTTGGCCAGCGCAATTTTCGGCGTGTTAAGCAGCCCCGCGCTGGCAAACCAGAGCACCGTCGACGCCATCAGCCAGTTTCATCTTAACTACGCGGTGAAGGATAACTTTGCCGCACAGAACGGCATTGATTGTGCGAAGCTTGGTGCCGACTGGGCTTCCTGCAATAAAGCGGTGATCACGCTGACCAACAATGGTGAGGCTGTAACCGACAAGGATTGGACGATTTACTTCCACAGCATCCGTCCGATACTGGAGGTGGCAAATGACCAGTTCAAGGTCACCCATATCATGGGCGATCTGCACAAGCTGGAGCCAACGGACAAATTTACCGGCTTCCCGGCAAAGCAGGCGGTGGAAATTCCGGTTGTTAACGAGTACTGGCAGTTGTTTGTTACCGATGTGCTGCCTCGTTGGTACGTGACGGCCGAAGGTGCGACGGCAAAAGTGATTGCCAATACCGATACCGAAGATCTGTTCCAGTTTGTTACGCCGCTCGACGGCCAGTGGAAACGTACGCCGGATGATAAAAACATCCTGATGACCGCTGAAGCGCGCTTTGAGAAAAATAGCGACGTCAAAGCGCTAAACCTCTCCACGTTGCGCGGCCAGATTGTCCCCACGCCGCAGAAGGTAAAAATCTCCGGTCAGGATGTGGATCTGAGCAAAGGCGTGACGCTCGATCTCTCTGTGCTAGGCGCAGATGCGCAGGAAGCGGTGAAGTCGCGCTTCGCGCTGCTGGGCGTTAAGGAGGGCAGTTATCCCATCCGCACAGAGATCGCAGTGAAGGCTTTTGCGGGTGATGAAGCCATATCTGGTGCCTATAAGTTGCACATTGGGGCAAATGAAGCGGTAATCACTGGCTTTGATCAGGCTGGCGTGTTCTACGGCCTGCAATCTTTGCTGTCGCTGATCCCTGCCAGTGGCGAGCCGAAAATCGCACAGCTTGAAGCGAAAGACGCACCGCGCTTTGATTATCGCGGGATTCAGCTTGATGTGGGACGTAATTTCCACAGCAAAGATGCCGTACTGCGCCTGCTGGATCAAATGTCAGCTTATAAGCTGAACAAATTCCACTTTCACCTTACCGATGACGAAGGCTGGCGCATTGAGATCCCCGGTCTGCCTGAGCTGACCGACATCGGCAGCAAACGTTGCCACGATCTGAGCGAGAAAACCTGCCTGCTGCCGCAGCTGGGTTCCGGCCCGGACAGTAACAACAATGGCAGCGGCCACTTCAGCCGTGCCGATTACATCGACATACTGAAGTACGCGAAAGCGCGACAGATTGAAGTGATCCCGGAAATTGATATGCCGGCACACGCCCGTGCCGCAGTGATCTCAATGGAAGCGCGCTATGAGCGCCTGATGAAAGAGGGTAAAGAGAAAGAGGCGAACCAGTACCGTTTACTGGATCCGACGGACACCTCCAATACCACCGGGGTACAGTTCTATAATCGCACTGGTTATCTGAACCCGTGCCTCGATTCGTCACGCAATTTCGTTGATAAGGTGATGGGTGAAATCCAGCAAATGCACAAAGAAGCGGGTGTGTCGCTGAATACCTGGCATTTTGGCGGTGACGAAGCGAAAAACATCTATCTGGGAACGGGTTATACCGACCAGAAAAAACCGGAAGCGGGCAAAGGCATCATCGATCAGAGCAAGCAGGACAAACCATGGGCTAAATCTCAGGTCTGCCAGTCTATGGTCAAAGAGGGTAAGGTTGCAGATGTTGAGCATCTTTCCAGCTACTTTGGTATTGAGGTCAGCAAGCTGGTGAAAGCGCACGGTATCGGCACCATGCAGGCGTGGCAGGATGGCCTGAAAGATGCTAAAAATGCCGCCGAGTTTGCCACCGATCACGTCAATGTTAACTTCTGGGATACGCTCTACTGGGGCGGTTTCGATTCGGTAAATGACTGGGCAAACAAAGGGTTCCGCGTCATTGTCTCGAACCCGGACTATGTTTACCTCGACTTCCCGAACGAAGTCCATCCGGCGGAAAGCGGCTACTACTGGGGCACGCGCTTTAGCGATGAGCGCAAGATCTTCAGCTTTGCGCCGGACAACATGCCGCAAAATGCTGAAACCTCACTGGATCGCGACGGCAATCCATTCAACGCGAAATCGGACAAACTATGGCCTGGAGCCTATGGTCTTTCTGCTCAGTTGTGGAGTGAAGTGGTACGTACCGACAACCAGATGGAGTACATGATTTATCCACGCATGATTGCGGTCGCAGAGCGTGCCTGGCACCGCGCCGGTTGGGAACAGGATTATCAGGCCGGTCGCGAGTACAAAGGCGGTGAAACTCATCTGGTCGATGTAAAAGCGCTGGATAAAGACTGGACCCGCTTTGCAAATCTGTTAGGCCATCGTGAACTGGCAAAACTGGACAAAGCAGGCATTAACTACCGCCTGCCTGTACCGGGCGCGCGCGTGGTCGGCGGCAAGCTGGAAGCCAATACCAGCTTCCCGGGAATGGTCGTGGAATATTCTACGGACGGCGGTAAAAACTGGCTGCGCTACGATGATAAAGCGCGTCCGCAGGTGAGCGGGGAAGTGCAGATCCGCACCGCCAGCCCGGACGGCAAACGTTTCAGCCGTGTGGATAGCGTGAAAGCGTAATTATTGCTGAAGTAACCTGCCCGGCAGCGCAAACCTGCCGGGCATTTTTGTTTTTGAAGGGCAAAAAAAAAGCCAACCTGAAGGCTGGCTTGAGTATGAAAAGGGATTATTTCGCATCGTGCGCGTGTTCATCTTCGCGGCAGTCACCCTCGGCGCAGTGGCCGTACAGGTAAAGACTGTGGTTCGTCAGGCGAATGCCGTGTTTGGCGGCGATTTCACGCTGACGCGCTTCGATGGAATCATCACTGAATTCGATCACTTTGCCGCAGTCGAGGCAAATCAGGTGATCGTGGTGATGCTGCTGAGTCAGTTCAAAAACGGATTTCCCGCCTTCGAAGTTATGACGGGTCACAATGCCGGCGTCATCAAACTGGTTCAGTACACGATATACTGTCGCCAGCCCGATCTCTTCGCCCATGTCGATCAGTCGTTTATATAAATCTTCCGCACTGACATGATGGTTATCCGGTTCCTGAAGCACTTCCAGGATTTTTAACCGAGGAAGCGTGACTTTCAGGCCAGCCTTCTTTAATGCGGTATTGTTGTCAGTCATGCGGAATCTGTCCTGTTGCTATACGATTCACTTCCTCAATGGAAGTTAGAAGGAATGCACCTGGGATAATGCGTCTCATTATAGAACTGCCATGGCTAAATGAAAACTGCAAGTCCTCAAGTAAAGTAAGCTTTTAAAACGTGGTGTCACCAGCAACTCCTGTGCTTCATAACACCACTTTAGCAGGGCTTATTGTACAGCGATGGAGAAAAAAGTTAAAAATTTGTAGCAATTATTTCCATTGCTTTTACCTATTAATACCACGTAACCCACAGATTACGCCGTAAAATCAGGCGTTGATGATGTCATCAAGATGTAACTCTTCGCGAACTTGCTTAACCCATTTTTGTACACGTTCTGCGGTCATTTCTGGCTGACGATCTTCGTCAATCGCCAGACCAACGAAATGGCCATCATCCACCAGCCCTTTAGAGGCTTCGAAATGGTAGCCTGCAGTCGGCCAATGGCCCACGATAGTCGCGCCGCGCGGCTCAATAATATCGCGGATCGTACCCAGCGCATCACAGAAATATTCTGCATAGTCTTCCTGATCGCCGCAGCCAAACAGCGCAACTAACTTACCATTAAAATCAATGTCTTCCAGCGTCGGGAAGAAATCATCCCAGTCGCACTGCGCTTCGCCATAATACCAGGTCGGAATGCCGAGCAGCAGAATGTCATATCCTTCGATATCTTCTTTGCTGCTCTTGGCAATGTCATGTACGTCGGCAACGTCCTTACCAAGCTGACTCTGAATCATTTTCGCAATATTTTCGGTGTTGCCGGTGTCGCTGCCGAAGAAAATACCTGTAATTGCCATGAGTAAAATAACCTCTTGAAACCTAATGAATATGATGGTGGCGCTTTGCCCACAGATAAGGGCAATCATAGCAGAACAGAGAAGCGCGCGAAAACAGCTATCGCCGCGGAGTGCACTGTATGACACATGAAAACGTGAAAATAAGAGAGGTGATTCGGAGTAATTACTTTCCGCGCAATGCGCTCAGCTGTGCCAGCAGCATCTCTTCGATAAGTTCGCTGCGGCTCATGTCACGCGCATCGGCAAGTTCGTTTAACGCATCAACGGCTTCCACGTTCAGTTTTAGCTCGACGCGTTTAAGCCCACGAACTTTATCGCGTTTTAATTGATTGCGTTTGTTGATGCGTAACTGTTCATCACGCGAGAGCGGATTCGTCTTCGGCCGTCCCGGGCGACGCTCATTCGCGAACAGATCCAGGGTTGTACGGTCCGTTTGTTCTTTAGCCATGTTTAAGCATACTACGGGAAAGACAAGCAATCGGGCTGCCGCCCGGGCTGAATAGCGCGCCATCATACATCAGCATAACGGGCGCGCCAACGGGCGGACGCGTTCTGGCGACTGGTCGCCGCCTTTTTAATCAGTTTGACTTTTCAGCGAGATAACGATTAATTGCCCGCATCACCGCTTCAGGTTTTTCCGCATGCACCCAGTGACCGGCACCAGCAATCACATGCGCGCGCGCCTGCGGGAACTGTTCAAGCAAAGCGCTCCGGTACTGCTCCGTAACGTAAGGGGAGTTGCCGCCGCAGACAAACAGTGCCGGATGAGGCCATGCGGGAATGGTTTCCCAGCCGACAATATGCGGATATTGCACCCACAACACCGGCACATTGAAACGCCATACACCGTCAACAAACGACTTCAGCAGAAACTGGATCACGCCTTCTTCTTTTACATGCTCGCGCATTAGCGAAGCCGCTTGCTGGCGCGTAGTGACCTGCGCGTCAGTGACCGCATTGATCGCGGCAAATATCTCGTCATGACGGCGAACGTGGTAATCGACCGGTGCAATATCAATCGCCACCAGCTTTTCTACGCGTTCCGGTGCCAGCGCCGACAGCGCCATCACGGCTTTGCCGCCCATTGAGTGACCAATAAAGATAGCTTTGTCGATGTGATGGTCATCCAGCGTATCCAGCAGATCCTGCGCCATTGCCGGGTAGTTCATCTCGTCGGAACGGGGAGAAAGACCGTGGTTGCGCATATCAACCTGCACCACGTCGTACTCCTGCACCAGTTCGCGGGCCAGTACGCCGAGGTTATCAAGGCTACCAAACAGTCCGTGGACAAGGACGACCGGAGAATTGTTGTGCGGATGTTGTGCAGATTGCGCTCGCGTGTTCAATTTCATAGGAAAGTTCTTTTTTTCACTCTGGCAGGTTAGGTTATTATGGTGAACATTCTGCCGCCCGGCTGCAAGGTTAAGAATTACTCTTACTTTTGCCGCCATCCTGGTTTGACGCTATCCGCTGTTGAGATTTCACTTTATAATCCCAACACTTGTATTCAGATTAGATATAGCACTGGATTAAGATGAAAACGATCGAAGTTGATGATGAGCTCTACAGTTATATTGCCAGCCACACTAAGCATATCGGCGAGAGCGCATCCGACATTTTACGGCGTATGTTGAAATTTTCCGCCGTATCACCGGCACAGCCAGCCGCTTCTCTTGCACCGGTAAAAGAGCCGCGTACCGCTGTTGCTGTCGAAGGCATCAAACCGGCTAATACCGCAAAAGATAAAGTCCGCGCTGTGCGTGAGCTGCTCCTCTCTGATGAATATGCCGAGCAGAAAAAGGCCGTCAATCGTTTCCTGATGGTGCTGTCTACCCTCTATTCACTCGACGACAAAGGCTTTACGGAATCCACTGAATCACTGCACGGGCGCACAAGAGTATACTTTGCCGTCAATGAGCAAACCCTGTTGCAGAACGGCAACCAGACCAAACCGAAGCAGGTGCCGAACACCCCTTACTGGGTCATCACCAACACCAATACGGGCCGTAAATGCAGCATGATTGAGCACATCATGCAGTCAATGCAGTTCCCGGCGGAATTGATTGAAAAAGTTTGCGGCACAATTTAATCCTTGCATTGAAAGGACCAGGCAATGGCTAACCACCCGCGTGCGGGTCAACCTGCACAACAGGGCGACTTGATTAACGTCGCCCAGCTTACTGCGCAGTACTATGTGTTGAAACCTGAAGTCGGTAATTCAGAACATGCGGTGAAATTTGGCACTTCCGGCCACCGTGGCAGTGCCCATCGCCACAGCTTCAACGAGCCGCACATTCTGGCCATCGCTCAGGCGATTGCCGAAGAGCGTGCAAAAAACGGGATTACCGGGCCGTGCTATGTGGGTAAAGATACTCACGCGCTGTCTGAACCGGCGTTTATTTCCGTGCTGGAAGTGCTGACAGCAAACGGTGTGGATGTGATCGTGCAGGAAAATAACGGCTTCACGCCGACGCCTGCCATCTCAAACGCCATTCTGGTACACAACAAAAACGGCGGCGCGCAGGCGGACGGTATCGTTATCACCCCGTCGCATAACCCGCCAGAAGATGGCGGGATCAAGTACAACCCGCCTAACGGCGGCCCGGCGGATACCAACGTTACCAAAGTGGTGGAAGACCGCGCTAATGCGCTGTTGGCAGATGGCCTGAAAGGCGTGAAACGCCTTACGCTGGATGCAGCGCTGGCCTCCGGTCATGTAACAGAAAAAGATCTGGTGCAGCCCTTTATTGAAGGGCTGGCGGACATCGTCGATATGGCGGCAATCCAGAAAGCGGGCCTGAAACTGGGCGTCGATCCGCTGGGCGGCTCCGGTATTGAATACTGGAAGCGCATCGCGGAGTACTACAAGCTGGATCTGAGCATTGTTAACGATCAGGTCGATCAGACCTTCCGCTTTATGCACCTGGATAAAGACGGCGCGATCCGTATGGATTGCTCCTCCGAATGTGCGATGGCGGGTCTGTTGGCGCTGCGCGACAAGTTCGATCTGGCGTTTGCTAACGATCCGGACTACGACCGTCACGGCATCGTTACCCCGGCCGGGCTGATGAACCCGAACCACTACCTGGCGGTTGCTATCAACTACCTGTTCCAGCACCGTCCGCAGTGGGGCAAAGATGTCGCTGTCGGTAAAACGCTGGTCTCTTCAGCGATGATCGATCGCGTGGTGAACGACCTTGTCCGTAAGCTGGTGGAAGTGCCGGTGGGTTTCAAATGGTTTGTTGATGGTCTGCATGACGGCAGCTTCGGCTTTGGCGGCGAAGAGAGCGCGGGCGCGTCCTTCCTGCGTTTCGACGGTACGCCGTGGTCAACGGATAAAGACGGCATCATCATGTGTCTGCTGGCGGCTGAGATTACTGCCGTGACCGGGAAAAACCCGCAGCAGCATTACGATGAGCTGGCGGCACGCTTCGGCGCGCCGAGCTACAACCGTTTGCAGGCTTCTGCCTCCTCCGCGCAGAAAGCCGCGCTGTCCAAACTCTCTCCGGAAATGGTAAGCGCCAGCACGCTGGCAGGCGACCCTATCACCGCGCGTCTGACTGCCGCTCCGGGCAATGGCGCATCGATTGGCGGCCTGAAAGTGATGACCGACAACGGCTGGTTCGCCGCGCGTCCGTCAGGTACTGAAGACGCCTACAAAATCTACTGCGAAAGTTTCCTCGGTGATGAACACCGTAAACTGATCGAAAAAGAAGCCGTAGAGATTGTCAGCGAAGTGCTGAAAAACGCGTAATAAAAAGGCTCCTTTGGGAGCCTTAATTTTTGGACCGTACTTATCTTATTCGGCCTGCCAGAAGCGTGTAGGCCGGATAAGGCATCGCCGCCATCCGGCGATTGGGCGCAAACTCACCCCAGCGCCACCATCAGCGCACCGGCAGTAATTAACGCCACGCCCGCTGCCGCCACCAGCGAGACTTTCTCGCCAAACAGGATCACGGCCAGGATCACGGCAAACACCACGCTCAGCTTATCGATAGGAGCAACCCGCGACACGTTGCCGCTTTTGATGGCCATAAAATAGAACAGCCACGACAGCGCGCCCGCGACGCCGCTCAACACCACAAACAGCAGCGCTTTTTTATCGGCCAGCACGGTAGAGACCAGCGACAATTTGCCCTGCACCACGACCACACCGACCAGAAATACGGCCATTACCACCGCACGGATCGCCGTGGCGGTATTGGCGTCGAGATGTTGCAAACCGATCTTGCCGAAAATAGCCACCAGCGCAGCGGTGACCGCCGATAACAATGCATAAATTAGCCAGGCGCTCATCTTACCCTCCCAAAAAACAGCAGGATACGCCTTCAAAGCATAAACCGGTAGCCAATCCCTGTTTCAGTAAGTAAATGGCGAGGGCGGGCAGGATCGGCTTCAAGTTTCTGGCGCAGATGGCCCATATAGATGCGCAGGTAGTGGCTATGCTCGATGGCATTCGGCCCCCAGACCTGGCTTAGCAGTTGTCGCTGGGTTAACACTTTGCCGTGATTGTTCAGCAGCACGGCCAGCAGACGAAATTCAATGGGCGTCAGATGGATCTCTTCCTCACCGCGCTGGATGCGGCGGTTAGCCAGATCGACACGAATATCGGCAAAGGTCACCACCGGTTCGCCGGGGGTTGTGGCCGCATGACGGCGCAGGGCAACGCGCAGGCGGGCCTGCAACTCGCCAATACCAAACGGTTTGCTGAGGTAATCGTCGGCGCCGGCATCAAGAGCCGCAATTTTGTCGCTCTCTTCTGCACGCGCCGAAAGGACAATCACTGGCATCTGGCTCCACTGGCGCAAATCGCGGATAAAGTCCAGACCGTCGCCATCCGGCAGCCCCAAATCGAGGATCACCAGATCGGGTTTGCGGGTAGCGGCTTCAATCAGGCCGCGCTGTAAAGTCTCCGCTTCATGGACGCGCAGCCCCTCAGCTTCCAGCGCGGTACGCAGAAATCGGCGAATAGCTTGCTCATCTTCGACAATCAGAACGTTGATCACAGATCCTCAGATAATTCATCCAGTTGCGGCGGTGTCTCACGTGGAAGTGTAACACAAAACAGCGCCCCCCCTTGCGGGCGATTGCGGGCACTGATGGTGCCGCCATGAACCTCAACAATCGCCTGGCAAATCGCCAGCCCAAGACCGACGCCAGGAATCGCTGATTCCTTGGTTCCTCGCGCGAACTTATCAAAAATGGCCTGCTCTTGTCCTGCCGGAATACCTGGCCCGTTATCCCACACATCCAGCATCAACTGTTGCGGCGTATCATGGGCGGTAATGCCGATCTCCGCCCGCGGTCCTGCGTATTTCACCGCATTTTCCAGCAGATTGATCAGCACCCGTTCAAATAATGGGCCATCAACATGTACCAGCATTAATGGGTTGGGTAGGGCGAGGTTAATATGGCGGCCGCCAAGCCCAGGTTCCAGCGTTCTGAGCGCGCTGCCAACTACCTCTTCCAGCGTTAGCCACTCTTTTTTAAGATTAAAACCGCCGGACTGAATACGCGCCATATCCAGCAGATTATTCACCAGCCGCGTGGTATTCAGCACATGCTGACGGATCTCGTTAGCCTGCGGCGCATGCGAGGAGCCTTCACTTGCCAGATCGAGCGTCAGGATCTCCGCCTGGCCAAACAGCACGGTCAGCGGCGTGCGCAGATCGTGGGAGAGCGCAGCCAGCAAAGAGTTACGAATACTTTCCCGCTCGCTGGCGAGGCGAGCCTGTTCTTCGCTGGTGGCTAATGCCTGGCGTTCAAGCGCACTGGCAACCAGCAGGGTGAAGGTTTCCAGCAGGCGTTGCTGTTCCGGGATCATCAACTGGCGCAAGTTGGCCGGTTCCACAATCAATAACCCATGGGTTTTTTGGTCACTTTTAAGCGGCAAAATTTGATATGGCACGCCGGGCAGGGTGTCGGTTCCCGCTCCGGCTGGCTGGCCTTTATCAAAACTCCAGCGGGCAATCGCATCATCCCAGGGCGTCATTCCGTGGGGTTGCGTCACCGCTTTCAACTGCCCGTGGCTGCCCGGCAGTAACAATTTGCTGCGGGCATCAAAGGTAGACTGGATAAACCTTTCGCTGGTGACGGCGATATCCTTGTTATTACGCCCGACCGCCAGCGCTTTCGACATCTCATAAAGATGGCGGGTGCGCTGCTCGCGATAACGAGCCACGCGCGCCTGATAACGCACCCCGGCAGTGAGATTGCCAATCACCAAACCGACTGTCAGCATCACGCCAAAGGTCAGCAGATATTGCACATCGGAAACGGCCAGCGTGCCGCGCGGAGCGATAAAAAAGAGATCGAAACTGAGGACGTTAATCACCGTGGCGAACGCGGATGGCCAACGCCCATAAAACAGCGCTATCAGCACCACGCCGAGCAGGTAGATCATCACCAGGTTGGCGGCATCGAAAGCCGTTAGCCAATGCGCGGCGATCAGGGTGATTGCCGCGCAAAGGGCGAGGGCGACGGCACAACCTTTTAGCTGTACCCGCCAGCGCTCAATAAACGGGCGTGTATCTCCGGCGCGAGAGGGCAAGGTAACCGGAGCGTCGTCCAGCGCGATGATCACCAGGTCGAGATCTGGCGCGCGGCGCGCCAGCTTATCGGCAAACGATTCCGGGTTCCACCAGCGGTGCTTATTGCGTCGGCCAATAATAATTTTGCCGAGGTTATGCTCACGGGCGTAACGCAGAATCGCCTTATCTTCCGCCGGATCGGAAAGCGTTGCCGTTTCGGCCCCCAGTTCCTGCGCAAGGTGCAGGGCGCTTAAAATCGCCCGCCGTTGCGGTTCCGGCAATTTATGTAGCGACGGCGTTTCGACATACACCGCATGCCAGACGCTGCCCAGTTTGGCCGCCAGCCGCGCCGCTGTGCGGATCAACTTCTCATTGCCCGCGCCATGCCCGACGCAGAGCAGAATGGCATCACGCGTATGCCAGACTTTCTCTTCACCCTGGCGATCGCGCCAGGCGCGCATCTGATCGTCCACGCGGTCGGCGGTGCGGCGCAGCGCCAGTTCGCGCAGGGCAATCAGATTGCCTTTACGGAAGAAGTGTTCGATGGCGCGCTCGGCCTGGCCGCCGATATAGACTTTGCCTTCGTGCAGGCGCTGGCGGAGATCGTCCGGCGGCAAATCCACCAGTACGACCTCATCTGCGTTGTCGAAAAAAGGATCCGGCACGGTTTCACGTACCTGGATACCGGTCACGCCGCTGACCACATCGTTGAGGCTTTCCAGATGCTGGACGTTGACGGTTGTAAAGACATTGATACCCGCTTCCAGCAGCTCTTCTACATCCTGCCAGCGTTTCGGATGGCGCGAGCCGGGCGCGTTACTGTGCGCCAGTTCGTCCATTAAAATGAGCGCTGGACGGCGCGCAAGGGCGTCGTCCAGCGAAAACTCCTGAATCAGTCGCCCGCGATGGGCGATACGGTGTGGCGGCAGGACTGCCAGCCCTTCCAGCAGCGCGGCGGTCTCTTTGCGCCCGTGGGTCTCCACCACGCCAACGAGAATATCAAGCCCTTGCGCCCGCAGACGCTGCGCTTCTTGCAGCATAGCGAACGTTTTGCCCACACCGGCGCAGGCGCCGAAAAAGACTTTCAACTTTCCCCGGTGCGCTGTGGCAGCGTGCTCCAGCAAGCGGTCGGGATTGGGGCGCAAGGGCTCGTCAGTCATGCTTTATTTATCCTTGAGCGCATCCAGCGCCAGATTGAGTTCCACAATATTGACCACCGGCTGGCCGATAAAGTTGACCAGCGGCGTGGTGGTATGTTCGGCCACCACTTTTTCCACTTCTGTCACGGGTAAGTGACGGGCTTGCGCCACGCGCGGGATCTGCCAGGCGGTGGCTGCCGGAGAGAGCTGACCATCAAGGCCGCTCGCCGAGGCGGTAATCAACTCCACCGGAACATGCGTATCCGCTTGTGGATTCTCGGCGCGCAGTTGCGCCACGCGCGCCGCCACTTCTTTATCCAGCTCCGGGTTACTGCCTGCCAGGTTGCTACCGCCGGACGCCATTGGATTATAAGGCGCATCGGCAGTGGCAGAAGGGCGGCCGTGAAAATAAACCGGTGCGGTAAAGTCCTGACCCAGCAAGCGCGAACCGCGCACGGTATCGCCCTCACGGATCAGCGAACCGTTCGCCTGCGCGTTAAACCACCACTGCCCGAGCGCGGTGGTCACCAGCGGGTAGATCCCGCCGGTAATCAGGGTGAAGAGTATCAAAAGCAGAAATGCGGGACGGAATAAAGTCATTTTTTTATACCTCTTACACCAGGCCAAACAGGGTCAAAATCAGGTCGATCACCTTGATACCGATAAACGGCACCACCAGCCCGCCCAGCCCGTAGATCCACAGGTTGCGGCGCAGCATGGCGGAAGCGGTAAGCGGCTTGTAGCTCACCCCTTTCAGCGCCAGCGGGATAAGAAACACAATCACCAGCGCGTTAAAGATCACCGCGCTTAAAATTGCCGACGCCGGGGAGTGCAGATGCATTACGTTCAGCGTATTCAGTTGCGGATAGGTTGCTGCAAACGCCGCCGGAATGATGGCGAAGTATTTCGCCACATCGTTGGCGATACTAAAGGTGGTCAGCGAACCGCGAGTCATCAGCATCTGTTTACCGATATGCACCACTTCAATCAATTTGGTGGGGTTCGAGTCGAGATCCACCATGTTGCCCGCTTCTTTGGCGGCCTGGGTGCCGGAGTTCATCGCTACCGCAACGTCCGCCTGAGCCAGCGCTGGCGCATCGTTCGTGCCATCGCCGGTCATCGCCACCAGACGACCTTCCGCCTGATACTGGCGAATCAACGCCAGTTTCGCTTCCGGCGTCGCTTCCGCAAGGAAATCATCGACACCGGCTTCAGCGGCAATCGCTGCAGCGGTTAAGCGGTTATCCCCGGTGATCATGACCGTTTTAATGCCCATTTTACGCAGTTGGGCAAAACGCTCTTTAATCCCGCCTTTGACGATATCTTTCAGCGCGATAATGCCCAGCACTTTCGCCCCTTCGGCAACGACCAGCGGCGTGGCGCCCTGGCGGGCGACGCGTTCGACCAGCGTTTCCACATCAGCCGGAAATTGACCGCCATTGGCGGCGATATGACGGCGGATAGCATCCACCGAACCTTTACGGATCATCCGGTCCTGCACGTTGATACCGCTCATGCGGGTTTGCGCAGTGAAAGGCACGAAGGTGGCTTGCAGGCTCTGCATATCGCGCTTGCGCAGATTAAAGCGGCGTTTAGCCAGTATCACAATACTGCGGCCTTCCGGCGTTTCATCCGCCAGCGAAGAGAGTTGCGCGGCATCGGCCAGCGTTTTTTCATCCACACCCTGCGCGGGCAGGAAATCGGATGCCTGGCGGTTACCTAAGGTGATGGTGCCGGTTTTATCCAGCAACAGCACATCGATATCACCTGCTGCTTCCACCGCACGACCGCTGGTGGCAATCACATTCGCACCCAGCATGCGGCTCATCCCGGCAACGCCAATCGCAGACAGCAGCCCGCCGATAGTCGTTGGGATCAGGCACACCAGCAGGGCTACCAACACCGTCACGCTGACTGCCTGGCCACCGTATACCGAGAATGGCCACAAAGTGGCGGTTGCCAGCAGGAAGACAAGGGTCAGGGCAACCAGCAGAATGGTCAGTGCGATCTCGTTCGGTGTTTTACGCCGTTGCGCGCCTTCCACCATCGCAATCATGCGGTCGAGGAACGTTTCGCCGGGGTTAACGCTGCACTGGATCACCAGCCAGTCAGAAAGAATACGTGTCCCGCCAGTGACTGAAGCGAAATCGCCGCCGGACTCACGGATCACCGGTGCCGATTCACCGGTGATCGCGCTCTCATCTACCGACGCGCCGCCTTCAATTACTTCACCATCGCACGGAATAATGTCTCCGGCCTCAACCAGCACCACATCGCCTTTACGCAGGTCTGCTGCCGGAATATGGTCGATTTGCGCATCATGCTGCGGGGCGCGTAATTTGCGGGCGAAAGCGGTTTTTTTCACCCCTTTCAGGCTATTGGCCTGCGCTTTGCTGCGGCCTTCCGCCAGCGCCTCTGCAAAGTTGGCGAACAATACCGTAATCCACAACCACAGGCTGACCGTGCCGGTAAACCACGCGCTGCCATCAAGATGGCCTGTTGCCATTGCCACGGTCAGAACGGTGGTCAACAGGCTGCCAATCCAGACAATAAACATCACCGGGTTACGCCACTGTACCTGCGGGCTTAACTTGGTCACCGAATCCATCAGCGCCTGACGAACAAGGTGCGGTTCGAACAGGGCCAGTTGTTTGCGACTCATAAAACGCGTCTCCGCCAGTCTCAAAATAAGAGGTATTCCGCCACCGGGCCGAGCGCCAGGGCAGGAACAAAGGTCAATGCGCCAACCAGCAGTACTGTGCCGATCAGCAGGCCGATAAACAGCGCGCCGTGCGTGGGCAGGGTGCCAGTGCTGGCGGGCTGTATTTTCTTGCCGACCAGTGAACCAGCAATCGCCATCACCGGAATAATCACACCGAAACGGCCGAAGAACATGCAGAACGCCAGCAGACAGTTCCAGAACGGGGTGTTGGCGCTTAATCCGCCAAAGGCGCTGCCGTTGTTGTTGGCTGCCGACGAGACGGCGTACAGCACTTCACTAAAGCCGTGAATGCCGGGGTTAAACATGCCGCTACGCCCGGCGTCGGTCATCATCGCCAGCGCGGTGCCAAGCAGCACCAGCGCCGGAGTGACGAGGATCGCCAGCGCGGTCATTTTCATCTCGCGGACATCGATTTTTTTGCCGATAAACTCCGGCGTACGGCCAATCATCAACCCGGCAATAAATACCGCCAGCAGCACGAACAGCAGCATGCCGTAGAGACCCGAGCCCACGCCGCCGAACACCACTTCGCCAATCTGCATCAGCCACATCGGGATCATGCCGCCCAGCGCGGTAAAGGAGTCGTGCATGGCATTTACCGCGCCGCATGAGGCGGCGGTTGTGACCACGGCATACAGGCTGCTCGCCAGAATGCCAAAACGACTCTCTTTACCTTCCATATTGATGGCGCTGTCGCCACCGAGCGTCAGGAAGTGCGGGTTACCCTGAAACTCTGCCCACATCACCACCCCGGCGCAGACCACGAAAATCAGCGACATCGCCCACAGCAGCATGTGTCCCTGGCGGCGATCCGCCACGGCATCGCCAAAAGCAAAGCAAAGCGCTGCCGGGATGAGGAAGATCGCCAGCATCTGTACGATGTTGGTCAATGCGGTCGGGTTTTCAAACGGGTGCGAAGAGTTGGCATTGAAGAAACCACCGCCGTTGGTGCCGAGCATTTTGATCGCTTCCTGGGACGCGACTGGCCCCATCGGCATCAGATGCTGAACGCCTTCCAGCGAGGTGTAAGGCTGATAAGGCAAAAAGTTCTGCAGGACGCCTTGCTGAATAAAGAACAAGGCAATGATCAGTGAAATCGGCAGTAGCACCCACAGAGTAATGCGGGTGAGATCCACCCACGCGTTACCGAGCGTATCCATGCTGCGGCGCGCAAAGGCGCGGATCAGCGCGAATACCACCGCAATCCCCGTCGCTGCAGAGAGGAAGTTTTGTACTGTCAGCCCGACCATCTGGCTGAAATAGCTCAGCGTGCTTTCGCCGGCATAGGATTGCCAGTTGGTATTCGAGACAAAGCTGACCGCCGTGTTCAGCGCCAGATGCCAGGAGAGACCGGGCAAGTTTTGCGGGTTCATTGGCAAAATGCCCTGCAACATCAGCATGGCAAACAGCAGCACAATACCGAGTATATTCAGCCACAGGATGGCGAACAGATAGTGCCGCCAGTTCATTTCACGGGTATCTATACCCAGTCCACGCCAGAGAGTATTTTCGATTGTCGCCGTGCCGGGCAGCACCTGTCCGGCAATCAGTTTTGCCAGCAGCGATCCCAGCGGGCGCGCAAGAATAAACAGCACCAGCAAAAAGCTGGCGACCAGAAGAAAAGCCTGAGCGGCCATCAGAAAGCCTCCGCGTTAATCAGGGCATAAACCAGGTAGCCCAATAACAGGAAAACCAGCACGATGCCGATTATCACGCCTGCACTCACAATCCACCTCCAGGGTGCTTTTAAGAAGTGCTATCAAAGTAGTTTATTCGTTGCAAAAATCTCGAAAAAATCAGAATGGTAGGTGTAAAAAAAATATAAAAATGGGAGGGCGAATTTTTGCTCGAATCGTCCTGGTGGGCAGGTGTGCGTTGCGCCATCTTGCAAGGCAGCGTAATGAGAGCCTTTAATCCTTAAATTAACTAATGGTTAGTATTAATTTAACCGTTTTGTAACTAATTTACCGCTGGGCATAAATAAATCTTAAATTGGCAGAAAAATAGTGGTCGGATGAGTAGTAAAATTACGAATAAAGCGATACTATTTTAACCAGATTTCAGCGCCGCCCTGATTTTCTGTAAGGCGGGAACATTTTCCGGTAGTGATTGCCGGCCTGACAAAGGGGAGAGGATTATGAACACATATAAAGCGTTTCCGGCACACGTTGTGTTGATGCGTCGCGCTTTCGCCATTCTGGCGGGCGTTCTGGCATTACCGGTGATGTTGTTCTGGAAAGATCGCGCACGTTTTTACAGCTATCTGCATCGCGTCTGGGCGAAAACCAGTGAAAAACCGGTGTGGATGGAGCAGGCCGAAAAAGTAGCCTGCGACTTTTATTAATCGATTACACACAGCAAATCCTCTGAGCCACCGCCTTGCGGTGGTTTTTTTTTGCAGTAACCTTTTTGCTACATTTACACTGTGCCGCCAGGCGCAGCGAAGCAACGATCCGCAGCGCTGCGCTTTCGCTACGGACATAAGGAGTGATATGACCACCCATCTGGTCTGGTTTCGCGCGGATTTACGCGTACATGATAATCTTGCGCTCGCCGCCGCCTGCCGCTATCCCAACGTCCGGGTTATTGCGCTTTTCATTGCCACGCCAGCACAGTGGCAGCAACATCATATGGCACCGCGCCAGGCGGCTCTGCTCAACGCCCATCTTAATGCGCTGCAACAGGCGCTGGCGGAGAAGGGCATTCCGCTGCTCTACCGCGAGGTGGATGATTTTGCTGCCTGCGGGCAGGCCATTGCCGAAATCTGTGCCAGCGAGCAGGTAAGCCATCTTTTTTATAATTATCAGTATGAATTTAATGAACGTCAGCGTGATGCGGCGGTAGAAAAAGCGCTGCCGAACGTATCCTGCCAGGGGTTTGATGACAGCGTGATGCTGGCGCCGGGCAGCGTGATGACCGGCAATCACGAGATGTATAAAGTCTTTACGCCGTTTAAAAACGCTTTTTTACGTCGGCTAAAAGAGGAACTGCCGGAATGCGTCGCCGCGCCGCGTGCGCGCGAAGGGGCGCTGCCCGTCGCAAAGCCGATCGTACTTAACTATCCGCAGCAGCCGTTTGATGAACAACTTTTCCCCGCCGATGAGAAAAGCGCGATTGCCCGGCTGCGCCATTTTTGCCAGCAGCAGGCGGCGGAGTATGAGCAGCAGCGTGATTTCCCGGCGATTGAAGGTACCAGCCGTCTCTCCGCCGCGCTGGCGATTGGCGCACTGTCGCCGCGCCAGTGTCTGCATCGTTTACTGGCCGAGCAGCCGCAGGCGCTCGATGGCGGAAGCGGCGCAGTATGGCTCAATGAGCTGATTTGGCGTGAGTTTTACCGTCATCTGATGACATTCCATCCGGCACTCTGCAAGCACAAACCCTTTATCCCCTGGACCGATAAGGTGCAGTGGCAGGAAAACCAACAGCAGCTTGAGGCCTGGCAAAAGGGCAGCACGGGATTTCCGATTGTTGATGCCGCAATGCGCCAGTTGAACAGTACCGGCTGGATGCATAATCGGCTGCGGATGATCGCGGCCAGCTTTCTGGTCAAGGACTTACTTATCGACTGGCGCTGCGGAGAGCGCTATTTTATTTCTCAGTTGATCGATGGCGATCTGGCGGCAAACAATGGCGGCTGGCAGTGGGCAGCCTCAACGGGGACCGACGCGGCGCCTTATTTCCGCATTTTCAACCCCACCACGCAAGGGGAGCGCTTTGACGCCAGCGGCGCGTTTATTCGTCGCTGGTTACCTGAACTGCAAGCGGTGCCGGAAAAGTATCTCCATCAGCCCTGGGCGTGGGCGGATAAACAGGGGCGACGTCTCGATTATCCTCGCCCGATTGTCGACCATAAACAGGCGCGTGCCGCCACCCTGGCGGCGTATGAAGCCGCCCGTAAAGTATAAAGAGAGCATTGATGAAAAATACCGAACTGGAAAAACTGATTAACGAGAAACTGAACAGTGCGGCATTCAGTGACTACGGCCCGAACGGCCTCCAGGTTGAAGGGCGGGAAACGGTGCAAAAAATTGTCACCGGCGTGACCGCCAGCCAGGCGTTGCTGGATGAAGCGGTGCGTCAGCAGGCGGACGCGGTCATCGTCCATCACGGCTATTTCTGGAAAAACGAAGCGCCGGTCATTCTGGGCATGAAGCGTAACCGCCTGAAAACGCTTCTGGCGAACGACATCAACCTGTATGGCTGGCATCTGCCGCTCGATGCGCACCCGGAGCTGGGCAATAACGCGCAACTGGCGGCGCTGCTCGGTATTACCCTTCAGGGCGAAATCGAAGAGCTGTTGCCGTGGGGCGAACTCACGATGCCGGTGCCGGGGCTGGAACTGGCTTCCTGGATCGAAGCGCGGCTGGGTCGTAAGCCGCTCTGGTGCGGCGATACCGGGCCGGATGTGGTGAAACGTATCGCCTGGTGTACCGGCGGCGGACAGGGTTTTATCGATAAAGCCGCCCGCTTTGGCGTGGATGCCTTTATCACCGGCGAGGTCTCGGAGCAGACCATTCACTCCGCGCGCGAGCAGGGGCTGCATTTCTACGCGGCGGGGCACCATGCCACTGAACGCGGCGGCATTCGCGCCCTGAGCGACTGGCTGAATACCCATACCGATCTTGACGTCACGTTTGTGGATATTCCGAACCCGGCCTGAGGAGCGAACAAGTGCAGCGAGCGCGTTGTTATTTATTAGGGGAAACCGCCGTGGTGCTGGAGCTGGAGCCTCCTGTACAACTGGCGACGCAAAAGCGGATCTGGCGGCTGACGCAGCGGCTGTCCACGGTGCCGGAGGTGGCGGAAGTCATTCCGGGAATGAATAACATTACGGTTGTGCTGCGCGATCCGGGCACGCTGGTGCTGGATGCCATTGAACGCTTACAGCGCTGGTGGGAAGAGAGCGAGGCGCTGGAGCCGGAATCTCGGGCCATTGAGATCCCGGTGCTGTACGGCGGCGATGCCGGGCCGGATCTCGGTCGGGTGGCGGAACATTGTCGGATGAGTGAAAAACAGGTGGTGGAGCTGCATGCCTCTGTTGATTACGTGGTCTGGTTTATTGGCTTCCAGCCTGGCTTTCCCTATCTGGGCGGCCTGCCGGAAGCGCTGGCCACGCCGCGCCGCGCCGAACCACGCGTTCGCGTAGCGGCCGGCTCTGTCGGTATTGGCGGCGCACAAACCGGCATCTATCCGCTGGAGACGCCCGGCGGCTGGAACCTGATTGGACGCACTGATTTGGCGCTTTTTAACCCGCGTTTAGCGGAGCCTTCACTGCTGCGTCCTGGCGACACGCTGCGCTTCATTCCCCGCAAGGAGGGCGTATGTTGAAAATTATCCGCGCCGGTATTTACACCTCCTTGCAGGGGGGAAAGCGTATCGGCTTGCGCCAGTCCGGAATCAGCTATTGCGGCGCGCTGGACGCGCCTGCGCTGCAAATTGGCAATGCGCTGGTGGGCAATGCGCCTGATACGGCCGGGCTTGAGATCACGCTCGGCCAGTTCGAAGTGGTGTTCGAAAGCCGCTGCTGGTTTGCCCTGACCGGCGCCGGTTGTGAAGCGAAGCTCGACGGTAAACCCGTGTGGACGGGCTGGCGTTTTGCGGCACAAGCCGGACAGCGGCTGGTGCTGAAACGCCCGCTGCACGGCGTGCGTAGCTATCTGGCGGTGGCGGGCGGTTTTGCGCTGCCGGAGGTGCTGGGTTCCGGGAGTACCGATCTGAAAGCTGCTGTCGGCGGGCTGGAAGGGCGCCTGTTACGTGATGGCGATACGCTGCCTCTGGTAAAACCGAAGCGGCAGTTTCGTACCCAGCAGGGCGTAAAACAACTGCTGTGGGGCAACCGCATTCGCGCGCTGCCGGGGCCGGAATATCACGAATTCGCCACGGCTTCGCAGGACGCATTCTGGCGTCTGCCGTGGCAGATAAGCCCGCAAAGCAACCGCATGGGGTACCGCTTACAGGGGCAGCCCCTGTTGCGGACGACCTCACGCGAGCTGCTCTCCCATGGCTTATTACCTGGCGTTATACAGGTGCCGTCGAACGGCCAGCCGATTGTGCTGATGAATGACGCGCAGACAACCGGCGGATACCCGCGTATTGCCTGCATTATTGAGGCCGATATGTACCATCTGGCGCAAATTCCTCTTGGGCAACCGGTGCATTTTGTTCAGTGTTCACTGGATGAAGCGCTGCATGCTCGCCAGGATCAACAGCGTTACCTTGAACAACTGGCATGGCGGTTAACGCATGAAGATTGATTTAAACGCCGATCTTGGCGAAGGCTGCGGCAATGATGCTGCGTTGTTGAAACTGGTGTCGTCGGCGAATATCGCCTGCGGTTTTCATGCGGGCGATGCCGGGACGATGCTGACGTGCGTGCGCGAAGCGCTGCGTAACGGGGTCGCTATCGGCGCACATCCCTCGTTTCCCGATCGGGAAAACTTCGGTCGTACGGCGATGCAACTGCCGCCGGAAACCGTGTATGCCCAGATGCTGTACCAAATCGGCGCACTGGCAGCGATGGTGCGTGCTGAGGGCGGTAAATTACAGCATGTGAAGCCCCACGGCATGTTATACAACCAGGCGGCAAATGATGCGCAACTGGCCGACGCTATCGCTGGCGCGGTACACGATGTGGATTCAGATTTGATTCTGGTCGGGCTGGCGGGCAGCGAGCTGATCCGCGCCGGAAAAAGCTGGGGGCTGATCACCCGCCAGGAAGTATTTGCCGATCGCGGCTATCGCAGCGATGGTCAACTGGTACCACGCAGCGAGCCGGGCGCGTTGATTGAAGATGACAATGTGGCGCTGGCGCAAACGCTGGAGATGGTGCTGGCAGGGCGTGTCAAAAGTATTGATGGTGAGTATGTTCCCGTGCAGGCGCAAACGGTGTGCCTGCACGGCGACGGTGAACATGCGTTACTGTTTGCCCGCCGTCTGCATGCTGCTTTTACCCAGCGTGGGGTGATCATTTCCGCGCGATAACACAAGGAGTTTTACATGCCGGAAGGACCGGAAATCCGCCGGGCGGCGGACATGCTTGAAGCGGCGGTTCAGGGAAAACCACTGACCGATGTCTGGTTTGCTCCGCCGCAGCTAACCGATTTTGCCCCAGGTCTGGTGGGGCAGCGCATCGAGCAGATTGAAACACGCGGCAAGGCGCTGTTGACGCACTTTTCCGGCGGGTTGACCCTCTACAGCCATAACCAGCTTTACGGCGTCTGGCGCGTGGTGAATGCGGGCGAAACGCCGCAAACCAACCGCGTGCTGCGCGTTAAATTACAGACGACGGATAAAGCCATCTTGCTTTACAGCGCGTCAGACATTGCCATTCTCACGGCAGAACAACTGGCGCAGCACCCGTTTTTACAGCGGCTTGGGCCGGATGTGCTGAACATGACGCTTACCGCGGCGCAGGTGAAAGAACGTCTGTTATCGCCGCGTTTTCGCCGCCGTCGCTTCTCCGGTTTGCTGCTCGATCAGGCGTTTCTGGCCGGGCTGGGCAACTATTTACGCGTAGAGATCCTCTGGCACTGCGCGTTGGCGCCGCAGCATAGTGCCGCCGAACTGGATGATGCCCAGCTTGACGTGCTGGCACAGGCGTTGCTGGATATTCCTCGTTTGTCCTGGCAGACGCGCGGTACTGTGGATGAGAACAAGCATCACGGCGCGCTGTTTCGCTTCCGGGTCTTTCATCGGGCAGGGGAGATGTGTGAGCGCTGCGGTGGGATCATCGAAAAAACCACGCTCTCATCACGGCCATTTTACTGGTGCCCTGGCTGCCAACGCTGAAACAAAAAACGCGCCCACAGGCGCGTTTTTTTAGGCGGATTCACCCTTAATCTTTTTTCAGATCGGAGGAGAATTCGCGTTTGGCGTAGCCGGTGTAAAGCTGACGCGGACGAGCAATCTTGATGCCGTCGTCGTGCATTTCGTTCCAGTGCGCAATCCAGCCCACGGTACGCGCCATCGCAAAGATAACGGTAAACATGGACGCCGGGATACCCATCGCTTTCAGGATAATACCGGAGTAGAAGTCGACGTTCGGGTAGAGTTTGCGTTCGATAAAGTACGGGTCGTTGAGCGCAATGTGCTCCAGCTCCATCGCCACTTCCAGCAGATCGTCTTTCGTTCCCAGCTCGCGCAGCACTTCGTGGCAGGTTTCACGCATCACAGTAGCGCGTGGGTCATAGTTCTTGTAGACACGGTGACCGAAGCCCATCAGGCGGAACGAATCGTTCTTGTCTTTGGCGCGACGCAGGAATTCCGGAATATGTTTCACGGAGCTGATCTCTTCCAGCATTCTCAGCGCTGCTTCGTTGGCGCCGCCGTGCGCCGGTCCCCACAGAGAGGCGATACCGGCCGCGATGCAGGCAAACGGGTTCGCACCGGAAGAACCGGCGGTACGTACGGTAGAGGTGGACGCGTTCTGCTCGTGATCGGCATGCAGGATCAGAATACGATCCATGGCGCGTTCCAGCACCGGATTCACTTCATACGGTTCGCACGGCGTAGCAAACATCATATGCAGGAAGTTGCCAGCGTAGGAGAGATCGTTGCGCGGATAGATAAACGGCTGACCGATGGAGTATTTGTAACACATCGCCGCCACAGTAGGCATTTTGGACAGCAGGCGGAAGGCCGCGATTTCGCGGTGGCGCGGATTGTTCACATCCAGCGAGTCGTGGTAGAACGCCGCCAGCGCGCCGGTCACGCCACAAAGTACCGCCATCGGATGTGAGTCGCGACGGAAACCGTGGAACAGGCGGGTGATCTGCTCATGAATCATGGTGTGGCGGGTGACCGTCAGTCTGAACTCTTCAAACTGCTCCTGCGTCGGTTTTTCGCCGTACAGCAGGATGTAGCTCACTTCCAGGTAATTGGATTCGGTCGCCAGTTGATCAATCGGGAAACCGCGGTGTAACAAAATACCTTCGTCACCGTCGATAAACGTGATTTTGGATTCGCACGATGCGGTAGAGGTAAAACCAGGGTCAAAAGTGAAAACCCCTTTTGAACCGAGACTACGGATATCAATAACATCCTGACCGAGCGTGCCTTTTAGCACATCCAGTTCGATAGCAGCGTCACCATTGTAGGTGATTTTTGCTTTTATATCAGTCATTTACGGTCTCCTTAGCGCCTTATTGCTTAAGACTGCCAGTTACCGGATTTGCTTTCAACTGCCCGTCAACGTTACCAGTTTGTTATTAGCTCGCAGCTCTGTGGAGAGGGAGAACCAGGGTACAGAGCAATGGCGCGTGCCAGTACACATTGAAAATACAGTGAAAAAACAGCAAATCAGCGTCTCAGCAGTCCGAATTTATCAAACCTGTATATCACTAATAACCGTCCTGATTACATCGGTCAATACCATCACACTGTTACATAACTTATTCTCAGGTGAAAGCAAGACCCCATAACTTTTGCGAATTATAAGCCTTATTCGGCGTAGTTTGTAACAAGAATGTTTAACTTTTGTCAAATCAGGTGATTAAATTTTAAAAGAATGTTGTTATCGTGATGAGTGTCACTGTTCTGCATAAAACCCGACAAACTATATGTAGGTTAATTGTAATGATTTTGTGAACGACCTATACTGCCGCCAGGTCTCCGGAATACCCTGCCATCCCGAGCCACCCAGCGTTGTAACCTGTCGTTTAGCATCTGGAAGCTAATTTTTTGCATGACGAGCAGTTATAGAAAAGGACGCTGTCTGACCCGCACGCAGACCGGAGGAAGGAAACTATAAGAATAGCATGTGGGCGTTATTCATGATAAAAAATGTGAAAAAACAAAGACCTGTCAATCTGGATCTGACAACAATTCGGTTTCCTGTTACGGCTATAGCTTCCATTCTTCACCGCGTCTCCGGCGTCATTACGTTTGTGGCCGTCGGTATTCTGCTGTGGTTACTGGGCCTGTCGCTGTCATCTGAAGACGGCTTCCTGACTGCCTCTGCCATCATGAACAGCTTCTTCGTTAAATTCATTCTGTGGGGCATCCTCACCGCGCTGGCGTATCACGCTGTCGGCGGGATTCGTCACATGCTGATGGATTTTGGCTGGCTGGAAGAAACCTTCGAAGCAGGAAAACGTTCCGCTAATCTTTCTTTTGTGATTACTGTCGTGCTTTCAATTCTCGCAGGAGTTCTCGTATGGTAAGCAACGCCTCCGCATTAGGACGCAACGGCGTACATGATTTTATTCTTGTCCGTGCTACCGCCATCGTCCTGACGTTATACATCATCTATATGGTGGGTTTTTTCGCCCTGCATGGCGACCTGACCTGGGTGGTCTGGACCGGTTTCTTCTCCTCCGCCTTTACCAAAGTCTTCACTCTGCTGGCTCTGTTTTCCATTCTGATCCATGCCTGGATTGGCATGTGGCAAGTGTTGACCGACTACGTTAAACCGCTGGCTGTACGTCTGATTCTGCAACTGGTTATTGTTGTGGCACTGGCGGCTTACGTGATTTATGGATTCGTTGTGGTGTGGGGTGTGTAATGAAATTGCCAGTCAGAGAATTTGATGCTGTTGTTATTGGCGCGGGCGGCGCAGGTATGCGCGCAGCGCTGCAAATTTCCCAGAGCGGGCAAACCTGTGCGCTGCTCTCCAAAGTTTTCCCAACCCGTTCCCATACTGTGTCAGCGCAGGGCGGTATCACCGTCGCACTGGGCAATACCCATGAAGATAACTGGGAATGGCACATGTATGACACGGTAAAAGGTTCCGACTATATCGGCGACCAGGACGCGATTGAATATATGTGCAAAACCGGCCCGGAAGCGATTCTTGAGCTGGAGCATATGGGCCTGCCATTCTCCCGTCTTGATGATGGTCGTATCTATCAGCGCCCGTTTGGCGGCCAGTCGAAGAACTTCGGCGGCGAGCAGGCGGCGCGTACCGCAGCGGCAGCGGACCGTACCGGCCATGCGCTGTTGCATACCCTTTATCAGCAGAACCTGAAAAACCACACCACCATCTTTTCCGAGTGGTACGCGCTGGATCTGGTGAAAAACCAGGATGGCGCTGTCGTGGGTTGTACCGCGCTGTGCATTGAAACCGGTGAAGTCGTCTACTTCAAAGCCCGCGCAACCGTGCTGGCAACCGGCGGCGCAGGCCGTATTTACCAGTCCACCACCAATGCGCACATTAATACCGGCGACGGCGTGGGTATGGCGCTGCGTGCGGGCGTTCCGGTGCAGGATATGGAGATGTGGCAGTTCCACCCGACTGGTATCGCCGGGGCAGGGGTGCTGGTGACGGAAGGCTGCCGTGGTGAAGGCGGCTATCTGCTGAACAAACACGGCGAGCGCTTTATGGAGCGTTATGCGCCGAACGCCAAAGACCTGGCGGGTCGTGACGTGGTGGCGCGTTCCATCATGATCGAAATCCGTGAAGGTCGCGGCTGTGACGGTCCGTGGGGGCCGCACGCTAAACTGAAACTCGATCACCTGGGTAAAGAGGTGCTGGAATCGCGCCTGCCGGGGATTCTGGAACTGTCGCGCACTTTCGCACACGTAGATCCAGTGAAAGAGCCAATCCCGGTGATCCCGACTTGCCACTATATGATGGGCGGTATTCCGACCAAAGTGACCGGTCAGGCGCTGACGGTTAACGAGAAGGGCGAAGATGTTGTGATCCCGGGGCTGTTTGCGGTGGGCGAAATCGCCTGCGTATCGGTTCACGGCGCCAACCGCCTGGGCGGCAACTCGCTGCTCGACCTGGTGGTCTTTGGCCGTGCGGCAGGTTTGCATTTACAAGAATCTATCGCTGAACAGGGTGCGCTGCGCGATGCCAGCGAATCGGATATCGAAGGGTCGCTCACCCGTCTCAACCGCTGGAACAACAACCGCAGCGGCGAAGATCCGGTCACCATCCGCAAAGCGCTGCAAGAGTGTATGCAGCATAACTTCTCGGTATTCCGCGAAGGTGATGCGATGGCGAAAGGTCTTGAACAACTGAAAGTGATCCGCGAGCGTCTGAAAGAGGCCCGTCTGGATGATACGTCGAGCGAGTTCAATACCCAGCGCGTTGAGTGCCTGGAGCTGGATAACCTGATGGAAACCGCGTACGCAACGGCTGTTTCCGCAAACTTCCGTACTGAAAGCCGTGGCGCGCACAGCCGCTTCGACTATCCGGATCGTGACGATGAGAACTGGTTGTGCCACAGCCTGTATCTGCCAGAAACGGAATCCATGACGCGCCGTAGCGTCAATATGGAACCGAAACTGCGTCCGGCGTTCCCGCCGAAGATTCGTACTTATTAATGCGGAGACAGGATGATGAAACTCGAATTCTCGATTTATCGCTATAACCCGGATGTGGATGACGCGCCGCGTATGCAGGATTACACGCTGGAAGCGGAAGAAGGGCGCGACATGATGTTGCTGGATGCGTTAATCCAGCTGAAAGAAAAGGACTCTACACTGTCGTTCCGCCGCTCCTGCCGTGAAGGCGTATGTGGTTCCGACGGCCTGAACATGAACGGTAAGAATGGTCTTGCCTGCATCACCCCAATTTCCGCGCTTGGCAACGGCAAACAGAAAATCGTTATCCGTCCGCTGCCAGGGCTGCCGGTTATCCGCGATTTGGTGGTGGACATGGGACAATTCTATGCCCAATATGAGAAGATTAAACCTTACTTATTGAATAATGGGCAAAATCCACCGGCCAGAGAGCATTTACAGGCACCCGAGCAGCGTGAAAAGCTCGACGGTCTGTACGAATGTATTCTTTGCGCCTGCTGCTCTACGTCCTGCCCGTCATTCTGGTGGAACCCGGATAAGTTTATCGGCCCGGCTGGCTTGCTGGCGGCGTATCGCTTCCTGATCGACAGCCGCGATACCGAAACCGACAGCCGTCTGGAAGGGTTGAGCGATGCTTTCAGCGTATTCCGCTGCCACAGCATCATGAACTGCGTCAGTGTATGTCCGAAAGGGCTGAACCCGACGCGCGCCATCGGCCATATTAAGTCGATGTTGTTGCAAAGAAGTGCGTAATTAGTCCGTGCCGGATAGCGCTGCGCGGTCGAAGTGCCGGATGGCGCTTGCGCTTATCCGGCCTACAGTATGAGTGATGTTTGTAGGCCCGGTAAGGGCGATACAAAAGCAGGAAATCTTTAAAAACCGCCACAAAGACATAATCGAGATGTCTGGAGCGAGACAAGGCGGCAACTGAGCGCATCCCTGGGAGCATAGTGAACTATGTGACCAGGGTAAGTGAAGGCAGCCAACACAGTCGCAGCCCGGACAGCGAAGATTAGGGCAGTTTTTAAAGGTTCCTTCGCGGGCCGCCAAGAGCCCGCAAGTGAACCCTGGGACGTGCGCTACTCGGTGTACGTCGTAGTTATCCACGGCGAAGTAAGCATAACAATGCTTAAGGGATCACGATGCAGAACGGCGCAATGAAAGCCTGGCTGGACTCTTCTTACCTCTCTGGGTCGAACCAGAGCTGGATAGAACAGCTCTATGAAGACTTCTTAACCGATCCTGACTCGGTAGATGCTAACTGGCGATCTATGTTCCAGCAGTTACCGGGCACCGGAGTCAAACCGGATCAGTTCCACTCCAAAACACGTGATTATTTCCGTCAACTGGCGAAAGATGCCTCACGTTACTCTTCCTCTATCTCCGACCCCGACACCAACGTTAAGCAGGTCAAAGTCCTGCAGTTGATCAACGCCTACCGCTTCCGTGGTCATCAGCATGCGAATCTCGATCCGTTGGGACTGTGGCAGCAAGAACGCGTTGCCGATCTGGATCCGGCATTCCATGATTTAAGCGAAGCGGATTACCAGAACAGCTATAACGTAGGTTCCTTTGCGATAGGTAAAGATACCCTGCCGCTGGGCGAATTGATCAACGCGCTGAAAGAGACCTATTGCGGTTCGATCGGCGCGGAATACATGCACATTACCAGCACTGAAGAGAAGCGCTGGATCCAGCAGCGGATTGAGTCAGCGGTCGGAAAATCGAGCTTCAGCAGCGAAGAGAAAAAACGCTTCTTAAGCGAACTGACGGCGGCTGAAGGTCTGGAGCGCTATCTCGGGGCGAAGTTCCCGGGCGCGAAACGCTTCTCGCTGGAAGGCGGCGATGCGCTGATACCGCTGCTGAAAGAGATGATTCGCCATGCAGGCAAAAGCGGCACCCGCGAAGTGGTGCTGGGCATGGCGCACCGCGGTCGTCTGAACGTGCTGGTCAACGTGCTGGGCAAACAGCCGCAGGATCTGTTCGACGAGTTTGCCGGTAAACATAAAGAACACCTCGGCACAGGCGACGTGAAATACCATATGGGTTTCTCGTCTGATGTTGAGACCGAAGGCGGCCTGGTGCACCTGGCGCTGGCGTTTAACCCGTCGCACCTGGAAATCGTTAGCCCGGTGGTGATTGGTTCCGTACGCGCGCGTCTTGATCGTCTCTCTGAGCCGAGCAGCAATAAAGTGCTGCCGATCACCATTCACGGTGACGCGGCGGTGGCGGGTCAGGGCGTGGTACAGGAAACCCTGAACATGTCTAAAGCGCGCGGCTATGAAGTGGGCGGTACGGTGCGCGTGGTGATCAACAACCAGGTTGGTTTCACCACCTCGAACCCGCTGGATGCTCGCTCTACGCCGTACTGTACCGATATCGGTAAGATGGTGCAGGCGCCGATTTTCCACGTCAACGCGGACGATCCGGAAGCGGTTGCTTTCGTTACCCGTCTGGCGCTGGACTTCCGTAACACCTTCAAACGCGATGTGTTTATCGATCTGGTGTGCTACCGCCGTCACGGCCATAACGAAGCCGACGAGCCGAGCGCAACCCAGCCGTTGATGTACCAGAAAATCAAAAAACACCCGACGCCGCGTAAAATCTACGCCGATCGTCTGGAGCAGGACAAAACCATCACGCTGGAAGATGCCACTGAGATGGTTAACCTGTATCGCGACGCGCTGGATGCGGGCGAGTGTGTGGTCGCTGAATGGCGTCCAATGAATATGCACTCCTTTACCTGGTCGCCGTACCTCAACCACGAGTGGGATGAGAGCTACCCGAACAAAGTAGAGATGAAACGCCTGCAAGAACTGGCGAGGCGCATCAGCACGGTGCCGGAAGCCATTGAGATGCAACCCCGCGTGGCGAAAATCTACGGTGATCGTCAGTTGATGGCGAACGGCGAGAAGCTGTTCGACTGGGGCGGCGCTGAAACGCTGGCTTACGCCACGCTGGTTGATGAAGGCATTCCGGTGCGCCTCTCCGGTGAAGACACCGGGCGCGGTACTTTCTTCCATCGCCACGCCGTGATCCATAACCAGGCCAACGGCTCAACCTATACACCGCTGAGCCATGTGCATAATGGCCAGGGTCCGTTCCGCGTATGGGACTCCGTACTCTCTGAAGAAGCGGTACTGGCTTTTGAATATGGCTACGCCACCGCTGAGCCGCGTACGCTGACCATCTGGGAAGCGCAGTTCGGCGACTTCGCTAACGGCGCGCAGGTGGTGATTGACCAGTTCATCAGCTCCGGCGAGCAAAAGTGGGGCCGTATGTGCGGGCTGGTAATGCTGTTGCCGCATGGCTATGAAGGGCAGGGCCCGGAGCACTCCTCCGCCCGTCTGGAGCGTTATCTGCAACTGTGCGCTGAGCAAAACATGCAGGTTTGCGTCCCATCCACCCCGGCACAGGTTTACCATATGCTGCGTCGTCAGGCGCTGCGCGGTATGCGCCGCCCGCTGGTGGTGATGTCACCGAAGTCGCTGCTGCGTCATCCGCAGGCGGTCTCCACGCTGGATGAACTGGCGAATGGCACCTTTATGCCGGCGATTGGTGAAGTGGATGATTTGGACCCGCAAGCCGTGAAGCGCGTTATCCTTTGTTCTGGTAAGGTTTATTACGACCTGCTTGAACAGCGTCGTAAAAATGACCAGAAGGATGTCGCCATTGTCCGTATTGAGCAGTTGTACCCGTTCCCGCATCAGTCGGTGCAGGACGCGTTGAAACCTTATGCGCACGTACATGATTTTGTCTGGTGCCAGGAAGAGCCGCTTAACCAGGGCGCCTGGTACTGCAGCCAGCATCATTTCCGTGATGTGATACCTTTTGGGGCCGCTCTGCGCTATGCAGGACGCCCGGCCTCCGCCTCCCCGGCGGTGGGATATCTGTCCGTTCACCAGAAGCAACAGCAAGATCTGGTGAATGACGCGCTGAACGTCGATTCAATAAAGGATAAATAATGAGTAGCGTAGATATTCTTGTTCCCGATCTGCCTGAGTCCGTTGCTGATGCGACTGTCGCGACCTGGCACAAAAAACCAGGCGATAGCGTCCGACGCGATGAAGTATTGGTAGAAATCGAAACGGACAAAGTGGTACTGGAAGTACCGGCTTCAGCGGACGGTATTCTGGACGCGGTGCTGGAAGACGAAGGCACGACGGTCACTTCCCGTCAGATCCTTGGCCGCCTGAAAGAAGGCAACAGCTCGGGTAAAGAGAGCAGCGCCAAATCTGAAGCGAAAGAATCCACGCCAGCTCAGCGCCAGCAGGCGTCGCTGGAAGAGCAAAATAACGACGCGCTCAGCCCGGCGATCCGTCGCCTGCTGGCTGAACACAGCCTTGACGCCAGTGCCATTAAAGGTACCGGCGTTGGCGGCCGCATCACCCGTGAAGATGTGGATAAGCACCTGGCGAAAGCCCCGGCCAAAGAAGAGAGCAAACCGGCCGCTCAGCCGGCAAGCAGCCCGGCGCCGCAGCTGGCTGGCCGTTCAGAAAAACGCGTGCCGATGACTCGTCTGCGCAAACGCGTGGCTGAGCGTCTGCTGGAAGCGAAAAATTCAACTGCCATGCTGACGACCTTCAACGAAGTCAACATGAAGCCAATCATGGATCTGCGTAAGCAGTACGGTGATGCGTTTGAAAAACGCCACGGTATCCGTCTGGGCTTTATGTCGTTCTACGTGAAAGCGGTTGTTGAAGCGCTGAAACGCTATCCGGAAGTGAACGCCTCTATTGATGGCGACGACGTGGTTTACCACAATTATTTCGATGTCAGCATGGCGGTTTCCACGCCGCGTGGTCTGGTGACGCCGGTACTGCGTGATGTGGATACGCTGGGCATGGCCGACATCGAGAAGAAAATTAAAGAACTGGCGGTAAAAGGCCGTGACGGCAAGCTGACCGTTGAGGATCTGACCGGTGGTAACTTTACTATCACCAACGGCGGTGTATTCGGTTCGCTGATGTCCACGCCGATCATCAACCCGCCGCAGAGTGCGATCCTTGGCATGCACGCCATCAAAGATCGCCCAATGGCGGTCGATGGCAAAGTTGAAATTCTGCCGATGATGTACCTGGCGCTCTCCTACGACCACCGCCTGATCGACGGACGCGAGTCTGTGGGCTTCCTGGTTGCAATCAAAGAATTGCTGGAAGATCCGACGCGTCTGCTGCTGGATGTGTAGTGTCCTTTGCCCGGTGGCGCAGGCTGCCGGGCCTATAACGAACACCTGCTTTGCAGGCCGGAAAGCCCTGGCGCTTCCGGCATGACAAATTAAATAAAGGATGGATAGAACACATGAACTTACACGAGTATCAGGCGAAACAGCTTTTTGCCCGGTCAGGTCTGCCGACTCCGGTTGGTTACGCCTGTGCTACCCCACGTGAAGCAGAAGAAGCCGCATCGAAAATCGGCACCGGCCCGTGGGTGGTGAAATGCCAGGTCCACGCGGGCGGCCGTGGTAAAGCGGGCGGCGTAAAAGTCGTTAGCAGCAAAGAAGATATTCGCGCTTTTGCGGAACACTGGCTGGGTAAACGCCTGGTAACCTACCAAACAGACGCCAACGGCCAGCCGGTTAACCAGATCCTGGTGGAAGCGGCAACGGATATTGGCAAAGAGCTGTATCTGGGCGCGGTTGTTGACCGCAGCTCACGCCGTGTGGTGTTCATGGCATCGACGGAAGGTGGTGTGGAAATCGAAAAAGTGGCAGAAGAGACGCCGCACCTGATCCACAAAACCACCATCGATCCGCTGACTGGCCCGATGCCGTACCAGGGACGCGAACTGGCGTTCAAACTCGGTCTGGAAGGCAAACAGGTTCAGCAGTTCACTAAAATTTTCATGGGGCTGGCGACCATTTTCCTTGAGCGCGATCTGGCGCTGATCGAAATCAACCCGCTGGTCATCACCAAACAGGGCGACCTGATCTGCCTCGACGGCAAGCTGGGCACTGATGGCAACGCACTGTTCCGTCAGCCGGAACTGCGCGAAATGCGCGACCAGTCGCAGGAAGACCCGCGCGAAGCGCAAGCTGCGCAGTGGGAACTGAACTATGTTGCATTGGATGGCAACATCGGCTGTATGGTTAACGGTGCTGGCCTGGCGATGGGCACCATGGACATCGTTAAGCTGCACGGCGGCGAACCGGCGAACTTCCTCGACGTAGGCGGCGGTGCGACCAAAGAACGTGTTACTGAAGCGTTTAAAATTATCCTCTCCGATGAGAAGGTGAAAGCGGTGCTGGTGAACATTTTCGGCGGTATCGTGCGTTGCGACCTGATCGCCGACGGCATCATCGGTGCGGTAGAAGAGGTGGGTGTTAACGTTCCGGTTGTTGTCCGTCTGGAAGGTAACAACGCCGAGCTGGGCGCCAAACGTCTGGCGGACAGCGGTCTGAACATTATCGCAGCGAAAAGTCTGACGGATGCAGCACAGCAGGTTGTTGCCGCAGTGGAGGGGAAATAATGTCTGTTTTGATTGATAAGAACACCAAAGTTATCTGCCAGGGTTTTACCGGTAGCCAGGGTACTTTCCACTCCGAGCAGGCAATTGCCTACGGTACGCAGATGGTTGGCGGTGTAACGCCAGGCAAAGGCGGCACCACGCATCTGGGTCTGCCTGTATTCAATACCGTACGTGAAGCGGTGGAAGCCACTGGCGCGACCGCCAGCGTGATTTACGTTCCGGCGCCGTTCTGCAAAGACTCCATTCTGGAAGCCATCGACGCGGGCATCAAACTGATCATCACCATTACTGAAGGTATCCCGACGCTGGATATGCTGACGGTAAAAGTGAAGCTGGACGAAGCTGGCGTGCGCATGATCGGCCCGAACTGCCCTGGCGTAATCACCCCGGGCGAGTGCAAAATCGGCATCATGCCTGGCCATATTCACAAGCCGGGTAAAATCGGTATTGTGTCGCGTTCCGGTACGCTGACTTATGAAGCGGTTAAACAGACCACCGATTATGGCTTTGGTCAGTCTACCTGTGTTGGTATCGGCGGCGACCCGATCCCGGGTTCTAACTTTATCGATATCCTGAAACTGTTCGAGGAAGATCCGCAGACCGAAGCGATCGTTATGATCGGTGAGATCGGCGGTAGCGCAGAAGAAGAAGCGGCTGCCTACATCAAAGAACATGTGACCAAACCGGTTGTCGGCTATATCGCGGGTGTCACTGCGCCGAAAGGCAAACGTATGGGCCACGCGGGTGCCATCATCGCAGGTGGTAAAGGTACAGCGGACGAGAAATTCGCTGCGCTGGAAGCTGCCGGGGTGAAAACTGTGCGTAGCCTCGCTGATATCGGCGAAGCACTGAAATCTATCATTAAATAAAACTATTGCTCCTCCCTGAGGGGAGCATAAACTTGTCTCGACATGGTTGGCCGCTCCCGTAGCGGCCTTTTTTATTGCTGTAATTTACGCACTTCAGTATTTGCCGCGGTAAGCCGGTGCCCGTCAGACGCTTGCGGCAACATCGGAGGGATGGCTTCGCCGCTCTGGCTATCGATCAATATGGAATGGGGTTCGCCTGGAGCAAAAAGATGCTGTTCTCCCCATTGGCGCAGCGCCACCACTACCGGAAATAACGACTCACCTCTCTCTGTCAGCACATATTCCTGATATGCCGTGCCATCTGATGCGGGTTGAGTGGTAAAAATGCCCGCTTCCATCAGTTTGCGCAGCCTGTCAGTAAGAATGTTACGCGCCACGCCAAGACTACGCTGAAAATCACCAAAACGCCGCGCGCCGTCAAAGGCATCACGGATGATAAGCAATGCCCAGCGATCGCCAATCAAATCGACAGAACGGGCAACGGGGCAGGGTTGGGTCTTCAGTGACACGGCGCATCTCCGGTTTGGGATTCTGGTTGCATTTTAAAACTAGCCAGGCGGCTGTCGGCGGCGTAGTAACCGCAACTCAGGTGGGATCGGCGTTGGCTTTACTGCTGCTGGTACCGTTGGGCGATATTGTTGAACGACGCCGGTTGTTGTTGGTGCAGTTACTGGCGCTGATGATTGCGTTGAGCGCGGTGGCGCTGGCGCAATCGGCTGTGGTGTTGCTCACCGGTATGCTGGCAACAGGTTTGCTGGGTACGGCCATGACACAGGGGTTGATCGCCAGTGTGGCCAGTATTGCCAGTGAACAGGAGCGAGGCAGGGTAGTGGGCGCCATGGCAACAACCGTTATTTATGCCAGATTCGGCTGGCAAGGCGTTTGTTTGCTCGGCGCTAGCGTAAGTCTGCTGGCGCTTATTGTCTGGAGCACAACACGGCGCTGGATGCGGCTGAACAATACCCCATAAAATAAAATGGTTTTAGCGCGTGCGAAAATAAAAAAATAATCACGGAGCGGTGTTAAGTACGATAACTGCAATGGTGAAATATTTGTAAAATAAAAAAGATGTGCGGTAAGTCTAATTTCTCAAGCTCTTTATCTGTCATGGACGACCCATTTTTCCCGCAGAGGATAAACGTTAAATATACTCGCCATTATTTCTCTTTACTCGCCAATTGATAACCATTGATTACGTTAAAATGAACATGCTGTTAACAAGGTTTTTACCGCAGTTATACATTGGCTACAAAATTAACAGTAAAGAATAAAAATGATGTAAATCAATATCTAAAAGCTTGGAAAAGATTGTGAAAATCGTTAAATTGTCGCAGATCAAATTGGCTAAAAAGCGGTAGGATTGGCATAAATTGATCGGTGTCGAAAAACGTAAAATTAACTCAATAAAAACCTATTTATCGTAAGGGTTTTCCGAGTTAATATGTTCACGAGATCAATTCGAAATTTTTATTAACCTGGTTGTAACTTTTTTCATTCATTACCACAATTTCTGTGGCAGTGAATAAAAGCAGTGCAACAAATTTGTATTGGGGCATGCGTGTGAACCCACGCTAACGGGGTTTACTCTCGGAGTCTTCATGCGATGAGCAAGGAGTCAGAATGTTAGATATAGTCGAACTGTCGCGCTTACAGTTTGCCTTGACTGCGATGTACCACTTTCTGTTTGTGCCACTGACGCTCGGTATGGCGTTCCTGCTGGCAATTATGGAAACGGTCTATGTCCTCTCCGGCAAACAGATTTATAAAGATATGACCAAGTTCTGGGGCAAGTTGTTTGGTATCAACTTTGCTCTGGGCGTGGCAACAGGCCTGACGATGGAGTTTCAGTTCGGGACTAACTGGTCATACTATTCCCACTACGTTGGGGATATCTTCGGTGCGCCGCTGGCAATCGAAGGGCTAATGGCCTTCTTCCTCGAATCCACATTTGTTGGTTTGTTCTTCTTCGGTTGGGATCGTCTCGGTAAAGTGCAGCACATGGCAGTCACCTGGTTAGTTGCGCTGGGTTCTAACTTGTCGGCATTGTGGATCCTTGTTGCTAACGGCTGGATGCAGAACCCCGTTGCGTCTGATTTCAACTTCGAAACCATGCGCATGGAGATGGTGAGCTTTGCCGAACTGGTGCTGAACCCGGTTGCGCAGGTGAAATTCGTTCACACCGTTGCTTCCGGTTATACCTGCGGCGCCATCTTTATCCTCGGCATCAGCTCTTATTACCTGCTGCGTGGTCGCGACATCGCTTTTGCTAAACGCTCCTTTGCTATTGCTGCCAGCTTCGGCATGGCCGCTGTGCTGTCTGTTATTGTGCTGGGTGATGAATCCGGTTACGAAATGGGCGACGTGCAGAAAACCAAACTGGCTGCTATTGAGGCCGAATGGGAAACGCAACCGGCTCCGGCGGCATTTACCCTGTTTGGCGTGCCGGATCAGGATAAGCAAGAGAATAAATTTGCTATCCAAATCCCTTACGCGTTGGGCATTATCGCGACCCGTTCGGTGGATACCCCGGTTATCGGCCTGAAAGAGCTGATGGTGCAGCATGAAGAGCGTATCCGTAACGGTATGAAAGCGTACCAGTTGCTGGAGCAGCTCCGCTCAGGTTCTGCCGATCAGTCCGTTCGCGATCAGTTCAACAGCGTCAAGAAAGACCTCGGTTATGGCCTGTTGCTTAAACGCTACACGCCGAATGTGACCGATGCGACTGACGCGCAAATCCAGCAGGCGACGAAAGACTCTATTCCTCGTGTTGCGCCGCTTTACTTCGCGTTCCGTATCATGGTGGCGTGCGGTGTTCTGATGCTGTTGATTATCGCCGCGTCCTTCTGGACGGTGATTCGTAACCGTATTGGCGAGAAGAAATGGCTGTTGCGCGCGGCGCTGTATGGTATTCCGCTGCCGTGGATCGCCATTGAATCCGGCTGGTTTGTTGCCGAGTACGGACGTCAGCCGTGGGCGATTGGTGAAGTGTTGCCGACCGCAGTGGCTAACTCGTCGTTAACCGTTGGCGATCTGCTGTTCTCCATGATTCTGATTTGCGGCCTTTATACGCTGTTTATGGTGGCGGAAGTGTTCCTGATGTTCAAATTTGCTCGCCTTGGGCCGAGCAGCCTGAAAACAGGTCGCTATCACTATGAGCAGTCCACTGTGGCTTCTCAGCCGGCACGCTAAGACAGGAGTCGTCAAATGATCGATTATGAAGTATTACGTTTTATCTGGTGGCTGCTGGTTGGCATTCTGCTGATTGGTTTTGCTGTCACCGATGGCTTCGACATGGGTGTGGGCATGTTGACCCGCCTGCTGGGTCGTAGCGACACTGAGCGCCGCGTGATGATTAACTCCATTGCGCCGCACTGGGACGGCAACCAGGTTTGGCTGATCACTGCCGGTGGCGCGCTGTTCGCCGCCTGGCCGATGGTTTACGCTGCTGCGTTCTCCGGCTTCTATGTCGCGATGATCCTCGTGCTGGCTTCTCTCTTCTTCCGTCCGGTGGGTTTCGATTACCGCTCGAAGATTGAAGACAATCGCTGGCGCGGGATGTGGGACTGGGGCATTTTCATCGGTAGCTTCGTACCGCCGTTGGTGATTGGTGTGGCGTTTGGCAACCTGCTGCAGGGCGTGCCATTCCACCTCGACAACGATATGCGTCTGTTCTATACCGGCAACTTCTTCCAACTGCTGAATCCGTTTGGTCTGCTGGCGGGTGTGGTTAGCGTGGCGATGATCCTGACGCAAGGCGCAACATATCTGCAAATGCGTACCGTGGGAGAACTGCATCTGCGTGCTCGCGCTACTGTGCAGATTGCCGCACTGGTGACGCTGGTCTGTTTCGCGCTGGCCGGTGTGTGGGTGGTTTACGGTATTGATGGCTATGTGGTGACCTCTGTGATGGATCACCACGCCCCGTCTAATCCGCTGCTTAAAGACGTTGCGGTACAGGCTGGTGCCTGGCTGACTAACTTTAATAACACGCCTGTGTTGTGGGTGATCCCGGCGCTGGGTGTAGTCCTGCCGCTGCTGACCGTACTGACCGCGCGTCTGGATAAAGCGGCCTGGGCATTTGTGTTCTCTTCGCTGACCCTGGCCTGCATCATTCTGACTGCCGGTATCGCGATGTTCCCGTTCATCATGCCGTCAAGCACTATGCTGAAAGCCAGCCTGACCATGTGGGATGCAACATCGACCCAACTGACGCTGAATCTGATGACCTATGTTGCGCTGGTGTTTGTGCCAATCATTCTGCTCTACACCACCTGGTGTTACTGGAAAATGTTCGGCCGTATCACCAAAGAACATATTGAAAGCAATACCCACTCTATGTACTAAGTAAGGAGCTGAATATGTGGTACTTCGCATGGATTTTAGGAACGCTTCTTGCCTGTGCTTTTGGAGTGATTACCGCTCTGGCGCTGGAACATGTTGAAGCGTCGAAAGCGGGACAAGAAGAACAGTAATGGAAAAAGTTATCGCAAAGTTATATGCGGTAATGGATAAGGGCCCGTTAAGGGCCCTTTCCTTAATAATGGCGCTCTTGCTGGCTGGCTGCATTTTCTGGGATCCGTCCCGTTTTGCTGCGAAAACCAGCGAGCTGGAGATCTGGCACGGATTGCTGCTGATGTGGGCGGTGTGTGCCGGGGTTATCCACGGCGTCGGTTTCCGGCCGCGCGCCATTCACTGGCAGGGTTTTTTCTGCCCGCTTATCGCTGATGTCGTTCTGCTGGCGGGGCTTATTTTTTTCTTCTTTTGAATAAGAAATATCCGCTATCCTCATGGGCTTGCAAAAGCCCATAAATTTTTACTATCCGTTTACCTGAACCCATTCCAAAGCACCTTTCCCGCGCGTATAGTAGCGAAGTTTAAAAGCTCTAACTTTTTTTGCATTACCGGGATGTAAAGTGAATACAACGCTGTTTCGATGGCCGGTTCGTGTCTATTACGAAGATACCGACGCCGGTGGTGTGGTTTACCACGCCAGCTACGTAGCTTTTTATGAAAGAGCCCGTACAGAGATGCTGCGCCATCATCACTTTAGCCAACAAGTTCTGCTGGCTGAGCGCGTCGCGTTCGTGGTACGCAAAATGACGCTGGAGTATTTTGCGCCCGCCAGACTCGACGACATGCTCGAAGTCCAAACGGAAATTACATCAATGCGTGGTACCGCCATGGTTTTCACGCAGCGGATTGTCAACGCAGAGAACAAAGTGCTGAATGAAGCTGAAGTGCTGATTGTCTGTGTTGATCCACTCTTAATGAAGCCTCGTGCGCTTCCCAAGTCTATTGTCGCGGAGTTTAAGCAGTGACTGACATGAACATCCTTGATTTGTTCCTGAAGGCTAGCCTTCTGGTCAAACTTATCATGTTGATTTTGATTGGTTTTTCAATCGCATCCTGGGCAATCATCATCCAGAGAACGCGCATCCTCAACGCAGCAGGGCGCGAAGCGGAAGCATTCGAAGACAAGTTCTGGTCCGGCATTGAACTGTCACGTTTGTATCAGGAAAGCCAGGGGCGCCGCGACAATCTGAGCGGTTCGGAACAAATCTTCTACAGCGGATTCAAAGAGTTTGCCCGTCTGCATCGCGCAAACAGTCACGCGCCAGAAGCGATTGTTGAAGGCGCATCAAGGGCGATGCGCATTTCGATGAACCGCGAGCTGGAAAATCTGGAAAACCACATTCCTTTCCTTGGCACCGTGGGTTCTATCAGCCCGTATATCGGTCTGTTCGGTACGGTGTGGGGGATCATGCACGCCTTTATCGCGCTGGGTGCTGTGAAGCAGGCCACACTGCAAATGGTTGCGCCGGGGATCGCGGAAGCGCTGATCGCTACCGCAATCGGTCTGTTTGCCGCAATCCCGGCGGTGATGGCATATAACCGCCTGAACCAGCGCGTGAACAAACTGGAACTGAATTACGACAACTTTATGGAAGAGTTCACGGCTATTCTGCATCGCCAGGCATTCGCCAGCAGCGACAGCAACAAGGAGTAATCCATGGCCAGAACGCGTGGGCGGGGCAGTCGTGGCCTCAAGTCTGAAATCAACATTGTACCGTTGCTGGACGTGTTGCTGGTGCTGCTGCTGATCTTTATGGCAACCGCGCCGATCATCACGCAGAGCGTAGAGGTCGATCTGCCGGATGCGACGGAATCGCAGACCGTCAGTACCAATGACGATCCTCCGGTCATTATTGAGGTTTCCGGTGTCGGACAATACAGCGTGGTGGTGGAAAAAGATCGTATGGATCAGCTACCGCCAGAGCAGGTGATTGCCGAGGCGCAGCGTCGCCTGCAATCCAATCCGAAAACCGTGTTCTTAATCGGCGGAGCGAAAGACGTGCCGTACGATGAAATCATTAAAGCGCTGAACCTGTTACATAGCGCGGGTGTGAAATCGGTTGGCTTGATGACGCAGCCTATCTGATCACTCGCCTGACAGGCGGACAGTTTTTGGGAACCGAGAGTGTCAAAGGCAACCGTACAAAACGACAAGCTTAAGCGAGCGATAATCATCTCAGCCGTGCTGCACGTAATTCTGGTGGCGCTGCTGATTTGGAGTTCGTTCGACGAGCATATTGATGCGTCTGCGGGCGGCGGCGGTGGCTCGGCGATCGATGCGGTGATGGTCGATCCCGGCGCTGTGGTGGACAATTACAATCGCCAACAGCAGCAGCAAGCCAGCGCGCAACGAGCCAAAGAGCAGCGCGAAAAACAGGCGCAACAGCAAGCGGAAGAGCTGCGTGAAAAGCAGGCTGCCGAGCAGGAGCGTTTGAAACAGCTGGAGCAGGAGCGTTTGCAGGCGCAGGAAGCCGCGCGCGAACAGGCCGAGCAGCAGAAGCAAGCAGAAGAGGCGGCAAAAAAAGCGCAGCAGCAACAGAAGCAAGCTGAAGAAGCTGCAGCGAAAGCAGCCGCTGATGCAAAAGCTAAAGCAGACGCCCAGGCAAAAGAAGCGGCAGAAGCAGCGAAGAAAGCCGCCGCCGATGCGCAGAAAAAAGCGGAAGCTGATGCCGCAAAAGCCGCAGCCGACGCACAGAAAAAAGCGGAAGCTGAAGCGGCGAAGAAAGCTCAGGCAGACGCTGAGAAGAAAGCACAGGCCGAAGCGGCTAAACAAGCCGCCGCAGAGAAAGCAGCAGCAGAGAAAGCCGCTGCGGCTGAGAAGGCTGCTGCTGCGAAAGCTGCTGCCGCTGAAAAAGCTGCAGAAGAGAAGAAAGCAGCCGCCGCAGAGAAGGCCGCCGCCGATAAGAAAGCGGCAGCCGAAAAAGCGGCCGCTGCCAAGAAAGCCGCCGCTGAAAAAGCCGCTGCTGCCGCTGGCGTTGACGATCTGTTTGGCGATTTAAGCTCTGGTAAGAATGCGCCGAAAACAGGTGGCGGGGCGAAAGGTAATAATGCAGCCGCAGCCGGTTCTGGTAACACTAAGAACAACGGCGCATCAGGTGCTGACATCAGTAACTATGCAGGGCAGATTAAATCGGCGATTGAAAGCCGCTTTTATGATGCCTCCTCCTATGCGGGGAAAACCTGTACGTTGCGCGTCAAACTGGCACCGGATGGCATGCTGTTAGATATTCAGTCCGAAGGTGGCGACCCGGCGCTTTGTCAGGCGGCTCTTGCAGCTGCAAAACAGGCGAAAATGCCGAAGCCGCCAAGTCAGGCTGTGTATGAAGTGTTCAAAAATGCGCCGCTGGACTTTAAACCATAAGGTACACTTTCCTTCGCACTACGCGGGGGAAATCGTACCGGCTATTCCGACGCGGGTAGTTTTGTCTTATTGAGTTTGTTAAAATTCTGCTAAATTATCGCGGGTTTTCCGCCCGGATAAGGGAGATATGATGAAGCAGGCATTACGTGTTGCATTTGGTTTTCTGATGCTGTGGGCAGCGGTGCTGCACGCAGAAGTACGTATCGAGATCACCCAGGGGGTGGACTCGGCACGCCCGATTGGCGTTGTGCCTTTCCAGTGGGCAGGCCCTGGTGCCGCGCCTGAAGATGCCGGCGGTATCGTTGCTGCGGATCTGCGCAACAGCGGCAAATTCAATCCCCTCGATCGTTCCCGCCTGCCGCAGCAGCCAGGTAGCGCACAGGAAGTTCAGCCAGCCGCATGGTCTGCGTTGGGCATTGATGCGGTGGTTGTTGGTCAGGTAACCCCGAATCCTGACGGCAGCTACAACGTTGCTTACCAGCTGGTGGACACCGGCGGCGCGCCGGGTACTGTGCTGGCGCAGAACTCCTTTAAAGTGAACAAACAGTGGCTGCGTTATGCCGCTCACGCCGCCAGTGATGAAGTATTCGAAAAACTGACCGGCATTAAAGGTGCGTTCCGTACCCGTATTGCTTACGTAGTGCAGACGGCGAACAGTCAGTTCCCGTACGAGTTGCGCGTTTCAGACTATGACGGTTACAACCAGTTCCTGGTACACAAATCGCCGCAGCCGCTGATGTCTCCGGCCTGGTCCCCGGACGGGTCCAAACTGGCTTACGTGACGTTTGAAAGCGGTCGTTCTGCTCTGGTTATCCAGACGCTGGCGAATGCGAGCATCCGCCAGGTTGCTTCGTTCCCGCGCCACAACGGTGCGCCGGCCTTCTCACCGGACGGTTCTAAACTGGCGTTCGCACTGTCTAAAACCGGTAGCCTGAACATTTATGTCATGGATATCGGTTCCGGCCAGATTCGTCAGGTTACCGATGGCCGCAGCAACAACACCGAACCGACCTGGTTCCCGGACAGCCAGACGCTGGCCTTTACGTCTGACCAGGCGGGCCGTCCGCAGGTGTATAAAGTAGGTATCAATGGCGGCGCAGCGCAGCGTATCTCCTGGCAGGGTTCACAAAACCAGGATGCTGACGTGAGCAGCGACGGCAAATTTATGGTGATGGTAAGCTCTGACGGTGGTCAGCAGCACATTGCTAAGCAAGATCTGGCAGCGGGTGGCGTACAGGTTTTGACGTCAACGTTCCTGGATGAAACGCCAAGTCTGGCACCTAACGGCACAATGGTAATCTACAGCTCTTCTCAGGGGATGGGATCCGTGCTGAATCTGGTTTCTACAGATGGGCGTTTCAAAGCGCGTCTTCCGGCGACTGATGGTCAGGTTAAATTCCCTGCCTGGTCTCCGTATCTGTAATAATAAATAAATATTTATAAAGGAATCAAAGAAATGCAACTGAACAAAGTGCTGAAAGGCCTGATGCTGGCTCTGCCTGTTATGGCGATTGCTGCGTGTTCTTCTCACAAGAACAACACCAGTGACCAGAGCGGCGAAGGCATGATGGGTGCTGGCACTGGCATGAACGGTAGTGGCAACATGTCCTCCGAAGAACAAGCGCGTCTGCAAATGCAACAGCTGCAGCAGAACAACATTGTTTACTTCGATCTAGACAAATATGACATCCGTTCTGACTTCGCTGCGATGCTGGATGCTCACGCTAACTTCCTGCGTAGCAACCCGTCCTACAAAGTCACCGTAGAAGGTCACGCGGACGAACGTGGTACTCCGGAATACAACATCTCCCTGGGCGAACGTCGTGCTAACGCCGTTAAAATGTACCTGCAGGGTAAAGGCGTTTCCGCAGACCAGATCTCCATCGTTTCTTACGGTAAAGAAAAACCTGCAGTACTGGGTCATGACGAAGCGGCTTACGCTAAAAACCGTCGTGCCGTACTGGTTTACTAAGAGAATTGCATGAGCAGTAACTTCAGACATCATTTGTTGAGTCTGTCGTTACTGGTTGGCATAGCGGCCCCATGGGCCGCTAATGCTCAGGCGCCAATCAGTAGTGTCGGCTCAGGCTCGGTCGAAGACCGTGTCACTCAACTCGAGCGTATTTCTAATGCTCATAGCCAGCTTTTGACTCAACTCCAGCAACAACTCTCCGATAATCAGGCCGATATTGATACCCTTCGTGGACAAATCCAGGAAAATCAGTATCAGCTCAATCAGGTGGTTGAACGCCAACAGCAAATTTTGCAGCAGATAGGCAATCTGAGCAGTGGCGCAGCGGGACAGACGCAGCAAGCTTCCGGCGATCAGAATGGTGCTGCGGCGCAAGCGCCAGCAGCGGATACGGGTGCAAATAACGGTGCGGCAACGTCTGGTGCTCCCGTTCAAAGCGGCGATGCGAATACGGATTACAATGCAGCGATTGCGCTGGTACAGGATAAATCCCGTCAGGATGACGCGATTGCTGCTTTCCAGAGTTTTGTCAAAAAGTACCCAGATTCAACCTACATACCGAATGCCAACTACTGGCTTGGTCAGTTGAATTACAACAAGGGTAAAAAAGACGACGCTGCTTATTACTTTGCCTCTGTGGTGAAGAATTACCCGAAGTCGCCTAAAGCGCCTGATGCCATGTTCAAGGTCGGCGTGATTATGCAGGACAAAGGTGACAGCGCTAAAGCGAAAGCGGTTTACCAGCAGGTGGTCAGTAAATACCCTGGTACCGAAGGTGCGAAACAAGCACAAAAACGCCTTGGTTCTATGTAATGCATAGCGCATGACCAGAAATCGTGTTTTTTCTGGTCTTGTCGCATGAATCATAAGCAGTTAAGTCATTCTGGTTGAAATTGTTGTTGCGCTGAAATCTTAAATCAGTAATATATGCCGCCGTTGCCACGGGATATCTCTTAAACCAGAAGCAACATGAAAGTGGGTCGTTAGCTCAGTTGGTAGAGCAGTTGACTTTTAATCAATTGGTCGCAGGTTCGAATCCTGCACGACCCACCACTTTAACATCGGGGTGGAGATGTTAAGCGTAAAGGATAACGTTGCGTAGCAACGGCCCGACAGGGCGAGGCAAAGCTGAGTCATCCTGCACGACCCATCACTTAAAGCAGTATCCAGCACGTAGTATCGGGTGATTAGCTCAGCTGGGAGAGCACCTCCCTTACAAGGAGGGGGTCGGCGGTTCGATCCCGTCATCACCCACCACTCGGGTCGTTAGCTCAGTTGGTAGAGCAGTTGACTTTTAATCAATTGGTCGCAGGTTCGAATCCTGCACGACCCACCAATTTAACATCAATCTAATGGTGTTAAACGTGAAGGATAACGTTGCAGCAGCAGCGACGCCACAGGGCGAGGCAAAAGCCAAATCATCCTGCACGATCCACTACTTAATGTGGTTCCTGATAAAATTATCTTCGAAGTCACTACCCTTATGGGTCGTTAGCTCAGTTGGTAGAGCAGTTGACTTTTAATCAATTGGTCGCAGGTTCGAATCCTGCACGACCCACCACTTTCAACGTGGGTGATTACTTCGAAGAGCAAGCCCGTAAGGGGTCGTTAGCTCAGTTGGTAGAGCAGTTGACTTTTAATCAATTGGTCGCAGGTTCGAATCCTGCACGACCCACCAATGTAAAAAAGCGCCCTAAAGGCGCTTTTTTGCTTTCTGCCGATCCTGAAGGTTCGACAAAATTGTCGGGAACAATTTTGAACAACGCGCAGCGTTGGCCCGAAGGGCGAGTCTCAGGATGAGACGAGTATACCTGCGGCAGGTTCGGGTCGAACGCAGTGAGACAACGGAGCCGCTTGCGGCGACGGCCCGAAGGGCGAGCGAAGCGAGTCATCCTGCACGACCCACCAATGTAAAAATGGCGCTGGCGGCGCTTTTTTGCTATCTGCCATTCCTTAAAAATTCCTCACGACATTTTTTACGCAATCAGCTATCTTGTTTAGTATATAAAACATCTCTGCCGTATTACCCGCTTCCCCGGCGGCTAACCCGGTTGTTAAGTTCAGCAAGAAAAACGAGTAAGCATGATGAGCGTAATGTTTGATCCTGAAACCGCAATCTATCCTTTTCCGCCAAAACCCCTGCCGCTGAATCAGCAAGACAAGCAATTTTACCGCGAGAAAATCAAACGCTTGCTGAAAGAGCGGGATGCGGTGATGGTTGCGCACTACTATACTGACCCGGAAATCCAGCAACTGGCAGAAGAGACTGGCGGCTGTATCGCTGATTCGCTGGAGATGGCGCGCTTTGGCGCCAGACATCCAGCCTCCACGCTGCTGGTTGCAGGCGTTCGTTTTATGGGCGAGACGGCCAAAATTCTCAGCCCGGAAAAAAACATTCTGATGCCAACGCTGCACGCTGAATGTTCGCTCGATCTGGGTTGCCCGATTGAGGAGTTCACCGCTTTCTGCGACGCTCACCCGGACCGGACCGTAGTGGTCTACGCGAACACCTCGGCAGCAGTGAAAGCGCGCGCCGACTGGGTTGTAACATCCAGTATTGCCGTGGAGTTGATTGAACATCTCGATAGCCTCGGCGAGAAAATTATCTGGGCGCCGGACAAACATCTGGGAAGCTACGTGCAGAAACAGACCGGTGCAGATGTGCTGTGCTGGCAGGGCGCCTGTATTGTTCATGATGAATTTAAAACCCAGGCGCTGATGCGTATGAAAGCGCTCTACCCGCAAGCCGCTATTCTGGTGCATCCGGAATCGCCGCAAGCGGTCGTGCAACTGGCGGATGCCGTGGGATCTACCAGTCAATTGATTGCCGCGGCGAAAACGCTGCCGCATCAACAGCTTATCGTCGCTACTGATCGGGGGATCTTTTATAAGATGCAGCAAGCCGTACCGGAAAAAGAGCTGTTTGAAGCGCCGACGGCGGGCGAAGGGGCGACGTGCCGCAGTTGCGCGCATTGTCCGTGGATGGCGATGAATGGCCTGAAAGCGATTGCTGAAGGGCTGGAACACGCCGGTGCTGAGCATGAGATCCATGTTGATGCGGCACTACGCGAAGGCGCGTTGGTATCGCTGAACCGCATGCTGGATTTTGCGGCTACACTACGACCTTAATACTTTTTTAACGCGTAACACTACGCTGTGGGGAAAGAATGGATTTTTTTAGTACACAGAACATCCTGGTGCACATACCGCTGGGTGCCGGTGGGTACGATCTCTCATGGATTGAAGCCGCAGGCACGCTGGCGGGTTTATTGTGTATCTGGCTGGCGAGCCTGGAGAAAATCAGTAATTACGCGTTTGGTCTGATAAACGTCACGCTGTTCGCCATTATCTTTTTCCAGATCCAGCTCTACGCCAGCCTGTTACTCCAGCTCTTTTTCTTTGCTGCCAATATTTACGGCTGGTATGCCTGGTCGCGCCAGACATCGCAAAACGAGGCCGAGTTACAAATTCGCTGGCTGCCATTGCCGAAAGCGCTGGCGTGGCTGGCCGTGTGCGTGGTCGCGATTGGCCTGATGACCGCGTTTATTGATCCTGTCTTTGCATTTCTGACGACAATTGCCGTCTCAGTCATGCAAACGCTGGGGCTGAATGTGGCGATGCCGCAACTGCAACCCGATGCTTTCCCGTTTTGGGATTCCTCCATGATGGTGTTGTCGATTGTGGCGATGATCCTGATGACCCGCAAATACGTTGAAAACTGGCTACTTTGGGTGATTATCAACGTTATCAGCGTGGTGATTTTCGCATTACAAGGCGTGTGGGCGATGTCACTTGAATATCTGATCCTGACATTCATTGCGCTTAATGGCAGCCGGATGTGGATGAACAGTGCGCGTGAGCGGGGTTCTCACGCGTTTTCACATTAATGGTGGTGCTGATGGTGATGGTCAGGCTGTGATTCTCCCAGCGTGCAGTCTGGCCCGTTACAGAGCTGATACTCCATTTGTACGGTGGAGTGTTCAATCTGGTAATGGTGGGTGAGGAAATGCTGGATCTCACCGAGTAGCTTATCGTGATCCCGCGGTGGAATAACCTGTACATGCAATGTCATTAATGGTTTTTCACCGACCAGCCAGACATGAACATGGTGTACGTCGCGCACTTCCGGAATGGCGCGGCGCAAATGGCGTTTTAGCGCGCCAATGTCGAAAGTTGACGGCGCCCCTTCCAGCAGTTCATTAACGCTTTCTTTCAATAAGCGCCAGGCGCTGCGCAACACCAGCGCGGAAACCAGCACGGAAAGTATCGGATCGACCGGCGTCCATCCGGTCAGCATAATCACCAGCGCGGCGGCGATCGCCCCAACGGAACCGAGCAGATCACCCAGTACATGCAGCGCCGCAGCACGCACATTGAGGTTCTTCTCTTCGCTACCGCGATGCAGCAACCAGAACGCGAGTATGTTTGCCAGCAGACCGGCAATAGCGATCACCATCATGGTTAACCCGGCCACCGGCTGCGGATGGTAAAAGCGCTGAAGTGCTTCCCAGACAATCCACACGGTAATCAGTACCAGCGCCAGTGCATTCACAAAGGCGGCCAGCGTCGTCAGCCGCAGCCAGCCAAAGGTGCGATGCGCGCTGGGCGGCTGGCGAGCAAACCAGACAGCTAATAGCGCGAAGAGCAGGGCGGCGGCATCGGTAAGCATGTGACCAGCATCAGCCAGCAGCGCCAGCGAGCCGGAAATAATCCCGCCTGCCACCTCCACCAACATAAAAACGGCGGTGACAATAAAAGCCAGCAACAAACGCCGGGCGTTGGCATCGGCGGGGGCGTGCGAATGTGGATGCGCCATGAATGGCTCCTTCCTTTTAACCAGGCTTAACGCCTTACATCATTACAGATTTTTCACCGGTGAGAAGAAAAAAATAAGGAGAGCCGAAGCTCTCCTCATGTGTCATGGCGTCACTCTTTACTGGGTTGTGCCATCGGTTTTGGTATTGACGTCATTATTAGTGCCATTACCGGTTTCGACTTTTTTGTTTACGTCCGGGCAACGCCCATCCTTACACATCGTGTTTTTGTGCACTTCATCTTTGCTCATATGCTGCGATGAGTGAGTCTGATGCGTACCGGTAGCGGAATTCGTGCTGCCGTTGTTAATTTTGCTGTTATCAACCCCGTTCGGTGCAAGGTTCTGCTGCGCATCCGGGGCGGTCTGCCCCGCCGCTGCCGAGGAGTTGGCCTGGCCGTTATTGGTCGAGGCGTCAGATGCCGAATCGGCAGCCCATGCTGTGCCGCCTGCAAGCGTCAGCGTCGATGTCAGTAAAAGCGTCGCTAATTTATTCATTTTCATCATAAAGCTCCTGTTCTGGTCGTTTTCATCACCGATAAAGGCGATAAAAGCAGCGCGAACGAGTCATCACGCTCAGTGGTGAAAGATGCCGCTTTAATGATTAACGGCAGAATGTAATATTGCTAAAATCAAATTTAACGGTGTTTACAGTTAAAAAGTGTAGCCTCTATCTAACGGTCTGCGACTTTTGCATGGCTTTTGGCGCCATTCCAGGAATTATCCGCCCGCAGTGTAAAAGGGCGTTTACACTTCGGGCCTGACAAGATAGATTGGAAAGATTGCATTCATTACAAAAAGTATGGCCACACTGGAAAGATCATGAATTATCAGAACGACGATTTACGTATTAAAGAGATCAACGAGTTATTACCTCCTGTAGCGCTCCTTGAAAAATTCCCCGCCACTGAAACTGCCGCCCAGACGGTATCCAGCGCCCGCAAAGCGATCCACAGCATCCTGCGCGGCAATGACGATCGTCTGCTGGTGGTGATTGGCCCGTGTTCCATTCATGATCCTGCGGCGGCGAAAGAGTACGCTTCGCGCCTGCTGGCATTGCGTGAAGAGCTCAGCGGCGAACTGGAAGTGGTGATGCGCGTCTATTTTGAAAAACCGCGTACTACCGTTGGCTGGAAAGGGCTGATCAACGATCCGCATATGGATAACAGCTTCCAGATCAACGACGGCCTGCGCATTGCCCGCAAGTTACTGCTGGAAATCAATGACAGCGGCCTGCCGGCTGCGGGTGAATTCCTCGATATGATCACGCCGCAATATCTGGCGGATCTGATGAGCTGGGGGGCGATCGGCGCCCGTACCACGGAATCACAGGTACACCGCGAGCTGGCTTCTGGTCTCTCGTGTCCGGTTGGATTCAAAAACGGCACCGACGGCACCATCAAAGTGGCGATCGATGCCATTAACGCCGCCAGCGCGCCGCACTGCTTCCTGTCCGTCACCAAATGGGGCCACTCTGCCATTGTGAATACCGCCGGTAATGGCGACTGCCACATTATTCTGCGCGGCGGCAAAGAGCCGAACTACAGTGCAAAACATGTGGCAGAAGTGAAAGTTGGCCTGACCAAAGCGGGCCTGGAACCGCAGGTGATGATCGATTTCAGCCATGCGAACTCCAGCAAGCAGTTCAAAAAGCAAATGGACGTTGGCAGCGACGTCTGCCAGCAGATCGCCAACGGTGAAAAAGCGATTATCGGCGTGATGATTGAAAGCCACCTGGCGGAAGGTAATCAGAGCCTGGAGAGCGGCCAACCGCTGGTCTACGGTAAGAGCATCACCGATGCGTGCATCGGCTGGGAAGATACGGACACTATCCTGCGTCAGTTAGCGGCAGCGGTAAAAGCACGTCGCGCCTGATTCGAGCCGCAGAGGGCATGGGCTTTCCTCCGTTTACTTGTGTTTAGTCGCTGGGGATTTGCGCTGCTGCCTTGTTTTGTGTGGCTGATTGCGTACGACGAGCAAAAAAAAAGCGTGGAGCAATCCACGCTTTTTTATGGGGGAAAACTTACTTCGCTTTACCCTGGTTTGCTACCGCAGCGGCTTTTGCAGCGATCTCTTCCGCATTGCCCAGGTAGTAGTGTTTCAGCGGTTTGAAGTTTTCATCGAACTCATAAACCAACGGTACGCCGGTCGGGATGTTCAGTTCGAGGATCTCTTCTTCGCTCATGTTGTCGAGGTATTTCACCAGCGCGCGCAGGGAGTTACCGTGCGCAGCGATGATCACGCGCTCACCGCTTTTCAGGCGCGGCAGAATGGTTTCATTCCAGTAAGGAATAACGCGATCGATGGTCAGCGCCAGGCTTTCGGTCTGCGGCAGCTCGGCTTCGGTCAGTTTGGCGTAGCGCGGATCGTGGCCCGGGAAACGCTCGTCATCTTTGGTCAGCGCTGGCGGTGTAACGGCAAAGCCACGACGCCACTGTTTAACCTGCTCGTCACCGTATTTTTCTGCGGTTTCGGCTTTGTTCAGACCCTGCAACGCACCGTAGTGACGCTCGTTCAGTTTCCAGCTTTTTTCTACCGGCAACCACGCCTGATCCAGTTCGTCCAGCACGTTCCACAGTGTGTGGATGGCACGTTTCAGCACGGAAGTGTAAGCAAAATCGAAGGAGTAGCCTTCCTCTTTCAGCAGCTTGCCTGCTGCTTTCGCTTCACCAACGCCTTTCTCTGACAGATCGACATCGTACCAACCGGTGAAGCGGTTTTCGTTGTTCCACTGGCTTTCGCCATGACGAACCAGAACCAGCTTAGTAACAGCCATACTCTTACTCCTGTAAGCCTGATTGAATGATAACAATTCTCATTATATTGCCGGAGAGAGAGCCCCGGCAACGATTACCCATAACCATAGCGAAAATAGCCGCGCAGTGTAAGGTGCTTGTGAACCAGGGGTTATAGTTTTGTCGATAAGTGGCGCTTATTTCAGCAAAATGAGCAAAAAAAAGCCCTCCGGGAGGAGGGCTGAGATTAAAGCGCAATAAAGTGATATTCCGTCAGGCTGACATATTCGCTGCCGGGGCGTAAAACACAGTCCGGCTGCGGATAGTCCGGGCGATTCGGGCTGTCGGGCAAAAATTCGCTCTCCAGCGCCAGGCCTTGCCATGCTGCGTAGGTTTTCCCCCCGCGCGCTGGCGTACCGTCGAGATAATTGCCGGAATAGAACTGGAGCGCAGGAGCGCTGGTATAAACCGTCATTTGCAGTTGGTTATCCGCCGACCACAGCTGTGCCGCAGGCTGGCTGGCATCGCCCTTCGCCTGCAACAAAAACGCATGATCGTAGCCTTTTACCACGCGCTGATCGTCGTCGCTGAGAAACTCTTCCGCCACGGTTTTGGGCGTACGGAAATCAAAACTGGTCAGCGCGACTTTTTTCAAGCCGCCGGTCGGCAGCCCCATCTCATCCACAGGCAGATATTCATCTGCCAGCAGTTGCAGCGAGTGGCTACGCACATCAGACTGGTGCCCATCGAGGTTGAAATACGCGTGGTTGGTCAGGTTGACCGGGCAGGGTTTGTCGGTCGTGGCGCGATATTCAATGGCCAGACGGTTATCCTCGCCGAGGCGAAAATGCGCCGTGGCGTTTACGTTGCCCGGAAAACCTTGATCGCCATCCGGCGAAGTCAGCGAAAACAGCACCTCATTTCCATTCTGACGCTCAATCCGCCAGCGACGTTTGTCGAAACCTTCCGGGCCGCCGTGCAACTGATTTTCGCCCTGGCTGGGCGTAAGCGCATATGTCTGGCCATCAAGCTGAAAACGGCTTTTGCTGATACGGTTGGCGTAACGGCCCACCGAGGCGCCGAGAAACGCGGATTGTTGCAGATAGTATTCTGGTGACGCGCAGCCGAGTAACGCTTCACGCACGGTGCCATCTTTCAGTGGCACGCGTGCCGAGAGCAGCGTCGCGCCCCAGTCCATGAGTGTTACCACCATTCCGGCGCTGTTGCGCAGAGTGATGAGACGAAAGGGCAGCCCGTCCGGAGCCGCCGTCGCAGATTCGTTTAGCACTGTCCTGCTCCCTGTGAAGGTTTGCACACATAAAAGGTTTCTTTGATGCCGGTTTTGGCTTCGTACTGGTTTTCCACGGCCTGTTTCACCGCAGGAACCAGCGCTTCCGGCACCAGCGCGACAACGCAGCCGCCAAAGCCGCCGCCGGTCATGCGCACGCCGCCTTTATCACCGATGGTGGCTTTCACAATCTCGACCAGCGTATCGATTTGCGGCACGGTGATTTCAAAATCATCGCGCATCGACGCATGGGATTCGGCCATCAGCACGCCCATGCGTTGCAGATCGCCTTTCTCCAGCGCGGCGGCCGCTTCCACCGTGCGCGCGTTTTCTGTCAGTACATGGCGTACGCGTTTGCTGACCAGCGGATCCAGCTCGTGCGCTACCGCATTGAACTGGTCGATGCTGACATCGCGCAGCGCTTTCTGCTGGAAGAAACGCGCACCGGTTTCGCACTGCTGACGACGCGTGTTGTATTCACTGCCAACCAGCGTGCGTTTGAAGTTACTGTTAATGATGACAATTGCCACGCCTTCCGGCATCGACACCGCTTTGGTGCCGAGCGAGCGGCAGTCGATCAGCAACGCGCTGCCTTTTTTGCCCAGCGCCGAAATCAACTGATCCATAATGCCGCAGTTACAGCCGACGAACTGGTTTTCCGCTTCCTGGCCGTTAAGGGCAATCTGCGCGCCATCCAGCGGCAGATGGTAAAGCTGCTGGAAGACGGTGCCGACCGCCACTTCCAGCGATGCTGAGGAGCTTAACCCGGCGCCTTGCGGTACGTTGCCGCTGATCACCAGATCGGCGCCGCCAAAGCCCGCGTTGCGTTTTTGCAGGTGTTTCACTACGCCACGCACATAGTTGGACCACTGCTGGTTGTCGTGAGTAACAATCGGGGCGTCGAGGGAAAATTCATCCGTCTGGTTATCGTAATCGGCGGCAATCACCCGCACGAGGCGATCGGTGCGCGGTGCGCAGCTAATCACCGTCTGGTAATTAATAGCGCAGGGCAGCACAAAACCGTCGTTATAGTCAGTATGTTCGCCAATCAGATTCACACGGCCCGGAGCCTGAATGGTATGGGTGGCAGGGTAGCCAAATTTCTCAGCAAACAGGGATTGTGTTTTTTCTTTCAGACTCATTGTTATTCTCCGGATTCGCGAAAATGGACATCGCTCAGCGCACGCAGGCGTTCAGCGGCTTGTTCTGCCGTCAGATCGCGCTGGGTTTCCGCCAGCATTTCGTATCCCACCATAAATTTACGTACGGTAGCGGAACGCAGCAGCGGCGGATAGAAATGCGCGTGCAACTGCCAGTGATCATTCTCTTCGCCGTTAAACGGCGCGCCGTGCCAGCCCATCGAGTAGGGGAAAGAGCACTGGAACAGATTGTCGTAACGGCTGGTCAGTTTTTTCAGCGCCAGCGCCAGATCGCTGCGCTGCGCTGCGGTTAAGTCGGTAATGCGCTGGATATGCGCTTTCGGCAACAGCAGCGTTTCGAACGGCCAGGCCGCCCAGTAAGGCACCACGGCCAGCCAGTGGTCGGTTTCCACGACCGTACGGCTGCCGTCATTCAGCTCGCGCTGCGCATAATCGACCAGCATTGGCGAGTGATGTTCAGCAAAGTAAGCTTTTTGCAGGCGGTCTTCGCGTTCCACTTCGTTGGGCAGGAAACTGTTCGCCCACACCTGGCCATGCGGATGCGGGTTGGAGCAGCCCATTGCCGCGCCTTTGTTCTCAAACACCTGCACCCATGGATACTGCTGGCCCAGTTCGGCGGTTTGCTGTTGCCAAGTTTTCACCACCTCTTCCAGCGCGTTCAGGCTCAGTTCCGGCAGCGTTTTGCTGTGATCCGGCGAGAAGCAAATAACCCGGCTGGTCCCGCGCGCGCTCTGGCTGCGCATCAGCGGATCGCTGCTTTCCGGCGCCTGCGGCGTATCGGTCATCAGCGCTGCAAAATCATTGGTGAACACGTAAGTACTGGTGTAATCCGGGTTTTTATCGCCCGTTACGCGAGTATTGCCCGGACACAGAAAGCAATCCGGATCGTGTGCAGGCAATGTTTGCTTCGCAGGCGTTTCCTGCGCCCCTTGCCAGGGACGCTTTGCGCGATGCGGAGAAACCAGGATCCACTGATCGGTCAGCGGGTTGTAGCGGCGATGTGGATGATCGACCGGGTTAAATTGCGTCATTACTGCTCCTTCAATCCGGATAACCCTGCGGATGGCGTGACTGCCAGCGCCAGGTATCCTCTGCCATTTCGTCAAGCGTACGGGTCACGCGCCAGTTCAGCTCTTTATCGGCTTTGGTCGCGTCGGCCCAGTAGGCCGGTAAATCGCCCTCGCGGCGCGGCGCATAGTGCCATGCCACCGGTTTGCCGCAGGCTTTGCTGAAGGCGTTAACCACATCCAGTACGCTGCTGCCGACGCCGGCGCCGAGGTTGTAAATATGGACGCCCGGTTTACCGGCCAGCTGTTGCATCGCCGCAACGTGACCGTCCGCCAGGTCCATCACATGAATGTAATCACGCACGCCCGTGCCATCCGGCGTCGGATAATCGCTGCCGAAAATCGCCAGAGAATCACGACGGCCAACGGCAACCTGCGCGATGTAAGGCATCAGGTTATTCGGGATACCCTGCGGATCTTCGCCCATATCTCCTGACGGATGTGCGCCAACCGGGTTGAAGTAGCGCAGCAGCGCGATACTCCACTCCGGCTGCGCTTTTTGCAGGTCGGTGAGGATCTGTTCCACCATCAATTTGCTTTTGCCGTACGGACTTTGCGGCGTCCCGGTGGGGAAGCTTTCGACATAAGGGATTTTCGGTTGATCGCCGTAGACCGTCGCGGAGGAGCTGAAAATCAGGTTTTTGACGTTGGCGGCGCGCATGGCGTCGATCAGGCGCAGCGTACCGTTGACGTTGTTGTCGTAGTACTCCAGCGGCTTCGCCACGGATTCGCCCACGGCCTTCAGCCCGGCAAAGTGAATGACCGCTTCAATGGCATGATCGTGCAGGATTTCGGCCAGTAGCGCTTCATCGCGAATATCGCCTTCAACGAACAGCGCGGATTTTCCGCCAAAGCGCTCGATTTCATTGAGCACGCTGCGCTTACTGTTACAGAGGTTATCCAGAATGATGACGTCATGGCCGTTTTGCAGCAGTTGTACGCAGGTGTGGCTTCCTATGTAACCGCTACCACCAGTAACCAGAACTCGCATATTTCACTCCATAAAGCATTTGATATGAACAAACCTTAGCATAACAGAGAGGTGAAAACTGTGACATGGGATAAATTAGTGGAATCGTTTACACTGAATTTTCTGTCGTCAGGTTTGTCGCGTAACCGCCGGAAAAACCCTGCTTTAGCGGCGCTTATCCGGCGAACATGAATAGTCTTAAAATGACGGCATTGCGTTACAGCAACGCAGACGCTGCTGGCAAAAGCCGGACAACGTCCCGAGGAGGTTATAAGTCATTGATGGCAGTCAGGCAATCGGCGTACAGGATAAAAGACTATATTCCAGATGTTCGCCAGAGTGATGCTGCTCAGGAAGCGTGCGTTTCGAGTTGGTAGCGATAGCTGTTACCTTCCGGCACAAAGGTCAGCCGGTGAGTAATGCAGGCTGGCGCATCGTCGGCATGGTGCGAAACAAACAGCAATTGGGTTTGCCCTTCACTGATTAACACGTCAACAAAACGGCGGATCAGCTGGCGGTTCAGCGGATCCAGCCCTTGCAGCGGCTCGTCGAGGATCAGTAATGTCGGATGTTTCACCAGCGCACGGACAATCAGCGCCAGCCGCTGTTGTCCCCATGAAAGGCTGTGGAAGGGCGCATCGGCGGTGCGGGCGTCGAAACCTAAAATATCCAGCCAGCGCTGCGCCAGTTTGTGCTGCTTATCTGACACCGCCTGATAGATGCCAATCGAGTCAAAGTAGCCGGAGAGGATCACGTTACGCACATTGGTGCTGACGCGGTAATCGAGATGCAGGCTGCTGCTGACGTAACCAATATGTTTTTTGATATCCCAGATAGTTTCACCGCTGCCGCGACAGCGGCCAAACAGCGTCAGATCGTTGCTGTAACCCTGCGGGTGATCGCCGGTGATCAGGCTCAATAGCGTCGATTTCCCCGCGCCGTTCGGGCCAACGATCTGCCAGTGTTCGCCGGGATTTACCGTCCAGGAGAGCTGGTTGATGATCGGTCTGTCGTCATAAGAAACGACGCCATCGTTCAGCACAATCAGCGGTTCGCCCGCGCGTAACGTTTCCCGGGCCGGGGGCGCATCGGGTTCCGGCAGGGCAATACCGGCCAGTTTTTCACTGTGCGCCAGTTGCGCAATCAGCGCCTGTTGCAGCAGGGCGGACTTTTCACCGGTTTCTGTCAGGGTGCAATCCACCAGTACGCCAGCATGCTGTACAAAATCCGGGATTTCATCGAAGCGGTTAAGCACCAGCACTACGGTGTAACCCTCACCATTCAGCCTTGCCAGCAGTTCCGCCAGTTGCTGGCGGGAGTTCACATCCAGCCCGTCGAACGGTTCATCCAGCACCAGCAGTTCCGGCTCGGACATCAGCGCCTGGCATAGCAGCGTTTTGCGCGTTTCGCCGGTCGAAAGGTATTTAAAGCGGCGTGTCAGCAGATGCGCGATGCCGAACTGCGCCGCCAGCTGTTCACAGCGCTGTGGGTTTTTAACCTCATCCTGAATGATGTCGGCCGTGGTGCGCCCGGTATCTTCTTCGCCCGGGCTGAGCATATCGGTGTTATTGCGCTGCCACTCATCGCTGACCAGTTTTTGTAACTGCTCAAAAGAGAGACGCGTCAGGCGGGTAAACTGACACTGACGTTCACCGTTCAGCAGCGTCAGTTCGCCCGAAAGCGCGCGGGCCAGCGCGGATTTCCCGCTGCCGTTCGCGCCAACGAAGGCCCAGCTTTCGCCCGCTCGCAGGATTAACTGTTCAAGGTGCAGCGTGCGTGTATCGCTAAGACGAAACGTGCCTTGCGAAATTTGCAATGATGACATGATATATCCCGTTTTTTGCAGCAATGAAGTTCAGGGATACGTGCAATGCACTCACTTGTCAATGCGATTAGCATAACGTGGCGAGAATGACGCGATCGGCATTAAAATATGCCGTCACTTCGCGCTGTTCCTGCAAATTATCCACGTCATGCGTTGGCACCGTGGCGCAGAGTTGCTGTCCGTCAGGCAGTGTCATCAGCACTTCGCTTTGCTGTTCGCCGCGCTCAATATGGCTGATGAAACCTTTAAGCTGGTTGTCGGCAAGCGCGGCGCGCTGCGCATCCTGCGTGATATTGACCCACGGCGCTTTCAGCAATACCAGCACCTCTTTTCCTGCCTCAAGGCCAAGCCGTTCGCCGCTTTGTGCGGTGATAGCGACTTTCAGGCGCGTTTCACCGTCGGCCAGCAGCACTTCAATATGCTGCTGCACCTGCTGATGATCGCGGGCGGTTACAGTGCCAAACCACTGGTTGCGGGCGCTGGTTTGCAGGGAAAAGCGGGAAATGGCCGCCAGCAGGCTATTCAGCGGCAGCGCGTCGTCGTCGCTCAGCACGTCAAACGCTTTCTGCTGAATCTGCGCCAGCAGATCGTAAAGCTGAATCAGGCGCTGCCCGTAACGGGTCACTACCGCGCCACCGCCGCCTTTACCGCCTGTCGCACGATCAACCAGCGTATGTTCGCTCAGTTGATTCATTTCATTGATGGCATCCCAGGCGCTTTTGTAACTGATGCCTGCGTTCTTCGCGCCCTGGCTAATCGAACCCGTTTGTTCAATCTGTTTCAGCAGAGAAATACGGCGCGGATCGGCAAAAAGGCGTTCCTGGAGTTTGAGGGTTAAGAGAATTTCAGCCTGCATTACGCAATGTCCTGGCAAAAAGAGTATTGTGAAGGAAAAGCGGTATTACGCCTAGCCTGAGCCCTGATATTGATAGCAAAGCGGCTCAGGCAATCGCACAAAAGGCGAGTGTTTTTCTGTGGAATCGGGCTAAAATGCCTGCTTCACAATATCCGGAGTCGATCATGTTAGAGTTGTTGAAAAGCCTGGTTTTTGCCGTGATCATGGTTCCTGTGGTGATGGCTATCATCCTGGGGCTGATTTATGGCCTGGGTGAAGTGTTTAACGTCTTTTCCGCCTTCGGTCATCGCGACCGTTCCAGCCAGCAGCGCTGATCCTTTCGAAAACGCCCACTTCGGTGGGCGTTTTACTGTTCAAGATTTTGTGACATCCTGCCGATATATTTATTGAAGTTACTCATTCTTTATGGGTATTACCTGCCGTCATGAAAACTCTGATATTATCGTTATGTTTCAACATATATAACGACACTCAGAGGAGCTACAAATGGCAGGTACATGGTTACGCCTTTTTGCTGGGGCGACTTTATCGCTTTCTGTTGCCGGGCATGCGCTGGCGGAAGAGGGCAAAATTACCGTTTTTGCAGCAGCGTCGCTGACCAATGCGCTGCAGGATATTGCGGCGGCGTATAAAAAAGAGAAAAACGTTGAGGTAGTTTCTTCGTTCGCCTCTTCGTCAACGCTGGCGCGGCAGATTGAAGCAGGCGCGCCGGCCGATCTGTTTATTTCTGCCGATCAGAAATGGATGGATTACGCCGTTGAGAAAAAATCCATTGATACGGCGACGCGTGAAACCCTGCTGGGCAATAGCCTGGTGGTTGTGGCACCGAAAAGCAGCGCTCAGGGCAATATTACCGTTAATGCCAAAACGAACTGGACCAGCCTGCTGAAAGGCGGCCGCCTTGCCGTTGGCGACCCGGACCACGTTCCGGCAGGGATTTACGCCAAAGAGGCGCTGCAAAAACTGGGAGCATGGGAAACCTTGTCACCGAAGCTGGCTCCGGCAGAAGATGTCCGTGGCGCGCTGGCGCTGGTAGAGCGTGGAGAAGCGCCGCTGGGCATCGTTTACGGTTCTGACGCGGTGGTCAGCAAAGGTGTGAAAGTGGTGGGGACCTTCCCGGAAGATTCACACCAAAAAGTGGAATACCCGCTGGCTATCATCGACGGGCATAAAAACGCAACGGTAACGGCGTTTTATGATTACCTGAAAGGCCCGCAGGCTTCTGAAATTTTCAAACGTTACGGATTTACGACGCACTAATGATATTGACGGATCCCGAATGGCAGGCGGTACTGCTGAGCCTAAAAGTCTCATCCCTCGCGGTATTATTCAGTTTGCCCTTTGGGATCTTCTTCGCCTGGCTGCTGGTGCGTTGCACATTTCCGGGCAAAGCTCTCCTTGATAGCGTACTGCATCTGCCGCTGGTTTTACCGCCGGTGGTGGTGGGTTATCTGTTGCTGGTGGCGATGGGCAGACGCGGTTTTATCGGTCAGTGGCTGTATGACTGGTTCGGTATCACCTTTGCGTTTAGCTGGCGCGGCGCGGTGTTAGCCGCCGCGGTGATGTCTTTTCCGTTGATGGTGCGCGCGATCCGCCTCGCGCTGGAAGGCGTGGACAGAAAGCTTGAACAGGCTGCACGCACGCTTGGCGCAGGGCGCTGGCGCGTCTTTGCCACCATCACGCTGCCATTGACGTTGCCGGGAATTATTGTCGGTACGGTGCTGGCCTTCGCCCGCTCGCTCGGCGAATTTGGCGCGACCATCACCTTCGTCTCCAATATTCCGGGGGAAACGCGCACCATTCCCTCGGCGATGTATACCCTGATTCAGATGCCTGGCGGTGAAAGCGCGGCGGCGCGGCTGTGTGTGATCTCGATTGTGCTGGCGCTGATCTCGTTGCTGGTATCGGAATGGCTGGCGCGCATCAGCCGTGAACGGACAGGGAGATAACCGATGCTGGAGCTCGATTTCACCCAGACGCTGGGAACACATCAACTGCGTGTCGCCGAATCGCTGCCTGCCAGCGGAATTACGGCGATTTTTGGTGTTTCCGGTGCCGGGAAAACCTCGCTGATTAACGCGATCGGCGGCCTGACGCACCCGCAAGAAGGGCGTATTGCCCTGAACAATCGCGTACTTCTCGATACTTCGCGCAAAATTTGTCTGCCGCCGGAAAAACGTCGTGTCGGTTATGTTTTTCAGGATGCGCGCCTGTTCCCGCACTATAAAGTGCTCGGTAACCTGCGTTACGGCATGGCGAAATCAATGGCCGGGCAATTCGACAAGCTGGTGGCGCTGCTAGGGATTGAGCCGCTGCTGGGGCGTCTGCCCGGAACGCTCTCCGGCGGCGAAAAACAGCGCGTCGCCATTGGCCGCGCGTTATTAACCGCGCCGGAACTGATGCTGCTGGATGAGCCGCTGGCTTCGCTGGATATTCCCCGTAAACGTGAGCTTTTGCCTTATTTGCAGCGGCTGGCGCAGGAGATCAACATTCCGATGTTGTATGTCAGCCACTCGCTGGATGAGATCCTGCATCTGGCTGATAAAGTGATGGTGCTGGAAGCGGGGGAAGTGAAAGCGTTCGGCAGCCTGGAGGATGTCTGGGGCAGCCGCGTGATGAACCCGTGGCTACCGCCTGAGCAGCAAAGCAGCGTGTTAAAAGTGGTGGTGCTGGAACACCATCCGCACTACGCCATGACCGCGCTGGCGCTTGGCGATCAGCATATCTGGGTGAACAAAGTCGATCGCCCGCTGCAAAGCACGTTGCGCATTCGTGTGCAGGCGACGGACGTTTCCCTGGTGCTGCAACCGCCGATGAACACCAGTATCCGTAATATTCTGCGCGCCAAAGTGGCGCAGTGCTTCGATGTTGATGGGCAGGTAGAAGTTCAACTTGAGGTGGGGAGCCGCACGCTGTGGGCGCGCATCAGCCCCTGGGCGAGAGATGAATTGGGTATCAAAGCGGGCCAGTGGCTGTATGCGCAGATTAAGAGCGTGTCGATTACTGCCTGATCACAGCAGTTCCTTGTAGATATAGCTGGCGATACTGTCGGTCGTGTTATCGCCAATCACCACATCGGCGTGCGCTTTGACCGCATCGTCGGCATTCCCCATCGCTACGCCAACGCCCGCCGCTTCCAGCATGCTGATATCGTTATAATTATCGCCAAACGCCACCACGTCCTGCATCGACAAACCTTGTGATGCCACCCATTCGGCGAGGCGCTTGCCTTTGCTGTTTCCGGCGCGGGCGATATCGACCTGATCGTGCCACGACCATTCACATTCCAGCCCCAGCGTCTGCTCGATATGGTGGGCGAAATCCTTCAGTTTTTGCGTATCTTCGTCGGTGAGCGCGAACTTCCAGATGGCTTGCACTTCCTGCGCCGCGCTGCTCAGCGATGCTACTTGTTCAAACACCGGACGTTGTTCCGGCGGCAGCGATTGCGCCCAGTTGTTGGTGCGCAGCACATGGCCGGTGGGTTTCTCGTACAGCATGGCGTTATCGACATACATCAGGCCATGAATCTCATGCTCGTTAAGCTGAGTAATCAGTTGTTGCGCTTGCGGTACCGGTAGTGGATCGGCAGCGAGTACTTTTTTTGCACGATAATCATACAAATAAGTGCCATTACAACAAATTGCAGGTGTATCCAGCGCCAGTGCCTGATAAAAAGGGTGGATGGCGACATGATGCCGACCGGTGACGATGATGAGTTGATGTCCTGCCGCTTTTGCGCGGGCCAACGCTTCAAGGGATGAGGGCAAAAGCGTTTTTTTCGGTGTCAGTAGCGTACCGTCTAAATCCAGAGCAATAACTCGCGAAGTCATAACATATTCCGTGGTCGATGTTGAAATTTTTGCGTCCGGGCATGGTACACCGCGTCGCCGGATGCGCAAAATCTGGCGCAGAAAATCAGCATCAAGCCAGAAAAAAGGCTATCCTGGTTACTTAACGCAAATAAGAATTAGAGGAAAGGAGTGTTCATGAAACAAACCGTTTATACCGCAAGTCCGGAAAGTCAGCAGATCCACGTCTGGCGTTTGAATTCTGAAGGCTCACTGACGCTGGTTCAGGTCGTTGATGTGCCTGGTCAGGTTCAGCCGATGGTGGTCAGCCCGGACAAACGTTACCTCTACGTGGGCGTTCGCCCTGAATTTCGCGTTATCGCTTACCGTATCGCCCCTGACGACGGTGCGCTGACGTTTGCGGCGGAAGCGCCGTTGCCGGGCAGCCCGACGCATATTTCCACCGATCGCAGCGGCCGCTTCCTGTTCAGCGCCTCTTACAATGCGGGCAGCGTCAGCGTGACGCGCCTGGAAGACGGTATTCCGACGCAGAACGTCGATGTCGTGGAAGGGCTGGAAGGGTGCCACTCGGCGAACATCTCTCCGGACAACCATACGCTGTGGGTTCCGGCGCTGAAGCAGGATCGTATCTGCCTGTTCACGCTGGCGGATGACGGTAATCTGACGGCGCAAAACCCGGCGGAAGTGACCACCGTGGAAGGCGCAGGTCCGCGTCATATGGCGTTCCATCCGAACGCGCGTTTCGCCTATTGCGTGAATGAGCTGAACAGCTCCGTTGATGTCTGGCAGTTGAGCGATGTGCACGGCAAAATCGAGTGCGTACAGACGCTGGATATCATGCCGCCAGATTTTACCGATACCCGCTGGGCGGCAGATATTCATATCACGCCGGATGGTCGCCACCTTTATACCTGCGATCGTACCGCCAGCCTGCTGACGATTTTCAGTGTCTCGGAAGATGGCAGCGTGCTGTCGCTGGAAGGTTTTCAGCCGACGGAAACACAGCCGCGCGGTTTCAACATCGATAAGAGCGGTAAGTATTTGATCGCGGCCGGGCAGAAATCGCATCACATCGCACTGTATGAAATCACCGGCGAGCAGGGGCTGCTGACTGAGAAAGCGCGTTATGCGGTAGGTCAGGGGCCGATGTGGGTGGTGGTTAACGCTTTCTGATGCTGATCATCAGCCATAAAAAAACCTCGCCGCGGCGAGGTTTTTTATTACTGCTGAATTACTTCTTCGGCTCAGCGACAACCTGGCTGCCCACGCCGCGGTTGTTAAACTCCCACATGCGGTTGAACTGCGGGTTGTTCAGCTCGCGCTGTACATTGCCTTTATCATCCACCGCGCCGACATTGCCTGCGTACGCACGGCCAGAAACAGCGGCATCTGCCCACGGTTTAGCGACGTTAAAGCCTTCATTAATCACGCTGTCGCGGATAACGACCTGACCGTTGGTGTTGCCATCAACGTCCAGAGAACGGCCGAGCTGCGCCACGCCGTTGCCGGTAAAGCGGCTGTTCACGGCGAGGAAGCCGTAGTACAGGTTAGAGAGCGTCGCCGGGGCGAAGACGTAGCCTTCTTTCTGCGTGCGGGAGTTCACTACGCGGAAATCGGTGTTATCAAACACCACCGCGCCGCGACCGGAAACGATATCCACATCCCCTTCGAGGTAGCTGTTGGTCACCAGCGTACGGGTCTGGCGATCGCTACGCAGGGTGTTGTCCACGCTGCTGTTGGTAACAAAGAAGGTGTTCTGGCGACCCAGAATGTTGACGTTGTTGATCTGCACTTTATCGCCGTCGCTGCGCAGCGCCACCGCCTGGTGATTGCCCGCATCAACACTGTCGCCCAACGTGTTCTGGATGGTCAGATTCTGCAATTGCAGGCCATTGTTCTGTGACCAGAAAACCGCAGAACACATCATACCAACCGTTGCGGCGCGTTTGCTCTGGCAGTTATCGAACATATACCACGCGGGTTTACCCGGCATATATTTGCCTGATGGATTGACCAGACGACGCCAGGTGTTTGGATCGATTTCAGAGTCAATCGCCATACCAATTTTTACGTCCAGCGCTTTCTCGCCGGTCCCGTAAATGGTCACGCTGCCAGAAGCGGCAGGCACATACACCGTACCTTCATACTCGCCCGGCATCACGGCGATATATTGACGATCGCTGGCATGCTTGTTGATTGCCGCGTCTACCGCAGCCTGAATGGTGGTGTGCGTTACGCCTGGAGTACCTGCCGGGCCAACCACGAAATCCGCTTTTTCCGGCAGACGAATCGACACCGGTTTCCATACCGCGCCGTCCGGCGTCAGCGAGGTAAAGTAGCGATCCGCCACGAAGTTTTTCGCTTCACCCGCGCTGAGGACAGGGCGCGAGGTCGTGCCCGGTGCTTTCTGTTCAGAGGGACGTTCAGCCGGCGGGGTTGAGCTACAGGCGGTCAGTGTCACGCCAAAAGCGAGCGCCAGCGCCAGACGGGAAACCGATGATGTGTTCAAAGCGTGCTCCAGACTATGCAAAGTTGAAAGGGTTACGTCAAAGCCTGCTTTTTTATACTAAGTTGAGCGAAACGGGAAGCCAAAATCGAAAAAAGTCAGCGGTAAGTGAACGAAAATGCCCGTTATTTGGCGGATGGGGGAATTCCCGCCGTGCAAAGGCGTCGGCGGGAAGGGTAATTAAGGATGCAGGGCGAGACCTTTGATCACTTTATCGATGGCTTTTTTCGGCCCGCGCAGGGCAATGCCGACCAGGTTCATTGCCTCCGCATCTTCCTGCTGAAACACGGCGCGGTTAGCGTCATCATTGCCGGTAGAGAACATCGCTTCCACATACGGCACCACCGTCACTTCCCGCTCCAGCCCCTTGCGGTGGGTACGCTGCAAATCGGCCAGCGTACCGGCGAAAATCAGCATCGGCTGCCCGGCAATGCGCTCATAGCGACGCCCGGCGGCATCCACGTAGGGTTCACCCAGCACTTCCGGCGCGGCAGAGACCACGCCGGTGGCGAGAAACGCCACCACATTCAACCGTTGCCAGCTTTCCAGATCGTCACGTACCACAAGGGCAACTTTGGTATCAAACATGCGTTTTTCTTCTCCGTCTGTCGTAAAAGCCCATCTTCGAAGAAGCGCGTTCAGCGGGATAGAACGTTTGTGCACTGGCGCTGGAAGGCGGCGGGAGAGAGGCGATACGCGCGCTGGAACCATCGGCCAAGGTGGCTTTGATCGGCAAAACCCACCTGCGCCGCCACCTGCGCGGGTTCCAGCCCGTGCGCCAGCAAGGCTCTGGCAGTGCGTAAACGCAGGCGAACCAGATAGGCATGCGGCGTCTGGCCAAAGGCTTTCTGAAATTGTCTGCTCAGACGAAAACGGTCAATACCGCAGTGCGCCGAAAGCGCGTCCAGCCCGATATCGTCCGCCATGCGGTCATGCAGCATCTCTTTCACCTGCTGCATACGCAGCACGGTTTCATCCGGCGGCAGGGCGGTTTTGCCATCAATATGGCGGGTAAGCAGCTTAATGAGATGATCCAGACTCTGATCGCGGGCGAGTCGGCCTTCATGGTGATGAAGGGCAAAAAATGCCTGCTGAATGGCGTGGATCAGCATGTTGTCATCGGTCAGGGTGTTACGAAAAGCCGCTTCGATTTGCGATACGTCTCTGTGCCCGCGCTGTTGCAGCATGGTGGTGACCCACTGTTGCGGCAGGTAAAGCATCACATAGGTAAAGCCATTTTCGTCCGGCGCATGTCCGTCATGCACCGCGCCTGGCTCAATCAAAATCGCGCGGCCTGGGTGGCTGGTATGCAACGCGCGGTGGCAGTTAAAACGCTGCACGCCTTGCTGGGTCACGCCCACCAGCACTTCGTCATGATCGTGCGGATCGTAGGCGTGCCCGGTGAAGTGGGCGCTGACGCTCTCAATGCCGGTTTCCTGCTCGCGGCGAAAATCCACCCAGTCGCCGGATGCACTACGTTGTGCGCACATTAATTAGCTGAACATCGCCGTAATGCTGGCGCTGGCGAGTTTATGAAAATGGACGTTAAAACCGACCATCGCACCGCTGGCATTTTCATCCACTTCCAGATGATCCACATCCAGCGCGTAAACGGTAAAGATGTAGCGATGGGTTTCGCCTTTCGGCGGCGCAGCGCCACCGTAACCGGCTTTGCCGAAATCGGTGCGCGTCTGAAGCGCGCCTTCCGGCAGTTCAGCAACGCCGGAACCGGCGCCCTGCGGCAGAACGCGCGTATCGGCAGGCAGGTTGGCGACAATCCAGTGCCACCAGCCGGAGCCGGTCGGTGCATCCGGGTCATAGCAGGTGACGACAAAACTTTTGGTTCCGGCAGGAACATCGTCCCATGCCAGATGCGGGGAGAGGTTGTCGCCATCGTAGCCCATGCCGTTAAACACATGGCGATGCGGCAGTTTTTCACCGTCGCGTAAATCATGACTGATAAGCTTCATTACGGGTTCCTCTGTTCGTTCAGGCTGAAGTGTAGCCTATGCGAACAGATCGCTGCGTGCAACGGCACGATTTACCGCGCCGGTCAGTCGCGACAACTGCTCTGGCGTAATGATGTACGGCGGCATCAGGTAGATGAGCTTGCCAAAGGGCCGGATCCATACGCCTTGTTCAACGAAGAAACGCTGTAGCGCCGCCATGTTTACCGGCGAGCGGGTTTCCACCACGCCAATTGCGCCGAGCACACGAACGTCTGCCACCGTGGCAGCGTGCGCCGCAGGAGCGAGTTCTTCTTTGAGCTGGGCTTCAATGGCCGCAACCTGCTCGCGCCACGCACCGCTTTCGAGAAGCGTCAGGCTGGCGACGGCTACCGCGCAGGCCAGCGGGTTGCCCATAAATGTCGGGCCGTGCATAAAGCAGCCTGCTTCGCCGTTGCTGATGGTTTCGGCGACCAGGCGCGTGGTCAGGGTGGCGGAGAGCGTCATCGTGCCGCCGGTCAGCGCTTTGCCGAGGCACAGAATGTCCGGCGTGATATCTGCATGTTCGCAGGCAAACAGTTTGCCGGTGCGGCCAAAGCCAGTGGCAATTTCGTCAGCAATCAGCAGAATGCCTTCGCGATCGCACATCTTGCGTATGCGTTTCAGCCACTCCGGGTGATACATGCGCATGCCGCCCGCACCCTGAACAATGGGTTCGAGGATCACTGCCGCGATCTCATGGCGATGCGCCGCCATCAGCCGGGCAAATGCCACCATATCAAGCTCGTCCCATTCCCCGTCGAAGCGGCTTTGCGGTGCAGGCGCAAACAGGTTTTCCGGCAGATAGCCCTTCCACAAGCTGTGCATGGAGTTGTCCGGATCGCAGACCGACATTGCGCCAAAGGTATCGCCGTGGTAGCCGTTGCGAAAGGTGAGAAAACGTTGCCGCGCTTCGCCTTTTGCCTGCCAGTACTGCAAGGCCATCTTCATCGCCACTTCCACGGCCACCGAGCCGGAATCTGCCAGGAACACACACTCCAGCGCTTCGGGCGTCATCGCCACCAGCTTGCGACAGAGGTCGATCGCCGGTTGATGCGTTATGCCGCCGAACATCACATGCGAAACCGCATCAATCTGCGCTTTCATCGCCGCATTCAGCGCCGGATGACCATAGCCATGAATCGCCGCCCACCAGGAGGACATGCCATCCACCAGCCGCTCGCCGCTGCTGAGGTGCAGCTCGCAGCCTTGCGCGGATTGCACCGGGTAAACCGGCAGGGGAGAGGTCATTGACGTATACGGGTGCCAGATATGGCGCTGGTCAAAAGCGAGATCGTCTGCGGTCATAATCGACTTGTAAACCAAATTAAAAAGTTTTAGGTTTACGAGTCTACACCGAATCAAAAATTAACAACACCCTTTGGAGACGCCCGATGGCTCACCACGCACGCTGGACAATGTCGCAAGTTACCGATCTGTTTGAAAAACCATTCCTTGAACTGCTGTTCGAGGCGCAGCAGGTTCACCGTCAGCACTTTGATCCGCGCCAGGTTCAGGTCAGTACGCTGCTGTCGATCAAGACCGGCGCCTGCCCGGAAGATTGCAAATATTGCCCGCAGAGCGCGCGCTACAAAACCGGGCTGGAATCCGAGCGGCTGATGGAAGTGGAGCAGGTGCTGGAATCTGCGCGCCAGGCGAAGCTCGCGGGCTCAACGCGTTTCTGTATGGGCGCGGCCTGGAAAAACCCGCACGATCGCGACATGCCGTACCTTGAAAAAATGGTTGAAGGGGTCAAAGCGATGGGGATGGAAGCCTGTATGACGCTCGGCACGCTGAATGAAAACCAGGCGCAGCGCCTTGCCAGCGCCGGACTGGATTACTACAACCACAACCTCGATACCTCGCCGGAGTTTTACGGCAATATCATCACCACCCGCACTTACCAGGAACGTCTCGACACGCTGGATAAAGTGCGCGACGCCGGGATCAAAGTTTGCTCGGGTGGCATTGTCGGGCTGGGGGAAACGGTGAAAGATCGCGCCGGTCTGCTGCTGCAACTGGCGAACCTGCCTACGCCGCCGGAGAGCGTGCCGATTAACATGCTGGTGAAGGTTAAAGGCACGCCGCTGGCCGATAACGAGGATGTCGATGCCTTCGATTTTATCCGCACCATCGCCATTGCCCGCATCATGATGCCCACTTCCCATGTGCGCCTTTCTGCCGGTCGCGAACAGATGAACGAACAGACCCAGGCGATGTGTTTTATGGCCGGGGCGAACTCGATTTTCTACGGCTGCAAACTGCTGACTACGCCAAACCCGGAAGAGGATAAAGATCTGCAACTGTTCCGCAAACTGGGGCTGAACCCGCAGCAAACGGAAGTGCTGAATGGCGATAACGAACAGCAACAGCAGATTGAGCAGCAACTGCTGCACGCCGATACGGAGCAATTCTACAACGCGGCAGCGCTATGAGCTGGCAACAGCGTATTGATGCCGCGTTGAGCGAACGCCGCGCGGCAGATGCCCTGCGCTCGCGACAGACGGTGGCACAAGGCGCCGGACGCTGGCTGACGGTCGGTGAGCGGCGTTTTTGCAACTTCTCCAGCAATGATTACCTCGGCTTAAGCCAGCATCCGGCGGTGGTGCAAGCCTGGCAGCAGGGCGCGGAACGCTACGGTGTGGGCAGCGGCGGCTCGGGCCACGTCAGCGGCCACACCGTGGCGCATCAGGCGCTGGAAAGCGAACTGGCCGAATGGCTGGGATACCCGCGCGCACTGCTGTTTATCTCTGGTTTTTCTGCCAACCAGGCGGCGATCGCCGCGCTGACCGGCAAAGAGGATCGGATTGTCGCCGACAAGCTGAGCCACGCGTCGTTGCTGGAAACCGCCAGCCACAGTCCGGCGCAGTTGCGACGTTTTGCGCACAACGATGTAGCGCAGATGCGAACGCTACTGACAAAACCGATTGACGGCCAGCAACTGGTGGTTACCGAAGGCATTTTCAGTATGGATGGCGACAGCGCGCCGCTGGGGGAAATCGCCCAGGTAGCACGCGAGGCGCAGGCATGGCTGATGGTTGACGACGCGCACGGCACTGGCGTGGTGGGCGAGCAGGGGCGCGGCAGTTGCCATCTGCATGGCATCAAACCTGAGATATTGATTGTCACCTTTGGCAAAGGCTTCGGCGTCAGCGGCGCAGCGGTGCTGTGCAGCGAAACGGTTGCCGACTATCTGCTGCAATTTGCCCGTCATCTGATTTACAGCACCGCAATGCCACCGGCGCAGGCAATGGCGCTCAGCGCGGCATTACGGGTGATCCGCAGTGATGAGGGTGAGCAACGCCGGGCAACGCTGGCGGCGCTGATCGCGCGTTTTCGCCGCGGCGCGGCGCAACTGCCGATGACGCTGGCAGATTCAGAGAGCGCCATTCAGCCGCTGATCGTTGGTGATAACGCGCGTGCCCTGCGTCTGGCGGAGCGTCTGCGTCAACAGGGTTGCTGGGTGACAGCGATTCGTCCGCCGACCGTACCGCCGGGCACTGCGCGCCTGCGCCTGACGCTGACGGCGGCTCACCAGGCGGAAGATATTGATAGTCTGCTGGAGGCGTTATATGGCGGTGAATAAACGCGCCGTTGCCGCCGCATTTGGCCGCGCGGCGCAAAGTTACGCTCACCACGACGCGTTACAGCGGCTGAGCGCCGATCTGCTGCTGACGCAACTGGGCGAAATCACCCCCTCGAATGTGCTTGATGCCGGCTGCGGCCCCGGCGCCATGAGCCGTTACTGGCGCGGGCTGGGCAGTAACGTGACGGCGCTGGATCTCTCGGCCACTATGCTGGATGAAGCGCGCCGACAGCAAAGCGCCGATCGCTATCTGCTGGGTGATATCGAAGCGCTGCCACTGGCGGATGCACAGTTCTCACTGGTGTGGAGCAACCTCGCCGTGCAGTGGTGTGATGATTTACGCCAGGCCATCAACGAACTCTGTCGCGTGACGCAACCCGGCGGTTTTGTGGCATTTACCACGCTGGTGGAAGCCTCGTTGCCGGAATTGAATCAGGCCTGGCGGGCGGTGGATGACCAGCCGCATGCCAATCGCTTTTTACCTCTTTCGGCAATCGAACAGGCTTTAGCGGGTTGGTCTGTACACAGCGGTGTCGAGAGCATCACTTTGCACTTTGATGACGCTGCCCGCGCGCTGCGGTCGCTGAAAGGCATTGGCGCGACACATTTACACAACGGCAGGCAGCAGGGGCTGACGCGGGGCAAACTGCAACGTCTGCAACTCGCCTGGCCGCAACAGCAGGGGAAATGTCCCCTGACGTATCATCTTTTTTGGGGAGTTATCACGCGTGATTGAACGCTATTTTGTCACCGGCACGGATACCGAAGTGGGGAAAACCGTCGCCAGTTGCGCGCTGCTACAGGCGGCAAATCTACGCGGTTTGCGCAGCGCAGGGTATAAACCGGTTGCATCCGGTAGCGAAATGACGGCGCAGGGGCTGCGTAATAGCGACGCGCTGGCGTTGCAGCAGCACAGCAGTTTGCCGCTGGATTATAAAACCGTGAACCCTTACACCTTTGCGGAACCGACCTCGCCGCACATTGTCAGCGCCGATCTGGGCGAGCCGATTGACGCCGCCGTGATGTCTGCCGGGTTACGCACGCTGGAGGCGCAAGCAGAATGGCTGCTGGTGGAAGGGGCGGGTGGCTGGTTTACGCCGCTTTCAGAAACGTTCACCTATGCGGACTGGGTTATCCAGGAGCAGTTGCCGGTGATTCTGGTGGTGGGCGTGAAATTGGGCTGCATCAACCACGCCATGCTGACAGCGCAGGCGGTACGCCAGGCAGGATTACGGCTCGCGGGCTGGATTGCTAACGATGTGGTGGCACCGGGCGCGCGTCACCGGGAGTATATGGCGACGCTGCGGCGCGTGATGCAGGCTCCACTGATGGGTGAAATCCCCTGGTTTGCCCACGCGCCCGAAAAAGAAAAAACAGGCCATTTTCTCGATCTCAGCGTACTGACTCCCGTGTCATCCAGTGTGACAGCATCTGATCATCCAGTTGTCTGACATCTCCCTGCGCGACGTTGCGCCCCCGGTGCAGCAGACAAAAACGGTCAGCTACCCGGCGGATGAATGAGAGATGCTGCTCGGCCAGTAAAATGGTCATGCCGAATTCCTGATTCAACCGCACGATCAAGTTGCCCAGTTTATGGATAAACGCCTGGCCCAGCCCGCGCGTCGGTTCATCAAGCAGGAGCAGCCGCGGGCGGGTGACCAGCGCCCGCGCCATCGCCAGTTGCTGCTGGTTATCCTCTGACAGTTCTGCGCCACGTATCGGGCGCAACGTATACAGCTCCGGGAACAGGTCGTAAATATCGCGACCCAGTACGCTTCCCGGCTCGCCGACAGCACGCATGGCAATGTGCAGGTTCTCCTCGACGGTCAATTGCGAAAAGATACGCCGGTCCTGCGGCACATAGCCAATTCCCATTGCGCTGCGATGCTCCGCCTGAATACTCAGCAGATCGCGCGGCGGTGCGCCGGCTTCCTGCCAAATCATGCTGCCGCTCTCAATGGGCAAATAACCGGAAATACAATTTATCAGTGTCGTTTTCCCCATTCCTGGCATGCCAATAATCGAATTACAGACGCCTGGGGTTAAATCAAGATCAACATTCCATAAAGTATGCTGATTACCGTAGTACTGGTTTACTGCGCGTAGGCTCAACATTGTCCGCTCCTTCTTACGGCTCTGGTGACCCTTCTGTATTGCAAAAGGCTTGCCAGAAGCGAAAAAAGGCTTTTTTTTCGGATGCGGATGATAAAACTGCCGTTTAGCACGCGGGAAAGAGAGAACGCAGGTAAATATCCTGCACTTTGCCAGTGCTACCAGTGTTGGATTGTGGTGCAGCAAAGCGACAATTTGTGATGGGTATCTCATGAGGATGACGTCTTTGTTTAGTTGATAATGAGCAAAAAGAAGTGATAAAAATTTTTTAATGAACAGCGATTGGGTCTTGTTGGGAATTTGTCGGCTGGCGAGGTATACGGGCTGGCGGCAGTTATCCACTATTCCTGTGGATAACCTTGTGCATTAGAGTTAGAAAACGTTCGGCAAGCGAGAGAGGACGCGGCTTGCGTCTGAATTGGTGCGAAACCCGGCTTTTTAAATTAATTATTGCTTATCAATTGGTTATATAAAATCAATGGTTGTAAGAAAAGTGTCACCGGTTGCCACAAAACTTTCAAGGTGCGGCTTGACAATTGTTAAAAAGTGAAGGTTCCTGGGGATAACCCTGCGGGTCTGGTGTTTTATCTTGTCGGGGAGAAAATTTAACGCGGAAACGCATTTCCTTATCGCGGGTAGACCAGATCAGCTAACCTGCCACTGTTTTTTCATCCAGTATTATTTATTGGCAAAAGTGAACAGGGTGAGTAAAATATGTTACCTGCCCGCTCATTCCTTCACCAGGTAGCCGTTCATGAGTAAACCGTTCAAACTGAATTCTGCTTTTCGCCCCTCCGGCGACCAGCCTGAGGCGATTCGTCGGCTTAAGGAAGGTCTGGAAGACGGCCTCGCGCACCAGACGCTGCTGGGGGTTACCGGCTCGGGTAAGACCTTTACCATCGCCAATGTCATTGCCGATCTGCAACGCCCGACAATGGTGCTGGCGCCGAACAAAACGCTGGCGGCGCAGCTGTATGGCGAAATGAAGGAGTTCTTCCCGGAAAACGCGGTGGAGTATTTCGTCTCCTACTATGACTACTACCAGCCGGAAGCCTATGTGCCCAGTTCGGACACCTTTATCGAAAAAGATGCCTCGGTGAACGAGCATATCGAGCAGATGCGTCTGTCTGCAACGAAGGCGCTGCTGGAACGCCGTGATGTGGTGGTCGTGGCGTCCGTTTCAGCCATCTATGGTCTGGGCGATCCGGATCTCTACCTGAAGATGATGCTGCATCTGACCAACGGCATGATTATCGACCAGCGTTCGATTCTGCGTCGCCTGGCAGAACTTCAGTACACCCGCAACGATCAGGCTTTCCAGCGCGGGACGTTTCGCGTGCGTGGGGAAGTGATTGATATCTTCCCGGCGGAATCGGATGACCTGGCGCTGCGCGTGGAGTTGTTCGACGAAGAAGTAGAGCGCCTGTCGCTGTTTGACCCGCTCACCGGGCATGTGGAATCGACCGTTCAGCGCTTCACCATCTACCCGAAAACGCACTACGTGACGCCGCGCGAGCGTATCGTGCAGGCGATGGAAGAGATCAAAGATGAGCTGGTGGAACGGCGCAAAACGCTGCTGGCGAACAATAAGCTGCTGGAAGAGCAGCGTCTCAGCCAGCGCACGCAGTTCGATCTGGAGATGATGAACGAGCTGGGCTACTGCTCCGGCATTGAAAACTACTCGCGCTATCTCTCCGGGCGCGGTCCTGGCGAGCCGCCGCCAACGCTGTTCGATTACCTGCCGTCCGACGGTTTACTGGTGATCGACGAATCCCACGTCACCATCCCGCAAATCGGCGGCATGTTCCGTGGCGACCGCGCGCGTAAAGAGACGCTGGTGGAGTACGGTTTCCGTTTGCCGTCGGCGCTGGATAACCGTCCGCTGAAATTTGAAGAGTTTGAAGCGCTGGCGCCGCAGTCTATCTATGTTTCGGCAACGCCGGGCAATTACGAGCTGGAGAAATCCGGCGATGAAGTGATTGACCAGGTGGTACGTCCGACAGGTTTGCTGGATCCCATCATCGAAGTGCGTCCGGTTGCTACGCAGGTTGACGATCTGTTGTCGGAAATCCGCATCCGCGCGGCCATTAACGAGCGCGTGCTGGTGACGACGTTGACCAAGCGTATGGCGGAAGATCTCACCGAATACCTGGAAGAGCACGGTGAGCGGGTGCGTTATCTGCACTCTGATATTGATACGGTTGAACGTATGGAAATTATCCGCGACCTGCGTCTCGGCGAGTTTGATGTGCTGGTGGGCATCAACCTGCTGCGCGAAGGGCTGGATATGCCGGAAGTGTCGCTGGTGGCGATTCTGGATGCGGACAAAGAGGGCTTCCTGCGTTCGGAGCGTTCACTGATTCAGACCATTGGCCGCGCGGCGCGTAACATCAACGGGAAAGCGATTCTGTACGGCGATAAGATCACGCCGTCGATGGCGAAAGCGATCGGTGAAACCGAACGCCGCCGCGAAAAACAGCACGCCTATAACGTCGAGCACGGTATAACGCCACAGGGCCTTAACAAGAAGGTGGTGGATATTCTGGCCATGGGCGAAGGGCTGGCGAAAACGCGTGCGAAAGGGCGTGGCAAAACCCGCACCCCGGCGCAGGTGGAAGCGGCAGAACTGGCGCTGACGCCGAAAGCGCTGCAACAGAAAATCCACGAGCTGGAAGGGCTGATGATGCAGCATGCGCAGAATCTGGAGTTCGAAGAGGCGGCGCAGGTGCGCGATCAACTGCACCAGCTACGTGAACTGTTTATTGTCGCATCTTAATGTTTGCTTAACCTACTCCTGACACACTGCCCCCACTATTCTGGAGGGCAGTGTCATGCAGCAGTTTAAGGTTCGTGAATTTTTAGCCGTCGCCTTCGCACTGGCATTAGTGATCGGTTTCGCTCATCTGTGGGTGCTGAGCTACTGATGGCAAATAGCGGGCGGCCGGAAGAAATTTAATCCACGCCCGCACCCCGGATTGCGTCAGGCGGTTGTGCAAAAAGAACTGTGCGTCATGAAGCTGTGCAATACGCGACACAATGCTTAACCCCAGCCCGGTTCCGCCGTAACGGCTGTCCATGCGCACAAACGCTTTGCTCAGTTCTCCGCTGCGGCTCTCATCAATGCCCGGACCTTCATCCTCCACGGCCAGCACTGGCGTAGCAGCCGGTTCGATGCGTATCGTAATGACCGAACCTTCCGGGCTGTAGCGGTACGCGTTCTCCACCAGATTTCTCACCAGCAGCCTTAACAGCGTGGCATCGCCGGAGACGGCAATATCGGCGTCAATTTCCGGCACCGCCAGCGTTTGCTTGCGCCCGGCGAGCATGGTTTCCAGCTCGCTGCGAATGGGCACCACCACGTCGGCCATCAGCCGTACCTGCTGGTAACTGCCAGCCGAAAAAGACTGCCCGACGCGGGCAAGCAGCAACAACTGCGCGATGTTTTCCGTCATCTGTTCGAGCCGCTGTACCAACGGCTCGACGTTGATGCCGTTGGTTTTTGCCATCAACTCCAGATGCAGCCGCAGCCCGGCCAGCGGCGTGCGTAGCTCATGCGCCACATCTGCTGTAAATAATCGCTCGCGATCCAGCGTGAGCGTCAGCCGCGAGACGAGATCGTTAATTGATGTCGTAACAGCTTCCACTTCGCTGACGCTGTTATTTAACGTAATCGGTTGCAGGTTATTCGGCGTACGTTTGTTAAGCTCTTCCTGCAACTCCAGCAGTGGGCGGGTAATGGCTTTGACCGCCTGCATGCAAAGCACCAGCGCCAGCCCGATAATCAGCAGGCTTGGCACCAGCAGGCTGGCGACCGCCTCGCGGACTTCATGTTCAACATGTTTACGGTTGTTATGGTTGTGGAGCGCCGCCTGCACCAGCAACTGGATCTGCTCTTCACTTTCATGCCACAGCCAGAACACACTGACCAACTGGCAAAACACCAGAATCCCGCCGATGGTCAGCAGCAGACGGCGGCGCATGCTCCAGTGGCTGAAATTGAAAAACGCCATTGATTACTCCCGGTGTTGCGGCTGAACCAGCATGTAGCCAAACCCGCGGACGGTACGGATGCGCGATTTGCCGATTTTGTCGCGCAGATTATGAATATGTACTTCCAGCGTATTGGTCGAGGGCTCGTTGTCCCAGTTGTAGATATCGTTATAGAGAATTTCCCGGTGCACCGGGCTGTCGGCTTTCAGCATCAGGCGCGAAAGCAGGGCGTACTCTTTCGGCGTCAGATCCAGCAACTGGTTGTCCAGCCATGCCTGGCGGCGGGTAACATTCAGCGTCAGATTACCGTGGGTGATTTCGTTTTCACCCTGATTATGATGACGGCGCAGCAGCGCGCGGATACGGGCATTCAGTTCATCCAGCGCGAAGGGTTTGACCAGATAGTCGTCCGCGCCGGTATCCAGCCCGGCGACGCGATCTTCCAGCGTATCGCGGGCGGTGAGAATCAGCACCGGTTGGGTATATTTTTCTCGCCGCAAACGGGCGAGCAGATGTAATCCGTCTTCATCGGGCAGACCAAGATCGAGCACGATCAGGCTGTAGTGGCCGTTCGCCAGACACAGCACCGCTTCGTGCGCGGTGGATACGCCATCGCAGGCATATCCTTCGCTTTGCATCGCCAGAATCAACCCCTGCAACAGCAGAGCATCGTCTTCAACCACCAGAATTTTCATTTCGCCTGCTCCCGGCAAGACGTTAAAATATCGTCTTCAGCACGGTACTCTTTCGTGCTGACCCCCAGTATACCCAACATTGTCGGGAAGAGGTTGTCCTGCGAAACCGCCTTCTCCCGCGCATTTTTTTGCAGACACTGGTTATTCACGCCGTAGCGTTTCTGGTAGTCATCGGACAACCAGATCAGCATCGGAATATGTTTTTGTGTTTCCGGTGCGATGGAATAAGGCAGACCGTGCAAATAAACGCCATTTTCACCCAGCGATTCACCATGGTCGGAGAGATACACCAGGCTGGTGGTAAATCTGTCCTGTTTGGATTGCAATAATTTAATCGCTTTATCAACAATATAGTCGATATACAAAATGGTATTATCGTAGGTATTTACCAGTTGCTGCTGTGAGCAGCCCTGAATTTCGTTGGTATCACAGGTCGGCGTAAATTTGCGGAACTGCGCCGGATAACGGTTGTAATAAGTCGGCCCGTGGCTACCAATGGTATGTAAAACGATAATGCCGTCGCCCTGTAATTTGTCGATATAGCTGGCGAGATCGTGGAATAAGATCTCATCCTGGCATTCACCCTTAATGCAATATTCCGGCAGGTTTAACTGCGTCACATCCTGGTGCGGCACGCGATCGCAAGCGCCTTTACAACCGCCGTCATTTTCATTCCATAAAACCTGAATGCCGGCGCGTTGGATAATATCCAGCAACCCTTCCTGATGATGGGCAAGCTGATCGTCGTAATGTTCCCGCGGCATCCCCGAAAACATGCACGGGACCGAGACAGCGGTGGCTGTGCCGCAGGATGTCGCGTTCGGAAAGTAAATAACATTATCCTGTTTTAACAGCGGGTTAGTTTCACGCTCATAACCGCCAAGCGAGAAATTCGCCGCGCGGGACGTTTCACCCACGACCAGTATGGTCAGGTTCTTACGCGGACCATTTTTCATTTCCGGGCGTTGTTGAGCATCTTCACCAATACGTACCAGCGGCAAGTTATCCATGCGATTATGGGAATACCAGGACAGAGACGCCACAATGGAGTTGGACGGGCTGAGAGATTTCACCAGCTCTTTATTATTGCGGAACAGCGAGGCGTAATCTTTATAAAACAGCAGCGCCACCAGCACGATAAGCAGCGCAGAAATAACGATACTGACCGCGCGATACGCGATGCTGCGCAGCGCTGATTGCGCCGGTTTAATTTTAATAAACCAGGCAATGAGTACCGGCACAATGGCCGTCAGTAAAATCGTCAGCACCATTTTTGTCGACATCAGGGCGAAACTTTCCGCAGGCGTGGTGTCGAGAATATTGGTGATCATTGAGCGGTCAATGACGATGCCAAAGGTCGAAATAAAATATTGCGCTGCCGCGCTGACCAGCACAAACACCGTGATAAGCGGGCGTTCAAGAAAGAAGAATGACGCCAGCGACAGCAGGATATTGATCACGCTGAACGCCACCACCGGCATTGACAGAAATACCAGCCAGTTACGCAGCGAGTTTACCGGTAATAGCGTAAAAGCCTGATGGTAGAAAACGATATTCAGCGCCAGCGCAATATAGAGCGCAAACAGAATAATAAACTGAAGACGGCTTAACGCCGGTCGACGAAGGTGAAGCATAGGTATTCTCTGGTCCAGTAAAGGAAAGTAGCGCTATGCTGACAGGCGTTTTTTAAGACAACCTTAAGAAATTAAGCAATCCAGCGGCGAGTAAAAATGGCCGCTGAAAAGTTAACCCAGTTGCTGTACCGCCTTTTCCAGCGCGGCGCGCAGCAGATGGCGATCGTGGCGATAGGGGATATCGCCTGCTTCCAGCACTTCCTGAATAATTAATCTTTCAGTGACGGCGCTGACATTCACTTTCGGCCCGACGACCACGGCATCGATAATCTTTCGGCCGACATATTGTTCCATAATGGCCAGTTTATCGGCGAGCGACAGGCTGGCGGCGGCGGGGCTGAGCTCTTTCCCCAGATTGCTGATAAACACAACGGGCGCGGGCGTGCGGCGCAGCGCCTGCGCTAACTCTTCCAGCAGCAACAGCGGCAGCAGGCTGGTGTAAAAGCTGCCGGGACCGATGAGAATCAAATCCGCTTCGGCAATCGCCTGTATTGCTTCCCGGGTGGCGGACACCCTGGGAAACAGCATTAATTCCTGAATCGGCGCATGAAGCTGGTCGATATTCACTTCGCCATATACTTGATGTCCTTCACTGTCGGTGGCCATTAAATCGACAGGTTGTTCCGACATAGGAATTAAAAAGGCATCCACTTTTAATAAATTACGAATTAAATTGATGGCTTCCAGAGGCCGCACGCTCAGGTGATCCAGCGCTTTTAACATCAGGTTTCCGAGGTTATGCCCGGAAAGTTCACCATTGCCGCTAAAACGGTATTCAAACATCGCCGAAGCGACGCTCGGCTCGGTGATTAATTGGTTCAAACAGTTGCGCATATCGCCCCAGGCAATGCCGCCTTCTGAGCGGCGAATTCGCCCGGTAGAACCACCATTATCGGTAGTGGTTACAATGCCGGTGAGACGCGATCCCAGCGACGCAAGCGAAGACATCACACGCCCCAGACCATGTCCGCCGCCGAGTGCGACAACACGATCCAGATCTGCCAGTGTGCGATTACGCATAATGATTCCTTAGTAAGATTTACCGCGCTACGTTAGCCTAAATACCACCAAAAGACGATGCCTCGCTGAGTGGAAAATGACACATATCAATGCAAAAACGCGATTTTCTCGTACTCTGTAGCGAAAGTGCGTGATCATGGCGATATATATAAAAATATATAGCGATATTCATGATGGCGAAAAGAATTTTCCCGCGCTACTATCGCCTTAAGCAATTTTAGCGTTACTGACAAAACATACACTCTAGCCTCTTCGTCTACGTTTCCGGTTAATCGTGAAATATGACGATTTGGCCGTAGCAAAACCGGCAACGGTTTTCGCTGCCAGGGTGCAGGAAGAAATGACTGCATCTCCCGTATTTGGAAAGGTGTACATGCCCTCACAACTTACTGATGCGTTCGCGCGTAAGTTTTATTACTTGCGTTTGTCGATCACGGATGTGTGCAATTTTCGTTGCACCTACTGCCTGCCGGACGGTTACAAGCCGGGCAGCGTCAACAACAATGGCTTTCTCAGCGTCGATGAAATTCGCCGTGTCACGCGCGCCTTCAGCGCCATGGGCACCGAAAAAGTGCGTCTGACGGGCGGAGAACCGTCACTGCGCCGGGATTTCCCCGACATCATCGCCGCCGTACATGAAAACGCCGCCATTCGCCAGATCGCGGTGACCACCAACGGTTATCGGCTGGCCCGCGACGTTGCGCTGTGGCGCGATGCCGGGCTTACCGCCATCAATGTCAGCGTCGACAGCCTCGATGCCCGCCAGTTTCATGCGATTACCGGGCAGGATAAATTCCGCCAGGTGATGGACGGCATCGACGCCGCATTTGCCGCCGGTTTTGCCAAAGTCAAAGTGAACACCGTGCTGATGCGCGATGTGAATCATCACCAGCTTGATACCTTTCTGGCGTGGATCAAATCGCGTCCTATCCAGCTGCGCTTTATCGAATTGATGGAGACCGGAGAGGGCAGCGAGCTGTTCCGCAATCATCACATCTCCGGCATGGTGCTGCGCGATGCGCTGCTCAAACGCGGCTGGATCCACCAGTTGCGCCAGCGCAGCGATGGTCCGGCGCAAGTGTTCTGCCACCCGGATTACGTCGGTGAAATCGGTCTTATCATGCCGTATGAAAAAGATTTCTGCGCCAGTTGCAACCGTCTGCGCGTCTCCTCCACGGGCAAACTGCATTTGTGCCTGTTCGGCGATGGCGGTGTGAATCTGCGCGACCTGATGCAGGCCGATACGCAGCAAACGATGCTGGAGCAACGCATTGCAGTCGCGCTGACGCATAAAAAGCAGACGCACTTCCTGCATGATGGCAACACGGGCATTACGCAAAACCTTTCATACATTGGCGGCTAAGCCGCAAGGAGAATGAGATGAGCCAGGTCAGCGCTGAATTTATTCCGCTCAGGCTTGCTATTTTGACGGTCTCTAACCGTCGTGGCGAAGAGGATGATACCTCCGGTCACTGGCTGCGCGACGCCGCGCACGATGCCGGTCATCAGCTGGTGGCGAAAGCGATTGTCAAAGAGAACCGTTACGCGATCCGTGCGCAGGTCTCCGCGTGGATCGCCAGCGACGACGTGCAGGTGGTGCTGATTACCGGCGGCACGGGGCTGACCGAGGGCGATCAGGCGCCGGAAGCGCTGCTGCCGCTGTTCGATCGCGAAGTTGAAGGGTTTGGCGAAGTGTTCCGCATGCTCTCTTTCGAAGAGATCGGCACTGCGACATTGCAGTCCCGCGCGGTGGCCGGTATCGCCAACAGGACGCTGATTTTCGCCATGCCCGGTTCGACAAAAGCCTGTCGTACCGCCTGGGAAAATATCATTGCGCCGCAGCTTGATGCGCGCACGCGTCCGTGTAATTTCCATCCCCATCTTAAGAAGTAAGTTATGTCACAACTGACCCATATTAATGCCGAGGGTGAAGCGCATATGGTGGATGTTTCCGCCAAGGCCGAAACCGTTCGTGAAGCGCGCGCGGAAGCGTTTGTCACTATGCAGGCCCGCACGCTGGCGATGATTGTCGAAGGCAGCCACCACAAAGGCGACGTATTTGCCACGGCGCGTATTGCGGGCATTCAGGCGGCGAAACGCACCTGGGAGCTGATCCCGCTGTGCCACCCGTTACTGCTGAGCAAAGTGGAAGTCCAGTTGCAGGCGCAGCCGGAGCACAACCGTGTGCGTATCGAAGCGGTCTGCCGTCTGAGCGGTAAAACCGGCGTCGAAATGGAAGCGCTGACGGCGGCTTCGGTTGCCGCGCTGACTATCTACGATATGTGTAAAGCCGTGCAGAAAGATATGGTGATTGGCCCGGTGCGCCTGCTGGAAAAGAGCGGCGGCAAGTCGGGGGATTTCAAGGTGCAACACGATGATTAATATATTTTTCTTTGCGCAAGTGCGCGAACTGGTCGGCTGCGACAGTCTGGTCTCTGAGACGATTTTTCCGTCCGTTGAAGCGCTGCGCCAGCATCTGGCGGCAAAGAGCGATCGCTGGTCGTTGGCGCTGGAAGAGGGCAAGCTGCTGGCGGCGGTGAACCAGACGCTGGTCAGCTTCGATCACCCGTTAAGCAGCGGTGATGAAGTGGCGTTTTTCCCGCCGGTCACCGGAGGCTAAAATGAGCGAGACGCGAATTTGTGTCGAACGCGCGGCATTTAACGTCGGCGAAGAGTACAGCTGGCTGGCGGCGAATGATGAAGATGGCGCCGTGGTGACCTTTACCGGCAAAGTGCGCAACCACAATCTTGGCGACAGCGTCAGCGCATTAACGCTGGAGCACTATCCGGGCATGACTGAAAAATCGCTGGCTTCAATCGTTGAAGAAGCGCGCAGCCGCTGGCCGCTTGGCCGCGTAACGGTTTATCACCGCGTCGGAGAACTCTGGCCGGGCGATGAAATCGTGTTTGTCGGCGTCGCCAGCGCCCATCGCAGCAGCGCCTTTGATGCCGGGCAATTTATTATGGATTACCTGAAAACCCGCGCGCCGTTCTGGAAGCGTGAAGCCACCGCAGAAGGCGATCGCTGGGTTGAAGCCCGCGACAGCGATAAACAGGCTGCACAGCGTTGGTAATTCATTGAACCAGGATGTGTTAACCTTAGTGATATAACCCCATCTATCAGGAGTGACTATGGACCGTTATCCTCGTTCTGATTCTATCGTCCAGCAGAGCCGCACCGGGCTTCAGACCTATATGGCGCAGGTCTATGGCTGGATGACCTGCGGCCTGCTGCTCACCGCTTTTGTCGCCTGGTATGTGGCTGGTAATGATGCAATCATGGCCCTAGTTTTTTCGAGCCAGATTACCTTTTTTGGGCTGATTATCGCGCAGCTGGCGCTGGTATTTGTGCTTTCCGGCTTGATTCAGCGTTTGAGTGCGGGCATGGCAACCACGCTATTTATGCTCTATTCCGCGCTGACCGGGCTGACCCTCTCCAGTATTTTGCATATTTACACTACTGAATCTATTGCCGCGACCTTTGTGGTCACCGCCGGCATGTTCGGTGCGATGAGCCTGTACGGTTACACCACCAAACGGGATCTCAGCGGTTTCGGCAACATGCTGTTTATGGGGCTGATCGGCATCGTGCTTGCTTCGCTGGTGAATTTCTGGCTGAAAAGCGAAGCGTTGATGTGGGCGGTGACCTATATCGGCGTGGTGATTTTTGTTGGTCTGACGGCGTACGACACGCAGAAGCTGAAAAACATTGGCGAGCAGATCGATACCCGCGATGCTTCGCTGTTACGTAAGTATTCCATTCTCGGCGCGCTGACGCTGTATCTCGACTTTATCAACCTGTTCCTGATGCTGTTGCGCATTTTCGGCAACCGCCGTTAAATTGTCAGTCGCCATCAGGCAAATCGCCTGATGGCGCTACGCTTATCAGGCCTACAGATCCCGCATTGCCCTTGCCTGGCCCGTAAGCCGGATAAGGCACAAGCCGCCATCAGGCAAATCGCCTGATGGCGCTTCGCTTATCAGGCCTACAGATCCCGCATTGTCCATGCCTGGCCCGTAGGCCGGATAAGGCGGTAAGCCGCCATCCGGCAATCCGCCGCCATCGAATCAATCAGCCCACTTTCTCCATCGCGCGTTCATTTTTCTCCCGCAGTTTCTTCGCCCGGCTCTCCAGCGCCAGATAACCGATCAGCGCCAGCAGCAGCGGCAGAAAATAGTAGAGCACGCGATAAGCGAGCAGGGCCGCGATAATGGTTCCCTGCGCCACATGTTCACCCGCCAGCAGGGCGATAAATACCGCTTCCAGCACGCCGATACCCGCCGGAATATGCACAATCACCCCGGCAATACTGCTTACCAGCAGCACGCCGAGCACAAAAAAGAAATCCGCTTTCATGCCCAGCAGCAGCCAGATAATTGCGCCCATTGCTATCCAGTTGGCGCTGGAGATCACTAACTGGGCGACGGCGAATTTCCATGAAGGCAACACCAGCTTGTGGCCTTTCACCGTCAGATGACGGCGCTTAGCGAAAGCGCAGCACCACAAATAGCCGATAATCACCAGCAGCAGTACCACACCAACAATGCGCAGCGTGCGTTCATCGATATACCAGTGCGCCGGGATCTGCACCACGCCAAAGGAAAAGATCACACCGCCCAACAAAATGTAGCCCAGCCAGTTGGTGGTAATACTGAGTGAGAAAATCCGCGTGATCGTGCTGCCTGGCAGCCCAAGGCGTGAATAGAGCCGATAGCGCATGCCGATGCCGCCAACCCAGGTACTGAGCGTCAGGTTAAAGGCATAACAGATAAACGACACCAGCATCACCTGGCGTTTCGCCAGTTTATGCCCGCAGTAAGCGCGGCCGAGCAGATCATAAAACCCGTACAGCACATAGCTGACAATCACCAGCGCGACGGCGCTAAGCAATGCGGTGCGGTTGTAGTCGCCAATCACTTGCCAGACATCGTCCCAGTTGACCTTCTGCGCATAGAGCACCAGCAGTACCACCACGGCGATAAAAAACAGCACCGTCAGGATCTTTTTCGCCAGCCGCCAGCGAGGATGGGATTTCTTCATCAGGGTTTCACCCCCGGATGTTCTGTTTCCGCACGATCCTGGGTTTCGATTTCCGGCTGGATGGGCGGTTTCACCTGCGACAGCTGCGGCGTATGTGCAGGAAGCCAGCCGGCCATGGCCGGAAAATGGCGTAAGAAGTGGAACACGACAATGCTCTTGCCAAGGTTCCACCAGGTGCGCTTCGGCGCCATCGATTCGTCCACCCGCACGCAGTCCTCACGAATAATGGCCTGCAAATTGTCGCGCAGCGTCTGGTTAAATTCACGGTCATGGATAATCAGGTTAGCCTCCAGATTCAGCGACAGACTGAGCGGATCGAGGTTGCTGGAACCGACGGTCGCCCAGTGATCGTCCATCAGCGCTACTTTGCCGTGCAGCGGGCGGCGGCGATATTCATACACCTGAACGCCGCCTTTCAGCAGATAGTTGTACAGCAGCTCCGCGCCGACTTTGACAATCGGCATATCCGGCTCGCCCTGCACAATCAGTTTCACCGACACCCCGCGCCGGGCAGCGTTGCGCATGGCGTGCAGCAGGCGATAACCGGGGAAGAAGTAGGCGTTGGCAATAATCACTTCACGGCGGGCTTTGGCCAGCATCTTCAGATAATGACGTTCAATATCGTCGCGATGATCGTTATTATCGCGCCAGATAAACAGCGCTTGCGCTTCGCCGGGCGTGCGGTTCTCTTCCGGGCGATGGCGTCGGCGCTGCCACCAACGTTTTGCCGGCGCGTTATCCGGCAGATTCTCCAGCTCAAATTGCAGAATATCTTCCACAATCGGCCCTTCAACGCGCACGGCGTAATCCTGCTTGGCTTCCGGGCCATAGCTGGTGAGATGTTCCGCTGAATAGTTAATACCGCCAACGAAAGCCACGGTGTTATCGATCACCACAATTTTACGGTGCATGCGGCGAAAGAGATTGGTGCGCATACCGAGCAGGCGCGGGCGCGGATCGTAATAGCGGAATACCACGCCCGCGGTGGTCAGTTCGTTGACAAACGGTTCGCTTAAATCCGGCGAGCCGTAACCATCCAGCAGCACTTCGATGTTGATCCCGCGCCGGGCGGCCCGCAGCAGCACCTGCTGCAACTGGCGGCCAACGTCATCCTCAAACCAGATAAAGGTTTCCAGGATGACGCGTTGCTGCGCATGGTCGATGGCGTCATACAGCGCCGGATAGTAGTTGTCGCCGTTTTCCAGCAACTGAATACGGTTACCTTCCCGCCATGTGCATTTCATAGGTGGATCTCCGCGCTCAGAGGGGCGTGATCGGAAAGGTGTCGCCAGTTACGCAGCGGCAGCGCGGTCGGCGCGCTGGCATTGGCGTTTTTCACATAGATGCGATCGAGCCTCAACAAGGGCAGCGCGACCGGGAAAGTGCGGGCAGGGCGGCCGTGAGCGCGGGTGAAAATCTCCTCCAGCCCGGCCTGCGTCTTCAGCGGATGGTTGGCTTTTTGCCGCCAGTCATTAAAGTCGCCCGCCACCACGACCGGTTCGCCTTCGGGCAGCGCATTCACCCACTCTGCCAGCATGGCGAGCTGCGCCTGGCGATGAGCTTCCCGCAGGCCAAGATGAACGCAAATGACATGTACTGAATGGCCGAGATCCGGGGGCGTAATGCGACAGTAGAGCAGGCCGCGTTTTTCGCTGCCATCGACAGAAACATCACGATTTTCAAAGTGTTCAATCGGATAGCGGGAAAGCACCGCATTCCCGTGATGGCCTTCGGGATAAACCGCGTTGCGTCCGTAGGCGTAATCGCTCCACATGGTATCGGCAAGAAATTCATAGTGGGTGGTGTCCGGCCAGTTCTCCACATGCAGTGGATGTACTTCGTGGGCGCCCATCACTTCCTGCAGGCAGACGATATCCGCGCTGACGGTCCGTACCGCGTCGCGCAGCTCAGGCAAAATAAAGCGCCGGTTAAACGCGGTAAAGCCTTTGTGGGTATTAATGGTGAGCACTTTCAATGAAAAATGTCGCGCGTGTTGGGTCATAATTCTCCTGCCAGCGTCACTCTCCTCGTGAAAATAAATTGTAGTCCCTGTCACAAATTGTGGCGGGGTTACGGAATTTTCCGTAAATCCGCGTACTCTTCAAAAAGACAAAAATTCTTCAGGAGAGAGGCCATGAAGTGGCAACAACACATTCGTGATGTAACTGGCCTGAGTTGCTGGCAGATTATGTTGCATATGCTGATTGTAGCGCTGCTGGTGATGGGCTGGATGAGCGGTTCTCTGGTACGCGTCGGTCTGGGCCTGTGCGTACTTTACGGCGTGTCCGTACTGCTGATGCTGTTTCTTCAGCGCCACCACGATGCACGCTGGCGCGGCATCGGCGATGTGCTGGAAGAGTTGACCACCACCTGGTATTTCGGCGCGTCGCTGATCGTTATCTGGCTGCTTTACCGCGTGCTGCCTAACCACTTTATTCTGGCCGCCGTCGGACTGGTTATTCTTGCGGGTCCGGCGGTGGTTTCGCTGCTGACCAAAGAGCGCAAGTTAGGCAATATTTCTGCGAAACAGCGCATACGCCGCTGATCCGGTGACGGCCGCAATCACCACCAGCGGCCATAGACTCTGCCAGACAATCGTCAAGCTGGCATCCTTCAAATAAATTTCCTTGGTGATATCGGTAAAGTGCCGGATAGGGTTGGCCCAGGTTAAATCCTGCAACCAGACCGGCATGTTCTCCACCGGTGACACATAGCCCGACAGCAGGATCGCGGGCATCATAAAGACAAACACGCCAATAAATGCCTGCTGCTGCGTCGCGCAAAGCGACGAAATCAGCAGGCCGAAACCCACCAGCGACAAGCCATAAATCAGCATTGAGAAATAGAACAGCAGCAGCGATCCGGCAAAGGGAATTTTATAGGCCAGAATGCCGACGGTGAGCACAATCGTTGCCTGAAACGTTGCGACAATCAGCGCCGGCACGGCTTTGCCGACAAAGATTTGCCACGTGGACAGCGGCGAAACCAGTAGCTGATCCAGCGTGCCCTGTTCGCGTTCGCGCGCCACCGACAGCGAGGTCACAATCATCACGCCGATGGTGGTGATCATGGCGATCAGCGACGGCACCACAAACCATTTGTAATCAAGATTCGGGTTGTACCAGTTGCGAATCACCAGCTCGCTGTTATTCGGTTTCTGCTGGCCGCTCAGCAGCTCCTGCTGATAATCCTGCACGATTTGTTGCAGATAATTGGCGGCGATTTGCGCACTGTTGGAGTTGCGCCCGTCGAGGATCAACTGCATTGGCGCGGTGATGCCGCTATCAAGATTACGGGAAAAATCGGCCGGAAAACGCACCAGCAATAACGCTTTCTGCGTATCGATGGTCGGGCGTATCTCCTGCGGGCTTTTCAGCAGCAGAATATGGGTAAAGGCTTTCGCGCGGGCAAAACGCTGCGTCAGCTCAACCGCGTGCTTACCGTTATCTTCGTTATAGATGGCGATAGTGGCGTTGGTCACTTCCAGCGTGGCGGCAAAGGGGAACAGCAGCACCTGCAACAGCACCGGCAGGATCAGAATGGCGCGGGTTTGCGGTTCGCGCAGTAGCGACTGTAACTCTTTGCGGATAAGCGTCAGTAAACGGTGAAACATGGGTTTTCCTTAATCCAGTCTGCGTTTGGTTTTCAGCCACGTCAGGCCAATAAACATCAGCGCCGAAGCAATCAAAAACAGGACGTTAACCATCAACACCACCGGGATATTGCCCGCCAGAAACAGGCTTTGCAGGGTACTGACGAAATAACGCGCCGGAATGATGTAGGTCACCACGCGGATAACGGCGGGCATACTGTCAATCTGGAAGATAAAACCGGATAGCATAATCGACGGCAAAAAGGCGGCGTTCAGCGCGACCTGTGCGGCATTAAACTGGTTACGTGTGATAGTGGAAATCAGCAGCCCCATCCCCAACGTGCTGAGCAAAAACAGGCTGGTGATGAGAAATAAAATCAGCAGCGAGCCGCGATAAGGCACACCGAGAATAAACACCGACACCAGCATGCACAGCAGCATTGCCAGCATACCGAGAAAATAGTAGGGAATCAGCTTGCACAGCAGCAATTCCGCGCGCGTCACTTCGGTTGAAAGCAGGGCCTCCATCGTGCCGCGCTCCCATTCTCGCGCCACCACCAGCGAGGTGAGGATGGCGCCAATCACCGTCATGATGATGGTCACCGCGCCTGGAATAATAAAATGCTGGCTGATGGCAGCCGGGTTAAACCAGTAGCGGGTCTGTACATCGATCAACGGCTCAAATGTCTGGCCCCGATCTTCTGCCCGCTGCTGCTGCCAGAGTTGCCAGATCCCCTGTACGTAGCCCTGCACAAAGTTGGCGGTATTCGGTTCGCTGCCATCGGTGATCACCTGAATCGGCGCAACTTCATTTGCACGCGCCATCTGCGCGGCGAAATTCGTCGGCACCACCACCAGCCCGCGAATACGTCCGGCCTGCATCATCTGGATGAGCTGCGGGCGGTTATCGCTGATCGTGGCATCAATATAGGGCGAGCCGGTCAGCGTATGGGTGAAATCCATCGCCTCTTTGCTCTGCTGCTCCAGCAGCACGCCAATCCGTAGCTTGCTGGAATCAAGGTTGATGCCGTAACCGAAGATAAACAGCAGCAACAGCGGGATGACGACGGCAATCAGCCAGCTACTGGGGTCGCGGACAATCTGCCGCGTCTCTTTGACGCACAGCGCCCGCACGCGCCGCCAGCTGAGAGTGTTAAGATGCATGGCCGTGCTCCTTATCCCAGTTATGGATAAGCGTAATAAAAGCCTGCTCCATTGTTGGATCCGGGTTATCCGCATCGGCGCTTTGCGCCTTTAAATCATCCGGCGTGCCGCTGGCGATAAGCTTTCCGCGATACACCAGCCCGATACGATCGCAATACTCGGCTTCGTCCATAAAGTGCGTGGTGACCATCACGGTCACGCCTTTCTCCACCATGCTGTTGATATGCAGCCAGAACTCCCGGCGCGTCAGTGGATCGACGCCGGAAGTGGGTTCATCAAGGAACAGAATATCTGGTTCATGCATCAGCGAGCAGGCCAGCGCCAGGCGCTGCTTAAAGCCCAGCGGCAATTCATCGGTTGCATGATGAGCAATGGTTTTCAGCCCGAACGCCTCGCTCATGCGGGTTATCTTTTCGTTTTGCGCCCGTCCGCGCAGGCCATAGACGCCGGAGAAAAAGCGCAGGTTCTGCTCCACCGTCAGGTTGCCGTACAGCGAGAATTTTTGCGCCATATAACCCAGATGCTGACGCGCTTTGCCGGAGCTGACTTTGAGATCGAGATTCAGCACCAGCGCCTGGCCGTCGGTGGGCACCAACAAACCGCACATCATCTTGAAAGTGGTCGATTTACCCGCGCCGTTCGGCCCCAGCAGGCCGAAGATTTCACCGCGCTTGACGGCAAAATCGACATGATCGGTAGCGGCAAAATCACCAAATTTTTTGGTCAGCGAGCGGGCTTCAATCACCGTTTCGTCCGTGCTGCCTTCCACCGTATGCAGAATCGCCCCCAGCGGGGATTCGGACGCGCCCGCGCCGCCGAGCAGATCGATAAATGCATCTTCAAAGCGCGGCGCGGTTTCCGTTATCTCTAATACCGGCATGTTGTCGGCGTGGCGAATGTCGTCGGCGTGCGCCTCTTTTTTCAGGATCATGCGCACCGAGCGCCCCTGAATCATGCCATCGCTGACCTGCGGTTGACGCAGAATAAGACGCAGCAAGCGGCGGTTGTTCTCCTGCGCGCTGGTGACAAGAAAACTGCGCCCGGCCATGCGTTGCGTCAGCGCAGTCGGCTCGCCCTGATACAGCAATTCGCCTTCGTTCATCAGCAGCACATCGCGGCACTGCTCCGCTTCATCAAGATACGACGTGCTCCAGAGGATCAGCATCCCTTCGCCCGCCAGTTCATGCACCATCTGCCACAGTTCGCGGCGGGAAATCGGGTCAACGCCGACGCCCGGCTCATCCAGCAACAGCACTTTCGGTTCGCCGACCAGCGTGCAGGCCAGCCCCAGTTTCTGCTTCATCCCGCCGGAGAGCTTTCCGGCCAGCCGTCCGGTAAACGGGGCGAGAGCGGTAAACTCCAGCAGGCGTTCGAAGGTCTGGCGGCGCTGCTCGCCGGTGACGCTGCGCAGATCGGCGTACAGATTCAGGTTTTCCATTACCGTTAAATCTTCATACAGCCCGAATTTTTGCGGCATATAACCGAGCATGGCGTGCAATTCGCTATCCTGACGTAGCGGGTCCAGCCCCATCACCTGCACGCTGCCTTCATCCTGCTTCATCAATCCGGCAAGAATCCGCATCAGCGTGGTTTTCCCTGCGCCATCCGGGCCGACCAGCCCGGTGACATACCCGGCGCGAATCTCGCAATCGAGCTTTGCGACGGCGGGTTTTTCCATGCCCGGAAAGCGTTTTACCAGCCCGCGTAATTGGATGGATGCCTCATTCATGACGCGCCTCGCCCGCAAAATGCACGGTTACCGGCATCCCCTGGCGCAGCGAGTTGTCGGCATCGGTAACGATAATGCGCAGGCGATACACCAGATCCGTTCGCAGATCCGGGGTTTGTACGGTTTTGGGCGTAAATTCGGCAGTGGGCGAGACAAAGCCGATTTTGCCGTGATACGGCTTATTCGGCCGTCCATCGGTGTAAAGCAGTACCTCCTGACCCGGCTGCGCCTGCTGCAAGTTGATCTCATCAACATACGCGCGCACCCATACCGGACGAGTTAATGACAAGGTGAATACGGTGCTGCCCGCGCTGAGCATGCTGCCTGGCTCAACGGCGCGGGTCAGGATTGTCCCGGCGGAAGGGGCGACCAGCGTGGTGTCATGCAGATCCAGTTGCGCCTGCGCCAGTGCGGCCTGCGCCTGTTCAAGGCCCGCTTTCGCCTGTTCAATCTCCTGCGGGCGGTTACCGGTGCGGTACTGGCTTAACTTGTCCTGCGCGGATTTCAGCGTTGCCTGCGCCTGATCTCGTGTGGAACGGGCATTTTCCAGATCGTTGGCGGAGATCACCCGGCTTTTCCATAACCCTTGCTGACGCTGATAGTAGTTTTGCGCATAGTCATAGGCGGCCTGCGCCTGATTCACCGCCGCGACAGCCTGGGCAATCTCTTCATCACGGTAGCCGGCAGTAGCCAGATCGTATTTCGCTTGCGCAGTGGTGACATTGGCCTGCGCCTGCAATAAGGCGTTCTCATAAGGCGCTTTATCGATCTCACCGAGGGTCTGTCCGGCCTGGATCGCATCGCCCTCATCAACGTTTAGCGAAGCGAGCCGTCCGCCGACGCGGAAACTCAAATTCACCGTGCGAATATCAACGTTACCGTACAGGGTGAGCGCGCGCTCCTGCCTGCTCTGATACCACATCCAGCCGCCAGCCAGCGCGGCGATAACGACCACCACAATCAACACCGTAACGAGAGGTTTTTTCATCACTCCGGACTCCTGTGCGTTAATCCTTGCAAAATGAGATCGATATGGCAGGTGATAACCTGATAAATCTGCGCGGTTTTCTCTTCGTCAAACTGCGACCATCCCGCACGCAACAAGAAGGTTTCCCGCCCGAGACGAAACGCGAGAATTTCACCGAGCAGCGCGTGGGTATGAATAATGGTTTCGGTATCCGTTGCCTCTCGCCCGGTATAGGCCGCCAGCAGGGCGGTAAGATGGCTGTGCATCGGCGCAATGACCTGATCGTGTACTCGCTGATACGCCCGCGTTGGCGAGAGCTGCTCGCGGGAGATAAATTTGCTCAGGTTCAGCGTCTCATCATGGGTGAGCAGCGTGATCATGCTGCGGCAGGCGCTATGGATCAGGGCGCGTATCTCCGCCTTATCCGGCTCCGGTTGCGCGAACAGCGCTTCGGCGGCCTGAACATGCGGGTGGAAATTCTTATTGATAAAGTCGGCGATCCACTGGGCGCAGGCGAGGTATAAATCCTCTTTCGAACCAAAGTAATAGGTGATCGCCGCAATATTTTGCCCGGCCAGCGCGGCGATATCGCGGGTGGTAGCGTGCAGCCCGTATTCACCGAATTGCGCCAGCGCGGCGGCAATCAACTGTTGTTTGGCCTGTTCGCCTTTACTGGTCGTTGGGGTCGTATTCATGGCGGCAAAATAATTAATCAATCGATTGATTAAATTTATGCTTCAGAACGAAACTTGTCCAGCGCCATGCAGGGAAAAGGTGACGAGTGAAGCGGAAACCGGTTCAGCAGGCGCTGCTATGCTGACCTGCAACAGGCGGAAAGATTGCAGACGATCCCTGGCCGGATATTTATGCGCTCGATCACAAAAGCTGATACACTCCGCACCTTCATGACATTGTGGTTTTTGTCATCAGTCAAATTATATCTCCCTGAAAACTACACCTGTGACAGGTCGGGGCGGTGTGGAGTTGTTATGTCATTTGATGCCCTTGGCCTGAATCCGGAAATCCTGCGCGCAATCGCCGAGCAGGGCTATGTTCAGCCGACCCCTATCCAGCAGCAGGCGATCCCCGCCGTACTGCAAGGCCGCGACCTGATGGCCAGCGCCCAGACCGGTACCGGTAAAACGGCCGGTTTCACCCTGCCGTTGCTGCAACTGCTGGTGCAAAAAGAGCCGCACGCGAAAGCTCGTCGCCCGGTGCGTGCGCTGATCCTGACGCCAACCCGTGAACTGGCGGCGCAAATCGGTGAAAACGTGCGCGATTACAGCCAGTATCTGAACATCCGTTCGCTGGTGGTGTTTGGCGGCGTCAGCATCAACCCGCAGATGATGAAACTGCGCGGTGGCGTTGATGTGTTGGTGGCTACGCCTGGCCGTTTGCTCGATCTGGAACACCAAAATGCGCTGAAACTCGATAGCGTGGAAATTCTGGTGCTGGATGAAGCCGACCGCATGCTGGATATGGGCTTTATCCACGATATTCGCCGCGTGCTGGCAAAACTGCCGCAGCGTCGTCAGAACCTGCTGTTCTCCGCGACCTTCTCCGACGAGATCAAAGCGCTGGCGGAAAAGCTGCTGCACAACCCGCTGGAAATTGAGGTGGCGCGCCGCAACACCGCTTCCGAGCAGGTGACGCAGCATGTGCATTTTGTAGATAAAAAACGTAAGCGTGAACTGTTGTCGCAGATGATTGGCCAGGGTAACTGGCAACAGGTGCTGGTCTTTACCCGCACCAAACACGGCGCTAACCATCTGGCGGAACAACTGAATAAAGATGGCATCACCAGTGCGGCGATCCACGGTAACAAGAGCCAGGGCGCGCGTACCCGTGCGCTGGCAGATTTCAAATCCGGGGATATTCGCGTGCTGGTGGCAACGGATATCGCCGCGCGCGGTCTCGACATCGAAGAGTTGCCGCACGTGGTGAACTATGAGCTGCCGAACGTACCGGAAGATTACGTCCACCGTATCGGCCGTACCGGGCGTGCGGCGGCTACCGGTGAAGCGCTGTCGCTGGTCTGCGTTGATGAACACAAACTGCTGCGCGACATTGAACGTCTGCTGAAAAAAGAGATCCCGCGCATTGCCATCGAAGGCTATGAGCCGGATCCGTCAATCAAAGCCGAACCGATCCAGAATGGTCGCGGCCAGGGCGGCGGTCGTCAGGGTGGTGGTCGCGGGCAGGGCGGCGGTGGTCGTGGTCAGTCCGCGCCGCGCCGCAATGAGGGTGAGGAGCAGAAACCGCGCTCCCCGCGTCGCACTGACGGTGAAGCGCAAAAACCACGTGCTCCACGCCGCAGTGAAGGGGGTTCACGCCGTCTGGATGGTAACGCCCAGCCTGCGCGTGACGGCCAGGGTAAACCGGCAGGAAACGGCGCACGCCGTCGCCGTCCGCGTAAACCGACTGCCGCGCAGTAACGCATTTTGCAGGCCGGATACACCTTATCCGGCAATCGACGCCGCCAGCGGGCAATGTACCGGCTGGCGGCGTCGTTTTATCAGGCTTATGTTCGGCAATTAACGCGAGCCAGCCAGGCCTGACGCGTTTCCCGCGCCCGCTGTGCAACCTCAGCCTGCGGATCGGAAGTAAAGCCGTGGTAAGCGCCAGGCCAGATATTCATCTCCACTGCCACACCCGCCTGAATCAGCCGTTGTGCCCACGCCATATTCTCATCGAGAAACAGATCCAGCGTGCCGACGCCAATCCATGTCGGCGGCAAACCCGCCAGATCGCGTGCCCGCGCCGGAGCAGCATAAGGCGAAACCTCTTCGCTACCCGGCTCGCAGCCCAACAGCGCACGCCAGCCAAAGTCGTTATTCTCCCGCGTCCAGATAAATTCCCCGGTTGCCGGGTTCAGTTCGGTGTTGGTGACCGTGCGGTCATCGAGCATCGGGAACATCAGATTCTGAAATGCCAGCGCAGGCCCGTGGCGATCCCGCGCCAGCAGCGCCAGCCCGGCGGCAACGCCTGCCCCCGCGCTGTCGCCCATCAAACCGATATTATTGACATCGATACCCAGTTCCGCCGGGTGCTCCGCCATCCACACCAGCGCGGCGTAGCAATCCATCAGCGAACCCGGAAAGCGGGTTTCCGGCGACAGGCGATAATCCACCGACACCACCACGCAGTCATGGCGCGCTGCTGTCGGTCGCGTCAGCGACAGAGATTGCTCGGGGCTGCCAAGCAGATGGCCGCCACCGTGGATATGCAAAATCCCCATACGATTAGCGCGTGGCATTGCCGGGGCGATAATGCGCACCCGAACCGGCGGTTCGCCGTCGATGCCTTCAATAGTGCGCTCGCTCATCTCCAGCGCTAAGCCATCATCAAGTTGCATAGCCGCCAGCGCGGCCTGCTGACGCTGCGCGCGTAAGGCGGGCAGGGCATCGGCGTTGAGCGTAGCGGGTGTCCAGGATTCCAGCGCGGGACGAAGTTCGGGGTCAACCAAATGCCATGTGCTCATAGGTACCTTGTCTAAGCCAGAAAAATGTCCGGTGCGGCCGGATTGCCGGGTGGCGCTGACGCTTACCCGGCCTACAAACCCTGCCAGCATCCTGCTGAAACGGCGTAGGCCGGATAAGGCGAAGCCGCCATCCGGCGCCAACCAACCGCACGGGAACACAATGCGAGCCTCAACCTTACAGCACTTCACCATGACTGGCGATAACTTGCTGATACCATTCGAAACTGCGTTTTTTGCTGCGCTTCAGCGTACCGTTGCCGTCGTTATCTTTGTCGACATAGATAAAGCCATAGCGCTTTTTCATCTCGCCGGTTCCGGCACTGACGATATCAATCGGTCCCCACCAGGTGTAACCCATAATGTCGCAGCCATCGTCAATCGCTTCTGCCATTGCCTGAATATGGCGGCGGCCATAATCGATTCGCGCCAGATCGTTAATCTGCCCACTGTCATCCGGCTCATCGACGCCGCCATAGCCGTTTTCCACAATAAACAGCGGCTTGCGGTAGCGATCCGCCAGTTCATTACAGACGATACGGAAACCCTGCGGATCGATCGGCCAGCCCCAGGCGGTTTTTTCAAGAAACGGGTTATCCAGCCCGGCGGTGCCGCCAGTATCAATGCGGAACTGGCCGCCCGCCTGGTGCAGCACGCTGCGGTAATAGCTAAAGCCGAGATAGTCCGACGGATAATCGGCCAGCAGTTGCAGATCGCCATCGGCAATGGCCAGCTCCACGCCCAGCTCGCGGAACAGACGCGGCGCAAATGCCGGATAGTGGCCGAGCATCATCACATCGGAGAAAAACAGCGAACGGCGGCGTAACTGCAGGGTAGAGAAGATATCTTCCGGGTTGCAGGTCGCCGGGTAAACGGTGCTCAGCGACAGCATGCAGCCGATTTGCGCGTCGGGAATGATGTCGTGGCACAGTTTGTTCGCCAGTGCGTTAGCGACAAACTGGTGGTGATTCGCCTGCCAGATATCCTGTGCGCCAGCGCTGGCATCCACCGCGCCAGTGGCGAACGGCATGCGGTTCATGTTGTTCAGTTCGTTGAAGGTCATCCAGTATTTGACCTTGCGCTGGTAACGGCGGAATACCGTTTCGCAGTAGCGGCTGAAGAAATCAATCAACTGGCGATTCTTCCAGCCGCCATACTCCTGATACAGCGCCAGCGGCGTCTCATAGTGGGAGAGGGTAATCACCGGTTCAATGCCGTACTTCAGCAGTTCATCAAACAGATCGTCGTAAAATTTCAGCCCCGCTTCGTTTGGCGTGGTTTCATCCCCGCGCGGGAAAATGCGCGACCAGGCAATCGAGGTACGAAAGCATTTGAATCCCATCTCTGCGAACAGCGCGATGTCTTCTTTGTAGTGATGGTAGAAATCAATCGCTTCGTGGCTGGCGTAATAGAGATTCGGGTCAATCACCGCATCATGTTTGCCGGAAGCGATACCGCCGCGCACCACGTCGGCAATCGATGGCCCTTTGCCATCCTCGTTCCATGCGCCTTCCGCCTGGTTGGCGGCAATCGCGCCGCCCCACAAAAAATCTTTCGGGAAAATAGCCATCTCAGCTCCTTAATCGCGTAAGTCTTCGCCGTTAGAGGCGATCAGTTTTTTGTACCAGTGATAACTTTTCTTCAGCGAGCGCGCCTGCGTACCGTTGCCCATGTCATCCTGGTCAACATAGATAAAGCCGTAGCGTTTGGAAATTTGCGCCGTTCCGGCGCTGACCACGTCAATCGGCCCCCACCAGGTGTAGCCAAACAGATCGACGCCGTCGCCAATCGCTTCCTGCATCTGCTCCACGTGCTGGCGCAGATAATCAATACGGTAATCGTCGTCGATGGAGCCGTCCGTGTTGACGGTATCCACCGCGCCGAGGCCGTTTTCGGCAATAAACAGCGGCTTCTGGTAGCGGTCATAGAGCTGGTTTAAGGCGAGACGCAGCCCTTTCGGGTCAATCTGCCAGCCCCACTGGCTGGTCGGCAGGTACGGGTTGCGGATGCCGCCAGTCACCATATTGCCTTCCGCGATTTCCAGTTTTTCCGGGTGCGCGCTAACGGTGCTCGACATGTAGTAGCTAAAGGAGACGAAATCGACCGGGTGCTGGCGCAGGATCTCATCATCGCCGACCACTTTTTGCAGCGTGACGCCTTTTTCCGTCAGCATGCGATCGGTGTACGCCGGGTAGTAACCGTGCGCCTGCACGTCGCTAAAGAACAGCGACACGCGCTGCATCTCTTCACAGGCCTGCAAATCATCCGGGTGGCAGGTGTGCGGATAGAGCATCTGGTAGCTGATCATGCAGCCGACCTGCGAGCCGGGAATAATGGCGTGGCAGGCTTTGGTGGCCAGCGCACTGGCAACAAACTGATGGTGCGCGCCCTGGTATTTATCCTGTTCGAGATGCGGATTGTCCTCTTCAATCACACCAACGCTGACATACGGGTGATGCTTCACGCAGTTGATCTCGTTGAAGGTCATCCAGTACTTCACTTTTTTGCGGTAGCGGGTGAACACCGTAGTGGCGAAACGCACGTAGAAATCCACCAGTTGGCGGTTCGGCCAGCCGCCGTAGTCGGTCACCAGCGCCAGTGGCATCTCGTAGTGCGACAGCGACACAATCGGCTCAATACCGTGCGCCAGCAGCGTATCGAACACCTCGTCGTAGAATTTCAGCCCGGCTTCGTTCGGCGTGGTTTCATCGCCGCGCGGGAAGATACGCGTCCAGGCAATCGACATGCGAAAGCACTTAAAACCCATCCCGGCGAACAGGGCGATATCCTCTTTAAAGTGGTGGTAAAAGTCGTTGCCTTTGCGTTTCGGGTAGTACTTTTTACTGTCTGGATCCTGCGCTTCGCGGATCTGAGCGTGCGTCATGCCAAGCCATTGATCGAGCCAGCGCTCGCGCGGCGTATTGATATCAAACGTGTAGACATCAGAAACAGAAAGCCCTTTGCCGCCCACATTCCATGCGCCTTCCAGTTGATTCGCCGCTGTTGCGCCGCCCCATAAAAATCCTTCCGGGAATGCTTTCGAAAATGCCATACCTTTGCTCCTTACGCCGCTGTCGCGGTCAGTGTGAGAAATGCGTCCCGGCTGGCGACATCGCCTTGTGCTTTGACCGGGCTGATATCGCCGTATTGCTCGCTGTTGGTGACCACCACAATCACGCTCGGATCGATGCCAGCGGCCTTCAGCGCCGCCAGATCAAAGCTCACCAGCAGATCGCCTACCTCGACGTTTTGCCCGGCGGCGATGTGGCTGGTGAAGTACTTACCGCCCAGTTTTACCGTGTCGATACCGATATGAATGAGGATCTCCGCGCCGGTATCGCTTTGCAGCGCCAGTGCGTGATGGGTTTCAAACAGGGATTCCACCTTGCCGTTGACCGGGGAGCGCAACTCGCCGCTGGTGGGGTAAATCGCCAGCCCTTTACCGAAAATCTCATCGGCAAATACCGGGTCGCTGAGGGCGTTGAGGGGTTTCAGTTCGCCGCTCACCGGGGCAAACAGTTTTTCTTCGGTACGCGCCACTGACATCGGGCTGACGCCAGCCACCACCGTCTCTTCAAATCCGAGGATCACCGTGACGACCGCCGCGCAGACAAACGAAATGGCGATACTGACCAGCGCCCATAAAAATGTCGGGCCGACCAGCGCCGGAAGGCCGGGCAAGCCGCTGAGCGCAAAGGCGTAGGTTTTCACCCCCATCGCCATGGCAAGGCCGCCGCCGCACGCGCCGCCAATCAGCGCAGCGGCAAACGGGCGTTTATAGCGAATATTGATGCCGTACATCGCCGGTTCGGTAATACCCATGGCCGCGCTGAAACTGGTGGTCAGCGCCAGCGATTTCAGCTTTTTATCCCGCGCCCGCAGGAACACGCCAAAGGCCGCGCCCGCCTGGCCGAGGTTGGCAATATAGAAGAGGATTTTGAACGGATCGAAACCCAGAGTGCTGATGTTGTTGATCATGATTGGCACCAGCACGTAGTGCATACCGGTGATGATGATCATCGACAGCGTGCCGCCAACCACCACGCCCGCCACGATGCCGGCATTTTCCACCAGCCAGATAATGCCGCCGGAGAGCGCATTACCGGCGAAAATTCCCAGCGGGCCAATGGCAATCAGCGTAATCGGCGTGACAATCACCAGGCTCAGCAGCGGCACAAACATCGTTTTCAGTGCGCCGGGCATGATGCGATCAATCAGTTTTTCTACCCGGCTCAGCAGCCAGACGGCCAGCAGGATCGGGATCACCGTTGAGGCATAATTCACGGTTGGCACCGGCAGGTGCATAAAATTGACCGGCGCGCCGGATTTAAACAGCGCCTGTATCGCAGGATGGAAGAGGGCGGCGGCCAGCGCTACTGCAACGTAAGGATTTGCGCCGAACTTATTGGCGGCGCTGAAAGCCAGCGCCAGCGGCATAAAGTAAAACACGCCGTCGCTGATGGCGAGCAGGATTTGGTAGGTCTGGTTGCTGGTTTCCAGCCACTGCATCGCAACCAGTAGCGCCAGTACGCCTTTCAGAATACCGGCCCCGGCAATCGCCGGAATGATCGGCGAGAAGATACTGGACAGCCCCTCCAGCAGCACCGATACAGGATTGCGGCGTTTGCCATGTTGCACAGCGCCGCCGGACGAGACGCCGGGTAATTGGGCCAGCAGCGCGTCGCACAGCGGGGCCACATCGTTACCGATAATCAACTGAAACTGATCGCCAGAGATGTTGACGCCTATCACGCCATCCAGCGCTTCCAGCGCCGCGCGATCGGCCTTGTTGTTATCTTTGAGTAAAAAACGCAGACGGGTAATACAGTGAAACAGCGACAGAATATTGTCCTTGCCGCCGATCTTGTTGATGATCTGCTGCGCGGTATCCTGATAGTTCATGATAATTCCTCCAGACTGACGCCCGCATTGCCGGCATCATCCACAATCACCGGCTTTACGCCGATACCTTGTTTCCTCTGGGGTTTGCCTGATTGAACAGTAACAAGCCTGGACGGAATCTAAACACTATCCTTCGGGCTGCCGCTTTGTTGGTTGCGGCTACGCGAATGATTTATATAAACTAATTGGGTTCTTCCCGCTGCACGACGTTTTCGATATGCACGGTCAGATAGAGCTTTTCCGAGTTGCTCATGGTGTGGTGATAATTTTTGCCGACAAACTCATTGATGGCATCGACGCATTTCAGGGTGGTCTGATAGCGGCGCTGTACCATGGCAAATAACTCTTCATCGTCATTATTTAACACCACCCCATCAATCACCCGCTGGGCGAAAAATTTTAAATGGGTAATGAAACGTTGGTAATTCAGGCTGTGCTCGTCGAGCGGCAGGCTAAAAAAGTATTTAACGATATTCTGTAATTGATAAATAAGCCGCGTGATTTGCGTGGTTTTTCCCATGCTGTCGTTCAGCCCGGCATTCACTATATGTAGCGCAATACTGCACGCTTCGCTGTCAGGTAATAATTGCCCGGTACGTGCCATCACCATACCAATCGCCTGGCGACCAAGGGCATATTCAGCGGTATAAAAATGGCGCACTTCCCACTCCAGCGGATTCGGCAATGGCTCATGTTTTTCATTGCGTTGCAGCGCGAAATGGAGATGGTCGGCGAGCGTGACGTACAGGCCTTCGCTTAATTTGTGCGATAACTGGCTGCGGGCCAGCGTGACAATGTCGGCGGTCAGTTGCACTATTTCGACAGGCACTTCGCTAATCAGATCTTTAAACCGGGCCGAGACCTGCGAATCCTGCAAATGGAATATTTTTTCGATGGCTTGCTCGTTAACGCTGGCGCCGTTCTGCGTATTAAAACCCAGCCCTCGCCCGGTCAGAATAACCTCAAAGCCACGATCGTCGATGGCGCTGACCACGTTATTATTTAAGATTTGTTTGACCAGCATCGCTAACTCCTGCAAACAAAAACGGGCAAAACGTAAATACAGCAACGGACATCATCTGTCCTTGTTCTCTGCATTTAGGTTTTGCCCGATATTCGGTAACAAGCGTAATGCAGCTAAAAACTAGCATTGCCCTGCTAAATGATCAACGCGCTATATAGAGTACTTATGAATGGATCTGCTAATTTGTGATCCGCCCGGCGAAAAATATCCTGTATTGCAGAGGCGGGAAATGGGTTTCCGCGGCCGCTTCCAGAATGGCAAAAAGGGTTACCCAGCGGGCGCTAAAAATGCCACAATAGTGGCTGTTTATACAGTATTTCAGGTCTCTTCATGGCTCTTACCGCCGCGCTAAAAGCGCAGATCGCCGCCTGGTATAAGGCGTTGCAACAACAGATCCCGGACTTTATTCCCCGTGCGCCGCAGCGGCAGATGATTGCTGATGTCGCGAAAACGCTGGCGGGTGAAGAGGGCCGGCATCTGGCGATCGAAGCGCCGACCGGCGTCGGGAAAACGCTCTCTTATTTAATTCCGGGCATTGCTATTGCCCGCGAAGAGCAAAAAACGCTGGTGGTCAGTACCGCCAACGTGGCGTTGCAGGATCAGATCTACAGTAAAGATCTGCCGCTGCTGCGCAAAATTATTCCCGATTTACGTTTTACCGCAGCGTTTGGCCGTGGGCGCTATGTCTGCCCGCGCAATCTGGCCGCGCTGGCCAGCAGCGAACCGGACCAGCAGGATCTGCTGGCGTTCCTTGATGATGAGCTGACGCCGGGCAGCAAAGAGGAACAGAAGCAGTGCGCGACGCTGAAAGCCGATCTCGACAGCTATAAATGGGACGGTCTGCGCGATCACACCGATAAAGCCATCAGCGATGATTTATGGCGTCGCCTCAGCACCGATAAAGCCAGTTGCCTGAACCGCAACTGCCACTACTATCGGGAATGCCCGTTCTTCGTTGCGCGGCGTGAAATTCAGGAAGCGGAAGTGGTGGTGGCGAACCACGCGCTGGTGATGGCGGCGCTGGAGAGCGAAGCCGTCTTACCGGAGCCGAAAAACCTGCTGCTGGTGCTGGATGAAGGCCATCATCTGCCGGATGTGGCGCGCGATGCGCTGGAGATGAGCGCCGAAATAACGGCGTCCTGGTATCAACTACAGCTCGACTTATTTACCCGGCTGGTGGCGACATGTCTGGAGCAGTTCCGGCCGAAAACCCTGCCGCCGCTGGCGACGCCGGAGCGGCTCAACGCCCACTGCGAAGAGCTGTTCGGGCTGATTTCATCACTGAATAACATGCTCAACCTCTATCTTCCTGCCGGTCAAGAAGCCGAATACCGCTTTGCTATGGGCGAGCTGCCGGATGAGGTGATGGCGATTTGTCAGCGGCTGGCGAAGCTAACAGAAATGCTACGCGGGCTGGCGGAGCTGTTCCTCAACGATTTAAGCGAAAAGACCGGCAGCCACGACATTGTGCGTTTGCACCGGGTTATCCTGCAAATGAACCGTGCGCTTGGCATGTTTGAAAGCCAGAGCAAACTCTGGCGGCTGGCCTCGATGGTGCAGGCTTCCGGCGCGCCGGTATCGAAATGGGCGACGCGCGAAGTGCGTGAAGGGCAGTTGCATCTGCTGTTCCACTGCGTGGGCATTCGCGTCAGCGATCAACTGGAGAAGCTGCTGTGGCGCAGCGTGCCGCATATTGTTATCACCTCCGCCACGCTGCGATCGCTGAACAGTTTTAATCGCCTGCAAGAGATGAGCGGCCTGAAAGAGAAAGCGGGCGACCGCTTTGTCTCGCTGGATTCGCCTTTCAATCACGTCGAGCAGGGGAAGATTGTTATCCCGCAAATGCGCTACGAACCGCTGATTGAAAATGAAGAGCAGCATATCGCCGAAATGGCGACCTGGTTTCGTGAGCAGGTGGAAAGTAAAGCCCATCCTGGCATGCTGGTGCTGTTCGCCAGCCAGCGCGCGATGCAGCTGTTTTTAAGTTACGTGACGGATTTACGCCTGCTGCTATTGGTGCAGGGCGATCAGCCGCGCTACCGGCTGGTGGAACTGCACCGTAAACGGATCGACGCGGGCGAGCGCAGCGTGCTGGTAGGCCTGCAATCCTTCGCCGAAGGGCTTGATCTAAAAGGCGATTATCTGACACAGGTACATATTCATAAAATCGCCTTTCCGCCGATTGATAGCCCGGTGGTGATCACCGAAGGCGAATGGCTGAAGAGCCTCAACCGTTATCCGTTTGAAGTACAGAGTTTGCCCAGCGCCTCGTTTAATCTTATCCAGCAGGTCGGCAGGCTTATCCGCAGCCACGGCTGTCGCGGCGAAGTGGTGATTTACGATAAGCGCCTGCTGACCAAAAGCTACGGAAAACGTCTGCTTGATGCGCTGCCGGTGTTTCCTATTTCCCAACCGGCAATGCCGGACGTTATAGTGAAGAAACCGGTGAAAAAACCAGAACAAAAGCGCCGCAGGCGCCGTTAATGATGTGAGCATGTGAGGAACTGTCATGGATTACCGTAAAGTTATCAAAGAGATTGGTCGCGGAAAGAACCACGCCCGGGATCTGGATATTGACACCGCGCGTGGTCTCTATGCGCAGATGCTGAACGGCGACGTGCCGGATCTGGAGATGGGCGGCATTCTGATTGCGCTGCGCATTAAAGGTGAAGGCGAGGCGGAAATGCGCGGCTTCTACGAGGCGATGCAGCAGCACACGCTGGCGCTGACGCCGCCGGTGGCTAAACCGATGCCGATTGTTATTCCCAGCTATAACGGCGCGCGCAAACAGCCTAATCTCACGCCACTGTTGGCTATTCTGCTGAATAAACTCGGTTTCCCGGTGCTGGTGCACGGTGTCAGCGCCGATCCCACACGCGTGATCAGCGAAAGTATTTTCACCCTGTTGGGTATTGAACCAACGTTGCATGCCGGGCAGGCGCAGGCGAAGCTGGAAAGTCATCATCCGGTCTTTATGCCGGTGCACGCGCTCTGTCCGCCGCTGGAAAAACAACTGGCGATGCGCTGGCGCATGGGCGTGCGCAACAGTGCTCACACGCTGGCGAAGCTGGTCACCCCGTTTAAAACCGACGCGGCGCTGCGTTTATCCAGCGTTTCTCATCCCGAATACCTTACGCGGGTGGGGAAATTTTTCGCCGACATCGGTGGCCGTGCGCTGCTGATGGCGGGGACGGAAGGGGAAGTATATGCGAACCCGCAGCGCTGCCCGCAGATCAACCTGATTGATGCGGCAGGCGAGCGGATCCTTTTTGCGCGCAACGATGCTGCTGAGCAGGTCGCGCTGGAGGGCGTGGCAAAGGATGCCGAGAGTACGGCACGCTGGATCGAACACTGTATTGCCGGGCGCGAAGCGATACCGGAGTCATTAAAAATTCAGCTGGCCTGTTGCCTGGTGGCAACCGGAGAAAGTGCGACGCTGGAAGAAGGGCTGGCGCGGGTAGCGCAAAGTTTTTAAGCAAAAAAAAGCCCGTCACAATCCAGGACGGGCAAAAACAGGGTAACAACAGGGTCAATGAGGGTGGAGCATCCCGGCAGAGGGTTAATTTGCCGGGGGGTACAACTTCGGTTGGGTTATTTGTAGATAACCGCGGTGCCGCTCAGTTTGTTATTGCCGGCAGCAGAGATGATGCTGTAGCCGCTGGCGCCAGCAGCCTGCGCTTTGGCAGCCAGTTTGGCTTCCAGACCGTCCAGTGTGGTTGCGCCGTGAGCAGAAACAACACCGATTTTGTCCAGGCTTTCGGCCTGTGCGGCAGTCACGGACTGGGCAGCAAAGGCACCGAAAGAGAGGGTAGAAAGCGCGATAGCAGCAACAGCATATTTAATGGTTTTCATAGTCAATTTCTCGCAGGTTATTCTGTGTTGGGGACGTTGTTCCGTCGATGTGATAAGTATCACGGTTTTTCACAAGAGATAAAATCGAAGAGAATTGACGACCTTATTCTAAAAAATTGAACAAGATATAGCTGTTTGATTTGAAAGGATTTTACGCAAGAAAAAAGGACGTCTGTCAGCAGGTCAGCGCAGCGGGCAATTTTGCGGCACATTTTGCTACTTTCACAGCGGGATTTTGTGGATGTAAAGGCAACCGCTTGCGCTGGTTACAAACGTCAGGAACGGTCAACGTAGCTGGCTATCCTTAGAGCCTCTGCGATTATATCCTGAAAATGTAGAGTTATGTAAATCTTTCTCCTGCTGGCAGGTGACGCATAAACGCACCCCTGGGATCGCTTTACGACGCGCTTCCGGAATCGGTTCGCCACACTCTTCGCAGATCAGCAGACTTTCGCCGTGGGGTAAATCACGGCGGGCGCGCGCCACGGCATCGTCAATGGTACTGTCGATCTGCTGCTGTACTGCACCGTCATTTGCCCAGCCTGAAGCCATGATCGCCTCCTTAGTTTTGCAATAGGTAATTATAGCAAACGCCCGCTGGCGCCGGGTCTCCAGCGGGCTACCCCAGGTAAACGGGGTTAGCGGTTATCCGGGCGGATCAAATCAAAGCGCTGTGCTTCACTGATCCCGTAGTAGGCAGACGGGCCGCCCGCGCGCAGCACAGGTTGCGCTTTCGCAGTCTGATAAATACCGTTTTCCAGCAGCGATTCATCAATGTGTACCGCGACCACTTCGCCCAGCACCAGCCAGCTATCGAGGGCGCTGCCGTCGGCGGCGGTCAGTTGAATACATTGGGAGAGACGACACTCGAAATTGACCGGGCTTTCCGCCACGCGCGGCGCGCTGACGATACGACCGGCAACGGGCGTCAGGCCTGCACGGGTAAACTCATCTTCGCCGTGGGGCAGCGACGCGGAGGTTTCATTCATCCGCACCGCTAAATCGCGGGTCGTCAGGTTCCAGACAAACTCTTTGGTTTCAGTGATATTGCGTACGCTATCTTTCCAGCCGCTGCTGGCGAAACCGATAATCGGCGGGCGATAATTGAAACAGTTAAAGAAACTGTACGGCGCAAGATTTCGCTGGCCTTTGCCATCCAGCGAGGCAATCCAGCCGATAGGGCGCGGGCCAATAATCGCGTTCAGCGGATCGTGCGGCAGGCCGTGGCCTTTCGCCGGTTCATAAAAATACATAGCGTTTCCTGGTTGTCAGACAAGTTTCTTCAGCCTCACTTATTTACCCGGCCAACGTCAACGGGTATCTTACGCCGCTGCTAACAGGAGAAAGCCATGAATGCCCAGAAGCCGGGTTTGCACCCGCGTAATCGTCATCACAGCCGCTACGATCTTGACGCATTGTGCGTCGCGAATCCGTCATTGCGCGACTTTATCACCGCGAACCCAAAAGGCGAGGCGACTATTGATTTCGCCGAACCGCAGGCGGTGAAAGCCTTAAACAAAGCGCTGCTGGCGCATTTCTATGATGTGCGTGAGTGGGATATCCCTGATGGTTTTCTCACCCCGCCGGTGCCAGGACGCGCCGATTATCTCCACCATCTGGCTGATGTGCTGGCAGAGAGCAACGAAGGGCAGATCCCTGCGCAGTCCAGCGTGCTGGATGTTGGCACCGGCGCGAACTGCATCTATCCGCTGATTGGTCACCATGAATATGGCTGGCGTTTTACCGGCAGCGAAATTAACGATGCGGCACTGACCAGCGCGCAGGCGATTATCAGCGCTAATCCGGGACTGAGCCGCGCGGTTCGTCTGCGTCGGCAAAAAGATCCGTCGGCGATTCTTGCTGGCGTTATCCATAAAAATGAGCAGTACGATGCCACGCTCTGCAACCCGCCGTTTCACGACTCGGCGCAGAGCGCGCAGGCGGGTAGCGAGCGTAAGCGCCGTAATCTCGGGCAGGCTGCCAGCGATGCCGCCAACTTTGGTGGTCAGCAGCAGGAGTTATGGTGCGAAGGGGGAGAAGTCGCCTTTATTTGCAAGATGATTGCCGAAAGCCAGCAGTTCGCCCGCCAGGTGCTGTGGTTCACCTCGCTGGTCTCGCGCGGCGATAACCTGCCCGAATTGTATCGCGCCCTGACGCAGGCTGGTGCGGTGAAGGTGATGAAAAAAGAGATGGCCCAGGGTCAAAAGCAGAGTCGCTTTATCGCCTGGACTTTCCTCGATGAGACCCAACGTAAACGCTGGGCGCAGAGCCGCTTTAAAGGGTAGGTTCTGCTGGCGGCGGCGGGCTGGCCGGTGATGCCGGTTGCGGTGAGCTTTGCGGTGCAGGCAGCATTTGATACGTCTGCACCGGTGGGCGAACGCCCGCGCGATCGAAATGTTTTTTCACCATAGTGTCGAGAGCAAACCTGACTGTCCACTGCTTCAGCGGCAGCGTGGTGAAGGTGACACGCAGCGTAAAGGCGGTATTGGTTAGCCCAACCAGCCCGGCGAACGACGGCTCGCCAATCACCAGCCCGCGAATATCTTCCTGTTCCATCAGTTCGGCCACCGCATCCTTCAGCGCCTGATTCGCTTTATCGGTCTCTTCATGGCGATCGACATCATAATTCGCCACCACCGAACCAATACCGCGGACAAAGTTGGCGAAGGTGGTAATCGATGACCAGGGAATAATATGGTACGCACCTGTATCCTGGCGCACGCCGACAGAACGAATCGACATTCGCTCGACGGTGCCGGTTAGCGGCCCGATAGTCACCAGATCGCCGGTGTTCATCCCATTTTCGAACTGAATAAAAATCCCGGTGATAATATCTTTGACCAGCGTTTGTGAACCGAACGAGATCGCCAGCCCTAACGCACCGGCACCGGCGAGCAGCGGTGCGATATTGACGCCAATTTCTGAGAGCACAATCATCACCGTGATGGTGCTTATCACCACCGCCAGCGCATTGCGGAACAGCGTCAGCAGCGTGCGCGTGCGCGCGCTTGGCAGTGGACGGCCATGAATATCGGACGCCAGACGGTTCTCAATCAGGCTCGCCAGCAGCGTCCAGCCCACCGCCGAGAAGAAGAGGATCAGCGCAATGCGGATCAGAATATCAACGGTTTTCTCCCCCGCGCCATAATTGAGCCAGTGCCAGAAATCAAACAGCCGCCAGGCATTCAGCAGCAGCATGATGGTGGCGCATACCACCAGAATGCGCGCCGTTTTTAGCGCCGCCGACAGCCAGCCGTTCAGCCGCTTTTGCAATTCCGGGTAGTTGCGCTGCACCTGTGGCGAGAGGGTGATGGTTTTATTCAGCCAGCGCGACAACACGCCGGAGAGGAAGGCCGCAATACTCAGAATGGCAAGGCTGTTAACCGACGCGCTCATCATAAATTTCAGGCTATTGCCCGGGTCAAACAGCGAGAAAAAGAACAGCACAACAAAGTAGGCGCTGGCGAGCCAGTGCCAGATCAGCGCAAAAGCGCGGATAAACAAGCTAAAGAAGGCCAGTGAATGATCGGCAAGCACAATCAGGTTGTGCTGGATCTCGTGCTTATTGTGGAAGATAAGATAGAGCGCCCAGGCGGTAATACACAGCATAATCACCACGTTGGCGAGTGCGCCGACCTGCACATTCACCTGATTGGAGATAATCGGCACCGCCACCAGCAAGCCATAACCAATCAGGCTGCTCAATGCGCTCAGGCGCAGATGCCAGTAGCGAGCGGTGCCGTCGGCAATACGAAACGGGCGCAGTTCCGGAATGCGCGGGCAGAAAATCAGCCGCAGAATGGCTTTGAAAAACTCAATCAGCGCAAACGCATTGAGGAACAGGCTTTGCTGGAAAGCGATGGTGCTGTTGCCCGCATTCAGCCTGGCGCTGAGCAACTGGCCGATAAACAGCGTCAGCACCAGTAACAGCAGGTCGATAATAAAGGCGCCAATGATCATGGCGGGCAACTGCAACCAGTTCCGCCGTTCGCGGTTTTTGCGCCTCCCCCAGTTGCCCATCCGGCGGTAGAGCGGCATCACGCACTGACGCACCAGTATCCAGAAAGCAAAAACCAGTACCGCGAGTAATAAAAAGTGGCTGGCGGCATTCGTGAAGGTTTGCGGGTTGAAGGCTTTGTGCGGCGAGCCGGTGATATTGCGGTAGAGTTGGGCAAAGCGGGAGGCCAGCGCTTCGCCGTAGTAGCCGCTGACTTCGGTGACATTCTCCAGTACCGTTTTCTGTTCTTTGACTTCCGGCGGCGTGATCTCCGGAACTGGCTCCTGCGGCGGCGTGGTGGCGACTTTCCGCAACTGATCAATCAGCTCCTTGCGTGAATCATCGTTTTCCAGCACGTCTGCCAGCGCCGCATAGGCTGCTTTTTTTTGTTCGACGCTGGGTTCACTGCTTTGGGTAGATGATGCGTTATTGGCTGCGGGTGCGGTGATGCCGGGTATCGTCGCGGCCTGAAGCGGCGCGCACAGCAGAGTGATGAATAGCAATATCCACGGCATAGGCTCCTCCGGTGAGAAAGTCCAGCAAAATGATAAGTATAGATGCCGGGCGGAGCAGGGCAGGAAATGAGAACAATCTGGGGAAAACGCCCCTCCAGGCGGAGGGGCGCAAGCGCATCAGGAAACGTGTTGTAAAAATTCCTGTAAGCGCGGGCTGGGTGGATTTTCGATCAACTGTTGCGGATTGCCGTCTTCGGCAATGCGGCCTTTGTCGATGAAAATCAGGCGCGACGCCACTTTCTCGGCGAAGCCGATTTCGTGGGTAACGATCACCATGGTCATGCCTTCTTCAGCCAGATCCTGCATCACTTTCAGCACTTCGTGGCGCAGCTCTGGATCGAGCGCGGAAGTGGGCTCATCAAACAGCATCATCTTCGGTTTCACCGCCAGCGCGCGGGCAATCGCGACGCGCTGCTGCTGACCGCCTGAAAGCTCAGACGGATAGTGATGCGCACGTTCAGCCAGCCCAACTTTCGCCAGCAGATCTCTTGCCAGCTTTTCAGCATCGGCTTTATTGGTTCCGCGCACGCGCAGCGGGCCAAACATGACATTTTCCAGCGCCGTCAGATGCGGGAACAGATAGAACTGCTGGAAAACCATGCCGGCTTCCTGGCGGATCAGGCGTTCATCCACTTTCGGATCGTTGACTTTCAGGCCATCAACAATCAGATCGCCGCTGGTGATCTCTTCCAGCTTGTTAATGCAGCGCAGCAGTGTCGATTTACCCGAGCCGGACGGCCCGATAATAACCACCACTTCACCTTCAGTGATATTCAGATCAATGTTGTGCAGCACCTGGGTTTGACCGAAGTGCTTGGAGACGTTTTTAAATTCAATCACAGGATTTTCATCCTTCTTTCAAGACGACGCAGAATGAAGCTCAGCACCAGGGTAATGATCAGATAGACAACCGCAACGGCGCTCCAGATCTCCAGCGCGCGGAAGTTGCCGGCAATGATTTCCTGGCCCTGGCGGGTCAGTTCGGCGACGCCGATAACAATAAACAGCGAAGTATCTTTGATGCTGATGATCCACTGGTTGCCCAGCGGCGGCAGCATACGGCGCAGCGCTAATGGCAGGATCACGTGACGAATGGTTTCGCCACGCGACAGACCCAGCGCGAGGCCCGCTTCACGGAAGCCTTTATGAATAGAAAGCACTGCACCACGGGTGATTTCCGCAATATAGGCACCTGAGTTAATCATAATGGTAACGACGGCGGCCGAGAAAGGATCGATGCGCAGATCGTTAAACGCCATCGGCAGGGCAAAGTAGATAAACATGACCTGTACGACGATAGGCGTACCGCGAATAACTTCGATAAATACCAGTGCGATGTGGTTGGAAATCCAGCCGCCGAAAGTGCGTGCGAAACCCGCTGCCAGACCAATGATCAACCCGCCAACGAGGCCGAGGACCGAGATCAACAGCGTCATCTTCGCGCCTTCGATCAGAAGCGGAATGGCAGGCCAAATGGCGCTCCAGTCAAACTGCATGATGTGTTCCTGTATACCGTGGTTGTAACAAATGTATCAGGGGCGAAGATCGCCCCTGAGGAGTAACGCTTTATTTTTTAATAATTATTTAGGCTCAGAACCGAACCATTTTTTGTAGATTTCGTTGTAGGTGCCGTTTTCGCGCAGGGTTTTCAGCGCGCCGTTCACTTTTTCACGCAGGTCGTCGCTGCCTTTCGGGAAGGCGATACCATACTGCTGCGCTTCCAGGGACTCACCGACCGCTTTGAACTGGCCGTTACCGGCAGTTTTAATGAAATACAGGATGTTCGGCGTATCGTGCAGAACGGCATCAGCGCGGCCAGTGCCCAGTTCCATGTAAGCATTGTCGATGTTCGGGAACTGACGCAGGTCTTTGGTTTTGATGTTTGCTTTCGCGTAATCAACAGAACCGGTGCCGCCCTTGACTGCCACCACTTTACCATCCAGATCTTTCACGCTTTTCACGTCGTTATTGTTGGCTTTCACCATCACCAGCAGACCGCTTTTGTAATAGCCGTCAGAGAACTCGATCGCTTTCTTACGCTCTTCGGTAATCGTAATGCCTGCCAGCGCCAGGTCGACGTTTTTGGTTTGCAGCGCCGGGATGATGCCGCTGAAATCCATCGGCTTCAGTTCATAATCCAGTTTCAGCTCTTTTGCGATAGCAGCCCACAGATCCACGTCGAAACCAACGTATTTGTCGCCTTGTTTGAATTCGAAAGGAACGAATGCGGTGTCGGTGGCAACCACCAGTTTTTTATCAGCAGCCTGAGAGGAAACAGCAAAGGCGAGAGCGAGTGCAGCCAGGGAAAATTTCAGTACAGACTTCATAGTTTTTCCTTTTGTATCCGGGGAGCGATCCCCTGCGAGAATGAACGCAGTATGAAAAAATCATGCCATGTTTACAACCTATTGTTTTGTAAAGGCGATGCTTTAACCGGTTGCACAATAAGTGTAGCAGCGATACCGTTTCGCACTATTTTGGTGCGCAACTTTGGTGCATAAAAATAGCGTGGCGGATTTTGCTCTTTTTTAGCGCAGAACGTGGGTGTAAAACAATCGGTTATTAACAATTTTGTGACGGGATAATAACGTAGAGGAAACTTTAGGCAGTGAAAAGGGAAAAGCAACGCACCATGAAAGTGCAAACCCCTTCGCGGGAGGCGAAGGGGTCATTGATAAAGCTTATGGATTATTCGATATTGGATTCGATGAACCACAGGAATTTATCCAGATCGCGGGACGCCGCGGTGAAGATATCTGCGGTATCTTCGTCTTTCGCTTCACTAATCGCTTTACGCACGTCATTCGCCACGATGGCATAACGATCGGCCAGCTCTTTCAGGTGATCCTGAACGCTGTGGATGTCCAGCGGGTAGCTTTTCAGCGGGGTTTTGCTGTTGATCACCTGCGTGGTGCCCAGTGCCACTCCGCCCAGCTGTACAGCACGTTCCGCCATCGTATCAAGATGGTCGGTCAATGCAGTACGGAACTGATCCAGCATTTCATGTACGGCAATGAAGTTAGCACCGCGCATATTCCAGTGGGCCTGTTTGGTAATCAGCGACAGGTCAATGAACTGGATCACCTGGCGATTCAACAACTCAATGGTCGCTTTTTTATCGCTATCCGATACATCGTTGCGGGTATAAAGCAGATTAGACGCTTTCGTTTTAACCAGTTTAGCGGTACTCATAATCTCATATCCTCTTGATGTTTGTGTCCCAAGTAATTACCGGAACTAAGTATAGCACCAGATTTCATTTATCTGTTTTGGCTGTGCCTATCGGTTCAATAGCAAAACCAGAATATATGCTCATTTTTTATGTGGTGACAACTAACAAGATGAATTATAAGAAAAATTAAATAATTTCTGGAATGGAAGGGGGACGGTAATCTCTATTTCAAGCGAAATGTACGTAAACGTAAGAAATAATGTCTCTGGAGTTGGAGGTTATTCAGCATAAGATAAATCTCATGCTGAATAATAATTATTTAACCGATTTCCACTTTGCGGATTTTACTTTCCCGCCGCAGCGTCAGCGTGGAGCCCATCGAGGCGATGACGATAGCCATCAGCGCCAGCACCTGCTGCAAAGCGAGCGTTTCGCCAAGGAAAATCATGCCTGAGAGCGCTGCCATCGCTGGCTCCATACTCATCAGCGTACCGAAGGTGCGGGTGGGAAGCCTGGTTAATGCAATCATCTCCAGTGAGTAGGGCAGCGCGGTGGACAACACGGCAACGGCGATGCCAAGCGGCAAAATCGACCAGTGCCACAGCAGTTCACCAGACTGGAGCGCACCGAGAGGGACAAACACGATCGCCGCAATTAACGAGCCAAGCGCAACCGTTGCCGGGCCGTGTTCCTCACCCGCGCGCTGGCCGCAGAGGATGTAAATTGCCCAGCAGGCCCCGGCGCCGAGGGCAAAGGCTGCGCCGCTCAGATTCACATGCGCGACGTTTTCTCCCAGCGGCAGCAAATACCACAGACCGAGTACGGCAAGGATCACCCAGATAAAATCAACCGGGCGGCGGGAGGAGAACAGCGCAACGGCCAGCGGCCCGGTGAATTCCAGCGCCACGGCGATACCCAGCGGTACGGTCTGAATGGAGAGGTAGAACATATAGTTCATCCCGCCGAGCGACAGCCCGTAAAACAGGAGCGGCAAACGTTGTTCGCGGGTGAAACGTAACCGCCAGGGTTTGAAAACGATGGCCAGGATAATCGTGCCGAGCGCCAGACGCAGTGCGGTGACGCCAGGTGCGCCGACCAGTGGAAACAACGATTTCGCCAGCGATGCACCGCCCTGAATAGAGATCATGGCGATAAGTAACACCAAAACCGGCAGCCACACCGGCAACTTACGAGACAACCCTGGCATCCTTTCTCCCGTCAATTTATGTCAAGTGAAGTAAAGCCGTCAGTCTACTTGAAAATACCTCCGGCTGGTTGAGCGTTCGTTGAAAAAAACTGCCCGAATATCCGTAGAATAAGGATTATCTGATGGTTAATTAACCTGTTGATTTAAGAATTGTCTGGATGAATGTGCCACTTATGGAGCATCATAATGGTGCGTTATGCGGGAAAAGGCGTGTTTTTTGAAAGGGTTGTTCAATAGCGGAAACTTTCTGTTACATCAAATGGCACTTTAGACCCCAATTCCTGCAAAGAGTTTCCTGACCATTTTTGATATATTTAAAAACGTAGGACGTAGGATTTACTTGAAGCACATTTGAGGTGGATTATGAAAAAAATTGCATGTCTTTCAGCACTGGCCGCTCTTCTGGCGGTATCTGCAGGTTCCGCAGTAGCAGCAACTTCAACCGTTACCGGCGGCTACGCTCAGAGCGATGCGCAGGGTATTGCTAACAAAACCAACGGTTTCAACCTGAAATACCGCTACGAGCAGAATGACAACCCGCTGGGTGTTATCGGTTCCTTTACTTACACTGAAAAAGATCGTACCGAAAGCGGCGTCTACAACAAAGCGCAGTACTACGGCATCACCGCAGGTCCGGCTTACCGTCTGAACGACTGGGCGAGCATCTACGGCGTAGTCGGTGTTGGTTACGGTAAATTCCAGCAGACTGTTGATACCGCTAAAGTTTCTGACACCAGCGACTACGGTTTCTCTTACGGTGCCGGTCTGCAGTTCAACCCGATGGAAAACGTCGCTCTGGACTTCTCCTACGAGCAGAGCCGCATTCGTAGCGTTGACGTTGGCACCTGGATTGCCGGTGTTGGTTACCGTTTCTAATCGCTTCGGCGATATAAAAAATCCGCCCAATGGGCGGATTTTTTTTGCCTGAAACGCTCACCAATCAGTGCTTACTGCGGGTATCAAAAAGATCCGTGCCCAAGTGGTTGTAGTCAACTTTCTGTAACTTAAAGTTAGTAATGTAAACTGGCCCGGCTTTTTGCTCGGAGGTAAAGCGGTAAGAATTTTTTATCTGCTCGGCGGCGATCCCGGTCCACTGTGCGAAGAAACTAAGGAAATCATTGGCTGAACGGCGAGCCTTGACGATCCGGTGCTTTGTATCATCGCTGGAGATCACCATAAACGGCACCTGGAAATCCTGCTGGAATTTGTCGGCATGTGCCAGATACTGCGCCTCTTTACCGCGCTCTTTAATTGCCAGCCCGTGATCGGAAAAATAGACCATTGAAAAACTGTCGCCGGTATTCACCAACTGGGAATAGAGCTTGCCAAGCAGATCGTCCGTCTGCGTGATGGAGTAGAGGTAGCAGGACGTTTCTTTCGATTGTACAAACTCGTTGTATTTACCGCCGGTGCGATCGCAGGCTTGCGGGTGCGATCCCATCAGATGCAGAACGATCAGTTGCGGCTGCGTGCGCGGCGTCGAAAAGACCTGAGCGGTCAACTTCAGTAGTTGTTCGTCACGGGTGTTCTTATTCGCTTCAAAATCGCCATTTTTCAGGAACTGCACTTCATCGGCGCGCTTCGCAATGCTGGCGATCGCCGTATCGTATTCGCCAATTTGTCCCTGATTAGAGAACCACCAGGTCTGGAAACCCGCACGATTAGCCAGCGTAACAAAGTTATCCTGGTATTGCGGTTTATCACCGACCACCCGGTTCAGCGTTAGACCGAGCGACTTCTGCGTTGAGCCGCTGGCAGACACGTAATCCATAAAGAACGTGCCGTTTGCCTGGCTGGCGAACGGCGTGTTATTCCAGTGGCCGCCAAACGCGCCTAACGCATCGCGGCGCGCGCTTTCGCCAATCACCACCACATAAGTGTGATATTTCGGTTTGACTGCCGTTACGGTCCAGGTGTCTTTCATGCTGGCGAACTCCGCCATATTCTCCTGCTCGACGCGCACTAAATAGTAGTTAAACGCTACATCGCGCACGAAACGCAGCACCGGCACACCGGTATCAATAATCCTGAAGTCATATCCCAGAAAGTGGTTCTGTACCGGGCCGATAAAATAAGACGCCACGCAAAACACGGCGCCTACGATATCCCACTTTAGCCACGGCGTCGGCGCGGCAGGGATGCGGCGGCGCATCGACATAACGCCCAATCCGAAGATAAACAGGCCAATGACATAGTGATACCACGGGAAAATAGTCAGAATTTCCGTGGACTCTTCCATATTGGTCGAGAGCAGAGCGAGCAGCGTATTGAAGTTCGGCGCGCCGTAGGCCTGGCCAAACGGGAAATAACACGCTGCCACCAGAGAGATAATACCGACAAACACCTTCTGCGCGCGCGGCGCATGACGCCACAGTACAATCAGGGCACAGGTAAGGACAACGGCATACAGCACGCTAAATTCGTAACCAAGAGCAAAATTAATCAACATCGACTGGAGAAAATAGAAACCCGTCCACGGATTGACGGTCTGGCTGCGAAACGCAGCGGATTCTTTCAGAATTAGGCTCATTGATGACTATCGCGAAACCGCCATGTGCTCACCCTGGCGTAAGGGTCAAAACCTGCCGGACAGTGCGTGGAGAGGGGATGTGGTCCGCTTCTGCGAGCCGCAATTTGTGCAGGGCAGCGCAAAGATAGAGCGAGGCGCAACGAAGGTCAACACCGGCTAAGCGGTTGTTTTGAGAGGGTGATTGCAAATCCAGCAAAAATGCGCGAATTTTTAGACGAAACGTTCAGTATGACGGGGGATTGTGACAGAAAAATGAAGCGGCGTACCGCGACGCCGCATTAGTTGGAAGGTTTGTCCGGGGTCTGCTGCGGTTTGCCGTTGATGATATCGCACAGCATATTCAGCAGCATTAAACGGACTTTAAAGGGAGAGTGACTAAACACAAGCATGCACCTCTTGAACTCATTCATCGGAACCTCCTTACGCTTTCGTGGCCCTTCGTTCCATGAAGGGTGAACGCATTACATACAGATATAGCACAGGCTATATTTTATAGCTATGGCTAATACGTTAATTTTTTGTGCTGGTTCACGAATGGTTTACAATGGCGCTCTCTTATATGATGTAGCACCGCGTCACACTGTCAGAGGAAGCACAATGAACCGTCGCACAGCGAATCCAACAATAAAAAAAGTGACGCTGGTAAATGTTGAAGAGCACGTCGAAGGCTTTCGCCAGGTACGCGAAGCGCATCGTCGTGAACTGATTGACGACTACGTTGAACTGATTTCCGATTTAATTCGCGAAGTGGGCGAAGCCCGCCAGGTTGATATGGCGGCGCGTCTTGGCGTTTCGCAGCCTACCGTGGCAAAAATGCTGAAAAAGCTGGCGACCGTCGGGTTGATTGAGCAGATCCCGTGGCGCGGTGTTTTTCTGACGCCGGAAGGGGAGAAGCTGGCGCAGGAGAGCCGCGAGCGCCATCAAATCGTGGAAAGTTTTCTGCTGGTACTTGGCGTTAGCCCGGAGATTGCCCGCCGCGATGCGGAAGGGATGGAGCACCACGTCAGCCAGGAAACCCTAGACTGTTTCCGCCGTTTTACCCTGCAACACGGGCTTCCTTCCGAATGAGCATACCGCTGTTTCGCGCACTGGCGCGCGACCATTTCCTCCATCTACTATTGATCGTTGGCGTTGCGCTCTGTTTCTTCGTCCCGTTCGCGCCTGCGCGCTGGCCAGGGGCGATTGACTGGCACACCATTATCACCCTGAGCGGGCTGATGCTGCTGACCAAGGGCGTTGAGCTGAGCGGCTATTTCGATGTGCTCGGGCGACGCATGGTGCGTCGTTTTCACAATGAACGCCGCCTGGCGATGTTTATGGTGCTGGCGGCGGCGCTGCTCTCCACCTTTTTAACCAACGATGTGGCGCTGTTTATTGTGGTGCCGCTGACCATTACGCTAAAGAAGCTGTGTGAAATCCCGGTCAACCGGCTGATCATCTTCGAAGCGCTGGCGGTCAATGCTGGTTCGTTGCTGACGCCAATTGGCAACCCGCAAAACATCTTATTATGGGGGCGCTCCGGTCTCTCATTCCCGGCGTTTATCTGGCAGATGACGCCGCTGGCGCTGGCGATGATGGCAACATTGCTGGCGCTGTGCTGGTTTTGTTTTCCGAATAAAGCCCTCAACTACCACAGCGGCTCGCAGACTGCCGACTGGCAACCGCGTCTGGTATGGAGCTGCCTCGGGTTTTACCTGGTCTTTATTACTGCGCTGGAGCTAAAGCAGGAGCTGTGGGGGCTGGCGCTGATCGCGGCCGGTTTTCTGCTGCTGGCGCGTCGCGTGGTGCTGAGCGTTGACTGGACATTGCTGCTGGTCTTTATTGCCATGTTTATCGATGTGCATCTGCTGATCCAGCTTCCGGCGCTGCACAGCGTGCTGACCAGCACCAGCCAGCTTTCACCTTCGGGCCTGTGGCTTGCGGCCATTGGTTTGTCGCAATTTATCAGTAACGTACCCGCCACCATTTTGCTGCTCAACTATGTTCCGCCGGATACCTTGCTGGCCTGGGCGGTAAACGTTGGCGGTTTTGGTTTATTGCCCGGATCGCTGGCCAACCTTATTGCGCTACGCATGGCGAACAATCGCCGTATCTGGTGGCGCTTTCACCTCTATTCCCTGCCGATGTTGCTGTGGGCTGCGGCCGTCGGATACGGATTACTCTTATTCAGATAGTGCTGATTTGTCAGTTTATCCTGGAAAATGTATAGCAACCGCCTAACTTTAGGTAACGGTGCATCCCTGGCGCCGTTACCTGACAGGACCGTTGCGATACTATGGCAGAAAACACAACCTCTCCTGACGATGTTCAGGAAAATAATAATGACGACACCCGTAAACGCCCCGGAAAGAAACCGCTGATTATCCTCGCCATTGTGGTCGGCGTGATGGTGATCGTCGCGCTGGTATGGTGGTTTTTAACCCGTAACGAAGAGAGTACCGATGACGCCTTCACCGATGGCGATGCGGTTACTATTGCGCCGAAAGTCGCAGGTTACGTTACCGGGTTGCGGGTCAAAGATAACCAGCGGGTGAAGAAGGGTGACTTGCTGGTGGTGATCGATCCCCGCGATACCACCGCGCAGCGCGATCAGGCACAGGCGCAGTTAGGGCTGGCAACGGCGCAACTGCACCAGGCGCAGGCGCAACTCGAACTCTCGAAAGTGCAGTATCCCGCACAGCGCGATGAAGCGAAGGCGCAGGTACTGAAAGCGCAGGCGGATCTGGCGAATGCTGAAGCCGCTTACCGCCGTCAGCGCGGTGTCGATCCCCGTGCGACCACGCAGCAAAATATCGACAGCGCCAACGCCCAGTTACGCAGCGCGCAGGCGCAGCTTGCCAGCGCCCGCGCCCAGCTGGAAGTGGCGGAGCAGGTGCAACTGCAAATTCGTCAGCAGGAAACCAACGTTGAGGCTCGCCAGCAGCAGGTCGCGCAGGCGAAAGCGCAACTGGAAACGGCGGAACTGAATCTCTCGTGGACGGAAGTCCGCGCGCCGTTCGATGGCTTCGTCACCAAACGTAACGTCCAGAACGGTACGCTGGTGCAGGCCGGCACGGCGCTGTTCTCGTTGGTGTCGCCGGAAATCTGGGTGGTGGCTAATTTCAAAGAGTCGCAGCTTGAGCGGATGCGTCCGGGCAATAAAGTGAGCATCAAAGTCGATGCCTGGCCGGATCTGCAACTGGAAGGGCACATCGACAGTATCCAGCAGGGCAGCGGTTCGAAATTTGCCGCTTTCCCGTCAGAAAATGCCACCGGTAACTTTGTCAAAATCGTGCAGCGCGTGCCGGTGAAAATCGTCATTGATAAAGGGCTGGATGCGAATAAGCCATTGCCGCTGGGTCTCTCCGTCGAACCGAAGGTAACGCTGGAATGACCGATCACAGCCACGAAAACTGGCGACCCGCCAGCAACCCGTGGGCCGTGGCATGGGTGGTTACGCTCGCGGTGTTTATGGAGATCCTCGACACCACGATTGTTAACGTGGCGCTGCCGCACGTTGCCGGTTCGCTGTCGGCCAGCTACGACGAATCGACATGGGTTCTGACCAGCTACCTGGTGGCAAACGGGATTGTGCTGCCGATTTCGGCCTTTCTCAGCCGGACGTTTGGCCGCAAACAGTTTTTCCTTATCTGCATTGTGATGTTCACCGTCTGCTCATTTCTCTGCGGCATTGCGACTGAGCTGTGGCAAATCATCCTGTTTCGTATTTTGCAGGGCTTTTTTGGCGGCGGCCTGCAGCCGACACAGCAGTCGGTGTTACTGGATTACTTTAAGCCGGAGGATCGCGGCAAAGCGTTTGGCTTGTCGTCGATTGCCATCATTGTCGCGCCGGTAATGGGGCCGACGCTGGGCGGCTGGATCACCGATAACTACTCCTGGCGCTGGGTGTTCTTCATCAATATTCCGGTGGGCATTATCACCGTGCTGGCGATCTACCAGTTGCTGGAAGATCCGCCGTGGGAGCGGAAATCGAAGCAAAAACTGGCCATCGACTGGCCGGGGATTGGGCTGATTGCGCTGGGGTTGGGCTGCCTGCAAGTGATGCTCGATCGCGGTGAAGATGAGGACTGGTTCGCGTCAGATTTTACCCGCATTTTCGCGGTGCTTACGGCGGTGGGGATTGTCGGCGCCATCTACTGGCTGCTGTACGCCAAAAAACCGGTGGTGGATTTGCGTTGCATGGCGGACAAAAACTTTACCGTCTCCAGCCTGCTGATGGCGGGCATGGCGATGATTCTGTATGGCAGCTCGGTGGTGATCCCGCAACTGGCGCAGCAGGATCTCGGCTATACCGCCACCTGGTCCGGGCTGGTGCTGTCGCCCGGCGCGGTGCTGATTGTGATGACCATTCCGCTGGTACTGAAGCTGATGCCGATAGTGCAGACGCGCTGGATTATCGCCTTCGGCTTTTTCTGCCTAGCCGCTTCGTTCTGGTGGTCGCGTACGCTGACGCCGGATATCGATTTCGAAACGTTGGTGCTTTTTCGCAGCGCGCAATCCATCGGGCTGGGCTTCCTGTTCGTGCCGCTCACCACTATTGCTTTTATCTCCACGCCGCGCGAACTCAATGCGGATGCCGCCGCGTTGTTTACCATGTTCCGTAATGTGGCGGGCTCGATCGGCATTTCGCTCTCCACGGCGGCCATCACAGAGCGCTCGCAGGCGCATATGTCGCCTTTGGCGGAACACACCTCCCCGTTTAATGAGCAATTCCAGCTGGCGTTGCGCCAGACTGCCGAGGCGATTCGCAATTTCACCACTCTGTTGGGCGATCCGCTTTCCAGCGCCAGCGGACAGATGTACAAAGCGATGGTCGCCCAGTCGCGTTTTCTGGCGTACATCGATGTTTTCACGATTTTGAGCGTAGTTGCGCTGTTATTGATTCCATTTTGTCTGTTGCTTTCGCCGATCAAAAGCGAAGGCAGCGCAGGAGCACATTAATATGAGGTGGCGTCGTTTTCCCGTAATCCTGTTATCGCTGTGGCTGGCAGGCTGTGCCGTGGGGCCGGATTACCGGCCGCCGCAACCGCAAACGCCTGCGCGCTGGAACGACCCGGGAGACCGTGCGGTGAAGTCACAGGTTTCCACGCAGGCGCTTAACCCGCGCTGGTGGACCACGTTTCAGTCGCCGCAGCTCAACAGCCTGATTGAACGGGCGATTGCCGGTAACCTGTCGCTGCAACAAACTGTGATGCGAATTGCCGGGGCGCGCGAGCAAATCAATCAGGCTGGCGGCGCGTTTCTGCCATCGGTCAACGGTTCGCTGAAAGCCACGCGTCAGCAGCTTGGTATTGAAGGTGAGCTGAAATCCCATGATGTGTACGGGCAACTGGATAATGCCGATCCGGCCATCAGCGGTGCGCTGGGCGCGTTAACCCAGCCGGTGAATCTCTACCAGGGGAGCTTTGATGCGCAGTGGGAGCTGGATCTGTGGGGGAAAGTGCGCCGTCAGGTAGAAGCCGCCTCCGCGCAGCAACAGCAGGCAATAGAACAACGTAATGACGCGCTGGTGTCGCTGGAAGCTGAAGTGGCGCGCGCCTGGCTGCAACTGCGAGGCGCGCAGGGCATTATCGCTACGCTGAATACGCAAATCGACAGCGCGCAGCAGACTTTTACTCTGACGGAGAATCGCCAGAAAGGCGGGTTATCGCCGCAGATGGATGTGGAAAATGCCCGCGCGCAGGTCGGTAATCTTGAGGCGCAACTGCCGCAGTACCAGGCGCAGGAGCGCCAGGCGATGAACGCGCTGGCTATCCTGCTGGGGAAACCGCCGGGCGCACTCGATGGTGAACTGCGTAACGCACAGCCGCTTCCGGCTTTGCCGGAAATTGTGCCGACCGGTATTCCTTCGACGCTGGCGCGTCGTCGCCCGGACGTGCGCGAAGCCGAAGCCAGCCTGCATGCTGCCACGGCGCAGATTGGCGTTTCGGTTGCTGAGTTATTCCCGAGCTTGTCGCTGAGCGGTCAGTTCGGCCTGCGCAACAGTGAAACCAACTGGCTGACCGACTGGAGCAGCCACTTCTACAGCTTTGGCCCGCAGGTTTCGATTCCCATCTTCCAGGGCGGTCGGCTGGTGTCGAGCGTTAAGCTGGCACGTGCGCAGCAGGGCGCGGCGGTGCTCAATTATCGCCAGACGGTACTGAGCGCATTAGGCGATGTGGAAAATGCGCTGGTCAGCTATCGCGCCGATCAGCAGCGGGAAGCGGGGCTGGACAAAACAATAAGCGCCCTGCAAAGCGCTTTTGACCTTGCCAGCGACAGCTACCGCAAAGGGATCGCCAGCTTTATTGACGTGCTGGATGCGCAGCGTCAGCTGGCGCAGGCCAGCCAGCAGCGTGAGCAGGCGCGCGTGCAGAGTAGCCTTGACCTTGTGGCGCTGTACAAGGCGCTCGGCGGCGGCTGGGAACCGTATCAAAATGTGCAACTGCCTGATTACAAAGTCTTTGGTGATGCGCCTCTCGGATAATCAGAGAATTGGGCAAGAAACAGGCAGGATCCTCACATTCATCCTGCCAAAAGATTCCGTATAACTGTTGCGTCAACTAAACCGATGAGGAGACGCCATCATGCGCTATCAAAAATTGGGTAATACCGGACTGTTTGTTTCTGAGTTATGCCTCGGCACCATGACCTTCGGCGGCGAAGGCGGAATGTGGGGCAAAATCGGCCAGCTACAGCAGGCGCAGGCGGAGCAGTTGATTGGCCGCGCGCTTGATGCGGGCATTAACTTTATCGACACCGCCAATGTTTACTCGGAAGGGCGCTCGGAAGAGATCACCGGCCAGGCGCTGAAGAACCTGAAAGTCCCGCGCGAAAACGTGGTTGTCGCGACCAAAGTGTTTGGTGAAACCGGCACCGCCGGAGTGAACTCGCGCGGCAGTTCGCGCTATCACATTATCAACAGCGTGAAAGAGAGCCTGCGTCGCTTGCAGCTCGATCATATCGATCTCTATCAACTGCACGGTTTTGATCCGGCAACGCCGATCGAAGAGACGCTCTACGCGCTGGATAATCTGGTGCAGCACGGGCATGTGCGCTATATCGGCGTCTCTAACTGGGCGGCGTGGCAGATTACCAAAGCGCTGGGGATCTCCGAACGGCTTGGGCTGGCGCGTTTTGCCTCCTTGCAGGCCTACTACACCATTGCCGGTCGCGATCTGGAACGCGAACTGGTGCCGATGATGCAGAGCGAAGGCGTCGGGTTGATGGTCTGGAGCCCGTTGGCTGGCGGTTTGCTGAGTGGTAAATACGATCGCGATGGCAATGGAGAAGCGGGCGGTCGTCGGCTGGAGTTTGATTTCCCGCCGGTGAATAAAGATCGCGCCTTTGACTGCGTGGATGTGATGCGCACGATTGCCGACAGCAAAGGCGTTTCGGTAGCGCAAATCGCGCTGGCCTGGCTGCTGCATCAGCCGGTGGTGAGCAGCGTGATCATTGGCGCTAAACGGCAGGAACAGCTGGATGATAACCTTGCCGCCACCGCGATTCGCTTAAGTGAAGATGAGCTAAAACAGCTTGACGCCGTAAGCGCGCTGCCGCGCGAGTATCCTGGCTGGATGCTGGAACGTCAGGGCGAGTATCGTCGTAACCAGTTAAAACAGCAGTAATTTAAATCCTTTCACCACACCCCGTAGGCCGGATAAGCGTTAGCGTCATCCGGCAACCGTGGCGCCACTGGCCAAAAAACGCCGGATGGCGGCTGCGCCTTATTCGGCCTACTTATGCTGTTATCCGGTAAATCTTTCGAAAACCATCACAAATCTGCACATCTCTCTTTGCCCATTTTTTCGTCATTATCTATATGACTAGTCATATTCATTAAATGACTAGTCATGGAGAAAGCGCGATGAGCAAAACGTTACCGGCCGGCTTCTTGTGGGGGAATTCCGTTTCCAGCATGCAGACTGAAGGGGCATGGAATGAGGGCGGAAAAGGGATGTCGGTGTATGACATCCGTGAAGCCAGCGAATTTGCCTCAGACTGGAAAGTCGCCACCGATTCTTACCACCGCTACCGCGAAGATTTCGATCTAATGCAGGATTTGGGCATGAACTGCTACCGCTTCCAGATAGCCTGGAGCCGCGTCTGCCCGCAGGGCGACGGCGAGTTCAACGAAGAGGGGATCGCGTTTTACGACCGCTTTATTGACGATCTGCTGGCGCGCGGCATCGAACCGATGGTGTGTCTCTACCACTTTGATATGCCGCTGGCACTGGCGCAGCAGTACAACGGTTTTGCCGATCGACATGTGCAGGACGCCTTTGTGCGCTACGGCAAAAAAATGATCGATTGCTTCGGCAGCCGGGTGAAGTTCTGGCTTACCTTCAATGAGCAAAACATTTACCACATGCCGGGCGCGTTCCAGGTGGGCGGCTATCTCAACGGCGAGAAAACCCTGCGCGAGCTGTACCAGATCCAGCATCACGTGATGATGTCGCATGTGCTGCTCACCCACTATCTGCACGAGACGCAACCGGGACGCCTGATGGGCGGCATGCTGGCGCATCAACTGATTTATCCGGCGACCTGCAAGCCGCGCGATGTTTTTTACGCGACCCAGTATGACGAGTTTCTCAACCAGAATTTGCTGCGGGTGTTTGCCGGGCAGGGCTACAGCCCGGAAGTGCTGGCGGTCGTTGATCGCGAAGGTTTCCGCGATATCTATCGCGATGAGGATCTGGCACAAATCGCCCGCGTGAAAAACGACTTTATGGCGTTCAGCTATTACGCCAGTAAAACCCTCGATAGCGACGCCATCTCGCCAGAAACGCCGGTCAACTACTACCTGCAACAGGGCGATAAAACCAACCCGTACCTTGATGCCACCGAATGGGGCTGGCAGATCGACCCCCTCGGTTTTCGCGCCATTATCACCCGTTACTACAACGACTGGCGCTTGCCGGTGTTCCCGATTGAAAACGGTATTGGTGTGATTGAGGAGTGGGACGGCGTAAATCCCATCGATGACGACTACCGCATTGCCTACCACCGCGACCATATCCAGGCGATGCAGGATGCCATTTTCATTGATGGCGCGCAGGTGATGGGCTATCTCGGCTGGGGCTTAATCGACATTCTCAGTTCACAGGGCGATATGCGTAAGCGCTACGGCGTGGTGTATGTGAACCGGGAAAACCACGATCTGAAAGATATGAAACGCGTACCGAAGAAGAGTTATCGCTGGTTGCAACAGGTGATCCGCAGTAACGGGCGCGACATGTAACGCATTGATTGAGAGGACAGCGCTATGTCTGAAACTAAAATCACGCCGAATATGCAGTCATTCGTCGATAAGTTCGTCGATTTTTCCGCCCGCCTGGCAAACCAGGTGCATCTGCGTTCCCTGCGCGACGCCTTTGCGGCAGTGATGCCGATTTTTATCCTTGCCGGGTTGGCGGTGCTGATCAACAACGTCATTTTCCCCTGGGTGCTGGAAGGGGAGACACTGGCGCGTTTTAAAGTGTGGGGCGAAGCGGTGATCAACGGAACGCTGAATATTGCCGCGCTACTGATCGCGCCGATGACGGCCTGGTCACTGGCGCGCAATAAGAACTTCGGCAACCCGGTGTCGGCGGTGGTCATTGCGCTGTCCAGTTTTATTATCATGATGCCGATGCAACTTGAGGTGGTGCCGGTCGGTGCGAAAGCCACGGTCAGCGTGACGCAGATGCTGGCTTTCACTAACATCGGCTCGACCGGTATTTTTGCCGGGGTGATTATCGGGCTGCTCTCCACCGAGCTATTTATTCGTGTCGCCAGCGTGAAACGGTTTTCAATTTCGCTGGGCGAGAATGTGCCTGCGGCGGTGGGGCAATCTTTCTCCTCGCTGATCCCGGCCATTATTACCCTGTCGCTGTTTGCCATCGTTGCCGCGCTGCTGGCGAACCTGCTGCACACCGATTTGATCCACCTGATCACCACGCTTATCCAGCAACCGCTACGGCAGATCAACACCAGCCTGCCGGGCACGCTGTTTATCTATAGCTTTGGTAACTTCCTGTTTACGCTGGGCATCCACCAGACGGTGGTCAACGGCGTGATCCTCGAGACGCTTTTGCTGATCAACACCAACGAAAATATGTTGGCTTTCGCCAACGGGCAGCCGATCCCGCATATCATCAACAGCATCTTTGTACCGACTTTTGGCATGATCGGCGGCACTGGCAGTACCATTTCCTTGCTGATCGCCATCTTTCTCTTTGCGAAACAGCAATCGGCGAAGCAGGTGGCGCGCCTCGCCATTTCGCCGGGGCTGTTCAATATCAACGAGCCGGTGATTTTCGGCTTGCCGATCGTGTTCAACCTGCCGCTGATGATCCCGTTTGTGCTGCTGCCCGCGCTTGGCATCTGGTTTGCCTGGCTCTGTACAACGCTGGGCTGGATGTCGCGCTGCGTGGTGATGATCCCCTGGACAACACCGCCGATTCTCAGCGCCTGGCTGGCGACGGCAGGCGACTGGCGGGCGGTGGTGGTGCAGTTGATCATCATTGTCTTTGGTGTATTCTTTTACCTGCCTTTCCTCAAAATTGCCGAGCGAGTGGCCTTGAAAAACAATGGGATACAATAATTTCAGAGAAGGGCTATGGCGGCAAAATACATCATGATTGCGCGCGAGATTAAGCGTCGCATTCTCAGCCAGCACTACGCGGCCAGCGCACCGTTACCGGATCAGTTTGCGCTGGCGGCGGAGTTTAATTCCAGCCGGATGACGATCCAGCAGGCGATGCGCCAGCTGATTGTGGAGGGGCTGGTCTATACCCGCCAGGGTCAGGGCACGTTCATCCGCAAAAATTTTCTTCAGTTGTCGCGCTGGGATCTGCCCGGCAGCGACTATTTTGGCGCCACCAAAACCTGGGAGAGCGTTGGCGAAGTGACGAGTAAAATCATCCGCTTCGAACTGCGTTTTCCCAGTGAGAAAGAGCAGGCATCGCTGCTGGTGGGGCCGGACGATCCGGTATACGACTTTATCCGTTTGCGCATGCTGGAAGGCGAACCGGTGTCACTGGAGTTCACGCTGATGCCGGTCAATCTGGTGCCAGGGCTGAATCGCGGGCATCTGGAAAGCTCCGTTTTTCGTTATGTGCAGGAAGAGCTGGCGCTGAAGATCATGGGGTCGTATCGCATTGTGCGCGCGCTGAAACCGTGGGCGGAGGATAAACAGTATTTGAACTGTGAAGAGACCGATCCGGTGCTGGAAGTGGAGCAGGTGATTTATCTGGAAGACGGCACGCCGCTGGAGTACGCCCATTGCCATTATCGCTACGATCACGGCGGGGTAATTGTGGTCAATAACGGCTGATTTTTTGGCCGGATGGCGGCTGATGCCTTATCCGGCCTGTGGGTTTGTAAGCCCGGTAAGCGTCGCGTCACCGGGCATTAAACCGCTGATTAGTTCAGACGTACCGGCATACCGGAACGGTTCTGCACTGCCTGATCGACAACGTTCGAATCCACATCAGACTGGCTGGTGACGGCCTGTACCGCTTTGCTCAGCGCGATCGGCACAATTTCGCCGCCGGTGAACTGCGCTTCCGTGGTGGACAGCGGGTTGTGAACTTCAATGTAGCGGCTGCCATCCGGCTCGGTGGTCGCTTTTACTGGCTCATCAATGAACTGTACGCGGGTGCCGACCGGCACGTTTTCGAACAGGAATTTGATGTCGTCGTTACGCAGACGCACACAGCCGTGGCTTACGCGCAGGCCGATACCGAAGTTGGCGTTGGTGCCGTGGATCGCATACAGACGGCCGATATAGAGCGCATACAGGCCCATCGGGTTGTCCGGGCCAGCCGGAACCACTGCCGGCAGCGGTTGACCTGCTGCAATATATTCCTCGTGCATTTTCGCGGTCGGCGTCCATGTCGGGCCTGCTTTCTTACGTTCAACTTTGGTGGTCCAGGCGATCGGGGTATCTTTCCCGAGCTGGCCGATACCGATAGGCAGCACGATCACTGTGTTGGTGCCTTTCGGGTAGTAGTAGAGACGCATTTCTGCACTGTTGATGACAATGCCTTCGTGCACGGTATCCGGCAGGATCAGTTGCTGCGGAACGTTCATTACCGTGCCGCCTTTCGGCAGGTAGGCATCAATGCCCGGGTTGGCTTCCAGCATGTTGGACAGGCCCATCTGATATTCAGCGGCGTAATATTCCAGAGGCTGAGTATTGCCTTCCGGGATAGTGACAACCTGGTTCTGACCAATCAATCGGCTACCGTCTGTCGGCAGCGGATAAGTAACAGCAGACGCATTATTGCAAAATCCCACGACAGCCAAAGCCGCCGCGAAAAGGGTTTTTATTTTCATGTTCATTTTGTGCGAGATTTTTGCCACACAGGCCGTTGGGTTAGGAATGCAGGAAGCGCATTATATGTGCATTCCGGCGCTCAGGGAATTCAGATGTGTACGAAATCACACTTTTTTCCTTTTGCTTGCAGTTTAGCGTTCTGACAGCGGGCAGGAATCTAATTCGGAATTGTGGCATAATAGGGTGTTTGTCACATATTTCAGGATACCTCTGTGTTAGTCACCAGCAACGTCACCATGCAGTTCGGCAGCAAGCCGCTGTTCGAAAACATTTCCGTCAAATTCGGCGGCGGCAACCGTTATGGCCTGATCGGCGCTAACGGGAGCGGAAAATCCACCTTTATGAAGATCCTCGGCGGTGATTTAGAACCGACGCTGGGGAACGTCTCTCTCGATCCGAACGAGCGTATCGGTAAGCTGCGCCAGGATCAGTTTGCCTTTGAAGAGTTCAGCGTGCTCGACACGGTGATCATGGGCCACGCCGAACTGTGGGAAGTGAAACAGGAACGCGATCGCATCTACGGCCTGGCTGAGATGAGCGAAGAAGATGGCTATAAAGTGGCCGATCTTGAAGTGCAGTACGGCGAAATGGACGGTTACTCCGCCGAAGCGCGCGCGGGCGAACTGCTGCTCGGCGTTGGCATTCCGGTGGAACAACACTACGGCCCGATGAGCGAAGTGGCGCCAGGCTGGAAGCTGCGTGTGCTGCTGGCGCAGGCGCTGTTCGCTAACCCGGACATTCTGCTGCTCGATGAACCGACCAACAACCTGGACATCGATACCATTCGCTGGCTGGAGCAGGTGCTGAACGATCGTGACAGCACCATGATCATCATTTCGCACGACCGTCACTTCCTCAACATGGTGTGCACCCACATGGCGGATCTCGACTACGGCGAGCTGCGCGTTTACCCGGGTAACTATGATGAGTACATGACGGCGGCAACGCAGGTGCGCGAACGCCTGCTGGCGGATAACGCCAAGAAGAAAGCGCAAATCGCCGAGCTGCAATCCTTTGTCAGCCGCTTTAGCGCCAACGCCTCGAAATCTCGCCAGGCAACTTCCCGCGCCCGTCAGATTGATAAAATCAAGCTGGATGAGGTGAAAGCCTCCAGCCGTCAGAACCCGTTTATCCGCTTCGAGCAGGACAAGAAACTGTTCCGTAATGCGCTGGAAGTGGAGCAACTGACGAAAGGTTTTGATAACGGCCCGCTGTTTAAAAACTTCAACCTGCTGCTGGAAGTGGGCGAGAAGGTGGCGGTGCTCGGTACTAACGGCGTGGGTAAATCTACCCTGCTGAAAACGCTGGTCGGCGATCTGCAGCCGGATAACGGAACGGTGAAATGGTCGGAAAATGCCAGCATCGGTTATTACGCGCAGGATCATGCCGCAGACTTTGATAACGATCTGACCGTGTTCGACTGGATGAGCCAGTGGAAACAGGAAGGCGATGACGAGCAGGCGGTGCGCAGTATTCTCGGTCGTTTGCTGTTCAGTCAGGACGATATCAAGAAACCGGCGAAGGTGCTTTCCGGTGGTGAGAAGGGCCGCATGCTGTTCGGTAAGTTGATGATGGAAAAACCGAATATCCTGGTGATGGATGAACCGACCAACCACCTCGATATGGAATCCATCGAGTCGCTGAACATGGCACTGGAGATGTATCAGGGCACGCTGATCTTCGTTTCTCACGACCGTGAATTCGTCAGCTCGCTGGCAACCCGCGTGATTGAGATTACGCCGCAGCGCGTGGTGGATTTCACCGGGAACTACGAAGATTATCTGCGTAGCCAGGGTATCGAATAAATTTACCGTCGTCTTTCACGTTGCAGGTGTGTTGGCTGCACCTTCGTACCCCGGTCACTTACTTATGTAAGCTCCCGGGGATACTCAGCTTTGACGTAGGTGGAATTGTTCCGTTCACCAGATGTACGGTGGTCATATCAACGCGGTATCACGTGAACGGGAAAAGGGGAAGCCACCGCGCTTCCCCTTTTCAATCCCCCGCGGCCCCGCGGGAAATCGGTGCTACGCACTGCGCTCACCTCCCGCCCATCTGCCTGCGGTCGGCTCGACTCGTGATTACTCGTCCCATCCATGGGACTCGCCCCTTCGGGGCCAGCGCAAGCGCTGTTCAAAATTGCTCCCGGCAATTTTGTCCTGCTCGACTCGCCTCTGGCCGCCGTCCCTGGCGTCCAGACCTTGTCATCTGCGCTTCGGTTCACCGATTTCAGCGGGGAACATCACCCCATCGCGGCAAGACAGGTGTTAGCAAAAACGGTCTCATCGCTGAAAGGGCGCTGTAGGCCGGATAAGCGCCAGCGCCATCCGGCATCGGCGTTACGCAAACATCCACTCGTCTGTTTTAACACCATTGATCAGCAACTGGCGTTTATCTCCCGCAGGCAGCGTCATTTTCAGCGCCTGCCAGGCCGGGCGATAATCACCACGGGTGCGCACCTGTAAATCCACGGTGCTGCCGCTGCAAACCATTTCCCACTCCAGCCACAGCGCATTGCCGTGTTGATATCCCCAGGACTCGCCATCATCTTCGAACAGCAGACCGCGGGAACACCCCGTACCTTTTAGCGGGAAGAGTTTCAGCTCGCGGGTGTTATCCGCTTTGGCATCCACATGGCGAATGCGTTCGCTCATCGGCAATCCGGCACCGGCACGAACCAGCAGCGGCAGAGTTTCCAGCGGTGCATCCAGCGTTATCCACTGGCCTGGCGCATACCAGGCGCCACTGTAAAAGTCATACCAGCCGCTATCATTGGCCGGTAACCACACGCGGCGTTCGCGCTGGCCGGGTTCAACCACGCTGGCGACCAGAATATCGCGGCCAAGCAGGAAGTCGTCGCACTCTTCAAACGTCTGTTGGTCATGCTCGTGATCGAGGAACGTCGGGCGCAGCATCGGTTCATCGTCGGCATGCGCCTGCCACAGCAGCGTGTAGAGATAGGGCAACAGGCGGTAGCGCAACTCAATAGCGCTGCGGATCGCCGGCGTAATTGCCGGGTACATCCACGGTTCGTTGACCGTGCGATCGTCGTTCCAGGAGTGGATGGTAAAGCGCGGATGCATCACGCCGTTCTGCACCCAACGAACGAACAGTTCCGCATCCGGTTTATCGCCGGAGAAACCGCCAACATCGTGGCCGACGTTATACAACCCGGAAAGGCTCATGCCGACGCCCATCCGCGTGTTATAACGCAGCGTATCCCAGTTGGTGCGGTTATCGCCGCTCCAGGTCTGCACATAGCGCTGCATCCCGGCGCAGCCGGAACGGGAGATCAGATACGGGCGCTTCTGCGGCGCAAAACGCTGCTGTGCTTCCATTGAGGCGCGCATCATCAGCAGCGGCATCACCGGGCGAATATGTTTGATGGCAATTTCGCGGCCAAAACCCTGGCAACGCGCTTCGCCGTCCCACACTTCAAACTCGTTGTTATCGTTCCAGGTGGAATCAATCCCCATCTCCAGCAGTTGCGTAGTCACGCCTTCCTGCCACCAGGCAACGGTCTGCGGGTTGGTAAAATCGAGGTTGGAACCTTCATCATCCCAGAAGCTTGAACGCTCCGGTGCGTCACTTTCCGAATCGCGAATAAACAGCCCTTTCTCCGCCACTTCGTTATAGCGCGGGTGATCCTGCAACAGGCAGGGTTTGATATTCGCCGCCAGCTTCAGCCCGGCATCGTGAAACGCCTGGCTCATCACTTTCGGCTGCGGCACTTTGTCGTAGTTCCAGTTAAAGACGTAGCGCTTACCGTTAATCGAGGTATAGCCGGACGAGAGCTGGAACGAATCGCACGGAATCGCATGTTCGTCGCACAGGCGAATAAAGTTCATCAGCTGATTTTGCGCATCCGGCGCATCGGTGTAATGCATGGTCGAGCCGCTGTAACCGAGGCTCCATTTCGGCCCGAACAGCGTTTTCCCGGTCAGGCGGACAAACGCTTTAGTCACATCCAGTGCGCGCGCGCCGGTAAAAATGTAGTAATCGATATCACCGGCTTCGGCCTGCCAGCGGCGGTAAGCGGTGTGATAGTTGTCGATTTCATTGCCCAGATCCAGCCAGCAACTGCTGAGGTTGTCATAAAACAGGCCGTAGCTGATATCGTCCCGGCGCGTCAGGGTAAAGGGAATGTGTTTGTACAGCGGATCGGTGCTGACGGCGTTATAGCCCATCGCATCAAGGTTGCGCATTTCATAGCGTTGGCCGTTACGTTGCAGGTTGCCCGCTTTTTCACCAAGACCGTAAAAGCGCTCCTCTTTTTTACGGCTGAGGTAATGCGCCACGCCGTCACCGTGCGCGTTCACCAGATAGGCGCTGGTGGGGCGATCGCCCGCCAGCCATTGCCACTCGCCCGCCGCATTGCGGTAGTGCCACTCCAGCCACAGCGGCTGATGAACCGTCACGCGTAGCTGCGCGCTTTCCATCACCAGCGTGTCGGTCTGCTGCGTCAGCGTCCAGCCGGGCAGAGTAAAGCCCGACACATCTTCGCGTGAGCGGCCTTCCCACGGCACATCTTCACGCGGCGCGATACTCCAGGTTCTGTCCAGCGCCAGCTCGCCCTTGCGTTTTAGCAGCACGCGGAACAGATGCTCTTCCAGCACATACAGGCACAAGGTGTGTTGCCCGTCCACCAGCAACTCAACGTGATGAGCCGCCTGTTTTTGTAACGTCCAGTTCTTCAGCATTTTCATTTCAACGATCCACAATCAGGCGCGTTTAGCGCGACGTTCAGCAATAAATGCCACCAGGAACAGAGCGCCAATCAGGTCAAAGAAACCCATGGCAATAAACAGCGGATTGAAGCCAATCTTGTCGGCGGTCACGCCGATCAGCAGTGAAAAAAGGAAGCTGGCGATCCACGCTGCCGAGCCGCGCATGCCGTTTACCGTCGCCATCTGCCCTTTATCGAAAGACTCGACCACCAGCGCGCTCAACATGCAGGAGATGATCTGGTGACCAAAACCGCCAATCGAGATCAACACAATGGTGATATAGGGATCGCGAGTGATGGCGACCACGGCCAGTGAAATCATCAGGAATGCGCCGGTCACGGAGCTGGCCACCACCGAGTTAACGCGGGTGCAGCCAAACCAGCGGGTATAGAGTTTGGTCAGATAACCGCTTGCTATGCTGCCGAGGTCAGCGGCGAGGAACGGTAGCCAGGCGAACATCGCAATCTGCTTCAGATCCATGCCGTGCTCTTTCGCCAGATAGAGCGGCACCCAGAAACTCAGTACCGCCCATGCCGGTTCCGCCATAAAAGCGGGAATGGCGATACCGTAAAAGCGCTTGTTTTTCGACACGGTTTTCAGCGCAGTGAAGAAGGGGAGTCTCACCGCTGACGGTTCGTGATCCTGCTGAATAAAGGCCAGCTCGTCCTTGCTCAGGTTCGGGTGTTTATCCGGATTATGGTAAAACGCCCACCACAAAATGACCCACACCAGCGCCAGCACGCCGGTAAACATAAACGCGCCCTGCCAGCCAAACGAGGCATGCGCGAAGTAGATGATTGGCGGTGCCAGCATCGCGCCAATCGAGAAGCCGACGCCCGCCCAGCCCGCAGCAACCGGGCGCTCCGCTTTCGGGAACCACTCGCCGATGGTTTTGGCGTTGGCTGGCGTAGCAGCCGCTTCCGATGCGCCCATGGTGAAGCGCAGGATCGCCAGATGTACCCAGTTGGCGGCGCCCGCGTGGAAGATACAGGCCAGCGCCCAGATAATGGCGCATACCATAAAGCCGACTTTCAGGCCGATGACATCAATCAGCCAGCCGCACAATGGCTGGAAAATGGTGTAAGCGAGCTGAAAGGCGCCGACAATCCACGAGTACTGTTCGGTGGTGATGCCGAGGCTGCTTTTCAGTTCCGGCGCCAGAATGCCCAGCGAGTTACGGGTGATGTAGTTCACCGTCACGCCAAATAAAAACAGCACCAGCATCCACCAGCGTAATTTTTTCACTATCCGGCGGCTCTTGCTGGCCGCCATTTCATTGTTGATTCCCTGGCTCATTCTTTTCTCCGCACATCGTTTTGTAGGGAAGTCGGGGCGAGCCTTGCGGATTTGTTATACCGAAGTGGTTCGCCAGAAGATTTTTTTTCGTTTTTGCCATCAAAATGCATACAACTAGTATGGAAGTTGTACGACAGGTTTACGTTAGGTGAGAAAAATGCGCCGCCAAAGCGGATTTTGTGCAAGGATTCTCATCAGCGGCGGCAGATATGCGGCAAACTGTTATTTACGCCATGAATAACAGGGTTTATGGCTCATGAGAATTTTCCCATTCAGCAAATGGAGCGAGATCACAGAATGGATAAAAAGCTGAAAATCAGTGAAATTGCCCGTCGCACAAACCTCTCTACCAGTACCGTTTCGCGTGTGCTGGCTGGTAAAGCGAACACCAGCGAGCAAGCACGAAGCGCGGTGCTCGCCTGCGCCCGTGAGCTGGGCGTGATGGAAGGCATTGCTGCCGGGCGTCTGTTGCTGAATAACCTGGTGGTCTTTGCGCCGCAGCGCGCTTTTGATGAGCGGTCTGACATCTTTTATTACCGCGTGATCCAGAGCATTAACAAAGCGCTTGATTCTCACGAAGTACGGCTGCGCTACTGTGCACTGGAAGAGCTGGACAGCGACGCCAGCACGTTTCTTGGCAGGATGCAGGCCGCAGAAACGCAGGCCGCAATCCTGCTCGGCATTGACGATCCGCACATTCACGATCTGGCAGCGGAGAGCGGTAAACCCTGCGTGTTGATCAACTGCCGCGACAGGCGGATGCGTCTACCGTCGATCGCGCCGGATCACCGCACCATTGGCGAATTTGCCGCGCGATATCTGTTTGATATGGGCCATCGTGACGTGGTGACTGTGATGTGCTTGCGCCGCTACACCATGGATCTGCGGCTGGCGGGGATCAAAGATGCCTGGCTGCAAGAGAATTTGCGCTTTAACAGCAAGCGCAATTTGATCACGGTTCCCAGTTTCAGCGCCCGCGAAGCGCAGCAGCGGGTGGGCGAATGGCTGGATGACCCGGCGCATAATGTGCCGCCCACGGCATTTCTCGTCAGCGGGGATTTTATGGCGGAAGGCACGGTGCGCGCGTTGCAGCAGCGCGGTTTGCGGGTGCCGCAGGATGTTTCGGTGATGAGTATCGATGCCTTTAACCTGGCGGCGATTCAGGATGTCCCGCTGACGGCGGTGCATGTCCCGCGCGATGAGCTGGGCGTTGAAGCGGTGTATCTGTTACAGCAGCGGTTGATTCGTCCGCAGGCGACGGTCGGTTCGCTGCTGTTGAACGGCACGCTGGTGGTACGGGAATCGGTACGGCGGATACGTTCAGAACAGCAACGCACCGCCGTTGAATGGCAGGGGTTATACGACGCTTAAACGTCGATACCCAGCGCACGTTTACCGTGCACATTCAGATCCGCAAGCGTGAAGCGGCCTGTCCAGTCGCTTTCGTAGTTCTCGCGCGGGAAATCCCCCGGCGATGCGCCTTGCTCCAGCGCCACTTTCACTTTGCGGGCATAGGCGAGGTTCTTCTCGCACAGCGGCGCGGCTGGAATATACATCACATTCCCCCAGCCCTGCTGGTTTTCCACCGGCGCGACCGAGTGGATAACATCGCAGTGCCACCACACGGAATCGCCTGCATCCAGCGCCGGTATGCTGCTCAGCGCCTCAATCAGCAGCGGGTGCCACTTTTCTGAAACCGGCAGAACGCGGCCCGGCGCGACGCCGCACAGCTCATCCTCTGGCACATCGTCAAGCAGCGGACGCAGCAGGATATACGCCATCGCTTCCGGGATCGGTACCACGTGCAGCAATCCCTGGCCGGGGATCATGTCCGACAGCGCCGTCCAGCCCTGGAAGGTACGGAACACCGAGCATTTGGTGGTGTTATCCACCGTGTACTCTTCCACCTCGGTGCGATGCGCGGCATCCCACGGATCGTACTCGTCCAGTTTGCCGTTAAACACGTTGGCGAATACGCGCTGGTAAGCGGGCAGCAACCAGCGCTCCAGCGCGCCGGAATCGGTATGCGCGCCAAGCCCTTTTGAGGTGGTACCCGGCGGGCGGCGGCGAATGCGATCCGGGTAGATCACGCTGACATCCGGGTCGAACCACTGGCGGCCTTCGCTTTCGAAACGCCACAGGCGATTAAGGAAAGATTGCACCGCCGCCATTTCATTGCTCTGCCGCGCCTGCATCTGCGCCTGCGACCAGTAAATCGGGTAGATTTCCGGGCGCGATGCTTCCAGCGTGCCAAAGAAGCTGTCGCCCGGGCCTTTATACACATCGTCAAAATGGTTGACGTCGAGATAATCCAGCATGGCGCGATCCCAGCCCAGCGCCCGATCGCGCGGGAAGTGGCCTTTGATCACCGCACAGCCGCGCTGCTTAATCAGCGCCCGCTGCGCGTCGCTAACGCGGCCCTGCGCAATATCGGCGTAAGGGATTTGTGGCCACACCGATTCGCCGCGCGCTTGCAGCGCTTTGATCTCTGCGACGCGGGCGGCAATCTGCTCGCTCAGGCGGTTAAACACGCTTTGCACGTCGCCGATCTGCGCGCGCAGTGCCTGTTTCATCTGACGAATCGACGCTTGGTGATCGGCAGGCAAGGTCTCGCTGGTAAACGTCATGTGAACCTCTCAACTTTCATTCGAAAGAAATTAAACTTACAAGTGATAATCTAAGTTAAAAATAAGTTAATGCAAGTTTAAAAATTTGATGAGGAGCACAAAGGGAGAAAAGAGAGCAGGGCAGGAAAAAGCCGGAGCGGGCGCTCCGGCGGGAGATTAGCGGTCGAACGGTGCGGTGTTATCGAGCACGGCCTGAATCACATTCAGCGCGCCCTGATGATTGTTGTCATCGGTCTGATGGCGGGCGATGGCTTTAATGGCATCTCCGGCGTTGCCCATGGCAAAGGAGAACTCCGTCATGCGTAGCATTTCGGCGTCATTACCGCTGTCGCCAATGGTGACGCACTGCTGCGGCGACACGCCCCAGCGTTTAAGCAGGCGGGTAATGCCGTTGGCTTTATGCAGACCGGGGATAATCAAATCAACGAAACCAAAACCGCTGGTGACCGGCTTCATAATGCCATCAAGCGAGACATGCAGTTCATCGATGAGCTGCGGAATCTCGCTGTCCGGTAAGTTCAGCGAGAACTTAAACAGCGTGTCGTCAATCTTCTGGAAATCGCGCACCGGTTTTAAACGGTAGTAGTGCTTTGACATCAGATCGACAAATTCTACCGGGGCGTTCTCGCTTACGTAGGCGCTTTCCAGCCCGCAGGCGACAAAGTTCAGGCTGCTGTCTTTTAACAGTTCGCCAATGACGACCTGCGCTTCGTGACGGGTCAACTCACCGTGGAACAGTTGCTGACCATGTTCATACACCAGCGCGCCGTTTTCAGCGACGAAGCAAATCGTCTCTTTCAGTTCCGGGAAGAAGGAGATCAACTGGTAATACTGGTTGCCGCTGGCGACCACAAACTCAATACCGCGCTGCTGAAGTTGCTGGAATTGCGCCATAAACCGCGTGCGATCGTACTGCTTGGCGTCATCAAGGAAAGTTCCGTCCATATCAGTGACGATAACTTTGACGGTCATATACTGCGCTCCTGAATATTTTTGTAACGAGCAATATTCTAGAGACAATGTGAGCTGATGCACAAATTTTATTTCATATGAAAGTTTGGCCGTCGTCTTTCGTTTAACCGTCGTCTTTCGAACCGCAGGTGCGTTGGCTGCGGCGATGAAATGCCGGGTGGCGGCTGCGCCTTACCCGGCCTACACGCTGCTCTGTCGGCCTTACCCGGCCTACACGCTGCTCTCGGCCTTATCCGGCCTACACGCTCTGTAGGCCGGATAAGGCGTTTACGCCGCCATCCGGCAATCAGTCATGGCAATCAGTCATGGCAACTAGTCATGGCAATCAGTCATGGCAACTAGTCATGGCAATCAGTCATGGCAACTAGTCATGGCAATCAGTCATCCGGCAATCACATTACAAAGTGTGTTCGGTGCGGGCGATAATGTCGTCCTGCGCATCCGGCGACAGGGCGGTGAAGAACGCCGAGTAACCCGCCACGCGCACCACTAAATCGCGGTACTGATCCGGATGCTTTTTCGCTTCCAGCAGCGTCTCGCGTGAGACAATGTTGTACTGAATATGCCAGCCCTTATGCACTTCAAAGAAGGTGCGCAGCAGCACCATCAGTTTCTGCTTATCGCTCTCGTTTTCCAGCGTTGCCGGGTTCAGTTTCTGGTTCAACAGCACGCCGCCGAGGATCGCTTCGACCGGCAGTTTACCCACCGAACTGATGACCGCCGTCGGGCCGAGATGATCGGTACCGGAAGCGGGGCTTGCGCCTTCCGCCAGCGGAGTGTGCGCTTTGCGGCCATCCGGCGTCGCCATGGTGGCGGCACCAAACGGCACGTTGGCGGAAATCGACGACGTTCCGGCGTAGTAATTGCCGCCAATCGGGCCGCGGCCGTAGCGCGGATTATGGTACTGTTTCAACTCGTCGATATAGGTCTGATAGGCGCGCACCAGCAGGTTATCCACGCTGTCATCGTCGTTACCGTATTTCGGCGCGCTGTTCACCAGCCGCTGGCGCAGTTGTTCATGCGTCAGCCCGTCAAAATCCGCTGCCAGCGCTTCTGCCAGTTGCTGCTGCCCGATGACACCCTGATCAAAGACCAGTTTTTTCACCGCAGCCAGACTGTTGCCGAGGTTGGCGATGCCGACCTGCAAACCGGAGACCCAGTCATACTTCGCGCCGCCCTGTTTGATGCTTTTCGCCCGTTCGATGCAGTCGTCAACCAGCGCCGAGCAGAGAATATCCGGCACGTTCTCTTCCAGCATGGTATCGACGACATACTCGATCTCGATGGATTTACGCGTGTAATAGCGGATCTGCCGATCCCACGCCTGCATCACTTCATCAAATGCCGCAAAGTTACCGGCGGAAAGCGTTTTGCTCTGCGGCAGGAAGATCTTGCCGCTGGTGGCGTCGCGACCGCCTTCCAGCGCGGCCAGCATTACGCGGGCGAAGTTGATAAAACTCATGCCGGTGCAGCGGTAGCCCCATTTACCGCCGACCGCGGTTTCGATGCAGCCAATCGCGGCATAGTCGTAGGCATCGGCCGTTTCGACGCCCAGTTTGATAAATTCCGGGATCACAATTTCGTCGTTATTGAACGCCGGCATGCCGAAGCCGCAGCGGATCACCTGCACGCAGGCATCGAGGAAGTCATTGCTCATTCCGGCGTGGTAACGCACGCTCAGGTTTGGCTGCGTGGAGCGCAGACGACCGCAGGATTCGAGAATCGCATACGATAGCGGGTTTACCGCATCCTGCGCAGCGCCGTTAACCCACTGCTGCCCGCCGATAGTGACATTCTGGTACAGCGGGCTACCCGCCGATGCTTTCGAGTGCGAGCCGGAACGGATCTTGTTCACTTCCAGCAGCTTCAGCCAGCAACTGTGCAGCAGCTCGATGGCATCTTCCCGTTGCAGTGACTGTTGCAGTTCAACATCGCGGCGGTAGTAGGGATAGAGATACTGATCCATGCGGCCGAAAGAGACCGAGTGGCCGTTGGATTCAATCTGCAAAATCAACTGGATAAAGTAGCAAAGCTGCAAGGCCTGCCAGAAAGTTTTCGGCGGTTGATGGGCAATAATCAGGCAGTTTTCCGCCATCGCCAGCAGTTCGTCGCGACGGCTTTGGCGCGTTTCTTCCCCCGCCATTTTTCGCGCCAGATCGGCAAAACGCTCAATATGCAGGCTCACCGCCTCAAGCACGATATCGATCGCTTTCAGGAACTGGTCGCCGTGCAGATCGTCAAGCACCGTCAGGTTGATGCGCGTGCGGCGTTCGTCCACTTTATGCCGCAGACTATCCAGCCCTTTCTCCAGCAGCAGCGGGAAGTTGACGGCGAGGTGCGCATCGCCGGAGGTCATATTGCCTTCGGCTTTAATAATGCCGGTGTCGAGCAGCGCTTTTTGTTCGTCGGTAAACATGCCGTAGCAACGATCCTGCACCGTCTGGCCGCGCCACCACGGGCAGATCTCATGCAGTATGCGCTTGTTCTCTTCGCTGACGGCAAAACCGGCACCGGGGCGATCCGCCAGTTCGTCAATCTCTTTTTCAATCCACGAAACGGTGTATTCCGGGAAGATCGGCGCGGCGCGAACTTCGCTGGCCTGGTTGCCGATAATCAACTCGTCATGCTTGATCCAGATTGTGCGCTGCGCCAAGTGGTGTGCCAGTGCCAGCGCGCGACGCACCGGCAGGGGTTTATCCATATTCTGCTGATAAACCTCAGTGTAATGACGGGCGCGCTCGGTGCAGACCGGCGGTTTAACAATGTGGACCAGCGCCGTTTTATGCGCTTTGATGCGGTCAGTCAGCGTGTTCAGTTGCAGTGTGGTCATGATGTTATCCTCGTAATGTCGCCGTCAGCCCTTTCTGGCTGGCAAAATCCTCGGCAAACGCCAGCAGTTGCGGGGCGTCGAGCGGCTTTTCAGGGGCTGTGTAGGGTTCGCCAAGCAAGTGATACTTGTTCATGCCCAGCGTGTGATAAGGCAAAAAATGGATGTCGCTGACGTTCAGCTCGTCGGCGGCAAAGGTGGTAATGGCTTTGATCGACGCTTCGTCAGCGTTAAAACCGGGGATCAGCGGCACGCGGATGGTCATCTTTTTTCCCGCCTGCGCCAGCCGTTTCAGGTTGTCGAGCACGCGCCTGGCCGAGCCGCCGGTCCACTGACGAAATACAGCCTCATCAACGTGCTTCAAATCCGCCAGAAACAGATCCACATAAGGCAGAGAAGGTTCGATATAGCGCCACGGCACATGCAGGCAGGTTTCCACCGCTGTATGAATACCCTGCTGGTGGCTGCTTTGCAGCAGCGCCTGCGCCAGTTGCGGGTTCATAAACGGTTCGCCGCCGGAAAGGGTGATACCGCCACCGCTGCGCAGGTAAAAGGGTTTATCGCGCAGGACGGTGGCCATGATTTCATCAACGCTTTGCGTTTCGCCGCAGACGCTCAGCGCCTGGGTCGGGCAGCAATCGGTCAGGGCGTTAAGCTGCGCATCGTTTAGCTTTTCCCGGTGGATCAGCAAACCGTTCTGCGCACGCTCAATGATCTGCGGCGCGGCTTGCTGACACAAATCGCAGCCTGCAAGGCACAGACGCTCATCAAATAGCAGGTCGCGCGTGCGGGCGCGGCTTTCCGGGTTCTGGCACCAGCGGCAGCTCAGCGAACAGCCCTTCAGAAAGACCACCGTACGAATGCCGGGGCCATCATGGGTGGAATAGCGCTGAATATTGAAAATCATAACCTGCCTCCGTTATTTCATATGAATAGTAAATTACTTTCGAATGAAAGTTATTTTGATAAAGGTCAACTCTTCGGCAGGTTGTTGCGTGATAGCGTTAAAGCATGCGAAAACTCACACTTTCAGGTGAAAACGATGGAACTCTATCTTGATACCTCTGATGTCGCGGCAGTGAAGAAACTGGCGCGTATCTTCCCGCTGGCGGGCGTAACCACGAACCCCAGCATTGTCGCCAGCGGCGCTACGCCAATTGAGAAACTGCTGCCCGCCTTGCATGAGGCGCTGGACGGCCGCGGGCGGCTGTTTGCCCAGGTACTGGCGAATGACGCTGACGGAATGGTGGCCGAAGCACGTAAGCTGCGGGAAATGGTCGCCGATCTGGTGGTGAAAGTGCCGGTGACGGCAGAAGGCCTGGCGGCGATTAAGCGCTTAAAAGCGGAAGGTATTCCGACGCTCGGCACCGCCGTTTACGGCGCAGCGCAGGGATTGCTGGCGGCGCTGGCAGGCGTGGAGTATATCGCGCCGTATGTTAACCGCGTGGATGCGCAGGGCGGCGACGGAATTCAGACCGTGACGGAGTTGCAGCGCCTGCTCACGCTGCATGCGCCGCAGTCGAAAGTGCTGGCGGCGAGCTTTAAAACACCGCGCCAGGCGCTGGAGTGCCTGCTGGCGGGCTGCGAATCGATTACCTTGCCGCTGGATGTGGCGCAGCAGATGATTGCCGCTCCGGCGGTGAGTGCGGCAGTCGAGAAGTTTGAACAGGACTGGCTGGCGGCCTTTGGGCGCGTCACGCTCTGAGTGATAAGCCGGGTGGCGCAGCGCCATCCGGCAATGGCTTCAGCCGCCGCATACCTCACAGGCGGGATTGCGCGGCAGTTTCATTTCGCGGAACTGGCAGGTCATCGCATCATACATCACGATTTTCCCCGCCGCTGGCGTGCCATAGTGCGCCAGCACTTTTATCGCTTCCATCGCCTGCAACGAACCAATCACGCCCACTAATGGCGCCATTACCCCGGCTTCCACGCAGGTCAGCGCGTTTTCGCCAAACAGGCGGCTAAGACAGCGGTAGCAGGGGGTATTTTCTTGCCAGGTAAAGACGCTTACCTGCCCCTCCATACGAATGGCCGCGCCGGAAACCAGTGGCACTTTATGCTGAAAACAGCCCGCGTTGAGTTGATTGCGAATGGCGACATTATCGGTGCAGTCCAGCACCAGGTCGTGGGCGGCAATCTGCGCGAACAGCGCCGCTTCATCCAGCAGCGCATTGATGGCGGTGTACTGCACGTGCGGGTTAATGCGCAGCAGCGATTCGCGGGCGGAATCCACTTTCGCCACGCCGATATCCGCATCGCTGTGCAGCGTCTGGCGTTGCAGATTGGAGAGCGCCACGCTATCGAAGTCGAGCAGCGTCATCTGCCCAACGCCCGCCGCCGCCAGATACTGCGCGGCAGCGCAACCCAGACCGCCGAGGCCGACTACCAGCACGCGGGCGGCTTTTAACCGCTCCTGACCGTCAAAATCAAAACCGCGCAGAATGATCTGCCGGTTGTAGCGCATCATCTCCGCGTCGCTGAGTTCGACCATCTTTAGCCTCCAAAGAGCGGGGTAAACAGCTCAACGTCCACCCATTCGCCCGCTTCGACATTGCCGCGCTCACGCTCCAGCACCACGAAACAGTTGCCCTGGCTGAAGGAGCTGAAAATGTGCGAACCCTGATGCCCGGTGCTGCGCACTTCCAGCAAGCCATCTTCGGCCCGGCTTACAATGCCGCGCTGGAAATCGAGACGACCGGGGGTCTTTTTCAACCGTTCCACGGCGCGGGCACGAAAACGCAGCGGCTGGAAAGCGGCCGTATCGCCGCTCAGTTTCGCCAGCAGCGGCTGCACCAGTTGGTAGAAGGTGAGGACAGCGGAAACCGGATTGCCGGGCAGACCGCAGAACCAACTGTGGCTCAGCTTGCCGAAAGCGAACGGTTTGCCAGGCTTGATCGCCAGCTTCCAGAAGGCGATTTCGCCCAGTTCGTCGAGGATGGTTTTGGTGTAATCGGCTTCGCCGACCGACACGCCGCCGGAGCTGATGACCACATCGGCCTGCTGGTCTGCGGCAATAAAGGTCGCGCGCAGTTTTTCCGGATCGTCCGGAATAATGCCGAGGTTAATCACCTCGTAACCCAGTTGCGCCAGCATCAGGTGGATAGCCAGGCGGTTGGTGTCGTAAATCTGCCCGTCGGCCAGCGGTTGCCCCGGCAGTTGCAGCTCGTCACCGGTAGAGAACAGCGCCACACGCACTTTGCGCAGCACGGAAACTTCAGCAATGCCCAGCGACGCCAGCACCGGCAGCTCGGCGACAGTCAGTTTGGTACCGGCGCGAAACACCACGGCGTCTTTGGTGATATCTTCACCGGCCCTGCGGATGTTCTGATTTTCGCGTACCCCGGCGGTAAAGCGGATACCGGCGTCTGTTTGCTCGGTTTGTTCCTGCATCACGACGGCATCGCAACCAGCAGGAATTGGCGCGCCGGTCATAATGCGCACGCAGGTGCCCGCTGGCCACTCGCCTGTGAAAGGCTGCCCGGCAAAGGCTTTGCCCGCCACCGGTAAAGCGCTGCCGTTATTGACATCGGCGATCCGCACGGCATAACCGTCCATCGCCGAGTTATCAAAACCGGGGACATTTAGCGGCGAGATAATATCTTCTGCCACCACGCGGCCAAAGCAGGCGATGAGCGGCAGTGTTTCGCTTTCCGTCAGCGGCGAAATGCGTGACAACATCTGTGACAGGGCCGTCTCCAGTGAGATCAGACCATTTGATGATTCCATATTTACTGTCCTGCACAATGCGTTGAGGGGCACATTATGGCAGAAAAGGCGTGTCGCCAACACGCCTCGCGGCTACCTCGTTGTAATCACATTGCTTTACTTCGTTGTAACGAATTTCTATATTCAGAAATCGTCGGAAACGAAGAGAACGCAGGCAGCACAAATGGTGAAAGCGGTAATCGCAATACATGGCGGGGCGGGCGCGATCGCCCGTGCGCAGATGAGCCAGCAACAGGAGCTGCGTTATGTCGAGGCGCTCTCTTCGATTGTCGAAACCGGCCAGCGGATGCTGGAGGCGGGCGAAAGCGCGCTGGACGTGGTCACCGAAGCGGTGCGCCTGCTGGAAGAGTGCCCGCTGTTCAACGCCGGGATCGGCGCGGTATTTACCCGCGATGAAACCCACGAACTTGATGCCTGCGTAATGGATGGCAACACGCTGCACGCCGGAGCCGTTGCGGGCGTCAGCCGCCTGCGTAACCCGGTGCTGGCGGCGCGGCTGGTGATGGAGCAAAGTCCGCACGTATTAATGATTGGCGAAGGGGCGGAGAAGTTCGCCTTTTCGCACGGTATGGCCGAGGTTTCGCCGACGATCTTCTCCACGCCGGCGCGTTTCCAGCAACTGTTGCAGGCGCGGGAAAACGGGCAAACGGTGCTCGATCATGGCTCTGCGCCGCTCGATGAGAGCAAAAAATTCGGTACCGTTGGTGCGGTGGCGCTCGATAAACAGGGGAACCTGGCGGCCGCGACCTCTACCGGTGGTATGACCAATAAATTGCCGGGGCGCGTTGGCGACAGCCCATTGCCGGGTGCCGGGTGTTATGCCAATAACGCCAGCGTGGCGGTCTCCTGTACCGGCACCGGCGAAGTCTTTATTCGCACGCTGGCGGCGTACGATATTGCGGCGCTGATGGACTACGGCGGGTTAAGCCTGCACGAGGCCTGCGAAGCGGTGGTGATGGATAAACTCCCGGCGCTCGGCGGCAGCGGCGGGCTGATTGCTATCGATCGTGAAGGCAATGTGGCATTGCCGTTTAACAGCGAAGGGATGTACCGCGCCTGGGGCTATGCTGGCGATGCGCCGAGCGTAGGCATTTATCGTGAATAAGGAGAGTGGGGTGGCGCACGGGGTTGAGACAGATGCCGATGTGGTGCTGGATGTTCGCAATCTGAATATCGGTTTTCGTGATGAAAAAGCGCTGAACCCGGCGGTACGTCATCTCTCATTCTCCCTGAAGCGTGGCGAAACGCTGGCGATTGTCGGTGAGTCCGGCTCCGGTAAATCGGTGACGGCGCTGTCGCTGTTACGCCTGATCGAACAGGCGGGCGGTGAGGTGAGTTGCGATCACATGCGCCTGACGCGGCGCAATCGCCAGAAAGTGGATCTGACCCGCCTCTCTTCGTCGCAGATGCGCAGCGTGCGCGGCGCCGACATTGCGATGATTTTTCAGGAGCCGATGACCTCGCTCAACCCGGTGTTCCCGGTTGGCGAGCAGATTGCCGAGTCGATTCGCCTGCACCAGCGGTTGGGGCGTGAAGATGCGATGATCGAAGCGCGGCGCATGCTCGACCTGGTGCGCATTCCGGAGTCGCAAGCCATTTTATCCAGCTTCCCGCATCAGCTTTCCGGCGGCATGCGCCAGCGGGTGATGATTGCCATGGCGCTGTCGTGTCGTCCGGCGGTGCTGATCGCCGACGAGCCGACCACCGCTCTGGATGTCACGATCCAGGCGCAGATCCTGCAACTGATCGCGGTGCTGCAAAAAGAGATGTCGATGGGCGTGATTTTTATCACTCACGATATGGGCGTGGTGGCGGATGTCGCCGATCGGGTTCTGGTAATGAACGATGGCGAAGTGGTGGAGACGGGGACGGTAGATCATATTTTCAATGCGCCGTCGCATCCTTATACCAAAGCGCTGCTGGCCGCTGTGCCCAAACTCGGCGCGATGAACGGCAGCAACCTGCCGCGCCGTTTTCCGCTGATTTCCATGAAAAACCCTCAGCATCGGGAAGCGGAAACCGAACAGAATACCGTGGTGCCGGGCGAGCCGATTTTGCAGGTGCGCGATCTGGAAGCGCGCTTTCCGCTGCGCAGCGGCATTCTCAACCGCGTGACCAAAGAGGTACATGCGGTGGAAGGCGTCAGTTTTGATCTCTGGCCGGGCGAAACGCTGTCGCTGGTCGGTGAATCCGGCTGCGGAAAGTCAACCACCGGGCGGGCGCTGCTGCGGCTGGTGGAGAGTCAGGGCGGGTCGATTATCTTTAACGGCCAGCGGATCGACACATTGCCGGACAGCAAATTAAAACAGGTGCGTCGCGATATTCAGTTTATTTTCCAGGATCCTTATGCTTCGCTGGATCCCCGCCAGACGGTGGGCGATTCGATTATCGAGCCGCTGCGGGTGCACAACTTATTGGCGGAAAAAGAGGGGCATCAGCGGATTGAGTGGTTGCTGGAACGCGTCGGCCTGAAACCGGAGCACGCCTGGCGTTATCCCCATGAATTTTCCGGCGGCCAGCGGCAGCGCATCTGCATTGCCCGCGCGCTGGCGCTGAACCCGCGCGTAGTGGTGGCAGATGAGTCGGTCTCGGCGCTGGATGTCTCCATCCGCGCGCAGATCATCAATTTATTGCTCGATCTTCAGCGTGACATGGGGATCGCGTTCCTGTTTATTTCCCATGATATGGCGGTGGTGGAGCGCATCAGCCACCGGGTGGCGGTAATGTACCTTGGGCAGATTGTTGAGATTGGCCCGCGCCGCGCGGTATTCGAAAACCCGCAACACCCCTATACGCGCAAATTAATGTCGGCGGTTCCGGTGGCCGATCCTGCGCATACGCATGCGCAAAGAGTGCTGTTATCTGATGACATGCCCAGCAATATCCGCAAGCGCGGCGAGTCAATGCAACGCGTGCAGTTGCAGAACGTGGGGCCGGGGCACTATGTTGCCCGTTCCACGCCTGGCAGTACGCAGTCCCGTTTTTAACTGAGCAGTGGCAGGGTTATTCAGGAGAGCAACATGACACAAATCGTTTACCGGCACTGGCGGCTCGTTGCAGGCGTGTTGTTCGCGCTGACCGCCACGCAGGCTTTTGCCGCGAAAGACGTGGTGGTCGCGGTTGGCTCCAATTTCACCACGCTCGACCCCTATGATGCCAATGACACGCTGTCGCAGGCGGTAGCGAAATCCTTTTATCAGGGGCTGTTTGGCCTGGATAAAGATATGCAACTGGAAAACGTGCTGGCGCAAAGCTACACGGTTTCTGCCGACGGGCTGATCTACACCATTTTCCTGCGTCAGGGCGTGAAGTTTCAGGATGGAACCGATTTTGACGCCGCAGCCGTGAAGGCCAACCTCGATCGCGCCAGCGATCCGGATAACAGCCTGAAGCGCTACAACCTGTATAAAAATATCGACTTAACCGAGGTGGTGGATCGCTACACGGTAAAAATTATTCTTAAGCAGCCTTTCTCGGCGTTTATCAATATCCTGGCGCATCCGGCAACGGCGATGATCTCCCCGGCGGAGCTAAAAAAGTACGGCAAAGATATCGGTTTTCATCCGGTGGGTACCGGCCCGTATGAACTGGAAGCATGGAATCAGACCGACTTTGTGAAGGTGAAGAAGTTCGACGGTTACTGGCAGAAAGGGTTGCCGAAACTCGATTCCATCACCTGGCGCCCGGTGGTGGATAACAATACCCGTGCGGCGATGCTGCAAACCGGCGAGGCGCAGTTCGCATTTCCGATCCCTTATGAGCAGGCGGAAGTGCTGAAGAGAAACAGCAAGCTTGAACTGGTCGCCAGCCCGTCGATCATGCAGCGTTACATCAGCATGAACGTCACGCAAAAACCGTTTGATAACCCGAAAGTGCGCGAAGCGATTAACTACGCTATCAACCGACCGGCGCTGGTGAAGGTGGCGTTTGCCGGTTTCGCTACGCCCGCGACAGGGGTGTTGCCACCGGCGATCCCCTATTCGCAGGCGTATCAGCCCTGGCCTTACGATCCGGCAAAAGCCCGCGAACTGCTGAAAGAGGCGGGTTATCCGCAGGGCTTCAGCACGACGCTGTGGTCGTCGCACAACCACAGTACTGCGCAGAAGGTGTTGCAGTTTACCCAGCAGCAGCTGGCGCAGGTGGGGATTAAAGTGCAGGTGACCGCAATGGATGCCGGGCAGCGCGCGGCGCAAGTGGAAGCCAAAGGGCAGAAAGAGAGTGGCGTACGCATGTTTTATACCGGCTGGTCGGCCTCAACCGGCGACGCGGACTGGGGGCTGTCGCCGCTGTTTGCTTCATGGAACTGGCCGCCGACGCAGTTCAACACCGCGTTTTACAGCAACCCGCAGGTGGATAAAGACTTTGCCGATGCGCTAAGAACCCTCAGCACGCAAGAGAAAGAGCGTTTGTATAAGCAGGCGCAGGACATCATCTGGCAGGAGTCGCCATGGGTGCCGCTGGTGGTGGAAAAGCTGGTCTCCGCGCATAACAAGAAGCTGACCGGTTTCTATATCATGCCCGATACCGGGTTCAGTTTTGACAATGCTGATTTGGTGAAATAACTGACTCATTCCACTTTGCAGGACGGAAGGGGGCATGAGGGAACAAGCGATGCTTAATTATATTATTAAACGCCTGCTGGGCCTGATCCCGACGCTGCTGATTGTGGCCGTGCTGGTGTTTTTGTTTGTGCATTTACTGCCAGGGGATCCGGCGCGGCTGATTGCCGGGCAGGAGGCTGACGCGCAGGTGATTGAACTGGTGCGCCGCCAGCTTGGGCTGGATCAGCCGCTGTGGTTACAGTTCTGGCACTACATCACCAGCGTATTGCAGGGGGATTTCGGCATTTCAATGGCGTCCCGCCGCCCGGTAGTGGATGAGATCGCCAGCCGCTTTATGCCGACGCTGCTGCTAACCCTCACCAGCATGTTCTGGGCGATGCTGTTCGGGCTGGGCGCCGGCATTGCCGCCGCCGTGTGGCGCAACCGCTGGCCGGATCATCTGGGCATGGCGCTGGCGGTCACCGGGATCTCGTTCCCTGCTTTTGCGCTGGGGATGCTGCTGATGCAAATCTTCTCCGTTGAACTGGGCTGGTTGCCTACCGTGGGCGCTGATAGCTGGCAGCACTATATTTTGCCTTCTCTGACGCTGGGCGCGGCCGTGGCCGCCGTGATGGCGCGCTTCACCCGCGCTTCGTTTGTCGATGTGCTGAATGAAGATTATATGCGCACCGCGCGCGCCAAAGGCGTCAGCGAGCGCTGGGTGATCCTTAAGCACGGTCTGCGTAATGCGATGATCCCGGTTGTCACGATGATGGGGCTGCAATTTGGCTTCCTGCTGGGCGGCTCGATTGTGGTGGAAAAAGTCTTTAACTGGCCGGGGCTGGGGCGTTTGCTGGTGGACTCGGTGGAAATGCGCGACTACCCGGTGATCCAGGCGGAAGTGCTGCTCTTTTCGCTGGAATTTATTCTTATCAACTTGGTGGTTGATGTGCTCTATGCCGCGCTCAACCCTGCTATCAGGTACAAGTAAGGATGCGATTGTTTAACTGGCGCCGACAGGCGATTTTGAACGCCATGCCGGTGGTGAAACCGGGGCATGTCCGCACGCCGTGGCATGAGTTCTGGCGACGTTTTTGCCGCCAGCCGCTGGCTATGGCCGCCGGGCTGTTTGTGCTGCTGCTGATCCTGCTGGCGGTGATTGCGCCGTGGATTGCCCCCTACGATGCGGAAACCTACTTCGACTATGACCGGCTGAATGAAGGGCCGTCGCTGGTGCACTGGTTCGGCGTCGATTCGCTGGGCCGCGACATCTTCAGCCGCGTGCTGGTTGGCGCGCAGATCTCGCTGGCGGCCGGTCTTTTTGCCGTGCTGATTGGCGCAGCCATTGGTACGGTGCTTGGGCTATTGGCGGGCTATTACGAAGGCTGGTGGGATCGCCTGATCATGCGCATCTGCGACGTGCTGTTCGCGTTTCCCGGTATTCTGCTGGCGATTGCGGTGGTGGCGGTGATGGGCAGCGGAATGGCGAACGTGATCATCGCCGTGGCCGTGTTCTCGGTGCCCGCTTTTGCCCGTCTGGTGCGCGGCAATACGCTGGTGCTGAAGCAGCAGACATTTATCGAGTCGGCGCGCAGCATCGGCGCCAGCGATGCGGTGATTTTGTTCCACCATATTTTGCCGGGAACGGTGTCGTCGATTGTGGTCTATTTCACCATGCGTATCGGCACCTCGATTATCTCTGCGGCCAGCCTGTCGTTTCTCGGCATGGGCGCACAGCCGCCGACGCCGGAGTGGGGCGCGATGCTTAACGAAGCCCGTGCGGATATGGTGATTGCTCCGCATGTGGCGCTGTTTCCATCACTGGCGATCTTTCTGACGGTGCTGGCGTTTAACCTGTTCGGCGACGGCCTGCGTGACGCGCTGGATCCGAAGATTAAAGGGTAAGGCTGACCGGACATATTGCCGGATGGCGGCTTCGCCTTATCCGGCCTGGGGAGAATGGGTTGCAGCAGACATATTGCTGGATGGTGGAACGGTGATTTTGTAGGCCGGATAAGCGCAGCGCCATCCGGCAGAAACAAAAAACCCGGCCTGGTAGCCGGGTTTTCATGGGTTTAAACGCGGGAGCCCCACAGGTCGTACTCGTCGGCGTTTTCCACTTTCACGCGGATCACATCGCCCGGTTTGACACCGGTTTCACCGTTCAGGTACACCGCGCCGTCAATCTCCGGCGCATCCGCCATGCTGCGGCCAATCGCGCCTTCTTCATCCACTTCATCAATGATGACGAGAATTTCGCGGCCGATTTTTTCCTGCAAACGTTCCGCCGAGATCTGTTGCTGCAACTGCATAAAGCGGTTCCAGCGCTCCTCTTTGACCTCTTCCGGCACCTGATCCGCCAGCTCGTTGGCCGTTGCGCCTTCCACCGGGCTGTATTTGAAACAGCCAACGCGATCCAGACGCGCCTCTTTCAGGAAATCCAGCAGCATCTGGAAATCTTCTTCGGTTTCACCAGGGAAGCCGACAATAAAGGTGGAGCGCAGGGTCAGCTCCGGGCAAATCTCACGCCACTGTTTGATGCGCGCTAACTGACGATCGACCGAACCCGGACGCTTCATCAGCTTGAGAATGCGCGGGCTGGCGTGTTGCAGCGGGATATCCAGGTACGGCAGGATCTTGCCTTCCGCCATCAGCGGAATGACATCATCAACGTGCGGATACGGATAAACGTAATGCAGACGCGTCCAGATGCCGAGCTTCGCCAGTTGCTCGCACAGGCCGACCATACTGGTTTTTACCGGCTCGCCGTTATGGAAGCCCATGCGGTGCTTCACATCCACGCCGTAAGCGGAAGTATCCTGCGAGATCACCAGCAGCTCTTTCACACCCGCATCAGCCAGACGTTTGGCTTCGGCCAGCACATCGCCAATCGGACGGCTCACCAGATCGCCACGCATCGACGGAATGATGCAGAAGGTGCAGCGATGGTTACAGCCTTCGGAAATTTTCAGATACGCGTAGTGACGCGGCGTCAGTTTTACGCCCTGTTCCGGCACCAGGCTGATAAACGGGTTGTGCTTCGGTTTCGGCACATAGTGATGAACATGGGAAAGCACCTGCTCATAGCTGTGCGGCCCGGTGATTTCCAGCACCTTCGGATGCACTTCGCGAATTTGATCTTCTTTCGCGCCCAGGCAGCCGGTGACGATAACTTTGCCGTTTTCGTTCAGCGCTTCGCCGATGACTTCCAGCGACTCTTGCACCGCACTGTCGATAAAGCCGCAGGTATTGACGATAACCATATCGGCGTCGTCATAGCTCTGGACAACGTCATAACCTTCGGTGCGCAGCTCGGTAAGAATGCGCTCGGAATCGACCAGGTTTTTCGGACACCCTAACGATATAAAACCAATCTTAGACATTTTTTATACTGTACATTGCTCGGAATCGGGGGATTATACATATGCCTCAACGGTACAGCTATATTTGCTGGTTATCGAAAAGGCCGCATAAAAGGGTTAACCGGGCGTTTGTTTTACGCGCCGAATGGAACTTATTGAAATTGAAGATCCCCGGCGAACGCTGTTCGCGGGAAGAACACAATAAAAGATCGTCTGATGGATGCGGCAGGACGATCGTGAACGGGTGGCGCCGCAGCGACACCCGTCGTGATATTACCTTTCATGTAACGCATCTGCTCTGGCGCGCAGAAGAGGTTTTAACAGGTACTGAAGAATGGTGCGCTTACCGGTAATAATATCGACTGAAGCCACCATGCCCGGAATAATCAATAACGGTTTATTGTCAGTGCCAAGATGGTTTTTATCGGTGCGCAGACGAATAACATAGAAACTATTCCCGTCCTTATCTGTCACCGTATCCGGGCTTATCTGCACCAGTTTGGCGGGCAGACCACCGTAAATGGTGTAATCGTAAGCGGAGAATTTCACCATCGCTTCCTGCCCCGGATGGATAAAGGCAATATCCTGCGGACGAATTTTGGCCTCAATCAGCAACGTGTCATCCAGCGGTACGATTTCAACCATATCATTCCCTGGCTGAATGACGCCGCCAATGGTGTTGACCATGACTTGCTGCACAATTCCGCGTACCGGTGAGACCACCATGGTGCGATTGACCCGGTCTTCAATCGCTTTGCCGGTTGCTTCGGCTTTGCTGAGATCGGTGCGGGCCTGATTCAGTTGGGTGAGCGCGTCGCTGCGGGTATTGTCCAGCGTCTCTTTGATTTTACTCTCTATCTCTTTTACCGCGGCTACCGCACCCGGTATCGCCACTGTCGTGGTGTCCAGTTGTCCGCGCGTATCCACTTCTGTTCGCTGGAGTCGCAGCACTTCCACGCGCGAGATCGCGCCTTTGCTGATTAACGGAACAGAAAGGCTGATCTCCTGTTGCAACAATTGCAGGCTTTTCCGGTACTGCTCGGCTTTGGTCTGCATATCAAGCAGTTCCTGCTTTTTTTGCACCAGTTGTTCATTCAGCCCCGCGATAGTGCTGTTGACGCGGTTATTAATGGTGGTAAACAGTTCCATTTCGCCTTTGGCGATATCCGGTGCGCCTTTAATAATATCGGGTGACAGCGTCAGCGTTGTGTCGCCATTCGTCTGGGCTGTCAGGCGCTCTACGCGTGCCTGTAATGCCAAACGATCGGCACCTGTTTCCTCCGCATTCGAGCGAAAACGGGTGTCATCAAGCCGAATAAGCGGCGCGCCGGCATTCACAATATCGCCATCGCGCACGTAGACCTGCGCGACAATCCCGCCCTCGAGGTTTTGAATTTTTTGCAGACGAGCAGAGGGAATAGCCCGGCCTTCTCCGCGCGTCACTTCATCAATATCGGCGAGTGCCGACCATAAAAACATGCAGATAAAAAAGGCAAATATTGCCCATAGCGTGATACGCATAACGCGCGGTGAGTCATCAATTACCGCCTGATTGACTTCATTAATGGCGATTGGCGTGGATTTTCTGTCGCCGAAAATCCAGCCCATCAGGCGGCTCAGCATGTCAACGATTCGCATGGATTTGCCCCTTTTTCAGAGCACTCATCACACTCTCTTTCGGACCATCGGCAATGATTTTGCCGTTATCGAGAATGATGAGTCGTTCAACCAGTGACAGTAATGAAGCGCGGTGCGTCACCAATAACAGCGTTTTATCGGCTACCACCGGGATCAAGGCTTTTTTGATCAGTTCTTCGCTCGTGTTATCCATGGAGCTGGTCGGTTCATCCATCAACAAAATGGGGGGATTGAGCAGCAGCGCGCGCGCTAGTGCCACTGCCTGGCGCTGACCGCCGGAAAGGTTCATTCCACGCTCGCCCACGCGCATGTTATAGCCGGAAGGATGGCGACGCGCGAACTCATGCACGCCGGTGATGGTGGCCACCCGCAACATCGCTTCTTCATCCATATAGCTGGCGCCATACAGCAAGTTGTCGCGCAACGTGCCGCTAAATAAATGAATATCCTGCGGCGCATAACCAATGTTGTGGCGCAGCTCATGCACATCCAGTTGCCGTGAATCGATATCATCAATCAATATGCTGCCTGCATCCGGCTGGTAGAAGCCGACCAGCAATTTTGCCAGTGAGCTTTTGCCGGAACCGCTGCGGCCGATAATGCCGATTTTTTCGCCCGGCTTGATGGTCAGGGAGATATTATTCAGCGATGTATATTGATTGGATGGATAGTGAAAGGTGACATCGCGGAACTCAATCGCACCAGAGAGTTTCTCGCGTTTTAACGGAACCTCATCGTCGTGAACTTCCTGCTCCAGATCCATCATGCGATCCACCGTTTCTTTGGTGGTTTTTGCCCGTTGATAACGGGTAATCAGCCCGCAAAGCTGCCCGACAGGCATCATGGCGCGGCGATGCAGTAAATAGCAGGCAACCAGACCGCCCTGGGTGAGATTACCGCTGATAATGACATAAACCCCGGCGACGATAATCGCCACTCCGCTGGCCTGCTGCACCCACGAGGTAAAGTTAACCGCGACAAACGAGAGCGATTTCACCTTTAATTCCATTTTACTGAGCTGCCCAATAATCTGTTCCCACTGATACTGGCGTTCGCTTTGCGCGTTATTCACTTTGATGGCGTCAAGCCCGGTCAGGGTTTCGACCAGCATGGCCTGACGCTCGCTGGACAAGCGAAACGTTTTTTGGACTCTGGACAGCAGCGGGCGCTGGAGCAGCCAGTTACCCACCAACGCAACCGGGTAGGAGACCAGCGGAATAAAAACCAGCGGGCCGCCGATGATGCCGATGACCAGTACAATAAGCAGGGTGAAAGGAAAGTCGATCATCCCGGTCAGCGTCAGCGAAGAGAGAAAATCGCGCACTGACTGATACTCCTGGAAGTTTTGCGCGAAGCTCCCGACGCGCGGCGGGCGAAGCTTCATCTTCATACCCAGCATGCGTTCAAATAACGCCGCAGAAACGATCAGATCCGTTTTTTTACCCGCCAGATCCAGACACATTCCGCGCAATACTTTCAGAATAAAATCAAAAAAGTAGGCAATGGTAATGCCAATGGCCAGCACCCATAACGTCACCGTCGCCTGATTCGGTACGACGCGATCATAGACGTTCATAACGAACAGTGGCGCGGCCAGAGCGATGATATTAACCAGCAGACTGGCAATAACCGCATCGATATAAAGGAACTTCGAGAGCTTCAGCGTATCCTGGAACCAGTTTTTGGTGCGCGGAATCTTCGCCGTCGCTTGCGTATCGTATTCATGCTGCGGCTGGAGAAAGATCGCGACACCGCTGTAAGTCTCCTCCAGTGCTTCCCGCGTCAGGGTAATTTCCCCCCCTTCCGTTTCACTCGGTAACAGCCGCGCTTTTTCTCCGTCCCAGGCGACCAGCACGGCGGCCTGGTTGTTTTTCAGCAGCAGGATCGCCGGTAATGAGTGGGAAGAGATAGTCTGAAGCGGGCGCTGGAGAGTTCTCGCTTTCAAATCGGCCCGCGCCGCCGCGCGCGGAAAAATGCTGAGGCTCAGCGTATGGTTTTTTAGCGGCAGCCCGGACGTTAAGGCGTGACGCGACGTGGTAATGTTGTGCAGCGTGCAGACAACCATCAGACAATCCAGTAAAGGATCGTCATGCGTCTGTCGTGGATCGCTCCTGAGAATCTCATTTGACGACTCAGTGTTGTCTTGAGAATCATCATGTTGCGTCATATTCTGACCTCTCAAACCGGCGGTAAATCCGCGATGCGAAGAACCAATAAGGGAATATCCCATCAGGAACACCTGAAATACCCCAACCTGAATCCGAACTGTTATTTCAGTTCCGGCAATTCGACTTTTGAAGTTTGCAACTCGTCAACGGGCTGAGCCGAAGAGGGGGGCTGGATATTCAGTTCCTTGAGTAATGTTCCGGTACGTGCGTTGATACGGTACGTCGTAAACATCTCGATAAATTGCAGCTCAATGTAACGGCGTTGAGCGGTGAAGACTTCGTTTTCGCTGTCGAGCATATCCAGCAGTGACCGATCGCCTAAGCTGAACTGCTCCTGATAAGCGATGCGAACCGTCTTGCTTCGATCTGCATAATCTTTGGCGATAGGCACCTGTTTCTCGGCGTTCTGTAACGCGTTCCAGGAGAGGCGTAACTCTTCGTTAAGCTGGCGCAGGGCGTTATTTTTGACATCCTGCGCTTCCTTCATTTTGTAAGCGTCGGACATTAACGCCGCTTTATCACTGCCGCCGTTGTAGAGGTTGTAACTCATCCGCACCATCGCCTGCCATTCCTGGTTATGGCCCCGGGTGCCGTCAATGTTGTCATCCATTGTGCGCGCCACTTCCAGATTTACGCTGGGGTAAAAACGTGACTTCGCCGCCTCATATTGCTGTCGTGTGGCTTCCACATCTGCATCGGCTTGTTTCAGTAACGGGCTGTTTTGCAACATCACTTTCCGCGCTGCTTCCAGCGAATCAGGGATCGCAGACTTGGCGGGAAGGATGAGATCATCAGCTTCTTTACCGACCACGCTCTGATAATTCGCCAGCGAATCATCCAGGTTGGTCTGTTCCGTCAGCAGGTTATTACGAGCCTGCGCCAGTCGGGCTTCGGCTTGTTCGTAATCGGCCTGACGGCCAACGCCCTGCTCGGTACGTAAGGTAATTTGATCGAAAATACGCTCGTGGTTTTTCAGGTTTTCTTCTGCCAGTTGCACCATCTGGCGACCCCGCAGTACATCCAGATAGGACTGGATCGCTGTCAGCGCCGTCGTTTCACTGGTGTCCAGCACCGTCCAGGCGCGGGAGTTGACGGTGGCGGTCTGTCTGGCCACTTCGTTACGGGTGGCGAAACCATTAAACAGGTTCTGCGTCACCGAAATGCTGGATTCGTTGCGTTGCAGATCGAGCTGATGGTATCCCTCTGCGCGCGTGGTCGAGTTATCCGAACGCTCCCAGCCCGTTCCCGCAGAGAGTTCCACGCTGGGGTAATATCCCCCGCGCGCTGCGCGCAGATCCTGTTCCGCCGAATAGCGACGATTACTGGAAGCGCTCACATCCGGATGCCAGAGGATGGCATCTTTCACCGCTTGCTCAAGCGTCGTGGCCTCCGCGCTTTTCATGAAAAGCAGCGTGAGCCCAACTCCGAATAACAGCGTGTTGCGATATAACATATGTCACCTTGTACTGCGTTGAGGTTTATTCCGGGCAAAAGGGAGCTGAATCATGAGCTTCCGTCGCTGTCGGGTTTGGCGATCAAGTTATCCATGTCATCGTGACTGCCTCCATCACCACTTCCCGCGTCATCGCCGCCTTCAGTGGGAGGTGCGGCAGGTGCGGGATGATCGGTATCCTCCGTGGGATCCACTGGCGTGGCTGGCGCGCTGTCACCCTGGATAAGGCTTGCCAGATCCTGATGTTCGTCACCATCAAGGATGATGTCGCTGAAATTGATCGGCTGATCCTGGTCAAGGCCTGGCGAGGCGCTATCGCCGCTATCATGTGAGGCACTGTCGCTGCCTGCACCCGAAGCGCTGCTGTTGTCAGGGTGCGTTGCGTGATCCGCTGTCCCGCCCGTGTCGTTCTCAGCGTGCGCACCATCGTCTCCCAGCAGGTTATTCAGCGATCCTGCATCCGTCGTCGAGACACTCTGGCCGTCGTGCGTTTCGGCATCTTCGCTGCTGCCAAAGTCCAGACTGATCTCACTGCTATCGACCAGTAATGGCGCACTGGCGTTATCGTCAGCAGCCGTCGTGTCGGTATCGGCGGCTGTCTCTGCGTCGGCATGGGTATCTCCGGCGTCGGCATGGGTATCACCGGCATCGGAGTGGGTATCATCGGTATCCGCGTGGGTATCACCGGCATCGGCATGCGAGAGGTCATCCACTGCGGCGCTGGTGGCTTCAGTGTGCGCGCTATCCGCAGCGTCATCCGCAGGGTGATCGTCGCTGCCCGTTGTGTCGGTTCCGCTGACGAATTGCCCGCCTTCCTCACCATTGAAGTTAAAGTCAGTATCGTGATGCTCGGAAGCGGTGGAGTTCACCTCCATCGAGATATCGCCGATATCATGCTGGCCTTCCGGGAGATCGACGGAAACCTGCCCATCGTAATGGGTGGTGTGATCGTCAAAGGTCAGGGTGTACGACCCTTTGTCGCCGTCATAACTAACGCTGCTATATTCCCCGCTAAAGTGCGCGCCTTCTGGCAGGCCGTTGAGAGTCAGCGAGGTCAGGTGATCGCTGCTGTCTGAGCTATCCAGATTGACATCCAGATTCAGGGTCGCAGAGTGCGTAACCTCAGTGCTGCCGCCAAGGGTTGACGAAGGGCCATCACCAAAGACGACCCCTTCGATACCGTTCGCATTACCAATCGGGTGCGATCCATTGTCGCTGTTGGTAATTTGCAGATTATCGATGGTGTTGTTCTGGTGGTTATCCGGGTGATCGACGCCGGTTACGTTGTAATTCGCGCTGTCACCGTTAACAAAGATATAGTCTTTGCCTGCCGCGCCATCGGCCACGCCCTGATTACCGCTGATGCTGTTTACCGGTCTGAAATCATAATGATCGTTCGACCAGTCACTCTGATGGTAGTAACCGCCGGTGTGATCGCCCACGACAAAGATATCGGTATGACCGGCCGAGCTGCCGTTCACATTGCCGTTGCTGTCGTAATAGTGGATCTGGCCCGGATTACTGCATTCAGGTACATGATCGCCTTTAATCGCGCCGTCCGGGCTGTCCGGCGTCAGCCAGACCTGCACGTTGTCGCCAATCGCGATAATGACGCCATTCTGCACATCGTAGCCGTTCGGATCTTCGCTACCGCCGTTGACATGCATCACGTTGTTATCAGACGCCTCTTCCGACTGGCTACCCGGTGTAACGTCTACCGTGAGATGAACATCAACGGCTTCGATACTGGTCACGGTCGCAGTCGTGTCTGCGGCTGGTGCCGCCTGAGCGCTGCTATCGGCGGTTGCTGCCGTATCGGGCTGCGTTGCGGTTGCGTCACTGGCCGTCTCTCCAGCCGTGGTTGTGCCTGCATCATCAGCGGTTACGGCGCTGGCGTTATCCGGGGCTGTCGTGCCGGAATCATCAGCGGTTACGGCGCTGGCGTCATCCGTCGCTGTCGTGCCGGAATCATCCGTTGTGACAGCGTGTGCATCATCATGCGTGACATCATCTGTGGCCACGCTTTCTGAGACTGGATGCAGGGTATCAGCCGACGCGCTCTCCGTGCCGCTGGTCAATTGCCCGCCTTCTTCGCCGTTGAAGGTGAAGTCGTGCTCAATCTGATCGGACGCCGTGGAGCCGACATCTATAGTGATCTCGCCGAGATTGCTTTCACCTTCCGGCAGGGTAACCGTCACCTGGCCGTCGTAATGGGTGGTGCTGTCATCAAATGTCAGCGTGTAGCTGCCATGGGCGGGGTCGTAGGTTACGCTGGTATATTCGCCGCCAAATTGAGCCCCTTCCGGAAGACCATTGATCGTGATTGAGTTCAGATGATCGCTGCTGTCTGAACTTTGCAGATCCACATTGACGTTCAGCGTGACGGAGTGCGTCACATCCGTCGAGCCGCCCAGACTGGAAGAGGGACCATCGCCAAAGACAATGCCTTCGATACCGTTTGCATTACCGATCGGGTGCGTCCCATTTTCCGTATTGGAGATCTGCACGTTATCAACGGAGTTGTTCTGATGGTTATCCGGGTGATCGACACCCGAGACGTTGTAATTCGAGCTGTCACCGTTAACAAAGATATAATCTTTGCCCGCTTCACCCTCAGGCACACCCTGGTTGCCGGTAATGTTATTGACCGGACGGAAATCATAGTGATCGTTCGACCAGTCACCCTGCTGGTAGTAGCCGCCGGTGTGATCGCCCACAACAAAGATATCGGTGTGACCGGCCGAACTGCCGTTCACGTTACCGTTGCTGTCGTAATAGTGAATCTGACTCGGATCGCTGCATTCAGGAACGTGATCGCCTTTAATTGCGCCGTCCGGGCTGTCTGGCGTCAGCCAGATCTGCACGTTGTCGCCGATAGCAACAATCACGCCATTCTGTATGTCATAACCATTTGGATCACCGCTGCCGCCATTGATATGAATGACGTCATTGTCAGATGAATTATCCGTACTGTCGCCCGGCGTCACCGTTACAGTCAGATGCACATCCGAATCGTTGCCTGAATCGGAATGGTGATCGGCATCGGAGTCAGCATCGGCATCGGCGTCCGCATCGGCATCTGCATCAGAGTCTGCGTCCGAGTCGGCATCTGAATCAGCGTCGGCATCAGAATCGGCGTCTGCATCGGCATCTGCATCCGAGTCTGCATCGGCATCGGCGTCTGCATCAGAGTCTGCATCCGCATCCGCATCGGCATCTGAATCGGCGTCTGCATCGGCATCTGCATCCGNGTCTGCATCGGCATCGGCGTCTGCATCGGCGTCTGCATCGGCGTCTGCATCGGCATCTGCATCAGAGTCTGCATCCGCATCCGCATCAGCATCCGCATCAGCGTCTGCATCGGCGTCCGCATCCGCATCAGCGTCTGCATCGGCATCCGCGTCCGCATCGGCGTCAGAGTCTGCATCTGCGTCTGAATCGGCATCAGAATCCGCATCCGCATCCGCATCGGCATCGGCATCGGCATCGGCGTCCGCATCAGCATCCGCATCAGCGTCTGCATCGGCATCCGAGTCCGCATCGGCATCCGCGTCCGCATCGGCGTCCGCGTCTGNATCGGCATCGGCATCCGCATCGGAATCTGCATCGGCATCCGCATCGGCGTCCGCATCGGAGTCAGCATCCGCATCGGCATCGGCATCGGCATCGGAGTCTGCGTCCGAATCGGCATCTGCGTCTGAATCTGCATCCGCATCAGCGTCGGAATCGGCATCTGCGTCTGAATCTGCATCCGCATCAGCGTCGGAATCGGCATCCGAGTCGGCATCGGCATCCGCATCGGCATCGGCATCCGCATCGGCATCGGCATCCGCATCGGCATCGGCATCGGCGTCCGCGTCCGAATCTGCGTCTGCGTCGGCATCGGAGTCTGCGTCCGAATCGGCATCGGCATCCGCGTCCGCATCGGCGTCGGAATCCGCATCCGAATCGGCATCCGCATCCGAATCGGCATCGGAGTCAGCATCGGCATCGGCATCGGAGTCAGCATCCGCATCCGCATCGGCATCGGCATCCGAGTCCGCATCCGAATCGGAATCAGCATCCGCGTCGGAGTCTGCGTCTGAATCCGCATCTGCATCTGCATCCGCGTCGGAATCTGCATCAGCATCTGCATCGGCATCGGAGTCCGCGTCAGCATCCGCATCCGCATCCGCATCAGCGTCGGAATCGGCATCAGCATCGGCATCAGCGTCCGAATCCGCATCGGCGTCGGCATCCGCATCTGCATCAGCGTCGGAGTCTGCGTCTGCATCCGCATCGGCGTCGGAATCGGCATCGGAGTCAGCATCGGCATCGGCATCCGCGTCGGCATCGGCATCGGCGTCCGCGTCCGCATCGGCGTCCGCGTCTGCATCTGCATCTGCATCTGCATCTGCATCAGAGTCTGCGTCGGAATCGGCATCCGCGTCAGAATCCGCATCCGCATCGGCATCAGAATCCGCATCCGCATCCGCATCCGCATCCGCATCCGCATCCGCATCCGCATCAGCGTCGGCATCCGCATCAGAGTCTGCGTCGGAATCGGCATCCGCGTCAGAATCCGCATCCGCATCGGCATCAGAATCTGCGTCTGCATCCGCATCGGCGTCGGAATCGGCATCGGAGTCAGCATCGGCATCTGCATCTGCATCTGCATCTGCATCAGAGTCTGCGTCGGAATCGGCATCCGCGTCAGAATCCGCATCCGCATCGGCATCAGAATCCGCATCCGCATCCGCATCCGCATCCGCATCCGCATCCGCATCCGCATCCGCATCCGCATCCGCATCCGCATCCGCATCCGCATCAGCGTCGGCATCCGCATCAGAGTCTGCGTCGGAATCGGCATCCGCGTCAGAATCCGCATCCGCATCGGCATCAGNATCTGCATCCGCATCCGCATCAGAGTCTGCGTCGGAATCGGCATCGGAGTCAGCATCGGCATCGGCATCCGCGTCGGCATCGGCATCGGCGTCCGCGTCCGCATCGGCGTCCGCGTCTGCATCTGCATCTGCATCTGCATCAGAGTCTGCGTCGGAATCGGCATCCGCGTCAGAATCCGCATCCGCATCGGCATCAGAATCCGCATCCGCATCCGCATCCGCATCCGCATCCGCATCCGCATCCGCATCCGCATCCGCATCCGCATCCGCATCCGCATCCGCATCCGCATCCGCATCAGCGTCGGCATCCGCATCAGAGTCTGCGTCGGAATCGGCATCCGCGTCAGAATCCGCATCCGCATCGGCATCAGAATCTGCATCCGCATCCGCATCAGAGTCTGCGTCGGAATCGGCATC
>NZ_CP025697.1:1604965-1788845 GCF_013085925.1 Kosakonia sp. MUSA4
CATCCGCATCCGCATCCGCATCCGCATCCGCATCCGCATCCGCATCCGCATCCGCATCCGCATCCGCATCCGCATCAGCGTCGGCATCCGCATCAGAGTCTGCGTCGGAATCGGCATCCGCGTCAGAATCCGCATCCGCATCGGCATCAGAATCTGCATCCGCATCCGCATCAGAGTCTGCGTCGGAATCGGCATCCGCGTCAGAATCCGCATCCGCATCGGCATCAGAATCTGCATCCGCATCCGCATCAGAGTCAGCGTCGGAATCTGCATCCGCATCGGCATCTGTGTCGGCGTCAGCATCGGCATCTGCGTCGGTATCCGAGTCGGCATCCGCGTCGGAATCCGCATCGGAGTCTGCATCCGAATCAGCATCGGCATCGGCGTCTGCGTCTGCGTCCGAGTCGGAATCTGCATCGGCATCAGCGTCGGAATCGGCATCCGCGTCAGAGTCTGCATCCGCATCCGCATCCGCATCCGCATCGGCATCAGCGTCTGAATCGGCATCGGCATCGGCATCGGCATCCGCGTCGGCATCAGCATCCGCGTCGGCGTCCGAATCCGCATCTGCATCAGCGTCCGCATCGGCATCAGCGTCCGCATCGGCATCAGAGTCTGCATCGGCATCGGCATCGGCATCGGCATCGGCATCGGCATCCGAGTCTGCATCCGAATCGGAATCAGCGTCTGCATCGGCATCGGCATCGGAGTCTGCATCGGCATCCGCGTCGGCGTCCGAATCCGCATCTGAGTCGGAATCTGCATCAGCATCGGAGTCTGCGTCAGAATCGGCATCAGCGTCCGAGTCGGCATCAGAGTCCGCATCGGCATCAGAGTCTGCATCGGCATCGGCATCGGCATCGGCATCGGCATCGGCATCGGCATCCGAGTCTGCATCCGAATCGGAATCAGCGTCTGCATCGGCATCGGAGTCTGCATCGGCATCTGCGTCGGTATCCGAGTCGGCGTCTGCGTCGGCATCCGCATCAGCGTCCGAATCCGCATCAGAGTCCGCGTCGGCATCAGAATCGGAATGTTGATCAGAATCTGAGTCCGCATCTGCATCGGCGTCAGAGTCTGCATCTGCATCAGAATCTGCATCCGCATCCGCATCCGCATCCGCATCGGAATCAGCGTCCGCGTCGGCATCTGCATCTGCGTCTGCGTCGGCATCTGCATCTGCGTCTGCGTCGGCATCTGCATCCGCATCCGAGTCCGCATCCGCATCGGCATCGGCATCAGAATCCGCATCGGCATCGGCATCAGAATCCGCATCAGCATCGGCATCCGCGTCGGAATCTGCATCCGCGTCCGCATCTGCATCTGCGTCGGCGTCTGCATCGGCGTCCGAATCAGCATCTGCGTCCGAATCGGCATCGGGATCAGCGTCCGCGTCTGCGTCGGCATCTGCATCTGAGTCGGCATCTGCATCGGAATCAGCATCCGCATCGGCATCCGCGTCGGCATCTGAATCCGCATCAGCGTCGGAATCGGCATCAGCATCAGCATCAGCATCGGCATCGGAGTCCGCATCAGCATCCGCATCCGCATCCGCATCAGCGTCGGAATCAGCATCCGCATCGGAGTCTGCATCCGCATCAGCGTCTGAATCCGCGTCGGAATCTGCATCTGCGTCGGAATCCGCATCCGCATCGGTATCAGAGTCTGCATCTGCGTCCGCATCAGCGTCGGAATCTGCATCAGCATCGGCATCCGCATCAGCGTCCGCGTCGGAATCGGCGTCTGCATCGGAATCCGCATCTGAATCGGCATCGGAGTCCGCATCGGCGTCCGAGTCCGCATCGGAGTCCGCATCGGCGTCCGAGTCCGCATCCGAGTCCGCATCTGCGTCCGCATCCGAGTCCGCATCTGCGTCCGCATCCGCGTCCGCATCGGCGTCGGAATCCGCATCCGCGTCCGCGTCGGCATCAGAGTCAGCATCCGCATCAGAATCCGCGTCGGAATCTGCATCCGCGTCGGAGTCTGCGTCCGCATCCGAGTCGGCATCCGCATCAGCATCAGCGTCGGAGTCTGCATCCGCATCCGCATCGGAATCTGCATCCGCATCCGCATCCGCATCGGCGTCAGAGTCTGCGTCGGCATCCGAATCTGTGTCTGCGTCTGCATCGGCGTCTGCATCGGAATCTGCATCCGCATCCGCATCAGCGTCCGAATCGGCATCGGCGTCCGAATCGGCGTCGGAATCGGCATCTGCATCTGCATCGGAGTCTGCATCGGCATCTGCGTCGGTATCCGAGTCGGCATCTGCGTCGGTATCCGAGTCGGCGTCTGCGTCGGCATCCGCATCAGCGTCCGAATCCGCATCAGAGTCCGCGTCGGCATCAGAATCGGAATGTTGATCAGAATCTGAGTCCGCATCTGCATCCGCGTCCGCGTCCGCATCGGCGTCAGAGTCCGCATCGGCATCCGCATCGGCGTCAGAGTCAGCATCAGCGTCAGAATCGGCATCGGCGTCCGCGTCCGAGTCAGCATCCGCATCGGCGTCTGAATCGGCATCTGCATCAGCGTCAGCGTCGGAATCTGCATCCGAATCCGCATCGGCATCGGCGTCCGAATCGGAATCTGCATCGGCATCCGAGTCGGCATCGGCGTCGGCATCGGCATCGGCATCCGAGTCTGCGTCTGAATCGGCATCGGCATCCGAGTCCGCATCCGCATCCGCATCGGCGTCTGCATCCGCATCAGCGTCGGCATCGGAATCAGCATCAGCGTCGGCATCGGCATCAGCATCCGCGTCGGCATCTGCATCGGAATCTGCGTCCGAGTCCGAATCTGCGTCCGCATCCGCATCCGCATCCGAGTCGGCATCGGCATCAGCATCCGAGTCTGTATCAGCATCAGCATCGGCGTCAGAGTCTGCATCTGCGTCTGAATCGGCATCAGAATCCGCATCAGCGTCAGCATTGGCGTCCGCATCTGCATCTGCGTCGGCGTCTGCATCGGCGTCCGAATCAGCATCTGCGTCCGAATCGGCATCGGAATCAGCGTCCGCGTCTGCGTCGGCATCGGAGTCCGCGTCAGCATCAGCATCCGCATCCGCATCAGCGTCGGAATCTGCATCAGCATCGGCGTCCGAATCGGAATCAGCATCGGAATCAGCGTCGGCATCGGCATCCGAGTCTGTATCGGCATCCGCATCCGCATCGGCGTCCGAATCGGCATCAGCGTCCGCGTCTGCGTCGGCATCGGAGTCCGCGTCAGCATCCGCATCCGCATCAGCGTCGGAATCTGCATCAGCATCGGCGTCCGAATCGGAATCAGCATCGGAATCAGCGTCGGCATCGGCATCCGAGTCTGTATCGGCATCCGCATCCGCATCGGCGTCCGAATCGGCATCAGCATCCGCGTCGGAGTCTGCATCCGCATCTGCATCTGCATCTGCATCCGAATCGGAATCTGCATCGGCATCGGCATCGGCATCGGCATCGGCATCCGCATCAGCGTCCGCGTCGGAATCGGCGTCTGCATCGGAATCCGCATCTGAATCGGCATCGGAGTCCGCATCGGCGTCGGCATCGGTATCAGAGTCTGCATCCGCATCAGCATCTGCGTCCGAATCTGCGTCGGCATCTGCATCGGAGTCTGCATCGGAATCTGCATCAGCATCAGCATCGGCATCCGCATCAGCGTCCGCGTCGGAATCGGCGTCTGCATCGGAATCCGCATCTGAATCGGCATCGGAGTCCGCATCGGCATCGGCGTCGGCATCAGAATCAGCATCAGCATCGGCATCGGCATCCGCATCGGAATCCGCATCCGAATCGGCATCCGCGTCCGAATCGGCATCCGCATCGGCATCCGAATCGGCGTCTGCATCGGAATCTGCATCCGCGTCGGAGTCGGAATCCGCATCCGCGTCGGCATCCGCATCGGAGTCTGCATCCGAATCTGCGTCCGCATCGGCATCGGCGTCGGAATCCGCATCCGCATCCGCATCCGCATCAGCGTCTGAATCCGCGTCGGAATCCGCATCTGCGTCGGAATCCGCATCCGCATCGGTATCAGAGTCTGCATCTGCATCTGCGTCCGCATCTGCATCGGAATCAGCATCCGCATCGGCATCCGCGTCGGCATCTGAATCCGCATCCGCATCGGCATCCGCATCGGCATCCGCGTCGGCATCTGAATCCGCATCAGCGTCAGAGTCTGCATCCGCATCCGCGTCGGCATCTGAATCCGCATCTGCATCGGCGTCGGAATCGGCATCGGAGTCAGCATCCGCATCCGCATCAGCATCGGCATCAGCGTCTGCATCCGAATCGGCATCCGCGTCCGCATCGGCATCCGCGTCAGAATCCGCATCCGCATCGGAGTCAGCATCCGAATCTGCATCCGCATCAGCATCCGCGTCCGCGTCCGCGTCGGCATCAGCATCAGAGTCCGCATCGGCATCTGTGTCGGCATCAGCATCAGAGTCCGCGTCTGCATCAGAATCCGCGTCCGAGTCGGCATCAGCATCAGAGTCCGCGTCCGCATCCGCATCCGCGTCGGAATCTGCATCCGCATCCGCGTCAGAGTCCGCATCCGCATCCGCATCGGAGTCCGAATCAGCATCGGAGTCTGTATCAGCATCAGCATCAGCATCGGCGTCGGAATCGGCATCGGAGTCAGCATCGGCATCTGCATCTGCATCTGCGTCCGCATCCGCGTCCGAGTCGGAATCTGCATCCGAGTCGGCATCTGCGTCGGCGTCCGAATCTGCGTCTGCGTCCGCATCTGCATCTGAGTCGGCATCTGCATCGGAATCAGCATCCGCATCCGCATCGGCATCGGCATCGGCGTCGGCATCCGCATCTGCATCCGCGTCGGAGTCTGCGTCGGCATCCGCGTCCGCGTCCGAGTCGGCATCCGCATCCGCATCTGCGTCTGCATCAGCGTCCGAATCCGCATCCGCATCCGCATCGGCATCGGCATCAGAATCCGCATCGGCGTCGGAATCTGCATCGGCATCCGCATCAGCGTCGGCATCAGAATCGGCATCAGAATCCGCATCCGCATTCGCGCCAGCGATTTCGAGGCCTTGTTCGGATGCAGGAAGGCCTAATTCTTCACGCTGGTCGCCATCGGGATTATCAATTCCGGCAGTGGGGTATCCGGCGGTGGGATCGAGGATCTCGCCGGTAAGATCGAGAATGACGTGAGTATGGCTACCGCCTTCCTCGCCGCCATCCGGCGTGGCGGGTGTGGCATTGGCATTCGGGCCTGCGGCAGGTGCTTCAAGGGTTTGCGTCGGGTCCTGCCCGGCGGCAATCGCCTGCTGGATGGCTCCAACGTCTGTGGATGGGGCGTCGGATTCAGCGGTTAAAGCAACGTCATGGCTGTCCCAATGGGTATCACGGCCTAAATCGAGGGTTTTTCCATCGGATAAGGTAATCGAAATGGCGCCTTCGGCACCCGTATCTATTTGCTCTCCTTCCTGGATTGTGTCGCCTTCAACCAGCAGATGTCTGCTTCCGTCAGGGGAGGTCGCAAAGACTTGTCCTATAACTGTTTTTACGACCCCGACACTCATATAAATTAACCTCTTAAATACGTCAGATCTTTGCCGCTGAATAATCAGAAATGCATTTGTTAAATTAAATAGTCGATGCCCGAATAATTATATTCGGTATCGAAGTCATTATTTCTAAAGCGTTGTTTTAAAGGTGGTGATTTTTCCTAAAATAAAATCAATGAGATTTATAAGGAAATGTGATTTTTCCTAAGGTCATCTTATTTTAAGGCTGGAGATTATTCCTAAGATAAAAAATAAATGTTATTTAAAAGTTATGTGATTTGTCCTAAAAAATAGTATTTATTATAAGTTGATGATTATTCTGAAAGTGAAAAGTAATTCAAAAGATCCCCTCATCTTCATCATCGATTAAACGTTCCAGCCCGCTGAGTGTAAGTCGCGCTTGCGAGCGATTAATCAGTTTGCTTTGCGCGGCTTGCGGCAGGTCGGTAATACTAATAATTCCTTTACTCATCAATACTTCAATAAGATCCTCCAGTACACGAACCATTTCAAGATCGCTTTGCTGGAGCCGTTTAAGCGTCTCCTGATGCATGGCATGTATACGAATCCATTCGGTGATTTCTTGCGTATCTTCTTCGTGCTGTTCCACCATCCCCGCAAATGGCGTGGATTCTACTCGTGTAATGCGTCCTTCAGCATCGCGTTCAATGTAATGCATGCTTAACTCCTGTTGTAGTTATGATGTGACTATTAACTTATTGTTTCGACAATAAACCTGGCTCGCCAAAGTAACGACCCATTGCCCCATAGAGACCTATTTTATTGAGTATCGCTAATTCTCCGGATGTTTCCACTCGTTCAGCAATAAGCGGAAGATCGATTTGCCGGGTCGCCCAGTACATCGCTTCAATAAAAATTCTCTTGTCTTCTTCTGTATCAATAAGATGAATATAGGCACCGTCCACTTTTATCCAGGCCAGTCCCCATTGCGGTAAATTACCTATCAAATTGAATCTACCGCCAAAATGCTGAATACCCAGATGGCAACCCACGGCTTTAAGTTTATTAACCAGTTCATTGACGCGTTCGGCATGGGGTAATTCATTTTCATCCAGTTCAAGTGTTAAGCGACTGGCCTGATTCGGCGCATTTTTTAACAGCTGTAATATCGCATCCAGTTTTTCGTCATTCGCTACGCTTTCACCGCTAATGCTCAGCGCTAAAGGGTAGGGGATATTTGTCATTTCACGTAATATTTGCTTAAGCATGACTAAATCCATGCGAAAGCTCAGTGAAAACCGATGAATCCAGGGCATAAAGTGCCCGGCAGGCGTTAATTCTCCATTATCCTCTTTTATTCGCGCCAGCACTTTATAGTGCAAAATGCGCTGTTGATCGTGACAGGAAAATACCGGCTGCGCGAAAAGGATAAACTTTTCCGCACTCAATACTCTTTCGAGTTTGCTAAGCCACTGGTGATGGTTCTCCTCACCGTAACCCGTTGCTGTTATCCACGGGTCCGCTGCGAAATGTTTCTCCGTTTCGGCCTCCGCCAGCGCGTGGTCGGCCTGTGCCAGCACCGCCTGTGGCGTGTCACCCGCGCGAAACGTGATATGCGTGAAATAGGCCACGGGCGAGGTATCGCTCATCCCCGTATCGTTAAGCGCTTTCAGCCGCCGGGACAACGCGTTTTCCAGTTCTGGCGGGAGAAACTCGCCGGTCAGGAGAGCAAATTCACTGCCGCGGATGCGGGCGAGAAAACCCTCGTTGCGCAGGAAGCGTTTCTGCAGTTCGCGCAAAATAGTGGCAATGGATTTCAGTAGTTCATCGGCTTTTTCTGCGCCGACGCGCTGATTCAACCCGATAAGATCCTGCACCCGCAGCAAAATAAGGTTTCCCTCTTTGCTCTCTTCGTCGCTCAGCAGTGATTGCAGTTTGATATCAAACGTGCGCCGGTTATTGAGTTCCGTCAGGCTATCGCGATAGGCGGCTTCGCGCAGGGATTCAGTGCGTTCTGCTTGCTCATGAAACAGGGCTTTCAGTTGCGAAACCATCATATTGCTGGCTTCGACAACGCGCATCAGTTCCGGCGTTTTAGGCACATCGGTGACTTTACGAAACTCACGGTGGCAGATGGAGCGAGCCTGCTCAACAACGTTATTCAAAGGGCGCAGGCTGCGATGCAACATGAACATCGCGCACAGGATGCACAGCAAACTGCACAGGCCCAACCACAGGAAACTGGCGACCATGTTGTTCCATAATCGGGCCACCGAAAACATCTGGTGGCTGACCACTTCAACACGCGCTGCCTGAATCCAGCCATCCATCACGATGGCATCGCCCACGCCTGGCCGCAGTCTCACCAGATGAGTGAACCACCGCGGAACATTGGCGCTTTGCGGCGTGCCTTTTCGTTCAATTAACGTCTTCCCACTCTTCACATCGACCAGGCGAATACTGTAGAAATAACCGCTGTCAAAAATGGAATCGACCATCAGCTCAATCACTGCCGGGTCGTCAATATGGCCCGTCAGCGCAACGCCCAGCGCGGTCGCGGCATCCTGAGCGTGCGAGTTCAGCTGATTGCTGTACTGCTCACGTGAGCTTTCAAGCGTGATTACGTAATTTCCGCATAAAAGAACCAATGTAAACAGACAGATGCCGATCAGCAGCTGCTTATACAATGACATGGCAATCTCCTATTCTTGAATGACAAATCCTTCCGCACGCATTCTTGTGAGAAGATCCTGCCAGCGGGATAACCGCTTACTGTCGCCGACACGTTTATTTCCCCCGGCTCCCGGCAGCCATAACCCCTCGCCGTTAAATGCATAAACCGGCAGAAGATCCGGACGCTGCGTGGCGGGTAAAATCGTGGTATTCAAATTATCCAGCACCAGCGGAATCGCATCCGGCTTGGCATACCACGTCACGACCATATGCGCCTGGTTCAGTTTTATTGCTTTGACGTAGGTGATGCGTAACTGGCTGGCAGGTACGCCAATTTCCCGCAATGTGAAATATTTGGCTAACGCATAATCCTCGCAATCGCCTTCACCTTTACGTAAAAATTCAATCGGTGTTGCCCAGTAGTCTTCCTTTCCCCAGACCAGTTTGTCATCGCGAAACAGCATGCGTTGATTAAAAAACTGGTTCACACGATTCAACTTTTCTTTAATCGATTCCTGTGGCGGGTTATTCACCAATATCGCCCATTGATCAATTCGTTGCTGAGCCGCGGGCGTCGTTGCGCCATATAACTGCCGGGTGCGGGAATTAATGGCATTGAAATCCCATCCGGCCGCCAATCCGCCGGGAGAAAACAGAAACACAAGCAACAACCAGAAGCACAAATATCGCTGCCTGCCGTGGCCTGCGCTGGTTGAGTAGGGGCGCCCGTTCATAAGTCACTACTAAGGGGCAGAATGTTGTTCAGTATGATGCGCGGCTTGTTGTTGCCAGTATTTTCGATAGGCGATGTAACCTGAAAGATAGTGTTCGACATCATCAATCCTGACCCGATAGCTGTGGTGGCGAATAAAAAAACTGCCAACGATACGCGATGGATTTTTAAAAAACATCGCCAGTTCCGGCCAAAAAAAACCATTAGCCAGATAGCGGGCGCGAGTTTCCAGTGCCAGAGAGAATTTTTCAGGATCGTGTTCGTTTAACAAATGCCGGTGCTCAGATTCCGCCAGCCGGGCAATCATTTTTGCCGCAGCCATCATCAGTTCCAGCAGTGTTGGATAGGTTGTGATCCGGTTCAGTACAAAATCAAGATGACCATGTACGTTGTCAAGGCCAAACTGGTAATAACGTTCAAGCGGACGGTAGAGTGTCAGCTCATTCACGCAGTAGCTTAACCAGTGATCGTGTGCCTGCCAGTGCCGCTGCGCGATAAAATAGTCCATCGCCCGTTCAACGCAGGAAAGCCAGCGCGGCTCGCGGGTAATTCCGTACAGGCGCATCAGCGCAAAGGCGGCTTCGCCATCATAATAGATAATGCGATGCTCAGCTTTTAGTGATAAATCAGAGGCATGCAAGACATGTACAAAAGCGCCGGTTTGCGGATCCTGCATATAACAAATGCCATTCGCCAGCCGGTTCATCTGCGCAAGATAACGATTGTCGGCGGTGAGTTCGGTATATTTTGCCATCGCCAGGATACAAACCGCGTTACCGCCCAGCTTGATTTCATTACCGCTGTCGACAAGAAAATCCGCGCTGCTGCCATCGGGCAGTTGATAGTTTTGAATCAGTTCATCGCTCAGGTTTTTCAGGGCGCGTTCGATAGCCATTCGCTGATCATCGTTGCGGCTCACTTCCCAGCCCTCGAGCAAGGCATAGGTCGAACTGGCGTGGCGTAACGTGTTGTAGGTGGGGATCCGGCGATCAAAACAGGGAAACCAGCCATATTCATACTGGCCGTCAGGTTTTATCTGGCGCGCCAGATAATCGGTGGCCGACAGGATCATCATCTCCAGTTCATCCTGCCAGTGCGTTAGTTGACGATACCCTGAGTTTCGCCCCTGAGATTCAATGGGCAGTAGCGTTTTGCCGTCGGAAAAAAGCGCTCTGGTTTTGAAGCGCCAGATCGGCCGATCCGCCTCCTGCGGCCAATCGAATCGCGCGCCAAAACGCCGCCGGGTAAAGTGCGCCAGATTGGCACTATTGGGCGTCGCGACACCCTGTTTTCCGTTATACAGCAGCGCGTTGGCAGCAATTTCTTGTTCCAGAACGGCATAGTTAAAGGCGGGATCGAAACTTAAACCCCAGCGAAAATAGTTACGTTTGGTCGCCGCCAGCTTCTCCTGCAATTTATCCCAACGCAGTTTTTCAACCTGTTCAACAATATCAACGCGCAGCCAGGTCATGTCTGCTTCCCGGATACCACATAAATGTTGCAATGCAGCGGCTCCGCTCTGCCACGCTTCATCGAAACGCTGGCCACGCCCGCACGCAACCTGCGCACGGCTTTTACCCTCGCTGGCGCTGAAAAAAATAACCCAGCCAGGTGAGGGGGAGGAAAGCGTGCTAATATCCAGTTGTTCTGCGGCGGGCTGTATATGTGTAAGTAATTGATGAAGCGACATTTGGCTCCCCGTTAATTTTTAGCGCCAGCAACATCTATTCTTAATAATTTCAGGTTTATACCCTGCAATTGTAGCAGCCTATTGTTCTGGTTCTGGGGACAAATATGTCATTTCAACTGCGTATCGGAATAATCACATTATTTTTTTTATCCGTTTCTGTTTATGCAGATATACCCTTGTTATGGAATCAAAAAGCCATTAGCAGTCATTGTCCCATTACCGCTGATGAAGTCTGGGTAAAATATGATGGCGGAGTTGACTGCATCCGCTATTTTGCAGGTGGAAATATGCAGAATGCACCGCTGGTTGTGGTGGTATTTCTGGGCGATCGCGTGCCTTTTATCAAGCGCGATCCTGAAACTATTCCGGCAAATACCGCAACGGCACAACGAAAAATTGCACAAAAATTCAGTATACGAACCGGCTTACCGGTCGTTATTGTTGCCAGACCAGGAACATACGGTTCCAGCGGTAATCATTATAACCGTCGGCAACGTGCTGAATTTCTGGCGTTAAACGCCACGCTGGACAGGCTGCGCCAACAATACAACATCGGGCAGTTTATTTTGACTGGCCATAGTGGCGGCGCAACTGCGGCTTCAGCATTATTAACGCTCGGGCGTAATGATATTCGCTGTGCAATTTTAACTTCAGGGGCATGGGATCTTCTTAATCGGGCAGAAGTGCTGCGTAAAGAACGTGGTGAGCGCAGCGATGCGGGGAAGGATATTACCGGCCTGGTTAATCCTTATGATCCGCTCTATCACATTGATAATATTCCTCCTGACCCGCAGCGTCAGATTCTGATCATTGGCAATCTTCAGGATCAAATCACCCCCTTTGAACTTCAGGTTAAATTTGCACGCGCATTGCGTGATAAACATCATCGCGTCGCTTTAATCGAATCGCCTGCATATCCCCCTGAATATCATAATCTTAAAGGCAATCAAGAGCTAAAGTATGTTAAACAATGCAAATCAGCGGGGATGGCAAAGCGCGGAGCTTGAGCGTTTGCTTGGCAGTAAATGGCACGTGCAGCCTGGCGCAGAGTGGCGGGCAGATAATATTGCGCTGACCATGGTTGATACCAAAAAAAATAACGGTAAATGTTTATTTATCGCGATGGATGAAAAAACCTGGCATGCCGGTTCCGGTAATACCGGTATTTATGCGGGCTGGAAAGATACTCATGAAGTATTAAAAAATAATTATCATCACTTCTGTGGCGCAATTGTTCAGCATCATCTTGCGGAACTTCCTGACGGGTTTCCGCAAATGGTTGTGGAAAATACCTATGATGTATTACCGATTCTCGCCGATGAAGCACGCCGTCGGATGAACGGCAAAATTATCGCTATCACCGGTACAGTAGGGAAATCATCGACGAAAGATTTATTACATATGTTGCTGGCGGAGGAGGGTTCCACGATTGCGACACAAGGAAACCATAATACCCGAACCGGAACGATGGTAAGCCTTGCACGCTGTATTACCGATCCGCAATATGTGGTGCTGGAAGTGGCTATTTCCGCATTATGGATGCAGTCTGGCGGCGCGGGTACGCGAATCAAACCCCATCTTGTTATCATCACGGAAATAGGTATGACGCAGGTGGGCCGTAATGTGAAAACACTGCGTGATACTGCACGTTTTAAAACACGGTTATGCAATGCGATTTTACCTGGCGGCTACGCGATATTAAACCGTGATATGGATGAATATGATTTTGTGGCTCAGGACGCTATTCGCTACGGCGCCCGCGTAATCAGTTATGGTTTTCATCCGCAGGCGGATGTTCCTGTCACGGATTATGCAGCGGAAACGGACCACTCAATAATAGAAATTTTATTCAACGGCACGGCAATTAAATATCAACTGAATGTGCCGGGAAAAGGCATGGCGAGAAATTCTGTGGCTGCGCTGATTGCCATTCATTTGTCAGGCGGCGATATCAATAAAGCGGCCGGGCGTATTGCAGATTACCGTAATCATAAAAATAAATTACAAACCGGGACAATGGCGCTGCCCGGCGGCGGTTCGGTGACGCTGATTGATGACAACTATAACGCCACGCTGACCTCAATGTGCAATGCCTTTGAGGTCGCCTCCCTGTATCAAATGCGTCCTGGGCAACGGCGTGTTGCGGTTCTCGGGCGGCTGGCAACCCTCGGCGAACTGGCTAAAGAGAGCCATATTGCGCTGGCGGAACCTCTGCTGCAGGCCGGTTTTGATCGGGTCTGGCTGCATGGCGAAGAGATGCGGGATTTGATGGCAGCGTTGCCTGCCGGACGGGTCAGCGGCCATTTTACCCAGGTTGACGAAATGGCGGAAAGCGTGATGGCCGGGCTGAAGGCGGGGGACGTGGTTCTGGTCAAAGGCAGCGTCAGCGATTCTGATTTCCATCATATTGTCAGCCGCATGAAAAGTATCAGCCGTCGTGCAGCGCCAGCGTTAAAGGCAGGCCAGACGGCGGGTTTGTTGATCAATCTTTCCCGCGGTGAGCAGGTTGTGTCGCGCCATGCTGATGCGGTTTTCGAACCCTTACATTTAAGTCATCTGTTACTCATTACGCAACTTGCTGCCCGGCAGAACAAAGACAACGGCGCGCTGACCACCCCCATCACCGCGAAAACGGTGCCTGCCGGTATTTTGCAAAAAGGCCCGGCATTGGGGCTGGAAGCGGGGCAGGAGTACAGCGTGAAATGTCTGCTTCAGGCGATGATCATTCACAACGCCAGAGATGCCGCCGTTAACCTGGCGCATTACCTGGCTGGCGATACGGCGGCGGCGCTTTCGCGTGTGCAGGCGCAGATCAAGGCGCTGGGGATGGCGCAGACGCAAATCAGTAATGTGTCGGGGCGGTTGTGGCGGCAGCAGCAAACAACGGTGCAGGATATCGCCCGGCTGGTCCGCCATTTTTACCAATATTTTCCTCATTTTCTGCACTGGTTTGCTGAAAGCGAAATGGTGTCTGGCGAGCGCCTGTACCGCAAGAGCAGCAATATTCAGGCCGCTGGCCGCGCCAGCTACAGCTATAGCTCCGGCGGCACGCCGCGCTGGGGATTTGCCATTCATCGGCACGGCGGAGAGTTATGGCTGGCCTGTGCTGCCGGTGCAGAGGATGCTTTTCATCTCGACTATTTGTTGGATGAATTGCTGGTGCAGGCGGAAGGAGAGACAACGGCGGTTAATGATCAGCAGATCATCACCTTCGGTAAAGACGACATTACCGTGGCGCTGCTGGGCGACACCTATTGTGGCGAGTGGTACACGCGCCAGCGTCAGCGCCGCGGTATCGATGATGGGCTACAACGTTATGGTTACGATCACGCGTTCCTCGGCATCGCGCCGCTACTGGCGGGGAGCGACCTGACGATCGCGAATTTTGAAGCGGCGCTCACCGAGAGCGCACAGGGCTCGCTGGCGGGGCGTAAACCCTTTTGTCTGACCGGCGATCCGCTCGCGACAACGGCGACCTTAAAAAATCACGGCATTGATGCCGTGACGCTGGCAAACAATCATGCGATGGACGCCGGGATCGCCGGGCTACGCCGCACACTGGATGCCTTTTCGCAGCAGGGCATATCGACGTTTGGCGCGGGAATGAATGCCGCACAAGCGCATGCGCCATTAACGCTGGCGATCAACGGCAGGCGTTTTAAATTTTTCAGCGCTTACTGGTTTCGGCAATACATGGAACAGGATTGCGCTTTCTATGCGCAGCCGCGCCGCGCGGGCGTTGCCTGTATCAGTGGCGGATTAACGGAAAAGCTGCGCGAGGAAAAATGCAGCGACGATCCGGCAACGCTGATTGTGCTGGCTCACTGGGGACAAGATTATCAATGGACACGCCCACAGCAGCGCCAGCTTGCACAGCGGCTGATGGATGCCGGCGCCGATCTGATTATTGGCTCCGGCCCGCATATTCCCGGCGATATCGTGCGCACAGCGCAAGGCTGGGTGCTCTACAGCATTGGTAATGGCGTGTTCAACAGCAACGGAGAGTATCAGTCGCGCGGAATGCCGCCGTACGGTTTTATCGTGCGCTTGTCCTTAGGCGGTGCGCAGCCTGCGCTGGAATTACAGCCCATGTTTACCGATAACCAGCAAACATTCTGGCAGCCCCGGCCAGTGAGTGAAACTGAGTTCGAAGATCTCATTACGATTTTGCGCGAACAGGGAACGCTCATTACAGAACAACCACAGCAAGAGGGCGCGTGGATTAAACGCCAGAAAAATACTCGCCCGGTAATTGTGCTGCCGCTGGATGCCCGATTCGCCGGACGTTAATAACAAGCCTGGCGAAGAAGAGGGGGAAAAGAGGTCGATCACAATTAAGACGGGAGCGAATATCGAATAACGTGGCGTGGAGAAGCAAATAAACACCCGTCGGTATTAAAGCGGTGTTTTGAAGCAGAAATAAAACCCGTGTTTCCACGGGCGAAGCCGATTTAATACAATTTTTGTTCGATATGTTCCCCGGCATCAATAACCCGGAAGATTTTCCATTGCCCGTCTTCCTTGCATGTCCAGACTTGCAGATGCGCCAGCTTGTTATCTTCTATACCCAACCAGACATCGAGCTTCAGATTATCCCCATCAGGGTACGCCGGAGAAACTTTCAGGCGCGGGATCCACGCCGGATTATAATCCTGGCTGTAGGTGAAATAGTCGGCCCCCAGCAACTCCTGTTCAGGCATATTATAGATGGCTGCAATGCGGGCCAGTAATTTACCGGAGACCCACTTGTGCATTTTCTCCATTTTGACCATTTCATCCGGCGGTGTTTTATCTAATTCATGCAGATAAAAGGTATAGAATTCCGTAATATTTTTCTGCACGTCGGTGGCAGTATTTGCGCTGGCGAAGGGCAGATAACACGCGAGCAATAATGAGATTATTAAACGCATCAGTTCTTCCTGTAGATAGTATAAGAAGGGTGAAGTCTGCGATAACCCGGCCCCGGATACATGTCTCGTTGTTTAAAATCTGAGTACCATGTTTTACCATCAAACATGGTCATATGTCCGATACCGTTCCCCCCAATATAGGGTTGAATGATGGCAACATCGCCTTTCTCTGGTGTTGCCGTTTGCGGTAAGGCGACAAATCCAGCTTTCAGCAATGAGTCGCCATAATCTTTCGCATACCGCGTTTGTATAAGGTTGATGCCGCCAGCGGCTATCGCCAGTCGAGTGTATTTTGCACATTCAGACCGGGATTTTGTGCCTGCATGCTTAACCAGATAATCCACTGCAGCAGATTTATCCCATCCCATAAAATTCCCTTTGAAAAAATGAAAACCACAAGATAACAAGGCGTTGTCATGCTACATCGGGCTATTTTTCGCGGAATAAGATTTATCCTGGTTGAGAAGGAGAGAGGCAGGAAAAACGCCTGGTGTTCTGCGTTGTTCGGTCGTGGAAGGATGGCGAGCCAGGTTTGTTCAGGTAAGAGGTAAATGCGTAATTATTGCAATCAAGAATAATTCCTATTAACGTTTGTCCCGTTCATTTGACCTTTCAGCCTGGCAGCGAAGACTGCGGTGCTGAAGCACAGGGAGTATGCGTAATGCATCGTCGTTTTTATGCCGCGCGCCTGGCGGCGCTGATCGTGCTGCTGCTTTGTTCGAAAACCGTTTTTTCACGACCGGATATGACCCCGCTCGGGCCGAATATCGCCGATAAGGGTTCGGCGTTTTACCATTTTGCGGTCAATACTTTTGATTCCGCCGACGGCAAGCGGCATTACAAAGTGTGGACCGCGATACCGAAAAAAAATCCTCCTGCGGCCGGTTATCCGGTGCTGTATCTGCTGGATGGCAATGCAGTAATGGACAGGCTTTCGGAGCCGTTGTTACAGAAATTGTCAGAACGCGATCCGTCGGTGCTGGTGGCTGTCGGTTATCAAACCGATCTGCCTTTTGATCTGGCAGCCAGGACCTACGATTACATACCTGCCGCAAAAGGGGAGCCGCAAAATCTGCGTGGCCGCCAGGGCGGCGGCAGCGCGCTTTTCCGTCAGTTGCTGGAAACCACCATCGCACCGCAGGCCGAAAAAGACATTGCGGTAAATCCGCAGAAACGGGCACTGTGGGGGCACTCTTACGGCGGATTATTGGTGCTGGAGAGTTATCTCACGTCGGGATTTTTTAACGCTTATTACTTGGCTGTACCTTCACTGGAGCGAAACAACTTTATGTTGCTCAACGCGATGGACGCGTTGCCAAAAGCGACATTCAGCCATAAATCGCTGTGGTTTCTCGAAGGTGATGGCGACCGCAAGGCCAATGATGAAAACGCCACTTCCGGTGTGCTGAACGCTATACAACATAGGGTTTCCCGCCTGCGTGCTGACGGTTTGCCGGTTACGTATTTGCTCTATCCGGGGCTGACGCACGGCGCGATGTTTGACACGTCGATGAAGGCGGCAATATGGCATCTGTCCGGGGAGGCGCTGCCTGCATCGCATTAAAAAAGGCCGCACCTGCGGCCTTCGCTGCTCTATTTTCTTTAAATATTGCAGGATTTACGCACTGCAACCAATAATCACCACGCCCACTTTATGGCACGTTTCGTCATGGTTTTTACCGCGACATTTGCAGATCCAGACCGGTTCATGGTGAATGGAGTAAAAGGGTGAATAATGTTGATCAAGCGCGTCGCCTGCCCGTTTAACGCTGAGCGGGCTGAAGTCCCGGTAAAACCCGATGCTCCAGACAGAACGCTGTTTTTGGCCGGTTTTCTTGAAGTGAGAACTGACGATTTCATCGTTTTTCAGTAAATCCTTCCACATATTATTGATGAGCGCAGTGGGCCTTTTATTGAGTTTGAATTCCAGATAGATAAATTTATCCAGTCGCGTTCGTTGTTTGCGAAAAATCAAATCAACAAACATGTGCTGACGCCCCGTTTGATATCGTTGATCCGCCGTGGCTCTGACTTCTCGCCTGGCTTTATACTTTAAAATATGTTCGAGATAATACTCAAATTCAATTTGAAACCACTTTTCCCAGTCATTAGTGCCTTTATCTAATATATGTGAAAGTTTTGTTTTTGTATTTTTATCGGTGAGGAAAGCCTGAAGAGATTCTTTCACCGTATTGAAATCGTTGCTGCTCACAGACGCATTCCTTTAGCGACAAAAAATAAATGTGGAAAATTATAAGGTAGCGTGAAAAATTTACAATACACCCAATTATGGCGGGGGATATCCGCCGTTAATTTTAATTAAGTCGGCATTTTTATGCTGAGGGAATTAAACCGGCTGAAGAAAGATGAGCAGGGTAATTCCCCTGCATTACCAGCCATATTCCGAATTCTGCTTTCCTACACCATCCCATTATTACCATGGCGCAAAAACGCCGGGCGCTGATTCAGCCGCGCAAACCACGCGTCGATAGCCGGAACCTCCGGATGTTCAAACGGCGTCATTTTCCAGCGGTTCACCGACAGCCCCAGCACGACATCCGCCAGCGTGAAAGTATCGCCTGCGGCAAAGGCGCCGGTGCGTTGCAGTTGCTGCTCCAGAATGGAGATGCAGTGGTTCCACTCTTTGATACCTGCCTCAATGGCTTTTGCATCGTTAAAGGCCGGGTTTTTGCGCGCCAGCGCCGGGAAGACATAGCGCCAGGCGTTGTTAAACTCGGTGGCCTGCCAGTCCATCCAGTGCTCTACAATGGCGCAGGCCTGCGGTTCGGCAGGCAACAGATCGCTGCGCCCCGTTTTACGCGCCAGGTAGCGGCAAATCGAGTTCGATTCCCACAGCACAAACTCATCATCCAGCAGGACGGGCACCATGGCGTTCGGGTTCAGTGCGCGGAAGGCGTCGGTCTCAGTCGAGGCAAAACCGCTGCCGTAATCTTCCTGTAAATAATCCAGCCCCGCTTCCTCGCAGGTCCACAACACTTTACGCACATTGATAGAAGAGGTTTTGCCAAGGATTTTGAGCATATACAAACATCCGTTTGCGTGATTAATCGTTTAAAAACAATACACCAGCCGAATGCATTTCCGCCACTGGCGCCGCAGCACCAGCGTGGTGCAGTGCCTTGTTGTAGCTCACCAAAACAGGGATAGCGTAACGCAACAAATCGCTAACGTTATGACGATAAAGCAAAAACAATCTGGCACAGTGCTTGCAAAAGCGAGAGGGCAGTGCAACACACAATTTGAAAATAGCTGGCTAGGGTTCCGATTCACTTCGGTGGATGTCTGGTCCAAGAGCTGGCGACCTCTGCGAGGTTACACGGCGGGACAAAAACCCGGGAGACAGCAGCACCAATGGGTGTCGCGCTGCCCCCTAACTTTGTGCCAATCAGAGGTCAAGAATGAAGAAATCTCCATTGTTCCGCTCTCTTGTGTTGTCGCTGGCGATGCTGGTCAGTCTCCCCACCTTTGCCGCCGTGAAAAAAGAGTTTAACGTCTGCTGGACTATCTACGCCGGATGGATGCCGTGGGGCACCATCAGCAGTAGCAAAATCATTGATAAATGGGCCAGCAAATACGGTATCAAGATCAATGTCGTGCAACTGAACGACTATATCGAATCCATCAACCAGTACACCGCCGGCCAGTTTGATGGCTGCACCATGACCAATATGGATGCACTGACCATTCCGGCTGCGGGCGGCGTCGACAGTACGGCGCTGATCCTCGGCAGTTACTCCGAAGGCAACGACGGCGTCGTGCTGAAAGGCGAGGGCAAAACCCTCAACGATTTGAAAGGGATGAAAGTCTACCTGCCAGAACTCTCCGTTTCCCACTATCTGCTGGTGCGCGGGCTGGAAAAAGCCGGGCTGGCGGAGAAAGACGTCACCGTGGTGAACACCTCCGATGCGGATATTGTCTCGGCGTTTGGTACGCCAAACGTGCAGGCTGCTGTCGCCTGGAACCCGCAGCTTTCCGTGATTAAAGCCACGCCGAAAACCACCGAAGTCTTTAGCTCCTCGCAGGTGCCGGGCGAGTTGATCGACATGATGGTGGTCAACAGCGCCACCCTGAAAGATAACCCGGCGCTGGGTAAAGCGCTGACCGGCGCATGGTACGAAATGATGGGGCTGATGAAAGCGCAGGACGCCACGGCGCTCAATTCGATGGCCGCCGCTTCCGGCACCGATCTGGCCGGTTACAAGGCGCAACTGAAAACCACTCACCTGTTCTACACCCCGGCGGACAACATTGCTTTTGTGACGTCAGCGGAGCTGGCGAAAACCATGCAGCGCGTTGCGTCATTCTCCTTTGAAAAAGGCCTGCTCGGCGATGGTGCGCAGAGCGCGGATTTTATCGGTATGACCTTCCCCGGCAATGTTACGCAGGGCGATGCGAATAACGTGAAACTGCGCTTTGACGACAGCTTCGTGAAGATGGCCGCTGCCGGCAAGCTGTGATAACTGACGGAGTTCGCCATGCGACAAATTAATCGCCATCCCACCTCTGGCATGCGGACACTGCTGATCCTGCTGCCTTTTGTCCTGCTGCTGGCCGCCTATTTTATGGGCTCGGCAGTACGGCTGGAGGCCAACCCGCAGGACAAGCTGCTGCCCGGCTTGCAACAGATGCTGGACGCACTCTCACGGATGGCGTTTACCCCGGATAAACGCAGCGGCGAATACCTGTTCTGGATGGACACGCTGGTGAGCCTTGGCCGCTTGCTGATGGGCCTGGCTATCGCCTCGGTGATTGGTCTGTGCATCGGCATCACCGCCGGTGTTTTCCCGCTGTGGCGGGCGTCGTTGTCGCCGCTAATGACGGTGCTGTCGATGATCCCGCCGCTGGCGATTTTACCGGTGCTGTTTATCGTTTTTGGCCTCGATGAGCTGTCGAAAGTGATGCTGATTGTCATTGGTATCACGCCGATGCTGGCCCGCGATCTGGAGCAGCGCGCCTGTGAAATCCCGGCGGAGATCCTGATCAAAGCGCAAACCCTCGGCGCCAATAGCTGGACGCTGGTGCTGCGGGTGGTGCTACCGCAGTTGCTGTCGCGCTTGCTGATGTCGCTGCGTCTGCTGCTGGGTTCGGCGTGGCTGTTTCTCATCTCGGCGGAGGCGATTTCCTCAACCGCCGGGCTGGGCTACCGCATTTTCCTTGTCCGTCGCTATATGGCGATGGACGTCATCATCCCGTACGTCCTGTGGATCACGTTGCTGGCATGGCTGATGGATCTGGCGCTGCGTCAGTTACACAAAACCTGTTTTCCCTGGGCGGAAGGAGGGAAGGCATGAGCTTTATCACTATCGACAATATCTGGCAGGAGTACGGCGACCATGTGGTGCTGGAGCGCCTGAACTTGCAGGTGAAAGAGGGGGAGTTTTGCTCGATGGTCGGCGCGTCCGGCTGCGGCAAATCAACCTTTCTGCGCCTGCTGCTCGGCCAGGAAAAACCGAGCCGCGGCGTTATCACGCTGGAGGGAAAACCGCTGAGCGCCGAGCCGGACAGCAGCCGTGGCGTGGTGTTTCAGCGCTACTCGGTGTTCCCGCACCTCACGGTGCTGGATAACGTCGCCATTGGCCTCGAACTGCCGCAATCCCCGTTCTTTGGTCGGCTCTTTGGCGCGAAAAAACGCGCCGCCCGCGAGCAGGCCAGAGAATTGCTGGAAAAAGTCGGTCTTGGTCACGCGCTGAAGAAATATCCGGCGCAGCTCTCCGGCGGTATGCAACAGCGTTTAGCCATCGCTCAGGCTTTCATTATGCAACCGCGCGTCCTGCTGCTGGATGAGCCGTTTGGCGCGCTTGACCCCGGGATCCGTAAAGAGATGCATGCGCTGCTGCTGCAACTGTGGAGTGAAACCCGCATGACGGTCTTTATGGTGACCCACGATCTTTCGGAAGGCTTCAATCTCGGCACCCGCCTGCTGGTGTTCGACAAGGTGCGTATTGATCCGCAGGCGCCAAATGCCTTCGGCGCACGCATCACTTATGACATCCCGCTCAACGAAACGCGGCTCTCCGCGATGAGCGGCGCGAAGCCCGATAACGTCTACGCATTAAGGAGATAATCCTGTGAACCCAACTTCTGTTCTTCGCGACGAGATCCTGCCTGGCGGCGGCCATCTCTCCTTTATTCTCAAACGCGGGCAGATCCTGCGCATGACCGACATCGAAGGCGGCGCAAACGTCAGCCTGATGATGCTCAACGCCCATGAAAAAAGTGAGCGACTGAACCTGCCGGATACCCTGAAAGGCCAGCACACCGCGCGTCTGACGGCCGGGCACTGTTTCTACTCCGATATGGGGCGCGTGCTGGCGGGCATCACCGCCGATACCAGCGGCTGGCACGATCCCTTTGGCGGTGTGCTGAACGCCGCCGAAGTGGCGGAAAAGTACGGCCAGGGGCGCTACCAGGAGCTGCGCAACGGCTTCTTCCGTAACGGTGCGGATAATCTGCTGGTGGAGATGGGCAAATGGGATCTCAACCTCGAAGATCTGCTGATGGTGGTTAACTTCTTCAGCAAAGTGTCGGTCGATGACAACGGCCAGTTCACCTTCCACAGCGGGCATTCTCAGCCGGGAAGCTATGTTGAACTGTTTGCGCCGATGGATGTGCTGGTGGTGCTGACTGCGCTGCAACATCCGATGGACCCTTCCCGCGAGTTTGCGCCGCGCCCGGTACAACTGAGCTGGCGGCAGGCCGAGGATGAGCAGGCGATGATCAATACCCTGCTGACGCGCCCGGAAAACAGCCGCGCCTTTACTAATACCCAACTTTTCGCCCTGTAAGGAGCCGCACGATGACTGTTGCCAGCGAAAAACAAGCCCAGCATGCCGTTTTCCGTCATGTGATCCCGGCGGGCGAACCGTATCTGTTTGAAGTGAAAAAAGGCCAGACGCTGCGCCTGCTGGATCTGGAAGGAAACCAGGCCATTGATACGCTGTTCTACAACGCGCAGAACCCGCGCGAACGCTACGATGCCCAGCGCACGCTGCGTCGGCAGAACAACGCCTATCTCACCAGCGGCAGCGTACTGTACTCCAACCTTGGCAACCCGCTGCTGACCATTGTCGCCGATACCTGCGGTCGCCACGACACCCTCGGCGGCGCCTGCGCGCAGGAGAGCAACACCGTGCGTTATGCGCTGGATAAACGACACATGCACAGTTGCCGCGATAATTTCCTCTGCGCCTGCCTGCACGATGGCCGCCTGCAAAAGCGCGACATTGGCGCAAACATCAACTTCTTTATGAACGTGCCGGTAACGCCGCAGGGCGGGCTGACGTTTGAAGATGGCATCTCCGCGCCGGGAAAATATGTCGAACTGCGCGCCGAGTGCGATGTGATTGTGCTGATCTCCAACTGCCCGCAGCTCAACAATCCATGCAATGGCTGGAACCCGACGCCTGCGGAGGTGCTGGTATGGAACTGACGCCAACTCGCTGGCAGCGCCTGCGCCTGGCGCTTTACCACCTCTACGCGGTACGCGCCGGACGCATCCTGCTGTAATTGCCTTTTCCCCATGGACGACCATGCGGTGAGCCAATGTTCGGCGGGACGACCCGCCACGATTGAGTCTGACCTATGTTTACGAAACTCCTGATCGCCAACCGCGGGGCGATTGCCTGCCGCATCCTGCGCACCTTGCGTGCCATGAATATTGGCGGCGTTGCCGTCTATTCCGATGCCGATATCAGCAGCCTGCATATCCGCGAGGCCGACGAAGCGATTAGCCTTGGCGACGGCCCGGCTGCCGGTACCTATCTGGTGACGGAAAAAATCATTGCCGCTGCCCGTGAGAGCGGGGCACAGGCTATTCATCCTGGCTATGGTTTCCTCTCTGAAAACGCGGCCTTTGCCGAAGCCTGTGAAGCAGCAGGCATTGCCTTTGTTGGCCCGACCCCTGCGCAACTGCGCGTTTTCGGCCTGAAACATACCGCCCGCGCGCTGGCGAAAAAACAGGGCGTGCCAATGCTGGAAGGCACCGAACTGCTGGCGGATGTGGAGGAAGCGCTGCGCGCCGCAGAAATCGTCGGTTACCCGGTGATGCTGAAAAGCACGGCGGGCGGCGGTGGCATTGGGATGCGTGTCTGCACGACGGCGACCGAATTACACGACGCATTTGACGCGGTGGTGCGGCTGGGGAAAAACAACTTTAGCGACGCGGGCGTATTTATTGAGAAGTACATCGCCCGCGCCCGCCATCTGGAAGTGCAAATCTTCGGCGATGGTGCAGGCGAGGTGATTGCCCTTGGCGTGCGCGATTGTTCCGTGCAGCGCCGCAACCAGAAAGTGCTGGAAGAGACGCCTGCGCCAAACCTGCCTGCGGGCATGGAAGACGCGCTGTGCAGCGCGGCCATTAAGCTCGGCAAAGCGGTCAACTACCGCAGCGCGGGCACGGTGGAGTTTGTCTACGACAGCGAAGCCAAACGGTTTTACTTCCTCGAAGTGAACACCCGTTTGCAGGTTGAGCACGGCGTGACTGAGCAGGTGTGGGGCGTCGATCTGGTGGGCTGGATGATTGCGCTCACCGCCGGAGAACTGCCGCCGCTGGCGCAGCTTCGCGACAGTCTGACACCCAGCGGCCACGCGATTCAGGCGCGGGTTTATGCGGAAGATCCTGGCCGCCAGTTCCAGCCATCCCCCGGTTTACTGACTGACGTGGCATTTCCGGCGGACGATCGCCGGACATTGCGTATCGATAGCTGGGTGGAATCCGGCTGTGAAGTGCCGCCATTCTTCGACCCGATGCTGGCGAAAATCATCGCCTGGCAGCCAACGCGTGAGGCGGCGGTGCATGCGCTGCACGACGCGCTGGGCGCCACCCGTTTATACGGCGTGGAGACCAACCGCAGCTATTTACAGCAGATCTTAACCTTTGCCCCGTTTGCCAACGGTGAACCCTGGACGCGCTGTCTCGAAGGGCTGACGTATCAGGCGCACACGCTGGAGGTGCTGAGCGTCGGGACGCAAACCACCGTGCAGGATCATCCCGGGCGCGTGGGCTACTGGGCGGTGGGCGTGCCGCCATCCGGGCCGATGGACAACCGTGCGCTGCGTCTTGGCAACCGTCTGCTGGGCAATGATGACAACGCGGCGGCGCTGGAGATCACCCTGAGCGGCCCGACGCTGAAATTTAACTGCGATGCACAGGCGGTTGTTACCGGGGCGGATATTGCGCTGACGCTCGATGGTGAGCCGCTGGCGATGAACCGTATCTTCACGCTGCGGGCGGGGATGACGCTGCACATCGGCGATATCTGCGGTGACGGTGTGCGCAGCTACCTCTGCCTGCGCGGGGGATTCCAGGTACCGGAGTACCTGGGCAGTAAAAGCACCTTCACGCTGGGGCAGTTTGGCGGCCATGCCGGGCGCGCGCTGCGTACCGGCGACGTGCTGCATCTGGTGCCGTTAACGGCACCGTGCCGCGAAACGGCGCTGCCGCAGGCGCTGCATATGCAGCTTTCCCCGGTACGTGAGCTGCGGGTGATTTACGGCCCGCACGGCGCGCCGGAGTACTTCACCCCGGCGTATATGGCGACCTTTTTGGCGACCGACTGGGAAGTGCATTTCAACTCCAGCCGCACCGGCGTGCGCCTGATCGGCCCGAAACCGGAGTGGGTGCGCGACAGCGGCGGCGAAGCCGGGCTGCATCCCTCCAATATTCACGACAACCCGTATGCCATCGGCGCGGTGGATTTTACCGGCGACATGCCGGTAATTCTCGGCCCGGACGGCCCGAGCCTCGGCGGCTTTGTTTGCCCGGTGACCATTATCGAAGCGGATTTACCGGCCGTCGGCCAGCTGAAAGCGGGCGATAAAGTGCGTTTTATCCCGGTGGATATCGCCACTGCGCGCCGTCTGGCGCAGGCGCAGGAAGCGCAAATCGCCAGCCTCACGCCGCAGGCGGTGGCGTGGCAACCGGTGGCGTTGGCTTCGCCGATCGTCCTGAGCTGCGGTGAGGCGGATAAGCGCCTGGTGGCGCGGCTTTCCGGCGATACGCATTTGCTGCTGGAGATCGGCGAGCCGGAGCTGGATCTGGTGCTGCGTTTTCGCGCCCATGCCTTAATGCAGGCGCTGGAAGCCCTGGCGCTGCCGGGAGTTATCGATCTGACGCCGGGCATTCGCTCGCTGCAAATTCACTACCAGCCGGAAGCGCTGGGGCTGGCGCAACTGCTGGAGACGGTGGCCGGGCTATGGCAGGGCGTGTGTGAGCGCCAGGATCTGGATGTGCCGTCGCGCATTGTCTGGCTGCCGCTCTCGTGGGACGACCCGGCGTGCCAGAAAGCCATCGACAAATATATGACCACCGTGCGCCGCGATGCGCCGTGGTGCCCGAGCAACCTGGAATTTATCCGCCGCATTAACGATCTGGCGAATATCGATGAAGTCTACAAAACAGTATTTGACGCCAGCTATCTGGTGATGGGGCTGGGCGATGTCTACCTTGGCGCGCCAGTGGCGACACCGCTCGATCCGCGCCATCGGCTGGTCACCACCAAGTACAACCCGGCGCGCACCTGGACGGCGGAAAACTCGGTCGGTATTGGCGGCGCGTACCTTTGCGTGTATGGCATGGAAGGGCCGGGCGGCTACCAGTTTGTCGGGCGGACGCTGCAAATGTGGAATCGCTACCATACGGTGGCGGATTTTGCCGGCAAACCGTGGCTGCTGCGCTTCTTCGATCAGATCCGTTTTTATCCGGTTTCTGCCGATGAATTGTTAACCATTCGTCGCGACTTCCCGCTCGGGCGTTATCCGCTGCGCATTGAGCACACCACGCTGAAGCTGGCGGAGTATCAGCAGTTTCTCGCCGATGAAGCGCCTGGTATTGCTGCTTTCCGCGCGCATCAGCAGGGCGCTTTCGCCGCCGAACGCGATCGCTGGATTGCCAGCGGCCAGGCGCATTTCGACAGCAGTGAAGCGCTGGCGGAAGAGGGCGAAGATGCGCCATTACAGCCGGGGCAACAGGGCGTTGACAGCCCGATCTCCGGCAACTTGTGGCAGGTGAATGTCACGCCGGGCAGCCAGGTTCGCGCAGGCGATGTGCTGGTGGTGCTGGAGTCGATGAAGATGGAGATCCCGCTGTTTGCCGCCCATGACGGCGTGGTAAGCCAGGTGCGCGTGCAGCCGGGTAGTTCGGTGCGCGCGGGTCAGTGTGTGGTGGTTCTGGAGAAAACAGCATGATGCAGCCGTTTGATTTACGCCTTGATGTCTTGGCGCAGGCTTACCGCGACGGCCATTTAACGCCGCGCGACGTGATAGCGACGCTGCGCGCGCGGGCGCTGGCGTTGAACCCGGAATTCAATACCTTTATTTATCTTCTCAGCGCGGCGGAACTGGAGCCGTATCTGGCGGCGCTGGACAACGTGCCGCCTCAGTCGCTGCCGCTGTATGGCGTGCCGTTCGCCATCAAAGACAATATCGATCTGGCTGGCATTCCGACCACCGCTGCCTGCCCGGCATTTGCGTATACCGCAGAACAGGATGCGACCATCGTCGCACAACTGATTGCGCTGGGCGCGGTGCCGCTGGGAAAAACCAATCTCGATCAGTTCGCCACCGGGCTGAACGGCACGCGATCACCGTATGGCGCCTGCCGTAACAGCGTACATGCCGATTATCCGGCGGGCGGCTCCAGTGCCGGATCGTCGCTGGCGGTGGCGCTTGGTCTGGCAAGCTTTGCACTCGGCACGGATACCGCAGGCAGCGGGCGTGTTCCGGCGTCGCTCAATAATCTGGTTGGCCTGAAAGCGACCAAGGGGTTGATCTCCACGGCGGGTGTGGTGCCTGCTTGCCGCACGCTCGATTGCGTGACCTTTTTTACCGCTACCGCCGCCGAAGCCAGCCGTTTGCTGGCGCTAACGGCAGTGAAAGATGTGCGCGATGCGTACAGCCGTAGTAACCCGGCGTGGAACGGTGCGCAGGCTTTTGGCACGCCGCAGCCGGGTTTCCGTTTTGGCGTTCCGGCTACGCTGGAATTCCTCGGCTGTGCAGAGAGTGAAGCGCTGTTTTATGCGGCAAAAGCGCGGCTGGAGTCGCTGGGCGGCGTGCCGGTGACGCTTGATTTCACTCCATTTCTTGCCGCTGCGCGCCTGCTGTATGAAGGGCCGTGGGTGGCGGAGCGTTACCACGTCGTCGGGCCGCTGATTGAAAAACAGCCGGATGCGGTGCTGCCGGTGATCAAAGCCGTTCTGAGCAAAGCGCCCTCCACCGATGCAGTGGCGACCTTTGACGCACAATACCGCTTACAGGCCTACAAAGCGCAGTGCGACGCGCTGCTCAGCGATCTGGACTGCGTGCTGACGCCGACCTATCCACGCCCGGTGACGCTGGCGGAGCTGGCCGAGGAGCCGGTAAAACGCAATGCCGATCTCGGTTACTACACCAATTTTATGAACCTGCTGGATTACGCCGCTGTTGCGGTGCCAAACGGCATGATGGCGAACGGCTTGCCTTCCGGCGTTACGCTGTTTGGCCGCGCGTTTACCGATCAGTATCTGCTGAGCCTTGCCGATGCGATGCAGCGCAACGCGTCGCTGGCCTTGCCAGGCGGGCGGAAAATGGCGGCTGCTGTTCCGGCAAATGCCGCGAGCCACGATCGGCTGGCGCTGGTGGTGTGTGGCGCGCATCTGGACGGGCTGGCGCTTAACGGGCAGTTGCGTCAGCGGGGTGCGACGTTACTTAGCGCCACCCGCAGCGCGCCGCATTATCGGTTATATGCGCTGGCCGACGGTAAACGGCCAGGCATGGTGCGCGATGAGCAGCAGGGCGCGGCGATTGCCGTGGAAGTGTGGGAACTGCCGCACAGCGAAGTCGGCTCTTTCCTTGCCGGTATTCCGGCGCCGCTTGGCTTGGGTAAGGTCGAGCTGGAAGATGGCCGCTGGTTGAGTGGATTCATTTGTGAAAATTATGGCTTGCAGGGGGCGCAGGAGATTACGTCTTACGGAGGATGGCGCGCCTGGCTGGCGTCCGGTTTGTAAAGGATTGTCAATATCGATTAATTATTGACCGCGTGCATGAATTTGTGCAAATAGCAGCCATACTATTAACTTACCCCATTGGCTGACAAGGGAGGAAATAGGTATGAGCTTTGATGAACTTGTTCGTCGCTTGTTGACGAAGTTGACTGCTGCCAGAGCGGACCTTGCGGCCTACACCCAGATGAGGAAGGCGAAAGGTTATATGTCGGTCAGCGAAAACGATCGTCTGCGTGAACGTCTGTTTGCCCTGGCGCTTGAGATTCGTGACAAAGGGGAACGGCTGAATGAAATGCCGGATCGCGAATCGCGGGGTGCGTTGTACCGCGCCGAAGAGGCTCTCTCTTCAGCGGCGGTTTGCCTGATGAGCGGGCGACAGGATTGTCCAACGTATATCTCTGTGAATGCCGACAAACTCGAACGTTCACTGAATGTGCTTGATCACGCCATTCTCTACCTTAACGAGCATTCACCGCTCGAAGAGGCCTAAGCGCAAGGGGGAGGGAACTCCCCCTTTTTGTCTGCCCGTTTTCTTTCATGCCGAATGTATAAATTCTGTAAACCTGCGTTTCATTTCTGCGCCCCGGTCTACCCTTTACTCTGTGAAGCTGCTGAATAAAGGAGAACCCGATGCGCCGTCTTCCTCTGTTGCTGCTGTTTCTTTCCGCCCCGGTATTGGCTGAGCCTGCGGCGGTGAAGGTTGATGTTCTGCAAAGCAAACTTGATCACCCCTGGTCGCTGGCATTTTTGCCCGACAATCACGGCATGTTAATCACTTTGCGCGGCGGGCAACTGCGTTTGTGGCAGGCCGGTAAGGGGCTTTCCGACCCAATAAGCGGCGTGCCGAAAGTGTGGGCGCACGGGCAGGGCGGCTTGCTGGATGTGGTGCTGGCGCCTGATTTCGCCCAGTCGCGCCGGGTGTGGTTAAGCTATGCGGAAGCGGACAACGAGGGCAAAGCCGGTACGGCAGTCGGTTATGGCCGCCTGAGCGAGGATTTCACCCATCTGGAGGCGTTTCAGACGGTGTTCCGCCAGCAGCCGAAACTCTCAACCGGCAACCACTTTGGCGGTCGGCTGGTGTTTGACGGCAAAGGCTATCTGTGGATTGCACTGGGCGAGAACAACCAGCGCCCGACGGCGCAGGATCTGGATAAATTGCAGGGCAAACTGGTAAGGCTGACCGATCAGGGGAAAGTACCGGATGACAACCCATTTGTCGGGCGCAAAGATGCCCGTCCGCAGATCTGGTCATATGGCATTCGTAACCCGCAAGGAATGGCGATAAACCCGTGGAGCCACGCACTGTGGTGGCACGAACACGGGCCGCGCGGCGGTGATGAAATTAATATTGCGCAAAAAGGCAAAAATTACGGCTGGCCGATCGCCACCTGGGGTATTAACTACAGCGGGCTGAAAATCCCCGAAGCGCAAGGGCAGATTGTGCCTGGCACCGAACAGCCGATCTTCTACTGGCAGAAATCCCCGGCGATAAGCGGCATGGCATTCTATAACGCCGACACGTTCCCGCAGTGGAAAAACAAACTCTTTATTGGCGCGCTTAAAGATGAAGATGTCATCGTGATGAGCGTTAATGGCGACAAAGTTGCAGAAGATGGTCGCATTCTTACCGATCGTAAACAGCGTATCCGCGATGTGCGCGTCGGGCCGGATGGTTACCTTTACGTGCTGACGGATTCATCAGACGGCGAACTGTGGAAAGTGCGTCCGGCTTCGTGAAGAAGGGGGCATTCCCCCTTTCGCTCTTTCCCGGTGAAAGCGTGGTATTAACGATGCAAGATAATAACTATATTTCAGCGTTCTATAATGCCTGCCTTTTATAATTATTAAAATAAACTTTTACGTCTTTTCGTATTTATATAGTGGTTGGCTATCTGGCGCCTTTTATTTAAGTGTGCGGATACATTGCCGATAACTGAATATCTGAGAAAAGATGGCGTAAAGGAGAGGTAATAATGAATGTGCATGCTGTTCCGCATGCGGCAACCGATATTTATGAATTGATTGCCCGCATTGGCAATGTGACCCGGATGTTAAGAACCAGCCTGCGTGAGCTGGGGCACGATATTACTATTGCTGAGATCGCCCACGCTATTCCCGATGCACGCAGCCGTTTGCAATATGTTGTCGATTTGACGGCGCAGGCCTCCGGTAAAACGCTTAATTTGATTGAACAGACGCAGCCGTTGCAGGAGCGGCTCAGCAAAGAAGCCAGCCAGCTACTGTCGCAATGGGATGATATTAAAGAGAGCGATGGCATTGATGGCATGATGGCGCTTGCCCGCGCAACGCGCGGCTGGCTTGGCGCGGTGCCGCTTTCTACCGATGCCACTAAGAAATCTCTGTGCGATATTATGCTGGCGCAGGATTTTCCGGATACCACCGCGCGCATTATTGTGCGCATGATGGCGCTGCTGGAGAATTTAGAAAAACAATTCCTCGCAGTCTTATTAGACAGCGTACCGCAGGAAAGCCGGGCGGCTTTGACCAGAGAGAAAGAACACGCCGCACATTTGCCTGAGTCCTCCCCACAAGATGATATTGATGAGTTACTGGATAGCCTTGGTTTATAATCGGCAATTGTGCTGCACGATGAACACCCTCAGGTGATGTAAAAGCTGTTTTACTTGCTGTTATTTATTCTGGATGCAATGGTTCATTGCATCCTTTTTTTATTTGGCAGAGATAATAACTCCGTGCGCAGGGGACGAATAAAACAAGCGAAAAAAATCCCGCAATGCCATCTAACATTGCGGGATAAAAATATTTCTCAATAGACAGTTATGCTGAATCACCCGCCCTCATGGCAAAGCGGGGATGTGTTACCTGAAATAACGTTTAAAACGATCCGCTATGAAGGAGGGTAACGGACCTTAGCCTGCTTAACGCAGCAGCGACAACATGGTTTGCGGAACCTGGTTCGCCTGCGCCAGTACCGAGCTGCCGGCTTGTTGCAGGATCTGTGCGCGTGACATGTTGGACACTTCGGTCGCGTAATCGGAATCCTGAATACGGCTGCGCGCGGCAGAGAGGTTGTTGGTGGTGTTATTCAGGTTAGAGATGGTGGATTCAAAACGGTTTTGGGAAGCACCCAACAGGCTACGCTCGCTGTCCACTGCTTTGATGGCGGTATCCAGATCCGCCAGCGGGTTACCGTTTGTGCCGCCGGTAGCATCAACCACGCCCTGCAATACATCGAAGCCGTGCGCGTCAGTGGCACGCGCGCTGCCGTTGACAATTTGCCCGGTGGTGGAAGCCGTTGCGCCGGTGGTGCTGTAGAGGTTGAAGGCATCGCTGCTGCTGACGGTAATGCTGATGGTTTCGCCATCTTTCGCGCCAACCTGGAAGTTATACACGCTGTCGCCGGAACCGGTGTTCAGCACTTTCAGACCGTTGAAGTCGGTCTGCGTGGTGATGCGGTTGATCTCTTCCATGCGCTGGTTGACTTCAGCCTGGATGGAGTCAACGTCAGACGCGGAGTTTGAACCGTTTTGCGCCTGTACAGTCAGGTCACGAATACGTTGCAGGTTGTTGTTGACTTCGCTCAGTGCGCCTTCAGTGGTTTGCGCCAGTGAGATCCCGTCATTGGCGTTACGCGCGGCAACAGACAGACCATTAATATTTGATGTAAAGCGGTTTGCAATTGCCTGACCAGCAGCATCATCTTTTGCGCTATTAATACGCAGACCGGATGACAGACGCTCAATGGAGGTGCCTAATGAAGATTGAGATTTGCTCAGGTTATTTTGGGTCGTTAAAGACAAGGTGTTGGTATTAATAACAGCCATTTTATTTCTCCAGGAATATAGAATTAATCTATTAGTGATGCCCTTATAATATTGCCGGGCTTCAATCATATCGGATGGGATTAATAAAACTTTAAATTTAAATGGAGAATATTTTTATTTTATAAATGTCATCGTTCAACATAATGATTTTATAGCTAATAGGTAATTTTAATATGTTGATTCTGACAACGGTTAATTCTATTTGCAGATCTTCTATAGGCCATTGTAATTATGATTTTGCCTAAGGATGAAATATTGGTTAGTCTGCGTTTAATTTAATGTAGTGTTGCTTAATAATCAATTAAGCAACGGTTATGATTTTATTGTTTGTTTATGCAGAGAGCTGAAGACAGACTATAAATTAGCTTTGCTTAACTGTTCGATGCTGTTAGTCTGATATTTGAATATGTGTTCTGCTATCAGAATTCTCCGCTTAAAAGAAATCGGCGAGTAAGTTTCTCAGTTCTTGCTGTTCATTAATGCGATGATTATAAAACAGGTGAAATAGTAGTCATAAAAGCACCACTAAAAGCAAATTTTCTATTTTTACATCGTTACATTCTATTGTGTTTTTGACGATATAAATTACCGATTAAAGTTTTTACCTCTGCCAGCGATTATTGATACGTGTAAATTTAGATCTGTGTATAAAACAAATAATTGATGAGAAGTGCTTTTTAGGTCCTTAAATTAAATTACGCATAAGAATTTACTTAAATGCCATCGGCAGGTTGTTTGTGTCGCTGGAAACATAAAAAACCTTATGCTCTGTAGTGTTTTGTTCTTTATTTTTTCTACACACGGGAGAGTTGACAATATGAGAACCCAGGACCTGGAGTATTTTGTATCGTTGGTACAACATATGAATTTCCAGAAAGCTGCCGAGGCGTGTGATGTTTCACAACCGACCCTCAGCATACAAATCAAGAAGCTGGAGGAGGAGTTAGGCATTCCTCTGCTGCACCGCAAAGGTAAAGGTTTTAGCCTGTCGCCAACCGGCCTGCATCTGTTGCCGCTGATCGAAAATATTCTCCGTGAAGTTCATAACCTTCAGGAAATGGCGCGCTGGCTACGTTTTCAGCCGGTTGGCGTTATTAATATCGGCATTACCCCGACGCTGGGTTCCTACATTCATGAAGATTTATTTAGCGTATTTAAAGAGAAATTTCCCGATAATGAAATCAAGCTGCATGAGGTCAATGAAGATAATTTATTGAGCATGCTGGATAAAGGACAATTGCAACTGGGTTTGCTGATTGGCCCGATTGATAACGAACGTTTCCTCGAAGCCCAGCTTTATGAAGAGCACTTTGTTCTGGGGGTGAATATCAGCCATCCGTTATCCAGCTATGAAGCTATTGAACTCAAAGATTTGAAGAAGCATAAACTCATTATGACCAAGTCGATGCCAGAACATTTACATCTTGAGCCAGGTAGTGAGGAGATTCTCAATCATGCGCGCAGTATTTCAAACGACCTGGAAACCATCAGGTATATGGTGAGAAATTCCGATAATGTCTCTTTCTTCCCGAAACTGTCAACGCTGGGAAATGAGCAAAGCAGCATCAAATATATCAATATCAAGGATAATAACTTATCCCGCAAAGTATTTTTGATGATGCGCGAGGGCGATATCATGAAAGAAAAATATTACAGTTTCGGCAACGATGTCGCAGGCAGGATCAGCGCCCGGCTTTGCCCTGTGCGCCAGGGAATGTAGCGATTATTTCTGCGCACCGACGTGCGTTTAAATTTGAGGATCAATGTGTTGAGATGCAAACGTTTAAAAACGGCATAGCGTTTGTTTCTCAGCAATGCTGCTCTCTTTTCAGCACTCTTTCATATCGCATGCAGAAAAATATTCAGCTACCGCCATGAGTTTTGTATATCACTTTGTGAGATTGAGATGATGGATATTGTAGTCACTGAACAGTTGGATCTTTCGTTAGAACGGGCAAGTTTTCTCAAAAAACGTTCGCAGTTATTTTTGGCCGTTGCCAGGACATCTGCGTTGTCGGATAACGCGGGCGATGAATTCGATGACGCATTGAGTGATGATCATGCTGCTGCGATTTCCGGTATGGGGCTCGGCGAAGAAGTGAGCCTGGTGCTGGAGAGTTTACACAATATTGAATTGGCGATGACGAAACTCGAGGCGCTTGATAATGGCGAGCTTGCCGCTGCGGACATCACACTCTGCTGGCAGGATGCGATCGCGTTGCTGGATGAAGCCGAAGAAGTGCTGGAAGAGTGCTGCGGCATTGATCCGGTGCATTACGCCAGCGAGGAGATCGAATGGGAGGAGAGCAACCCGTTCAAAGAAGATGACGCGCTGTTTGCCGATGACGAAGGCGGCGAGGAGTAGGGCGCGAGTTTGCCGGGCTTCCCTGCCCGGTAACGTCGGGTATCAGGTTACCGGAATCATCACGGTTGTGCGGAACCCCGGACGTTCACACAGTTGTGCGTACCAGCGCTGCAGATTGGCGCGCGGCGCCCAGCTTAAGCCAGGAATAGCAAACAGGTTGTAGATAAACGGACCAACGGCAATGTCTCCGCAGCCGAAGGCCTCGCCGGAAAACCAGCTCTGTTTTGCCAGTGCGTTATCGAGAATATCCAGCATGCCTTCAAGCGCTTGTATGGCGGCAGCAATCACGGCGTTATCCCGCTGCTCTGGCGGCGTGCGCACCAGCCCAATCAGCACCTGGCTATGTTTCGGTGCCAGGCTGCCAAGCGCCCAGTCCATCCACTTTTCCCCTTCTGCACGCGCGGCGGGAGCTTCAATCCACAGGCGGCCCTGACCGTATTGGGCGGCAAGATAACGCACGATGGTGTTTGATTCCCACAGCACAACGCCGGTTTCATCGTCACGCAGTAACGGTACCAGCCCGTTCGGGTTCATCGCCAGATATTCGGCATCGTGATTCAGGCCAAATTGCCCGCCTGCCAGAATGTGCTCGTACGGCAACTCCAGTTCTTCCAGCAGCCAGCGAACTTTTTTGACATTAGTTGAGTTATTCCTGCCCCATAGCGTTATCATTTTTACCCCTTTGAAGTGGATCTCTGTCTGGGATTCATGGTGGGGGAAAGTTAACGTTCTGGCAACGACTTAGAAAAAGATCGCACAAAGTGAGCGCAACACCCTGTTATTGCATAAACTTTAATAACTTTACTCACCGACGGTTTTTTTCGCTCCGTTTGTGCGCTATTACTCACCGTTTGTTGCGGTACGTGTTGTGACGTTTGATTGAATGGATACTCGGGTGGCCATCTATGACGCATTTCTCTTTATCCCTTCGCAGCCTGGCTGCGGGCTCCGCGCTGTTATTTCTCTTTTCGCCTTCTCTCTATGCGGTTGAGCAAAACCCGGCCGCGCCGCCGGTTGACGCACGCGCATGGATCCTGATGGATTACGCCAGCGGCAAAGTGCTGGCGGAAGGTAATGCCGACGAGAAACTCGATCCCGCCAGCCTCACCAAACTGATGACCAGCTACGTGGTGGGCCAGGCGCTGAAAGCCGGAAAAATTCATCTCACCGATACGGTAACCGTCGGTAAAGATGCCTGGGCGACCGGCAACCCGGTACTGCGAGGTTCCTCGCTGATGTTCCTGAAACCGGGCGATCAGGTGTCGGTAGCGGATTTGAATAAAGGGGTCATTATTCAGTCCGGCAACGATGCCAGCATCGCCATTGCCGACTATGTTGCCGGGAGCCAGGATTCATTCGTCAGCCTGATGAACAGCTATTCGCAGAAACTGGGGCTGACCAATACCACCTTTAAAACCGTGCACGGGCTGGATGCGCCGGGCCAGTTCAGTACCGCGCGCGATATGGCGCTGCTCGGCAAAGCCTTAATTCATGATGTGCCCGATGAGTACGCCATTCACAAGGAAAAAGAGTTCACCTTTAATAAGATCCGCCAGCCGAACCGTAACCGGCTGCTGTGGAACACCAGCATGAACGTGGACGGCATGAAAACCGGCACCACCGATGGCGCCGGTTACAACCTGGTGGCTTCCGCGACGCAGGGTGATATGCGCCTGATCTCGGTGGTGCTGGGCGCGAAAACCGACCGCATCCGCTTTAATGAATCCGAGAAACTCCTCAACTGGGGTTTCCGCTTCTTCGATACCGTAACGCCCATCAAACCCGATGCCACTTTTGTTACTCAGCGCGTCTGGTTTGGCGACAGCAGCGAAGCGAAGCTCGGCGCGGGCGAGGCGGGCTCGATCACTATCCCGAAAGGGCAGCTTAATAATTTGAAAGCGAGCTACACGCTGACGCAGCCGGAACTGCAAGCGCCGCTGAGCAAAGGCCAGGTCGTGGGGACAATCGATTTTCAGCTGAACGGTAAAACCATCGAACAGCGTCCGCTGGTGGTGATGGAAGCGGTGCAAGAGGCCGGGTTTATCGGCCGGATGTGGGATTTTGTGCTGCTGAAATTCCACCAGTGGTTTGGCGGCTGGTTCTCCTGATGCTAACAGGCCGTGCCCCGGCGGGCACGGTCAGTACATCAATGTAATTTGCTGCTGTTTTGCGAACTGCACCAGGCTGTCATCCGGACAGCAGTCGCTGGTAATCACGTCAAACTGGCTGAGTGCGCCCATGCAGGCCGGGCGCACTTTACCGAATTTGCTGTGATCCACTACCAGCACATGGTATTGCGCACTCTCCATCGCCCAGTGTTTCACCGGCAACTCTTCGAGATTAAAACAGGTCGCGCCCTGTTGCACATGCACGCCCGCCGCCGAATAGAAGGCGATATCCGGGCACAGATTTTTCAGCGTCTCATTAAAATTCAGCGGCTTGAAAATCGCGTTGCTGGCATGAAATTCGCCGCCGCAGAGGATCGCGCGGCACTGCGGTTTTTCCTGTAAAGCCAGAAAAGTATTCAGGGAGTAGCAAACGCCGATAAACGGTAAATCGTCAGGAATGGCGTCAATCACCCACGGCATGGTGGTGCCGCAATCGAAGAAGGCCATCTGATGCGCGCGCAACAGCGCGGCCGCCTGCTTTGCGGCGCGGCGTTTCTCTTCGACCAGCCGGGTTTTTTGATCGCTTAACAGATAGTGGCTGGCCGCGCGCGGCTCCAGCACGATATAACCGCCCAGCAGAACCACCGGAGCGCTGTTGGCGCTGAGATCGCGGCGAATGGTCATCTCTGAAACGCCAAGCAGCGTTGCCGCCTCTTTCAGATGCAGCTTGTCACTGTGCCTGAGCGCCGTCAGTAGCTGGCTAATCCGTTCGTCACGTCTTGTTTCCATATTTCCCCTGAATAAAAGAAAGCCCTGCATTGAGCAGGGCGTTCATCTTACCTTTGGCGCTGGGCTTAGTCACGTACCCAGCCACGGCGAATCAGCGTTGCAAAGCAGAACCGATAAATCTGTTGAATGATACGATAGAGCGTCGGACCAAAACCTTGCCACAGGATTTGCGCGCTCAGGCAGCCGCTGATACCGACTAACAGCGCGCCGAACATGTCCAGCGGCCAGTGGACGCCAAGATAGACGCGGGACCAGGCGATCGCCAGACCCACCGCCATCAGCACGGCGCCCGACCACAGGCGGTGCCAGGCGAGGAACGCCACGGCAAAAGTAAAGATGACCGTACCGTGGTCGCTCGGGAAAGAACTGTCTGGCGCATGCGGCAGGAAGTTATAGCCGATATGATCGGCAAAGGGACGATCGTGCGGCAAGAAGTGGCCTAATAACAGCGAGATGCACATGCTGACTACGATCGCCATCGACACTTTAATCACCAGCTGGCGCTGGGCGCTAACCTGATGGCGCGGGCCCCACAGCCAAAGCCCTGCCGCCAGCAGCGGCACAATACTGATGAGATCGCTGGCGCTAAATTCGGCCAGCGCAATTAACCAGTGGGGGGAGTCGGGCGTTGCGTTAATCCAGTAGAACAGCGTGTGATTGAGGCTCTCTAGCATAGGTTTGTTACTCTTTGATTAAACGACCACATTTGCGCGAAAGCGCCCACCTTAAAAGTGCGTCGGCAAACGGTAAAGGGGTTTTATCTTACTCCCCGGAGAGTTAGACGATTCTTAAACAAAACGGTAATAATGCGTACGCTACGCCCAGGCGATTAAGAAAACCTTAATTAGCCGAAAAGCGCTAAATTTAGGCAATGGCTATAAATTCGCTATCACAGCCGGACGGCTTTTATTACACTCTGCGCGATTTTTCATAGATGAAGAGACAGCATGCAAAACCATTCCTTATCTGGCCAACGTCTGGGACGACGGGCGCTACTATTTCCCCTCTGCCTGGTGCTTTACGAATTCTCGACCTATATCGGCAATGACATGATCCAACCCGGCATGCTGGCGGTGGTGGAGCAGTACAACGCCGGGATCGAATGGGTGCCAACGTCCATGACCGCTTACCTGGCGGGCGGCATGTTTTTACAGTGGCTACTCGGGCCGCTGTCGGATCGCATTGGTCGCCGTCCAGTGATGCTTACCGGCGTGGTGTGGTTCATTTTGACCTGCCTTGCCACGCTGCTGGCGCAAAATATCGAACAATTCACGCTGCTGCGTTTTTTACAGGGCATCAGCCTGTGCTTTATTGGTGCGGTGGGCTACGCCGCGATTCAGGAATCGTTTGAAGAGGCCGTGTGTATCAAAATCACTGCGCTGATGGCCAACGTGGCGCTGATTGCGCCGCTGCTTGGCCCGTTGGTGGGTGCAGCCTGGGTGCATGCCGCGCCGTGGCAGGGGATGTTTGTGCTGTTCGCGCTGCTGGCGGCATTCTCCTTTTTTGGTCTGCAAAAGGCGATGCCGGAAACGGCGACCCGCCTTGGCGAGCCACTTTCACTGAAGGCGTTGTGGCGCGATTATGCTGAGGTCATGAAAAACCTGCGTTTTGTCGCCGGCGCGCTGGCGACCGGGTTTGTCAGCCTGCCATTACTGGCGTGGATCGCCCAGTCGCCGATCATCATCATTAGCGGTGAGCAACTCAGCAGCTATCAGTACGGGCTGTTGCAGGTGCCGGTTTTCGGCGCGTTGATTCTCGGTAACCTGGCGCTGGCGCGTCTGACATCGCGGCGCACCGTACGGGCGCTGATCATGATGGGCGGCTGGCCGATTGCTGCCGGTTTGCTGCTGGCGGCCGTCGCGACGCTGGTCTCTTCTCATGCGTATTTGTGGATGACTGCCGGGTTGAGCCTTTACGCTTTTGGCATTGGGCTGGCGAATGCCGGGCTGGTACGGCTGACGCTGTTCGCCAGCGAAATGAGTAAGGGCACGGTGTCAGCGGCGATGGGCATGTTGCAAATGTTCATCTTTACCGTCGGTATCGAAATCAGCAAACATGCCTGGCTGGCGGGCGGCAACGGTCTGTTCAGCCTCTTCAACCTGGCAAATGGCGTGTTGTGGATCGGCCTGATGGTGGTGTTTCTGCGCGATAAACGCGTGGGGAATTCGCTGGAAGGTTAAGGCGGCGGCGCGTCTGCGCGCCGCCTTGCGGTTAACAGGTTTCCGCTTGTGCTTCCGGGGCCGGTTTTGCCACGGCGCGAGCGACCAGCGCGGCGATCAGCACCAGACTGAGTACCACCAACATGGCGCTGCGCAGGCCGTAGTGTTCGCCGAGAAAACCGAGCAGCGGCGGGCCGACGAGAAAGGCCAGGTAACCGGTAGTCGCCACTACGCTAACGCGGGTAGGGGCGTCCGGGCCGGTATCGCTGGCGGCTGAGATAGTCAGCGGGAAGCCCAGCGACGCGCCAAGCCCCCACAAAATCACCGACACGCCAGCCACCCAGGCGCTGTCGACAAAGATAATCAAACCAATCCCGAGCGCGCCCATTAATGCACTGGCGCGAACCACCGTAACGCGGCTGTAGCGGTCGATAAACCAGCCGCCGGTAAAACGGCCAACGGTCATACCGAGGGTGAAACCGGCGTAGATCAGTGAGCCGGAAGTGGGGCTAAAACCGTGACCGTCCACCATCAGCAGCGGCAACCAGTCGTTGGCGGAGCCTTCGGCAAATGCCATCGCCAGCACCACCACACCAATCAGCAACAACTGGCTATCGCGCCAGAAGGGCATTCCTTTTTTCCCCTGCGCGTTCTCTTCTGCGGAGTTTTTGCCGGTGCCATCCGGAATGGCGGCAATCGCCAGGATAATCGGCACAATCGCCACCAGCGCCGCCAGCAGAATATGCACATTGGCGGTGAGGCCGAGCGCGGTTAACGTCATGCCAATCCCCGCGCCGACCAGTGTGCCGAAGCTGTAAAAACCGTGCATCATCGGCAGCACGGTTTTATTCATTTCGCGTTCAACTACCGCGCCTTCAATATTCAACGCCACTTCGCCCGCGCCGAGGCTGCCGCCGAACACGGCCAGCCCGAGGGCAAACAGCAGCGGTGAAGCGACCCACAATGCGAGGCTGAGGATCATCATGCCGAGCACGGAAAAGGACATACTGGCGCGGATCACTTTGCGCGCGCCGAAGCGTTTAACCAGCCACGCGGAAGAGAGAATGCCACTCATCGAACCGATCGACAGGCCAAACAGCACGCCGCCCATTTCCGCCGTCGAGACGGACAAAATATCGCGGATTGCAGGCGTACGCGTGGCCCAGGAGGCCATCAGTAATCCGGGCAGAAAAAAGAAAGTAAACAGCGCCCATAGGCGGTTGCGCAGGGCATTGCGGGAGGCAGTTATTGTCATAACTTCTCGTTGGAAAAGGAAAAGGTGAGACAACACTAGCAAGGAAGTGTACATTTGTACATAAATCAGTGAGAGGATCTATGGCACGACGACCGAATGACCCGCAGCGGCGCGACCGCATTCTTGAAGCGACGCTGGACACTATCGCCGAATGCGGCATCCAGGCGGTGACCCACCGCAAAATCGCCAGCTGTGCGGACGTGCCGCTCGGCTCGATGACCTACTACTTTTCCGGCATCGACGCGCTGCTGGAAGAGGCATTCAGCCGTTTTACCGGGCAGATGTCGGCACAGTACGCCGCTTTCTTTGACGGTGTTGACAGCCCGGCGCGGGCCTGTGATGCGGTCACGGATCTGATCTACGGCGCGCAGGTTACTACCGCGCGCAATATGGAATTGATGTACCAGCTTTACGCTTTTATGAGCCGCCAGCCAGTGCTGAAAAGCGTGATGCAAAACTGGATGCGCTCCAGCCAGACAACCCTTGAACGCTGGTTTGATCCGATCACGGCGCGCGCGCTGGATGCCTTTATCGAAGGGATGACGCTGCACTTTGTGACCGACAGGCAGCCGCTGAGCCGCGAAGAGATCCGCCTAATGATTGGCCGTATCGCCGGGCTCTGAGCGGTATGCGTTATCCTGCAACCGGCAGTCGCGTTTGGTTGAACCAGGCGTTGCTCATTGGGGGGCCTCTATTAGTTGTCGTCCGGTAATAAAGCAGAATAGCGCGATGAAAAACAATCCACTGGCGATTTCTCTGTAAAAGAGTTTGCATATATTCATCTAAAATTCAGATGAATTTCATCCGCTTATTGGATTTGACGTTAAAAAAATCGCTGGTAACGTTTGTGACGACCATTCCCGCCTTGCCCACCCTCGCATATTTTTTAATGAGAATGGAGAGGTGCATAATGCGAGGTCGATTCACGATAGCGGGGTGGTTTCTGATGGCGAGTATTTCGGGTTCGGCATTGGCTGCCACCCATGAGCTGGCGGGCAATACGCCCGGCGCGGAGGTCATTAACGTTGAAAAATCCCGCGGGCAGATCGATTTACTGAGCAATATCGTTTACAGCCAGATTCGGAATGTGCGTTCCGTTCGCCAGTTAAACATGTCGCTACTGGTTCCGCGCACCAGCGCGCTGAAACCGGCCATCGTCTACTTCCCAGGAGGCGGTTTTACTTCCGCCGATTACGACAAATTTATTGAAATGCGTATGGCGCTGGCGGAAGCGGGATTTGTTGTCGCCGCGGCGGAATACCGTGTTGTGCCGAATACCTTCCCGGCGCCGCTGGAGGATGGTAAAGCCGCAGTGCGCTATTTGCGCGCGCATGCGAAGGAGTACAACATCGATCCGCAACGAATCGGTGTGTTGGGGGATTCTGCTGGTGGCTGGATGGCCCAGATGCTCGGCACAACCAACAATATAAAAACCTTCGATACTGGCGACAACACCGATCAATCGTCGGCAGTGCAGGCGGTTGCAACGTTATATGGTATTTCAAACTTGCTGAATATCGGCGAAGGATTCCCGCAAGAGATCCAGCAGGTGCATCGCTCCCCGGCGGTCACCGAATCGCTGTTGGTAAACGGCGCAGCTTTCAGGAATTTCCCCGGTGCGACCATCGACAGCGATAAACAAAAAGCGCTGAATGCCAGCCCGATGGGGCATATCAGCGGTAATGAGCCACCGTTCCTTATCATGCACGGCAGCGCCGACACGCTGGTGTCGCCGGTGCAGAGCGCGCAGCTTTTCAATGCGCTGAAAGAGAAACATGACAAGGTAAAATACATCTTGGTTAAAGGCGCAGAGCATGGCGATATTTCCTGGTTCCAGCCTGCGGTGATCAATACGGTGGTCGAGTGGTTCAAGCAGACCCTGGGCGCGCCCGTTAACGGTGAGGGCAAAGCGGCAAGCGGTAAAGACGGCAACCTGTAAGCGGAGTAATAAAGGCCACCAGAGCGCGTTGAGTAATTCCTTGAGGAGTGAATTTCGGGCAACAAAAAACCCATCAACCTTGAACCAAAATGGCGGGGTTGATGGGCTCCACAAAATGGGGACATCAAAGAAAAGCAGTGGCACTAGTTATGACTGACACCCCAGAAAAAAGTTCTGCGCATAACTGAAATATTTTTCAGCTTAGGAGTTATCCGAGTCCCGGCCAGATGATGATGATCAGCGTCCCCGCCAGGGTTAACAATACGTTGGCGATCGCGTAGGTTCCGGCGTAGCCCAGCGCCGGGATATTGCTGCGCGCGGTATCGCTGATGATCTCCATGGCGGGCGCGCAGGTACGTGCGCCCATCATCGCGCCAAAGAGCAGGGCGCGGTTCATTTTCAGCACGTACGCGCCGAACAGGAAACAGATCAGCACCGGAACGAGGCTGACGATCAACCCGGCGATCAGCATCTGCCCGCCGACGGCGCCCAGACCATGACCAATGCCGCTACCGGCGCTTAAGCCGACACCGGCCATAAATACCATCAGGCCAAACTCTTTCACCATCATCAGCGCACCCTGCGGGATATAGCCGAACGTCGGGTGGTTCGCCCGCAGGAAGCCAAGCATGATACCGGCGAACAGCAGACCGGCGGCATTACCGACGCCAAAACTGAACGAGCTGAACTGGAAGGTGATCATGCCGATCATCAGGCCAACAATAAAGAAGGCGCAGAAGGCGAGCAGATCGGTCACCTGGCTGTGAATCGAGATAAAACCGATGCGGTCGGCAATGGTTTTCACCCGGCGGGCATCGCCGCTGATTTGCAGCACGTCGCCTTTATTGAGCACGATATTGTCGTCGATCGGCATCTCAATCTGGCTACGGATCACGCGGTTAAGAAAACAACCGTGATCGGTCAGTTTCAACTGCGCGAGACGGCGGCCAACCACATTGTGGTTCTTCACCACAACTTCTTCCGTCACGATGCGCATATCCAGCAGATCGCGATCGAACACCTCTTTACCGTTGCGGAAACTGGGATCGAGGCGCGCATGCGCGTCCGGGTAACCGACCAGCGAGATCTCATCGCCCATTTGCAGCACCGCGTCACCGTCCGGGCTGGCGAGAATACCGTTGCGGCGAATACGCTCAATATAACAACCGGTCTGGCGATAGATCCCCAGCTCGCGCAGGTTCTTGCCGTCGGCCCAGGCCACCAGCTCCGGCCCGACACGGTAAGCGCGGATCACCGGCAGATAAACTTTGCGATGGGCATCGGTATCGAGGCCGCGTTCGCGAGCGATCTGTTGGGCGCTGGTTTGCAGATCCTGGTGTTGCAGCTTCGGCAAATAACGCGCGCCGAAAATCAGGCTGACCAGACCAATCAGGTAGGTTAACGCGTAGCCAAGGCTGAGATTATCCAGCGCGCTGGCAAGATGGCCGCTCTCCATTGAGGCATGACGCAGCGTATCGCCAGCGCCAACCAGAACGGGGGTTGAGGTCATCGAACCTGCCAGCATCCCGGCGGTGAGGCCAATATCCCAGCCGAACAATTTTCCCAGCCCTAAGGCAATTAATAGCGCGCTGCCAACTAATACCAGCGCGAGCATCAGATAATTCTTACCGTCGCGAAAAAAAATCGAAAAAAAGTTGGGGCCAGCTTCAACACCTACACAAAAAATAAACAGCATAAAACCAAGATTTAATGCATCTGTGTTTATGCTGAAATGCTGCTGACCTAATAATAACGAAACGACTAAAACGCCAATGGAATTACCGAGTTGTACCGAACCCAGACGTAATTTACCCAGACAAAGGCCGAGTGCCAGTACCACAAACAATAACAGTATGTAATTCCCGTTTAACAAATCTGCGACGTTTATATTCACGGAGGCTAACTTCTTGTTTACTTGTAAGTTGTTGAAAGGAATGGTTATTTGAGCTAGTGTTTTGAACGTGCGCTGGCAAAAAAAAGCGGTGTTGCACCATGCATTCTTCGCAAAACAAAAACAGGGCGATAGTTTAATCGGATTAGATTACAACGGCTAGTGAGAATCGCGTGTTTACGGCCAGGCCATTTCAGGTATGGATTGCCGTCACCCTTTATCTGTCCGGACATTCTTTTGAACAAACGGGTATGTGATAGAGAGTCAGGAGGATTGTTTGAAGCTCAGGCGACGTCGGCTCGGTGTTATTTGCAGTTTTCTACTCTTTATTGCGGTATGCCTTTCTTTGGTCGTTAGCATGAAAGGGGATTTACCCGGCTCTGGTAAACCCGCAACAGGTTTGTTGTTTTTTATATTGCCCGGTATTGCCAGCGGCCTTGTTGCTCGCCGTCGCCGAGTGGTGATTGCGCTGCTGGGGGCGCTGCTGGCGCTACCGTTCTGCTATGTACTGATTCATCTGTTTCTGCTGCCGTCGCGATCGGTCTGGCAGGAGCTGGCCTGGCTGTTCAGCGCGATGTTCTGGTGTGGGATTGGCGGTCTGGCGTGTCTGTTTGTGGGCAGGGTGTTCAGGCACTAAACGCCCCCGGAAATGGGGGCGGGCGTCGGGCCGTTATGCAAACAGGCCGAAATGCTGTTTGGCCCAGGCTTCAAAATCAGTGCAGCCGCCAATGTGTTGCTGGTCGAGGAAAATCTGCGGTACGGTTTCTACCGGTTTGCCGACGGTTTTTTCCAGATCGGCTTTCGTAATCCCTTCCGCGTGAATATCGACATAGCGATAGTTGAAATCATCACGTTCAGCGGTCAGTTTTTCTGCCAGCTCTTTTGCGCGCACGCAGTACGGGCAGCCCGGGCGGCCAAAAATTACAGCAAACATACTCTCTCCTTAAACCTGAAGGTTAATGGCCGCTATCATGACCAAACCCTGGCCTGATGGAAAGCAGGTTCTGCCTGTTGCATTAATCTCTGCAACCTTTCAGGACAATTTCGGTTTACTGCGATCCTGCATCTCTGTCCTATACTCGGGGTCTTGTTTCTACGGGGATTATTCATCATGACACCAACGATTGACTTGCTGTGCGCCCATCGTTCCATTCGCCACTTTACCGATCAACCTGTCACGCAGGAGCAGCGTGACGCGATCATCGCCAGCGCGCAGGCGACCTCCAGCTCCAGCTTTTTACAGTGCAGCTCGATTATTCGCATAACCGATAGGGCGATGCGTGAACAACTGGTGGCATTGACCGGCGGGCAGCAGCATGTCGCTCAGGCGGCTGAGTTCTGGGTGTTCTGCGCGGATTTCCATCGTAACTTTGAAATCAGCCCGGAAGCGAAACCCGGTCTTGCGGAACAACTGCTGCTGGGTGTGGTAGATACCGCGCTGATGGCGCAAAACGCCTTTACGGCGGCGGAATCTCTGGGGCTCGGCGGTGTTTATATCGGCGGTATTCGTAACAATATTGAAGCAGTGGGTGAACTGTTACAGGTGCCAAAACATGTGCTGCCGCTGTTTGGCCTGTGCCTTGGTTGGCCGGCGGACGACCCGGGTTTAAAACCGCGGATGCCGGCATCGCTGCTGGTGCATGAAAACTATTATCAGCCGCTGGATCGCGATGTGCTGGCGCAGTATGACGAAGAGATCGCTAACTACTATCTGACGCGTGGCAGCAATACGCGCCGCGATACGTGGAGCGATCATATCCGTCGCACGCTGATTAAAGAGAATCGTCCTTTTATTCTCGACTATTTGCATAAACAGGGATGGGCAACACGCTAATTCCCGTTCATCCTGCTCTTTGCTGCGTGTATGATACGCGGGCTTTAACGGCTCTTTTTTAGCGAGGTGCAGGGTGAGAATTGCCATATTGTCCCGGGACGGAACGCTCTATTCATGTAAACGCCTGCGCGAAGCGGCAACGCAGCGCGGCCATCTGGTCGAAATTTTCGATCCACTCTCCTGTTACATGAATATCAGCCCTGCGGCATCGTCCATTCACTATAAAGGCCGTCAGCTCCCGCATTTTGATGCGGTGATCCCACGCATTGGCTCCGCCATTACCTTTTACGGTACGGCTGCGTTGCGCCAGTTTGAAATTCTGGGCAGCTATCCGCTCAATGAATCCGTCGCCATTACCCGCGCCAGAGATAAACTGCGCTCACTGCAACTGCTGGCGCGCCAGGGGATCGATTTACCGGTGACCGGCATTGCGCATTCGCCGGATGACACCAGCGATCTGATCGATATGGTCGGCGGCGCGCCGCTGGTGGTCAAGCTGGTGGAGGGCACGCAGGGAATCGGCGTGGTGCTGGCGGAAACTCGCCAGGCGGCAGAAAGCGTGATTGACGCGTTTCGCGGCCTGAATGCGCATATCCTGGTGCAGGAGTTTATCGCCGAAGCCAAAGGGTGCGATGTCCGCTGTCTTGTTGTCGGCAATGAAGTGGTTGCGGCCATTGAACGCCGGGCGAAAGAGGGGGATTTTCGCTCCAACCTGCACCGCGGCGGGCAGGCGACTGTCGCCAACATTACGCCGCGCGAACGCGAAATCGCGCTGGCGGCTGCGCATACGCTGGGGCTGGATGTGGCGGGCGTGGATATTCTGCGCGCCAATCGCGGGCCGCTGGTGATGGAAGTGAACGCGTCGCCGGGGCTGGAAGGCATCGAAAAGGCTACCGGCATCGATATTGCCGGGCGGATGATCCAGTGGATTGAGCGTCAGGCAACCCCTGGATTTAGCCTGAAAACAGGCGGCTAGGGCATTTTCCTGCGCTATTAATGGTGCCTGCCGTGCTTTTTGCGTAAGCTATGGACAATTTTTTCAGTAAGAGAGTATTACGTTATGGATTCACTCGTCGTTCCTGGTCTGGACACGCTTCGTCACTGGCTCGACGAACTGGGCATCACTTTTTTTGAGTGTGATAACTGTCAGGCGCTGCACCTGCCGCATATGCAAAATTTTGATGGCGTGTTCGATGCGAAACTCGACCTGGTTAATGACATCATGCTGTTTACGGCGATGGCGGAAGTTAAACCTTCGGCGCTGCTGGCGCTGGCAGCGGATCTCTCTGCCATTAACGCCAGTTCGTTGACCGTAAAAGCGTTTCTCGATATTCAGGATGATAATCTGCCGAAGCTGGTGGTATGCCAGTCTTTATGCGTTGGGCCGGGCGTCACCTTCGAGCAGTTCGCCTGGTTTATGCGCCAGAGCGAGGAGCAGATTTCCATGGTGATTATGGAAGCCAACGCGCACCAGCTGCTGTTTCTTGCGACAGAAGGCGAGGAAGAGTCCGTCGAGGGTGACGCAACGCGCAATTTTCTCCACTGACTCTTTGCCGCAATTCATGCAGTCGCTGCCAGCGCGGCTGCAAAATAAATATTTTTATTCTGCTTTTAACCTTTCTTTAAAGAACTATTCACCGCAATTCCGGCGGTGAAGGCTTATCCCATAGACAGATCCTGCATAAAAAATTGATAAACCGCGTTTTTTAATCTGACCTATAGCCTCAAACCCTGGCTACAGTTATTCTTGCGCTGCTTACAACAGCATGCGGTGTCTGCCGGAAGAGTTTTCTCCTCCGAGGCTGTGCAGAGTGACAAAATATGCATGATTCTTGCATACCTTAAAATGCGTACATTTGGTTCGTATGTTAACGGGCTTTTCCAGAAGGAATGAGATATGACCGCCTTGAGCAAAAAATGGGTATCAGGTCTTGTCGCGGGTGCGTTGATGGCTGTCTCTGCCAGCACGCTCGCAGCCGAGCAAAAGACGCTGCATGTTTACAACTGGTCTGATTATATTGCGCCGGACACCGTCGCAAATTTCGAAAAAGAAACCGGTATTAAAGTCGTTTATGACGTGTTTGACTCCAACGAAGTGCTGGAAGGCAAACTGATGGCGGGCAGCACCGGCTTCGACCTGGTGGTGCCGTCGGCAAGCTTCCTTGAGCGCCAGCTGGCTGCCGGTGTGTTTCAGCCGCTGGATAAGAGCAAGCTGCCAAACTGGAAAAACCTCGATCCGGACGTGCTGAAGATGGTTGCCAAGCATGACCCGGACAACAAATACGCCATGCCGTACCTGTGGGCGACCACCGGTATTGGTTATAACATCGATAAAGTTAAAGCCGCACTGGGCAAAGACGCGCCGGTGAACAGTTGGGATCTGGTGCTGAAGCCGGAAAACCTGGAAAAACTGAAAAGCTGCGGCGTCTCTTTCCTCGATGCGCCGGAAGAGATTTTTGCCACCGTGCTGAACTACCTCGGCAAAGATCCGAACAGCAACAAAGCGGATGATTACACCGGCCCGGCAACGGATTTGCTGCTGAAGCTGCGTCCGAATATCCGTTATTTCCACTCTTCGCAGTACATCAACGATCTGGCTAACGGCGACATCTGCGTGGCGATTGGTTGGGCTGGGGACGTATGGCAGGCCGCTAACCGCGCGAAAGAAGCGAAAAACGGCGTCAACGTGACCTACACCATTCCGAAAGAGGGTGCGCTGGCGTTCTTTGACGTCTTCGCGATGCCTGCCGATGCGAAAAATAAAGATGAGGCTTATCAGTTCCTTAACTATCTGATGCGCCCGGATGTGATTGCCCATATCAGCGATCACGTGTTCTACGCGAACGGCAACAAAGCCTCTGTTCCACTGATCAGCGAAGAAGTGCGTAACAACCCGGCAATCTTCCCGCCGCCGGATGTCTTCGCCAAGCTGTTTACGCTGAAAGTCCAGGATCCGAAGATTGACCGCGTAAGAACCCGCGCATGGACTAAAGTTAAAAGCGGCAAGTAAATCAATTACCTGACTGGTGATTAGAGCGCACCAATATGGTGCAATTGCCCCAAAGCTGAACAGAGGTACTGCGCCTCTGTTCAGCCATTTGTAAGTCAACCTGTTGAAACAGGGTGATGTTTATGCCGGAGAGCACTGGATTGAACGACGCTATTCCCCGCCCACAGGCGAAGAGCCGCAAGGATCTGACGCCGCTGCTTGAAATCCGCAATCTGACCAAATCGTTTGACGGCCAGCATGCCGTTGATGATGTCAGCCTCACTATTTACAAAGGCGAAATTTTTGCTCTGCTCGGCGCGTCCGGCTGCGGCAAATCGACCTTGCTGCGTATGCTGGCCGGTTTTGAGCAGCCAACGCAGGGGCAAATTATGCTCGACGGCGTCGATCTGGCGCACGTGCCGCCGTATCTGCGCCCCATCAATATGATGTTTCAGTCTTATGCCCTGTTCCCGCACATGACGGTTGAACAGAATATCGCGTTTGGACTGAAACAGGACAAGTTGCCGAAAGCGGAAATTGCCAGCCGCGTGGCGGAGATGCTCAATCTGGTGCATATGAGCGAGTTCGCCAAACGTAAGCCTCATCAGCTTTCCGGCGGGCAACGTCAGCGCGTGGCGCTGGCGCGCAGCCTGGCGAAACGCCCGAAACTGCTGCTGCTGGATGAACCGATGGGCGCACTGGATAAAAAACTGCGTGACCGTATGCAACTGGAAGTGGTGGATATCCTCGAGCGCGTCGGCGTGACCTGCGTGATGGTCACGCACGATCAGGAAGAGGCGATGACCATGGCTGGCCGTATCGCCATCATGAACCGCGGTAAATTTGTGCAAATTGGCGAGCCGGAAGAGATTTACGAGCATCCGACCACCCGCTACAGCGCTGAATTTATCGGCTCGGTCAATGTCTTCGAAGGGCTGCTGAAAGCGCGTCAGGATGATGGCCTGGTGATCGAGTCTCCGGGGCTGGTGCATCCGCTGAAGGTCGATGCGGATGCTTCGGTGGTGGACAACGTGCCGGTGTACGTGGCGCTGCGCCCGGAAAAAATCATGCTCTGCGATGAGCCGCCAGCCGATGGCTACAACTTTGCCGTCGGCGAAGTGGTGCATATTGCCTACCTTGGCGACCTCTCTATTTATCACGTGCGTGTGCAAAGCGGGCAGATGATCAGCGCCCAGTTGCAAAACGCGCATCGCTACCGTAAAGGCGCGCCAACCTGGGGCGACGAAGTTCGTCTCTGTTGGGATGCCGATAGTTGTGTGGTTCTGACGGTTTAAGGAGCGGTGATGAGTACACTGGAGCCGCCGGCCCGCGTTGAAAAACCGGGCGGTATAACACTGTGGCTGGCGCGTATGCAGATGCGTCACGGGCGCAAGCTGGTGATTGCGCTGCCCTATATCTGGCTTATTTTGCTGTTTCTGCTGCCGTTTTTGATTGTCTTCAAAATCAGCCTTGCGGAGATGGCGCGCCAGATCCCGCCGTATACCGATCTGATTGAGTGGGCCGACAGCCAGCTTACGGTCACGCTGAATATCGGCAACTTCCTGCAACTGACCGACGATCCGCTCTATATCGAGGCGTATCTGCAATCGCTGGAAGTGGCGGCGATTTCCACGCTGTGCTGTTTGCTGCTCGGCTATCCGCTGGCCTGGGCAGTGGCGCACAGTAAGCCGTCAACGCGCAATATTCTGCTGTTGTTGGTGATTCTGCCGTCGTGGACGTCGTTTCTGATCCGCGTGTACGCGTGGATGGGCATTTTGAAAAGCAACGGCGTGCTGAATAACGTCCTGATGTGGCTGGGCGTTATCGATCAGCCGCTGAACATTCTGCACACCAACCTGGCGGTCTATATTGGCATCGTTTACGCCTATCTGCCGTTTATGGTGCTGCCGATTTATACCGCGTTAACGCGTATCGACTATTCGCTGGTGGAAGCCTCGCTGGATCTCGGCGCGCGGCCGCTGAAAACCTTCTTCAGTGTGATTGTGCCGCTGACCAAAGGCGGGATTATCGCCGGGTCGATGCTGGTGTTTATCCCGGCGGTAGGGGAGTTTGTGATCCCGGAACTGCTTGGCGGCCCGGACAGCATCATGATTGGGCGCGTGCTGTGGCAGGAGTTCTTTAATAACCGCGACTGGCCGGTGGCCTCTGCGGTGGCGGTGATCATGCTGTTGTTGCTGATTGTGCCGATCATGTGGTTCCACAAACATCAGCAGAAACAGGCGGAGGATCACGCATGAACAACTTACCGGTAGTGCGATCGCCGTGGCGCATCCTGATCCTGGTGCTCGGGTTCTCATTCCTGTATGCGCCGATGCTGATGCTGGTGATCTACTCGTTCAACAGTTCGAAGCTGGTCACGGTATGGGCAGGCTGGTCAACGCGCTGGTACGGCGAACTGTTCCACGATGATGCGATGATGAGCGCGGTGGGCTTAAGCCTGACCATTGCCGCCTGTGCTGCCACGATGGCGGCGATCCTCGGCACCATCGCCGCTGTTGTGATGGTGCGTTTTGGCCGCTTCCGTGGCTCCAACGGTTTCGCCTTTATGATCACCGCACCGCTGGTGATGCCGGATGTGATTACCGGTCTGTCGCTGCTGCTGCTGTTTGTCGCGCTCGGGCATGCGATTGGCTGGCCTTCGGATCGCGGGATGTTAACCATCTGGCTGGCGCACGTCACGTTCTGTACGGCTTATGTGGCGGTGGTGATCTCCTCTCGCCTGCGTGAACTCGATCGCTCGATTGAAGAGGCGGCGATGGATCTGGGCGCCACGCCGCTGAAAGTCTTCTTTGTCATTACGTTGCCGATGATCATGCCTGCGGTGATTTCCGGCTGGCTACTGGCCTTTACGCTGTCGCTGGATGATCTGGTGATCGCCAGTTTTGTCTCCGGACCGGGCGCAACGACGCTGCCGATGCTGGTCTTCTCCAGCGTGCGTATGGGGGTGAACCCCGAAATCAACGCACTGGCGACGCTGATCCTCGGCGTGGTCGGGATTGTTGGTTTAATCGCCTGGTATCTGATGGCGCGCACGGAAAAGCAGCGGATTCGTGATATCCAGCGTGCAAGACAAGATCATTCTCATTAAAATCGGAAAATTGTGTCGCTGATGCCGCGCTTGTCGCGGCATTTTTTCACAGGGAAATCACCGGATTGGGCTTCTTTAAGAAAACCACTCATCACGCGAAACCGAATGTACCCGCGATGGTGCAGGTGGCGGCTATTGCCATCATCACTATTCGCTGTGTCGATGTGCTGATGGTGCTCAATGTACTGGGCGGGCGCGGTATTATCGATTTTGTCCAGCGCAGCGCACAGACCTGGGCGCTGACGCTGATTTTTCTCGGCAGCCTGTTGCTGGTATTTATCGAGATCCTCTGTGCGTTTTCGGTGGTGAAAGGCCACAACTGGGCGCGCTGGCTCTATCTTCTGACGCAGCTTATTGCCACCGGCTATTTGTGGGCCGCCTCGCTTGGTTATGGTTATCCGGAGCTGTTCAGTATTGCCGGTGGTTCGCGCCGGGAGATTTTCCATTCGCTGATGCTGCAAAAACTGCCCGATATGCTGGTGCTGTTCCTGCTGTTTATCCCCGCACCCAGCCGACGCTTTTTCCGCCTGCAATAACGGTGGTACAATCCCGGCCCCGCAAAACGAAAGGCTTTATTATGCAGTGCGCTCTCTACGATGCTGGTCGCTGTCGCTCCTGTCAGTGGATCGAACAACCGCTTGCCACCCAGCTTACCGCGAAGATGGACGATCTCCATCACCTGCTGGCGGGGTTGCCGGTTGCAGAGTGGCGCACGCCGGTGAGCGGCCCGGAACAGGGGTTTCGCAATAAAGCCAAAATGGTGGTCAGCGGCAGCGTAGAAAAACCGCTGCTTGGTATGCTGCATCGTGACGGTACGCCGGAGGATCTCACTGATTGCCCACTCTATCCCGACGCTTTTGCCCCGGTTTTTGCTGCGCTTAAACCCTTTATTGCCCGCGCGGGGTTGACGCCTTACAACGTGGCGCGCAAGCGCGGCGAACTGAAATACCTGCTGCTGACCGAAAGCCAGCAGGATGGCGGCATGATGCTGCGTTTTGTATTGCGTTCCGAAGCCAAACTGGCGCAACTGCGCGCCGCGCTGCCGTGGTTGCAGGCGCAATTACCGCAGCTAAAGGTCATTTCGGTAAATATCCAGCCGGTGCATATGGCGATCATGGAAGGGGAGACGGAGATTTTCCTCACCGAACAGCAGGCGCTGGCGGAAAATTTCAATGGTGTGCCGCTGTGGATCCGCCCGCAAAGTTTCTTCCAGACCAATCCGGTTGTCGCCAGCGCGCTGTACGCCACTGCCCGTGACTGGGTACGCGCTTTACCGGTCGCGCATATGTGGGATCTGTTCTGCGGCGTCGGTGGTTTTGGTCTGCACTGCGCTACACCTGAAATGCGGCTGACCGGCATTGAGATTGCCCCGGAAGCGATCGCCTGCGCAACGCAGTCGGCGCAGGTGCTGGGATTGCACAATCTGCATTTTCAGGCGCTCGATTCCACGCAGTTCGCCACTGCGCAACAGGACGTGCCGGATCTGGTGCTGGTTAACCCACCGCGACGCGGCATCGGGGCGGAATTATGCAACTACTTAAGCCGTATGGCGCCGCCTTTTATCGTCTATTCAAGCTGTAATGCACAGTCGATGGCGAAAGATATTCGACAGCTTCCAGGCTATCGCATCGAACGCGTGCAATTGTTTGATATGTTCCCGCACACCGCGCATTACGAGGTGTTGACGCTGTTGGTTAAAATGTAAAAGCACTTGTGCACAGTGCGGGTGTGCAATAGTATCATTGGTATGAACGCGGCAGGGAGGCTGCAATGCCAAAGAAAATAAGCATCAGATATTTTCGGGATGCATGGCTTGATGAATTCTTTCATCACACCACGCCGCACCGGAAAATTCCGGCCGATATTCACACTACGCTGGCCCGCAAGCTGGATACCATTAATGCCGCGACGTCGCACCGTGATCTTCGTTCGCCACCGGGCAATCGCTATGAAGAGTTGTCGGGGAAACTGCTCGGTTAATTTTCAGATGGGTTAACGGAAAGGCGGATGACCTCTATCTGGATCCGCACATCTATTGAGCCATAACGCTAAGGATTTAACATGAAACAGGCGACCAGAAAGCCAACAACGGTGGGCGACATCCTGCTGTATGAGTACCTGGAACCTCTGGAGCTCAGGATTAACGAGCTGGCGGAGATATTGCATGTGCATCGTAACTCCGTCAGTGCGTTGGTTAATAACAACCGGCGGCTGACGGCGGAGATGGCCTTTCGTCTCGCCAAAGCGTTTGACACATCCGCTGATTTCTGGCTCAACCTGCAAGCGGCCGTCGATTTATGGGAAGTAGAGAACGATATGCGAGCCCAGGAAGAGCTGAGCCGGATTGAATCGGCGGCGAGTTTTATTGCTCGCCGTGAGGCAGGGACAAAAAAAGTCGCATAAGCGACTTTTTTATCGCCCGGTAAGCGCAACGCTACCGGACAAGGCTGCATTTACTGCGGGAACCACTGGTCGCTGATTTTCTGGTACGTACCGTCAGCTTTGATCGCTTTCAGGGCGGTATTCAGTTTTTCCAGCAGCGCCTTGTTTTCCGGGCGAACCGCGATGCCGAGACCGGTGCCGAAATATTGCGGATCGGTCACTTTCGGCGTTGCAATGCCAAGCTGCGGATTGGTTTTCAGCCACTCATTAACCACGGCGGTATCACCAAATACGCCGTCGATACGGCCATTTTTCAGGTCGATAATCGCGTTCTGGTAGCTGTCATAAGCCACGGTTTTCACTTCCGGGTGCTTATCCTGCAAATATTTCTGATGTGTGGTGCCGTTTTCCATGCCGATGCGTTTGCCTTTCAAATCGTCGAAAGATTTAAACGCGTCTTTTTTCGCAATTACCACGGCGGAGTTTGCGTAGTACGGATCGGTGAAAGAGACCTGTTTGGCGCGCTCTGGCGTAATATCCATACCGGAGATCACCGCATCATATTTTCTGAATTTCAGCGACGGGATCAGGCTGTCAAACGCGTGGTTGGTGAAGGTGCAATCTGCCTGCATCTGTTTGCACAGCGCATTTGCCAGGTCGATATCAAAACCGACGATTTTATTGTTCGCGTCCAGCGATTCAAACGGCGGGTAGGTGGCGGAAACGCCGAAATTGATTTTATCAGCAGCAGAGGCGCTCGCAGCGAAAGTCGCGATCAGGGCGGCGGCCAGCATCAGTTTTTTCATTTTCGAACTCCTGTCGATCAATCTTATTGTTGTTGCCGTGTCTTCAGCATGGCGTTCACGATGCCACTAATTGAATTTATATGCAATAAAAATGCTTAAATATATTTTATTGAATATAAAAAAGGCGAGAAATTAAAGCATTATCTCGCCGTTGATTATTATTTATGCAATTAGCTGCGGCGTTCGAAAGCCAGCGCTTTGCGTTCAATCAGACGCATCATGAGCGTTAACAGACCGTTCACCACCAGATAAATCAACCCGGCTGCGCCAAACACCATTACGTCATAGGTGCGGCCGTACAGCAGCTGGCCGTGTCCCATCACCTCCATCAGCGTGATGGTGTAAGCCAGCGATGTACTTTTAAACACCAGCACCACTTCGTTGGAATAGGACGAAAGGGCGCGTTTAAAAGCGTAAGGCAGCAGGATCGCCAGCGTGTCTTTCTTGCTCATGCCCAGCGCGCCGCAGGATTGCCATTGGCCTTGCGGAATCGCGCGGATCGCGCCGTAAAACAGCTGCGTGGTATATGCCGCGCTGTTCAGCGACAGCGCCAGCAGCGCGCACAGCCACGGCTGCGACAGCAGATGCCAGATAAACGGATAGTTCTGCAACGACGGAAACTGACCGGGGCCGTAGTAAATCAGGAAGATCTGCACCAGCAGCGGCGTACCGGTAAACAGCGTGATATAGGCGCGTACGATGTGCGTCAGCACCGGCGTTTTCAACGTCAGAATGACAGTAAACAGCAGCGACAGAATCAGCGCCACAATCAGTGACGCGATGGTCAGCGTCAGGCTGGTGTGCAGGCCTTTAAACAGCTCTGGTAAATAGGCAAGCATTATCCCGGCCTCCGTTCAAAGCGCGTTGCACGCAGGTCAATGCGTTTGAGGATCCACTGGCTGAACAGGGTGATCACCAGGTAAATCGCCGCCGCCACAATGTACCAGGTGAAAGGCTCCTGGGTACGGGTAGCAATGCTTTTGGTTTGCAGCATCAGATCGTTAACGCTGATCAGCGACACCAGCGCGGTATCTTTCAACAGTACCAGCCACTGGTTACCCAGACCCGGTAGCGCATGGCGCCACATTTGCGGCATCACCAGACGGAAGAAGATCGCCCCTTTCGACAGACCGAGCGCCTGGCCGGATTCGCGCTGACCATCCGGCACCGCTTTTAACGCACCGCGCAGGGTTTGCGAAGCGTAAGCCGAATAGAGCAAAGAGAGCGCGATCACGCCGCACAGGAACGGGCTGACATCGAAGTTTTCAATCTGTACCTGCACCGGGATCTGCACCACGCCCAGATTGATGGTGAAACCATCAGAGAGCGTCAGTAGCAGTTGCGAGGCGCCGAAATAGATAAACAGCACCACGAGGATTTCTGGCAGGCCGCGCAGCAGCGTGACCAGCGCGGTACCGATCCATGCAATGGGACGCCACTTAACGGACTCCCATACGGCAAAGATCATCGCCAGCACCAGGCCGATGAGCAGCGCACAAACGGCAAGGCCGACGGTCATCCCGGCGGCGCTTGCTAATGGAAACATTTCGTTCATTAAGGATTACTTCTGGAACCATTTGCTGTAGATGGCCTGGTAAGTCCCATCTTTCTTCACTTTTTCCAGCGCAGCGTTGAATTTCTGCTGCAACTCCGTGTTGCCCTGGCGCACGGCGATACCCAGACCGGTACCGAAGTACTCTTTGTCCGTCACTTTATCGCCTACCGCTGCCAGTTTGGCATCGGCTTTCAGCCATTCGGTTACCACTGCGGTGTCGCCAAAGACAGCATCAATACGGCCGTTTTGCAGATCCAGACGCGCATTCTGGTAGCTGTCGTAAGGTACGGTGGTGATTTCCGGGTGTTTATCGTTAATGAATTTCTGGTGCGTAGTGCCGTTCTGCACGCCAACACGTTTGCCTTTCAGCTGATCGATGCTGGTGAATTTACCCTGCTGGCCGACGAACAGCGCAGAGTTATCGTAGTACGGCGTGGTGAACAGAACCTGTTTTTCACGCTCTGGCGTGATATCCATACCGGCCATCACCGCGTCAAAACGGCGGAATTTCAGGCTCGGAATCAGGCTGTCAAAGGCCTGGTTGGTAAAGGTACAGGTCGCATCGATCTCTTTACACAGCGCATTCGCCAGATCCACATCAAAGCCGACGATCTTGTTGTTGGCATCGGTGGATTCAAACGGAGGGTAGCTCGCTTCCGTCGCAAAACGAATGGTCTGGGCTGCTGTAGCGCTAAGGCTGATGCTGGCAAGTAGTGCGGCAATCAGTACTTTTTTCATTGTCTTTATTCCCGAGTCTTCAGTGAGATAGGTAGTATTTAAACGCATCGGTCTGCGGCGCGGCAAAGCAGCTGGCATCCCCTTGCTCAACAATGTGACCGTTTTCCATATACACCACGCGGCTGGCGGTTTTGCGCGCCACTTCCACTTCGTGGGTCACGATGACCTGCGTAATGCCGGTTTCCGACAGTTCGCGAATGATGCTGACAATTTGCGCGGTGATTTCCGGATCGAGTGCGGCGGTGGGTTCATCAAACAGCAGAACCTTCGGCTCCATCATCAGCGCACGGGCGATGGCGACACGCTGCTGTTGTCCGCCGGACAGGTGCAGCGGATAGCGATCGCTATAGGGTTTAAGACGTAAACGCTCCAGCAGCTTCTCGGCGCGCGCCAGCGCCTGATCTTTGCTTAAACCGAGCACGCGGCACGGCGCTTCAATCAGGTTTTGCTGCACGGTCAAATGCGGCCAAAGATTATATTGCTGGAACACCATACCCACGTTCTGACGCAATTCACGAATCGCTTTATCTGACGGGGTTTTGGCAAAATCAAAATGGTTGCCTGCAATGCTTAACTGGCCGGAACGCGGCATTTCGAGCAGGTTGAGTACGCGCAACAGCGAACTTTTACCCGCACCGCTTGGGCCGAGCAGCACCAGCGTTTCACCCTGTGGGCAATCCAGTGTGATGTCGAAGAGCGCCTGGTGTGCGCCATAAAAGCAATTGATGCTGTTTAATTTAATACTCATCGAAGCAGTCTGATAGCAATTGAGGCCGCAAATAGTAACGTTGACAGAATAGTTATGCAATATTTGTGCGTTAAAACTTAAAAATAAACCAGGTTATGCGATAAAGTTAGCACAAAATACCGGGCGGCGAGGGAACCAGGCATAAATGTCGGCATTCCCCAGGGAATGCCAGACAATTTACGGGGGTTATCACATAACCGTTAGCGATGTTCCACTGACTGGCGCAGCGTCCCGGCGGGCGCATGTACCGAGCCGCCCAGGTAGCGGACATCGTCCACCGCCCAGCACTGGCCTTCGCGGATCATCAGTACTTCATCCTGCCAGCGCTGGCTGCCCTGGCTTAACGTGACGCGCAGCGGAATATTCCGCGCATCGCTATTAGGAATGGTGGAAGCGCTGGCGACGTCGGCATGATCGGCGGCAACGCTGCGGCTGGAGAAGGGATCGGTTTTAAGCAGCGCAGCGGTTTGCGGATCGCGGCTGGCGTTATTCAGCATTTTTGCCAGGTCGTCGCTAAGATATGGGCGCAATGCGGTCAGGTCACTGCCCGGATGAGCGATGCGGTAGTCATAAAATTGTTGTGCAACACTGTCCGGACCGCCTTCCACACACTGCCCGCTATGGGCACCGATATCTTTATAGGCCGGGGTTACGGTGGTACAGGCGCTCAGCAGCAGCGCGCACGGCATTACAAGAGTCAAAACTGAATAGCGCATATTGATTTCCTTATTTCTCTTCAGAAGACACGACCTTTCAAGAATAGTGTATTGATCTGATAATGTGTCTCGTAACGTGCGCACTTAAAAGGAGAACTTTATGCAATTTTCAACCACGCCGACCCTTGAAGGACAACCGATTACCGAGTACTGCGGCGTTGTGACAGGCGAAGCGATTCTGGGCGCCAATATTTTCCGTGATTTTTTTGCCGGTATCCGCGACATCGTCGGCGGACGTTCTGGTGCCTATGAGAAAGAGCTGCGTAAAGCGCGGGAAATTGCCTTTCGTGAACTGGGCGAGCAGGCGCAGCAACTCGGCGCAGATGCGGTGGTCGGTATTGATATCGATTATGAAACTGTCGGCAAAGACAGTAGCATGCTAATGGTAAGCGTCAGCGGTACGGCGGTTAAAACGCGCCGATGAAAAAGTATGCATTAGCAATGCTGGCGCTGCTTCTGGCTGGCTGTGCGAGTGAAAAAGGGATTATCGATAAAAACGGCTACCAGCTGGATACGCGGCGTCAGGCGCAGGCAGCTTACCCGCGTATCAAGGTGCTGGTGATTCATTACACGGCGGATGATTTTGATGTCTCGCTGGCGACGCTCACCGACAAGCAGGTGAGCGCCCATTATCTGGTGCCCGCCAGCCCGCCGCTGTACCACGGGAAACCGCGCATCTGGCAACTGGTGCCGGAGCAGGATCTCGCCTGGCACGCGGGCGTGAGTTTCTGGCGCGGCGCGACGCGCATCAACGATACCTCGATCGGTATTGAGTTAGAGAACCGCGGCTGGCAACGGAGCGCGGGCGGAAAAACCTTTGCGCCTTTTGCCCCTGCGCAAATTAGTGCATTGATTCCGCTGGTAAAAGATATTATTGCGCGGTACAACATCGCGCCGCAAAACGTGGTGGCGCATGCCGATATCGCGCCGCAGCGTAAAGACGATCCCGGCCCGTTATTCCCGTGGCAGGCGTTGGCCGCTCAGGGGATTGGCGCCTGGCCGGATGCGGCAAGGGTGGCATTTTATCTGAATGGTCGTTCTCCCCATCAGCCGGTTGAAACGGCATCGCTGCTCGATTTGCTGGCGCGCTACGGCTACGAAGTGAAACCGGAAATGACCCCTGCGCAGCAGAAACGGGTGATCGAGGCGTTTCAGATGCATTTTCGTCCGGGGTTATGGAATGGCGTTGCGGATGCCGAAAGCCAGTCCATTGCCGAGGCATTACTGGAAAAATATGGCCAGGGGTGACTGCCGCTGGTTTTTTTTATGACGAGGTCAATGGAAATGGTGTTTCGCATCATGACAGGGGCATTGCTGATGGCGGCTTTTGCTGTCCACGCTGCGCCAAACCCGCCGTACGCATGTTCCTACTGGGACAAACAAACTGACAGTGTGAAAACGCTGGATGAGTGCGCCGTACTGAAAGATGGCAAGCTGGCATTTTTACCCGCGCTATTTGCCAAAACCCATGATGTCGATGGCATGTCGTGGGTCGGGCTGCACAATTATACCCGTGGAGCGGGGGAGCAGGATGCGGATTATTATGTGCGTTCTGCGCACGAGTATTTGCCGGTGATTCATTTCGATAACGGGCCGGACTGGTTTGTCGAGGGGCTGGTGCGCTCAACGCAGAACGGCAAAGTGGGCTACTGGGATGACAGTTTCCGCAACCGCATTGCCGCCCGCTATGATTACGCTTCGCAGTTTGAGGGCGGCAAAGCGCTGATCTGCATCGGGTGCAAACCGCAGCGTGAAGGCGAACATATCGCGTTGAGCGGCGGGGAGTGGTACTACATTGATAAGAGCGGCCAGCGGGTGTCTGAGATTAAATCCGGGCCGTTCTGATCTATCAGCGGTGCAGTTTACCGTGATCTTTTAACCAGTGCGCCGTGCGTTTGATGCCTTCATCCAGCGTCACGATCGGCGCATAGCCCAGCTCTTCCTGCGCGCGCGTGATATCCAGCGTGAAATCAAAATTGAGCTTCGACACGCCATAGTGGGTGAAGGCGGGTTCTTTCGCGCGTTTATCGCCAAAACGTTCCATGCTGCGGGCCAGCATATCCAGCATGGTGTAGGGCACGGAGCGAATGCGGCAGGAGATCGCCAGATCGTCAATCAGCCGCTGTACGATACTGCGCAGCGAGCGCGGCTCGCCGTTGGTGATGTTATACGCCCGCCCGGAAGGTAACGTGTCGCACTGTTGCTGGCTGGCGAGCCACATCGCATGCACTGCATTTTCGTAGTAGGTCATATCCACCAGCGCATCACCGCCGCGCGGCAGTAACACGCTGCGGTAGTGGTGCATCATCTGCGCCAGCCGCGGGATAAACACTTTGTCGTGCGGACCAAACAGGCTTTGCGGACGCAGAATGGTAAAGCGGGTGTTGGGGTTCGCCTGCGCCAGCAGATCGATAACCTGCTCGCCAGCGGCTTTGCTGCGGGCAAATTCGTTGGCGAAACGCGCCGGGCGAAAATCTTCCGGGATATCGCGGTGGTGATGATAATCGAAGTAGAGCGAAGGCGAGGAGATATGGATAAAGTTGCGCACGCCCCAGGCAACAGCCCATTCACCCAGACGGCGCGTGGCGCGCACATTTGCCAGGTCAAACGCTTCCTGCGTTCCCCACGGTGAGGTGAAACTGGAGCAGTGCCACAGCGTATCGATATCGGCGAGCATGATTTTAGCCTGCGATGAAACCAGCTCGGTTAAATCCGCATGCACAAACTCGGCGCCCATCTTGCTCAGCAACTTGCCCATCGCTTCGTTGCGGCCCGTCGCCCTGACGCTGATCCCTTTTTGACGCAGATATTCGACGGCGTTTCGGCCTAAACCGCTGGTTGCGCCCGTGACCAGTACCTTCATATCAATCCACTGTGTTGAAAAGCAATTATCGCGCGCATTCTTCCGTGAATTACGCCGCGATGCAATGGGAGAAGTAAAAGAAAAAGGTTAACCGTCAGACTTTTTCACTATTTTTTTCTGCCAGACGGGCAATTTGTTGCGCCATGCCACGAAAGATGAACAGATGAGCCGGGAACATCAGTAGCCAGTAAAACAAACCCGGCATGCCGTGCGGATGCCACCAGGCGCGGACATCCAGCAGCCGGTGGTCGCCTTTGTCGCTCAACGTAAAGGTCAGCCGTCCCAGCCCCGGCGCTTTCATACCAAACAATAATGCCAGTTGCTGCTCCGGCTCGGCGATAATCACTTTCCAGCTATCCACCGCATCGCTGGTTTGCAGCCAGGCGCGATCGGGACGCCCGCGCGGCAGTGGGTGACCAATTAAACGATCGAGCGCAGCGCGGGTTTCCCACAGCAGATTGCCGAAAAAATAGCGCTCTTTGCCGCCGATACGGTTAATCACTTCCCACAGCGCGCTGAGGCTGGCTGCGGTTTTTACCTGATAACCAGCCTGTTTCGGAAAGTAGCCGTATTGCGGACGCCAGCGTGAGAAGGCCTGCGGGTCATAGCCCCAGTCGGCGGAATTCACCAGCTTTTCTTCTTCCTGCAACGTCTGGCGCACCGCGTCATCAAAGTGGATCAGTGTTTGCGGGATCAAACGGCGCAGCGCGCGATCGTCGGCCAGCAGATCGTGTTTCAGCCCCTGGATCAGCGCCTTTGCAATCGTTGGCGGCACGGAAGTGATGAGATGTAAAAACCAGACCGAGATCAGTCGCGTTGGCAGCGGAATGGGGATCAGCGGGCGGTGTACGCCGCTGACGCGCATAAAGTGCTCGAACTGCTGCTGATAGCTCAGCACTTCCGGCCCGGCAGCCTCAAACACGCGGTGTTCCGCCGCCGGGTGATGCAACAATTCCAGCAGATAATACAGCAGGTTTTCCAGCGCAATTGGCGTGGTGCGCGAACGCACCCAGCGCGGCGGCGTCAGTACCGGCAGGTTAAACACCATATCGCGCATCACTTCAAAGGCCGCCGAACCCGCGCCGACAATGATCCCGGCGCGCAATTCGGTCACCGGAACACCGGCTGCCCGCAGCAGATCGCCGGTATATTGCCGCGCCAGTAGATGGTCAGAATCCGTTGCGCCTTTTGCCTGCAACGAACTGAGGAAAATGACCTGTTTGACCGGCGTTTCCCGCAACGCGTCGCGCACATTCAGGGCGATTTGCCGTTCATGCGCCACAAAATCGCTGCTTTCGCCCATGCTGTGCACCAGATAGTAGAGCGTATCGACATCGGCCAGCAGCGCCGGAAGATCCTGTGGCCAATAGAGATCGACAATGTGGCAGGTCACGCCGGGCAACCGCTGCTTTTGCAGGCGCGTTAACTGGCGCGCCGCTGCTTTGACCTGATGGCCTTGCTGACTGAGCGCAGCCACCAGCCGCTGCCCGATATAACCGCTGGCGCCAAGCACCAGGATCCGCTGCGCCACATCTGCTCCTTAGCGCTGTAAAAAAGCCTGCCAGTGGCGAACCACCTCGGTGAGCTGCTGGCGATTGACGTCGAGATGGGTGACCAGCCGTACCACCGGCGAAGCGTTGATCAGCACATCGCGCTCGCGCATAAACGCGCCCAGATCTGCGGCCGGTTCGCCAACGCGGACGAACAGCATGTTGGTGTCGTGACGCATCACGTCGGCGCCAATTTCCTGCAACTGAGCGGCCAGCCAGGCGGCGTTCTCGTGATCCTCTTTCAGCCGCGCGACGTTGTGCTTCAGCGCATACAGGCCCGCTGCGGCAAGGATCCCGGCCTGGCGCATGCCGCCGCCGGTCATTTTGCGCCAGCGGTTGGCGCGGGTGATATAAGCTTTGTCGCCCACCAGTAATGAACCGACCGGCGTGCCGAGGCCCTTCGACAGGCAGATGGTGAAGGAGTCGCAATATTGCGCGATCGCGCTAAGGTCGCAGCCGTATTCCACGATGGCGTTAAAGATGCGTGCGCCATCAACGTGCAGTGACAGCCCGCGCTCGCGGGTAAATTCCCACGCCTGTTTCAGGTAGTCGCGCGGCAACACTTTACCGTTGTGGGTGTTTTCCAGACTGAGCAGTTTGGTGCGCGCGAAGTGGATATCATCGGCTTTGATTTTTGCCGCGACTTTGTCCAGCGGCAACGTGCCGTCGGCGGCGGCATCAATCGGTTGCGGCTGAATGCTGCCGAGCACCGCTGCACCGCCCGCTTCGTAGAGATAGTTATGCGCACCCTGGCCGACAATATACTCTTCGCCGCGCTCGCAGTGGCTTAACAGCGCGACCAGGTTGGCCTGCGTTCCGGTCGGCAGAAACAGTGCGGCTTCTTTGCCGCTGAGTTCTGCCGCGTAACGCTGCAGTTCGTTTACGGTGGGATCATCACCGTAAACATCGTCCCCGACCGGGGCGGCGATCATCTCTTCAAGCATGGCGCGCCCCGGGCGGGTTACGGTATCACTACGTAAATCAATCACGGCATTTCCTTTCTCTGGCTCAGGTTAAGCTTCTGTTTTACCTGAGCCAGTTGGTTTTCGCCAGTTCGATGACTTCATCGCCGCGTCCGCTGATAATGGCGCGCATCATATAGAGGCTGAAGCCTTTGGCCTGCTCCAGTTTGATTTGCGGCGGGATCGCCAGTTCCTCTTTGGCGACAGTGACATCTACCAGCACCGGGCCATCGATCGAGAAGGCGCGCTGGAGCGCTTCGTCAACATCGGCGGATTTCTCTACGCGGATCCCGGTAATGCCGCAGGCCTCGGCGATGCGGGCAAAGTTGGTGTCCTGCAACTCCGTACCGTCGGTTAAGTAGCCGCCTGCTTTCATCTCCATCGCCACAAAGCCGAGCACGCTGTTATTAAAGACGATAATTTTTAGCGGCAGCTTCATCTGCACAACGGAGAGAAAATCGCCCATCAGCATGCTGAAACCGCCGTCGCCGCAGAGCGCCACGACCTGTCTTTCCGGGCAGGTTGCTTTTGCGCCGAGCGCCTGCGGCATGGCGTTGGCCATCGAACCATGGTTAAAGGAACCAAGCAGGCGGCGCTTGCCGTTCATTTTCAGATAGCGCGCCGCCCATACCGTTGGCGTACCGACATCACAGGTGAAAATCGCGTCATCCGCGGCAAAATGGCTGATTTGCTGCGCCAGATATTGCGGGTGAATCGATTTCTCGCTCGGCTTCGCTAAATCATCCAGCCCTTTGCGGGCTTCGCGGTAATCCGCCAGCGCTTTATCAAGGAAGCGGCGATCGGTTTTTTCTTCCAGCAACGGCAGCAACGCGGCAAGGGTAGCTTTGATATCGCCCACCAGCGCCATGTCCACTTTACTGTGTGCGCCAATGCTGGCCGGATTGATATCGATCTGGATGATTTTGGCATCGGTGGGGTAGAAGGCGCGATAGGGGAATTGCGTGCCGAGCAGCACTAAAGTATCGGCATTCATCATGGTGTGGAACCCGGAAGAGAAGCCAATCAGCCCGGTCATGCCGACATCGTACGGGTTGTCATACTCCACATGCTCTTTACCGCGCATCGCGTGGACAATGGGCGCATTCAGTTTCCCGGCGAAAGCCACCAGCTCTTTGTGCGCACCGGCGCAGCCGCTGCCGCACATCAGGGCGATATTGCTGGAGTAGCGCAGCAACTGCGCCAGTTTTTGTAACTCTTCTTCTGTCGGTGTGACCACCGGCTGCGGCGCACTATACCAGTGGCTGCTGGCGCTTTCCGGCGCGGGTTTTAGCGCCACGTCGCCAGGCAGTACAACGACGGACACGCCTTTATTAAGCACGGCTTTACGCATGGCGATCGCCAGCACCTGCGGGATCTGCTCCGGATTGGAAACCAGTTCGCAATAGTGGCTACATTCGCGAAACAGCTCCTGCGGATGGGTTTCCTGGAAGTAGCCGCTACCGATTTCACTTGATGGAATGTGGGCCGCAATGGCCAGCACCGGAACATGATTGCGGTGGCAATCGAAAAGGCCATTGATCAGATGTAAATTTCCCGGCCCGCAGGAACCGGCACAAACCGCCAGCTCACCGGTCAATTGTGCTTCCGCGCCAGCAGCGAAGGCAGCGACTTCTTCATGACGCGTTGGCATCCAGTGAATGGTACCCATGCGATTCAGGCTGTCGCTCAGCCCGTTAAGAGAGTCACCGGTTACCCCCCAAATCCGTTTAACGCCCGCTTGTTCAAGGGTTTTAGCAATATAAGCAGCCACAGTCTGTTTCATGGAAAGCTCCTTTTGTGATCTTGCTTACAAGCTTAGACAATGATTCTGCGTGGAATGAGATTAATCATGCCCTTTTTTAAAACAGGGGTTTATTTCAGTTACACTCCGTAATACTCTGACAAAGGTCGATGAAAACAGGAATCATTTCAAATGGTTAAATCATTGTTAAATACGGTTAATAAGATGTTTTCGCATGAAGATCTTGGCCGACTGTTGCTGCGTTTGTTGGTTGGCGGATTGATGTTGTTTCACGGGCTGCACAAATTAATCGGCGGTATTGATGGTATTGCGGGCATGCTGGTGGCAAAAGGGTTGCCGGGTTTTATTGCTTACGGCGTGCTGATTGGCGAAGTGTTGTGCCCGATCCTGATCATTCTGGGCGTTCTGACTCGTCCTTCCGCGCTGGTGCTGGCATTTACGATGGTGGTGGCGTGGTTACTGGTCGGCATCGGTAAAACGGGCGCTCTGGATGCGACCGGTGCGTGGGCGATTGAGAGTATTGTTTACTTCTTTATTGCTGCGCTGGTGATTGCTTTTATTGGCGCGGGCCGTTATTCCGTGGCTCCGGCGTGGAAGTAGCGCAGAGTTAACAGCGTACCGGAACGCTACCCGGTCAATGAGATCAAAAAAACGCCCTTCCTGTGAAGGGCGTTTTATTTTGTGCAGAAAGCGTTACGCCAGCACCAAATCCCCTTGTGGATGACAGGAGCAGGCCAGCACATAACCGGCGGCAATCTCCTGCTCCGTCAGCGTCATGGTGCTGCTGACGGTATACTCCCCGGAAATCACCTGCGTTTTACAACAGCCGCACACCCCGGCGCGGCAGGCGGCATTCACGGGCATCTTATTGCTTTCCAGTGCTTCCAGCAGCGTACTGCCCACCGGCGCGTAGAAGGTTTTCATCGGCGAGAGTTTGCTGAACTTCAATCCACTGGTGGCAGCCTGCGCGACAGGGGTAAAGAATTTCTCTTTGAAGAAACGCGTCACGCCCAGCGCTTTCACTTCACTCTCAACCCAATCCATGTACGGCGCCGGGCCACAGGTCATCACCGTGCGTACAGCCAGATCCGGCACCTGGCTGAGCAGTTCGCGGCTCAGGCGGCCAGAAGCAAAACCGGCGGTCGCGTCATTTTCTGCCACCAGCGTGACCGGATATTCGCGCCACTCGTCGGCGAAAATCACATCCTGCGGCGAACGCACATTGAAGATCACCTGCACATCGGCCTGCGGGCGATACTTTGCCAGCCAGCGACGCATCGACATAATCGGTGTCACGCCGCACCCTGCCGCCAGCAGCAACAGCTTATCGTTCGGTTCGTTATCACAGGTAAATTCCCCCTGCGCATCGGAAAGCCACAGATAATCGCCGCGTTTTACCTCCTGGGTCAGCCACCGGGAACCTGCGCCATCATCAATACGGCGAACGGTCAGCGTAATGTATTCGCTCACGCCCGGCGTGGATGAAAGGGTGTAAGCACGCAGCGTGTCGGCGCTGTTGCGAATGCTTACCAGCGCGTACTGCCCGGCGCGATACGGATAGTAATCGTGGCATAACAGCGACAGCGTCCAGACATCCGGCGTTTCCTGACGGATATGGTGAACCTGCATGCGCCACGGGCATTGAGGGATTGGCATGGTCATCGTTATCTCCTTATGCGCTCAGCAACTGCTGCATATCCTGTTCAACGGTTGTGACCTGGCGCAGGCCAAATTTCTCATTCAGCACGGCCAGCAGATCCGGCGTCAGGAAGCCCGGCGCGGTTGGCCCGGTAACGATATTGGTGACGCCCAGCGACAGCAGAGTCAGCAGGATGACGATCGCTTTCTGTTCAAACCAGGAGAGCACCAGCGACAGCGGGAGATCGTTCACACCGCAGCCCAATTTTTCCGCCAGTGTTACCGCCAGAATAATCGCCGAGTAGGCGTCATTACACTGGCCGGCATCGATCAGACGCGGCAGCCCTTCGATATTGCCGAAGTCGAGTTTGTTGAAGCGATATTTCCCGCAGGCCAGCGTCAGGATCAGGCAGTCATCCGGCACCTGGGTGGCGAAATCGGTGAAGTAATTACGTTCGCCGCGTGCGCCGTCGCAGCCGCCGACGAGGAAGACGTGGCGCAGTTTTTCGCGGCTCACCAGGTCGATCAGCGAATCCACCGCGCCAAGCAGGGTCTGGCGACCAAACCCGACGGTGATCAGGTGTTCAATTTCGCTGAACGGGAAACCGGACATTTGCTGCGCCTGGCGGATCACCGGTGCAAAATCGTCGCCTTCGAGGTGGTTCACGCCCGGCCAGCCAACAATGCTGCGGGTCCAGATGCGGTCGTCATAAGAACCGACGGTCGGATCGATGATGCAGTTGGAGGTCATCACGATCGGGCCCGGGAAGCGGGCGAATTCCACCTGCTGGTTCTGCCAGCCGCTCCCGTAGTTGCCGACCAGATGTTTAAACTTACGCAGTTCAGGATAACCGTGTGCTGGCAACATTTCACCGTGGGTGTAGACGTTAACGCCGGTGCCTTCGGTTTGTTGCAGCAGGTTATAGAGATCTTTCAGGTCGTGACCGGAGATCAAAATGCATTTCCCGGCGACGGCTTTAACGTTCACCTGAGTTGGCGTCGGATGGCCGTAAGTGCTGGTTTCACCAGCATCGAGGATGCTCATGACGCTGAAGTTCATCTGGCCAATGTCCATTGAACATTCAAGCAAAGCGTTCATGTCCGCAGGCCAGGTGCCCAGCCAGGCCATAATTTTATGGTAGCGGGCATAAATATCATTGTCGTACTGGCCGAGTACGTGCGCATGCTCCATATAGGCGGCTGCGCCTTTCAGGCCGTACAGGCAGAGCAGGCGCAGGCCAAGGATATTTTCGCCAATCGTGGCTTTGTCTTTATTCGGTGTGAATTCTGCTGCCTGACGCTGTAATTCGCCCAGATCGTCGCTGGCCAGTTGCAGCTCCGCCATCGGGTTATCAACGCTGGCGTTCGGGTCGATGGAGAGGCAGAGCGCTTTTAGCGCTTCACGTTTGGCGATCGCTTCTTGGGCGTAACCGACAATGCGAACGGAGTCGAAGTTTACGTTGGTCAGCGTCGAGAAGAAGGCGCGCGGCGCGAAGCTGTCGATTTCATGATCGATCAGATCGTAGTCACGGGCTTTGCAGGCCCAGGCAGAGAGCCCTTGTAACGCGGCAATCAGCAAATCCTGGAGGTCGGACGTTTCGGCGGTTTTACCGCACATCCCCTGCGCGTACGCACAGCCATTACCCGCCGGGGTTCGAATGGTTTGTTCACATTGCACACAAAACATGGTCACACCTTCACTGTTAAAGTTATATTTTAAATACATGTTTAAGATTATGCTGGTGAGAGAAGCCTTAAAAGCGCTTTTCGGTGCAACTTACAGGGAGATTGATTTAGCGCAATTTTGGCGGCAAAAAGTTACCGCCAAAGAGGTATCAGGCAGAGAAGAAGGCCATGAGCAATGGCACCAGCAGGCTGAGGATAAAACCGTGCACAATGGCCGCTGGCACCAGCTCCAGACCGCCGCTGCGCTGGAGCACCGGCAGGGTAAAATCCATTGACGTTGCGCCGCACAGACCGAGCGCCGTGGATCGGCTGCGGCGTACTAAGCCGGGGATTAACATGATGGCGATCAGTTCGCGCGCCAGATCATTAAAGAAGGCCGCGCTGCCAATGACCGGGCCAAAAGATTCGGTCAGCAAAATCCCGGACAACGAATACCAGCCAAAACCGGAGGCCATCGCCAGACCTGTCTGGAGCGGCAGGCCAAGCAGTAATGCGTTGATTGCGCCGCCGACTAACGAACTGAGCGCCACCACTACGGCGATGATCATTCCGCGGCGGTTGAGGACAATCTGCTTCAGCGTCATACCGCTGTTACGTAACTGGATGCCGACCAGCAGCAGCAGGAAGATCAGCGTATATTCGCTGGCTTCCGTGGCATGCTGTAAAAACGCCAGCCCGCTGAGGCCAATGGCAAAACCGGCAACCACCACGCCGCACAGACGCAGGGATTCCAGCGCCATGGCAAGACGTGAAGGCAGTTTTTCCTGCTGATGTTGGTGCTGCCAGGGCAGGGTACGCTCCAGCCATAACAGTGCAACGGCATTGCACAGCAGGATCACCACGATACTCACCGCGGAATAGTGAAATATTGACAGCAGATTGGCGCTGAGATTATCGAGGAACGCGAGGCTGATCCCCATAAAAAACAGGATCAGATAAACAATCCAGCTGAGTAATTTATTGATCAGTTTAAGAGCCGCGGTATGGCGCAGGGGAATGAGGTAGCCGACGATCAGCGGCAGAAGAATAATTAGCAATCCTGAAAGCATGAACAGCCCGAATCCTTGCAAAAATGAGTAAGCGCCGGACACACTACCGAAAGGTGGGAACTGAGTAAAGCCGCGAAAAGACGCAGTAATAATGTTAAATAAAAGCCCGGCGTGCTTGCCGGGCCTGATTTATTAATCGCGTTTTTCCAGCAGCGTGCGGTAAATCACCCCACCCAGAATGCCGCCGATAATCGGCATTACCCAGAAGAACCATAATTGTTGCAATGCCCAGCCGCCCTGGAATATTGCGACGGCGGTACTGCGCGCCGGGTTAACGGAAGTATTGGTCACCGGAATACTGATTAAATGGATAAGCGTCAGCGCCAGACCAATGGCAATAGGGGCAAAGCCCGCAGGCGCGTGTTTATCCGTGGCGCCGTGGATCACCAGCAGGAAGCCGCAGGTCAGCACGATTTCAATCAGCATCGCGGAGTAAATGGAGTATCCCCCCGGCGAATGCTCGCCATAACCGTTCGAGGCAAAACCACTGGCTGTTGCATCGAAACCCGCTTTGCCGCTGGCGATAAAATAGAGTGCCGCCGCTGCCACGATGCCGCCGACGACCTGCGCGACAATATAACCAATCACGTCTTTAGCCGGAAAACGGCCGCCTGCCCACAGGCCTATTGTCACTGCCGGATTAAAATGCCCGCCTGAAATATGACCAACGGCAAAAGCCATGGTCAGCACCGTTAAACCAAACGCCAGCGCAACCCCGGCGAAACCAATACCGGTTTGCGGAAACGTTGCGGCCAGTACTGCACTGCCGCAGCCGCCAAACACCAGCCAAAATGTGCCAAAGCACTCTGCTGCTAATTTTCTGAACATAGCCACCTCGATAAGAACAGAACCGGGCAAATGCCCTTGCCATAGGTAAAACTCCAATAAATGCGCGGTTATTCTAATTCCAGTGATGGTTAAAACAACTGATAAATTAAAATAAAGTAAAATATAATATATGTTCTATGGAATTATCCTGGTATTGAATTTTGATATTTGTTTAATGATTAGATTATTATTCTTTTTATTTCTCTGCGTTGTACTTCCTTCGACGGCATTAGCGGTTTGCTACATATTTTTCAATAAAATTTTGTACTTAGCGCATGTCCTGGCGCTTTCCGCCCCGCTATACTTCTCAGAAAGCATAGACGAGAAAGACGAAATCAGCCGGAGGGAAGAATGATTCTGGAGCGTGTAGACATTGTCGGATTCCGCGGCATCAATCGTTTATCGTTACAGCTTGAGCAGAATAACGTGCTGATTGGCGAGAATGCCTGGGGTAAATCCAGCTTGCTTGATGCATTAACGTTATTACTGTCACCGGAAACCGATCTCTACCATTTTGTTCGGGAAGATTTTTGGTTCCCGCCGGGAGATATTCAGGGGCGTGAGCACCATCTGCACATTATTCTGACTTTCCGTGAATCTGAGCCGGGGCGCTACCGCGTGCGACGCTATCGTCCTCTTGCCGAATGCTGGGTGCCCAGTCATGACGGATACCATCGCCTGTTTTATCGCCATGAAGGTGAGCTGTCTGATGATGGCAGCGTACTGACATTGCGTGGTTTTCTGAATGAACAGGGTGAGTTGCTCGATCTTGCCGATATCGACGAATGCGCCCGTCATCTGGTGCGTTTGATGCCGGTGTTGCGTCTGCGCGATGCGCGATTTTTACGGCGTATCCGCAGCGGTACGATGCCTGATACACCCGAAATGGAGACCACCGCCCGGCAGCTTGATTTCCTCTCCCACGAGCTGGTCTCCCGACCGCAAAATTTGACGGACGGGCAGATTCGTCACGGCCTCTCTGCGATGGTGCAACTGCTGGAACACTACTTCGCGGAACAGGGCAGCGGGGCTTCGCACCAGCGTCTGATGCGGCGTCGCTCTCATGACGAGCAGCGCAGCTGGCGCTATCTGGATATTATCAACCGCATGATCGACAAACCCGGCGGCCGTATGTACCGGGTGATCTTGCTGAGTTTTTTTGCCACCTTATTGCAGGCGAAAGGAACGGTGCGCCTCGACCGTGACGCGCGACCGTTGCTGCTGGTGGAAGATCCTGAAACACGGCTGCACCCGATTATGCTGTCGGTTGCGTGGCAACTGCTGAATTTGTTGCCATTGCAGCAGGTGACGACGACCAATTCTGGTGAGCTGTTGTCGATGACGCCGGTTGAGCATGTTTGTCGGCTGGTGCGCGAATCGTCACGCGTTGCGGCCTGGCGTCTTGGGCCCGGCGGCTTAAATTCCGAGGATGCGCGGCGTATCGCTTTCCATATCCGTTTCAATCGCGCTTCTTCGCTGTTTGCCCGCTGCTGGCTGCTGGTGGAAGGGGAGACAGAAACCTGGGTGATTAACGAACTGGCGCGCCAGTGCGGCCACCATTTCGATGCCGAAGGGGTGAAAGTTATTGAATTCGCCCAGTCCGGATTAAAACCACTGGTTAAGTTTGCTCGCCGTATGGGGATTGAATGGCATGTGCTGGTAGATGGCGATGAAGCGGGGAAAAAGTACGCCGCCACGGTGCGCAGCCTGCTGGATAATGATCATGTTCAGACGCGGGAGCATTTGACCGAGCTGCCGGCGCGGGATATGGAACATTTTATGTATCGGGAAGGTTTTGCCGATATCTATCATCGGGTGGCGCAACTGCCGGAAAACGTGCAGATGAATATGCGTCGGGTGATCATCAAAGCGATTCACCGCTCATCGAAGCCGGATTTGGCGATAGAAGTGGCGATGGAAGCGGGGCGCCGCGGGATAGATGCTGTACCGCCCCTGTTGCGCAAGATGTTTTCCCGCGTGCTGTGGCTGGCGCGCGGGCGAGCTGACTAGTTCTGGCAGAGGCTGGCTGTCTGGGTATGCAGGCTATCGAGTAATTCGTAACGGCGTCGGTATTCTGCGCGTTTTTTACTGGCGATCGCCTCCATCGGTTTACGCGGCATTGCCAGTGGCAGGATATAATCGCCGGACGCGTCAGCTACAGCGCCCAACGATTGCCAAAAACTATTGTAATCCGCATGCAGTTGCCCCTGCTTTTTTCGGCGGTAACGAATATTACGATAGATATGGGTTTCGTTGCTGACAGCGCGGATCTGCTGCACGCGCAGGAACTGGCTCAGCGTCATCACTGCCTCTACCAGCAGGCGTTTTGGAAAAAGACCGTGGCAGGATTTGGTCGCAGCCTGAATAAGTTCATGCGGCACGTGGGCTTTGGCTCCCTGTAATCCGCCAATATACAGCGTGTTTTGGCCAGCAAACTGGCACAGGGTGAATGTCAGCCCGGCCAGTACGGTATTCTGTGCATCGCAGAATACCAGTGTTGCTTCGCCTTCCTTGTCCTGCATGGCTTCTGAACACAGACGCAACGAATAATGTTGCTCATCTTTACCGTTCAACACTGCAACGGTGATTCCTGCCCTGGTAAGATAGCCGTTCACCAGTCTGGCGGGCAGCAGGCTTGCGATCGTGTTGTAATGCCAGCACAACGCGTCGGATGCTTGTGCACGACTGGTGTTCATGGATAACCATGGGCGATGCAGACGGCAAGGTAAACCAGGCTGCACCTGTAATATGTTAGCCAGCATGGGCTGACGTAGCAGGCGCGTAAGAAAACGGGCGGTGCTGAACGGCGTGGCCAGCGAACGTAGCAGAAATTTGCGGCGATACGCAGGATGATGCCACGCCAGTCCTGGCATCAGTTCGCCTGAAGCAAGAGAATAAAAGAGTTGCCATGCCGTTTTCGGCAGTGGCATAGCGGTATGTGTCGTGTCGGCGATGGTGGACATATTGAAATCCGGGTATCTCACAGAGATCGCCATTCCATCAGCCAGCGCTTCAACAACATCTAAATGAATAGTGGAGAGATTAAGAGTTTTCTGTTTCGTTGATGTTTTGTTTGGTTAAGAATGTTATCTACAGGCCGCGTGTCAGATTATCCGGGATTTTTATGAAACTTAAGGGAAAACGCAGGACGGTATTTATCGTACTGGCGGTCGTCATTTTACTGGCCGTCTTTTGGCTGTGGGGAAAATTAAACGCGCCGGTGGTGCAGTATCAGACGCTGATTGTCCGCCCAGGCGAATTGCAACAGAGCGTACTGGCGACAGGCAAGCTAGATGCATTACGTAAAGTTGACGTCGGTGCACAGGTAAATGGCCAGTTGAAAACGCTGTCGGTCAATATTGGCGATAAAGTCAAAAAGGATCAGTTGCTCGGGGTTATCGATCCGGACCAGGCAGAAAACCAGATCAAAGAAGTGAATGCCACGCTGATGGAACTGCGTGCGCAACGCCGTCAGGCGCAGGCGGAACTGAAGCTGGCGCAGGTGACGCTGGCACGTCAGCAGCAACTGGTGAAACGCAATCTTATCTCCCGCCAGGATCTGGATACCTCGGCCACCGATGTGGCGGTTAAAGAGGCGCAGATCGGCACTATTGATGCGCAGATAAAGCGCAACCAGGCGACGCTGGATACCGCGAAAACAAATCTCGACTACACACGCATTCTGGCCCCGATGGCCGGTGAAGTGACGCAAATTACCACTCTGCAAGGGCAAACGGTGATTGCGGTGCAACAGGCGCCAAACATCCTGACGCTGGCCGACATGAGCACCATGCTGGTTAAAGCACAGGTTTCAGAGGCGGATGTGATCCATCTGAAACCCGGGCAAAAAGCATGGTTCACCGTGCTGGGCGATCCTGGCACCCGCTATGAAGGGTCACTGAAAGACATTCTGCCGACGCCGGAGAAGGTCAATGACGCTATCTTCTATTATGCCCGTTTTGAAGTGCCTAATCCGCAGGGCATATTGCGCCTGGATATGACCGCGCAGGTGCATATTCAACTGACCGGCCTGAAAAATGTGCTGACCATTCCACTGGCGGCGCTGGGCGATCCGGTTGGCGATAATCGTTATAAAGTGAAAGTGCTGCGCAACGGCGAAACCCGCGAGCGCGAAGTAATGCTGGGCTCGCGTAATGATACCGATGTCGTGGTCGTGAAAGGGCTGGATGCCGGTGAAGAAGTGGTGATCGGCGAGCTGAATCGCGGAGCGGCCCAATGACGGCACTGCTGGAGCTGAAGGATATTCGCCGCAGTTATCCTTCAGGTGACGAGCAGGTGGAGGTGCTGAAGGGCATTACTCTCAGTATCAATGCCGGTGAAATGGTGGCGATTGTCGGGGCTTCGGGTTCCGGTAAATCGACGCTGATGAACATACTCGGCTGTCTGGATAAACCCTCCAGCGGTACATACCGCGTTGCCGGAACGGATGTCTCCACGCTTAGCGGCGATGCGCTGGCACAACTGCGGCGCGAGCATTTTGGTTTTATCTTCCAGCGTTATCATCTGCTTTCGCATCTGACGGCCGCGCAGAACGTTGAAGTGCCTGCGGTATACGCCGGAACCGATCGTAAAGCGCGGCTGATACGCGCCAGAGAGTTACTTACGCGCCTCGGCCTGGGTGAGCGGGCGGATTATCAGCCTTCTCAGCTTTCTGGCGGCCAGCAGCAGCGCGTCAGTATCGCCCGGGCGTTGATGAACGGAGGGCAGGTCATTCTGGCCGATGAACCCACCGGTGCGCTGGATAGTCACTCAGGCGAAGAGGTGATGGCGATCCTTCACCAGCTGCGCGATCGCGGGCATACGGTGATTATCGTCACCCACGATCCGCAAGTGGCGGCGCAGGCTGAGCGAGTAATTGAAATTCGCGATGGTGAACTTATCAGTAATCCTTCGACCCGCGAACGAGTGATAACAGCGGATAACCGCGATGCCGTGTCTGTGCAGGCGGGCGGCTGGCGGCAGTTTATCAGCCGTTTTCACGAAGCGCTGACCATGGCCTGGCGCGCAATGGCGGCGAATAGGATGCGCACGCTGTTGACCATGCTCGGCATTATTATCGGTATCGCCTCCGTGGTCTCGATTGTGGTGGTGGGCGATGCGGCGAAGCAGCTCGTGCTGGCGGATATCCGTTCAATCGGTACCAACACTATTGATGTCTATCCCGGTAAGGATTTTGGTGATGATGAGCCGCAATACCAGCAGGCGCTGAAATATGACGATCTGCTGGCGATCCAGAAACAGCCGTGGGTGCGCTCAGCGACACCGTCGGTTTCGCAAAACCTGCGTCTGCGCAATGACAATATTGATGTCGCGGCCAGCGCGAACGGTGTGAGCGGGCAGTACTTTAATGTTTATGGCATGACCTTCAGCGAAGGCGCGTCGTTCAATGCCGAGCAGGAGAAGGGACGGGCGCAGGTGGTGGTGCTCGACAGCAATACCCGCCGCCAGCTCTTTCCCAATAAAGCCAGCGTGGTGGGCGAGGTGATGCTGGTCGGCAATATGCCGGCAACGGTGATTGGCGTGGCGGAAGAGAAGCAATCCATGTTCGGCAGCAGCAAAATCCTGCGCGTCTGGCTGCCCTACACGACCATCTCCGGGCGCATTATGGGCCAGTCGTGGCTAAACTCTATTACTGTTCGGGTGAAAGATGGCTACAGCAGTGAGCAGGCGGAACAGCAGCTCACCCGGCTGCTGAATTTGCGGCACGGAAAAAAAGATTTCTTCGTCTGGAATATGGACGGGGTATTGAAAACTGCGGAAAAGACCACACGTACTCTTCAATTGTTCCTGACGCTGGTGGCGGTGATTTCCCTGCTGGTTGGTGGTATCGGTGTGATGAATATCATGCTGGTCTCGGTGACCGAGCGAACCCGCGAGATCGGCATCAGGATGGCGGTGGGCGCCAGAGCGGGCGATGTGTTGTCGCAGTTTCTGATTGAGGCAGTGTTTGTTTGCCTGGTTGGCGGCGCGCTCGGCGTAACGCTTTCGATGTTGATCGCGTTTACTTTGCAGCTCTTTTTACCGGGCTGGGAAATTGGTTTTTCACCGGTTGCGTTGATCACCGCTTTTTTGTGTTCAACGTTTACCGGGGTGCTGTTTGGCTGGTTGCCGGCGCGCAATGCGGCGCGCCTGGATCCGGTGGATGCGCTGGCTCGCGAGTAATAAAAATGCCAGCCGATTGGGCTGGCATTTTAACTGCGGCATGTACACAATGAGGTTGCTGGCGTCAGGCCATGGCTTCCACTTCGACGGGCACGATAACGCTGGCGTGATTGCCTTTAGGGCCCTGGTGTACATCAAACCGGACTGTCTGCCCGGCTTTTAACGTTCTGTAACCATCCATTTGAATGGTGGAGTAATGCGCGAAGATATCTTCGCCGCCGCCTTCAGGGCAAATAAAACCAAACCCTTTGGCATTGTTGAACCACTTAACAGTACCCGTTTCCATGCTTCGACATCCTTCGTAAATCTTATTTAAGTAAGATGGAATGAACCGGTGGCAGAGCGAGCGGGCTGTTCAAAACCTCACCAGCTCTCGACTGTACAATTTAGATAAATCGTATAACGCGTCAAGCGTTTGGCAGGGGTTCTGGGAGGCGGCGCATCAAAATTTTGAAGCAGTTAACGCTATGACGACAGAATGTGACAGCCGTCGCGGATGGCAACGATAGATGATTGTTATCTGACATCTGATGTAGATTAAAAATACATCTAGACTCATGTAATCGGCCGATTAAAGACCGCCGGAATCTGTAACCTAAGATGAAGCGCTAACGATGGGTAAGAGTAATAGCTGGCTGGATTTCGACCAATTGGCGGAAGAAAAATTGCGCGATGCGCTAAAACCGCCATCCATGTATAAAGTCATGTTAATGAACGATGATTACACGCCGATGGAATTTGTTATTGACGTGCTACAAAAGTTCTTTTCTTATGATGTAGAACGTGCAACGCAACTGATGCTTACGGTTCACTATCACGGCAAGGCTATCTGCGGTGTTTTCACCGCCGAAGTTGCAGAGACCAAGGTCTCTATGGTGAACAAGTACGCGAGGGAGAACGAGCATCCGTTGCTGTGTACGCTGGAAAGAGCCTGAATGCAGGCATGAAACTTGGGGGAGGTGCCCTATGCTCAATCAAGAACTGGAACTCAGTTTAAATATGGCTTTCGCCAGAGCGCGCGAGCACCGACATGAGTTTATGACCGTCGAGCACTTGTTACTGGCATTGCTCAGTAACCCTTCGGCCCGCGAAGCGCTTGAAGCGTGTTCCGTGGACCTGGTGGCGCTGCGGCAGGAACTCGAAGCCTTCATCGAACAAACCACACCCGTTCTACCCATGAGCGAAGAGGAGCGCGACACGCAGCCGACGCTCAGCTTCCAGCGTGTTTTGCAGCGCGCGGTGTTCCATGTTCAGTCCTCCGGTCGCAGCGAAGTCTCCGGGGCGAATGTACTGGTTGCCATTTTTAGTGAGCAGGAGTCGCAAGCGGCTTACCTGCTGCGCAAACATGAAGTGAGCCGCCTCGACGTGGTGAACTTTATTTCTCACGGTACGCGTAAAGACGAACCGGGACCGTCATCGGATGCAGGTAGCAGCAGTAGCAGCCAGGTGAACAGCGAAGAGCAAGCAGGCGGGGAGGAACGTATGGAAAACTTCACCACCAACCTTAATCAGCTTGCTCGTGTTGGTGGCATCGACCCGCTGATTGGCCGTAGTAAAGAGCTCGAGCGCGCGGTTCAGGTGCTGTGTCGCCGCCGTAAAAACAACCCTCTGCTGGTTGGGGAATCCGGTGTCGGTAAAACGGCGATTGCCGAAGGGCTGGCCTGGCGGATTGTGCAGGGCGACGTGCCGGAAATTATGGCCGACTGCACTATCTATTCGCTGGATATCGGCTCGCTGCTGGCAGGTACCAAATACCGCGGTGATTTTGAAAAACGTTTCAAAGCGCTGCTGAAACAGCTTGAGCAGGACAATAACAGCATTCTGTTTATCGATGAGATCCACACCATCATCGGTGCAGGCGCTGCGTCCGGCGGGCAGGTTGATGCTGCTAACCTGATTAAGCCGCTGCTTTCCAGCGGTAAAATCCGCGTGATGGGATCGACCACCTATCAGGAATTCAGCAACATCTTCGAAAAAGATCGCGCCCTGGCGCGTCGCTTCCAGAAAATTGATATTACTGAACCGTCCGTTGAGGAAACGGTGCAGATTATCAACGGCCTGAAGCCGAAGTATGAAGCGCATCACGATGTACGTTACACAGCGAAAGCGGTGCGTGCAGCGGTGGAACTGGCGGTGAAATACATTAACGACCGTCATTTGCCGGATAAAGCGATTGACGTGATCGATGAAGCGGGCGCGCGTGCGCGTCTGATGCCGGTGAGCAAGCGTAAGAAAACCGTCAACGTGGCGGATATCGAGTCGGTTGTTGCGCGCATCGCGCGTATTCCTGAGAAAAGCGTTTCTCAGAGCGACCGCGACACGCTGAAAAATCTCGGCGATCGCCTGAAAATGCTGGTGTTTGGCCAGGATAAAGCCATTGAGGCATTAACCGAAGCCATCAAAATGAGCCGCGCAGGGCTGGGTCAGGACCATAAACCGGTCGGTTCCTTCCTGTTTGCCGGCCCAACCGGCGTGGGTAAAACCGAGGTGACCGTACAGTTGTCGAAAGCGCTGGGTATTGAGTTGCTGCGTTTCGATATGTCCGAGTATATGGAGCGACACACCGTCAGCCGTTTGATTGGTGCGCCTCCGGGATATGTCGGCTTCGATCAGGGAGGTCTGTTGACTGATGCGGTGATCAAACATCCGCACGCGGTGCTGCTGCTTGATGAAATCGAAAAAGCGCACCCGGATGTCTTTAACCTGCTGTTGCAGGTGATGGACAACGGTACGCTGACCGATAACAACGGACGCAAAGCTGATTTCCGCAACGTGGTGCTGGTGATGACCACCAACGCCGGGGTGCGTGAAACCGAGCGTAAATCCATTGGTCTTATCCACCAGGATAACAGTACCGATGCGATGGAAGAGATCAAAAAGATCTTTACGCCGGAATTCCGCAACCGTCTGGACAACATTATCTGGTTCGATCACTTGTCTACCGAGGTGATCCATCAGGTGGTCGACAAATTTATCGTCGAACTCCAGGTGCAACTGGATCAGAAAGGCGTGTCGCTGGAAGTCAGCCAGGAAGCCCGCAACTGGCTGGCCGAGAAAGGCTATGACCGTGCAATGGGGGCTCGCCCGATGGCGCGTGTTATCCAGGACAACCTGAAAAAACCGCTGGCCAACGAACTGCTGTTCGGCTCGCTGGTTGACGGTGGCCAGGTAACCGTGACGCTGAATCAGGAAAAAGATGTGCTGGAGTATGATTTCCAGAGTGCCCAGAAGCACAAACCGGAAACCGCCCACTAATCTCTGTTATTAAGTCACAAAAACCGGGTCACTGAACCCGGTTTTTTTATGCCTGCGATTTGTCGGCGGGTGGCTGGATCAGATAAGTGCGTTATCCAGTAAAGCAGATTCCCGACAGCCATCAGGACGAAGCCAGCCGCGGATCAAACGAAAAAGGCAGCTCTTTTACTGATTTGAGTAACTTGCTGAATTCAGCGTGCTGCGGATTGAGGATGGCATTGTTTTCCTGCGGAATGACGCAGGAAGGAAGTACCAGCGCGACGGCGCTGTTGGCTTCCAGCCAGGCGGTTCCCAGATCCATCGTTGACAGCGGCGCCGGGTTTTCCTGCCAGTCTGGCGGTAGCCACTGTTTATCCAGATATTCAATCGCTTTATCGGGGATGTCGATACTGAACAGTCCGTACTGGCTCAGGATCGTGTCGCTGTGTACATGCACCAGCATTTCCAGCGCGGCGAGCGAAACGGATGAGGCAACATAAACCGCCGGGTGACCTTTGTGATTCCATCTGCCGCCGTACTGATTCGCACCGCTGCCGGTCCAGGCTTCGCTGGCGTAGCGGCGCGAAACAAGGCGATAAAAAATCACGCAAATACTCCGTGTTCCAGCCGGCCGATCAGATCGGTCACTTCCAGAGCGCCACTTTCAGTGGCAATCAGGGAGATAGGGGCAACGTTGCCGAGGCCGCGCACTGGCGCTTGTAGCCAGTCGTACGCCATTTTTTTATCACCAAAAAACTGAACAGCGGCGTCGATCACGCGAACTAAACGGGCGATCCGCTCGCTCTCTTCCGGCGTTAAGGTGCGTCCCGCGCTCTTACGGCGGGCTACGTTGCGCTCGTTAATACCGGTGACGCGCAGGATGTCGGAGCGGGACATCTCCGTCCATTCGTGAATAGTATCCAGAATGCTGACGGGCAAACCCTCATTCAACATCTGAACAAGTTTTATGCCGCGGTTAGCGGGGAAACCGGCGAAACGCCAGAGCGCATTTTCAACCGGTTTTTGTTCCGGGCTCCAGGTTCTCATTTTTCCTCCTCTGTGCAGACATTTGTCATAGCTCAGTATAGACATTTGTCCTGAGTTGCGAAAGGCAATAAGAACGCAGAAAAACAAAAGGCCGGGTTTTACCCGGCCTTTAATATTAGGTGCACTAGTTGTGCTGGCGGAAGATCTTAGCGGCTACGGAAGACAATGCGGCCTTTGCTCAGGTCGTACGGGGTCAGTTCCACAGTCACTTTATCGCCCGTCAGAATACGGATATAGTTTTTACGCATTTTACCGGAGATATGCGCAGTGACCACGTGACCGTTTTCCAGTTCTACGCGGAACATCGTATTAGGTAACGTTTCAAGAACGGTACCCTGCATTTCAATATTGTCTTCTTTGGCCATCTAATCCTCGGGGGTATCACTACCATAATTTTTGAATCGGCAAGATAATGCCGAAGTTCGTGTGTTAAGTAAAGATTTGTGCTGATAAAACGCAGCAAAACGACTTTTGCCAGTTACCCTCACGCCACAGCCAGGACGCGCTAAATGCGCAACCGTAAAGGGGAGCGATGGAGTAAAACGAAGGGCATCCCTGATACGAACGACTCCCGGATGGGGCGGGGCAACAGGCAAAAGCTGCTTTGAGCGTCCATTATAACACCCTGATAAAAAATGTGCCGAAAACATTATTCAGGAGATAAAAACAGCGTGCGCGGCACCCAAAAATGGGAAGGCAAAGGGATTGCGCGCAATTTGGCAAGCTGGAGTAAATAATCTCTGCGCGGTATTTCTACCGCGCCCAGCGATGCGGTGTGATTATTTAGCACCTGGCAATCAATCAATTTGCCGCCCTGACGGAGAAACTCGTCGCAGAAAACAAGCAATGCCGTCTTCGAGGCGTTAATGCGGCGGCTAAACATCGACTCGCCGCAAAACAGCAAACCCTGCGCCACGCCGTACATTCCACCGACCAGTTCGTCGCCTTCCCACACTTCAATTGAGTGCACATGACCAAGCTCGTGCAGGCGATGGTAGGCCATCACGATATCGGGCGTAATCCAGGTGCCTTCATCACGATCCTGCGCGCAACCGTCAATCACTTTGCCAAAGGCATGATTGAGGGTAACGCGGTAAGGAGAAGACTTATGAAAGCGTTTCATGCTGCGGCTGATATGAAACGTCTGCGGCCACAGTACGGCGCGCGGATCGGGCGACCACCAGAGGATCGGATCGCCGGGAGAAAACCAGGGGAAAATGCCGCGCTGATAGGCCATCAGCAGCCGGGCCGGGCTTAAGTCTCCGCCCAGCGCCAGCAGACCATTAGGTTCGCGCAGCGCCGCTTCAGGCGAAGGAAAAGCGATAGAGTGACGAGAAAGCTGAACCAGGCGCATGACAACAACGCTCCACAACGCGACAAGGGACCCCTTTTAATATCGTCATTTTGCCATTTCACTTTAATCGCGCTGCGGCAGAAGCGGCAAAATGACGAATATCAACTACAGACGCTGCTTAAACTGGTAATACCGCCCCTGTTTCGCCATTAACGCTGCGTGATTACCTTGCTCAATTATTTGTCCGTTGTCCATCACAATTATGCGATCAAAAAACGCCAGGCCGCGCAGACGGTGCGTGACCATTAACAGCGTTTTGTCTTTCATTACTTCACGAAGTAATTCAAGAACCTGGCTCTCTGTTTCAGCGTCCAGCCCTTCGGTTGGTTCGTCCAGTAAGACCAGTGGAGCGTCATGCAACAGCGCGCGGGCAATTGCCAGGCGGCGCAATTCGCCGCCAGAAAGCTGGCGACCACCTTCACCTAACCACGCGTTCAGACCGCCATCAGCGAGCAGCTTTTCCAGCCCGACACGCGTCAGCATCGCGCTCAACGTTTCATCACTGGCCTGCGGCGCCGCAAGCAGCAAGTTATCACGCAGCGTAGCGCTAAACAGATGTACGCGCTGTGGCACCATGCTGATGAGCGAACGCAGCGTCGCTTCGTCCACATCGCTCAGCGGCCGATCGTTCAGCCGAATTTCGCCTTGCTGCGGATCCCAGGCGCGCGTAAGCAATTGTAGCAGCGTTGATTTGCCGCAGCCGGTACGGCCCAGAATGGCGACATGTTCACCCGCGGCTATCGACAATGCGATATTCTCCAGCGCACGCTGTGGCTGCCCGGGATAGCTAAAAGCCAGATCCGTAAATTGCACCGCAACACGCGCTGGTACAGGCATGCTGGATTGCGGGAAAGTCACATCAGGCGGACAGTCGGTGATTTGCGTAATGCGGGTAGCGGAAGCGATCACCTGGCCAAGGTGCTGGAAAGCGCCAGTAACCGGCGCCAACGCTTCAAACGCCGCCAGCGCACAGAAAACGAACAGCGCGATTAATGCGCCTGGCTGGGTATTGCCGCCAACATCGCCGGAAGCAAACCATAGCATGACGATGACCGCTGCCCCGCTAATCAGCAACATCAGCGCCTGCGAAATGGCACTCAGATCGGACTGACGGCGCTGGGCGTCGTGCCAGTTTAACTCTGTGTTCTCCAGTTGTTCACGGTAGCGCTGGCTGGCGCCAAAAATGGTCAGCTCCGCCTGGCCTTGCAACCAACTGGTCAATTGCTGACGATACTGGCCGCGCAGAGCGGTCAGGCTCTCGCCAGTTGGTTTGCCCGCCCGGTAAAAGAGTGGCGGTAATATAAGCAGCGTCGCCAGCATAATGCCGCCGAGCATCAGCGCCAGAGAGACATCCAGCACGCTTAAACCGACCATCACCACAATGATGACCACCAGTGCGCCGACCAGCGGAGAGATGACGCGCAAATAAAGATGGTCGAGTGTATCGACATCGGCCACCACCCGGTTCAGCAATTCCCCCTGGCGAAAACGCGCCAGCCCGGCAGGGGAGAGGGGTAACAGTTTGCTGAAAGTGGCGACGCGTAAATGTTCCAGTACGCGGAAAGTGGCTTCATGGCTGACCAGACGCTCAAAATAACGCCCGGCGGTACGGGTAATCGCAGCGCCACGAACCCCGGCAGCAGGCAGCATATAGTTAAAACTGTAAAGTCCGGCCACGCCAACGACCGCCGAGGCCGACAGGAACCACCCGGAGAGCGTTAACAGCCCGATACTGGCCAGCAGGGTGACAATCGCGAGGATCACGCCCAGCAGCAACATCCATTTGTGGCGTTTATACAGCGCGAGGTAAGGCAACAAAGCACGCATTTAAATCTCCTCCTGGCGGTGGGCGAGAAGGTCGGCAAACGTTCCCTGCGCCGTTGAAAGTTCAGCATAGCTGCCTTGCTCAATGATCTCGCCATCCTGCATCACCCAAATGGCATCCCATTCGTTCAGATTTTCCAGCTGGTGGGTAACCATCAGCGTGGTTTGCTGGTGGGAAGCCTCAGTCAACGCCTGCATAACCCGTTGCTCGCTATGGGCATCCAGGCTGGCAGAAGGCTCATCCAGCAGCAGTAATTTGCACGGCGAAAGCAGCGCGCGGGCTACGGCGACACGTTGTGCCTGACCAACAGAGAGGCGTACGGCCTGGTCGCCAGGCTGCGTTTCCAGCCCTTCCGGCAACAGAGGTAAAAATTCGCTGACCCAGGCTTTATCCAGTGCCGCTTGCAGTTCAGCAGCGCTGGCATTTGGCCGCGCCAGCAGAACGTTTTCCCGTAATGTGGTAGCCGGAAGTTGTGGGTTTTGCCCCACCCAGCTTATCGCTTCGTGCCAGCTATCCGGATCAAGCGCGCTCAGCTCAATACCATTTACGCGCAGCGAGCCCTCATAGGGCAAGAAACCGGAGAGAACATTAATCAGCGAGCTTTTACCAGAACCGCTTTTACCTACCACTACCACACGTTGTCCGGCGGCAAGGGTGAAGTTGAGTGGCCCGGCGAGTTTTGCGCCTTCGGCAGACTTTATTATCAGATTGTGTGCGGTGAGTGTGACAGGCTCATCGCTTGCTAACCGGGTTTCACCGCGTTGTGGATGTGCCAGCGGTGCTTCCATGAACGTTTTTAGGCTGTCGGCGGCACCGATAGCTTGCGCCTTGGCATGATAGAAGGTACCCAGATCGCGTAGCGGCTGGAAAAACTCCGGCGCCAGCACCAGAGCAAGGAAACCGGCGAACAGTGTAACGCCGGTGCCGTAATGACCAAAATTCAGCTCGCCAAGATAAGAGAAGCCGAAGTAGACCGCGACCAGCGCAATCGATAGCGAAGCGAAAAACTCCAGCACGCCGGAAGATAAGAAGGCCAGACGCAACACTTCCATGGTCCTGCTGCGGAAATCCTGAGAGGCGCGACGGATACTCTCGGTTTCCGCTTCGCCGCGACCAAAAATACGCAGCGTTTCCATACCGCGCAGGCGATCAAGAAAATGACCGCTCAAACGCGCCAGCGCTTTAAAGTTACGGCGATTAGCATCGGCGGCGCCCATTCCAACCATCGCCATAAACAACGGGATAAGGGGCGCTGTGCCGAGCAAAATAAGCGCGGCAGCCCAATTAATGGGGAATAAAGTGAGAACGATTAACAGCGGCACGCTGGCCGCAAGGGCCATCTGTGGTAAATAGCGGGCATAGAAATCGTGCATATCGTCAATTTGTTCAAGTACCAGCGTCGCCCAGCTCCCGGCGGGTTTACCCTGGATCCAGGCCGGACCCGCTTGATGCAGGCGCTCCAGCACTTGTCGGCGGATTTCAAAACGAATATGCGCTCCGGCATGAAATCCCACCCGTTCGCGCAGCCAGACAACCCAACTACGCAGGATAAAGATCAGCACCAGTAAGGTGAAGGGTAGCAGTAACGCTTCACGAGGAATATTTTCCATAATCAAATGATTGAGGATGCGCGCCAGTATCCAGGCCTGCGCCACAATCAGTGCGCCGCTGACCACGCCGAGAAGGCGGGAAAGCATTAACCAGCGGCGGGAAATAATGCTTTGCTGTTTCAACCAGCGAGTGAGTTCTTGTTGACGGGTTTTATTCATTGCGCGCTTAGCAGGTGAAGTTATCGGAATTTTTAGCTTGCGCAATGTTACATCGGGGCAAAAATAAAGGCGACTTATAGTCGCCTTTTTTACCTTTGTTACTGACTTGTAAAGATTATTTACGTTCAGCCAGACCGTCGAGATAGCGTTCCGCATCCAGAGCCGCCATACAGCCCGTGCCCGCAGAAGTGATCGCCTGACGGTAGATATGATCCATAACATCACCGGCGGCAAAGACTCCCGGAATGCTGGTTTGCGTGGCGTTACCGTGAATACCGGACTGCACCTTGATGTAGCCATTTTCCAGCGCCAGTTGACCTTCGAAGATGCCGGTGTTCGGGCTGTGGCCGATAGCCACAAACAGCCCCGCAACGTCCAGTGACTCCACGTTGTCTGCATTTTGCGTATCACGCAGACGCAGACCCGTGACGCCCATCTGATCGCCGGTGACTTCTTCCAGCGTGCGATGAGTGTGCAGCACAATATTGCCGCTCTCTACTTTATCCATCAGACGTTTAATCAGGATTTTTTCCGCACGGAAAGTGTCGCGACGATGGATCAGATGTACTTCAGAGGCGATATTTGCCAGATATAGCGCTTCTTCAACGGCAGTATTACCGCCGCCGATTACCGCCACTTTCTGATTGCGGTAAAAGAAACCGTCGCAGGTTGCGCAGGCGGAAACGCCGCGGCCTTTAAACGCTTCTTCCGAAGCCAGCCCCAGGTAACGTGCAGATGCGCCAGTCGCGATGATAAGCGCATCGCAAGTATATTCGCCGCTATCGCCAGTCAGACGGAAAGGACGGTTTTGCAAATCAACGCTATTGATGTGATCAAAAATGATTTCAGTATCAAATTTGGTGGCATGCTCATGCATGCGTTCCATCAGCAGTGGCCCGGTCAGATCGTGCGGGTCGCCCGGCCAGTTTTCCACTTCAGTGGTGGTGGTGAGCTGGCCGCCTTTTTCCATCCCGGTAATCAGCACTGGCTGCAGGTTTGCGCGCGCAGCATAGACCGCGGCGGTATAACCGGCAGGGCCTGAACCAAGGATGAGCAGCTTACTGTGTTTGGCCGTACCCATGAGATCCTCATTGTTGTTTGGCAGACATTGAGCTGAATTGTAGGGAATTTAGCGTCGTAAAAAAAGGGCGCGCCAGTTTTGTTAACGATATGTGTAATAGAAATGACCGATGACGTGGAGGGATTTGGGGCTGAAATATAATAATTTCTACTGAAAATCGGCCTGTTATAAGGTGATAAAGTGAGGATTAGCGAGTGGTGTTGATGAATATCTGGCATGTTGTACTAAAAAAAGATGTTTTGCTTTGACAATCCCCTGCGCATTTGCGAAAACATCAAAGGAAGAGAAAAGCAGTGTTTCGCGCGTGATGCAAACTTACGCACGTAAATGCCATTTTTTACCGGGCTAGTGAAATCTACGCATGGTGTGGACAGACGCCATTCGTGATATCGATAGCTGCCTTTGGCAACGGTCTTCTTAATATTGCCTCCGCAATGCCGTAACGCGACGGGCAAAGACTCTGAACAGTGAAGTGCACAGGGTCAAGACAGGAGTAGGGAAGGAATACAGAGAGACAATAATAATGGTAGATAGCAAGAAGCGCCCAGGCAAAGATCTCGACCGCATTGATCGTAATATTCTGAACGAACTGCAAAAAGATGGGCGTATTTCCAACGTCGAGCTTTCTAAACGAGTGGGGCTTTCCCCGACGCCGTGCCTTGAGCGTGTGCGCAGGCTGGAAAGACAAGGATTTATTCAGGGCTATACCGCGCTGCTAAATCCGCATTATCTGGATGCATCACTTCTGGTATTTGTTGAGATTACTCTGAATCGTGGCGCGCCCGATGTGTTTGAACAATTCAACTCCGCTGTGCAAAAACTTGAAGAAATTCAAGAGTGTCATCTGGTTTCAGGCGACTTCGACTACCTGTTGAAGACGCGTGTACCGGATATGTCGGCTTACCGCAAACTGTTAGGGGAAACCCTGCTGCGTCTGCCGGGCGTGAACGACACCCGCACATATGTGGTGATGGAAGAAGTTAAACAGAGCAATCGTCTGGTAATTAAGACGCGCTAATACGGAACAGGTGCACAATCGCTGTTTTTTGATTACACTCCTGTTAATCCATACAGCAACAGTGCCGGGGAGACCCGGCGCTGTTGTCCGTTTTAGCATCAAGGACCTGGAGAGCCTGTCTTGAGCCAGGAATACACCGAAGACAAAGAAGTCACACTGACCAAGCTTAGCAGCGGGCGCCGACTCCTGGAGGCGTTGCTGATCCTCGTTTCACTTTCTGCCGTCTGGTTGATGGCCGCGCTCTTAAGTTTTAACCCGTCTGACCCTAGCTGGTCGCAAACGGCCTGGCATGAACCTATCCATAATCTGGGCGGTGTGCCCGGCGCATGGCTTGCCGATACGCTGTTTTTTATTTTTGGCGTTATGGCCTACACCATTCCGGTGATCATCATTGGCGGCTGCTGGTTTGCTTACCGTCACCGCGCCAGTGAAGATTATATCGATTACTTTGCCGTATCGTTGCGCATGATTGGTGCGCTGGCATTGATCCTGACCTCCTGCGGTCTGGCAGCGATTAATGCCGATGATATCTGGTATTTCGCCTCCGGCGGGGTGATTGGCAGCCTGCTGAGTACTACGCTGCAACCTCTGCTGCGCAGCAGCGGTGGTACGCTCGCGCTGCTCTGCATTTGGGCCGCCGGGTTGACCCTATTTACCGGCTGGTCGTGGGTTACCATTGCCGAGAAAATCGGCAGTGTCATCCTTAATATTCTGACCTTTGCCAGTAATCGTACCCGTCGCGATGACACCTGGGTTGATGATGACGAGTACGAAGACGATGAAGAGTATGAAGAGGAAAAACCGCGTGAGTCGCGTCGTGCTCGTATTCTTCGTGGAGCGCTGGCTCGCCGTAAGCGCGTGGCTGAAAAATTCGCCAACCCGATGGGGCGTAAAACAGACGAAGCGTTGTTCTCCGGTAAGCGGATGGACGATGAGGAAGATGAGATCGCATACAGCGCGCGCGGTGTGCCGGCGGATGCTGACGACGTCCTGTTCTCCGGGCATCGTGCTACGGAAGCTGAGCAGGAGTACGATCCACTGCTGAACGGGCACAGTGTCACTGAGCCGGTAGTGGCAGCCGCAGCAGCGACAACCGCCGCTGTGCAGGCGTATGCAGCACCTGCTGAACCTTACGTCCCCGCAATGCAGCAAGATATTGAATGGCCGTATGCGCAGGCACCAGCAACTCAGGTACCACCGCAAGCCCCTTATCAGCCAGAGCAGTATGTCGAAGCTGCTCAGGAGGCCCCGTATCATTCTCCTCAGCATGAACTTCCTGAGTGGCAGCAACCTGTCGCAGAAGCGGAGTGGATGCCGGATGCGCCGGTAACGCCACTGCCGCCGGAAGAAGAGGTTTATGCTCAGCAGGCGCAGGAGCCGTTGCCATGGCAAAGCGAACCGCAAATCGCACCGGCTCCGGAACCGATAATCACGCCTGAACCTGAACCGGTCATTGAAGAAGTAAAACAGACTCGTCCGCCGCTTTACTACTTTGAAGAAGTGGAAGAGAAGCGTGCGCGTGAGCGTGAACAACTTGCCGCCTGGTATCAGCCAATCCCGGAGCCTGCTGTTGATGAACCCGCAGCAAAACCTGCTGTTTTCTCTGCGCCATCGGCCGCAGCGGTTGATCCATCCGTTGCTCCTGTCGCGGCTGGCATACAACAAGCTACGGGCCATGTCACCGCTGCAGCGGCAGCCGCAGCGCCGGTCTTTAGCCTGGCTGCTGGTGGCGCACCGCGTCCGCAGGTTAAAGAAGGGATAGGTCCGCAGTTGCCGCGCCCGAACCGCGTTCGTGTTCCGACGCGCCGCGAGCTGGCGTCTTACGGTATCAAATTGCCTTCCCAGCGTATGGCCGAAGAGCGCGCCCGCGAGGAAGAAGTGCATCAGCATGATGACGACGAAGCCGATATGTTGCAGCAGAACGAACTGGCTCGCCAGTTTGCTGCTACACAGCAAGATCGCTATGGAAATGAATTTCAGCACGAGGCGCCACAGTTCCATCCGCAGCACCCCGCAATGAGCGACGAAGAAGTGGAAGAAGCTGAGCTGGCCCGTCAGTTCGCAGCCTCTCAGCAACAGCGCTATTCGGAAGGCCAACCGGCAGGCGCACAAGCGTTTATGCCTGAAGATTTTGCGTTTTCGCCGATGAAAACGCTGGTTGATGATGGGCCGCACGAACCGCTGTTCACGCCTGGCGTGATGTCAGAGCCGGAGCCGCCAGTACAGCAGCCGCATCATTATCAACAACCGACGCCGCCGCAATACCAGCAGCCAGCACAGCCGCACTATCAGCCGCAAACTCCGCAGACGGCTCAGCAGCCCACTATGCCGCAACAGCATCAGGCTGCGCCACAGCCGCAAGAGAGCCTGATCCATCCGTTGTTGATGCGTAATGGCGATAGCCGACCAGTGCAGAAACCGACTACGCCGCTGCCATCACTGGATCTGTTGACGCAGCCGCCAGCGGAAGTTGAACCCGTTGATACCTTCGCGCTTGAGCAAATGGCGCGCCTGGTCGAAGCGCGGTTGGCCGATTTCCGCATCAAAGCCGATGTGGTGAATTATTCGCCGGGGCCGGTGATTACCCGCTTTGAGCTGAATCTGGCGCCGGGGGTGAAAGCCGCACGTATTTCCAACTTGTCCCGCGATCTGGCGCGTTCGCTCTCCACCGTTGCCGTGCGCGTGGTGGAAGTAATTCCCGGCAAGCCGTATGTTGGCCTCGAATTACCGAACAAGAAACGTCAGACCGTCTATCTGCGTGAAGTGCTGGACTGCGTGAAATTCCGGGAAAGTCCGTCGCCGCTGACCGTGGTGCTGGGTAAAGATATCGCAGGCGATCCGGTGATTGCCGATCTGGCGAAAATGCCGCACCTGTTGGTTGCCGGTACGACTGGCTCTGGTAAATCGGTGGGCGTGAACGCCATGATCCTCAGCATGCTGTATAAAGCGACACCGGAAGAGGTGCGCTTTATTATGATCGACCCGAAAATGCTCGAACTTTCGGTGTATGAAGGCATTCCGCATCTGCTGACCGAAGTGGTTACCGATATGAAAGACGCCGCCAATGCGTTGCGCTGGAGCGTCAACGAGATGGAACGTCGCTACAAACTGATGTCGGCACTTGGCGTGCGAAATCTGGCGGGTTACAACGAGAAAATTGCGGAAGCTGCACGTATGGGGCGTCCGATCCCGGATCCGTACTGGAAACCGGGTGACAGCATGGACGTTCAGCATCCGGTGCTGGAAAAATTGCCGTATATCGTGGTAATGGTGGACGAATTTGCTGACCTGATGATGACCGTTGGCAAGAAAGTGGAAGAGCTGATTGCGCGCCTGGCGCAGAAAGCGCGTGCCGCAGGTATTCATCTGGTACTGGCGACCCAGCGTCCGTCGGTCGACGTTATCACAGGCCTGATTAAAGCGAACATCCCAACACGTATTGCATTTACCGTATCGAGTAAGATTGATTCGCGTACCATCCTCGATCAGGGCGGTGCGGAATCGCTGCTTGGGATGGGCGATATGCTCTACTCCGGTCCAAACTCTACGTCTGCGCCGGTGCGTGTCCACGGGGCATTCGTACGTGACCAGGAAGTGCATGCTGTGGTGCAGGACTGGAAAGCGCGTGGTCGTCCGCAATATGTCGATGGCATTACGTCTGAAAGCGAAAGCGAAGGTGGCGCAGGCGGAGGTTTTGACGGTGGTGAAGAGCTGGATCCGTTATTTGATCAGGCCGTTAACTTCGTGACCGAAAAACGCAAGGCCTCTATCTCCGGTGTTCAGCGCCAGTTCCGTATCGGCTATAACCGTGCGGCGCGTATTATCGAGCAGATGGAAGCCCAGGGAATTGTCAGTGAGCAGGGGCACAATGGTAACCGTGAGGTGCTGGCTCCACCGCCGTTCGAATGATTGCAAAGCTGGGTAAATAAGTAAAAATTCAGTCTTTTCTTCTGTCTCTCTTTGCATTCGGTGCTTAGAGTGACAGAAGTATTCTCCCGCGTCGGGAGTGACGTATTTGAGGAATAACGATGAAAAAAATCGCCGTGGCGTGTGCGTTAATGGGCAGTTTGCTGGCCAGTAACGTATGGGCGGATGCTTCCAGCGACCTGAAAAGCCGTCTTGATAAAGTCAGCAGTTTCCATGCCAGCTTCACTCAGAAAGTGACGGATGGTAGCGGAGCTGCGGTGCAGGAAGGTCAGGGGGATTTGTGGGTTAAGCGCCCGAATCTGTTCAACTGGCATATGACCCAGCCGGACGAAAGCGTGCTGGTTTCTGACGGGAAAACCCTGTGGTTCTACAACCCGTTTGTTGAACAGGCTACTGCGACCTGGCTGAAAGATGCCACCGGCAATACACCGTTTATGCTGATTGCCCGTAATCAGGCCAGCGACTGGCAGCAGTACAATATAGAGCAAAAGGGCGATGATTTTATTCTGACGCCAAAAGGTAACAACGGTAACCTGAAGCAATTCACTATCAATGTTGGTCGTGATGGCACTATTCATCAGTTCAGCGCAATTGAACAAGACGATCAGCGCAGCAGCTATCAACTGAAATCACAGCAAAATGGCGCGGTCGATCCCACAAAATTCACCTTTACCCCGCCGCAGGGCGTAACGGTTGACGATCAGCGTAAGTAAGAGGCGCGGATGAGCAATATGTCGCTCGATTTCTCCGACAATGCGTTTCAACCTCTGGCCGCCCGTATGCGGCCAGAAAATTTAGCGCAGTACATAGGCCAGCAGCACCTTCTGGCGTCGGGCAAACCTTTGCCGCGAGCCATTGAGGCAGGGCATCTGCACTCGATGATCCTCTGGGGGCCGCCGGGTACGGGGAAAACGACGCTGGCGGAAGTGATTGCCCGTTATGCGAATGCGGACGTTGAACGCATTTCTGCGGTAACGTCTGGCGTGAAAGAGATCCGGGAAGCCATTGAGCGCGCGCGGCAGAATCGCAATGCCGGGCGGCGTACCATTCTGTTTGTTGACGAAGTCCACCGCTTTAACAAAAGCCAGCAGGACGCGTTTCTGCCGCATATTGAAGACGGCACAATCACTTTTATCGGCGCAACAACCGAAAACCCCTCTTTTGAACTCAATTCAGCGTTGCTCTCCCGTGCGCGCGTTTATCTGCTGAAATCTCTCACGACGGAAGATATTGAGCAGGTATTGACGCAGGCGATGGAAGATAAAGCCCGTGGTTATGGCGGTCAGGATATCGTACTGCCGGATGAAACCCGACGGGTAATTGCTGAACTGGTTGCTGGCGACGCGCGACGCGCGCTCAACACGCTGGAGATGATGGCCGACATGGCGGAGCTGGATGATGCCGGCAAACGCGTATTGAAACCGACCTTGTTGACCGAGATTGCTGGCGAACGTAGCGCGCGCTTTGATAACAAAGGCGACCGTTTTTACGATTTAATCTCAGCATTGCATAAATCGGTACGCGGTAGCGCGCCGGATGCGGCACTTTACTGGTATGCGCGTATTATCACTGCCGGAGGCGATCCGTTGTACGTGGCGCGTCGCTGTCTGGCGATTGCTTCAGAAGATGTCGGCAATGCCGATCCGCGCGCCATGCAGGTGGCCATTTCCGCCTGGGATTGTTTTACACGCGTTGGCCCGGCGGAAGGCGAGCGTGCAATCGCACAGGCAATTGTCTACCTGGCCTGTGCGCCGAAGAGTAACGCGGTGTATACGGCGTTTAAAGCGGCACTTGCAGACGCACGCGATCGTCCGGATTTCGATGTGCCTGTGCACCTGCGTAATGCACCAACGAAATTGATGAAAGAGATGGGGTACGGCCAGGAGTATCGTTATGCACACGACGAACCCAATGCCTACGCCGCTGGCGAGGAATATTTCCCGCAGGAATTAGCACAAACGCGCTATTATCACCCCACCAACAGAGGTCTTGAGGGCAAGATTGGCGAAAAGCTCGCCTGGCTAGCCGAACAGGATCATAAAAGCCCTATAAAACGCTATCGCTAGTGCGGGCGTTGCGGTAAGGTTACCGCTGTACATTATATCGATCGCAGGCAGCGATCGACTTCTTCTTTTTACAATACAACAAGCACAGGAAAAGCATGCTCGATCCCAATCTGCTGCGTACCGAGCCAGACGCAGTCGCTGAAAAACTGGCACGCCGGGGCTTTAAGCTGGATGTAGATAAATTACGCGCGCTCGAAGAGCGTCGTAAAGTTTTGCAGGTTAATACTGAGAACCTGCAAGCAGAGCGTAACTCACGATCGAAATCCATTGGCCAGGCGAAAGCACGCGGGGAAGACATCGAGCCATTACGCCTGGAAGTGAACAAACTGGGTGAAGAACTTGACGCAGCGAAAGCCGAGCTGGAAACCCTGCTGGCTGAGATCCGCGAAATTGCGCTGACTATCCCGAACCTGCCTGACGACTGTGTCCCGACAGGGCGCGATGAGAACGATAACGTCGAAATCAGTCGCTGGGGTACACCGCGTCAATTTGATTTTGAAATCCGCGATCATGTTACGCTGGGTGAAATGCACAGCGGGCTGGATTTTGCTGCCGCAGTAAAACTGACCGGCTCCCGTTTCGTGGTGATGAAAGGGCAAATCGCCCGTATGCATCGCGCGCTGGCCCAGTTCATGCTGGATCTGCACACCGAGCAACATGGCTACGCGGAAAACTACGTACCGTATCTGGTCAACCATGACACGCTATATGGCACCGGTCAGTTGCCGAAATTTGCTGGCGATCTGTTCCACACGCGTCCGCTGGAAGAAGAATCTGACAGCAGCAACTATGCGTTGATCCCGACGGCTGAAGTGCCGCTGACCAACCTGGTACGTGATGAGATCATCGACGAAGACGATCTGCCGATCAAAATGACCGCTCACACGCCGTGCTTCCGTTCCGAAGCGGGGTCTTATGGTCGTGATACCCGTGGCCTGATTCGTATGCACCAGTTCGACAAAGTTGAAATGGTGCAGATTGTTCGTCCGGAAGAGTCAATGGAAGCGCTGGAAGAGATGACCGGTCATGCCGAGAAAGTCTTGCAGCTGCTCGGTCTGCCGTACCGCAAAATTCTGCTCTGCACCGGTGATATGGGCTTTGGCGCATGCAAAACCTACGATCTGGAAGTATGGGTTCCGGCGCAGAATACTTACCGTGAAATCTCTTCCTGCTCTAACGTTTGGGATTTCCAGGCGCGTCGCATGCAGGCACGCTGCCGCAGCAAGTCCGATAAGAAAACCCGTCTGGTGCATACGCTGAACGGTTCTGGTCTGGCTGTTGGCCGTACGCTGGTTGCCGTGCTGGAAAACTACCAGCAGGCCGATGGTCGTATCGAAGTTCCTGAAGTACTGCGTCCGTATATGAACGGTCTTGAGTTCATCGGTTAATCGCTTCTTTAGTGTTTCCTGAAAAGCGCCTGTTGGCGCTTTTTTTATGCCCTGTTGCTGAGTAATCCTCCATTAACCCATTTTTCTATGATTTATGCAGACCTGTTAATTACTTCCATTCCGGTCGGGTGAAGTATTGTTTTCTACCATGAAATTTTTCTACTGATCTCTTTACTGCTTTTGTGGCTTAGTACAATAAAAACAACCAGATGAATATTACCTGAAGTACGTCGAATCGATGCGGGATAAGTTTTTCAAATCGACAACGCACAATTCATGCCAGCTCGCTAAATCTGTGGATTGACTTTGCTTTTGCCAGTGGCATGATGCGCAAGCAATCTGAACTTCCTCACGGTTTGAATCCATGTCCACCTATACCCGGCCGGTGCTGTTATTGCTCTGCGGCCTGATGCTTTTGACGCTGGCGATCGCGACGCTGAATACGCTCGTGCCGCTCTGGCTCGCCCATGAAAACTTACCCACCTGGCAGGTCGGTATGGTGGGTTCGTCTTATTTTACCGGTAATTTACTCGGCACCTTATTGACCGGGCGTCTTATCCGCCGTCTGGGTTTTAATCGTAGCTATTACATTGCTTCGCTGATTTTTGCTGCCGGCTGCGTTGGGCTGGGGCTGATGGTGGGCTTCTGGAGCTGGATGATTTGGCGTTTCATCGCCGGTGTGGGCTGCGCAATGATTTGGGTGGTGGTGGAAAGCGCGCTAATGTGCAGTGGCACTTCCCGTAACCGTGGCCGCCTGCTGGCGGCTTATATGATGGTTTATTATGTAGGCACCGTGCTGGGACAGGTGATTGTCAGCAAATTGCCGACGGATCTGATGAGCGTGCTGCCTTTGATGACAGGGCTGGTACTGGCAGCGATCCTGCCGCTGCTGTTTACCCGTATTGTTAATCAACAGAGCGAGGAGCAAGCCGCGACCTCAGTATGGCCGATGCTGCGCCTTCGCCAGGCGCGCCTGGGGGTAAATGGTTGCATTATCTCCGGGATTATTCTCGGCTCGTTGTATGGCCTGATGCCGCTCTATCTTTCACATCAGGGGATCAGTGATTCCGGTATCGGTTTCTGGATGGCGCTGATGGTGAGCTCAGGCATTATCGGGCAGTGGCCTGTTGGTCGTCTGGCCGATCGCTTTGGCCGACTGCTTGTACTGCGTGTGCAGGTGTTTATCGTAATCATCGGTTGTATGGGAATGCTGAGTAATGCGGCGATGGCCCCGGCGCTGTTTGTGTTGGGAACTGCTGGTTTTACTCTTTATCCGGTGGCAATGGCCTGGGCGTGTGAGAAAGTGGAACATCACCAGTTGGTGGCCATGAATCAGGCTCTGCTGTTGAGCTACACCATTGGTAGTCTGCTTGGCCCGACGTTGACGGCGATGCTGATGCAAAGCTATTCAGACAGTCTACTGTTTATCATGATTGCGGGTGTATCGTTTATCTATCTGGTGATGCTGATGCGTAAAGCAGGGCATCATCCCACTCCGGTTGCGCACGCCTGAGTAACATCGGCGGAGAAACAACCCGGCGTAAAAAAAGCCACAACGGTGTGTTGTGGCTTTTTGCTTTTACTGCGGCTCAGTACATCACTTTATGGCCGTACTGCTCCAGAATGCCTTTGACACGTTCCATGGTCTCTTTTTTCGGTGGATGGACGCCATCAAGCTTGTACTCTTCGCCCATGGCGACCCATTTGTGTTTACCCAACTCATGGTAAGGCAACAGTTCTATTTTCTCGACATTGCCCATATCACGGGTAAATTCACCGAGGCGGTGTGCGGAGTCGTCATCATCTGACCAGCCGGGAACGACTACGTAGCGGATCCAGACCTTAATGTTTTTCTTCGCCAGGTACTGGGCAAACTCCAGCGTACGGTGATTAGAGACGCCAACCAGATTCTGGTGAATTTCATCGTTCATCTGTTTCAGATCGAGCATGACCAGGTCGGTAACTTCCAGAAGCTCATCAATCACCGGATCGTAGCGGCGCACAAAGCCGTTAGTATCGAGGCAGGTATGAATTCCTTCTTTCTTACAAGCGCGGAACCAGTCGCGGACAAACTCCGCTTGCAGGATAGCCTCTCCGCCGGATGCGGTTACGCCGCCGCCGGATGCGTTCATAAAGTGGCGATAGGTCACTACGTCGCTCATCAGATCTTCAACCGTGATCTCTTTACCACCGTGCGTGTCCCAGGTATCGCGGTTATGACAATAGAGGCAGCGCATCAGGCAGCCCTGGAAGAAAGTAATGAAGCGGATGCCCGGGCCGTCGACCGTGCCACAGGATTCGAAAGAGTGGATGCGACCAATAACTGACATTGCGGTGTTTTCTCCAGATGCGGCCCATCCGGGCCTGTGTCTGCGCAATTTATTTCCCTTTGCGCTAAGTCTGTTTTGTCAGATATCCAGCAAGTATAGACGTCTGACAAAGCGGGCTCAGGTATTAAAAAGGCCCCACTTATGTGGAGCCTTTATTGTACGCTTTTTACTTCGCGATTTCAGTCAATACCATTACATGGTTTGAGTGAAGGTACGAGTAATAACGTCCTGCTGCTGTTCTTTAGTCAGGGAGTTGAAGCGTACTGCGTAACCTGAAACACGGATGGTCAGCTGCGGATATTTTTCCGGGTTTTCCATCGCGTCGAGCAGCATTTCACGGTTCATCACGTTCACGTTCAGGTGCTGACCACCTTCGATGGACGCTTCGTGATGGAAGTAACCGTCCATCAGACCCGCGAGGTTGGTTTTACGCACTTCGTCGTCTTTACCCAGCGCATTCGGAACGATAGAGAAGGTGTAAGAAATACCATCTTTAGCGTAAGCGAACGGCAGTTTAGCAACGGAGGTCAGAGAGGCAACAGCACCTTTCTGGTCACGGCCGTGCATCGGGTTAGCACCCGGTCCGAACGGAGCGCCAGCGCGACGGCCATCCGGGGTGTTACCGGTTTTCTTACCATACACAACGTTAGAGGTGATGGTCAGAACAGACTGAGTCGGGATAGCGTTGCGGTAAGTAGTCAGTTTCTGAATTTTCTTCATGAAACGTTCTACCAGGTCAACTGCCAAATCATCGACACGAGCATCGTTGTTACCAAATTGCGGGTATTCGCCTTCGATTTCGAAGTCGATTGCCAGACCGTCTTCGTCACGAATCGGTTTAACTTTCGCATATTTGATAGCAGACAGGGAGTCAGCAGCAACGGACAGACCGGCGATACCGCATGCCATGGTGCGAATTACGTCACGATCGTGCAGCGCCATCAGAGAGGCTTCGTAGCTGTACTTGTCGTGCATGTAGTGGATAACGTTCAGTGCGGTGACATACTGTTTAGCCAGCCAGTCCATGAAGTGATCCATGCGATCCATGACTTCGTCGAATTTCAACAAGTCGCCTTTGATAGGCTCAGATTTCGGACCAACCTGTATTTTCAGTTTTTCATCAACGCCGCCGTTGATTGCGTACAGCATGGTTTTCGCGAGGTTAGCGCGAGCACCGAAGAACTGCATTTGTTTACCCACAACCATTGGGCTTACGCAGCAAGCAATCGCATAGTCGTCGTTGTTGAAGTCAGGACGCATCAGGTCATCGTTCTCGTACTGCAGAGAAGAGGTGTCGATGGAGACTTTCGCAGCGAATTTTTTGAAGTTCAGCGGCAGTTTTTCAGACCACAGAACGGTGATGTTCGGTTCCGGAGACGGGCCCATGGTGTACAGGGTGTTCAGGAAACGGAAGCTGTTTTTGGTAACCAGAGTACGGCCGTCAACGCCCATACCACCGATAGATTCAGTTGCCCAAATCGGGTCACCGGAGAACAGTTCGTCATACTCAGGGGTACGCAGGAAGCGAACCATACGCAGTTTCATGACCAGGTGGTCAATCATTTCCTGAGCGTCTTTTTCAGTGATTTTACCTGCTTTCAGGTCACGTTCGATGTAAGCATCCAGGAAGGTGGATACGCGACCGAAGGACATTGCAGCGCCATTCTGAGATTTAACCGCAGCCAGGTAACCGAAGTAGGTCCACTGGATTGCTTCCTGAGCGTTCGTTGCCGGACCGGAGATATCGCAGCCGTATTTAGCCGCCATCTCTTTGATCTGACCCAGTGCGCGGTGCTGTTCAGCAATTTCTTCACGCAGACGGATAGTCGCTTCCAGATTTACGCCGTTTTCCAGATCGGATTGCAGAGACAGGAACTGAGCGTATTTGTCTTTCATCAGGAAGTCGATACCGTACAGCGCAACGCGACGGTAGTCACCGATGATACGGCCACGGCCGTAAGCGTCCGGCAGACCAGTCAGAACACCGGATTTACGGCAGTTCAGAATGTCTTTGGTATAAACATCGAATACACCCTGGTTATGGGTTTTACGGTATTCGGTGAAGATTTTTTTCAGCATCGGGTCCAGTTCGCGATTGTACGCTTTGCAGGAACCTTCAACCATTTTGATGCCGCCAAACGGGATGATAGCGCGTTTCAGCGGAGCTTCAGTTTGCAGACCAACGATTTTCTCAAGCGCTTTGTTGATGTAGCCAGCGTCGTGAGAAGTAATGGTGGAAGCAACAGAGGTGTCAAAATCAACTGGCGCGTGAGTGCGGTTTTCCAGTTTAACCCCTTCCATGACTTTGTCCCACAGGGCGGTGGTCGCGTCAGTAGCGCCAGCCAGGAAGGACTCGTCGCCTTCATATGGGGTGTAGTTTTTCTGGATAAAGTCACGTACGTTGACTTCTTTCTGCCAGTCACCTTTCGCAAAACCTTCCCAGGCTGTGGCTAATTTTTCATTAAGCTCGGACATGTAACACCTACCTTCTTAAGTGGATTTTTTATTTACTGCCTGAAACAACCATTAATGATGATCGTTGCCACGCAGGTAAATGACCCAGTATGTCAACCCGACTAATAACCCACCACCTATGATATTCCCGATTGTTACCGGAATAAGGTTATCGATGATGAAATTCGTAATAGTCAGATGAGAAAAACTTTCCGGGCTGGAACCAACTGCGGTCCAGAACTCCGGGCTAGCAAAGTTACGGATTACGATACCCATCGGAATCATAAACATGTTTGCGATACTGTGCTCAAAACCGCTGGCGACAAACATCGCTACCGGCAGCACCATAATCATCGCTTTATCCATCAGGCTGCGACCGGAATAACTCATCCACACGGCCATACAAACCATCAGGTTGGCCAGAATACCCAGCGCAACAGCTTCGATGAAAGTGTGATGCACTTTATGGTCTGCGGTCTGCAGGACGTTTAAGCCCCAGCCACCGTTGGCGACCATATATTCGCCAGACAACCACATTAGCAAGACAAACAGCAGCGCACCTATCAGATTACCGAAGTAGACGTTGATCCAGTTACGGGCCAGTTGCCCCCAAGTGATACGCCCACTGGCTTTCGCCACGACAATCAACACGGTCGAGGTAAAAAGATCCGCACCGCAGATAATGCAGAGGATCAACCCCAGGGAGAAGCAGATACCCCCAATCAGTTTAGCAATACCGTAGGGCATTGCCGCTGTGCCGGTGGTGGCGGTGATATAGAAAACAAAAGCAATAGAGATGAACACACCTGCGGTGATAGCCAGGTAGAAAGTCTTCAGCGGATGTTTAGTCGCTTTATAGACGCCAGCTTCTTCGGCAACTTTGGCCATTTCGGCTGGAAGGATAAGATCAAAAGGGTTGTCAGCTTTCACACTAACTCTCTCTTTATTAAGTCGGCGACGAGATACTAACAAAGCATTATAGAAGAGAATTTGATATGGATCATATCTCGCCTGGCTTATAGGACCGCAAAGAGCGTGGTTTTTTTACGAATGCGGAGTAACTTGTTGATTATCTGAATAAAAATAAATTTTAAAAGTTATAAAATGTGTTGATTATTTTTATGAAGCCTCCGAAAAATCGTTAATTAAAATGGGGTAGTTGCCATAAGAAGTAACAATATTAGTCCGCAAGTAATAATACCATTTACCCGTATTTAACTTAATTATTACAACTTACTGACATTGCAAAAATATAAATAAAAAGGGGCAATAAAATTGCCCCGTAATATAGCGTAGACCTGCTATGAAGCCTACATATTGTCGTGCTACTTGTCGTTATTTCGCCCAGAATGCCGTTTTGGCGCGTTGTAACTTTTCGTAAGCCGCTAACAGGGACTGATGCGCCGGGAATGCCTGCAGGGTACCGTCTGCCGGTTGCAGGTCATAGAACGGCGCTTCACCACTCAACGCGGCGCTGGCTGCTTCAACTGCCTGTGCGCCGTACATGCGTACGAATGCATTCAGATATTGCAGCGGCTCGCGATCCTCTTCCTGCGCCAGCAGCAGTAGCGTTTGCAGGCAGCGGTAGTAGTTGGCGCGTTCCGCGCTGAAGATGGATGCGTTGAATTCCATGGTCCATTCGGTCCAGGCCAGCGCCTGATCCAGATCGCCGCCAGCCAGCGCCAGCATCGCTTTTAACTCGCCAATGCGCAGGGTGTACCAGCCATTGTCTTTACCGGTTGCCAGACCCAGCAGTTCACGAACGCGGGTAAAATCGTCGTGACCTTCGTCGTCCAGTTGGGCGATAAGGTTGAGGTACTCCTCTTTCTCCCACTCGCTGCCCGGTAGTGACAGAATAGTTTCGCGCAGATGGCTGCCCATGGTGTTATTCGCCAGCCACAGATCTTCTGCCGGATAAATATCGGACATGCCCGGCACCAGAATACGGCAGGCGTACACGCCAAGGTGCTCGTAATCGGCGATATAAACTTCTTTATCTTCTGCATTAAAGATAGCCATCAGCGTGGCGAACTCTTCTTCGGTGGTCCCTGCGAAGCTCCAGTCAACGAACGGATAATCCGCATCCTGCTTAAACAGATCCCAGGAGATCAAACCGCTGGAATCGATAAAGTGAGTTTCGAGGTTAGCGTGTTCAGCCACTTCTTCGTCATCAAAGGTCGGCGGGGTAAAGACATCGAGATCTTTCAGACCGCGCCCCTGCAACAGCTCGGTGACTGTACGTTCCAGCGCAACGCCAAAATCCGGATGCGCGCCAAAGGAGGCAAAGCAGGTGCCATTCGCCGGATTAAACAGCACGACGCAGATCACCGGATATTTACCGCCCAGCGAACCGTCGTAGGCAAAAATCGGGAACCCTTCGGCTTCCAGTTTGGCAATGGCTTCCACCACGCCAGGATAGCGGGCCAGTACTTCCTGCGGGATTTCCGGCAGGCTGATACTCTCCGCGATAATACGGTTTTTGATATGGCGTTCGAACACCTCAGACAGACCCTGTACGCGGGCTTCGTTGCGGGTGTTACCGGCAGACATACCGTTGGAAACATACAGGTTGCCGACGATGTTCATCGGAATATAGACCGTCTGCTCATCAGACTGGCGGGTAAACGGCAGGGCGCAGATACCACGCTCATCATTCCCGGATTGCAGATCGACCAGCATCCCGGCGGCCAGCTCGTTCTGTGGATCGTAGAATGCGCGCAGACGAGCATCGAGGATCCCTTCGGGCAGCGAGTCATCTTCCGGCAGCGGGAACCACTTTTCGTTCGGGTAGTGAACGAACGGGCCTTGCGCGATAGCATCGCCCAGCCAGAAGTCAGCGAAGAAGTAGTTGGTGGAAAGACGCTCGAAGTACTCGCCCAGCGCAGAGGCAAGCGCAGCCTTTTTCGTTGCGCCTTTACCGTTAGTGAAGCACAGCGCGCACTCTTTATCGCGAATATGCACGGACCAGACGTTCGGTACCGGATTCAGCCATGAGGCTTCTTCAATGTGAAAACCGAGGTCGGTGAGCTTTTGCTGGAAGCGGGCGATGGAGTCTTCCAGTGCGGCGTCTTTGCCGGGAATAAATGTTTGAGTCATGGCGGTCACTTTTTTCGTACGTAAAGCGCGCAATGATACGGGTTTTGCGTGACTGGCGCTATCTTCCGCTTCTGCCCGGCGAAAATAAAACAGCGGTCTATGCTTAGGGAGAGTAACCGACTGTTCATGGATGGAAAAATGAAAGCGTTCGACCTTCATCGCATGGCACTGGATAAAGTTCCCTTTGAGTTTTTGTGGGAAGTGGCCCTGCGCAGCCTTTATACCTTCGTTTTAGTCTTTTTATTTCTCAAAATCACTGGCCGACGCGGCGTACGGCAAATGTCGCTGTTCGAAGTCCTCATTATTCTGACGCTAGGCTCGGCAGCGGGAGATGTGGCCTTTTATGACGACGTTCCAATGCTGCCCGTGCTGGTGGTTTTTATTACGCTGGCGGTGCTTTACCGTCTGGTGATGTGGCTGATGTCGCACAGTGAAAAGCTGGAGGATCTGCTGGAAGGCAAGCCGGTTGTAATTGTTGAGAACGGTGAGCTGGCATGGGAGAAATTGCATGAAGAGAACATGACTGAATTTGAGTTCTTTATGGAGCTGCGCGGCAACGGCATTGAACATCTGGGGCAAATTCGGCTGGCGATTATGGAGACCAACGGGCAAATCAGCGTCTATTACTTCCCCGACAACGAGGTTAAACCAGGGCTCTGTATTCTGCCGGAAGGATGCAGCGAGAGATATACCTCGGTACCTGAATCGGGCGATTACGTTTGCGTACGTTGCAGTAAAATTGTCGCTTTGCAGGCAGGCGAAAAGCGATCCTGTCCACGCTGTGCAAATCCGGAATGGTCGAAGGCCAGCAGGGCAATTCGGGTGACATAACAGGTTTTTTATCGGGCCCGGCTCGGCTGTGCAAAACATTCTGCTATGTGACTGAGCGCACATTTCCCCCCACGCGGCTATTACCCATTGCGGCGCGTGACGCGCAATGATAAAACCGATGTCACAGGAATAACTTATTGCTTTTTAGCGTGGTGAGGGGAAATGACTCAGGTCTTCAATTTTAGTTCTGGCCCGGCAGTATTACCGGCGGATGTGCTCAAACAGGCGCAACAGGAATTGTGCGACTGGCAAGGTCTTGGCACTTCGGTGATGGAAATTAGCCATCGTAGTAAAGAGTTTATCCATGTGGCTGAAGAGGCGGAGAAGGACTTTCGCGATCTGCTGAACATCCCCTCCAACTATAAGATTCTGTTCTGTCACGGCGGCGGTCGCGGTCAGTTTGCTGGCATCCCGCTCAATTTGCTGGGTGATAAAACAACCGCTGATTATGTTGATGCCGGTTACTGGGCGGCAAGTGCGGTCAAAGAAGCGAAAAAATACTGCGTTCCACACGTTATTGACGCGAAAATCACTGTTGATGGCCTGCGTGCTGTTAAGCCGATGAGCGAATGGCAACTCAGCAATAATGCGGCTTACCTCCACTACTGCCCGAACGAAACGATTGATGGCATCGCGATCGATGAAACGCCCGCGTTCGCCAATGATGTGGTAGTAACGGCTGATTTCTCTTCAACCATCCTGTCGCGCGAAATTGATGTCAGCCGTTTTGGTGTGATTTATGCGGGCGCACAGAAAAATATCGGTCCGGCTGGTTTAACGCTGGTGATTGTACGTGAAGATCTGCTGGGCAAAGCTCATGCAGCCTGTCCGTCTATCCTCGACTACAGCGTGCTGAATGAAAACGACTCTATGTTCAACACGCCGCCGACTTTTGCCTGGTATCTCTCAGGTTTGGTGTTTAAGTGGCTGAAAAAACAGGGCGGCGTCGCCGCAATGGAGAAAGTCAACCAGCAAAAAAGCGAACTGTTGTATGGCGTAATCGATCGCAGCGACTTTTATCGCAATGATGTGGCGAAGTCTAACCGTTCGCGCATGAACATTCCGTTCCAGTTGGCGGACGGCGCGCTGGACAAACTCTTCCTTGAAGAGTCTTTCGCTGCGGGTCTGCACGCCCTGAAAGGCCACCGCGTCGTTGGCGGTATGCGCGCTTCAATTTATAACGCGATGCCGTTGGCTGGTGTACAGGCGCTGACCGACTTTATGGTTGATTTCGAACGTCGCCACGGTTAATTGCTGTAGTCTGCATTCCCCGCAGTTGGACTGCGGGGTTTTATTTTGTCTGTAGAGAGTAAAGTTTCATGGAATCCCTGACGTTACAACCCATCGCGCGGGTAGATGGCACCATCAATCTGCCTGGTTCGAAAAGTGTCTCAAACCGCGCTTTGTTGCTTGCCGCATTTGCCCGTGGCACTACCGTTCTGACCAATTTGCTGGACAGTGACGATGTGCGCCACATGTTGAATGCCCTCAGCGCGCTGGGAGTTCATTATACCTTGTCTGCCGACCGCACCCGTTGTGAAGTGGCCGGCGTGGGTGGTCCGCTGCACTCTGCGGAAAAACTGGAGCTGTTTCTTGGCAATGCCGGAACGGCAATGCGCCCTCTGGCTGCAGCGCTTTGTCTTGGCGCAAACGATCTGGTGCTGACCGGTGAACCGCGCATGAAAGAGCGCCCGATTGGGCATCTGGTTGACGCGCTGCGTCAGGGTGGCGCGCAAATCGATTACCTCGAGCAGGAAAATTACCCTCCTCTGCGCCTGCGCGGCGGTTTTACCGGCGGTGACGTGAGCGTGGACGGCAGCGTTTCCAGCCAGTTCCTGACAGCGTTGCTGATGGCTGCGCCGCTGGCGCCGCAGGATACCGTTATCACTATCAAAGGCGACCTGGTCTCTAAACCTTACATCGACATCACGTTGCATCTGATGAAAACCTTTGGCGTGGTAGTGGAAAACCAGCACTATCAGCGTTTCGTGGTGCGCGGCGGTCAGCAATATCAGTCTCCTGGCCAGTATCTGGTGGAGGGAGATGCTTCCTCGGCTTCTTACTTCCTGGCCGCAGGGGCGATCAAAGGCGGCACGGTAAAAGTGACCGGGATTGGACGCAACAGCGTGCAGGGCGATATCCGTTTTGCCGACGTACTGGAAAAAATGGGCGCGACAGTGGTCTGGGGTGATGACTATATTGCCTGTACGCGCGGCGAACTGAACGCTATCGATATGGACATGAATCATATCCCGGATGCCGCAATGACTATCGCGACGGCTGCGCTGTTTGCCAAAGGCACCACTACGCTGCGTAATATCTATAACTGGCGAGTGAAGGAAACAGATCGTCTGTTTGCGATGGCGACAGAGTTGCGCAAAGTGGGCGCAACGGTGGAAGAGGGCGAGGATTATATCCGCATTACTCCGCCGGAAAAATTGCAGTTTGCGGAAATTGGTACGTATAACGATCACCGTATGGCGATGTGCTTCTCGCTGGTGGCGCTGTCAGATACGCCAGTTACCATTCTGGATCCGAAATGCACGGCGAAAACTTTCCCCGACTATTTTGAACAGTTAGCTCGCATCAGTACGCTCGCGTAACCTTCTTTGCTCCGGGCTGGTGTAAATCAGCCCGGCCTGCCGCACATTTCTTCTACACTCAGCTTCAGACCCTTCTGTTATTCGCACGCAGTAGTAACGATTGTGTGCATTGCCGCGTATAATGCGCGGCGTTTACGTAACGATATGCCTTGATTAAGGAGAAAAAGATGACTGCAATTGCCCCGGTAATCACCATTGATGGGCCAAGCGGTGCGGGAAAAGGCACGCTTTGCAAGGCAATGGCGGAAGCGTTGCAATGGCATCTGTTGGATTCAGGCGCAATTTATCGTGTGCTGGCGCTCGCTGCACTGCATCATCACGTTGATGTCACCTCGGAAGAGGTGCTGGTTCCGCTGGCTGCGCATCTGGATGTGCGATTTGTCTCAATCGACGGAAATCTGGAAGTGATCCTCGAAGGTGAGGATGTGAGCAGTGAAATTCGTACCCAGGAAGTAGCGAATGCAGCATCGCAGGTGGCTGCGTTTCCGCGCGTGCGTGAAGCATTATTACGCCGCCAGCGCGCGTTTCGCGAAGCTCCGGGTCTTATCGCCGATGGACGTGATATGGGAACGGTCGTTTTCCCCGACGCGCCGGTGAAAATTTTCCTTGACGCTTCTTCTGAAGAACGTGCGAATCGTCGCATGCTCCAGTTGCAGGAGAAAGGCTTTAGTGTTAACTTTGAACGCCTTTTGGCCGAGATCAAGGAACGTGACGATCGCGATCGTAATCGTCCTGTAGCGCCGCTGGTTCCCGCTGCTGATGCTTTAGTTCTGGATTCAACCCGTTTAAGCATTGAGCAAGTGATTGAGAAAGCGCTACAATATGCACGCCAAAAATTGGCTCTCGCGTAAGCGACCGAATTCGTAGTACCTGCTGCAATGGAATGTGAGCAGGCATGTTAAACAACCCCATCCGGCATGAAGCCAGGTGGACGTTAAATTGAAGAATCCTGAAGATTATCAATATGACTGAATCTTTTGCTCAACTCTTTGAAGAGTCCCTGAAAGAAATCGAAACCCGCCCGGGTTCTATCGTTCGCGGTGTTGTTGTTGCTATTGACAAAGACGTAGTACTGGTTGACGCCGGTCTGAAATCTGAGTCCGCCATTCCGGCTGAGCAGTTCAAAAACGCCCAGGGCGAACTGGAAATCCAGGTTGGTGACAAAGTTGACGTTGCTCTGGATGCAGTTGAAGACGGCTTCGGTGAAACCCTGCTGTCTCGTGATAAAGCTAAACGTCACGAAGCCTGGATTAAGCTGGAAAAAGCTTACGAAGACGCTGAAACTGTTACCGGTATTATCAACGGCAAAGTCAAGGGCGGCTTCACTGTTGAGCTGGACGGTATTCGTGCGTTCCTGCCGGGTTCTCTGGTAGACGTTCGTCCGGTCCGTGACACTCTGCACCTGGAAGGCAAAGAGCTTGAATTCAAAGTAATCAAGCTTGACCAGAAGCGTAACAACGTTGTTGTTTCCCGTCGTGCGGTTATCGAATCCGAAAACAGCGCAGAACGCGATCAGCTGCTGGAAAACCTGCAGGAAGGCATGGAAGTTAAAGGTATCGTTAAGAACCTCACTGACTACGGTGCATTCGTTGATCTGGGCGGCGTTGACGGCCTGCTGCACATCACCGACATGGCATGGAAACGCGTTAAGCATCCGAGCGAAATCGTAAACGTTGGCGACGAAATCACTGTTAAGGTGCTGAAATTCGACCGCGAACGTACTCGTGTGTCCCTGGGCCTGAAACAGCTGGGCGAAGATCCGTGGGTAGCTATCGCTAAACGTTACCCGGAAGGCACCAAGCTGACTGGCCGTGTGACCAATCTGACCGACTACGGCTGCTTCGTTGAAATCGAAGAAGGCGTTGAAGGCCTGGTTCACGTTTCCGAAATGGATTGGACCAACAAAAACATCCACCCGTCCAAAGTTGTTAACGTTGGCGACGTAGTGGAAGTTATGGTTCTGGATATCGACGAAGAACGTCGTCGTATCTCCCTGGGCCTGAAACAGTGCAAATCCAACCCGTGGCAGCAGTTTGCTGAAACCCACAACAAGGGCGATCGCGTTGAAGGTAAAATCAAGTCTATCACTGACTTCGGTATCTTCATCGGCCTGGACGGCGGCATCGACGGCCTGGTTCACCTGTCTGACATCTCCTGGAACGTTGCAGGCGAAGAAGCAGTTCGTGAATACAAAAAAGGCGACGAAATCGCAGCTGTTGTTCTGCAGGTTGACGCAGAGCGTGAGCGTATCTCTCTGGGCGTTAAACAGCTCGCAGAAGATCCGTTCAACAACTACGTTGCAATGAACAAGAAAGGCGCAATCGTAAACGGTAAAGTCACTGCAGTTGATGCTAAAGGCGCAACCGTAGAACTGGCTGACGGCGTTGAAGGTTACCTGCGCGCTTCTGAAGCTTCTCGCGATCGTGTAGAAGATGCAACTCTGGTTCTGAATGTTGGTGATGACGTTGAAGCTAAATTCACCGGCGTTGACCGTAAGAACCGTGTAGTTAGCCTGTCTGTACGTGCGAAAGACGAAGCTGACGAGAAAGATGCTATCGCTTCTGTTAACAATAAACAGGAAGAAGGCAACTTCTCTAACGCTATGGCTGAAGCTTTCAAAGCAGCTAAAGGCGAGTAAGATCAAGTACCCGGAGTTATTTGTGCGGTAACTGGACGAAAGTCACACAGTTGCCGTGCGAACGACGATGAGTTACTTGACAGATTACAGGATTCGTCCTGTAATCAATGACAAAGGGCGGCTACGGCCGCCCTTGTTAAAGCTATTAAGCGAATATTGCGTTGAAGGAAACCGGAGGAATCATGACCAAGTCAGAATTGATAGAAAGACTTGCAAGCCAGCAATCGCATATCCCGGCTAAAGCCGTGGAAGATGCTGTAAAAGAAATGCTGGAGCATATGGCCTCTACTCTTGCCCAGGGTGAGCGCATTGAGATCCGCGGTTTCGGCAGTTTTTCCCTGCACTATCGTGCACCTCGCACCGGGCGTAACCCCAAAACAGGCGATAAAGTGGATCTGGAAGGAAAATACGTTCCACACTTTAAGCCGGGTAAAGAATTACGCGACCGCGCCAACATTTATGAGTAATTCTTAGCGAAAAGCAAAGAATTGCATGCGAGAAGGCACCTGAAAGGGTGCCTTTTTCATTTTCTGCTTTTCTTTTCCTGAAGCAGTCTCGCACATTTTTGCTGGTGTGATGTAACGCGATAAAAAACCAACAATTCGCGCCGCAAATCTGAAAACACACGAAAGAAAATAAAGCCAGAGCTCCGCATACTTCTGCTTCAACAAGGAGGTATGCATGGCGTTATCGACATTAGCCGCATGCATTATATTGGGCATTTTACCGCTGTTGTGGTTGCCTGCATTACCCGATATCCGCAGTATTTGGTGCGTCATCATGAGTGGGTGCCTGCTGGCATGCGTACGGTCACGGCTTTTACGCTATGGGGGCATCGCGTTACTTATTTTTGCCTGGGGCGTTTTGAACGCAATGCAGGCACTTTGGCCAACGGTGAGCCTTCCGGGAGCAAACCGTCAGGTTGAAGTCATTATTACCGAAACAGACAATATGACCCGCCATCAGGCGAAGATAGTGAGTCTTAATGGTAAACGCCTGTTCCCGGCCGCTGGCGTAACGCTCTATGGTCAATATTTACCTTTCCCGGTCTGTACGGGGCAGCGATGGGCGATGACCGTTCGTGTACGTGCGATGCATGGCCAACTCAACGACGGAGGATTTGATTCTCAGCGCTATGCACTGGCGAGCCACCTTCCTCTTAGTGGTCGCTTTAGCGATGCGCGTTTAATCGAGCCAACTTGTAGCTGGCGTGCGGATTATCTTCAGTCGTTGGCGCACACGCTTTCCCCTTATTCCTGGCGCCCGGTGATTCTGGCGCTGGGAATGGGGGAGCGTTCAGCACTCGAAAGCCCGGTAAAAGAGATTATGCGTCAGACAGGAACCGCCCACTTAATGGCTATATCTGGCCTGCATATCGCTCTTGCCGCGATGCTTGGCGGCGTTGTCACCCGCGGTATTCAGTTTTACTTCCCCGCTAACCGGATTAACTGGGCCTTGCCGCTGCTTGCCGGAGTGTTGTGTGCCATCGGGTATGCATGTCTCACAGGTTTACAACCACCCGCATTGCGTACGGCCATTTCGCTTAGCGTCTGGGCTACGCTACGTCTTTCAGGTCGATTATGGTCGCCCTGGCAAGTCTGGCTCTGTTGTGTCGCCGCGATACTGTTTATCGATCCGCTCTCCGTATTGTCATTCAGCTTGTGGTTATCGGCCTTCGCGGTGGCAGCATTGCTGTTCTGGTATCAGTGGTTACCGATGCCAGCACAGCAACGCTGGCTTATACATAGCAGTATGAGCCTGGTCCATTTGCAGATTGGGATGACGTTATTACTGATCCCATTACAATTATCTACGTTCCATGGAATCAGCCTGAGCTCACTGGTCGCCAACCTGGTGGCGATCCCGCTGGTAACATTTGTCACCGTCCCCCTGATTTTAACGGGAATGCTGCTGCACTTGACCGGGCCCCCGTTAATTGAGGAAGCCTGCTGGTACCTTGCGGACCAAACGCTCGCTCTATTGTTTGCTTTTCTGCGATGGCTGCCAGCGGGATGGGTCAATATTGATGCACGTTGGCAGGTAGCAGCCTGGGCGCCATGGTTGATGCTGATCTGTTGGCGCTTGTCTCTGTGGCGTCGTATTCCTGCGCTGTGTCTGACTGGCCTGACGATGTTGTTATTACCGCTATGGCGTGCTGACCGGCCAGGAGAGTGGTCAGTACATATGCTGGATGTTGGGCAAGGGCTGGCAATGGTGATTGAACGCAATGGTAAAGCGATTCTCTATGACACCGGCGTTGCGTGGCCTGGTGGTGACAGTGGGCAGCAACTGATTATTCCGTGGCTGCGCTGGCATGCTCTACAGCCCGAGGGCATCATTCTGAGCCATGAACATCTGGATCATCGCGGTGGTCTGGCGTCGTTACTGAAAGTTTGGCCAGAACTGTGGGTTCGCAGCCCATTAGGTTGGGCTGGCCATGCACCCTGTTTTCGTGGGGAGACATGGCAGTGGCAGGGGCTGACATTCAGCGCGCACTGGCCGCTACCGAAAGCGCAGACGCAGGGGAACAATCTCTCATGTGTCGTGAAGGTGGAGGATGGGAAACACAGTATCCTGCTAACCGGTGACATCGAAACGCAGGGAGAGATGGCAATGCTCAGCCGCTACTGGCAGCACCTGCAATCTACACTTGTGCAGGTACCTCATCATGGAAGTAACACCTCGTCGTCTCTGCCTTTCTTACAGCGGGTAGAAGGTAAGGCGGCATTGGCGTCAGCATCGCGGTATAACGCCTGGCGCTTCCCTTCGCTAAAGGTCGTAAAACGTTACCGGGAGCAGGGATATCGCTGGTATGACACTCCGCACCAGGGGCAGATAACCATCTCATTTTCTCCCCAGGGCTGGGAAATCCATAGCTTACGGGATCAACTTTTACCGCGTTGGTATCATCAGTGGTTTGGCGTCCCAAACGATAACGGGTAGAATATGCGGCTATTTCAACAAGTGTTGGTTTTCTGAATGCAGAACGATAAAGATCTCTCCACATGGCAGACATTCCGCCGACTATGGCCAACTATTGCGCCTTTCAAAACGGGTCTGATCGTGTCGGGGATTGCGTTAATCCTCAACGCAGCCAGCGATACATTCATGTTATCGCTGCTTAAACCGTTACTGGATGATGGTTTTGGTAAAACGGACCGTTCGGTGCTGCTGTGGATGCCGCTGGTGGTTATCGGGCTGATGATCCTCCGCGGTATCACCAGTTATATCTCCAGTTACTGCATTTCCTGGGTCTCGGGGAAAGTGGTGATGACCATGCGTCGTCGCCTGTTTAGCCACATGATGGGTATGCCGGTATCATTTTTTGATAAGCAATCGACTGGTACTCTGCTGTCACGTATTACCTACGATTCGGAACAAGTGGCTTCGTCTTCATCCAGCGCATTGATCACCGTGGTGCGTGAAGGCGCATCGATCATCGGCCTGTTCGTGATGATGTTCTGGTATAGCTGGCAACTGTCGCTGATCCTGATTGTGCTGGCGCCTATTGTTTCGGTTGCTATTCGCCTGGTATCTAAGCGTTTCCGTAATATCAGCAAAAACATGCAGAACACGATGGGGCAGGTGACCACCAGCGCGGAACAGATGCTAAAAGGGCATAAAGAGGTGCTGATGTTTGGCGGTCAGGAAGTAGAAACCCACCGCTTTGACAAAGTCAGTAACAAGATGCGTTTGCAGGGGATGAAAATGGTCTCTGCCTCCTCTATTTCTGATCCTTTGATCCAGTTGATTGCATCGCTGGCGCTGGCATTTGTACTGTATGCCGCCAGCTTCCCAAGTGTCATGCAGACGCTGTCGGCTGGTACGATTACCGTCGTCTTTTCTTCTATGATCGCCCTGATGCGTCCGTTGAAATCGTTGACTAACGTCAATGCCCAGTTCCAGCGCGGTATGGCGGCTTGCCAGACGCTGTTTGCTATCCTCGATAGCGAGCAGGAAAAAGACGAAGGAACGCGTGTTATCGAACGCGCTCGCGGCGATATTGAATTCCGCAACGTGACGTTTACTTATCCTGGTCGTGATACGCCAGCGCTGCGCAATATCAACCTGACGATCCCGGCGGGTAAGACTGTTGCACTGGTGGGGCGCTCCGGTTCAGGTAAATCGACATTGGCCAGCCTGATCACGCGTTTCTACGATATTGACGAAGGGCAGATCCTGATGGATGGCCACGATCTGCGCGAATACAAGCTCACATCGCTGCGTGATCAAGTCGCGCTGGTCTCCCAGAACGTGCATCTCTTTAATGATACCGTTGCCAACAACATTGCCTACGCCCGTACCGAGGTGTACAGCCGTGAGGAGATTGAGAAAGCAGCGAAGATGGCCTATGCCTTTGATTTCATCAATAAAATGGATGAAGGTCTGGATACAATAATTGGTGAGAATGGGGTACTGCTTTCCGGCGGTCAGCGTCAGCGTATCGCGATTGCCCGCGCGCTGCTGCGTGACAGCCCGATCCTGATCCTTGATGAGGCTACGTCAGCACTGGATACCGAATCTGAACGCGCGATTCAGGCTGCGCTAAATGAGTTGCAGAAAAACCGTACCTCTCTGGTTATCGCCCACCGCCTGTCTACCATTGAACAGGCCGATGAAATTGTCGTGGTGGAAGATGGCTGTATCGTTGAGCGCGGCAGTCATGCCGAGCTGTTGGAGCACCGTGGCGTTTACGCTCAGCTTCATAAAATGCAGTTTGGCGCATGATTGCACGTATCTGGTCCGGTGAATCCCCGCTGTGGCTACTGTTATTGCCGCTCTCCTGGCTTTACGGCCTGGTGAGTGGCGCAATCCGTCTGGCTTATCGTCTGGGGCTAAAAAAAGCCTGGCGCGCCCCGGTTCCGGTGGTGGTGGTCGGTAACCTGACGGCCGGCGGTAACGGTAAAACACCGGTGGTTGTCTGGCTGGTTGAACAGCTTCAGCAGCGTGGTATCCGCGTGGGGGTAGTTTCGCGAGGTTATGGTGGGAAAGCAGAACGTTACCCGCTATTACTGACGTCTGATACCACCACGGAAGAGGCGGGCGACGAACCTGTGCTGATTTACCAGCGCACCGGCGCGCCGGTTGCTGTTTCTCCCAACCGCCGTGAGGCGGTGGAAGCCATTCTGGCACAACATTCCGTGCAGATAATCGTCACTGATGATGGCCTGCAACACTATCGCCTGGCGCGAGACAAAGAGATTGTGGTCATTGATGGCGTCAGACGTTTTGGCAATGGCTGGTGGCTTCCTGCGGGTCCGATGCGTGAACGCGCTTCACGTCTGAAGACGGTTGATGCGGTGATCGCCAACGGCGGCGTGGCAAGAGCGGGTGAGATCCCGATGCGCCTGATTCCGGGGCTGGCCGTTAATTTGCGCACCGGTGAACGGCGCGAAGTACGCGATCTGGCACCTTGCGTGGCGATGGCCGGTATTGGCCATCCCCCGCGTTTTTTCGCTACGCTCAGTGAGTGCGGCGTGACGCCGGAACAGACTTTTGCGCTCGCCGATCATCAGGCATTAACCCGGGCGGATGTTCAGGCGATGGTCAAATCGGGACAGGCGTTGGTGATGACCGAAAAAGATGCGGTGAAATGTCGGCCCTTCGCTGAAGATAACTGGTGGTATTTGCCTGTGGACGCGCAACTGGAAGGCGAACAGGCGAACAAGCTGCTGCAGGAATTGCTTACTCTGGCGCGCTGACGATTGCTGCATCGGCTGCGCCCTGTTAACTGAACAGGAATCTCCATGTCTGTGCCGCAACTCTCGTTAACATCTGCCCGTCATTTACATCTCGCCGCGCAAGGTTTACTGCGCAAACCTGCCAGACGCGTCACACCTTCCGATATTCTCTCTACGATCCAGCGTATGTCGCTGCTGCAAATCGACACTATCAACATTGTTGCCCGTAGCCCTTATCTGGTGCTGTTCAGCCGCCTCGGACCGTATCCACAGCACTGGCTTGACGACGCGCTACGCCGCGGTGAACTGATGGAATACTGGGCACATGAAGCCTGTTTCTTGCCGCGCGATGATTTTGCCCTTGTGCGCCACCGCATGCTGGCGCCTGACACAATGGGCTGGAAGTATCGTAAAGAGTGGATGCAGGAGCATGTCGAAGAGATTGAGCAGCTTGTTGCCCATATCGAGCAAAATGGGCCGGTGCGCTCAGCCGATTTTGAACACCCGCGTAAGGGTGCCAGCGGTTGGTGGGAGTGGAAACCTCACAAGCGTCATCTGGAAGGATTGTTTACGGCCGGGAAAGTGATGGTTGTCGAACGCCGTAATTTCCAGCGTGTCTATGATCTTACGCAGCGGGTAATGCCGCACTGGGATGATGAGCGGGACCCGCTGTCGCAGGAGGTTGCGGAGTACCGAATGCTGGAAAACAGCGCCCGCAGTCTCGGGGTGTTTCGCGCTCAGTGGCTGGCAGATTACTACCGTTTGCGTCAGCCGGCATTGCCGTTGCTGCTGGAGCAGTTGCAGGAAGCCGGGCAAATTTATCCGGTCAATGTTGAAACCCTTGGCCCGGCCTGGCTGCACGCCTCGCTATTGCCGCTGCTGGCAACGGCGCAGGAGGATAAACTCACTGCTACGCACAGCGCGGTGCTGTCACCGTTTGATCCGGTGGTCTGGGATCGCAAACGGGCAGAGCAGTTTTTCGATTTCAGCTATCGCCTGGAGTGCTATACCCCGGCGCCTAAGCGGCAGTTTGGCTATTTCGTGTTGCCGCTGCTCCATCGTGGGCGGCTGGTGGGGCGCATGGATGCCAAAATGCACCGCAAAGAGGGCGTACTGGAAGTGATTGCGCTCTATCTTGAAGATGGGGTTAAGCCTGGCCGCTCGCTGGAAAAGGGGCTACAAAATGCCATTACGGAATTTGCCCGCTGGCAGGGGGCCCGAAGGATCACGTTTGCGCGTCTGCCGGATGGGCTGTTTTCTGCCTGCCGCAGCGGGCTGGAAATAGACGCGGTGTAAGAAATGAATGTGATAAGCTTAATTCATTAATTGTCGGTGTATCAGGAGGAAAGATGGATCACCGTTTGCTTGAAATTATTGCCTGTCCGGTGTGTAACGGCAAACTTTACTACAGCCAGGATAAGCAAGAGCTGATCTGTAAAATCGACAGTCTGGCCTACCCGGTGCGGGAAGGCATTCCGGTCTTGCTGGAAACCGAAGCGCGTTCGTTAACTGCGGAAGAGAGCCGGCCATGAGTTTCGTTGTGATTATTCCTGCGCGTTACGCCTCCACGCGTTTGCCGGGAAAACCTTTGGTGGATATCAACGGCAAACCGATGGTGGTGCACGTGCTGGAACGCGCGCGTGAATCCGGCGCCGATCGCATCATTGTGGCAACGGACAACGAAGAGGTGATGCGCGCGGTGCAGGCGGCTGGCGGTGAAGTCTGCATGACCCGCGCCGATCACCAGTCCGGAACCGAGCGCCTGGCCGAAGTGGTTGAAAAATGCGGCTTCAGCGACGATACGGTGATAGTGAATGTCCAGGGCGATGAGCCGATGATCCCGCCAGCGATTATTCGTCAGGTGGCTGAGAATCTCAGCATTCGCAATGTTGGTATGGCAACGCTCGCCGTGCCTATTCACAGCGCAGAAGAGGCGTTCAATCCCAACGCCGTTAAAGTGGTGATGGATGCCGAAGGTTATGCACTGTACTTTTCCCGCGCCACGATCCCGTGGGATCGTGACCGTTTTGCACTTTCCCGTGAAACGATAGGTGACACCTTCCTGCGCCATATCGGTATTTACGGCTATCGCGCCGGGTTTATCCGCCGCTATGTCAGTTGGCAAACCAGCCCGCTGGAGCAAATCGAAATGCTGGAGCAGCTTCGTGTGCTCTGGTATGGCGAGAAGATCCATGTTGCCGTGGCAAGCGTTGTGCCGGGTACGGGCGTGGATACGCAAGACGATCTTGAACGCGTTCGCCTGGAGCTGCGTTAAGCCTTTCATCCCCTCTGTCCGGAGGGGATTTTCCGTTTCCCGCCAAATTCCTGCGCTGTTTTGATCTTACCAGGGTGACATCCGTCCTGCGGGCGCTCATTATAAAAGCAGTCGTTTTTGTGAGGGCATTCTGCTATGGAACAACTGCGCGCTGAACTGAGCCATCTGCTGGGAGAAAAACTGAGCCGCATGGAGTGTGTCAGCGAAAAGCCTGATTCTGTACTCTGGTCGCTGTATGACAGCCAGGGAAATCCGATGCCGCTGCTGGCCCGGAGTTTCTCTACGCCGGGCATTGCTCGCCAACTGGCCTGGAAGATCTCAATGCTGGCAAGGAGCGGTGCAGTGCGGATGCCGGTGGTATACGGGGTGATGACACATGAAGAACATCCCGGCCCCGATGTGTTGCTGATTGAGCGTCTGCGCGGCGTGCCTGTTGAAGCCCCGACGCGCACGCCGGAGCGCTGGGAACAGTTAAAAGATCAGATCGTTGAAGCGCTGCTTGCCTGGCACCGCCAGGACAGCCACGGTTGTGTCGGCATGGTCGACAGCACCCAGGAAAATATCTGGCCATCATGGTATCGCCAGCGCGTGGAGGTGCTGTGGACGACCCTCAATCAATATCAGAATACCGGGCTAACCATGCAGGATAAACGGTTGTTGTTCCGTACCCGCGAATGCCTGCCCGCGCTGTTTGATGGTTTCAATGATAACTGCGTGCTGGTGCACGGCAGCTTTAATTTGCGCAGTATGTTGAAGGATGCCCGCAGCGATCAGCTCCTGGCGATGGTGGGCCCAGGCATTATGCTGTGGGCGCCCCGTGAATATGAGCTGTTTCGTCTCGTTGATGGGCCGCAGGCGGAAGGGCTGCTCTGGCACTATTTACAGCGCGCGCCAGTGGCGGAATCTTTCCTCTGGCGGCGCTGGCTCTATCTGCTTTGGGACGAAGTGGCGCAACTGGTGAACACCGGCAGATTTAACCGCGCCAATTTTGATCTCGCCTCGAAATCACTGCTCCCCTGGCTGGTCTGAACGGCCTTTCAGCCACTGCCAGATACGCCCCAGCGTTTCATAGCCTACCCGGTCGCTGTGCATCAGCCAGACCGGGGAAGGAATAACGCGTTCCCAGGGATTCAGCGGCGACGCAATCGCCATCTGGTTTGCCGGCGCGGGGAGCGGATGCAGCCCTGCATGCTGAAAGAAAATCATCGCTCGCGGTAAATGGGATGCGGAGGTCACCAGCAGAAATGGCGCATCGCCGATGGCCAGCTTCACCGCTGCCGCTTCTTCTTCCGTATCTTTTGGATCATTCAGCGTGATAATTTCGCTGCGCGGGACGCCAAGGCTTTCCGCCACGCGCGCGCCAGCTTCTGCCGTGCTGACCGGATTGGTTTTCGCTGCCGCGCCGGTAAAGATCAGTTTCGCGCCCGGATTGGCCTGCCAGAGGCGAATCCCTTCATTCAGGCGGGGCAGACTGTTATTAATCAGGTTTGAGCTGGGCGCCCAGGCATCATTCCAGGTGTAACCACCGCCGAGGACGACGATATACTTCACCGGCTGTGTGCCGCGCCAGGTGGGATATTTCGCTTCGATAGGTTTTAGCAGACCATCCGCGACCGGTTGCAGGCTTAACAGCAGCAAAACCAGCCAGCCGAAAGTAATACATGTCTTACCCGTTTTCTGCCAGCGGCTGAACCAGACAAGCATAACCCCCAGCCCGATCACCAAAAGCAAAAAAGGCAGGGGAAGCAACAGGCCGCCCAGGAATTTTTTTAGGGTGAAAAGCACCGGAACCGTCTCCTTTTTGAGCATACAGCAAGTGATTTCAGCCGATCTTACACCAGATGGGTTCATTCTCGTCACGGCTGTGACAAAATAGCTGTTTTGCCAAAAGCGTGGAGCGTGCATGCAGGATCGTAACTTCGACGATATCGCGGAGAAATTCTCGCGCAACATCTACGGCACCACCAAAGGGCAGTTGCGCCAGGCGATCCTGTGGCAGGATCTTGACGCTCTGCTGGCAACGTGTGGCAATGTTCCGTTGCGGGTTCTGGATGCTGGCGGAGGGGAAGGGCAAACGGCGATTCGGATGGCGCAGTTGGGCCACCACGTTACCCTGTGCGATGTGTCAAAAGAGATGATCGCGCGCGCGCAAACCGCAGCAGAGGCGAAAGGTGTGAGCGGTAACATGCATTTTGTACAATGCGCCGTTCAGGATGTGGCTGAGCATTTGGAATCGCCCGTTGATCTGATATTGTTCCATGCTGTGCTTGAATGGGTGGCAGAACCAGTATTTGCGTTAGGAATATTATGGTCGGTACTGCGCCCGGGCGGCGCGTTGTCATTGATGTTTTATAATGCCGACGGTCTGCTAATGCACAATATGGTGGCAGGGAATTTCGACTACGTGAAAGCAGGTATGCCAAAACGTAAAAAACGCACCCTTTCCCCGGACTATCCGCGTAATCCTGCGGATGTTTACGGCTGGCTCGAACAGATTGGCTGGCGCATTACCGGTAAAACCGGCGTACGGGTTTTTCACGATTACCTGCGTGAAAAACATCAACAGCACGACTGTTTTGACGCATTGCTCGAGCTTGAAACACGCTTTTGTCGTCAGGAGCCGTATATCAGCCTTGGCCGCTATATTCACGTGACAGCGCTTAAGCCGCAAATCGATGGAAGGACAAACGATGAGTGAATTTTCCCAGACAGTCCCCGAACTGGTTGCCTGGGCCAGGAAAAATGATTTCTCCATCTCGCTGCCGGTCGACAGGCTCTCCTTTTTGCTGGCTGTTGCCACGCTCAACGGTGAGCGTCTTGATGGCGAGATGAGCGAAGGTGAATTGGTCGACGCGTTTCGTCACGTCAGTGAGGCGTTTGAGCAAACCAGCGAAACCATCGTTCAGCGCGCCAATAACGCTATCAATGACATGGTGCGTCAGCGTTTGTTAAACCGCTTTACCAGCGAACTGGTGGAAGGCAATGCGATCTACCGTCTGACGCCGCTCGGCATCGGCATCACTGATTACTACATCCGCCAGCGTGAATTTTCCACGCTGCGCCTCTCTATGCAGTTGTCGATTGTGGCCGGCGAGCTAAAACGCGCTGCTGACGCGGCGGAAGAAGACGGCGACGAATTTCACTGGCATCGTAACGTCTTTGCGCCGCTGAAATATTCGGTGGCGGAGATTTTCGACAGCATCGATTTGACCCAGCGCCTGATGGATGAACAGCAGCAGCAGGTGAAAGATGATATCGCCCAGTTGCTGAATAAAGACTGGCGGGCGGCCATCTCCAGCTGTGAACTTTTGCTGTCAGAAACCTCCGGTACACTGCGTGAGTTGCAGGATACGCTGGATGCCGCCGGAGACAAACTTCAGGCGAATCTGCTGAGCATTCAGGATGCCACCGTCGGCCGCGACGATCTGGAGTTCCTCGATCAACTGGTGTTCAACCTGCAAAGCAAGCTGGATCGCATCGTGAGCTGGGGCCAGCAGTCGATCGATTTGTGGATCGGTTACGACCGTCACGTGCACAAATTTATCCGTACCGCTATCGATATGGATAAAAACCGCGTCTTCGCTCAGCGTCTGCGCCAGTCGGTGCAGTCTTATTTTGATGCGCCGTGGGCATTGACCTACGCCAACGCCGACAGGCTGCTGGATATGCGCGATGAAGAGATGGCGCTGCGCGATGAAGAGGTGACCGGTGAACTGCCGCCGGATCTGGAATTCGAAGAGTTTAACGAAATCCGCGAGCAGCTGGCGGCAATGATTGAGCAGCAACTGGCGATTTATAAAACCAAAGGTGTGCCGCTGGATCTTGGGCTGGTCGCCCGCGAATATCTGACGCAGTATCCGCGTGTCCGGCATTTCGACATCGCGCGTATTGTGGTCGATCAGGCGGTACGTCTTGGCGTAGCGCAAGCAGATTTCACCGGACTGCCGCCGAAATGGCAGCCGATTAATGATTACGGAGCCAAGGTACAGGCGCATGTCATCGACAAATATTGAACAAGTGATGCCGGTTAAACTGGCGCAGGCGCTGGCTAACCCACTGTTTCCGGCGCTCGATAGCGCATTGCGCTCAGGACGGCATATCGGCCTTGACGAGCTGGATAATCACGCCTTTTTGATGGATTTTCAGGAATATCTGGAAGAGTTTTACGCACGTTACAACGTGGAGCTGATCCGTGCGCCGGAAGGTTTCTTCTATCTGCGCCCGCGCTCCACCACGCTAATTCCGCGTTCGGTGCTTTCTGAGCTGGATATGATGGTGGGCAAAATTCTTTGCTACTTGTACCTGAGCCCGGAGCGTCTGGCGAATGAAGGGATCTTCACGCAGCAGGAGTTGTACGACGAACTGCTGTCGCTGGCCGATGAACCGAAACTGTTGAAACTGGTCAACAACCGCTCAACCGGCTCCGATCTTGACCGGCAGAAGTTGCAGGAAAAAGTACGCTCCTCGCTCAACCGTCTGCGTCGCCTTGGCATGATCTGGTTTATGGGCAATGACAGCAGCAAATTCCGCATCACGGAATCGGTGTTCCGCTTTGGCGCAGATGTCCGCTCCGGCGACGATCCGCGCGAAGCGCAACTGCGTATGATCCGTGACGGTGAAGCCATGCCAGTCGAAAACCACCTGCAGCTCAATGATGAGCCTGAAGAAAATCAGCCGGATAGCTCGGAGGAAGAGTAATGATCGATCGCGGTAAATTTCGTTCGCTAACGCTGATTAACTGGAACGGCTTTTTTGCCCGCACCTTTGACCTGGATGAGCTGGTTACCACGCTTTCCGGGGGGAACGGCGCCGGGAAATCCACCACCATGGCGGCGTTTGTCACGGCGCTGATCCCCGATCTGACGCTGCTGCACTTCCGTAATACCACCGAAGCGGGCGCGACCTCTGGCTCCCGTGATAAAGGGCTGCACGGTAAGCTGAAAGCCGGTGTCTGTTATTCGGTGCTGGATGTGATCAACTCCCGCCATCAGCGTGTGCTGGTGGGGGTGCGTCTGCAACAGGTCGCGGGGCGCGATCGTAAAGTAGATATTAAACCTTTCGCCATTCAGGGCTTGCCGACCTCCATATTGCCGACGCAGTTGCTGACCGAAACGCTGAACGAGCGCCAGGCGCGCGTGCTGTCGTTGCAGGAAGTGAAAGATAAACTGGATGCGATGGAAGGGGTGCAGTTTAAACAGTTCAACTCCATCACCGATTACCACGCGCTGATGTTCGATCTGGGCATCGTCGCGCGTCGTCTGCGTTCCGCATCGGATCGCAGCAAATTCTATCGCCTGATCGAAGCCTCGCTGTACGGCGGGATCTCCAGCGCCATCACCCGCTCGCTGCGCGACTATCTGTTACCGGAAAACAGCGGCGTGCGTAAAGCGTTCCAGGATATGGAAGCGGCGCTGCGCGAAAACCGGATGACGCTGGAAGCGATTCGTGTGACCCAGTCGGATCGCGATCTGTTCAAACATTTGATCAGCGAAGCCACCAACTATGTGGCGGCGGATTATATGCGCCACGCCAATGAGCGCCGCGTGCATCTGGATAAAGCGCTGGAGTTCCGCCGGGATCTGTTTACCTCGCGCCAGCAGCTGGCGGGCGAGCAGTATAAGCATGTCGATATGGCGCGCGAGCTGGCGGAACATGCCGGTGCGGAAGGCGATCTGGAAGCCGATTACCAGGCGGCCAGCGATCATCTGAACCTGGTGCAAACGGCGCTGCGCCAGCAGGAAAAAATCGAACGCTATGAAGCGGATCTCGAAGAGTTACAGATTCGCCTCGAAGAGCAGCATGAAGTGGTGGCTGAAGCCGCCGAGCGCCAGGAAGAGAACGAAGCCCGCGCTGAAGCCGCCGAGCTGGAAGTGGATGAGCTGAAAAACCAGCTTGCCGATTACCAGCAGGCGCTGGATGTGCAGCAAACCCGCGCTATCCAGTACAACCAGGCGTTGCAGGCGCTGGAGCGGGCAAAAGAGCTGTGTCGCCTGCCGGATCTGACGTCGGAAACCGCTGACGAATGGCTGGAAACTTTCCAGGCCAAAGAGCAGGAAGCGACCGAAAAACTGCTGTCGCTGGATCAGAAATTAAGCGTTGCGCAGACCGCGCACAGCCAGTTCGAGCAGGCTTACCAACTGGTGGCCGCCATCAACGGTCCGCTGGCGCGTAATGAAGCCTGGGAAGTGGCGCGCGAGTTGCTCCGCGATGGTGTAAACCAGCGCCATCTGGCTGAACAGGTGCAGCCGCTGCGCATGCGTCTGAACGAGCTGGAACAGCGTCTGCGTGAGCAGCAGGAAGCCGAGCGCCTGTTCGCCGAGTTCTGCAAGCGTCAGGGCAAACAGTATGACGTCGAAGAGCTGGAAAATCTGCATCAGGAACTGGAAGCGCAAATCGCTGCGCTTTCCGATAACGTTGCCGCCGCCGGTGAACAGCGTCTTACGCTGCGCCAGGAGCTGGAACAGCTGCAATCGCGCATTCAGACGCTGACCAAACGCGCGCCGGTATGGCTGGCGGCGCAGAACAGCCTGACTCAACTGAGCGAGCAGTGTGGCGAAGCGTTCGAATCTGGCCAGCAAGTGACGGAATACCTGCAACAATTGCTGGAGCGTGAGCGCGAAGCGATCGTTGAGCGTGATGAAGTCGGCGCGCGTAAACGTGCCGTCGATGATGAAATTGAACGTTTAAGCCAGCCTGGCGGTGCGGAAGATAGTCGTCTGAACGCGCTGGCGGAACGTTTTGGCGGTGTGCTGCTGTCGGAAATTTATGACGATGTCAGCATTGACGATGCGCCCTATTATTCAGCGCTGTATGGCCCGTCGCGTCACGCCATCGTGGTTCCTGATCTGTCGCAGGTTGCGGAGATGCTGGAAGGGCTGGAAGATTGCCCGGAAGATCTCTATCTGATCGAAGGGGATCCGCAATCCTTCGATGACAGCGTGTTCGCCGTTGACGAGCTGGAAAAAGCGGTGGTGGTGAAAATCGCCGATCGCCAGTGGCGTTATTCGCGTTTCCCGACGCTGCCGCTGTTTGGCCGCGCGGCGCGTGAAAGCCGTATCGAAAGCCTGCACGCCGAGCGTGAAGCGCTGGCCGAGCGTTTTGCCACGCTCTCTTTCGATGTGCAAAAAACGCAGCGTCTGCATCAGGCATTCAGCCGCTTTATCGGCAGCCATCTGGCGGTTGCGTTTGAGGACGATCCGGAAGCGGAAATCCGCGCGCTCAACAGTCGCCGCGGCGAGCTGGAACGGGCTATCAGCAACCATGAAAACGACAACCAGCAAAACCGCGTGCAGTTTGAACAGGCGAAAGAGGGCGTTGCCCAGCTTAACCGCCTGCTGCCACGCGTGAATTTGCTGGCTGACGATACGCTGGCCGATCGCGTTGATGAAATACAGGAACGCCTGGACGAAGCGCAGGAAGCCGCGCGCTTCATTCAGCAGTTTGGTAACCAACTGGCAAAACTGGAACCGGTCGTTTCGGTATTGCAAAGCGATCCGGAACAGTTTGAGCAGTTAAAAGCCGATTATGCCGCATCCCAACAGGTGCAACGCGACGCTCGCCAGCAAGCGTTTGTGCTGGCGGAAGTGGTACAGCGCCGCGCGCACTTCAGCTACTCCGATTCCGCGGAGATGTTCAACGGTAACAACGATCTGAACGAGAAGCTGCGTCAGCGTCTGGAGCAGGCGGAAGCCGAACGTACCCGGGCGCGTGAAGCGATGCGCAGCCATGCCGCGCAGTTCGGCCAGTACAATCAGGTGCTGGCCTCGCTGAAAAGTTCGTTTGATACCAAAAAAGAGCTGCTTAACGATCTGCAAAAAGAGTTGCAGGAGATCGGCGTACGCGCCGACGGCGGTGCGGAAGAGCGGGCGCGTATTCGTCGTGATGAACTGCATGCGCAACTCTCCACGAACCGCGCGCGTCGCAATCAACTGGAAAAAGCGCTCACCTTCTGTGAAGCGGAGATGGATAACCTGACCCGCAAACTGCGCCGCCTGGAGCGTGATTATCACGAAATGCGCGAGCAGGTGGTAACGGCAAAAGCGGGCTGGTGCGCGGTAATGCGCATGGTGAAAGACAATGGCGTCGAGCGCCGTCTGCACCGTCGCGAGCTGGCCTATCTTTCGGCTGACGAACTGCGATCCATGTCGGATAAAGCGCTGGGTGCGCTGCGTCTGGCGGTAGCGGATAACGAACACCTGCGCGATGTGCTGCGGATGTCGGAAGATCCGAAGCGTCCGGAACGTAAGATCCAGTTCTTTGTGGCGGTGTATCAGCATCTGCGCGAACGTATCCGTCAGGATATTATTCGCACTGACGATCCGGTGGAAGCGATCGAACAGATGGAGATCGAGCTGAGCCGTCTGACGGAAGAGCTGACCTCGCGCGAGCAGAAGCTGGCTATCAGCTCCCGCAGCGTAGCGAACATCATCCGCAAAACCATTCAGCGCGAGCAGAACCGTATTCGCATGCTGAACCAGGGGCTGCAAAGCGTTTCGTTTGGTCAGGTCAACAGCGTGCGGCTGAACGTGAACGTGCGTGAAACCCATGCGACGCTGCTGGCGGTGCTTTCTGAACAGCATGAGCAGCATCAGGATCTGTTTAACAGTAACCGCCTGACCTTCTCGGAAGCGCTGGCGAAACTCTATCAGCGTCTGAATCCGCAAGTTGATATGGGCCAGCGGACGCCGCAAACCATCGGTGAAGAGCTGCTCGACTACCGCAACTATCTGGAGATGGAAGTGGAAGTTAACCGTGGTTCCGACGGCTGGCTGCGTGCGGAATCGGGCGCGCTGTCGACCGGTGAAGCGATCGGTACCGGGATGTCGATTTTGGTGATGGTGGTGCAGAGCTGGGAAGACGAAGCCCGTCGTCTGCGCGGCAAGGACATTTCGCCGTGTCGTCTGCTGTTCCTCGACGAAGCGGCGCGTCTTGATGCCCGCTCCATCGCTACGCTGTTTGAGCTGTGCGAACGTCTGGAGATGCAGCTGATTATCGCGGCACCGGAAAATATCAGTCCGGAGAAAGGCACCACCTACAAACTGGTGCGTAAAGTCTTCCAGAATCATGAGCATGTACACGTCGTGGGGCTGCGTGGTTTTGCCGCCCAACTGCCGGAAACGCTCCCTGGTACGGCGGATGCCTCTTAACGGTAGGGCAGATGACAAAGGCGACAGCGATGTCGCCTTTTTTATTACGGGAAGGGCCGCTGCGGCCTGCATTTCATCTTTAAATTTCTTTACATTAGGTAAGGCAAATGCTTTTTTGTCTTTATATACTGAGAAAAGGTGACGCACACGTCACGCGCAATGTGAGAGAAACAGGGGGCAAGGGATGTTGCTTAAGAAGTTAAATGGTCGTCGGATGTCAGCGCTGAGTTTGTGTCTGGCACTGGCATTTGCTCCACTGTTCAGCGTACAGGCCGATGAGCCTGAAATGGTGCCGGTTGATAGTTCCGCCACGCCGGGCGATCAGCCGACCGTGTTACAGCAGCCGCAGGCACAATCGCCTGCTACCGCCATGTTAATCGGCGTGAAGCCTTATCCTGCTGGTGTTTCTGTGGCAGATGTTCGCGCACAGTTGCAGTCGCAATTGCCTGCCAACTGGACGCCCGTCTATATGAATCAACTGGCGGCCCTGTATGCGGCGCGCGGCCAGAAACCCATGTGGGATAACCGCGATGCGGTGCAGGCGTTTCAACAGCAACTGGCGGAAGTGGCGATTGCCGGTTTCCAGCCGCAATTTACCACCTGGGTTGAGCTGTTAACCGATCCGGGTGTTTCCGGTATGGCGCGTGATGTCGTGCTCTCTGACGCCATGCTGGGCTATCTGCATTTTGTTGCCGGTATTCAGGCGAAAGGTCAGCGCTGGCTTTATAGCGACAAACCCTATGCGCTGGCAACGCCGGCGATTTCAGTGATCAATCAGTGGCAACTGGCGTTGGATAACGGTTCGCTGCCGTCATTCATTCAGAGCCTTGCGCCACACCATCCGCAATATGCTGCCATGCACCAGTCATTGCTGACGCTGGTGGGGGATTCTCGTCCGTGGCCGCAAATCGCCAGTAACGTCACGCTGCGACCAGGGCAGTGGAGCAACGATGTTCCTGCGTTGCGCGAGATCTTGCAACGTACCGGCATGCTGGAGGGCGGGCCGAACATCGTGCTGCCTGGCGATCAGGTCGCAGTCAGCACCTCAGTTGCGTCGCCCAGGAAAAAAGTACCGACGCGTGCGGCTTACGATCGGCAACTGGTTGAGGCCGTAAAACGCTTTCAGGCCTGGCAGGGGCTGCATGCCGATGGCGTGATTGGCCAGGGCACGCGTGACTGGCTGAATGTCAGCCCGTCGCAGCGTGCTGCATTGCTGGCTCTCAATATCCAACGGTTACGTTTGCTGCCAGCGACGCTTTCCACCGGCATTATGGTGAATATTCCGGAGTACTCGCTGGTTTATTATCTCAACGGCAGCCAGGTGCTGGCATCGCGGGTCATTGTCGGACGCCCCGATCGCAAAACGCCGATGATGAGCAGCGCACTGAACAATGTGGTGGTCAATCCGCCGTGGAACGTACCGCCGACGCTGGCGCGCCAGGATATTCTTCCGAAGGTTCTGAACGATCCGACATACCTTGAACGCCACGGTTATACCGTGCTGCGCGGCTGGAACAGCAAAGAGGCGATCGATCCGTCAATGGTTGATTGGGCGACGATTACGCCATCGAATTTACCGTTCCGTTTCCAGCAGGCGCCGGGCGTACAGAACTCCCTTGGTCGTTACAAATTCAATATGCCGAGCTCTGATGCCATCTATTTGCATGACACGCCGAACCATAACCTGTTCCAGAAAGAGACGCGGGCGTTGAGTTCTGGCTGCGTGCGGGTGAATAAGGCGTCTGAACTGGCAAATATGCTGTTGCAGGATGCCGGATGGAACGATACGCGTATCTCCGATGCCTTAAAGCAGGGTTATACCCGTTATGTGAATATTCGACACAATATCCCCGTTAATCTCTACTATCTGACCGCGTTTGTGGGGGCTGATGGTCGCACGCAGTATCGTACAGATATTTACAATTACGATCTTACTGCGCGATCGGGCGCACAAATCTTGCCAAAAGCTGAACAATTAATCAGATAAATGAAGCAGTTTGGCAAATAGCATTGTCGTAATAACTGGCAATAAACGGGCTTTGTAAGCTACAAAGCCCGTGGTTGCTGGGGGGAGGCTGCCTTGACGCGGCGTTTGTAGCCCGGTAAGGTGCCTTTCGTGCGCTAAAGAAGTGCATAAATTACGTTTAACTTTGCTTATCTATAGAATTTATTATCATGGATAAATTTGACGCTAATCGCCGCAAACTGCTGGCGTTGGGTGGGGTTGCTCTTGGCGCAGCCATGTTACCAACGCAGGCGTTTGCTACCCTTTCCACGCCACGACCGCGTATTCTGACGCTGAATAATCTGAATACCGGAGAGTCTATTAAAGCTGAGTTCTTTGATGGCAGAGGCTATATTCAGGATGAATTAGCAAAACTGAATCATTTTTTCCGTGATTACCGCGCGAATAAAATTAAAACCATCGATCCTCAGCTGTTTGACCATCTCTTTCGCCTGCAGGGGCTGCTGGGAACACGCAAGCCCGTGCAACTCATTTCCGGCTATCGTTCTATTGATACCAATAATGAACTACGCGCGCACAGCCGTGGCGTGGCGAAACAGAGTTATCACACCAAGGGCCAGGCCATGGATTTCCATATTGAAGGGATTGCTCTGAGTAATATTCGCAAAGCAGCGTTATCTCTGCGCGCGGGTGGTGTAGGATACTACCCCAGCAGCAACTTTGTGCATATTGATACCGGGCCGGTACGGCACTGGTAAACCTCAGAGGAGCAGTATGAACTATCGTATTATTCCGGTTACCGCGTTCTCACAGAATTGTTCATTAATCTGGTGTGAACAGACTCAACTTGCCGCTGTGGTCGATCCTGGCGGTGATGCACAGCGTATTATCGCCGAAGTGGATGCTTCCGGCGTGACGTTGACGCAAGTTCTGCTCACGCATGGTCATCTTGATCATGTGGGTGCGGCAGCCGAAGTGGCGCAGCATTACGGTGTGCCGATTATTGGCCCGGAAAAAAATGATGAGTTCTGGTTGCAGGGGCTGCCCGCCCAAAGCCGGATGTTTGGTCTGGATGATTGCCTACCGCTGACACCCGACCGCTGGTTAAGTGAAGGCGATACGGTTACCGTCGGTAAGGTGACATTACAGGTATTGCATTGCCCGGGGCATACGCCGGGACATGTGGTGTTTTTTGATGCGCAGTCGCGTTTGCTGGTTTCTGGCGATGTGATTTTTAAAGGCGGCGTTGGGCGCAGCGATTTCCCGCAGGGGAATCATGCGCAGTTGATTGATTCAATCAAACGTAAATTGCTGCCGCTTGGCGATGACGTTACCTTTATTCCTGGCCACGGGCCAATGTCGACGCTGGGTAATGAACGGCTGCACAACCCGTTCCTGCAGGATGAATTACCGGTGTGGTAAATAAAAAAGGGTCGCTTCGGCGACCCTTTCTGTATGCGTTACATTTTACAGCACGGCGACAATCGCTTCGCACAGCGGCGACATATTATCCGGCGTCATGCCTGCGACGTTGATACGCCCGGAAGCGACAGCGTAAATTCCAAACTCTTCGCGCAAACGCAGTACCTGCTCTTTGGTCAGGCCGCTGAACGAAAACATACCGTTCTGACGGGTAATAAAGCTGAAATCGCGGTTTGCCCCTTTCTCCTGCAACGTATTCACAAACAGCAGGCGCATACGCTGAATGCGCTGGCGCATATCGGTCAGTTCTTGTTCCCAGATCGCGCGCAGCGCGTCATTGCTGAGAATGGTTGCCACGATAGAAGCGCCGTGTGCCGGTGGGTTTGAGTAGTTGGCGCGGATCACGGATTTCATCTGGCTGAAGGCGCGATCGGCGTTTTCTGCATCCGCCGCGACCAGCGTACAGGCACCGACACGCTCGCTGTAGAGACCGAAGTTTTTGGAGAATGAGCTGGCGACGAGAAACTCTTTATGCAGCGCAGCAAACGCGCGCAGGCCTTCAGCATCTTCTTCCAGGCCACGGGCAAACCCCTGATAGGCGAAATCGAACAGCGGCAACCAGCCTTTCTCAATGGAGAGCTTCGCCAGCGTTTCCCACTGCTCAAGCGTAGGATCGATACCCGTCGGGTTATGGCAGCAACCATGGAACAGCACCACATCGCCAGCCTGCGCATTGTTCAGGCTCGCCAGCATACCGTCGAAATCCAGTGCATGATTCTGCGCATCGTAATAGTTATATTCGCAGACTTCGAGTCCTGCGGAGTTAAAGACGCCTTTATGGTTCGGCCAGCTTGGATTGCTTACCCAGACGCGTTTAACGGCGGTGTTTTTAGCAAGGAAATCTGCCGCGACGCGCAGCCCGCCGGTGCCGCCCGGAGTCTGTGCGGTTCGTGCACGTTTGTCATTGATAATCGCGCTGCCTTTGCCGAACAGCAGTTCCTGGGTGCAACGGCCAAACTCAGGAATACCATCAATGCTGAGGTAGTTCTTGGTGGCTTCATTTTCCAGCAGGTACTGTTCTGCTTTCTTCACGCTGGTTAATACCGGGGTCTTGCCGGTTTCATCTTTATAAACACCGATCCCTAAGTTGATTTTATTGGGGCGTTCATCGGCGCGAAACAGATCGGCCAGACCCAGAATAGGGTCGGCAGGGGCAGCGGTTATATTCTCAAACATGACGAGGTTCCATTTTGATGACAGAAGGGAAATCCGCTATCAGGGTAACGGCTGACGCACAAATTGCCAACCGTTTGCGATAAAAAGCGCGATGCTTTTCAAAAGTCGTCGGCATTTTTGTTTCAGGCATAAAAAAACAGGGCCGGAGCCCTGTTTGATATGCATATAACAGTCGAGGGGTGACTGATTAGAACTGGTAGGTCACGCCAACAGCAGCCATGTCGTCGTTGCCGTTGATGCCGCCAACAGATTCAGCATAGGCAGAATCTTTGTCCAGCAGGTTGATGTAGTAGTCAACCCACACGTTGAAGTTTTTGTTGAAGTAGTAGGTTGCGCCAACCTGGATGAATTTAGCCAGGTCTGCATCGCCACCGGTAAAGGTACCGCTTGCGGCCAGATCTTTACCTTTGGTCTGCACGTAAGAGATTGCCGGACGCAGGCCGAAGTCGAACTGGTATTGAGCTACAACTTCGAAGTTCTGAGTTTTGTTAGCGAAACCAGCATCACCATCGGAACCAGTACGAGTGGTGTTACGGGTTTCAGCGTAGGTGCTCGCAAGGTAGATGTTGTTTGCGTCATATTTCACGCCAACACCCCAAGTTTCAGCTTTATCGCCCTTGCCATCAGCTTTCTGTGCAACAGTACGGTTTGCATTGCTGTAAGCAGCGATCAGACCAACACCGTTACCGAAATCATAGCCAGCGGAGTAACCAACGCCGTCACCATTGGATTCTTCAACGTCATCTGTACGTTCGTTTTTACCCTGGTACTGAACGCCGAAGCTCAAACCATCAACCAGACCGAAGAAGTTGCTATTACGGTAGGTCAACAGGCCAGTAGAACGGCTGGTTTGGAAGTTATCAACATAGTTGCCACCCCAAGTCATACCGGAGTAAGACGGTGCCATATCGGTGAAAGATTCAACATCGTATGCGATACCGTAGTTACGGCCATAATCGATAGAACCTGCATCCTTAACTTTCAGACCAGCAAAGGCAAGACGGTTGCGGGTAGCGGTGCCAGAAGTACCTTCAGCACCGTTTGCTTTTGCACGGTATTCCCATTGGCCATAACCAGTCAGGATATCATTAATCTGAGTTTCGCCTTTGAAACCAATCTGTGCATAAGTCTGATCGCTGTTATTCGTATCACCACTAGTAGTGAAATCGTGTTCAGCGTTAACTTTACCGTAGAAATCCAGTTTGTTGCCGTTTTTGTTATAGATCTCAGCAGCGTTAGCTGCACCCGCTACCAGCAGGGCAGGGATAACCACTGCCAGGATATTGCGCTTCATCATTATTTATTACCCTCATTGGTTTTTTTTGAACACCTGCCACTGCCGCCAATAATTTCCGTCAATAAAAATTTACGGAACTATTGATGAGAGTTTGGTGTCTTTCTGTGTCTGAGTGGCATCTTTCCAAACATATAATCGTTTCGCTAGCCTGAAAGTGCTACAAATGTCTTAAAGCAGTAACAAAAAGAAATATTGTGTAAAAAAGTATGAATTTGAGGGAACTTTGTGAACCATCTCAAAGTTCAGCACCAACCGCTGATAAAAACGGCGCTCCCATTCCTATTTATATGAATTACTTATATTTAATTGAGATAACAGCTTTTCCTGTTCCGGAACCGTTCTCATCTTGCTTTTTCTTATGACAGGGTTTAGCCATCCGGATGGCTGTGTGTTTTTTGTCCAAATGTGCTAATTAACAGCCAGACATATCCCGCAATAATTCGCGGGTTATTTTTTGTGCAGACTTATTTCAGGCGTAAAAATGTGCAAAGAAAGGTAAGGGTGACGGGAGTACCGACGATGATGTCGAAAAGTTGTTAACGAAAGTTGACAGGAAAAGGATAAGAAAAAGGCCAGCGCTGAAGCTGGCCTTTTATGTTTATCAGAATGTCGCGCTGCGCGGCGTGCGCGGGAACGGAATCACGTCACGAACGTTCTGTACGCCAGTGACATAGGCGATCAAACGCTCGAAACCAAGACCGAAACCAGAGTGCGGAACCGTGCCGTAACGGCGCAGATCGCGATACCACCAGTAGTCTTCTTTATTCAGACCCATTTCGGCCATACGCGCATCCAGCACATCAAGACGCTCCTCACGCTGCGAACCACCGATGATTTCACCGATGCCCGGCGCCAGCACGTCCATCGCGGCCACGGTTTTACCGTCATCGTTCAGGCGCATGTAGAATGCCTTAATATCTTTCGGGTAGTTTTTCACCACCACCGGCGCTTTAAAGTGTTTCTCTGCCAGATAGCGTTCATGTTCGGAGGCCAGGTCAACGCCCCAGTAAACCGGGTTCTCGAATTTCTCGCCGCATTTTTCAAGAATAGCGACGGCATCGGTGTAATCCACCTGCGCGAAATCCGCTGCGATGAAACGCTCAAGACGGCCAATTGCGTCTTTATCGACGCGCTCTTCGAAGAACTTCAGATCGTCGAGACGCTCTTCCAGCACCGCTTTGAAGGCATATTTCAGCATGGCTTCTGCCAGACGGGCGTTATCGTCGAGATTGGCAAAAGCGATTTCCGGTTCCAGCATCCAGAATTCTGCCAGGTGGCGGCTGGTGTTGGAGTTTTCAGCGCGGAAGGTCGGGCCGAAGGTATACACTTTTGACAGCGCGCAGGCATATGTTTCGGCATTCAACTGGCCAGAAACGGTCAGGAAAGCTTCTTTGCCGAAAAAGTCCTTATCAAAATCGACTTTGCCTTCTGCGGTACGCGGCAGGTTTTCCATGTCCAGCGTGGAGACGCGGAACATTTCGCCGGCACCTTCGGTATCCGATGCGGTAATCAGCGGTGAGGAGACCCAGAAGAAGCCCTGCTCATCGAAGAAACGATGCAGCGCCTGCGCCAGCGTATGGCGAACGCGGGCCACCGCGCCAATCAGGTTGGTGCGCGGACGCAGGTGCGCAACTTCCCGCAGATATTCAATGCTGTGGCGCTTTGCCGCCATCGGATAGGTATCCGGATCGTCAACCCAGCCGGTCACTTCAACGGCGGTGGCCTGAATTTCCAGACTCTGGCCTTCACCCGGAGACGCAACCACTTTACCGGTGACGATTACTGAGCAGCCGGTGGTCAGACGCAAAACGTCCTGATTGTAATTGGGCAGAGAATTATTAATAACGGCCTGTACAGGATTAAAGCAGGAGCCGTCATAAACGGCGAGGAAGGAGATACCAGCTTTAGAATCTCGGCGGGTGCGTACCCATCCGCGCACGGTGACTTCACTGTCAACGGCAACGCGGCCATGGAATACGTCGGCTACAGGCACAACGCTCATAATATTCTCTCTATTGATAGTCGGAAAAAATAAACACTTTGTCCGCCCAAAAAGACGGGGTTTTCTATGTTACCTGGCGTGCGCCATCAGACAAGCAGAATTAGCAAGGAAGCATTAATAAATTATCGGAAAAAGAAGGGAGCCGTCGGCTCCCTTGTGATTAGCTGGCCTTTCTGACCTGCGGCAGGTCGAAGGCTTCGCGCAGCGCGCGGACGAAGGCTTTATCGTGGCAGATGGTTTTCCCGGGGCTGTCAGATAATTTCGCCACCGGTTTTCCGTTGCACTCCACCAGCTTGATAACAATATTCAGCGGCTTCACGCCCGGAATATCGCAGGTGAGGCGCGTCCCGATGCCAAAACCGAGTTTAACGCGGGAGGCAAAGTGACGATAAAGATCGAGTGCTTTTGTCAGATCGAGGTTATCGGAGAAAATCAGCGTCTTCGACAGCGGATCGATACCGAGTTTTTCATAATGAGCAATGGCTTTTTCGCCCCATTCGACCGGATCGCCTGAATCATGGCGCAGGCCCTGGTAACGCGTGGCGAATTCCGCACCGAAGTCGCGTAAAAACGCATCCATCGTAATGCAGTCGGTCAGCGCAATCCCCAACTGGTTGGGATACTCCTCCAGCCATGCAGCTAACGCCGCGCGCTGGCTGGTAGCCAGATCCGGGCTGATTTGCTGGTGCGCCTGGAACCATTCATGCGCCTGTGTACCCATCGGCGTCAGCGACAGGCGACGCGCCAGATCGTAATTACTGGTGCCAATAAACCACGGTTCCTGTTGCAGGCGTTCCACAATCGCTTGCTGCACATCGCGGGAGAAGCGACGGCGGGTGCCGAAATCCATCAACCGGAAACCGGACATATCCAGTTGTTCTGAGCGAACAGCAAAATCCGCCAGTTTTTCTTCCAGATTCAGCAGAGCCTGCTCCACGCCAGCCTGCGGCGAACGGCAGCGGTGAACCACTTCACTGATCACCGCCAGCAGCGGAACTTCCCACATAATGACTTCACGCCACGGCCCGGAAAGGCGGATATGCAGCTTGCCGTTGTCATTGGTGATCGTCACCTGTTGCGGGTCGTAACGGAACTTCCGCAGCCAGTTGAGGTAATCGGTTTTGAAGAAGGGGAGGCCGGAGAGCCACTGGTACTCGTCATCCTGCAAGCGCAGATGCTGCATCGCATCAACTTGTTCGCGGATAGCATCGGCGTAGATACCCAGCAGATCGTCGCCGCGGCAGCGGAATTCAGCCGTGACGTGCACGTCGTAATAATGATGGAACACCGCTTGCTGCATGTGCAGCTTATAGGCGTCGGTATCCAGCAGCGTTTGCAGACCAGGGAAAGCGAGTTGAGTCATGGTGCGCAGTAGCATCCTCTTACAGGAGCGTTTAGTACAATAAACAAAGCAGGTCGTTGCTGGAGTATACCTTGTTTACCAGGTTATTGAACCCTGATCACACCATATCGTGCTGAAAGGGTCGATGGCATTTTGTGCCTCTTGTTATAAAAATGTAGCAAGCAGAGCTTTTCCCTCTGAAAAGATGAACATTCTACATGGCGTGATTTGGGCAACCGGAATAGACTGGAGTCGTAACCAAACAGAAGATGCTAAAGGTTTTTTATGACACAACAGCCACAAGCCAAATACCGCCACGATTACCGTGCGCCGGATTACCTGATTAGCGATATTGACTTGACCTTTGATCTTGATGCCGCAAAAACCGTCGTTACCGCATTAAGTACCGTGTCACGCCATAGCGCCTCTGCGACGCCGCTGCGCCTTGATGGCGGCGAGCTGAAACTGATTTCAGTACATATCAATGATGAACCCTGGACCAACTATAAAGAAGAAGGCTCCCAGCTGGTTCTCGACGGCCTGCCAGAACGCTTTACTCTGCGCATTGTGAATGAGATCAGCCCTGCGGCGAACACCGCGCTGGAAGGGCTTTACCAGTCCGGCGAAGCGCTATGCACGCAGTGTGAAGCCGAAGGTTTCCGCCACATTACCTGGTATCTCGATCGCCCGGACGTGCTGGCCCGCTTTACCACCAAACTGATCGCCGATAAATCCCGCTATCCGTTCCTGCTGTCGAACGGCAACCGCGTGGCGCAGGGTGAGCTGGAGAATGGCCGTCACTGGGTACAGTGGCAGGATCCGTTCCCGAAACCATGCTATCTGTTTGCGCTGGTAGCCGGTGATTTCGACGTCCTGCGCGATACCTTTACTACCCGCTCCGGGCGTGAAGTCGCGCTGGAGCTGTATGTCGATCGCGGTAACCTCGATCGCGCGCCGTGGGCGATGACCTCGCTGAAAAACTCGATGAAGTGGGATGAGCAGCGTTTCGGTCTGGAATACGATCTCGACATCTATATGATCGTCGCTGTCGACTTCTTTAATATGGGGGCGATGGAGAACAAAGGGCTGAATATCTTCAACTCTAAATATGTTCTCGCCCGCACCGATACCGCTACGGATAAAGACTATCTCGATATTGAGCGCGTTATCGGCCACGAATATTTTCACAACTGGACCGGCAACCGCGTGACCTGCCGCGACTGGTTCCAGCTCAGCCTGAAAGAGGGGCTGACCGTCTTCCGCGATCAGGAGTTCAGCTCCGATCTGGGTTCCCGCGCGGTTAACCGCATTAACAACGTTCGCACCATGCGCGGCCTGCAATTCGCCGAAGACGCCAGCCCGATGGCGCACCCGATCCGTCCGGACAAAGTTATTGAAATGAATAACTTCTATACCCTGACGGTGTATGAAAAGGGTGCGGAAGTGATCCGCATGATGCACACGCTGCTTGGCGAAGCGAATTTCCAGAAAGGGATGCAGCTCTACTTTGAACGTCATGACGGCAGCGCAGCGACCTGCGACGACTTCGTGCAGGCGATGGAAGATGCGTCGAATGTCGATCTGTCGCACTTCCGCCGCTGGTACAGCCAGGCTGGTACGCCGATTGTAACGGTGTCTGACGATTACAACCCGAATACCGAGCAGTACACGCTGACCATCAGCCAGCGCACGCCGCCAACCGCCGAGCAGCACGAGAAACAGCCGCTGCACATTCCGTTCGATATCGAGCTGTACGATAACGAAGGCAAAGTGATTCCGCTGCAGAAAGATGGTCACCCGGTTCATCATGTGCTGAATGTCACCCAGGCCGAGCAGACCTTTATTTTCGACAATGTCTACTTCCAGCCGGTGCCATCGCTGCTGCGTGAGTTTTCTGCGCCGGTGAAACTGGAATATAAATGGAGCGATCAGCAGTTAACCTTCCTGATGCGCCATGCCAGCAACGATTTCTCTCGCTGGGACGCGGCGCAAAGCCTGCTGGCTACGCACATCAAACTGAATGTTGCGCGCCATCAGCAGGGCCAGGCGCTGTCGCTGCCGCTGCATGTTGCCGATGCGTTCCGCGCTATTTTGCTGGATGAGCAGATCGATCCGGCGCTGGCCGCTGAGATCCTCACGCTGCCATCGGCGAACGAAATTGCCGAACTGTTTGACATCATCGATCCGCTGGCGATTGCCACCGTTCGCGAAGCGTTAACCCGCACGCTGGCGACAGAGCTGGCCGATGAGTTCCTGGCGATTTATCACGCTCACAAACTCGACAGCTACCAGGTTGAACATGCCGATATCGGCAAGCGTTCCCTGCGTAACACCGCACTGCGCTACCTGGCGTTCGGCGATGCGCAACTGGCCGACAAACTGGTCAGCCAGCAGTACCACGATGCGGACAATATGACGGATGTGCTGGCAGCGCTCTCCGCTGCTGTTGCCGCGCAGCTTCCGTGCCGCGATGCGCTGATGCAGGAATATGATGACAAGTGGCATCAGGACGGTCTGGTAATGGATAAGTGGTTTATTCTGCAGGCGACAAGCCCGGCGGATAACGTGCTGGAAACGGTACGCAGCCTGCTGAAACACCGCTCTTTCACCCTGAGCAACCCGAACCGCATCCGCTCGCTGATCGGCGCCTTTGCCGGCAGCAACCCGGCGGCGTTCCATGCGCAGGATGGTAGCGGCTATCAGTTCCTGGTCGAAATGTTAACCGAACTGAACAGCCGCAACCCGCAGGTGGCGTCGCGTTTGATTGAGCCGCTGATCCGCCTGAAACGTTATGACAGCAAACGTCAGGCGCTCATGCGTGCGGCGCTGGAACAACTGAAAGCGCTGCCGAATCTCTCCGGCGATCTGTTTGAGAAAGTCAGCAAAGCGCTGGCGTAACGGGGTAAGCATAATGCCGGATGGCGGCTGCGCCTTATCCGGCCTACGTGAAGTTGTAGGCCCGATAAGCATCGCGCCATCGGGCAACAAGCGGGTTAAGCGTGGCGAGTCCGGGGCAATGCAGTTAGTTCCGACTCGCCGCGTTTCATCACCCGGTTCAGTACCTCTTCTTCCAGTTCCGCCAGCCTTACCGATCCCAGCCGACGCGGGCGCGGCACATCGATGGTCAAATCGAGGCCGATTTTTCCTTCCTCTATTAATAACACCCGATCCGCCATCGCCACCGCTTCACTGACATCGTGCGTCACCAGCACCACGGTAAAACCATAGGTTTGCCACAGTTCGGTGATCAGCGCCTGCATCTCCAGCCGGGTTAAGGCATCCAGCGCGCCTAACGGTTCATCCAGCAATAGCAATCCAGGTTGATGCACCAGCGCGCGTGCCAGCGCGACGCGCTGTTTTTGCCCGCCGGAAAGGGCGGCAGGCCATTCACTGGCCCGTTGTTCCAGCCCCACCGACTGCAACGCTTGTTGTGCAGCTTCGCGCCAGCGGCCTTTCAACCCCAGCCCGACGTTATCAATCACCGATTTCCATGGCAGCAGACGCGCATCCTGAAACATCATGCGCGTGTCATGCTGAATTTCTGCAAGCGGTGTATTGCCGGCCAGCAACTCTCCGCCGTTCGGCGACTCCAGCCCGGCCAGCAGGCGCAGCAGAGTGCTTTTCCCGCCGCCGCTGCGTCCCACCACGGCAATAAACTGCCCGGCGGCGATATGCAAATCCAGCGCATTCAGCACCAGGTTATTGCCGTAACGTTTGCTGACGCCGTTAAGTAACAACGGGATCCCCTGATTCAGTCGGGCAGTGTTCATGCGGTGACCTCTTTGGTGTGGTAAGCGGGATGCCAGCGCAGCCACAGGCGTTCCAGCAGTTGTGCGCTGACATCTGCCAGTTTGCCAAGCAGGGCATAGAGAATAATGGCGACCACCACGACATCGGTTTGCAGGAACTCGCGGGCGTTCATCGCCAGATAACCGATCCCGGCGTTGGCGGAAATGGTTTCCGCCACAATTAATGTTAACCACATCAAACCGAGCGCAAAACGCACACCCACCATTATCGACGGTAGCGCGCCGGGCAGGATCACATGGATGAAAAGGCTAAAGCCCGAAAGGCCGTAGCTGCGCGCCATCTCCAGCAGACCCTGGTCAATATTACGGATGCCATGCCAGGTGTTGATATAGATGGGGAATAGCGTACCGAGCGCCACGAGGAATATTTTGGCGCTCTCGTCGATACCGAACCATAAAATCACCAGCGGGATCAGCGCCAGATGCGGCACATTACGCAGCATCTGAATGGACGTATCCAGCAGGCGCTCTCCCCAGCGCGACAGGCCGCTGATAAGCCCGAGCGTCAACCCAATCGAGCCGCCGATGGAAAAGCCAATCACCGCCCGCCACGAACTGATGGCCAGGTGCTGCCACAACTCGCCGCTGGCGCTCAGCGTCCAGAACGCTTTTACGACGCCTTCCGGTGAAGGCAGGATGCGCGTGGATAACCAGCCGGTAGAGGAGGCGATTTGCCAGACCACCACAAGCCCGGCAGGCAGCAGCCACGGAGCGAGATACAGTAACCACCTGTTTTGTTGAGCCATACAAACCTCAGCTTTGCGCCACTTTGCGGGGAATGAACTCATTTGCCACCGTTTCGCCCTGCAATTTCAATGGCTGTGGCTGCGGGATCTCCGGGATGGCGACATCGAGATGCGGGAACAGCAGTTCGCCCACCCGGTATGCCTCTTCAAGATGCGGATAGCCGGAGAGGATAAAACTGTCGATCCCCAGCGCGGCGTATTCATTAATCCGCGCGGCGACCGTCGGGCCATCGCCGACCAGCGCAGTTCCCGCGCCGCCGCGAACCAGGCCGACGCCCGCCCACAGGTTCGGGCTGATTTCCAGTTGATCGCGCTTACCGCCGTGTAGCGCCACCATGCGTTGCTGGCCGACGGAATCCTGACGCGCAAAAGCGGACTGCGCTTTGGCGATGGTCTCTTCATCAAGATGGGAAATTAGGCGATCCGCTGCCTGCCAGGCTTCGGCAGTGGTTTCACGAACGATGACATGCAGGCGAATACCAAACCGCACCTTACGGCCATGGGCTGCGGCTTTGGCGCGCACCTGGGCAATCTTCTCTTTTACCCGCTCAGGCGGTTCACCCCAGGTCAGATAGAGATCGACCTGTTCCGCAGCCAGATCCTGCGCCACATCCGAGGATCCGCCAAAGTAGAGCGGCGGACGTGGCTGCTGCACTGGCGGGAAAAAGAGTTTCGCCCCGCGAACATGAATATGCTTGCCTTCGTAATCCACCGTGTCACCCTCCAGCAGGCGGCGCCAGACATGGGTGAATTCGGACGAGACTTCATAGCGTTCGTTGTGATCGAGAAAGACGCCATCACCGGCCAGTTCCTGCGGATCGCTGCCTGTGACCAGGTTAAACAGCGCGCGGCCGTTGGAGAGCCTGTCCAGCGTTGCCGCCTGACGCGCCGCGACGGTTGGTGAGACCACGCTTGGACGCAGCGCCACCAGAAATTTTAACCGCTGAGTGACCGGGATCAGCGAGGCGGCCACCAGCCACGCATCTTCGCAGGAGCGGCCAGTAGGAATTAACACGCCGCTAAAACCCAGTCGGTCGGCAGCCTGCGCGATTTGCTGCAAATAGTTATGATCCACCGGGCGTGAGCCCTCGTCGGTGCCAAGATAGTGGCCGTCGCCGTGCGTCGGTAAAAACCAGAACAGATTCAGGCTCATGATTTCGCTCCTTCTTTAGTCGGTTGCCAGATACGGGTACGGATATCGACCTTCTTCGGCACCAGGTGGTTGTCATAAAAGAGATCGGCAGTTTGTTGCTGCAACGCCGCAGTGGCTTCATTAACAGGTGCGATTTTGGTTGGCGGGCGATGATCGAAATAGGTGGAAATCACCGCAGGCGGCAGCCCCATGGTTTTTGCCAGCAGCGCCACGCTTTCGTCGCGGTGGCTGATAGTTAACGCATCGGCTTCGCTAAAGGTATCCAGCACGCCCTGCAGGAATTCGCCGTTCTTTTCCGCATACGGACGAGCAGCTAAATAGAAGGAACCGGTCTGTTTGAGTGTGGTGCCGTCTTTCAGTACCCGCACGCCGCCCTGCAACAAGGCCGCAGAGTAGTAAGGATCCCAGATTGCCCACGCATCCACATTCCCTTGCTGGAAAGCCGCGCGCGCATCGGCAGGCGTCAGAAACACCGGTTGAATATCACTGAATTTCAGCCCGGCCTGTTGCAGAGCGCGCAGCAGCAAGTTATGGGAGCTGGAGCCTTTTTGGAACGCCACTTTATGTCCTTTCAGATCGGCCACCGTTTTGATTGGGCTGTTTTCCGCCACCAGAATCACTTCGGCTTTCGGTTTCGGCGGCTCTACCCCGACATACACCAGATCCGCGCCCGCTGCCTGCGCAAAGATGGGGGGAATATCGCCAGTGCTGCCAAGATCAATACTGCCGACATTAAGCGCTTCCAGCATCTGCGGACCTGCCGGAAATTCAACCCAGGAAATGTTGGTGTTCGGGTAGCGTTTTTCCAGCAGCTCATGGCTTTTCGCCAGCACCATACTGACGCTGCCTTTTTGGTAACCAATACGCAGCGCGTCCGGTGCGGGATCTGCGGCCTGCGCTAAAGCGGAAAACGACAGCAACCCGGCCAGTGCCAGCCAGGGGAAACGATTAAACATGAGCAATTCCTTGTGGGCGGTGAAAATCCGGTGCCTGAATCTCCCGGCGGTGCAGCGCCTGCCAGAAGGTTTCCAGCGCGTTATCAAGGCGCATTTGCAGGTTCGGTGTCAGGCTGGGTTTGTGCTGGTAATCCAGCACCTGGGTATCGTCGGCAAACACGCCGTGCAGGATCTCTTGCGCTTTCAGGGCGCTGAGAACCGGTTTCAGGGCATAATCCACCGCCAGCATGTGCGCCACGGTGCCGCCGGTTGCTAATGGCAATACGACTTTGCCTTCCAGCGCCCGCTCAGGGAGCAGATCAAGCAGGGCTTTTAGCGCTCCGGCATAAGCCGCTTTGTAAACAGGCGTGGCGACAATCAGTCCGTCTGCTTCTTTTAGTTGTTCAATAAAGGTTTGCAGGGCAGGGCTATCGAAACGCGCATAGATGAGGTCTTCCGGCGCAAAGTTTTGCAGGTGCCAATGGCAGACTTCGACGTCTTGCGCGTTGAGGCGCTCGCGGGCATATTCCAGCAGCGCGCTGGAGCGGGAGGGAAAGCGTGGGCTTCCCGCCAGGGTGACAACTCTCATAATCGCTCCTTATAACTAATTGTTTGCTTTTAGATAACATTCATAACAATTCCCTCCAGTGTGGCAGAGGCGATTTATTCCACTAAATGATTTATTCGAAGAAAAATTGCTAAAAAATGCATAAAGCAAAACGAGGAGAGAAAACGATTGCGTCGGATGCGCTTTTTTTGCCGCAGGTCAATTCCCTTTCGCGGCACTTTCACCGATAATACGCCCCCGGTTTGCACCCGGGAATTCAGGAGAGTTCATGTACTACCCTTTCGTTCGTAAAGCCCTTTTTCAGCTCGATCCAGAGCGCGCCCATGAATTGACCTTCCAGCAGTTGCGCCGTATTACCGGAACGCCTTTTGAGGCGCTGGTTCGTCAGCGCGTGCCGGAAAAACCTGTGCAGTGCATGGGACTGACGTTTAAGAACCCGCTGGGGTTGGCGGCCGGGCTGGATAAAAACGGTGAATGCATTGATGCGCTGGGGGCAATGGGTTTTGGCTCCATTGAGATCGGTACCGTTACGCCTCGCCCACAGCCGGGAAATGACAAGCCGAGGATCTTCCGCCTGGTGGATGCTGAAGGTCTGATCAACCGCATGGGGTTTAATAATCTTGGCGTGGATAACCTGGTCGAGAACGTCAAAAAATCGCATTTTGACGGCGTACTGGGCATCAATATCGGTAAAAATAAAGATACGCCGGTCGAGCAGGGGAAAGATGACTATCTGATTTGCATGGAAAAAGTCTATGCCTATGCCGGTTATATCGCCATTAATATTTCCTCACCGAATACCCCAGGTTTACGCACGCTGCAATATGGCGAAGCGCTGGACGATCTTTTAACGGCGATTAAAAATAAGCAGAACGATCTGCAAAATATCCACCATAAATATGTTCCGGTGGCGGTGAAGATCGCGCCCGATCTTTCTGAAGAAGAATTGATCCAGGTGGCCGACAGTTTAGTTCGCCACAATATTGATGGCGTTATTGCCACCAATACCACGCTGGAAAGATCGCTGGTGCAGGGAATGAAACACTGCGATGAAACCGGTGGTTTAAGTGGACGTCCGCTGCAATTAAAAAGCACGGAAATAATCCGTCGCCTGTCGCAGGAATTAAATGGTCGTTTGCCAATTATCGGCGTCGGCGGCATTGACTCAGTGATTGCAGCCCGTGAGAAGATCGCTGCGGGTGCGTCTATCGTGCAAATTTATTCCGGCTTTATTTTTAAAGGCCCGCCGCTGATTAAAGAAATCGTCACCCATATCTAATCTTTTTTTGTCAGTATGTATCCAGGGCTTTATTTCCGGCCCTGGTTGTTTTATATTCCCTCATTGTTGCTAATTTGTACATTGTGGTCTTTTATTATTAGAGCAATAAACGAGACGGCGACAGGATAAAAAAGCGACAGGCAGTTTAAGGGGAGGGGAGAGAACAATGCGAATTAAACCTGATGATAATTGGCGCTGGTATTTTGATGACGAGCACGATCGTATGATGCTCGATTTAGCCAATGGTATGTTATTTCGCTCCCGCTTTGCCCGAAAAATGCTGACGCCGGATGCATTTTCACCCTCCGGTTTTTGTGTTGATGACGCTGCTTTATATTTCTCGTTTGAGGAAAAATGCCGCAACCTCGATCTCTCTAATGAGCAGCGTGCGGAACTGGTGCTTAATGCGCTCGTCGCTATTCGCTTCCTGAAACCGCAAATGCCGAAAAGCTGGCACTTTATGACCCACGATACGCTCTGGTCGCCAGCAACTGGTGAAGGTGCCTGTGTCTGGCTGAGCGACACCCAGCAGTGCGTAAACCTGCTGGTGGTTGAGCCGGGCGAAAATGCCGCGCTGTGCCTGCTGGCGCAACCCGGTGTGGTGATTGCCGGGCGCACGATGCAACTGGGTGATGCAATTAAGGTAATGAACGATCGCCTGAAACCCCAGCTTCACTCCGAGAGTCTCCGTTTCGAACAGGCGGTTTAAGCCTCCAGTCGCAGTGCCGTTTTCGGAATACAACTGCAGCAGAGGATGGCGCCGTCCTGCCTGATAGCCGATTTTTTCATCGCGCTCACTTCACCTTCAACCAGCTTGATCTGGCAACAACCACACACGCCTGCGCGGCAGGAATAGGGTACGCGGATCCCCTGGTTCTCCAGTTGCTCCAGCAGCACCTGCTGATTGTTGCCAATAAATGTTTGCCCCTGCCAGCTGATCTCTACTGTTCCCGCCGCCTGAACTTCCGGTTGCAGCGCTTCTGCAACGGCGCCCGCGCCGTAAATTTTTGCAGGTGCGGTCGCCAGCACGGCCACTTCGTCGCCCACGCGGATGACGCCGCTGTTGCGTGCAATCAGGTTCTGCCCGAAATCGACTGCACCGTTATCCTGCGCGGTACGAAAACCTTGCAGCGTGGCTAACGGTTCGCCGGTCGGGTGTTTTTGCCCACGCTCCGGGCTGACGGTGGTAAACACGCAGCGGCTACACGGTTTAACCACATCAAACACCACATCGCCGATACGCACGACTTTCCAGCTATCCTCTTCCCACGCTTGCGCGCCGGTCACCACCAGGTTGGGGCGAAACTGCTCCATCTTCACGCTGGCCGGGCAGCGGTTTTGCAAATCACGCAGCGAGGCTTCGTTGGTCAACAAATAAGGGAAACCATCGGCAAACGAGAGCGGCACATCTTCATAACGCTTAACGCGACGGGTTAATTCCGGGCCGACCCAGCGCAATTGCACTTCACGGGCGAAAAAGCCGCTGAGCCAGCGATTAATCTCATCCGGTGCTATTAGCGCGGTAAAATGGTTGCCCCACACTTCCGTTGGCGCGCCGTCAGGCGCAAAATCGGTAAAACGAATTATCGCGCTACTGCCGTCCGGTGCGGTCAGATGCAGGCCATCGGTTAATGGCGATGGCGTAAAGCGCACCATCTGCGGGTACTGACGCGCGGTAATAAAAGTGCCATCGGGCTGAGTGACCATAAAAATACGGTCAAAAGCAAAGCCGCTGGCATCGGCAAGCGCATGCGTCAGCCCAATACCGCGCATGGATTTCACCGGATGGATAAAGAGACGCGAAATCGTTGGCACGTCCTGCTCCCTGTAAGTCGAAAATAAGCCCTCAACTTTATGACATGACCGCCAGATTAGCTATAATGCGCAACAATTTTCGTTGAGTATAAGTGACATTATGATTTCTCTGTTTGCCAGTACGGCCCGCGGGCTGGAAGAGCTGTTAAAAACTGAACTGGAAAAACTCGGCGCGCAGGAGTGCCGCGTGGTTCAGGGTGGTGTCCATTTTGAAGGTGACACGCGGCTTCTGTACCAGAGCCTGATGTGGAGTCGCCTGGCTTCGCGCATTATGCTGCCGCTCGGGGAGTGCAAGGTTTATAGCGATCTTGACCTTTACCTCGGCGTGCAGGCGATCAACTGGACAGAGATTTTCAATCCTGGCGCGACGTTCGCCGTGCACTTTAGCGGCCTGAATGATGAGATCCGCAACAGCCAGTACGGCGCGCTGAAAGTGAAAGACGCTATCGTTGACAGCTTCACCCGCAAAAACCTGCCGCGCCCGAACGTTGAGCGTGAACAGCCGGATCTGCGCATCAACGTCTGGCTGAATCAGGAGACGGCGAACATCTCCCTCGATTTGAGCGGTGAAGGTCTGCACCTGCGTGGTTACCGCGATCGTACCGGTATCGCGCCGATCAAAGAGAACCTGGCGGCAGCCATTGTGATGCGCTCCGGCTGGCAGCCGGGCACACCGCTGCTCGATCCTATGTGCGGTTCCGGCACGCTGCTGATCGAAGCGGCCATGGCCGCAACCGATCGCGCGCCGGGTTTGCATCGCGGTCACTGGGGTTTTGGCGGCTGGGCGCAGCATGATGAAGCACTGTGGAAAGAGGTGAAAGCGGAAGCGCAAACGCGCGCACGGCAGGGGCTGGCGGGTTATGAATCTCGTTTTTATGGCTCCGATAATGATGCGCGCGTCATTGAACTTGCCCGCAGCAACGCCCGCCGCGCCGGGATCGGCGAGCTGGTGACCTTTGAAGTTAAAGATGTCGCCCAGCTCAGCAACCCGCTGCCGAAAGGCCCGTACGGTACGGTGATCAGTAACCCGCCGTACGGTGAACGTCTGGAGAGCGAACCGGCGCTGATCGCGCTGCATAGCCTGCTGGGCCGTTTGCTGAAAGCGCAGTTCGGCGGCTGGCAGCTGTCGCTGTTCAGCGCCTCTGTCGATCTGCTTAACTGCCTGCAACTGCGTGCTGAGCGCCAGTTTAAAGCCAAGAACGGTCCGCTGGATTGCGTACAGAAAAACTATCATCTGGCGGAAAATACCGGCGAAGCGAAAGCGCCAGCAATGGCGGAAGACTACGCTAACCGTCTGCGCAAAAACGTTAAGAAACTGGAGAAATGGGCGCGCCAGGAGGGCATTGAATGCTATCGCCTGTACGACGCCGATCTGCCGGATTACAACGTGGCGGTCGATCGCTATGCCGACTGGGTAGTGGTGCAGGAGTATGCCGCGCCGAAAACTATCGATGCGCAAAAAGCGCGCCAGCGCCTGTTTGATATTATCGCCGCTACTATCCAGGTGCTGGGTATCGCGCCGAACAAGCTGGTGCTGAAAACCCGCGAGCGGCAGAAGGGCACCAATCAGTATCAGAAAATGAACGAGAAGGGCGACTTTATGGAGGTGAGCGAGTATAACGCACGCCTGTGGGTCAACCTGACGGACTATCTGGATACCGGCCTGTTCCTCGACCACCGTATTGCTCGCCGTATGCTGGGGCAGATGAGCAAGGGTAAAGATTTCCTCAATCTCTTCTCTTACACCGGCAGCGCCAGCGTGCATGCCGGGCTGGGCGGCGCGCGTTCCACCACCACGGTGGATATGTCGCGCACTTATCTGGAGTGGGCCGAGCGTAACCTGCGCCTTAACGGCCTGAGCGGCCGCGCACATCGCCTGATTCAGGCCGATTGTTTGAGCTGGCTGCGCGAGGCCGATGAGCAGTTTGATCTGATCTTTATCGATCCGCCGACCTTCTCCAACTCCAAACGTATGGAAGACTCTTTTGATGTGCAGCGCGATCATATGCGTCTGCTGCAGGATCTGAAACGCCTGCTGCGCAAAGGCGGCACCATTATGTTTTCCAATAACAAACGCGGTTTCCGTATGGATCTCGACGGGCTGGCGAAACTGGGTCTGCAGGCACAAGAAATTACCCAAAAAACGCAGTCGCAGGATTTTGCCCGCAACCGTCAAATCCACAACTGCTGGCTGATTACCGCAGCCTGAAAGGATAAATAAATGTCATTAATCAGTATGCATGGCGCGTGGCTGTCGTTCAGCGATGCGCCGCTTCTCGATAATGCTGAACTGCATATCGAAGAAAATGAACGCGTCTGTCTGGTTGGCCGTAACGGCGCAGGTAAATCGACGCTGATGAAGATCCTCAACCGCGAACAGGGGCTGGATGATGGCCGCATTGTTTACGAACAGGATCTGATTGTTTCGCGTCTACAGCAGGACCCGCCGCGTAATGTCACCGGTAGCGTCTATGACTTCGTTGCGGAAGGTATTTCTGAACAGGCTGAGTATCTGAAGCGTTATCACGAAATCTCCCATCTGGTGATGACCGACCCGAGTGATAAAAATCTCAACGAACTGGCGAAAGTGCAGGAGATGCTGGATCACCACGGCCTGTGGCAGCTGGAAGACCGTATCAATGAGGTGCTGGGGCAACTCGGTCTGGAGCCGGATATGGAGCTGTCGGCGTTATCTGGTGGCTGGCTGCGTAAAGCGGCGCTGGGCCGTGCGTTGGTCAGCGGGCCTAAAGTACTGCTGCTGGACGAACCGACGAACCACCTGGATATTGAAGCGATCGACTGGCTGGAAGGCTTCCTGAAAACCTTTAGCGGCACCATTATCTTCATCTCGCACGACCGTTCGTTTATCCGCAATATGGCGACGCGCATTGTCGATCTCGATCGCGGCAAGCTGGTTACCTATCCTGGTGATTACGATACCTACCTGCTGGAGAAAGAAGAGAACCTTCGCGTCGAAGAGCTGCAAAATGCTGAGTTCGACCGCAAACTGGCGCAGGAAGAAGTGTGGATCCGTCAGGGGATTAAAGCGCGCCGTACCCGTAACGAAGGCCGCGTCCGTGCGCTGAAAGCGATGCGTCGCGAGCGCAGTGACCGCCGTGAAGTGATGGGTAGCGCGAAGATGCAGGTCGAAGAGGCTTCACGCTCCGGCAAAATCGTCTTTGAGATAGAAAACGTTAATTATGGCGTGGAGGGCAAAGTGCTGGTGCGCGACTTCTCCACGCAGGTTCAGCGCGGCGATAAAATTGCGCTGATTGGCCCGAACGGCTGCGGTAAAACCACCTTGCTGAAGCTGATGCTGGATCAACTGAAAGCCGACAGCGGCCGCGTGCACGTTGGTACCAAGCTGGAAGTGGCGTACTTCGATCAGCACCGTGCTGAACTTGATCCGGATAAAACGGTGATGGACAACCTGGCTGAAGGCAAGCAGGAAGTGCTGGTGAACGGCAAGCCGCGCCATATTCTGGGCTATCTGCAGGACTTCTTGTTCCATCCGAAACGGGCGATGACGCCGGTACGTGCGCTCTCCGGTGGGGAACGCAACCGTCTGTTACTGGCGCGTTTGTTCCTGAAACCCAGCAACCTGTTGATTCTCGATGAACCGACCAACGACCTGGATGTGGAAACGCTGGAGCTGCTGGAAGAGCTGATTGATAGTTATCAGGGCACTGTTCTGTTGGTGAGCCACGATCGTCAGTTTGTGGATAATACCGTGACTGAATGCTGGATTTTCGAAGGCGAAGGCCGGATTGGGCAGTATGTCGGCGGTTATCACGATGCCCGTGGTCAGCAAGCGGCTTCGCAGGCCTTTAAACAGGCGGCAGCGACGAAAACGGTGGAAGTTCCAGTAACCAAAGCAGAAAGTGTTAAACGCGGCAGTAACAAACTAAGCTATAACCTGCAACGAGAACTGGAACAGCTGCCGCAAAAGCTGGAACAACTGGAAGCGGAACTGGGTGATTTGCAGGCGCAGGTCGCCGATGCCAGCTTCTTTAGCCAGCCACACGATCATACGCAAAAAGTCTTAGCTGATATGGCTGCGGCGGAACAGGCGCTGGAAGAGGCGTTTGAACGCTGGGAGTATCTGGAGGCTTTGAAAAACGGCGCATAAAGGGAGTCTGTATGTGTGAACACCACCACGCCACACGGCACATTCTTTGTTCGCAATGTGACATGCTGGTGGCGCTGCCGCAGTTGCAGCATGGTCATAAAGCGACTTGTCCGCGCTGTGGTACAACACTGACAACCGAATGGGACGCGCCCCGGCAGCGTCCCACAGCTTATGCCATCGTGGCGTTGTTCATGCTGCTGCTCGCCAACCTTTTTCCCTTCGTCAATATGCAGGTCGCCGGTGTCGCCAGCGAGGTCACACTGCTGGAAATCCCCGGCGTGCTCTTTTCTGAAGATTACGCCAGCCTCGGCACTTTCTTCCTGCTGTTCGTACAACTGGTTCCGGCCTTCTGCCTGGTGACTATCCTGCTACTGGTGAATCGTGTGCCGATGGACTTTCGCCTTCGCGTCAATCTGGCGCGGGTGTTATTCCACTTAAAAAGCTGGGGAATGGCGGAGATCTTCCTCGCAGGCGTGCTGGTGAGTTTTGTTAAGCTGATGGCCTATGGCGATATTGGCATTGGCAGCAGTTTTATTCCCTGGTGTCTGTTCTGTTTGTTGCAATTGCGCGCTTTCCAGTGCGTTGATCGTCACTGGTTGTGGGATGACATTGCGCCAGCGCCGCAGCCGCAACAGGCATTGCGCGTTGGTGTGCCGGGGATCCGTCAGGGGCTGCGTTCCTGCTCCTGCTGTACGGCGATTGTCGCGATCGATCAACCCGTTTGTCCGCGCTGCCACACACGCGGACACGCCCGGCGACGCAACAGTATTCAGTGGACGCTGGCGCTGTTGATGACCGCGGTGATGCTCTATCTGCCCGCCAATATTCTGCCGATCATGGTGACCGAACTGCTGGGCGATAACACGCCATCGACCATTCTCTCCGGAGTGATTTTTCTGTGGAGCGAGGGTTCTTACCCGGTGGCGCTGGTGATTTTTATCGCCAGTATTATGGTGCCGACGCTGAAAATGATAGGCATTGCCTGGCTCTGTATTGATGCAAAAGGCCATGGCCGACGAGACTGCGAGCGGATGCACTTTATTTATGAAGTGGTGGAGTTTGTCGGGCGCTGGTCAATGATTGACGTGTTTGTGATTGCCGTACTCTCCGCGCTGGTGCGGATGGGCGGGCTGATGAATATTTATCCTGCGATGGGTGCGCTGATGTTTGCGCTGGTCGTTATTATCACGATGTTTGCGGCAATGACTTTCGATCCGCGCTTGAGCTGGGATCGTGAGCCACAAACGCACCATGAGGAGTCGTTAGAGCATGGAGAATAAGAGTGGGGAAGCCAACGTGCAAAAGGTGAGAAACTGGGCGCCGGTGTGGATTTTCCCGATTGTTACGGCGCTGATCGGCGCATGGATCCTGTTTTATCATTACAGCCACCAGGGGCCGGAGGTGACACTGATCACCACCAATGCCGAGGGAATTGTCGGCGGTAAGACCACCATCAAGAGCCGCAGCGTTGATGTCGGCGTGGTGGAAAGCACAACGCTGACTGACGATTTAACCCATGTGGAAATCAAGGCACGGCTTAACTCCGGGATGGAAAAGTTGCTGCATGACGACTCTGTTTTCTGGGTTGTGAAACCGCAGATCGGCCGTGAAGGGATTAGCGGCCTGGGCACGCTGCTTTCGGGTGCTTATATCGAACTGCAGCCGGGCGCAAAAGGCAGCGCGCCGGAGCGTTATAACTTGCTCGATTCCCCGCCGCTGGCGCCGCCTGACGCCAAAGGCATCCGCGTGATCCTCGACAGCAGCAAAGCCGGGCAACTGAGTCCCGGCGATCCGGTACTGTTCCGTGGTTATCGCGTCGGTTCGGTTGAGGCCAGCACGTTCGATACGCAAAAACGCACGATGAGTTATCAGTTGTTTATTAATGCGCCGAACGATCGGCTGGTGACCAGCAATGTGCGTTTCTGGAAAGACAGCGGCATTGCCGTTGATTTGACCTCCGCCGGGATGCGCGTGGAGATGGGCTCGCTGGCCACGCTGTTTGGCGGCGGCGTCAGTTTTGACGTTCCGGAAGGTGTGGATCTTGGTCAGCCTGTGGCCGAGAACGCCGCTTTCACGCTGTATGACGATCAGCGCAGCATTCAGGAGTCGCTCTATACCGCTCACATTGACTATCTGATGTTCTTCAAAGATTCGATTCGTGGCCTGCAACCTGGCGCGCCGGTTGAATTCCGCGGCATTCGTCTGGGCACGGTAAGTAGGGTGCCGTTCTTCACTACCGGCATGCGTCAGGCGCTGAATGATGATTACCGCATTCCTGTGCTGGTCCGTATTGAACCGGGGCGTTTGATTAATGAACTGGGCGAAGATCCCGACGTGAGCGCGCGTCTGAATGAACTGCTCAAACACGGCCTGCGCGCTTCGTTGAAGACCGGGAATATTATTACTGGCGCACTGTATGTCGATCTCGACTTCTACAACAATGTACCTGCCGTAAGTGGCATGCGGGAGTTTGCGGGCTACCAGATCATTCCAACCGTGAGCGGCGGACTGGCGCAAATCCAGCAGCGTCTGATGGATACGCTGGATAAGATCAACAATCTGCCGTTGAATCCGATGATCCAGCAGGCGACGTCAACGCTTTCTGAAAGTCAGCAGACGCTTAAACGTCTGCAAACGACGCTGGATAATCTCAACAAGCTGACGGCCAGCCAGTCGATGCAACAGCTTCCGGCGGATATGCAGTCTACGCTGCGTGAACTGAATCGCAGCATGCAGGGCTTCCAGCCTGGCTCTGCTGCCTATAACAAGATGGTGGCGGATATGCAGCGCCTGGATCAGGTACTGCGGGAATTGCAACCGGTGCTGAAAACACTCAACGACAAGAGCAATGCGCTGGTATTCGAAGCGAAAGGGAAAGACGATCCGCAGCCGAAGAGGGCGAAACAATGAAAAAGAGCGCGCTAATAATTGTGGCGCTGTTGCTGACGGCATGTAGCAGCAGCGGTGACAATAAGAGTTATTACCAGTTACCGTCGCCGCCGCAAACGGCTGTACAGGCCAGCACCGGGCAGAGCCAGGGCAATCGTCAGTTATGGGTCGAGCAGGTTTCAGTGCCGGATTACCTGGCGGGTAACGGTGTAGTGTATCAAACCACGGATGTGCAATATGTTATTGCGAATAACAATCTGTGGGCCAGCCCGCTTGACCAGCAGCTGCGCAATACGCTGGTCGCTAATCTGAGCAATCAGTTGCCGGGTTGGGTTGTGGCATCGCAGCCGCTGGGCAGTGAGCAGGACACGCTGAATGTTACGGTGACCGGTTTTCACGGGCGTTATGATGGTCGCGTTATCGTCAGCGGCGAGTGGTTGCTCAAACACCAGGGGCAACTGATTAAGCGACCGTTCCATATTGAGCTCAAGCAGCAGCAAGACGGGTATGACGAAATGGTGAAAATGTTGGCTCAAGGCTGGCAGCAGGAGGCGGCGAGTATTGCGGCACAGTTAAATCGTCTGCCATAAGAAAATTTAATCAAAAATGAACCGTCATGGCTAAAAACCGTGGCGGTTTTTTTTTGTCAGGATGCTCCGTACATTAGTTGTGCTGGCTCACATTTTTTGTACAAATGAATTTCCGGGTAGCTCACATTTATGACACTGGCGTGAATTTTGCGCATTGACGACAACGTCTATTCAAGGTATTCGTTACCTGTGGTTGCGCATTAAGTAACCACTGTTTTCTTTTCCACCAGATCAAAGAATGAGGGAAACGAGGCATGAAGAGACAAAAACGAGATCGCCTGGAACGGGCACATCAACGTGGTTATCAGGCTGGTATTACCGGACGCCCGAAAGAAATGTGTCCGTACCAAACCCTGAATCAAAGGTCCGAATGGCTGGGAGGCTGGCGAGAGGCCATGGAAGACAGGGCAGTTATCGCCTGATTCTGTCTCTTTAAAAAGAAACCTCCGCATTGCGGAGGTTTCGCCTTTATAGCGGATGAGAATTCGCTATCAGAAAGTGGAGGTGTCCTGGAACAGACCCACTTTCAGGTCGGAAGCAGTGTAGATCACGCGACCATCGACCAGAACTTCACCATCGGCCAGACCCATGATCAAACGACGGTTCACAATGCGTTTGAAGTGGATACGGTAAGTAACGGTTTTTGCTGTCGGCAGAACCTGACCGGTAAATTTCACTTCACCGACGCCCAGCGCACGGCCTTTACCTTCGCCGCCAAGCCAGCCGAGGTAAAAACCAACCAGCTGCCACATAGCATCCAGACCGAGGCAGCCAGGCATAACCGGATCGCCGATGAAATGGCAGCCGAAGAACCACAGGTCCGGATTGATATCCAGCTCAGCTTCGACATAACCTTTATTAAAGTTACCGCCGGTCTCGGTCATTTTGACCACACGGTCCATCATCAACATATTTGGTGCCGGCAATTGTGGGCCTTTTGCACCAAACAGTTCGCCGCGACCAGAGGCAAGAAGATCTTCTTTTGTATAGGATTCGCGTTTATCTACCATGTTCTCAGTAAGCCTTATTTGTAATTTCGGACGCAGGATAGCTAACACGTGTACGCTGAACAAGTCCGATCAGTTTTGGTTAAACCAATTCAACCAGCGCAGCGGCCACGGGAAACGGTGGCGTGCATCCTGTTGCGTCGCCTGTGCGATACGTTCCTGAATGAGTTGCTTGAGGTTGTTTTGTCCTTCAGCTTCCCACGGCAGGCCTGTTAATAAAGGTAGCGCATCACGAACATCATCTACGGCCCAGATAAAAAATTGTTGCGCCTGAACCGCATCCAGCAGTTCCTGATGCAACGAGAGATGACGCACATTTGCTGAAGGAATAATCACCCCTTGCTTACCTGTGAGCTCCCGCTGTTGGCAAATGGCGAAAAAGCCTTCGATTTTTTCATTCAACCCGCCAACTGGCTGTGAACGACCGAACTGATCCACGGAGCCGGTGATCGCCAGACTCTGATTGATGGGCACTTCTGCAAGGGCGCTCATTAAGGCGCACAGCTCCGCCATCGAGGCGCTGTCGCCATCAACTTCGCTGTAAGATTGCTCAAAGGTGAGCGAGGCAGAGAAGGGAAGCTGCTGTTCCAGCTCCAGTTCCGCCATCAGGAACGCTTGCATGATCATCATGCCTTTCGCGTGGATATTGCCGCCCAGTTCTGCTTTGCGTTCAATATCGTTAAACTCGCCGTCACCGACATGAACGACGCAACTAATACGTGAAGGCTCACCGAATGCACGTGGGTGACCAGGAAACTCGATGACTGACAGCGCGTTGATCTGACCAATCTGCTCGCCTTCGGTTTCGATGAGGATTTGTTCCAGCAGAATTTCGTCCTGCATCCGTTCAGCGAGAAACCCTTCGCGCCATTCACGTTGAGCAAACATCGAGCGAAGCTCATCGCCATTGAACGTAGCGCCTGTGGCTATCGCCGCGACTTCCCGCAACTGGCGCGCCAGCCATAATGGGCAGAGCGGCAACGTCTCCTGATCGCCGGTATAGCGTACTGCTTCACGAATTAACGGCTGCCACGCATCGGTACCGGGTGAGGGGAGCTGAGCGCTGTGTGCAACCTGCTCGACCCATTGACGCCAGGTTCCAATTGTTTCGGTATCCACAATTTGCAGTGTTTCTTCATATTCGCTGTAAATTGCCTGCGCACCCAGATCGGGCTCCATCTCCTGGAAATCAGCCAGCGATTCGCGTTCCCCAACAAGAATCACTTTCAGATCCAGTGGCATAGACGGGATACTGACCGGCAGAGGGCGAGATTCGTCGAAGGAGACCCAGTCAAAACGGCGCTGCGTCACCATTGTTTTCAGACGCATCCACAGCAGCGGTTGCGCAAGCAGCGTGCGCAGGGAAATGATCAGCACCCCGCCGTTTGCCTGATGTACCAGACCCGGCTGCAAAGTAATTTCATGATTGAACTGACGCAAACAACCAAACAGTTGCTCCGCTTCGATCCACTCAGCAATCGCTACTGGCTTGCTTCCTGTGAAAGTAGATTGTGCACTGGTTGCCAGGTCAAAACTTACCGATGCGCCGTCGATGTGGTATTGCCCCCCGGCAAGCGGGCGGTCCTGAGGAATCATTTCTTCGGTAGCGTAAGCAATAAGTGCCAGGTATTCAGCTTCTTCTGGCGCTTTTGCCAGTAAAAAGCGTGACGTTGCCTGCGGATAGAGCAGTTGCTCCAGCGCGTACTGTAATCGGGGTTGCGTATCGGCCAGCGAGAAGTCCGCTTCGGGCGCTGATTCGGACGATTCAAAAACTTCCTGATAGCTTTCAGTATCAGGAACCAGGTCGTTCCATTCAAGTTTTGTAATGGTCAAAGTCGTTTTTTTGGTCTGATGTAAAAGGCGAGATTATACCGTAAACCCTTCTTTAACACACCGGGATTACGCGCTTTCGCGATGCGAAGCTGGACGATAGCTCACAGCGGACGATTTCTTTTAAGCAGAGTGACAAAAAACTGATATTCTGAACTGAGTTACACGGTAACGTTGAGAGAGCAATGAAATATCAACAACTGGAAAACCTCGAAAGCGGCTGGAAATGGAAGTATCTGGTTAAAAAGCACCGTGAAGGGGAACTGATCACGCGTTATATAGAAGCCAGTGCTGCGAAGGAAGCCGTCGATGTATTGTTGACCCTCGAAAATGAGCCGGTACAGGTGAATGAATGGATTGGTCTTCATATCAATCCGGCACTGGTTAATCGAATGAAGCAGACTATTCGCGCCAGGCGTAAACGCCATTTTAACGCGGAGCACCAGCATACGCGTAAAAAGTCAATCGACCTGGAGTTTGTCGTCTGGCAACGACTTGCGGGGCTGGCGCAGCGACGGGGAAAAACACTGTCTGAAACGATTGTGCAACTGATTGAGGATGCGGAACATAAAGAGAAGTACGCTTCGCAGATGTCCACACTGAAACATGATTTGCAGGCGCTGTTAGGTAAAGAGTGAGTTTTCTCTAAGACGTGACAGGATTTCAGGCAATAAAAAACCCCGCGCTCTGGCGGGGTTTTTGCTAAGACGTAAACTTAAGCCTGCGGCTGAGTTACAACGTCTTTGCTGCCTTTCACTTCGATCTCTACACGACGATCCGGTGCCAGGCAATCGATCAGCGCTGCGCGTGGTTTCACGTTGTCGCAGGTGCTGCCGGTAACCGGGTTGGATTTGCCCATACCACGTGCGGAGATTTTGTTCGCCGGGATACCTTTAGAGATCAGGTAATCAACAACGGACTGAGCACGTTTCTCGGACAGACCCTGGTTGTAAGCGTCAGAACCGATACGGTCGGTGAAGCCCAGAACCACTACTGAACCGTCTTTCGGATCCAGGTTGCTCAGCTGACCATACAGCTGATCCAGCGCCTGCTGACCTTCCGGTTTCAGAGTTGCTTTGTTGAAGTTGAACAGAACGTCAGACTTCAGGGTGAAGTGTTTGGTCTGCACTTCCGGAGCCGGAGCCGGGGCCGGAGCTGCAACTACTGGAGCTGCATCTTCCTGCTGGCCGAAACGGTAGGAAACACCTACGCTCAGCATACCGTTATCCGGGCGAGCACCAACGGTGCTTGCGTCACCGATGTTGTTAACCCACTGGTATTCCAGACGGGTAGCAATATCACGAGTCAGTGCATACTCAACACCACCAGCGAAGACCGGAGAAACACCGGTATCGTGATCTTTGAAGCCCTGGTTGCTCTGACCATCAGCACGCCATACCATACCACCCAGACGGGTATAGATATCCAGATCGTCAGTGATCGGGTAACCCAGTTTAGCAGTCAGTTGAACGCCCTGAGCTTTGAACGCGCCGTTAACGGTGTCGCCTTTGTACGGCATACGGCCCAGCCAGTCATAACCCAGTTCGAAACCAACGTACGGGTTAACCTGGTAGCCACCGAACGCACCAGCACCCAGTTGGCTTTCGTGGGTCGGGCCATCGTTCTGCCATACCGCACCTGTGTCATGATACTGGGACCAACCCAGTTTGCCACCTGCATACCAGGTGTTATCTTTCGGAGCGGCCTGCGCTACGGTAGCGAAACCAGCCAGTGCCACTGCAATCGCGATAGCTGTCTTTTTCATTTTTGCGCCTCGTTATCATCCAAAAATCGCCATGGTTATCTCTCAGAGATGCCACGGTTAAATCCTTCACCGGGGGCGTTGCTCACTAACTATTCAGCAGATATCTTTACCGATATCTTTGGCTTATGCCGAGCACCCCTGGCGATGTAAAGTCTACAACGTAGTTGGAAACTTACAAGTGTGAACTCCGTCAGGCATATGAAAAAAAAGGCTTTGTGTACACAATATTTAACAATTCCGCTGCTATTTTGTCCGATGCTATTAGGCTGAAAAGCGCGCCACACAGGCTTTGTCGCTGTATTTTGCGGATAAAATGCAAAAGCAAGCTTCAGGCAAAAATAATCCCAGGAATACTCTTAAATTTACTCAATGATACAAATTTGAGTGAATTTTTATCCCGGAATGCTGTCTCGCAGCCAGAGGATCATGACGTACTGGACGCATAACGAAGCCGATCGCGTTGCCTTCTTCTGCTGCCATCACCAGTCGGCGGTGTTCATCTTCGGTTAATTCTTCCGCATGCCAGCCAATTACGACGCTATAGTTCCCGGTGCGTAATGCGCGGATCATTGATTCCAGCGTCAGGCAAGGTGAAAGCTGGTTAACCTGCATCACCTTGGTGAGTGGCAGACCAACGGATTGCACCCATTCACGGCTCAGTTTCTGTTGTGGCGTGAGCCATAACTGCCAGCGGGACTGTTGGCCGAGTTGCTGCAACAAGGGTAATAAAAGAAGCTGCGTCATTCCTGGCTGATCTTCGCGATAAACCACTTCGCTAATAAGCCCGGACGCAATGCGGGAGGGTTCAGCATGATTTAACGTAGTGAGTGCGGAATCGAATGTCGTTGAACGCTTAGCATAGCCTGAAGTGTACATAATCAATCCAGCCCTGTGAGTTACTGTATAAACATACAGTAACCCCTGAATGTTCAAAGATCAACCTCAATTTCTGAAACTATCTCGCATTTTTGTTTTGTCTTTACCGCACAACGCAAAATTCGCTTGCTGTCCCGCCCACAGTTGCCTATGTTCCTGCCTAACGAAACAGCTAACATCGTAGTGGCTTTACTGTGTGATTTATAAGGAAAAAATCATGGAAGACCTTTCTTATCAGTGTATACATCAATCATGTGAATATCTCACATCCCTTGGAGAAATTCGTCACCGTGCCCATTTTGGCGGTTATAGCTTGTCGGTGGAGGACACGGTTTTTGCGATGGTGGCCGAAGGAGAGCTTTACCTGCGGGCCTGTGAACAAAGCGCTCAATATGCAATAACGCACCATGCGCCACTTTTAATATTCAACAAACGTGGACGGGAGGTTTCGTTAAATTACTATTTTGTGGATCAGGCTTTATGGAACGATCGCCCTATGCTGCTGGAACTTTCGGCATATTCTCTCGATGCTGCCCGGCGTGAAAAAGTGCAGCGCAGCGCCCGAAAACGTCTGCGCGATCTCCCTAATCTGACGTTTCAGCTCGAAATGCAGCTTCGTGATGCCGGGATTATGGATGTACAGACGCTGCGTCTTCTTGGCGCAAAGGCCAGTTGGCTCAGGCTGCGGAAAGCGAATCGCCACCTGGGTGTGAAAATTCTTCTGGCGCTGGAAGGCGCTATCGCTGGGTTGCACGAAGCGGCGCTCCCGGCGCAGACGCGCCAGGAACTGATGGAGTGGTTCGCTATTGTGATGAAGAAAACGGCCAATCCTCACTGAACCAGTTGGCTTTTCAGACGGCAAACTTCCGGCAATAAGGCGATAAGCAGGCCTATCTGTTGAAGGACCAGCGGCTCTTTGCTATCCGGGCGCGGATCTAAATGTTTAATGCGCTGCGACAGGGAACTTAGCGTTTCCTGTACGCGCGCATGATCAGAAGGAAGGTGATGCAGGGCGTCGTCTACATAACAGACGGCGTCATCAAGCAGATGCAAAATATCGGGATGGGTGAGCTGCTCGCGATGCGCGCCAAGTGCAGAAATATAGCTGGTAAAGGTGTGGTTCAGGCACAGCAAACGGAATGCCACATCGCGGAGCTCAGGTGATGCGCCGGGTTCTGAAGACATATTGGATACGACCGACGCCAGCTCAGCATCACGGTTATAGGCATTGCGCCGGGCAATACGGTACGCCAGTCGGTTGTCGCGTCCCTGATGGTACTGTTCCAGAATCGCGTCGAGGTAACGGCAGTTAGCATCGAGAGCCTGCTCTGTCACGCGTGGCAGGTGGCGAAAACGCCAGTCGGGCCAGATAAAGCTTACCGCCGCCCAGGCAATCACGCAGCCTATCAGCGTGTCGATGATACGGGGAATCGCTACTTCAAAGCCCTCACCGAGCAGATTAAAGCAGAGCAGCACCAGCAGGGTGATAAACATCGTAGCATGCGCGTATTGCACGGTGCGAAAAGCAAAAAACAGTACGCCGGTAATCACGATCAGCACCAGTTGCCCTTCATGGGAAGGAACGAAATAGAGCACCGGTAAACCTATCGCCACACCTACCAGCGTGCCGATGACGCGCAGGGTCAGGCGATGGCGGGTGGCGTTATAGTTGGGTTGGCAGACGAAAAGACTGGTCAGCAGGATCCAGTAACCATGCTGTAAGCCGGTTACCTGAATAAATGCGTAGCCAACACACAGTACCAGCGACATACGTACGGCGTGGCGGAAAAGTGCAGACTCCGGCGTCAGATTATTGCGCAGCCGTAACCAGATATCGCTAAAGCTATTCAGGCTGTCATCGGCTAACTGGTTTTCTGTCTCATTCAGAAACTGGGACTGCGGTTGTTCCGTTTCGATCGTAGCTAATTGTGCGTCAATCGCGCGCAGGTTATCGAGCAGAAAACCCAGGGCTTTCAGATGATCGGCTGACGTCACACCGCTGGCGCGGATGCGATCTAACGCGGCATCAAGATGCGTAAACGCACGCTCGAAGCGGGAATCATGTTGATAGGGCGTGCGCAGCAGAATGGCGTGTGAAAGCCTGTCACAGGCCTGCGATTGCATTGATAACAGACGCTGAAAGCGGAACATCACATCGCTGTAACGGAAATGTTCGCGCAGCGTCTGGTATTGAATGTGCGATGAGCTGGCGCGCTCATGGATATCCTGTGCGGCAAAATAGTAATGCAGGGACTGGCGCGTGCTTCGTTGTCCACGATCGCCACGCAGGCGCGTCAGCAATGTTGCTTTGGTCTGGTTGAGCGTCGCGACGAGCTGACCGTTTGCCAACGCCAGATCGTAAAGCGGCGCCTGACTTTCATCTTCAATATCCGGATCAAACAGGCGTGATTTCAGTTCAAGATAGTGCGCCAGTTGTCCGTAACTGCGTGAAAGATTGTCCTGCAAAGCGCGAACGGGGAAAACCAGGTGCCCGACCAGCGTCAGGAAGTTAAACCAGACGGCGCCTGCCAGCAACAGCAGCGGTTGCTGATACCACTGGTCGAAAAGCGAAATCCCCAGCATGGTGTAAACAGCAATCAGTAAGGCACCAAAGGCAATGGTGGCGTAGCGCTGCCCAAGCCCGCCCAACAAGATAAAACCGCAGGTGGAGCTGACAAGCCCGATAGCAAACAGCCACGGCCACGGGAACAGCAATTCGACGGAGGCGGAAGCAATAAAAAAGGAGATCAGCGTGATAATCAGGTTCTTCAGCCGTCCGCTCAGGCGATCGTCCAGATCGGCCAGCGCGGCAGCCACGACGCCCAGCGTTAAGGGGATGGTCAGTTTGACCTCGCCAAGCAGCCAGGGGAGCGCTGCTGTACCGCAGAGGGCGATAAAAATTCTGACGTTATACAGCCAGGCGCTATTCCATGTGTAACGACGAAGCAGAGGGCTTAACATAGCGGCATTCGGTCCGGTTACTGAAAACGACGACGGGCGTTAGCTTCGCGGGCTGCGCGGGCGGTTTCGACGGAAACCACACGACGACCCACCGGCCAGAGCGCAATCGCCGCAATTTTAAAATTCGCCACGCCTACCGGGATGCCGATAATAGTGATGCACTGCGCGATACCGGCGGCAATATGCATAACGCATAACCACCAGCCAAACAGCACAAACCAGATGATATTCAGAGCCGTTCCCCCCGCGTTCAGCAGGCTATTCTGGCGCTCGGGTTCCAGTTCATCTATATGGATCGCTTCATTTCCCCACGGAATAAGCGAGAGTTTCGTGATTTCCCAGCAGGAACGCGTCAGCGGCAGCGTTACAATTAGCACGATACTGGCCACGGTTGCCAGCAACCAGCCCAGTGTGGTGGCGAAACCACCAAGAACAAAGTTCAGAATATTCAGAACAGTACGCATAAAACCTCAGAACAACCCTATGAGTGGTGTATCCCGGCAATTGTAACGACTTTTTGCACTGGAGCGCCAATTCTCTGGCAGGTAAACTGGCTTTTATTGTCACAGGCTGAGAACGATAAGTCATGGAACTGAAAGCGACTTCACTGGGAAAACGGTTAGCCCAGCACCCGTACGATCGCGCGGTAATTCTGAACGCGGGCATTAAAGTCACGGGCGACCGGCATGAATACCTTATTCCTTTTAATCAGTTGCTGGCAATTGAGTGCAAACGCGGGCTGGTCTGGGGCGAGATGGAGTTTCAGCTTGCCGACAAAAAAGTGGTGCGCCTTCACGGTACGGAGTGGAACGAAACCCAACGTTTTTATCACCATCTTAATGAGCGCTGGAGCAAATGGGGCGCGGAGATGAGCGAAGTGGCGGCTGGTGTGCTATCGGAGCAGCTTGAGCTGATTGCCGGGCGTGTCGATCGGGCGAAATGGTTGACGCGCAAACAGCTTACCGGGCTACAACAGCAATTGCAGCAGGCTTTTACTGCGCTGCCGATGCCCGTAAGCCGACTGGCGGAATTTGAGAACTGCCGCGAGCTCTGGCAGCAGTGCCAGGCATGGCTGAACGATGTTGAAGAACGAAGGGCGCAGCATAATAAGGCCTATACCGAGGCGATGCTCACGCAATATGCCGCCTTTTTTGAGCAGATAGAAAGTTCCCCGCTCAATCCTTCACAGGCGCGAGCCGTGGTGAATGGTGAACAGTCGCTGCTGGTGTTGGCCGGAGCGGGCAGCGGTAAAACTTCCGTGCTGGTGGCGCGCGCTGGCTGGCTGCTTACGCGCGGCGAGGCGGCTGCCGATCAGATTTTATTATTGGCTTTTGGCCGTAAGGCTGCCCAGGAAATGGATGAGCGCATCCGCGAACGGCTGCACACCGAAGAGATTACCGCGCGGACTTTCCATGCGCTGGCGCTGTATATCATCCAGCAGGGCAGTAAAAAAGTACCTGCGCTGAGCGAACTGGAGAACGACACTGCCGCGCGTCTGGCGCTGCTTACGGAAACCTGGTGTCAGCAATGCAGCGAGAAAAAAGCGCAGGCAAAAGGCTGGCGGCAATGGCTGGAAGAGGAGATGGCCTGGGACGTGCCGGAAGGCAATTTCTGGGAAAATGACAAACTTCAGCGCCGCATCGGGCCGCGTCTCGATCGCTGGATCGGCCTGATGCGAATGCATGGCGGTGCGCAGGCTGAAATGATTGCCGACGCGCCAGAAGAGGTACGCGACCTGTTCAGTAAACGTATTAAGCTGATGGCTCCGCTATTGAAAGCCTGGAAAACAGCGCTGAAGGCGGAAAACGCAGTCGATTTCTCCGGTCTGATCCACCAGGCCATCAATGTGCTGGAGAAAGGGCGTTTTATCAGCCCATGGAAGCATATCCTGGTGGATGAGTTTCAGGATATTTCCCCACAGCGAGCGGCGCTGCTGGCGGCTTTGCGTAAACAAAACTCGCAGACTACGTTGTTTGCCGTCGGCGATGACTGGCAGGCTATCTACCGGTTTAGCGGGGCGCAGCTTTCGCTGACCACCGCATTTCATGACTACTTTGGCGAGGGCGATCTTTGTGCGCTCGATACCACTTACCGTTTCAATTCACGCATCGGTGAAGTGGCAAATCGCTTTATTCAGCAAAACCCGTGGCAACTGGCGAAACCGCTTAACAGCCTGACGGCGGGAGATAAACACGCGGTAACGTTGATGGCTGAGGATCAGCTCGACGCCTTACTGGATAAACTCAGCGGCTATGCGACGCCCGAGGATCGCATCCTGGTGTTGGCGCGCTACCATCATCGTAAACCGGCAAGCCTCGCGAAGGCCGCAACCCGCTGGCCAAAGTTACAGCTCGATTTTATGACCATTCATGCCAGTAAAGGTCAGCAGGCTGATTATGTGATCGTGGTGGGGCTAGATGAAGGGCAGGACGGTTTTCCTGCTCCGGCACGCGAGTCGATTATGGAGCAGGCGCTGTTACCTCAGACAGAAACGTTTCCTGACGCGGAAGAGCGGCGATTGCTGTACGTGGCGATAACGCGCGCGCGTAAGCGTGTCTGGCTGCTGTTTAATAAAGAAAACCCGTCGCGTTTTGTCGATATCCTCAAATCGCTGGATGTTCCTCAGGCGAGAAAACCCTGAACACAGGCGGCGTCTGCCGCCTGTGTTTACTTCAGCCGTTCGGCCAGATAGCGTTGATAATCGGGGATCAGAATGTCGACGCTCTCGTTGAATTGCGGCGAGGCGATAATAAAGTCCGCCGTCGATAAGTTAGTCGCCACCGGGATGTTCCAGACCGTCGCCAGACGCAGCAGCGCTTTGACATCCGGATCGTGCGGAACGGCATTCAGTGGATCCCAGAAGAAAATCAGCACGTCGATTTTCCCTTCTGAAATCAACGCGCCTACCTGTTGGTCGCCGCCCATAGGGCCGCTCAGCATGGCGTTTACTTCAAGACCTGTCGCGCGCTGAATCAAATTACCGGTCGTGCCGGTGGCATAAAGTTCATGTTTTGCCAGCACCGGCTGATGCCGCTCTACCCACTTCATTAACGATTGCTTGCAGTGATCGTGCGCCACCAGCGCGATATGTTTGCGCACGGGTAGGGTGCGAGTTGTTGATTCCATCATCGGTTCCCGTCAGTTATTTTCGCTACAGATTACTGGAAGCGCCTGATGCTGCAAGAGAAGTAGATAAAAAAATCTGAAAATGGTTGAGAAGCCTTGTTTGACGTACACTTTGGGAAATCGCCCGGAGGAAACCATGAAAGAAACCGATATCGCCGATATTTTACAATCGACCCAGACTATTGCGCTGGTGGGGGCAAGTGATAAGCCTGACCGCCCGAGCTACCGCGTTATGAAATACTTGCTGGATCAGGGGTATCACGTGATCCCCGTTTCGCCAAAAGTCGCCGGGAAAACACTGCTTGGGCAGCAGGGATATGCAACGCTCGCGGAAGTGCCGGAAAAAATCGATATGGTGGATGTCTTCCGCAATTCTGAAGCGGCCTGGGGTGTGGCGCAGGAAGCCATTGCTGCTGGTGCGAAAACGCTGTGGTTGCAGTTGGGGGTGATTAACGAACAGGCGGCAGTGCTGGCGCGTGAGGCAGGATTACGGGTGGTGATGGATCGTTGCCCGGCGATTGAAATACCCCGGCTGGGCCTGGCGAAGTAAAAAAATACCCCGCAGTCGGCGGGGTATGTTCAGTTACGCAGGCGTGGCGCCTGAAGTTGTCTGCGGATGGTGCGCGCCAGCTCGTCCATTGAGGGTTGTTCCGGGTGCTCATCCATCACTTCACTGGTGAGTTGCGCCTCTGCAAGGTAGGTATGAACCGCCTGGCCGTCGTCATCTTCCATAACGACATGATACCAGGGCAGAGCACGTAACTCGTCATTCACCGCCAGCTCATCCGCCGACGGCTCCTCAAGTGAATATTCAGGGTCGATATCGACCACCACGCCAAGATATCCCAGCAGCGAATGGCGAACCTGCTGACCGATACCGAATTTGCTGGCTATCATTGTCACCTCCCGGGAACCTTCTGTTCCCTCAGATATGAGGGTGCGGCTCCAAAATTCAAGTTACATGACGCGACAGGCAAACCCTTTCAGATACAGCCCTTCCGGGTAGGGAGCGATCACTGGATGATCGGCGGCCTGACGGAACTGTTCTATAAATTGTACATCACGGCCCGCATCTATTGCGGCATCGGCGATGATTTTCTGAAATAAATCGGTGGTCATCAAACCAGAACAGGAAAAGGTCAGCAGTACGCCGCCCGGGTTCAGCAACTGAATCGCCAGCATGTTGATGTCTTTATAACCGCGACATGCGCCCATCAACTGGCTCTTGTTTTCAACGAACTTCGGCGGGTCCATCACAATCACATCGAAGGTTTCGCCCCGATCGCGGTATTTGCGCAGCAGCTTGAACACATCATCGCGGACAAACTCGGCCTTACTCAGATCAAGCTTGTTGAGCGTGACGTTCTGCTTCGCGACATCCAGTGCTTCCTGGGAAGTATCCACGCTGACAACCTGACTGCAGCCGCCCATTAATGCAGAAACGGCAAAGCCGCCGGTATAGGAGAAACAGTTCAGAACGCGTTTATCAGCGACATAGCGGCGGGTCGCCAGGCGGCTGTCGCGCTGATCAAGGTAGTAGCCGGTTTTATGGCCGCCCTGAATATCGACATACAACTTCATGCCGTTCTCTTCGATGGGCAGCAACGCAGGCGGCAGCTCACCGAGTACCGGGCCCTGCGTCAGTTCCAGCCCCTCTTTTTTGCGCACTGCGACATCGCTGCGATCGTAAACAGAACATTGCGGATAGAGGGTTTGTAGCGCGGAGAGAAGTGCCGGACGCTGGTATTCCGCGCCTGCGCTCAGCAACTGCAATACAAGGAAATTGCCAAAGCGGTCGATAGTCACGCCGGGCAGCCCGTCGGATTCCCCGGCAATCAGGCGATAGCTGTCCAGCCCGTCGCGCTGCGCCAGCCAGTCACGCCACTGCTGAGCCTGTTGCAGTCGACGCGTAAAGAAAGCGATATCAATGCTTTCATCTTTATCGAACGTCCAGACGCGAGCGCGAATTTGCGAGGCAGGCGACAATGCTCCGCGCGCCAGCCATTTACCCTGGTGATCGACGATATCAACGGTTTCACCGAGGCTGGCTTTACCCTCCATCCGTGCGACTGCACCGGAGAAAACCCAGGGATGACGGCGCAGTAACGATTTCTCGCGCCCTTTGGCTAACACTAAACGTACGCTCATATTCGGCTATTCTGTAAACTGAAGAAAATGGGCGCTATTGTCACGGGTTCGCCGGTTAAATGCAACGCGCCAGCACAGAAAGGGGAACAAGATGGCACAAGTTTGCACAATTGCCTGGGTACACGGAATGGTGCAGGGCGTCGGATTTCGTTACAGCACGCAGCATGAAGCTCAGCGTCTGGGGCTAACGGGATATGCACGCAATCTGGACGACGGCAGTGTCGAGGTGGTGGCTTGCGGAGAGGCGGAAAACGTCGACAAACTGATGGCATGGCTGAAAGCGGGGGGACCGCGCAGCGCCCGGGTTGACAGAGTGCTGACTGAACCGCATCAACCCGGCAGAGAATGGACGAACTTTGGCATCCGCTATTAAATACATTTCACCGGTTTAGGCAGGCCGGCGATTTTCGTCGCCTGTTTTGCCGGGCCTTTCGGGAACAGGCGGTACAGATAACGACTGTTGCCTTTCTCTTCGCCAAATTTATTCGCCATCGCTTTTACCAGCATGCGAATAGCCGGTGAGGTATTAAATTCCAGATAGAATTCGCGCACAAAGCGCACCACTTCCCAGTGTTCCGGGGAGAGTGTAATGCTCTCTTGTTGCGCAATAACCTCTGCCAGAGCTTCGCTCCAGAGGGTGGTATCTTTCAGATAGCCTTCGCTATCGGTTTCAATTTCTTTGCCTTCAAACATCAACATAGTTTTTCACAACGTCAGCCAACAACGGCGGCAGTGTAGCAAAAAACAAAGCCCCGCATAAGCGGGGCTTGTTGCACAGAAGTGCCGTTTAGTCTCTGCTGGCAAAACCCAGAATGCTCAGCAGGCTGACAAAGATGTTGTACAGCGAGACATACAGGCTGACGGTTGCGCGAATATAGTTCGTTTCACCGCCGTGAATGATGTTGCTGGTTTCAAACAGAATCGCGCCGCTGGAAATCAGGATAAACACGGCGCTAATTGCCAGGTGCAGTGCCGGCAGTTGCAGGAAGATGTTCGCCACCATACCGATCAGCACAACCACTACGCCCGCCATCAGCATACCGCCGAGGAAGGACATATCTTTGCGTGTGGTCAGCACGTAAGCCGAGCAGCAGAAGAACACCAGCGCAGTGCCGCCGAGCGCCAGCCCGATCACATCGCCCATACCGGCTGACAGGTAGGCATTCAGGATGGGCCCAAGGATATACCCCAGGAAACCGGTGAACGCGAACGCCGCCAGAATACCGGTCGGTTTGTTGGCCAGTTTATAGGTCAGGAACATCAAACCATACATTCCCACCAGCGTCAGGATCAGCCCCGGCGAAGGCAGCATCAGAACGGTGCTGGCTGTGGCGGTGATAGCGGAAAACGCCAGCGTCAGGCTGAGCAGAAAATAGGTATTGCGTAAAACTTTGTGCGTGCTGAGCAGGGAACTGCGGTCACGCGATGAAGTAATAATACGATCCATGAGTCACTCTCTTATGACAGATGTAATTGTTTGCCGAGTCTAGAAAAGACTGGCTTTGTAACAAAGTTGTTTTACCCATCTTTACTCATAAAGCAAGGGTACCAGCACAATATTTCCTGCGACGAAATGTGCTCCAGTCAGCATAAAGGGATTAATGTGAAGCAGAACCATATTGGTGTCTTATATGTCACTGAAATCTATTGCTATATAAATCTTTGGGCGCTAAGAGTGTAAACGCGTCGGCATACTATAAATGAATAAGGCGAAAAGGACATGAAACCACAACCACGTAATCATATTGCACTTTCTCTCCTGGCTGTCGGCATTCTGAGCGCATGCAGTGGCGCGTTTGCCGCAACCGTGCCAGCAGGAACTGTGCTGGCAGAAAAACAGGAACTGGTACGCAACAATGGCAGCGAGCCCTCTTCACTGGACCCGCATAAAGTAGAAAGCGACGTCGAATTTAATATTATCAGCGATATCTTCGACGGGCTGGTGGCAGTCAGGAACGACGGTTCCATCGGACCGCGCCTCGCGGAAAAATGGGAGAACAAGGACAACACGGTCTGGGTATTCCATCTGCGTCCGGGCATCACCTGGTCAGATGGCACCGCCATCACCGCGAAAGATGTGGTCTGGAGCTGGCAGCGTCTGGTCGATCCGAAAACCGCATCGCCTTACGCCAGCTATCCTGGCAACATGCACATTCTGAATGCGGCGGAGATTGCATTAGGTAAAAAATCGCCTGATACGCTGGGGGTGAAAGCGCTGGATGATTCAACGCTGGAAGTCACGCTGACGCAGCCAACAGCCGCGTTCCTGGCGATGCTGGCGCACCCGTCGCTGGTGCCGGTCGATCCGGTGCTGATTAACCGTTTTGGCGATAAGTGGACCAAACCGGAGCATATCGTTACCAGCGGCGCGTATAAGGTTACCGATTGGGTGGTCAACGAACGCATCGTTGCCGAGCGCAACGCGCGCTACTGGAACAACAAACAGACGGTAATTAATAAAGTCACCTATCTGCCTATTAATGCCGAAACGGCGGATGTTAACCGCTACAAGGCGGGTGAAATCGATATTACTTACACCATTCCGGTGAATCAGTTCGCGCAGCTACAGCAAACGCTGGGCGATCAGGTACATGTCGCACCGCAACTGGCGACCTATTATTACGAGTTTAATACCACCAAAGCACCTTTTAACGATCCGCGCGTACGCCGGGCGCTGAATATGGCGCTGGATAAGGACATCATCGCCGATAAAGTGATGGGGCAGGGGCAGCGTCCGGCATGGGTTATCAGCCAGCCGCAAATCGGCGGCGTGAAAATCGCGTCGCCGGATTATGCGTCATGGCCGCGTGAAAAGCGGATAGCCGAAGCGAAAAAACTGCTTAACGAAGCCGGGTTCAACGCGTCGCATCCGCTGAGCTTCAATCTGCTTTACAATACCATGGAGACGCATCAGCGTATTGCCATTGCCGCCAGTTCGATGTGGAAGAAAAACCTCGGCGTGGAAGCGAAGCTGCAAAATCAGGAGTGGAAAACCATGCTGGATACCATGCATACCGGTAATTTTGATGCGGTACGCTACGCATGGATTGCCGACTATGATGATGCCGCGACCTTCCTGAATAACTTCCGTACCGGCGACAGCGAAAACACCAGCAAGTACAGTAATCCGGCCTATGACGAAGCGATGCAAAATGCGGCGAAAGCGAAAGACGTTGCTGAACGCGGGAAATACTACCAGCAAGCGGAAGATCTCCTCGGGCAGGATGTTCCGGCCATTCCGGTCTACCATTATGTGCGTACGCATCTGGTGAAACCGTGGGTCGGGGGTTTTGCGCCTGACAGCCTCGGCGTCTATCTGACGAAAGATTTGTACATCAAGAAACACTAAGTTTTGCCGGGAAGCGTGCTGAATAAACGATCATAACGCTGATATTTCAGACAAATAACACGGTTTTGATTGTTTTTCAGGCAAACAAACATTCTCAGGCTTTACAGACGACCCGGGGATGTTTATAGTGCGCCTCATTCCGGAAGTGTGGCCGAGCGGTTGAAGGCACCGGTCTTGAAAACCGGCGACCCGAAAGGGTTCCAGAGTTCGAATCTCTGCGCTTCCGCCAGATTAAACAAGGGGTTACCGAAAGGTAACCCCTTTGTTTTTCTGGCTTCTGTCTACTTGCCTGAGAAATTTTCCCTTCCCTGCGATCATTTTCCTTTTATATCAGCGTGAAAAGGGATATCCAGCCATCGAGAAGGCTCTCCCTGCGACAGGAAAGATCCTGTATCAGGGCTGCTGTAAGCCGCTTCGTTGTTTAATCCACTCTTTATATCTGCCGGGTGACATGCCCATCACGCTAATGAAGGCGCGTCGAAAGGCCGTTTCGTCACTGTAACCGCATTCGCCGGCAATCTGCGCTAACGTTTTTCCCGGTTTTTCCAGCAGCACGGCTGCGTTTTCAATGCGCACCCGGGTGATAAAACTTTTGGGCGTTTCCTGTGACAATTCACCCATTTTCCTGTGCAACGTCCGTGAAGACATATTCAGTTGTTCGGCGAGTTGCTCAACGGAGATAGCGATGTTTTGGTAACGAACAATATTTTCGGCTTTGATAAGTAATGGATGTACCGAATTCAGAAATCCACCAGGCGCATAAATATGCTGTGAGAGTGGCTGGCTGTCAGCGACGGCCATATCTGCTGTCATTCTTGCCGCTTCATTACCCCGTTTTTTTCGCACAATATGAATGACAAGATCCGCCCAGGATAACGGACCGCCGGTGGTAATCACATTTCCCTCTTCCGCCAGCGTCTTACCCCATATGGGGTTGGCTGCGGGGTAGCGTTCACGTAACGTATGAAAAAGCCACCATGTTGTTGTGCACATCCTGCCGTTCAGTACGCCTGCTTCGCCAAGCACAAACCCTCCCGCACATACGCCCGCGACAATGCTTCCTTGCTGATAATGATGTTTAACCCACGCTGCGCCCGCTTTTACCGCCGCAAAATCCACCGGGAATTTGTTGGCATCAAGCCGCATACCGCTGGCAATAACCAGATCAAATGTCTCAGCGTGGCTAAACGCGCCGTCGCTTTCAATCAATCGCCCCTGCGCGTCAGCCACCGGTTTTCCGTCTGGTGTGATCACTTTAACCATGAACCAGGGCGCTGTAGCGTCAGCGTGAGTGTTAAGGCCTGGGCTTTGCGAGATGACCTGGTTAGCCAGCCAGAACATGTCAGAGAGCCCAGCGATAGCCGATTTCATGCTGCCAGGCAGAGCCAGAAGTGCGATATGCATTTTTTTATCCACCACAGATTGTCAGATTTTGCATCATATCTGTCATTTAAGACACTTCATACCCCCTTTATCCGGCCCTACACTGAGCCGCACGGATAGGCTGAAAGCTGTAGAACGGATGAAGATATGTACCTTCAATTACGAAATTTAAAACGCCTGGCATTCATCGGGTTACTCGCTGTTTTTTCCATCAGGCTGCATGCGGAGGAGCTTCCCATTAAGAATATTGTCCTGGTCCATGGCGCTTTTACGGATGGCTCGAGCTGGAATGAGGTGACAACACGCCTTCAGTCCCTTGGTTACCATGTTACCGCCGTGCAAAACCCGCTGACCTCGCTGCGCGATGACGTTGCGGCAACCCGCAGAGTGCTGGAACGCCAGCAGGGGGATGTCCTTCTTGTCGGCCACTCGTGGGGCGGGGCCGTCATTACCGAAGCGGGAAACGCAGCAAATGTTAAGGGGTTGGTCTACCTCTCGGCACTGGTGCCAGACAGCAACGAATCTGTCGCTGATGTACTTCAGCGCTTAAACGCCCCGATGGAAGGGATGCAGGCAGACAGTAACGGGTTTATCTGGCTGGATGACCCGAAGGTATTCCATGACGTTATGGCAAACGATGTGTCGCAGAAAAAGGCGGCGTTATTGGCCTCTGCACAGCAACCCATCGCAGCGGGCGCTTTTTCAGAGAAAGTGACGCAGGCGGCATGGCGAAACAAACCCTCCTGGTACCTTGTTACTGAAAACGATCGCGCACTTCCGCCTGCGGTTCAGTCACGTTTTGCCAGTGCTATAGGTGCAAATACCACCCGGCTCAACGCCAGCCACATGTCGATGATATCCCACCCGGAAAAGGTAGCGGAATTGATAGATAAAGCAGCCCGGGGAATTCCTCCGTCCGGTCAATAAAGGTGAAATAGCGATGAAAATTCTACATATTGATTCAAGTATTAACCACGATGCTTCCATCTCCCGTCATTTATCATCCGAAGTTATTAAGCAACTCACCGGCAGCGGGAAATACAGTGAAGTTATTTATCGTGACGTTGTAAAAAATGAAATTCAGCATCTTACAGCAGATATCGCTGCGGGGTTCAGGCCATTATCTTACACCGTAACTGAAACAGCATTTGATAAAAGTGAGCAATCACTTTCGCAACAACTCGTCACTGAATTTCTTGACAGTGATATTATTGTTATTGGCGCACCGATGTATAACTTCTCCGTTTCCAGCCAGTTAAAAGCATGGCTGGACAGAATAGCGCAACCGGGAAAAACATTTAACTACACCTCTTCTGGTCCCATCGGTCTGGCTGGCGGTAAAAAAGTTATCGTTGTATCAGCGCGGGGTGGTTTTTACCATCACACTCCGCTTCAGAGCATGGATTTTCAGGAAAACTATCTGGCTTCGTTTTTTGGTTTTCTGGGAATCAGCGATATCGGGTTTATTCGTGCGGAAGGCGCCTCAAAAGGTGAGGAGATTAAACAACAAGGAGTTTCCAGCGCAATTGCTTCTATTAACGATACCCTGCAAAAGTTTAATTTAGCATGAGGGAATAAACAGTTTACATATCGTAACCCTGAGAATATCCCTAAAGTTCCTCAGGGTTTACGGTTTTTCTTAATCAAGAAAAATTCAATCTGATAGATTTCGCTTTATTTTTTTTACTTACAAAGCGTTGGAAAGCATCTTCCGGCTCATCAATATTTTTGGATAACTTGAGGGAGATCTTTTTAAATTATTTATTGACGAGCCATAAGAAATAAATAAACGATCGATTGCCCCCTTTTTGATAGTTACTATCTATCGTAAGTGTCTCTTTTTAAGTTTATTCCGATCAATAACTAAGAGAAATCATTATCCTGCCGATATTTTTCTATGCCATCTGCGACTGCGCAGTTGGTGTGCTTATTAATTCACTAAGGAAAGACAATGAAAAACAAAGCTACCATAGTAAAGCCGACAGGTATAAGTATCAGAAATAAGATTATTTTTTCGTTCGGTATTCTGATCGTGTTACTGGCTTTCATCGCCGGAAATGCGCTGTATCGACTTGACGAAGCCAAAAATAAGATCTCAAAAATTGTCACGGAGGATTATCCCACCACGGCAATGGGCAATAATCTTATCAGAGATGTTAATACATCAACGATTCTGTTTCTCAATGCATTAATCGAAAAAAATCCGCAAAAGCAAAGCCAGTTAATGCAGGAAGTGACTTCACGATCGGAAAAAATCAACGAACTCTATAAACAACTCAACGCGGAGGCAGACGATGCTGCGTCCCAGGCGCTTTTAGCCAATGTTACGGACATGCGAAAGCTCTATATCCAGTCGCGTAATAAGGTAATACAAAACGTTCAGTCAGATCCTGTTTCGGCGATTGAGGAATATACAAATAATACGCGTGAAAAAGAATTACAGTACATTGATAAAATTAACACCTTTATCAATCTCCAGCGAGATGAAATGCAATCGTCATATACTGATTTTTTGCATGATTACAGTACGTCAAAAATGGTCATGATCATTATCGCGATAGTTTGCCTGATTCTTGCTGCCACCATGGCGATCGTTATTTCACGTGCTATTGTTATTCCGATTAAACATGCGGTTGAGGCTGCTACGCGTATCGCCGCAGGCAATCTTGGGGAAGAAATAAAGGTGACATCAAAAGATGAAACCGGGCAACTGACCAGCGCGATTTCTCATATGCAGGATGAATTAATAAAAATTGTCACGGAAATACGAGGCGGAGCCGAAAATATTGCGACCGGCGCGTCTCAAATTATGGCCGGAACCCGTGATTTATCAGCCCGTACGGAAGAGCAGGCCAGCTCTATCGAACAGACTGCAGCGTCAATGGAACAGATCTCTGCAACGGTAAAAAATACTGGCGATAATACGGCGAATGCGTCGCAACTTTCGGCGAGAGCGAGTGGTGCGGTGACGGATAACGGAAAGTTGATGGCTTCGCTAACGCAAGAGATCCAGAATATCAGCAGCTCAGCGGATAAAATGTCTGACATCATCAATCTGATTGATTCCATTGCCTTCCAGACCAATATTTTGGCGCTTAACGCTGCCGTTGAAGCGGCGCGCGCGGGTGAACATGGTAAAGGGTTTGCGGTTGTGGCGCAGGAAGTTCGCAATCTTGCCCAGAAAACGGCCAATTCGTCGAAGGAGATCAGGGCACTGATCGAGAACTCAACGCAGCAAAGCGTCCGCGGGCTGGAGATGGTGCGGCAGGTAAACGGAAAAATGGATGAACTGGTACAAAATGTCGATAGCGTCACCCGTATTCTGAAAGAAATCGAGCAGGCCAGCCTTGAGCAAAGCGATGGCGTTCATCAAATTAATATCGCCATCGGGCAGATCGATACCACGACGCAGCAGAACGCCGCGCTTGTCGAGGAATCGGTTGCCGCTTCTGAAATGCTTAACGAACAGGCCAGAGTCATGAAAGATCTGGTCAGCGTATTCCGGATTCCACAACATGTCTGATAGCGCAACATGTTGCCGGGTTAATTAATCTTCACCGGTGAAAGAGATCTGTTTCTTTCACCGGATCAGATTAAGGTCATTCTTAACGTACTTTTTTGGGGAGCGGAGTGGCTATTCCGTCATCATGCATGTGTGCGTTTGCAAACGCGCTGCGCTTTAAAACAATCATCTTATTCCCGGCAATGTGCGGCTTATTGCGGCGCGATTTGTCAGTGAGTGACAGGATATCCCGTGAGAAATATCCTGCCCCACGGTTTATTTTTTCAGCAGACGAGGCAACTGGTTTTCCAGTTCCAGCACGCAGGCATCCATCATTTTCTGCGTCTCTTCGCTGACTTTCGCGTAGTTATTTGCTTTCCAGTCGTTTAACGGTGCGGTTTTCACCGTCGGTGCGCATTCAGCAATCACATAAGTACTGAATGCATTGCCGCCTTCCGGACGTTTGTAAAATTTAACCCGATAGGTGAGATCGTAATTGCTGTTGCTGGTCGACATATCGGTATAAATCAGTGACCACTGCGACGCTGCAATAAAGAGGGGCTGCGTGTAAGCGTAACCACCGCCATTTTTTTCCAGCCAGTCGTGAATTTTGGCTTCCGCTTTCGGCGCTAAATAGCGGGAGGTCGGTTCAGGCAGGGTATCGATGGTGTTCCCTTTATAAGTATTTTTATCGAACGAGTTGCTGCTGATGCCGCCGCCAAGTATAGCGCCCACAACCGCAAGCCCCATTCCGGTGCCGGAGTGCGCCGGAGAGACTTCCCGCAATTTAACGTCAGGATAGAGATTATTGTTCATCTCGGCGGGGGTGAAGATGGTAGCAACATCGACTTTGCTGCCGTTGCTTGCGGTCACTGCATGTGACGTCGTATTGGTTGCGCAGCCGCTTAACAAAGCTGCGGATAAAGTACCGGTAATCAAAAACTGAATTTTCATGTTTTCCCTTTCTCTATTATTAAAATTAACGCGCGTAAATCGTTTTGCTTATTAAATCGCCCGACGAGGTTTCTCAATACGGAATCGCGTTATCTAATTAGCGGCAGCAACACTAAAATCTTTATAAGAAATTTTCGTTAAGTTTTATTTTTGGTTAATTATTTTAGTGTCAAAATAGCACGAATAGCTAAGATCCGATCCAGCGTGTCAGTATAAGCACACTATAAAATTCGCACCCAAAGCCAAACTCACAAATGTAATGGCTATTTTCCAGGTATATTAATTGTTGTTATTTTTTGTCTTTAGTAAGATCCTTAAAAAGGAAAATTAAAACATACTCATTGATTAATTTGCTTTATGGCAGGGATGACACCACCGTTGAATTACATTCGTAGTTCGGCTCTTTTTTTATTACTCGCGTTTACGGCACAGGCGGCGCCATTATCTCCGGCAGACCGTGACGCTGTCCGTCAACAGCAGGAACAGCTGCTTCGTCAGAGCCAGCAGCAGCGTGATGAACTGGAGCGCAGCACCACGCTGCCGCGCTCAGGCCTGAGTACGTCTGCCTCGCAGGCCGGTGGCCCCTGTTTTGATATTTATACCATCACCCTTTCCGGCGTGACGCTTATCAGCGAAAAAGCGCAGCAGAAACTGACTGCGCCCTGGCAGAACCAGTGCTTGAATATGGCGAAAATAACCGAACTGGCCGCCGCGATTTCCGACTGGTATATCAGCCGGGGATATATTACCAGCCGCGCTTTTCTCACCGAGCAGGATTTATCGCACGGAGAATTACGCATTGTCGTGCTGGAAGGAAAATTACGCCATATCCTGCTGGAAGGTGAATCACCGCGCATGCTGAAAATGGTTTTCCCCGGTCTGGAAGGGAAAGTCCTTAATCTGCGGGATATCGAACAGGGGATGGAGCAAATAAATCGTCTGCGGCGCGAACCGGTGCAGATCGACATCGTCCCCGACAGTGAACCAGGTTATTCCAGCGTGAATTTAACTGCCACGCCGGAATTTCCGTTAAGTGCTTCGGTTTCGCTGGATAACAGCGGGCAGAAAAGTACCGGTGACGATCAATTAAATGGTTCGCTGACTGCCAGTAATTTGCTGGGGCTGGCGGAACAGTGGCAGGTGAGCGGCGGGCGCAGCAGTGATTTTGCCACCGGCTATGACGCGCAAAATTTTCAGGCCGGGTTCAGCATTCCCTACGGTTACGGCCTGCTCGATTACAGCTATGCATGGAGCAACTACCGCACCACCCTCATCAATCAGGGCTTTCCGTGGATCTCCACCGGCGACACCCGAACGCACCGCCTGAACGGTTCGTGGGTGGTGTTCCGCAACGGCGATATTAAAACCGCATTTACCGCCGGGATCACACAGCGCTCCTCGCGCAACTGGCTTAACGACGCGCCGCTGGTCAGCAGCACGCGCAATCTCTCCAGCCTGCAACTGGGCATCAGCCATACGCAGAAAATAGTGGGCGGCGTGGCGACCTTCAACCCGACATTCAGCCACGGCATGCCGTGGTTTAACGCCGAAACCGACGAAGACAAAAGTGGCGATGAACCCCGCGCGCAGTTCCGCAAAGGGAGCCTGAGCGCCAGCTTCCAGCGCCCGCTCAGCGCCGACATCGTCTGGCTCACCAGCCTGTATGCGCAGTGGTCGCCGGACAGGCTCTACGGCAGCGAACGCCTGACGCTCGGCGGTGAAAGCTCCGTGCGCGGTTTTAAAGAGCAGTATCTCTCCGGCGACAACGGCGGTTACTGGCGCAACGAACTCAACTACGTGCTGTTCACGTTGCCACTGTTCGGACAGATCAGCGCCACGGCGGCGGTGGATGGCGGCTGGCTGGAAAAAGACCGTCTCGATCGCTACGCCTCCGGCACGCTGTGGGGCGCGTCGGCGGGGCTTGGCAGCGCCGGACGCGGGTTCGCCAGCCAGATCTCCGTTGGCACGCCGCTGCATTACCCCGACTGGCTTGCCCCCGATCACGTCAGTGTTAACTGGCGCGTTGCTGTCACGTTTTAAGGATCAGGACGATGAAGACTGACAAACCGGTTCGTTTTTCCCAGCGTGCTATCAGCTGGTTGATTATCAGCCTGCTGGTCTGGCAGCCGGTGGCCCCCGCGTTTGCTGCGGCCATCACGCCGACAGGCGGTGCCAGCATGGATAAAGCGGGCAACGGCGTGCCGGTGGTCAATATCGCCACGCCGAACGGGGCGGGCATCTCACACAATCAGTTTCATGACTACAACGTCGGCAGCGAGGGGCTGATCCTTAATAACGCCACCGGGCAACTGACGCAGACGCAGCTTGGCGGGCTTATCCAGAACAACCCGAACCTGCGCGCCGGGCAGGAAGCGAAGGGCATCATCAACGAAGTGACCGGCGGTAGCCGATCGCAGTTGCAGGGCTATACCGAAGTAGCGGGCAAGGCGGCGAATGTGATGGTCGCCAACCCGTACGGCATCACCTGTAACGGCTGTGGGTTTATCAACACGCCGAACGCCACCCTGACTACCGGTAAGCCGCAATTCGATGCGGCGGGCAATCTCTCTGCGCTGGAGGTGACCAAAGGCACCATCACCGTGGAAGGGCAGGGGCTGAACGCCAGCGGCAGCGATGCGCTGGCGCTGATCTCCCGCGCCACCGAAGTGAACGCTGCCATTCATGCGAAGGACTTAACCGTGACCACCGGGGCCAACCGGGTGGATGCCAGCGGAAAAGCGACAGCGATTGCCGGCGAGGGCGCAGCGCCAGTGGTGGCGGTGGATACCGGCGCGCTCGGCGGCATGTACGCCAACCGCATTCATCTGGTGTCGACCGAGAAAGGCGTAGGGGTCAACCTCGGCAACCTGACGGCGCGTCAGGGCGATATCACGCTTGATGCGAACGGCAAAATGGTGGTGAAAGAGAGCATTGCCAGCGGCGCGCTGACGGCGAAAGGCGACAGCGTCACCCTGAGCGGCAGCCACAAAGCGGGCGGCGATATTGCCGTCACCGCCGCGCAGGATGTGGCGCTGAATCACGCCACGCTGGCCGCCGACGGCAAACTGACGCTCAGCGGCGCGGGTAACACCACTCTTGCGGGCAGTTCACTCACCAGCGGCGGAGATATGTCGCTTGGCGGGAAACAGCTCACCAGCGATGCTTCCACCCAGGCCAATGCCGCAGGGAATACCACGCTGAAGGCGCAGACCCTCACCCAGCAGGGAACACTGGTTGCCGGTAGTGACATGACGATACTCGCTGACAGCGCCACGCTGAACGGTACTCAGGCAGCAAAGGGGACGCTGGGTGTGACGGCGAAAACGCTGAATCACGGCGGTAAATCAGCGGCGACCCGTATTACGCTTAGCGCACCGGAAAGCCTCACCAACAGCGGTACGCTGGTGGCGGATACGCTGGATCTCGGCAGTGCCCACATCAGCAACAGCGGCCTGTTGCAGGGGACGCAGGCGTTGAACCTGCACACCGGGCTACTTGATAACCTCGCTGGCGGCACACTCTACTCTGCGAAAGACCTGACGCTTGCCATCCCGCAACTGAATAACGGCGGCCTGATCACCACCGATGGCGACCTGTATCTGCACGGCGATGCGCTGACCAGCGACGGCGAACTTAATGGCGTGAACCTGTTCAGCGATTACCACAGCCTGAGCAACAATGGCCGTCTGCTGGCGGACGGGCAGTTAACCCTCGCGGCGGACAGCATCCGTAACAATGGGCTGGTGGCAGCAAACACTACCGGCGTGACGGCAGACACCCTCGATAACGCGGGAACCCTGCAGGGTAATGATGCCCTGACGCTGCAGACGCAGAACACCCGCAACAGCGGGACGCTGGCGGGCGGGAACGCGTTGGATCTCAGCGGGCAGGCGCTGATCAACAGCGGCCTGCTGGCCGCGAAAAACCTGACGCTCAACAGCGCCGACATCACCAACAGCGGTACGCTGCAGGGCACCAGCCTGCTGACTGCCACGGGAAGCACACTGACCAACCAGCAGAATGGCCTGCTGCTGAGTAACGGTGCGGTCACGCTGAAAAACGATCGTCTCAATAACGCCGGGCAGATGCAGGGCGGCACGCTCGATCTGGCGACCGGCGAGTGGCTGAACAGCGGCACGGCGCTCGGGCAAAACGGGCTGAATGCCACGGTCAGCGGCACGCTGGATAATCAGGGCAGCGTGGTCAGCCTGCAGGCGATGACGCTGAACGCAGACAGCAGCAACAGCGGCACGCTGATGGCGAAAGTGCTGGCGCTGCACGGTGATTTACGTAACAGCGGCCTGATTCAGGGTACTGATGGGCTGAACTGGCAGGGCACCAGCTTTACCGGCACGGCTGACGGGCAGATGCTCAGCGGCGGCGGCCTGACATTACAGGGCTCCACGCTCGATAATCAGGGGCAGATGCAGGGGCGCAACCTGACCGCCACAGCCGACAGCTGGCGCAACGGCGGCACGGTGCAGGCGCAGGATTCCCTGAACGCCACGCTTGGTCGTTCGCTTGATAACCAGGGGCAGATGTTGAGCCAGGGTGGGGCCGCCATCAGCGCCGCGCAACTGACCAACGACGGCAAACTGGCAGCAAAAGATCTCACTGTGACCGCGCCGGATATTGCCAGCAACGGCATTCTGCAGGGTAACGACAGCCTGACCATCGCCACGCAACATTTACTTAATGGCGGCAACGGCCAGTTAGTGAGCGGCGGCGGGCTGAACCTGAATCTTGATACCCTCACCAATCAGGGGCTGCTGTACGTACAGGATGGCCTGACGCTGACCGGCAATACGCTGATCAACGGCGGCAGTCTGGAAAGCGGCGCGCTGGATGTCACCGCAGGCAGCCTCGATAACAGCGGCACGCTGCTGGCGCATAACCATGCCACATTACAGGCGGACCAGCTTACCAACAGCGGTAATCTCATTGCCGACACGCTGGCGCTGACGGGCACCCGCATCAGCAACAACGGGCTGTGGCAGGGCACGCACGGCCTGACGCTGAATGCGGACACCCTCACCACCGCCAGCGGTTCGCGCACGCTGAGCGGCGGCGATTTCACACTGAACGCCGGGCAACTGTCCACGCAGGGCACCTTACAGGGCGGGCAGGTCAGCGTCACGGCGGATGACTGGACGCTTGGCGGCACGTTGCTGAGCCAGGGCAATTTAACGGCAACTGTCGGCAACACCCTGAACCTGCCGGGCGCGCTGCAAAGCCAGGGGGCGATGACGCTCGCCGCGCAGACGCTGAACAATGACGGCCAGGTGTTAAGCGCCGGGGATATCACCTTGCGCGGGCAGCAATTCACCAATAACGGCACCGTACAGGGCAACACGCTGACGGCGCACGAAGCGGGCATCACCAACCACGGTACACTCACCGGGCTTAACAGCCTGACGCTGGATAACCGCCAGGCAACTGCTGCATTGCAGGCGCGGATGGCGATGGCAACGCCGCAACTGGCGCTGATCAATAGCGGTTCGCTGCTGACGCAGGGCGCGCTGGATATCACCGCCGGTACGGTGAATAACGCGGGTACCTGGCAGGGCAACAGCATCCTGCTGGCGGCGCAGTCGCTGGATAACAGCGGCGCCGTGCAGAGCGCCGGGGCGCTGAACTTCCGGCTTACCGGCGACCTGAATTCCGCCGCAGGCAGCAAAATCACCGCCATGGGCACGGCCGCACTGCAGGCCTTATCGCTGACCAACAACGGGCAGTGGGCGGCGAAAAACCTGACGCTCAGCGGCGGGACGCTGAATAACAGCGGAGCCATCAGCGGTAGCGACGGCCTGACCGCCACGCTGAGCGGAGATATCACCCAGCAGAG
>NZ_CP025697.1:1788945-1794680 GCF_013085925.1 Kosakonia sp. MUSA4
TCGCTGACCAACAACGGGCAGTGGGCGGCGAAAAACCTGACGCTCAGCGGCGGGACGCTGAATAACAGCGGAGCCATCAGCGGTAGCGACGGCCTGACCGCCACGCTGAGCGGAGATATCACCCAGCAGAGCAGCGCGACGCTTGCCAGTAACGGGGCGCTGAACCTGTCGGCGGCTTCACTCGATAACGCCGGTAACGTGCAGGGCGGTGATGTCACGCTTGCCGCCGCGACGTTGACCAACCGCAGCGGCGCACAGACGGTAAGCGCAGGCACGCTAACCCTGACCACGCCGCAACTGCTTAACTATGGGCTGCTGCAGGGAACGGGTGAAACCCGTGTCGATGCAACCGCGCAGGCGCTCAACGAGGGCAAGCTGCTCTCCGGCGGGCAACTGACGCTCACCACACCGCAGTACAGCGGTGCGGGCTGGTTACAGGCCAGCAACCTGATGCTGAATGCGACGAGCAACAACGGCAGCGGCACGCTGCTGGCCGGGCAGATGACCCTCACTGGCGAAACCTTCACCAATCAGGGGATGACACAGGCGGATAACCTGACGCTGAATTATCGCCAGCTCACCAATAACGGCACGCTGCTTGGCACAAATCAGCTGACGCTGAATGCCACACAGGTGGATCAGTCCGCCAGCGGCAAGTTGTTCAGTGGCGGCGATCTGTTTGTCGGCGCAACCGGGCTGGACGCGCTGGGGCAGGTGGTGGCGCTGGGTAATCTGACGCTGCAACTGGCCAATGCCTTTACCGGCAAAACCACGCTGGCGGCGGGCAAAACCCTGACTGTTTCCAGCAACGGGGCGATCGATAACCAGAGCGTGATGCAGGGCCAGGCGGTGAATCTCAGCGCGGGCGGCCAGTTGACCAACAACGGGCAAATCACCACCGGCAGTGGAGCCAGCACCTTAAGCGGCAGCAATATCGTGCTGAACGGCAACAGTGCGATTCAGGGCGGCGGTGATGTGGCGCTGGTGAGTCGGGGAGGGATTACGGCGAACGGCTTTGCCGGGACGCTCGGCAGCCTGACGCTGAACGCGCCGGGCGCCATCATCAACACCGCGCTGCTGTATGCGGCGAACAACCTGGCGCTGTATGCCAACAGCATCACCAACCAGCGCGGCGATATGCTGGCGGGTAACAATCTGGTGCTGCAACGCGACGCGGCGGGGAATGCCAACAGCGAGGTGATCAACACCTCCGGCAGTATCGAAACGCGAAATGGCGATATCACCATTAAGACCGGGCATCTGCTGAATCAGCGGGATGGTTTAACAGCAAATACTGTAAAAACTACGGCTCAGGTCATTCCAGGTGTCGGTGATCCTACCTTGAGCGTACATTATTCGCTGCTCCCTACGGGAACTTATGGTTACTACACGGTTAAAGACTCTGTGGAAGGTAACAACTGTGCAGGGGCTGATGGTGGGTGTTCTGTATGGATAGAAACGACTTATCACTATGCGCCGTTCGAAGGATATGACACCCAAAAATTTGTTTTAAGTGAAACCCGGACGGATGTCAGCAGTAGTGGCGGAAGCGCACGTATCGCGTCAGGCCGGAATGCGGTGATTTCGGCAGGTGTGCTGGACAATAAAGCCAGCGATATACTCAGCGCAAATAATTTGTTATTGCAGGGGACGAAGCTTAATAACCAGAGCTGGCAAAACAGCACATCTGCAGACGTCCTTGTTTACAAATACGGGACGGGGAATCAGGTTACTTATGCTGAAGATGCGATTCCGGATGGCGGCTTAAAGAATAAAAACGATAAATATCAACAATATGTACAAGACATCGCTTATACCCTGACCGGGCACGAAATACAGACAACACAGGGCCAGCTTTACCGCGCTGTCATTCAGGCGGGCGGCAATGTTACGGCCAGTTTCAGCAACAATATCAGTAATACAAACACCACGGCTCACACCGGTGGTGTTACAGGTACCATCATTGCCCCGTCACTGAATACCCTGAGCAATCAGGGTATCGGCGGTAGCGTGGCGAAACAGGAGCTGGCCGCAGGGCCAGTCGCGGTGAACTCGCCGCAGTGGCAGGATCAACTGCAACATGCGCTGCAACAGATTAACGGCGGCAGCGGGCTTGATAACGGCGCGGCGCTGGCAACGCCGGGCAGCCAGCAGAAAGGCAATGCCAGCCTCGGCAATAGCGGCAGCCTGGCCAGCGCAGGCGTGACCACGGCAGCGCTGAAAAACACCGGTACGACACCGCAACAGGGCAAAACCGTCGACACCAGCGCTTACCCGTTGCCGACCGGCAATAGCGGTTATTTTGTGGTCACGGATAACCCGAAAAGCCCCTATCTCATTACCGTAAACCCGAAACTCGACGGCCTGGGGCAGCTTGATCCGGCACTGTTTGGCGATCTGAATAAGTTACTTGGCATTACCCCGGGCGCCGCGCCGCGCGAAACCAATCCGGCGTATACCAACGAGACGCAGTTCCTCGGTTCGTCGTATATGTTAGGCCGTCTTAATCTGAACCCGGATTATGACTACCGGTTCCTCGGCGATGCAGCGTTTGATACGCGCTATGTCAGCAATGCGCTGCTGAACCAGACCGGCAGCCGCTACCTGAACGGTATGGGTTCCGATCTCGCGCAAATGCAGTATCTGATGGATAACGCCGCCAGCGCGCAGCAGTCGCTCGGGCTGTCGTTCGGCGTGGCGCTCACCGCGGATCAAATCGCTTCCCTCGACCACAGTATTTTGTGGTGGGAGAGTGCGACGATTAACGGCGAGACGGTGATGATCCCCAAACTTTACCTGTCGCCGAAAGACGTCGCGGTGAACAATGGCAGCGTGATCGCCGGGAACAACGTCAGCGTTGACGGTGGCAATGTAACCAACAGCGGCAGTACGTTGCTGGCGCGCAACGATCTCAGCGTCAACAGCAGCGGGCAGATAACCAACAGCAATGATGCGCTGCTGAAAGCGGGCGGCAATGTTGATCTCAGCGCCATTGGCGATATCAGCAACATCAGCTCCACCATCAGCGGTAAAACCGTGGCGCTGGAGAGCGTGGAGGGCAGCATCAACAACCTGACGCTGGCCGATCAATATGCGCTCAACACGAAGAGTAAATCGGGTTCGGTCAGCATCAAGGACACCACGCTTGGCAGCATCGCCAGCATTACCGCGACGGATGGCCTGTCGCTGGTGGCGGACAAGGGCATCACCTTTACCGGCGCGACAGCCTCAGCGGGGGGCGCTCTGTTGATGGATGCTGGCGGTAATATCGCCGTTAACGCCATCCAGAAAAATGATGCTTACAGCCAGTCCGGTTTCCGCAATCTCACGGATACCAGCCGCTCCACCGTCGGCTACCAGGGCAGCAGCATCACCGCGGGCGGCAATCTGGCAATGCAGGCGGGCAACAATCTGACGCTCAGCGCCAGCAATGTCAGTGCCGGGAAATCGGCACAGTTGTCGGCAGGCAACGATCTGAACCTCGACGCGCGGCAGACCAGCAACGCCAGCCGCAGCGGCAAAAGTGAAAATCACAGCACCGGCGTCGATCGCACCACGATCAGTGCAGGCGACAATCTGTTGTTGACGGCAGGCCGGGACATCAACTCGCAGGCCGCCGGGCTGGCGGCAGAGCAGCAGGTCGGCATGCAGGCAGGACGCGATGTCAATCTGCTGGCGGAAGCCACCACCCAGGGCGACAGCTACAAAGCCAGCAAGAAAACGGTCATTAACGAGCAGATCCGCCAGCAGGGCACCGAGATTGCCAGCGGCACCGACACCACGATTATCGCCGGGCGCGATATGAATGCCGAAGCGGCGCAGGTGACGGCGAAAGGTGATATCGGCGTACAGGCCGGGCGCGATGTGAACCTGACGACCGCCACCGAGAGCGATTACCACTACAAGGAAGAGACCAAAACCAAAAAAGGTTTCCTGAAAAAAACCACCACCCACACCATCTCCGAGCAGAGTGCCACGCGCGAATCCGGCACGTTGCTCAGCGGTGATAACGTGACGGTGAAATCCGGTAATAACCTGCTGGTGAAAGGTTCATCCGTGGTGGGTGATGGCGATGTGACGCTCAGTGCGGCGCATAACGTGGACATCACAGCCGCCACCAATACCGACTCGAACTGGCAGTTTAAAGAGAAGAAAAAGAGCGGCCTGATGGGCTCCGGCGGCATCGGTTTTACCATCGGCAGTTCCAGTACGAAGCAGAGCCTGAAGGAGAAAGGCACCACCCAGAGCCAGAGTATGAGCACTGTCGGCAGCAATGGCGGAGGTGTGACGGTTTCTGCTGGCAACCAGCTGCATATGGGTGGTTCGGATCTGATCGCCAAAAAAGATCTCGCCCTGAGCGGCGACAGTGTGGTTATCGATCCCGGCCATGATAAACGTACGACCGACCAGACCTTCGAACAGAAAAGCAGCGGTCTGACGATTGCGTTGTCTGGCGCGGTGGGCGATGTGGTGAACACCGCGGCATCCACGGCGATGGCGGCAAAAGAGCAGAGTGACGGTCGCCTTGCGGCATTGCAGGGCACCAAAGCCGTGCTCTCCGGTATTCAGGCCTCGCAGGCTTCACGCCTGGCGGCGGCGAAAGCCGGCACTGATGATGCCACGAAAAACGGCTCCTTTGGTGTGATGGTTTCCATCGGCGGGCAGTCGTCGAAATCCACCTCCCATTCAGAGCAGGACACGGCGTTTGGCAGCTCGCTGAATGCAGGGGATAGCCTGAGCGTAACTGCTACTGGCAAAGGAAATGCGGCCAACAGCGGCGATGTTGCCGTATCAGGCAGCCAGCTAAAAGCCGGGAAAGACATCACGCTGGCGGCGGCCAGGGATATCACCCTTGGCGGCGCGGCCAGCACGCAACAAACTACCGGCAGCAACTCCAGCAAAGGTGGCTCGATTGGTGTCGGGATCGTTGCCGGGAAAAACGGTGCCGGGTTTATGGTGTCGGTCAGCGGAAACGCATCGAAGGGGAACGAGAAAGGTAACGGTACATCGTGGAATGAGACCACGCTGGATGCCGGACAGAATGTCGATCTGACCAGCGGTCGCGACACCCTGTTGCAGGGCGCGCAGGTGAACGGCGATAAGGTGACGGCGGATGTCGGGCGCAACCTGACACTGAGCAGCCAGCAGGACAGCAATAACTACAACAGCAAACAGCAGAGCATCAGCGCCGGGCTGAGTTACACCTTTGGCGGCGGCGGTCTGGGCGGCAGTTTCAGCTACAGCCGCGACAAAATGAACAGCAATTACGACTCGGTGCAGGAGCAGACCGGGATCTACGCGGGCAAAGGCGGCTTCGATATTACCGTCGGTAATCATACGCAGCTTGATGGCGCGGTGATTGCCAGCCAGGCGGATGCTGATAAAAACAAGCTGGATACCGGAACGCTGGGCTTCTCCGATATCAACAACAAAGCCGACTACAAAACGGAACATCAGGGTGCCGGGTTCAGCACCGGTGGCAGCGTGCCGGGTAATGTTCTCGGGAACATGGCGAATGCTCTGCTGGCTGGTGCGGGCGGCAAGGGGCACGCGGAGGGCACTACGCAGTCAGCGGTGGCTGACGGCGCGATTGTGATCCGCGACCAGGCCAACCAGCAGCAGGATGTGAACACGCTGAGCCGCGACACCGCGCACGCCAACGGTAGCATCGATCAGATTTTCGACAAGGAGAAAGAACAACGCCGCCTGCAAACCGCGCAGATGATTAGCGAGAT
>NZ_CP025697.1:1794780-1875331 GCF_013085925.1 Kosakonia sp. MUSA4
ATTTTCGACAAGGAGAAAGAACAACGCCGCCTGCAAACCGCGCAGATGATTAGCGAGATTGGCACGCAGGTGGCGGATATTGCCCGCACGGAAGGTGATATAGCTAAAGCGAAAGCTGTGAGCGATCCGGCGGCACTGGCGGCGGCAAAAGAAACGCTGATCGGCAAAGGGAATCTCAATCCTACGCAAGAGGAAATTAGCGATCAGGCGGGCCGGACAGCAGAAGCAAACTTTGGGACGGGAAGCACACTCCAGCGTGCCATCACCGCAGCCACCGCCGCGATACAGGCACTGGCGAGCGGCGATATCAAATCTGCACTGGCCGGGGCTGCCGCGCCGTATATTGCAAACGAAATTGCCGCGCAAATCCCGGAAACCGATCCTGCCGGGCGGGTTCTGGCGCACGCAGTAGTCAACGCCGCGCTGGCCGCAGCCAGCGGAAAAGATGCAGCCAGTGCGGCGGCAGGGGCGGCTACGGGTGAACTGACCGGGATAATAGCCCAGGAAGCATGGGGTATAAAAGATGTCAGTCAACTGAGTGAGGAACAGAAACAGACCGTTTCGGCACTGGCGGCTTTAGCGTCCGGGCTGGCGGGTGCGCTGGTGGGAGACAGTGGTGCCAATGCCATTGCAGCAGCACAGGCCGGGAAAACGACGGTTGAGAATAACTATCTGAGCAAGCAACAATTTACTCAGCGGGATAAAGAGTTTGAGGCATGTAAAGGAAGCATCACCTGCCAGATTCAGGTGGGCGCTAAATGGGATGCTATCAATATAGGCCAAGAGGCTGCCTATGGTGCTGGAATGTTGGTTGGTATTCCTCAGGGACTCAGCGACTCTGTTGAGAACTTATCAAAATCCATCACAAATCCTGTCGCAACTTTTGATGCCATCAAACAACTCTTAGAGAGCGACGCCATCTTTAGCACAATGACAGATGCTGTTAAGCAAAACTACATTGATCGTCTTGAACTGATGGAGTCTGAATATCAGAAAGCTGGTGCAACTGGGGCGTACAATGCAGGTGTCGAAGCTGGTAAACTGATATCAGATCTCGTTACCGCAATTGCTGGTGGTGTTGGTGTTGCGAAAACGGGTGGGATGCTTACTGAAAAAATTATTGCAAAAGTCACCTCTAAAGCAGAGGTAATTTTCCCTGACACACCGTCATTGACATGGACGGCAGGTGAAGGTGCATATTCAGGAATATCGAGCAAAGGTACTACAAATGTTGAATTTCCGAACGGGCAGTATGACGGAAATTCGTTGCCTTATGCGGTCAGTAAAGATAATGGTGTCACAACTGTCACTTACCCTGATGGGATCAGTTTCAGGATCGATCTGCCGGATCACTTGGCGACTGTTGATGGGTTCACACAGAAATATGGAATTTCAGGTGGTCATAATGCCAATGCATTTTATGACGCGGTTAAGGAATACAATGTGAAAATTGTCAGTGAAACACCCACAGGAGTTAATGGCATCACTGAAGTGAAGTATTTAGTACCAACTAAAGATCGGACAGGGAATCTTACCGGAGATTACAAATTACAACCGGAAACAAAAACCATCTATGATCCTAAGATATTTAGTGATCAGAAAATATTAGAACTTGGGCAACAGGCTGCAGTTAAAGGCTATAAAGAAGCAATGGCTAGCCCGAGTGGAACTGCCAATGTTGTCTCCGGTGGAATTAGCTTCAGGATATATGTTGATAAGTCCACGGGAATAGTAAAAAATTTCCATCCAAATTAATATGCTGGATAAGTGAATATGACTAAGAATTTATTTGAAATGTCAGACGTCAATGCAGGGCTAAATGAAATTGTTGTTAGTTATTTCAATATAATGGCATCTGGTAGAAATTTTTTAGAAGTAATTGAATGTATTATAGGGAGAATTGGGTTTAATACTGATGGCGCTTATTGTAATTTTCCTGACATGGATAGCTATGATGAAAGTGAACATTTTGAAGGGGTTGAGTTTGCAGTCGGTTATCCACCATCTGAAGCCGATACAGTGATTGTCAGTGAAAAAAACTGTTATCACTATGTTCGATTAGCCTGTGAGAAATACCTTAAGCTACATCCTGAAGATATGGAAAAAGTTAATGAGTTACTGGCTAAAATCCCATTATAAACAGCAAATCCCAGCCCTTAGCGGCTGAGATTTTAGAATTATGAGGTAGTTATGGGGTCTTTTTTTCGGTAGGCTTAAAACCTGAAGGTAAAAATAGTGGCGTGAGAAATTTGGATGTCGGCCTTAATCGACAGGCTTCTAATCTCATGGAAGCGTTATTTGATGAGGCCTTACAGGAAGCGTATCCGTCCATCCACGAAAAAATCATGGAAACGTTGCCGCTGGATCAAATCAATTTCGATGAGCTCTCACCCACCGATTTTAATATAGCAATCCATGCCATTCGCAATTGTCTGGCTCGCAGAACAGCGCCTAAAGATTGGCAGGAGTGGCAGAAAGAACTTTGGGAGCAGAATTTTGAACCCTTAGTCAGGCAAGATTTTCGTTATCAAGGATGAACCACGCTGAGGAATCAGCTACAACATCCCGTATCGGTGCTACGCCTGTTACAGGCATATCTGGCCGATGCCTGCGTATGTTAAAAAATGGAATGCGGAGTTCTGATTGTACGAGCTCTGGATATTATTTGTCCCACTCCTTTTTAAGAAAGAAATAATTAAATAGCTTTCTCTTCCGCCAACACCCCAACGGCCACCTCACGCAACCACTTTTGCGCATTGATGCCATCAGTGTGTCGATACCAGCAGCAGGATGTTGGCGCACTGAGTCGCGACACAGGGCACGCCAACGACAGTATCTCAGGTTTTCGATAAGCAAAAAGAACGGCGGCTGGAGACCGTACAGATGATCGGCGAGATCGGCACGCAGCAGGGGCGGCTATCGCATATAAATACAAAGATGTGGAGATAAAGTTTAAATGATGAAATCCCTTACTGAAGAACAGTTCACCGAATTATGTCTGGCTGCGCAAGGTCGTAATTTAGGTGCTGTATTTTCTTACTGTGAGCCAGAAGAACCACCACCTCCTAATTTTTCCTTTGATGATAGAAAAAATATTTTTTTTGATGTCCTGTCCCGCCTTCTGAAGGAAGGGCATATCAAACTTGCCAGGCACGGTAATTTCCTTGAAGGAAGTGTTGAGGAGCAGGTTGAACATTTCAGGCGGGCGTTCCCTCTGACAGAACCAGAGATGGAGGATGGTACCTGGTTCTTTGATGAGGCATGTCCGGGTGGGGCAGTTTGGGTACTCGAGGATGGTTCACTGGAGTGGACTTAAATGTTATTGCCTTCATGGCAATTGCATCGGCATGAATAATCACCACTGCAACAGCCTCGATACAGGCACTGGCGGCTTTAGCGTCCGGGCTGGCGGGTGCACTGGTGGGAGACAGTGGTGCCAGTGCGGTTGCAGCAGCACAGGCCGGGAAAACGACAGTTGAGAATAATGCACTCAGCCTGCCAGCCGGGATGATGAATTATGGCCAGGCTGTAGCCTCCTGGAATCAGTATGCACAGGACAATAATCTGACGCCTGAGCAAACTCAGACCGGGCTGGATAAACTGGCGAAAGGCTATTTGCCTGAAGGTGCCAATATCACTAAAGCTATTGTTGAAGGTTATCAGGATGGCGTGATGATTGCGGGTGCCTGGTATCTGGGACCTGCAGCATCAGTTGGTAAGGTGATTAGTGGTGGAGTTATTGCAGAAATTGCCAACGGAAGTTACCAGTGGTTTGACCTGAGCCGTCCGGGCAATGAAAACAAAACCTGGGATTACAAGAGCAGTATCAGCTCAGGGATTTCGGGGATGCTTGCCCCGGGAAGAACAGTATGGCAGAACGTTGGAATAGCGGCTGGCAGCGCATTTTTTACTGATGGACCTGATATTGGGTCTATTGGTGGGGCTGCTGCTGGAGCATGGGCCGGTGGAATGTTTGGGGAATATGCGCCAGGCATTGTAAATTCATTAACCGGCAAAGAAGTGCCTGGATTTATACTTGACGCGACAGGTTCCTTTGGTAGTGAAATTTTAGGTGGATACGTAAAAGATGCAGTAAATGGTCCACAACCATCTTCCGAAAGAAATAAAAAGGGGGGAGAATGATTTCCTGTATTAAGTTGCTTATATATTCATGTATCTTTTGCATTGTACTAGGTTTCCTCCTTATTGGTGGGGGAGCATTGTTTATCTATCTAACAAAAGGATACTTTTTTTTCCCTGTCTACCATGTGGAAAGGATTTTTGTTTTTGGGTGTATAGCTGGATCTGCGATTACACTGGCCACAATAGTATTTAATCTGATAGATAAGTTTAACGCTCGAAAAAAGCCACCTTCGGCCCCTGACTGAGTTCAACAACAATCCCAGCCGCAACGGTTGCGATTGTTGTTGAAAACAACGAGATGAGTAAGGCTGAATATGGTGGGGCCGGTTCTGGGACACCTGGAGGCTGGGGGCCAGAGGATGAAGAGAATACACGGAATACAGAGTCTCAACCAAATAAATCCGATATCAGTAATATCTCTTCCCTTCCTGTTGAAGAGCAGATTGGTATATTGAGAGATGCGGCAAAAGGAAATAAAGGTAATTTTGGTTTAGGTCAGGCAACTGCCAAGGATGCTAACGCATTGGGTGAAGCATGGGTAGGGCCCGGATATCGAGTATCTAGTGATGGCACTTCTTGGGTAAGTTCTGATGGGTTGAGAGTTTCATCTAAACCAAATAGTCCTTACGCCACAACGGGAGTTCAGGCTAATTTTGAACAAAAACTGACGCCAACGGGAAGACCTATTAGCAATGGGCATCTGGATATAACAAAATGAATATTGAATTGAAAGGCCTAAGATCGCTGGAACTGGAAGACAGTTTAATAAACTATTGGCCAACTGACCCTGTCAACTTCAGTTGTTGGGTTAGAGCAATGATAGGACCTAAAGATCAAGACGGTGCAGAAGCTTTTGATATGCTGGTATGTACGCCAATCTGGCTCCAACAAGAGCTGGCATCAAATAAGGCCCTGTCTGGTAAGGGAATGATCATTGTAAAAGTATATGATTATGATGAGATAGTTTCTTACTTAGAAAAAAAGATCATCGCCTGTAATGATAGGGATTGGTCAAAAGCTGCAATAAAATTGAGTAGATTCAGTTTCTGGGAATATGAAGATTATCAGCCATAATGCCCTTCCGGTTCGAGATGACATTGCTATGATGGCTATGAGGCCGGTATGCGGCTCGCACCGCTCTTCGATAATTAAAACACTCTGGTTATGGTCATGGAAAATGCTGTTCCGCCGCTTCAGTCAGTACATTCAGATCGCGTTCGTCGTTTAATTCAGCGTTGGCGCAACGATGCCGAAGCCACTTATCAGACGTGGTTTTTATGGGAGCAGAGGCTGAAAAACTTTCGCTCGATCCGCAGCGGTATTGCGGTCGTGGTGGATGAAATTGAGCAGGAAAAATTTGGCGTTGCTTACCGTGGTTCCTCGCTGGAGACGATTGTTCACTCCATTGCCGAGCAGAAGCAGATCTTCAAAGGTGCCGATCACGCTTTTCTGTGGAAACCGAAGCTGCGCATTCCGGATATTTATGAAAACAGCGCCAATCAGAAGGCCTTTGCCCGGCTGCTGCATCACTGCTCCTGTGCGGCGCGCGCGGATGAAATTGTGGAATATATCAATGCTATTGATGCGTTGAAAATTAAAGGGCTTGGCCCGGCGGTTGCGAATCTGCTCTATTTTCTTCATCCCACGCACATTCCCCCGTTTAATACCGCCATTGTAAATGGCTATAACGCTCTTACCGGCGCGAAAGTTAAGCTCGGCAACTGGCCGCATTTTCTCGCCATGCGTCAGGGGATCCTGAATTTGAATGCGCAGTACCGCGAATTACTGTCAAACGATTTGGGGGCGATTGGCGGGCTGCTTTTTGATATCGGTTCGGGTCGCTATCCTGCGCCGCCGCTGGAAAATTCCGCTGCTGCCGACGCAGACTGGAATGCGTATCTGGAGGCGGCTCGTCCGCCAGTGGCGCAAAATAAAGCGCAAATCCAGGACGGGGAAAATGAGCGTACGCACACGGAAATCCAGGCCTGGCTGCGCGATATCGGCAAAGCGCTCGGTTACGACGTATGGATTGCCGCCAACGACCGCAGCCGTCTGCATCAGGGCGTGGCGCTGTCGCATGGCTGTCTGAAAGCGCTGCCGGAACATATCCTGTCGGTAAACGGTTCTGAAGCGACGCGTCTGATCGATGTCCTGTGGCTGAAACCAGAAGGTGGCCAGGTGGCGGCGGCATTTGAAGTTGAGCATTCAACGTCCATCTACTCCGGGATCTGCCGGATGCTGGATCTGGCGCTCAACGGCAATGATTTGTCCGCGTCAACCGAGCTTTTTCTGGTGGCGCCGGACAGCCGCGAAAATGATGTCAGAAGCCAGCTGCAGCGCCCGGCCTTCAGCCGCATCACCGATCTCAATATGGCCTGGCTGCCCTACAGCGAGCTGGAAAAGCACCGCGACGCCATTATGCGTTTTGGCTCGGATCTGAAAGCCATCAAAGAGATTTCCCACGCCCTGTTGTAGCGCCTGCCGGATAAAGAGATGTGCTAAACGTGGTGTTGACGGTGAAAAATGGCGGGTGGCCGAAGCGTCCGGCTTCGGCCACGGAACCATGTGCCGTCACGGCCGCTACAGATCAATCACCAGATCCCGCGAGTGGCTGCGTGAACAACATAGCGCGATATGCTGTGTGGCGGCGGTTTTCTCCGCTGCCGATTGCACCGTATCGCGATGATCGACCACGCCATCAAGCACCGGCGTCAGACAGGCACCGCAAATTCCCATCTCGCAGGAAAGCGGCACCGCCACGCCATTATCCTGAAGCACCTGCGCAATGCTTTTATTTGCCGGAACGGGCCATTTTTCCCCACTGGAGGCCAGCGTAATGGTAAAGGTCTCTTCCTGTTGCGATGCCACAACGGGCGCGGCAGGCACAAATGCCTCGCTGTGGATCTGCGCGTCCGCCCAGCCTTTTGCCGCCGCAACTTCTCTTACCGCCGCCATAAAACCCGCCGGGCCGCAGGTATAAATGCGCTCCCCGTCGCCGGGCGCGGGAATCGTTGCCGCCAGCGTCTGACGCGGGCTTTTGCCTTCCGAGGAGCAGTGAATGAGACAAACGCCGTGCGTCAGCGAGCGGGAGAGTTCGCGTGCAAATGCCGCCTCTTCTCGCCGTTTAACGAAATAGTGCAGCGTAAACGGCGCGGCTTCCGCCTCCCGTTGCAGCAGCATCGCATAGAGTGGCGTAATGCCAATTCCGGCGGCCAGCAGCAGCACCGGGCCGTCATCACGTAGTGCAAACAGGTTGCGCGGTGATGAGATCATCAGCGTCTGGCCGGGACGTAGCGTCTGATGGATATAGCGTGAGCCGCCGCGCGACGCGCTTTCCTGCGCCACGCAGATCAAGTAGCTTTCCGTCGTGCTTTCCCCGGTCAGCGAATACTGGCGGATCAGGCCGCAGGGCAGATGCACATCAATGTGCGCGCCGGGCTGCCAGCCGGGAAGCGGTTCGCCACTGGCAGCGATCAGCCGCACGGCGAGGTTTTTATCGCCCTGGCGCCACAAGCCATCAACCACCACATTCAGCACCTCACTCATCGCGCACCTCACACCAGAAAGAACTCGCCAAAGCCCATTTTTTTCAGGCCACGGCGATAGGCAATCGAACTTCTGTCCGCCGGAATATGGGCTTCCAGCGTCAGATCCAGCGGCAGCCTTTCCGGCCGTTGTGTCTCCACCATCAGACGATCTTCTTCAAATACGCGCAGGTTGAAGGCGTGCACCTCTTCGATCGGGATATGCAGATCGAAATTGCGCGCGATCGGCGCAAACATGCGGGTAATGCGCGAGGAGACCGGCGACGCGGCATTCATGATCACCAGCCGCGCCTCGCCGGGAAAATGGATCGTCAGCGTGGCGGTAAACGGCAGGTGCATCTCGAAATGGCGCAGCCACTGAAAACCTTCCGGCGCGCGATAGTCAGAACTCGCCGGATAATTGCCGACCGAACTCCAGTAATCAGCAATAAAGCCAAACGCGGTCTCCTGCGGGCTGTAATCCGGGACGAACTGGTTATTGGCATCGGCAAAGGTGTCAGTGTGGATCCACGCAAAGTGGGCGACATCAAGAAAGCCTTCCACCTGGCGGCCAGCAAAGCCGTTCACCTCAAAGGCCGGGCAGTTGATCTGCTGAAAACCCTCATCATCCCAGTGCGGCATCGTCGGGAGCGGCTGCGGGTTTTCCGCGTCAAACGCCAGGCAGGTCCAGATCAGGCCGAAGCGCTCTTCAACGGCAAACGTCAACAGGTTGAGTTTTGCCGGTACCGGCTGATCGGGGCTGGAAGGAATGCGGTTACAGCGGCCATCTTCACCGAAACGTAGCCCGTGGTAGGGGCAGACGATGCCCTCTTCATCGTGGAAACCGAGCGTCAGCGGCACGCCGCGGTGCGGGCAGACATCGCGGGCGACCACCACCTGGCCCTTCACGCGATAAATCACCAGTTGTTCATCAAGCAGCGTGGCTTTCACCGGCGCGGCGCCAATATCGCAGGCGCGGGCGACGGGATGCCAGCATTTTGCCAGACGTAACCAGTCCTCCGGCTCGAAGGTGCAATGGGCGGGTGGGGTGGGGAGTGCTGTTTTCATGGTCGTCATAGGCTCACATAAAAGTAATTGTTTAATTGTTGTAACTTTATTGTTGTCATATTAGGGTGTTCACATCCATCGCCATTAATTCACTGTGGCGTTGCAAAAAAGTGTACAGGTGCAGCATGAGTCCATTTTCCCGTTTCGCCCTCTATTTCGCTGAAGTTGCCCGCAGCGGCAGCCTGCGCCGCGCCGCAGAAAAACTGCATATCTCCGCATCGGCGATTAACCGGCAGATTTTGCAGGCGGAGGAGGAGTTTGGTACGCCGCTGTTTGAGCGCTTGCCGGAAGGTTTACGCATGACCACGGCGGGAGAGTTGCTGTATGACAACCTGCTGCGCTGGCAAAAAGAGTTTCAGCTTACGCGGCAAAAATTTGATGAGCTGCAAGGGCTGAAACGCGGCACCGTCAGTGTGGGAATGGTGCAGGCGCTGGCGGAGGGGAGCTTTGCCAGCGCGCTGGCCGACATTATCACCGGGCAACCGTGGCTGGAGCTGGAACTTCAGGTGGCGGACAGCCATACCGTCAGCCAGAAAGTGCGGCAGGCCGATCTCGACTTCGGTTTGATCCTCGATCCAGAGGGGCAATCAGGGCTGAATGTGCTGGCCTTCGCCGAGCTGGAGATGGGCGTGGTGATGCGTCCGGATCACCACATGGCAAGCGCTCCGGCGTTATCGCTGGGCGAGCTGAGCGAGGCGCGGCATATTCTGCCCGGCGCGCCGCTGATTGTGCATGAACGTGTCGGCATGCTTTATCGCCACTACGATCTCGCCCCGTCGAATACCATCAATTGTAATGACATCCGGCTGATTAAATCGCTGGTGCTGAAGGGGAGCGGCATCACGGTGCTGAGCCTGCTGGATGTGCTGGATGAAGTGAAAAGCGGGCAACTGGCGTTTGTGCCGCTGCGCAACAAACTGCTGCGCCCGCTGACGCTGGCGCTCTGTACCGCGCCATCGCGCCAGCTTTCCCGCCCGGCGCAAATGGCGATCCAGAAGCTGACCCAGGTGCTGGAAGCGATGCAGAGCGTTGGCGCATCAGCCTAACGGCCCGCCCTGAATGGTCTCGCACAGGCCATTGATAATGCGCTCGCCGGTCTCCTCTTTCAGTTCCTGATACCACGCCTGCGTCAGCGCCATATCCTTGCCGTGAGTGATATCGCAGCGTTTGCGCGCCTTGAGCACCAGATCGCGCACCCGGTCGCAGCGTAGCGCTTCATACTGACGCAGCACGTTTTCGATGTCGCTCTGCTCGCGGAAAAGGTTTCCCAGCACCACCGCGTCTTCCATCGCCGCGCAGCCGCCCTGGCCGATATCCGGCGTGGTGCTGTGTCCGGCATCGCCCAGCAGCGCCACTTTACCGCGCACCAGCGTGTTGAACGGTTCGATATCATGGATCTCGATGCGGTTCGTGGTTTGCGGATCCAGCGCGGCAATCAGCCGTTGCACCGGCGGCGCCCAGCCGCTGAAGTAGCGCGTCAGATCGTCGCGCAGCGTGCCGCGATCTTCGGCCAGCCCGGCGGGCAGCGGCACGTCAAAAAAGAAGTAGAAGCGTCCGTCGGAGACGGGCATCAGCGACACCCGTTTACCTTCGCCCACGAACGTTGTCCACTGCTCGGCGGGCGCAATGGCTTCATCGATTTTCACCAGGCCATTCCAGTTAACGTAACCTGCATAGCGACGCTCCGGCGTATAGCCCAGCACATACGGGCGCAGCGCCGAGTGGCTGCCGTCGGCGGCAATCAGAAAATCACCGTGGGCGCAGGTGCCATCGGTGAACCACGCGGTCACGCCGTCGGCATGCTCTTCCGCTTCGTTGACCCGCTTGCCAAACTGTACCCGGTCGTGTCCCCAGTGATTGAGCATTTCGCGCTGCAACTCCGCCCGCGATACCGGGCACGGGCGTCCGCCCACCCGCTCGACCAGCGGCGCGAGGCTAAACTGCGTCATCGTTTCGCCATTGCGGTAATCCTTATAGGCCATAGAGCGCATTGGGCCGCCGTAGGTCTCCATCATCTCGCCCATGCCCAGATGGTTCATGCACTTCACGCCGTTGGGCCAGATGGAGATCGCCGCGCCGACCGGCTTGATCTCTTTCACCGCTTCGAATACCTGACACGCAATGCCTGCCTTCTGTAACGCCACCGCCGCACTCAGGCCGCCGATACCTGCGCCAATCACCAATGCTTTCATTCTGTTCTCCTTTTACTTGCGTGTGACAGATGGAGCAATTTGCGTACCAGAATGACGATAGGCGCTGGTGCGGGAGAAAGCGGGCGTTGCGAGGTTATGTTGCACTTTTGTAGTGCGTATTTGTATTAACGTTGCCTTTTTGTGAATCAAAAATTTCCAAATATGGTGCAAGGAATCTAAAGTTTCACAGCGCTGGCGCGGGAGTGGCGACTCTGGCCTGCTTTGTGCATCAGGGCGTTGACGTGAATTGACAACAGGATGGAACGCCATGTCTGATGAAAAGAACAGCAGCTTATTGTACGGGCTGGAGCAGCGGATCCCGCCGCTTCCGGCTTTCTTCAGCGCCTTACAGCACGTGCTGGCCGGGTTAGTCGGCATCATTACGCCGCCGCTGATCATTGGTGCGACGCTGGGGCTGGGCGAGTGGATGCCGTGGTTGATCAGCATGTCGCTGCTGGCCTCTGGGATTGGCACCTTTTTACAGTCTAACCGCGTGTGGGGCGTTGGCGCGGGCATGATCTGCATGCAGGGTACCAGCTTTGCCTTTCTCGGTGTCGCCATTGCGGGCGGGATGTGGGTGAAAGGACAGGGCGGCACGGCGCAGGATGTGATGGCGATGCTGTTTGGCGTCAATTTCGTGGCCGCGCTGGTGCCGATTATCGTCAGCCGCTTTATTGAGCCGCTGAAGCGCATTTTTACGCCGATCATCACCGGCAGCGTGATTGCCCTGATCGGCATCAGCCTGATTAAAGTCAGCGTGAATAACTGGTGTGGCGGCGTGCAGGCGAAAGATTTTGGCAGCATGAGCAACATCGGCCTCGGTGCAGGCACGCTGGCGGTGATTGTGTTACTGAGTTGCGCGAAAAACCGCTGGCTGCGTCTCTCCTCCGTGGTGGTCGGCATCGCGCTGGGTTGCATCGTCGCAGCCCTTATCGGTAAGTTTCACTTCAGCGGTCTCGGTGATATCGGGTTCCGTTTACCGGCGCTGTTCCCGTTTGGTTTCCAGTTTAATAGCGCCATCTTTCTGCCCGTGGCGCTGGTGTCGCTGGTATGTATTCTGGAGGCAGTCGGCGATCTCACCGCCAACTGCCTGATCTCGCATCAGCCCATCGATAACAGCGCGTTTCGTTCCCGGCTGAAGGGCGGCATTCTTGCTGACGGCATCAGTTGCATGATTGCGGCGATGCTGGGCGCCTTTCCCAATACTACCTTTGCGCAAAACAATGGCGTTATCCAGATGACGGGCGTCGCCAGCCGCTTTGTTGGCCGCTATATTGGCGTGATCCTTATCCTGCTGGGGGTGTTCCCGCCGTTTGGCGAGATATTACGCCAGATCCCGCTGCCGGTGCTGGGCGGCGCAACGATGGTGATGTTTGGCTGCGTGGTGGCGGCCGGGATCCGCATCATTACCCAGAATCCGTTGACCCGCCGCGACATGCTGATTGTCGGGCTGGCGTTTGGTTTTGGTATGGGCGTCGAAGCGGTACCGGCTTTTCTCGCCCATTTTCCGCCCATTATCGGTAATCTGTTTGGTTCGGCGGCGACCTGCGGCGGCTTAGTGGCGATTGTCCTGAACCTGATTATTCCCGAAGAAAAAACGGCCATCGCCGCTGACGCAAGGAGCAAGGATGATCGCGCTGAATCACTTTAATCAGCTACCGGGCGACGAAGCGGCTGCACTGTTGCAGCCGTGCGTGGCGATCCCCGGCTGGACGGCAGCGCTGGTGGCCGCGCGTCCGTTTGCCTCGCTCGCGGCGCTACACCAAACCGCGGGTGACATCGCCGGAGCCTGGGGACGTGCTGAGCTGGAGCAGGCGCTCAGCGCGCACCCACGCATTGGCGAAAAGCCTGCGGGTTCGCAGGCGCATGCCGCGTTATCGCGCCAGGAGCAGTCGGCGGTGGACGATCGCGACGCGCAACTGGCCGCGGCGCTGCGCGAGGGAAATGCGCGCTATGAAGCGCGTTTTGGCCGCGTTTTTTTGATCCGCGCCAAAGGCCGTAGCGGAGAAGAGATTCTGCACGCGCTGGAACAGCGGCTGACCCACAGCGACGCCGAAGAGATCGCGGCGGCGCTGGAGCAGTTACGGGAAATCACCTTATTACGACTGGAAGGAGCGATTGGCGAATGAACAGCCTCAGTACCCATATTCTGGATATTTCCAGCGGTAAACCCGCACAGGGGGTGACGGTTTCTCTGTTACTCGGCGAACAGACGGTGGCGAGCGGCGTCACCGATGCGAACGGGCGAATCGGTGCGTTTTCCTCTTCATTGACGCCGGGGCATTACCGGCTGGTGGCGCAAACGGGAGAATGGTTTGCACAGCGCGGCGTGGCGACACTGTTTCCCTGCGCGCAAATTGACTTTGTGATTACGCAAACGGCAGAGGAACATTTTCATCTGCCGTTCTTAATTGCTCCCGGCGGCTGGTCAACTTACCGCGGCAGTTGACCATGCGCACTGACCGTTAATCCACGTCTCGCTGATATTGCGCTCGTCGCCGAGGGTCATCAGCACAAACAGCTGCTCGTAGATGTCCTTGCAGCGCGTATTACGCAGGCGTTGCAAGGGCGTCACCGCCGGGTCAATGACCACAAAATCGGCCTCTTTACCGGGCGCAAAATTACCAATTTTATCGTCCAGACGCAGGGCATGCGCGCCGCCGAGCGTGGCGTGGTAGAACGCTTCGCTGGCCCGCAGGCGATAGCTTTGCAACTGGCCCACTTTGTAGGCTTCACCCAGCGTGCGCAGCATGCTGAAGGTGGTGCCTGCGCCCACATCGGTGCCAATGCCCATGCGTACTTTGTTCTGCCAGCAGGCGGGCAGGCGAAACAGCCCGCTGCCGAGGAACAGGTTCGAGGTGGGGCAAAACGCCACCGCCGAACCGGTATCGTGCAGGCACTGCCACTCTTCATCATGCAGGTGAATGCCGTGGGCAAACACGCTGCGCTCGCCGGTCAGTTGATAGTGGTGGTAAACATCGAGATAACGTTGATGTTCCGGCCAGAGATCGTTGACCCACGCCACTTCATTCGGGTTTTCGCTTAAATGCGTCTGCAGCCAGGTCTGTGGAAACTCTTCGCGTAAACGGCGTACCGCCTCAAGCAGCTCCGGCGAGGAGGTGGGCGCAAAGCGCGGCGTAATGGCATAACCCAGCCGCCCCTGATGCTGCCAGCGCTGGATCAGTTCACGCGTTTGCTGGTAGCTCTGTTCAGCGGTTTCGCTCAGGTACTCCGGCGCATGGCGATCCATCATCACCTTACCGGCAATCAGCCGCATATTCAGGCGCAGCGCTTCGCTAAACAGCGCGTTGACGGATTCCGGGTGCAGCGTACAAAACACCAGCGCGGTGGTGGTGCCGTGGCTCAGTAACTGGCCGATAAAGAATTCGGCAATCTCTGCGGCGTAGGCTTCATCCGCAAACTGGCTTTCAACCGGAAAAGTGTACGTGGTCAGCCACTCCAGCAGTTGTTCACCAAACGCGCCAATCATTTCGGTTTGCGGATAGTGCACGTGGGCATCGATAAAACCGGGGAGCAGCAGTTTGCCGCGCCGGTCGGTGTAGCCTTTGTGTGCATCGAGATATTGCTCGCCCTCCAGCCATGTCATTCGCGCCTGAATTTTGCCGTCGCGAATAAACAGCAGACCGTCTTCAATGAAACGTGCGTGGTGGGCGATATCGTCGGCGTTGTCGCAGACGTCGGCAATGTCAAACAGCGCGCCGCGGATCGCGGCATGATAATCAATCATCGTTCCTGCCCTGGTCGTTTCCATGATGGGTGAAGTATTGAAGCAAAATGAGTGCCAGCCGCGACGAGAAACGCCGCGGCCTGAGGTGAAGGGTTACTCTTTTTGTGCCGCGACGTTGGCGTTGAAATGTGATGTCGTAACAACAACGCGCTCTTCGCGCGCCAGCCAGCGATAGGTAACGCCGCCCAGCAGGACGCCGATAAACCAGCTAAAGTTAGCGACTTCATGCAGCGCCGGAATAAAGCTGATGATCAACCCGACGGCCACCGACGGCACCAGCGCGCCAATCGCTTTCGGGTTAAAGCCGTTGCGATACCAGTATTTGCCTTTTGGCGTATCATCAAACAGGTCATCGACAAACACCTGCCCGCGTTTGATCAGATAGAAATCCGCAATCAGGATGCCGAACAGCGGGCCGATAAAGGCGCCCAGCACGTCGAGGGTGTAGTGGATCAGTTCCGGCGAGTTAAACAGGTTCCACGGCGTCAGCAGAATCGAGCCGACCGCGGCGATCATACCGCCGGTGCGGAAGCTGATTTTCTGCGGTGAGCAGTTGGAGAAGTCAAACGCCGGCGAGACGAAGTTAGCAACAATGTTGATGCCAATAGTGGCGGTGATCATGGTCAGCAGGCCAATTGCCACCGCCAGATCGCTGCCGACGCGGCTGACGGTTTCAATCGGATCGGTGATCATGCGGCCAAACAGCGACTGGGTACCGGAGACAATCACCACGGTGACGATCGAGAACAGCAGGAAGTTGAACGGTAAGCCCCAGCGGTTGCCGCGACGAATTTCGCCCATGCTTTTGCCATAACGCGAGAAATCACCAAAGTTGAGCAGCGGCCCGGAAAAATAGGAGACCACCAACGCAGTCGCGGTGATCATCTGCCAGGTTTGTTCACCGGCGCTGAGTGACTTGCTGGCGAGGGTAAACGAGATCCCGTCGAAACCGGTTTTGTATACAATCCAGCCCGCCAGCGCCAGCATCACCACATACACCGCCGGACCGGCAATATCGATAAAGCGCTTAATCGCGCTCATCCCGTGCCAGAACACCATTGCCTGCAGGATCCACATCGTGGCGAAGCACAGCCAGCCAAGGTGCGACAGGCCGAACAGCGATCCCTGCGTTAAAGAAGAGAGCGACGGCCAGAACTTCAGCAGCACCAGCATTAAGGCATTCGCCGCCAGATAGGTCTGAATACCGTACCAGGCGAAGGCGATAAGACCACGGATCACCGCCGGAATGTTGGCGCCGAAGACGCCAAATGCCTGGCGGCAGATAACGGCATAGGGCACGCCTGCCATCTGGCTCGGTTTCGCTACCAGGTTAGCGCAGAGCTGCACGATGCAAATGCCCACCAGCAGGCAGAGCAACACCTGCCAGCTTGCCAGCCCGAGCGTAAAGAAACTCGCGGCGACGACGTAGCCGCCCATACTGTGTACATCCGACATCCAGAACGAAAAGATGTTGTACCAGCTCCAGTTCTGATCGCGCGTCGGCGCCAGATCCTCATTGCAAAGCCGTGGGCTGTATACCGCTCCGGAATCAGCGGCCTTAACCTGATGAGTGTTTTGTGTATTTGGCATGAAACCTGCTCCTGTCAATAAAAGCCCGTGAAAAGGGAGTGCTGAGGTTGTTGCAGGATCCAGGCCAAAATGATTAATCTTGTATCCAACAATTTAATTTTATGTATACGATCCGATATCGAAAAGTAAAAAAGCGGAGTGGTTAATGAGTAATGAAAACAGTCTGCAAGCCGCAACTGCCTTGCAGGACAAGGATGAAACCATCTACCAGTCGCTGATGACCGCGATTGTCGAACATCAGTTGCTCCCGGGGAGCAAATTACCGGAAGAGGCGCTGGCGGAGGTGTTTGGCGTCAGCCGCACCGGGATCAGAAAAGTGCTGCAACGACTCAATGCTGTGCAAATGGTCACCTTAACGCCCAAACGTGGTGCACACGTCGCCAGCCCAACGGTAGAAGAGGCGCAGGCGATCTTCCGTACCCGCACGCTGCTGGAAGTGGCCAACCTGCCTGACGTGCTGGCGCACTGCCAGCCGCCGCATCTGGCGGCGCTGGAAGCGATTATCCGCCAGGAGCAGCAGGCGCACGAAGCCTATGACGGCCCGGCGGCCATCCGCTACTCCGCTGAATTTCACATTCAGCTTCAGGCTATTTCCGGCAACCCGGTGTTGACAGAGATGGTCATCGGCCTGAGCCAGCGCTCTTCACTGGTGATCGCCGCCTGGGGATCGCCGTGGCGTCAGGGGTGTCGCTGTAACGATCATGAACAACTGGTTGATTTGTTGCGTAAAAAGGATCTGCAGACGCTAAGCGCGGCGCTGACGCACCATTTTGAACATATCGTCGACAGCCTCTGTTTCGAGCGGGCTGGCGTTTGTCTGCCGGATTTCGCCCGGCTGTTTGCCGGTCACAAGGAGGCGTAATGTCTGCCGTTTGTATACAAGTTATCAACCCGAATACCAGCCTGGCGATGACCGAAACCATTGGCGCGGCGGCACGGGCGGTGGCAGCGCCTGGCACCGAAATTGTGGCGGTGTGCCCGCGTGAAGGCGTGCCGTCGATCGAAGGGCATTTTGATGAAGCGATAGCCGCCATCGGCGTGCTTGAACAGGTGAAAGCCGGGCGTGAGCAGGGCGTTGATGGCCATGTGATTGCCTGCTTTGGCGATCCGGGATTGCTGGCGGCGCGCGAGCTGGCGCAGGGGCCGGTGGTCGGCATCGCCGAAGCCGCGATGCATATGGCGACGCTGGTGGCGACCCGTTTTTCCATCGTCACCACTTTGCCGCGCACGCTGATTATTGCCCGCCATCTGTTGCAGCAGTACGGTTTTCAGGAGCACTGCGCGGCGCTGCACGCCATTGATTTACCGGTGCTGGCGCTGGAGGACGGCAGCGGTCTGGCGCAGGAAAAAGTGCGCGCGCGCTGTATTCAGGCGTTAAAAGAAGATGGCTGCGGCGCGATTGTGCTCGGCTGCGGCGGCATGGCGCAGCTTGCGCAGGAGTTGACGCGTGAACTGCATATGCCGGTTATTGATGGCGTCAGTGCGGCGGTAAAAATGGTGGAATCGCTGGTGGCGCTGGGCTTATCGACCAGCAAGCGTGGCGATCTGGCTTTTCCGGAAAATAAAGCGTTGAGCGGTAAATTTCAGGCATTAATGCCGTAGCGAGTGGAGGGAGAATGGCACTTTTCGATGACAACTATCCGCGCGATTTGCGTGGTTACGCAGGGAAACCGCCGCACGCGCAGTGGCCGCAGCAGGCGCGCATCGCCGTGCAGTTTGTCCTGAATTTTGAAGAGGGCGCAGAGAATCATGTGCTGCATGGCGATGCCGGATCGGAGCAATTTCTCTCCGATATTATCGGCGCGGCCAGCTACCCGGATCGGCATATGTCGATGGATTCACTGTATGAATATGGCAGTCGCGCCGGGTTCTGGCGCATTCACCAGGAGTTCAGCAAACGCAGCTTGCCGCTGACGGTGTTTGGCGTGGCGATGGCGCTGGCGCGGCAGCCGGAGATCGTTGCGGCCATTAAAGCGGCGAATTATGACGTGGTCAGCCACGGCTGGCGCTGGATCCACTATCAGAACATGGATATCAATGAAGAGCGTGAACACCTGCAAAAAGCGGTGCAGGTGCTGCGCGATCTGTTTGGTAAAGCGCCCACCGGCTGGTACACCGGGCGCGACAGCCCCAATACCCGCCAGTTGGTGGTTGAGCATGGCGGGTTTGACTACGACAGCGATTACTATGGCGACGATTTGCCGTTCTGGAGCGAAGTCACCTGCCACGACGGCACGCGCAAACCTCACCTGATTGTGCCGTACACGCTGGATGCCAACGATATGCGCTTCGCTACCGCTCAGGGGTTTAATACCGCCGAGCAATTTTACACCTATCTGAAAGACAGCTTTGATGTGCTCTATGCCGAGGGCGAAAGCGCACCGAAGATGATGTCCATCGGCATGCACTGCCGCCTGTTGGGGCGTCCAGGTCGTTTTCGCGCGCTGCAACGCTTTCTCGATTATCTCCAGCAGCACGATCGCGTCTGGGTCTGTACCCGCCAGCAAATCGCCGATCACTGGCGGCAGGTTCATCCCTACGCGCAATAAAAAACGCCCGGAAAATCCGGGCGTTTTTATTAACTCATCAAACTGACCTGGGCGGCAACGATGCGCCAGCCGTAGGGGAAGCGCACCCAGCTTTGCTGCTGGCGGCCAATGCGATCGCTGCCTTCACGGGTGAATTCGGTGCTGCAAACGGCGTAATCTTCGCCGAAAGTGGTGATCACCGTATGGCGCAGCTCGCGCTGTAACCCGGCGGCCGGGCGCGCGGCGCGAAAGGCGCGGATCTCCTCAATGCCATAGAGATTCTCGCCTGCGCCGAGACGCACGGTGCTGGCATTGTGCCAGAACAGCTCATCAAGCACCGCAATATCGTTGCCGACCAGCGCGTCTTCATAGCGGTAAAACGCGGCTGTGACCTCCGCCAGTACCCACGGGCGGTTAATGTCGTCCTGATGCATCATACTGTTATCTCCGCAGGGCGGGCATCGGTGATGCCCTGTTCTTCCAGCACGCGGGCGGCGCGCAGGCAGGCTTGTTCATTAAACGGTGCAGCAATCAGTTGCAGGCCAATTGGCTTTCCGGACGTGGTACGCAGCGGCACGGTCACGACTGGCAGGCCTAAAAACGAAATCGGCTGCGTCAGCATGCCCATGCTGGCACGGATCGGCAGCGGCTGGCCGTTTATCTCCATCGTTTGCTCGCCGATTTGTGTAGCGCTGCGCGGCGTAGCCGGGGCGATCAGCACATCCGCATGGGCAAACAGCGCGCGGCTTTGCTGCTGCGCGTGGCGGCGAAAACGCTGCGCCTGTAAATACCACGCCGCCGGGATCATCGCGCCCGCCAGCAGACGTTCGCGCGAGTGCGGTTCAAAACGCTGTGGTTCGCGGCGCAGCGCGGGTAAATACTGATTACCGCCTTCCGAGGCGCTGATAATGAACGCCGCCGAACGCGAGAGTTCCGCTTCGGGAAAGAACACTTCTTCGCGCGCATCGAGAGCGTGCGCGACACGGTTGAGCGCGGCTCTGGCATCGTCGTCGCACCAGGTGGTGAAGTAACCGCCCAGCACCGCGCAGCGTAACCCCTCCATCCCGCGTGACAGCAGCGGTTGCGCCGCTTCACTGGCGGTTTCCGCCTGAAAAGCATCCTGCGGATCGCGCCCCTGTAAGGCGTCATAAACCGCAGCCAGATCGCTGACCCGGCGGGCGAACGGCCCAATATGATCGAGGCTGGCGACAAACGGGTGCGTTCCGGACCGCGACAGACGACCAAATGTCGGTTTAAGCCCGAAGATGCCGCACAGCGAGGCGGGCACGCGGATGGAGCCGTTAGTGTCGCTGCCGAGCGAGAAATGCACCAGCCCTGCGGCGACCGCCGCCGCTGAACCGCCAGAAGAACCGCCGGCAATACGTGCCAGATCGTGCGGATTGCGCGTCGCGCCGTAGTGGCTGTTTTCGGTGGTAAAACCGTAGGCGTAAGCGTCCATATTGACCATGCCCGACAGCAGCCCGCCAGCCTGCTGTAACTGACGTACGGCGCGGCTATCTTCTGTGGCGGCGGGGCGCTGGCTGAATAACTCCGCGCCCGCAAGCGTGGTGTGCCCGGCAACATCAAACAGGTTTTTCACCGCGTAAGGAATGCCTGCCAGCGGCGGCAGCAGTTGACCATTCTGGCGCAGGGTGTCGATGCGCTGCGCTTCGTCGAGCATGCGTGCTGCGGTTACCGTCGTCCAGGCGTTGATCTGTGGGTTGATTTGCTCGATCGCCGCCAGCGTCTGGCGGGCAATATCGCTCGCGCTCAACTCCCCTGCGGCCAGTGATTGTTGGATGTCGGCAATACTCATCTCATGCAGTTTCATGCTTTGTACACTCCGGCGATTTCCAGACGATCGTCCAGCGGCAGTGCCATCAGCGGTTCAGCCATCGCGGCAATGCGGCGAAACTGTAGCAGCAGCTCGGCGCGCCGCTCATCCGTCAGTTCCACACCATGAATGCGGATCATGGCGTCAAGATAGACATCCCATTCGGGTTGTGAATTGTTCATGGTTCTCTCCTCAAAAACCGGCGGCGGAGCCGTTACTGCGGGGATCGAATGCCCCTTCAAACAGGCCGTCAGGATGGCGGACAATCGCGCCTGCGTGGCCCATCGCTTCGGTGAAATCCGCCAGCACATCAACGTCATGGCCTGACGCGCGCAGGCGGGCGACGGTCTCGGGCGAGAAGCGACCCTCCAGTTTCAGTGAATCCGAAGTTTGCCCCCAGGTGCGCCCCAGCAGCCAGCGCGGGCGGCTGATTGACGCTTGCAGCGGTACGCCTTGCATCACGTAGCGGGTAAAAAGCGCTGCCTGGGTTTGCGGCTGGCCGTCGCCGCCCATCGAGCCGTAGACCATCACGCGGCCATCATGCAGCCGTGCCGCCGCCGGGTTGAGGGTATGAAACGGTTGTTTGCCTGGTGCAAGCGCCAGCAGGTGATCGGGGTTGAGGCTGAACGACGCGCCACGGTTTTGCCAGACGATGCCGGTGTCCGGCAGCACCACGCCGCTGCCAAACTCATGATAAATGCTCTGAATAAATGACACCGCGAGACCGCTGTTATCCATAACGCCCATCCAGACGGTATCCCCCGGCCCTTTGCCTGCGCCCCACGGCGCGGCCTGTTGATCATCCACACAGTTAGCTAGCGCCTGAAGTTCACTTGCGGTCAGCAGGCTTTGTATGTCGGTTTTCAGGTGGCGCGGATCGGTGATGTGGGCGTCGCGCAGGCCGAAGGCGAGTTTGGTGGCCTCTACAATACGGTGCACGGTGGCGGCATCGTCCGCGTTTTCCATCGCCAGACGGTCGGTAATCCCGAGGATCGCCAGTGAGACCAGCCCCTGAGTCGGCGGCGCAAGGTTCCATACGTCACCCTGCGAATGCTGCAAGTGCAGCGGCGTGGTGCGGCGCGCATGGTGCTGCTGAAGATCCTCCAGCGTCACAGGCAGGCCATATTGCGCCATGCCGCGCGCCAGGCTCTCTGCCAGCGGGCCGCGATAAAAACTCTCCAGCCCCTCTTCAGCAAGGCGTTGCAGCGTGGCGGCGAGCGCCGGTTGACGGAAACGGCTGCCCGCTTTTGGCGGCTGACCGTTGTGCAGATAAGTATCGGCAAAGCCAGGCAGATCGCGCAGCTCTGCCAGTTTATCGGCGGTGGCGGTGGCCTGGGAAAGTGTCACCGGCGTGCCGTGCCGGGCGTAATCTATCGCATCCGCCAGCAGACGCGACAGCGGCAGCGCTTTGCCGGTTATTTCGTGCGAGACCTGCAACGCTTCATCCCAGCCGCTGACGGTACCCGCGACAGTGAGCGCGGCGCGCGGGCCGCGATGTGGAATCGTCGGCAGATCGCTGTAGGCCGCCAGCGTCGCCAGCGAACCGGCAGCGCCGCTGGCGTCTATGGCAATCGGTTCGCCTTCCGGCGGCACAATCAGCCAGAAACCGTCGCCGCCGAGGCTGTTCATATGGGGATACACCACCGCAATTGTCGCCGCAGCAGCAACCATCGCCTCGATGGCGCTGCCGCCTTCGCGCAGGACAGACAGCGCACTTTGGCTGGCCAGATGATGGGGGGCGACCGCCATCCCGTGGGTGGAGACATTACTTTGCATTCGCTGTCCTCGTAAGCCGAAAAGTAGCCTGAAGTTGCAAAAGCCGTTCCATTTCTGAATAAAAAGTTTCATAGCGAGGGTAAGTGTCATTTTTTTGCCGGGCTGGCATGCATTGTGAAAGGGGAAATCGGTATAGTGCGATGAAACGAAAGTTACAGAGGTCTTATGGAACAGCTTGATGAACGTCTGAAAGGGCAATATGCCTCGTTATCGCCCCAGGAGCAGCGGGTGGCCGATTTTATCTTCGATCACTTTGATGACCTCATAAGCTACAACAGCGCGGAGCTGGCGCAGCTCAGCGGGGTGTCGAAGGCGACCGTCAGCCGCCTGTTCAAGCGTCTGGGGTATGAGAAATACAAAGAGATGCGCGATGAACTGCGTACGCTGCGACAAAGCGGGATGCCGCTGACGGATAACCGCGATGCGGTACAGGGCAATACGCTGCTGGCGCGCCACTATAAGCAGGAGATGGCGAACCTGACGCAGTGGGTTAACGCGCTGGATGCGCAGCAGTTTGCCGGTGCGCTGGAGGCAATAGTGAAGGCGCAACGCATCATTATTATTGGTATGCGCAACTCCTGGCCGGTGGCTTTGCACCTGCGCCAGCAGCTATTGCAGGCGCGCGGACACGTGCAGGTGCTGCCGCAGCCGGGGCAGAGCCTGAGTGAAGAGCTGGTGGATTTAACGCCGGACGATCTGGTGGTGATGGTGGCGTTTCGCCGTCGCCCGCGCATTATCCGCCCGCTGATGCAGCAGCTCCAGAACGCGAACATTCCGCTGCTGCTGCTGTGCGAGCCGCAGGCACACAACCTTTTCCCGCTGGCGAGCTGGCACCTTTGCGCACCGCTGGACAGCGTTTCCGCCTATGACAGCTATGCATCGGTCAATAGTCTGATCAACCTGCTGGCGAATGCGTTTCTGCATGAAATTCTCGATAGAGGTCGCCCGCGTATTCATGACATCGCCACGCTGTATCAGAAGCTGGATGAACTGGAACAGCGATAATGGGGCACCAACGTGGTGATTTTGCATTGTTTTGGTGCATCTGATTATCACAAAACGTTCCGGATTCAGGCGTCTTTTCTTTGTTTTCTCTGCGATAAATGCCGATTTCACCGTCGGCATTTTTATTGTGCATCGCTGGCACATTAGTTGCAGATATACATTTAAGGAATCTTTTGTTTCATGTTAACGTAACGGGTAATCACCATGAGAAAACTTTTGATCGCACTGGCCGGGGCCGCTTGTCTGTTCACCTATGCTGCGGCTGCGCAGGCCGACCAATTACAGGATATTGAAAAGCGCGGCGTGATCCGCATTGCCGTCCCGCAGGATTTCCCGCCGTTTGGCTCGGTAGGCACGGATCTGCAACCGCAGGGCTATGACATCGATATGGCGCGTTACCTCGCCAAACAGATGAAACTCAAACTGCAACTGGTGCCGGTCACCAGCGCTAACCGCGTGCCTTATCTGCAAACCGATAAAGTGGATTTGGTGATCTCCAGCCTCGGTAAAAACGCCGAGCGCGAAAAGGTGATTGATTTCAGCCGCGCCTATGCGCCGTTCTTCCTTGGCGTGTTCGGGCCGAAAGGGGCGGAACTGAAAGATGCCGCGGCGCTGAGCGGCAAAAGCATTGGGGTAACGCGCGGCGCGGTTGAAGACATGGTACTGACCAGCCTCGCACCGAAAGATGCCGATGTGAAACGCTACGAAGATAACAACACCACGCTCTCGGCGTATCTCTCCGGGCAGGTGCAGTATGTCGCGACCGGTAACCTTGTGGTGGCGGCGATTGCCCGACAGAACGCGGATAAAGCCCCGGTGCCGAGCTTTATGCTGAAAGATTCTCCGTGCTTTATCGGCCTGAAAAAGGACGAACCGGCGCTGAAAGAGAAGGTGAATGCGCTGATTGAGCAAGGGATTAAGGACGGTACGCTGAACAGCCTCTCTGAGCAGTGGCTGAAAGCGCCGCTGCCGGCAAACCTTGGCGCATAAGGCGTGTGAATGACGGAACAACTTCATTTTTCTGCACTCTGGCCGCACTGGCCAGAGTTGCTGGCGGGGATGTGGGTCACCGTGCAGTTGACGGTCATGGCGACGGTAGGCGGCCTGGCAATTGGCATTTTCGGCGCGGCGATTCGTAGCGGTCGGCCGACGTGGTTCAGCCGGATCTGGGGCGGTTATGTGGAGCTGATCCGTAACACGCCGTTTGTGGTGCAGCTCTTTTTTATCGTCTTTGGTCTGCCGAATATCGGTTTCAAGATGACGGCAGGCGAAGCGGCGCTACTGGCGATGATCGTCAACCTGGGCGCTTACAGCACAGAGATCGTGCGCGCCGGGATCCAGGTGACGCCAAAAGGGCAATGGGAAGCCGGGCGCGTGCTGGGGTTGAGCCGAAGCCAGACGTTTATCCGCGTGGTACTTCCCCCGGCGTTGCAGCGCATTTATCCGGCGCTGGTCAGCCAGTGCATTATTGTCATGCTGGGATCGTCCGTGGTGTCGCAGGTCTCTTATGAAGAGCTGACCTTCGCCGCCAACCTGATTCAGTCGCGGACATTCCTCAGCTTTGAGGTCTATCTGGTGACCACCGGCATTTATCTGCTGCTCTCGATCGCCATGCGTCAGTTGATGATGGCGGCGGGACGGAAATGGTTGGGGGTACAGGCATGATGACCACATTTACCGACTGGGACATTATCCGCAACCTGCTACTGGCCGGGCGCTGGACGGTGTTGTTGTCGCTGGTGGCGTTTGTGGGCGGTGCGCTGGTAACGCTGCCGCTGTTGCTGCTGCGACTCACTGGCGGGCGTCAGGTGAAACGCCTGATCCGCGCGTATATCGAACTGTTTCAGGGCACGCCGCTGTTGATGCAGTTGTTCCTCGCCTTTTTCGGTGTGGCGCTCTTTGGCATTGATGTGTCGCCCTGGACGGCGGCCTCGCTGGCGCTGACGTTCTATACCAGCGCGTTTTTACTTGATATCGGCTATGGCAGCATTCGCGCGCTGCCGAAAGGGCAGTGGGAAGCCTCGCGCTGCCTGGGGCTGAGCTTTGGCCAGACGTTATTCCGCGTGGTGGCGCCGCAGGCATTGCGCATCGCCATTGCGCCAACGGTCGGTTTTGCTGTGCAGGTGATAAAAGGCACCGCGCTTTCGTCAATCATCGGTTTTGTTGAATTGACCAAGGCCGGCACGATGCTGACCAACGTCACTTATCAGCCATTTAAAGTCTTTGCGCTGGTGGCGCTGGGCTACTTCATTTTGTGCTATCCGCTGTCCCGCTACAGCCGTTACCTGGAGAATAAATTCAATGCCTCTCATCACCATTAATCAGGTACAGAAGTACTACGGCGACAACCACGTGCTGAAGGGTGTCGATCTGGACATCGATATGGGCGAGGTGATCTCGATTATCGGTCGTAGCGGATCGGGTAAAAGCACGCTGCTGCGCTGCATTAACGGCCTCGAAGGCTACCAGGAAGGGAGCATTAAGCTGGGCGGCGTGACCATTACCGACCGTGATTCACAGGCGCGGGAGATCAGCCGCTCCATTGGAATGGTATTCCAGAGCTTTAATCTGTTCCCGCATATGACCGCGCTGGAAAACGTGATGCTGGCGCCGCGCCGGGTGCTGAAAAAAAGCGCTGCCGAGTGCCGCGAACTGGCGCAACGGATGCTGGAGAAAGTGGGGCTTGGCGACCGCCTCGATTACTACCCGGCGAATCTCTCCGGCGGCCAGCAGCAGCGCGTGGCGATTGCCCGTGCGCTGGCGATGTCGCCGAAAGTTTTACTCTGTGACGAGATAACCTCCGCGCTCGATCCCGAACTGGTGGGCGAAGTACTGAAAGTGCTGGAGCAACTGGCCGCCGAAGGGATGACGCTGATCCTCGTCACCCACGAAATGAATTTTGCCCGCGAAGTGGGCGACCGCGTGGTGTTTATGCATCAGGGGCGAGTGTGGGAGCAGGGCGACAGCAAAACGCTGTTTGCCAGCCCGCAGACCACCGAGCTGAAGCAGTTTATCTCTTCCGTGCGCGGTCTTAATTAACGTAAGGAATTTCAGATGGATATCGCTCAATTTCCGCAAATCAATCCGCCGCAACGTCTGCTGATGGGGCCGGGGCCAATCAATGCTGACCCGCGCGTGCTGCGCGCCATGTCGAGCCAACTGATTGGCCAGTACGATCCGGCGATGACCCACTATATGAATGAAGTGATGGCGCTTTATCGCGGCGTATTCCGCACGGAAAACCGCTGGACGATGCTGATTGACGGCACGTCGCGCGCCGGGATTGAGGCGATCCTCATTTCCGCCATCCGGCCGGGCGATAAAGTGCTGGTGCCGGTGTTTGGCCGCTTTGGTCATCTGCTGTGTGAAATCGCTCGCCGCTGCCGCGCCGAAGTGCATACGATTGAAGTCCCGTGGGGCGAGGTTTTCACGCCGGATCAGATCGAAGATGCCATTAAGCGGGTGCGTCCGCGCCTGCTGTTAACGGTACAGGGCGATACGTCAACCACCATGCTGCAACCGCTGGCGGAACTGGGCGCTATTTGTCGTCGCTACGATGTGCTGTTTTACACCGATGCCACCGCTTCACTCGGTGGCAACGCGCTGGAAACCGATGCCTGGCAGCTCGATGCTGTCTCTGCGGGGATGCAAAAGTGCCTGGGCGGGCCGTCCGGCACGTCGCCCATTACCCTGAGCAGCCGTATGGAAGAGGTGATCCGGCGGCGTAAATGTGTTGAAGAGGGCATTCGCACTGATGCGCATCTCGACGGCGTGGATGAGATGGTTTACTCCAACTATTTCGATCTCGGCATGGTGATGGATTACTGGGGGCCGGAGCGCCTGAATCACCACACTGAAGCGACTACCGCGCTATTCGGCGCACGTGAATGCGCACGCCTGATCCTGCAAGAGGGGCTCGATAAGGGTATTGCGCGCCATAAGCTGCATGGCGATGCGTTGCTGAAAGGGATTCAGGCAATGGGGCTGGAGGCCTATGGTGATTTGCAACACAAGATGAACAACGTGCTGGGCGTCGTCATTCCGCAGGGCGTGAACGGTGACCAGGTGCGCAAATTGATGCTGGAGGATTTCGGCATTGAGATCGGCACTTCTTTCGGCCCGCTGCACGGCAAAGTGTGGCGTATCGGCACCATGGGCTACAACGCGCGTAAAGCCTGTGTGATGAACACCCTGAGCGCACTGGAGTCGGTGCTGAATTACCTGAAATTCGCCACCACGCAAGGGGCGGCGATGCAGGCCGCATGGGATCACTATCGCTGCGAGGACGTGTGATGATTCAACCGGCACGCCTCGAGGCGGCAGTACGTGTGATGGCCCGCGCCGATGAGTTGGCCGCGATCAGTGAAACGCCGGATGCGCTGACCCGGGTTTATCTTTCCGCTCAACATTTACAGGCCAACCAGCGGGTTGCTGAGTGGATGCACCAGGCGGGAATGCTGGTCTGGCAGGACAGCGTGGGCAATATTTGTGGTCGCTATGAGGCGGCACAGGAGGGCGCTCCGGCGGTGTTGCTCGGTTCGCATCTTGATACCGTGCGTAATGCCGGGCGTTATGACGGGATGCTCGGGGTGCTGACGGCCATCGAAGTGGTACAGAGCCTGCATCAGCAGGGATTGCGTCTGGCACAGGCGATCGAGATTGTCGGTTTTTGTGATGAAGAGGGAACGCGTTTTGGTATCACTTTGCTGGGAAGCCGCGGGTTGACCGGAAGCTGGCCAACGCACTGGCTTACGCAAACTGATGCCGAGGGTATCAGCGTGGCGCAGGCGATGGTCAATGCCGGGCTGGATCCGCAGCGGATCCCGCAGGCGGCGCGCGATGCGGCGGCCTTCAGCAGCTATCTCGAATTGCATATTGAGCAGGGGCCGTGCCTGGAACAGGCGGGGCTGGCGCTGGGCGTGGTCGAGGCGATCAATGGCGCGCGCAGGCTAAATTGCCGCTTTACCGGCGAAGCCGGACATGCTGGCACGGTGCCGATGAGTCACCGGAAAGATGCGCTGGCCGCGGCGGCCGAATGGATGATCGCCGTTGAGAGCACCACGCAACAGCAAGGTGGCAATCTGGTGGCTACCGTGGGGAATATGCGGGTTCTGCCTGGCGCGGTGAATGTCATTCCCGGCGAGGTGTCGTTGTCGCTCGATATCCGTGGCCCGCAGGATGCGCCACTTGATGCGTTGCTCAATGAATTGCTGGCGATGGCGCAGGCCATCGCGGTGCGCCGCCATCTGCAATTCAGCGCCGAGGAGTTTTACCGTATTGCCGCCACGCCCTGCAATCAACAGCTGCAAACATTGCTTGCTGATGCGGTGCAGGTTGTGCAGGGTGAGACGCTGTCGTTACCGAGCGGCGCAGGGCATGATGCCATCGCCATGGCGGAACGCTGGCCGGTTGGCATGCTGTTTGTGCGCTGTAAAGGCGGGATTAGCCACCATCCGGCGGAATCGGTAGAGGTGGAAGATGTTGCGCTGGCCATTGATGCCTTTGACCGTGCGGTGAGTGTGTTGGCCGCTGCGGAATAACCTGTGCGGCGGCAGGTTTCGACCTGAAGGGAGGCAATGGACTGCCTCCCTGTGCTAAGCGTTAACGGGCGCATAAAAACAGCGGGCGCTTGCCGATGACAAACAGAAAGCCGTTTTTACCCTGTGGACGAATGGAATAGTTTATCTCTTTATTCGGATAGACATAAAAATCAGGCAGCACGCTCGCAATAACGTTATCGGTAGAGGTTTCGATACTGTCCACTTTATTCACCGCAGTTGACGTAAAGTGATAGGAACGACGATTTTCTGTCCATGTATAAGAGACGTCTCGCCTGATCGTTTCTGTCGGTTTGTTGTCCTCCATATAGCCACCGCTTACAGATACAACGCCGCGTTTAGCCTCTCTGTTATACATAAAGTCAAGAGTGAAATTAGCCTGTACGTTTTTGTGATAAACAATCACTGAGGCTGAGCATGTTTCCGTATAGCCGGATGATGCGACAAACAGATAATAAAGATAACCTACGGTTGCGCCAGCGATTAAAAATATAAAGCTGAACAGAATTGTTTTCTTACTATTCACTCTGCACTCCCCTGAAATAGAGTGAAATACAACCCGGTGAAACGGAGTTTTTAAAATCATTCTTACAGGCCAACGCAGTAAGCGTTGGTGAGGTTGCTGATACCGGGAAATAAACCCAGGGATAAATCTTACAATTTAATCCAGTATTCTTAATCAGATTTTTATATTTCTGATAATAATCTCTGCTATCATGTGTGTCATCTTTAGTATAAATCTGACAGCCATTATCATTTTCTACAAAATTATAGTTATCAAAGAAAATAGGCGTTTTACCGAACGGTAAAGAATATGCAATTATCAGTAAACCTGTAGCAAAAGCGGCAAATATAATGACTGCAGATAAACGCCAGCCAGCGGATCGCGCAGGTTTGCTGGCAGGTATTTTATGGCGGCCAGGCGTTACCAGTGGAGTTTGTTCACGCTCATGGACATGCGCGCTTATCGCGGACCACGTCGGTTGGTCTGTGGCGCTCTCGCGGGTAATAACAGGATCGTCATATTCTGCGTCTGCGGAAATATCGACGCCGGTAATGTCGGTTTCCGGCGTAACTGCTGCGTTAGATTTGTCCTGTTTTTTGATTTTCACACTGTCGTCAATTTGAAAACCTTTTCTGGGAATGGTTGCAATCAATCGGCTATCCGTTTCGCCAACAGCCCGCAATCCGCGACGCACGATCGAGATATTTTGATATAACGTATTTGTTGGAACCAGCATCCCTTCTTCTTCCCAGACTTTTTTGAAGAAATCTTGCTGGAGAACAATTTCAGGTGAAGCCTCAAGCAGAAGCAGCAAACAACGGCTGGCGGGGGCTGTCAGCGTGACGTTTATTTCAGGATTGCTCACTGAAATAAGCTTTTTCATTTCCGGTCTGAATTCAATGTTATCGTTAATAATCCAGTGCATATACGCTACAACACAGCCATTGGTTGTGTTCCTTTATAAATATTTTATCTGTGTGAAACTCTGTAGATAAATATTTGAACATACACAGGGTTTGTTTTCCATGCTTTTTATATGTAGTTCAGCTAACCTCGCTGTATTTATTGTAATGCTGAATGCTTTATTGTTAATGAAAAGGTTTTTCAAAGGCTTACGCTCTATGCTGGCGGTTTGCTCGGTCGGATTTATTGGCTTTTTATATATCTTAAATGCCTTATTAAGAATTAATTAAGATGTTTAAATACCCCTAAAAGGTGATATTAATTGCATGTGTTAATTACTTTTATAAAACTATCATTGTAAACAATATATATTTGTGCGGAAGTTTTGAGCGCTGGCGGGTGAATGATATCCCCTGGGCGCATATACCAGGATTTACCCTCCGTTTCCGTTGAGTCACAGTAGGGCTTCTCGATCAGCCTGAACCAGGTATTACCGCTGTTTTCGAAACGCCCTTTTTGCCGCTCAAAGTCCCACTCGAAATGGATTTTGCGGGGGCGGACAACCAGAATGGTGTCCATTGTGATGACAGGCATCATGCCGACGGCACCTTTAGAGGAAAGGCGCGTGGTGCGGTTTTGTGGTGGTATTTCCTGAAAAGAGACGCGGTAGTAGCGCTCTTTATCATCTGCCGGGCCATGATAAAAGAATTTGAAAAAATTACTTTCCCCAGGCTGGAGCGTTATCTGCCTCGGTGTGAACAACAGCTCTCCGTCAGCGGCACGCGAAGAGATCTCTTTCTCTCCTGGCCTGTCGATGGATCTGACATTCACGCGGTAGAGGCGTGCGCTTTTGTTATTGTTGACCACATATTTGGCGACCATGTTTTTTTCCGCTGGCATGGAAAATGTCATATCGCCAACCGAAATCGCCAGGCTGTACGCTGGCACCAGGAGCGCCAGCAGCACGAACAGAGAGGGGATAAATTTATCGCGCATTTTGCCACATCGCCATGACTGTGACGTTCCCCGAAGCACTGACATCCCCGTACCAGTCATCCTGATTGATGGTCTTCGTAGATTGCGGATCGTTCATGGGAATCGAAAAGCGCACATTCGATTTTTTGGTCACTCCGGTTTCGCCGGTGGATGTCATCCAGGGAGTTGATGACCATAGTGCGCTGCTCATACCACGCCACTGCCCGTCACAACCCACATCGACGACTTCACGGGAGCCGCTTTGGGTGGCAAAACTGATGAGTCCGGGGAAGGGAACCTGCGTTGTTCCATCTTTTGAGCTGAATATGCACCAGGCGCGACCATTTATATTTCGGGTTGGGCCACTAACGCTGACTAAGACCATATCCGCAGCCGTTTTACCATTCGTGGTAACAATATAATCAAAATCCAGATCGGGTTTACCTGGGCCAACGCGACCTGTACGGCTCGGATTGATGACATGGTCAGCCGAAATAATGCTGATGCTGAAGTTCGTCGGTTTGAAGATAAGCTGTGCTGAGGTGGAAAACTCATACCAGCCGGATTCCGGCGCAGTGATGCTTCTTACACGGAACGCCATTAAATCACGCAAGTTCGCGCCTTTAATACCCTGATTAATCATCTCCTTGAAAAAATTATTTGAGAAGAAGACGTAAATTGCGTTACTCCCTTTCAGCGCATTGAACGTGTAGTAGTGTGAGATGCCTGATACTGTCTGCCAGCTTCCACCATCAAGACTGAATTGCATATCCGCCGCTTTGATGGCGGATTGCAACCCGGCATGGGAGAGCGCCGGAAAGAAACGAACATCTGTGTCGCTGACGCCATTATGGTTTAATGTGTAAGTGACCACTTTGCAGGCAATACCTGACACAGTACCCACCATCTGCATCCGGCACTCGCGATTGCCATCGCCTAAAGTTGGCGTCCCGTCGGTATTGAAAAAAATCTCCGAGACCGAATTGGTGCTGTAGAATTTTAAATGTGCTGCTTTGGTATGAGAGACTTTTCGCTCATACCAGTAGCCTCTGTCCTGTTGAATACAGCGCTGTCCAATCCTCGGATTGTAAGGCTCCGGTGTCTGGCACGAATTCATGGTCATTGAAAATGTTTGCCCGACTGCAGAATTGTTCAGATAGTGATAAAACTGGTCCGACATTATACCGTGTGCCGCTTTCGCGCCGCCGGAGGTCACATCCACACCGTAGAAACCCTGACTATCAATGTGCGCAGCAGGAAGCATTCCCGTTGCCATATCGCAGCCAGTAAACCAGTTGATACAACGCATACCGACAAGCAGGTTTGGAGCGGGTGCATTGGTGAGCCACATATCATATTGATTGCCGGCACTCATTATGCCGTTGAGACCATTATCAATATAACCGAGGCTGACCTGATATACTGACCCCGAGCCGTTATATTTCAGACCCGTCCAACGGTTTGAACCCGTCATTCGGGGATCCAGATACCCAACTGGCGTAACAAAATAGTTCTGGTCAGTGTCGTTTTCGATGAAAATATACTGACGCGTCGGAGCATCCGCATAGGAATATTTGATTACCGCAGCATTAGCGGGATAAGCCATAACATAAAAAAACGCCAGAATAAGAAGGCGATAAACGTTAACTTTCATTTTTTCCTCCTGCCGGAGCCAGGTTGGCAAAGGATTTCAGACCCTGGCAAGTAATATCGCCCACCCATACCGCACCGCGAGCCTGGCTAATATCCAGTGCGGCTTCGCAGCTTTCATCATTGCCGTAAGTAAAATCAATGACCGGGAATTTTTTATCGATATCCATGACAAATTCACCATTGTTATCGGTCTGTGCCCGGCCAATATGGTTGTTAATGCGCGCATTAGTCAGCAATGTGCCATCTTCAGCGCGAATTCTGCCGAACACCGTCACCATTTGTTTTATTTCTGGATTAAGCACGACGACGTTGCCAGGGTAAAGTGTCAGATGACTCTTCTTACCCCTGGAAATATCGTAACTGTCCAAAGAATTTTTACTGTTAACAATCTCAATTTCGTATTTATTATACGGTTCCAGCGGTACGTAATTGTATTTACCAATCATCGGAACCGCCCGGCCATTAACATTTGCGGTCAGTTTTCCATCATTTGCAATATCGGATTGAATAATTACACCGGCATTACCTTCATTATCCCCGCTTGCGCCAATACCTTGCGATTGCCAGCCAAGGCTGCCGGTTGATGTCAGATTAGAGTTGATATAACCATTTGCACCGCTGCTGAGATTTAGCGTACCAGAAGAGTAGCGTGTTTCATAGCGGGTCCATGCTCCGCCACTCAGCGTTTTATTATCGCCGATATCACTGGAAACAGCGCGCGAAAGATCAGCGCCAACGGTGCGAATAACACCTTCATCAAATTGTTTTTGTGCAGAAAGGGTCGCCGTTGTATATCCACTTTGGTGTGTCATACCTGCCTGAAGCCAATTACCTAATGGCAGTGAAAAATTAAGAGCGATATATTTTTGTGTGCTGTTATTCCCGGGCTGGCTACCGTATGCGTATTGCTGTATTCCACCACGTAATCCCAGCGAACCATAACGGCCGCTATATAATGTCTGACTGTAATCAAGGGTATAATTATGACTTTTAAACCGGTTATCATTGTTGAAGCTGGCGTTCAGTGTCCCTAATTTCGACCACAGCGTGTTCATGTTCAGGGAGAAACCTATCGAGGTATTATCCGTACTGTTGCGGCGTAACATATTACCAATGGCCGTTTTTTCCCGGCTTAACCATACTGAACTGAATCCGCCCGGCAGCGTCGCATTTATATTACTAATAAAGCTCCACGAGCCATCCGTCGCAAACATGTTTTGCATATTTAACTGGAGCGCATTCGCGATCGGCCATGAAATATTGCCTTCACCAACCGCAATGTTGTTGTAATGATATCCTGTTGCCATCCAGTTGATGGTGCGCAGGCCACCCGACGCGGAGACGCCCATCAGCAGGGTGTTTTTGGCATTCTGGGTGCTTCCGTTCTCATTAACCCAGTCGTCCATGAACATATTACCGCCCCAGACCTGCCAGCTTAATGGCATATCCGCCGTGCGTTTTCCCGAGATGATTTTATTAACGTGCTGAACATTACTGCTCACGGTTTTGCCATTGACGATGACGTCAACCGTAACGTCGTAAATGCCGTATGGCAGATCGCGGGTATCAACTTCGTGGCTGCCCATACTAAAATTTTGTACGCTCAGCAGCTTTTCATTACGGTAAACATGCACTTCACCGGACGCAGGCAGAAAAGCGATAACTGGGGTGATGGAGTGTGAATTATCAAATTTGGTGGAATTCGCCTGGTTTCCCCATGACATTCCGTAAATTTTCCCGGAAGAAATGGCGGTCACTGGCCCGATAGATTGCAAATTCCATGCATCCAGCATCCCGCCAGCAAAGCGGTAGCCAGCGAAGTCGCGCTCATACATGGCTTTATAAATTTCGGTTTGCCGGTTGCCGGAACCCAGACCGTAAAGCGTACTATCCAGGAATATGTGATGCTCGCGTAATGCCGAAGTGCTCATTAAAGAGAGATAACTGGAAGTATTGTTATCGCCGCCTCGCATTTGGTTATTGTAAACGCCGAGATCATAGTTCAGCGTACCACTGATATTTTCAGCACTGGATGCGCCAATATCTTCGCTGCTGTCGTGTAATTGGGTGCCCAGCGCTTGTTGATTAACCACAAGCTGCAATATTAGCTGCTGAAAATTTAAGCGTAACGATGCGTTATCCGTCAACGGAATAGTAAGATCGTTGTTGAAGCTGGCGTTCAACAGTGCAACTAATTTCTCAAGTGTTTGCTTATTGACAGAGGCATTACCCTGCCTTTCTTCAAGCTGGATCTGGCGAATTTTTAATATATTTTCGTCCAGCCAAATTGCCGCAAGCCCTATGCGCTGATCGTCAGTTTTTTCCTCTGTATTATCTAAATGAAGATACAGAGGAATACTCATACCATCACGCAAAGCATTACTAAATGCTTCAGGGATCATCACACCATTGAGTTGTTGATAATCAGTAGGTTTTGCAACTGCGTCATTTACATCAGTAAAAAGAACCGCAGTACACGTGAGTATAGTTTGTAAAATCTTATTATTCACGATAACGGCTCGTCAGTGAAAGTTTTATTTGACAGATATAAAATTGTCGGCCTGCCAGAAAGCGAGTCGCGCTTTCTTATTTTCAATATCAACCTGAGAAAAGGTTCGGGTTTTACCAGGCATTAAATAATAGTTTTCTTTACACTCTGTTTTTTCAGAAACTTTTTTACAAGGGCCGTAAGCGATAAGGCGCAAAGTGGCGTTGCCCGTGTTTTTTATTTCACCCTTTGAATATTGGTAATCGTATTTCACTTTTCTTGGGGCGACGACAAGGATGGTGCTTATCCGCGCTGACGCGGTTGCAACAGCGTAGCGAGTTGCATTATTTTTTGATGCGTTACTGAGTGCCTGATCAAACCAAACTATCCGGTAATATCTCTCTTTATCGTCCTGTCGGCCGTTATAGTAAAAACGAATTGTTTCATTACTTTCTGCCGGAAGCAGCAGACTTCCCGGTGAGAGTAACAGCTCATCCTTACTCTCCATGGGGATTATTTTACCGTCGTCCTGCGGCGAACTTATTCTTTCGATGCGAATATTCACCAACCGCCCGGTAGTGGTAGGGTTTTTTATCGTTTTATTAAGGATAGTGGCATCACTGTACATAAATGAAGATATATCACCCACATCGAGTGCATATACCGGCATCACGCCACTTGCAAATAATAGAGTCGCCAGAATAGTTTTTTTCATAGAAATATCGCCGAAGAATAAAGCAGGAGCGAAATATCGCTCCTGCTGAAAAAAGAATTAGCTCCAGGTAGCGTCGAACTGAACGCTGATATCGCCGCTCCAGATACCTTCCGGCAGTTGGCTCATATCCGTAGCAGGCGTAGTACCATCAGTTGTGCCGTTTGCAATAGAGAAGGTGAACGCGTCTTGCGCGGTGACACGACCGGTTTTGCTGAAGTCGGTAGCCAGAATACTCAGGCCGCCATTTTTATTGCTGGTGGTATCCACCATAATGGTGTCCGCGTTCTGTTTAACTTCTTCGCCCATGTAATGCACGCCAACATTCAGCGTGGAGCCGGAGCCATCGAGCTGAGTCAGGGTGTTGCTGATCAGACGAGAAGAGAGTTTGAATGCGGTAGCTGTAGCGTCGCCTTCAATCGCGACATCAAACAGGCCTTTTTGCGAGTTAAAGCCTTTGACGCCATCAGCATACTGGAAGGTCAGGCTGCCGAGCGGAGTAACAACCAGCGTGCTGGTCGTATCTTTTTTCGCGGTAGCAGACCAGGTTGCGATAGATTGACCCATCTGGGCGGCCTGAACGGAGCCAGCTGCAAAGGAAGCCAGTAAAGCAAGTGCAATTACATTGCGTTTCATAAAAATACCTCAGTTATTTATATATCAGTTTATTATTTAATCGCTATGCATCAATGGTTATATCCATAGATGATACATGTGCGAACTCTATATTTCCGGAGAATGCAAGTGGTGCGCATATAATAAGCATTGCTCTTGGTTAGAATTAATGTTGATTTTATCTTCTAAAAAAGAAGATGCATTATTAATGCCACTCGATTTCGTGAAGTTATTATTATTCGATAAATTTTAATTAGGAAGAGAAAAGTTTTTAGACAGTGATCAAATAATCATTGTTGAATATTTGTTAAATTTAAAAGGTGTATTTTTCCCTGCGTTTTCAAGGTGAAGTGGTTTATTGTTAACATTTAAGTATCACTATTAAATCTTATACAGGGTGATAGTTCATATTTGGTGGTGGGATATAAGATTAGACCAGTGAGTAAGTTACCTACGATTGGTATATATAAGTCATGTGTAGTTATATTTTTCACAAATAATATTTGCGGCAGAATGTTTTTATCTAAATAAATGGCAAGACGGAAAGTCAAAAGTAAATGGAATAATTATGGGTGTTGTATTTTATTATAAAATGAATTTTACTCTGCAGAGTAAAAGTTATCATTTCTACCCTCAATCATTAACGATGATGGCTTTCTTTAATGTATGGGAAAAATATAATCGATAACAACCAGACGAGTTAATTGCAGTAAATAAGATCTTAACCTACCGATCATCGCTGCCAGGAACGATATCTTGCTGATTAAATGCTGTAATTACTGGTGCAGGGAAAGGGGCAACGTAATGATGTTGAAGGAATGTTTAAGACTAGTTCACTTGTCTTTATTCTGCCGGAGCGAATAATAAACATATTCAGACATGCTTTCGGTTTATCACGTGTCCGATTCTTTCTGAGTGAAATAGAAGATAAAACTATTTATTACTGATATGGCTTCACGCTTAAAGTTGCACTTTGAAGTATGTGTGAGGGGCCATACAGTAGCGCTAAAAAAGAATCGCTTCTTTTATAGAGATAGGAAGTACTGTCTACGCCTGGCATAGTCACTTCATCTTTGCCAGAAGAGGCCATTTGATTGGCGAAAATAGAAACAGATTTATTGACGATTAGCAGTAAATGGCAGGTGCAGTACATGTGCTGATAGTTAGTGGTTGCACATATATATTTTTGATGACTCAATGTTAAATATTACTGGATGAATAATGGAAATTAATAAAAATAAACGTGGAATGGTTAAATTGAACCCGCTCGCCGTGTCTGTCTTACTGGCGTTGCCTGTTCTTGCTGAGGCTGCTTCTGTCAGTATCCCCGGCGGACAAATAGTCAATGTAAACGGTGTTCCGGTTGTAAATATCAATACGGCGAATAGCAAAGGTATTTCCCATAATATTTATGACCAGCTTAATGTGGATAAAGAAGGGCTGATATTTAATAACAGTGCCAAAGATGTTGAAACGACCTTGGCTGGGCGTATTGCAGGCAACGCCAATCTGACTGCTGGTACGGCAAAAATTATCCTGAATGAAGTGACGTCAAACAATAAAAGTGTGATTGACGGAAAAATGGAAGTGGCAGGCGATAAAGCGCACCTGATCATCGCCAACCCGAATGGAATTACGGTTAATAATAGTGGTTTTATCAACACCGAAAAAACCACTCTGACAACAGGCAGGGCTGACATTAAGCAAGGTGAGCTGAAAGGGTATTCAGTTGCGGGTGGCGCCCTTGCTGTGAAAGAGATCACCAGTGATTCGCCCACCGAGATTCTGGCGCGTTCTGTTGTGGTTAACGGCGAGATCCGTGCCGATCAGCTTACCGTTATTGCCGGTAATAACTACGTGAACACGAAAGCACAGGCGATCGGAACGGTAACCGGCAGCGGCGCGAAAAATGCCTATGGCATCGATATTATTAAAATTGGCGGAATGTACGCTAATCGAATCACGCTGGTCAGTACGGAAAGTGGGGTTGGCGTACGTAATGCAGGCATTGTCGCGGGTGGAGCCCAGGGCGTGGCGATCGACAACTATGGTCACCTGGTGAACATTGATGCAGCGATCACTTCTGAAGGGGCTCTTTCTGTCAGGACGAACGGTACGCTGAATAACGAGTCAGGGACGTTACGCGGTACCGGGAAAGTCTCAATCGACACGGTTACCCATTCGCTTAATAACAGCAAAGCAGGAAACATTAGCTCGTTGTCTGCCGTCGATATTAACAGCGGTGAATTCAATAACAGTAATGGCAAGATCATGTCCAATGGTCAGCTGGTCATTAACACCCATAATAAGACATTGACCAACTCGGGAACCGCAAATGAAAGTGTTATCCAGGGGGGAACCGTGATGCTCAAAACGGCTACCCTGAATAACAGCAAAGGCCGAATAACGGGTAACTCAGTGGCTGCTGAATCCACTGTGATTAATAATACCAGCGGTGCTATTGATGCAGTCAATGACGTGCAATTGATCAGTGCCGGGAATATTGATAACAGCCGTGGTTTGATTCATTCCCGGCAGGGTCAGATTCAAATAGCTGCACAGAAGACGTTCTTGAACCGTGACACTCTTTCGACGGATGCTAATAACTCCGCCGCAATGGGCGTACAGGCTGATGCCGGCGACATAAAAATCATAGCCAGCTCGATCAATAATATGCGAGGCACGCTCAATTCAACAGGGAGTGTTATTGCTGAAAGCAGTAATGAACTGGTGAATGCTTACGGCAATATTTCTGCAACGGACAACGTCATTCTTTCCAGCGCCGCTTCGATAAATAACTACAGTGGTCGCGTTCACAGTGATAGCACCGTTTTTGTTGATGCTGCGTCTTTAGATAATAGCTCCTGGAAAGGCATGCTTGATGGGAAAAAAGGCGTGAGTATTGAACTTAGCGGCATGCTGGATAACTCCACCGGTCTTATCATCTCTGCCGAAGGGGATGTCGCGGTGAAGGTGAAATCGCTGGATAATATGGGAGGGGTTCTGTCCGGAAATAACGTAGATATAACCTCCGCCTCTACTGTATATAACGTGGCAGGATTGATTAATGCCAATAAAAAACTCAGCATCAATGCGCTTTCTGAAATCGATAACCGATACGGGGACGATTTCACTAACGGTTTTGGAAGCAATATAGATGCAGATTCACTTACGGGCGGAATATATGGCCGTGAGGGTATCAGTATCACTGCCAGAAATGTCAAAAACAACTATAGCAGCATCATTGCTGAAAAGGGTCCATTATCATTGAATGTTAATGACAGCATCATTAACGATCGTGGTTATATGGCGAGCCTTGCTGATATGTCGATTATGACGAAGAGTTTAAAAAATAATAATGGCATCATCGCGGCAATGGGGAATCTGTCGATCGATGTAGACAGTTTGTCAAATACAGGGTCGGGTTCGCTCAGTAATAATAGCGCTGCGGGTATCATTTCGTCAGCTCAGAAAATAGATTTAATGGTCAACGGCAATTTTACCAATAGTGGCTGGATCAGCGCGAAAGATGATGCCGTTATTAGTATTGTGGGTAAGTTGACGAACAATAAATCCATTACCGCTGATAAAGCATTAACTATCAGGGCGATTGATGGTATCGCCAACAACATGGATATCATTGCTGCATCTGATTTAATTATAGACACCAATGGCAGCCTGACGAATGCGGCTGCGGGTAAGATCTCGGGTAAGGTAACAAATATCAATGTTGCTACTGATATCAACAATAAAGGTAATGTGCTTGCCAGCGATGAGTTAACTCTCAGTGCCGGACGCACTATCACCAACACAAGCAATATGGTCACCGATGGGTATGCATCAATTACGGCTCAAACTGTAAATAATAGCGGTAACAAAGCATCTCTCGGTGGTAGTAAAGGTCTTGTGCTGGAAGCTGACAAAGTCATCGGCACAGGTATCCTGGTAGGGTTGTAAGTCATATCAACTCACATCGCCAGCGGAATCTGGCGATGTGAGTATCAGAAGTCTGTTTCTTAAACATTAATCTTTCGTAGCCACTCTAAGGATGGAGCAAGTTATGTACAAATATAGCGATCTGAAAAATAAAACCGTATTAGTTTCCGGGGCAAATGGCGATACCGGTCGCGCAATTTGCCAGCAATATCTGGAGCAGCATGCCGTGGTCTATGCACTGCATGAATCCTGTGCCGATCAACTGCACGTGCTGAAAGCTGAACATCCCGAGGGGCGGAACTTGCACATTGTTCCCTGCAACCTTGCTGATCCTGAGGCGGTGGCGGCAATCGGTGCCCGTTTGGCCAGTGAGGCCGGGAAAGTGGATGTGCTGGTCAACAATGCCAACGTGGTTAACGATAATCTCTTTGTATCCATGAGCTTCGATGACTTCAGCTCCACAATCGACAGCAATATGCTTAATACCTTCAGATTGACAAAAGAAATGCTGAGGCTGCTCAGAAATGCTGAGAATGCGTCGGTCATTAATGTGGCGTCAGTTGCCGCCATTATTCCAACGGTGGGACAGATTAACTACAGCGCTTCCAACGGCGCTCTGTTGGCCTTCACGCGTACGCTGGCGGCAGAACTCGCGCCGCACGGCATTCGGGTAAATGCTGTTGCGCCTGGCATGATTGAGTCAACGAACGGGAAAGAGCTCCCTCGTTCCCTGGTCCGCGAAATGACGGATGCGATTCCCTTACAGCGCATGGGGCGCAGCGCAGAAGTCGCCAATACTATCGTTTACTTAAGCTCATCAGCTTCCAGCTATATTGTTGGCCAAACGATTATCATCGATGGCGGCATGGTGATGCGTTAATTAACCTCGCGAGACGGTTTCCGCGTTTCTGTTGGCACGTAGACAAAGCGTTTTCAAAAAATAATAATGCTTATAATGCGCTGGTTTATATCCAGTATCGTGAGGCGTCTTGCCGGAAACCGTTTTTAAATCTGTGTACATGTAAATACGCAGCTAAAATATTTGCCTGCAAATATAAATAACAAGGATAAGATGCCCCGGCATTCTGTTTAGCCGCGTCTGATAATTTCACCCTGACAGGAGAATCTCAGCAGGCAAACATTCGTGACCAGTGGGCATTTTATCCTCGGCTATTGCAATCGTTTACTCACTCCCCTGTTCGAAAACCCTTGTTAAAATAGTTCGTAAATAGCTGGCAGGCCTTAGCTCTGCACAGCGTTCAGCGTAGCAACCTTCATTTAGCACTGAATTCTACTATGGCGTTCTGTGATATTTCCGGAGCGTGGTGTTCCGTTACCGGAATTAAATATGTTGTCTGGCATACTTACAAGCCAGCAGGACATTTTCCTGAACGCATGCAAGCGCAACCAATGACCGTCGGTAATAGCCTCTCATGGAGGTTGTATGGCTTATAGTAGCAAGCCATAAGCAGCCGCATGGGCTGCATCTGGCTGGCATATTATGGTAGATAGCTTCAGATTTGATGCGTGGCTAGAAGGAGGTACAGAGCGGTGCGTACTGGTAAAGATCCGTCTGTAGCTAAGAGGGACTACAGGCGGAGTGACTTTTCAGGTGATTACATCATTGCCATGCTGGTGGCGGAGGGAGCGAAGAAGGCGCTGGATTCTGCAAGCAGACTCTCTCTTATCAGCAGTAAATCGCTAATTTTTTTGCCCCCCAGTTTTTTACAGGCTTTATTCCGATAGGCATAGACCTTTTTGGCCGGCATATTAAGCGTATCGGCGATAAGATCAATATTCTTACCTTTCAGCGACTCATTGATAATCATATATTCGATGTCGCTTAGGTGATTGTCTTTCGGTGTCGGATTTTTTTGTTTTTTGATGATTCGCTGTAGCGCCTGGCTAAATTCAACAAGAGATACTCTTGATTTCAATACTTCATCAGCTTCATCAATGACAATATTACGTGCGCTGCGCATAATCACTAAAAGCTTACAGGTTTTATTCAGCGTCGATATAGCCCACGCACAAGAGGTACTTTTTATATCAAGATGAAGGATGACAATGTCATCGAAAGATAAATTATTAATCAATGTTGCATTCAGTTTATGTTCGATTATTTCGATATTTAGCGTGCTGGCAAAAGACATGATGCCATGCTGAAGATAAGCATCTTCGCTGATGGAGTATATTTTCATATTTTTGAATACCGTAAGAATTGTCGAGAAAATTAAATTTATATCCTGCAATTCTAATTAGGATTTTTTATTTCTGATAATTAAATAATCTTAAATCAACCTTAACTCGTTTCTGCGGTAAATAAGAATCTGCACAATGATGCGCATCATCAGACGGACTATACTTCCCGTGACGTGTTACTGGCGTCGATACTGACAGGTAATAAATGGTTTTTTTGGTTTCTTAACTGCCTGTTGTTGGTGTTTTATGCCTTAATTAATCGTATTTATGGTTTTTAAGTCTTAATCACGAAGGTGAAAGGGGCCATAACCTCAAGCAAAGTTTTCCAGCGATGATTATGTGCTGATAACGACGACAACTGCGCGCTGACGGTAACGGGCAAGAACAGCATCTACTACCGTAAGGATTTGAATGATGGAGACTTACCTTAAGAATATGAAGGCTGAGTGGGTCAATTTACTCGAGAGAACAGATGAACGCATTCGTCTTATCGCTGCTGAAGTTGGGAAGAATCATGCACAACAGCTGAGCCAGGAATTCTACACCGTTGTACTAACCGACTCGCAAGCGGCTGAATTTTTGTCTAATGAGCAGGTAGAAAGACAGCTTAAAGCTGCGCTTGCCCGTTGGATTGAAGAAGTGCTTGCATGCCAGATAAGTGACGTGGAGCGGTTGATCGAAGTGCAACAAACGATTGCTGCGGTTCATGCGCGCATTGGCATTTCCGTGGAGCTGGTAGAGATGGGGTTTCGGGTGCTTAAGAAGCTCCTTTACCCGGTGATTAATTCTGACGGTTATGCACCGGCAGAAAAACTGCAGGTCTACCATTTCACAATAAACAGTATCGATCTGGCGATGGAAGTTATGTCACGCGCCTTCTCATTCACTGAGCATAATGCGTCAAAAGAGGATGAAAACTACCGTATCTTCTCTTTGCTGGAGAATGCTGAAGAAGAGAAAGAGCGACAAATCGCCTCGTTATTGGCGTGGGAAATCGATCTTGTTTACCGAATTGTCCTTGATGCCGATTTAGGTAATAGCCTGTCCCTGAGCCAGGCGGATTTTGGTTTATGGTTTAACCACAAAGGGCGCCATTATTTCAGTGGTATTGCCGAGGCTGGCCATATTTCCCGGTTAATTCAGGATATTGACGAAATATTCCGGAATACTCGTGAAACGTCCAAAGCCTTAAGTAACCGCAGTCTGCGCACCAAATTCCTTATTCAGCTTAGAAAAAATGTGTCGCAAATCAGAACATTGCTGCGTGAACTTTTTGAAGAAGTCTCCCGTCATGAAGTGGGTATGGATGTACTGACACGCCTGCTCAATCGTCGTTTCTTACCGACTATTTTTAAACGTGAAATCGCCCAGGCAAAACGAGCCTCCACTTTCTTGTCGGTACTGGTTATTGATGTCGATAAATTTAAGCAAATTAACGATACCTGGGGACACCACACCGGGGACGAAATTTTGCGCAAAGTGTCGGCGGCTTTTTATGACAATGTGCGCAGCAATGACTATGTATTCCGCTATGGCGGGGACGAATTCGTGATCGTCTTAACCGAGGCTTCCGAATTTGATACGACACGTATTGCTGAACGCATCCGTTCACGCGTCGAAAAAACCGTGATCAAATCGCCCGACGGCCAGACGATCCCACTTTCGCTCTCCATCGGTGCGGCAATGTTTAGCGGTCATCCGGACTATGAACGGTTAATTCAGGCGGCGGATGAGGCACTCTATATTGCCAAGAAACGGGGGCGCAACTGCGTTGAGTTGTGGAAACCCGCCTCATGACTTATATCGGTGGAAACAGTGAAAATGCCGCTTTCATCGCTTTTGCCTCTTCGCCGGGGCTGCGGCCAAACAGACGGCGGAATTCACGATTAAACTGTGAGGGGCTTTCATAACCCACGCGGAATGCTGCGCCTGAGGCGGTCAGATTATCGCGGATCATCATCAGCCGTGCCTGGTTAAGCCGAACCGATTTGATGTATTGCAGCGGTGAAGTCCCGGTCACGGCCTTAAAGTGTTTATGGAAAGCTGGCACGCTTAAACCGATGTCGTTGGCAAGCCGGGTGACATGCAGCGGTTGCGGAAACTCTGTGTGGATGCGCTGCAGGACACGCGAGATGGCGGCGAACTGTCCCTGGTTGGTCAGTGCGGCCCGGATCGCGCCGCCTCGCGCCCCCATCAAAACCCGGTAATACAGTTCGCGAACGATCTGCGGGCCAAGGATTTTGGCCTCCTGCGGTGATGCCAGCGTGCGCAGCAACCGAAGCGTGGTATCCGTCAATTCGGGTTCCAGCGGCGTGGAAATGATCCCTTCCGGCGCGGCGGCGGCAGAAACGGCTGAAGGCTCCAGCTCGCTCATTAACTCCAGCAGAACCGTCATCTCCAGCCGTACGGCAATCGCCAGCAGCGGTTCTTCTGCGCTGGCCTCCGTTTCCGTAGAGAAAGGCAGCGGCACCGAAAGCACCAGGTAATGTTGCTTATCGTAGTGGTAAACCCGGTCGGCCAGATAACCGCGTTTATGTCCCTGGCAGACAATCACTATGCCCGGCTCATAGACGACCGGCGTGCGTCCCAACGGGCGATCCGAGCGCATAAAGCGTACCGTTTCCAGCCGCGAACAGGTGTAACCCTCGTTGGGCGCCAGGCTACTGAGCAGCGACACCATTTCAGCGCTCATTGCTTCTCTCCTTCTCACAATTAAGCAATTATTCTGCCGTTTTTCGCCCGTTATGTGAACAGGAAGAAGAGGAACAGGCAATCATCAGAGAAGAATGGGCCTGTTTTGCCTCTTCTTCGCCGCCTACTCTGTTGCTGGTGACACAACACAGGAGATCACCTTATGACGAAGCGCAAAATTATCCTGCTAACCGGTGCCAGTAGCGGTATTGGTGAAGCCACTGTGCGGCGGTTGGTGCAGGACGGACATCATTTGATTATCGGCGCACGGCGGCTGGCAAAGTTACAGCGTCTGCAGGAGGAGCTGGGCAATATCGATGCCTTACAGGTGGATGTGACGGAGGCTGGCGACCTGCAACAGATGGCGGATTTTGCCCTGTCGAACTACGGACGCATCGATGTGCTGATCAATAACGCCGGTGTGATGCCGCTCTCGCCGCTGGCGGCGCGGAAACTGGACGAGTGGCGACAAACCCTCGATGTCAATGTGCACGGCGTCCTTAATGGTATTGCTGCGGTGCTGCCGGTTATGGAGCAGCAGGGTGGCGGGCAGATCATCAATGTGGCGTCAATTGGCGCACATACCGTTTTCCCTTCATCAGCGGTCTATTGCGCCAGTAAATTCGCCGTCCGCGCCATCTCCGACGGATTGCGCCAGGAGACGGAAACGATCCGCGTTACCGTCATCAGCCCCGGCGTGGTGGAGTCGGAACTGGCCGATCACATCACGGATGACGGCACAAAAGCGGCGATGCAGGAATTTCGTCGCATTGCGCTGCCCGCAGACGCGATTGCCAAAGCCATTGCGTGGGCTATCGCACAGCCGGATGGCGTTGATGTCAGCGAAATGATTGTTCGCCCAACGCAAAGCCCATATTGAGGAGGCGCAGATGGATAAAAAAGTCTGGTTTATCACTGGCGCAGCGCGAGGCGTGGGGTTATCGCTGGCGCGTCAGTTGCTGGCGCGGGGAGATTTCGTCGCCGCCACATCGCGTACGCTACAAAGCCTGCAACATGTGCCAGAGGCGCAGAGTGAGCGCTTTTTGCCGCTGGAGGTCGATCTGCGATCGGAAGCCAGCGTACAGTCGGCGATCGGGAAAACGGTTGCCCGGTTCGGCCGTATTGATGTGGTGGTCAACAATGCAGGTTACGGCCAGTACGGCGCGCTGGAAACACTGAGTGATGTCGAGTTGCGCGATAACTTTGATATTAATGTTTTCGCGCCGCTGCATGTCATTCGCCATGTCTTACCCCATTTGCGCGAGCAGCAACGCGGGCATATTTTCAACATTGCTTCGATCGTCGGTTTTCAGGGCGGCTATGCGGGGTGGGGCAGTTACGTTGCCAGCAAATTTGCCCTGGCTGGCTTAACGGAGGCGCTGGCCGCCGAAGTGGCTGAATTAGGGATCACGGCGACGGTTGTCTACCCGGGCCCGGTTCGCACCGGTTTTCTCTCTGATGCGAGCCTGAAGGCGGCTTCACATACGCCGCCAGCCTATCGCGCTGCGCAGGCGTCGCTGGATTTGCACCTCAACGAGCTTGCTGGCAAACAGGCTGGCGATCCGGAAAAGCTGGCGCTGTTGATGATCCAGGCCGCAAGCGTCAGCGCGCCGCCGCTGCATCTTTTCTCCGGCAAGATTGCCCATCAACTGGCGCAGGAGAAAATCAGCGCGGTCAGTCAGGATCTTGCCCACTGGCAAGGTGCTGGCGAAGCAACGGATTATTAGGAAACGCAGTAAGCGCAGCGCAGGTTATCGCTGTGCTTGCTAAGCTACTACGCTCAGGGAAGGGCGACAGCGAATATGGCCGTTACCACACAGGCAAGCTTCTACTAAACCTTGATGGGAGTCGTTAGCGGCTCCCGGATAACATTATTACAGCGTATAACGGGAAGCCGGTTTGCCATTGCGTGAGGCGCTATACAGCGCCAGCCGGGCTTCATCAAAATTGTGCCACAGCTGCAGATCTTCCACCGGCGGCACGGTTACTAACTCCCCTTGATCAAACCCGGCCAGGGCGGCATCGACCAGGTTTTCGGCGGTCATCACGGAACCTTCCGGCAGCATATCCAGCGTGACGCCGGAATGGCCCCAAATTTCCGTGGCTGTTGCCGCAGGCAATACGGCCTGAATACGCACATGGCTGTCAGCAAACTCTTCCTGCAAACCACGGGTGAAATTGAGTACCCAGGCTTTGGTAGCACTGTACAAGGCGCTGTCTGCGCGGGCGTGAAAAGCAAGGACTGAAGCGATATTGATAATGGCACCACGATCATTTTCGACAAAGCGCGGCAGTGCCGCCAGCGTCAGGCGCATCAGCGCGGTGGTATTCAGCGTATGAATGGCTTCATGCTCTTCAGCGCTTGAAGAGAGAAACGACGCCATATTGGCGGCACCGGCATTATTGACCAGAAAACCGATGGACGCGTTTTCGCGCAGCACGGTTTCCACGCGTGCAATATCTGCTGCCTGGCTAAGGTCGGCAACCAGTGTCTCTACCTGTACGCCATAACGCTGATGAAGATCGGCCGCCAGCACCGACAAACGATCGGCACGCCGCGCAACTAACAACAGGTTGTAGCCACGGGCAGCAAGACGGTCGGCATAGATTGCGCCGATCCCTGAAGAGGCGCCGGTAATAAGAGCAGTGGTTGTCATTTTCAATTCCTCAAAGGTAAATGGTTTTATCATGCAACCACCACAGCATCGACTAAATGGTTTTATTATGCAACCAAATAAAATGGCAAAAAATGCGGTTTAATTTCCAGGGAAAGAAAACGTGGATTATTCGCTGTTGGCGACGCGCAACACCACTTCTTCCGGTTGCAGTTCGCGGCCGTCTTCCGCCTGCAACATCAGTTTGCGCAATGGACGACGTGACGCCTCATCAACCAGCATGCTGGCGGGTTCCCCGCGGGTAAACAGCCACGCATTACCCCATTGCGACAGGGCAACCAGCACGGTTTGCAGGGTGCGACCTTTTTCGGTCAGCACATACTCTTGCCAGGCGCTGCCATCAGATGCCGGTTGTGTCTGTAATATCCCTTCTTCGATCAGCAGCTTAAGCCGTGCGGTGAGCATATTTTTGGCGATCCCGAGGCTTTTTTGAAACTCACCAAAACGCGAAACGCCGGCCAGCGCATCGCGCACAATCAGCAGTGACCACCAGTCGCCGATAATATTCAGCGAACGGGCAACAGGGCAAAAGGTCTCTTCAATACGGGTACGTTTCATGGGGATCCTCCGGTTAATGGTTTTATTATAAAACCAGAAGGGCGGTGAAAACATCGCTTTTTGCGCCAGTGCACACTCCGGACAACCGTACCCGGCGAAGTGTCATAAATGTGTCACAATCTTGCTTTCAGACCGTGAAAAATGAGGGAAAAGAATGAAAAAGCTGATCAGGGTAAGCGCTATTGCCATTGCCATGTCTGCACCGGTCGCGCTGGCGCAGGAGATACCACAAGGGTATCAATTACAACAGGTTTTGATTATGAGCCGTCACAACCTGCGTGCGCCGTTAGCCAATAACGGCAGCGTACTGGAACAATCGACGCCAAACCGCTGGCCGCAGTGGGATGTACCGGGCGGCGAGTTGACCACCAAAGGCGGCGTACTGGAAGTGTATATGGGCCATTTTATGCGCGAATGGCTGGTCAAAGAGCAGTTGTTGAAAGCGGGAGAGTGTCCATCCGCGAACAGTGTTTACGTCTGGGCCAATAGCCTGCAACGCACGGTTGCCACGGCGCAGTTCTTCACCAACGGCGCGTTTCCCGGCTGTGATGTTCCGGTTCATCATCAGGAAAAAATGGGCACCATGGATCCCACTTTTAATCCGGTGATCACCGAAGATTCGGCTGAATTCAGCCAGCAGGCGGTCAACGCGATGGAGGCGCAACGACAGAAGTTTGCGCTGAATGCGAGTTACCAGTTGCTGGAAAAAATCACACGCTATCGCGCATCTCCGGCCTGTAAAGAGAAACAGCAATGCTCACTCACCGATGCGAAAGATACCTTTAGCGCAAAATATCAGCAGGAGCCGGGCGTGTCCGGGCCGCTTAAAGTCGGCAATTCGCTGGTGGATGCCTTTACGCTGCAATATTACGAAGGTTTCCCGCTCGATCAGGTCGCGTGGGGAGAGATTAAAAGCGATGCACAATGGCGCGTATTGTCGAAGCTGAAAAACAGTTATCAGGATACGCTATTCACTTCGCCGGAAGTGGCGCGCAATGTCGCGAAACCACTGGTGAAATATCTCGACAAAACGCTGGTGGAAGAGGCAAGCAACGCGCCGAAAATTACCGTCCTGGTCGGGCATGATTCCAACATTGCCTCCCTGCTGACCGCGCTCAATTTCGAGCCTTACCAGTTGCATAACCAGTACGAGCGTACGCCCATCGGCGGCAAAATTGTGTTCCAGCGCTGGCACGACACGGCGGGTAAACGCGATGTCATGAAAATTGAATACGTTTATCAGAGTACGGAACAACTGCGAAACACCGAGCCGTTATCGCTGGCCTCCCCGGCGCAGCGCGTCACCCTGGCGCTAAAAGGTTGCCCGGTAGACAGCAATGGTTTCTGCCCGGTAGATAAATTTAATGCGCTGATGCGTGATGCGGCGAAATAAAAAAAAGCCCCCGCGAAGGCGGGGGCGCGAGTGGTTACACATTTTTCCGTTCTATCGTCTGTTCACCCCAGAAGAGTTCATCTTTGTCGGTTTTATCAAAGGCGCGTAGTAACACGTCGTCGCTGCCTTCTTCCCAGATTTTCTCTGCCAGTACCTCGTCATAATCGGCGACTTCAAAGATAGCCTCGGCGATCTCCGGCGAAGTATTGCGTAAACTGGCCCATTCACCGACGCGATGGGCTTTCGCTTCTTGAGTTGGCATCTTTTTCCTCCTGATGAAGGTTAGCCGTTCAATTTTACTGCCAGGCCAGCAACATATTCGCCCTGGTAACGGGCAATTGACAGTTCTTCGTTGCTGGGCTGACGTGAACCGTCACCACCGGCAATAGTGGTTGCGCCATAAGGCGTGCCGCCATGAACCTGCGAGACATCGAACAATTCTTGTGTGGCATAGCCAATCGGCACGATGACCATTCCATGATGTGCAAGCGTAGTCCATGTTGAGGAAATTGTGTGCTCCTGGCCGCCACCCGTACCGGTGGAACTAAAGACACTTGCCAGTTTGCCGTACAGTGCGCCGGATGCCCATAACCCGCCGGTCTGGTCGAGGAATGTACGCATTTGCCCGGACATATTGCCGAAGCGGGTTGGCGTACCGAAAATAATCGCGTCGTAGTCGGCCAGCTCTTGTGGCGTGGCAACGGGGGCATTTTGCGTCTTACCGCCAGATTTTAAGAACAGCTCGGCAGACATTGTTTCAGGAACACGTTTGATGACCACGTCTGCGCCATTCACTTTCTGCGCGCCTTCCGCGACCGCATGCGCCATCGTTTCAATGTGTCCATACATGGAATAATAAAGTACCAACACTTTAGCCATTTGCATCACTCCTGATTAGCTGATTTCGGCAGCACATCGCTGCGTTCTTCTTAAGCGTATGACGTGATCGCCAGAGTGCAAGTAAGAGCGCCATTTCTTTGATAAATAACAAATTAAGAACAACCAGACTATTGGTTACAATCTGACACATATTTGCGGTCGCGTTATTTTGAAGCGTTAAGAGAGGCTTATCGGTTTCGCTTAGGGAATATCGGGTTTCAGGCAGAGAAGCTGTTGCAGAATATTACCATTCACTGGATGAATGATTGTGTTCCACTAAGCTTAGTTCCACACGGCGCAAATAAAGGCTCGGCCTTCACGTCGTGAGGTGAAAGAATCCTCTTTTACTGAATGCAGTATGATGTCTAACATTTCACTCATCTGGAGGTCAGACATGGCAAACCATCGTGGTGGAGCAGGTAACTTCGCTGAAGACCGTGAAAGAGCATCAGCAGCAGGCCGCAAAGGTGGGCAGCAAAGCGGGGGTAATTTCAAAAACGATCCTCAGCGCGCATCTGAAGCCGGTAAAAAAGGCGGCAAAAATAGTCACGGTAGCCGTGAAAGCTAACGTTCGATACTGACAGCCTGCTGGGTTGTCGTTCACGCCCGCCGCCGGGGAAACCCGGCGGTTTTTTTGCGCTTGCGCAACCCGTCGCGCCAACGCACACTACGGGTTTTTCCTCTGGTCGGTGTGTTATGTCCCTCTCTCGTTACGCCTTTTCCGTCAAACCTCAGGAAGCGTTACTGATCGTCATCACCCTGTTCTGGGGCGGTACATTTCTTGCGGTGCAATATGCCGTGACAATGAGCGGTCCGTTTTTCTTTGTTGGCCTGCGTTTTGCCACTGCCGGTCTGGCCGTGGCGCTCCTCTCGCTGCGGGTCTTAAATGGCATCACCTGGCTGGAAATAAAAGCCGGTGGGGTGATCGGTATCGCTATTGCCCTCGGCTACAGCCTGCAAAGCTGGGGGCTGCAATTTATTCCCAGCAGTAAATCGGCATTTATCACCGCCATGTATGTTCCGCTGGTGCCGCTGTTGCAGTGGTTGTGCCTGGGGCGGATGCCGGGGTTGATGCCGTGCATTGGGATCGCGCTGGCGTTTAGCGGGCTATTGCTGCTGGCCGGGCCGGAAGGCAATATGCTGGCGCTGGGGAAAGGGGAGATCATTACGCTTGCCAGCGCGGTGGCGATTGCCGCCGAGATCATCCTGATCAGCGCATGGGCCGGGAAAGTCGATGTCCGGCGGGTGACGGTGGTGCAGCTGCTGACGGCTTCGCTGGTCTCCTTTGCCGCCATGATTCCTTCTGGCGAATCTGTGCCGACGCTGTCGCCGGGTCTGCTGCTGGTCGCTCTGGGGCTGGGGATCTTCAGCGCCATTATCCAGGTGGTCATGAACTGGGCGCAGCGCAGCGTATCACCCACACGCGCGACGGTGATTTACACTGGCGAGCCGGTGTGGGCGGGCGTATTTGGTCGTCTGGCCGGTGAGCGTTTACCGCTGCTGGCGCTGTTCGGCGGGGCATTAATTGTGCTGGGCGTGCTGGTCAGCGAACTGAAGCTGAAAAAGAAAAAAGCGCCGTTGCCAGCGCCTGAAAACAGCGTTAAACAGTCGGAAGGTTAGCCGGCAGGGCGTGGTAGCGCCGGTCAAACCACACCAGCCCCTCCGGCGTTGGATGGCGGGCAATATCAACGATCTGGCAAAACAGAATATCGTGCGTACCGACGCTCACAACCTGGCTGATCCGGCAGTCAAACGAGGCCAGCGCACCGGTCAGTCGCGGACAGCCGGTTTCGCCTTGCTGCCAGCGTGCTGCGGCAAAGCGTTCATCCATCGGCGTTTTGCCGCCAAACAGATTCGATAAACCTTCCTGTCCCGCCGCCAGCGTATTCACGCACAGCGCCTGATTATTGCTGAATACCGGCCAGACGGACGCCGAACGGTTAAGACATACCAGCAGCGTCGGCGGTGAATCGGTCACACTGCACACGGCGCTGGCAGTGAAACCGGCACGGCCCGCCGGGCCATCGGTAGTAATAATGTTAACCGCTGCGCCGACACAGGCCATTGCGTCGCGAAATGTGGTGCTGTCGATACTCATAACCTAAACCTCATGCAAACTGACAGACATCAGCAAAGGGCAAGCGCGGCAGGCGATCGTAGAGTTTGCCGGGATCGCCGTAACCAATGTTGACCAGTAAATTGCTGCGCCAGGTGCTGTCGGCAAAAAATGCGCTATCGACAACGGCGCGATCGAAGCCGGACATCGGGCCGGTATCCAGCCCCAGCGCCCGACAGGCGAAAATCAGGTAGGCCGCCTGCATGGAACTGTTGCGAAATGCTGTCTCCTCCGCCAGTTGCGGGCTGGAGGTGAACCAGCTCCGCGCATCGCCATGGGGGAACAGCACCGGCAATTGTTCATAAAATTCACTGTCCCAGGCAACGATGGCCGTCACCGGCGCACTGAGCGTTTTTGCCAGATTGCCGCTGGAGAGCGCCGGACGCAGCTTCTCTTTACCTTCCGGCGTGCGGATAAACACCCACCGCGCCGGGCTACAGTTAGCCGATGTCGGCCCCATTTTCAGCAGATCGTAAACCTGTTGCAGCGTCTCATCGCTAACCGACCGTTCCAGCCAGCCATTGTGAGTGCGCGCCTGGTTGAACAGGGTATCCAGCGCCGCAGCGTTAACGGCTTCGCTCATAAATTCTCCTTCTGGGCCAGAGTCAAAACGGGCAGCATGCTGTGCAGCCCGTCGAGTAAAAGGGTATTAAATTCTTCGCTTTCGGTGACATTGCAGGCATGCGCGCCGCGTTCCATCACCTGTAATTGGCTACCGGGGATCGCTGCTTGCAGATCGGTTGAGCAAGTCCAGGGCACCAGCAGATCGTCCCGAGCGCAAATGATGTTTGTCGGGCAGCGAATCTCTTGCGCACGGCGGCTGAAGTTGGCATTTTTCAGCGCCGCCAGGCGACGCACCAGGTTCCCCGTGCCCTGAAAATGCGCCAGTGCCAACGCTTCCTCTGCTTCCATCCGGGGCGCATGAGCGGTCATCCAGTCCGCCGGGTAGAGGAACAACGGTTGCGCCTGTACCCAGGCTTCCGCGCCGCCCGCCGCCAGCAACCGCTCGCGCACGCGAAAGCAGCGTAGCGTATGGTCGTTCAGCCGTAGCCAGCCATTCACCAGCACCAGCCCGCTTACCGCCTGTGGATAGTCCAGCGCCAGTTGCAGGCCAATCAGCGCACCCAGCGCGTGGCCGATAAGGCAAAAACGGGTGATTCCTTCCGCCTGCAGCGCCTGGTACAGCTCCGCTGCCATATCCTGCATGCTATAACCATCCGGCAGCGTGGCCGGGTTATTGCCGGTTCCGCGCTGGTCGTAGCGCACCACCTGGTAATGCGCTTCCAGCGCCGCGAGTTGCGCCAGCCAGTAGCTGCCAGCACCGCCCAACCCGGCGCTCAACACCACCACTGGCGCGCCTGCGTACGGCGCATCGCTCAGGGTTAGCTTCATGGCATCCTCACTGGCCGATGTGCGCAACGGTGGCGATCTCCACCAGCGCATCGGGTTTCACCAGGCCGCATTGAATGCAGAAACGCGCCGGTTTATCGCCGGGGAAAAACTCGGCGTACACTTCGTTAATCGCGGCGTAATTTTTCCAGTCGGTGATAAAGATGCTGTTGAATGTCACATCCTCCATTGTGCCACCTGCGGTCTCGATCACGCGTTTGATCGTTTCCAGCACGTGGCGCGTTTGTGCCTTTGGGTCGCCAACAAACACCACGTTATTGTCGGCATCAAACGGTAGCGTGCCGGAGACATACACCACGCCGTCAGCCAGCGTGCCCGGAACAAACGGGGCGATAGGGGTGGTGGTGCCCGGCGGAATAATGACCTGTTTTGGCATGATGAGTCTCCTTACGCAATGTTGACCAGTTTTTGAGGTGCCAGGGCGGAGCAGAAAGTCTGCACATCGCTCACCCAGCCGAAGAAGGTTTCGATATTGAACAGCGCCGCTTGCTGGGCAAATTCAGGGCCAGCCTGATGGGTGGCGTCTTCCAGTACGATGCCGAAATATTCGAGAAAAAAGCCGTCGCGCAGTGTTGATTCAACGCAGACGTTGGTGGCAATACCGGTAAATACCAGATGGCGGATGCCACGGCTGCGCAGGAGGCTGTCCAGCGGCGTATTAAAGAAGCCGCTGTAACGCGGTTTCGGTAGTACGATATCGCCAGCTTGCGGCTTGAGTTCCGCCACCAGTTCATAATCCCAGCCGCCTTTTGCCAGCAATTTGCCCTGCAATTCCGGGCGTTTGCGCATGGTCTTTAGCGCGTTGGATTTGTGGTAGTTCGGCGAACCGGGGCCACCGGCTTCCACGTACTGATCATCCCAGCCGTTCTGAAACCAGATAATCAACATCCCGGCTTTGCGGGCGGCAGCAACGGCAATATTGATATTCTCAATCACCGGCCTGGTGGCCGAGACATCAAAACCGGCCAAATCCAGGTAGCCGCCGGGGCTGGCATAGGCATTTTGCATATCCACCACAATCAGGGCGCTGCGCTCAGGAGAAAAATCGACCGATTCCGGGCGTGCGTTGAGGGTAATCATCAGGCAACCTCGCGTTTTGGGGCTGGAATATGGCTACGGCACTGCATCAGCGGCTGAATGCGCTCGCCGAACATTTCGACGCCCTGTAAAAAATCATCAAAGGTCAGCAATACGCCGTCGGTGCCGGGGACGCTGGCAACCTCATCGAGTAAGCGCGCTACCGTGGCATACGACCCCACCAGCGTACCCATATTGATATTCACCGCCGATGTCGGATCGGCCATCTGACGCACGTTCGTGTCCGCGCCGGAACGGGTATCTTTCTGGCTCTGTTCGGTAAGCCATGCCAGCGCTTCGTCGTCAGCGCCTGCTTTGTAGTGCTCCCATTTGGCCCGTGCCGCCTCGTCGGTTTCATCGGCAATAACCATAAACAGCACATAGGAGCCGACATCGCGCCCGGTGGCGCTGGCCGCTTCCTGCATGCGTTTGGCCGTCGGTGCAAATGCGGTTGGCGTGTTAACACCTTTGCCGAAGCAGAAGTTGTAATCAGCGTATTGCGCGGAAAATGCCATTCCCGCATCGCTTTGCCCGGCGCAGATCACCTTCATCGGGCTGGCGGGTTGCGGGCTGACACGGCAATCATTCATGGTGAAAAATTCGCCTTTGAAATCGCTTTTGCCAGTTCCCCACAGATCGCGCAATACCTGTACGTACTCCGTCAGATAGTCATAGCGACGGGAGAAGTAGTCATCACCCGGCCACAGGCCCATCTGCTCATACTCCGGTTTTTGCCAGCCGGTCACCAGGTTTACGCCAAAACGCCCGCCGGAGATGGAATCAATGGTCGATGCCATCCGCGCGACAATAGCCGGAGGCAGCGTCAGGGTCGCGGCGGTCGCGTAGATCTGAATACGCGAAGTGACCGCCGCAAGCCCGGCCATCAGCGTGAAGGATTCGAGGTTGTGATCCCAGAATTCGGTTTTGCCGCCAAAACCGCGCAGCTTGATCATCGAGAGCGCGAAATCGAAGTGGTAATGCTCCGCTTTCTGCACAATCGCTTTATTCAGTTCAAAGGTCGGCTTGTACTGTGGCGCATGGGTTGAAATCAGCCAGCCGTTGTTGCCAATCGGAACGAAAACACCAATTTTCATTACCTACCTCGCTTTGTCAGGTGAATGTCTGGCGTGGCGTTGCATCCTGCATTTTCCTTTCAGCCGCGCAATCAAGGGTTTGCAAAGCGGATGCCAACAATGAAAAGATCATTGTTATTAAGGTGTTAACCGAAAGTTGATAAAATGAGCCGTAAAAAAGTGGACTAAATGGTCAAAAAAGTTGCACAAAAAAAAGGCGTTCATGTGCAATCAGAGTGCACAGGGTCGAGTCGCCGTGCGCCTTTTGCTATGCTGCTGCCAACCAAAAGGAGAGAGAAAATGGCACAGGGTACGGTGAAGCGGGCCGGTAAACGTACGCAGGCGGTTAATGAGAAGCGACAGGCGATTTTGACGGCGGCGCTGGAGATCTTTTCCCGCGTGGGTTTTCACGGCGCACGGCTGGAGCAGGTCGCCGATGGCGCGGGCGTGTCGAAAACCAATTTGCTCTATTACTACCCGTCGAAAGAGGCGCTCTATATTGCTGTGCTGCGGCAGATCCTGGATATCTGGCTGGCGCCGCTGAAAGCCTTCCGCGCAGATTTCACGCCGCTGGTGGCGATTAAGGAGTACATCCGCCTGAAGCTGGAGGTGTCACGCGATTATCCGCAGGCATCAAAACTTTTCTGCCAGGAGATGTTGCAGGGCGCGCCGCTGCTGAAAGCGGAACTGACAGGGGATTTAAAAACGTTGGTGGAGGAGAAGTCGGCCATTATTGCTGGCTGGATCGCCAACGGTAAACTGGCGGCGGTCGATCCGCATCACCTGATCTTTATGATTTGGGCCTCAACCCAGCACTACGCCGATTTCGCCATCCAGGTGGAAGCCGTCACCGGCGCGACGTTACAGGATGAGGCCTTCTTTCAGCGTACGGTCGATAATGTGCAGCGCATGATCATTGAAGGCATCCGCGTCCGTTAATGGCCGGGCGGCAGCGGGCAACTGACATCGCCTTCGCCGCACTGTAGCAGCGAGGCCAGCCAGGCTTCGCGCTCGTTGGTTTTATCCGTCAGACACTGATTTTCTACCATTGGCTGCACGCTTCCGCCTTCGACGCCGGAACTGACAAAGGCGCAATCGCTGTCGCGCAGCGTTATCCAGGTTTGCTGCGCTTTTTTCAGCAGTGACGCCTGCGCGGGAGTGGCGCGCTTAATGGCGCTCTGATAAGTCTGGTTCAGCTTTTTATCCGCGGCCTGATATTGTGCGGCAGTACAGCTATTCAGCTCAGCCTGTGTTGAGGCGTTTTCGCACTCGTCCGCGAGCAGCGGGCTGCTCATTAACAGCGCGGTCAGCGCCAGCATGCAACGTTTCATCCCATCCCCTTCAGTACAAGGCTCCGATTCAGCCGTTTTATTAGCATAGCCCCGGGGGAATGTCATCTGCAGCGATAAGTGCAAGATGCGGGTAGCGCGCCAGCCAGTGCTTTTCTTCCACCCGCTTGCGAAACTGCGGATATTTACGCCCTGTAAAGTGCGGCGTCGGTCGCAGGCGCAAGCCAAACAGATCGTCCAGGCCAAAAGGGGCAATAATCTCGATACGCGCCTTACCGGCCAGGCGCACCGCCACGGCGGTGGCGGTTTCTGGCCAGTGTCGCAGTGCCGCGAGCAGTGAAGAATACGGCGCATCGCCGTTGCGCAGATGCATGCGTGCCTGGTTTTTTACCGACCATTTAACCTCTGGCGCGTGCTCGCGCAGGCGGTTTTCCATCTCTATATCCGCTTCGATCGCCATTTCATGTGGATTAAGCCAGATGACATCCACATCGCCAGTCGGTGGTTGCGGCGCGCTATGGTGCAGATGATCCCATACGGCATCGCGTACAAATCCGGCGCCAATCCAGCTTTCAGGGCACAAGGCGTGAACGATATGGAGTATGTTCCTGCGCCGGGGATCGGTGAGTAATAGCGTTTCCAGTGCGCTGGCATAACGCATGTGCGGCTCCTGCAGAAAGAGAGTGAGTTATCTAAAGAGGAGAAGACAGTATGCCGATGTTGCGTTTTACCTTACTCGTTTCAGTTCTCAAATTCGCAAACTTCTCCTGCCGTTAACGCCATTCATTCAGCGCATAAATACCCTGATTTTTCGATGAATGATAACATTGTGTTAATAAAATGTTTTATTTAATGTGGTTTTTAACACATGTGATCTGATATAAGAAAAGTATATGGTGTATTTTTACTTTAATTTAACTATAAATTTTCACAAAATTAACATTTTTGGGCATAAATCACATTTTTAATTTTTACATTATTTTTCCTCTTCCCTTCGTTGTTAATCTCCCCATCGCGACTTTCCTCTGTCCTCAAGAAAGGTACAACTATGAAATTCAAACTCGCATTACTCAGCGCAGCGCTTATTTCTGCCTGCATGGTGTCGGGCCAGTCCGTTGCAGCAGAAAAGTATGAGATCGCGGTGGTTGCAAAAGTAACCGGTATTCCGTGGTTTAACCGCATGGAGACCGGCGTTAACGAAGCAGCGAAGAAACTGGACGTTAACGCTTACCAGACCGGGCCTTCTACCCCGGATCCGGCGCAGCAAGTGAAGGTGATTGAAGATCTGATCGCGAAAAACGTTAACGCCATCATCGTGGTGCCGAACGATGCGAAAGTGCTGGAGCCGGTGCTGAAAAAAGCCCGCGACAAAGGCATTGTGGTGCTGACGCATGAATCCCCGGATCAGCAGATTGGCCAGTGGGATATCGAAACCATCGACAGCGAAAAATACGCGCAGGCCAACGTTGATGAGTTAGCGAAAGATATGGGCGGTAAAGGCGGTTATGCGATCTACGTCGGTTCACTGACCGTACCGTTGCACAACGCCTGGGCTGATTACGCCATTAAATATCAAAAAGAAAAATACCCGGATATGTTTGAAGTCACCTCGCGTTTGCCGGTGGCGGAAAGCATCGACAAATCCTACGCCACTACCCTCGATTTAATGAAAACCTACCCGCAATTGAAAGGGGTGATCGGTTTTGGTTCGCTGGGGCCGATTGGTGCAGGGCAGGCGGTACAGAAAAAACGTGCGAAAGACAAACTGGCGGTTGTCGGGATTGCGATGCCGGGCCAGGCTGCGCCGTATCTGATGCGTGGCGATATCAAAAAAGCGCTGCTGTGGGACCCGCGTGATGCAGGTTTTGCGCTGGTCACCGTCGCTGACCAGTTGTTGCAGGGCAAGGAAGTCACTCCCGATCTGACCATCGACGGGCTGGGCAAAGCCGACGTCGATATGGACAAGAAAGTCATCCGCTTTAACAAAATCCTCGAAGTGACTAAAGATAACGCGCAATCACTCGGCTTCTAATTTTTTCAGGCCACACCAGGGAACCGGAGACCGGCCGCAAGGCCGGGCTCTTTTTGCAGCACAGATAACCATCGCGTCCCGTACGGGCGCTGGCAGGGGTATTGTCAATGACAGACACCACCGCATTTATCACTCTTGAGAATATCAGCAAACAATTTCCGGGCGTGCGGGCGCTGGACAATGTGAACCTGACGCTGGAAAAAGGCGAAGTTCACTGTCTGGCCGGGCAAAACGGCTGCGGTAAAAGCACCATCATCAAAGTGATCTCCGGCGTTTATCAGCCGGAAAAAGGTGCCAGCATTGCCCTGGACGGTAAACTTTTTCACCATCTGACGCCGCAGCTTTCAGCGCATTACGGCATTCAGGTCATTTATCAGGACCTCTCGTTATTCCCCAATTTTAGCGTGGCGGAAAATATCGCCATCCACCGTTATCTGCCCGGCGGCGATATCTGGGTACGGCGCAGCGCGATGCGTGCGCAGGCGCTGGCCGCGATGGCGCGCATCGGCGTGCGTCTCGATCCGGATAAAAAAGTCGAGAAACTCTCCATCGCCGATCGCCAGTTAGTCGCGATTTGCCGGGCGATAGCTGCCGATGCCCGGCTGGTGATCATGGATGAACCGACCGCCTCGCTGACCCGCCAGGAAGTGAATGGGCTGCTGCGCGTGGTGAACGAACTGAAATCCGCAGGGATCTGCGTGGTATTCGTCAGCCACCGTCTGGATGAGGTGATGGAGGTGGCCGATCGCATTAGCGTGATGCGTGACGGCAAGCTGATTGGAACATGGCCGGCAAACGAACTGGACAGCCACGAGCTGGCGTATCTGATGACCGGACAGCGTTTCCACTACAGCCCGCTACCGGAAAAACCGCCGGTGGATCAGACGCCGATGCTGGAGCTACGCCATCTGAGCCGCAAAGGCAAGTATCGCGATATCAATCTGGCACTGCGCAGCGGCGAGATCGTCTCCATTGTCGGTTTGTTAGGGGCAGGGCGCACCGAACTGTGCATGAGCCTGTTTGGCATGACGCACCCGGAAGATGGCGAAATCCGCATTAACGGTAAGCCGGTGAAACTGCGCAGTAACCATGACGCCATTCGTCACGGCATTGGCTACGTTTCGGAAGACCGCCTGACGCAGGGGTTGATCATGGAGCAGTCGATTTACGACAACACCATTGTCACCGTTTTCGACAAACTGCATACGCGCGGCGGCCTGCTCGATCACGCCAAAGCCGGGCAGCTGGTTGCGGAGCTGATTCGCAATCTGAATATCAAAGTCTCCGATGCGCAACTGCCGGTAAAAACGCTCTCCGGCGGTAACGCGCAACGTATTGCCATCGCCAAATGGGTGGCGACCCATCCGCGCATCCTGATCCTCGATTCGCCCACCGTCGGGGTGGATATCGCCAACAAAGAGGGGATCTATCAGATTGCCCGCCAACTGGCGGAGCAGGGGATGGCGGTACTGATGATTTGCGACGAAATACCGGAAGCGTATTACAACAGCCATCGCGTGCTGGTAATGCGCCGGGGTGAACTGGTGGCGGAATTCAATCCGCACCGTTGCACGGAGCAGGAGATTGCAGAGGTGGTCAATGCGTAACGCATCCCTTTCCCGCCTTGTCGGGCAACATGAATTCTGGCTTGGTCTGCTGGTGATTGCGCTGGCTGTAGGGCTGAGCGTGCGTACCGATGAATTTTTATCGCTGGGTAACCTGACGGATGTGGCGACCAGCTACGCCATTCTCGGTATCCTGGCCTGCGGTTTATTTGTGGTGCTGATCTCCGGCGGGATCGATATCTCGTTTCCGGCAATGACGGCGATTGCTCAATATGCGATGGCCAGTTGGGTGATCGCCCACGGCGGCAACTTTGCGCTGGCGCTGGCATTAGCCATGGCCGTCGGGCTGCTGCTCGGTTTAGTGAATGGCTTTCTGGTTTACTGGCTGCGCGTCCCGGCAATCATCATCACCATCGCCACGCTGAACGTCTATTACGGGCTGCTGGTTTACGCCACCAAAGGCACCTGGCTGTATGGCTTCCCGGACTGGTTTATGAACGGCATTAACTGGTTCTCTTTCACCGCGGCGGATGGCTATGACTATGGCCTGACGTTGCCGCTGCTGTGTCTGGGCCTGGTGATCATTGTCACTGCCGTGCTGATGAATTACACCCGGCTGGGCCGCCAGATTTATGCGATGGGTGGCAACCGCGATGCCGCGTCGCGTCTCGGCCTTAATCTGCTGAAACTGCATTTTTACGTCTACGGCTATATGGGCATTCTGGCCGGTGTGGCCGCCGTGGTACAGGCGCAGATTACTCAGTCCGTTGCCCCAAACTCATTGATCGGTTTTGAGTTGACGGTGCTGGCGGCGGTGGTGCTTGGCGGCACCAGTATGTCCGGCGGCCGCGGTACGCTCACCGGCACGCTACTGGGGGTGATTCTGCTGGCCTTCCTGCAAAATGGCTTAACGCTGCTCGGCGTTTCCTCCTACTGGCACATGGTCTTTAGCGGCGCGATTATTCTCGTCAGCATCAGCGCGACCGCGTGGAATGAAAAACGCAAACTCGCAAGGGAGCTTTAAGATGAAATCAATCGCCAGACTCTTTCCCGGTGATGCCATCATCCGTTTGCAATGCGTGATTATCATCGTTGTCGCGGTGGTCTTTTCCGCGCTGCTCGGCAGCCGCTTTTTCAGCGTCGCTAACTTCCAGTCCATCGGCTCGCAGCTACCGATCCTTGGCATGCTGGCGCTGGGCATGGGTATTACCATGCTGACCGGCGGCATTAACCTGTCGATTATTGCCGGTGCGAACGCCTGTTCGCTGGTGATGGCTGCGGTCATCGTCACTCATCCCGACAATCCGCTGTTTCTCGCGCTGGCGCTGCTGGCGGGTTTGCTGGTGGCCGTGGCGATTGGCGTACTGAACGGCACGCTGGTGGCGTGGATCGGCGTTTCGCCCATTCTTGCCACGCTCGGCACCATGACGCTGATTTCCGGCCTTAACATTTTGCTCTCCAACGGCACGGTCATTTCCGGCTTTCCGACCGCGATCCAGTTTCTCGGCAATGCCACGCTGCTCGGTATTCCGGTAGCACTGTTGCTGTTTATTGTGGTGGCGCTGCTGCTGTGGGTATTGCTGGAACATACCACGCTTGGCCGCAGCCTTTATCTGGTGGGATCGAACGAACAGGCAACGCGCTTTAGCGGCGTGAACACCGTGCGGGTGCAGATTTCGGTGTATGTCATCTCGGCGCTATTGGGTTGGGTAGCCGCCATTTTGATGATGGCGAAATTCAACTCCGCGAAAGCGGGCTACGGCGAATCTTATCTTCTGGTAACCATTCTGGCGTCGGTGCTGGGCGGGATTAACCCGGACGGCGGTTTCGGGCGTGTGCTGGGGCTGGTGCTGGCGCTGGTGGTGCTGCAAATGCTGGAGAGTGGCTTTAACTTGTTGGGCATCAGCAGTTATCTGACGATGGCGCTCTGGGGCGCGGTGCTGATCCTCTTTATTGCATTACAAAATCGTAAAGCCTGATCTCAGGAGAAAAAGAATGGCGAGCTACTTTATTGGTGTGGATGTAGGAACCGGCAGCGCCCGCGCAGGCGTCTTTGATTTGACCGGCAGGATGGTCAGTCAGGCGAGCCGGGCCATTGAGATCTATCGCCCGCAGGCCGACTTTGTCGAGCAATCCTCGGACAATATCTGGCAGGCGGTGTGCAACGCCGTGCGTGACGCGGTGAATCAGGCGGATATCAACCCGATCCAGGTTAAAGGCCTGGGTTTTGACGCCACCTGTTCGCTGGTGGTGCTCGACAAAGAGGGCAACCCGCTGACGATTAGCCCGTCCGGGCGCAGTGAGCAGAATATTATCGTGTGGATGGATCACCGCGCGATCTCGCAGGCCAACCGCATCAACGCCACGCACCACCGGGTGCTGGATTACGTCGGCGGCATTATCTCGCCGGAGATGCAAACCCCCAAGCTGCTGTGGCTGAAACAGCATATGCCAAATACCTGGGCGAACGCCGGTTACTACTTTGATCTGCCGGATTTCCTGACCTGGCGGGCGACCGGCGATGATACCCGCTCGCTGTGTTCGACGGTGTGTAAGTGGACGTACATGGGCCACGAAGACAAGTGGGACAACAGTTATTTCCATGAAATTGGGCTCGAAGATCTGTTGGAACACGACGCCGAAAAAATTGGCCGCTATGTGAAAACCATGGGCGAACCGTTGGGGCGCGGGCTGACGCAGCGTGCGGCGACAGAGATGGGGCTGATGCCGGGCACGGCGGTAAGTGTGTCGATTATTGATGCTCACGCAGGCACGCTCGGTACGCTCGGCGCCAGCGGCGTTTCTGGCGAAGTGGCGGATTTCGACCGGCGTATCGCGCTGATTGGCGGCACCTCTACCGGGCATATGGCGATCTCCCCGCAGGCACGCTTTATTGGCGGCGTATGGGGGCCGTATTATTCGGCGGTGCTGCCGGGCTACTGGCTGAATGAGGGCGGGCAGTCGGCAACCGGCGCGCTGATCGACCATATTATTCAGTCGCATCCGTGCTACGAAACGCTGCTCGGCCAGGCAAAAACCCAGGGGCAAACTATTTACGAAGTGCTGAACGCGCTGCTGCGGAAAATGGCGGGCGAGCCGGAGAATATTGCGTTTCTGACCCGCGATATTCATATTCTGCCGTACTTCCACGGCAACCGTTCGCCGCGCGCTAATCCGACGTTAACCGGCGTCATCAGCGGGTTGAAGCTGTCGCGCACGCCGGAAGATATGGCGTTGCAGTACCTGGCAACTATCCAGGCCATTGCGCTGGGGACGCGGCATATTATTGAGACCATGAATCAGAGCGGTTACAGCATCGATACGGTGATGGCCAGCGGCGGCGGCACCAAAAACCCGATCTTTGTGCAGGAGCATGCCAACGCCACCGGCTGTGCGATGTTGTTGCCGGAGGAGAGCGAAGCAATGCTACTCGGCGGCGCGATGATGGGCACCGTGGCCGCCGGGGTGTTTGATAGCTTCCCGGAAGCCATGGCGGCGATGAGCCGCATCGGTAAAACGGTCACGCCGCAAACCAACCGCATTAAGCAGTATTACGATCGTAAATACACCGTGTTCCACGAAATGTATCAGGATCATATGAAGTACCGCGCGTTAATGCAGGAGCCGACATGAGCAGTAGCTGGCAGCAGGCCTGCGCCGCGTGGCACATCTACAGCGAAGAGATGGCGGCGCTGAACCGCCATCTTAACGAAACGCAGTGGCAGGCGCTGATGGCGGAGTTGCGCGGCTGTCGCGGAAAAATTGCGGTCACCGGCGTTGGCACTTCCGGCATTGCAGCACGCAAAATCGCCCATATGCTGGCCTGCGTTGAGCGTCCGGCGATGTATCTCAACGCCACCGATGCTGCGCACGGTGATTTGGGTTTTCTGGATGCCAATGATGTGGTGATTATGCTGTCGCGCGGCGGGAATTCCGATGAGCTGACGCGGCTGCTGCCCGGCCTGGCGGCGAGAGGCGTGGCGCTTATCAGCGTGACGGAAAACCCGGATTCAGCGATAGCGCAGGCCTCACGGCTGGTGATTTCCACCGGCGTTCGCCGCGAGATCGATCCGCTGAATATGCTGGCAACCACCTCGATTGTGCTGGTGCTGGCGATATTCGATGCCGCCTGCGCATGCCTGATGAGCGAAAGCGGTTATTCGCAGGAGACATTGCTGGCCGTGCATCCCGGCGGCGATGTTGGCTTAACGTTAAGAAACAAAGCGCCTTGAAACAACGACGCCGGATGGCGGCTAACGCCTTATCCGGCCTACTGTGTGTCGTGCGTTTGCCATCCACCACCCGGAGGGTTGATGGTTTTGCAGGCCCGATAAGCGTCGCGCCATCGGGCCTGTTCACCGGTTTAACCAATGGTCATCAGGCTGGCGTTACCGCCCGCGGCGGCGGTGTTGACGCTTAACGAACGTTCCAGCCACAGGCGTTCGAGCAGGATATGACTTTCCCCGCGAGCAAAACCCTGCACCGAGACAATTGCGCCGTCGCGTGCGGCCACGTTTTCACACAGCGTAACCAGTTGATCGGAATCACCATGGAAAATCACCGCGTCAAACGTCTGCGCCATCAGCGCATCGGCTTTGGCGAACTGGATGCGCGCGCTGACGATCGGCGGAAGCTGTTTCGCCAGATCGCGATGCAGCGTGTCATCCGGCCACAACAGCTGGCTGCCGCAGGCGATTACCGCCGCCAGTTGTACCAGCGCATCCTGTTCGTTATCTGCCACGCAAAGCACACGTTCGCGCGGAACCAGCGTCCAGCTATTACGCTCACCGGTCGGGCCTGGCAGCAGACGCTGCGTTCCGCTCTGCGCCAACTCGCCAAACTGACGGCACAGCGCCTGTAGCGCCGGACGATCGGCGGCCCACGCGCTCAGCGCTTCCAGCGGTTGCGCCATCACGTTTTTCAACTGGGCATCCAGCGGCGCGGTAGCATCATGCCGGGCGAGCGTTTTCAGTACCGCATTTTCCGGGCGGCTACCGAGCAGGCGATAGAGATAGAGCGGCCCGCCCGCTTTCGGCCCGGTACCGGATAACCCTTCGCCGCCAAACGGCTGCACACCGACCACGGCGCCCACCATATTGCGGTTAACGTACAGGTTGCCGACGTGCGCGCTGCCGGTTACCTGGGCGATGGTTTCATCAATGCGCGTATGCACGCCGAGCGTCAGACCGTAGCCGGAAGCATTGATCTGCTCAATCAACTGCGGTAACTGATTACGGCTGTAGCGCACCACGTGCAGCACCGGCCCGAAGACCTCTTTTTGCAGCTCGTCGAAGCTCTCCAGCTCAATCAGCGTCGGCGCTACGAAAGTGCCGGTACGCCATTCGCGCGCATCTTCGTTGTTTTCGCGCATTGCCTGGAATACATTGCGCCCTTTGGCCTGCATCGCCTGAATATGTTTGTCGATATTTGCTTTCGCTTCGGCATCGATCACCGGGCCGATATCGGTGGTCAGACGGCCTGGATTGCCCATCCGGCATTCGGCCATTGCACCACGCAACATGGTCAGCGTGTGATCGGCAATCTCTTCTTGCAGGCACAGCACGCGCAGCGCCGAACAGCGCTGTCCGGCGCTGTCGAACGTGGAGGCCAGCACATCGACAACCACCTGTTCGGTGAGCGCCGACGAATCGACAATCATCGCATTCATGCCGCCGGTTTCGGCGATGAGCGGCGTCGGACGGCCCTGCGCATCGAGTCGCGTGGCGATGGTGCGTTGCAGCAGGCTGGCCACTTCGGTCGAGCCGGTGAACATCACGCCGCGCACCCGCGCATCGGAGGTGAGCCGTGCGCCGACGGTTTCGCCACGCCCTGGCAGCAATTGCAATACCCCGGCAGGAACGCCCGCTTCCAGCAGAATTGCCACACCTTGTGCGGCGATCAGCGGGGTTTGTTCCGCAGGTTTGGCCAGCACGCTGTTGCCCGCTGCCAGTGCGGCGGCAATCTGCCCGGTAAAGATCGCCAGCGGGAAGTTCCACGGGCTGATACAAACCACCGGACCTAACGGGCGATGGGTTTCGTTATCAAAATCGGCGCTGACCTGGCCTGCGTAATAGCGCAGAAAATCCACCGCTTCACGCACTTCGGCAATCGCATTGCTGAAGGTTTTCCCGGCTTCACGCACCAGAATGCCCATCAACTGCGGCATCTGATCCTCCATCAGCACGGCGGCGCGTTGCAGAATGGCGGCGCGCTCCTGCGGCGGCGTGGCGAACCAGATTGGCGCATGATTAACAGCATTATTCAGCGCCTGCTCCACGTCTTCATCGCGGGCTTCCACCACGTAACCCACCACATCTTTCGGCTCTGCCGGGTTGATCACCGCGATTGGCTCGCCTTCCATCACCACCTGTTCCAGCATCGGACGGGCATACCATTTCTGCGTGGCGCTGTTCAGCAATGAAGATGAGAGCGATGCCAGCCGGTGTTCATTCGCCAGATCCAGACCGGCGGCGTTGATGCGTCCTTCACCATACAGGGCGCGGGGCAGAGGGATCTTCGGATGCGGCAGACCGACCTGGCCTTCCTGCGCGGCCAGTTTTTCCACTTCCGCCACTGGGTCAGCCACCAGCGCATCCAGCGGTAGTGTGGTATCGGCAATGCGGTTAACAAAGGAGGTATTGGCACCGTTTTCCAGCAGACGCCGCACCAGGTAGGCCAGCAGGGTTTCATGCGTCCCGACCGGCGCATAAATGCGGCACGGGCGATTCAGTTTGCCGTCGGCAATTTTCCCTACCACCTGCTCGTACAGCGGTTCGCCCATGCCATGCAGGCACTGGAACTCATACTGTCCGGGGTAGTAGTTTTGCCCGGCAAGCTGGTAAATCGCCGCCAGCGTATGGGCGTTGTGGGTGGCGAACTGCGGATAGATCAGGTTCGGCACCGCGAGTAATTTTTTCGCACAGGCGAGGTAGGAAACATCGGTGTAGACCTTGCGCGTATAGACCGGATAGCCCTCCAGGCCTTCCATCTGCGCGCGTTTGATTTCGCTGTCCCAGTAAGCGCCTTTGACCAGGCGAATCATCAGACGGCGGCGGCTGCGGGTTGCCAGGTCAATCAGGTAATCAATGACAAACGGGCAGCGCTTCTGGTAGGCCTGAATCACAAAGCCGATTCCGTTCCAGCCTGCTAACTCTGGCTCAAAGCAGAGTTTTTCCAGCAAATCGAGGGAGATTTCCAGACGATCGGCCTCTTCGGCATCAATATTGATACCAATATCGTACTGGCGCGCCAGCAGGGTGAGGGATTTCAGGCGCGGATAGAGCTCTTCCATGACGCGATCGTATTGCGCACGGCTGTAGCGCGGATGCAGAGCGGAAAGCTTAATCGAGATGCCCGGCCCTTCGTAGATCCCGCGACCGTTGGACGCCTTACCGATGGCGTTGATGGCCTGCTGATAGGAGACCATATAAGCCTGCGCATCGGCGGCGGTGAGCGCCGCTTCGCCCAGCATATCGTAGGAGTAGCGGAAGCCTTTCTCTTCCAGCTTGCGGGCATTCGCCAGCGCTTCGGCGATGGTTTCGCCGGTGACGAATTGTTCGCCCATCAGGCGCATCGCCATATCCACGCCTTTGCGGATCAGTGGCTCGCCGCTTTTCCCGATAATGCGGTTCAGGGCGTGCGAGAGATTCGCTTCGTTGTGCGTGGAGACCAGCCGCCCGGTAAACAGCAGGCCCCAGGTCGCGGCGTTGACGAACAGCGACGGGCTGCGGCCAATGTGCGACTGCCAGTTGCCGTTGCTGATTTTGTCGCGGATTAACGCATCGCGGGTGGCTTTATCCGGGATGCGCAGCAGCGCTTCCGCCAGACACATCAGCGCCACGCCTTCCTGCGAGGAGAGTGAAAACTCCTGCAACAGGCTTTGCACCATGCCAGCACGGCCGGAAGCGGTTTTCTGATGACGTAATTTTTCCGCTAACTGGTAAGCCAGTTTATGGGCATTTTCCGCGACCGGCTGCGGCAGACGAGCCTGCTCCAGCAGCATCGGCACTGCGTCGGTTTCCGCCCAGCGCCAGGCACCGGTAATGGCGGCGCGGGAAACAGACTGCGGCAGGATCTGCTCGGCAAAGTCGAGGAACGGCTGGTGGCTCTCGTCAGCCGAAACGCCGCTTTCCTCATCCTGTGACGTTGCCGCTGGCGCGGCGGCCAGCTCCGGTAACCCTTCGCTGTTTTCCAGCTTCTCCAGATAATTAAAAATGGCCTGTTTAATTAACCAGTGCGGTGTGCGGTCGATCGTCGCTGCGGCGGCTTTAATCCTTTCGCGCGTGGCGTCATCAAGCTTGACCCCCATCGTGGTGGTGCCCATGCTTTGCTCCTGTTTTTTTGGCTGTTTTGCGGTTCAGGCAGAAATATCCATCATGTTGCAACTTTGTGCAACCTTGTTAAATGTGACCTGGCTGGCAAGGTTAAAAATGAATTAAATGTTAATTGCTGGTAACAAGAAAAGGCGCTGGATATTTCACTGGCAAAGCAGGTTTTATGCGGTGGATAACACTTTTAAAAGGTGCAACCTGGAAAAGTGTGACACAGTACAACCTATCGCAAAAAGCTATCAAGCTCAGGATGAATTTGATGTAAATGCTGTGTTAAATCAATTGTGAATAAGTGAGGCTTCCGGCAGGATACGGGCGCTTCTGATAATCAATACGCGCCATCACTACGTTCCGGTGATGGATAAAGCAGCAGAATGATTTTGCTGACGAAGAACCCTGGAGACATTTTTAATGGCAATGAGCACACCGATGCTGGTGACTTTTCTTGTTTATATCTTTGGCATGATATTGATCGGGTTTTTCGCCTGGCGTTCGACGAAGAATTTTGACGATTATATTCTCGGCGGCCGCAGCCTGGGGCCGCTGGTCACCGCGCTTTCCGCCGGAGCGTCCGATATGAGCGGCTGGCTGCTGATGGGGCTGCCGGGCGCAATTTTTATCTCCGGAATTTCGGAAAGCTGGATCGCCATTGGCCTGACGCTGGGGGCGTGGGTCAACTGGAAACTGGTGGCCGGGCGTCTGCGCGTGCACACCGAAGTGAACAATAATGCGCTGACATTACCGGATTATTTCACCGGTCGCTTTGAAGATAAAAGCCGTCTGCTGCGCATTATCTCCGCCGTGGTAATCCTTCTCTTCTTCACCATTTATTGTGCTTCCGGCATTGTGGCGGGCGCACGTCTGTTCGAAAGCACCTTCGGCATGAGCTACGAAAGCGCGCTCTGGGCAGGCGCGGCAGCCACCATTATTTACACCTTTATTGGTGGTTTCCTGGCGATTAGCTGGACCGATACGGTGCAGGCCAGCCTGATGATTTTCGCGCTGATCCTGACGCCGGTGATTGTCATTATTACGGTGGGTGGTTTCGGTGATTCGCTGGAAGTGATTAAGCAGAAAAGCATCGAAAACGTCGACATGCTGAAGGGGCTGAATTTTGTCGCCATTCTGTCGTTGATGGGCTGGGGGCTGGGTTATTTTGGTCAGCCGCATATTCTGGCGCGCTTTATGGCCGCCGATTCCCACCACACGATTGTGCATGCGCGCCGTATCAGCATGACCTGGATGATCCTCTGCCTGGCCGGCGCGGTTGCCGTTGGTTTCTTTGGCATCGCTTATTTCAATAACAACCCGTCGCTGGCGGGTGCGGTTAATCAGAACGCCGAACGCGTGTTTATTGAACTGGCGCAACTGCTGTTCAACCCGTGGATTGCGGGCGTGCTGCTTTCTGCTATCCTGGCTGCGGTGATGTCAACACTGAGCTGCCAGTTGCTGGTTTGCTCCAGTGCGATCACCGAAGATTTCTACAAAGCGTTTCTGCGTAAAGGCGCCAGCCAGACCGAGCTGGTGTGGGTGGGCCGCGCAATGGTGCTGCTGGTGGCGGTTATCGCTATTGCGCTGGCGGCAAACCCGGAAAACCGCGTGCTGGGGCTGGTCAGTTACGCATGGGCCGGTTTCGGCGCGGCGTTTGGCCCTGTAGTGCTGTTCTCAGTGATGTGGTCGCGGATGACCCGCAACGGCGCGCTGGCGGGGATGATTATTGGCGCAGTGACGGTCATTATTTGGAAGCACTACGGCTGGCTGGATCTGTATGAAATCATTCCAGGCTTTGTCTTCGGCAGCCTGGGTATTGTGGTGTTCAGCCTGTTGGGCAAAGCGCCTTCTGCGGCGATGCAGCAGCGTTTTGCCGAGGCCGATGCGCATTACCGCTCTGCGCCGCCGTCCCGTTTGCAGGCGGAATAACACGCCATTGACGAAAAACCCGCTGCGGCGGGTTTTTTTATTGCTAAATATTTGTAATTACGCTGTTATCTCAGGACAAATAACAATGAGGATAGCAGTATGAAGTTAAAGACAGGGTTCACCGCGCTGATGGTTGCAGGTTTGCTGGCGGGCTGTGCGGCGCCGACATCGAAACAGAGTGTGAGCACGCAAACCTGCAAGGTTGAAAACCAAATGCAACAAACCACGCTCTATTACGGTTTAACCCGTCAGGGTGGTAAACCGATTACCGCTCAGGAGTGGCAACAGTATGTGGATAACGATGTCACGCCGCGTTTTCGTGATGGCTTAACGGCTTTCGATGCCCAGGGGCAGTGGCTGGGTAGCAACGGGAAAGTGTCGAAGGAGCCGAGCAAGGCGCTGATGCTTATTCACAGCGTGGACGCACAAACTGACGCGAAAATTGATACGTTGCGTGAGATTTATAAATCGCGTTTCGCACAGGAATCGGTGATGCGCGTGGATCAGCCGGTTTGCGTTCAGTTCTGATTTGAAACCCCTCTCCCGCAGGAGAGGGGTAAATCACTTACAGCACAACACCCGCAAAGGCGGCGGAGAGCAGGCTCACCAGCGTTGCCCCGTAGACCAGGCGCAGGCCAAAGCGGGAGACGGAATTGCCTTGCTGCTCATTCAGCCCCTTAATGGCGCCTGCGACGATGCCAATTGAGGCAAAGTTGGCAAACGACACCAGGAACACTGACAAAATCCCCAATCCGCGCGGCGTCATCTGGGCGGCGATTTTTTGCAGTTCGATCATCGCCACAAACTCATTAGCCACCAGCTTGGTGGCCATGATGCTGCCAGCATGCAGCGCATCGCTGAGCGGAATACCAATCAGCCAGGCCAGCGGATAGAAAACATAGCCGAGAATTTGCTGGAAACTGATACCGAATAGCGCAGAGAAAAGGGCGTTGACGGCGCTAATCAGGGCGATAAAACCGATCAGCATTGCCAGAATAATCATCGCCACTTTGAAACCTGCCAGAATATATTCGCCGAGCATCTCAAAGAAACTTTGCGATTCGTGGAGTTTTTCCAGCTTAATTTCCGGTTCCGCTTCCGGGCGCGTGGGATTAATGATCGACAGCACAATAAAGGTGCTGAACATATTCAGGATCAGCGCGGCGACCACATATTTCGCATCCAGCATGGTCATATAGGCACCGACGATCGACAGCGAAACCGTCGACATTGCCGTGGCGGCCATGGTGAACAGGCGGCGTGAAGAGAGGTCGGCAAGTATCCCTTTGTAGGCAATGAAGTTTTCGGACTGCCCCAGGATCAGCGAACTGACGGCATTAAAGGATTCCAGCTTGCCCATACCGTTGAGTTTCGATAGCAGGGTACCGATCAGACGAATAAAAACAGGCAGGATACGCCAATGCTGCAAAATGCCGATCAACGCCGAAATAAAAACGATGGGGCACAGCACACCCAGGAAAATAAATGCCAGTCCTTTTTCGCTCATGCCGCCGAAAACAAAACCCGTACCTTCACCGGCAAATTTCAGCAGCACTTCGAAGAAGCCGGAAACATATTTAATCAGTGTTAATCCGCTTTGCGCATGCAGGAAAAACCAGGCCAGCGCCATTTCGATGACGATCAATTGCAGAATAAAGCGAAAACGTATTTGCCGCCGGTCGAAACTTACCAGCCAGGCGAGCGCGAGGATCACCGCCAGCGCCAGCAGAAAGTGTAGGAAGTTAATCATATCTCTAATTTTGCAGGTGAATGGGGGAAGTATTTAGCCATAGCCGCGAGATGCGGTAAACATAAAGTTAATGCTTTGTAAGCTAAGTTATCGCTTTATTTCAACCGCTTCTGCATAAGGGTCGCTTCGCCTGGGTTAGCCTGCTATCCGTTTACATCCAGTTATTATTCTTGTCATATTTCGCTTGAGTTTCTCGTTATCGTAATGATAATCACTATCAATGCAATTTACTTTTCTTTGCAACCGTTGACTGCACATGACACCAGGGGCGTCCTCCATGTTTGTTCCATTTCTTATTATGTTACGTGAAGGCCTCGAAGCGGCGCTGATCGTCAGTCTGATTGCCAGCTACCTGAAACGAACCCAGCGCGGACGCTGGATCGGCGTGATGTGGATTGGCGTCTTCCTTGCCGCCGCGCTCTGTCTGGGATTGGGGATTGCCATCAACGAAACCACCGGTGAGTTTCCGCAAAAAGAGCAGGAGCTGTTTGAGGGGATTGTCGCGGTGATTGCCGTCGTGATCCTCACCTGGATGGTGTTCTGGATGCGCAAAGTGTCGCGCAACGTCAAAGTGCAACTTGAGCAGGCGGTGGATAACGCACTGGCGCGCAGTAATCATCACGGCTGGGCGCTGATTTTGATGGTTTTTTTCGCTGTCGCGCGTGAAGGGCTGGAATCGGTGTTCTTTCTGCTGGCGGCATTCCAGCAGGATCTCGGTATCTGGCCGCCGCTTGGCGCAATGCTTGGGCTGGCAACGGCCGTGGTGCTGGGCTTTCTGCTCTACTGGGGCGGGATCCGCCTTAACCTCGGCGCGTTTTTCAAATGGACCAGTCTGTTCATCCTGCTGGTGGCTGCCGGTCTGGCAGCGGGCGCTATCCGCGCTTTCCATGAAGCCGGTTTGTGGAATCAATTCCAGGATGTGGCTTTCGATTTAAGCAACGTGCTCACCACGCATTCGCTGACGGGTACCTTGCTGGAAGGCATTTTTGGTTATCAGGAAGCACCGAGTGTGAGCGAAGTCTTTGTCTACTTTGCCTACCTGATTCCGGTGCTGGTGCTGTTTGTTTTGCCTCCACGTTCAGGTGCGCAGCCTTCGCAGGCGGCCTCCTGATTACGTTCACTGCTTCGTAGTTACAACATACTTATTTAAGGGAAGGGTCATGGCTATTCATTTTCGTCGTAGTGCTTTGCAGGTAGGGATCGCGGCGCTGATGTCTTGCGCTTTCGGAGTACAGGCTGCGGATGTTCCGCAGGTGAAGGTCACGGTAACGGACAAGCAGTGTGAGCCGATGAACCTGACCGTTAACGCAGGCAAAACGCAGTTCATTATCGTCAACCACAGCCAGAAAGCGCTGGAATGGGAGATCCTCAAAGGCGTGATGGTGGTGGAAGAGCGTGAAAACATCGCACCGGGCTTCAGCCAGAAGCTGACCGCCAATCTGCAACCTGGCGAATATGATATGACCTGCGGCCTGCTGACCAACCCGAAAGGCAAACTGGTGGTCAAAGGCTCGGCAACCGCAGATGCGGCAAAAGGCGATGCCTTGTTGAGCCTGAGTGGAGCCATTACGGATTATAAAGCTTATGTGGTGGCAGAAACCGCGCAGCTGGTCTCCGGCACGAAAGCCTTTACCGATGCGGTAAAAGCCGGGGATATTGAAAAAGCGAAAGCGCTGTATGCGCCAACCCGCCAGCACTATGAACGTATCGAACCGATTGCTGAGCTCTTCTCCGATCTGGATGGCAGCATTGATGCCCGTGAAGATGATTACGAGCACAAATCGGACGATCCGAAGTTCACTGGTTTCCATCGCCTGGAAAAAGCCCTGTTTGGCGATAACAGCACCAAAGAGATGGGCAAATATGCCGATCAGCTCAACAGCGATGTGCTGGATCTGCAAACGCGCATTAACGAACTGGCTTTCCCGCCGTCAAAAGTGGTGGGCGGGGCTGCCGGTTTGATTGAAGAAGTCGCGGCCAGCAAAATCAGCGGCGAAGAAGATCGCTACAGCCACACCGATCTGTGGGACTTCCAGGCCAACGTTGATGGCGCGCAGAAAATTGTCGATCTGCTGCGCCCGCAGCTGCAAAAAGATAATGCAGCGTTGCTGGCGAAAGTCGATGCCAACTTCAAGAAAGTGGATACCATTCTGGCGAAATACCGCACCAAAGATGGCTATGAGACATATGACAAGCTGACCGACGCCGATCGTAACGCGCTGAAAGGGCCGATCACCACGCTGGCGGAAGATCTGGCGCAACTGCGCGGCGTGCTTGGGCTGGATTAACAAGATGAAGCAACATGATGATCATGGCGTCAGCGAACCTTCGCGCCGCCGTTTACTGAAAGGGATGGGCGCGCTGGGAGGCGCGCTCGCAATTGCTGGCGGATGCCCGGTTGCCCATGGCGCAAAACCGCAGAGTGCGCCGGGGACACTATCGCCGGATTCGCGGATGGAAAAGCAGCCTTTTCTCGGGGCACATCAGGCCGGGATTTTGACGCCGCAGCAGGCGTCAATGATGCTGGTGGCTTTTGATGTGCTGGCTGCGGATAAGGCCGATCTTGAACGTTTGTTTCGCTTACTGACACAGCGCATCACTTTTCTCACTTCCGGCGGCCCGGCGCCGGATACGACAAACCCACGGCTGCCGCCAATGGATTCCGGCATTCTCGGGCCGTATATCGCGCCGGATAACCTGACGGTCACCGTGTCCGTTGGTCAGTCGCTGTTCGATACGCGTTTTGGTTTGCAGACGCAGATGCCGAAAAAGCTGCAAAAGATGGAACGCTTCCCCAATGATTCGCTGGATGCGGCATTGTGCCACGGTGATTTACTCATCCAGATTTGCGCGAATACGCAGGATACGGTGATTCACACGCTGCGCGATCTCATTAAACACACGCCGGATTTACTCAGCGTGCGCTGGAAGCGGGAAGGGTTTATCTCCGATCATGCGGCGCGCAGTAAAGGCAAAGAGACGCCGGTGAATCTGCTGGGATTTAAAGATGGCACCGCCAACCCGGATAGCAGCAATGACGCGTTGATGAATGACGTCGTCTGGGTTACTGGCGATCAAGGTGAACCGGCCTGGGCCGTTGGCGGCAGTTATCAGGCGGTGCGGATTATCCAGTTCCATGTTGAGTTCTGGGATCGCACGCCGCTGAAAGAGCAGCAAACGATTTTTGGCCGTGATAAGCACTCCGGCGCGCCGCTGGGCATGCAGCAAGAACACGACGTTCCGGATTACACCAAAGATCCGGACGGCGATGTGATTGCCCTCGACAGCCACATTCGTCTGGCGAACCCGCGTACCAAGGAGACGCAATCAAGTTTGATGATGCGCCGGGGCTATAGCTATTCGCTCGGGGTGACGAACTCGGGTCAACTTGATATGGGCTTGCTGTTTGTCTGTTATCAGCACGATCTGGAAAAAGGTTTCCTGACGGTGCAAAAACGGCTTAACGGCGAGGCGCTGGAAGAATATATCCGTCCGATTGGCGGCGGCTACTTCTTTGTTTTGCCTGGCGTTAAAGACGCAAATCACTATCTTGCCCAATCTCTGCTCGAAGTGTAAAGATCCTATCCTGCCCGCCTGCGGGCAGGATATTCTGTCATTCGTTGCATTTCGACATACTTTTTCTGCCATCCAGCTATCATTTTTTCGTATTAGAAAGTATCTGTTATCTTTCTGTAATATTCATATCAGAGACTCTTTGCAACAACGCAGGGCGCTTGCACGTTATGAGTAGGTAAAAATAATGTTGCAATGATGCTAAGTTTTGATGTAATTAGTTTAAAGCGTTTTTCCCTGTGGTGATGAAGTTCTTCAGGAGATCGCGGATGGTAAAGTCCTGTAGCGGACACTCAAAAAGACCACGTAAGACCCGGCACGGAGAAACCCCCTCCGGCAACGACTTCTTCGCCCCTGAATTTTCCTCCTCTTTGTTCATACCCGATTTCAACGATGTGACCGGCGATGATGCCTGTCGCTCAGCCACATCATATTCAAAGGCAAGACAAGGCTTACAAGGAAGCCAACCCTCAGACGTTTGTGCGCATAGTCGTGTCGAAACAGACGCGCGTGATGTAAACCAACAACTCAAGGTGCTATCCATGGGAAGACAAAAAGCAGTGATCAAAGCTCGTCGTGAAGCGAAACGCGTGCTGAGACGTGATTCACGCAGTCATAAACAACGTGAAGAAGAGTCGGTCACCTCGCTTGTGCAGATGAGTGGCGTAGAAGCAATTGGCATGGCGCGGGACAGCCGTGATACCTCTCCGATTGCCGCTCGCAATGAAGCTCAGGCGCACTACCTGAATGCTATCGAGAGTAAACAACTGATCTTCGCAACCGGTGAAGCGGGATGCGGAAAAACGTGGATTAGCGCGGCGAAAGCGGCGGAAGCGCTGATCCATAAGGACGTGGAAAGGATTATTGTTACCCGGCCGGTCCTGCAAGCTGACGAAGATCTCGGCTTCTTACCCGGCGATATTTCGGAGAAGTTCGCGCCATACTTCCGGCCCGTCTATGACGTGCTGGTTAAACGCCTTGGCGCGTCCTTTATGCAATACTGCCTGCGCCCAGAGATTGGTAAGGTGGAAATCGCGCCGTTCGCCTATATGCGCGGACGTACCTTTGAAAATGCGGTCGTCATTCTTGATGAGGCTCAGAACGTCACCGCTGCGCAGATGAAGATGTTTTTGACTCGCCTCGGGGAAAACGTGACGGTGATTGTCAACGGCGATATCACCCAGTGCGACCTGCCTTCCGGTGTTAAATCGGGGCTGAGCGATGCGCTGGCGCGTTTTGAGGAAGATGAGATGATTGGCGTGGTACGCTTTAACAAAGATGACTGCGTACGCTCCGCTCTCTGTCAGCGCACGCTGCTGGCTTATGATTGATGTCATCACAACGGAATAGCCCGGCTTGCCGGGCTTTTTTTATGCCTTTTTGCCATGCAGCATAAACTCAAGCATCAATGCAATCTGCGCTGCGAGCATGGCCCGTCCGGAATGCGTGCGTAAATTGCGCTGCCGTGCCGCAGCGAGTAACGCTGTCGTCTCCGGGAAAATAATGATATCGCAGACCACTGACTGCGGGTTGAGCGTCATAAGCGAGAAGGGGAGTTCTTGCGTCTCGCCCATGCCAACGGAGGTGGCATTAATGGCAATATCAACCTCTGCAGGTTTATCGTTGCCCAGTTGAAACTGCACCTGCGGATAGAAAACCGACAGTTCACGGATAAGTGCTTCGGCCCGGCTGACGGTGCGGTTATAGATAACTAATTCTGCAACCTGATGAGCAGCCAGCGCATGTGCGATCGCCGTACCTGCGCCACCGGTTCCTGCCAGATAGATTTTCTTCTGCCTGACGGCAATATCCCGCTCCAGCAGGCTGGCGACAAAACCTTCGCCATCCAGCATGGTGCCATGGATTTTCCCGTGCTGGTCACGGCGGATGACATTACAGGCACCGCAGCGCGTTGCTGGTGTACTTGCTGAGTCCACGAAACGCATGACCTCTTTTTTATGCGGCATGGTAATAATGGCACCGGCGAAATTCTGCACAGCTTTCAGACCTTCAATCGCTTGTTGCACGCTACCTGGAGAAACATGCAAAGGCACCATCAGCGTATCCGGAATGTGTTGCGCTTCGATGGCGGCATTGATCATCAAAGGGGCACGCACTTGTGCTATGGGATCACCAATAATGGCCAACAGGGTTAATTTCCCACTCACGCTATTGAGTTCTTTCATTACGGCACTCGTTTTCGCTACTGGAATGCCATAGTAATGCACCTGTAATTGCAGGGGGAGAAGCAAAACGAGCAAGGTCAGAGGGCTTTCTTCTGAGCTGATATGAGGCGGAGTTTTGCTATTGCAGTGAGGGTTGCGGATTTTCATCCCCCTGGAATGGGGAATATAAAAGAAAAAAGCCCGTACTTTCGTACAGGCTCTTATCTGAAATGATGGCGGTGAGGGGGGGATTGACTCGCTTCGCTCGCCCTGCGGGCAGATTCCTCGCAGGCTCGTCATCTGTCCAACGGGCAATTGCCCGTTGTCGAACCCCGGTCGGGGATTCTCATCCCCCCTGCGCATGCGCGATATGCGAAAAAAAAGCCCGCATTTGCATGCGAGCTCTCCTTCAAATGATGGCGGTGAGGGGGGGATTCGAACCCCCGATACGTTGCCGTATACACACTTTCCAGGCGTGCTCCTTCAGCCACTCGGACACCTCACCACATTGTATTGCTGCCGCCACTTGGGGGGCAACGGGGCGCTACTATAGGGAGTTGCACTGAAACGGTCAAGCATATTTTCCGCATTGATGGCTGTTCGCTTAAGGTGTGAGCAATGGCGGATGTTGAGCAAAAAATTTGAAGAGAAATGTAGGCCGGGTAAAGCTTAGCTGCCACCCGGCATTACGGGGCGAAGCCAGGCAGGAGATGGCTAAAGCTACGGTTATATAAGGTGTCGCCGCCATCCGATGTTCATTCGGCATGGGAATTTAGACCATAAAAGAAAAAAGCCCGTACTTTGGACTGCACCCCAAAAGTTGGACACCCAACTGAGTAAGGTGCAGTTTTTTATGGCAAAGCCAAAATATTCCCTCGAAACCAGATTAGCTGTAGTTAATCACTACCTCGCCGGAAAAGATGGAACACACCGTACCGCTGAACGTTTTGGTGTTGAAAGAACATCAGTGCGACGCTGGGTAAGAGCCTGGCAACTCCACGGTCTTGATGGTATTACCTGGAAAAATGACCGCCATTCTCCGGCGTTCCGGATGACTGTTGTCCGGACTGCTCCCGATGAAGAACTTTCAATGCGTGAGG
>NZ_CP025697.1:1875431-1964296 GCF_013085925.1 Kosakonia sp. MUSA4
ATGGCAGGCTATCAGGCAAAGTTAAAGGCGCGGGGCATGACACAAAGTATGTCGCGCAAAGGAAACTGCCTGGATAATGCAGTGATGGAGAACTTCTTCGGTACGCTGAAATCGGAGTGTTTTTATCTGAGCAGGTGGGACAGTGTCAACGAACTGAGAAAGGCGATAGAGGAATACATCTGTTACTACAACAACAAGCGGATAAGCCTGAAATTAAAAGGCCTGAGTCCGGTAGAGTACCGAACCCAGGCCCTGAAAGCCGCTTAACATGAACTGTCCAACTTTATGGGGTCAGTCCACTTTCGTACAGGCTCTTATCTGAAATGATGGCGGTGAGGGGGGGGGATTGACTCGCTCCGCTCGCCCTGCGGGCAGCCCACTCATGTTATTCGTGGTCTGTCCAACGGGCAGTTGCCCGTTGTCGAACCCCGGTCGGGGATTCTCATCCCCCCTGGGATGGAGAATATAAAAGAAAAAAGCCCGTACTTTCGTACAGGCTCTTATCTGAAATGATGGCGGTGAGGGGGGGATTCGAACCCCCGATACGTTGCCGTATACACACTTTCCAGGCGTGCTCCTTCAGCCACTCGGACACCTCACCACATTGTCTTCCCGATGTCATCGGGACGGGCGCTAATTTAGGGAAAAGCCATTGCGGCGTCAATCTTCTTTTTCAATAAATTAGCGTGTTTAGACAAACTTCAAACAACCTGCTTCTTAAACGTTCTGAAATCGCTTTTTTTCTCGTCACGGTACTTTCTCCGCGGCGTACAGGAGAAATTTGTTATGCTGATCATCTGTTTAAAATAACCAATAGAACCGGAAATTATCCGGATACATCACAACGAGTTCTGGAGTTGGAATGGACATTATTTTTTATCACCCTTCCTTTAATAGCGATTACTGGATTAACGCACTGCGTAAGGCGATGCCGCAGGTGAATGTTCGTGCATGGACGGCAGGCGATAATGCCCCGGCGGATTACGCCCTGGTGTGGCATCCCCCTGTCGAAATGCTTAAAGGGCGTAAACTGAAAGGGGTGTTTGCGCTTGGCGCCGGAGTGGATGCTATTCTCGGCCAGCTCAACGCCAATCCGGGGATGCTGGCTGATGATATTCCGCTATTCCGCCTGGAAGACACCGGGATGGGTTCGCAAATGCAAGAGTATGCGGTAAGCCAGGTGCTGCACTGGTTCCGGCGTTTTGATGATTATCAGGCGTTAAAACAGCAGTCCAGGTGGCAGCAACTGGAAGAGTATGCGCACGGCGATTTCACTGTCGGTATTCTTGGCGCGGGCGTGCTGGGTTCAAAAGTCGCGGAAAGCCTGCTGCCGTGGGGATTCCCGGTTCGTTGCTGGAGTCGCAGCCGTAAGTCGCTGCCCGGTGTACAAAGCTTTGCTGGCCCTGAAGAGCTGGGCGATTTTTTGCAGGGCACGCGCGTGCTGATCAACTTACTGCCGAATACGCCGGAAACGGTTGGTCTGATTAATCAGTCGCTGCTTAACCAACTCGCCGAACACAGTTATGTGATGAACCTGGCGCGCGGCGTCCACGTTGTGGAAGCCGATCTGCTGGCGGCGCTGGAGAGTGGGAAGGTGAAGGGCGCGATGCTTGATGTGTTCAGCCGCGAGCCGCTTCCTGCCGATAATCCACTGTGGGCGCATCCGCGTGTGGCAATGACTCCGCACATTGCGGCGTTCACGAGACCGACCGAAGCCATTGAGTTTATCAGCCGCACTATCGGCAAACTGGAGCGCGGAGAAACCGTCAGCGGGCGCGTTGACAGAGTTCGGGGTTATTAATGAAAGCCCGGCCGGCCGGGTTTTGTCATTAAAATCGCCACCGATAACTGCTATCCTTGCAAAAAATAACGACAGGAGTGAGCCATGTACCCCGTTGACCTGCATATGCATACCGTCGCCAGCACCCATGCTTATAGCACGCTTCATGATTATATTGCCGAAGCAAAAAGCAAAGGCATCAAACTGTTTGCCATTACTGACCACGGCCCGGATATGGCGGATGCGCCGCATTACTGGCACTTCGTCAATATGCGCATCTGGCCGCGTCTGGTAAATGGCGTGGGGATTTTGCGCGGTATTGAGGCCAACATTAAAAACACCGATGGTGAGATCGACTGCACCGGCCCGATGCTGACAGCACTCGATCTGATCATTGCCGGTTTCCATGAGCCGGTCTTTCCGCCGCAGGATAAAGCTGCGCATACGCAGGCGATGATTGCCACGATGGCCAGCGGCAACGTGCATATTATCAGCCATCCCGGCAACCCGAAATTTGAGGTTGATATTCCTGCAATCGCCGAAGCTGCCGCGAAATATCAGGTCGCGCTGGAAATTAACAACTCTTCCTTTATGCACTCACGCAAAGGCAGTGAAGATAACTGCCGTGCAATTGCTGCCGCGGTGCGTGATGCCGGCGGCTGGGTTGCGCTGGGATCGGATTCTCACACCGCGTTTACGCTGGGTGATTTCTCTGAATGCCGCAAGGTACTCGATGATGTCGATTTCCCGGAAGATCGTATTCTGAATGTCTCACCGCGTCGCCTGCTGAGCTTCCTTGAGTCACGCGGCATGGCGCCGATTGCTGAATTTGCTGAACTTTAATACTGACTGGAACAACTGAATGAACGAATTTTCTATCCTCTGCCGCGTGCTTGGCTCGCTGTTTTATCGTCAGCCGCAGGATCCGCTGCTGGTGCCGCTGTACACCATGATCCGTGAGGGGAAACTGGCGGAAAGCTGGCCTCTGGAGCAGGATGAACTGCTGGAGCGCCTGCAAAAAAACTGCGATGCGCAGGCGCTGGCTGCCGATTACAACGCGCTGTTTGTCGGCGAAGAGTGCCGGGTATCGCCGTTTCGCAACTCCTGGGTGGATGGCGCTACAGAAGCCGAAGTGCGTTCATTTTTGTCGAGCCGTGGTATGCCGTTAACCGATGCGCCAGCCGATCATATTGGTACCTTGCTGCTGGCAGCCTCCTGGCTGGAAGACCAGTCGGCTGAGGATGAAAGTGAAGCGCTGGAAACCCTGTTCGCAGAGTATCTGCTGCCGTGGTGCGGCACGTTCTTCGGTAAGGTGGAAGCCCACGCTACCACGCCGTTCTGGCGCACAATGGCACCGCTTGCGCGCGATGCCATTGCAGCAATGTGGGATGAGTTGCAGGAAGAATCTGCGGAATAATGTGATTCGCATCACTAATTTAATGTAACGTATAGTTTATCGTTTCAATTAATGTGCCTCTTGTCACATAACACCGGTGCGCATCTGCTATGATGCGCACCATGAACATTCTCCTTTCTATTGCACTGACAACGGGTATCCTCTCTGGCCTTTGGGGCTGGGTGGCCGTTTCCTTCGGCTTGATTAGCTGGGCGGGTTTTCTCGGATGTACGGCCTATTTCGCCTGCCCACAGGGCGGGTTGAAAGGGTTGCTGATTTCCGCCTGTACCGTCATGAGCGGCGTTGTCTGGGCGCAAGTGATTATTCACGGCGCGGCGCTGGCACCGCATTTGGCGATTGTCGGTTATATGATGACCGGCGTGGTGGCATTCCTGATGTGTTTGCAGGCCAAAAGTTTGCTGCTCTCCTTTGTGCCGGGCACTTTTATGGGTGCCTGCGCGACGTTTGCCGGGCAGAGCGAGTGGCGGATGATTGTGCCTTCGCTGGCCGTCGGGCTGCTATTTGGTTACGCCATGAAAAATAGCGGCCTGTGGATCGCTGCTCGCCGCGCGCAGCCTTTGCTCAACGAGCAAGAAGAAGTATAAATCGCATCAATAAAAAATCTTCTAAAAACAGCCCGGTAGCCAGCAACGGTGCGCTTTGTGCGCTAAACTATTAAAGAGATTAATTAAAAATGCCGATGAGTCAGGTAGGTGGAATATCTGACTCCCACCATCAAGGATGAACAACCTGTGAGGTGTTTATGCGGCTTTTTATGACATTCCTGTCTCTCATTATCCTTTTATCTACCACCTCTGTCGGCGCTGCGACGCCGGGCGGGATCATTCATTTCCAGGGCGAAATTGTTGAGGGGGGCTGCGATTATCGTACGCACTCACAGCAACTGGAGCTCTCTTGCCCGCAGGGGCAAAAGGTTGAAACGCAGCAATTTTCGCTTCGTGACATTGCCGGGCAGTCTTTTGCATCGCTGGCGAAAGTCGAGATGCACTATCTCGATCCAGAGCATTCAAAGGCCGTTGTCGTTATTAGTTATCACTGATAGTGCCTGCATGTTGCCCCCGCTCCAGGATACACTTATCAGAACGGCGGTTGATTGACCGGAAAGGGGGCAAAAATGCAGCCACGTATGCAGGTACTTCAGGGAGATATCACTACTCTCGAGGTTGATGTCATTGTAAATGCCGCAAACTCGTCGCTACTTGGCGGCGGCGGTGTTGACGGCGCTATTCATCGCGCGGCAGGACCGGAATTGTTGAAGGCCTGTCAGCAGGTGCGTCAGCAACAGGGGGAGTGCCCTCCGGGGCATGCGGTGATCACTACGGCGGGAAATTTGCGCGCCAAAGCGGTGATCCACACGGTTGGCCCGGTGTGGCGCGGCGGCGGTGAACACGAAGCTCGTCTGCTCGAGGATGCGTACCGTAACAGTCTGTTGCTGGCTGAAGCGAACGGCTACACCACGATCGCTTTTCCGGCGATAAGCACTGGCGTGTATGGCTATCCGAAACCGGCGGCGGCAGAGATCGCGGTCAACACGGTTTCTGCGCATCTGATCCGGCGTCCTCAACTACAGCAGGTTTTGTTTGTCTGCTTTGATGGCGAAACGGCGCACCTTTACCAACGATTATTAACACAGCAGGGCGAAGAACCAGCGAAGTAGGGGAAACGCAGGCTACTCACCAGGAGCAGCCTGCGAAATCAACGGGCGGTAGCGTGGGTTTTCACCTCTTTCTCCTGCGGTTTACCGGAGAAGAGAAAACGCAGCAGCGGAATGCGCAAATGAATTTCATACAGCAAAACCGCAATCCCAATGACGAATACCAGCCCGGTAACAAAACCTAACGCGTTGGACTGAATATGTGGGGTGATCCATGCGCCAAAGAGCAGCGTCAGCGGGTGGTGTACCAGATAAATAAACAGCGACGCATTGACAAAATAACTCACCCGCGCCGACTGAAAATTAAGCAACCGGTGCCCCAGCGAGAACACCACATTCACCATCCACAGCCCCAGCAGCATGGTAATTACCGCTTCGGTTTCATACAACCACGCATCGCCGCTGCCATAGCGTTGGTTAAGCAGATAAGCAACAAACGCCAGTGCTGAGCCGATCATGCACCACGGTGACGGCGTGGTAAAAAGTGATTTTAGGCGTGGATTTATGAACGTTAGCGCGCCAAGGATAAAGAATGGAATGTAAAACAGCGTCTGCATGACGGCGAAATTAAACAGCGCATCGCGCAATATATCGGGATACAACAGAAAAATAATGCGCCGAAATGCGGCCCAGGCAATGCCCAGCAGCAGGAACCAGAGGGAAAGCGTACCGAGTGAAATAGAACCAGGCAGGCGATCGGCACTGTTTTTTATTTTTTTAAACAACCACATGCCAACCGTTGTTAATATGACAAGTACTAACAGGAACCATAAATGAGATATCAGCTCCCACGACAGCGTATTGAATTTGTCATACGCCGATAAGGTGCGCCATTCCGCGGTATTGTTATTCACATATTGCAACATAATAAATTGCGGTAACGTGAGCAGCGGAATTGCGGTGAGCATCGGTATACCGACGCGTTCAACGCGCACCGTCCACCAGCGTTTTAGCGGATAACGCAGATATAGCATGTATGAAAAATAACCGGATATGACAAAAAATACCTGCATGCGAAACGCATGAATAGCGTCATTAAACAGGGTCAGCCACCAGGAAGGATAGGTACTGTTAACGTGCCACATATGGCTGGAATAAATCAGCGAGATGTGGAACGGGATCCCAAGCAGCATTAACCACGCGCGGATGGAATCAAGGAAATATTCTCGTTGTGTGGGTACTCTGGCCATATAACTCCGGGCATTCTAAGACTTTTCGCCTTATCCATAAGACAAATAATGGTTACATTCGAAACTAACCCTACACTATGTCCGATAACCTGTCTCCAGGATAAGCCTGCAAAACGATAAAGGGTGAGTTTCTTTGCTTATTCAATGAGCCAGCAGGCAGAACAATCAGGGATTCAGTTGTCGGATTGGCTGAGTTTCCATTAAAATGGATCGGATCGATTTAAGCACACAAAGGGGGAAGTGCTTAGTTATTATGAAACCTAAATTACAAATGATGAAAATGCGTTGGGTAGGCGCTGCGGTTCTGTTGTCACTTTATACGTCATCAGGCTGGGCTTTTTCTATTGACGATGTCGCAAAACAGGCACAATCCCTGGCTGGCAAAGGCTATGAAGCACCCAAGAGTAATCTGCCCTCTGTGTTCCGTGACATGAAATACGCGGACTATCAGCAGATTCAGTTCAACCACGACAAAGCCTACTGGAACGCGACCAACACCCCGTTTAAGCTTGAGTTTTATCATCAGGGCATGTATTTCGATACGCCGGTGACCATCAACGAAGTGACCGCCACCGCCGTTCGCCAAATTAAATACAGCCCGGACTACTTTAATTTCGGTAACGTTCAGCACGATAAAGACACGGTAAAAGATCTTGGTTTTGCTGGTTTCAAAGTTCTTTACCCCATCAATAATAAAGATAAAAACGATGAAATCGTCAGCATGCTGGGCGCAAGCTACTTCCGCGTGATTGGCGCAGGTCAGGTTTATGGGATCTCCGCGCGCGGTCTGGCGATTGATACTGCGCTCCCCTCCGGCGAAGAGTTCCCGCGTTTTCGCGAATTCTGGATCGAGCGTCCTAAGCCTGCCGATAAACGCCTGACGATTTACGCATTGCTGGATTCACCGCGCGCCACAGGCGCCTATCGCTTCGTCATCATCCCTGGCCGCGATACCGTAGTGGATGTGCAGTCCAAAGTTTACCTGCGCGATAAAGTGGGCAAACTGGGTGTTGCGCCGCTGACCAGTATGTTCCTGTTCGGTCCGTCGCAGCCCTCTCCGGCGACCAACTACCGCCCGGAACTGCATGATTCTAACGGTCTGTCGATGCTTGCCGGCAACGGCGAGTGGATTTGGCGCCCGTTGAACAACCCGAAACACCTGGCTGTCAGCAGCTATGCGATGGAAAACCCGCAGGGCTTTGGCCTGCTGCAGCGTGGCCGTCAGTTCTCCCGTTTTGAAGATATTGATGACCGCTACGATCTGCGTCCGAGCGCATGGGTTACGCCGAAAGGCGAGTGGGGCAAAGGGAAGGTTGAGCTGGTTGAAATTCCGACCAATGACGAGACCAACGATAACATCGTGGCCTACTGGACGCCGGATCAACTGCCGGAACCAGGCAAGGAGATGAACTTTAAATACACCATCACCTTTAGCCGCGACGAAGATAAACTGCATGCGCCAGACAACGCGTGGGTACTGCAAACCCGTCGCTCGACCGGTGATGTAAAACAGTCGAACCTGATTCGTCAGCCTGACGGAACGATTGCCTTTGTCGTCGATTTCACCGGCCAGGATATGAAAAAACTGCCGCAGGACACCCCAGTCACCGCGCAAGCCAGCATTGGCGATAACGGCGAAATCGTGGAAAACACCGTTCGCTATAATCCAGTGACGCAAGGTTGGCGTTTGATGTTGCGCGTGAAAGTTAAAGATCCGAAGAAAACGACGGATATGCGCGCGGCCCTGGTTAATGCCGACCAGACTCTGAGTGAAACCTGGAGCTATCAGCTACCTGCCAATGAATAAGACAACTGAGTATATCGACGCGCTGCCGCTCACGGATGCGGAGAAGGCAGCGCTGCCGACAGAGAGTATTCTTAGCGTGCATCAGGCGCTGGATGCTGAACATACAGACTGGAAACGTGAAGACGATACGCCGTTGGGTTCTCTGACGGCGCGCTTGCAGCATAGCTGGCCGGATTCACTGGGCAAAGAGCAGCTTATTAAGGATGATGAAGGGCGTGCGCAACTTCAGGCGATGCCGAAAGCGAAGCGCTCTTCCATGTTTCCCGATCCGTGGCGTACCAACCCTATCGGACGTTTCTGGGATCGCCTCCGTGGGCGGGAAGTGGCGCCGCGTTATCTTTCTCGTCTGACGAAAGAAGAGCAGGCGCACGAACAGAAATGGCGTACTGTCGGCTCAATCCGCCGTTATATTTTACTGCTGCTGACGCTGGCGCAGACGGTGGTGGCAACCTGGTATATGAAAACCATCCTGCCTTATCAGGGCTGGGCGCTGATCAACCCGACCGATATGGCGGGCCAGAATCTGTGGGTTTCCTTTATGCAGTTGCTGCCGTACGTGCTGCAAACCGGCATCCTGATCCTGTTCGCCGTCTTGTTCTGCTGGGTATCCGCCGGTTTCTGGACGGCGCTGATGGGCTTCCTGCAACTGCTTATCGGCCGCGACAAGTACAGCATTTCGCACTCAACGGTGGGTGATGAGCCGCTTAATCCGGAACATCGTACCGCGTTGATTATGCCTATCTGTAACGAAGACGTGGATCGCGTTTTTGCGGGGCTGCGTGCGACCTGGGAATCGGTTAAAGCCACCGGGCAGCAACAGCATTTCGACGTCTATATCCTCAGCGACAGCTATAACCCGGATATCTGCGTTGCTGAGCAGAAAGCGTGGATGGAGCTGATCGCGGAAGTGCAGGGCGAAGGGCAGATCTTCTATCGTCGCCGTCGCCGCCGTGTGAAACGTAAAAGCGGCAACATCGATGACTTTTGCCGTCGCTGGGGCAGCCAGTACAGCTACATGGTCGTGCTGGATGCAGACTCCGTGATGAGCGGTGAATGTCTGACCGGTCTGGTGCGTCTGATGGAAGCCAACCCGAATGCCGGGATCATTCAGTCATCGCCGAAAGCGTCCGGTATGGATACGCTGTACGCGCGCTGCCAGCAGTTTGCCACCCGCGTTTACGGGCCGCTATTTACTGCGGGGCTGCACTTCTGGCAGTTGGGGGAATCCCACTACTGGGGGCATAACGCGATTATCCGCGTGAAACCGTTTATCGAGCACTGCGCGCTGGCGCCGCTGCCGGGTGAAGGTTCTTTTGCGGGTTCCATTTTGTCGCACGACTTCGTGGAAGCGGCGCTGATGCGTCGTGCGGGTTGGGGCGTGTGGATTGCATATGACCTGCCGGGTTCGTATGAAGAGCTGCCGCCGAACCTGCTCGATGAGCTGAAACGCGACCGCCGCTGGTGCCATGGCAACCTGATGAACTTCCGCCTGTTCCTGGTAAAAGGCATGCACCCGGTACACCGCGCGGTGTTCCTGACCGGCGTAATGTCCTACCTTTCCGCACCGTTGTGGTTTATGTTCCTTGCGCTCTCCACTGCGTTGCAGGTGGTGCATGCCCTGACGGAGCCGCAATACTTCCTGCAACCGCGCCAGTTGTTCCCGGTATGGCCGCAGTGGCGTCCGGAGCTGGCTATCGCGCTGTTTGCCTCGACGATGGTGCTGCTGTTCCTGCCGAAGCTGCTCAGTATTATTCTGGTATGGTGTAAAGGGCCGAAAGAGTATGGCGGTTTCTTCCGCGTAACGATCTCGTTGCTGCTGGAAGTGCTGTTCTCGGTTCTGTTGGCGCCCGTCCGCATGCTGTTCCACACTGTATTTGTTGTCAGCGCCTTCCTCGGCTGGGAAGTGGTGTGGAATTCGCCGCAGCGTGATGATGACTCCACTCCGTGGGGCGAAGCCTTTATGCGTCACGGCTCGCAGTTACTGCTGGGGCTGGTGTGGGCCGTGGGAATGGCGTGGCTGGATCTGCGTTTCCTGTTCTGGCTGGCGCCGATTGTGTTCTCGCTGATCCTGTCGCCATTTGTCTCAGTGATCTCCAGCCGCTCTACGGTAGGTCTGAGTACGAAACGCTGGAAGCTGTTCCTCATTCCGGAAGAGTATTCGCCGCCGCAGGTGCTGGTGGATACCGATAACTATCTGGAACTGAACCGCTCGCGTTCGCTGGAGGATGGTTTTATGCACGCGGTGTTTCATCCTTCTTTCAATGCGCTGGCAACAGCAATGGCAACTGCGCGTCACCGCTCCAGCCGCGTGCTGGAAATTGCCCGCGACCGTCACGTTGAGCAGGCGCTGAACGAAACGCCTGAGAAGCTGAACCGCGATCGTCGCCTGGTGCTGCTAAGCGATCCCGTGACGCTTTCGCGACTGCACTATCGTGTATGGTCCGCACCGGAGAGATATCTCTCTTGGGTAAACTATTACGAAGAGCTGAAGCTAAACCCGCTGGCGTTGAAGGCGAAGTAAGCCGACATTAAGGAAAATACCGGCCACTGTGCCGGTATTTTTTTACTCTACAAACAGCAAGATGAGGTCAGGTGTGAGAGTTATTCTGGTTGTCGTAATGGCCTGTTTATTAAGCGGTTGCGGCAGCATTATCAGTCGGACTATCCCGGGGCAGGGCCACGGAAATCAGTACTATCCCGGCGTGCAATGGGATGTTCGTGATTCGGCGTGGCGCTATATTACCGTGCTCGATCTGCCTTTTTCACTGGTGTTCGACACTTTACTGCTGCCACTGGATGCACACCACGGCCCCTATGAGTGATCAGCGCTCGTCCCATTCGTCTGCCGCGGTCTGACCCTCTTCGGTATCGAGCGGCGGTTCAAGTTGAAATTCGCCCTCGTCCCATTCGTGCAGCGTATTCTCTTCCTGCCACTCCTGGCTTATTTCGATCTCGTCGAAATCACCGTCAAACACGCTCTGCGCGGCTTCGCCACTGAGCATCGGCAGACACTCTCCAGGCTCCTCCTCATCGGCAAAGAACTCAGCCTGCCAGGCGATATCGCCATCCTGAAGAACATACTTTTGCACATTAAATTGCTGCACGCTGATCTCGTCTTCATCAAGATCTGGATTACTGGCGATAAAAATTTCCCGTGCGGCATCAATTGCTTCAGACAGTGTTGAGTAATACTCCAGTTCGGATTCAGCCATGGAAAAACTCCTCAAGTTGCAGAAAAAGTATCTGCAAAAATCTATAGTCGCTGGTTTCGCCAGCGTCAAATGATGGCTGCGGTAATCAGATATTTAACAGAAATTGATCATTATGAAAAAGCGACAGAGCAGAGGAATCCGCTCTGTAACCGATCACTCTTTACTGCTGACCACGGATGCGGTGGAAGCGGGCGTTTCAGCATGAGCACGTGCAGGGCGCTGTAAGCTGAACCAGGAATAGACGGCATTAAAAAGCACCACGCCTGCGGTTACACAAAAGACCGCGCGGAACCCGTAGCTGGCGGAGACCGCTGCACCAATCAGCGGTCCGGTAACGTTGCCGATATCACGGAATGATTGGTTATAACTGAAGATGCGCCCGGCAATCTGGTTGGTCGAGTTATACACCAGCAGCGTCTGCACCGCCGGGAGTAACGCGCCATCGGCGGCGCCGAGCAGAAAACGCAGGATCGCCAGTTGCCACGGAGTTTGTACAAACGACATGGGCACCAGCAGCAGCACGGATATCACCAGCGCGGCCACCAGGATCTTCTCCGGGCCGATGCGATCGCCCAGTTTTCCCAGACGAGGAGCGCTCATCAGTGCCGCGACGCCTGGCACCGAGGCAATCATGCCGCTGATAAACGCGATATTGCTGACATTACCCGCCAGTTCGCGCACATACAGCGTCAGAATCGGCGCAATGGAGCCGGTTGCCACCTGAATAATCATGGTGGTGATAAACAGGCTCAGCACCAGTTTTGGACTTTTCAGCGAGGCAAAAACCTCTTTGAAGTGCAGCATTTCGCGCTTCGCCACCGGAACAAAATTCTCCCGGATACAGAACAGAGTCAGCAGGAAGCAGAGAAACAGTACCGACGCGGTGATAAAGAAGACCATTCGCAAGCCCCAGTTATCGGCGAGCAGACCGCCTGCCAGCGGCCCTAGCAGCGCACCGCCGACGCCGCCGGTGGAAAGGGTGCCGAGCGCCCAGCCGCTTTTATTCCGCGGTATTTGTGTCGCAATCAAAGCATTCGCGTTCGGGATAAATCCACCCAATAAGCCCAAAAGCGCGCGCAACACTAAAAACTGCCAGACATTTTGCGCCATACCCATCAGCGCCATGACAATCGCCATGCCCAGCGCCGAACGCAGCAACATAATTTTGCGCCCTTTACGGTCGGCAAGCCCGCCCCAGAATGGCGAAGCGATGGCAGAAAAAAGGAAGGTAATACTGAACACCAGCCCGGACCACATATTCAGCGCACCCGGATCGGTCACGCCGAGTTGCTCAACATACAGCGGCAGAAAGGGCATGACCAGGCTGAAGGCCGCGCCAGTCAGAAAACAACCAAACCAGGCAACGGTAAGATTACGTTGCCAGTTTATTGGGGCATCAGAAGATGACATAACCATCCGTACAGCGTTGTTGCAACGCGCGCATAAGGGAAATTGATAAGCATGCTAATTATGCGCTCAGGTGATGGTTGCTGCAATGCGCAGGACGATTTTTGTATGATGAAAAAAAGCCCGCAAATGCGGGCTATTCAGACGTTCAGTAGCGGGAAGGGACGCCTTCCGGGCGGGTTTTAAAGCGGCGATGTAGCCACATATACTGCTCGGGAGCCATCATGATGCAACGTTCCACAACTTTGTTCATCCAGGCGGCTGTTGTTTCCGCATCGTCAAGCGGTGGTGAATACTCCGGTTCCAGCATGATCAGCTCGTAGCCTTTAGCATCCGGCTTACGGCGCGGAACAAACGGTACAATCGCGGCCTGAGACATTCGCGCCAGCATCCAGGTGCCGGAAGTGGACGCCGCCTGCTCAACGGCAAAGAAGGGGGCGAAAACGCTGGCACGCGGGCCGTAATCGTGGTCCGGCGCGTACCAGACAACCTCGCCTGCTTTCAGCGCGCGGATCATGCCTTTAAGATCTTTTCGGTCGATCATACTCTTGTTGGAACGCATGCGTCCCCAGGTCTGCATCAGATCGATAACCGGATTGTCGTTCGGTCTGTAGACACCAATCCCCGGCTCATTCATACCGAACATACGGGCGCCAATTTCCAGGGTGAGAAAATGCACGCCAATCAGCAAAATACCGCGCCCTTGCGCCTGTACGTCGCGAACATATTCAAAACCGGATACATCCATCCAGCGCGCCATTCGGCGATCGGACCAGAACCAGGCTATGCCAGTCTCCAACAGACCCATGCCGACGGACTCAAAATTTTTCGTGAGCATGCGCTGACGTTCTTCGGCGCTCATCTGCGGAAAACAGAGTTCAAGATTGCGCTCGGCGATTTTTACGCGCCGTTTCATCACCCGTTTAGCCAGATGGCCAATGCCATACCCCAGACGATAAATGACTGGATAGGGGAGTTGAACAACCAGCCACAGCACACCTATTCCAAACCAGGTGGGCCAAAAACGAGGGTGTAAAAGTGAAGCTGAAAACTTAGGTAAAAGCGTCATGACTGTCCTGTGTTAAGCAACAATTCCCTGTATTCTCGCACTTTTTCGGAATTTGCCAAAATCCGGGCGCACGGAATGGCGGTTTTTCCGGTGATTGTTATGCCGCAATAAGCAGATTGAGAAGAAATGTAGCGTAAAATGTGTGGATGTAAATTATCAGTATTTGCTTTATGATGCCGCCGTTTTTTCACTCTCTACTTTGCAGGATACGTACACCATGCCAGTGTTACACAACCGCATCGCCAACGATGAATTAAAAGCGCGCATGCTTGCCGAAACCGAGCCACGTATCACGGTCTCGTTTTATAAATATTTTTCTATTATGAACCCGCAGGCAACGCGCGATGCCCTTTACCAGGCGTTTACCGCACTGAAGGTATTTGGTCGCATTTATCTTGCTCATGAAGGGATTAATGCCCAGGTCAGCATACCGCAAAGCCTGTTCCCGGCTTTTCGCGATGCGCTTTATGCCTTCGATCCGGCACTGGATGGTCTGCGTCTGAACATCGCCATTGACGATGACGGTAAATCATTCTGGGTGCTGCGCATGAAAGTGCGCGATCGCATTGTTGCGGACGGTATTGAAGATGAGAGTTTTGACGCCAGCGATGTCGGCGATTACCTGAAAGCGGCGGAAGTGAACGCGATGCTTGACGATCCGGAAGCGATTTTTATCGATATGCGCAACCACTATGAATATGAAGTGGGGCATTTTGACGGCGCGCTGGAGATCCCGGCCGATACCTTCCGCGAGCAGTTACCTAAAGCCGTTGAGATGATGCAGGCGCATAAAGACAAGAAAATTGTGATGTACTGCACTGGCGGTATTCGCTGTGAAAAGGCGAGCGCCTGGATGAAGCACAACGGTTTTAATAAAGTGTGGCATATCGAAGGCGGCATCATTGAGTATGCGCGTCGCGCCCGTGAACAGGGCCTGCCTGTTCGCTTTGTCGGGAAGAATTTCGTTTTCGATGAACGAATGGGGGAACGCATTTCCGACGACGTGATTGCCCATTGTCACCAGTGCGGTGCGCCGTGTGACTCACATACCAACTGCCGCAATGATGGCTGCCATTTGCTGTTTATTCAGTGCCCGGCTTGTGCGGAGAAATATGAAGGCTGTTGCAGTGAATTGTGTCACGAAGAGAGCAAGTTGCCGGAAGAGGAGCAGCGTAAACGCCGCGCCGGACGTGAGAATGGCAATAAAATCTTCAACAAATCGCGCGGACGTCTGAACACAAAACTGGGGATTCCGGATCCGGAATAACGCAAACGGGAGAGGGGAAACCCTCTCCTGCTTATTTACTTCTGCTGTACGCCTTCGACAGAAATAATCAGCTCCACATCCTGCGATGCTGGCCCAAGATCGGTCGTAATATTGAAATCTTTCAACGCGATTTTGCCGGAAGCTTCAAAACCTGCACGCACGCCGCCCCACGGATCTTTGCCCTCACCGATGAGTTTTGCCGCCAGCACCACCGGCTTCGTCACGCCATTCAGCGTCAGATTACCGGTAATATTCAGCCCATCAGCCGTTTTCTTCACTTCGGTAGAGCTGAACGTTGCCTGCGGGAATTTCGCTACATTCAGAAATTCCGCACTGCGCAGATGCTTATCTCGCTCAGCATGATTGGTGTCCAGACTGTTGGTGTTGATCGTTACATTCACTTTATCGGCGGCCGGGTTGGCTTCGTCGAAGGTAAATGTACCGTCGAAATCTTTAAATGTGCCGTATAACCAACTGTATCCAAGATGCTGGATGCGGAAGTTGACGAAAGCGTGTTGCCCCTCTTTATCGATTTTATAATCTGCGGCTACGGCAGCGCCGGTAGCAAAGAGTAGCGAGGCGAGAGCGAGTCCCGGCAGGATTTTCTTCATATTATGCTCCAGAGTCAGGCGACGATTTTCCCAGCATGCGCTTGAGAGTGACGTCTTTATCGATGAAATGGTGTTTTAAGGCGGCCAGACCGTGCACTACCGAGAGCACGACTACGCTCCATGCCAGCCATAAGTGAACAGTACCGGCGAGATCCGCCTGCGAACCGGCGTCGGTAAGCGTCGCAGGCACGTTAAACAGGCCAAATACGTTAATCGGTTTGCCGTCCGCGGTGGAGATTAAATAGCCGCTGATGAGAATGCCAGACAGCAACACATACAGTGCTATATGAGCCAGTACGGCACTTGCTCGTGTCAGGCGTGAATAACTGGATAGCGGAGAAGGGGGCGGTGAAATATGCCGCCAGACAATGCGCACCACCAGCCCTAACATCAACAGAATGCCGATACTTTTATGCAGTTCCGGCGCCTGATGGTACCAGCCATCATAATAGCTGAGCGTCACCATCCATAATCCCAGCGCGAACATGCCATAAATGGCTATTGCCATCAGCCAGTGAATAGCAACGGAAATAGTGCCGTAGCGGGCGGGTGAGTTGCGAAATTGCATAATTGTGAATCATTGTTAATGAACGGTTAATTTAAAATGGCGAGGGCGGATACATATTGCAACTGAAAATTAAGCAATTAGACAATTAATTTTTCTATGTCATTTTTTTTGAATGACTGTTGCTTTCAATGTTCAGGTGATTAGAGGGTGACAGATAATTTTTGCTGTTAATAGCAGGGTACGTGAGATTTTTTATTGTTCAGGAAAATTGTTTTAACTCTGGTTTTTTTAAATAAATGTCAGCTTTTGTCAGTATTTATGATTAAGGCCATACAATATAAATAAGGTCGATCAGCGCAACGAGTAGCCACAGCGCAATATATAACATCAAATGCTCACGCACATTATTAATAAGGAAGTCGAATAAACGACGCATGATCTCTCCGCAAAAAAATAAAGGCGGCCACAAATAAGGCCGCCGACGGATTATCGGGTAAAGCGTGACAGGGAAAAAGGCGTCAAATCAAAATCGCTGCATTTACCCTGCGCAAATTCACAGGCGATTTCGCCGAGCACTGGCGCGAATTTAAATCCATGGCCGCTCAGTCCGGTGATAATCAGCGTGTCCGGATGCTCCGGCAACGTATCAATAATAAAATCTTCATCCGGCGAGTTATCGTAGGTACATGAAGCGCCGTACAGACAACCACCAATGCCCGGCAGGAACTGGCGCAGAAAACCGAAGCACTCCGAACCGTCTCCTGCCTCATTGCCAAAAGGTGTACGCTGTTGTGCTTCGTCGATGAGCTGGCCGCCGTTATGACGACCGATCTTCAGCGCGTTGTCTTCGGCGGGGAAACCGTAATACTGATCGCCATTCGGCATTTCACCGGTGAAGGCTGGAAAGTGATTTTTGCTGCTGTAGCGACCGTCCGCCTGGAACCAGGCGAAAACCTTGCGTACGGGTTGTACCGGAAGCGTTGGAATTAACTGACGTACCCAGGTGCCGGCGCTAACCAACACTTTCTTGCCGACGAACTCGCCTTCCGCTGTTTCGATGGTCACGCCTTCAGGGCCATGACGCAGCGCGGTAACCGGGCAGTTAAACAGTTGCGCGCAACCGGCCTGTTGGGCGAGACGGATCCAGGTTTTAACCGCCAGTTCGCTCTTCAGTACGCCGGAATCGGCTTCGAACAGACCGATATAGTCTTCCGGCACGGTGATTTCGGGCCAGCGGGCCATCAGTGAAGGCGCATCCAGTTTTTCTACCGCCAGATCCCACTGCTTAGCACTGTGGGCGACATTGACGAGAAATTCGGAATCAGCCGGGCCGAGATTGATCACGCCGGTCCGTTCGAACACCGCCTCGCCGCTTTCGCTGGCTAACTGATCCCACAACTGTTGGGCGCGCAGCACCAGCGGGACATATTTTTCACCTTCGCCATACGCGTGGCGAATTAGACGCGTATCGCCATGATGGCTGCCTTGCTGGTGCGGCGGGAGATGGGCATCGGTCATCAGCACATTTAACCCGGCGCGGGTAGCGTAATAGCCGGTCGCTGCGCCGACAGATCCGCTGCCGATAATAATCAGGTCATATTTCATGGTGTTCTCCAGGAAAAAGCGTGTTCAGGAGGGTAATTAACCTGGCGGCGTTATACAAGGGCAGAAATAATTAAGGCACCCTGAAGGGTGCCTGTTGGGATGAAGGTCAGCATTAAGACTAATGCCTGCGGTACTCATCTTCCTGGTAATCGCCTGATTCAATCTTGGCAATACCCGCCTCGAGAATCGATATAAACTGGCGGGCGACATCTGTCGTTAACCATAACGTCTGGCCGACTTCAGTCTCTTCCTGAGCGGCTCTGTTAGGGGTCTGGTAGTGTAACCGGAGCATCAGGGCATCGTAACTATCCACAGTACTGATGTCCCATCCGACCAGTGGATGGGTCTGGATGACTTCATTATTCTTTACCATCATAACCCCCATATTAGCGTGTTTATTTAGACAACGACTTTCGAGGTTCAATGCGTGTTTTTTTTGAAGCCTCTTTAGTATATCAACAGATGGGGGTGATGATCGAATAAATAAACACTCTGCAACATGTTTTTTAGGCTGTTTGATTTTTTTGAATAAGAAAACGAAACCTTAAGCACATATTTTTACTAAAGAACTAGAGAATTAATGAATGGCGTAAAAAACAGACAAAAAAGCCGGGGCGACCCGGCAATAAGAACAAACTTAAAGAGAAATTAGTCGTTGATAAACCAGTCGTCGGCGCTTTCCCAGGTTTCCTGCAAAATTTCACTTATGCGATCTTTATCTTCTTTTGCGCCGCCAAGCACCGACAAGTTATTAGCCGCCGCATAGCGAACGGTGATTTTGTTATCGTGTTCGGGATAGTAATTATTTAGCCGACGGGATAATTCGCCCGCCAGCGCATCGATAGCACCTGGCGGTAAGGGTGTGGTTTTGGCGATAGTCACTTCAATGCGCATAATAGCCCCCTGTGTGTTTGCTGTATATATATACAGTTAATGAAGTATCTTTACAACAGGGGGCAGTAAATTTTTACTGCTTAACGCGCCAGCGAACGGTTTCACCTGCGAGGAACGGTACCAGCGTATCGTCCGTCAGCGCAATGCTCTCTGGCACGACGCTTTCGATGCGTTCCAGCTCAATAAAGCCCTCATTGAGCGGCAGCCCGTAAAAGCGCGGTCCGTTCAGCGAACAGAACGCTTCAAAATGCTGCAAGGCGTTCATCTCTTCAAACACGGTAGCGTAGCTGCCGAGCGCGGTTGGCGCATTGAAGCAACCGGCACAACCACAGCTCGCCTCTTTTTTGTGCCGCGCGTGCGGTGCGGAATCGGTGCCGAGAAAAGCGCGTTCAAATCCGCTGGCGACCAACTCTCGCAGTGCCTGCTGGTGGATATTGCGTTTAAGGATAGGCAAACAGTAGAGATGCGGACGTACGCCGCCAACCAGCATATGGTTACGGTTAAACATCAAATGCTGTGGCGTAATGGTCGCCGCCAGGCGCTCGTTACCCTCGCGCACATAATCCGCCGCGTCTTTGGTCGTGATATGCTCAAACACCACTTTTAACCCCGGCAGGCGCTGGCGCAGCGGCTCCATCACCGTTTCAATAAAACGCGCTTCGCGATCGAAGATATCGATCTCCGCGTGGGTCACTTCGCCATGCACCAGCAGCGGCATGCCCAGTTTTTCCATGCGCTCCAGCACCGGCATAATGGCATCAATGCTGGTGACGCCGTGGCTGGAGTTGGTGGTGGCATTGGCGGGATAAAGTTTTGCCGCCGTAAAGACGTTTTCGTTAAACCCACGTTCCACTTCATCCGCACTCAGGCTGTCGGTGAGATAGCAGGTCATTAGCGGGGTGAAATCATGTCCGGCAGGCACGGCATCAAGAATGCGCTGGCGGTACGCGCGCGCAGCATCAACGGTTGTCACAGGGGGAGCGAGATTGGGCATGACAATGGCGCGGGCGTAGGTTTCACTGGTCCACGGCACCACGGTTTTTAACATATCGCCATCACGCAGGTGGACGTGCCAGTCGTCAGGACGGCGGATTTTCAAAACCTGGGATTGTGTCATTGGAGTGCTCCGGCTGGTGAGAATCAGGTGTTTTTGCCGGGCACTAAGGATAAGCGGAAACGTTTTCGTTTGCATCTTTTTCCTGAAAAAAAGGGCGCCCGCGGCGCCCTGTAACTCAGTCGGTGAGGGGGATAATAATTTCGCCCGGTTTCACCTCAATGCCTTTGGCGTATTTCTTCGCCAGCGCTTCGCCTTTGCTGCTGTCCTCTTTCAGTACATAGGCCGGACGCTGATTAAAGTAGTTGCGCAGCGACTGGTTCAGGTAGGGCATCAACGTTTGCAGCACCGTCTGCATTTTTTCCGGCTGCACGTCGGCTTTCACTACTTCCATCTCCTGCAAGTAAATGGCGCCTTTCTCTTTATCAAACACCGGCAACGCCTTCAGTTTCAGCTTGATGACCGCTTTCTGGTTACCGAAAAGGGATGTCATATCCAGGTTGGCATCGCCGGTCAGCGTCACTTTGTTCGGCTCTTCACGACCAATTTCCGACGCCAGGTTATTCAGCACAATGTGCGCGTCGGCCACGCCTGGCAGGCCAATGTCTTTCGCAAAATCATTGCGTTTTTGCAGCGCCTGGTTAATTTCCTGTTCGCTGATGGAATATTGGGTCAGTTGGTTACAGCCCACCAGCACGCCGCTCAGCAGTAAAGCAGCGGCAAAAAAGATCTTCTTCATAATTCCTCAACGTGATTCCGAAGGCGTCAAAGCCGGTGCGTAGGATGCGTCAGACGAGGTACAAAGGCTAGCGGAAAAAGCTGAAAGGCTGGCGGAAACATACGCTTCCGCCGTGAGTCCGCTAAATAGCCATCGATGAAAGCAGGTTAACCTGGGTCTGCTTGGCCATATTATCGCGGTAATCCGCTACCCGGCTCGGCCAGTTAATTCCGGCGACAAGCGTCAGGTTACGCAGCAGCGGGAAAAGATGAATATCGTCCTCGGAGAGCTCGCCGTTGACCGCATTCGGTTTGACTATGAGCTTGTCCAGCGCCCGTAGGTCGTCGCTGATATTTTTCACCAGCCCGGCAGAGTGGGCGAGATGTTCGTCGAAGCTGCCGATCGCCGCCTCTTTCTTCGCGACAAACGAGGCGCGCGCCTGCGGTGTGGAAAACTCGTCGAAGGCGGATTTCGCAAAGCGGGGTATCAGCAATTTATTCACATAGCCGTTAACCTTGCGCAGCCACTCTTCCAGTTTCGGGTTCCGTTTACCGGTGAGCAGCGGTTTGCCGTCAAGTTTATCGACATAGTGCACAATATCCATACTCTCCGGCAGATAACGGCTGTCGTCTTTTTGCAGGATGGGCGCCATCTTCTGGCCAATCATTTTGGTTGGCGTGGCCTCGTCGTCACTGAGCAGGATATTGAGTTCTACGGGAAGATTTTTAAGGCCGAAAATCATGCGGGCTTTGACGCAGAAAGGGCAGTGGTCGTAAATGTAGAGTTTCACGTTTCTCCTCCATACTGGCTTATCCGTTAAAGACCAGTATGGAAGAGAGCATGGCATGGCGCAAATCAGGCGCCAGGTTCAAGCATCCGCGGGCGAATGCGCTTATGGCCGAATTGCCACAGCAGCGCCATTGAGGTCATCAGCCCGATCAGGCCGAGCATCATCCACGGCAATTCCGGCTGGTTGAAGGCTTTGCCGGCATCAAACAACCACCCGCCGCCGGCATAACCCAGCGCGCCGCCAAATGCCAGCCCAAGGCGACTGAAACCCATATAACTGCCGCGCGCGCGGGCATCTGCCAGCTGCGCGCTTAAGGTTTCCCGCGCTGGTTCGGCAATAATTGAGCCGATATAGAACGTGCAGATAAGCGTAAACAGTTGCTGCAACGTCCCGACCATTCCGACCGGCAGCAGGCTGAATGACATCACCAGCAGCCCGGCCATCAGACGGTGTTCAAGACGAAAGCGTTTTTCGCTCCAGCGGGCGATAGGGTAGAGCAACGTCAGCGATAAACAGGCTTCGATGGCGTACATCCACTTCACTGCCGCCGGTGAACCGGCAATATCGTTGACCATGATCGGCAGCATCAGCATCACCTGTACTGCCAGCATATAGTAGCCGGTCAGTGTCAGGACGTAAGTGACAAACCGTTTGTCGCGCAGCACGCGTGCCAGCCCTTCGCGCACCGGGGCTTTGACCGTAGAGAGTTTCCACGCCGGTAACAGCCAGGCGTTGAACGCGGCGCAGAGCACGAACATTAGCGCACCGACGGCACACACCAGACGAAAGTCGTATTGCAACAGCCAGCTACCGAGCAATGCACCGACAACCGCGCCGGCGCTGTCCTGCATCATCAGGATAGAGAAAAAGCGGCTGCGCTGGTTGGGACGCACCAGTTTGACCACCAGCGCGGAACGCGGCGGATCGAACAGCGTGCCGCCCAGCCCGGAAAGAATGCAGGAGAGCCACAGCAACCAGGGTTCATGCGCCACGCCCATCGCGACGAAACCGCCCGCACGCATCAACATGCCGGTGACGATCAGCGGTTTTGCGCCAAAACGGTCGGCAATTGCGCCGCCGAAAATGCCCAAACCCTGCTGAATAAATTGCCGCAGGCCAAGCGCAATACCGACCATCAACGCCGCCCAACCGAGCTGATCAACAAAACGAATAGAAATAAGTGGGAATACAACGAAAAAGCCGAGGACCACCAGCATATTATCGACAAGCAGGAAATATTTACCCAGGCTCCTTGCCTGCGATATGCGCGCCATTTCCCCTCCGGGAAATTAAGAAAGATAAGACATTCTTATTCTGCGGGTTCGCCCGATCTTTTCCCACATTCGCAGTGACAATATTTTTTTATCAAAATCCGGCTTTGATTCAGAGTTTTCATCGAAAGTGGCCCACAAAGTGGAAAATGCCATGTTGCTGTTTTCACAGAGTGGCTGCGCAAATGTATAGTAAAGGTAAGGGGTTAAAAGTGTGGTGAAATGGAAGGAGTGGTAATGCATGTTTGGCTACCGCAGTAACGTGCCGAAAGTACGCTTAGTCACAGACAGATTAGTGGTTCGTTTAGTGCATGAGCGCGATGCCTGGCGCCTGGCGGATTATTACGCCGAAAATCGGCAATTTCTAAAGCCCTGGGAGCCCGTGCGCGATGAAAGTCATTGCTATCCTTCCGGCTGGCAGGCTCGTCTTGGCATGATCAATGAGTTTCATAAGCAGGGATCGGCATTCTATTTCGCGCTGCTCGATCCTGAGGAAAAAGAGATCGTCGGCGTGGCGAATTTTTCCAATGTGGTGCGCGGTTCGTTTCATGCTTGTTACCTTGGCTACTCCATCGGACAGAAATGGCAGGGGCAAGGGCTGATGTTTGAAGCGCTGACGGCGGCGATCCGCTACATGCAGCGCACGCAACATATGCACCGCATTATGGCAAATTACATGCCGCACAATAAACGTAGCGGCGATTTGCTGGCGAGGCTGGGTTTCGAGAAAGAGGGCTACGCCAAATCGTATTTGCTGATCGACGGGCAGTGGCGCGATCACGTACTTACCGCGCTCACCGCGCAAGAATGGACCCCGGGTCGCTAAGGAGCAACGATGAAGTATCAACTCTCAGCGGTTGAAGCGCGCGTTATCGGCTGCCTGCTGGAAAAGCAGATCACCACGCCGGAACAATATCCGCTGTCGATCAATGGCGTGGTTACCGCCTGTAATCAGAAGACCAACCGTGAACCCGTCATGAACCTCAGCGAACATGAGATTCAGGATGTGCTGGATGAACTGGTGAAGCGGCACTATCTGCGCACCGTCAGCGGTTTTGGCAATCGCGTAACGAAATACGAGCAGCGTTTTTGCAACTCTGAATTTGGCGATCTGAAACTCAATCCGGCAGAAGTGGCGCTCATCACTACGCTGCTGCTGCGCGGGCCGCAAACGCCGGGGGAACTGCGTGGTCGTGCGGAACGCATGCATCGTTTTAACGATATGGCGGAAGTGGAAACGGCGCTGGAACTGCTGGCGACGCGGGAAGATGGCCCGTATGTCGTGCGGCTGCCCAGAGAGCCCGGCAAGCGCGAAAGCCGCTATATGCACCTGTTCAGTGGCGATGTACAGACGCTGGTGAATGTTGTTGAGGCGGTCAGCCCGCCGGAAGAATCACTGGCGGCGCGCGTTGAGGCGCTGGAAGAGGAAGTGGCAGAGCTGAAACAGCGTCTGGATTCGCTGCTCGCACATTTAGGAGATTAGCCGTGACGAAACTACGTGTTGGAGTGGTCGGCCTGGGCGGCATTGCGCAAAAAGCCTGGTTGCCGGTTGTCGGCGCAGCGACCGACTGGACGCTAACCGCGGCCTGGTCGCCGACGCGGGAAAAAGCCCTGCGGGTATGCGAGACCTGGCGCATTCCCTATGCTGATTCGCTGGCGGCATTAGCCGCGCAGTGTGATGCGGTCTTCGTCCACACCTCGACAGCTTCGCACTACAGCGTGGTCAGTGAGTTACTGAACCTTGGCGTGCATGTTTGCGTCGATAAACCGCTGGCAGAAAACCTCCAGGATGCTGAGCGGCTTATCGAACTGGCCGCGCGGAAAAAACTGACGCTGATGGTCGGTTTTAATCGCCGTTTCTCGCCGCTGTACCGCGAATTGAAACAGCAGATGCCGCAGGCGGCGTCGCTGCGGATGGATAAACACCGCACCGACAGCGTGGGGCCGCACGATTTACGCTTCACGCTGCTCGACGATTATCTGCACGTGGTGGATACCGCGTTGTGGCTGGCGGGAAGCACGGCGGCGTTACAAAGCGGTACGTTGCTTACGGATGATGACGGCGCCATGGTTTATGCCGAACATCACTTCTCACTGGATCACCTGCAAATTACCACCAGTATGCACCGGCGTGCGGGAAGCCAGCGCGAATGGATTCAGGCCGTCACCGATGGCGCGCTGGTGGATATCACCGATATGCGCGAATGGCGCGAAGAGCGCGGGCAGGGCGTAGTGGCGCGTCCGGTCGCTGGCTGGCAGAGCGTGCTGGAACAGCGTGGTTTTGCCGGTTGCGCGCGCCATTTTATTGAATGTGTGCAAAATCAGACGGTTCCGGAAACGGCGGGCGAACAGGCCATACTGGCTCAACGCGTGGTGGAAAAGCTCTGGCGTGAGGCGATGAGTGAATAACCGCCTGTAACATCTGGCGATAGTAATTCGCCTTTTTCCCTGTAGACTAAGCGCTTCGCTGTATACCAACGCCTGCATTGCAGGCGTTGTGCTTATGGAATCCAGAATGAATCTATTAAAATCGCTGGCGGCTGTCAGCTCGATGACAATGTTTTCTCGCGTGCTGGGTTTTGCGCGCGACGCTATTGTGGCAAGGGTTTTTGGCGCAGGTATGGCAACCGACGCCTTCTTTGTGGCGTTTAAACTGCCCAATTTGTTGCGCCGTATCTTTGCCGAGGGGGCGTTTTCTCAGGCATTTGTTCCCATTCTTGCTGAGTACAAAAGCAAGCAGGGCGAGGATGCGACGCGGGTGTTTGTGGCGTATGTCTCGGGTTTGCTGACGCTGGCGCTGGCGCTGGTGACTGTCGCCGGGATGATGGCGGCACCGTGGGTGATTCTGGTCACCGCGCCGGGTTTTGCCGATACAGCGGATAAATTCAATCTCACCTCACAGCTACTGCGCATTACCTTTCCTTATATTCTGCTGATCTCGCTGGCGTCACTGGTGGGCGCGATCCTCAATACCTGGAACCGTTTCTCGGTGCCGGCGTTTGCGCCGACATTTCTCAATATCAGCATGATTGGCTTTGCGCTGTTTGCCGCGCCGTACTTCCATCCGCCAGTGCTGGCGCTGGCATGGGCGGTGACGGTGGGCGGCGTGCTGCAACTGGTTTATCAACTGCCGCATCTGAAGAAGATCGGCATGCTGGTATTGCCGCGCGTGAGTTTCCACGATGCCGGTGCTATTCGCGTCGTGAAACAGATGGGGCCTGCGATTCTGGGGGTCTCGGTCAGCCAGATTTCGTTAATCATCAACACGATTTTCGCCTCGTTTCTGGTTTCCGGGTCGGTATCGTGGATGTACTACGCTGACCGGCTGATGGAGTTTCCGTCTGGCGTGCTGGGCGTGGCGCTGGGGACGATTTTGCTGCCTTCGTTGTCGAAAAGCTTTGCCAGCGGCAATCATGACGAGTACTGCCGTCTGATGGACTGGGGGCTGCGTCTTTGCTTTCTGCTGGCGCTGCCGAGCGCAGTGGCGTTGGGGATTCTGGCAAAACCGCTGACTGTCTCGCTGTTTCAGTACGGTAAATTCACCGCCTTTGACGCGCTGATGACGCAGCGGGCATTAATTGCTTATTCCGTCGGCTTAATGGGCCTGATTGTCGTGAAGGTGCTGGCGCCGGGTTTCTATTCGCGGCAGAACATTAAAACGCCGGTGAAGATTGCCATTGTCACGCTGCTGGTGACGCAGTTGATGAACCTTGCTTTTATTGGTCCGCTGAAACATGCCGGGCTGTCGCTGTCGATCGGTCTGGCGGCCTGCCTGAACGCCGCTCTGCTTTACTGGCAGTTGCGTAAACAAGATATTTTCACGCCGCAGCCAGGCTGGAAAAGCTTTCTGCTGCGTCTGGGAATTGCTGTGCTGGTGATGGCGGCTGCGCTGGTGGGCATGCTCTATGTCATGCCGGAATGGTCACTGGGTACGATGCCATACCGCTTACTGCGTTTGATGGCGGTAGTGGGGGTGGGCGTAGTCGCTTACTTCGCCACGCTGGCGCTGCTGGGTTTTAAACTGAAAGAGTTTGCTCGGCGGACGGCATAAACAATTTTGCCAGGGGGAAACCCCTGGCAAAAAAATGTCTGGCGATTAAATCGAGATTTTTTTGCCGCCGCGGTTAGCGGAAGCGGTGTGGCCGTTGGCGCCGTAAAGCGTCGGTTCCTGATGGGGTTTCAGTACATCCAGCGCCTGCTGATTACGCTCAATTTGCCCTTCCAGCAGCCATCCATTGTGCTGGTTAAGGTCGCGCAAATGCTGTGTCTTCTGCGTAATAATCTGCCAGCGATCGGCGATATCGTCATTAGCGCTGCGCTGTGTTTTCTGCGCCGAACGACGCTGTTGCTCCAGGTAATCCAGCGTTGCGAGCAAGGAACTTTTTTCTTCCGTAATACGCTGTAACGTACTGCCATTCACATGGCCTACGGAAAGTTGCTTTTGCTCAGCATCCATCACGTCTTTCAGAGCGCTCAGGATAACTGTCATTTGATCAAGGATGTCTGACAGTCGATTCATTCTGTTATTTACTCTGTAAGTAACTCTGCGCTTCGTTAATCAGGGCATCGGCAATCTTGCCGGTATCCATTTTCAGTTCACCATTACGAATCGCGGTTTTCAGTTGCTCAACGCGTTCCATATTGATGTCATTCGCGCCCGCCTGCATCAGCTTCGCCTGCGCGCCGCTGATGGTGACGCTGGTGCTGTTCGCCGTCTCGGCTTTTTCCAGCCGTGCTTTCTGCGCCTGCGCGTCGTTGGTTTCACGCTGTTGAACGGCGTTAACCGGCTTCAGAGGCGATGTACGATCAATGCTCATTGTGTTGTCCTCATCGAGGTGTCCCGGCGTTTCGGGCCTGATATCTTTAGTCGTTGCTTATTTATCGGCAGGCAACATAAATTCTTTAAAAAGATTATAGGTTAATCAGAATATTCCCATCAGTGTTCACCGTACCACTGACAATCTGGCCTGAAGACATACGCACGCGGGCATTTTGCGCCACTGCGGCATTGTCCAACGCTTGTCCTTCGCCGTTCACACTAAAGCCATCTCCCGATGCCACAACCTGTACCCGCTGTCCGGCTTTTACCCGCCATGCCTGACGCAGCATCGAGAGCTGAATCGGCTGCCCGGGAACGAGATCGCGCAGGCTGATCGCATCCTGCGCCTGATTGATATCCAGCATCGTGCGCGGCGGTAATTGATCGAGACGACCGCGTTTTAATGTCACGCTATCGGGTTGCAGCGTGCTGCCACGCGCAACAGATTGCGCCGCCACCACATAATTACCCGTCGCCTGCACGTTAACCTGCAAAAAGCGCTTAACCCCCGCACAGTTTGCCACAACGTTTACGTTTCCCCATAACTTTGCGCCGCCGACTACGCTTAGCGCCGGCTGATCGCAGGCGGGCAACATGTTCTGCGGAGTGCGTATATTTACCACTACCTCGTCACTAACGCCAGCAAGGCGCTGAGCAAAAAATGATGTGAGCTGAGCTTGCAGCTCGCCCGCCTGTGTCAGCGGGCTCAAAAACAGTAAGGTCGCGGCTAAACCGCTTTTCAACGTGTTCATCGCAGACTCCTGCCTGTTGATGGGATGCAGAGATTTTAACTGCATGGCAAATCTATCAACGCAATAAATAGCGACGCATTTTGCCCTTATTCCGGCGATAAGTTTGCCTGAGGAGATTTAAGCTGTTGGCTAAATAATTGTCATCAGTGGGGGAGCTATGCTCGATAAACTTGATGCCGCTCTGCGTTTTCAGCAAGAAGCGCTGAACCTGAGCGCCCAGCGCCAGGAGATTCTGGCGGCTAACATTGCCAACGCCGATACCCCGGGGTTTCAGGCGCGTGATATTGATTTCTCCAGCGAATTAAAAAAAGTCATGGAGCGCGGGCGTGCTGAAAACAGCGGCGTTGCGTTGACGTTGACATCTTCCCGCCATATTCCGGCACAAAACATCTCCACGCCGTCCGCCGATCTGCTGTACCGCATTCCTGACCAGCCTTCACTCGACGGTAACACCGTGGATATGGATCGCGAACGTACGCAATTTGCTGACAACAGCGTGAAATACCAGACCGGCCTGACCGTGCTGGGCGGGCAGATCAAAAGCATGATGAGTGTTCTGCAACAGGGGAACTAAGTAAATGGCATTGCTGAATATCTTTGATGTCGCCGGTTCTGCGCTCACTGCGCAATCAAAACGTCTGAACGTCGCCGCCAGTAACCTTGCGAACGCCGACAGCGTAACCGGACCAGACGGGCAACCCTACCGCGCTAAACAGGTTGTCTTCCAGGTTGACGCTGCACCGGGTCAGGCGACCGGCGGCGTGAAAGTATCTGATGTGGTCGAAAGTCAGGCGCCGGACAAACTGGTCTTTGAACCAGGTAATCCGCTGGCTGATGCCAATGGCTACGTCAAAATGCCGAACGTTGATGTGGTCGGTGAGATGGTGAATACCATGTCCGCTTCACGCAGCTATCAGGCAAACGTTGAAGTGCTTAACACCGTTAAGAGCATGATGCTCAAAACGCTCACCCTTGGCCAGTAAAGGAGACACGCATGTCTATCGCCGTGAACGTGAATGACACCACTGCTAACAGTAGTGTCTCATCGACCAGCTCTGGTACGTCCACTACAGGTACTAACAGCGCTTCCGACCTGCAGAGTAGCTTTCTGACGCTGCTGGTCGCACAGTTGAAAAACCAGGATCCGACCAACCCGCTGCAAAACAACGAGTTGACGTCGCAACTGGCGCAGATCAGCACCCTCAGCGGGATTGAAAAACTGAATACCACGCTGGGTTCGATTTCCGGGCAGATTGATAACAGCCAGTCTTTGCAGGCATCCAACCTGATTGGTCACGGCGTCATGATCCCGGGGCAGACAGTTCTGGTAGGCAGCGGGACCACCACGCCGTTTGGGGTTGAACTGACGCAGGCGGCTGACAAAGTCACTGCGACCGTCACGAGCAAAGACGGCACCGTGGTGCGCACGATTGACATTGGTTCGCTGTCGGCTGGCGTTCATACCTTTAGCTGGGATGGCAAGCTGACCGATGGGACGACAGCGCCGGATGGCTCTTACAAAGTGACCATCTCCGCCAGCACCGGCACAACACAGCTGGTTGCGCAACCGCTGCAATTTGCCATGGTGCAGGGCGTCACGCTCAACTCCAGCGGCAACCTTTTAGATTTGGGTACCTACGGTACAACCACACTCGACGAAGTACGGCAGATTATCTAAGCCTTAACACTTATCAGGAGTAAGTCATGGCCTTTTCACAAGCGGTCAGCGGCCTGAATGCTGCGGCCACCAACCTCGATGTCATTGGTAACAACATCGCCAACTCCGCCACATATGGCTTTAAATCCGGGACAGCGTCTTTTGCCGATATGTTTGCCGGTTCTAAAATTGGTCTGGGTGTTAAGGTAGCCGGGATTACCCAGGACTTTAACGATGGTACCACCACCAGCACCGGTCGCGGTCTGGACGTCGCGCTGAGCGGCAACGGTTTCTTCCGTCTGGTCGACAGCAACGGTTCTGTTTATTACAGCCGTAACGGTCAGTTCAAACTGGACGAGAACCGTAACCTGGTGAACATGCAAGGCATGGAAGTAACGGGTTATCCGGCAACAGGTACACCGCCAACGGTTCAGACTGGCGCGAACCCGCAGGCTATTACTATCCCGAACACCCTGATGGCGGCGAAAACCACCACCACGGCAACGATGCAGATCAACCTGAACTCTACGGATTCCACTCCGACAGTTACCCCCTTTGATCCGACTAACGCGGATACCTACAACAAAAAAGGCTCTATTACCGTTTACGATAGCCAGGGTAACGCGCATGACATGAACGTCTACTTCGTGAAAAGTGCTACGGCGAACACCTGGGACGTTTACACGCAGGACAGTAGCGTAAGTGGCAGCACTGCGACACTGGCAAGCACAATGGTGTTTGATACGAACGGCTCTCTGACCAGCGGCACCACGGCGAACATCACCACCGGTACCATTAACGGCGCAACCCCGGCGACGTTCTCCCTGAGCTTCCTGAACTCCATGCAGCAAAACACCGGTTCTAACAACATCGTTGCAACCACCCAGAATGGTTACAAACCGGGTGACCTGGTGAGCTACCAGATTAACGATGACGGTACCGTTGTAGGTAACTACTCCAACGAACAGACTCAGCTGCTGGGTCAGATTGTGCTGGCAAACTTCGCCAACAACGAAGGCCTGAAGTCCGAAGGCGACAACGTCTGGTCTGCCACGTCTTCTTCCGGTGTGGCGCTGCTCGGTACGGCAAACACCGGTAACTACGGTAGCCTGACCAGCGGCGCGCTGGAAGCTTCGAACGTGGATCTGAGTAAAGAACTGGTCAACATGATCGTCGCGCAGCGTAACTATCAGTCGAACGCGCAGACCATCAAAACCCAGGACCAGATCCTTAACACGCTGGTTAACCTGCGTTAATCGTCTGACGGGATGGCTTAATGGATCACGCAATATATACCGCGATGGGCGCTGCCAGCCAGACGCTGAATCAGCAGGCTGTCACGGCCAGCAACCTCGCGAATGCGTCCACTCCGGGTTTCCGTGCGCAGCTTAATGCATTGCGCGCGGTGCCGGTAGAAGGGCTTTCGCTGCCTACCCGTACGCTGGTGGTCGCGTCAACACCTGGCGCCGATATGACGCCCGGCCAACTGGATTACACCTCGCGTCCGCTGGACGTGGCGTTGCAGCAGGACGGCTGGCTGGCAGTACAGACGGCGAACGGTACTGAAGGATATACCCGCAACGGTAACATCCAGGTGAGTTCGACCGGCCAGTTGACGATCCAGGGGCATCCGGTGATGGGTGATGCGGGGCCGTTGACCGTTCCTGAAGGCTCGCAAATAACAATTGCGGCGGACGGTACGATCTCCTCGCTGAACCCGGGCGATCCGGCCAATACCGTTGCGCCGGTTGGCAAACTGAAACTGGTGAAAGCAGACCCGCAAGAAGTGCAGCGCGGCGATGACGGCATTTTCCGTCTGACCCAGGCCGCACAGGCGACGCGTGGCGCGACGTTGCAGGACGATCCGAGCGTACGCGTCATGTCCGGGGTGCTGGAAGGCAGTAACGTTAAACCGGTGGCGGCCATGACCGACATGATTGCCAGCGCGCGTCGTTTCGAGATGCAGATGAAGGTGATCTCCAGCGTCGATGATAACGCGCAACGTGCCAACCAGTTGCTGTCAATGGGCTAATAAACAGGACTACATATGATCAGTTCATTATGGATCGCAAAAACCGGCCTTGACGCCCAACAAACCAATATGGATGTCATCGCCAACAACCTGGCGAACGTCAGTACCAATGGTTTTAAGCGTCAGCGTGCGGTATTTGAAGATTTGCTGTACCAGACGATTCGTCAGCCTGGTGCGCAGTCTTCCGCGCAGACTACGCTGCCTTCCGGTTTGCAGATTGGTACCGGTGTGCGCCCGGTAGCCACTGAACGTCTGCACAGCCAGGGCAACTTGTCTCAGACCAACAACAGTAAAGATGTGGCGATCAAAGGGCAGGGCTTCTTCGAAGTCTCTCTGCCGGATGGGACTTCCGCCTACACCCGCGATGGTTCCTTCCAGGTCGATCAGAACGGACAACTGGTGACGGCTGGCGGTTATCAGGTTCAGCCGGCTATCACTATTCCGGCAAACGCCCTGAGCATCACTATTGCCAGCGATGGCGTGGTGAGTGTGACCCAGCAGGGGACGGCTGCGCCAGTTCAGGTTGGTCAGTTAAACCTGACCACCTTTATGAATGACACCGGTCTGGAAAGCATCGGTGAAAACCTCTACACCGAAACGCAGGCCTCCGGCGCGCCGAACGCCACTACGCCTGGGTTGAACGGTGCAGGTTTGCTGTATCAGGGGTATGTGGAAACCTCAAACGTAAACGTGGCGGAAGAGCTGGTGAATATGATCCAGGTTCAGCGCGCTTACGAAATTAATAGTAAGGCAGTATCGACCACCGATCAGATGCTGCAGAAACTGACGCAACTCTAAGGCGTTTTCCGGCGCGGTAAGCGCCGTGCCGGAACCCTGATTTCGAAGATGAATGCAATGCAAAAATACGCCGTGCACAGCTACCCGATTATGGCTTTAGTGGCATTAACCCTGACAGGATGTGCCTGGGTTCCGTCTACACCGTTAGTGCAGGGGGCGACCACCGCCCAGCCCATTCCGGGGCCGGTGCCGATGGTGAATGGTTCGATTTACCAAACTGCGCAGCCAATCAACTATGGCTATCAGCCGCTGTTTGAAGACCGCCGTCCGCGTAACGTCGGCGACACGCTGACCATCGTACTGCAAGAAAACGTGAGCGCCAGCAAGAGCTCGTCAGCGAATGCCAGCCGCGATAGCAAATCCAGCTTTGGCATGGACACCACACCGCGTTATCTCGAAGGGCTGTTCGGCAATGCCCGTGCCGATCTGAGTTCTTCCGGCAGCAATACCTTTGACGGCAAAGGCGGCGCAAATGCCAGTAACACATTTAGCGGCACGCTGACCGTCACGGTCGATCAAGTGCTGATCAACGGCAATTTACATGTAGTGGGTGAAAAACAGATCGCCATTAACCAGGGCACAGAGTTCATCCGCTTTTCCGGCGTCGTAAACCCGCGCGCCGTCAGCGGCAGCAACACGGTTCCGTCCACGCAGGTGGCGGATGCGCGTATCGAATATGTGGGCAATGGCTACATCAACGAAGCGCAGAATATGGGCTGGCTGCAACGTTTCTTCCTCAACTTATCGCCGATGTAACCGGGGTGAATTATGTTTAGATATCTGGCAATGGCGTTGGTACTGGTGGCATCTGTTGCCCAGGCCGACCGCATCCGGGACCTCACCAGCGTACAGGGCGTGCGAGAAAACTCCTTGATCGGCTATGGCCTGGTCGTTGGCCTTGATGGCACCGGTGACCAGACCACACAGACCCCCTTTACCACGCAGACACTGAACAACATGTTGTCGCAGATGGGGATTACGGTGCCGACTGGCACCAACATGCAGTTGAAAAACGTCGCGGCTGTTATGGTCACGGCACAGTTCCCGGCATTCGCCCGCCAGGGGCAAACCATCGATGTGGTGGTCTCCTCAATGGGTAACGCTAAAAGTCTGCGCGGCGGTACGCTGCTGATGACCCCGCTGAAAGGGGTCGACAGCCAGGTGTACGCGCTGGCGCAGGGGAATATTCTGGTTGGCGGCGCAGGTGCGTCGGCAGGCGGTAGCAGTGTTCAGGTGAACCAGCTTAACGGCGGCCGCATTACCAACGGCGCGGTGATCGAACGTGAGTTGCCGACGCAGTTCGGCGCAGGGAATACCATCAACCTGCAACTGAACCAGGAAGACTTCTCTATGGCGCAGCAGATTGCCGACACCATTAACCGCAGCCGTGGTTATGGTAGCGCAACGGCGCTTGACGCCCGCACCGTGCAGATCCGCGTTTCCACTGGCGGCAGTTCGCAGGTCCGTCTGCTGGCTGATATTCAGAACCTTGAAGTCGGCGTTACCCAGCAGGATGCGAAAGTGATCATCAACTCGCGTACCGGCTCTGTGGTGATGAACCGTGAAGTGTCGCTGGATAACTGTGCCGTCGCGCAGGGGAACCTCTCTGTCACGGTCAACCAGCAGGCTAATGTCAGCCAGCCCAATACACCGTTTGGCGGCGGTCAGACGGTGGTGACACCGCAAACGCAGATCGATTTGCGCCAGAGCGGCGGTTCGCTGCAAAGCGTTCGCTCCAGCGCCAACCTGAACAGCGTCGTGCGCGCACTTAACGCGCTGGGTGCTTCGCCGATGGAACTGATGTCTATTCTGCAGGCCATGCAAAGTGCAGGTTGCCTGCGCGCGAAACTGGAGATCATCTAATGCTGACGGACAGCCGGTTGTTGTCGAGCGCGGCCTGGGACGCGCAATCACTGAATGAACTGAAAACCGAGACCCGACAGGATCCGCAGGCCAATTTGCGCCCCGTTGCACGTCAGGTTGAGGGCATGTTCGTGCAGATGATGCTGAAAAGCATGCGTGAAACGTTACCGAAAGACGGTATTTTCAGCAGTGACTCAACGCGGCTGTACACCAGCATGTATGACCAACAAATCGCGCAGCAGATGACGGCCGGTAAAGGTCTGGGGCTGGCGGATATGATGGTCAAACAGATGGCCGCTCAGCAGGGTTCCGCTGAGCCAGCGGAACAAGCAGCACAAGCAGCACAGCAGGTGCCGATGAAGTTCCCGCTGGAAACGGTCACCTCCTATCAGAACCAGGCGCTGACGCAACTGGTGCGTAAAGCGATGCCAAAAGCGCCGGATGGCAGCGATGAACCGCTTTCCGGCGACAGCAAAGACTTCCTGGCGCAATTGTCGCTTCCTGCCCGTCTGGCGAGTGAACAGAGTGGGGTTCCGCATCACCTGATCCTGGCGCAGGCGGCGCTGGAATCTGGCTGGGGCCAGCGGCAGATCCCGCGTGAAAACGGCGAGCCGAGCTTTAACATTTTTGGCGTTAAAGCCACGCCTGGCTGGAAGGGGCCGACCACGGAAATTACCACCACCGAATATGAAAACGGTGAAGCGGTGAAAGTGAAAGCCAAATTCCGCGTTTACAGTTCGTACCTTGAAGCGCTCTCCGACTACGTTAGTATGCTGACGCGCAATAAACGCTACGCGGCGGTCACTACGGCCGCAACGCCAGAGCAGGGCGCACAGGCGCTGCAAAATGCCGGTTATGCGACCGATCCTAACTATGCCCGCAAACTGACATCCATGATTCAGCAACTGAAATCAATGGGTGAAAAGGTCAGCAAAGCGTATAGCACTGACATCCAAAATCTGTTCTGAAAGATCTCAAGTTTCGCCCTGGGTTGCCGATAATCGTCAACAGGACTCATGACTGAATGTATATAAGGAACCTCCATGTCCAGTTTGATTAATAGCGCCATGAGTGGGCTCAGCGCAGCCCAGGCCGCGCTTAATACTGCCAGTAATAACATTTCCAGTTATAACGTGGCGGGCTACACTCGCCAGACGACGGTGCTTTCAGCGGCGAAAAGTACGCTGGGCGCAGGCGGTTATGTCGGGAATGGTGTTAACGTTGTTGGCGTTCAGCGTGAGTATGATGCCTTTATCACCAACCAGTTGCGCGCGGCACAAAACCAGAGCAGTGGGCTGACGACGCGTTATGAGCAGATGTCGAAAATCGACGATGTGTTGTCAGGCACCACCAATTCGCTGGCGACCAGCATGCAGGATTTCTTCTCCAGCCTGCAAACGCTGGTCAGTAATGCTGAAGATCCGGCCTCGCGTCAGGCACTGTTGGGCAAAGCTGACAGCATGGTTAACCAGTTCAAAGTGGCTGACCAGTATCTGCGTGACCAGGACAAACAGATTAACCTGTCTATCTCGTCAAGCGTTGACCAGATTAACAACTACACCAAGCAGATTGCCTCGCTGAACGACCAGATCTCTCGTCTGACCGGCGTGGGCGCTGGCGCGTCGCCGAATGACTTGCTCGATCAGCGCGACCAACTGGTCAGTGAACTGAACCAGATCGTCGGTGTGGAAGTCAGCGTGCAGGATGGCAATACCTACAACCTGACGATGGCGAACGGCTATACGCTGGTGCAAGGCAGTACTTCTCGCCAACTGGCGGCGGTCTCTTCGAGCGCCGATCCGTCACGTACAACCGTCGCGTATGTTGATAACACCGCTGGCAATATCGAAATTCCGGAAAAACTGATCACCACCGGCTCGCTGGGCGGCCTGCTGGCGTTCCGTTCACAGGATTTGGATCAGACGCGTAACACGCTGGGTCAACTGGCGCTGTCATTTGCCGATTCATTTAACCAGCAGCACACGCAGGGTTATGACGCGAACGGCGACCAGGGCACTGATTTCTTTACCATTGGTTCCCCGACAACGCTGAACAACTCGAAAAACACAGGTGATGCCACATTGACGGCAGCCGTGAGCGATAGCTCTGCGGTACAGGCGACTGATTACAAAGTGGTTTACGACGGCACAAACTGGAATGTTACCCGACTGTCCAACAATACCTCGTTTACGGTTACGCCGGATGCGACTGACGGTACGCTGAACTTTGACGGTCTGAAAATTACCGTCGGTGGCACGACCGGACCGGTTGCCAACGACAGCTTTACGGTTAAACCGGTGAGCAATGCCGTCGTCAACATGAGTGTGGCAGTGACGGATGAGTCGAAGATCGCTATGGCGCAAACCGCTACTGACGGTGCGAGCGATAACCGTAACGGCCAGGCGATGCTGGATCTGCAAAAAGCGACCAAAGTCGGCGGCAACAAAACGTTCAACGATGCGTATGCCACGCTGGTCAGCGATGTGGGTAACAAAACATCGACGCTGAAAACCAGCAGCACTACGCAGACCAACGTGGTGACACAGCTCAGCAACCAGCAGCAGTCTATCTCCGGGGTTAACCTCGATGAAGAGTACGGCAACCTGCAACGTTATCAGCAATATTATCTGGCTAACGCCCAGGTTCTGCAGACCGCAAGCACGCTGTTTAATGCGTTGCTGGAAATTCGCTAAGTAAGGGGTGAATGATGCGTATCAGCACGCAAATGATGTATGAGCAAAACATGCGCGGCGTTACCAATGCGCAGAGCAAATGGCTGGCCTACGGTGAGCAAATGTCTACCGGGCAGCGTGTGAACCGTCCGTCTGACGATCCGATCGCCGCTTCGCAGGCTGTGGTGATCTCTCAGGCGCAGGCGCAGAACACCCAATACGCGACGGCGCGTACTTTCGCTGAACAAAAAGTGTCGCTGGAAGAGAGCGTGTTGCAGCAGGTAACGACCGCTGTTCAGGGCGCGCAGTCTACCATCGTTGAGGCCGGTAGCGGCTCGCTCAGCGACGACGACCGCGCATCGCTGGCCAGCAAACTGCAAGGCTATCGCGATCAGTTGCTGAACCTGGCGAACAGCACTGACGGTAACGGGCGCTATATTTTCGGCGGCTATAAGACCGAAACGGCGCCGTACGATTCTACCGGTACTTACAGCGGCGGCACGCAAAACATCACCCAGCAGGTTGATGCTTCCCGTAGCATGGTGATTGCCCATACGGGGGATGAAATTTTTAACCGCATCACCAGTAACGCCACGCCTGAACCGACGGATCCGGCAACCGGTTTGCCGGGAACGTCGGAAACTGATCTGTTTAAAATGCTGGATACTGCTATCGCCGCGCTGAATACGCCGGTTGCAGGTGATGAGACGGCCAAAGCGACCGCGCAGGCCGCGGTTGATAAAACCAGCCGTGGTTTGACGAACTCCCTGAACAACGTGCTGACGGTACGCGCGGAGTTGGGCACGCAGTTGAATGAGCTGGACAGCCTTGATTCGTTGGGGGATGACCGTGCGCTGGGTCTGACACAGCAGAAAAGCGATCTGGTGGATGTGGACTGGAACTCGGTAATTTCGTCTTACACCATGCAACAGGCTGCTTTGCAGGCTTCTTATAAAGCATTCTCTGATATGCAGGGAATGTCGTTGTTCCAGATTAACTCGTAATCGTTTCGTTTTGAGCATGTCTTGAAACTGGGCATGTTCCGTATGCCCGCTCTGTTACCGGAGCGGGCCTTTTTTTGTCTTATGCTTTCTGCGCCGCTTGCTGGATGCGACGGGCATCGACCAGGCGAATGATCAGCGCGATAAAGCCAGAGATCGTTGCCAGTACTACCACACCCTGCCATGAGGCGACGGAATAGAGTTTACTGCCCAGAGCAGAACCCACCGCCATACCGATAAACACACCTGTAAACAGTAACGCATTCAGGCGGCCACGCGCTTGCGGCTCCAGACCGTACACCAGATTCTGGTGCGCCACGAGGCTGGATTGCAGACCGAGATCGAAGCCGACCGCAGAGAGCGCAATCAGGATAAGCTGAGCGTGCGGCGGCAGTGCCGGCAGTAAAAACATCAGGGCAAAGGAGAGTGTCACCAGCCCGGCGCCCAGTTGTGTCACTTTCTCAGCGCCGACTTTATCTGCCAGACCACCGGCCAGCGGCGCGGCCAGCGCACCGGCGGCACCCGCAATACCGAATGTACCGGCAACGGCGCTGCCCAACTGATATTTTTCCAGCAGCATGACTGCCAGCGTAGACCAGAAGGCGCTAAAAGCGATGGACAAGAAACCCTGGGCGAAAGCCGCACGGCGCAGGGCCGGATAGCGTTGCCACAGGTGTGCCATCGATTTCATCAGTGCCGGATAGCTCAGCGTAGAGTGGGTGGCAAAACGCGGCAGCACGGACCACATCAGCACGCCAATCAGGGCAATACTGACGGCGGCGAGTTGATACATTACCCGCCAGCCAAATGCTGCGCCGACAAAGCCACTTACCGTCCGTGAAAGCAGGATGCCCAGCAGCAAACCGGTCATCACCGTGCCGACCATTTTCCCCTGTTTACCCGCGGGTGCCAGAATGGCCGCCGCCGGGACAATATCCTGCGCCATTGTCGCCGCCATCCCCAGCATCAGGCTGACGAGCAGCAGAGAGGGAAGGTTGCTGGTCAGGCTACAGGCCAGTAGCAGAATCGCCAGTGCCACGCTTTTTATCAGGATGAGGCGGCGACGGTCATGGCGATCGCCCAGCGGCAGTAAAAACAAAATACCCAGCGCATAACCGGCCTGAGTCAGCGTCGGTACCAGCCCCATGCCGTTAACGGTCAGGTGCAGATCGCTACCCATCAGCGGCAGCAGCGGCTGCGAATAGTAGATAGAAGCCACGCTAAATCCCGCGCCCAGCGCCAGCGCTAAAATGACCCAGCCAACAACATCTGTCGAAAGAGAATGACGGTTCATACTGTGTTTCCCCGGTATGGTTTTTATGAATTCGTAGACGTGCTACGCAGTGAGGACATTCTTATCTAATACGCTGTGGCGCGGTAGCCAGCGGAGTGGTAAAACGGTTATACGTGAAACGTATAGGCAAAATAAATATGAAGCGCCAGGAACGTATAGACAGGGTGGATTTGATGCGGACGTTTATCCGCATCGTGGAAGCGGGCTCGCTGTCGGCGGCGGCACGCCAGTTGGGAACGACGCAGGCGACGGTCAGCCGCCGTTTACAGTCACTGGAAACTCTGCTCGGCGTGAAGCTGCTGCTGCGCACTACCCATGCGATGAAACTGACCGATGATGGTGAACGCTGTTATCAACATGCAAAACGGGTAGCGGATGCCTGGGTAGCCCTTGAGGATGAACTGAGCCAATCTGACGATGAACCGGTCGGTATTTTACGCGTGCGTGCGCCGCATGCTTTTGGTCAGGAGCAGTTGCTCGGGCCGCTCACCGAATTTCTGGAGCGACACCCGCAGCTTTCTGTCGAGTGGATGCTGAACGACAAAACGGTAGATTTTCTTAGCGTAAACATCGATTGCGCTATTCGCGTCGGCGCGGAAGTGGACCCGGCAACGGTATCGGTGCTGCTGGCAGAGGTTCCGCGCAGCCTGGTGGCTTCTCCGGCCTTGCTCGCGCGTTTTCCGGCAATTGAGACCCCACAACAACTCTCAGCCTTGCCGTGGATAGCGCTGAACACTTTTTATCAGCATGAAATTCATCTGACGCATCAGCAAACCGGCGATGCGGAACAGGTGCCGATCTCGCCAAAACTGTTTACCGACAGCCTGTACGCTGCGCGGAATACGGCGATCAGTGGTCTTGGTCTGGCGGTTATCTCCAGTTGGGCGGTGGAAGAGGAGATACGCAGCGGAAAACTGGTCGCTCTGTTGCCGGAATGGCAGGCGGCACCGCTGCCGGTGCATCTGGTGTATCCGTGGGCGCGGTACTATCCGGCGCGTTTGCGAAAATTTTTGCAACTGATGCGCGAAGTGATGCCGGGTCTGGGAGGCGTGCGCCAGCCCGCGCGGCAGGCATAAAAAAGCCGACCCTGAGGTCGGCTTTTGGCTATCTGACGATTAGTCAACAGATGGCGGCTTTGTTGCCGGTGCGGTGGCGGCGTGGGTGGCGCTGTGACCGCCCGCGGAGCCTTTACCTTCGAAATTGAAGTCCGGACGAACCCAGTCGCTGTGACGCGGCGCTTCCGGGACATAGGCCGGTGCAGGCGCTTTGGTCATCGGCGCAGTGGCTACTTTACGGGCGACGACAGGCACCACCGTTTCTTTAACCGGTTCAACAACGGGTTCTGCAACCGGGACCGGGGCTTCTTCGCTAACAGCCGGAACGGTTTCGACGATCGGCGCTTCCTGCACTGGTGCGGCTTCTTCCGCAACCTCTTCGGCGACGACACGATCTTCTTCAGCAATCAGTTGCGGCTGCTCATCAACCGGCGCGGCGATAACCTCCGGATGGGTGGTTTCTACCTCAACGGTTTCTGGCTCAGCGACAGTCTGCTGCGGCTCCACAACGGCAGGTTCTGTCACTTCCGTTTCAGCGGCTGGCGCGACAACTTCTGCTTCTGCTGCAGGTTGCTGCTCAACCACTTCGGTCTGTACAGCGCTAACCAGCGCGGCTTCAGCCACCATCGGTGCAACATCCTGCTCAACGGCAACGTTCTCTTCTGCCGCGATCTCTTTCGCCTGCTCTTCCTGAGTGCGCGGAACCGGATAGCGAATCCATACCTTACCGGAAGCCATTTCAGGCGAAGCACATGCGACGGTCAGCGGCATGGCTGACTGTAACGGATAACGTTCGTCACGGTAGCGACGACGGCGCTGGCCGCTGACGCGCAGATGACGCGGAGAACGACGAGAGCGGCGAGGCATCGCGTTTTCGCGCCCTTCAGCATTCTCATCCTGATCCTGGCTGGTTTCCACAACGGCCGGGAGATCGACTTTCGCCACTTCAGTACCCGGAGCAATCGTCTCTTCGGCAACATCCGCAGACTGTGCATCCCCAAAACGTACTTTCTGGCTCAGTTGACGCTGTTTACGACGCGGCATCACCTGTACGCGCTCTTCCTGTTCAGTTTCCTGCTCCGGCTGATCGGCACGGTTCAGTTCTTTAACATCCTGCTGTGCCTGACGTTTGTCATCGTTACGGCGACGGTTGCGTTCACGGCGAGACGGTTGCTGCTCATCGCGCTGTTTGGCTTTGTCTGTCTCTTCGACCGCTACTGGCTCACGTGCTTCGCGAGTTTCCGCGTTCTGCTGCGATTTCTCGCGGCGATTACGGCGGTTCTCTTCACGGCCTTCGCGGTTTTCGCGATTCTCACGACCTTCGCGCGCCTCGCTGCCTTCAGCGCGGCCATCACGGCGTTCGTTACGATCGCGACGATTGCTCTGGCGCGGTTTGCGGCGATCCTGTTGGCGATCTTGTTTCGCCGGTTTTTTCTCTTCCTGGGCTTCAACGGCTGCCGGGGCTTCTTCGCCCGCAAACAGGCCTTTCAGTGCCGAGACGAAACGGCTGAACAGCCCCGGCGTTGCAGGTTGTGCAGCGGCAGGTTCTGCTTTGGCAACGGGTGCAGCAGCGGCAGCAGGCGCTGGCGGAGCAGGCGGAACATCCGGCATGACGAATGTCGCCAGCGCAGGCTGTTCAGGCAGTTTACGCTCGGCATACTCTTCTTCCGACGGTAGCGCCATCGCTTCTTCATGCAGCTTCGGCAGCAGGTAGCTCAGGGTCGGCGTCTCTTCGCCTTTACGCACGCGCAGTACGGAGTAGTGCGGCGTTTCCATCTGGTCGTTTGGCACGATCACGCAGCGTACGCCGCCCTGACGGGCTTCGATAGCGCTGACCGCAGCACGTTTTTCGTTCAGCAGATAAGAGGCGACCTGGACCGGCACAATTGCGTGCACTTCCTGGGTGTTCTCTTTCAGCGCTTCTTCTTCGATCAGGCGCAGAATCGACAGCGCCAGCGATTCGTTATCACGGATGGTGCCAGTGCCGCTACAACGCGGGCAGACGTGGTGGCTGGATTCGCCCAGCGACGGACTCAGGCGCTGACGAGACATCTCCAGCAGGCCAAAGCGGGAAATATGGCTGATCTGAATACGGGCGCGGTCCTGACGTACGGCTTCGCGCAGACGGTTCTCAACAGCGCGCTGATGGCGAACCGGCGTCATATCGATGAAGTCAATAACAATCAGACCGCCGAGATCGCGCAGGCGCAGTTGGCGAGCGATCTCATCGGCTGCTTCCAGGTTGGTATTGAAGGCGGTTTCTTCGATATCGCCACCGCGGGTTGCGCGCGCGGAGTTGATATCGATAGCCGTCAGTGCTTCCGTGGAATCGATAACGATAGAGCCGCCGGACGGCAGACGCACTTCACGCTGGAAGGCGGATTCAATCTGCGACTCAATCTGATAGTGGCTGAACAGCGGAATTTCACCGGTGTACAGTTTGATTTTGCTGCTGAAATCCGGACGACCCAGCGCGGAGATGTGCTGGCGGGCCAGCTCAAGCACTTTCGGGTTGTCGATGAGGATTTCGCCAATATCCTGGCGCAGGTAGTCACGGAAAGCGCGAACGATGACGTTGCTTTCCTGATGGATCAGGAACGGCGCCGGACGGCTTTCAGCGGCTTTCTGGATAGCTTCCCAGTGTTTCAGGCGGAAACTCAGATCCCATTGCAGCGCTTCGGCGGATTTACCCACACCGGCTGTGCGTACAATCAGCCCCATGCCATCCGGCAGTTCGAGGCTGGAGAGGGCTTCTTTTAATTCAGTACGGTCGTCGCCTTCAATGCGGCGAGAGATGCCGCCTGCGCGCGGGTTATTCGGCATTAACACCAGATAACTGCCCGCAAGGCTAATAAACGTGGTCAGCGCAGCGCCTTTATTACCACGCTCTTCTTTATCAATCTGGACGATAACTTCCTGGCCTTCACGCAGAACGTCTTTGATATTCGGACGGCCATGAGCATTGTAATTGGCGGGGAAATATTCGCGCGCGATTTCTTTGAGGGGGAGAAAACCGTGTCGCTCAGCGCCGTAATCAACGAAAGCGGCTTCAAGACTCGGCTCAATGCGGGTGATTTTACCTTTATAGATGTTCGCTTTTTTCTGTTCGTGCCCCGGACTTTCGATATCCAGATCGTACAGGCGCTGCCCATCCACAAGGGCGACACGCAACTCTTCTTGCTGAGTTGCGTTGATTAACATTCTTTTCATCGTAACTTACTCATTATTCTTACATTGACGACTAAGCTGCGGGCAAGATAACGCCTTTCCGGGGAGAACCGATGGCCTCGAGACTATTCACGTCGCCAACCTCACGGTTGTCGCTCGCTTAAGAGGCGCAGTGTGTCGGTTGCCTGTATTTCCTGTGGAAAATACAGCGCAATTATCAGGGGAACAGCCTGGGAAAAACTCTCCAGAGAAGATTCCATCTACCGGTAAGGACTGCAACCCGCAGCCCGCTAACTGCCTGAAAGTTCAATACGTCTTACGCCATTGCTGCGTGTATGATCGGACAGGCAAAACTGGTCATTCCGCTTATTTGCTTGTTTCAACAAGATTCAACACGGAAAACCGCAACATTATTCCCTGCGAACCCTCTTATAGCAAGCTGACTTTTACCATTTATCACCCGGTTACTCACAGTTTTTTCACCTCTGCACGGAGATTGGTTTAATAACCACCGCATCAGAAGAATCTAACGCCAGTATCCAGGTGCGAATGTAAATATAAGCATAGAAAAATGAGTGGCGCTAATCATCATGGCTATTTAGAATCGCCTCCCATGAAAACTGAGACACCATCCGTAAAATTTGTTGCTATTTCCGCTGACGAAGCGGGGCAACGCATCGATAACTTTTTACGCACCCAATTAAAAGGTGTGCCGAAAAGCATGATCTACCGCATTCTGCGTAAAGGCGAAGTGCGGGTGAATAAAAAACGCATCAAACCGGAATATAAACTGGAAGCGGGCGACGAAGTGCGCATCCCACCGGTGCGCGTTGCTGAACGCGAAGAAGAGGCGGTTTCACCGCATTTGCAGAAAGTTGCGGCATTAAGCGACGTTATTTTATATGAAGACGATCATATTCTCGTCCTCAACAAGCCGTCCGGTACAGCGGTACACGGCGGCAGCGGCCTGAGTTTTGGCGTGATTGAAGGTCTGCGCGCGCTGCGTCCGGAAGCCCGGTTCCTCGAACTCGTTCACCGTCTCGATCGTGATACTTCCGGCGTTCTGCTGGTGGCCAAAAAACGTTCGGCGCTGCGTTCGCTACATGAGCAACTGCGCGGCAAAGAGATGCAGAAAGATTATCTCGCGCTGGTGCGCGGGCAATGGCAGTCACACGTAAAAGCGGTGCAGGCACCGTTGCTGAAAAATATTCTGCAAAGCGGTGAACGCATTGTGCGCGTCAACAGCGAAGGCAAACCGTCGGAAACCCGGTTTAAAGTAGAAGAGCGTTACGAGTTTGCGACGCTGGTACGTTGTAGCCCGGTAACCGGTCGTACGCACCAAATCCGCGTACATACGCAGCATGCGGGTCATCCGATTGCTTTTGACGACCGGTATGGCGATCGTGAATTTGACAAGCAACTGGCAGCAACCGGTTTGTCTCGTCTGTTTTTGCATGCGGCAGCGCTGAAATTTACCCATCCAAATAGCGGTGAGACATTGCGTATTGAAGCGCCGCTCGATGATGAACTGAAACACTGTTTGCAGGTGCTGCGCAGCGCCAAATAAGCGTTTCCCCCTCCGGTACGAGGGGGAGAGCAACAGGTCAGGGCTTCAGCCACTTATCCAGCCACGGAAAGACTTCATCCTGCTGTTCACGGTAAAAAACATGCCCCAGTTGCGGCCAGGTGCGGGTGACGAGTTTGTCGTCAGCGTGCTGCGATTTCCAGACGCGGTGCACTTTGGCAAAGGCCTCTTTTACTGCTTCCGGCGGGAACAGTTTGTCCTGGCCGCCGCTGAAGATCAGCATCGGTTTAGGCGCGGCGATACTGGCAATGTCCGGAATATCCATCTGCGCAGGCATCCCCGGATGGAGCATATAAAAGGCGGACTGGCCGCGCAGTACGTTATTGCCCGGCTGCATCAGGCCGTTATACGTACCAAACCATGAGATCACGGCGGTCGCCGCCACTTTGTCGCTCAGTGCGGCCAGTTGCCAGGCGCGAAAACCGCCCATCGAGAAGCCCAACACGCCTACGCGTTGGCTGTCCACTCCGGCATATGAGGCGATAAAGTCTACCGTGCGCATATCTTCATAAGCCATTTCGCCTGCCAGAGAACGACCAAGGTTGAAATAGTTACTGGCCAGCGCCTGCTGCTGCTCATAGACCATTGGCCCGCGATCGCCCCAACCCGGGCTGTCGATGGCGATGACGGCATAACCACGGCTGGCCAGCTCATCACCGATAAATTTTCCGCTAAAAAATTTGTCAGCCCAGGCTTGCGCGCTGGCGAGCTTTCCCGCATCGCCCCAGGGACGGATCAGCTTCTCTTTACCGATATCAAATTTCGAACCGTGATCGTGTAACAGTACTATTGCGGGGTGAGGCTCCGGAGATTTCGGCATCAGCAGTAGCGCCGCAATACGATTATCGTCAGTGATAGTAAGCGCCAGTTTTTCTGCGGTATAACTGCCACGATCTTCTTTGCTGAGAATTTCTGGCGCGAAAGGTTTCGTCGAGTTCGGGGTAAGCAATGCTGTGCGGAATAACTGGCGGCTAAGGTTTTGCCACTGAGTAAAATCTTTATAGTGGCCGGAGAGCCAGGAATGGGGGTAGCGCATCTCTGTTTTCAGCGTTTGCCATGAAGCGGGGAGGTTGCCTTCAACCACTCCCTGCGTTTGCCAGGGTGCCTGCGCAATGGCATTCGCGGCGCCGAAAAGCGTCAACAGCAGCGCCATTTTATTGAATATCTTCATCACCTCTCCTTAAATTAAAACAGCGTTTTAATAATGGTGATGAATGTAACGTTTGCTCAAAAAAGAAACTGTGATCGCTAAAGCATTAGCTTAACAAGGGGTTACACTGTTCACGACGTAACATTTGGCACAGCGCGATCAGCGGCAGACCGACCAGCGTGTTGGGATCCCGGCCTTCAAGACGTTCAAACAGCGCAATGCCTAAACCTTCGCTTTTGAAACTGCCAGCGCAGTTCAGCGGACGCTCTTTACGGATATAGTCATCGATTTCCGGCTCGCTTAAATGACGGAAATGGACGTCGAAAGGCTCACATTCAGTCTGCAAATGACCGGTGGCCGAGTTATATAGCGCCAGACCCGTATAAAAGGTGACAATATTTCCGCGGGCTTTCATCAATTGCTGGCGGGCATTTTCTTCCGTATGCGGTTTGCCGGTTATTTCACCGTCCAGCACGCAGACCTGATCGGAACCAATAATCAGGTGCTGAGGATATTTCTCCGCCAGCGATTGCGCTTTTTCCTGTGCCAGACGCAGCACCAGATGACGCGGTGCTTCGCCTGCATGCGGAGTCTCATCAGCCTGCGGCGCGGCGCATTCAAACGCTAAGCCAAGCTTTTCCAGAAGTGCGCGGCGGTATGGGGAGGTCGAAGCGAGAATAATTTGCGACATATTTTTTTCACCAAATATGGCTTAACAATGAGAGGCATTTTAAACTGTAGGCCGCAATGTGTGCGAATTATTGGCAAAAGGCAACCGTAGGCTGCCTTTTTCTTTGACTATATGACGTTACAAAGTTAATATGCGCGCCCTATGCAAAAGGTAAAATTACCCCTGACTCTTGATCCGGTTCGTACGGCTCAAAAACGCCTCGATTACGAGGGTATCTATACCCCCGAGCAGGCGGAGCGCGTCGCCGAATCTGTAGCCAGCGTAGACAGTGATGTGGAGTGCTCCATGTCGTTCGCTATCGATAACCAGCGTCTGGCGGTTCTGACCGGCGATGCGAAGGTAACGGTATCGCTCGAATGCCAGCGCTGCGGGAAACCGTTCACCCATCAGGTCTACACAACGTATTGTTTTAGTCCTGTGCGTTCAGACGAACAGGCTGAAGCACTGCCGGAAGCGTACGAGCCGATTGAGGTTAACGAATTCGGCGAAATCGATCTGCTGGCGCTGGTTGAGGATGAAATCATTCTCTCCTTGCCTGTAGTTCCGGTGCATGATTCTGAACACTGTGAAGTGTCCGAGGCGGACATGGTCTTTGGCGAATTGCCTGATGAAGCGCAAAAACCAAACCCATTTGCCGTATTAGCCAGCTTAAAGCGTAAGTAATTGAGGAGTAAGGTCCATGGCCGTACAACAGAATAAACCAACCCGTTCCAAACGTGGCATGCGTCGTTCCCATGACGCGCTGACCGCAGTCACCAGCCTGTCTGTAGACAAAACTTCTGGTGAAACCCACCTGCGTCACCACATCACCGCCGACGGTTTCTACCGCGGTCGCAAGGTTATCACTAAGTAATCACGCGCAAGCGTGATTAAGCTTAGTGAGGATTTCCCCGCGAAAGCGGGGATAGACCGAACCAGGCTGCGACGATACCTTGACACGTCTAACCCTGGCGTTAGATGTCATGGGGGGCGATTTTGGCCCGACCGTGACAGTGCCTGCAGCTTTGCAGGCACTGAACTCTAATTCACAGCTCAACCTTCTTTTAGTCGGCGATCCCGACGCTATCACGCCATTACTTGCCAAAGCTGATTTCGAGCAACGCTCACGCTTGCTTATCATTCCTGCACAGTCAGTTATTGCCAGTGATGCCCGGCCCGCACAAGCGATCCGCACCAGTCGCGGTAGCTCGATGCGTATGGCGCTGGAGTTGGTGAAAGAAGGACGTGCCCAGGCTTGCGTCAGCGCAGGCAATACCGGCGCGCTGATGGGGCTGGCGAAAATGTTGCTCAAACCGATTGAGGGGATTGAGCGTCCGGCGCTGGTTACCGTTTTGCCACATCAGCAGAAGGGCAAAACTGTCGTGCTGGATCTCGGCGCGAACGTGGATTGTGACAGTACAATGCTGGCGCAGTTTGCGGTAATGGGGTCGGTGATGGCCGAGGAGATCCTGGGGATCGCGAACCCGCGCGTAGCGCTGTTGAACATTGGTGAAGAAGAAACCAAAGGTCATGACAATATCCGTGATGCAGCGGCTCTGTTACGATCGGTTCCCACAATGAACTACATTGGTTATCTGGAGGCGAATGAACTTCTGACTGGAAAAACGGATGTGTTAGTTTGTGACGGTTTTACGGGAAACGTCACATTAAAAACCATGGAGGGGGTTGTCAGGATGTTTCTTTCGCTGCTGAAATCACAGAGCGAAGGGCAAAAAAGGTCGTGGTGGCTGATTTTATTAAAACGTTGGTTACAAAAAAGCCTGAGCAGGCGATTCAGTCACCTCAACCCCGACCAGTATAATGGCGCCTGTCTGTTAGGATTGCGCGGCACTGTGATTAAAAGTCACGGAGCAGCGAATCAGCGAGCCTTTACCGTCGCGATTGAACAGGCAGTGCAGGCGGTGCAGCGGCAGATTCCACAGCGAATTGCCGCTCGCCTGGAATCTGTGTATGCGCTTTCGGCATCATCCGCCCAGGGCGACGATAACCGGAATGTGTGTATATTACCCAAGAGTGACTGAGCGTACATGTATACGAAGATTATTGGTACCGGCAGTTATCTGCCTGAGCAGGTTCGAACAAACGCCGATTTAGAAACAATGGTGGAAACCTCTGACGAGTGGATTGTCAGCCGTACAGGGATCCGTGAGCGCCGTATTGCTTCGGCAAACGAAACTGTCTCAACCATGGGCTATGAAGCCGCTAAACGCGCGCTGGAAATGGCCGGCATCGATAACGATCAAATTGGCCTGATTATTGTGGCGACAACCTCTGCAACGCACGCTTTTCCGAGCGCGGCGTGCCAGATCCAGAATATGCTGGAAATCAAAGGTTGCCCTGCTTTCGACGTTGCCGCAGCATGTGCAGGGTTTACCTACGCGCTGAGCATCGCCGATCAATATGTAAAATCCGGCGCGGTGAAACATGCGCTGGTGATTGGATCTGATGTGCTGGCGCGTACATTAGATCCAAACGATCGCGGTACAATTATTCTGTTTGGCGATGGTGCCGGTGCGGTGGTATTGGGTGCTTCGGAAGAGCCGGGCATTATCTCAACCCACATGCACGCTGACGGTAGCTACGGCGAACTGCTGACGCTGCCGAACCTCGATCGCGTGAATCCGGAAAACCCGACTTATTTAACGATGGCGGGCAACGAAGTATTTAAAGTCGCGGTGACGGAACTGGCGCGAATTGTTGATGAAACATTAGCCGCTAATAATCTTGAGCGAAGCTCGCTGGACTGGCTGGTGCCGCACCAGGCTAACCTGCGTATCATCAGCGCCACGGCGAAAAAGCTTGGCATGGCGATGGATAACGTTGTGGTTACGCTGGATCGTCATGGCAACACCTCTGCGGCTTCTGTTCCCAGCGCACTGGATGAGGCGGTACGCGATGGGCGTATCAAACCTGGCCAGCTAATTCTGCTTGAAGCGTTCGGTGGCGGGTTTACCTGGGGTTCCGCGCTGGTTCGTTTCTAAGTATAAGGATAAGAAGATGACGCAATTTGCTTTTGTTTTTCCGGGGCAGGGTTCCCAGACCGTCGGTATGCTGGCGGATATGGCGGCAGCTTACCCGGTCATTGAAGAAACGTTTGCCGAAGCCTCTGCGGCTCTGGGTTATAATCTCTGGGCGCTGGTGCAGCAAGGCCCGGCAGAAGAACTTAATAAAACATGGCAGACCCAGCCTGCGCTCCTGAGCGCATCTGTCGCGCTGTGGCGCGTGTGGCAGCAGCAGGGTGGCAAAACGCCGGTACTGATGGCTGGGCATAGCCTTGGCGAATATTCCGCGCTGGTATGCGCCGGTGTTATCGCTTTTGCCGATGCTGTACGTCTGGTTGAGCTGCGCGGCAGATTCATGCAGGAAGCCGTACCTGAAGGTACCGGCGCGATGTCAGCTATCATCGGTCTTGATGATGAGTCTATCGCAAAAGCGTGTGAAACTGCGGCTGAAGGCCAGATTGTTTCGCCGGTGAACTATAATTCTCCGGGGCAGGTGGTTATCGCAGGCCATAAAGAGGCCGTTGAACGTGCAGGCGCAGCCTGTAAAGCCGCTGGCGCTAAACGTGCGTTGCCGCTGCCTGTCAGCGTACCGTCCCACTGCGCACTGATGAAGCCGGCAGCCGAAAAACTAGCCGTTGAACTGAACGCTATTACATTTAATGCTCCGCAGATCCCGGTTATTAACAATGTGGATGTGAAGTGCGAAACGTCGCCGGAAGCTATTCGCAGTGCACTGGTGCGCCAGTTATACAGCCCGGTGCAGTGGACGAAAAGCGTTGAATTTATGGCGTCGCAGGGCGTTGAGCACCTGTATGAGGTCGGCCCGGGTAAGGTTCTTACCGGCCTGACAAAACGTATTGTTGACACACTGACAGCATCGGCTATCAATGAGCCAGCTGCGATGTCAGAAGCACTCGCGCAATAAAGAGGAACACCATGAGTTTTGAAGGAAAAGTCGCGCTGGTTACCGGTGCAAGCCGCGGAATTGGTCGTGCCATTGCTGAGACGCTAGCCGCTCGCGGCGCAAAAGTTATTGGTACCGCGACAAGCGAAAATGGCGCGCAGGCTATCAGTGATTATTTAGGTGCGAAGGGTAAAGGTCTGTTGCTGAACGTGACCGATGCAGCATCTATTGAATCGGTTCTGGAGAACATTCGCGCTGAGTTTGGCGAGGTTGATATTCTGGTTAATAATGCCGGAATCACTCGTGATAACTTGCTGATGCGCATGAAAGATGATGAGTGGAGCGATATTCTCGACACTAACCTTTCATCTGTTTTCCGTCTGTCAAAAGCGGTAATGCGGGCTATGATGAAAAAGCGTCATGGGCGTATTATCACTATCGGTTCTGTGGTTGGTACCATGGGAAATGCTGGTCAGGCCAACTACGCTGCGGCGAAAGCGGGTCTTATCGGTTTCAGTAAATCGCTGGCGCGCGAAGTTGCGTCCCGCGGTATTACGGTGAACGTTGTTGCTCCGGGCTTTATTGAAACGGACATGACGCGTGCGCTCTCTGACGATCAGCGTGCGGGTATCCTGGCGCAAGTTCCTGCGGGTCGCCTCGGCGGTGCTCAGGAAATCGCCAATGCGGTTGCATTTTTAGCCTCTGACGAGGCGGGTTACATCACAGGTGAAACTCTGCACGTCAACGGTGGAATGTATATGGTCTAACCACGATTAAAATCATTTGCGTTATGAGGGCGAAAGGCCTCAAAATAGCGTAAAATCGTGGTAAGAACTGCCGGGATTTAGTTGCAAATTTTTCAACATTTTATACACTACGAAAACCATCGCGAAAGCGAGTTTTGATAGGAAATTTAAGAGTATGAGCACTATCGAAGAACGCGTTAAGAAAATTATCGGCGAACAGCTGGGCGTTAAGCAGGAAGAAGTTACCAACAATGCTTCCTTCGTTGAGGACCTGGGCGCTGATTCTCTTGACACCGTTGAGCTGGTAATGGCTCTGGAAGAAGAGTTTGATACTGAGATTCCGGACGAAGAAGCTGAGAAAATCACCACCGTTCAGGCTGCCATTGATTACATCAACGGTCACCAGGCGTAAGTGAACATCTCCAGGCGGTCACTCGACCGCCTGAGTTTTATCTAGTGTTATCCCTCGAATCTCTTTTTTATCCCTCCCTGGAGGACGAACGTGTCTAAGCGTCGTGTAGTTGTGACCGGACTTGGCATGTTGTCTCCTGTCGGCAATACCGTAGAGTCTACCTGGAAAGCTCTCCTTGCCGGTCAGAGTGGCATCAGCCTGATCGACCATTTCGATACTAGCGCCTATGCAACCAAATTTGCTGGCTTAGTAAAGGATTTTAACTGTGAAGACATTATCTCGCGCAAAGAACAGCGCAAGATGGATGACTTCATTCAATATGGAATTGTGGCTGGCGTTCAGGCCATGCACGACTCCGGCCTGGTTATCACGGAAGAAAATGCTTCCCGTGTTGGCGCCGCGATAGGTTCTGGTATCGGCGGTCTGGGTCTGATTGAAGAGAACCACAGCTCCCTCGTTAAGGGCGGTCCGCGTAAAATCAGTCCGTTCTTCGTACCGTCTACGATTGTTAACATGGTGGCAGGTCATCTGACTATCATGTTTGGCCTGCAAGGCCCAAGCATCTCCATTGCAACAGCCTGTACTTCAGGCGTGCACAACATCGGCCATGCTGCGCGTATTATTGCTTATGGCGATGCCGATGCGATGCTGGCTGGTGGTGCAGAAAAAGCCAGTACCCCGCTGGGCGTAGGTGGCTTTGGTGCAGCGCGTGCGCTGTCTACCCGCAACGATAATCCGCAGGCTGCAAGCCGTCCATGGGATAAAGAGCGTGACGGTTTTGTCCTCGGCGATGGCGCTGGCATCATCATGCTGGAAGAGTATGAGCACGCGAAAAAACGCGGTGCGAAAATCTATGCTGAAATCATCGGCTTCGGTATGAGCAGCGATGCGTATCATATGACGTCACCGCCGGAAAACGGCGCTGGCGCGGCCAAAGCAATGGTCAATGCGCTGCGCGATGCAGGCATTGAACCAGGCCAGATTGGCTACGTCAACGCGCACGGTACCTCCACGCCAGCAGGCGATATGGCTGAAGCTCAGGCGGTGAAAGCGGTGTTTGGCGATGCCGCGCGTAGCGTCATGGTGAGCTCAACCAAATCCATGACGGGCCACCTGTTAGGCGCGGCCGGTGCAGTTGAGTCCATCTACTCTATCCTTGCGCTGCGTGATCAGGCGGTACCGCCAACCATCAACCTGGATAACCCGGATGAAGGTTGCGATCTGGACTTCGTGCCGCACGAAGCGCGCCAGGTCAGCGGTATGGAGTATACCCTGTGTAACTCCTTCGGCTTTGGTGGCACTAACGGCTCGCTGATCTTCAAAAAAGTCTGATCATCTTCGCTGTTTTAAAGGCCCGCTTGTCGGGCCTTTTCTATTCAGCTTTCTCCCCTTGTTCTCTGCTTTCCATCCTGCCAAACTGTCCGGCTACACGCTTAAGGAGCCTCTATGTTCTTGATTAATGGCACAGAGCAACGACAGCTTGCGGCCAGTGACCGGGCCATACAGTTTGGTGACGGCTGCTTTACTACCGCGCGTATCCTTGCCGGGCAAATCCAGTTTGCGCCCGCGCATATACAGCGCTTGCGTCTGGCATGTGAACGGCTATTTATTCCTTTTCATGACTGGGATCTGCTGGCGCAGGAGATGGCATCGCTGGCGCAAGGAAAAGCTGACGGCGTGGTTAAAGTGATCCTCAGCCGCGGTGGCGGAGGTCGCGGCTACAGCGCGGCGAACTGCGATTTACCGACGCGTATTCTTTCTGTTTCAGCCCGGCCCGAGCACTACGCACGCTGGCAGCGGGAAGGCGTTACGTTGGCGCTGAGCGAGGTATGCCTCGGGCGTAATCCGATACTCGCGGGGATCAAACATCTTAACCGTCTGGAGCAGGTGTTAATCCGCGCCGGGCTGGAGCAGACCGGTGCTGATGAAGCGCTGGTGCTGGACAGCGACGGCTGGATCACCGAATGCTGTGCGGCCAATATTTTCTGGCGGCAAGGGCAGGAGGTTTTCACGCCGCGCCTCGACTACGCCGGAGTGGATGGCATCATGCGACAATATTGTATGCGACAACTTGCATCTTCCGGTTTTCGCGTTGTCGAAGTGAATGCCCGCCAGCAAGCGCTGGCGCAGGCCGAGGAAGTGGTTATTTGTAATGCGTTGATGCCAGTCGTCCCCGTTCGCCAATGGGGAGAGCTGCGCTGGTCAACGCGTGATTTGTACCAATTTTTAGCCCCACTGTGTGAGCAGATAAATCAGTCATGAAGAAAATGTTACGTGTTGTTCTCCTGCTGCTGGCGGTATTAGTGATTGCGGCAGGAGCCGGAGTCTGGAAGGTTCGTCAACTGGCGGATTCCACGATCCTTACTAAAGATGAAACCATTTTTACCCTGCCAGCCGGAACCGGCCGGGTGGCGCTGGGTGAATTGCTGTACCAGGAAAAAGTCATCAATCGTCCGCGTGTTTTCCAGTGGTTATTACGCCTGGAGCCGGATTTGTCGCACTTCAAAGCGGGAACTTACCGTTTTACGGCGGGCATGACCGTGCGCGAAATGCTGCAATTACTGGCCAGCGGCAAAGAAGCGCAATTTCCGCTGCGTCTGGTGGAGGGAATGCGCCTGAGCGATTATCTGAAGCAGCTACGTGATGCGCCATACCTGAAGCACACGCTGAAAGATGATGATTATGCCACTGTCGCGCAGGCGCTGAAGCTGGAGCACCCAAACTGGGTGGAAGGCTGGTTCTGGCCGGATACCTGGATGTATACCGCAAACACAACGGATGTCGCGCTGCTCAAGCGCGCGCACCAGAAAATGGCGCGAGCCGTTGAACAGGTCTGGGAAGGGCGCATGGACGGCCTGCCGTACAAGGATCAGAACCAGTTAGTGACTATGGCGTCCATCATCGAAAAAGAGACGGCTGTGGCCAGCGAACGCGATCGGGTGGCCTCGGTCTTTATTAACCGCTTACGCGTCGGGATGCGCCTGCAAACCGATCCGACGGTGATCTACGGGATGGGCGCGCGTTATAATGGTAAGCTGTCGCGCGCCGATCTGGAGACGCCGACGGATTACAACACCTATGTGATTAGCGGCTTGCCGCCAGGGCCGATTGCCACGCCAGGTGAAGCCTCGCTGAAAGCGGCAGCGCATCCGGCGAAGACGCCATACCTCTATTTTGTGGCCGACGGGAAGGGCGGACACACATTTAATACCAACCTCGCCAGCCATAACCGGTCAGTGCAGGACTATCTGAAAGTGCTAAAGGAAAAAAATGAGCAGTAAATACATCGTTATTGAAGGGCTGGAAGGCGCCGGTAAAACGACGGCACGCGATGTCGTCGTCGAAACGCTGAAAGAACTGGGCGTCAGCGAGATGATATTTACGCGCGAGCCGGGCGGTACGCTGCTGGCGGAGAAGCTGCGTAGTCTGGTGCTGGATATCCGTTCCGTTGGTGACGAAGTGATTTCTGATAAAGCCGAAGTTCTGATGTTTTATGCTGCCCGAGTTCAACTGGTGGAAACGGTGATCAAGCCGGCGTTGGCGCGCGGTTGCTGGGTTATTGGCGATCGGCACGATCTCTCCACTCAGGCCTACCAGGGCGGCGGTCGTGGTATCGATCAAGGCATGCTGGCGACGTTGCGCGATGCCGTGCTGGGCGATTTTCGCCCGGATTTAACCCTGTACCTCGATGTCACCCCTGAAGTTGGCCTGAAACGCGCCCGTGCGCGCGGCGAGCTGGATCGCATTGAGCAGGAGTCGTTGGATTTCTTCAATCGCACCCGTGCGCGTTACCTTGAGCTGGCTGCGCAGGATGCCTCTATTCGCACGGTGGATGCCACGCAACCGTTGGATGACGTTGTGCGCGCTATCCGTCAGACAGTTACCGCATGGGTGCAGCAGGAGCAGGGCGCATGAAATGGTATCCGTGGCTGCGACCGGACTTTGAACAACTGGTCGCCAGTTATCAAAGCGGACGCGGGCACCACGCGTTACTGGTTCACGCGCTGCCAGGTATGGGGGAAGACGCGCTGATCTATGCGCTCAGCCGTTTTCTGCTGTGTCAAACGCCGGAAGGGCACAAAAGCTGCGGCCACTGTCGCGGCTGTCAGTTAATGCAGGCCGGAACCCACCCGGATTATTACCTACTGGCGCCGGAAAAAGGCAAAACGACGTTGGGCATTGATGCGGTGCGTGAAGTGAGTGAAAAACTCTACGAGCATGCACGTCTTGGCGGGGCGAAAGTGGTCTGGATTCAGGATGCCGCGTTATTAACCGATGCTGCCGCCAATGCATTACTGAAAACGCTGGAGGAGCCACCGGCTCAGACGTGGTTCTTTCTTGCCTGCCGGGAACCCGCGCGGTTACTGGCGACGTTGCGCAGCCGCTGTCGCTTGCATCACCTTGCGCCACCGGCGGAAAGTTATGCCAGCGCATGGCTTAGTCGGGAAGTGACAACGTCACAAGAGGCTATTCTCAGCGCGTTGCGTCTGTGCGCCGGCTCGCCAGGCGCGGCTGAAGCGCTGTTGCAGGAAGAGCACTGGGCGCAGCGTCAGGCGCTCTGTCAGGCGGTTGAAAACGCGCTGAATAGTGGCGACTGGTTCGCCATGCTGGCGGCGCTTAGCCACGATCGGGTGGCAGAACGTTTGCAATGGGTCTGTGCGCTATTCCTTGATGCTCTGAAAGTACAGCAGGGGGCGACGTTGCTGACCAACGTTGATGTGCCGGACCTGGTACACAGCCTTGCCCGTCAGTTACGCAGTGAGACATTACATGCTCTGCTGCATGCCGTATTTACTTGCCGTGAGCAGTTGCTGAATGTCGTGGGAGTGAACCGCGAACTGCTGCTTACCGATCTTTTGTTAACACTGGAACGGTACCTGCAACCAGGCGCTACGCTTCCGGTATCCCACCTTTAAGAGAGACATTATGTTTTTAGTCGACTCGCACTGCCATCTTGATGGCCTGGATTACGCATCTTTGCATAAAGATGTTGATGACGTACTGGCGAAAGCCGCCGCACGCGATGTGAAGTTTTGCCTTGCCGTCGCCACCACGCTGCCCGGATACCGCAGCATGCGCGAGCTGGTGGGCGAACGCAATAATGTGGTGTTCTCCTGCGGCGTCCATCCGCTGAATCAGGATGAAGAGTATGACGTAGCGGCGTTGCGTCAGTTCGCAGCGGAAGAGGGCGTTGTGGCAATGGGGGAAACCGGGCTGGACTATTTCTATACCCCGGAAACCAAAGCGCAGCAGCAGATCTCATTTCGCAACCATATCCGCATCGGACGCGAACTGAATAAACCGGTTATCGTGCATACACGCGATGCCCGCGCTGACACGCTGGCGATTTTACAAGAAGAGCAGGTTCAGGATTGCGGCGGTGTACTACACTGCTTTACTGAGGATCGAGAAACGGCAGGCAAGCTGCTGGATATGGGGTTTTATATCTCTTTCTCCGGCATTGTTACTTTCCGTAATGCGGAACAACTACGCGAAGCAGCACGCTATGTGCCGCTGGATCGGTTGCTGGTCGAGACCGATTCTCCGTATCTCGCGCCGGTACCGCACCGCGGTAAAGAGAACCAGCCTGCAATGACACGCGATGTGGCAGAGTATATGGCAGTTCTGAAAGGGGTTTCCATTGAGGAACTCGCACTGCAGACCACGCAAAACTTTGCCCGCCTGTTCCATATCGATCCCGCCAGATTGCAATCTGTCTGAAATGTCAGCTTATTTTAGTACTCGTAATTAATAAACGATCAGAGTAAAGTTCACCGCCATAAAAAAGGCGGTGATGGTCGTTTTTCATACGCCAGTCAGCGCCTTTTGTAAATCTGTGTGAGTTTTAAGGCGACCGCTAGCTGAAACGTGATAGCCGTCAAACAAAGCTGAAACGATTTATTTTACTCTGTGTAATAAATAAAGGGCGCTTAGATGCCCTTCCCAAGGCGCGGTTCTCCCCCCGTGCCAACGCGTGAAAGCGCAACAAAAAGCACTAATACTCAGGAGCACTCTCAATTATGTTTAAGAATGCATTTGCTAACCTGCAGAAGGTCGGTAAATCGCTGATGCTGCCAGTATCCGTACTGCCTATCGCAGGTATCCTGCTGGGCGTCGGTTCTGCAAACTTCAGCTGGCTGCCAGAAGTGGTATCTCATGTTATGGCCGAAGCGGGCGGTTCCGTTTTTGCCAACATGCCGCTGATTTTCGCTATCGGTGTTGCGCTTGGCTTCACCAATAACGATGGCGTTTCTGCTCTGGCTTCGGTTGTTGCCTACGGCATCATGGTGAAAACCATGGCTGTGGTTGCACCTCTGGTTCTGCATTTACCTGCTGAAGAGATCGCTGCAAAACACCTGGCGGATACCGGTGTGCTCGGCGGGATCATCTCCGGTGCGATTGCCGCATACATGTTTAACCGCTTCTACCGTATCAAGCTGCCTGAGTATCTGGGCTTCTTCGCGGGTAAACGCTTTGTACCGATTATTTCTGGCCTTGCAGCAATTATCACCGGCGTGATCCTCTCCTTCATTTGGCCGCCGATTGGTTCCGCGATCCAGACATTCTCTCAATGGGCTGCTTACCAGAACCCGGTTGTTGCATTCGGTATCTACGGCTTCATTGAACGCTGCCTGGTACCGTTCGGCCTGCATCACATCTGGAACGTACCTTTCCAGATGCAGATTGGTGAATTCACCAACGCTGCTGGCCAGGTATTCCACGGTGATATTCCGCGTTACATGGCAGGCGACCCGACCGCGGGCAAACTGTCTGGCGGCTTCCTGTTCAAAATGTACGGTCTGCCGGCTGCCGCTATTGCTATCTGGCACTCTGCTAAACCGGAAAACCGCGCGAAAGTGGGCGGTATCATGATCTCCGCAGCGCTGACCTCGTTCCTGACCGGTATCACCGAGCCGATCGAGTTCTCCTTCATGTTCGTTGCGCCGATCCTGTACGTTATCCACGCCATTCTGGCGGGTCTGGCATTCCCGATCTGTATCCTGCTGGGTATGCGTGACGGTACGTCGTTCTCTCACGGTCTGATCGACTTCATCGTACTGAGCGGCAACAGCAGCAAACTGTGGCTGTTCCCGATCGTCGGTGCTTGCTATGCCGTGATTTACTACACCGTGTTCCGCGTGCTGATCAAAGCGCTTGATCTGAAAACGCCGGGCCGTGAAGACGCAACCGAAGATACCAAAGCAGGTGTAAGCAGTGAGATGGCTCCGGCTCTGGTTGCAGCGTTTGGCGGTAAAGAAAACATCACCAACCTGGATGCGTGCATCACGCGTCTGCGTGTCAGCGTCGCTGACGTAGCGAAAGTGGATCAGGCTGGCCTGAAGAAACTGGGCGCTGCAGGTGTGGTAGTCGCTGGTTCCGGCGTTCAGGCAATTTTCGGTACGAAATCCGATAACCTGAAAACCGAAATGGATGACTATATCCGCGCTAACTAAGCCGTAGTCTGGGGAGACTGAGGGAGCCTGCTGGCTCCCTTTTTTATTGCTCTGCTATCAGAAGCTGTAATTTGCACTGACAGAGAAGTTACGCGGCGCGCCGTACACGCCGTAGGTGCCCAGATAGTCGTAATACTCTTTATCGAACACGTTGTTGAGGTTCGCCTGGATGGCGAAGTTCTTCGTGGCCTGATAGCGAGCGAAGAGATCCACCACCGTGTAACCGCTCTGGGTGATGCGGGTATCGCCGCCTGGGCCGGTAATATCCTGCCAGGTTTTATTCTGCCAGCGCGCGCCGCCGCCGATAGCCAGCTCAGGCAGCATCGGCAACTGGTAGCGGGTAAACAGCTTCATCGTGGTGCGCGGCTGTTCCGGGTTCACCGCAACGCCATCACCATCTTCCGCCATAAAGCGGCTTGCGCCGAAGGTCAGTTGCAGGTTGTCGGTCAGCGCGCCGTTCAGTTCAAACTCCACGCCTTTGCTGACGGTGCCATTCACGGATTTATAAGCAGTCTGACCACCCGAGTTCGGAATATATTCACCGGTGGAAACCGCAACGTGATCCTGCTCGGTGCGGAAGACCGCAAGCGTGGCAGTCAAACGCGTGTTAAACCAGTCGCCTTTTACTCCGGCTTCGTAGCTTTTACCGGTTGTCGGTTCAAGGAACTCGCTGTTGATGTCGCGCTGGCTGGATGGCTCGAAAATAGAGGTATAGCTGGTGTAGACCGACCAGGTGTCATCAATGTCATAGATCAGGCCGGCATACGGTGTTACATCATCAAACTTGCTGTTACGGATCTCGTCCGGTTTACGCTCCAGGTTGTACTTCGCGCTCCACTCGGTGTAGCGGGCACCGAGGATCAGATGCAGCGGATCGGCTAGCGAAATACGGGTGGCAGCGTAGACGGACTTCTGGCGAATAACGTCGCGCTGATAGAGCGCCCAGTCGGACCAGGTGGGATCGGCCAGGGTACTTCCGTTGTAATTGTTAATATTGCCGACATCCATCAGACCGTAATTGTCATTCACCGGGTAGGAGTTGTCGTAGTTGTTGCGCTGACGGCTGTAACTGCCGCCGAACATCACCTCATGCTGGCGACCAAACAGATCGTAGCCGCCGCGAACAAAGGCATCGACGGAATCCTGCTTACGCTCGCCCCGGTTCCAGCCGCCCCAGGCGCCTTTCCACTGCGAGGCGTCAAACAGGCCGGTGGTTTTATCCGGGAAACCATCGATATACATCAGTTTGCTGTCGAAATTGGTTTCGGCATGCATGGCGTTGACTTTGGCTTCCCAGCCATTGTCAAAACGCTGCGTCAGGTTGGCGAAAACTTTGCTGGAATCGACGTTAGAGTAAGCCCAGTCCGCCGCCGTGTTGAAACCGCGACGGAAATGGGTACGGCTACCGTCGCTGTACAGCGATGGGATGCCGCCCCAGGTCGGGCTATCTTCTTCGCTCTCCTGGTAGTCATACCCGAGAGAAAGCGTTGTCGAATCGGTGAGGTCGGCATCGACAACGCCGGTAATGAATTTTTTGCGGTAGTGGTTGCGTTCAAGCCAGGAGTCGTTGTCCTGGTAACCGGTAATAACACGGCCGCGCACATTGCCGGATTCGGTCAGGGGAGCCTGGAGATCCAGAACATAACGCTGTTTGCCCCAGCTACCATACGTTGCCTCGGCCGAGCCTTTAAACTCTTTGCTATCCGCGTGCTTACGCACCATGTTGACATACGCGGATGGATTCCCTGTCCCGCTCATCAGACCCGCAGCGCCGCGCACGACTTCGATTTTGTCATAAATCGCCGTATCACCCGCGGTATCGCCGAAATTCCATCGGTTATCGAGAAATGTCGGCATATCTTCATAGGCAAAGTTGCTGACGAAGAAACCACGGGCGAAGAAATTGGTACGGTGTGAGTCAATACGCGAAGCGTTAACGCCAATTGTGTTATCGAGCACTTGCTCAATCGTCGTTAACTGTTGGTCTTGCATACGTTGCTGGCTGACAACGCTGACGGACTGGGGAATATCACGCGGCACTAACAGCAATTTTGTCCCGGTGGTAGTGGTTTTTACGCTGTAGTCCTGCGCCTGGCTATCGGAGGTGCTCAGCCCATCGTCACCCTCGACCACGACCGTATCATCGGCGTTGGCCGCCGTTTCTGCTGCGAATGCTGCAGAAGGTGCCAGTGCAAGCGCAATGCACGCCGCCAGTAGCGAAGGTGCCGCAGCGTTTGAACGTGCGCCATCCCAGGTGTGTTGAGTGAAAGACATAATAAACCCTTAATGGTGCGTTAGTGGGATAACCCGGCGGCGATACGTTGTCGTGCCGGAAGTATTTTTGTATGCGTTTGCTAAGAGTTGCGCATGAAAATGCAAATGCGAAATATACGCATTCACTACATAAATGTAAATGGATGTAATATTCATAATTGAAATGCTATTTCATTCATGCTGTGTTGAAAGGAGAAAGGTTCCCGCGGTAGAGAAGGGCGTAAAGGCGAAAGAAAAAGAGCGTTATGGTTGAAACAACAAGAGAATCTCGATCATACTCTAGGGCACGTAATTGACGATGGCTGCGGGTTGGCTCCGCGCCGGAAAAAGGAAAACGTCATGGCCGAAGAAACCATTTTCAGTAAAATCATCCGCCGGGAAATTCCCTCGGATATTGTCTACCAGGATGAACTGGTCACCGCTTTTCGCGATATCTCTCCACAAGCGCCGACGCATGTGCTTATTGTGCCGAATATTCTCATCCCCACGCTGAACGATGTCACCGAGGCGCACGAGCAGGCGCTGGGCCGCATGTTGACCGTTGCGGCGAAAATCGCCAGTGACGAAGGCATCGCCGAAGATGGATACCGACTGATCATGAACTGTAATCGTCATGGTGGTCAGGAGGTTTACCATATCCATATGCACCTGCTGGGCGGGCGCGCAATGGGGCCAATGCTGGCTCATAAAGGTCTGTAAGATGATAAACGGGCGTGTCGCGCTGCTGCTGGCGGCGCTGGGGCTGGTGGGATGCAGTTCGCGCCCGGCTATTCCGGTCGCCAGCGATCAAACGCTGGTGATGGAGTCCAGTATTCTGGCGGCGGGCATTATCGCGGAACCGCCGGATATGGGCACGCAGGAGCTACAACCTTCCGCCTCCTCCCGATTGTTTAATGAGCGGCAGCAGCCTGTGACGGTGCACTACCGTTTTTTCTGGTATGACGCCAGAGGTCTGGAAATGCACCCGCTGGAAGCGCCGCGCAGTATTACGATCCCGGCGCGCTCCGGCGTGACGCTGTATGGCAGCGCTAACTATCTGGGTGCGCACAGCGTCAGACTTTATCTCTATCTCTAAGGAGTGACACTTGATTAAAACATTTGGACGCTTCGCGCTACTGACCTCGCTGGCGGTGTTGCTGGCAGGGTGTATCAGTAATCAACAGCCTGCGCCGGTTGAACAGGCAGGCGGCGCTCAGCAGCCCGCGCAGCCGCAACCGCAGCCCACGCAGCCGGTTCCGACAGTACCTTCGGTTCCGACATTGCCACAGCAGCCTGGCCCAATCGAACACCAGGATCAAACCGGGCAGCCCGCGCCGCGCGAACGTCATTATGACTGGAACAGCGCGGTGCAGCCGATGGTCGGTAAAATGTTGCAGGCCAGCGGCGCCAACGCTGGCAGCGTTCTGCTGGTTGATAGCGTAAACAACCGTACCAACGGGTCGATCAATACCGGCGAAGCCACCGAAGTGGTGCGCAATGCGCTGGCCAATAACGGTAAATTTACGCTGATTACCGCGCAGCAGCTCTCGCTGGCAAAACAGCAACTGGGGCTCTCTCCGCAGGACAGCCTGGGTACCCGCAGTAAAGCCATCGGTATTGCCCGCAACGTTGGGGCACAGTATGTGCTTTATTCCAATGCGACCGGCAACGCCAGCGCACCCGCGTTACAAATGCAGCTGATGCTGGTGCAGACAGGCGAAATTATCTGGTCGGGTAAAGGTGCGGTTCAGCAACAATAAACAGACGCGTGACACGGTGTTGTCACGCTATTTTCCGACGTATACTCCCGTCGCCAGCCAGAATAGCGGGCTAAGCGGCGGGAGTTGTCTTATTCACGATGGTCGGCACACGCTGGTGCTGCGCCAGCGTCACCAGGCCGCTTCATCGCCATTTCTGCGTCAGTACCGTTTGCTCCGCCGCTTGCCCGCAACCCTCGCGCCGCGTCCGCAGCGCTATACTGGCGACTGGATGGCGGTGGACTTTATCCCCGGCGAGATCAAAACGGCCTTACCGCCGCCTGATGCACTGGCGGCATTACTCCGTGATTTACACCGTCAGCCACTTTTTGGCTGGCGTATTACGCTGTTGCCGCTGCTGGAACGATACTGGCAGCAGAGCGCGCCGACGCGGCGCACACCCTTCTGGTTGCGGCAGTTAAGGCTATTAAGAAAACAGGGCGAACCGCAGCCGCTGCGGCTCGCGCCGTTGCATATGGATGTCCATGCGGGAAACCTGGTGCACAGCGCCGCAGGTTTGCGGCTTATCGACTGGGAATATGCAGGCGATGGTGATGTTGCTCTCGAGCTCGCCGCGGTATGGGCGGAGGACGAGGCGCAGCGTCAGCAGTTGGTTGCGCAGTATGCTCAGCAGTCGGCGGTCGATCCGGTAATATTAGCGCGCCAGGTTCGCCGCTGGCGGCCCTGGGTATGGATGTTGATGGCGGGCTGGTTTGAGTGCCGCTGGCAGCAAACGGGCGAACAACAATTTATTACGCTGGCAGATGCTATCTGGCGGCGGTTACAGAACAAAGAATAAGAGAGGTCAGTGTGGGTCCGGTAATGTTGGATGTGGAAGGGTATGAACTGGATGCGGAAGAGCGCGAGATTCTGGCGCATCCGCTGGTGGGCGGCCTGATCCTCTTTACCCGTAATTATCACGATCCGGAGCAGTTGCGTGAACTGGTGCGCCAGATCCGCCAGGCTTCGCACCACCGTCTGGTGGTGGCGGTCGATCAGGAAGGCGGACGGGTACAGCGTTTTCGCGAAGGCTTCACGCGTCTGCCCGCGGCTCAGGCTTTTGCCGCTCTGCACGGGCTGGAAGAGGGCGGGCGGCTGGCGCAAGATGCTGGCTGGTTGATGGCCAGTGAAATGATCGCCATGGATATTGATATCAGCTTTGCCCCGGTGCTGGATGTTGGACATATCAGCGCCGCCATCGGCGAACGTTCTTACCACGAAGATCCGGCTAAAGCGCTGGTGATGGCGAGCCACTTCATTGATGGTATGCACAGCGCGGGAATGAAAACGACCGGTAAACATTTCCCGGGGCACGGAGCGGTAACCGCGGATTCTCACAAGGAGACGCCGCGCGATCCGCGCTCGCTGGCGGAGATCCGCGCGAAAGATATGTCAGTATTCCGCTCGCTGATTGAGCAAAATAAACTGGATGCCATTATGCCCGCGCATGTGATTTATACCGATGCCGATCCGCGTCCGGCCAGCGGTTCACCGTGGTGGTTGAAAACCATTCTGCGTGGCGAGTTGGGCTTTAACGGCGTGATTTTTTCTGACGATTTGTCAATGGAAGGCGCGGCAATCATGGGAAGTTATGCTGAACGCGGGCAGGCATCGCTGGATGCCGGTTGCGATATGATCCTCGTCTGCAATAATCGTAAAGGCGCAGTCAGTGTGTTAGATAACCTGTCGCCGATCAATGCAGAGCGTGTTACACAATTGTATCATAAAGGTTCATATTCTCGTCAGGAGTTGATGAGCTCGGCGCGCTGGAAGGCGACCAGTAAAGCACTGGAGCAGTTGCATGAGCGCTGGCAGGAGCAGAAAGCCGCCCATTAACCCCTGAGGACGCGATGTCGAAGTGGTGAGGATACAATGATTATCTATTTACACGGTTTTGACTCAAACAGTCCCGGCAACCATGAAAAAGTGTTGCAGCTACAGTTTATCGATCCGGATGTTCGCCTGATAAGCTACAGCACGCGGCATCCGAAACATGATATGCAGCATCTGTTGAAAGAAGTCGACAAGATGCTGCAACTCAACGTGGATGAACGCCCGCTGATTTGCGGCGTCGGCCTTGGCGGTTACTGGGCCGAGCGCATCGGTTTTCTCTGCGACGTCCGCCAGGTGATTTTCAACCCGAATCTGTTTCCTTATGAGAACATGGAAGGGAAGATTGACCGGCCGGAAGAGTATGAAGACATTGCTACTAAATGTGTCGCTAACTTCCGCGAGAAAAACCGCGATCGCTGCCTGGTGATCCTGTCGCGACAAGATGAAGCTCTGGACAGCCAGCGCTCTTCCGATGAGTTGCATCATTACTATGAAATTGTCTGGGACGAAGAACAGTCGCATAAGTTTAAAAACATCTCGCCGCACCTGCAGCGAATTAAGGCCTTTAAAACCCTCGGTTAAGCCTCTCCCCGGCAGGTTTTCGTCTGCCGGGCTCCTCTTTTTCTCCTCTCCTGACGGGCAGCTTTTCGCTGTGCGGCTACACTTGCTCAACTTTTAGGCATGAAAACTTGATTCATATCAATTTTGGTATGACCATTGAACCGTTCGTGATATTCTCAACGTCAAAGTGAGGTTGCGCGTGCGTAACCTGTTGTTAATTAAGAGCTATTTTTATAACTTTTAATTAACAATTGGTTAATATTTTAGGGGGTCATTTTGACAACACCGTTGAGAAAGATTGTGATCGTAGGTGGTGGCGCTGGCGGTCTGGAACTGGCAACTCAGTTAGGTAAAAAGCTGGGACGCGGTAAAAAAGCCAAAATTACGCTGGTCGATCGTAACCACAGCCATTTATGGAAACCCCTGCTGCACGAAGTGGCAACCGGCTCGCTGGATGAAGGTGTTGATGCGCTGAGCTACCTGGCTCATGCACGCAATCATCATTTCCAGTTCCAGTTGGGCTCTGTGATGGATATTAACCGCGAAAGCAAAACCATCACCCTGGCGGAACTGCGTGATGAGAAGGGCGATCTGCTGGTGCCGGAACGCAAACTGGCCTATGACACGCTGGTGATGGCGCTGGGCAGTACCTCGAACGACTTCAACACGCCGGGCGTGAAAGAGCACTGCATTTTCCTCGATAACCCGCATCAGGCGCGTCGCTTCCATCAGGAAATGCTCAACCTGTTCCTGAAATATTCGGCCAATCTTGGCGCTAACGGCAAAGTCAATATTGCGATTGTCGGTGGCGGCGCGACCGGCGTTGAACTCTCCGCAGAGTTGCACAATGCGGTGAAACAGCTTCATAGCTACGGTTACAAAGGGCTGACGAATGAAGCGCTGAACGTCACGCTGGTGGAGGCGGGTGAGCGCATTCTGCCGGCGTTGCCACCGCGTATCTCCGGTGCCGCGCACAATGAACTGACCAAAATGGGCGTCCGCGTTCTGACCCAGACGATGGTGACCAGCGCCGACGAAGGCGGTCTGCATACCAAAGAGGGCGAATACATCAAGGCCGATCTGATGGTATGGGCGGCAGGGATCAAGGCGCCGGACTTTATGAAAGAGATTGGTGGCCTGGAAACCAACCGCATCAATCAGCTGGTCGTTGAGCCGACGCTGCAAACGACGCGCGATGCAGATATTTACGCCATTGGCGACTGTGCTTCCTGCGCCCGTCCGGAAGGCGGATTTGTACCGCCGCGCGCGCAGGCTGCTCATCAGATGGCCACTCTTGCATTGCATAACATTCTGGCGCAGATCAAAGATAAGCCGCTGAAATCTTATGTTTATAAGGATCACGGTTCACTGGTTTCCCTGTCGAACTTCTCCACCGTGGGCAGTCTGATGGGTAACCTGATGCGTGGTTCAATGATGATTGAAGGTCGTATTGCCCGTTTCGTGTATATCTCGCTGTACCGTATGCACCAGATCGCGCTGCACGGCTATTTTAAAACCGGTCTGATGATGCTGGTTGGCAGTATTAACCGCGTGATCCGCCCGCGTCTGAAATTGCACTGATCCGGTTTCGCTGCTTCCCGGTCGTTGGCCGGGAAGCAGCATATCCCGCTGCCTTGCACGCGTATGGTGGTCGGAAAACTCTGAATATCGTGTTTTACCCCACCTGTATCCCTATTTTTGCGTGCTTTCCGATTGGCTTTACTATTGCTCAAGTTGCAAAATTGTTACCAATAGTCAACCAGGGAGAAAATCCTGTGAATAAATCAATGTTAGCGGGTATCGGTATTGGCGTGGCCGCTGCACTGGGCGTTGCCGCAGTGGCCAGCCTGAATGTCTTCGATCGCGGCCCTCAATATGCGCAGGTCGTTTCAGCCACGCCAATCAAGGAAACAGTAAAAACGCCGCGTCAGGAGTGCCGTAATGTCACTATGACGCATCGCCGCCCGGTGCAGGACGAAAACCGTATTACCGGTTCGGTACTTGGCGCAGTGGCTGGCGGGGTGCTCGGTCACCAGTTCGGCGGCGGCAAAGGGCGAGATGTCGCAACAGTTGTCGGCGCGCTAGGCGGCGGGTATGCTGGCAACCAGATCCAGGGCGGTATGCAGGAGCGTGACACCTACACCACCACCCAGCAGCGTTGCAGCACGGTATATGACAAATCGGAAAAAATGCTCGGCTACGACGTGACGTACAAAATCGGCGACCAGCAGGGAAAAATCCGCATGGATAAAGATCCGGGAACGCAGATTCCGCTGGATAAAAATGGTCAGCTGATCCTGAATAACAACGCGTAAAATAGTAGTACTCTGCATGTTGGCTCCCCATCGCTCAGGCTGGGGAGCTTTTTTTTTCATTAAAAAGCCCTGCATTGCTGCAAGGCTTAATCAGATCAAATGAAATCGTGTTGACGAACCACCAGTAGCCCGGTGATGAGAACAGATATAAAAGCAAATAATACTGAACCGCCCAACATAACCCACAGACCAAATAACAATGTAATTACTATTAGCACTTTAATGAATGGTAATAGCAAAATCATCTCCATTTTCCTTCTGCTTGTGATCAGTCAGTGAAGTACCCTTTATCCTCGACAAGTCATGCATTACAGCGCGTAAAAAAGAGCAAAGGAAAACCAGTTTAATGTGTCATCATGACACTTATAATTTGTATCATTCTGCTGAATGATTAGCAGGGCAATAATCACAATTAATAATAGCAAAGCGGGGGATTTAGCTGATAGTTTTTACCTATTATTGAAATGTGATATCTCTATCACAGAGATAAAAAAGAGACGGTTTCCCGTCTCATTTTTTTTATGCCTTGATCAAATTTGGCCACAGTCGCAGGGTTGTGCGCGTGATCTGTAGCAACTTCTCAACGCTGGCACCTTCGCGCGCGCTGATCGACATTCCCTGCAAAACACATCCCAGGAATTCAGCCAGCGCCTGAGGATCTGCATCCGCCGGGATCTCACCGCGCTGCTGACGCTGGGTGAGGAACTGGAGCAGAGTATCTTCCTGCTGTGCATGCCGCGACTTGATCGTTTGCGCGATGGCCTGCGAAGAAGCTGCCAGCGTCGCCGAGGTGTTGATCATAAAACAACCGGCTGGCGTATCGGTGCTGGTGAAGCACTTTGCCACGGCGGTGAAATAATCCAGCAGCGCGGTTTCTACCGGTTTGTCCTCGCAGAGCAACTGGGCTTCGTGCTGTCGGGCGAACCGCGCAATATAGCGATCGAGCACCGCGCGGAACAATCCCTCTTTATTAGTGAACTCAGCGTACAGCGTCGGCGCTTTCGCCCCGGTGGCTTCCACGAGATCGGATAATGATGTGGCTTCGTAGCCATGCTGCCAGAACAGCGTCATGGCTTTGTCGAGCGCCGCTTCCCTGTCGAACACTTTCGGTCGGCCACGGCATTTTTTGGTGCAACTGGTGACTTCACTGGTCATATCGCCGCTTAACCTTTGTTGGTTTGTTGAACAACCATTATAAAAATAATCTTCGCCAATGACCAGCAGCAAATAGCACATATTCATAAAACATATGCTTATGAAATTTAAGCAATTAACATTTTAATTAACAATCATTACAAAAATATGTTGACCAGTGATTAAGATCACACTTATCATTTACCTATCGATCGTTAACTTAATAGCTAACGACATCTTTTATCTTTATCCAGGAAAAAAATCATGAAAAACATCACTGCGCTTTTTGCCGCTGCTGCACTCAGTACGCTCTCTTTTGCCAGCTTTGCTGCCGTTGAAGTTCAGTCTGCGCCGACAGGCCAGCAGGAAGTTGCGTCCATTGGCGTCAGCGCGGGTGCTGATCTCTCTTCCGTTAAAGCTAAACTGGCGCAAAAAGCCGATGAAATGGGCGCGAAATCTTTCCGCATCACTTCCGTGACTGGTTCTGACAACCTGCACGGTACCGCGGTGCTGTACAAATAAACCCAACCTCTCTTCCCTGTGCCACTGCAATAAAAAAGGCCCGACGTACTGCGCCGGGCCTTTTCTTTTTCGCTCAGTTTTACAGAGCCTGCAAGGCGCTCTCACTATGACGCGTAACATCAACCGGCATACCAGAGCGGATTTCCATTGCATGGTTCATGATGCTGGCATCGCTACGCGCATCGTCTTTGAAGGCCTGCATCGCGGCATTCAGCACGATAGGCAGCGTTTTCGGATCGTCATCAATCGATTTTGACAGCGGTTGATGGACTTCAACCAGCCGCCTACCGTCCGGCTCAACCGACGCTTTAATCGGCGTATTAATGATGTTCACCGCCGTTCCTGGCGTCACGCTGGCAAACAGACTGGAAATATCGGCATCGCGCAGGCGAATGCAGCCGGAGCTGACGCGCATGCCGATACCGAAATCAGCATTGGTGCCGTGCAGCAGATAAACTCCGCCAAACGCGGCAAGACGGATCGCATGATGCCCCATTGGGTTATCCGGCCCGGCTGGCATCACCGCAGGCAGATCAATCCCCTGGGCCTTGTAACGTGCACGGATGTTGGCGGTTGGCGTCCAGGTGGGGTTGGCGCGTTTATCAGAAACGGTAGTGACCATCGTTGGTGTCAGGGTATCGCCACCTAACTGACCAATGCCGATGGGATAAACCGTCACTTCATTTTTTCCCGGCGGATAGTAATAGAGGCGCAGTTCCGCGAGGTTAATCACAATACCTTTGCGCGGAACATCCGGCAGCAGGGTTTGCAGCGGGATCGTCAGCACGCTGCCCGCACGCGGCACATAAGGATCGACGCCGGGGTTTGCCTGCAACAGCGCGAGAAAACCAACGTTATATCTTTTGGCGATCGCTTCCAGTGAACCGCCATCATTTTGCACTACGTGGTAGCGGTTTTCGCCTACCAGACGGCTGCCCTCTGCGGGTAATGGCCAGCTATTTGCCCGTGCGGGCAGGGTAAAGGCAGTGATAACCGCAACAGCGAGGAGGATAATCCTGCAGGTAAAACACGCAATTCTTCTCATTACCATAATCCATGTAAATCATAAGGTTATTTATATACGACTTTGCGATGGGATTATGGTCGGGCAGGGTGTCGGGAAACCCTGGTTATTGCAAAATATTTGTAAATCTTGCGAAAAATAACAGGCCGGGCCAGGCGGCCCGGCGCTGAGACCGTCAGGCGACGGCGTTTTCGGCCAGTTGCTGCATAAAATTACGCACCCAGTCCATGCGGGTTTTCCGTTCGCTCAGATCCTGCATAAATTTCAGCCGCGTCGGACCATCCAGACGGAAATGCTGCGGCTGCTTTTGCAGCAGACCAATCAGCCATAACGGATTGACGTTGTTTTTCTCGTTGAACTCGATGATGCCGCCTTTTTCATTACCTTCCAGTTTGCGGATCCCCAGCTTCTGCGCTTGCTGGCGCAGCAGGGCGATATCCAGCAGGTTCCGCGCCGCATCCGGTAGTAGTCCAAAGCGATCGATCAGTTCGACTTTAATCTCTTCCAGCGCGTTCGTATCTTTCGCGCTGGCGATGCGTTTATAGAACGACAGACGCGTATTAACATCAGGAATAAAATCGTCCGGCAGCAGCGAAGGCATGCGCAGTTCGACCTCGGTCTGCTGGCTGGTTAAATCCTCCAGCGACGGCTCGCGACCGGCCTTCAGCGCATCAACGGCGTTTTCCAGCAGTTCCATATACAGTGAGAAACCGATGGTTTCCATCTGGCCGCTCTGATCTTCACCGAGCAGCTCGCCCGCCCCACGGATCTCCAGATCGTGCGTTGCCAGCGCAAAACCTGCGCCCAAATCCTCCAGCGAAGCGATAGCTTCCAGCCGTTTTTGTGCGTCGGTAGTCATCGCTTTCGGGTGCGGAGTCAGCAGCCAGGCGTAAGCCTGGTGGTGTGAGCGTCCGACGCGCCCGCGCAACTGGTGCAACTGGGCGAGGCCAAAGTGGTCGGCGCGTTCGATGATAATGGTATTGGCGGTCGGAATATCGATCCCGGTTTCAATGATGGTGGTGCAGACCAGCACGTTGAAACGCTGATGATGGAAATCGTTCATCACCCGTTCCAGTTCACGCTCGCGCATCTGCCCGTGACCGATTGCGATACGCGCTTCCGGCACCAGCTGCGCCAGCCTGTCGGCGGCTTTCTGAATATTTTCCACGTCGTTATACAGGTAGTAGACCTGCCCGCCGCGCAGCACTTCACGCAGGATCGCCTCACGCACCACCAGGCTGTCGTACTCCCGAACAAAGGTTTTTACCGCCAGACGGCGCGCGGGTGGCGTGGCGATGATCGACAGGTCGCGCATCCCGCTCATTGCCATATTCAGCGTGCGCGGGATCGGCGTTGCCGTCAGCGTCAGAATGTCGACATCGGCACGCATCGCTTTAATGCGCTCTTTATGGCGCACGCCAAAGCGGTGCTCTTCGTCAACAATCAGCAGGCCGAGATCTTTTAACTTCACATCGCTTTGCAGCAGTTTGTGGGTGCCGATCAGAATATCGATTTTGCCTTCAGCGGCCTGTTCAAGAATTTGCGACTGCTCTTTGGCGCTGCGAAAGCGTGAGAGCATCTCAATGCGCACCGGCCAGTTGGCAAAACGGTCGCGGAAGTTATCAAAGTGCTGCTGCGCCAGCAGGGTGGTTGGCACCAGCACCGCCACCTGCTTGTTGTTTTCGACCGCAAGGAATGCCGCGCGCATCGCCACTTCGGTTTTACCGAAACCCACATCGCCGCACACCAGACGATCCATCGCCAGCGGCTGGCACATATCGCTGAGCACGGCGTTGATCGCCTGCGCCTGATCCGGCGTGGTTTCGAAGGGGAAACTATCGCAGAACAGTTGATATTGTTCACGATCGTGCTTGAAGGCAAAACCTGCTTTTGCCGCGCGCTGCGCGTAGATATCCAGCAGCTCAGCCGCCACATCACGCACTTTTTCCGCCGCTTTCTGCCGCGCCCGCGCCCAGGCATCGCTGCCCAGTTTATGCAGCGGGGCACTCTCTTCTGCGCCGCCCGCATAGCGGCTGATCAGATGCAGCGAAGAGACCGGGACATAAAGTTTGGCGTCACCGGCGTACGTCAGCATCAGGTATTCACCTTTAATACCGCCGGCTTCCAGCGTCGTCATACCGGCATAACGCCCGACGCCATGTTCCAGATGCACTACCGGCTGGCCGTCGTGCAGCTCGGCAAGGTTACGGATAAGCGTATCGGGGTTAATCGTCCGCCGGGTATCCTGGCGTCGGCGCGCAACGCGCTCGCCCAGCAGATCGCTTTCGCAAATCAGCGCCCGGTTGCGCAGAGTGTCGATAAAACCGTGCTCTGCCGAGCCGATCATCAGCCAGGCGCCGGGCGTTGACGCTTCGTCGAGACGCAAAATGCGTTTGGGCGCCACTTTAATGCGCGCCAGCAGTTCTATCAGTGCTTCGCGGCGGCCTTCGCTCTCGACCGAGAAAACCACCGGGCCGCTGAAGGACTCAAGGAACTTACGCAGGTTATCCAGCGGTGATTTTTGCTGTGTCTGCACCGCCAGCTCCGGCAATGCGTGATAACCGAGATTAACGTGCGCGGCTTTTTCACTGAGCCGTTCAGTTTTGAGCTGGATACGCGGCCATTTTTTCAGTTCGCTGAACAGCGCGTCGCTGCGCAGCCATAAGCTTTCCGGCGGCAACAGCGGGCGCATCGGATCCACACCGCGGCTCTCAAAGCGCGCCTGCGTCTCCTGCTGAAAACGTTCCGCGCTGGCTTCCAGATCGCCGGTGTTAACCAGCAGCGTATTCGCCGGGAAATAGCTAAACAGTGTTGACAGCGGTTCGCTAAAAAACAGCGGCTGCCAGTATTCGATCCCGGCGGGCAGGGTGCCTTTGCTCACCTGCTGATAAATGTGTTCAGCATCGCGCTTCACCTCAAACCGATCGCGCCACTGGCTGCGGAACAGTTCAATGGCGTTTTTATCGGTCGGGAATTCATGCGCGGGCAGTAAATTAATCGCCTCGACCTCTTCCAGCGTGCGCTGGGTATCGGCGTCGAACAGCCGCAAACTGTCGATTTCATCGTCGAAAAAGTCGAGACGGAACGGCTGCTCGCTGCCCATCGGGAAGAGATCCAGCAGCGCGCCGCGCGTGGCATACTCGCCGTGCTCCATCACCTGATCAACATGGCGGTAACCGGCGCTGTCCAACTGCGTGCGCAGCTGATCGCGGGACAGCCGCTGCCCTTTTTTCATCACCAGCGCATGGCCGTGCAGATAGTTGTGCGGGCAGACGCGCTGCATCAGGGTATTCACCGGCACAATCAGCACGCCGCGCTGCATGGCGGGCAGTTGATACAGGGTGGAAAGACGGGAAGAGATGATCTCCTGGTGCGGCGAAAAGCTGTCGTAGGGCAGCGTTTCCCAGTCTGCCAGGTTCATCACCAGATTATCGGTAAACTGGCTTATCTCGTCCTGCAAGCGCAGGGCATTTTGCATATCCGGTGCGATCAGCACCACGGGGCCAGCATGGCGCTCGATGATTTCCGCCACTTCGGTGGCGCAGGCGGCGCCGGTGAGTTCGCCAAACTGGCGCTGGTCACCCGCTTTGGTCGGCAGTGAATAACGATATTGTTCAGGCATAGAAGGTGTCGGAGTCTCTTGTGGATATACCCCCACATGGGGGCATATCACTGATACGCAATCCTTTGATTATCCGCGATTGCGTCATTTTAGCCAAGGCGAACGCATGGATCAGCGTGCGGCGACGGGCTGGAGGAGTTTTGTCGGAGGGGTGAAAAAGAGATCGCCGAACAGAGCGCTGGAGAGTTTGCGCACCAGCAATCCAAACAGCGTACAGATAAGCAAAGTCACAAACGGATAGACCAGCAGCAGCGCAAGCTCGGCTTGCGGCGGCCAGACACCGGCATTCAGCGGTTTGATCAGCGCCAGGCTGAACCCCTCAACCAGAATGCGGTGGGTGGTATAAATCGCCAGCGTATTGCTGCCCACCATATTCAACAGGCTCTTTTCACTCGGCGGGAAACGCTGCTCCAGTTCCCAGAACAGCCGCATAATGGCGACGATAGAAAGCAGGCAGAGCGGCAACGGCATCGCAAACATCCACAGGCCGAAAGCCACAATCATCGCGAGGGCAAACGGCACGCCGTAACGGCGAATTTGTACGGTTTTGACCCACGCCATCAGGCTTGCGCCATACCAGGCGCCCAGCGAGTAGAAAATCATATTGCGCACGACGCTGTTCATTCCCCACCACGGCAGCGGCAGATAATTAATCGCCAGACTGCACAGGATAGTCAGCGCCAGCATCGGCACCTTCCAGCGGCTCAGCAGTTTGCACAGGGTGAAATAGACCACCAGCGCATACAGATACCACAGGCTGGTGCTGGCGGTGAGCATCCCCTGTAAAAACTCAACCCAGCTATCCGCGTAAGCGGCATTCGCAGCGTTGGTCAGATCGCGTTCCGGCGCCAGCCATGCATTAAGCTGGCTTAAGCCTGTCCATTGCAATACGCCCCACAGCGCCAGCACATACACAATGCTCCAGATGCGTTTATCGACGGTCTCTTTCCACGGCACCTCATCGATATAGCGGCGGATCAAATAGCCGGAGATAAAAAAGAACACCGGCATGCGAAAAGGGGCGAGGTAAAGGTTGAAGTAGACCCAGCACTTCGACAGTGTTTGCGACCACGGATGCTGGAACACATTGAGATGCGGATAGAAGGTAATCACCGAGTGGTAAATCACGACCAAGCAAATACATAACCCTTTAATTTGGTTTAGCCACAAAGCTTTTTGTTTCACGTCCTTAGTTCCCTGTATTACAAAAAATTAAGTCTTTTATCCTGACCATTGAGGGCGTGAATGTGACGTTAAAGTGTCTGTATTTTGTCATTTTAGGATTAGGCGCAGGGTCGTTTGTGGTTGACCTCTGTACAAACATGCGGCGGTTCAGCGTTCGCAGAATGGAATTATTGAGTTGATTTCCCGGCTTTTTTTCATATCACGCTGACGAATTCTTACGGTTCCTCTCATTTACGCTATGTGCTTTCGCTTATATACTCCTGACTCTGCTATCAGCAATCAGACGGATTTCATGTACCAGCCTGTCACTCTTTTCATAGGTCTGCGCTATATGCGTGGACGCGCAGCGGACCGCTTTGGCCGCTTTGTTTCCTGGCTATCAACCATTGGCATCACGCTCGGCGTCATGGCGCTGGTAACCGTGTTATCGGTAATGAATGGTTTCGAACGCGAGCTGCAAAACAACATTCTTGGGTTAATGCCGCAGGCCACGCTCACTACGCAAAACGGCTCCCTCAATCCGCAACAACTTCCCGCCAGCGCCGTGAAATTACAGGGGGTAACGCGTATTGCGCCGCTGACTACTGGCGATGTCGTACTGCAAAGTGCGCGCAGTGTGGCGGTCGGCGTGATGCTGGGGATCGATCCGGCGCAAAAGGATCCGCTGACGCCGTATCTGGTGAACGTTAAGCAGAGCGACCTGCAAGCAGGCAAATACAACATCATTCTCGGCGAGCAACTGGCCGGGCAATTAGGCGTTAATCGCGGCGATCAGATCCGCGTGATGGTACCGTCCGCCAGCCAGTTCACCCCGATGGGGCGTCTGCCGAGCCAGCGTCTGTTCACCGTGATCGGCACTTTCGCCGCCAACAGTGAAGTGGATGAATATCAAATGCTGGTGAACATTGACGATGCGTCGCGGTTGATGCGTTACCCGGCGGGTAACATTACCGGCTGGCGCTTGTGGCTCAACGAGCCGCTGAAAGTGGACGTCCTGAGCCAACAAACGTTGCCGCAAGGCACAAAATGGCAGGACTGGCGCGATCGCAAAGGTGAATTGTTCCAGGCTGTGAGCATGGAAAAGAACATGATGGGGCTGCTGCTGAGCCTGATCGTCGCCGTCGCAGCGTTTAATATAATCACCTCGCTGGGCCTGATGGTGATGGAGAAACAGGGCGAGGTGGCGATCCTGCAAACCCAGGGTCTGACACCGCGCCAGATTATGGCGGTCTTTATGGTGCAGGGTGCCAGCGCCGGGATCATCGGCGCGCTGCTGGGTGCCGTGCTTGGCGCGCTGCTTGCCAGCCAGCTCAATAACCTGATGCCGATTATCGGCGCGCTGCTCGACGGCGCGGCGCTGCCGGTGGCGATTGAGCCGCTGCAGGTTGTCGCTATTGCGCTGGTGGCGATGGCCATCGCGCTGCTTTCAACGCTTTATCCTTCCTGGCGCGCCGCCGCCACTCAACCCGCTGAGGCTTTACGTTATGAATAAGATCCTGTTGCAATGCGACAACCTGTGCAAACGCTATCAGGAAGGCAGTGTGCAAACCGACGTGCTGCACAATGTCAGCTTTAGCATGGGCGAAGGGGAGTTGATGGCGATCGTCGGTAGCTCCGGTTCCGGGAAGAGTACGCTGCTGCACCTGCTGGGCGGGCTGGATACGCCGACCTCCGGCGATGTGATTTTCCGCGATCGGCCGATGAGTAAACTTTCTTCGGCGGCGAAAGCAGAGTTGCGCAACCGCGAACTCGGCTTTATTTACCAGTTTCACCATCTGCTGCCCGATTTTACCGCGCTGGAAAACGTCGCTATGCCGCTACTGATCGGCAAAAAGAAACCGGCGGAAATAGATGCCCGTGCGCGGGAAATACTGCGCGCCGTTGGGCTGGAGCATCGCGCCAGTCACCGTCCTTCTGAGCTTTCCGGCGGTGAGCGCCAGCGTGTCGCTATCGCGCGCGCGCTGGTGAACAACCCGCGACTGGTGCTGGCGGATGAACCGACCGGTAATCTCGATGCCCGCAATGCCGACAGTATCTTTGCGTTGCTGGGGGAACTGAATCAGTCGCAGGGCACTGCCTTTCTGGTGGTGACGCACGATCTGCAACTGGCGAAGCGCATGAATCGCCAACTGGAGATGCGCGACGGCCACCTGAGCGCCGATGTGACGCTGATGGGGGCAGATTAATGGCGCTGCCTCTGTCGTTATTGATTGGTCTGCGCTTTAGCCGCGGTCGCCGTCGCGGCGGAATGGTGTCGCTGATTTCGGTGATCTCCACCGTTGGTATCGCGCTGGGTGTGGCGGTGTTGATCGTCGGTTTAAGCGCGATGAACGGTTTCGAGCGCGAATTGAACAACCGTATTCTGGCGGTGGTGCCGCACGGTGAGATCGAGCCGGTGAATCAGCCGTGGAACAACTGGGACACGGCGCTGGAAAAAGTGAAAAAAGTTCCCGGTATTGCTGCCGCTGCGCCCTATATTAATTTTACCGGGCTGGTAGAAAGCGGGGCGAATTTGCGCGCCATCCAGGTGAAAGGCGTCGATCCGGCGCAGGAGAGCGAGCTGAGCGCGCTGCCGAAATTTGTGCAGGGCGATGCCTGGCAGAACTTCCGCGCCGGTGAGCAGCAAATCATTCTCGGCAAAGGCGTTGCCGATGCGCTAAAAGTGAAGCAGGGCGACTGGGTATCGATCATGATCCCCAACTCGGACGATGCGCACAAACTGCTGCAACCGAAACGCGTGCGTCTGCACGTGACCGGGATTTTACAGCTCAGCGGCCAGCTCGATCACAGCTATGCGATGATCCCGATGGCCGATGCGCAGCAATATCTGGAGATGGGCAGCAGCATTACCGGTATCGACATCAAAGTGAATGACGTGTTTAACGCCAATAAGCTGGTGCGCGATGCGGGCAGCGTCACCAACAGCTATGTGTATATCAAAAGCTGGATCGGCAAGTACGGCTATATGTACCGCGATATCCAGATGATCCGCGCCATTATGTATCTGGCGATGGTGCTGGTGATTGGCGTGGCCTGTTTTAATATTGTCTCGACGCTGGTGATGGCGGTAAAAGACAAAAGCGGCGACATTGCCGTGCTGCGTACGCTGGGGGCGAAAGATGGCCTGATCCGCGCCGTATTTGTCTGGTACGGGCTGCTGGCCGGGCTGCTGGGCAGCCTCTGCGGCGTGGTGATCGGTGTTATCGTGGCGCTGCAACTGACACCGATTATCAACGTGATTGAGAAGATTATTGGTCATCAGTTCCTGTCGGGAGATATCTACTTTATCGATTTCCTGCCGTCAGAGTTACACCCGCTGGATGTAGTGTACGTGCTGGTGACCGCATTAGTCCTGAGCCTGCTGGCGAGCTGGTATCCGGCGCGCCGGGCAAGCAATATTGATCCGGCAAGAGTGCTGAGCGGGCAGTAATCCCGCCGTTTTCACAGGGCCACAACGAAGGAGTGGCGATGAATTACGGATTTGATATCGGCGGCAGCAAAATCGCGTTAGGCGTCTTTGACGCTGAGCGACGCTTACAGTGGGAAAAGCGCGTCGCCACGCCCCACGACAGTTATGACGCGTTTCTGCGCGCCATCACCGGGCTGGTTGCCGAAGCGGATGAACGCTTCGGTAGCAAAGGCAGCGTCGGCGTCGGTATTCCTGGTATGCCAGAGACCGCCGACGGCACGCTGTATGCCGCCAACCTTCTTGCCGCCAGCGGTCAGCCGCTGCGCGCCGATCTCAGCGCTCTGCTTGCGCGGGATGTGCGTATCAATAACGATGCCAACTGCTTTACCCTCTCTGAAGCCTGGGATGACGAGTTCCGCGCCTATCCGCTGGTGATGGGGTTGATCCTCGGCACGGGCGTCGGCGGCGGGCTGGTGGTGAACGGGAAATCGGTGACCGGGCGTCGTTTTATTACCGGCGAATTTGGTCATATTCGCCTGCCGGTGGATGCGCTGGGGCTGATGGGTTTTGACTTTCCGTTAACCCGCTGCGGCTGCGGTAAAATCGGCTGTATTGAGAACTATCTCTCGGGACGCGGTTTTGCGTGGCTGTACCAGTACTTTTACCACCAATCGTTGTCAGCGCCGGAAATCATTTCGCACTGGGAGCAGGGCGAGGCGAAAGCGCTGGCGCATGTCGAGCGCTATGTGGATTTGCTGGCGGTGTGTCTGGGCAATATTCTGACCATTGTCGATCCCGATCTGCTGGTGATCGGCGGAGGGTTATCAAATTTCAGCGCACTGACCCGGCTATTGCCGGAGCGCATTGCGCCGCATCTGTTGCCGGCAGGCGATGTCCCGCGTATTGAACGTGCTCGCCACGGCGATGCGGGCGGCATGCGCGGCGCGGCCTTCCTTCACTTAACTGATTAAATCCTGAGAGGATGCCATGCAATCGCGTCGTTTACATCGTCTCAGCCGTTTTCGCCGTAACAAACGCCACCAGCGCGAGCGGTTACGCCAGCGAATTTTCTTCAGAGACAGAGTGGTACCGGAACTGATGGAAAAACCAAGAGTCGTCGTCCTGACCGGAGCGGGCATTTCTGCCGAATCCGGCATTCGTACTTTTCGCGCCGCCGACGGGCTGTGGGAAGAGCATCATGTGGAAGATGTGGCAACGCCGGAAGGTTTTGCCCGCAACCCGCAACTGGTGCAGACGTTTTATAACGATCGTCGTCGGCAGTTGCAATTGCCGGAAATTGTGCCGAACGCCGCGCACCTGGCGCTGGCGAAGCTGGAACAGGCGCTGGGCGATCGTTTCCTGCTGATCACGCAAAATATCGATAACCTGCATGAACGCGCTGGCAACAAAAACATTATCCATATGCACGGTGAACTGCTGAAAGTGCGCTGCTCGCAGAGCGGGCAGGTGCTGGAGTGGACCGGCGATGTCACGCCTGAAGATAAATGCCACTGCTGCCAGTTCCCCGCGCCGTTGCGCCCGCATGTGGTGTGGTTTGGCGAGATGCCGCTGGGCATGGACGAAATCTACAACGCGCTGGCGATGGCCGATGTCTTTATCGCCATTGGCACCTCCGGGCATGTTTACCCGGCTGCCGGGTTTGTCCACGAAGCGAAACTACAGGGTGCGCACACCGTTGAGCTGAACCTTGAACCGAGCCAGGTCGGCAGCGAGTTCGAAGAGAAACACTACGGGCTGGCAAGCGAAGTGGTGCCGAAGTTCGTGGAAAAATTGCTGCAAGGGCTGTAACGGTAAAACCTCTCCCCGGCCGGGGAGAGGCATTCATAGCGCTTTTTGCAGATTAATCACCGTGCGCGCATTCGACGCGCTGGTCGCCAGCACATCAATCACTCCGGTACGCAGCGCGCCAAGAATGGCGGTGGCTTTGGTACTTTCTGACGCAATGGCAATCACGCAGGGAATGGTGCGCAACTGTTCCAGGCTCAGACCAATCACCCGATCGTTCATCACCGTATCCACCGGTGTGCCCTGAATATTAAAGAAGCTGTAGCCTGCCAGATCGCCCACCACGCCCTGTTCCTGACGGGCCGTAATGATCTCCTGCGGCGTAAACCATCCCAGTTGCACCATAAAGCTGTTTTCGTTCATATCGCCAAGACCGATCAGCGCGACATCGGCTTTGCTGGCCTGCTCCAGCGTGGCTTTAATTAAGCGGTTCTGGATAAAGGCTTCGCGCAGCGCAGGCGTTTCGACATAGGCGGGCGCGTAGAGTGTCTCGCTGAAACCGTTGAATTTGCGCGCCAGATTACGGCTGATATGGTCGGCATCAATCAGTTGTCCGTCGCGTTTGGTGCCGCCGATGCCGCAGATAAAGTGGCAGGAGCGCTCCGGGAAAATCCCCACATGGTTAGCGACAGCGGCGACATTCCGCCCCTGGCCCACGGTGACCGTCATATCATTTTTCAGAATGGTCGCCAGGTAGTTGCTCACCAGCGCCGCGACCTGCTGGCGCTGCTCATCTTCATCGTGGTGATCCAGCGCAATCAGCGCCCGTTTTACGCCAAAATGCTGAATGAACTGTTGTTCAATCTGTGAACTAAAGACCGGATGGTATTTGACGTTGATTTCAACGATCCCCTCCTGGCGCGCTTTTTTCAGCAGCCTGCCGACTTTAATCCGCGAGATGCCAAACCGTTGGGCTATCTCTTCCTGCGTCTGCTCCTGCTCGTAATACGCTACGGCAATTTCCGTTAACAGTTCATAATCAGAGTCTTGTTCAGCCATCGTATTATTTTTCCATTCCCGATATCGCCCTCATACTACTGCGCTTTGTTGATAAAATCCTGCACTACACGCCGTACAATCGCGCAGTAACCGTCCGCCGTCCAGGCGGCACGACCAATAAATAAACCGTCGATATCGTCTTGCGTAACCAGTTCGGCGCAGTTTTGCAGATTGACGCTGCCGCCGTAGAGCAGCGGTACCTTTTGCCCGGCATCATGGCCGTATAATGTGCACAGCGCCTGACGCAGCGCATGGTGGATCGTCGCAGCCTGTTCCGGCGTCGCGGGCGTGCCGTGTTCACCAATCGCCCAGACAGGTTCATAGGCAATTAACGTCTGCTGCGCCTGTTCAGCGCTAACGCCAAAAAGGGCAATTTTCATCTGTCGCGTGACGGTTTCAACTGAGACGCCCCAGCGCTTTTCATCCGCGCTATCGCCAATGCATACCAGCGGGCGCAGGCCGTGGCGCAGTGCCGTATGTACTTTGGCATTCACTGCTGCATCACTTTCATTGAACGCGCCCCGGCGTTCCGAATGGCCCATCTCAACCAGCGTTGCGCCTGCTTCAACCAGCATGCTGGCGGAGATTTCTCCCGTCCATGCACCATGCTCCTGCTGGTGCATATTCTGCGCGCCTGTCAGGCAGGGCAACTGGCGCGTACGGAAGAATTCGCTGACCGGATGGAGAGCGGTAAAGGCCGGAATAAAGAAGGGTTGTACCTGCGGATGCAGCAGTTGAGGTAACTGGTCGGCCAGGCTTTCGCAGTAGGCCATCGCTTCCGACAGCGGTTTGTTCATTTTCCAGCTCGTGCCGATCATCAGGCGTTTCATCTTTGCATTTCCTTGTTAATCAGTGATCTGTGCAGCCAGTTATGCGCCATTCAGGTCAATTTGAACATTTATTCATTGCATGAACATATGTTAGATCACACTTTTGCGATGAAAAAATGTGCGCGATTTTTTCTGTGATCTCTGTCACTCATCACTCGCAGGACATCGGGTAACGTTATGTTCATGTGATTAAGTAGTGAACATATGAACAGTCGAGATTAACCACAGAGAGGTCCGATGATGTCTGTAGATAAAAAACCCGTTGTAGCTGTCACCATTGGCGATCCGGCCGGGATTGGCCCGGAAATCACCGTTGCTACCCTGATGGACAAAAGCGTCTACGACGAGTGCAAACCGTTTCTGATTGGCTCAGTGCCTATCATTCAGCGGGCGATGAAAATCCAGGGCTGCGACTTTCCGATCAACAAAATCACCCATCCGGATCAGGCGAAGTTCAGTTGGGGCACGCTGGATGTGCTGGAAACCGGGGATTACGACTGCGACAACATCGTCTGGGGCAAAGTGCAGCAACTGGCGGGCAAGATGTCGCTCGATTATGTGATGAAATCCATCGAGCTGGGTATGGCGGGGGCGATCGACGTCGTTTCGACTGCGCCAATCCATAAAGAAGCCATCAAGCTGGCAGGTTGTAAACTGCCGGGCCACACCGAAATTTATCAGGTCGAAACGCGTTCCGATTACGGTCTGACCATGTTCCATGTGCACAACCTGCGCGTGTTCTTTGTTAGCCGCCATATGGCGCTGAAAGACGCCTGCGACTACGCCAATAAAGAGCGCGTGCTGGCCTGCGTGCAGCAGATCCACCACGAGTTCAGCGCACTGAACATTCAGAACCCGCGCATCGCGGTCGCAGCACTCAATCCGCACGGTTCCGATAACGGCCTGTTCGGTCATGAAGAAGCGGATAACCTGATCCCGGCAGTGAAAGCCGCGCAGGCGGAAGGTATCAACGCCATTGGCCCGGTTCCGGCCGATTCTGTTTTCCATTTGGGCAAACTGGGTAAATACGACGCCATTCTGTCGCTGTACCACGATCAGGGGCATATCGCCTGTAAAACCCTCGATTTTGAACGCTCGATCACCATTACCTTTGGCCTGCCGTTTATGCGCAGTTCCGTCGATCATGGCACCGCGTTTGATATTGCCGGCACCGGGAAAGCGGGCACGGTCAGCATGCTGGAATCCACGCTGGTCGCGGCGCGTTACTGGAAAATGAAACAGCAGTAAGGCGTCGTCAACGACTGAGGAGCAGAGAATGGAAAACTATCTGTTAATTAGTAAAGGCAGCAAAGGGTGGGGCGGGCCGTTGAAGGTCTCGCTCGACCAGCCGAAGAAGATCGCCTATATCACCGGGGGCATTCGCCCGCCGGTGGTTGACCGGCTGTGCGAACTGACCGGCTGGCCCTCGGTGGACGTGTTCAAACACGGCGAACCGGCGGAAGCGGAAATCGGCGTGATGGTCATCGACTGCGGCGGTACTCTGCGCTGCGGCCTGTACCCGAAACGCGGCATTCCAACCATTAACCTGCATCACACCGGAAAAAGCGGCCCGCTGGCGGAGTATATCCACGAGGAGATCTATGTCTCCGGTGTTACGCCCGCCGGGATCGAACGAGTCTATCCGTCGGGCATGGGCGACAAACTGGGCATTGTGGCCGATGATTTGACCGGGGCGACAACGGTAGGCGTGCTGCTGGCGCGCAGTGGCTTAAAAACGGCGGCATTCTTTGATACCGATTCGTTCGCCCGCAACGAGGTGGAATACCCGGCAATGGTGGTGAGCAGCGACAGCCGCCCGTTACCAAAAGCGGAAGCCCAGCAGCGGGTCAGCGCCGCGGTACAGCAATTGAAAGCACGCGGGGCGCACTACTTTACCAAACGTATCGACACCACGTTGCGCGGCGGCATTGGCTATGAAATCGATGCCATGTTGGCGCTGTTGCCGCAGGAGACGATGGCGGTAATGGTACCTGCGATGCCGCAGTCGCGGCGTATTCTGGTCGGCGGCTATTCGGTTATCGATTCCGTCGCGCTCTCCTGTACCGATGTGGCGCGCGATGTGCGTACCCCGGTGACCGAGTCCTGGGTGCCGGGGCTGTTGGCCAATCAAACCCAGCATCATGTTGGCCACATTGCGCTGTCGCAAGTGATGCAGGGCGAAGGGGAGATCCAACAGCAACTGCTGGCGCGGCAGCAGGAAGGGATGCGCGTGATTGTGGTGGATGCCATCACGCTGGACGATGTGGATGCCATCGCCCGCGCGATCGTGGCGCTGAACTGGAATGTACTGGCCGTGGATCCCGGGCCGTTTACCGAACGGTTGGCGGTGCATCGTGGGTTGATGCGTGAAGAGAAACGGCTGGCCCAGCCGTCATTGCCCAGAAATGCGCAGCGCGGCTCGGTGGTGATCGTCGCAGGAAGCGCTACGCCGGTGACGAAAAAGCAGTTGAGTTACTTAATTGCCCATGACGATCGGGTGTGTCATATCCCGGTGGATGCGGAACTGCTGGTGGACAGAAAGAATGCCGCCGAAATTGAGATCAACCGGATTGTGCGGCAGGCGCAGCAGTGCGTCACAACGCATAAAAATGCACTGTTTGTTTTTGAGTCGGCGCTGACCGGCCGTTTGCTGGATCTGCAGGAAGAGGAGCAGCGCTTCAATCTCGATCACGGTCAGGCGGCGGAAAACATCAACAAAGGCCTCGGCAATATCGTCAAAGAGATGCTGAATTGCGCGTCGGGAGAGATTAAAGGGTTGTATATGACCGGCGGCGATACGATGGTTAATGTGCTGAAAGAGCTTGGTGCCACCGGTATTGAAATGATCGACTACGTTATTCCGCAGACCGATATGGTTCGCATTATCGGTGGGGAATATGCCGGGCTGGTTTGCGTGGGCAAAGGTGGACTTACCGGGCCGGAAGAAATTATTAGCACTATTGTTGAACACATTTATAAAGAATCACTGCAATAACAAATATAACAATATGCGACGCGAACATGGTTCGGGCAGTGCGTCGTGATTTATTCACTCTTGTATCCTGTATGCGAGTTACCCTATGAACATTAATATTTTTGACAAAATGAACAAAGTGCCAGGCGGTCTCATTATTATTCCGCTGGTGGTGGCGATTCTTATTAATACTTTTGCACCTCAGGCATTAAGTATCGGTGGCCCGACAACGGCGTTATTTAAAGTCGGTTCCAGCGCCATGATGGGCATATTTCTGTTAATCTGTGGCACCTCGATCAATATTCGCCAGGCCGGGCTGCCGCTGTATAAAGGTGCGGTACTGTTAATTCTCAAATGCATCGCCGGGGCGCTGGCGGTGTGGGCGGTCGGCTCGATGTTTGGCCCGGTCGGTTTCCTCGGTATCTCAACGCTGGCGTTTGTCGCCTGCCTGACCAGCTCCAACAGCTCGCTCTATATTGCGCTTTGCAGTAATTACGGCGATGCCAGCGACGCTGGTGCCATTTCGGTGTTCTGCGTGAAAGATGGCCCCTTTGTCACCATGATGGTGCTGGGCGTTAGCGGACTGGCGAATATCCCCTTTGCCGCACTGTTATCGATGCTGATCCCGCTGTTGATCGGCATGTTGTGGGGCAACCTTGACGAACGTTTTAAGCAGCTTTGTGCCTCAGCACAGCCGCTGGTAATCATTATCATGTCGTTTGCCATCGGCGCGAACTCCAGCATCAACACGGTGTTCACCGCCGGACTGTCGGGCATTGTACTGGGGATTATCTCCGCCTTTACCGGCATCCTTTTCTACTTCCTCTACAACCTGTTCCTGAAGAAGAAAACCGCGCTCGGCGCGGCGCTCGGCACCACCGCAGCCAGTTCAGCGTTAACCCCCGCCATGGTTGCGCAGGCCGATCCGTCACTGGCTGTGTACGTTGATGCCGCCACGGCGCAGCTCGCAACAGCCAGCATTATTACCATGTTAACGGCGCCGGTGCTGGTGGCCTGGTTCGATAAGCGCCTGAAAGCCCGCGCGTCGGAGGTGGTCGAGGTGAAAGCACCGTCGGCGCAGGAAAAACCGCTGCCGCTGTCATCGCAGGTAAGTAAAGGAAATAAATAATGACGTTTCCGGTGTACCGGCTGGAGGTCACGCAGGTCGGCGAATTTGTTGCGCAGTATTTACAACAGGATAAATTAATTTTATTTGCTGAGCCGGTACCTACGGATATTGCAGAATATTGTGCAGTGCACCGGCCGGGTAAATTTAATGGCGTATTATTACCCGGCCAGAAAGTAACGATTAATTCACTGATTTATCGAATTACGGCTGTGGGCAGCGTTGCTACGGCAAATTTAAAACAGCTTGGCCATATTACATTGCATTTTGACGGGGCGATTAGCGCCGAATTACCCGGCATGGTTCATCTGTGTGGCGCAACGCCAGCGACGATTCGCCCCGGCGATCAGATTTGTATTTACCGTGAATAATTTGAGGATACTATTATGAAAACAATCGCCATTGGTGCAGATGATGCCGCCTATGCGTTTCGCGATGCTATCGTTAATTATCTGACAGAGCAGGGGATGGCTGTCGTTGATTACAGCAGCGATAAACGTCAGGGCGCGAATTATTATCCCGATGTTGCCCATGATGTCGCGATGGCTATTAAGCAGGGTGAACACGATCGCGGTATTTTAATTTGCGGTACCGGAATCGGCATGAGCATTGTCGCCAATAAAGTGCCCGGCGTACGCGCCGCGCAGTGCCACGATACTTTCTCCGCCGAGCGGGCGCGCAAAAGTAATAACGCGCAAATCATCACGCTTGGCGCACGCGTGATAGGGGCTGAACTGGGGAAAAAGATTATCCAGGCATGGCTGGAATCCGAATACGAAGGCGGCGGCTCTGCGGCAAAAGTGGAGCGCATTGATTACTACCAGAACCAGCATGCCAGAGACTGAACGGAGCCGCTATGAACCAGTTAAACGCCTTAAAAGAGATGACGGTGGTGGTGGCAGACACCGGTGATATCGAGTCGATCAAGAAATTCGCCCCACAGGATGCGACGACCAACCCGTCGCTGGTACTGAAAGCCGCACAGCTACCTCAGTACCAGGCGCTGATTGCCGATGCCATTGGCAAAGCGCGTCGCCAGGGCGGCAGCGCCGAAACCCAGTTAATCAACGCCTGCGATCAGGTGGCAGTGGATATCGGCACCGAAGTGCTGCGCCACGTGCCGGGACGCATTTCGACCGAAGTGGATGCCCGCTTTGCCTGGGATCGCGGGATGTGCGTGACCCGCGCCCGCAAACTGATTCAGCTCTATCAGGAAAACGGCATCGCGCCGTCGCGCATTCTGATCAAGCTGGCGGCGACCTGGGAGGGGATCCGCGCCGCAGAGGAACTGGAGCGCAGCGGCATTAACTGCAACCTGACGCTGTTGTTCTCTTTTGCCCAGGCGCGCGCCTGCGCCGAGGCGGACGTCTTCCTGATTTCACCGTTTGTCGGACGCATTTACGACTGGTATCAGAAAAACGCACCGCAGGCACCCTACGACGCGGAAAACGATCCCGGCGTCAAATCGGTGCGTGAGATCTACCAGTACTACAAAACCCACGGTTACGAGACCGTGGTGATGGGAGCGAGTTTTCGCCGTATCGAGCAGATTCAGGCGCTGGCGGGCTGCGACCGCTTGACCATTTCACCGGCGCTGCTTGATGAACTTGCTGCCTGCGACGCAGCGCTTACTCGCCAGCTCAACCCCGGCTGCGTCAGTGAAACGCGCCCCAGCCCGATGAGCCAGGCGGAATTTCTCTGGCAGCACCACCAGGATGCGATGGCGGTAGAGAAACTGGCCGAAGGTATCCGGCTGTTCGCCGCCGACCAGTTGAAGCTGGAAACGATGATCCGCCAGATGCTCTGAACCGCCTGTAAGGATAAAAAATGAACACAGCAAATGAACGGCGCCGCTGCGCCAATGCATTACGCGCGCTCTCCATGGACGCGGTACAGAAAGCCAAATCCGGTCACCCGGGAGCCCCGATGGGTATGGCGGACATCGCCGAGGTCCTGTGGCGTGATTTTCTGAACCACAACCCGACGAATCCGGCCTGGGCCGATCGCGACCGCTTTGTGCTGTCCAACGGCCACGGTTCGATGCTGATTTACAGCCTGCTGCACCTCACCGGCTATGACCTGCCGATGTCCGAACTGCAGAACTTCCGTCAGCTGCACTCGAAAACCCCGGGCCACCCGGAAGTGGGTTACACCGCCGGTGTGGAAACCACCACCGGTCCGCTGGGGCAGGGTATTGCCAACGCCG
>NZ_CP025697.1:1964396-2546359 GCF_013085925.1 Kosakonia sp. MUSA4
GGCTGGCACGTGGTACGCGGCATTGACGGCCACGACGCGGACGCCATCAAACGTGCGGTGGAAGAAGCGCGTGCTGTTACTGATAAACCGTCGCTGCTGATGTGCAAAACCATCATCGGTTTCGGTTCGCCGAACAAAGCCGGTACCCACGATTCCCACGGCGCGCCGCTGGGCGATGCTGAAATCGCGCTGACCCGCGAAGCGCTCGGCTGGAAATACGCGCCGTTTGAAATCCCGTCTGAAATCTATGCGCAGTGGGATGCGAAAGAAGCCGGTCAGGCCAAAGAAGCGGCGTGGAACGACAAATTTGCCGCTTACGCCAAAGCCTTCCCGCAGGAGGCCGCGGAGTTCACCCGCCGTATGAAGGGCGAACTGCCGTCTGATTTCGATGCCAGAGCGCAGGCGTTCGTCGGGAAGCTTCAGGCTAACCCGGCGAAAATCGCCAGCCGTAAAGCGTCGCAGAATGCCATTGAAGCTTTCGGTCCGCTGTTGCCTGAATTCCTCGGCGGCTCCGCTGACCTGGCGCCATCCAACCTGACTCTCTGGTCCGGTTCGAAAGCGATTAACGAAGACCCTGCCGGTAACTACATTCACTACGGCGTGCGCGAGTTCGGTATGACGGCAATTGCCAACGGTATCTCGCTGCATGGCGGTTTCCTGCCGTACACATCAACCTTCCTGATGTTCGTTGAATATGCCCGTAATGCGGTGCGTATGGCGGCGCTGATGAAACAGCGTCAGGTGCTGGTTTACACCCACGACTCCATCGGTCTGGGCGAAGACGGCCCGACGCACCAGCCGGTCGAGCAGGTGGCTTCCCTGCGCCTGACCCCGAACGTCAGCACCTGGCGTCCGTGTGACCAGGTGGAATCTGCAGTGGCGTGGAAATATGGCGTTGAACGTGCAGATGGTCCGACGGCGCTGATCCTCTCCCGCCAGAATCTGGCGCAGCAGGAGCGTACGACACAGCAACTGGCCGATGTCGCCCGTGGCGCCTACGTGCTGAAAGAGAGTGCCGATCAGCCGGAACTGATCCTGATCGCTACCGGCTCCGAAGTGGAACTGGCCGTTGCTGCTTATGAAAAACTGACCGCCGAAGGCGTGAAGGCGCGCGTGGTTTCCATGCCATCGACCGACACCTTCGACAAACAGGATGCGGCATACCGTGAATCCGTGCTGCCGAAAGCGGTTTCTGCCCGCGTGGCTATCGAAGCCGGTATTGCGGACTTCTGGTACAAATACGTCGGCCTGAACGGCGCGGTGGTGGGCATGACCACCTTCGGTGAGTCGGCTCCGGCAGAGCTGCTGTTTGAAGAGTTTGGTTTCACCGTAGACAATGTGGTGGCAAAAGCGAAAGCGCTGCTGTAATCACTCCTGCCCGGCGGCGTTTTGCTTGCCGGGCGTTTCGTTTCTCCCCGACAAATAAGTTACAACTCGCTTTCCGGTAAGTTCCCCGTAAGTTATCACCGCTGATGATAGCGCTTCCATTGCCAACAGGAGCGCCATTATGGTTGTTGAGCCGCACCGCATTATTGCTGCCAGTTTGCTGTTTCTCTCCTTTTCCGCCCTTGCCGATGACGCCACCACCTGGGGGCTGGGCGTCGGCGTTGCCAGTACGCAAAAACCCTATACCGGGATTGACCGCGAATATACGCCTTTGCCGGTACTGCATATCGAAAACCGTTATTTCCGCTTTTTAGGCACCACCGCCGAAGTGAAATTACCCGCATGGCAGTGGAGTGAAACCCAACGGCTAAATGCCGGTCTAATAGCCCGCTATGATGGCGCAGGCTACGCTTCTGACGATGCCGACATTCTGCATGGGATGGATAAGCGCAAAGGCGGCGTGTGGGCTGGCGTCAAAGTGGAGTGGCAGAACCCGCTGGTGAATATTTTCACCGACTGGTCGCACGATATCTCCGGTGACAGCAACGGGCAACGCCTGCGTCTTGGCGCGGAGCGTCGCTGGCAATGGGGCGATGTGACCCTGACGCCGCGCGTTGTGGCGAGCCGTTACGACAGCAATTATGTGAATTATTACTATGGCGTGCGCAGCGATGAAGCCCGCGCCTGGCGACCTGCCTGGCAGGGGGACGCCGCGCTGAACACGGAAATTGGCCTCAATGGCCGCTGGCAGTTCAGCACTCACCAGATGTTAATGGTGGATGTGCAGACGACGCTGCTGGCCTCAGAGATTAAGGATAGCCCGCTGGTGGACAGGACCAACGAAAACCGATTTTTTGTGAGTTATCTCTACAACTTCTGATGAGCCGAATACTGTTAATAGAAGATCATGACCATCTGGCGCGCCTGATTGGTAAAGGGCTGGCCGCCGCCGGGATCGCCACGGATATTGTCGGTCGCGGCGATGCCGCCTGGCACGCCATACAGCAAGTGGCTTACCAGGGGCTGGTGCTCGATCGGGGATTGCCGGATGGCGACGGTTTGCAGTTATTGCAGCGCCTGCGCCAGGCGCAGGTTGTCACGCCATGCCTGATCCTGACCGCCCGCGATGCATTGCACGATCGTGTCGAAGGGCTGGAGGCCGGAGCCGATGACTATCTGGCCAAACCCTTTGTCATGGAGGAACTGGTAGCCCGCGTGCGGGCATTATTACGTCGTCCCGCCGAAAGCCAGACCCTGAAGCCGGAGTGGGGGGATATCACGTTATTGCCGGAATCAGCGGTAATGTGCTGCGGGCAGCAGAGTGTTCCGCTGGCTCCCGCCGAGCTACAGATCATGCTGGCATTGATCCGTAAGCAGGGCGGTATTGTGCGACGCAACCGTATGGAAGCGGCCGGGTGGGGGCTGAGCGATGCCGTCACGCCGAACGCCCTCGATGTTGTTTTGTATCGCCTGCGCCGCAAACTGCTGGCGATTGGCTCCCGTTTGCAGATTGTGAATATCAGGGGGCTGGGCTATGCCATCCGGGAAAACAAGCCGCTTTAACAGTCTGTCGTTCAAGATTTTACTGGCCTTTATCACCGGCGTGCTGCTCAGCATTGCGCTGTTGATCCTGCTCGGTATGGTGGTGAAAGAGCGTTTGCCGGGAATGGATCTGACCGATTACACCAGCGCGTTAGCCCGTCAGTTGCAATTTGATGCTCATGGTCAGCCGATCGGTTTTCGTGAAGGGGTTGATTATCCGCTGTGGATCTACAGCAGTCTCGAAGAGGAGCTGGCGTACCGGGTGCTGGATGCCGACGGGAAAGTGGTATTAATGTCGCCGGGCGCGCAGCGCTGGCCGCCGCTACCACAACTGACTGCGCCGGTTGCCGGCGACTTCAAGTTTCAGTTGCAGGGCGCGGATTATGACGGTACCAGCGATCTCTATCTCAGGGACGGGAAGCGCTGGTTTATCCAGGTGAGCGCCAGTTCGCGGATTATCGATTTCTTGCACCGTGGATTTGCCCTGCCGTTTATTCGTTTCGGTATTGAGCTGTTCAGTCTGGTGCTGTTGGTGGTGTTCGGCTTGTGTGCCTGGGTGACGCTGGCCTGGTCGCTGCGACCGCTGCGACAGGCATCCGCCGGAGCCGCCACCATCTCGCCGCGTTCGCTGGATGCCCGTTTGCCAACGGCGGGCGTTCCCACGGAGATTTTGCCGCTGATCGACAGTTTTAACCAGGCGCTGGCCCGGCTGGAGACGGGGTTTCGCAATCAGCAGGATTTTCTGGCGAAGGCTGCTCATGAGCTGAAGACGCCGCTGACGCTGATTCGCGCTGAAGTGGAGTTGATGAGCGACTGCGCCGAGGCCCGTGAACTGCTGTTGGCGCGCGTGGAACATCTTTCCCGCCAGGTACAGCAACTGCTGATCCTCGCGGAGGCCAGCGAGCCGCTCAGTTACCACTTCGCGCCGGTTGATGTGGCGGACGTCGCCCGCGATAGCGCGCGGTTTCTGCAACGCATTGCCGAAGAGGCGCGCGTCAACCTGACGCTGAGCTTCAGGAATGTTGCCGTGGTGTGGAATGCCGATCGCGGCGCGTTGTTCACCCTGCTGAAAAACCTGATGGAAAATGCGATCCAGCATGCACCTGCGGGGAGCGACGTGCATATAGAAATTCATGCGCAAGCCATCACGCTTCGCGATTGGGGGCCGGGCGTGGCCGGGGACGAACTGCCTTTATTGTTCACGCGCTTCTGGCGCGGCGCGCACCGGCGCGATAGCGGCGCCGGGCTGGGGCTGGCGATCTGCCAGGAAATTGCCGTGGCTCATGGCTGGTCGCTGACGGCGGAAAATGTGCAACCCGGTCTGCGGCTGAGGTTGTGTGTGACGGAGGAGTGAGTGTCACTTTCTGCATTGCGCATCCGGCGTGCATGATGTTCAGATATTCTGAGGGTTGCCAACAAATCTCCTGGCTTTCTCTGCTGGCGTGACAAACTTAGTATTTCTCTGTTGATACCCGTGATACACCGATCATGGCGAACAACCGGATCGGCCCGGATTTCGATCTGCGCAGTATCACCAGAGAAGAAAGGGCCGAGCTAAAACCGGGAGCCGTACGCGGATTCCCGGCCCATAAAGGAGATTTAGCATGGCATATGTCACAACAAACCCGTATACCGGCGAAGTCGTTAAGACGTTCCCGGATGCCACCGATACTGAAGTTAACGGCGCGATAGAACGATCCCACCGTGCTTTTGGCGAGTGGAGAAATGTTTCATTTGCACAGCGCGGCGCGATTTTACAGAACGCAGCCAACCTGTTACGCCAGCAAAAAGATGAATTTGCGCAGTTGCTTACGCTTGAAATGGGCAAGCTGATTTCAGAAGCGCGAGCGGAAGTCGAGTTGTCGGCACAAATTTTTGAATACTACGTGCATAATGCCGAAAAACTTCTGGCGCCGGAGATCCTGCCGGTGGCAAACCCGCAAGAAGCCACAGCGAAAATTGTGCATGAACCGCTGGGTGTGCTGCTGGCGATCGAGCCGTGGAATTTCCCGTACTATCAAATCGCCCGCATCATTGCTCCTCAACTCTCCGCCGGTAACACCATCCTGTTAAAACATGCATCGAATGTTCCGCAAAGTGCCGCGCGGTTTGAACGCCTGATGAAAGAGGCTGGTCTGCCGGATGGCGGATTTATTAACCTTTACGCAGCCCGTCACCATATCGAACTGATCCTTAATGACCCACGGGTACAGGGTGTGGCGTTAACCGGTTCTGAGGGCGCGGGCGCAACCGTTGCTCAGCAAGCGGCGAAAGCGCTGAAAAAATCCACGCTGGAACTTGGCGGGGCCGATGCGTTTATCGTGCTGGCCGATGCCGATATCGAAAAAGCGGCGAAGTGGGGCGTATTTGGTCGCCACTGGAATGGCGGGCAAGTTTGCGTCTCATCGAAACGCATGATCGTTGTTGATGAGGTGTATGACCAGTTTGTTGACCATTACATCAAAGGTGTTGCCGCGTTGCGGGCGGGCGATCCGCTGGATGAAAACACAACGCTGGCACCGCTCTCATCGCAACAGGCCGCTGACGAAGTGAAAGAGAAAATCAGCCAGGCCATTGCGCATGGTGCACAGGCGCTGGAAGTTGGACCGAAAGTCCCGGAACGCGGGGCATTTGTACAGCCGACGATCCTGACCAATGTGACGCCAGACAATCCGGCCTACCATATGGAGTTCTTCGGCCCCGTGTCGATGATCTTCAGAGCCAAAAACGAAGACGACGCGGTGCGGATTGCCAATGACTCGCCGTTTGGCCTTGGCGGTTCTGTCTTTACCCGCGACACCGCGCACGGTGAAGCGCTGGCCAGCCGCATCTCTACTGGCATGGTGTATATCAACCATCCAACGCGTGTTAAAGCCGATCTCCCGTTTGGCGGGGTCCGCCGTTCCGGCTATGGCCGCGAATTAACCGGGCTGGGGATTAAAGAGTTCGTCAACCATAAGCTGATTTCGGTTGTCGATATTGATGCCGATTTTTAACTGCGTGAGGAGCCGGACCCTGTCGGTTCGGCTCCCCCGGTAACGCGACGCGGCCCATATTCCGGGCCGCGGTTTGCGGCTTAACGTCCGGCTTTTAACTTCTGGTAATACTCTTCATAAAGGGTGCTGGCGCTGCCGACATCATTTTGCCATTCGCCTTTGCTGAGGGTTTCCGCATCCGGGTAAAGCGATTTGTCGTTCGCCACCTCCGGCTTCAGCAGCTTACGCGCGGCAAGGTTCGGCGTTGGGTAACCGATGGTTTCCGCCACCTGTCTGGCAATCTCCGGGCGCAGCAGGAAGTTGATCAGCTTCAGCGCGCCATCGACGTTTTTCGCATTGGCCGGAATCGACAGGCTGTCCATCCAGAAAATACCGCCTTCCTGCGGCCATACCACTTCCAGCGGCGTACCGGCCTGACGGGCAACATACGCCGAGCCGTTCCATACCATGCCGAGATTCACTTCCCCTTCCATATACGGGTTTGCCGGGTTGTCGGAGTTGAAGGCGGCCACATTCGGCATCAGTTTTTGTAGCTCTTTATACGCCGCTTCAATCTCTTTCGGATCGGTGGTGTTACCGGAATAGCCGAGCTTGCGCAGCGCCATCTGGAACACTTCGCGCGCATCGTCGGTCAGCAGCAGGCTGCCTTTGTATTCCGGTTTCCACAGATCGGCCCAGCGGGTAACGCTCTTCGGATCGATAGCGTCGCTGTTAACACCAATGGCGGTTGCGCCCCAGATATACGGGATCGAGTAATCATTGTTCGGATCGAACGGTTTGTTGAGCATTTGCGGATCGAGGTTATGGAAGTTGGTCAGCTTCGTTTTATCGATCTTCTGAATCATGCCCTCTTTGCGCATTTTATCGACGAAGTAAGTGGACGGCACCACCAGATCGTAGGCGCCGTCTTTATAGGTTTTGAGCTTGGCGTACATGGTTTCATTCGATTCATAAGTCGAATAAATAACCTTGATGCCGGTCTCTTTGGTGAACTGTTCCAGCAGGCCTGGCGGCACATACTCGGTCCAGTTGTAGAAGTAGAGCGTTTTGTTGTCGTCCGCGTGCGCAGCGCTCATGCCGAGGGCGAGAGCGCCCGCTGCGAGCAGGTGGCGTGACCATTTTTTCATATTACGTCCCCTGAGATTGAGCCTCTGTTTCAGGCTATTGTATTGGCCATTCTCCCTGTTGCATCCGGGATGGCGGTATTCGTTACGCCTGGCGCGGCAGGCTTCTGGCTTTGGTGGTATCGCGGGCAATCAACTGGCTGGCAATGACCAGCACCAGCGACAGAACCAGCAGAACCGTTGCCAGCGCGTTCACTTCCGGCGACACGCCGACTTTGATCATCGAGTAGATCTTCAGCGGCAGAATTTCATACCCCGGCCCGGTCACGAAGGAAGAGACCACCACATCATCCATCGACAGCGTGAAACTCAATAACCAGCCAGCGGCCACGGCGGGCATCGCCAGCGGCAGAATGATTTTGCGCAGAGTGGTGATTTCGCTGGCGCCGAGATCTTTGGCCGCTTCCAGCATCCGCACATCAAAACCCTTCAGGCGTGAAAACACCGTCACCACGACAAACGGCAGGCAGAAGGTGATATGCGAAAACAGCAGCGACCAGAAACCGAGCTGAATGCCCAGCAGCATAAACAGCACCAGCAGGGAGATAGCCATCACGATATCCGGCGACATCATCACCACGAACAGCATGCCGCTGACGAACGGCTTGCCGCGAAAACGGTAGCGATAAAGCGCGACAGCGGTCAGCGAACCGATAAGCGTGGCGAATGTTGCCGACAGCACCGCCATGGTCAGCGAGTGTTGCGCCGCCTGCAACAGACTGTCATTGTTTATCAGCAGGCTGTACCACTGCGAGGTGAAGCCCTGCCAGTTAATGCCGAAGCGCGAACTGTTAAAGGAATTGACGATCAAAATAATGATCGGGATATAGAGGTAAGCATAAATGGCGGTCATAAAGCCGCCGCGCAGCAGTCGACCGATCATTCGAGTTCCCCCTTTTTATTCAGCCATCGCGCGGCGCGCCAGTAAACCAGCAGCATCAACCCCATTACGATTGTCAGGGTGATACTGGTTGCCGCACCAAATGGCCAGTCGCGGATATTCAGGAACTGGCTCTTAATGACGTTGCCGACCAGCAGGTTTTTCGCGCCACCCATCAGATCCGCGACGTAGAACAGCCCCATTGCCGGCAGCATTACCAGCAAACATCCGGCGATAATCCCCGGCATGGTCAGCGGAATGATAATGCGCGTAAAGGTTTGTAGCTTACTGGCGCCCAGATCTTTCGCCGCTTCCAGCAAGGGTTTATCGAGCTTTTCGATGCTGGAGTAGAGCGGCATCACCATAAACGGCAGCAGAATATAGACCAGACCAATAATCACCGCGCCAGGGGTGAACATAATGCGTATCGGCGTATCGATAACGCCGAGCCACAGCAGGAACGCATTCAGATAGCCTTTGGTGCTGAGGAAAATCTTCAGCCCGTAGATGCGAATCAGCGAGTTGGTCCAGAAGGGGACAATCAGCAAGAACAGCAGCAGCGGACGCACGTTGGCAGGCAGCTTCGCCAGAAACCAGGCAAACGGATAGCCGAGCACCAGGCAAGCGAGCGTGGCGATCAGCGCCATATTCAACGAGTGCAGCAGTACCTCTAAATAGAGCGGATCGAACAGGCGCGTGTAGTTGTCCAGCGTAAAGACCAGCGCAACGAAATGGGCGTCATCGCGGGTTAAAAAGCTGGTGGCGATGATCATCAGATTGGGCAGGAAGACAAACAGTACAAGCCAACCGACAATGGTGATGATCGCCGCGTTCTGGAATTTACTGGTACTCTTCATCAGCCAGTACGACCTCCCAGCTTTCCACCCAGTTAATGGCCATTTTTTGGTCCAGCGAGTGGTCAAAATCGGGATCGTCTTCGTTGAAGAATTCGCTGACCATCACCATCTTGCCGTTCTCCAGCTCGACCATCGATTCCAGCGTCATGCCTTTGTAATTGCGTTCGCGCACATAGCCGATCAGACCTGCCACGTCGGCAACATCATGAACCTCTTCCACGCGCAGATCTTCCGGACGCAGCAGCACATTGAGCCGCTGACCTTTTTCGACGGCGAAATTGACATGAATATTACATTCGCGGCCTTCTACGCTTGCGCGTACGCGCGTCTCATCCAGACGTTCGAGCACCGTGGCGTTAAAAATATTGATCTCGCCAATAAAGCTGGCGACAAACAGATTTTTCGGCTCTTCGTAGATTTCGCGCGGCGTGCCGTCCTGCTCAATACGGCCATCGCGCATCACCACGATACGATCGGACATGGTCAGCGCTTCTTCCTGATCGTGGGTGACGAAAACAAAGGTAATACCGAGCTTGCGCTGCAGCGCTTTCAGTTCGTTCTGCATCTGCTTGCGCAGCTTGTAGTCGAGCGCAGAGAGGGATTCATCCAGCAGTAGCAGGCGCGGTTTGTTAACCACCGCCCGGGCGATTGCGACGCGCTGCTGCTGGCCACCGGAGAGCTGATGCGGTTTACGCTGGGCGAACTCATCAAGCTGCACCATGCGCAGCGCTTCGGTGACGCGCGGGGTGATTTCGCTGGCCGGGGTTTTTTGCATTCGCAGACCGAATGCCACGTTTTCGAAAACGGTCATGTGCGGGAAGAGGGCGTAGCTTTGAAAAACGGTATTCACATGGCGGTGTTCTGCCGGAACGTTCGTTATCTCCTGGTCATCGAGACGGATATAACCGACATCGACGTTTTCCAGCCCGGCAATCAGGCGCAAAACGGTGGTTTTACCGCAGCCGGAGGGGCCAAGCAGGGTGAGAAATTCGCCGTTATTGATGGTGAGATTAAAATCGGTAATGACATTTTTGCCATCAAAGCTTTTGCCAATACCGGCCAGTTGCACCAGCGGCGAACGCGATTGTGTGTTCAATTTTTTACTCTGTCCCGTGTTTGCGCATCGAATGGCGTATTGGATGCGGGGTTTGTGATTAACCGCCTTGAAGGTTGTGCACGATTTAAGGGCTGGCATTCTACGGCAAAGCCATGAAATCGCCAATCATTGTGAGTTTTTTGCTCATCAAGCAGGCGCTTTCTCAACGACATTTCCTGTGCGAGAGCAATTTTGAAAATATACTCGTTTACGGGGTAAAGGTGACTTGACGCAATATTTATCTTTTCATGCTTACTGATAATGTTGTGACATTTTGTTGGGGGGCTTCATGGACAAATTATTAGAGCGTTTTTTACAGTACGTTTCACTGGATACTCAATCTAAGCCCGGCGTCCGCCAGGTACCAAGTACGGACGGTCAGTGGAAGCTCCTGCGTTTACTTCAGGCCCAACTGGAAGAGCTGGGGCTGGAAAATGTGACGTTAAGCGACAAAGGCACGGTGATGGCGAAGCTGCCTGCGAACGTGCAGACGCCGGTTCCGGCGATCGGTTTTATTTCCCATGTCGATACGTCCCCGGATTGCAGCGGGAAAAACGTCAACCCGCAAATTCTTGAAAACTATCGCGGCGGCGATATCGCGCTCGGCATCGGCGATGAAATTCTCTCGCCGGTGATGTTCCCGGTGCTGCATCAGTTGCTGGGGCAGACGCTGATTACCACCGACGGCAAAACGCTGCTCGGCGCGGATGATAAAGCGGGCGTCGCGGAAATCATGACCGCACTGGCGGTGCTGAAAAAGGAAAATATTCCGCACGGCGACATCTGCGTGGCCTTCACCCCGGACGAGGAAGTCGGCAAAGGGGCGAAACATTTTGACGTTGAAGCGTTTGGCGCGAAATGGGCCTATACCGTCGATGGCGGCGGCGTAGGCGAGCTGGAGTATGAGAACTTCAACGCCGCGTCGGTGGATATCAAAATTGTCGGCAACAACGTGCATCCTGGCACGGCGAAAGGGGTGATGGTCAACGCCCTGACGCTCGCCAGCAAGATCCATGCGCTGGTGCCGGAAGAGGAGAGCCCGGAACAGACCGAAGGCTATGAGGGTTTCTATCATCTGACCAGCATCAAGGGCACGGTTGAACGCGCCGAGATGCACTACATCATCCGTGATTTTGATCGTAAAGCCTTCGAAGCGCGTAAACGTAAGATGATGGAAATCGCCAAAAAAGTGGGTAAAGGCCTGCATCCGGATTGCTATATCGAGCTGGCGATTGAAGACAGCTACTACAACATGCGCGATAAAGTGATGGAATTCCCGCATATTCTGGAAGTCGCCCAGCAGGCGATGCGCGACTGCGACATCGAACCGGACATGAAACCGATTCGCGGCGGTACCGACGGCGCGCAGCTCTCCTTTATGGGCTTGCTGTGTCCGAACCTGTTTACTGGCGGCTATAACTACCACGGCAAGCATGAATTTGTGACGCTGGAAGGGATGGAAAAAGCGGTGCGGGTGATTGTCCGTATCGCCGAGTTGACCGCAAAAGGGCAGTAACACAGTAACTGCCCGGTAGCGGGATATTGACGGATTTTCCAGGCCGGATAAGGCGCAACCGCCCTCCGGCTTTTATTAATCCTCGAAGAACCAGTAACCGCTGTTGACCAGCGCGGCGAGCATGGCGAGGAATGATGGGTCTTCCAGCGCATCGCCAAAGTTCTCTCCGGTTAATACGACATCGCCCGCCAGCGCATTCAGCGCCGGGCGGTGCGGCGTATCCACTTTCTCACCGTTAACGAAGACATCTTCGCCAATACGCAGCACGCGCAGGCCGCCCAGACGCACCAGCTTGTCGCCCTGTTGCAGCGCATCATAGATTTCATCCGGCTGATACGGCGGTTCCGGCGGCGCGACATCCAGCTCATGGCGCGACTGGGAGATAAACTCGCCCAGCCAGTCGTTGAACTGTGCGGGCTGGTTGATCAGGTTCAGCATCATCTCTCGCAGTTTATCCACTTCTTCCGGCAGAATATCCGCCGGATGCGCACGCTGCGGCACGTCCGGATCGCTGTAACGCTGGCTGCCTAATTCACGCTGTAAAACGTAATCGGCAAAACCGCTGATCAATTCGCGGCCGCTTGGCGCGCGAAAACCGACCGAATAGTTCAGCGAGTTTTCCAGCGAATAACCTTCATGCGGGAATCCCGGCGGAATGTAGAGAATATCGCCCGGCTCCAGCTCTTCATCGATAATCGCCTCGAATGGATCGACCTGAAGCAAATCCGGGTGCGGGCAGTGCTGCTTGAGCGACGTCTTTTCGCCCACGCGCCAGCGGCGACGGCCAGTGCCCTGAATAATAAACACATCATACTGGTCGAGGTGCGGGCCTACGCCGCCGCCCGGCACGGAGAAAGAGATCATCAGATCGTCGGTACGCCAGTCGGGCAGGGCGCGGAACGGACGCATCAATGCGGCGGCAGGCTGATGCCAGTGGTTAACCGCCTGCACCAGCAGCGACCAGTTGTTTTCGCTCAGATGATCATAGCTCTGGAACGGCCCATGTCCGACCTGCCATTTGCCATCAAGATGGCTGACCAGCCGGCTGTCCACTTCATTTTCCATTGCCAGCCCGGCCAGTTCATCAGGGCTGATGGGATCGACGAAATTTTTAATTCCACGTTTCAGCACTACCGGGCGTTTTTGCCAGTAGCGTTGAATAAAGTCTGGCCAGTTTATCTCTACGTGATATTCCATATGCGTTTCCGGCAAATAATCAGTGGCTGAATAAAGGATTATAGTAATGCTGATGCGCTATTTTGTCTGCGTAACAGGGTGAGATAACAAGAAAAAGGGGACGAATTCGTCCCCTTTTTACAAATCGGTAAGGGATGGCGATCAGTCACTGGTGGCGATGGTGTGTTGGCGGCCAAAAATCACTTCCATTCTGGCCCCGCCAAGCAGGCTCTCGCCAGTCAGAATTTGCCCTTCATACTGGTCAACGATCTCCCGCGCCACGGAAAGCCCGACGCCCTGACCAGGACGCAGCGTATCGGCGCGCTGCCCGCGATCGAAAACCACTTCGCGTTTAGCGATAGGGATCCCCGGGCCATCGTCTTCAACCACAATATGCAGCGTATCGTCGGTTTGCCGGGCGGAAACTTCAACAAATTCAAGGCAATATTTGCAGGCGTTATCCAGCAAATTACCCATCACTTCCATAAAATCATTCTGCTCGCCGACAAAGCTGATTTCCGGCGAGATGTCGAGCGTGATATTCACCCCTTTGCGTTGGTAAACCTTGTTCAGCGCCGAGGTGAGGTTATCAAGCAACGGTGCAATGGGATGCAGTTCGCGGCTCAACAAGCCGCTGCTGCCGCGCATTGTCGCCCGATGCAGATAGTAGCCAATTTGCTGCGAAATACGGCTGATCTGCTCCAGCATTAAGGGTTCTGCTTCACTAAGGCTCATCTTCTCGCCGCGCAGCGATCGTAATGTGCTCTGCAACACCGCCAGCGGTGTTTTCAGGCTGTGGGTGAGGTCGGTCAGCGTCGTGCGGTATTTGTCGTAGCGATCGCGCTCACTTTTCAATAGCCGGTTCAGGTTGCTCACCAGGCTGGTCAGCTCGCGGGTGGTTTCCGGGTTGAGTTGCTCGCGGTGATGCTCTTCCAGCTCGCGCACTTCCCGCGCCAGATCTTCAATCGGCCGCAGGCTCCACCATGCCGCCATCCACAGCAATGGCACCACCAGCAGCAGGTTGGCGGCCAGTACATAGATAAACCAGTTCCAGACCATATTGGAACGTTTAAGCTCGATAGGAATGGTATCGACAACCACAATGGTCAGTTGCGGCATGCGCGCCGTGGCGGGGTAAATATTCACTGCCACGGAGTGGGTCATTTCCGAGTTGCTGTCGTCGTTGCGGATCTCTTTCAGCTCTTCCGCGATGGAATGGTCGTCATCCACCAGCGAGCTGCTGGCATCGACATCGGCTTCAATTTCGTGGAAACCGTTGGCCGTTAGCCAGTCCGGCTCGATCATTTTCTGCAACCATGGCACATCTTTCTGCGACCAGATCAGGTTGTTGTTCTTATCATAGATAAGCGCCACTGTCGGGCTTTGCAGGTTAAGATTTTCCGGCAACTCAACCCTGAGCTGGTTATTTTCCCACTTCGCCAGGGTGTAAAAGAGGTTACTTTCGCCACGCAGCAGACGGAAGGTGGTTTTATCAAAACTGACGCTGTAACCCACCAGCGCCACCACGCCATACGCCAGCGAGAGCACCATCACTACCGCTGCTGTGGCGAGTAAAAAGCGAACCCGCAATGACAGCGGCATGATGTGTCGCAACAGGCGCCTCATTTCGGCAATTCAAATAAATAACCCTGACCGCGTACCGTGGTGATGACGTCACTGGGATACTGCGCCTGGATTTTTTTACGTAACCGGCCCATCAACACGTCGATGGTGTGGCTTTCGCGCAGTTCTGCATCGGGATAAAGCTGCAACATCAACGAATCTTTGCTGACCACTTTGCCGCTGTTGCGGATCAGCGTTTCCATAATGGTGTATTCAAAGGCGGTGAGTTTCACCACTTCATCATTCACGGATAATTCCCGGCGTGAAAGATCGACCTGGAAAGGCGGCATCGAGATCAGTTGCGAGGCCAGGCCGCTGTTACGGCGCATCAGCGCCTGAATGCGCGCGACCACTTCTTCAATATGGAAGGGTTTGGTGACGTAGTCGTCGGCGCCCGCGCTCAGCACTTCGACTTTATCCTGCCAGCCTTCGCGGGCGGTCAGAACCAACACCGGCAGCGAAACGTCATGGCTGCGCCAGCGGCGGATCAGTGACAGGCCATCTTCATCCGGTAGACCGAGATCGACAATGGCGATGTCCGGCAGATGTTCGTTCAGAAAGTAATCCGCTTCCTTTGCATCTTCCGCCGCGTCAACCTGATGTCCCAGTTCCTGTAACTGAACTTTTAAGTGGTGGCGCAGCAGAGCATTATCTTCCACAACGAGAACGCGCATCGTCAGAACTCTCCATATATTTTTGATACAAATAGTTTAACGCTGATTGTCAGGCGGTGGGGATAAACATTTATTAAACCAGGAGGGAAGAAACCCTCTTTTCAGGGAAAAGAGGGTTGGCAGGTAGAACAGCGGATTACTTTAATTCATCAACCATGGTGATGGCACGACCGATATAGTTGGCCGGCGTCATCGCTTTCAGACGCGCTTTTTCGTCGTCCGGCAGCGCCAGGCTATCGATAAACTGCTTCATCCCTTCGGCGTCAACGCGTTTGCCGCGGGTCAGTTCTTTTAACTTCTCGTACGGTTTTTCGATGCCGTAACGGCGCATCACGGTCTGGATCGGCTCGGCCAGCACTTCCCAGTTGTGATCGAGTTCGTCGAGCAGACGATCGCGGTTCACTTCCAGTTTACTCACGCCTTTCAGCGTTGACTGGTAAGCGATCAGCGCGTAGCCAACGCCAACGCCGAGATTACGCAGTACCGTTGAGTCGGTCAGATCGCGCTGCCAGCGGGAAACCGGCAGTTTGCTTGCCAGATGCTGCAACACCGCGTTTGACAGGCCGAGGTTACCTTCGGAGTTCTCAAAGTCGATCGGGTTAACTTTGTGCGGCATGGTGGAGGAACCAATTTCACCGGCAATGGTTTTCTGCTTGAAGTGGTTCAGCGCAACGTAGCCCCAGATATCACGGTCGAAGTCGATCAGGATGGTGTTGAAGCGCGCCATGCAGTCAAACAGCTCAGCGATATAATCATGCGGCTCAATCTGCGTGGTGTACGGGTTCCACTGGATCCCGAGCGAGGTCACGAACTCTTCGCTGAACTGATGCCAGTCCACTTCCGGATAGGCGGCGATGTGTGCGTTGTAGTTACCTACCGCGCCGTTGATTTTGCCGAGAATTTCCACCTGGTTCAGCTGGCGGAATTGACGCTCCATACGGTAAGCGACGTTGGCCATCTCTTTACCCATGGTGGACGGCGTTGCCGGCTGGCCGTGGGTGCGCGAGAGCAGCGGAATATCACGGTACTGCACCGCCAGATCTTTTACCGCGTCGATGATCTTGCGCCAGTAAGGCAGGATCACTTCGTCACGGGCGGTTTTCAGCATCAGCGCGTGGGAGAGGTTGTTGATATCTTCCGAGGTACAGGCAAAGTGGATAAATTCAGATACCGCGTGCAGTTCGGCGATATCGGCCACTTTCTCTTTCAGAAAATATTCGACCGCTTTGACATCGTGGTTGGTGGTGCGCTCGATAGTTTTAATGCGGGCAGCATCTTCTTCACTGAAGTCTTCGACGATTTTATCGAGGTAACCGTTTGCGTGGGCAGCAAAAGCAGGAACTTCCTTGATCGCCGCGTGCGCCGCCAGTTTTTGCAGCCAGCGTACTTCAACCTGAACACGAAATTTCAGCAAACCGAATTCGCTGAAGATCTCGCGCAGTGCGCTGACTTTATCGCCGTAGCGTCCATCGACAGGGGAAACGGCGGTCAGTGAGGATAATTCCATAAGTCACAACTCCGGGAGGTTAACAATGAGCGAGAATTTGTTTGGCCTGTGTCGACAGGCGATTTCGGGAAAACATCAATTGCAGGCGGCCCCCGCCGACCTGATGCCACAGCACGGCGGCGCGGATCCCGGCGAGCAGCGTGGCGCGTACTTTTGCCTGCACCTGCGGGCTTTGCAGCACGGCGGGCGAGCCGGTGACCTGAATGCGCGGCCCCAACGGGCTGATAACGTCAACATAAATACCGGCCATCGCGCTGAGCAGCGTCTCCGATTGCAGATCGAAGTGCTCAAGCTGGCGCTGTAACCCGGCGATGCGGTTACCGAGCGTCTCCATTGCCCCTTTGCTGCCAGCAAGTTTACGCTCCAGCACCATCATAGAAAGAGTGTAGCGGGTTAATTCACCATTCAGGCCCTGGCGACTGCTGGCGTTCAGCACGCCAAGCAGCGTTTCCAGCCCGGTACGCAGGTTGGTTTCACTGCCGCCGAACACGCTGAGCGTGGAGTCCGGGTTGAGATCGATAACGCTATTGAGCGAAACGTGCAGCGCGTCGGCGTCACAATGCCCCTGGTGCGCCAGTTGCTGCACCAGCCGTGCGGACTGGCAAATGCCTGCCAGCGCGAGGGTAATATCGTAATAGTTCTTCGCCACACTCACTCCTTCCACTGCCCGCATCGTTAACTGCTGCGCGGGCTTTCGCCAGTCCAGTATTTCGCTAATTCGTTAAAGGGGCAGCGGCAGGCGCTGCTCAATAATGCCGCCGCCGAGGCAGACTTCGCCGAGATAAAAGACAGCGGATTGCCCCGGTGTGACGGCCGCAACCGGCGCATCAAAACGCACTTCAATGCGCTCGTCGTCCAGCACGGTGACGGTGCAGGGAATATCTTCCTGACGGTAGCGGGTTTTCACCGTGCAGCGCAGCGTCCCTTGCAGCGGTTCGCGATTGACCCAGTGCAACTGCTGGGCAATCAGCCCAACGGACATCAGACGCGGATGTTCGTGACCCTGCGCGACGATGAGGATATTGTTTTCCACGTCTTTATCAACCACGTACCACGGCTCTTCGCTACCTTCTTTGGTGCCGCCGATCCCCAAGCCTTTGCGCTGGCCGAGGGTGTGGTACATCAGCCCCTGATGCTCGCCAATCTCTTCACCGTCAACGGTGAGGATTTTGCCCGGCTGGGCAGGCAGGTAACGGCCGAGGAATTCGCGGAATTTACGCTCGCCGATAAAGCAGATGCCGGTAGAGTCTTTTTTCTTCGCGGTGGCCAGACCGAGCTCTTCGGCGATTTTACGCACCTGCGGTTTTTCCAGCTCGCCGACCGGGAACAGACTCTGGGCGATTTGCTCATGGCCCAGCGTATACAGGAAGTAGCTCTGATCCTTGTTGCCATCAAGGCCGCGCAGCAGGCGACTTTTGCCGTCAACGTCGGCGCGGCGCACATAGTGGCCGGTGGCAATGTAGTCTGCACCCAGATCTTCGGCGGCAAACTCCAGGAAGGCTTTAAATTTGATCTCTTTATTGCAGAGAATATCCGGGTTCGGCGTGCGTCCGGCTTTGTATTCAGCCAGAAAATGTTCGAACACGTTGTCCCAGTATTCTGCGGCAAAGTTAACGGTGTGAAGCTCAATGCCGAGCTTGTCGCAAACGGCCTGCGCGTCGGCCAGATCCGCCGCCGCGGTGCAGTATTCCTCGCCGTCATCCTCTTCCCAGTTCTTCATGAACAGGCCTTCCACCTTATAACCTTGTTGCTGCAACAGGTAAGCGGAAACGGAAGAGTCGACACCGCCGGACATGCCGACGATCACTTTTTTTGGGCTATCAGACATAGAATACTCACGACTAAGAACTTCAGGGCGGCGTATTCTATCACGGGCTGACAGCGCAGGCATCCCTTTGTGCCCATTCATGTTGTGAATGTGTTGCGATAAGGCACACAACGGCCATTTACACGGTGAACGGCCAGTTAAATTCGCCGACTAACGCCAGCGGATAGCGCTCCCCGCGCTGCCAGCTACGAATGCTTTCCGCGACCAGCGGCGAGCGCAAATTGGGCGCCTGCAAAATCTCTTCGGCAGTCACCCACAGGCAGCGATCGATATCGTTGTCGTGCGGCTCGGTGGCGCACATTTCGTCAAGCTCTATGGCAAACAGAAAACGCAGAAACGGGGTTTTGTCCGGGGCGATCCAGTGGTGCATGCGGATAAACTGCTGCGGTTCGGCGCGGATCCCGGTCTCTTCCCACAGCTCGCGTTTTGCCGCCTGCACGAGGGTTTCATCGGCTTCAAGATGGCCAGCAGGCTGGTTCCATAATGCTTTGCCGTTGATGGTCTCTTCTACAACGAGGAATTTGCCGGAGGCGTGAACCACGCTGGCGACGGTAACATGCGGTTTAAACATGGCTGGCTCCCTGGTAAGCGTCACGCCACTCGCCGTTGGCGAGGTTATCCAGCGTGTAATTCCCCATAGCGTAGCGGATGAGACGCAGGGTGGGAAACCCAACATGGGCAGTCATGCGGCGTACCTGGCGATTGCGGCCTTCGTACAGCGTGATTTTTAGCCATGCGGTGGGGATCGATTTGCGCTCGCGGATCGGCGGATTGCGCGGCCATAACCAGTCTGGCTCATTGACCCGCTCAATACCTGCGGGCAGGGTTGGGCCGTCATTGAGAGTGACGCCGCTGCGCAGCGCGGTGATGGCTTCGTCAGTCGGTTCGCCTTCCACCTGCACGTAATAAATTTTGCCGGTACGTTTGCCGGGCTGGGTAAGGCTCGCCTGCAGCGCGCCATCGTTGGTCAGCACCAGCAGCCCTTCGCTGTCGCGGTCAAGACGACCGGCGGCATACACGCCCTGCACTGGAATAAAATCTTTCAGCGTGCTGCGTCCGGCTTCGTCGGTAAACTGTGGCAAAACATCGTAGGGTTTATTGAACAAAATGACGCGTTTTGGTTGGCTTTGCCCGGAAGGTTTAGACGCTTGTCGCGAGCTGAATCGCTCAACCCGGTGATTTCTAAAAGAAGTTTTCTTCATGGTATTTTCAGTAGTTATCAATTGCCGCATTATAGCGGAATAACGATTGCCTTTCATGGAGCCTGAGTATCGGTTAGTATTGATGGGCTCATTACAATTCATTAACAAAAAACGGTTTGCTCTGTGTGATTCAGATAACAGGTGAACGGACGAAGTCTGAGCGCCCCGGCATGAAGTCAGCGAGCAAACAACCAGAAGCGCTCGAAGGAGAGGTGAATGGAAAGCAAAGTAGTTGTTCCGGCGGAAGGTAAAAAGATCACCCTGCAAAATGGCAAGCTCAACGTTCCGAATAACCCGATTATCCCGTTCATTGAAGGTGACGGTATCGGTGTTGACGTGACCCCGCCGATGCTGAAAGTGGTGGATGCCGCCGTGGAGAAAGCCTACAAAGGCGAGCGTAAAATTTCCTGGATGGAAATTTATACCGGTGAGAAATCGACCCACATTTATGGCCAGGACGTCTGGCTGCCGCCTGAAACGCTTGATCTGATTCGTGAATACCGCGTTGCGATTAAAGGCCCTCTGACCACGCCAGTTGGCGGCGGCATCCGTTCCCTGAACGTTGCGCTGCGCCAGGAGCTGGATCTTTACATCTGCCTGCGCCCGGTTCGTTACTACCAGGGCACCCCAAGCCCGGTTAAACACCCGGAACTGACTGATATGGTCATCTTCCGCGAAAACTCTGAAGACATTTACGCCGGTATCGAATGGAAAGCGGACTCTGCTGATGCAGAAAAAGTGATCAAATTCCTGCGCGAAGAGATGGGCGTGAAGAAAATTCGCTTCCCGGAACATTGCGGTATTGGCATCAAGCCGTGCTCCGAAGAAGGCACCAAGCGTCTGGTGCGCGCTGCGATTGAATACGCGATCGCCAACGACCGAGATTCCGTGACGCTGGTTCACAAAGGTAACATCATGAAGTTCACCGAAGGCGCGTTCAAAGACTGGGGTTACCAGCTGGCTCGCGAAGAGTTCGGTGGCGAACTGATCGACGGCGGCCCGTGGCAGAAAATCAAGAACCCGAAAACCGGCAAAGAGATCATCGTGAAAGATGTGATCGCGGATGCGTTCCTGCAACAGATCCTGCTGCGTCCGGCTGAATATGACGTTATCGCCTGTATGAACCTGAACGGTGACTACATCTCTGACGCCCTGGCTGCTCAGGTTGGTGGTATCGGTATCGCGCCTGGCGCGAACATCGGTGACGAATGCGCACTGTTCGAAGCGACTCACGGCACGGCACCGAAATATGCCGGCCAGGACAAAGTGAACCCGGGTTCGGTGATCCTTTCCGCTGAGATGATGCTGCGCCACATGGGCTGGGTTGAAGCGGCTGACCTGATCGTGAAAGGCATGAGCGGCGCGATTAACGCCAAAACCGTGACCTATGATTTTGAACGTCTGATGGAAGGCGCTAAGCTGCTGAAATGTTCAGAGTTTGGCGACGCGATTATCGCGAACATGTAATCCAGTTTCTGGGTTAAATAAAAACGGGAGCCTGAGGGTTCCCGTTTTTTTCTGCCCGCAAAAATTCTTCCCCAAAACTTTCCCCAAAACCGGATGAAAATTAACCTGTTTTTGAGCTGACAATTGCCCAGTCTTTGCCGCGATCATCGTTATATTTATCGGTCATTTTCCTGGATTTATGTCCCAACAATTTCTGCGTATCCAGACCTTGGTCTCTATATAACCTTTCGGAAAGAGAACGCTACTCATGAAATGTTGGGGCTGACCCTTTATTCCATGCAGCCCGCACTTATCTCGTGCCTTTTAAAAGTTGTTGTCAATGAATTTGAATCGCCACAGGTTTAACAGACACCTCAGAGTCATTTATGGACTGACCCCACCCCGGTAGACGGCTCGGAAGTGTCTGGATTATCCGTGGCGATTCAAAAAAGTATCAAAATAAATACCGTGAACACCGATATAAGCGACAAGCAATGGTCATCAAAGCTAGCGCTTGGGAGACTTAGCGAAACTGATAAAGCGCGATTTATTGAGTGGCTGGATTATCTTGATGCTCTTGAGCGTGTCGATGCAACTGATATAAAAGGTATCAGTTGGCTGGAAATACCACGTTGAAAAATTAAGCATCTATAATTGTCAGACTACTTAGAATTAGTGACTTAACTGAAATTAAATAGTAGTTAACCAAACCAGAACAACGTATTGGTAGATAACCAGCACGATGGCGTGGTATTCTTTAATGATGCGAAAAGTTGGGCTTATTACTCATGAGAAATAATACATTAGATTTGGCAAGGTTGGTTGCTAGTTTTTTTATTATTGCTGTTCATTCAGGAAACTTTCCAGAAATGACTCTTGCGCATGCAGATATGTTTCAGGCGTCTTCACGATGGGCTGTTCCATTCTTTTTTTAGTGTCAGGCTATTTAATGGGACACGGAGGCGAATTAAATATATCACACAAGATAAACAGGTTGTTTGGGATTCTTTTTTATTCGTCCCTGATCTACATTCCAGTAATTTTTATTTCAAATGGATACAGTTTTTATAAATCAATTGCGCTCCTGGCCTCTTTCACAACTTTGAGATCTGGAACATTCTTCCATTTGTGGTTTTTGCCATCCCTCATGCTTGGTGTTTTAATAACTAATTATTTTGTTAAAAATACTAAAATGTCAACAGGGCTAACAATTTCTGTTGCTATCTTAATAGCGTACTGGATGAGTGACATAGGTCAGGCGTTTGGTTTGCTGAAGAACAAAAACGAAGCATTTTACTTTTTAAGGACGCTTCACGGTATTTCTCTTGTATATATCGGATACTTATTATCGATTAATAATCCGCTAAAAATTATCGGTAAAAAATATTCATGGATTGCGTTAATTATGGGGGTGTCTCTCATGGTTATAGAGGTTCCTGTTCTTAAGTTATTTTCTGAAGCTCAAACCCTACCGCGTCAGTTCCCATTTTTTAGTGTCTTCTCCGCAATTGCTCTCCTTTCAATCTGTATAAACACCAATAGCCATGAAGGGGTTCTTTCTAAATCAGGGAGAGATTATTCTCTTGGCATCTATCTTATACATCCATTTGTTCTTTTCTTTATGGTTCCGTATTTAAATAGGCATGGCATCAATATCTCATTGGTTAATCTGATATTTGCTTTCATAATTTCATTATTCGTTATGCATGCGATGAAGAAAACATTACCTATTGCATACAATAAACTTAATGGTATTGGTGTGAAGTAATAGTTAACGGGCAAAGCATGCGTTGTCATACTTTGCTTCCGTTGATCTATTTGACTTTACAATAAAGTCTCTCGTTTCGCTTGATCGAAGCTACCGTGTATCTAAATTATCTATGTACTGCTACACCATATGGGCTGGGTTGAAGTAGTTAATCTGTTCGTGAAAGTCATGAGCGGCGCGATCGACGCCAAAACCGTGACCTACGATTTCGAACGTCTGAATATGCTGAAATGCTCAGAGTTTGGCGACGCGATTATCGCGAACATGTAATCCGCGTTGTGGGTTAAGCAAGAACGGGAGCCAGTTGGTTTCCGTTTTTTATGGTAATTTCGCTACTGGTTATCAAAACTTGTATGCCTGTGTCTTACAGAGCGACTTGGTCATAATGGGAAAAAATGAAAATTTCCGGTTGTGTGCAGTATGCTATTGATGATGCGAATTCAGGAAAGCCCCTCTCAGCGTTAATGCATGTTTTGCTTTAGACTGACCCTATTTTCAGGGAAAAGAGCAGGAGGTTGCCTCCGCTGTGCTGCACGCCAGCAACTCATTGACCGGCAACGCGGTCCATCAGCTCATTCAGCGAAAATTGCAAGCTGGCAGAGCGCAGACAGAAGCGGAAGCGACAAAACTGAATGCCGTGCTGGATTCCATCGACGCAGTGAACACGGTTGATATGTCCAATGCGCCGGGCATTATCTGGCTTTTGGCTGAGTAAAATGCTAATACTGTGGTTTTTGTGTATCACCCTGCTCGGTAGCTCTATATTATTCTACCTTCCGGATAATACACCATTTTAAGCCGCCCCGCGCTTTATGGCGGGGGTGTCATGCAGTATATTCATTTTTTATATTTCTCCTACGAAGGTTGTTTTCAATTTTTTTACCAAAGGAAATGAATGGTTTTTCAATATAAAAATGTAGTATTGTTCCTGCTGAAATTGTTATTGTGAGCATCATGAATAATCTTGCCAGACCAATTTCATGTACATAAAAGCCAGGTTTATAGAAATTTAGTAAATTAATAAACATATAATGCGATATGTATATTGAAAATGAAATGTCACCTAGGAAGTTTAGTGTGTTGTTTTCTTTAAACCCAACGCTATTATCATAAATAATAAAGCCGAGAAGCAAAGCGAAAGAAATTAAACCTGCTCGCTTTAATCCAAAGCCAAAAAGGTGACCGCTGAAATAATATGTTATAAAAAAGCCACAGCACACGAAGAATATGAATTTTGCAACTTTTACGTCAATAGTAAATTTATCTTTATTGAATAATTCATAGAATAGCATACCCACGACAAATTCAGCGAGTATTGGTGATGACATAAATCGCAGTAGTGCGAATGCAGGGTTGTCAACCGGAACATTTGCAGATGCGACACCTGATAAAGAAATGTGTCCATTATAATGCAACTGAATTACAAACATCGGAACTAAAATTAACAATGAAGATATTAAGGTTCTATATTTTTGACTTACTGACATTGCTATTACGAATGTTGTATAAAAATAAATCTCGTACGTAAGTGTCCATGCCGGACCTAAAACGTTGTAACCAAATCCTGGCGCTACATTTGTGTAATCACGATGAAGAAAGAATAAAGCTCTGAGAAGGTTTTCGGACGGGTCGAATCTATAGACTAACAATGCACCAATGGTAAAGATAATAATAAAACAAGGATATATTCTGAAAAATCTCCTTATGGCAAATGCTATTTTAGATGTATTGTTCTTTGTGGAAAGGGCGATTATAAAGCCGCTTATCATGAAAAATAAATCAACACCAAATGCACCTGAGTTAAACAGTATTAACCCTAAATCTTTTTGTGAATAAACTCCATTTAAGTATCCCCTAAAGTGAAACAAAACAACTGCCAGGCCTGCTATACCGCGCAGGTAATGTATAGACATTATTTTGCCTTTCATAAACACCCTTACTCGTTCATAACCAATGAGTTCAAAAAAAGTGCAAATTGCGCAAAAAATAATCACGTTTCTTGATGGTCACAATAAGCTTTGCATGCTCCGCATAGCAGCCAATCACCACCAGAACGATAGGGCACACTATAAATGATTTCTTACCGGTCATTAAGCATATTGGTGCTTCTAACTGATCTTTATGCATAAAAAAAGAAAGTCACCGGTAACACTTGATTAACTTATGGATAAGCAATAATCGAAACTGGCCCCGACCTCAGCAAGGCTGCACGCTGCTGATTACATTCGCCGTATGCAGCCGATTTGCGAGGTTGCTGGGATCGGCTTTGATAACTGACGACGGTGAAGCGATCGAAGGTGAGGTACTGGACGAGGCGCATGTTCATGGTGTGCTGACATACAGCATTTTACGTGCTTACGAGGATGGCTGTGCGGTGTAAATTTTTCTAAATTGCAGGCATAAAAGGCAGCCATAAGTCGCTGGTTGCATTGGAAAATTTTTGGCTGTGTGAGAGGATTTGAACCTCCGCCCCCTGACACCCCATGTAAACACATTGTTTATTCAATAATATCATCTACCTTTGCTGGTGAGTATGTTGTTGCGGAGAGTGAGAAGAGTGGGGAGCGGGTGTTTTCATTGTATCTGAAGAGGTCAGGGCAGCATGGTGATTCGGGCAGACCACGTCAGTGAAAACAGACATGTCCACACAAGGCGAGCTGCCCTGAATCTTGCACTGATGTGATTAGCGGCGTACTGCCATGGCCTCAATTTCCACACCGGCATCTTTTGGCAGGCGTGCCACTTCCACACAGGAACGTGCCGGGAAAGCGGCGTGATGTTCGCGGAAAAAGGCTTCATACACCGCGTTCACCTGCGAAAAATGATTGAGGTCTTTGACAAAAATGGTGGTTTTAACAATATCCGCCACCTGCAGACCACTAGCCTCGATAATGGCCTGCACATTTTCCAGCGACTGCCGGGTTTGCTGCGCAATGTCCGTCGCCATCTCGCCCGTCACAGGGTTTAACGGGATCTGACCGGAAGTGAACACCAGGGAGCCTAAATCTACCCCCTGAACATAAGGCCCAATAGCGGCAGGCGCCTGGGACGTTGAAATTGCTGACATAGACCAACCTTATTGAAAAGTAGCGTTATTTTTGACCGGAAAGCTCCGTTGTACGACGTACCGCAGCCAGAACGCTGCTTTGCAGGCCAGCGGCGAAATCGCTTTTATTCAGCTCGTATAAACCATTAATGCCGACACCCGCCGGAGAGTTATTAATATCCATCAACTGGCGCGGATGGCGTCCGGATAACTTAAGCATTTCAACCGCGCCGACCAGGTTTTCCCATACCACCTGCGTGGACTGCGTGCGGGTTAATCCGGCTAGAACACCGGCGTCAGCCAGCGCTTCGACAAAGTAATAGACATAGTTGACGCCAGCGACAGCAAAACCGGTGAAGACGTCAATCAGCCGCTCCTCCAGTACCATCACCTTGCCGAAACTTTCGAGGAACGGCATGACGGACGCGCTGTTGACATAAGCATTAAACGCCACGCCGCTGTAGCCCAGCCCGGTATCCGTCAGCGTATTCGGAATGATCCGCGTAATCGGGCGCGACTCACCCAGCATCAAAGACAGCTGGGCCAGCGTTACGCCCGCAATAATAGAAATGACCGACGCCTGTGGCGCTGCGTACTGCTTAATCAGTTGTGCGACACCGACAATATCATCCTGCGGGCGAACCCCGATCACGATGTGATCCGCTGCGGCCAGCGCGTCGGGCAAATCTTGTGTATTGCTCAACTGATAGCGCGCTTTCAGCGTTTCAATTCGCGTGGGATCAATATCCGATAAGCTGACCTCGTCCGGGTTTAATGCGCCGCGTTTTAAGGCGGCGCGCAGAATCGCTTCGGTCATTTGACCGGCACCAATAAAGTGGATATGGCTCATAGTGAATCCTCGGAAGTAACAGAAACAGTGCCTAATGACCTCTCCACCAGCGATACCCAAAGACCGATGCCTGGCGCGATAAGTTGGTCATTAAAATCGTAATGCGGATTATGTAATGTTGCGCCCGGCGTTGGGCCATCGGCCCCCAGCCACAGATACGCGCCCGGACAGGCTTCCAGAAAATAGGCGAAATCTTCTGCCGCCATTGATGGCGATAACTGCGTGTGGACCTGCGTGATCCCGGGGACGTGGCGTGCGGCATCCGCCAGAATTTTTGCCTGTTGCGCATGGTTGACGGTTACCGGGTAACCGTATTCCCAACGAATGCTGCCCGTGACGCCAAACGGCCGGGCGAGCTGTTCGACATACTCCGCCATCAGGGTCTGGCAGCGCGCTCTGGCGGCCTGGCTCAGGCAACGCAGCGTGCCGGACAAATGCATGGTCTGCGGAACGACATTTATCGCTTCTCCGGCCTGCAGTTGCGTCACGCTGATCACGGCGCTGTCCAGCGGAGAGAGGCGGCGCGTGGTGATCGTTTGCAATGCGGTAATCAGGTGCGCACCGGCCAGCACCGGATCGGCCCCTTTTTCCGGCATCGCCGCATGGCATCCCACGCCGGTCAGCGTGATAAAAAAGTTATCCTGCGAAGCCATCATCGGGCCTGCGCTCACGGCCACTTCCCCCACCGGCAGCCCCGGCCAGTTGTGCAGCGCATAAACCGCAGAAACGGGGAAGCGCGTAAAGATCCCTTCTTCCACCATCAAACGCCCGCCGCCGGCATTCTCTTCCGCAGGCTGAAAAATAAAGTACACCGTACCGTTGAACGTTCTGCTCTGGCTGAGATAGCGCGCCGCACCCAGCAGAATGGCGGTATGCCCGTCGTGTCCACAGGCGTGCATCGTGCCTGGCGAGGTTGAGCACCAGTCAACAACGTTGTTTTCCTGGATGGGTAAGGCATCAATATCGGCGCGTAGGGCGATTGCCGGTCCCTCGCCATTGCGAAGAACGCCAACCACGCCAGTGCCTGCAATACCGGTATGCACTTCAAGATCATATTCGCGCAGCAGGCTGCTGATTTTCGCGGACGTATGAAATTCTTGTAAGCCAATCTCCGGGCGCGCGTGGATCTCACGTCGCCAGATAATCGCCTGTTGAATAATCTCTTCGGGAATGGAGCGCATATTTCCTCTGCATTTTCCCGGCGCAATGCCGCAGCATGATGCTGTGAATGGATTACCGGAACGCGTAATGCCCTCTGGTAGCTGATTCAATTATCGTTTTGACCCTAACGAAAAAGAGCGGCTCAGGGCTTGCCAAAATAGATCCGGGCAAGCCCTTCTTTTGTCACTTCAACCGCGTGCTCGGCGCTCAATGAAATATGTTGCTCAATCAGCACCACGCCTTTTTCTATATTCCGCTGACGTAATGCCGCGATAATTTCGACATGCTCGTCATAAGCATTGTTCCTGCGCACGGGCGTTTCGAGATCGATGCGCCGGAAAAAACGGCTTAGCGAATTCAGGCTATCGAGCATTTCATAGAGCCGACTGTTATGGGAAATACGGGCTATTTCCATGTGGAAACGCTCATCAATTTCCGCGATCTTCGCCCAGTCCTGTTCGGTTTGCGCCGGGCGATGCTGGCTCACTTCTTCCCAGATAGCTGTGGTCGCAGCGATCTCTTCATCGGTTGCCCGTAGGCAGGCAAAACGAAAGGTGGATTGCTCTATCACCATTCGCACTTCATACAGCTCGCGGACACCTTCCGGCGTCAGGTCGCGGGAGTAAAAACCCCGGTTGGGGACAAAGTTCATAAAGCCGTCTTTTGCCAGACGGTTCAGCGCTTCCCGCACCGGGGTGCGCGAGACGCCAAGCTGTGCCGCAAGCTCAACCTCATTCACCCGTTCGCCAGGACGAAAGTGGTAATCAATCGCCAGGCCTTTCACTTTCTCGTAGACCTTTTCCACACTGTCAGCGCTACGGGATTTCTTTTTAATAGCAACCACATTATCCCCTTAATTTACCGCACACTCAGCACGAAAATAAAAATGCTGTACAGGTTATTTCACGTAATATTTTTATAGATAGCACAGCGAAAAAAACAACTCAACACAAAAGTGAATACACTTTGTTTTTATTTAAAAGATGCTGATTTATAACTGTTTTTATCTTATTTATTGTCGTGAGTTTTTTCCGCACCATTTTACGACAGCACTGCACCAAAATGACTCAAAGTGTATTCACTTTTGCACGCAAATGTTTTTATAAACCAAGATAAAAAGAAAAATGAAAGTTTCATTGTGCGGTTTTAAATATTTTCGATTCCCTTGTATTTATTCACGAATTTGCATTTGTCTCGCCTGAAATAAGCACTTGCTGCCGGGAACGTCCTGCTCCCTGGCATCGTCTTTGCTTAATGCACAAGTGTATGCACTTATATATTCACTTCAGTGCGCACTTTTTGGCATTACCAGACAGGCTTGTGCACGTTTGCGCAGGCGACAAAACACCGGCCTCAGAAGCCGGCAACAGCAAACCGGAGAACCAATATGAAAAATCGTTTTGGGCAGGGCATGACGCTGTCAACACTGGCAGGTATGACGTTGTTAGGTCTGGCGCACACGGCGCAGGCCGATGTGAACATTGGCGCGATTTTGCCCTTAACCGGCACCAGCGCCAGCATTGGTGAAGATCAGCGTCGTGGTATGGAACTGGCGGTTGAACAGGTAAATGCCCAGGGCGGCGTTAATGGTCAGCCATTACATGTGATCGTGGAAGATTCCGCCGAAAGCCCGGTAACAGGCCTGAATGCCGTACGTAAGTTAACCCAGGTTAACCATGTCCCTTTAGTGATGGGCAGTTTCTCCTCCAGCGTCACCATTCCGGTTGGGCAATATCTGGTGAAGAACAATCTGCTGCACATCAATATTTCCGGCACCAGCACTGATATCCGCAAAATCGGCGCTACCTCCTGGAGCGTGATTGGCCTGGATTCCCTTTCCGCGAGCTTCTCGGCACAAGATGTGCGCCAGCTCGGTTACAGCAATGTGGCCTTTATCGCCCCGGATGGCGCTTATGGTCAGGGGATGGCGGAGCAGTTCACCAAAGCGTTTGAAAAAGCGGGGGGCAAAGTGGTCGCCAAAGTGCTCTACACCAGCGGTCAGCCTTCTTACCGCCGCGAGCTGGAGCAAATCTCCCGCGCCCATCCGCAAGCCTATGTCTACACCAGCTACGGCCAGGATGCGATTGTGCTGAACCGTGAGGCCTGGGAGCTGGGTCTGAATAAAACGCCCTGGTATGGCATGTATTTAACCATGGCCATTGAAGGTTCTCCGGCGCAGTACACCAACGGACAGGTTGGTATGGAAGTCGCGGGTATTGACCAGAAAGCGGCGAGCGGCAACGGCGCAAATTACGCTGAGCTGTACCAGAAAAAATACCATGAGAAGCCGCGCTCCGTGTACGGCAGCTATGCCTGGGATAGCGTAATGCTGGCGGCGGCAGCGATTGATAAAGCGCACAGTGCCGAACCGGCAGCCATGATCGCGGCAATGAAAACCGTTGCGCCTGGCTTTACGGGCATTACCGGCACATTAAATCTGGATGCCGATAACCAGCGTCAGTCCCAGCCATACCTGAAAGTGAAAGCGTTTAATGGTGTACCGGTTCCCCGGTAACGAGCCGCTTTATCTTGCCAGTTCACGCTACATCATCGGGGAAAAACCATGCTGCAGTTTTTGATTGATACATTGATTCGCACGGCGGATTTGTCGCTGGTCGCGCTGGGATTAAGCCTGGTTTACGGGCTGGTACGGTTCGCCAATATCGCCCATATGCAATATGCCATGGTCGGTTCATTTATTACCGCCGCCGGGCTTCATCTTGGCATGCCGTTGTCTCTGGCAATCGTGTTTTCGGCAATAGTCTGCGGCATGCTGTCCATGATGTTGCATCACTGGGTGTACCAGCCGCTGCTGAAAAGCGGCACCGCTAACGCCATGATTGGCTCGCTGGCGGTATCGATGGTGCTGATTGCACTGGTTCTCGGGGTTGAGGGAGCGGCCCCGGTGAATTATTCCCTGCCCGTGGGCGCGCTCTTGCAGGTGGGTGACACCCGCATCTCCTCCGACGAACTCTGGAGCCTTGGCGTCACGATTTCGCTGGTGGTGATGTTCAGCCTGTTGCTGTTCCGCACGCCACAAGGCCGCGCTATCCGTGCGCTGGCCAGTAACCGGGATCTGGCGGCAGCCTCCGGGTTAAATGCCAGCGCCATTATTCACACCGTCAATCTGGTGGCCGGAATGCTGGCCGCCGTGGGAGGCAGCATGCTGGCGATGAACGCCAGCGCATGGGTTAACCAGGGCAATGATCTGATGTTGCCGGTACTCGCTGCCGCCATTCTCGGCGGTCTGGGAAACCCGATGGGCGCCATTTTTGGCGCGCTCCTTATCGCGATAACCGAAACCCTCGTTACCAACATCGACTGGAGCTGGCTGTTCGGCGGCGACCTATTGTTTATCCCGGTGACCTGGGTGAATGCCTCATCGTTTGTGATCCTGCTGCTGGCGCTGTTGTTGCGCCCTTATGGCCTGTTTAACCGGGAGGTCCGCCGTGTCTGAGTTTTTACTGCATATCCTTTGCCTTGCCGGGATCTATGCCATCGTCGCGCTTGCCCTGAATTTACAGGCAGGTTACGCCGGTTTGCTGAATTTCGGTCATATCGTGTTTGTCGGCACCGGCGCTTATGCCATCGGTCTGGGAAGTAATTTTGGCTTGCCGTTGTGGCTGGTGATCCCGGCCGGGTTACTGTGCGCCATTGTGATCAGCGCGCTGATGACGTTGCTGGGCCGTCAGCTCACGGCGGATTACTGGGGCATTGCCACGCTGGCACTGGCTGAAATCATCCGCATTGCGGTCGTCAATGAAGACCATCTGACGGGTGGCGCGCAGGGGATTGGCGGGCTGTCCGCGCCCTGGTCAACCGGCGATACCGTCGCCGATACGCGTATCTTCGCGGTCATTATCCTGCTCAGCGTCATCGTCGCCACGCTCGCCAGCCTGCGGATCGGCGCCAGCCGGTTTGGCCGGGCGCTGCGGCTGATGCGCGAGCAACCTCAATTAGCGATCTGCATGGGCTATGCGCTGCCGTGGCTGAAATGCCGGGCGTTAATGAGCAGTGCGGTGATGTGCTGTCTGGCGGGCATGTTACTGGCCTGGTACACCGACTATGTCAGCCCGGATTATTTGCTCTCTTCGGAAACCTTTCTTATCTGGAGCATGGTGATGATCGGCGGTATTGGCAATGTGCGCGGCGTGCTGCTGGGCGTGTTGCTGGTGGAAGGGCTGTATAACTTTATCCCCTTTGCAAAAGACTATTTCCACATCAGCTCAGATCTGACTGGCGCTTTGCGCCTGGGATTGGTGGGGCTGGCTTTATTACTCTGTCTGCTCACCCGGCCGGGCGGCCTGTTACCGGAAAAATTAAGGACTTTATCATGAGCCGTTTGCTTGAAGTGGCTGATGTCAGCAAAGCCTTTGGCGGCAACCAGGTACTGACATCCGTATCATTTACGCTGGAGAAGGGCGAAATTCTTGGTCTGCTGGGGCCGAACGGTTCCGGTAAAAGCACGCTGCTTAACACCATTTCCGGGTTTACCCGGCCGGATGGCGGCAGCATCACATTTGATGGCCGTTCCATTGCTTGCCAGCCCAGCCACCGGATCATCCAGGCGGGCATTGCGCGCACCTTCCAGCTACCGGTTATGCCGGAAAAGATGAGCGTGATGGAAGTCGTGATGACGGCGGGCACCCGTCAGCACGGGTTATTCAACGGTCTGCTGGGGCTGGCTTCCGGGCGTAAAGCCGAACAGGAAGACAGAGCCCGCGCCCGCGAATTACTGGATATCTTGTTGTTAACCAAAGTGAAAGACCTGCCTGCTGCGGCGCTTTCCGGCGGACAGAAAAAATTACTGGGCATTGCCTGTGCGCTGATGGGCAAACCGACGCTTCTGATGCTGGATGAGCCTATGGCCGGTGTGCACCCGAAATTACGCCAGGAGCTGGTGGAAACGCTGGTCAACCTGAGCCGACAGGGCATTTCACTTTTGGTCATCGAGCACGACATGCACTTTATTAACACCTTGTGCCAGCGCTGCATTGTGCTGGATCGCGGGCAGATTGTCGCCAGTTGCCGCCCGGACGAACTGGCGCAGAACCAGCAGGTGCTGGAGGCCTATCTCGGGCACAGCACCGCGACATTGCAGGAGGCCGTATGATTACCCTCGAAAATGTGGTCGCCGGTTATACCCCGGGGATTGATATTCTGCATGGTATTTCGTTGCACGTTGAACAGGCGGAAATCGTGACGCTGCTGGGGCCAAATGGCTGCGGCAAATCCACCTTGCTGAAATCGATTGCCGGTTTTGTCTCGCCGCGCGAAGGCCGGGTTGAAATTGATGGCCGGGAAACGGCGAAAATTCCGGTGCACCGGAAAATCCGTGAATGCGCACTCGGGTTTGTCCCGCAACTGGACAACGTCTTCAACAATCTGACCGTGGCAGAAAACCTGCAAACCGGGGGGCAGTTTTTACCGCCTGGCCAGCGTAAGCAGCGGATGGCGCAACTGGCGGAACATTACCCGGTGTTGCATAAAAAGTGGCAATCGCCCGCGTCCGCGCTTTCCGGCGGCGAGCGACAAATCCTCGCGCTGGCCCGCGCACTGATGCCCGAACCTGCGGTACTGCTGCTTGATGAACCGTCTGCCGGGCTGTCACCGAAAATGCTGACGGAAGTGTTTAGCGCCATACAAACCATTCGCCGCCAGGAAAAAGTGACCATTTTGATGGTCGAGCAGAACGCCATGGAAGCCCTGCACATTTCCGACCGGGCTTACGTACTGGCGCTGGGGAAAGTGGCAATGGAGGGCAGCGCGCGGGATCTGCTGGACGACCCTCGTATGCGCGAGCTCTATTTTGGCGGTCGTGCTGCCTGACAGGATTAATAAAAAGAACAGAAGGAATACACCATGCCGATTACCCCGGTTATCGATCACGCGGTGATTAATGTCGATGAAGAGCTGGATCAGGCGCAATCCCTGTTCCAGCGGATGGGATTTCAGCTCAGTACGCGGGGACACCATTCGATGGGCTCCAGCAACCATCTGGCCATATTTGCCGATAACTATCTGGAACTTTTAGGTTATGAGCCTGCCAGGCAGACAGACTCGCGCGGTTTATGGAACGTTGCTCCAGGCCTTGCCGGGCTGGTCTGGAAAACCCGCGATGCGCATGCGGTATGGCGGCACCTTCAGCAATGCCAACTCGATGGCGAACCGCCGACCCATTTCTCCCGCCCGGTGATACTGCCGGACGGCAGCCAGACTGAGGCACGGTTCTGTATCTCGCGGATCCGCGCCAGCGCCCTGGCATACGGCTTCAGTTTTTTCTGCGAACATCAGACGCCGCAAGCCGTCTGGCAGCCCGCCTGGCAAGTACATCCTAATGGCGTGCAGGCGCTGTCCGCGTTCGTTATTGCCTCGCCGCAACCTGAACAGACGCTGGCGCTGTATCGCCAGTTGTTCAGTACGGAGGCCCGCGCGGAGGACAACGGTGGCTATGTGCTTGATTCAGGAACCTGCCGCCTGCGTATTATCACGCATCAACAGGCAAGTCTGGAGTTCGCGCTGCCGCCTGTTGCTGCGCAGGCACCGGCGAAAATGGTGGCGCTCTGTTTTCAGGTGGCCTCACTGGAGCAGCTCAGGCGCTGCCTTAGCCAGGGTGATATTCAGTGGCGTGAGCAGGGCCACCAGGTGCTGGTAATGCAGCAGCAGGCACAATGGCTGGCGATGCGTTTTGCGGAAAAAGCATAGAGGGGAGTGCTGAAAACGAAGGGGGAACAGGACGTGAAGTGAATACCCGCTGGCCGTTTCTTCAGGCATTACCGATTTCAGCCCGGCTGCACGTTCTGGCAGCCGGCAGATTTCGGCGCAAATTCAGAGGGCGTCATCCACGATGGCGCAGCCTTACTCCGCCACCAGCCACATATCCGCTTCTTCAAACATTTCCTCGAGCATCCGGTTCAGCTTTTCCCTGTCGTTTTTACTGGCATCGCTGTTCAGCCCGTTGGCCTGCATGGGTTTTACCCGGACATCGGCATCAGGAAACAGACGGTGAACGCGCCGGGTAAGTTCATCAAGGATGATTTCCCTGGCGCCGGAAAGCCCTTCAACATTGCGTTTGTCATAGACCAGTTCAACGAACATTAACCATTCCTGTGTGTGAATTCATAGCGCAGTATTTATACTGTATAAAAAACCAGTAATCAACAATGAAAGTGAGAGGGGAAGGGCGGAAGGTATTTTGTGGGATAGCGAGCGGTTATTCCGCGCTATTTCTGCGCGCAATGGGTGAAAAACAGACGCAGCGTTTGCTGTGCGTATTACCGTGAGCCCTTTTCAGGACTCACGGTTTTATTGCCGATTCTGAGCGGGAATTTTGGGTGGCGATCAGGTGGGCTGTACGGCTTTTTTCTTTTTAAAGTTTTCGTCATTAATCACAAACTGGAATGCGTCGAGAATCAGCCCCGATATTCTGAGAATATCTTCCATTTATCACCTGTAGCTTCAGGGAATGTAGATGCTCAAATAGGATCAATGCTATTAGCCAGTTTATGACGATTCAATCGATGCAGTTTTTTCAGCTATACGAAATTATCTAATTTCTTCAAATTATTACTGTTTTTGCGGATAAGGCCGCCGCGCAACATCCTTTCTCGCCGATCGCGAAAGCGCAGCCTTTACCAACCACATGATTAAAAAAAGAGAGTGCAATATCTGATTTTGCCCGTACCGGGCCACTATTGGCACGATCGAATGACATACACTGAACTGAGCAGTGAAAGTGAAGGCCCCTTTATGCTTGTTCACCAGGCAGGTTTACGCCAGTACCGTCTGGAAATATGTCGAAATAGCGTGGAAGCGCGGTAACCGTAGCGGGTTGATAATGCCGGTGCGTACATATCTCTCCTCATCGCAGGCGTAACGGTGTTGAACAGTGGGAAGCAGCATGCTTAATCATTTGAAAAAACGAATGCACCAGTACACGAAACCGACAGTGCCGTCATCTCGGGGGGAAGATATTCTCTTTGCTGCGCTCGAGCAGAATATGATGGCTGCTGTGCTGATTGATGAGCAAGACAGGGTGATGTTTTACAATCGCGCGGCAGAAAAACTCTGGGGCTACAGCCGTGACGATGTGCTCGGACAAAGTGTCTCCATTCTGATTCCGCATGACCTGAAGGCCGCGCATCCTGGCTTTATTCGCCATCATCGCGAGGGTGGAGATTCACGCGTTGAGGGGATGAGCCGGGAATTGCACCTGGAGCGAAAGGATGGCAAGAGGATCTGGACGCGCTTTTCTCTTTCCCGGGTCGTGAACGCAGGAAAAGTCTGTTACCTCGCGCTGGCGCGTGACGCCACTCTGGAGGTGGAACAGCGGGAACAGACGCGTCTGCTGCTGCTGGCTGTTGACCATATCAGCAAACCGGTGATCGTGCTGGATCCCGAACGGCGTATTGTTCAGACGAACCGGGCTTTTACGGAGGCGTTCGGCCTGAGCGTAAGCGAGGTGGCGGGGAAAAGCCTGGACAGCATACTCAACATTCCCGATGATCCGCCGGATAACCGGCAGCGTCTGCAAAACCTGCTGCGCAAAAACGAGCGCGACCAGAATGAGTTTCAGGCGCTTGCCAGCACTGGCGAGAACGTCTGGTTCAACGCCACCCTCAGCCCGGTACTTGCCAAAAATGGCCAGTTGCAGAATCTGGTGATGACCTTTTCTGACATCACTGAAGATCGCAAGATCCGTGAACTTGAACGGACTTTGCTTTCCGCAATGCGCAGCAACCTGCCGATCGGTGAAATGGGCGAAATCATCTGCCGTAATATTGTCGCCGTGCTGGGGCAGGCGCACGCTTCGCTGAAAATCCTGCAAAATAATGTTCCGCAACGCTGGGCGTCCAGCGCCGAAAAATTCGACAGCCCGGGAGCCATATCGCGCACCGTGACGATCCGCCGACGCGACGGCGTTGCCACAGGTATCCTGACGATCGACACCGTGGCAGGCAAGGAAAACCGGGCCTTTACCGAGCGTGTCGCCGATATCAGCCAGCACCTGGCCGCGCTGGTACTGGAGCAGGAAAACAGCCGCCAGCAGATTGAACATCTGATTAAGTTCGATCCGCTAACCGGGCTGCCTAACCGCAGCCACCTACAAGAGCATCTCGATCAACGGCTGACGACAGCGGAGGCGAAAGCGCCGGTGGTGCTGATGATGACGGTTGATCACTTCCAGGACGTGATTGATGCGCAGGGGTATGCCGCCGCTGAGCAGATCCTCTCCATTGTGGCTAACCGCCTGCACAATAGTCTCGGCGCGGGCCAGTATCTGAGCAAATTAGAGGGGCAACAGTTTGTGCTGGTGGATAGTGAAAATGACGTCAGCAGCATGACACGGGTTGCAGAAGCACTCGAAAACGACGTCAGTGAACCCATTAACTTTAATAACACGATGTTTTCATTGACGCTGAGTATCGGCATTAGCCATGAAGCGGGTAAAGATCGCGACTGGCTGCTCTCCACGGCGCACAGCGCCATGGATCATATTAGCCGCAGCGGCGGTAATGGCTGGCAGTTCTTCAATCAGGAGCTTAATCGCGCGGCGACGGAGCGTCTGCTTTTGGGTGCGGCCCTGAAGCGTGCCGTTGCGGAAAATCGCCTGCGGCTGGTGTATCAGCCGCAGATCAATATCGCCACGGGTGAATTGTATGGTTTTGAAGCGCTGGCCAGATGGTGGGATCCTGAACACGGTGATGTGCCGCCTACGCGGTTTATTCCGCTGGCGGAAGAGGTGGGGGAAATCGAGAATATCGGCGGCTGGGTGTTGCGCGAGGCGTGCCGCCAACTGGCACAGTGGCGCAAAAACTGGCCGGATTTTCCTGCGATTTCTGTTAATTTGTCGGCCATTCACTTTCACAATACCCAGCTTCCCGTGCAGGTACTGGAAGCCATCAACGAGTTTGCCATCCCCGGTGAAATGCTGACGCTGGAAATTACCGAAAGTATGGTCATGGCGCGGGATGATGAGCTTTCAACGCGTTTTCAGGCGCTGCGCGATATGGGCATTGGCCTGTCGGTAGATGACTTCGGGACGGGGTTTTCCGGGCTTTCCCGGCTGGTCACGCTGCCGGTGACTGAAATTAAAATCGATAAAAGCTTTGTCGATGGTTGTCTGACGGATAACCGGAGCCGTTCGCTGCTGGAGGCGATAACCGGCATTGGGCAGAGTTTTGGCATGATGGTGGTGGCGGAGGGCGTCGAAACCCGTGAACAGTTACAGCTCTTGCGGCATATCGGGTGCCCGGTGGTCCAGGGCTACTATTTTTCCCGACCGATGCCTCCTGAAGAGGTTCCCGAGTGGTATTTAACGACCTTCCCCAGGCTTATCGCGCAAGAGGCGCAGCCCTGAAACGCCGCGAGCCTCTTTTTGCTGAAATAGCCGCAACGCTTTTGTTTCTGCTGCTCCCCTTGTAGCATATGTCGCGAATTTTATTGTGGTTGTAGCGTTAGCTCTAAGGAAGTGAGTGTGTTTGCGGAATTTGGCGTTATCAGTTACTGGACCTATTTTATCGGCGCAATTTTTATCATTCTGGTGCCCGGTCCGAACACCTTTTTTGTGCTGAAAACCAGTATCGCCGGGGGATTACGCAACGGGTATACCGCTGCGGCAGGCGTGTTTATTGGTGATGCTGTGCTGATGTTTCTCGCGTACGCCGGTGTCGCCACGCTGATTAAAACAACACCGGTATTGTTCAATATCGTGCGTTATCTCGGCGCGATTTACTTGCTCTGGCTTGGCGGGAAAATGCTCTACAGTACCTTTGTGCAGCGGACGCAGCCGCAAAGCGATGATGATGCGCATAAAGGCGATATTTTAAAACGTTCACTGGTGTTGAGCCTGACCAACCCGAAAGCGATTCTGTTTTATGTTTCGTTCTTTGTGCAGTTTATTGATATCCATTATGCCCGGCCCGGCGTGTCATTTTTTATTCTCGCCAGCACGCTGGAGATCATCAGCTTCTGCTATTTCAGCTTCCTGATCGTGACAGGTTCGTATGTCACGCAATGGGTGAAGACAAAAAAACGCTTAACCCGTCTGGGAAATTCGCTGATTGGTTTAATCTTTGTCGGCTTCGCCGCCCGTCTGGCAACGTTGCAATCCTGAAGAGAGAAAAAGAAAAGCCACGCCAGCTGGCGTGGCTTTTTAGCGTTTATTCTGCCAGCACGGGCATTTTCGCCATCACAAACTCCAGCACTTTCTCACCATCCATTGACGCGAAAGGATAGCTTTCGATAATCGCGACAGGCGCATCACCCACGGCGGCCTTGATTTCGTCCAGTTTGTACTGGATGTGCGGCGCGACCAGAAAACAGTCAAACGCGGGAGCGACGCTGGCAAAATTCTCCAGACCGATCGCACTAATCAGCATTGGATAGCCATGTTCGTTGGCTGCCTTTTGCATCCGTTTCGCCAGTGCATTGGCGGTATTGCCGAAAAGACAACATATTAGTAACTTTTTCATGGTTTTGTCCTCCTGGGAGATATCCTTACACTATGCCCGCCAGTGGCGAGAAAATGAGCGCAATCTCCAGGTTTATTACGAAATATCGTTACTGGAACACCGAAATCGCTTCTGCTAAACGAATAGCCTGCTGATTCATGCGCCCGGAGGCTTCAGCGCCTTCCTGCACGCGCTCGGCATTCTGGTGGGTGATCCTGTCCAGATCTTCCACGGCCACACTGACTTCGCCAAGCGCAGTCGCCTGTTCGGCGGTGGCGGCGCTGATTTGTGCAATCAGCGCGGTGACGTTCTGTACCTGGCTGACAATCTCTTTCATCGTCTTTCCTGCGTTATCGGCCAGCGCACTACCGGAATCGACGTGCGTCACACTGGTTTCGATCAACGCTTTGATTTCGCTGGCCGCGCTGGCACTGCGGCTCGCCAGGCTTCTTACTTCGCCTGCCACCACTGCAAAACCTTTACCTTGTTCCCCTGCGCGTGCAGCCTCTACTGCGGCGTTCAGTGCCAGGATATTGGTCTGAAAGGCGATACTGTCGATGATGCTGGTGATGCTGGCAATTTGCCGCGAGCTATCCGCAATCGCCGACATCATTTCGATCATCTGATTCATGACCTGCCCGCCTTGCTGCGCCGCGCTCTGCGTACCTTGTGAAAGGCTGGTAACTTCCGCCGCCGTCTCGCGGTTACTCCTTACCGTCGCCGTCATTTCGTTCATAGTAGCGGCCGTTTGCTGCACATTTGACGCTGCCTGTTCAGTCTGACGGCTTAAGGAGTCATTTCCTGCCCGCAGCGCATCTGACGCTTTCAGCACGGTCACAGCCTGGCCGCTGACGTCGTTAACCAGCCAGCGAAACATCAGACCAAGCTGGTTGATGGCGCGTAGCGTGACGCCCACTTCATCTACGCGGTTGAGCTGCTCCACCTGATGTATTTCGCCGCTGGCAACCTGCAATGCCTGGCGCCGCAGATGTTCAATCGGGCGAACGATTTGCTGCTCAAGCCAGATATCGATTGCCAGCAGCAGTAGCGCCATAAAACCCGAGAAACTCGCCATTTGCCCCGGCGTCAGTGCATGCAGCCAGGCGGCAGCGAGGCTGAATAACAGCGCGATAATTAGCGCTGAGCGTAAGCGCCAGCGCAGGGGCAGGGTGACGAACAGCGAGCGCCACGCCATCAAACCGGTGCGAATGATCAACCCTTTATGAAAACGTCGGCCTTTGCTCTGGCCGCTGCGAAACTCACGGTACAGCGTCTCCGCCGCCGCGACTTCTTCCGCTGCGGGCCGTGTACGTACTGACATATAACCTTTGATTTTGCCCTCACGCACCACCGGAATAGCGTTAGCGCGTACCCAATAGTGATCGCCATTGCGACGGCGGTTTTTTACCAGCGCCGTCCACGGCTCCCCTTGTTTCAGCGTGCCCCACATGTCCGCGAACGCCTCTTTTGGCATATCGGGATGGCGAACCAGGTTATGCGGCTCACCTTTTAGTTCCTCCAGCGAAAAACCACTGACCTGAATAAACGCGTCGTTAGCATAATTAATATGGCTTTGTGGATCGGTTGTTGACATCAACGTGGCATCATTATCGAAAACATATTCTTGCTGTGTGACGGGTTCATTGTTACGCATAGTGAGCCTTCTCAGGAAAAGGGATACGAGGCTGAAACATGTTACATTTCTTATATCTATTTACGGCATGGAGTGCTGTGTGCTTTATATTTTTCTGTTGCGTACGTACTGGCAAAATAGTGCATAAAATAATTTCATTTAAGCCATCATCTTTTTTTCCAGAGATAAAAGGAAATTTTACTTAAGGAGCAAAAAACGTGCAGTAATAAGGTAAGTGTATATTTATATTCCAGCATAACCATACATAGTGTAGATGTTTTTATTATTGTTGAAGCTGCAGGGATAATGTTTTAGCTGAAACTATAAATACATGAATAAGAGTTGTGGTCGGGATCATAAACCTGCTGCTACGGTGCGCCAAATACGCGCCAGATCGTTTCCCGGCGGGCTGGATTCAGCTACGCTGAAACTCTCTTACTGCGAAAGGATTGTTCTTATGAAAGGTACTGTCGTTCACCACGAACACCGCATTGGCTTTCTTGTGATTCGCGACGATAAAGGCGAGTTCGCCATCGCAGAGCTGCTGGGAAATTATGATGTTGAGATGGGAGATATCGTTTCTGGAAACCTGCACACCAACGGTAATGAGACGCTGTTTAACCAGACGCAGAATGAAGCGATGGAGGTTTCTGTGAAAGGCTATGGATTATCTGAACAGGATGCCATTAGCATGCTTCTGCGTACGCACTGAATTAATTTACTGTTTCTTATGCGATATATCTTAGTTGCGGCGAATTAATTGTAGAGAAAAAGAGTACCTGTTTTCATTTGCTGGTTGAAGCAGGGGAAGGGCAATAAAATGCGGCAGTTTCGACACCAAAACTGCCAGCGAATGTTTTTTTGAGATTGTTAAAGCGTATATCCGTCACGTGCGCACTTTATAACCTGTAAGCCGATTGTGAGCCAACGCAAATTTTTCTGTGGAAAGATTAATGAATTTGATGATTACCGATGCTGCGTTTCGTTTGATAGCCACATGCTGCTGCGGAATGTGACGCCGTAGCAGCCAGATTCATTAAACCATCTTATTGTTTGCCCGGAGTTTGAAGATTTGCACCATCGCCAGCAGGTTTTTCGCCTGCTGGTGCTTACTACAACAGGCCGGATAAATAATGTGCGCGTTATATACCGTACTGATGGTGATTCTCGCTTGCGTTGATTTTCGCCAGCAAACGAAAGGGTTTACTGTCAGCCAGCCAGTCCGGGATCTCGTCGGGCGACAGCGGGCGTGAAAAGAGATATCCCTGCGCGACATCGCAGCCATACTCTTCCAGCGTGCGTGCGGTTTCGAGATCCTCAATCCCCTCAGCCAGCACCACGTACTGCAGCTCCTTGAGCATCATAATCACGTTACGGGCGATAATCCGGCTGCCGGTATCGGTCGTTACCTGGCTGACCAGCGAGCGGTCGAGCTTGATAATGTCGATCGGAATTCGACGTAAATAGCTGATATTGCTGTAACCGGCGCCAAAGTCATCAAGCAGAATGGTAAAGCCCAATAGCTTAAGTCTGTCCAGCTCCGCCAGCGCCGGTTCGCTTTCCAGCACTTTTTCCGTCTCCAGACATTCGATACGCAGAGCGGAGGTATAAAGCCCGGCCGCGAGCACGTTGCGTTCCAGCTCGTCGGCAAAGCCCGGACGCGAGAAATCGCTCACCGTAACGTTGATCGACACCGGCAGCAAAATACCCTGCTGTTTCCAGCTTTTTAACTGTGCGATCACCGTCTTAATCACCCACTGCGTAAGGCTGCTCATCAGGGTGGTTTTTTCCGCCAGCTCCACAATGACGGCCGGGGAGATATTTCCCAGTTGTGGGTGTTTCCAGCGCAGTAACGCTTCGACACCTTCGGTTTTACCGGAGCGCAGCGAAATCTTCGGCTGATAGACCATATAGAGCTGATCCGCGGATTTGATGGCTTCACTGAGATCGTGCAGCAGTTTGAAGTCTTTATTGCGTTTGTGGTCGAGGATCGGGTTGAACAGCAACGCCGGAATATCCTGGCGAATGGATTCATGCAGGGCGCTAATTGCCTGGCGCACCGCTTCCTGCACATTGTCTTCCTGCGGGGAAAATTTAACGTAGCCCGTATGCAGCGTCAGGTTGATGTCGATATCGCCAGCCACTTTTGCCTGCGTACAGGGTAAACGTTCCGCCCGTTTTGCCAGCGTCTGCGCATAATCGATATCCACCAGCACGGCATAACGCGCGGTGGTAAAGGCGTACAGCGTGACTTCTTCTTTCAGTTTCAGGCGCAAACGCAGCAGCGAACCGAAGCTGCGCAGCAGTTTCTCCAGCGCTTCCAGGCCGAGATAGCGAGAGAGTTCGTAAGCGCGCGGCATATCGATGCAATCAAAAATCACCAGCCCGTAAGAGGTGCTCACTTTTGCATGGGTTAGCCGTTCCATCTCTTTCATCAGAAACTGGCGGTTAGGCAGGCCGGTCAGCGCATCCACCAACCCGACGGTATAGAAGGATTCAAGATACGCAGCGGCGAGGGCGGCAACGCGTAAAAAGCTGGCAACCTGGCTGGATGTGGGCTCGTAGGTTTCGGGATGGCTCGCACACAGCGTGCCCATGATCACGCCATCTTTATTTATCATTGGCGCTGAAGCATAAAAAATAATATCGCCGCTTTTTACCAGCGGCTGATGATTAAATCGACCATCAAGGCGGGTATCTGAACTAATTACCGTTTGGCCGCTATGCAGAGAATATTGGCACATGGTCTGTTCAATACGTATTTTTACGTGCTCAATCGGTATGTTTTTAACATATTTGATATATTGAAAAACATCATCGAATGTAGTGATAAAGCAGCCTTCAACGCCCATAACTTCGCACGCCAGAAGAGCAAACTCGGCCAGGGCTGCATCGCGGGATTTATCCTCCTTGCTCAGCAGCTCCAGAGTGGCCAACCGTTTGCTTTCGCTTTTTTTCAGACCAGTGAACATAGCGAGCTCCTGCCCAAATAAATGAGACCGTAGAAATCTGTTCGACGCCATCATTCGTTTGGTTGAGTTCTGCGCTGAAATAGCAATGTGTCTGGAATTACCACCAGCCCAATTGCGTTCCGGCCACGGCGACAATTGCCACAATCAGCATAATGATGGTTGTCTTTCTCACGAAAACTCCTTCACCGGCGATATTCGCCAGAAATGAATTGTATAAGAGATAGAAGAAAATCAGATTTTTCTCAAGCTATCCATGGGGGTCAATAAGCTTAATCGAGACGGGGAAAGGGTTTTTTCTTTTTATTTTTTTCACCCGATACATTACCACTCTCGCAAACGCGCGACATTACATCATGAAAACAGAACATTTGATATATCGGGGGGCGGGGGCCACTAAAGCTGGCAGGGGAAAATAAAAAAAAAGCCCCGTTGATGAAGCGGGGCAAAAACTCATTGATTACGGAATGATGTTCTCTTGGTCATGGGTGAGAACGAGACTCACTATAATGACCAAAAGTGCAGTAAGAATGGAGAAATCATGGAGATACCCCCGGCTTGAGGCTATGCTGAAGAGCGATTTCGCCCGAACCTAAGGAAAAAAATCATGCGCTATGTTTTATGGGTTTTGCCGTTTTTAGTGACCGCTTGCTCCGCAACGAAACCCGATGCGCCGCTGCCGCCGCAGATCGGTAAAGCCAATCCGGCGGCGCTGTACTGCCAGCAGAAGGGCGGGCAGCGGGTGCCGGTGCAGAGCCCGCAGGGTGTGCGCACCGAGTGCAAATTGCCGAACGGTGAGGTGATCGATGAATGGTCTCTGTGGCGTCGCGATCATCCGCAATCCGGATCGTGACAGCAGCGGGCAGCCCAGGGTAAACTTCGCTTTCGGATTAATCTCATTTTACTGTTGCGAGAGTACCAGAGAAGTATGTTTCAGCTACGAGCGGGCAGCCAGGCCTTAGTGATTGGCGCCCAGACCGCCAATGGTCGCTGCAATATTGGTAAAGCCGTTGAACTGTTCGGCCTGTGCCAGCCGGGAGAACGTTTTTTAAACCCCGTTAACGGTGTCATCACTGAAATGCCGCGCAACGTCGGCAGGGCGCTGTGGCTGGTCACCGGAAATGTCACCGCTTTCGATGGTCAGCAGGGCTTTGCTTTTATCCGGGCTGAGCATCTGATGCCGCTGCAACCCGATAGCGAACCGCAGGATCTGCGCGAGCGGGTAATCGACTAAGTCAACGAGCGCAGCCATTCAGCCAGCACGATGGCATGATTCTGCGCCCCGTTTTTCGCCGCGTATAACAGCGTAACGGTGCCCTTTTTACCCCGCGCCGCGAGCTGTTCACCTGCCGTTTTTTGCCCATCCAGCTCTTTGCGATAGGCTTCGCTGAAGCTGGCGAAATCGAGCACCTCGCCGTGAAAGGCTTTGCGCAGCTCCGTTGATGGCGCCAGCGTTTTGTTCCATTCATCAAAACGCAGATCGGTTTTTTTTACGCCGCGCGGCCAGAGCCGGTCCACCAGCACCCGGTAACCATCGTCGTCGCTGGCGGCGTCATAAACACGTTTACATTGGATCATGGCTTCTCCCTCTCTTCAACCCAGGCAATCAGTGCCGGTCATTGTTGCGCGGGTGGCTCCTGATAATTTGTCCTTGCGCAAAAGATTATTTCATTTTTCCGCGTGATACATGATCTCAATTTTAAGGTGTTGTGATTCCAGTAAAAGACAGCTAGTGTGATGTTCCTTATGTTATTCGTTATTTGCCCCGGCATAAGGACACACTCATGCATCATATCCCTCCGAAAAAAACACTGCGTATCGCACTGGTCGGCGATTACAGCCATGACATTGTTGCTCATCAGGCGATTCCGCTGGCGATTGATGACGCCGCTGCCGTACTGGAAATTACCGCTGATTACGACTGGTTACCGACCAGCGAAATTAACAGCGCCGAAGATCTGGTCGGCTACGATGCCATCTGGGTGGTGCCGGGAAGCCCTTATAAAAATGCCCGTGGCGCGTTTATCGCCATTCAGTATGCGCGAGAAAATGCCGTGCCGTTCCTCGGCACCTGCGGCGGTTTCCAGCATGCGGTGATCGAATATGCCCGTAATGTGCTGGGCTGGAGCGACGCTGCACATGCTGAAACGGAAAACGAAGGGCGGATGGTGATCTCTGCGCTGACCTGCGCGCTGGTGGATCAAACCGGTACCATCGAGCTGCGACCGAATACGCTGATTGCCCGCGCGTATGGCCGTGATGTGGTGGAAGAGGCGTACCGTTGCAGCTTTGGCGTTTCGGCAGAGTTTGCCCGCGAACTGGAGAACGGCGATCTGCGCGTGACCGGTTGGGATGAAGAGGGCGAAATCCGCGCGGTGGAACTGGTGACGCACCCGTTCTTTGTCGCCACGTTGTTCCAGCATGAACGCGCTGCGCTGGCAGGGCGACCTTCACCGCTGGTGCAGGCGATGCTGCGCGCCGCCTGCGAATAAGCCATGGACCTCTTACGCACCATCCGGTATCCGGCCGGATGGCGCGCTGTTTAGCGGGAAATAATTTCCCGATCGCGGCCTGCAAACGCGCCGCACACCGCCATTACCACTGCCAGCACGGTACATGCCAGTAACGGAAGGTGCCAGTCGCCGCTGGCATCGTGAATTTTCCCCATTAACGGCGGGCCGCAGGCTGCCAGCAGGTAACCGACCGACTGCGCCATCCCGGAGAGGGCTGCCGCCTGATGTGCGGAACTGGCGCGCAGGCCGATAAAAGTAAGGCCGAGGATCATCGTCGCGCCGGAGCCAAAACCAAAAATAATCGTCCACAGCACGGCGTGTGCTGGCAGTAACCATAATCCCAGCGAACCCACCGCGCACAGAAGCGCCACCAGCGCCGCGATGCCGCGCTGATCTTTCAGCCGGTGCAGGAAAACCGGCACCAGTAAGCCCGGCGCGGCGGTCGCCAGTTGCAAAACACCGTGCAGGGAACCGGCCTGCGCTTCACTAAACCCCTGAGTCAGCAAAATCGACGGTAACCAGCCAATAATAATGTAATAAATCAGCGAGTTGATACCGAGGAACAGCGTGACCTGCCAGGCCAGCGCCGAGCGCCAGATCCCCCGACTGTGCAGCGCACCGGAAGCGCTGATCTGCGCCGGTGCACCTCGACGCAGTTGAGGCAGCCACAGCAGCAGCGCGAGCAGCGGAAACACCATCAGCATCAGCAATGCGCCGTGCCAGCCCGCGCCGCTCTGCGCCAGCGGAACCACCAGTGCAGAGCCGAGCGCCGCAGACGTGCCCATCGTCAGGGAGTAAGCGCCGGTTAGTTTCGCCACATGCCCGGCGAAGTCACGCTTCAGCATACCCGGCAACAGCACGTTGCCGAGTGCGATACCGCAACCAATCACCGCCGTGCCAACAAACAGCAGTGCGGAGGACGGCAGGGAACGGGTGGCGATGCCAAGACAAATCAGCACCATAGCAGCAAACAGGCTGCGCTCCATGCCGAAACGGCGGGCGACACCGGCAGCCAGCGGAGAGATCAGCGCAAACGCCAGCAGCGGCAGCGTGGTAAGCATGCCGGTTTGTGCGGTACTTAAACCATATTCTGCACGAATGGCGTCGAGCAACGGTGCCGCGCCGGTAAACGTGACGCGTAACGTGGTCGCAATCATCAGGATACCGGCAATCAGCAGTACCCCTTGTTGCCCACGGGAGGAAAGGCGAGTGGTCATTGTATTCTCTTGATAAACAACAGACCGCTACGATAGCGGTTTTTTCTTCGGTTTTAATCAAGCTAAAATGACAGTTTATCGCTAAATTCGGACAACTTAATGCACGGACTCGGACTGGGCGGCTACGATCCCGATAGCCAGCAGGAAGCGGCGGTGGCTTTTCGTATCACCGTTGCGGCAGAAGAGCAGCGCATTCCTGCGCATTATCACCGCAAGGGGCAACTGATTCTGGCGCTGAAAGGGGCCATCACCTGCGAAGTTGAACATGCCCGCTGGATGGTGCCGCCGCACCATGCCATGTGGCTGCCCGGTGGGGTGTCGCACAGTAATCACGCCACTCCCAACGCGCAGCTCTGCTTTTTATTTATCGAACCCTGGTCAGTGGTGATGCCGGAGCATTGCTGTACGTTGAAGATCTCGCCGCTGGTGCGCGAGTTGATTATGGCGCTTGCCGCACGAACGCCAACGCAGCGACGCCAGCCTGCCACGCAGCGGCTGGTACAAGTGCTGTTTGATGAATTGCCGGATCAACCGCAGATGCAGTTGCAGCTTCCCGTTTCCGCACACCCGAAGATCCGCCAGATGGTCGATCATATGGAGTCCAGCCCGGCTGAGCGACAAACGCTGGCGCAGTGGGCGCAGGTGTTCGCCATGAGCGAGCGTAACCTGGCGCGGCTGGTGGTTCGGGAGACAGGCTTAAGTTTTCGCCGCTGGCGACATCAGATGCAGTTGATCCTCGCCCTGCAACGGCTGATTAGCGGCCAGTCCGTACAGCAAGCCGCTCAGACGCTGGGGTACGACTCAACCACGGCATTTATTACCATGTTCAAAAAAGGGCTGGGTCAGACGCCGGGGCGTTATCTGGCTGCACTCGGCGCAGAGTAATATTTTCTGCTCTCTATTCCCTTGCGTTTATAAGGTCTTAGTGGGTTTGTTCTGTGGAGTGATGACGGATAAGAGATTTATATGGTGCATCTGTTTTTAATAATATTTTCAGATAATCAATGCACTTTTTGATATTTGTCTGATGAATGGGGTTATGTGACTTTAGCGCTGAAATCACCACAATAACAGGGCATAAGGATAAGCATGGCAACCTCATTACACACAAAAATCACCGCGCTTAGCGCGCTGACACTCCTTTCCGCACTCTCATTTTCTGCGCATGCCGACAAACTGGCGGATATCAAAGCCGCTGGCGTCGTCAAAGTGGCGACCTTCGATGCCAACCCGCCGTTTGGCGCGATTGACCCGAAATCGCACGATATTGTCGGTTATGACGTCGATTTTGCCAAAGCGCTGGCGAAAAGCCTCGGGGTAAAACTGGAGCTGGTCGCGACCAATCCGGCGAACCGCATTCCGCTGTTGCAATCCGGCAAGGTGGATCTGATTGTTGCGGATATCACCATCACCCCGGAACGTGCGCAGGTGATTGACTTCTCCACGCCGTACTTTGTTACCGGCCAGCAGTTCCTCGTACCGGCAACGGCTGCCGATAAACTGGAGGCCTACAGCAAAGCACGCATCGGCGCAGTGAAAGGCACCACCGGCGAACAGACGCTGCATCAGCGCTTCCCGCAATCCCGCGTGCTGGCCTATGACGATATCCCACTGGCGCTGACCGCGCTGCGTAATGGCAACGTGCAGGCGATTACGCAGGACAGCACCATTCTGGCCGGGTTACTGGCGGAAGCGCCGGACAAAGCCAAATTCAAAATCCTGCCGGATCTGCTGTCGAAAGAGGAGATTGGCGTCGGGGTGGGGAAAGGTGAAACCGCGCTGCTGAAAGCGGTGAATGATGAACTGGTGAACCTTGAGAAGAGCGGCGACGCGGCAAAAATCTACGATACCTGGTTCGGCCCGCAAACCAAAACTCCGGCTCCACGCAGCTTTAAAATAGAAGCGAAGTAATATGCTGTCAGGTCTGTTTTCCGCCTCTGTGGCTCCTGCCACGGAGGTGTTTCCCGTGCAAAAAGGAACGGTGACATTTCGCGGCGTCACGAAACGCTATGGCGATAATGTGGTGCTGAATGGCATTGATTTACAGGTCGCCGCTGGCGAAGTGCTGGCGGTGTGCGGTCCCTCTGGCTCCGGCAAATCCACCCTGATCCGCCTGATCAACCAGCTTGAAACCCTGAGCAGCGGCGAGATTGAGGTTGATGGCCAACCTACCAGCACATTCTCCGGGCGCGCGCTGCGTGAATTGCGTCGCCATGTCGGTTTCGTCTTTCAGCAATTCAACCTCTATGCACACCTCAACGCGCTGGACAATATCACGCTGGCGCTGCGGCACATTCACGGTAAAAGTGCCGGCGACGCGCAGGCTATCGCGCTGGCGCTACTGGCGCGAGTGGGGTTGCAGGATAAAGCGCATCACTTTCCCTCACAGCTTTCTGGCGGCCAGCAGCAGCGGGTGGCGATTGCCCGCACGCTGGCGGCCGATCCGCATATCATTCTGTTTGATGAACCGACCTCGGCGCTGGATCCGGAGATGATTGGCGAAGTGTTGCAGGTGATGAAATCGCTGGCGCACAGCGGCATCACGCTGATTGTCGTCACCCACGAGATGCAGTTTGCCCGTGAAATCGCCGATCGGGTGATCTTTATCGACGGCGGCGAGATCCTGGAACAGGCGGCGCCGGCGCAGTTCTTCTCCGCGCCGCAACACCCGCGCGCGCAGCGTTTCCTGCAAAAAGTGCTCAACCCACTGCACGCAGATAACAAGGAGTTGTGATGGCGCTGCATCTCGACTGGGCGGGCGTGCTGACCGGGCAGCCCGCGCAATGGATCGTCTCCGGTTTTCTCACCACCATTTGGGTCACCCTCGCCGGTATGCTGCTGGCGACGGCGCTGACGGTGCTGCTGCTGGCGCTGCGGTTGACCGGCGGCAAAGCAGGGCGCGCAGTGGTGGCGGTGTGGGTTTCGCTATTTCGCAACACGCCTTTGCTGGTGCAGTTGCTGTTCTGGTATTTCGCCGCCTGGAACCTGTTACCGCTGAGTTTTCGCCAGTACGTTAATGACGACCATGCATTCAGCATTCTGCCAGGAAATGTCTGGTGGTTTACCCCGGAATTTCTCTCCTCCGCCTGGGCGTTAGGGCTGTTTACCGCTGCATTTCTGGTGGAAGAGATTCAGGCCGGGCTGCACGCAGTACCGCGCGGGCAAATTGAAGCGGCCGAGTCGCAAGGGTTCAGCCCGCTGGCGCTGTTTCGCTGGGTACTGTTGCCGCAGGGCTTGCGCAATGCCTGGCAACCGGTGGTGGGGCAATATCTCAACCTGATGAAACTCTCCTCGCTGGCCACCGGGATTGGCCTTGGTGAGCTGACCTACCAGACGCGGCAGATCGAAAGTTACAACGCGCATGCGCTGGAAGCGTTTGCCATTGGTAGCGTGCTCTATCTACTGCTGGGGCTGGTGATGAGCGTGCTGTTTAATGTGTCGCAAAGCTGGCGGATTTTACGCCGCGCGGCGGGAGGTCAGCATGATCGCTAACGTTACTGTTATCACCGATAACCTCGATTATCTGTTGTGGGGACGAGCGGCCCAGGGCGAACCCGGCGGGGTAGTGCTCTCGCTGCTGATGACTTTTGGCGCGGCGGCGCTGGCCTTTCCCGGCGGCGTGCTGCTGGCCTGTTGCGCCTGGCACTTTCGCGGCTGGCCGCGCAGGGTGCTATTCCTATGGGCGGAGATTATCCGCGGCATTCCGCTGATCTTTGTGATTTTCTGGCTGTGGTTTTTACTGCCGTGGCTGACGGGAACCGATCTGCCCGGCGCGGTGACCGTGACGCTGGCGCTGGCGTGGTTTACCTCGGCATCGGTAATGTATTCGACGCTGGCGGCGTTGGGCGCGTTGCCGGACGGCCAGTACGAAGCGGCGCTGAGCAGCGGTTTTAGCAGCGTGCAAACCCTGCGGCTGGTGCTGCTGCCGCAGGCGTTACGCAACGCGCTGCCCTCATTCGTGGGGTTGCTGGTCGCGCTGCTGAAGGACACCTCGCTGGCATTTATCGTCAACGTGCCGGAGCTGACCACCGTGGCCGGGCAGGTGAATAACCGCGTGCAGGTCTACCCTGCGGCGCTGTTTATCTTTACCGGTCTGGTCTACTACCTGCTGTGCAGCGCGCTGGAGTTTGCCGTCAAACGCCACCAGCGTCGTTATTCACTGCCGGCCAATTAGCAGCGACACCAGCCCGGCAGCAATCAGTGGTCCGACCGGAACGCCCCGGAACAGGGCCACGCCCAGCACGGTGCCGACCAGCAGGCCTGCCACCAGCGATGGCTGCGTACTCATTAATGTCACGCCGCGCCCGCCGAGCCACGAGACGAAGATACCCACCGCAATGGCCACCAGCGACTTCCAGTTGACGAAGGAGTGCAGCAGGGTGGACGGCGGCAGCGAGCCGCTGGCAATCGGCGCCATCACGCCAATCGTCAGAATAATAATCCCTACCGTCAGTCCCTGTTTTTCTATCCACGGGAAGAAGGTGTTCAGCGGCGTAATGCGGACAATAATCAGCACCAGAATGGAGACGGCGACGGTGGTGTTGTGGCTGACAAATCCCAGCGCGGCGAGCGCGAGCAAAATAAACAGCGTGCTATCAAACATGCAGAGGTTCCTTGCCAAAAAAAGAAGCCTGTTCACTCTACGCATAAACGGATGATGAGGCAGGCTTTTTTCTTTCGCACGGCTAATTTCGGGCAGTTGCCAGAGCGCGTGGCGATTTTTTTACGTAAATCCTGTCAATCTGTCATGAATCAGTCATGTTCGGTGCTTATGAATAGCGCATCGACGGGTGAAATTTCAGGCAACTGCGAGCCGCCATCATGCCATCAGATATCTATATTCTTACCGCACTGTTTACGACGCTGGCCGTTGGGCTGGTGATTTGCGTGTTAATACTGGAACGCTCGGAGTGGTAACCGGCCCATTACGCGGACAGACGGCGGAAATCGACAATCTCCGGCTGCGCAATGCGCAGATAGTCCTGGGTATCCATAATCACTGATTTTTCCAGCAGACCGGCGTTGAAGGCGATATCGTCAAAGCGCTGAAACAGCACCGGGTCGGCCACCAGGTGCAGATCCGGATGAAAGCTAAACGGCGGAATCGCGCCGAAGACGCAGGCGGTGAGTTCCTCCACTTCCAGCGGACTGGCCAGCGAGGCTTTCAGCCCACCAAAATGGAGCGCCAGGCGGCTGAGATCGGCTTGCAGATCGGCGGCAAGGATCGCCAGCACATGCTTTTTCACGCCGTTCCCTTTAATTTTGCACACCAGCGCTTTGGCGCCCTGGCCCAGGGCGGTGCCACGAATTTCACTGACCGCTTCGCATTTACCGACGGCGTCGTGCTCGACGACCTGAAAACGCGCTTGTTGCTGTGCAAGCAGCGTCAACAGATGCTGGTGGACGTCGCGGCTGGCAATTTCAGACATGATCTCTCCCGATAACAAACAGTAAAAGTGAAAGCATAATCCACCCGCCGGACGATGAGAATAAAAAAGCCGCCCCGAAGGGCGGCGAAAAAATACAAGCACTACAAACAACGCTTTGTGTGTACTGTTTATTTTTTTTGCAAAAGGTAGCTGTTTTCAAAGCCCGGAACGCTACCAATAACGTCGAATCCGTTAAAGAAGCCGCCTGCGCGCAGCAGGTCAACTGCGGGTCCGACTTCCGGAGAGTAAATGAAGTCACGATAATCATCGAACACAATAAATCCACCGCTGACCACGGTTGGCGCATACAGCAGGAAATCGGTAAGAACATGCTCTTTCAGGTGGCCGCCGTCAATATGCAGCAGAATGGTTTTCGGCTCCAGCGCCATTACCCGTTCAATACAGTGTTGTGAATAACCGCGTATCAGCGTGACTTGCGGGAAAATATGCTCGTGGTAGAAACCCAGCTCCAGAGGCTGGTTCGTCAATTCCATCGGGTCGATACTGATAATGCGGCGATTACCCTGACAGAGGGCATTCATAAAGGCGCTGGATTTGCCCTTCCAGACGCCGATTTCAATAATGTCGCCAGCGGCATTGGCATTATTCACCAACCAGCAAAGATAACCGAGCAGCTTAACGTGATCGTGAAAAGAGAGTTCCCGGCGCGGCATCGCTTTTTCAGCGGGCAGGATGGCCTGCGCTTGCACGAAGGCTTCTCCCAGATCGTCCCAGACGGTATCAATAATCCCTTTAATTTCAGGGTTCTGTATAAATACTTTTAAGTCCTCAAGGTCGATCATACGCTCGGTTCCTGTCAATTTGTCTTTCGCGACGAAAGAGAACGCCACGATTTGTCGTGCGTAAAATGTGCCACATTTCTTTGCTTACAAGGGGGGAAATAGCCGCGCTTTTGTAGGGCAATTCGTGGATTAGCCCGGAGCGAGCAGAATAGATGGGATTGCGGGAAAGGAGCGCCTGAAGAAAATCAGCCAGCCGGGCGGCCCTGACTGGCTGATGTGTGTGGTTAATTACCTGATGCTGCCGTTTGCTTGTGAAACAGTTCGCGGAAGACCGGGTAGATATCTTCCTGATCGCGGATATGCTGGATGGCGAAGTTATCGAACATCGTTTGCAGATGTTCATACTCGCGCCACAGCGTCTGGTGCGCCCGGCGGGTGATCTCTATGTAGCTGTAGTAACGCACCACTGGCAGGATTTTCTTCGCCAGAATTTCGTGACACAGCGGTGAGTCGTCCGCCCAGTTATCGCCGTCCGACGCCTGCGCGGCATAGATATTCCACTGCGCCGGGTCGTAACGCTCTTTGACCACTTCATCCATCAGTTTCAGGGCGCTGGAAACGATAGTGCCGCCCGTTTCCTGCGAGTAGAAGAACTCATGCTCATCCACTTCTTTTGCCTGCGTATGATGGCGGATATAAACCACTTCCACGTTTTTATAGGTCCGGCTCAGGAACAGATAGAGCAGGATGTAAAAACGTTTGGCCATATCTTTGGTGGCCTGATCCATTGAACCGGAGACGTCCATCAGGCAAAACATCACCGCCTGACTGGAAGGTTCCGGGCGTTTTTCGTAGTTTTTGTAGCGTAAATCAAAGGTGTCGATAAAGGGCACACGCTCGATTTTTGCGCGCAGTTCCGCAATCTCTTTACGTAAACGCTCCTCTTCAAGTAACTGTGCCGGTTCGCTTTTCTCCACCGTTTCGAGACTGCTTTCCAGTTCGCGCAATTCACGGCGTTTCCCGGCCGTCATCGCCGTTCGACGGGCGAGTGAATTTTGCAGCGATCGCACGACGCTGATGTTCGCCGGTACACCGTTGGCGGTGTAGCCAGCGCGGTGCGTTTTAAATTCATTAAGCTGCCGTTGCTGGTTTTGTTTCAGGTTCGGCAGCGCCAGATCCTCAAACAGCAGATCGAGGTACTCATCTTTGGAAATCTGGAAGACGAATTCATCCTGGCCTTCGCCGTCAGGGCTGGCTTCACCCTGGCCGCTACCGGAACCGCCACCGCCGCCTTGCGGGCGTTCGATACGGTCGTTCTGCACAAAATGATCGTTTCCCGGATGCACGCGATGACGTAAGCCGCCGCGCCCCTGATGAAACATCGGTTCGCTGATATCTTCCGTTGGGATGGAGACAGACTCGCCGTTCTCCACGTCGGTCACCGAGCGTTTGTTAATGGCTTCGGAAATCGACTGTTTTATTTGTGCTTTATAACGGCGTAAAAATCGCTGGCGGTTAACCGTGCTTTTGTTTTTGCCGTTCAGACGTCGGTCAATGAACCAGGTCATTAGTGCCTCCCGCTGCGTATGCCAACTTTGCAACAGGCCGCGCGCAGGGCACGGCCTGATTGTCGTTATGATGATTTACGAACACGCAGATACCATTCGCAGAGCAGGCGAACCTGCTTGCGGGTGTAGCCTTTTTCCATCATACGATCGACAAAGTCGTCATGCTTTTTCTGCTCGTCGGTTGAGGTTTTGGCATTAAACGAAATGACCGGCAAAAGCTCTTCGGTATTCGAGAACATTTTCTTCTCGATGACCGTGCGCAGTTTTTCGTAACTGGTCCAGTTCGGGTTGCGGCCGTTGTTGTTGGCGCGGGCGCGCAGCACAAAATTGACGATTTCGTTACGGAAGTCTTTCGGGTTGCTGATCCCGGCCGGTTTCTCGATTTTTTCCAGTTCCGCGTTCAGGGATTCACGGTCAAACAACTGGCCGGTATCCGGGTCGCGATACTCCTGATCCTGGATCCAGAAATCCGCATAGGTGACATAACGGTCGAAAATGTTCTGCCCATATTCGGAGTAGGATTCCAGGTACGCGGTCTGGATCTCTTTGCCAATAAACTCGGCGTATTTCGGGATCAGATAGCCTTTCAGGAACTCCAGGTAACGCTCTGCCAGCTCTTGCGGGAACTGCTCGCGCTCAATTTGCTGCTCCAGTACGTAGAACAGATGCACCGGGTTGGCCGCCACTTCCACATGATCAAAGTTAAACACGCGGGAGAGGATCTTAAAGGCGAAACGCGTCGACAGGCCGTTCATCCCTTCATCGACACCGGCGTAATCGCGGTACTCCTGGTATGATTTGGCTTTCGGATCGGTGTCTTTCAGGCTTTCACCGTCGTAGACCCGCATTTTCGAGTAGATGCTCGAGTTTTCCGGCTCTTTCAGACGCGACAGGATCGAGAAACGCGCCAGTGTTTCCAGCGTGCCCGGCGCGCATGGCGCATGGGACAGCTCACTGTGATTGAGCAGTTTTTCGTAAATTTTCATCTCTTCCGAGATGCGCAGGCAATAAGGCACCTTGACGATGTAGACACGGTCAAGGAACGCTTCATTGTTTTTGTTGTTACGGAACTGCACCCATTCCGATTCGTTCGAGTGGGCGAGAATAATGCCGTTAAATGGCAGGGCGGAGATGCCTTCCGTACCGTTATAGTTCCCCTCCTGCGTGGCGGTCAGCAGTGGGTGCAGCACCTTGATCGGCGCTTTGAACATTTCGACGAATTCCATGACCCCCTGGTTTGCCCGGCACAGCGCGCCGGAATAACCGTAAGCATCCGGATCGTTTTGCGCGTGGTTTTCCAGCTTGCGGATATCCACTTTACCCACCAGCGCGGAGATGTCCTGGTTGTTTTCATCACCCGGTTCGGTTTTGGCGATGGCGATCTGTTCCAGAATCGACGGCCACACTTTGACCACGCGGAATTTGCTGATGTCACCGCCGAATTCGTGCAGACGTTTGGCTGCCCACGGCGACATAATGGTGCCGAGATAGCGACGCGGAACACTGTACTCTTTCTCGAGGATCTGCGCATCTTCCTGCGGGTTAAACAGGCACAGAGGATGGTCGTTTACCGGGCTGCGTTCGCCATTGGCGCTCAGCACGTAAATCGGCACCCGCTGCATTAAGGATTTCAGCCGTTCAGCCAGTGACGATTTCCCGCCGCCTACCGGACCGAGTAAATAGAGAATCTGTTTCTTCTCTTCCAGACCCTGAGCGGCATGTTTGAGGTACGAGACAATCTGTTCGATTGCCTCTTCCATGCCATAAAATTCTTCAAATGCCGGGTAGCGTCCAATGACCCGGTTAGAAAAGAGACGGGAAAGCCGTGGCTCCTGGGCGGTGTCTACCATCACAGGTTCACCTATAGCCATCAGCAGCCTTTCAGCGGCGTTAGCATAGGCGCTGCGATCTTGCTTACAGATAGCAAGAAACTCCTGCAGAGTGAACTCTTCGTCCTTGGCAGCTTCATAACGCTGGCGATAGTGATCGAATATATTCATGGCATGCCGTCCTTTCGTAATCTGTGGGAACATTACAGCTATCAGTTTTTCCACTTTTAGCGTCGCAAACCAACGGGATAAAAAATCTGCTCCGTCCTATCTGTTATGAGCGTGTATCCGTCTTTGATCAAGTTATCGCTGGCGAAGATTCTGATGGCTGAAGGGCGTTTTTTACCCATCATTTAGATTAAATATCTGTTTAATTTGATTTATACAGATTTTTTATGATTGATAGAGGATTTTTGCGTTGGAAAATGCCAACATTTCGCATCGGGGGAATGTTGGTAAATTTTTACAGGATGTGCGGAATCGCAAGTAAAGAAAAAGTGACGCCGTCATGGTCACTTCGTCGCAGTGCAAAGACAAGCGACAATATTAACTACGTGAACTGTGTTAAAGGGTGATGACAGAGGGCGGTTCTTTCGTTGTGAAGACGAAAAAAAGCTCCGGGCGATAACGCCAGGAGCCTTTGAATGCCATAACGCCCGTGTGATTAGCCGCGGTGCTCTTCAACGTAACGCGCTAAATCGGCGGGCGTTTTCAGCACGCTGGCGACTTCCGTCGGCGGGATCATGCAGCCGTAAACGTCCTGCACTTCCAGAACCATATCTACCGCGAGAATAGAGTCGAGAATATCGGACTCGATCAGCTCATCATGAAAGCCCACTTTGCGGGACAGAATCTTTTCAAACAGCGCGAGAATTTCTTGTTCCATTGTCTTTTCCTGTGTAATCAGTGGCTGCGGGCGTGGCTGTCCAGCAGTTTACGGTCGATTTTACCGTTAGGGTTCAACGGCAAAGCGTCCTGGATAATGATTTGCGACGGCACCATGTACGAGGGCACCACCTGTGAAAGCGAATGTTTGATGGCGTCAGGCGCCAGTTTCGTTACGCAGAACGCTGCGATACGCAGCACGCCGCCGCCCGTTTTCATCAACGGCAATACGACCGCCTCGCGAATGCCGGACATGGCCAGCAGGCGGTTTTCAATCTCGTTGATTTCAATACGGTAGCCGTTGAGTTTGATCTGGCTGTCGTTGCGTCCCTGGCAGTAAAGAAGCCCGTTTTCATAGCCGAGATCGCCCGTTTTATAACCGCGCCAGGTTTCGCCTTCCCGGCGCAGCAATTTTTCTGCATTCTCCTGCGGCAGGCCGAGATAGCCGCGCATCACGTTTTTGCCCCAGATTATCAGCTCACCCTCGGCTGTAATCTCCATTCTGGACTCCGGCATCATGGTGCCGATTGGCAGCATGTCGTTCTCGCTATTTACTATTTCATCGGTGATTTCAACCACGGTGGTGGCGATAGTCGCTTCGGTCGGGCCATAGGAGTTGAGGATTTTGGCGTGCGGAAAACGGCGGCGCAACTGTTTTACCAGCGCTTTGTTGAGCACCTCGCCGATGAATATAAACACGCCAAGCGTAGGCAAAAAGTCGCTATTGAACTGCGGCGAGAGCAATTTCTGGTAGGCGAAAGAGGGGGTGGAAACCCAGACCGAGACAGCATTATTTTTCAGCCGGGTGAGCCAGTCTTCTGCCGCAATATCCTCTTTGGCGTTCAGCACAATGTGGCCGCCTGTTGCCAGATTCGCCAGCAAGGGAATCAGCGAGAGATCGAAACTGAACAGGGCGTGGTTCATCAGCACCGGCACTTGCGGCAACGCGAAATCCTGGCTTACCCACTGCATAAAATGCCACACGCTTTCACGCCCGATCTGCACGCCCTTCGGTTTGCCGGTACTACCCGAAGTAAACATAATATAGGCAAGGTCTGGCTCCGCCAGCGGCTGGCCGGTTTCACCGGTTGGCACAAACTGACGGGTCGCTACGTCGTAGTAGTGCGGCGCGCTGGCGAGGTGGCAAATCTCCTTCAACCTTTCCTGAGGGTAGATGCAGTCCACCGGAATATAGGGAATGTTGTGGAGCAGGCAGCTATAGATTGCCACCGCGAATTCCGCCTGCTGGTGGCCATATAACACCACCGGCGTTCCTGCCGGGGGCTGGCAACGCTGATAGCGCTGTAACCACTCTGTTACCGCCACAGAGAGTTGCTGCCAGGTTAATGTTTCATCGCTGCCGCTGACCGCTAACTGATGCGGGCGGGCGGGATCGAGTAATGCTGCACGCAGGAAATCCTGGAGCGCCTGGAGATCAGAGTGAAGATTCATAGGGGAGACATTCCGCTAAAAATGTAAAGGGATACCGCAGCGCTTGCGAGCGTTAACAGGCGTCCCAAAAAGAGCATCACGGGGTATTGCAACCAACGGTTCAGTGCCGGGCTGCGCTTTGCTGACCATTGCAACATATTGTGTGCAACTGAAATGGCGCCAAACAGCGCGCCGCTAATGACATAGTGCCGTTCGAGCCCGTTCCATGCCCCCATACAAAACAGCGTGCAGAAAATACCGATATTCTGCGCCAGCGTCTTGTTCTGACGGAAAAAGTCGAGCTTCATTAAATTCATATAAATCGGCATAAAGACCACATCGCGTAACCATTCAGACAGGCTGATATGGAAACGGCGCCAGAAATCCTGTGGATTTTTCGCCAGAATGGGCATATTGAAATTTGCCGGAATATTAAGCCCAAACAAGCGCGCGGCGCCGATCGCCATATTGCTGTAACCGGCAAAATCAAAATAGAGATAGGCGCTATAGGCCAACGACATAACAATGCCAACGCTTAAGGTAAACGGGCGATGGTTCCACGTCTGAATGACCAGGTTATCGATCAGCATGGCAAATAAGAATTTCTGGATAATGCCGGTAAAAATGCGTTCTGCGGCAATGAGAAATTGCTCACGTGTTAACGTAAATACGGGTTTATTAATATCTGTGATCCATGTCCGCCAGCGGTACATCGGGCCGGCCAGAATAATAAACGGCATAAACAGGTAACAGAAGTAATGCAAAATATTATTGCCATCTTTTTTGCTGCGGTAGAGCAGAACATCAATGGCGCGGAAGGTCATAAAAGATAAGCCAATCATTCCCCAGTGATTATTTAAATGCAATTTCACCGCGAACAACGGCAGCAGGGTTAAACTTACCGCTTGCCAGGTTTTTAACCAGCCTTTCTCTTTTAAAGTCACGAGAATGTAGAAGCTGAGAAATACTGCAACGGGCACAATGTAATCGCCCTGAAATATATATCCCCAGCCGAATGCCGCCAGCACGGAAAAAGCGGATAAATACGTTAACCGGTAATGCAATACACGGTTAACCAGCGCAAACAGCAACGCCGAAGAAAAGAGAAAGAAAAAAAAGGTTCCGGAGCTGTACATCATTCATTCCTCAGAACTTTTGATATTCAAAGTGCACTTTTAAATTCATGCTTTCATCAACAGAGGACCACGCGATAATGGTGACCGCCAGTAAGAGGTAAAGGAAAAACAGGCGAATAGCGTATTTCATCATTTAAAACTCTCAACAATAAAGCGGTCCATCGGGACCCATGCGAGGTCGGTAGGATGCAGACGATCCCAGTTCCAGCCGTTCTGATAGGGCATGGAATACATATCAAGATACGGGATCTGATTTTCTTTCAGGATGGCTGTCGTCTGTGTTACCGCAGGCTGCACCAGTTCAGGGTTTTGCACCGCACGCCGGTTAATCGCATCGATAATGACCACCACCTGGACGTGGCGCTCTTTCAGCAACTGGATCATGGCGCGAAACGCTTTCATTTGTTCGGCTTCAACCGGTGAGTCGTCCCACACTTCCGGTTTTTCGCCCGGTTCATAGACAGTTTTATCCATCCATAAGGTGTCGGCGCTTTCCTGACGCGCCTCGTTCAGTTTGCGGGCATGAGCCAGTTCGCGATCCCAGTCCGGCGTGATGGCAACGGCAGGTTGCACCGGCCAGGGCCGCGCAGGTGAAGGGACAATGTGCAGCATCGCCAGCCAGTCGTTTTTTATCAGTGTGCAGAAGTTGGCAAACTCGTAACTGACTTCTTGCCAGATATTGTCCAGATCCCAGCCAGAGATTTTCATTTGTTCAAACGTTAAATGGCTGGTTTCCTTTTTATCTATTTTACGTAAGTAGTTGACCAAAAATGGGCGTGTCTGTTCATCCTGCATTAATGGATTAAATACGGGGGCCGGGAAATTATTCGCGAAAATAGTGGGAGGCACGCCAGTAGAATAAAAGCTGTCGGGGGCCAGAAGTAAAACCACTTTGCTGTTTGCGTTAAGGGAATTTTTAAAGCGTGACAGCAAAAGAAAATGGGTGATGCTGTCATCAAAACTGTCGCCAAATGCAACTACATTGCGATGTAAATCATTATTCAGATAATTATATACAGCGTAAGGTTCATCTTCAGAAGTGGCTACCTCCGATGCGCCAATGAAAAAAATCGCATTGCCCTGTAAGGCATGCGAAATAGTCGCTATTTTTTCCGCCTGTTCTTTTGTCGTTCCGTCCATCGATTCAATCAACGGCTGGAATTTAAGCGGCGGGGTATAGCTGTTCATCAGCGGATGAATACAAAGGAACAGGACGGCAAGAAGTGCCATCAGGAAATGTAGGCAAAAAGTATTTTTGATTTTCATTATAAACGTGAAGTTGCTTGATGTTCTTATGTTTCAAAATTGTTGTTTTTTAACGTCACAGACAAAGGAAACTTTGTTTCCGCGACACTATATACCAGCCACAGGGGAATGATGAGTATTGCCGTGTAACAGTATGTACAGTGCGTCATTTATCACCAGCCATTTCAAAAAAGGCACAGCGCAGTTTTGCTGAGCAGGGCGCGCCAGCTTTTTGCCGCACCAAATACGCGAGGTGAGGTGCTATGAACAATTAGCGTCTTTTTTGTAATGCTCAGGTAAAAAAATTTGGGTAGGATGTCGTGGGCGGTTAAACTTCTTGCGCCAATTATTTGACTACAGGAAAGAAAAGACTGTGACCAAACTAAAACTCCTGGCACTGGGTGTGCTGACTGCAGGTTCCGCTTTTGCGGCGAATGCAGAAAATACCTTTTCCCTGGGCGCTGGTGTCGGCGTCGTGGAAACGCCGTACAAACAGTATGACAGGGATGTACTGCCGATTCCGGTGATCACCTATGAAGGCGATGATTTCTGGTTTCGTGGTATCGGTGGCGGCTACTATCTGTGGAATGATGATGCGGATAAGCTGTCGATTACGGCCTATTACTCACCGTGGCAGTTTAAACCAAAAGACAGTGATAACAATCAGTTACGCCAGTTAGATCGCCGTAAGGCGACCATGATGGCAGGGCTGTCGTATATTCACAACACGCCGTATGGTTTCCTGCGCACCACGCTTGCTGGCGATGTGCTGGATAACAGCAACGGTATCACCTGGGATGCCGCGTGGTTGTACGCGTACCACAACGGCGGTCTGACGGTGACGCCGGGGATTGGCGTTGAGTGGAGTAGCGACAACCAGAACGAGTACTATTATGGCGTCTCGTCTTCTGAAGCACGTCGTAGCGGTTTAAACAGCTACGACCCAGGCAGCAGCTGGAACCCGTATCTTGAGCTGAGCGTCAGCTACCGCCTGACCGATAGCTGGAGCATCTACGGCACCGGCCGCTATACCCATCTGTCGGATGAAATTAAAGACAGCCCGATGGTGGATAAATCCTGGGCTGGCTTGTTATCTACAGGTGTGACCTACCGCTTCTGATTGTGCATTTGAATAGCGTAATCTGTGCATTAAAACAGGGCCTTTGGCCCTGTTTTGTTTTACGGTGGTGCATTTATCGCAGGGGGAGAAGATGGCAGAGAACAACATCGTTTTTACCGGTAATGCAACGCTGCCCGCGATCGGCCAGGGCACCTGGTATATGGGTGAAAATTCACGCGCGCGGCCAAGAGAAGTGGATGCGCTACGTGCGGGCATCGATCTGGGGCTGACGCTGATTGATACCGCCGAAATGTACGCGGAAGGTGGCGCGGAAGAGGTGGTCGGCGAAGCATTACAGGGCGGTTTGCGCGATAAGGTGTTTCTGGTCTCTAAAGTCTATCCGTGGAATGCGGCGGGTAAAAAAGCGATCGCCGCCTGTGAAGCGAGCTTACGTCGCCTGAAAACCGATGTGCTCGATCTCTATCTGCTGCACTGGCGCGGCAACTACTCGCTGGCTGAAACGGTCGAGGTGATGGACACGCTGATGCAACAGGGCAAAATCCGCCGCTGGGGCGTCTCTAACCTCGATTACAGCGACATGCAGGAACTTTCGCGCGTCAGCGGCGGTAAGGCCTGCGCTACCGATCAGGTGCTGTATCACCTCGGCTCCCGCGGGATTGAATTCGATTTACTGCCCTGGTGCCAGCAGCAGGCGATGCCTGTCATGGCGTATTGTCCGCTGGCGCAGGCCGGGCGTTTGCGGGACGGTTTACTGGAAAGCCGTGTCGTGCAGGATATCGCCCATGCGCACCGCGCCAGCGCGGCGCAAATTCTGCTGGCATGGGTCATCAGCCATCAGGGTGTGATGGCCATTCCTAAAGCGGCGAGCGTGGCGCACGTCGAGGAAAATGCGGCAGCGTTGAAAATCGTGCTCAGTGCGGATGATTTAGCGCGACTCAATAACGCGTTTCCGGCACCCAACCGTAAAACGCCGCTCGATGTGGTGTAAGGACGTGCTTTAACCCTCTCCCGGCGGGAGAGGGTAGGCAGCGGATCAGCGTTTAACTACGCGGATGCTCTGTGCCAGGCGGGACGGTTTTTCGGCAGTCGCTTTTTGCGCGACGGTTGCATTGACCGATTCCACGCAGACAAAGGTTTTATAACCGTCGTCCGGCATGTCGGCCATGCTGACGGAGAGCGCCGGACCCGGGTTCCAGGCCACCACGTTGGCGTTATGGCTATGGGTCACTTCAATCGTGCGGTTCAGCGCGGCATCATGAATCAGGCTGCAACCTTCAGCGTTCAGATAGACGCGATCGGTACGATCCGGGAAGGTCTGTACGCCATCGGCCAGCACATCTTCTTTTGCGTCATTCACTTTATCGATAAAGCGATCGCCCAGGCCGCTCACTTTCACCGCGGCGATATCGCCAACGTTGAAGTAGGTATGCAGGGCAGAGGTGGTTTCAAACTCACCGTGGGCTTCCAGTTCAATTTCACAGGTTGCGCCCAGTTTATAACGTGCATACAGAGTAAAGTCGTGCGGCCAGAATTTGCGCGAGGCATCGCTGCTTTGCAGTTCAAACGTCAGCACCACGCCGTTTGCATCTTCGTTATGCGCTTTCAGCGTCCACGGCAGATTGCGCGCAAAACCGTGTGCAGGCAGCCCTTGCTGTTTTGCCGGGCCAAACCACGGCCAGCACACCGGAATCCCGCCACGGATTGCGACGCCGTCTTTAAACGGGGTGTTGCCGCTCAGCCACAGGACTTCCTGTTCGCTTTGCGGTTTCCAGGAGAGCAGATGCGCGCCCTGTAAGGTAAAGGCAGCTTTAACCTGCGGATGTTCAACGACTAACACATCCAGTTCGTCCATTTTACGGCGGGTAAGCGTTGGGGTAATTTGTTCGAGTACCGGAAGTGCAAAAATTTTTGTAATCATTAACGCAATCCTCTGTCTTGAAAACAAAAAAAAGAGCGACCGAAGTCGCTCTTTCAGATCATGTTCTCATCTCAACTTATTTGGAGATGTGAGCGATCAGGTCCAGAACTTTGTTGGAGTAGCCGGTTTCGTTGTCGTACCAGGAAACCAGTTTCACGAAGTTGTCGTTCAGTGCGATACCAGCTTTAGCATCGAACACGGAAGTGCAAACTTCACCGTTGAAATCGGTAGATACAACGTCGTCTTCGGTGTAACCCAGAACGCCTTTCATCGGGCCTTCAGAAGCGGCTTTGATGGCTTTCTTGATTTCTTCGTAAGACGCTGCTTTTTCCAGACGAACGGTCAGGTCAACAACAGATACGTTCGGAGTTGGAACGCGGAACGCCATACCAGTCAGTTTGCCGTTCAGTTCCGGCAGTACTTTACCTACAGCTTTAGCAGCACCGGTAGAGGACGGGATGATGTTCTGGGATGCGCCGCGGCCGCCGCGCCAGTCTTTGTGAGACGGGCCGTCAACGGTTTTCTGAGTTGCGGTGGTTGCGTGAACAGTGGTCATCAGACCTTCGATGATGCCGAAGTTGTCGTTGATAACTTTAGCCAGCGGAGCCAGGCAGTTGGTGGTGCAGGATGCGTTGGAAACGATGTCCTGGCCAGCATATTTGTCGAAGTTCGCGCCACGAACAAACATCGGAGTGTTGTCTTTGGACGGACCAGTCAGAACCACTTTTTTCGCGCCAGCAGTGATGTGCTTACGAGCAGTTTCGTCGGTCAGGAAGATACCGGTAGCTTCAGCAACAACGTCAACGCCGATTTCGTTCCATTTCAGGTTAGCCGGATCTTTCTCAGCAGTAACACGGATGGTTTTACCGTTAACAACCAGATTGCCGTCTTTCACTTCTACGGTACCGTTGAAACGGCCGTGAGTGGAGTCATATTTCAGCATGTACGCCATGTATTCAGCGTCCAACAGATCGTTGATACCAACGATTTCGATGTCAGAACGTTCCTGAGCAGCACGGAAAACAATGCGACCGATGCGGCCAAAACCGTTGATACCTACTTTGATAGTCATATATTCCACCAGCTATTTGTTAGTGAATAAAAGGTTGGCTGTAAAATTACAAAAACCGTACGCAGCGTCAAGCGGAATCGTGTCAATCATTGCGACAAATCAATCCTCCGCATAACCTTTGTTCGACTGACTCGCCTCACTCTTCCTTTGAGCATCCTCCCCATGTGGAGGCGCCGCGTGGGATTTTAAAGGCCAGACAGGATAAAAATGTGAAACGTATCACAATTACCTGGCTGCTTTACCGCAACTGCTAAGTTTAGAACAAAAGTTAGCACCCTAGTGTTAATGTTTTGTTAGAATCGTTGGAAAAAATGGTCTTACTTTTACCGCGAGATGTGAGCATATGGCGAATAATTCCTCCGAAGACGACCTGAAAAAAGAACTGACTGAAATGCAGTTTTATGTGACGCAAAATCACGGCACAGAACCCCCTTTCACGGGCCATCTGCTGCATAACAAGCGCGATGGCGTTTACCACTGCCTGGTGTGCGATGCTGCGCTGTTCAACTCCCAAACCAAGTACGATTCCGGCTGCGGCTGGCCGAGTTTTTTCGAGCCGGTAAGTGAAGACGCGATCCGCTACATCAATGACTATTCCCACGGTATGCAGCGTATAGAAATTCGCTGCGGGAAATGTGATGCGCATCTGGGCCATGTCTTCCCGGACGGCCCGCAGCCGACGGGGGAGCGTTATTGCGTGAACTCCGCTTCGCTGAGTTTCACGGATGATGAAAACGGCACCCGGACTCGTGGTTGAAAAATCGATTCAGCTATTATTCCACGGAGATGAGTAATATGGATCTTGAACAAATTGTTAACAGTATGACGCCGGAGATCTACCAGAGACTGGCGACGGCCGTTGAATTAGGAAAATGGCCAGACGGCGTGGCGCTGACGCCGGAGCAAAAAGAGAACAGCCTGCAACTGGTGATGTTATGGCAGGCGCGCAACAACACGCAGGCGCAGCATATGACGATCGACACCAACGGGCAGATGGTGATGAAAAGTAAGCAGCAGTTGAAAGAGGATTTCGGCATTGCGCCGAAGTCGATAGCGACATTTAAGTCTTAAGTGTTGCGCAATGCCGGAGGGCGGCTTCGCCTTATCTGGCCTGAAAACTGTAAGCCGGACAGGCAACAGCCGCCATCCGGCTATGACCTCAGGCGTGTGTTTCCTGCCAGTCCGCCAGCGTATAGAGCGTGGCACCTTCTGACGCCATCTCCATAAATGCCTGCGTGCTGTCCTGCGGTTGAATATTGACGCCGCGGCAGCCGTCGGTGATGACGCTGACCTCGTAACCCAGCTTCAGCGCATCCAGCACGCTGAATTTGACGCAGTAGTCGGTGGCCAGCCCCAGCACGATTAACTCGCGAATCCCGTGCTGTTGCAGCCAGCCGTGCAGCGCCGTAGCTTTACGATGATCGTTATCGAAAAACGCGCTGTAACTGTCGATGTTCGGATCTTCACCTTTGCGGAACACCTCATCAATGGCCTGCTGATTCAGCAGCGGGTGCAGCGCCGCGCCATCACTGTTTTGCACACAGTGATCCGGCCAGAACGTCTGCGCTAAGCCGTCCAGCTCGCCGGTGCTGAACGGCGCAACACCGTGCTGGCTGGCAAAGCTGCCGTGATTGACGGGGTGCCAGTCCTGGCTTGCCAGTACCGCATCACCGCGTGATTTGCACCCGTCGATCAGGGTATTGGCGATATCCACGGTGCTGTCACCTTCGGCCACGGCCAGCGCGCCACCGGCGCAAAAATCATTCTGGATATCGACCAACAGCAAAGCACGTTGCGTCATACAAGCCTCCTCATTCATCCGGCGTCAGTTCACCGCGCAGATTTTGCATCATGGCGGTACGGATCGCGTCCGCATCAAGCTGCTGGCTCAGCAGGTAGTGCAGTTTGGTCAGCGTGGCTTCGACGGTCATATCCGCACCGCCAATCACCCCGGCGTGAGCGAGAGCGTTGCCGGTGGCGTAGCCGCCCATATTCACCTTGCCGGACATACATTGCGTCAGGTTAACCACCACGATGCCGCGCGCGCTGGCATCCTGCAAGGCTTTCAGGAACTCGCGGTTTTGCGGCGCATTTCCCACGCCATAGGAGCGCAGAATCAATGCTTTTACCGGCTGAAGCAGGAAGTTACGCACCACATCGGCGGAGATCCCTGGATAAATCGTCACCACGCCAATCGGCTGCGGGGTGATAGGATGCACGATCAATTCTCCCGTCGTGTGTGGTGCAGGTGGCGTATTGAGGCGGCGAATGTGAATACCGGCTTCCAGCAGCGGCGGCAGATTCGGCGAAGCGAAAGCATCAAAACCGTCCGCATGCGCTTTGGTGGTGCGGTTACCGCGGTAGAGGCGATTGTTGAAGAACAGCGTCACTTCGTTAATCGGGAAATTTGCCGCCACATACAGCGCATTCAGCAGATTAATTTGCCCGTCGGAGCGAAGCTCGGCGAGTGGGATTTGTGACCCTGTCACAATGACCGGCTTGCCAAGATTTTCCAGCATAAACGACAGGGCTGACGCGGTGTACGCCATGGTGTCGGTGCCGTGCAGAATGACAAAACCGTCGTACTCGTCGTAGTGCGCTTTCACATCATCAGCAATATGCTGCCAGTCTTCCGGCGTCATATCGGAAGAGTCCATCAGCGGGGCATATTCGTGAATGGTGAAATCCGGCATCTCCGGGCGATGGAACTCCGGCATCAGCGCCAGTTGACGTTGCAGGTGGCCGGAAACCGGCACATAACCGTGTTCTGAGCGTTGCATACCGATGGTACCGCCGGTGTAGGCAACGTAAATCGATTTCTTTTGCATGGTTTCGTTCTTGCCGCATCTAAAAAAATCCCCTCCGGTGGAGGGGACGTGTGAGGTGAGTTTAGCGGATATTGGCGCAGTTCAGACAGAGGGCGTAGCGATTTTGTGGATCGTTAAACACCGCCAGTTTGTCCGTTTCCGCTTTGACTTCCTGCGCAGCGCTGGCCAGCGGCGCAGGCAGGTAAGCCTGCAACGCCTGCGGCAGCATCGCGCGCACGGAGCCAGTCATGCTGTCCATTACCCGATCAAAGAAGCTCGGTTCTTCTTCGTAGTAATCCACATGCCACTGCTTGAGTTTCGCCAGTTCCGCGGCTTTCGCCAGCGCATCGTCGAAATCGCCCAGCGCATCAACCAGACCGTTGTTTTTCGCATCCTGGCCCGTCCAGACATGGCCCTGGGCAATCTTATCGACCTGCTCAGGCGTGCTGTTGCGTGACTGGGCGACCAGCGTAATAAAGCGTTTATAGCCGTTATCGATGCTCAGTTGCATCATTTGCTGTACTTCGTCAGGCAGCGCTTTGGTCATGCTGACATCCGCCAGCGGCGACGTGGCGACGCCATCGGTGTGCACGCCAATGGTATCGAGGCTGTTTTCCAGCGTATTGATCACGCCAAAAATACCAATCGAGCCGGTCAGGGTGCTGGCATTGGCGATGATGTAATTCGCCGGGGTCGAGATCCAGTAGCCGCCGGAGGCCGCCATGCCGCCCATCGACACCACCACCGGTTTACCGGCTGCTTTTGCCGCCGCCAGTTCAGAGCGGATGATTTCGGAGGCGCTGACGCTGCCGCCAGGGCTGTTCACCCGCAGGACGATCGCCTTCACTTTTGGATCAAGACGCGCGTCGCGGATCTGTGCGGCCGTGGTATCGCCGCCGACATTCCCCGGTGTTTCTTCGCCATCCATGATCGCCCCGTTAGCGAAGATCACGGCAACGGTGCCGCCGACATCGCTCGGTTTCTTCGTCTGATAGTCATACATGCTGACGGCGCGGAAGTCTTTATCTTCGCTGCTCCAGCCAAACTGTTTGACCATCGCTTTTTCAGCGTCGGCAGCGGAACCCAGCTCATCCACCAGCTTGTTGTCGAGTGCATATTTTGCCGTGTCGCCATCGGCCTTGCGCAGGCCGTCCAGCATCGCCTGCGCGCCAGGGAAGACCTGTTGCGCCGTGATCTGGCGGTTTGCAGCGACGGTATTAAGGTAGTTTTGCCACAGCTCGTTGATCCAGCGGCTGTCCGCTTCGCGCGCGGCAGGGGACATATTGTCACGAATAAATGGTTCAACGGCAGATTTATAGGTGCCAACGCGGAACACGTGCGTGGTGACTTTCAGCTTATCCAGCAGCGTTTTGTAGTAGAGGCCGTTGGTGGCGAAACCGTGCAGATCCACCACGCCCTGCGGCGACAGCCAGATCTTATTGGCGAAGCTGGCGAGGTAATACTGGCCCTGGCTGTAGCTATCACCGATGGCGTAAACCGGTTTACCGCTGTCGCGGAACGCGCGCAACGCTTTACCGATGTACTGCATTGAGGGTTGATCGGCACCGGCGAAGTTTTTCAGATCCATCACAATACCGGTGATATTGCGATCGTTCTGCGCCTGACGAATGGTCTCAACGATATCAAACAGCGAATTCTCTTGAAGGCGATCGGAACTGGCGCCAAAGAGCTGGCGGCCCAGTGCGCCAAGACGTCCGCTGGTTGAAGTTTTATCGACCACTACGCCGGTGATATCCAGCAGTAATGCGCCGCGATTGCTGTGCTCGGTTTTGCTGTCGCTTACCTGCATCCAGATCCCGACGCCCACCAGCACCAGCAGGATAAAGAACAAATTCAACACCAGATTGCGGATAAAGTTCAGCAATCGCCAGCTCCATCGAAAAAAAGCGGCAATAAAACGCCAAAGTGTTCGCATGTATTCTCCCTGGTTTGTTTAGGCCGCCGCTGCCCGGGCGGCGAAGTGTGGTTATCCTAATTATCCCGCCGCCTCTTGTCAGCAGGAATCGCCTGCGGCGCTGTAACAAATTCTACGTCCGTGTTAATTTTAAGAATAAATTTCAATACAGGAGTTTAACTAATGGATGCACTTGAACTGCTCGTCAACCGTCGTAGCGCGTCACGCCTGGCGGAACCGGCACCAGCAGGTGAACAACTGGATAACATTCTGCGTGCCGGTATGCGCGCACCCGATCACGGTACGCTGCAACCGTGGCACTTTTTCGTTATCGACGGCGAAGGGCGCGAACGCCTGGGTCAAGTGCTGGAGCAGGGCGCGATTGCGGCGGGCCAGGATGAGAAGGGCATTGAGAAAGCGCGCACTTCGCCGCTGCGCGCGCCGTTGATTATTACCGTGGTCGCCAAATGTGAAGTGGATCATAAAGTGCCGCAGTGGGAACAGCTACTTTCTGCCGGTTGTGCCGTGATGGCGATGCAGATGGCGGCGCTGGCGCAGGGGTTCAATGGTATCTGGCGTACCGGCCCGCTGACCGATAGCCCGCAGGTGCGCGAGGCGTTTGCCTGCCGCGAGCAGGACAAAATCGTCGGCTTCCTGTATCTCGGCACGCCACAACTGAAAGCCTCCACCACCGTTACGGTTCCTGACATCGCTCCGTTCGTCACGCGTTTTTAATCACCGCATCTATTTTCACCGGCCAGATAAAGCGAAAGCGCCACCCGGCAACTAGCCTCGCGACGCTTTGAAGGCCGGATGGCGCTAACGCCTGGCCGGCCTGCGTTATGGATTCGCTACTTATTCTTCGCGGCAAACTCCGCTTTGGCTTTCTGCAATTGCTGCTGGAATGCCGGGCTGGTGTGCAGCGTGGCAACAACGGCAGAACCGACGATCCGCGCGGCATCAACATCACTCTGCCAGTGGTAGCCGCAGATCACCCGGCTTTGCCCCAGATCGTAGCCGCGTTTGAGGATCTGATCCTGACGCTGCGGGTTAATTTCTGCGAGCACCAGCGCCGTTGCCCAGCCAATTGAGGTGTGTCCGGAAGGATAGGAGCCGTTTTTCGACAGTTCATCCTGCTCTTTGGTATTGCAGGTCGGCACACCATAGAAGGCAAACGGGCGGATGCGCATGTACTTCTGTTTAGCGCCGCGCGTCGCCAGATCGCCCGCATCCTCAATCATATTGGTCAGCAGCTTATGCAACTGTGGGGAATCTTTTTCGGTAATCGGTGAACCGAATGCCGTTGAGAAGGCATTGGCGACGCCGCCGCTGCTCAGATTTGCGTCTTCCGCAGCCTGTTTGCCACGCTCAGTGTTACGCAGCAGACGGCCTTGTTCATACATTGCCTGATCGTTGAGAAACGCAATGCTGCCCACTTCCGGTGGGGGCGGCAGCAGCGCCAGGCTGTCAATCGCCTGCGCATTTTTCAGGTAGTAGAGGTCTGGTTTGGTGGTGGCATCGTTGCCCGCAGGGACAAGCGCAAAGGTATTAACAGAGAACAAACTGGCAATGCAGAGGGTAACTAAACGTCTTTTCATTAGTGATTCCTTTAATTATCAATGACATCCTCAGGTGAAAAGATAAGTAATATTTCTGTCATATAACAGTAATAAATAAACTCACAGTTTAAAAAATTGCTCTGCATCGCAAAATGGCCGATGTATTGAGTTCAGTGATGTTATGTGGCGACATACTCAGCAGCGAAATGCTGTTATTCGTTCGCTTAATGAGCAACAGCGCGTGAATTCAGACACGCAGACTTACCACCATGCCGTTTGGGCGCTACCATAGCGGGATTGCAATGACAGGAGATGTCCATGAGCGAGCAAACCATTCGTTTAACGCAATACAGCCACGGAGCCGGTTGCGGTTGTAAAATTTCCCCCAAAGTGCTGGATACCATTCTGCACAGCGAGCAGGCGAAGTTTCTCGACCCGAATCTGCTGGTCGGTAATGAAACACGCGACGACGCCGCGGTTTACGATCTCGGTAACGGCACTTGCATTATCAGTACCACCGATTTTTTCATGCCTATCGTCGATAACCCGTTCGATTTTGGCCGCATTGCGGCAACCAACGCCATCAGCGATGTCTTCGCGATGGGGGGAAAACCGATCATGGCGATTGCCATCCTCGGCTGGCCGCTCGATAAACTGCCGCCGGAAATTGCCCGTGAAGTGATCGACGGCGGGCGTTTTGCCTGCCAGCAGGCGGGTATTGCGCTGGCGGGCGGTCACTCGATCGATGCGCCGGAGCCGATTTTTGGTCTCGCCGTTACCGGTGTCGTGCCGACAGAGCGCGTGAAGAAAAACAGCACCGCGCAGGCGGGCTGCAAACTGTTCCTCACTAAGCCGCTGGGCATTGGCGTACTCACCACCGCTGAGAAAAAATCCCTGCTTAAGCCGGAACATGTCGGCCTGGCGACGGAAGTGATGTGCCGGATGAATAGTGCTGGCGCCGCCTTTGCGAATATCGACGGGGTGAAAGCGATGACCGACGTCACCGGTTTTGGTCTGCTCGGTCATCTGAGCGAGATGTGCCAGGGCGCTGGCGTGCAGGCGCAGGTGAATTATCAGGCCGTGCCGAAACTGCCGGGCGTCGAAGCGTATATTGCCAAAGGCGCCGTGCCGGGCGGCACGCAGCGCAACTTCGCCAGCTATGGTCATCTGATGGGTGAAATGCCTGCGCCCGTGCGCGATCTGCTGTGCGATCCGCAAACCTCCGGCGGCCTGCTGCTGGCGGTGTTGCCGGAAGCGGAAAACGACGTGAAAGCCACGGCGGCAGAGTACGGCATTGAACTGAGCGCCATTGGCGAGCTGGTCAGCGCTCGCGGCGGTCGTCCGATGATTGAGATCCGTTAATTCATGCGGTTATTTATTGCCGAAAAGCCCAGTCTGGCCCGCGCCATTGCCGATGTGTTACCCAAACCGCATCGCAAAGGCGACGGCTATATTGAGTGCGGTAATGGCCAGGTGGTGACCTGGTGTATCGGTCACCTGCTGGAGCAGGCGCAGCCGGATGCCTACGACAGCCGCTACGCCCGCTGGAATCTGGCGGATTTGCCGATTGTGCCGGAAAAATGGCAGCTGCAACCGCGCCCGTCGGTGCTGAAACAGATCAATGTCATTAAACGCCTGCTCGCGGATGCCGAGCAGGTGGTACACGCCGGTGACCCGGATCGCGAAGGGCAGTTGCTGGTGGACGAGGTGATCGACTACCTGCAACTGGCGCCGGAAAAGCGCCAGCAGGTGCAACGCTGCCTGATTAACGATCTCAACCCGCAGGCGGTGGAGCGCGCGCTCGAACGCCTGCGCGCCAACAGCGAGTTTATTCCGCTGTGCGTTTCCGCGCTGGCTCGCGCCCGCGCCGACTGGCTGTACGGCATCAACATGACCCGCGCTTATACGTTGTTGGGGCGCAACGCCGGTTATCAGGGCGTGCTCTCGGTCGGCCGCGTACAGACGCCGGTGCTCGGGCTGGTGGTGCGCCGCGACGAAGAGATCGAAAACTTCGTGGCGAAAGATTTCTTTGAGGTGAAAGCACATATCGTCACGCCTGCCGGGGAGCGCTTTACCGCCCTGTGGCAGCCGAGCGATGCCTGCGAGCCGTATCAGGATGAGGAAGGGCGGCTGCTGCATCGTCCGCTGGCGGAACATGTGGTCAGCCGCATTACCGGCCAGCCGGCGCTGGTTACGGCGTATAACGATAAGCGCGAATCGGAACTGGCACCGCTGCCGTTTTCGCTGTCGGCGTTGCAGATTGAAGCGGCGAAACGCTACGGCCTCAGCGCGCAAAACGTGCTGGATATCTGCCAGAAGCTGTACGAAACCCACAAGCTGATTACCTATCCGCGTTCGGATTGCCGTTATCTGCCGGAAGAGCACTTTGCCGGGCGCCATGCGGTCATGAACGCGATTGGCGCACATGCGCCGGATCTGCTGCCGCAGCCGGTGGTCAACCCGGATACGCGCAACCGCTGCTGGGACGACAAAAAGGTCGATGCGCACCACGCCATTATTCCGACCGCGCGGGCGTCGAAAGTGAACCTCAGCGATAACGAAGCCAACGTTTATAACCTGATTGCCCGCCAGTATCTGATGCAGTTCTGCCCGGATGCGGTGTTCCGCAAATGCCAGATCGATCTGGATATCGCCAACGGCAAGTTTATCGCCAAAGCGCGTTTCCTGGCGGAAGCGGGCTGGCGAACGCTGCTGGGTTCGAAAGAGCGCGACGAGGAGAACGATGGCACGCCGCTGCCGGTGGTGGCGAAAGGCGACGAGCTGCTGTGCGAGAAGGGCGAAGTTGTAGCCCGTCAGACGCAGCCGCCGCGCCACTTTACCGACGCCACACTGTTGTCGGCGATGACCGGTATCGCCCGCTTTGTGCAGGATAAAGAGCTGAAAAAGATCCTGCGCGCCACCGACGGGCTGGGGACGGAAGCAACGCGCGCCGGGATTATCGAACTGCTGTTTAAACGCAGTTTTCTGGTTAAAAAAGGGCGCTATATTCACTCCACCGAGCCGGGGCGCGCGCTGATCCATTCATTGCCGGAAATGGCGGCCAGACCGGATATGACGGCGCACTGGGAGTCGGTGCTGACGCAAATCAGCGAAAAAGAGTGCCGCTATCAGGACTTCATGCAGCCGCTGGTCAGTACGCTGCATGAACTGATCCACCAGGCGCGTAATACGCCGGTGCGTCAATTCCGTGGCCTGGTTGCGCCGGGCGGCGAGAAGAAAAAAGCGTTTGCCAAAGGACGGAGTAAAAAACGCCCGCCATCAGCAGAGGCGGGCGGCGACGCAGTCGTTTCGTAGGCCTGATAAGCGAAGCGCCATCAGGCATTGCCGGACAGCGGCATAAATGCCTTGTCCGGCCTGGGAGGTTAAATCACACCCTGCGCCAGCATCGCGTCGGCGACTTTCACAAAACCGGCGATGTTGGCGCCGCGCACATAGTGCGTCTGTTTACCTTCACCGCCGTATTCGACGCAGGCCTGATGAATATCCAGCATGATGTGGTGCAGACGGGCGTCCACTTTTTCCGCCTTCCAGCTTAAACGCGCGGCATTCTGCGCCATCTCCAGCCCGGAAGTGGCTACGCCGCCCGCGTTGGCGGCTTTACCCGGCGCGAACAGCACGTTTGCTTCAAGGAACAGTTCGGTCGCCGCGATAGTGGTGGGCATATTCGCTCCTTCGGCCACCGCTTTCACGCCGTTGGCAATCAGCACTCGCGCGGCATCCACATCCAGCTCATTCTGCGTGGCGCACGGCAGCGCGATATCGACAGGCACGGACCACGGTTGCTGGCCCTGCAGATAGTTCAGGCCAAATTCCCGCGCATAATCGGCGATCCGGCCATCGCGGCTGGCTTTGATTTCACACAGCCGGGCCAGTTTTTCCGCCGTAAAACCGGCTTCATCAACGACAGTGCCGCTGGAATCAGAAGCGGTGATCACACGCGCGCCAAGGGACATCGCTTTTTCGATGGCGTACTGCGCCACATTGCCGGAACCGGAAACCGCCACGCGCATCCCTTCAAAACCGAGACCGTGGCGTTTCAGCATCGCTTCGGTGAAGTAAACCAGTCCGTAGCCGGTGGCTTCCGGGCGGATCAAACTGCCGCCGAACGACAACCCTTTGCCGGTGAAGACGCAGGCGGTGTTGTTGGAGAGTTTTTTCATCATCCCGGCCATAAAGCCGACTTCACGCGCGCCGACGCCGATATCGCCCGCCGGAACGTCGGTATCCGCGCCAAGATGGCGGTACAGTTCGCCGATCAACGCCTGGCAAAAACGCATCACTTCGCCGTCGCTTTTGCCTTTCGGATCGAAGTCGCTGCCGCCTTTGCCGCCGCCCATCGGTAGGGTGGTCAGCGCATTTTTAAAGGTCTGCTCGAAGCCGAGGAATTTCAAAATCGACAGATTCACCGACGGGTGAAAACGCATCCCGCCTTTGTAGGGACCAATGGCGGAGCTGAACTGCACGCGCCACGCGCGGTTGACCTGCACCTGGTTGCGGTCATCAACCCAGGCCACGCGAAACTGGATCACGCGTTCCGGTTCAACCAGCCGCTCCAGCAGCGACAACTGGCGATAGCGCGGGTTAGCTTCAAGAAACGGCCAGAGGGTAGTCATCACTTCGCGCACAGCCTGAGCGAACTCCGGCTGGTGCGGATCGCGCTGCTGAACATAACCGAGAAAGGATTCAAGAGAGAGTGTCTGATCCATAGATATAAGCGTCTCTTATTTTTAGGTGGATTTGTTGTGGTTGTGGTGCGCAAAAAACGGGCGCTTTCGGACTATAACATCCGTAATGGCGCATGCCGCAAGGGAAAATCCCCCACACCAGGCAAATTAATAATGTGCGCATCGTCATAACGAAAAACGATGACCGAGGAAACTAAAGCTGTGGGAAATAGATCCGTTATAGTAATACGTGGCGTCAATCAGAAAGGAACCGTTATGGCCCGTTTATCGTGGATAGCAGCAACATTACTGGTGGTAGCGGCGGGTAGCGCGCTGGCCGAACGTTTACCCTCAGCGGGAATTGAAGTGAATGTCCCTCCGGAAGTCTTTAGCTCCGGCGGGCAGACGCAAACCACGCAGCCGTGCATCCAGTGCTGCGTGTATGGCAATCAAAATTACAGTGAAGGCGCGGTGGTGAAAGCCGAAGGCGTGTTGTTACAGTGCCAGCGCGATGAACACGTGATTTCCACTAATCCGCTGGTCTGGCGGCGCGTGAAGCCATAAACGCTTCCAGTAGCGGGATATCCGCTGGCGCCAGCGCCTGTTTCAGGGCGTCCGCGGGTGCGCACCACAGCAAGGCGCTGTGATAGTGGCGGGTTGGCTCGCCGTGAAAGGCAACAACGTGCCACGCATGCAGATGGATCATTCGCCCGGACACTTCCCGCTGGTGGCTGGCGACATAACAAGCAGGCTGGGCATCAATGCCCAGTTCCTCACGCAGCTCACGCGTTAGCGCCTGCGGCTGCGTTTCCCCGGTTTCCACCTTGCCGCCAGCAAACTCCCATAGCCCGGCTTGATCCGCGTGCGGCGGGCGCTGCGCCAGCAAAATTTTGCCATCGCGTTCGATGATCGCCGCGACCACCTCAACTGTTTTCAGGGTTGTCATCCGTCTGTTCCATTTTCTGCTGCTGGCTCCACTCGAACCAGCCGCCATCATACACGGCGATCTTCGGCCAGCCGAGCGCGCGGGCAAGCAAAAATGCCAGCGATGCGCGCCAGCCGGTACCGCAGTAAAAAATCACCTGTTGATCGGCGGTAATGTGTTGCTGTTGCCACAGCGCGGCAATCTCCTGCGGGGAGCGTACCGTGCCGTCCGGATGATGGTAATCCGTAATAAACTGACTGTTGCCGCCAGCGTGGCCCCAGCGCGCCCCGGGAATGTCGCCAGCGCTGGAAATATAGTGATACCCGCTGGTGCCGCCGCTGAACTCAGCCCAACTGCGCACGCTGACCAGCACGGTTTCTGGCTGCGCCATTCGTTGCCGGGTTTGCGCCAGGTTAAGCAAAAAGTGTGGCCGGGAAGGGAGAGGCGCGCCGAAATCCTGCGCGGTGAGGGCGGGCGGCAGGTCGATGGTTTGTCGCAGCCCCGCGCGTTGCCAGCTCTGCCAGCCGCCATTCAGCAGACGGACGTCGTTAACGCCCGCGTACAGCAGAATATGCGCCATCCGCTCGGCAGCGTAGTTGCCGCGACCGTAGAGAATGACGGTCATGTCGCTGCGTAAACCGTAACGGGACAGCACCGCGCGCAGTATTTCGGGCGGCACCACATTCCACAGCGGCAGGCTTTCGACAAGTTGGGTGTCAATATAATACGCGCCGGGAATATGCCCGGCGCGATAGGTTGGCTCGGCGTTATAGCCGACTTCCAGCAGCCGCCATGTGTCGGCGGGCGGATTGTGTTGCAGTAAATCGTCCAGCCACTGCGCGGTAACCCACGGATTGCCAGACGTCATGGCATCAGACCTTAAATTTGGCCCATACCGGCGCGTGATCGGACGGTTTTTCCATGCTGCGAATGTCGTAATCAATCCCGGTTTCGATACAGCGTTCGGCCAGCGTCTGGCTCGCCAGCAGCAGATCGATGCGCAGGCCACGGTTGTCATCAAAGCCTTTGGAGCGGTAATCAAACCACGAGAAGCGATCGTTGGTTTCCGGGTTTGCTTCGCGGTAAGTATCCACCAGACCCCAGCCCTTCAGGCGCTCCATCCATTCACGCTCTTCGGGCAGGAACGAGCATTTACCGGTGCGCAGCCAGCGCTTGCGATTCTCTTCGCCAATGCCGATGTCCAGATCCGTCGGGCTGATATTCATATCACCCATGATCAGTACCGGGTTCTCTTTTTTCAGCTCGGTTTCGAGGAACGTTTGCAGATCCAGGTAGAACTTCTCTTTCGCCGGGAATTTCAGCGGATGGTCGCGGCTTTCGCCCTGCGGAAAATAGCCATTAATCACGGTGATATTGCCGAGAGGCGACGGGATTTCAGCCATGATAATGCGGCGCTGCGCTTCTTCGCCATCGTTAGGGAAGCCGCGACGTACCGAAACCGGCGTATCTTTGGTCAACAGCGCAACGCCGTAGTGACCTTTTTGTCCGTGATAAAAGACGTTGTAACCCAGGCGCGCCACTTCTTCGAGCGGAAACATATCGTCATGGACTTTTGTCTCCTGCAGACCGATCACGTCCGGCTGATGCTGCTCGACAAGCGCTTCCAGTTGATGAGGCCGGGCACGCAGGCCGTTGATATTAAAAGAGACAAATTTCATAGTCGCCGCCACTTAGCAGTAAAAAGATGCACAGATGTTAGCAGAATTTACATTTAACCACCGCCACTTATTGATATTGCTGTTACTGATGAGCAAAAAACGCGCCGGTCGCCCTGATTTGGTGCGCAATGCGCCGAAATGGGGCAGGGTGCGTAATTAATTTCGCTGATGATCACAGTTCTATAATTAAATATTCTTATTGCATAAACCCGCGCCTCCGATCGCCTATCACCTCGCCTGGATATACATTTATTCACTTTTTATGCATTTTATGTGAATAGCGATAGGTTGTAAGTTGCTGATATTTCGTTGCTCCAGGACGTTTATGCATTTTTATCGCTGGCTGGCACGAACTGTGCAATCTACATTTACAGCGAGAATGTTCATATTCATTAACATTTATTAAACTTTTTATTTACCGGATGAGGTCGCTATGTCTACGTCAATTACGCGTGAAAATTTTGATCAATGGATGTTGCCTGTCTACGCGCCAGCGCCTTTTATTCCGGTTCGCGGGGAAGGCTCGCGTTTATGGGATCAACAGGGCAACGAGTACATCGATTTTGCCGGGGGGATTGCGGTAAACGCGCTGGGCCACGCCCATCCTGCATTGTGCAAGGCACTGAGCGAGCAGGCGGCGAAGTTCTGGCATACCGGCAACGGCTACACCAATGAGCCGGTACTGAAGCTGGCGAAACGGTTGCTGGATGCCACGTTTGCCGATCGCGCTTTCTTCTGTAACTCCGGCGCGGAGGCGAATGAAGCGGCGCTGAAACTGGCGCGCAAATATGCCCACGACACTTTCGGCCCGCAGAAAAGCGGCATTGTGGCTTTCAAAAATGCTTTCCACGGTCGCACGCTGTTTACCGTCAGCGCCGGCGGGCAACCGGCCTACTCGCAGGATTTTGCGCCGCTGCCGCCGCAGATCCAGCATGCGGTTTACAACGATCTGGCGTCCGCCAGCGCACTGATCGATGACGACACCTGCGCGGTTATTGTTGAGCCAATGCAGGGTGAAGGCGGTGTGGTACCGGCCAGTCAGGCCTTTTTACAGGGCTTACGCGAGCTCTGTACCCGTCACAACGCGGTGCTGATTTTTGATGAAGTGCAGACCGGCGTCGGCCGCACCGGCGAACTGTATGCCTATATGCACTATGGTGTGACGCCGGATGTGCTGACCACCGCGAAAGCGCTGGGCGGCGGTTTCCCGATTGGCGCGATGCTCACCACCGAGACCTTCGGCAAAGTGATGAATGTGGGTACACACGGCACGACCTACGGCGGTAATCCGCTGGCGGGCGCAGTGGCGGGCGCGGTACTGGATATCATCAATACGCCGGAAACCCTGGCCGGTGTCAAACAGCGCCACCAGTGGTTTGTTGAGCAACTGACGGCGTTCAACGAACGCCATCCTCTGTTCAGTGACATTCGCGGCCTCGGGCTGCTGATTGGCTGCCAACTGGTGGCGGAACATGCCGGAAAAGCGAAACAGATTTCGCAACTGGCGGCAGCGGAAGGGGTGATGGTGCTGATTGCCGGTGGCAACGTGATGCGCTTTGCTCCGGCGCTGAATATCAGTGAAGAAGAGGTGCGCACCGGGCTTGCGCGCTTTACCCGCGCCTGTGAAAAATTCCTTGCGGAGAACGTATCATGATGGTGATCCGTCCGGTCGCGGCAAGCGATCTACCGGCGCTGATGAAGCTGGCCGGGAAAACCGGCGGTGGGCTGACATCGCTGCCCGCCGACGAAGCGACGCTGGGCGCGCGTATTGAACGTGCTCGCCGCACGTGGCAAGGGGAGTTGCCGAAGGGTGAGCAGGGCTATGTGTTTGTGCTGGAAGAGACGCAAAGCGGCGAAGTGGCCGGGATCTGCGCCATCGAAGTGGCGGTGGGGCTCAACGATCCCTGGTATAACTACCGCGTGGGGACACAGGTTCACGCTTCGAAAGAGTTGAATGTCTACAATGCGCTGCCGACCTTATTTCTCAGTAACGATCACACCGGCAGCAGCGAGCTGTGCACGCTGTTTCTCGATCCGGCCTGGCGCAAAGAGGGCAACGGCTATCTGCTGTCGAAGTCGCGCTTTCTGTTTATGGCGGCCTTTCGCGATCGCTTTAACGAAAAAGTGGTGGCGGAGATGCGCGGCGTCATCGACGAGCATGGCTACTCGCCGTTCTGGGAGAGCCTGGGAAAACGCTTCTTCTCGATGGAATTCAGCCGCGCTGATTATCTGTGCGGTACCGGGCAGAAAGCGTTTATCGCCGAATTGATGCCCAAGCATCCTATCTATACCCACTTCCTCTCCGACGAGGCGCAGGCAGTCATTGGCGAGGTGCATCCGCAGACCGCGCCTGCCCGCGCGGTGCTGGAGAAAGAGGGTTTTCGCTACCGCAATTATGTCGACATTTTTGATGGCGGGCCGACGCTGGAGTGCGATGTTGACCGGGTGCGGGCGATCCGCAAAAGCCGTCTGGTTACCGTGGCGCAAGGGCAGCGCGCGCCGGGAGAGTGGCCAGCCTGCATGGTGGCGAATGAGCAATACGCGCAATTTAGAGCCATGCTTATCAAAGCGGATCCCAACACGGAGCGGCTGCTGTTAAGCGCCGCAGAACTGGATGCGTTGAAATGTCAGCCGGGCGATACCGTGCGGCTGGTTCGCCTTTGTGCCGAGGAGAAATCACAATGAGTTTATGGATCAATGGCGACTGGGTAACCGGTGAAGGTGAGCGCCGGGTGAAAAGTAATCCGGTAAGTCATGAAGCGCTGTGGCACGGTTTTGATGCCAGCGCCACACAGGTCGAAGATGCGTATCGCGCTGCGCGTAATGCTTTTCCGGCATGGGCGCGCGAACCTTTCTCCGTGCGCCAGGCGGTGGTGGAAAAATTTGCCAGCCTGCTGGAAACCAATAAAGCCGCGCTGGCGGAAATTATTGCCCGTGAAACCGGGAAACCGCGCTGGGAAGCGGCGACCGAAGTGACGGCGATGATCAATAAAGCCACCATTTCGGTGAAGGCTTATCACACGCGAACCGGCGAACAGCACACGGAAATGGCCGACGGCGCGGCAACGCTGCGCCACCGTCCGCATGGCGTTCTCGCCGTTTTCGGGCCCTATAATTTCCCAGGCCACTTGCCGAACGGCCATATTATTCCGGCGCTGCTGGCGGGTAACACGCTGCTGTTCAAACCGAGCGAACTGACACCGTGGAGCGGCGAAGCGGTGGTGAAACTGTGGGAGCAGGCCGGTCTGCCCGTCGGGGTGCTCAATTTAGTGCAGGGCGGACGCGAAACCGGGCAGGCGCTGAGTGCGCTGCCGGGGCTGGACGGTTTGCTGTTCACCGGTAGCGCCAATACCGGTTATCACTTGCATCGCCAGTTGGCGGGTCAGCCGGAGAAGATCCTCGCGCTGGAAATGGGCGGCAATAACCCGCTGATCGTCGAAGATATTCAGGATATCGATGCAGCCGTGCATCTGGCGATCCAGTCCGCTTTTATTACCGCTGGACAGCGCTGCACCTGCGCGCGACGTTTGCTGGTGAAACGCTCACCGCAGGGCGATGCTTTCCTTGCGCGGCTGGTGGCGGTGAGCGCGCGTCTCACGCCGCAGGCATGGAACGCAGAACCGCAACCGTTCCTGGGCGGTTTGATCTCCGCGCAGGCCGCGCAGCACGTGCTGAATGCGTGGCAGGAACATGAAGCGCGCGGCGGCAAAACCTTGCTGGCGCCACGTCTGCTGGAAGAAGGTACTTCACTGCTGACGCCGGGCATCATAGAGATGACCGGCGTGGCCGACGTGCCGGATGAAGAGGTGTTTGGCCCGCTGCTGTGCGTCTGGCGCTACGACGATTTCGATGACGCGATCGCGCTGGCGAACAATACTCGCTATGGGCTCTCCTGCGGTCTTATCTCCCCGCAACGCGAGAAGTTTGATCGGCTGTTACTGGAAGCGCGCGCCGGGATTGTTAACTGGAACAAACCGCTGACGGGCGCGGCCAGTACCGCGCCATTCGGCGGTGTGGGCGCTTCTGGCAACCATCGCGCCAGCGCCTGGTATGCGGCGGATTACTGTGCGTGGCCAATGGCGAGCCTTGAATCCGCCGATCTGACCCTGCCGCAAACGCTCAGCCCGGGTCTTGATTTTTCCCGCGAGGAACAACCATGAAAGCGCGCGAGGTGAACTTTGATGGGCTGGTCGGCCTGACGCACCACTATGCCGGGTTGTCGTTCGGCAATGAAGCCTCGACCCGGCACCGTTTCCAGGTCTCCAATCCTAAGCTGGCAGCGAAGCAGGGGCTGCTGAAAATGAAGGCGCTGGCCGATGCCGGTTTCCCGCAGGCGGTGATCCCACCGCACGAACGCCCGAATGTGCCGGTGTTGCGCCAGTTGGGATTTAGCGGCAGCGATGAGCAGGTGGTCGAAAAAGCCGCGGCTCAGGCGCCGCAGATCCTCTCTTCCGCCAGTTCGGCATCGGCGATGTGGGTTGCCAATGCTGCCACGGTTTGCCCGTCGGCAGATTCCGTGGATGGCAAAGTCCACCTGACGGTGGCGAATCTCAACAATAAATTCCATCGCGCGATGGAGGCGCCGACCACTGAAGCGCTGCTGCGGGCGATTTTCCGCGATGAACAGACATTTAGCGTGCATTCGGCGCTACCGCAAGTGGCCATGCTGGGCGATGAAGGCGCCGCGAACCACAACCGCTTTGGCGGCGATTATGGCGATCCGGGCGTCCAGCTTTTTGTCTATGGGCGCGAAGAGGGCAGCACGCTCGCTCCGACACGCTATCCGGCTCGTCAGACGCTGGAAGCCAGCCAGGCGGTGGCGCGTCTCAACCAGGTTCGCCCTTCGCAGGTGGTGTACGCCAGGCAAAATTCCCAGGTCATCGATCAGGGCGTGTTCCATAATGATGTCATTGCCGTTTCTAATCGCCAGGTGCTGTTTTGCCACGAGCATGCCTTTGCCGATCAAGCGCAATTGCTGGCGGAATTACGCCGTTGCGTGCCGGGTTTTATGGCGATCGAAGTGCCACAGCAGGCGGTATCGGTTGCCGATGCGGTGGCGACGTATCTGTTCAACAGCCAGTTGCTGAGCCATGAAGATGGCCGCATGGTGCTGGTGTTGCCGCAGGAGTCGCAGGCGCATGAAGGTGTCTGGCGTTATCTGAACCAGTTGCTGGCGCAGGATAACCCGATCACAGAACTGAAGGTGTTCGATCTGCGCGAGAGTATGGCAAACGGCGGCGGCCCGGCATGCCTGCGCTTGCGCGTGGTGTTAACCGGGGCGGAACAGCAGGCGGTAAATCCGGCGGTGATGATGAACGATACGTTGTTCGCCACGCTCAATGACTGGGTTGATCGCCACTATCGTGACCGTCTGACGCAGGCAGATCTTGCCGATCCGCAGTTGTTGCGGGAAGGGCGGGAAGCGCTGGACAGGCTCACGCAGTTGCTGAATCTCGGTTCTGTTTATCCCTTCCAGCGTTAACCGGAGGTTGTATGGATAACTTTCTTGCCACCACATTATCGGGTGACATCCCGCGTAAAATGTCAGGGGAGTCGGGCGGTATTCACTGGTTGTGGCACGAGCAAGGGATCCTTGAACTGGTGCCGCCGCACCCGACCGGACGCTCGCTGGTGCTCTCCTGCGCCATTCACGGCAATGAAACCGCGCCGGTGGAGATGCTGGACATTCTGCTGAAAAATCTGTTTTCCGGCACGCAGCCACTTAGCTGGCGGCTGTTGGTGATCCTTGGCAACCCGCAGGCGCTGAGGGAAGGAAAGCGTTTTCTGCATAGCGATTTGAACCGCATGTTTGGTGGACGCTGGCAGCAACTCCCGCCCAGCGATGAAACGGTGCGTGCCGCGCAGCTTGAACGCGCGGTCACCCACTTTTTTGCCGGTGGTGATGAGGAGCGTTGGCACCTCGATCTACATACGGCGATTCGCGGATCGCATCATGTGCGTTTCGGCGTGCTGCCGCAGCGCGCGCAGCCGTGGGATGAACTGTTTCTGGAGTGGCTGGGCTCGGCAGGGCTGGAAGCGCTGGTGTTCCATCAGGCGCCGGGCGGCACGTTTACCCACTTCACGTGCGCGCAATTTGAGGCGCTGGCCTGTACGCTGGAGCTGGGCAAAGCGCTGCCGTTTGGCGAGAACGATCTCAGCCAGTTTCAGCGTACTGCCTGGGCACTGGCAGCGTTGCTGGCCGGTGAACCAGCGCCGGACACGCAGAGCGCGCCGGTGCGTTACCGGGTTGTGCAGCAACTGACGCGGCACAGCGAGGCGTTCAAACTGTATATGTCGCCAGAAACGCTGAATTTTACGCCTTTCAGCGCCGGGACCCTGCTGGCGGAAGACCGTGGTGAACGCTACGTTGTGCAGCGTGATGAAGAGTATGTGCTATTTCCGAATCCTGGTGTCGCTGTGGGTTTGCGCGCCGGATTAATGCTAGAAAAAATAAACTAATATTTTAGCCCTGTTACCACAGGGCTTATTTTTTTAGCGCCTTTTGAATAAATTACGGAAAAATCCTGGTTGTTGGGTTTATTATTAATCAGCGTTACTTTATACTCTTCATAATTCCTTATTAATCAATGTATTGATTATTTAACTTTCAACTCTCCACGGTTTATCCTTATTTCCCTCACATTTGACGTAAAAAGAGTATTTACACTTTCATTGTTTTACTGTCGCTCTGATTAATTGACGATAAAGACGGTAAAGTAAATAGCGTCAACACGGCAATCGCCGTAAGTAAAACCGAAGTAAGGAATAATATTATGCGTAAATTGACTGCCCTGTTTGTTGCCTCTACCCTGGCTTTTGGTGCGGCTGGCCTGGCGCACGCCGACGATACAACGGCTGCACCTGCGGACGGCAAACCGATGATGCACCACAAGGGTAAAGGTCCGCACGATATGATGTTCAGAGACCTGAATCTGACCGATGCACAGAAACAGCAGATCCACGAAATTATGAAAAGCCAGCGCGATGAGATGAAACGTCCGCGGGCTGAAGAGATGCGTGCAATGCATGACATCATCACCAGCGACAGCTTCGACAAAGCGAAAGCGGAAGCACAGATCGCGAAAATGGAAGAACAGCATAAAGCTGGCATGCTGAAACACATGGAAACGCAGAACAAAATTTACAACATTCTGACGCCGGAACAGAAAAAGCAGTTCAATGCGAATTTTGAGAAGCGTCTGACAGAACGTCCGGCACCGGAAGGTAAAATGCCTCCTGCACCTGCTGAGTAATTCAGCACCCCCTATCAAGACCGCCGGTTTTGCCTATTGCATGCAGTACGTGATGGGCAGAACCGGCGGTTTTTCTTTTCTTCCCTCTTGCCAGCCGCCCGTGGCGCGGTATTCTCGTGAAGCCCCTCTTCTGGGGTGCGTTACTTATCTGAAATTTATATTTTTTTACATGTCTGGTTACGCTGTGGCCTAAGGCAAATTGTTGCTGCTGCCGATAATCCGACAACGACAATAAACAATAACAAGCTGCCTGTTGAAGCAGCGGCGCGGATCGCATGACCGCGCCTTTCAGGAGTGATGATGGAATACTTTGATATTCGCAAAATGCCGGTAAACCTCTGGCGTAATGGTGCGGGCGAAACCCGGGAGATTTGCTGTTTTCCGCCTGCCACCCGCGATTTTAACTGGCGCGCCAGTATTGCTTCGCTGGCAAGTAACGGCGAATTTCCGCAGTTCCCCGGCGTCGATCGTGTGATAACCCTGCTGGAAGGTGGCGAAGTGACGCTGGACGGCGGTAGCGTTTTCCGCCACACCCTGAAACACCATCAGCCCTTTACCTTTGCCGGTGAACAGTCGGTGAAAGTGGAACTGTCGGAAGGGAAAATGTCGATGAATTTCAACATTCTGACGCGCCGTGACCGCTGTCAGGCAAAGGTGCGCATTGCCGATCGCACGTTTACCACCTTCGGTGCGCGCGGTGGCGTGGTGTTTATTCTTAGCGGTGCCTGGCAACTGGGGGATAAACTGTTAACCGCCGATCAGGGCGCTTGCTGGCAGGAAGGGCGGCACACGCTGCGGCTGTTGAAGCCAGAAGGGAAGTTGCTGTTCAGTGAAATCAGTTGGCTGCCCGGGCATTAATTCAGATTGATGATTTCATGCTCGCCGCTGAGCAGCGGCTTGCAGAGTATTTTGTAACCATCATGGTCGAACCCGGCTGGCGTACGCAGCAACGCGGTGGCCTCGCTCAGGGTGTTAACCGAACCCAGCCACAACCAGTTGTGAATGATGTGGTATTGCGTCATCGCGCCGAAACGCTCTTTCAATCCGACCGGCCCTTGCCAGGGCCAGCACACCAGCTTCATGCGCGCCATCGCCGCCGTGAAACGAGCATCGTGCGCTTCACGCGGTTCTTTGCCGCAGCATGCACCGGCGCAGCGTTGCAGCGCAGAGCGAAAGCAGGGACGACCGCGCGTGACCGACTCCAGCCCCAGCAGACCGTAGCAGAGCTTTTCGTCATCGGCGATGGATTGCAGCGCCTGTAACGCGGCGCGGCGGTTGGCGAACAACCCGTGGAGCTCCGGCGTGGCGGAAAAATCCACCTCGCGCGCATAGACCACCTGCGGTTTCTCGCCGCCGAGCAGTAGCGAGCAGAGCTGGCGATTGCGGCGCAGACGTTTATTAAACAGCGGCTGCTGTTCTTTGATCAGCCGGGCTTCCAGCAGCAACGCGCCCAGCTCTCCGGCGGTGCAGATCCAGCTGATGCGCCGGGACTGGCGCAGCATCGAGGCTTCATCCGGGGTACGCATATGCGACAGCACCCGGCTGCGGATATTGACGCTTTTACCGATGTACAGCGGCATCGCCTCGCTTTCGCCATGAAAAATATAGACGCCAGGGTGCTTTGGCATGGCCTCCAGCCACTGGCGCAAATGTTCGGGGTATTCATAAATTGCCGCTGCGTCAAACTCGAGACGCGGGGCGGATTGACGCCTTGCCACTCAGAAACTCCTGATGCTGTTTATCCATCCAGTATAACAACTAACAGCAGGCTAAAAAAGTGGCAAACAGGTGATGATGTGGGCAGGTCGTGACAACTTCAGAGCGCGGGGGATGAACGCAGAAGGTGAGACGCTTATCAGGCCCGACGGGCAGGCCTGATAAGATCATGATGAATTTCAGGAATTATTTTTTCCAGAAGTCATCGAAAACGGTAATCGGCGGGCGGCGTTTGTGTTCGGTTTTCAGGTACCAGCCTTCGATGATTTTGGCGATACCGGCATCCAGCGTTTTGCCTTCCAGATAATCATCAATGTTTTCGTAGGTGACACCCAGTGCCGCTTCATCAGGCAGCGACGGGCGATCGTCTTCCAGATCCGCCGTTGGCGCTTTCTTATAAAGATGTTCCGGGCAGCCCAGATACGCCAGCAGTTGTTTCCCCTGACGTTTATTCAGACGGAAAATCGGGTTGATGTCGGTGCCGCCATCGCCATATTTGGTGAAGAAGCCGGTTACCGCTTCAGCGGCGTGATCGGTGCCGACCACTACGCCTTTGGTCATGCCAGCGATGCTGTACTGCGCTTTCATACGTTCACGGGCTTTCTCGTTGCCGCGAACAAAATCGCTCAGCTCGATGCCAGCATCGCGCAGCGCCTGTTCACTCGCCAGCACTGCGCCTTTGATGTTCACGGTCAATACGCGATCCGGCTGGATAAAGCCGATGGCATCCTGGCAATCTTGCTCGTCTGCCTGCGCGCCGTAAGGCAGACGTACCGCGATGAACTGATACGCTTCATCGCCGGTTTCCGCGCGCAGTTCGCTGATAGCCAGCTGGCCGATTTTGCCGGTCAACGTGGAATCCTGGCCGCCGCTGATGCCGAGCACCAGCGATTTAATAAAGGGAAACGTCTTCAGATAGGTTTTCAGAAAATCCACGCTGCGGCGAACTTCTTCTTCGGCGTTGATGCTCGGCTTCACGCCCAGCGCCTGAATAATCTCTTGTTGCAGAGTCATTTATCCCTCCGTTATGTAATCCTGCCTGGCAGGTTGCAAATAGTTAATATAGAGCCAAATTAACCCTTTGGCGGTAAAACGACAAGGATCACAGATTTGAGTGGCGCAATTTGCTGCGTTTTAGCAGCTTATGTCACTTTCATTAGATTTTTCCGAAAGATATGCCATCGGCAACCCATAGTTGAAAAATGCACTTTTATATTCCAGGCTTAGATAACACGCTGATACACAAGCGGATACTAAAGAGGATGGAATATGAATAAAAACATCGCAGGAATTCTGGGTGCCGCCGCTGTACTGACCATGCTGGCAGGGTGTACTGCCTATGATCGCGCCAAAGATCAGGTCAGTCAGCCGGTTGTAAAAGATGTGAAAAAAGGCATGAGCCGCCAGCAGGTGATGCAGGTTGCAGGTCGTCCTTCTTCTGAAGTCACCATGATTCACGCGCGCGGTACCTGCCAGACCTACATTCTGGGTCAACGTAACGGTAAAACCGAAACCTACTTTGTGGCACTTGATGAAACTGGCCACGTGATGAATTCCGGTTATCAAACGTGCGCCGAGTACGATACCGACCCGCAGACTAAGCAGTAATTTATTTTTTGCCTGAGCATTAAAAAGAACCGGCCTGATGGCCGGTTTTTTTGTCTTACGCCGGTATGCTGTCAATCTTGCCGATTCGCGACCACACCCGGTGCGCGGCAAGGTGGGTGAGGAAATCATCCACCAGCATCGATGAGGCCGAGTCCGCTTCCACAATACCGTCTTCCCCCTGCGCATCGACGCCCAGCAGCGCTTTGAACTGACGCGCATCGCCCAGCAGCGCAATGGTTTTCAGGTGCTTATACGCTTCCAGCAGGTAGTATTTCGCATCGCCATTTTGTAAAAGTTCGCTCACGTCGCCGCCGGGGACGATCACGCCGTCCACTGTCAGCGAGGGCGATCCGGCAAACGTTGCCGCCACTGGCAGGCTGGAGCCGTCATCAGCGGTCACTTCACCCATGCGGGCATACAGTAGTTTGCTGTGCACGCCTTTTGCCTGAAGCCCTTGCAGCACGTTCAGTACATCGGCAGCGCTGACGTTATCATGCAGCAGGACAGCCACTACCCGGCCTTTGACGCTGCCGTCCGGAACCGCATACAGGCTTAGCGCCGGATCTTTTTTCAGGCCGTTAACGTCCGGCGGCGGAGCGATATTGCGCTGTTCATCGCTGAGCGTAATCCCGAGATTTTCGGCAACGCCCTGCGCCAGATGAACGTCGATATGCACCAGTTGATCAACAACACGTTCGCGAATATAGGCGCGCGCCACTTTACTGAGCTCAAAGCTGAACGCATCGATGATATGGCGCTGCTCAAAAGGCGTCTGGCTAAGCCAGAAAAGTCGCGGATGGGCGTAATACTCGGCAAAAGAGGCGCTGCGCTCGCGGATTTTATGGCCTTCAACACGCTCCTGATACGTTTCAAAACCGCCGCGTTTCGGGCCCGGCGGCGTTTCTCGCGGCCAGTTATCGTTGATCGAGTTCGGTTCATAGTTGGCCGGATTGGTGTCAATATCCATGCGGTGCATGCCGTCACGCTGGAAATTGTGATACGGGCAGGTAGGGCGATTAATCGGGATTTCATGGAAGTTTGGCCCGCCGAGACGGCTGATTTGTGTATCGGTGTAGGAGAACAGACGCCCCTGCAAGAGTGGGTCGTTGGTGAAATCCAGCCCCGGAACAATATGCCCCGGATGAAACGCGGCCTGCTCGTTTTCGGTGAAGAAATTATCCGGGTTCCGGTTGAGCACCATCTTGCCCACACGTTGCACCGGCACCAGTTCTTCCGGGATCAGTTTGGTCGGATCCAGCAGGTCAAAATCAAATTTGAACTCATCTTCTTCCGGGATCAGTTGCAGCCCCAGTTCGTATTCCGGGTAATCGCCCGCTTCAATGGCTTCCCACAACTCACGGCGATGGAAGTCTGGATCGCGCCCGGTCAGTTTTTGCGCCTCATCCCACACCAGCGACGCCTTGCCCGCCAGGGGTTTCCAGTGGAAGCGCACAAAGGTCGCTTTTCCTTCGGCGTTAATCAGCCGGAAGGTATGAATGCCGAACCCTTCCATGGTGCGATAGCTGCGCGGAATGCCGCGATCCGACATCGCCCACATCACGTTGTGCAGAGTTTCCGGTTGCAAAGAGACGTAATCCCAGAAGGTATCATGGGCGCTTTGTCCCTGCGGGATTGCCCAGTGTGGTTCCGGTTTCACGGCATGAACAAAATCCGGGAATTTATGCGCATCCTGAATAAAAAAGATCGGCGTGTTGTTACCCACCAGATCAAAAATGCCCTCTTCGGTATAAAACTTGGTGGCAAAACCACGGATATCACGCACGGTATCTGCCGAACCGGCACCGCCTTGCACCGTGGAGAAGCGGACAAAAACCGGCGTGATTTTCTCCGGATCGGAGAGAAAATCGGCTTTAGTGATATCGCTCAGGCTGCGATAGGGCTGAAAATAGCCGTGCGCCGCTGAACCTCTCGCGTGCACGATACGTTCCGGAATGCGTTCATGGTCAAAATGGGTAATTTTCTCCCGCAGAATGAAATCTTCCAGCAGTGTGGGGCCACGGGTGCCGGCGCGCAGGGAGTTTTGATCGTCGGCGATGCGCACCCCTTGATTGGTGGTAAGTGGAAAATTCTCACTGCCCTTACGGAAGGGCTCAAGCGCGTTCAGTTTGTCGTTGGACGTATCCGGCGCTTTCAGGCTACCCGGCGCGGTTGGCTGTTCGCCTGGCGCAGTAGGCTTCGGGGAAGGGCGGTGAGAATTGTCTTCTGGCGCGAGGGAATCCAGCCCGGGGCGGGATTCGTTAGCATCATGTACCGGGGCATGTTGGGGGTCTTTTTTCTGTTGCGACATTGAACTCGTCTCCTGTTTTCATTGCTGAAAAATGGTCGTTGTTATGGCAAAAACCCTCTAACTATAGAACATTGTCCTGCGGCTGCCCGCCAGCCCGGCAGATAGCGGTTCGATGAAAAAGATGAGAAAAGTGCGCCAGAGGCGACGGGCGGGGTAACAATCGGCTATGATAGGTCTTTCATGTCTGTAGATTTTGTCTTTAGTGAATGCATCGCTTATGAAACCTCTTCGCCAACAAAACCGAGTCGTTGTTAGCTATGTTCCCCGGGTTGAACCCGCTCCGCCCGATCATGCCGAAAAAGTTGACGGGTTTCGCGATGTCTGGCTGCTGCGCGGTAAATATGTCGCTTTTGTGCTGATGGGTGAAAATTTTCACCGTTCACCGGTTTTTAGCGTCCCGGAAGCGGCCCAGCGCTGGGCGGAACAGATGCGCCAGCAGGACGAACTCGAGGAAGAGTAATTCCGACGCTACGGCTGGCGGAGCGCGGCGACAAGATAATCAGCAAACGCCCTGACTCTGGCTGAAAGATGCCGGTTTTGCGGGTAAAGAAGATAAAACGGACGCGAACGGCCAGCCATTTCCTGCATCACTTCTTCCAGCCGTCCTTCAGCCACAGCCTGTGCCGCCACAAAATGGTAGATCTGAAATAGTCCACCGCCCGCTATCGCCCAGCCCACACCCGCCAGCACATCTTCGTGGACCCTGCGCTGGCTGGTGAAACTGAAATCCTGGTTTTCGCCCTGCGCGTTGCGGAAAATCCACGCCACCGGGCGGCCCGTGCTGGGTAAAATAAACTGGATTAAATCGTGCTGGCGCAGGGCATCCAGCGTCTGTGGGCGCGCACGGTTTGCCAGATACGCTGGCGATGCAAAGACACCGACGCTGGCATCCTCCAGCTTGCGCGCCACAACGCGGGAGTCTTTCGGTTCTCCCATCCGAATGGCCAGGTCGTAGCCGTCATCAATAAAATCTATATTGCGATTCGAAATGTTAAGTTCGACCTCGATATCCGGGTATGCCGCCATAAAAGCCGGTAGCAACGGTACGATGCGGTGATGCCCGTAAACCGTTCCGACGCTGACCCGCAGCACGCCTTGTGGGCGGCGCTGTTGTCCGGTTAGCGCACGTTCTGCTTCGGCTATCTGATCCAGCGCCTGCTGGCACTGAGCTCGGTACAATTCGCCATCGCTGGTCAATTTTACGCTGCGGGTTGTGCGATTAAACAACCTGACGCCAAGCCGTGTTTCCAGCCGACCAATCGTCCGGCTAACCGAGGCTGGCGTGATCCCCAGCGCTTCTGCCGCCGCAGTGAAACTGCCGCTCTCTGCTGCCTTGCAGAAAAGCTCAATACTGCCCAGTTGTACTGACTCGAATGATCGTGACATTTGTTCTCTTATGTAATCAATAAAGTTCTTTCAGGTTAATTTATTTACAGGAAGTGAACCAGTACATTTCTCGCACTGTTAACCGATTGGGAACCAACAATGAAAAAACTGCTACCGGGTTTGCTTGCTGTTATTGCGCTGGCAACCAGCGTGACCACTTATGCCGCATCGAAAGGCAATGTACTGGTGCTACTCTCCAGCGAGACCGCGCTGCCGTTGCAAGAGGGGAAAAGTTATGCCTCCGGCTTTTACCTTAATGAGTTTGGTGTGCCTGCCGATGCGTTGATCAAGGCCGGCTATTCACTGACGATTGTCACCCCCAAAGGCAATAAGCCGCTGCCGGATGAGCACTCGATCGACCCGATGTATTTCGCTAATAACCCGCTAGAGATGCAGCGCATTAAGAAGGTCGTGGACAAACTGACTGCCGAAGGCAACGTTAAGTCGCTTAACCAGGTTCTGGCGCAGGGAACAGAGGGTTATGCGGGGATTTTTATTCCTGGCGGGCACGCCCCATTGATCGATCTGCCGGGGAATGCGGATGTTGGTGCGCTACTGCGTCAATTCCACCGCAGCGGTAAACCGACGGCGGCTATCTGTCATGGGCCGATTGCGCTGCTGGCGGCGCAGGAGCAGCCACAGACGTTTGAGCAGGGGCTGATTGCGGGCGCGTCAGCGACGGCGAAAAACTGGATTTATGCGGGCTATAAGATGACGATTTTCTCCGATGCCGAAGAGCAGGCCTTTGAAACGTCGTTGAACGGCGAGAAGTTGCGTTACTACCCGGCGCAGGCGATGGCGCAAGCGGGAGGCAAGATGGCATTTGCCAACGCCTGGCAGGCCAATGTTGTGACGGACCGGGAGCTGATTACCGGGCAAAACCCTTTCTCTGATCATGCGCTGGCAAAAACGTTGATTGCTGCGCTGGATAGCAAAAAGCGATGAGATATAAAAAAGGCGGGGAGATTCCCCGCCTTGTCGTCTTTGGCTTAACGATGCGCCAGTTCGGCGTCGTCTTCGCTCTCCAGAACGGCTTTGTCGGTTTGCTTCAGCCACTGGCTGGTCAGCGTCCCGGCGGTCATGGAGCCGCTCACGTTCAGTGCGGTACGACCCATATCAATCAGCGGCTCAACGGAGATCAGTAGCGCAACCAGCGTGACCGGCAGGCCCATGGCTGGCAGCACAATCAGCGCGGCAAACGTTGCGCCGCCGCCGACACCCGCGACACCGGCGGAGCTGACGGTAACAATCCCGACCAGCGTGGCAATCCACACCGGATCCAGCGGGTTAATGCCGACGGTGGGTGCCACCATGACGGCCAGCATTGCCGGATAGAGGCCCGCACAACCATTCTGACCAATCGTTGCGCCGAAAGAGGCCGAGAAGCTGGCGATCGATTCCGGTACGCCCAGACGGCGGGTTTGCGCTTCCACGTTCAGCGGGATTGATGCGGCGCTGGAACGGCTGGTGAAGGCAAAGGTCAGCACCGGCCACACTTTGCGGAAGAATTTCAGCGGACTGACGCCGTTAATGCCCAGCAGCAGGCCGTGCACGACAAACATAATGCCGAGGCCGAGATAGGAGGCGATAACAAAGCTGCCCAGTTTGATGATGTCCTGAATGTTGGAGCCCGCCACGACTTTGGTCATCAGCGCCAGTACGCCATACGGCGTAAGCTGCATCACCAGACGTACCAGTTTCATCACCCAGCTTTGCAGCGTATCGATAGCTGTCAGCACACGCTGGCCTTTCGGTGCGTCATCTTTCAGCAATTTCAGTGCGGCGACGCCGAGGAAAGCAGCAAAAATCACGATGCTGATGATTGAGGTCGGGTTCGCGCCGGTCAGATCGGCAAACGGGTTTTTCGGCACGAAAGAGAGCAGCAGTTGCGGTACGGTCAGGTCGGCCACTTTACCGACATAATTGCTCTGGATGGCATTCAGACGCGCCGTTTCCGCTGTTCCCTGTACCAGACCTTCGGCGGTCAGGCCAAACAGATTAGTCACCAGCACCCCGACCAGCGCGGCAATCAGCGTAGTAAACAGCAGCGTGCCGATGGTTAAGAAGCTGATTTTACCCAACTGGGAGGCGTTATGCAGGCGCGCGACGGCGCTTAAAATGGAGGCGAATACCAGCGGCATCACGATCATTTGCAGCAGTTGTACATAGCCGTTTCCAACCACGTTAAACCACTGGATAGAGGTTTTCAGTACCGGGCTGTCAGCACCATAGATAGCCTGTAGCGCCAGGCCGAAGACCACACCAAGCCCTAAGCCGACCAGCACTTTTTTGGCCAGGCTCCACTGTTTGTGGCGCGCCTGCGCCAGCAAAAACAGCAATGCCACGAACACAACGACGTTCGCGATTAATGGAAGATTCATCCCCGTTCTCCTGATTTCATTATTCGGTCAACCTTGCCGGTTAATCCAGTGGCGCAAGGTTAGCAGAAGTGCCGGGGTGGCCTTATATCCAAATGGAATGTTTTATGCCAAATGCAGTGGAATTGCTGGTTTAATGGCCGGATTGTGGATGAATAAAGCGATTAAACTGATTTTGCAGCGAGTTTATCATCTGTGATGACCAGCGAATTGCACCGTTTTCGGGCAACGATTGCGGCATCCACACCGCCCAGGTAAACAGCGCCATACACAATACGCGCTCCAGCTGATTGCCTTTTTGCGGTGCGAGGATCGGCAGGCGAAAGCGCCAGCGACAAGGCCATAGCAGCGGCACACCCGCGGGCGTCAGCATATCTGCAAGAATATGGCTCAAATAGCCCACTACCATTCCCTGCAATGCATCCGCAGGGACAATCCAGCTTTCCGGGATTTTGAGCGTAAACAGCGCGAGCGAGAGAAAAACCGCCAGCAGGCTGTGCGTAAAGCCCCGATGGCCGAAGGCTCGCGCCACCGGTTTTGATATCCACTTCAGACGCTGGCCGAGGAAGGATTTCGGGTGATCGATGTCCGGTAACAGGCAGGTCAGAATGGCCGACGGAACAATATGCCACCAGTCACCCTGAGCAAGGACGGGGGTTAATTCGGCATTTTTGGCAAACACCGCGCAGGCAATGGAAAAAAGCAGGTGTCCTTCCGCCGTCATGATCAAACTCACTAAACTGTCGATGCATACAGTATAGGATGTTTATACAGTAGGCGGAAGAGGTGACGTTGTAACTCTTTGTCACAATCCTGTCAGATTAACGCGCCAGCCAGCCACCATCGACGGCGAGGGTGAAGCCATTGATGTAATCGGATGCCTGTGAAGCGAGAAACACCGCTGCGCCTTTCAAATCTTCGGGCTCGCCCCAGCGCCCGGCGGGAATGCGATCGAGGATCTCCTGGCTGCGTTCGGCGTCTTCCCGCAATTGTTGGGTGTTATTGGTCGCCATATAGCCTGGCGCGATAGCATTGACGTTAATTTTGTGCGGTGCCCACTCATTGGCCAGCAGACGGGTCAGCCCCATCACACCGCTTTTCGACGCGGTATAAGAGGGCACGCGGATGCCGCCCTGGAAAGAGAGCATTGAGGCAATATTAATAATTTTGCCGCCGTTGCCCTGCACGATAAATTGCCGGGCTACGGCCTGCGACAGAAAGAAGACCGTCTTCAGATTCAGGTTCATGACGTCATCCCAGTCCTGTTCGCTGAAATCGAGTGCGTCGCAGCGTCGAATGGCGCCAGCGTTATTCACCAGAATATCCACCCGGCCCAGCTGGTTCACCGTCTGATTAACAATGTCATCAAGCCCGTGCTGGTGGCGCAGATCCGCCTGCACAGAAACAAAACGACGCCCGAGAGCCTGAACGCGTTCGGCCGTGTCGTGTGGAATTTTTCGGCCCACGCCGACAATATCGCAGCCCGCCTCTGCAAGCCCTAACGTCATTCCCTGACCCAGACCGGTATCGCACCCGGTAACAATGGCCACTCTACCTGCAAGCTTAAAGGCATCCAGTATCATGTTCTCTCCGGCGTAATCATTATTGTTGTGACAGGGCGTCAGCGCCTGAGGATCAGAATAGAAGGTGGGTAAGGAAAATACAAATAAAATGAAATGATGTTTCAAAAATAAAATCAAGGGGCAGCAAAAGCGGCTGCCCCGGTGGAATTAGCCGATAAGATGGACATGCGTGAGCTGTTCGAGGCTGGTGAGCTTAACGTTCGCCAGCACATAACGAGGATCGGCGCGGTGTTCTTCATCCGGTACCACAATAGAGCGCATCCGCGCGGCTTTGCTGGCGATCATGCCATTGACGGAATCTTCCAGCGCCACGCAGGTCAGCGGATCAACGCCCAGTTTGGCGGCACAATCCAGATACACCTGCGGGTGCGGTTTGCTGTAGGGGAGTTTTTCTGCCGAGGCCAGCGCATCGAAGCTGTCGCGCAGTTCAAACATCGCCAGCACTTTTTCCAGCATATGCAGCGGCGACGCGGAGGCCAGCCCGACCAACAGGCCGTTGGCCTTACACAGCGCGATGGCATCATGCACGCCAGGCAGCAGCGGGCGTTTCTCTTCAACCAGCGAAATTGCGCGCTGAATAATGCGTTCGGTCACTTCTTTGCGATCCGGGCCGTTCCACGGTTGCTGCGCGTACCAGAGTTCCACCACCATATCGATGCGCAGGCCGAGCGTGTCGGGCAATTCATGACGCCGGTTAATGTCCACGCCCAGGCTTGCCACAACCTCCAGTTCGGCGCGATCCCAGAGTGGCTCGGAGTCGATAAGCAATCCATCCATATCAAAAATGGCAGCAAGAATTTGACGCGGAGCTGTCATAAAACCTCTCTTTTTTATGGCATGTCGCCGGGGAATTAACGGTAAGTATGGTTAAACGTTCATCATACCGACTTTAAAGATCAGGCGAAAATGATTATCAGCAGGTAGACTAAGGCGGAAACAGTGCGTCACTTACAAGGGGAATCCATGACGTATCAACAAGCTGGACGCATCGCTATTCTGAAACGCGTTCTGGGTTGGGTGATTTTTATTCCGACCGTAATTTCGACAGTCATTTCTGTACTGAAATTTATGTATGACCACAGTGAAAAACAGCCAGGTATTAACGCCGTAATGCTGGATTTTGCGCATGTAATGATTGAGATGATGCGTTTTAATACGCCTTTTCTTAATCTCTTCTGGTACAACTCGCCGACGCCCGACTTCCACCAGAGCCTGAACATTGTGTTCTGGCTTATCTATGTGCTGATTTTTGTTGGTCTGGCGTTGCAGGCCTCCGGGGCGCGCATGAGCCGCCAGGCGCGTTTTCTGCGTGAAGGGGTGGAAAACCAGATGATCCTTGAACAAGCCAAAGGGCCGGAAGGGTTGTCTCGCGAGCAGATCGAAGCGCGCATTGTCGTACCGCACCACACCATTCTGCTGCAAATTTTCCCACTGTATGTGCTACCGGTGATTGTGATTATCGCGGGCTACTTCTTCTTTTCACTGCTGGGCTTTCTGTAAGCAGTAACAGGCCCGAAAGCAATAACGCTGCCGGGCCTGTCTGTTCTACGCAGCCAGTACGCGATCGAGCGCTTTTTGCGCGTTCAGCAGATGTTCACCGCCAAAAAGAATGGCCCGGTTGAAGAGTGTATAAAGCTGGTAGATAGGCTGACGTTCGGGGAAATCGAGGGGCAACGGCGAGACTGACTGGTAACCGTCGTAAATCTGCGGCGGCTGGTCCGGATGCAGCGGCAGCATCGCCAGATCGCACTCACGATCGCCCCAGTAACAGGCCGGATCGTAAATATAAGGACCGTCTGGCCCGAGCGCGCAGTTATCGGACCACAGATCGCCATGCAGTAAGGACGGTTGCGGCTGGTGGGAGCTCAGGCGCTGCTGGACATGCTCGACAATGGCATCGATATTGCCGAACTCCATACCTTTTTCCGCCGCCAGCTCCAGTTGCCAGCCAATACGCTGTTCGGCAAAAAACGTTGACCAGCGCCGTTGCCAGGCATTGGGCTGCGGCGTGGTGGAAAGATCGTTATCAAAATCGAGGCCAAACTGTGGTTGCTCGCTCCACTGGTGGAGGCGCGCCAGTTGTTGACCGAGCAAAAACGCGTTGTGCGCATCCAGCGGGCGGGCAGGGAGATACTCCATGACCAGAAAGCTGTAGTCGCGATCGCTGCCCACCGCCCACACCGTCGGCACTTTTACCGTATTGCTGCGCGCCAACAGCGCGAGCTGATCGGCTTCGGCGGTAAAAATAGTCAGCAGTTCACGTTCATCGCATTTTACGAACAGATCGCGACCCGCGTAACGGACATGCCATGCAGCATGGATTTCGCCGCCTGGCAGCTCATCCCGCTGCTCAATCTCGCCACTTCCCAGTTGTTCGCGTAACAGACCACTTATCGCTTGCCACATGATGTCTCTCCCATGTAATCAGCCAGATCATAAGGTTAGCGCACTAAAGCTGTGAAAAAATACGACGTAACGCACACCTGCGGGACAGGTGATACGCCATGGCACTTAATGCTCTTTTTGCTGCCACACCTCCCAGGTGCTGATGGTGATGTCAGCCTCTTCAGCCACCGCAGCGGCGGCTAATCCACGGGCGAGTTCAAGCACTTCCTGTTCACTGAGCGCACTGATGAGCCCAAAGGTGTTGGTGCCCAGATCGTGAACATTGCCATCTTCATCGGTCATCGTGAGCAGAAAACCTGCACGTGTAAAGTGGTTATTCAGTTCGTTGATTTCGGCCAGGCTTTGCTCATGAAATTTCACCACTACCACGTAGCGCGTGATGCCGTCGCTGCTCATATTTCACCTCGTTGTAATCCTGAAGGTTTTTTTAGCATAGTCGTCAGGCGCTATTTGTCGATTCTCAGGCATTACGCAAATAGTCGTAGATCTTTTGCGTGTCGGCCAGCGCGCACAGGCGAGTACCATGATTAATCGTGGCGGCGCTCCCGGCGGCAACACCGTAACGAACCATATCGTCCAGCGACGCGTCGTGCGCCAGTTTTAGCGTCATCGCACCCACCATACTGTCGCCAGCGCCTACCGTACTCTGGCTTTTCATCGGCGGCGGCACGACCTGCACACACTGATTCTCATCGACGGCCAGCGCACCCTGAGGGCCCAGCGATACAACAACGCGCAGCGCTTTACCGCTATCAACAATCTCCTGCGCCGCTTTGCGCACATCATCCGGCTGGGTCAACTCCCGGCCCACCAACGCGCTTAGCTCTTTCTGATTCGGTTTGACCAGTTCAATGTTGCCAATAGCCAGCGCAGCGCTAAGGGCTTCGCCGGAACTGTCAACGATGCAGCGCAGCCCATGCTGCTGTGCGGTTTTAATGAGTTGCGTCAGTTTCCCGACGGTAATGCCTGGCGGCAGACTGCCGCTCACCACCAGTAACGCGCCTGGCTCAATGGTGAGCACTTTCTCTTCGAGCTGGCGAAACTCATCTTCACTGAGGCTGGCGCCCGGCATGACAAAGCGGTACTGCTCGCCGCTGGATTCAACGTGAACATGCAGGTTCTGCCGCGTCCAGTCTTTGGCATCGACACTGATGCTTGGTACGTTTTCATCTGCTAATAGCGCAGTCAGGTGTTCGCCGGTTGCGCCACCGGCCGGAAAAATCGCTGTGGCGTTACCACCAAGATGGGTAATGGCCCTTGCGACATTAATGCCGCCGCCGCCGGGCTCAAAAACAGGTGAAGTGCAGCGCAGTTTCCCTTCTGGATAAATCTGCGGCGTTAATGTTGCGCTGTCCAGTGAAGGTGCCAGCGTCAAAGTATAAATCGCGACCATGATGACCTCCTTTTTCTTCGGTTGCAGTAAGCCTGGCACTGAATCCAGCGCAGGGAAAGGAAATAACAGCCTGATTTAAATATGGTATCGATTGAACTGGTTTCGAGGATTAATAACCATTTTGTTGTTTTTGAGATCTCTCTTATTCAAAAATTCCAATAAGATTTCATTGATATGTTTAAGCGGCCTTTTTATAATTTGTTACCTTTCTTTGGAACGTTTGTCGTTGATCCTGATGAAAGTTTCCGGGACCGTGATGGTCTCTTTTTTATGCTGTTCGGACTCTAAAAAAATGAAGCTTTTGAAGACAGTACCCGCGTTTGCACTGATCGCGGGCGTATTTGTGGCAATGAATGCTGTCGCAGATGATACCGTTTTTACTGTCATGGATGACCCATCCACCGCGAAACACCCGTTTGAAGGTAGCGTAAACGGCGGCTACCTGGCGCAGTCCGGCAACACAAAGAGCTCCTCTTTGACTGCCGATTCCACCCTGACCTGGTACGGCAGTACCACAGCCTGGTCTTTGTGGGGCAACGCCAGCAATACCTCATCGAACGATGTTCGTTCGTCTGAGAAATACGCCGTTGGCGGCCGTGGCCGTTATAACCTGACGGATTATGACTATATTTTCAGCCAGGCCAGTTGGTTGACCGATCGCTATAACGGTTATCAGGATCGCGATGTACTTACCGCCGGTTATGGTCGTCAGTTCCTGAATGGCCCGGTTCATAGCCTGCGCTTTGAATTCGGTCCTGGTGTACGTTACGACAAGTACACTGATGACAACACCAAAACCACTGGGCTGGGTTATGCGTCCGGTACATATACCTGGCAAATGACCGACAACACCAAATTCACGCAGGGTGTGTCTGTGTTTGGCGCTGACGATACTACGGTGAACTCAGAAACAGCCCTGGAAGTGGCTATCAATGCCCATTTCGCGTTGAAATTAGGTTATTACCTGACCTGGAACTCTCAACCGCCTTCAACTGCGCCGGATCATACCGATCGCAGAACGACGGTAACGTTAGGTTATAAAATGTAATACGCCGGGCCGGAAATTCCGGCCCACTGTTTTTGTTTATTTGTGCTATTTCCCCGCGCTTTATATTTAATTTTATTTAAGTGAATTTCTCTCTCCATATTGTCTTCATAATTAATTACCTGGACACATATTCAGTTTATTTGACACGAATGGATAAATAAATTGACTGGGCAAAAGTGTGATCCAGATCTACACTAACATTACGGGCAGAAAAACGGCCCAGCAAATAATGTTCGTATTACAGAAAGAGAACTCAATGATGAAAACAATCAAAACTGCCGCAGCTGCCGTGGTGCTTTCTGCACTCTCTTTTGGCGTCTTCGCGGCTCAGCCTGCCACTTCAGCCAGCCAGAGCAACTCGAATATCACTAACATCGAAGCGGGCTCCAATATGGTGCCAGTTGCACAATCTACTCACGGAAGCAACGATCAGGCGTTTGATGCACATACGCTGGTTGCCGGTGAATGGAATTAAGTAGATTCTTAGTTAATTCATTAACTTTGAAAAACCGGAGAGTGTAGTACCGGTTTTTGTATTTATCCTCTAATGTAAAGTTAGTGCTCTGTATTGTATTAAACATTGACGAAAACTGACGGTGATATTTAAAAAGCCGCAGTTGTTAAATAGGTTGCCTGTTTAACTCCGCAATAAAGATAAAATATTTTCTGCCGACTGGTTTGCCACTTTAAGTACAGCATCCTGCCCTTGTTGTAATATTTGTGCTTTCACCATCTTGCTGGTCTCCAGTGCGTAATCCGCGTCTTCGATACGGCTTTTTGCCGCCTGTGTAGCCACATTTTGTTGCGCCAGCACTGATTTAGACGATTCAAAGCGATTGATAAACGCGCCGTATTGAGAGCGATAGCGACTGACTTTCTCCAGCGCACTATCGAGTGTCCCCATCGCATCGCCTGCGGTCGCCATCGAACGAAGATCGGTGTTCAGTAACCCCAGCGATTTCAGGTCGGCTGGCGTGGTCGGCATCGTGACGGCGCCAACCTCTTCACCAAAATTCGCACTGGTGAGTACCTCCCAGGGCAAACTTTGCTTTGGCGGTTCGGCGGGAGTGATTTTTGGCACGGGCAGGGTGCCCCAGTTCAGGTTACTGGTAAAAGAGCCGCTACCGACGATCATCACCACCAAATCTTCCGTAACATTATCTATTTTGATACGTTCCAGCCGGTTGGAACCATTACTGCCGTCGTTGTAGGCGTTGCCGGATTCGTAGCGATCGCCATCACCGCTGTAGCGGATGGTCATGCCGTCGTAATTAAGCGTTGCGCTGCCATCCAGCACCCAACTGGCACCTCCTTCTATCAATAATGAATCATCATAGGTTGCACCCGCCTCAAAGCCGTTGGCCTCGGTCAGTACGCGGCTGGTCGCTTTTGCCGCGTCGGTAATACCGCGACTTTTCCATGTGTAATCCGGATCGGTACCGGTGATCGGCGTACCGGCAAGGTGCTTGCCATCGCGTGTGAAGAGCTGAATGTCATCGTCAAGCCCCAATGAATCAATGGTGAGGGTGATATCCTTCGCCCCTGCGGGAATATACGCCAGTGAGACAATTCCCGAGCTGAATGTGTAATTCGTTCCCGCGACGGGAAATTTCGTGTCCAGCGGCGGAACATTACCGATTAACTCTGGCGGCAGATCCGGGGCGTCGGTGGCCAGCGGGTAGCGACCAAAAATCTCTGTGTTTTCTGAAATGTACTGAATATTGTCAAGAATTTCTTGATATTCAGCATGCAAACTTTCCCGGTCACTTACCGACAACGTACTGTTACCGGACTGGATGGCCAGGCTTTTCGCGCGGATCAACAATTCACCAACGGTACTCAGGCTGCTTTCGGCGGTTTGCGCCATACTCATGGCATCGTCAAGCCCGCGTGAAATCACGGTATCCGAATTAACATTGGCGCGCATGCGGTTAACAATCGACTGGCCTGCCACGTCGTCTTTCGCACCGTTGATGCGCAATCCAGACGATAATCGCGCAATAGATTCCTGTAATGCTGATGTCGTTTTCTGGCGGGTGGACAGATTGAGACCGACCATTTCATTGTAATTAATCGTCTGCATCACTGAGCTAATTCATTCGCGTTTCTAATGAATCATTCATCGGCAGTGAAGGCAGGTAACTTTAAGGTAAATTTATCAGTCGGCTTAATATGCATGCATCCGATTGAAAGTGAAGGAAGTTATCTGCAGGGGGTTACAAAGAGGGGGTTTATCCCTATCCTGATGCCGATTAAGCCAGGCAAAAACCACAACAACCGGAGGAGCGATGGGGAATTCCAAAGATGAGGCATTATACGAGGAGATGTGCCGGGTGGTAGGGAAGGTGGTGCTTGAGATGCGCGATCTGGGGCAGGAGCCAAAGCATATCGTCATTGCTGGCGTGGTCAGAACGATGCTGGCAAATAAGCGAGTCACGCGTACTGCATTAACGCAGGAAGCAATGGAAACAGTGATCCGCGCGCTGGGGTATCAATCCTGATAAACAATGAAGAAAGGCACGCTTGCGCGTGCCTTTTGTGAGTGCGAGTTTGTCCTGCAAAGCAGCCTGGCGCCGTCAGCGCCGCTTTTTATGACGACCCGGTAAACTTCTTGCTGACTTTATGCTGCGGTGTTTATAAAAAGAAAAAATAATGATCGCAAGGAGCGCGATAATGATAACGGGATAAACGATTGCCATGCTTTATCATTGAGTTAGATGTTAATGGGAAGCCAACTAGACTGCCAGTGGTACTGCTGTGTCAAGATGGCCACTAAAAATCAGATTAAACGCATGCTATACGATTAATTTTGAAACATTTTTTCACAATAACAATCATCACTGCCAATTATGAATATCCTGTTTTCAGGCGTGCAGAGCTTCCACGCTGGAGTGAATAAAGAGCACACACTTGCTGTTATATCCCGGAAATTCCATTTTGTACGTTTTTTTCTGCGGCATGCGGAAATCGTGGTGAACGGTTACCGCTGGTGTGATAGGTATCGGGAGCTAATTTGCTGAATTGTCAGTTGCTGTGAACTGACAATTCAGGAGGAAAATGCTTTAACTCAATCGGGCGGGATCAATTTCCGCCATGATTAAACTGGCAATATCCTGCTGTTGATGCACCTTTCCACATTTGATGATGATCTGCCTTGCGTTTTCATATCCCGGCGCCCAAAGCTGATTGTTGAGCCGTACATCTTTGTAGATAGCAACGAGCGGTTTCTGCCAGGCTGCCGCCATATGCACTATCGAGGTATCGGGCGAGATAATCAGATCGGCTTGCGCAATAAGAGCCATTGCATGATGCAGGGTTTTAAAGGGATTTATGACGACTCTGTCGGGGAGTGGCAGGCGGATCTCTTTGTGGTGATCGAGCAGAATAATATTGACCGCAGGATAAGCGATTTGTAACTGTTCAATAATTGCCGCGAGCTGCGCCTGGGATAAGCAACGATCCTCATTACCGGCAAAGATATTAATGATAATATTACGGCCTTCGATGGCTGTCAGGAATTGTTGCGTCTCAGCGTAAATATCCTGCGGGATATGCAGGTCATAAGTTTCCAGTTGTTTTTTATCTAACTGCATGCAGTCAGCGATGCAGGAAAAGGTTTTGCTGACATGCCAGTTTGCACAATCAAAATCAAAGGACTTCGTATAATGGTTAATAGAGGGCCATTTATTAAATCCTAACACCGCCTTGGCATTTATTTGTTTCAATAACAACAACCGATGCACAGGGATATCAAAAAGGGAGGGGTCGATAACAATATCGTATTTATTCTTGGCTAACTCAGTAATCACAGAACGGGGGACATTATGGGTGAATTTTTTGAGGTAGCAGGCAGAAGTGACATCCTCTGCTTCGTAGATGTGGCGAATACGGGGGTTATAGCGCATTACCTGGCTGTTTGATTTCGTCAGCAGAAAATCAACGATATATCCTGATTCGTGCAGACATTTAACCAATGCGGAATCGACGACGACATCGCCAATTGCCCCTTCGTTGCGCATCAACAGAACTTTTCTCGCGGAGATTAAATTCAGTTCGCTTCGGGCTGGACTGTCCCATAGCATTTTCGCGATATAGACGCGTAACAGAGTACGAATTTTTTTTATAAAGTAATTGCGGCGTCTATTGAGTGCTCTTATTTTTTTAAATTTGCCGACAGGCATTTCTATCGCTGTGTGTTGCATCATGATTACTCTTTTCCTTATTCACAATAAACACTCCCGTCATTTGTTCTAAAATGAGAGCGCAAGACGGTAAAAATGATTCAGTCAGGTTTTTTATTTATTCCAGTAAAACAATGGATATTCTTTCGCTTGATTTCATCATGTGAAATTGAGGACATGATGGATGAAATGTGAATTCGTTATATTTTTTGCGATAGCGCATATAAAACGGCTGAGTGGTATAATTTCCCGTATTACGTGAACGTCATTGAAGGTGAATTTATTGTTGTTATCGCGCCATGATGGCGTGGCTGGCATGAGACCTGCGATGTACGCCAGGAATATGATTCTGTTCACGCTTTTATGTCGTCGCGATGCCGTGTACTATTGTGGGGCGTTATCAGCAGGTGGGGATGGGCACAGTCAGGTTTTCTTCTGGTGTGCACAGTTTGCAGAGTGAAGCAAATAAACATTCTTAACGTGCTGATATAAATAAATTATTTAATTTTGTATGTGCTCTTTCGTGTGGGGCACCACTGCAAATAAGGAAATGAAATGCCTGTAATTACTCTTCCTGATGGCAGCCAACGCCATTACGACCACGCCGTAAGCCCTATGGATGTTGCACTGGATATCGGTCCAGGACTGGCGAAAGCCTGTATCGCTGGCCGCGTTAATGGCGAACTGGTTGATGCTTCTGATGTGATCAACAGTGACGCCAACCTCGCCATCATCACCGCTAAAGATGACGATGGTCTGGAAATTATCCGTCACTCCTGTGCGCACCTGTTAGGCCATGCAATCAAGCAATTGTGGCCGAATACCAAAATGGCGATTGGCCCGGTTATTGATAACGGCTTCTATTATGACGTTGATCTTGACCACACCCTGACCCAGGAAGACATCGACGCGCTCGAAAAGCGTATGCATGAGCTCGCCGAAACCAACTACGACGTCATCAAGAAAAAAGTGAGCTGGCAGGAAGCGCGCGAGACATTTGTCAAACGCGGCGAAAACTATAAAGTCTCCATCCTTGATGAAAATATTGCGCATGATGACAAGCCGGGCTTGTATCATCATCAAGAATACATCGACATGTGCCGTGGTCCGCACGTGCCGAATATGCGTTTCTGCCATCACTTCAAACTGATGAAAACAGCAGGGGCTTACTGGCGCGGCGACAGCAACAACAAGATGTTGCAGCGTATCTACGGTACCGCGTGGGCAGATAAAAAAGCGCTGAATGCCTATCTGCAACGCCTGGAAGAAGCGGCAAAACGCGATCACCGTAAAATCGGTAAGCAACTTGACCTGTATCATATGCAGGAAGAGGCGCCGGGTATGGTTTTCTGGCATAACGATGGCTGGACTATCTTCCGTGAACTGGAAACTTTTGTTCGCTCTAAGCTGAAAGAGTACCAATACCAGGAAGTGAAAGGCCCGTTCATGATGGACCGTGTGCTGTGGGAAAAAACTGGCCACTGGGACAACTACAAAGATGCGATGTTTACGACGTCTTCCGAGAACCGTGAATACTGCATCAAGCCGATGAACTGCCCGGGTCACGTACAGATTTTCAACCAGGGCTTAAAATCCTACCGCGATCTGCCGCTGCGTATGGCTGAGTTCGGTAGCTGCCATCGCAATGAGCCGTCAGGCGCGCTGCATGGGTTGATGCGCGTACGTGGCTTCACTCAGGATGACGCCCATATCTTCTGCACGGAAGAACAGGTGCGTGATGAAGTGAACGCATGTATTCGTTTAGTCTACGATATGTACAGCACCTTCGGTTTTGAGAAAATCGTCGTCAAACTCTCTACTCGCCCGGAAAAACGTATCGGTAGCGATGAGATGTGGGATCGTGCTGAGGCGGATCTGGCAGTTGCGCTGGAAGAGAACAATATCCCGTTTGAATTCCAACTGGGTGAAGGCGCATTCTACGGTCCGAAAATTGAATTTACCTTATATGACTGCCTCGATCGTGCATGGCAGTGCGGTACAGTACAGCTTGATTTCTCGCTGCCGGCTCGTCTGAACGCCTCTTATGTAGGCGAAAGCAACGAACGTCAGGTTCCGGTGATGATTCACCGCGCGATTCTCGGTTCTCTGGAGCGCTTTATCGGCATCCTGACTGAAGAGTTCGCTGGCTTCTTCCCGACCTGGCTGGCGCCGGTGCAGGTAGTGGTCATGAATATCACTGATTCACAGTCTGAATACGTTAACGAATTGACGCGTAAACTGCAAAATGCGGGCATTCGTGTAAAAGCAGACTTGAGAAACGAGAAGATAGGCTTTAAAATCCGCGAGCACACTTTACGTCGCGTCCCTTATATGCTGGTTTGCGGTGACAAAGAGGTTGAGGCCGGCAAAGTTGCCGTGCGTACCCGCCGTGGTAAAGACCTGGGGAGCCTGGACGTAAATGATGTTATCGAGCAGCTGCAGCAAGAGATCCGCAGCCGCAGTCTTCAACAATTGGAGGAATAAAGTATTAAAGGCGGAAAACGAGTTCAAACGGCGCGTCCCAATCGTATCAATGGCGAAATTCGCGCCCTGGAAGTTCGCTTAACAGGTCTGGAAGGCGAGCAGCTTGGTATTGTGAGTCTGAGAGAAGCTCTGGAAAAAGCTGAAGAAGCCGGGGCTGATTTAGTTGAAATTAGCCCTAACGCCGAGCCGCCCGTTTGCCGTATAATGGACTACGGCAAGTTCCTCTATGAAAAGAGCAAATCTTCTAAGGAACAGAAGAAGAAGCAAAAAGTTATTCAGGTTAAGGAAATTAAATTCCGACCTGGTACAGATGAAGGCGACTATCAGGTAAAACTCCGCAGCCTGATTCGCTTTCTCGAAGAGGGCGATAAGGCCAAGATCACACTGCGTTTCCGCGGTCGTGAAATGGCCCACCAACAGATCGGTATGGAAGTGCTTAATCGCGTGAAAGACGATCTGAATGAACTGGCAGTTGTCGAATCCTTCCCAACGAAGATCGAAGGCCGCCAGATGATTATGGTGCTTGCTCCGAAGAAGAAACAGTAAGGCCATCAAGTAATTAAACCTGTGGGCCACAGGCTCACGGGTTTAGTTCGCCTTTGTTTCGTTTATTAACAATGCGAAGTGGAAGTTAAAAAATGCCAAAAATTAAGACCGTACGCGGTGCTGCTAAGCGCTTCAAAAAAACCGGTAAAGGTGGTTTTAAGCACAAGCACGCTAACCTGCGTCATATTCTGACCAAAAAAGCTACTAAGCGTAAACGTCACCTGCGCCCGAAAGCCATGGTTTCCAAAGGCGATCTGGGTCTGGTAATCGCGTGCCTGCCGTACGCATAAGTCGTTAACCTTTTAACTTTTTTTAAGAATATAGATACAGGAGAGAGCATATGGCTCGCGTAAAACGTGGTGTGATTGCACGTGCACGTCATAAGAAAATTTTGAAACAAGCTAAAGGTTACTACGGCGCGCGTTCACGCGTTTACCGTGTTGCCTTCCAGGCTGTTATCAAAGCTGGTCAGTACGCTTATCGTGACCGTCGTCAGAAAAAGCGTCAGTTCCGTCAGCTGTGGATTGCACGTATCAACGCAGCAGCACGTCAGAACGGTATTTCTTACAGCAAATTCATCAATGGCCTGAAAAAAGCCTCTGTTGAAATCGACCGTAAGATCCTGGCTGACATCGCCGTATTCGACAAAGTGGCATTCTCTGCACTGGTTGAAAAAGCGAAAGCAGCTCTGGCATAAGCCAGTTTAAGAGAGGGAGCCTGGCTCCCTCTTTTGCTTTAACATTATCAATACATTGACATTTTGCAGTGATGCGTTTTCAATAGCCCATCGCCGCCACTTACCCTGTTAAGGTAACGCAAGCATGAATGCTGCTATTTTCCGCTTCTTTTTTTACTTTAGCACCTGAACCCGGGAGGCTAGCGCGTGAAAGAAGAAACGGAAAACAGCGCCAGAAAGCCTCCCTTGTGGAGGCTTTTTTTGTATCTGCCGTTTGTAAATATCGTCATATAACGAGGAAAACCATGTCACATCTCGCAGAGCTGGTTGCCAGTGCGAAGGCAGCCATTAACGATGCTTCAGATGTCGCCGCTCTGGACAACGTCCGCGTCGAATACCTGGGCAAAAAAGGGCACCTGACCCTTCAGATGACCACCCTGCGTGAGCTGCCGCCAGAAGAGCGCCCGGCCGCCGGGGCAGTGATCAACGAAGCAAAAGAACAGGTTCAGCAAGCGCTGAACGCCCGTAAATCGGATCTGGAAAATGCTGCGCTGAATGCGCGTCTGGCTGCTGAAACCATCGATGTCTCCCTGCCGGGGCGTCGCGTGGAGAATGGGGGATTACACCCGGTAACCCGCACGATCGATCGTATTGAGAGTTTCTTCGGTGAACTGGGCTTTACCGTCGCTACCGGCCCGGAAATCGAAGACGATTACCATAACTTCGACGCGCTGAATATTCCGGGTCATCACCCGGCACGTGCGGATCACGATACTTTCTGGTTCGACGCGACGCGTTTGCTGCGTACCCAGACCTCTGGTGTGCAGATTCGTACCATGGAAAATCAGCAGCCGCCAATCCGCATCATCGCCCCGGGACGCGTTTACCGTAACGACTACGACCAAACGCATACCCCAATGTTTCATCAGATGGAAGGGCTGATCGTGGATAAAAACATCAGCTTTACTAACCTGAAAGGCACACTGCATGACTTCCTGCGTAACTTCTTTGAAGAAGATCTGCAGATTCGTTTCCGCCCGTCTTACTTCCCGTTCACTGAACCGTCTGCAGAAGTCGATGTAATGGGCAAAAACGGCAAATGGCTGGAAGTGCTGGGCTGCGGCATGGTGCATCCAAACGTACTGCGTAACGTTGGAATCGATCCGGAAGTTTACTCCGGTTTCGCATTTGGCATGGGGATGGAACGTCTGACCATGCTGCGTTACGGCGTTACCGATTTGCGCGCATTCTTCGAAAACGATCTGCGTTTCCTCAAACAGTTTAAATAAAGGCAGGCAAAACAATGAAATTCAGTGAACTGTGGTTACGCGAATGGGTCAATCCTGCCATTGACAGTGAAGCACTGTCAGGGCAGATCACTATGGCCGGCCTGGAAGTGGACGGCGTAGAGCCGGTTGCCGGGGCGTTTCATGGTGTTGTGGTCGGTGAAGTAATGGAGTGCGCTCAGCACCCGAACGCTGACAAACTGCGCGTGACGAAAGTCAATGTTGGCGGCGATCGCCTGCTGGACATCGTCTGTGGCGCGCCGAACTGCCGTCTGGGCCTGAAAGTCGCCGTGGCGACAGTGGGTGCGGTACTGCCTGGTGACTTCAAAATCAAAGCGGCGAAACTGCGCGGCGAACCGTCGGAAGGTATGCTGTGCTCCTTCTCCGAGCTCGGTATTTCTGACGATCACAACGGCATTATCGAACTGCCGGCAGATGCGCCGATCGGCACCGATATCCGTGAATACCTGAAGCTTGATGATAATACTATTGAGATTAGCGTCACGCCGAACCGTGCGGATTGCTTAGGGATCATTGGTGTTGCACGCGATGTGGCGGTGCTGAACCAGTCTCCGCTGACTGCGCCGGAAATTTCGCCGGTCGCCGCGACAATTACCGACACGCTGCCGATCGCAGTGGAAGCCGCAGATGCCTGCCCGCGCTACCTCGGACGCGTAGTGAAGGGAATCAATGTTAAAGCGCCAACTCCGCTGTGGATGAAAGAGAAGCTGCGTCGATGCGGTATTCGTTCAATCGATGCGGTTGTGGACGTGACCAACTACGTTCTGCTGGAGCTGGGCCAGCCGATGCACGCGTTTGACCGCGATCGCCTGGAAGGCGGCATCGTGGTGCGCATGGCAAAAGAGGGCGAAACCCTGGTACTGCTGGACGGCAGCGAAGCGAAACTGAACGCGGACACGCTGGTGATTGCCGACCATAACAAAGCGCTGGCGATGGGCGGTATATTTGGCGGTGAACACTCTGGCGTGAACAGCGAAACTCAGAACGTACTGCTGGAATGCGCTTTCTTCAATCCGCTCTCTATTACCGGCCGTGCTCGTCGTCATGGTCTGCACACTGATGCTTCACACCGTTATGAGCGCGGTGTCGACCCACAGCTGCAATACAAAGCCATGGAGCGTGCAACTCGCCTGTTGCTGGATATCTGCGGCGGCGAAGCGGGTCCGATCATTGATGTCACGAACGACGCTACGTTGCCGAAACGTGCGACCATTCGTTTGCGCCGCAGTAAGCTGGATCGCCTGATTGGTCATCGTATTGCCGATGAGCAGGTCAGTGATATCCTCAAGCGCCTTGGTTGCGAAGTCACTGAAGGCCAGGATGAATGGCTGGCGGTCGCGCCGAGCTGGCGTTTCGATATGGAAATCGAAGAAGATCTGGTGGAAGAAGTGGCGCGTATTTACGGCTACAACAACATCCCAGATGCGCCGGTTCAGGCCGGTCTGGTCATGGGCGAACACCGTGAAGCGGCGCTGTCGCTGAAGCGCGTGAAAACCATGCTCAACGATAAAGGCTACCAGGAAGTTATCACCTACAGTTTCGTTGATCCGAAATTGCAGCAACTGATCCACCCGGGCGAAGAAGCGCTGATCCTGCCAAGCCCGATCTCCATCGAAATGTCGGCAATGCGTCTGTCACTGTGGACTGGTTTGTTGGGCACTATCGTTTATAACCAGAATCGCCAGCAGAGCCGCGTGCGTATTTTTGAAACGGGTCTGCGCTTTGTCCCTGATACCCAGGCAAATCTTGGTATTCGTCAGGATGTCATGCTGGCGGGCGCCATTTGCGGCAACCGTTATGAAGAACATTGGGATTTGGCGAAAGGCAGCGTGGATTTCTTCGACCTGAAAGGCGATCTGGAATCCATTCTGGAGCTGACGGGAAAATTATCCGCCATTGAATTTCGCGCAGAAACGAATCCGGCGCTCCATCCGGGACAATCTGCGGCGATTTATCTGAAAGATAAACGTATTGGTTTTATTGGTGTTGTGCATCCGGAACTGGAACGTAAGCTTGATCTGAACGGTCGCACTTTGGTGTTTGAACTGGAGTGGAATGCGCTTGCAGACCGCGTGGTTCCTCAGGCTCAGGAGATTTCACGCTTCCCGGCGAACCGTCGTGATATCGCGGTTGTTGTGGCTGAAAATGTGCCCGCAGCAGATGTTTTGGCCGAGTGTAAGAAAGTTGGCGTAAATCAGGTAGTTGGCGTAAACTTATTTGACGTGTACCGCGGTAAGGGCGTAGCGGAGGGGTATAAGAGCCTTGCCATTAGCCTGATCCTTCAGGATACCAGCCGTACACTCGAAGAAGAGGAGATTGCCGCTACCGTTGCCAGATGTGTAGAGGCATTAAAAGAGCGATTCCAGGCATCATTGAGGGATTGAACCTATGGCGCTTACAAAAGCTGAAATGTCAGAATATCTGTTTGATAAGCTCGGGCTTAGCAAGCGGGACGCAAAAGAGCTGGTAGAGCTGTTTTTCGAAGAGATCCGTCGTGCTCTGGAAAACGGTGAGCAGGTAAAACTCTCCGGCTTTGGCAATTTCGATTTGCGCGACAAAAATCAACGTCCGGGGCGTAACCCGAAAACGGGCGAAGATATTCCCATTACAGCCCGGCGCGTGGTGACCTTCAGACCCGGCCAGAAGTTGAAGAGCCGTGTTGAAAACGCTTCGCCCAAAGCTGAATGATATGAACTAACTAAAAAGGCCGCGCTGCGGCCTTTTTTCTTTTCAGCGCCCGGCATCAATCATAAAATCAGTCACCTGACTGACGGTAAAACGGTTAACATGCTGGCATACGCTCATCTTCAACAGCAACGAAATCGCCGCTGGCTTGGCGGATTATTGCTGCTTTTATTATTCTCTGTGTTTATTAGCCTCTGCGCGGGCGAGCAATGGATCGCTCCCGGTGGCTGGTTTACTCCTGATGGCCAGCTCTTTGTCTGGCAAATTCGTCTTCCCCGTACGCTGGCGGTGGTGCTGGTGGGTGCCGCGCTGGCGCTCTGCGGTGCAGTGATGCAGGCGCTTTTCGAAAATCCGCTGGCGGAGCCGGGATTGTTGGGTGTCTCAAGCGGCGCGGGCGTCGGGCTGATCGCGGCTGTACTGCTGGGCGGCGGTATGTTGCCAGGCTGGGCATTGGGCGTGTGCGCCATCGCCGGAGCGCTGATCGTGACGCTTATTCTGCTACGTTTTGCCCGGCGTCATCTCACCACCAGCCGCCTGCTGCTTGCTGGTGTGGCGCTTGGCATTATTTGTACAGCGTTAATGACGTGGGCGGTTTACTTTTCTACCTCATTCGATTTACGCCAGCTTATGTACTGGATGATGGGCGGTTTTGGCGGGGTAGACTGGCAACAAAGCTGGCTGATGGTGGCGTTGTTACCGGCGATGATCTGGGTCTGTTTTCAATCAAAACCGCTGAATGTTCTGGCGCTGGGTGAGATATCCGCGCGGCAGTTGGGGTTGCCGCTGTGGCTGTGGCGAAATTTGCTGGTGGTGGCAACGGGCTGGATGGTAGGCGTCAGCGTTGCGCTGGCAGGAGCGATTGGCTTTATTGGCCTGGTGATCCCGCATATGTTACGTCTCTGCGGGTTGACCGATCACCGGGTGCTGCTTCCTGGCTGCGCGCTGGCGGGTGCGGTGGCGTTGTTGTTCGCCGATATTGTTGCCCGGCTGACGCTCAGCGCCGCTGAGTTACCCATTGGCGTCGTCACGGCGACACTGGGTGCGCCGGTGTTTATCTGGTTATTATTAAAGGTCGGGCGTGAAGCCTGAAATCCATAACATCAACAAAGGATACGCTATGCAACAGGATATTCTGAATACTGAAGTCACGACCATTGATGGTGAACAGACCACGCTGGAAGCTTATCGCGGCAAGGTGTTACTGATCGTCAATGTGGCATCTAAATGCGGCCTGACGCCGCAGTATGAACAACTGGAAAACCTGCAAAAAACGCTCGACGGTGAGGGCTTCACGGTGCTGGGATTCCCCTGCAACCAGTTTCTTGGTCAGGAGCCGGGTTCGGAAGAGGAGATCAAAACTTTTTGCAGCACGACTTACGGCGTGACGTTCCCGATGTTCAGCAAAATTGAAGTGAATGGTGACGCGCGTCATCCGCTGTATAAAAAATTGATCGCTGCTGCGCCGTCCGCTGTTACACCAGAAGGCAGCGGTTTCTACGCGCGTATGGAGAGTAAAGGCCGCGCGCCGAAAGAGCCGGGCGATATTTTGTGGAATTTCGAAAAATTCCTCATTGGCCGCGACGGTGTTGTGATTCAGCGTTTCTCGCCGGATATGACCCCGGAAGATCCGGCTTTGCAACAGGCCGTTAAACAGGCGCTGGCGAAATAATGTCAGCGCTGTTGCAACTGCAAAATGTGGGCGCATCGGGCAGGCTGGGGCCGATTACGGCATCGGTCGACCGGGCGGCGATTCTGCATCTGGTCGGACCAAATGGCGCAGGGAAAAGCACGCTGCTTTCCCGGCTTGCGGGTTTATCTGGCGGGCAGGGCGAGGTGTTATTGAACAACCGCCCGCTGGAACAATGGTCCGCCCTGGCGCTGGCGCAACATCGCGCTTACCTTGCCCAGCAGCAGACACCGCCTTTTGCTATGCCAGTCTGGCACTATTTGCTGTTGCATCAGCGCGATACTGCGCAAACCCACTGCCTGGGGAAAATTGCCGCCCAGCTTGGGCTGGGTGACAAGCTTAGCCGAAGAGTCAATCAACTTTCCGGCGGCGAATGGCAGCGGGTGAGGTTGGCCGCAGTGATTTTACAGATCCACCCGGAGGTGAATCCCTCCGGGCAGTTGCTGTTGCTGGATGAGCCAATGAATAGCCTTGATGTGGCACAGCAGACTGCGCTGGACAAGCTTATAGCGGAGCTGGTAAGCGGTGGCGTGACCGTAGTGATGAGTAGCCACGACCTCAACCATACGCTGCGTCATGCGCAGCAGGTGTGGTTACTGAGCGGCGGTCGGCTACTGGGTAGCGGCAAACAAGAAGAGGTGCTGACGCCTGCTCATCTGGCGGAAGCTTACGGCATGGCTTTTCGTCGTTTCGACGTAGACGGGCATCGTGTGCTGATCCCGGCAACGTGACGAAAAGGTGACTTGCCACGCAACTGATTCACACGGTAGATTATTCCGATAAAAATAAAGTACGAGGCGAGATCCAGAATGCGTACCTGGTTTCTTCTGGCGGCGGCATTGTTCCTTGCAGGATGTAGTTCTCATCGCGCTCCGCCACCTAACCCAAGGTTGTCGGATTCGATCACAGTGATCGCGGGTCTGAACGATCAACTGAGCGAGTGGCGAGGTACACCGTATCGCTACGGGGGTATGACGCGTTCAGGCGTCGATTGTTCCGGGTTTGTGATGATGACTTTCCGTGACAAATTTGCGCTGCAGCTACCGCGCGAAACGCGCCAGCAGGCTGAGATCGGCACGAAAATCGATAAAGATGATTTATTGCCTGGCGATCTGGTGTTCTTCAAAACCGGTTCCGGCGAAAGCGGGCTGCATGTTGGAATTTATGATACTGACAATGAATTTATTCATGCCTCCACCAGTCGCGGCGTGATGCGTTCTTCACTGGATAACGTCTATTGGCGGAAAAATTTCTGGCAGGCGCGGCGCATTTAAGCGCAGCGCAGCCGTGGTAAAAATTTGTTAAACCAGGATGTTTCCACTAATTATCTTTTATAATATTAATTATCATAAGTGGACGTTGAATCTGGCAAAAGACTATTAGTGAGCAGCCTAATAAAGGAGAAGCCAAATATAAAATGGGATAAAAATGAAGTTAACCTCACTAAAATCATTAAGCCAGGAATTCATCTACTTGTGTTTAGCCATTCCGGATATCACCCTTAACGCGGGACGGCATAATGATCATTTTGCTTGATGATACCTATCGCCCGGAGTTTTTATTACAGCCAGCGAGAAAAAGTAACGGAATGCTTCAGGGGCTGGAAGTTATCGTTAACTTTGTGGGGAAAGACAGTAACGTCCGCGCCCCGGCAGAGCTGGTTTCCCCGCGCCTGAAGTCTGATGAAACCCTGCAACTCTTTACGGAGCAACTGGCGCTAATAGAGGCCTGCCAGCTCTTTTTATTACAACATCAATTAATCGCCTGGATTAATATTTCCCCGGTTGTTGTTGAAGCCTTACTTACCGACAAGGCACTGGCTGCCAGCGTAGCTAAATTTCCTTTTCTGGAATTTACCATAAATGAGAATTTCCCCAATTTAAATAAAGGAAAAGAGGATCCTTCTCTGTCTCTATTGGCGAAACAATATCCGCTGGTACTGGCTAATTTTGGTGTCGGAACAGCATCGACTAAAGCCATTTTTGACGGGTTATTTAAACGTGTCGCATTAGATAAAAATTTTGTTCAGCAACGATTAGCTTCTCCTTCGTTTGAACCTTTTATGCGGGCGATCGTTTCGCAGATAAGTCCCTATTGTCAGTCGATGATGATTGCGGGCATTGATGACGAATCTGCCCTGAAGCGAGCGGAACCTTTTCACTTCAGCGCAATGCAAGGTGCATTATGGTCGCCGGTTACCGCTGCGCAGATCACATCTCTGATCCACCCATAGCCCTGCTTTTCGCCGGTGTTTAAACCTGATGGTTGGCACTACACTAAAGGCAGGAGGAACCATGACCCTGTCTTTTACTACCCGCTGGCGTGATGAACTGCCAGAATTTTACACCGCATTATCTCCAACACCGCTGCACAATGCCCGTCTGATCTGGCACAACGCGCCACTGGCGCAGGAGCTGGGCGTGGAGGATGCGCTTTTTCATCCCGACTCGGGTGCCGGTGTCTGGGGCGGCGAAGCATTGCTGCCGGGCATGTCGCCGCTGGCGCAAGTCTACAGCGGACATCAATTTGGTGTCTGGGCCGGGCAACTGGGCGACGGTCGCGGGATCCTGCTTGGTGAACAACAATTGCCGGATGGCACTACCCGCGACTGGCATCTGAAAGGCGCGGGGCTGACGCCCTATTCGCGCATGGGTGACGGACGTGCAGTTCTGCGTTCAACTATCCGTGAAAGTCTGGCATCAGAGGCGATGCACTATCTTGGCATTCCAACGACCCGCGCGCTGAGCATCGTTACCAGCGATACACCGGTCATGCGTGAAAGCCGCGAGCAGGGCGCCATGTTGATGCGCATCGCTGAAAGCCATCTGCGTTTCGGGCATTTCGAGCATTTTTATTATCGTCGCGAACCGCAAAAAGTACGGCAACTGGCCGACTTTGCCATCCGCCACCACTGGCCGCATTTGCAGAATGAATCCGATAAATACGTGCTGTGGTTCCGCGATATCGTCCGACGCACTGCCACGCTGATTGCCCGCTGGCAGGCGGTCGGTTTTGCGCACGGTGTGATGAATACTGACAACATGTCGATCCTCGGGTTAACCATTGATTACGGTCCCTTTGGTTTCCTCGACGATTATCAGCCGTCATTTATCTGCAACCACTCGGATTACCAGGGGCGTTATAGCTTTGATAATCAACCCGCAGTGGCTTTGTGGAACCTGCAAAGGCTGGCGCAGTCGCTGTCACCATTCATTGACATTGAGGCGCTGAACAGCGCGCTGGATGATTATCAACATCTGCTGCTGACAGAATATGGTGTGTTGATGCGCGGCAAGCTTGGTTTCTTCACGCAGCAACAGGGCGATAACCCGCTTCTGACGGAACTGTTTGCGCTGATGGCGCGAGAGGGCAGTGATTATACGCGAACCTTCCGCTTGCTCAGCCAGACGGAGCAACTGAGCGCCTCTTCGCCGCTGCGCGATGAATTTATCGATCGCGCCGCGTTCGACAGTTGGTTTGCGCAGTACCGGGTACGACTGCAACAGGAGCAGGTTGACGATGCACAGCGGCAACAGCAGATGTCCGGCGTGAATCCGGCGCTGGTGTTGCGCAACTGGCTGGCACAGCGGGCGATTGATGCCGCTGAGAAAGGCGACGCCAGTGAACTGGTACGGTTACATGAAGCGCTGCGACAGCCGTTTGGCGATCGTAACGATGATTATGTCAGTCGCCCACCGGACTGGGGAAAGCGGCTGGAAGTCAGTTGTTCGAGTTAGACTGGCTCATTTCGTCAGAATCAACTTCCCGGCATGGGTCTGACGCAGCAGATATTGCTGGCCTTTATGCTCGATCACCACCCGGCCTTCTTCGCCCAGCAGTTGTTGACTGTTGATGCGGCGATCGGTCGGGCTGATATGGGTGGTTTTTTCCTGCGAAGTGATGAGTGGGGCCGTCGTGCTATCCGTATGCGACATAAAGGTTTAAATGTAGCTCATTATCAACAATGATAATCATTATCAATAATATGCCAGCCGGTAGCAAGGGTGTTCTGTAACATTTAGCGGTTATCCCCAGGATAAAGTAGGGGAAGAGGATCCCGCCGCCCGGCGGCGGGATGCGATCAGAGGCGGGTGGCGACCGCGGCTGCCAGTTTTTCCAGCAGCAATTCACTGTCGTCCCAGCCCAGGCAAGGATCGGTAATGGATTGCCCGTAAACCAGCGGCTGGCCGCTGACAATTTTCTGCGTGCCTTCCTGCAGGAAGCTTTCTACCATCACGCCGGCGATGGCGGTCGAACCGTTGCGGATCTGCGAACAAACATTGTCACAGACATCGAGTTGACGTCGATGTTGCTTCTGGCAGTTACCGTGGCTGAAATCCACCACCAGGTATTCCGGCAGATCAAACTCGCTCAGCGTATCGCACGCATTGGCGATATCTTCGGCGTAATAGTTCGGCGTTTTACCGCCACGCATAATGATATGCCCGTAAGGATTACCGCTGGTTTGATAGATGGTCATCTGCCCACTTTTATCCGGCGAGAGGAACATATGGCTGGCGCGGGAGGCGCGGATCGCATCGACCGCGATGCGGGTATTGCCATCGGTGCCGTTTTTAAAACCGACCGGGCAGGAGAGCGCTGACGCCATTTCACGGTGGATCTGGCTTTCCGTCGTGCGCGCGCCAATCGCGCCCCAGCTAATCAGATCGGCTATAAATTGCCCGGTCACCATGTCGAGAAATTCAGTCGCCGTCGGCACACCCAGTTCGTTGACCTGTAACAGCAGCTTGCGCGCCAGTTCGAGACCATGATTAACGCGATAGCTGCCATTCAGGTCCGGATCGGAGATCAGTCCTTTCCAGCCAACAACCGTGCGCGGTTTTTCAAAATAGGTACGCATTACGATCTCGAGCTGGGCGTGATGTTTCTCACGCAGCGTCTGCAAGCGACGCGCGTAATCTACCGCCGCATCAAGATCGTGGATGGAGCAGGGGCCAATAATCACCAGTAAGCGGCGATCTTCGCCATTGAGGATTTTTTCGATTCGTCGCCGGGATGCAATAACATGTTCGGCAATATCAGGTTTAACAGGACAGCGCTGCGCCAGTTCAGCCGGTGTCACCAGGCTGTCGATGCGCGCAGTGCGGAGTTCATCGGTTTTGTTCATCAAGCGTCTCAAAATTAGGTGCTTCAGCGGCAGGAATGCCGGAAGTGATGCGCACACCATAAACCAATCGCGGCTTATTTCAAGTATGGCCGTGAAGCGCATTACTTCAGTGGCAGGTATCATAGCGCAGTGCGAATCATCGTACTAGCTTGTTAGTACAATAATGCGTGCGACACTCTGTGAGTGCGCATATTTTGAGCACGCTTTGCTGTGATTTGTCTTCTACAGGGTGAGCGTCAGTCATGTCAGATATTAATTATTTTTAAACTGAACACGAACTATTATTTCTGTTTGTCGGGGTTATTATTATCGGAAATTTCTTTTACATACAATATATGTGATAAATGTGTTCGCTCTATGCTTGTGGTTATAAAATGATTACCGAATCACGAAGAAAAGGCAGGATATTAAATTTCTGTATAGTTTTTATTTTAAGTGTTTTTTTAGGAAAAATATCGTGCACTATTTCTGGACAATGCATTCATCGCTGGCAGATACTATTAAACATATCTTATAAAAGAATTTGGAGTTGTCATGTGATGGCTCCAGAAAAGCAGAAATCTATTTTTTCAGCTTTCTATTTAAATATTGTTTCTATATTAAGGGGAATTTGATGAAACAACTCAGCAATGATGAAATGCAGGCCGTCTCCGGTGCAGGTTTGATCTCTCTGGCCGCGGGTATGCTCGGCGAAGGCATTGGTATTGTAATTGATGCCGCCTTTGGTGGGAAAGGCTCTTTCGCCACTGATTTAGGTCGTAATATTGGTAAGGGCGTAGGCGTCGTGCTTGAAACCAGCCTGAACCTTTTCTCCAGCATTATGAAAATTTTCAGAAAATAAATCATTAATCGCCACGGATGGCGAGCTGCTGTTAATTTTGCTGGGGGGATTCCCCCCAGTAAAATAAAACAGCCGATTTCTGCATGTTTATCGGTTCGTTAATATTGCAAGGTGTCCAGATTTTTTCATTGGATGTCCGTGATGTAATACGTTCAAAAAATACGCCGGTTATTATCGGCAATTTGGATTGTGCACAGGCAATAAAGAATATCATTAGTCATTGAAAATAATTTCATTGATTTCAAAATGGTATTCTTATTTGTTTTATGTATACATGAACAATTAATATTAAGGATAAAGAAATGAAAGAACTTACAGCTCATGAAATGCAATATGCTTCAGGTGGAATTCTTTTCTCCGCCGCGGGTGCTCTGCTGGGCGGCGGTATCGGTGCGTTGATTGATTGGGTTCTGCCGGGCACGGATCATTTTTCGTTTGGCGACACCGGTCTGTCGATGGGGCTCTTAGGCGGCATCGCGGTTGATGCGATTGGCGTGGTGGGTACTCTCGGCGTTGTCGGGGCCGCAGGCGCTGCTGGCGTCGTCGGTGTCGGGCTCCTTTGCCTCTCTCCGCTTCTGCTGTTCATCTAATAGCAACCCATTAACTGCAATGATCTCGCATTGTTAATATGTATAAGTGACATTTCTTTCGATATGTCACTTATTTTGCAATACCCGCAAATACCGCTTCCAGTCGTTATGCCGCCTGTTCTCCGGGAAATCCGCAGCCAGAAAACTGGCGCAGCCACGCTTAGTACATGCGACGGTTCAGCCCCATGATGTCGAGCATTTTGGTCGCAATCTCTTCAACTGAGTAGTTGGTACTATTAAGACAGGGGATCTGATTTTTGCGGTAAAGCGCTTCCACTTCCGCCACTTCCATACGGCACTGTCGCAAAGAAGCGTACCGGCTGTTCTCCCGCCGCTCTTCACGAATCGCAGCAAGGCGCTCCGGATTAATGGTCAGACCAAATAATTTATGCTGCAATGGTTTTAACGCGGCCGGAAGTACCAGGTTATCCATATCATCGGCAATAAAAGGATAATTCGCTGCGCGAATTCCGAATTGCATCGCCAGATAGAGGCTGGTTGGGGTTTTTCCACAGCGCGATACGCCGAGTAAAATCACCTGAGCCTGATCGAGGTTGCGCAACGAAATACCGTCATCGTGTGCCAGTGTGTAATCAATTGCGGCAATACGCGCATCATATTTAGTTAAATTACCCGGATTAAGCCCATGTGTGCGATGCGCAATCGGGGTGGGATCGAGCTTTAATTCCTGCTGTAATGGGGCAACCAGCGCCTGAACAATGTCCTGACAAAATCCTTCGCTTTGCAAAATAATAGAGCGAATTTCGGGGATCACAATGGAATAAAAAACCAATGGACGGTTGCCCGTTTGCTGATAGATAGCATCAATCTGATCTTTGACGGCGCGGGCGCGGCTCTCGTTTTCCACGAAAGGCAAGGTAATGCTGCTGACGGCGACCGGAAATTGCGACATCACCGCATGGCCCAATACTTCAGCGGTGATAGCGGTTCCATCAGAAATATAAAACACGTGGCGATCAACAGAACTGTCCATTTAACCCATCCTGACTTTCATACGTAATTCTCTGAAAGCATAAATTAAAATCTTCACTGTGCGTATCTCCTTTTTCTCATTTTTAAAATGAAATGGTGTTTTTATTTTTTATGAACTATAGGGTTCACTTTTTTTGATGACGTATGAAAAATAAGGACATTCTAAAAAGAGATATTCTCGTCGCGTGATTAATTGATGGGAATCTGTCCGAAAAACCATAATCTGGAATTGCTTACACGATTCACCGTTTTTTCCGGCGAATTAATTATGCCAGGATTAATACGCAGTCTGAGATTTTACCCATTCATATATCACAAAAGGATTGTTTCGATGTCCAACAATGGCTCGTCTCCGCTGGTGCTTTGGTATGACCAACTCGGCATGAATGATGTAGACAGAGTTGGGGGCAAAAATGCCTCCCTTGGTGAAATGATTACTAACCTGTCAGGCGTGGGTGTTTCCGTGCCGAATGGGTTCGCGACCACCGCCGATGCGTTTAACCAGTTCCTTGAACAGAGCGGCTTAAATCAACGTATTTATGCGCTGCTGGATAACACGGATATTGACGATGTCTCTGAGCTGGCGAAAGCCGGCGCACAGATCCGCCAGTGGATTGTCGATACGCCTTTCCAGCCGGAGCTGGAAAAAGCGGTTCATGATGCGTATGCAAAACTGTCAGAAGATGACGCGCAGGCCTCGTTTGCCGTACGCTCCTCGGCGACGGCGGAGGATATGCCGGACGCTTCTTTCGCCGGTCAGCAAGAAACATTCCTCAATGTTCAGGGTTATGACGCCGTGCTGGTGGCCGTTAAACACGTGTTTGCTTCGCTGTTTAACGACCGCGCTATCTCTTACCGCGTGCATCAGGGTTATGACCACCGCGGCGTGGCGCTCTCTGCGGGCGTGCAGCGGATGGTGCGCTCGGACATCGGCGCTTCCGGCGTGATGTTCTCGATTGACACCGAATCCGGCTTCGACCAGGTGGTATTTATCACCTCGGCGTGGGGGCTGGGCGAGATGGTGGTGCAGGGCGCGGTCAACCCGGATGAGTTCTACGTGCATAAACCGACGCTGGCGGCTGGCCGTCCGGCGATTGTGCGCCGCACGATGGGCTCGAAAAAGATCCGCATGATTTATGCGCCAACGCAGGAACACGGCAAACAGGTACAGATTGAAGATGTGCCGCAGGCCGATCGCGATCGCTTCTCATTGACCGATACCGATGTGCAGGCGCTGGCCAAACAGGCGGTGCAAATCGAAAAACACTATGGTCGTCCGATGGATATTGAATGGGCGAAAGACGGCCATACCGGCAAATTGTTCATCGTGCAGGCGCGTCCGGAAACGGTACGCTCACGCGGACAGGTGATGGAGCGCTATACGCTGCATGCGCAAGGGCGAATCATCTCTGAAGGCCGCGCGATCGGTCATCGCATCGGTGCAGGTACGGTCAAAGTGATCCACGACATCAGCGAAATGAACCTGATTGAAGCGGGCGATGTGCTGGTCACCGATATGACCGACCCGGACTGGGAACCGATCATGAAGAAGGCGGCGGCGATTGTCACCAACCGTGGCGGTCGAACCTGCCATGCGGCGATTATCGCCCGTGAACTGGGGATCCCGGCGGTGGTCGGTTGCGGTGATGCCACTGAACGTATCAAAACCGGTGAAAAAGTGACCGTCTCCTGTGCTGAAGGCGACACGGGCTATGTGTATGCCGATCTGCTCGATTTCAGCGTGAAAAGCTCCAGCGTCGATACCATGCCGGATCTGCCACTGAAGATCATGATGAACGTCGGTAACCCGGATCGCGCCTTTGATTTCGCCTGTTTGCCGAATGAAGGCGTCGGGCTGGCGCGCCTGGAATTTATCATTAACCGCATGATTGGCGTTCACCCGCGCGCGCTGCTGGAGTTTGATGACCAGGACGCGAAGCTGCAAAACGAAATTCGCGAGATGATGAAAGGCTTTGACTCGCCGGTTGAGTTTTACGTCGGTCGCCTGACGGAAGGGATTGCCACCCTGGGCGCGGCGTTCTGGCCGAAACGCGTGATTGTACGTTTGTCGGATTTTAAATCGAACGAATACGCCAATCTGGTCGGCGGCGAGCGTTATGAACCGGAAGAAGAGAACCCGATGCTCGGTTTCCGTGGTGCGGGCCGTTATGTGGCTGACAGCTTCCGTGCCTGCTTTGCGCTCGAATGCGAGGCGGTAAAACGCGTGCGCAACGAGATGGGACTGACAAACGTTGAGATCATGATCCCGTTCGTTCGCACTGTGGAGCAGGCGAAAGCCGTGGTTGATGAGCTGGCGCGCCAGGGGCTGAAACGCGGTGAGAACGGGCTGAAGATCATTATGATGTGCGAAATCCCGTCCAACGCATTGCTGGCGGAGCAGTTCCTTGAGCACTTTGATGGCTTCTCGATTGGTTCCAACGATATGACGCAGCTTACACTGGGCCTCGACCGCGACTCCGGCGTCGTTTCCGAGCTGTTCGATGAACGCAATGAGGCGGTGAAAGCCCTGCTGTCGATGGCGATCCGCGCGGCGAAAAAACAAGGCAAATATGTCGGTATCTGCGGCCAGGGGCCATCGGATCACGAAGATTTCGCCGCCTGGTTGATGGATGAAGGCATCGACAGTCTGTCGCTGAATCCGGACACCGTGGTGCAGACGTGGCTCTCGCTTGCTGAACTGAAAAAATAACGCACTGAAGGAAATCCCCGGCACAATGTCGGGGTTTATTATATATTTATCATTGCCTTATGTTATAATGGGGTGCTTGTGGGGTGCCGGGCTGTGGTAAAATATAAAGGAATAGCATCAAACAATACGAAAAAGCCGGGCGAAGCCCGGCATGTCACTAGCTGTTCATTTGTTTAAAAAGTTCTCTTCCTGCCGCCCTTTGTTTCTCTATGTAATCGGCGAGATCCTGAATATGAATCATCCGCGGCGCTTTCTGGCTTTCGCCAGCCCGGAACGTTGGGATAGGCAATTGTCCCAAAGCAGCTTTTTTATCAGCGGTCGCTGACTTCATGCCAAAGTATTTTTCGCATACATCGGCAAGAGGTATTGATGCTGTTTCAAATTCAGCCAGTAATAAAAAAATCGTATTCATACCCACCTCACACCATACTCAGGCCACGTCAGTGGCTCCATGTTTCATATTAACCACTTCCCGGAAGTAGTGGCCCTCGTTGTCTTTTGTCCTGATTTTCATACTTCCTCGCGCTCTGAATTTATTCCACGGCTTACAAGTGAGCGTATACGGCGCCTTCCTGTCAGTGCCGTCGCAACATAGCTTGCCGGGCGGTTGACCACTTCAACGGTAATTTTCACGCCTTCAACCATAACCGTGTAAGTCGTCGTTTTGTCGTGGCGCCCGTATGGGCCAAATTTCTCAACATGCGATGCCAGAGCCGCGTCGCATGCCTGTCGCGCCAGCGGTGAATTTTTGCTGCTTCGGTTAATCAGCTTCATGCGCACGCTCCGGATCAAATTTGTCCCAGCAGTTAATTTCGATGTTGCGCTGTAGCCGCCGTGCCCGTACCTCTTCGATATCCCTCCCGGTCAACTCGGCCACCGACTGATTACCGTGCCTGGCGAGTAGCGCCAGATCTTCGACACTCCAGTTTTCTCGCTCCATAAATCCTCCAGAGCGGGAGAGTTGCCCCTCCCGGCGTCGATTAGCCAACGTATTCGGGTTTCATGTCGGTGAGCGTGATGCTGTATTTTTCGTACAAATCATCGCCCAGGTGGCGTTTTGCCGCGGAAAGAGTACGCTCCACGGCGGCAAACTGTTCCGCCGCGCCGGGTTCGCCGGGCGATGGCAGAGAATTAATCGCCGCCTCAACCTTGTTCCGGTTGTTGACCAGGTGATAACGACGCGTTGCCTTGTTTTTCAGTTCCGTGAAGAGGGCAGTGCCGAGAGCTGCTTTCGCCTCGTTAATCTGATTACCGATAGCAGTAGCAGCCTCCAGTGTTTCAGCGGCATCAATGCGCGCGCGGAATGCCTCTGCTTTGTTTTCCTGTCCATCAGTGTTATCGATCACCGTCTGATTTTGTGGCTCGCTCTCAGTAATCTCCTGGACGCTTACGCGTGGTGCCGGGTCTGGGTTGATGACTCTTTCCTGACGATCTTCAAGCTCATCCGGTGTGTATACGCCAAGGATTACATCCGGGCAGAAGAGTCGCGCCCAGCGCTTAACCGCAAGGTAAGCAAGCTGCTGGCGTGGATCATCCGCCCACAGGGTTGAGTTTCGAACCCGTGCCTGCGCCAGCAGTAAATCCAGTTCGCGGTATTGCTCCTCGCCTTTTAGCCGGGCGCGGATGATGATGCCGATCCCTTCTTCGTCCGCCATGCTCCAGCCAGGAACCCGATATTCGCCTTTCTCACCTTTCTTGATGTTGAATCTGCCGATCACCTTTTCCCACGGGCCGTACCATTCATATTCGAAACGAGAAGCCAGCACGCCACTACGGGAAATCACCGCGTTGACGAGCTGCGCCTCATAACCCAGCACGCCATTAATCAGGTGTGTTTTCTGCGCCACGGCGAACGGGTTCATTTGCCACTGCGCCGCCTGCATAGCTACAGCCATACAATCCGCCGCATTTCCCTGGAGGTGACGCGGGACAGTTGCAGCTCCTTGCGACATCATCTGCGCAAAAGCGCTAATAGCGTTCAGGTACTGCGAGTCGAAAAGCGCAATATTTGAGTTAACAATCGCGCTCTGGTCTGTTACTGCAAAATTTGTATTTTCCATGATCCCCCCTTATGCGTTTGCCAGTGCGCGCAGCGCTTCAAGGCGGCGCAGGTCGTAGTCGGTCAGTTCGTCGGCGTAATCTTCGGTAACCGGCGCAGGCCATTCGCCCGTGTCGAATGCGTTCGCGATAGCGCGCATGGTGGTCTGGTATTCCAGCGCGCCAAGTTCGATGAGTTCCGGGCTGGCTTCGACAATCGCGATCCAGTGGTAGCCCTCATCCTTGTTGACGAAAATCCAGAAGAACTGATCCAGTGCTGCGGTGTTCATGTACATGGCCGCGCTGAGGTGGTAATCGCGGTCGATAATTTCCCGGTGCAGTCTTGCCCGCAAAGCTGGCTGTTTGACGTTCCACATGCTGATCGTTTTCAGGTCTACGCCGACACGGATGCCGCCCATATCGATTTCAAGATCGGGACGTACACGGATTTCCAGCCCGGTTTCGTCGTCGAACCCGAAATAGCTCACTTCAACGGCGCGCCCCGGATGGGTGAGGAACTTCCCGGCGGTCGGGTGCGCCAGCAGCGCGGACTGAATCGCCTTAGCCGTTGCCATTTGCTGGCGGGTGACCAGAATTTTGTCTTCCGGGTTTTCGCGCCATGCATCCAGCAGCTCGTCGGCGAAGACCGCATCGGGATTGACGCTTTTAACCGCCTGAATCAAATCCGCTTTCGTGCCAGATACTTTCAGCGGCGCGGGTTTCTGCGCTTCCTGCGCCACCAGGTCGGGATGTATAAGCGCCAATTGCTCGAGCAGCGCATCACGGCTGCCGCTGGTTTTAACCGGGGCGGGCAGGGTGGCGTTGTACTCTTTTATGCAGGCCTTCATTGCCGTAGCAGTTTGCTTCTGGCCTTCCTCTATGCGCTGATATTCTGCCGGCAGCGCCATGTAGCTTTGCCCTGTTTCGTCAACAGATGTGCCTGGCGGCAGTTGCGCGGGCAGGGTGGCGTTGTGCGTTTCCAGCAGCGCTTTAATGTCATCTGTGCTTAACTGCGGCGGCAACCCGGCGTTGTATTCATCGATAAAGGCGCGGATTGTTGCTGTGGTGGTGAATGCGCCTTTCGGGATCTCAGGCTCAATGCTGAATTCAGCCAGAAGGTTTTCGGGCTGAAGCGCCAGCGCATGCACAAGATTCCCCATATCCAGTACCTTCGATTGCTCGCGGGCGATGGTTTTGGCAACATGGCGCGCGTTGAAGTACATCAGGCTGACGCGGGCATCTTTCACCTGCGTGCTGCTGATACCGTTTGCCGCGTGGTAAACGTTGTTCGGCAGACCTTCATAACGTCCCGGTTCGAAGAACGCCGGGTATTCCGGTTCTGGTGTTGCGTCTGCTACATGCTGTTGCTCTTCGTCCTGCAACGGTTGAGCGTTGTCCGGCCCGGCAACTGCGGCGGCCATCAGCGGGGCCGCAGTGGCCATAATGTCATGGGTGCTCAGGGTATCTGTTTGCGTACCAGTGAGATCCACGCTTTCGCCTCCCGGCAGCGCAGCAGTATCTTGCTCTTCGATCTGGAAAGCCTCTTCCATCTGCACATCTTCGGCATTCTCCTGCACGTTCGTTTGGGTTGTGTTGCCGATCAGGCCATCAATGGAAAACATCCCGCCGCCCAGCTTTTTCACTTCCGGCTGCCCGGTCGTTTCACTCACCGACGCGCGGGTAGATTCGGCTGCCGCTTTCCCCACGACAGCATATTCAGTGGCAAGTTTATCGAGGCTTTCAACCGGCTCGGTGCCCTGAATCACCCCGGCGACAACAGCTGCGCTGCTAATGTGGCCTGCGGCAGCGAGTGTTTCAGCAGTAGGATTGGCGTGATCTATCTCGGTCAGGTTTGAACTGACCCAGGAATGCAGGTGAGCAGAATTCATGTACAGGTGGTTTTCGGCGGAGCGAATTAAAGCAAAAATTGCTGCGCGCGAATAATCGAGAATGCCTGGTATTTTACGGAGCACCGCCGACCATTCTTTAAATGGACTATCTTTGGCTGAGATGATGTCTTTGCCGCGGCGATGAATGGAAACCGGTATGTTGTAGATATCGAAATCCATCGGTAGGGTGGCGCAGGCTATTTCAACATCCAACGTATCCAGCGTATGCTCGTAGTCAGGATTGCGATCGGTGGCATTCCCGCCTCCTGCATTAGTGCCAGTATCGGTGTGCTGAATGGCAGGAATACGTTTACCAGCGGCCCATTCTTTTACAAGCAGGCCACGGTCAATATGATGGGTATCAGACCACGCCAAGAGAAACTGAACCATGACAGCAAGCTCATGGTGTTTTTCTTCCGGGAACACTGACTTGATGGCGCTGGTTAATTTCCATAACTCATGCGTTGTCAGATTGTCGATGCCGGGAATATTTCGCGCAGCAAGTAGCAGGTTCTGGACATGGCTATTGTCGCTGTCCATCTCCATAGCACCAATCTCCACACGCTGAGACTGAGTTACGTGATGGCGCATTTTGTCACTCAGATACTGTGCAATAATCCGCTGAGGCAGACGCAGTTTCACCACCGGATACAACGTATTTTCGTCATCATCCGCCGTTATGTCTGAATGGGTATTCGTTTGCTGCGGGGATGTTTCTGCGGGGGACGAAACCGCTTCGTTTACAGCACCCTCTGTTGATTCGGTATCCTGAGTGTCTGTTGTGGCCTGGCTGGTAATTTTCAGCCAGGTACGTCCGTCATCAGTCAGCGCATAGCGATCGCACCAGGTGAAGTCGATAACTTCTTCTGCTGGCAAATCGTCAACCACAGGAAAATTAGTCAGTACAGGCAACTGATAATCGTGGCCGCGCCCGGTAGCGATTTCGTTATCTTCGAGAATTACCTGTACCTGCAATTTTGCACGAGCTTCGGTTTTCGCACTGAACCAGACAACTGCACTCGGCTTGCCTGATTTCTGAGTTGCTTTAATTAAATAAAAGAATTCCATACCAGATCCTTATTTTGGGGTGATAAAATCCCCGGCGCTGATTAAGCCGCCTGCGGTTTATTAGTGTTAAAAGTTCCGGTTTGCTTTGGTCGGTACACCGGAAGGGCTGGCCCACCTTGCGTGGGCTTTTGCTCAATGAACTTGCCGCAAAACCCCTTCAGTAAATTCACGCTTGTAGTTGCGATAACTGCCGAACTTGGCTTTATCTGCGTCTGAAATACTGAGCGCCAGCAGTGCGATGGCCTTCACTGCGCAATGGGCGCAATCAAACTTACCCAGCACATAACCGCCATCGAGAATAACAGTCACCTCTTTTGACGACGGGGTGTGAATAATGCCGCTTACTTTCTTTTCACAATTGAAAAGGGCGACATCTTGATTAATGATTTTAATTTCCGTTTGAGCTGTAATGATTTGCATAAATACTCCTTGGTTTTCTCGTCGGTTAATTAACCTTCGTGCGCCCACTGGTCATGGGTTGCACACTGTTTAGAGCAGTATTCATTTTCTTTACGGGCGAGCTGCGCGCCGTTCCGGAACAGAATGGTTTCTTTAACTGTGGTTTCAGCCGTGAGTGGCTTGCCGCAGTAAGCGCATTTCGCGCCTGTGGGTGTTTTTTCTTTGATCACTGGATCACCTTTCCCGTTTAACAGAACTTCTACCAGGCAATCGCTGATACGCGTTGCTTCACGCATGGTGCTCAGGTAGACGTGTTTGCCGCGAACGGCTGAGACATTCCAGGTGTGGCCCTTGTGCATGGCCAGCATGCCTGGCGCCACGCACTGACGAATGATGTGCATCGTGCCGTAGTGCTGGTTAATCATTGGTTTTCCCCCTGTTGATGCCTGTCTTTTAACCACATCAGGCCTGGTGGTATGCTGGAGTTCCTACACAACCATCAAGGACGGACTATGAAATCAGTAACCAAGCCGTGCCCGATCTGTGGTGAAGCAGCTACGTCGTTTAAGCATGTAAGTAAGGTTGTTAACATCAGCGGTAATCAACCCACTATCCGGGAGGTTCCATCCGTGGTTTATGTCTGTGATGAACACGGTTGGTTTATGCTCTCGGAACAAATTAATGACTTTGTCATTACAAGCACTGACCCATCTGTAAAAAAACGGCTGGCAGAGTTGGTTAAGGTTCGCTTCGTACCTGAGCAGGAACAGCCGCTATCTCTGAAAGCTATTGAGTCGCTCGATTAAGGTCTTTACGGGACCCACTTCTCCAGCCCAGGCGGTACATCTTTTTATTCATCCTGCCGCGAGGCACACCGCCTGTTCTGTTCACCTTCCGGCGAAGGTGGTGCATATGTTTTTCTTCCGGACTATTCATCCCTGTGCCGCCATCCTGCCGCGAGCTTTGAAGCTGCAAGGGTTTCTGTCGTGTCTCAAAAAGGCGCGCCCAGTAAGCGCCAAACCCGAACATCTCAGTCTTCTTTGTGTTGCCTTTCATATCTCCTCTTTGCCTTATCGCCGGCCCGCGGAACGTTGGAAAACCTTATGCGCGCATTTCTGTGCGGTGAGTGGCTTGTGGCCGCTCGTTTGGATGCGTCAATTAAAAACCATAGTTGTTTTAAAATCAACAACAATAGTTGTATTTTGGTTGTTTGATTACTATTTGGTTGTTTTTATGGTGTTTTTAGTTTTTATTACTTGACGATCTTGTGCACAAAAAACATCAGAGGTGGCGTTTGGACGAAGACAAAGCAGGGTTGATTTTGAATGCGATAGGAGTTTCGGTAGCCGAGTTGATAGGAGAAGGCATGGCGATACTTGGTCGATAGGAGCATAGATGAATAGAGGACGGAAGAGTTAGTCGGGAAAGGGCAGTAAACCCGGCGCGAGGGCAGGGTTAGTGTTTGATTTGCGCCAGTATCGCCCTGAATAAATCGATACCTTCCCTATATGTCATCCTGTGTATAGCCTCCCGGTCGGGAACGGTCTTAAGTTCGGCCCTAAACTGTTTGGGGAGAATATGCATATTTATCGTATTATCCTATCGACACTTGCTGCTCTGCGAGAGATTGCAGCTGGCGAGAGGCTGGAATAAGGGCAAAGGTACTATTTTCTCAGCTACGAGCAGCTTCTGTATTTTGCGCATAGGACCGAAGCCGGAGCGATAGCCTGTAAACTAACACTATCGAGTTTAACCTTCTCTGTTCACAACATCGAAAATGTCATTATTAAGTTTCTGTAACTCTATGAAATTAACAATAAAATAAATGGACGAATAAATCATTAGAAGACACAGAAAAATAGAAGCACTGAAATGTAGTGAAATGAAGTCTTTAAAATTAATAACACGCTCAAATTTTGCAACGTATTGATTTGTAATGTAATAAAGGGTGGTTAACCCAAAATGGATAAGAAATGAGTCTCGAACATCGGAAATGTTTCTTCGAATAGATTTTAGGTAGGCGGGGTTCTTTACGCCAGAAGGGTTGAAAGTAACAATCAGCCCTAAACCAATCGAAAACATGATGCCTGCAACAGTATAAACCGTAGACGCAAAGAAGCTGTCCGGGCGAATCGTCCAGACCGTGCTGGCGAACAGTGTCACCAGCATTATGATAAGTACGCTAACTATTTTTTTTATCATTACTTAACTCTACCAGAAACTTACTCATTTCTTGTAGCAATTGATGTTCAACAAGCTTTCCTGATTGGGTTGTCTCGATGTTAACTGACTTAGTGCGTAAAAGGTCTTTACCTTTAATTTCCGTTTTATTGTCTTTACGCTTAAAGGATACATTTTCAAGGTCGCTGACAGGTTTAAGATAAGCTCCAAGTGCTCTTTGATATTCCTCTTCAGTCATCTTTCTAGGTTTTTTAAATTTAATCAATAGCTCTGCGGAAATCATCTGACTGAGAGCTATGTCATTTAATTGTTCTGTATCTGACATTGAGCTCTTAATTATATCCAGTACCTTTTGAGTCAACTTTATAGATTTCTGTCCCTCTGTCATAGCGGGCAGGTTAGCCTTGTTTGGAGAAGAGTTACTTTCAGATGCCTCAGCCTGTTTTAACGGTTCAGGGTCTTTAACAATAATGGCTTTCAGATCGCTTAATTTGGTTTGTCCTTTCGCTGAAATCAAAGGTGTAAATTCGAGAAGATCGTCATTTATAAACCAACTTAGGTATGTTTGAAGTCTTGATATAGTTTTGTTAAGAGGAAGGTTTGTAACGACGTAGTCATCGCTAATAGAGAAGTAATAATAACTTTTACAAATTGCTGATGCGTCAATATGAGCGGTCTCTATATCGTCTATTGAGAACACATCTTTTTCGAACAAAGTATCTGTGATGTGCTGAACCTCTTTATCAGACGTAATGCGAAGCATCGTACAGAAGACGCTGCCGCTTTGTTGAGATTCTTTATAATAAGACAAAACATCTCTTTCCTGATTTTTATCGTCAGGATTTAGTACCATACATCTGTCTTTTGCCTGTTTGATCTGATTAAGCTTTGTCACAAGTGTTGATTTTGCTTCACTAGATGCCTTTGAAAGAGAAGAGTTTTTGATATCAAAGGCACGTAATGTAACGGATTTCGGTTTAGTTGCTGGGAGTGAATCTTCAGTAGTATCTGACATTATTAATCCTTGTTATTACTTTATTGCTGTTAAGTGGAAATTTTTATCCGATGCTAAATGTATCTAATAATCACTAGCGATTATTGTTTTTTTGAATTTGATTTAGTGCTCATGGATATGCCTATGAGCGTGATTATTAACCATGTTTCCGGTATGTCTGCGGCATGCTGCCGATCACCTTTCCGAAGATAAGCACTCGGTTCATCTCGTCTTTCTCGATCGGATCCCACGGTGAATAAATTTTATTATCTGATATAACCAGCAACTTATCTTTCATCTTCTGGAGACGCTTTACATGCGCGGTATCATCGTACAGAAACGCGTAGATGCCATCGCCATCGAAGTTCTTAACGCTGATATCCACGAAAAGCAGATCTCCCGGTTCAATCGTCCCGGACATGCTGTCGCCTCGTACATTGATGATCCGTATCTGATCGGCCTTTCTGCCGTCAAACATCATCCGCGCATCTTCCGGTGCGTACTCCATTGACCGTAGCACTTCAACGAACTCGCTGTTAACCACGCCTGGACCTGCGCTAACAGTAAGATTTAAAACCTCAAGGCGATAAATATCTTCATTTGGCGAATGTGGTAATGATGGAGGTTGTCCATCATCTTTCATTGCACCCAAACCAGAGCCAAGCCATTCGGGCCTGACTTTCAGCGCTCGAGCAATATCAATCAATTTTGTTGTTTGCCCCGCTTTACCGGTTTCTATTTTTTGGATTGCCGCTTGGCTCACGCCAATAAGTTCCCCTAAGGCCTTCTGGGTAAGACCTTGGGCATTTCTGGCTTCTTTAAGACGTTCTGCGAGTGTCGTTTTCATCATCTCAATTTACAACCTAGGTTGTTCATCATCAAACGAATATGGTTGTTGACTAAATACAACCAAGGTTTTATTCTTCGCTTGCTTTAACTACGGAGGTTGTTATGAACCAAGCCATAAAAACCGCCATTGCCATTGTTGGCTCTCAAAAAAAACTTGGAGATGCCTGCAACGTTTCTCAGCAGGCCGTTTTTAAGTGGCTACACGGCAAGGCAAAGGTTTCACCAGAACATGTGGACAGTATCGTCAGCGCTACGAAGGGAGAAATCCCGGCCCATGTAATCCGCCCGGACCTTCCCAAGTTGTTCCCGCAACCGGCTGAATAATCATGCCGCCTTGCCAGCGGCCTAACACTCAACGGAGTTTCAATCATGCACAACGCAATAGCACGAAAGTTGGAACCACCAATTCTCAAGCCACTTGAAATCGAAAGCATCTTGCTCAACCGGCTGGCGTCGGTGGGGCAGAAGAATTACGCCGAGCAGATCGGCATCAGTGAATCGACGGTGAGCAAGCGCAAAGCCGACAGTCATTTTTCAGAGATGGCTAGGGAGCTTTCGGCGCTGGGCTTGCAGGTGGTACCGCCAGAGGCGGTGGTGGTTTCACGCGATTACCTGACGTCTGTTGAGACGCTGGCAGATATCGGCCTTCGTGCCGAACGCGCGCGGCCCGGTCCGCTGGGATGGGACTGATGCAGAGGGACAAAAAGGTGAAAGCCGGACTGCGTCAACAGTGCCGGCCTTCGGGTGCAATGAGTGAGTCATTTGCGAGGCAATTATGACAAACAGAAATTCAAAACACCAGGCGCAGGAGGCATAGCTATGTCGAATGTCGCCTACGCCGATTTTTCGGCACGAAATGCCATCAGGAGCAACCGGATGGAGAACCAGAAAAGCGGATTCATCCTGTTGTACCGGAGCGTGCTTAAGCAACCCTGGGCGAAAGATGTTTTCCTGCGCACGTTATGGGAAAACCTGCTAATGCAGGCTGCCCGGCAGCCATACACGGCAAATTTCCGGGGGACGCAATGGCCGCTGCAAACCGGACAACTGGTAACCACAACAGTCGATCTTGGGCTGAATTTATGTGACAGAGAGGGTAAGCCAACGAGCCGTCATGCCGTGGACAGAATGCTGGATATTTTTGAGCGTGAGGGGATGATTTCCAGGGCCGGAGAGAAGCGAAAAGGCACTGTGATAACCATCACAAATTACGCTGAATATGCTCAAAAAACAGACGATTTACCCGCGCTTAAGCCCGCGCATATAGCCGAGCTTAAACCCGCGCATGACGAAGCCAGTAACGGCGCGGCTTCGGAGGGTGATGCCGCGCATTCAGGCGAGCATAAGCCCGCGCAATTACCCGCGCATCATGAACAACAAGGTAATAACAATAATAAAAACCTTAAAAGATCTTCGTCTCGGAATTCTCACGAATCCCGAAACGACGCGACTGAAAAATTCCTCTCCCGTCATCCCGAAGCCATCGGCGGGATCTACACACCGGCGGGTAAATCCTGGGGTACAGCGGAAGACCTCCGCGCCGCGAAGTGGATATTTGCGCAGTTGCTGGAAGTTAACGCGAGCCTGAGCGAACCAAAATGGGTCGAATGGGCCAATACCATCCGCCTGATGCGCCTGCAGGATTCACGCAGCCACAAAGACATTTGCAGCCTGCTCAAGTGGGCCAGCAAAGACGAATTCTGGAAAAACAACATCCTCAGTCCGTCTTCGCTGCGCAGACAGTGGGACACGCTCACCACCAGGCGACTCAATGGACAAAGTGCGGGTCAGCCTAAAACCGGAGCCAGCACGCTGGACAATACCGACTGGATCAACGGGGTATTCAAATGAAAAACATCGCTGAAAGCATGCATGATTTTGACCGTGAAAACTTCCGCCGTGTCGCTGCAGGCTTGCCGGAAATTCAGGAAGAACAGTCGCAAGGGGTGAAGCTCAAAGCGCTTGCCGGTTTGTTCAATGGTCTGTTCCGCGAACTGTGCGCGATTTTCCCGTACCTGTCGAACAAACCACAGGAAGACCTCGATGAAATGCGCCGCCAGTGGCTACAGTCATTCGCTGAGAATGGGATCTGGACGAGCGCGCAAATCGACGCAGGGTTACGTGTGGCGCGCCAGCAGGAAAAGCCCTTCGTCCCGTCGCCAGGCCAGTTCGTTGCGTGGTGCCGTGCGCAAGAGTGTGTTGCTGTCGGGCTGCCAGATCAGGCGGAGCTGATGGAGCTGTTTTATCGCTACTGCCGCACGCGCGGGAGCTATCCGGATGCAGAGTCATTTCCGTGGCCGGGGAAAATCGACGGTAAGAACACCAGTCAATCATCCGCGAATTACTGGATCGTGACCACGCTGTACCAGCAGATGCGCGCCAGTGGTCTGAGTGACGCTGAGGTCCGTCGCAAGGCCGGGGAAGAGCTTGCAGCGATGGCGCTGCGCATTCGTCGCGGCGAAGAGATCCCTGAACCGAAAAAACAGCTTCCGAAGCTTGGCGGCAAGCCGCTGACGCAGGCTCAACAGCTCGCGAAAATCCGTGAAATTCAGGCCAAGCACGGCTTTAAGGGGAGGGCGTAATCATGGCGAGACCTAACACCGCTGAAGAGCGCACGGCTTGCATCAACGTGATCATCGACGAAACCCGGTATCGCGGTCGGCTGACCTCCGGTGATGTGGTGAATATGTTCAAACTGCACCGGAATACCGCCGAGAAATACATTCGTGAGGCCGTTTGCGAAGGTAATCTCGTACGTCACGGGCGCTGCGGCATTTTCCGCGATCAGCGCGCGACCATCGATTTCGATTATGAGCGTTTCACAAGCAAAGCGCCTAAAACCGTACCGAATCCTGGAGCATTTACGATTATGACAAATCAGCAACTTATCACTGCGGCTGAGCATGCTGCGCGTTATGTACCGACCGCAACGGCGCAACTCATCACGGCATTAGTGCGGGCTATCCCGAGGGGTGAAGCGATATTACTACTGGGACTAACTGATATCATCGCTGAACGTCAGTGTCAGGAGTGAGTAGACTCGATAAGTGTGTTCCTTGTGTTCGTGACGTCCAACTCACACATAAGATGGAAAAAATTGCTTAACGGTGGAATGACTGTATACTCTGTATCGTTTAAGGCTGTTTATTCGTGAATTCCATGAAAAACAAGCCATGGGAGGGATATGAAATGTTTTTGTCATTAAGCGTTGATAACTTTAGGTCTTTTAAAAATCCGGTGAAAATGACCTTCACACCTACCGGTTCCAAAGAACATAATCAGAGTCATATTTATGAATCGGAGAATGGTTTTAAGGTACTAAAAACTATTGGTATTTATGGCGCAAATGCCTCTGGGAAATCAAATGTTCTATGGGCATTCCAAGCTTTGTGCTGGTTGATTCGAAATTCCGGGGAGCTTAAGGATGGTCAAAAAATACCATGCTATGAACCATATCGTTTAGCATCCGATACGAAAGATAAACCAATCACTCTGGAAGCTGAGTTTCTTCTCAAAGGGGATGTACGTTTCATCTATAATGTTTCTTATACGCAGAATGAAATTGTTCATGAGTCTTTGGATTTTTATCCATCCCGAGCCAAAGCGAATATTTTTACTCGATTGCAAGGTGAGTCTTGGGAGGATATCAAGTTTGGTAATTTATATAAAGGAGGCGTAAGGAAACTCCCCTTTTTTAAAAATAACTCGTATTTGTCTAAGGCTGGCAATAACGCGGCTACCCCTCAAATAATAAGGGATATTTTTAATTTTTTCGAAGCGAATATGTTTTTCCTTGGTTCTAATCACACTTTGAGTTTGTCGAGTGAAGGCTCTGAGGATTTCAATGAAGTCATGGAAAGTGTTTCTAAAATACTTTGCTACATAGACACTGGCATTAAAAGTGTTTCATATACTCAAAGAGATTTCAAACTGCCTGAATATCTTGAAAAAAATATGCCTTCAGATATTAAGGAAACCATTATAAAGGATAATAAAGATAAATATCTCTTTACACATGTTGGTGAGGGTGATATTGAAGAGATTTTTGAGGAGCAAGATGAATCTGATGGTACAAGAAAAATATTTGCTTTGATGCCAGTGCTCCTTGATGCATTTAAAGAGCGAACTGTGTTTCTTCTGGATGAGTTGGATAATGGACTTCACTCTCATATTGCAGATGTTCTTATAAGATTATTTAACGATAAGAGCATTAATGAAGTTGGTTCTCAACTTATTTTTACCACGCATAATATACATTTGATGACACCTGATAAAATGCGTAGGGATCAGATATGGTTTGTGGAGAAAAATGAAGGTAAATCGAAACTTTTTTCTTTAGATGATTTTGATAAGAAAAAAGTGACAACGAATACTCCTTATAATACGTGGTATGATGAAGGTCGTTTTGGAGGGGTTCCTAGTATTAGCTTCTCAAAAATTAAGTCGTTGATTTTAGAAATAAATGGTGCGAGTTCTATTGATGATGATTTATTTGGTTCCTTAGACGAGGATAAGGAATAGCTAATGGCAGAGAATCCAAAAAAAATCCCTAACAAAATGTATATTTTTTGCGAGGGAACGAAAACAGAGCCTCAGTATTTAGAGGCTTTTATTGAGGACCGTGTGAGGCAAAAATCAAAAATTATTAAAATACCTCCTACGCGTAAGAATACCCCGGTGCAATTAGTAGAGGAGGCTATAGCTAAAAAAAATAGTAAAGATACAATCGAGGATGATGTGTTTTGGGTGGTTTATGACAGAGAGTCAGTTTCTAAATATCCTAAGAAGTTACATGCGGAAGCGCTTGCGAAAGCAAAAAAAAATAACATAAAAGTTGCTTTATCAAATGTTTGTTTTGAGTTTTGGATTCTTCTTCACTTTGAATATACGACATCTCATTATTCATGTTATGATAATATGATGGCGGAATCTAAGCTGAAGTTTTTTTTGAAGAGGGTAGGTATTGATAAATATGAGAAAGGTAGTGACATTCTCTATTTTAAAATCAAGAGCGGAATTGACAAGGCAAAAGTAAGAGCTACTAGAGTGAATAAGTTTATAGCAGAGTCATCACCCGGAAAAGTCTTGGAGCCTTATGAGTATTTCCCATACACAAATATTCATGAGTTGCTTGAAGAAATAGAGGGTTTTTGATTGGATTATACAACATCATGAAAGGCCAGCTTACGTTGGTCTTTTCTAAAAAACAATTCTATTCTACGGCTTCAGAGGTATTCTTTGCTTACGTTATTAAAGCGTCATCAGTATATGTTTAGCACGCATGACTGAACCGTTATATTGAAATGGCTCACATCGACAAGAAAAAGTCAGTAGCATCTAGTGGAGCTTTTTATATCTTTTCGGGTTCGATTTTATCGAACCATTTGCCCAAATTGCTCAGTTTAGCTGGTTGATTTTTTGCTCGTTATATCAATTGAGCTTTTCACGTCATTTAAAATCAGATAGTTAACAGTAAAATATCTGTCATTGGGGCATTATGGCGCAGCTTCAAGCATTCATCAGGGATCCTGATTCCGTCGATGCCCGAGGCCAGCGGTTTTTTGCATTCAAAATGTAAGTTCGGCGCGGTGCTTTCTGCTGAGGTTAAGCTTGTACGCAACCCGGCATTTCATCGCCGATTCTTCGCTTTGCTCAACCTCGGTTTTGAATACTGGGAACCAATCGGTGATGCCTGATGCGCCAAGGGTTCCCCTGACTGGTAAATCATCGTTCGTGATTATACCGGCACGAAATATGCGAAGAATAGACAGCTAGCCCGCTGGGATACCGCCGTCCATCTGCCGTTCGCAGAGGCGCTGGTGAGGGCTAATGGGCCGGGTATGTTTAAGGAAGTGGAAAAAGCTGCTTAACCAAGTTATCGGATCTTAAGTAACTTGAATTAACCATATAAGATGTGGTTGATTGTTTTTTATTCTGAGGTTATTAATTGGGTATCCCCGCGTGAGATTCGAAAAGGAGGGCTATATTTTGTCCGAGTTTTTGTATTCCCCCGCATGCCGCTGTAGAGCACTACATCTGAGCGTCTGACCAGGGGATGAAACAAGATTGGATAGTGAGAAAAAAGTGATGCGAGAGGATGATCCGATCGCTATCGGCAAGCCCAGGGGGTATGCAGCTTTTGCCAAGGTCGTAGTGGGTTTTGGTTAATGCACGAAAAGCTGAGAGGTCAGACAACCAATTTGCCAGAGGAGCTACTCCTGCGTGATGCTTGAGAGCCAACCGAAAGCGATGCGAAACAGCATAAACTCAGCCTGCCAGTCGCCTACGAAAGCCGCCACTATGGCGGTTTTTACTTATGTTTCTTGGAGATCCATATGACAGAGGCATGGGCGGCGATCGCTGCTGGCGTAATAGCTGCTGCGGCAGGTGGAATTGGCTTGGTTATGACGAAGGAAAACAAGACATCTGAATTTCGTCAAGCTTGGATACAAGAGCTAAGAATTGCACTTACCACGTTTAGCTCGATTCTTCTAACCGTGAGAAATATATCTGCAGAAGGCGATCTTGTTCCTGAAAGTGACAATCAAAGGATAAGTCAACTTCACTCAGAAATAAACCTGCGCATAAATTACGGAGGCAAATCTCCTGAAGAAAAAAGATTATCGCAGGTTATGACCAAAATGCTTAGTGATGCATACGCTGGTAGTGGTCTTTTTACTTCTACTCAGGCTGAATTTACTGAAGCCTCATTCCGTGTTCTTAAGAAAGAGTGGAAAAGGGTTAAGCGGGGTGAGTTGATATACAGGCTGTGCATGTACCCATGCTTGGGAATCACAACAATTGCTATCGTTCTGTCTGGTATATACCTATTTAACCATGTCCAGAAATTATGGGATTTTTTGATTGGTTGATTATTCTTAATCACCTGCCCATAATGCCAGCTGTCAGCCTGAACAACTGACAACCTTATGCGCCAGATGGGGACATTATGGCGCAGCTACAACTTATCAATCATTCAGGAACCCTGATCCCGGCAACGCCTGAGACCAGCAATTTTCTGCATTCAAAATGTAAGCTCGGTGCGGTGCTGTCAGCCGACGTAAAGCTCGTCCGCAATCCGGCGTTTCACCGGCGTTTCTTCGCTCTGCTCAATCTCGGGTTTGAATACTGGGAGCCAAGCGGCGGTGCTATCTCGTCCAACGAACGACGACTGGTGACCGGGTATGCAAAATTCCTCGCTTCCTACGGCGGCAATGAAGCCGCGTTGATGGATGCCGCTGAGCAGTATCTGGCGCAGGTCGCAAATCGCCGCATCACCAACGGGATCAGCCTCTGCAAATCCTTCGATGCGTACCGCGCATGGGTGACTATAGAAGCAGGGCATTATGACGCCATCGAGCTGCCGGACGGCACGCTTCGAAAACATCCCCGCAGTATTGCTTTTGGCAACATGGACGAAACCGAATTCCAGCAGCTATACAAAGCCGCGCTGGATGTCCTCTGGCGCTGGATATTGTCCAGTTCATTTAGTTCGCAGCAAGAAGCAGAAAACACTGCGTCTCAACTGATGAGCTTCGCGTGATGATGGCGACCAGAAAGAGCTGGTTCCAGCACACCGAATGCACCACGCAACAGGCCGACGAGCTGGTGGCGCAATACAGGCGTCGCGGCGTTGAAGTTGAGCGCAGCCTGAATCCCGATTTTATTACCTGGACCGTCAGCGCCAGACTTCCCGAACACTGCAACAATAGCAGCAAACGCGGTCGCCCATGGGGAGGTCGCCTTGGCTGATTTACGTAAAGCGGCGCGCGGTCGCGAATGTACCGTCCGAATTCCAGGGATATGCAACGGCAACCCTGAAACCAGCGTGCTGGCGCATTACCGTCTGGCAGGAACCTGCGGCACGGGCATTAAGCCGGATGATACACAGGCGGCGATCGCCTGTAGCTGCTGCCATGATGTCGTCGACGGGCGCGTAAAAACCGAATACAGCCGCGACGAGTTGCGACTCATGCACGCTGAAGGCGTAATGCGCACGCTTGCCATCTGGAAGAAAGAGGGGCTGGTGAAAGCATGACTGCCGCCGAAAAACACCGCTACGAAAAAGAATCCATCCTCCGCGCGTTTGCACCGACGCGCCCGCACCATTCCCGCACGCAGCAGAAAACAGGAGCCGCCGCATGAAACTGGAAGCATCACTCAAACATTTCAGCCCACAGGGCATGCACATCAGCGATAGCGTGAAAGGAACATCACCGGATCGCCTGACAGGGACGGATGTAATGGCCGCTATTGGCGCCACCAGCAGCCGCGCGCGATTTGGTCTGGCGGCATTCTTCGGTAAGACCGGGATCAGTAAAACCGACGAGCAACTGGCCGTGCAAGCGCTGGCACGCCACGCGATGGGCGTTGCGCCAAAGAATGTGCGCAAAGCCGCTGGTAGTGAGTTTGGTTGGTGCATGCTGGTGCTGGCGCAGTTTGCCTTTGCTGAGTATTCCCGTTCGGCTGCCAGCACCGGAACGTGCCTCAATTGCAATGGCACCGGGAAGACTACCCGGACTCAGGTCACGCGCAAAGTGTCATACCCGTCGGGGAAAGCCCCGTACTGGGCCAGCCGTTCCCGCGCGGTTCGTCCGTCAGACTGGGAGAAATGGACAGAGGTAACAGAGATTGTTCCGGCCACGTGCGAAGCGTGCGACGGGAAAGGCGTATTAAGCGCCCGCTGCCGTTGCGGAGGAAAAGGCGAGGTGCTCGATCGCAAGGCCACAAGTGAGCGTGGTGCGCCGGTATTCAAAACCTGTGAACGTTGCGGTGGCAATGGTTTCACGGTAATGCCCTCTACGGCAGCGTATAAAGCTATATTGAAGTATGTTCCGGACCTACATGTCAGAACATGGACACGTAACTGGAAGCCGTTTCTTGAATCGCTGGTGGGTAAATGTTGGCAGGAAGAACGAATAGCAGATCGGGAATTCCAGAAAGCTACAGCTTTTAATCAGGATGAATGCTAAAAGCGACCGGAAGAGACGTTTTGGTGAAGAGAGGTCTCACAGATGCGGCCTTTTTCGTTCAATAATAATTATTGCACGTTGTAACGTACATATGATTATAATGTTCGTACATTCACAACACGAGCAAAGCAAGATGACAGATATCATTGAACACGAGGACGATAAAGAGCCAACAGGCAAGGCCAAGGGAGGCAAAGCCAGAGCAGCTAAAATGACACCTGAACAGAGGAAGGAATCGTCAAAAAAAGCGAGTGAAATGAAAAAACACTATGCATCACTACCCTCTGCAGAATACGGCAATAATGGCAGCGCTCTAAAAGTTGGCGACATTGAAATACCCTGCTATGTACTTGATGATGGACGAAGAGTCTTATCTCAAGGTGGATTGCAGTCAGGGATTGGCATGTCAAAAAGTGGTGGCGTAAAGGGCGAGCAGCGCATAGTTACTTTTTTGAGGGGTTTAGAGACAAAAGGTATTATAACCAATAACTTATCGGCACGCTGCGCAGCGCCGATTGAATTCAGAGTTGTGGGGGGCGGGAGGACCGCATATGGATTTGAGGCGGAGATTTTAGCTGATATCTGCGATGCTGTTCTTGAGGCAAATAGCCAGGGCCTGCTGGCCCCTCAACAGAAACACTTCGCTAAACAGTGCGAAATTTTAGTTCGTGGTTTTGCAAGGGTCGGTATTGTTGCATTAGTTGATGAAGCCACTGGTTATCAGCGTGATAGAGAAAGGGATGCCCTGGCTAAAATACTGGAGGCATTTGTTGCAAAGGAAATTCAACCTTATATAACTACATTCCCACCAGAGTATTATGAGGAGCTTTTTCGTCTGAGAGGACTTGAGTATCCGCCATCAAATCCCAAGTTTAGGCCGCAATATTTTGGCTTGCTAACCAACGACATTGTCTATAAACGTCTTGCTCCAAACATCCTTGAGGAACTGAAAAAGAAAACTAAAGCAGCCTCAAAAAGAACAAAGCTTTTTCAATCATTGACGCCTAATATCGGTCAACAAAAGCTTAGGGAACACCTTTCATCTGCTGTTACTATTATGAAGCTGTCAAACGATTACCCAGACTTCGTCACTAAGATGAATAAAATCCACCCTCGTTTTGATGATATTATTCCATTGGATCTTGAAGATTCAGATAAGTAAAGTCAGCAACCCGGCCACCGCGCCGGGTTTTATATCTCTTTCCGGACCAGTTCCGCTGTATTTTTTCTATGTGCTGAGCTTGATTTTGTCCGAAGTTGTCCGATATGATTCTAATCATGGATACTTATGTCCAAATGAATTTAGCTTGCAAAACCCTGCCGACCGGCGGGGTTTTTTCGTATCAGGATCATAAGCATGGTGAGTTGCTTAAAGGTCCTACCTGCTGAGTTCTGTTTTCAGGAACTGCATTTTTTCCAGCACTTCATTTGGATTGGTGAGAATGAAACTCGCCGGAAAAAAAATCGCCCCATCGGATGGGTTTTCATCATGCCAGTGCTTCGTAATTGCGATTGAATGCGCATCAAGGTAACTGGCGTATGCTTTATTGAGTGCTTTCCTCCTACGTCCCGGAGCATAAGGTAGTAACTGGTAAAAATCAGCATCGCTGATAAGCCTGAACGGGGATGAGCCTCCTTCGATAGCATCAATTTCGCTGAGCAACTTTTCCAGCAGAGGCGCAGATTGCTTCCTGAATTCCGCTTTACGTGACGAATGGTTACTGATTAGTGACGGAACAAACAGCCCTGCCAGTGTCAGCAGCATTCCGATTACCGAAATAATTTCCATGAGGTATTCCCATGCCTGATTTTGTTTATGCAATTTTACCCGTATTAGGATTCGGGTTTTCTTGTTTGGTCTTGATTACATCATTGTCTTCGTGCGTGGGCGGGACTGAACCAGAAGAATAAATCCGTCTGATATAGCGGTGAAGCCTGATATTTTTACAGTGTTATTTTATAGGTTGCCATCCGGCGGCCTTTTTTATCTCCCAAACTTAACACCCCGTCTAATCGGAGGTGGAGTATGTATCGAATGGACAAAATCACAACCGGTGTGAGCTACGGCTTTGCTGGAGCAAACGGAGGGTATTGGGTGCTCCAGCTACTGGATAAAGTGTCGCCCTCACAGTGGGCTGCGATAGGTGTTCTGGCGAGTATTCTGTTTGGTCTTTTGACGTATCTGACCAACCTGTATTTCAAAATTAAAGAAGATCGGCGTAAAGCTGCCAGGGGACAGTGATGAGCAAAGTAAAAATTGCTGGTGGAGCGGTCTGTTCTGCCGGAGCAATTATCGCAATTGTTCTGAACGCCGGTCACGTTCGCACTAATGAGCGCGGGCTTGAACTAATCGGCAACGCTGAGGCGTGCCGCCGCGACCCGTATGTCTGCCCGGCTGGCGTTCTTACTGACGGTATAGGCAATACCCACAACGTCAAAGCTGGTACGCGTAAAACCGATGCGCAGATCGCGGCAGACTGGGAGAAGAACATCCTCAGCGCTGAGAAATGCGTTAACAGCTATGCATCTGGCGCACGACTGAGTGACAACACGTTTTCTGCCGTCACGTCGATTACGTTCAATATGGGTTGCGGCGCCATGCAGAAATCGACGCTGTTCTGGATGCTGCGCCAGGGAGAAACCGCGCAGGCGTGCCAGCAGTTCACTCGCTGGGTTTATGCCAACGGCACAGTGATGAACGGTCTGGTAACGCGCCGCAGTAAAGAAAAAGCGCTTTGCCTGGATGGTGTGTGATGAGTCGCGTTACTGCAATTGTCTGTACCGTGATTGTCCTTCTGATTGTGTCACTGGGCTGGGCTGTGAACCACTACCGCGATAACGCGATCGTCTATAAAGAACAGCGCGATAAAGCCACCAGTGAACTGAATCTGGCGAAAGACACTATAACCGACATGATGGTGCGCCAGCGCGATGTTGCTGCGCTCGACGCGAAATACACCGGAGAACTGGCAGATGCACAGGCCACTATTGATCAGCTTGAACGCGATGTTGCTGCTGGCAAGCGTAGGTTGCGTCTCAACGCCACCTGTCCTCAGGACGGAAAGACCGGCACCACCGGCGTGGATGATGCAGCCAGCCCCCGACTTACTGACGCCGCTGAAAGGGATTATTTCACCCTCAGAGAGCGAATTGAAACCAGCGGGAAAATGATTGCGGGGTTGCAGGACTACATCTGGCAGCAGTGCTTGAAGTGACAAACATAAAGGGCCACAAAGAAGGCCCGTTCTCTTATGTCGATAAGTTAGATATCAAGCTTTTTTGTTGTTTCGATTCCTAGTTGTGAATAAATAACCTTAGCAAGGTCTGTAAACTTTAAAATCTTGATTAGCTCTTCCTTTGACTTATTTTCTATAACAATGCTTCGCAACAGCACATTTTCGTTATCTGATTCTGTATAAAACCAATTTCCTTTTGGGGTTTCATAAACGGCTCTTGAGACATCGCTGTCAGAATCATGAACATGCGCGACCAATTTTCCATCAAACGTGACATCTTCCTGACCATTTACTTTAAAAAATACACTTTCCATTTTAAATCCTTAAAGAGTGGAATAATTAATGGCACTTACCGACAAACAAGAAATGTTCTGTCGCGAGCACCCCGTGGATTTGAATAATTAATATCCATCAGTTGATAACTAAACACCAGAGGAAGTTATGGCAAAACCGGACTGGGGAGCGCTGCAAAACCAGTTCCTCGCCGACCATGCCAAAAACGGAATATCACCGAAAGAGTGGTGTGAAGCGCAGGGACTGAATTACGCATCAGCTCGTCGCTACATTAAAAAGCCCGCTGCGCAAAGTGCGCAAAAAACTGCGCAGAAAAAATTGCGCAGTGTGCATGCGCAAAACGGTGCAAAAACACCAGTTCCCCAAATTGAAAATCAAATTGATTCAAATTGCCTGCCAACTGAAAACACCGCCGATGAATGGACTTTAAACCCTGATGAATACGGACTTAACGACATGCAGGCCCGTTTCGTTAGCGAGTACCTCATCGATATGAACCGCGTGGCCGCTTATAAACGTGCCGGTGGAAAAGGTGAGGGGAACACTGCGTATGTTGCAGCCTCGCGAATGTACAGAAACGATAAGGTGAGCTGGGCGATTCGCGACGCTCTGGCAGCGAGAGAGCGGCGCACTCAAATCACGCAGGATGCCGTGTTGAAAATGTGGTGGGAACTGGCGACAGCAGATGCAACGCAAATCACCGAACATCGTCGTTTGTGCTGCCGCCATTGCTGGGGATTCGGCCACCAGTATCAATGGCGCGATGCGGTTGAATTTGAGGAAGCCGGTGCAGAGGCAAAGGAAAAGAAAAAAGCCGCTCCGCGCGATGACGGAGGCTACGGGTTCGATGCCACCCTTGATCCGAATCCCGAATGCCCTCGCTGTAACGGTATGGGGGTAAGCAGGGCATTTTTTCACGATACCCGTGATTTGCACGGCGCAGCTCGTCGGTTGTTCGCCGGGGTAAAAGAAGGGCGCTTCGGCCTGGAAGTGCAGATGCGCAATCAGGATGAAGCCCTGAAAATGGTGGCGCAACATCTTGGTATGCTGAAAAACCGCACCGAACTGACTGGTGCTGACGGCGGCCCCATCAACCAGGTTAATTACACGCCGGAAGATTACGCGAAGGCGCAGGCGGCATTAGAAAAACAACTCCCCGATCTGGATTAAGCAGAATAGAGAAAACAGGGTAAAAAGCGGGTTTCGTCTGTCATTTTAAGCGGACCGTAATAATGGTGATTTGTTATCAAAATGTTATTGCTAAAAGTGCCTGTTTATCACCGGGAAAACCTGTCCTTTTAACGCTTTCGTGGTGAATTTGGCATGAGTGCCAATCCCGCTGTTCGGGTAACGTCCATTATGTTAAATAGCCCCAAAAAAGGGTAAAAATCGGGATTGAAAAATGTCGCAGCTACTCGAGTGGGAAGACCTCGATTTTCCTGATCGTGTCGCCCTTAAGTCAAAAAGCGAAAAATCCTTCCTGAATTTCACCCGCCTCTGGTTTGAGTTGTTGCAGGGTGATCGCCTGCTGGTTAACTGGCATCACCGCATGATGGCCAGCAAAATTGATGATCTGGTATTCGGGCGGTTACAGCCCCGAAACCTCATTATCAACGTGCCGCCGGGTGGGACAAAAACAGAGTTCGTTTCGATCCACGCAGCGGCATACATCAACATGCTGGTGCAAACGGGTAAGTTACGTCGGTTTCGTAATCTGAACGTTTCGTTTGCTGATTCGCTGGTAAAACGCAACAGCCGGCGCACCCGCGACATTATCGCCAGTGCTGAATATCAGTCGCTGTGGCCGTGCAAGTTTGGCGTGAACCAGGCCGAAGAGTGGGAGGTTGTTAATCCCCGCGGGCGAACCGTTGGCCAGACGGTTTCCCGCTCCAGTGGCGGGCAAATCACAGGTGGGCGCGCGGGATATCCCGGGCCTGATTTTTCCGGCTTTGTGTGCCTGGATGACTACAACAAGCCAGAGGACATGTTCTCCGCGACGAAACGCGAGAACGCGAACCGTCTGCTGGTGAACACCATCCGCTCCCGCCGTGGCGATAAATCGAAAGATCATCCAACTCCATTTGTCAGTATCCAGCAGCGCCTGCACACCGACGATGCCACCGGCTTCATGCTGTCGGGCGGAATGGGCGTGGATTTCCACCACGTCACAATCCCGGCTCTGGTCAGCGAAGAATATATCGATGCACTGCCGGAACCGTGGCGCTCGCTGTGCTGGTTCTCTGTTAAAGACACGGAAAGCGTGGTCGTCGGTGGCGTTCGCTACTGGTCGTACTGGCCAGCTAACGAATACGTGGGCGATCTGCTGCGACTGTGGGAGCGTGACGAATACACGTTTCTGTCGCAGTACATGCAGCGTCCACGCGCTTTGACGGGTGGGTTGATCGATACCGACTGGTTTAAGCGGTACACGCATTTGCCACCGCTGACACACCGCGCCGTTTACGTGGACACCAACAGCGGCAAGGTCGAGGACTACAACGATTACACCGTTTTCACGCTGGCTGGTATGGGGACAGACAACAATCTTTACCTCATCGACAGTGTGCGTGGCAGGTGGGATCCGGAGGATTTGCTACAGCAGGCAACAGCGCTGTGGGAAAAATGGAAACCATACAATCCGAAACGCCCGGCACCGCTTCGGCATATGGGCATTGAGGATAAACAAGCCGGGCAGGGACTGATTACCACGCTGAAAAAACGTAAATCGATCCCTGTGCTGGAAATCCCCCGTGGCGCCGGGCAGAACAAGCTGGTTCGCTGCCTGAACAGCGTCCCTCAGATCAAAACCGGCAAAGTGTTCATTCCGGCATTGATGACCGACGATGGCCAGCCCGTCAATCAGGTTTTTTACTGGGATGGTACGCCAGCAGCACAAACCAGTTGGGTATTGCCTGCTCTGGCCGAGTGCGCCGATTTCTCCGCAGATGACAGCCACAAAAATGACGACATCCTCGACACGTTCATGGATGCAATCGAGATCGAATTAATTTCCGGTGGCGGCACCGGGTGGGGATGGGTTTAACGATGAGCAATAACCAGTACGGCGGAAAACCGCGTATTCGCGTGACTTCTGACGGGCTAATGAACGTCATGACCGGCATGGGTACAGATCGTGACCGCCGCATGTTTAACCGTTTCCAGTTCGGCATGATGCAGGATTTTGGCGAACTGGAAGCCGCGTATATCGAAAACTGGATCGCCCGCGACATCATTGATATTCCGGTTGACGACTCAACGCGCGAGTGGCGGGAATTTGCCGCTGACGACGCCACAGCCATCCGTGAGGCAGAAAAGGCGTTTAACGTTCAGGGGGCAACGCAGGAGGCATTCAAGTGGGCTGGTGTTTACGGTGGCGCGGGTGTGCTGATGATCACCGATCAATCGTTCGATGCCCCACTGGACGTGAAAAGAATTAAAAAGGGTTCACTGCGTCGTTTGCTGGTGCTCGACCGCATGTTTATCAACGGCCAGCAATTCAACGTCACGAATCCGCTGGAGGAAAATTATATGCTGCCGGACTACTACGTGGTTAACGGCGGTACTCAGCGCATTCATTACAGCCATTTTGTCAAAGCACCCGGCGCGCCGTTGCCTATGCGTTTGCGCATGATCAACGGTGGCTGGGACGACAGCCGTCTGCGGCGCTGCCTTGAGGACGTCAAAGATGCCGTCAGTGCAAAGGGCGGCATCGCGGCGCTGATTCAGGAAGCGAACATTGATGTTATCAATCGTGAGAATCTCGCCTCCGATCTGTCCTCAGGTGATATGGATGAGTCGATAGCCCGCCGCTACAACATTTTTGGCATGATGAAATCCCTTTACCGGCTGGCGCTGCTGGACAGTAAAGAAGTTTTTGAACGCAAGCAGATCTCGTTCGGCGGACTGGGTGAAATTCTTTCATCCCTTATGGAATGGACATCCGGTGCAGCGGGCATCCCGATGACACGATTATTTGGTGTTCAGTCCAAGGGGATTGGCGACTCCGGCCAGGGCGATATGAACAACTACTACAACACCATCAGGGGCGGACAGGAATCAAAGTACCGGCCATTTCTGAAACGCATTGATGAAGTCCTGATCCGCTCAACGCTGGGCACCATGCCGGACGGACTGGATTTTGAATTCTCTCCGCTGGCGCAGCCGACCGACACCGAACTGTCAGCGCAGCGACTTGCTGACGCACAGGCAGATGATATTCGTCTGCAACAGGGAGTGGTGAAACCGTCTCAGGTAGCGCGAAAACTCATGGAGCAGGGGATCTATGGTATCGACGAATCTGATATTGCCGACATTGAGGCAGACGAAAAAGCCGAGCGAGGCGGCGATTATCAGTTCCGGCTCGGCAATGCTGGCGGAAATCCTGAAGAAGACCCCACCACGCCGACGGGCACCGCTGAGACCGGCGAGGCAAACTGACGAAACTGAACGTTACTACAACGGGCAGTTGCGCGATATTGTCCGGCAAATGGCGCAGGCGATTGATGAAGCACTGATCCCGGTACTGCGCCGTGAGTACACCGCCGACAGCCGTTTAACCGATATCATCATGACCTCAATTCGGCAGGCGGCGGACCGGTTCTTCTCTGTTGCGTTTGGCGCAGCAACAGAAAAACTGGCTCAGCGCGTCGTCAGCCGGGCCGACTCCGAAAGTTCAGCGGTGTTTGTTGAGCAGATTAACCGCGCGCTGGGCGTTGACATGACCGGCCTGATGGTTAATGGCGGGCTGGTGGATTATTTCGACGCATCGGTCGAACAGAATGTCGCACTGATCAAATCGCTGTCATCAGACTACTTCGACGACATTCAGCGGCAGGTCATGGATGGCATTCTGCGGGGCGACTCGCTGACCACGATTACCCGCAATCTGCAAAACACCACCGGCGCGACGTACAACCGGGCAAAACTCATCGCCCGTGACCAGACCGCGAAAATCCGTAGCGACATCACACGCCAGCGCCAGCAGCAGGCAGGCATTGACCGGTTTCGCTGGTCAACGTCTCAGGATGTGCGCGTCAGCGGCAACCCGGCAGGGCGATATCCGAAAGCAAAAATCAAATGCTTTCACATCGCCAGGCAGGATGTAGGCTACGGACCCGGCGTTTATCTCTGGTCAAAAGGTGCAAGTTTTAACGGCGAAACCGGGCTGTTTCCCGGGCGTGCGCATATTAATTGCCGTTGCACTCCCACCCCACTGATACAGGGTCTCGATTACTAACCATCTGGAGTAACACGCATGCGGATCACAGTCCGTGACCGCGTGGCCTTCCCCGTCACATCCCAGCGCGAAATCACACCTGAGGGCTATCTCAAAGTCCCCGGGCGCGTTGCCCGTTCCGGTATTCAGCAGTATCTGGCCGCCGAGCTGGGGTTAACAGACAGGCCACCCGGTCAGATCGTTAATGTTTATCGTCCGCCAGAAGAGGTTTTTAAACCTCAGAGCCTGGCGAGCTACGACAACAAAGACGTCACCATTGATCACCCCGATGACCTCGTAGACTCCGGGACGTTTAAAGAGGTGACTGCCGGCCATGCGATTTCGCCGGGCCGCCAGGATGGCGATTTCGTCGTCGTAGATCTGCTGATCAAAGACCAGGCCGCGATCGATGCTATCGACCGCGGTAAAGCGGAACTGTCAGCCGGTTATACCTCCGAGTATGACCATACCCCCGGCACGGCGCCGGATGGCACCCCGTACGAGTTCATTCAACGGGACATCACTATCAACCACATCGCACTGTGTGACCAGGCCAGGGCCGGGCATCTGGCGCGATTGTTCGACCATAAACCAACGGGAGCAAAGCCCATGCCATTTAAAGTTGTTCTGGATTCAGGCGTTCGGGTGGAGGTGGCTGATGAGGCAACTCAGCAGTTGATCCAGACCACCATCGACAACCTGAAAAAACGCGTGAAAGACGCGGAGGAAGAAAAAGAGAAGGCCGAAGCTGAGAAGGATTCAGCAGAGGAAGAGCTGGAAAAAGAAAAGGCCCAGTCAGACGCCAAAGACGAAGAGATCGAGGAACTGAAAGAGAAAACTTCCGAAGATTCGATTTCGAAACGCGTGGCGGATTTGCTGGCGGTGCGTGACTCAGCCGTGAAGGTGGCGGGTGCCGGTTTTACCTGCGATGCAACTGATCCTCTGAAAATCAAACGTGCTGCGCTGGATGCCGCGGGTATCAAGTGCCGCAAATACGAATCGTGGGACAAAGCGCCTGATGCGTATGTCACGGCTTATTTCGATGCGGAAGAAGAGCGCAAAGAAAATGATGACGACGATGAAGAGGACGATCCGGACAGCAAACAGCGCTCCGATGACTCGCTCTTTAATTTCAGCCGCGATATGCGGGGCGCGAAAACCACCGGGGCACAGGCGACCCGCGACAGCGTCCGTCAGTCCTGGCTCGATAAACGCTACGGCAAACAGGAGGCCAAATAATGGCTATTGCTCAGAACAATTTCACGCTTTATCGCGGCAAGGCGTACGAGGGGCAGATTTCCACCACTGACGTGGTTGAAGTGGTATCGCGGGTTGTTGAATCTGCGCTGGTTCCGTTTGGCCGTGCGGTGATCCGCGGTACCGCTGCCCGCTCCTGCGCGCCGGTGACCGCCGCCACAACGGCTGAGGACATTATCGGGTTTTCCGTTCGTTCACTGGCTGAATTCAGCAACAGCTCACCAACAAATCCGGATGCCTATGCAACGGGTTATCCGGTGAGCCATGTCGCTTCCATTTTGCATCGCGGTCCCATGTTCGCGCTTTGCGTGGATGGGGCTAACGCGGGTGATGCGGTGATCGTTATCACTGCGGACGGTGACAACCTGGGGCGTTTATCCGCCGGGTCTGCTGCGGGCGTAACGCTCAATTTTGTCCGTTGGGTTGATGATGTGGTTGCCGGTGAAGTTGGTGAAATCCGCGTTGATGGCGTCCTTGCTACTCCTGCTGCTCCTTCCGCTGGCAATTAATAAAGAGGTTAATAATGAAGCGAAAATTTTCTGACGCTGCTGTTTTCGACGTTTCACCGGTCGCGGCGCTGTCGTTCCTGATCCAGCAGGCCGCGTATGTCGAAGCGGAGATCTACCGGCTGGAGTATCCCCAGTTCAAATATGGCACGTTGCTGCCGTTGGATAACAGCGCGCCGGACTGGGCAAAAATGGTGGTGTTCCGCGCGATTGATGCCCGCGGTGAATTGCAGGTGCTTGGCCCGAACAGCACCGATGTGCCGACCGTTGATATTGCGATGTCGCAGGGTTTCAAAGAAATCACGACCGCAGCACTGGGTTACACCTATTCTCTGGAAGAGATCGGCTTTGCCATGCTGAACAACGTTAACCTGGACGCCGAACGCGGGCAGGCAGTACGTGATGTCGTTGAGCAGGGGCTGAACAAAATCTATCTTCTGGGCGATAAGGGTGTGGGAGAGGGGCTTTATAAAAGCCCTAATGTTGGCGTGGAGTCGGCATCGTCCACCCTGGCCTCATTGGTTGCCGCAATTCCAACCTATGGCGCGCAGCCGATTATCGATTTCTTCGGTAATGCTTATAACCAGGTCTATCTGGAAAATACGCTGACCGTTCATCGACCAAACGGATTTGTGATCCCGTCAGAGCAGTTCCAGTTGCTCCAGCGAACCCTGCTTTCAACCGCAAACGCCAGTAACGTTACCCTGCTCGAATTCTTGCGCCAGAATTTCCGCGATATGGAATTTGAAGACGACATTCTGCTGAAAGGTGCGGGCGCAGGTGGAACCGATCGCATGATGGTCTATAAGAAAGACCTCCGAGTAGTCAAAGGACACGATGTGATGCCGCTGCGTTTCCTGGCTCCGGCCACGGCGGATAACATCAACTTCAAGGTACCGGCTCTGCTGCGTACCGGCGGGACGGAATGGCGTATTCCGAAAGCGGCTCATTACGTGGATGGGGTGTAACGATGGCTGAACTGTTTAATCTTCATACTGCACCGTTGACCGTCACTGATGGGGTGACTGGCAAGCGCATCACCATCCAGCGCGGTCATTCTGCTCTGGTGGCGGGTGATTTCCGCGATCACCTGTTTGTTAAGGCTAAATTGTTGCGTGCGGAGCATGACGAGAGCGACGAGGCGCTGACGCAGCAGAATGCCAGTGAAACGGCAGTGGATATCGCCGCGTTGCGCACCCGGTACGAAGAGGTGCTGGGCAAAAAGGCACCATCGGCGGCTAAAGCAGAGACACTGCAAAAGGCCATCGACGAGGCGCTGGCGCAACAGCCGGATACCTCCGGCAGTACTGCTGAAACCGAATAAACCCCGTCCTGGTGACGGGGTTTTGCTTTATGGGGGTAACGATGGAGATCACTACGCAAATTGTGACTGATTTCCGGGCGTATTACCCCGAATTCGGCGACGTGGCGTTGTGGCCGGATTCTGGGGTGATTACCGCACTGGCAGAAGGAGATGCAGAAACCGGCAAGCGCTGGGGCATTTATCCGGATGGCCGGGTGGTCAGCATCAAAAAGCGCGGCATGTTCGCGTTTGCGGCCCACAGACTGGTGATGCGTAAACGTTCTGCCGCGGGAGACGTTGGTGCCGCTTATGCCATTTCTGGCAAGTCTGTAGGTGATGAATCCACGTCGTTCGCTGTGCCGTCGGTGACGATGGATGATTTGACCATCAACGGCGATTTGCCGCTGACAGCGTACGGCGTGGAATTTATGCGCCTGCGCCGTCGTGCAGGCACCGGGGGACTGATGATATGAAAATCAATGCAGAAGTGCATGGCGGCAACAAAATCGCCCAGAAGCTGAAGCAGATTCAGGACCGACTGACGGCAAAACGCCGGGTGCTGGTGGGATTACCCGCTGGCTCCGGTAACTACGAAGACGGCGCGCCGTTGGTGGTCATTGGTGCGGTGCAGGAATTCGGCTCCGCAAATGGCCTCATCCCAGAACGCTCTTTCCTGCGTGTCCCTTTGCGCCAGAATCAGGACAACATCAAAAAGGGCTTCCGTGCCCTCTCAGGAAAGGTTGCCCGCGGAGAAATTACGGCATTCCAGATGCTCGACCAGATTGGTGCCCGGGCGGCGGGGTATTGCCAGGACGCAATCAGTGCCGGTATTGAGCCAGCAAACGCACCGTCAACTATCGCCCGCAAGGGATCTGCTACGCCACTCATTGACACCGGCACATTGCGGCAGGCTATCACCCATGTCGTGGAGGATTAACGATGTTTGGAAATGGTCTGGATATGAACGGCCATATCGATTCGACATTCAATTCTCCCGTTCCCGGTGGCGTACGAATAATCCGCGCCGGTGCAGGGGGTTACACCGGACCCGGCGGGCGATGGGCGGATTCGCCGGGTGAAACCGTCGAACTGACGCGCGTTAACATTCAGCCTGCGAAGTGGAAAGACATGCAGATGCTGATTGGCATGGGCGGCACGGCGAATCCACAGGATGCCCGGGTCATTCATATCAACGACGGCGTGAATTATCTCTGGCCGGACGATAACGGAAAATTTGCCGATTTGCTCGAGTTCAGCGACGGGCTGGTGATGCGCCAGTGGCGTGTGATGTCCTGTGACAATCGCCCGTGGCGAAATTTCTGCCGTGCGGTGGTGGAACGATACCGGGGGACGGGCTGATGGAGCGCATCGACGAGCTGTATACCGTATTTCAGGAACTGGTGGCGCTCGCGTCGGGTGTGGATACCGTCATTCTGGCTGACCAGGGCCGCGATGCGCCAGCCGGGCTTTATGCCACCTACAAACCCATCCCGATCCGTGCATACGGCTGGTCGCAGCGGCGACGAGATCTCATTCCGGCAACGGAGGAAGCCGATACATCGCTGGGGCAGTGGCAGGATCTGCGCGAAACGATAGTCACTTCAATGGAATTTATGTTGTCGGTGAACATCCTCAATGAGGGCGCGGATACAGCCATTCTGCAACTGCATAACGCCAATTTTCGCCAGCCGGTGAGTGAATTCCTGTACCGCAATGATATTGCGTGGCGTTACGTCAGTGCGTGCAGGAATCTCACCGGAATATTACAGGCGGGGATCCAGCCGCGCTGGCAGGCAGATATCCATCTGTTTATCGAACACACCCTTTCTTACGAGCTGCTGCGCGCAGCAGGGTTCAATATTCAATTTATCAATGAGGGGTAAACTTCCCTATGGCTTATTCAGTCGATAATATTATCCCCATCAACCTGCTGTTAAGTCCTGCTGGCCTGGGGTATGCGGATTTTTCGAGCGCACTCGTTTTTGCTGATGCTGCCGATCTGGTTCAAGGGGCGGTGTTTGCGGCTGATACTTTTCGCGATTACGGTTCTGTAACGGACGTGGCGGCGGATTTCAAAACCGACAGCGACATTTACCGCATTGCCACCCGCTATTTTGCCAACGTGCCTAAACCGCCGACCATTACGGTATGGATGAAAAACGAAACCGACACGCTGCTGGAAATCGTTAACAGTGCGAACGATCGACTCTGGCGCTACCACTACTTTTTCAAATACGCAGACGTGACGGCGGCCATGTTACCGGATTTGTCCGACTGGTCTGATGCCGCCAGCCATCCGTTATGGTTCACGTTCAGCGATGACAACATCATCGATCAGAGCACCACGGATGATGTGCTTTCCACCCTGAAAGCCAAAGGCAACCGCCATGTGTTTGCCGGGTACAAATCAGCATCCTCAGTGACCGCTGACGCCTCTCAGGCGTACGCGATGGTGCAACTGGCCGCGGCGTTCCATAAGTTCCGTCCGACGGGCGACAATACTGCCATCACTGGTGAGTATCAGGTATTGCCTGGTATCAGCGGTGACGATCTCACGACCAGTGCCTATAACGCGCTGAAAGCGAAAAATGCAGTGTTTTTTACACAGATCGAACTGGCGGGGGAAACCGACAACAGCCGCGTAATTAACAGCAAATCGATGTCGTCTTATGGCGAGTTTATCGACGATGTGATCAATCTGGATGTGCTGAAAAATCATATTCAGGTGGATGGCTATAACTACATCGCCAACGCTGGTTCAAAACGTGCGCTAACGCCGCGTGACTATGCCGGATTGCTGTCTGCCATCACTGCCACCTGCAAACGTTTTTATGATAACGGTGTGCTGGGTGCGGGGTCATACGTCGATCCCGACGATGGTCAGACGAAAACAGCGCAGTTTGGTTTTGTGCTGCGGTCCTCCCCTGAAGATGTCCTCAGCCTGACATCCAGCCAGCGCAAGCAGCGCGTCTATCCGCCCACTTCCCTGATGGTCATTCTGTCGCGCGCCGGGCACGTGGCTGAAATCAATATCACCGTGGAGTAATACATTATGACAATGAAACGGTATGGCGCTGACGGCGCCAATTTAACCGTGTTCGGTATTCCGATTGACGATTTCGGCGACACAGATCCACCGATCACGATTGAGGATCTTGAGCCGCGCGCCACCCTGAAACGCGGTATCGGTAAAACGTCGGTTCGCCTGGACAGTCAGACGCGCCCGAAGCGCCTCACCATTAACCTGATCCCCGGTTGCGATCAGGTGCGCCAGATTCTGGCAGTGGCAAAAACGGGCGTGGATGCCTCCTTTACATTTTTCCAGACGGGCACGGCAGAAACTGTCATGGGCTTTGATGGCGTTCTGGTGAACCGTGGCTCAATGGGGCGCGGTGGTAAAACCAGTGTCAGTGACGAGCAGTTTATTTTTGAATTTGCAGACAGTGAGGAAACCTGATGGGACGCAAAATTGAAATTGAAATCGATGGCGCGACGTACAGTGGTGTGACCGCATCGGCAAAAGACCAGGTGGAAATGTTGCAGATTTCCGCGCAGGCTGGCCTGCTGCCGCTGTTGGGAGAGGGGGTGACTCCGATGGGCATTACCGTTGCTATGGCTTCGCTGGATGGCGTGAAAACAGCCCGGCTGAAAGAACTGTGTATCGTGAAAGGCAAAATTGTTCGCGATTCTGATGGTGTGCCGGTGGCTGAAAATCTCTTTCAGGATGCCGCGCATAACTTCCTGCTGCTGCTTGGCCGGGTGCTGAAGGAGAATGTCGGCCCTTTCTGGCAGCTCAGCGAACAGAGCGAAAACGGCGCAGGGGCAACGCCGATCATTCAGTAACCGTCAAGGACTGGTTTCTGTGGCGTCCATGTGTGGGGGCGGGTGATGCCTGCCCGCCACTGGCGAAATGGTCGGATATGCTCGACGGAACGTATACGGTTGATGATGTCCAGGCGATGCACGATGTGCTTGATGATCTGATTGAACAGTTTGAGAGAGCAAGAGAGACGAGATAGCCCGGCGCTCCGGGCTATGTGTTACAGAATCAACTGTTCCGGTTTGCAACCATACAGTTCGGCCAGTTTATTTCTGGTGCGTTTCTGTGGTCTGGTGTCCGGTGATTCGAGTTGTGAAACCGCTGCCTGAGTGATGCCGAGGGAATCAGCAACTTCTCGTTGGGACAGCCCACGGAAGATTCTCCACGCCGCCTGAATACTCACGTCCTGATCGATATGGATGCTAACCACTTCATGAGGAATGGTGACGTCATCATCGTCAGCCGCGCTGTACGGGATGCTCTCATAAAGGGAGTCATCCTCAGAGTTTTTAATCAGGCGTTGATAGAGTTCGTATGGGATCACGGCGTACTCGGGGTTACCGTTTCTGTCGTGTATAACCTGTATGCTCATATGTCACTCCAACATTTAATTTCGGTTGGCGAAATCTCTTTAACTCAGGGATTCAGGCGGGATAACCCCGCCTCAGTATGTTGTTGATGTTCTGCGTTTGACTTCGAGTATCTCGCAAACTCGTGGTGTGCCGTCGATTAACTCAAAGATAATGCGGTAATCGCCAACCCTTAACCTGTACTGCTTGCCAGATGATTCGAGTTTTTTCAGATCCAGTGTCACATCGGGAAAGTCGGTCAGTTCGCCCACTTTGTCCTTGATGCGTTTACGGTATCTGATGTCAATCGCTGCGAGTTGTTTTAGCGCCCGTTTTGACCAACTAACCTGAACCATAATCCCTCAGTTTTTTAAAGAACCATACCGTCTTGGTATAAGAAAATAATAAGGGAATAAGTCTTTACTGTCAAAGTGAAAACTTATTCCCTTATTATTTTCTTATGTGAATCCCATTTTTAATTCGTACTCGCTTCTTTTTGCGGGTTTTTTGTACCCGGAGAACAGTAATGGCGGAAAACGCTGGAACCATTGATTCCCTGTTAGTCTCGCTTGGCCTTGAAACCGATGCAAAATCATTCGAGAAAGGCGCTACCGCCATAAAAAGCGTCACCGATGGCATGCTTCAGCTTGCCGCCATTGCTGGTGTTGGGATGGGCATGAAAGCGCTCACCAGTGGTGTTGCTAATTCTGCCCTGGAAATGCAGCGCCTCAGCAATAATACCGGTTTTACGATCCGCCAGATTCAGGGGCTGGAGATGGCCATGCGACGGCTTAATCTTTCTCCTGATGCTGCGCACGATATCGCTAAAATGATCCCCGATTTACAGCGCAAAGCCCGGTTCGGGGAACTGAATGATAAGGCGTACTGGAACGGTGCGTTTAACCCTGGCGAATTCGCGAATATGGCTCCGGATCAGGGGCTACAGTATCTGTCCGATGCTTATCAGAAGATGAATCGCGACCAACGAGCATTCCTTCAGGAAGGTGCAGGGCTGGGGCGTGACTCACCGATCACTCGTCTGCTGGAGACGGGGCCAAAATTCCTCAGTGATTCTCAGGCAAAATCAGACGCAAATCCGTATAAAATTGATGCTCAGTTATTAAAAAACTCTCAAATATTTAACGACGAAATGGCGGATTTAAGCCGCAATTTTGAGGTGCTCGCTTACTCAATGGGCAGTAAATTGTTGCCGATCGTTAATTCAGTTCTTGATGTCATCAATAGTTTTATCAAAGAAAACCCTGGTGTTTCACAGGCTCTCCTTACGGCAGGTGGTGTCGCAGGCACCGCTGGCGCTTTGAAAATCGGCGGGCGCCTGCTTGGCTTTGGCGGTGGCTCATCTTCTGGATCGGGAGGCGGGTGGTTATCCCGATTTCTTCTCAATCCATTTACCGTTGGCGCCGCAGCGGCGATCACCCCCGGAAACGCCTTTGTTGATGAGAAAGATGCCCGCGCCATGAGTAACCCTGCACTTAACCGTGGGCGCTCTGATGGTGGAGGCGTCACGCCTTATGAGGCGTATTTAAGACAGAAAAAAGGCGGTGATCTTCATGGCGCGATCGATAACCCAAACGCCCGCGCCTATCTGGATGCCATTTCACGCGCTGAGGGAACCGCCGCCCTTCCTGGTGGTGGCTATAACACGATGTTTGGTGGTGAACAGTTCGGCGATCTGTCTGACCATCCACGGGTATTGAAACCATTCCGGCAGACAGACGGAACAATGAATCAGACATCGGCAGCCGGGCGTTATCAGTTCACGCAAACATCATGGGATGAGGCGGCGCAGGCGCTGGGTCTCACCGACTTTTCACCACGCAGCCAGGATATGGCGGCCCTGTGGCTTATCCAGCGGGCGGGGCAACTGGATAATGTCCTCAGTGGTGACTTTATGACGGCGACAAACCATCTCGGTGGTGTCTGGGCGTCGCTGCCGTCATCGCCCTATGCTCAGCCCAAACGCAGCCAGGAGGAAATGGAAAATTACTATATGCCGGATTATGTCCAGCGCCGCAGTCAGGCACCCTATAACCCGTCAGTCAGCCGCTCTGAGTCGTCGCAGCCCACGCAGGTTACCCAGAGAAACGAGTTTAATATTTCTGGTCTGGGGCTGGATGAAAAACAGGTAAGGCATGTTGCTGAAGAGGTGGTTGTTGAAGCTGCGAACACGCTGGAGCGTTCATTCAATAAAAACAGAGGGTGATCATGTCAATCGTCGGAGTGTTCACTAAATCCCGCCCGGAAATAGGCGGGATTTTTTTTGACGCAATACTGGAGGAGACCAGCGAACTACGGACTGACGTTAGTGAGTATCCGCTGGAAAATGGCCAGACGGCAAATGACAACGCCGTAACGCGACCGATGACGGTCACGATGACGGTGGCGATCTCCGATAACCCGGTTAAGGCATTGATGGATCAGGCTGGTGATCTGTCCGGCCTGGCCGGGATTGGGGCGGGCGTGGCGACTGGCGCCGTCAGCTCGCTGTTGGGTGGTGGCGCGGCTGCACTGGCCGGGATTGCAGCCTCCGCAGGGCTGGCTTTTGCCGTTTCCGGACGTCAGCGCTCAGAAGAGGCTTTGGTTAATCTTCGACGCTTGCAGCGCTACAACAGCATATTAACGATTGTCGGCGTCAGTTCATCTTACGATGACATGATCATCACCAACACCCGCGTGCAGAAAAGCAAGGAAAACGAGGGCGGGCAGGAAATCGTCGTCGAATTGCGCGCGCTGTTGATAAAAAACCGTAACGACAGCCCGGCGACGATAAACAGCAGGCTGCCTGCGGGTGACACAGCGGCCACCCAGGGGCAGGCGAACGTGCATTTGGGCGAGGTGACACCGCAATGAAAACCATCCCCCTGACGGCAGGCCTGGCCGATTTTTCTTTTACCTCAACGCTCAACGATACGTTGCTTCAGTTCAATATCCGCTGGCTGACGCGGTACGGTTATTTCGTTGTGGATATCCGGAATGCCAGCAATGAGCCGATTGCTCTGGGGCGTGGTCTGCATGTCGGAGTGAACCTGCTGGCAGGTCTGAACAGCACTATCGGCAAGATCGTGCTTGAGGGTGAAACGCCAACGATCGCCAATCTGGGCGTAACAAATAACCTGAACTGGTACCCCAATGACTGAATTATTTGGACGCGCATATCATCTGGAAATTACGTCAGCGGAAGGTAATAAGCTGATTTGCGACCCGCCCACGCAGGTTCGGTTCCTCATTACCAACATGCCACAGGACAGTGTGGCGACAGCCATGATCATGATTTATGGCGTCTCCAGTGAATACCGGCAGCTTATACAGCGCTGGGATAAAAAGCGCCTCCGTTATGGAACTGTGCGCCTGTCTGCCGGGTACGATGAATCTTCAGGTGAAATTTATACCGGGCAAATAAACAGCGTCGAAGTAGGGCGGGACGGCGTTAGCGTCTATTTACGGCTCAACTGCTGGTCAGTGATGTGGACTGAAGCGTCCACAGGTAAAACCTGGGGGGAGAAAGCGCGCGCCATCGAGATTCTTCAGGATGTGGCGCGTTCATTCGGGAAGCCGGTGCAGACGATAGGCGATTTTTCCGATTTGCCGGTTTTCAACCACGGTTACACAATGGCCTACACCTCCAGCCGCGCGTTCCTCGACAGAATGAAATCGGCGTGGCGCTATGACTGGTTATTATCTGAAAACCGGACGGTGATCATCCGCGATGGAGCTACGCGTCAGACGACGTATGAAATCAATGTCGATAACGGCATGGAGGGCGCGCCGCGCTGGTATCAAAAAGAACTGGAAGTGGATGTTCGGATGAATCACATCATACAGCCCGGGGACCTGATCAAAATTCGCTCTGATTTCTGGACCATTAACTACAGCGGCATGTACAACACGGGTCTGAATGACATGGCGAATATTCAGCGCCGCACGGGCTCGTTTCGCGTACTGTCCACCACGCATCAGGGGGATCTCTGGGGTGATGACTGGCGAACGACATTACGATGCTTATGGAGCACCGCCCAGTGAAAAATACCAATCCGCTATTCAGCGCTGTCCAGTCTGCCGGGATGAGTATTATCAGCGACCTTATGATCGGTATGCCCGGTCATGTCATTGCCTTTAACGCTGACACGCAACGTGCGCAGGTTGAGTGCGGCATTCAGCGCCAGATGCCCGATGGAACGCTCGAAACCCTGCCACTGCTGGTTAACGTACCTGTCAGATTCTCCGGATCACCAGATTGGGCTGTTTTCCATGAACTGCCCGCTGGCACAGAAGGGTATATCCATTTCAGTCAGCGGTCGGTTGATGCGTGGCTGGATATGGGTGGACCGGCACAACCTGTCGGGCCTGAGATGTTCAGCGCCAGTGACGCGTTTTTCTCGCCCGGCTACCGCTCAGCAAAAACGGCCATTCCTGGATTGCCGTCCAGCGGGATCGGCATAAGCAATCGCGATGGTTCGGTTCGCCTCCATCTGACCGACGGCGGCATTGTGCTGACGTGTGGCGGGCAAACGCTGGAACTCACCGCGAGTGGGCTTACACACAACGGTATCAACATCGGAAGCGACCACATTCATGGCGGTGTTGAGAAAGGCGGAAGTAACACCAATGGCCCACAGTGAACCCATCTCATTACAACTTCACGCCCTGGCATTTGCCGGGGTTTTTTATGGAGTCTGATCCGTGATCCGAAATTTTGTGGATGGCGATATTGTCACACATGGCGACCACTTCGCGGTCGGGAAAGAGGCAACGCGGCAGGGCATTATCCGCCGTCTGTGTTTGTTCCTCAGGGAGTATTTTCTTGATTCAACGGAGGGTACCCCATGGTTTCAGAACATCCTCGGCAAAACACAGGCTGATATCGCTGCTGCCAGTATCAAACAACGTATCCTGACCGCGCCAGGCGTTATCGGCATCTCTCAGTTTGAATTCGATATCGATCAGAAAACCAGAAAAATAACCGTTTTCGCCTCACTGGTGGACGTCAATAACGAGCAATTCGAATTGTTCTTCAACGAGGAGATCATCTGATGGCGGAGATCACCAAAGACGGCGCGGTGGCTCAGACGCTGAATGCGTATCTCACCGTAATGCGTCAGCGCTATCTGGATATTGATGATGGCTGGAATATCAACCCGGAATCACCTGATGGACTGATTATTGCGGCATGGTGCGAAACGCTGGCAAATCTTGATGAAGCTGTTATTAACGCCTATCACTCTGCTGACCCGAATTCAGCGGTTGGTCAGCAACTCGATCGCATTGCGGCATTCGCGGGTATTACGCGGCAGGACGCCACGTTCTCCACGGCTACGGTGGTGTTCACTGGCACGCCGCTTGTGGAGATCCCCGCAGGTACGCTGGTCCGTAACCGCATAACGGGGACGCTGTGGGCCACCGATACGACGATCCCGACCAGTAACGCCGGAATTGCGACGGTAAGCGTGACGTGTACCACTGCCGGTGCGGTGGGGGCCAACAGTGACAATCTGTCGATCATTGCCACGCCAGTTGGCGGAATCACATCCGTCACTAATCCGGATTCCGCATCGCTGGGCGCGGACGAGGAAACAGATGATACGTTCCGGATCCGGCGCAATGAGTCCGTGGCGCTGCCCGGTAATAACCAGATTGACAATATTTATGCCGCACTGGTCAATCTCGATGGCGTAAAAAAGGTGAGAATTTATGAAAACGTCGATGATGCCCCGGATGAAAACGGCGTGCTGGGCCATTCGATGGCGATTTTCATTGATGGTGGCGCTGTGGATGAGATTGTGTCCACGCTGGCGGTGCGAAAAAGCCCCGGTTGCGGGCTGAATCGCTATAACACGGGGATTCCGAACCGGATCAGCATCGATACAACAACGCCAGGCGGAAACCCCTTCAATGCGACGTTCTTCAGGCCGGAATATGTATCCGCTCATGTCCGTGTGGAAATCGTCTCTGATTCGCTGTCCGGCGCCAACGATGATGAAATCAAACAGGCAATCATCGATTACTCGCTGCAAGGCTTTCCTGAAACAAACGGATTCGCAAAGCAGGGGTTTCGTATCGGCGAAACCATCGGTGCGGGCCGCCTGTACACGCCAGTAAATAAAATTGTTGGCAGTGATGATTACGTTGCTGCGATCACCGTCGGGAGCAGCGCTGGCGATGTAACTCACGGCATCATTCCGATCGCCTTTAACCAGTTGGCCGTGTTCTCGATGGACGCGATTGAGGTGTCTTATGCAACACCGTAATAAGGCGCTGACGCGGGCTTACTGGCAGTACAAAAACGCGCCGAAACTGATTGCGCTGCTGCTGGCGCTGCCGGATATCGCGCAGGCCGGCATTGAGGATCAGCTGGCGAAAATACAGGTCATGCTGGATATCGACAGCGCGGAAGGTGAGCAACTCGATATTTGCGGCCGCATTGCGGGGTACACCAAACGGCCGGTCGGGTCATTTTACCCGGTATGCTCCCCTGCGGCGGTGAGTGATGACCTTTTCCGCCGGATGATCAAAGCAAAAATATTCAAAAACAACAGCATCGCGACGATTGATGAAATCAAACGCGCCACTGATTACATCCTGAATACGGCGGCGCGAATACTGGATGGCCAGGACATGACCATGCGTCCGGTATTTTTCGAATATCTGGATGTTGGTTCGCAAAAACTCGTCGCTGATTACGATCTGATACCCCGCCCGCAGGGCGTCGGGATGAGACAGGCCCGCACCCTGACTTACAGGCCTTTCGGTTTCGGCCAGCACTACAGCAATTTCCACGCGCCGTTCTGGCACGGTGATGGCGTTAAATTTTATGCCGGGCTGCAACTGGTGCTTATCTGGTCCGGTGATGTGGTATCCGGCAAGCTGACGGCAAATCCCGGTATCACCGTTTCAGATATCGATGTGACGCTGATTTACACCGCATCCGGTATCAGCACTTTCCAGAGTGCGATCACGGATACAGAAGGGCGGTTTACCGTCACGCCGCCAGTCGCTGAGCCGTTCAGCGTCATCGCCCGCGCGCAGGTCTGGACGCCGCTCTGCGAATGGGAAGGCGTTGAGAGTGCAGAAGTAACAACGAACATTTTTCACAACGGGGCCGTGACACATAACGGCCTGCACACCCACAGAGGTTGACATGCCGAGTATCACCGAACTGAATGAATTCACCGCCGACATCCCGCTGCTGGAGCTGGATACGCCCGCGCGCGGATACGATGGTGTGGATATCGGCCCGGATAACGAGCAGGCGCAGCGGCTGGCGAACCGCACGAAATGGCTGAAACAGCGCGTTGATAACCTGCTGACGGCGCAGGTGCGTTCCGTCAACGGTAAATCCGGTACCATCACGCTGACTGTGAACGATGTCGGCGCGGACCCGGCGGGAACGGCGGACAGCCTGCTGACGGCGCACGTTAACGATGCTGACCCGCATCCGCAGTATGTCAGTGAGGCGCGCGGTGATGTGCGCTATGTTCAGGTGTCGCTCGCGAACACCGCCAACGGCTGGCTGCAACTGGACGCCTCCGGAAAAATCCCGGCGGCGCAGCTCTCCGCCATTGCATCGCGTTATGTCGTTGCTGCTGACCAGACCGCACGTCTGGCGCTGGCGTCGTCGGCCAACCTCACTATCTGTGCGCAGGCGGACATCGACACGCTGTTTTACCTCAATGGCGGCGCTAACCCGGCAGTGGCGGCCAACTGGGTGCAGGGACAGTCCGCCACGGTGTCCGGCGTGTCATCTGTGTTCGGGCGTACCGGCGCGGTAACTGCACAGGCGGGGGATTACAGCGCTGATCAGATTAACGAGACGGCTGACCGGAAATTTGTCACCCCGGCAGAAAAATCGGCGTGGAGCGCAAAGCAGGATGTGCTGGTGTCCGGGAGCAACATCCGCTCGCTGTTCGGTCTGTCATTGACCGGTTCCGGTAACCTGGCGCCGACGCCTGCGCAGATGGGTGCTGCCGCCACACAGCACACGCACGCCATCGCCGACATTGCTGATTTCACGCAGCAGACGCAGGCACTTATTGTTAGCTCACTGGAAGCCGGTCCCGGCGTCACGCTGGGGCAAAGTCCGGTCAGCGGGAAAACCATCATCAGCGCCTCCGGCGGCGGTGCCGGTGGTGGTGGCGGTTATATCGTTGTTGACCGCTCAGGTGCCACGGCAGGCCAGGTGCATTCCTTCAGTTTTGCCCCACAGTCCGGTTTTAATTTATGTGCCTACGCACTGAAGTCCGAGCAGGGGCAGCAGAATAAGTCATACACCCAGGACGCTTTCCCCTCAGGCAGTGAGGCCAGTTTTAATACCACGGCGGATATCGTCTTTAACGCTAAGCTGGGGCTGATCACACAGCTAAATTACGTCACCGCTGCGGAGGGCGGCCTGTTCAGTGCGGAGGTGCTTAAAAAGGGAAAATCCGTCGTCCTTTCCACCAATGCGGATAACAGCATCGTCCCCAAAATGACAGCCAACAACACACCTGCCGGATATACGGTCAGTGCAAGCAGCGTCTATGATTCAGGCTCTCCGGCTTATTCTGCGTTTGACCGGGTAGCTACTACTGCATGGGTGACATTATCCGGCCCGACGCAATGGATTCAGATCAAATTACCTGAAGCCAAAAAAGTGAACCGCTTCAGGATCACAAACCGGACTGTGTCACAGCCCTTCCAGAATAACCCCAAAACATTTGCCCTGTACGGAAGCAATGACGGCACAAACTTTACCTTGCTGGCCAACGGGACAAGTACCAGTAACGTCGGTGATGCCCAGACAACAGTCACTATTCCGGCCCCGGCCGCCTGGCTTTATTACCGGTTAACGGTGACCGCCGTATTCCAGTCCGGGTCTGTGACACTGGGTGAACTCGAGTTGCTGGGCGATCCCTCCACCCGGTTCCTGTTAAACAGCAGTAACGGCAAATATTACACCGTGGTCAGTGGCGCGCTGTCAGAGGTTACAGGCGCGATTGACAGTACCGTCATTGCGAATCAGGGCGTGGCCAGTGTCACACTGACGGAGGCTATGCAGCAGCAACTGGGGGATTCATACAAACTGGTTACCGGCGAAAGCGTGGAGATTAGCGGGGTGTTAACTCCCGACGATCAGATTGCGTTACCGCTGGAACTGACGGGCGCGTCAGCATGGAGCACGATCAACAGCGCGACCATCACAGCCAGCCTGACCGGCGCTGGCGCAGCACGGGTGGCCGTGACCCGGGATTTAATCGACTACGTTGTTTTTGACGGTACTGCATGGATCAGTATCGGGGCACTGACTGCCGATACGGCGGGGGCTGAAAAATTAATCGCTCAGGGAATGACCGCGGCAGCAGTGTCAGCCCTCACTGCCGCCCAGTGGAGTCTGCTGTGGCCTGCGGGTGTGCCTGACCGGCTGGCTTTTGCGTATGCGCTGCATATTGCCGATGCGGCAGCCGATAAAGCGGAAATCACCGGAAACGTGCTCAGTGTGAACGAAGTTTCCGCCTGGAAGTTACAGACACCCGCGGAAGTGGAAATCCGCTGGTATGCGGACAGCGTCAGTTTCAAAACCCTCACTGCCGGTGATTACAAACTGGCGTATCAAATTCCGGATTAACCGCCGCTAACAACCCACTCAATGCATCTTCAGGCCGCATATCGCGGCCTTTTTTATTTTCTGGAGTACTGAATGGATCAGAAATTTTTCCGTGTGCCGTTCGCATCGGTCGGTGACCGACAGACCATCCCGGATGTGGCGCCCACTAATGGCTCCGTGAGTTATCCCTCCGGCTGGGGGCCTGACTACGCAAAAGATCCGGGGGCGGATGCGAGCGCAAAACCCGTTGAGCGCGAGGCCATGAATGCGGTGCTGAACGCTATTACCGGCGCGATTCGTCAGTACCAGACGAACGGCTATCCCGAGTGGATTACTACAGCGAACAATAACGGGGCCGCTTTCGGTTACGATGCGGGCGTGGTGGTGGATTATAACGGCGTAATGTACCTTTCGCTTGTCAGCAACAACACCGCAACGCCGGGTGCTGATGCGACGAAATGGCAATTGTATATTCAGCGTGAGGCAACCGAACAGGAAGCCCTCGCCGGTGATGGCAGCGCGCAGGTAATGACGCCACGCCGGGTAAAACAACTGGCCGACTATCTGGATGACCAGTTACATCAAACCATTACCACAGCAATGGCTCCGTACATTTTGCCGGTCGGGGCAATCATCCTGTGGGGAAACACCACGCCGCCGGAAGGCTGGCTTGAACTGAACGGCCAGACGTTCGATACCGCAGAGAACCCGGAACTGGCCGCACTGTACCCGTCCGGGCGTGTGCCGGACTGGCGCGGTAATTTTGTGCGTGCATGGGCGCACGGGTCATCCGTTGATCCGGATTCAAACCGTGCGATTCTGTCATTTCAGAGCGACGCGTTTCGTGAGCACTATCATTATTCCCGCTGGCTTGGCTTTGATAACGTGGGCAGCCTGAATGGTCTGGGAGATGCCGGCGGACCAGGAGGGTTTCGCTACGCCGGTGGTGATGACCCCAATTGGCATAACTCTCCAAATGCCGATCTGCTGACTGGCGGCGACGAAACCCGCCCGAAAAACGTTGCGGCGATGTACATCATCAAGACTGACAAGGCTGAATCGGAAGCCGGTGCGGAAACTCCCTCTGCCATTGTTATCAGCCCCGCTTCGGTGACGATGAATGCGGGAACCACGCGGCAGTTTACCGGCACGATTTTGCCGTCGGCGCTGGCGGCAGGTTATCCAGTGTCATGGTCGGTATCCGATCCATCACTGGGCAGTATCAACAGCAGCGGGCTGTATACCGCGACGGCGGGCAAATCCGGTACGCAGACCCTCATCGCCAGTATCTCCACCGGCCTGACGGCAACAGCCACAGTCACGCAGCAGCTTTACCTGACATCGATCGATATTGGCCCGGTACCGGCAGGCCTGCTGGCTGGTAACAGTTATCCCCTGACCATCAACTATTCTCCGGCGAATTACGCAGAGACGGTTAACTCCGCGTCTACGGATGCGTCTGTGGCGACATTATCTGCCGATGGTACGCTGACGGTCAGCGGTGCGGGTACCGCCACACTGTCACTGACCGGTGCCAGTTCCGGCGTCACGGATTCGATCACGATCACGGCAACGGAAGAAGTTATCCAGGAAACCCGTCTTCTGATCGCCAACAACCTGTCCGAAATTGCGGCCAGCGGCGGGGAGGCGCAGTCGGACGCGCGCGAAAATCTGGGGCTGGGGGCGCTGGCAACAAAAGACGCCCTGACGGCGGCTGATACTGGTGCCGTTCCTCAGGATACGCAATCGCTCGGCACGGCGGATCTGAACGCCGTGGTTTCTCCGGGGCGTAAGTTCCAGTCCCTGACGGGCAATGCCACCACGGAACGGCATTACCCCGTTTCGCTGGCGGGCATGCTGGACGTTATACGGACCACGGAAACCGGCATCCGGCAGATTTACTACCCGTACAACACCACGGACGTTCATCACCGCTACTGCGAGGACACCGCGGTGGCCACGCCGGTATTCAGTAACTGGTCATTAAATGGCGCGGGGGATTATCTGGAAGCTGAAAACAATCTCTCTGACGTGGCCGATGTTGCAACGGCTCGGCAAAACATCGGGGTGAGTTACACCCTGTCTACTGATGCGGCCCCCGCAGACGCGAGCGGATACGCTGCCGGCCATATCTGGTACCAGGTTGAGGAAAGCTGAACCATGCCCATCTACCGTAAAACTGCAGGGGGCGATTTCGCCCCTGTCAGCGCGCTGAATATCATGGATGGCGGGGCGTTTAAAACCGTGGTCGCAGCATGGGTTCACGATGGCGGGACATTCAGGAAAGTGTTTCCTTCTGTCGTTTATGCGGATCCGGCTGCGGATTATGACATGGCCGGTGCCACCATTCCGACGCTGACCCTTTCCCGAACATCCGAAACCGCCACGCAGAACGCCTGGAAAATAAACAAACTGGTCATTCCCCTCAAGGTAAACCTCGCCTCCAGTAATTCGGATGTGGACTGGTCAGCGCTGGATATCATCGCCACCGATACGCAGGAGGTGCTGCCCTTCGGTGTCTGGTCCACGGGGACTGTTGATGAGATGTGGACTAAGGTTGAGCTTAAAGACGGGGTGATGACCAATACCCGGATGAATGGTGTGACCGTTGCGGTTAACCCGTCCAACCACTGTCCGCCGCCGCGCGACTGGATAAGCCAGTTATCATCCAGCAGTACCGGCACAGAGATGTACATCAAATACGGGTGGTATGATTATTCGGCCTTTTATGGCAGGCAGATCGGCATCCGCTGGCGCTGGCGCAGCCAGCAGAACGGGAAGTATTACGTGTATATTTTCACGAACGGAAATATGGTCCTGAACGCACTGAGCTAATTACTGGGGACCACTCCGACATTTCAATGGGGGAGGCTCCCGAAGGAGGGACTTCTGATTCGTAACTGATGCTGGGCGTAACATTCCTAATTGCCCTCGTCATGGCTGGACTAAGCGTTAATTATCGGTCAGTATTTTCAAATGCAAAATTTACACAGGATAAATACTGATGGATACAGTTGAAGAGCTTAACGGGACATATTTCTATGCAGGCTATTCGAACCTAACAGCAACGGAATTGTTTTTTATGGTCTTTATTTTTAATACGGCTGATCAGTTCGGTATTAAAGATATAGCATCAATCTATGTCCTTTATGCTGGAATGAATGATCAACCTACGCGAACCAAGCCAGGTGATGCGTTACCTGGTACCTCGAGGCTTTCAAAAGGAATGAGACGCGTCTTTGGAGACAGAAAGTTCCCGTTTGGGTTAAAAATGCCCACATGGATTGGTGGTTATACGCCCTGGACTGTAAAACGCAGAATGGTAAGGAAGATCGGAACATGGGTAGGCCGCACTCTTCCTGTGGTGGGTGAGATTATTCTTGCTGCTGATGTTTCGCAGATTATTTATAATTCAGTTAGGGAATACAACATGATAGCGCGGGGCAACGATAAGATATGGTAAGTGATGATATTGAAAAACGCGTAATAGAAATGTTCACTGTTCACAGTGGTGCCTATATGTTCAGAAAAAAGAAATATGATACCTACACAAAGGAATCGAGCATCTATTTCGACGTAAGGTTAGATCAGGATGATGTCGAGGAACTCATTGAAGAGTATTCTGCTGAATTTAATGTGGATATGAGTAATTTCCATATTGAAAAGTATTATCCACAAGTCAATTATTCATGGAACCCATTTAAAAAACCTGAACCTGTTGATGTTCCGGATTTCACTATTGATATGTTTATTCAATCAGCCAGAGCCGGGAGTTGGCTTTTTGACTAAGGCTGTAGTTACTCGCCCATTATTAACAATATATAGAAGTTAACGGGCGAGATTTTGGTTTGCAGGTTGTTCATGCCAGGCACGCCCCACCGAATACCACGTTGGCGCTATTTTGATAAATTTCAACACCTTCATCTCAGGCACCGAGGCGTTTCGTTTTTTCCTGCGTTAATGCACTAACGGAGCCTTTCAGCCTGGATTTAATCCTGTGCGTGCCTTTCTTTTTTCAGTTGCTCCAGTCTCACATGTAGCGATTTAGGGAAAAGTTCGGTATAAACCTGCCAAAGGATATTCAGTGACTTATGTCCTGTGACCTGTGCTACTTCTTCAATCGTAAAACCTGATTCGAATAGCCTGCTGGCACCCTCCCGGCGTAAATCGTGATAGCGTAAATCTTCTATGCCCAGCTTATCTCGTACCTGGCGGTATGTTTGTGTAACGCTTCGACTGTGAAAGGGGAATACTCTCTCGGAGATTTTGGGTTGCCTCTGCAATATATCCCAGGATTCTCCAAGTAAGGGTACCAGCATGTGGTTTCCGGCTTTCTTTCTCGGATCTTTTCTGTCTCTGACCAAAACAGCCTTTTGCTGCATATCGACATCTTCCCATTGAATTCTGCAAACTTCCCCAATACGCATGCAGGTGAGTATGGAAAATAAAAAAATGTCAGAGAAAGGGACTTTTTTATAAGAGGTCATTTCTCTGTTTCTTAAGCCAGCAATAATCTGTTCCGATTCCTCGCGCGTGGGGCGCCGACTTCTCTTCTGTGTTGGCCCTATGACTTTCATTTGCGTAAGGTTTTGCCTGGCTAGGCTATATGCCTGCAAGTCTGCTTCAATATTAAAAATCGGTTTAGCCGCTTTAAGGACAGAACCAATATAAGCCAGATCCTGTGCTACCGTTGCAGCACCTGCACCACTGGCACGGCGCTGCTCACAGTGTTCTATGAGGGCTGCTGGTGACAAATCAGAAACAGGAGTGCTCGCTATGTGGGATCTGGATATGAGTTTTAGTACGTCCGCTTTTGAACGTCCGTACTTTATGTTTGGGTGGCTTGTGTATTTTTGTATAAGTTCACCCAGTGTCACTTTTGGTGACTGGTCATCGAAAGGGATTCCATTGATTTCTATATGCGAAACCCTGCTTATTCCCCAGGCTTTTGCGAGAGACAATTTTCCAAATGTCCTGTTCTCACGATAGATATATTTCCCAGCCTTTTTCACCCCAACAGTGCAACGGTAGCGCAGGGTGCCGTCTGATTTGATTCTTTTCTCTACCGTGTAAAAAGCCATATGTCGTTCCTTACTGGTGTCCTGTGGGGTGCTGTGTGGGGGACTGGGACGACAAAATTAGCCTGAATTGAGAAAAAATGCACTAAATAAATACTGGCTGCATGATCAGTATTGTTTGCATGTGATTGATTGCTATCTTCTTTATTTTATTGGCTGGTATGCGGATGCCAACACAATGTCGGGGGTTTTTTTATTTTCGCCGCGAACTCGTCGGCGATCACAATTACTAAAAAACGTAAAAAGCCTGGTAATTATCACAATTGTCCGGGTGAGTGCTTCTTCTAATACTTTAGCCTGTAGTAAGCGGCGCGAAGCCCTGTTCGCGTCAGGTTGAAATATCCATTTTCACCTCACAAGGCTGATAAAAAATGACCCTCACCTCTGTTCTCAGTACCAAAGATAAAATAGGTTATGGCCTCGGCGATATGGCCAGCGCGCTGGTCTGGCAAACGGCCACACTGTTTCTCGCTTATTTCTATACCGATGTTTTTGGTTTACCCGCCGCTATTATGGGCACCATGTTTTTGGTGGTGCGTGTGATTGATGCATTTGCCGATCCCTGTATCGGTGCACTGGTCGATCGCACGCAAACTCGTCACGGACGTTTCCGTCCCTGGCTGCTGTGGTTTGCGATTCCGTTTGGCGTCAGTTGTATTATCACTTTCTATGTGCCGGATGCGGGCCCAACGGCAAAAATCATCTATGCCTGCGTGACCTACGCGATCCTGAGTTTTATCTACTCCGCAATAAATGTACCGTACTGCGCCATGCCCGGCGCGCTGACCATGGACCCTAAGGAACGCCATTCCCTGCAATCGTGGCGTTTTTGCCTGTCGTTTATCGGCGGTTTGATCGTGACGGTGATTGCGTTACCGCTGGTGGCGCAGCTCGGTAACGGTAACGATCAGACGGGCTATTTTTACGCGATGAGTATGATGGGCGTACTGGGTATTTTACTGTTCTTCGGCTGCTTCTTTATGACCCGTGAGCGTTATACGCCGCATAATGACAGCTCAGGATCAATATTCGGTGATCTCAAATTACTGGCGAAAAATAGCCAGTGGCGGATTGTTTTTCTGTTTAATATTTTACTGCTTACCGCCGTGGTTACGCGTGGTTCGGCAACCATGTATTACGTCAAATATGTATTACAGCGCCCGGAAATGGTCTTTACCTTTATTGTTTCCGGCATGATTGCAGCGCTGCTTGGCGCATTATTCTCCGCACGTTTGTTAGGAAAATTTGATCGCGTTCGTGCTTATCAGTGGACCATCATTACCTTTGTGGTGTTTGCCGCGCTGATATTTATCATTCCGCCAACGCAAGTGTGGCTTATATTCGGCCTCAATATTGTTTTCAGCTTTATTCAGAATCTCACCACGCCGCTACAGTGGACCATGTTTTCCGATGTAGTGGATTACGAAGAGCACCGCAGCGGACGACGCCTTGATGGTCTGGTGTTCTCGACGGCGCTGTTTGCCATCAAGTTCGGTCTTGCGCTGGGCGGCGCCGTTGTCGGCTGGGTGCTGGGCGCGGTGGATTATGTACCGAACCAGGCGCAGCAAACGGCCAGCGTACTGACCACCATCAATGCGCTGTTTACGCTGATCCCGTGTCTGCTGTTTATTAGCATGGCGCTGTTACTTACCCGCTACAAACTGAATAGCCGGCTGACCGACACCATTGCCCGCGAGCTGATCCGCAAACGCGACGCCAGCAATTCAGTGACAACCCCGCAAACTTCCCCGGATTTCAGTAACACAGGAGTGACCCGATGAGCGCAATTTACCAGGACCCTGGCCGCCCGGTTTCCGAACGCGTGGCCGATCTGCTTGCCCGGATGACACCGGAAGAGAAATTCGCCCAAATGCATGCGTTGTGGCTGGTGCTGTCAGAAGATGGCGAGCACCGCGAACGCAGCGATCTGAGCGACGAGTTTGCTGGCGTCAGTGCCCAGGCGGCGCTGGCTGAACGCTTAACGCGCGGTATCGGGCAGATAACCCGTCCGCTCGGTACGCATATTGTTGATGCACAAAGCGGGGTAAGGGCCGCTAACCGGCTGCAAAAAACCGTAGTCGAAGAGACGCGGTTGGGGATCCCGGCGCTGTTTCACGAAGAGTGTCTGGTGGGCTTGTTGTGCAAAGACGCCACACTATTTCCTTCATCACTTAACTATGGTTCGACCTGGGATCCGGCGCTGATCAAACGCGCCGCACAGCAAATCGGCGAGGAAGCGCGCAGCACCGGTTGTAAGCAGGGGCTGGCGCCGGTGCTGGATGTTTCGCGCGATGTGCGCTGGGGCCGCACCGAGGAGACGTTTGGCGAAGATCCCTGGCTGGTGGGCGTGATGGCCTGCGCTTATGTTGAGGGGTTGCAGGGCGAGCGGGGCGATATGCTGGCGACGCTTAAACACTATGTTGGCCACTCTTTCAGCGAAGGCGCGCGCAACCATGCGCCGGTGCATCTGGGTTTTTGCGAACTTAACGACACCTTTTTGTTGCCCTTTGAAATGGCAGTCAAACTGGCGAAAGCCGGTTCGGTGATGCCCGCCTATCACGACATCGATAATCAACCCGGGCACAGCGATCATTTTCTGCTGACCACGCTGCTGCGCGAAAAGTGGGGCTTTGATGGCATTATCGTTGCCGATTATGGCGGCGTCAGTCTGCTCCATCAGCATCACGGTGTCAGTCATGATGCGGCAGAATCGGCGGCGTTAGCCTTTAACGCCGGGCTGGATATTGAATTGCCGAAAGATGACTGTGCCCGTCATCTGGCGGAGGCGGTTGAGCGCGGGCTGATTTCGATGGCGAAGATCGATGAAATCGTCGCCCGCGTGCTGGCGGTTAAATTCCGCCTTGGATTGTTCGAACAGCCCTATACGGATGAGCGTCGCATCGTGTTGCAGTCTGATGCGGCGCGGCAAGCTGCGCGCGATGTGGCAACCCGTTCGCTGACCTTGCTGGAGAACAACGGCATTCTGCCGCTGCGAGGAGCAGCAAAAGTGGCGGTGGTTGGCCCGACAGCGGACGATCCGCTGGCCCTTCTCAGCGGTTACAGCTTCCCGGTACATTTGATTATCAGCGATATGCTGGAAGAGACCTCGCAGGTCACCACACCGCTGGCGGCTTTGCGCCAGGCGCTGGGCGAGGGCAATGTTCGCTATGCGAAAGGTTGCCACATCATTGAAAAACGCATGGCGGGGGCGCCAGTCTTCCCGGGCGATAGCTCCGGCAAACCGATGCAGCAATCGCCGGTTTCCATGGATCAAAGCCTGATCCCGCAGGCGGTGCGGGCGGCACAGGAGAGCGATGTGGTGATTGCCTGTGTGGGCGATCTCGCCGGGCTATTCCAGAGTGGCACGGTGGGTGAAGGTTCCGATACGGACAGTCTGTCGCTGCCCGGCGTGCAGCAGCAATTGCTCGAGGCGCTGGTCGAGACCGGTAAACCCGTGGTGGTGGTGATGACCGGCGGGCGTCCTTACAACCTGCAAGGGCTGGAAACGCGTGTCGCCGCCTGGTTAATGGCATGGGCGCCGGGTCAGGAGGGCGGCTACGCCATTGCCGATGTGCTGACTGGCCGTGCGGAACCGCAGGGACGGCTGGTGGTGAGCGTGCCGAAAAGCGCGGGCGCAATGCCCTATTATTACAACCATAAACTGAAAAGCGGCGGGACGCCGTTCGCCTTCCATTTTGGCTCCCACTACCCGTTCGGCTACGGGTTGAGCTGGACGCAGTTCGATTACGCGCCTCTGGTGTTGTTAACGCCGGAAGTGGCTATTGATGGCGAAATCACATTGCAGGTTCGGGTCACCAATGTTGGCGAACGCAGCGGCAGCGAGGTTGTGCAGATTTACGTGCGCGACAAAGTGGCTTCGATGGTGCGGCCGGTGCAGGAGCTGAAAGCGTTCCAGCGCGTGGATCTTTCGCCAGGAGAATCGGCCACGCTGACCTTTACGCTGCCCGTGGATATGCTCAATTTCACGCGGCGCGACGGTAAGCGCATCGTCGAACCGGGGGAGTTTGAGTTGCGGGCTGGCGCGTCATCGGGCGATATACGCACGACAGCAACGGTGAATGTTATCGGTGAAACGCGGGTGCTGCCAGCCGCATGGAGGATGATGAGCCGCTGCGAAATCAACCGCTAGCTAACCGCAGCCCATCGTCAGATGGGCTGTTTTTGCGCTTAGCATGCAGATAACAAATGCATTATAGAAATAACAACCCCACCTTATTTCTCACATAATCGTAAGCTATGCGTGTGATCGTAAGCTATTTGTGCCGCGACCCTGAATATATTCATTGTATTGATAATTACCCTGCATATAATCCCTTCTGTTCACTGCTATTTATCCCGCATAGTATTTCATGCTTTATTTAAGCGATGCATTTCGAGGCAATATAATATGAAAAAAAAACATGAGCGACATTACGTTCATTTTATTTGTAATGGGCTAACAGGCTTTGTGGAAGTGGAGCCTGAAGGCACCATGTGGGTAAATTACGCGGGCGATCGCCGGGTATATGTGGCGTTGCAGGGAAGGTTACGCAATGTGGTTGATCATATTCTGGCGCAGCACAGCCTGCTTGCTGGCAGAGTGGGATAAGGATTTACGTAATCTCTGCTATTTATTTTCACTTCTCCAACTCTCTTTGTTCGTTAATTTTTTTTGTTTTGCATCCGCGTGCGTTTTTTTAAATGCAATGTTGACTCACCTGTATTATCTGGAATTATTTGCATGAAAAATTTATTGATGATTATTGCCGTACAGGCCTGTACGGTGCTCAACGGCTGCGCCTCGTATAATGATCATATACGTGCCTGTGATGGTCAGGACGTCAGCGCAGTACATTTAGCGTTAGATTATCTGCCTGTTGGCGCTGCACTTGATAATGGTACGTGCGCGGTGACCGGTAATGCGAAGTAACGTTTTTGAGGCGAAAAAAAGCCCATCGTGGGAGATGGGCAAAGACTACACACAGCAATTCGTTGTTTCACTCAGGGGATTTCCATGCTTATAAACCAAGGTGTTGATTTATAACCGTGGCCTTATAGTAGGCATGCGGCATTTTTGAGTCGATCAGATTCGTCTCATTAGTTTAATGGTCTTGAAGAATATATGCGGAAGATGCCGCATTCTGCGGGCTACAGAGGGGTCTGACCAGATTTTATTATATTAAATGATAAGCATGGCTTAATGATTATTTAAGGCGGGCTACCCCGCCTTAAGATTATTTTCAGGAAGAGGCTTGCGAATTTTGCTCGTCATTCAATACATCTTCTGAGCGCGTGGTGGGTTCGGGTACTTCATTCACCCACGCGGAGAAAAGACGCCATGAGACGGCCAGCAGTACCGGGCCAATAAACAGACCGATCATACCAAATGCGATCAGCCCGCCGATGACGCCGGAGAGGATCAAAATCAGCGGTAAATCTGCGCCCATGCGAATAAGCACCGGGCGGATAAAGTTATCCAGCGTGGCGACCACGCAACTCCAGACCAGCAACACGGTGCCCCAGGTGGAATCGCCGCTCCAGTAAAGCCAGATGATAGCCGGAACCAGCACCAGCAATGGCCCAATCTGGATAAGACAGGTCATCAGCATTACGACGGTGAGCAGCGTAGCGTAAGGGACGCCAGAGATGGCTAAGCCGATTCCGCCCAGAACCGCCTGCACCAGCGCGGTCACGACCACGCCCAGCGCTACCGCGCGGATAGCCTGACCGGCGAGCAACACCGCCGCATCGCCGCGCTTTGCCGCCAGACGAACGGCGAAATGGCGAATCCCCTGCGCAACTTGTTCACCTCGCCAGTAGAGCAAGGCGCTGAATAACAGCATCAGGCCGCAGTGCAGCATAAAACGTCCAATATGCGCAGCCTGGCCGACAAACCACGTGGTGGTTGCGCCAACGTAAGGCCGCAGTTTCGCCATGATCGCGGTGCCGCCCATATCCAGCAGGTTATGCCAGCCGCTATAGAGCTTTTCACCGATCAGCGGAATGCTGTGCAGCCATGCCAGATCGGGCGGTGTCATCGAACCGGTGGTAATGGCGTGGATAACCGGGCCGCTGGAGTCCACCAGGCTGTTCACCAGCAGGGCAACGGGAACAATAAACAGCAGGATTAATAGCAACATCATCACCAGCACCGCCAGCGAGCGTCGGCCAAACAGCAGGCGTTGCAGACGTAACAGCAACGGCCAGGTGGCTATCACTACGGTTCCCGCCCAGGCAAAACCGAGGATAAAGGGCTGAACAATCCACAAACAGGCGATAATCATGATTGCTAAAAACAGTACCGACAGCATCACTTGCGGCACATCCCTGGACTGACGTAGATCAACCATATGATTTACACACCTTTATTAAGTTGCTGAAGAGTGGGCGTTGCAGGAAGACGCCCGTGATAATGATTAATGATTTCAGCGCGTTTGCCCAGCCCGATTGTGCCTGCAATTCTCTGGGCGTATAAGAAAAAAATGTGATACAACGATGCATGCTTAAAGCAAACGATTAACTATTCACAACACTTACCATCAGGCAGGGTCAAGCATAATGATCCCACAGATTTCCCAGGCACCCGGCGTTGTTCAGCTGGTGCTGAATTTTTTGCAAGCACTGGAGCAGCAAGGTTTTACAGGTGATACCGCCACGAATTATGCCGACAGGCTGACGATGGCGACAGACAACAGTATTTACCAGTTATTACCCGATGCAGTCGTTTTCCCTCGTTCAACATCCGATGTTGCACTGATTACCCGTCTGGCGGCGGAAGAACGCTTCCGCACGCTGGTGTTTACGCCGCGCGGCGGCGGCACCGGCACCAATGGCCAGGCGCTGAACCAGGGCATCATTGTCGATATGTCCCGCTATATGAACCGCATCATGGAGATCAACCCGGAAGAGGGCTGGGTGCGCGTTGAAGCGGGCGTCATTAAGGATCAGCTTAACCAGTTCCTGAAACCTTATGGTTTCTTTTTCGCGCCGGAGCTCTCCACCAGTAACCGCGCAACGCTTGGCGGCATGATCAACACTGATGCTTCCGGTCAGGGTTCGCTGGTGTACGGTAAAACCTCCGATCACGTTTTGGGCGTGCGCGCGGTGCTGCTGGGCGGCGATATTCTCGACACGCAGGCGATGCCGGTAGCGCTGGCGGAAACGCTGGGCAAGGCCAACACGGCGATCGGTCGCGTCTACAAAACCGTACTTGAGCGCTGTCGCGACAACCGCCAGTTGATCCTCGATAAATTTCCGGAACTGAACCGTTTCCTGACCGGCTACGACCTGCGTCACGTCTTTAATGATGAGATGACGGAGTTCGATCTTACCCGCGTGTTAACCGGGTCGGAAGGGACACTGGCGTTTATCACCGAAGCGCGGCTCGACATCACCCGGCTACCGAAAGTGCGTCGGCTGGTGAACGTCAAATATGACTCGTTTGATTCCGCCTTGCGTAATGCGCCGTTTATGGTGGAAGCGCGCGCGCTGTCGGTGGAGACCGTGGATTCGAAAGTACTGAACCTGGCGCGGGAAGATATCGTCTGGCATTCAGTAAAAGAACTGATTACCGATGTGCCGGACAAAACGCTGCTCGGCCTGAATATCGTTGAGTTCGCCGGTGACGATCGGGAATTGATTGACGGTCAGGTCGCGGCGCTGTGCCAGCGGCTGGATACGCTGATGGCTAACGGTGAAGGCGGGGTCATTGGCTGGCAGCTTTGCGAGGATCTGGCCGGGATTGAACGCATTTATGCGATGCGTAAAAAAGCGGTCGGCCTGTTAGGCAACGCGAAAGGGGCAGCCAAACCGATCCCGTTTGCTGAAGATACCTGCGTACCGCCGGAACATCTGGCGGATTATATCGTTGAGTTTCGCGCGCTGCTGGACAGCCACGGTCTGAGCTATGGCATGTTTGGTCACGTGGATGCCGGGGTACTGCACGTGCGTCCGGCGCTGGACATGTGCGATCCGCAGCAGGAAATATTGATGAAATCCATCTCTGATGAGGTGGTGGCGCTGACGGCGAAATATGGCGGTCTGCTGTGGGGAGAGCACGGGAAAGGGTTCCGCGCCGAGTACAGCCCGGCCTTTTTCGGCGCTCAGCTTTATGGCGAGCTGCGAAAAATCAAAGCGGCTTTCGATCCTGAGAACCGTCTGAATCCCGGTAAAATTTGCCCGCCGGAAGGCGTGGATGCGCCGATGAAACAGGTGGATGACGTGAAACGCGGCACCCTGGATCGGCAAATTCCCATCGCGGTGCGCACCTCATGGCGCGGGGCGATGGAGTGTAACGGCAACGGTCTGTGCTTTAACTTTGATGTGAAAAGCCCGATGTGCCCGTCGATGAAGATTTCCGCCAACCGAATCCACTCACCGAAAGGGCGCGCGACGCTGGTGCGCGAGTGGCTGCGCTTGCTGGCGGATCGCGGCGTTGATCCGCTGAAGCTGGAAAAAGAGCTGCCGGAGAAACGCGCCAGCCTGCGGACATTGATTGAGCGTACCCGCAACAGCTGGCATGCACGGCGCGGGGAGTATGACTTCTCGCACGAGGTGAAAGAGGCGATGTCCGGCTGTCTGGCCTGCAAAGCTTGCTCCACGCAGTGCCCGATTAAAATCGATGTGCCGGAATTCCGTTCGCGCTTCCTGCAACTCTATCACAGCCGTTATCTGCGCCCGGTGCGCGATCATCTGGTCGCCACGGTGGAAAGCTATGCGCCGCTGATGGCGCGTGCGCCGAAGACATTTAACTTCTTTATGAGCCAGCCGTGGGTGCGTTCGCTGTCGGCCAAACATATCGGCATGGTCGATTTACCGCTGCTGTCGGTGCCCTCCCTGCAGCGTCAGATGGTAGGTCACCGCACGGCGAATATGACGCTGGAGCAGCTTGAACAGCTCAATGCGGCGCAGAAAGCGAAAACGGTGCTGGTGGTACAGGATCCGTTTACCAGCTATTACGATGCGCAGGTGGTGGCTGACTTTGTGCGGCTGGTGGAGAAACTTGGCTTTGAGCCGGTGGTACTGCCTTTCTCGCCGAACGGCAAGGCGCAACACATTAAAGGGTTCCTCAACCGTTTTGCCAAAACCGCGCAGAAGACCGCCGATTTCCTCAATCGCGTGGCGCAACTGGGGATGCCGATGGTGGGCGTCGATCCGGCGTTGGTGCTGTGCTATCGCGATGAGTACAAACTGGCGCTGGGCGATAAGCGCGGTGATTTCCATGTTCAGTTGGTGCATGAGTGGCTGCCTGCGGCGCTGGAGCATGTTGAGGCCCGCGCGGTGAGCGGCGAACCGTGGTATCTGTTTGGCCACTGTACGGAAGTGACGGCATTGCCGGGCGCGACGGGGCAGTGGGCGACAATCTTCGCTCGTTTCGGCGCGAAGCTGGAAAATGTCAGCGTGGGTTGCTGCGGTATGGCCGGTACTTACGGCCACGAAGTGAAGAACCACGCCAGTTCGCTGGGCATTTATGAACTATCCTGGCACCAGGCGATAGAGCGTTTGCCGCGTAGCCGCTGTCTGGCGACCGGCTACTCCTGCCGTAGCCAGGTGAAGCGCGTTGAGGGTAACGGCGTGCGCCATCCATTACAGGCTTTGCTGGAGATACTGGGATGATCTGGAAACGCGCGGTCACGCTGGAAGCGCTCAATGCCATGGGCGACGGCAATATGGTTGGCCTGCTGGATATTCGTTTTGAACGCATCACGGATGATGCGCTGGAAGCCTCCATGCCGGTGGATGAACGCACGCACCAGCCGTTTGGCCTGCTGCACGGCGGCGCGTCGGTCGTGCTGGCGGAGACGCTTGGCTCGGTGGCGGGCTATTTATGCACCGAAGGGGATCAAAAAGTGGTCGGGCTGGAGGTCAATGCTAACCACTTGCGTTCGGTGCGCAGCGGTCGGGTGCGCGGGGTTTGCCGGGCGCTGCATACGGGCGGGCGGCATCAGGTCTGGCAAATCGATCTGTTTGATGATCAGTCGCGGCTTTGCTGCTCATCTCGTTTGACTACTGCAATTGTCTGACCCGTTTCGGCGGAGGTAATCCGCCGAAAATATTCATCTTTTATTCATTATTCTCATCATCTCTCTTTAACGCTTCGTGCTATAGTGCGCAGCACTGGATGTATCGTTTCGGCACCTTCTGCCGCGACGAATAGCTGTAACGCGTAATGACCTGATGAAGCGATTCATTGTCTCCTTAAGCGCTACTGAATTTAGGCTTCAAGGTAACAGTGATGGCATCGTTTAAACTTGCATTCTTACACCCGCGCCATTGGGTGACCTGGGTTGGTCTGGCTCTGCTCTGGCTGCTCGTTCAACTTCCTTATCCCGTTTTGGCCCGCCTTGGCGCAGGGCTTGGACATCACTCCCGCCGTTTTCTGAAGCGCCGCGAACGCATTGCGCGTCGTAACCTCGAACTCTGTTTTCCGGTTATGAGCGAAGCGCTGCGTGATGCGCTGATCGCCAAAAACTTTATGTCGCTTGGCATGGGGTTAATCGAAACCGGCATGGCATGGTTCTGGTCAGATAAGCGCGTGCGCCGCTGGTTTGATGTTGAAGGTTACCAGCATTTGCAGGCCGCACAGGCCAGCGAGCGCGGCGTGATGGTTGTCGGCGTGCATTTCATGTCGCTGGAACTGGGCGGCCGCGTGATGGGATTGTGCCAGCCGATGATGGCCACCTATCGTCCGCATAACAACCCGCTAATGGAGTGGGTACAGACGCGCGGGCGTATGCGTTCAAATAAAAATATGATCGACCGCCGCAACCTGAAAGGGCTGGTGAACGCGTTAAAACAGGGTGAAGCCGTCTGGTTCGCACCGGACCAGGATTATGGCCGCAAGGGCAGCACCTTCGCGCCGTTCTTCTCGGTGAAAAATGCCGCCACCACCAACGGTACGTATGTGCTTTCGCGCCTGTCGGGCGCTAAAATGCTGACGGTGACGATGGTGCGCAAAACCGATGGCTCAGGTTATTCATTGCATATTGGTCCTGCGTTAAATGATTATCCTGGCGAGGATGAGTTTGCAGCGGCCAGCTATATGAATAAAGTGATTGAGCGCGAAATTTTGCGCGCGCCGGAACAGTATCTGTGGATCCATCGCCGCTTCAAAACCCGTCCGCTCGGCGAGCCTTCGCTCTATAACTGATCTCTTTTTCTCAGCGCCCCGGTTTCGGGGCGTTGTATTATCATTGCGTTAAAATTGACACGGGATGCTTATGGTCAGGTTTATTGTGGTCAGCTGTTTTACTCTCTTTTCCGCATGTTCGTTCGCCGCCGGTATCAACCTCTCCTGCGATGAATATAGCGCTGTTGTTGAGCCTGAGGGGCTTACCGTTAACGGTCATCGCTATACCAACCCGCAAGAGAAGCCGTTCGATATCTCTGACGGTTACACCGGGCGCTCGCTGATTTATACCGACAGCCAGGATCAGAACAACCAGACCAACTGGGTCGCCATCAACATCATCACGCAGATCTCCAGCGGTAAAAAAGCGTTCTTCTTTTCGGACAGCAAACATACGGATGATAAAGCCATCATCTGTACGCGTAAGGATGCAGGGCAGTAAGGTTAAAAGTCTTCCAGCAGTTGCAACTGACTGAAGGTTAATGGGTGGGAGAACATGTACCCCTCAATGCCTATGTGGCTGTAGCGGCTGAGCAGCGCAAGGTCGGATGAACGTTCCACGCCCTCGCAAATGACATGTGTGCCAGCCGGGATCACCTTGTCGATCAAATTGTGAAGTGTTGATAATTTTGCCGGGCTGGCGGCAATTCCGTAGACCAGCGTTCGTGCGAGTTTAATGGTGTCAAAGCGAAACAATTGCAGGCTGTCGGCGGATTCATTCCGGGCGCCAAAATCATCTAACGAGAGCATAAAACCATAGGTTCTCGCCTGCTGTAAAAACGCCTGACGATGCATCTGGGGTGTATCAGCCAGCCACTCGCCAATCTCAATCTCAATGCGTTGCGGCGATACGAGATAATGTCCGCACTGCTGGTAAAGGCTGGCGAGGTACGCCATATCATTCATTAACTGTGCGGGGAGTTTGAATGCAACCGTGATACCTTCTTTCATTTTCAGCAGTTCGCAGACGGTCTCAAACAAAAAATCGCTAATGGCTTTAATGGTTTCTCTCTCAAGAATATCGAAGGATTGTTCTACTGAAAGCCAACGATCGCTGGCATTATAAATTTTGGCAAGAACTTCGTAGCGGAAAATAGTTTTTCCAGAAAGGTGCATGACGGGTTTGAACTCTGCGGTAACGCTAAGTTTTTTGTCCGCAATTTCCAGTGTTTTTATATTCATTATCCCTTATTCAGCTCCCCACTCATAAGAACAGGTCTAACCACTATATAATTTTTCAATTTTACACAACTAATCATAATCTTTGAAAATTGTTTTGAATGATCGATCCTCTCTTTTTGATAGCCTGTATCTATTGCTATTATTAAAATGATCGCTTAAATCTATAAATAAAGGTGGCCTTTTGTTTTAGGTATTTATATTGTGTCAGGTTTATCAACTAATAATTTGTGTTTTGTATTGCTTATCACCTTGTTTTTCTCCGGGAAAGTGTACTCAACGCAAATTAATACGCTCTTAACGCCTGTGGCAATATTTGCTAAAAGTGTAAAATTTGGCGTACATCACATCTTTTCAGCCTGAAGATGGCTGGCTACGGCTTCACACGGCACGACCCGTTGTTCATTTTTTTTGATCTTTTTTCTGTTATGGATGATGTCTTTAAACATGTATTTCTAATATGTATATTGGCGCAGAAACGTGGGAAGTAAAAAATAAAATGCTAGTTTATGGCAATATCACTCCCGCTTTCGCGTACCCATGAGAAGCAAATCTTTTAAAGAGATATGCTCAGAAAGCGTAATAAACCTTTTCAAATTTGCGATTAATGAATTCCACATGCGAAGAACAGGTGTGAGGAGTCCCGGAAATAACACAATGTGTCGCGGTATTTTATATGCTATTGCCGTATGTCAAAAAAAACGTGTGTGAGCAATGCGAGTCGCGAAAGAGACGTTGAAGCCTGGCGGTGAGACTGTGCGATCTCCACTCTCCGTCGGTGGGGAGTGGAGTATCACGGAGAGTTATAAATGTCTGGAGAGGAAATTCTCAATCAAGCGCAGCACCTCCCCGGGATTTTCGCGGTTGCTGATATGCGCAGCATCCGGGATCAGCGTGAAATCGCAGCCCAGCTTTTCTGCCATCAGACGGCCTTCGACTGGCGGTCTCGGCAGATCCAGTTCACCGGTGGCAACGTGTGCCGGGCAGCGAATGGAATCCAGTACTGCAAGCCTGTCCGGGCGACCAAAAATTTGTTTACCGAGCGGAACAATACTGCCGCGCAGTTGTTCCGCCGTGAGTGAAGAGAGATACGCGGTGAGCTGCTGGGTATCCGCCGGTGCGGCATGCTGCGAATAAAATTGCCCGACGATGTAATCCAGCATGGCAGGCGGGATGAAGCCGGCGGTGTCAATGGCGTTGAGCATGCCAAAGTAGCGCTCGCGCGCTTCGCTGGTTTCATCACCGATAAAGGTATCAAACAGCATTAACGCTTTTACCCGCTGCGGCGCTGCGGCGGCCAGTTCGGCTCCCCACATGCCGCCAACGGACAACCCCACCACCGCGAACTCCTCAATCTGCAACGTATCCATCAGCGCCAGATGATCGGCGGCCAGATCCGTCAGCGACGTTGTTGATGCGGGCAGGGCAGGAGACTCACCGTGGCCCCATAAATCCGGCGCTATCACGCGAAACTGTTTAGCCAGAGCCTCAATCTGCGGTGACCACATCGATTTATCGAACAGATAACTGTGGCCGAGTAAAACGGGAAATCCTGAACCGGTATCTAAATATGACATCGTTGCCTTCATTAACTCTCTCCATGTTTGCAGGGCGCAGCCCGGATTTAAACCAGGCGATATCTTACAGGAGATATTTTCGCCGCGTCGGCTGAGAAAATCCTAATTGCAGAGAAACGTCTTAAGCCGTGACCAATACGTTGTCGGAAATGGCGCCGTTTTTTCCATGGTGATTTCGATTTTATCACCCTGGATTTTATGGCGATTATTGAAGATGAAGTGGCCGTGTGCATCTGTTTTCTGCTGCCGGTAATTTTTTGATAATCCGCTACGTTTTTAAGCCGACTTTTTTTTCGATCCTATCTCAAAAATAGGTATTGCCTATGCATCTTTTCTTTTTCGCCGAACGGTCTGTGGTGGGCTGTTTAAATCCATTATTTATCAATTTATTAAACAATTTTTCACTTATCTGTAATGCCTTTCAGCAACGTCTATGCTTATAGCAACAGCCAAAAAAGGGGCTACCGGGGGAATAACCCTGCGGGAAAGAGGTTGAAGTGAGAATTATTATCACTAACATAGGATTATGCCCTTCGAATCTGGTGATGTGAGGTAATGCGATGGAATCATTTAATCCGGAAGATTTTGCGTGGCGCGGGCTGACCATGACGCCTGCCGCTGCTGAACATATTCGTACGCTGGCCAGCAAACAGGCTGGCGTGCTGGGCGTGCGGCTCGGCATTAAGCAGACCGGTTGCGCGGGCTTTGGTTATGTGCTGGATACCGTGACGGAACCGAATGCCGACGATTTGCTGTACGAATCTGAAGGCGCGCGCCTTTACGTTCCGCTTCAGGCGATGCCGTTTATTGACGGCACGGAAGTGGATTATGTGCGTGAAGGATTAAATCAGATCTTCAAATTTCATAACCCGAAAGCTCAGCACGAATGCGGCTGCGGCGAAAGCTTTGGGGTATAGGCGGTACTATGTCTCGTAATACTGAAGCAACTGACGATGTCAAAATCTGGACCGGTAACCTCAATTATAAAGAGGGGTTCTTCACGCAATTAACCACCGATGAGCTGGCGAAAGGCATCAATGAAGATGTCGTGCGGGCGATCTCGGCGAAACGTAACGAGCCGGAGTGGATGCTGGAGTTCCGCCTGAGTGCCTTTCGTGCGTGGCTTGAAATGGAAGAGCCGCACTGGCTGAAAGCGCACTACGACAAGCTGAACTATCAGGACTACAGCTACTATTCGGCGCCGTCCTGCGGTAATTGCGATGACACCTGCGCCTCGCAGCCGGGTGCTGTGCAACAGACGGGCGCGAACGCGTATCTGACCGATGAAGTGGAAGCCGCGTTTAACCAGCTGGGTGTCCCGGTGCGTGAAGGCAAAGAAGTGGCGGTGGACGCCATTTTCGACTCGGTTTCCGTTGCTACCACTTACCGCGAGAAACTGTCGGAGCAGGGCATTATTTTCTGCTCGTTCGGTGAGGCTATCCACGATCATCCGGAACTGGTGAAAAAATACCTCGGCACGGTTGTCCCGTCGAACGACAACTTCTTTGCCGCGCTGAATGCGGCTGTCGCCTCTGACGGTACGTTCATTTATATCCCGAAAGGCGTGCGTTGCCCGATGGAGCTGTCTACCTATTTCCGTATCAATGCGGAGAAAACCGGCCAGTTTGAACGCACTATCCTGGTGGCCGATGAAGGCAGTTACGTCAGCTATATCGAAGGTTGCTCCGCGCCGGTGCGCGACAGCTACCAGCTCCACGCGGCGGTGGTGGAAGTGATCATCCACAAAGATGCGGAAGTGAAATACTCCACCGTGCAGAACTGGTTCCCCGGCGACAACAACACCGGCGGCATTCTTAACTTCGTCACCAAGCGTGCGCTGTGCGAAGGCGAAAACAGCAAGATGTCGTGGACGCAATCAGAAACCGGTTCGGCGATTACGTGGAAATATCCGAGCTGCATTCTGCGCGGCGACAACTCGATTGGCGAGTTCTTCTCTGTGGCGCTGACCAGCGGGCATCAGCAGGCCGACACCGGCACCAAGATGATCCACATCGGCAAGAACACCAAATCGACCATTATTTCGAAAGGGATCTCGGCCGGACATAGCCAGAACAGCTATCGCGGGCTGGTGAAAATCATGCCGACAGCGACGAATGCCCGCAACTTTACCCAGTGCGACTCGATGCTGATCGGCCCGGACTGCGGCGCGCATACCTTCCCGTATGTTGAATGCCGCAATAACAGCGCCCAGCTTGAACACGAAGCCACCACCTCGCGCATTGGTGAAGATCAACTGTTCTATTGCCTGCAACGCGGTATCAGCGAGGATGATGCTATCTCGATGATTGTTAACGGTTTCTGTAAAGACGTCTTCTCCGAGTTGCCGCTGGAATTTGCCGTTGAAGCGCAAAAACTGCTGGCTATCAGCCTTGAACACAGCGTCGGTTAAGAATTAAAGGATAATAAATGTTAAGTATCAAAGATTTGCAGGTAAGCGTTGAAGACAAAGCCATCCTGCGCGGTTTGAGTCTGGACGTTCGTCCTGGCGAAGTGCATGCCATTATGGGGCCGAACGGTTCCGGGAAAAGTACGCTCTCTGCCACTCTCGCCGGGCGTGAAGATTATGAAGTCGTCGGCGGCAGCGTGGAATTTAAAGGCAAAGATCTCCTGGAGCTGTCACCGGAAGATCGCGCCGGGGAAGGCGTCTTTATGGCCTTCCAGTATCCGGTAGAAATTCCCGGCGTCAGCAACCAGTTCTTTTTACAGACAGCGCTGAATGCGGTGCGGAAATATCGCGGCAAAGACGAGCTTGATCGCTTCGATTTCCAGGATCTGATGGAAGATAAAATCAAGCTGCTGAAGATGCCGGAAGATCTGTTGACCCGTTCGGTGAATGTCGGTTTTTCTGGCGGTGAAAAGAAGCGTAACGACATTCTGCAAATGGCGGTGCTGGAACCGGATCTCTGCATTCTTGATGAAACCGACTCCGGGCTGGATATTGATGCGCTGAAAATCGTTGCTGAAGGGGTGAACGCCCTGCGCGATGAGAAACGGGCTTTTATTATTGTCACGCACTACCAGCGAATTCTTGATTACATCAAACCCGACTTTGTGCATGTGTTGTATCAGGGGCGCATCGTGAAATCCGGCGATTTCACGCTGGTTAAGCAACTGGAGGAGCAGGGCTATGGCTGGCTTACCGAACAGCAGTAACGCGCTGCAACAGTGGCATCACCTGTTCGAAACCCAGGGCGGCGCGCGCTCGGAAGTGGCGCAACAACATTTGCAACAAATGTTGCGCTTAGGCCTGCCGACGCGCAAACAGGAGAACTGGAAATACACCCCGCTCGACGGCTTACTGAAGAGCCAGTTTGTCAGCGCGAGCGCCACGGTAAACGCCGCGCAGCGTGATGCGCTGGCGCTGCCGGTGGATGCTGTTCGCCTGGTGTTTATCGACGGGCAATTCAACGCGGCGTTAAGCGATGAGACGGCCGGTTCCGGTTTTGATGTGACGTTCAGCGATGCACGCCATTCTCTGCCCGCGCCGGTGCAGCCGGAGATGTTCCTGCATCTCACCGAAAGCCTGGCGCAGAACGTCACCTGGATTCAGGTCGCGCGCAATCAACGCCCGGCGAAACCTTTGCTGCTGATGCATATCACGCAGGGCCTGGAAGGTGCGGAGATGAACACCGCGCACTATCGCCATCATCTCGAACTGGCGCAGGGCGCCGAAGCGACACTCTATGAGCACTATGTCAGCCTCAGCGAACAGCCGCACTTTACCGGTTCGCGTCTGACGATGAATGTGGCGGCAAATGCGCATTTGCACCATGTGAAACTGGCGTTTGAAAACCCGCAAAGTTATCACTTTGCGCATAACGATATTCTGCTGGGAGCCGATGCGGCGGCTGACAGTCATAGCTTCCTGCTCGGCGGCCTGGTGTTGCGCCATAACACCAGTACGCAACTGAATGGTGAAAACACGCAGCTTAATATCAACAGCCTGGCGATGCCGGTGAAATCGGAAGTGTGCGACACCCGCACCTGGCTTGAGCACAACAAAGGTTACTGCAACAGCCGCCAGTTACATAAAACCATTGTCAGCGACAAAGGACGGGCGGTATTCAACGGCTTAATCAACGTTGCGCAACACGCGATTAAAACCGACGGTCAGATGACCAATAACAATCTGTTGTTAGGACGTCTGGCGGAAGTGGATACCAAACCGCAACTGGAAATTTACGCTGACGATGTGAAGTGCAGCCACGGCGCAACGGTTGGCCGTATTGATGATGAACAGATGTTTTATCTGCGCTCGCGCGGCATTAACCAGCAGGCGGCGCAGAAAATGATCATCCATGCTTTTGCCGCTGAACTGACGGAAGTGATTGGCGACGAAGCGTTGAAACAACAGGTTCTGGCGCGTATCAGTCAGCGCCTGCAGGGGGCGTAGCATGAGTTTTCCCGTGAACGCGGTACGCGCCGATTTTCCGGTGCTGCTGCGTGAAGTGAACGGATTGCCGCTGGCTTACCTCGACAGCGCTGCCAGCGCGCAAAAACCGAATCAGGTCATTGATGCCGAAGCGGAGTTTTATCGCCACGGTTACGCTGCCGTGCATCGGGGGATCCATACCCTCAGCGCGGAAGCGACGCAGCGCATGGAACAGGTGCGTGAGAAGGCGGCGGCGTTTCTTAATGCGCGTTTGCCGGAAGAGCTGGTATTTGTGCGCGGTACGACGGAAGGGATCAACCTGGTTGCCAATAGCTGGGGCAACAGCCAGGTGCGTGCCGGTGACAATATCATCATCAGTGCGATGGAGCACCATGCGAACATCGTGCCGTGGCAGATGCTGTGTGAACGTGTGGGCGCGCAGTTGCGCGTGATCCCGCTTAATCAGGATGGCACCCTGCAAGTAGACGTGCTGCCGACACTGCTGGACGCACGTACACGGTTGCTGGCGATCACCCAGGTTTCTAACGTGCTGGGGACGGAAAACCCGGTGGCGGAGATGATCGCGCTGGCGCATCAGCACGGCGCGAAAGTGCTGGTGGACGGCGCGCAGGCGGTGATGCATCACCCGGTGGATGTGCAGGCGCTGGATTGCGATTTCTATGTCTTCTCCGGGCATAAACTGTATGGCCCAACCGGCATTGGCGTGCTGTACGCCAAAGAGGATATTTTGCAGGCTATGCCACCGTGGGAAGGCGGGGGTTCAATGATTGCCAGCGTCAGCCTGACGGAAGGCACGACCTACGCGAAAGCGCCGTGGCGGTTTGAAGCCGGGACGCCGAACACGGGCGGAATTATCGGGCTGGGCGCGGCGATCGATTATGTGAGCGCATTAGGCCTGCAGGCGATTGGCGAGTACGAGCAGACGTTGATGCGTTATGCGCTGGCGGCGCTGGCGGAGGTGCCGGATTTAACGCTCTATGGCCCGGCACAGCGCCAGGGGGTGATTGCCTTCAACCTGGGTAAACATCACGCTTATGATGTCGGCAGTTTCCTCGATAATTACGGTATTGCCGTGCGTACCGGGCATCATTGCGCGATGCCGCTGATGGCGTTTTACAACGTGCCTGCCATGTGTCGTGCTTCGCTGGTCATGTACAATACGCAAGAAGAGGTGGATCGTCTGGTGGCTGGCCTGAAACGTATTCATCAGTTACTGGGCTAACGAAAGAGGCGAGAATGGCCGCATTACCCGATAAAGAGAAATTGCTGCGCAATTTTGCCCGCTGTGCCAACTGGGAAGAGAAGTACCTTTATATTATCGAACTGGGACAGCGGTTGCCGGCGCTGAGCGCCGAGGATCATAACCCGCAAAACATTATCCAGGGCTGTCAAAGCCAGGTCTGGATTGTGATGCAGCGTAATGACGATGGCGTGATTGAGCTGGCGGGCGACAGCGATGCCGCGATTGTTAAAGGGCTTATTGCCATCGTTTTTGCGCTGTACCAGCAGATGACGCCGCAAGACATCGTCGCGTTCGATGTTCGTCCGTGGTTTGAAAAACTCTCTTTGACACAACATCTCACGCCTTCACGTTCGCAGGGTCTGGAAGCAATGATCCGCGCAATCCGCTCCAAAGCTGCCAACATTAGCTAAACTCAAAGAAAAGCTTTCATTCTGTTATGCGAGGCGTTTTTCGCCTCGCTGGTTTTCAGCTTTCTGGCGTTTTGCCAGTGAATACAGGAACGACAATGAAACGCGTGTCTTTGATAACTCTCTGTCTTTTTGGCGCGATTAGCGCTCTTTCGGTGGCTCATGCGGCGGAATATACCCTGCCGGGAAACGGGAGCCGTATCATCGGTCAAAACCAGACTTACACCGTGCAGGCGGGGGATAAAAACCTGCAAACTATCGCCCGTCATTTTGATACCGCCGCCATGCTGATCATTGAAGCTAATGACACTATTGCCCCGGTGCCGAAGCCCGGAACGGTGGTCACTATTCCTTCGCAAATGTTGCTCCCCGATACGCCGCGGGAGGGAATTGTAGTCAATCTTGCGGAGCTACGGCTTTATTACTTCCCACCTGGTAAAAACAGCGTTCAAGTTTATCCCCTTGGTATTGGTCAGCAGGGGCTGGAAACGCCGGTGTCTGTGACGAAGGTCAGCCAGAAAATACCTAACCCAACCTGGACGCCGACAGCGGGCATCCGCGCACGCTCGCTGGCGAACGGTATTGAATTGCCGCCGGTTATCCCTGCCGGGCCCAATAACCCGCTGGGGCGCTTTGCGCTGCGTCTGGGGATAGGTCATGGTGAATATCTTATTCATGGCACCAATGCGCAGGACAGCGTCGGGCTGCGCGTCAGTTCCGGCTGTATGCGTATGAACGCGGCGGACATCGCTGCGCTGTTTGCCCAGGTTTCGGCGGGAACAAAGGTGACTATCATCAACGAACCGGTGAAGTATGCGGTTGAGCCGGACGGCAGGCACTATATTGAGGTGCATCGGCCGTTGTCTCAGACGGTGGAAGAGAATACCCAGACGCTGCCGATAACCTTCTCCCCAACGCTGGCGTCGTTTATTACCCAGGCGGGCGGCGACAAAGTCGCGATTGATAAAGCGCTGTACCGTCGTGCGGGTTATCCGGTGATAATTCCTGCGGCAAAGCAGGCAGCAAGCCCTGAAAGCGTACTATCGGTACAAAACAGCACGAAAGCGGCAGCCATGAATGCGGAAACGGCAGAAACGGTAACGCAGTAGGGGAAGGGAAAGAAAGGGGTAAATCGCAGGCAAAAAAAAATGGCGCACAATGTGCGCCATTTCATTACAGGAACTCTTACTTACGGTAAGAGTGAGCCTGGTTGTCCAGACGCTGGTTAGCGCGAGCTGCGTCATCTTTAGCAGCCTGAACGTCGGAACGGATTGCGTTCACGTCGTTGCTCAGCTGGTCAACTTTAGCGTTCAGAGTCTGAACGTCAGAAGACAGCTGATCGATTTTAGCATTGCTGGAGCAACCAGCCAGCAGAGTAGAACCCAGGATTACCGCGCCCAGTACCAGTTTAGTACGATTCATTATTAATACCCTCTAGATTGAGTTAATCTCCATGTAGCGTTACAAGTATTACACAAAGTTTTTTAGGTTGAGAATATTTTTTTGATGGGAATACCCTTAAATTTGATCGTTCGCTCAAAGAAGCACCGACTTTGAATAAATGGTTAAAAAACGTGTGTTAAAACATCGGGCTTCCATCGGATTCATCTTAGATAATGTGCTGCTTAAATAGTGAAATCCGATTTGATTTTTTATTTAAGGTGGAGACGGAAATATAAAAAAAGCGCCGCGAGGGCGCTTTTTTAATCAGTCTAAATTGTCTGGTTATTATTACAGAACGTGGACAGAAGCGGTGTTTGTGGTGCCGCTTGGAACCAGCGCGCCGGAAACCATCACTACGACGTCGCCTTTGCTGGCCAGGCCGCTTTGCAGCGCCACTTCTTTACCCAGACGGTAGAAATCGTCCGTAGAGGAGATCTCTTTCACCAGCTGTGGGACAACGCCTTTGCTCAGCACCAGTTGACGTGCAGTGATTTCGTTAGTCGTCAGCGCCAGGATGGTCGCATCCGGGAAGTATTTACGCACAGCGCGTGCAGATTTACCGCCCTGAGTCGCTACCACAATCAGCGGTGCTTCCAGTTTTTCTGCGGTTTCAACGGCGCCACGGCAAACGGCTTCGGTAATGCGCAGCTTACGGCTGTCGTTGTTGTAGTCCAGACGGCTGGTCATTACGCGATCGGTACGTTCACAGATGGTCGCCATGATACCAACGGCTTCCAGCGGGTATTTACCTTTTGCAGATTCACCGGACAGCATAACTGCATCGGTACCGTCGAGGATGGCGTTCGCTACGTCGCCGGCTTCCGCACGGGTCGGACGCGGGTTTTTGATCATCGAGTCGAGCATCTGGGTCGCGGTGATAACGACTTTACGCGCGCGAATACATTTCTCAATCATCATCTTCTGCGCGAAGATCACTTCTTCAACCGGGATTTCAACGCCCAGGTCGCCACGAGCAACCATGATGCCGTCAGAGGCTTCGAGAATTTCGTCGAAGTTGTTCAGGCCTTCCTGGTTTTCGATTTTGGAGATGATCTGGATGTTTTCGCCGCCGTGCGCTTTCAGATGTTCACGAATTTCAACCACGTCGGAACGTTTACGGATGAAGGATGCCGCAACGAAATCAACGCCTTGCTCGCAGCCAAAGATCAGGTCTTGCTTATCTTTTTCAGCCAACGCCGGCAGTGCGATGGAAACGCCTGGCAGGTTAACGCCTTTGTTTTCACCCAGGTCGCCGTTGTTCAGAACCTTACAGATAACGTTGTTACCTTCGATTGCGGTAACTTCCATGCCGATCAGGCCATCGTCCACCAGAACGGTGTTGCCGACGCTCAGATCATTGGTGAAACCTTCATAGGTCACAGCAACAGTGTCGGCATTGCCGACTACGGATTTGTCAGTGGTGAAGGTGAAGGTCTGACCCGCTTTCAGGGAAACGTCGTTGCCGCCTTCCAGCTTGATGGTGCGGATTTCCGGACCTTTGGTGTCCAGCAGAATTGCCGCTTTTTTACCGGTTTTGCTCAATACGTTGCGCAGGTTTTTGATGCGCTGGCCGTGTTCAGCATAGTCACCGTGAGAGAAGTTTAAACGCATGACGTTCATGCCCGCGTCCAGCATTTTCGCCAGCATCTCTTCGGATTCGGTTTTCGGACCGATGGTGCAAACAATTTTGGTCTTTTTCATGACAGTTCTGGTCTTTAAGTTTGAGTTGAGAAGGATTGGGAATTCACGCTCCGGCTGGCGCACAGCGGCCCCGGAGTCAAATCTGTGTTACGAAAAGAGCGATGCCACTGCCTAAGGATAGGTGACATCAAAAAAGCGTGCAGAGTAATGTGTGCCTGAGTTTCAGCCCAACAGGGAAAAGTATGATTTAAGTTTGGTATTTTACAGTTCAATCAGCTGAAACCATTCAAGAGTGAATAGGCGGCCATTATACGCCAATTTTCAGCGAAAAGGAAAATGAAAACGGTGTTTCAAAAATCATCTGTGCAGTTTCACAACGAAGTGTTATCAACGTGTTAAGTTAGCACAAAAATAAAATCCGCAGATTTACCGCTAAAACTGCGCTTTTACCGCCAAATCGATAAAAGCAGGGCTAATCTGCGCCCCGGATTCACAAATTTGAGCGTATAAAATCTCAACAAGTGAAACATGTTAAGTATGCACGCTGTAACGTTTTAGCGATGTTATTTACTGATTCAGGATACGTAATGCCTGCTCGTGCAAAAACGGGCAGCCGGCAGCAAGGATATGACCGCCCGATTCCGGTCTCCCGCCGTCTAATGTGGTCACCACGCCGCCTGCCTGCTCGATAATGGGTATCAGCGCCACAATGTCATACGGTTGCAACGCATATTCCAGACACAGATCAATCTGCCCGGCGGCGAGCATCGCCATGGCGTAGCATTCGCCGCCGTAGCGGATCATCAGCGTACTCGCTTCCAGCGCGGCAAAATTGATCGCCGGGAAACGCGACACAGGTTCAGGTGAGGTGGTGTGGAAAATGGCCTGCTCAAGCGCGATTCCCCGGCGCGTCTGTAGCCGCGTTGTGCCCTGCGGCCCCTGATGCCATGCCTGCTCGCCATCGGCCCAGAAACGCTCGCGGGTAAAGGGCTGATCCATCATGCCGATACGCGCACGGCCTTCAACTGTCAGACCGATCAACGTTCCCCACACCGGCAAACCGCAGAGAAAAGGGCGCGTACCATCAACCGGATCCAGCACCCACTGTAGCGGGCCGGAGCCGGTCACACCGAACTCTTCGCCCATAATGGCGTGTTCCGGGTAGCGGGCGGTGATGATGTCGCGCATTACGCGCTCCGCCTCGCGATCGGCGTCGGTCACTGGGTCAAAGCGAAACCCTTCTTTGGGTTTGCTGCCGACATGCAGATTGGTTTGCGCGCGAAAACGCGGCAGTGTCTGTTGATCTGCCGCATCGGCCAGTTCATGCAAAAAAGCGCTATCAGGCACAATATGATTCATTGCGTAACTCTCCGGTGTCTTATTTGAACGCTGAAACAGGTCTTTCCGAACGTTGCATCTCTGGTTGTAGCATAACCCAATGACAGATTATTGATTGTATACAATAAAGATTGCATACATAGCGGCTTATATGTATTTTTATGCACATAATTTGCATAAAAAGGTGGTGTGTATGTTCAGGAAGTGGATGCAGGCAGGTTGTCTTTTTGCTGTTCTGGCGAGCAGCGCGTTTGCTGCCCAGCAAACTTACGTGGTGGGCGCAGGGGGAACTTATCGTCCGTTCGAGTTTGAAAACAGCCAGAAGCAGTTAGAAGGCTTTGATATCGACATCATTAAAGCCATCGCCAAAGCCGAGGATTTTAATATCAAGCTGATCAACACGCCGTGGGAAGGGATCTTCGCCACGCTGGGCTCCGGCGATCGCGACATCATTATTTCCGGCATTACCATTACGGACAAACGTAAACAGATGGTTGATTTTTCTGCGCCTTATTTCCCGGCGGAGCAGTCGATCGTGGTGCCGGCCAGCTCAAAAGTAACCTCTCTGGCATCGTTGAAAGATGAAAAAGTCGGCGTAGTGAACTCCAGCACCGGCGATATCGTGGTGTCAGACGTTTTGGGGAAAAACAGCACGGCGATTAAACGCTTTGATAACACGCCGCTGATGCTGCAAGAGTTGTTCGAAGATGGTGTCAGCGCGGCCGTGGGCGATGTGGGCGTAGTGAAGTACTACATCAAACAGCACCCGGAAAAACAGTTCAAACTGGTGCCGGACGCGAAGTTTGAACGTCAATATTTTGGTATTGCGGTGGCGAAAGGGAATACCGAATTACAGGCGAAAATTAACAGCGGCCTGAAGAAAATTGTGGCTGATGGTACCTACGCCAAAATTTATAAAACCTGGTTTGACGACCACGTGCCTGAATTGCCCGCGCAATAACACTTCGCTTCTTTTTTATTCCGGCTACCGTGAACATTCCGGTAGCCGTCATTTTTTCAGGAATGACTTATGTCGGGATTCCGTTGGGAAATAATCCAGGAGTACGCGCCGTTATTTATGGAAGGCGCCTGGATGACCATCAAATGCACCATTATCTGCGTTATTTTAGGCACGCTCTGGGGCCTCACGCTCGGCCTTGGCCGCATGGCGCAGGCTGAGCATGGGCCATGGAAATATGTATTGCGCTATCTGGTGCAATTTCCGGTGCGTTTTTATGTCAGCGCCATTCGGGGTACGCCGCTGTTTGTGCAGATTATGGTCGTACACTTTGCGCTGGTGCCGCTGTTCATCAACCCGCGTGACGGCATTCTGGTGACCAGTGGGATCATGAGCAGCGATCTGGCGCGAGGGTTGCGCTCCGACTACGGCGCGTTTCTCTCCTGTATCGTCGCCATCACGCTCAATGCCGGTGCCTATGTGTCGGAGATCTTCCGCGCGGGTATTCAGTCTGTCGATCGCGGGCAGATGGAAGCCTCACGTGCGCTGGGTATGCCGTGGTGGAAGACGATGCGCAAAGTGATCTTGCCGCAGGCGTTTCGCCGCATTCTGCCGCCGTTGGGTAATAACGCCATTGCTATTGTTAAAGATTCATCACTGGCTTCAGCGATTGGCCTTGCGGATCTGGCCTATGCCGCGCGCACCGTTTCTGGTGCGTATGCCACCTACTGGGAACCCTATCTGACCATTTCGTTGGTCTACTGGGTGATCACCTTCCTGCTTGCGCAACTGGTTAACCAACTGGAAAAGAGGTTTGGCAAAAGTGATTCACGTTAAAAACCTGCATAAACATTTTGGCGAAAGCCATGTGCTGCGCGGCATCAGTTGCGATATCAAGCCGAAAGAAGTGGTGTGCGTGATTGGACCGTCTGGCTCGGGGAAAAGTACCTTTCTGCGTTGTATGAACGGTCTGGAGTCGGTGAGCGAAGGTGCCGTTGAGGTGAACGGCTTTGCGATCCACAATCCGAAAACCGATATCAATAAAGTGCGCGAAAGCGTCGGCATGGTTTTCCAGCGCTTCAACTTGTTCCCGCATATGACCGTGCTGGAGAACCTGACAATGGCGCCTGTGAACCTGAAAGGCATGAAACGCGCAGAGGCCGTTGCCCTGGCGGAGAACCTGCTGGCGAAAGTCGGGCTGAGCGAGAAACGTGATGCCTGGCCGGCGAGTCTTTCCGGCGGGCAACAGCAGCGCGTGGCAATTGCTCGCGCGCTGGCGATGAATCCGTCGATTATGCTGTTTGATGAACCGACATCGGCGCTCGATCCGGAGCTGGTGGGTGATGTATTGCAAGTGATGAAAACGCTGGCGACGGAAGGGATGACGATGGTGATCGTCACTCATGAAATGGGCTTTGCTCGCGAAGTGGCAGATCGGGTGATATTCATCGATCAGGGCGTGATCCAGGAAGAGGGCCCGCCGCAGCAGATTTTTACCGCCCCCACCAATCCCCGAACCGCCTCGTTCCTCAGTAAAGTTCTTTAACATCAAGCTCTCTGCGGAGGGCTTTTTTGTTTTCCGATGACAGAAAGTGCAAAGCGTGCGATCGGACGGCGGTGGATACTGCAACGCGCCATACTTGAACGACGGTGTGGGAGCAACAACAGGATCACACTCGGGTGTTATCACCTTTGTATCAAGCCTGAAAAATAAACGGAGAACAGTTATGACGATGAAAGTCCTCGGCTATGCCGCACAGTCAAATAAAGCCCCGCTGGCGCCTTTCCACTTTGAGCGTCGCGACCCACGGGCAGATGATGTGGTAATTGATATTCTTTATTGTGGCGTTTGCCATTCCGATCTTCACCAGGCCCGTAACGACTGGGGTTTCAGCCAGTATCCCATCGTGCCGGGTCACGAAATCATTGGTCGCGTTGTGTCTGCGGGAGCGGGTGTCAGCAAATTCAAACCCGGCGATTTAGTCGGCATCGGCTGTATGGTCGATTCCTGTCGTGAATGTAATCCCTGCAAACAGGGGCTGGAACAGTATTGCGAAGAGGGGAACGTTCAGACCTATAACGGCATTGACCGGCATGATCACCGCCCTACATTCGGTGGCTATTCACAATCGATCGTCTGTTCGCAAGATTTTGTGTTGCGCATCCCGGAGAACCTCGATGCGCAAGCAGTCGCACCGCTGCTGTGCGCCGGGATCACCACCTGGTCACCGCTGCGCCGTTGGGGAGTGAAAAAAGGCAGTAAAGTGGCGGTGATCGGCCTTGGCGGGTTGGGGCATATGGCGCTGAAACTGGCCCATGCGCTGGGCGCGGAAGTGACGCTGTTTACCCGTTCACCGGGCAAAGAGGCGGATGCCCGTCGTCTGGGCGCGCACCACGTGGTGCTCTCTACGGACGCAAAACAGATGGAAGCGGTACACGGGGAGTTTGAGCTGATCATCGATACCGTGCCTTACACCCACGATATCAATGCTTATCTGTCAACGCTGACGCTGGATGGCACGCTGGTGTTTGTTGGGCTGCTGGGCCCGCTCGAACCGACCATTAACACCATCCCGCTGCTGATTGGGCGCCGTTCGGTTTCCGGCTCCGCGATTGGCGGTATTGCCGAAACGCAGGAAATGCTTGATTTCTGCGGCGAGCACAACATTACTGCGGATTCTGAGCTGATTCGCATGGATGAGATCAACGACGCCTTTGAACGCCTGCTGAAAAGCGACGTGAAGTACCGTTTTGTTATCGATATGAAAACGCTGAGTGCGTAAACGTAAAACACCGGCAGGCCGCGTTGGCGGTCTGCTGCGTAACGCAGCGATAAAACAAGGGAAGAAAAAGGGAACTTAAGAATGGTGCGTCCGAATGGACTCGAACCATCGACCCCCACCATGTCAAGGTGGTGCTCTAACCAACTGAGCTACGGACGCACTGAGAGAATGGTGCGTTCAATTGGACTCGAACCAACGACCCCCACCATGTCAAGGTGGTGCTCTAACCAACTGAGCTATGAACGCAGTGTTGTGGTTGACAACGGGGACGAATATTAGCGGCAGCCCGGAGATGTGGCAAGGGGAAAATGGCAAATTTCTTCCTGAATTCACGCGATTGCGGAACAACTAACCAAAACGCCGGGAAAGTAGCCGCCATCCGGCGGCTACTGGCCTGTTAATGCGCAGCGCGCTGCAAAATCCGGGCGGAAGGCTGGCGTTGCAGGAAGCGCATCCGCAGCATCATCAAAATTGCCGCAGACGTCAGGCCGATGATAAAGCCCATCCAGAAACCGGCTGGCCCCATTCTCGGCACCACTAAATCGGTCAGCGCCAGGATGTAGCCGGCAGGAAGCCCCAGCACCCAGTAGGCGGTAAAGGTGATAAAGAAGATGGAACGCGTATCCTTATAGCCGCGCAGCACGCCGCTGCCAATGACCTGAATTGAATCGGAAATCTGATAAATCGCCGCCAGCAACATCAGGTGCGACGCCAGCGCCACGACTTGCGGGTTATCGTTATAGAGCAGGGCAATCTGCTCGCGCAGCAGCACGGTGAAAATCGCCGTGACCACCGCCATGCAGACGCCGACCATCAACCCGGTGCGCGCCGCGATTTGGGCATCAATGGTTGATCCCTGACCCAGACGGAAACCGACGCGGATGGTCACTGCCGCGCCAAGCGACATCGGCAGCACGAACATCAGCGAACTAAAGTTGAGGGCGATCTGGTGCCCGGCGACATCGACAATCCCCAGCGGCGACACCAGCAGTGCGACCACCGCAAACAGCGTGACTTCAAAAAACAGCGCCAGCGCAATCGGCAGGCCGAGTTGCGTCAGACGTTTTAGTACGTCCATATCCGGTTTCGCAAAACGCTGGTTCTGCTGAATATCGCGCATGACGCGGGCGCGTTTCACCCAGATGCGCATACAGATAAACATCACCCAGTACACCGAGGCGGTAGCTACGCCGCAACCGACGCCGCCCAGTTCCGGCATACCAAAATGGCCGTAGATAAAGATGTAATTCACCGGGATATTGACCAGCAGGCCGAGAAAACCCATCACCATGCCGGGTTTGGTGCGGGCAAGGCCTTCGCACTGGTTACGCAGCACCTGGAAGAAGAGATAACCGGGCACGCCCCACAGCAGCGCGCGCAGGTAACCCACGGCTTTGTTGGCTAACTGCGGGTCGATGTTGTGCATCGCGCGAATGATATGACCGGCATTCCACAGCACCACCATCACCAGAATGGAGACGGTGCCAGCCAGCCAGAACCCCTGACCGATTTGATGTGCGATGCGATCGCGGCGTCCTGAACCGTTAAGTTGCGCAATCACCGGCGTCAGCGCCAGCAGCAGGCCATGTCCAAACAGGATCGCCGGCAGCCAGATTGAGGTACCAATGGCGACGGCAGCCATGTCCGTGGCACTGTAGCCACCCGCCATCACCGTATCAACGAAGCCCATAGAGGTCTGGGCCACCTGCGCGAAAATAACCGGCACGGCAAGTGCCAGTAACTGACGCGCTTCTGCTACATACTTCTGCACGTGAACACCTTTATATTGTTGTTATTAGAAAGAATGGAACGGCTTATCAGGAAGGAGTTTTCCTTGTGCTAACAAGAATGCCGCAGTGTGAAAGATGCGGCATCTGTATAAATCTTACCTGCTATGGCCCCTTTTTTCCATGTTGACCATACAGCAAAATTATTACCGCGCCGGGAGCGGGGCGCTTATCTTATCACCGGCCTGGCGGGAAAAGCAGCGGCGGGGTGAATGAGACTGGCACGGGCTATTTTCACCTGTTATTGTGCGTAAAGAACACGGCTGAGCCGTAAGAATGGAACAGGAGTGGTAAGTATGTTTACGGGTATTGTACAGGGTACGGCAAAACTGGTTTCGATTGAGGATAAACCGAATTTCCGCACCCACGTTGTTGAGCTTCCTGAAACGATGCTGGAGGGAATTGAGACCGGTGCTTCCATTGCCAACAATGGTTGTTGTCTGACCGTGACGGCCATTAATGGCAGCCATATTAGTTTCGATCTGATGAAAGAGACGCTGCGTATTACCAATCTCGGTGAGCTCAATATTGGTGATAGGGTAAACGTTGAGCGCGCGGCAAAATTCAGCGATGAAATTGGCGGCCATTTAATGTCCGGCCATATTATGACGACCGCTGAAATCGTTAAAATTCTCACCTCCGAGAATAACCGCCAGATCTGGTTTAAAGTCCAGGATCCGGCCTTAATGAAATATATCCTCTATAAAGGATTTATCGGTATTGACGGTATTAGCCTGACAGTCGGCGAAGTGACAAGCAGCCGTTTCTGCGTGCATCTGATCCCGGAAACGCTGCAACGCACCACCCTTGGCGAGAAAAAACTGGGTCACCGCGTCAATATTGAGATTGACCCGCAAACGCAGGCCGTGGTCGATACCGTTGAGCGCGTGCTGGCGGCAAAAGAAGCCGCTGTCATCAGCAGCGAAGAGTAAAGAAAACCCCGGCTTGCCGGGGTTTTTGTTTTAGCGCGGAACGCGCAGGCCGTGTTCGATACCGCGGCTGAAGACCACCTGCCACAGTTGAATATCACGCGCGCGGAAAGCGCCTGCACAGGCATTCAGATAGTAGCTGAACATCCGTTTAAAGCGTTCAGAGTAGTTGTCGGCAATTTCCGGCCAGGCGGCAAGAAAACGTTCATACCAGGCCATCAGCGTGCGATCGTAATCGGCGCCGAAGTTGTGCCAGTCTTCCATCACGAAATGCGATTCACTGGCGTTGGCAATCTGGCGGACGGAAGGCAGGCAACCGTTCGGGAAGATATAGCGGTTGATCCAGGGATCAACGCTGAGATCGGTGCGTTTTGAACCGATAGTGTGCAGCAGGAAAATTCCGTCTGGTTTAAGGTTGCGATCCACCACGCTGAAATAGGTCGCGTAATTTTTCGGCCCCACATGTTCAAACATCCCGACGGAGACAATGCGGTCAAATTGCTCATTCAGATCGCGATAATCCTGCAGGCGAATATCGACATCCAGCCCTTCACAACGCTGTTGCGCCATTTTTTGCTGTTCCGCCGAGATCGTTACGCCGACCACGCTGACGCCGTAATTCTGCGCCATAAATTGTGCCAGCCCGCCCCAGCCGCAGCCGATATCCAGCACGCGCATCCCGGATTTCAGCTTCAGTTTTTCACTGATAAGCTTTAATTTCGCCCGTTGTGCGTCGTCGAGATTTTCTGCGTCTTTCCAGTAGGCGCAAGAGTATTGCATCTGCGGATCCAGCATGCGGGTAAACAGATCATTACCAAGGTCGTAATGCTCTTTACCGACAATCCAGGCCCGTTTTTTACTTTGCAGATTAAATAATCTTGCTCCGGCAATGCGGAGTGTGTCTTTGAAATTGTGCGGAAGCTGTTTTTCCAGTCCGGCGCGCAACACTTTGGTGAAGAAAATATCCAGACGATCGCATTCCCACCAACCGTCCATATAACTTTCACCTAGCCCGAGCGAACCTTCCTGTAAAACACGTTTAAAAAAATCCGGGTTTTTCACCTGGATATCTGAAGCGGCGGGACCGTTGACGCGGATACCTGCGCGGCTCAGTAATTCGTTTGCTATACGGAACCAATTATCATCCCGTACGCCAACTTCTTCTATACACGATGAACTCATAACTTCTCCATCACTCGCAGTGATCTGAACCTTCAAACAGCGTAGTCGCTTTTTCGGGCTTGTGAGAAATCTCACGGTTTTCGCCGTGAGGCTGATATCCGACGTAGAACAGAGGAAGGGAGATGACCCTTGCCGAAAGGCCTTCCCTGGAATGACGGGCACAATCCGGTGCCCGTTACTACATAATATTTATCGTATTTATTAAAAACCGAAAATCAGTATAGGCCTCAATATCAGGTGATTCAACTTAAAGCTGTTAGCAAGCTAATCACTTCACTATCGATAGTCGTTAACACAATCATCCGTGCGAAGAGGAGGGGACAGCCTCATCTTCTACCATTTCGGTATTACGCTGGTGTTGCTGGCGATAGCCAAACGCCGCCAGCAGCACCATCGCCACCATCACGCTAGTGGTGGTGAACAGCGGCGTGGCAATCAGCCCTGAAACCACCAGGCTTGCCAGGAAACACAACCCGAGTTGCAACGTATTTTGCAGCGCGGCTGCGCGACCAGTCGCCTGGGGAAACGGGCGTAACGCCTGTGCCACCACAACAGGATAGATGGCGCCGTTGGCCATAGCCATAAAACAGAACGGGATCAGCAGTGCGGTCAATGATGCCTGTGGCAGCAAACCCACGATCCAGGTGGTAATCACGCTTAGCCCAAAGGCGCTCAGCAGCCACGGAAGCAGGCGGGAACCCTGCCATTTTTGCAATGCGGCGCGGCAACCATAACCGCCAATCAGGAAGGCAATGGTCTGCGGTACGTAACTCAGACCAATCACTGACGGACCATAACCCATCTCGTGCAAAATAAACGGCGAACCGGTCAACCAGGCAAAAAAACTGGCCGAGCAGGCGGCGTAGATGATGACATTGCCGCGATACGCTTTATTGCGCAACAGATCGAAAAAGGTCAGCGGCTGTTCATGCAGCGCAGCGGGCTGTGCAGGCGTTTTCAACCGCCAGGCGGGCACCATCAGCACCAGGGTTATTGCCAGCAGCGTGGCAAAAATCGCCTGCCAGGAGAAGTGCTCCAGCATCCACGCACCCAGCAGAGGGGCAAGTGCAGGCGTCAGGCCCACCAGCGGCATAATGGTCGCGAAGATACGATTAACGCGGTGTGCCGGATAGTTGTCAGTGACCAGCGCCTGCCAGCTGACGGTAGCGGCACAAACGCCGATCGCCTGTACGAAACGCAGCGCCAGTAACAGGCTGGCGTCCCGTACCCACAATGTTCCCAGACAGCCAAGTGCGAAAATGGTCAGCCCGCTCAACAGAATAGGTCTGCGGCCATAGCGATCCGACAATGGCCCCCACACCAGTTGTGCGACAGCAAAGCCTGCCAGGAACAAACTGAGCGTGGCGCTAACGATGGCCGGAGAGGTTTGCAAATCTTGTTGTATCGCGCTAAACGCGGGCAGGTACATGTCGGTGGCTAAAAAGCCCAGCACGCTTAATCCCGCGAGCCAGACTAAAAATCCTTTGCCAGGTTGCATTCGAGTTCTCACCTTGTTGCTTCTTCAGGGCTGTCGAGTGTAAGGAGTGCTTTCCTGCTTGTGAAACGCTAATATTTGCGCAGTGATTTCAAAATTTTTGCAGGCAGATTATGTGGTCAGAATATTCACTGGAAGTGGTAGATGCTGTTGCGCGCAACGGTAGTTTCAGCGGTGCCGCCCAGGAGCTGCACCGTGTACCTTCAGCAGTGAGCTATACCGTGCGCCAACTCGAAGAGTGGCTGGCGGTTCCGTTATTCGAACGCCGTCATCGCGATGTGGAGCTAACACCCGCCGGAAGCTGGTTTTTAAAAGAGGGGCGATCTGTTATCAAAAAAATGCAGATCACCCGCCAACAGTGTCAACAGATCGCTAACGGCTGGCGCGGCCAGCTGGCGATTGCCGTGGATAACATTGTGAAACCGGCGCGAACACGGCAACTGATCGTCGATTTCTACCGACATTTTAACGATGTCGAGTTACAGGTTTACCAGGAGGTGTTCAACGGTGTCTGGGATGCGCTGGCAGATGGACGCGTTGAGGTGGCGATTGGCGCGACCCAGGCGATCCCGGTCGGTGGACGCTACGCGTTTCGTGATATGGGCATGCTGAGCTGGAAATGCGTGGTTTCCAGCCGCCATCCACTGGCATCAATGCCCGGCCCGCTAAGCGATGAAACGTTGCGCAACTGGCCTTCGTTGATTCAGGAAGATACGTCGCGCTCGTTGCCTAAACGCATTACCTGGCTGCTGGATAACCAGAAGCGGGTCATCGTGCCGGACTGGTCCGCTTCCGAAGCCTGCCTTTCTGCCGGGCTGTGCGTGGGGATGGTGCCCGCGCATTTCGCCCGTCCACGGCTGGACAGCGGCGACTGGGTGGCGCTGGAACTGGAGAACCCTTTTCCGGATGCGGCCTGCTGCCTGACATGGCAACAAAACGACGCATCACCGGCGTTGAGCTGGCTGCTGGAGTATCTGGGGGACAGTGAGACGCTGAACAGCGAATGGTTGCGGGAGCCGGAGTAACGGCCCCCGCGGGATGTGATTAACGGCGGTAGTCGCGGAACGGGCCATCCGCCACCGAGCGGCGTTCGATCAGGCGCGGATGAACTTCAATGGATTGCGACTCTTCGCGTTTGTTGACGATACGATCGAGCAACATGGTAAACGCTGTTTCACCCAGCGAATCTTTCGGCTGATGGATGGTGGTCAGCGCGGGCGTAAAGTAGCGGGAATTGCGCACATTGTCATAGCCGATCAGCGAAATGTCCTGGGGAACGCGCAGCCCCATCTCATCTGCCGCGCAGAGCGCGCCCATCGCCATAATATCGCCGCCGCAGAACACGGCAGTGGGGCGGTGTGACTGGTTGAGGATCTGCTGCATCGCCCGGTAACCCGATTCCGGTTCAAAGTCGCCCTGTACGATCCAGTTTTCCGGTACGGTGATGATCGCTTCTTCCATCGCCTTCATAAAACCAGCGAGGCGGCCAGCGCCGGTGTTGCGCTCCAGCGGGCCTGGAATGACGCCGATATCGCGATGCCCGCGCTCAATCAGATAGCGGCCGGCCATATAGCCGCCTTCAAAAGCGTTATCAATGACCGAGTCGGTAAAATCGGCTTTCGCCTCGCCCCAGTCCATCACCACCATCGGGATATTACGGTACTCTTCCAGCATGCTCAGCAGCGATTCCGGGTATTCGGAGCACATCACCAGCAGGCCATCGACACGTTTTTGCGCCATCATCGACAGGTAGGCGCGCTGTTTCTCAAGGTTGTTCCAGGCGTTGCCAAGGATCAAGGTGTAGCCTTTCTGGAAGCATTTTTTCTCTACAGCTTCGATGATCTCGGCAAAATAGGCGGCTTCGCTGCTGGTGGCCAGCAAACCGATCGATTTAGTGTGATTGACTTTCAGGCTACGCGCCACGGCGCTGGGGGAGTAATGCAACTCTTTGATCGCTGCCCATACGGCGTTGCGGGTCTCTTCAGCGACGAAGCGCGTTTTGTTGATTACATGTGATACGGTTGTAGTGGAAACGTTTGCTCGTTTCGCGACGTCTTTAATCGTTGCCATCAGAAATCACTCCAGACCATATCATAAGCTCCTGATAATACTTAAGGTAAACGTTTGCCTTCAATCACCCTGAACCCCAGCAAAGTGAGTGCGGTACGCCGGGAAAAAGACACTAAACGTCAGGAGGGGAGTCAATGGCCGGTACGCTAATAAATTTAGCGTCGAATTTTGTCTTATCTTGAGCAAAAGGGGAAGCGCTAAAACATATCTCCCGCTAATTCCTGCAAGATTTTTATGATTATCTGTGCAAAAATGCGCAAACTCACTTTTTGTGGGGAAATGAAAATGGAGAAAAATTGATGAGCACCGATCTGAAGTATTCTTTGGTCACTACTGTCATTGTTCTGAGCCTGATTGTTTTCGGTGGGCTGACCGCCGCGCTGCATTGATCTGACACGAGGGAGAGCCTTCTCCCTCGGCTTTTCCCCCGCCATTGTTATCACTTCTGCAATAATCTTTTGTCATCCTGCTAACTTCTGTTTTTTGTGATTCATGTCATACTTTTGACTTCTGCGACAGTGTCCCCAACCGACACGGCTTTTTCGGAGTCAAACGATGAAAATTAATTTCCCTCTGCTTGCCCTGGCGATTGGCGCCTTTGGGATAGGTACAACGGAGTTCTCCCCGATGGGGTTGCTGCCCGTTATTGCCCGTGGCGTCGATGTTTCCATTCCGGCGGCGGGAATGCTGATTAGCGCTTATGCGATTGGCGTGATGGTGGGGGCGCCGCTAATGACGCTGCTGCTGTCACACCGTGGCAGACGTAACGCGCTGATCTTCCTGATGGCGATCTTTACACTGGGCAACGTGCTGTCGGCAATCGCGCCGGACTACACCACCTTAATGCTGGCGCGCATCGTCACCAGCCTCAACCACGGCGCCTTCTTTGGCCTGGGGTCGGTTGTTGCGGCAAGCGTGGTGGCAAAAGAGAAACAAGCCAGCGCCGTCGCGACCATGTTTATGGGGCTGACCATCGCCAATATTGGCGGCGTGCCTGCTGCAACCTGGCTGGGTGAAACCATCGGCTGGCGTATGTCATTTATGGCGACCGCCGGGCTGGGACTGGTTGCCATGCTGAGCCTCTACTTTTCACTGCCTGGCGGCGGAGCGGGCGAACGCCCGGATGTACGCAAAGAGTTGTCTGTGCTGGTTCGTCCACAGGTGCTGTCAGCACTGCTGACGACGGTGCTCGGCGCAGGCGCGATGTTCACACTTTATACCTATATTTCGCCGGTGCTGCGTACCATTACTGATGCTACGCCGGTATTTGTTACCGGGATGTTGGTGCTGATTGGCGTCGGTTTCTCGATTGGTAACTACCTTGGCGGCAAGCTGGCGGATCGTTCGGTAACCGGTACGCTGAAAGGCTTTCTTATCCTGTTGATTGCCATCATGCTGGCCATTCCGTTCCTGGCCCGTAGCGAAGTGGGCGCGGCTATCAGTATGGTGGTCTGGGGCGCTGCGACCTTTGCCGTGGTTCCGCCGCTGCAAATGCGTGTAATGCGCGTCGCACATGAAGCGCCGGGGCTCTCTTCTTCAGTGAACATTGGTGCCTTTAACCTCGGCAACGCACTCGGTGCGGCTGCGGGCGGCGCGGTAATTTCCGGTGGTCTGGGTTATGATTTTGTCCCGGTGATGGGGGCGATTATTGCAGGGCTTGGGCTGATGGTGGTGCTGTTTTCCGGGCGATCACAGCCGGAACGAGCCTGTGCGGCGGTTGAGTAAAAAAGAGGAGGGGCAATGCCCCTCCTTTGTTTTATGCAGCGAATGTTTTATGCGGCGAAATTCTTCGCCACGAAGGTCCAGTTGACCAGCGCCCAGAAGTGCTCAAGGTAGTTCGGACGGGCGTTGCGGTAGTCAATGTAATAAGCATGTTCCCAGACATCGACAGTCAGCAGCGGTGTCGCATCCGTCGTCAGCGGTGTTCCCGCATTGGACGTTGAGACAATCGCCAACCCGCCATCCGCTTTTTTCACCAGCCATGTCCAGCCTGAACCAAAGTTTTTCACTGCGGCATCGGTAAACTGCGCTTTGAACTCCGCAAAGCTGCCAAATGCTTTAGCAATCGCAGCGGCCAGTTCGCCACTCGGCTCACCGCCAGCGTGCGGCGCGAGGCAATTCCAGTAGAAGGTGTGGTTCCAGACCTGCGCGGCGTTATTGAATACGCCGCCTTCGCTGTGCTTAACGATCTCTTCCAGCGTTTTGCCTTCGAAGGCGGTGCCTTTGATCAGATTGTTGAGGTTAGTGACATAAGTCTGATGGTGCTTACCATAGTGATACTCCAGCGTTTCGGCTGAGATATGCGGCATCAGGGCGTCTTTTGCATACGGTAATGCAGGTAATTCGAACGACATTGCTACTCTCCTTCATTATTTTAATACACCCAATAACCCTACTGAGTGTGCGGCTTAGAGTAACAAATCGCGGGGATGGGAAAAAGAGAACATCGCCTGTCGCAGTGACGACAGGCGATGGGATCAACGAATGGTTTTCGGCGTAACGACGCGGCGAGCGCCGACGTAATGGCGCTGCCAGTAGTCTTCGCTAAGGGAAGTAACCTGAATATCCTGGCCGCTGCGCGGAGACTGGATAAACTTGCCGTTGCCAACGTACACGCCAACGTGATCGGCGGTACCGCGACCCTGCGTGCGGAAGAATACCAGGTCGCCGCTTTCCAGCTCCGCCACATTCACCGGCGAAGCATCACGCAGGTGATACATTTCGTTGGCGGTGCGCGGAATGCGGAATTTCACCAAATCCTTATAGGCGTAATAGACCAGACCACTACAATCAAAACCGGTGCTCGGCGAGGTGCCGCCCCAGCGGTAAGGTTTACCAATCTGGTTCATCAGTTTTGACATCGCCGTTTTCTGGGCTTTCTGAATACGCACTTTATGTGCCTCAGCAATGGTCGTGGTTTTTTTGACTTTGACACAATGAGGCTTGCGGCCTTTGCGCGGCGTACTGCATTTTTCCGTCCAGGCGACTTCTGTAGTTTTTAACTGGCTGGTTTTGTTACGACGCGAGGTAATCTGACTGGCTTTGCTGCTGGTGGAAACTTTTTTCTTAGCCGGTGACTTCTTGTTTTCTGTTGTTTTTTTACTGGTGGTTTTTTCTGCCGTACTGCGACTGCTTTTCTTTGATGTTTTTTGTGATGTGGTTTTTTTCTTACGTTCGGATGCTTTCGCCAGATGCGATTTTTGCACGGCCGATGCTCGCGCCTGTTCAGAGGCGTTAGCCAATGGCGTGAAAGAAAGCGTGGTGAACAACAAAGCACAGAGCGTGATCGAAGCTTTTGGTATCCGCGCCACTGAGCAATCCCCTGTTATGGCAAGCATATAATATGCCTGCGTATGGTTTTTCAAAACCCGTCGATTCTAATCCATAAAAAGCACAAAAGTTAATACTGTTTTTGCATCTATAACTTCGTTTCGTTAGCAAGCGCAAAAAAAAGCAGCAAAACGTTTCTATGACGGTTAAGAGTTGAGCAGGGCGAGTGGGGTTAAGTTATATTTTTAAGGCAACTTTACGTGACAGACGATAAAATAATGAGCGGTGAATAAAATGTTATTTTCCGTTGCTTGTCTGAACCGTTACAATGTCAGATCTCAGCCGTAGAAGAAGTTGAAGGAAGTAAGACAATGAGCACAACCCTTGAGAAAATCCAGCGTCAAATCGCTGAAAACCCGATTCTGCTGTATATGAAAGGCTCCCCGAAGCTGCCGAGCTGCGGCTTCTCCGCCCAGGCTGTGCAGGCGCTCTCTGCTTGTGGCGAACGTTTCGCGTATGTGGATATCCTGCAAAACCCGGACATCCGCGCAGAACTGCCGAAATACGCTAACTGGCCGACCTTCCCGCAACTGTGGGTGGAAGGCGAACTGGTCGGCGGCTGCGATATCATCATTGAGATGTATCAGCGCGGCGAACTGCAATCGCTGATTAAAGAAGCGGCGGCAAAACATAAAGACGTGCCGGCTGCGGAATAAGTTTCCGCCAATAAAAAAAAGCGACCTGGGGTCGCTTTTTTTACGCCTGTGAATCCTCGGCGATCGGCAATGGCCATCCGCCCAGACGCTTCCAGCGGTTCACGATTTCGCAAAACAGCAGGGCGGTTTGCTCCGTATCGTACAGCGCCGAATGCGCCTGCGAGGCGTCAAAGGCAATACCTGCGGCGGCACAGGCTTTTGACAGCACGGTTTGCCCCAGCGCCAGCCCGCTCAGCGATGCGGTATCAAAGGTGACAAACGGGTGGAAAGGGTTGCGTTTCAGCGACGCGCGTTCGGCGGCCGCCATCATAAAGCTATGATCGAAGGTGGCATTATGCGCCACCATAATCGCGCGGTTGCAGTTTTGATCTTTAATGCCTTTGCGCACCATTTTGAAAATGGCGTGCAGCGCATCATGTTCGCTTACCGCGCCGCGCAGTGGATTCGAGGGATCAATACCGTTAAAGGCCAGCGCTTCCGGTTGCAGGTTCGCGCCTTCGAAGGGCTCAACGTGGAAATGCAGGGTGCTGTCAGGCATCAGCCAGCCTTGTTCATCCATTTTCAGCGTAATGGCGGCGACTTCCAGCAGTGCGTCGGTTTTGGCGTTAAAGCCGGCAGTTTCAACATCAATCACCACAGGATAGAAACCGCGAAAACGGTCGCACAGACCAGTAAGTTGAGCGTTATCGGACATCAGGATCTCTTGATACGGGAAAATGGCAGCGCATTATGGCAAATTTTGCGAAGGGATGTAAAACAGCGGGCGCAAAGTGCGCCCGAAGGGATCAATTACCCAGGCCGTGACCGGCATGCTTCTCTTCGATCAGTTCGATTTTGTAACCGTCCGGATCTTCAACAAAGGCGATGACGGTGGTACCGCCTTTAACCGGACCCGCTTCGCGGGTTACGTTACCGCCGTTTTTGCGGATTGCTTCGCAGGACTCTGCGGCATTTTCCACGCTCAGCGCGATGTGACCGTAGGCGGTGCCGAGCTCATAGCTCTCGACGCCCCAGTTGTAAGTCAGCTCGATGACTGCTTCTTCGGTTTCCGGGCCGTAACCCACAAAGGCCAGCGAGTATTTATATTCCGGATTTTCGCTGGTACGCAGCAGCTTCATGCCCAGCACTTTGGTATAGAAGTCGATGGAGCGTTGCAGGTTGCCAACACGAAGCATGGTGTGAAGTAAGCGCATGATGTCCTCTTTTATAAATGAATTAACGTTCCAGTTAGATGCATCATTTTAGTATAGCGGCGGAAACCCGCCGCTATCAATGAACAATCAGAGGATCACAGAGACGGGTAGTCGGTATAGCCTTCTGCGCCGCCGCCGTAGAAACTTTCCGGGCGCTGCGGGTTCAGTTCCGCTTTCAGTTGCAGACGTTTCACCAGATCCGGGTTAGCGATATAGGCGCGACCAAAGGCCACAGCATCGATCAAACCTTTCTCGATCAGCGCTTCCGCTTTCTCAACGGTGTAAGCGCCAGCGCCGATGATCGGGCCGTGGAAGCGCGCACGCACTTTTTCACGGAACGCATCGGTGTACGGCTCGCCGCCCGCCCAGTCCGGTTCGGACATATGCAGGTAAGCAATGCCACGTTTACCCAGTTCTTCAATCAGATACAGCGCATCCGCTTCTTCGTTCGGGCCATTATCTACATTCTGGAATGTGCCAATTGGCGAAACGCGAATCCCGATGCGATCGGCTCCCCACTCTTTGCTCACGGCATCGACTACTTCCAGTACCAGGCGAGCGCGGTTTTCCACGCTACCGCCATACTGATCGGTACGATGGTTGGATGATGGCGACAGGAACTGATGCAGCAGGTAGCCGTGGGCAGAGTGCAGTTCGACCAGGTCAAAGCCCGCTTCACGCGCATTAGCAACGGCCTGGCGGAAATCGTTAACGATGCCCGGGATTTCGCTGGTCTCCAGTGCGCGCGGCATAGAAGTATCTTCACGGGTGGCGTTGCCATTGGCATCACGCAGCGAAGTCCGGGTGCCCGCGCTGATAGCCGAAGGCGCGACAGGCGCTGCGCCGCCTGGTTGCAGGCTGCTGTGTGAGATGCGACCGGTGTGCCACAGTTGAACCGCAATACGGCCGTTTTCACGGTGTACTGCATCGGTAATTTTCTGCCATGCAGCGACCTGTTCGGCGCTGTGCAGGCCCGGCGCGCCCGCGTAACCTTTCGCCTGCGCGGAGATTTGTGTGGCTTCGCTGATGATCAGGCCAGAGCTGGCGCGTTGACGGTAATATTCCGCCATCAGCGGCGTCGGAATATCGCCCGGCTCAATGCTGCGCAGACGCGTCAGCGGAGCCATAAAAACACGGTTTGGAACGGTAATTGCGCCCACTTTCAGCGGCGTGAATAACTTACTGGACATAACAACTCCTGAATAGACCGGTCGACTAGTAAAATGTGAAATAAAAAAGCCTGAGATTACAAAGGTATAGCGATAATGGTTTTCGCATGCGCCAAAGCGCTTTCCAGCGGCAGGGCACTGCGAGAAATCTTGGCCTGCAAATTGGCACCCAGCCATAAAGCATACAGCACCTGCGCTTGCGTCAGCGCATCGCCGGAAAGAGTAAGGCTACGATCTTCACGCCCTTTTTCCAGCGCTTGCGCAAGCAGGGCGATAACGCCGCTTGCGCCTTTGTCCATCGCGGCGCGCATATCCTCCGACAGATCGCACACTTCCGCAGAGAGTTTCACCGTCAGGCACCCACTGATAATGCCCTGCTGGCAAAACTGGTTCAGCGTCTCCTGATAGTACGCCAGCAGCCGGTCACGATAATTTCCCGGCCCGCTGGCGAAATGGGTAGCCAGCCGCTGGTGGTAACCCGCATAGTGACGCTCAAGTAACGCCACGCCAAACGCCTCTTTTGAGCGAAAATAGTGGTAGAACGAGCCTTTCGGCACTTCTGCTGTTTTCAATAATTCGCTCAGGCCCATACCGGTGAACCCGCGATGCATGCAAAGTTGCTCGCCGGTCGCCAGTAAGTGTTCGCGCGTGTCGTGTTCGGTATTTCTGCTCATCGCGCCACTCTACTAGACCGTTCGGTCTACTGCAAGTGGCAATCAATGCGCTTTAGGGCTTGCACGTTATCAATGAGCAGTCTTCAATAGAGGGAGTGCATGCATTAACGGAGACGACAGTGCCTGAACAACTGGAGTTTTTTCCTGTCCAGAGTCCGTGTCGCGGCATCTGCCAGTCAGATGAGCGGGGCTTTTGCCGTGGCTGCATGCGTAGCCGCGATGAGCGTTTCAACTGGCAAAATATGAGCGACGGGCAAAAACAAGAGGTGCTCCGCTTGTGCCGTCAGCGCTGGCTGCGCAAAATGCGTGCAAACAAATCCCTTCCCCCGGAAGAACCTCAGCAACCTTCACTTTTTTGACCCTGAAAATGCGTATACTCACAGGAAAATGACCTTTGAGGATACAACTATGGTTCAACGTATTGCTCTTGCGCCGCAAGGCCCGGAGTTCTCTCGTTTTGTGATGGGTTACTGGCGTTTGATGGAGTGGAACATGTCCTCGCGCCAGTTGGTGAGTTTTATTGAGGCGCATCTCGATCTGGGCATCACGACTGTCGATCATGCTGATATTTATGGCGGCTACCAGTGTGAAGCCGCCTTTGGCGAGGCGCTGAAACTGGCTCCGCATCTGCGTGAACGGATGGAAGTCGTCAGTAAATGCGGTATTGCGACCACCGCGAAAGCGGAAAACGTGCTTGGTCATTACATCACCGATCGTGACCACATCATCAAAAGCGCTGAACAGTCGCTGAGCAATCTGGCTATCGATCATCTCGATCTGCTGCTGATTCACCGTCCCGATCCGCTGATGGATGCCGATGAAGTAGCAGAGGCATTCCTGCATCTGCACCAGAGCGGTAAAGTGCGCAACTTTGGCGTTTCCAACTTCACCCCGGCGCAGTTCTCACTGTTGCAATCGCGGCTGCCGTTTACGCTGGCGACTAACCAGGTGGAGATCTCCCCGGTACATCAGCCGCTGCTGCTTGATGGCACGCTGGATCAACTGCAACAACTGCGCATTCGCCCGATGGCGTGGTCGTGCCTGGGCGGCGGTCGCCTGTTTAATGATCCGGCTTTTCAACCGTTGCGCGATGAGCTGGCGAATGTTGCACGCGAGCTGAACGCGGAAACGATCGAACAGGTGGTTTACGCGTGGGTCATGCGTCTGCCATCGTCGCCGCTGCCGATTATCGGTTCCGGCAAAATTGAACGCGTTAAATCGGCGCTTGGCGCGCTGGAGCTGCAGATGACTCGCCAGCAATGGTTCCGCATCCGCAAAGCGGCGTTGGGCTACGACGTTCCATAAGCAGGGCCTCCCGGTGAAATCGTTCATCCTGGTTTAAACTGACAGGGTAAACGTATATCAAAGGAGGTCATATGAAGCGTTTTAGTCTGGCAATGCTGGCGCTGTTGGTCTGTGCGGGTGCGCAGGCCGCCAGTGAAGACGTCGAGATGCATCTCGTCACTGCCCAGGGCATTGGGCAGTCGATCGGCAGCGTGAAAATCAGTGAAACGGACAAAGGGCTGGAATTTGCGCCGGATCTGAAAGCCCTGCCGCCCGGCGAGCACGGCTTTCACGTCCACGCCAAAGGCAGTTGCGAGCCCGCGATGAAGGAGGGCAAAGCCTCCGCCGCTGAGGCTGCAGGCGGTCATCTTGATCCGCAACATACGGGTAAACATGAAGGACCGGAGGGCGTCGGACATTTAGGCGATCTGCCGGTGTTGGTAGTCAATAACGACGGTAAAGCTACCGATCCGGTGATTGCGCCGCGGCTGAAAAAGCTGGATGACGTGAAAGACAAAGCGCTGATGATTCATGTCGGCGGCGATAATATGTCCGATCAACCAAAACCGCTGGGCGGTGGTGGAGCGCGTTATGCCTGTGGCGTCATCAAGTGATTCGCTCGATAAGCGTGCCTTCTGGCGGCGCTTGCTCCAGTTGGGAAAGCGAACAGTAAAGACGCCAGATAACCGACGCCAGTTCGCGCGCCGCAGGCTGATGGTGTTTTCCCAGCGTGACACAAATATGTTGTAACTCCGCCTGCGTGGTGGACAGCGTTCGTTGCTGAACGCCACGCTCACTCATCACATCGCGCAGTAACGCAATGCAGATATCACGCACGTTTGCCAGCGCATCGGAACGAATCTCCCACTCGCGAAGTTGCCACACCACATGCGAGCAATTCAGCAGCACCACTCCCCAGCGCAATAACCAGCGCCGCGCCAGTACGTCCGTACTGCTGCTCAACTGACTGATGTGGTGATAGACCACGGATTCGAACTCATCCTCGCTCAGTTGCGGTACGCGGCTGAGTTGATCGACAAAATTACGCCGCAAGGTACGGATATGGCGGCGGCTTTTGCGCGCATCGGAACCGGGACGCAGCACGGCAAATGACAGCCAGGCCAGCGCAACGCCGAGAATTTCCGCAAGGCTATTATTTAAAAAATCGGCGAAATCATAAGTAGGCGGATTGGTCACTGCGATAAACGAGCCCATAAAGACGATCAACTGTCCCAATAGCCCGGCCTGTTTGGGGATCTGCAATTTCAGCAGTTGCATAGTAGTCAGCAACGGAAACAGAAACAGCAAAAATGAACCCAGCTCGCTTATCTGCACCATCAGACCAAATTTCACCACAAAACTGGACAGCGACAACAGCAGCAATGTGCGCAACAGCAGCGTTAGGGAGTCAAAAGGCGCTGGCGACACCGAATAGAGCACGCAACTGACTGACGCCAGCGTCAGCGCCGCCGCGCCATATTCCCACTGCGTATTAATGCTCCAGGCGCCGATCAGCGCCAGCGTGCAGAAAGTCCGAATACCGCTCCACAGCGCCTCGGCATTATCGGTATAGCGCATCAGCGCCGTGCTACGCGGCGGCGTATAGACGCTGATCGGCGTTGCGTTCTCAATACGCGCCAGCCAGCGGCTGCTGGCCAGATAGAGGCGGCAAAAATAGCGTAAGCGCTGCCAGAATGCGTGGTGGCGGAAATCATCCTGCTCGCCAGGCGCAAGAGGCGCAATTATCCGGGCGATGGTCAGCGCGTCCGCGTTCGGCCTTGCCAGCGCGGCCAATAATTCTTCTATTATCGGGCGCAAATTGGCTGGCGCGTCCGGCCAGTTAAGCAGCATCCGGCGCAGGCTGGAGATCACGCTGGTCATACGTAGTTGCTGATGCAGCAGCCAGGTGAGCAGGGCGTTTTGTTGACGGAAACGGTAATGGCTCCAGAAAGCCTGGATGCGCAGCAAATTGGTGGTGAGGATCTGGCCGATGACGCTTTCATGGGCGGCGCGAATGGCATCGGTCGTGTCCGGTTGCCATAGCAGGCTGGCGTGCTCCAGCAGACGGGCATGCATCTTTTTTAAGGTTGTCAGTAAGGTAACGCCGTCCGCCGTGCCGGGGATCACCATCATCATCATGCCGCCGCACAGGATCCCCAGCGTGATTTCACAGACGCGCGCCTGGGCGGTATCCCACAGCTCGGTGGTATCGGTAATGTTGACCGCCGAGAACGCGATAATCGCCGCGGTGTAGCCAGCAAGCTGGAAGGCGTAAGCGACATTATTGGTGAATTGCGCGCAAGCCCAGGTACAAAAGGCAATCCAGCCGGACATGGCAAACAAAAAAAGCCACGGATCATTCAACGTTTGCCCGGCGATAATCAGCGCAGCGCTGGCTCCGAGCAGACTCCCGGCAATACGGCCAAGACTCTTACTGATCACGCCGCCGACAGTGGGAAAACTGACCACCGCGGCGGATGTCATCGCCCAGTAGGGCTCATCCAGATCGAGATAATAAGCCACCGTTAGCGCCAGACACATGGCGATGCCGTTGCGCAGCGCGTAACGCCACTGGTCGGTCGTGGCTTTTACCCACGGCAGGTTTTGCCACAGCCAGGCGGGTGATTTCATGGTTGTTCGCCAATTGCCACGGTACAGGTAGTGCCGGAAACCAGCGTCAGATTGTCGGGCAATTTATCAAACTGAATACGTACCGGCACGCGCTGCGCCAGCCGCACCCAGGGCACATTTGGCTTGATGTCCGGGACCAGGCCGCTGTCCGTTTCAACGCTCTGATCGTAGATCGCGCGGCCAATACTGGATACGTGACCCTGTAACGTAACATTGCCGCTGTACAGTACAATTTTCGCGGTAGCGCCTTCATGAATATGGCGCAGTTTGGTCTCTTCAAAATAACCCATGACATAAAACGAATTGCTATCGACAAGGGCGAAAACTGGCTGTCCGGCGGTGGCGTAGTTGCCCGTGCGCGCCGAGAGATTAGTGACCCAGCCATCCACCGGTGCGCTGACGGTGGTCTGCGCCAACTGCCATTTTGCCTGCGCCAACTGCGCTTCGGCGATCGCAACGCCCGCCTGCGCAGCCTTAACGCCAATATTGGCAGTATCGAGATCTTCTGCGGAGATGTAATTTTGTGACAGACGGCGGCGGCGGTGGGCTTCGTCACTGGCTTTTGCCAGATCGGTTTGCGCTTTTGCCAGTTGCGCTTCGGCGTTCAGAACGGCGATGTGGTATGGCGTATCATCAATGCGAAACAGCAACTGCCCGGCTTTGACGAACTGGTTATCTTTCACCGCCAGCGCGGTAATCGTGCCGGAAACCTGCGGCGTAATACTGACCTGTTCGGCGCGAACTTTTCCATCCCGCGTCCAGGGGGCTTGCATGTAGTAGTTCCACATCCACCATGCAGCGACAACTGCCACGGCCAGTACCAGCAAAGTGGAAAAATATTTAAGGGATTTCAGACGCATAATTACCACACGATGAGCAAGCCGAGCGCGAGACTCAGCGCAATAACAAACAGGGAAAGATCCATCAGAATGGGGTGCCAGATCTCGCCAGCGTAGATCCACTCGCGCAACAAACGGTGGGCGACAAGCCACAGCAGAAAGCCAAGCATCACGACTTTAAAAATAGGTGGGAAATAGACTGATGCGCCGAAAATCAGGTCTTGCAGGGGTAAATCCAGATAATTCGAACTCCACTTCACGTTTATATGTCCTGTGCAGTCAAACGGATCGCCGGGCAGGGCTTAACGGTAAGAAACCGATAAAGGTGCGACGTCAGAGCTGGGAGCGACTTCGCAAACCACTTGACCGGGACAGCAATACATTTGTTTTACCAATATAAATACTGCAAACTATTTTAAAATGAGTATAATAAGTTAGCAAGCTAATTATAAGGAGATGAAATTGGAATCGCCATTAGGTTCTGATCTGGCACGCTTAGTGCGCGTATGGCGCGCTTTGATTGACCATCGCCTAAAACCTCTGGAATTAACGCAGACTCACTGGGTAACGCTGCACAATATTCATCAGTTGCCGCCCGAGCAGTCGCAAATTCAACTGGCTAAAGCGATTGGCATTGAGCAGCCTTCGCTGGTGCGTACGCTTGACCAACTGGAGGAGAAAGGTCTTATTTCTCGCCAGACATGCGCCAACGATCGCCGGGCAAAACGGATCAAATTGACGGAAAAAGCAGCACCGATTATCGATGAGATGGAGACAGTGATTCGCAAAACCCGGGGGGAAATTCTTTCCGGGATCTCGGCGGAAGAACTGGATCTCTTAATCAAGATGATTGCCCGGCTGGAACAAAATATCCTTGAGCTACAGTCGCGGGATTGAATTGAAAAAGCCTTGCAATCGCAAGGCTTTTTTTATGTCTGAAGGGGGTCGCAACAGCAACCTGGCGCTTAGCGCGGAGAAACAGTGACCTGGCGGCCGTTGCTGGCCATCACGACGCGCTGGCCCGCAGCGAAACGGGTATTGCCCTGTTTCTGCACCACCATGATGGTGTTACCGTCGTCTTTACGAATTTCCAGCTCAACGCCCTGAGTTTTGTTCAGCGAACCCTGAACGGACTGACCCGCTACGCCGCCTGCAACCGCGCCTGCTGCGGTAGCCAGAGAACGACCAGTACCGCCGCCCACGGTATTACCGAGGAAACCACCCAGCACCGCGCCGCCAATCGCGCCGATAACGTTGTTGTCATCGCCGCCCTGAATCTGTACCTGACGGACATTAACAATGGTGCCGTAAGTGACATTTTGCACTTGTTTGGCTTCGGAGGCAGAGTAAACATCACCGGAAAGCGTATCGTTGTTGACACAACCAGCCAACGTTAAACCAATCAGCGAAACTGCCAGTGCACGTAACATCATTTATGAATCTCCTGTTCACCATGAAATGCTCTTATGAGCATCCGTCATGGTTAAATTATATGGCATTTTTACAATGCCAGGTCGTATCTTCTGCCTAATCCTGGCAAAAATAATACCCGGTGTCTGTTTAACCAGATTTAAACGAAGCGATTATAAACGTAGCCTGATGGGATTTCACTGAGTGAAAAACAGCACGATTGTTAAAAAGTATTTGTAGTCGATAGCGTTAATGGTTGCTTTATGGTGGAGTGTTGCTCCTGAGTTACGCAAATTAAGGAAGGCGCATGAAATCGGGTCGCTACATTGGGGTGATGTCGGGAACGAGTCTGGACGGTGTGGACGTGGTGCTGGCGGCCATCGATGAGAACATGGTCGCGCAGCAGGCAAGCCTGACGTTTCCTATTCCACTGCCGCTGAAAGAGGCGATCCTCGCGATTTGCCAGGGGCAGCCGCTCACGCTTTCGCAACTGGGACGGCTGGATACGCAACTGGGAAAACTGTTCGCTGATGCCGTTCTGGCGTTGATGGATCGCGAGCATCTGCACCCGGAAGATATCGTGGCGATTGGCTGCCATGGGCAAACGGTCTGGCACGAGCCAACGGGAATTGCACCGCATACGCTGCAAATAGGCGATAACAATCAGATTGCCGCCCGTACTGGCGTAACGGTGGTCGGCGATTTTCGTCGGCGCGATATGGCGCTGGGCGGACAAGGCGCGCCGCTGGTTCCGGCTTTTCACCACGCGCTGCTGGCGCATCCGGTTGAACGACGGATGGTGCTCAATATTGGCGGTATTGCCAACCTGTCGCTGTTAATCCCCGGTCAGCCGGTCAGAGGCTATGACACCGGGCCGGGTAATATGCTGATGGATGCCTGGATCTGGCGGCAAAAAGGCAAGCCGTATGACAAAGACGCTCAGTGGGCAAGCGAAGGGAAAGTGGTGCTGCCGCTGCTGCAAAATATGCTCAGCGATCCTTACTTCGCGGCGATACCGCCGAAAAGCACCGGGCGCGAATATTTCAACTATGGCTGGCTTGAGCGCCATCTGGTTCATTTCCCGGGTATTAGCGCCAGTGATGTCCAGGCAACGCTGACGGAGCTGACGGCGGTGACCATTTCCGAGCAGGTATTGCTGAGTGGCGGTTGTGAACGTCTACTGGTGTGCGGCGGCGGCAGCCGCAACCCGCTGGTGATGGCGCGCCTGGCGGCGCTGCTGCCGGGTATTGAAGTTTCCACGACGGATGACGCAGGGATCAGCGGTGATGATATGGAAGCGCTGGCTTTTGCCTGGCTGGCATGGCGAACGCTCGCCGGGTTACCAGGCAATCTGCCGTCGGTGACCGGCGCTTCTGCGCCGACGATACTTGGCGCCATCTATCCGGCGAACCCACGTCAGAATCAGAGTTAACCGGATTTTACTTTGGTGTTACATCGCTAGACTGACCGCATTTAAGGAGGGCGCTTCGCCCTCCGTGACCAGGACTGTCCAGGGATACCCAATGAAAAAACTGCTTATTGCCTGCCTGCCCGCACTGCTTGCCGGGTGTAGTTATTACAACCAGTTCGTTGAACGGATGCATACCGACACGCTGGTTTACCAGTGCGATGAAAAGCCCCTGACCGTGAAAATTAACCGTACCCGCCAGCAGGCCAGTTTCGTCTGGGATGACAAACTACTGACGCTGCAACAAGGGTTATCGGCATCCGGCGCGCGCTATACCGATGGCGTTTATGTTTTCTGGTCGAAAGGTAACGGCGCGACGGTCTATAAACGCGATCGCATCGTGCTGAATAACTGTCAGTTAATTCCAGAGCGTTGAGATTTTCACAGGGGGGCGCATAATAGCCCTCCCTGATGATTATTTTTTGCTAATGCCATGTCTGATAACGATCAATTGCAGCAAATCGCGCATCTGCGCCGTGAATACACTAAAGGCGGTCTGCGCCGTAACGACCTGCCAGCAGAGCCGCTGAAACTCTTTGAACGCTGGTTAGGGCAAGCCTGCGAGGCCCAGCTCGCCGATCCGACTGCCATGGTGGTAGCAACGGTGGATGAAAACGGTCAGCCTTATCAGCGTATCGTGTTGCTTAAGCACTATGATGAAAAAGGGCTGGTGTTTTATACCAACCTTGGCAGCCGTAAAGCGCACCATATTGAGCATAATCCGGCGGTCAGCCTGCTGTTCCCATGGCACATGCTGGAACGCCAGGTGATGGTCATCGGTAAAGCGGAACGCTTATCGACGCTGGAAGTGGTGAAGTACTTTCACAGCCGCCCGCGCGACAGCCAAATCGGCGCCTGGGTTTCTAAACAATCCAGCCGTATCTCCGCACGCGGTATCCTCGAAAGTAAATTTCTTGAACTGAAGCAAAAGTTCCAGCAGGGCGAAATTCCTCTGCCCAGTTTCTGGGGCGGTTTCCGCGTCAGTATTGAGCAAATGGAGTTCTGGCAGGGCGGTGCCAACCGTCTGCACGATCGTTTTTTATACCAGCGTGAAAATAACGCATGGAAAATTGATCGTCTCGCCCCGTAATCCCTGAAAAATGTTGCGTTAAGCGCTGGTACTCCGTGTTCCGGCGCTTTATGCTATCTGCCCCCCTGAAGTATCCTTTCGCATCTGGCGAAAAGTCGTGTACCGGCAAAGGTGCAGTTCCGTTTTATACATGGAGAATTTGATGGCAAGCAGTAACTTGATTAAACAATTGCAAGAGCGGGGCCTGGTGGCTCAGGTAACGGATGAGGAAGCGTTAGCAGAACGACTGGCGCAGGGGCCAATCGCGCTTTATTGCGGCTTCGATCCCACCGCAGACAGCTTGCATTTGGGGCATCTCGTTCCATTGTTATGCCTGAAACGCTTCCAGCAGGCGGGTCACAAACCGGTTGCGCTGGTAGGCGGCGCGACCGGGCTGATTGGCGATCCGAGCTTTAAAGCAACCGAGCGCAAACTGAATACCGAAGACACCGTGCAGGAGTGGGTGGATAAAATCCGCAGGCAGGTGGCGCCGTTCCTCGATTTCGACTGCGGTGACAACTCCGCAATTGCGGCGAACAACTACGACTGGTTCGGCAATATGAACGTGCTGACCTTCCTGCGCGATATCGGCAAGCACTTCTCTGTTAACCAGATGATTAACAAAGAAGCGGTGAAACAGCGTCTGAACCGTGATGATGTCGGTATCTCTTTTACCGAGTTCTCCTACAACCTGTTACAGGGTTACGACTTCGCCTGCCTGAACAAGCTGCACGGCGTGGCGTTGCAGATCGGTGGTTCCGATCAATGGGGCAACATCACTTCCGGTATCGACCTGACCCGTCGTCTGCACCAGAATCAGGTATTTGGCCTGACGGTTCCGTTGATCACCAAAGCTGACGGCACAAAATTCGGTAAAACCGAAGGCGGCGCGGTCTGGCTGGATCCGAAGAAAACCAGTCCGTACAAGTTCTACCAGTTCTGGATCAACACCGCCGATGCGGATGTTTATCGCTTCCTGAAATTCTTCACCTTTATGGACATCGCCGAAATTAACGCGCTGGAAGAAGAAGACAAGAACAGCGGTAAAGCACCGCGCGCGCAGTATGTGCTGGCCGAGCAGGTCACGCGTCTGGTGCATGGTGAAGAGGGGCTGGTTGCCGCAAAACGCATCACCGAAAGCCTGTTTAACGGCACGCTGAGCGATCTGAGCGAAGCGGATTTCGAACAGCTGGCGCAGGATGGCGTGCCGATGGTCGAGATGGAAAAAGGCGCGGATCTGATGCAGGCGCTGGTCGACTCCGAACTGCAACCGTCCCGCGGCCAGGCGCGTAAAACCATCGCCTCCAATGCGGTCACCATCAACGGTGAAAAACAGTCCGATCCGGAATACACCTTCGCCGACAGCGATCGCCTGTTTGGTCGCTACACGCTGCTGCGTCGCGGTAAGAAAAATTACTGCCTGATCTGCTGGAAATAATTCACGTCATATCCCGGGGGAGTGAGAAATCACTCCCTTCTTTTTTTGTCCCGTCATTGCAAGGCTACAAAAATGAAGAACATCCTCGCCATTCAATCGCATGTGGTCTTTGGGCATGCGGGGAACAGTGCGGCTGAATTTCCGATGCGCCGTCTTGGCGCCAATGTCTGGCCGCTGAATACGGTGCAATTTTCTAACCACACCCAGTACGGAAAATGGACCGGCAGCGTTATGTCGCCCGCGCATCTGACGGAGATTGTGCAGGGTATCGCCGCTATTGATCAGCTACAGCGCTGCGACGCGATACTGAGCGGCTACCTCGGTTCGGCGGAACAGGGGGAACATATTCTCGGTATCGTGCGTCAGGTAAAAGCCGCCAATCCGCAGGCGAAATACTTCTGCGATCCGGTGATGGGACATCCCGAAAAAGGGTGCATCGTTGCGCCAGGCGTTGCCGAATTTCATCTGCGCCACGCGTTACCGGCCAGCGATATCATTGCGCCTAATCTGATTGAGCTGGAGATCCTTTGCGAACATGCAGTGAATAGCGTGCAGGAGGCGGTCGCTGCCGCGCGTGAACTGATTGCGAAGGGGCCGCAAATTGTGCTGGTGAAACATCTGGCGCGCGCCGGTCTGAGCGCGGATCGTTTTGAGATGCTGCTGGTGACGCCGCAGGAAGCCTGGCATATCAGCCGTCCGCTGGTCGATTTCGGCGCGCGCCAGCCGGTTGGCGTCGGCGATGTCACCAGCGGGCTGTTGCTGGTGAAGCTGCTGCAGGGCGCGCCGGTACGTGAGGCGCTGGAGCATGTAACGGCTGCGGTGTATGAAATTATGTTGACCACTCACGGCATGCAGGAGTACGAGCTGCAAGTGGTGGCAGCGCAGGACAGGATCGCGAAACCGGAACATCTGTTCAGCGCAACCTTGCTGTAATAAAAAAGGCGGGATTTTCCCGCCTTTCTCTTACTGGCATCAATGCCGCCCGCAAACGCACTGTGGGGCCATCAATACTTACTGAATACCTTCCGCTGCCATCGCTGCCGCAACCGCCGGACGAGCAGCAACGCGCGCCATGTAAGCGTCAATATGGCTCAGGCCTTCCATGTTCAGTTTCACCGCGCGCGCCCAGCGCAGCACCGTAAACAGGTAGCCATCAGCAATGGTGAAGCGCGCGCCGCTGATCCACTCGCTGTTCGCCAGCGATTCGTTTACGTATTGCAGCTTTTTCTCCAGCAGAGCGCGAACCGTCGGTTTGTACTCTTCCGGCGTATCCGGGCGAAAAAGCGGCGTGAAGCCTTTATGCAGCTCGGTGGCGACAAAGTTCAGCCACTCCAGCGTTTTGTAGCGCGGCAACGTACCAACGGGCGCCAGAAGCTGGCTGTCCGGCGCGCTGTCGGCGGCATACTGCATGATTGCCACGCCTTCCGTCACCAGCGTGGTGTCATCAAGCTGAAGCGCAGGGATCTGGCCTTTCGGGTTAATGGCAAAAAAGTCTTCGCCATTTTCCAGGCGCTTTTTCATCAGGTCGACGCTAACCAGCGTCACGTCTTTACCGGTTTCACGCAGGGCAATGTGCGATGCAAGCGAGCAGGCGCCTGGCTTGTAAAACAGTTTCATTATGCTTTCCTTATCGTTAATTTCGTGCATTAGGTTATTACGCCGCGGAATAAAAAAAAAGCCGCTAACCTGGGTTAGCGGCTGAATATTTCGTGTTCCCCGCAGCGATTACGCTGTTGCGGTTTCCGACGTTTCGCGCACGTTGTCGTCGCTCTGCGTCATGCGGTTCAGCTTCGGTGCAGCCAGGATCATCAGCACAGCAATCACGGCTGTGGCGATACCAATCTGCAGGAAGACAGTACCGTAGATATCCAGTGACATCAGCGGGTCGGTCACGTTTTCCGGGATCGCCATCCGGTTAGCGACGTAACCGGCGATGATGTTCGCCCCGGCAGTAGTCAGGAACCAGCTACCCATGATGAAGCCCATCAGACGTTGTGGTACCAGCTGCGCAACCATCGCCAGGCCCAGGCCGGAGATCATCAGTTCGCCGATACTTTGCAGGGCGTAGCTTGCAATCAGCCAGTTCACGGAGACGATACCGGCATCGGACGCGAATTTGGTGCCCAGCGGCAGAACCAGGAACGCGCCTGAGCACAGCACCATACCGATCGCAAATTTATGCGGCATCGGCAGCGTATCGCCCATTTTGTTGTAGATCGCGGCCAGAATCGGGCTACCAATAATGATCCAGAACGGGTTCAGCGCCTGATACTGTTCCGGCTCAAACGCGATGCCGAACAGCGTGTGTTCAACGTTGCGAATGGCAAAGAAGTTCAGGGACGTCGGCATCTGGCTGTACAGGACGAAGAAAACGATCGCCTGAAGCATCAGAATGAAGGCCACAATCATTTTGCGACGCGCAGCGCCTTGCAGGGCGAACGTCTCTTTCGCGAAGATGCAGATAATGCCCAGCGCAACAACGCCCAGTACCATACGGGCGATCCCCTGGTTGTGCAGCAGCCAGGTGGCGATGGCAACCAGCACGACGACACCGACGATGGTCGCCAGCAGGTAACCCATGCGCACCGGTGCGAAATCCGGTTTTGAACCGTAGTTTTTCACCCAGCGTTTGCAGAAGGCGAAGTTAACGATGGTGATCAGCAGACCGACAACGCTCAGACCAAATGCCGTGCTCCAGCCGAACTTCGCGGCAAGCCACGGCGTTGCCAGCATAGAGAAGAAGGAGCCAACGTTAACGGACATGTAGTACATGGTAAATGCACCGTCCAGACGCGGATCATCTTTGGCATAGCAGGTAGAGAGCAGGGAAGACGGGTTGGCTTTGAACAGCCCGTTACCGACGGCGATAGCCGCCATACCCATATAGACGATACCGGCGTCATGACCAGACCATGCTACCAGCGCATAGCCGATCGCCAGCACAATCGCGCCCAGCATAATCACACGTTTGGTGCCGAGGACTTTATCGCCCAGCCAGCCGCCGATAGCGACCAGGCCGTAGACCAGCGCGCTAAAGGAAGAGAACAGCGTAATCGAGTCCGCTTCGGACATACCCAGCTGTTTTACCAGGTAAACGGCCATGATCCCTTGCAGGCCGTAGTAACCAAAACGTTCCCATAACTCGATGGAGAAAATCAGATAAAACGCTTTCGGTTGTTTAAACGCGTTCAGGCTAACGCTTTCGGTTGGTTTGTTTGCAGTTGACACATATACCTCTTTTTTTACATCCCATATTAACGGGGGTGTTCAGCGCGTAATAACCAGAGTTCATCACGCTTATAGTTATATTGGGAGGGGAAACGGCGGGTAATGTTCACTATCCTGGGCTTTCAGGCAATACCTTCGAAATATTCTGTTACATAGATCTCCGTCATTACATTACTCGGTAATTGTATTTGTTATTCAGAGTTAAATTTTATCAATGTAATAAAGACGGATTTTTCCACTGAGATGAGCGGGTGGGTTTGCTTTATTAGCCATATGTTCTACTGTTTTGCTTGTAATGTAGTGTATTGGACTGGTTTATCAAACATTGATGGTTATATGTCTTGAAAATAAGTGATTAAACTTTGCGCTGCGCCATGGAATTTTCAGCGGTAAACTTCTTTTTTAACATCACATTAGCAATGTCAGTATAATCACACTGTGGTTGTATTTTTTTCTTCTAAAAAAATGATAAGACTTAATGAATACGCATAAGTGAACGATTATTTGCTCAATTCACCTTTTTTCGCACATTAATGCGTCTTAATGGGCAATGTGCAGAGATGTGAGTAATATCACATCAGTTATCGGCTGAAAATCAGCAAGTTCCGCCAATTTTCATGACTTCCGCATACGGTAAAAAGGCAATAACCCTGGCTTTTTTAACGTTATGCCGCGCATTGCCCATGACATCCCGCCGCGCTACTGGCAGACTGCTGCCTGTCCCTTTCTACTGGAGTCAAATAATGAACTTTCACCCGTGGCTCAATGCGTTACATATTGTCTCCGCCATCGTCTGGATTGGCGGCATGTTGGTAATGGCTGTGGTTGCCGGCTGGAGCGCGCTGCAAAGTGATAAAACCTCTACGGCGGGGTTGTTGCTGACGGTACGCCGCTGGAGCCGCAAAGTCGTTACCCCCGCGATGCTGCTGCTGTGGATTGCCGGAGCGATCATGGTTATCGCTCACGGACAGTTTCCGCATCTCTGGCTGGTCGTGAAGATTGTGGCCGTGATTGCGCTTTCCGGGCTGCACGGTTTTCTTTCGGCAACGATACGCCGGATGGCGGCAGGCGAGGCGGTGAAGGGCGCAGGCGCTGTGCGTAATGCCACCACGCTGATTATCGTCGTGGTGGCGGTGATTATTCTGCTGGCGGTATTCCGGCCGTTCTGACGGCGGTCAGAGTTCGACTTTGTCGTCGTATTCGCAGAGATCTTCGATAATGCAGGAGCCGCAGCGCGGCTTACGGGCGATGCAGGTGTATCGCCCGTGCAGGATCAACCAGTGGTGGCAATCGACTTTAAACTCAGCTGGCACCACTTTCAGCAGTTTCTCTTCCACTTCCTCAACGTTCTTACCGGGCGCAAAACGCGTGCGGTTAGAGACGCGGAAGATATGTGTGTCGACGGCAATAGTTGGCCAGCCAAAGGCGGTATTGAGCACCACATTGGCGGTTTTACGCCCGACGCCCGGCAGCGCTTCCAGCGCGGCGCGATCTTCCGGTACTTCGCCACCATGTTTTTCCAGCAAAATGCGGCAGGTTTTAATCACGTTTTCCGCTTTGCTGTTAAACAGGCCAATGGTTTTGATGTATTGCTTTACGCCCTCAACGCCCAGCGCCAGCATCGCGGCTGGCGTATTGGCAACCGGGTAGAGCAGCGCGGTGGCTTTATTGACGCTGACGTCGGTCGCCTGGGCGGAAAGCAGCACGGCGATCAACAGTTCAAACGGCGAACTGAAATTGAGTTCGGTGGTCGGGTGAGGGTTGTTTTCCCGTAAACGGGTTAATATTTCCAGCCGTTTTGCTTTATTCATTATGCCTTCCCGGGCGACGAGTGCGCAGCGTCACTAACAGTGGCAGCGGCTTCCCGGCGCTTTTTCATTTTTTGATCGATCAGATACTTCACTGCCAGCATCATGCCCAGACCGATAAATGCACCCGGCGGCAACATTGCCAGCAAAAACGGTGAATCGGTGTGAAACACTTCAATACGCAGCACTTTAGCCCAGTTGCCGAGCAGACCATCTGCGCCGTCAAACAGGGTGCCATTGCCAAGGATTTCACGCAGCGAGCCGAGAACAAACATCGCACAGGTTGCCCCCATGCCGATGGAAAAACCATCCAGCGCCGATAACGCCGGACCTTTTTTCGCGGCAAACGCTTCAGCGCGCCCAACCACGATACAGTTGGTGACAATCAGCGGAATAAAAATCCCCAATGACTGGTACAGACCAAAAGCGTAAGCGTTAATCAGCATCTGCACCGCGCTGACTACGGATGCGATAATCATCACGTAAATAGGTATACGGATCTCTGCGGGCGTCCAGCGGCGCAACAACGAAATAAACAAGTTGGTCAGCGTCAGAACCAGCGTGGTAGCCAGCCCCAGACCCAGCGCGTTAGTCGCCGTGGAGGTTACCGCCAGTAGCGGGCACATCCCGAGCAGTTGCACCAGCGCGGAGTTGTTCTTCCACAGCCCCTGGACGATAACGTCTTTTACTTCGCTCATCGTTTACTCTCCACAACCCGGTAAACGGGAAAGCTGCTCAGGCAGCGTCGTTGCATACAGACCCGTGCGTTTAACCGCATTGACCACCGCGCGCGGGGTAATGGTGGCTCCCGTGAACTGATCGAAATCGCCACCATCTTTTTTCACCGCGAAATGCGGATCGGTGGCACTTTCAATTTTCTTCCCGGAAAAATGCGTGATCCAGTCAGAAATACGCAGTTCGATTTTATCACCCAGCCCCGGCGTTTCATGATGCTCTGTCACGCGCACGCCCAGCACGTTGCCGGAGAAGTCGGCACCGACCAGCAACTGAATCGCCCCAGAGTAGCCGTCGGGTGCCGTGGCTTCAATCACCGCCGCCACCGGCTGCTCATCTTTTTTGGCAATCCACAGATGATGCTGGCCTTTACCTAACGCCGGATCGCTCACCAAATAACAGCTCTGTTGCAGCGCATTATTATAGCTGTCGCCGGGGATCACCTGATCAAACAGCGCTTTCTGTTGCTGCGCGGCCTGTTCGGCAATCGTGGTTTTGGTCATTTGATCAATGGCCGCCGTCAGGCCGGTAGAAGCCGCGGCAAACAACGCCAGCGTCACGCCATGTTTACGCATTGTCTTCAGCATGGCGACTCCTTAACGATGCCCGTACACGCGAGGACGCGTGTAGTAGTCAATCAGCGGTACGGTGATATTAGCCAGCAGTACGGCAAAGGCGACGCCGTCCGGATAGCCGCCAAAACTGCGGATCAGCCACACCAGCAAACCCGCCAACGCGCCAAAAATCAGCCGCCCCTTATTGGTGGTGGAGGCGGTTACCGGATCGGTCAGAATAAAGAAAGCGCCCAGCATGGTTGCGCCGGAGAGCAAATGCAGATGCGGCGCAGCCAGCGCTTGCGGGGAAAAGATCCAGCCAAGCGTGGAGCACACGGCCAGTGAGAGCAGGAAGCTCAGCGGAATATGCCAGCGAATGGTCTTCTGCCACAGCAGGAACAGCCCGCCGACCAGATAGCCGAGGTTAACCCACTGCCAGCCTGCGCCCGCCAGCACACCGCTGTAGATCGGGTATTGCAGGATCTGCTCGACGCTGCGACCCGCATGCAGTGATGTTTTAAAGGTATCCAGCGGCGTGGCCTGGCTGACGCCATCAATGCCGATACGCAGGGTTTCCATGGTGGCGCCCGTTGCGGTATGTCCGCTGAAGATCACCTGTACTGCATCCATAAATCCCGGCACGGTATGGGCGATTTCGTATGGCGGCAGCCAGCTGGTCATTTGCACCGGGAAGGAGATCAGCAGTACCACGTAACCGATCATCGCCGGGTTAAATGGGTTGTGACCAAGCCCGCCATATAACTGTTTGGCGATAATGATGGCGAACGCCGTACCCAGCACCACCATCCACCACGGCGCGAAAGGGGGGATACTGATAGCCAGCAGCAGGCCGGTTAACAGTGCCGAGTTATCCGCCAGAATCGCGCCCACGTTTTGTTTACGCAGCGACAACACCAGCGCTTCCGCTCCCAGAGCAGTGACAATGGCGAGAATAATCTGTATCAGGGTTCCCCAACCGAAAAACCACAGTTGAGCGGCAATGCCTGGCACGGTGGCGAGCGTCACCAGCAGCATGATGCGTGAAGTCTGACGCTGGTTATGGGTATAGGGGGAACTTGCAATTCGAAAAACCATTTAATCCTCGTTAACAGCTTGCTGCGCGGCTTTTTTCGCCTGAACACGGGCGATGGCGGCGGCGACTGCCGCTTTGCGCGGATCATCATTGGCGGCCTGCGGAACCGGCGATGCCTCATTTGCCGCTGCCTGCGCCTGCGTTTGTTCTGCTTTGCGCGCTTTCGCGCGGGCAATTGCCGCCTCTACAGCCGCTTTGCGCGGATCGACAGACGTCTGTTCCGGTAGTTGTTCGGCAACCGGAGATTCAGGCTGCGCCGCTTTACGTGCTTTCGCACGGGCAATTGCCGCTTCGACGGCGGCTTTGCGCGGATCGACAGACGTCTGTTCCGGTAGTTGTTCGGCAACCGGAGATTCAGGCTGCGCCGCTTTGCGCGCTTTCGCGCGGGCAATTGCCGCTTCGACGGCGGCTTTGCGCGGATCGACAGACGTCTGTTCCGGCGGTTGTTCAGCAACCGGAGATTCGACCTGCGCCGCTTTGCGTGCTTTCGCGCGGGCGATGGCGGCTTCTACAGCAGCTTTGCGCGGATCGGCCGTTTCACCGCTCGTCGCGTTTGCCTCAGCGTGCTGTGCTTTCTCTGCCTGGCGGGCGCGCACCTGCGCTTTGCGCGCTTCGCGGGCGGCGATGGCATCGCGGTTATCCGGCTCAGCGCCAGCCTGAATCACCACCGGTTGCGTGGCGGTAGCTTGTTTTTCTCTTACGCGAGCCAGCGCTGCGTCGATGGCCTGCTGATCCTGAGCGCCAGGCTGCACTGCGGCCTGTTTGTGGCGCTGCTGGCGGGCAATTTTATCGCGCTCAAGACGAGCCTGACGCGCCTCAAAGCGTGATTTGGCTTCGATCGTGCGTTTCTCTTCCTGCTCAATGGCATAAATTTCCGCTTTCTCCTGGCGGAAATACTGCACCAGCGGAATATTGCTGGGGCACACCCAGGCGCAGGCACCGCATTCGATACAGTCGGAAAGATTATGCGCGGTGGCCTTATCGTGCTGCTGGCCTTTGCTGAACCAGTAAAGCTGCTGCGGCAGTAAATCTGCCGGGCAGGCATCGGCACAGGCGCTACAGCGAATGCAGCCTTTCTCTTCCTGCGGTTCACCCATTTCACTGGCAGACGGCGCCAGCAGACAGTTGGTGATTTTGACCACCGGAACATCCAGCCACGGCAGGGTAAAGCCCATCAGCGGGCCGCCCATAATGACCAGTTGTTCGCTGGAGGGGCAGAAACCGGCATGCTCAAGCAGATGACGCACTGGCGTCCCCAGACGCGCCCAGACGTTGCCGGGACGGGTGACGGCTTCGCCGGTCAGCGTGACGACACGTTCGGTCAGAGGCTCACCGTCAATCACCGCGCGTTTCACCGCATAGGCGGTACCGACGTTTTGCATCAGGATGCCGATATCGGAAGAACGACCGCCGTGCGGCACCTGTTTGCCGGTCAGGATCTGCGTCAACTGTTTTGCGCCGCCGGACGGGTATTTGGTTGGAATAACGCGTAACTGGATATCATGGCTATCGGCCAGCACCGCACGCATCATCGAAATGGCCTGCGGTTTATTATCTTCAATTCCGATGAGGATCTGACGCGGTTTAAGAATGTGCGCCAGAATACGCACGCCTTCGATAATCTGCGCGGCACAATCCTGCATCAGCCGATCGTCAGCGGTAATGTACGGCTCGCATTCGGCGGCGTTGATGATCAGCGTTTCAATTTTATTGCCGCCGCCATACAGTTTGGCGGCAGTCGGGAAGCCCGCGCCGCCTAACCCCGCGACGCCATACTGATGAATGCGCTCGAGCAACGCATCAATGCTGTGCGAGCGGTAGTCATGCCAGCCATCGCGTTCGATCCAGCGATCTTCGCCATCCGCTGCAATAATGACGCTCATTTCCGGTAACGCAGAAGGGTGAGCGGTGGAGTGGGGGGCGATAGCCACAACGGTACCCGACGTCGGGGCATGCACCGGCAGCATCCGGCCGCGACCGCGCGTCAGCGGCTGGCCGCGCAGCACCGTATCACCGACGCTGACGCACAGTTCGCCTTCAGCACCAATATGCTGTTTCAGCGGAATGACAAAGCGCTGCGCCAGCGGTAACTGGCGCAGCGGCGTGCCGTTAGACTGCGTTTTCATCTCCGGCGGATGAATGCCACCGTGAAAATCCCACAGTTTCTCTTTTCGGAAAGCGGAAAATAACTTAAGCATGGTGTTCCACAGGAATAATACGTACCGGGATGGTTTCTAAATCCCATTTCCAGCTCGCGGTGGTCGTTTCCACAGGACGCAATTCAATGCACTGCGTCGGGCACGGATCCACACAAAGATTACAACCGGTACACAGATCGCTCATCACCGTATGCATGGCGCGCGTGGCACCAAGGATGGCGTCGACCGGACAGGCCTGGATGCATTTGGTGCAACCAATGCAGTTGTTTTCATCAATAACCGCCAGCATCCGTACCGGCTCCTGCGCGCTGGCATCGCCGTCAAGCGGTTGCGGATCGACATTCAGCAGCGTGGCGATTTTCAGCATTACCGCCTCGCCGCCCGGCGCGCAGCGGTTAATTTTTTCGCCGTTGATGCCCACGGCTTCCGCATAAGGGCGGCAGCCAGGATAGCCACACTGACCGCACTGACTTTGCGGCAGCAGTTCATCAATACGTTCAACGACCGGATCGTCCTCAACCGCAAAGCGGCGGGATGCATAACCGAGAATGAGGCCGAACAGCAGCCCAAGCACGCTCAGGGCGGCAACGGCAATTGAAATTGCACTCATTACAGTTTTACCAGACCACTAAAGCCCATAAAGGCCAGAGACATTAAGCCCGCAGTGATTAACGCAATCGCATTGCCGCGGAAGGGGGCGGGCACATCGGCAACCACCAGACGCTCGCGGATCGCAGCGAACAGCACCATCACCAAAGAGAAGCCAACGGCGGCGGCAAAGCCATATAACGCCGATTGCATGAAATTATGACCAAGGTTGATATTCAGCAGCGCAACGCCCAGCACCGCGCAGTTGGTGGTAATCAACGGCAGGAAGATCCCCAGCAGGCGATAGAGCGCCGGGCTGGTTTTGCGCACCACCATTTCGGTGAACTGCACGACAACCGCGATAATCAGGATAAACGCCAGCGTGCGCAGATAGACTAAATCCAGCGGAATCAGAACCCAGGTATCGATAATCCAGGCGCACACCGATGCCAGTGTCATCACAAAGGTGGTCGCCAGACCCATGCCCATGGCGCTTTCCAGTTTTTTGGAAACGCCCATAAACGGACACAAGCCAAGAAACTTCACCAGTACGAAGTTATTGACCAGCACCGTTCCGATAAATAGCAGCAGATAATCTGTCATTATTTGGCCTGAAAATAAAAAAGCCGCCTATTATCGGTCAAACAGCACCGGGCGACAACAGGATAACTGTAAGGTTATTACGGATTAACAAAGGTCTTTTTCACGCGTTGAGAACGCTTGAAGTAAGGCACCATCAGCGCAGCGGCAAGCAGTGGGAAGAGAAGCTGTCGCACCGCCAGATCGTCGGAAACGGGGGAGAAAGCGAACGCTTTCAGCGACAGCAGGACGCAAATTAACGACCAGATTATATAGTGTTTGGGTACGCTGCGGCGGCGCTTAAAAAAGGCGACCACCAACCAGAACGTGTAATACCAGATGGCGATAGCGAAGGCGAATGAAACGAACCACAGAACGTTTTCTTTCAGTGTTTGCGCGCCGAGCGCCGCGACCGTCTGTGGCGTTAATAGCGCGGTGGCATAGAGCATTAATGCCAGAGAAGTACTTAATAACGTGAGCAGCAACCAGGCCAGAGGGCCAAGTAACCAGCCTCCGATTCGTTCTGCAGGCGTTGTCGTCATGTGTATTCCTCTGTTAAGGCTTTAATGTAATGCATTTATTTCGCCGGGCGAGGAGTATAAAGCATTACGCGCCAAATACCAGAGGTGTTACTGCACGTAGCGCCAGACAGAGCGGGGAACGCACCCAATGTCAAACAAGCGGCCGCCAGAGACCAGCTCAGCGCGGCGGTGATCGGCGGCGCGGTACATGTTGATGATTTCGGCAGTGTCGGTAAGCGTGTAGTTGAGGTGGTCAAACAATTTTTCCAGACTTTCGAGCGAACTGATTTTGCGGAATTTTAATAAATAGTCCTGAACGGTCATGTCGTGGGTTATCCATATATTGAAAGAGGCGTAAATAAAATAGGGCTAATTCGTTCGAATAATAAACATTATTATTATCGCAACGTAAATAGCTCTACTATTAAATTAAGAGTTTTCTTTTCGAATGAAAACAAGCGCCAGAACGGCGGCGGAGAAGAAGATTAACGATCTTCGCCACCGCTGGCAATAAGCATTTACTCTCTTTACCAGGAGTTTTCGTTATTATTTTTTTTGCGCGGCAATAGTCTGTTCCGGGGGCTGATAATTATCGATATGGCTGGCGAAAACCAAAAGAACGGTCGATACGCCGAGCACCACCCACCCCATTAGTTCAATGATCCGATTGATTATTCCGGCCATACTTCTACGACTCCCTGATGTTAATCCACGTATAAAAAAACGCCGCCCTGTCTCGGAAAGGCGCTGATTGCAGATTTAAGCAGATTTTTCAACCGGAAACCAGGGCGTAATGGTATTAAATCATTCATGAAATTTATGAATAGAGGAAGCGGTTGTCGCCATCCGACAGATGGTGTCAAATAAGTGCTCTAAAAGGAGGGGCCACAATATGAGTGATAAGATCCGTGTTGGCTTAGTCGGTTATGGCTATGCCAGTAAAACGTTCCACGCGCCGCTGATTGCCGGAACGCCGGGAATGGAACTGGCGGCCATTTCCAGCAGTGATGAATCAAAAGTCAAAGTCGACTGGCCCATCGTGCCGGTTGTCTCTGAGCCGAAACATCTGTTCAACGACCCGCAAATCGATTTGATTGTGATCCCCACGCCCAACGATACCCACTTTCCGCTGGCCAAAGCGGCGCTGGAAGCCGGTAAACATGTGGTGGTGGATAAACCCTTCACAGTGACACTGTCACAAGCGCGCGAGCTGGATGCGCTGGCGCGTAGTCTGGGGCGTGTATTGTCTGTTTTCCACAACCGGCGCTGGGACAGTGATTTTCTGACGTTAAAAGCGCTACTGGCGGACGGCACGCTGGGCGAGGTGGCCTATTTTGAATCCCATTTTGACCGTTTTCGTCCACAGGTTCGCAACCGCTGGCGCGAACAGGGCGGCCCGGGCAGCGGCATTTGGTACGATTTAGGTCCGCATCTGCTCGATCAGGCGGTTAATTTATTCGGTCTGCCGGTATCGCTGATGGTCGATTTGGCGCAGTTGCGTCCGGGCGCACAATCAACGGACTACTTCCATGCCGTACTAACTTACCCGCAACGTCGCGTTGTGCTGCATGGCACGCTGCTGGCGGCGGCAGAATCGGCGCGCTACATTGTGCACGGCAGCCGTGGCAGCTATGTGAAATATGGTCTGGATCCGCAGGAAGAGTGCCTGAAAAATGGCGCGCGTTTGCCGCAGGCTGACTGGGGCTACGATATGCGCGACGGCGTGTTGACGCGCGTGGAAGGCGAAGAACGCAGGGAAGAGAGCTGGCTGACCGTGCCGGGCAACTACCCGGCCTATTATGCTGCGATTCGCGATACGCTTAATGGCGTCGGTGAAAACCCGGTTCCGGCCAGCCAGGCGATCCAGATTATGGAGTTAATCGAACTGGGGATTGAGTCCGCAAAACATCGCGCCACCCTCAGCCTGACCTGACAACTGACCGCTCACGCCGCTGCGTGAGCGGTTTTTTCAGGCGTTTGCCACTCTCTCCCGTAATGCCTGTTTCTCTTGCTCGCTGAGAAACGCCATCTCCAGCCCGTTGATTTGCGCCTGGCGAATCTGTTCGCGGCTCAGCCCTGCTGCGGGTGCCGCAACCTGATATTCATGACCAATCTCCACACCCTGCACGGCCGGATCGTCAGTGTTAATGCTGGCAAGAATGCCATGTTCGAGGAAGGTCTTGAGTGGATGGCGCTCGAGCGAAGGCACGGTACTGGTCTGAATATTCGACGTCAGGCAGGATTCGATGCCGATACGCTGCTCAGCAAGGAAATCCATGAGTGCCGCATCGTCGATCGCTTTGACACCGTGGCCGATACGCACGGCTCCCAGTTCGCGAATCGCCTGCCAGATGCTCTCCGGCCCGGCCGCTTCGCCTGCATGTACGGTAATGCGCCAGCCCGCATCCCGCGCGCGGTTAAAGTGCGGCAGAAACAGGCTGCCAGGGAAGCCGAGCTCATCGCCCGCCAGATCCAGCGCGGTGATGCCGTCGCGATGTGCCAGTAAGGCTTCCAGCTCCTGCAAACAGGCAGCTTCACCAAAGGTGCGGCTCATAATACCGATTAACCGCGCCTGGACGTTGAAGTCGCGGCTGCCTTCACGCACGCCGGCAATCACCGCTTCTACCACGCCAGCAACCGGCAGGTTGTGAGTCATGGCCATATAGCCTGGCGAGAAACGCAGCTCGACATAATGCAGGCCGTTAAGGGCCGCATCCTGCATATTCTCGTACGCCACGCGGCGGCAGGCATCCAGCGAAGCCAGTACTTTCACGCCCCAGTCGAGTTTCGCCAGAAAACTGACCAGATCGGGTTCGTTCGAGGTGACCTGCACATGCGGACGCAGCGCGTCGAGCGTTTGCGCGGGCAGGGGCAAATTATACTGGTGGCCAAGATCCAGAATAGTTTGGGCGCGGATATTACCGTCGAGATGGCGATGGATGTCAGTTAGTGGCAGGTTTGGATCTATCATGGTCGCACTCTTATTTTTGCTAAAGTGCATACCATTATACCACAGCTCAATAAGCTATTAAAAATACAGCTAAATTTATGAATCCCTGAATGAAAAGGCTATTGCAGAGAATAACAAACCGATTTTATGTTTACGCCCCTATCATTTCTGTCAGTTGCCTGACCGGGCTCGATCGGAAACATGGAGCAATATGCCGCGCTTATTAGCGATAAAACAGAGTCGCCCGTGGGCGACTCTGTTTTGAGCAATGACCGATATTATCGATGACCGGTGAACATAATCTCTTCAACTGCCAAAAAAATATTGGCACTCACAAACGTAAACATCACATTAGCGATGTTAATGCGGCAATCAATCCTTCGACGCCACGCTCGAGTTTTACTCGTGGGCAACCGGCATTTAAACGAATAAATCCCTGGCCTTCCGCGCCGTAAACATCGCCGCGCATAATGGCGACTTTTTGCTCCTCAATCAGCGCTTTTTGCAGAGCATCATCATTCACCCCGAGGCGACGTAAATCGATCCACGCCAGATAGGTTGATTCCGGGATCTGCCAGTCAAGCGACGGGAAGGCCTGATTTAACCGGCTGGCGACATACTCCAGATTGGCGCGCAGATACGTTCGCAGAGCGTCCAGCCAGGGCGCACCCTGGCGGTAAGCGGCAATATGCGCAACCACGGATAACACCGCCGGTGAGGAGAGACCATTGCTGTTTTTCAGCGCCTCCAGCCAGTTCTCACGCGACGTCGCATCGCCGATCATTCCCCATGCGCCGGTCAGCGCCGGGATATTGAAGCTTTTTGACGCCGAGGTAAACAGCGCCCACGGGCCGCGCGCCACGGCATGCCACGGGATATGCGGACGCTGGCTCCAGACCATATCCATATGGATCTCATCGCTGATCACCCTGACGTTATGGCGCTCGCACAGCGCGGCCATGGTTTCCAGTTCTTCCCGTGTCCAGAGCTTGCCGGTTGGGTTGTGCGGGCTGCACAGGAGAAGAATTTTGCTTTCCGGGCGCCTTAATACTGTTTCCAGACGCGCCATATCGCAGTACCAGCCTGCGTCGTTACGCTCCAGCGGGACGGAAAACATCTGGCGCTGATTCCCGGCGATAGCTTTGTAGAACGCATCATAGGCGGGCGTATGCACTACCACGCCATCGCCAGGCTGCGACCATTGCCGAATTTGCTCGGCGATCATCCAGATCACCGATGGGCCATAAACAATGGTTTCCCGATCTGACGGACAGTTAAAACGGCTGGCCAGCCAGTGTTCAATCGCACCGAGAAAATCGTCGTTTTTCCAGCGGCTGTAGCCGAGCACACCGTGCGCCAGCCGTTGCTGCATGGCGGTAATGACACAGGGCGCCGTGGCGAAATCCATATCGGAGATGGTAAAGGGCAGCAAGTCGGCGTGGCCGAAACGATCGGCAACATAGTCCCACTGCGTACACCATGTTCCGTGGCGATCGATTGGGGTGGCAAAGTCGAAAGAAGTGGTGTCTGTCATCTTATACGGCCTCCATCTGGGATACCGCCTGCGGTGCGCGCATTAACTGCACCATCTCATCTTTCACCGACTGAACCTGCGTACCAATCACCACTTGCAGGTTATGTTGATTGACTTTAATCACGCCGATTGCCCGGTTTGCTTTCAGGGCGGCCTCATCCACGCGTGACATATCCTTCACCACCAGACGTAAACGGGTGATGCAGTTGTCCAGCGAATCGATATTCTCCGCGCCGCCGAGCGCGTTCAGCAGAGCCGGGACATTGTAGCCCGATTGCCCAGGCGCACTTGTCGTTGTGCTGCTCGCCTCGCTGGCTGTGTCGATATCGCGTCCCGGTGTTTTCAGGTTGAAGCGGGTGATAGCAAAACGGAACAGCGCGTAATAGGTCACAAACCATACGGCGGCAACGACCGGCACCAGATACCATTTAGTCGCCATGCCATGCAGAATGCCGAAAACGATAAAGTCGATGATATTGCCGTCGGTATTGCCGATGGTTACGCCGAGCACCGCCATCACGGTAAAACCAAGACCGGTTAACAGGGCATGAAGCACGTAGAGCGCCGGGGCGACAAACAGGAACAGGAACTCCAGCGGCTCGGTGGTACCGCCGACCACACAGGCAATCACGCCGGAGATAATTAAGCCTTTAATCTTATGGCGATTTTCCGGTCTGGCACAGTGATACATCGCCAGCGCTGCGCCTGGCAAGCCGCCGAGGAAAGCGGGCATTTTACCCTGCGACAGAAAACGCGTGGCGCTCTCGGCAAAACCGTGGGTTTCCGGGCAGCCAAGCTGCGCCTGGAAAATGGTTAACGCGCCGCTGACCGTCTGGCCACACACATCCATGGTGCCGCCCGCTTCGGTAAAACGAATCAGCGCGACCAGAATGTGTTGCAGACCGAAGGGGAGCAACAGCCGCTCGCCGGTGCCGAAGATCATTGGGCCGAACTCGCCAGCGCGATCGATAATATACCCAAGGCCGCTAATCCCCATCGCAAACCACGGCCAGACCAGCGGGATCACCAGACCAATCATGCCCATGACAATGCTGGTGACAATCGGTACCGAACGCGTACCGCCAAAGAAGGCCAGCGCATCCGGCAGGCGCAGCGTATGAAAGCGCTCATGCAGCCGCCAGATGATCACCCCGGCAATCACCGCGCCGAGAATGCCGGTATCAATAGACGGAATGCCCAGCACATTCTGCACGTTATGGGCTTTGAGAAGCGCCGCATCGCTGGTGGGCAAAATCCCTTTTGCCGTTAGCCAGAAATTGACCGCCAGGTTCATTACCGCATAACCGACAAACCCGGAGAAAGCCGCAACGCCTTTATCTTCACGGGCCAGCCCCAGCGGGATGGCGATACAGAACATCACCGGCAGGAAGGTAAAGGCAAATGCGCCGATTTTGCTCATCCAGATAAACAGCGCCTGCAACAGCGGGTGGCCGAGCCATGGCAGGAGCGTAATCACATCGCGGCTGCTCAGTGAACTGCCGATGCCAAGCATGATCCCACAAAACGAGAGCAAGGCGACCGGCAACATGAATGTCTTACCTAATTGCTGAAAAAATTCCCACAACGTTATTTTTTGGGCGGTTTTTACCGTCATCACTAATCCTTAGTTCGCAAAGGCCAAAGCCGAAAGCGCACAGGGTAAAGATTTCTCCGATTTTTGGTGGGATGTGGCGCACGTAACGCAGATTGCCGGCTTTTTTCAGAATCCATGAATTCCGCGCTGTTGCGGCCTGTCGGGCGAGAAAAGCATCTATCCTTCACACTGTAAACGAACAGCAGCAAGAGGCGCGTCGGATGCGAAGTGACTGGTATAAAAATGCTGTCATCTACCAAATTGATACCCTTTTTTTCTCGACGGGAACGGCGATGGCTGCGGTGATTTGCAGGGGATTCGCCGTCGCCTGGATTACATTCGCGGCCTGGGCGCGACGGTAAAGCCATTTTATCTCCCCCCGTTTCTTGATGGCGGTTACGACGTGCAGGATCACTTGCAAAGCCCTAAGCGAAACGGCTTGCAAATTCTGGTGGGGAAATTTGTGCCGGTAAAAAATTGTCGCCTGAGAAATAGATAAAAAATTGTTATGTAATAAGTTGCACAGGCGAAAAAGCGTGACTATTTTTTATTGTCGAATCAGAACCCTCCCGCCATACCGTGGAGGCCGGGCTCTCTTTTTTATTCAGGATTACTATGCAGACGACAACCACAGAAGAGCAACTTAATGCGTATTTCGGAGCAGATGCGCGCACTTATGAAGCGGAAAAGGAAATAATCCACGATATCATGCATAACCTGCGGTTAAAGAATGTAGAGGTCAGTAATAAACATCTGATTCTGGCGCTGATCGGGCTGCTGGAAACAGAAGATGATGTGGTCAGACAGGATATCTATCGCAATGCATTAGAGTTGGTCGTGCAGAAAACGCCCGACGATCTGTAATCAAATTCGCCTGCTGCGAAGGCGTTTTTTTGCCCTCAGGGTTAATGTCTGGGCAGATTATTTTGTGATGAAATTCCGCTTAAGGAAAACGGATTGGTGCGGCGCGTAGTGTTGTTCTGATAGTGGGAGACGGCACAGATGGCCGCCTGAAGCGCGTTGCGTCGTTCATCAGCACCCGCCTCCTGCAGTTGCTGCCGGAGCTGCTGCACAAGCGCGGGGAAAGAGAGGCGACTCTCTGACTCCAGTAATGCCATAACGGCGTCTTTCAACACCGTATCGACAAGATCTTCATACGCCTTTTTACGCATTCAGCCTCACAAAATCAGCGGCATGGCAGGAACCTGAGATATATATCACCGCACTGTATGAGTTGTACATGCGGTGTTGCTGTCTGGCAAAAATTAACCCCTCCGCAGAGGGGTTAGAGATTACTGCTGCGGCGCTGGCGGTACTTCCGGCACCGGGGGAACGGCGTTGTCCGGCTGCGCGGGCTGAAGCGACGGCAGACCAAACATGCCGACAAACTCTTCGAGCGGCATTTTTTCGCCATTCAGCGTCACCTGACCGTTCGTGTATTGCAGGCTGGTGAGAATATTGTTGTTCTCAAGCGTGGTGATACGGAACATCTGGCCCATCGCCGCCAGCCCTTTAACTTGCTGGTTAGCCAGTTTCGCTGCTTCGTCCTGCTGATAACCTTCCAGTTTCGCGACCTGGGTCATCAGTTCGGTGGACATGTCCACCGGGATCACCAGTTTGCCATCCAGCGATTTCACCGTGCGATCCACTTCGTCGGCCAGCGTTTGCGGCGCGCCGGTGGCGGTGGAAGGATCTTTCAGGAACAGTGACAGATTGAAGGTGGCTTCGCCTTTGGCATTTTTCCAGCTTAACGGCGCAACGGTAATCACCGGTTCACCCTTCAGCAGCAGCGGTACGGCATTGAGGAAGGCTTCCGTCGCTTTTTGCTGGTAGAGTTCCGGGTTCTGCACCACATCCGGCTGCGCCATCAGCGCGCGCGTCTGCGCATTGTACTGCTCGCTGAACTGATGCCACGCCTGGCCGTCGATGTGGCCCACTTTTAGCGTCAGATTGCCGCTGCCCAGATCCTGGCCCTGAACTTTCAGGCTATTGATGGTGTAATCAAGTTGGCTGTTGATGTTTTTCTTGTCATCCGCCACGTCGGATTTGGCCGTTAAGTTCATGCCTTCCAGCACGGCCAGCTCTTTGTTTTCCACCGAAATAGAGAGTTTATCGAGCGAAAGTTTCTGGCTACCGGTTCGCTCATTAAAAGCCGCGATTTCGCTTTTGCCGTCGGTTTTCAGTTGGTTAAACGACAGTTGCACGCGCTGCCCGTATTCATTCACCGCATCGACCAGCCCGCTCTGCGCCTCTCCGCTCAGGGTGAGCGCGTTGCCCTCTTTATCCGCGCTGAAACGGAACTGGCCGCCGCTGAAGGCGACTTTCTCGCCCTCTTTCTCAGAGCTGAGCGGGAGCAGGGTGATATCGCTGCGCGTATCGCCGTCGTAACCAATGCGGGTTTCGGCATAGAACGGCGATTCCCCTTTGGCGATGTCGAACAGCGCTTTAGTGACATCGTTATTAACCAGCTGCGTATGTACGGAGGCCATTGCCGGGGCCAGGCTGAACGACTTAAGCTGCGCCAGCGGGAAAGGGCCGTGATCGACGGTTTCTTGCAGGACAATGTTCTGGCCCGGTTTCAGCCAGGTATTGGTGGCGCCATCAACGGGCTTGATATGCAGCGTAAAATGGCTGGAGAAGAGGCCGCGCTGATAATCCTGCGCGGAAAGCTCCACGTTGGCCTCCGGCGCGTTGTGCTTAATCTGCGCATTGGCGTTGTTCACTATCTCCGCCAGACGGCTTTCAAGCTGTTTTCCCGTGTACCAGGCACCGCCGGTCCAGACGACACCCAGTGCAACAATGATCCCTGCGGCAACCAACGTTTTTTTCATAGTGTTTATCCATAAAAAATGAAGCCAGGCGGTGGTGGCCGCCTGGACTGTCGAAATAGGTTACAGCAAGCTTAGCAATCCTTATTAAAAAGTTCAGTAACTTAGTTGCTTTTATTGAACACGCGCGCCACTCTCCCGGTGCCGCTGACGGCCACTGGCGACTCATCAGCAGCAATGAATGCCGACTCGCCGGATTTCAGTACCAGGCGGTCACTGCCTTTGCTGAGCACCGCTTCGCCTTCGACGCAAAAGACAATCGCCGCACTCTGCTGCGCCAGCGCGGTTTCAGCGGCGGAGAGATCGTGAAGCGAGAACGCAAAATCATCAACCGGGATCGGGAAATCCAGCTCCGCGCCCTGACGCACCGGTTCGGTGAGCAGCGTGGCGGCGGGTTTCGGTGTGAATTTGACGTTCGCCACCAGTTCCGGAATATCGATGTATTTCGGCGTTAATCCGGCGCGCAGCACGTTATCAGAGTTCGCCATCACTTCCAGCGCCACGCCTTGCAGATAGGCATGCGGCGTTTCGGCGAACAGAAACATCGCTTCGCCTGGATTCAGTTTCACTACGTTGAGCAGCAGTGGAGAGAAGAGGCCGCTGTCATCGGGGTAGAATTCAGCAATCGTGCGGATCGTCTGCCACGGCTCGCCCTGTTTTTCTTCCAGCACGGATTTCAGCACCGCCAGCGCGCGGGATTTTTCGTCACCCTGCATGTTGAGCAGCGCGGCAAACAGCTCGCTCAATCTCTCCGCGCCAGGCGCCTGCAAAAAGTGGGCGATAGCCGGATGCGCGCCCGCGACCGGTTGCAGCAGCGAGACAATGTCGGAGAACTCGCGGAAGGCATTCATGGCCAGGAACGGCGTCAGGGCGAACACCAGCTCCGGCTTATGGTTCGGATCTTTGTAGTTACGTTCTGCGGCGTCCAGCGGAATGCCTGCGGCATTCTCTTTGGCAAAGCCGATTTCTGAGTTTTTCTTGTTGGGGTGAACCTGAATCGACAGCGGCTGGTCGGCGCACAGCACTTTAAATAAAAACGGCAATTCGCCGAAACGCTCTGCCACCGCCTGGCCGAGCAGGCGGTTTTTGTCCTGCTCGATCACCTCACGCAACGCGCGGGTCTGACCGCTGGCGTCCTGCACTTTTGAGCTGCTCTTCGGGTGCGCGCCCATCCACAACTCTGCCATCGGCAGGTTTTGCGGATTCGCCACGCCGTAGAGATCCGTTAACGCAGTTTTACTTCCCCAGGCGTAGTTCTGCACTGAGTTGATGAGTTTTTGCATTATCAAGCCCTTTCTAAGTAATGAAATACTGGCGTCATTAAAGCAACAAACCCGGCAGAAGTAACCTGCGGGGATAAAAAGTCGTATTAGTCTCAGTTTTTGTTAAAAAATTGTGTAGGATATGGTAACTCGCTTTAACACAGGCAGAAGGAATGACTGCCTGAACAATAACCAGATCGCGCCGTAAGTGAGAGAACAATGTCGAATAAACCCTTTTACTATCAGGATCCTTTCCCGCTCGGAAAGGACGAGACCGAATACTATCTGCTAAGCCGTGACTATGTTTCTGTTGCCGAGTTTGACGGCCAGCAAATCCTCAAAGTTGACCCGCAGGCGCTGACGTTACTGGCGCAACATGCCTTCCACGACGCTGCATTTTTACTGCGCCCGGCGCATCAGCAGCAAGTTGCCGATATCCTCGACGATCCCGAAGCCAGCGAAAACGACAAATATGTCGCGCTGCAGTTCCTGCGTAACTCCGAGATCGCCTCGCGCGGCGTTCTGCCGACCTGCCAGGATACCGGCACGGCGATCATCATGGGTAAAAAAGGGCAGCGCGTATGGACCGGCGGCGGCGATGAAGCGGCGCTGGCCCGTGGCGTCTATAACACCTTTATCAGCGATAACCTGCGCTACTCGCAGAATGCGCCGCTGGATATGTACAAAGAGGTCAACACCGGCACTAACCTGCCAGCGCAGATCGATCTCTACAGCGTGGATGGCGATGAATATAAGTTCCTGTGTATTGCCAAGGGCGGCGGTTCGGCCAACAAAACTTATCTCTACCAGGAAACCAAAGCGCTGATCACCCCGGCGAAGCTGAAAAATTACCTTGTCGAGAAGATGCGCACCCTGGGTACGGCAGCGTGTCCGCCTTATCACATTGCGTTCGTGATTGGTGGTACATCGGCGGAAGCGACGCTGAAAACGGTCAAGCTGGCATCAACCAAATATTACGACGCGCTGCCGACGGAAGGTAATGAGCACGGCCAGGCATTCCGCGATGTGCAACTGGAGCAGGAACTGCTGGTGGAAGCGCAGAATCTCGGTCTGGGCGCGCAGTTTGGCGGCAAGTACTTTGCCCATGATATTCGCGTGATCCGTCTGCCGCGCCACGGCGCATCCTGTCCGGTGGGGATGGGCGTTTCCTGTTCGGCCGACCGTAACATCAAAGGCAAGATCAACCGTGAAGGGATCTGGCTGGAGCGGCTGGAGCAGAATCCTGGCAAATACATTCCCGAAGCGCTGCGCCAGGCGGGCGAGGGCGAGGCGGTGAAAGTGGATCTCAACCGTCCGATGAAAGAGATTCTGGCCCAGCTGTCGCAGTACCCGGTCTCCACGCGCCTGTCGCTCAGCGGCACGATCATTGTCGCTCGCGATATTGCGCATGCGAAACTGAAAGAGCTGATGGACAGCGGCGAGCATCTGCCGGAGTACGTGAAAAATCACCCGATTTATTACGCTGGCCCGGCGAAAACGCCGGAAGGTTACGCCTCTGGTTCCCTCGGCCCAACCACCGCAGGGCGAATGGATTCCTACGTCGATCAGTTGCAGTCGCAGGGCGGCAGCATGATCATGCTGGCGAAAGGCAACCGCAGCCAGCAGGTGACGGATGCCTGCCATAAACATGGCGGTTTTTACCTTGGCAGCATCGGCGGCCCGGCGGCGATCCTCGCGCAAAACAGCATCAAGCACCTGGAGTGCGTGGCGTATCCGGAGCTGGGAATGGAAGCCATCTGGAAGATTGAAGTGGAAGATTTCCCGGCCTTTATCCTTGTCGATGACAAAGGTAACGACTTCTTCCAGCAGATCCAGTCCGGCCAGTGCGCCCGCTGTGTGAAATGATGCAGACCGCCCCGTGGGGCGGTTTTTTTTGCTTGCAGGATCATTCGGTAGACCTGTTTCAGCACAAAGCAGTAAACAACATCATAAATAGCATCAATACTTTTACTTGTTTGCAGGTGAGCAATGTCAGCACTCAACACCACTTTGTAGCCAAGGAGAAAGTAATGACAACGCATCGCAGTGAGAAAGATTCGATGGGCGCCATCGATGTTCCGGCCGATAAACTGTGGGGAGCGCAAACCCAGCGGTCGCTGGAGCATTTCCGCATTTCCACCGAGAAGATGCCGGTCTCGCTGATCCACGCGCTGGCGCTGACCAAGCGTGCAGCGGCGAAGGTGAACCAGGATCTGGGGCTGTTGCCTGAAGAGAAGGCCCGCGCGATTATCGCGGCGGCAGATGAAGTGCTGGCGGGGAAACATCCCGATGAGTTTCCGCTCGCCATCTGGCAGACCGGCTCCGGCACGCAGAGCAACATGAACATGAACGAGGTGCTGGCGAATCGCGGCAGCGAGATCCTCGGCGGCGTGCGCGGTATGGATCGCAAAATTCATCCCAACGACGACGTAAACAAAAGCCAGAGTTCCAACGACGTTTTTCCTACCGCGATGCATGTCGCGGCGGTGATTGGCGTGCGCGAACACCTGCTACCGCAATTGCAGGTGCTGAAAAACACGCTTGCAGAGAAGTCCCGCGCTTTCGCTGACATCGTGAAAATCGGCCGCACCCATTTACAGGATGCCACGCCGCTGACGCTTGGCCAGGAGATCTCCGGTTGGGTCGCGATGCTGGAACACAACCTGAAGCATATCGAATTAAGTTTGCCGCACTTAAGCGAGCTGGCGCTGGGCGGCACTGCGGTGGGTACGGGGCTGAATACGCACCCGGAATATGCAGAGCGTGTGGCGAAAGAGCTGGCGAGTTTCACGCAACAACCATTTGTCACTGCGCCGAATAAATTCGAGGCGCTGGCCACCTGTGACGCGCTGGTGCATGCTCACGGCGCGTTAAAAGGGCTGGCAGCATCGCTGATGAAAATCGCCAACGATGTGCGCTGGCTGGCTTCCGGCCCGCGCTGCGGCATCGGCGAAATCGCCATTCCGGAAAACGAACCGGGTAGCTCGATCATGCCGGGCAAAGTTAACCCGACGCAGTGCGAAGCGATGACCATGTTGTGCAGCCAGGTGCTGGGCAATGACGTGGCGGTCAACATTGGCGGCGCATCCGGCAACTTCGAGCTGAATGTGTTCCGCCCGCTGGTTATCCATAATTTCCTGCAATCGGTGCGTTTGCTGGCGGACGGAATGAAGAGCTTCAACGAGCATTGTGCGGTGGGCATTGAGCCCAATCGTTCGCGTATCGACCAGTTGCTGAATGAGTCGTTAATGCTGGTGACGGCGCTGAATACGCATATCGGTTACGACAAGGCGGCGGAAATTGCCAAAAAAGCCCATAAAGAGGGGCTGACGCTGAAAGCCTCGGCGCTGGCGCTCGGCTATCTGACAGAGGCCGAGTTTGACAGTTGGGTACGCCCGGAGTCGATGGTCGGCAGCATGAAACAGGCCTAACCCGCCAGATAGAGGTGCAGCCGCGGGATCAACGGCGTCAGCGGCTGCGCCTGCGGTTTGAAACGGTGCTGTATATTGTCGGCGTTGTAATCCAGCAGTTCGCCAATATCCGGCACCGTCCCGCCATTTTCCTCTGAAATCAGCGCAATCATTGGTGTCGGGCAAGCGTACTGCACCTGCTTTTGCGAACCGGAATACCAGATACGCGCAATCGGCTGTACCTTCACCGGCCGTTTAATTTTCAGCCGCGCCTGTTTGGGCAGTGCGGCAATATCGTTGTACTCCTGTTCGATTTTCGCCAGCCACTGCTCCCGCGTGAAGGCGGAAACCGCGCGCGGCGATTTCAGGCTTTTCTCCAGTTGCGCCAGCACCTCATCGCGCGTGAGGTTTTTGATGATGTGTTTATTGGCCCAGCCGAAACGGATGGTGGCGGGAGAATGAATCAACGTCAGCGTGCGGTAGGCATTGAGGGTGATCAGACCCGGTAAATGACGATGCACCCACTCAAAACGGGCGGCGGGCGCCAGCCCGGATTCCACCGTGACAATCCGTTCAAAGGTCAGTTTCAGCGCATTGATCGCGCTGATGCGCTGTTCCAGCGCCTGACGAGTCGCCTCATTGGTTTGATAACACAGTACACCCGGCAGTCGCACCGCGGCTTTGCTGCTGCGGTTTTCCGACTGCTGCTGAATGAACAGATGGGTGTAGTGGTTGAGCGCCAGCTCTGCCGCGCGGCGGCCAATATGTTGTTTGACGTGAATAGCGGGCAAGGGATCGTGCTCCGCGCCTTTGGCAATTTCCGGCAAGGTGAAGACGCGCCCGGCCATCAGACGGCACTCCGCCAGCGCTGCTTTCAATGCGCCGAGTTCATGTTCAAGCTGACGAAAAGTGGTGTTCAGATGTTCGATAAGATCCAGCGCCGCCATCTTGTCTTCTCCATTAGTTACAACATACTTTTTAATTTATAGCACAGGTGCCCGCATCCGGCTACTGTGCCGCTGCAGTTCAGGAGGGCAGTGAAATGTGGTGGTAGATGGGCCAGCTAAAGGTAAATTGCGCGCCGCCCAACTCGCTTTGCGAGCAGTTGACTTCGCCGCCGAACGCCAGGGCTATCGAATGCACAATGGCCAGCCCCAGGCCGCAGCCGCCGGTGGCGCGATCGCGGCTGGGATCGAGGCGGACAAAAGGCTCGAACACGCGCTGACGCTCTTCGGGCGCAATACCGGGACCATCATCTTCCACGGTCATGCTGGCCTGCGAGCCCTGGCGCTGTAAGGTAACCCTCACGGTTTGCTGGCTGTAACGCAGCGCATTGTTTACCAGGTTATCCAGCACGCGCTCCATCAGGCGCATATCGAGCGCGCCATACTCTTCGCCCGGCGTGGCGGTCAGCAACAATGTGTGTTGCGGGTTCATGCTGCGGGCATCATCCATATAGCTGTGAAACCAGGCGGGCAGATCCGGGGAAGTGAGTTTCAGCTCGGTTTGCGGGCGATCGAGCCGGGCATAAGTCAGTAGTTCTTCAATTAATGCTTCCAGTTGCCCGATATCACGGTTCAGCGCCGCGCGCTCGGTTTCACTCAGATTATCGCTCATCTCCAGCCGGTAACGCAGCCTGACCAGCGGCGTGCGCAGCTCGTGGGCGATACCATCAATCAACTGTTTTTTACTGGCGATCAGCGCATTGATGTTATCGGCCATCTGGTTAAAGGCAATGCCGAGCCGCTCAAAGCTGGAATTACTGTCGAAATGAATACGTTCCTCAAGATGGCCCTCACCAAAACGCTGCGCGGCAGATTCCAGCCGCAGCATCTCCTGCCAGTGCGGGCGCATCCAGATAAACACCGGAAAGGCGAGAGAGATGGCAATCAGCGCCATCAGCGACATATCCAGCAGCCGCGTCTCGTGCAGGAAAAAGAGATAGGGTACCGGTCCGACAGCCAGCACGTAATGGCTACGCGGAATGCGCTGGATAAAGGTGTATTCAGAATCCAGCGCCACAATATCGCCTTCGCGCAGCCGTTGCGCGGCGGGTTCCTCAAGGGTGAATTTATTCATCGGTTCAATGCGCAGATTGAACGACAAATTCAGATCCAGCTCTTTCAGCGTCTTGGCCCATTGATGCGGCGGGATCTCGCGCAGTTCGCTGCGCATTAAATAGAGGGAGCTTTTCATCAGGTCGTCCAGCGACTGACGTCCCGCGCGCTCGGCGGTAAATTTATAAACCAGACCCACCAGCATCGTCATGACCAGAAAACAGACGAACAGCAAAAGGTAAAACTGGACGAACAGTTTTTTCATCGTGACACCTGGTTAAGGGCTTCAGTTGTCCCACGCGTGTGGCGCGAACAGGTAGCCTTTGTTACGGACGGTTTTGATGCGATAAGGTTCGGTGGCGCTGTCGAGCAGCTTTTTCCGCAGGCGGGAGATCGCCACATCGACGCTGCGATCCATGCCGTCATAGCTGACGCCGCGCAGGTTTTTCAACAGCGCATCGCGGTCCATGATCTGTCCGGCGTGGGTTGCCAGTTCCCACAGCAGCTCGAAATCCGCCGTCGAGAGCGAAACCTGCTCGCCGGCCAGCAGCACCTGGCGGTTAACCGGATCGATCGACAACGTACCGAAGCTGATGGCTTTATGCTGCTTCAGCGACGGGGCGGGTTCCGCCGCGACGCCAGTGCGCTGTCGCAAATGCAACCGCAGACGGGCCAGCAGCACCGCCGGTGGCGTGGTTTTGAGGATGTAGTCGTTCGCGCCCATCTCCAGCGACAGAATATGGTTCATATCACTGTCGAGCGAGGTGAGCAGCACAATCGGGCCGTTCCACTGGCTTCGCAGGTCGCGGCACAGCGTCATACCGTCTTTACCCGGCAGCATAATATCCAGCAGCACCAACTCCGGTTTTTCACGGGCGATCACCTCTTCGGCGCGATCGCCGCGGGGCTCGACAATGACATCCATATCGTGTTTGCCCAGATAAGCCGCAATCAGTGCGCCGACTTCCGGGTCGTCTTCCACAAAAACGATCTTATTCATATGCCAGTGTTATCGATAAAAACGTAAACATACACCGCCTTGCGGTAAGCTGCCATTACTCTTTTCTGCAAGCTATGCGCTCAGCTATGCTGTAGGTCGTTGTTGTTAAAGTATTAAAGGGAAAATTATGGGGTTGTTTTTTAAAGCCGCGCTTGGCGCGTTGGTGGTGCTGTTGATCGGCGTATTAGCAAAAACAAAAAATTACTATATTGCCGGGTTGATCCCACTGTTCCCGACCTTTGCGTTGATCGCCCACTATATCGTCGCGACCGAACGCGGCGTGGAAGCGTTGCGCACCACCATCGTGTTCGGTATGTGGGCGATCATTCCCTATTTTGTCTATCTGCTGTCGCTGTGGTATTTCACCGGGATGATGCGCGTCTGGCCGGCGCTGGGCTGCGCAGTATTGTGCTGGTGCCTCAGCGCCTGGCTGTTAATTTTTATCTGGAGCCGCACCCATTAACGCACCAGCATCCAGGTTGCCGGAACAGCGGCAAGCAGCAGCAGGCCGATCAGCGCTTTTTCCCGCTGTTTCAGCGCGTCGGTCATTTCGTGCGTGCGACGGGCATACATAAAGACCAGCAGGCCCGGCGCGTAAAGCACCACAGAGAGCAGCAGGTGCATCGGCCCGGAGGCGTACAGCAACCACAGCCCGTACAGGCAGGCGCCAATGGCGACCGCCTGATGCAGCGGGCGGCGGGCCATTTTCAGCAGGAAGGCGCCGACGAGGAAGTAGGGCACCAGAATCATCTCTGAGGCGATGGTCAGCAGCGTGTTGTAATCCGAGCCGGTAAGCCAGATCAGCACCAGGCAGACCTGCACGCTGCTGTTGGTCAGCCACAGCGAGGCGGCTGGCGCGCTGTTTTTATTCTGGTGCGCAAAAATGCGCGGGAAGGCTTTGTGTGTCGCCGCCAGCAGCGGAACTTCGGCGGCCATAATGGTCCAGCTCAGATACGCGCCGCACACGGAGATAATCAATCCGGCGGCAATCACCACTTCACCCCAGCTACCGAGCAGCTTGACCATCAGCCCGGCCATTGACGGGTTGCGCATTGCTGCCAGTTCCGGACGTGGAACCACACCGAGCGAAAGCAGGGTGACCAGCAGATAGACCGTAAGCGCCGCCAGCACCGCCAGCAGAGTGGCGCGACCGACATCCTGTTTATTCCGCGCTCTGGCTGACACGACCACGGCGCCTTCCACACCGATAAACACCCACAGCGTGATCAGCATGGTGTTTTTCACCTGTTCCCAGACGGGAACACCGAGCGCGATGCCGCTGAAGTCCAGACGGAATTTGTCGAGGTTAAATGCCAGCGCCGCCAGCACGACAAACAATCCAAGCGGCACCAGTTTCGCCAGCGTGGCAGCGAGATTAATGCTTGCCGCCGTCTGCACGCCACGCAGGACCAGCGCGTGAACAATCCACAGCAATGCTGATGCACCGACGATCGATTGCCAGGTATTGCCATCGCCAAACAGACGCAACGCGGGAGTATCGGTAAAGAAACTCAGCGCGGAAAAGACAATCACCAGATAAGAGACGTTAGCAATAACCGCACACAGCCAGTATCCCCAGGCCGAGCAGAAGCCGATCAGCTCGCCGAACCCTTCACGGGCGTAAGTAAAAATACCGCCATCCAGATCCGGGCGGATACGGGTCAAAATCAGCATCGCAAAGGCGAGCAGCAGTATTCCCGCGCCGGTGATCACCCAGCCGATGATCAACGCCGCCGGACTGGCAACTTCCGCCATATTCTGCGGCAGGCTAAATACGCCAGCGCCGAGCATGGAGCTCAAAACCAGCGCAGTTAAAGCGCTAAGGCCTAGTTTTTTTTCCATCGTTATCCTGTCAACAAATACGGCTAATCCAGAATAATTATTTTGCCGTGGCGCATAAATATGGTGGATATCACTGAGGCGCGGGATTTTACGGAGTGTCGTGAGGGCATGCAATGCTGTCGATGACAATTTTGCGAAAAAGCGGGAAAAAAAGCGAAAAAAAAGGCGGCCGTAGCCGCCTGATTCAGGAATACGCTTACTTGTAGAGATCGGCGCTGATGGTCATGTTGTTGCCGCTTTCTGACCACTGGCGCGTGATGTGGTAATACTTCGCGCCTTTCTGCGCGGCGCGTTTAGCAACCTGATAGGAGATTTCCGTCATGTTGCCGTAGTTGCCGGTAAACTTGACGCTGTCGAACGGTACCATCTGCGCAGCCGTGATTTTGTTCAGCTCTTCGACTTTGGTACCGTCTGGCAGCGTGACGCTGTAACGCCCGCCGGATGTGGATTGCGTTTCGAAGAAACGGCCAACACCCACGCCTGGAGTTGCATCGCTGGCAACGCCCGGGATTTCCACTTTCTTCGCTTCTTCACCGCCTTTGGCCAGCGCAGCGCGGCCCGCCTCGGAATTACGTGGAATAGCATCGGCGCTCTGGATAACACGTTTTTTGGCGTCAGCTTTATAGATGAAAGCGGTGATCATCTGGTTGCCGCCCTGGTTCGCATCGACCTGGCGAACAATATAGAAAGACGCGGCGCCTTTTGCGCTGGCGGCTTTGGTGATGGCGTCGTTAACTTCAGGCTGCGTGCGGTAGAAGCCCTGAACGGTGACGGTATCGTACGGCTCAAGCGCGATGGCGACATCTTTCGGTAATTCTGTTACGCCGTTGATTACGCGGAAGGCCGGACGTTCTGCTTTTGGTGCGTCGGCTTTATAGAGATCGGCGGTGACGCGTTGGTTGCCGCTGTTGCCCGCATCAGAGGTATCTACAACATAAAATGCCGCTGCGCCTTCTTTATCTGCGCGTTTGGATGCCGCATCGACGGCATCGCCAATGGCATTAAAGCGACCGGTAATGACGACGCGATCGTAAGGTTTTACTGCTGCTGCCTGCTCCGGTGTTAACTCCGTGGCCGCGTTCGCTGTCATCACTGTGGCAGATAAAAGAGCTGACGCCAGGAGGGTGTACTTAAGCTTCATAAAAATAGTCCTTCGCCTTGCGCAAACCATAAACTGGTGTTGTTGTTGGGAAAACGTCGGTGATTATTGCATTTAAACAGCGCTACTGTCTGCGTCATTTTTCACTGACTGTGCGGTGAGGAGGCAAATAACGATAACCTTTAGTGATATGTTGAAAAAACAGACGCTTGACCAGCAAAAGCGATATAGCATACAACTTTTAACGTTAATACATTGTTAAATGGCGACTCTTCGCTGGAGATTAATCGTGTTTTGCCGCTTCGCTTGAGCGGAATATCGGCCTGTTATAGCGAATTTAAGGAAAATAACCCTGCCAGAATCCCTCTACCATTCATATTCGCGGATAAATGCACAATTTCTTTTTTTCGGCTGTGGATCACAGGCGTTATTTTCAGTAGGTTATAGAAAGTTTGTTACTGTTTTATTTTCCGGGGCTGTTGTGAAAACAGAGGTAAAACGCCTTCGGGACGACTGACAAACCATCATCTAAATCCGATGGAAGGGAAAACTATGCGTATTGGTGTACCTAAAGAACGGTTGGCCAATGAAACCCGCGTTGCGGCGACACCGAAAACGGTCGAGCAATTGCTTAAATTGGGTTTCAGCGTTGCGGTTGAAAGCGGCGCGGGCAAGCTGGCAAGTTTTGATGACGATGCGTTTACTCTGGCAGGGGCAACGATAGTCGATAGCAGCAACGTCTGGCATTCCGACGTGATCCTGAAAGTGAACGCGCCGGACGACGAAGAGATCGCGCTGCTCAATCCTGGCACGACGCTGGTCAGCTTTATCTGGCCTGCGCAGAACCCTGCGCTGATGGAGAAGCTGGCGGCGCGTAACGTGACCGTAATGGCGATGGATTCCGTGCCGCGTATTTCGCGCGCGCAGTCGCTGGATGCGCTCAGCTCAATGGCGAATATTGCGGGTTACCGTGCCATTGTTGAAGCTGCGCATGAGTTTGGGCGCTTCTTTACCGGGCAGATCACTGCGGCAGGGAAAGTTCCGCCGGCAAAAGTGATGGTTATCGGCGCGGGCGTGGCCGGTCTGGCCGCCATCGGCGCTGCCAACAGCCTTGGTGCGATTGTCCGTGCGTTCGACACCCGACCGGAAGTGAAGGAGCAGGTGCAAAGTATGGGCGCCGAATTCCTTGAGCTCGATTTCGAAGAGGAAGCGGGCAGCGGCGACGGCTACGCAAAAGTGATGTCCGAAGCCTTTATCAAGGCGGAGATGGCACTGTTTGCCGCGCAGGCGAAAGACGTCGATATCATCGTCACTACCGCGCTTATCCCCGGTAAACCGGCACCGAAGCTGATCACCCGCGAAATGGTCGATTCCATGAAGCCGGGCAGCGTGATTGTCGATCTGGCGGCGCAAAACGGCGGTAACTGCGAATACACCGTGCCGAATGAAATCAGCACCACGGCCAACGGCGTAAAAGTGATTGGTTATACCGATCTGCCTGGGCGCTTGCCGACGCAGTCCTCCCAGCTTTACGGCACCAACCTGGTGAACCTGCTGAAACTGCTGTGCGTGGAAAAAGACGGCAACGTCGTGGTCAACTTTGATGATGTCGTGGTGCGCGGTGTCACCGTAGTTCGCGACGGCGAAATCACCTGGCCGGCCCCGCCGATTCAGGTTTCCGTGCAGCCGCAGGCTGCTCCGAAAGCGGCCCCAGCGGCGAAAGAAGAAGCCAAACCGGTCTCGCCGTGGCGTAAATATGCGCTGATGGCGCTGGCGATCATTCTGTTTGGCTGGCTGGCGGATGTCGCGCCGAAAGAGTTCCTCGGCCACTTTACCGTCTTCGCGCTCTCGTGCGTGGTGGGTTACTACGTGGTGTGGAACGTGTCGCACGCGCTGCATACGCCGCTTATGTCGGTAACCAACGCGATTTCCGGCATTATCGTCGTCGGCGCGCTGTTGCAGATCGGCCATGGCGGCTGGGTCAGCTTCTTAAGCTTTATTGCGGTACTGATTGCCAGCATTAATATTTTTGGTGGTTTCACCGTCACTCAGCGCATGCTGAAAATGTTCCGGAAGAACTAAGGGGTAACAAATGTCTGGAGGATTAGTTACTGCTGCATACATTGTTGCCGCGATCCTGTTTATTTTCAGCCTGGCGGGGCTTTCTAAGCATGAAACCTCCCAGCAGGGCAATAATTTCGGTATCGCCGGGATGGCAATTGCACTGATCGCCACCATCTTTGGCCCGGATACCGGCAACGTTGCCTGGATTCTGGTGGCCATGATCATCGGCGGCGCGATCGGTATTCGCCTGGCGAAGAAAGTTGAAATGACCGAGATGCCGGAGCTGGTCGCGGTGCTGCACAGCTTCGTTGGTCTGGCGGCGGTGCTGGTCGGCTTTAACAGCTACCTGTACCACGATACGGGCCTGGAGCCGGTGCTGGTGAATATTCACCTGACCGAAGTGTTCCTCGGCATCTTTATTGGTGCGGTGACGTTTACTGGCTCCATCGTGGCGTTCGGCAAGCTGCGCGGCAAGATCTCTTCTAAACCGCTGATGCTGCCGCATCGTCACAAAATGAACCTTGCGGCGCTGGTTGTCTCTTTTGTTCTGCTGCTGGTGTTTGTGCGTGCCGACAGCGTCGGCCTGCAAGTTCTGGCACTGCTGCTGATGACTATCATCGCGCTGGTGTTCGGCTGGCATCTGGTGGCGTCCATCGGCGGCGCGGATATGCCGGTGGTGGTTTCCATGCTGAACTCCTACTCCGGTTGGGCGGCGGCGGCGGCGGGCTTTATGCTCAGCAACGATTTGCTGATCGTAACCGGCGCGCTGGTCGGTTCGTCGGGTGCGATCCTCTCTTACATTATGTGTAAAGCGATGAACCGCTCCTTTATCAGCGTGATTGCCGGTGGTTTTGGTACCGACGGTTCTTCATCCGGCGGCGATGAAGAAGTGGGCGAGCACCGCGAAATCAACGCGGAAGAGACGGCCGAGCTGCTGAAAAATTCACACTCGGTGATCATTACCCCGGGCTATGGTATGGCGGTGGCGCAGGCGCAGTATCCGGTGGCAGAAATCACCGAAAAACTGCGTGCGCGCGGCGTGAAAGTGCGCTTTGGTATTCACCCGGTCGCCGGGCGTCTGCCGGGCCATATGAACGTGCTGCTGGCGGAAGCGAAAGTGCCATACGACATTGTGCTGGAAATGGATGAGATCAACGATGATTTCGCCGATACCGACACGGTGCTGGTGATTGGCGCGAACGATACCGTTAACCCGGCGGCGCAGGACGATCCGAAGAGCCCCATCGCCGGAATGCCGGTGCTGGAAGTGTGGAAAGCGCAGAACGTGATTGTCTTCAAACGTTCGATGAACACCGGCTATGCTGGCGTACAGAACCCACTGTTCTTTAAAGAGAATACGCAGATGCTGTTTGGCGATGCCAAAGCCAGCGTCGATGCTATCCTCAAAGCGCTGTAAGTTACACCGCATATATATACCGCTCTTCGGAGCGGTATTTTTTTGCCCGTAACCGGCATGAGCAGAGCGACTATACTTCTTTCTTCATGTTCTTATGTGGAGGAAGGATGACGTTTTTGCCTCATTTTGACTTTATATCCTTATTGATGTCGCCCGCATTCTGGGCGGGCCTGGCGACAGTGGTGGTGGTCACGCTGGTGGTCTACTGGCTGTTTACGCGCTTACTGAAGATGGTGATGAAAGGGGCGCATAACTGGAGCGAAAAACAGCGCGGCGTCGGCAAAATGCAGCATGTGCTGATCGACATGCTCAGCCGTACCAGCCAATTTCTGCTCTTTATTGCTGCATTACTCTTCAGCCTGCGTTTTATCGATCTTCCCGACCGTCTGTTTAACACCCTCGGACACGCCTGGTTTTTAGTGCTGGCGATTCAGATGGCCATCTGGCTTGATCAGGGCGTGGTGTCGTGGATGCGCCATTTGATGTATACGCCTGGTGCAAGCCGAAATCCGGTAACGATGGTGATTGCCGGTCTGTTGCTGCGCATGATGCTGTGGACCATCATGCTGTTGTCGATTCTGGCGAACGCGGGCGTCAATATCACCGCGCTGGTTGCCAGCCTCGGTGTTGGCGGTATTGCGATTGCGCTTGCTGTGCAGACCATCCTCAGCGATGTCTTTGCCTCGCTCTCCATTGGCTTCGATAAACCCTTCGAAATTGGCGATTTCGTGGTGTTTAACGATGTTGCCGGCACCATTGAGCATATTGGTCTTAAAACCACGCGTATTCGCAGCCTGAGCGGCGAGCAAATCGTCTGCGGCAATGCGATTCTGCTGCAACAAACGCTGCATAATTATAAGCGCATGCAGACGCGGCGTATCGTTTTCACCTTCGGTCTGGCCGTCAGTACGCCGCCGGACAAACTGCGGAAAGTGAGTGAAATGGTGCGGGCCATCATTACCGATGTGGGTGAAACGAAGTTTGACCGCGCGCATTTTCAGGGATTCGCTGCCGATCGGCTGAATGTTGAAGTCGTGCATATCGTCAACACGGCGGATTACAACAAATACATGGATATTCAGCAGGAAATCAATATCCGCATTATGGAAAAGCTGGCAGAAGAGGGGATCGCGCTGGCGCTGCCGTGCGTGGTGGTCAAAGGTGGGCTGGCGGTAGAAAACACGGCGGCTGAGCAGCGCGGTGAACCGGCAGTATAAAAAAGCCGCCTTGCTGAAGTGAACCCCGAACGTTGGATACATCAACAAATGGGGTTCACTTCATTGCGGGTTTTTATTTAATCGTCTTCTTCGTCCAGTTCGATCGGGCTTTGGTATTCATCCGGTTTGATAACCAACAGATCGCAGCGCAGATGATCGATTACCTGTTCGGCCGTATTACCGAGGAATGCCGCAGAAATCCCGGTGCGCCCGACGGTACCCAGCACCACAATCCCGGCCTGTAAGTGCTCTGCCAGATCCGGGATCACCTCTTCCGGTAACCCTTTCTCTACATGGGTCAGTTTCTCATCAATGCCGAATTTCTGCCGCAGCGCTTTCATTGCCAGCAGATGCTGACCACGAATAGCGTCGTTGTACACGCTGGGATCAAATTCCGGCAGTTCGATAGCGATATTGATTGGCGTAACAGGATAAGCGCCGACAAGATGCACTTCGGTATGGTTGACCTGTTCGGCCAACTGCAACGTCTCCTTGACCAGCTTTTCGTTCAGCGAATTGTGGTATAGCTCTTCACTGGCGAGATTGACCGCCACCACGGCGCGACCGCCTTCCGGCCAGGGCTGATCTTTGACCATCCATACCGGGCAAGGGCATTTGCGCAACAGATGCCAGTCAGTTGGGGTGAAAATCACCGATTCCAGTCGATCGTGCTGGTGGGTCATTTTCAGCAATAAATCATGACCGCCGGAAATCACTTCCTGGATGATGGCTTCGAAGGGGCGATTATGCCAGACCACTTTGATCTCAATCGGCACGCCCGCATCGATGTAGAATTTCGCCTGCTCGCGGATCCACGCGGTACGCTGGCTGATAACGCCTTGCCGCATAGCGGTGCGTTCATCGGGGGACAGAAGGGTGGTCATTTCGTAAGAGAAATCATAGATTGGCAAAAAGGCTTTAATGCGGCCACCAATCCGTTGATGCAAATACACAGCACGCCGTAATGCTGGCTGATCGTCCTGGTTAGGGTCAATGGCGACCAACATGTTTTGATACTTAGCCATACAGGGTCTCCTTACATCTGTCACCACAGTCTGTAAATAAAAGATAACCTATAAGTACTGAATGAAACAGGGAAAACCTTTTGCCAGATCAATAAATCACGAAAATTACACAGTCCGGCAAAAGGTCTGAAGGCAGGAGAAAAAACTCAGGCGACGTTGCGCGTGTGGCCAGCCAGTTGCGCCAGCATATCGCTGTTTTCAATGGTGATATATTTACCTTTCACCGCCAGCATTCCGCTCTTCTGGAAACGACCGAGCAGACGGCTAATGGTTTCTACCGTCAGCCCGAGATAGTTACCAATATCGCCACGGGTCATGGTCAGACGGAATTCGCGCGGTGAGAAGCCACGCTGGGCAAAACGACGCGAGAGATTGTAGATAAACGCCGCCAGACGCTCTTCGGCATTTTTCTTCGACAGCAGCAGGATCATATCCTGATCGCCTTTGATCTCGCCGCTCATCAGACGCATCATCTGCTGACGCAGGTTCGGCATTTTGCCGGAGAGATCGTCCAGCGTCTCAAACGGGATTTCACAGACCATCGAGGTTTCCAGCGCCTGTGCAAAGCTGGGATGATGAGCGGTACCAATCGCGTCGAAGCCGACCAGATCGCCCGCCAGATGGAACCCGGTGATCTGCTCGTCGCCCTGTTCGGTAATGGTGTAGCTCTTAATCGTACCGGAACGAATAGCGTACAGCGATTTCAGTTCATCCCCTGCTTTAAACAGCGTCTGACCTTTCTGGATGGGCTTTTTACGCTCAATAATGTTGTCGAGCTGATCCAGCTCGTGCTCATTGAGAGTAAAAGGGATACAAAGCTGGCTAATGCTGCAATCCTGGCAATGGATTGCACATCCGCCTGACTGAATGCGTCGTATAATTCGCTTTTCCGGGATCATAGGTCTGCTCAAGCCGTAATTGATATTTGTCAATTTTAACATCTTTTTCTTGGGCACGTAAGTCTGGTAAAACGTCAATTCACGATTATTAAAACAGGCGGGCGAGCAGCAATGAGATGAATCTACATCATCTCGTTGAAATTCCTTCACTTCGCTAAGGTTTTTATCGCAACACTTTCTGATAAGAAGCCTTTTTAGACGCTTTTTCTCACAATAGCAGGTAGCCTTCATGGCGTAACAGCCACTCTTTGCGCTGTACGCCGCCCACATAGCCGGTCAGGGTGCCATTGCTGCCGATGACGCGGTGACAGGGTACGACAATACTGACCGGGTTTGAACCATTGGCGGCTCCCACCGCCCGCGCCGCCGTTGCGCGCCCCAGCGTTTTTGCCAACTGGCCATAATGTACCACCTGGCCGCACGGGATGGTGCGCAGCGCTTGCCATACCTCACGCTGAAAGGGGGTACCGGCGGTCGCTGTGGGGAGGGTGTCGATAACAGCCAGATCGCCGTCAAAGTAGTCCTGAAGTTTCTGGCTCAACCCGCCAGGATCCGTGGCGGCAATGCGTTGATAACCTTCACTGCGATAATGAATATCCAGTAGCTTATTCATGCGATCGCTGTGCTCTTCCCACTCCACGGCGCGCAGATGAAAATTTTCGTCGCACACTATCCATAGCGGGCCAAGCGGGGTGGATATTTTGTCCTCAAGTAACGTTAACATCTGGCGTCCTTATCCGCGGCAAAGTTTGCCAATCCTAGCAGACGACTTGCAGTGCCACCATACCCCGAAAGTACGTTTATTCCACTATGTCAAGGCGAGAATCAGAATAATAAAGAGACAATATTTTGTTATCTAATAGATCATATATTATCTATTTTCGATGATAAAAAAATAGAGCCTGCCGACATCCGTCAGGCTCTACAGTACACACAATGACGCTTCCTTTCGTTATTTCCTGCAGTATCCTCCGTGTGCGGTAAATATAGTTATAGCGATGCTTATAAATATTTCCAGTATGAAATGGTGATTGGTTTCACGTTAATTTAACTAAAATTCAGGTCGCCAGCCTGATAATAATTTGCGTTAAGTTCAATTTATACACTCGAATTTATTATGGTTATTTGCTGCAATTAGCTATTTGTCAGACTTAAGGTAAATCCTCGCGGGCCATTGTGAGGGCGCTGCACGCCCGTTATAGTACATAAGCAGAAGTTGATGGAGGACTGCCTGATGAACCCTGACGACAAATCGCTTTTTCTTGACGCCATGGAGGACGTTCAGCCCCTGAAGCGCTGTGCAGATGTACACTGGCAGCGAACACTTAATCCTCGCGCGCCGCAGCGTATCGACACCCTGCAGCTCGATAATTTTCTCACCACCGGTTTTCTTGACATTATCCCTCTCGGTACGCCACTGGAGTTTAAACGCGAAGGGTTGCAGAACGGCGTGCTGGATAAGCTGCGGCAGGGGAAATACAGCCAGCAGGCAAGCCTTAATCTGCTACGCCAGCCGGTTGAGCAATGCCGTCAGATGCTGTTCCGTTTTATGCACCAGGCGCGGCTTGGTGGTTTGCGTAATGTGCTCATTATTCATGGCAAAGGGCGGGAAGAGGGCTCGCATCCGAATATTGTGCGCAGTTATCTGGCGCGCTGGCTGACCGAGTTTGATGACGTTCAGGCCTTTTGCGCGGCGCTGCCGCATCACGGTGGCAACGGCGCCTGCTATGTGGCGTTGCGTAAGTCGGAGCAGGCAAAACAGGATAACTGGGAGCGCCACGCCAAACGTAGCCGCTGAGGGTCTGGCGTGCTTTTCGTGTTGCCTTTCGCTGGCGGGTTTCTGCATGGAACCCGCTGTTTAATATAAGTGACTAATATCCGTCATTTTTGCCTGCGCTGGCGAATACTCCGACGGTCTGAGTTTTATCCGCTGTCTGGCGATATTCTCGGCCTGCTGATGACCGCCCATAAAATCTCTGGCATTTCGACCTTCAGTGATCCCGTAACGCCGTTTGTAGTAAAAGTTAAATGTTTGGAGAATAACGCCAGAATAATACTGGGCTGAATATTCAGCGGTGCCGCCCCGGGCTTTTATAAAATTAACGATAGCATTGCCAATATCGCTACTGGGTGAAGAACAGCGCAGGTAGCTCTGCTTTCCGTCGCCGCCAAAAATCACACCGTGCAGGCTTTTCATCCCGATCCCTTTCCGCTCCAGCGCGCACTGAATATTTTCCAGGTTCTGTTGCAGCGCCAGATCCGTATCAAAATGCGCACATAGCAGGTAATCATGCTGATCGGATAAGGCATACAATCCCAGACAACTTTGTACCGCCGGCATGGAAAGGTCTAAACCTTCGCGTTTAAAAATACCATATTGTCCTTGAAATACGACGACTCTCATCTCAGTAGCTCCATTACGTAGTGAATATTATTTTTCAGATCGGGAAATCTGTTTAATAATACAAAGAGAATGATTTTTGTCGCTTAATAAGAATAATATTTATGTCTTTTTACTCTTAAATAAATAGAGTGAAAGAACGCCGTATAAATATATCAGCAGCGTTTTTTATTTGGCGATCGGTAAATCAACGTAGCGTGTTGTATAACCTGGCGATAGCATTTCCCGCTTCATGACCCAACTTTTTTGAATGCCTTGCCCGGCAAACCAGACAGTGCCGCGCCCCGAATGATTAAGCCGATCGATGGTCTACATCAGCGCCTTGACCTGCTCCCGGTTGATTATCAGATGCCAATGTTAGTCCTGGATCCCGGTTGTTATGACAATCGCGAATTTCCGCTGTGCGCTCTAAGCTGTCGGTCGATGTCTGATGTAAAGTCACAGCGTAGCAGGCAGCTTCGTGCCAAGGGCGGACGTGGCCAACATCATCCTTTGTTAAATAAAGGGGAGTAGGTCAGTAAGACGTTAGTGCTATTTGAAGGTTTTTATTTTAATGAAAATGCTCACTTGTCCTTATTGAGGATCGCCTCAATAAATGGTTCTTTAAGCGCTAAATATTCTTTGATACCAACCGTATTTTCCAACTCAAGTTTGAATTTTAATGCCTGATAAAGCGCCCTTATCTTTGCATCTTGTCGGAGAATGTTACGAAAAGCCAACATCCTGGCAATGTCTTTATGTCCAGTTTCGCAAACATGTACTTTATGTGTCCTTATGCCGTTAACATCTTTACGATAAAAATGATGTCCTTCAGAAAGATCGGTACCTCGAACATAACCGCATGCACACATCAAAGCATTGACATCTGTATCACTCGCATGGGTAGATACTTCCACCAATAAATCAATTTCCGGTTTTGCAGCCAGTTCGGGCACAGCGGTGCTACCGACATGATGAATGGCAATAAGCTGATTACCAAAAATAAAGGCAATTTTATCTCGTTCAGCGGCAAACATCACAGGCCAGTTAGAACTATATGTGGCGATTTTACTAGTCAGAGCCAATGAATACTCTCCTTAATTACCCCCTGAGTAATGAACAAACGGGGAGGCGATTCGCACCAAAAAGAAACAGGTCAAAATTTGTTTACACATTTCAGGTCTAATCAGAAGCTATTAGTAACAGACCCGGTAAGGATGGTTTTTTTGAAACATCCTGGTTATTAGTTAACGTTATATATTTATAGAGAACGTTAACTAATAAGCTCTTATGGTAGAACAAGTGAATTGAGGACATGATCCTGCCATACCCCGTTTATTTTGAGATAGGATTGTGCATACCCCTCTTTAACAAACCCCAAGCTTCCAAGAGTCTTACTACTGCGAATGTTACCAGGAAGATGATTGGCCATAATCCTATGCATTCCATATTGTTCACGCACATAGCTGATTGATTTATCGAGGGCTTCATGCATTAGCCCTTTACCTTGATAAGCATGATCGAGAGAAAATCCTAGATAGCATGCCTCGAACACACCAAATACGAAGTTGGTGAAATTTATACTTCCAATTATTGTGTTTTCATTTTTTAAAGTAAAAACCAGGTTCAAACACTTTCTATTCTCGTAATCATTTAGTGAATTCATTATTCTGTCTATTATATTATCTGGTTGAAAATAGTCTTCATTACGCAATGGTTCAAAGGGTGCTAAGTGAGATCTGTTATTAAGTAGATAATCCTGAAAAGATTCAGCAAGGTCGGTTGCAAGCAAGTACACATCAGTACGTTCTGTAGAAAACAGCATCATAACTTATCCTTATGTCAAAATATAAGTCGGTTATTTTAATAAAATTCTCTCTATAAAACGACCTATAAATGTTGGGGGCTAATAATATATTGCTTGTTTAATATTATCAATTTTTGCCGCATCGTTGGGAGTTTTAGCTGCAATTTTCGCGCGTACTGACTTGATTATCGGGCCGCTTGTCAGCAGTGTGCCAGAAGCGGACATTTATCACATTACCCTAATCTCTCTTCCCACATACAGTACAGATGATGGCGCGATTTGCCACAACCATGGCGTATTTTGAATGCTTATTTGAGGTTTAAAAGAATATGATACCCGTTCTTTCCCGGTAGATAATTTACGTCAGGAACCAGAAAATGGCACGTAACCGTACTTTTTCTCTCAACATCGGCTGGAGAGCATTACTCAAAGACGCCGGGCTTACACCACCAGACATATTGCGAAAAGCACACCTGCCAGACGACACATTCTCCAGGGCCGAAAGCGGCCTTGATACAGATGAATACATGCGTTTGTGGCATGCGATCGAGACAGGAATGAATAGTCCTGCTTTCCCCCTGCCTCTTGTTGAAAAGGTTTCAGCTGAAGTTTTCGATCCACCGCTTTTCGCCGCATTGTGCAGCACTAATATGATGCAGGCCGTACAGCGACTGGCAAGATATAAACAGCTCATTGCTCCAATGGTACTGGAGACGGCAGTTGATCATAACGGTATTCTGACCGTTTCACCGCGCTGGTTGTCAGCCACAGACATCCCTGTATCTTTGCAGGTCGCAGAGCTGGCTTTCTTACTGAAACTGGCACGACTTGCAACACGCGAACCGATCAGGGCATTAAACGTCCTGCTCCCGCAGCTTCCCTCCGGTGCACAGGCTGGTCACTTTACCCGGTTCTTTGGTACCGGCATCTCGCATGGAGAAAAGCCTGCTATCAGCTTTTCCGCCACTGATGCCCTGAGGCCTTTTTTAACGGTAAATGAAGGGATGTGGCAGGTATTTGAGCCTGAGCTGCGTCGTCGTCTCAGTGAGCTGGATGTCACGGCTTCAACCTCTGAACGCGTGCGTGCGGTACTTCTGGAGTTGCTGCCGGGCAACGAAGCCACTATCGAGAAAACTGCAGAGCGTCTGGGTATGAGTAAGCGAACATTGCAGCGCAGACTTGAGGATGAGGGAGAGAATTTTCGCGCTCTCATCAATACCTGCCGCGAAAATCTGGCCCGCCACTATCTGCGCAATACCAGCCTGCCCGGCTACGAAATTGCATTCCTGCTGGGCTTTGAAGATCCGAATTCATTCTACCGTGCTTTTATGGCCTGGACAGGCCAGACGCCTGAAACAGTCAGAGAAGCCATGCGTTTTAATTAAAAGAGATCATCATGACAAACCCCGAAAATAATCGCGTTGTATTGCTGGCAGGCGCCTCAGGACTGACAGGTGGACAATTACTGCAGCTACTGCTGAATGATCCGGGAGTAATCCGCATTCATGCCCTGAGTCGCAAGCCACTCAAAGTCAGCCATCCAAAGTTACAGGTCCATCTGGTTGATTTCACATCACTGCCACAGCTTCCTCATGCGGATGAAGCCTACCTTGCACTGGGGACAACAATCAAAGTGGCAGGCAGTAAAGAGGCGTTCCGGGCAGTGGATTTTGACGCTAATCTGGCCGTTGCACAGGCCGCTATACGGGCCGGGGTCAGACGTATAGGACTGGTAAGCGCTGGCGGAGCGAACGTGAAGTCGTCTATGTTTTACACCCGCGTTAAAGGTGAACTGGAAGAGGCGCTCAGAGCACTGCCGTTAACCACGCTGGTCATTGCGCGACCTTCTTTGTTGCTTGACTACCGTTCAGGGCTGGGGCAGCCAGTGCGCCTGGGTGAAATAATTTCCATACCGATAGCCAGGCTGTTATCTCCCGTTCTTCCGGGTCCCTATAAGCCCGTTAGGGCTTTGGCTGTCGCACGGGCGCTGACACAGACGGTCCCTATCAAGAAGGGGATGATGATCCTGTCCTCTGACCAGTTGATAGAGCTGGGAACCGGTGCCGGGTGAAATGACAACACGAAAACCCTGTCGATGTTTGTCGCTGCTGTTGATGGTCTGCTCGCTCTTCGGCTGCGGTACTGCTGATCATTCCGCCAGTAAAAGCATTTCAGGCAGTCTGCTGACCGACGGTCATCTTCAGGATCCTGGTGTGGCCCCCCTTGCTGCAGTATCCACCCGTCCCAGAATATCGCTGGTTCTCGGAGGAGGTGGTCTCAGAGGTTATGCACATATCGGTGTGCTGCAGGCTCTGGAAGACGCGGGTATAAAACCAGATATGGTTGTCGGGACATCAATAGGGAGCATAATCGGCGCTGCTTATGCTGCGGGCAATACACCCGAACAGATCTGGCAGATGGCCACCACACTGCGGGTATTGTCTCTGGCGGATTTGAATATCCATGGACCTGCTTTTGTCAGGGGTGACGCCCTTGCAAACTGGGCAGATAAGCTGGTCGGGGGAAAAGCGATTGAACGCTTCCCGGTGCGTTTCGCAGCAGTGGCAACCGAGTTAGATCTTTCGTTGCCGTACATTATCACCGCTGGAGATGCCGGACAGGGACTCAGGGCCTCGGCAGCGATACCGGGTGTTTTCCTCCCGGTTAAGAGCCATGGTCTGACTCTGGTGGATGGAGGAGTCAGCGCCCTGGTCCCGGTACGGGCTGCCCGCGCACTCGGCGCTGATGTGGTGATTGCCGTCGATATTTACTGCCATGGACAGCGGTATCCGGTTACCTCAGCGTTTTCAGTTCTGTTACGCGTGTCGCAGGCGCAAACTTGTCTGCTCGCCAGACCAGAAGCTGACTCTGCAGATGTTCTCATCACCCCGGCAGTCAAACCCGCAGGAATCTACGACGCTGAAGGGCGCGAAACCGCACGGCAGTTGGGCTATCAGGCCACTGTCGAAAAACTGCCGCTCATCAGGTCGGTGTTAGAGCATTCCCGTTTATCTGAAAGAGGCTCGCTTTCTGTACCGAATGGCACCTTCAGCAAGCACTCTGGCGCACAGCGCAAGATATTCCCGGCACTGATTCAGGCAAACTGAACACTGTTCATTCATTGAGGTGCCTATGTTTACTCAGGAAAAGAAAACCGCGCTGGTCACCGGCGCATCGTCCGGGATGGGCAAGTCCATTGCCCGCCGTCTGATTCAGGATGGTTACCAGGTTTACGTTGCCGCCCGCAATGTTGAAAAAATGGCTGACCTGGTCAGTCTTGGTGCCCAGGCGCTGCGGATGGATATTTCTGTCGATGAGCAGATTGTCTCCGGCGTAAATACCATTCTGGCTGAGACTGGCGGTGTCGATGTCCTGGTCAACAATGCCGGTTTTGGCCTCTACGGCCCGGTAGAAGAGATCGGGATTGACGAAGCCCGCTATCAGTTTGAGGTCAATCTGTTTGGTGCCGCGCGGCTGACGCAGTTGCTGCTCCCAGCGATGAGGGCCAGACGCTCCGGCCATATTGTCAATATCACCTCCATGGGCGGAAAGATGTACAGCATTCTGGGAGCCTGGTACCACGCAACCAAACATGCACTGGAAGGCTGGTCAGACTGCCTCAGGCTGGAAGTCGCCGGGTTCGGGATTAAAGTGGTGATCGTTGAACCGGGCGTGATAGAGACAGGCTTCGGCGACGCCGCCAGTGACACCATTGTCAAACGTTCGGCCAGTGGTCCGTATGGTCATCTGGTGAAAATGGTGGCCATGTCGATAAAAAAAACGTACGGGCAGGGCACAGGCAGCTCACCGGAGGTCATTGCGGAAGTGGTATCCCGTGCAGTGAACAGCAGTAACCCGCGTACACGGTATGCGGCCGGTAAGTTTGCAAAGATGCTCATCCGCATGCGCGTCTGGCTGGGCGATCGTATATTCGACCGTATTATTCTCAGCCAGACCCGCTGACAGGCATATAGCTCAGTTACATTTTAAACACATGAGGTAAAGGTCATGACAGCGAAAATCTGGTTCATCACTGGTGCAGCAAGAGGGTTTGGTCATATCTGGGCAGAAGCGGCACTGGCCAGGGGGGATAAGGTTGCGGCAACCGCACGTAATACAGACTCCCTGGAAACACTTGTTGAGCGGTATGGTGACAGGGTGCTTCCTTTACAGATGGATGTTACCGATTCCAGACAGGTATCGGATGCGGTCACCAAAGCACACAGCCATTTTGGACAGCTTGATGTGGTGCTGAACAATGCCGGCTATGCACTTGCCGGGGCGATTGAAGAAGCCAGTCTGGATGAGGTTAAAACCGAGTTTGATACCAATTTCTTCGGTATGCTGCGCGTTATCCAGGCCGTTCTTCCTGTTCTGCGTAATCAGAAACATGGTCATATCCTGGGGGTCTCCAGTGTGGCGGGTCTCGTGGCCGGTCCGGTGACGGGTTTCTATAATGCCTCAAAATGGGCGGTAGAGGCGCTGCATGAAAGTCTGGCAACGGAAGTTTCCGGGTTCGGGATTAATATCACCCTCATCGAACCCGGCGCCTACGCTACCGATTTCTCTGGTCCGACATCACTGAAAATTGCCGACAGTATGGAAGCGTATGCCACACTACGACAGCAGGTTTTCGCGCAGGGTTCACAACTGGAATTTGGTGATCCGCAGGCTACCGCACAGGCAATACTTCACATTGTCGATGCGGAACAACCACCATTGCGAATTTTCTTGGGCACAGAGGGTATGCCTTTGCTCCGCAAAGCCTATGCGGCCAGACTGGCTGAATGGGAAAAATGGGAGTGGCTGTCAAACTCAGCTCAGGGAACATCCGTTAAATTAAATATTACACCCTGAGGCATTCTATGGCTGATCGCTTATACGCGACCAGCCATTTTACTGACCTGTATTTCAACTGTCGAATCTATGATTCATGGCAGGTTCTGAACTTCACATACTTCTGCTTTTCGCTCATAAGAGGCAACCATACTCAAATCTCCCATATTGTAGGAGATTTGAGTATGAACAAGTCACCGTGGAACAAATGACCTGCCCCCAGTATTAAACACAATAATCAGTTAGTAATGTCGGCTGATTTACTCCCGTATTTGTGTTCAGGGTATAATCAACTGCTGCAATGGTTTCCCTTGAACTCGCCTGGATGAGTAATGTCAGGCTTTTTCAAGAGACAGCCGTTCGATGGCCTGAGGTACTTCTGACCAGTGATGAACAACAGTAGCCGCACCATGGTCATGCAGGCGTGCTGCATGACCCTCACCGCAGTGTCCGCCGCCCGTAAATCCAATAACCTGCATACCGGCTGCACGTGCCGCAATCACGCCTGGCACGCTGTCCTCAATGACGCAGCATTGTTCAGGCCGAACATTATGTTTTTCTGCAGCATACAGAAAGATATCCGGAGCAGGTTTCCCGTTTTCGACCAGTTCAGTACTGTAGATATGGGGCGCAAAAATTTCCTCAAGACGAGTGATGTTTAACGATAATGAGAGCTTTTCCGGAGCACTGCTGGACGCCACACATTTTGTAATCTCTAAAACGCTCAGAATTTCCTTTGCCATAGGCAGAGCCTTTAGGTGAAGGTGTATAGCACCCATGACACGTGCGGAAACTATCGCATCATAGTCTTCTCCAACCGCCCGCCCGGTTTCATTTTCAATGATCGCCACCATATCTGCCATTTTCACGCCAGCGAAACGCTTGAGTATCACATCCAGGTCATATTCAGGAAAACCCCGGTCGGCGAGCTCTTCAGCATCTGCCATGCATGCCAGTAATTCACTGTCGACCAGCACGCCATCACAGTCACATATCAGTAATCCAAACTTCATCAGAATCTTCCCTCAGACTTCGCGGTAAATTTCGGTTTCGCCTTGTGAACCATCGGTTTCAGCCACTTCACGTGCTACATATTGTTCACCAGCACACACCTGAACGTGATGCACAGTTACCGTATTTTCCTCAAACAGGATCACTTCATAGGAGGGCAGCCGATCAATGTAATAGGCTTCCAGTTGCGTTTGTCTGAACTGTATGGGATGTGCCGTGCCTCTCGCTGCCGTGAATGATCGGCCGCACTTAATGCCAGAAACAGACAGGTGGACATGCCCGAAGGTTAAATGGACAACCTGAGGATGCCTGTTAAGCACATCATTCAATTCATCCCCATTTGTAAGCAGCATATATTCGAAATATTCGATGCCAATATCAAAAGGAGGATGGTGAAGCGCCACAATTGTTGGTGTTTCTGGAGCCTCGCCCAGCGTGGCATCCAGCCAGACTAAACGCTGGGGGCAAAGAAAACCTGAACCCGGACACTCTTCGTCCAGACTGTCCAGAACGACGACACGATGCCCCCCGAGATCCAGTGCATACTGTATAAAGCCGGAGCTATCTACCTGTGTGGCAGGAAATACATCTAAAAATGGCTGGCGCCTGTCATGATTGCCCATCATCAGGCAAAGCTGAACCGGAAACCCCTCAAGCCTGTTCCGGAGTAGCTCATATGACGTTCTGTCTCCTTTATCAGTCAGATCGCCGGTTATGATGCAGAGATCTGCGTCAGAATGTTTTTCGCGGATATCCTTAAGCACCGCCTGCATACGGGGTAGCGGGTCGAATCCAAATACCCGTTCACCCTCAGGAACAATGTGCAGATCGCTTAACTGAATTATTTTTTTCAATTTGAGCACCTTACTTTGCCGGCAGGGCAAGCTTCTGCGTGATGTTCACCAGCTGCTTCAGGCCACTGTCGGGTGCGATTTCACCCCGTATGATTCCGGAGAGAATATTTTTTTGTTCGGCCCAGATGCGTGGCCCTGAACCTGCCGGGTAGCCTACCCAGGCTTGTGCTAACGGCCACTGACTAATACTGGTCATCCAGTTCGGGTTTTTATTATAAAAATCGGCGAGGTATTGTGGACCCGTAGTTTTAATGTTGGTCGGCATATAACCCGATTTGAGGGCGATGATCTTCTGGCCTTCCGGGCCGGTCACGAATTTAATAAATTCCCAGGCGGCTTTTCGTTTCGCTGAATCGCTGGCCAGAATAACCGCAGCGCTGCCGCCTACTGGAAGCCCGCCATGATTTTCGGCCACCTGCGGATAGGGTGCCGTGGCAAAATGGAATTTACCGCCAATGTTTTGATCCATCGACCGGACCTCTGAAGATGAGCCAATATAAATACCGAGTTTGCCGGCAACAAATTGCTGCACAACCTGGTCTTCATTAAGTGCCGGCATATGGGCTTCTTCAACCAGTCGCGGCAGGATTGCCACAGCTTCTGCTCCCTTCTGATCGCCGAAGGCTACCTGCATCCTTGCAGGATTCATAATATGGCCACCGTAACTCATGACCAGAGCCTGCCACAGCCAGTCGTCTTCCGCTTCACTGACGGGATAGCCCAGCCCGTCGGCTTTTCCTTCCTTGTATATTTTGGCGGCAACCTGAATTACACCGTCCCAGGTCTTCAATGCGCTTCCGTCTGCACCAACTGATGCCAGCATTTCTTTGTTGTAATACACAATCGCGGTTGAGGCGGTAAACGGCATGGCCCACTGAGCCCCATCGATTTGACCAAGAGCAATCATGGCTGCTGAATAGTTATCTGAACTCCAGGATGGGCCTTCTTTTTCAATGAGATCGGTTAATGGCATGATGGCATGACGCGCTTTTAACGTCTGAACCAGTTCCGGAAGATAGTTGTAGCCGGAGTACCAGATATCGGGCAGGTTACCTGTCACTGCACCGCGCAAAATACGTTGCTGGCCATCGGTATAACTTGCCGCGGGGGACAGGTAATTGATCTTAATGTCTGGGTGTTCTTTCATGAAGGCTTCTGCCAGCGGCTCATGAAAGCTTTTTTGAGAAGGCCACGCATACTGAATATTTAATGTGGTGACAGCTGAAATCGCGGGTACGGCTCCTGACAAAAACAGGGAAGCTGCCGCAACTGAATGAGCTAATTTACGCATGTTTCTTTCCTGGTTTTATTTAAATCAGTTAATGAGATTCGGGTGTTTTTATTTATGTCCGGATACAGAAAGTCCTTTAATAAAATTTCGCTGTGCAAAAAGAAAAAGAATCATCACGGGCAGAACGGTGATGATTGCTCCAGCCATTAGCGCGCCATAATTGGTTCCCATATCGCCATCTCTGAAATAGAGCATACCCAGTGGAGGAGTCGCCATGGTCTGTGAAGAAACGGTAATTAACGGCCAGTACAAATCATTCCAGTGTGCTGTCACTGAAAATACCGAGAATGCCGCAATGATCGGTCGCACTTCAGGCAGGATGAGCCGGAGGATGATGGCTGACTCACTGAATCCATCAAGTCGCGCAGCCTGGATAATCTCGTCGGGAAATGATTTGATTTGCTGGCGCAACATAAATATGGCGAACGGTGAAATAATAAATGGAAATATCAGTGAGAAATAGGAATCAAGCATTCCGCTGTATGCCAGACCAATATAGACAGGAAGCATAGGAATTTGAATCGGTATACACAGACTGGCGACAACGACCATCATGAACATCCGTCGCCCGATGAACTCAAATTTTGCAAGCGCATAGGCTGCAGGAATCGCTACAGTCAGCTGTAATATCAGCAGTATGCTTACTACCAGGGCTCCGTTCATCAGGAACCGGGTCATGGGAACAGCGGTGAAAGCAGTGTGGATATTATCCTTTATAGAGCCCAGACTGGTCGGTAACCCAAAAGGGTTACTGAAGATTTGGTCCGGTGACTTCAGGACAACCAGGACCATCCAGATAAAAGGTGTCAGGAAAATCAGTCCCATAAAAAGTAACGTTAAATGGGAAACTGAACGGCTCACTACTTTTGACAGGGCAAATGTCGATTTCATCAGTAATGCACCTTCTTTTCAGCAGTGACAATCTGCAGAACGGACAACGCAGCTATCAGACACAAAAAAACAACAGAGAGTGCACAGGCATAACCCATATTTGTAAACTGATAAGCTTCCAGATAAATACGGTACAGCAAGGTTTCAGTGGCACCACCGGGGCCGCCCTTTGTCAGTGCAGCCACAGAGTCAAACACCTGAAAAGCAGTGACTGTGGTGGTAACCAGCACAAACAGGCTGGTAGGCCCCAGCATCGGGAAGGTTATTTTGCAAAACCGATCTATTCCCGATTCAGCGCCATCAAGCGATGCCGCCTGATAAATTTCGTCAGGTAAAGAAGCAAGACCAGCAAGAAACAGCACTGTGGTTTGTCCTGTCAGTTGCCATGTACCGATAACAGCCAGCGTCGGGAGTGCATAAGCCGGATCAGTTAAGAAGTCGATGCGCTGAAAGCCCAGCTGCACAAGAAGTTCGTTCACCGGACCAATTCTGCCGTGGAGCAGGTACTGCCAGACCAGTGCCATGGAAACAAAAGTACTGGTTGTGGGTAAAAAGAAGATAATTTCATAAAACCGTCGCAGGTGGCATACGGCTTGAATTCTGATGGCCAAAAATAGTCCAGTAATAAACGCAGCAGGCACGACGATCAGAACATAAATAAACGTGTTCAGCAGCGCATGAGTGGCATGAGAATCGTCCAGCAACTGCTGATAGTTGTTAAGGCCAATAAAACCAAAGTTTACCGAGCCGAGGTTATAATCCGTCAGACTCATGGCCAGCACGATAATAACTGGCGCTATCAAAAGGCAGCCAAGCAGAAAAATCGCCGGTCCCGCCAGCATTAAGCCACGAAGATCCGGTTGTGGACGAACGCTGAGGCGTCTGTTGTTAATCATACTCACGGAAGCGCACTCCTCGGTTCTGGAATAGCTACTTCATGCAACAGACAATTGTGGTAAATACGCTCGCCGGACTCCGTAAATAGCCAGATGCTGCTCACGTCAAAGCTCATGCTTATTAACCCAGATTTCGGGGCGATGAAGTTTTTAAGAGCATCGCTGTTCAGACGACCTGTCAGGCGAGAACCCTGCATCGTGGCGACATGCACCAGCGCTTCATGCCCTGTCCGTTCAATGCGCAAAATTCTGACCGACCAGGTGAGTCTCGTCGATGTTATTGGCTCACTGAGCGTAAGGCGAATGTCCTCCGGCCTGATAGCCAGCTGTATTTTCTCCGTTATATTCCCTGAGAGAGAAAGAGGAATATGTTGCTCCATAACATATATACCGTGCCTGCCAGCCTCAGCCGGTAAGACATTCACGGGCGGGGAGCTAATAAATTTTGCTACGTCCAGGTGTGAAGGGGAGTTAAATATCTCCTCTGGCGTTCCGGCCTGAAGCACCTTACCGTTCATCAGAATCACGATCCGGTCAGCCATGGTCATTGCTTCCGTCTGGTCATGCGTGACATAGAGGGTTGTGATCCCAAGGGAGCGCTGCAGTTCGGCTATCTCAGTCCGCATCTCATTACGTAATGCCGCGTCGAGGCTCGAGAGAGGTTCGTCCATTAAAAACAGGCTGGGTTTTCGAATCAGGGCGCGACCAATTGCCACACGCTGCTTCTGACCACCAGACAACTGTGATGGTTTACGATCCAGCAGATGAGCAATTTTAAGCATCCCGGCAATGTCGTTCACTTCCTGCATAATGCCGGCATAGCACAGGCGGGTTCCGGGTAATAACTTGCCAATAAAGGGCAGGCGTTGTTGCCAGGTCAGCCTGCGCATAATCAACGGCATGGCGATGTTGTCACGCACCGACATATGCGGATAGAGCGCGAAATTCTGGAACACCATCGCAATATCACGTTTTGCGGACGATAAGCTGAGTAAATCCTCTCCCGAGTCGGTGCTGATTTCACCCGTCGTCGGATTGTCAAAACCAGCAATAATCTTCAGTAATGTTGATTTCCCGCATCCTGACGGGCCTAGCAGGCACAGAAATTCACCGGCCTGCACCTCCAGACTCATTTTTTCCAGTACGTCACCGGCACCGAAGTTTTTTCTCACATCTTTAATGATTAATCCTCTGGCAGAGGAGGCAGACATGTAAGAAATCATTGGAAATAAACTCCACACAATAATCATTGTTATGGATTTTTACTCCACATTGAAGCGAGAAAAATCCATAGAGTTGCGTCAGTGAGGTGAGAGTAAGGAAGAAAGATTACATCTAAATGACAGCATTCAGGGGACTGATCACATTCTGGCTAGACAAGCGATGCCAGTGTTTCTGCAACCAGTACAGCGCGCGGCACGCCGTTAATGTATCCGCCGTAGGATGAAATGTTCAGTCTGGCCATCAGAATTACATCTTCGGCTTCGCGTGCCAGGGGGCTGCGCTCATTACAGGTTACGGCCAGGCAATAGCATCCTGTCAGTCTGGCCATCCGCAGGAAGTCTACGGTATTCAGACTGGTACCCGATTCAGAAATTGCGATGGCGACGCAGTCTGGTCCCAGGATGTTTGAAACTTCCTTGGCAAGTGTGATGTCTCTGACTGCCGTGGCATTAAGACCGGATCTCAGGAAACGATAAGCAAAAAGGTCGGCTGTGATACCGGAAACGCCGGACCCAAACAGATTGATGCGCCTGGCATTGCTTAATTTTGAAGCAATCTGACAGAGTTGAGTCATTGATAGTTGCTCCATGGTCTCAAGGACAGAAGATGAAAGCTCCCGGGCAAGCGCCTGATACTGCTCTTCATTTTTAGGATAAGCTGCTGAACCGACATTTCGCCTTACAGCCAGTTCAGAAGCAAGTGCCAGCTTAAAAGCCGCAAAACCATTGCTGCCAGCGATTTTGCAAAGCCTCATAATACTGGCCTCACCCACGCTACACTGAAGGCTCAACTCCTTTAGAGAAAACGCAACTACCTTCTCAGGATTTTCAAGTATATAGACAGCGGCTCGCGCCAGGGCATCGGGCATTGTGGCAAGCTGCTTTTCCAGACTGAGCAGCGGCTTAACAGTGTGTAAATTGCTTCTGAAATGCATTTCTTCCCCTTAATTACGAAGATGCAGGTTTGATTTTCTGAAAATTATCGTTAATGCAACAGCCTAACTGACCCGCTATTACTGGCATTGTATCCCTGAAAAATCCGTTTATTGCCTCCCGGAAGGCTTTCGCTGTAGCAAAATACCGGTTATTCCGCACATGTTCATTCATTACCTTCCACAACCGCTCAATTGGGTTGAGATTCGGGCTGTAGGGCGGCAGATAGTGGAGTTCAATATTCATCACCACTGCCCAGTCCTGAACCAGTGACGCGCGGTGATATGACGCTCCGTCCAGTATGAGATGAAGTTTTTGTCTTACCGGGTATGTCTGCCGTACTGCGATGAAAAATTCACAAATCGTTCTGGCATTAATACTGGCATAGTCACGGGCCACTGTACGCGCGATATCACTGAGGCTGAGCGCCCCGATAATATTCATGCGGGCACGGCTCCCGGTGGTTTCAATTGTTTTTCTCCCGCCTTTGCGTATCCAGCCACAACTCAGTTTTGCTGACTGCGTGGGATGCACCACATCCATAAACAGGATGGGTTCTTTGTCACTGGCGGTGAGCTTCAGCGCTTCATATTTATCAATGAACTGCTGTTGTTTTTCCGCACTGAACTTATGCGGGACACTTATAAGTAAAACCATTGCGGTGAAGCCACCTGTTCATCCCCGGAACACTGTAAAACACCCCGAATAGTTCCCTGACAAGCGCAACGATACTTGCGGTAGTGACATGGACGTTATCGGTCAGAAGACGGGTGAGTGCAGCGGACTGCACGGAACTGAGATGCTCCTGTGAGCCACCATTTTCAGAAGCCAGCTTACCGTCATCAAGGTAATCGGCGATGTGGCAGAGGACGATAGTTTCATGAATGAGCTGGGACTGCGCAATCATTGTTGTTGTCCAGCCCTGAGCAGACAACAGCACGCAGCGAATTCTGTCGCAGACACGACGGTCACGACTCTGTCGGTGCAGAGCTTTAAGAGCCTTTATCTGTGAGAGTTCAACATTCATGGCCTGAGCATGATCCCCAAACTGCTCGAAATCAAGCAGTTTCAATGATCACGGGTATATTTGCACTTTCCACACTCATGGCCCTGTATATACTCAGTTTATATTAATCCATTAACGAATAGCGCCGCTGCAAACAACCGGTGCTATTCAACATAATTTAATTTGTTATAAAAACCATTCTGGTTTCACACCAAAACGAGCCGACAGTGCCTTAATGTGAGTGATGGTCAAAGAGCGCTGGCCAGACAGAATCTGGCTAACCAGTGATTTAGAGCCGATCTCCTCTTTGAGATCAGAGTAAGACAACTTGTGCTGGTCAATCAGGGTACGCAGCAGTGCAACGCCGACCGGCATTTCAGCGATAGCTTTGTTGAATTCAGCGAAACGAGGGCTGTTATCTTCATAGTCGGCAATCTTACTCGCCAGGAAGTCAATAAGTGGGTTCTCGTCGTCGTTCTCGATCAGGTAGTCCACCAGCTCCATCGCTTCGCGGTAATCGCTCTCGGACGAACTGCCCCCAGGAAGGGGACAGCAGCTACGAGTTGTTTGGTTGCTTCAATGGCTTTTGCAGTGTCGGTAATCATTCTTTGTTCTCCCGTAATAGCGGGTCAACTTGTCGTAATCAGCGTGGGTTGCGATGTGCTTCACATAGAAGCGCTTATTCACGAAATTGATATAGGCGATAACCATCAAGTTGTTGCCTCCTACATCCAAAACCCACCACTTATTCCGGTACTTAAAATTATCCAGGCTCGGTATCAGAGTTCGCATCATAGCCAGTCACAACGTATACAGAATGCTCTTCGCCATAATGTTCAGGCATCACTAGTCTACCAGGTGACAGGCAGCTCGCTAACGCCACGCAGGTTTGCCCTATGGTTACGCTTGACGCCGGATATCAGCGGCTTCATTGTCGGCAGGCGGGTCAGAAGGATATGCAGTGCAACCTCCATTTCCGCAAGTGCAAGTCGATATCCCAGGCAGTGATGTATGCCGCCCCCGAAAGACAGACAGCGTCCTTCCTTGCGCCGGATATCAAGATTCTCCGGTGAGGAAAACACAGCTGGATCGTGGTTGGCCGCACCCAGAATAAGAAAAAGGTTGGTTCCATGCTTGATGTGATGCCCCTGCACGTCAATGTCCTCCAGCGCCGTGCGATATAACATCTGAACGGAGCTGTCATACCTGAGACACTCTGAAATGGCTCCGGGGATCAGCGTGTCATCCTGCCTCAGCAGCTCCAGCTCTACAGGATTGTTGTACAGAGCCAACACGGCATTGCATATCATGTTTGATGTGGTTTCGTGCCCGGCGATAAACAGCAGTACGACGTTGGCGATAATTTCATCGTGCTGCAACCTGTCACTATCGTTCTCACTTCCGAGGAAAAGTGACACCAGATCAAGGCCTGTATTTTCCTGACGGGAAATGATTAAGGCGCTGAAATAGTCGTGGAGCGTGGAGAAAGCTTCCCCGGCCTTCAGAAGGTCAGGTTCTGTGATCTGTGGGTCGAAAATTTTCACCAGTGCCGATGCGGCATCGCCAAGTACCGGGGCATCGGACTCGGGTAAATCTAACATTCGACAGATGATCCGGACCGGTAAAGGGAACGCAAACTCCTTTGCCAGATCGCATGAGCCACGGTCAATAAAGGCGTCAACCAGAGCATTACCCAGAGTAAGAGTCATCTCTCTGAGCGGCTGAATTTCTTTTGTGCTGAAGGACTTCATGATCAGCCCCCTCAACCGGCCATGTTCAGGAGGATTCATGACGAGAAACATTTTGTTGATCCCCTGGAATACCGGCAGTTCTGCAAGCTCATCGCCAAAACGCAACCGGACGCTCTCAATGTAGTTTTTACCAGCACGGCGGTCATTCAGCAGAGCTTCCACAATGGCGTGGCTGCCACTAATCATGACATTCTCACTGGCCCGGATAAGTGGCCCCTGTTCATGGAGCTTCCGGTAGAGAAGAAAGGGATTTTCAGAATACTGCGGATCCATCAGTTCATGAAGCTGCATACATTATCCTTCTGAAATTCATGATTAAAAGTGTGCGTACAAGTAATAACGAGCCAGGCATATTGCTTTTTGTTGCTTCCTGAGGGCCAATCAAAGTGGTTCAGATACTTTTCATTCAAAATAATACCGCAATGTTACAAATTGACTTCCTGAATTCCTAAAATGAAGAATTTGCTGGTCATTCACTATCTGAAGTGGAGCCAGCGGGTGGGCGTTCTTTTTTTATGGAAAGAAAGATATATCGGGAGGACAACGCAGCAGCATGTGTTATCACATGGATCTTGATGGCTATATCTCGTCAGAAAATCTATTACTCCGACGTTATGTCGATATCACACCGACAAAGCTTGCCGGGGCGTTATCTAAAGCTGGATATTTTGAAAGAAATCGACGTATGGTTTCAGTTCTGATCGACCAGGATACAATTGCTGCTGGGCTGGTGCAGGAAGGAAAGCCTTGGCGCTATTATGATCTAGGGCATGGTCTTTGCAGCTATGATTTTTTTGAGCAGTGTCCGCATCGTATGGCCTGTGCAAAGTGCTCGTTTTACCTGCCAAAATCTTCATCCGAAGTACAGTATCTTGAAAGTCGTCAGAACTTACTCAGAATGATGCAGGAGATTCCTTTAACGGAGGATGAGCAGTCTGCAGTGGAAAATGGCATTGATGCTATGGATAAACTGTTAAAGAAATTGAAAAATGTTGAAACACCTGGCAAACGGGGAAAATAATAACCATGATTTTAAAGTTTTGCAGTTATTCACATCTATAGGATAGGAACATAAATAATGCTTTAGTGGTTTTTTTTTACTTTTAATAATATTTGTCACATCTGTCATATCCGCTTCGTGTATTTACATTGCCCAGGCAGTTTTAACCACTTTCCTGATTTTGGTGACAGACGTTGTTACCGTTAAACTCTGCAATAAATGCCTGAGAAAAAATTAACCATTTTAAACACTGGCACTGGAGTTCTGGACTGACAACACAGCTTTGATAAATAAGTGGTTGATAGCACCTCCGTTCGTACTTGTTATTGGAAAAGTGAAATATCACGAATACCAATCAGGACCTCATTATTATCTTAAGAGTATACTGAGATAAATAGCACGAAAAAAATAAAAATACCCGCCAATATGGGGCCGCCTGGAAAACGGAAAATATCCTGCGCTAAAGCTTTTTTGTACAGCCTGCTATTCACTGAGCGTAATGTGCGGTATTTGTCCTGTTCCAGCTTGAGGCTTGTTCGCCAGTTGTAATCCCCGCTCCAACACCATCGTGAGGTGAAATACTTTTGTCAGGAGGAAACCCTGGCTCCCGCAGTTTGAACGGGACCTGCTGCTTGAACGCACACATTCAGGTATTGCGCGGGCAAAAGCGGCAGGAAAACGTTTTGGCCGTCCTTCTGCCCTGAGCGAAGAACAAAAACAGGTCGTTATTGAGCGTATTAAATTAAGCTTAAGCATCAGCGCCGTTGCCCGAAAATTTAGTACTTCCCGGCAAACCATACTTCGAGTAAAGGCAGGATCCAAACTCTCATAAGACTGACCTCTATTTGACCAAATTGTCAAAGGCGTTAGATTGATTTTACGTATTTTGAAAACAGATTTAGCTCGTTAATAATGCACTCAGGTTCTTCACTGAAAGGCATGTTGTTCAAATCTAAAATCCCGTCATTTTTTTTGGGGTTATCTGCCTGCAAGTTCGCAAAGAGAGATGTTAAATCCAATTGTGCTTCCCCTTGCTCAACGACCAGCTCAACCGTTTTATTTGTTGCTGCCGTTACTCAACGCACTGACCAGCACTTGGGCGATTTGTTTTCTGGATATCACTCCATCCTCCGGTGTTCCCGCATGGCGTCGATCGCCCTGGAGCATAACGATTCTGTGCTCATCATCATTGTTGTAATCAAACCAGTCGGGCCTGACGATGGTATAGGGATGACCACTCGCCCTGACCAGAACCACGGGGCGATGGCCCATTTCAATAGCGGTATTCACGACATGAAGACCAATACTTTCTGTCGCCCCTGCAACGAGTATTTTCATGATAAACTTTATGATAATTCAGACTTATTTTCGATACTGTCAGAATATCAATTATAATTATTGTCAGTAATGGGACTAAAATGATTGCGTCTATGAACAGCCTTCATGAGTGCGCGTTGAAGGGAATGCTTCCATAAGGAAATCGCCAATGCTCAAAGAAAACTTCAACGAACTGCAAATCTTTCTTGTGGTGGCAAGGGAGCGAAGTTTTACCAAAGCAGCGGGCAAACTGGGTGTTTCTCAGTCTGCACTCAGCCATGCGATGAAGGCACTGGAGGAAAGGCTAAATATCCGCCTTCTTACCCGCACTACCCGAAGCGTTGCCCCTACGGAAGCAGGCGAGAGAATTATTGCCTGCCTTGAACCCCGTATCGCCGATCTTGAACAGGAACTGGAATCGCTTGTTCAACTCAACGGCACAGCCTCAGGTAATATCCGTTTATCTGCCGGGGAGCATGCCGCGCGAAGTCTTGTATGGCCGAAGCTAAAACCCTTCCTCAGGGAATATCCGGAAATTAATGTTGAATTGGTAGTTGATAACGGCTTTGTCGATATTGTTAAGGGGCGTTTTGACGCCGGGATCCGCCTGGGCGAAAGTGTGGATAAGGATATGATCGCCGTGAGGATTGGACCGGACATGCGGATGGCTGTGGTCGGTGCACCATCATATTTTGCCGCTAAATCTGTGCCTGAAACCCCACACGAGCTACAAAATCATCGGTGTATCAATATGCGCCTGCCGACTGCCGGTGGTCTTTACCACTGGGAGTTTGAGAAGGAAGGGAAACCGTTGCGGGTCAGAGTGGAAGGGCAGGTAACGTTTAATCTGCAGGCGGAAAGGATTGATGCGGCGTTATCCGGTTTTGGCATCGCCTGTATACCTGAAGACAGGGTGCAGGATTATATAAAGTCAGGAGAGCTTATTCAGGTTCTGCAGGACTGGTGTCCGTCTTTTCCCGGATATTATCTTTACTACCCGAGCCGTAAGCAGCATCCGCCCGCTTTTGCGCTGATGATCGATGCACTTCGCTATGTGGAATAACGGGTCCTCCATTCGCTGCGGACCCGTCCGGGTATTAACGGCCTACGCGGGCCTGATGCTCAGGAGAGTAACGTTCGCCGACGATTTTAATCGTTTCAAGTGCCTGGGTTATCTGACGTGAGTCATCCTGCGAAAGGATAATGTCGGCAGCCCCCAGGTTTTCTTCCAGCCGATGCAGTTTGGTGGTACCAGGGATAGGAGCAATCCACGGCTTTTGTGCCAGCAGCCATGCCAGCGCGATTTGTGCAGACGTCACACCTTTCTCTGCCGCCAGTTCACCCAGCAATGAGACCAGCTTTTCATTGGCTTCAATCGCCTGCTCGGCGAAACGAGGCACTGTGCTGCGGTAATCATCCTTCCCAAAAGTGGTTCCTGGCTTAATCGATCCCGTCAGGAAGCCTTTGCCTAATGGGCTGAAGGGAACGAAACCAATGCCCAGTTCCTCCAGTAACGGCAGGATCTCCTGCTCAGGTTCGCGCCACCACATTGAGTATTCGCTTTGCAGGGCAGTAACAGGTTGTACGGCATGCGCACGACGAATGGTTTGCGCACCCGCTTCGGACAGACCGAAATGTTTAACTTTGCCTTCAGCTATCAGGTCTTTTACAGTACCCGCAACATCTTCAATCGGGACATCCGGATCGACACGGTGTTGATATAGCAGGTCAATGACATCAGTCTTAAGACGGCGTAATGATCCTTCCACAGCTTCACGGATATGCTCCGGACGGCTGTTTAAAATCTGCTGCTTGTTGTCGTTGCCAAAAGTAAAACCAAACTTAGTGGCGATGACCACGCGGTCACGAAATGGTTTTAAGGCTTCACCGACAACCTCTTCATTAAGAAAGGGTCCATACACTTCAGCGGTATCGAAGAAGGTGACGCCACGTTCAACCGCTGCGCGAATGAGCTCGATAGCCTGACGAGTATCGGTCGCTGGGCCATAGCCGTGGCTTAATCCCATGCAACCGAGCCCAAGCGCGGAGACTTCGAGTCGGGATTTACCCAGATAACGTTTTTGCATTGAATGAATACCTCTTTTATCGCGATTTAAACATCAAGTTTGCGGCCAGTCAGCCATTCCACCATCGCCGGGTCGCGGTGAGAGAAGAAGGCGCTGGTTGCGGTGTCGAGGGCGGCAATCTGCAGCATATCTTCAGAGCTGAGTTCAAAATCGAGAATGTTGATGTTCTCTTCCATGCGTTCTTTGCGTACCGATTTCGCCAGTGAAATGATGCCTCGCTGGAAGATCCAACGCAGCACAACCTGACCCACGCTTTTGCCGTACTTCTGACCAATTGCCGTTAACACGGGATGCTGGAACAGGCCATTTTTACCCTCAGCAAACGGTGCCCAGGCTTCCGGCTGAATGCCATGGCTTTGATTCCATGGAACGGCATGCAGCTGCTGGTTGAAGGGGTTAACTTCAATCTGGTTCACCGCAGGGGCTACTTTGTTGAATGCGATAAGATCGGCCAGTCGGTCAGGATGGAAGTTGCTGACGCCAATAGCGCGTATTCTGCCTGCCTGCTGCAGTTCTTCCATAGCACGCCAGGCCCCATGGACATCACCGTAAGGCTGGTGAATCAGGTACAGGTCAACGTAATCAAGTTGTAGCCGATTCAGGGAGCGTTCGAACTGTGCTTTAGCGCCTTCGTAATTGGTATCCTGAAGCCACAGCTTGGTCGTTACAAAGAGTTCGTTACGGGCGATACCTGTTTGTTTCAGTGCGTTCCCGACCTGGGTTTCATTCTGGTAAGACTCGATCAGGCGGTATCCCGTATCGATGGCATCAATAACGGCTCGTTCGCATTCAGCGGCATCAGACATCTGAAACACACCAAAGCCCAGCAGGGGCATTTCAATACCGTTGTTCAGTTTTACAGTTTGCATGACGTTATCCTTCAGCTGTTGTGTAGGAAAAGCATAACGCAAACTGATCTATTCGATTAAGTGGGGTAATTAGCTAGGGTTTATTAGATGTGTTCATTAATTTAGAGGGTGCTGATGGTCGGCTTTGTGTCAGGAGCGGGCGTGGTAATCCTCTGTTCGGATACCCAAATTCAGTAAACCACTTAATTTTCGAGAACATCCCAGAGTGTGTTGGACAGAAAATAACCCCTCATGATATATGGTTAAACGTTAGTCACCAAAAAAGTTAACGGAGGGAAGTGATGCCGATGGGTGTTAAAAAAGAACATAATGGACTGCCTGACAGCTACTGCCATCGCGGCGATGAAGTGAAATCAGCCATAGTTAGAGATTATATTATTCAACCAGTGGCCCATCTGAAATTAATCCCGGGGCAGGTGAAGACAAGTTATTCCAAATACCCGCTAACGGACCAGTACTATTGTTTTGCTTTCCAGGGACGAATATACAAAGAACACTCAGGTGCTTTTTTCTGTGGAAAAGACGTCGCCAAAGATTTTATTCAACTACTGACGGAATAGATAAACGCCCAGAGTTTAAGCATGTACTTAGCGTTAACACAATGCTGGGAAATACAAATAATACCCTGACAGGTTTACTCGCCGAGGCGAGAATTAAGCTTCCACATATTGATCTGCCGGAAGAGCAATGAGCAAGTACATCAGTGTTCGCTCAAGGTCTAAAATCACGTTAAATGGTTTTTTGTCAACATTAGGCCATTTTATTTTTTGATAAAATTGATGTTTGTATTGAGCCTTCATTGATGAAGGCTCAATACTGGCTCTTCCTATTGCAGATCTTTTTCTTTCAAGAACTTGCTCACCAAGTCAGCAATCTGCACATTATTTAAATCAGAGAACGGGAAGTGGGTATTCCCTTTGATTCCCACTTCTGGCAGATGCGTTACCGTCACATCCCCGCCATGCTTGTTCACCACGTCACGCCACTCGCGAGCCATCGCCAGACGTACTCGCCAGCTGTCCTGTGCGGGCATGGCGACAGGCTTTTCCGGTATGTTATCGCCGTAAATAATCAGAATCGGGATTTTGGTCAGTGCCATAAACTGCTCCATTGGCACAGGCTCACCCTTCAGCGTGTCAAAAGCGCTTGGCATAGGGGCAGGGAGTTCTTTCTCCGGGAAGACAAAGCTGCTGCCAGGCTCGAAGGCGACAATGGCTTTGACTTTGTCGTTTTTCATCGCCGTGTACCAGCCTGGTCCGCCACCCTGAGAGTGGGTGAAGAGGATAGCCGGGCCGGATTTATCCACGACGGCGGACATCGCATCAGAGATAACATTGATATCAAACGGCCCGGTATTCGGGGTCATCTGACGGAAATACTGATTCAGCGCTTCTTTGTCGTGAGAGAACTGAACACCTTTAAAATACGCTGGCCACACGCCAACGCGGAACTGGTTGAACCACATTTGTTCATCCGGTTTAGGCGTAACAGTACCTTCTACGGTAGTGCGCCCGGCGCTGCCCCGACGCGGCTGATCGACAAGCCAGGTTGAGAACCCGCGACGCAGGAATATGTTCTGGAACCCTTCGCGACCATCCGGGGTGGTTTCCCAGGTACGGGAAAACTGACCTGCGCCGTGCAGCATGACAATAGGATATTTATGCGGATTCTCCGGGATTTGGTAGAACACCGACGCATGATCGCCATGGTAAGTTTGACCAGCGGAGTCCAGCGGCTTTTTCGCGTCAAATGTTCCTGGTGCGGTGATGATTGTGCCACCAGCAGAAAAGCTTCCCTGTTCCTGAATGACCAGCGGCCCGGCGTATACCGACTGAGCCACCAGGCCACCCGCCATCACGCAGATGGCCAGCGTTTTTAAGATGGTTTTCAAGATGACATCCTCTGTTATGTTTGCCGTTCAATCATATCTGAGTTGCCAGCGTTAATTATTTAGCAGCCCTGATTGCCCTTATTTGGCAGACTCATAAATGCGGACAATTAGCTGCGTATGGTTTCTAACCAACTGTTGACCGTTTCAGTGGTTCTCCGCTCCTGATCGCATTCAATGACCAGCGGTTTTTCCCGGCGGGCATTTGGTGCCAGACTTGCAAGGATATCGTCGCTGTCGCCTTTACCGTAGCCGCCGTGAGTAATGAAGGGGATGAGTAATTTGCCCGCAAGGCTATGGCTGCTCAGAAACGTTTGCACTATGGGCGGCACGCTGGTTCCCCAGACGGGAAAGCCTAAATACACGGTCTCATAACGTGAGATATCTGTGACGCTATTTTTTAATGCGGGTTTCACTCCCCGCTCACGCTCATTTTTTGCCTGTTCAACGGTCTGAAAATAGTCTTCCGGATAAGGTGCGACCGGTTCGATTTCAAACAGATCGGTGTTCAGGCTGCGGTGAATGACGCCCGCAATGACTCGTGTATTTCCGCTGCGGGAAAAGTACGCCACCAGAATACGGCTTTTGCCCTGCACGTTTGCGTTTCCAGTCGCAGCTGATGCCAGGGAAGCGTTCGCCAGCGTGAGCCCGGCAAGCGCTGTAATCAACATTCTGCGGGTGGGATCATGCTCCATAACTAACTCCTAATTATTTGCGAGGGCCTGTTGCAGTGCCTTTTCAGCTCGCGTAGCCGCGTCATTTTCGCCATGTTCACGCAGAACCTGTACCAGCTGGCGCAACTGCGCTGCCGTCAGGCCGACCCGCATGCTTGCTCGTGTATGCGATAACAGCTGGGCTTCAACACCTGGTGTGGCCGCTAATGCACCAACCGTTGCCAGCTCCCGGCTTTGCCAGTCGAGGTTATCGCGGGCGAAAATGTCGCCGAAAAGATGCGTTTGCAGGAACTGGTTAATGAGCGGGGCAAAATCAAACAGCGGGCCCTGGACGGGAGCGCCTGAGATTTTCGTCTGGTTTGCGGTACCGACACGGCGAAGTTCATCCCCGACAGGGATCGGGGCAACCGGTTCTTTACCCTCAACGTCTTTGATGCCGCGTTGTTTACGTACTTCGACGACCTTCATCAGTTCGCTAAGCCCATTCAGGCTACGAGGGAAGCCCGTGTAGGCATAGAGCTGGACGAGAATTTCTTTGGTTTCGTTTATCGTGAGCCCTGCGTCAAGCCCCTGATTAAGGGCAGCATTCAGCTTATCCATCTGGCTGCTGGCCATTGATGCCGCAATCAACGGGATGGCCTGCTGGCGGGCTGAAAGCGTATCTGAAACCGTTTGTTCGTGGTTCATTTCGGAAGCTCCTTTATTGATGGGCGCAGCATTTGCCGTGAGACCAAAACCAATGGCCAGCAGTACTGCTGCCGTTAGTGCCTTAATGGGCGTGGTATTGTTCATCTGTCACCAACTCCTGCCAGTTAACGCTTTTGCCATCCACAACCCCGGTTATCGCCAGGTGCGTCATTGCACTGCCAGGCGTAGCCCCGTGCCAGTGTTTGACGCCTGCCGGGCAAGAGACCACGTCGCCAGCGCGGATCACCTGCACCGGCTGGCCTTCTTGTTGGGTGAGCCCGACACCAGAGATCACAATAAGCCGCTGACCTGCCGGATGCGTATGCCAGGCGGACCGAGCACCAGGTTCAAAGGTGACATAAGCCCCGGAAACACTGATGTCGTTATCAGGTTTGAAGAGAGGATCAACCCGGACGCGACCGGTAAAGTTCTCAGCTGACCCATACACCGTGGTCTGGCTTCCTGCGGGGATGATATGGACAGAGGCATCTTGCTCCGCAGCCCATGATGAAAACGTAAATAGAGGTAGTAACATCCCGATGTAATGCAAATGTCTGATCATGCGAAACGTCCTTATCAAGGATGAAGGAGGGAACCTGCGATGATTTTAATGGGGGGGAAATGTCGTCAGGCTGACGATCCACTGACACTTCTGTCAGTTAACCCAGGGGCAGGCTCACTCTCTGAGCGAGTATTGCTGACCACTTTATTTGGTTGCATCGCAAAGGTGAGGCCAAATGTATTGATGCTACCTTCACTGCGCGCAAGGACATTTCCCCTGTGCATGATGGCGACGGCACGTACGATGGATAAACCCAGTCCGTGATGGGTATCACTCCTGGCTCTGGAGGTGTCGATGCGATTGAAGCGCTCAAAAAGCCGATTATGGAAACAATCAGCAGTGCGGATAGGGCAAACATCAGCGCCAGATGGACTGAGATGGAACGCTTAAGCATGCTTATCCCCTTCATTTATTAGCCCGGACTTCGAGGACGTACCCCATGCCACGAACGGTATGAAGTAACTTGATGTCGAACGGGGCATCAACTTTGGCTCGCAGACGTTTAATGGCGACTTCAACCACGTTGGCATCGCTGTCAAAATTCATGTCCCATACCTGCTCAGCAATCATCATCTTTGGAAGGATCTCACCCTGATGTCGGACCAGAAGGCTCAACAGTAAAAACTCTTTTGCGGTTAGATCCAGTCTCGTTCCGGCGCGAAATACCCAGCGAGACAGTAAGTCGAGATGCAGATCGTGAATTTGTAACTGGGTGATGTCTGCGCCATCCGTAGAGCGGCGACGCACCAGCGCCTGAATACGCGCCACCAGCTCAATAAGCGAAAAGGGCTTGGGAAGATAATCATCAGCGCCAAGACGAAGCCCTTTGACGCGCTCCTCGACCGATCCCCGTGCAGAAAGCATCAACACCGGAGTCTGTTTGACTGCTCGCACACCCTCAAGTACCCGGTAGCCATCCATTCCCGGCAACATCACATCAAGGATTATCGCGTCGTAGTCGAACTCCAGCGCGTAATGAAGACCTTCAGCGCCATCTGCAGAGACATCTACCATAAATCCAGACTCACCCAGCGCGCGGCAGAGATAGGTTGACGTTTTTTCTTCATCTTCGACTAACAACAGACGCATAACCGGACTTCCTCTTAACTTTTCAACGGTGCTTCAACATCTGAATAAACCTGCACGGCATCTGGCAGACGTTGACCCTGGAGAGTTATGGCATCCAGTGAGCGGGTGAGCCCGGTCATCTCTGCGGCAGTCAGCACCACGCCAGTGGCCGCTGTGTTTTGCAGCATATGTTCTTTATTTGTGGTGCCAGGGATTGGGACTATCCAGGGTTTACGGGCCAGCAGCCATGCCAGTGCAATCTGGCCCGGTGTGGCATTTTTTCTTATTGCCCAGGATTTCAGTAACTCAACCAGCTGTAAGTTGTGTGGAAGGTTGTCGGGTGAGAAGCGCGTTTCTGTCACGCGGAAATCACCGGGAGCAAAACGGGTATTCTCATCAATCCAGCCCGTTAAAAATTGCACGCCGAGTGGGCTCCATGGCACAAACCCAATTCCCAGCTCTTCACATACCGGAAGCACATGCTTTTCAGGGCCACGCCAGAGCATGGAGTATTCACTTTGTACGGCAGTAACGGGTAATGTCGCATGGGCTCGTCTCAGCGTGTTGATGCCCATTTCGGACAGACCCCAGTGCAGAACTTTCCCTTGATCCATTAAATCCTTAACCACTCCGGCGACATCTTCGATCGGAATCTGGGGATCGACCCGGTGTTGATACAGTAAATCGATACGATCGGTACGCAGGCGTTTGAGCATGTTTTCGACGACCTGTCTGATATGCTCCGGCCTGCTATTAAGTCCCGGTAGGCGCTTACCTGTCTGCTGATCGATATTCCAGCCAAACTTAGTGGCGATAACGATTTTGTCCCGGAAAGGCGCGACGCCTTCCCCGAGAATTTTTTCTACTTCAAAGGGGCCGTAGGCTTCAGCAGCGTCGAAAAATGTCACCCCTTCATCGAAGGCCCGGCGGATAACGCTCACCATCTCGGGGCGCCTGGGAACAGACGTATCGTATTTGCGGCTCATGTTCTGAACGCCCAGACCGACAGCTGAGACTTCCAGCTTCCCGAGTTTACGCTTGCCCGGAGCTGCTGGGTGTTGGCTGGTTTGTCTGGATAAATTGACCTGAGAGGATTGGCTTACCGCCGATACGTGGGGAATCAGCGAGGCGGCAGCAATACCCGCCCCGGCGACGAATAGCTTACGTCGCTCTGGCATTGTTGGGTCGTTTGGGCTTTTCATTGATGGTTCCTTTTCTCAGAAAATTGAACATGAATGTCATTTAACCAGGACAATTCTGCTCATTGATTGCCAACATAAAGCTGACGTTTACCTGACCAGGTTGTCAGAAACATTTACCCATTCCCCAGTCCGCTTCCTGACAAAAAAGTTATTTCTTTGTCACGATGCTGACAGTCCGGTCTTCCTAACCTGAGTCTGCAAATTTAATGACACGAGCCTGCATTGCCAGGCTGACACTCAACGGAAGACACCATGAAATTCAATCTCTTAAGTGCGATACTACTCACGGCAATGGCCGGAATTAGCTCAGCCAATGCGGCTGATTACAAAAAGAATCCCTTCACACTCGTCTATGACGGTGCCATCACGGAGAACGTCAAAGGTAAGGTCAATATTCATCCGGTGAAATACGATCTGCATGGCATCCAGATTGCAGCGAATGTCTATACCCCTGCTAACTACGATCCCACCAAAAAATACCCTGCGGTGGTGGTCGCACATCCTAATGGCGGCGTAAAAGAGCAGGTTGCCGGGTTGTATGCGCAGCGCCTTGCCGAGCATGGTTACATCACTATTACCGCAGATGCCGCCTGGCAGGGGGGCAGCGGTGGCATGCCTCGCAGTGTGGATAAACCCGCTAACCGCATTGAGGATGTTCACGGTATGGCTGACTACATTAGCCAGTACCCGGGAGTTGATACTTCCCGCCTCGGTCTGCTTGGTATCTGCGGAGGCGGCGGGTATTCACTTGTTGCTGCCGAGACGGACAAACGATTTAAATCGATTGCAACAATCAGCATGTTTAATTCAGGCCTTGTGCGCCGCAATGGTTTGCAGAATTCACAGCTGGATACTATCCAGCAGCGGCTCCAGCAGGCTTCTGACGCACGTGCTCAGGAGGCTGCCGGAGGCGAAATTCTGTACTCCGGCGATGCAAATCTGACAGATGAACAGATCGCCAAATTACCTTTTGCTTTATATCGACAAGGCTATGAGTACTACTGGAAAACCCATGCACACCCAAATTCCACGTTTAAATACACCACAAGCAGCCTGCTGGATTTGATGAGCTTTGATGTGACGGACCATATCAATCTCATCAATAAACCACTGCTGATGATTGCCGGTACAAAAGCAGATACGCTCTATATGACTGAAGATGCGTTCGCCAAAGCCTCCGGTACAAAGGACAAAGAACTCTTCCTGATCAATGGCGCTACCCATATCGAGACGTATTGGGTTCCTAAATACGTTGACCAGGCAATGCAAAAGTTAGACGTCTTTTTTGATAAGAATATTTAGTCAGACTCCGATGACACCCCAGCCTCGCAGGCTGGGGGATGTCCATCAGCTGTAGCTACTTTCTGCTGCATTTCACATTGCCTATTCACGCGATAGACCCAGATTAACGAAGTTGCGGTTAAAGATAATTACGCTACTTAAATAGGCGCTATGAATGGAATTCATAGACCTAATCTGGAGCAGGGAATGAAAGCGATGAGCCGGATGTGACAGTGTAGTGCACACTAAATTTGGCCACCTGAATAGAGGTGATATCATCGGCTCCAGGTGTGGTGTGGCGATGTGACTTATATCTGGACGGGTAAACGCTGGGCTTATTTAGCCGTTGTCCTTGATCTGTTTTCCCGTAAACCGGTTGGCTGGCGATGTCGTTTTTCCCGGACTCTGCATTGACAGGTAAAGCACTGTCTATAGCCTGGGAAGCACGAGGAAAACCCGCTAATTATTTTTTTGGGGTTTATAAGTATAAAGAGTGACCATCATGACTCTTCTTATTTTTACTGTTTTTATATACAGCATTATAGATTTGGTGAAGAGATCAAGGCGCTTGTGGCAGGGAAGGATGAAGCTACTGAAGTCACACGAAATTTATGCGGCGGGGATGCCAGACCGTGTCAACCACAGCCTGGCATCATGCGTCGGCGATAGCTTAAAAAATCCGCGTCCAGCGGATATCGTTGGCGGGCGGTACCGGGCCGGAAACCGGATCGCTATGACCAAAAATACGTGTGTTGTGCCAGATCTGATTATTCTGCGCCGCTATCCGTACATTCGCGGCAAACTCTGCGATGCCCGGACCGCAAGAGGAAATATAAACTCTTGCCGGAGCGGCGTTGTTCGCCATATTTCCCTGAACCAGCGCAAGAAAGGTTTCGGCATTAACATCGACAACGCCCGGAGCCGCGTTGCCAATTTCCGTACCATTACCATGGGCAATAACCACAATGGTCGCGCCGTTGATAATATTTAAATTCATGGGATTGACCTGTGCCCACGTATAGCGATTCGTGATGGGGTTCCAGGCGGCATTCAGTTGCGTGTTAACAATATCGGCATCGGTAGACATGAGCATTACAATGGTCATACTGTATCTCCTCTTTGTGAAATATAACCTTTTGATTTAAAGGCGCTTCTATGCTTATCACGACAATAGACAGATAACGGATAAAACAGCCCGACAATGCGTTACTGCGTCGCCAATATTAACCAACTGATTTTTCCCCACCAGTTAGCCAGATAGCCGATGTACTATTCCTGGTGTTGTCTGGCGCAATTCGGTGGCGTCATCATAAGCGGCAATATGGCATCGATTTATCGTCTCATTCTTAAATACGCGTTGAGTACGAAAATTCTGTCGGCGTTCAGTTGATAAAAAAGAAAAGATTATTACCGGCGAGCAGCCATCAGCGCTGGGGATTGTTTTTACAATCAATGAGTAACGCACTACACTTAATGGCTGTTTCTCCATTGGACGGCCCGGATGTCAACACTTAAAAGTAATCAGTTCTTTTTTATTATTTTATTATTGCTGGTCAGCGTGGCGTTTTTCGGCCTGATCCAGCCCTATTATTCCGCGATTATCTGGGCTGTTATCCTGGCGCTGATTTTCTATCCGCTGCGCATGCGGCTCTCGGTATGGCTGCGCGGGCGTAACGGCATCGCCTCGTTGATCACCGTGCTGCTGATTTGCGTGATTGTATTTATCCCGATGATGATGGTGCTCTCTTCACTGGCCGTGGAGATCAACAGCCTGTACCAGCGTCTGCAAGATAACGCGACCGATCTGCCGCAGCTATTAAGTAATGGCATTGCACATCTGCCGGACTGGGCGAAGGGCTATCTGCGCGACAATGATTTTGATTCGGTGAATGCGATCCGGGAAAAACTCTCCGGCGTGGCGCTGAGCGTCGGGCGTTACCTGGCTGGCAGCGCGGTGATCATTGGCAAAGGTACGCTGGGCATTACCGTTAGCTTCTGTTTGATGGTCTATCTGCTGTTCTTCCTGCTGAAAGATGGCGCCACGCTGGTGCGCCGGATCTACGAGGTTATGCCGCTGACGGCGACCATTAAGCGTCGCCTGTTTTTGAAATTCGCCGGTGTGGCGCGCGCCACGGTAAAAGGGACGCTGGTGGTTGCCATCGTCCAGGGCGCGCTGGGCGGCATCGGTTTCTGGTTTGCCGGTTTCAACGGCAGCCTGCTGTGGGCGGCGCTGATGGCATTCCTGTCGTTAATTCCGGCGGTGGGAACGGCGATTGTCTGGATCCCGGCGGTGATTTTTCTCTATTCAACCGACGAGTTTGTCACGGCAACGGTGCTGACGCTCTACTTCGTGGTCGTCGTTGGCCTCGCCGACAATCTTCTGCGCCCGCTGCTGGTAGGGAAAGATACCCGCATGCCGGATTATTTGATCCTGCTGACCACGCTGGGCGGCCTGCAATTCTTCGGCATTAATGGTTTTGTCCTTGGGCCAATGATTGCCGCGCTGTTTATTACCTCGTGGAATTTGCTGGCGGAAGCGCGGGCGAGCGTTGCAAAAAACAGCCCGCCAACGCCGCCTCAATAGAGGCGCTGCGCGGTAAAGATGCCGTAATGGGTGCAGACAAACCGTGGCGGGGCGACCACCGCAGTGGCTGCCAGCGCCCGGATAAAGGCGTCTCCCCACCAGTGACAGTCATAACGCAGCACCTTTTCCAGCAGCCGGCTGTGCCGCCTTTTACGTTCCGCCAGCGGCATGGTCAGCGCGGAATGTAATGCCTCGCTGATAGCGCTGGCATCGTAAGGATTGACCAGCAGCGCATCGCTTAATTGCTCTGCCGCGCCGGTGAATTGTGAAAGGATAAGTACGCCGGGATCGGCCGGGTCTTGCGCGAGGATAAACGCTTTTGCGCCCAGGTGCATGCCGTCAGAAAGCGGAGTAAACAGCGCCACCTGCGCATGGCGGTAGAGGGCATTAATCATCTGCCGCGAGCAGAGATTATTGTGGATGTAGTTCACCGGATACCATGAAAAATCGCCGTATTGTCCGTTGATTTCCCCGCAAAAACGCTCCAGTTTACTGCATAGCTCCGGCGTAGCCTGCGGGTATTCCTGCAAGGGATCAGCCAGTTGCACTAAGCTGACGTTACGCCGGAATGCCGGGTATTGCGTAAGAAACGTACGCAGCGCATCAAGGCGATAATCGATACCGCTTACATCACTAATAACGTCGTGGCTGATAAGGGTGCTGCGCAGGTTATCCGTAAGCGCAGCGTCGGTTTGCGGTGGTGCGGCTTGCCCATCACGCGCCCCATCCGTCGCAATGCCACAGGGGAAAATACCCACGGTCAGGATGTGGCCGTTGACTTTGAGCGTCTCTTCCGTCAGGCGCTCCGCGCGGTAGTGGCGCAGCAGGTAGGCAATAAAGTTGTTCACATCGTTGCTGGACTGAAAACCCAGCAGGTCATAGTGCAGAAAGCAGTTAAGTAGCCAGTCGTGTTCGGGGAGCGTGCGAAAAACATCGCCGGGCGGGAAGGGCTGGTGCAAAAAGAAGCCGCAGCGGTGGGTTGCGCCGGTTTCTCTCATCACGCGGCCGACGGGCAGCAGGTGATAATCCTGCACCCAAATCACATCGTCCGGGCGGGTTTCCGCCATCACCCGTTCTGCCACCGTTCGCGTATAGGTTTTGTAGGTAATAAACCAGGCTTTCTGGTAGCGGGCTAAGTCGGGACGGTTATGGAAAACCGGCCATAAAACGCGATGCACGTAGCCGTGGTAAACATTGTCATATTCGTTGGGCGTCATCTCCCAGCTATGTTGCGTGAAGTTGTCGTACCGCTGCTGCGTTTGAATGCGCTGCTTTTGGTTTCTGGCGACAGCGCCATTCCAGCCAAACCACAAACCGGGGTGTTTATCCATTACGCCGCGCAGAGCATCTGTTAAGAGATCGCGGGTCTCTGCGGTGGCCGCGCGATTGGCAACAATCACTAACCGTGACATAGATTTCCTCATCGTGAGTTATTATCGGCTGATGAGGATTATTTACCGGCTAATATAAAGGCGGTATAAAAAGAAAACGACGCGCTGTAAAAATAATATAAATCCAGCGGCAGAGTAAAGAATTGAAAAACTTTTGAGTAAAGTCCTGGGCTGTGATAGAAATAAGCGGTGTTTAACGACTGAGGACAATTTTCATCCGCATGATGAGAAGCAATTCGCGGATAATTGTAATAATATGGACATTCTGTTCAGCATTTTAAATTCTGTTTTTTCCCGTCACTCCTCCTGCTGCCCGCTTACGGGTGAACAATACTGGCGCTCGGCGCTGTAGTCTCCTCCTGCCTGAGCTGGCGCGCTGCGTCCGGCTGATATTGCTGTTTTTCCGGTTTTCCGCGCTGCGGTAAGCCGCACAAGGATATTTATTCTCAAGCAGGAGAAAAAATGATTTATTGGATGTTACTGGCCTTCGCCATTGTTGCTGAAATAACCGGCACATTGTCAATGAAATGGGCCAGCGTCAATGATAACCAGGCCGGGTTTATTTTTATGCTGGCGATGATTACGCTGTCGTATATTTTCCTGTCGTTTGCGGTGAAAAAAATTGCCCTCGGTGTAGCGTATGCATTGTGGGAAGGCGTTGGCATATTATTCATTACCCTGTTCAGCGTATTTCTTTTTGATGAACCACTCCCGGTATTAAAAGTGACCGGGCTGGCAACGCTGGTGTTGGGCATTGTGCTGATCAAATCCGGGACGCGTAAACCGCGTCAGGAGCGAGATCATGCCGCAGTTTGAGTGGATCCACGCTCTCTGGCTGGCAATGGCTATTGGGCTGGAGATCGTGGCGAATATCTTTCTGAAATTCTCTGACGGTTTTCGTCGCAAACGGTATGGTTGCGGATCGCTGTTGGCGGTGCTGGCGGCGTTTAGCGCGCTGTCACAGGCGGTGAAAGGGATCGATCTTTCCGTGGCCTATGCGCTGTGGGGCGGATTGGGTATTGTCGCGACGCTGGCGGCAGGCTGGATCCTCTTCGGCCAGCGCCTGAACCGTAAAGGTTGGTTTGGTCTGCTGATGTTAATTATGGGTATGCTGCTGATTAAACTCGCATAATGTGACGCTGCCCGTGTTTACGGGCAGCGAATTTTGCAGTCTGTATTACGCTTTACTCAATAACTAACGAAACGCGACTTTTCAGGCCACCTGCAGGGGGCGGTGAATGTTCAATCCGTTTAGCTGGCGCAATATTCCCAGCGCAAGGACATTATTTGTAATGACCTTTATGGCGGGGATTGGCTTAATCGTCTCCGTTGTTGCACTGCTTTACCTCTCGTTGAATTTAATCAGCAGCAAGGCCAATGAAATTGATGAACACCGCACTGCGCTGTCGGTGCAGGGCGCGATTCAGACGTCGGTTAACCGAACCCGCTCGTTGGTGATTGATAATGGCGTCTGGGACGATGCGGTGCGGGAAGTTTATCGACCGCAACTGGATACTCAGTGGTTGTACAACACTTGGGGTGCTGGTTATAAAATCAACAACCTGTATGACGGCACCTTTGTGCTGGATGAGCAATTCAATGTGCTGTGGGGCGCGTTTCGCAGCCAACTTTTCACGGAGCGCGATCTCGCTTTTTTTGGCAGCGGATTGCGGGCGCTGATCCGCGGTCATACCCAGCAACTCCAGTCCGGGAAAGAGGTCTACGCCGGGATTACGCAGACCCGGGACGGTGTGGCGTTTATCGGTATTGGGCTGGTGCGCCCGATGGTGGGCCGTCTTGAGGTTTACGACGGCACTCGCCGCTATCTGGTGATCACCCGCCATCTGGATGGGCAGATCCTCAGCGACCTTGGCAAAACCTTCCAGATTACAGAGTTACGCCTGTCGCCGCAGAAAGCCGCCGACAGCAGCGTTCCGCTGCGCGACTCGGCGGGCGAGTCTCTCGGCTATCTGAACTGGACGCCGCGGCTGCCGGGCGCAGAAGCCGCGCGGGCGGCGGCGGCGAATATCCGCCAGATTGTGCTGCTGGCGTCCGGGTTGATCCTGCTGTTTATCGTGCTGAGCAGCGCCGGGCTGTACAAGCTGGCGCGCGGGGAAAGGCTGGCGCGCAAAATCGCCCTGACGGATTGGCTCAGCCGGTTACCCAACCGCCGGGCGCTGATCGAAAACATCGAAAAACTGGGCGCGATGGGCGATCCGGACACGATAAGCGTGGTGTTTATCGACCTGGATGGTTTTAAAGATGTGAATGATATCTACGGGCACGATGTTGGCGACCGGCTCATTGTCACCATTGCCCAAACCCTGCGCGAGAAAGTCCCGACTGACGGCATGCTGGCGCGGATGGGTGGCGACGAATTTGCCATGACCCTGAGTGGGCCGTGGTCGGTGGAAAAGGCCACCGAGTTTGCCAATAACGTTCTGCAATACCTGAGTCATCCCGTGCGCATTGGTAAACGCACCATCCATATTGGCGCCAGCATCGGCATCGCCAGCGGCACACTGCTGGAGTGCACCAGTTCCGAGTTGTTTCGCCGCGCAGATATTGCAATGTACCACTCGAAAATTACCGGCAAAGACAGGCTGACGCACTATGACGCGGCGCTGAACAGCGCCCGCGAGCGGCAACTGTTGATTGAAAGTGATATCCGCGACGGGCTGGAGCGCGAGGAGTTTGATGTCTGGTATCAACCCATTGTCGATGCCCGTAGCCAGATGATGGTGGGGATCGAAGCACTGGCGCGCTGGCCGCGCCGTCCTGCCGGAGAGTTAAAACCGGACGAATTTATTCCGATTGCGGAGACCAGCGGGCTGATTTACTCGCTGGGACAGTTTGTCTTGCGCCGCGCTTGCAGCGATTTCCAGCCGTTAGAGGATCTGAAATTATCGGTGAATATCTCGCCAGCGCAGTTTCGCGATCCGGAGTTCGAAAACAAAGTCTCCAGCGTGCTGGAGACCTGTCGCTTTCCGGCGCACCGCCTGCAACTGGAAGTGACGGAAACCTACGTGCTGGAAAATCCCGAGCGCGCCCGTTCGGCCATTGCTAACTTAAAAGCGCTGGGCACGGCGGTAGCGCTGGATGATTTTGGTACTGGCTACTCCAGCATTGGCTATCTGCGACGTTTTAATTTCGACACCATCAAAATTGATAAATCCCTGGCCGGGCTGGTGGATGATGATGAGCAGGCGTCGGCGCTGGTGAGCGGGACTATCCGTATCGCCAGCGCGCTGGGCATGCAGGTGGTGGCGGAAGGGGTGGAGAATGAAAAGCAGATGAAACTGTTAACGCTGGCCGGTTGCGACCAGCTACAGGGATATTACTTCAGTGAACCGATGCCGCTGCACGATATCCTGCAACTCCGTTTGCAGCGGCTGGGCTGAATTACTCGCTCTCTTTGGCCAGCGCTTCCAGCTTGTCACGAAAACCGGTTACCGAGATGGCGCGGTTATCGGCACGCCAGCGATCTTTTGCCGCCGGCGCCGAGCTTTGTACGGCAATCAACTGCCAGCCGGCGTCGGTTTTCAGCATCAGCGGTGAGCCGCTGTCGCCGGGCAGGGTATCGCACTGGTGCGACAGCACGCTACTTTGCGCCCAGCCAGTGACCGTACAATCCTGGTGGCTGTAGAGCGTATCCAGATGATCTTCCGGGTAACCTGCCTGCGTCACTTTCCGGTTGGCCGTTTTCAGCGCTGCCGTCAGTTCGTCTTTATCGCCAACAAAGATCGGTAGCGGTGTAATGCCGGACGGCGGATAACGCAGGACGATCAGGCCGAAATCCCACGATGCGGCGGCAGAGGGAACGATCCAGCCATCGCCATCGGGTTTCAGACGATGGCCGAGCGAGGCGTCAACACGCCCTTCGATACCGTGAATTTCATAGCGCCAGGTTCCTTTTTGCGAAACAAAACGCAGCGCGACGGCTTTGTCTGCTTTGCCGTTCGGCGGCGTCAGCAGGCAGTGTCCGGCGGTCAGCGCCAGGTGCGGAGAGATAAGGGTGGCAGTACACAGATTACCGCTGGCGGTTTCCAGCTGGCCGATAGCATCCCACGGCGCTTTGGTCGGCGTGGGAACCGGGACGCGATCGTCATGACCAAAAAAAAGCGTTTTTACATCACGGGCGTTAACCGCGTCATCCTCGCCATCGTCAGCATGACCAGCAGCGGAAAACAGAAACAGCGATCCCAGCATCAGCACAACAGTTTTTCGCATATCACACTCTGGTGGGTAATTATGATTATTAACGTAAGCCCAGATAAATATAGACGGGACGCGAGGAAAGTGGGAGTAAAATCAGCGTACTACATCAATAAAGATAAAAGCGGATGGCAATAAGCGCGCAAATAATCAGCATTAACAAAATCAGTTCAAAACGATAACGTCGCAGCATATGCCCTCCAGAGAAAAACGGCGCTTCACCCGAAGGGCTCAGCGCCGACTTGTCACAGCGTACCGTTAAGGACGCCGGAATCAGACACGTTTACTTATGCAGCCGGTTGTGCAGCTGGTTTAGTTGCAGTGTGTTTAACGTGTTTTTTGTGTTTTTTAGCAGCCTGTGCTTTCTGTTCTACTGCCGGTTTAGCTGCTTTTTTGTGATGTTTTTTCACTTTTGCAGCCTGAGCTTTCTGCTCTGCAGCTTTTTTGTGTTTTTTGTGCACTTTTTTAGCCGGAGCTTTAGTTGCGGTAGCAGCCGGTGCAGCGGTGGTAGCAGTCGGAGCAGCAGCCGGAGCCTGAGTGGTGGCAGCAGTGTCAGCAGCGAATGCAACGGAAGACAGACCCATAGCAGCGGCAACAACCAGAGCTAATACTTTTTTCATTCCGATATCCTCGAATTGGTTTCATCATTCAACCCCACTGCGGGGCCGTTGAAAGAACTATATCCCTGTAAATGCGAGGTTTCCGTGAGTGATTGGTATCGGCGTGTAACGGAATGTACAAACGTGATGTACTGCGCCGAAACGGGGGTTCCGGCGCGACGCCATCAGAGATAACGGCGGATCAAATGCTGGCGGAAATAATCGGCGTTCAACGCTTCGCCTGTTGCATTTTCAATGAGTTGCGAAGTGCTGAAGCGGCTACCGTGCTGCCAGATATTCTGCCGCAGCCAGTCGAACAGGGCGCTAAAATCACCTTGCGCAATGGCCTCATCAAGCGTTGGCAGGGCCACGCGTGCCGCATGGAAGAGCTGCGCGGCGTACATGGCGCCCAGCGTGTAGGAGGGGAAGTAACCGAATCCGCCGTCGGTCCAGTGAATATCCTGCATGCAGCCATTGCGGTAATTGCCTTCGGTAGAAAGCCCCAGCCAGGCCTGCATTTTTTCATTCCACAGTGCCGGAATATCCTCCACTTCAATATCGCCGTCGATCAGCGCGCGTTCGATTTCGTAACGCAGGATCACGTGCGCCGGATAGCTGACTTCATCGGCCTCAACACGGATATAGCCCGGTTTCACCCGCTGATTCCAGGCAATGAAATTGCCCTCTTCAAAGGCCGGTTGCATACCAAAGCGCTCGACAATCGACGGTTGCAGGCGGCGCAGGAACGCGTCGCTGCGCCCGAGTTGCATTTCAAAGAACAGACTTTGCGATTCATGAATCGCCGTGGATCGCGCCAGCGCGATCGGCTGGCCCGCCCAGGCTCGCGGCAGATTTTGTTCGTAACGGGCGTGACCGGTTTCATGCACCACGCCGAACAGCGCACTCAGCAGTTCATTTTCGTCGTAGCGCGTGGTAATGCGCACATCTTCCGGTACGCCGCCGCAGAAGGGATGCGCACTGACATCAAGACGCCCACCGTTGAAATCGAAGCCCAGCACCTGCATCGCCTGCAATCCCAGCTCGCGCTGCACAGCCTGCGGGAACGGCCCTTGCGGCGCAATCAGCGTGTGCTGCGCCTGTTTCGCCACCGCGCGGTTCAGCAGATCCGGCAGCCAGCTTTTCACCTCGCCAAACAGTTCATCCAGGCGGGCGCTGGTCATGTCCGGTTCAAATTTATCGAGCAGCGCATCATATGGTGAACAGCCTTTGGCCGCCGCGCGTAAGCCGGCCTCTTCGCGGGTAAGCTTGACCACCTCCTTCAGGTTGGCGCTGAAACCTGCCCAGTCATTCGCCGGACGCTGCGTGCGCCAGGCGTGCTCGCATTTGCTGCCTGCCAGCGACTGTGCTTCGACCAGCGCTTCCGGGAGCAGCGCCGCCTGCTGGTAGTGACGCGTCATTTCGCGCAGGTTTGCCTGTTCAATATCGTCCAGCGTCTCCTGCTTTGCCGCCTGTAACCACTGGCCGACACGCTTATCCGTCAGGATCTGGTGTCGCAGTACGCTGAGTTCAGCCAGCGCTTCGCCGCGTGCGGCGCTACCGGCTGGCGGCATCATGGTGAACATGTCCCAACTGGCGATGGCGGAGAGGTGGGAGAAGCGCGACAGGCGCTGGAAAGTGCGGGTGAGTTGCTGGTAGTTCTGCTTGTCCATAATGCCTCGGTTTTCGTTAGCGTTTTTTCTCTAACTACCTGAAACAGTAGTCCGGCTTTCATTTTGCCAGTTTGTACCATAATAGAAGTATAAGGTTTTTACACCCACAGAAGAGACAGCAGAGTGACAACCATAAATCCTTTTGTCTGGATCATTTTTGCCCTGATGGCACTGGATGCCGTGCGTGAACTGGTTGGCGCAACCTCGATTTTGAGCCTCTTTTAACGCTCATCCACCCATACGGAGCAAAAAAAGCCCCGCATACGCGAGGCTCTCTTTCGTCGTTCATTAACGCAAACGAGAGTGGAGCCTGCTACCCACCAGAATGGCAATCAGCAGCATCAACGCAATAAAGCCGCCGACGCCATTCCAGCCATAGCTGTGCCAGAAAACCCCGCCCAGCGTCCCGGCCACGCTGGAACCCAGATAGTAGCTGAATAAATAGAGCGACGAGGCCTGGCCTTTGGCGCGCCGCGCGCGCGGGCCGATCCAGCTACTGGCGACGGAGTGCGCGGCAAAAAAACCGGCGGTGAACAACAGCATGCCCGGAAAAATCAGCCACAGCGAAGAGAAGAGGGTCAGCAGCAGCCCGAACAGCATGATGGCGGAGGAGCCGATCATCACCGGGCCGCGACCATATTTGCTGGTCATCGCCCCCGCGCGTGGCGAACTCCAGGTGCCGGTTAAATAGGCCACTGACAGCAGGCCGACGACCGTCTGGCTCAGCGACCACGGTGACAGCATCAGTCGGTAACCGATGTAGTTAAACAGCGTAACGAACGATCCCATCAGCAAAAAGCCTTCAAGGAACAGCAGCGGCAGCCCTTTATCGCGCAAGTGCAGATGGAGGTTGATCAGCAAGGTTTTTGGGCGCAGCGAAGTGGGGCGAAAATGGCGCGATTCCGGCAGGATTTTCCAGAACATCAGCGCCGATGCCAGCGCGCAGCAGCCAATTACTGCTACCGCAATTCGCCAGTTAAAGAAGTCGGTAAACACGCCGCTAATCAGACGGCCGCTCATGCCGCCAATCGAGTTGCCGCTAATGTACAACCCCATTGAGAAGGCGACAAAGCTCGGATGGATCTCCTCGCTTAAATAGGTCATCCCGACTGCCGCTACACCGCTCAGCGACAGGCCAACCAGCGCGCGCATCACCAGAATACCGTGCCAGCTTGTCATCATTGTTGACAGCAGGGTACAGCAGGAAGCGAGCAGCAGGGCGGTAACCATCACTTTTTTGCGCCCGATGGCGTCCGACAGCGGGCCGGTAAACAGCAGGCCAATCGCCAGCATGGCGGTGGAAATCGACAGCGAAATACTGCTGCTGGCAGGAGAGACGCCAAATTCATGGGACAACACCGGCAAAATCGGCTGCACGCAATAGAGCAGGGCAAAGGTTGCCAGCCCGGCGGAGAAGAGCGCCAGCGTGACGCGCATGAATTGGGGAGTACCACGTTTAATAAATTGTCCCGGCAATGCGACAGGAATTTCGTTGACAACACTTGCCGGTTCGGTGTCAACGGTTGTTGTACGACTCACTAGAGATCCTTACATTTCATACCCGTGATTCTGGCGACGGGCTTACCACAGACATAAGGGTATGAAAGGCGTAATATTCTGTCTAATATATTAATAATCTCAAATAATACTTTTAAAATATGAATATCGAACTGCGCCATCTGCGTTACTTTATCGCCGTTGCCGAGGAGCTGCATTTTGGGCACGCAGCGGCGCGGCTCAATATCTCCCAACCGCCGCTGAGCCAGCAGATCCAGTTGCTCGAACAGCAAGTCGGCGCGCGTCTTCTGGCACGCACCAACCGCAGCGTTGCGCTGACGCCCGCTGGCAAACAGTTTCTTGCCGACAGCCGGCAGATTTTAAGCCTGGTCGATGAAGCCGCCGCCCGAGCCGCCCGACTGCATCAAGGGGAAACCGGTGAATTGCGCATCGGCTTTACCTCTTCGGCGCCGTTTATTAAGGCGGTTTCCGATACGCTCTCATCGTTTCGCCAGCGCTACCCGGATGTGCATATTCAGACGCGGGAGATCAACACCCGCGAGCAAATTTCTCCCCTGAATGAAGGCTCGCTGGATTTGGGGCTGATGCGCAATACACCGCTGCCGGAAACGCTGGCATGGGAGGTGATTTTGCGTGAACCGCTGCTGGCGATGATCCACCGTGACCACCCGCTGGCGGCACGCAAGGCGGTGTCGCTGAAGGAACTGGCGCAGGAGCCGTTTGTTTTTTTCGATCCGCACGTCGGCACTGGCCTGTATGACGAGATCCTCGGACTGATGCGGCGTTATCAGTTAATCCCCACCATAACCCAGGAAGTGGGCGAAGCGATGACGATCATCGGCCTGGTGGCGGCCGGGCTGGGCGTCTCGATCCTCCCGGCGTCGTTTCACCGGGTGCAGCTCAATGAAATGCGCTGGGTGCCGATTATTGAAGCGGATGCGGTTTCAGAAATGTGGCTGGTGTGGGCAAAACATCATGAGCAGGGGACAGCAGCGGCGCGTTTCAAGCAGCAACTTCTGCGTGCCGCAATCGGCTGATTTTTACACATAAGTCATTGCAAAATGTGCTGTAACTCACAAGCCGGGGTAAAAATTTGACGGCGCCTGGTGAAGTGCTTCACCATAGCTGAACGTTTATTTCGAAGCGCGAAAATAAGGGAGTCAGAGGTGGTTGCTGATAGTCAGCCTGGGCATATTGATCAGATTAAGCAGACCAACGCAGGGGCGGTTTATCGCCTGATTGATCAGCTTGGCCCGGTTTCGCGCATCGATTTATCGCGTCTGGCGCAGCTCGCGCCGGCGAGCATTACCAAAATTGTGCGTGAAATGCTGGAAGCGCATCTGGTGCAGGAGACGGAGATCCAGGAACCGGGCAGCCGCGGGCGTCCGGCTGTCGGTCTGGTGGTAGAGACTGAAGCCTGGCACTATCTCTCGCTGCGTATTAGCCGCGGGGAGATATTTCTCTCGCTGCGCGATCTCAGCAGCAAGCTGGTGGTGGAAGACCGGCTGGAACTGCCGCTGGTCGATGATATGTCGCTGCTGGAGCGCATTATTCTCCTTATCGACAGCTTTTTTACCCGCCACCAGAACCGTCTGGAACGCCTGACCTCGATTGCCATCACGCTGCCGGGAATCATTGATACCGAGAATGGTATCGTTCACCGCATGCCGTTTTACACCGAAGTGAAAGATATGCCGCTGGGTGAAACGCTGGAGAAGCACACCGGCGTGCCGGTATACGTGCAGCACGACATCAGCGCGTGGACCATGGCCGAAGCGCTATTCGGCGCTTCACGCGGCGCGCGGGATGTGATTCAGGTGGTGATCGACCACAACGTTGGCGCCGGGGTGATCACCGACGGACGCTTGCTGCACGCGGGCAGCAGCAGCCTGGTGGAGATTGGACACACGCAGGTGGACCCTTACGGTAAGCGCTGCTATTGCGGCAACCACGGCTGCCTTGAAACCATTGCCAGCGTTGAAAGCGTGCTGGAACTGGCGCAGTTACGTATGAGCCAGTCGATGAGCTCAATGCTGCATCAGAAGCCGTTAACGGTGGAGTGGTTATGTCAGGCGGCACAGCAGGGCGATCTGCTGGCGAAAGATATCATCAGCGGCGTCGGGGCCAATATTGGTCGTATCCTTGCCATTATGGTGAATTTGTTCAACCCGCAAAAAATACTGATTGGCTCGCCGCTGAGCAAAGCGGCAGACATTCTCTTTCCCGCGATTGCCGATTGCATCCGCCAGCAGGCGTTACCGGCATACAGCAAGCATATTTCCGTTGAGAGTACCCAGTTCACCAATCAGGGCACGATGGCCGGTGCCGCGCTGGTAAAAGACGCGATGTATAACGGATCTTTGCTTATCCGTTTGTTGCAGGGGTAACATTTTTACACTGTTGTCGCAAAAATTGCGCTACCTCAAGCTGGGCCGATGATACTTATCTTAGACTTTCCCCACTGAATTATTCTCCTGGTTTATATTTTCGTAGAACAACGGTGGAAATCGAGATGCTTAAGCGTTTCTTTGTAACGGGTACAGACACTTCTGTCGGGAAGACAGTGGCATCCCGCGCGCTTCTCCAGGCGCTGGCTGCCAGCGGCAAAACAGTGGCAGGTTACAAACCTGTTGCGAAAGGAAGCAAAGAGACGCCGGAAGGATTGCGCAACAAAGACGCGCTGGTACTGCAAAGCGTTTCCTCGCTGGATTTACCTTATCAGGCGATAAACCCCATTGCTCTGAGCGAAGAGGAAAGTAGCGTTGCGCACAGTTGCCCCATCAATTACAGCCTGCTTTCTAACGGGCTGCTCAACCTGTGCGAAAAGGTCGATCACGTGGTGGTCGAGGGAACCGGCGGCTGGCGCAGCCTGATGAATGATTTACGCCCGCTCTCCGAGTGGGTGGTACAGGAGCAGATGGCGGTGGTGATGGTGGTGGGTATCCAGGAAGGCTGCATTAACCACGCTTTGCTGACTGCGCAGGCGATTGCCAGCGACGGTCTGCCGCTGATTGGCTGGGTGGCGAACCGTATCAACCCGGGGCTGGCGCATTACGCCGAAATTATCAATGTGCTGAGCAAAAAACTGCCTGCGCCGCTGGTGGGCGAGTTACCTTATCTGCCGCGCGCCGAGCAGCGCGATCTGGCGCAATATATCAATTTGCAGATGGCGACCGGCATGTTAGTCGCCGATCGCATCCTCGCCTGAAACAAGCCCCTCATCTGAGGGGTTTTTGTTACGCATTGCTGTGAATATTCAGTACCCGGCGCGTTCTGCCCGAACTTAAATACTCTGCAATATAGTCCTGCGAAATTTCACCGTTATAACGGCCGTCCTCATCGACAATCGGCATCCAGCTAGTGTTGCTTTCGTACAGCCGTGACAGCACCACGCGCAGGTTATCCTCCGCTTTCCCGGTAATGCGGAACGGATGCAGCAACTCGGAACAGCTGCCCGGCGCGTTTCGCGCTTCGCGACGTTTAACAAAGCCCAGCGGTTTACCCGCCGAATCCACGACGGTAATGGCGCGAATATCGTGGTCATCCATGGTGGCAAAGGCTTCCACCGCCGGAGTGGATTCCCGCACCGTAATCGTCGGCTGTTGATCGGTGACGTCGCCTGCGGAAACCAGCAGCAGCCGCTTCAGCGTGCGATCCTGGCCGACAAATGAACCGACAAATTCATTGGCCGGTTTGGCCAGCAGCTCATCCGGGCTGGCGCACTGAACTATGCGTCCCTGGCGGAACACCGCAATACGATCGCCAAGCTTCAGCGCTTCATCGATATCGTGGCTGACCAGCATGACGGTTTTTTTCAGCTTGCGCTGCATTTCAAGGAACTGGTTCTGGATCACTTCACGGTTGATGGGATCGACGGCGCCGAATGGCTCATCCATCAGCAGTACTGGCGGATCGGACGCCAGCGCGCGGATCACGCCAATGCGCTGCTGTTGGCCGCCGGACATTTCGCGCGGGTAGCGATGAAGGAATTTTTTCGCATCCAGCGCCACCATCTCCATTAACTCTTCGGCACGGCTTTTACAGCGTGCTTTGTCCCAGCCCAACATGCGCGGCACCACGGTAATGTTCTCTTCGATGGTCATGTTGGGAAACAGACCAATCTGCTGAATCACGTAGCCAATGTTGCGCCGCAGGGTGACGGTATCCATGGCGCTGGTGTCTTCGCCGTTGATGAAAATCGAGCCGCTGCTCGGTGCAATCAGGCGGTTGATCATCTTCAGCGTGGTGGTTTTACCGCAGCCGGAAGGGCCGAGCAGTACGCACATTTCACCTTCTGGTACATTCAGATTGACGTTATCGACAGCCTTAACGGTCTGGCTGTTTTTCTGCGTAAATTGTTTGGTCAGATTTTCCAGTTTAATCATTAGCGAATCCCCTTCGGCGTCAGCACCATTTGTAAGCGGTGCAATAACCAGTCGAGCACAATCGCGAGCACGCAAATCATCAGCGCACCGGCAATTAACATACGAATGTCGCTGCTGCCAATTCCGTTCAGCAACAACAATCCCAGGCCGCCTGCGCCAATGACGGCGGCAATGGCCATCACGCCGATATTCATTACCACAGCCGTACGGATACCGCCGAAAATCACCGGCAGCGCCATCGGAATGTCGACCCAGCGCAGGCGTTGCCAGAAGGTCATGCCGATGCCGCGTCCGGCTTCGCGCAGCTCCGGCGGCAGGCTATTCAGCGCCGTGTGCGTGTTACGCACAATCGGTAGCAGTGAATAGAGAAAGACGGCGGTGATGGCGGGAAGGGCGCCAATCCCCTGACCGATCAGCGAAAACAGCGGGATCATCAACCCGAACAGGGCAATTGACGGAATGGTCAGCACCAGCGTTGCCAGCCCGAGAACCGGTGTCGCCAGCCACTTATGGCGCACAATCAGAATGCCGAGCGGAACGCCGATGACAATCGCCAGGCCAACGGCCAGCAGTACCAGCCACAAATGCTGGAAGGTAAGGCTTGCCAGATAGCCTGCGTTGTCCATCATGTAATGAATCGTCTCCATAGGCTCTCCTTACAACAACCCTTTTTCATGCAGGAAATCGTGGGCGACTTGCTGCGGTGTCTGGTGGTCAATATCCACTTTGGCGTTAAGCGTCATAATGACGTCGTTATTTAACAGCCCCGAAAGGGTGTTCAGCGCCTCTTCCAGCCCCGGATTGGCTTGCAGCGTATCTTCACGCACCACAGGCGTGACCGCATAACTCGGGAAGAAACCTTTGTCATCTTCCAGCACTTTGAGATCGAAGCCTTTCACGCGCCCGTCGGTGGTGTAGACCAGCCCGGCATCGACAAAGCCATCGCGGATGGCGTTATAGACCAGCCCCGGATCCATCTGGCGGATTTGCGGGCGATCCAGCTCCATTGCATAAGCCTGTTGCAGGGGTTTCATGCCGTCGCTGCGCCCGGCGAACTCCAGATCCAGCCCCAGCAGCCAGTTGTGTTTGGGATCGGTTTTACGGATCTGTTCAATCTTCGCCACCATCTGCGACAGGGTGGTGATGTGTTCGGCATCCGCCCGCTTACGCTGCATAGCAAAGGCGTAGGTGTTATTCATGTTGGCCGGTTTCAGCCACACCAGGCCGTGTTTAGCGTCGAGGCGTTTTACCGTCTCGTAAGACTCCTGCGGCGACATGCGCTGGTTAATGTGGTTGAAGATAATCAGCGAGGTGCCGGTGTACTCCCATGTCATATCGATTTGCTTGTTGATCATCGCATTACGTGAGATCACCGTGGCGATATTGGTCTGCGGCTGCACCTGGAAACCGCGTTTTTGCAGATACTGCACGGTCATCGCCGACAAGATGTGCTGCTCGGTAAAACTTTTGGTCGCCAGAATCAGCGGCGCGGCGTGCGCGCTGGCGGAAAATAAGGCCGCAGCGGCAAGCGCGCCGAGCAAGCGGGTCAATCGTTTCATCAGGTTCCCTCTTGTTGTTATCAGGCCGTGTGCGGGCTAAGGAAGCGGCCCAGCGCCGCCAGCAGGGTGTCGAGGATCAGGGCGAACAGCGCGGTGGCCGCCGCGCCTAAAATCAGCGTGGGAAAGTCGTTCAGGTAGATTCCCGGAAAGATCAGCTCGCCGTAGCTGTTGGCGCCAATCAGAAATGCCAGCGGAGCCGTCCCAACATTGATGGCGGTGGCAATACGCACCCCGGAGAGGATCACCGGCATGGCAGTGGGGATCTCCACCTGGCGCAGGCGCTGCCATTTGGTCATACCGATGCCGTTCGCCGCTTCAATTAACGACGCGGGCACCGAGCACAGACCGGCGTAGGTGTTACGCACAATCGGCAGCAGCGACGCGAGGAACAGCGCAATGATCGCAGGCGTATCGCCAATGCCGATCACCACCATTGCCAGCGCCAGAACGGCGAGCGGCGGCAGCGTATTACCGACATTAAAGATTTGCATCACGTGTTCCGCCACGCCGCGCGCGGCCGGACGGCTGAGCGCGATACCGCTCGGAATACCGACCAGCAGGGCGAAGAACATTGAGCTGAACACCAGAATCAGGTGCTGCTGCCCGAGATAAAGCAGATCGACCTGGCGGGCTTTGAGGGTGTCCAGACCAATTCCCCAGGTCAGCAGGGTCAGAACAATGGCGATCCCGACGATAAACAGCAGGGTGCGGTTAAGTACGGATAATTGCATGGCATGTATCTCCCTGATTGCATGCGTTATGGCAACGGGCGTTGCGTGTTGTTATGCCATGTTCGGCAGGGTGAACTGACCTATAGCAAGCACCAGGGAAGGATTCCAGTGAAGGGCGCATTTCCTTTCCGCCCGGCTGGCGAGGAGGCGTGACGCCAGACCTGATGAGGTCACGGTTGCGAACCGTAAGTAATGAATTGTCTTAAAAACGCAGTATCAAAGTGACATTGTCACATGCGGGTTAAAGGGAAGTGTGAAAATCCCGGCGGTTACACCGGGAAAGGATTAACGAAACAGCGGTTTTTGCGCGACCGGGATCAGTAAGCGAGATTGCCACTGCGCGAGCGTCAATTGCGCCAGTTTTCCGGCAGCGCGCCAGAACGGATGCTGCGCTTCGTCGGTAAACACCGTCAAAAAACGCCCGGCCCACGGCAGCAGATGCCAGGCCAGTAGCCGATCGCAGGCGGAGGTATTTCCTTCTTCAGCCAGCCATGCCGCCAGTAATAGCAGTGCGCCAAAGTGATCCTCCGGCTCATTTTGCTGGCTGTCGAAGGCGATATTGTTTTCCCGCATCCACTGGCGCAGCGCCAGCGTGGAATCGCCAAACAGCACAGATTCTTTATCCAGCCATACGGAACCCCACGGCGGCGCGGGCAGCGCCCACGGGCCAATAAACAGGCGCTGCCAGGCTTCAAACAGCGGTTCGTCACACGGAGCGGCGAACTCAGCCACCAGCGGAGTAAGGTCGCTTTGCGGGAGCGGCCACTGTTCTGCCCAGTCGCCCCGCGTGAACGCGGCAATCAGCGGCTGGCACTGCTCGCTCTGCGGCGGGTAGTAAAACAGCGCGCCCAGCACGCGGGCGGTCACGATAAAATTTTCAGCGGTTAGGTCAGTCATGTTTGATCCTGAAAAATGGCCGGATGGCGCGGTGTTTATCCGGCCTGCGCATCATGCGGCACACGCAGGCCGGGTGCGAACATCATCAACCGGCAACGGCGACGCCTACGGTCATATGCAGCCCATAGAAAAGGCCGCGCCCGATCACTTCCCCGGCGGCGACCAGCACGATGCCAAGCAGCAGACTAAGCGCCTGCGGCTGTTTACGCATCACCAGCGGGCAGATCCAGCAGCCCAGACCGAGCGCAACCAGCAGTAGCCGCACCACTTGCAGCATAGCGTAATCCGGTACCAGCGCGACCGCCTGCTGGACGGAACTGTGGATCTCACCCAGTTGCTGGCTTTGCAGCATCACGACGGCAATGCTGGCAATAAACGCCGCAACGCTTAACGCGGCGAAGCGCGAGGCGCGAAAACGGATACCCGCCAGACGCAGCAGCAGCGCGGCCAGCAGCGGGCCGCCCACCAGCATAGTCAGGAAAAATGCCGCCGTGGTGTAGCCGTTATGCCAGGTTGGCACGGTGTCGATTTGGTAGACCCGCGTCATGGCCCAGACAAACAGCACGCCAAGCAACATGCTGATCGCCAGCCAGATGCGGCTTAAGCTGGCGGGCATTTTCCCCAGCCAGCTTACCAGCCACCAGAAACCACCGACGGCGAAGAAGAGAGAACCGGCAGCGATTTCATTACTGAGCGCCGATGCACCGACGCGGTTCAGCGAGTTAAAGGCGCGCAGAGGCGAGCCCAGGTGCATCATGGAGGCGATAAAACCAATGCCCATCAGCACCCACAGGAGAACCTGGCTGCGTACAATGCGCACTTGTCCGATGCGATCGTCGTTGGCGTTCATCCAGACGATACCGCTTACAATCAGGCCGCCAGCCACACACTGACCCAGTACCGTAAACAGTACCAGCGGCCATTCATGCCATCCGTTTCCCATCTCATACCTCCTGCGGATTGGCCAGATAGCCGGTGGTATCACCCGTCGGGCGGCTATTGGCGTTAGGTTTGATCACGATATTCGGCCGGGTAAAGTGCGCTGCCGGGAATGGCGCGACCGCGGCGAGCGAACCGTGCTGCTTGCGCAGTTCCTCGATTGGGCCGAAATCCAACGCGCGCAGCGGGCAGGATTCGACGCAGATGGGTTTTTTCCCCTCTGCAACACGATCGTGGCAGCCGTCGCACTTGGTCATGTGTCCCTTCGCGGCATTGTATTGCGGCGCGCCGTAGGGGCAGGCCATATGGCAGTAGCGGCAGCCGATGCAGACATCTTCGTCCACCACCACAAAACCATCTTCACGCTTATGCATCGCGCCGCTTGGGCACACTTTGGTACAGGCCGGATCTTCACAATGGTTGCAGGAGATAGAAAGGTAGTAAGCAAAGACGTTCTGATGCCAGATACCGTTATCTTCCTGCCAGTTGCCGCCAGCGTATTCATACACGCGGCGAAAGCTGACATCCGGGGTTAAGTCTTTGTAATCTTTACAGGCCAGCTCGCAGGTTTTGCAACCGGTGCAACGGCTGGAGTCAATAAAAAATCCATACTGAGTTGTCATCGGTTACTCCTCAAACCTTCTGAATATCGACCAGATTGGTATGCTGTGGGTTGCCTTTCGCCAGCGGCGACGGGCGGTGGGTGGTCAGCGTATTCATGCAGCCGCCGTGATCGACACGGTCACCGTCCATGTTGGCCTGGTGCCAGGCGCCCTGGCCCAGGGCACTGACGCCCGGCATGATGCGCGGTGTTACTTTCGCCGCAATGCGCACTTCGCCGCGCTCGTTAAAGACGCGCACCATATCGCCATGCTTGATACCGCGACGCTCGGCATCAATGGGGTTGATCCACACTTCCTGGCGGCAGGCCTCTTTCAGCACATCAATGTTGCCGTAGCTGGAGTGCGTACGGGCTTTGTAGTGGAACCCGAACAGTTGCAACGGGAATTTCTCGCGCGCCGGATCGTCCCAGCCTTCAAAGGTTGAGGCGTAAACCGGCAGCGGACTGATGACTTCGTCTTTCTCCAGCTCCCAGCTGTTGGCGATTTTCGCCAGTTGGCTGGAGTAGATTTCAATTTTGCCAGAGGGCGTTTTCAGCGGGTTAGCGACCGGATCATCGCGGAATTTTTTGTAGGCGACAAAGTGTCCGTTCGGATCTTTACGCTTATAAATCCCCATCGCTTTGAGCGCTTCATAGGAGGGCAACTGCGGATCTTTGGCGACCATTTTGGCGTACAGATACTTCAGCCACTCTTGCTGGGTGCGGCCTTCGGTGAACTTCTGGTAGATATCCGGCCCCAGACGACGGGCGATTTCGCTGGTAATCCAGTAGATCGGTTTGCGCTCGAATTTCGGCGCGGTGACCGGCTGCAGGAAGATCAGATAACCCATATTTCCTGCGTAGTCGTTCGGAATAATGTCTTCCTGTTCAACGGTCATCAGATCCGGCAGCAGAATGTCGGCATACATCGCCGAAGAGGTCATAAAGTTCTCAATGACCACAATCATTTCGCATTTGCTGTCGTCCTGCAGGATGTCATGGGTTCGGTTGATATCGCCGTGCTGATTGGTGATGGTGTTACCGGCGTAGTTCCAGATGAATTTGATCGGCACATCGAGTTTATCTTTGCCGCGCACACCGTCGCGTTTGGCGGTCATTTCCGGGCCGCGGGCAATGGCATCCGTCCAGGTAAAGCAGGAGATCGACGTTTTCACCGGGTTTTGCGGCATCGGCATACGTTCGATGGTAATGGTGTAAGTGGATTCACGCGCGCCGCTGTTGCCGCCGTTAATGCCCACGTTACCGGTGAGGATCGGCAGCATGGCGATGGCACGCGAAGTCAACTCGCCGTTGGCCTGACGCTGCGGCCCCCAGCCCTGACAAATATAGGCCGGTTTGGCGCTGCCAATTTCCCGCGCCAGCTTAATAATTTTATCGGCCGGAATACCGGTAATGCGCGACGCCCACTGCGGCGTTTTGGCGATACCATCATCGCCCTGACCGAGGATATACGCTTTGTAGTGGCTGTTGGCAGGCGCATCGGCTGGCAGGGTTTTCTCATCGTAACCGACGCAATATTTGTCGAGGAACGGCTGGTCAACGAGGTTTTCGCTGATCAATACCCAGGCCATGCCCGCGACCAGTGCGGCATCGGTACCCGGACGAATCGGTACCCACTCATCTTCGCGTCCGGCAGCCGTATCGGTATAGCGCGGATCGATAACAATCATCCGCGCATTCGAGCGTTCACGCGCCTGTTCAAGAAAGTAAGTGATGCCGCCGCCGCTCATGCGGGTTTCCGCCGGGTTGTTGCCGAACATCACCACCAGTTTGGTGTTTTCGATATCCGAGGTGCTGTTACCGTCGTTGGAGCCGTAGGTATAAGGCATCGCACAGGAGATTTGCGCGGTGCTGTAAGTACCGTACTGGTTAAGAAAACCGCCGTATAGCGCCATCAGACGGGCAACGACCGAAGCGGAGGGCGAAGAGCGGGTAATATTGCCGCCGACGATGCCGGAAGAGTAGTTAATGTAAACCGCTTCGTTACCGTATTTCTGCACCACGCTTTTCAGGCTGTTGGCAATCGTATCGAGGGCTTCGTCCCAGCTAATGCGCACGAACTTGCCTTCACCGCGTTTGCCCACGCGCTTCATCGGGTAGTTAAGACGATCCGGATGGTTGATGCGGCGGCGAATCGAACGCCCGCGCAGGCAGGCGCGGACCTGGTGGTTACCGTAAACATCATCGCCGGTATTATCGGTTTCCACCCAGTACACTTCGTCATCGCGCACATGCAAACGCAGGGCGCAGCGGCTACCACAGTTTACTGAGCAGGCGCCCCAGACGACTTTATCGGGCGCAGGTTGCATGGCTTGTTGTACGGCGGCTGCGGCGGAGCGCATGCCGAAAGGAAGGGAAATTGCACCCGCTGCGAGCGCAAGCGATCCCAACGCAGTAGATTTCACCAACGTTCGTCGGCTGATCCCCCCCTGGTGTTCAGTGTCGGACATAGCTCACTCCATTATTATTTATAATAAAAAGAAATTACCCGCTCATATTAGAAGCAGGCTAATGAAGTGCTTATGGTAATCCTTTGGGGGTACGTAGTTTTTAACCACGATCAACTGCAGGGGAGTCCCCCTGATATTCAGGGGGATTATGTTTTATTGTGTGCCGGCGCCCTGATCGTTCTGTGGGGCAGCGCCGCTGTTGCGGGTGTAGAGAATTTTGTAGGTGTCATTCGCACAGTGGCCCACCACCTGCGAACCGGCCTGGTCTGCCTGGTCATTCGGCACAATTGTCAGGCTGAATCCCGATTTCGGGACGCCATTATTAATGATGCGCTGCTGAATATCCGCCTTGACCCGCTCGCATGAATCGGGCGCAGCAAAGGCAGGAACCGCGCCCGCCAGCAGTAATGCACATAACCAACGTGAATATTGCATTCTCATCTCCTTCAGTTTTGCCCGCAGTAAGCTTAGCAGTTTCCGCACCAGGTCCGGGTAAATCTCTGAATTATCTGACGATGCGATCGCGGATGCGGCAGTAACGTTATCTGCGCTGGCACACATAGCCGCCGTGGTTTTACGGCCGCTCCGGCTACTAAATGTGGTGGGCAGCCGGTATTCGCTGGCCGGTTTTAGGCCGTAAGACAAATAAGTGTTTGCCCGACTATGTAAAGATTTTGCTAAGATAGGCGCAATCCAGAAGAAAAATGTGGTGAACCCATTGAAAAAACAGCTATTGCTCATCGCTGTGGTGACATTGCTCGCCGGATGTGATGACGCGAAGGAACCGGTATCGTTTACGCCAGAGATGGCGAGCTTCTCCAATGAATTCGATTTTGATCCGCTGCGTGGCCCGGTGAAAGAGTTCAGCCAGACGCTGTTAAATGAGAAGGGCGAAGTCACCAAACGCGTCAGCGGAACAATGTCGAAAGAGGGCTGTTTCGATACGCTGGAGCTGCACGATCTGGAGAACAACAGCGGCGTCGCGCTGGTGCTGGATGCCAATTATTATCTCGATGCGGAAACGAAAGAGAAGCGGCTGCGCTTGCAGGGTAAATGCCAGTTAGCTGAGTTTCCGGCGGCGGGCGTGACGTGGGACACCGATGACAACGGTTTTGTCGTGCTGGCGACCGGGAAAGAGATGGAAGTGAAATACCGTTACGATGAGGAAGGTTATCCGCTGGGCAAATCCACGACCTCAAAGGACGAGCATCTGACGGTGGCCTCGACGCCTTCCAAAGACAAACGGAAAAAACTCGATTACACATCGCTCAGCACGCTGAATGACAAGCCGCTCGGCAGCGTGAAACAGACCTGCGACTACGACAACCACGACAATCCGTTGAGCTGCTCGCTGGAAGTTGTCGATCTGAGCGCTTCTCCGCAGGTTACCCACAAATACAGCATCAAAAATACCATCGCCTATTATTGATGCAGACCACCGCCGCGCTGGCTGCGCGGTAGTGGCAGGCGGTTCATGGCCGTCATAGCAATGAGTTCCTGAGACGGTTGTTTTAGGGGCGCGTAATCATCACGGGTTTTATTGCAAAATAATCTGTAGAGAATTAACTGGATACTGGCAGAGTTCAGCCACCAGAGGCGGCTGGCGTGGCCGTATTCTGACAGAGTCAGAACATCACGGACGATAACAAGCTGCTGGAGACAGCATCTACGCTGTCTGACGGCCTGTTAATGACTTACCAAATGAGATCCGCGCACCATGAGTAAAAGCCCGTCGCTCGCTATGGTCGATCCAGAAAGTCCTCATCACGTCAGCTTCCGGGAAGCATTTTTATTCTGGCTGAAGCTGGGATTTATCAGTTTTGGCGGCCCGGCAGGGCAAATATCCATCATGCATCAGGAACTGGTGGAAAACCGGCGCTGGATCTCAGAACAACGTTTTCTGCACGCATTGAACTACTGCATGGTATTACCAGGGCCTGAAGCGCAGCAGCTGGCAACGTATATCGGCTGGCTGATGCATCGTACCTGGGGCTTACGCCGTACTGCCTTACATTTATCAGGGGGCAGTCGTTAATTATCAGTGGCTAACCCCTACGCAGATGATTGACGGTCTGGCGTTGGGCGAAACCACTCCCGGTCCTTTAATTATGGTTGTCGCCTTTGTCGGATTCGTCGGCGGATATGCCAATACCGTGTTTGGGCCGGATCATCTTTTCCTCGGGGGAGCGGTTGCCGCAATACTGGTTACCTGGTTCACCTTCCTGCCTTCTTTTTTATTTATTTTTGCCGGTGGACCTTTTATTGAAACAACGCACAACGATATCAAATTCACCGCGCCACTCACGGCGATAACAGCCGCTGTCGTCGGCGTCATTCTCAATCTGGCGCTGTTCTTTGGTTATCACGTGCTGTGGCCGCAAGAGTTTGCTGGCAACGTCGACTGGACGGCCGCCCTGATTGTTCTGGCTGCGGCAATTGCTCTGTTTCGCTTTAAAGCAAAAGTGACGCATGTCATTGCCGGTTGCGCGGTTGTGGGACTGACTCTTCACCTGCTGTTTCTTTCATAATATGGGTGCCGGCAAAGTTTTTACCTGATATCCGGCGCTGGGCGACGCGAGAGTTTTATGTTCAAGAGGATGAAGGCGGGAAGACGGGCGCGGTGCGCGCCCGGTGAAATTATTGAATTTGACGACCGGTACGACGATCGAGGCAGCGCTGAGTATTGGGTTCCCAGTACGCGTTAAAGTTGCTGCTTTTCTGGCAGTTGTCCTGCGCGTCAAATGCCACATCGGTTTTGTCCCACTCTTTTTCGACGCGTTTATTCACTTTATGACGCAGCGTACGGGTGTCATTCCATTGCTCTTTTTCCATCGCCGCAGATTGACGGGTTTGTGCGTTGTCGCCCGATTCGATAATCAGACGGTTGGTTTCTGCCATTGCGGAGGTGGTGTACACGATGGCACCCAGCGTCAGCATTGCGGTCAGGCACAGGCGTTTGCTAAGTGTAGTTGTCATTGCGATATCCTTAAATTGAGGGAGAAACGGGTAGCCCACATCTCTCTATTCTATGCGATCTCAGCCTGCCAGCATACCGGGGCGGCGCCCACTCTCAGAACATTATCGGGTATGATGGTTCAACCAATCATGAATAATAGTGCCAGAAATGCTCAAAACGACGCTGCTTTTTTTTGCTACCGCGCTGTGTGAAATCCTGGGTTGCTTCCTGCCCTGGCTGTGGTTAAAACGCGGCGCGACGCCGCTTCTGCTGGTGCCTGCGGCGCTGGCGTTGGCGCTGTTTGTCTGGCTGTTAACGCTGCATCCGGCGGCCAGCGGGCGAGTTTATGCGGCTTACGGCGGCGTGTATGTCTGCACGGCGCTTATCTGGCTGCGCGTAGTGGATGGCGTGAAGCTGAGTCTTTATGACTGGCTGGGCGCTGTTGTGGCGATGTGCGGTATGTTAATCATTGTCGCCGGATGGGGGCGTGCTTAACTAATTCGTTAATATTTTGTGATCATTCGCGTGTTTTTTGATCGTTATACTTGTATGGTAGTTATCTGATTGCGTAAGTTTTCTGCATCACATTACGTTGATGTAAGGAAACCCGCATGAAAATCACTGGCGCTGAGGTTTTTGTTACCTGCCCGGGGCGCAACTTTGTCACATTAAAAATCACCACTGAAGCGGGGATCATCGGCCTTGGCGACGCCACGCTGAATGGCCGCGAACTCTCCGTTGCTTCCTACCTGAAAGATCATTTGTGCCCGCAACTTATTGGCCGCGACGCGCAGCGCATTGAAGATATCTGGCAATTTTTCTACAAAGGCGCTTACTGGCGGCGCGGTCCGGTGACCATGTCGGCTATCTCCGCCATTGATATGGCGCTGTGGGATATTAAAGCCAAAGCCGCCAACATGCCGCTCTACCAGTTGCTTGGCGGCGCTTCCCGTGAAGGGGTGATGGTTTATTGCCATACCACCGGCCACACCATTAACGAGGTGCTGGAAGATTACGCGCGGCACAAAGAGATGGGGTTTAAAGCCATCCGCGTGCAGTGTGGCGTGCCGGGAATGAAAACCACCTACGGCATGGCAAAAGGCAAAGGCCAGGCGTATGAACCGGCCACCAAAGGCCAGTGGCCGGAAGAGCAGCTCTGGTCGACGGAAAAATACCTCGATTTCACGCCGAAACTGTTTGACGCCGTGCGCAGTAAATTCGGGTTCGACGAACATCTGCTGCATGACATGCACCACCGTCTGACGCCCATTGAAGCCGCGCGTTTCGGCAAAAGCATCGAACCTTTTCGCCTGTTCTGGATGGAAGATCCCACTCCGGCTGAAAACCAGGCTTGCTTCCGGTTAATCCGCCAACACACCGTCACCCCTATTGCCGTCGGCGAAGTGTTCAACAGTATCTGGGATTGCAAGCAGCTGATTGAAGAGCAACTGATCGACTATATCCGCACCACGATCACCCATGCCGGTGGCATTACGGGTATGCGGCGCATTGCGGATTTCGCCTCGCTCTATCAGGTACGTACCGGCTCGCACGGCCCGTCAGATCTTTCGCCGATTTGCCATGCGGCAGCCCTCCATTTTGATTTGTGGGTGCCCAACTTTGGTGTGCAGGAATATATGGGTTACTCCGAACAGATGCTGGAGGTGTTCCCGCACAGTTGGCGCTTTGATCAAGGCTATATGCACCCCGGCGATCAACCCGGTCTGGGCATCGTTTTTGACGAAAAACTGGCGGCGAAATACCCCTACGATCCCGCGTATCTGCCGGTCGCGCGGCTGGAAGATGGCACGTTGTGGAACTGGTAACAGAGGAAAGCAAAATGAAAAGTGTGGTGATTGAACAACCCAACCAATTAACGCTCGCTGAACGCCCTTTGCCGCAACCCGCCGCCGGTGAGGTGCGCGTGAAGGTCAAACTCGCCGGGATCTGCGGCTCCGACAGCCACATTTATCGCGGACACAACCCGTTCGCCAAATATCCGCGCGTCATTGGCCACGAATTCTACGGTCTGATCGATGCCGTCGGTGAAGGCGTGTCGGCGGAAAGGATAGGCGAACGCGTGGTGGTTGACCCGGTGATCAGCTGCGGTCATTGCTATCCGTGCTCCGTTGGCAAACCGAATGTCTGCAACGAACTAGTGGTGTTGGGTGTGCATCGCGACGGCGGTTTTAGCGAATACGCCACCGTGCCGGCGCGCAACGCCTGGGCCGTTCCGGCGGCAATCCCGGATGAGAATGCGGTAATGATCGAGCCGTTTACCATCGCGGCTAACGTCACAGGCCAGGTGAACCCAACAGAGAAAGACATTGCGCTGATCTATGGCGCAGGGCCGATGGGATTAACCACGCTGCAAGCGCTGAAAAATGTCTACAACGTGCAGCAGGTGATTGTTGCCGATCGTATCGAAGAACGTCTGGCAATGGCGCAGCGCAATGGCGCGGACTGGGTGATTAACAACAGCCAGCAGCCGTTGGCGGAAGCGCTGGCAGAGAAGGGCATTAAACCGACGCTGATTGTTGATGCGGCGTGTCATCCATCCATTCTACAGGAGGCGATTGCGCTGGCGTCTCCCGCTGCGCGCATTGTGATCATGGGATTTTCCAGCGAACCCAGCCAGATAATCCAGCAGGGCATCACGGGTAAAGAACTTTCTATTTTCTCTTCGCGTCTTAACGCGGGCAAATTCCCGGTGGTGATCGACTGGCTGGCTCGCGCCTTGATCGACCCGACGAAGTTAGTGACGCATAAATTTGACTATCAACATGTCACCGATGCGATTGAACTGTTTGAAAAAGATCAGCGGCACTGCTGTAAAGTCTTATTAACGTTCAATTAATTACAACGAAAAATGCGGTTGAGCGGTACGCATACTTCTTTTTTCGAGATAGCCATTATGACGCAAGTTAACGCTGAAAGAACGACCTCTGATCTGGTGAAAGCCGCCGTTTCCGGCTGGCTGGGTACTGCGCTTGAATTCATGGATTTCCAGCTTTACTCGCTGGGCGCGGCGCTGGTTTTTCATGAGATCTTCTTCCCGGAGCAATCGGCGGCAATGGCGCTGATCCTCGCGATGGGAACCTACGGAGCGGGTTATGTGGCGCGCATTATCGGCGCGTTTATCTTTGGTAAAATGGGCGATCGCATAGGCCGCAAAAAAGTGTTGTTCATCACCATCACGATGATGGGCATTTGTACCACCTTGATTGGCGTGTTACCGACCTATGCGCAGATCGGCATTTTTGCGCCGGTACTGCTGGTAGCGCTGCGCATTATTCAGGGCCTTGGCGCAGGGGCGGAGATATCCGGAGCCGGAACCATGCTGGCGGAATATGCACCGAAAGGGAAACGCGGCATTATCTCTTCGCTGGTCGCGATGGGTACCAACTGCGGCACGCTGAGCGCAACGGCGATCTGGGCGGTGATGTTTTTCGCGCTGGATCGCGAAGCGCTGCTCGACTGGGGCTGGCGGGTGCCGTTTATCGCCAGCGTGGTGGTGATGATTTTCGCCATCTGGTTGCGTTTGAACCTGAAAGAGAGCCCGGTCTTCGAGAAGGTGCACGAAGGCGCGCATGCGCCGGAAAGCCAACGTGCGGAAATGGGGCTGGGCGCGATGTTCAGCAGCAAAACTTTCTGGCTGGCGACCGGTTTGCGCTTTGGTCAGGCCGGTAACTCCGGGTTAATTCAAACCTTCCTCGCGGGTTATCTGGTACAAACCCTGCTGTTCGAAAAACGCATTCCGACCGATGCCCTGATGATCAGTTCGATTATTGGCTTCCTTACCATTCCGTTTCTGGGCTGGCTGTCCGACAAAGTGGGGCGTCGTTTACCCTATATCTGCCTGTGTATCTCGGCGATCATTCTCGCGTACCCAATGATGGCGATCATCGTCGATAAGAGCTACAACCCCGGCGTGATTATGCTGTCGATCATCGTCATTCATAACGTTGCCGTGCTCGGGTTATTCGCGCTGGAAAACATCACCATGGCGGAAATGTTCGGCTCCCGTAATCGCTTCACGCGGATGGCCATTTCGAAAGAAGCGGGCGGGCTGGTGGCCGTCGGATTCGGGCCGGTACTGGCGGGGATCTTCTGCAATATGACCGGCTCCTGGTGGCCAATAGTCGTTATGCTGGTGGCCTACTCGCTGATTGGTTTGCTCTGTGCCGTGCTGATGCCGGAAGTGCGCGACCGCGATTTGAATATTCTGCAAGACGCGGCTGAACCGCGTGCTGCGGCCCAGCCGGTAGGAAACCGGAACTATATCTGAAACCCCTTATTAATTACCGGAAGTGAACGTTGAGCCAGAGGTTAAGTTAACGGGATTTTGACATATTTGGTTACCATTCTAGTTAGTGTAGTCCGCAAATGCTGTCGTAAATCATAGTCTGATTTGCGACAGCCCGTAATCTATTGAACCACTGTTTCACTTAATAAGATGAGTCCCACCATGGAAAACAGGCTATTAAAGGCGAAAGCCACGTTACCTACTTACGATGGTAACAAACTGGTTCCACGCATTGTGCATTTGGGGTTTGGCGCTTTTCATCGCGCCCACCAGTCGGTGTATGCGGATATTCTGGCCGCAGAGCATGGCAGCGACTGGGGTTACTGCGAAGTCAATCTGATCGGCGGTGAGCAGCAGATTGCCGACCTGAAACAGCAGGATAATCTGTACACCGTGGCGGAAATGTCCGCCGACGCGTGGACAGCGCGAGTGGTTGGCGTGGTGAAACGCGCACTGCACGCGCAGGTTGATGGCCTGGAAACCGTGCTGGCCGCCATGTGCGAGCCGCAGGTGGCGATTGTCTCGCTGACCATCACCGAAAAAGGGTATTGCCACTCGCCGGCGACCGGCAAACTGATGCTCGATCATCCGTTAATCGTTGGCGACCTGCAAAACCCGCGGCAGCCGAAATCCGCAGTTGGCGTGGTGGTGGAAGCGCTGGCGCGTCGTAAAGCGGCAGGGCTGGCGGCATTCAGCGTGATGTCCTGCGATAACATGCCGGAAAACGGCCATGTTACCCGCAATGTGGTATGCGCTTATGCCCGTGCGGTGAATGCGGAACTGGCCGACTGGATTGACGCCAACGTGACGTTCCCGTCGACCATGGTGGACCGTATTGTTCCGGCAGTAACGGCGGAAACGCTGGATAAAATCGAACAGCTTACCGGCGTGCGCGATCCGGCGGGCGTGGCCTGCGAGCCGTTCCGCCAGTGGGTGATTGAAGATAACTTTGTTGCGGGTCGTCCGGCGTGGGAAAAAGCGGGCGCCGAACTGGTTGCCGACGTCGTGCCGTTCGAAGAGATGAAACTGCGTATGCTGAACGGCAGCCACTCCTTCCTCGCTTATCTGGGTTACCTGGCCGGTTACCAGCACATCAACGAATGTATGGACGACGACAACTATCGCCGCGCGGCGCACGCGCTGATGCTGAAAGAGCAGGCGCCAACGCTGAAAGTGAAGGGCGTTGACCTTGCGCGTTACGCCGATCTGCTGATTGCGCGTTACAGCAACACTGCGCTGCGTCACCGTACCTGGCAGATCGCGATGGACGGCAGCCAGAAATTACCGCAGCGTATGCTCGATTCTGTACGCTGGCACTTAGCGCATCAGGATTCCTTTGCGTTGCTGGCGCTGGGCGTGGCGGGCTGGATGCGCTACGTCGGCGGTGTTGATGAGCAAGGTCAGGCGATCGAAGTGTGCGATCCGCTGTTGACGGTGATTCAGGGCGCGGTTAACGCAAGCGCGGAAGGTGAAGCGCGCGTGCAGGCTCTGTTGGGCATCGAAGCGATTTTTGGCAACGAACTGCCGAAAGAAGCGGCCTTTGTGGCGCAGGTACAGAAAGCGTATCGTTCTCTGCTGGAGAAAGGGGCGAAAGCGACGGTGGCAGAATACGCCGCAGCGCTGTAAATCGTCGAAAGAATGCCGCCCAGGCGGCATTCTTTTTGCCTTTATGTGGGCATTTTCACCATTTAGTGCAGACCAAGCCGAATCAGTTCAACCGGTTCGAATTTACCTTCACAACCTTCCACTTCTACCGTTTTACTGCGACGCAGTTGCGCGGCGTCCAGCCCGGCTGCGTGAATCGCAATGATTTTGCCAGTACGGCCCGTACCATTAATCATTACGCGGCTGCCGGTGGTAATTGCATTACGGTTACGATCATAAGTCACCATGGTGGTTTCTCCTTGTTGATATCCAAAAAACGAAACGGGGCAGAAGATGTCCCCGCTACGGACGCTTTATAAATACGCTCCTGAGATAACGAGTTTTTGTTTTTGATCAACATCACACTTTTTTGCTGAAAAAATTTTTGGCATCACGCGATGACAAACGCCTTAAATCAAACTGATATAGGTAAAAAACCTCGCGTTTATTTCCCCGATCCCATTTTTATTCATCAATGATAAAAAGCTTTTAAGATTTTCCTGATTACTACCTGCCGCGCGATAACGCGTACACTCTGTAACGATATGTTAGTGACTGTTTCGGGGTTTTTATTCTTTTTAGCGCGGTAAAATCCTGCGTCGGGTTTCTTTTGAATAAAAAAGAGGGCGATTGTTTTAAATAAAACCGAAGCGAAAGAGGCGTGCAGGAAGCCTGGTTTTGTCGGCAAGTGATAAAGGCTGACAGATTAATTTTCGGCTGGCTATTCTGTACTGAATTTTCCGCCAGCAACAACAAAATAAAGATATTCGGAATTATCACGAGTTGAAATTATTCCATTAATGTCGCCTTGTTATTAACAAACAGGCGAGGAATATGAACGCCTTTTATAATGTTGTTTTATTTTAATTCATTGATATTAATAACAATTTAAATGGAGATGAGATGTCTTATCGCTCCATTTTAATGGTGTTATAACGATACGGAATGGGGATGGTTTAATGAAAAGTGAAGTCATCAAGCAACAGGTGAGAAATCATCTTAAGTCGCTTAAACGTACAATTACGCATCTGCGGAAGAAATGGAAATATCGTCATAGCGGTGATGCGGACGTGTACTGGATTTCCCTGGGGGAAAACTGCCTGCCGGATGATATTCTTCGTCGGCACAACAGAAAATCGTTCAGTTCTATTTTTTCCTCCGGGCGTTCTAATATAGAATATATTCTTCAGATGGAAAAAGATAATTACCAGAATTTACTGGACAAAACATATTTGCAACATTTCCCGGATGGCGACCATTCTGTTGTGCGCTCCACCTATTATAAGGATTGCGTGGCTCAGTACAGCGAAAGACATATGCTGGGATTTGAATTTACGCATCACGATCCCCTCGGCATTTCCGCCGATAAGCAGACATTCAAACGGCGCATTGAGCGTCAACTCGCCTGGCGAGGAAATAAAAATTTCGTCTTCCTTTACCATCACCGCGTCACGGCGAATTCCGATCTTGCTCTGTTAAGAGAACATCTGAATGAGCTGTTGTCGTTGTACAACGCGAAAGGCTGCGAGTGTGAAGTTGTGCTTTTCTATCAGAATATCGTCCCGCAGGAGACACAGAAGCGTATCGATTTCACGCCGCATCACTCCGGCTTACTGGAGTTCGCCTGTCATACTCATGAGATTTGGGGCGGCGAGGATCAGGATACGTTCTGGGCGCGAAAGGATGACGCGCTTTTTACCGAGATGTTTGACACCGTTGATCGGTACAACCTGAGCAAAGGCGAATCCCGCCGTGAGCCGGTGCCGGTCGCTACAGACACTGGAATGCCGGTTTAGCCGTTGACGCGAGACGTATTTCAAGGGCGGCGAGCTGCTGTGATGGCGGCTCACCGCCAATGTCTGTGGCCGGCGAGGACGTTAATCCTCGCTGAACCAGTCGCGATTTTCCTGGCGAATGGTTTTTACGGATTCACTGATCTCCTGCAAGTGCAGGCTCATGGCGTGGTCGACGGCGTCAGGGTCACGTTTTTCCAGCGCGGAAAAGATATCCATATGCTGGCGCAGCAGCATTTCCGGCGGCGAAACGTGGTCAAGACTCATATAGCGTACGCGGTCGATGGTGGCTTTGATGTTTTCGATGGTGTCCCACGCCAGCTGGCAATCGGCGATCTGCGCCAGCTTCTGGTGGAAATTGTCATCCAGCTCGAAGAAATCATTCAGTTGCTTGCGCTCGATGGCGATGCGCTGTTGGTTGAGGTTTTGCTCAAGCAGGTAGCAGGCGCTGTCATCAATCAGCGTGGCGGCGCGGCGGGCGACGGCGCATTCGATCGCCTGGCGCACGAAGCAGCCATTACGCACCTGCGTCATGGAGATTTTGTTAACGTAACTGCCGCGCTGCGGGCGGATCTGGATCAGGCCGTTTTCCGCCAGCTTAATAAAGGCTTCACGCACCGGCTGGCGCGAAACGTCGAAACGCACCGACACCTCTTTTTCCGACAACGGCGTACCCGGTGGGATCAGGCAATGCACAATATCCCGCCGTAGAATGCGGTAAATTTGTTGATTTACGGGCTGTGTAGGGTTGAGTTGCGTTTCAGCGGCCATTCGCTCTTACTTTTTAAAGGGTTAACCCGGCTACCATACCATTTATTTACTGTACATCCCATACCCGGCCCGCAGGCCGGGTGGGAAAGTTAACCCTGACGGTGAACGCTTAAGCCCGCATACGTCTGGCTTACCGGCATCATCTCAAGGGTGTTGATATTGACATGCTTCGGCAGCGTCGCCACCCACCAGACCGCTTCGGTGACATCTTCCGGCGTCAGCGCAGTGGTATTCTCGTAGGTTTTTCCCGCTTTGGCATCATCGCCTTTAAAGCGCACGTTCGAAAACTCCGTACCGCCGACCAGACCAGGCTCAATATTGGTCACGCGCACCGCCGTACCGCTCAGATCGGTACGCAGGTTAAGGCTGAACTGGCGTACAAACGCTTTGCTCGCGCCGTAGACGTTGCCACCCGCATACGGCCAGCTCCCCGCCGTTGAACCGATATTGATGATATGGCCGCGATTACGTTCCACCATGCCCGGCAGTACCGCGCGCGTCATGTAAACCAGACCTTTGTTGTTGGTGTCGATCATCGTTTCCCAGTCATCGACGCTGGCTTTATGCGCAGGCTCAAGCCCCAGCGCCAGACCGGCATTGTTGACCAGCACATCAATATCGCGCCACTGTGCTGGCAAGGAAGCCATCAACTCGTCAATTGCCGCACGGTTGCGAACATCCAGCTGCGCGATGTAGAGGTTATCCCCCAGCTCGTCTTTCAGCTCCTGTAAACGTTCCTGACGACGGCCAGTGGCGATCACTTTGTGGCCGTTCTGAATAAAACGGCGTGTGATGCCTTCGCCAAAACCTGCCGTTGCCCCGGTAACCAGAATAATCATCTCACTGTTCCTCAACGCTTTTTGTGGTGTTGAACGTTAGCATGACCGCATGTTTGCGGTAACACAAGTTACAGTGTGGCAAAAAACGCACGCTTGTGCGGCCGCAGAGAGAGAAATGATTGCGATGCGCGCAGCGGATGCCTACTCTGAAAAGATTCACCCTGTTCAGGAGCGAAACATGTCGGTTACTAACCCCTTTTTCTCTGCAAGCCCGCTGCCGTATCAGGCGCCGCCGTTTGATGTGATTACTGATGAACACTATCGCCCGGCATTTGACGAAGGCGTGCGGCAAAAGCGCGCGGAGATCGCCGCCATTACGGCGAACTCTGCTGCCGCCGATTTTGACAATACATTGCTGGCGCTGGAGCAGAGCGGTCATCTGCTGAATCAGGTGACCAGCGTCTTCTTCGCCATGACCTCCGCGCATACCAATGATTTTTTACAGCAGCTCGATGAGGCGTTTTCCACGGAACTGGCGGAACTGGCGAACGATATTTACCTTGATGATACGTTGTTCGCTCGCGTGGAAAGCGTATGGCGTCAGCGTGAAGCGTTGGGGCTGGATGCAGAATCGCTGCGCCTTGTCGAAACGACGTATCAGAAGTTTGTCCTCGCAGGCGCAATGCTGAGCGCAGAAGATAAAACGACGCTGAAAGCGCTGAATACCGAAGCGGCGGCGCTGACCAGCCAGTTTAACCAGCGGTTGCTGGCTGCGGATAAAGCGGGCGGGCTGGTGGTGGATTATGTCCATCAACTCGACGGCTTAAGTGCCGAAGAGATCGCCTCGGCCGCCGAAGCGGCGAAGGCGAAAGGGCTGGAAAACCGCTGGCTGCTCTCTCTGCTCAATACCACCCAGCAACCGGCGCTGGCCGCGCTGCGCGATCGCCAGACCCGTGAAAATCTGTTTACCGCCGGCTGGCTGCGCACGCAGCGCGGGGATGCCAATGATACCCGCGCGATTGTACTGCGTCTGGTGCAGCTTCGCGCGCAGCAGGCAAAACTGCTTGGCTTTAATGATTTCGCCAGCTGGAAAATCGCCGATCAGATGGCCGGTACGCCGCAGGCCGCGCTGACATTTATGCGCGATATCGCTCCTGCCGCGCGCGCGCGCGCCGAGCGGGAACTGGCTGATATTCAGCAGACGATTGACACCCAGCAGGGCGGCTTTACCGCGCAGGCCTGGGACTGGGCGTTCTATGCCGAGCAGGTTCGTCTGGCGAAATATGCGCTGGATGAATCACAAATCAAACCCTATTTCGCGCTGAACTCTGTGCTCACGGACGGCGTGTTCTGGGCGGCGAGCGAGCTGTTTGGCATTCGGTTCACCGAGCGTTTTGATATTCCGGTCTATCATCCCGACGTGCGCGTGTGGGAGATTTTCGATGCTGACGGCCGCGGTCTGGCGCTGTTTTACGGCGATTACTACGCTCGCGACTCAAAAAGCGGCGGCGCGTGGATGGGCAATTTTGTTGAACAATCGACGCTGAACGGTACGCAGCCGGTGATCTATAACGTCTGTAACTACCAGAAACCAGCCGCCGGGCAGGCGGCGCTGCTGTCGTGGGATGAAGTGATCACGCTGTTCCACGAGTTTGGCCACACGCTGCATGGGCTATTTGCCAGCCAGCGTTACGCCACGCTTTCCGGTACCAATACGCCGCGCGATTTCGTTGAATTCCCCTCGCAAATCAATGAGCACTGGGCCAGCCAGCCGCAGGTTTTCGCGCACTACGCCCGTCATCATCAGAGCGGCGAGCCGATGCCGGAGGCGCTGCGCGAGAAAATGCTGCAAGCCACCCAGTTCAATAAAGGCTACGACATGACGGAACTGCTGAGCGCGGCACTGCTCGACATGAACTGGCATGCGCTGGCCGATGGCGCCGGGGTAAATGATGTCGATGCGTTTGAGCGTGAAGCTATTCGCAAGGAGCAGCTCGATCTGGCGGCAGTACCACCGCGCTATCGCAGCAGCTATTTCGCGCATATTTTTGGTGGCGGTTATGCTGCTGGCTATTACGCCTATTTATGGACGCAGATGCTGGCCGATGACGGTTATCAGTGGTTTGTGGAGCAGGGCGGTTTAAGCCGTGAAAATGGGCAACGATTCCGCGAAGCCATTTTGTCGCGCGGCAACAGCACCGATCTCGGTGAGCTTTATCGGCAATGGCGCGGCCACGATCCGCAGATCGAGCCGATGCTGAAAAATCGCGGGTTAAGTGATTAATTACGGGCGGAAATGCTTTAAAAAGTTACATAACTCGCAGGGTTATTGACCTGTTTCCGCGTGAGAAATACCGTAACAGATGGTGATGAATCCCCCTGCGCGGAGGGGCAACCAGTCAAACCTTTTTGGGGTATCGCGGGTTTCGTGGTCTGGCGCGAACTCACCGGGAGGCACCCGGCATCACCGTAAACTCCTCAGCCAGAGGCCTGCATCACCGGGCCTCTGGCTTTTTAATTTCCGCTCCCTTTACCGCGTTAATTGCCGCTTTTAGCCCACTCAGTTGTTAAAGTGTGGGCTATCTCACATTTACGACCGTGGCGTTATGTCGTTCATTAAGCCAAATTAAAGGACCTGATTTGAACGTTAACATTCTGTGGCATAACCCGGGCATTCAGACAATGACTGTGCTAATGTCGAATCAAATTTGAGCAACTGAGGTAACCGACATGACCAAAAATGTAGTGGTAATACGCGCCGGTGGTAAGGTTGAAAACGTGACCGTGGAAGACAATGCAAAATCGGTCACGTTCAAAAATGAGCAGAGCTCGTTTCTCGAAATCCCGATTGAACCCTGGGAACTGGATGGCGAAACCTTCCTGGTTGCCCGTTTCTCCGATCTGGTGAGCCAACAGGAAACCGAACAGGCCATCCGGAAATTTTATTAATTAACGACCGCCTGAGGGCGGTTTTTTTACGCCATGTCGCAGCCAGAATTGAACGTTAGCGTTTCGTGCAAATAGCGAAAAATAAAATGCGGGCAGTTTGTGCAGTTACCTGAATTATCACGCATCAGGCAAAATATAAAAATCAAAAGGGCCTCAGCGAGGCCCATTTACATTACAGGTTTTGGCCAGCGTCTGCGACGCGGCGTGGATATACAGGTTCTGGCCGTCAGTCTTGTTCCACATACTGAGCAAATTGCGCCATGTGGCTGTTGCCGTTCCTGGCAGAATGTGGTGAATAAAAACTTTCGGCTGCTGCAAACCGGGCACTGAAATTTGAGATTGGGAATAATCCCTCCGGTCTGTGAAGTGGTGATTTGACGTTAACATATTCTCATTGCGCTGAAAGATATATCTTCAATAATTTCAATAGCAAAACGTTTCGCTGGCGTTTTTTTTATCGCCAGCTCAGCTTTGTTTAACCTTTATTGAGGCAGTAACTGCTAACGTAGTCAGCACGGCGTTTACCTATCCCGTTGAGTGAACGTACAGAACAATACAAAACCATCCATGCAAGCATTGACCGCCAATACGGCGGTTTTTTTTTGGCATAATGAAAAAAGGCCCCTCACGCATTTACGCAAGGGGCCTTCCCGGTGGGGGATTATCGCTGTTCATCAGTCGTCCCATTTGTGGCTAAAATAAGCAGCAAGGAATCCGGAAAAAAGAATCACTCCCAGTACTGCCATAAAGACATGCATATTTGCCATCATTTTAAACCTCCATCTAATTAACCAACTTGCCTCTCTTACCTTAATTATTTAGCCGCGATGGAGAGATAATAACCTGGTGAACCTCAATAAAGCCTGAATGGCGCGCGTTATTTCGCCATTTCGGCAAACTTCTTGCGGTACATCGCCGGGGAGATGCCGTACCGCTGATGAAAATGGTGGCGCAGCAACGCGGCATTACCAAATCCTGCCTGCCCGGCGACCAGATCAATAGGTATGCGTGTTTGTTCGAGCAGCGTTTGAGCGCGCTGTAACCGCGCCTGTAAAATCCAGCGCGCTGGTGTGGTGCCTGTCGATTCCTGAAAGCGGCGTAAAAAGGTGCGCGGGCTCATGCCCACCCGCTGCGCCAGTGACGCCACGGTATGGCTTTCCGCAAGTTGCTGGTGGAGGAAATCAAACAACTGCCCCAACTGGCGGCTCTCGCGCGTGCGGGCAACCGGGCGGATAAGCTGCTGCGTCTGCGAACCATCGCGGTGTGGCTGAACCACCAGCCGCCGGGCGACCATGTTCGCCGCATCAAGGCCAAAATCCTCACGGACCACGTGCAGACAGAGATCGATCCCTGCCGCGCTGCCAGCGGACGTCATCACATTCCCTTCGTCGTAATAGAGCGCATCCTCCAGCACCACAATGGCCGGATAGCGCTCGCGCAGCCCGTCGGTATAACGCCAGTGGGTGGTGGCTTTGCGCCCGTTTAACAGGCCCGCCGCCGCCAGCACAAACACCCCGGAACAGATGGAGATAATGCGGCAACCTCGCTGGCAGGCTTGCTGGAGCGCAGCGCACAAATCAGCCGGAACGGGCGACTCTGCGCCGCGCCAGCCGGGCACGACAATGGTCTGCGCGTCGGCCAGCAGTTCCAGCCCGCCTTCGGCCGTTATGCGAATACCGCCGGTCGCCCGCAGTGCTCCGGCATCCACTGCCGCCACGGCGAAGTGGTACCAGTTATCGCCCATTTCCGGGCGCGGCAGACCGAAGATCTCCACCGCGACGCCAAACTCAAAGGTGCAAAGCCCATCATAGGCGAGGGCAACAACACGGTGCGCTGCGGGGGAATGTCGTAAAGTTGTCATTATCCTGGTGTTATCTGGCATAGAACGGTGCAGCGAAGTTGTCCTGTTTTGGTTAGATTACTGTTAACACAAATAAGGAGAAAGCACGATGAGCTACGTTACTGATTTTCCCGTCGCATCCCCTGAACAAGCCACCAGCCATTTTCTGCGCCGCCTGAGCGTTGAAACAGATTGCGCCGATGTGCATGACGCAATCACCCATAACGACAGAGATTTTGTCCTGTTGCATGTGGTTGGCAGCCCGGATGCATTTGCTCGTCGTCACGTTCCCGGCGCATTGCATCTGCCGCACCGCATGATGACGGCCGAACGCATGGCGGCCTGGCCGTCGGATACATTGTTTGTGGTGTACTGCGCCGGACCGCACTGCAACGGCGCCGATCGCGCGGCGCTGAAACTGGCGCGGCTGGGGTTGCCGGTCAAAATCATGATCGGTGGCATCACTGGCTGGGAAGATGAAGGTTATGCCTTCGCCAGCGGCCAGATCGAAGCGGATTTCTAGCCCTCTGTTTTCATCTTTATGACGTCATCATGAAACTTTCTCATGCATGGTGAAATTTTCTCTGTTGCTGCACTCTGCCCGGTGTGACATTTTGTTTGGACATTTAGCCATCCAGAAGGCTAAAACATTCAAATTATGAATTATCACGCCGGGTAATCATCTGCTCCGGCGTTCGAGGAGAATAACCATGCAGCGACATCAGGCCCCTTTCCGCGCAGACGTAGTCGGCAGTTTCTTACGACCGGATGCCATCAAAAATGCCCGCCAGCAGTTTGCGCAGGGCGAGATCACTGCACAGCAGCTGCGCAGTGTCGAAGATGAGGCCATCCGTCATGTCGTTGAACAGCAGTGCGCTTGCGGTCTGCATGTGGTGACGGACGGGGAGTTTCGTCGCGCCTGGTGGCACTTTGATTTCTTCGACGGCCTGGAAGGGGTTGAGCGTTACGATTCGGAGAAAGGCATTCAGTTTAACGGCGTGCAAACCAAAGCCCACGGCGTACGCGTCACCGGCAAACTGCGTTTTGGCGATCACCCAATGCTCAACGATTTCCGCTATCTGAAAAGCATCAGCGGCAGCGCGCAGCCGAAGATGACCATCCCCAGCCCGAGCGTGCTGCACTTCCGCGGCGGACGCAAAGATATTGATGCGACCGTCTATCCGCAACTGGATGCCTATTTTGACGATCTGGCAACCACCTGGCGCGATGCCATCCACGCCTTCTATGCCGCCGGCTGCCGTTATCTGCAACTGGATGACACCGTCTGGGCCTATCTCTGCTCTGACGATCAGCGTCGTCAAATCCGCGAGCGCGGTGACGATCCGGATGAACTGGCGCGCATTTATGCCCGCGTACTTAATAAAGCGCTGGAAGGGAAGCCGGAGGATCTGACCATCGGGTTACATGTCTGCCGCGGCAATTTCCGGTCGACCTGGATTTCCGAAGGCGGCTATGAGCCGGTGGCAGAAGTGCTGTTCGGCAGCGTCAATGTCGATGCCTTTTTCCTTGAATATGACAATGATCGTTCCGGTGATTTTGCACCGCTGCGCTTTGTTCGTCCGGGTAAACAGCAGGTAGTGCTGGGGCTTATTACCACCAAAAACGGCGAGCTGGAAAACCCGGAAGGGGTGAAAGCGCGTCTCGCGGAAGCGGCAAAATATGTGGATATCAATCAGATTTGCCTCAGCCCGCAGTGCGGTTTTGCTTCCACCGAAGAGGGCAACTCGCTAACGCCGGAGCAGCAGTGGGACAAAGTGCGTCTGGTGACAAATATCGCCGCACAAGTGTGGTAACCAGGTAAACCGTTGTGAGTGCCTGATGGCGTGGCCGCCATCAGGCACCTACTATTTATTGCGCTGGCACCACGCCCCATTGCCGTACCTGCATCCCTTTCACCAGCATCAGCCATGCGATGCCAATGGTGACAATCAGGATCACAAACAGCGACCAGGCTGGCAGGGTGGTGAGAATAATCCCGGTCAACAGCGGGTTCATTGCCGCACCCAGCCAGCCCAATGCCTGGGCGGAAAAATAGGTGGCTTTCATCCCCGGCGGCGCGATGTTATCGATCAGCAAATATTCACCTGGCGCATAAATCACTTCGCCCAGCGTAAATACGGCGGCGGAAAGCCCCCACAGCCATAAGTTGTTGCCGGAGAGCATAAATCCCACCAGCCCCACCACGAAACAAACTGTGCCGAACGCCATTAACGGACGCAGGTTGGTGGCGGTCAGTTTGCGCCCGACAGCGTATTGCAGCGAAACGACGATAGCGGCGTTGACCGGCAGCACGACGGCCACCACTTTTTCAGCAAAATCGCTGTCCGCTACGGCCATTACGTACTGGGAAAGGCAGGAGGCGAAAGAGCCGCAAACAAAGGAAGCAAGCAGGTTCGAGAGGGTAAACCAGCCTAGCGCTTTGTCTTTCAGCAGGACCGATGGCGACCAGGGAACCGCAGGCTCCATGCCGCTGCCCACCGCCACGCGGCGAACAAAAAACTGGATAAAAACCAGCGGGAATGCTGCGCAGACAGCCGCCAGCCAGAACGGCAGATTGATGCTTTGCATCACCAGCAGCGTGCCCAGCGGCGGGCCGACGGTCCAGCCGATGTTGAGAAAGGTGTAGTTAAGCGAAAAGACCTTCGCTTTCGCCGTCGGGGTGAGCGTATCGGCAAAATAGGCTTTCAGCACCGTGGAGAAGACCGAATAAGCGCAGTTGATCAGGGCGAAAAAGAGCACCACCAGCCCGGCGTGATGCGTCAGCGGGATAGCGGCAAAACCGGTGATAAAGGCGACGATCGCCAGCAACATATAGCGTTTTTTGTCGAACTTATCCGCCAGCATGCCAAAACCAAGGCTGAAGACAACACCGATAGTCAGCGCGACGGACATGGCATAACCGACCTGATCGACGGCCATGCCGTACTGGCGATTAAGATAGATGGTCATAAACGGCAGCGTTGCGCCGCGACCAATGGTTAATAACAGAGAGGACGCCAGTAGTGCGACGGTGGATCGTGTTTGTGGTGTGGTCATGTTTTGCCCGACATGCTGGTTGTTATAGTTTTTTGTGATGTATACAGCAATAACATGCATAAACCGCTATGTTCAACGGTTGATTTAGCGACAAATGCCCAAACTGACCTACCGAATTTAATGATCTGTCGCTGTACTATTTTTTGCGTTAACGTAAATTTTACAAAAATTGAAACGACAGGGGCGGAGAATGACGCGTAAAGATGTACTGCTGGCAATGCTGGTGGTGGTGGCGTGGGGGCTGAATTTTGTGGTGATCAAAGTTGGCCTGCACAGTATGCCGCCGTTGATGCTGGCAGGTTTACGCTTTGTGTTAGTGGCGTTCCCGGCCATTTTGTTCGTTGCGCGGCCCAACATCCCGCTGCGTTTGTTGCTGGGTTACGGGCTGACGATCAGTTTCGGTCAGTTCGCCTTTCTGTTTTGCGCGATCAAATTCGGCATGCCTGCCGGGCTGGCATCGCTGGTATTACAGGCGCAGGCCTTTTTCACCATTATTCTCGGCGCAGGTGTTTTCGGCGAGCGGCTGCACTCAAAACAGCTGGTCGGCATTTCGCTGGCGGTGCTGGGTGTGCTGGTGTTAATCGAATCGAGTCTTAACGGCCAGCACGTTCCGCTGGTGGGTTTCGTGCTGACACTGGCGGCGGCGTTCAGTTGGGCCTGTGGCAATATCTTCAACAAAAAAATCATGCAGCACAGCTCGCGTCCGGCGGTGATGTCGTTGGTAGTGTGGAGCGCCTTAATTCCGATTGTGCCGTTTATGATCGCTTCGCTGGTGTTCGACGGCCCGGCGCTGATGCTACGAAGCCTGGTGATTATTGATACCACCACGCTGCTGTCGCTGGCCTATCTGGCGTTTGTCGCGACCATTATCGGCTACGGCATCTGGGGTTCGCTGCTGGGGCGCTATGAAACATGGCGCGTTGCGCCGCTGTCGCTGCTGGTGCCTGTCGTCGGCATGGCGAGCGCGGCGATCCTGCTGGGCGAAACCTTATCGGCGCTGCAACTGGCAGGTGCGGTGCTGGTGATGGGCGGTCTGTATATCAACGTGTTTGGTTTTCGTCTGCGCCGTGCGGTGCAGGCCGGATAACACGCAGATTTGTCGGGAAAGGGCCAATCAGGCAGGAAATAAAAAAAGCCCCGCTCATGCGGGGCAAAACGATTAACCGTGCTGATTGTAATAAGGCACGCCTAATGCGTCGGATTTGTCACTGCCCACACCCATATGGTTAAAATCATACGGCGATGTTTGTTGGGGGGCGGGTAAAATCATCGCGTCGCGGGAATCCTGCGGTGCCGGATGATTGAATTGTTCCGCATAACTCTGGCCGGAAAACAGGACCATCAGCGTGATGGCGGCGCAGGTAATACGTTTCATACATTCCTCGATACGTCTTTAAAACAGGCGATAATTAACAAGCATGGTTTAGCGGGTAGAGATACCTTGATTCAGCAGGCATATCTGTCACGCGGAATTTATGCGGCGGCACGTCAAAATAGTTTTTGAACGTGCGGGTCAGGGTTTGTTGCGATTCAAACCCATAACGTTCCGCCAGATACAGGATCGGTTCGTTGCTCTCCTTGAGCTTTTGCGCAATTTCCGTCAGCTTGCGGCTGCGAATGTATTGGCCCAGCGAATGACCGGTCTCTTTTTTAAACATCCGTTGCAGGTGCCACTTGGAGTAACCTGAACGTTCTGACACTTTTTCCAGTGACAGCGGTGATTCCAGGTTATCCTCGATCCAGTCCAAAATGCTATGAATGGTGATAGCGTCAGTATTGCGTCTGGACATCGTCATACCTCTTTGTTTTTTACGGCAATATTTTCCTGAGCAAAGACTCAAGGGTTGCCACTTCTTCTGCCGTTAAGTTTTTTGTTAATTCCTGGTGCAGATCTTTCCCTACCAATTGATGACATTGCTCACAAAGCGCCGCGCCGTCGGGCGTTAATTGCACCAACACGCCGCGTTTGTCATTCGGATTCGGGTTACGCACGATCCAGCCTTTGCATACCAGTCTGTCCAGCATGCGGGTCAGGGCGCCGAGATCGACGGAAAGAATTTTTTTTAGTTCTACCGGGGTGATACAGGTTTGGCAGCGGATGGAACACAGCACCTTAAACTGGGTGGCGGTGATATCCAGCGGCGATAAATAGTCGTTGAGTAAACGATCTTTTTTCTGGTTAACCATATGGATTAAGCGGCCTAAAGGAATGATATCGTTAAACAGATCATTCGTGCTTTTCACAATGGTTGCCCCGGCAAGTAGATTAATCACGGCAGATATTATTGCTCAGGCAAATATAAGTCAACAGAATGGATTCCCGGATGCCACTATTTGCTAAAACGTTTCATATCGGTAAAATTTTACACCACGTAAACAACTGAATCGGTTTGCGTTAAGGTGCTGTTGCCAACCTACAAACATCCCATTGCCGCTGTGTTAACGCTATACTGCCCGGGCTTTGACCACACAAGGAGCGTCGCGCATCATGCTTGAATTGTTTAAAGCTATCGGCCTGGGGCTGGTGGTAATACTGCCGCTGGCGAACCCGTTAACCACCGTAGCGCTGTTTTTAGGGCTGGCGGGCAACATGAATAGCGCCCAGCGTAATCAACAAGCGCTGATGGCGTCGGTGTATGTCTTCATCATTATGATGGTGGCGTATTATGCCGGGCAGTTGGTGATGAACACGTTCGGCATCTCGATCCCGGGTTTGCGCATTGCCGGTGGCTTGATTGTCGCCTTTATTGGTTTCCGCATGCTGTTCCCGCAGCAAAAACCGCACGAATCGCCGGAAGCAAAAACCAAATCTGAAGAACTGGAGGATGAGCCCGGTACCAATATTGCCTTCGTTCCGCTGGCGATGCCCAGCACTGCCGGGCCGGGAACTATCGCCATGATCATCAGTTCGGCGTCCACCATCCGCCACAGCTCGGCGTTTCCCGACTGGGTGATTTTCCTTGCGCCGCCGCTCGTCTTTGCCGCCGTGTCGGTGATTTTATGGGGCAGTCTGCGCAGTTCCGGCGCGATCATGCGGCTGGTCGGCAAGGGCGGAATAGAAGCGATCTCCCGCTTGATGGGCTTTTTGCTGGTCTGCATGGGCGTGCAATTTATCATCAATGGTGTGCTGGAAATTATTACCACTTTCCACGGAGCCGCCTGATGGGCAGAGGGGTTGTGCTGCTGATCATGATGTTGATGCTGGCAGGCTGTCAGCATCAGCAAACCGCGCAGCCGCCGCTGGGGCAGGCAAGTTTTGCCGATTATCAGTTACAAACCCGCGACTATGTGCGTGCGCATCGTGCCTTTCAGACGCTGGATAAAACGGCGGAGCTGGCGCTCAACACGCCGCAGGAGTGGCGACCGGCGCAGCCTGCCCATAAAGGGATTTTACTGATTCACGGCCTTGGCGACGGGCCCGCCTCGTTTGTTGATATTGCGCCTGCGCTGGCGAAACAGGGTTTTTTGGTGCGTACCGTCCTTCTGCCGGGGCACGGCACGCGGCCCTCTGACCTGCTGACCGTCAGCGTCGAACAGTGGCGGCAGGTGGTGCGTGAACAGGCTGATATTCTGGCAAAAGAGGTGGATACGCTGTGGCTCGGCGGCTTCTCTACCGGCGGCAATCTGGCGCTGGAGTATGCCATGACGCACCACGATCGGGTGCAGGGCTTGCTGTTGTTCTCTCCGGCCTTTAAATCCAACACCGCCTACGATTTTCTCGCCCCGACGGTGGCGCTGTTTCGCGACTGGTTGCGCCCACCGAGCACGGTATTCCCGCAGCAGATCGCCACCCGGTATTTACGCGTACCGACGAATGGGTTTGCCCAGTTCTGGCGTACCAGCGCCAGCGCGCAGCAGTGGCTGGCGCGTAAAAGTTGGGACAAACCGGCGCTGATTGTGCTGACCGAGCATGATTCCGTGCTCAATACCCGTTGGATCCTCGACCATTTTGATCGCAGCTTTCCCCATCCCGCCAGCCGGGTGATCTGGTACGGCGCGCCGCGTCCGGAAGTGGCGAACGTCTCGCGCATTCTGGTGAAAACGGATTTTCTGCCACAGGATCGCATCAGCCAGTTTTCGCATATGTCGGTGCTGTTTTCGCCGCAAAACCCGCTGTATGGCCGCAAAGGCAGCGTGCTGCTCTGCGCCAACGGTCAGCCTGACAACGCGGCGCAGCGCTGTCTGAAGGGGGACGAGGTGTGGTATTCCGACTGGGGGCTGGTCGAAGCGGGTAAAATTCACGCCCGCCTGACCTGGAATCCGTGGTTTGACTGGCAAACCGCGGTGATGGATAAAATGGTGTCCGAAACGCTGTGATCCCGCGGGCCGTTTACATATGGCTGTGGCTTACCTGTTCTTCCAGTTTTACCGGCCAGCGGCGGAAAATCACCACCGCCCATACCAGCGCGGCAATCGCCGGGATCGCACCCGCATAGCCGATCATATCCATCGACCAGTGCAGGCTGATCTGGTTGCCTACCAACGCACCGGCGCCAATGCCGATATTAAAAATGCCGGAAAACAGCGACATCGCCACGTCGGTAGCATCGAGTGCCAGTGCCAGGACTTTCACCTGCATGCCGAGGCCGATAATCATGATCGCAATGCCCCAGAAAACGCTCAGCACCGCCAGATGCATTTCACTGCCGGAAGCAGGCAGCATTAACACCAGCGACAGCACCAGCAGGCCAATCGCGCTGCACACCAGACCGGACGCGTGCTGGTTGCCCAACTTACCGAACAAGATACTGCCGATAATGCCCGCGCCGCCGAGGATCAGCAGCAGTACGGTGGCGAAACCGGCGCTAAAGCCAGCCACATTCTGCACAAACGGCTCAATGTAGCTGTAGGCGGTGTAATGGGCGGTTACCACCACCACCGTCAGCAGGTAGATGCACATCAGCGCCGGACGACGGAACAGCAGCGGCAGGCTTTTCAGCGAGCCGGAGTGTTCGCTCGGCAGCGATGGCAGCAGTTTTACCAGACAAACCAGCGTGATGAGTGCGCCGAGACCGATGGCAAAGAAGGTGGTGCGCCAGCCAAAATATTGCCCGACAATGCGGCCAATCGGCAGACCCAGCACCATCGCCAGCGCAGTACCGGTGGCGAGCAGGCTCAGCGCCTGCGCGCGTTTACCGGCGGGCGCCAGGCGGATTGCCAGCGAGGCGGTGATCGACCAGAAAATCGCATGGGCGAAAGCAATGCCGATGCGGCTTATCACCACCACCTTAAAGTTCCACGCCAGAAACGACAGCACATGGCTGGCAATAAACAACACAAACAAACCAATCAACAGTTTACGACGCTCGATCTGGCTGGTCAGCAGCATAAAGGGCAGCGACATCAGCGCCACAACCCAGGCGTAGATGGTCAGCATAATCCCCACCTGCGCGGTCTCCATGTCGAAACTCTGAGCGATATCCGACAGTAACCCCACAGGCACGAACTCGGTGGTATTAAAAATGAAAGCAGCGACGGCAAGCGTCACGACCCGAAGCCACGCGACTTTTCGTGAAACGGTATTCGTAGTCATAAAGTGTTCTGGCTTGGTTAGAAAAAAGAAGAGGAGAAGATCTTAAAGCTTTTGTTGGCGAAAATACAAACATTTTGTGATGCAGATCTCACTTTACATTCAGCAAATAAATACCGATTGCATCGCCTGGCAATAGCGTTCAGAAACAGAGAACGATAAAGAGGAAACGGCTATGCAAACAATTGACTTTTATATGGTGGACGCCTTTAGCGACCAAACCTTTGGCGGCAATGCCGTTGCCGTGTGCCCGCTTACCGAATGGCTGCCTGACGATCTGCTGCTGAAAATGGCGCAGCAGCATAATCAATCCGAGACGGCGTTTTTTATCCGTAATGACACCGGGTTTGAACTGCGCTGGTTTACCACGCAGGCGGAAATTAACCTCTGCGGGCATGCTACTCTTGCCGCCGCGCACGTGATTTTTGAGTATCTGGATTACCCGGCGACGGAAATTCTCTTCGCTACCCGTTTTGTCGGCCCGCTGACGGTCACCCGTAAAGGTGACTGGCTGACGCTCGATTTTCCGGCCTGGGCAACACAAGAGGTCAGCACGCCGCCGGAACTGTTGCTGCAAACGCTGGGCATCAGCACGGCGAAAGAGGTACGCGTGGCGCGGGATTATCTGGTGGTGCTGGAGAACCAGGCGCAGGTGGAAGCGTTGCAACCGGATATCGCCGCCATGAAGCCGCTGGGAAAAATGGTCTGCGTGACCGCGCCGGGGGATGAATACGATTTTGTCAGCCGCTTTTTCTGTCCGGGCGAATCGGTGGCGGAAGATCCGGTGACCGGCTCGGCGCACAGCATGTTGATCCCGTACTGGGGCGAGAAGCTGAATAAAACGGTGATGCAGGCGCGGCAGGTCTCCGCTCGCGGCGGCGATTTACGCTGTGAATGGCGCGGCGACCGCGTGCTCATCGGTGGCCAGGCGACGCTCTATCTGCTGGGAAAAGTGTTCCTGCGCTAATGCCATCGCCGGATGGCGGCTTCGCCTTATCCGGCCTGCGGGAATTGCTTTAAGGTATCAACCACGCTTCCAGATCCGGTAAGCACAGCGCCAGCGGGTACTCCGTTGCCCAGGCCTGATAAGCGGAGCGCCATCAGGCATTATGCTGCGCGAGTGTCGGTATTGATTGCCGGATGGCGGCGTTGCCTTATCCGGCCTACGGGAATTGCTTTGGTTGGAAATAAAGGTATCCATCGCGCTTCCAGGCCCGGTAAGCACAGCGCCAGCGGGTACTCCGTTGCGTAGGCCTGATAAGCGGAGCGCCATCAGGCATTATGCTGCGCGAGTGTCGGTATTGATTGCCGGATGGCGGCTTCGCCTTATCCGGCCTACGGGAATTGCTTTGGTTGGGAATAAAGATATCCACTGCGCTTCCAGATCCGGTAAGCGCAGCGCCAGCGGGTACTCCGTTGCGTAGGCCTGATAAGCGGAGCGCCATCAGGCATTATTTGCGCGAGTGTCGGTATTGATTGCCGGATGGCGGCTTTGCCTTATCCGGCCTACGGAATTGCTTTGGTTGGGAATAAAGATATCCACCGCGCTTCCAGGTCCGGTAAGCACAGCGCCAGCGGATGCTCCGTTGCAGGCCTGATAAGCTCAGTGCCATCCGGCATTTCATTGCTATGTTAATGATGCGCCGCCGCAGATCACCAGTTCCTGGCCGGTAATGGCTGCGGCATCTGGTGAGAGCACAAACCCCACCAGCGCCGCGACTTCCTGCGGCGCGATCAGCCGACCAATCGGCGGTATATTCGGCGGCGAGCCTTCCCGTCCTGGCGCGCTGAGCATCGGCGTTTGCGTGGCCCCTGGCGCGACCACATTGGCGGTGATCCCGCGCGGCGCCAGCTCTGCCGCCCAGCTTCTGACCATCCCGACCAGCGCCGCTTTGGTGGCGACATACTGCGAACGCCCGGCGGCACCGCGCGAAGTACGGCTGCCAATCACCACAATTCGTCCGCCGGGCTGTAGCTGCGGCGCAAAGTGGTTAACCAGCGTTTCGGCGGCCTGCACATGCAGCCGCCACAGGCGCAGGCTGGTTGTCGCATCCAGCTCGCCAAGCGGCGCGGCAGCCATCATTCCGGCGGCGTGAATTACCGCCTGCGGCGTTTGTATCTCGGCGAGCACCTGGCGCAACGCCAGTTCATCGCTTAAATCCACTTGCAGGCTGCAAAACGCAGAAGTAGCCCGTTCAACCCGCGAGCGTGAAAGCCCGGTGACCTGCCAGCCGTGTTCCAGCAGCCAGCTAACAATCGCTTCGCCAATCCCGGAACTGGCGCCAGTAACCACAGCATGCGGCATGGTGTTAACCCTCCAGCAGCGCGCGCGGCACTTTGAATACCGCTTTACGCACCGTCATCGGCTCGTTCACCGCGCACAGCGCCTGATGCGGCTCGCCGGGAAGAAACACGGCGAAATCCCCGGTGTGCAGCGTCACGCTCACCGGCAATGCGGCGGTGGTGGTGATATACAAATCCGGCTTACGCTGTTCATCGCTCTCCTGCGGCAGGTATTGTGTTCCGGCATTGATCATTTCCTCGCCGGTCAGCACCACCTGAATATCTGCCCATAACCGGTGATATTCGGTGTGGCGTTGCGCCTGCGGTTGGGTATTCGCCGGGCCGATATTGCAAAACCACGCAGCCTGTTCTGGCTGCAAACGTCCGTCGTCGTGCGCCTGCAGCGCTGCCAGCGAGCACTGCGGTAGCGCAAGGATGTCGCGCAGCGCGGCGGGAAGCCCGGCCTGCGGCAGGGCGTTCAGATTGCCTAAAATCATCGGTTACTCCTTCACCCACGCTGGAGAGATACGTACATATTTGATGGCCTGACGGAACCAGGTATAAGCAATGTGCAGATCGCCGTCCGCGCCCTGTTTGATGCTGGGATAAGAGAACTCGCGGTTGAGTTTTTCCTGCGAGTTGTTGGTCATGCAGTAGCCATCGCCTTCATCCAGATTGCGCTGCCACGGCCAGCTTTTACCGCCATCCGGCGAGATTGCCACCGTCATCGGCGCGCGCGGTGCGCCCCAGAAGGCGCTGCGCCCGCGGGTGACCGTCGGTTCTTTACGCCCGTCGCCATCGTCGATCTCATCATAAAGCGAGGCGCGGCGTTCGGTGGCTCCGGCGGCGCTCATGTGGTTAAACACCAGCGCCAGCGCGCCATCGGTCAGCGTGGTTACCTGAATCGACGAGTTGTTGTTCGGCAGCACGGTCGGTTCCGGCACCGACCAGCTTTCGCCGCCATCGGTCGAGTGGCTGTAATAAATATTGTCCGCCCAGCGGCTGCGGAACAGCGCCACCAGCGTACCGCCGGGCAGAGCGGTGATATTCATATGCACGCAGCCAAGGCTTTGCGGTACGTCGACATCGCGCCAGCTTTTCCCCCGATCGGCAGAGATTTTTACTGCGCTGATATCGTCATTGCCGACCCATTTTTCCCCCGGCTGCGTGCGGCAATAGAACACCGGCAGCAGCCAGTTGCCATTCTCCAGCACGGTAATCGGCTGGCGAATAAAGGTACCGGGTTTGTCCAGCAGCGTGCCGATTTCCCCCCAGCTTGCACCAAAGTCAGCCGACTGGCGGTAGCGCACAATGGCGGTGTCCTGATTGCCGGAGATTTGGGCCGTCCACAGCAGCCACAGTGTGTTATCCGGCGCGAGGAACAGTACCGGGTTCTGCTCGGAGCGCGTCGGATCGTCCGAGAGTTTCACTGCGTCGCTCCAGCGCTGCGCGCCCGGCGCAAGGCGCGAACCGTAGACGGAAATATCCGCGACGCCTTCCTGCGAGCCGCCGAACCAGACGCAGAGTAAGGTGCCATCCGGCAGCGGCAGAATATTCGCCGCATGGTTTTGCGGGCAGGGCGACGGCAGCATCGCTGTGATAACGCGCGCGTCGTGCGGCTGCGGGCGTAAAACACCATCGCGATTAACAGTAGCGGACATATCAGGCTCCATTATGTTGAACGGGTTGAGACGCGTGAGAAGCGGCTTTTTGCTGTGCTTTATTGGGGATCAGGCGGTCCAGCACCATGATCACTGCCGGGGTAATCAGCGCGATATACATATTATTGATGCCAAACGGATCGCCGAGCAGATACCAGACCGAGGTCACCACACAGGCACCAATCAGCCCGGCGTTCGCGCCGCGGGTGCTCTTAAAGAACGGCGCATAGAAAGCAATGACGGCAACCACGGAAATCGACAGGCGAATAGCGCGGGTGAAGAAGGAGAGCTTCAGCACTTCCGGGACAAACAGCACGAAAATCAGCGGCAGAAAACCAATCAGCAGCGACAGCCAGCGCGTGGCTTTAAATTCCTGTTCCGGCGTCGGGTTGCGGTAGGGAACGTAAAAATCTTTTACCACCAGCGAGGCGATAGCCAGCGCAACGGTACTGACGCTGACAAAGATGGAAGCAACAAGTGACGTTGTCACCAAACCGGCAACCCACGGATTCATATCCTGCAGGAAAATCGGCATCGCATACAGGCTGTTGATTTCCGGGTGCAGGTATTTCGCCGCCACGCCAATCACCGCGATCGCCAGCGCAATCGGCAGGCAGAAGAAGAATGCCACCCAGGTGGAACGCTTCGCCGATTTCACATCTTTGGTCGAGCAAATCGCCTGGATCACGAACTGGGTGCAGAAGATGGAACCGATAGTGCCGATCAGCCAGGCAAAGATAGTGCTGGCGCCGAAGTTACCGTCCCAGGTCCAGTAATATTTCGGCATGTGTTCGATCATTGGCGTGAAACCGCCGGTTTTCGACAGGGCAAAACCCATGATCGCCAGAACACCGAAATATTTCAGCGTGCTGTGCAGCAGCGTCACCCAGGCGACGCCTTTCATGCCGCCGAACGCGAAGTAAAAAGTACTGACAATGGCAGTGATAAACGCCGCCACCGGCAGATTCACTTTCAACACCGTCGAAATCGCCGCCGCGCCACTGACGTAGTTGCCGACGTTCACCAGCAGCAGGGCGTAGATCATGATGATGGAGATGATGTTTTTGGTGCTGTTGCCGTACTTCTCGGCAATCGCGCCGGAGATGGTGATCTTGCCGGTGTTATAGATGCGTTTTACCAGCAGAAAGCCAAACAGCGGGAAGCCAATCGCCGCGCCGATCACCGACCAGGAGGCGGCAAAACCATCCTCAAACGCCGCCTGCGCGGTGCCGATCGTGGATTTTGCGCCGATGTATTCAGACATCAACAGAATGCCGACGATAAAGGCGGGCATCGCACGCGAGCCTTCCATAAAATCGCCGGTGTTCTTACTGCGTAAACGGAATGTCAGCCAGGTGGTGAACAGAATGTAGGCCACCACAATGCCGACGATGATGAGGGTATCTTGAGATGTAAAGGTGTTCATCTTTGCCTCTCTTCAGGGCGAGTGAATCCGGGGCGCCTGTCGCGCCCGGTTTTCTTATGACGAATGACTCCGCAATCAGTGAAGGTATTGCGTCACTATCTGGCGGATCTGTTGTAATTGTTGCTCGCTAAACGTGACGGCGTAACGGCTGTCGCCAACGTCATATCCCATGATTTGTAATGCTTTTTTGACTGCGGCGGGGGAAAACGCCACCTTGTACAAGTCGGTACGCAGCCCGGTGACGCGCTCCTGCGCCGCGCGGGAACCGGCGATATCTCCGGCGGTAAAACGTGACCAGATGGCATTGATAGCCTGCGGCGCAACGTTCGCCAGCCCGGAAATACAGGCTGGGCAGCCATCGACGAACCCCTGATGGATCAGGGAGTCCGGGCCGTTTAACACATCGAAACCGTGAATATCGCTAACCGCATGCAAAAAACCGCTCAGGCTCTCATAGCTGCCCGCGCTGTCTTTGATGCCGATGATATTCGGATGCGCCGCCAGCGTGCGCGCGGTCTGCGGTTCGATAGTGTTGCCGGTACGCGCCGGGATGTTGTAAAGAAAAACCGGCACGCTTAACGCGTCCGCCACGGCGCTGTAATGGGCAATAAGTTCATCCTGCTTCAGCGGTACGAACCAGGGGGTGATCACCGAAACGGCATCGACGCCGAGCTTTTCAATCTCTTTGCCCAGACGAACGGTTTCCCGCGTCGAGATCTCGCCAATATGCGCCACCACCGGCGCGCGACCGGCCACTTCATCGACGCAGGTGGCGGTGACGGCCACTTTTTCCTGTGCGTTCAGCACGAAGAATTCGCCATTGGTGCCGCCGCAAAAGATGCCGTTTCCGGCGTCGAGCTGGCGATTAATCTGCTGTTTCAGCGCCTGCGGGTTGAAAGCGCCCGCGGCGTCAAAAGGCGTGACAATGGCGGTCAGTACGCCTTTTATCGGTTTGTTCATCACAATTCCTCTGTTTGCGCCGAATGGCGGCTGGCCATCCGGCAACCACGTTATGCATTAAAACAAGGTTTGATAAATCGCCTGTACATCCTCGTGAGTGACGATGCAGGGCGCGTTATTCATCAACCGCTTAACATTGAGCGCTGCATCGCTTAGCGCCGGGATATCGGCACGCGGTACGCCGAGCGCTTCGAGGTTGTCCGGCAGATTCAGGCGCTTCACCAGCGCAGCAAACCACGCCACCAGCGCATGGGATTTCTCCTCTGCGCTCAGCGAGGTGTCTGCATCCGGCAGCAGATCCCACACCTGCGCGAATTTCTCCACCGCGTGCGGGCGCACCACTTTCATGCAGGGCGCGAGCAGAATGGCGTTCGCCACGCCGTGCGGCAGGTGATATTTGCCGCCCAGCGGATAAGAGAGCGCATGCACCAGATGGGTTCCGGCATGCGTGATCGCCGCGCCGCCGTAATAAGAGGCCCACAGCATTTCCAGCCGCGCATTGAGGTTGTGCGGCTCATTGACTGCGGTTTCGATATTGCGCAGCAGCTTGTGCAGGCCGATCAGCGCGACGTTATCGCTCACCGGATTGGCGATCGTGGCGGTAAAGCACTCAATCAGATGGCACAGCGCGTCGATGCCGGTCGAAGAGGCAATGTGCGCGGGCATGCTGGTGGTTAGCTCCGGGATCAGTGCCACGTAATCCGGCAACATGACCGGCGAAATGATGCCGATTTTGGTGTCCTGCTCAGGAATGGCGAGAATCGCATTCGGCGTGGCTTCCGAGCCGGTACCGGCAGTGGCCGGGATCAACAGCGAGCCGATGCGCGCCGTCGGCTTCTCGCCTTTCAACAGCGCAGCAAGACCCGGTGACGCCGGGTGGCACAGCACGGAGAGAAGCTTCGCCACATCCAGCACGCTGCCGCCGCCAATGCCAACCACCAGATCAAATGCGGTGATGTGTAAGGCACCGACAATTTTCGCGACGTCATGCTGGCTCGGCTCCGGCGGCACAGTGTCAATCAATTGCACGTGTCTGCCATCGCTCTCCAGCAGGGCGCGAATCTGTTGTGTCGCTGCGAGCTTAATAATGTTGCCGTCGCTGACCAGCAGGACGTTCTTTTTACCGGTCAGCAGCGGAGCAATGGCCGGAATCGCCCCCGCGCCGCTAATCAGTGTGCTGTTAATGGTTACCACGACCTTCTCCTGTCTCTGTTATGGTGATTAATCTCAATCATCAGATAGCAATCACCGTCACTACATGGCCTAAATTTATAATTTATTCGCAAACTGATTAAGTTGATCTTGCTCACATATAATCAATCATGATTGAATATAATCATATCCAGAGCATAATGACCCGGAGAAGGGATGAACGAACAACTGGTGGTGAAAGAGGTGGTGATCCTCGCGGATGATTTCACCGGCGCGAACGACGCCGGTGTCAGCCTGGCGCAGAGGGGCATGCACGTTGAAGTGGCGCTGACGGCCGGTTACGTAAGCCAGGCGCAGGCGCTGATCTACAACAGCGACAGCCGGGCGCTGACGGCTGTGGATGCCGCCCGGCGCATTCACACGCTGACGACGGAGATCAACAGCCATTACGCGCCGCGCTGGTTAGTGAAAAAAATCGACTCCACCCTGCGCGGCAATGTTGGCGCGGAAGTAGCCGCCATGATGCAGGCGCGGCAGGCAACGGCGGCCGTTATCGCCCCGGCGTTTCCACAAGCTGGGCGCGCCACCCACAACGGGCAGTGTTATGTGCAGGGCGTGCTGCTGACTGAAACCGAATTTGCCAGCGACCCGAAAACACCGGTGCAAAGCGCAGATATCGGCAGCCTGCTGGCGGCGCACAGCACGGCGGAATGTCGCTATCTGCAACCGGTGCAACTGGCGGAAGCACTGGCGCAGGCAACCCTGGATGCGCCGCTGTTACTGGTGGTGGATGCGCAGACCGATGCCGATCTCGACCTGATTATTGCCCAGACGACACGCGCTGCCACGCCGCCGCTGCTGGTGGGTTCCGCCGGGCTGTGCGATGCGCTGGCGCGCCATCTGGCACCGCAAAAACCGGCTGCGCTACTGGCGATAATTGGCTCTATGAGCGAAATCGCTCAACAACAACTGGAGCAGGCCGCAACGCATCCGCGCGTGACGCGTCTGCTGATTGATGTTGATGCGGCACTGGACGCGAAGAGCGCCGCATACCGGCAGGCGATTATTACCGCGCTGCGCGATGGCAATCACTGCCTGGTGCATACCTGCCCGGATGTGCAGGCGCGTCATCAAATTGCTGCGCTGTGCGCCCGTCGTGGCCTGAGCCGCAGTGAACTGGGTGAGCAAATTTGCGCATTTCTGGCGCAATTAACGCGCGAGGTGCTGAGTGAAGTGACGCCTGCGGCGCTGTATCTTTCCGGCGGCGATGTCGCGGTGGCGGTGGCGCAGGCGCTGGGCGCGAGGGGTTTTCATATTCAGGGGCGAGCCGCAGGTTGCGTGCCCTGGGGCTATTTTACAGGTTGCGAGTGGCAACGACCGGTGATGACCAGGGCGGGTGGCTTTGGCGACAAAACGACCTTGCTTAAGGTTCTGCATTTTATCGAGGAGAAATCGAGTGACTAATATCATTGCTGTAACGATGGGCGACCCGGCGGGTATTGGCCCGGAGATCATTATTAAATCGCTGGTCGAAGGAGAGTTATCCGGTGCGCCGGTGGTGGTGGTGGGATGTGCGCGTACCTTCCAGCGCATTCTGGCGATGAATATTACGCCGCGTGCGGAACTGAAGGTGATTGAACAGGTTGCCGACGCCCGTTTTGCGCCGGGCGTGATCAACGTCATCGATGAGCCGCTGGAGGATGCCGATGCGCTGCAACCGGGCGTGGTGCAGGCGCAAGCGGGCGATCTGGCGTATCGCTGTATCAAACGCGCAACTGCGCTGGCGATGAACGGTGAGGTAAAAGCGATAGCGACCGCGCCGCTGAATAAAGAGGCGCTGCACCTTGCCGGGCATCATTATCCGGGGCATACCGAACTGCTGGCGCACCTGACCGGCAGCAAAGATTACGCGATGGTGCTTTACACCGATAAATTGAAAGTGATCCACATCACCACGCATATTGCGCTGCGGAAGTTCCTCGATACCCTCAATCAGGATCGCGTAAAAACCGTGATTCGCGTGGCGGATACGTTCCTCAAACGCGTTGGTTACGAGAACCCGCGCATTGCCGTAGCTGGGGTTAACCCGCACGCCGGCGAAAACGGTCTGTTTGGCGATGAAGAGATCAACATTGTCGGCCCGGCGGTGGAAGCCATGAAAGCAGAGGGGCTGAATGTTACCGGGCCGTGCCCGCCGGATACGGTGTTTATGCAGTGCCACGAAGGGATGTATGACATGGTGGTGGCGATGTACCACGATCAGGGACATATTCCGTTAAAATTGCTGGGATTTTACGATGGCGTTAATATCACCGCGGGTCTGCCTTTTATCCGTACCTCGGCGGATCATGGCACCGCATTTGATATCGCCTGGCGCGGCAAAGCGAAAGCAGAGAGTATGGCGGTATCCATCCAGTTAGCTATGCAAATTACACGGGAATAATATGAAGGGATATAACCGGTTAGAGCAGATAATGGATTACCTGAAAGGTCACAATCTGGTGACGGTGGATCAACTGGTCGCGGCAACCGATGCCTCGCCAGCCACCATTCGCCGCGATTTGATTAAACTCGATCAGGAAGGCGTCATCAGCCGCACTCACGGTGGTGTGACGCTGAACCGGTTTATCCCCTCGCAGCCTACTACCAGCGAGAAAATGCAGCGTAACCTGGCGGAGAAACACGCCATTGCCTGCGCGGCGGCGGCGCTGGTGAAAGCGGGCGATGCCATTGTGCTGGATGCCGGAACGACGATGATTGAACTGGCGCGCCAGTTAACCCATCTGCCGCTGCGGGTGATCACCAGTGACCTGCATATCGCGCTGTTTCTCTCGGAATTTAAGCAGATTGAAGTGACCATTATCGGCGGACGCATTGATGATTCCAGCCAGTCGTGCATTGGCGAGCATGGACGCAAACTGCTGCAAAATATCTGGCCGGACTGGGCGTTTGTCAGCTGCAACGGCTGGGATTTTGAACGCGGCATTACCGCGCCGACCGAGGAAAAAGCGGCGCTGAAGCATGATCTGATCGTCAATGCGAAGCGGCGGGTTCTACTGGCCGACAGCAGCAAATATGGCGCGTGGTCGCTGTTTAACGTGGCGAATCTCGATTCGCTGACGGATATCATCACTGATGCGCAACTCAGCCCGGAGATCCGCCAGCAGCTTGACGCGTTGCCGGGGCGGCTAACCATTGCCGGTTAACCGCACGGGCTTCAGGGCAGGCGGGCGATATTTGCTTTAATCACCGCGACGGAGTGGTTGAATTTCACCACTTCGTCATCTTCCAGTTGTAACTCAATAATCTGCTGAACGCCGCTTTGCGTCAGGACAGCAGGAACGCCAATCGCCACATCTTTTACGCCGTATTCGCCATCGAGAATGCAGGAGATCGCCAGCGCGCGGTGGCTGCCGGTAAAGATATTGCGGCAGATCTCGGCGATAGTTCCGGCAATGCCGTACTCGGTGCAGCCTTTGCGGTTGTAGATCTCAAAGCCGTGGCGGCGCACTTTGTCTGCCAGCGCGTCGAAATCTAAGGATTGCCCGGTTTTGCGCAGGTAGACATCGGCAATCGGCGAACCGTACACCGACGAGTGCGACCACACCGGAAATTGCGTATCGCCATGTTCGCCGAGAATAAACGCATCAATACTCTGCGCGCCAATATCCAGCGCTTGCGCCAGCGTGCGACGCAGGCGTGTGGTATCCAGCCAGACGCCGGTGCCGATCACCTGGCTGCGCGGCAGGCCGGAGAGTTGCCAAACCTGCCAGGTAATGATGTCGCACGGGTTGGTGGCGACGAGGAAAATACCGTTAAAACCGTTGGCCATCATTGCCGGGACGATGTTTTTGACGATCCTCGCCGTGTTGGTCAGCTCATCCAGCCGCGTCTGGCCCGGTTGTAATGGGCCGCCCGAGACCGTAATGACCGCAATGTCGATATCGGCGCACTCTTCCACCGGGCGCGTGGAGATGGTCATCATGCCGGGCATATACGCGGCGGCATCCGCCAGATCCTGAACGTGGCCTTCCACGCGCTGCTGATTGAGATCGACGAGGATCAACTCCTCGCAAATGTTCTGGTTCAGCAGGGCATACGCGGCGGACGCGCCCACATTCCCTGTGCCGATAATCATCACCTTACGGGCTTTGGTATTCATGCAAGTTCCATTATCAGATTAGATATGGGCGTAAATTACCGTTACTTCTCCCTGTGATGCAACGTTGCGCCGGAGATATAAATGATTCCTATGACAGCATCCGGGCTTTGCGCGGTTATTTTTACAAGGTGATAACAACAAGGAGCACACGATGTACCGTATTGTTGATGCCTCTGCTACACAACCCGATGTCATAGCGCTGATTGCCGAGCTTGATCGCTACCAGGCGGCGCTCTATCCGGCGGAAAGTAACCATCTGCTCGATCTGGCCTCACTGCCTGACGGGACGCTGATTCTGCGCAAGATCCTCCATCTGGAGCAGGCCGTTGGCTGTGGCGCAGTGGTACTGAACCACGACGGTAGCGGCGAGATGAAGCGGGTATTTATCGATCCCACGCACCGTGGGCAACAACTGGGAGAAAAACTGATTGCCGCGCTGGAGCAGGCAGCGGCGGGGCGCGCATGTCATACGCTGCGGCTGGAAACCGGCATCGAGCAGCATGCGGCGGTAAAACTGTATCAGCGCTGCGGCTACCAGATCCGCGATGCGTTTGCGCCGTATCAGCCGGATCCGCTGAGCATTTTTATGGAGAAAGCGCTGCGCTGAATGCCTTGCCGCGCATGCGGTTACGCGTCAGAAAGCCCGGTTTGTGGCGTGGCTGCCATCAACGCCATTAATAGCGCGTGGGCGGTACGCCGAACATGGCGCGAAAAGCAAAGGTAAATGCGGCCGGGCTTGAATAGCCAAGATCCAGCGCGACCTGCGTGACGCTACGGTTGTTTTTTAACATCACCACGGATTCAAGCAAGCGCACGCGTTTTTTCCATTCGCTGAACGCCACGCCGGTCTCCTTTTTGAAACGCCGCGAAAAAGTGCGCACCGACATCCCGCTACAGGAGGCCCACTGCTCAATGCTGTGCGCTTCACCCGGCGTTTTTTGGATCTGGCTGCATACCTTCATCAGCAACGGCGAGCCTGGCCACGATATCGACAGACCGGCATCCGGCAACTGCCGAAGTAACGAAATCAGTACCTGCACAAGCTGCGCATCTTCGCCTTCATACTCGTACTGTTCCGGCACATTCTGCGTCGCGTAGTGGATAAATTCCCGCACGAAATCGCTGACCACCACCACTTTGCTGCCGCTGAAGGCGATGGTCGCGAAATCGGCTTCCACATAGAGGCTTTCCAGCAACACGTCGCTACCGGCAAGAATACGGTGCGGCACATGGGCCGGTATCCAGACGCCATAAAGAACGGGAACCACCAGCGTCTTGCCTTCAATTTCCACGCGCATATTGCCTTTCCGCGCATAGAGAAATTCCGCGAACGGGTGCTCATGTCTGTCCACACCCGTATCGCCCGACAAAGGGTAGCTGCGAAAGTAAACCGGGCGAGGCAGGGTCAACAGTACCGGCGCGGGCTGGCCGCAAATGGGCTGAGGCGGTGGTAACACTAGCTTAGAGCACATAACAACCTGACCTCTATTCGATGAAGTTTGTCTTGATAGCACAGCGCAGGCAGGGCGGGTTTACTGAATAATGACGGGGTCATAAAAATGTTTCGCCTGTCATGAATAATTTACCAGCCATCTGCCTGAGCGCTAAGCCTTTTCGCGCGTATTGACTGGAGTGATGGGTTACGGCTGGCACACGCTATGTTGAAGGAAAGATGATGGCTAACGAATGTACCGTCGAGGCGATCGGCAAACCAGACCACTGGCAGCGGATCGTGCAGGAACTGCTATCGCAGGCTGGTATTGTGATTAATGGACCAGACCCCTGGGATATCCGGGTACACGATACGCGCTTTTTTAAACGCGTGTTACAGCAGGGGTCTCTCGGCCTGGGCGAAAGTTATATGGAGGGCTGGTGGGATTGCAAACAGCTTGATGTGTTTTTTGACAAGCTGCTCCGCGCCCAATTGGACGAACAGCGCCCCGCCAGTTTTGCCGATCTGCTTCGCATCGCCTTTGCGCGGATCACGAATCCTCAGTCGCGCCGACGCGCCTGGCAAGTTGGCGAAGCGCACTACGATCTGGGCAATGATCTGTTTGGCTGCATGCTCGATCCCCATATGCAATATTCCTGCGGCTACTGGAAAGACGCCGATGAGCTGTATGCGGCCCAGGAGAATAAACTGGCGCTGATCTGTGAAAAACTGCAACTCAAGCCAGGCATGACGCTGCTGGATATTGGTTGCGGCTGGGGTGGTCTGGCTGAATATGCAGCGCGTCATTATGGGGTGAGCGTTGAAGGGATTACGATTTCGGCAGAACAAAAAGCCTATGCTGAAAGCCGCAGTGCCGGGCTGGATATTCGCATCTTGCTCGAGGATTACCGCGATCTGGACAGGCAATATGATCGTATCGTCTCAGTCGGCATGTTTGAGCATGTCGGCCCGAAAAACTACGCCACCTATTTTAACGTTGCGGATCGCTGCCTGAAACCTGACGGCCTTTTTTTACTGCACTCCATTGGTTCAAATAAAACCCAACATAACGTTGATGCCTGGATCAATAAATATATATTTCCTAACGGCTGTCTGCCCTCGGTAAAACAAATTGCTGAGGCCAGCGAGCCTTATTTTGTTATCGAAGATTTACATAATTTCGGCGCTGATTACGATAAAACCCTGATGGCCTGGCATCGCCGCTTTAATCAGGCCTGGCCGCAATTATCCGGCAATTACTCAACGAAATTTCACCGCATGTTCAACTACTATCTCACCGCTTGTGCGGGGGCATTTCGCGCCAGAAATATTCAGCTCTGGCAACTGGTGTTAAGCCGTGGCGTAACCGGCGGGCTGCGCGTGGCTCGCTAAATACAATATTTATAAGGCGAGCAAAAACGCCATCACCGTCTTCTGAATTAAAAAAGAGGCTCTGCCGTTATATTCACTGGAAGCGAAATAATATGAACGTTAATTTCTTTGTTACCTGCATCGGCGATGCGCTTAAATCGCGCATGGCCCGCAACAGTGTATTGCTGCTCGAACAGTTGGGTTGTCATGTCCAGTTTCCGGAAAAGCAGGGGTGTTGTGGTCAACCGGCCATTAATAGCGGCTACATTGCCGATGCGTTGCCGGGCATGAAAGCGCAGATTGCTGCGCTGGAAATCAACGACGATCCCATTATTTCCCCCGCCGGATCCTGTATGAACGCGATTCACCATTATCAGAACTGGCTGAGCGATGAACCTGAATGGGCAGCGCGCGCGGCGAAGATTGCTAACCGGATGGTCGATCTGACCTCCTTTATTGTTAACCAGCTTGGTGTGACGGATGTCGGCGCGCGCCTGCCGGGACGGGCTGTTTACCATCCGTCATGCAGCCTGTTTCGTAAGCTGGGCGTACGCGATGAACCGCTGGCATTGTTACGTGAAGTGCGTGAACTGGAAATCGTCCCGTTTGGCGCCCAGGAAACCTGTTGCGGTTTTGGCGGCACATTTTCGGTCAAAATGGCCGAGATTTCCGGTGAGATGGTGAAGGAAAAGGTCGCGCATCTTATGGAAGCGAAACCGGATTATGTGATCGGCGCGGATGCCAGTTGCCTTATCAATATTGGCGGACGCTTGCAGCGCGAAGGCCACAACGTTCGTGTGCTCCACATTGCTGACGTGCTGATGAGCCGCTAAGGAAGCAACATGTTTCTCAAAACCAGTAACCTCCCTTTTTATGATCGGGTTCAGCAGCAAATTGACGATCCGGTGATGCGCCATGCCGTTGCCAACGCGCAGGATCGCATTGGCACCAATCGCCAGAAAATGATCGATGAACTTGAAAACTGGCCTGACTGGCGTTCACGCGCCGCAGAAATCCGCGCCCATGTTCTCGAGAATCTGGATGCTTATCTCTATCAATTGAGTGAAAAGGTCAGCGCGAATGGCGGCCACGTCTTTTTTGCCGACACCCGTGAAGATGCCACCCGTTATATTTTGCAGATTGCGCAGCAGAAGCAGGCCCGCAAAATCGTCAAATCAAAGTCGATGGTGACCGAAGAGATCGGGATGAATGCCGCGCTGGAAGGGGCAGGTATGGAGGTCGTGGAAACCGATCTGGGCGAGTATATTCTGCAACTCGCCAAAGATGCACCTTCGCATGTGGTTGTCCCTGCCATCCATAAAGACCGTCAGCAAATTCAGCGCATTTTGCGCGAGAAACTGGGCTACGAGGGCACCGATACCCCGGAAGCGATGACGCGCTTTATTCGCCAGAAGATCCGTGCTGATTTCCTTAACGCCGATATCGGCATCACCGGATGCAACTTTGCAGTAGCGGAAACCGGGACACTCAGCCTGGTGAGCAACGAGGGCAATGCCCGGCTCTGCACCACCGTGCCACGAACGCATATTGCCGTGATGGGTATGGAGCGCGTGGTTCCCACCTTTACTGAGCTGGACATCATCCTGACCATGCTGGCCCGCAACGCGGTGGGCGCCCGGCTTACGGGTTACAACACTTGGCTTACAGGACCGAAAAAAAGCGCGGAAAGCGACGGGCCTGAAGAGTTCCATCTGGTGATTGTCGACAATGGTCGCTCACAGGTACTGGGGTCTCCTTTTCAGGATATCCTGCGCTGCATACGCTGCGGTGCCTGCATGAATACCTGCCCGGCCTACCGCCATATCGGCGGGCACGGCTACGGCTCGATTTATCCTGGCCCGGTTGGCGCGGTGCTTTCGCCGTTGCTCGGTGGCTATGACGATTTCAAAAACCTGCCTTATGCCTGCTCGTTATGCACGGCCTGCGATGACGTCTGCCCGGTTCGTATTCCCTTGTCTTCACTGATCCTGCAGCACCGCCGCACGCTGGCGGAAAGCGGAATGACACCCGCAATGGAGAGGCATACCGTCCATCTGTTCAATTACGCTAACCGCCATCACTCGCTGTGGAAGGTCGGGATGGTCGCGGGCGCACGCGCCGCGCAACTGATGATTCACAACGGGAAGATGCCTTTTAGCATCGCGGCTATCCGCAAATGGACGGAGGCCCGCGATCTGCCCGCAGCGGATGGCGAAAGTTTCCGCAGCTGGTTTAAAACGCATCAAAAGCAGCGTAAAAACGGGGAGGAAGCATAATGGAAAACCGCGATGCCTTCATGCAAAAGCTTGCCCGGCAGCTCGGCCGCGAGCCGCGTCAAATCCCGCAATCACTGCCTGTGACGCACTCTGCGCCGCTGAAAAGCCGCTATGCCGGGCAGATTCAGCAGCAGCCTTGCGACAGTTTCATGGAATATGCAACACAGGTGATGCAGGCTCACTGCGAACGGGCTCCGCAGGCCACGCTTCCCCAGGTTGTCGAACGGATCTGTCAACAATACGGCGGCGGCCCGGTAGTGATGAGCGGCGACGCCAGGCTGGCAGAAGCGGGCGTTACGGCGCATTTGCAGAACGCTTTCCCGACAACGTGCTGGGCCTCGCCTGAGAGCGAAGAAAATCTGCGCAACGCCGCCGCTGCCAATATCGGCGTGGTCTTCGCCGAATACGGGCTTTGTGAAACCGGCGGCGTAGTGCTGTTTTCTTCTCCGTTGCAAGGACGCGCCATCAGCCTGCTTCCTCCAACCACGTTATTTATTCTCTATAAGAGCCGCTTACTGGCTGGCGTTACACAGCTGGCTCAGGTTCTGCAGCAACGGGTGCAGTCCGGTGAATCTCTCCCTTCCTGTATCAATCTTATCGCCGGGCCAAGTTCGACGGCGGATATTGAGCTTATTAAAGTGGTGGGCGTTCATGGGCCATTGAATGCGGTTTATTTGATTGTTGAAGACTGTTAAGGCAATTAGCAGGCCAGGCTGAGATTTACGGTCACAATGATTTTTTAGTCAGGGATATCTATTGCGTGACGGATTTCCCTGACTCTGCCAATAAAAAGGTGTGGAAATGGGAAAAGAGAGCTCATTATCCCTGATGAGTTTAACCATTCAGGATATTCTGCAATGGATAGAGTGCAATATTGCAGAGCCGTTGCCGCTGGGCGTGTTAGCGCAAAAATCGGGATATTCTGCGTGGCATTTTCAGCGAGGTTTTAAAAAAATAGCCGGTATGTCGCCAGGCATGTATATACGGTATCGAAAAATGGTTATCGCCCGCGAATTACTGACCGAAACCAATCGCTCAATTACTGAAATTGCCCTGCATCTCGGTTACCAGCAGCAGTCAACATTCTGTCGGGCGTTTCGGGAACATTATCAGCGGACGCCAAGACAATATCGTCTTCAGGTTCAGATCGGGAGCGTTAAGGGTAATAACTGAGAATATAACGTGCGCTGGGTTTTAATGGTTTATTAATAATACATCATAACATCATGTATTATTTTTATAGTAATGCGCGAAATATGCCGCCTTTTAGGTATTATTCGGAGACATTATTGCCTTCAGGTCATTGGTAAGCACCGCTACCCGATTTTCCAAAGTAGCCAGCACGAGGCCTTTTTTATCCTCTACACTAACCAGTGAATAGAATGGTTCACTATTCGTGCAGGTTAAACGTGATATTGTAAAATCATCATGATGTGGTATTAATGCGCGATAATTCCCTTCAGAAATAAACATAAAACGGGCATCAGGATGCTTGTTAAGCAACATATATTTATTCTTGCAAAAGAAAGTGTCTCGTGTGTCATATTTCAGAGCAAATTCAAAACCGAATTTGATGATGGAAAGCGTCTGTACATTAAATGCAATATATGAAATGTAGCCAATAATAAAAAGTGGGGCGAAGATTGATATTGAATAATTAAAGTCAACAGGAGACTTTTTCTTTACCTTTTTTGTTTGCAGTGTGATAAACGACAAAAAGGAAATGAAAATAAAGTAAATGATGTAATAGAAGATGAAAATAAAAAGTAACGCAGTGACTACCGTTACGAGTTTATTAAATGTAGTGTCAAAAGGAATATCCCATGAATTAGATGTTAGTGAACGTGCGAGATAATATGAAATCAATGACACGATTATCCATGAATATTTAATTGCAAATTTTACTCTTCGAGCTATGATTTTTTCTTTGTTGTCGATTGATTTTATATGAGATGCGATAGTGTAGATAATTGATATTGCGGTTATGAAAATCAATGAATTCGGAATGACGATACCGGTATAATTAGAAACTTTAAAGGAAATACAGGTCAGAAAAAACAGGAATGCTGAAAGCAATGCCGCTCTTGGTGTTTTCTTATGATGTTTCCGAAAGCGTGTGATAGGTTTATTAAATGATTTCTCATTCGAGTAATATTGCACGATTAGCCCGCTGAAAATAATCATACCCAACCAAATAATGATCGGGTATAGCGGCGTTTTCTTCGGTGTAACTAAAAATATTGCCATGTAGAACAGTAAAAAATGCGCGACACCAAAGTTTAATGAGTTCCATGTTTTTTTCATCGAAAAACCTTTTTTATAATGAGTTATTCCACTGAGTGTTATATCTAATCCAGGGTGCAGGTTACTGCTGCTGGCCCAGGACAGACAAGTCTATCTCGCTAAAAGTCTGCTTAGAGCGAAAAAGAGAGGTTCTGCCGCTTGTGCAGAGGGGCCGCAACAGAACGTCGCCAGTTAAGGACCATCCCAAAATGGGCTGGTCGATAATTACAACGCCGGATTGAGCGCTTTCTGGCGTACAAGCAGTCGTACCTGCTTACCACGATAGTTAATATAATTTTGAAACTGAAAACCAAAGCGCTCAGCTAAATAATTTGAACGTTTGTTCTCTTCATCAATAATACAGCACACTGGAGAGGAAAATGTTTTATCGGCCCACCGTAAAATTGCGGCCAGCGCTTCAGTCGCATAACCTTTGCCATGTACTTCTGGCATTAACGTCCATCCCGCTTCAGGGTATTCCAGAGCAGGCGTGATATCACGATGAGCATCCTGAAAGCCAAACGAACCAGCATAACGGTTTGTTGATTTTTCAAATACTGCCCAATAACCATAACCCAACATCTGCCAGTGCCCGATATCGCGTAATAAACGGGTCCAGACCATTTCCGGCGTTGGACTCTCTCCGCCATTAATCTTAATCATTTCTGGTGTCGCCCAGCATTCCATGAGCGCCTGGAAATCTTCGAGTGTAAATTGCTTTAAAATCAGGCGTTCTGTTTCAAGCTGCGGCGCTTGCTGTGTCATCATTGTCCCCCTTATTCCTTGCTTTAAGATTTGTCTAATTTACCATCGGGAGCGGATTCTTTGCGAAAAAATCAATAAAAGAGGGCAAGGTCTGCTTCTGGCTCTCTGGCAGCTATACCGGCTCCTTCATGCGCAGTGCGCGCAATCTGGGACGTGTCTACCGCCGTGTTTTTCGTCTGACGCTGGCGGAGGCCATTCATCGCCAGCGCGTACTGATGGCGGAGAAGTTGCTGCTCAGTAATTCGCTGTCGCTAACCGAAGTCGCTCGTCAGTGCGGATTTAATGACACCAGTTACTTTCGGCAGATCTTCCGAAAACTGACCGGGTGACGCCCACAGGATTTATTGCCAGGCGTAAGAGGGTTTCACTTAGGGTAGGGAGAGGGAGACGTTTGGCGATGTAAGGTTCGCGAGGAGTGAACAGCAGACGTTCACAACCATCTTCGCGCGTGGCATTGTATCAGGTGGGATGCATCGACAAGTCCACCAAATCGCAAGAATGAAGAATCAGGATTTTTTCTCTTCTGCGGTTTCAGGTTAGGTATCAGAGGATTAAGACGGGCGCGGAACTAAACTTTATGCACATGAATCGTAGAAAATTTATCCTCGGTAGTGCGGTTTTATTAGCCAGTCCGGCTTTGGCCTGGGAGTTGCCCAGGCCAGGCACAACGCTGCCAAACCTGACACTTGCACAGATTCAGGAAGATCTTTTATTCCTCAGAGCACAATGGGCGCCTCTGGAAAAGAGCTTTAATCCATCACAGCGCGTAACCTTTAATAAGTTTATAGATAATGCTGTGGCAAGAGCTGCGACAGCATCGCCAGCAGACCTGGTTCTGGATGTCATGCAGGCTGTTGCTATTCCACGTAATGGGCACACAGCTCCCATGGTAGGACACCTTCTGGACTCTCTGCCAATAAAGTTATGGTGGTTTTCTGACGGGCTTTACATACTGAGTGTCGCTCCTGGTTATGAATCCATTCTTGGTTCACGTGTTGAAAAATTTGGGCAACTGACAACTATTGAGAGCCTTGAGCGTGTAGCACCTTATATTTCGGGCACAGATCAGCGGATCCGTTATCTAAGTGCGAGCTATCTGACGAGCAAAATGGTTCTGGACCGCATAGGTGTTTTGTCGTCACAAAGCCGCATTTCCCTGACACTACGTCTGAGGAATGGAGAAACAAAAACAGTTAGCTTAAGTGTCAGTAAGCCAGATTATTATGACGCCCGCGAACCCATACTTTTCGGATGGTCCTCACTCATTCCAGATGAAAAAGGCAAAGAAAACCGTTGGACACATGTGCTGGATGAGGCCGAAAAACGCTCACCTGGATATGGAAAACCAGAACCCCTGTCTGTGCAGTGGATGGGTGACGGAGAAAAAATACTCTATATCCGTAGTAATTTTATTCATAGCATGGGGAAAGATTCACTTGCCGATGCATTATTGTTTGGAGTCATACAAAAACAGGTTGTGCCTAAAAAACCCAGGTTCATTGTTGTGGATTTACGGCTGAATAATGGAGGAAATTTCTTCGAAACAATGCTGTTCTCGCAAACATTACCGAAGCTTCTTCCACGTGACGGACAAATATTTGTGCTTGTGAGTCGTGCTACTTTTTCAGCTGCACTGGTCACCGTTGCCACGCTAAAACGTGCTAATCCTGCCAAAGTAATTCTGATAGGTGAAACAATGGGTGACAACGGTCATTTTTGGGCTGAACCAGAAACCATAACACTGCCGAACTCCAGAATTCAGGTTTTCTATAGCACTAAGTTCGAGGATTTTGAACAGGGCTGTGCCGGTAACATCGATTGTTACTGGCCTGCAGCCGTCTTTGCTCAAAGCTCCATCAGTCTTGCGCCGGAAGTAAAAATAGCGGTGCCATTTATCGATTATGCTATGGGTCATGATCCTGTGTTGGACGCAGTTATTGACCGGACAAAATGATTACCTGGTATTCTGACCTGCTCACCGTTGATTAACACACTCTGATGTCAGCAATGTCCGCCTCTGGCACGAAGCGGACCCCCTAAAGAGATGCCGTCCGCTCGCGCTAAGCAAAAAACGGACATCCAGCCGCTCCGCCACCGGATCGGCAATCCTCTCCGTCAGGTCAAGTTCGACGCTCAGTTCAGGATACTGGCGGGCGAGTTGCCCCATCACCGGCAATACATAGCCCCCCGAGCGTTCATTACTCACAACGTTGTGCATGAATCAATAGGGAGCAGGTCGACTGAAACAGAATCCAATTTTGGCAGCAGGTACACATTTTTTAATTGTACAGAGACTATTCTCAGCTAAACAAAATAAAACAGGAGGTCTAACGTGTACAATTCTATTCTGGTTCCTATCGATATTTCTGAAACAGACCTGACTCGCCAGGTCATACCCTTTGTTCAGGCGCACGCTGTGATGAATACCGCCAGGGTGCATTTTCTCACGGTTATCCCCTCGTTACCGTATTATTCAACGTTGGGTTTGGCCTATTCGGTTGAAATGCCGAAAATGAAAGAAATCCAGCAGGCGGCGTTAGCAAAACTGGATGAGCTTGCTCAGCTATTTAAACTGCCAGCCGAAAAGATCCAGACCCATGTTGTAACCGGATCACCAAAGGATCAAATCCTCAAGCTCGCCGATTCGATTAATGCGGATTTAATCATCATTGCCTCCCATCGGCCTGATATATCTACCTATCTGTTAGGTTCAAACGCGGCAGCAGTGGTGAGACACGCCAAATGTCCTGTTCTGGTCGTCCGGTAACATGTTCCGGACGGGCCAGAAAAAGGGAACCCGGAGAAGACAGGCGTTTCCTGCCTTCTCCTGAGGTGCGACAAGCTCAAAGGAACCTGGCACAGTTAACGGAAAGCCCCCCGCTGGAACAGGTGATATTTTCTATTTTCCACACAGACAGGCTTTATAACCCCCGGTCATTTCGAATTGCCGAAGCTTTGCAACGTTGCAATGCTGGGTAATATCGACGCCTGCGCAGGGCAGGATGACCCCGTCAGAATTTACTGAGAAGTCTGCCGGTTGCCAGAATATGTAGCCAGACTGAAGCCGGTTATTCCTGATTATGAGTGGATTATATTCGCGGTAAGGATCATTGGTATCGCCGCAAGAGGGAGAGAATAGACATTACTGATAAAGTCTCGAAACGTACGGCCGATAAATACGAAAACTGCTGTTTACCTCTCATGTCACAATACGATGGCTGGAGTATGGTCGATACTCTACAAAGCGTTCGCGCCGAATAACCATAATGACAGGGGGATGCTGTCAACAATGCCACTGAAAATACTGAAAATTATCCACCACAGGATCAGTATCTACACGCTTTCAATAGTGTTAACATTCGGCGTCCTGTACGGGGCAGGGCTAGGGGTATATTATTACTATATTCATGAAAAAATTGAAGATTATGCTGATTTAATTCTGGCGCGCGCCGACAGTCTGATCGCGCAGGTAAAACTGATTGACGGGCTTCGGCAGGAGTTCGCAGTCTATGAGCCATGCAGTAGCCAGTACCTGAATGTGCTGCGAAAACGGCTCTGGCCTTACCCCTTGATTAAGGATATCGCCTATGTCGATGATGAGAAAATTATCTGCTCGGCCCTTTGGGGAAAACTGAATTCACCGCTTTCTTTAAATTTATTCAGAAATAAGGTTAATCGGGGAAGCTATACCTGGGTATTTGATGCTTTTATAGAGGAGAATATTACCGCAAATGTTCTTTATACTGATAACTTCGCCATAACGGTCTCTCCTTTTGCCTTCCAGCGTTTCTGGGAGGAAGCCAATAAAATGGGTTTTGATGCCGTCATAGGTGATTTTAAACATGAAAATCATTTTTTCATGATCGGGAAAAATACGGAATTACTGGAATCGATAGAGCATAATAAAACGCATTCTTTGTTGTACTTTACTGAGCATTCCTGTAATAGTGTGAATGATGTTTGTGTTATTGCCGGAACCTCACTCTCGCTCTTTTTCAAAAATAATACTTATATTCTGGTGTTTTTATTTGGTTTATCCTTTATTATCGGTTTTTTGATTGGCACTCTATATGTTAATAACTTATCACATAAACAGTCATTACTTACGCGACTGGAAAATGCAATTCTACATCGGGAGTTACATTTCGTTTATCAACCCATCTACAAAGTTAAAGACCGGAATATAACAGGCGTGGAGGCGCTTTTACGCTGGACGGATCCTCAAATAGGATATATTGGCCCTGATATATTTATTCCGCTCGCGGAAAGAAATGGCTTAATAAACAAGATTGGCCAGTATGTGGTTGAGCATGCCATCAGGGAGTGTGCGCCCATATTGCTGAACAACGATATCACTTTAAGTATCAACGTGAGTTGTGCTGATATCTGTTCTGCGGAATTCCGTGAAAAACTGCTGAGCACGCTAAAAAAAGAAAACGTCGCAGGTGAGTCTATTATCCTTGAAATCACGGAAAGACAAAGTTTCGGAACAGATGATATCAAGCAAGCTATGGGTTTTTTTAAGGGTACCGGTATCATGTTTGCACTTGACGATTTCGGAACCGGTTATTCAAATCTGAACTGGCTTTCGTTGCTTGACGTGGATGAAATTAAAATTGATAAATCATTAACTGACTCGATAGGGACTGAATCTATCAATAAACATATTCTTCCTGGCTTAATCGAGATGTTTAAAAACATTCCTAAAATAGTGGTCTTCGAAGGAGTGGAAACTGAAATGCAGTATCAGTTCCTTAAAGAAAATGTACCTGAGTGCTGTGTACAGGGATGGTATTTCGCAAAAGCCGTTCCTTTAAGCGAACTCCGTGCTGTCCTTCCGGGTTAAAGGGCGATCATCCCTGGTGCCCTGGGAGATGGTTGTTGAACCCGTGGCGATTGACTGCCGGGAATAAATATTAACCAGCCAAAATGGCGACTGACAGCTTTCTTTTTCTGACTTATACTGCTTGCAAGGTGATGGCGTTCCACCTTTCCCAACCGCCCCGTCCGGGGCTGATGACGCCTGATATGACTCTTGATTTTCAGGAGGTATGTCAGGCCGTCGATAAATCCTTCCGGCCTGTGTACTTCCCTTAACGGGGATACATCTTTGATCAATGTTTTTGGCCATCTTAACCCTGACAGCGACGCTATCTGCACCGCAGCCGTGACGGCGGGCTGGCTCAACCGGTGTAACCGTCCCGCCCGTGCCTGGCGGCCCGGTGAAGCGAACCCTGAGACACGCTATATTTTTGAATCTGCAGGGCTAACCCTGCCGCCCTTGCTTGATATTCCACTGAAAGGTCAACAGGTATGGCTGGTCGATTTTACCGAACCGGCACAGGGGCCTGCTGACCTTCTTCAGAGCAATATCATCGGGATTATCGACCATCACCGGCTGGGCGGTCTGGTCACGCAACTGCCACCGGAGGTCTGGATTAAACCGGCAGGCAGCAGCGCGACAGTACTCTGGCTGTTGATGGATGCAGAAATGCGCCGCACGATGCCTCCAACTCACGCCATTCTGCTTCTTGGCGCGCTGCTCAGCGACACCGTTAATCTGCGCTCCCCCACCACGACGGAAGACGATATCCGTACAGCCACTGAACTCTGCGTCCTGTCGGGGGTAAAACGCAGGGCGTTTGCCCGTGGGCTCCTGACAGCCAAAACCGACATCACCGGACAGTCAGCAGAGCAGCTTCTGAAGAAAGACCTGAAGGCCTTTTCGCTCGCCGGTACGGATGTGCGTATCGCACAACTGGAGATCAGTTCACCTGACCAGGTCACTCCCGTACAGGATGCACTGCAAAATGCGATGGCGCAGATGGCGGTGACAACGGGAGCCGGACTTATCGTGTTGATGGTGACCGATATCTATGAATGCTGCTCCTCACTCTATTTTGCCGGGCCAGAGGGTATCAACACAGCCCCATGCTGCGTACCGGGCATGGTCAGCCGGAAGAAACAGCTTCTGCCCTGGCTGGAACACTTCCTCAGTCAAAACCGGAGACAGCCATGAAAATCTACACACATGCACTTGTTCTTGTTCAGGGGAAAGAGGATGGCGTACCCCTTCTCGCACTGGCGGCAACGCTCTCCCGTCTGCTGCAAATGAAAATCACACTTGCTCATATCTGCAATGACTATCGGGAAATGAACTACGTATCGGACGGACTGATGGACGATGCCGTATCAAAAGATGTTGTTCAGGCGAAGGCGCTGTTCAGTGAGCTGACGTCCTCTGTGGCTGAACATGTTGACGCTCGTGAGCTGGTCACCATGCGGCGTTTTGAAGATGTACAGAAATGCATCACCGACACCGGTGTGGACCTGGTGATTGCAGGCCACCGGAACCGTTTTATGGGAGCACTGACGTCCCGTTCGGCTGAATACGTTAACCACCTGAACGTAGACGTTCTGATTAAACACATTCACGACTGAGCTACAGGAGAACTGTATGAATTTTCTACTTGAAAAAGTCACCGCCCGCGAAATTCTTGACTCTCGCGGTAATCCCACTGTTGAGGTGGATGCTTTTACTTCTGACGGGCAGATGGCGCGTGCGTCGGTACCGTCCGGTGCCAGTACCGGTTCAAGAGAGGCAACGGAGCGCCGCGATGGCGATACAAAGCGCTTCGGTGGGAAAGGGGTACGTGATGCCGTTAAGGCAGTGGAGACAGAAATCTGCGACGCCGTCAGGGGAACCGATGTGCGGGAGCAGTGGCGACTGGATAATCTGATACGGGAGCTGGACGGCACGGAGAACAAAAGCCGGCTCGGCGCTAATGCCATTCTGGGTGTTTCGCTGGCGGTGGCCAGACTGGCTGCTCAGGTCACCCGTCAGCCACTTTACCGCTATCTCGGCGGACTCAACGCCAGCCTTCTGCCGGTTCCGTGCATGAATATTATTAACGGTGGCGTTCATGCCCGTGGCCAGGGCGCCGATTTTCAGGAATTCATGATAGCGCCGCACGGTGCGTCATCGCTGGCTGAGGCCGTTCGTCAGGGCAGTGAGGTCTATCAGGCTCTGCGCCAGATCCTTCTGTCCCGACACCTCTCCGCTGCGGTGGGTGATGAAGGGGGATTTGCCCCGGCTGTCTCCTCGAACCGTGATCCTCTGGAATTCATTGTTCAGGCTATTGAGAAAGCCGGCTACCGGCCGGGGGAAGATATCAGTATCTGTATGGACCCGGCGTCCAGCGAATTTTACCGTGACAGGAAATATCATCTTCGCACCGAAAACAGCGCCCTGAGCGCTGAAGAGATGACGGATTATTATGGTGAACTGATGAGCCAGTTCCCCATTGTCCTGCTTGAAGATGGGCTTGCTGAGGATGACTGGGCAGGCTGGAAACATCTGTATGAGAAACTTGGCGAGCGCGCCGAACTGGTCGGTGACGACCTTTTCGTCACGAATGTGAAGTATATCCGCCGGGGTATTGAAGAAAACCTGGCCAGTGCGGCGCTCATCAAACTCAACCAGATTGGTACGCTGAGCGAGACGTTCGACGCAGTTTCGCTGTGTCATGAAAACGGCTGGGGCGCTTTTATTTCGCACCGCAGCGGTGAAACCATGGACACGTTTATCGCCGACATGACGGTGGCGCTGCGGGCGGGGCATCTGAAAACCGGCGCGCCCTGTCGCGGTGAACGCATTGAAAAATACAATCAGCTTATGCGCATTGAGCAGGAACTGGGCAGTGAAGCCCGCTATGCGGGTATTAAGGCATTTGTTCGCCGTGGTTGACCGAAAGTTTCTTTCCATCGCTTCCGCCCGGAACACTGGTGGTTAACCTGTTGGGGGCTTTTATTATCGGTGCCGCAATGGCCTATTTTATGCGCCACCCTCAGCTGGATCCTGCCTGGAAACTGCTGATTGTTACCGGTCTGTGTGGCGGGCTGACCACCTTTTCAACCTTCTCGGTGGAAGTCTTCACATTACTGCAGGTGGGAAATTACTTATGGGCCTTCACTTCCGTACTGATGCACGTGGTGGGGTCGCTGCTGATGACTGCGGCGGGTTTTTACCTGATAACATTACTTGTATGAAAGTTACAGCGCAGCGCTGGTCAAATCATCGCAACGGTTTCTGGTGGCTACAGGCGAAAAGTACAGGTTATACCGGCAAAAACGGCCGACCGATTACTGATGATCCTTAAAACATGCGATCAGCATGTCAGTTAGAATTCTGACTTTCTGTGCCGGATGCTGGCCTGGCGGGCGAACAACATAGATGCCCGCCGGCGGCGGTGGATAGCGTGTCATTATTGGCACCAGTGCGCCCGAGGCAACGTAGGGGCGGGTCACGCCATCAGGGAGCCAGGCGATGCCGAGCCCTTCGATTGCAGCAGCAGCCAGGGCCGTCGCGTTGTCGGCTTTGAAACGCCCCTGAGGGTTCACCGTCACAATCTTCTTTCCATCCATAAATTGCCAGGCTTCCGTTCCCTGCATCAGAGCATGATGATTGACCAGCTCTTTGGGATTATCAGGCGCGCCGTGCATTTTAATGTACTGCGGGCTCGCCACGAGTTTTCCGTAAATGGGTCCGACGCGTCTTGCCATCAGGCTGGAATCCGGCAGATAACCCACCCGGATGGCACAATCAAAACCTTCAGCAATGAGATCAACGAACCGGTCACTAAAGGAAAGATGAATATGGAGCCGCGGGTGGTTTAGCGCCATTCTCGCCAGGACCGGGGCGAAGTCTGCGGGGCCGAAAGAGAGCGATACGGCCACCCGCAAACGGCCACGAAGATCGCCGGTGGGCAGGAGGGTTTCCCTTGCTGCCTCAATCTCGGCACAGGCCCTGGCGGCATATTCCCGAAACGTGCTACCCGCTTCCGTTAGCGCGGCGCCACGCGTTGTCCGGGCAAGAAGCTGGGTACTAAGCTCCGTTTCAAGCCGGGCGAGCCGTCGGCTGACAATGGATTTGGATACGCCGAGCCTGCGTGCGGCAGGCGAAATACCTCCCGTATCAGCGACTTCCACGAAGGTGAGCAGATCATCAATGTCCATGAAGCGTTCCCCCTGTTGCGTCTTGCCGTGCCTGGAAAAGCCGTGTTCCATTATTGTCAGCCAGCACTGATGTGTCCATTTTTTGAGCGTCTTAGCCTCACGGCGATCATCCTTGCAGGAAATGGGCGCTCTTGTGATGCCGCCAAATTCAGGGAGGAGGCTGATGTTGAAGCCACTGGGAACCCATACAGGTCGTTGCCATCGATCGGCAGGGCGCAGCCGGAGTAATCCCGGCTTCGCCCCACGTTTTAACCTGCGCTGCCCGGAACCGGGGTGCTAAGCAGTTGCTGCTCCCACAAGTAGGCAATACCGCTGCCCGCTGAGTGCTGAATGATCACCTTATTCAGCTCTGCGGCACTCTCCGTCCTGGCCCAGTCCCGCTGCCACTCTGCCGCCAGCGCCAGCCAGGTCATCATATTTACCCCGGCGGCGGTCATGCGGAGTATGGCCACCTGATGCGCCTCGACGGACACCGCACCCGATGCGTCAGTAATGACTGTCACATCCCAGCCCTCGCCAGCCGCCTGGATTGCGGGCATCGCGACACAAATGTCGGTCCACAGGCCCGCGATGATGAGCTGCTTGCGACCCGTTGCCTTAACGGCATCCACCACCTTTGGATCTTCCCAGGTATTAATGAAAGTCCGATCGATCACCTCCTGGTCGGGGAATACGTCAGTGATTTGGGGAAAAATAAGGCCGCCACGTTCGGCAATCACGCTGGTCAGGATTGTCGGAACCCCAAAAACCCTGGCGGCTTTCGCCAGCGCGGCGGAATTGTTGACCACCGCGTGTGGATCGTGGCTGTTCAGATTGGTGAGTTGGTAAGGTTGGTGATCAATCAAAACCAGTACAGAATCTTCAGGGCGAAGAAGCGAAGTAAGGCCATTGCGAAAGGTCATGCATGCTCCTCTGATACCGTTATAAGGTTAATGTGGTTTTTAAGGTGGGCACTCTGGCACCACCTGATTCGGATACTGGCACTTCTCCCCAGCCTGCGGTAGGGCTCTTTCCCGACTTACTCTGTTGCATAAAATGGAACGCCACGCCCGTGACCAGCAGTGCTCCGCCAGTTTTATCGACCATGAAAATGCTGATGAACTTGATGCCGGGATCGTTTTGCGGGGCCGCGATCTGCTTTTCTTATCGATCCTGTGAATCGGTGTTAAGCAATGCAATAAACGCGTCGAGATGGCGGGTTTTCGCACCGCGCCGCCACACCAGCCAGGTGGTGAGCCAGCGCCAGTTCTCCGCCAGCGGCCAGGCTTCTACCTGGTGATGGCCAGGCATGCTTTCCAGCATGCTGCGCGGTATCAACGCCAGCCCGGCACCGGCAATCACGCAGGCCAGCATGCCGTGGTAAGACTCCATCTCATGGATTTTGCCGGGTGTTGCGCGATCGGCCTGGAACCAGCTTTCAAAATGGCGGCGGTAGGAGCAGTTGGCGCGAAAGGCATAAATGCTGGCGCCGTTGACCTGCGAGGCGCGGGTAATGGTTTCATGGCCGACCGGGGCGACGATCATCATCTCTTCGCGGTAGACCGGAATACCTTCCAGCCCCGGATGCATAATCGGCCCGTCAACAAACGCGGCGCTGAGTTGCCCCTCCAGCACGCCTTCGATCATCGTACCGGAAGGGCCGGTGGCGAGATCAAACTGAATGCGCGGGTAGCGCTGGTTATACTGCGCCAGCGTCGCCGGAATCCGCACGGCGGCGGTGCTTTCCAGCGCGCCGAGTGAGAACAGCCCTTGCGGTTCGTCGCCTGCTACCACCATGCGCGCTTCATCGACCAGCGCCAGAATTTGCTGGCTGTAACGCAAAAAACTGTGTCCGGCGGGCGAAAGCCGCAGGCGCTGGTTCTCACGGATGAACAGATCGACGCCAAGATCGGACTCCAACTGGCGAATGCGCGTGGTGAGGTTGGACGGCACGCGATGCACCTTTTGCGCCGCCTGGGTAATGCTGCCGGTCTGCGCCACCGCGTTAAACATCTCAAGCTGTGTTAAGTCCATACCATTCTCTCATTGTGAATACTGGAGTTAATATTATTCAGTTTTCAGAAATAGCAAACTCGGCCACTATTGCGCAAGTCCTGAACACTTTTATGGGAGACGTTATGTCAATTTCCGCGACAACACATGCGATTTCAGTCAATCCGGCCACCGGGGAAACCCTGCGCGCAACGCCGTGGGCGAGCAGTGAAGAGGTGGATGCCGCGCTTGAACTGGCAGCCAGCGGTTATCGTCAGTGGCGGCAGGTCGCCGTTGCTGAGCGTGCGCAAACACTACGCGATCTCGGCGCAGCGCTCAGAGCGCGGGGTGAAGAGATGGCGCAGATGATGAGCCAGGAGATGGGCAAACCCATTTTGCAGGCACGCGGCGAAGTGAATAAATCCGCCGCGCTGTGCGACTGGTATGCCGATCATGGCCCGGCGATGCTCGGCAGCGAAGCGACGCTGGTGGAAGAGAATCGCGCCACGATTGAGTATCGTCCGCTGGGGCCGATTCTGGCGGTTATGCCGTGGAACTTCCCGCTGTGGCAAGTGTTGCGCGGTGCGGTGCCGATTTTGCTGGCAGGCAACAGCTACCTGCTGAAACATGCGCCGAACGTGCTGGGATGCGCGCAATTGATAGCGGAGATTTTCGTGCAGGTCGGGCTCCCGCAAGGGGTGTTTGGCTGGGTGAATGCCACCAATGAGGGCGTAAGCCAGGCAATTAACGATCCGCGCATCGCTGCCGTCACCGTGACCGGCAGCGTTCGCGCCGGAGCGGCAATTGGTGCCCAGGCCGGTGCGGCGCTGAAAAAATGTGTGCTGGAACTCGGCGGCTCCGATCCCTTTATTGTGCTCAACGATGCCGATGTGGATCTGGCGGTGAAAGCGGCGGTGGCCGGGCGTTATCAGAACACCGGACAGGTTTGTGCGGCGGCCAAACGCTTTATCGTTGAAGAGGGCATTGCGCAGACGTTCACCGAGAAATTCGTTGCCGCGGCTGCGGCGCTGAAACAGGGCGCGCCGGATGTCGAAGAGAACTACCTTGGCCCGATGGCGCGTTTTGATCTGCGCGATGAACTGCATGCGCAGGTACAGGCCAGTATAAAAGAGGGCGCGAAGCTGGTGCTCGGTGGGGAAAAAGTGCCGGGCAGCGGCAATTATTACCCGGCCACGGTACTGACGCAGGTGACGCCAGAGATGACGGCTTTCCGCCAGGAGCTGTTTGGCCCGGTCGCCGCCATCAGTATTGCCCGCGATGCGGAGCATGCGCTGCAACTGGCGAATGACAGTGATTTCGGTTTGTCGGCCACGGTCTTTACCGCGGATTCTGCGCAGGCGCAGCAGTTTGCTGAACGTCTGGAGTGCGGCGGCGTGTTTATCAATGGCTTCAGCGCCAGCGATGCCCGCGTGGCCTTTGGCGGCGTGAAGAAGAGCGGTTTTGGTCGCGAGCTGTCACACTTCGGTCTGCATGAATTTTGCAACATCCAGACCGTGTGGAAAGACCGGCTGTAAGGTAAACGCGCCCCGGCGGGGCGCGTCACCTCTGGCTGTCATGGGAGTGTCATGATCCTTTTGTAGACTCACAGCAACCTTGTGGTTATAGAAGAATATCATGAACTTAACGCAAATTTTTCGCCGTATTTTTCGGCGTATTGCTCCACGACAGTTTGGTTTGTTGGCCGGAATTTTTTGTATCATCGGTCTCTTTTCCGCGCTACAAATCACCTCATCCATCGTCCTTTCCGCGTCGTTACGCGACACACAAACCAGCGAACAACGGAACCAGCAGGCGCATCTGCAACAGGTACGGGTCGATGAAGCCCGCATCGCATTGCTGACCGCCAGCGATCTGCTGAACCGCGCGGGCGTCTATTTTATGCAGGATAAAGAGACCGGCTCGGATGGCAGCTGGCACAGCCTGATGGATGAAACCAAAAAAGCGCTCGACGATTCGCAAAAAGCCTGGCAGGCCTGGCTGGCGCTCAATCCACCGAAAGACGAAGGGCTGATTAACAGCTACCAGATGTTTTATGGCGCGCTGAAAGAGCAGGCGGACGGGCTGGTAAAAACCCAGTCGATCGACGCGTTTTTCGCCGTACCGGCGCAGGCGTTTCAGGCCGATTTTAACGACAATTACGCCCGCTTCCAGCAGGCCAGCGAAACGCGCGCGGAGCAGGGCAGACAGGCGCTGATGTCAACGCTTGCGCAGTTGCAACATGTCTTCATGCTGGTTCCCGCATTGCTGCTGGTGATTGCCGTGCTGGTGTGGTTTGCCATGTCGCGTTGGGTTATTACGCCGCTGCGCAGGCTGATTGCGCATATCAATGTGCTTGCCGCCGGGGATTTGGGGACGCCGTTGCCATCGGTCCAGCGTTTTAACCGCGAAATCGATCAACTGGGCATGAGCATCGGCACGATGCAGCAGGGGCTGCAACAGCTGGTGATGCAGGTCAGTGATGCCACCTCTTCAATGGTTGAGACCATTGGCAGCCTGGCGGAAGGCAACCAGTCGCTGTATCAACAGTCGGCGAAACAGGCGCAAGAGCTGACCGATGTGACGGAACATATCGCCACGCTGGAGTCGCATGTTGAGGGCAACAGCGGTTTTGCCGAGCAGGCCCGTCAGCAGGCGGATGAAGCGCGCAAAGTGGCGGAAGGCGGCGATCGGATGATGGATACAGTGACACAGTCGATGCGCGAAATCGTCGAACGCTCGGCAGAGATGCGCAATATTGTGTCGCTGATCGATGGTGTCGCTTTCCAGACCAATATTCTGGCGCTGAATGCCGCGATTGAAGCGGCGCACGCCGGTAATCACGGCCGCGGTTTTGCGGTAGTGGCGAAAGAAGTCGGGCTGCTGGCGCGCAAAAGCAGCCACTCCACGCAAACCATTCAGCAACTGATCAACCACTCATTGCAGGGCATTAACGACGGCACCGCTGCCGTCAGCCGGCTGGAAGATAACCTGCAAAAGGTGACCGGGCTGGTGGCGCATTTAAGCGCGGTGCTGAGCGAAATATCGGCCGCCACGCTGAGCCAGGGCGAAAGCATTCACAAGATGACACGCCGCCTGCACTCACTGAACAGCGTGTCCCGCCGCACCGATGAACTGGTTTCGACCGCCACCCAGGCTTCTGAGCAGTTGCATCATGACTCTCACCAGCTACTGCAAGCGGTTGCGCGTTTTCGTCTTCCGGCCTGACGCCGCCGGGTAGCTCTGCTATACTCGCAGGCCATTTTTGGCCTGTGGGCAAGGGGTTAACGTGGCAACGGTGATGGGAAATGAGGTTCTGGAAGCGGTGCTTGCGCAGGTTCGTCCGCTGCTGGGACAAGGTAAGGTCGCCGATTATATTCCGGCGCTGGCCTCGATCAGCGGCAACAAGCTGGGCGTGGCGGTCAGCACCGTTAACGGCGAACATTTCCGCGCGGGGGATGCCGACGAGCGTTTCTCCATTCAGTCGATCTCTAAAGTGCTGAGTCTGGTGGTGGCGATGAACCACTACGCGGAAGAGGAGATCTGGCAGCGGGTGGGTAAAGATCCCTCCGGCCAGCCGTTTAATTCGCTGGTGCAACTGGAGATGGAGCAGGGCAAACCGCGCAACCCGTTTATCAACGCCGGGGCGCTGGTGGTCTGCGACATGCTGCAAAGCCGTCTCAGCGCGCCGCGCCAGCGGATGCTGGAAGTGGTGCGCAAACTCTCCGGCGTGCCGGATATCGCCTACGACAGCGCGGTGGCCCGCTCCGAGCTGGAACACTCGGCGCGCAATAACGCCATCGCCTGGCTGATGAAATCCTTCGGCAACTTCCATAACGATGTCCCGACGGTTTTACAGAACTATTTCCACTACTGCGCACTCAAAATGAGCTGTGCGGAGCTGGCACAAACCTTCCTGTTTCTCGCCAATGGCGGCCATGCCGCGCACATCGCATCCCCGGTGGTTTCCGCGCGTCAGGCGCGTCAGGTGAATGCGCTGATGGCGACCAGCGGCATGTATCAGAATGCCGGGGAATTTGCCTGGCGCGTCGGCTTACCGGCGAAGTCAGGCGTGGGCGGCGGGATCGTGGCAGTTGTGCCGCAAGAGATGGTGATTGCCGTCTGGAGCCCGGAGCTGGATGCCACGGGAAACTCGCTGGCCGGTGTCGCCGTGCTGGAGGCGTTAACGCAACAACTGGGGAGATCCGTGTACTGATGGCTGATTTAGCACCGCTGTTTGCGCGTCTGGAGCGTTCCACTTTTCGCTCCCGGTTTCGCCTGGGTGTGAAAGAGCGACAATATTGTGTGGATAAAGGCGCGGAGGTGATTGCCCGCCATGCGGCAGATTTCGTCGCGCAGCGGCTGTCACCCGCTGAACCGCAAAACGATGGCAAACAGACACCCATGCGTGGCCATCCGGTGTTTATTGCCCAGCACGCAACGGCTACCTGCTGTCGCGGTTGTCTGGAGAAGTGGCACCATATCGCGCGCGGTTACCCATTAACAGAAACGCAACAACAGTATATTGTTGACGTCATTTACCAGTGGCTGGTTATCCAGATGAATTCGCCGCGCTAAGTACGGCGCCTCCCGCAGGGGATTAAACGATTTATCGAACGTGGCTTCTGCCAGTGATATGGATTGAGATTTGATGCGTGCATTTTTTTCAACCCCTTTCCGCCCGTTGCGGGAGGAGGCTCCGCTCACTAACGCGGTCGTTATTTTTATCCTGACCACACTGTTCTATTTTCTCGGCGCGATGATGCGCCTGGTCGAAGAGCTGTCGCTGTTCTGGCCGCTCAATGCGGTGATGGCCGGGGTGTTTGCCCGCTACGCTTTTCTCCACCGCTGGCATTACTATCTTATTAGCTACGCCGCGATGCTGGTTTACGATGCGATCACCACCAGTTGGGGCATAGCGTCGCTTGTCATCAACTTCTCAAACATGGTGTTTATCATCACCATGGCGCAGCTTATTGGCGCAAAACGACGCCAGATGATTAAGACGCCGGAGCCGGGCAGTGCCCTGATGCTGTTTGGTTATTGCCTGCTGGCCGCGCTGCTGTGCGGTTTCTTCGGCGCGATAGGGTCGGTCGGCATTAACGGCCAGGGTTTCTGGCCGTTGCTGGCCGACTGGTTTGGCGAACAGTTTTCCACCGGCGTGCTGATCCTGCCGGGGGTGCTGACCATGAGCTGGCCGCGCAAGCCGCTGCACTTCTCCCTGCGACGGGGCATGCCGGTTGTCGCCGTTGTCGTCTCGGTGATTGCGTCGGTGGCGATCGGCGGGGCGGGCAGCCTGGCGTTTCCCCTACCGGCGTTGATCTGGTGCGCGGTACGCTATTCCCTGCCGTTTACCTCGTTGATCACGCTGTTGACCGGCGGCGTGGAAATTATCCTCGTCTCCAGCAGTGTGATTGATATCTCGATCGCCTCGCCGATGGAGATCCCGCATATGCTCTCTGCGCGCCTGGGGATTGCCACCATGGCGATCTGCCCGGTGATTGTCTCCGTCAGCGTCGAAGCGATTAATCGCCTGATGCGCCAGGTCTCTCTGCGCGCGGATTTCGATTTTCTCACCTGCGTTTATTCACGTTCGGGGTTGTATGAAGCGCTGAACCACGATGACAAACGCTTTGCCGATAAGCATTTATCGGTGATGCTGCTGGATATCGACTATTTTAAAAGCGTGAATGACAGCTACGGACATGAGTGCGGCGACCAGGTTCTGGCCTCCTTTGCGCAGCAGATCCAGCGGGTGTTGGGCGATCGCGGGGTGGTGGCGCGCATGGGCGGCGAAGAATTTGTGGTGGTGGCAACCACCCTTGATCCGCAAGAGGGTGTGCAACTGGCTGAAACGCTGCGCCTTTCGGTGGCGAATCATCCCTTCCAGTGGCGGCAGCAGACACTGCATTTGACGGTCAGTATTGGCATCAGCAGCGGCAAAACCGATGCCTGGCAGTTAACGGAGAGGTTTAATGCGCTGCTGGCGACCGCTGATGAAAACCTCTACCGGTCGAAAAAACAGGGTCGAAATCGCACGACCCGGAGCGATGTGGCGGCGAAACCTTCCGCGACCGCGCCAGTGCAGCTTGATAATTAACTCCGCAATTGATGCCAGAAGCAATTAATATCCTTAACTTATTAAATTGCTTGCTACTCATTTTTAAGGTTAATACTATTGACTCCTGTACGTAGCGGAATGTAACGCGACATAATCGGGTCAGACAATTTGAATAAAAATGAGCGTGTTGCTGGCAGTGGTTTTGTCAGGCGAATGTATCTGATGCGTATTCTGGGAACACTGCTGTGCTTTTTCCCTATTCTTTCCGTTCTGCTCGAATTACAGCGCCCGCTGTGGTGTATTCTTCTCCTCGCTGCGAATGCCTTTCTCTGGCCGACAATTGCTTTCCTGCGCGCGCGTAAAGCGCAACTGCCGCTGCAAATTGAGCACCAGAACCTGGTGATCGATGCGGGCGCGGGCGGTTTGTGGATCGCGCTGATGGCGGTGAATCCGCTGCCGTCAGTGGTGATTGCCACCATTCTGCTTACCGATCGTTTATCAGCGGGCGGTTTTGTTCTGATGCGCAAAGCGGCGCTGGCGCTGCTGGCGGTATTTATGCTGAGCTGGATTGCGCTTGGTACCCCGTTCGATGTGCTGGTCACCCAGCGCACGATGTTCGCCACATTGCCGCTGATTGGCATTTATATGCTGGCGCTCAGCGTACTGACCGACAGCATGGCGGTGAAACTGCGAATGAAAAGCCGCGAACTGGAGCGCATCGCGATGATGGATCCGCTGCTCGATATCGCGAACCGCCGCCTGCTGGAAAAGCGTATCCAGTATGAGCTGGACAAATTGCGCACCGCGCCGGGCCACTCGTCATTGATGTTTATCGATATTGACAACTTCAAAGAGGTCAATGACCGGTTTGGTCACAAGGTCGGCGATGCCCTGCTGGTGGCGGTGTCGAAGATTTTGCATATCGCCACCCGCAAAACAGATACGCCCGCGCGGCTGGGCGGCGATGAGTTTGTGATCCTCTTGCCGGACACTCCACAGGAGGAGGCGCATGCCGTCGCAACGCGTATTATGGATGCGGCGGCCGTGATGACAGTCGTGCAGGAATATGCCTTTAAATGCACTTTAAGCATTGGTATTGCCAGCGCGCTTCCGGGCATGAATGACGTAACTGACTGGTTAAAAGCGGCGGATGATGCGCTGTACCAGGCAAAAAGACTGGGTAAAAACCAGATCTACTCCCACTGACAAACGTGCTGAATAGGCTAAGCTTAATGCTGTATCCCGCGATTGAACGATCGTTTTTTCATGCCTTTGCGGAAACAGCCTGTAAATGATGAGATCGGCATCCTATGAAAATACCTGCTATCCCCGCTGATGAAGATAAACGTCTGGCGTCTCTGCGTGATTCCGGACTGCTGGACAGCGGCGTCACCGAGCGCCTTGACCGCCTGACCCGGCTGGCAAAGCGAATGTTCGGCGTGCGGGCGGCACTGATTACGCTGATTGACGAAGAGACTATGCACTTCAAATCCAGTGACGGTTTCCCGAAAGATACGCTGCCGCGCAAAATCTCCTTCTGCGGCCACGCGATCCTCTGCGCTGAGCCGATGATTATTCCTGATGCTACCCTCGACGAGCGTTTTTCCGGCAACCCGTTGGTCACCGGTGAGGCGCATATCCGTTTCTATGCCGGGCATCCTTTGCACCTGCCGGATGGCGCGGTGGTGGGATCGTTTTGTCTTATTGACAAAGAGCCGCGCGAATTAAGCAATGTGGATCTGGATAGCCTGAAAGATTTCGCCTCCATCGTCGAAGATGAATTTGCGGTGATGAGTGCGGCCACCACCGATGAGCTAACCGGGTTGTTTAACCGCCGTGGTTTCGACAGCCTGGCGAAGTTTGCCATTTACGGTGCGCGCCGCCGGGCAGAGCCGCTAACGCTGGCGTGGATCGATCTGGATAACTTCAAAGAGATTAATGATACCTGGGGACATGCCGAGGGCGATGAAGCGCTGAAAGCGATGTCTTCGGTGATGACCGCCAGCCTGCGTGAAGCCGATCTGCGGGTGCGTTATGGCGGTGACGAATTCGCCATTGTCTTTTCCGATACCGACGAGCAGGGGGCGTGGATCGCTATGCAGCATCTGGTCGAACAGGTGGAGGCGTGGAACCAGACTTCCGGAAAAGCATGGAAGCTGCACTTCTCATGGGGCGTGAGCGAGTTTGATCACAACGGCAATGGCGGGCTGCACCCGTGGATTAAAGACGCGGATCAGAAAATGTACGCCATGAAAACGCATAACAACCGCGCCCGCTAAGCCATCACAAAAACCTGGTGCTGCGGCACGTATGCTGCAGACAGGCAAATAAGAGAGTGGTTGTTTTACAAGGAATTAAAATAACCACTTATCCTTGTCCGAGCGAGACGCTCACTCCCCTGGTGATTCCCTTTGCGAGGTGCTGGAAAACGGACCTTCATCGGCAGCGGCACAGAACCTTTCTACCAATAATCTGACTGGCAGCGCGCCGGTGAAATCCCGCGCTATGCGCTGATGCCGGACGGAAATGTGACGGGTACGACAATTTTTTACAAGTTTATCTAATTCGGTCTAATAAGACGGCCCATTTTGATCAAAACAGGGTTTCATGGTCTAAAAGTCTGATAAGTTATTACACCAATCTCCCAAGGTTGTATGACTAATCAAAAAAGGAACCCACTGTGAACACATTAAACCGTCGCAACTTTCCCGGCGCGGAATACCCTGAACGCATTATTCAGTTCGGCGAAGGGAATTTCTTGCGCGCTTTTGTTGACTGGCAAATCGATCTGCTGAACGAGCACACCGACCTTGACGCCGGTGTGGTGGTCGTTCGCCCGATCCAGAGTGATTTCCCGCCGTCTCTGAGCACGCAGGATGGCCTTTATACCACGATTATTCGCGGCCTGAACGAGCAGGGCGAAGCGGTGAGTGATGCGCGTCTTATCCGCTCTGTTAACCGCGAAATCAGTGTTTATGGTCAGTACGATGAGTTCCTGAAACTGGCACACAACCCGAATATCCGTTTTGTGTTCTCCAACACCACGGAAGCCGGTATCAGCTATCATGCGGGTGATAAATTCGACGATGCGCCGGCCGTCAGCTATCCGGCAAAACTGACCCGTCTGCTGTTCGAACGTTTCAGCCACTTCTCTGGCGCGGCCGATAAAGGCTGGGTGATCATTCCGTGTGAACTGATTGATTACAACGGCGACGCGCTGCGTGAACTGGTACTGCGTTATGCGCAGGAGTGGGCGCTGGGCGCAGAATTCATCCAGTGGCTGGATGCGGCGAACGATTTCTGCTCCACGCTGGTAGACCGTATCGTAACCGGTTATCCACGTGACGAAGTGGCGAAACTGGAAGCCGAGCTGGGCTATCGCGACAGTTTCCTCGACACCGCAGAGCACTTCTATCTGTTCGTGATCCAGGGGCCGAAATCACTGGCCTCCGAACTGCGTCTCGACAAACTGCCACTTAACGTCCTGATTGTTGACGACATTAAGCCGTACAAAGAGCGTAAAGTGGCGATCCTCAACGGCGCGCATACCGCGCTGGTACCGGTGGCATTCCAGGCCGGTCTGGATACCGTTGGCGAAGCGATGAACGACAGCGAAATCTGCGCGTTTGTTGAAAAAGCGATTTATGACGAGATCATTCCGGTGCTCGATCTGCCGCGCGATGAGCTGGAGTCGTTCGCCAGCGCCGTGACCGGGCGTTTCCGCAACCCGTACATCAAGCATCAGTTGCTGTCGATTGCGCTGAACGGTATGACCAAATTCCGGACCCGTATTCTGCCGCAGCTGCTGGCAGGGCAGAAAGCAACGGGCAAACTGCCTGCGCGTCTGACTTTCGCCCTTGCTGCGCTGATTGCATTCTACCGCGGTGAGCGTAACGGCCAGCCGTATCCGGTACAGGATGATGCGCACTGGATCGAACTCTACCAGCAACTGTGGAGCCAGCATGGCGATCGCCAGATCAGCACCAGCGAACTGGTGAAAGCCGTGTTGTCCGTCAGCGAACACTGGGAACAGGATCTGAGCAAAATCACAGGTCTGGTGGAACAGGTGTCGCTGGATCTGGATGCGATTCTGCTGCGTGGCATGCGTGAAGCGGTAAAACCGCTGTGCTAAGCGGCAAACGCTGAACAGGAAAACCCGGCTGCGGCCGGGTTTTTTTATGCCGCATGTTCCATACTCATTTTAGTTACAACATACTTATTTAGAGTTGTATAACAGGTTTCAGTAACTTCTGTGCCAGTTATCGTCGGTCAGATTGATTCTTCGTCACAATTCCTTAGCAAACTTGCAACTGTGATTGCGATCACGTTTAATAGCGCAGCGCTCTCCTTTACCTGCAACCAAATAATGATCGTTCGACCACAACAACACTGGCTTCCCCGTCTTTTCGTCTGGCACGGTTCGGTTCTGCCGAAAATCAGTTCACGTCTCTTCATGAACTTCCTGCTCTCCATCTTTGTGGTGTTGATGCTTCCCTGGTATACCTCACTAGGCATCAAACTGACCGTCGCACCATTCAGCATTCTCGGCGTTGCTATCGCTATCTTCCTCGGTTTTCGTAATAACGCCTGTTATTCGCGCTACAGCGAAGCGCGTTTACTGTGGGGACAATTGATGATTGCCTCGCGCTCACTGCTGCGGGAAGTGAAAACCACGCTACCGAATGAAAGCGGTATTACGCACTTTATTCGTCTTCAGGTGGCCTTTGCCCACAGTCTGCGCATGACGCTGCGGCGTAAACCGCAGGCGGAAACGCTGGCGAAATATTTAACCGCTCAAGAGTTGCAGGTGGTGCTGGAGGCGCATTCGCCCGCGAACCGCATCCTGCTGATCATGGCGGAGTGGCTGGGCGAGCGTCGTGTGCAGGGGGCGCTTTCCGACATCTTATTCCAGAGCATTATGCAGCGGCTGCATGATATGTCCGTGGTACTTTCCGGCTGCGAGCGTATTTTTACCACGCCGCTGCCTTTTGCTTATTCACTGATTCTGCACCGCACGGTCTATCTGTTCTGCATTATGCTGCCGTTTGCGCTGGTGGTGGATTTGCACTACATGACACCGTTTGTTTCTGTGCTTATCTCTTACACCTTTATCTCGCTGGATACGCTGGCGGAAGAGCTGGAAGAGCCGTTTGGCGTCGAAGATAACGATCTGCCGCTGGATGCGATTTGCAACGCTATCGAGATCGATCTGCTACAGATGCAGGGCGAAAAAACGCTACCGCACAAAATGACCGCAGACAAAAATTATCAGCTGACCTAAACTTTCAGATGTCAGAGTAAGACACATTACGCATTTTTCGCTTTAATGACATTACTCAGCATAAAGAGGGACGCGCGATGGAAAACTCAGACAGAACGATATCGCTGGCCGTAATGTTGGTTGTCAGCTTATCTCTTCTCGCTACGGCGTGGGATCTCTCCTTCGTGAGTAGTTTGCCCTGAACTTCTACTGCCCGCCAAGCAGCGCCCGTGTTTCTATAGCCGGGCGCTGCAATAACGCTTCTGCTTCCGCATACGAACGCACATTGGTATAGCCAATAATCAGGCCGTAGCGCTTGCTGGTCTGGTTATACCAGCGCGACAGCGGGCTGACCTGCAATTCATGCCGCTGCCAGATCTCCGCCAGCGCCACATCCTGCGTGCTGGTGCGTAAAAACGCGATAATATGCATGCCGCCATCGCTGACTTCCACGCTGAACAGGTGCGGATAAATGTTCTCCAGCGCGGTCAGCACGTTCTTTCTGCGCTGCGAGTAGAGCGTACGCATTTTTTTCAGATGTTGATAAAAGTGGCCTTCGCCAAGAAAGGCGGCGAGAATTTTTTGTGTCAGTACCGGCTGGCCACTTTCGGTCAGCGCTGCGGTTTCATGGAAACGGGCGAGCGCGGCGCGGGGTAACACAAGGTAGCTAATGCGCAGAGCGGGCATCACTGTCTTGCTGAATGTCCCCATATAGATGACCCGATCATCACTATCGAGGCTCTTCATCGCCGGAAGGACTTTCCGGGTATAGTGAAACTCGCCGTCATAATCATCCTCGACGATCCAACTCCCATTCTGGCTGGCCCACTTCAGCAACTGATGTTTGCGCGGCAGCGACAACGTGACCGCAAGCGGGCTTTGATGTGACGGTGTCACAAATAGCAGGCGAGCATCATGGTGATAACGCAGTAAATAATCGACATTGATACCTTGATCATCAACCGGCACAAAGTGCAGGTTGGCGGCGGCGCGTTTCAGCGCCTGCTGACCAAAAAAGTAACCAGGATCTTCGAACAGCACTTTGTCACGGTCTGTCGCCAGCGTATTGAGGATCAAGCGCAGGTTATTGCTGTAACCGCTGGTAATAAACACTTGCTCTGCGGTGCAGGATAACCCGCGCGAGACATTCACATAATGGGCGATGGCTTCACGCAGCGGCGCATAGCCCGCCAGCGGGGGATTAGTCATCTCCAGCGGCTGCATGGAGCGCACCGCTTTGCCGCACAGCAGCAGCCATTTCTTGTAGGGAAAGGCATCCAGCGACGGAATGCCGAGGCGCAAAAATCCTTGCTGGTCGCGCAACACGTCCGTCATGGCGGGCGGTTTTTCTTCGCCAACCGGTTGCTTTGAAGCCGGTTTCTGCGCCGGAAGAATCAGATCCGGGTTCACCCGCGTACCGCGCGCGCCCTGGCTTATCAGGTAACCTTCGCCGACCAGAATCGCCCATGCAGTTTCGACGGTTTTACGCGCCACGCCTAATTCGCTGGCCAGCACGCGCACGGAGGGAACTTTGTCGCCAGGCTTTAATAACCCGCTGACAATGCTGTGCCGATACTGCTCATAAATGCTCTTATAGCCCGGCTTCATGTCCTACCTTTATTTTCGATTTTTGCATCTTTTTACTACGGCATAAGGCAGTAATATAACCCCGGTCGAACAACTCTACGAGGCAAAAAATATGAGCACCCGCATCAATCTTTTCCAGACCGTTCCGGCGTTGATCAAAACCCTGTCCGATGCCAGCCAGGCGTCGCACAGCAGCAGCCTGGATATCACTCTCAAAAATCTGGTCGATATTCGGGCATCACAGCTCAACGGCTGCGCGTTTTGTCTGGATATGCATGTGAAACAGGCCAAACTGCACGGTGAGCGCGAACTGCGTCTTTACCATGTGGCTATCTGGCGCGAGTCGCCGCTGTTCACCGCAAAAGAGAAAGCCGCGCTGGCGCTGAGCGAAGCGTTAACTCAGCCTGGTGTCGATGGCATACCGGATGCGTTGTACCGCGAAGCACGCGAGCATTTCAGCGAAGTGGAGTTGTCTGAACTGACATTTGCCATCGCCATTATCAATGCCTGGAATCGCCTGATGATCGCATCACGCACGCTGCCGGGCGCGCTGGATAAGGCCTATGGACTGGATCGTGCGCATCTGGAGTGATCAACCCGCCCGGACAAAGTCGATAAACGCCCGCAATCCCTTCGGGATATGGCGATGTCCGGGATAGTAAAGACACAGCCCCTGAAACGGCTGTGTCCATTCATCCAGCACGCTCACCAGCCGTCCGGCACGTAAATCCTCTGCAATATAAAATCCCGGCAGAAAGCCGACACCCAGCCCGGCGCGAACGGCCGTAAGCGAAGTAAAAAAATCGGAAGTGGCAAGCCTGGGCGGGATCGCGAGGGCGTAATGCTGCCCGTTGCGTGACAGCTCCCAGCGATAAATCCCGCCGTTTGCCATGCGCATGCAAATGCCCTGATGTTGATAAAGATCATCCGGCGTCTGCGGCGTACCGTGCGTGGCAAACCACTCTGGCGTCGCCACCACCTGCATGCGGATATCTGGCGTTAGCGGAACGGCAATCATATCCTGCGGGACGGATTCGCCAAGGCGAATGCCGGCATCGTAACCCTCCGCCACAATATCAATCGTCCGCGCTTCGCTGGTGATTTCGAGGCGCATCAGCGGATAGCGGGCCAGAAAACGCACCACAATATCATCGAGGAAAAGCTGACCAACGGCCTGCGGTATATTGATGCGCAGCGTGCCGGAGGGTTCCGCCGGAAGGCTGTGGATCTCATCCGCCGCCTGCTGAATTTCACGCAGCGCCGGGCCAACCCGCGTCACAAAGCGCTCTCCGGCTTCGGTCAACGCCACACTGCGGGTGGTGCGATGAAAAAGCCGCACATTAAGGCGGCTTTCCAGACCGGCAATAGCGTTACTTACCGCCGTTGGCGACATACTCAGCGCCTGTGCCGCCGCGCGAAAACTGCCGAGGCGCATCACCGCCATCACCACTTCCAGCTCAATCAACCCTGAACGATGCATAGATTATCCCGAATTTCGAAACAACCCATGCAGGATAACGTGGATTATCTGCGCGATAAAGCTGTGCCACACTTAGCCCACTGTCCTGAAGGAGGTTTCGATGCAACGGGTAGAACAGATTTCGATTAACGGCGAATGGGTCACACCGCAGGGTACTGAGCTATTCGACCTTTTTAACCCGGCGACGGGCGACGTGATTGGTCAGGTGCGTCTGGCCAATGAAGAGGATACGCGGCGGGCAATAGCGGCGGCAAAAGCGGCGTTTGCTGGCTGGTCCGCCACGACCGTGGATGAGCGTGTGGCGGCGCTGACGCGAATGCGCGATGCGCTGGCCGCCAGCGAGCAGGCGCTGTTGCAGGCGATCGTCATGGAATATGGCGCGCCGGAAACTCGCGCCGTCTGGATGGCCCGCTTTCCGGTCGCCGTGGTTGATGAGGCGATTTCCGCATTAAAGGCCTTCACGTTTCGCTCGCAGATTGGCCTGGCGCAGGTGGAGATGACGCCGCTGGGCGTGGCCGGGCTTATCACGCCGTGGAACAGCAACGCCGGATTTATCTGTGGCAAACTGGCCGCCGCGCTGGCTGCGGGCTGTACGGCGGTTGTCAAACCCAGTGAGATGAGTGCGCTGCAAACGCAGGTGGTGATAAATGCGCTGCATCAGGCCGCGCTGCCGCCGGGCGTATTTAATATTGTCACCGGGCGGGGCGATGTGGTCGGCGAGGCGATTAGCCGTCATCCGGATGTGGCGAAAATCTCGTTTACGGGCTCTACCGCCACCGGAAAAGCGATTCTGCGCAACGCCGCAGAGAGTTTTAAACGCGTAACGCTGGAGTTAGGCGGCAAATCGCCGACGATTATTCTCGATGACGCCAACCTGGCGACAGCCGTACCGCTGGCGATCCAGGCCGGTTTGATGAACAGCGGCCAGGCCTGTATTGCCGGAACGCGAATTCTGGTTCCGCACTCGCGCAAAGCCGAATGTGAAGCCGCGCTGGCGAAGGCGATGGCGGCGGTAAAGGTGGGTGATCCGCGCGATCCGGCAACCACCGTCGGGCCGATGGTCAGCGAAAAGCAGTGGCAGCGCGTGCAATCTTATATTCGTCTCGGCGTGCAGGAGGGCGCACGGTTGCTGGCGGGTGGTGAAGGGCGGCCGGAAAACGGCGGGCAAGGGTGGTTCGTGCGGCCAACGTTGTTTGGCGATGTGCGAAACGAGATGCGCATCGCGCGGGAAGAGATTTTCGGGCCGGTGCTGACGGTGATGAGCTACCTGGATGAGGCTGATGCGGTGGCTATCGCTAATGATACGGAATACGGGTTAAGTGCGCTGGTACTGGGAGAAGACCGTGAACGGGCGCAGCGCGTGGCGGCAAAAATCCATGCGGGCCGTGTGCAGGTCAATACGCTGGCACATGAACCGCGCGCGCCGTTTGGCGGCTTTAAACATTCAGGCATCGGGCGGGAGATGGGGGCGTGGGGGCTGTCAGCGTTTATGGAGCCTAAAGCGATCATCAGCGAATAGCAGGCCCGGCGGGCGGGCCTGCAAGCGGTTTTAGCGTGCCAACTGGAAATAACGCACGGAATCGCGCAGGCCTTCGCTCTGCTCGGTCATCGACTGCGCGGCAACGGCGGCCTGTTCCACCAGCGTGGCGTTCTGCTGAGTCACCTGATCCATCTGGTCGATGGCGACGCTGATCTCTTTAATGCCCTGATGCTGTTCGGTAGAGGCGGCGGAAATCTCCGCAACGATATCCGTCACCTTGTTCACCGAGGTGACAATCTCTTCCATCGCCCGGCTGGCGGTGTCGGCGTAGCGCGAGCCGTCGGTGATTTTCTCCACCGTTCCTTCGATCAGTTGTTTGATCTCTTTTGCGGCCTCGGCGCTTTTCTGCGCCAGGTTGCGTACTTCACCGGCGACCACGGCAAAGCCTTTACCCTGTTCTCCGGCGCGGGCGGCTTCAACGGCGGCGTTCAGCGCCAGAATGTTGGTCTGGAAAGCGATACCTTCAATCACGGAAATAATGTCGACAATTTTCTGCGAGCTGGCTGAAATTTCATGCATACGTTTCAGCATGTCATCCACTTCTTTACCGCCTTTAACTGCGGTCTGCGACGTCTGACGCGCCAGGTCGCTCGCTTTACGGGCGTTTTCCGCGTTACTCTTCACGTTCTCCGTGATTTGCTGCATGTTCGACGACGTTTGCACCAGCGAAGCGGCCTGTTCTTCGGTACGCTGCGACAGATCGTTATTGCCTTCGGAGATTTCGCTGGCGGCGTGGGAAATGGATTCACTGCCGTCGATAATGCCGTTAATGATCCCGGCCAGTCGGGCATTCATAAAGTTGATGGTCGCCAGCAGGCTCTGAGTATCGTTGTCGCGCAGTTTGACCTGCGCACCCAGATTCCCTGCGGCAATTTCTTTCATGATCGACACCGCATACGCCGGTTCGCCGCCAAGCTGGCGCGCCAGGTTACGCGAGATAAACAGGGCAATCACGCCGGTGGCAATCAGCGCCAGCAGCAGTAAACCGCTCAGCATATAGATCGCCTGTTTATAAGCCGTCTGCGAGGCTTCTCCGGCGTCATTGCCCAGCGCAACTTCCATATCCACCAGCGTGGCGAGGTCTTTCATCAACTGCGTGCGGTATTTCGCCGACACCGCGCCGCTGATTTTGGCGGCTTCTGCGGCGTTGCCGTTTTTCATCTGTTCGATAACTTTGGCGTTCACATCGATAAAGTTTTTAAAGTTATCGACCACCGTGGTGAAGAGGGCGCGCATCTCTTGTGGATCGTGCGCGGAGATATTGGCATACGCCTGCTGCGCGCGCAGGAATGTCTCCTGGTTTTGCAGCAATTCGCCACGATGCTGCTCCAGTGATTCCGGCGTTGTCGAGGCGATGTACTGCACCTGCTGTAAGCGCATTTCAGCTAAGACGCCGCGCATTTCAAGGGTATAGCGCACGCCCGGCATGCGGTTTTTACGGAACTGATCAATGTGATCTTTGCTCATATTGAGCTGATAAATGGACACAATGCCCAGCAGTAACATCATGACAATGAGGATGGAGAAACCGAGAAGCAATTTAGTCAATACGGTAGCTTGTGCAAATTTTTTCATAATTCAACGCTGCGTGAAGGGAGATAGTATTAATAACGGCAGCTTTTGGGATTTTATTGATTTATTTATCTGATCAATATCACATTTTACTGAGGTAATTGTGCAAAAGCCCACATCGTAACGCGTAATTTGGGATAAAGCCATTTTGCCTGTTAATAATGTAAATGATTTGTATTTGTGTGGATTGAAATAATGTTTCATGCAGTGGGTGTGTGCAGAAAGAGATTATTTTCCGCACACTGAAAAATAGGGGGGGAATTAATGCGACAGGCTTAAAGGCAGTTCATCTGCCCATTTTGTCGCCAGGTTCATTAACTCTGCGACGGCGGAATTGGGCAGGCCGATTTCGTGGCTAATGTCGCTGGCTTCTTCCCATCTTCTTAGCTCGAAAAGACGCGCGAGTTGCACAAACGGATAGAGCTTACCGCTCTCTTTTTCCAGCGCGGTTGCGACCTCCCGCGATACGGCGATTTGCCCCATTAACTCTGCGAGCGGCAAGCCGAGGATCACATCCAGCAACGAAAACAGACCGACCATAAAGGCATCATTGCTGAGACTGGCGGCGGAAGTTCGTTCTGCAACCAGCTCGCAGAATTTAGCGCGGATCAGACTCAGATAATAAATTTCCGTATTGGTCACGTTGTCGAAAGAGGTCAGACAGGCCATCAACACAAAGCGCCGCATTTCATTAATGCCAAGATAAACAACAATATCGCGCAGCGACTGGCTACGGAAACCGCTCACGCCACGGGTGTTATAAAGAATATTTTGCGCATAGCGCATAATTTTAAACGACAACGTGACATCGCGTTTTAACAGTTCTTCAATTTTATTAAGATTTGGCGATTCAACGTTCACTTCCTGCATTAATTTCAGGGCAAATGCCTGGTTCTGTACCAGTTTATTCCGTTTGGTAACCACCGGCTTGCTGAAAAAATAACCCTGAAAAAGATGAAAGCCCAATTTTTTATAGGATTCAAATTCATCATAGGTTTCCACTTTCTCTGCCAGTAATACAGCATGACGTAACGACTCGCGGTGAGTGCGAATATAGTGGCCGATTTCCTCGCGCGGGCTTCTCCTTATATCAAATTTAATTACGTCGATATACGGAATAAAGGCATCCCATTCGTTACCGGGGCTGAAATCGTCCAGCGCGATGCGAAAACCCTGGGTATGCATACGTTTTACCGCTTCCAGCAATGAGCGATCCGGGCTGGCATCTTCGAGTATTTCAATTACCACGCGGTTCTTTGGCAGGGTCTCCGCCAGCCCCTGAACCAGCAACTGGTAGGGGAAATTGACATATACGGTGCTGTTGTCGTTTTTACGCCCCAGCGGAGCGCTAAGAAATTGCTCTTCAATCAACTGCGTAGTGGCCTGCTCGGCGGAAACATCCGGGAACCGGTTATCCATACTGTCCCTGAAGAGCAGTTCGTAACCGACGGTATTCAATTGGTTATCAAAAATCGCCTGTCTGGCCACAAAAGAGTACATTTGCCACCTCGCGTGCCTGCGTACTTCTTATCTTCGTGATGCAACTATATAAGTAACAGTAACATCACGGCTACATGATCCCTGTGATTGTTGCGGGATATTTCGCTTTCAATGTTAAAAAATATAGGGCAGAAAATAAGAAATGCACGGCAGAAGTGGCCCGTTTCACTTAAGGTTAGCGGGCCGCGTGGAATATTTTCAGGAAGGGGCAAAACAGAACGCGCGCTCGCAGCAGGCATCGCAACTTGGGGAGCGGCAAATAAGCTCGCCAGCAGAATGCAGGCAGCGCTGACGATAAAAAAACTTTTTCCAGCGCATATTTTCGCTGTTCATTTCCACCAGCAGAGGAAAACAGTCGCTCATTAACTCGCGCAACTCCTGGCGCGAGCTTAGCCCCAGATCCTGCCACAGGTGATTAAAGGCCAGTGAAACACTGGCGATAATGTTGTGCATCGGCGCCGCGCCTGGCGCCATATAGCCCGCCAGCCACTGCGCCAGTTGTTGCTGTTCGTCGCTGCGGGTGGCATTCAGCTCGGTCATTAGTTTTTGCCGCAGCAAACAGTCGGCGGGCATCGGCTGCGTAGGGGGATCGAACTGCGCCTGCAGGGCATCCCATTCGGTCGCCCGCAGGCCCATCATCAGCGGATAACAGCCTTCTCCGTGTGCATAGAGCCACAGCAAACGCCGCAGCCAGTCGTGAACAGGCATCATGCCACCCCCCGTGACGCGGGATCGGACTGCGCATTTTTCCGCCACTGCTGCCACCAGCCGGTCAGCGCCTCGTTAACCGGCTGCCAGGCGTGATCGACGCAGGGTTGAATGCCGCGCGCTTCCAGCTTTTGCCACGGCGCGTAGCCGATACGGGCGCAAAACACCGCTTTCACATCGGCCAGCAGATCGAGAACTGCGGCTATCCGCGCCTCGCTGTCCTGCGGTTCGCAGTTGTCGCTTCCCTGACAAAATTTCGGCGTAAAGCGCTCATTGACCAGCACCGCGCCCGCCGCCGACAGGCTGTAAATGCGAAAGCGATCGGCATGACCAAAGTGGCAATCAATCGCATCGCCGCGCGTGGAAGCGACGGCCACGAGGCAGGCATCCGGCTCTTCCGATTCGCCGCGCGTGGCAATGCTGGCGTGCAACTGCGCCCGGCGGTAAAGCGTTGGCAACCACGGCTGCGGCGACTCTTCAACCGGCGTCAGGGCAAACTGCTGGCTGCGATCTTCACCGAGCATGCCAATCGCATCAGCGCGGCACTGCTGGCAGTGCGTCATCTGCGGCATCAGCTCGCCGCAACGCTCGCGCACCTGGGCTACCATCTGCGCATCCGGCTCCGGCTGCCCGTTCAGGCCGAACACCGTACCGTGCTCCGGGCGGGCGATCAGCGGCATAATATTGTGAATAAAGGCTCCGCTGGCGCGCAGTTCGCGGCTGACATCGCTGAGGACGCCATCGTTGATGCCAGGGATCAATACCGAGTTGATCTTCACCAGCACGCCTTTCGCCGTCAGGCGACGCACGCCTTCAAGCTGGCGGGCAATCAGGATCTCACCGGCTTCACGTCCGCTGTAGCGTTCACCGTCGAGCCACAGCCAGGCGTAGATTTGCGCCGCGATATCGGCATCCAGCGTATTGATCGTCACCGTGACATGGTCAACGCCAACATTCACCAGTCTCTCTACCGCATCCGGTAGCATCAGCCCGTTGGTTGAGAGGCAAAGTTTCAGGTCAGGGAGCTGTTCGCGCACCATTTCCAGGGTGGTGAATGTGCGTTGAATATTGGCCAGCGGGTCGCCAGGCCCGGCGATGCCAACCACGGACAATTGCGGGATCGCCGCAGCCACATGGCGCACTTTGGCTACCGCCTGTTCCGGCGTCAGCAGAGATGACGAGACGCCGGGGCGCGATTCATTACTGCAATCAAATTTGCGGTTGCAGTAGTTACATTGCAGGTTACAGGCGGGCGCGACCGGCAGATGCATACGGGCATAGCGGTGATGACCGTTTTGCGAGTAGCAGGGGTGCGACGCCACCTTACCGGCAACGACATCAGATAAAGGTTCGCGCTGCCCGGTGTGACAGCGTGAACCGCCAGCGGCGGATAAGCAGGAAGTCATGGGCGTACCTTGGTTGTGTGGTCATAACCTCCTGCTGCAAAACCTGTACCGCTTGTAAGTTATGTAACTTACTGAAAATGAATGCTTTAAATTCACCGTGTCGTCGTCGGTTTGTCGAGTTTGTGGCGTTTGGCTGACAATGTGCCGAATGTCACAAAAGCCCGCGCTACATTCTCGGCATGGTGATGTCCATTGTCTGAATACGGTAAGCCACCTGGCGCGGAGTCATTCCCAGCAGCCGCGCGGCTTTTGCCTGTACCCAACCGGCTTTCTCCAGCGCGGCGATCAATCTTTGTCGCTCGTCGAGATTCTGATCGAGCCAGCTCTCTTCGCGCGGTGCGCTGGGCTGCGGCGGTTTTGGCAGATTTTCCCGATGGTGAAACAAAATCACGTCGCGATCGATCAGCCCGCTTTCCGACATCACCGCCGAGCGTTCAAGGCAGTTTTCCAGTTCTCGCACGTTTCCGGGCCAGCTATAGCTCATCAACAAACGGATCGCGCCATCGCTGATGCGCAGCGTGCGGTTCTGGTTTTGCGCGATTTTGCGCACCAGAAAGTGCGCCAGCTCGGCAATGTCCTCCTGGCGCTCGCGCAGCGGGGGCAGGGAGATGGGCATCACATTGAGGCGGTAGTAGAGATCTTCGCGAAAATTCCCCAGCCGCACTTCCTCTTCCAGATTGCGGTTGGTGGCGGCAATGATCCGTACATTCACCCGCAGCGTTTCGTCGCCGCCGACGCGTTCCATTTCGCCTTCCTGCAAGATACGCAGCAATTTCGCCTGAAACGAGGCGCTACTTTCGCCGATCTCATCAAGAAACAGCGTGCCGCCATCCGCCAGTTCGAAGCGGCCTTTGCGCTGGCGTACCGCGCCGGTAAACGCGCCTTTTTCATGGCCGAAGAGTTCACTCTCCAGCAGCGTATCGGGCAGCGCCGCGCAGTTGAATTTGACGAACGGCGCAGCGGCGCGCGGTGAATTGTGGTGGATAGCGTTGGCTATCAGCTCTTTACCGGTCCCGCTTTCGCCACGCACCAGCACGGTGGTGTCCCAGCGCGAGACCTGGCGAATAATTTCCAGCGTCTGGCGCATGGCCGCGCTTTTACCGACCATGTTTTCAAAACCAAACGGTCGCGATGGTGTACACCCGCGCTGGCTGGCGATCTGTGCGGCGGCTGCACGGGGTGAGGGCGCGACGCTGGGCGGCGTCATCAAACGGACAGTTTGCGCCACCAGATTGGCGACGGTTTCGAGAAAACGCGTGCAGGCGGGCAAGCGCTCCTCGTAGCGGGCCATCGGCTGGGCGGCCAGTACGCCGATAGGCTGCGAGTTGGGTCCCATCAGCGGCACGGCGATAAACGGCAGGCTGTAATCATACAAGCCAAGGCGATCGAGAAAACGCTGATCGTCGGAGACACAGGGCAGCACCAGCGATTGTCCCTGCGACAGCACCGTGCCCACCAGCCCTTCACCCGGACGATAGCGAATCTGCGAACTGCCGGGAATAAGCTGCTGATCGGCCTCCTGCAAGGCTTCAATGTTAAGGATCGCTTGCTGGCTGTCGTACAGACAGATCATCCCGTGCTGCATAAAGGCATCGTTGTGCAGCACGCACAGCACTTCCTGTAGCGTCTGCCCGACCTCCGTCGCCCGGCTTAACACCACGCTGATACGCTGCATGGCGGTAAACTGCTGGGAGAGGTCAAAGCGCCAGACGGTTGTACCCGACTCGGTTCGCTGAGTCATAGTGAGCCTCCGGTCAGTGAATGAAATAACGGGAAACGCAGGGTCAGGCAGGTGCCTCCCTGAGGGCGGGAGGTCAGTTCTATTGCGCCGCGATGGTGGGCGACCAGCGTCTGGATCAGCCGCAGCTCCATGCCTTTACCGGGCGCATTGAGCGCATCGGGAGAATGGGTGTAGCGCACCTGAGTCAGCGGCACATTGTCGTTTAAATAGAACGACAGCCAGCCGCTCTCTTCGCGGGCGTAAAGCTGCGTCTGCACCGTGAAATCACGTAGCTCAGCGGCAATATCCAGCGTTCTGTCGAGCCACAGGCTCAGGCAGGCAAGCAGTTGTGTTCGCTGGCCAAAGCCCACCAGATCGGGGGATTCCAGCTCAATTTGCAGGTTTTCGCCCTGGTTATAGCGGGTGTGATACAGGGCGCGCAGATCGTCAAGGAACGGCTGGAGCGGCCAGACTCCCGGGCTTTCCAGCTCCAGCGACGGACGGCAACGTTGCAGCCGCGCCATCGCTTCTTCGCCTTCACGCCAGGCGGCATCCAGCGCCAGATTGCTGTGATCGTCGCCATTTAAACGACGTGCGGCGGCCAGCATATTGATCGGGCAATTGAGTTGCACCAGCGCGGCGTCCAGCGATTCGCGGATCGCCGCCAGCAATTTACCGCTGGTTATCTGCTGTTTCAGACGATCGAGACGCCCCTGTTCCTGTTGCTGCTGCTGCTGGGTATTGTCGGTGATCACCACCAGCGTGCGCGGTACAGCGCTATCAATAAAGTAGCGGCCTGCTTCCTCACTGACGCCCGGCAGCGCCCAGCAGGTGACGGACAACCAGCGCACGGTGCCGCGCAGCGCTACCGGCAGCACCAGGCCCTGCGCCAGCTCCGCCTTACGGGCGGAAAAATTGAGTTCGGTGAGCAGCTCTTTACCGCCGCAATCGGCGCAAAAAGTTTTGTAGGCGAGGTTATCCATCACCACCTGATCGCGTTCATCCACCACCACCACCGCCGCCGGAATGTTATTCAACACGGCTTCAGTCAGCGTCATATGATTGCGCAGCCGTTGTTCCAGCGCGTAGCTGGTGCTGATGTCGCGCTGCATCGCCAGGTAATGTTCGAGTTTGCCGAACGCATTGAACAGTGGGGTGATGTCGATCTCCACCAGAAACAGGCTGCCGTCGCGGCGACGGTTGATCAGTTGCCCGCGCCACGGACGGTGCTGCAGCAGGGTGTGCCACATATCCTGGTAGATTTCACGCGGCGTCTGTTTACTGGCAAGCAGGCGCGGGTTTTGCTGCAACAACTCTTCCAGCTCATACCCCGACTGGCGGCAAAATGCGGGGTTGGCATACAGAATGTGGGCATCGGCATCGGTCAGTGAAATCGCGACGGGAGCCTGTTCAACCATGGTGAAAAACAACCCGGGATGCTGTTGTGAGAGCGCTCCGGCGATCTCGGCGGGCGCTGCGGCGTCCATCATCATATTCAGGGTCATCACAAACTCCTGTGGTCAACATGGGAATGTCGCAGTTATGACAATTTGTGCCACCTGTCGACTTTCGTCCGAACATAAGCGGACATTCATTAACCATGCAAAGGGTGCGCCTTTGGCCCTTGTTACTCGCTGTAAGATTGATCCAGATCCCTGTTTGCCGCCGATTTTTACCCTTTTGCTCTCTGGCTGTGCGCCGCAGCGGCCAAACGGGTGGATAAAAAAGCGCCGCTCTGGTGCATAACTGGCCAATACAGTGCAGCCATTGCCCGGCAAAAAAACTGGCACAGCCTTCGCAATATCTCCGGTGATAGCCGCCTGTTCAGGGCGGATTTACACTTTTTCTCACAGGAGCACGCGATGGCTAACATTGGAATTTTTTTCGGTACCGATACGGGCAAAACCCGCAAGATTGCCAAAATGATCCACCAAAAACTGGGTGCGGCGGCCGATGCGCCGGTGAATATCAACCGTACCGATCTCGACACCTTTCTTTCTTATCCGGTACTGCTGCTGGGGACGCCGACGCTCGGCGACGGGCAACTGCCGGGGCTGGATGCTGGCTGTGAGGATGCGTCATGGGGAGAGTTTGTCGCCCAGCTTGAGAGCAACAGCCTGAGCGGCAAAACCGTGGCGCTGTTCGGTCTTGGCGACCAGGTAGGTTACCCGGATAACTTTGTCAGCGGCCTGCGCCCGCTGTATGAGGCGCTGAAAAACAGCGGCGCACAGATTGTTGGCCACTGGCCGAATGAAGGCTATGAATTCAACGCCTCATCGGCGCTGGAAGCGGATAAATTTGTCGGCTTAGTGATCGATCAGGACAATCAGTATGACCTGACCGACGAACGCCTGGATGCCTGGCTGGAAACGCTTAAACCGGTATTTTTGTAAGTGATATGGCCGGGTAACGCGGTTTACCCGGCAGCAACCTGACCGGTTCGACAGCCAGGCCTGATAAGCGTTAGCCATGTAGGCCTGATAAGCGTTAGCGCCATCAGGCAATGATAACGATGCTGAACGGTGAGCGCCGGATGGCGGCTGCGCCTTATCCGGCCTACGCGGGACCAACGGGTTCCAGCCATGTAGGCCTGATAAGCGTTAGCGCCATCAGGCATTGTTGTTCTGAAGGTGAAATTAATCTGCCACCACGCTGCGGGTTAACGCCGCCAGCCACTGGCGCTGGTACTGCTGCTGATTTTGCCGAATCAAATAGCCTCTGGCTTTTTCCAGCGCTTCCTCCTGCGGCATCGGCGCGGCGTCACGGATCGCTTCGCACCATAACAGATGCCAGCCGAGACGGGTTTCGATGGGCGCGCTGAGGCCATTTTCCGCCAGCGCAAACAGCGCGGCGTCGAGTTCGGGATAGAGCAACCCCTGGCTTATCCAGCCCAGACGTCCGCCCTCCAGCGCGCTGGGGCAGTGGGAGTAACGCTGCGCCAGCCGGGCAAAAGCCTGGCGCGAGGCGTTAATGTCCTGATGAAAACGGCGGATCTGGCGCTGTACTGCGGCATCGTCGTTATCGACGGTCAGCAGAATATGAGATGTCAGCCGCTGCGGCGGGCGCATAAACTGCGCCTGATGTTGTTGATACCAGGCCAGCACCTGCAAATCGTCCGGCAGCGGGGCGCGTCCGGCAACCTCGGTGAACTGTAACTCCATGCGGGCATGATGGCGGATCACCGTCTGCCGCTCGTCAGCAGAAAAATGCCCGTCATCCAGCCAGCTTGCCAGCGAGGTCGCGACACTCTGCAACACGCTATCCGGCAGGGGGTCACCGGCAGCAACTTCCACCACCGCCTGTTCCAGCTGGCACTGGCGGGTGAAGGCATCGTCAAACGCGGTTTGCTGATCGGCAGGAATGTGCTCCGGTTCGCACTGCCAGCGCGTCATTGCCAGCCGCCGCCGGGCGAAGCGTTGCCACGGCGTCATGCGTCGGCCTCCAGCAGGATCATGGCGCTGGCGGGCACCCGGAACCAGCGCCCGGAAAACGTGACAGTGTAACTCTCGCCGCTTTCGCCCTGGTCTGTTCCTTCAATACGGCCATGCTCTCCGGCGGCGATCACCACTTCGCCATTCACCGACAGCGGGTGGCGGCAGGCAACCCGATCGCCATACTGAAACTGCCCGGCGTGCCACGGCACAGAAAGCGGCAGTAGCTCCTGCTCGCGACAGCCAACCACCAAATCGTCATCGAGAAAATGCACCTGATAAATAATCTGATCCATCAAAAACGTGCCCCATTCGCGGACAAAACCGGTACTGCCGCGACGAACCAGCAGGTCGCCGCGCGCAAAGCCGCGCATGGTGCCGTCATTGCGAATGGCGCGGGTAACGCGCACCTCTTCGCCAAAATCGAATTTTTGTCTCATGAGGTATGCTCCGGAAGGTAGTGCTGATAGCTCTCCGTCAGCAACCGGCGCGCCAGCAGCCACGGGGCGCGGGGCGCCTCTTCAAGCAGATTGCGCAGCGGTACGTTTTGCCGCAGCCGCTGGTGAAACTCCCGCAGCACCGGAAGACAGCAGTGGCGCAGCACCAGCGGGTCATACGGCACGCTGAAGAATTCAAAAAAGGACTCGGCGGTATCAAGTTCATCCACGCCGGGGATTTGATAAAACCACTCCATCGTCAGCCCCTCGCAAAGTGTGCGGATTCCCCACACAGCGCATCGTAAAGTGCCACCAGCTCATCCTCTTTCGGTGTGCGTTTCCAGCACTCGGCAAAGCGGCGGATCGCCGGCAGCAGCAGATCGATTTGCAGGGTATCGAGGTGATACCCCATGCGGGCGAAGACACCATCCACCGCCTGGCGACCGGAGTGTTTGCCCAGCACCAGCCGGTACTCGCGCCCCATCAGCGCCGGATCAATCGCCTGATAACTTTCGCGATCGCGCAGCAGTGCGGCGACATGAACGCCGGATTCATGGGTGAACACCTGCGCACCGACCAGCGGCTGCTGCGGGTCAATCGCCCGCTGTGTCGCGTCGGCCACGGTCTGGCACAGGGACGGCAGGCGCGTAAAATCAACGCCGCAATCCCGTTGCAGGCAACGGCTCAGGCTCAGCGCAACGGTTTCCAGCGCGGCATTGCCTGCGCGTTCGCCAAGCCCCAGCACCGTAGTGTTGACGCTGGTGGCTCCGGCGCGTACCGCCGCCAGCGTATTGGCGGTCGCCAGCCCCAGATCGTTGTGCGCGTGCATTTCGATTTCGCCCGGCCAGTATTCGCCAAGCGCCTGGATGCGGGTGGTGGTGGTAAAGGGATCGAGCAGGCCGAGCGTGTCGGCGAAACGCAGCCGTTTCGCGCCCGCTTCGTGGGCGATATCGGCAATCTGGTTCAGCGTCTGATCGCTGGCGCGTGAGGCATCTTCACAGCCGACACAGACCTGCATTCCCAGCGTTCGCGCGTGTGCAATCAGCGTGCCCAGTTTATCGAGCAACTGCGGCAGAGGCTCGCGAAGCTTGTACTGGCGCAGCTTGTCTGAAGCGGGCAGGGAGATATCCACCCAGTCCATTCCGAGATCCGCGCTCTGGCGGATCTCGTCGCGGTTCATCCGGCACCAGGACATCAGCGTGGCGGCGGGCAAATGCTGGCGCACCTGCAAAATGCGCTGGCGCTCCTCGTCGCCCATCGCGGGGGTGCCGACTTCGAGCGCGGTAATGCCCGCCGCAAACAGCGCCTCGGCGATGGCGATTTTCTCGCTGGCGAGGAAAGCAACGCCAGGGCTTTGTTCGCCGTCGCGCAGGGTGGTGTCGTTGATAAGCACATTCATGCTCGCCGCCTTAGCCGTATAACGGCGCAAATGCCGATTCAGCCGCCCCGGGTTTTCCCTCCTGCCAGTAGGGCGAGAGCATCCGCAGACGGGCAATAATCGTTGGCAGGGTGTCGATCACGTAGTCGATCTCTTTTTCACGCGTGTAGCGCGACAGCGAGAAACGAATGCTGCCGTGCGCGGCGGTGTAAGGAATGTTCATCGCCCGCATGACATGCGAAGGTTCCAGCGAACCGGAGGTACAGGCGCTGCCGCTCGATGCCGCAATGCCCGCCTGGTTCAGCAGCAATAAGATGGCTTCCCCTTCGATAAACTCAAACGCCAGATTGGTGGTGCCGGGTACGCGCGGCTGGTTGCCGCCCATCACCATCACCGAAGGCACCTGCGCGATGAGTCCTTCCTGCAGCCGATCGCGCAGGTGCGCCAGCGAGGCGGCGCCCGGCAGATGGATCTGCGCCAGTTCGCAGGCCGTACCCATGCCGACAATCCCGGCAATGTTTTCCGTCCCTGCGCGACGTCCGCGCTCCTGATGGCCGCCGCGCAGCAGCGGACGAAAACGCGTTCCGCGCCGCAGATAGAGGCAGCCGACGCCTTTCGGCCCGTGCAGTTTGTGCGCCGAGCAGGAGAGCATATCGATCTGCGTGCGGCCAATATCCAGCGGAATTTTGCCAACCACCTGCACCGCATCGCAGTGGAACAGCGCGCCGTATTCCTGCGCCATGGCCGCCATTTCAATCACCGGAAACAGCACGCCGGTTTCGTTGTTCGCCCACATCACGCTCACCACCGCCACCCGCGGGCTGAGCGCCTGGCGGTACTGCTCCATATCCAGCGCGCCGTCGCTATTCACGCCAATGCGGTGGATCAGGTAACCCTGGCGCTCCAGGTGTTCGCAAACGGCGAGCGTGGCCGGGTGCTCCACCGCGGTGGTGATGATTTCCCGGCGCTCCGGCATCAGTTCAACGCAGGCGTGCAGCGCGGTTGACGTGGCTTCGGTAGCGCAGGAGGTGAAAATAATCTCGCTGGCATGATCGGCGCCAAGCAGGGCGGCAACCTGCTGGTGTGCGCGCTCAAGGGCCGCGCGGGAAGGCGTGCCGAAATCATGAATCGAAGACGGGTTACCATAATGCTCGGTCAGAAAGGGCATCATCGCTTCCAGTACCATCGGATCGATGCGCGTGGTGGCGTTGTTATCCAGATAAACCTGTTTCATCTTCTTCCCCTCGGTTAATACGCTGCGGCTTCAGCGGCCACGACTTCCATATAACAGCCGGTGCGTTCCATCAGTTTTTGCTGTAACCAGGCGAGCGTCATGTCGGTCATCATGCAGCCGCTACAACTGCCGGAGAGGCTGACCGTGACTTTATGATTTGCCACGCTGAGCAGCGCCATATCGCCGCCATCGGCCTGAATATGCGGACGCAGTTCGGTGATGGCATCAACCACTTCCTGCCAGTGCGGATCTTTGGTCGTCGCAACCGGCACGGCGACCTGCGGGTGCTGCGCCAGAATATCGGCCAGCGCCAGTTCGATTTTTTCATGGCATGAAGTACAGCCGCCGCCCGCTTTGGTGTAGTTGATCACCTCTTCCAGCGTGGTCAGCCCGTTGCTGAGCACCGCACGGCGAATCTGTCCTTCATCCACGCCAAAGCACTTACAAATCAGTGCGCCTTCTTCGTGGTCATCTTCCAGCGTTTCACCGCGGTAGTTGGCGATGGCCGCGCGCAGCGCTTCCTGGCCCATGACCGAGCAGTGCATTTTTTGCGGCGGTAAACCGTCAAGATAATCGGCAATCTGTTGGTTAGTGACCTGTTCGGCCTGCGCCAGCGTGCGGCCGATAATCAGTTCCGTTAAGGCGGAAGAAGAGGCAATTGCGCTGCCGCAGCCAAAGGTCTGAAACCCGGCCTCAAGAATGGTTTCATCTTGCGGATCCACTCGCAGCATCAGCCGTAACGCATCGCCACAGCTTAACGATCCCACATCACCCACGGCGTTGGCGTTTTCCACCACCCGGGCGTTACGGGGATTAAAAAAATGATCTTTCACTTTCTCGGAGTAATTCCACATGCTTTTGGCTCCCAGTATGTATGACGGAACGCGCCGGAGCGCATTACACCGCGTCAATCAACAGCGGGTAATATCGTTCAAGCAAAAGCAGTACCAGAAGATGAAATCGTTATATTTCAATGGGATGATTTTGATGCCTGACATAAAACCGCGAACTATGTCGCAGTTTTATGTTGGCTTTGTCACAGAGCTGACACAGAAAAGGAATTAGCGCTCATCCTCTTCCTGCCACTCATCCTCCTCCAGCAGCCCGGCGAAGCGATCGGGATTGCGGCTGCGCGCACTTCTTCGCTGCTCTTTGTCGTACCAGTAGTGTTGGATTTCCTGCAACAGCCCGACAATCGTCGTCTCTGCCGGAACGCGCACCGCGCGCACGCCGACCTGCAAAAGCTGGCGAAAAACCGCCTCGCCGATCGCCACGCAGTAGAGCGTTACGCAATCTTCCAGCGCGTTAATCCGGCTGGTTAGTTTCTCTTGCTGATGGCCGGGCAGTACCGAGAAATCCACCACCCGCAGCAGGGTGACGTCATCCTCTTTGACGCCGTACACCACCAGCCGCGGCGTGGCGCCAAAATGCTGATCAACATGGTGGTAATCGGAACTGGCAAAGGCCACTCTCATCGACCATTCGCTGTCGCAGATGGTGCTGAATTGTCGGTTAACATGTTGCATAGTCACCTCCCGAAGATGCGGGTTCGTAAAAACGCTGGCGCAGCGGCGAGTGATAAGCGGCAAGATGATGGTGGCGATCGCGCAGCGCATTCGCCAGCTCAAACAAGGTGTCGCGCATTCCGGCGTAACCCTGGCGCACGCGGCGAAATTCGCCCAGACGGTCGAACAGGGGGAAACCGGCGCGCACCAGCGGAATGTCGAACTGCCCGGCCAAATCAGCGGCGTGAGAATTAGAGACGAGCAGCGATGCAGGCGTATCGCACAACAGATCCTGCATATCCTCCAGATCGCCGATGATGACTTTTTCGACCGGCAGATCCTGCAACCCTTTCTGGCTCACCGGCGCGACCACCGGGCCGGGAACCATGCCCATATCGCGGGCGAAATCGCACCAGGCAGCGAGCAAATCGCCCTCGGCGGCCAGCGCGACGGGCGCGCCCTGCAACCACATATGACAATCGATCATCGCATCCTGCAACTGCCCGCGCTGGCGCTCGATCCACGCCGGAACATCGCGCCCGGAAAGGCGCTTCAGTTGATGAATAAACGTATCGCACTGGCTCATGGTCATCAGGTGAGGCAGCGTGACGACCTCCGCATGGCTGCGCTGCGCCAGCAACTGCGCGGCGCGGGAGAGGGAAACGCCAATGGCGAAAGTGCCGAGGCTCTGTCCCATCTGTTCAATCAGCCGCAAGCTGCTGCCGCCCTGGGTAATCGGCGAGAAATCCCCGCTGGCGAGATGGCCGTCCAGCGACTGGGAGAGATCCGGCACCATCACCGGTTGCAGGCCAAATGCCTCGACATAGCTGCGCAGCAGTTCGACATCGCCCGGCGTCAGCAAATGGCTGAGCAGCAGGTTCACGCGGCGATTGCGCACGCCCGGCTGCGGTTTTTCCGGCACCCACTGTTCAACCATGCTTTCCAGCACCGCGCTGTAGCCGTTTTCCAGGCTGCCGTAAAAATCCGGCGTGTTGACGGTCAGCAGCGCCACCCCTTTATGGCGCGGGAATTCATCGCGGAACTGGCGCACCACGCGCGAAATATCGCTGCCCTGCGCCTCGGAAAGGCCGGTGCTCAGCAGAACAATTGCTTTCGGATTATTGCGTGAGCACAGCACATTCAGCGCGGTAAAGATGTTCTCATCGGCGCCCATAATGGTCGATGTCGGGTCCATTGCCGTTGATTGCAGCGGGATCGGATCGTGAAAATGCTGGATAAAAAAGACCTTCGCGAAGGCGCTGCACCCCTGAGCGCCATGAACCAGCGGAATGCTCTGTTCAAAACCCATGCTCGCCAGAATCGCGCCCAGCGGCTGGCCACTTTTTACCGGGCTGACGGCCAGCGGCTTTTTACTACGGATAATTTCTGCCATTGCGGGCTCCTTATTGCCACGGTGCGCGGGAATGGGTTTGCGGCCAGACCGGGCTTTCCATGGTCAGGCAGAGCTGTTCGGCCAGCGTGACAATGCCGCGGTAACCGGCAAAGGCGTGCTCGCGCTCCTGATTGATATCGAGGAACGGCAGCCGCGCTTTGTAGGCGGTGTACATATTGCGTCCCCCGGCGATCATCATGTCCGCCTGATAGCGGTAAACCACATCCAGCAGCGAGCGGGCGTTGCCTTCATCCAGCATCAGCGCGTCGGCACCCATCAGTTCGCGGATACGCTGTTTATCCTCTTCGGTGGATTTGCGTGTGCCGGTCGCCACCACTTCCATGCCCAGATCCTGGAGCGCCGAGACCACCGACCAGGATTTCACGCCGCCGGTATAGAGCAACGCTTTGCGCCCGCGCAGGCGCTCGCGCAGCGGGGCCAGCGCCTGCTCTGTTTGCTGCTCTTCGCGGGCGATGATCTGTTCGGTGCGCTGCATCAGATCGCGGTCTCCGGTCAGCGCCGCCAGTTGACGCAGGGCGTCAGAGGTGGCGCGAACACCATAAAAACTGCCTTCAAACCACGGCGTGCCGTAGCGCTGCTCCAGCGAGCGGGCGACGTTGATCAGCGCCCTGGAACAGACCAGCATATTGACCTGCGCCCGGTGCAGCGTCTGGATTTCACTGAAGCGCCCGTCGCCGGAGAGGCTGCCGAGCACGCGAATGCCCAGCTCATCGAGCAGCGGCTGAATGTGCCAGAACTCCCCGGCAATATTGAACTCGCCAATCAGCCCAATATCGTGGCGGTGCGCCGGGGTAAACGGCGTATCTTCCGGCCACGGCGCGGGTTCACGCCCGCCAATCACCTTTTTCACCATCACTTCCCCGGCCAGCCGGTTGCCGAGATTTTTGCTGCCGTAGAACCCGGCGACATCAACGGCAATCACCGGTACGCCGGTGGCGGTTTCTGCCGCCTGACAGACGGCGTCGATATCGTCGCCCTCCATCGCCGGGACGCAGGTGTTATAGATAAAGACGGCGGCCGGATGGTAGCGGTTGACGATGTGGCGCACGGCATGGAACAGGCGGCGCTCGCCGCGCCCCATAATCACATCCTGTTCGCTCAGATCGGTGGTAAAACCCAGCCGGTTGATCGCCGGGCCGGAGCTGAAGCTGCCGCGGTTATCCCATGAGCTACCGGTACAACCAATGGGGCCGTGCACCAGGTGGGCAACATCGGAGAGCGGCAGCAGAGTGATCTGCGCACCGTCAAAGGCGCAGCCGCCCGCCGTCGCGCCGGGTTTCGGCGCGCTGCAGCCGGATTTCTGTTTATGGTTGTGCTCGCAGGCAGGTTCATCGAGCAAAGCCAGGATCTCGTTCCCCTTCATCTTCACCTCATCATCTGGTTGGGTTGTAGCAGAAGGTGCAATTCGCGAGCCAGCAATGAGTGATTGATTTTTAAGAGAAAAAAAGTGTCGGTTTTGCAACAAAGCAGACAATTGGCGCAATGTTCACGCAAAAAAAATCCCCCGAAGGGGATGAATTCAGAACACCCGTTCTTCCAGCGGGTTGGCACGCTCCAGGCGTTTTGCCAGCCACGGCGGCAGCTGCCCGTTGAGCAGCGTTTTGATGGCGTCGCACTGCGAGCTAATGGTCTGGCCGGGGGCGACTTTCATCGGATGGATATTGTGGCGGATCAGGCGGGCAGCGGCGGGGCCGCCAATCGCTTCGCAAAACAGCAGATGGCAATCGCCGAGCAGTTGCGCGCGGCTTTCGTTGGGCTCTTTGTCCTGCGGGCTGGCGGCGTAACGGCGTAAGTCATACAGCCAGCCGCCCTGGTCATCAAAGGCATAAATAAAAAACAGCCGCCCCTGGCCGAAATGGCCGTTGATTGCCAGCCCATCCTGCGAACAGAAGGCGACAATCAACTGCGGGCGACGCGCGGCGTGATCGATCACGCGCAAATGGGCAGGCAGATCGCCTTTCAGGCAGGCTTTTACCCGCGCCCAGCGCCCGGCGGACATTAATGCTTCCTCATGCGGAAAGCGCTGCTCCAGCTGGCGTTGATCCAGCGAGGCCAGCAGCTCCGGCGTCAGCGCCTCATCGCAGTCGCCAGTCAGCCACGCCATGATTTGCGCGGGTTGCAGTTCCGGCAGCGCCTGAAACAGCGCCAGCATCCGCCAGAAAAGGGTATCGTTGTCGGACATGACTCATCTCCTTATACCAGGGCGTCGCGGGTGGCGCGCAGGCTGATGGGAAATGAGGGCCGTCCGGGTTGCAGATTGACGTAATAGCGGCGACCGCCCTCAAGAGAAATTGCTCCGCCCCAGCGTTCCGGGGAGTCGTGCTCAATGTCCAGGATTTTCGCTTCCAGATCCTGTTTAGCGATATAACAGTAGAGATCCGCGCCGCGCTGGCGAATAGTAACGACCGGCATAGTGCCTCCCTGAGCCCCGCGCAGGGCGGGGCTGTAATGGTTAACGGATAAGATCGAAGCTGTAGTCGGTTTTGCCGAGCTTGATGGTCTCTCTGTCGACTTTCTCCAGCACCGCATTGACCAGCGTGGTGAGGATACTCATGGCCCCTTCGTAACCCCAGGTGGTCTGGCGGTGCAGATGGTGGCGATCGAACAGCGGGAACCCAAGGCGGATCAGCGGCACTTCAAACTGCTCACCCTTCGCCAGCGTATCGCGCTGGATAAACTTGGCGTAGGAGTTGCCGATCATAAAGTCCGGCTGACGGGTAAACATCAGCGAGCGGAAATGCCACAGATCGCAGTTGATAAAGACTTCGCTCTCTTTACCGTACGGCGAGGCTTCAAGCATTTTCTTCATCGCTTTCTGCCAGCGTTTGCTGCCGTTATGGCACAGAATCACCGTCGGTTCGCAGCCCAGTTCCAGCAGGAAGCGGGTCAGCCCCATGACAAAATCCGGGTCGCCGAACAGGCCGAATTTCTTGCCGTGCAGCCAGGTGTGGGAGTCGAGCATCATGTCCACCAGCCGACCGCGTTCCAGCGCTAAGCTATCCGGAATGGCTTTGCCGGTTAACTGGCTTACCGTCATCAGCAGCTCGTCGGTGCCGGCCAGCCCCATCGGGATTTGCACTTCGGTCGCGGGCTGGTTCCAGCTTTCCTGCACCACTTTTTTGGTTTTCACCAGTTGCCAGGGTTGCAGCAGCAGGGTGTCGATAGCGTCAGGCGCTTCGCGCATCTCCTGCTGGGTCGTACCGCCCGCATACATGTGGTAATGCCCGTCAGCCGGGGTATCCAGCACTTCGGAAGGATCGGAAAGCAGGCTGCACGGCACGTCCATTTGCTCCATCATGCGTTTCAGCACGCGGAAATTGCCGAGATAGGTTTCAAATCCGCTGACCAGATTGATACGCGGTAACTTACCCGGTTGCCCGCTGTAATCGGCGGTAAAGGTGCGGGCGAAGCCCTCAAACATATTGTCCCAGCCGGTGATATGGCTGCCGATAAAGCTTGGCGTGTGCGCGTAAGGCACCGGGATCGCCGCGTCGATAAAGCCGTCTTTTTTGGCGTTAGCAATAAACGCCTGCAGGTCGTCGCCGATGACCTCCGCCATACAGGTGGTGGAGACGGCAATGATTTCCGGCTTGTAGAGGGCGCTGGCGTTCTGCAACCCGGTGTTCAGGTTGTTGTTACCGCCGAAAACCGCCGCATCTTCCGTCATCGAGTCAGAAACACAGGCAATCGGCTCTTTAAAGTGACGGTTAAAATAGGTGCGGAAATAGGCCACGCACCCCTGGGAGCCGTGAACATACGGCAGGGTATTGGCAAAGCCCAGCGAGCACAGTACCGCACCCAGCGGCTGGCAGGCTTTGGCCGGATCGATAGTCAGCGCTTCGCGTTGAAAGTTAAGCGCTTCATACTCGGCGGTAGTGGTCCATTGAAAGACCTCCTGCACGCGCGCCGGATCGTGGGCCTCTTCCAGTTGCCGCTTATCTTTAAACAGCATCTGGTACGCATCCTGTTCAAACAGCGGATGACAGTTTTGAATTTTCTCAGCACTTTGGCTCATGGTGTTCTCCTCCCGCGCCACAAATCGGTGAACAGACGGGATAGCAGGATTAAAATCAGGCGGATTTCAGCCACGGCGCGGTCAACTGGCCCCACGCGGGGTTGTTGATCGTCATATCCATATCGCGGGCGAAGATGGCAAAGCCGTCATAACCGTGATAGGGGCCGGAGTAATCCCAGGAGTGCATCTGGCGAAACGGCACGCCCATTTTCTGGAAGATGTACTTCTCTTTGATGCCGGAGCCGATCAGATCCGGCTTCAGCGCTTTGACAAAGGCTTCCAGTTCATAACTGCTGGCATCGTCGAACAGCAAGGTGCCTTCTTTCAGGTCCGGCAGGGTGCGGTCGTAGTCATCGTTGTGGGCGAATTCATAACCCGCAGCGATAATTTCCATCCCCAGATCTTCATAAGCGCCAATCACATGGCGGGGACGTAAACCGCCCATATACAGCAGCACTTTGCGGCCTTCCAGACGCGGGCGGTATTTGGCGATGATGGCGTCGTTCTGCGCCTGATATTTGGCGATCACCGCTTCGGCGTTGGCGCGAATGGTGTCATCGAACATATCGGCGATTTTGCGCAACGACTCGGCGACTTTGGTCGGGCCGAAGAAGTTGTACTCCATCCACGGAATACCGTGTTTTTCTTCCATATGGCGGGAGATGTAGTTCATTGAGCGGTAGCAGTGCACAAGGTTGAGTTTGACGAACGGCGTGTTCTCCATCTCAACCAGCGTGCCGTCGCCTGACCACTGCGCCACCACGCGCAGGCCCATCTCTTCGAGCAAAATGCGCGACGCCCAGGCATCGCCGCCGATGTTGTAATCGCCGATAATCGCCACGTCATAAGGACCGGCTTCAAACGGCTTGCCTTCGCGGTTATCCAGCACCCAGTCGCGGATCACGTCGTTGGCAATGTGGTGACCGAGTGACTGGGAAACGCCGCGAAAACCTTCGCAGCGCACCGGAATAACCGGTTTATTGATGGCTTTGCGGCTGGCGTTGGCAACGGCTTCAATGTCGTCGCCAATCAGGCCGACCGGGCATTCGGACTGAATGGAGATCCCTTTAGTTAGCGGGAACAACGTCTCCATCTCTTCAATCAGTTTGGTCAGCTTTTTATCGCCGCCAAACACGATATCGCGCTCCTGAAAATCGGAGGTAAAGTTGAGCGTACCGAAGCTATCCACACCGCTGACGCCGGTGTAGTAGTTACGCCGCCCGGCGCGGGAGTACTGACCGCAGCCGACCGGGCCGTGGGAGATATGGGCCATATCTTTGATCGGCCCGAATACCACCCCTTTAGAACCGGCGTAAGAGCAACCGCGCACGGTCATTACGCCGGGCTGCGACTTACGGTTGGAGATGATGCATTTCCCGACGCTTTCCATCTCCGGGTCGCTCACCATCATGTGCTTTCTGCGTTCTTTGCGCGTTTTCTCCGGAAAGATCTCCAGCACTTCCTGGATGATCTCCAGATTACGTTCGCCTGTTGCATTGCTCATAGTCGTCTTCCTGTAGGCGGGCGTGCATCAAACCGCGTTTTCTTCTGCGGCGGTTTTACCGATAATGCTGGTGTCTTCCACATCCATAATGCCGAATTCCATCAACAGCTCTTCCAGTTCGTCCATGGTGATGGGCGTTGGCACGACCATTTTGGTGTTGTTGACGATCTTGTTCGCCAGCGTGCGGTATTCGTTGGCCTGGTTGCACTTCGGATCGTACTCAATCACCGTCATACGGCGGATTTCAGCGCGCTGCACGATGTTGTCGCGCGGCACGAAGTGGATCATCTGGGTGCCGAGTTTTTCTGCCAGCGCCATGATCAACTCATCTTCGCGGTCGGTCTGACGGGAGTTACAGATCAGCCCGCCAAGGCGCACTTTGCCGGATTTGGCGTATTTCACGATGCCTTTAGAGATGTTGTTGGCGGCGTACATCGCCATCATTTCGCCGGAGCAGACGATGTAGATCTCCTGCGCTTTGTTTTCGCGAATCGGCATGGCGAAACCCCCACACACCACGTCGCCCAGCACGTCATAAAAGACGAAATCGAGGTCGGGAACATAGGCGCCTTCTTCTTCCAGGAAGTTGATGGCGGTAATCACCCCGCGACCGGCACAGCCAACGCCTGGTTCCGGGCCGCCGGATTCTGCGCAGCGCACATCGCCGTAACCGATTTGCAGCACATCTTCCAGCTCCAGATCTTCCACGGAACCGACTTCAGCCGCCATCTCCATAATGGTGTTCTGCGCTTTCGCATGCAGGATCAGACGGGTGGAGTCTGCTTTCGGGTCGCAGCCGACGATCATTACTTTCTTGCCCATCTCCGCCAGCGCGGCGACCAGGTTTTGCGTGGTGGTGGATTTACCGATACCACCTTTGCCGTAAATGGCACATTGACGCATGGTCATGGTGTTTCTCCTGTTGGTTGTGTGAGTGGCAATTGCCTCACTCTGTTGTGCAGGGAACATACCAGCCGTGCCATTTCATTTAATTTGTTGATTTTAAAGGTATTGGTGTTTTCGCTGTCGCAAAAAGAGGGACAAAGAGTAAACAATCGCCTTACCAATTGTTCGAAACAGAACAATTCCGCACATCGTTTCTGTACGTCGGGGTACCACCCACGCCGGTGCGACACTTTGTCGGCAGTTCAACAGGATGTCGCGTCCACTGTCTTGTTTCATGCAACCGTTTTGGCATGGTTGCCGGTAATGCTTTGTTTATAAAGGGATAAATGAGCTGGCACAGGCTGTGCAACGGCTGTAGGGAGATGACCTCTTACAGTCGAGGAATGAGCAATGTCCGGAAAGATGAAAACAATGGATGGCAACGCGGCAGCGGCATGGATTTCGTATGCCTTTACTGATGTCGCCGCGATTTACCCCATTACCCCCTCAACGCCGATGGCGGAAAACGTCGATCAGTGGGCGGCTGACGGCAAGAAAAACCTGTTTGGCCAGCCGGTGCGTTTAATGGAGATGCAGTCGGAAGCGGGCGCCGCTGGTGCCGTACACGGCGCGTTGCAGGCCGGGGCGCTGACCACCACCTATACCGCTTCGCAGGGGCTGCTGTTAATGATCCCCAATCTGTACAAAATCGCCGGTGAGCTGCTGCCCGGCGTGTTTCACGTCAGCGCCCGCGCGCTGGCAACTAACTCGCTGAACATTTTCGGCGATCATCAGGATGTGATGGCGGTTCGCCAGAGCGGCTGCGCGATGCTGGCGGAGAGCAACGTTCAGCAGGTGATGGATCTCTCGGCGGTGGCGCACCTTTCTGCCATTAAAGGCCGCGTACCTTTTATTAACTTCTTTGACGGTTTTCGTACTTCTCACGAGATCCAGAAAATCGAAGTGCTGGAGTATGACGATCTGGCGCCGTTGCTGGATACCGACGCGCTGAACCGCTTTCGCCGCAACGCCCTGAACCCGGATCATCCGGTGATTCGTGGTACCGCGCAAAACCCCGATATCTATTTCCAGGAGCGGGAAGCGGCCAACCGCTACTACGATGCGCTGCCGGAGATCGTCGAAAACTACATGGCGGACATCTATCGCCTGACGGGGCGCGAATACCACCTGTTTGATTACTACGGCGCTGAAGATGCCGATCAGATTATTGTGGCGATGGGTTCGGTATGCGACACCATTTCCGAAGTGGTGGACGCGCTGATCGACAGCGGTGAAAAAGTCGGCCTGGTGACGGTGCATCTGTTCCGGCCTTTTTCGCTGTCGCACTTCTTCGCCAAAATCCCGAAAAGCGTTAAACGTATTGCGGTGCTCGATCGCACCAAAGAGCCGGGCGCGCAGGCGGAACCGCTGTGTCTGGATGTGAAAAACGCCTTTTATCACCAGCATGACGCGCCGCTGATTGTTGGCGGGCGCTATGCGCTGGGCGGTAAAGATGTGCTGCCGGGGCATATTGTCTCGGTGTTTGAGAACCTGAAAAAACCGCTGCCGAAAGATGGCTTTACGGTGGGGATTTTCGACGATGTGACGCACACATCGCTGCCGGTGCCTTCGCATGAGGTCCACGTTTCCCGCGAGGGGATCACCGCCTGTAAATTCTGGGGGCTGGGTTCCGACGGTACGGTCAGCGCCAACAAGAGCGCCATCAAGATCATCGGTGATAAAACGCCGATGTATGCGCAGGCCTACTTTGCCTACGATTCGAAAAAATCCGGCGGCATTACCGTTTCGCATCTGCGTTTTGGCGAACGGCCGATTACCTCGCCGTATCTGATCCACCGCGCGGATTTTATCGCCTGCTCGCAGCAATCCTACGTCGATAAGTACGATCTGCTGGAAGGGCTGAACTCTGGCGGTACCTTCCTGCTGAACTGCACCTGGTTTGGTGAAGAGCTGGAAGCGCGGCTGCCAAACAGTATGAAGCGCTATATCGCCCGCGAAGGGATCCGTTTTTACACCCTCAATGCGGTGGATATCGCCCGCAAGCTGGGGCTGGGCGGGCGCTTTAATATGCTGATGCAGTCGGCATTCTTCAAACTGGCGGGGATTATTGATCCGCAAGCGGCGTCTGATTATCTGAAACAGGCGGTCGAGAAATCCTACGGCAGCAAAGGGCAAAAAGTGGTGGATATGAACAATGCCGCCATTGATCTGGGGATGGAAGCCATTCAGGAAGTGATGGTGCCGGAACGCTGGGCGACGCTGGAAGATGACGTAGTGGAAGAGACGCGGATGATGCCGGATTTTATCCGCGACATCCTCGAACCGATGAACCGGCAGAACGGCGACAAACTGCCGGTCAGCGCCTTTGTCGGTATGGAGGACGGAACATTCCCGACGGGAACTGCGGCGTGGGAGAAACGCGGCATTGCGTTGCAGGTGCCGGTGTGGAACCCCGAAGGCTGTACCCAGTGCAATCAGTGCGCCTTTATCTGCCCGCATGCCGCCGTTCGCCCGGCGCTGCTGCATCAGGAAGAGCGCGAGGCTGCGCCGGTCGCGTTGTTGAGTAAAGCGGCGCAGGGGGCGAAAGAGTACGACTATCATCTGGCCATTTCGCCGCTCGATTGTTCCGGCTGCGGCAACTGCGCTGATATCTGCCCGGCGAAGGGCAAAGCCCTTACGATGCAGCCGCTGGAGAGCCAGTTAGCGATGCAACCGGTGTGGGATTATGCGCTGGCGCTGTCGCCCAAAAGCAATCCGTTCAACAAAACCACGGTCAAAGGCAGCCAGTTTGAAACCCCGCTGCTGGAGTTTTCCGGTGCCTGCGCGGGCTGCGGCGAAACTCCGTATGCGCGGCTGGTGACGCAGTTGTTTGGCGATCGCATGATGATCGCGAATGCTACGGGTTGTTCGTCGATTTGGGGGGCCAGCGCGCCGTCAATTCCCTGGACCACCAACCATAAAGGGCAAGGCCCGGCGTGGGCTAACTCGTTGTTTGAAGATAACGCCGAGTTTGGTCTGGGGATGATGCTCGGCGGTCGCGCGGTGCGCGAACAACTCGCCAGTGATGCGATGGACGCGCTGGCTGCGCCGCACAGCGAAGCATTACAGCAGGCGTTGCGCCAGTGGCTGGAGAGCAAAGATCGCGGTGAAGGTACGCGCGAGCGCGGCGAGCAACTGAGCGCGCTGCTGGCGCAGGAGAAGGGCGACGATCCGCTGCTGAACCGCATGTACCAGAACCGCGACTATTTCGCTAAACGTTCGCAGTGGATTTTTGGCGGCGACGGCTGGGCGTATGACATCGGTTTTGGCGGCCTCGATCATGTGCTGGCTTCCGGCGAGGATGTGAATATCCTGGTGTTTGATACCGAGGTGTACTCCAACACTGGCGGGCAGTCGTCGAAATCGACGCCGGTGGCGGCGATTGCCAAGTTTGCCGCCGAAGGCAAACGGACGCGCAAAAAGGATCTCGGCATGATGGCGGTGAGCTACGGCAATGTGTATGTCGCGCAGGTGGCGATGGGCGCGGATAAAGCCCAGACGCTGCGGGCTATTGCCGAAGCGGAGGCGTGGCCTGGCCCGTCGCTGGTGATCGCTTATGCGGCCTGTATCAACCACGGTCTGAAAGCCGGGATGGGTTGCAGTATGCGCGAAGCAAAACGCGCGGTGGATTCCGGTTACTGGCATCTGTGGCGCTATAACCCACAGCTGATGGCGAAGGGCAAGAATCCGTTTATTCTCGACTCCGACGAACCGGAGGAGAGCTTCCGCGACTTCCTGATGGGCGAGGTGCGTTACGCCTCGCTGGGCCGCACTGCGCCGGAGCTGGCGGATCAACTCTTCGAGCAAACCGAACAGGACGCAAAGCAGCGTTTCGCGCAGTATCAGCGAATGGCGGGGGAGTAAACGATAAATTCTCCCCGGTAATGTTGCGCTTACCGGGGATTGGGATAACGAAGAAACGCCATGCAGTAATACGCATGGCGTTATTTTTTGGTATTCCGGTATATCTGCACCACGACGTTATTGGGGGATCTGGTGTTGTAGAGCGTGACCACATCTTTCGATTGCCCGCTTCGCCAGCATTCCGCTTTTGTTTCACATTGTGTTTGCGGTTCGTAACCCGCAGCGGCCAAATACTCACGAATTTTCTGCATATCGGTCGTATCTTCAAACCGAATGCCATACACAAAAGCCTGAGGGCCGCTGATATTCATATACTGAAACGTGTAGCTGTCGGAGATGCGGGGCATTCGCTTCAGCAGATCTGGCGTGTAGAACGCATACTCTTTTTCGTCGTTCTGCGTGTAATAAGCACTGCCTGCGAATTCCATTTTCACGTAAGGCCAGGAAAAAGCGGCGATGATAATGGTAATGATCGTCCTGATAACCATCCCTGTAACTCCATATATTAAATCAAATAATTCGCTGCTATTCTCTGGTCCACAATTATGCTTTGTTCTATGGTTATCAGATATTCTTTTGTGTCCTGAATTGCCTTAAGCCCCACCCATCTTTCCTCCGGAGTTTAAAGACCACCAGGATGAGACGAAAATAGATAAACTGTACTTTCATTGGGTTATAAGGAACATATTATGAAGTGTGCATTGGTTTATGACTTTGATGGCACTTTGGCTGACGGAGATTGTGCGCAACACGGCCTTATGCCTGCTTTGGGGATCAAGAATGTTGGCGCATTCTGGCAGGAGGTCAAACAACGCGCAGCAGAAAATGATGGCGATGAAATTCTTTCTTATCTTGGGTTGTTGGTTGAAAAGGCAGCTCAGACAAATCCAGATGAACTGAGCGTCAATAATCTCAAAAAGCATGGTAAATCCATTCCGCTCTATCCTGGGGTCGCGGGTTGGTTTGACCGGATTAACAAATATGCGGATGACAACGGGCTGCAACTCTCGCATTACATTATCTCCAGCGGGCTGGATGCGATGATTCGCGGAACGGCAATTGGTGACAAGTTTCGCATGATTTTCGCCTGTAAATATCACTATTCCGCAGAGGGCACTTCAGCTATCTGGCCCGCCCAGGCGATTAATTACACGACAAAAACACAGTTTCTTTTTCGCATAAATAAAGGGATTGATAATTCCTGGGATAATGAAGCGGTAAACAGATTTATCGAGCCTGAACTGCGAGAGATACCGTTTCAGCGAATGATTTATTTCGGCGATGGCGATACGGATATTCCGTCAATGAAAATGGTCCGCTATCAGGGCGGTGTCTCACTTGCCGTTTTTGATCAGGAGAAATGGAAGACAGCAAAAACGCAGGGAAAAGTTGAAAAATTAATAGCAGAGGAACGCGCCAATTATGTCGTACCTGCCATTTATGAAGAGGGCAGCCAGTTAGATGTCACGGTAAAAGGGCTACTGCAGTTGTTTAAGCGTAAGTACGCCAAGAAAGAGCTGTTGAGTAAATAATCCATCTAATGCTTGCTGCGCCGTCAGGGTGTTCTGATCCATGCCTGATGGCGCTACGCTTATCAGGCCTACTTAGACCGCGGTATCTGTAGGCCCGGTAAGCGTAGCGCCACCGGGCATGTTGCTGAATGAATACCCAATCAACCAGACTGCATTCACCGGCTCACATGCACCTGCGGCAGGTTGTTACGGATAAAGCTGCCGCCGAGCGCGCGTTCAAGCTGGGCGGCGAGCTGTAGCAACTGGCCGTCGTTGGCCTGGCGGGTTTGAAAATGCATGCCCAGTGGAATGCCGGACTGCTGCCAGGCGAGCGGGATTGAGATCCCGGCGGTGCCGGTCAGGCTGGCGAGCGGGGTGTAAGAAAAGATATCCCACAGGGTGTAGAACCAATCCATCACGTCCGGGTTATCGCTCAGCGTCAGGTATTTTTTCTCGCCCAGCATCGGCGTCGGTTTGGAGAACGTCGGCGTCAGGATCATGTCCCACTGCTGGAAAAAACGCCCCAAATCGCGCGATACGGTGTTAAAAGCGTCCTGCATTTTCCAGCGTTCGCTGTAGGACATATCAATGCCTTTCTGCCAGAGACGAATGTTGATCGGTTCCACCAGCGCCTCCGGCGGTGAACTGAGCCCTTTTTTCTCCAGCAGACGCTGAATAAACTGCGCAAAATTACTGATATAGCAGGTGGTTTGCGCCTCAAATGCCTGCGCGAAATCAACCTGCGGTGTCACCCATTCAACGTGGTGGCCCAGCTCTTCCAGCAAACGCACGGTGCGCTCCAGCTCGCTGACAAAATGCGCATCGGAACGGTAGTTGCCCCACTCGTGGGAGACGGCAATACGCAGCGGGGCAGGATCGTGCTTAATCATCTCGCTGTAGGGCTGTTTGCTTTCCCAGAAGGGCATAAACTCGCCCGGCGCGCCGCCCCGGCAACTGTCGATAAACCGCGCGGTGTCGCGAACGCTGCGGCTGACGCAACCCTGCGTGGAAACAAACCCGGTGATATCGGAGAGCGCCGGGGCGATGGATAACACGCCGCGCGAACTTTTTAGCCCAATCAGCCCGTGGGAACCCGCCGGGATGCGAATCGAGCCGCCGCCGTCCGTGGCATGCGCCAGCGGTACAATTCCTGCCGCCACCGAGGCGCAAGAACCGGCCGACGATCCGAAAGTGGTATAGGCCGGGTTCCAGGGATTACGGGTCACATAAACTTCCGGGTTTTCCACCGAGCCGCAAACACCAAACTCCGGCGTAGTGGTGCGGCCAATAATGTTCAGCCCGGCGGCGCGGATTTGCGTGGTGAGAAACGCATCTTCCGCCGGGCGGTTGCCCTGCATAAATTTCGAGCCTTGCTCCTGCAGACGGTTTTTCACGCCGGGGCCGAGATCTTTCATCAAAAATGGCACCCCGCGAAACGGGCCGTCGAGCCGCGTGCCATCGGTCTGCGGCGCGGCGATCGCATCATCAAACAGTTCCACCACGGAACCGATTTGCGGGTTGATCAGGCTGACGGCGGCCTGCGCCTGCTGCGCCAGTTCGGCGGCGCTGATCTCACCTTGTTGCACCCGTTCTGCCAGCGCAGTGGCATCGTGCGATGCCCATTCTTGCCAGTTCATGACGGTTTTCATTGTTTCCTCCTTGATTACTGAACGGTGGTGCGACGACGCGCCAGCAAAGGCTGCGAAGCTTTACGCTCTTTCAGCATGACGGTGGCGGCCAGACAGAGAATATTGGCGGCAATCAGGTAGTAACCGGGAGAAACCGGGTTGCCGGTGACCTTGATCAGCCATGAAAAGACAATCTGCGCGGTGCCGCCAAACAGCGTAATGCCAAAGGCGAAGGCGATAGAAAAGCCAGTAGAGCGCACATATTTTGGGAAGTTTTCGCACAGCACGACGAGCACGCCGGAACCGCTGATGCATTGCAGGGCGGCAAAGACGGTGATCACGCTGTAAAACACCATTTCGCTGCGCCAGGTGTTGATGATCTCAAGCCCCGGCAGTAACAACAGCAGCAGGATCAGACGCGGGGCGATGATGGTCATCTTTCTGCCAACGCGATCCGCCATCCAGCCGCCGACCAGCGAAAAGACCACCACGCAGACGCCAATCAGAATCGTCGACGCCATGGCGCTGCCCGGCGTAAACGCCAGTTCGTTGAGCGCGTAAGTGGTCATATAGTTGAGGAAATATTGGGTAATGGTGCTGCCGGAGAGGATAAAAATCCCGGTCAGTACCAGCCCGCGATAGTTCTTCACCACTTCGCCGAGCAGGCTGCCGGTGGAGTGGCTGGCCTCGCTGTTGTCAGACTGATACGTCTCGCGCAGATTGCGGCGCAGGTAGAGGGCAATAGGCAGGATCAGCAGTCCGAAAGCGAACGGCACGCGCCAGCCCCAGGCGGCGAGATCGTGCGGTGACAGCAATACCGTGAGCGTATAGCCAATCACGCCCGCGCTGATGCCTGCCAGACCCTGGGCGACAATCTGCCAGCTGGTGTAGAAGGCACGTTTGCCCGCGGGCGCGGCTTCCATAATAAACGTGGTTGCCGGGCCCGCTTCGCCGCCCCAGGCCAGCCCCTGCAACATGCGCACCAGTACCAGTAAAACCGGCGCGGCCATGCCAATGGTTTCATATCCCGGCAGGAAGACTAAGCCGCCGGTGCCGATGGTCATAAATACCATGGTTAATAACATTGCCGGTTTGCGCCCAACGCGGTCGGCGTAGCTGCCAATAAAAATGGCGCCCAGCGGGCGGACAATAAAGCCGATGCCAAATACCGAAACGGATAATAACAAACTGGTAAACGGATTATCCGAGGGAAAGAAAGCATGGCCGATCATCACGGCAAAGGTGGCGTAAGCGCTGAAATCAAAAAACTCGACGGCGGCACCCAGTACAACGGCGATCACTTCTTTACGCGTCGCTTTTGGCGGCGTAGCTGCGGGATTTATTTCGTTTGCCATAAACAGTCTTCCTCAGGGGTTGAGACGAATTAACAACATGGCTGAGATATAACAAGCACAGATAATGTTCACTATCACAATTGTGCAGGAGCAGTGCGTAAAAAATGTGCTCACTGAAGGGCGGGCAATATAAATAAGAAAATAGTATTACTTTCTCTAATTTCTTGAATTTTCTTAGTTTATTGTTTTTATCTGACGATCTGTATTGATCGCGAGAAAATAACCATCCCGGCTCTGCACTTAAACTGTGCTTTCATTTCGTTAGCAGTGCGCGAAATATTTTTCGCAAAATATATATCATCCTGATGATTATTAAACTGTTTTTTCTCCCTGCAAGATAAAAACCAATCCTGTTTTTGCACGATTATTGTTCGTCGTGCCTGTTTACAGTGCAGAGGCGAAGAAAAAATAAATGATTGCCCGGCTGATTTGTCAATCTGAACACCGGCGTAATAAGGTGGCAAAGGGTGTAATAACGGCAATACAGGGAGGGGAAAATATGCAATTACGCGCGCTGCGCTATTTTAGCCAGGTGGCGAAATCCAGTTCGTTGCGTGATGCCGCCGATAAATTGTTTGTCGCGCCGGGCGCTGTCACGCGGCAAATCGATATTCTGGAACACCACTATGGCGCGCCGCTGATCGAGCGCACGCCGCGCGGTATCAAACTGACGCGGGAAGGGGAGTTTCTCGCCCAGGCCGTGGATGCCACCTTACGCGAACTGGATGCGGTGAAAGAGCGCATCTCCAGTACGCAAAGCGTGGTGTCCGGCACGGTGCGTATCTGCGCGGCTGAGAGCCTGATCGCCGCGTTTATCGCGCCGGTTATCTGCACCTTCCGCCAGCGTTATCCTGCGGTTTCGTTTGACATTGATATTGGCAGTGCGCCGCATGTCGCCGAGCAATTAATAAGCGGTAAGGCCGATGTGGCGCTGGCGTTTTATATGCCGGTCAGCGCGGAATTGCAGGTGACGCACTACTGTGCGTTGCAGCATAAGGTGTTGATGGCGGCGCACCATCCGCTGGCGACGAAAAGCCTGCTGAGGCTCACCGATCTTGCGCGTCATCCGCTGGCTATTCCGCCTGCCAGCTATGCGGTGCGGCAACTGCTCGAATCCGCCGCCCGGCGGGAGAATTTGCATTTTGATTTGTGTTATATCGCCAGTTCGCTGGAAGTGCAGAAAGCGCTGGCGCGGCAAGGGCTGGCGCTGTTAATTCTGCCGCAACTGAACGTTAACGACACCACCGGGCACGAGGATTTTGTCGCCGTGCCGCTGGCGGATCCGCTGATGGGCACGGTGAAAGTGGATCTTTGCCTGCCGCGCCAGCGCACGCTGTCGATGGCGACGCGTATCTTCCATCAAATGCTGGCTGAACAAATTGACAGGCAGAATGGGTCGTTCCAATACTGAGGTGTCACCTTATTTCAGGAACCGCTTATGAGTGCGAATACCGCCATACCGTTTGTTATCCGCAACTTTAATACCATTGAGATGGAACATTTTGTTCGCCCGCCGCTGTATGAATCGCTGGGCGGCTCGCTGACCAAAGGCACTGCCGCCAGCAAGCTCGGCGCGTCAATCGATACGTTGCCGCCGGGTAAACGCGGCTGCCCGTTTCATCTGCATCATGCGCAGGAGGAGATGTTTATTGTGCTGAACGGGCGCGGAACACTACGCATTGGCGATGAGGAACGGGCGATTGAAGAGGGGGATGTGATCTGTATTCCACCGGGAAAGACATGGCCGCATCAGATTATTAACACTTCCGAACAGCCGTTGCGCTATCTCTCGATCAGCACCATGGAAAGCCCGGAAATTTGTGAATACCCCGATGCCGATAAATTCCTCGCCAGAGCGCGCATCAACGGCAAGGAAGATTTTCGCCGGGTTGATTTTCGCGGCGAGGGCGTCGATTACTGGGAAGGGGAAAAGTGAGGTGAACGCCGGAGGTTTTGCCCCCGGCGCACAATTGAAAGGCACTTGCGCGTATTCGTTTATCCCCAGATTAGCCCCATATGGCTGCCAACAATGCCGCTGCCGCCACCGACGAGAACCAGTTTGTCACCCGGTTTAAGCTGCTGGCGCTCTGCCAGTAAGTGCAGCCCAACGGTTGCATTGCCGCTGATCAGGTTGCCCATGGTGCTGATGGTTTCCACAAACAGGGCCGGGTCCACATCCATATAACCGGCCATTCTCTGGATTTGCGAGGTCGAGGCCTGGTGTGAAACGCAGGCTTTAATCTCGCTGCGGCTCCAGCCGAGATTATCCATAAACGCCGGAAACATCGCTTCGCCCATGCTGATGGCTTCGTCCACCAGCGGCGTCATCCACACCTTTAATAAATGATCGGAACAGGCCGGGCCGCTGGTGCTGTAGTGATAATAGTGCGAGCGGGATTCTTTCATAAATCCCATAAAGCCGACATGCGGATCTTTTTTCGCCCCGACGATCATTGCCGCGCCGCAATCTCCGACATTTAACCCCGCGCAAAGCTCCATAAAAAGTTCGCGGTCCGTGGTTTGTTGCAATCTGTTTATCGCTTCATGGCGCATGCGATAGCTGGTTTCTCCGGTGACAATTAATCCGTATTTAACCTGGCCCGCCGCAATGAGCGCATCCATAATATGCAGGGCATCTTCAAAACTGTGACAGGCATTACTGACATCAAACGCGGTGGGAATATTTGCGCCCAGTTTATGCGCCACAATATGTGCGGTTGCCGGTTCATGGAAATCGCGGAATACACCGGCAAAAATCAACGCGTCAATATCGTCTAATTTGATTTCGGCACGCGTCAGCGCATCACGCGCGGCTCGCACGGCCAAATCGGACGGTTGCAGATGATCAGCGGCGACGCAGCGCTCCCGCACGCCGGTCAACCGCGCCAGCCAGTTGCGATTCAGGCCGAAGCGCTGCGATGAATCGAGTTGCTCCATCAGCTCCCGGGAACTTATCCGGCCTTCCGGGAGATAAACCCCGGTACTAATAAGACGCGTGTGACCGGGTGAGCAGGTATATTTGGGATGGTTGCTCATTAAATTATTCCTCCATAGGGTAAAGATGAACAGGATATTTATTCCTTTATCCCGCCAGTAATTAAAATAGCCGTACAGTGGCGTTTTTCTTTTTATAATATTCCAGTGGTAATGCAATATTTTATTTCCTGAAAAATTCCTAAAAAAATTATTGGCACGGTGAGTGGAGGAATGAAAAAGGCCTATGCGTTAGCAAATAATGACGCTATCTCATCAGTATTTTCGCAACGGTAATATTTAGCGCTACGAAAACTGAGAGATGTGTGCGGCGGCGGGAAAGCGTAAGCAGTCGAACATAAAACGCTATCAGCCCGGAAACCTTCTTTTCCTCACCGGCAGGCGATTTGCAGGGATGGCAGGCCTGAACCGCAGCGCCGTCTGTTTGCTGAGACGGCGGTTAGCTAAACGCTAACAAAGTGACTTACCAGCCGGCGATCGCGAATCTGATGGATCATCAGTGCAGCCGGATCGCTCACCGGCGGCAGGCGTTGCGCATCCAGCATCAGCGGGTTCGCCGGGCAGATGGAGCCGCAAATATAAGCCGGAATCCCGGCAAAGGTAGCGCTCATCGGCCGGTGAACGTGCCCGCTGCACAGCGCCAGCGGCGGGAACGGCAGGGTGTTAAGCAACTGGCGCAGCTCCTCTGCGCCATCGCACATCGCGCTATCAAGCGGCGCGATGCCGCTGGGGAACAGGTGCTGATGCAAAAACAGCAGCGCCGGTTGCGGGCTGGCGGCGAGCGCGCTTTTCAGCCACGGCAGATGCGGGCGGATATCGCCCCGGCTTTCGCCCGCGACGGTCACATCCAGGCCAATGACCGCCACACCGTCAAGCTGCTGGCAAAAGTGCATTGCGTCAGCGGCGCTATGATGGGCAAAGGCGGGCAGGCTGGCGCACATTACCGCTTTATCATCGGCATTGCCGGGAATAATGTGCGTGCGGCAAGCCAGCCGTTGCAGTTCCCCGGCAATCGCCAGATAGCCTTCGTGCCAGCCATCGTCGGTTAAATCCCCGCTCACTATCAGCAAATCAGGTTGCAGGGCGAGCAGCCAGTCAATGGCGTTATGCAGCCGCGCGAGGTTGTCGTTGTCGGGCGCGGCGTGAATATCACTGAGCTGAGCAATCAGCATCTCTCCTCCGGTATGATTCTGTGTAGCCCGAAGTATGGCAGGCGGGCGCGGGAAAACGCACGAAATTTGCGAATACAGGCGTATCAGATGTCCCGGAGAGTGATGCTTAGCAATCTTTTTTATTTTAATAAGAGAGGTAACGCATCTTCCGGCGTCTTAATATTATTAACGCCTTGCCCGATTTTGCCCCCCATTGCTAGTATTTGCTCAGAATATCCTTAATGGTTGCAGATCTCTATTGCAACGCTTTTAACAATGGAATGTACCGAGGTTTACATGTATTTGATTGAATTAAATAATGACGATCTGGAGAGCATTATTTCAGATTCGGAGTACTTTACCGCCAGTGAAGACGAGTATTTTACTGCCGATGAAAACGATGCTGAATCAGTAGGGAGTTTTTCACATTCTGCGTATACAGCGCCGTCATCTTCGCGGCACTCCTCACTATCTGGTTCTGTTAAACATTACCGAAAGCATATAAGTAAATTAGCCACGGTCAGTGAAAGTAAAAAATGGATAATTGATGAAACGGAGCCAAGGAGCAAATACCGGCTCAACAAACATATCCACGTTGAGCCGCTGTACATGAAAAACTATTATATGTGGCGACGGCTTATTCGTGCCGGAAACCACCCGCGAGATGCCGCTAAATTGATGGGCAGTAAATTTTGTTATAAACAGGTCAAACAGAAAAAAAGTATCCAGCTCTTCAGCATCCGCTTAAGTGACGAGAACCGTGTTTTTTTTATGATTCAGGAAAAAGAGCAGATTGTGAAAATACTCAATATTGGCGGTCACTCTTTCGGTTAATGCAAAAAAACGGTTACGCCACGGCACGTATTGCGGCAATAAACGCCTTGAGCGTCGCCGGAACGTGCCGGTGGCTGGCGTAGTAAAGACACAATCCCGCAATCGGCGGGCACCACGTTTCAAGAACCTGCACCGCCAGCCCGTCGTTGAGCGCCTGGCGGGCATACGGTTCCGGTACATAGGCGATGCCCAGCCCCAGCACGACCGCTTCCACCATCAACGCACTGTTATCCAGACACAGCGTGCCGGGCACATTCAGCGTTAGCGGCTTATTGTCGCGCATAAATTCCCAGCGATAGCGCTTGCCGCCCGGCAGACGCTGCGCGATGCAACGGTGTTGCAGTAAATCTTCCGGCGTTTGCGGTGTTCCTGCCTGTTCAAGGTAACCGGGCGCCGCAAGGGTGATAAAGCGGATATCGCCGCCAAACGGCACGGCAATCATGTCGCGCGGCACCGCTTCCGCCAGCCGGACTCCGGCGTCGAAACCGGCAGCCACGATATCCACCAGACGTCCATCGGTGACCAGATCCAGCTCCACCTGCGGATGTGCGCGTAAAAAATTCACCACCACATGCTGTAACAGCCAGCGCGCGCCGCCTTCATTGGCGTTGATGCGCAGCGTACCGTGCAACTCTTGCGGCTGGAAACGGGTGCTGTCGAGCACATCGTCCAGCGTATTCAGCAGCGGATCGAGCCGTTGCAGAAAAGCCGCGCCTTGCTGGGTAAGCGACACGCTGCGGGTCGTGCGGTGCAACAACCGGACGCCCAGCCGGGTTTCCAGCGCGCGCATGGCGTGGCTGAGCGCCGAGCGGGAAACACCCAGTTCTCCCGCTGCCTGCTGAAAACTCTGCAAACGGGCCACAAGGAGAAACGCTTTCAGATCGCTAAGGCTGACATTTTTCATTGTTGAATTTTTTGCACCACTTCATGTCGATTGGTGAGTCTTATTCTAGCACCGGCGGCGGTGTAGGCTACAGATCCACTCACTTCAGGAGGTCACTATGTTGACATGGCTGATTACCGGCGCGTCTTCCGGGCTGGGTTTATCGATGACGCAAAAATTACTGGCGCGCGGCGACCGCGTTGCGGCCTGCGTTCGTCGTGCTGATGCGCTGAGCGATCTTCAGGCGCAGTATGGCGGGCAGTTACATCTCTGCCGTTTTGACATGACAGATACCACGGCGATGCGTGGGGAAATCGACCGCGCCTTCAGCACGCTCGGCAGAATTGACCGGGTGGTGAGCAATGCCGGTTACGGGCTGTTTGGCGCGGCGGAAGAGGTCAGCGATGCGCAGATCGAACGGCAAATCGCCACCAATCTGACCGGCTCAATTCAACTGGTGCGCGCGGTGCTACCGTGGCTGCGGGCGCAGGGCGGCGGGCGAATTGTGCAGGTTTCATCAGAAGGCGGGCAGGTGGCCTATCCCAATTTCAGCCTCTATCACGCCAGTAAATGGGGGATCGAAGGTTTTCTTGAGTCGCTGGCGCAGGAAGTTAAACCCTTTGCGATTGATGTGGTGATTGCCGAGCCCGGCCCGACGCAGACCGGTTTTGGCGGCGGCCTCGATCATGCCCAGCCGATGGAGATTTATGATGCCACGCCCGCAGGTGATGTGCGGCGCGGCATTGCCAGCGGTGATTTTGCCATTACCGGTGATGCGGATCGTACGGTCGAGGCGATTATCGCCGTTGCTGACAGGCAAAACCCGCCGCTGCGGGTGCCGCTTGGCAGTATTGCTTACGATCATTTAGTGGCGACGCTGGGCGCGCGGCTGCGTGAAATTGAAGGCCAGCGTGAGCTGGCGTACTCCGCAGACCGCGCGTGAATCAGCGCATCGACAAAAGCGGTTTCGTTACCCGGCCCGGCTGGCGGTAAAACGCGATGGCCTGCTGCCAGTCGGCAAACGGGAACAGCGTGACGTCAGCGGGCGGGTTTTTGCGCAGCCGCGTCCAGATGTCGCTAAACGTTTGCTGCCAAGCGCTGGCGGAAAGCGAGTCGAGATGGTTGCGGATGTGGAACCAGTGCACCACCGGCAGGCGGCGCTGGATGCCGAACGGCTGCCCGGAGAGCAGGCCGTAGCTGATAAACTGCGCGCGGGTCGGCAACGCCTGCAATAACTGCTCGGCCAGCTCGCCGCCGGTGGCGTCATACACGACGCCCGCTTTCGCCGCCGCCTGGCGAATGGCGGCGCTGTCCGTTTCAGGCAGTGGGATCACGCCGCTCGCGGCCAGCCTGCTGGCATGCACGGCGGAGCGATAAATTCCGGTCACGCTTTTCGCACCGCTCTGTCTGGCCCACTGCGCGAGGTAGCCTGCGCATTCGGAACCGGCGGCGGTCACTATCACATGCTGGCCTTGCGGCGGATAGTGCGTCAGCATCATCTGCGCGGCCAGCGGATTAATATACGCGCGGGCGGCAAGGGCATCGTCGATATCCTCGGGAACCGGCACGGCCAGCTCCGCCGGGCAGTCAACATACTGCTGCCAGGTGCCCTGGCCGCGTAATGGCAGCACGCGCTGGCCCAGTAAATGCGCGGTTTCTGGCGTGGTTTCGCAGACCACGCCGACGCCTTCATATCCGGCAATCGCGGGCAGGGTAATGCGATGGCTGTAGGCGCCGGTAATCGGGATTAAGTCCGAGGCATTGACCGGTGCCAGTAACATTCTGACGCGAAGCATGCCCGGCGCGCAGGGCTGCAGCGGGGCGGTTTCGGCGTACAGCGTGGTTAACGGTTCTCCGAACGCGCGGTAGCGTAATGCTGTATTATTCATCTCTTCATTCAATGTATCGCTTCGCATAGTCAGGGATTATATCTATGTTTTTCTCACCGAAATCAATTTGTTCTCTGCTGTTGATTTGTTTGCCGTCGGTGCATGCCGCTGCCATGGACTCTGCCCAACTGGCCGATGCTGTACGTTTGCAGGAGCAGCAGCTTGGGGCGCGCATCGGCGTGGCCGTGATGGATACCGCCAGCGGCAAAACGGCGAGCTACCGTGGGGATGAGCGTTTTCCGCTCAACAGCACCTACAAAGCGCTGCTGTGCGGTGCCTTACTCGGCCAGGTGGATAAAGGCGAGCTGGCGCTGACGGACACCACGCAGTTCCCGCGTTCGGCGCTGGTGGCGTACTCGCCGGTGACGGAGAAGTTTGTCGCCCCGGCGCGCATCAACTGGCAGCAACTGTGCAGCGCGGCGGTCAGCTACAGCGACAATACCGCTGGCAATCTGCTGGCGCATAAGCTTGGTGGCCCGGCGGCTATCACCCATTATCTGCAAACATTAGGTGACAGCGTCACGCGCGTGGATCGTTTTGAACCCGAACTGAATAGCGCAATTCCCGGTGATGTGCGGGATACCACCACGCCGCTGGCCGTCAGCCGTACGCTGCAAAAACTGACGCTGGGAACGGCGTTGAAGCCCGGTTCACGCGCGCAGCTAATCCAGTGGATGCGAGAGGATAAGGTCGCCGATACGTTATTGCGTTCAACGTTGCCCGCCGGGTGGGCTATTGCCGATAAAACCGGTGCCGGGGATTTTGGTTCGCGTTCAATTATCAGTGTGGTGTGGCCGGAAAATCACTCTCCTCGTATCGTAGTTATTTATATAACGAACACGAAGGCGACGTTAAAACAGAGTAATGCGGCCATTGCCAGCCTCGGGAAAACGATATTTTCCGCGATCAAATAATCCGTCGACAGCGGAATAAATAGCCGCTGTCCTTTTTAAGTTAAATTTCCACGTGCCCCGAAAAAACCGCAAAAATAACCATAAATGGATAATGGTTATGTAGTGAGAATATCCTTATAATCTCCGTCCCTTTTCATGTCTTAAGTTTAAGCTGGAGGACACATGGAGCTCAACCGGAGGCAGTTCTTTCGGATCTGCGCGGGCGGTATGGCAGGCACGACTGTCGCATCTCTCGGATTTTTATCATCTTTTTCCGTTCATGCGGAAACACGTCAATATAAACTCTTAAAAGCAAAAGAGACGCGAAATAACTGCACCTACTGCTCAGTCGGTTGTGGAATGCTGATGTACAGCCTCGGCGATAATGCGAAAAACGTTCACGAGAGTATTTATCATATTGAAGGCGATCCGGATCACCCGGTCAGCCGTGGCTCACTGTGCCCAAAAGGTGCGGGGGTGCTGGACTATATTCACAGCGAAACGCGTCTACGTTACCCGGAATATCGCGCGCCGGGATCAGATAAATGGCAGCGCATTTCCTGGGACGAGGCCATCGATCGTATTGCGCGATTAATGAAAAAAGATCGCGACGCCAATTTTATTGAGAAAAACGCGCAGGGGCTGACGGTCAATCGCTGGACCACCACCGCCATGCTGTGCTCTTCGGCGGCCAGCAATGAAACCGGCATTCTGGACGGTAAATTCACCCGTTCGCTGGGGATGGTGGCGATTGATTGCCAGGCACGCCTGTGCCACGGCCCGACCGTCTCGGCGCTGGCACCGACTTTTGGTCGCGGCGCGATGACCAACAACTGGGTGGACATTAAAAACGCCAACGTGGTGCTGATCATGGGCGGGAATGCCGCCGAAGCGCACCCGGTCGGGTTTAAATGGGTGGTGGAAGCGCAAACCAAAAATGATGCCACCGTTTTGGTGGTCGATCCGCGCTTTAACCGCAGCGCGGCAGTGGCGGACTTTTATGCGCCGATCCGCGCCGGTTCCGATACCGCGTTTCTGCTTGGCGTCATCCGCTACTTGCTTGAACACGACCAGGTTCAGCACGAGTATGTGCGCCACTACACCAACGCCGGGCTGATCATTCGTGAGGATTACGCCTTTAACGACGGTCTGTTCAGCGGCTATGACGCCAGCAAACGTCAGTACGACAAAGCAAGCTGGTTCTATCAGCTCGATGCCCAGGGCAATGCGCTGCGTGATGATACCTTCAGCCACCCGCGCTGCGTGTGGAATCTGCTGAAAGCCCACGTTGCTCGTTACACGCCGGAAATGGTCAGCCGTCTGTGCGGCACCACGGTGGAGGATTTCACCCATATCTGCGGCGTGCTGGCCAGCACCAGTAAACCGGATCGCACGGCTACCATTCTCTATGCGCTGGGCTGGACGCACCATTCCGCCGGGGCGCAGATTATTCGCGCCGCCGCGATGCTGCAACTGCTGCTCGGCAATATCGGTATGGCGGGCGGCGGGGTGAATGCTTTGCGCGGTCACTCCAACATTCAGGGCTATACCGATCTTGGCCTGCTGTCGACTAATCTGCCGGGATATATGCCGCTGCCGTCGGAAAAACAGCCGGATTACCAGACCTATATTTCGCAAATCACGCCGCCGTCGCTGGGTGTGAATGAAGTCAACTACTGGCAGAACACACCGAAGTTTTTCGTCAGCATGATGAAAAGTTTCTGGGGCGAGCATGCCACGGCGGAGAACAACTGGGGCTACGACTGGCTGCCGAAATGGGACCGTCTGTACGATGTGATGACTCAGGCCGAGATGATGCAGGAAGGCAAAATCAATGGCTACATTGTGCAGGGGTTCAACCCGCTGGCCGCCTTCCCGGATAAAAACAAATCCTCCCGCGCGCTGGCAAAACTGAAATACATGGTGGTTATCGATCCGCTGGCGACTGAATCCTCCACCTTCTGGCAGAACCACGGCGAGATGAACGACGTTAACCCGGCTGATATTCAGACCGAAGTGTTCCGCCTGCCATCCTCCTGCTTTGCCGAAGAAGATGGTTCGATTGCCAACTCCGGCCGCTGGTTGCAGTGGCACTGGGCCGCAGCCGAGCCGCCAGGTGAAGCGCTGCACGATGCCAAAATTCTTGGACGGCTGTTTATGCGCCTGCGCGAGTTGTACCAGCAGGAGGGCGGTGCCAACCCCGCGCCGCTGCTGAATGTCAGCTGGGATTATGCCGACCCGTACGATCCGCAACCGGAAGAGATTGCCCGTGAAGCCAACGGCAAAGCGCTGCGCGATCTGTACGACGACAACGGCGTGTTGATCGCCAAAAAAGGGGAACAGTTAAGCAGCTTTGCCCAGTTACGCGCGGACGGCTCCACCAGCAGCTACTGCTGGGTCTACTGTGGTAGCTGGACGCAGAAAGGCAACCAGATGGCGAACCGCGATAACAGCGATCCGTACGGGCTGGGTTGTACACCAGGCTGGGCGTGGTCATGGCCTGCCAACCGCCGAATTCTCTATAACCGCGCTTCCGCCGATCCGTCCGGGAAACCGTGGGATGCGAAACGCGCGCTGCTGCACTGGGACGGCCAGCGCTGGGCGGGAATGGACGTGGCCGACTACAGCCAGGCCGCGCCGGACAGCAATGTCGGGCCCTTTATCATGAACCCGGAAGGCGTCGGGCGTCTCTTCTCGCTCGATAAGATGAACGACGGCCCGTTCCCGGAACACTACGAGCCGATTGAGTCGCCAATTGGCACCAACCCGCTGCACCCGGCGGTGGTCTCCAGCCCGGTGGTACGCATCTTTGAAGCCGATAAAGCCAATATGGGCAAAGCCGATGCCTTCCCGTATGTCGCCACGACATATTCGATCACCGAGCTGTTCCGTCACTGGACAAAACATGCGCGGCTGAACGCTATTGCCCAGCCGGATCAGTTTATTGAGATCGGCGAAGCGCTGGCGCAGGAGAAGGGGATTGTGGCTGGCGATGTGGTGAAAGTCAGTTCCCGACGCGGCTACATCAAAGCCAAAGCGGTGGTCACCAAACGCTTGCAGACGCTGACCATCGACGGCAAGCGCATCAATACCGTGGGCATTCCATGTCACTGGGGTTTTGAAGGGGCAACGCGCAAAGGCTTTCTCGCCAATACGCTGACGCCGTCGGTCGGCGATGCCAACTCGCAAACGCCGGAATACAAGGCGTTTTTAGTGAACATTGAGAAGGCGTAAGGAAGCGAAGCGATGTCCATGCAATCACAAGACATTATCAAACGTTCAGCCACTAACGGCTTTACACCACCGCCGCAGGCGCGGGATTTCCGCGCGGAAGTGGCAAAACTGATCGACGTCTCCACCTGTATCGGCTGCAAAGGCTGCCAGGTGGCCTGCTCGGAGTGGAACGATATTCGCGACGACGTGGGTTACTGCGCCGGGGTTTACGACAACCCGCTTGATTTAAGCGCGAAATCCTGGACGGTGATGCGGTTCAGCGAAACCACGCAGAACGGCAAACTGGAGTGGCTGATCCGCAAGGATGGCTGCATGCACTGCGCCGAACCAGGCTGCCTGAAAGCCTGCCCGTCGGCAGGGGCGATTATTCAGTACGCTAACGGTATCGTCGATTTTCAGTCTGAGCACTGTATCGGCTGCGGTTACTGCATTGCCGGTTGTCCGTTCAATGTGCCGCGCCTTAATCCGCAGGATAACCGGGTTTATAAATGTACGCTCTGCGTCGATCGCGTCAGCGTCGGCCAGGAGCCTGCCTGCGTGAAAACCTGTCCGACCGGGGCGATTCACTTTGGCACCAAAGCCGAAATGCTGGAGCTGGGCGAGGCGCGCGTGGCGCAACTGCAAAAACGCGGCTACCCGCAGGCGGGCGTCTACAATCCGCAGGGCGTTGGCGGTACGCACGTGATGTATGTGCTGCACCATGCCGACCAGCCGGAGCTGTATCACCATTTGCCCAACGAACCGAAGATCGATGTGCCGGTCAATTTATGGAAGGGCATCCTCAAGCCGCTCTCCGCCGCCGGATTTATCGCCACCTTTGCCGGTCTGCTGTTCCATTACATTGGCATTGGGCCGAACAAAGAGACGGACGACGAGGAGAACGATGATGAGTAAGATCCTGCGCACCAAATTTATCGATCGCGCGTGTCACTGGACGGTGGTTATCTGCTTTTTCTTCGTGGCGGTTTCCGGCGTTGCGCTGTTCTTTCCGTCGCTGCAATGGCTGACGCAAACCTTCGGCACGCCGCAGATGGGGCGCATTCTGCATCCGTTTTTTGGCGTGTTTATCTTCCTGATGCTGATGGTGATGTTTGTGCGTTTTGTGCATCACAACATTCCCGATAAACAGGATCTGCCGTGGATCAAAGGGATCGTTGAGGTACTGAAAGGCAACGAGCATAAAGTGGCGGATGTCGGCAAATACAACGCCGGGCAGAAGATGATGTTCTGGACCATCATGAGCATGATTTCGCTCCTGCTGGCGACCGGCATCGTTATCTGGCGGCCGTGGTTTGCCCACTATTTTCCGATCCCGCTGATCCGCTGGTGTTTGCTGATCCACGCCACCTCGGCCGTGGTGCTGATCCTTGCCATCCTGGTGCATATTTATATGGCGTTCTGGGTGAAAGGGTCGATTACCGGCATGATTGAAGGCAAAGTGAGCCGTCGCTGGGCGAAGAAACATCATCCGCGCTGGTATCGCGAAGTGGAGGCCGCTGAGAAGAAACAGCAGCCGTAATCCCGCCTGGCCGGAGGGCAATCTGTTCTCCGGCCGCACTCTCTCTGACCGCCGCTCCGCTGGCTTTTCCGAATATCGTCTATGATTGTTTCTCGTGACATCGTGGAGAGGAGAAGGCATGGAGTCGAAATCTTTTGCGAAAAGCTGGGGTGCCGACGACATCGGCGAAGGCACGGTGCGCTTCCGTTTGTGGGCAACAGGCCAGCAGAGTATCACCCTGCGGCTTCCTGCTAACGATATCGCGATGCAACCGGTCGGCAAAGGCTGGTTTGAAACCACAGTTCCCGGTCTTACGCCCGGAACACCTTATCAATATGTGCTGGAAGACGGCAGAACCATCCCCGATCCCGCCTCGCGCGCGCAACAGCGGGATGTTAATGGCCCGTCGCTGGTTGTCGATCCCGCCCGCTACCGCTGGCAACATGCGCACTGGCAGGGCCGCCGCTGGGAAGAGGCGGTTTACTACGAACTGCATATCGGCACCTTTACCCCGCAGGGCACTTTTCAGGCGGCCATCGAAAAACTGCCGTATCTGGCGGAACTGGGCATTACGGTGATTGAAGTGATGCCGGTTGCGCAGTTTGGTGGCGATCGCGGCTGGGGTTATGACGGCGTCTTGCTCTACGCGCCGCATGCGGCCTACGGTTCGCCGGATGATTTCAAAGCGTTTGTCGATGCTGCGCACGGTTACGGCCTTGCGGTGGTGCTCGATATTGTGCTCAACCACTTCGGCCCGGAAGGCAACTATCTGCCGCTGCTGTCGCCGGATTTTTTCCACCCGGAACGCGAAACGCCGTGGGGCGCGGGCATTGCCTATGAAGTGGACGCCGTACGGCGCTATATCGCAGAAGCGCCGCTTTACTGGCTGACAGAGTTTCACCTCGATGGCCTGCGGTTTGATGCCATTGATCAAATCGAGGACCGCGCAGAGCAGCATCTGCTGGTGGAGATCGCCGAACGTGTTCGCGCAGCGATCCCGGATCGCGCCGTGCATCTCACCACCGAAGATTGCCGCAACATTATTGCCCTGCATCCGCGCGGCAGCGCAGGCGAGGTTCCGCTGTTTAGCGGCGAGTGGAACGACGATGTGCATAACGTTGCCCATGTATTAGCCACCGGCGAAACGCACGCTTACTATCAGGATTTTGCCGATCGCCCCGAACAACTGTTGGCGCGGGCGCTGACGGAAGGGTTCGCTTATCAGGGCGAAGTCTCACCGCAGAGCGGTGAGCCGCGCGGCGTTGACAGCCGCGGGCAGCCGCCTACGGCGTTTGTCGATTTTATTCAGAACCACGATCAGGTCGGCAACCGGGCGCAGGGCGAAAGGCTGCTGAGCCTGGCGGGGGCGGATCGCACCCGCGCGCTGCTGGCGATGCTGCTGCTGTCGCCGCATATTCCGCTGCTGTTTATGGGCGAAGAGTATGGCGAAACGCAGCCGTTTCTCTTTTTTACCGATTTCCACGGCGATCTGGCGCAGGCCGTGCGCGAAGGCCGGGCGAAGGAGTTCGCGGGCCATGCCGGGCACGGCGAAACGGTGCCCGATCCAAATGACCCGGCCACGTTTGCACGCTCGAAGCTGAACTGGCAAACACCGCTCAGCGCAGAGGGCAAAGCGTGGCTGGCGCTGACAAAGCAACTGCTGGCGCTGCGTCAGCAACATATTGTGCCGCTGCTGGCGAAGGCGGGCGGCCATCAGGGCGAGGTGCTGGCTACCGCGCCCGGTTTTCTTGCCGTCTGCTGGCGCTTCCCGCAGGGGACGCTCTCGCTGGCGCTGAATCTGGGCGACACGCCGCAGCCGCTGCCAGCGATGCCCGGCAACACGCTGTTTGCCTTGCCGCAGGCGCAACCTGAATTGGCGCCCAATGCCATTATCGTTCGTCTTGCAGGGAGAGAAGCATGAGCACGCCCACTGCAACGTACCGGATTCAGTTTCGTAATGGCATGACCTTTGATCGGGCGATTGCCCGCATTCCTTATCTCAAACGGCTGGGGATCAGCCATCTTTACGCTTCGCCGATTTTTACCGCCACCCGCGGTTCGACGCACGGTTACGACGTGACGGACGCCAATGAGATCGATCCGGCGCTGGGCGGTCGCGATGCGTTTATGCGCATGGCGGCGGCGCTGAAGGGCGCCGGGATGGGGTTAATTCTCGATATCGTGCCCAATCATATGGCCGCCTCGCTGGAAAACCCGTGGTGGCGCGATGTCATCGCGCAGGGGCAGAACAGCCCGTACGCGCGCCATTTCGATATTGACTGGTCGCGACCGCTGACGCTGCCTTTCCTCGGCGACGATTTCGCCACGGTGGTGGAAAAGGGCGAACTGAGCGTTCAGGCCGATCCGCAAACCGGCCATCCCGTTTTTGTCTATTTCGACAATATTTACCCGCTGGTGGCGGAAAGCTGGCAGGGGCGCGAAACCGAAGTGCTGGCGCTGCGCGAGAGCCGCGATCTGATTGCGCTGCATGAGCTTCAGCCGTGGCGCTTAACCTGCTGGCGCACGGCGGCAAGCGATCTGTCGTACCGGCGCTTTTTTGAGATAACCGGGCTGGTTGGCGTGCGGGTTGAAGATGAAGCGGTATTTGACGACAGCCATCGCCTGATTCTCGAACTGGTGAACAGCGGCGTCGTTGACGGTCTGCGCGTCGATCACGTTGACGGGCTGGCCGATCCACTGGGATATCTGCGCCGTTTGCGCCAGAAGACCGGGCCGCAGTGCTATATCACGGTGGAAAAAATTCTCGGTAAAGGGGAGCAACTGCCCGCCGACTGGCCGGTTTCCGGCACCACCGGCTATGAGTTTATCGCCGCGCTGTCGGATGTGCTGGTGGACGATGAGCAGCTCGACTCCCTGCGTAAAGCCTGGCACCAGGTGACGGGCAGAGCTGTCGATATGCCTGCGGAGTTACGGGCCGCAAAGCGGCTAATGGTCGATCGCAATTTTGCCGGGGAGTTCAACACGCTGGTGCGGCTGGCGGTAGAGATTGGTCACGCTGAAATTCCGGTGCCGCAGGCCAAAGCGGTGCGCCAGGCGCTGCGGGAATTACTGATTGCCTTTCCGGTTTATCGCACCTATGGCACCGCGCAAGGTTTGACGCCAACCGACGCTGAGCGGCTGGCGAAAGTGGTCGCCTGGGTCAGGGGGAGCGAACATGCGCCGGACCCGGCTGCGCTGGATTTTATCATCCGCATCCTGCAGGGCGATGTGGCAAAAAGCATGCTGCACCAGGCGGCGCATTTTCGTACCCGTTTCCAGCAACTGACCGGGCCGCTGATGGCGAAAGCGGTGGAGGATACGCTGTTCTTTCGCCAGAACATGGATCTGGCGCTCAATGAAGTGGGGGCAGAGCCGTTGCCGCGCACCTTCTCATTACAGCGTTTTCACCGCGAGATGCAGACGCGGCTTGAACAGCAGCCGGATGCGCTGTCGGCGACCTCCACGCACGATACCAAACGTGGAGAAGATGCTCGCGCCCGGCTCTATACGCTGACCGAAGCGCCGCAGCAGTGGGCGGATTGCGTGACGCGCTGGCGGCATCTCAACCGCGAAAAAGTGGTGCTGCTCGACGATGGCCCGGCACCAAGACCGGCAGTGGCCTGGATGATCTATCAGGCGCTGGCGGGCGTCTGGCCTGCCACATTACAGGCGGATGACGCGCAAGGGTTACAGGCGCTGGAGTCGCGGTTTATTGAGTTTCTGGAAAAGGCGCTGCGCGAAGCGAAGCAGCGCACCGACTGGATCGAAACCAACGACGCCTACGAAAACGCAGTACTCGATTATGCCCGCCATCTGCTTTCCCCGGAGAATCAGGCGTTTTTGCAGGATTTCACCGCCGCCTTACAACCGTTTATTCGCGCCGGGCTGGTCAACAGCCTGACACAGACCTTAATTAAACTGGCCGCGCCGGGCGTGCCGGATATCTACCAGGGCAGCGAAGCGCTGAACTTCAGCCTGGTCGACCCGGATAACCGACTGGAGCCGGACTATGCGGAGCTGGAACGGCTGCTGAGCGATGAAGAGCAAGCCGATCCGCATTCGCAGGCGAGCTGGAACAGTGGGCAACTGAAACAGTTTTTTATCGCCCGGCTGTTGCAGTTGCGCCAGCAGAAACCCCGGCTTTTTCAGCGCGGCGACTATCTGCCGCTGACCACTTCCGGCCCGCAGGCGGACAACATCATTGCTTTTGCCCGCCAGGATAACGACGCGGCGTTAATTGTGCTGGCGCCGCGTCTGCTGTTCGGCGCGCTGGATGGCAGCCTGGCCGGTGCAGTGGTGTCGCTGCCTGCGGGGCTGGCGAACCGTCGCTGGCGCGATCTTCTCAGCGGAGAAGAGTTTGCCCTGAGCGACAGCGTCCATCTGCGTTCTATTGGCGGCTACACCTTCGCGGCGCTGGTGAGTGCGTAAAGCGGTATTCAGCATTGTGATATCAGGTAACACTGTTAAAACAGAGAGGGAACCATGTCTGATTTTTACATTACGGCAGGGCACGGCCAGCAACTGGGAGCAAATTTCGATGGCGAGGGAGTGAACTTCGCGCTTTTTTCGGCGCACGCCGAACGCGTAGAACTCTGTTTGTATGATGCCTCTGGCAAGACGGAGATCGCCCGGCTGACGCTACCGGAAAACACGCATGAGATCTGGCACGGCTATGTGCCCGGTCTGCAACCCGGCGCGCTGTATGGTTATCGCGTATATGGCCCGTTCGATCCGGAAAATGGCCACCGTTTTAACCCGAATAAACTGCTGATTGATCCTTACGCGCGAGAGCTTGCTGGCGATATCGAATGGAATGCGGCGCACTTTGCCTATGATCTCAACCATGAAGATAAAGACCTGACCTTTGACGAACAGGACAGCGCGCCCTTTACGCCAAAATGCCGGGTTGTCGATACGCAGGAATTTGACTGGCAGGATCAGAACCGCCCGAATATTGCCTGGCCGCGTACGGTGATCTACGAAACCCATGTCAAAGGCTTTACCCAGCTTAACCCGGCGCTGCCTGCGGAACTGCGCGGCACCTTTGAAGGCATGGGGCACAAGGCGACGGTTGACTATATCCGCAGCCTTGGCATTACCAGCGTTGAACTGTTGCCGGTGCACTGGTTCCCGGACGATCAACATTTGCTGGATAAAGGGCTGCGCAATTTCTGGGGCTACAACACGCTCGGCTTCTTTGCGCCAGCCTCGCGCTACTACGGCCCGCGCGGTATTCAGGGTTTTCGTGAAATGGTGCGGGCGTTTCACGACGCCGGGATCGAAGTGATCCTTGATGTGGTTTATAACCATACGGCGGAAGGCAACGAGCTTGGCCCGACGCTCTCTTTCAAAGGTATTGATAACTTCTCTTACTACCGCACGTTGCCCGATCAACACCGTTACTACATCAACGATACCGGTACCGGCAATACGGTAAATACCTCGCACCCGCGCGTGTTGCAGATGGTGATGGATTCCCTGCGTTACTGGGCGGAATCGATGCATATCGACGGTTTTCGTTTCGATCTTGGCACTATTCTCGGTCGCGAACCGGAAGGGTTCGATCAGCGCGGCGGATTTTTCGATGCCATGACGCAAGACCCGGTATTGTCGAAGCTGAAACTGATCGGCGAGCCGTGGGATATCGGTCCTGGCGGTTATCAGGTCGGCGGTTTCCCGCCGGGATGGGCTGAGTGGAACGACAAATACCGCGATACGCTGCGCGAATACTGGAAGGGCGATAATGTCTCGACGGATTTCGCCGCGCGTCTGCTCGGCTCCGGCGATTTGTACGATCAGCGCGGTCGTCGCCCATGGGCAAGCGTCAACTTTATTACGGCGCATGATGGCTTCACGCTGCGCGATTTGGTGTCGTATAACGACAAACACAATGAGGCCAATGGCGAAGACAATAACGACGGGCATAACGACAACCGGTCATACAATTATGGCGCGGAAGGGCCAACGGACGATGAAGGCATTCTCGCGGTGCGCGCCCGCCAGCAGCGGAACTTCCTCACCACGTTGCTGTTCTCGCACGGCACGCCAATGATCCTCGCGGGCGATGAGTTTGGCCGTACCCAGCAGGGCAATAACAATGGCTATTGCCAGGATAGCGAAATTTCCTGGATCCACTGGGATGAGATTCAGGGCGAGGGTGAGGCGCTGCGTGAATTTACCCGCCAACTGATTGCGCTGCGCGCGTCACAGCCGCTGCTGCGGCGGGAAAACTGGCGCGACGGGATGGAGATCGCCTGGTTTAATGCCGGTGGCGGTTTCCAGAAACCGGAGCAGTGGGAAGAGGGAACAACGCTGGGCGTGCATATAGGACGCGCCGATTTGCAGGGTCAGGAAGGGATCTGGCACGACGTGCTGATGCTGTTCAACCCGTTCGAAGGAACGGTGCCGTTTCGTATTCCACAGTTTGGCGAAGGCGGCTGGGTGCTGGAGTTGTCAACCTCTGAGAAGGTCAAACCCGGCGTGGTGATCACACGTGAGAAGGATTTTGAACTCGATGGCCGCAGCATTGTGCTGTTCCGGCGGCCTTAAACCTCAGGGCGTCAGCGGCTTAACCGGCTGACGCCCAACGGTTTAGCTTCGAACGAGCAGTTTTCCTTGCAGCAGCAGGGAAAACGTTTTGACCATCAGCAGGCCAATCACCAGATTGGCGGCAATAAACAGCGGGAATGACATCCAGTAGAGTGCGCCGCCAGGCGCGGCATGCCCCAGCCGGATGGAGGTGGTGGCGAGCGACGCCACGCCGAAGGAGAAACTCCAGAACGAGGGGTTAAACGGCTGGGCGCTGTACCACGGGATCAGGCGGATCATAAACAGCATTTGCAGCAGCCCGTAACCAAACAGCAGTTTCGCGAATACATCAACCTGGCCGCCGTTGACGCTGAGCCATGCGCTACAGGCGACAAACGCGGGCGCCATCTGAATGCCGAGCGACGTACGCACCGCAGGGGACATCTCATCGAGGTTGCGCAGGCGGCTGAGGATCGCCGGTTCAAGGCTCAGCCAGGAGAAGATCCCGGCACCGAGAAACAGCATCCCGACATCGTCAAAACCCAGCGCGCCGCAGGCCATGGCGCTGATAAAGTTATTGGCGACGGTCGGCAGATAAAGCCCCGGCGTGGTGGCTTCTTTCGGATGAGTGCCGCGCCATAATCCGGCAGTCTGCCAGGCGGCGTAGATGAGCTGGCAGGTGACGGCGGGCAGAAAAAGCGCCAGTGCCAGCGGGTAGCACCAGGGCGTCAGACCGATCGCCACCAGCATGGAGGTGGCGGGCAGCAGGCTGACAAAACTGCTTTTTAGTGGATGGGTAATCTCTTCGAGCAGCGTGCCGGTGTGGCGCAACAGGCGGGTGAAAAACGCCAGCGTCAGCAGCAGCCAGATAACAATGGCCAGAATAATCAGCGTATCCGCAGGCCACAGCGTGACCGGCCAGAACGTGGCGGCAAAGCGCCAGGAAAAGCCCAGCCCGATAATACCGAGCACAATGCCAAAGTAACCGGCGGGAAGGTTGAGGTGTGAATTTTTCATCACCAGACTCCTGAAAATACCACGGAATAAATTGCGGGATATTGTATATGATATTTGAGATGCATGTTTTCTTTATTTACCTGGCTCGGTGGTTTAAATATGTACATTGAGTGGTCACAATCGCATCACTATATTTTGCTGAAATAATGTTTAAATAGCGATGGTGTATTTCTTTACCGTTGGCAAAACATCGCACAATAATAAGTCAATGCCGTTAATTTAATTAACGGCATTTCTCTTTGGCTATATTTCAGCTTGCCTGGTAGGTTTTATTCCTGATATCCAACAATGCGGTGAGCGCTTTCGCGTTTTGATTTTCCTGGTAACTGTAGATCAGAATATCGACAACCCAGCGCCCTGGTGCGCGCGGTGTCACCCCCAGCGCCGTGGCCTGTTTTTGCATTTGTTGCGCCAGGCGGGAAATGTAGTGCCCCGTTTTCCAGTCGGAGGCCACGTCAAATGCATACAGCGGCGAGAGCGTTAACGGCGTGCTCACCCGCAGTGGTGTGGTCAATGGGTCCTGTGATGGATCGGCGCCTGACCACCAGCAGGCCGCGATGCGCATTGCGCGATGCGATGCGCCGAGAATGGCCGCCTGGCCTGCGGTGAGCGTCTGAAACAGCGTAGCCAGCGCCTCTTCCAGCGTTTCTCCCGCCAGCGTTGTCACCGTGGTATCCGCCAGCAGCGGGGAGATGCGCGTCGGGAACATGGCCAGCGGCGTCTGGTAGATAAAGTCCGGGTTGATGCGCTTACCGGCCAGCAAGTTAGCATTGCGCGCAATCGACGTACCTCCCCACGCATCCTGTAGCCCCATGATATTCAGACGATAGAAAACCATCGGCAGGGTAAGCAGATCGCTGATCGGCAGCCCTTCTTGCGGCAGATCGTAAATCAGTCGATTCCCCATCTGATGGCTGACAAAACGCTGCCCTGCACCGGTATCGATTGCAGGCCACAGGATCTGTCGCGAAAGCAGAATCGTCTCTTCGTCGGCTTTTCGCTGTAAGCGGAAGGTCTGCGGGGCCGTCACGGTTTTGCCTCCGGCATAACGCTGGGTGGCTTGCGGGGCGTAGATCATCCAGTCTGAACCCGGTGTTCCGACGGTGACATAGCTCTCCGCGCCTGGGGGGAATCCGCACTCGGCCATGCGCGTCTCCAGCGCCGCTGGGATGATTCGCTTATCCAGATCCGCCGCAAAAGCCGCTGAACAGGTGAAGAGGAAATCATCCGGTTCGCTGCCGAAATCGCTGCGTTGTTCAAGACGTTCGAGGCTGATTGATGAGATCTCCGTTGGCGTATTGGGGGTCAGAATCGACAACAGATAAAGATAACGGCGCGTCGGCAATCCTTTGAGATCGGGCGCAACGCTGCGCAGATTGGCCCATGCGTCGCCAATTTTCTGCGCGAAACTGGCTAATCCGTTCAGCGCATTGATTGCCGGAAGCGGAATGGCTTGCTGGGTTGCGTCCTTCAACTGCGCGAGGTCGGAAGCGATGGCGTCCCACACGGTAGAAAAAGCGGCCAGCAGGGTAATGATCGGCTCATACCGTGAATCGCGCACCAGCGGCGAACTCACCCCATCATCGGGCTGGTTAAACAGGATCTCGAAGGTGGCCTGATCCTGGGCGGCAAACTGGCGGGTCGCCGTGAAGGCATAATCCCACTGCGCCAGCGTCGCGACGGCATTCTCAGCAGGAGTGGCAGCCGACGCGGTTTGTCTGGAAACCACGGCAGGCTGCGGATAACTGCTTAACGGCACCGGGATTTGCAACTGCCCAATCTGGCCATCAGTGTGGGCGACATTTTCCAGCGGAATAATAAATGATAACCAGCTTGAATCCTGGTAGCCGTGCACCCCCGCAATACCATGACGGTCAAACTCAAGCTGGTTAACCTGATACGCCAGTTGCAGGGTGACGTTACGCTGAACCATCGGATCTTTAACGCCAAACGCGGTGGTTAACCGCGTAATGCCCTGCGCGAGCGCGACTTTCGCAGTCGACAGCGAGATTTGCGGAACCAGCGTCAGGCCACGCGGCGGCGCGCTGTCATTGAGCTGATAATGCCCGCTCAGACTGCCAGCATCCACGCTGCCCAGTTGCGTGGCGAAAGTCTCAACATCGCCAAAGAACAGCGCGATCTTTTCCAGGGTATCGCCGGGCGAGGGGGTAAATGACCTGTAGCCCAGCGTGAGGGTTGAACCGGCACTAAAAAAGTCTGTGCGTTGCTGGTTTGCCACAATCACCTCCGCGAGGGTGGTATTTGCCCAACTGGCCACGCTGGTCAGGGTGGTCAGCGTTTGTGGCGCGGTCGTCGGGGTGACGTTAATCGCCGTGTCATGCAAAAACAGAGGCTGCGGAGTGCCGAGGATTTTGCTGTTTCCGGCCAGTTCATAAAGTGGCAGCTCCAGAGCCTGCGCGATACTGCTGAGCGTATCGCTGGCGCTTGTCACACAGATTTTGTCGGGCTGATCTTTGCGGGCAATCGTCAAATCAGGCCGGATGATGTTGCGCGTCGTCGCGAGGAGGGTCGCCAGATAGCGCGGTGATACCCCGGTCATTTCGGCAAGCGGCACCAGCGGAGCATCGTTATCGGCGGCGATCTGCTGCGTGTTGACGATGTGGGTGGTTAATTTGCCGGAAAGCTGGGGCGCAGTGGCAATATCGGCCGTCGGCGGCGCGCCGTCGCCAGTGACATTGAGATCAAGTTGAATCAGCGACTGCACCGTTGATGCGCTGCTCAGGGCCACAAGTAATTGCTGCTCCATGGCGTTAATGGCTTCCGTCTGCCCCTGATTATCACCGCTGATAATGGGCTGTACCCGCTGCGCCACGCCGTTGGCGATCTGCTGTTTCGCCGTGATGACCTGTTGGATAGCGGCGCGCGTTTTCGGGTGATTGGCACCGGCAACCGCATACTCTGGCGACAACACCAAATCAATGGCAGAGAACAGCTGTTGTTGCCACTGCTCCGGGTCTGCCGCGCGGAATGCGGTGGTGCCGGAACCCCATTCCAGCCCCTGTTGCGGGCTGTAGCTTACCTGTTGAGCATTGCCGTTCCACGCAAGAGTGGTCAGCGGCGGCAGGGCGAAATAGCGGGCGCTTTGGGCATCAACCGCATAATTAACATAACTGCCGCGATCGGAAAAATTCGCCACCCACAAACTCTTCTCTTTACTCTGCGTCGCGCCGCCATTGACCGCAGCCCGCATCGATGCCTGTTTCAGTAGCGTATTTCCCTGCGTCTGTTGCGGGCCGGTCGCCAGCTTCAGGCCGCTGAAGGCGTTTTCAAAATCAATGGCAAACTGCGTAAGAGATTGCAGATTGTCACTGGCGGAGAAAGGTGCGGCGGTAATGGATGTGGTGGACGAAACCATCAGCGGCGCTGAATCGAACCCGGCGGCCATCATCGTCGGATCGCGTGAAATCGCGAGGCTGACGCCCAGATTCTGGATCGCTCGCTCAGCATAAGGCCGTACCTGCGCCGACAGTTGCAGGATCACCACGGGCGTAATGATCGCGCGCGCAGAGAGCGACAAATCCTGTGCAACAGCGGCGAATTCCACGGTGGAGAGCGGAGGCTGGCGGCTGGAGAGGCGAGCCTCATTAATACGGGCGAGGAGTAACGCCAGAGTGTCATTATCCCTGACGAGATACGGCGCGCCATCAACCGTGATGCTTTGGCCCGCGGTTATCCAGCCGGGCAGGCAAGCATTGGCGGCAATGAGCGCTTCAGCCGTGCAGTTCAGACGCAGCGCTACGGCCTTGATAGTCTCGCTTTCCCGTGATTGTACGGCAGGGGTGACGAGCAGCGCGCCGCTACGCAGCGCCGCGGCGTCATCAGCAATCCTGTCGGCCAGTTCCCCAACGGTGATAGCAAGACCTCGGGCGAGATCCTGCGGGGTATCGCTGAGCGCTGGCGTGATGCTGCCAATCGGGCTGCCGGAGAAGAGCGCTGGCAGCGTCTCGTTAAGCGTGAGCAAATCACGGCTACTCATCGCCAGCGCGCTGGCAAGTGCGGAGAGCGGCTGGCCGCTGGCAATCAACAGACTGCCTGCCATCATCTCCTGATTGTCGCCGCTGAAGGGGATCAGCATGCTGGTGGCGCGGTTAAACGGCAGATGCAGATTGTTGGCAATGAGGCTTCCTGCCGATATTGCTGCCTGTTGCGCCAGTGCTTCCAGCGTCTGGCCCTCCTCAATGATCAGCGCGGTATCCTCAATGTACAGGGCAGTGCTGATCGGCCAGACATTGGGCACATTCGCATTGGCGGCCATAAAGTCTGCGAGCGGATCGTTCTGCTTGCCCTGCGGCGCGCCAAAATCGGCCAGCAGGCTGGCGATGGTATCGCCGGAATGGGCGATGACAGAGGCGATGGACAGCGTTTGCCCGCGGGCAAAAATGCCGTTCACAAACTGATTCTCAACGGCGACATCATCCACCGTAATGCTGACGTTTTCGCGCCGCTGGCTGGCTTTAATCTGCTGCGCGAACCACGCGGCAGCAGCAGCCAGTGAACGGTTTTCTCCGGCGTCGGGGCCATACTGCCAGCTATTGCCGCTGACCGGATCCGACCAGCTAAGCACCACATCGTTACCCAGCGCCAGCAACTGGCAGGTCGCGGCCATACCGGGGACATTCCCCGCCGAGGTGGCGATCGCACAACCGAAACTGAGCGCCAGCGCATTGAGCGATTGACCCGCCACATCCAGAACCACGCTGCGGGTGGCGGTGCTGAACACCGTATCCACGGCAACCGCGAGCTGCATGTTATTACGCCCGAGAGTGGTTAAATCGATGGCATCTTCGAGGTGATCGATCACCGCCTGCGGGGTGTCGCCCGCTTTGGTCAGGACATTATGCGGAACGATAAGCGGCGTCGCCGCGCCAAACAGCAGATCCGCACGCAGGTACTGATTGATTTTCGCCACCATTTCCCCGCTTGCCGGGTAGTGGCTGAGCACATCAGCAAAATTTTTCAGCGCTGTTTCCGGCCCGAGCGTAATCCGGGTTGGCTCTATCCCGGCGGCAATGCCGGTAAAGATCCAGGCTGAGTTCGCCAGGCCCAGCAGATCGTAGCGAAGCGCCAGACTTAACGCCGCGTTATCGTCCAGTTCGCCAAGCGTTGTCGATAAGCGGGCGGTGATATCGGGCTGCTGGAGTTGCCAACTGGCCGTCTGGTATTGCAGACGCGCCTGCTGCGCTCTGCTGGCGGCCGCCGTCACCAGTTTCCCGGACGGAAGCCCGCCCCGCACAGGCACGGCGGAAGCATCCGGCAGGAAGGGCGTTGCAGAGAGTTGCGCGGTCACGGCCAGCGCGCCGCCGCCATCTCGTGGCTGGAACCGGTAAGTGGTATTCACGGATGGCCAGGCGCCAGGGCCGAGCAGTTCGTCGGTGTACCCCGTCGGGGAATGGGCGGTCGGGAGCGATGAGCCGACCGTACGGTTGCCGAGAATATCCTGTAAACAGAGCGTGATATCCGCCTGACCGCCCGCACTGACAGCGCGGTAGGGGCTTTGCGCGGCAGACGGCAGGGCGACATTTCCCTCGCTACTTTTGTTCCGGGCGAAAGCGATAAGCGACAGAATCTGGCGGTATTGCCAGAGACTCTCGTCAGTGTCATTGGTTGGCCCTGCCGGTAACCCTTCATTTGAGGCATTGAGCGTTGCATTCGCGGCCAGCTGGAAGCCGGCCAGGTTATAGAGCGTCCCCAGTGCCGATGCCGTTGTTTCCGCCGCGCTCTCAACTTGCGGATTGTTGCGTTGCAGCATAAAACCCGCATGGCCTGGCGGCAGGCTGGCGCACAATTTGAGCGTATTGGCCGCGACGGTAATGACGGTGTCAGCGAGCAGGATCGGGGCGGTGGCATTCAGATCGCCGAGCAGCGACAGATCCTGTTGTTTGGCCTGCGCAATGGAGAAAAAGGTATCTCCGGCCTGGAGGATATAGCGTTCCCCGCCGGGGAGATTAAAGCTGGCGCCTTCCGCCAGCAGCGGCGTTCGATGCGCATTCAGGGCAACCAACGCCGCAGGATCGAGAAAATCATACTCGCTGGCGATGGTCGCCAGCGTATCGCCGTCTTTCACTGGCTGCACGGGTTTTCCCGCCAGCATCAAGCGGGCACCGGTGCGTAATATCGCTGGCCTATCGGCCAGCGCGGCAACAATCTCCGCGACCGTTTTTCCCGCGCGCAGGGCAATCGCGCTGATGCTGTCGGAGGGCAAGACAATCTGGCCTGCCACCTCGCTTCCCGTGCGTAATACGCCCATGATGAGCTGATTGATTTCACCGAGCGACTGCCCGGAAAGCGCCAGGATGGGCGGCGCATTCGCCGCAATGCGATTCAGCGTGTCACCCTCGACAACGGTGTGTGTCGCGGCTTCAAAGAAGATACTGTTCGCGCTTTGGTCAACGTTATCGCCAACAATCAAAATATTGTTAAACGACCGGGCAATGCCGGCGTCCGCCGTCTGAGTGCTCAGTAGCACAATCAGTTGCAGCGAGGCCTGTTTGCCATCGCTAAACAGTGAGCCAGGCAGCCCTGGCGTGCCGTCTTCCTTCTGGTAGTAAAGGTAGTAACCGCCGTTTTTGACCACCGAGCATTCCCAGAGTAGCTGTAAAAAATTCCGGCTCTCTTCATCGGTCAGGTTGGCCAGCGACGCATCAATCAGACCGTCGTTCAGCATCACCGTAGAGTTTGCGCGCAGCAGTGTCTGGAACTCGCCGTGGCTCTCTGTCGAAAGGTTGGTCTTCAGCAGGAAGCTGTTTGCCCGATCAAGCCGATCGCTGGTTTGCGTTCCATTACTGTTGCTGGCCTGCTGTTCGCGATAGGCCAGATACAGCGTGGCGCCCACGGCGTCGTTATTTTTCAGGTAACTCCACAGGTTTAATACCCGCTGCAATCCGGCTTGATCGGTACCGGAGAGCAGATACATTCCGGGGCGGGAGGCATCGGGTTTCTCGATGGTGAAATCAATCGCTGTCGCGTATCGCGCCGCCTGAAGCGCGGTGGTGTCGATGTTGCCATCGGGCAATGGGGTGCCGAAGCAGCCCCGATAAGGCAGCCTGCGATCCGGGCTTTCAGCGATGGCGCGAATCAATGCGTCAGGCATGCTCCAGATCCGCGGCGTGTTCACCCGCTGCGACGGTAGCGTAATGCCTTCCGGCACCTCTTCGGTTGCCCATATTGCCGTGGCGGAGACGGTCTGCCGATCGGGCAGCCAGCTATACAGCGGAATCGCCTGGCTGACGATATTTGCGGTATCCAGCTCGGCCGTCGCCAGTTCGGCAATGCGTGCAATCTCTTCAGCGAGCAGGGGGATTACCAGTTTCCCGTCGGGAATATTGATCCACCCGGCATCGCTGCCGGTCAGCGTCAGGGTATATCCTTTTTGCGCATCTGGCGGTGCCAGCGGGTACTCCTGCCCAACCAGCGCATACAGCGGGTATGCCGCCGGGGTGTTTATCGCCAGGCTGCCTTGTTGCGGGAAGTCGGGGTCCGGCAGGCGTAAGCCATTGAGCATAAACCGCGTCGACATGTTAAGGGCATTGGTGTAGCTGCCGGTTTGCGCCAGCACGCGGGCGAGCAGTGAGCGGCGGAACCCCGGAATCGCCTTGACGGCGAGGGTTTTCGCTTCATCGGCAAACAGGCCGCCGAGGGTGGCGATCCGCCCGGTGAGTTGTTCCAGCGATAAATTGTAGTTTTGCGCAATCTCTGCGAGCGTCTCGTTCGCGACAACCCGGTGCGTGACCTGCGCAGCCAGCAGGGAGACATTTGCTGCCAGCAGGTTGCTGTCGCTTAACAGCGTGCTGCGGCGACAAAGCTCCGCCAGGGTGATGCCAAACTGGCGGCAAATGTTGCCCGGCGTGGTGAAGTACGGGATCACCACGAGGCTACCGGTGGCGAAGGGGCTTTCCGCCGCAATATTCCCGTTCCACTGCCGGATGCTGAGCAGCGCGGCAGCCTGGGCGGCTGGCGAGGGTTCAAAGAACCGTTGCGCCAGCAGCAACGGGGTCTCACCGCTGCCTGCCGTGTACTGAAGCAGGAAACTATTGCTGGCGACAACGACGATGTTTTTCAATTGCAGCGTCTGGCCCGTCGCCAGCGTAATCGCGTTGTTGCTGGCGATCAGCACGTCAAGGGTGGTGCTATTCGCCAACAGAAAATCCTGCACGCGCTCCTCATGCTCCAGAGTTACCCGCTTGTCGTTTTCGTTTAGCTGCGGAATGTTCAGAGTTTGCTGCGCGGCAAGCCGCAATGTGGGGTTGTCAGCCAGCAAATTTTGGGCGTTGAAATCGGTGTTACGCGCATACCAGTAGGCGATGACGCCATTCAGGCTGTCGCCGTCTCTGCTGGTCCAGGTGAAATCGCCAAGCGGCAATTTTTGTGCGGCGCGCAGTAGCCCCTGCACATTCTGGTTGCTGGCAACCAGTGCAACATCGTTTGCGCCAAACCGCGCCGCGAGGCTGGCAAAGGTGTCGCCATTTTGTGTCAGAAAGGGAATATCGCCCAGCGGCAGCAGCGTGCCCGCCCGCAGTTTGCCTGCTTTCTGTTGATTGCTTTCCGCAATAGCATACGGGCTGACGGTGAGGGGAATTAATAACAGGGTGCCGGGTTTGAGCGGGTTGAAATTCACCTGCGGATTGGCGGCGCGCAACGCCTGAAGCGAAAGACCAAACTCGGCGGCAATGGTCGCGGCCACTTCGCCGTCGAGCACTTTATGCAGAATGCGCATCGCCGGAATGGCAAGCTGAGTTCCGCCTGCCAGCGGGTGGAAATTCACCTGCGGGTTGGCCTGCTGGAGTTCGTCCGGCTCCAGCGCAAAACAGGCCGCCAGACTTTCCAGTGTGTCCCCCGGCTGCGCAATGTAGCTGACGGCGGGCGCAGGAATGAACAGCGTATCGCCTGCGGCGGGCGCGGCGCCCTCAAATTGCGGGTTGGCGGCTTCCAGCGCCTGCGGGGTTACGCTGAACCGGGCGGCGATAGCGGGAAAATCTTCCCCTGCGCGAACGGTATAATTGTTGTTGAAACGGTTGGCCAGCGTCTGGAGTGAGGCATGAGCGGCCTCTTTCTCCGATAACGGCCACTCGGCTTCGGCCATAAAACTTTTTGTTTGCTGCAGCAGACTGCGCGCCACCATCAGGAAGTAGTAGCGGAAGATCAGCCGCGCCATGCTGTCTGGTTGACTGGCGTCCTGGGTTTTATTGCTGTTCCAGCCCTGGCGTTCGGCAAACTGCGCGGCCAGCTCGGCAAAATAGTCCTGAATCCGCTGCTCGTAACCCGCGGCAGGGATGCGATCGGTGAGGAAGTTAATCGTGTAGTCCGGTGTCTCCAGCGACAACTCCGGGATCATCGCCATCAGCGCCATCGGCAGTTCGCTGCCGTCGGCCTGCGCCTGCTGCGGGCGCGGTTGCAGCGTGAACTGAATATGATGGTTGTCAAAAAGGTGTACCAGGTTGGTATAGCTAAAAATATCCGTTATGGCGTCCGGCGCTTTCAGGGCATCAAGGATCTCATCGACGACAGCGGCGGAGAGCGTGGCATGTTCATCGCCAATCAGCGATGAAAGCCAGTCGGACATAAAGCTCAGCAACTGGTTTGTGCCGCTGGCCGCATCCGTAGAGGTTTCAATTCCCAGCAGGAGGGCCAGTACCGGGTTTTTCCCGGCAAAGGGAACCGTCGGCGCGCCGGAAAAGGCAAAATCATCGGCAATCGCCTGGGAGAACAAGGGAATCGCCGTCACATTAACGCACAGAGGTGCGCCTGCGTTATGCCGATAGCGGGACAAGATATGGCGGGCCATCATCGTTCTCGCCGGTCGCAGGCGGAGTTGACCATACTGCGGCTGGCGAATGAACGGGCTTTTCGCGCGATAGAGGCTGCGTTGTACTCCGGTATTGCTGGTGGGCGCGGAAAGTATCCACGGTGTCTGGCGGTTTGAACCAATCGGGAAAGTTTCCGTGATCGTCGCCGAGAAGCTGAAATTGATACGGATAAAGATAATTTTGATACTGACTTTAACGCGAACCCCGGCGCTGACGCTCAGCAGGATCGCCCGATAACTTTCGACATCAATCGCCGCCGAGACGTAAATGGTGAGCGACACACTGGCCTGAATAATGCCGAAGTCAACGGTGGCATACACCTGGCCGATAACCGCCAGCGCACCGCGCAGGTGGAAATAGTTTTCAGGCACTAAAGCCTGATCGATGGGATTGAACCATGAGAGCGTGCCTTGCAGCATACCGCCGACGGTGATGCTGATACCGCCGGAGAGAATACCCAGCGACAGCGTTTTCCCGACGCCGACCTGCAAGGCAAAACCAAATTCGATAACCGGGGTGAAATTGCCGTTAGAAATGCGCGGTATGGTTGTGGATGTTTCGCCATTGAGAACGCCAAAGTAGAAACCGCCGTAGCCGATAAACGGAAAGACCTGTACCGAAAAACTGCGGGAAAAGTCGGTGAGCGACGGAGGGAATCCGGCGTCGATACGAAAATTGCCGTTGGTAAAGATATCAACAGTGACAATTGGCAGGGTAATGGAAACCTCGCCAAACTCCAGATGGCGCATGGTGTCGGGTAATGTCAGCTCGATATGGTATACGCCGACATTGTCGCTGATTTTGCGATAGAGGATCTCAAAACGCAGACCCGCCAGCGGGCCAGCGCGTGAACCGGCTAGCTGGATCAGCAGGCCGTAAACGCGCGGATCGTTGAACACCATACTTAATGACACGGTCGACATGGCCGTAAAACGCGTGCCGATCATCCACTCTGAACCGGCGTCATAGCTCAGGCCTGGAAGCTGATTCGCCGGGTTCCGGGTTGGATTCCCCACCGGGATCAGCGCGTTTTCCAGTCGTTTGATCACCCCATCCATGGTGGTGGGCATCTCGCCGCGCAGGGTCATGCGCTGGCCGATGCCCAGATATTCGAGGTCGAAAACCTGCGTACCCGCGCCGGGCACCACTGGCGGTGCCTGATTAAGCGGATCCCAGCTTAGCGGTTTATTATCGCCTCCGTAGCGCTGGCCCAGAAATTCACAGCTCAGCTCAAGATTGAACTTGGGTTTGCCGTACTGTTTCACATAGGTGAGGGTGAATTGCGTAATCTTGATAAACCCGAGGTCGACATTGAGCCCGATGCTGACGTTAATTTTGCGGGTTTTGAGATGCACATTGACCGTCAGATTGGGAAGCGAAATTTTCTCCAGCGCATTCCAGGGTTCACCCAGCGCAATATTCCGCCCCGGCTGGGCAAAGGAGAGAAGAAATGCAAACAGATCGCCCACGTTACTCTTTTCCAGACTCACCGCCACGTAGGGATCGGTGTCGTCCTTGTGGTAAACCACTTTCAGGTTGCGGTAGGCAAAAATAATATCTGTCGTCGTCGGGCTAAAGATATAAGAGCAGGTGAGGATCATGTTGTTGATATCAACAATGCCGGTTAACTGCCCGGAATAGCTTGCCGGATCGCTGGCTTTCTCGCGGTCCGACCTGATCAACAGATCGGCCGTAATACTGATCGGCAGGAAGTCGAGCGTCCATTGCAGGGTGGTCTGTACCATGAAGGTGTTGGCGGCGGTATTAAACTTCACCTGCAGCGCATTCAGCGTAATGTCCGTCGGCAGGGATTGCGGAATGAAGGGCAGCAGCTGGCTGGCAACACTGATCAGGCTCACCGGCTTGCTTGCGATCATGCGCCCCTCAAAAATCCAGGCTTTGGATTGCGTCGAGGTCTGTGCGCTGACGATAAACGGGATCCCCAAAAATTCCGTATGCGCCTGAATGGTGGCGGTTAAGTTGGTCGGCGTCCGCTCCAGATCGAGGCGCAAACTTTTCAGCGACACGGCTTTGATGCCGCGACCAAACTCCAGTGTCCAGGCCCCCGATTTGGGCGCAATGGTTCCGCTGAACAGCCAGGCGCCGGTAGCGGGCTGGATCTGCGCAGATAATCCCCCCGCCGGGGTGATAATTCCTGACTCTGGCAGTGTCGGCAAACCGGGGACGATATTCAGTAATTGCAGGATGTCGATCTCGGCGTCGTTGTATGCCATGAGCGTGACACTGTCACTACCGCCGGGTACAGAGAAACTTAACCCACCGTAAAATCTCAGTTGTTCCTGGCCATTGAGTTTGAACAGGCCATTGATAGCGATCCATGCCGAGAGATCGACGCCCACGCTGAAGGTGAAAATGACACTCTCCAGCACTGCCAGATTGAGCGGCAGCAAATGGATTTCCGTGTGGGCTTTGACCGTCGCCGACACCTGTAACGTTCTGGACGCCGTAATGTCGAGGGTGAACGCCAGTTCTTGCAGCAGCAGATCTGTTCCCAGAGGAAACCGGTTCGGCAGCAGAGCATCAGCGACTTCGCCCATCAGCAGGCTGGCGATATCGGCGATCGAACTCAGGGAGACCGCTAGCGAATCGTTGCTCAGCGCAAGGGGATCGCCGTCATCGAGGAGAGGGAAATGCAACTCAATCCCCGACAGCGCCAGCGTTCCGGCATCAAAGGTGGCGATACCGTGGCTGGTATCATTGTCCTCTTGCGATGAAACAAACAGTAACCCCGCTTTTAGCGGTAGCAATCCGGCAGCCGGAACGGCGTCAACAGGCTCCGAACGCAACACAAAGGCAGGCGACTGCGCGCGGTCCTTTGTCGGCCACTGGGTGATGTTCCCCTGCATCGCGGCGGGATGGGTTTTCCACATTCCCTGATAGCTGGAACCGGCGACCGGCTGCCCGCTGAACGTGACGCCAGTGCCAGCATCGGAGGACGAGGCGGTAAACACGGCATTGCGGAACAGGGTTATAGCCGCGGCAGAAACGGTGTGTTTTTTATCGTGAGGCTTCAGTCCCGGAAACGCGGTGCCTAAGACAGCGCTGTTATCGGGAAGGTGAGTGCTGACGCTGAGTTGCGCGACGCCGTTCGCCGTTACGCTAAAGGTGGCGCTGGCTGCCGGTTGGGAAACATTGAAGGAATTACCGTCAATTTGCCCCGTCAGAACAATCGTATTACCGTCGCCCGGTGGTTGCACCCCGCTAAGGGTCATCACCAGTGAGGCGGCGGGAAAGAGATCCGCATCATTCAGCAGCGCGCTGACAGGCGCTGAGTGCAGTGCATTGGCGGCCGGCAGGTTGAATTTTTTCTGATCGGCTGACAGGTAACCTGCCGACAGCAGGGTATTCCACAGATTCTGAATCGGCGTATCGATGCTGGATGGCGCGTTGCGCGTTTTTTTGCCGGGCATTATTGGCTCCTCTGTGCCGCCAGAAGTCGCTGCTGGAGTTGGGAAAGTGCGGATTCTGAGTGCAGCTGTGTCAGGCGCTGCGCCGGTTTTTCCCCCGCGCCGCCCGCGCCGTTTTTCACCCAGGCGGCGTACCAGCCCAGTGCGCCGCTGGTCTGCGCATCCGGGTTACCAAACATCAAAAGATCAATTTGCCCGTTTGGCGGAAAGCTCAGGGCAAGGAGTTTGAGGGCGATATCGCCCAGCTTGAGAATGTAGGTTGGCGGATCCACCAGAAAGGTGACATCGGCGAAAACCAGTTTGAGTACGCCTTCAATCGGAATGGCGCGCTCTCCGCCTTTCACTCCCGGCAGGTGCAGGCCAATGTAGATCCCGGATTGACGCGTCTGGCTCGCCGGAGACCAGGCGAGGAGCAGGCCGGCGGTGAAATCGATTTTGGCGGCCAGCGCGCCCGCCGAGCCGAGATCCAGTTCATATTGCAACCCAAACCACGGCGCGGTCATCGCTATGCCGTTGAGCGGTGAATCCACCGGCATATACGCCATTTTGTCGGGGGTAACGTCGCCAGTCCCCTGAATCAGGGCCGTGAGTTTCATGGGGAAATGTGCCGCCAGGCTTTGTGCGCGGACCTGGCTGGCGTTGGCATCCGGCAACAGCGGCTGGGCATTAAACGTAAACTGCCGGTACTGCGGCGTCGCAGGATCAAAGGTCATATCAATTGTCAGGCCGGAATAGGCCAACCCTTCCACATTGCCATTCCCCTGATTTGGCGTGGCGGCGCCATAGGAAAGCAGGTCAAACTGCGGCTGTTGTAAGAAACCGATTGTGCCATTGAGCGCAAACGTTGTGCGCGTTGTGCTGTTCTCTGCGTCGGCTTTACCGCCGCTGGCCGTAACAAAACTTGCTGCCCGGATACCGACGGCATCAAGGATCTGGCTGGTTATGCCGTAGGTGGTGTGATCCGCGGTCGTAAACAGATAACTTCCGCTGTTGCCGGATTTTTGATAAATGCCGTACAGCAAAAGATTGTTGCCGCTTGACGATGAGTACTGTGTGGCGGGTTCTTCAAAGAGCTGGTTGATGAGCAGTTCGATTTTGCTGGAAAACGAAACAATTCCTGAGTTGGCTATCGCCACCTTCAGCGACAGGACTTTGAAGTCGTAAGGCGTGTTTCCTGACAGGTGTTCATTGTCTTCATAATCAATCAGGCCAAAGGCTGAGCTGGGGTGGCTGGTCCAGGTGTTCTGGCCTGCAGCGATCGGCGTGACGGAAATACCGATGTGGTGCGCCTGAAAACGCGAGACATCAATTCCGGCGGCCAGCCCCTCAAGTTGTGGAGGAAGCCCGGTCAGCGGGACCTGGGCGTTCAGAGCGAGAACGCCATTCCAGTTTTCGCTCTCCATCACCGTATTAACGAAGTAAGACAAATCACCATCACCGGCCGCAACGCGTTCGGTGGCCGCCGCAAAAATCGCCTGAATCCGTTGCCTCGTGCCATCCGCGGAGCTGTTGAAACGATCGGCGTCCGCCCATTGCGCCGTATCGTCAACCAGTTGCGACAGCTTTTTATTACAGAATTTGAACAGCAACAGGGTGTTGTAATTGACCCAGCGCCACGGGGAGAGATCGAATTCCCAGTCTGCAACAAACAGGCTGAAATCACCCAGAGCATTGCGCACGGTGTCGAATACGTTTGCCAGTTGTTCCGGCGTAAATCGGGCCGCCAGATCGGCGTGCAGGGCTGCCAAATCGGGCCACTGCGTGGGCACCATTGCGGCAAGTTTCGCGTTGACGTCCGGATCCGTTATCTGCAAAGCGAGCTGCCGCTGCCGCACGGCGGTGAGGGAATAGGGAATCGACGCGCACTGGCTCATGATCTCGGCGCCGGTGATAACCAGAAAAAGCTGGTTCGTCTGTAATGCGGATTTCAGTTCGCCGTTTACGTGGCTCAATAGTAGCCTGTCGGCGCGATGGGGCGGCGTGTTTGCCGCGCTGGATTGCCCCAGCGTCAGTTGTTGCCAGGTTAACCCTGTCGCGTCCTCACCCAGCGCCAGCAGTAATCCCTGCGGTGTCGTTGAGAAAGGCGGCGAAGGCAGCGACGCGCGTAAACGCTCGGCTCTTTCTCCTGTCTGAATCAGCGTCTGGACAACGGTGCGACGTTTCGGTGACAGCACCTGAGTCTCCATATTTTTGATATCAGAGCCGGAGATATTGGTGGCTTTAACCGAACGGTAGGGCGCCAGCGGGAAGGCGACGGGTGGCGAATCGCCGTTATCAGCGCGGGCGAGGCGGGTTTGCTGGTCCTCAACGTTGCCGACGGATACGGGCAGGTAGGTCAGAAAATCGCCGTCGGCGGCAGAGTCAGGGGCCTGGTGTAAGACCGAGCTGTCGGGCTGGGCAAAGTATTCGCTGCTTTGCGCGGCTTGCAGTGTCACCCATGATGTTTTTCCGGCGCCTGTCAGAGCACCGAACACCCGATCGCGCCCGGGGGCGGCATTTTGCAACGTGCGGGCAAATGCCTCCTGATGGGGTGTGAACGCCAGTATTGGGTTACCGGTATATTTGAAATACTCGACAGAGGATAATCCGCCCATCAGCGCGTTTTGCAGCGAGGCGGCCGTGGCGTCGGCTTGCCCCTGCGACGAGAGCAGAAATTCGAATTCGCCAGCGGGCGTCAGATACAGCGACTGGTTACCGCGCAGAATGACGGGCTGGCCGCTGGCATCGACCGCCGCCAGCCGTTCGGTAAAGACCAGCCCGGCGCTGGCGAGCGGTTTTACTGCCACCGCCGCGCCTGCCGCAGATTGATAGTACGTGGGCAGCGAAAGCGCACCGTTGGACAGTTGCAGGAAGGAGCGCGTGGTGTCGCAGGGGGCGAGGGGATCAATGGTCCCCTGCAGCGTCAACTGCGAAGTCGCATCCTGCAAATTAAAGATTCGGTACAGTGCGGTTTGGGTATAGCCGCCCTCTGCGGGCGCAGAGAAACTGCGTAATCCAATATCCAGAATATCGCTTGCGGCTTCGCTGGTGACGGAAAACGCCAGCGACAGCACATTGTTCGGCGCGGCGTCATTCAGCAATTCCAGCCCGAGATGATCGAGGGCGAACGGCTGCGGGGTTCGCTCGCCGGTGGGGGTAACCAGCAGCGTACCGCGACTAAAGGTTAACGCCTGTGCTGACGCCTCTATCGTGCTGTCTTTCGGCACGGTGAGCGCAAAATTGCCGAACGGTACTTCCGCCGTGCGCAAGAGGGTCACGTCGGTTCCGTTTTTACGGGCAAACAGGACGGTTGCGGTTAATCCCGCAATGCTGGTGAACCAGGCCGCCAGCGCATCCTTTCGCGCTGAGTTGCGAAACCAAACCTGCGCTTTTTGCTCAAATGCCGCCAGATCCGTGATGGCCGTGGCGGGAAGCTGAACAAACCATCCGTGGTACGCATAAAGCGCCTGTTCAACGGTGAGGCGCTCAGGCAGCGTGGTGACATCTGTTGAGAGTAAAAAGCCACCAAAGCAGTTTTCGCCGCCCGGCGCGATGTACAAACGCGAACCCGCATAACAAGGCACGAAATGAGCCATTTTACTCCTCCCCACTTTTTGTCACGCGTGTGGTGCTTAACGCGCCTGCGGGGTTAATCAGCTCCAGCGGGGCATCGTAGCGGTATTGGTGATCTTTATCGTAGACAGTGACCCAGTTCGCACCCTCGAGGAAAATCATGCACTGCAACTTGATGATCCCATTGTCATCCGCCTCTTCGGTTAGCGTCGGGGATGTGTCATCCATGCCAACTATTGCTGCGGTGAGAGCGGCGGAGTGAAATTGCACAAAGGCGCCTGCAAGCGTTGCGCTATGATCTTCGTTATAAATAGTCACATCCACGACCGGAAGAAGTTCTGCGTCCTTGGGGAGCGTGGCGGCTCTTGGCAGGGTAAAAGCTTTAACGCCAGGGGAACTCGCCTTTTTTTCCACAAAAACGTTCAATAGCGGGGTATAAGAGACATCAAGGATAAACTCGCCCTTGTAGCCGTTTTTGTTTTTAGTGACAGGTGGAATATTGATATTCGCCGACCAATACTTGCTATCCGGTATCGGGGAGACGCTATCGATGGAGAGAAATACGATATCCGGAGTCACAAGATCAACATAATACGCCGTGACTTGCGGCGGCAGCACGTCGGAAGGATTCTCCAGCCCGGCACCGCTTGCCTTACCTTTACAGGCTTCCGGCACATAAAAATTCGGCTTATCAGCGTACGCCATTAACGGGATCGCCAGACAGCAGGTGGCAAGTAAGTATGCTGATTGACGAAGCAAGCGCGAGACATTAAGAGGAGTCATGGGATGGTTACCTCTGCGCTAATTCCCAGGTGATCGGTCACGTTTTGACGCCATGAGAGATCCGAGGCGAAGGAAGCGCTTGTCAGAATTTGAACGTTATTTACCGTGAGGCTATCGGCATAAATAAAATGATCGTAGGCGCTGGCGCGTTTGCCTTTTGCACTCAGTGACGTTGGGACGTTCGGGGCTCCCTCCGCATTGTTCGTTTGCAGCCACTCGAAGCCTTTAGTGTATTTCCCGGCCTTATTTTTAAGGGGGATATTCCAGTCCCCGCCGATAATAAAGGGGTAGTTTTTTGCTTTGGGTGCGCCCGTTATTTGTACCTTTATCATGTATTGATAAAAATCTTTTACTTCAGCGGCCTCGTCGTATCGTTGCTGTACTCTTTTACCAAAAATAGAATGAATATTACCGACCCAGATATATTTGCTGGTGGCACTGACGGTGACTTTCAGTCCAATGGCATAAGGCGGTCGCTCAAAGGTTCCACCAGCCTGGTATCTATCATTGGTAAAGCTAACTTTCGGCGGTTTGATATAAAAACCGTAATACTCTTTATAAGAACTGGAACCCAACCCCGTCGAATTAACGATAAACTGGAACTTATTTTTTGTTGTTTCAGCAGGACAGGGATCAGCGTGCTGCATTAACTCCTGAATAATAATCACGTCGTTGGCTTGCATCATCTCGTCAAGCGCAAGACATTTATTTTTATTCACAGCGGATGTTCCCCATCCCAAATGGAGAAAGTTTTGCGAACGGATCGTAAACTTAACGGCTGCATACCCCTCTGTGCAGACCAACAGCAACAGAAAGCTCACGGGAAGCGTTGTAAAATAATTTTTAGTGCTGTTCATTTCCTGGCCCTCACCTGGGGTGCTGACGAACAAGAAGCGCGCGTGTACTACTCCGTAAGGCTAAGTTGATATCCATCTTTCGGGCCGACATAAATCCGATCGCCTTTTAACAGCGGAATATCGAATACGTCGCCGTCCGGCCCGCTCAGCGGCTGGCCTGAAGTGCTGTCTGGCGAGAAATCAAAATAGTCGACCTGAACCGTTGGGCCGGGAGAGGTGGAGGAAAAGGGTTTTTCGCTATTGGCCACCCAGCGTTGTAATTTGCAACTCAGCGATGTGCTGTCGACATTCGAACCGGAAGTGACAATGTGTGCGGGCGGAACCAGCAAATACTGAAAGACAATGTCGCGCATCGATGTCCCCACCGGAACCTGTTGGGCAATATCATTGACAAAGATACCGATAGCGGGCGTGACAAAAACCCGGCTGGTAAATGCGATGGCCACAATCGGGTTATTGTCGGCGTCCGGCGTGATACAAAATTGCCCACCGCCAATCGCCGCTTCGGTGGCCGCCGCTAAATCGGTATAAGTGTCAGCGCCCAGTAACAACGCGCTGTCAACGCTGCTGGTGCCGCTGTTATCCACGTTCTGCGGCGACGGCAGCGATGACGGTGTAATCAGCCGCCAGTGTCGGCGGGCATTGCCGCTTAACTGAAGATCGATAGGGCTGGCGCCGAAAATCAGACACGGGTAGTTCTCATCGGGTGGCGTCGGCGGAGATAACTCAACACCGCGCGTAAAACGGGATGCAAAACCGTTGAATGATAATTTCCCGTCTTGCTGCCAGCCGAGGCTGACTGTTTGCGTACCGGACAGGGTAAACGCATTCAATCCATAGCCAGGGCTGGCGGGAGGCGCAATATATTGGTATCCGGCAGCGGCAATGGTCAGTGAAAAGCCCGGCTCCAGATCAATATATTGATCATTAATATTAAAGTGATAAGTGAATTGCAGTAATTCACTTAATGTTAACGGCATATTGAGTGCAATTTGATAAAGCAACGCTTCTGTGACGCAGGGTAAAAGCCCGCCAGTCGTACTGGAAAGCGAAACTTCCAGTTTTTCAAGTTGCCCGGCAAATAGGCGAAATGAAGTGAGTAATATTTCACGATCGGCAGGCTGCGCACTAAAGATATATTGTTTAACTACGGTTATCTGCACTATTTTTATTACCGGATTGGGTGAACTTCCTGACTGAGTAAAACTTAAACCAAACGCTTTCTGTTGCGGTATCTCGCCCGGCTGAATACCTTTGGTGGCTGAGGTTGTGGCGGGGACGCAATATCCTGAAAAGTACAACGCCAGATCGTTATTCGGGGGGGCATTTTTAAATCGCGGAGGAATAATAAAAGGACCGACGGCAGGGTTGGTTCCTCCCCCCTGGTCCGGAAACGTAATGGAAAACGAAAATTTTGTGCTCGCAGCCCCGGACATGACTCCCCCTGAATAGCATGGGTAATTTATTCGTTAGTGACGGTAATCTGGAACGTCGCCGAGTTTGATTGTGAATTAATGGTGTTGTAATCAATCTGTACCTGATAGCTATCGCAGTAGGCATCCACGCGCAGGGGCGCGCCTGCTTCCCAGGTCCATTGCGCTATGAGGAATCCCCCTGAGGCGAGCTCAAACTTTACGGAGCCGCTGAGTGCGTCATAACTATTTGCAGCAATATTAACGGCATAAAAATAATTAGCAGGCGGGTAGGTTGAACCATTTTTTGGCGGCGTACCAGCCCAGGCTCCCTGATTAACGCTGGCCAGCATCAGCGTTAATGTCGTGGCCGAATTATTATCCAGTGCAATGGCGAGATTTTTATTTTGTGCAAAATTGCCAGCAGTTATATTACTTGCCATTTGCAATCCTCATCAGATAATACTGGCAGGGAAATATTCCCTGCCAGTATTCATTCATTTATGAGCACGAAGTAATTTTGCTGCGGTATCGGCGCTGATCGTGACCTGCACTTTAGGATGATTTGATTGCGTATTGATCCACTGGTAACTGACTGCGAGTCCGGTTAAAGATTCCGTCCTGACGCCGCCAGAAACGCCTGAACCAAAAGACCAGTCCCATTTGATAGTAATAAGCCCACCTGAGGCGGGGGTCAGAACAATTTGGCCGCCAAGGGTTTCATAATTGCTCTCAACACCATTAACATACTCGACTTCTCCGGCTGGAGTAATGGTTGAACCGGGTTCTGGCGTTTTTTGCCACTGCCCACCGTTAAGACGAACGTAATTTAGCGTCAGTGTCGCCGGGCTGGTATCTGCGATATCAACCGTAACTGACCGTGCAAAATCAGTCATTAGATAATTCCTTTGTTGGTTGGAAACTAGCGAAACGACTAACTCAAAAAAATATAGACGGGGGAGAGGCCTTTGCAAATGTAAAAATGTTTATTAAAACATTAATTTTAAAATAACCATTAATTTCCAGCGGTTGCATACGAGACCAGAAAAACGACATATTATATATAATATATGAATTTTTAGGTGTGCTTAATATTATTAAAAATTAGCTACGGGATTATTTTCAATATAATGAAAAATAACATGAATAGTTAATTTTTCCATGAAACAAAGTGATGACGCTAACAATAATATTGTCATCTTTTTCAATGAGGAGGCGTTTGGCAGCAGAAAAAATTTCATTTTCCTGGCAATATCTTCATCGCTCATTCGTCTACCCCATCACTTGCAACAATCCGCTACGGTAAGAGGAACGAAGAAGATGAGAGATTTTGATATGCATGGGCACACTCGTGGGCACGGTTTTGGCCGCCATCGCATGATGAAACATGTGATTTTCGGTGTGGCGCTGGTCGTCATACTGGGGCTGCTGGTGATGTCGCTGTGGAATGCGCTGCTGCCTGCCATCCTCGGGGTAAAAAGCATTGGCTTCTGGCAGGCGCTGGGTGTGCTGGTGCTGTGCCGCATTTTGTTCGGCGGCCTCGGTTTTCGGCCGGGTATGTTTGGTATGGCGCGGGCGCATCGTCGTATGCATGAGCGCTGGATGCAGATGACGCCGGAACAGCGCGAAGAGTTTATTCGTCATCGTCGCGAAGGTTTTGGTCGTCACGGACATCGCGGTCACTGCGGCTGGCGCGGATATCGCGATGAGCAGGCGGAAGATCGCGCTCAGCCTGACGATAACCGCCCAAAAACGCCGGACGCAGAGTGAACACAATGAAAGCCGGTGTGGCGGGGGAATCGCTGGTCATGGCAGCGCTTAATGCCTGCCGATCGCGGCTGAAAGCCTTTATCCGTGGTCGCACCGCGGTTCGGGACGATGCCGATGACATCCTGCAGGAAGTGACGTATCAACTGATGCAGGTAGAGCAGCCGGTGGAGAATGTCGCGGCCTGGTTGTTTCGCGCGGCGCGCAATGAAATGACCGATCGGGCGCGCAAAAAACGGGAACTGCCATTATCCCGCTTTTTCACTGACGATGACGGGGATGTTGCCGAAGATGAACTGGCGGAAACGCTGTTCGGTGTACCGCAAACCCCGGAAGAGGAATACCTGAAAACGCTGCTGTGGGAGGAACTGGAGCAGGCGCTGGCCGAGCTGCCGTCCGCACAGCGCGAGGTGTTCGAGAAAACGGAGCTGTACGGCTACAGTTATAAAGAACTGGCGGAGGAGTGCGGCACCAGCCAGCAGGCGTTACTTTCCCGCAAACACAAAGCCGTGCTGTATCTGCGCTCGCGTTTGCGCAGCGTTTATGAGGCGCTGACGGAAGAGCCATAAAGCATGAAACGCCGTTCGCCCGTGCAGCAAACCAGGACGAACGTGCGCTCAATGCTTAAAAACTGAGGTGCTGCTTTATTTTGCTAAGGAAATAGTAATATTCCCGCAACTCATATTGTTGCAGTTCGTACTCTAATGATTCATAACCGCTTTGCATGAGCCTGTCTGAGTTTTCGTATTCCTCATTGCAACCGCGAATTTCAGATAAGGGCTTTTGCAGCGTTAAAGCGGTAACGAGATTTTTATACAGATCGACAGGCGCAATAACCGTGAAATCCGCAAAGCGATAATATTTAAAATGGCTCAATTCATCATCCCTGAGCCGTTTCCAGTTGTCGCTTTTAACAAAATCGGTATCAAGATTAGATAAATGTAATGAAAAGGAGAAATACCAGATTTCGCTGTGGCCGGAGTAATCCGTAATTTCGATATAGCTATGATATCTGTTGAGTTTTCTGTCTACCGGGTTTGCCGATACCGCATGTTTGCCGCTGGCTGAAAAATAAGCGAAAAACGGCGAACTATTAAAGCTAAAAAGATCGTCGTGGGCATAACGGCGCGGAAATTTTATTTTCCGCGCGCGTTTAAATGCCGGATAGATCGTTTTGCTGATGCCGAGATTATTGCGGTTTTCGAGGCCATCAAAAAGTTGCGCCCGGCGGATACCGCCGAGCAGCGGAGTGATATGAATTTTATGATCGAGCTCGATAATTTCGGATAAGGCGGAATTATAGATTTTTACGCTGAAACCAGATGAGGCCAAAAATTTTTTCAAACCGGCTATTTTGCTGAAATAGACAATATAGTTCCCGCGCGAATTGTAGCTGGTCATGCGCGAGTTCTTTTTATTCAGCGTCAGCGAGAGGGCTGCCACGGCTAATGAGATGATCGACACCAGCGCAATATTTTCTTTGATTAAAGCCAGCATGCAACGCCTCTTCCTGGACTTACCTTCATAAACTGCGGAGGGATTATTCCCCCCAGCGCTCGCGCAAATAGTTGACCGCTTGCTGCGTCTGCGGCCGGTTCAGGTAATCTTCGCGGAACAAAATGGTGCCGCTAACCTGCGGCAGCGATTCGTTTAAATCGAGCTGTTTTTTCAGTTCTGGCACGCCGCCGTTCACCATCCAGTCCGGCTCCATCTTCGACGGTTCACCCACTTTATACAGCGCGATGCCGATATACAGACGCGTATGGGTAGGTTTGACGACATCGGCCCACCATTTTGCCAGCACGTCATACCGCGCCGCGCTGCGCGAGAAGGGCCAGTAAATTTGTGGGGCGATATAGTCCAGCAAGCCCTGTTGCACCCAGCGACGGGTATCGGCGAAGGATTCATCGTAAGCCGCCGCGCCGCGCGTGTCGGATCCTGCCGCATCGAAAGAGCGGTTGCGCCATACACCGGCAGGGCTGACGCCAAATTCAACGCCCGGTTTCAGTTGTTTAATGGTGCGGGAAACCTGCTCAATCAGCAGCAGGGTGTTATTGCGCCGCCAGTCGGCTTTGGTGCTAAAGCCCTGGCCATATTGCTGAAAGGTCTGGTTGTCATTCAGTTGCGAACCGGGCGTTTCGGTATAGAAGTAGTCATCAAACTGCACGCCATCGACAGGGTAATGGGCAACCACTTCGGCCACGATGCTGGTGATCCAGTCGCGCGCATCGGGAATGCCAGGATCGAGCACCAGCCGGTCACCGGCGGTGCGGATCCAGTCGCGATGCAGCACAAAGACGCTGGCCGGGTGCAAAGGGAGCGTGCGGTTAAGCGCCGCGATGGTCTCAGGCTGCGTGTTAACCGCCACGCGGTACGGGTTAAACCAGGCATGCACTTTCATGCCGCGTTTGTGCGCTTCATCAATCACAAACTGTAACGGATCGTAGCCCGGATCCTGACCAATCGTGCCGGTCAGCATATCTGACCACGGCAAAATTTTAGAAGGCCACAGCGCGGTGCCGTCCGGCTTCACCTGGAAAAAGACGGTATTAATGCCAAGGCTTTTGAGTTTATCCAGTTTCTGCACCAGCGCCTGCTGCTGCATGCGAATGCGCGTATCGGCACTGCTGACGTTCACCGAGTTGACCGGCGGCCAGTCGAGGCGGGAAACCGTCGCCAGCCAGACGCCGCGAACCGGCTGTGAATTTGTTGCCGTTGCAGGCAACGGCTGTTTCGCCACCGGCGGTAGCGGTGTGACAAGAGATTTAGGCGGTTTGGAGGAACAACTGACCAGTAAAAGCGCAGTAGCAAAAAGGACGACTGACTTTTTAAGGGACATCTTATTAGCTCTTATTTGATGATTCGACTGCGGGTCCACGGATTGAAGGTGGGCTCATCCTTGTTGACCGGGGCGCTATCCTCCAGGGAATCCAGATACAGCGCCTCGACTTCTGCGCGCGCCCAGGGCGTCCGGCGCAGAAACTTGAGACTGGATTTAACGCTGGGTTCGTTTTTAAAGCAATTAATATTGATGCGTTTACCCAGTTCGTTCCAGCCGTAACGGGCGACCAGCGCGTTGATTTGCATCTCCAGAGTGATGCCATGCAGGGGATCTTTCGACGTGTGAGCAGCCATATGAAGTCCGGTAATTTCTGCTTTTCAACAGGTGAGATAAGTTGTGGGGAAGGGTACAAGAAAGCCTGTAAAGCGGCAATGCCCGACGACTTATTCCCCGGCATCGTTTACAGCCCGGGTTTGCTGATCGTCCGGGCGGCCAGTGGAACAGGCCGTGTCTTATTTTTCGTGCTGGCAGAGCGGGTTGTCTGCCAGCACGACGCTGGGCTTATCAATCGCCGTTATTCAAACAGACGGCGGTGTAAGGCTTTTACCGCGTCGTCTGCGGCATCTGCGGGCAGCAGAAAACCGAGGCTGTGGCGTGACGCGCCGTGACAAATCAGCCGCACGGGATGATTTCCCAGCCCGGCGAACACCTCGTGGCAGACGCCTTCAGCCTGTGACAGCGAGTTACCAATCAGGCTGACTAAGGCAAGGCCGGTTTCCACTTCCACGCGGCAATGCGACGACAGCTCGGTGAGCAGAGAAGTGGTCAGCAGCCTGGATTCACCGGAGGTGGCACCTGTAGCGTTCAGAAGCAGCGCGATACTGGTTTCTGAGGTAGTGATGGAATCGACCGCGACATCGTGGCGCGCCAGCAACGCGAAAGTATCCGCTAAAAAGTGGCAGGCGGACTGCCCCTGTTCGCAGTGTAATTTCATCAGCGTCTGCTGACGGCGAACGGCCAGCGCGCGGTAACGCGGCGGATTTTCGGCATCGCGGCAGACCAGCGTGCCACCAGCGGAAGGATGTTTACTTGAACCGACAAAGACCGGGATATTTTTGCGCATTGCCGGCAGCAGTGTTGCCGGATGCAGCACTTTTGCGCCAAAGGTCGCCATTTCGCTGGCTTCGGAAAATGAGATCTGCTCGATACGCTGTGCCTGGGAGACGATACGCGGATCGGTCGTGTAGATCCCGGCGACGTCGGTCCAGATATCCACGCGCGCAGCATGTAGCGCTTCACCCAGCAGCGAGGCGGTGTAATCACTGCCGCCGCGGCCCAGCGTCGTGGTTTGACCATTCGCCTCACGGCCGATAAACCCCTGCGTGACCACTAATGCCTGCTCGGTACGCGGACGCAGCCGTCTTTCAACGCGTTCTGCGGTGGCATCCAGCACCGGTTCTGCGCAACCAAAGCAGTCAGTGGTGCGAATCACCTTGCGGACATCAAACCATTCGGTCTCGACATCGCGCTCGCGCAGCACCTCGACAAACAGCAGGCTGGACATCAATTCGCCGTGGCTGACCAGCGCATCGCTGAGCGCGGCCGAGGCGGCGGTACAGGCTTCTTCCGCCAGGCGGCTGATGTTGTCGAGCAGGTGGTCGATCTCCTGGCGAATAGCATCCTGCTGTTTCAGGCGGGAGATAATGTTGTACTGGATGGTGCGCAGGGTTTCGATTTTGTCCAGCCGTTCGCGGCTATCCAGACCGGCAGAAAGCTCGACTAAAATATTGGTCACGCCCGCAGACGCAGACAGAACAACCAGACGGACATCTTTATCGGCAAGAACGATGGTGGCGCTACGGCTCATCGCGTCAAAGTCAGCAACACTGGTGCCGCCGAATTTGGCAACGACGATGTGTGGAAAAGTGCGAGTCATAACAATCTCATATCAGGGCGCCATGAATTCATGGCAAGAAAATTTTCATTCTCGGCATAAGGTGAAATAACCCGTCCGGCTGCCCGGTGGTATTTGCCTTACGAAATGTCCGCCCGCGAACATTTCTGATGACAACCCAGGATTTGCTCCCGTTGTCGATAACCGGTATTGCCTGTCACAAGTTATCGGGTGATGCGCTTTATGGCTTAAATCGTTGACTTCCTGTTTACAATGCGCCGCGCTTTGTTCAATGTTTCGCCGCACAGGGAAATTTGGAGCGGGCATATTAAGTGATTTGCCCGCCTGAATCGATATTTTCCTTACGCTTTCTGCACCAGAACTGAAAAATAACGCGTTAACCGTTAATTTTCGCCGTTATTAATGGCGAGAGCGTGCTTTGCAGGATAAAAAGCCAGCGCACAGAGTGATAATTCCAGGCCTTTTACCCTTCGTTGGTGCTCCGCATAGGTATTTGTAACAGAATTACTTACAAATAAACTAATGAAAATTCTGAGCGGTATTATTTTTCTTGTTGATTTTAAAAGAAATTATTGATAATTGCCGTGAAAATAAAAGATTGAGTCCGGCGTTAAAAAAACTTATATTAGCCGCGTTTTTTTTTGAGCAAATCCTATAAACCATTATTCAATCAGTGTGCAAGCTCGCGCTGGTTGTAGGAGTGATATGATGACGGATAAAGTCCGTATTGATACTTTGAATGCAAATTCATTACCTCAGAACAATGAAACATTCCTGGCGCGACAAGCCGAGTTTGAATCCAATGTAAGGAGTTATCCGCGTAAATTGCCTCTGGCAATTGCAAAAGCGCAGGGCGTCTGGATCACCGATGTCGAAAATAATCGATATCTTGACTGCCTCGCAGGTGCTGGAACCATGGCGCTGGGTCATAACCATCCTGAAGTTCTGCAAAGCATCCAAAGTGTCATTACCAGTGGCTTACCGTTACATACGCTGGATCTGACCACGCCGTTGAAAGATGAGTTCTCTGCTTATCTGCTGTCGCTGCTGCCGGGCCAGGGCAAAGAGTATTGCCTGCAGTTCACCGGTCCTTCTGGTGCAGATGCGGTAGAAGCCGCGCTGAAACTGGCGAAAAAAGTGACTGGCCGTTCCGGCGTGATCAGCTTCTCCGGCGGTTATCATGGTATGACCCACGGCGCGCTGGCGGTGACCGGCAACCTGTCGCCGAAAGAAGCGGTTAACGGCATGATGCCGGAAGTGCAGTTTATGCCTTACCCGAACGAATACCGCTGCCCGCTGGGTATCGGCGGCGAAGCTGGCGTGAAAGCGTTAACCTACTACTTCGAAAACCTGATCAACGACGTTGAAAGCGGCGTGCGTAAACCGGCTGCGGTGATCCTTGAAGCCGTACAGGGCGAGGGCGGCGTGAACCCGGCACCGGTTGAGTGGTTACAGCGCATCCGTAAAGTGACGCAGGAACATGGCATTGTTCTGATCATCGACGAAGTGCAGGCGGGCTTTGCGCGTACCGGTAAACTGTTCGCCTTCGAACACGCCGGTATCGAGCCGGATATCATTGTGATGTCTAAAGCTGTTGGCGGCGGTTTGCCGCTGGCCGTATTGGGTATCAAAAAACAGTTCGACGCATGGGCGCCGGGCCACCACACCGGGACGTTCCGCGGCAACCAGTTGGCGATGGCGACCGGTCTGACGACGCTGAAAATCCTGAAAGACGACCGTATTGCCGACAAAGTGGCAGCGCAGGGCGTCTGGCTGAAAGGCAAACTGGCCGAGCTGCAAAAACGTTACCCGGTTATCGGTCACGTGCGCGGCCTGGGCCTGATGATCGGTATTGAAATCGTCAAGCCGAACGAAGCGCAGGATCACATGGGCTGCTACCCGGCGGACGGCGAGCTTTCTGCGCTGTTGCAGAAAAAATGCTTCGAAAATGGTCTGATTCTGGAGCGCGGCGGCCGTAACGGTTGCGTGCTGCGTCTGCTGCCATCGCTGCTGATCAGCAATGACGAGCTGGAAATCTTCCTCGACAAGTTTGAGAACGCGTTGTTGGCAGCTGGCGTTAAGCCTGTTTAATCGGAGCAATTGAATGTCTGATGTAAATCCGATTCTTTCCGGGTCTGCGCAAAGTATTGCCGCCTATCAGGACGCCATTGAGCAGAGCACAAAAGCGGTTGTGCAGTGGCTGAAACAACCTGAGATGTACCAGGGCAAAACGGTTGAGCAACTGCGTGAGCGCATCAATTTAGAATTTACCTCTCAGGGCCTGGGCAACCAGGCCGCGATTGAGCGCGCCGTTGAGTACTTCCTGAAAGACAGTCTTTCTGTGCACCACCCGCAGTGTGTTGCGCACCTGCACTGCCCGAGCCTGGTGATCAGCCAGGCGGCGGAGGTGCTGATTAACGCCACCAACCAGAGCATGGATTCGTGGGATCAAAGCCCTTCAGCCACCATCATTGAGATCAAGCTGATTGAATGGCTGCGTGCTCAGGTGGGTTACCAGCCGGGCGATGCCGGGGTGTTTACCAGCGGCGGCACCCAGAGCAACCTGATGGGGTTGATGCTGGCCAGGGATGCGTTTTTTGCGCGCCAGGGCCACTCAGTTCAGCAGGATGGCTTAACGGGCGATCTGAGCAAAATCAAAGTGTTGTGCTCTGAGAATGCCCACTTCTCCGTGCAGAAAAATATGGCGCTGATGGGGCTGGGTTATCGCTCCGTGACGCTGGTGAAGACGGATGCGTTCTCCCGCATGGATCTCAACGATTTGGCGGCGAAGCTGGCGCAGGCGAAAGCCAACGGCGAACAGGTTCTGGCGATCGTTGCGACCGCTGGCACGACCGACGCCGGGGCTATCGATCCGTTAGCGGAGATTGCTGCGCTGGCGGCGGAATACCAGACCTGGATGCACGTGGATGCGGCCTGGGGCGGCGCGCTGCTGCTGTCTGAGAAATTCCGTCACTACCTGAACGGCCTTGAGTTAGCGGATTCCGTCACGCTCGATTTCCACAAGCAGTTCTTCCAGACCATCAGTTGCGGCGCGTTCTTGCTGAAAGATCCGCGTCACTATCAGCTGATGCGTTACCAGGCGGCTTACCTGAACTCGGACTTTGACGAAGAGCACGGTGTCCCGAACCTGGTATCGAAATCCCTGCAAACCACCCGTCGTTTCGATGCGCTGAAACTGTGGATGGGCCTTGAAGCGCTGGGTAAAAAGCAGTACGCCGAAATCATTGATAATGGCGTCACGCTGGCGCAGCAGGTGGCAGAGTTTGTCGCACAGGAGCCGCAACTGGAACTGGTGATGCAACCGCAGCTTGCCAGCGTGCTGTTCCGCTTCCGTCCGCAAAACGGTGATATGTCCGCCGTTGCGTTGTTGAACCAGCGCATTGGCGATGCATTGCTGGCCTCCGGGGCGGCGAACGTTGGGGTAACGGAAGCCGATGGCATCACCTGCCTGAAGCTGACGCTGCTGAACCCGACGGTGTGTCTGCAGGACGTTAAAGTTCTGCTGGCAAGCGTAAAAGCCTGCGGAGAGCAACTGCTTAACGCATAACGCATAACAGCGAGATAAAAGCCGACAACGTTGCAGTTGTCGGCTTTTTTTATACCTTGTCAGTAACCCTGCATATTCCAGCGTGCAGAGCTCATCACATCGTAGACTTTCTGGTCGGTGAAGGGAGGAAAGTCGGCTTTTTTCGCCGCCACTTCCAGCGCATCGCAATAGGCTTTATCACCGCCTTTGATAATTATATTTTGCAATTTGCCATCATAGTTAAAATCAAGGTGCATATTGCAGGTTTTGCCTTTCCACGCATGGCGGTCCGCGAGGGCGGAATCCAGCGCATTTTTAATTCCGGCCGCTTGTTGTCCATAAATATCCGTGTCGGTGACTTTACCGGAGCGGTTATAAGAGCAGGGTTCCAGTGCGTTTTTTTTCAGGCAGTCCGTCGGGTGAAGCGGTACGCAGCCTGTCGCTATTGAGCCCAACAGGGCCAGCATCATTAACTTTTTCATTGTTATTTATTCCTTTTATTTTTTTACAGCGGCGTTTGTTGATCCGTAAAAAGCGCATCGTAACCTTTCCACCGGTAGTTCAGCACAGAAAGCAGCCAGCAGAGAATAAACAGTCCGACCACGAAGAACCCGGCGTTACTCAGGTTATCGTTCATTATGGCGATGATATCCCAGAATTTACCATGTAAATCAAGCTTATCTACAGTTAACCCCAGCGCTTCGCTGCCGCCGATAAATAACGCGACAATCACCGAGGTGCCGGTAATGGTCATATTGTAATAGAGTTTGCGTTGCGGTTTACTGAATGCCCAGCCGTAGGCTTCGACCATCAGGATATTATCCAGCGTATCGATTAACGCCATGCCGCTGGTAAAGAGTGCGGGAAATACCAGAATAGACCATACCGACATGCCATTTGACGCACCGGCGGTGGAAATGCCCAGTACGCCAATTTCGGTGGCGGTATCAAACCCGAGGCCAAATAAAAAACCGACAAGGTACATCTGCCAGCTTTGCGACACCAGGCGGAATGTGCGGTGAAAGATCCAGCTCATTATTCCGCCGGATGCGATTGTTTCTTCGGGAAGCGATTTGTCGCCGTTTTTTAATTGCCGGAAAGCGCGCCAGACATTACTGAGAATAAGTAAATTCACCAGCGCGATAACGATCAGAAAAAAAGCCGACACGCTGGTGCCAATTATGCCGCCGGTTTCATGCAACCACGACATGTGATGGCGAAACGCGGTGGCGGTTGCCGCAATGGCAATGGTGGCGAGGATAACAATCGTGGAGTGCCCCAGTGAAAACCAGGTGCCGACGCTGCACGATCTTTTCCCGTGCTGCATCATTTTACGCGTGACATTATCGATGGCGGCGATATGGTCGGCATCCACCGCATGGCGTAAGCCGTAGCACCAGGCCAGCAGGCTTGCCGCCATCAGCGAGGCGCTGCCGCCAAAGTTGAAAAATGCCCAGCCCCAGGCTGCAATATTCATCAGCAGCAGCATAAGGATCAACAGGCAAGCGCGTGGATTCCTGAAGAGTAAAGCGGAAAACATTGAAGGCCTCAAAGGGTTGCGTGGTTATGCGGCCAGGACATTTTGTAGCATCGCGCGGGCGGGGATGTTGATATCGATCTATCCGGCAGCTATTCGCCCATTCCGGCGATGGCGGAACAGGCGAAAGGAGAGCCCGCCGTTACCAGCGGGAAAGCGTCAGACGCTTAATTCATTCACCACTTCAGCGACACTTTTCACGCTGCGGATGCTGCCGATCCCGGTGCCAAGCGCGATATAACCTTCGTCGCTGTTACCTTCCAGCATACCGACGCGTAAGCCGCTCACCCCGCCCATCACGGCAGCGATCTCTTCCCGGCTGGCGCCGGCTTTGTCCATTTGCACCAGTTTTTCCGCCAGTTTCCCGGGCAGCGAACGGTAGTAATCAGGAAGGGTGCGAAACAGCAACATGTCCAGCCCGTTTGCCGCCACGATTTTGTCCTTCACCGATTGCGGTACGCGGCTCTCGTGGGTGCTGATAAACACCGAACCGGCAAACACACCTTGTGCACCAAGAGCATGAGCGGCGCGGGCAGTGCGGTTATCGGTAATACCACCCGCAGCCAGTACGGGAACGCTTTTCACCGCATCGACAATCAGCGGCACGATGGAAAAGGTGCCTAACGCGGTGCCCGGCAGTGTGCCGCCTTCATCAAATCCCGTCGCGACGATAATATCGGCACCGGCCGCTTCAGCCTGTCGGCTGTTTTCAGGCGTTGGATTGATATCCCGGTAGATAATTTTAATGCCTGCCTCTTTCAGTTCATCAAACAGAGCAGGGATCACCACGTCTTTGCCGTAGCCGGTATACACCACTGCCTGCACGCCTTCTTCTTTTATTACCCGCAGCATGGGCGGCGTCCAGATGTCATTTTCAATCGCCGGGATCAGATTGACGCCAAAGGGTTTCTCGGTAAGCATTTTTGTTTTGCGAATCTCTTCGCGCATTTTTTCAGCCGTCTCTTCCGGCGTCGAGACGGCGGTTTCCGCAGTCAGACCTGCGTTTGGCCCCAGCACGCCCAGACCACCGGCATTACTGACCGCTGCCACCAGGCGGGCATCGGTCAGCCATGAGAGTGGCCCCTGAATGACGCTTTTTTCGATACCGAGAATAGTACTGACACTGTGATTTTGCATCGTCTGTTTCCTTAAAAAAGAGATAGCGACAGGCCGGTATAATCCGTTGTTGATCAGTACCCTGACGGATTGCGGCCCGGAATAGCGCCATTCTAAGCGGTACATTTGTTATGAAAAATGCTCAATATGCTTCATCACTATTACGAAATAAGTAACAATGTGGCGTTCCTTCCGGTAAAGAAGCGGCTATGCAAATCAATGTCTATGAATTAATGCGGATCTTTATTGCGATCGTGGAGACGGGCAGTTTCTCGCAGGCGGCAGAAAACCTGCAAATCCACCGTCCCGCTGTGACCAAAGCCTTACAGCAACTGGAACAGCACTGTGGCGTGCGCCTGTTGCACCGCACGACGCGGCGCATCAATATGACGCCAGAAGGCGAGGAGTTTTATCGCACCAGCAAGCTATTGCTGGAACAAACCGATGATTTGCTGGGATCGTTTGCCGCGGGTCGCCCGCTATGCGGGCAGTTGCGCGTCGATATGCCGGTTGCCATTGCCGCTTTGCTGGTCGCGCCCAATCTGCCGGATTTTTATCGTCTCTATCCCGCCATCGAAATTATTCTCAGCAGTTCGGATCGCCGTAAAGATATGCTGCGCGACGGTCTGGATTGTGTGTTGCGCATGGGTCCGCTGGAAAATGGTGATTATGTTGCCCGGAAGATGGGTAATATCCGGCTGGTCACCTGCGCCAGCCCGGCCTATCTGGCGGAACATGGCACACCGGAAACGCTGGAGGATTTGCAGCATCATCAGGGCGTGAACTGGTTTAACAGCAGCAACCGGCAAATTATGCCGTGGATATTTCAGACGCCATCCGGAATAGAAGAAATTCACCTTCCCGGTAAACTGGTGCTGGATAACTCAGAAGTGTACGTGGCGGCAGGTCTGGCGGGGGTTGGGCTGTTGCAGGGCATGGATTTCTTTTTCCGTCCCTATATTGATGATGGGCGGCTGATCGAAGTCTTGCCACAAAACCCGGTTCCCGCGCGGAAATTGTCGATGCTCTATCCGCATCGCCATATCTCTCCGAAAGTGCGCGTATTTACGCAGTGGCTGGAGGAGTTGCTGAAGATTTTGCACTGAGCGGTTGGTACATCATTCAACATTGAGAGGGCAGAATGGCTATTCAGGTGTTAATTCCCGACGACTATCAGCTTGCCACGCAACAGCTCCGTTTTCTGCGGCAGAATGATAAATTCCATTGTTCAGCGCTGGGCGATTTACGCAAAGAGACGCAGGCAGAGAGCGCGTTGTTCAACGCCCAGGCATTAATCCTCATCCGCGAAAGAACCGTAGTTGATGAGGCGTTTTTGCGCCGCACACCGAATCTGAAGTTAATTAGCCAAACGGGGAAACTGGCAAGAAATGTGGATATTGACGCCTGCACGCGGGCCGGTGTTGCCGTCGTCGAAGGTGTCGGTTCTCCGGTGGCGCCCGCTGAATTAACGTGGCTATTGATTATGGCCTCCAGAAGAAAATTCGTCTCTTCGGTGAACGCCATGAAAGAGGGGCGCTGGCAAACGGAAATCGGATCGGCGGTGAATAAGCAGGTTTTAGGCATCCTCGGATACGGCAAAATCGGTAAGCGAATTGCCCGCTATGCGCAGGCATTTGATATGCAGGTTCAGGTGTGGGGAAGCGAACGTGCGCAGGAAGAGGCGCGTGCCGCCGGGTTGCGGGTGCCGGAAAATCGCGAGCAGTTTTTCGCAACCTCCGATGTGATTACCGTGCATCAACGTTTGGTGGCGCAAACGGCAGGCAATATCACTTCCGCCGACCTCGCGCTGATGAAAACGGATGCGTTATTCGTCAATACCAGCCGTGCTGAACTGGTTGCCGAAGGCGCGCTTTACCACGCGCTGCGCCAGGGGCGCCCCGGATATGCCGCGCTGGATGTTTACGAACAAGAGCCTGTATACGATACGCATAACCCTTACCTGGAAATGCCGAATGTGCTCTGTACGCCGCATCTGGGTTATGTGGAAACAGCCAGCTATGAGTTATATTTCAAAACGGCTTTTGATAACGTGGTGCGTTTTTTTTCCGGTGATACCTCGAACGTGATAAACCGCTGACTCACTCAATAAAAAACGGCCTCTCCGGCGGGAGAGGCTGGCATCGTTTCACAGCGACGCGGCGGTGCGGGCGGCCGTATCGTAAAGGGATGAGATGGTGCGTAAAAGCTGCGCCGTTTCGCCAATGGATTGCCCCGGGATCCCGCTTTCCGCATGAATACTTATCAGGCAGGCTTCACGCACATCGCGGTATTTCATGCATAACGCTTTTCCTTCATCGGTGGTGGAGAAAAAGAGTTCCTTTCCGGCTTTTTCGCTCGTCACGTAGCCTGCTTTAATCAGTTTTTTCAGGGCGTAGGTCACCACATGCGTGTCTTCTACGTTCAGGACGAAACAGATATCTGCCAGCTTTTTCTTGCGATTGCGATGATTCACATGATGCAGAAGTGAAACATCAAAAGCCCCCATATCAGGTTCACCTGCCGCGGTCATACAGCGCACCATCCATTTGTTGAAGGCGTTGCTGGTCATGATCAATGCGTACTCCAGCTCCGATAATTCAGCGCAGCGTTCGGAAACCAGATGGCGTGAAGAGACGATACGGCCATCCGCAATATCGTCGCTATTCGTTGATGTAGCGCTCTTTTTTGAGTTCATAGCGTTCCTTACAGGAGTGTGACTCTTAGCCAAAAATGTAAACTGAAAGCGATAAAATAAGAACATTTTATTGATAAATCGTTTACATGTTTTTGCGGTTCAGATATAGCTTTTCATACCGGTTCTGTGAACACCGCAGGGCTGTCGCAATACACAACATCGCTCGCCGCAATGCACCTCGCTTCGTTTGACTACGAAGTATTAAAAAAATCGCCATCGGCGCGCAACGCTCACTTTAGATAGGGTAAACGTTATGGACGGTTCTACACTGCTGCCACTTATCGGCATACCGATAGTGGTTATTGGTTTTGCACTGCGCTTCAACCCGCTGTTGGTGGTCGTTGTTGCAGGGCTGACTACCGGATTGTTAGTGGGAATGGATTTCGGGACGCTGCTGGAAACTTTTGGTGAAAAATTCGTCAATAGCCGCTCGCTGGCCACCTTTATTTTGATCCTGCCGGTTATCGGACTGCTGGAGTATTACGGCCTGAAAGAGCGAGCGCAGGCCTGGGTGGCAAAAATTGCCAGCGCGACATCGGCACGTATTTTGATGCTCTATTTTGTCGCGCGTGAAGGAACGGCGGCGCTGGGGCTGATGTCGCTTGGCGGGCATGCGCAAACGGTTCGTCCACTGCTGGCGCCAATGGCCGAAGGCGCAGCGTTAAATGAATACGGCGAATTACCCCAACATATCCGCGACAAAATCAAAGCGCATGCCGCCGCGTGCGACAACATTGCGGTCTTCTTTGGCGAAGATATCTTTATCGCCTTCGGCGCGGTGTTACTGATCGATGCGTTCCTGAAGGAGAACGGAATTCAGGGGATTGAACCGCTGCATATCGGCTTATGGGCCATTCCCACTGCGCTTTCGGCATTGATTATTCATATGACGCGCTTGCTGCGTCTGGATGCCAGCATCCGTCGCGACGTGATGGCATGGAAAGCAGAGCAGGGCACGCAGGAGATCGCTCAATGACAACGTTGATGACCATTAACCGCGTTTATTACCTGATCGGTTTTGTCGTGATGCTGCTGGTTATCATGACATTACGGGATCGCGGCAATCCTAAGCGCTTTACTACGGCGCTGTTCTGGTTTTTGTTCGGCGGAATTTTCCTGTTTGGCGATCTGATGGTTCAGGAACTGGGCAAATCGCTGGCCTACCGAATTATTGGCGGCTGCGTTATTGCCATAGCCTTGCTTGCAGGATTTGGCCTGGTTGGGAAAGGACATTACAAAATGTCTACCGAGGCTGAGCGCATTGCCTCCTCGAATCGCCTGAAAAACTGGCTTTTCTTGCCGGCGCTGATGATCCCGGTCGTGACCGTGCTAGGGACGTTATTCCTGAAAGGGGTTGCTGTCGGCGGCGTTTACCTGCTCGACCAGAAACAACTCACGCTGGCCGCCTTGTGCGTCGCCTGTGTCGCCGCGATCCTGACGGGCTGGTGGCTGACACGCGGAACGCCGCTGCATGCCATTCGCCAGTCCCGGCGCCTGGTGGATACCATTGGCTGGGCGGTGATCCTTCCGCAAATGCTCGCCATGCTGGGCGGCGTATTTGTGGTGGCCAATACCGGGCAGTCGGTACAAAAGGTGGTGAGCCTGTTTGTGAACCCGGATAACCGCTTCATGCTGGTGGTGATTTACTGTATTGGCATGGCGCTCTTCACCATGGTTATGGGCAACGCCTTCGCCGCTTTTCCGGTGTTGAGTGCCGGTATTGCCTTGCCGTTCCTGATTAACGTACATCACGGCAACCCGGCCCCCTTGCTGGCGATTGGCATGTACGCAGGATATTGCGGCACGTTGATGACGCCGATGGCCGCGAATTTTAATATCGTCCCCGCCGCGTTACTGGAGCTGAAAGATAAATATCAGGTGATTAAGGTTCAAATCCCGACGGCGTTAACCCTGCTGGTGGTTAACGTGTTCTTAATGTATTTCCTCGTGTTTCGCTAAGCGCGGCAACGACTTAAGGAGCAGTTATGCAATTAACTCAACATCAGGCAGAAGCCTTTGCCCGCATGCCGTTAACCTATTTACGTCAGGAATATCCGAACCACATTATGCATTTGCTTAATGATGATGGTGACGTTTTGCCGCCGCGGGAACTGCATCCCATTTTTTACGGCTGCTTTGACTGGCATTCAGCAGTACATGGCTACTGGCTGTTGCTGCGCTGCGTGCGTCTTTACCCGGATCTGGCGTGCAAAGCGGAGATCACTGCGCTTTTTGATGAGCACCTGACGCAAGAAAAGGTGGCGCAGGAAGTGGCCTATTTTAACGCGCCGTTCCGCGCCTCGTTTGAGCGCCCCTATGGCTACGGCTGGTTGCTGGCGCTGGCTCAGGAGCTGAAGCACTCGTCACTGCCGCAGGCGCAAGGCTGGCATCAGGTGCTGGAGCCTTTAACCCAGGATATTCGCAACAGGCTGGTGGATTATCTCAGCAAGTTGACGTATCCCATCCGTGTTGGCACGCATTACAACACGGCGTTTGCGCTGGCACTGGCGCTGGATTACGCCCGTGCGCTTGCGGATCGGCCACTTGAGCAGGCCATTCTGGATGCCGCTAACCATTATTACCTGGCTGATACCGATTATCCTGCGCACTATGAGCCAGGCGGCGATGAGTATATTTCGGGCGCGCTGACTGAAGCGTTGTTAATGAGTAAAGTTACCGCCGATTTCCCGGCCTGGTTCGATGCGTTCTTACCGGATGTGGCGTCGGTTTCCGCGCTGATGAATCCGGCGGAAGTCAGCGACCGTACCGATCCAAAAATTGCCCATCTGGATGGGTTAAATCTCAGCCGCGCCTGGTGCATGAAACATATCGCGAAGGCGTTACCGGAAAATCATGCCGGGCAAAAAGCGTTAAACGATGCCGTGAAATGCCATCTTGCGGCAAGCGTAGAACATGTGGTGGGAAGCCATTATAGCGGCGGCCACTGGCTGGCCAGTTTCGCGCTGCTGGCGCTGGAGTAAAGGGGAGGTGGGTGCAGTGTTATAGTGCTGCACCCTCACTTTTTGTTTTTTTGACAGCCCGGGTTTATTCATTTCTTCCGCACTATTTATCTATTTCGCCATTTCTCACCGCAAGTGTGCGTATTTACACTGTGGCCGGGGCTTATTTGTGCTGGTTCCGGCGCAAAAATCGTTTACTGTATAAACGCTATCCAACAGCAAACAGGAAATTCATGGTATCGCGCTGCATTTGAAAAAAGATATCGAAACGAGCAGCGAAAAACTCAAACACTCAAACTTAGGTGCTCACATTTGAACTCAGGCAGTTCATTTCAATGTGGATACTGTCAGCAGAAATCCTGCCAATTTACGTCCACCATAATAAGTTATTACATGGGAGCCATCAGTCAGGAAGGAAGGGAGAACATGTGATAAGTGTATGGTTGGTAGAGGTCTGTGAATGCTAATGGACGTCCGTCCTCTTCATATTCAATTTAACATAATATACATTATACGCACTAACATATAATCAGGCAGAATCCGGCATTTCGCACCTGTGATTTGTGTTGCTTGTTTTATCTGGCATTCCGGCTTTTCAGTCCCGCCACAGACCACTCAATCCGCTTCGGGCGTTCCCTGATGGAAAATCATTTGCCAGTGGTCATCTTCATTTCTGACCCATAACGATGTGCGCAATGTGCGATGCGTTTTATCTCCCGCCAGACTTTGCCTGAACGTCCGGTATGTCAGTAACAGCGCTCCGCTTTCGATCTGCATGAATGCGAATTCCTCCGACGTGATTTGCTGCCAGTCGGTATCTGCCACTAATGAATCGATAACTTGCTGCCTGCCGTATCGTTTGCCCGAACGACCAATCTCGAAAAAATTTCTGTGCAGCAACTTCTCAATGGCAATCTTCTGGCTGCGAATTTCTGCCCGATGAAGCTGCCGTTCGTATTGCACAATCCGCGACTGTAAATCCTCTGTCATCGTTCACCTTTTCCATTCCACTGACAAATGCCGCACTGCGCGTTTGTACCCCGGCATCCAGATCTATACGCTTCATCCATTTATCGGCTGTATATAATTCATTCAGATTATTCTTAATTGTTTACTGCGTTATGCCATTTATTCTTAACATCTCAAATACATAAGAACATTAACGATGGAGCGACTCAATGACCTTTCCCGGCCAACTCGCTGGTAACAACCTTCCCGATTACGGTCTTGCACGCAGCCTGGGCCTGGCCCCCGGCGATGACTTTGACTTTACTTCGCTGGCCAATCAACTCGACTGCACCCGCAGTTTTCACCAGGTCGGCATCATTTATTCGGACGGTCCGCGTCAATGGTTGGTGCGTCCTTCACGGCGGATCGCTACGCCCAATCAAAGTACTGTCAGCCATGTTATTGTTACAAAAGTAAATTCTCAATCCACTTACAGTGCCGCTCAAGCCATCAATACGACGATTCAGGCACCTTCACTGACAAATGAAATTACGTCGACGGCCATTTCTTGCGGAGCCGCAGTCGTCACTGGCGTTCTCGCACTGGGCGCGGGCGCTGCTGTACCGCTGACGGCCGGGGCTTCAGGCGTGGTGGCGGCGATCATTACTGCCGGAACGGTAGCCACCGTGGCGCAATGTGCTATCGGGCTGGGGCGCATCTCGCTGATCGCCACCAATAATGACGAAGTGGTGACCTGGCTGGACAGCGAATCGTGGTATGTCACGACCAGTACAGCGCTGGATATCCTTTCACTGGCTGGCGCCGGGGCCGGATTAAAAAGTACCCTGGAAACCTACAAGCTAATGAAAGGAGCAACCTCTTCCAGCGTAACAAACTGGCTGAAGAATTTAAGCCGTGCCGAACGTAAACGCATTACCGAGGAAATTATTCGCGCGCAAAACCCAGGGATATCCAACACCGGCGTAAAAGCCGCGATGAAAGCAGGATTTTACCCGAAACGTTATCCTTCAGAAGCGTTACAAACCGCGTTGCAGCGTGAATTGACGGCGGCACTGGTTAACACCTCAGCATTTGCCGGTAGCGCCTTAACCGGAACGATCCGCAATCCTGGCAATATGAAAACCTCTGGGCAGTACATTATTGGTCTGATACAGTCATTTTCCTTTACAGGAAGTAATGGGTAGATGATGAAATATATAAAAAGAAGCCTTACGTTAAGTGCTGTGGTGGCAGAAAAAATAAAAACTAATGATCCTGAACGGCTGGAAAAATTAAAGGATCGTTTAAAGGATCGGCTGGGGATCCCTGCGGGCTGGCATATGATGGGCCTGCCGCTGATTGCCAGCATGATCCTCGCGGTGTTTAGCTTCGCCCTCCCCCAACCCTTTATCTGGATAGCGATTTTTAGCTGGCTGGCGTTGCCGCATTATGCCGTAATGGCTGCGGTGATCCCTGTATCACTGCTCTATAGCGCCATCATTGTCATCGCTATGGTATTAATTTCAAAGGGGTTTTTATCGGCGATGAAGGTTTATCTATGGACGCTTTTTCTGACGTCGCTGGTCGCCATTATATTTTTTCTGACAGCCTTTATTCCGGCTCTGTTTGGCGCTGAACGTCAACTGTGGTTTGTTATCAGTTCATTTTTGGGGTTAATTTTCATTGGTTGTAGCGTTAAATGTCTTAATAGCGCCATGTTTTGCCGCACCAATGCGTTATATTTACACAACCGCGTCTGGCGCAAGCAGTTGAATATTCAGCGTCAGAACATATCCCTTTCAAAACGATAAAATAAAGCCGCTGCGATTATTATTCCGCAGCGGCAATACCTGATTAAAAATCCCTACAGATCCAGTTCGACCCACACGGCGGCATGATCCGAACCGGCATTGACCGGTTTTTTCAGTTCCGCATAAGTTTCCCATTTCGCCGGACGCACGCCAGGCCACATCCCTTTACGGTACACGCCGCCCTTTTTTACCGTTCCCCATAACGCCGGTGACAACAGGATATAGTCGATTTTGTTATTGGCGGTACAGCTTCCCCAGGTGCCCGGATAGCCGCCATTATCAAATTTTGCGTGAGTGAAAATATCGCGCAGATCGGTATCTTTCAGCAGTGGCGCGAGCGGTTGGCTGTCTGGCGTATCGTTAAAATCCCCGACAATGGCAATCAGCGTTTCGCCCGCTTTGATGCGTTGCTGGTAAATCGCTTTCACCCGTTCGGCCTGCTCCCGGCGGCGGGCGTCTGAGCTGCTTTGCGATCCATAGCCTTTACTCTTCAGGTGATTCACTAACACATGCAGCGTTCTGCCATCCTTTAACGGAATGGCAAACTCCGGGCAATCGCGGGAGAAAATCAGCGCGCCATCGGCATCTTTATCATCAACATGGCTACGGATGGTCTCAATCGGGAATGCGCTGGCGGTCATCAAACCGACATCAATCCCACGTTCGTCGTTACCATCAATCACCATCACATGCTCAAACGGCTTGCCATTACGTGCAGGAATGATTTCGCGGTTAAACGCCAGCAACGCGGGTCGGCTTTCCGCTTCGACGACAGCCAGAATATCGGCCTGCAGATCAATCATCACCTGCGCAGTCAACAGCATGGCCGTTTCATCCACCGGCGCGGCGCGTAGCTCCAGCGAGCCCACCCAGTCGGCCCGTCCATCGGCGATGATGCGGATCTCCGAGCCATCTGTAGGCCGCGTCAGCAGTTTGCCACGGTTACGGCGCAGGATCACAAACGGGCCAGTATCAGACTTTTTCAGCCCCAGCTCGTTAAGCAAAACCACCATTTTTCGTTTCATTTCGTCGGTATAGGTTAATTCGCCGAGTAACGCATTCAGGGCGGCAAACTTTTCCAGAATCGGTTTGCCTTCGTCCCAGTCGGCCAGGTTCATGGCCTTCGCGCGGTCGAATAAGTTTTCCACATTGTAAGACGCCAGCCGCATCATTCACCCTCCCCTTGATTTCAGCCGCTTCTGTTGCGGTCGCACAGGCAGTTTCTGGTTATGATTGTAGTCGTCGGCTGTGTCTTCAGCATGACAGAAAAGCCTCTGTTTTTTTGAACAGCTCCTGGCCTGGCCTGGCTGGCGCAAAACGATGGCTACGCGTCAATCTTGCTGTAATTTTCGCCACAGGCTCATTTTGCTGATCCCAAGGTGCCGGGCCACTTTCTGCTGATCCTGGTTGTAACGTCGCAGATAAAGGGTAATAACCTGCCGCTCAATATCGCGAACCAGCGCCTTGAGCGATCCTTTGTCCAGATCCACGGTTACGGCATCATGAATTGCTGCGGGTTTGTTGCTGCCGGCCAGCGAAAAGCCGGTCAGTGTCAGCAATTCATACAGCGAATAGGCCGGAAATTCCCCTGACAATAACGCCAGACGCTCAAGAATAAAACGCAACTCGCGGACATTGCCCGGCCAGTGCCAGCCGGTGAACAGATCGAGAAATTGCTCCAGCAGATGCTCTGCCTGCCGCTCGCAAAGAAACATCCCGGCCAGATAACGAATGTCTTCCGGACGTTCCCGCAGTGGCGGAACCGCCAGCGGCAGCACATTCAGCCGGTAGTAGAGATCGCGGCGAAATCCGCCTTCCTCGCTCATCTTCTCCAGTGAACGATTGGTCGCGCCAATAATTCTGACATCGACCGGGATCACGTCTTTGCCGCCGATATGCATGATTTCATACTCCTGGAGCACCCGTAATAAGCGGCTCTGGATGGTCATTGGCAGCTCGCCAATTTCATCGAGAAACAGCGTTCCCTGATGCGCCAGTTCGATAAGCCCCGCTTTCCCTTCCCGCCTGGCGCCGGTAAATGCACCGCCTTCATAACCAAAAAGCTCACTCTCCAGCAGGTTTTCCGGGATCGCTGCGCAATTGATAGCGACAAATGGCCCGCGGCTGCGCAGGCTGTGGTTATGTATGCTCTGGGCAAACAGCTCTTTGCCGGTGCCTGATTCCCCGTAAATCATCACCGGAGAATCGGTGCGGGCATAAATTTGCGCCAGCTTTTTGATCGCCTGCATTTCACCGTTGGCGGTGAGGATATGGTCAAAGGTGTAACGGGCATTGAACCCTTTTTTCGTAAGCTTGCCGCGCAGAATACGCTCCACCTTCTCTATCTGCGGCGTATCCGTAAAGGAGCAAACCACGCCAATGCAGCGTTTGCCCATAAATATCGGCACCCGGCTGGTGATAATGGAGGTGCTATCCAGCTCCTGCAATTCGCGGATCTCCGGCGCTGCGGTTAGCAACACCTGGTTAATCCGTGTATTTTTAATAATTGAATCAACGGGTTTACCTATCACCTGTGTTCCACTCAAGCCGAAAATCTTTTCTGCACTGCGGTTAAACACCTGAATTTCATTATTTTCATTGGTGACAATGATGCCTTCCGTAATGGACGACAAAATGATCTCCAGCCTGGCGGTATCCTGCGCTTTGCGTTTCGTTGTTTCCACTATCGCCAACGCTTCACGCAGCGCGCTGTTCACCGATTCGATACCGTTTTCGATCAGGATGCCCTGCATCGCATATTGCCTCGCGCTATCGGTGACCGGAAAACCGCCGGTCACCGTGGTATAGCGGCGGTGCCGACACTGTTCCAGTTTTTCGGTCATATCGGTGTGCGATAAAAAAACAAATTCATCGATGGTGATATTCAGCGCCTGCGCAATAAGTAATACATCCGTTAAGTAGGTCTGGTAATTAAAAAAGGCAATATGTTGCGGATGATCTTTCAGTGGAATGAGCGATTTCAGTAAGTCGGCGGTCGATGTCAGTATTTTAACTACCGGAATTCGCGTTGATTTTTCAATATATTCCGCGGTCCCTCCCCGGCTCAGAATAACATCATAATACTCTGCATCAAGATTTCTGGCGATGTTGGCCGCTTTATCGAGGCTGCCATGATAAACGTGGCAGTTAAAAATACCTGTACATTGTTCAGCGACTATTTCGCCCAGTTGCGGGTAAGGTGTAATTAATGCAAGGTTTGGCAGAGAATTCTTGTTCATGGCGATAATTTTCAATGTTGTCGTTTTATTAAATCAATATCACAGTTGATATTTCTAACACAATTGATATTGAGCCTGACGCAGTGTTTTTTATTTGTCTCAATTTAAAACATTAAAATTCATAGTGTTAACTTATTTCCTTTCCATTTTGTTTTTTGGCATGCCGATTGATTAATAACACCTGTGTGAAGCGAATGCTTCCGCAAATGATATTTTCATCTTACAAGGAAAAGGCATGAATAATAAGTCTGGTGTATTAAGTGGTGTACGCGTTCTCGATCTCACTCGCGTCCTTGCCGGTCCTTACTGTGGAATGATGTTAGCCGATTTTGGCGCTGACGTGATTAAAATTGAATTACCGGGTAAAGGTGATGATGCCCGCGCAAACGCGCCACAAATAAATGGCGAAAGCGCCTATTTTATGAATCTTAATCGCAATAAACGCGGTATTACGCTCAATCTCAAGTCTGAGCAAGGGCGTAATATTTTTCTGGAAATGGTGCGCAACAGCGATATTGTGCTGGAAAATTACCGGCCGGGTGTGATGGAAAAACTTGGCCTCGGTTATGAAGATCTGCGCAAGGTGAATCCAGCCATTGTTTATGGTGCGGTGTCGGGTTTCGGCCACACCGGGCCGTACGCTAAACGCGCGGGATACGACATTATCGGTCAGGCGATGAGCGGGCTAATGAGCACCACGGGCTGGGCCGATACCCCGCCTACCCGCACCGGCACAGCGATTGCCGATGTGGTAGGCGGTATGAGCTGCGCCATCGGCGTCCTTGCTGCCTACGCCAACCGCCTGAAAACCGGCGTCGGCGACAAAGTGGATATCGCGCTGGTTGATGCGATGGTCTCATCACTGGAGATCATCAATATTATCTACCTGAACACTGGACGCATTCCGACGCGTATCGGAAACCGTTATGAAGCGATTTATCCTTATGATTCATTCCAGGCGCAGGACGGTTACGTCATCATCGCCTGCGGCAACGACAAGCTGTTTGGTCTGCTGAAACAGACGCTGAAAATCAGCGAGCTGGAAGATGCCAGATTCAGCACCAATATCGCGCGTGTTACCCACCATGCTGAACTGAAAGCCATCCTTGAGCGCTGGACCGGCGAACACCCGATTGACCAGATCGTTGAGCTGCTGCTGGCGGCAGGTATTCCCGCCGCGCCAATCAACACTATCGACCGCGTCACTCAGGATCCGCATATTGCCGGGGCGCGTGAAATGTTTGTCGATATTGAACATCCGGTGGCCGGGAAAATTACCATGACCGGTAATCAGGTTAAATTCTCCAACAATAAAACTTCTATCAGAATGCCTGCGCCGACGCTGGGCCAGCACAACCACGAAATACTAAAAGAACTGCTTAATTATTCCGATGCGGAAATAGAGCAGCTTATCAACGATGGAATTCTGTAAGGCCAACACCATGGAAAAATTTATTCATCTTACTGAAGTCGGGCCGCGAGACGGCTTCCAGAATATTAAGCAGCAGATTCCAACTGAACTGAAAATTCGTATTATCGATCAACTGATCGCCGCCGGTGCGAAAAACATCGAAATAACCTCGATGGTCAGCCCGAAAGCGATCCCGCAAATGTCGGATGCGAAACAGGTCATTGCACATGTGCTTGAAAATCACCCAACGATAACGCCATCGGTGCTGGTGCCAAATAGCCGGGGAGCGCAATTAGCGGTGGAGAATCACATCTCGCATGTGAATTATGTTATTTCTGTCAGCCCGGCGCATAACAGCGCCAATATTAACCGTACGCACCAGCAATCGCTGGATGAGCTGGCCGCCATTCGCCAGGCGCATCCGGCTCTGGAGATTTCGCTGTCGCTGGCCACCGCGTTTGGCTGCCCTTTCATCGGCGCTACCAGCACTGACACGCTGCTGGAGATGATCCGTTTCGCCGGTGATCTTGGCATTCACCACATTACGCTGTGCGACACCATCGGCGTGGCAAATCCCTGGCAAACCGCCGATCTCCTGCAACGCGTTAGCGCCCGGTTCCCGCATCTCGATATTGGCCTGCATATGCATAACACGCACGGTATGGCGCTGGCCAACATGATGGCTGGTCTGCAAAACGGCGTGACGCGTTTTGAAACGGCGGTTGGTGGTCTTGGCGGTTGTCCCTTCGCGCCGGGCGCCGCCGGAAATGCCGCGACGGAAGATGCGGTAAATATGTTTTCCCGCATGGGGTTCGATTGCGGAATATCACTCGATGCGCTGCTGGAGGTTTCTGCATTAATTCGTGAGTCCATTGAGCCCGCGTTATTAAGCAGTTTATCGCGCGCCCGAACTTACCGTGAATTTGCTTTTTACGATCCGCAATGCTGAATTCTCCGGGAATAAAATATGAAAAATAATATGGATAAGCCCACCATGACGCATTACCGGTGGTGGGTAATGAGCTTTATCTTTGTTATCTATACCGTAGCGAATGCCGATCGGGCAAATATTGGTTTCGCCCTGCCCTTTATTCAGGATGAGTTTAATCTCTCCAATACCCTGGCCGGGTTATTAATTAGTTTGTTCTTTGCTGGCTATGCGCTGTTTCAAATTCCGGCCGGGTATGTGATTAAAAAATATGGTATGCGCAATGCGTTTGCGCTCGGCATGTTTCTGACCTCCATTTTTACCGCCTTAATGGGCGTGGTGAATAATGTGCTGGTGCTGAAATTGCTGCGTTTCTTTGTAGGCGTCAGCGAAGCGCCAGTGGTTATTGGCTCGACAGCGACCATTAATCAGTGGTTTCCGGCGAAAGAAAAAGGCACCGCCACCGGCCTGTTTCTTGCCGGTTCAAAGTTTGGCCCGCTGATTGTTCCCGCCCTCTGCGCGTGGATCATCATGACGTGGGGCTGGCGCTATATCTTTGTCTTTTTCGCCATTCCTGGGGTTTTGTTGTCCATCTTCTGGTATTGCATGGTGCGCAACAAACCGGAAGAGAGCCGCTTTGTGAACGAACAGGAGGCGGCATACATTCGCGACGAGTTACCGGGTAAGGCGCAGCAACCCGGAGAGGCGCCGCAGAAAGCCCGCTTTCGCTACTGCTGGCTGGACACCCTGATCCGCACCCGCCAGGTGGAGGAACTCACCACCTCGAAGCAGGTGTTCAGGTGCTGGGATATTTACGGCGTGGCGTTAGGCTACTTCTCGATGGTCGGCATTGTCAGCGTGCTGATGTCGTGGCTGCCGAAATATTTGATCACCGAGCGCGGCTTCGATCTTACCAGTTCCGCCGCGCTGGCCGCCGCGCCTTTCCTCGGTACCGTGCTGGGCAATTTTCTCGGCGGTGTGCTTTCAGACCGGGTGCTGAATAAAAGACGTAAGCCGCTGATGTTGCTGAGCGCAGGCGCGACGATTTTCACCATGTATTCGCTGGTGTTTGCCCCTGAAAGCAAAGCTATTCTTTCGCTGATGCTGTTTATGCTCGGGCTGATGCTCTCTCTCGGCTATTCCGCCTATTCGGTGTATGCCATGGGCCGCGCCAGTAAAGAGATCTATCCCGTCGCCTACAGCGTGATCAATATGGGCGGACAACTCGGTGGCATGTGCATGCCGCTGATTGTCGGTGTCATCCTCGATCGCTGGAACTGGGATGCGGTGTTCATGACCATGACCGGCTTCTGTGTGTTGTGTTTTATGCTTGTTGCCACGGTGATTGAACCGTTACCGAAAGAGGTCACGGTGGTGCGTCGTTAAGCGTCAGGGGGCTAAAAGCCCCCTTTTCAGTCTGGCCGCAACGTGCGGCAAACGCTCAGCACAAACTGTCGCAGCCAGCGGTGCGCCGGGTCCACTTCCGAACGCGGATGCCAGAGTTGCGAAACGGTGATGCCGCGAGTTTTGACCGGCAGTTCAAACACGTAAAGCCCCTCGCTTGTCGCCTTATTCATCAGGAACGAGGCCGGAACCAGCGCAATCAAATCCGTGGCGCGCGCCACCGCCAGCGCGGCCGGAAAGCCCGGCACCACGGCGGCGATGTTGCGATTCAGCCCGGCATCGGCCAGCGCTTCATCCACCGGTCCGCTCAGCAGCCCGCGGCGTGAGGCGATAACGTGCGCAAACGAGACATACTGTTCGGCGCTCACTGCCTGCTGTTGCGCCAGCGGATGGCCGCTTCTGACGACGCCGACAAAACGATCGCGAAACAGCGCCTGTACGCGGATTTCCGGCCCCATTTCCCCCAGCACGCCAATCTCCAGATCGACCCGCCCTTCGCGCAGCGGTTTATCGCTTTTCTCCGCTTTCGGCGTGAAGCGTAACGTTACGCCAGGCGCAATGGCAGCGGCTTGCGCAATCAGCGCCGGGCCAAAGGCCTCAACAAAACCGTCGTTGGCACGCAGCGTAAACATCTGTCGCAGGCTGGCAATGTCCAGTACTGGCGTTGCCGGGCGCAATACCGCCCGCGCTTCGAAAACGGCGTTTTGCGTGCGTTCGCGAATGGCTTCGGCATAAGGCGTCAGCACCATCGTCCGCCCTGCCCGCACCAGCAGCGGATCGCCGGTGGTTTCCCGCAGGCGGCTCAGCGTGCGACTCATCGCCGATGCGCTCAGCCCCAGTCTTTTCGCGGCGGCGGCAACGCTTCTTTCGGCCAGCAGAACATCCAGCGCAAACAGCAGATTCAGATCCGGTTGTGTCATAGCGGGTTGTTTCCCATAGAGATTAAGCAGGTATGGCGTTTGCTGCACTGTATCAATGCAACTGCTGCGTCTTCCGCCATGTATCCCGCGAAAGTAGAGTTAATGCAAGCACAACTTATCCTGAGGTAATGATGGAATTGTTTACAGACCTGCCGGGCGATGAAGGGTTAGCGGGTCGTCAGCGCGCGCTGGCGCTGATTGCACTGATGACCAGCACCACGATGGCCGTTTTTGATGGCGCGATGGTGAATATTGCCCTGCCGCAAATCGCTCGTGCGCTGCATGTCTCCGCCGGGGACGCCGTCTGGGTGGCGAATGGCTATCTGCTTTCTGCCGCCATGACGCTGGCTATTTTTGCTGCGCTGGCCGCACGTACGGGGTTTCGCACGCTGTTTGCCAGCGGGTTACTGCTGTTTACGCTGGCGTCGCTGGGGTGCGCGTTATCCCCATCACTGCCAGCGCTGGTGACCATGCGCGTACTGCAAGGGATTGGCGGCGCGGCCACGCTCAGTATTGCACCGGCTATCCTGCGTTCAATTTTTCCCACGCGTCTGCTGGGGCGCATTCTCGGCATCAACGCCCTGCTGATCGCCACCAGCACGGCTGTTGCGCCAGTCATTGGCGGTGCTCTGCTGAGCGAGCTGGGCTGGCAATGGTTATTTGCCATCAATATTCCGCTGGGCGCTATTGCACTGGCATTTGCCCTGCGCGTCATTCCGGGGAAAACCGCCAGCGTCAGTGGGCCGTTTGATGTGCAGGGCGCGCTGTTCTCGGCGTTGATGCTGGGAGCGGCCATCATGGCGTCGACGACCACATCCTGGACGGGCATGGCCTGTGCTGCGATCGCGGTGGCGAGCGGGCTGGCATTTGTGCGCCGTCAACAGCGGGCGCCGCAACCGTTGTTGCCGCTGGGCCTCTTTGCATCGCCCCGCTTCTCTCTCGCCGCGCTCACCTCGCTGGCCTCTTTTATCAGCCAGGGCGTAACCTTTGTCGCGCTGCCGTTTCTCTTTCAGAATGTTTATGGCTACAGCGCCTTTACCTCGGCTTTGCTGTTTACCGCCTGGCCGGTCGGCATCATTCTGGTGGCGCCGCATGCCGGGCGGCTGGCAGATCGCTATGCGCCCGCAAAGATTGCCACTGCCGGGTTATTGCTGTTCGCCGTTGGGTTGCTGCTGCTGGCGTTGCTACCGCAAAATGCAGCGGCGTGGGATATCAGCCTGCGCGGGCTGATCTGCGGGATGGGCTTCGGCTGTTTTCAAAGCCCGAATAACCGGGAGATGCTCGCCAGCGCCTCACGCGAGCACAGCGGTTATGCCTCCGGCGTGTTAGCCATTGTGCGCACCTTTGGACAGTGTCTTGGCGCGGCGCTGGTGGGCGTAATGCTGGCACTCTGCTCGCCAACGCAGGAAGCGCTGGCGATACGGCTGGGGTTGTGGCTGGCGATGATGGCGACGCTGCTGGCAATCGCTTTCAGTCTGAGCCGCCTGCGTCGGTTGTCGAATCAGGCCATGCGCTGAGCCAGCCAGATCGTGTGGCCGGTACAGTCGGGATCTTCCGCCCGCATCTCCAGCACGCGAAAGCCGATTGCCGCCAGTTGTTGCCGATACTCTTCAGGTGCGAGGCTGGCGTGAAACAGCGGTTCGCCCGCAAATTGCCCGATGGCGATACCGTCATCCGGCCCGCTGGTAAACATCAGCACGCTGCCTGGATGGCTGTGGCGGGCAAAGCGGGCAAACATACGGCGCTGATCGTCCTGCGTAAGATGGAAAAAACTATCCCAGGCGATCAGGCCGTCGAAGGTTTCCCCCAGCGCAAGCTGGCGCATATCCTGATGAAGCCAGCGCGCAGACGGAAAAGTCTGCCGGGCCCTTTCCAGCATCGCTGGTGCGCCGTCCACTCCGGTGAGATGAAATCCCTGGGCGATAAACCATGCGGCGATCGGTTGACCATTGCCGCAGCCAATATCCAGAATCCGTCCATTGTCCGGTAAGCGCGCGGCGAATTTCTCCAGCCAGCTTTTTTCAAACAGCGTTTGCGAACGTTGCTGCGCGAACGCAGCGGCGTGACGTTGATAGAGGGAAAGAATGGCGCTGGCGGGCGCAGAGCGACTCATGCCAGCATCCCTTTCAGCTTCGCCAGCAGATACGCGGTAACCGACGTGGCGTCGCTGACTGCGCCGTCGGCGATCAGCGCTTCAAATTCGCGCAGCGTTATTTTACGCGCCGTCAGGCCGACTTCTTCCGGATCCAGCGAGGTTTGATGCTGGGTCAGATCTTCCGCGAGGAAGATATGGTAACCCTGGCTGGAGTAGCCCTGCGCCAGTTTCTGATAGCCGACATGGCGCATACGCCCGGCCACCAGCCCAGTCTCCTCCTGGAGTTCCCCGGCGGCGACGCGCAGCGGATCTTCGTCAGGCGCGCACTCCCACGATCCTTGCGGCAGTTCGAGGGTGCGTTTACCAATCGGATAACGGTACTGCTCAACGATGTACAGCGCATCGTCCTCGCGGGCAATAATCACCACGAAGTCGGGTTTCTCCACCACGGAATAGATCCCTTCATTGCCGTCGGCGCGCAGAATACGGTCTTCGCGCAGGCGCATCCATTTATTGCGGTAAACTTCGGTGCTGGCGAGGGTTTTGATGTCGGGCATCATTATTCTCCTGGGTGAGTTCGCATTCCATATCGAAGCAGCGCTCCTTTGCTGAAAATGATATTTACCATATCAATACCAGCCCGCGCCGTATTCGGTTTTTTTCGCCCGAGAAATTCAGGGAAAGGCGTCGGCCAGAGAATGCCGCACCGAATAAAAAAGGAGATGGCATCTGAAGTTACCATCTCCTTCGGGGCTACGGCGGGTGGCAATCAGGGAATGAGATCACAGTTGCAGGCAGCGCCGCCTTCACCGGCCAGGCAAAGGATATGACACACCTCGTTCCAGTCCGGTTCGCTGCTCCTTTCCGGGGGCGCTGCCGCGATATTCATCGATAATCCAAACAACAGCATTGAGAGTAATGCTTTGAATCTCATCATAATACATCTCCTTTTGTATTACGGGCTTTATGGTGCCCTTTGAAAACTAACATGGAACCGCAGCCGGAAAACATTATGGCTATCCGATTCGCTGCGTTTTGCGCCGTACTGGCGTAAGGGAGGTGAAAGTAAGATTAATCTGATTTTTAGCGTTGAAATGGTTAAGCAAGGGATGGTTACGTTGGTTGACAGTAATGTCATTTAAGCAACATTTGGTTAAACGATATGCAACATTCAATGCCTTAGCGCAAATTTCATTCGAAAGTCGCGGTGAGAAACGATGCCGTCAACCGTAGTGAAAAATCGCTGTTTACCTGAATAAAAATCACACAATTTGTAAGGAAATTCTCGTCATTTCATCCGGTTAAAAATTATGTTATCAGTATCAACCTGCAAAGTGAAAGACGTGCATTTTCAGGCTCGTCGCCCCTGTGAGGCCGAAAGATGATGGAACCTGTCGTTTATGTTGTCGATGATGATAATGCCGTCAGAAAATCAATTGTCCGGCTGTTGGCATCCGAAGGTTACCGCGCCATCGACTTCGCGTCCGCGGAGTCATTTCTCTCTCATCCCCTTGTCGGCGTTCCGGCCTGTTTGATCCTCGATTTAAACATGCCGGTGGTGAATGGTTTTGATGTTGCCAGCGCGTTAAAAGATCGTGGACGCGAGCTGCCAATTATCTTTCTCACGGGGTTTGGCACCATTCCGCTAACCGTTCAGGCAATGAAAGCCGGTGCGCGTGAGTTTCTGACCAAACCGGTGGAGCCGGAGCGTTTGCTGGCTGCGGTGGTGGATGCCCTGAAAGGCGCCGAGCAGGAGTTTGAGCAGCAGCAGGCGAACTTCGCTCTCAAACAGCGCCACCTCTCTTTAACGCCGCGCGAACAGGAAGTGTTTGAACTGGCGATCAGCGGCTTGCTGAATAAGCAGATCGCCGCCGAGCTGGGCGTCAGTGAAATCACCGTCAAAGTGCATCGCCGCCGGGTGATGGACAAAATGCAGGCCCGCTCGCTGGCGGATCTGGTACATGCCGCCGGAAGCCTGCAAATCGCCAAATCGCGCAGCCGTTAATCGCTGGCGGGCACGGTAAAGGAGAACAGACTGCCAAATGGCGTTCTTGCCTGCGCCGTCAGTTTTCCCTGATGCCGTTCAATAATGGTGTGACTGATGGTCAGCCCCATCCCCATTCCCTGCGCTTTGGTGGTATAGAACGATTCAAACAGCCGAGCCTGTACGTCGGCATCCATTCCGCTGCCGGTATCGGCAATCGCACACAGCAGTTCACCCGGCTGCGGGTTCTGCGTGTTGAGCGTCAGCACCCGCGGGCGCGAATCCACCTCGGCCATCGCTTCAATGGCATTCATCACCAGGTTCAGCAGCACCTGCTGGATCTGCACGCTGTCGCCGCAAAACAGGCTGTTAGCGGCCTGCAACCGGTAATCGACAGCAATATGCCGCCGCTCCAGTTCGCTGCGCGACAGGGTCAGAATATGGTGCAGCAGCGCGTGCAGATCGAGGCGTTCAAACACCGGCGGCTGGCGGCGCGTCAGGGATTGCAGGCTGCGGATCACCTCGCCTGCGCGCTGCCCTTCGCTAATAATTTCCTCCAGCCCGGTACGAACGTTTTCAATCGGTAACGGATTGCGGTTGAGCCAGCGCAGGCTGGCACCCGCATTGGAGACAATCGACATCAGCGGCTGGTTAATCTCATGGGCAATCGACGAAGTCAGTTGCCCGACGGTGGTTGCCCGCGAAACGCGCGCCAGTTCGGCCTGCGCCACGCGTACCGCATCTTCATTTTGCCGTTGGGCGGTGATATCGGTGATGGTGCCAAAATATTCATGCACCGTTTCACCGCTGGCCGCCACCGGATCGCCAATACCGAGAATATAACGCACCTCGCCGTCGGCGCGGATAATACGGAACTCCGCCTGCATGGTTAACCCCTGCGCGACGCTGCGGGTCACCAGCGCGCTGATGTGCGCATGGTCGTCAGGATGCACATAGGTGAGAAACTCGGCCATCGAGATCAGCTTGCGTTTCTCCGGTAGCCCCAGGATGCGCGCATACTCATCCGACATGTGCATCAGATCCTGCTCCAGCTCCCAGCGCCAGGTTCCGGTGTGGCTGATCTGCTCGCCGAGCATCAGCGAGGTCTGGCTGGCGCGCAGCTCTTTTTCCACCCGGCGGCGCTGAATATTCTCCTCCAGCAGTTCGGCGTACAGACGCGCCGTTTCCAGCGAAACCGCCGCATGCGCGCCAAGCAGGTTCACCACGCGGGAGTGCCCGGCGGTAAACACGTCCGGCATCAGGCGATTCTCCAGATAGAGCGCTCCCACCAGCCGCGCCTGTTTAAACATCGGCACGCACATTACGGCCGCACCGGAGGTCAACAGATAGGGATCCTGGCTGAACGGACTGTACTCTTCCGGCCTGCCGGTGCGGATCTCCTGCCCGGTACGGATCACCGCCGCCAGCACCGACAGTGGTAAATCTGTCGCCAGCGGCGTTTCGTTCAGCACCTGTACGCGCACCCCTTCGTTGCTGGTGTGCGCGTTGGCTTCAATCAATGGGATCGTGTCATCCAGCACGCGGATTAACAGGCCGCGCTGTGCGCCTGCCCGCTCCAGCAGCATGGTCATCAGGATCTGAATCAGCCGCTCAAGATTGATCTCTTCGGAGAGCGCGCGCGAGGCTTTGATGATGCTTTGCAGATCGCGAATTTCATCATTTTGCGCAAACGCAATGGTGTCATACGGCGTGCTGGCCGCTTTCGCGACAAGGTGCGGGTGCGTCTGTTCGAGCTGGCGCACTTTGCCGTGCGCGCCAACGCGGCCCCAGGCGGCTATCGCCCCGCGAAACCAGGCATCGGCAATGGTTGGATAACCGCAGGTGCGGGCAAACTGCCCGGCCAGTTCATGCGCCAGCGCGTTGCTCGGGTTAAAGCCCGCTTCGCGCGACAGCTTGATGGCTTTCTCATACTGACCAATGGCGATACTGTTCATCCCGTCGAGCCGCACGATCTCGGCGTACAGCAGCGCCTCTTTGTCGCTGAAGGTCGATGGATTGAGCCGTGCCCAGCGCGCGATCGGGTTGTAGTGCTGATTAAGCCGCTGGCGGTGCGCGGCGGAAAAGGTGTCCGGTGTCAGTTGCATCGACAGCGACAGCGCGCTGTAGAGATGGTAATCGAGCAGGTTGACGTGTCCGGGCGCGGCCCAGGCGAAGCGCCCCGCTTCCAGCAGGCTGCTTTCCGCCTGCGCATATTCACCGGCAAAAAAGTGCGCCATTCCGCGATAAAGCCAGAACCAGAACAGCATGGGCGACGGCGGCGTTGCCGGTAACAGTGATTCTGGTAGTACCGCTTTACCGCTAAACACCGGCTGGGGTGTTTGCAGGTATTCAACAAAGTGACGTTGTAACAGAAGAATGGTGTCCATATCCGAAAAACGCGTCTCGTGTAGGAACGCCAGCCCTCGTTCTATATGACTCAGTACCACATCAAGCGGGTCACCGCAGACCAGGCTGTTGGTGATCTCACGAAAGGAAGCGAAACAGGCAATGGTGAGATCGCCATGTGCAACCGCAGCGGTGAAACAGTTTTTGGCGCACTGGACGGTATACGACAACGGCTGGATCCAGACGCTGCTGCGCCCCAGCGCCACCAGGGTTTTGGCGGCGTAATCATGAAAGCCGTGGCGCGTGACCAGATCCTGCGCCAGCGTGCCGTAGCGAAAGCCCTGCTCATACTCGCCATAACGCTCGCCGATCATGACGCCAAACCACGCCAGCGCGACGGTGGATGCGCCCGTCAGCCCCCGCTCCAGCGTCAGTTGCAGTATCCGGCAGAGCAGCAGGAAATGCAGGCGCGGACAGATAAAACTGGCGTACAGACTGGCGCTTCCCAGCAGGTTCATCAACACATCCGTTTGGCGGTGGTTCATGCGCGGCAATGCCATAAACGCGCTGACGGGGCGCGTTCCGATAAGGGATGAAATCTCCTGCCAGGCGTCGTCGCACTCGGCATCGTCCGGCTGTCGGCTTAGGTGAATACCGAACACGGAGAGCCAGCCCAGCGTGGTGTCGAGCGCCTGTGGATAGCTGGAGCGGCGGATATGCACTTCTGCCAGTACGCTGGCGGTATGGGCTTTTTCCACCAGCCCGCCCGGCGAGGCCAGCAGCGTTTCGCACAACGTGCGCGCGGTAGCGAGATGGCCCAGCAGAAGTTCGCACTCTGCCCGCTGTAAATCGAGCGCGAAGAGATCGCCGCTGTCGGCGCTGAGCGTGCGCGCGGTCTGTAAATAGCCCAGCGCGGAAGCGTAATCCCCGCTGCGTTTGGCCTGCCGGGCGGCAAGGGCGCAAAGTTCGCTGAACTTCTGCCGCTGTGGCGCAGTCTGGATACTGTCGATCGCCGCCGTGACATGGTGGATGGTGCGAAACAGGATCTCGTTACCTGGGGTTTGTCGCACTTCATCGGCCAGCAGGCTGGCGGCCCGCAGATGTAACTGACAGCACGCGGACGAAGGCAGCAAGGCGCTTGCCGCCTGCTGAATACGCTCATGGGTAAAGGCGTATTCGTCGGCATTGAGGGTAATTAACTGCACGGACACCGCCGGATGCAGGTGCAAACGTATCTCGCCAGGCGCCCTCTCCAGTATGCGACTTGCCAGTAACACCCCGCCTGCGCTGCCAAGGCAGGCCAGATGAGCGAGCAGCGTACGGGTCTCCTCCGGCATCTGTTCCAGTTGTTGCAGCACCAGGCTAATGACGTTTTCGCTGTAGTAACGGGCGCGGATCGCGGCCAGATCGTAGTGCCAGCGCCCCTGATAGCTGCTATGACTCACCAGTCCGTCTTCGACGATGCGTTTAAAAAATTCATGGGCAAACAGCGGATTACCGCCGGTTTTTTCATGGATCAGTTTTGCCAGATCGACGGTCGATGCCGGACGGGTCTGAAAAACGATCGCCAGCCAACGCGCCACGGCTTTGGCGGAGAGCGGTTGCGGTTCGCACGCCGTTGTTCGCCTGGCGGCGCTGCGCAGGCGTGCGAGCGTGGCGGCAAACGTCTCATCCCCGAGCGACGGCAGATCGCGGTGCGATACCACCATCAGTAGCGGCAAGGCGTGGCTCTGCTGCAACAGATACTCCAGCAGTTGCAGGCTGGCGTCATCGATCCAGTGCAGATTGTCAATCAATATCACCAGTGGGCAGCCGGGCGTGGCAAACACACTCACCAGGCGCAACACCATATGATTAAAACGCGCGCGGGCATCCAGCGTGACGCTGTCAACGAAAGGCGCAGGTTTACTCTCCAGCAGCAGCCCCAGTTCCGGCGCGAGGCTGACCGCCAGCCCTTCATACCCGGCCAGCGCGACGGAGAGCCGCGATTTCCAGCGCGCCACCTCTTCGGCGGGCAGCCCCAGCAAATGCAGCGCCAGCGAGCGAAACGCTGCCGTTAGCGCGCCAAGCGGCAGCACCGCGCTGTACTGCTCCACTTTGCCGAGCGCAATCAGCGTCGGGCGTTGCAGAAACAGTTTCAACGCTGAGGCCATCAGCGAAGATTTACCCATCCCGGACGGGCCGCTGAGGGTGACCAGCATCTGTTTGCCGCTGTGGTTGACCTCTGCCAGCGCAGCAACCAGCTCGCCCGCCTGCGGATGTGCGCGGTACAACGTATTGGCAAAGTGCAGCGCCGCAGAGCGATCCTGTAAACCGGGCGCAAATGCCGGAATGCCCTGCTCCGGCGTCAGCGTGGCCTGGCAGCGGCGCAGATCGGCGATCAGGCCATCGATGGTCTGGTAGCGTTTCTCCGGCGATTTGGCCAGCAGCTTTAGCAGGATGGTCGACAGCATCGGCGGTAAACCTTCCCGCAGGCTATGCGGCGCGGCAGGTTCAGAGGCAATATGATGCAGCGTCCACTCTGCCTGCCCGCCTTCGGACAGATCAAACGGCAGCACGCCGGTCAGCAGTTCATACAGAACAATGCCCAGGCTGTAGAGATCGCTGCGGCTGTCAACGGCATGATGGGTGCGGGTGGTGTGTTCCGGTGACATATACGCCAGCGTGCCGCCGGAAAGCGGCAGCCAGTTTTGCGCCTGCACTTCACTGCTGCTGGTCGCAAGGCCAAATCCACCGAGACGGCAGCGCTCGCCGCTAAGAAAAATGTTTCCCGGCTTGATATCGCCGTGAATGAGATTGCGGCGATGCATCTGGCGCAGCGGCGCGCAGATGCGTAAGGCCAGCTCCAGCCAACTGGCGATGCAGGCCATTGGCAGAGCGATCATCCGGGTGAGCGTCTCAAAAGCAAATGTCGGATAAACCAGCGCGAAACGACCATGATATTGCGCGCTGGCGACAGGCGTGACTGCCCAGCTACTCTCCAGTTGCGCGCGCAGCGCCAGCTCATTTTTCAGCAACTGGCTGGCGCGCGGTTCGGCTTCGTCGCTGACGGCGGTGGCAAGGATAAAGGCGTCACTGGCCCACGGGTAATGGGCATTCATCCAGGCAATGCATCCTTCCTGCGCCAGCGGCGTATAGATGGCGTCATCCTGCACAGTAAAAGGCTGTCCTGCGCTGTGTTCCCCGGTTTTTGGCCACAACGGAAGAGGTGACGCGTCGCTCATGGATTATCCTCGCTGTTGGTCAACACGCGCTGAACATATTCAAGGAGGATATCGATATCGATGGGTTTGCGCAAAAAAGCAACGGCACCGGGTTTGCCCGCGTACCGTTGCCAGGTTTCGTCGTCGTGGCCGGAGATAAAGATTACCGGCGGCGGTGCCGGGCTAAGCTGCAACCGCTCAAACAGCATTGCGCCGCTCATGCCTTTCAGTTTGAGATCCGCAATCACCAGCGCAATCGCAGGCTGCGCCGGGCCGTCGTTGAGAAACGCTTCCGCCGAGGGAAATGCTATCGTGGCGTAACCCTCCGATTGCAGCAAATTACTCAGTCCGCTACGGACGGAAGGTTCATCATCAACAATGGCAATACGCCGGGGTTGCGTCATGCGATCTCCTCTGGCCTCAGGTATCCTGGCGCGGCGGCGAGTCTGGAGGTTCAGGCTGCGGCGCACCGCTAATTTTCGGTACACACTCATGGCGGAACCACGCCATAGTTAGCGGCTGTCGGGCCAGCAGACGGCGGGTTACCGGTACGAGTTGCTCCCCTACCAGCATGCCGAACAATCCGAGTAACGCAACGACCGGCGGCGCGGGTGAGTGAACGCCCAGTAAAGCATAAATAACGCCAGCCAAAAGACCGACCAGGAGAGAAACGATCCAGGTTTTCATAGTCTTATCCCGCCGTTGTGTGGGTCATTAGCGTGGCGATCACGCCTTCGCCCAGCAGCATGCCGAGCAGCCCGACCAGCGCAATCGCCGGCGGCGCGGGAGAACGTACCTTCAGCAGCGCATACATCACGCCAATCAGCACGCCTGCGGCAAAGGAAATCAGTCCGATACTCATGGCAAACTCCTGCCGAAAAGGGAAAGGCTGACCGGCATATACCGGCCAGCTTGCTGCTTAGCGTGCCGGAACCGGCGCCAGCGTGCGGTGGCCCGCTTTGGCGCGGGACGGCGCTTTATGCACCATGGTATAGGCATAATCCACGCCCATGCCGTAGGCGCCGGAGTGCTCTTTGACAATCGCCATCACCGCGTCGTAGGTTTCACGGTGCGCCCAGTCGCGCTGCCACTCCAGCATCACCTGCTGCCAGGTTACCGGGATCACGCCCGCCTGGATCATGCGCTGCATTGCGTAGTCGTGCGCTTCTTTTGAGGTGCCGCCGGAGGCGTCCGCCACCATATAGATTTCATAATCGCCTTCCAGCATCGCGCACAGGGAGAAGGAGTTGTTGCACACTTCGGTCCACAGGCCGGAGACCACCACTTTGCGTTTGCCGTTGGCCGCCAGCGCGTCACGCACTTTCTGATCGTCCCAGGAGTTCATAGAAGTACGTTCCAGAATGTCCTTCTCCGGGAAGACATCCAGCAGTTCCGGGTAGGTATTGCCGGAAAAACTCTCGGTTTCAACGGTGGTGATGATGGTCGGGATGTTGAACACTTTGGCGGCTTTTGCCAGCGCAACGGTGTTGTTTTTCAGCACCTGGCGGTCAATGGACTGTACGCCAAAGGCCATCTGGGGCTGATGATCGATAAAGATTAACTGACAGTTAGCCGGGGTCAGGACTTCAAGCTTTGAGGTTGTCATATTTACACCCATTAGGTTAAAGGAGCTGGAGCTACGTTCAGACAGCAAACGACAGGGCTTCGCTATCGGTGGCTGCATGGTAGGCTGCGCTCCCCCGGCCCGACTATTATCTGATGGTATAACTATCCTTTCGTATACCTATACTTTGGTACAACTGGTCTTTTTTCCGCCGCGCTTTACATAATTCATTCCAGATGCTTATCGGCTCAACCGGGCCGCCAGACTGGAGGAAGTATGGATTTGCTCGCACATGCAGAACTGATATTGCGCAATGGCCAGTTCCACACTGTTGATCGGGAAAACCCGCTCGCCGACGCGGTCGCCATCCGTGACGGAAAATTCGTTAAAGTGGGCAGTGAAGCCGAGGTGATGGCGTACCGCGGCGAACGCACACAGGTTGTCGATTTACACGGCCATACGGCGATCCCGGGATTGAACGACTCGCACCTGCACCTGATTCGCGGCGGGCTTAACTACAACCTCGAACTGCGCTGGGAAGGCGTTCCGTCGCTGGCCGATGCGTTGCGCATGCTGAAAGAACAGGCATTGCGCACGCCGTCGCCGCAGTGGGTGCGCGTGGTCGGCGGCTGGACGGAGTTCCAGTTTGCGGAGCGCCGGATGCCGACGCTGGATGAAATCAACGAAGCCGCGCCGGATACCCCGGTCTTTATTCTGCATCTCTACGATCGCGCCCTGCTCAACCGCGCCGCGCTGAAGGTGGTGGGTTATACCCGCGACACGCCGAACCCGCCGGGCGGCGAGATCCAGCGCGACAGTAACGGTAATCCGACCGGCATGCTGATTGCCCGCCCGAATGCGATGATCCTCTACGCCACGCTGGCGAAAGGGCCGAAACTGCCGCTGGAGCAGCAGGTTAACTCCACTCGCCAGTTTATGCGCGAGCTGAACCGTCTGGGGCTGACCAGCGCCATCGATGCGGGCGGCGGTTTCCAGAACTACCCGGAAGATTACGCGGTGATCGCCGAACTGCATGAGAAAAAGCAGATGACGATCCGCATCGCCTATAACCTGTTTACGCAGCGTCCCGGCCATGAACTGGAAGATTTTGAGAAATGGACCGACATGCTGACGCCGGGCCAGGGCAGCGATTTCTTCCGTCATAATGGCGCGGGCGAAATGCTGGTCTTCTCGGCGGCGGATTTTGAAGACTTCCTCGAACCGCGCCCGGATCTGGCACCGGGAATGGAAGAGGAGCTGGAGCGCGTGGTGCGCCACCTGGTTGAGCACCGCTGGCCGTTCCGCCTGCACGCCACTTATAACGAATCCATTAGCCGCATGCTCGATGTGTTCGAAAAAGTGAACCGCGAGATCCCATTCAACGGCCTGCACTGGTTCTTTGATCACGCAGAGACCATTACCGAAGCCAATATCGAACGCGTAAAAGCGCTCGGCGGCGGTATCGCCGTACAGCACCGCATGGCGTTCCAGGGCGAATATTTCGCGGAGCGCTACGGCCAGCAGGCCACTAAACAGACGCCGCCGGTGGCAAAAATGCTGGAAAACGGCCTGCCGGTTGGTCTGGGCACCGACGCCACCCGCGTGGCGAGCTACAACCCGTGGACGGCGCTCTATTGGCTGGTTTCCGGCCGTACTGTCGGCGGCATGCAGATGTACGATCACAGCGCGCGCCTCGATCGCGATACCGCCCTGCTGCTGTGGACGCAGGGCAGCGCCTGGTTCTCCAGCGAACAGGGGAAAAAAGGCCAGATCAAAGCCGGTCAACTGGCGGATCTCGCCATTCTGAGCAAGGACTACTTCCGCGTGCCGGAAGAGGAGATCAAAGGGATTGAGTCGGTACTGACGGTAGTGGGCGGCGATATCGTCTACGCCGCCGGTCAGTTTGGCCCGCTGGCGCCGCCGGCTATTCCGGTAGTGCCGGAGTGGTCGCCGGTGGTCAAAGTACCGGGTCATTATCGTAGCGCACCGCCGCAGGTGGCCCGTGTGGGCCAGGCTGCAGGTGTTCATCACTGTTCCGGCCCGTGCGGAGTTCACGTTCATCAGCACGATATCGCCCGTGGCAACGCCATGCCGGTATCGGATGAGAACGCGTTCTGGGGCGCGCTCGGCTGTAGCTGCTTTGCGTTCTGACATCATGAAAACGTCAACTGACTTTGCGCCCCGTATTGATGCGGGGCTGTTCTTCCTGCGCCTGACGGGCAGCCTGTTACTGCTGTATGTGCACGGGCTGCCGAAGGTGTTCCATTTCAGTGAAGAGCTGACGCGTATCGAAGATCCGTTTGGTCTCGGGCCTTATATGAGCCTGCTGCCAGCGATTTTCGCCGAGGTGATTTGCCCGCTGTTTATTATTGCGGGCGTGGCGACGCGACTGGCCTGCGTGCCAATCATCGTGGTGCTACTGGTGGCGATGCTGGCGGTGCATCCTGACTGGTCCATTGCCGAAGGGCAATTCGGCTGGCTGCTGTTGATCATCTTTACTACGCTTTTGCTGACCGGCCCTGGAAGCTGGCGAATCCGACGGACTGCAAAAGGAGCAATTGCATGACCCAACAAAACGAACTGGAAGCAGCGGTGACAGTGTCACCTTTTCAACCTTCCGCCTCTGCGTGGCAACCGTTGCATCAGCGCGTTTTCCGCATGCTATGGATTGCGACCGTGGTCTCCAACATCGGCTCATGGATGAGCGATATCGGTGTGAACTGGACGATGCTCTCGCTGAGCGCCGATCCGCTGGCGGTGGCGTTGGTGCAGGCCGCCAGCAGCCTGCCGATGTTTCTGTTTGTCCTGCCCGCAGGCGTGCTGGCCGATATCATCGAGCGACGCAAGATCCTGCTCTTCTCGCAGGTGTGGTCGTTCTGTGCCGCTGCCGGGCTTGCCCTGCTCTCTTTTACCGGCAACGTCACGCCGGAAGTGTTGCTGGCGGCGAACTTTTTACTCAGTACCGGCGCGGCGCTCAGCTCGCCCGCCTTTCAGGCGATTGTGCCGGATCTGGTCGAAAAACAGGAGCTGAGCCCGGCGATTGCCCTCAACTCGCTGGGCATCAATATCAGCCGCGCAATTGGCCCGGCGCTCGGCGGGTTGATCCTGTCGTTTGCCGGTCCGTGGATGGTGTTCCTGCTTAATGCCCTGTCGGTGGTCGGCGTGGCGCTGGTGTTGCAGCGCTGGAAACCGCAAGCCACGGTGCAGCGCCTGCCGCCGGAGCACTTTTTCACGGCCATTCGCGGCGGCCTGCGCTACGTTCATGCCGCGCCGGTGCTGCAAAATGTGCTGGCGCGCACCGTGGCGTTCTTTCTGTTTGGCAGCGCCGGTTGGGCAATGCTGCCACTGGTGGCGCGTCGCGAGCTGGGCCTCGGCCCGGGCGGTTACGGCATTATGCTGGCCTGTATTGGCGTCGGGGCGATTTGCGGCGCGGTAGTACTGCCGAAATTGCGCAAACGGCTGAATGCCGATCGGATGATGGTGGCGGCGAGCCTGCTGTTTGCCGTCACCATGCTGGCACTGGCGTTTATTCGTCATGTCTGGCTGCTTAATGCCTTTGAGTTTTTCACCGGCTTTTCCTGGATTGCCGTGCTCTCGACGCTGAATGTCGGCGCACAGCGCAGCGCCGCCCGCTGGGTGAAAGCGCGTGCGCTGGCGGTTTATCTGACGGTGTTCTTTGGTTCGATGACCGTCGGCAGCGCGATCTGGGGGAAACTGGCGTCGGAATTCGGCGTGGCGTGGTCGCTGTGTGCGGCAACCGTTGGCATGGTGCTGGGTGCGACGACGGTCTTACGCTGGCGGCTGGAAAAAGACGCTGCGCTGGATCTCGATATTCTCGATCCGGCAGGCGGCACGGCGAATATCACCATCCCCCACGAGCGCGGGCCGGTGATGGTGAGTTGTGAATACCGCATTGATCCGCAGGACGCCCATGAATTCACCCTTGCGATGCAGGATATGCGCCGCGTCAGACGCCGTACAGGCGCGATGGGCTGGGCGGTGTATGAAGATGCAGTACAGCCAGGTGTGTTTGTCGAAACCTGGGTGATGGGATCGTGGATCGAACATTTACGTCAGCACGAGCGGCACACGGTAAACGATCAACGTATCCGTGAGCGCGTGCTGGCTTTTCATCAGGGCGACGAGCCGCCGGTTGTCCGGCATCTGGTTGCCCCCGCCGGGCGATAAACGGTGTTAACCCACTACTTAACAATGAGGTAAGCAGATGAGCACAATCAAAACGCAGGATGGTACTCAGATTTATTACAAAGACTGGGGTGCGGGTAAGCCGGTTCTCTTCAGCCACGGCTGGCCGCTGGATGGTGATATGTGGGATAGCCAGCTTAATTTCCTCGCTGAGCGTGGTTATCGCGTTATCGCCTTTGACCGTCGCGGTTTTGGTCGTTCCGATCAACCGTGGAACGGTTACGACTACGATACCTTTGCCTCCGACATTAACGATCTGATCACCGCGCTGGATTTGCAGGGCGTGACGCTGGTGGGCTTCTCGATGGGCGGCGGCGATGTGACGCGTTACATCGGCCGCTACGGCACCTCTCGCGTAGCCGGGCTGGTACTGCTGGGCGCAGTCACGCCGATTTTCGGTAAAACCGCCGATCACCCGGAAGGCGTCGATAAGAGCGTATTTGATGGCATTAAAGAAGGCCTGCTCAAAGATCGCGCGCAGTTTATCAGTGATTTTGCTACCCCGTTCTACGGCCTGAATGCCGGGCAGAAAGTCTCTGACGGCGTACTGACGCAAACACTGAATATCGCCCTGCTGGCGTCGCTGAAAGGTACGCTGGATTGCGTTACCGCCTTCTCCGAAACCGACTTCCGCCCGGATGTGGCGAAAGTGGATGTCCCGACGCTGGTGATCCACGGCAGCAACGATCAGATCGTACCGTTCGAAGCCACCGGTAAACTGTCGGCGCAACTGATTAAAGGCGCGGAACTGAAAGTGTACGAAAACGGCCCGCACGGTTTTGCCGTTACCCATCAGGATCAACTGAATGAAGACCTGCTGGCGTTTCTGAGCAAACTGTAACGCGTAAGGGAAAGACGAAACCGGGCCTCAGCGCCCGGTTTTTTTTACGATTTTTTGTGGAACAACTGGCTGGCTGTACCGCTCAATACTTGCACCGCGCCCCGATCGCCCTTCACCATCGACGCAATAAAAGGCTTGTTTTCATGGTCACTGAAATGTTCTCCTTGTGCGTGGATAACCGTCTTTAAAGGTAGACGATGCCAGCAGCGGCTCTGGCGGTTATCCGCTGAGCAAACGTGGGAATAAGGAAGAAACGGATGAATCTTATCGTTAAGCACGAAGTGACTGAGCAGGACCAGAGCGAGCTATTTGCCGGTTTACGGCGTTACAACCAGCAGTTTGTTAATCCCAGCGAGTGGGCGCATCTGGCGGTCTATTTCCGCGACGACAGCGGGATAATGCTGGGAGGCGTGATCGCCCGCAAGGAGGGGGAATGGCTGAATATCCACTATCTTTGGGTGCATGAGTCGCAGCGCGGTAACGGGCTGGGGCGCGAGTTGATGCTGCGGGCAATGCAGGAAGCGGTGGCGATCGGCTGTCGCCACGCGCTGGTCGATACCTTCAGCTTTCAGGCGTTGCCCTTCTACCAAAAACTGGGGTTTGCAGAGCAGATGACGCTGGCGGATTTCCCGCACAAAGGAATGCAGCGCCACTATCTGATCAAAGATCTGCAGGCCTGAACGCAATCGACCCGATCCTGCAAACTGTCAGGCATTGTTCCGCAGGCGTGCGCTGGAAGCCGGTAAATTTTCAGGGCTGCTGCAACAGCGCTTCGTTGGCCGCTATCGCGCGGTTACGTCCCTGCACTTTCGCCTGATAGAGCGCCTTATCCGCGCCCTCTTTCAGCCGCTGCGCTTCGTCGGCGTTGAGTTCGGCGATAATGCTGTAACACCCGGCGCTGATGGTCAGCGTGCCCTGCGCGCCACCGGTTTGCTCATGCGGTATTTGGGCGCCGCGTACGATGTTAACCGCCTGGCGCGCGACGAAAAGCGCCGCTTCCGGGCCGGTATCCGGCAGAATAATGGCGAATTCTTCTCCGCCGTAGCGGGCAATCAAATCGTGCGTGTTGAGCCGCAGTTTTTGCAGAATTTCACCTACCGTCCGCAGACAGTCATCGCCTGCGACATGGCCGTAATAGTCGTTATAGCGCTTGAAATAATCGATATCGATCATGATAAGCGAGACCGGTTTTTGCTTCAGCGCGGAGGCTTTCAGGCTTTTTGCTAAAAAGAGATCAAACTGCCGACGGTTAGCCAGACCGGTAAGCCCGTCTGCCAGCGCCATCAGTTGCAGGGTGTGGTTGATACTGGTCAGCTCATCACGCAGTTCGGCAAGTTCGTTCTGGTTGCGAACGTTCATGCGCACCTGGCGGAAAATAATCGCCCCCATCAGCAGCGTGCCCAGCAGCAGCATGGCATTCAGCACCAGATCCGGCAGGCTCTCTTTCAGCCAGGTAGCCCACAGCGCCGGTTTGTCATACCCTGCGGCCACCACCAGCGGATAGCGTTCCAGCCGCGCAAACCCGTAAATGCGCTCAACATGATCCAGCGCGGAAACCCAGGTGCCGTTGCCGCGATCTTTTTTCTCCAGTTCCTGGGTAAACAGCGGGCTGGCAGAGAGGTTACGGTTAATCACATCATCCGCAAACGGGCGCACATACAGGGTGTTGCCGTCGGTATTTAACAGCGCCAGCAGATCGCGGTTTTGCAACTCAAAATAGCTGTAAAAATGGCGGAAATAGTCGAGTTTCACCGTTGCCAACAGCACGCCGGCAAAACCGCCCGCGCTGTCACTGATACGTAAAGAAACCGGGATCACCAGATCGCCGGTCGAACGGCTGCGGATCACATGCCCGATATGAATACTGCCGTGGGCGTTACGCCGGTGATAGAGAAAGTATTCGCGGTCACTGTTGTTGGACAGTGGCGAAATTTTGCCAAACGACGTGGCGATCATATTGCCCAGCGGATCGTACACCATGAATCCATGTAGTTGCGGAAGGTGCTGCTGGAGTTCGGACAGATAGTTATTGAACTGATGGTTATTGATGTCGTTGATGCCCGTGGCGGGCAGATTGCGCCTGATATCTCGCAGAGCCATTTCTGCCTGCAGAAACGTGTCTTCCGCCTGGCGCGCCTGCGAAACCGATAAGTTAATGGCGTCGCGTTCGGCATCCGCCACTTCCTTTTGCCATGAGCGGGTCAGTGTCCATGTGCTGGTTGCGATACCCGCCACCAGCAGCGCAACCATACAGAATGTAATACTACGACCGAGGGAAGAGTTGAGCGCCAGCCCACGTGCAACCCGTTTCCTGAAATTCATCGTCTCCCCTTCATCACGTCTTCCGATATGCAATTAATCATAGAAGCACGATGATTTATAAACCAAATAACTCAGACTTTTTTGCGGCTCGTCAGCGACGGCGAGATGCGTTGGGGCCAGTTGATGGGGGAAACGCCATTGAGTACCGGGCGGGCAAACAGGAATCCCTGGAAGCGTTGAACGCCCACCGCTTCCAGCCAGCACCACTCCTCGATTTTTTCGACGCCTTCAGCCACCACGGTGATTTGCAGTTCGGCGCAGCAATCGAGAATCGCTTTCACAATCGCCTGCTTCGGGCCGTGCAGATGAATGTCGGTGACAATGGTGCGGTCGATTTTGAGTTTGTCGGGCTGGAATTTTGCCAGCAGCGACAGCCCGGCGAAACCGGAACCAAAATCATCAATCGCCAGGCCAATTCCGGCGGCGCGAAGCTGGCGAATGGCCCAGGTGAACTCTTCGTAGCCGGAAATCACCTCATCTTCCGTCACTTCCACGATGATTTGTCCTGGATTGAGATGATTGCGGGTGATGTGGTTGAGCAGAATGTCCACCGCGCCGGGAATTTTCACCAGCGACATCGGTAACAAATTGATGGCCACTTTGTGGTTGCCAATGCCCAGGCGCCTGGCCATCGCCAGCGCCCAGCCCTTGGAAGCGAGATCCGCTTCATGCAGCTTGTTGGGCGCAATGGTGGCGAAATACTCCTGCGGACTGCCGCCGTTCGGCCCGCGGATCAGCGCTTCCAGCGAAGAGATATTGCCGCGCAGCGGTTCAATGATCGGCTGAAAAGCGAACTGGCACGGCTGGCCTTCAGTAATCGGCGCGCTGGCGTTGTTGAACGGTGGTTTTTTAATGGTGAAAGACCACTGCTCCGGCCCGGTATTGCGTACCCCGCCATTGCTTTTCGGCGAGGCGATAAAATTGCGGATAAATTTGTAAACCCGATCGTTGCTCGCCAATTGATACTTCAGCGTGCCGAAACGCAGAATCGCGCGCAGCACGGCGGGCGCTGTCATCGCGCAGAGATCAAACAGCATCATGCCGCGATCGACAAACCGGCGGCGCGGCGCATAATCACGCAATAATTCAACCACATTGTTGTGGCGGGTATCCCGGTTTATGTGCTCATAGACCACATTTACTGCGGCCAGCGGCCCTTCAAGAACCTGTAAGAAATGATCGCCATCGAACAGTAAAATCCCCGTGACCTGCAACTGAGAATTGCGCAGATTTGCTCGCTCGACAAGTGACGTCAGCTGAGAGGGATCTAATGTGCAATTCAGGCGGCTACGGTAAATCAAAGTCGCTAACACAAGAAGTTACCCTCAAAATGCCTGGAAAAAACCCGATTAGATGATGCAATCTCGCGATCTTAGCAAGATTGCAAGCGTTCAGTTCGTTGATTAAGGGGCATTCTGTTAGCGTTCTCGCTGGCTTAAAATGGTGAGTCGGGCACGATAACCGTTACGAATGTGTTGACAAGCCGCTTCCTGTGCGGCAAGGCGGTCCCGACGCGCCAGCGCATCAACAATCGCCTGATGCTCGCGCTTCGCCTCTTCGGCCCGCTCTTTTAGCTCGTAGGTGGTGCTGCGCAACAGCGACAAATGGATGCGCAAATTATCCAGCATTTCGTTCAGATAGGGATTGTGTGTGGCGCGGTAAATCTGGCGGTGGAACATCCGGTTATGATCGTGCAGCGCTTTGCTGTCGGTCAGCGTCGCTTCTTTGTTGATCATCTCCTGCAACAGCGCAATCTCTGCGTCCGACGCGGCGGCAACCGCCAGATCCATTGCCAGACGTTCCAGCCCTTCGCGCACATCAAACAACTGGCGAAGACGTTCATAGCTGATATGCGCAATGATCAGCCCGCGTTGCGGACCGGGTTCGGCAAGGCCCAGCGTTTCCAGCCGGTGCAGCGCTTCACGGATGGGCGTGCGGCTCAGGCCAAACTGTTCCGCCAGACGCGTTTCCTGCAAACGTTCTCCGGGTTGCAGTTCACCTGCTTCAATAGCGGAAAGCAATATTTCAAAAGGCGTCAAGCCTGCGTCGCGACCCGTCGATTTCACGTTTTTAGCTCCGTTTAACTGTTCTTTATTGGCCTTAATTAAGGCTGTGCACCCTGCCGTAGCATCTTGCCACAGGAAAGGTAACGCTTTTGCTTTTTTTGTTCTGAGCTTATATAAAAATTATCTTTTGACGTTTGCAGAATGGCTGCTATGTTTATTTTATATTCATTGTATACAAATGAATTCAATATAAGACAAAACGAATTTTTGACATTTTTATTTGTAAGCCAACACCAGGGAAATCTTGTTTCACAATGACAAATAATGCAGATGGTGAACTAACCCGCGGAGAACAGCTAAGCCATTTTATCAGCCATGCTAATCAACTCACCGTGCCGCCAGCCGTGCGGCATGAAGCTAAACGCGCACTGATCGATTTTCTTGGCGTCGCGCTCGGCGCCGTCAATGATGACGCGGTTAATGCGGTTCGCAAGGTAGCGAAAACGTGGAATGCTTCCGGTGAATCGCGCATTTTCCTTTCCGGTACGACCACCCCCGCGCTTGCCGCACTGATTAACGCCACCATGGCGCATGCCGCCGATTACGACGATACCCACCCTGCTGGCGCAGGTCATCCGGGCGGCCCTTGCTGGTCTACCGCACTGGCGATGGCGCAGGCGTATCCGCTGGATGAAGAGCAGGTGCTGCTGGCATTTATCGCCGGCTTTGAAGTGATGGCGAAACTCGGCGGCGGTTGGGTGCCGGGCGTCGGACGTAATCTGCAACGCCGGGGTTTTCATCCCACTTCCGTGGTTGGACGCGCCGGTGCCGCGGCCGTTGCTGCGGTAATTTTGCAGCTTTCACAAGAACAGGTGCGCAACGCGCTCGGCGCGGCAGCCACCATGATGGGCGGTTTGCAGAAATCGTCCGGCACGCACGGCAAACCCTTCCACGCCGGTAAAGCGGCAATGGATGGCATTCTTGCGGCGCAACTGGCGGCTGAGGATTTTGTCGGCGCACACCATTTTTATGAAGCGGACGGCTGGGTAAAAATCTTTATCCAGGATGGCAGCGCCGAGATTCCCCCTCTCGATTTCGGCGAAAGCTGGGAACTGCTGACCAACGGCTACAAGCTGTACGCCAGTTGTCGCGGCACGCACGCCTCCATCGAAACGGCGCGCAAAATTTATCCGCAATTACAGGGACGGAAAATCACCCGTATCGCGGCGAAAGTTCACCCGATGGGGATGGTGAATGCCGGGATCATGAATCCCCGCACGCCGCTGGAAAGTAAATTTAGTATTCCACACTGCATCACACTCGCCCTGAGTGGTTATGCGCTGACCGACACCGATTTCACCCAAACCACGGTTGAAGATCCCCGCCCGCGCGCCCTGCTGCCGCTGCTGGAAGTTGAGGCGGTGGACGGGCAATCCGCCAGCTCGGCATTTATTGATGTCTGGCTGGACGACGGTTCGGTTATCCACGCACATACTGATGTTTATCGCGGGCATGCGCAAAATCCGCTGAGCGATGAAGAGTTACGCGCCAAGTTTGACGCCCTCACCATCCCCGTCCTCGGCGCAGAACGTAGCGCTGCCCTGTATGACGCTGCCGCCCATTTTGAGCGCCCGGGTTCTCTGGCGCTGATCGCCGGACTGCTGGCTGGCGATCACTGATTCATTTTTGGTACAGGACATTATCATGACCATTGCCCGACAACTTGCCGGTAATTTGCTGGCGTTCTCCCGGCAGGCTTTCCCGCAGGCGGCGTACGCCCAGGCCCGCACCGCGATTATCGACACGCTCGGCGTGACGCTGGCCGGTGGCGTTCAGGAAGGCGCTGTGAAATTGCGCAGCGTGATTATCCCGAGCGCCGCCAGCGGCCACAGCCGCGTATTCGGAACTGATCTGAAACTGAACGCGCTGGATGCCGCGCTGCTGAACGGCGTCTCTTCTCACCTGCTCGATTTTGATGATTCCAATTCCTGGCTGCACGGCCATATTTCCGTGGCGGTTTTGCCTGCGCTGCTGGCGCTGGCGGATGAACAGGATCTGAATGGTGATGCGGTGCTGCGCGCCTATATTACAGGCTATGAAACGGCGGTACGTATGGGTAAGGCGGTCAGCCCTTTCCAGTATCGTCACGGCTGGCACCCGACGACCACGGTCGGTGTGTTTGCGGGCGTTGCCGCCTGTGCGGTGCTCCTTGCACTGAATGAAGAACAGACGGCCACCGCACTGTCGATTACCGCATCGCTGGCCAGTGGTATCAAATCCAATTTCGGCAGTGAAACCAAAGCGCTGGCGGTGGGCCAGGCGGCACGCAGCGCAGTAATGGCCTGCAAACTGGCACAAAGCGGTTTTACCGCCGGGCAGCGCGCGTTTGAACAACACCAGGGGTATTTCCATGTCTACAACGGTGTGGAGAATGTGGATTCGCTGCCGCTGACCGAAAGCTGGAATGAACCGCCCTTTATTCTCGATACGGTGAAAAGCAATAATTACAAATACTTCCCCTGCTGCTACGCTATTTTGTCACCGCTGGATGGTGTGCTGGCATTGCGCGAAGAGACCGGCCTGCAACCGCACGAGGTTGAGCGGATCGCCGTGCAGGTTCACCCGATTCGTTTTCCGCATATTAATATTCCTGAGCCGGTCAATCCGCTGGCCGGAAAGTTCAGCCTGCACTACTGCGTGGCGCGGGCGTTTGTCACCGGTTCGCTGACGCTGGATGATTTTATTGATGATGCGCTGTTCGCCGATCCGGCCACGCAAACGTTAATGCGCAAAGTGACGCTGGAGCGTCATGATGAAGAGATCACCCACAGCGCGTTTGTGACGCTCACTACCATCGACGGTCGTGAGTTTACACGGCGCATCGCCGGAGCGCGGGGCTCCAGCCCGGCCATTCCGCTACCGGATAATTTGATTGAACAAAAGTTTCTTGACTGCGCCAGCCGCGTGCTGCCGAAAGAAGCAGCGCAGGCGCTCTATCAACGCCTGCTGCACGATGATTTTCGCTAACGGGACGCAAAATGGGTCTGACGTTAATTCCACCTGAGATCACACCGCTGTTTGCGGCAGTGATGGTATTTTGCAGTTTCCTCACCTCGGCACTGACCGCGGCAATGGGATTGGGTGGCGGTACGGCCCTGCTGGCGATCATGGGGCTGGGCATGCCGGTCAGCAGCCTGATGCCGGTGCATGGTTTGGTGCAACTCGGTTCGAATCTGAGCCGGACGCTGATCCAGCGCATGTATGTTGTCTGGCCGCTGGTGCTGTGGTTTCTGCTCGGTTGCGCCGTCGGCATTGCCGTTGGCGCGCCGGTGGCTGCGGTGATCCCGGACAGCGTTGCGCGCATTGCGCTGGGGCTGTTTATTCTCTGGTCGGTGTTACGCAAACGCGGCGAACAAAAACCGCTCAGTCGTCCGTTTTTCATTATCGGCGGCGGGATCAGCAGCCTGGGTACGATGATCGTTGGCGCGACCGGGCCGATGGTGGCCGGGCTTATCAGCTCGCAAGGGTTGAAACGCCAGCCGCTGATCGCCACGCATGCCACCTGTATGGTGTTGCAACACGGGTTGAAAATTCTGGCGTTCGGGTTGATGGGGTTTGCGTGGGCCAACTGGCTACCCGTGCTGGCGGCGATGATTATCAGCGGCGCGCTTGGCACCTGGCTGGGAACGCGGGTGCTGGATAATGTGCCGGAGCGGCTGTTTCGCATTCTGTTCCGCCTGACTATGATCCTGCTGAGCGCACAGTTGCTGTGGCAAGGTGTACAGAGCTGGCAATAATTCCTTCGGCAGCGTCTGAATATGCTTTACTGAATTCGTTCTTTGCTAAATGCGTCATGGATGGCGAACATAGGTATACAAACGGACACGATAGTAAACGGTAATAAATACAGTTAATTAATCGGATAGCAACTTTTAAAAAGGATAGCCCATGCTGAAAAGAACCCATCTTGCTGCGTCAGTTCTGTTGCTGGCGCTGGGCAGTTTGTTGATGCCTGCTCAGGCGGAAAATGCCCCTGTCACAAATGGCGATACCCTGAAGAAAATCAAAGCCCGCGGTGAACTGGTTTGCGGTGTTCACCCTGCCCGTCACGGTTTTGCCGCCATCAACAGCAAAGGTCAGTGGGAAGGCCTGGATGTTGATTTCTGCCGTGCGCTGGCATCGGCGGTATTTGGCGATCCGTCAAAAGTCCGTTTCACCCCGCTGTCGACGGCGCAACGCTTTATGGCGCTGCAATCCGGCGAAGTGGACGTGCTGTCGCGTAATACGACGGCGACGTTAACCAATGACGTTGCGCTGGGTATCAGCTTCGCGCCGCCTAACTTTTATACCGGCACCGGTTTTATGGTGCGCGCCAATAGCGGGGTGAAGAAAATTGAAGATCTCGACGGCGCAACCGTTTGTGTCACGCCGAGCAGCACCGAGCGTAACGTGGCGCAGATTTTCGGTTCGCGCAATTTGCACTACACCCCGGTAGTTATCGAGAACAACAAAGAGTATGTGGCGGCCTATCTTTCCGGGCGCTGTGACGTGATCGCCCGCGATAAAGTGGCGCTGCCGGGTATTCTGGCGTTTGATACCGACAAACCGCAGGATCACGTGATCCTGCCGGGGATGTACTCAAAAGAGCCGCTGGCGATGGCGGTGCGTAAAGGCGACAGCCAGTGGTACGACATTGTGAAATGGGTGGTTTACGCCACTTTTGATGCCGAAGAGATGGACGTCAACCAGGGCAACGTTGATGAAAAACTGAAGTCCACCGATCCGGATGTTCAGGGTCTGCTGGGCGTGACCGGTGGTTTTGGTCAGAAACTCGGCCTCGATGACAAATGGGTGTACAACATCGTCAAACAGGTGGGCAACTACGGTGATATCTACAACCGTCATTTTGGCCCCAACAGCCCCGAACCGCTGGATCGTGATTTAAATAATCAGTGGAACAAAGGCGGCTTGCTCTACGGTTTGCCGATCCGCTAACCGCAAGGCTGCCCTCATCCGGGGGTAGCCCCTTTCACCCCGCTAAGAACAACGTTTAATGATGAAACAGTCTGACAACTCCGGTACGACGGTGATGGTGTCTGCCACGACGCAACCGGTCTCCGCGTTTCGCCTTTTCACCTTTTTCGGCGGCAAAACCGTACGTAGCTGGTGTTATCAGCTGCTGCTGGCGCTGCTGTTAACGGGTTTTAGCTACTGGCTTTACAGTAATGTGGTGGCGAACCTGCATGCGCAGCGCATTGCTACCGGTTTTGGTTTTTTGCACCAGAGCGCGCAGTTCGCCATTGGCGAAACGCTGATTAACTACACGCCGCAGGACAGTTATGCCCGCGCGCTCGCCGTCGGCCTGCTCAATACCCTGTATGTGACGCTGTGCGGCATTGTGCTGGCAACCGTGCTGGGGTTTATCGTCGGCATTGGCCGCGTCTCGAAAAACTGGCTGCTGGTGAAAATCTCGGTTACCTACGTTGAAATGTTGCGTAATGTGCCGGTGATTTTGCATGTGATTTTCTGGTCGATGGTGATCCGCAACCTGCCCGCACCACGTGATGCAATTGCGCTGCCGGGCGGTTTTTTAACCAACCGTGGATTAACCTTTACCGTGCCAGCCGCTCACAGCGGCTGGATGTGGGCTTTTGTTGCGCTGCTGGTAGCCTGTGCGCTCAGTTTGCTGCTTTCGCTGGTAGCCCGCCGCTGGCGCGAGCGCCACGGCAAAATGCTGCCCACCGGGCGCATTCGGCTGGCGCTGATTATCGGCCTGCCGATGCTGGCGTGGTGGTTGTGCGGCGCACCGCATGAACTGAATCGTCCGGCGCTGCGCGGCTTCAATTTCCGCGGCGGGTTTAATATCACCCCGGAGTTTACCGCCCTGCTGCTTGGCATTGCGCTCTACTCATCCTCCTATATTGCCGAGATCGTTCGCGCGGGCATTCAGTCTGTGCCGAAAGGCCAACTGGAAGCGGCGCGCGCCCTGTCGTTTTCGCCGTGGCATGTAATGCGCCATGTGGTGATCCCGCAGGCGATGCGGGTGATGGTGCCGCCGCTGGCGAGTAAGTATGTCAGCCTGGCGAAGAACAGCTCGATTGCCGTGGTTATCGGCTATCCGGAACTGGCGAATATCAGCAACACCATGATGAGCCAGACCGGCCAGGCGCTGGAGGCGATCGCCATTATGATGGTGGTCTATCTCATCATCAGCGGAACGACCTCACTGCTGATGAACCTGTTTAACCGCTACGTCGCCATTAAAGAGCGCTAAGGAACCGTTATGCAAAATGCCGTGGTTTTCTGGCTGCGCCGTAATCTGTTCAGCAGCCTTGCGCAGACGGTACTGACGCTGCTGCTGTTAACCGTAATGTGGCTGGTCGCTTCGACGCTGATCCGCTGGGGCATTATCGACGCCGTCGGTTTTCACGGCACGGCAGAACAGTGCCGGGCCGCCACCGGCGCCTGCTGGGCGGTGATTGGCGAAAAGTATCGCCCGATCCTGTTTGGTCTTTATCCCTATGATGAGCAGTGGCGCGCAGCGCTGGCGATGCTGGTGTGGTTTGTCACCGTCGGTTTATCGCTCTCGCCGATGTGCTGGCACTCGCGCTTATTGTGGCCGCTGTGGCTGGTGTCGATTGCGCTGATGTCGGTGCTGATGAGCGGCGGTATCTTCGGGCTGAAAGCGGTGCCCTCTTCTGACTGGGGCGGTTTGCCGCTCACCCTGCTGCTCTTTTCCGGCACGGTGATCATTGGTATGCCGGTTTCGGTAATCCTCGCGCTCGGACGCCGTTCGCCACTGCCGTTCTTGCGCGGCCTGTCGGTCATTTTTATTGAAGGTCTGCGCGGCGTGCCGCTGATCACCATTCTGTTTGTCGCGGTGAATGTGTTCCCGCTGTTTTTACCGGCGGGAATGGAGGTCAATAAACTGCTGCGCGTAATTATTGGTATCGCGCTGTTCTTTGCCTGTTACCAGGCGGAAGTGATCCGTGGCGGTTTACAGGCAGTGTCGCGCGGCCAGTATGAAGCCGCTGCCGTGCTGAATCTGGGTTACTGGCACACCACCACCAAAATCGTGCTGCCGCAGGCGCTGCGCATCTGCCTGCCAGCGGTGACTAACCATATTATTGCGGCAATGAAAAACTCGTCATTTGTCATCATCATTGGGTTGTTCGATGTGCTGACTGCTACCACCGCGGCGATGCAGGATCCGCAGTGGCGTCGCTACTACATCGAAACCTACATATTCATTGGCAGTCTCTATTTAGTGTTTGGCTTTTTGCTTTCCCGTTATGCCGTGTGGGTAGAAAAACGCATTGATGCCAGCCGTAATCCTGAAGGAGTTTCCTGATGCAAGCCACTTTGCCCGCGCAAGACGCGATTATTCAATTAACCGGTGTCAGTAAATGGTACGGGAAATTTCAGGTGCTGGATGAGGTGTCGCTCAGCGTGAAAAAAGGAGAACGCGTGGTGATCTGCGGCCCTTCCGGTTCCGGGAAATCAACGCTGATCCGCTGCATTAACCGGCTGGAAGAGCATCAGAAAGGCCAGATTCTGGTGAACGGCATCGAAATGAACGACAACGTGCGCAATATCAGTCGTATCCGTCTGAGTATTGGCATGCTGTTTCAGCAGTTTAATCTGTTTCCGCACTTAAGCGTGCTGGATAACCTGATTATCGGGCCGACGCTGGTGCGCAAGATGAGCCGCGCGCAGGCAACGGAACTGGCGATGCATTATCTGGAAAAAGTGCAGATTGCCAATCAGGCGCATAAGTTCCCGCTGCAACTCTCCGGCGGCCAGCAGCAGCGTGTGGCTATCGCCCGCGCACTCTGTATGCAACCTGAGATTATGCTGTTTGATGAACCCACTTCGGCGCTCGATCCGGAGATGATCAAAGAAGTGCTGGACGTGATGCTCGATCTCGCGGAGAGCGGCATGACGATGATTGTGGTCACCCATGAGATGGGGTTTGCCCGTACCGTCGCGGATAACGTGGTGCTGATGGCCGACGGTCGCATTGTCGAATCCGCCCCGCCAGAAACCTTTTTTACCCAGCCTGCGCATCCGCGTACCCGCCAGTTTCTCGACCAAATCCTTAGCCATTAATTATTGCGCGGCGGTGCTTCCGCCGTGCAGTTTCCCTATTCCCCTATTCGCCGTCTGTGTAATCCCCCTGCAAAATATAATGTTTTTTGACTGTTGTTGAGGCAATATTTAACGAATGCTGCTGTTTTGCTGATATTTGGCTGCGCAAAAAATGTAAACACATTAGCCCGCCATGTTAATGTTTCTATTTTTCGTCGCTTAATTTTAAGGCTTTTATGCATGGCTGGCTGGTAATTTAGCTTAAGGATTTACTTATAGCTGGTGAATTTTCACTTCATCATTTTTCTTTCGCAAAATCATAACAATATTTATCAACGGAACGGTAAGCCTGACTTAAAAAATATTTATCACAGCTACTTTCCGTCGGCCTCAGGTTTGTGGAAAATGCATCGGTAATAACAACAAATCGACTGGCCGGTAAATTATAAAAAAAGCCATTACCGCGTCAGCAATACTTTTTGATCGCGGTATATTGTGGGGAATATTCATGAAGCGTAACACTCCTGTTACACAGAAAGAGTTTTTGCTTAACGATGGCACGACACTGTTGTCGACTACCAACACACACAGCCATATTACTTATGCTAACTCCGCTTTTATCGATGCCAGCGGATATAGCGAAGATCAACTTATGGGTGAAGCGCATAATATAATTCGTCACCCTGATATGCCGCCTGCGGCATTTGGCGATATGTGGTCCACTATTCAGCAGGGAGACAGTTGGACCGGGATTGTTAAAAACCGCCGTCTCAATGGTGATCACTACTGGGTTCGCGCCAACGTCACCCCGGTATATCAGCAAGGGCAGCTCACCGGTTATATCTCGGTGCGAAATATCCCAACCCGTGAAGAAATTGACGCCAGCGCTGAACTTTATCAGCAGGCGAATGAAAACAAACTCCGCGGGCATCGTTTTTATAAAGGTCTGGTTGTTCGCCGAGGTTTATTTTCTTTTTTCTCGATCTTCCAGCGAATCAGTGTTTCAAAACGCATAAACCTTGGCACGATTATTACCGCCGCCCTGCTCGTTGCGCTGCAATTTGTTCCTTTCGGTGCCGCAGAAAAAGCCGGAAGTACAATTATTATATTAGGTTTGCTGTCAGTTTTTTTGCACAGCCAAATATCTCGTCCGCTGAAAATTGTGCTGGAACAAATGCAGAAAGTGGTTTCCGGTCGCGAGGGCGATTATGTGCGTTTTAATCGCGTGGATGAAATCGGTTTATTGATGCGTCTGGTTAACCAGGCCGGGTTAAATCTCAGTTCGCTGGTGGGCGATGTCTCGACACAAATCAACGGCATTCGTGTGATCAGCGGACGCATTTCCAGCGAAGGCGAATCCCTGCAACGCCGCACGGAAGAAACCTCCGGCGAGCTGCATCAGACCGCCGCCGCTGTAGAAGAGATCGCCAGTGCCGTGCGCCAGACAGCGGAAACCGCTGCCGAAGCGATGGTCAGAGCGGATGAAGCCAGCACCAGCGCGATGGAAAGCGGTAATGTGATGAAAAAAACGATCGGCATGATGCAGTCTGTTTCTGCGGACAACAGCAAAATCGTCGATATCATTAGCGTCATCGACAGTATCGCCTTCCAGACCAATATCCTGGCGCTCAATGCAGCGGTGGAAGCGGCGCGCGCCGGGGAGTCCGGCCGTGGTTTTGCCGTGGTTGCCGCCGAAGTGCGCAATCTGGCGCAACATTCGGCCTCCGCCGCGCGCGAGATCCAGACGCTGATCGAGCATAATGTGGCGAACGTCAAGAGCGGTGTTGAGATGGTTGCCAATACGGAAACGCACCTGACAGCGATGATTGACAGCGTGATTAACATGTCCACGATGATCAAAGAGATTAGCACTGCGACCAACGAACAGACGCAGGCGCTGGAGCTGATTAACCAGTCCGTTTCCCGTATCGGAACGATGACCCACAACAACACGTCGATGGTGGAACAGGTGACCAGCGCAGCGGAAGATCTTTCGGAACGCGCAGCCCGCCTGCATCGCGCGGTACATGTGTTCGGCGGTAGCTGATCAACACATGCTATAGTCGCTGCGGGCATTTTTGCGCAAAAGGCGAAGCATGATGTTACTCCGAACTGTACTGATTTTTATCCTGACGGCGGCCACCTGTGCCGCCGCTTCTCTGCGTCCTCCCGCCGGATTTATGCAGCCGCCGGAACAAAAGGCTTCAGGCGATAAAGCGGTAAAGTGCCCGGATGTTCCCGCGCCGTTTACCGATGTGCTCGATTTTCCCAGTAAATATGCAGGCTCCGACAGCGCCCGCGCCACGCTCAATCCGCAGGCCGATGCGGCGTTTCGCCAGCAGACGCAGCCCATCACCGATATGGAGCGCTATATCAGCCGTCAGGTCACCGCCTGGGCGCACAGCAGCAATGCGCAACATGTTGCCTGCGCGGTGGCGGCGCTGGATCAATGGGCCAGCGCGGGCGCGTTAACGGAACGCGCCAATAACCATACCGGCAGGTCAATGCGCAAATGGGCGCTGGCTACCTTCTCCTCCGCCTGGCTGCAACTGGAATACGCGCCGCAGCATCCGCTTAACGCTTATCCGGCACAGCAGCAAACGATTCAACACTGGCTGGGGAGCCTGGGGGATTTGGCCGTGAAGGAGTGGCATGATTTGCCGCTGGATAAGGTTAACAACCATAGTTACTGGGCGGCCTGGGCGATTATCACCACTGCCGTGGTAACGCAGCGACAGGATCTGTTTACCGCCGCGCTGGATATCTATCGCACCGCTATGCAGCAGGTGGATGACGAAGGCTTTTTACCCAATGAGCTGCGCCGCCGCCAGCGCGCCCTTTCCTATCATAATTACGCGCTGCAACCGCTGGTGATGATCGCTCTGTTTGCGCGGGCGAACGGCATTGATGCGCCGGCGGAAAATCACGGCGCATTAAAACGCCTCGGCGTGCGGGTGATTGATGGGCTGGATGATGCCAGCGCATTTACGCAACGTACTGGCGCAGCGCAGGATATGGCGTTTTTGCAACATCCGACAAACCTGGCCTGGCTGGAAGCCTGGTGTTCGCTGTACGCCTGTGACAGTGCGCTGAAACAGCGCCTGGCCAGTTTGCGCCCCTGGCAAAATACGCGTCTGGGCGGCGACCTGAGCCGTCTGGCCGGTGCCGCCAGAGCCGAGTGAATCAATTATTGCCCATTTCCGGCAATCGCCAGGTAGTCCGTATAGAGTTGCGGCGCGCCGGAGAAGGAGGCCATCGTGCGCCATTCGTCATACATGCGTTCTGTATCCTGGTGCGCTTTTACGAAGGAAAGCGCTTTTTCCGTGGAAACATCGAGCCCCGGATGAAATGAATTCAGCGAGTCGAGGCTTTCGATTTCCAGCATCACCGCATATTGCTCCTGTCGGTTGCCGCCCTGACCTTTCAGCAGATGGAACTTCCAGCCGGGATAATCTTCCACGCGGTGAATGTTATCGATAATAAATTGCTCAAAAGTTTGCGGTTTCACGCCAGCACGTAAGGCCAGATTATGAATACCTACCACGCGTGAGCGCGGTTTTTGCCCGGCGACAACCTGATAATTTGGCCCTTCCGCCAGTGAACTGTTGGTGTTCTCGGCGACCAACGAATAGGTGGTGAAAAGGGTCGGCAGTTCCGCAAAAGTGGCGTAGGTTTTCCACTCGGCAATCAACGCAAGCGCCTGCGGGTGCTGTTGCCAGAAATTTTGCGCCTCTGCCGTTTGTTCGCCGTTCTCTGCGACATAACGGGCATAAAGCTGCAAATTCGGGGCTTCGTACAGCATCAGATACTGGTTTTCTCTCTCGCCGCGCAACCCTTTCAGTAGCGTCCAGCGCCATCCAGGATAGGCCGGGATCTGCACGCCGCGCTGGCGGACAAACTCTTCAAAATCAGTCTCAGTAACGCCTTTCTTTAAATTCAGGCCGATGTAATGCAGGCTAAAAATAGCCTGAGATGCATGGTTCATAAAGACTCCTTTCTTTGTGTTATCAATCAATTACCGTGTGATGGTGCGCGCAAGCAGGCTTACCGCGAACAGGATCGCCACCCCGGCGCTGAACACGGTAACCAGGCTGGTATGCTGCGCGAAAACGCCAATTAATGCCGGGCCACTTAACAGCCCGGCATAGCCAAACAGCGTCACCGCGGGCAGCGCAAAGTGCGATGGCACCGGCTGATTCCCCGCGATCGAGAAAAGAACGGGCACGATATTCGCCAGGCCCGCGCCTACCAGCGCAAATCCCGCCAGGGAAACGGCTGCACTATCAACCGACACCACCACCAGCAACCCTGCGGCGGCGCTTATTGCGCTGGCAATCAACATTCGCAGATGGCCATAGTGATTAATCAGGCGATCGCCATACAGCCTCGCCAGCGCAACGGCGATGGAATAAAGCGTGAAACCAAACCCTGCCTGGTGCGTTGCCATCCGCCGCTCGCTGTGGAGAAAAACGGCGGACCAGTCGAGCATCGCGCCTTCGATCAGAAAGATAAAAAAGCACACGATGGCGATAAGCCGCAGACCAGGATGCGCCAGCGCCTGGCATGTGCCGCCTGCCGCGCCGCTCTGCTGCGGGCGTTTTGCTAACAAATGCCCCGATGCCGCGAGGACGATAACCGCCATCGCGAATGCCACCAGAACGCTTGCATACCGTGGCGGCACATTGGCCCACAGCAGCAGGCTGATGCTTCCGGCACCGGCAATACAGCCGAAACTAAAAAAGCTGTGAAATCCGGCCATTCTCGCCTGCCCGGCTTCGCGCTCAACCACGACGGCCTGGCTGTTCATTGACACATCCAGCAGGCCGTTTGCCGCGCCAAAAAGCAGTAAAACCCCGCCCATAACGGCGGGGGAAGTGACAGACAGCAGCAGCGACAAGCAGACGCACAGCAGCAACGCGCAGCACAGGATCAACGCCCGGCAGCCAACGCGGTGGATCAGGCGGCCGCTGAACGGCATCGCCAGCATCGATCCTGCGGCCACACAAAACAGCAGCAAACCGAGCGCGCCATCGTCAAGCTGCAGCCCGCGCTTGACCAACGGGATCAGCGGCGCCCAGGCCGACACGCCCAAACCGGCAACCAGGAAAATCGCTCGCGTCGCGCGTTGTTGACACAGATTATCCGTCGGAAAAGCTCCAGAGAAATGACGCGTCATGGCTCAGGCTCCCCTGTTATCTTCGCCGGGCTGACTTTCAGCAACCGCCAGGTAATCGGTGTAGATCTGCGGCGAGCCGGAAAACGAAGCGAGTTGCTTCCACTCTTCGTACATCTGTTTGATATCCCGGTGCGCTCTGGCAAAAATTGCCGCTTCATCGGTGGCGATATCGGGCTCCGGATAGAACTGATCCAGCGCCGCCAGGCTGGCGATCTCCATCATCACCACATATTGATCGAGCCGGTTACCGCGTTCACCTTTCAGCAAACGAAATTTCCAGTCCGGGTAGTCTTCAATGCGGTGATGATTCTCGGCGATGAAGGTCTCGAAGGTATGCGCTTCAACATCCGGACGCAGCGCCAGATTGTGGATGCCAATAACCCGTGCTTCCGCCTCTTCACCGGGACGCTCGCGATAGCGCGGGCCGTCGGGGACGGTGCTTTTTTTATTTTCTGCCAGCAGACGGTAATCGGTGTAGATCGTCGGCAGCGCGCTAAATGTTCCCAGACGCTGCCATTCACGCAGGATCTCTTGCGCCTGCGGACGATCGCGCCAGAACTGGCGCGCCAGCGGCGTGAGATTGCCGTCGGCGCGCTGATAGCGATCGCGACATTCCGCGCTTTCAATTTCGTACAGCATCATAAATTGCCCGGCGCGCTCACCGCGTAAACCGCGCAGCAATGTCCAGCGCCACCCCGGATAACAAGGGATCTTGCAGCCTTTTTCGCGGACAAACGCCTCAAACTGTGCATTGGTAACACCAGCTTCGGTGTCAATCGCAATGTAATAGAGGCTAAAAACCGGTGCCGATACGTCCGTGTTTGTCACAGGCAACCTCCTGATGTCGCCAGAAGAAAATTGAGTGTTGATGAGTGCTTCAACCAGCGTCACGCCGTTTGGCGTGAGCGTGACGACATCATCGCGCACGGTGAACAGAGTTTTCGGGGTTAACGTCTTCAGCGCGCGGCAGATAAACGGGTTGCTGAAAAAGCTGCGCCCGTCAAAGCGTTTTCTGAATTCGTGATTGCATACCGGACGTAAGGTCGACAGTGCCATTTTGAACGCATTCACTTCACGCTGCAGCGGAGAAAAGCCGTGACTGCTGTCGATGGGCAGTTCTCCTTCGTCAAGCGCGGCCTTGTAACGCCGGTAGTCCGTGATATTAATAGCTTCCGCCAGCGAACATTTGGAGCTGCCGCCGAGACCAATGGCCACTTCCGGGTACTGCTTATCCAGATCGGTAATCAGCCCCTTCCATTTTTCTGCGGGCTGCGTGTTGCGGTGGAAATACATGGTGGGATGCTCGCGGTAATCCGCTGCGAGATAGCGTTCAATCAGTTCCCGCATCTGGTACTGCTTGCCCAGCCCCGGAAACGCCTGGCTGTTAGCCCCCTTTTTCTGCCATAAACTTTGCCGCTGCCCGGAGACGCCCGTGCGTCGCTTCATAAACTCCGCGAGGTGCAGTTTGGTGCAGACGACATGAGAAATCGCCAGTTCACGGCATTTTTCCATGTCGTATTTCACATCATCAACGCTTTGCCCCGGCAGACCATAGATCAGGTCGATGCTGATCCAGTCAAAACCCACTTCGCGCGCGTTAGCGATGGTTTGTTCGCAGGTTTCGGCCGTATGCCTGCGCCCGCAGGCGGCGATGATCTCATCGTTGAACGACTGAACGCCGAAACTGATTTTGCTGAACCCCAGCGTTTTAAGCAGCTCCAGATAGGCTCTGGTCAGCGTTGCCGGTTCGCCTTCAAAACGCAGCGTGGCGGCAGAAAGGTTGAAGTGCTGCCGGTAAAACGCCATCAGGCGCTGTAGCTCCGCCGTAGGCAACAGCGACGGTGTGCCGCCGAAAATGTTAAATTCCCCCACTTCCGCCCCGGCAAGCGCGGGCACCTTATCAAGCCACAGCGTGGCTTCCTTGATGTTGTAATCCACCAGTTGCCGAAAAACCGCCTGCGAGGGCGCGCTCTGCGGATTGAGGATAATGGTCGGGAACTGGCAGAAATGGCAGCGGTAGCGGCAGGTTGGGATCGACACCCAGAGGTGGATCTGCTTCGCCTGTGCGATGTCGTGCTCCATGTCCTGGAAATATGCTTCCAGCGGGTAGTCTTTAATGTCGCCAGGAAAAACATGGCAGCCGAAGGGGTCGCGATAAACATACTCAAGGAAATCGCGGTTTTCAGGCGAAGCGAGAAAATCGTACACCTGCGGAACCGGATAGCGCGGATCGAGATCGTTGAGCGAGTCGAACAGAATATCGTTCATCAGAACACCCCCCCGTTGGCAAAGTAGTTGTGCGCCATGCCGGATTCACGATCTTCGCTGAAATAGCGGACAAATCGCTGAAAATCTTCGCTTTTAACGTACTCAAAACAGGCCGGAAGCGGCGGCGGAAAACCGATATCCTCGCCGACCGCGCGGCGCAGCGCGCTGAAAATATCGTCACGAAACTCGAAATACAGCCGGTAGGCTGGCGTTTTGTAGGCATGAATCGGGCTCAGATCGATCAGACGCATCTCGTGGAGAATTTCATAGATACGCCGGAACAGGCGTTCGGCGACTTGTGGGGTAAAAAATTCGCGAACGGCGTGATTGTCCAGCAGGATTTGCGGGTTGAGTAACGCCGGTAGCACAATGTTTTTCGGCACATAATCCTTGATCGAATAGTGCCAGGCCTGCAATGACTGGGCGGCGGTGGTATCCCTTAACGCCGGTTGCTGTGTGTTTTCTGGACGGACATCTTTCATGATGATGACGCCATCCTGCCCGTAGGCGACGCCGGTTATCACCTCTTGCAGGATGGTATCCACGCGGCGACTGTTAATTTCAACCCGGGAATTGTGGGCGTAAACGGGTTTACCGCCCGCCGCGATCACCCGAATACCGAAATCCCAGTCATCCGAAAGATGTTCGACAAACCGGCCTTTATCAAGCTGATAAAAGATTTCGATACCGCCCACTTTGTCATAAAGCGCGCGTTCAACGGCAAACCCCTTGCCATCGGGAAAGCCACCAAACAGCGAAAATGAGACCTCACGGCAACGCAGCGTTTTCTGAATCTCCGCAAACAGATTGGGGCGAAGCCGGAACGCGTTCTCGTTGTAGTAGTAATTACAGGTGCCTAAATCGCCGTTTTCCGCGATCATTTTTTCAATCAGCGAGTGTAGCCACCAGCTATCAACGGTACAGTCGGCATCTGCCGAGACGATGTAGTGTTTGCGGCTAATGCCCAGCCGTTTGTCCCGGGCTTTTGAGCGCAGCGATGCGTAATCCATCCCGCATTTTCTTGCAGAGGAAACACCCTGCGTGGGCTCTTTAATGATATGAATATCCAGCGCCGGATGCAGACGCTGAAATTCGCTGATTTTGGCAACGGAATCATCGGTGGAATTATTATCCACAACGATCAGTTCATACTTTTCATGCGACAATATATTGCTGCATGTTTTTTGATTAAATAACGAAGTGAGAACCGCATCGATACGATCGCTTTCGTTATAGACCGGCAAAACAATTGATATGTAAATGTCCTTACGCATACAACCTCCCTGAGTGATTACTATCTGAATTGCTGCTCTCATCGATAAGCAATTTCTTTCATTAATGATTTATTGGTGATGAGCTTAAAGACGCTGGAAATAAACGCATCGTCCGGGTAACCATCATGTTCGGCAGTGATATTCATTATCGGTGCCTCAAAGCCGTATTGTCCATATACTTCATCGTAATATTCATATCGTGTCGAAATGTAACAACGACGGTGACTAATGGCTTCACCAACAGGATTACCGTAGCTGTCGTAATCCCATGACGTCAGAAAAGAGACAAGGTCACAGGAATAATACAAATCCTCAACGGTGTGTGCGTTATAACCATGCGGCATATAATTGTGCTGCAGCCAACCAATAAAATGAATAAAAGGTTCAACATGTAATTCAACCGACAGATTGACCAGTTGCTGATAACAGGATGGCGCCTCATTAATATCGCCAGCAATGACGAGATGAACACGCTGTGCAGAATTGTTCTGCCGGAAAAGTCGGTTGAGTCGCCAGACGAGGTAAATATCGCGATCCAGCCGTTTTTGCGGAATAATTCGCGTGGTTCGGGCAATAAGAATGTCATCGCTGCCAATGCTAAGACTGTGCCTGATATCGCTGCAATCTCCTGTTTCTGTAAAATCGTATGTGTTCTTTTTTACTTTTACTTCAATGGTATAGTTGCACTACTCCTCAAGCCTGTCTTTTAATTCCTGATTAAGCGTCACATAGCGTATATACGGAGAGTTAACCGGTTTGATGGCATACGGCCAGGGGTGTGTGCCATATTTCTGTACGCTTTTTTCGCTATTCCACATCAGGTCATGGTCACGCCAGGTAACAAAATCGCCCAGGTTATAACGCTTACCATATATATCAATTGCTAAATATATCGCTTTTGTATATATAATGTTTTCCGGCAGTGTGCCATTTTCAACAAAAAGATAACCAATATTCAGACGTTCCCATTGCTGCACCATTTTCTCAGCCAACACTTCAGCCGCGACATCAATTTTCGCCAGAATAGTATTCAACTCCGCTTGTGGGGCAACAGTTTTCTGACTTATCAATACATTGTGCGAATAATTTATAAAATCAACGTTGTAATTCGGTACGCTGGTAATGTCATCTATTCGCACCAATATAAAAGCATCTTTATATATCGATTTCTCCCATTCGTATGGTTTATTGAATTTTCCTTTATCCAGCTTTATATCATAACCAAGATTAAGATAATTTTTAATCCCCTTTTGTGAAAGTAACTGCGCGGTTTTAAATGCCTCAACAGTAATTCCTGAAAAGGCAACGCCATCGAATGATATAAACATTGCTCCATTGAATTCATCCATGAAATTTCCCCTATCATGTGGTTTACGGAATCTTTTAATTATCCTTTTAGTTAAGGAGAATATATATTTTGCAGGCATTAAAGAGACCTGAATCGTATCAATGGATATATTCTCGGAATTTTAAAGGTGTGTCCGTAGCGTTGCAGTTTGCTTATTTTATAGAGAACCATTTTTATTCATTTTTTCTAGGATTTTTCTCCAGATGCACAGCATCGGTGGGTTGAATTAAGACAATCCTGAAATTCCTTTTTCCGATTGCGCTTTACGTCGCAATGATCGAGGATGACAGTTCGGTATGGTTCTTGTACCGATTTGCAATGATGAGATTGAATTTCGCCCGGCACTGTTACCGGGCTTGTCCTTGAAACATTGAACTGGATTAAGGAGTAAGCATGAAATCGAACCGTCAGGCACGCCACATCATGGGGCTGGATTACAAAGTGTCAAACACGCGTAAAATTGTTAACAAAGACAATCACGAAGAGACGGTGGTTGTTCATCGCTCCGGGCGCCATCGCCGCGCGGGTTAAGTTTTCCACCCTGAACCACCCCAACCGGGGTGGTTTTTTGTTTTCCCTCCTTGATAACAATTCATCAACGAAATCCGCGAACAAGAAGTATTTGCTGACAGCTTGTTTTATACTCTCGCCCGTCGCACACCCCCCGCGAAACGCTCTCGCAGGGATCGTTGAACAAGGAGCTGTAAAATGAATGCCAAACATAATAAAAACCGATCGTTATATATTCCTTATGCCGGGCCGGTGCTGCTGGAGTTTCCACTGCTGAACAAAGGCAGCGCCTTCAGCATGGAAGAGCGCAGTAATTTCAACCTGCTGGGCCTGTTACCGGAAGTGGTTGAAACAATTGAAGAACAGGCCGAACGCGCCTGGTTGCAGTACCAGAGCTTTAAAACAGATATTGATAAGCACATCTATTTACGCAATATCCAGGATACCAACGAAACGCTCTTCTACCGCCTGGTGGAAAACCATCTCGATGAGATGATGCCGGTGATCTATACCCCGACTGTTGGCTGGGCCTGCGAACGCTTCTCTGACATCTACCGCCGCGCCCGCGGTGTGTTTATCTCCTGGCAGAACCGCAGCAGTATGGACGACATTCTGCAAAACGTGCCGAACCACAATATCAAAGTGATCGTGGTGACCGATGGCGAACGTATTCTGGGTCTTGGCGACCAGGGGATTGGCGGCATGGGGATTCCGATTGGCAAGCTGTCGCTCTATACCTCCTGTGGCGGCATCAGCCCGGCTTACACCCTGCCAGTGGTACTGGATGTTGGCACCAACAACCAGCAATTAATTAATGACCCGCTCTACATGGGCTCACGCCACCCGCGTATTACCGGCGATGAATATTACGCTTTCGTCGATGAATTCATTCAGGCGGTGAAACAGCGCTGGCCGGATGTGCTGCTGCAATTTGAAGACTTCGCGCAGAAAAACGCGATGCCGCTGCTGAATCGCTATCGCGATGAGATCTGCTGCTTTAACGATGATATTCAGGGTACGGCAGCCGTAACCGTCGGTACGCTGATTGCCGCCAGCCGCGCGGCGGGTAGCCAGTTGAGCAACCAGAAGATCGTCTTCCTCGGCGCGGGTTCTGCCGGTTGCGGTATCGCTGAGCAGATAATCGCCCAGACGCAGCGCGAAGGCCTGAGCGAAGCGGCGGCCCGCCAGAAAGTTTATATGGTCGATCGTTTCGGCCTGCTGACGGACGAAATGCCGAACCTGCTGCCGTTCCAGAGCAAGCTGGTGCAGAAACGCGAAAACCTGCAAAACTGGGATACCGGCGCGCAGAATGAAGCACTCTCTTTGCTGGATGTAGTGCGTAATGTGAAGCCGGACATTCTGATCGGCGTTTCTGGCCAGACCGGTCTGTTCACCGAAGAGATCATCCGTGAAATGCACAAGCACTGCCCGCGCCCGATCGTGATGCCGCTCTCCAACCCGACTTCCCGCGTGGAAGCGACGCCGCAGGACATCATTAGCTGGACCGACGGTATGGCGCTGGTCGCCACCGGCAGTCCGTTCGCGCCGGTACAGTGGAAAGAGAAAACCTACCCGATTGCTCAGTGCAATAACGCCTATATTTTCCCTGGCATTGGTCTTGGGGTGATCTCCTCCGGCGCGTCGCGTATCACCGATGAAATGCTGATGGCGGCCAGTGAAACGCTGGCGGAATACTCGCCGCTGCTGCTGAACGGTGAAGGCCTGGTGCTGCCGGAACTGAAAGATATCCAGTCCGTTTCCCGCGCCATCGCGTTTGCCGTCGGTAAAATGGCGCAGCAGCAAGGTATTGCGGCGAAAACCTCGCCTGAAGCGCTGAAGCAGTCAATCAACGACAACTTCTGGGAACCGAAGTACCGCAGCTATCGCCGTACCTCCATCTGATCCTCCCGCGCCCGGCGCCCTTGTGCGCCGGGCTATTTTCCTTGCTGGTAAAAGATTCATTTCCTCGCTAAACTCCTTTTCACCCATCAACTTACTGAATATAAAAGGAGGCTAATTATGCTGTATTGTGAACTGTTCAATGTTTCACATACATTTGGCGATCGTGCCAGCTCAAGCGTTATCGGTATCGTGCTGCGATAACTTCGGCTTGAGCGAAGCTTAAAACCCCCTTCTCTCGGGCTTACCGGGTTATCGTCAGCGATGTTTGACGAGGCACTCTCGTGCCTGTAACTCTTGAGTAAGCAATGAGCACATTACTATCTGCACAATCACTCCGTGTTGAAACGGCCTTTGGCCCGTTATTCTCCGATCTCTCCTTTACCCTGAGAAAAGGCGATCGCCTTGGACTTATTGGCGATAATGGCTGCGGCAAAAGTACCCTGCTGAAAGTGCTGGACGGCTCGCTGTCTCCGCTTTCCGGCAACGTTACGGTTGCACACCACTGCCTGCTGGCGCGCGTGGAACAACATCTGCCCGACGATTTGCTGGCGATGACGCTGCTTGATGCCGTGCTGGCGCAGTTGCCCGGCAGCGAGCGCGACAACCAGCGCTGGCGCGCGGAATCGCTGCTTGCCAGCATGGGGCTGAGCACGGCGGAAATCGGCCTCACCGCCGCCACCCTCAGCGGCGGCCAGCATACCCGCTTGCTGCTGGCGCGGGCGTTGATCCGCGAACCGGATCTGCTGCTGCTGGATGAGCCGGGTAACCATCTTGATCTGCCGACGTTGCTGTGGCTGGAGCAGTTCCTGCGCGGCTGGAGCGGAAGCTTTGTGATGGTTTCGCATGATGCCGCCTTGCTGGATGCTGTCACCAACGGCAGCTGGATCCTGCGCGACCACACGTTGCACCACTTTGCGTTACCGTGCAGCCAGGCGCGCCAGGCGCTGGAAGAGCGCGATGCAAGCGACGCGCTGCGGCATAAAGCGGAACAAAAAGAGATTGACCGCGTGACGGCGAGTTCTAAGCGGCTGGCTATCTGGGGACGGGTCTACGACAACGAAGATCTGGCGCGCAAGGCAAAGCAGATGGCGCGGCAGGTTGAGCGTCTGAAAGAGAGCCAGACCACATTAACCGATGGCAGCGCCTGGCGGCTTTCGCTGCATGGCGAAGCGCTGCCTGCGGATCGTTTGCTGGAGATGGAACGGCTCGCCGTGCCGCCCGCAGCAGGGTTGCCCGCCCTGTTCCATGTTCCGCTCGCACGGCTGAAAAGCGGCGATCGCGTGGCGGTGATGGGACGCAACGGCTGCGGGAAATCATCGCTGCTGCGGCTGATCTGGCGGGCTTTGCACGGCGAAGTGGCAGCGTTACGGCTGCACCCGCGCCTGCATGCGGGTTATTACGACCAGACGTTACATCAGTTACCGGATGATGCCACGCTATTTGACGCGCTGGAGCCGTTTGCGCCGATGCCCGCGGATCGCAAAATGGCACTGATTAGCGCCGGTTTTGCCTGGGCGCGTCACGGGCAACGGGTGGCGACACTAAGCGGTGGCGAGCGTTCGCGGCTGCTGTTTGTCGGCCTGTCGCTGGCGCGTTTTAACCTGCTGTTACTGGATGAACCCACCAACCATCTCGATATGGCGGGCAAAGAGGCACTGGCCGAAACCCTGCAACAGTTCAGCGGCGGTTTTCTGCTGGTCAGTCACGATCGTCAGTTGATCAATGCCTGCTGCAATCGTTTCTGGCTGGTGGAAAACGGCGAGCTGAACGAATGGCATGATGCTGAAGCGGTTTATGATCGCTTACGGGAAAGCGTCGCGGTTTCTGCCACTCCGCCGCAACCGCGTGTTGTGGCGGCTGATGAAACGGATGACGATGATGCCCTTCTTCTGCGTCTTATCGAACTGGAAACGCGGTTAGAAGAGGATCTGGCGCGGAAGGAAAAACACCAGAAACCGCTGTTGCAGGCGCAGTGGCGCGAGGAGATCGACCGTATCCGCCTTATCCTGTAGAACGGATAAGCGTCAGCGCCATTCGGCGAAGCAATGTGCTTTTGCCGGATGGCGGCTGAGCCTGCAAGACTACCGCTGCTGACTAAACAGCATGGTCACCTAACGCAAACAGGCGCCCTTCGGCGCCTGTTTTTTCCTGACTAACATTATTGTCTTATTTAAAAGACTAATTACTACATCATCTGACTAAAAAAATTAGTATATATTTAATTGCCTATAAGAATGTGATGTATGGCTGATATATTTTATTCAATGGTGGATGTATGGATACTGAAAACCTGGCCAAAATGGCTTTTCAACATGTAAGAAAAATTTACTCAAAAGGGCTTAAGTCGGTAACGAAGGCTTATTACTCTGGCCCCAGATTCGAAAGTGATCACAGTAGGGTTGAATTGGCCCGAATAACCATAAGAAAATTACGAGAGGATTATTTCACTCGGAATTTACTAACTCAGACTGAATTTTATTCTGAAGCAGAACGCCTTAAGGCAGGGAATTGTGGTGAAATGACTCAAATTGCGGTAAGGTTTATTACCCAGCATGGCGGAAACGCTGGTCTTTGCGTCACGAATGATATTTTCACACATATGTTTTGCCTTCTTGCAAAGTCATCATATAAATATCCTGAATATATTACCGCAGGGGAAATGGATAAAGATTTATGGATTATCGATCCATGGTGCGGAATTTGTTGTCCCGCTAATTTATTTATAAGTGAATTTCTAAATAAAATGAGTAAATGGACAGCTCAAAACAAGAGAATACTTTTTAATGGTGACTGGGTAAAAGCGAACGATCCGAAATGGATCGAATGTGTGTTATATAGTTCATTAAGAATATTGCCTGTCGTTATCAAATGATCCTCCTCATTCGATACCCATGCCTGTTTGGCAGCCACATGTATTTTCCCACGAAGGCAAGGTGGTTCCGAAAGTGGTGCTGCGTCCGCTGGAAGATATCAACGCGATCTACAAAGAGATGGAACAGGGCCAGATTCGTGGCCGCATGGTGATCGATTTACGCCATTAATTCTCTTCTGTTGCCTATAATCACGGGGGCGCTGACGCCCCCTTTTTTATGACGCAGAGGTAATGATGACCACGACAATCCCCGGCGTTGCTGGTCGCGAATCGCCTGGAACCCTGGGGGCAAAGTGTCACCCGTCTGCTGGCGCCGGAAGGCGTTCTGGTGGGGCTGACGATCACACCCTGGCTGCGTTAAAACTGATGCCGGACCGGGGCGTCTATAACGCCCGGTTTTGCGCTTTCCTGAAATGCTTATCTCAATTCCTTGGTTCCTTTGTACATGTCTGCGCCGGATGATGAATCCGACATTAAGACAATAGATAACAAAGGAATTCACCATGCACATCCCTTTTCGCTTGCCATTATTGACGGTGCTGATGATGGCCGCGTCCGTTCACGCCTGGGCGGTGGATACGCCGGTAAAAGGCGGCACGCTGATTTATCTTGAACAGCAGGCGCACACCAATTTATATCCTCCTGCGGGCGGTTTTTACCCCAACGGCGGCATTCTGAATCAGATCACCGATAAGCTGACCTGGCAGAACCCAAAAACATTGCAGGTTGAACCGTGGATTGCCGAAAGCTGGACGTCGAATGCCGATAAAACCGAATACACCTTTAAAATTCGTCCCGGCGTGACCTTTTCTGACGGCACACCGCTGGATGCCAATGCGGTGGCAAAAAATTTCGACACGTACGGGCTGGGTAACAAAGCGCAGCGTTTACCGGTATCGGAAGTGATCAATAACTATGATCACAGCGAAGTGGTGGATGCGCAGACGGTGAAGTTCTACTTCAAAAAGCCGTCGCCAGGCTTTTTGCAGGGCACGGCCACCATTGGTTCCGGGCTGGTTTCCCTGAGTGCGTTACAACGTAACTTTGATGAGCTGGGTGATGCCCGGCATATTATCGGTTCCGGGCCGTTTGTCGTCAGTGATGAAAAGCTGGGGCGCGAAGTGACGCTGGAGAAGCGTAAAGATTATCAGTGGGGGCCGAAGAATCTCACCCAGCAAGGCCCGGCCAATCTCGACGGCATCAAAATCATCGTAACCCCGGAAGACAGCGTGCGCATTGGCGCGTTGCTGGCAGGCCAGGCCGGATTTATCCGCCAGGTGCAGGCTTACGATGAAAAGCAGGCCACCGATCAGGGTTTCCAGATCTACGCCGCCCCGACGCGCGGCGTGAATGACAGCCTCAGTTTCCGCCCGGATAACCCGCTGGTTGCCGATCTGCGCGTGCGCCAGGCATTGCTCCATGCGACAAACACCAAACAGGTTGTCGATACCCTCTTCTCGCCCAACTACCCGCAGGCCACCTCGGTTATTGCCCGCTCCGCCGCAGGTTACACCAATCTGAGCGACAAACTGACCTTTGATCCGGCCAAAGCCAACCAGTTACTGGATGACGCAGGCTGGAAAGCAGGCAGCGATGGCATTCGCGCCAAAGAGGGCCAGCGTCTGGCACTGACGGTTTACGAATCCCTGCCACAGCCGCAAAACAAAGAGGTGCTGCAACTGGTGGCGCAACAGTGGCGACAGGTTGGTGTTGCGCTGAGCGTTAAAGCTGGCGACGCCGGAAGCCACACGCTGGATAACCTCGATCCGCTAAAAACGCCGCTGACCGTTTCTGAGGTTGGGCGTGCCGATCCGGATGTCGTGAAAAGCATGTTCTACCCGGAAAACCGCGATGCGTTGCTGCAAAAAGGTGGTTCCAGCGACAAGGTAAAAAGTTTCCGCGACGACAAACTCAACGATCTGCTGGTCTCTATTTCTGCTGAAGTCGATGCACAAAAACGCCTGCAACTGACCGGCGAGGCCCAGCGTTATCTGCTGAACAACGCTTATGTGATCCCGATTTTTGAAGAGCCGCAGGTCTTTGCCGGTGCGCCGTGGCTGAAAGGCGCGGCCTTCGAAGCCGTTGGCCGCCCGTCATTCTATGGCGCGTGGATCGCGAAACACTGAGGAGGCTGCAATGAGCCACTATCTTCTGCGGCGTGCGGGACAAGGCCTGCTGGTGCTATGGGCGGCGTTTACCCTCTCTTTTGTGCTGCTTCAGGTGCTGCCGGGCGATGCGGTATTGATTAAGTTTCAGAACCCCGACCTCGGGCTTAGCCCGGCACAGATTGAGGAAATGCGCATTGCCTATGGGGCGGACAGCCCGCTGTGGCAGCAATATTTTCATACGCTGTTGGCGATGTTGCGCGGTGATTTTGGCTATTCGGTACAGGCCGGAGTGGCGGTGAGCGCGCTGATTGCCAGCAATCTCCCGGACACACTGCAACTGGCCGCACCGGCATTCGTGCTCGCTGTGGTACTGGCTTTTGTGCTGGCATTTGTCTCGCGGTTGCCCGCATTACGCTGGTTGAGTAATGCCATTCAATCTTTGCCGGTCCTGTTTATTTCGCTGCCTACCTTCTGGCTGGGCATTGCACTGATTCAGCTTTTTTCCTTCCAGCTGCGGCTGATCCCGGTCATTAACCCCTCGCCGTTGCAGGGGTTGATCCTGCCGATTATTACCGTGGCGATCCCTATTTCCGCTCCGTTGGCGCAGATCTTGTTACGCAGTATCGATCAGGTATCGGCTCAGCCATTTGTGGGCGTGGCGCGCGCCAAAGGGGTGAGCGAAACCGGCGTGCTGTGGCGGCACGTTATCGGCAATGCCCTGCTGCCGGTGCTGAATATCGCCGGGCTGTTGCTGGGGGAGTTGATTGCCGGCGCGCTGATCACGGAAACCGTCTTTGGTCGTGGCGGGCTGGGACAACTGACGCAGCAGGCGGTGAACAATCAGGATATAGCCGTGTTGCAGGCGGTAGTGATGATCTCCGCGCTGGGGTTTGTCCTGATCAATCTGCTGGTGGATCTGCTGATGCCGTGGTTTGACCCGCGGCTGAAAACCGTTACCGGAGGTGCAGTATGAGTCTGGTCGATTACGCCACCGCCGCGCGTAAACGCGTTCCCTCCTGGCGTACGCGTGCCTGGCAGCCGGGGTTATGGCTGGCCTGGGCAGTGGTTGTGCTGGCGGGACTTGCCGCTTTTTTCCCTGCGCTGCTTACGCATTACAGCGCGGTTGAAGGTATTGCCGGGGCACAACGGCTGGCTCCACAAGCCGGTCACTGGCTGGGTACCGATCAACTGGGGCGCGATCTCTTTGCGCGCATTGTCTACGGTGCTTCACATTCGCTTTCCGCCGCGCTGGCGGCCGTGGCGATGGGACTGTTTGCCGGAACGCTGATCGGCGTGATTGCCGGTGCGCTCGCCGGGCGCGTGGAATCCTTCCTGATGCGGCTGGTGGATGTGTTGCTGTCGATTCCGTCGCTGTTGTTGTCGCTGACGGTGATTATTTTACTCGGCTTTGGCACCGTGAATGCAGCCATTGCCGTGGGGGTGGCTTCGATAGCCAGCTTTGCCCGCCTGGCGCGCGGTGAAGTGGTGCGTATTCGCCACACCGAGTATGTCGAAGCAGCCTGGGGCAGCGGCGGTACTTTCTGGTCGGTGCTGTGGCGGCATATTTTACCCAACTCGCTCACCGCCGTGCTGGCCTTTGCAACGCTGCAATTTGGTCAGGCGATCCTTGCCCTCTCCACCCTGAGCTTTCTCGGTTACGGCACGCCGCCGCCGGTGCCGGAATGGGGATTGTTGATCGCCGAAGGCCGCAATTACTTATCAACCGCCTGGTGGCTGACCACTTTCCCCGGCCTGGTGGTGATCGCCGTGGTACTGGCGGTTAACCGGCTCAGCCGTCAGTTCAGTGGAGGTCGTGTATGAGCGTGTTGTCGGTAGAAAATTTAACCCTCAGCTACCACAGCGGTGGCGTCTGGCGCGAGGTGGTTCATGGCGTGAGTTTTACCCTGCAACGGGGCGAAATGCTGGCCTTTGTCGGCGAATCCGGTTCCGGCAAAACCACCACCGCGCAGGCGATTATTGGGCTGCTGGCCGCCAACGCCCGGCGCGACAGCGGCACGATTGTGCTCAACGGTGAAACAATAAGCGCGTGGTCGGAAAAACGGCTTGATGCACTGCGCGGCGCGCGCATCAGCCTGGTGCCGCAGGATCCCGGTAATTCCCTCAACCCGGTGCAAACCATCGCTACGCAAGTGGGCGAAGTCCTGCAACTGCACAGCCATTTGCGTGGCCGTGAGCGCGATGCTCAGGTGCTGGCGCTGTTAACAAAAGTGGGTTTAAGCCATCCGGAACAGCGCATGAAACAGTACCCGCACCAGCTCTCCGGCGGGATGAAGCAGCGGGTGTTGATCGCGATGGCGATTGCTTTGCAGCCGGATGTGATCATTGCCGACGAGCCGACCAGCGCGCTGGATGTGACGGTGCAAAAGCGCATTCTCGATTTACTCGATGTCCTTCGACGTGAATCTGGCACGGCGGTGCTGTTTGTCACCCACGATCTGGCGCTGGCTGCTGAACGCGCCGATCGGCTACTGGTGTTTCGCCACGGCGAAATTCAGGAGCATGGCGCGACGGCGGATATTCTGCGTGCGCCACAGCATGCTTATACCCGTCAGTTACTGAGCGATCTCCAGGGCACCGCGCTGACGATTGCGCCGGTCTCCGGGCTGCCGCTGGCGTCTCCGGCTATCCGAGCCAGCGGCATCAGTAAGCGTTTCGCGCTGGGTAAAGGTCATCAATTGCAGGCGCTTAATGACGTCAATTTTGCCGTGCAGCGCGGCAGCACGCATGCGCTGGTTGGCGAATCCGACTCGGGCAAAACCACGCTGGCGCGTATTCTGCTTGGCTTTGAGCAGGCCGACAGCGGCCGGGTGACAATTGATGATATCGAGGCCACGCAACTGAGCCAGGAGGCGCGCCGCCAGTTGCGCCGCAAAATCCAGTTTGTCTATCAGAACCCCTTCTCTTCGCTCGATCCTCGCCAGACGCTGTTTGAGATCATCGAAGAGCCGCTGAAGAACTTTGAACGCGTTGAAAAAACCGAACGCAAGGCACGAGTGGAAAACGTCGCCCGGCGTGTTGCGCTGCCGCTGGAGTTACTCGATCGTACGGCACGTGAGCTTTCCGGCGGCCAGCGCCAGCGCGTAGCTATTGCCCGCGCGCTGATCCTCGAACCGGGCATTCTGGTGCTGGATGAAGCCACCTCCGCGCTGGATGTTATCGTGCAGGCGCAGATCCTCGCCCTGCTCCAGCAACTGCAACAGCAACTGGGGTTGACGTACCTGTTTATCACCCACGATCTGGCGACGGTGCGGCGCATCGCGCACAGCGTTACGGTGCTGCGTAATGGCTGCGTGGTTGAGCAAGGTTCCGTGGCGAGCCTCTTTGCCGCGCCGCAAAACGACTATACCCGCGAGTTAATTCACGCTATTCCCCACCTTTCACCTGCTACGGAGGAGTTCGCATGACGCGAAAACGCCTGGGGTTTTTTACCCGTCTGCTTGACGATGCGGCGCCCAAAGAGCGCTACCGGCTGGCCACGGAGCAGATCCGCCATGCGGAACGGTACGGCTTTGACAGCGCGTGGATCGCGCAGCACCACTTTCACGCGCATGAAGGCGGTCTGCCTTCGCCGCTGGTCTTTCTGGCGCATGTTGCGGCGCACACGGAAACGATTCGTCTTGGTACGGCCATCATCACCCTGCCGCTGGAAAACCCGTTGCGCGTGGCCGAAGATGCCGCCGTACTCGATCTGCTGGCCAATGGACGGCTGGAAGTGGGGTTTGGCTCGGGTGGTACGGCGACCTCTTTTCTGCCCTTTGGCCTGACGATTGATGAACGGGCGACGGTATTCGCCGATGCGCTGCACCTGATCCAGAGCGCCTGGCGCGGTGATTCGCTGACACACCCGGATAACCACCTTTACCCTCCGGCGCCGCAGTTGGCGGAACGGGTATGGATCGCCACCTTTTCCGTTGACGGCGCAATCCGTGCAGGCCAGGGCGGACACGGGCTGATGCTGTCCCGAACTCAGCCGCGCCCGGCCGACAACCCTTCGCTCACGCTTGATGCCATCCAGAATCCGATGGTGGATGCTTACCTTGATGCGCTCCCGTCGGGCGTTGCGCCGCGCATACTCGCTTCGCGCACGGCGTTTGTCGCCGACAGCCGCGACTATGCGCTGAAGGTTGCAGCGCCGGGATTGACTCGCCAGGCCGCGCAGCAGGCCATACGGTTTCATGTGACAACGTCACGGATTATATCCGCCAGTTTGATGCGCATATCGGCGATGCGCAAACAGTGCTCGCATCGCTGGCGCAGGACACCATCCTGGCCCGCGCCACCGATATCTCTTTTCAGGTGCATTCCGTCGAACCGTCGCACCGCGACACGTTACGTTCCATTGAACTGATTGCTGAGCATATCGCTCCGCACATTCTATAAGGAGCCTCTATGGCGCTAAGTCTGGATATTCTTGCTGAACTGGCGGAGATCGCCACCGGTTCGGAACTGCAACGTGCGCGTGAAACACGCGATGCGGCCACTCGCCATGCCCAGGGCTGCTATGAAGCACTGTTCGGTGACCAGGAGCATGCCTTTGCGCTGGATGAACGCTTTATTGTGGCGGCGAAAGTGGCGAAATGGCACGAAGCCAACGATCTGGCGGCACACTACGCCAGTTTTGGTCTTGCCGACCCGACTTCTGCCCGTCTGACACCCGCGCTGGAGTTCGCGCGTTTGCTGACTTTTTCCCCGGTAGAAGCGACGCCGCAGGCGCTGAAAACGCTGACGGCGGCAGGCTGGAACAAAGAGAGTATTGTTACGCTGGCGCAACTGGTGGCGTTTGTCAGCTTCCAGAGCCGTCTGCTGGCCGGGTTACGTTTGCTCAATGGCAAGTCTGTTTCTGCCAGCGGAAAACCGGTGGTGGCAGGCATCTGGCATACCACACCGACCACGCAAACCGGGAAACCCGCGCCGGTGCAGTTTACTCAGCAGGAACTGGGTTGGGAGCCGTGGATTGCCGCGAAACCGCTGGCGGAGTTTACGGCGGCTGAACAGGCGATTCTGGCGAAATTCGGCCATAGCGATTCTGACTATTTTCGTCTGTTAGGCCGCAATCTACCAGTACTTGAGCAACGCACATTGACGGATAAGGGCATCTTCTACACCCCTGTCGGTTTGCCGCGCGCCGAGCGTGAGCTGGCGGCGACGGTCACCAGTAAAATTAATGGCTGTATCTATTGCGCTTCAGTCCATGCGCGCAAAACCAGCCAGTTGTCGAAGGACGATAACGCCGTAGAGACGCTGCTTGCCGTGCAACCAGGACACATTCTGAGCGCCGGGCAATCCGCACGCTGGCAGGCTGAAATTGATGCCGCCGCCGCCCTGTCAGTGACACCACCGGCGCTGACAACGCAGCATCTGGCAAAGCTGAAGGAACAGGAGCTGGACACTTTGCAGCAGCTTGATCTGATACAGTCCGCCGCGTTTTTTGCCTGGGCCAACCGTCTGATGCTGACGCTGGGGGAACCCTGGTTGCCCTGAAGGCGTCGCCGCTATTCGGGGCGGGTAAGCATCGTGCTTACCCGTTTTTTATGCCTGTGCGACAGGTTCGGTTTTCAGCTTTGTTTTCAGACGGCCATAGACCAGCAATGCGGTCATGGCGGCAAAGGTTAGCACCGCTGCTGGCAGCGTAAGATAGCGATAAGTCAGGCCGAAAGTGATGATCAGGCCACCGAACCAGGCGCCCACGGCGTTGCCGAGGTTGAAGGCCATTTGCCCCCCTGCAGCACCTAACATTTCGCCACCCTTCGCATTTTGCAGCAGCATAATTTGTAGCGGCGCGGAAAGCGCAAACAGGCCAGCGCAGCAGATAAAGCCGAGCGACAGCGCCCCGACTTTGTTTTCTCCGGCGACAAATAGCGCCAGCATCGCCAGCATAATGAAAAACTCAGTCGCCGCCGCAATGCGCAATGGGCTGAATTTAACGGAGAGCCTGCCGCTGAACATATTTCCCAGCACCATTCCCAGCCCCATCAGCGTCATGATGAAGGTCATCGAGACTTCGGAGAAGCCAGAGACGGTGACCATAAATGGCTTCACGTAGCTGAACCAGGCAAACACACCGGCATTACCAAACATTGTGGCGGCGAAAATCAGCCACGGTTCTGGTTTTTTCAGAAACTGAAACTGTTCGCGCAGGCGGCTTTCGGTGTTATCAAACAGCGCCGGAACCCAGAAGATCACCGAGACAATCACGGCGATGTCGAACAGCGAAATCAGCAAGAAGGTGTAGCGCCAGCTAAAGCTGTGGCCGATCCATGTACCCAGCGGAATACCGATCAGATTCGCGACGGTCATACCGGCTATCATGCCGGCCACTGCCATCGTCACCTTGCCGGGAGGGGCAATTTTCGACAGGATAATTGCCCCGACACCAAAGATTGCCCCATGCGGAAAACCGGAAATTAAGCGGGCGATAATCAGCATCGGATAAGCGCTGGAGAACGTGAACATGGCATTACCGATGACGCACAGCACCACCAGAAACAACAATATGTTTTTCAACGAAAAACGGTTCGAAAAAAGTGCCATGATCGGCGCGCCGATCACCACGCCAGAAGCGTAAGCCGAAATCATATGTCCCGCCGACGGAATCGAGATGCCGACATTGGTGGCGAGTTCTGTCAACACGCCCATAATGCCGAATTCCGCCATTCCCAGACCAAAGGTCGCAAGTGCCAACGAAAAAATCGTTTTTTTCATACCACAAACCACTTGTTAAAAGAGTGCTGCGGGCATTATTGACTATTCAACCGCAGCAGACCAGACGAAAAGCCGCGACTGACACATTAATCCATAAAATCAGGCAGGTTACGGCAAAGATGACATTCACGCGTAATGCAACATCGTTTGCGATTTGTATTCAATACCTGCAAATAAATGATTGCTGAAGTGTGGAAGATGACTCGCAAATTATTTTCCCTGTTACATTTATTTTCTTTATTCAGGAAGCGAGATCTCAGCGTTAAGCAGAGTACGGGAATCACTATTGTTTTTCTTTTTTATCGGTTGATAATTCAGCCATCGACACACACAAAAGGATATTACCGTGGAACGCCAATACCAGGATGAAATAAAGAAACCCGTAACGCGAAAAGCTAACGCAACAGTGTTAACGCCTGAACAGCGGGCAGAAAAAGATCGGCAAACAAAAGAATTTATCCGTGAAATGAATGCGTATGTGGCGGAGCATGGGGTGCTTACGGACTCCCCCTACTTCGGAGTGTTTAAATGATTAAACAATTTGATGTCTACCGTAATACCGATTCGAATCCAGAAGCCAGGAAGCAGTGGCCTTATTATATGATTGTGCAAAATGATTATTATGAGGAGCTTACTACCAGGGTGATTATTCCGCTCAGCAGGAAAATAAATACGGGATGGTATAGCGCTGTTGCACCTAAAGTGAATATTGAATTTGAGACGCTGATGCTTTACTCCCCAATGATAACTCACTGGGAAATAACAACATGCAGGCCGCAGGATTATGTCGGTAATCTGCGCAGAGAAAGGAGCTGTGTTGTTGGTGCCATTGATGCGCTGGTGGCAAATATATAAGAAAACCGCTCCGAACGGGCGTCCGGAGCGGGTTAAGATCACTTGATCCCTTCGGTGCTCTCTTTTTTCGCTTCCAGACGCTCTACGTCGTTATACCAGCGAGGGTGGTGCTTCTGTGCCCAGCGACGGCTCACCTTCCCTTCGATCATGCCTTTAATGGAGCCTTTCACCCAGAAAGCCATATACATATGGATGAGGATGGCATGAATCAAAATAATGGCGGATGTAGCGTGCAGCAGCAGGCTGTAGCGGATCACCTGAATCGGGAAGTACTGTGCAAAATAAGGACGCCAGATGATGACGCCGGTCACCAGAAGCACGGTTATCATGCTCATGATGGTCCAGAACATCATCTTTTGTCCGGCATTGTATTTCCCGACCTTAGCGACCTTGTGCTCATTACCCTTTAACACTTCGACGATGTTTTTCAGCCACGGCAGATCTTTCTTGTCAGGGATGTTGTGATGCACAAAGCGTACAAACATGAACATCAGCGCGAAGAAGATCGCTACACCAAAGAAGGGATGCAGAATGCGCCCCATCTGCGGCGTACCAAAGGTTTCCGTCAGCCACTGTAACGTCGGGAAGAAAAACGAGATGCCGGAGAGCGCAACCAGAAAAAAGCAGATCACCACTGTCCAGTGACAGGCGCGATCGATAAATTTGGTGCGCACAATCATTTTTGACTTACTCATGATGATCCTCTTCGTCGTCATCCACTTCTTTGTTCGGCCCAATCCCGATGTAGTGGTAAATCAAACCGGCGAAGGTGGCGAGGAATCCCGCCGCCGACAGCGGTTTCAGCACCCCTTTCCACAGATTGACCGAGGTATCGATACGCGGATTTTCCGGCAAATTGTGGTAAAGCTGCGGCTGATCAGCGTGGTGCAGCACATACATCACGTGCGTTCCGCCGACGCCCTGCGGGTTATAGATCCCCGCGCTGGCGTAACCGCGCGCTTTCAGCTTCTCTACCCGCTGTTCGCCAAGCGCCAGCATTTCCGCCTTGGTACCGAAATGGATAGCGCCGGTCGGGCAGGTTTTCACGCAGGCAGGCTCCTGGCCGACGCTGACCCGATCGACACAGAGCGTACATTTGTAGACCCGGTTATCCTCTTTATTGAGGCGCGGGACGTTAAACGGACACCCGGCGATACAGTAGCCGCAGCCGATACAGTTATCCTGCTGAAAATCGACAATACCATTGGCGTACTGAATGATCGCGCCCGCAGAAGGACACGCCTTCAGGCAGCCCGGCTCGGCACAATGCATGCAGCCGTCTTTGCGGATCAGCCACTCCAGCTTGCCATTCTGCTCGGTTTCGCTAAAGCGCATCACCGTCCAGGATTTGGCGCTCAAATCGGCCGGGTTGTCGTAAACTCCGACGCAGTGCCCCACTTCATCGCGGATGTCGTTCCATTCTGAACACGCCACCTGGCAGGCTTTGCAGCCCACGCAGGTGGAAACATCGATAAGCTTGGCAACTTCAGCCTTATAATCACGCGCCCGTGGGGGCGGCGTGATCGGGTTGGTCGCGGAGCGCTTAAGAATGTCCTGAGTTTCCATCGCCATAATCTCGCTCCCTTACGCTTTCTCGATATTCACTAAAAACGCCTTATATTCCGGTGTTTGCGAGTTCGCATCGCCCACGTTCGGCGTCAGGGTATTGGCGATGTAGCCCTTTTGCGCAACCCCTTCAAAACCCCAGTGCAGCGGAATACCAATGGTTTCCACCGGCTGACCATGTACCTGCAACGTGCGCAGGCGGCGCGTGACAACCGCCACCGCGCGAATAAAGCCGCGCTTGCTGCTGACCCGAACGCGATCGCCGTTGCTGATACCTTTCGCCGCCGCCAGCGTTTCGCTGATTTCAACAAACTGCTGCGGCTGGGCAATCGCATTCAGGCGCGCATGTTTGGTCCAGGTGTGGAAATGTTCCGTCAGACGATACGTAGTTCCGACATACGGGAACTGCTCCTTTTTCCCCAGCCGTTTCACATCGTCCTGATAGATGCGTACGACCGGGCTGGAGACGACGTTCGGATGCAGCGGGTTGGTACCGAGCGGGGTTTCCATCGGTTCGTAATGTTCCGGGAACGGCCCTTCTGCCAGCTTATCGAGGGCGAACAGACGCCCCAGCCCTTCCTGCTGCATAATAAACGGCCCGGTATTGCTGCCCGGCGGCGCGGTGTTGAAATCCGGAATGTCGTTACCGACCCACTTCGTACCGTTCCACTGAATCAGCATCCTTTTCGCATCCCACGGTTTGCCCTGAACGTCAGCCGACGCGCGGTTGTAGAGCACGCGACGGTTGAGCGGCCAGGCCCATGCCCACCCCAGCGTATTACCCAGGCCGGAAGGATCGGCATTATCGCGGTTGGCCATCTGGTTACCCTGCTCTGTCCAGCTACCGCTGTAGATCCAGCAGGATGATGCCGTTGAGCCGTCGTCACGCAGCAGCGCAAAACTGTTCAGCAGTTGCCCTTTCTTCGCCAGCAGTTGCCCGTTGGCATCATAGAGATCCGCCAGCGCGTAACCGTTGTTCTCTTTCGCCACCTCTTCCGAATGCGGGTTGTGCGGCTGACTGTAGTTCCAGCTCATCTTCAGCAGCGGCTCTGCGCCTTTACCGCCTTCAGTGCGGTACATCTCACGCAGGCGGTGGTAAATCCCGGCGAGAATTTCACCGTCATTCAGCGCTTCACCCGGCGCATCCTGGCCCTTCCAGTGCCACTGTAACCAGCGACCGGAGTTGGCAATTGAGCCATCCTCTTCGGCGAAGCAGGTCGACGGCAAACGGAACACCTCCGTCGCAATGGTCGATGGATCGACATCATTCATCTCGCCGTGGTTCTGCCAGAAGTTAGCGGTTTCGGTCACCAGCGGATCGATTACCACCATGTACTTCAATTTGCCGAGCGTACTGACGACTTTGTTTTTGTCCGGGAACGAGGCCACCGGGTTAAAGCCCTGGCAGAGGTAGCCGGTCACCTCGCCTTTCGCCATCATATTGAAATACTTAATAACGTCGTAAGACTGATCCCACTTCGGCAGCCAGTCAAAGCCCCAGTTGTTCTCCTTCTGCGCCGCGTCGCCGTAGAACGATTTCATCAGGCTGACGAAGAACTTCGGATAATTGCTCCAGTAGTTAACCTGATCCGGCAACAGTGCTTTCGGCGTGTTGGCCGCCAGATACTGTTGCAAATCGACCTGTTTTTCCGAAGGCAGCGTCAGGTAGCCCGGCAGGCTGGTCGAGAGCAGCCCTAAATCCGTCAGCCCCTGAATGTTGGAGTGGCCGCGCAGCGCATTTACCCCGCCGCCCGCCATGCCCATATTGCCGAGCAGCAACTGGATCATCGCCATGGTGCGAATGTTCTGTGCGCCGACCGTATGTTGCGTCCAGCCGAGCGCGTACAGGAACGTGGTGGTTCTGTCTGCCGCGCTGGTTGAGGCCAGCACTTCACACACTTTCAGGAAGTCCGCTTTTGGTGTACCGCAAATGTTTTCGACGGTTTCCGGCGTATAGCGATCGACATGCTGTTTCAGCAGATTCCATACACAGCGCGGATGGCTGAGCGTGTCATCGCGTCTGGCATAGCCGTTCTCATCAAACTGATAGTTCCATGAGGTTTTATCGTACTGACGCTTCTCTTCGTCATAACCGCTGAACAGACCGTCTGCAAAGGCAAAATCGTCGCGCACCAGTAAGGCGGCATTGGTGTAGTGTTTGACGTATTCGGCGTTGATCTTGTTGTTTTCTATCAGGTAGCGCAGCACGCCAGAAAGGAAAGTAATATCCGTCCCGGAGCGTATTGGCGCGTAGATGTCCGCCACCGATGCCGTGCGCGTAAAGCGCGGATCGACAACGATCAGCGTGGCATCATTGTTATTTTTGGCTTCCATCGCCCAGCGGAAACCGACCGGGTGGGCTTCAGCGGCGTTACCGCCCATCACCATCACCACATTCGCGTTTTTGATATCAACCCAGTGGTTGGTCATCGCACCGCGACCAAATGTTGGAGCAAGACTTGCTACCGTTGGTCCGTGTCAGACGCGCGCCTGGTTATCTACCGCCAGCATGCCGAGGGAGCGCACAAATTTCTGTGTCAGCATGCCGGTCTCATTACTGGCCGCCGAAGCGCAAAGCATACCGGTGGAAAGCCAGCGATTGACTTTCACGCCCGCCGCGTTGTTTTCCACGAAATGCGCGTCGCGATCGTCTTTCATTAACCGGGCGATGCGGCTAAAAGCCTCGTCCCACGAGATGCGCTGCCACTTATCGGAGCCTGGCGCGCGGTATTCCGGGTAGCGCAGACGGTTTTCACTGTGTACGTAATCAAGCAGGCCAGCCCCTTTCGGGCATAACGCGCCGCGACTGACCGGATGATCCGGGTCGCCTTCAATGTGATAAATCGCTTCTTTGGCGTTCTTCGCGCCATCGCCCAGGCTATACATTAATAGCCCGCAACCCACGGAGCAGTATGTGCAGGAGTTTCGGATCTCTTTTGCGCGCAGTAATTTATAATTTCGCGCCTGAGCCAGCGCCATTTTCGGGGCGAACCCTAATGCGGCAACTGTGGTTCCGGCCATACCGCCCGCGCAGATTTTGAAAAATTGTCTGCGGCTGACGTCCATTGCTTTCCTCATTATTTGTCTTCGACTGCGGCGGGAAACTAAACATTCCCGCAGGCGAAATAATTGCGGTAAATCAATAACGCCGGATGGCTGACCCCTAATAGTCGCACTTATCGGATTTTATTAAGCCATAAGGAGTAGATGATACGGTGATGAATTCGCGCCAGGTCATTAATCCATGTTATAAGTTGAGGTTTTGTTTTCGCCGATAAAGTGCAGCAATGAACAGAAAACGTGCAACATTAATTGGTTTACTGGCGGTATTATTATGGAGCACCATGGTCGGTTTTATCCGCGCTGTCAGCGAAGGCCTGGGGCCGGTGGGTGGCGCAGCGCTGATCTATACCCTGAGCGGTATCCTGCTGATCTTCACCGTCGGGTTTCCCGATTTGCGCCGCTTCCCGCGCAAATATCTGCTGGTCGGCAGCCTGTTATTTGTCAGCTATGAACTCTGTCTTGCCCTGTCGTTGGGATTTGCCGCAACCCGCCAACAGGCAATCGAAGTGGGAATGGTCAATTATTTATGGCCGAGCCTGACCATTCTTTGCGCCATATTATTTAACGGACAAAAATCGACTTTCTGGGTTATTCCAGGGCTATTACTGGCTTTACTGGGTGTTTGTTGGGTGCTTGGCGGCGAGAACGGCCTGAATATTGCTGATATTCGCGAAAATATTATTTCCAGCCCGCTCAGCTATGCGCTGGCATTTGCCGGGGCATTTATCTGGGCGATTTATTGTACAGTAACGGCCAAATATGCGCGGGGCGCCAATGGTATCACGCTGTTTGTTCTTCTGACGGCGGCGACGCTATGGGTGAAATATAGCTTCTCACCGCAACCGGAAATGGTTTTCAGCCTGTCGGTAACGGTGAAATTAGTCATGACGGCGGTGGCGCTGGGCTTTGGTTATGCGTCATGGAATATCGGTATTCTGCACGGCAATGTCACGGTGCTGGCCGCCGCTTCCTACTTTACTCCGGTGCTCTCTTCGGCGCTGGCCGCCGTGATGCTGAACGCCCCGCTCTCTTTCTCCTTCTGGCAGGGCGCAGTGATGGTGTGCGGCGGGTCGCTGCTCTGCTGGTGGTCGACCCGCCAGATAGCCCGCACGGCGTAAGCGGGCAGCCGCTATTTATGCTTCACCTGCGCAAGGCTAAACCAGATGCCGACCGCCAGCAGCATGAGTAATGCGCCTGCGGTACTCAGCGCAACGCTGTGTGAACCGGTAAAGGCCGTTTTGGCGGCGCTAACGATTTGCTGCGCCAGTAGCGGTTGCGCATCCTGCGCCAGGCGAAACGCCTCGCCAATCGATGAGGACGCCTGAGCGGCCTGCGTGCTGCTCAGCCCTTGCGGTAACTGGATCGACGCGGCGAAACTGCGGCTCAGGATCAGGCCGAACACGGCGATCCCAAGACCTGCACCAAGTTCATAGGCCATCGACTCTATCGCTCCGGCGGCAGCCGCTTTCTCCGGCGGTGCTGCCGCCATAATCGCGGCGGTAGAGGCCAGCAGCGCACTGGCGGCGCTGAAGCCCAGCAGCGCCATCAGGCTTCCGGCCTGCCACGGTTGGGTGGCGAAATCGGTTACCGATAAGCCGAGAAAACTTAGCGCGCTGAGCGCCATGCCGCCGGTCGCCACGCGACGCAGGCCGAGTTTTGACACCAGCGCCCCGGCTATCGGCCCGCTAAATCCGCTGGCCAGCATCAGCGGCAGCATAAACATTCCGGCGGCGAAGGGCGTAAAGCCATGGACAAATTGCAGCTCCTGCGCCATCAGCAGTTCAAAACCGACCAGCGTTACCATGGCGGTAATCGCCATCAACGCGCCGGTCAAAATCACGCGATGGGTAAAGAGCCGCATATCGATCATCGGCGTGGCGGCGGCAAGCTGGATACGCACAAAACCGGTCAGCAGCGCAGTGCCGCTTATCAGCGTACCGGCAATAATCCACAGCGGTAACGTCCCTTTCATCGCCGTTTTGGCGCTCCACACCAGCAACAGGATGGCGACAATCAGCACCAACGCCTGGTTCAGATGCAGCGGCTGTTCGGCGCGCCCGGCCTGGCGCGGCACATAGCGGGCGGTCAGGATCATCACGCCGATCACAATCGGTACGTTGAGCAGAAAAACCGATCCCCAGTAGAAATGTTCCAGCAACATGCCGCCAATCAACGGCCCGAAAGCCGCGCCGCCAGAACCGATCGCCGCCCAGACGCCCAGCGCGGTATTGCGGTGCCGCGCTTGTGAAAAGGTGGTGCGAATACCGGCCAGTGTTGCCGGAACAATCATCGCCGCGCCGACGGCCAGCAGAGCGCGCGCGGCGATCAGTTCACTGGCGCTGGTGACCAGCGCGGCCAGCAGCGATGCGCCGCCAAACAGTGCGCTGCCGATGAGCAGCAAGCGTTTAAAGCCGATTTTGTCGCCCAGTGCACCCATCGGCAGCACCATGCCCGCCATCACCAGCGAGTAGATATCAATAATCCACAGCAGCTCATTCCCGCTGGCATTCAGCTCCGCGCTGAGCGTTGGCGCGGCAACATGCAGCACCGTCGCATCAATCGCTACCGGAATATAAACCAGCACAATAATGACCAACGTTAACCACTGACGAAACATAACTTCTCCGTAATTGTTCAATTCTGGACGCGCGTCCAGAAATGGCGATCCTACGCAATGTTGAACGCATGTCCAGCTTTTTGTTACACTCCGTTTCGCATCCATTGAACCGAGGTTATATGCGCTATTTAAACCGCGACGATCGCCGGGAAGTGATCCTCAAAGCCGCCATGCGCGTCGCGCTAGCGGAGGGATTTTCCGCCATGACAGTGCGCCGCATCGCCACCGAAGCCGGGGTGGCGACCGGGCAAGTTCACCACCATTTCGCGTCGGCAAATGCGTTAAAGGCGCAGGCTTTTATTCGTCTGATTGACGAACTGCTGAATGTGGAGCTGTTGCCTGCCACCGCGCCGTGGCGCGATCAACTGCACGCGATGCTGGGCAGCGATGAAGGCGGTTTTGAACCCTATGTGCATTTGTGGCGCGAGGCGCTGCTGCTGGCCAATAAAGATCCGGAGTTCAAAGGGGCTTATCTGACCACCCTCGAAATGTGGCATGTCAAAGTGGTTCACTTGATCAATCAGGGCCGCGTTGCGGGCGCGTTTTCCGATTGCGACAGCGCCGAAAATATCGCCTGGCGTTTGATTGCGCTGGTCTGCGGCATGGACGGGATTTGCATGCTGGGCATGCCAGATGTCGATGAAGCGGCCTTCAATCGCCATCTGGCGGTAATGATAGAAAAAGAGCTGTGTTAAGCGTGTTCACCGTGTAAGTCGAAACGGCTCATGACCTCTTCGAGTTGCCGGAGGCTGAAGCCATATTGCGGATCGCTGACGCCCAGCCCGAAACGTGTTTGCAAGGTTTCGTACAGCGCCGGAACATCCGCCAGCACTTTATCTTCCTCAACCTGCCCTTTATTCCAGTGCGTGAAGTGGAAATTGGTCAGCGTCAGCTTTTCGCCGTCCGGCAGATGACGGCACATCAACAGATGGTGGCGAAAATGCGATGCGGGCCAGTGGGCGGAGTGGAAATTACCCATCACGAAATCAGCCTGGTATTGCGGCCCGATTTCAAACTGATACATCGATTGCCAGCGCTGATGATGGCGGAACTGCAACACCCAGTCTTCACCTGCGCGTTGCAGCCGATAGAGACCGTGCGGCGTACCCTGCTCCACCTCCGCCAGCAGACGAATCGGCGCGGTCAGGGTTTGTCCGCCAAAACCGACATCTGCAATCCACTGTTCTCCCTCCAGGGTAACCAGCAGAACGCGATGGGTGCGCGGCGGCATCTGCGGCGGATTGGAAATGATCACCCGCCCTAACAGGCTGCGTACCGTAAAACCGATCTCTTTCAGCGCACGTTCAAATAGCCCGTTCTGCTCAAAGCAGTAGCCGCCGCGCCGGGCGACGACCAGCTTTTGAAAGAGGGCTTCATCGCTGAGTTCGATTTCGCGTGGCAAAACAACATCAAGGTTTTCAAAGGGGATGGCACCATTATGCTGCAAATGCAGCGCCCGCAGCGTTTCAAGTGAGACATCGGGCGTCAGATTCCAGCCAATCCTGGCCAGATAAGCGGTCAAAAAAGGGGTCATACAGGCTCCTTGTGCGTGATGTCCCTTTGTTATACCGTATTTTTTTGCGCCGACAGGCGATTTCGTGCCCTCTCAATGCTTTGTGTTGCGCTGCAGGAGCCACAGCGCGGTCAGCATTAACGCCAGCCCGACGATCAGCGTCAGCGTGGCCATTGCCATTCCTTGCCCTACCGAACCCTGCTCAAATTGCCGCCAGATAAACACTGCGACGGTTTGCGTTCCTGCGGGCGACAGCAGCAGCGATGTCACCAGTTCGCGTGAAGCAATGGCGAAGACCATCAGCATTGCTGCCAGCATCGCCGGGAAAATCAGCGGCAGCACAATCAGACGCAGCGCCTGAAATGCGCTGGCACCGTGTACACGCGCCGCCGGTTCGAGGTTACCGCCTAACTGACGCATGGCGCTGCCGATGTAGCGCACCGGCCACGGCAGCAGCAGACAACAATAAGAGATGAGTAAAATCCCCCAGGTGTTGTACGGCGAAACCGGCCAGAAACTGCGGTTCCACAATAAAATCAACCCGACGCCCACCACCACGCCGGGCAGTGCCGCAGGCATCAGCGACAGCGCATCGATCACCGCGCGCCCTTTTATCTTCTGCATCACCACCAGCCAGGCGGCGCACAGCCCGAGTAGCCCGGTGAGCAGCGCGGTTCCCAGCGCCAGCGATAAGCTGGTGCCGAGTGCAGGCAGCGCATCACCGCGCTGGGCGAAAAGCGCCGCAAAGTGTTTAATCGTCAGATTATCCAGCGTCAGCCCGCCGGAAAGCGTCGCGCTAAAACCGCTTAACGCCATCGACAGGCCCGGCAGCACCACGGCCAGAACCCCTACGCTACTCATCACCAGCAGTACCGGCAGCATAAAAAAGCCCAGCTTCGCCCCCACATGTTCGGTGGGTTTGCCGGAGACGCTGGTCACATCTTGATCGCCCGTCAACAAACGTTGCAGCCACCAGCCGCATAGCGCAATAGCGATCAGCATCACCGACAGGATCGCCGCGCCCGGTAAGTCGATCGGCCAGTCTGCCAGCTTCTCTTCGATGCCGACGGTTAACACCACCACGCCCGCACGGGAGCCAAGCGCCGCAGGAACGCCGTACTCTTCCACCGCGAGGGTAAACGCCAGCAACATCCCTGCCGCCAGCGCCGGAGAAAGTAACGGCAGCGTAATATGGCAAAACGCTTTCCACGGTGTGGCGCCATGAACGCGGGCGACTTGCGCCAGCCGCTGCCCGCTGGCCAGTAAACTGCGCGATACGGCAAAATAGACCACCGGGAAAATGTTCAGCGTCATGACCAGCACGATACCGGTTTTACTGAACAACACATTATTGAGATCGATCCCGGTAAGCTGCATCAGATAGCCCTGCGTTTGCAGGACCAGCATCCACGATAAGGCGGCAATATAAGGCGGCGTTAAAAACGGGATCAGAAACAGCAGATCCCAGGCTTTTGGCCACGGCAGATCAAACAGCCCGCGCGCCACGCCGAGCGGCAAGCCAATCACCACACTCAGCAGTGCTACGCCAGTGGCGATTTGCAGCGTGCCACCAAGCATCATTGGCAGCTGCGGTTCCGCCAGCAGGAGCGGAATACCGGAGAACGCGCCGCTAAAGATCCCGGCGCTAAACTGCGGAAACACCGCCTGCAAAAGAATAAACAGTAACGGTAGCGCAACCAGTATCACCAGCAGCCCTATCGTCACCCGCGCAATCAGTTTCTGGTTCACAGCAGGTATCCTGAAAGCGGGGTTGCCCCCGCTATAAATGGCGTGGATTACTTCGCAAACAGGGCGTTAAAACGCTTCAGAATATCGCCGCGCTCGCTGGTGCCGCTGCTTTGTGTCGGCAGAACCTTCAGTTCGGTAAACAGCGGGCGTTTTGCTTCCACGTCCGTACGCGCTGGCATCAACCAGGCATCGGCAACCATGGTCTGCCCTTCCGGCGACAGGACGTAATCGATAAATGCTTTTGCGTCATCGGCATGCTGGGTGGTTTTGAGGATCATCATCGGGCGCGGCGCAATCACCGTGCCGCTGGCCGGGAAGATCACTTTCAGCGATTCGCCCTGCGCGATATTGCCGTAAGTGACGTAATCAACCGCGCCGAAGACGGCGGCTTTTGCCCCCTGCATTACCGGCGTTACCGCCTGCGCGTTCGGGCCGCTGACCACCATGCCGTTGCTTTTCAGTTCATCAAACAGTTTCCAGGCTTTCTCACCCATGCCGTTTTGCAGACCGATCAGCAAATCCAGCGAGGCACCGGACAGCGCCGGATCGGGCGTGGTGACTTTATCTTTGAAGGCTGCTGATGTCAGATCCTGCCACTCTTTCGGTTCTGGCGTGCCGCTTTTGGTGTTCCAGACAATGCCCAACGCCGAGACACCCTGCGCCACATAATCTGCGCTTTTCAGCGCGGGCGGAACCTTATCCGCATTGGCGCTGGCAAACGGCAGCAACCAGCCACGATGATGCAGATCTTCCGCTGTGTCCCAGGAGGCTGAAATCAGAATATCGGCCTGTGGATTGGCCTGTTCAGCTTCCAGGCGCGCTATCACTTTGCCGGTGGTGGCCTGGAAAATGTTGACCTTCACGCCGGTTTTTTGCTCGAACCCGGTGGCCAGGCTTTTCGCCAGCGAGCCGGGGCCTGCGGTATAAACGGTCAGCGCGTGCGCGCTGGACATCATCATGGATGACAGCACCATGGCTAAAGCGACTCCTTTTTTCACGGACAGTAAGGCTTTCATGCGATTTCCCCTGAGGATGAAGTGATATTTCTGACGGATTCCACCTTTCCGGATGCTAAATGCACGATGCGATCGGCGAGCCATTCGGCTTCGCGGCGATCGTGCGTGACATAAACGGCCGTTGTTCCGAGCTGGCGCAGCAGGCGCGCCATTTCATGACACAGCGATTCGCGCAGTGCACTATCGAGATTGGAGAGCGGCTCATCGAACAGCAGCACGCCAGGTTCGGCGACTATCGCTCGCGCCAGCGCTACGCGCTGCTGCTGGCCGCCAGAAAGCCCAGCCGGTTTGCGCTGGGCTAACTCCGCCAGCCCGACCATACTGAGCACCTGCATGACGCGCTGTTCGCGTTCGCCACGCGGTACGTTGCGCATCTTCAGCGGAAAGGCGACGTTTTGCACCACGCTCATATGCGGCCACAGGGCGTAATCCTGGAAAACCATGCCGATATCGCGCGCTTCCGGCGGTAGCGACCAGCCTGCTTTCGCGACCAGGCGATCGCCAAACCAGATTTCACCTTCCGCCGGTTCACTCAACCCTGCCAGCAATCGCAACAGCGTGCTTTTGCCGCAGCCGGAAGGACCAAGTAGCGCAACGATGCTGCCAGGCTGGATATGCAAATCGATGTGATTAAGAACGGTATGTGTGCCGAAGGCGTAGGAAACACCTTGCAGCCGAATGTCAGTGAATGCGAACATCAGCGCCCTCCGCAGCGGGAAGCCGTGATCCACCCGTGGTTTTCAGCCAACGGGGCGCATCCACCTGCACAAAAGTCAGGGGAGCAAACATCTTGTTATCCTCTTTGGGATTTGATGCGGCTGACTATAGGCAGGGATTATGACGAAGAAATGACGTCATTATTGCGCGTTGATTTTTAACCGAATGTCTAAACTGAAAGGCATAACATCTACACTGTCTTTAAAAAGGGTTTCTCGTGCGTATCGCAACGATCACTAATTATGCTTACATCGCGACAGTGGTACTGACATTAACCTCCGGCGTTGCGCTGTTTATGGCTTCAGGCGCCGAACACAGCGAGCGCGACACCGTGGCGCAAAGCCGGACGTTTGATACCTTGATCGACGATCTGGAGAGAGAAGCTTTTGCACTCAGTGATATGGCGCGCGATGCGGTAATCAAGTTTACACCGGAAACGGTACAGAGCTGGAAAACCCGACGTGAACAGGATATTGACCTGGAAAACCGCCTGGTTGCCCTGCGTGACAGCGGCGCATCCGATGAAGAAATTCTGATTCTGCGGGACGGGCTTACCACCCTTGACCAGCTTGAAGAGGAACAGAATATTGCCATTGAGAATGTGCAGGCGGGCAAAAATACAGAGGGTGTGAATCTGTTGTTCAGCGGCGGCTACGAAGAAAAGCTCGAAGAGGCCGAATACCGTTTTGCCCATTTTCGCAGCCTGGTGGATCAGCGCACACAGGCTGCCATCAAAGAAGCGACAACACTCTCGCTGCGTCTGCGTACCTTATCAGAAGTGATGGTCGGTGTGACCGCGTTGCTGTTCTTGTTTGTGCTCGGTTTTATTATCAAACACCGTATTCTGCGCCCGGTGGTGACGCTCAGTGATGTGGTGAACCGTCTGGCGACACAGGATTACAACGTTGAAGCGCCGGTGCTGGCGCAGGTTGATGAGATTGGCGATATGGCGCAGGCGATCCGCATTTTCCGTGAAAATGGCCTTGCCAGACAGCGGCTTGAGCAGGAACGCGACAAGGAATGGGCTACGCGCACCCTGCTGGCGCGCATGACTCAACGTTTGCAGGGTTGCGATACACACAGCGCCATTTTCCGTGTGGTTGACCGTTTTGCGCCGCAAATCATCCCGGAAATGGGCGGCCGGCTTTATGTGCTGAATACGCGGACTAACCGTATGAAATGCGTGGTGCGCTGGGGGCTGCCGCCCGGCGAGGATGCTCCCTTCTCGCCGGAATATTGCTGGGCGCTGAAACGCGGGCAACTGCACAGCCCTGCCAAAGATACCGTGGATATGCCGTGCGAACATGTTTTGCCGGAATTGGCGTCGCGGGCGATCTGCGTGCCGCTCAATGCGCAAAATAAGAGCATTGGCTTACTGACCTTTGATAACTACACACCGGGTAAAGAGCCGCCATACGCTTATCTGGAGTTGCTGGCGGAAACGCTGGCGCTGGCGTTAGCTAACCAGATCCTGCGCGATACACTGACAGAAAGAGCGACGTATGATCCGCTGACTGGCCTGCGCAACCGCTACAGCCTGGAAGAGACGTTGCGGAACATGATCGATCAGGCGATGGTGGAGAACAGTGCGCTCAGTTGCCTGATGCTCGATGTGGATTACTTCAAAAAGCTCAACGATCAGTACGGTCACGAAGCGGGTGATAAAGTGTTGCGCGAAATGGCGAAACTGATTACCGAAACGCTGGATGAGAACAGTATCGCGTTCCGCTATGGCGGCGAGGAATTTCTGATTATTTTGCCGGGCATCGATGAAGCGCACGCGAAAATTGTTGCCGAAGCGCTGCTGCATAATGTGTTAAACCACCACATGCTGTATGAATCGCAGGATATTGGCCCGGTTTCAGTCTCTATTGGGCTGGCCACCTGGCCGCGCCATGCACGGGCCGATAACCTGGTGCGCGCCGCCGATCTGGCGCTCTATATGGCGAAAGAACAAGGGCGCGGGAAGATTGTCGTGGCCAAAAGTGCCGGATAGTCCTTTTCCCTTGCTCTGCGCTTGCTTTGGGTGGCAGAACAGTCATTTAATGCTGGAAAATCATGCACAAAGGAGCTGCTTATGAGCTATTTTCGTCCGGTGGCATTAGAACACGCCAGCCGCCTGTTAAATCATGGTCCGACGATTTTGATTACCAGCCGTGATGAGCAGATCGATCGTCGTAATGTGATGGCGGCAGCCTGGTCGATGCCGGTGGAGTTTTCCCCGCCGCGTATCGCGATTGTGGTGGATAAAAGCGCCTGGTCACGCGAGTTGATTGAGCGTAGCGGCATGTTCGGCATTGTGGTGCCCAGTGTAGCTGCGACTAACTGGAGTTACGCGGTCGGCAGTATTACCGGGCGCGATGAAGATAAATTCAACTGCTATGGGATCCCGGCGTTTGCCGGCCCGGTGCTCGGGCTGCCGGTGATTGAGGAGAAATGTCTGGCGTGGATGGAGTGTCGTCTGTTGCCGCCCACCGCTGCGCAAGAGAAATATGACACGCTGTTTGGCGAAGTGGTTTCTGCGGCTGCTGACGAACGGACTTTTATCAACGGACGCTGGCAGTTTGATGACGACAAACTGAATACCATTCATCATCTGGGCGGCGGTAATTTTGTCGCCAGCGGCAAACGCATTACCGTCGGCGAATAAGCTGGCGGTTACTGCGGTAGCGCTTCGCTCCAGTTTATTGCCAGTTGCGGCCACGCGGCATTTCATCGGTTGGCCAGATCGGGAAATCTATTGTGGAAGCAAATGCGATATGAGTGATAAAGAAGATGGCGAGTGCAGCAGTTTTGGGGGATCCGGAACATAAGTCTCTCCTTGAGGAAAAGGTTTATGTACCATTGCGCTATCGAGATGCACCACAAAACAGCGCTTTATTTTTCTCAAAAAAGTGGCATTTATCATCAATGCCACTTAAATAAATCAATATAAAAGCGAAGACGGATTGCTAATGATTACTTCTTGGAACCAAAATCGGCGTTCAATTGATTGCCAATAAACTCAACAACCTTTGCCAGCATGCCACCCACGCCTTGTGCAACAGCATTCAGTACTGGCGTAATGATCGGAGATAATACGTTATAAATGGTGCCGCCAATCGCGTTGCGCACCGGTTCAAACATGTTTCCCACTACGCCCAGAACAGAGCCGAACAGACCCGCACCGGAAACAGCCTGCATTTCATTTTTAGTTAATTCTTTCACAAAAATTCCTTACATTCTAAAACAAGCTGGAGCGCTAGCCCCAGCCTGGACGGCCGTCAGTGATATTTCAGAGAAATGCCACCGACAGTCAGTTAATTAAAAATGGAGATACTTTTCTGTCAGAAACTATTGGCAGATTAATTACGCTTTGGAGCCAAACAGGCCGCTGAACAGGTTTTTAACAACGTTAAAACCGGATTCAACGAAACCAGCAACAGCCTGGCAAGTCTTACGGCCCATATCAGCAAAAGTGGTTTTGTCGCCACCCATGATGGCGTCAACAATACCGCCCAGAGCGCCACCGATCATACCAGCGGTATTAGACAGTAAACCTGCGCCAGAAACAGCCATCATTTCATTAGTGTTCAGTACTTTCATGATATTTCCTTATATTTAAAAAAACGGAGCATTCACCCCGGGGTTATTTCCCATCGGTGGTTTTCCTGTTGGAATTCCACCGATGGGAGAATGACTACAGATGGAGTTACGTATTCGTTAATTACGCTTTGGAGCCAAACAGGCCGCCGAACAAATTTTTAACGATACCAAAGCCAGATTCGATAAAGCCGGCAACAGCCTGGCAAGTTTTACGGCTCAGATCGGCAAAAGTGGTTTTATCGCTGCCCAGGATAGCGTCAACAACACCACCCAGAGCGCCACCGATCATGCCAGCAGTATTAGACAGAAAACCCGCGCCGGAAACGGCCATCATTTCGTTATTGTTAAGCTCTTTCATAAAAATTCCTTTTTGTTTAAGGAGGCAGAATAATCACTCTACCCATGAAAACCAGTAGTGTTATCCCGGCAGGAATATCACTCTCAGTCAGTAAATAAAAAATAGAATCCGTTATCTTTCAGGAATGCCTGACAGATTACTGATCTTTCGAACCAAACATCCCGAGAATCCCGCCGAACAGACCGTTAACAGCGTTTTTTACCATGCCGAAACCAGATTCAACGACGCCAGCGACGCTTTCGCAAATGCTACGGCCGGCATCAGAGAACGTGGTTTTTTTACCACCCAGGAAAAGGTCAACGATACCGCCCAGGCCACCACCAAATGCACCTGCGGCATTTGATAAGAAGCCAGCACCAGAAACGGCCATCATTTCGTTATTGTTAAGCTCTTTCATAAATACTCCTTGGTATTGTAATAAATCGAAGGGAAACTCCGATTCAGAGATCAAAAGTGTTACTCGACATGTGTTAACACCCGATCGGTTAATCAAAAATATTTTAGAATTATTATCCGTTATTTCGGCTTAATAAATTACCCAGTACAACACCAAATATTCCCAGAGGGTTTTCAGCTATTGCACCGATAAATCGACCAATAGTACGACAAGCGTCAGTCACGAGTGTGCTTTCACCAGGGATAATAGCATCAAGGATACTACCGATACCTGCGCCGACCATGCTACCTGCAGTCGATAAAATGCCAGAGCCTGAAACCTCTTGCATTTCAATTACGTTGAGTTCTTTCATGATTATCATCCTTAATCTTACTGCACTTTATAATATGCAACAGGAATTTATAGAATTAATTCCATGCTGCGCATGAAAGTTATTTATAAAAATGTTTTAAACTCTGTTTTATTCGTTGAGTAAAGTATCTCCTAAAACACTTCGCTCTGTCTATAAAGAGCGAGAGATATTATTCCTAAAACAGCACGCCGAAATTATAGTGAGAATTGAAAATCAGGCTCGACTGGTAAATATCGTTAGTCATATTGTATGGAAAAAGAAAAATTAACATGATGCACACAGCGAGCGCAGATAGCGCGTTATTTAGGTTGATCAGAGAAGAGGCTGTACGGTCAGATAAAAAATAAGTGATATTCCGGCTGGAATATCACTTATGAGAAGAGCTACCAGAGTATTAATAAATGATACTTAGCGGAGATTAGTCGCTTTTTTTACCGAACAGACCGCCGAAGAAAGAGGTAACTGCATTGATGCCGGCTTCAACAATACCGCCAATGCCTTTACCAATGTTACGGCCTGCATCAGCTGCTGCGGTGTTTTTGCTACCCAGAGCCAGATCAACGATAGCACCGATACCGCGACCGAGCATGCCAGCGGTATCAGCTAAAAAACCAGCGCCAGAAACTTCTTTCATTTCTACAGTATTGAGTTCTTTCATGACTATTATCCTTAATATTTACTTATTGATTGCAAAACGGTAATCAAAATAATTACCGCCCCATCTCTTACGTTATTATTTCTAATAACGAAAACGTTATACTGACTTGTTAAGTAGAATTATCTGCTGAAGTCATTTTTCTGTCCAGAGATCGTAAGCGATAAATTTCCTAAAAAATATCATCAAAAAATCACAGATTTATTTATAAGAGAAAAGATGTTTTGCACTTCATAAATAAAAAAGTGGCATCCCATAAGGAATGCCACTAAACATAACAATCAAATAATAACTAATGGCGCTTAGCTATCAAAGGGTATTAATAACTTATTTTTTCTTGCCGAACAGGCCGCCGAAGATGCTGTTGAAGATAGAGTTAATAACACCGAAACCAGATTCAACGATACCAGCGATGCCTTCAGCCATAGAACGACCTGCATCCGCTGCTGCTGTACTTTTACCGCCCAGAGCCATATCAACAATAGCGCCGATACCGCTGCCGAGCAGACCAGCCGCATCTGACAGCAGACCAGCACCAGAAACTTCACGCATTTCAATAGAGTTAAGTTCTTTCATGAATATTATCCTTAATATTTTACTGCATTTTAGTTAATTGCATTTTTAACTTGTTGTCTCTTGAACAGGTACTCTTTATAACCTGTGAAGAAATTATCTATTATATGCCGCTTTATCGTCCAGAAATAATTTGGAATATTATTCCTAAAGTAAAAAAGCGGCATACAGGACGTTCATGAAATTACAAATTGATAACGCGATCCGCTGTTGCAATAGTTGTTGCACGGTGTGCGATAATAACGCGAGTAATATTCAACTGTTTAATAGCGGTATTTACGCAGGCTTCGCTTTCATGATCCAGCGCACTGGTCGCTTCATCCATAAAGAGCAACCCAGGCTTGCGATAAAGCGCGCGCGCAATAAATACGCGCTGCTTCTGGCCGCCGGATAGCCCCTCGCCCAGCTCGCCAATTAGCGTTTCATAACCCATTGGCATAGCGAGGATAACATCATGGATATGGCTTGCTTTGGCGCACTCCACCATCCACTCCTCATCCGCATGTTCAGCAAATCCGCAGATATTTTCCCGCAAAGAACCGGCGAACAGCTTGTCATCCTGTAGCACGCAGCCAATCATTTTGTGGTAGTTATTTATGCCGAGTTGTTTGATATCCATACCATCAACCAGCACTTTACCCGCATCGGGTTCAAACAGGCCGCAAAGCACTTTCATTAATGTCGTCTTTCCGGCACCGGAAGCGCCGACCAGCGCGACGCTTTCACCCGGCTCAATTCGCAGCGCCAGATCATTAAATATCGGCGCCGACTGGCTGTCGTAACGGTAACTAAGCCCGGTGGTTTCAAGGCCAAGAGGACGCATTTCCGCAGCTGCCGGTAAATCCGGTTTTCTCGGCTCACGTTCGTGCAAAGCGATATCGGAAATACGTTCGTTATGCAAACTCATCATTCGCAGTTGCAGTAAGAAATCAACCAGCGAACCGACACGATCCGAGAACTGGCTACGGAAGGCGCCAAAAGCGACAAACATACCGATGGTCATCTGATTGTCGATCACCAGACTGGTGCCGAGCCACAAAATCGCGACCTGATCGCAGGCGGCAATAAACGTATTCAGGCCGTTAAAAAAGAGATCCAGACGGGTAAGTTTAATCCCGGTGTTGATGGTATCGACCTGCAAATTTAGCCAGTGAGTACCACGACGCTCGCTCATATCCTGCATTTTTACCGTCGCGATACCGTACAGCGTCTCCATAAAATAGGAGCTGGCGCGCGCGCCTCTGACCAGGCGTTCTTCAGAGAGTTGGCGATAGTAGTTATACGTCAACAGACGGATCAGCACATAAACCGCGGTAAACCCAAGCACCACCCACGTCAGCCAGCCGCCGTACAACACCAGCATTATCAATACGCCAACCACCATGATGCCGTCCATGATGGCGCCGACGACGCTGCTGGTAAAGGTTTCACGCAGTGTATCCAGCGAGCCGAAACGGGATTGAATATCCCCCATTTTGCGCCGTTCAAAATAGCCCAGCGGCAGTTTAATCAGATGCCGGAATAAGCCCGATTGCCACTGCACATTAATGAGCGTTGACATCACCAGCGATGTCCAGGCGCGCAGCATGCTGACAGAGGCCCGCAACAGAATAAAGAAAAACAGCCCGATGCAGATGAGCGACAGCAAACCGCGATCGCCCGCCGGAATAGCATGGTCCATGACCAGCTGCGTGCCCACCGGCAGTACAAGGTTGATCGCTTCAATGACGATAGAAAGACAAAAGATCTTTGCCAGCGTGGCTTTAATCCCGTGAACGCTACCAATCAGCGAGCGCAGACGTACGCGATTTTTTACTTTTTCCTGGGTAAATTCACTGCCCGGCATGGCTTCCAGCGCGACGCCGGTAAAGTATTGCGACATCTCAGCCTGGCCGACGGTTCTGCGTCCGCGCGCCGGATCGTTAATCACATACTTGTTGCCTTTGACGGCGACCAGCACCACAAAGTGGTTGAAATCCCAGTGCAGGACGCAAGGGGTTTTCAGCAACTTCAACTCATGCATATCCAGCGATAACGCGCGGGTCGCAAGGCCAAGCTGGCCTGCAATTTCATTCAACCCAATCAGCGTGGTTCCCCTTGCTGAGAGGTTAAATTGCTGGCGCAGGCTTATTAGGTCAATATTTTTGCCATAGTGGCCACAGATCATGGCCAGGCTCGCCAGACCACACTCCGAGGATTCGGTCTGGTGTACCATCGGAACGCGTCGGAACCAGCTTAAATCCAGCTTGCCGAGCAGCGCGGTAAATAGGCTTTTATTACTCATTTACAGGTCCTGTTGCGCTGTGCTTCATGTCGTAGAACGGGGAAAGCATCCATTGATAAATTCTTCTTTTTTCGAGAAACAGCGTGCTCTGCGCCTTCATACCATTTTCCAGAGAAATACGTTTTCCGTCGTACTCCACCACTTCGCGATCGGGTTTAATAACGACTTTGTAATAAGGGATCGAGGTGCCCTGGAGGTTTTTCGGCGCGCCAGGATAAGTCATCATTTCCTGCGTTGAAGCCGGTGTTTTAGATATCTGACTGATGGTTGCCGAGAACTGGCCGAATTTTTCGGCAGGAAACGCTTCATAACGGAGATTGACCTTGTCGCCGACGGCGATATACGGCGTCGCATCGTTTGGCACCCAGGCCACCAATAAATAGTGATCGATAGATTCGGGGATAATCTGCAACAGGCTGTCGCCAGTATTCACCATTTGCCCGGCGGTGACGCTCAGGGAGTCGATTTTGCCGTCAGACGTTGCGCGTACAATCACATCGCCGCTGATATCGGCGTTCAGACGCTCTTTCTGCAGGTCGTAACGCTGAAGTTCCATCTGGTAAATACGGTTGTCGAAATCTGCCGCCTGCGTCTGAATTTCACTCTCGAGGCTGGTCACTTGCAGCGCATTTTGTTCACTCTGGCTGCGCAGACCTAACAGATCATTCTGCTGTTGATAATAAAGCGTCACATGGTTCGTCAGTTGATCCTTGGTGATAAGACCTCGGGCCTGATAACGACGATAATTTTCCATGTTCTCTTTCATCAACTTAACGCCCTCTTCTGCCCGGCGAATAACGTCGGTCGAAAATTTAAGCGCTTCGCTATATTGCTGCCTTTGCTTCTCAAGCGTTTTCAGCGTGGCGTTTTTACTCTCCTGCAACCCGGCGATAATATTTTCTACGCGGGTGATTTGTTGCTCGATGTCATTGCGCTGATTGTCACTGACCACGCCGCTATGAGTGCTTCGGCTGACATCAATCAGGTAGACCGGATCGCCTTTTTTTATTTTTTGCCCTTCGGTAACGTAGGATTTAACAATAAACCCCTGAGCATTTGAATAAATATTGACCGGGCGCGGCCAGGTGGTTATTTCTCCACTGACATTTACCCTGCGCATATATGTGCCATCAATTACAAAGGTCAGAAAAGCGGCCAAAAAGCAGACGCAGAACATAATAATTAACCAGAGCGGGACGCCAGGCAGTAGAATTGCGCGTCCGCGCCATCTCATTTTTCGGTTTTCAAGTGCTTCCTTTCTAAACATTACCCCCCTCCTTAGTGGGATATTTTATCGGGTCTTATTTAGCGGCTGTTTATCACTAAATAAAAATACATTCACAAAGAAAATAATTACGTGACATTGTTTTAACAAAAACAATCACATGCAATATTCGACATTAATAATATTGAAGGTGGCAAACACAATTTAAATGATAACAGATATTGGTCGAATTTTATTGGCCGGTAAAGTATGTGAACAGCAAATACAAATGCTCAATATATGTTTTGCGCCATAGTCATTATAAAGTTAATCAACCAGGCATAGATTCAGGGGAACTTTATATTTTTGATGGAAAACTTGCAAATATGAAAGTTCCTAAATTACTGAAAGGCGTAATAAAATAAAGGCGAGGTGTATAATGAAAATGGGTATTAATAAAAAACGTGAATACATATAAATAATGCGCCAGCACGGGCATATTTTCATCAGGAATGAGGAGTATGTAGATATCCCGCGGGTTATCATCGGTGGAGTATTATACAAAAATGCAATAATCGAAATGGAGATAACTCGCTGATGGTTACTAAAAAAGCCCACACCGAGGTGTGGGCAGCCGGGGATTTACATACTGTAGCCCGGTTTTTTGATCAGTTGCTCCATTTGCGGCGCAATTTCCGTATCCCAGACCTGCGCTTTCCACTCTTCCGGTGCGAACTCATTCAGCGCAACGCTGATTGAACTCTCTTTGCTGTTCAGATGACGAATAATCACTCCGGCGATATCCTCCGCCAGCGCAGTTTTCTGCTCATCGCTCAGATCGCGGGGAAAACATTTGATATCAACGTGCGGCATAGCAAACTCCTTGTTTTCAAGAGAGTGTCACAGTAGCACAACGCGTTCGCACTGACTTATCAAAGTGTGACCAGTCTGGCGGTCACCCGGGTGCGCCTGAGCAGCCTACAGAGGCCGTAGGAAAGAAGAAAAGCCAGTAACGAATAGAGCAAAATATAGAGATATGTGTCCGTTATCCCTGTCATACGCAACAGCTTTTCATGAATAAATGCATTATGTATCTCGATAACAAAAATATTATGCACGAGGTAAATTCCCAGCACGTTTTCACTGAGGCTATTCACCCAGGTTGGTGCGGTATTGATGTTTAAATTGGTCATAAAAACAAACAGACCTACAGCCGCCGCGAGTAACAACAGGTTGTAAAACTTTCCGTAGAAAATAGCAATCCCGGCGTGGGATGAAATAAGTGAGAGAGCAATTAAAGCAGCGATAGCCGCGAACAATGCCGCTAAATGTGCGATGCCGAATGGTCTGAGGCTGGGTTTTACCAATCCGAGATAACCGCCAATCAAAAAACAGATTAACCCTTCAGGTTGAAACGGTATCAGCAAGTTGAACGGAAAAATGGCAAAGGAAAAGTATGCCCCGGTCAATGCGTTCACTAACGTCAGGTTAGAAATCACCACCATCAAAATGAGGATTTTCAGGATCTCTGCGGCGTGCTCCTTTTTAAATGAATATCGAAATAGCGGCGTAAACACGTAGAGCGGAATGACGGCAAAGATAAACCACAGCGGTGTGGCTTCTGTGTTTGCATTACTGACATTGAGATAGTTGAGGAAACCAATGTCCGGAATATTGGTAAATCGACTGATAAACTCATTGTCATAAACGTAATAAAAAACCAGCCAAAAAACCAGAACCCCAACAATGCCTTTGATTTTGCCAATGACATAGTTCGCCTGGTTTTCATGTTTGTTATTTAATAAGAAGTAACCACTGCACACGAAAAATAGCGATACGCCAAGTAATCCTGCCTGCCTTAAAAAACATAATATGACATCATTACCACTGCGATTGAGAAAATAGAGGGTGGTGTGTGCCATAACCACGAAGAAAATCGACAATATCTTCAGAATATCAATGGTTGCAATCCGCATTGCTGGCTCTCCTAAAGCGATAAGATAAAATGCGTGATTTTACTCGCTAACCTTTCCATGCCTAATTTTGAGGGGTGCAACCCGTCGGAAACCGTTCCAGCGGTGTTGCTGGTCATAATATTCATGTTGAGTTCGTTAAAGCCGGAATTCTTTTGTAAATCCAGATAAGGGATGGAGTATTGCTCGCACATCTCACGGCAAACCTGGCAGTAATCGGTAAGATAATATCCTTTGGCATTTTTTTGATCTCTGCCTCGTGCAAAGGAAACCGGCGTGGTAACGACGAATCCGACGCGTGCCAACGGATATTTCTTGATAACGCCAGCGAGTAATAAATTCATCGCACCATAAAATGTCAATGGCGTATTATCTTTGCTTTTTCCTATTTCTGTGCCGCCCTCAGAACCGAAGTTAAAACCAAAGTCATTTCCTCCGCCCCAGATGGTAATCAGATCGGGGTTCTCCCCCATATTGCTATACCGTAAACACATCGCGGTATTATCATGCTCGTTTTTCTGTGTAATACAGGTTCCACCAATACCATAGTTTGTCCACTCAGCAAGCCCCAGATTTTTGGCGACAATAGGTTGATACCATCCGCGCTCTGTTATGCTATCACCCAGCGTAAACCAGGAACCACCGATTAAATACGAATGAATATATTCCATTATCATCATCTCGTTAACGTTAATATGATATTTTCATCTTTTATTGTCACTCGACAATATTACCTGCGGACGTCGTCCTGGTAAGAGTTGTCTCATAGAAAAGAGGCGATATCAAATTATTTCTCGCCCCTTATTTTATATACCTTTTCAATTTATATGATGCTCTAAGAATATTTAAATACCCGGCAATAACCGTTACGTCAGGACTTTATTATTTCGCAATACCTCCTGAAGGACTGGCACACGACAAACCGCATCGGCAATGGCGCTGAATTTCGGCGTATGTTCCTTAAACCACGCATGGCGCGGTCCCCAGGTTCGCATCACGCAGATATAGATATCGAGCAGCGTTAATGCTTCGCCAAACGCGTACGGCGCGGCTTTTAGCTGACTCTCCAGCCACAAATAGAGCGATTTACGGTATGCCTTGCAGTTCTCCTGTAGTTGTTCCGGCGCGGCGCTGGCCCAGCGTTCCGGGTAATCAGCATAGGTAAATGTGGGATAAACATTGGCGACCAGCCATACCAGTAATCGCCAGAACTGTTGCCTTTCCGGCGTGCCGACGGGCGGCGCTAAATCCGGGCGCTGGTCGAGGATCATCAACGCCACAGCGGCCGATTCGGTCATAATGCTGCCGTCGTCAAGCTGCAGCGTCGGCACCTGGCCCAGCGGGTTAAGTTTTTTCAACATCTCTTGCTGTGCGCCAGGCTGGTCAAAGCCGTCGACGTTGACAAAGCGATAAGGGATTTCCGCCAGCGTCAACATCACTTCACTTAGCGCCGATCCCCAGCCGGGGACACCATAAACAGTGATCATAAGGGCTCCTTACAGAGGATAAGCCCTAATTTTAGGTCAGAGTGGCGAGAAATTCGTCAGCCTGCTGCGGGCTGGTAAGACGCACAAAACGCAGATGCTGGTAGCGCGGGTCAGCCATATCCTGCGCATAACGCAGGCGATTCGCGCGCCAGGTTTTTATCGTCCAGATAATAATCGACTCGCGGCTGAAGAATGAACGGCGGAAACTTTCACAGTTTCCGGTGCCTGGCCATAGCTCCTGTTTGTGCCAGGCCCGGCGTGCGGCGCGCAGCACGGCCTGACGCAACGTGCGCCAGAAACCGTAATCAACCCACACAACAAGATCGACATGCCGCCATTTTATATCCCGGCTGCGATTGTAGTTGCCATCGAGTACCCAGCCCGGTTGCGCCAGTAACTGTTCAAGGCGGGAATACAGCTCCTCATCCGGCGTTCCCTGCCAGTTGGCCCGCCAGTAAAGTTTGTCCATTTCGATATAGGGTAAATTAAGCTTTGCGGCAAGACGTTTCGCCAGCGTTGATTTTCCGCTGCCGCTGGTACCGATGACATTAATTTTCATGGAGTTATGCAGATTCCCGTTCCACAAAATGGAAGCCAATATCAACAATCGTATCGTCAACCTCGCTGCCTTCGATACGATCGGCCAGCATCGTTGCCGCCCGCTGACCAATAATTTGCCGATCGACGCTGACAGTGGTAATGGCAGGCTGATTTCCGGCGGCAAAATCGAGATCGCCAAAGCCAATTACCGCCAGATCGCGCGGCACCTGTAAACCGCGCGACTGCGCTTCAATGATTGCGCCCTGCGCCAGCGTGTCGGAGCTGCAAACAATCACATCAAAATCGCCCTGCTCCAGTAGCTGTGCCAGCCCCTGGCGACCCGAGGTGAATCGCGCCGGTAAAGCCACATCGACGCTGCCCGGTTCGCTGATGCCGTTACGCTCCAGCACTTCGCGCAGCCCGGCTTTACGCTGCGCGGCGCGTTTGTCCACCGTCCACAGCAAACCCGGACGGCGATAGCCTTTACGCAGCAGATACTCGGCCGTCGCCTGGCCGACTTTCTCGTGGGAGAAGCCCACCAGCATATCCAGCGGCGTCGGGGTTAAATCCCAGATTTCCACTACCGGTACGTTGGCATTGAGGATCACTTTTTTCAGATCGGTCGAGTGATGGATCCCGGTCAGAACGATACCATCCGGGCGGCGCGAAAGCAGCGCGGCAACCAGATCGGCTTCGGTTTGTTGCGTGTATCCGGCAACGCAGAGCAACATATGGTAACCGCGCACCGCCAGCTCATCGCTGATGGCCTGAATCGTGTCGACAAACATATTGTTGTTAATTTGCGGCACCACCACGGCAATCAATTTACTGCGGCGCGAGGCCAGCCCACCGGCTAACGCATTAGGGATATACCCCGTTGCTTTGACCGCCGCGATGACTTTTTCTACCGTTTTGGGCCGTACCAGTTGCGGTGTGTTAAGCGCCCGACTTACGGTCATGGATGATAAGCCGGCTGTGCGGGCAACATCTTCCAGCGTGGGCGCACGCGGTGGGACAGAACGAGATGTTTTCGACATGTTCACTCACAGAGCATTCAGCGTTTTTATGATTCTCGCGTTGTATTATACGCATTTCTCCCCTCATTGCCGCCGCTCCTCAAAAATCAGTGCGTTAGCAGGTATTTTATCTCTTTTATGTTAACGCTATCATTAATGAGGCTGTCACGCTGCATCGGACTATTAACTGCGATACCATTCACAAAAGCTCTCTCTTTGACGCCATAATTTGTGATCGATTGTACATAATTACACCCTTTCTCTGGTCATGGATTTATTGTGGATCTACAAATGTTAGCGCAAACATTATGTTGTTCACAGGAGCTAATCATGACCGTAAGTGCGAATTCCGATGCCGTGACCTATGCCAAATCTGCGGGGGCAAAAACTGCCGCTGAAACCGGCGATCGTATTGCGTGGGTAAAACTCTCCCTCGCCTTCCTGCCGCTGGCTACGCCGGTAAGCGATGCGAAAGTGCTGACTGGCCGCCAGAAGCCGCTCACTGAAGTGGCGATTATCATTGCGGAGATCCGTAGCCGTGATGGCTTTGAGGGCGTCGGCTTCAGCTACTCCAAACGCGCCGGGGGTCAGGGGATCTATGCGCACGCCAAAGAGATTGCCGATAACCTGCTGGGCGAAGATCCGAACGATATCGACAAAATTTATACCAAACTGCTGTGGGCCGGTGCGTCGGTTGGCCGCAGCGGCATGGCCGTGCAGGCCATCTCCCCTATCGATATTGCGCTGTGGGATATGAAAGCCAAACGTGCAGGCCTGCCGCTGGCGAAACTGCTGGGCGCGCACCGCGACTCGGTGCAGTGCTACAACACTTCCGGCGGCTTCCTGCATACGCCGCTGGATCAAGTGCTGAAAAATGTGATTATTTCCCGTGAAAACGGCATCGGCGGCATCAAAATTAAGGTCGGCCAACCGGACACGAAAGAAGATATCCGCCGTCTGACCGCCGTGCGTGAAGCGCTGGGCGATGATTTCCCGCTGATGGTCGATGCCAATCAGCAGTGGGATCGCGAAACGGCGATTCGCATGGGCCGCCAGATGGAAAAATTCAATTTGATCTGGATTGAGGAGCCGCTGGATGCGTATGACGTCGAAGGCCACGCCCAGCTCGCTGCCGCGCTGGATACGCCCATCGCGACAGGTGAAATGCTGACCAGCTTCCGCGAGCACGAACAGCTGATTCTCGGCAACGCCAGCGACTTCGTGCAGCCCGATGCGCCGCGTGTCGGCGGGATTTCACCGTTCCTGAAGATCATGGATCTGGCCGCCAAACATGGCCGCAAACTGGCGCCGCACTTTGCCATGGAGGTTCACCTGCACCTCTCTGCCGCTTACCCGCTGGAGCCGTGGCTGGAACATTTCGAATGGCTGAACCCGCTGTTTAACGAACAGCTAGAACTGCGCGATGGGCGTATGTACGTCTCTGACCGCCACGGTCTTGGTTTCAGCATCAGCGAACAGGCCCGCGCGTGGACGCAAACCAGCTGCGAATTCGGTAAACGCCCATAATAATGACATCCTGACGGGAGAATCCTCCCGTTTTTTTCTGTTCCCTACACCACATTCAACCCTGTTTCGAGGAGTTGCGATGAATACAATAATTAAACGCACCAATGTGCGTTACAGCATTCTTGTTTTCTTATTTCTTGCCACCGTATTTAATTATGCTGACCACGCGACCCTTTCGGTCGTCGCGCCCATCATGAGCAAAGAATTAGGTTTTGATCCGGAAGCACTTGGCCTCGCCTTTTCGGTATTTGGTATTTCTTATGTGATCCTGCAAATTCCCGGTGGCTGGTTGCTGGATAAATATGGTTCACGGCTGGTCTATGGCTGCGCGCTGATTGGCTGGTCGGTGGTCACCATGTTTCAGGGCACCATTTACCTCTACGCCAGCCCGCTCATTGTGCTGGTGGTGCTGCGTCTGCTGATGGGCGCGATTGAAGCGCCCGCCTTTCCGGCCAACAGCCGCTTAAGCGTGCAGTGGTTTCCGAATAAAGAACGCGGATTTGTTACTGCCGTATATCAGGCGGCGCAATATATTTCGCTGGGCATTATTACGCCGCTGATGACCATTATTCTGCACAATCTTAGCTGGCATTATGTCTTTTATTATATTGGCGCGATCGGTGTCGTACTTGGCATATTCTGGTTGGTGAACGTTCGCGATCCGTTAGCGCATAAAGGCATTAACCAGCAGGAAATTGATTATATTCGCGACGGTGGCGGTGAACCCTCGCTCGGCAGTAAAAAAGGCCCGGCAAAAATCAGCCTGGCGCAGATCAAAAGCGTCTGTATTAATCGCATGATGATCGGTGTGTATATCGGGCAGTTTTGCGTCACCTCGATTACCTGGTTTTTCCTGACCTGGTTTCCGACCTATCTTTACCAGGCCAAAGGAATGTCGATTCTGAAGGTCGGTTTTATCGCCAGTATTCCGGCGATCGCCGGGTTTATTGGCGGACTGCTGGGCGGCGTTGTCTCCGACTGGCTGCTGACGCGCGGTTACAGCCTGACGACGGCGCGCAAATTCCCGGTGATCTGCGGCATGCTGCTCTCCTGCGTGATTGTGCTGGCCAACTATACCGACTCAGAAGTAGTGGTGGTCGCGGCAATGAGCGTGGCGTTCTTCTCTAAAGGGTTTGGCAACCTGGGCTGGTGCGTGTTGAGTGATACGTCGCCGAAAGAGGTGCTCGGTATCGCGGGCGGTGTGTTCAACATGTGCGGTAATCTGGCGAGTATTGTCACACCGCTGGTGATTGGCGTGATCCTCGCCAATACCCACTCCTTTGATTACGCCATTCTGTATGTCGGCTCAATGGGGCTGATTGGTCTGTTCTCGTATCTGTTTATTGTCGGTTCGCTGGAGCGTATTACGCTAACGCCAACGGCGGCCTGAGTCTGATTCTGGCGTCCCGCTAACGCCGCGCTGCTCCGTCACCCTGTACTCCCGGCGGAGCAGCTTTTTTTACATTAAATAAGCAAAAAAATAGCAAAGTCGGCGCGGCAGTCATTATGACTGCTTATGGGATCAGGCTATAACCTTGCACAATTGTCCGGTATTTACCGGTTTATGGCTGGTTTTTTCTGTTGCTTTTATCAGTTAGCTGAATCATTTACGCTGCTTGTCTCCTTTCACCTCACAATTTCTGCTAATAGTCCCGGTGATGGCGGCGGGTATGTTTTGCGTCGTTAGCCGATTGCAGGTAGGATGCTGCGCCATGTTTCTCTTATCCATACGTAGAATCACTGGAAAGGCAAACATTTACCGCGGAGCAATCGTTTGGCTTTTGCTCGCGCAGGTTGAGGAATTCCGCAAGGTTCAGACAGGACAACAGGTAACGAAATGAAAACAGACAACAACAGCGCCACGGAGCATCACGCGGCAAAACGACGCTGGCTTAACTCTCATGAAGAGGGCTATAACCGGGCGATGGGTAATCGCCAGGTACAAATGATCGCTATTGGCGGCGCGATCGGGACAGGTTTATTTTTGGGCGCAGGCGCACGATTACAGATGGCGGGGCCATCGCTGGCCATCGTCTATCTGGTTTGTGGTCTCTTCTCTTTCTTTATTCTCCGCGCGCTGGGCGAACTGGTACTGCATCGCCCTTCCAGCGGCAGCTTTGTTTCCTATGCCCGTGAGTTTCTGGGCGAAAAAGCCGCGTTTGTCGCCGGCTGGATGTACTTCATTAACTGGGCGATGACCGGTATTGTCGATATCACCGCCGTGGCGCTCTATATGCACTACTGGGGCGCGTTTGGCGATGTGCCGCAATGGGTCTTTGCGCTGGCCGCGCTGGCGATCGTCGGCACCATGAACATGATTGGCGTAAAATGGTTCGCCGAAATGGAGTTCTGGTTTGCGTTAATCAAAGTGCTGGCGATTGTGGTGTTCCTGATTGTCGGGACTATCTTCCTCGGCAGCGGTAAACCGCTGGACGGCGGCACAACCGGCTTCCACTTAATCACCGACAACGGCGGTTTCTTCCCGCACGGCTTGCTGCCCGCGCTGGTGCTGGTTCAGGGCGTGGTCTTTGCGTTTGCCTCTATTGAACTGGTCGGTACTGCCGCCGGTGAGTGTAAAGATCCGCAGACCATGGTGCCAAAAGCGATCAACAGCGTTATCTGGCGTATCGGTTTGTTCTACGTCGGCTCGGTGGTTCTGCTGGTGCTGCTGCTGCCGTGGAATGCCTATCAGGCAGGTCAAAGCCCGTTTGTGACCTTCTTCTCCAAACTGGGCGTGCCTTACATTGGCGACATCATGAACATGGTGGTGCTGACCGCTGCACTTTCCAGCCTGAACTCTGGCCTCTACAGCACCGGCCGTATTCTGCGTTCGATGTCGATGGGCGGTTCCGCGCCGAAGTTTATGGCGAAAATGAGCCGTCATCATGTGCCTTATGCCGGTATTCTGGTCACCATTTGCGTCTATGTCGTCGGTGTGTTCCTCAACTATCTGGTGCCGTCGCAGGTGTTTGAAATCGTGCTGAACGTGGCCTCCCTTGGCATTATCGCCTCCTGGGGCTTTATCGTGATTTGCCAGATGCGTCTGCGTAAGGCGATCAAAGAAGGCAAAGTGGCGGATGTGAGTTTCAAAATGCCTGGCGCGCCGGTCACGTCCTGGCTGACGCTGCTGTTCCTGCTGAGCGTACTGGTGCTGATGGCGTTTGACTATCCGAACGGCACTTACACCATCGGTTCGATCCCGCTGATTGCCGTGCTGCTGGTTGCAGGCTGGTTTGGCGTACGTAAACGCGTACAGGAAATTCACAGCACTGCGCCGGTGGCGCCGACTGAGAACGCCTCGCGCTAAACGGGCGGCAGTAAAAATGAAGGGAAGGCGCTGGCCTTCCCTTTTTTTATGACAGCGCAATACGGATAACCTCATCCGGTTGCATGGCTTCTTCCTCGCGGTGAGAACAGTGATCATTAATGACAATAAGATGGAACACTAACTGACGCCGAAGCGCACATGGCAGGCAGGAACTACACTCATTCTTAACTTAATGTGCGTTTAATGTTTTCAAAATATTTACATAACCTTTAACATATTGGCGCATGTTCCATTTGGTTCGTTTTTCTCACTCGGTTCCGTTATGACTATTCTTTCTGCCACGAAGGCCACCCTGCCGGCGTTATTACTCCCGGCTGTCCTCTCTCCGTCTGCTTCCGCTGCTGACAATGAACAAACGATGATCGTCAGCGCCGCGCCACAGACAGTTTCTGAACTTGATAGCCCTGCCGCCGTCAGCGTTGTACAGGGCGATGATATCCGCCAGGCGGCACCGCGTGTCAATTTATCGGAGTCACTGAACAGCGTGCCCGGCTTGCAGGTACAAAACCGGCAAAACTATGCCCAGGATCTGCAACTTTCCATCCGTGGATTTGGTTCGCGTTCCACTTATGGCGTGCGCGGTATTCGCCTGTATGTGGATGGGATTCCTGCGACGATGCCGGACGGCCAGGGGCAAACGTCGAATATCGACCTCAACAGCGTGGAGAGCATTGATGTGCTGCGCGGCCCCTTCTCGGCGCTGTACGGCAACGCTTCTGGCGGCGTGATGAATGTCACCACGCAAACCGGACGTCAGCCGACAACCATTGAAGCCAGCAGCTATTACGGTAGCGACGCAAGCTGGCGTTACGGCCTGAAAGCAACCGGCGCGATGGGCGACGGCACCCATGCGGGCGACGTGGATTACACCGTTTCCAGTACCCGCTTCGTTACCGGCGGCTACCGCGATCACAGCGGCGCGCGCAAAAATCTCGCCAACGCCAAACTGGGCGTGCGGATTGATGATGTCAGTAAGCTGAGCCTGATCTTTAACAGCGTTGATATCAAAGCCAACGATGCGGGCGGCCTGACCAAAGAGGAGTGGCAGGATAATCCGCGCCAGTCGCCGCGTGCTGACCAGTACAACACCCGCAAAACCATCAAACAAACGCAGGCCGGGCTGCGCTATGAGCGCCAGATGAGCAGCCAGGATGATTTAAGCGTGATGATGTACGCCGGGGAACGTGAAACGACGCAGTATCAGTCCATTCCACGCGGCGATACGCCAATGGCCGCACAACGTAACCCGGCTCATTCAGGCGGTGTGATCGATTTGTCGCGCCATTATCAGGGCATCGATACGCGCTGGACGCACCGTGGCGAGCTGGGCGTGCCGGTAACCTTCACCGGCGGGCTGAACTATGAAAATATGAGCGAGGATCGCAAAGGTTACGAAAACTATGTGATGGATGGCTCGACGCCGGTCTACGGCGAAAAAGGCAATCTGCGCCGTAACGAACGCAACCTGATGTGGAACCTCGATCCGTACATACAGACCGCCTGGCAACTGACGGATAAACTCTCTCTCGATGCGGGCGTGCGCTACAGCTCTGTCTGGTTTGATTCCAACGATCACTATGTCACCGCCGGTAATGGGGATGACAGCGGCGAGGCCAGCTATCACAAATGGCTGCCAGCGGCGTCGCTGAAATACGCGCTGACCGATGCATGGAATGTTTATGCAGCGGCCGGACGCGGCTTTGAAACGCCGACCATTAATGAACTCTCCTACCGTTCCGGTAATCAGAGCGGGCTGAATTTCGCGCTGAAGCCCTCCACCAATGAAACCGTGGAAATCGGCAGTAAAACGCGCATTGGCAACGGCCTGCTGACCGCAGCGCTGTTCCGCACCGATACCGATAATGAGATCGTGACCGACACCAGCAGCGGCGGACGCACCACCTACAAAAACGCCGGGAAAACCCGTCGTCAGGGCGCGGAGTTGTCGCTCGATCAGCAATTTGCCGGAAACTGGCGTGCCAAAATGTCATGGACTTATCTGGATGCCACGTACCGTAGCGAAGTCTGTACCGACAGCGACTGTAACGGCAACCGTATTCCGGGCATTGCGCGCAATATGGGTTATGCATCGCTGGGCTGGATCCCGGATCAGGGCTGGTATGCGGGTGCCGATGTGCGCTATATGAGCGATATTATGGCCGACGATGAAAACAGCGCGAAAGCGCCCTCCTACACCGTTACAGGTATTAACACCGGCTACAAATTTAGCTACGGCAACTGGATGATGGATGTGTTTGGTCGCATCGATAACCTGTTTGACCGTGAATATGTGGGCTCGGTGATCGTCAATGAATCGAATGGTCGTTACTACGAACCCGCTCCGGGACGTAATTACGGCGTCGGTTTGTCCATCGCTTATCAGTTTGAATAATGCTCACCAGCCGCCTTCACCTGGAGGCGGTTTTAAGCGACAAAAAAGCCCGCAAGCTGGACTGACCCCATAAAGTTGGACAGTTCATGTTAAGCGGCTTTCAGGGCCTGGGTTCGGTACTCTACCGGACTCAGGCCTTTTAATTTCAGGCTTATCCGCTTGTTGTTGTAGTAACAGATGTATTCCTCTATCGCCTTTCTCAGTTCGTTGACACTGTCCCACCTGCTCAGATAAAAACACTCCGATTTCAGCGTACCGAAGAAGTTCTCCATCACTGCATTATCCAGGCAGTTTCCTTTGCGCGACATACTTTGTGTCATGCCCCGCGCCTTTAACTTTGCCTGATAGCCTGCCA
>NZ_CP025697.1:2546459-3180695 GCF_013085925.1 Kosakonia sp. MUSA4
CCTCACGCATTGAAAGTTCTTCATCGGGAGCAGTCCGGACAACAGTCATCCGGAACGCCGGAGAATGGCGGTCATTTTTCCAGGTAATACCATCAAGACCGTGGAGTTGCCAGGCTCTTACCCAGCGTCGCACTGATGTTCTTTCAACACCAAAACGTTCAGCGGTACGGTGTGTTCCATCTTTTCCGGCGAGGTAGTGATTAACTACAGCTAATCTGGTTTCGAGGGAATATTTTGGCTTTGCCATAAAAAACTGCACCTTACTCAGTTGGGTGTCCAACTTTTGGGGTGCAGTCCAAGCATCAGCTTCCGGGCTTTTTTTACCGCGTTAAAACGCTATCAGAAAGTGGTCCAGCCTTCATCGCTGCTTTGCGTTTCACGCGGTGCAGCAGGTGCATTCGCCGTTGGCGTGGCTTTGGGTTTCCCTGTGGAGGATTTCGGCGCGCTTTTGGCTTCGTTTTGCTCCAGACGGAACGTAGCCACCAGTTCTTCCAGCAGACGCGCCTGCTCTTCCAGCGAACCTGCCGCTGAAGACGATTCGCTCACCAGCGCCGCGTTTTGCTGCGTGGTGCTGTCCAGCTCGCTCACTGCGCGGGCAATCTGCTCGATACCACGGCTCTGCTCTTCCGACGCGGAGGAAATTTCACCCATGATATCGTTAACACGCGTTACCGACTGGACAACCTGGTCCATGGTTTCACCGGCTTTGGCCACTAATTCACTGCCGACATTGATACGGGAAACCGACTCGCTGATCAGTTGTTCAATATCTTTTGCCGCCTGTGAACTGCGCTGAGACAGGCTGCGCACTTCGCTGGCCACTACGGCGAAACCCCGGCCTTGTTCACCGGCACGCGCGGCTTCCACCGCGGCGTTCAGCGCCAGAATGTTCGTCTGGAATGCAATGCTGTTAATCACTGCGGTGATATCAGCAATTTTGTTAGAGCTGCTGTGAATGTCGCCCATGGTGTTCACCACTTCGCGCATCACCGTACCGCCTTCGCCGGCCGTCTGTGAGGCCTGCGCTGCAAGGCTGCTGGCGTTACGGGCGTTATCGGCGTTATTTTTCACCGTCGCGGTTAACTCTTCCATGCTGGCGGCCGTTTCCACAACCGCTGCGGCCTGCTGTTCCGTACGGGAAGAGAGATCGGTATTGCCTTCGGCAATTTCGGTTGCCGCGCGGGAAACCTTTGTCACGCTGTTACGCACTTCGTGGATCATTTCACGCAGTGTGTCGTTCATCCGCCCCATTGCCCCGGTCAATTGCCCCAGCTCGTCGGTACTCTGCGCGCGAATTTGCGAGCTGAGATCGCCGCTGGCAATACGTTCCGCCAGCGCAAGGTTGCGGTCAATCGGACGGGTAATCTGGCGGATCACCCACCAGGAGACAATCACACCAAGCAGAATGGCGATAGCGCCAATAATTGCGGCGATGGTACTGGAGCTATAGGCCAGCTCATCGTTGTGCGCTTTCACCAGCGTAATGATCTGCTTCAGCGCCGCGCTGCTGTTATCGCCACTGGTTTTAACATGATCTTCTGCGGTCTTCAGCGCCTGGTAGGCGGTGAAATAGTTGCGGCTCAGATCGTGGTATTTAACGGTGTTATCCCATAAAGCCTGTAACGGCGCTTGCAGTTCGCCAGGCAACTGGCTCGCCAGCGCCTGCACGCTTTTTTGCGTGTCACTGAAATGGCGTTCCAGCGCGTCGCTGCTCTCTTTGCCTGGGCTATAACGGACGACCAGCGCCGCTTCACGCACGGCGCTGATAGCAAATAATTGCTCATAAACTTGCGTCATCAGGCCCGGATCGGCAACCGGCGTACGCACGAGCGTGGTGTAGCTGGCGGCAAGATCTTCAGCAGCGAGTTTATCCAGCGCATCACGAACAGCGTGAATATCACTGGTCGCTTTTTGCATTTCGCCAATGCTGCTCTGGAATTTCGCCAGATGATCGGCGACATCACTGATGATCTGCTTTTCGTTGGTGGACCAGCTCATGTTGTCAGCACTTGCCGTCAACTCTGAAGCGTGGCGCACATAATCAGACATCACCTGACCCGATTTATCATCACCATAGAAATATTTCAGGCGGTTAATTTTTGCCTGAAACACTTCGATGTTGATGTTGTACAACAGATTGGTTTTTTGGTAAACGTCGCGGATTTCCTGAAAGCGCAACACACTGAGGACAGAAGAAACAGCAACCAGAAACAGAACTAACCCAAATCCTACCGACAGCTTTCTACTAATTTTTATATTGCTTAACCGTTGGTTAAATGACATTCCCCGACTCCTCGCTGGACACCAAATGTTAGCGCCTTACTACGCGCTAAAAGGTTATCGGCAGGGAATGCGTGGATTACAGGTATTAACTGGTCTTATAAGTGCAAAACGTGATATGGATGCGCCCCAATGACAAATTTTTGTCGGGCAACATCCATGATTTAGGTTAAATGATTGTATTTAAGAAAAATCGCTCAGCGATAAAATTGCTTATGGATAATGTTTGCGCCCTCATCGATGGCGCGCCATATTCCGCGTTCGCTGGCAAAGGCATCACCTTCTTCAAGTGCGGCTAATAAGTCTGAATAATCGTGGCTGCGTGTTAAATCATCCGAATGTGGATAAAGATAATTAAAACATGGGCCAATGCGTACCCATAATTGCTCAATCAGTGCTGTCAATGTCGGCATACCTGCCTGCTGGTAAATCGAAAAGCGAAAAATCCGATTTGCCTGCAACATCTGCTCGGTATGGCCACTTTTTAGTGTTTCGTGAAAAGCCGCCGCCAGCGCACGCAACTCCCTGATCCTCTCCGGGGTCATACTTTGACTGGCGGCACGGGCAGCCATCCCTTCAAGGTTTTTGCGTATCTGGTTGATTTCGTCATAGCGTTCGAGGCTGACTTCCGGCACCAAAAACGCCTGCGCCGGTGTGGCATGCAGTGCGCCTGCGGAGACCAACCGCAAAAGCGCTTCCCGTACCGGAGTAATGCTGGTACCCAACTGATCTGCTATTTCTTTCGTGATAAGCCGTGCGCCAGGTTTCAGCGCGCCGATAATAAGCGCATTCTTCAGACTCGCCTCCACCTGCATAGTAAGGCTGGTTCGTTGCGCTTTTTCCAAATCAAGCATGTTTGCGTCCTGTATAATTTCTTATTTATTTTCAGCCTGGTAGCGTGTCCGTAATCATTCAAATATATTATATAAACATGCCTGATATTGGATTGTCGCGTAAAAGGTGTAGCTAATAATTAGTTATTATGCACAACTACCAGGAACCGCCTTCACAAGGTTATCAGTTCCTTATGCATGTCTAATTAAAGACGTTTTTTCAGATTTTGCACAATTCTGATGGCGGTTTTTTTCGCCGCCATCAATCGTTTAGCGTGAGGGTCCAATTTGCACGACGACCTTGCCGAAATTTCGACCTTCCAGCATACCGATAAACGTCTCTGGCGCTCGCTCAAGACCTTCTGTGAGTTGCTCACGGTAGTGAATTATTTCCTGTTTTACCCATTTCCCCATTTCTTGCTGGAATTCATTAATTCGGTGACCGTAATCCTGCGTAATAATAAATCCCTGCAACCGAATTCGTTTTTTAAGCAGCGTTGCCATTAATAGCGGAATACGATCCGGGCCGTCAGGAAGTTCAGTGGCGTTATAACCGCTGACTAATCCGCAAAGCGGAATTCGCGCCTGAGTATTTAATAATGGCAGTACGGCATCAAAGACTTTGCCGCCGACATTTTCGAAATAGATATCGATCCCTTGCGGGCAGGCCGCCGCCAGTTGTTCGGCAAAATCCTCCGCGTGATGGTCAAGACAGAGATCAAAACCGAGCACCTCCACGGCATGGCGGCATTTCTCTTTGCCCCCGGCAACCCCGACAACACGACAGCCCTTAATTTTACCGATCTGCCCGACCGTTGCGCCGACCGGGCCGGTTGCCGCGGCAACAACCAGCGTTTCCCCCGCTTTCGGCTGACCGATATCAAGCAGCCCCATGTAGGCGGTAAACCCCGGCATGCCGAGAATACCCAGTGACCAGGAAGGATGCTGCGGATCTTTACCAAGGTTGATCACATCGTCGCCGTTAGCGATGTCGTAATCCTGCCAGCCGCTGTAAGCCAGCACCCAATCGCCTTCGGCAAAATCCGGATGCAGTGAACTGACCACGCGGCTGACCGTCGCGCCGCACATCACTTCGCCGATTTTTACCGGCGGCGAGTAGGATGGCGCATCGCTCATACGACCGCGCATATAGGGATCTAACGAGAGGTAAACAGTACGCAGTAACACCTGGCCTTCGCCGGGCGTTGCGATGTCGTCCTCTTCAAGGCGGAAATTGTCGGTAACCGGGGCGCCATGTGGACGGGAAGCCAGTACCCAACGGCGATTGCGGTGAGAAGATTGGTTCATCGTGCTCTCCTGTGCATGAAAGACTAATTACTGATACTAGTCGTTTCCTGCCAGCAGCGCGTTAACATTATGAACCGGCGTGGTTGAGCCGCACCACCAGGTAGCGACAAGGCGCACTGCTCTCGTTGATAAAACGGCAATCGTTCGGCGGCCCAAGTTCCAGGCAATCCCCGGCTTTCATCTCGTGTCGCGTATCACCTTCGACAAACACCAACTCGCCTTCCTGCAACCAAATTAACTGCCGCGCCAGCGCATACGAAGAAGCGGGCATCGGAATATCGCTGCCCGCAGGCAGGTCGATTTGCACCAGATCGATAGGCAGATCGCTGCGCGGCGAGACGTGGCGGCGCAGGTAGTGGCTTTGCGGATCGCGCCATACCGGCTGATCGGCGTAGCGCAGCAGTTTTCCTTCCTGCATTTCAGCACGGGCAATCAGCGTTGACATGCTGATGCCGAACGCGCCGGAAAGCCGCGCCAGCAGCGCCGCCGTTGGGCTGCTCTCGCCGCGCTCGATTTTGTGGATCATCGCCCGCGAAACGCCCGCGCGTTCGGCCAGTTCGCTCAATGACCAGCCGCGGGATTCACGTTCTACACGAATTCGGGCACTGATCCGTTGATTTATATTGTCTGAGATAGTATTCATATCGTAATACTATAGTGTACAAATCTGAGGTTCAACCATGAATATTCGTTTTGCCGGGAAAGAAGATTGTGCCGCCATTGCGGAGATCTACAACCATGCAGTGGTGAACACCGCCGCCATCTGGAACGATCAAACGGTCGATGTCGGGAACCGCATTGCCTGGTTTGAAGCGCGCGCCAAACTGGGTTATCCGGTGCTGGTCAGTGAAGAAAATGGCGTGGTCACCGGCTACTCTTCGTTCGGTGACTGGCGCGCTTTCGACGGTTTTCGCCACACCGTCGAGCACTCGGTGTATGTTCACCCAGAACATCAGGGCAAAGGCCTCGGGCTGGCGCTGATGGAACGTCTGATTGAAGAAGCGAAACGCATTGGCAAACATGTGATGGTGGCGGGGATTGAATCGCAAAACCACGGCTCTATTCACCTGCACAGTAAACTGGGTTTTGTCACCACCGGGGAAATGCCGCAGGTCGGCACCAAGTTTGGCCGCTGGCTCGATTTAACCTTTATGCAGTTGCAGCTCGATAACCGTACCGATCCGGATGCTATCTAATGAACCAGTCGTTGACCCTCACCTTTCTGATCGCCGCCGGGATTGGCCTGGTCGTGCAAAATACGCTGATGGTGCGCATTACCCAGTCGGCCTCGACGATCCTTATCGCCATGCTGCTCAACTCGCTGGTGGGTATTGTACTGTTTGTCTCGATTTTGCTGATTAAGCACGGGATGAGCGGGTTTCAGGAACTGTACGCCAGCGTGAAGTGGTGGACATTGATTCCCGGTCTGCTGGGTTCGTTTTTTGTCTTTGCCAGCATCAGCGGTTATCAGTACGTTGGCGCGGCCACGACCATTGCGGTTCTGGTGGCAAGCCAGCTGATTGGCGGGCTGGCGATGGATGTGATGAGGAGTCAGGGGATCGCGCTGCGGGCGCTGATTGGCCCGGTGTGCGGCGCGGTGCTGCTGGTGATTGGCGCCTGGCTGGTTGCCAGACGCCAGTTCTGATTACAGGATTGAGCCACCTTTGGTGAGCTGGTCACGGCGCGCTTCCATATCTTCTTTATGCTGGCGGCCGTGATGCGCAATCGCCGTTCGCAGGCGCTGCTGCTGCGTGTAGCGCTCTTCCCGGCTTAGCGCGGCATCATCGCTGAGTTCAACCAGTAATTCGTTCATCCCAATAATAACGCTCTGTTCAATGGCCGCATCAACGCGCGCGACAACCTCATCCAGATGTGACATATCCACTCCTTTAATTCAATTTCGCTTTCGAGAAATCACTGCCCATCAGGCTAACCTGGTAACCGGTCACATTGCTGCGCGTGGCGTAGAAGGTTTTGCCGTTCGCCAGCGCAATCCACGGCGCCTGCTGGTAGAAGATATCCTGCGCCTGTTCGTACAGTTTGGCGCGTGCCGCCGGATCGCTGACCACTTTGGCTTTCTGCACCAGCGCATCATAGCCTTTATCGCACCAGCGCGCGGCGTTGGCGCCGGTTTTGATGCTGTTGCAGCCCAGCAGCGTATCGGCGAAGTTATCCGGGTCGCCATTATCCGACATCCAGCCGAACAGTGCCGTATCGTGCTCGCCTTTGCGCATTCCGGCCAGATACTCGCCCCATTCGAAAGAGACAATCTTCGCTTTTACGCCCACTTTCGCCCAGTCGCTCTGGATCATCTCGGCGATACGGCGCGAGTTCGGGTTATACGGGCGCTGTACCGGCATTGACCACAGTGTGGCTTCAAAGCCTTTCTCCAGGCCCGCCTGTTTCAGCAGTGCTTTGGCTTTTTCCGGATCGTAGCTGTAATCCTTCAGATCTTTGTTATAGCCCAGCATATTGGGCGGCAGCGGTGATTTCGCCACGCTGCCCGAGCCGAGGAATACGGCGTTAACGATCGCCTGCTTATCGGTGGCGTAGTTCAGCGCCTGACGCACCAGTACGTTATCAAACGGTTTTTTCTCGGTATTAAACGCCAGATAACCGACGTTCAGCGCATCAACGGTATGCAGCGTCAAATCTTTGTTGTTTTTGATCTGATCGAACTGCACCGGTGACGGTGCCGGAATGATCTGGCACTCGTTGGTTTGCAGCTTCGCCAGGCGCGTCTGCACATCCGGAGTGATAGAGAAAATCAGGTGTTTAGTCGGTACCGGGCCTTCCCAGTAGTTCGGGTTGGCAAGGTAGCGGATTTGCGCATCGGTTTTATATTGCTGCAACACATAGGGGCCAGTACCGATTGGCCAGTTATCGACGTTTTCCGGCGTGCCTTTTTTCAGCATCGCATCGGCGTATTCTGCTGAGAGAATAGAGGCGAAATCCATCCCCCAGTCGGCAAGAAATGCGGCGTTCGGTTCGTTCAGCACAAACTGGACGTGGTAATCATCCACCTTTTTCACCTCTTTAATCAGCTTATCAAGGCCGACATCGGTGAAGTATTCGTAATTACCCTGCGAAACATTGTGATACGGGTGTTTCGCGTCCATCTGCCGCATGACGGAAAAAATCACGTCATCGGCATTGAAATCGCGCGTCGGTTTAAAATATTTATTGCTGTTGAATTTCACCCCCTGGCGCAGTGTAAACGTCCAGGTTTTGCCATCTTCCGACACTTTCCACTCCGTCGCCAGCGACGGAATCGGGGTATTTTTCACCGGATCGAAGGTGACCAGGCGGTTGTAAAGCACCTGCGAGCTGGCAACAAAAGTAGGCCCGGAACTGGCAATTTGCGGGTTAAAGGATTCAGGCGACGCTTCGGAACAGTAGACGATGGTGTCGTTAGATGCAGCCCATGCAGCACTTGCCGGTAACAATGTGCTCAGCGCGAGGGCGAGCAGCGTTTTCCCCGTAGTCATTATCAGGAACCTTCTTATTTATATGGAGTAGTAATCTCAGCACAGCTCAGGTGAACTGGCAAATAGTGATTCTCTATCAGGTTATGCTAAAGCAGTTGATTTCGCTGAAATATCAACCATCATTACGATTAAAACTTATCTTAAATAATTATCGCGGCGTCAAGTCTGATTGATGTTATCTATGCATCGAGAATTCAATGGTTTTGCAGTCTCCTCTTCCTTTTACTGGCGACAAGTTTGCGTATAGTAGACGCGTAAAGAAGCCTATGGGATGAAAACGTGGCAAAAACTCTCTTACGCAGCGGCGATCTGGATGATTTCCAGGCCGTGGGCGGCGGCGGTCAGGCCGTATTTGATTCGGCATTACAAATTCGTGAAGCACTGCGTCTGCGCAAACAGCAGGCGCTGGTTGACTGTCTGGCAATACCCCAGGTCAATGATGAAGGCGATCGTGTCGACTGGTATTCACCCATCGACGGTCGTTCGGTTTCGTGGAAAGCCGCCGATGAAGAGGCGCGAAGCCGCGCCCGCGAGCACCTCGAAAATACCCTCGACAGCGCTTATGCCCTGAGCCGCAAATGCCTGCAATCGCAGAAAACAGCGCAGCAGCTGTTTGGCTCGCTGCTGGAAAAAGCGCTGCAATTTCCCGGTGAAAACCACGTTTTCCTCGTCGATGGCAAACCGGTCATCACCTTCTGGGGGTTCGTCAACCTCAATGAAAGCGCGCGTGAAAATGTGCTCGACTGTCTGCGCGAACCGGAACCCGAAGTGCCGGAAATCACCATGCTGCCGGAACCGGAGCCAGAAGAAGAGCCTGCCGTTGAAGTCACCTTCAGCCAGGCGGATGCGCCGCTGTTAAGCCCGCCGCCGGAAATCAAAATGCAGCCTGAACCGGTTGAAGAGCCGCCGGTGCAGGCCGCGCCGACGCCAGAACCCGCACCGGTTGCCGCGACGCCGGCGAAAAAACGTCGTCGCTACGGTCTGTGGGCACTGCCGGTTGCCGCCGCCGTTGCGGCGGCTATTGCCACCCCGCTGCTGCTGAAGCAACAAGAGGTTCCGGCTCCCGCGCCGGTGGTTGCCAAAGTTGAACCTGTCGAGATTGCGCCGCCCGCCATGCAGGCCGCGCCAATTCCTGTGCTGGCGGCGAAGCTGCCGCTGCACCAGGCGGAAGTCTCTGCCCCAGTTGAACCCGTAGTCGAGAAACCCGCAGCGAAAGAGCCGGTGGTGATTTCCGCCATCCCGAAAGGTGCGCTGGTGATGGATGCTGTCGAGGTGAAAATCGGTTCGACTAAATTCCTTAACGGTAGCTGGCGCGTTGATCTGGATGTCAAAGATCCGGTGACCGGCAAAGCGCCAGCGGTGCGTTACCAGATCCAGAACAACAAAGGGTCGGCGCGCATTGTTCACGGTAAGAACATTACCTGCCGCGCAGATCTCTTCTCTGGCCTGCACGACACCGGCGAACTGCTGATTAAAAGCCGCGGTAACGCGCGGTGCAGCGACGGTACCCGTTACCCGATGCCGGACATTTCCTGTAAAGCAGGCAGCAACGACGTAGCCGAGTGCAGCGCACGTTTTGACGCCAAAACCACCGTTCCGGTGACGTTCAGAAAAACAGGTGACTGAGTTTATGCTGGTTAATCTTTGCGACTACAAACAGAGCGTGACGCTGATTGCCAACAGCGGCGTGCAGTTTCTTGATTTTGGCGTGACGCCGCAGGATTCGGCCAATAGCGGCCGTTTTGTGCGTAAAACGGCTAACGGCCCGCTGCTGCGACTCGATTTTGATGTGGTGAACGAGCGCTATACCCTGCCGAACCGCGATGGCGGTCAGCCGGAAGTGGTTAAGCCGGAAAGTACCCACGCGTTGCAGTATTCGCTGTCGATCCTCGATGGCGTCTGGCTGCCGGTGCCTTTTTTGCGCTTTAACCCGCCGCGTACTTTTGTTGAAGGGCCGGATAACTGGGCGCGGGTGCAGATCCGTAAATTGAGCGAGCCGGACAGCGCAGGCAATACGCACCGTATCGCGCTGGCGCTCGACAGCCAGATCAACGACAACTCCCCGGCTTCTTTGGCGCCGCAGGAGAACGACATTCTTAACGGCACGCGCTTTGCGCTGGCCTGGCATGATGATGAAGTCGCCGATTTCCTCGATCAAACCTGGGTTGACGGCTGGCTGCGCGAAGCCTTCTTACACTACATTTCGCAGCATGAAAGCCGCAGCGAGCGGGAAATCACGCAGGCGCTGCGCGGCTTTGAATACCAGGCGCACTGGCTGAACCTGATGACCCTGCTCGGCTCGCAATTGCAGGTGCCGGAAGTCAAAATTGTCACCCATACGCTGAGTACCCCGGCGATTCCGGTTGATCTGATCCTCGATGTCGGTAACACCCACACCTGCGGCGTAATCATTGAAGATCATGGCGATGCCAATGACGGTTTGCGCCAGACGGCAGAGTTGCAGGTGCGATCGCTCAGCGAGCCGCAATTCCTTAACGAGCCGTTATTTACCAGCCGGCTGGAGTTTTCGGAAGCGCGTTTTGGTAAGCAGCACTTCTCGGTGGAGAGCGGGCGCGAAGATGCATTCATCTGGCCGTCGATTGTGCGCGTCGGCGATGAAGCCCGCAAACTGGCGATGCAGCGCGTCGGTACTGAAGGCAACAGCGGGATCTCCAGCCCGCGCCGTTATCTGTGGGATGAAACCCCGGTGTTGCAGGACTGGCGCTTTAGCCAGATGAACAGCAAAACGCAGCGCGAACCGCTGGCCACCGCTTTCCCACTGATGAATCTGATGAACGATGAAGGCCAGCCGCTCTACAGCTTGCCGCTGGATGAGCGTTTGCCGGTCTTTTCGCCGCAGTACAGCCGCAGCACCCTGATGACCCATATGCTGTGCGAATTGCTGTCGCAGGCGCTGGGGCAAATCAACAGCGTGGCGACGCGTTTACGCCTCGGCTTCCCGGCGTCTCCGCGCCAGTTGCGCACCATCATTTTGACCCTGCCTTCCGCGATGCCGAAGCAGGAGCGTGAAATCTTCCGCCGCCGCATGTTTGAAGCAATAGCGCTGGTGTGGAAAGCGATGGGCTGGCATCCGCAGGATGAAGACTTTGCCAACCGCAAGCAGCAGGAAAAGAGCGTGGTGCCGGTTCCGCATATTCAGATGGAGTGGGACGAAGCAAGCTGCGGACAACTGGTGTGGCTGTATAACGAAGCGATCTCCCGTTTTGCCGGGCAGACAGAAACCTTTTTTGCCTCCCTCGCCCGCCCGGATCGCGAGGAAGCGCCCGGCGCAGTCAAAGGCCGTTCGCTGCGCGTTGCCTCTGTCGATATTGGCGGCGGCACCACCGATATGGCGATCACCCATTATCAGCTTGATGATGGCACCGGCAGCAACGTCAAAATCACCCCGCAACTGCTGTTTCGCGAAGGGTTTAAAGTGGCGGGTGACGACATTCTGCTGGATGTGATCCAGCGCTGCGTGCTGCCTGCGCTGCAAACGCAGATGCAAAAAGCGGGCATCAGCGATGCGGCGGCGATTATGGCGACGCTGTTTGGCGATTCCGGACGTATTGATACGCAGGCAGTGTTGCGCCAGCAGACCACGCTGCAACTGTTTATGCCGATCGGTCACGCGATCCTTGCCGCCTGGGAAGAGAGCGATATCAACGATCCGCTGGCCGGATTGCATGCGACCTTCGGCGAATTGCTCAAGCAGCAGCCGACGCGCAACGTGATGAATTATCTGCGTCAGGCGATCGATCATGCGTTGCCGTCCGGCTCGGCGGAGTTCGACGTGCTTTCCGTGCCGTTGCAGGTCAATTTCCGCGAATTGCAGGATGCGATGCTGAACGGGCAATTTACGCTGACCGCCCCGCTGCATGCGGTGTGCGAAGCCATTTCCCACTACAGTTGTGACGTGTTGCTGATCACCGGCCGTCCGGGCTGCCTGCCGGGCGTGCAGGCGCTGATCCGCCATTTGCAACCGGTTCCGGTTAACCGCATGATCTGGCTGGATAAATATCGCGTGCATGAGTGGTATCCCTTCAGCCAGCAGGGCAAAATCGGTAACCCGAAATCAACAGCGGCGGTCGGTGCGATGCTGTGCAGCCTGGCGCTGGATTTGCGTCTGCCGCGCTTTAACTTTAAGGCGGCTGACATTGGCGCTTACTCCACCGTGCGCTACCTCGGCGTGCTGGATAATGTGGTTAACACCCTGCGTGACGAAAACATCTGGTATCACGATATTGATCTCGATAAACCGGGCGCCAAGCTGGATGCGAAGCTGCACTTCCCGCTGCGCGGCAATGTGACGCTGGGTTTCCGTCAGTTAGCTAACGCCCGCTGGCCCGCCACGCCGCTCTATACGCTGAGCATTAACTCGCAGGATCTGGCGAAAACCATCGCTGGCGATGGCGTGTTAAATGTGCGCCTGGCCTTTAGCGGCGGCAACAAACATCACGGCCCGGAATCCTTGACGCTGAGCGAAGCCTGGTTGCAGGACGGAACGCCGGTGCCTGCCGACGCGTTAACTTTTAAACTGAATACGCTGGCCGACCGCCGCCATAGCGGTAGTCACTACTGGATCGACAGCGGGAGTGTGTATCTGAAATGAGTGCGAGCGTAAACACCACCCAGGCGTTGAGCGCATGGATTAACGAGAACCGGACACTTTCACCGCTGCTGGATGATGATGCCGACGCGCTGCTGGCGCGCCTGAATGCGGCTGCAGCCGGAGAAACCGCGCTGCGCGACGCCGTTAACGCGCCCTGCACCATCGGTCTGTATGGCCATTCGCAGGCGGCGAAAGCCCATCTGCTCGGCGCGCTGTGCGGTAGCGGCAACGGGCGGCTGGATGTGCGTCCGGGCGACAAAACGCTGGATTACTTTACCCACATCAATCCGGGCCACGCGCTGACCAGCATGGCGCTGCGTTTCAGCCCGGATCACTCGCCGATGGACGACAGCTTTCCGCTCTGTTTGCGCATTATCAGCGAAGCCGAACTGGTGCAGTTGTTTATTGCCCATACCCAGCAGCAGCCGGAATTGCGTGCGGCCGATAAAGCGGTGATCGAAAGCCGGGTCGCGAAATGGCGCGCCCTGCGCCAGCCGAATCCGGTACCGGGGATCACCGCCGAAGAGATTGGCGGCATTGCCCGTTTCTGGCGCTCGGTTGTACCTTCGTCGCAGCAGCAAATGGACGATGCTTTGTGGTATCAATTCGCCAGCCTGCTGCCGCAACTGGATCTCAGCGCGCGGGCCAGCGCCTGGTCGTTATTATGGGGCGAGCAACACGAGCTGACGCAGCAGTGGCTGGCGCTGGCGCACACCCTGCACCAGACCGGCAATGCCAGCGAACTGGCCGCGCCGTTAAGCGTTCTGGTCGATAGCTTCGCCCTGCCGACAGATGGATTTTTAACCCCGGCGGAACCCGGCAGCGAAGAGATTCATGATGAAGTGGTGGTGCATCCCTGGGCCAACGATCAACGGCTCAATGCCGTCAGTATTCCACTGGCGACGCTGGCGCTGATCACCCGCGAATTGGTGCTGCCGGTGGAAAACAGCGTGCTGCCGTCAGTGGATATTCTGGATATCCCGGTGCCCGGCCCGCAGGACGGCCAACCGCTGTGGCGCAGCAAATGCCGCTGGCTGCTGGAGAGCTATCGCCAGCGTTTACAGCCGGACGTGCTGATGATCTGCAACGCCACGCTGGAGCGTTCGACTACCGCAGCCACTGCCCGCGCCCTGCTCAACTGGGTAAAAGAGACGCAATCGGGCCAGGAAGCGGCGTTGCCGGGTCTGGTCTGGGCAATTACGCCACAAGATGCGCGTTTTACGCTGGCGCAGAACCTGGATGAAGCGGTCCAGCAGTTGATCGGCAAACCGGGACAACACTGGGGCACGTTGCAAGCGCTGGATGCCAGCAGTCTGCAACGCCTGCTGGCATGGTTAGCGCAGGCCACCGCGCCGGATCTGCGTCAACAGCGTTTAAAAGCGCTGGCAGAGCGCCATCAGCATGCGCTGCGCGAGCTGCTGCAAACATGGCTCGTCAGCCCGGAGCAGGATGCGGCTACTCAGCGCACCCGCGCTGAAGCCGTGGTGCGCGAATTGCAGGGCCAGGCTTCCCGCCACGGTGAACTGCTGGAAGGTTTGCAGCCGGATATGCAGCAGTTCGATACGCTGTGGAAAGTACAGCAGCCGCGCGAAGAGAAAGTCAGCGGCCTGTTTAATGATGCAATCGATCTGTTTGCCGAATCGCCGGACAACGCGGAACAGCAGTCGCAAAGCAAAGATGTCGGCCAGCAGGCGCATGCGCTGTGGGTTAACCATGTTCGCCAGTGGAGCCGCAACGACGACAACGCTGTGCGTCTTGGGCTCAGTCCGTCTGCCCTGCGCCAGATGGCGGAAATTGTGATTGCCAGCAGCTACCGCCTCAATCTGCCGGAGCAGCTGCAAGCCATCATGCAGCGTGATACTGCCTGCGCCGCGCAGCTGCATGCCGCGATTGGCAACTTTGTCGCCTGGCTCGGTTATGCCTCGGTGGCGGAAGCCGATCGTCCGGCCAGCCGCGTGCAGAAAGACCGCGCCATTTTCGCCACCGGTTCGACGGAAGCGAGCAACACGCGCTTAACCCGACTGAGCGAGCAGCCGGTTCACGCCGCCACCCGCTATGTTTACGACTGGCTGGTTGCGCTCTATCACCGTGCAACGGAAAACATTGGCTACCGCCACCCGCTGGATGTCACTCCGGCGGCGCGCAAGAAGCTGAAGTCTCTACTGCCATAAGCTAAAACGGATGCAGTACAAAAAGAAACCCGGCCGGTATTGCGCGCCGGGTTTTTTATTTGTGCGGCACAACAGGGAATTTCGCGCACGTAATTTCCCTGGCCAACGGTGGGTTGAGCAATGATTGCGACAATCCTTAGTCGTCGGTAATGCCATCGTAATGTCAAAAATGACTAAATGACACGTCATGCATGACTTTCAATTTTAAAGAATAATAATTTCAATTGTTTAAAAATATGGCGTGAAATTTGCTTTAAGTGAATGGATACACAAAGCGGAAAAGCGGTATGTCACGCTAAATATATGTCAGTACAAATTAGGAATATCATCAAGTAAATCAAGGACGTTTATGAAAAATCGTTGGCTTGTTGCTGCTGCGGCAGTAGGAATTCATGCATCTTTAGGTTCAGTCTATGCCTGGAGCGTGTTTAAAAAACCCTTTATAGATGCTTTTGGTTGGAGTGATTTTGAGGCGGGCCTGCCGTTTGGTCTGGCTATTTTTCTCCTGGGAACGTCTGCCGCAATAATGGGGCATGTGGTCGAGCGTCGGGGGCCACGTTTTTCAGGCATCCTGTCGGCATTAATTTGGACAGTCGGCCTTCTCGGTGCAGGTTTTGCCACTTCTGATTTCATCACCGACAACACCCTTCGCCTGTGGTTGTTATTGAGCTTTTCCGCTATTGGCGGTATCGGACTGGGTACCGGTTATGTCACGCCCGTTTCTACCCTGATGAAATGGTTTCCGGATCGTCGAGGCTTTGCCACTGGTCTTGCAATAATGGGATTTGGCTTCGGGGCATTTCTGGGTGGGCCGGTGATGACCCGATTAATTGCTGCGGAGGGTATTTCATTCACATTTTACCTGTTGGGAGGCGTGTATTGCCTGATCATGCTAGTTTCAGCCAGCTATCTCTCGCCGCCACCGAAAAACTGGACACCCGCGGGTGCGCAAAATAAGCCAGAAAAAACAACAACGCTCCCGGCTCAGGGAATTATGCCGATGCGGGCCAATAAGGCGGTTCGCACCCCTTACTTTTATGGATTGTGGTTGATGATGTTCATTAATATCACCTGTGGCATTGCGGTGATTTCGGTGGCTTCCCCTCTGGCTCAGGAAGCCACGGGAATATCAGCGCTGGCGGCTGGAGCGCTGGTCGGAATGATTGGTTTATTCAATGGTTTTGGCCGAATTTTGTGGGCATCTTTCTCAGATATCATTGGGCGCCCCAGTACCTTTATCACCTTTTTTATTCTGCAAATTGCCGCATTCAGATTACTGCCCTCACTGGATGAGATCGTGTTATTTGAAGCTACGCTACTGCTTATTATCACCTGCTATGGCGGTGGTTATTCGACGTTACCCGCTTATATTGGCGATATATTCGGATTCCAACAGGTCAGCGCCATCCACGGCTATGTATTGACTGCCTGGGCCATCGCGGGTTTGGTGGGATCGTCCGTGTCGTCGCTGATTCGACAAAATACAGGAAGCTATGATGCCATGATGCAGGTCTTTGCCGGAATATTGGCTGTGGCGCTTTTGATTTCAGCGCTCATGAAGTACTTCATTATGCGCAAATTACGCGAAAATGCCACGATACCGACAACGGACAATGGATAGTGAGTTTTCAGGCTCTGCCGCAAGCAGAGCCTCACCGTTCTGGAAGCGGGTGCCAGTAAGTTGTTGCGGAGCCACTGGATAGCGCTTCAATCCAAAGAACTTCACTTTCCCTTAGCGGATGTTATTCCACAAAACCGCCAATAAAGTGGCTGAGTGCCTGCGCCAGCGCGGCGGGCTGCTCCCACGACATCGAATGCCCCGCATCGGCAATCACCTGTACCGGGATCCCCTGTTTTCGCACCGCTTCTTCGTCATTATCCGGCAGTGAAAGCGTGCCAAAGATCAGCGTTTTTGGCCGCGGGAAATCGACAAACAGCGTCATCCACGTTGGCTCAATACCGTCAACCAGGCTTTTTGCTCCTCGCCAGACCGCCCACGGCGCATTGCTTTGCAGGCATCCGGCCCACGCGGTTTTCTCCTGCGCCAGCATTGCCGCGTAACCGCTGGTGACAAACCCCGCTTCATCCTGGCTGGCAATCTGGCGGCTGAACATACCACCGCCGGGATAGAAATTGGGTTCCGATACCGCCAGCCCATTCACACGTTCGGCCATTTGCGCTGCCACCTCAATGGCGATGCTGCCGCCCATGCTGTGGCCGTAGAGCCAGAAGGCCTGCAGATCGAGCTTATCCAGCAACTCCACCACCACTTTCGCCTGATCGCTGGTGCGATAGGAGAAACTGGCTGGCCGTTCGCTGTAACCGCTGCCGGGTAAATCGATAAGGATGGCGCGCCTGCCGCCAAATGCGGGATCGGCAACCACACGCGGATATTCAAACGATGATGCGCAGCCCAGCCCGTGGATAAACACCAGCGGATCGCCGTGCCCCGGCAGATCGAGCCAACGCACCTGCCCCTGAGCATAACGTGAATAGAATGTGTTCATGAGGTTTCCCTTTTATCGGATAACTGTGATTATATACAGTATTGCGATAAAAGGGAGAGATCGCGATCAAAAGAGTGAAAACAGTAACGCGACCGGAAAGCTGATGGGCCAGGTGGCACCAATGAGTAGTGCGCTGAGGAGTCGGACTTTGCGGTTGTCGCGGGCCAGAAAGTACGTTGCCACGCCGGACAGTACGGCCATTACAACGTAAAAGATGAGCAGTTTTGTGTAGAGTTCCAACGTATGCCTCCTGTCCTTAGGTAAACATTCAGCTAACATGTTGCCCTAATTTTCAATAAGGTATCGTTTTATTCGTCACGCTTTATGATCAGAAAATCGAGAACAACAACGCCACGGGAAAACTCATTGGCCAGGTGGAACCGACCAGAAAGGCGCTCAGCAAGCGAATGCGTTTACGATCGTGGGAAAGGAACCAGGTAATCAGTGCGCAAATCAACGCCATCACTGCGTAGAAAACCAACATTTTTTGATATAACGACATAACAAACATTAACCTGGAAGTAACAAAACGTGCGCAATATGCTCTAATTGTTGATATTTATCAAGTTTAATTACTTTTGTAACAATCCAGGCCATCAGTAATTTTGATTTAACTTACTGAAGAACATAAAAAAGCCGGGATTTTACCCGGCCTGTCAATTTTACGGTTGCTGGCGCTCGCGCCAGGCTTTCACCTGCTCTTTACTGACATCGTCAGGATAACAAAGTGGCGAATAGCCCCCCTGTTTGCTCCAGGCGCTGCGCCTGCCGCACGCACTGCCGTTGCGCGCCTGATTGTACGGGCAGGCGCAGGGACCGGGATATTGCGCAATGGATTCCGCAATGATCGCTTTTTTAACCTGCGCATCGGACAGCGCCTGCGTTCTGGCAACCCCTTCTGTTGCGCCCAGCAATGAGACCGCAACAACCATCCCCCACATCATCGAACGAATTCGCATTTTTGTTATCCTGGTAAAGGTAGGAATATGCAGATTATTATTCTCACACCCTGTGAATATTGATTAAACACAAATTACGCTGACCCTTTTCTTTTTTATAGTGAGATTTAACTTAAGTCTGAATTTAAGATTCTGAAGCATTAACGTAAGCATCGGGAAATTTGGCGGCGCACAATCTTCTCTGATATTGTCTCTCTGTAAGGAATACTTCGGATCAAACAAGGTAAGGTTATGCAGAATTATGACGACCTGTGGCAAGCCATAGAAATTCGGGTGCGTGAAAACAATGACATAACGCACATCGATATGACCACTGACACACCGCGCGGACAGGCAGCACGCCAGCGCATTGCGCAGATTTTTATCCTTGAATATCTGCTTGCGCGCCACCGCGAGAAGTACGCCAGCAGCTTTGTTCCGTTGGCAGGCGAAGAAGCGCTTTATCATTTGATTTTTAAACGCACCGGCTGGAAACCATTTGAAGTAAAACAGTTATCCTTTATTGATACGCTGTTTGTACTGGCAGAATTATTTCGTGATGAAAACCTGTCGGCGGAAGTTCGCGCCGTTATTCGTTCTCAGGGTGTAAAAGAAGAGTCCTACCCGACCTATGATTTTTCAGAGAAAGATTGGGCGCCGCGCGAGAATGAAGCATTTTTAAAACGATAAGCAGGCAAATTAATTAAATAATTAAATAAAAAAGGGCTCACTCTGGAGCCCTTTTTTTAATTAAATGATGCTGAGGCGATTTCACTGCTGGAAAGATTTTCCACGCGCGCAAAATAAAACTCTTCGCCTTCGCAATAGTAGGTTTCGATGGGTAACAAACCGGTTTGCGCTCCGCTGCTACCGTTACCAGTAGCCCATGAGACGGCGGTTTCGCTATCATCGACCGTCAAAAACTCAGACGCGCCCCCGGGTACGAGCACGACCACGATTTTACTCATTATGGGTTTTCCCCTGCCTGTTTTTTATAAAAAAGCCAGCCATTATCTTCTGTCGCAATGACTGTCTGTTATAGAACCGATGACACTCATATGACGGGCAGAGGAAATGCTGGTGCGCGGTATTATTTGATTAAGATATTTCGCCACTCCGCTGATGGCTGAATATTATTAAATCAGTTTTTCATGAATAACAACACAGATAATTTATCTATGAGATTTGCCTCATGATTCATAAGGTTTTTTAAAAGCCTTCCATGGCTTTATTCAACGATTAATGTTTGATCATTACGTGACGAACAACCGTGTAATCTTCCAGCCCGTACAGCGACATATCTTTGCCGTAACCAGAGAGTTTCTGCCCGCCGTGCGGCATTTCGCTGACCAGCATAAAATGGGTATTCACCCAGGTGCAGCCATATTGCAGGCGCGCGCTTAAGCGATGCGCCCGCCCGACATCACGCGTCCAGACTGATGATGCCAGCCCGTACTGTGAGTCATTTGCCCAGCCGAGCACCTGCTCTTCATCATCAAACACCGTGACGCTGACCACCGGGCCAAACACTTCGCGCTGCACAATGGCATCTTCCTGTTTCGCTCCGGCCAGCAAGGTTGGCTGATAGTAATAGCCTGCGCCCTCGCCCTTTTTCCCGCCGGTGACCACGTTGATGTGGCTCAGCGCTTTTGCCTCTTCAACGGCTTTACTGACGCGCACCAGATGAGCGGCAGAACTCAGCGGCCCCAGTTCGGTACTTTCCTCTTCTGGCGCCCCCATTTTCAGGCTGGCGACGGCGGCACCGAGTTTTTCGACCAGCGCATCGTAGATCCCTTTTTGCGCGTAAATCCGGCATGCTGCGGTGCAATCTTGCCCGGCGTTATAAAAACCAAAGGTGCGCACGCCCTCGACTACAGCGTCGAGATCCGCATCATCAAACACAATCACCGGCGCTTTGCCGCCCAGTTCCATATGGGTGCGCTTAATTGACGATGCGGTATGAGCAATAATGTGTTCGCCGGTGGCGATCGAACCGGTGAGCGACACCATACGTACTTTTTCGTGGCCGGTTAACGGATCGCCGACCGTCTGACCGCGGCCAAACAGCACATTCAGCACGCCAGCCGGGAAGATATCTTTCGCCAGTTCGGCAAGTTTCAGCGCCGTCAGCGGGGTAATTTCCGACGGTTTGATCACCACGCAGTTACCCGCCGCCAGCGCCGGGCCCAGTTTCCATGCTGCCATCATCAGCGGGTAGTTCCACGGCGCAATGGATGCCACCACGCCCAGCGGATCGCGGCGGATCATCGACGTATGCCCTTCCAGATACTCCCCGGCCGCCAGCCCGTTCAGGCAGCGCGCCGCGCCAGCGAAGAAACGGAACACATCCACCACCGCCGGAATTTCATCATTCAGCACGCAGTGGTAGGGTTTGCCGCAGTTGAGGGATTCCAGTTGCGCAAAGGTTTCGGCGTTGTCCTCAATCACCTGCGCCAGTTGCAGCAGGCATTCGGCCCGCGCTTTTGGCGTGGTTTGCCCCCAACGGGCAAAAGCCCGATCGGCGGCCAGCACCGCCGCATCGACCTGCGCGGCGGAGGCTTCGGCGATCTCCAGCAACACCTCGCCGGTGGCCGGGTTGTAGACAGCCTGTTTCTCGCCTTCGCCGTTAACCAGTTCTCCATTGATAAACAAGTGATGTTGCATAGTTCTGTCCTTCAGCTTGGTGTGTTATTTGCCGGTTCCGGCAACGGTGTCGGTATCGCGTGTCAGCCACCAGGCACCGAGAATAGGTAGCATCGTCACCAGCATCACCAGTAGTGCCACCACATTGGTCACCGGCACATCGCGCGGGCGACCCAACTGGTTCAGCAGCCACAGCGGCAGAGTGCGCTCATGGCCTGCGGTAAAGGTAGTGACGATGATTTCGTCAAACGACAGCGCAAACGCCAGCATCCCTCCGGCCAGCAGCGCCGAACCGAGATTCGGCAGCACCACATAGCGAAAGGTCTGCCAGCCGTTGGCGCCCAGATCCATTGAGGCTTCGACCAGGCTCCACGAGGTGCGCCGGAAACGGGCGATGACGTTGTTAAACACCACCACCACGCAAAACGTCGCGTGCCCGACAACAATGGTGAAAAACCCCGGCTCCAGATTGACCGCTTTGAAGGCAGTCAGCAGCGCCAGCCCGGTAATGATCCCTGGCAACGCTATCGGCAACAGCAGCAACAGCGAGATCGCATTCTTGCCAAAAAACTCGCTGCGCCATAAGGCCATTGCAGCAAGTGTGCCAAGAATCAAGGCGATAGCTGTCGCCAGCGCCGCGATCTGGAGTGACAGTGTCACTGCATCAAGAATATCCCCACGTGCCGCCGCGACGCTGAACCAGCGCAGCGTAAAGCCCTGCGGCGGGAAACTGAACGCCGCATCCTCAGTATTGAAAGCATAGATGGCAATGATCAAGAGCGGGAAATGGAGAAAGATAACGCCGCCCCATGCGGCGACTTTGAGTAAAAAAGGTGCGCGGTCAGAGTGCATTGAATGCTCCCAGACGTTTCACGAACGCCAGATAAAGGGCAATCAACACGATGGGCACCAGCGTAAAGGCGGCGGCCATCGGCATATTGCCAATCGCGCCCTGCTGCGCATACACCATGTTGCCAATGAAGTAACCCGGCGGCCCCACCAGTTGCGGCACGATAAAATCGCCCAGCGTTAGCGAGAAGGTGAAAATCGACCCGGCCGCCACGCCCGGAATAGCCAGCGGCAACACCACATAGCGGAAAGTCTGGCGCGGATGAGCCCCCAAATCGGCCGATGCCTGCAACAGCGAGGGCGGTAGCCGCTCCAGCGCCGCCTGAACCGGTAAAATCATAAACGGCAGCCAGATATAGACGAACACCAGAAAGCGCCCCAGCCCGGAGGTGGAGAGCGTATTCCCGCCGACGGCAGGCAGCGTCAGAAAAGTGGTTAACAGCGGCTCCAGCCCCAGATGGCTTAAAAACCACTGCGCCACGCCATCTTTTGCCAGCAGCAGCGTCCACGCATAGGCTTTGACGATATAACTGGCCCACATCGGCAACATGACGGCGATATAGAAAAACGCCTTCCATTTCCCCTGCGCATAACGCGCCATATACCACGCCATCGGGAACGCGAGGATCGCGCTTGCCACGGTGACGGTCATTGCCATCATCAGGGTGCGCACGATGATGTCGTAATTCGCCGGGTTGAACAGCGCTTGCAGGTTGGCCAGCGTCAAATCCGGCGTCACCGACATGGTGAAGTCGTCGAAGGTATAAAAGCCCTGCCACAGCAGCGTTAACAGCGAGCCAAAATAGACAATACCGAACCACATCAGCGGCCCCAGCAACAAGAGCAGCAGCCCAAGCAGCGGTTTGCGCCAGAACACCCCGCTCAGGCTGGCACGTCGCCGGGCGGTTAACGGAGTACTCATTGCCATGTCACCCCGCTCCCTGCAACGGCACCATCGCGTCCCGCGACCATGAAATCTGCACCTGTTGCCCCGGCGTCAGTATTTCGGTCAGCAGCAGGCCGGAGAGATTCGCCTGGCTGACCAGCACTTTCTCCCCCTGCGCCAGCAGCAGTTCAAAACGCGTCGCCGCTCCCTGATACTGCACCGCCTGCACCACGGCGTTGACTTCAATTTCCCCTGGCGCGTTCAGGCGAATATGTTCCGGGCGCAACGAAAAGGTGCCCTGCATACCGCACAGTTTGCTGGCAAGCTCCTGATTGAAGACGTTTGACGTACCGACAAACCCGGCGACAAACGGCGTGCGCGGGCGCAGGTAAAGTTCACGCGGGGTATCAATCTGCTCGATGCGGCCGTTATTAAACACCGCCACCCGATCCGACATCGACAGCGCTTCGCCCTGATCGTGAGTGACGAAAATAAAAGTGATGCCGAGATCCTGTTGCAGTTTTTTCAGCTCCAGTTGCATCTGTTCGCGCAGTTTCAGATCGAGCGCGCCGAGCGGCTCATCCAGCAGCAAGACGCGCGGCTCGTTAACCAGCGCACGGGCGATCGCCACCCGTTGCCGCTGCCCGCCGGAGAGTTGTGAAGGTTTGCGTGTATGGACAAAACCGAGCGCCACCTTTTCCAGCGCTTCACGGGCGCGGGCGTGGCGCTGCTTTTTGTCCACGCCTTTCACCATCAGCCCGTAGGCCACATTGTCGAGAATCGACATATGCGGGAACAGCGCGTAGTCCTGGAACACGGTGTTGACGTCCCGCTCCCACGGCGGCAGTTCGCTGGCTTCACGGCCAAAGATGCGGATTGCGCCGCCGCTCAATTGCTCAAACCCGGCAATCAGCCGCAGACAGGTGGTTTTGCCGGAGCCGGACGGCCCCAGCATGGAGAAAAACTCCCCGTCGTTGACGGCGATAGTGACGCCGTCAACCGCCCGGATGTCGCCGTATAACCGCGAGACATCCAGAAATTCCACTGCATAGGTCATGCTTGGCTCCTGGCAGGTTAACGGCCACCCATAATGGCGATGTAATCCTGTGTCCAGCGGCTGTACGGCACATATTTGCCACCCTCAGCAACCGGGGTTTTCCAGAAAGCGATTTTGTCAAAGAAGCGGTAACCGTTGGTTTCGCAGCCTTGCTCACCCAGCAGCGTGCTGGCTTTGCACCCTTCCGGCACCACTGGCAGCGAACCAAACCAGGCGGCCACGTCGCCCTGAACTTTTGGCGTCAGCGACCAGTTCATCCACTTGTAGGCGCAGTTCGGGTGTTTCGCATCGGCATGCAATATCGTGGTATCCGCCCAGCCTGTAACGCCCTCTTTCGGAAATACGGTGGCAATCGGCTGGTTTTCCCCTTTCAGGGCATTCGCCTGATACGGCCAGGCGCTGGAGGCGACAACGCCTTCGTTTTTGAAGTCGCTCATCTGTACCGTGGTGTCATGCCAGTAGCGGTGGATCAGCATGTGCTGATCGCGCAGAGTTTTCAGCACCGCCTGATATTGCGCTTCCGTGAGCTGGTAGGGATCGTCAATACCCAGTTGCGGCTGCGTGGCTTTCAGGAACAGCGCCGCATCGGCGATGTAGATCGGCCCGTCGTAAGCCTGCACGCGCCCTTTATTGGTTTTACCATCCGGCAGGTTTTGTTGCACAAACACCACCGACCAGCTATCCGGCGGCGTCGGGAAGGTTTTGGTGTTATACATCAGCAGGTTTGGTCCCCACTGATACGGCGTGCCATACACTTTGCCGCCGACGTTAAACCACGCGCCGTTAACCAGTTTCGGGTCGAGGGTTTTCCAGTTCGGGATCAGCGCAGTATTAATCGGCTGCACGCGTTTCCCCATAATCAGGCGCAGCGAGGCATCGCCGGAGGCGGTGACCAGATCGTAACCGCCTTTCGCCATCAGGCTGACCATTTCATCGGAGGTGGCGGCGGTTTTGACGTTCACCGCGCAACCGGTGTCCTTTTCAAAGGCGGTAACCCAGTCATATTGCTTGTCGGTCTGGCCGCGTTCGATATACCCCGGCCAGGCAATAATATCCAGACGACCTTCCCCTTTTCCTACTTCGGTGGGTTCGGCGGCATGCGCGACCATCATCGTCATGCTCAGCGCACACAGACTGCTGCGGGCAAATTTCTTGCTCATTGTTTACTCCTGTCGCAATGAAAAAAGTGCGGCAGCCTTGCCGTAAATATATCTCCCTTAATAAAAATAGACGGCACGCGGACGGCCAGAATGTCGCCCGGCGTAAATTTCGCCAGGATGTGACACATAACGCATTACGTTTCGAATGAAAATGATAACCGGCCGTCTTTTTGAGTATAGACAAGGAGTTAGCCGGTACGCGGTTAATCTGTGTTGCTATTCACATTTCCTATGAATACACAAAACAAAAGCACAGAAAATAATGACGGCGCCCTGCAAGTTTTCACCGTCACTATTTTTAAAATGAGAACAAGATATTCAGAAAATAAGAATGGGGTGAGCGAGTTTATTTCATCATCTGGCGAATCAATTCCCCTAAGCGAATTGCCGCACGCTCCTCTTTATCGCCCCACGCCCAGGCGCAATTAAAGCGGAAAAAGGATTGCCAGCGGTCTGATGTTGAGAACATTTTCCCCGGCGCGATGCTGATATGGTGCGCCAGCGCCTGCTGGCTCAGTACTCCGGCATCCAGCCCGGCGGGCAGCTCCAGCCAGAGAAAATAGCCGCTCTCATTGCGGTAAATTTTTACCTCCGGCGGAAGATGGCGCAGCAGCGCCTGCCAGGCCAGATGCTTGCGCTCCGCCAGCACGCGCCGCAGGCGGCGCAGATGCGCGTCATAGTGATGGGTGGAGAGATAATCGACCAGCGCCAGTTGCAGCGGCGAACTGGTGGAGAGCGTACTCATTAACTGCAGTTGCTGAATGCGCCGCGCGTGGCGACCGGCCGCCACCCAGCCAACGCGGAAACCGGCGACCAGGCATTTAGAAAACGACGAGCAGTGCAGCGTCATATCCTGCTTATCCCACGCTTTTGCCGGTAACGGCTGCTCGCGGCCGTAATAGAGTTCGCTGTAGACATCGTCTTCGATAAGCGTGACGTTATGTTCCGCCAATAGCGCCACCAGATGCGCTTTTTTCTCCGCGCTCAACGTAAAACCGAGCGGGTTCTGGCTATTGGTCATCAGCCAGCAGGCTTTTACCGGATAATCGGCCAATGCCTGCGCCAGCGCATCGAGATCGATCCCCTCTTTCACATCCGTCGGCACCGACAGCGCTTTCAGCTTTAAACGCTCCAGCGCCTGCAACGCGCCATAAAAGCACGGGCTTTCAATGATCACCCAGTCGCCCGGTTCGGTAACCGCCTGCAAACTGAGGTTCAGCGCCTCCAGCGCTCCGGCGGTAATGACAATTTCGTCCGGCGAGATGTTCATCCCCTGACGGGCGTAGCGCCGGGCAATGGCGTGTCGCAACTGGCTGTTGCCCGGCGGCAGGTTTTCAATCACGCTCATGGCGGTGGCGCTTTTACTGACCTTCGCCAGCGAACGGTTAAGCTGCGGCATCGGAAACAGTTTCGGATCGGGAAACGCCGAGCCAAACGGTAGCACCGAGGCATCGCAGCTGGCCTGCAATACATCGAAAATATAGGTATTGATATCCACCGCTTCATCGCGGGTAACCTGCGCCGCCGCCACGCGTGGCACACCGGATGCCGGTGCGACAAAGTAACCGGATTGCGGCCGGGCAATCACCCGCCCCTGGCTTTCCAGCAACTGATAAGCGTGGCCCACCGTCATAAAACTCAGCCCGCTGCTGGTGACCTGCTCACGCAGCGACGGCAGTTTTTCCCCCGGACGCCAGACGCCAAGCTCAATTTGTTCACTGATTTGTTGCGCCAGGCGCTGGTATTTTTTCATGCATATTCACCGGGTTGAGGATGATGAATATCATGGCACGGGAACTCGCCTTTTACTATATCAGTTCACGTAAACCAGCCATTGTAGAGGTACTGTTATGCTACAGAGGGATAAGCGCTTTGCCCGGTAGTCTGCCTCGGGTAAAGAGCTTGCTGGCCAGCCAGGTGAACACACGCTCATCCAGTAATGCATCGACAAATAATGAATTCCAGTTATTTTTTGAAGCATACTCTTCATCCTTTGCCTGCAATTCCCATTCAAGAATGTCTCGCAGATGACCAATACTCTTCGGATTTTCCCGCAATGGCGTTATATAAACCGCAGGCCTGCGGCAAAAATCAATAAAACGCTTCCGCACGTAGTTTTCCAGTTTTTCCTGTACCAGTTTTTCGAAATGATAATTAACGGCGGTGAAGTCCGGGTGGCTTGCTGGTAATATTACTCTGCTACTCACGGTCGGAGCCGAATCAAGGTGATGAAGATCGACTTTAATTAATCGCTGTTGCAGGCAGTTATCAAAATAGGGATGCAGGAAGCGCTCATTGACATTTTTTCCGGTTAAGCGGTTACTTCTTTTACTGTTGCACAGGCAGGTAGGTACAAGATTTAAAGAGAAAATCGCGAAAATATTATGCGGCGCTTGTGGCAAATAATGATCAATGGTGCCGCAAGAAAATGAACCACACATCGGGCAACAGCGAAAACTGTGTTCATCACGTAGTTTATCAATAAATTTGATCGGCAACATAGGGTGATCATAATAGTATGATAACAGTTCCCCCATCTCTTTGCTGATAGATATTTTACTCAACCCGGCAATTATTTTTTCTGGATTTCCCCGGTTAGTTTTGTAGAGCCGATAAGCAGCTTTTATATTGCTGATATCACTGGCTAACCCAATGACCTTGGCCATTTTTGTACTTCGTGAATTTAAGATATCGAGACGCTTTTCATCACGATAATTAGCACATCTTAACTTATTCATTTGAGCCTTCCAGGGCAATTCGCAATGAGGACAATAACTCACTTGCCAGCAAATGTCCGTAATCACGTGCCAATGCTTCCCAGCCTTCTGTTCTGTATTTTTCTAGCAAAATGGCAGTGATACGTTCAACTTGCGGCGTTTGCTGTTCCTGGCCAAATACGAACCATGAAATTGCGCCGACATCGGCTCCCAGTGTTTTCAGGATCGGTACATCGACAGTTATTTCATCTTCATTTTTCTGCCGTAACACAACGACCTGTTCCTGGCTTACTTCACGGACAAAATACACCGAGTGAGTTGCAACGATGGCAACCGATCCGCTCATTTCAAGCAAATTAAACAATAAATTCGCGAACTGGCTAATAAACTGCGGGTGGAGATGGGTTTCAGGCTCATCAATCAGTACCAGCGTACCATTATCAATATGGCAACAGGCTTGCGCGGCGAAAGCGAGAAAATTTCGCTCTCCGCTGCTGAGAGGGTAACGTCTGTCGCCACACTGGCGAAAGGGTTCCTCATGTACAAGCACATCATTGAAGGAGTCGATACGGACACGCCCCGGCCAGGGTTGATAAATATTCGCCAGTTCGTCAAGGGTAATAAAGCCACCATCACTATGATGCGCAAGCGCAATCTCATGGCTATTATCAATAGAATGTAACGCCGCGCGGAAAATATCCCAACGACTGCGGTTCCCTAGCGTTTCCCGTACGCGAGCCAGCTTCAGAATATCATTGACAATAAAATTACGATCCAGCCTGCTACGTGGAGCGGTATTCGGATTGAGTAAAAAACGACGATAATAAATTTGTACCGGAGCGTATAAATCCGGACGATTCATTGTACGCCCATCATCAGGAAAAAGAGATTGCAACTCTTTTGACGGCGAGAACGCAAGCAGTCGGTTGACCATCACTCGCTGATGAGTCTCAGGAACAAAAAAATTATCCTTTTTGGCAATTAATGCCGAGGCGATTTCTGCCAGCGTCTGGCTTTTCCCTATACCATTTTTACCAATAATGACAGCAATGCGCTGAGAAATGAGGTTTTCAAGATTGAAATTGAATGTAATTTCATGTGGCGTGGACATAGTCTCACGTTTGAATCGAATATGCATACTGGATGAGATAACATCAAATAACTCTTCATTTAATCCACGCAAGATCGTCCCGGCATTATTCCATGCAAACCAGGAGCTTGAGTGACGAAGGAATGAGTATTTAAATATACTGCGATCTTCCAGTTTGGTAATAAATTCAGATGAGATATTAAGCTCTTTGGCCAGAATGACATCATTGAGTTTTTTGAGTATGGTTTGTGCTGCATCCAGGCCAAAACTCTTGATCAGTAAGCGATACTCCGCAGAACTTTTTAGCATTATATAGAAAGAACCGATACTGTTCTTTAAATCAATGTAATCGGTATCATTCCTTTTAAAGTAGCGAGAAATTATCTGTAAGCCGTCATTATCTTCATCAAGGTCGCGTATGGCGTTATTCATGTCAATAAACCCGATATAACCGGGCACCAGTACACTGTCCGTTGCTGTCTTTATTAAAATTGCGACATTGGAAAAATAGCCGTTATCGTTCCAGGCGCGATCGATATGCTGGCTTTGAATATAAATACCGGGCTTTTTTTCATAATCTCGGAATCTGTTGGAGGGTCGCACCAGATAGACCGGTAATTGCTCGATGCTATTCATCGTTTTCCCTGGTTTATTTTCTTTTCGACGATTTAACATCGACCATTGCCTGCACGATGTCAACGCCCATAAATTATAGCCTTTTACTCTTTTTTATATCAGTAATGAAATTTACATAGTTTATAACAACTGTTATACAAAAATTTCGCCAATCTGTTTCTGCAAGTTCCGGCTCGCACTCATTACCATACCCCTCACAGCAGTTGATCTGAGGTTGTCTATGTTTGGTTTAGACGCGTTTCACCTGGCGAGAATACAGTTCGCCTTCACCGTTTCGTTTCACATTATTTTTCCGGCGATCACCATCGGGCTGGCCAGTTTTCTGGCGGTGCTGGAGGGCTTATGGCTGAAAACCCGTAACCCGGACTGGCGCACGCTGTACCACTTCTGGTCGAAGGTTTTCGCCGTTAACTTCGGCATGGGCGTGGTTTCCGGGTTGGTGATGGCTTACCAGTTTGGCACCAACTGGAGCGGCTTTTCCCAGTTCGCGGGCAGCATTACCGGGCCATTACTGACCTATGAAGTGCTGACCGCGTTCTTTCTGGAAGCCGGTTTTCTCGGCGTGATGCTGTTTGGCTGGAACCGCGTCGGGCCGGGGCTGCACTATTTTGCCACCTGCATGGTGGCGCTGGGCACGCTGATGTCCACTTTCTGGATCCTCGCCTCCAATAGCTGGATGCACACACCGCAGGGTTACATTATCGAGCAGGGCCAGGTGGTTCCGGTGGACTGGCTGAAAGTGATCTTCAACCCTTCCTTCCCGTATCGCCTGATGCATATGACCATCGCCGCGTTCCTCAGCAGTGCGCTGTTTGTCGGCGCATCTGCCGCCTGGCATTTACTGCGCGGTAACGATACGCCCGCGATGCGCAAAATGTTCTCAATGGCGATGTGGATGGCGCTGATTGTCGCGCCAATCCAGGCGATGGTGGGCGATATGCACGGGCTTAACACGCTGGAGCATCAACCGGCAAAAATTGCCGCCATTGAAGGCCACTGGGAGAATCCGCCCGGCGAAGCCACCCCGCTGCTGCTGTTCGGCCTGCCGGATATGCAACAGGAACGCACCCGTTACGCGGTTGAGATCCCGGCGCTTGGCAGCCTGATCCTTACTCACAGCCTGGATAAACAGGTTCCGGCGCTAAAAGAGTTTCCCAAAGACGAGCGCCCTTATGCGCCGCTGGTGTTCTGGTCATTTCGCGTGATGGTCGGCCTCGGCGTGCTGATGATCGCCCTAGGTGTCGGCGCGCTGTGGCTGCGCTACAAACAGCGGCTCTACCAATCGCGACCGTTCCTGCATTTTGCCCTGTGGATGGGGCCTGCCGGGCTGATCGCCATTCTCGCCGGTTGGGTCACCACCGAAGTTGGCCGCCAGCCGTGGGTCGTCAACGGATTGTTGCGCACGGCCGATGCGGTTTCGGCGCACGGCGTGATGCAGATGAGTCTCAGCCTGCTGACATTCTTCGTGGTTTACAGCGCCGTTTTTGGTGTCGGCTACAGCTATATGGTGCGGTTGATCTGCAAAGGCCCGCAAGCCTGGCATGAGGAGGCTAAATAATGGGTATCGATCTTTCGCTGATCTGGTTTGTGATTATTGTTTTTGCCACCCTGATGTACATCGTGATGGACGGTTTTGATCTGGGGATCGGCATTCTGTTTCCGCTGACCCGCGATGCTCACGATCGCGATGTGATGGTGAACAGTGTTGCGCCGGTCTGGGACGGCAACGAGACCTGGCTGGTGCTCGGCGGAGCGGGGTTGTTCGGCGCATTTCCGCTGGCTTATGCGGTGATTGTTGATGCGCTGACCATTCCGCTGACGCTCATGCTGCTGGGGCTGATTTTTCGCGGCGTGGCGTTCGAGTTTCGTTTCAAAGCCACGCCTGCGCATCGTCCGTTCTGGGATAAAGCGTTTATGGCAGGTTCTGTACTGGCAACCTTTACTCAGGGCGTGGTGGTTGGCGCAGTGCTGAATGGTTTTTCGGTCAGCGGACGGCGCTTTAACGGCGGCGCGCTGGACTGGCTGACGCCCTTCACCCTGTTCTGCGGCGTCGGGCTGGTGATTGCCTATGCGCTGCTGGGCGCAAGCTGGCTGGTGATGAAAAGCGGCGCGCCGTTGCAGGATAAAATGCGCGCAGCGGCGAGGAAATTGCTGCTGGTTTTACTGGCGGTTATTGCGGTCATCAGCCTGTGGACACCGCTGGCGCACCCGGAGATTGCTTCCCGTTGGTTCAGCCTGCCAAACCTGTTGTTCTTCGCGCCGGTGCCGCTGCTGGTTATTGCACTCAGCGCCTGGTTGTGGCGCAGCCTCGGCAATCCTCAGCATCATGCATTGCCGTTTGTGCAGACGCTGGGCCTGATTTTCCTCGGCTTTAGCGGGCTGGGCATCAGCATCTGGCCGCATATCATTCCGCCGGATATCACCTTCTGGCAGGCCGCCGCACCGCCGCAAAGCCAGGGCTTTATGCTGGTCGGCGCGCTGCTGATTATCCCGATTATCCTGGTCTATACCGCGTGGAGCTATTATGTGTTTCGCGGCAAAGTACAACCTGGCGAGGGCTATCACTGATGAAACAATCGTTTTTCAACCGCCTGATGTGGCTGATACTGATCTGGGGCGGCAGCGTGCTGGCGCTGGCCGCCGTGAGTATGGTGTTCCGCCTGCTGATGTCGGCGGCCGGGTTTAAATCCCACTGATGTGTGCAGAGTTTGCTGTGGTAAACAGCAAACTCTTTTTTATAGAAATAAGGCGGTTATGGACGAGAAGCGGATGTCTGTCTTGTTCTGCTGACTGCAAAACCCTGCTCTGCTTGCGAAGGCGTTAAATAGATGAGCGATGTGCTTTATTGATATAAGCCTGTAAGCCCTCTGCAAGAATATCGAATACCGTTTTACAGGCCTGGCTGTGGCGCAAGTCCTCGTGCATCACCAACCAGGTATCAAGATGGAATGCAAAGAAATCAGGCATCAACCTCTTTAATGGGACAGGAAAATCGGCAAGTTGAACCTGGCATATACCTATACCAGCACCTGCGCGAATAAGGTTCAACTGCGCCACATCACTGTCAGTACGTAAGGTAAATACTTCACGATTCAACTGAGGATAGTGCTTCAGTGCCTGTAAAATAAAGGGCGTCGTTTTATCAAAGCCGACAAGCGCATGCGTGAACAACGCGTCAATACTTTCCGGTGCGGCATGCCGGGCAAGATAGGAATGTGATGCATGCAGACCAATTTCAATACTGCCTAACCGGCGTGCAATCAGTTGCTCCTGCATCGGTGTGGTCATGCGTACCGCAATATCCACTTCCCGGTTCAATAAATCCTGCATTCGGTTAGACAGAACCAGTTCAATTGTAACCTGCGGATAATCCTCTTTAATGCGTGCAATCAGGGGAGGAAGAACTTCCGTGCCGATAATTTCGCTCGCAGAAACACGCACCACTCCACGCAACCCGGCGGTGAGGATACTGAAGCTGGCAGCCGTTCGCTCAATCATACTGGCCGTGTTTTCCATCGCTTGCGCATGGCCTTGAATTGCTACCGCCGCATCCGTGGCCTGCAGGCCAGTCTGAGACCGAGTAAACAAAACCAGACCAAGGGCGGATTCCAGTGCTGCCACGTGGCGCCCCGCTGTGGGCTGGGTAATGGCAAGCATGCGGGCTGCCCCCGACAGGGAGCCTTCTTTCATCACCGCCAGGAAGGTTCGATACCATTCCCATGGAATATTTATCTTCATACAAAAATGCATACCTGCTGCCTGATGTTATGCAATTACATTTAGCTCGCGCAGGCACTACGATGTCAAGCAGACATCCGGCAAAGGCAAGGTTATGAAAAACAGAAACAAGGTACTCATATTGGGCGCAACAGGCGGAATCGGTAGCGAAATCGCCCGTAAACTCATCCGTGAAAAATGGGACGTTCACGCATTGCGCCGCAATGCTCCAGGTGAAAAGCACGGAAATATGACGTGGATAGACGGTGATGCGTTGAATGCAGAACAGGTAACGGCGGCTGCGTCAGAATGTCGCGTGATTGTCCATGCCGTTAATCCGCCAGGTTATCGAAACTGGGAACAACTGGTTTTGCCAATGTTACATAACACCATCAGTGCGGCGGAGCGAAATGATGCATTAATCGTTCTCCCGGGCACCGTTTACAACTACGGTCCGGACGCCTTTCCTCTCTTGCGGGAGAACTCGCCTCAGACTCCCGTCACCAAAAAAGGAGCCATACGGGTGCAAATGGAGAAGGCGCTGTTCGCCTACGCGCAGCGAGGCGGAAAGGTGCTGATTCTGCGGGCAGGTGACTTCTTTGGCCCTGACGCAGGTAACAGCTGGTTTTCACAGGGATGGATCAAACCGGGTCAACTTCCCCGGACAATTAAAAACCCGGGTAAAGCCGGAGCAGGCCATCAATGGGCCTATCTGCCGGACGTCGCCGAAACGCTGTCTGCATTGTTGGCGCGTCGGGACCAACTCGAGCCGTTTGCCTGTTTTCATATGCGGGGGCACTGGGATCCCGATGGCACGGAGATGGCCGCAGCGATACAGCATGTCGCGAAACTTGCTGGTATTAAAGCGAAGGTAAAATCATTTCCCTGGTGGCTCATCTTTGCGATGGCACCGTTCAATACCACACTGCATGAGATGCGGGAGATGCGGTATTTGTGGGAACAGCCAATACAGATGGACAATTCAAAACTGATCGATTTTTTGGGCCATGAACCGCATACCCCGCTTATTGAGGCCGTGCGTACTACTTTGATCGGCCTGGGCTGTATTCATCACGCGTGAGTAACGCGTTTGTGAGCGGATCAGATGAGTCACCGTTGCGGCAACCTCTTCCCGCGTGGCAATGCGGCGGATGGGATGGAGTGCTATCAGCGACTCCGGAACCGATTCGCCTAACTATCGCCGGGGCGTGAAAACAATGTCGTGCAATCTCCAGCCGTGGATTGCCGGAAGTGAGGCACCCAATATAAATTAATCAGGCTCGCCTTTCTGATCCTGAGAAGTTAACGCAGCCAGATTGATATAGTTAAGGATCCTCATATTCCTCTCTTCGCTTCGCGTCACCAGCGCCATGCATAACTCCGCATCGTCATCCGCCAACGGGATGAACACCACCCCACCGGGCCTGAGGCTGTCAACCGGTTTGGGCAGAACAGAAATCCCCACACCCGCCGCGACCAGCCCAATGTGCGTCAACACCTCTGCGGCTTCCTGGACAACGGTTGGTGTGAATCCGGCCCGTTGGCAAAGCCGTCTGACCAGTTCAGGAACCGCCGCTCCTGATGTTTCCGGGTAAAAGATAAAAGACGCGTTACGCATGGCGGCAATGGGCAGAGAATCGGCCGTCGCTTGAGGGTGATCTTCTGGCAGAACAACGCAGAGCCGGTCATGCCTGAGGATGCGGATGTCCAGCCCATCCTGCCGGGTGCCGGGTGTCAGACGCACGTAGCCGATATCAATTTCCTGCTGAAGAAGCGCGTCAAACTGCTGGCGGGAGTACATCTCGCGAAGTGAGATCCTGACGTCAGGATAATGGCGTCGGTAGGTTTTAAGCGGCTGACTGAGTTCATCCACAAATAAGCCGGTGGTGGTAAACCCTATTCGCAACTCCCCCCTTTTCCCCTGCTCAATATCACGTAATTCAGCCTGCAGATTACCGCTGATGCGTAATATTTCCTTCGCCTGAATGACGAGGTGCTCCCCGGCTTCCGTCAGCGCCACACTGCGCCTCGTCCGGTTAAAGAGTTTTACACCCAGCTCGCCTTCAAGTGACTGGATCTGCTGCGACAGCGGAGGCTGGCCAATATTGAGTTTTTCTGCGGCGCGCGTGAAGTGCAGCTCTTGCGCGACGGTCAGAAAATAACGCAGATGACGAAATTCCACTTATATGCCCGGATATATAAATTGATGCTTATTTATATATTGGACAGCAAAACAAGGCAATCCTACCATGGCAGCCGCCAGCAAATATGACGCCAATGCAAACACTTAGCGCCGACCATAGCATTTCAGTAAGGAACACCAATGCATAACGAGCTTTACCTGCTGCTCCCTGTCGCATTTATTGCCGGGATCATTAACGCGGCTGTCGGCGGTGGCGGATTGATCACTATTCCGACCTTTTACAGCACCCTGCCACATTTCACGCCTGCGCAAATCATGGGGATCGACAAGCTCTCTTCCGTTATGGGGCACCTGATGTCTGTCCGGCAGTTTATGACAAGATTGCGCCTGCCCTGGCAACTGATCCTGCCCACCGCAGCCAGTGCGGTTGTCGGCGCTTACTCGGGGATCCGGCTACTGGACTTTATGCCTTCCGCGTGGATGCGCCCGGTCGTTATCGTGGTGCTGGCGGTGATGGTGGCCTACACCTGGTTCAAACCCCAGTTCGGTCATCATGATACCAGTCAGGCACCGACCCGGGCCGATCTCATCAAGGGTGTTTGCCTGGGCTTTGCTATCGGCTTTTATGACGGATTTATTGGGCCGGGAACGGGAAGTTTTCTGCTGTTTTTGTTTATCCGTTTCTTTCATTTTGATTTTTTGCGGGCAACCGCCTGCGCCAAAGTTGTCAATTTTGGCACCAACTTCGCGACGTTGTTTTTTCTTATTCCACACGGTCTTATTGATTATGGGCTGGCTATTCCACTGGGGATCGCGGCAATCAGTGGCTCCTTTATCGGCGTACAGATTGCGCTTAAGGGGGGAAATCAATGGATACGCCGACTTTTCCTGTTACTGGCGTGCAGCCTGCTGATCAAGCTGTTATGGGAAACGATCCACTGAACCAAACAGCAATGAATTACGCAACAGGCTCCGTGCTTTTCACGCAGGCACTGTGACTAATTACGTAAGCCGCTCGCCAGTAGCGTAAACACCTCGATATAGTTGGGGAGCGCTTTTTGCGCATCGTCGCTGGCCGCAATTGCCAGTGCGGCATTCATTGCCGCACCATTTAACATCTGCGCAGCGGCATCGGCGTCCACCGGTTTGAGGATGTCGCGTTCGATCAGTTTCAGCACCGCCTGGCGGGTGGATTCCAGGCAGCTATTCTGGCTTGGCCACTGTGCCGGGTCGCCGAGAAAAGCCGGGCCATCCAGCAAAACAATACGCTGTACTTCCGGGTCGAGAGCCATTTTGATGTAGGCAATCCCTTCGGCCAGTAACCTTTCCCATTCATCGCTGGCAGTGGCCGCAATCGCTTTCGCACGTTGTGCCATTTCCCCGTCCACCTGCGCAACAACCGCGGCAAGCAATCCCTTTTTATCACCAAAGTTGTGATAGAGCGCGCCGCGCGTCAGGCCAACGCTGGCCGTTAATTCATCCATCGATGCGGCGGCATAGCCTCTTTCTGCAAACGCCTTTCGCGCTGCACCGATCAATTTAGCCCGGTTCTCTTCCATCGTTTCACTGCGACGCTTAATCATGCGATCTCCTTTTGACATACGCGGCGTATGTGATATTAATTTAACATACGCCGCGTATATTAAACGATTTGTCAGCACCCTGCTTCTCGTTTTCACCATTCACTGAAAAAGGAAACCCTATGATCCAGCGTGAACCCGTATTCCCGGCTAACCGCCATGCGCTTTATGAAGAACATGGTTATTCAGCCGCCATCCGTTCCGGAGATTTGCTGTTTGTTTCCGGCCAGGTCGGTAGCCGCGCCGACGGTACGCCGGAGCCGGATTTTGCCGCTCAGGTGCAACTGGCATTCGATAATCTGCGAGCGACGCTTGCTGCCGCAGGCTGTACGTTTGACGATCTGATTGATGTCACGACCTTTCATACCGATCCGCAAAACCAGTTTCCGACAATTATGCAGATAAAACAGGCGCTTTTCCCGCTGCCACCTTATCCGAACTGGACGGCCGTCGGCGTTACCTGGCTTGCCGGATTTGATTTTGAAATAAAGGTTATTGCCCGCATTCCTGCCCGGTAGAAACAGGTGCCGGTATTTGCGCCGTTTACGCTTCGGGCGTGCTCAGGCGCAAAACCGTTGTTTCGCGCGACATCTTATTTTCATCAAACGCCGATACACTTAATGAGAATGATTTGGTGAGCTTTGTTGAGGCATATGCCATTGCTAACAGAGTGAGTTAACTATGCCAAAGGCCGGAAATATGTCTCTTCGTTCCCTCAGGGCGCTGTGCCTGACAAGTTTTTTTATTGCTGATGTCCGCGATGGTCTCGGCCCTTTTCTGGGGATATTTCTCACCCAGCGCCACTGGCAACCGGATGATATCGGCTTGCTGATGACGCTGGGAGGCGTAGCCGGTTTATTGGCAACGCTCCCGGCAGGATTTATCACCGACACATCCAAAAACAAGCGCACTCTGCTGGCGCTGCTCTGCATCATGATCACCGCAAGTACGCTTCTGCTCTGGTTCAGCCAGCAAAACACCGTCGTTGCGCTTTCGCAAATAGTCAGCGGTATCTGCGCGGCTTTTGTCGGCCCTCTGATCACGGGGATTACGCTGGGTCTGACAAGGCAACGCGGTTTTAATGCGCAAATGGGTAAAAATGAGGCATTCAATCACGCCGGGAATTTCTTTACCGCGCTGATTGCCGGAGGCATTGCCTGGTACTGGGGCGTCGGCGGTATTTTCCTGTTGATGGCCTGTACGACCGTGTTAACGCTGTGTGCGCTGCTGGCTATTCGTAGTCAAGATATCGATAACGATGCGGCGCGAGGGATTCAGTCCTCGGTTCCCCAACCGCTGCCGGGGCTCTCGGTACTCACCCAAAACAGGGCACTTTTGATTACCGGATTGACCCTGATGCTGTTTCATCTGGCCAATGCGGCGCTGTTACCCATGCTCAGCATGCGCGTCGCCGCCGCACCTGGCGCCATGAATCCCGGTTTGTATGCTGCCGCCACGGTGATTATTTCTCAGGCGGTGATGATTCCGGTGGCCATCTGGGTTGCCCGGCGCATCGATAAGTACGGCTACTGGCGATTAATTATGCTGGCGTTGCTGATAATGCCTCTGCGGGCTGCGCTGGCAGCGTCCACTGCGGCCCCGCTGATGATGGTGCCGGTGCAAATACTGGACGGAGCGGCTGCGGGTATCCTGGGCGTGGTCGTACCCGGTTTTATTGTGGCGCTGCTGTGCGACAGCGGACACGTCAATGCCGGGCAAAGCGTAGTGATGTTAATGCAGGGCGTGGGGGCATCAATGAGCCCTGCATTAACAGGGACGATTGCCGGTAATTACTCCTTTGCCACGGCGTTCAGCGTGCTGAGCGCCATTGCGCTTGTGGCGCTGCTTATCTGGTGGCGATATGCGAGCGTACTTATTGAGTATGCATCCGCACGGGCATTAAAGGTGGGTGCGGACTGAGCCGCCGCAATCTACTCTTTTATACTCTTGCTCATGTTGATTCCTGTCACGCCAAAACCGATGGCCTCATATACGTGCCGGGCGCGATCGTTGTCGCCCGCAACGCGAAGCCTGATCTGTTCAATGCCCTTACACCGCATCTCATGCTCAAACGTCCGCAGAGCAAGTTTACCCAAACCTTGCCCCTGCAAGGCGTTGAAAATATGAAAATCGTAAATGAAGACAGTACGCATGGCAGTATCGGGTTTATACCAGAGATAGCCGACATGCTTCTCCGTGTTGTCTGATTTGGCAATCAGACACAGCAAAACCTGGCCTGGTGTATTGACTCCCTCAGGAAGATCTTCCGCAATCTCCTGCTTTGCTCTTGCCAGTGAATCTTCCGCAGAAAGCCGGTAGTTTGACGCAATTTCCCGCGCATAATCCGCAATGAAATATTCCAGATAACCAGGATATTCATCCTCGCGCATTGGGCGAAATTCAATCATTCGTGTTCCTTTATTTTGGTGTGTATTCTGCAATAACTAACGGTCTTATTGTTTTTATCTGACTGTATAGCAAAGATAAATTGTCTCTGTGGTTCTGTCAGCATAAAACACACACTCATGTTGGCTTTTATGGCGCGTTGAATATCTTGCTCAGTGAAAATGCGCGGCCCATTTTGGCGGGCGGAGATTGATGTGACTGGGCTGGTATCGGCGACCTGGTTTACATCCCCTGACATTTGCACAGAGTTTGCTGCGATCTGCAGCAAACTCTTCATCCGTACCAGGCTTTAATTCAACGCGTCCAGCGCAATAATCCCCTGCCCGGTTTTTATCCAGCGCGGCGCTTTCAGGCGCTCAGCAAAAAATGTTACCAGCTCCAGCAGCAAATCCCCCATCACGCGGGACTGATCAGTGGACAGCGAACCATTAATCAGCAACCGCGTTAGCTCCTCACAATAGCGGCACAGCGCATCGCTTTCCGGTGCGAATTCCGGGATATAGGGTAAAAACTCGACGGTCAGAGATTCAGTTAAATGCGCGGGGATCGGTTCGTGTAATGTCGTGCGTAATAAATTAAGGCAGGAAGAAAGTTTGCCGCAGAGCGCCAGTTTTTCTGCCGGTTCATGCGTTTCAACCAGCACTTCGACAAATCGCTCGCAGTTATCGGCCAGCTCGGTGAAATCGGTTGAACAGGAAAAAGGAAGCGCTAACAGAGAATGAATGTGGTTGGGAGTTATAGCCATAAGGCAGCCTCACTAAGTGTGTTTTTGACATCGACCATCACTAAGTTTGAACAGGAGGCTAACCCCGGCACCTGAATTTGCAGGTGCCGGGAAAAGATACGACGAGGTGCGATATAGGGCAATGGGGATTATTGGGAAGCGGCTCTCAGAAAATGAAGAAAATATATGAAACATCATATGTTTTTTTAAAGAGAAAGAGCCCGATCGGTAGCGGTAACATTTGCAAGGTAGTTATGAGCAAGGATCAGTACACTATGCTTGGATCTCTATCAACTAATAGCTAGCAGAAAATTGATAATGGGAGTTTAAACTAACCTAATGTACTAGACATGATAAATGGCGAAGAACTAAAATCAATCAAGCACAGAAAACTCTAAAGTTATATTAACCATTCCCGATAACCAATAAAATAACATGAAATTGAACCTAAGACAGGGGGCGTTATGGTCATCATAAAAGGCGATCCAATTGCAAGTGATAATTTGGCTGTGTTTTTAAAGCCAAATTATCGATGGAATGACTTCGGTTTTTTTACAACCTTTACCTTGTATATAAGCCAGAAAGAGAGGATAATCAAAATAGGCGAAATGAAAATTGGGTGTATAGGACAAGATGAAAATACCCTAACATGGGAGTTAATTGAAGATGGAATCGGAAGTTTAAAAGATAATTTCTTTTCGCTAGGGCAAGATCCTGAGTATTACAATAATTTAATTCATTTTCCTAGAGAACTGAGAAATGAAATTCTAAGTGCTTTAAAGGATATACCTTATAACTATAACAGACTAAATGAATTTGAGGGTGAATTAGTTTTTCAAAAATCCCTTGCACGATATGTTAGCGTTTCCAGCATTGTGCAATTTAAAGCGATATTACATGAAAGTGATTTTCAGAAAATGTTTGGATTGAGATTGAATTTAGGTTTAAAAGATAATCCTGAATTTAATGTCTACCAAGGTTCAAAACCACCGACTAACATCCATGTATTGATTGGCAGAAACGGGGTTGGAAAAAGTCATTTACTCAGGATGATTGTTGATAACATTGACAAAGCAAATGGTATAATTACTAATAATAATGGAGAAAATGTATCAGCTTCAGATTTTGGGTTACTGTTATACTTCTCTCTCAGCATTTTCGACAAACCTTTTGAAGGTGCGACGTTTAATGAAGGTGATTTCAAAACTAATCAGTCAAAAAAGAGATATATAGGTATTTTTGATTACATAAGTGGCGAGCTAAAAGATCTTAAAAATGATTTGGCTAAGGAATTTTCTCATGCATTATATTCTTGCTTATACGGTTCGGAAATTAAAAAGAAACTTTGGTCGAAGGTCGTGAAATCATTGGAAGTTGATGTAAACTTTAGGGAACTTAAACTATCCAATCTTGAAAAGATACTTGAAGATAATTTCATAGAAAAGTCCATTCATTTTTTTAAATCTTTAAGCTCGGGGCACTCGGCGGTTATATATAATTTGATTCATATAGTTGAATTAGTTGAAAATAAAACAATTTGTATATTTGACGAACCTGAAAACCACCTTCACCCACCTCTTCTTTCAGCTTTTATCCGCACCTTATCAGATATATTAAGTGAAAACAATGGCATGGCAATTATTGCAACGCATTCTCCTGTAATATTACAAGAAATTCCAAGGTCATGCATTTGGAAAATGCATAGATTTAACGAGGAGATTGTGGATTATGCTAGGCCTAATATTGAAACATTTGGTGAAAGCGTTGGTGAAATAACTGCGGAGGTTTTTAGTTTGGACATAAGAAACTCTGGATTCTATGCTTTACTCGAAAATGATTCAGAGAGAGAGGAAAGTGCAGAAGCCGTGATTCAGTCATATAAAAACCAAATCGGCTTCGAAGGGAGGTCTGTAATTTATTCTACTTTCAATAAAAAGGCGGTGAGCAATGATGATTTACACCTTTGATCAAATTTATGAAAGCTGCGTAATTGGGGTCAAAAAAAGATCATTTAATGCAGATGAAATTAAGCTCAATGCATTTCTTCGTGCTAATCATAATTATTATCGGATTTATGCTAACTACGGATTGCTTCATCTGTATATTGACAAGGCTGAGGATATGGGGTGGAACAAAGAATATCTACTCCATTTATATAATCAAAGGCTTTCAAAAAATGGTACTACAGCCAGGGAATATTATAATTTACTTAAATCTTATTCTGCAGATAATAAATGTACATTATGCCATATATCTGAAGCAGATAGTTTAGACCATTTTCTTCCTAAGGAATTATTCCCTTCGCTGACCATTTCTCCCAACAATTTAATTCCATCATGTGATAAATGCAACAAAAAGAAACTCGAATATTTCACAAGCCAAAAAGACGCTCAACTTATCCATCCTAGGTTTGAGGGGTATTACAATAGTTTTTGGTTGCTGGCTCGTTTTGACGAAAAGCAGAATAGAATAATTATTTTTCCGAACAAGAACATTTATCATGAAAATAGTATAGAGTATCAAAGAATTTTAAAGCACATTGATAGATTAGGCCTTACTACTGTTTATGAAGCTAATGCAATGAGAAAAGTAAGGGAAATTGTTAGAGCAACAACAATTAATAGTAATTTGACATTAAAAGAAGCAGTTACGAAAGAAATTGAAACCCTGCAAGCTAACTTTGAAGAGTACATGGAGGCGAAGTTCACATTTGATATTTGGAAGTGGATTACTTGCATGGCTCTCTTACAATCAGATTACTTCCTGGCAAATGGAACTAAAATATTTTCTAGTCAACCTGTGATTACAAAACCTAGCTATAAATTTAGATAGTTACTTTTGATAGTTATTTCAGCACACCTCAAAAACAAGATACGCCGCTGCACGTGACGGGTAGTGCAGCGGCAGTTGCGCGTTGATTGCCGGATGGCGGCGTTGCCTTATCCGGCCTACGAATATATTCGGCAATGGCTAGCCTGACGCAGAGCAGGATTCACCTACCCCGGCCAACACCTTACCCGTGCATCACCACGCTGTTTTCCACCGGCACGCGCGGCATTCGCGTGTTGGCGGCAGCGGCGCTTTTATCGGCATAGCCAAACGAAATACCAAACAGCAGGCGATACTCGTCGGAAACGCCCAGCTCGGCGCGGATCATATCGGCGTGAAAACCGAGCATCGTTTGCGGAATACCGGCAAAACCGCGCGCAGTCAGCGACAGCAGAAAACTTTGCGCGTACATGCCGATGTCCGATGCGACGCGGATGTTATCGCCAAAGGACGGCATAAACAGAAACGCGGCATGTGGCGCATTAAAGAACTGGTAGTTACGCAGATAGGCTTCTTTGCGGCGAACCTTGTCGTCGCGGTCAATGCCGATCGCCTCGTAGTACAGCCGCGCCTGTTCGTACGCGCGTTCGATGTAGTCGCCGTGGAAATCCTCATAAGAAAAAGTGAAATCCGTCGTCTGCCGCCCTTCCAGGTCGTTAGCCGTCATCATTTTTGCCAGCCGATCTTTGGTCTCGCCGGAAACCACATGCACGTGCCACGGCTGCGTGTTGCAGTTCGACGGTGAGTATTGCGCATCCTGCAATACCGCGCGGATCTGCTCGTCTGTGAGCGGTGTGGGTAAAAATGCGCGAACGGACGAACGCTGACGGACGGTTTCATCGAAAGCTAAAACAGGGTTATTCATCATACTCTCCGGTGATTATCGTTCTCATAGGTTAGCGATGAACTCTGTGCGTAAAAACACTACAATGCGCTATGGACCATTGCGGATTATGCAAAGATGAAATCACTCAGCCAGATTAGCGCCCGTTCGATGCACCTGTTTCTTGCCATTGTGCGTGAAGGGAATTTGTCCGAAGTGGCGCGGAACGAAGGGCTTGCCGCCTCGTCGCTTTCCCGCGTGGTTCAGCAACTGGAACAGGCGCTGGAAACGCAACTGTTGTATCGCAACACCCGCGCGGTGACGGCCACTGATGCCGGTCATATCTATGCCGAGGCTTTTCGCGTCATGCTCCAGCAGCTTGCCGATGCGCAAACGCAGGTAGGCGAACGGCGCAACGAACCCGGCGGTCGCATTCGCATTAACGCCCCAACCTCCTTCGGTTTAAGGCATATCGGGCCGCGCATCAGCGAACTGAGTGCGCGTTATCCGGCGCTGTACATCGAACTGAACCTGAATGATGACTATATCGATCCCTTTGCCGATGGCACGGATCTGCTGCTGCGCATCGCCTCGCTGAAAGATTCAGAACTGCATGGCCGCTTGATCGCCAGCCAGCGCTGTCATCTGGTGGCAACACCCGCCTATCTTCGCCGTCACGGACGACCGGAATCGCCGGAAGCGCTACAACATCATCAGTTGCTGGCTTATCGCGGAAAAACCGGGTTGCAGCGCTGGCGTTTTCAGCAGGGCGATCGGCAGTATCAGTTTTTCCCGCAGGCAAAAATTGTTTCTGACAATGCCGAATTGTTACTCCAGGCGGCAAGAAATGACGCAGGAATACTGCTTTACCCGGACTGGCAGATAGGTGAGATGCTGAATCGCGGTGAACTGGTCGATTTACTACCAGAATTTGCGCCAACCTATTCTGCCGAAGCGCAATCGCTGTGGTTGCTCTATCCGGGCGGGAAATACCCGTCGCTCAATACCCGCGTGGTGATCGATTTCTTACTGGCGAGTTTCGGTTCACCGCCTTACTGGCGCTATCTGCCGTCATCTTCCAGGAATATTCCAGAAGGTTAACGGCTCCATAAAATCTTCACTTTTTTGGCGTGAAATCAGCGCCACGCAATAGCGCGTGTAAGGAAGTAATATGAAAAAGATTGCACTGATGTCTGCCATTCTGGCCGTGAGCTTCTCTTCAATGGTATTTGCTGACGATCGTCCGCCGGTACCGCAGGATCAATACCCGACCGGCGAACACCATAAAGGTGATAAGAGGCCGTCGCGCGAAGCGCCGCCGCCGAAACACAAGGGCGATAAAGCGCCGCGCCATGATGAAAAACATAACGACAAGCACAAAGACGATCACGGTAAAAAACCGCCGCTGCCGGAAGATAACCGCTAAAAAAAACGGGTGGCTAAGCCACCCGTTTTGCTATCGGTTTTTCGGTAACGTCTTCAGCAAATCATCCGGGCTGATGGACGCCACCACGCTGCCGGAGAGCGGCATCTTCAGGATGTGGTTTTTAATCTTCCCGATCACGTGCATTTCGCACGGACGGCAATCAAATTTCAGCGTCAGCACTTCATCGCCGTGCACCAGTTGCATCGGCGTGGCGCGCCAGCTTTTGATATTGCCTTTCGCCTGTTTCGGGCACAGGTTGAAGGCAAAACGCAGGCAGTGCTTGGTGATCATCACCGGTACGTCACCCTTCTCTTCGTGCGCTTCAAACGCGGCATCGATCAGCTGTACGCCGTAGCGATGATAAAATTCACGCGCTTTATGGTTATAAACGTTAGCAAGGAATGAAAGATGCGTTTCCGGGTAGACCGGCGGCGGCGTGGCGACTGCTTTACGGCTGCCGCGCTGGTAGTTAGCCAGACGCGCCTCTTCCAGCATCTCCACCGCTTCACGGCGCAACTGGTTAAGCTGGCTGTTGGGCACAAACAGCGCACCCGGCAGATTCACCTGAACCCCTTTGGCGTAGTAGCGGGTTTGCCCCAGCTTCATCAGGCCGTCTTTCAGGTTATCCAGCGCTTTTTGCGCGTTGTTGGCTTCGTCGAACTGCCCTTCCAGCGTATGCGTTACCGACACGCCATCTTCGCTGGTCAGCGTTAACACCAGTTGCTCCTGCCAGCCGCCCAGCTCAATGTCCACCGCGATCCGCCGCTCGCTGGAGGTTTTCAGCAACGCCTGCTGCCAGTTGTGATCGAGGTTGCGGTTCAGCGGGTGATGCGGACGCAGGGTTTTCAGCACGTCCGGCATCTCGTTCGGGAACACGCGGTAGCGGTTTTCCGCAGTTTTCTCGGCCACGTTGACGCGAAAACCGACCACTTCACGTTTCACCAGCACGTTCAGGCCATCACCGTTCGCCAGCGGCTCGGTGACTTCAACATCGAGATGATCTTTGCCCACTTTCAACACTTCACCGACCGGCAGGCCGATAAATTTCGGTGAATCGAAGGCGCCGATATCGCCTTTGCGCGCATTAACAAAGTAGTCGGTGCTGCCGCGATGGAACGTTTTGTCCGTCGAGGGAATAAAGAAGTGCTCGGTACGCCCGGCGGAGGCGCGCGCGAGGTCGCCGCGATCTTCAATGATTGCATCGAGCATCTGGCGATAATGCGCGGTGATATTCTTCACGTAGCTCATGTCTTTGTAGCGCCCTTCAATCTTGAAGGAGCGCACGCCCGCGTCGATCAACGCCGCCAGGTTGGCGGTCTGGTCATTATCTTTCATCGACAGCAGGTGTTTTTCATAGGCTACCACGCGCCCCTGATCGTCTTTCAGGGTGTACGGCAGACGGCAGGCCTGCGAGCAATCGCCACGGTTGGCGCTGCGCCCGGTTTGCGCATGGGAAATGTTGCACTGCCCGGAATAGGCCACGCACAGCGCGCCGTGAATAAAGAACTCGATGGTGGCATCTGTCGCGTTGTGAATGGCGCGGATCTGCTCAAGGTTGAGTTCGCGCGCCAGAACGATCTGGCTGAAACCCACATCAGAAAGGAATTTGGCTTTTTCCACGCTGCGGATATCGCACTGGGTGCTGGCGTGTAGCTCAATCGGTGGAATATCCAGCTCAAGAATGCCCATATCCTGCACAATCAGCGCATCAACGCCCGCCTGGTAGAGATCGCCTATCAGGCGCTGCGCCGGTTCCAGTTCATCATCGTGAAGAATGGTGTTCAGAGTGATAAACACTTTCGCGCCGTAGCGATGGGCGAACGGCACCAGTTCGGCGATATCCTGCAGGCTGTTACCGGCATTGTGGCGAGCGCCAAAACCCGGCCCGCCGATGTAGACGGCGTCCGCACCGTGCAGGATAGCCTCACGGGCAATGGCGGCATCGCGGGCCGGGCTTAACAGTTCAAGATGATGGGGTTGCAGGCGCATACAATCGTCGTTATCCATTATGTACAAAATGGCGGCTATTGTAGTCACAACCGGGGCGTTTCACCACCTGCCACAGGAGGAATTTGCGCCAGGTGATAATGCAATGTCGAAATTGCTATTTCCGCTGCGTTCCGCTTAACAGTAAGGTAGTGGCTCGGACATTCCTCGTCACGTTGTTAACCCGACATACTTCAGGTTGCAGGAACTGCACCCCGAATTATTCAAGGTTGTCTGATTCGTTAATCGTCGTCGTTTTTGCCGCAGGCTTGCCTGCGGCTTTTTCTTTTGGGTAATGGATAAGCGAGTGGAAGTGCGTGGTTTGCGCCGTGCTGTTGCGGTAGGCGTGCGCTTCATCCCCGGCAAAACGCAGACCGCAGCCCGCCACAACGCTTCGCCACTGCCCGTCTATGCACATATCCAGCACGCCGCTAATCACAATCACATGCTCGATAACCCCGGCTTCGTGCGGCGTGGATTCGCTGATAGCGCCAGGCGCGAGATTAATCGAGAAGAGATCAAAGTGCAGTTTCTCATCCCACGGGAAAATCGGCGTGATCACCATCGCCTGCTGCTGTGGATCGTACGCCCGCGGCGTTTCCTCTTCCGGCGGCGCAATAAAGGTGGAGAAAGGAACATTCAGGCCGGTGGCGATTTTCCATAACGTCGACACGGTCGGACTGGATTCGTTGCGTTCTATCTGCCCGAGCATCGCTTTGGAAACGCCCGTCTCCTCTGCCAGCCGGGAAAGGCTCCAGCCGCGGCCCTGACGCAGGCTTTTCAGCATAGTTGCCAGATAAACGGTGAGATCCATTATTCCTCCTGCTTACTTGTACGCTATAGCGCACGATGCTAAATTATTCGAATGCTATAACGCACAAGGAACGCCAATGCGTCTTGCCACGTTTTCCACAACCTCTTCGCTGCCGTTTACCAGCATTCTGGCGGGCTTCGTCGCCGTGCTGGTCGGCTACGCCAGCTCTGCCGCTATTATCTGGCAGGCCGCCTCCGCTACCGGCGCGAGCCCGGCGCAAATCGCCGGATGGATGACTGCGCTTGGCTTCGGCATGGGCATCAGCACGCTGGCGTTGACGCTCTGGTATCACATGCCGGTGCTCACTGCCTGGTCCACTCCCGGCGCGGCGCTGCTGGCGACCAGCCTGCAAGGCGCAACGCCTGGTGAAGCGGTTGGTATCTTTATCTTTGCCAACGCGCTCATCGTGTTGTGCGGCGTCACCGGGTTATTCGCCCGGCTGATGAAAATCATTCCGCACACGCTGGCGGCCGCGATGCTGGCCGGTATTCTGCTGCGTTTTGGCTTGCAAGCCTTCACCAATATTGAGGGCCATTTTGCGTTGTGCGGCAGTATGCTACTGGCCTGGCTGGTCTGTAAAGCCCTCGCCCCGCGCTATGCTATTGTTGCAACATTAATTATTGGCGCGCTGGTCGCCGTTTTGCATGGTGACGTTGTCACGGATCGACTGGCCTTTTCCGTCGTCGCTCCGGTTTACACCGCGCCGGAGTTTCGCTGGACATCGCTTATCAGCATCGGCATTCCCTTTTTTCTGGTGACTATGGCCTCGCAAAACGCGCCCGGCTTCGCCACGATGCAGGCTTCCGGTTACACCATTCCGGTTTCACCGCTGATTATTTTCACCGGCGCGCTGGCGCTGCTGTTTTCGCCGTTTGGCGTCTATTCGATCTGTATTGCGGCAATTACGGCAGCCATTTGCCAAAGCCCGGATGCGCACCCGGACGCCAGCAAACGCTGGATGGCCGCAGCGGCGGCTGGCCTGTTTTATCTGTTGGCGGGAATATTTGGCGGATCGATCACCGGGTTGCTGGCCGCCCTGCCGTTGAGCTGGATCCAGACGCTCGCCGGTCTGGCGCTACTGGGCACTATCAGCGGTAGCCTGCATCAGGCGCTGGTTAAGGAGACGGATCGCGATGCGGCCATTGTCACCTTCCTGGTCACCGCCAGCGGCGTCACGCTGCTGGGCATTGGTTCGGCATTCTGGGGATTAGTGGCAGGTGGCATCTGCTACGGCGCATTAACGCTGGCGCGCCGCGCGTAGCTGTGACGGCGTCAGCCCTTTTGCGGCTTTAAAGCGGTTGCTGAAGTGGCTGGCGGAACTAAAACCGCAGGCCAGAGCGATATCGGTCAGAGGAAGTGTGCTGTTGAGCAACAGATCGTTCGCCCTTACCATCCGGCGCTGCATCACAAACTGGTGCGGCGCAACGCCCATCGACTGGCGAAACATGCGGGCAAAGTGATATTCACTGAGCGCAACCTGCGCGGCCAGATCTGAGAGCAACAACGCCTGCGCCAGATGCGCTTCGATATAATCCAGCACATTACGCAGCGCCACCGGTGCCAGACCGCCGTTCACCACGGGCAATTGCCACTGCACATTGCTGTAGTGTTGCACCAGATGCGTCAGCAGCAGTGTTGAAGCGGTGCTCAGCGTAAGCTGGTTGGCATTTTGCTGCCAGTCGCAATCCAGCAGAAACTGGCGATAAAGCGCGGTGATGCGCGCATCCTGCGAGAAGGTTTTCTCATCGAGGGTGAACGCGGCCGGGCTGCGATCCCAGACCCGCTCCCCGACGTCCCGCAGATGCTCATCGGTGCAATAAAGGTGGACGAAGGTCAAATCATCGCGAATGTCCCACACCGATTCGCTCTCTTTCGGCATCAGACAAAAACGATCCGGCCCGCCGCCGTTTTTCCAGCCATAGGCGGTTTTGTGGTAACTCTCGTAGCCATCGGCCACGTACAGGCTCAGCGTATGATGGTTGCAGTACTGCGTAATGTTGTCGCGTTTGTTCGACCAGACGGCCAGTTGAATGCCAGAGTGAAGCGCCACCGAATTGTGCAATACGGTGTTGTGTTTGCTCAGATTTTCAAAGGCTTCGTAGTGGTCAGACATTCGCGGAAATTATCATTGATCAACCAGAACCCCAGTCTATGAATAGCTGAAGCCGGATTCCAGCGTTGTGTGAAGAAAAGCGCAAGAATATGCAAGTCCAGCGCAACCCCGTGCAATCGCCCCTGCCCGCGTTTTGCCACACTCAGGGTTCGTTTTTCGCATCGGAAATGACTATGAACGCATTGCTGTACGGTCTGGTGGTGGTTATTTGGGGAACTACGTGGATTGCGATTTTTCTGCAACAAGGCCCGGTGCCCGCGCCGGTGTCGATTTTTTGGCGTTTTGCGCTGGCAACGGTGGCAATCATGCTGGTGCTGCTGGTTCGGCGCAAACTGCGTGGTTTACCCCTGCGCGATCACCTGTTTTGTCTGCTGCAAGGCAGTTGTGTCTTCGGCTTTAACTTCTGGTGTTTTTATACCGCCGCCGCGTGGATTAACACCGGGCTGGAATCGGTGATCTTTTCGATGGCGGTGCTGTTTAATGCCGTCAACAGCTACCTGTTCTTCGGGCAAAAACCGCCAGCACGCTTCTTTGTTGCTGCTGCGCTGGGGTTAACCGGTATTGTGACGCTGTTCTGGGAAGATCTGGTCACCAGCGGCTGGAGCAGCACGCTGCTGCTGGGCATTGGTCTGTCGGCGCTGGGGACGCTGGGCTTTTCGTTTGGCAATATGATAAGCCTGCGCCATCAGCGTAAAGGGCTGGAAACCCTGACCACCAATAGCTGGGCGATGCTGTACGGCACGCTGATTATGGGCGCAATTGGCCTGCTGCGCGGCGACGATTTTACGCCGCAGTGGACGACAAGCTATCTCGGCGCGCTGGTCTATCTGGCGCTGTTCGGTTCGGTGATCGGCTTTGGCGCGTATTTTACGCTGGTTGGCCGCATTGGTCCGAGCAAAGCGGCGTACAGCACCTTGCTGTTTCCGCTGGTTGCGCTGAGCATTTCAACCTTTTACGAGGGCTACGTCTGGCATCTGAATGCGATTGCCGGTTTACTGCTGATCCTCACCGGCAATCTGGTGATGTTTGCCCGCCCGGAAAACTGGCTGGGCGGACGCGGTTTGCGGCGTAAAGCTAACGTTTGCTGATATTGGCCCCGATTTGGAATCGGAAAATATCGACCGTTCATCCGCTTAAAAAATAACGGCGATGCCCCAGGGAGCTTAATGCGATCCCTGGGGTTATCTGCATTAGTTACCAGCGGCCATAGGGGTATTTTTTCCCTTTAATAAAATCCTCTGTATCTTTGTCATACCCATAAGAAAAATCGCTTTTCGTTATCCCCTTACAGATATCCAGTTTATCCCCGGACAGCGTATACAGAACTGACGGCGTGACGCGGTAATTCGACTCAGAACCGCTTCCCTGTAGCCAGACGGCTATTTTCCCTCCCGGTGCCAGCCCGAGCTGCACTCTGTCGTAATATGCCGTATCCCCTTTATAATCCTTATACTCGCTCGGCCTGAGCATTTTTTCGAGGACCGGTTTAGGGATCGTCAGATGGGTCTCATAGACCTTTTTATCGATCACTGAGTCCCAGCAAAAAATAATATGCCGGGGAGGACGGTTAACGTGATTCCAGTAACCACCAGCAGTTCGATCTTTGTCATTCCACTGCCGATAACGCCAGGCATGTCGGGGGTACTGTTGAGCGTATTAAAACGATAAATCGTCCCATCAGCATCCTGAACAACGGCAAACGTCACCAGAGCGGGCAGTGCTTTGGGGGTGAAAAAATCAAAAGTCCACTCTGTGGGCGCACCGTTTTTAACTGCTGAGGAACCGGTCCGGCCTGCACTGTGACAGGCAGTCAGAACCAGGAGTGAAAGCAGCCCTGCCGTGCGGATTATTTCCATATTTTATTTCCTTCCATATCGTAAACAGTCTGCTGCCAGCGTTCATCCGGGCGGTTAGTGAACGTCACCAGCTTCGCCGGTCTGACCGGTACTGTATATGACGACATGCAGAGGTAAAAAACTTATCTGGCTAAACAATAAAAAACTGGCTGAAAGGGGGTATCGCCCTTTGCAGCCAGTTGATGTCAGCTCACTTCAAAATTTTTATTAATTTACAATATGTTATCTTTATTTGGTTGAGCTTATATCAAACATCGTGGCGTCGGTCGCCATATCGTCAATCACCTGTTTCAGGGAGTCGACGGTGACCTGCGCCTTTTCATTGCTCACATCTTTGCCCTCGCCTTTGCGCACGACTTTCAACACTGTCGCATTGGTTTGGGCGTCAATCAGCTCGCCTTCAAAGTAGAGATACGTATTCATGGTGCGGTGGCCGGTTGCCATCTGCGTGCCCGCAACCACCATCGCCACCGGGATCACTTCATAGAACTGCAACCCCTGTTTGCTGGCGTCAACGCCGGTGATCGCGCCGCGGAAGATCAGGCTGTGCGCTCCCGGCGAAGTGACCAGCGGTTTGCGCGCTGCGGCAGCGGCTTTCAGTTTGCTGTTGGTGTAATTGAGTACGCCATCCAGCACCTGCTGATTCACCTGGTTGGTGGGTTTGGCTACCGGATAATAGGTTACCGGGTGATAAACAATGCTGTCATATTTTGCCGGGTCAAATCCCGGCGCCACCCAGCGCAGCACCGGTTTGCCGGTTGCTGAAGTGGTTTCCTGCAAGCCAGAATAATCTTTCAAAAAGCCGGAGTATTTTTCCGGCGCGGTCACTTTTGAGGCACAGCCAGATAACGCCAGCAGACCGGTCAATAAGGCAACGCTAACCAACGCATGATTACGCATAAGAAATTCCCTGTGAGTGCACGATCGCCATTAAGTTATAGCAAATGCATTCACAGTCCGGCGGGGCAAAAAACCGCGCGAGATCAAAAAATTGCCCGCTGAAGATAATCCATTGCTTGTGCTCAATTGACCCACTGTGCTGCCTGTGATTTTCTGTCTGGCGAGGGAACAACGACAGATAAAGAGCGATAAGGGAGGGAATCAGGTATGCGCGCCAGCACGGTTTTTAGAGGTGCGCACGCACTCGTGACCATCATTCTGCTCGTCGTCGTGGTCGGGTTCGTATGGATGCGCGGAGGCGATCGCAAAACTGGTGACGAATTCCTGTCGGCGAGGCAAGTCCAGCCTGGTTTGTGGCTCTACGCAACGCAAAACAGAACAGGCAATGCCACGGTGCCAACGGTTATCAGGTATGACCTGTCGGCCAGACAGCCTGATAACCCTAACGACGCGGTTAAGCTACTGCATGACCAGTGGCCATTCATGGAGGGAACCGGTGAAATCACGTCAATTACCTCAGAACACGATTACTTGCGCATTTCCTACCGTGGTCGCGTCTACTCTCTTGACCCCACCGCAACCTGGCAGGACGAAGGAAAGCCTGTAACGATGCGGCTGGCGTACGATATCCAGTAACCACCGGGCGGGATTGTTCCGCCCCTTATTCCGCTTCAGGATCAAAAATGTGGATTACGCATGGAGCGTATAGCCTGTAAATTGACCGATCCTTTCGCTGGATTTGGCACCTTTAGAGATGCGAAACGGAACATATTGTATGCCCAGGCTAAAAGCGCTAAAGGTTTTAAGACGATATTTGGACACTTCATTTATTGCCGCCTGTCTTAACCAGGCGGCAAACGCTTATTTTTTCAGATCCACCTGCCAGAAAATATGTTTGCCAAACGGATCGATTTCATAGCCCTGCACCTCTTTACGTACCGGTTCGAAAATCGTTGAGTGGGCAATCATCACCGCAGGCATCTGGTCATGCATCATCTGCTGTGCCTGTTTGTAAAGCGCCACGCGTTTCTCGTGATCGGTAGTGGCTTTCGCTTCGGCGATCAGGTTATCAAACGGTTTGTAGCACCATTTCGCCGAATTGGAGCCGCCATTGGCCGAGGTACAGGTAAACAGCGGGCCGAAGAAGTTATCCGGGTCGCCGGTGGCCGTCGTCCAGCCCATCAGCGCCGCCTGATGTTCGCCGCCCTTCACGCGTTTCAGGTATTCGCCCCACTCATAGGTGACGATTTTCGCCTGCACGCCCACTTTCGCCCAGTCCGCCTGAATCATCTCCGCCATACGTTTGGCGTTCGGGTTATAGGGACGCTGAACCGGCATCGCCCACAAATCAATGGTGGTGCCAGCCGGTAGCCCGACCTCTTTCAGCAGCGCTTTCGCTTTTTCCGGATCGTAATCGTAATCTTTCAGTTCGCTATCGGCGCTCCACACGCCCGGCGGCAGCAGGTTTTTCGCAGCGGTGCCAGTGCCCTGGAAGACCGCCTGAATGATGGCCGGTTTATTGATGGCCATCGCCAGCGCCTGGCGCACTTTGACATTATCCAGCGGCGCTTTTTGCGTGTTAAAGGCGAGGAAACCGGTGTTAAGCCCGGCTTTGCTTAACAGGGTGATATCTTTATTCTCTTTCAGACGCGGCAGATCCGCCGGATTGGGAAACGGCATCACCTGACACTCGTTTTTCTCCAGTTTTGCCAGGCGCACTGAGGCATCCGGAGTGATGCTGAACACCAGGCGGTCGATTTTCGCTTTGCCCTGCCAGTAGTTATCAAACGCGGTGAACAGAATGCGCGAATCTTTCTGATACTGCGCCAGACGGTACGGCCCGGTGCCGATCGGGTCCGTATCCACCCGCTCCGGGGTGCCGGCTTTCAGCATCGCATCAGCATATTCGGCGGAAAGAATCGAAGCAAAATACCAGCCCAGATCGGCAACAAACGGTGCTTCCGGGCGCGCTAGCGTAAAGCGTACGGTATGGTCATCGAGTTTATCGATGGCGGTGATCAGCGAACCGAATTCCAGGCTTTCAAAGTTGGAATAGGTGCCGTTAGAGACGTTGTGGTACGGGTTATTGGCATCTTTTTGCCGCATAAACGAGAAGATCACATCGTCGGCATTAAAATCGCGCGTCGGCGTGAAGTATTTATTGCTCTGGAACTTCACCCCTTTGCGCAGGTGGAAGGTATAAACCTTACCGTCCTCGCTCACGTCCCAGCTTTCGGCAAGGCTCGGCTGCAACTCGGTGGTGCCGACTTTAAAATCCACCAGCCGGTTGTAAACCGGTACGGCGCTGGCATCCACGCTGGTGCCGGAGGTGTAAAGTTGCGGGTTGAAGTTCTCTGGCGATCCCTCTGAACAATAGACCAGAGTCTTAGCGGCGACAGAAGAACTGACTACAAGCGAAGCCAATGCCAGAGCAAGTGTTGTCGGTTTGCTTATCATAGTTTTTCCTGTTGTTTTCTTTTAAATGCTTGTTGTTTGCCCTTTCATAAATAACATTAAAGTGAATTTGCAAACACCTGATAATTCAAATAAAGAAGGAATCACTATGCCGTCGTCTCTCGCCAGTCAATTAACTCATCGCTTCTTTCGTTACCTCACGATCACCAGCCAGAGCGATGCCACTGCGACAACACTGCCGACCACCGTCGGGCAGTTTGATATGGCACGCGAACTGGCGAATGAGCTGAAAACATTGGGGCTGGATGAGATTGTGATTGATGACCACGCGACCGTGACCGCCGTGAAAAAAGGCAATGTGCCGGGCGCACCGCGCATCGGTTTTATTACGCATATTGATACCGTTGATGTCGGTTTGTCGCCACATATTCATCCGCAGATCCTGCATTTTGAAGGTGAAGATCTCTGCCTGAATGCCCGCGAAAATATCTGGCTGCGCGTGGCGGAGCACCCGGAAATTCTGGCTTATCCCAATGAAGAGATTATTTTCAGCGACGGCACCAGCGTGCTTGGCGCAGATAACAAAGCGGCAGTAACCGTCGTCATGACCCTGCTGGAAAACCTCACCGCCGAACATCGCCACGGCGATATTGTGGTGGCTTTTGTGCCGGATGAAGAAGTCGGGCTGCGCGGGGCGAAAGCGCTGGATTTAACCCGTTTTGACGTTGATTTTGCCTGGACCATCGACTGCTGCGAGCTGGGCGAGATCGTCTATGAAAACTTTAACGCCGCCAGCGCGCAGATCCGTTTTACCGGGGTGACCGCGCACCCGATGTCGGCGAAAGGCGTACTGGTTAACCCGCTGCTGATGGCGATGGATTACATCAGCCACTTTGACCGCCAACAAACGCCGGAACACACCGCTGGCCGCGAAGGTTATGTCTGGTTTAACGGTATCAATGCGGTACAAGGGCACGCCGAGCTGAGCGCCAGCATTCGTGATTTCGACAGTGAAAGTTTTGCCCGCCGTAAACAGCAGATCGCCGACGTTGCCGCCAAAATCGCCGCACAATACCCCACCGCCAAAGTGGAATACAGCGTCAGCGATACCTACAGCAATATCAGTAACGCTATCGGCGAAGATCGCCGGGCGATCGATTTGATGTTTGAAGCGATGGAATCGCTGGGCATTACGCCGAAACCGACACCAATGCGCGGCGGCACCGATGGCGCAGCGCTGTCGGCCAAAGGTTTGCTGACGCCGAACTTCTTTACCGGTGCGCACAACTTCCACTCGCGCTTCGAATTTCTGCCGCTGAAAGCGTTTGAAGCCTCGTACAACGTCGCATTGCAGCTCTGCCTGCTGGCAGCGCGTTAACGCACCAGCAGCTCAGTGATGGTGTCCGAACTGAGCTGCACCAGCCCTTTCACACCGTAGTGCTGGCCAACTTTGGCATGGCGAATACGGATCTCACGAATATGCTGGTTGGGGTTCTCATCCAGCATGTTTTGCGCCAGCGGCAGCACGTCGTCGCCGTAATCCTCGAACAGCTCGCCGGTGGCGATCACCTGGCGAATATTATGGATCGGCGCGGTGCAGCAAATGGCAAAACAGAGGGCTTTGGCGGTACTCAGCACGGTGGCGGCTTTATCGTTTTCCCGCACGTTAAAAGCCGGTTCCAGCCCGCCTTCATAGGGTAAATGGACAATTTCCGGGTAGAAGCCGTTTTCACCAAGCCCCAGAACGCCGTTGGTGCAGTAACCATAACCGAGGCTACCAAAACCGGGCATAAACGCGACATATGACTGCCCCGGCGCGCGTTTCGCCAGCAGATAGTTAGTGCAGTGGGCGATATTGTAAATGCGGGTGGTAATGCCGAGCTGCGTCTCCAGCATCGCCATCAGATTGATATTGTTATCTGCGAACAGCGGGCAGTAACGCACCACACCGGTGAAATGCTCAATGCCACCCTGCAATGCCACGCTCACCACTTTCAGCGCCGTCCGCGGAATTTGTGCAACCTTGCACAACGCCCGGACGCCCTGCGCCAGAAAACCCACCAACTCATCCGGCGTCATCAGATCCGGCAGGGTGAAATCGTACACCGCGCAGTGTTCAAGCTGGGTGTTGTAGTCGTTGAGCGTGCCCTGAAAACTGCCTTTGCGCAGCATAATATTGACGCTGAACGCGCGGCCGGGTTTTACCGCCAGAAGCTGTTGCGGGCGGCCAAACGTTGCATCTTTGATTTCCCGCTCTTCAATCCACTGCGCTTCCAGCAACGGAGCAGTCAGTTTGGTGATGTACGCTTTGGTTACGCCAAGCCGCCGGGTCATCTCCGCCCGTGATTCGCTTTCGCTGTGCAGTATATTGAGGATCTGCTGTTTGTAATCCACGCCGTTTCGCCTCCGTGCCGGGTAGCCACACGCCACCCGGCTAATTAAGGCGTTATTTTACGGAAACAATGATACGGCGGTAAGAGGTCAGCGACGGTTTCCCGTTATCGGTCACCGCGAGGATCAGGTGTTCAGTCCCTGCCCGCTGCGCTTTCACTGCCACGCGTGGCTTGTTACCGTCCGCCAGTGTCAGCACCGCCGGCGCGTTGAGATTATCTTCGCCGCGACGCCCCTGCACATCACTCACCGCCACCGGCTGCGCGCTGGCCGAGCCTGCTTCCGGGTAGAGGAACCAGCGGTAGCTGAGTTTGTCGCCATCCGGATCTTTGCTGCCAGCGGCATCGAGCGTCAGCACATCGCCGGGTTTCGCCGTCAGGAAAATGGCCTGCTGGCCGTCCTCACCGTTCACCACCACCTGCGGATTATGGTTAGCGGCGGCGAAATCTTTGATGCTCCACGCCATACGCGCGGCGAAATCGTGCTGGAAGGCTTCGCGCCAGCGCCAGACCGTGGCCTGGTTTGAGGTGTACTGTTTACCGTCCACGCCGGTTACCGTATCCGCCGCATTCGGGTTGCCAGGGTAGAAATCTCCGCCGTTGCTCCAGATCGGATGCGGTTCATGCTGCGGCTGACGCACGATGTAGCGCCCGCCCCAGCCGCCCCAGCCGGGGTTGCGCTCGCTGTTCAGGCCATTGCGAATAAGCCCCAGATACGAAGGTGTATCGCCTTCCATAATGAACAGATATTGCAGGTAGCCTTTGCCCATCGGCCCCTGGTTACGGATGTTCTGATCCAGCCAGTGCTGGGAGACGGTAGTAAAATCCGCGCCCGGCGCGTTGCGGTAATATTTGTCACCGCTGATGCCGGTCCAGGTGGCGCGGGCGTAATCTTCGCCGTTCTGGCTGGAGGGATCGACAATGTAGGTGATTTCCGGGTAGTGTTCGCGCACCCAGAAACCGGCATCATCCTGATCGGAAATGGAATAGACCACCAGGTTACGCGTCAGCGCCTGCACTTTGTCAGCCGGTTGCTTTTTGGACAAATCTTTCAGTGCCTGCGCCAGCGTATTCGCGCCGCCCCACAACGTGATATAGAGCGGACGATTGGCGTCGGTGCTTTTCTCAATGGCCTGCACCAGCAGATCGGAACCCGCCGTGTTTTTCCCCTCACCGGTTGCCGCCATGCCATACGCTGCCAGCCCCGGCGCGACCACCTGCTCAAGCTGTTTAGCGGTCGGGAATCCGGCGGCATGTTTCAGCAAATTCGGCTGCACTTCGCCGTAATGGCCAAGCACCAGATCGATCATGTCGGTATGCACTTTTTCCCGCTGCCAGGTGGATGTGGTGGCCACCAGGCCTTCTACGTTCATCTCGTTGGAATAGAGTAAGAAACGCGTCAGCGACATCTGATCGTCCGGCTCGTTGCCAATATCCGTCAGCACAAAGACACGCGGTTTTTGCTGGTACGGCAGCACTTTTCCGGCCATCTGCGCGATGCTGGTTTCCGCCTGCGCCGGGAGCGCCATCGCGCCAGCCAGCGCCAGTAAAAGACTTTTTGTTATGTTGTTTAACACCTTAACTTCTCCTGTTTATGCCATCGCGAAAGTGTCACCAACATAGTTAACCAAGGAAACAAAGTAAAAAAAGAACGGCGATTTTGTGACGCAGATAAAAAATCGGATGACGCGGGCAGAGATTGCCCGCGAGCAGGACGGGATCAGGCAGGTTTGCGCGCCAGCATGGTGGCGAAACGCAGTTTAATGCGGTTGCCGTTGGCGTCGGTGCGGTGCAGTTCACCGACCTCTTCGTTGTATTTCAGCAGCTCCCAACCGGCGTAGTATTCGCGCAGTTCACCCTCTTTAAAGGCAAACGGGAAACCGACCGTGCACGGGAAATCCGCCGTATCCATCGCCGCCACAATCAGGTTATAACCGCCGGCTTTGGTGCAGCGCTGCATATTATTGATAAGCCCGGGAATGGTTTGCGCTTCGAGGAACATCAGCACCACGGTCGAGAGGATAAAATCGTATTCACCGTCGAATTGCAGGGTGTTTAAATCCGCCGCATCAATGTGCAGATTTTCCAGCCCTTCGGCATCGCGAATCGCTTTCAGGTTATTAAGGCTGTTCGGGTTTTTATCCCAGGCTGTCACCTCAAAACCCTGGCTTGCCAGCCACAGGCTGTTGCGGCCATTGCCACAGCCGAGATCCAGCGCCTTCCCCGGCTGGATGTATTTCAGGGCGTTCAGCACTTCGGAGTGCGTCGCGGTGAGTTCATATTTTTCCGTAAAGTAGTTTTCAGGGCGGGTCGTCATGATCAGTCAGTACCTTTAATGTGCATTTGGCATGCATTTTATGAATTTCATCCGCCGATAGCCAGCAGCAGAAAATTTGCTACGTTTAACTCAGGCTGACGGGAGATACGTAGCATGAATAAATATCGTCTCAGTGATGAGTCGCGCACATTTAGTTATCAGATTGGCGGCGAGAAAAAAACGGTCGCGCTGCGCCAGATTATTGCGCTGTGTGATTTTAATGACGTCACCGCGGGCAGTTATGGCGGCTGGGTCGATAAGGAAAATGTCGTCGATCAGCAAGGAAACTGCTGGATTTATGATGAAAACAGCATGGTTTTTCTCGGTAGCCGCATCAGTGGCAACGCGCGGATAACGCAGCCCTGCGTGATCTGCCATGAGGTGGTGATCAAAGATAACGCCTGGGTAGACGGCTGTGAAATCAGCCACGGCGCCGAATTAAGTGACAGCGTCACCGTACAGTTTTCGACCGTGCGCGGCGAGTGCCGTTTGCGCGGCAATGCGCGCATTCTGCACGGTTGCAATATTTTTGCCGCCAAAGGGTTAACGCCGGAACGCGAGCAGATCCTGCAAATTTACGACCGGGCCACCGTTAGCCACTCGCGCGTGGTGCATCAAGCACAAATCTATGGCGACGCTATCGTGAATTACGCCTTTATTGAACATCGGGCGGAAATTTTCGATTTTGCCCTGCTTGAAGGGAATGAACTGAACGACGTCTGGGTGTGTGACTGCGCCAAAGTTTACGGTAATGCAAAAGTGATCGCGGGCGCCGGAGACGATGAGATCCCGACGTTACGCTACAGCTCGCAGGTGGCGGAAAACGCCGTGGTAGAAGGCAATTGCGTGCTCAAACACCATGTGCTGGTTGGCGGCAATGCGCGGTTGAGCGGTGGTCCATTGCAACTCGATGAAAAGATTGTGGTTCAGGGCAACGCGCGCATTCACGGAAATGTGCTGATCGAGCATCAGGTGACGCTGAGCGACGATGCGGTTGTCGAAGCGCTGGAGGGCGAAAATATTCTGCTGCGCGGCCCGAAAGTCATCAATAGCGATCAGCGTATTACTCGCACGCCGCTGGCTGGCGCGATATAAATATTCCCCCGCCATTATTCCCGCTGGAAAGATAATTTCCCGGCGGGAAAAGAATTATCCATGAAGTGTAATGAAAATTCCCCCACGAAATAAAAATTGATCTACATCTAATGAACCCGCCGTTTATTTTGCTGAAATTCGTCGCGGAAAAACGATGACATTTCGCATTGCCTTTACTTATTTTTATTTTTAAAACCGTTGGCATTTCAAAATCATGGAGTGATTCTAATGAATCTTTTTAAGGGAAAGTTTGCTTTATCGCTTATTGCTACTGGAATTATTGTTTCCTGTAATGCATTTGCTTATCCGCAATATGACATCAGTAAAGCTTATATGGGCGGTGAAAAAGTTACCGATAATAAAATAGATTATGAAGCACAATGGTATGCCAACCCGGGCGAGAAACCGAGCCCGTCCGTGCAGAATACCTGGGAAAACGTCTGGAAAAAAATTGGCGAATCCACTGGCACCGATCCAGAGCCGGAACCTGAGCCGGATCCAGAACCGCAGCCGGATCCGACGCCGTCTGAGTACCCTCCTTTCCAGGCCGGTCACGCGTATAAGCAGGGCGATATCGTCAGCAACGCAGGTAAAGATTATGTCTGTAATGTCGCTAACTGGTGCAGCAGCAGCTCTGAGGTTTACATGCCGGGTACAGGCTGGGCGTGGGAAAGCGCCTGGTCTCTGCTGAACGGTACGCCGGAAGCGGGTTTAGAAGTCTCGCAGGCCGATCTGGACGCGAAGGAAGCGGAACTGACCGATTTCCCGCAACTGGTCGCGGTAAAAGATGCGCTGAAGACGCTGGACAACGCGCTGGTTGAAAAAATTCAGCCAGGTGCGGCCACAAACCCGGCGAACGTAAAACGCGTAGAGCAGTTGATCACCGCTGAAAAATGGGAAGTGTTCTTCCCGCATCGCGATCCGGCTTATACCTACGATAACTTCCTGAAAGCGGTAGGTAAATTCCCTGTGCTCTGCGGCGATCAAACCGATGGCAAAGATGCAGATGCCATCTGTAAAAAAACGCTGGCCACCATGTTCGCCCACTTCGTACAGGAAACCGGTGAACACGCGGCGCAAAGCAACGTGGCGCAGTGGCAGCAGGGTCTGCACTGGGTTCGTGAGATGGGCATGTCCGAAGGCTCTTATGATCAGTACACCGGCGCAACCTGCGATCCGACAACCTGGCAGGGAAAAGCCTGGCCTTGCGCGGAAGACGCAAACGGCAACAAGCTGAGCTACTTTGGCCGCGGCGCCAAGCAGTTGAGCTACAACTTCAACTATGGTCAGTTCTCCCAGGCGATGTATGGCGACGTCAATGTTCTGCTGAAACAGCCGCAACTGGTCGCTGATACCTGGCTGAACCTGGCAAGCGCCATCTTCTTCTACGTCCAGCCGCAGCCGCCAAAACCGAGCATGCAGGCGGTTATCGATGGTAGCTGGCAGCCGAACGATGCCGATAAAGCCAACGGTCTGGTACCGGGTTTCGGCGTGACGACGCAGATCATCAACGGCGGCGTTGAGTGCGGCGGCAGCACCGAGATTGCACAGTCGTTAAACCGCATCAGCTACTACCAGGAATTCGCCAAACAACTGGGCGTACCGGTACCGGCAAATGAAGTACTGGGCTGTAAAGGTATGAAGCAGTTCACTGAAACCGGCTCTGCGGCGCTGAATCTGTTCTGGGTGAAAGATGACAGCTATGTCGCCAGCAACCCGGGCGGTAAATCCTACGCCTGTAAACTGGTTAACTGGCAGGAAAATGACTTCAGCGCGTTGGTCAAAGGCGACTACACCCGCTGTGTTAAAGCCAGCTTCCCGGATATCGTGATCAAGTAATCCTCTCTGTGCCAGGCGGTGAATCTGCCTGGCACGCTCCTCTTGCCCGCTGCAAAAGTGCTGTTTATACTCAGCGGGCATTTCTTCCAGTGCCGTAGGCGTTACCGTCATCCAACGCGCCCGGGTTCCCAGGGTCTCAGCAGAGAAAACAGGGGCCACTATGGCGCGGCACTCGACAACTTTTCCCCTTAGCCCGTTGTGGCTGTCGTCGCCTTTCCGTTATTAATGGCTGGAGAGGATATTCTGTGAAAATTAACGGCAATACCATGCTGATCACCGGCGGCACTCGCGGCATTGGCCGTGCGCTGGCGCAAGCGTTCCATCAACGGGGCAATCAGGTGATTATCACCGGGCGTCGCCAGACGCTGATTGATGAGATGCTGCTTGAGAACCCCGGCATGGCCGGGTTTTGCCTGGATGTTGGCAATGACGCTCAGCTTGCCGCCCTGACGCAGTATGTCAGGGCGCACTTCCCCGGGCTGAATGTGCTGATCGCCAATGCCGGGATCTCGCAGACGGAGGATTTCACGCACGATAGCTGGAGCGCGGATGTGGCGCAGCAGATCGTCGATACCAACATTATGGGCGTGATCCGTACAACGGCGGCGCTGCTCCCCATAATCAAACAGCAGCCACAGGCAACATTGATGGCAACCAGTTCTGCACTGGCTTTCGTACCGCGCGCTGATTTCCCGACCTACTGCGCCAGTAAGGCCTTTTTGCACACCTGGCTGCTCTGCCTGCGCCATCAGCTTAAGCCCATTCCGCTGGAGGTTCTTGAACTCTCCCCGCCCTATGTGCAGACGACGTTAACCGGTCGCGAGCAGGCCACCGATCCGCGCGCCATGCCGCTGGCAGACTATATCAATGAAGTGATGCAGCTTCTTGAGCAGCAGGCGCATCCGGACGGCGAGATCCTGCTTGAGCGCGATAAACCCCGGCGCCGGGCGGAAAGAGAGGGAACTTTTGCGCAAATTTTTCAGGCCATGAACCCCGACGCTTAACCCCTTTTCGGCAATTTTTCGCTGACTAAACTTTTTTTTCACCAGGCGGGAATAAACCTCCCGCCTGTTCGTCTTATCTGCTCATTGTTAGCAGGATGAGCGAAAAATGACCCAGACTCCCTTTACTCCACGCCAGTTAATCACGCGCCTTGCCGTCATTGCACTGGTTCCACTGCTGTTGATCGTACTGTTTTTATGGGGCGGCGGCTGGTTGTCGCCGCAGCGGCTAACCTCCGACAAGCTGGTCGGCGTATTGCAACAAGCCGGTGGCGAGCATCCGGGGTTTCGCCGCAATCATGCCAAAGGCATTTGTGTGATCGGGCGTTTTATCTCTAACGGCAATGCCAGCGCACTTTCACGGGCGTCGGTATTTGCGCCGGGAGAAACACCGGTAACCGGACGTTTTGCCATTGCTGGCGGGAATCCCTCCGCACCGGATTACGCCGTGCCGGTTCGTAGCCTGGCGCTGGCCTTTCAACTGGCAAACGGTGAACAGTGGCGCAGCGGAATGAACGCCATGCCATTTTTCCCGGTTTCGACGGTAGAACAGTTTTATGAGCTACAAGTCGCTTCGCTACCGGACCCGGCAACCGGTAAACCGAATCCGGAAAAGTTCAAAGCGTTTGTGCAGAAAAACCCCGAGATTATGCCGTTTCTGGCGTGGGCAAAGCAGAACGTCCCCTCCTCAAGCTGGGCGAGCGATCGCTTTAACAGCCTGAATGCTTTCCGCTTTATCGACAACTCTGGCGCGTCGCATCTGGTGCGCTGGAGCGTGGTGCCGCACACCGCTTATCAGCCGATCGGCGCCGCGCAGAAAAACGATAACGATTTTCTGCAAAAGGATATCCAGCAGCGCCTGGCACAAGGGCCATTGCAGTGGGATCTGCTGATCACCGTGGCCGGGAAAGGCGATGACGGCAGCCGCGCATCGCAAGTCTGGCCCGCCGATCGCCAGACCATCAATGCCGGAACACTGGAGCTGAGCCAGGCCATTGCCCAGCAACAAGGTCCGTGCAATGACATCAATTATGATCCGCTGATCCTGCCTGATGGCATCGCCGCCTCTGACGATCCGTTACTGAATGCGCGTTCGGCGGCCTACGCCAAATCGTACAACGCGCGCACCCGCGAACAAGCCGCACAGACAGGAGCCCACTGATGAAACAGGTTGCTTATTTCCACCCGGCGCTGCGCGTCCTGCACTGGCTGATGGCGGCGGCGATCATCGCCATGCTGTTTATTGGCGTGCTGATGGTCTCCACCATCTCGTCGCTGCACAGTTTGCTGGTGTCGATTCATAAACCGCTGGGTATGATGATTCTCGTGCTGGTGATCGTGCGTTTGTGGCTGCGGTTTTATACTGCCACACCAGCGTTACCGGCTTCGCTGCCTGCCTGGCAGCGCGCAATGGCGCACCTCTCGCACTGGGCGCTCTATGGGATGATGCTGGCGCAACCGCTGATCGGCTGGGCAATGCTGTCGGCGGCAGGCTACCCTGTATCATTAGGTTCAGGCTTCGTTTTACCGCCCATTCTGCCGGTAAATAATGACTGGTACGCGATCCTGCGTCCGCTGCATTCTGTGGTGGCGCTGGCGCTATTTATTACGGTGATGCTGCATCTGGCCGCCGCCTTATTACACGCGTTGATACTGCGTGACGGGGTATTTGAAAGTATGTCCGGAACCCGCAAGCGATAAAGGCTATCTATGCAACTGACCGATAATCAAATTCGTCAGGTGATGCCGCATTTGCAGCGTTTTGCCCTGTGGCTGACCCGTAATCCGCACAGCGCGGAGGATCTGGTGCAAAGCTGCCTGACGAAAGCGTTGACGCGCAGGCCGGATAACGCCGGGGAGGAAAGCCTGCGCGCCTGGTTGTTCGCTATTCTCTACCGGCAATTTATTGACGGCGAGCGGCGACGCAAACGCTATATGAAGCTGCTCAGCTTTTTTACCGGCGAGGAAGCGCTTAGCGACTCGTCGGAGTCGCTGGCAATTGCCGACGATACGCTGGCGCTGTTCGCCACATTGCCCACCGAGTATCGAGTCATTCTGCTGCTGGTGAGCGTTGAAGGGCTGAGTTATAAAGAGGTGGCCGCTACGCTGGATATTCCGACCGGCACCGTAATGTCCCGCCTGTCGCGGGCACGCAAAATGTTGCATGAGAAATTAGAAGGTAAGGTAACACCGTTACCGCTGAGGAGATTGAAATGACGCTGCCACCTGATGAACACGATCTGCATGCCTGGATGGATGGCGAAACCGATGAAGCGACCTCAAAGCGGATTGAACACTATCTGGCGCAAAACCCGGCGGCTGCCGCACAAGTCGCGGGATGGCGGCGCGATGCGCAGCAGTTGCGCCAGGCAATGCAGCAGCAACACGTGCAACTGGAAAGCCCCGAACCGCACTATTTTCGTCGCCAGGTGCGGCAGCAACGCCAGTGGAAACTGGCGACAGCATTCGCGCTGGTGCTGGCGCTGAGCGTCGGCGGTTTTACTGGCTGGCAGATGAAAGAGTCGCAAATGTTGATGACCCATCAGCCGATGGAAGATGCGGTACAGGCTTATAAACTGTTTGATAATAGCGCCGTCACGCCGATGGATGTGGTTGCCACGCAGCAAACAGAACTCACCCGCTGGGTGTCGCGCTATTTCATTAACGGCCATCAGCCGCCGAACCTGGAGCAGTACGGCTTTACGCTGGTTGGCGGACGGTTGATTGCCACCGCGCAAGGACCCGCCGCGCTGATTATGTATCAGGGGCCGAGCGGCACGCGGGTTGGCTGGTATATCCGCCCGCTCAGCCCGGTGAAATTACCGCACGGCGAACGCCAGGCCGATGACGTTATGGCGCAGTACTGGAGTGATGAGCATTACAACTACGCGCTGGTGACGCCGATGAATTCCGCCGCCGTCAACGGGCTGCGTAAAGCGGTTTCGCAGGCGACCAGTTAGTTTTGCGACTTAAGAACGCTGGACAAACCGCGGGCTAACAGTTGACGCGGTGCGTCGCTGCCATCAACAGGAAGCAGCGTTCTGCTGCGTATTTTCCAGCGCCCGGTATGGCGTTCCAGCAGCCAGCGGTTAACCACAACCCGGTGGATACGATACCCGGTTGACGCGCCATGGTTGGCGAGTTCCCGACGCTCACCCTGCTTATCCAGCATGATGATCTGTAAATAAGAGGTCACGATGGCGCTGTCACCACGTAAGTCGATCAGCGGCAGGCCAGCGAAATGCGCCAGTCCTCCCCGAATCGCCTCTTCATGTTCCGGGCGCAGAATAAAGGCGGCGATCGCCTCCACGCCTTGAGCACCATCCAGGCTTTCGCCGCGATCAAATATCCCGTCCGGCATATAAATCGATGCGGTGTAATCGGCAAGTGCGGTATCTGCACTCGGCGGATGTGAGGCAATCAGTTCATAAATGGCTAATGTGTCTTCGATTCGCTGAAGTCGCTGCACAATCTCATCAGTCACGGTCGGTTTCTCCTGTTATGCACTGATAGCGACTATAACTGTTCTTATTCATTCTATAATCAGTACATTATTGCATGCAGTGATTAGCTGAACTTAACAATGGTGCCGGGGAACGGATGATCAGCAGCAGCGATTTTGTCGCGTTAAAAACATTTTTGATGGTGGCGGAACACCTAAACTTCCGGGCGGCTGCCGCGCAGTTGGGTCTCTCCACATCAGCCGTCAGCCAGCAGATCGCGGCACTGGAAGAGCGGTTGGGGCTGCGGCTGTTTAACCGCACAACGCGTTCCGTCAATCTCACCGATGATGGTCAGGCGCTCTATCAGCACACTGCGCCATTGCTGGAAAATCTGACGCAGGCGTTTGGCAGTGCGCAATCCCGCAGCCGCTCCCTGCGGGGAACGCTACGAATCCATGCTTTTCGCTCGGCGGCGCAGCGTTTCCTTGATCGAAAAGTCCCTGGCTTTTTGGCCACCTGGCCTGATGTGCGTATCGATATCACCACGCAGGATGCGCCGGTTGAACTGGTATCCGGCGGGTACGATCTTTCGCTACGGCTGGGCGAGGTGCTGGATCCGGGATTGGTTGCCGTTCCTGTCGGCGGCCACCTGCACCAGATTGTGGTCGCCTCTCCCACTTATCTGGCGTCACACGCGCCGATCCGCCACCCCCATGATTTGCGCCAGCACAACTGCATTGGCTGGCGCTGGCCTGGTGCCGCAATGCCTGCTGCCTGGCAATTTCAGGGGAACAACCAGACGCTGACGCTGCCGCTGTCGGGGAATCTGGTGGTGGACGATCGTGAACGCCAGTATCAGGCCGCCATCGCCGGGCTTGGTCTTGCGCAAGTCACCGCTGAGCGGGTTGAAGCGCACCTGGTTTCCGGTGCGCTGGTGCGGATTCTGACTGCGTGGGAAATGGAGTTTGACGGTTACTACCTGTGCTGGACGGCGGGGAAAACCATGTCTTCGACGATGCGTGCATTTATTGACTGGCTGCGCGCAGATTAAGCGCGCCGGCCGTTGACGATAATTTTTGCCCAGATATTCTGGTCGTCATACTGGCCGTTGAGAAATTCCGCCTGTTTCAGGCAGCCTTCCAGCGTAAAACCATTACGTTTCGCCACCTGATTACTGGCGTGATTCGCCACCCGGCATTTGATGACAAAGCGCCGCACATCGCCCCGGCGGGCATAAAACGCCATCAGTGCCTGCAACGCCTGCGACAAAATCCCCTGCCCCTGAGCCTCTTTATCCAGCCAGTAACCGATATAGGCCGTCTTGTTAAGCGGTTCGATGGAATTAAACGCCAGCACGCCCGTGACAACCTCATCAACAACGATCATAAAGGTCTTCGCGTAGCCACGCTGGTGCAGCAGCATGTTGCTCTGTAGCGTTTTACGGGTATCGTCCACCGTGCGCACATACTGCGGCCAGTCGAGAAACTGCTGCAAATGGTCGCGATTTTTCACGATCAACTGGTATAAATCATGCACAAAGCGTTCGTCTGCGGCCTGCAGGGCAATACGGTCGTTAACGGGAATGGTGGTATCTGAGTGATGTTCCGTTGCCATTACGCCTCCGGAAAGCATTCGCCCCCAAACGGGGGCGAAGGAAGATTAACGCATCACGCGGTCGTCAACGTAGTTACGCTTGTCCGCCGCGGGCGGGAAATATTGATACAGCCAGGTTTCACTGATGGCATCGCCCTGACAGCGCAGGAACATGCGCATCTCCACCGGATCGGTGGAATCATTGGTCGGATACCAGTCGAAGAGAATACGGTAACCGTCGAACGGTTCCACATACAGGATTTCAACCTGTTTCGCTTCGCCGCTGGAGAGCGTGATCACCGGCTCAATGCCTTTCGGTGCGGCCGCTTTCAGATCGCCGCCAACGAAATCGATGGCAAAACGACGCGCCCATTTCTCCGGATAATGCTCGCCCGGCGCCCAGCCTTCCGGGAAGCCGCCCATCCCGGTGCGGGTCGCGTAGACGCGCGCCAGCGGTGAACGTACCGGCGGCATCGCGCTCCAGTACAGACGATACTGGAAAGCAAACTCGTCACCCGCTTTCACCGGTTTTTCCGGCTGCCAGAAGCAGACAATGTTATCCAGCGTTTCGCCGGTCGTCGGGATCTCCATCAGGCTTACCGCTCCTTTGCCCCAGCGGTTGCGCGGCTCGACCCACAAACTTGGGCGTTTGTTATACCAGCCCATCACATCCTGATAGTGGGAGAAATCGCGATCCAGCTGCAACAGACCAAAGCCTTTCGGGTTTTCATCCTGGAAAGCGTTGAACTGCAATTTCTGCGGGTTATTCAGCGGGCGGCAGATCCACTCGCCGTTGCCGCGCCACATCGCTAAACGGTCAGAATCATGAATTTGCGGGTGAATGGTGTCGCACACGCGACGCTCATTGTTGCCGCAGCTGAACATACTGGTCATCGGCGCGATGCCGAGCTGTTTGATGTCTTTACGCGCGTACAGACGGTTATCCACCTCCATGATCACCTGGCTCTCTTCGCAGTGGATCACGAATTTGTAAGCCCCGGTGATACTCGCGCTGTCCAGCAGTGCATAGACGGTAAAGGTGGTATCAGACGGTTTCGCGGTTTCGAACCAGAAGGCGGTAAAGTCCGGGAACTCTTCCGGCTGATCGGTAAAGGTGTCAATGGCCACGCCGCGCGCGGAAAGGCCGTACTGGAAGGTGCTGTCCACCGCACGGAAATAGCTCGCGCCGAGGAACGAGACGATATCGCGGCGCGCCAGTTCCGGCGCTTTGAAGGCACGGAAACCGGCAAAACCGAGGTCGCTCTGGCCTTCCAGCTGTTTGGTATCCACGCCCGCATCGTGATAGTTGAACAGTTCCGGGCGGAAGTGAATTTCACGCGCCTGATGCGTTCCCTGATCCAGCGAGAACATGCGCACGCGGCGGCGGAAACCCATGCCGACGTGGAAGAACTGCACATCCAGTTGACGCCCGTCGACGTTATTCCACAGCGAATGCTGCGCATCGTACTGGATGCTGTTGTAAGCCTGCGGCGTCAGGTTTGCCAGCGTATTCGGCAATGCTTTCGGCGCACCGCCCCACGGCTGCTCCGACAGATCGTGCGCCATTGATTGCAGCACAGAGAAGTCAAAACGGCGGCTCTGCCCATCGGCAATATCCGTCTCTGCCGCAAACGCCGCGCGGGAGAAAAGAGATGCAACACCGGTGGTGCCGTAGGTGGCTGCAAGGGCCATGGATGCCTGAATAAATCGTCTGCGGTTCATGCCTGGTAACACGTCCTTCTGGTCGTAGAATGGCATTTCGCAATTGTGCGAAATAGCGACAAAAGCATTTCTTTATTGAACGCACACTCTAGACAAAATTCATTGAGAATCCAATTGTTGGCAGTTGAGAATTTACTCAAAACCGAAAATATTTCCTGTCGTTCGGATCAACCCGAAAAGGGTGTAAAGGTAATCCCCCACTTCTGTGTTCGCATTTTAGCGGGCAATAACCTGTACAGATTGTCCACTTCGCTGAACAGAGGCCGCGTTATCCACTTCCGGGCACAACGCCCACAGCTTATATACTTGAATCGCACAAATGGATTGTGCAGATGGCGATCGAAACGCTAATTGCTGAGAGGATTTCACGCATGTTAACCAAAGATGGACACGCATTTGCTTGTGAGAAAGAGGCGCTGGCTTTATTAGAGTTCTCAATGGGTTTTGTCTGGCAGGCTGCGCTACGCACGGCGGTTATTTTAGGCGTTGCCGAACAATTAACGGCAGAAGCGAAAACGGTGGAGCAACTTTCCGCCGCGCTGAATACTGACAGCGACCGGTTGCGACGTATTTTGCGCATTCTGGCATCGCGTGGTCTCTTTCACTGCGCAGAAAACGATGTTATTTCCCTGACGCCAATGGCGGAATTACTGCTCGAGGATCACCCCTGGTCATTACGTCATGCCATTCTGATGCTGACGGATAAAACCTTCTGGTGGCCCGCACTGGAACTGGCCGAGACGGTGCGCGGCGGCGATGCCTTCCACAGGCTTTTCGGCTGCGCATTTTATGATTACTGGGCGCAACAGGATCAAACGAATAACGTATTTCACCGCGGAATGTACTCAATGTCACGAGTTGAAAATGAAGTGCTGGTGCGCGCTTATGATTTTCCGCCCCAGGTAACCGTGGCGGATATTGCCGGAGGGTATGGCAATTTATTGCTTAATATATTGCGTCATAACCCAACCACGAAAGGTATTCTTTTTGACCGCGCCGAGGTATTAAGCGGGAATATTTTGCACCAGCTCAATGATAATTCCCGCTGGTCATTAATGGCGGGCAATTTTTTTGAAACCTGCCCGTCTGCAGATATTTACGTATTGAAGTACATTGTTATGGATTGGGTCAGCGAGAAGGCACTGCAAATATTGAAAAACTGTCGTAAGGCAATGCCTGCTCAGGGCAAAGTGCTGTTACTGGAGCCCTATATCGCCGCGACAGATAACGATCCCGGCAGTTACGCCGTGGATCTGCTGCTGCTCAGTAGTTTTGCCGGCGGGCAGGTCAGAACGCCGGAAGAACTCGACGCCCTCTTTTCGGCCGCCGGGTTAAAACTGAACCGCATTATCCGCACAAAGAGTTGGTTATCGATTATTGAAGCGGTCGCAGCGTAACGCGCAGAGAGAAAAGAGCCCCTGCCGGACATCAGGCGGCAGGGGCCAGAGTAGTAAAACGTTATTTTGCGCTCACGCTAACATCAATACCGGGGAAATATTTATCCGCCAGGCTTTTGATGGTGCCGTCAGCACGAACTTTATCAATGGCGGCATCAAGCTGTTTTTTCGTCGCATCGTCACCTTTGCGCAGCCCAAAACCGATGCCGCTACCGAGGATCGTATCGTCCGATACCGGTTTGCCGATAAAGCCAAACCCTTTCCCCTGCGGCTTGCTGAGGAAACCTGCCTGCCCCGCCGCCGACATCACCAGTGAGGCGTCAATACGGCCGTTCAGTAAATCTCCCCACGCCATATTCTGATCTTTATACGACACCACCGTGACACCGTGCTTTTCCCAGTGCTCTTTGGCGTAAGTTTCCTGAATGGAACCCTGTAACACGCCGATGGTTTTCCCTTTTAGCCCTTCCGCAGTAGCTTCCATCCCGTCGCCGCTTTTACCGACCAGTTGTGAAGGAATACGGTAGATTGGCTGCGTGAAATCGATGCTTTTACGCCGTTGTTCGGTGATGTTCATCGCCGAGTTAATGGCATCAAATTTTTTCGCCGTCAGCCCTGGGATCAGCGCATCAAACGAGGTTTCCACCCAACTGCACTTCAGCTGCGCGGCTTTACAAATGGCGTTACCCAGCTCGATATCAAACCCTTCCAGCTCGCCTGCGGCATTACGGCTCTCGAACGGCGGATATTCCGCCTCAACGCCGTAACGCAATTCTGTTGCCGCGAATGAAGAGAGTGAGCAGAGCAAACCCATACCCAGACAGAGTGCTTTTAGTTTCATTATTAACGCTCCTTAGCGTGGCTTAACACGACACAGGGCCTGCGCGCCTGCTCTTAATGTGGCCTCATCTTTGGCAAAAGAGAGGCGAATGAGTTTGTTATCTGTCCCGTCTGTATAAAACGCCGACAGCGGAATGGTGGCAACACCGTAATCAGTAATCAGGCGTTTGACCATCTCGCTGTCGCTCTCATCGCTGAACGCACTGTAATCCGCTAACAGGAAGAAAGAACCGGCGCTGGGTAACAGGCGGAACGGTGAATCAGCCAGCAGCGTTTGCAACAGATCGCGCTTGCGCTGATAAAACGACGACAGCATCAGCCAGCCTTGCGGATCGCGCATCTGCTCGGCAAACGCGTACTGCATCGGGGTATCGGCAGAGAACATCAAAAATTGATGTACCTTGCAGATTTCATCCATCAATTCGGCGGGGGCAACGCAGTAACCTACGCGCCAGCCGGTAACATGATAGGTCTTCCCGAAAGAAGAGACGATCACGCTGCGCTCCGCCAGTTGCGGGTGCGTCGCCATGCCGTGATGCGGTTCACCGTCAAATACCACGTGCTCGTACACCTCATCCGAGAGGATCACAATATCCGTATTGCGTGTTAAGGCGGCCAGTTGATCGAGGTCAGCGCGGGAGAAAACCTGCCCGCTGGGGTTGTGCGGCGTGTTAATGATGATCATCCGCGTGCGCGGCGTAATGGCGGCCCGTACTTCATCCCAGTTAACGGCGAAATCCGGCACCGTCAGCTTAATGGCAATCGGAGTGGCGCCCTGCAAACGAACAATCGGCGCATAGCTGTCAAACGACGGTTCAAAGTAGATCACTTCATCGCCCGGATGCACCAGCCCGCTAATGGCGGAGTACAAGCCCTGGCTGGCGCTGGCGGTGATCAACACTTCGCTGTCGACGTCGTAATCCGTGTGGTAGAGATCGGCAATTTTCTGCGCAATGCGCTCTTTCAGCGGACGCAGACCGGTCATCGGCGCGTACTGGTTGTGATTCTCCTGCATGGCGCGGGTAACACCGGCAACCAGTTGCGGATCGCAGGGGAAATTGGGCGCGCCCTGAGAGAGGTTAATCGCGTTGTGCTCGGCGGAAAGCTGGCCAATCACGGTAAAAATGGTGGTGCCGACATCAGGTAATTTGGAGCGGGTTCTCACCGGCGTGCGCAAAGTCATTGTTCATCCTTTCGCTAAAAAGTGCATAAGCATTCAAACCAAAAGTGCGCTGTCGCGACAATCGAATTGTTGTCATAATAGCCATGATAAAAACGCATAGCTGGAGTCGCCATGTCGTACCGAACCCTGCCGTTGAATGCCATTGACGCCTTTCTGGTCACCGCCCGCCATCTCAATTTGACGCACGCCGCGCGTGAGTTATGCCTGACGCAGGGCGCGGTTAGCCGCAAGATCGCCGCGCTGGAAAGCTGGTTTGGCTTTCCATTGTTTGAGCGCCACGCGCGCGGGCTGCGCTTATCCCCGCAGGGCAGCGCCCTGCTGCCGGAACTGCGCAGCGCCTTTGAACACCTGTTGATGGTTGCCGACCAGGCGCGCGCGCAGCAAACGGTGGTGCGGCTGAAGGCGCCGACCTGCGCCATGCGCTGGCTGGTGCCGAAGCTGTTGCACATTGAGCAGTGCTACCCGGAGTTGCAGATTGCGCTCACCACCACCACCGATCACACCATCAATTTCAAAACAGAACCTTATGACGCAGCGATTGTGTTCGGCACGCAGTTAAGCGCCGGGGATTTGCTGTTTGAAGAGGCGCTGACGCCGGTACTGAACAGTGCGCTGGCCGCAAGAATGCCGCTGGAGAAAGCGACGCTGCTGCATCCGACGCGGGATAAAACCGACTGGTCCCTGTGGCTGGCGAAGCAGCAGGATTTCCAGCCGGTTATGAGGAAAAATCAACACTTCGACACCATGGATCTGGCGATTACCGCCGCCATCCAGGGGCTGGGGATGGCCATTGCCGACGAGACAGTTGTGGCTGAGGATATCCGCGCCGGGCGGCTACAGCGGCCGTTTGCGCTGAGTATCAAGACCGGTGCCAGCTACCGGCTGGTCCTGCGCCAGTCGGGCAATAAAGCCGACGGGCTGGCGGCGTTTCGTGAGGGCTTGCTGGCGGCTAATCCAGCTTAACGTGGTGGCGCATCACCCGCCGGAAGAAGCTCAGACGCGCGCGCATAAAGCGATTAACCAGGCGAAATCCTGCATGTTTATTCAGTCCGATGCGCAGCAGTCTGTCGCGCCCGCGCACGCAGGCCAGCCAGTTCACCGGGCCGGAAAGCGATTCACAATGACGGCTGGCATGATGGGCAAACTGCACCCAGTAATCAGCAAGATGCGCGGCAAACGCCAGATCGCGTGGGTTAACGTAGCTGCGCGATGGCTCCGAAAGCATAAGATTGTCGAATACGTACGGTACTTCGTTACCGTGCCACGCGCCGTTGATGTAAGTGTCATGCGCCGCTTCCGCGACATAATCAAACCAGTAGCGCCAGCAGGGTTGCCGCACCCGCTGCTGCGCCTGCATCACCACCAGCCCGAGCGTGGTAAATGCCATATCGCGACACACCTGGCGGCCCAGCTCGGCATCGCCCTTCACGCCCGGATAAAGCAATTTAATCAGCCCTAACCCGAGGCGCTGCTCGCGGCGAATTTTCTCGATCTGTCCGGCGAGATCGACGCCAAACTCGGCCATCACGCTGGCTTCATCGCTGTTAGAGCCAATCATCACCGGCATCGGGTGCTGCCGTGCGGCAAAAAACACATCCAGCGTCGGTTCCGGCAGTACCTCGTCGCCGGCAATCGGCGCGGGGGCAATTTTCAGCGGCGCAACCAGCGGCCAGAACGCATCGGCCGGGATCGCCCGCAATTGCTCTGCACTGGCGTTTGGCAGGCCAAAATGGGCAGCAACCGCTTCACCTTTTGCCAGTGCCGCTTCCCGCGGCGTATCCGGCAAGGTATAGCTGCTCTGAATAATGCCTTTATGAAACAGCCCTTTTGCCAGTGGAGAAGCCATCAGCGCCATCACGCTGCGCGCCCCGGCCGATTCGCCAAACAGCGTAACGTTTTCCGCATCGCCGCCAAACGCGGCAATGTTCTCCTGCACCCAGCGCAAGGCGGCGATTTGATCGAGCAAACCGAAGTTATACGCGCGCTCGCCCTCTTCGGCTTCCAGTGCCGGATGGGCGAAAAAACCGAGATGGCCGAGCCGGTAATTGAGCGTCACCAGCACCACGCCGCGCGCGGCCAGCGCTTTGCCGTCGTACGGCGGCAGCCCGCCGGAACCCATGGTAAACCCGCCGCCGTGCAGCCAGACCATCACCGGCAGCGGTTTTTCGCGTTCGGCGGGCGACCAGACGTTAAGGTAGAGGCAATCTTCAGAGAATTGACCCGGATCGCCACCACCAATCTGCTGGCAAGACTCGCTGTTTTGCCAGCAGGCGGCAGAAAAACGGTCGGCGATGCGAACCCCTTGCCAGGGTTCCACCGGCTGCGGCGCGCGCCAGCGCAGCGGGCCAACGGGCGGCGCGGCAAACGGAATACCGCGCCAGACATCAAAGGCCGCTTCGCGACAGCCCAGCACGCTGCCGTGGTGGGTGTGCGCCAGCGGCGCGGAAGGATTTTCCATAACAATATCATCCAGAAATAACTGATTTCTGGCAGATTACCTGTTTTACAGCAGACCGCAACGTCGCTTGCTGCGCTCGGATGCCTCCTGATAGAGGGTAAATTCGTCGAGTACCGGGCAACCGAGCGCCGCTTCAAACTGCGCTTTGCTGGCGTTGCCGTGGCTGCGCGTCTGGGTTTCATTGCCGAGGTTGGACTGGAAGATCCCCGCCGCGCTGACCGGCAGAAAATCTTCATAGGTGATGGGCTGCGCCACTACCCAGCCGCGTTCGATCAGCGGTTGTGGATCGCCGCCGGGACGGATCGCCTGGCGATGCGCTTCGCCGGTCGGCGTCAACCGGTAGCGGAACCACGCCAGATCCTGCTTGCGTAACAACATTTCGCTGTCCGGGAAGGCTTTGAACACGTCCTGTAAATGCAACTGGTGCGTGAGATTGTCTTTGCCGGTGCCTGCCTCTGCCAATAACTGATCGTACAGCGCCCGCCCTTTTGGCGTCAGCGCCACGCCGCGCTGCTCGATTTCGCCGAAGCGCGCGGTATGCGTTCCCTGATGTTCACCGTTGAACAGCACCGGTTCATCCAGCGCTTTGAAGCTGGTTTGACGCAGTAAAATCGGCACATCACGGCGCGGCGGCCCTTCGATAAGGATCTTCGGCTCGATACCGTATTTCGGCATCAGCGCCTGCACACGATCAATATCCAGCGTGCGCGGCGTTAAGTGGTTGATATGGCAGCCAGGGAAACAGACCACATCGGCAATCAGCCGGTGCTCGTTGTGCAGCGCCTGGTACGTTTGCTCATCGACCGTGGCATGACGATGCCAGCGGAATGTCTCCAGCGCCTCCTGCACAAAAGCGTCGGCCTGCGGCGCGGTAAAACCGCCGTTCAGTTCATGCAGTTCAATCAACTGGCGGCAAGCCGGCGTAAAAATATCGCGCTTCGCCAGGATCGCCGCCGCTTTGTTGCGCAACGACTCGTTCTCTATCAACTCCAGCCGCAGCAGCGAGGTAAAAATGCGAAACGGATTGCGCGCCAGCGCGGCGTCATCCACCGGACGAAACGCGGTAGAGTGTACCGGTACACCCGCCTGCGACAGGTCGTAATAGCTCACCGGGTACATTCCCATAACGGCAAACATCCGCCGCAGCCAGGATAACTCTTCCGCAGTGCCCACCCGAATCGCGCCGTGGCGCTCAACATTAAGCCGCGCCAGCTCATCCGCATTGACCAGTTGTTCATGCAACCGGGGATTGTGTTCCAGAACGGCAAGGTTCACATCAGCAACCAGTTCCAGCAGCGTGCCGTATTGCGGAACTTCCTGCTGGTACATTGCCGACATGGCTTGTGAAAATTGTTCGCGTATCTCATCGGCCGTGATGTTGTAACCCATTTCATTTTCCTTCCTGTGTGCTCTCTTCTGGAGTGTAGGAAGCACATTCACACGCGTGATGGGAAATTTACAAAGTGTGATCGTGGCAGGAAACGGATGCCGCTGAAGCGCAAAAAACATAACGAAAAATTATGGAAATTGCCGAAGAAACCCATACAAAGTTGCTGGTTTCGTCACACTGCGCGGAAAATCTGTTTGTAACTCAAATAGATTAGATGTTAAGAATACTTTGCAATCAGGTTATCAAAATAAACAACTTTTCGTGTCACCGAATCCGCATAGTTTTTACATCATCTTATGGAAAAAAATGGTCTCTTTTCACAGCGCATTCGCCTGCGCCATTTACATACCTTCGTGGCTGTTGCTCAACAAGGAACTCTGGGGAGAGCGGCTGAAACCCTTAATTTAAGCCAGCCAGCGCTGTCGAAAACGCTGAATGAACTGGAACAACTGACCGGCAAGCGTCTGTTTGAACGCGGTCGCCTCGGCGCGCAGTTAACGCATGTCGGCGAGCAGTTTCTGACGCACGCGGTGCGGGTGCTGGATGCCGTCAATATTGCCGGGCAGTCGCTGGATCATAAAACGGAACAGAAAAGCGATCTGATCCGTATCGGCGCCCTGCCGACTGCCGCGCTGGGTATTTTGCCAGCGGTGATTGGCCAGCTGCATAAACAACAGCCGGATCTTAAGATTCAGGTCGCGACCGCCCATAACCCGATGCTGCTGGCCGGGCTGAAGTCCGGCGAGCTCGATCTGGGCATTGGCCGGATGTCAGATCCGGAGCTGATGAGCGGCCTTAATTACGAACTGCTGTTTCTGGAATCACTGAAACTGGTGGTGCGCCCAAATCATCCCCTGCTGCAAAGTACCATCACATTGAGCCGGGTACTGGAGTGGCCGGTGGTCGTTTTGCCGGAAGGCACCCCTCCGCGTGATAGTGCAGAAGAACTGCTGTCCAGCCAGGATTGCAAACTGCCCGCAGGCTGTATCGAGACGCTCTCCGCCTCGCTGTCGCGCCAGTTAACCGTCGGCTTTGACTACGTCTGGTTTGTGCCGTCGGGCGCGGTAAAAGATGATTTGCGTCTCGGCTCGCTGGTCGCTCTGCCGATTCCGCCGCTGGGAATCGGCGATCCGGTTGGCATTATCACGCGTGTTGATACGCCGCTGTCACCTGCTGCGCATACGCTTATCAGCACGATCCGTAAAATCATGCCGGGTTAACCCCCGGTACTTCATTGTTCTTCTTGTTGCGCAAATGGTAAACATCTCGTTAATTGTGTGATAAAAAGTGGTTGTTGATTAAGGGTTGTTGTTACACGAAATAGACTAACGCTGTAATAACCCGCATCCGGAAGAACCAATGAAATTTAAAACAGCGATTAAACCCTACCACGCCGCTGCCGGTGGTCTGGGCTCTCTGGAAGCCACCACTCGCTTCGTCATTGACAGCAAAAACGCCCTCAAAAATATGCGCAACTTGTTGCGCATGAACAAAGCACGGGGCTTCGACTGCCCCGGTTGCGCCTGGGGCGATGATAATAAAAGCACCTTCAGTTTCTGCGAAAACGGCGCGAAAGCGGTCACCTGGGAAGCCACCCGCCGCCAGATTGACGCCACGTTTTTTGCGCAACACAGCGTCAGCGCACTTAACCGCCAGAGTGATTACTTTCTTGAATATCAGGGGCGCCTGACCGAACCGCTGCGCTATAACCCGCAAACCGACCACTACGAACCGATTAACTGGGACGATGCGCTGGCGATGATCGGCGAACATATTCGGGCGATGGATAACCCCAACCAGCTTGAGCTGTACACCTCCGGGCGCGCCAGTAATGAAGCCTCTTACCTGTATCAGTTGTTTGGCCGCATGGTCGGTACGAACAACTTCCCGGACTGTTCCAATATGTGCCATGAAGCCAGCGGCGCCGGGCTAAAACGCAGCATTGGCGTCGGTAAAGGCACCATTCATCTGGTCGATTTTGATAAAGCGGACGCCATTTTTGTCTTCGGGCAAAACCCCGGCACCAACCATCCGCGCATGCTGCACAGCCTGCGTCACGCTGCCGATCGCGGCGCGCGAATTGTCACCTTTAACACCCTGCGCGAACGCGGCCTTGAGCGTTTTGCCGATCCGCAAAAGCCGCTGGAAGTGGTTACGCCAATGGCGGGAACCATTAGCTCTTCCTACTATCAGCCGAATCTCGGCGGTGATATGGCAGCGGTACGCGGGATCGCCAAAGCGTTGCTGGAAACCCAGCGTCAGCGCCTTGCTAACGGCGAAAGCAGCATCTTCGCAGATGACTTTATTGCTGAGCACACCCAGGGTATTGAGGCGTGGTTTGCACAAATCGATGTGACCGACTGGCAAACCATTGAGCAGCAATCTGGCCTCAGCCAGCAGCAGTTGCGTGATGCGGCGGCGGTCTGGCAGAGAGCAGAACGGGTAATCTGCACCTGGGCGATGGGCATTACCCAGCACAAACACTCGCTGGATACGGTACGGGAAATCACCAACCTGCAACTGCTCGGCGGCCATCTGGGTAAACCGGGCGCCGGGCTGTGTCCGGTGCGCGGTCACAGCAATGTGCAGGGCAACCGCACGATGGGGATCGATGAAAAACCGCCGCAGGCGCTGCTCGACAGCCTTGCCCGCCACTTCCATTTCGAACCGCCGCGCGAGCACGGTCACCATACGGTTGAAGCCATTCAGGCGATGCTGCGCGATGAAGTGAAAGTGCTGCTGGCGCTGGGCGGTAACCTTGCCTCTGCCGCGCCGGACACGCCGCTGACCTGCGAAGCGCTGCGCCGCTGCGGGCTAACGGTCTATATCAGTACCAAACTTAACCGCAGCCATTTAATGCCGGGTAAACAGTCGCTTATTCTGCCGACGCTGGGCCGCACCGAAGAGGATATGCAGGCTTCAGGCCGCCAGTTTGTCACTGTCGAAGACTCCTTCAGCATGGTGCATGCCTCCGAAGGGATCGGCAAACCGCTGGCGGCAACGCAGCGCTCGGAAACGGCAATTGTCGCCGGGATTGCCCATGCGACGTTAGGCACAGCGCAACTCGACTGGCTGGCGCTGGCCGCCGATTACAACCTGATTCGCGACCATATCGCCGCCACGATCCCCGGCTTTCAGAACTTCAATGCCCGTTGCGATGAACCCGGCGGTTTCTGGCTGGGTAATGCGGCAGCGGAGCTGCGTTTCAATACGCCATCCGCTAAAGCAGAATTCAGCGACGCGGCACTGCCTGACGCGGTCTGCCCGGAAATTGCCGCGCCGTTTGTGTTACAGACGTTACGCTCGCACGATCAGTACAACACCACCATTTATGGCCTCGATGATCGTTACCGTGGGGTTTATGGTCAGCGCGATGTGCTGTTTATGCACCCGGACGATATTGCTGCGCTCGGCCTGAGCGATGGCGATCGCGTCGATATTGAAACCCAGGCCACTGATGGCGTGGTTCGCCGCGTGGAGGATTTCCGCCTCGTCGCCTACGATATCCCGCGCGGCAACCTCGCGGCTTATTACCCGGAGACGAACCCACTGGTTCCTTTGACCCGCTTTGGCGACGGCACAGGGACACCAACCTCAAAATCGATCCCCGTTAGCGTCACTCCAGCGAAAACGCGCGCAACCCTGCGTATTGCCTGACTTTTTAGCCCGCGTCCTGCGGGCTTTTTACTCATTACCCGCCCCAACTTTTAACAACTTCGAATAATAATTTAACAGAATCATCATACTTTCGATTCACCATATGGTTCATTTATGTTTACAATGATGCTTCGTTTTATGACAAAGAAAGTAATTCAACCTTCATTCATAACTAAAACCCTATAAAAAATTATCCATTTGGTTCGGACGGTTGCCGTTTGCCGTTCCGTATAAGGATGGGTTTCAGGAGATAAACATGGCACCTGGTAATACACCACGCGGGATGGTAAGCGTTCTGAAGTGGTTGCTGGCCGTACTGATGATGGTTATCGGTCTGGCGATTGGCATTCTCGGTTATAAACTTGTCGCCGTCGGCGGCAGCTTCTACTTCCTGATCATGGGTATCGTGATGGTCGTGGCGGCAGGGTTGATTCTCACAAACCGCCCCAGCGGGATTCTGCTCTATGCACTGGCATTTATCGTTTCTCTTTTCTGGGCGGTAAGCGATGCAGGCTGGTCATTCTGGCCGTTGTTCTCGCGCCTGTTTACTTTCGGCGTGCTGGCCTTGCTGGCCGCGCTGCTGTGGCCGCTGCTGCGTGCGCAACAGCGCGCGACACCGCTGCGCAAATCCTCGTTCAGCCTGGCAGGTGTGCTGGCGGTACTGCTGTTGGTTAGCGCTGGCGGCATGTTCAAAACCTGGAATGTGATCGCGCCAACGGAAGCGATTCCGGTGAAACCTGTTGCCGCCGGGACAGCCCAGCAGGACTGGAAACACTGGGGCAACACCACTCACGGCGATCGCTTCGCCGCGCTGGATCAGATCAACAAGCAAAACGTTAACCAGTTGAAAGTGGCCTGGGTTGCGCACACGGGGGATATTCCGCAGAGCAACGGCTCTGGCGCGGAAGATCAGAATACGCCGCTACAGATTGGCGACACGCTGTATGTCTGTACGCCGTACAGCAAAGTGCTGGCGCTGGATGTGGATTCAGGCAAAGAGAAATGGCGCTACGATTCGAAAGCCACTGCGCCAAACTGGCAGCGCTGCCGTGGTCTGGGTTATTACGAAGAGAGCCAGGCGCTGGCGTCTGCGACGCAGAGTACCTCGCCTGTTGCCTGCCCGCGTCGTCTGTTCCTGCCCACCACCGATGCGCGCCTGATCGCGATTAATGCTGATAACGGCAAAGTCTGTGATGACTTCGGCGACCACGGCGTGGTCGATCTGGGCGTTGGCATGGGCGAAATCAAACCGGGTTACTACCAGCAAACCTCAACGCCGCTGGTCGCCGGGAATGTGGTCGTCGTCGGTGGCCGCGTGGCGGATAACTTCTCCACTGGCGAACCGCCGGGCGTGGTGCGTGCGTATGACGTGCACACCGGTAAACTGGCATGGGCGTGGGATCCGGGCAATCCGGCAATTACCGGCCTGCCGCCGGAAGGCCAGACCTATACGCGCGGTACGCCGAACGTCTGGTCTGCGATGTCGTATGACGCCAAACTGAACCTGATCTATCTGCCAACCGGCAACGCCACCCCGGATTTCTGGGCCGGTGAACGTACCGCGCTGGACGATAAATACAGCTCTTCGGTGGTGGCAGTCGATGCCACTACCGGTAAAGTACGCTGGCACTATCAGACCACGCACCACGATTTGTGGGACTTCGATCTGCCTTCGCAGCCAGCGCTGTTCGACCTGCCGGATGGCAAAGGCCACACCACGCCGGTACTGGTGCAGACCAGTAAACAGGGCATGATCTTTATGCTCAACCGTGAAACCGGCGAGCCGGTGGCAAAAGTGGAAGAGCGTCCGGTTCCGGCGGGCAACGTGCAGGGCGAGCGTTATTCACCGACGCAGCCTTACTCGGTTGGCATGCCGATGATTGGCAACCAGACGCTGAAAGAGTCGGATATGTGGGGGGCGACGCCGATCGATCTGCTGTTGTGCCGTATCGCCTTTAAATCGATGCGCCACCAGGGCGTCTTCACCCCGCCGGGTCTTGATCGTTCCCTGCAATTTCCTGGTTCGCTGGGCGGGATGAACTGGGGCAGCGTTTCGCTCGACCCGAACCATAACCTGATGTTTGTTAACGATATGCGTCTGGGGCTGGCGAACTATATGGTGCCGCGCGCGAACGTCGCGAAAAACGCCAGCGGCATCGAGATGGGGATTGTGCCGATGGACGGTACGCCGTTTGGCGCGATGCGCGAGCGTTTCCTCTCTCCGCTGGGTATTCCGTGCCAGCAACCGCCTTTCGGCACGATGTCTGCGGTCGATCTCTCTACCGGTAAGCTGGTGTGGCAGGTTCCGGTCGGTACCGTTGAGGATACCGGCCCGCTGGGCATCCGCATGCATATGCCGATTCCAATCGGTATGCCGACGCTGGGCGCGTCACTTTCCACCCAGTCCGGCCTGTTGTTCTTTGCCGGTACTCAGGATTTCTACCTGCGCGCATTTGATACCGCCAGCGGGAAAGAGATCTGGAAAGATCGCCTGCCGGTAGGCAGCCAGTCCGGCCCGATGACCTATGTGTCGCCGAAAACCGGTAAGCAATACATCATTATCAATGCGGGCGGTGCGCGTCAGTCACCGGATCGCGGCGACTACGTGATTGCTTATGCGCTGCCCGATAAGCAATAAGTGATGAACGATCGCCACCTCCTGGGGAGGTGGTTTAAGATTGATAGCGAAAAGGTCCGCTGATGCGGGTCTTTTTTTCGCCCTGAAAGCAGAGCGAGTTTCAGCCAACCTGCAACCAATCTTAAACAAACATTTCACTCGCCAGACACAGGTTGCCGCCGCTGATAAACTAGATGGTATCCCCCTTGGAGAGCGGAAGGTTATTGTCATGCAATATGAAGAACAGCAGCTTATCAACGGCCTTTTCGAACGGCTGAAACAGACCGGACAGCAAAACAGCCAACGGGATGCAGACGCAGAGCGTCAGATCGCGGAATTCGTCAGACAGCAGCCTGCGGCGCCCTACTATATGGCGCAATCGATTTTGATTCAGGAAGCGGCGCTGAAACGCCTGCAAGCCCGGGTTCAGGAGCTTGAAAGCGAATTAGCCGCGCAAAAAAGCAAACCTGCAACGGGCGGCAGTTTCCTCGGCGGCCTGTTTGGTGGCGGGAAAAGCAACCCGCAGCCGGACAACAGCTGGAATGCCCAGCCGCAACAGCCACCGGCACAGGATTATTCCCGGGCGGCAGCGCCAGCTTCGGCTCCCCGCAGCGGCGGTTTTATGGCTGGCGCACTGCAAACTGCCGCTGGCGTGGCCGGTGGCGTCGTGCTGGCCGAGATGCTGACCAGTATGTTCCATCAGTCGCGGCCGGAAGAGATCGTCAATATTATCGAAGAACCGGCAACGCCCGCCGGTGGTGAGCCGTTTGTCGGTAATCAATACGGCGACTTTAATAATATCTCTGATACCCGCTTCCTCAACCAGGACGATCCGTTCGGCAATAATAACGATGCCTGGCAGAACGACGATGTTGATGACAACGACTACAGCAATGATGACGACAGTTTTATTTAACGACTAGCTGAATAGAAAAAGAGGCCTTATGGCCTCTTTTCTTTTGCGGATTATCAGAAGGTTTCCCAGTTATCGCCATTTGCCAGCGCAGGACGCTGTGGTTTAAACGGTTTTGCCGTTGGCGAAGACGCGCTGTTCTGGCGCTGCGGCGCGGCACCGGTCAGGCGGAAAGCCCCTACCGCTTCGGTCAGGCGCGCGGCCTGCTCTTCCAGCGAGGCGGCAGCGGCAGATGCTTCTTCTACCAGCGAGGCGTTTTGTTGCGTGACGTTGTCCATCTCAGTGATCGCCTGGCTCACCTGAGTGATACCTTTGCTCTGCTCATCGGATGCCGCCGCAATTTCCAGCATGATATCGGTTACGCGTTTCACCGCCGTCACGATCTCTTCCATCGTTTCGCCCGCAGAAACCACTTCACCGGAACCTTGCTCAATCAGATTGACGGATTCACTGATCAGCGCTTCGATCTCTTTTGCCGCCTGCGCACTGCGGCTCGCCAGCGTACGCACTTCGCTGGCCACCACGGCAAAGCCGCGGCCCTGCTCACCGGCACGCGCCGCTTCTACGGCGGCGTTGAGCGCCAGGATATTGGTCTGGAAGGCAATGCTGTTGATCACCGCAGTAATTTCAGAGATTTTGCGTGAACTGGTGGTGATGTTGCCCATCGTCTGCACCACGCCGGAGACAATCTGCCCGCCTTTGGTCGCTTTGCCGGACGCGTCACGCGCCAGACCGCTGGCATGGTGTGCGTTGTCGGCGTTCTGTTTCACCGTCGCGGTCAGCTGTTCCATGCTGGCGGCAGTTTCTTCAATTGCCGCCGCCTGCTGCTCGGTGCGTGAAGAGAGATCGGTGTTACCGGCGGAGATTTCGCTGGTGCCACGATAGATCTCTTCCGCCCCCTGGCGAACCGTGGCGACTGTGGTAACCAGCGAGTGCTGCATCGCCTGCAAATCACTGCTCAGACGGCCAATCTCACTGCGACCAGTCGGTTCATCCGCAACGGTCAAATCACCGGAGGCAATGCGCGCGATACGTTGCGCCGCACGTTGCAGCGGGTTGATCACCACCCGGCGCAGCACGGTGAAGGTGATGACCGTCAACACCAGCGCAAACGCGAAGGCCGCGGCCATAAAAATAAGCCCTAACTGCGTACGGTTGTGCGCCAGCTCGGTCAGGTGCTCTGCGCGGTCGGTACGGATCTTAATCGCCTTCAGCAACACGGTGTTATATGCGGCATCAAGCTGGCGAGCCTGTTCGCTTTCATGGTTGATGATGGCTTCAAACATGCCGTTTTTCGCGTATTTCAGCATCGGCTGCATGCCTGCGGTGTAGGCGTTAAACAGGCGAGTCAGATCCTCATCCAGCGCAACGTCCTCCGGCGTTTTAACTTCGCGCGCCATATAGACCTTGAAGCCATCCTGCGATTGTTGAATACGTTTTTCCGCTTCCGCGACGTTATTTTTCATGTCGTCCATTTCGGCGATACGGCTTGCCGCGCCGGCATGGATCAGATTAAGACGAGCTGTACGTAAGTTGTTAGAACTGTTAGATAATCCCATGCGAACCTGGATTTCCTGCGTCACATCACGCTGATCGCGATCCGCTTGCATCAGAAAATATCCCGCCAGACCGGAGCTGAGCGCAAACAGCACCAGAATACCGCTGAGAATGGAGGAAAACAGGGGAACCAATCGAATATTGTGCATAAATCCAATGCTTTGCATTGCTGCTTTGTTATCCATGGCTATCGACTCTCATATTTGTCTAATGCATTCATCACGATGATATATATGCATCGGCAAAAATTGGATTTTTCTTATGGAGAAAAGCGCAACAGCGGTCACAGATTTGGACATTGGTAGCGCCAGCGGTTGCACCGCTGGCGTGAAGCGGCGTTAGTTATCGCCGAAATGGATAACGGTACGGATAGATTTACCTTCGTGCATCAGATCAAACGCGTCGTTGATCTGCTCCAGCGGCATGCGATGGGTAATGAACGGATCGAGACGAATTTTGCCCGCCATCGCATCTTCCACCATGCCCGGCAACTGGCTGCGTCCTTTCACACCGCCAAACGCGGAACCGCGCCATACGCGACCGGTCACCAGCTGGAACGGACGGGTGCTGATCTCCTGGCCCGCGCCCGCGACGCCGATGATCACGCTTTCGCCCCAGCCTTTATGGCAGCATTCAAGCGCAGAACGCATGACGTTGACGTTACCGATACATTCAAAGCTGAAATCAACGCCGCCGTCGGTCATCTCAACAATCACATCCTGAATCGGACGGTCGTGATCTTTCGGATTGATAAAGTCGGTTGCACCCATCTCTTTCGCCAGCGCGAATTTGTCCGGGTTGGTATCGATAGCCAGAATCCGCCCGGCTTTCGCCTGTACCGCACCCTGAATCGCCGCCAGACCGATACCGCCGAGCCCGAAGATCGCCACGGTATCGCCCTCTTTCACTTTCGCCGTGTTGTGCACAGCGCCAATACCGGTGGTGACACCGCAACCGAGCAGACAAACTTTATCCAGCGGTGCTTGCTCGTTCACTTTTGCCAGCGAGATTTCCGCGCATACGGTGTATTCGCTGAAGGTACTGGTCCCCATATAGTGGAAAATCGGCTCGCCGTTGTATGAGAAACGGGTGGTGCCGTCCGGCATCAGACCTTTGCCCTGCGTGGCGCGTACGGCCTGGCAGAGGTTGGTTTTACCGGATTTACAGAACTTACATTCGCCACATTCTGCGGTGTAGAGCGGAATAACGTGATCGCCCGGCTTCAGGCTGGTCACGCCCTCGCCGACTTCCACCACAATCCCGCCGCCTTCATGGCCGAGCACCGCCGGGAATACCCCTTCCGGATCGTCACCCGACAGCGTAAACGCGTCGGTATGGCACACACCGGTATGCGTGATACGCACCAGCACTTCGCCCTTTTTCGGCGGCGCAACGTCGATTTCGACGATTTTAAGCGGTTGACCCGGCCCGAAGGCAACGGCTGCACGTGATTTCATAAGTCTCTTCCTTTTTGTGAATACCCTGATGCTTATTTTAGATAAGAGCGCAAAAGATGACCGACTTCTGCCATGCGAACCGCACGCTGGTCCGCAGTGGTGTCGCCGTTGACCAGCTCATCTTTAAGGTGAATTTCAACCATTTCGCCCATCAGGCCGTTGGCTGCGCCGCGCACGGCGGCGATTTGCTGCAAAATGGCGATGCAGGGCTCGCCGCTTTCCAGCGCACGTTCCAGCGCATCGACCTGACCGCGGATGCGGCGCACCCGCGTCAAAACGCGTTTCTTGTCTTCTGGTGAATGGGGCATGTGACCTCCTGTATACTATAGGGGGGTATGGTAATAGCAATAACGTAACAGTGTAAACACTAAGTTTTATCCGGGTATCAGGAGCATGCTTTTTAGGGGGGGATGATACTATCAGCTATAAAGCGGTTTTTGCTGCTCCCGGTAGTGCAACGTACCAGGATGATACTGGAACATTATTCGCGCCAGTAGCGACGAAAATGGCAAATAGCCCAATAAACCACACCTATTAATATTTACACCGTTACGATAAACCTGTACCTGTTGTAAAACCTGCATCCACTCTTCGCTCAAGCATTGCTTAAGGTTTTTATTGGTGTGTTACCGTACTGTTTTTCCCGGAGTAATCAAGGGGGCCACAAAATATATGACTCGTGATAACAAATAGATCGGATTACTGTGCTGGAAGTTTTATTTCAGCGCGGCTATTGATATATATTATATTTACTATAACCATCACGGTTTATATTTTTATTTGTTCTTTGGATCTCAACGCGCTATTATTTTTTGCCGCCACAAGGTGGTTTCTATACGGATATCGAAATGAAAAAAGGATTAGCAATTCTGTTCGTATTACTTTCGCTCGGATCAGTAGCTCAGGCTTACGCAGGAAACTGTCAGAGCCCTGATGATCGTGCTGCCGATGGTTCCCGCTGTGGAGGTCGTTCTGCGGATTCCCGGCCCGGTGGCAAGTAAAAACATTCTACTAAACCCGGTCACTGTGCCGGGTTCTTCATACCTAAGCGACTATGTCAACCCTACAGGAAACGATGCTCAATGTTTGTTGATAAGCTGAAGTGCAGAACAGATTCTGAACTGATTTGCGCGTTATATGAAATTGTTGAGGAACTTGAACTGCGAAACCCAGGACGTCGATTCACTCCAGATGGTCACCTGGTCGGTAGTATTGGTGAAACTATTGCAGCAAGGCTATACGGCTTAACTCTTTATACAGCCAGCGCTGAAACTCATGATGCCCGGTCCCCTTGTGGAAAGGAAATCCAAATTAAGGTGACTCAAGTTGGCCGCACTTCACTGAGTTCTGAACCGGAACACCTCCTGGTACTGTATTTATCTAAAGATGGTAGTGTTAGCGAAATTTTTAATGGCCCCGGCAAACTGGCATGGAATGCGGCGGGGAAAATGCAGAAGAATGGACAACGCCCTATTTCAACTCGAAAGCTGAAAATTCTTGCTGAGAATATCGCTATTGCAGATAGGATTAGTATAGTGAAAAGTTAATACACATATCTATACGCACCACATGAAAGGAACTTAATGTATATCATTTTCGATGAAGCGCTTACGGATCTTCTTCGGTTCCGAAGGATAGCGCCCAGTAAGCAGTTTACAGAGAAGATTTACTACTATGCCTACCATAAACATAAATACTGACCAGACAGCACAGCCAATAAAAGCTATATCACTGGATGAATCACCAGATATAAATACGTTGTAAATTTGATATAAAAAAACCAATCCAACAACGATGCTCGAAATCCAGGTAATAACATTCCAAATATATCCAATAAAATCAGCCAATCGATTACCAAACCTGTCAGGATCAACTCGTTTTATCAGAAATGCCCTTACAGCCTCATTGTCTTTTGGATCTATACCCGCAGCACGAAGGACAGAAATACCTCTACGCTCTTGAGTCGATGTCTCGTAAACTCCGTAGCCAAACTGAATAGCAAACAACACGGCGTACACACCCAAGCTAGTTAAAAATAGAACCATGTTAAATCCCACTTATTGTTATTAATATAAACCTTAAAGTATCGGGATTTTAGCATGTGTTGCAATCTTCCTCTTCCTTTAATTTTATACTTGTCATTTTTCTTACAATCATTAATTAATAAAAATGTCAAATTAAGTACATTTTTTGCATAACGAATATTTCATATATTAAATTACGCACGCAATATTTCTATTACTTCACTATTAGAATATCAGCTAAGCGCGTTGTGTATCGCGGCGACAGCATGTTGCGCTTCATTTGCCACTGCGGTTGTATGCCCTGCCCCGCAAAGTACAACGTCCCGCGCCCGTTTTTTGCATTGACCTAATCCAGAACTTCCATCAATTTTTCGCTGTTAGCGCACAGCGCGTTGTCGTCAAAAAGATTGTTCTGTACAACACGATGACTGAAAAAAACGCCGCGCAATACACTATTTTTCTGGTATTTTAGTTGCTCAATCCATACCGTTAGCCACAATATATGTATTATTTATATTTTAAAATAAACAATTCGTGTATTTTATGACACGTTTTGGTTTGATTCATTTTGTTTGTGAATGCATAATAATTAGAAATGATACAAATTAAGTACATCTGGATGATGTATATAATTAAGGCCATGGAGAAGGGTCTAATGAACAACATAAAATTAAGTATCGTTGTCCCTTGCTATAATTCTAGTGATTTTATTTCTGAATGCATTCAGTCTATCCTCCCTCATTTAACTAATAGTATTGAGCTAATTATTGTTAATGATGGATCCACTGATAGCAGTTATGAAATAATTACTAATATAGTACAGAGTTATTGCAATATAAACGTTGAGATAATTAATCAGAGAAACCTTGGCCTCTCCGCTGCAAGAAATAAAGGCATAGCCGCCGCATCTGGCGAGTACATATCATTTTTAGATTCAGATGATTTTTATCATTCAGATTTCTGGAGCGAAATTTCACCTGTTATTGATGATTCAACAATCGATATCGTTGAATTCAATGCCGAACAGTACGAAGGTGACATATCAAACATTGTCGAGCATATTGATAGCGCGGCTTTTTCAGGAAAAACAGAGATTACAGCAATTGAAAAATTAACCCCAGCATTTAAGAGATGTAAATGGTACCCGTGGGCGAGAGTATACAAAACATCACTTTTTCGTGAAAACAACATCACTTTCCCTCATGGTCGCCTATATGAAGATATGAACACAATTCCGTTTATTTATCTCAAGAGCAGTGCCATTTATGGGATAAATAAATCACTCCTTTGGTATCGCCACCATAAAAAAAGCATTACTCAAACTTTCAGGCAAAAGGATTTATCTGATTTAGTCTATGCCGCTCAGTCACTTTCATTATTGGCGAAAGATAACCCAGCAATAAAACGCACACTATTTCCCACAATACAAAGAATATTTAATTTTATAAAATATACAATAATAAGAAATAAAGGCGCAAAACTCACCAACCAAGAGCAGAAGACTTTACGCCGGGCACTTCTTATTTTTATTAATTACTTCAGGGTATCGCGAAAAGCTCAGATACTAATGCTTCCGTTGTATCTCAATACTGTCGTGAGATTTAGAAAAAAGTAACTTACTTATCAAGGCTTTTACCGACACGGCCAAAAAAATCAGCATCACCTGTCGGAGTGCCAACCGCACCGATATGTACTATATGTACTTTAGTCCATTTAGACTGCCCTGCATGTCTAAAGCGAAACTCGGCATTACCGTTGCTATCAATTTTAATACTAACTTCGACATTTGCCATATAAACCCCAGCAGTATAAGATTTCTATAGGATGTATATTTATCTTACTGATTTTCAGAGCTCCATCTTGTTATTTCCGATATATGATATAGATTTCTGAATTTTTCTTCTGGACCGTAGAAAAGCGCTGGTATAGTTAATCCATCTTCATCGTCAAGACTTATCTGTTGCCTTGAGTTAAAACTTGCATGTCACACGTGTTCAAGATGGTGTCTGAACTGAGCGTGAAGCTCACGTTCGTCTTCAAGCGGAATGTTTTCAACTAACTCAAAATATCGAGTAACCATAACTAACCTCCTTCCTGGAGAAGAGTTATTTATTACATTATTTAGAATAAATGCAAGTGAAAATTTTCCGCATACATAACAGAACCACCACATAATGAAATTTAATATTAAGCCCCGGTAGATACCCAAGGCTTTAGTAGTTACATTGGTCATTAAATAAATGTGATTACAGTGACTCAAAGTACCAAATCAGATTGGATGAAATTTGATACTCTTGGTCTCTGGGAATTGGGTAATTAGAGTTTAATATTACCCACTCATAGGTGAGCTGTTCATTCGCTTTAGCTTCTTGTAATTGATAATGAATGATTCGTTGTGGTGGTGCCCCTTCCCCTACAGCATATACTTCATATTTGTTATCTTGACAGAGAATAGTAAACACCAATTTTGAGTAAGCCATGATTTGTTCCCTTTATCAGTGATAGGCATACCCATGCCTTATTTTAATCATGGTAAATATAAAAAGAAAAACAATAAAATTTTTAGCAATAACGAAATATATCGCATTTAAAATGTTATTTACCGCGATAATCATCTATTTCACGAATACTTAAAAAGTTTTCATTACCTTGTTCAATTATTGCGAGCAGCGGCTTAATCCACAGCACAGCCTAGCAATATGTCAACTCGCTGGCGGTAATCCGCAAAAGAACCCCCTACCAGACACGCCATACATTTGCATGCTGGGCGCTATCAGCCGGAGCCAATCCGGCATTCATTGCCAGCCAGTTAGGGCATGAAGATCCCGAGATGGTTTATCGTGTGTATTCGGCATGGATTAAGGAGTTTGATGGCGAGCAAGTAGAGCTTTTAAACAGCAGGCTGAACATCGCTCCCATTATGCCCCCAAAGCTGAAATAATTAGATAATATCAAATTAAAACAATAGGTTAAACGATGAATAATCTACTATGGGGGGGTATGGTAATCACAGTGACGTAACAGTGTAAACACTAAGTTTTATCCGGGTATCAACGAGTGAGCGATGGAGGGATTACCGGAAGGGAATGTTTGTCGAAATATACGTGTCACCAGAACCGATGAATTCGTTGGTTGTTATATATCCGCGACGCCGATCAATTCCACTTTTAAAGTAAAACCCCCGAATTATCGGGGGCCATGATTAACTTGTTTGTCCCTGAAACGCGGCAACGTCGCGATTAATGCCGAAGATTTGCCACCTGACGTGGTGCGCATCGAGGGTGAAAACCGCTGTGGCAAGGGTGTTTTCCTCATCCGGATCGTCGGCTGCCAGGCGGTAAATGGGCAGTGCGGCGTCATGCTTATCAGAGAGAATGGTTTTTGCCGCCGCAGCGTCAAACGGAGGTTGCCTCTCCAGCCACTGCGCCAGACGTCGCTGGCGCGACGCCGAGCTGTCCGTTACCACCTGCTCAACGTCAGCCAGTGCCGCATGCACCAAATGGTTGGCATGCCCGGTCACTGCCGTCAGCGGCATAACGGAACAGCCGCTACCCGTGGCCTCAACGCTGAACAGCCGCGTATCGCCCATCTGTCCCAGCGTATGGTGAAACGCACCCGCGCGCGGCGGCCCGGTAAGAATGGCGATCGCCTCATCAAGGGTGTTTGCATTCAGCGAGGCGCGGGCAAGGATCTGGCGCGGTAACCCGTGCGGGCGGTGCACTGCGCGGATGTTATTAACGGTGTTAACGATGCCTTTTTCGTTCACCGCAAAGGTGTGGCCGCAAATCGAACCCGGATAGGCAAAACTGGTAAAACCCAGACCACGCTCCGGGGTAATGGTGACCAGTGCGCAGTCATCACGTAACTGCGGAAAACCGTCTTCGTTGTGCGCGATAATCCGCTCGCCTGCGGCGTTTACCCCGGCCACTGTCGTACAGCCATCCGACGTTGAACGCACCAGATCGCCACGGCAGTTCCAGGCAAAGACCTGATCAATAGTGGCCTCCAGCCCCTGCGCCAGCCCTTCCAGCTCCAGCCAGATTTGCGGGTAATGCGTCTGCACCGCTGCACGCATTACCTGGGTCTGAGCGGATGACTGCATGGTCATCACCGTTTGCCACAGCGACGTGAGCGTCAGCTTCTGATGCCAGGCTTCACGGCCAAACTCTCCAAGGCGCAGGCCAATCTCAAACGGGGAACCACTGATGTCGATTTTTTTCATGCGATGAATTCACTTCTGTTCAGGAAACGTGCTGTAAAAATTCTTTCAGGCGCGGATTGCTACTGGCATTCAGCAGGATATCAGGCGGGCCGTCTTCAGCAATGGTTCCACCATCAATAAAAATCAACCGCGACGCCACATCGCGTGCAAAGCCAATCTCGTGCGTCACGATGACCATTGTCATCCCTTCATCCGCCAGTGAACGCATCACTTTCAATACTTCATGGCGCAACTCCGGATCGAGTGCAGAAGTTGGCTCATCAAACAGCATCATTTTCGGTTTCACCGCCAGCGCACGGGCAATAGCCACGCGTTGCTGCTGGCCGCCAGAAAGTTCAGAAGGATAGTGATCGGCACGTTCACGCAGCCCAACACGCTCCAGTAGCGCCAGCGCCTGTTTGCGGGCTGCCGCTTTACTCATTTTGCGCACGCGGACAGGCCCAAACATCACATTTTCCAGCGCCGTCAGGTGCGGAAACAGGTGAAATTGCTGAAACACCATCCCCGCTTCGCGGCGGATATCGCACTCGTTGACGTGGGGATCGGTCAGGTGCATCCCGGCAACCAGCAGGGTACCGGAGGAGATCTCTTCCAGTTTGTTGATGCAACGCAGCAGCGTCGATTTGCCTGAACCGGAAGGACCGATAATCACCACCACTTCACCGGCATCAATTTTCAGATTGATATCGTGCAGCACCTGTGTGGTGCCGAAATGTTTAGCGACCGCGCTAAATTCAACCATGCTCATAAAATATGGATCCTTTTCTCCAGTCGCTTCAGCAGGAAACTCAGGCACAGGGTGACGGCGAGGTAGATCAGTGCTACGGCTGTCCAGACTTCAAGGGCGCGGAAGTTTCCGGCGATGATCTCCTGGCCCTGACGCGTTAATTCCGCAACGCCGATAACAATAAACAACGAGGTGTCTTTAATGCTGATGATCCACTGGTTGCCCAGCGCCGGGATCATGCGGCGCAAAGCCAGCGGCATAATCACGTACCACAGCGTGGCGCGCTGCGATAATCCCATCGCCAGACTGGCTTCTTTAAACCCTTTATTGATGGACAAAATCGCGCCGCGCGTGATTTCCGCAATATACGCGCCGGAGTTAATAATAATGGTGACAATCGCAGCCGTAATTGGGTCGATGCGAATAGGCAGTACCATTGGCAAAGCAAAATAGATAAACATCACCTGAACCATAATTGGCGTGCCGCGAATCAGCTCAACGAAAATTAATGACACCGTTTTCGCAATACCGCCACCCAGTGCACGACAGGTTCCTGCCAGCAGACCAATAATAAAACCGCCCGCTAAACCAACCATTGAGATCAATATTGTCAGTTGCAGCCCCTGTAATAACAGCGGCAGCGATTCCCATATATATTTCGTTTCGAAATTCATAATGCGGTCAATTCACTCTCGGTTCAGGCCGGTATTACCCGGCCTGACGGGGGTTATTTAGGTTGTTTGTTAAACCATTTGAAATAAATTTTGCCATAGGTGCCATCCGCACGTAATGCCTGTAATGCGGCATCAACTTTCGGTGTCAGGCTGCTGTTTTTCTGCATTGCAAAACCATATTGCTGCGGCAGAACGCTGTCCGTTTCCCCGGTCGATTTCACCTTGCCACCACCGGCAGTTTTCACGTAGTACAGCACGTTCGGGGAGTCGTGAACTACCGCGTCCAGGTTGCCAGCCTGCAAGTCGAGATAGGCGTTATCGATGTTAGGGAATTCGACATAGTTGGCTTTATATTTGGATTTCATAAAACTTGCGGCTGCGGTGCCCTGCTTCAGCCCCACTTTTTTACCGGCCAGATCGCTGAATTTGGTGATGGAATTATCGCCGCTCTTCACCGCGATTAAGAGATCTGCATCGTAGTAACCCTGGCTGAAATCCACGACCTGTTTGCGGGCATCGGTGATGGTGATCCCGGCCATTGCCACATCCAGATTGCGCGATTGCAGCCCCGGAATTAAGCCACCGAAATCCATAGGACGCAATTCGTAGCTGACATTCATTTTCTTCGCAATGGCATCCCATAAATCGATATCAAAACCGACATATTTATCACCCTGCTTAAATTCAAAGGGAACAAAAGCCGTATCCACACCCACTAATAATTTCTCTTGTGCCATGACAGCAAAACTTGCCGAACAGGCTACCAGTGCCAGTGTAATCTTTAATTTTTTCAATAATGCAGACATAATAACCCTCAGCGTAATTAAGACAGCAAACAGGAGTTTTCACACAACACCATAAAATGATATTGTCGTTGAGAATAAAAACTGTATCCCTACATTCGCACGCGATATAAAAATGAATGCGTGCGAATTATTTATGCGGGAATAATAAAATCCCTGGTGTCGGGTACTGGCGTCTGCGCGCCGTTCATGATCATTGAAAGAAAGCTGTAATAACCGTTGATGCCAATCAGATCGACAACGCCCTTTTCACCCCACAGGTCGATGGCCTGTTGCCAGACCTCGTCGCTGACTTTTTTATGCTGATGCAACTGCTGGCAAAAGTGGTAAACCACCCATTCATCAGCCGCCAGCGCCTCGGGTAGACGTTGTTCATTAATGGCCTGCACCGCCTCTGCCGCGATCCCTTTTTCCCTGGCGATTGGCGCATGAATAGCCCATTCAACCGGCTGCGACCAGTGACGCGCAGTAAGCAGAATTGCCAGTTCCGACAACCGCTGCCCCAGTGCGCTACGGTAGCGCAGATACTCGCCCATCCGTTGCGCATGCGCCATCAGTTCCGGGCTGCGCAACAACGGTTCAAACGGCGGCAGCAGTGCACCGCGCGGGCCGTTGATAATCTCCTCCGCCAGCTGGCGTTGTTCATCGCTCCACTGCGGTTCCGACAATGCAGGTAAACGATTCATGGCTGGCGGCTCGCCAGTTTATGCGTCTCTTCGCTGATGACCTTGTGCAGAGTATCAACAACGAAATCGAGTTCTGAACGGCTGACAATAAACGGTGGTGCGATCAGGATATGATCGCCCAGTTGGCCATCAATAGTTCCGCCCATTGGATAGACCAGCAGCCCGTGCGCCATGCACTGCGCTTTGATAGCGGCATGCAGTTTCAGCGCCGGATCGAATGGCGTTTTGCGCGCTTTATCGCGTACCAGTTCCACACCGGCGAACAAACCTCGACCGCGCGTATCACCAACATACGGTAACTCGCCCAGCACGTCATGCAGCGCCTGCTGCAAATACGCGCCCTGCTGCTGCACCTGCTCCAGCAAATGATCCCGCTCGATAACCTGCTGCACTGCCAGTGCAGCCGCTGCCGCTGTCGGGTGGCAGATATAGGTGTGACCATGCTGGAACATTCCGCTACCGGCGCGCAGCGCGGCAACGATTTTCTCACTGACCAGCACTGCGCCAATGGGCTGGTAACCTCCGCCTAAACCTTTTGCGATGGTCACGATATCAGGGACAACGCCATCCTGCTCAAAGGCGTGCAGCGTGCCAGTACGCCCCATGCCGCACATCACCTCATCAGCGATATACAGAATGCCGTATTTATCACATAACCGACGAACGCCTTGCAGATAACCCGGCGTAGGCGGCGTTGCGCCGGTGGTTGCTCCCACCACCGTTTCGGCGCAAAAACCGATAATTTTTTCCGGCCCGGCTTGCAGAATTGCCGCTTCGAGTTCGCCAAGCAGGCGTTCAGTATATTGCTGCTGGCTTTCACCCGCCGCACGGTCGCGGTATTCATTACAGGCCGATACGCGCACTACATCCATCAGCAGTGGCGCGAACTGGCGGCGACGCCACTCGTTACCGCCGACGGCCAGCGCACCCAGCGTATTACCGTGGTAGCTTTGTTTACGGGCAATAAACAGCGTACGCTCCGGTTGCCCGACCTCAACAAAATACTGGCGCGCCAGCTTCAGTGCCGTTTCAACCGCTTCCGATCCGCCAGAGACAAAATAGGCGTAGTTCAGAGAACCGGGCGCGGTGCGAACGAGTTGCTCTGCCAGTTGTTCCACCGTATCACTGGTGAAAAAACTGGTGTGGGCATAGGCCAGTTGATCAATCTGCCGGTGCATTGCCGCCAGCACATCCGGGTGGGCGTGACCCAGACAAGAAACCGCTGCACCGCCGCAGGCATCCAGATAGCGTTTACCACTGGCATCTGTGATGTAAGCCCCTTGCGCACTGACCGCCACGGCTGGAGTGGTATGGAGGCTGCGGTGAATGATTTGACTCATGCTTTTCTTCCTGCTTTAAAAATCGCTTTCGCGTAAGTTGAAAGCATCTTGCAGGATCCATTTGAATCTCGTCAATGCAATAATGATTCAAATGCATTTCGTTTTCTTATGATGGAAGCAAATGAATCATTTATCAGGATTTACCGGGCATCACATACGCCCCGGAGCTTTGCAGATAACGTTCGGCGCTCTCAATTTTACTCACCGCCTCCCGGCCGTGGCGGGCAACCAGCATCGCCAGCAAACACTCGGCGACACCCATACCGGAAACCACCGAAGGGAAAAACGACGGGCTACTGAGTGAGAACAGCAATGTGCAATCCGCAGCCTGCGCCAGCGGCGAAACCGGTGAATCGGTGATGGCGATAATCCGTGCCCCGGCCTGCCTGGCCGCATTGAGAACGTCGAGGGACTCACGGGAATATGGCGCAAAGCTGGTCAATAACAGGCAATCTTCCGCCGTGATCTCGCGGGTGAACACTTCGATATTACTGGCCAGCCCGTCAATCAGCGACACATGGCGATTGAACAATCGGTAGACATAAAACAACGACCAGGCAATGGGAAAGCTGGCGCGGAAACCGCAAATATAGACCTGCTTCGCCTCATCCAGCAGCGTAACGGCTTGCTGCATGGACTGCTGATTCTCCGCCTGGGTGAACGCCAGATTGGCCTGATGCGCAAGGAATACCTCTTCGTACAGCGCGGGCTGCGTTCCTTTAGCGATCAACTTTTCAGCCTTAGATACATATGTATCATTTCGTAAGCCGAGATCGTCGATAAAAGCGCTTTTCAATTCCCCCCAACCGTTATAGCCCAAACGCTGCGCCAGCCGTAATAGCGTGGCGGGTTTCACGCTGGCTTCTGCGGCGAAGGCGCGCATGGATTGCACCACTAACTGGTTGGCGTTTTGCAGGGAAAATTCCGCCGCGCGCTGGAGTTCAGGCGACAGCAGGCTGAACTGGCTCACAATGTTTTCACGAAGATTCATAGCGTTTCGTCATCATCCGGAAGAGTGGCTGCGGCGGAAGCCCGGCCGCAGTAGTGGGTATATATAAACACAATTCGCCGTGATTGCACCAATCGTTGGCGGTTGCGGCAGCATCGTTCTGCGCAGTGGATAAATAAAAGCAGGAAATAAAGACTACCAGGCTCATTATTACGAACGCCAATGTATAACCGAATAAATAAACTGAAAATTCTGCTTTAATATATTATATAAGATAAACCATTGCACCGACGTTATCTTTTACCGGGTTTTAATTAACTGCGTTACAATATCATATTGCAACCAATTTACTGCAGATAAGTAATATGCAGATCACCCACAAAAAAAGCACTGACTTTGTTTTACATCAAGATTCAGGTGGGAACTTTATCAAATATATTTTTCCGCCAGCCGCACGCATTAAATACATTAATTTTAAGTATGTTCTTATTATATTATTTGTTAAGCTTTTCTTATTAGGAGATTAAATTAGCCGCAAGGAGCAAAATATGCGCTGGAATATTACGGAAATGCTGGTATCACCGACAACCAAAACTGCCTTCGCTCTGGCCCACAACACGCCAGAGCTGGCGGTGATTTTCTGGTATAAGGGTAATTATTTTTTACGCCCTGATAACATATTACATACGTACCAGGAACACTTCGTCGTGAATGGAAAAACATGTGACTTTAACATTATTCATACCCTTCCCTTTTACCCTTCCATCTGGCAAACACTTAAAAAAGGCTGTCACTGTCCGGGCAATGAGGATATTTCGTTAAGAACGTGTGAGCATCAAAAAATCTGCGAATTCGATCTTTGCCCCTACGGTATAAAAATGATCAAGTGATTATTTAGCAATTTAATTATTACCCCCGCAATCGAATAATGGTTATGGAGCGCGAACTGCTTCGCCCATCATATTCAACCACGCATGCATAAAAACCCCGGTGGAGGGTCTCACCGGGGCGATATTCAACGTTTCAGCGGCAACCCGGCCGTTTCCCGGGCGCGCAGCACAGTAAGGAACGTAATCAGCGCAGCGGCCATCACGTAAAAGGCCGGTGAGAATTTATCGCCAGTGCTGGTAATCAGCCACGCAGAAAACCATGGGGTGATGCCGCCGAAAAACGCGACTGCAAAGTTATAAGCAATGGACAAACCGCCGTAACGCACGCTGGTCGGAAACAGTTCCGCCATCGCTGCCGTACAGGCACCGTCGAAGGCAGCAATAAATGCGCCGAGCATCACCATCGCCAGCACTGCCGAAAGCACGTCTCCGTTCGCCATCACCATCATTGCCGGATAACTGAGCAGGATAAACCCGGCGCAGCCCGTCAGCATCAACGGCTTGCGGCCGTATTTATCCGACAGATAGCCCATAAATGGCACCAGCACCGCAACAGAAAAGAGCCCGATAGTGGTGATTGCATAGGCATTGAGTTTGGAAAAATGCAGCTCGGTCGCCAGATAACTCGGCATGAACGTTTGCAGCGTCCAGTGCCCGACAGCCTTGATCACCACAAAACCAACGCAGAACAGCAACGCGCCCCAGGCGGTGGTCACCGCTTTGCGCAGCGGTGCGCTGGAGGTCTGACCGCTTTTCATGGCGGCAATAAATTCCGGCGAATCTTCCAGATGTTTTCGCAGATATAGCCCCACCCAGCCCAGCGGCCCGGCAATCAGGAACGGGATACGCCAGCCCCAGTCGTTCATCGTGCTTTCGCCAAGTGTTGCGGTCAGCAGAAAGACCAGCCCGGAACCGACCACGAACGCCATAAAGCCAAAGTTATCGATCCAGCAGGTAAAGTAACCGCGGCGTTCTGTCGGTGCGTACTCTGCCAGGTAAGTTGTCGCCCCGGAGCTTTCGCCCCCGGCGGCGAAACCCTGCACCAGGCGCGTGATCACCAGCAGCACGGTGGCGGTGATCCCCACCTGATGATAAGTGGGCAGCAATCCCATCACGAATGTCGCCCCGGAGGTCAGCAGGATCACGGTCGCCAGCACTTTCTGCCGCCCTTTGCGATCGCCCAGCGAGCCGAAGAATAATCCGCCCAGCGGGCGCATAATAAAGCCCGCGCCAAATACCGCGAATGATGAGAGCAACGCGACGCTCGGATTGCCGGACTGAAAAAATTGCAGACCGATAATCGCTGCCAGCGTGCCGTACAAGCCGAAATCAAACCATTCCACAAAATGGCCGATCCCGGTGGCGAGTAGCACTTTGCGTAATTTGCGCGATCCGGCCACCTGATCCTTTTCGGCTACCCGATCGAAAGCGTCCTGTACAGGCTGTGTCATATCCCCTCCACTTATCAAAGTGTTTCTATAATAGATATACTATCTACACGGCTTGTACGAATTCAGCACAGCACAGATGGCGTAAAATGTGATTTCCGCCCTGCTTTTCTCGGCGAAAAACCCGGCAGGATCACATTTTTACGCCATAAAAAAGCCCCGCATCGCGGGGCGAAATACGTTCTTTTAGTCCGATAAGCTTAGCACTATCGGGCAAATAATCCTTAGTTGCGTTTTTTCGGCATCATCCGCAACAGCGTATTGTCTTTATAGAAGTAATGATGCACCAGCGCCGCCGCCGCATGCAGGCCAATCACAAAATAGCCCAGATTAGCCAGCAATTCGTGGTACTCCTTCAGCGTATCCACCCGATCAAAATTCGCTTCTGACGCATACGGCATCACCATGCCGAAGGCGATCCATGGCTCACCACGGTTGTACATCATCAGCAAGCCAATAACGGGCAGAACAATAAACAGCAGATAAATGACCAGATGGCCCAGATGCGCCAGCCCGGTCAGCATTGGCGAGGGTTTGGGCACAATCGGCGGCGTCGGGTTTTTTAGCCGCGCCAGCAAACGCGCGACCATCAGAACAAGGATAGAAATACCGCAGGAGACATGCACCATGTTAAACCACGGGCGGTAGCTGCGCGGCGCAAATCCGCGAAATTCCATGGCACAATAAGCGGTTATGATGAGCAGAAACACCAGCCAGTGAAGGGTGATTTGTACGGAAGAATATTTACTGCGCATGAGGCGATCCTGAAAAAATAACAGAACGCCAACATAGCCGTATTTCCTTAAAAATTCATTAACTTTTCCTCTTCAATATTCAGTCATTTACTCTTCGTTGCACGCGATTCATTTGCCCAACAATCCCCGCCAGGCTATCACTGAGGAGTGTAATAACGTGATCATGACCTAAAAAGCGGAGTGAATTATGAGCAAAATTGGCATCAATGGATTCGGGCGGATTGGACGTCTGGTACTGCGTCGTCTGCTGGAAACCAACAGCAGCGCGGAAGTTGTCGCAATTAACGATCTCACCTCACCAAAAGTGCTGGCCTACTTATTGAAGCATGATTCTAACTACGGCCCGTTCGGCTGGAGCGTGGATTTCACCGAAGATTCGCTGATCGTCAACGGTAAAAGCATCACTGTCTATGCCGAGAAAGAGGCGAAACATATTCCGTGGCGCAGCGCCGGCGCCGAGATCATCGTTGAATGTACCGGCTTCTATACCTCGGCTGAAAAATCACAGGCGCATCTGGAAGCCGGTGCGAAAAAAGTGCTCATCTCCGCGCCCGCCGGTGAGATGAAAACCGTGGTCTTTAACGTCAATGATGAAACCATCGATGCTGAGGACACCATTATTTCGGTCGCCTCCTGCACCACCAACTGCCTCGCGCCGATGGCCAAAGCGCTACAGGACAATTTCGGCATCAAAGCTGGCACCATGACCACCATTCACGCCTATACCGGCACGCAGGCGCTGGTCGATGGGCCGCGCGGCAAAGATCTGCGGGCCTCACGCGCAGCAGCGGAAAACATCATCCCGCACACCACCGGTGCGGCAAAAGCGATCGGTCTGGTGATCCCGGCGCTGAGCGGCAAACTGAAAGGCCATGCGCAGCGCGTTCCGGTGAAAACCGGCTCGGTAACCGAACTGGTATCGGTTCTCGAGAAGAAAGTCACCGTCGATGAGATCCATCTGGCACTGAAAAAAGCCACTGAAAATAATGAATCCTTCGGCTATACCGATGAAGAGATTGTTTCGTCCGATGTTATTGGCAGCCACTTTGGTTCGGTGTTCGATGCCACGCAGACAGAAATCACCGAAGTGGGCGATCTGCAACTGGTGAAAACCGTCTCCTGGTACGATAACGAGTACGGTTTTGTCACCCAGCTCGTGCGCGTACTGGAAAAATACCGCGCGCTTTAACATTCACATAGGCCGGATGACGCAACGGTTACCCGGCCTGCGCTGATTGCAGGCCGGATAAGCACAAGCGCCATCAGGCGAGGCGAGACATGAGAAATATCAGCCCGGAAGATTTATTGACGTTGATGAAGGTCGCAGTGCAGCACGCCAGTACATTTCCCGTCTGGCCGCAGGGAGAAGCGCCAGGCGCCGCCGCCAGCCCGGTGCGTTTTCAACTCGAAACGTTTCACACCGGCCCGACACCGTTTGACCGCTCAGTCACCGGCGTTCGCGCCCCGGAAATCACCGTTTACGCCCCGCAAAACCCCAACGGCGTCGGAATACTTATCACCCCAGGCGGTTCTTACCGACGGGTGGTACTGGATAAAGAAGGCAGCGCGCTGGCTCCCTGTTTCAATGCCAAAGGGTACACCCTGTTTGTGATGACCTACCGGCTTCCGGCAGATCAGCATGCAGAAGGCGCGGATGCGCCGCTGGCGGATATACAGCGCGCCATGCGCACGATCCGCGCCCGCGCCGGGGAGTGGCGGCTGGATCCCGCAAAGCTCGGCGTGATGGGCTTTTCCGCGGGCGGTCATGTCGCCGCCAGCCTCGGCACGCGCTATGACGAAGTGGTTTATCCACCGTCTGACGACATCGACCGCCAGAGCGCGCGTCCGGCGTTTATGGCGCTGGTTTATCCGGTTATCACCATGCAAGCCGAAATCGATCACCCGATATCCCGCCAGCAACTGCTTAGCGAATCACCGACTGACGAACAGATACGTCATTATTCCCCCGAACAGAATGTAAACAGCGAAACACCGCCGGTTTTCCTGCTGCATGCGGTGGACGATCCGGCGGTGAAAGTCGAGAACAGCCTGGTGATGTTTACCGCGCTGCGCCGTCTTGGCGTACCGGTAGAGATGCATCTGTTTGAGCAGGGAAAACACGGTTTTGGTATTCGTGATGCGCTGGGGCTGCCAGCCGCCGTCTGGCCGGAGCTGATGATGGCATGGATAGCGACGAAAGTGTAAAAGCGCCCCCGCGCCTGGCGGGGGCCACACATCATCAGGATTGCAGATAAACCATCTGCGTTTGCAGATATTCGTTCAGGCCGTGACGCCCATCCGCCCCGCCGATCCCGGACTTGCGCCACCCGGCATGGAAACCCTGCATCGCTTCAAAGTTCTCACGGTTAATATACGTTTCGCCGAATTTCAGCCCGCGCACGGCCTTCATCGCCGCATTCAGATCTTTGGTATAGACGGAAGAGGTCAGACCGTAATCGCTGTCATTGGCCATCGCCAGCGCGTCATCGAGCGTGTCGAATGCCACCACCGGCAGCACCGGGCCAAAGGTCTCTTCGTGCATGATCGCCATCTCCTGGCGGACATCCAGCAGCAGCGTCGGCGGATAGAAATAGCCTTTCCCCTCAGGCGCTTTGCCGCCCAGCACCACGCGCGCGCCTTCCGCCACCGCGCGTGACACTTTCTGCTCCACACGTTCCAGTGCGGCGGCGTTGATGAGCGGCCCCATGGCAATGTCGTTACGCTGCGCCGGATCGCCGAACTGCACCGCTTTCATTGCTTCCCCAAGACGGTTAACGAAACGGTCGTAAATGCCCTTCTGCACATACACCCGCTCGGCGCAGTTGCACACCTGACCGGTGTTGATAACGCGGGAATCAACGATCGCTTTCACCGCCAGCTCAAGATCCGCATCGTCCAGCACAATGGCTGGCGCTTTCCCGCCGAGTTCGAGGCACACTTTGGTGATATTTTTCGCCGCCGCCGCCATAATTTTCTCGCCTGCGCCAACGCTGCCGGTCATGCTGACCATCGCCACTTTCGGGTTGGCGGCCAGCTCCTGGCCGACGGTTTCGCCGCGCCCTAATACCAGGTTAAAGACCCCCTGTGGTAATCCGACATCATGTACGATTTTGGCAAACGCGACGGCGTTGTTCGGCGTGAATTCGCTGGGTTTAATCACAATGGTGTTGCCGGTAATCAGCGCGGGTGCCATTTTGCGGGCAATCAGGAAGAACGGGAAATTCCACGGCAAAATGCCGGTGGTCACGCCAAGGGCGCGCTTAAAGACAAAGATATTTTCATTCGGCCGGTCGCTTTGCAGGATCTCCCCTTCATAACGGCGCGCCCATTCGGCCATATAGTCGATGTAGTCGGCAGTAAAGGAGACTTCCACTTCAGCCAGCTGCTGAATTTTGCCGCCCTCGGCCACAATTAATGCGCTGATTTCATTCGCTTTCTCGCGAATGCCCGCCGCGATTTTGCGTAACCAGCCTGCGCGTTCTATTGCTGGCAATGCTTCCCAGGCGGGCTGGGCGCGTTCCGCCGCCGCAATCGCTTTACGCGCATCTTCCGCTGTGCCATCAGGAATGCGCGCCAGAACCTCTTCCGTCGCCGGATTGACGACATCGAGCCAGTTGTCGCCCTGCCAGCTGATGAATTGACCATCGATAAACATCGGGTGTTGCACGGGTGCCGTCATGACCTGCTCCTGTAGTAACATTGTTTTTAACAAGTGAACTTATTGTTAAAAATCTATCCCCGTGCGGGACATTGCTCAGGCGCTGCATTGGCTTTTGTGAGAGAACTCATAAAAAACGCCGCAAAATCGCAACAAATAAATTACAAGCGAGGGGGGAATAATGCCCGTTTGCCGCAGCTTTAGCACAAACGGGCATTTTTCACAGTGAACGGCTGGCGAGCGCGGCGGCAAGGGTCTCATCGGCAATCAGCACCTGCCAGGCCGCTTCCACTGCGGGAGGAAAATCAACGTGAACCAGGAAATCACGCCCTTTCGGCCCGTAGCCCGAGGCATCATCACGCAGGCGGGGAACTTCGCCCATCATCAGTGACAGATAGCGATCCACGGACCACAGCCCCTCCTGCTGCGGCTGGAAGGCCAGGCCTGCCGCCGTATTGCACAAGCGGGGCGTAAAACCCGGCCAGCTTAACCAGTGCGGCGCGTCGGTACATTGCTGGCTGACGCGGGCAAAAGTGGCAACGGTGCGGCGCTGCATGGTCGGGTCCTGCACCACCATTGCCGTTTTCGGTTTTATCCCCTGCGAAAGCAGCAAATCAACGCTGAAACGCGCATTTTCGCCGCAGTTTCTTGATTTATCTTCAATCAACAGCTGCGAATCATCAAGGTTCCAGAAGCGACGCCCGATATCCGCGATGATCGCCGCCTCACTGCGTCCGGTCGTTCGCAGCACGTTATAGCGGGGATGGCGCGCAATGGCGGCATACAGAAACGTTGTGGAGTGCCCCACGCCCCCCGTAACCAGCAGCGGCGTGTTCTGCGCCGCGGCCAGCGCGCACGCCGCATCGATGGTCGGCATTACCGCATTACCCGCGAGGATCACCACATCTGCACGCACCGGCGTGGGTTTACCGGCAAAATCATTTTGCGCCAGCCATTCACCCAGCGTATTCGCCGCTGCCAGCGTGGTTTCCGGCAAGGCGGGAAATGTTGTTATCTGCATCAAAACCTCCTTTGCTACACCCGTCAGAGACTAACGCCTCTGTTTGCCCTGAACAGGAGATCACTCCGAATCATCACCGGTTGCACGCAGTAGCGCCATTACAGCGTTTAATTATTTGCTCCGCGCGACGGCCGCTGCCTTGCTGTTCAGTGAGTTTTTTCAGCAGGGTTGAGCCGGTGAAGGGGGGATTCTCTCATACCTCCTTTTTAAGGGAAATGCCCCACTACGACCAGCGAACGCAGCATTATGACGGCAACCCATTCGTCAATAATCAAATGGCTTGTTTGACGCTTTCCTGGTAATAACGCACCGCGGCTTCAATCTGTTTTCTTCGGAAGCAATCAATGGAATTGCTATAGTTTATCTGTTTTACTGGCGAAATTTTCTTTACTTTAAAATCTGCGTGATGTTGAAGAAGCGTTTTACCATCACTTAGCAATTCATTCCTCTTCTCAGGAAGCATTAACTTCAATCTTGTCGAAGATTGAGCATGTTTATAATAATTCACATTTAATATCTGCTCCGTTTGTTTATTATCCAAAGAGCAACACGTGTCTTTGTTAAGATACTTTGCATTCTCAATATTAAATATGTGTTGAGCAATTAAAACAGGATCTTTTATGGCTCTTCTTGCAAAATGCAGACTGAAAAATTTGCAACCCAGTTCACTTTTCTGCACATCAGTATGAAGGTTCAACGCGGATAATCGCCCACTATTTTTAAATTCTTTAAACAAATCCTCCACAAAATCGCTGCCCCAACCCATTCCATCATCCAGTGAATCAATAGTAATCGCTGATATATTATTAAATTCATCTTTAAAGATGTCGATGTAAATAGCATGGTCGGCATCATAAAAAATGAATTGTTTTCTTCCGGTTGTGCAACATCTAATTTTATTAAAAATATCCGCGCCCTTAACGTCGTAACGCAGAGCACTTCCATTTTTGTTATTGACAACATTAACAACCAAAGGAAATATGTCTTTCTCCAACTCCTTTAAGATAACTAAAAAAGCCGAATCCGGAACTTTCGTTTGATTAAAAAGTATATTATTACTTGATGCCAGGTATGATTTTAACGCATGGACGCTCTCGGTTCCCGAACCGCAAAGATCTGGCATTGATTCCGCATCCGGTAGCATAAAATCAATGCGAGCCTCATATTTACTGTGGGCGTATTTAATGCGTTGAAATTCATTGCTGCGTATTTTTCTTTGTAACGAAGTCGATGGCTTCGCCAGGTCAAAACGTGAAGAACCTTTAGTGGCATTAAAAAGCGGCATATATCCAGACTCCTTATAAAATGAAAGAAAGGCGATCCTTGAGGCAACAGCACAGGAAGACCTGCTATTAACCTCGAGTAATTCTAGTGTACAACCTGGAAACTTCATGGGCTTCGAATTCAGGTGCGAAATACTGTATTCTGGTTTACGTAAATTGTATTCCATTACCTCATTAATTAATATTATTCTCACCAATATATTTCAGATATCTCTGCAGCGATAAAAACCTGATTAACTTAATGGCACACACATCATCAGATTATTCTAATATGGTATAAAATGCCTCAATATAATATTTATAATCCACACAAGAGACCCGCTCGGTATTTCACCACGCTAACTTTTAATAATACATGCCTGACAAATCACGCCTATTTCAATTTGCTTGCCCCCTCTTCTGACGGAAAATAATGCAATCAATGGAACGATTCGTCGCGTTACGATCCAGCAGGGAAATTATGCTCATTCAGTTCCTGTCCATCGAGAGAGGTCTGGTCCCTGCTACCGATGCCCGGTTGCACACGCGCTGTTCCATACGGCAAGGCAGGTTACCGTCATTTGTGACAGCGTCACCTTCAGTCGTTTATTTTTGTCACTTACGCAGATCGCCGTGCGAAGGTAATCTATATTTTTCTTATACACTTGCATCATCTTTATTTGCACCAGTAATATCATTAGCCCCCTAATCATTCAGTGAATGAAATGCTTTTCAGGGATAACTTTAAACTTCGCTGCCTTCAGCTACGCTCTCCCACATACGACAAAACGCAGGGAAACCTGCTTCGCGAGGTTAAGAAGTCATGCGTTTGCCGAAAAGCGATCCGTACACGCCGCGCGAATGGGCCGCTCACGAAAAGCCCATGCTGCTGGGCTCTCCCTCAACGCCTTACCACAGTACGCCGCGCCGTATTGCCTACGGTATTGTTGGCCTGCTGGTCTGTCTGACCGGCGCGCTCGGCAATGCCATGGTGACGGCCAACCTGCAAAACCTTCAGGGCACGTTCGCAGCCTGGTCAACGGAAATCGCCTGGCTGCCTGCGGTGTACGTAATGACCAACGCCTCTATCAACCTGTTGCTGGTAAAGTTCCGCCAGCAGTACGGGCTGCGTGCCTTTACGGAAGGGTTTCTGGTGCTGTATGTGCTGGTGACCTTTTTTCACCTGTTTATTAACGATCTCAGTTCGGCAATGTTCGTGCGCGCCGCGCACGGCATGGTTGCCGCCGCGCTCAGTTCGCTCGGCATTTATTACCAGATTCAGGCGTGGCCAGCGAAGCATCGTCTGAAAGCGTTAACCATTGGTATTACGGGGTCTTCACTGGCGATTCCGATGGCCCGCCTCTTCTCCAGCGAACTGCTGCAACTCAATGAGTGGCGCGGCCTTTACCTGTTTGAACTGGGGCTGGCGCTCATCTCCCTGGGCTGCGTGATCGCCCTGAAATTGCCGCCGGGGGATCGTAAAAAAGTGTTCGAAAAGAAGGATTTCATCACCTTCTTTCTGCTGGCGCCGGGCATGGCGCTGCTGTGCGCGGTGTTATCGCTGGGCCGCCTTGACTGGTGGTTCGAGGCGCCGTGGATCGGCTGGGCGCTGGCGGCTGCGGTGGTGCTGATCGTTGCCGCCATTGCGTTTGAGCATAACCGCAGTAACCCGCTGCTCAATATCCGCTGGCTCTCCAGCGGCAGTATTGTACGTTTGGGGCTGATTATGCTGTTGATCCGCATCGTGCTGGCAGAGCAGAACACCGGCGTTTTCGGCTGGCTGCAATATGTGGGATTGCAAAATGAGCAGATGACAAAACTGGCATGGTCGATCCTGGCGGGGATTGTCTGCGGCATTGTCGCCAGTTGCCTGACCATTAAGCCTCAGCGGCTGGCGTGGCCGATTGTCACCTCGCTGGTGTTAATGATTATCGCCTCGCTGATGGACAGCCACTCCACCAGTCTTACGCGGCCTAATCAGCTCATCATCAGCCAGTTTTTACTCGGTTTTGCCAGCGCCTTTTTTATTGCGCCAGCAATGCTCACAGGCATTGGCGGCGTGATAGCAGAGCCGCGGAACCTGGTCAGCTTTTCGGTGCTGTTCGGCATGAGCCAGAATATTGGCGGCCTGCTGGGTTCGGCAATCCTCGGTACGTTCCAGACATGGCGTGAGAAATACCACTCCAGCCTGCTGGCTGACCAGCTCACCACCCTGAATCCGCTGGTGAACGACCGGTTGCAGTTTTACAGCCAGATGTACCAGAGCATGCTCGGCGACAGTTCGCTGCTGAGCACCCAGGCCGTGACGCAACTGCAAACGGTCTCCACGCTGGAAGCCAACATTCTGGCCTACAACGATACCTATCTGCTGACGGCCAGTATCGCCGCCGCCACGCTGATCTGGATTTTATGGCGTTTGTTGCGCCTGAATATTACCGCACGCCTCGCCTTAAAGCGGGCGACTGGGACCAAATAATAATGTTACTGGAGTGTTTATGAGCCAGCAGGATGCCGCCAAAGAGCGCGCCAGCACCCGCAATAATGTTCGCATCGTTTCCCTCTTCACCGCCGCCGCCATTGGCCTTGTCGGTGTGCTGGTGATCCTCTACGCGTGGCAATTGCCGCCGTTCACCCGCCATACGGAATTTACCGACAACGCCTATGTGCGCGGGCAAACCACCTTTATCAGCCCGCAGGTCAATGGGTATATCACCGAGGTGCCGGTACAGGATTTTGTCTGGGTGAAGAAAGGCGATCTGATTATGCAGATCGACGATCGTATTTATCGCCAGCGGGTGGATCAGGCAAAAGCGACGCTGGCGATGAAAAAAGCCGCGCTGGCCAATAATCTTCAGCAACGTAAAAGCGCAGAAGCGGTGATTGAACGTAACAAAGCGGCGCTGGCCAGCGCCAAAGCGCAGGATCTGAAATCGCAGGCAGATTTAAAACGCGTTAAAGCCCTGACCGCAGACGGCTCGCTCTCGATTCGCGAGCGCGACGCGGCCCTGGCAACAGCGGCGCAAAACACGGCCAGTATTGCCCAGGCTGAAGCGACGCTGGAGATGTCGCGCCAGGATCTGCAAACCACGATCGTCAACCGCGCGTCGCTGCAAGCGGATGTGGAAAACGCCGGGGCGGCGCTGGAACTGGCGCAAATCGACCTGCAAAACACTCGCATTGTCGCCCCGCGCGACGGGCAACTGGGGCAGATCAGCGTGCGGCTTGGCGCGTATGTCACTGCCGGTACGCACCTCACCTCGCTGGTTCCGTCGCAGCGCTGGGTGATCGCTAATCTCAAAGAGACGCAACTGGCGGATGTCGTCGTCGGCCAGCCGGTACGTTTTACGGTGGATGCGCTCAATGGCCGCAGCTATCACGGCCGTGTCGAGAGCCTCTCTCCGGCAACGGGCGTGGAGTTCAGCGCCATCAGCCCGGATAACGCTACCGGTAATTTCGTTAAAATCGCCCAGCGTATTCCGGTGCGCATTCAGGTTGAGGGGAACGAAGATGACATTGCCCGCCTGCGTCCGGGGATGTCGGTACAGGTGTACATTGATACCGGGGAGCCGCAAAAATGAGGCGTCACCCGCTCTTTCTTGCTCTCGCCTTTACGCTGGCGGGTTGCCAGTCTGCGGATGTGCAACAGGCCCAACCGACGCTGCAAATCCCGGCTGCCTGGCGCAGCGCCAGCGGCCCGATTGGTAAAACGGATAGCGTCTGGTGGCGCAGTTTTCATGACAGCCAGCTTAACCGCTATGTTGATCAGGCGCTGCGCTATAACAGCGACGTGCTGATTGCCCGCGAACGGGTCAACGAGTACCAGGCACAGGTTTATGCCGCTAACAGCGCACTGTTCCCGGAACTTGATGCCGGGCTTTCCGGCACGCGCGCACGTTCGCAATCGGCCGCGACCGGTTTGCCGATTCACAGCACAGTTTATAAAGGCAGCCTGACGGCCAGCTATGATGTCGATATCTGGGGCGCGAACCGCAGCGCCGCGCGCGCGGCGGATGCCTCGCTGGAGGCACAAAAAGCGGCCGCGGCGGCCGCTGATTTGACCGTCGCCACCAATGTGGCTTCCGGTTATCTCACCCTGTTGTCGCTTGATGAACAGTTACGCGTCACGCAAGAAACACGCAAAGCCCGGCAAGAAGCGTGGAATCTTGCCCGTCGCCAGTACGAGACTGGCTATACTTCTCAACTGGAGTTGATGCAGGCGGATTCCGAACTGCGCGCCACCCGTGCGCAGGTGCCGGTGTTACAGCACCAGATAAACCAGCAGGAAAATGCCCTGAGTCTGTTGCTCGGCAGTAACCCTGGCGCGGTCAGCCGCAACACTTTTACGCAACTGACGCCGCTGAAACTGCCGTCACAATTACCCTCTTCGCTGTTAAACCGGCGTCCGGATATTGTGCAGGCACAGCGCCAGCTCGTCGCCGCCGATGCTTCGCTGGCCTCAAAGCAGGCGCAACTGCTGCCGTCGCTCAATCTGACGGCGACCGGCAGTATGCAGGACAGAACCCTGCCGGGCCTGCTCGATAACCCATTACGTTTGTGGAGCCTTGGCGGCAGTATTCTCGCCCCGTTGCTTAACCGCCAGGCGCTGAACGCACAAGTGGATGTCTCCATGTCGCAGCGGAATCAGGCGCTGTACAGCTACGAGAAAACCGTGCGTAACGCGTTTAAAGAGGTCAATGACAGTCTGGATGCCATCACCCGCCTTGGCGAGCAACTGGCCGAACTTGAGGGGCAGCAGCAGGTCGCGCAGGAGACGCTACGCATTGCGCAAAACCGTTACAACAATGGGTATTCCGCCTATCTGGATGTGCTGGATGCCCAGCGCACCTTGTACTCTGCGCAACTGAGTGCGGTGCAGGTGAAAAACAACCTGCTGCTGGCACAGATAGATCTCTACCGGGCACTGGGAGGTGGCTGGTCCGGAATTGAGTGAATTTTGATAATCAGGAGTGATGTTATGCAGCAGAAGTGGTCCGCAGTTGATGAATACTTAGCGCAAAAACTGATCCCGCAAGATGAGGTATTAGAGCAGGTGCTGGCGAATAACCAGCGCGCCGGGCTTCCGGCGATTGATGTCTCGCCGATGCAGGGGCAATTACTGGCGCTGTTAGTCCGCATGGTACGGGCAAGGCGAATTCTGGAAATCGGTACGCTTGGTGGCTACAGCACGCTATGGATGGCGCGCGAACTGCCGGTAAACGGTGAACTGTTAACCCTGGAAGCTGAGCCGCTGCATGCGGCGATTGCCCGCGAAAATCTGCATTTTGCCGGCGTGGCGAACCTGGTGACTGTCGCTGAAGGCCCGGCATTGCAGACGCTGGAGAATCTCGGCGAGCGCCAGCCGTTCGATCTGATCTTTATTGATGCCGATAAACCCAATAACCCCAGCTACCTGAAATGGGCGCTGCACTATTCTCGTCCCGGTACGTTGATTATTGGCGATAACGTGGTGCGCAACGGGGAAGTGACCAATCCGACCACCACCGACGCCAGCGTACAGGGCGTGCGGAAATTTATTGATCTGTTGGGCAATGATCCGCGCCTGACAGTGACGGCCATGCAGACCGTCGGCGTGAAGGGTTGGGACGGCTTTACGCTGGCGTGGGTAAACGCCATCTAGAAATGCCGGATGGCGGTTAACGCCTTATCCGGCCTACAAAAGCAAACCACAGGCCTGATAAGCGCAGCGCCATCAGGCTATTTCCGAACGCGCTCAGGCGCTGATTTGTTCCATCGCCTGCAAAATGCGCTTATCGGAGATGGGATAAGGTGTTCCGAGCTGCTGGGCGAAATAGCTGACGCGCAGCTCTTCTATCATCCAGCGGATCTCTTTCACATCATCATCATCGCGGCGCGCGGGCGGCAGCTTATTCAGCCACTGCTGCCACGCCTGCTGTGTCTGCTCTACTTTCAGCATCTGCGCGCGGTCACGATGCGGATCGACAGCCAGTTTCTCCAGCCGTCTCTCGATCGCCTGTAAATAGCGCAGCGTATCACCCAGACGGCGGAAACCGTTGCCGGTGACAAAACCGCGGTAAACCAGCCCGCCCATCTGCGCTTTGATATCCGACAGCCCCAGCGCCATGGTCATATCGACACGGCCTTTCAGACGCTTGTTGATATTGAACACTGCGGTGAGGATCTGCTCGACCTGTTTGGCGATCTCAACCACCGTTTCGTTCAGTTCGGCTCGCACTTTTTCATGCAGCGCGGCAAAACCCTCTTCTGTCCATACCGGGCCGCCCGCTTCATCGATCAGCTTATCAACGCCGCAGGAGATACAGTCATCAATCAGATCCAGCACTTTGCCGTACGGGTTAAAGTAGAGGCCCAGCTTGGCCTTGTTCGGCAATTTTTCATGCAGATATTTGATGGGCGACGGGATATTCAGCAGCAGCAGACGGCGGATACCGCGCCACATAGCCTGTTGTTGCTCCTGCGGATTATCGAACAGCTTGATCGCGACACTGTCACGTTCATCCACTAACGCCGGCCAGGCTTTCACCTTATAGTTGCCGCGCTTCTGCTCGTAGCTTTCCGCCAGCGTACCGAAACTCCAGATATGCAGCCCGCTCTGCTCGATGCCGTCATCGGCCACCGCAGACAGTGTTTCCTGCACTTTACCTTTCAGGCTCTCTTTCAGTTCCGCCAGCGACCGCCCTTCCAGCAGCTTCTTGTTTTTGTCATCCACCACGCGGAAGCTGATTTTCAGGTGATCGGGCACCTGATCCCAGTGCCAGTCATCGCGGTCAATGGTGACGCCAGTCATACGGCGTAATTCGCGCTCCAGCGCATCCAGCAGCGGCAGCTCCAACGGCGTAACGCGACCAAGAAAGGCTTCGGCATAATTCGGCGCCGGAACAAAATTGCGGCGCGTCGGTTTTGGCAGTGATTTGATCAGCGCAATTACCAGCTCGCGGCGCAGGCCGGGGATCTGCCATTCGAAACCGCTCTCGTCCACCTGGTTCAGCAACGGCAGCGGGATATGTACCGTCACGCCGTCAGCATCCGCGCCAGGCTCAAACTGATAGCTCAGCCGCAGCTTGAGGTTGCCCTGATGCCAGAAGTTCGGATAGTCGAGTTTGCTGACGTTCTCCGCGCCCTCTTTAATCAGCATGCTCTTTTCAAAGTTGAGCAAATCCGGCGTTTCGCGGCTGGCCTTTTTCCACCAGCTATCAAAGTGACGGGCCGAAATCACCTCGTGGCTGATGCGCTGGTCGTAAAACTCAAACAGCGTCTCGTCATCCACCAGAATGTCGCGGCGGCGGGATTTATGTTCCAGCGCTTCCACTTCAGCACGCAGTTTCAGGTTCTCGCGGAAAAAGGCGTGGCGGGTTTGCCAGTCACCTTCCACCAGCGCATGACGAATAAACAACTCGCGGCACAGCGCCGGATCGATCTGGCTGTAGTTCACCTTGCGCGCGGCGACAATCGGCAGCCCGTAAACGGTGACTTTTTCCGTCGCCATCACCGCGCCCTGCGCCCGCTCCCAGTGCGGCTCACTGTATGAACGTTTGATCAGATGCTGCGCAACCGGCTCCACCCACTCCGGATCGATGCGGGCAGCAATGCGTCCCCACAGACGGCTGGTTTCCACCAGCTCGGCGACCATTGTCCATTTTGGCGGCTTTTTAAATAAACCCGAGCCGGGGAAGATGGCGAACCGGGCATTGCGCGCGCCGGTATATTCCTGCTTTTCCGCATCTTTCATGCCGATATGCGACAACAGCCCGGTCAGCAGCGCGATGTGAATTTCGCGGTACTCCGCCGGTTCGCTGTTCACCGGAATGCCTAACTCTTTCACCACCTGGCGCAGTTGGGTGTAGATATCCTGCCATTCGCGCACGCGCAGATAGTTGAGGTAATCCACCCGGCACTGGCGACGGAACTGATTCGACGACAGCGCTTTTTGCTGCTCGCCGAGGTAGTTCCACAGGTTCACAAAGGCAAGGAAATCAGACTCTTTGTCGTGGAAGCGCTGATGTTTTTCATCCGACGCTTGCTTTTTATCCAGCGGCCGTTCGCGCGGATCCTGAATCGACAGCGCCGAGGTGATGATCATTGCTTCACGCACGCAGCCATGTTTCTGCGCTTCCAGCACCATACGCGCCAGACGCGGATCCACCGGCAGTTGTGAAAGCTGGCGGCCCAACGGCGTCAGTTTATAGGCGGTTTGCTGCTCATCGGTCGTAATGGCCCCCAGCTCTTCCAGCAGGCGCACGCCATCCTGAATATTGCGTTTATCCGGCGCTTCGACAAACGGGAATGCGGCGATATCGCCCAGCCCCAGCGCGGTCATTTGCAGAATGACCGACGCCAGGTTGGTACGCAGAATCTCCGGATCGGTAAATTCCGGGCGCGACAGGAAATCATCTTCCGAATAGAGACGAATACAGATCCCTTCCGAAACGCGTCCGCAGCGGCCTTTACGCTGGTTAGCGGAAGCCTGCGAAACCGGCTCGATCGGCAAACGCTGCACTTTGGTGCGATAACTGTAGCGGCTGATACGCGCCGTGCCTGGATCGATCACGTATTTGATGCCCGGCACGGTCAGCGAGGTTTCCGCCACGTTGGTCGCCAGCACGATGCGGCGCCCGCTGTGCAGCTGGAAAACGCGGTTCTGCTCGCTGTTCGACAAACGCGCATACAGCGGCAGGATCTCGGTATGGCGCAGATCGCGCTTGCTCAGCGCATCGGCAGTATCACGGATTTCACGCTCGCCGCTCATAAAGATCAGAATATCGCCCGCGCTTTCACGGCCGAGCTCATCAACCGCATCAAAAATCGCCTGTAGCTGATCGCGTTCCGTGTCATCCGCTTCTTCAACAATCGGACGATAACGCACTTCCACCGGATAAGTACGGCCGGAAACTTCAATGATTGGCGCATTATTGAAATGGCGCGAAAAACGCTCCGGATCGATCGTCGCAGAAGTGATGATGATTTTCAGGTCCGGGCGCTTCGGCAGCAGCTCGCGCAGGTAACCGAGCAGGAAATCGATGTTCAGGCTGCGTTCGTGCGCTTCATCGATGATGATGGTGTCGTACTGCATCAGCAGACGATCCTGCTGGATTTCCGCCAGCAGGATACCGTCGGTCATCAGTTTGACCATCGTGTTATCGCTGACATGATCGCTAAAACGGACTTTGTAACCGATGCAGCCGCCCGGTTCAGTTTTCAACTCTTCGGCAATACGGTTCGCCACGGTGCGCGCCGCCAGACGGCGCGGCTGCGTGTGGCCAATCAGGCCTTTCACGCCGCGCCCCAGCTCCATGCAAATTTTCGGTAACTGGGTCGTTTTACCGGAACCGGTCTCACCGGCGACGATCACCACCTGGTTATCGCGCACTGCTTCAAGAATGGCCTGTTTTTTCTGGCTGACCGGCAGGTTATCCGGGTAATCAATCTGCGGACGCGCCGCTTCGCGCAGCGCCACTTTTCCCGCCGCGTCGGCAATCTCCTGCGCCAGTTGCCGCAGCAGTGCCTGCTGAGATTCAGGATTTTTAACTTTCTTACTGCCGTGCAGACGGCGAGCGAAGCGTTGTCTGTCGCGCAACATCAGAGTGTCGAGACGCGGTAATAGATCGGAAATCGATAAGGTATGTTGTTCTGTCATAACGTTATTGGGCAGAGCACTGCCGGGAAACTGCGTAAGTTCTTAATGGACGTAGAATATCACAGCGTGGCACGGCTTGCCTTGTTCAAGAAATTCGAACATAGGATTCGATATATTGCGCTATTCATCGCAGAATTTTGTGCATACAGTGTCACGAATTACGGGGCGACCCCATATCAATACAAAAAAGGAACCACCCATGAGTAAAGTGTTAGTTCTTAAATCCAGTATTTTGGCAGGGTACTCACAGTCTGGTCAGTTGGCTGATTATTTCGTTGAACAGTGGAGCGCGAAACACGCCGGCGATCAAATCACCGTTCGCGATCTGGCTGCAAACCCGATTCCGGTGCTGGATGGCGAGCTGGTTGGCGCACTGCGTCCGAGCGATGCTCCGCTGACGCCGCGCCAGCAGGAGGCGCTGAAACTCTCCGATGAGCTGATTGCTGAATTGCAGGCTCATGATGTGATCGTGATTAATGCCCCGATGTACAACTTCAACATCCCGACACAGTTGAAAAACTACTTCGACCTGGTCGCTCGCGCTGGCGTGACCTTCCGTTACACCGAAGCAGGTCCGGAAGGCCTGGTGAAAGGCAAACGCGCGGTGATCCTCTCCAGCCGTGGCGGCATTCATAAAGACACCCCGTCTGACCTGGTTGCGCCGTACCTGAAATTGTTCCTCGGCTTTATCGGCATTACCGATGTGAACTTCGTGTTCGCTGAAGGCATTGCTTACGGCCCGGAAGTGGCTACCAAAGCGCAGACCGACGCCAAAGCGGCAATCGACAGCCTGGTCGCTGCATAAGATATTCCCCCTCTCACCGTCCAGTGGGAGGGTTTCTCCCCGCTCTACTCTGCCGTATAGCGCTTTGTTGCTGTCAGGATCGTTTGCAGTAACCCATCAAACTGTTCCATTTGCCCGGGAAAAATAGTGTGAAACAGCGGCTGTAGCGCCTGCTGGATCTCGTTATACATCGCCACGCCTTTATCGGTGATTTTGATGGCATATTTGCGCCGATCGCTGGTATTGACCGCCCGCACCAGCAGTTTCTGTTTCATAAGCTGTTTGATCAGCTCACCGACGCTGGGCTCCTTTAGCCCCATGCGCAGCGCGATTTCCCGTTGTGTCACAATCTGCGGTTCGTTACGAATACAGACGAGAAGCATCCAGCCATTAAAACCGATGTGGTTGTCTTTAATTTTTTGATCAATCAGCAGACGCAAATTATGCGACGCCAGGTACAACAGGTGTACACGCGATAAAAGCCCGGCATTGTCCATAAGGGATCCTGAAACCTGAAAAAAGCAGAACTGAGGAGTGGTGCCGGGTGCCTCCCGGTAGGCTACGTTTGATCCCGTAGCCTGCGCAGCAATGTTCTTCACGATCAAAAGCGCCCCGCCGCATAGGGGGATTCACCACGTTAATCAGGGCTGTACGCTAAGCAGATGGACAAGCCTATACTGGGCTAACTATAATGAAAATAGGCATTCCCTTATAAACTCTATAAATATTCATTATGTTTAACCCACAACTTTTACGTTCATTTAGCGCCCTGATTGAGGCCGGATCGTTTACCCGCGCAGCGGATAAGCTTAGCATTACCCAGGCGGCGGTCAGCCAGCATATTCGCCAGCTGGAACAACAAACCGGCCCGCTGATTTTGCGCGGGAAGCGGACGCTGGAGCTGACGCCGCAAGGCAACGCATTACGCGACTATTGCCAGGAGCTGGAACAGGCGGATAAGCGTTTGCAAAATCGTCTGGAAGATAAGGACAAAGCAGGCGGCGAAATCAGCGTGATATGCCCGAGCAGCATCGGGTTGCGCATCTACCCGCTGCTGCTCAATTTGCAGCAGCAGCAGCCCGAGCTGACCATCTGCCTGCGCGTGTCGCCCAATCACTCGGTGATTGCTGAAGTGCTGGCCTGCCGCTACGAGTTAGGGCTGGTTACGCAGCAACCGGATGACACACGTTTGACAGCGCATAAATTCACCGAAGAACCGCTTGAACTGGTGCTTCCCGCTGGCTGTACCGCCAATAGTTGGCAGGATCTGCAAAAGTTGGGGTTTATCAGCCATCCGGATGGACATGCGATGGCGACGCGGCTGCTCAGCCGCCGTTTCCCCGGCAATCCGGGAATGCAAAGCATCCGGGTGAGCGGTTTTATTAACCATATTGGTCTGATACCGGAACCCGTTTCGCGCAGGCTGGGCTTTACTGTGTTACCGCGCTATGCACGGCTGGCCTTTCCGCGCCAGGCGCTGTTGCAGGTTGACAACCATCCGGTCAACGTTGTCGATACGCTGTGGCTGATTCACCGCGCTGAGTGGCCGATAACGCAGCGGGCGGAACAGGCGCTGGCGTGGTTGCGCCAGCACCTCAGTGATGAAATCAATGCGCCGCTGACGATTTCTTCAGCCATTTACCGTTAATGCCCTGCACATATTCACCGGGCCGGGCGCGATCCACCAGTTTCTGACCCGCCATCTTCGCCACATCGTCAACGGGAATGTTGTTGCTATCGGCCAGTTGCTGGTAGCTTTCGGCACGCGCTTTGTTAATGCGATCCACCAGCGCCAGCGTCTCTTTATCGTGGCTTACCGGCGCGATGTAACCGGTTAAGGTTTCCCCCACCCGCCCTTGTGAACGGGCTTCATCCAGCGTCAATGCCTGCGCGGTTGTACTGGCGAGGCTCAGCGCCAGCAATGCCATCAGCAGTCGTTTTTTCATCATGATGGCCTCAGAACAGATCGCTGCGCGATTTCAGCAGGGTTTCGACATCTTTATCCACTTTGATGTGGATTTCATGCTCGATCTTCACATTCATATTGATGGTGATCGGCTCTTTCGGTGCCGCCACCTCGATGCGCGGCGTACAACCAGCCAGCAAGGTGGTGATTGCCAGCACCGGCACGGCTATCGGGGTTTTCATTGTTTTTCCTCACACTTTTCGCCCTTCGCACAGCGCGCCTGGGGAAGCGCGGCATGTTGCTCAAGCCATGACTGCAAATTGTCGCCAAAACGTAAACTGCGCCATAAGGTAAAGACGTTTTCCTCATGGGTATAGTTCAAATTCACGGTGCTGCTCTTGCCTTCAACATAACTGGTGCCACGAATAGCAGCCTGCATTTTTAACACGCCAAGATTATCCAGATCTATCTTTGTCCAGGAACGGGAAATTTCCATATAGCGCAACCAGTTGATAGCCGCACCCGCCGCCATATTGTCGTTCACCACCGCATCGGCAGTATCTTTGTCGATACGCAGCGTCATCGGGCCGGGGTTGTGCAGCCAGCCGTCCTTAATTATCCATTGCGGATTATCCAGCCATAGCGGCAGCGCGCCGTCAAATGGCCCGGAAAGCGCAAACTGCTTCGGATTCACCGCACTGACCAGTTCGCTGGATGAAATATGGTTGATGCGCACCAGCGCCGGATCGTGCTGTGGCATGCGCAACTGCTGCATGGTCACTTTACCGCCGAGCATATCAACGCTGACATCGCTCAGAATGAGCGGGTTTTCTTCGCTCCACGGCCAGGCGCCCTGCAAATCAGCGGTGATATTTTTGGCTGTCACCTGGTTAACAATTTCGCCAATGCGCAGCGATACCGGCCTGCGGGGACCCAGTTGCCAGGCGGCATTGCGGTAGCGGAAAGGCAATACAAAATCAACACCGCTGATTTCATTATCCGGCGTCCAGACGCTGCCGCTTTTCAGCACGCCGTGCCCGCCGGCTTCAAAACCTTGCCCGGCCGCCGCAGAAAACGCCACCTGAGCGTAGAGCGAGCCATTGAGCAGCTTCATCTTCCAGTCGGGTGGGATCAACGGCTGGAAAACGCTGAGCGACTGGCGCGGCCACCAGGCCTGCCCGCGCAATCTTTCGCCGTCCCAACGGCCATTCACCTGCACAGGGCCGATAGCATTGGCACTCAGGGCGCCTTTAAATTGAAAATCGGTGGGATTGGCACCATCGACGCTGAATTTGAGTTGCGAGGCGGGCAAATGGCCGCCGCCGCTAAAGGTCGTTTGCCCGGCATCCAGCGTCAGTGCGCCGCTGAACTGTGGCTTCTCCTCATCCCGCACCCATTTCACCGGGGCATCCAGCACCAGTCGGGGCGCGCTGATTTGCATGGTGCCGTACTGAAGTTGATCAAAACCGGTGGAAAGATTGGTCAGCGTGATGGTGTTGTCCTGCCACTCACCGTGACCGGCAACGTCCCAGCGCGCGTTCATCGGCGTAAAATGGCCATCCCCCCAGTAACGCCAGCGCCACTCGCCATTATCGGGCAAAAAACCCTGCGCCTGGCCGTCGAGATGCAGGCTAAAATCGCCCATCACATTCTCGTGCGCGCGGAGAATCGCCTGCAAACGGCCGTCGATGCCCTGCCGGGTCAGTTTTACGCCCGCCAGCGGCCAACGCACCTCATCAATATTCAGTGAATCGATCACCCGCCCGCGCGAACGCAGCAGCGCGCCGGGCGTAAAGGCCAGTTGCGGTTCAGCAAAACTGCCGCTCAGTTGCGCCGGTAATACGGCGTAAAACACCAGATCGCCCTGCTTCGCTTCTCCGGTCAGCTGCAGCGGCATGGCGCTGTCGGTCATGCTTAGCCGCCCCGGACCAATGGTCAGCACGGCGTTGCCTTTACCGGCTTCACCCTGCGTCAGTACGTTCAGCCGACCACTTATCTGCGCCTTATCCAGCCCCTGCTGCCAGTTGTCGATCTTCAACCCTACGCGCCCGCTCAGCGGAAAACCGGCATACGGCCAGTTCCAGCGGCCATCGCTGATGGCGAGCTGTTCGCCGGTCACCTGCCAGGGTAAGTCGAGCAGCGGATCGCTGCTGTCGCGTGACATAACAATCGTCTGCCCTTCGTTTTCGCGCCACTCCATATCAACATCCACCAGACCGGGTTGCTGTGGCAGCGTGAGCGTACTTTGCATATGGCCATTGACGGGCCATCCATCCGGGACGGCGGGCAGCGTAAATTCACCGCCGAGCGTGAATGGCGGCTGGTTATCAAACAGATGCAGCGCGAGTCGGTTAACGTTCAGCGCCTGCCCGTGCAGACGTGCGTCAAGCTGCACGCGCTCACCGTTGTAACTCAGTTGCTGAATTTCAGGTGTCAACGCCAGCGACAGTTTGCCGCCCCATGATTGCCACGGCGAGACGGTTAATCGCTCCACCGTAAGCCAGGTGTAAGGCAGCATCGCTTGCCATTCGCTCAGCGTTCGCGGCGCGGTTGATGGCGTGTCGTTTGCGGGTAACTTATTGAGACAGGCGCTATTGATCGTCAACGCGCCCGCGTGTAACTGCCAGCGGCTGGGACGGGTAAGTTCAGCATTCTGCAGCCACGCCAGTTGACAATCGTCAACCCAGTAACGCAGATCGGGAATTTTCAGTGAATGGCGGGTAAAGCGCGGGCGCTCTTCCAGTGCGATGCGCGTACCGGCAGGCAGCCAGATCCCGGCAAGCGTCGGCACCCATTGCGCCAGCGTCATCAGTAACGTTAGCGGCAACAGTATAAATAATAAAACCAGTGCGATGGCGGCTTTGTATTTACCCTTCATGGGTAGTTAATATCCTGATTTATCGTGTGATTAAGCCAGTTATGCCGGATATTGTGACATGTTTAACCGCCCTGTTAAAAGCGTGAGCCGCTTTAATCATAGTCTGGCTGTTGCATTTTCAGTAACAGAGGACGATATTGCTGCGAAATTATTACGCTATAGGTTTAAGGAATGTTCACTAAAGGTTCTCTGATCCGCGGTTGGTTCGCGGGCGCCACCATTTTCACCTGCTTCACGTTTGGTGATTATCTCAGTGCAAATGTGTTTCACGACTCGAAAATCCCATGGATTATCAGCGTGCTGCTGGCTTTTATCATTAACTGGAGCGCTAACAGCACTCTCAAGCAACTGCGCTAATCCTGTCGGCACTGCAGGCAGTTATACTGAAGCAGACACATTCATCAGGTCTATGATTATCAATAAAATTTGAAGGTTTACATAATAATTTTAAAAAGTGATAATGTAGGCAGGAAACCGTTGGAGAAAGCCTTATGAAACTCGCGATATATAGCACAAAGCAATACGATAAAAAGTATTTGCAGCAGGTTAACGAGCACTATGGCTACGAACTTGAATTTTTCGACTTTTTGTTAACGGAAAAGACCGCCAAAACCGCCAACGGCTGTGAAGGGGTCTGTATTTTCGTCAATGATGACGGTAGCCGCCCGGTACTGGAAGAGTTGAAAAAGCTGGGCGTGAAATTTATCGCGCTGCGCTGTGCCGGGTTCAACAACGTCGATCTTGATGCGGCCAAAGAGCTTGGGCTGCAGGTGGTGCGTGTGCCTGCCTACTCACCGGAAGCGGTGGCGGAACATGCGATTGGCATGATGATGACGCTCAACCGTCGTATTCATCGTGCTTATCAGCGTACCCGTGACGCCAACTTCTCGCTCGAAGGTCTGACTGGCTTTACGATGTATGGCAAAACGGCTGGCGTGATTGGCACCGGCAAAATCGGCGTTGCGGCGCTGCGTATCCTGAAGGGGTTCGGTATGCGCCTGCTGGCGTTTGATCCCTACCCGAGCGCGGCCGCGCTGGAACTGGGCGTGGAGTATGTGGATCTTGATACGCTGTTTTCCCAGGCCGACGTTATCTCCCTGCACTGTCCGCTGACGCCGGAAAACTTCCATTTACTGAACCGCACCGCGTTTGAACGCATGAAAGACGGCGTGATGATCATCAACACCAGCCGTGGCGGTCTGATCGATTCGCAGGCGGCGATTGATGCGCTGAAGACGCAGAAAATTGGCGCGCTCGGCATGGACGTGTATGAAAACGAACGCGATCTGTTCTTTGAAGACAAATCCAACGATGTGATCCAGGACGATGTCTTCCGTCGCCTGTCGGCGTGCCATAACGTGCTGTTCACCGGACACCAGGCGTTTCTGACCGCCGAGGCGTTGACCAGCATTTCTGAGACCACGCTGGAAAACCTGCGCCAGTTGCGTGACGGTGAAAGTTGCCCGAACGCGCTGTTCTAAGCGGTTTGTGCGGTTCCCCGGCCAAGGGAGCCGTTTTAAGATTAACGCCCAGTGACACCCAGGTTAACCCTGTTAAAATCCCCGCCCTTAATGGAAAATTCTTAGAGGAAGAGATGAAAAAAATTATCCCCTTAATTGCGTTGAGCGTTGCTCTTTCCGCCTGTGTCAGTTCCCGTACTGATACCCTTAAGCCGGAACAACTGGCTAACCAGCGCTTTGTACTGACTACTTTTAACGGCAAAGCAGTGACGGCATCTGACCAGGGCCCGGCGCCGGAAATCCGTTTCGACAAGGATCTGCGCGTCTCTGGCAAAATGTGCAACGGCTTTATGGGCCAGGGCAAACTCTCTGACGGCGCATTAACCGTCAAGCACATGGGCATGACCATGATGATGTGCGTAGATCCGCAGCGTAACGAGCTGGATCATACTATCCAGGCCATGCTGAATAATGGCGCGCAGATCGATTTGACCGGCGACCAGTTAACGCTGGCAACCGCATCGCAGACGTTGATTTATACCCGCGCGAATAACGCTCAGTAATTACCGCAGCTTCCGGTGGCAAGCGACTGTTCGCTACAGCGTTTGCCATTCGGCAATGCACACATTCCCACCATCGAACCGTCAAGCTGACGCGCGACAGATAACGATCCGCCAATCATTGCGCAATTTGCCTGACCGCTGTTTGACATCGCGGCCTTTATACCTGGCACAACGTGAGCAGCCGTAGCCTGTTGCACAGGTTCACTACTGCATGCCGAAAGCAATAAAACGGCGCACCCCACCCAAAACGCAGAACGCATCTCTTCTCTCCCTTTATTAAAGCGAAACCCAAGCATCATAGGCAGCACAATGCAATACGTCGAGAGCTGAAAGTCATCTTTATGCGCCGCAGAAACATTTTTTTGCGTTTTTATCGCCTGATGCAGGCAATAAATGGGTTGCCCCCTACCTCACCTGACATTTTCTGTCCTCACGGCAAGCCCTTTTCGAAGCCTTCCAGGCTGGCTCCTTGATGGAGATGGTAGCGGATCCGGTTGTAAGAATTCATGCAAAGGACCTCGCAGCCTGAAATAAAAAAACCTGCCCAGTGGCAGGTTGCTGATAGCGTGTTTTTATAAACAGGAAGAATTCAACTGTGGATCCTGCGGAAGAATTGCTCAGTCGATTCCCGGACGTGCTCATCAGGGTTCTCGGCAATATCCCCCTCTCCTGAAGAGTGTCGAACGTAGCTACTTTTTTGCCCGTGAAGCAAGGCAGGAGAAGAACCTGCATAGCCTGCAACTGAACAAAATGACAGAAACAGTAGAAACCATGCAGTTCTCAGCGTCTTACTCATCATTCATAATCCGTATGTTGTTGGCATTCAGAAACATAGTGGAGCAATGAAAGTAAAATGCTGTATGTAATATTTAAACGTATCCAGGAAGCTATGAACAATTACGTGGATTGAAACGTAATAATAAATCCACACACTACAGGATGCTTAATATTATTAACGTTCATGACTGTGTACTGTGAAAAGAAATTATTGTTTACACGTCTGGCCGACAGAATTTAATTGCGCGGTTTTTTATTTTGCTCTTATTTAAGAGATAGCCAAACGCTGAAAAAAAATAGCCCCGCCAAAGTGACAGGGCTATCTTATTTAAAATTGGGCCGCCATCGAGGACTCGAACCCCGACCCTACTTACTGATAAAGCAATGCTCTAGCCATGCTGAGCTAATGGCGGACTGGGAGTGCTATTTAAATTGCGAAAACATTCCCTGCTGACGGGCCTTTTTGCCCATCTTCAATCGTGAATTCTACTTTCTGACCTTCATTCAGCGTTTTAAAACCGCCGCTCTGAATAGCAGAAAAATGCACGAATACGTCTTTGCTGCCATTGTCAGGCGTGATGAAACCAAACCCTTTGGACTCATTAAACCATTTTACTAAACCAGTCATTTTGTTAGACATAAATATTTCCTCAATATACATAGAGCCTTTCGGCGAAAAGGGTTTTCGCACAGAATTAAATTATTAACGATAAGGAGGCTCAAAAAGAAGAATTATCTATAGATAACACTTGTGATGAGGACTGCTTTACTAAACCGCTTTATTACATCTGTGGAACAAACCTACCACTTATTAGTCACACATATCTCAATTTATAGCAAGCTTTATTTTAGATTAATAGCCCACGATGCAAGTGGTGCTACCGGTAAAATAACATCCAATGTTAGAGGAAATTCTGACAATTTCATCGAATATCCCAGCCATCATGGCGCTAAAATTCAACACTATGCTGCTATCTGGCCGTCCCCCCAACTTTACGCCAGGGTTACAGAACGTTTTACGCAAGATTAGTACCAGCAAAGTCAAGAGTGCTACTTACGGGAAAATAGCCGGCTGCATTTCAGTGTATTTTTCTGTGATAGTGCGACGTAACTGTGAATCGGTTAGCAGAAACATGACAGATCTGCTTTTTGTTCGAAGGGTACGGTTGACGGAGTGCGATACATTGAAAGATGCACAAAAAAATCTTTCGAACGCATAGTGCTGATGAGGAAAGCAAAACCTGAGCCCGATCCGCCGGAACGCAACGAATTCATTCACATGATAAATACTGGCCAGGCACATCAGATCAAATATCTCAGTTCTCTGGCTGTTTATACTGGATAAAGGCACGGCAAGCATATCGACCGCTGATACTTAATGCCACGTACGCGTATACCAGAGTTACATGGTTTGCTGATGGGCGACAACGTCCAGGGGAACGGGATGAATGAGCACAATGCAGATCAGCCAGACAGACTAAATTAAAAATGGCGTTCTGCTGCACCACATGATGGGAAGCGTCAGCACACAAAATTGTTGTAAATCTTATAATTAAGTAATGAGAGCATCCATATGATCACGATTGACGGTAATGGCGCAGTGGCCTCGGTGGCCTTTCGTACCAGTGAAGTTATCGCCATATATCCCATAACGCCCAGTTCAACGATGGCTGAGCAGGCTGATGCCTGGGCCGGTAACGGTCTGAAGAATGTCTGGGGCGACACGCCCCGCGTTGTTGAAATGCAGTCGGAAGCCGGGGCTATTGCAGCCGTCCACGGCGCACTGCAAACCGGGGCACTCTCAACCTCATTTACCTCATCGCAGGGGCTGCTGCTGATGATCCCGACGCTGTACAAACTGGCCGGGCAATTGACGCCCTTTGTACTGCACGTCGCAGCGCGTACCGTGGCTACCCATGCCCTCTCCATTTTTGGCGATCACTCCGATGTGATGGCGGTGCGCCAGACCGGCTGCGCCATGCTCGCTGCAGGTAGCGTGCAGGAAGCGCAGGATTTCGCGCTAATTTCGCATATTGCCACGCTGAAAAGCCGCGTGCCGTTCATTCACTTTTTTGATGGTTTCCGTACCTCGCACGAAATCAACAAGATTACGCCGCTGGCGGACGACACTATCCGCAATTTGCTGCCACAGCAGGAGATTGACGAACACCGCGCCCGCGCGCTGAACCCGGAGCATCCGGTCATTCGCGGCACATCGGCTAACCCGGACACTTACTTCCAGTCCCGCGAGGCGACCAACCCTTGGTACAACGCGGTTTACGCTCACGTCGAACAGGCAATGAACGATTTTGCCGAAGCCACCGGGCGCCGCTACAAACCGTTCGAATACTACGGCCATCCGCAGGCCGATCGCGTGATTGTGCTGATGGGTTCAGCGATTGGTACCTGCGAAGAGGTGGTAGATGAGTTGCTGACGCGCGGCGAGAAAGTCGGCGTGCTGAAAGTTCGCCTCTATCGCCCGTTCAGCGCCGCGCATCTGCTGGCGGTCCTGCCGGAAAGCGCGCGTACTGTTGCCGTGCTCGATCGCACCAAAGAGCCGGGCGCGCTGGCGGAACCGCTTTATCTTGATGTGATGACGGCACTGGCGGAAGCCTTTAATCATGGCGAACGGGAAACCCTGCCGCGTGTGATTGGCGGGCGCTATGGTTTATCGTCCAAAGAGTTTGGCCCGGAATGCGTGCTGGCGGTGTTTAACGAACTGCGCGCGGCAAAACCCAAACCGCGTTTTACTGTCGGTATCTACGACGACGTGACCAACCTCTCGCTGCCGCTGCCGGAAAATACCCTGCCGTCGCACGCGAAACTGGAAGCGCTATTTTACGGGCTGGGCAGCGATGGCAGCGTCTCGGCGACCAAAAACAATATCAAGATTATTGGCAACTCCACGCCGTGGTATGCGCAGGGTTATTTTGTCTATGACTCGAAAAAAGCGGGCGGCCTGACGGTTTCGCATTTGCGCGTCAGCGAAAGACCTATCAACTCTGCCTATCTGGTCTCGCAGGCGGATTTTGTCGGTTGCCATCAGTTGCAGTTTATCGATAAATACCAGATGGCTGAACGGCTGAAACCGGGCGGTATTTTCCTGCTCAATACGCCCTACAGCGCAGAGGAAGTGTGGTCGCGCCTGCCGCAGGAAGTTCAGGCGGTGCTGAATCAGAAAAAAGCCCGTATCTTTGTGGTCAACGCGGCGAAAATCGCCCGCGAATGCAGCCTCGGCGCGCGTATTAATACCGTTATGCAGATGGCGTTCTTCCATCTGACCAAGGTATTGCCGGGCGACAGCGCGCTGGCTGAATTGCAGGGCGCAATCGCCAAAAGCTACAGCAGCAAAGGTCAGGAACTGGTTGAGCGCAACTGGCAGGCGCTGGCGCTGGCGCGTGAATCACTGTTTGAAGTGCCGCTGGAGCCGGTCAACCCGCAGAGCGCGCACCGCCCGCCAGTGGTTTCCGATGCGGCGCCGGATTTCGTCAAAACCGTTACCGCCGCCATGCTGGCGGGCCTTGGCGATGCGCTGCCGGTCTCCGCCCTGCCGCCGGACGGCACCTGGCCGGTCGGCACCACCCGCTGGGAGAAACGCAATATTGCGGAAGAGATCCCGATCTGGAAAGAAGATCTCTGTACCCAGTGTAACCACTGTGTTGCTGCCTGCCCGCATTCGGCGATCCGCGCGAAAGTAGTTTCTCCGGCGGCGATGGCGGAGGCTCCCGCTACGCTCCATTCACTGGACGTGAAATCGCGCGATATGCGCGGGCAGAAATATGTCTTGCAGGTCGCGCCGGAGGATTGCACCGGCTGTAACCTGTGTGTTGAAGTCTGCCCGGCAAAAGATCGCCAGAACCCGGACATCAAGGCCATTAATATGATGTCGCGCCTTGAACATGTGGAAGAAGAGAAAGTGAATTATGACTTCTTCCTTGGCCTGCCGGAGATCGACCGCAGCACGCTGGAACGCATTGATATCCGTACTTCGCAACTGATCACCCCGCTGTTTGAATATTCCGGTGCCTGTTCCGGCTGCGGTGAAACGCCGTACATCAAACTTCTGACCCAGTTGTATGGCGACCGGATGATGATTGCCAACGCTACCGGCTGTTCCTCCATTTACGGCGGTAATCTGCCTTCAACGCCGTATACCACAGACGCCAACGGGCGCGGACCGGCGTGGGCGAACTCGCTGTTTGAAGATAACGCCGAGTTTGGCCTTGGCTTCCGTCTCAGCGTCGATCAGCACCGCCAGCGTGTGATGCGTCTGGTGAATCAATTTGCCGACCATATTCCGGCTGAACTGCTTGCCGCACTTCATCAGGAGGCCACGCCGGACGTTCGCCGGGAACAGGTTGCCGAACTGCGCAACGCACTGACCAATGTTGAGGATGCGCAGCAACTTCTGACCGATGCCGATGCGTTGGTTGAGAAATCGATCTGGCTGATTGGCGGCGATGGCTGGGCCTATGACATTGGTTTCGGCGGGCTGGATCATGTGATGAGTCTGAGCGAAAACGTCAATATTCTGGTGCTCGATACCCAGTGCTACTCCAACACCGGCGGCCAGGCATCAAAAGCCACGCCGCTGGGCGCGGTGACTAAATTTGGCGAACACGGTAAACGTAAAGCGCGCAAAGATCTGGGCGTCAGCATGATGATGTACGGACACGTTTATGTGGCGCAGATTTCCCTTGGCGCACAGTTGAACCAGACTGTGAAAGCTATTCAGGAAGCGGAAGCCTATCCGGGGCCATCGCTGATCATCGCTTACAGCCCGTGCGAAGAGCATGGCTACGACCTGGCGCTGAGCCACGATCAAATGCGTCAGCTGACCGCCACCGGTTTCTGGCCGCTCTACCGTTATGATCCGCGTCGCGAAGAGGAAGGCAAAATCCCGCTGGCGCTGGATTCACGTCCGCCTTCTGACGCGCTGGCGGAAACCCTGCTCAATGAGCAGCGCTTCCGTCGTCTGAATGCGCAGCAGCCGGAAGTGGCAGAGCAACTGTGGAAAGATGCCGCCGCCGACCTGCAAAAACGCTATGACTTCCTCGCGCAACTGGCCGGAAAAGCAGAGAAAAACCCAACAGAATAAGCGAACTGCCTAAAAAGCCACCGGTTAGCGCCGGTGGTTTTTTTAACGCACGGATTTCGCATGACACCATCCGCAAGCTACGTTAATAATCAGTTTTCCCGGGCGGCAAGGAGCGAACAGCATGCGATATCATCCCGTAACCTCATCACGCATTTCGTCCATTGGTTATGACAGCCGCAACCGCACGCTCGAAATCTGTTTTCACGATAAAAGCATTTATCAGTATCAGAACGTTCCGGAGCGGATCTTCACGGTGTTTCTGACCGTCGTCTCGAAAGGCCGCTTTTATGATGGCGTGATCAGGGGAAAATTTCCCGAAAAAAAAGTCGCCTGAACAGGTAGCTGCCCGCCGTTCTTATAATCTGCCAGGATACGATTTTTCACCCTTATTACGGAAACCGCAATGTCAAAAAACAGCCCCTCCACGCCCTATTACGCCGTGATTTTTACCTCCGTGCGCACAGCGGTTGATGACGGTTATGGTGCAATGTCCGATCGTATGATGGAACTGGCGGTTAACCAGCCGGGTTTTCTCGGTGTCGATTCTGCCCGTGAGGAAGTGGGCATTACCGTCTCATACTGGGATTCGCTTGACGCGATTAAAAACTGGAAAGCCAATGCGGAGCACGTGATGGCGCAGAAAACCGGACGGGAAAAGTGGTATCACTCCTTCACCACGCGCATTTGCAAGGTTGAAAAAGAGTATTCGTTTGCTGCGCCGCAGGAATAATCCATCGATTTTACTGCCCGACAACATGCCGGAGTGAAAAAACTGTCGGCGTTGCGGGCATGGGCGGTGGGGATATTTTTCGGTAACAGCCGCTTATTTATAAACCACAAGCAGGCACACGCACTGACTCAATCAGTGCTGAAAAACTTGCCAGCGAACACATTCCCTGCGCATTTTTTTCGTTGCATGCCGTGAGCTTCAGATCCACTTTACCGGGGGGATTTTCCAGCGATAGAGGCTGCATTTCTCGCATCTCCTGCTGTGTCTGATAAACAAACGAAACCTGAATCCAGTCGCTATTATCACTGAGCCGTTTCCATCTTTCGAAAACCAGCTCACCGCCTGGCGGAGTATTATCGGGCTGCGCGGGAAGCGACCAGTTAAGACCTAATGCCCCGCTAATATTAGCCAGATTGGTATCGTGCCCGGCAATAAATAACAAAGAAACCGGCAAGTTAATGCCATAGCTATTTTCGGCTGCCCCTTTCGTTACCAGCGCAGTGCGAATCAAATCAAGTAAGGGCGTTGCCCTGCTACGCGCCACTTCCGGCGTTCTTTGCAAAAGGTCAAACTGCGCGTTATGCAGACTTAATAACTCGCCCCATTCTTTCTCCCCCGCTATCCGTCCCCAGGCCACTTGTGGCATACCCTGAGCCTGCTGGAGCAGGAATATCTCTGTCAACGTTGAAGAAAGTCCCCATGCACCGGTTAACGAAGCATTATCCGGTGTGACGTTGAGTTTTGTGGGTAAGGCTCCGGTTAATGAGCAATCATTATTCTGCCCGGTTGATTTACATTTTTCTGACTGAGAGAAATTTAAAACCTTTTCCAGGGCCTGAAACGCAGGTTGGTATTGTTGTGTGTAGTGCCCAATATCGCCTCCGGCCCGGTTCAGAATCGCCTCTTTCACCTTGACGGTGTTGAATGAACATTTACCCGTTTTTATGGGGTTAAAAACAGGATCTGTTCGGGTCTGTTGTTGATAATGCACCGGGATATGGCACTCTGGCGCGAACCCGGTAAGAAATGCTTCACCGGTTTTACGCGTTCGTTGATCCGTATCGGCAATGACAGCGACCTGAGCAAACGAACAAGTTTTATCACCTTGCAGACCTTTCCCTGACAGCCTTAGACGCTGATACTTCCCCAACTCAGAAATAAGCAGCCCTCCACGCGGCGTCAGCCATCCTAAAGGCACGTCCCATTGCGGCCACTGATCAGGTGTGACGTCTTGCATAAGTGCGGTGGATTTTGTCGGTGCCCTTACGCCATGGCGGCTGAGGATAACCACGCGCTCCAGCGTCATTTCGCTCTTTCCCGAAGCAAGCGCTGGAACCGAACCGAATATCAGCGTTAAAAAAATGAAACGAACAATCAAGGTGTTCACTGCTTACATCTCCCTTGCTGTTAATAGATAACAGGATATTTCTTCCTGCCAGGACGATACAGGTTTGAGGAAGATCCTACGGACAGAAGACGGTAAAATGCATGATGTTTATATTCAGCGAACCAACAAAAGCGAACGAAAACCACACTATTCTTTATCCTGTGCAGGGGCAAGATGAAATGCGCTCGTAAAACGCGCTGGCATTCGTCGCCGGAATCCGTACCATACGCGCATACTTTTGCCTGCTGGCTTTTGAGTGCCGGCGCTAATCTGTATTTTATTGCCAGCCGGATGGGGCATAAAAACGCGCAAATGGCTTATGGAGCATGGACAGAGGTAATGAACCAGGATCGTGCTATCACGGGGAATGATCGGTTTTTCCTTGTGGATTTGGTTTGCCCACGTCGTGCTCCCGACGCTCCCAGAGAAAAGAAACAATGACCGAGAAACAAGAGATTACAAAGAAAGAGCAGTACAACCTCAACAAACTGCAAAAACGTCTGCGTCGTAACGTCGGCGAAGCCATTGCCGACTTCAATATGATTGAAGAAGGCGACCGCATTATGGTCTGCCTTTCCGGCGGCAAAGATAGCTACACGATGCTGGAAATTCTGCGCAACCTGCAACAGAGCGCGCCGGTCAATTTTTCGCTGGTGGCGGTCAACCTCGACCAGAAACAACCGGGTTTCCCGGAGCATATTCTGCCGCAGTATCTGGATTCGCTCGGCGTTGAGTACAAAATTGTGGAAGAGAACACTTACGGCATCGTGAAAGAGAAGATCCCGGAAGGCAAAACCACCTGTTCTCTCTGTTCTCGCCTGCGTCGTGGAATTCTCTATCGTACGGCGAGTGAACTGGGCGCGACCAAAATTGCACTGGGCCACCACCGCGACGACATTCTGCAAACGCTGTTTTTGAATATGTTCTACGGCGGGAAAATGAAAGGCATGCCGCCGAAGCTGATGAGCGATGACGGCAAACACATTGTGATCCGCCCGCTGGCTTACTGCCGCGAAAAAGATATTGAGCGTTTTTCACAAGCGAAAGGTTTCCCGATCATTCCGTGCAACCTGTGTGGTTCGCAGCCGAACCTGCAACGCCAGGTGATTGCCGATATGCTGCGTGACTGGGACAAACGTTATCCAGGGCGCATCGAAACCATGTTCAGCGCCATGCAGAACGTGGTGCCGTCGCATCTCAGCGACATCAATCTGTTTGATTTCAAAGGCATTACGCACGGTTCGGAAGTGGTTAACGGCGGCGATCTGGCGTTTGACCGCGAAGAGATCCCGTTGCAGCCGGCTGGCTGGCAGCCGGAAGAAGATGACGCGCAGCTCGATGAACTGCGTCTTAACGTCATTGAAGTGAAATAAATCACCGCCTCTCTGCTGCGTGCAGAGAGGCGGGTTTTACAACAGCCGTACGCGGCAGCTTTTGCCTTTAATCTTCCCGTTCTGTAACTGCTTCCACGCCTGACGCGCCACGCTCTGGCGAACAGCCACATACACATGCGACGGATGTACGGTGATTTTACCGATGTCTGCGCCATCCAGCCCCATATCGCCAGTCAGCGCGCCCAGCACATCGCCGGGACGCATTTTGGCTTTTTTACCGCCATCGATGCACAGCGTGGCCATTTCCGCTTCCAGCGGCACCACTTTGACGTTGGCCGGTGCGTTGCACCAGTTCAGCTTCAGTTGCAGCATTTCCGCGAGAATGTTGGCGCGCTGCGCCTCTTCCGGCGCACAGAAACTGATTGCCAGGCCGCTATTACCCGCGCGCGCAGTGCGTCCAATACGGTGTACGTGCACTTCCGGATCCCACGCCAGCTCGTAGTTCACCACCAGCTCCAGCGATTTAATGTCGAGACCGCGCGCCGCGACATCGGTCGCCACCAGCACGCGCGCGCTGCCGTTGGCAAAACGCACCAGCGTTTGATCGCGGTCGCGCTGTTCCAGATCGCCATGCAGCGCCAGTGCGTTCTGCCCTGCAGCGTTCAGCGCATCACACACTTCCTGGCAATCTTTTTTGGTATTACAGAACACCACGCAGGAAGCCGGACGGTGCTCGCTTAAGAGCTTTTGCAACAGTGCGGCTTTGCCCTGACGGGAAACCTCAAAGAACTGCTGTTCAACGGCGGGCAGCGCATCGACGCTATCGATTTCAATGGTTTCCGGGTCGCGCTGGACGCGGCCGCTGATGGCGGCAATCGCTTCCGGCCAGGTGGCGGAAAACAGCAGGGTCTGCCGCGAGGCTGGCGCAAAACGGATAACGTCATCAATCGCTTCGCTGAATCCCATGTCGAGCATACGATCGGCTTCGTCCATAACCAGCGTTTGCAGGCTATCCAGTGTAACGGTGTTTTTTTGCAGGTGATCGAGCAAACGCCCCGGCGTGGCAACAATAATGTGCGGCGCATGCTGTAATGAATCGCGCTGCGCGCCGAAAGGCTGGCCACCGCACAGGGTCAGCACTTTGATATTGGGCATATAGCGCGCCAGACGGCGTAACTCGCTGGCGACCTGATCGGCCAGCTCACGCGTCGGGCATAAAATCAGCGACTGCGTCTGAAAACGGCTGGCATCAATATGTTGCAATAAGCCCAGCCCAAATGCCGCCGTTTTGCCACTGCCTGTTTTTGCCTGCACGCGGACATCTTTTCCGGCGAGAATGGCAGGCAGCGCAGCGGCCTGGACGGGAGTCATAGAGAGATAGCCCAGATCGTTAAGATTCTCGATCTGGGCGGCGGGCAAAGCATTTAAGGTTGAAAAAGCGGTCACAATAAAGTCTCGCGATAAAAGGGCTGAGATCAGCAGGCGCGTATCCTCTCAGATCTGCCCTGTTTACGCGACATCTTAATGGGTTCTTCATCCGGCGGCGGGTCCGGCATCGGTTGCGGATGTGGAATGGGATCGGGAATCGGGATCGGATCGGTCGGAACCGGATCGCTGAGATGTGAGGAATTGCGTGTATTCATCATCGCCTCCTTTACGTGAGATACCTGTTAAGGGTAGACGCAGGTAAAAAAGAGGCAAAAAAAAGCCGACTCATTAAGTCGGCGTCGTACGAATCAATTGTGCTATGCAGTAATTCAAAAAAGGAAGTAAGACAATATGGAGCGCAACGCCCATCGCTTGACGTTGCATTCACCTGCGAGAGAAATATTGCCCTGAATAGGTATTGTGTTTATTGACCTCGCTCAAACTATCTGGCGTTTTTATGTTCAAAAAATGTTAAAAAAGTGAAATTTTACAGCCAGTTACTACGATGCAACCACCAGGTAACACCGCCGATCAGTACCACCAACATCACGCAGAAGATCGAAAAGCCAAATTGCCAGCCGCCTCCCGGAATGCCGCCCAGATTGACGCCAAACAAGCCGGTAAGAAAGGTACTCGGCAGAAAAACCATTGCCATCAACGACATGGTATAAGTTCGTCGCGCCAGAGACTCCTGCATCACCTGCGTAATCTCATCCGTCATCACTGCCGTACGGGCAATGCAGGCATCGATCTCATCCAGGCCGCGCCCGAGGCGATCGGCGATATCCTGCATCCGACGGCGCTGATCGTCGCTCATCCACGCCAGACGTTCACTGGCCAGCCGGGAAAAAACATCGCGCTGCGGCGCCATATAGCGGCGCATAACAATTAACTGTTTGCGCAGCAACGCCAGAATGCCCCGTGGCGGAATTTGCTGATCGAGCAGGTTATCTTCCAGATCGATAATCCTGTCGTGCAACGATTCAATAAATTCGCTGGCGTGATCGGTCAACGCATCGCAAACATCCACCAGCCAGCCGCCGCTATCCGTCGGACCGGAGCCCTCTTCCAGATCCCTGACCACATCATCCATCGCCATGACCTTCCGCTGACGCGTGGAGACAATCATCCGCGAATCCATGTATAACCGCACGGCCACGAGCTGGTCGGGGCGTTCATCGGTGCTGCCGTTAATACAGCGCAGCGTAATTAACGTTCCCTCGCCCAGCCGGTTTACGCGTGGGCGAGTACTTTCGCCGGAAAGCGCATCACGCGCGCTGTTCGGCAGCAACGGCGTTGAGGCCAGCCACTGCGCGCTCTCCTGATTGGTGTAATTCAGGTGCACCCAGCACGGTGTTTGTTCAGTAATAATGTCATCATCTTCGAGCGGCTTAACGCCGCCTTTTCCATCCAGCCGCCACGCAAAAACCGCATCCGGAACATTCACCCCGGAGCCTTTTAGTACTTCCACAGCGCCTCCAAAATCAGCAAGGTATTGCTGTCAGTCTAGCCGGATGAGAATCTTAAGCAATCATCACGCTGAATTTGTTAACAAATTCATGCAAACTGCAAATAAAAAACCCGGTTTCCCGGGCCTTGTTGTTCAGTGCGAATATCTTCAGAAAGAGTGCCAGTAATTTTCCTGATTACGCAAAACCGGCGTTTTGACGCGCTGGTGCTGTTTTTCTGGCGACAATACGGTCTGTGCTGTCGGAGCGCTCTCGATCAGACGAAATTTACCGGTCCGTTTTTGTAACTCCTCGACCTGATGTTTCAGCACGTCAGAGGAACCGGCAAGTTCATCAACCGTGGTGACGTTGCTCTGTGTCACTTTTTCCAGCTCCGCCAACGCCAGGGTGATCTGCGAAATACCTTTTTCCTGTTGCAGCGTCGTGACGGCAATTTCATCCATCAACTTACTGACCACGCTCGCGCCGGAAACAATATCGTGCATGTTTTGTTCTGCTTCATTCACCACTGTCGCGCCCTGCGTCACGTTATCTGTCGTTTCAGCAATCAGGGATTTGATATTTTTCGCCGCCTCAGCGCTGCGATGCGCAAGGCTACGCACCTCACCGGCCACTACGGAGAACCCCTTCCCGTGATCGCCTGCACGCGCCGCCTCTACCGCCGCATTGAGCGCCAGAATATTGGTCTGGAAAGCGATACCGTCAATAATCGAAATAATCTCCGTCATCTGATTGGCACATTCGGTAATTGACTGCATATTTTTCGCAACCTGCCCCATTAAATCGCCGCCTTTTAACGCACTGCTTGTCGCATCTTTCGCACGGATGCTGGCGATGCGCGTATTGTCGGCATTATTTTTGGTGGTGGAAGCCATCTGTTCCATGCTGGAGGCGGTCTGTACCAGCGCAGCGGATTGCTCCTCGGTTTTAACGGAGAGGTCAGCACTGCGCGCGGCCAGTTCAGCGGAAAGATCGAGGGCAGAATCCGAAGAGGCGCGAATTTCTCTGACTAAGGTAGCGATGCTGGCAGAAAGTGAGTTGATTCCAGGTATTAAGCGACCGGCGCAGTTATTTCCAAATTCAGGAATAACAATAGAAAGATTTCCCGAGGTTACCTCTTCTATGCTTTTTTTAACGGTATTAATCGGCGTCACTAAATATTGCGTCATATACAGCCAAAGTAATGCGAGCGAAGTAATGGAAACAACTGAAGTGGTCATAATCAGGGGGGCATTTTTTGAGAGAGTGATCACTAAAGCTTCCATGAGAATAAAAGAAGAAAGCAAAAATAAAATAATAAACGTCCTAACACTAATATGTCTTAACATAGTGATGCCCACCAAACAGCGGAAGAAGGTAAGATCGTTATAGCATTCGAAATATACTTTTACACGGCGAAATTGATACTGCGCAATGTTCACGGCTAAATGATATTAATTTAGATTAAGTCATGACATTCATCTACATAACAACCGAAATCACAATACAAGAAACCTGATAACTCGCTAAAGTAGGAATTCACCGCCCAAATATATCATATAAAACCAGAGTCACTCAGTGAGTCTCACAGCATATTTTTTCTTAATTTAATTTTAGCCTTGCTTAAATCATCCACTTTTTTTAAGTTCCTGCCATTAATGTCGATAAATAAAAGACGCTCCATCTTTATTAATTTGTCCTTGCAAAAAATAAACTCAGCGCAACCATTAAATTCATCAGGTTAGTTGCTAAAATTAGTGCCAGGATTACATATCAACTCTTTTGCCTGCGTGGATGACATATGCTTTATGTTTCGTGGGACCCTATTCTGGTCGGCATCTCTTTTTTGGTGGCATTCATTGCCTCATTTGTCGCACTGGATAGTGCAGGTAAAGTGCTGAACTCAGAACCTCGTAGCGCCCTGTTCTGGCGGATTTCTGGTGGAGCCACATTGGGCATGGGCATCTGGTCAATGCATTTTGTCGGTATGCTGGCGATGAAAATGCCGGTAATGATGCATTATGATTTTGAGTTAACCATCCTCTCATTTGTTATTGCTTTGCTGGCCTCCACGCTGTCGCTCAACATTGCCGTCAGCGGCCATACCTTACCGACAAGGCGCCTGATTTTCGCCACTCTCGTCCTCGGCAGCGGCGTGGTGTCGATGCATTATATCGGCATGGCGGCAATGATGAGTTTCGTCAGCATTTACTGGAACATCCCGCTGGTGGCGCTGTCGCTGCTGATTGCCATTGCCAGCGCCTGGGTCGCGCTGTGGCTGGCGTTCAGCCTGCGGCAAAATACGCATGGCGTCTTTATTAATCGCGTTTTTGCCTCGCTGGTGATGGGCATTGCCATTTGCGCCATGCACTATACCGGCATGAGCGCCGCAACCTTCAGTAATGATGGGCTCGGCATTATCGTACATAACGATGCGATACATATCATGAGCCGCGGCGTCGGTGAGCAAGGACTGTCGCTGTGGGTCGCCACTACGACGCTGGTGATTTTTGGCATCATGCTGTTTATCTCGATGATCGATTCGCAATTGCGAACAGCACGCCTGACCGACAGTTTGCGCCAGTTAAACCTGCAACTGGAGAAACAGGCGCATTATGATCCCCTCACCGGGCTGGCGAACCGTATTCAGCTCGATATTTTGCTGGATTCCTGCCTGAATCGCGCAGCAGAAGAGCAGACGACCTTCGCGCTGATTTATATGGATCTGGATCGCTTCAAGCTGGTGAATGATGCCTGGGGGCACCATATTGGCGACCGGCTGCTGGTCGCGGTGGCAGAACGGCTTTCAGCCTGCATTAATGACAAAATGTCGCTGGCCAGACTCGGCGGCGACGAATTTACGCTGCTGGTGCCGCAGACCAGCGAGGAAGAAGTTGACGCCCTGATTCGCCGCCTGATCGCCACCATTCAGCACCCTTTTTATGAATTAAGCCATGTCATCAATGTATCGCTTAGTGCCGGGGTGAGTTTTTATCCGGAGCACGGCGAAAACGCCCATGAGCTGAAGCTGAAAGCCGACACTGCCATGTACAGCGTTAAGCAGGAAGGTCGCAACGGCTGGGCGATTTATCACAGCGGAATGGCGCAGAAAACCGCCGATGCACCGCAGTTCTTGCAGGATTTGTCGCAGGCGCTAACGCGCAATCAGTTTGAACTCTGGTATCAACCGCAATATACCGCGCCCGAACAAACCCTTGCCGGATTCGAAGCCCTGCTGCGCTGGCGTCACCCGCAGCAGGGGGTTTTACTGCCGGCAACGTTTCTGCCGATGCTGGAAAAAACCGGGCTGATTATCTCTGTTGGTCAATGGGTGATTGAATCTGCCTGTCGCCAGTTACATTACTGGAATACCCAGGGTTTTCCCCACCTGACCCTGGCGATCAATCTCTCGCCCAGCCAGTTTGAACAGCATGATATTTATGAACAGGTCACTGATGCCTTGACCCGTTACCATGTCGACCCGACCCGCCTGACGCTGGAAATCACCGAGAACGCCGCGCTGAAAAACCTTGAGCGTAGCGTTCATCTGCTGACCCAGTTTGCGCAGTTGGGGATCACGGTGGCAATTGATGATTTTGGTACCGGCTATTCTAATATGCTGATGCTGAAAAAATTGCCTGCCACTGAACTCAAAATTGATAAAAGTTTTGTGAAAGATATTCGCGAAAATAGCCGCAACGTGAAAATCGTCTCGACGATAATCGACATTGCCCACTCGATGAATATGCGTGTGGTCGCCGAAGGAATTGAAACGGCAGAACAGCATGCGCTGCTCACCAATATGGGCTGTGCTTTTTTACAGGGTTTCCTGTTTGCCCGTCCGCAACCCGTCGAGAAGATTTCAGCGCTGCTTAAACATAAACCTTTCGCGTTGTCACTGGAATGTTCAGAGCCGTCACAAAAAAAACCTGCATAAGGCTCTACATTTCATGTGTGTTGCAATAAAGTTAGTACATTGCCGCAACGTCTGGCCAGCGGCGACATTGCAACCTGCGCGATAAGTGGAGTAGCCATGCTTAAATATCACCTGGATGCGCTGAATGTCCTCTCCACGCCGGTTTGGGTGGTCGCCCCTGACACGGAAACGTTGCTATTTTCTAACACTCAGGCGCAGAAGCTGGCTGCGGGTCGTTCATTGCGTGAAATGCGCAGTGGCCTCTTTTCTGCCGTTGCGCAGATCAGCCTCTCAATGTATTTACCCTGCCTGCAAAATCACGAAGATGTGGTCGAAATCTGGAGTATTTGCCCTTCCGGTGAAGAGAGTACGATCAGCTGCCGCGCCGTGCTGCGCGAATTTGAAACTGTCGGTGAAGTGCTCATTTTCGAAGGCATTTCCGGTGGCGCCGCTGCCGCCGCGTTAAAGGCCAGCCACTCCTCCTCTTACCAGCCGCGTAAGCAAGGGTTCTATGCCCGTTTTTTCTATACCACGTCAGCCCCAATGCTGCTTATCGATCCCGTCCGCGATGGCCTGATCGTGGATGCTAATCTCGCTGCTCTGCGTTTTTATGGTTACGATCATGAAGAGATGTGCAAAATGCATACATGGGAAATTAACACTATGGGGCGCAACGTCCTGCCGGTGATGTCAGAAATCGCCAGGCTGCCCGGTGGACATAAGCCGCTCAATTTTATTCATCAGTTGGCCGATGGCTCAACACGGCATGTGCAAACCTACGCCGGGCCAATTGAGATATACGGCGAACGGCTGATGTTATGCATTATTCATGATATTACCGAACAGAAGCGGCTCGAGCAGGAGCTGGAATACGCTGCGCACCGCGATGCTCTTACCGGGCTTTTGAACCGCCGTCAGTTTTATCACCTGACAGATCATGTTCTGCCGACCGTGCTCGACTTTTGCGTCTTGCTGGTCGATGCGGATTATTTCAAACATATTAACGATCAATTCGGTCATCAGTGCGGGGACGAAGTGCTGATCGAACTTGCACGCACGCTGGAAGCCAACAGCCGCAGTGGTGATTATGTCTTTCGCTGGGGCGGCGAAGAATTTTTACTGTTGTTGCCGCATACCCGCATAGATACCGCGCTGGACGTGGCGGAAGCCATCCGCCAGGCGGTAGTGAACATCGCCACGCCCGGTCTGCCTGGCTTTACCGTCAGTATTGGCGTCGCGCGCCATTTGCAAAATGAAAGCCTTGATGCCCTGTTCCGTCGCGTCGATGAAGCGCTTTATCGCGCAAAAAATAACGGTCGTAACCAGGTGCTTGCCGCCTGAATGGAGGCAAAAAAAAGCGCCCGCTTTCGGGCGCTGTGGCGTTATTACGGTATTAATGAATGCCCAACCGCCAGGCAAAATCGATCTCTTCTTTCAATTCTGTATGCGAAAGGGTCAGCAGATCCGCAAACTCCAGCCGGAGTCGTTTGAGTTTTTTGAGGTACTCGGCCGGTGTCATCGCGCTGCGATCGCGACGCAGATATTCGATAGCCAGTTGGGTTGGGTCTAATTCAGTCTCCATAACGTCCTCTGCGGTTATAAACACCTTTCTATTATACCACCGAATACTGTCTGTTTTTTGACCATAATCGTAAAAGAGTTGGGTTTCCCCGCGGAAAATGCCGCTTCGGCCGACCATACAAAAAAAGGGGTTGCGCCACTAAATGATAAAGATTATCTTTCTCAATACTGAATAGTTGAGTTAAACACTCAGGTATTCGGTACGACATTGCTCACATTGCTTCCAGTATTTTTCGCCCGCTCAATGTAGCGGGCTTTTTTTGCCCCTGCCCGAGAATGGTCATTCACATTCCCGCAACACTCCTTATTTCCTCCATTGTCCCTTCACATTCCTTAAGTAAAATTCTCAACACTCCTGCTAAGACAGGAATCATTCCGTAATCAATGAGTTTCCCCTTACTTCCCGTGACGTAAGGGGATTTTTTTTATTAATGTTTAATAATGTATAACGTGCGGCTGTATGCCACATCTTCCGGGTTGTTAATCGGATATCCCTTCAGCCATGGCTTAATCAAGCGCCCATTGGTGTACTGATAAATCGGCGCAATCGGCGCTTTTTCAGCAATAAGATGTTCCGCCGCGTTGTAGTCCACGTTACGCGCTTTGGCGCTGGTTTCCTGCGCCGCCTGTGCAATCACTTTGTCATAGCTTTCATCACTGAAGCGCGAAATATTGCTGCTGCTTCCGGATGTCAGTATCGACAGGAACGTGGACGGTTCGTTGTAATCCCCCACCCATGACGCGCGGATCACATCAAAATTGCCGCTGTTACGGCTGTCGATATAGGTTTTCCACTCCTGGTTTTGCAGCGTCACATCCGCGCCCAGACTCTGTCGCCACATTGAGGCCACCGCAATGGCAATCTTCTGGTGACTTTCCGAGCTGTTATACAGCAACCGGAGTTTAAGCGGCCGCTGCGGGCCGTAACCTGCCGCCTGCAACAGCGTCTTCGCCTGCGCGTTCAGTTCTGCCTGGCTCATCGATTCAAACTGTGAACGTTCCGGCGTGAAACCTGCCGTCACGTCCGGCGTTAAACGCCACGCGGGTTTCTCGCCGGTGCCCAGCACTTTTTGCGCGATCACCCGACGGTCGATCGTCATACTCAGCGCCAGACGCACGCGGGGATCGGACGTTGGACCTTTTTGCGTATTAAATGCGTAGTAATAGGTGCCCAGTTGCGGCGGCGTGTAGACCTGCCCCGGGATATCTTTCAACAATTTCTGGTAGAGGTTTTTCGGGAAAGATTCGGTAATGTCGACGCCATTCGCCAGATAACGTTTGGTGGCTGCGGACTCCTGGTTGATGGGCATAAACGTCACCTGGTTGATCACGGTTTTGCCGTCATCCCAGTAGTGCTTGTTGCGGCTGAGCACCAGCTTTTCGTTTACCACACGATCGCTCAGCACAAACGCGCCGTTACCGACCAGATGCCCTGGACGCGTCCAGTCTGCGCCGCTTTCAACGTTCGCTTTTTGTACCGGATAGAGCGCGAAGCTGGCCGCAAGACTCGGGAACCACGGTACGGGACGGGAAAGTTGCACCCGCAACGTGCGAGCATCCACCGCGCTGACGCCGAGCTTATCCGGCGTCGCTTTACCCTCGGTAATCTCCTGCGCATTAGCCAGCCCGGCCAGCGCCGCAAAGCTGGCAAAAGGCGAGGTCATTTTCGGATCCACCAGACGCTGCCAGCTATAAACGAAATCCTCTGCGGTCACCGGTGAACCATCAGACCAGCGGGCATTGTCGCGCAGGGTAAAAATCCAGATGCGATTATCATTGCTCTGCCATTTGCTGGCGACGCCGGGAATAATGTTGCCCTTCTCGTCCTGATTCACCAGACCTTCAAACAGGTCGCGCAGCACCTGAATCTCCGGCAGACCAACGGCTTTTGCAGGATCCAGCGAGGCGGGTTCGTCTTTCAGATGACGCACAACTTCCTGCGTTGCCGCCAGTTGCGTGCCTGGAGGAACGTCAGCAGCAAACGATACAGAAGAAAAACCGCACAGCCAGAGCGCGCAGCACAGCGTGGAAACTCGATGCGTCATGGGATCCCCTTTTGATGTGTCATTTCCCGGCAATAGAAGTGTAATTATTTGTTTTAACATACCGGAATGCAAACCTGGTCAGTCAAAAAATTGATGATGGACAGTAATTTACCCTGCGTGGCAAGATTTGCGTCACACCGATTTTTGCTCAACACTTGCTGTAAGCAAACGCCAGAACAGAGGAAGCTTATGCCTGTCACACGTCCACGTCCGCAGCGGGGCCGTTTTGCCCCCGGAAGCGAAGAGTTTGGCCGCTCACTGCTCGGCGCGCCGCTGATCTGGTTTCCGGCACCCGTCGCCACGCGCGAAAGCGGTTTGATCATCGCCGGAACGCACGGCGACGAAAACTCCTCGGTCGTTACGCTTTCCTGCGCCCTGCGCACGCTGAAGGCCGATCTGCGCCATCATCATGTGATCCTGGCGGTCAATCCGGACGGTTGTCAGCTTGGCCTGCGCGCGAACGCCAACGGCGTCGATCTCAACCGGAATTTTCCCGCCGCCAACTGGAAAGCAGGTGAAACGGTTTATCGCTGGAACAGCGCCGCCGATGAACGGGATGTGGTGTTACTGACCGGTGACGCGCCCGGTTCTGAACCGGAAACGCAGGCGTTATGCCAGTTGATTCATCGCATTCACCCGGCATGGGTGGTGACGTTTCATGATCCGCTGGCATGTGTGGAAGATCCGCAGGAAAGCGTGCTGGGTCAATGGTTGTCCAGCGCGCTATCCCTGCCACTGGTCACCAGTGTTGGTTACGAAACGCCCGGCTCTTTTGGAAGCTGGTGCGCGGATATCGGTCTGCACTGCATCACCGTTGAGTTTCCGCCAATCTCCGCCGACGAAGCGAGCGAAAAGTACCTCGCGGCGGTGACAGAATTACTGCACTGGGATCCTCAAAGATGAAGCGTGCCGGTGGTAAAGTGCAGTGCCGGTTCGACATCTACCGCCAGCCATGTCGGGCCATCCAGATCGGCGAAGCGCACGCGATTTGCCAGCGGTAATGCCGCGCTGATGGCGCGCGACGTGCAGATCATGCAGCCCAGCATCAGCGCAAAACCCTGCTTTGCGGCCTCGTCGGCCAGCGCCAGCGCTTCCGTCAGACCGCCGGTTTTATCCAGCTTGATGTTGACCATCTCGTAACGCCCGTGTAATGACGCCAGGCTTTCCCGCGTATGGCAACTCTCATCAGCGCAAATGGGCAACGGATGGATAAAGTTAGCCAGCATTTCGTCGGCCCCGGCCGGAAGCGGTTGTTCCAGCATTGCCACGCCCAAATCCGCCAGCAGTTGGCAGCGCGCCGCAAGGCCTTCGGCATGCCACGACTCGTTGGCATCGACAATCAGTGTCGCCGCGGGCGCAGCGGCGCGGATCGCCACCAGCCGCTCACTGATTAAGTGATCGTCAAGCTTCACTTTCAGCAACTGAGCGCCCTTCTCGCTGAGCGCCGCCGCGCTGGCCGCCATCTGCTCCGGCGTGCCGATCACCACAGTCTGCGCCGTGGTGACATTTTGCGGCAATGTAACGCCTGCATAGTGTGTCAGGGTCTGGTTCGCTTTGCGCGCCGCCAGATCCCAGAGCGCAGAATCCACGGCGTTGCGCGCAGCACCGGGCGGCAGGAGCGTTTGCAGCTCCTCGCGGCTGAGCCGGGTTTCCAGTTGCGGCACAATGGTGAGTATCTGCGCCATGACCGACGCTTCGCTCTCACCGTAACGCGGATACGGCGTACATTCACCCGAGGCTTTAATGCCATCTTCTTCCAGTTCAACCACCACCACGCGCGCTTCGCTGCGGGCGCCGCGCGAGATCACGAACGGAGTGTGCAGCGGCCAGGTTTCCTCATAAACTTTAACGTTGCGCATTCCTCTCTCCTCTGCCGCAATGTAAACCAGTATAGATATGAAAATTGGTTTGCCGTGGTCTCGGCGGATGGCATACACTAGCCCGGACGTTAACTATATGTAAACAGGAAGATATTATGTCACAACTCGTTCATTTTCAGGGCAACCCGGTTCCCGTTGCAGGCGCAATCCCGCAGGTTGGCGCACAAGCCAAACCGTTTACGCTTGTGGCTAAAGACCTGTCTGACGTCTCTCTCGCGCAGTTCGCGGGCAAACGCAAAGTACTGAACATTTTCCCGAGCATTGATACCGGTGTTTGCGCAGCTTCTGTCCGCAAATTCAACCAGTTAGCGACTGAAATTAGCAACACAGTGGTTCTGTGCATTTCTGCCGATCTGCCGTTTGCGCAATCCCGCTTCTGCGGCGCGGAAGGCCTGAGCAATGTGGTTACGCTGTCAACGCTGCGCAGCGCTGATTTCCTGGAAAACTACGGCGTGAGCATTTCTGAAGGCGCACTGAAAGGCCTGGCGGCACGCGCTGTCGTGGTACTTGATGAAAACGATAAGGTTATTTTCAGCCAGCTGGTCAATGAAATTACCACTGAGCCGGATTACACCGCGGCACTTGACGTACTGAAAGCCTGATATTTCGGCCCGGCAGCGAACGCTGCCGGGTTTTCTTTACTCTTCGTTTTTCTTCTGGCTTAAACCATATTCCCGCAGCTTATTGGCAATTGCCGTGTGCGATACGCCAAGCCTGCGCGCCAGTTTACGCGTACTGGGATAGTTGCGATAAAGCTGTGTCAGCACCGAACGTTCAAACCGGCTGGTGATGTCATCCAGCGAACCTTCCATTGCATCTTCACCCACTGCAACCGTAGCCGCGTCGTAATCCGGCAACAGAATATCCTGCGCGCGCAGTTCATAACCTTCCAGTTGCGTTAACGCGCGATAAATGGCGTTTTTCAACTGACGAACGTTACCCGGCCAGCTATAGCGATTCAGTAGCGGCGGCAGATCCTGCGATAATTTCGGCCGTGGTACGCCCTGCTCATCGGCGAAACGGGCAACAAACAGTTCCGTCAGCGGCATGATGTCCTGCGGGCGTTCGCGCAGCGGCGGCAGATTCAGCGTCAGGACATTCAGGCGATAATAGAGATCCTCGCGAAACAGCCCCTTCTGCACCAGCTCCACCAGGTTACGTTGCGTGGCGCATATCACTCTGACATCAACATGCACTTCATGATCTTCGCCAACGCGCCGGAAGGTACCATCGTTAAGGAAACGCAGCAGTTTGACCTGCATACGCGGCGACATTTCGCCAATTTCATCCAGCAGCACCGAGCCGCCGTTAGCCTGTTCAAAAAAGCCTTTTTTCCCTTCCGGCGCATGACCGAAAAGTTCGCTCTCGACCGATTCTTCCGGGATCGATGCGCAGTTCAGCGCCAGATACGGCTTCGCCGCTCGCGGGCTGGCAAGGTGGCAGGCATGTGCCAGCAGATCTTTTCCTGTACCGGTATCGCCAGTAATCAACAGCGGTGCGGTCAGTGTCGCCAGTTTGCGCGCCTGCTCGACAACATGCTTCATCTTCTGGCTGGCCGCGACAATCTGGCTGAAGGCGCTGGTATCCTGCGGGCTGATATTCTGTAACTGTCGCCCCATGCGCACGGTGGAACGCAGCATAACAACGGCACCGGTCAGCATCGGTTCGCCGGTTTCCCCTTCCAGGTGCACCGGGGTAATTTCCATCAGGAAGTTTTGTCCGCCGATCACCACATGTTCGCTATGCGAGTTATGCGGATTGCCCTCCAGCCAGCGCTGGAAGTTAAAACCGGGGATCAGTTGTGCGGCATTGTGGTTGCGTAATTTGTCGATATCCTGCGTGAAAAGCTGGCAACTGGCCGGGTTTGCCAGCTCAATTTTACTTTTCATGTCCAGCGACAGTACCGACTCCGGCAGTGCTTCCAGCAGCGCGCTCAGGGCGCGGTGCTCACGCTCAGACGGCATCCATGATACGGTGCGAACGTCAGTAACGCCGGGAATACGGCGAATTTCGGCCATCAGGCTACTGAAGGTATCGAACTGAAGCGCGGCGAAATTGAGGTAAATACGCCCGACCGGGTCAATTTCGATGCCGCGCAAATCAATGCCACGCAGCACCAGTAAATCGAGCAATTCACGTGTCAGACCAAGACGATCCTCGCAAAAGACTTCAAGACGCATGGGAATAACCACCCTTTTTTCATTCACGTATTAAAAGGATGATAAGACACTTCCTGGCTGGCAGGAAGATGTCTGTCAACAAATATTGACAGCCTGACGGAAAAAGCGGCAGTACGCTGTAAAGATAAGCGCGCAGCGCCGTTTTTACTCCGCAGGCCGCTTTTGCAGGGTCTCTTTAAGCTGACCAATCAACTGGCGACGGAAATCGCCGAGCCGGGGTTTATCATCATCCAGCCACGGCAAAGGGCGGCACAATTCCATGGCCTTAATTCCCAGACGCGCCGTCAGCAACCCGGCGCCAATTCCCTGTGCGGCGCGTGCCGAAAGCCGCGCCGCGAGATCCTGCGATACCCAGTCCATTCCCACTTCGCGCACCAGTTCGCTGGCACCGGCAAAGGCAATATTCAGCAGCACCAGGCGGAATAACCGCAAGCGGCTGTAATAGCCCAGTTCAATACCATAAAGCGTGGCGATACGATTGATCAGCCGCAGATTGCGCCAGGCGATAAACGCCATATCCACCAGCGCCAGCGGGCTGACTGCGATCATCAACGTCGATTCTGCCGCTGAACGGCTGATTTCGCGCCGCGCCTGCGCATCCAGCACCGGTTGCACCAGGTGCGCGTAGAGGCTGACAATTTCACGATCGCTTTGCGTTTCGTGAATGGCGGCATACCAGCGCTGCATTGCCGGATGTGCATGATCGATGCCCGCCTGCAGCGCCAGTTTTTCGCAAAACGCGCGGCCTTTCCCGGTGGCATGGCTGTGCAGCAAATCACGGGCTTCATCACGCTCCTGCGCTCGCTGGCGCAAACGCCAGAGCCGCCGCCATTCGCTGGCGACCGAACCGACACCGGCGCCGATGATCAACGCCCCGGCCGCACAGCCGCCGAGCGCGACCCAGTCCTGGGTCTGCCAGGCATTCATCGCCCACTGCACACCCTGACCGATGACGCTGACGCCAAACAGCGCCAGCCCGGCGCTGACCATTTTGCGCCACAGACTGCGCTTCGGGCGCAGCGCGGATTCCACGACAGCTTCCGCCTGCCCCTCAGCAGGCAAATCGTCGGTGATGAGCGGCGAGAATTTCTCCGCCTGTTGGGCGTCAAACGTTTGCGCACCTTTAAACTGCGCGTCGGTTTCCGCTTCCAGCGGCCCGGCGAAATCGATTCTTGGCTTTAGCGGCTCGCTCATCGCAATTTATCTCCAATTAAAAACTCCAGCGCGGCGTCGAGGCGAATATGCGGCAGCGGCGTATCCACATCCATCGCCTGCGGGCGAAAAGCTTCGAAACTGAAACCCTGCTTATCCCAGAACGCCTGCCCCGGCAGACGTGCGGGCACTTCACCCGGATAAAAGGTCAATGGCGTACCGTCACTCAGACGATGCCCGCGCAAGGCCGGGATTTTCTCGCCATTCACCTCAATGATACCGCTCTGCGTCGCCTGTACCGAGGCCAGCCCCATGCAATCCATGCTGATACCTTCAAAGGCTGCATTCTGCCAGGCATCCTGGATGAGCTGTTGCAGCAACGACACCATATTGGCGTGCTGATCGAGCGTCACGTGGTCGGCTTTGGTAGCGGCAAACAGCAATTTATCGATCACCGGCGAAAACAGACGGCGGAACAGCGTGCGTTGGCCATAATGGAAACTTTGCATCAGTTGAGTCAGCGCCAGCCGCATATCATTAAACGCCTGCGGACCGTTGTTCAGCGGTTGCAGACAATCCACCAGCACAATCTGGCGATCGAACTTCAAAAAGTGATGTTTGTAGAAACCTTTCACCACATGTTCGCAGTAATAGTTGTAGCGCTCGCGCAGCATCCCGGCATTGGTGTGTTTATCGGCCTGCGCCAGTTTCGTTTCGCCGTCGCCATCGACATCCGGCCACGGGAAGAATTGCAGCGCGGGCGCACCCGCCATATCGCCCGGCAGCACAAAGCGCCCCGGCTGAATAAAATGCAGGCCTTCACGTTTGCACTGATGGAGATAGTCCGTCCATGCGGCAGCAATTTCCGCCAGACGGTTCTCATCGGCTGGCGCAAGCGGATCGAGATCGGCGCACAACGCGCGCCATTTTTGCGACCACGCCTGGCGTTGCCCCTGTAACAGCCCGGTCATCTGTCGCGACCAGCTCAGGTAATCCTGCGCCAGCATCGGTAAATCCAGCAGCCACTCGCCGGGATAATCGACAATCTCCAGATAGAGCGTGGAGGTCTCTTTGAAATGGCGCAGCAGCGAATCCAGGTAATCCTGCGCCAGCATCGGTAAATCCAGCAGCCACTCGCCGGGATAATCGACAATCTCCAGATAGAGCGTGGAGGTCTCTTTGAAATGGCGCAGCAGCGAATCATTCGAGCGAAAACGCAGCGCAAGACGAATTTCGCTGACGCCGCGCGTTGGCGTCGGCCAGGCGGGCGGCGTGCCATAAAGCTGGGCCAGCCCTTCATCGTAGGTGAAACGAGGAATGCCAAAATCGCGCTGGGGGACGCGTTTCACGCCCAGCAACCGCTCTTCGCGCACGGCGCTCAGCAGCGGCAATCGCGCGCCAGCATGCAGGGTAAGAAGTTGATTGACCAGCGCCGTGATAAACGCGGTTTTTCCACTGCGGCTCAGGCCGGTAACTGCGAGGCGTAAATGCCTGTCCATGCCGCGGTTCACCAGCGCATTCAGTTCGTTCTTAATTCGATCCATCGCCATGCTGCATTGCCCTTAGGGTGAAGCCGTAAATCACTTATTTTACATGCCTCTCGGCCATAAAGCGGCGAGAAAATTTATCCGCTGCACGCTTCAGTAACGGTTCCAGCGCAAAGGCCAGCAGTACTCTTGCCGGACGGCGGGCCACGGATTTAACCGCCCAACCGGCGACGCCCGCCGGGCCATAACGCAGCGCGGTGAGCAAAACCAGCTTACCGGCAAATTTCAACCCCGGTTTGACATGCTGGCGTGCCTGTTGCCAGTGACGATTCATGATTTACCTCTTATAACTGACGGAAACGGCTGCGCAGCGAGAAGCTGTCGGAAGTGACATAGCGTTCCATCTGACGCAGGCGATGTTCCCCTTCCGCCAACTGCGCATCGACGGCATCAAGCAGTTCGCTGCTGGAGGGAACGCTTTCCCCTTCCGCGTAATTATCCGGCAGCGGATCGAGGACAAAAAACAGCACGATATAGGCGGCGACGACAAAGAAAAACAGGCCGAAAAACATCGCCAGGATCGCCAGAATACGCACCACTTTGACTTTGATATCCAGATACTGCGCAATACCGGCGCAGACACCGCCCAGTTTGCCGCGCTGCGGGATACGCCATAATTTCTTATTCAGATCTAACGTTGCCATCAGCGATCCCTCCAGTTCGGGTGCTCAGCATCAAGAATATCTTCCAGCGCCTGAATACGTTCACGCATCCGCGCGGCTTCGGCGGACAGTTGCTGGAGCCGCTGCTGCTCGTTCTGATTCAGATCGCCGCGCTGGCGATTGTTGTAATGCAGCCATAACCAGACAGGCAGAACAAACAGGATGAATAGCGTCAGCGGTATAGCCAGAAAAAGCGTGCTCATGTGTACTCCTTACAACAAGTGAGGCGGCATCTTCTGATACCGCCTTATTATTATTGGTTGTCTTGTTTCATTTTGGCTTTCAGTTGCGCCAGTTGCTCGCTGATTTCGTCATCCGCACGCAGTTCGGCAAATTGCTGATCCAGCGATTTTTGTTTACCAAAGCCGTGGCTTTCGGCTTCCGCTTCCATCTGATCGATACGACGTTCGAAGGATTCAAAACGCGCCATCGCCTCATCCAGTTTGCCGCTGTCCAGTTGACGGCGCACATCGCGCGAGGAACTGGCCGCCTGGTGGCGCAGGGTCAGCGCCTGCTGACGAGCACGGGTTTCGCTGAGTTTGTTTTCCAGCTCGCCAATCTCTTTTTTCATCCGCGCCAGACTCTCATCCACCAGCGTTACTTCCTGGCCCAGGGTCTCAATCAGCGCGGTGACTTTCTGTTTTTCAATCAGCGCCGCACGCGCCAGATCGTCTTTATCTTTACGCAGCGCCAGTTCGGCTTTCTCCTGCCACTCTTCCTGCTGGGCGGTGGCCTGCTCAATACGGCGCGTCAGCTGTTTCTTTTCTGCCAGCGCACGCGCTGAAGTTGAACGCACTTCAACCAGCGTATCTTCCATCTCCTGAATCATCAGGCGCACCAGTTTCTGCGGATCTTCCGCCTTTTCCAGCAGTGAGTTAATGTTGGCGTTCACGATGTCGGCAAAACGAGAAAAAATACCCATAATCAGTTCCTCTTCATTTCTGTAATCGGGCGTGGCCCTGCTACAGGCTTATTACAATCTTCGTGCCAGGTTTTTATTCGATTGATTTTAAAGAAGTTGAATAATTTTACCGCAGCGGTGTTTTCATTTAGAGTGGTTAATAAAACCAACTAATGGCGAATTTCATCATGTCAGAATACAAGGATAACCTGCTCGGTGAGGCCAATAGCTTTATCGAGGTGCTGGAACAGGTTTCGCGCCTTGCGCCGATCGATAAACCGGTACTGATCATCGGCGAGCGCGGCACCGGTAAAGAGTTAATTGCAAACCGTCTGCATTTCCTCTCCTCACGTTGGCAAGGGCCATTTATCTCGCTTAACTGCGCGGCGCTGAATGAAAATCTGCTGGATTCCGAATTGTTTGGCCACGAAGCCGGTGCCTTTACCGGCGCGCAGAAGCGCCATCCAGGCCGCTTTGAGCGTGCCGACGGCGGAACACTGTTTCTCGACGAACTGGCCACTGCGCCAATGCTGGTACAGGAAAAACTCCTGCGGGTCATTGAATATGGCGAACTCGAACGCGTGGGTGGCAGCCAGCCTTTGCAGGTGAATGTGCGGCTGGTCTGCGCCACCAATGCCGACCTGCCGCAGATGGTGCAGGACGGCACCTTCCGCGCCGATCTGCTCGACAGACTGGCCTTTGACGTGGTGCTGTTGCCGCCGCTGCGCCAGCGTCAGAGCGATATCATGCTGATGGCCGATCACTTTGCCATTCAGATGTGCCGCGAACTTAAGTTGCCGCTGTTTCCCGGTTTTACCGAACGTGCCCGCGATGTGCTGATGAATTACGCCTGGCCCGGAAATATTCGCGAGCTGAAAAACGTGGTGGAACGTTCAGTCTATCGCCATGGCCGCAGCGATGAGCCGCTGGATACCATCATTCTTGATCCCTTTAACCGTACGTTGACTGCGCCACAGGCTGAAGAGTCTGGCTCAGTCTCCCTGCCGCTGGATCTGCGTCAGTTTCAGCACCAGCAGGAAAAGCAGTTATTACAGCAGAGCCTGCAACAGGCGAAATTTAACCAAAAACGCGCGGCAGAATTGCTGGGACTGACCTATCACCAGCTACGGGCGCTGCTGAAAAAGCATCAAATAAGCTGAAATCGCCGACAATAACAGCAGTCGCTTGCAGACATTTGTACGAAGCCATCGCAAGTGCGATACACTTTGTTCATGAATTTAAACACGTTGAATACATCATGCGTCCGGTTCTCTCCTCTCTGCTGTTGACCGCAAGCCTGTTCGCAGGCGTCGCCCAGGCGGCAGTCACGCCTGCTCCGCTGGCGGATATTCGCGACAGCGGTTTTGTTTATTGCGTCAACGGCCAGGTCGATACCTTTAACCCGCAGAAAACCAGCAGCGGTTTGATTGTTGATACGCTGGCCGCGCAACTCTACGATCGCTTGCTGGACGTCGATCCCTATACTTACCGGCTGGTGCCGGAGCTGGCGGAAAGCTGGGAAGTGCTGGATAACGGCGCAACTTACCGTTTTCGTCTGCGCGATAACGTTGCCTTTCAGACCACGCCCTGGTTCACCCCGCACCGCGCATTAAATGCCGACGACGTGGTATTTACTTTTCAGCGTATCTTCAACCGCAACCATCCCTGGCATAACGTCAATGGCGATAGTTTTCCCTACTTTGACAGTTTGCAATTTGCCGATTCCGTCGACAGCGTGCGCAAGCTGGACAACCGCACCGTCGAGTTTCGCCTGAAAAAACCGGATGCCTCGTTTTTATGGCATCTGGCGACGCATTATGCCTCGGTGATGTCGGCGGAATACGCTGGCGAACTGGCGAAAAAAGATCGCCAGGAACTGATCGATCGCCAGCCGGTCGGCACCGGTCCCTATCAGCTTGATGAGTATCGCGCCGGGCAATATATTCGGTTACAACGTCACGAAAAATTCTGGCGTGGTAAACCGCTGATGCAGCAGGTGGTTGTCGATTTAGGCTCCGGCGGTACGGGCCGTTTATCAAAATTACTGACCGGCGAGTGCGATGTACTGGCGTGGCCAGCCGCCAGCCAGTTGACCATTCTGCGTGACGATCCGCGCCTGCGCCTGACGCTGCGTCCGGGGATGAACATAGCCTATCTGGCGTTTAATACCAACAAACCGCCGCTGAATAACCCGGAAGTGCGCCATGCGCTGGCGCTGTCGATCAATAACCAGCGTCTGATGCAGTCGATCTACTACGGCACAGCGGAAACGGCGGCGTCAATTCTGCCCCGTGCTTCCTGGGCTTATGATAATGAAGCCAAAATCACCGAATACAATCCGGATCAGGCGCGCGAACGGCTGAAAGCGCTGGGGCTGGAGAATCTCACATTACAACTGTGGGTGCCAACCAGCTCACAGCCCTGGAACCCCAGCCCACTGAAAACCGCCGAGCTTATCCAGGCCGATATGGCGCAGGTCGGCGTGAAAGTGGTGATCGTGCCGGTAGAAGGCCGTTTCCAGGAAGCGCGATTGATGGACATGAACCATGATTTAACCCTCACAGGCTGGGCGACGGACAGTAACGATCCGGACAGTTTCTTCCGCCCGCTGCTGAGTTGCGCGGCGATAAACTCGCAGACCAACTTTGCGCACTGGTGCCACCATGAATTTGACGATGTGTTGCAAAAAGCGCTTACTTCACAGCAACTTGCTGCGCGCATTGATGATTATGACGAAGCCCAGCAGATCCTCGCCCGCGAATTGCCGGTGCTGCCGCTGGCCTCCTCGCTGCGCTTGCAGGCGTATCGCTATGATATTAAAGGGCTGGTGCTGAGTCCGTTCGGCAGCGCCTCTTTTGCCGGTGTCTCGCGGGATAAACAAGAGGTGTCGAAGCCATGATTATCTTTACCTTGCGTCGTCTGCTGCTGCTGTTGGTGACCCTCTTTTTGCTGACGTTTGTCGGCTTCAGCCTGAGCTATTTCACGCCCCACGCGCCGCTGCAGGGCGCCTCGCTGTGGAACGCGTGGGTATTCTGGTTTAACGGCCTGCTGCACTGGGATTTTGGCGTATCAAGCATTAACGGCCAGCTTATTTCGGAACAGTTAAAAGAGGTGTTCCCCGCCACCATGGAACTCTGCCTGCTGGCTTTTGGTTCCGCGCTGGTGATCGGTATCCCGGTCGGGATGCTCGCCGGGGTGATGCGCAGTAAATGGCAGGACTCACTGATCAGCGCCATTGCGCTGCTCGGCTTTTCCATCCCGGTGTTCTGGCTGGCGCTGCTGCTGACGCTTTTCTTTTCGCTCAACCTTGGCTGGTTGCCGGTGTCCGGACGTTTCGATCTGCTCTATCAGGTAAAAACAGTCACCGGATTCTCACTGATTGATGCCTGGCTTTCAGACTCGCCGTGGCGCGATGAGATGATGGCAAGCGCTCTGCGCCATCTGGTATTGCCGGTCATGACGCTGGCGGTAGCGCCAACAACGGAAGTGATCCGCCTGATGCGGATCAGCACCATCGATGTGTTCGACAAAAATTACATTAAAGCAGCGGCAACGCGCGGCCTTTCACGCGTAACGATTTTGCGCCGCCATGTGCTGCACAATGCTCTGCCGCCGGTGATCCCGCGCCTTGGGCTGCAATTTTCCACCATGCTGACGCTGGCGATGATCACTGAAATGGTGTTCAGCTGGCCGGGCATTGGGCGCTGGTTGATTAATGCCATCCGCCAGCAGGATTACGCGGTGATTTCGGCCGGTGTGATGGTGATTGGCTCGCTGGTCATTATTGTCAACGTGCTGTCGGATATTCTGGGTGCGCTGGCGAACCCGTTGAAACATAAGGAATGGTATGCCTTACGATAGTGTTTACAGCGAAAAACGCCCGCCCGGCGCGCTGCGCACAGCCTGGCGTAAATTTTATGGCGATACCACCGCGATGATCGGTCTGTACGGCTGCGGCGCGCTGGCGCTGCTGTGTATTTTTGGCCACTGGTTCGCGCCTTATGGCATCGACCAGCAGTTCCTCGGTTATCAACTTTTACCGCCATCATGGTCGCGCTATGGCGATGTGTCGTTTTTCCTCGGCACGGACGACCTGGGCCGTGATGTGCTGAGCCGCCTGCTGAGCGGCGCAGCGCCAACGGTTGGCGGCGCGTTTATCGTCACGCTGGCTGCCACGCTGTGCGGGCTGGCGCTCGGCGTTTTTGCAGGCGCCACCCACGGGCTGCGTTCCGCCGTGCTGAACCATATTCTCGATACGCTGTTATCACTGCCGACGCTGCTGCTGGCCATTATTGTGGTGGCATTTGCCGGCCCGCATCTTGCTCATGCGATGTTCGCCGTCTGGCTGGCGCTGCTGCCGCGCATGGTGCGGTCGGTTTACAGCATGGTGCATGACGAACTGGAAAAAGAGTATGTGGTGGCCGCCCGGCTTGATGGCGCGTCAACGAGCAATATCCTCTGGTACGCCGTGCTGCCCAATATTACCGCCGGGATGGTGACGGAAATCACCCGCGCGCTGTCGATGGCGATTCTGGATATCGCTGCGCTGGGCTTTCTCGATCTCGGCGCGCAGCTCCCTTCACCGGAATGGGGCGCGATGCTCGGCGATGCGCTGGAACTGATTTATGTCGCGCCGTGGACCGTAATGCTACCGGGCGCGGCCATTATGATTAGCGTGCTGCTGGTTAACATCCTCGGCGACGGGATCCGTCGTGCGATCGCGGCGGGAGTCGAATAATGCCACTTCTTGATATCCGCAATCTGACTATTGAAGTGAAGACCGGCGATGACTGGGTTAAAGCCGTCGATCGCATCAGCCTGACGCTGGCAGAAGGTGAAATTCGCGGGCTGGTGGGCGAATCCGGTTCTGGTAAGAGCCTGATCGCAAAAGCGATTTGCGGCGTCACCAAAGATAACTGGCGCGTCACTGCCGATCGCATGCGCTTTGACGATATCGACCTGCTGCGTCTCTCGGCGCGCGAACGCCGCAAGCTGCTCGGCCATAACGTGTCGATGATTTTCCAGGAGCCGCAATCCTGTCTCGATCCCTCGGAGCGCGTCGGTAAGCAGTTGATGCAAAACATTCCCGGCTGGACGTGGAAAGGTCGCTGGTGGCAGCGCTTTGGCTGGCGCAAACGCCGGGCTATTGAGCTGTTGCACCGCGTCGGGATTAAAGATCACGAAGATGCGATGCGCAGTTTTCCCTACGAGCTGACCGAAGGCGAATGTCAGAAAGTGATGATCGCCATTGCGCTGGCTAACCAGCCGCGCCTGCTGATTGCCGACGAACCGACGAACGCGATGGAGCCGACGACCCAGGCGCAGATCTTCCGCCTGCTCGACCGTCTTAACCAGAACAACAACACCACCATTATGCTGATCAGCCACGATTTACAAATGCTCAGCAAATGGGCCGACCGCATTAATGTGATGTATTGCGGGCAAACGGTGGAAACTGCACCCAGCGAGGAGCTGGTGGTTACCCCGCACCATCCGTATACGCAGGCGCTGATCCGCGCGATTCCGGATTTTGGCAGCGCGATGCCGCATAAAAGCCGTCTCAACACCATGCCCGGCGCCATTCCGCTGCTTGAGCAACTGCCGATTGGTTGCCGCCTCGGGCCGCGCTGTCCGTATGCGCAGCGCAAATGCGTCGAAACACCGCGTCTGACCGGTGCGAGAAACCATCTTTATGCCTGCCACTTCCCGCTGAATATGGAGAGCGAATGATGGTTGAGACCTTGCTTGAAGTGCGTAACCTGAGCAAAACCTTCCGCTACCGTACCGGCTGGTTCCGCCGTCAAACCGTGGAAGCGGTTAAACCGTTAAGTTTTACCCTGCGCGAAAAGCAGACGCTGGCGATTATCGGCGAAAACGGTTCCGGGAAATCGACGCTGGCGAAAATGCTGGCGGGCATGGTGGAACCCTCTTCCGGCGAGCTGGTGATTGACGATCAGCCGCTGCATTACGGCGACTATACTTTCCGCAGCCAGCGCATTCGCATGATTTTTCAGGATCCCACAACATCGCTCAACCCGCGCCAGCGTTTGTCGCAAATTCTTGATTTCCCGCTACGTCTGAACACGGATCTGGAGCCGGAAGCGCGGCAAAAGCGCATTCTGGAGACGCTACGCATGGTGGGTTTGTTGCCGGATCATGTCAGCTATTACCCGTACATGCTGGCGCCAGGGCAAAAACAGCGCCTTGGCCTGGCGCGCGCGCTGATCCTGCGGCCGAAGGTGATCATCGCCGATGAAGCGCTGGCCTCACTGGATATGTCGATGCGTTCGCAGTTAATTAACCTGATGCTGGAATTGCAGGAAAAACAGGGTATCTCTTATATCTATGTCACCCAGCACATCGGGATGATGAAGCACATTAGCGACCAGGTGCTGGTTATGCATCAGGGCGAAGTGGTGGAGCGTGGCAGCACTGCTGATGTGCTGGCCTCTCCGCTGCATGATTTAACAAAACGTTTGATCGCCGGGCATTTTGGCGAAGCATTAACCGCTGATGCCTGGCGCCAGGACCGCTGATTGACGAGATTCAGTGGTCGGATTAACTCATTCGGCGACTCATGATAGAATCGCCGCGTTTTAACGACGAGCGCCCCACGAAGAGGACGTTCGCCACAACAATGAATATAAGGATTAAAGCTATGGGTTTTCTTTCCGGTAAGCGCATTCTGGTTACTGGCGTCGCCAGCAAACTCTCCATCGCATACGGCATCGCACAGGCAATGCATCGCGAAGGCGCTGAGCTGGCATTCACCTACCAGAACGACAAGCTGAAAGGCCGTGTTGAAGAGTTTGCCGCCCAGCTGGGTTCCAGCATTGTTCTGGAATGTGATGTTGCTAAGGATGAGAGCATCGACGCCCTGTTTGCGGACCTGGCGAAAGTCTGGCCGAAATTTGACGGTTTCGTTCACTCCATCGGCTTCGCTCCGGGCGATCAGCTGGACGGCGACTACGTCAACGCGGTAACCCGCGAAGGTTTTAAAATCGCACACGACATCAGCTCCTACAGCTTCGTGGCAATGGCTAAAGCCTGCCGCCAGATGCTGAATCCGGGCTCCGCGCTGCTGACGCTCTCCTACCTGGGCGCTGAGCGTGCGATCCCGAACTATAACGTAATGGGTCTGGCTAAAGCCTCTCTGGAAGCGAACGTGCGTTACATGGCGAATGCCATGGGCCCGGAAGGCGTGCGTGTTAACGGTATTTCCGCAGGTCCGATCCGTACGCTGGCGGCGTCCGGTATTAAAGACTTCCGTAAAATGCTGGCGCACTGCGAAGCGGTTACCCCGATTCGCCGCACTGTGACCATCGAGGACGTGGGCAACTCCGCTGCGTTCCTGTGCTCCGATCTCTCCGCCGGTATCTCCGGTGAAGTGGTTCACGTAGACGGTGGCTTTAACATCGCTGCGATGAACGAACTGGAAATCAAATAATTTCCCCTCGCCCCTTCTTCTGAAGGGGCTTTTCCTTCGATATGCCATTCTGATATTTATTATCACCTAACAATCTTTCATCCCGAACTTGCCATGCGCCAGGATAAAGCAGCAAAAAAGATCCGGCGTATAGACCTGACGTCGAATCCGGATCGCCACTTTCAGACCAAGGAACGACCATGGAACGACGCCGGACAGAAGGCAAAAACCACTGGTACCATGAGACCCAGTCGAGTGCCAGCCGTGCGCAGGCGCTACCGCTGGTTCCCGAAGCCGCCACGGTAAATGACCCTTTCCTGCTCGATATCGCCCTGCCTGAAGACCAGGCTGCCAATCTTGACGGTATTGTGACGCCCGCCCGTAAGCTCTACGCCCTGCTTTTCCCGCAGCGCGTGGTGGTTAATCGCCTGCGCACCTTCAGCACCTACGATCGCCTTAGCACAGCGCTTACTGTGGCGCAGGTTTTTGGTATTCAACGGTTATGCAATCACTATGCAGCGCGGCTCGCACCGCTGCCTGGCCCGGATTCTTCGCGGGAGAGTAACTATCGGCTGGCGCAAATCACGCAATTTGCCCGCCAGCTTGCCGCTTCACCGTCAGTGATTGACGCCCGCGCGCGGCAGCAACTGGAAGATGTCGGTTTAACGCAGTATGACGTGGTGGTGATCACGCAAATTATCGGCTTTGTCGCTTTCCAGGCCCGTGTATTAGCGATATTGCAGGCCGTTCTCGGCCAGCCTGTGCGCGTGATCCCTGGCATGGAGATACAGCAGGAAGCCGATGCTGCGCTGTTCGCTAACGCCGACATCACGTGGGAGCCCGCGATTGATGCCGTGGATTTGCGCATTGCTAACGCGCCGCAGATGGAGTCGCTGGCGCACTGGCAACCGCTGCCGGAATTGCGCCTGCTCGCCCCGCTGCTGGCGCATGAGCATTTGCAATTAAATGCGCTGGGCGAGATTTGCGACAAACTGACCAGAGCGACGCCGAATAAACAGCTCGCCGGGCTCGCCGCGCTCTATACCGCCCGCATTAATGGCAGCGTCGGTTGTTTTGCCGAAGCGCTACAGCGGACGCCGCAAGAGAAAGCGATGGAACACGCATTGCGTGGCGGCGAGCGCGAGGTTAATCGCGAAACGGCCGGGAATCCGCAAATCAGGGCATTGCTTCAGTCCGTGCAGCTGCTTACCTGCGCCGCCGACCGCTTCAGCCCACTGCATTTTTCGCTGCTTGTTGAGCAAGGTTTCAGCCGTCAGGCAGCGGTGAGTCTGCTGATGGGTTGCGCCCTGAACGGCTGGCTTAATCGCCTGAAAATCGCCCTCGGGCAAACCACCTTCCCTGAAACGAAATAACGCAGCGGCAGGCGGCTTCGCCGCCGCTTGCCCACACAGATTTTGCTGAAACAGCGCTTGCCGCAACCAGCAGAATCGCGTAAAACTGTCAGCCGCTCTTTTAGCCACGAAAATACATAACTATGTTTCAGGACAACCCGCTGCTAGCGCAGCTTAAACAGCAACTTCATTCCCAGACACCGCGCGCGGAAGGTGTTGTAAAAGGCACGGAAAAAGGCTTCGGATTTCTGGAAGTCGATGCGCAAAAAAGCTACTTCATTCCGCCGCCGCAGATGAAGAAAGTGATGCACGGCGACAAAATCATCGCCGTCATTCACAGCGACAAAGATCGCGAAAGCGCAGAACCTGAAGAGCTGGTCGAGCCGTTTCTGACCCGTTTTGTCGGTAAAGTGCAGAAGAAAGACGATCGTCTTTCCATCGTACCGGATCATCCGTTGCTAAAAGACGCCATTCCCTGCCGCGCGGCTCGCGGTGTGGAACATGATTTTAAAGAAGGCGACTGGGCCGTTGCGGAAATGCGTCGCCATCCACTCAAAGGCGATCGCGGCTTCTATGCCGAACTGACGCAGTTTATTACCTTTGCGGAAGACCATTTTGTTCCGTGGTGGGTCACCCTGGCGCGCCATAATCTGGAAAAAGAAGCGCCGGACGGCGTGGCGACGGAAATGCTTGATGATGGTCTGCAACGCGTCGATCTGACCGCGCTGGATTTCGTCACCATCGACAGCGCCAGCACGGAAGATATGGACGATGCGCTGTTTGTGGAAGAGACCGCCGACGGCAAGCTGCAACTGACCGTTGCTATCGCCGATCCTACTGCGTGGATTGCTGAAGGCAGCAAGCTGGATGATTCCGCCAAAGTGCGCGCGTTCACCAACTATCTGCCGGGCTTTAATATCCCGATGCTGCCGCGCGAACTCTCTGACGATCTCTGCTCCCTGCGCGCGAACGAAATTCGCCCTGCGCTGGTTTGCCGCATGACGCTGGATGACGAAGGTAGCATCGAAGAGAATATCGAATTCTTTGCCGCCACCATCGAATCGAAAGCCAAACTGGTTTACGACGAAGTGTCCGACTGGCTGGAAAATACCGGTTCATGGCAACCGGCGAATGACGCGATTGCCGCGCAGATCCGTCTGTTGCATCGCGTAAGCCAGCTTCGTTCGCAGTGGCGTCAGACCCACGCGCTGGTGTTCAAAGATCGCCCGGATTATCGCTTTGTGCTGGGTGAAAAAGGTGAAGTGCTGGATATCGTGGCCGAACCGCGCCGCATTGCGAACCGCATTGTTGAAGAAGCAATGATTGCTGCCAATATCTGCGCCGCCCGCGTTCTGCGTGACAAGCTGGGCTTCGGTATTTATAACGTGCATCTCGGTTTTGACCCGGCGAACAGCGAGCAACTGGCCGCTATGCTGAAAACCCATGGCATGCATGTCGATGCGGAAGAAGTGCTGACGCTGGAAGGTTTCTGCAAACTGCGTCGTGAACTGGATGCCCAACCGTCCGGCTTCCTCGACAGCCGTATTCGCCGCTTCCAGTCGTTTGCCGAGATCAGCGTGGCACCAGGCCCGCACTTCGGTCTTGGCCTCGAAGCGTATGCTACCTGGACTTCACCGATCCGTAAGTATGGCGATATGGTTAACCATCGTCTGCTGAAAGCGATTATTAAAGGTGAAACGCCGAAGCGTCCGCAGGACGAAACTACCGTGCAGATGGCTGAACGTCGCCGTCTGAATCGCATGGCGGAACGCGATGTTGGTGACTGGCTGTACGCCCGTTTCCTGCAGAACAAAGCCGGTACGGAAACCCGTTTTGCGGCCGAGATTATCGATGTCAGCCGTGGCGGTATGCGCGTGCGCCTGGTCGATAACGGCGCAGTCGCGTTTATTCCGGCCCCCTTCATTCACGCTGTGCGTGATGAGCTGGTTTGCAGCCAGGAAAACGGCACGGTGCAAATCAAAGGCGAAACAGCGTTTAAAGTGACGGATGTTATTGATGTCACTATCGCCGAAGTGCGCATGGAAACCCGCAGCATTATCGCGCGCCCGGCCCTGTAAAAACCTCACCAGCGGCTCCTTCCCCGTCGAAGGGGCCGTTTTTCGCTGCGATCCCTCCCGCATTTTTTTTCAATTCCTCCCAAAAACCGGTAAAAACAGCCACAATAAAACCAGGTCAACTTACTGTTTCGTCCCGATTTATACATTTTTCTCACCAGCGATGCTTATACCCGGACTCGCGTTAATGGCATATTCTAAGAAATACAACGCGTTCGTCCTGATTGCCCTTTAACCTGGGCGGTGCTCCGCCCGTAAAATGAGTACCCGTTGCGCTTTTAGGTGGGTTGGGAGATAGCATGAAAGACTCGCAGGAACAGAATCTGCTGTTTCGTTACCTGGGTTCGCATAGCCCATTCTGGCGATTGAGCGCCGATAGCAACGCCCTACACTTTGCCCCCGATGAAACTGCCGATATCAGCCAGGTGGTGCCTCTCACTGCTGAGCAGGCAGAACAGATCCGCGAAATGACGGTGATCACTTCCAGCTTAACCCTGCATATTTCCGTTTATGGTGAAGAGATGGTCATCCATCTGGTCGGGCGCAAAATTTCCCGCCGGGAATGGGCGGGTACCGCTTCAGCCTGGGACGATACTCAGTCTGTCGCCCGCGATCTGGTTCAGGGGCTCTCTTTTGCCGAACAGGTTGTTTCGGAAGCCAATTCAGTGATCGTGATCCTCGACCGCCTCGGCAATATTCAGCGCTTTAACCGGTTGAGCGAAGAATATACCGGCATGAAAGAGCAGGAAGTGATCGGGCAAAATGTCTTTAAGCTGTTTATGAGCCGCAGCGAAGCCGCCGCCTCAAAGCGCAATATCACGCAATTTTTTACGGAAGGTTCATCCTATGAGGTGGAACGCTGGGTTAAAACGCGCAAAGGCCAACGCTTGTTTCTGTTTCGTAATAAGTTCGTCCACAGCGGCAGCGGTAAAAACGAGATCTTCCTGATTTGCTCGGGTACCGATATTACCGAGGAGCGCCGGGCTCAGGAGCGATTGCGGGTGCTGGCGAATACTGACACCATCACCGGTTTACCTAACCGCAATGCCATTCATGAGATGATCAGCGACGCCATTGCCCACCGGGGCGATACGCAGGTCGGGATTGTGTATCTTGATTTAGATAACTTCAAAAAAGTCAACGACGCGTATGGCCACATGTTTGGCGATCAACTGTTACAGGCGGTTGCGCTGGCCATTTTGAGCTGCCTTGAAGAGGGCCAGGTGCTGGCAAGGCTCGGCGGCGATGAGTTTATCGTGCTGGGGACGAACACGTCTCAGAGCACTCTCGAAGCAATGGCTTCCCGCATCCTGACACGCCTGCGTCAGCCCTTCCGTATCGGGCTTATCGAAATTTACACAGGGTGTTCGCTGGGTATTGCGCTTGCACCCCAGCACGGTGCCGATCGCGAAAGTGTGATCCGCAATGCCGACACGGCGATGTATACCGCCAAAGAGAACGGTCGCGGGAAATTTTGCGTCTTCTCGCCGGAGATGAATCAGCGTGTTTTTGAATATATCTGGCTGGATACCAACCTGCGCCGGGCGCTGGAGAAAAACCAGCTGGTTATTCACTATCAACCCAAAGTGACCTGGCGCGGCGAAGTTCGCAGCCTGGAAGCGCTGGTGCGCTGGCAATCGCCGGAGCGTGGATTGATCCCACCGCTGGATTTTATTGCCTATGCGGAGGAGTCCGGGCTGATTGTTCCGCTCGGGCGATGGGTCATGCTGGAGGTGGTACGTCAGCTTGCGAAATGGCGAGACAAAGGGATCAATTTGCGCGTCGCGGTCAACGTTTCAGCGCGCCAACTCGCCGACCAGACGATTTTTAGCGACCTGAAACAGGCGCTTCACGACCTCAATTTTGAACACTGCCCTATTGATGTCGAACTGACCGAAAGCTGCCTGATTGAAAATGCCGAACTGGCGCTGTCGGTTATTCAGCAATTCAGCGCATTAGGCGCGCAGGTGCATCTGGATGATTTCGGCACCGGCTACTCGTCTCTGTCGCAGCTGGCGCGTTTTCCCCTCGACGCCATTAAGCTCGACCAATCTTTTGTCCGTGAAATTCATAAACAATCCGTTTCGCAATCGCTGGTGCGTGCGATTGTCGCCGTGGCGCAGGCGCTGAATTTGCAGGTGATTGCTGAAGGGGTAGAGAACGCAAAAGAAGACGCCTTTCTGACCAAGAACGGCGTCAGTGAGCGGCAGGGGTTTCTGTTTGCCAGGCCGATGCCCGCTGCCGCGTTTGAGCGCTGGTTTAAGCGCTATCAGGCGCGAAAGATGCGTTAGCTGGCGTCACGTAAGCTCACCGCAGTATGCCGGTTTTGCAGTTGCACCAGGCGTTCCATATAGGCGATATCTTTTGGCTGGACGCAAAACGCCGCATCAACCCAATCTTCCGTAATATCCATCAACTCGCTGCGCGGCAGTTGCAGTACCCGCTGCCGTGCACGTAGCATTGCGCGAACACCGTTCAGACGGGGCTGGAGCGTATCGATAAAAGTACGTACCGCCATAAATCCCTGCCCGACGTCAAAGGTCTGATCCACCAGCCCCTGTTGTTCGTACCACTCTGCGGTATGCGACTCACCTTTGTAGATCAGGTCTTCCGCCAGTTTCATGCCGGAACGGCGAGCGACCAGCGAATAGGCCCCCATACCGGGGAAAAGATTAAAGGCTATTTCCGGGAACCCCATACGCGCATCACGTTGCGCTAACAGAAAGTGGTGCGCCAGCGCCGCTTCGAAACCGCCACCGAGCGCGCTGCCTTCGACCATCGCCAGTGAAATCGCACCGGTGTCAAAGCCGCGTGACGCGGCATGGACACAGTCCACGCAGGCACGTGCATAGGCGCGTAACGCTTCGCGTCGTCCGTTTTTAATACATTCAACAAAGAATTGTAGATCTCCGCCGGTGTTGTACATACCGGGAACCAGCGAACCTGTTACCCAGAAATCCACTGCGAACCCTGCCCGTTTGACGAGCCAGGAGATATTCATGATCTCTTCAATCAATGCGTGGTTGAAGCAAGGGCGCGGCCTGGCGCGCAGCATCATCCACACGGTACGTCGCTCCTCCTCATAGTATCCAGAAAGTTGCGTAAAACGTTCATTATCAGTAAACAGTTTGCACGTAGCCTGGTTGATAACAGTCATTGCTTTATCCTCCGGTAAGAAAAGCGCATTGCGCGCACTGCAAGACTAATCCACGCCAGAACCGGGCTGCGTGTGGCATAATGAATATATGTTGAGTGTTTATAAGATTTTGAGATTTCGTTTTTTTTCTTCTCTTTTTACACTCTTTTCTGCATCATTAATTTATTCATTTTTCGATATATAGGTGAAGGTATGGCAGACATTGACCTTAAACTCCTTGCCGGCCGGATCGATACCGTTCTGGACATACTGGTTGCCGGAGATACACAATCTGCAATTCGCAATCTGGAGATCCTGAAAGCGGAGTTATTAGATCTCGACAATAACGACAAGGCCTCCTCTTCCGGCGCACCGAAAACGCCCTGGGAAATTTGATCTTTATTTTCACCATCACGCGGCAGCAGGATGCGATAGCCGCAGTGGTGATGTCCGAATTCAATCCCTGATTAAAACGACATGACTATGAATTCCCGACAACAAATAATTCTGCAAACGGTGATTGATAAAGGCCAGATGAGCGTCGCCGATCTGGCCCGCATGACCGGCGTTTCTGAAGTCACGATTCGTCAGGATCTGAATACGCTGGAGAAACAGAGCTACCTGCGCCGTACACACGGTTTTGCCGTACCGCTGGATAGTGATGATGTTGAAACGCGCATGATGAGTAACTACACCGTCAAGCGTGCGCTGGCGGATTTTGCCGCTTCTCTGGTTAGCCCCGGCGAAACCGTATTTATTGAAAACGGCAGCAGCAATGCGCTGCTCGCCCGTAAGTTAGGCGAACAGCGCGACATCACCATTATTACTGTCAGCAGCTATATTGCGCATCTGCTGAAAGAGTCGCTGTGCGATGTGATCCTGCTTGGCGGCATCTACCAGAAAAAGAGTGAAAGCATGGTTGGCCCGCTGACGCGACAGTACATTCAGCAGGTGCACTTCAGTAAAGCGTTTATCGGTATCGATGGCTGGCAGCCGGAAACGGGTTTTACCGGTCGGGATATGATGCGTACTGATGTCGTTAATGCGGTGCTGGAAAAAGGCAGCGAGGCGATTGTGCTTACCGATAGCTCCAAATTTGGCGTGATGCATCCTTATACGCTCGGCCCGGCTGAACGCTTCCAGCGGGTGATTACCGATGAAAAACTCTCTTCCGAAGCGCATCAACAACTTCGCCAGGCAAGCCTGATCGTTGATATTGTTAAACCCGGTATTACTGATTAATTTTCCGCCCGCGAAAGCGGGCTATCTTACTTATATCTGGGAATATTCCGACGCGTTGATTAAGACTTTTTACCTGTCTGACTTTCTGCCTGCGAGTAAAATTAATATTAGCGATATAACAGGAAGTGACTATCACTCACGTGATTGTATTACACCTGCGCAGCAAGGTTTCACGGAAGTGCTTTAAGGTGGGCTACAGCTTCTATACTTAAAGAGAACATTTTTCCGTGAATCGATAATTCAGGAGAAAGTATGATGATGTTAACAAGTAAAAAAATGGCCACCGCACTTCTCACCGTAACCCTGGCAATGTCCCTGAGCGCCTGCGGTCACTGGGATAAACGTTCTCGTAATACTGCCATCGGCGCAGGTGCGGGCGCGCTGGGTGGTGCTGTACTGACTGATGGTAGCACGCTGGGTACATTAGGTGGCGCGGCTGTCGGCGGTATTATTGGCCACCAGGTTGGTAAATAATTGGTCAGTGAAACGGCGACAACAAGAAAATAAATATACTTTCTTTTCAGGTCTGAGTTACGCAGTGTAAAAATAAGGCCGCGATTTACATCGCGGCCTTTCTGTTTTTATCCACCGGCAAGTTTGACTTTCATTCCTTTGGCTTCCAGCAGCGATTTTAATAAATCTCGCTTGTCTCCCTGGATCTCAATGACACCGTCTTTTACCGCACCGCCGCATCCGCATTTTTTCTTCAATTCAGCGGCCAGTTTCGCCAGTGTTTCATCATCAGAATCGATACCGGTGATCAGGCACACGCCTTTGCCTTTGCGTCCGCTGGTCTGACGTTGAATACGTACAATACCATCGCCTTTCGGGCGTGCGGCAGCTGCTTTGGGTTCGTCAATACGCCCGGTTTCCGTGGAATAAACCAGACGGCTGTTGTTGTCGCTCATTAAGCCCCCTTACCCAGCGAAACGTTGATGGCTTTCAGGGTTGCGGCGGGATCGGCAGATTGCGTAACCGGACGCCCAATCACCATATAGTCCACGCCCGCAAGCTGCGCCTCTTCCGGCGTCATAATACGGCGTTGATCGCCCGCAGCGCTGCCCAGAGGACGAATGCCCGGCGTCACCAGTTTAAACGCCTTACCCAGTTCGCTTTTGAAACGTACGGCTTCCTGAGCAGAGCAGACTACGCCATCAAGGCCACACTGCTGCGTCAGGCGCGCCAGACGCTCTGCATGCTCTGCCGGTGAAGTGTTGATGCCCAGATCCTGTAAATCGCTGGCTTCCATGCTGGTTAACACGGTCACGGCGATCAGCAGCGGCGCATCGGCGCCAAAAGAGGACAACGCCTCTTTCGCTGCCGTCATCATCCGCGCCCCACCCGAGGCGTGAACGTTAACCATCCACACACCGAGATCTGCCGCTGCTTTCACCGCATGCGCCGTGGTGTTAGGGATATCATGAAATTTCAGGTCGAGGAAAATATCAAAACCACGCTGTTGCAGATCGCGCACCAGTTGCGGCCCGAACAACGTAAACATCTCTTTGCCCACTTTCAGGCGGCAATCGCGGGGATCGATGCGGTCGACAAACGCCAGTGCTTTGTCGCGGTTATCGTAATCAAGTGCCACTACCACCGGGGAAGCAGTCACAGCGCGGGAAGTCGATAAAGGAGTAGATGTCATGATCAGACCTTCTGAAATGAGGCACCCGCACAGGCGCGAAGTGAATAAACGGCGTGCATTCTACCTGCGGGAGCCGGGAAATAACAGTTTCCATTTTTCACCTGCAGAGCGATGTTCCTGCGCAGGTCTGACAAATGGATGTTTAAATCCATTAGTATGTTGTAACTAAAATAAGGGCTTTTTAAAAATCACTGCCCGTCGAGGCCGCGAATAGGCTTAACCGTTGACCACGCCCGGCATGACGGACAGTGCCAGTAAATGGTAAATGCCGTAAAACCGCATTTATGGCAGCGGTAGCGCGGTTTACTGCGCACCTGCTCACCCACCATGTCGCGCAGCACCATCAGGCTCTCTTTCGCACGCCCTTCTTCTGCATCATGCAAATGATAATCGATAAGTTTGTGGAATACACGCATAGTCGGATGACGCTGTAGCTGTCGGGTAACGTAGCTCTGTGCAGCATCAGCCCCATCACGCTGCTCAATGATTTCTGCCAGCATCAGTTCCGCGGTAGCGCCAACGTTCTCTTCAACACAACGTTGTAGAAATGCTGCCCACTCGTTATTTTTGCCCAGTTGCTGATAGCAAGTCTGGAGCATATCCAGCGTTTCGCATACCAGATCTTTATCCTGCTCGATAACCCGCAACAGGGTTTCGACCGCTTTGCCGTACTCCCCGTTGCTCATAAACACCCGCCCCATCATGATGGAGACGCGCGGGCTATGGCGATCGGCTGCGGCGCCTTTTTTCAGCAGCCCCATCGCGCGATCCATATCTTCATTGCCCATCTGTTGCAGCGCCAGCTCACAGTAAAAATGGGCGATCTCGACGAGTTGCTTCTCTTTGCCGAGTTTCACCAGCCGCTCAGCCACATCAATCGCTTTCTGCCATTCACTGGTGGCCTGAAAAATTTGCAGCAATTGCTGTAACGCGTTGACGCGGAAATCCGTTTCATCGACCAGCTGCTTGAACATATCTTCGGCCCGGTCATACAGACCCGCCGCCATATAGTCACGGCCCAGTTGTTGCACGGCCAGCAGACGCTGGTCATAGGTGAGCGAAGCACTTTCCATCAGCGTTTGGTGTATGCGAATAGCGCGATCCACTTCACCGCGCGAGCGGAACAGGTTACCAAGGGTGAGATGAGCTTCGACGGTGCCGGTATCCTCTTTCAACATCTCGAGGAACAGGTCTACAGCCTTATCTTGCTGGTTGCTGAGTAACAGGTTAACCCCGGCCACATATTCACGTGAGAGCCGGTTAGCTTCATCCTGCTTTGTTTGTTGAGCATTTCTGCGCCCCATATACCAGCCGTAGGCAGCCGCGACAGGTAACAACAGAAACAGCAACTCCAGCATAAAATATTATTCCTTCACCGCCGCTGTGCCGGAGACAACCGGTACATCTGAGGCGGGAGCAAGCTGGTGCTCAAGTCTTTTGATCTTACGTTCCGCGCGGACCAGAGAGACACGCACGCGTAGCCAGAACAGGCCGCAAATCAGCCAGCCGATGATAAACCCGGCCGCAAACAGTACAGCCAGCAGCGTAGAAATGCGATATTCGCCCTGCGCGAGTAAATAATTGAATGTCACTTGCTGATCGTTTTGCGCACCAAGCGTAATCGATACGACAAAAATCGCTAATACCAGTAAGAAAATGAGTAAATATTTCACATTACATCCCGTTATGTGGTTCAGGCGATGAATTTCTATGCAACTGACTGCACGCAGCCTTATAACCTATCATTTTAGCGCCCATCGTGGAATGAAATTACATAATGCCAAATTCCGATTTGCGGGCGAAATATCGGAAATCAAGTCTCGCGATCTCTGGCGACAATTTCTGGCACCTCTTGCGCGGGCGGCGTTAATGGGCCGCACAGGCGCTGCGCCAGCCAGGTTGCCAGCGTAACCAGCAGCCAGGAAATCAGCGTTGCGACCACCAAATCGCGCGGCCAGTGCATGCCCAGCAATAAACGGCTGCCCATTACCCCGGTTGCCCATACTAGCAGGAAAACAATGGTCCATGTCCGTCTGCGCGGCCACAATAAACCCACGCCCAGCAACGCCCAACTGGCAGCAAACATGGTGTGCCCGGAAGGAAAGGCAAAACCGGTCTCTTTTTGCCAATGTTTACGTAAAAAACCAGGAATATCATGCTGCCCGGAGAGCTGCGATTTCACCAGTTCTCCCCGTGCTTTACGCTTTAAAGTGTAGAACTCATCCGTCGGGATATCGTGCGTTTTTTCCAGCCATAACACGAAAGGACGCGGCTCCTGAACCCGCTCTTTGACGAAGGATTTTAACCCCTGCCCAACCAGAATCGCGCATCCAAGAATCGCAAACAGCATCAGCGCCGCTTTCAGACGAAAACGCAGGCACCAGAGAAACCAGCCGCATAGCACCACGTGCGTAATAATCCCCCACGGCTGCGTCACCGTTTCGGTCAACCAGAAAAGGAAATGGAGCCACCATCGCGATTGTCCGGGCTGCCAACTCCAGCCGGAAATCCACACGGCCAGCGGCATCACCAATAAAATCGCCGCTCCCGCAGTTGTACGTTTTGCAATTGACAGCATGTCCTCTCCTTTCTGATAAGCGACTCAATCATAACCGAAATATAACATTCACGCTAAAAGCGACGTATTTGTGCGTTTAACCAGCAATGGAATGGTCACTTGTAGGTGTTATTCAGCGCATTGTGGCAAAATACACCTATACAGAAGGCCAACAGGCTAAAGGCGCGCAGTGCGCTAATATAATTCGGAGATTCACATGCAACTTAAACGTGTGGCAGAAGCCAAACTGCCAACCCCATGGGGCGACTTCCTGATGGTGGGTTTTGAAGAACTGGCTACCGGGCAAGATCACGTTGCTCTTGTTTTCGGCGATATTTCCGGGCAGTTGCCTGTCCTGGCGCGCGTGCATTCAGAATGTCTGACCGGTGACGCACTTTTCAGTTTGCGTTGTGACTGCGGTTTTCAGCTTGAAGCGGCCCTGAATCATATCGCCGAGGAAGGTCGCGGCGTGCTGCTTTACCATCGCCAGGAAGGTCGTAACATTGGCCTGCTGAATAAAATCCGCGCTTATGCGTTGCAGGATCAGGGCTACGATACCGTTGAGGCCAACCATCAACTGGGCTTCGCCGCCGATGAGCGCGATTTCACCCTGTGCGCCGATATGTTCAAACTGCTGGGCGTCGATGAAGTCCGCCTGCTGACCAATAACCCAAAGAAAGTGGAAATCCTGACCGAAGCCGGGATCAACATCGTGGAACGCGTACCGCTGATTGTCGGCCGCAACCCGAAAAACGAACACTATCTGGATACCAAAGCCGAAAAAATGGGGCATCTGCTGAAATAAGCTGCCGCCCTGAAGTAAAAAGGCCTGCGTTTGCAGGCCTTTTTGTTTAGTCCAGCATGTTGCGTATCACATAGTGCAAAATGCCGTCATTGCGGTAGTAAGTCAGCTCTGTCGATGTATCAATGCGGCAGCGGCATTCCAGCACTTCCTGCTTACCATCAGCGCGGGTTAGCGTTACCGCTAATGTTCCGCCCGGTTTGATATGCTCCAAATCCACAATGTCCAGTTTTTCCTCGCCGGTAAGTCCCAGCGTTTTGCGCGTAACGCCTTGCGGGAATTCCAGCGGCAAGATCCCCATACCGATCAGATTCGAGCGGTGAATACGCTCAAACGATTCGGCGATTACCACGCGAATTCCCAGCAGACGCGGCCCCTTGGCGGCCCAGTCGCGGCTGGAGCCTGAGCCATACTCTTTACCGGCAATCACCGCTAATGGCGTTTTCTCCTGCTGATAGCGCATCGCGGCATCATAGATGGAGATCACTTCACTGCCCGGTAAATGGCGAGTCATGCCCCCTTCCACGCCTGGCACCATTTCATTGCGGATACGAATATTGGCAAACGTGCCGCGCATCATGACTTCATGGTTGCCGCGCCGCGATCCGTACGAGTTAAAATCGCGACGCTCAACACCGTGGCTTTGCAGATAACGTCCAGCCGGGCTGTCCGCTTTGATAGTGCCCGCAGGCGAAATATGGTCGGTGGTGACGGAATCACCCAGCATGGCAAGGATCCGCGCGCCATGAATATCCTCCACCGGCTTCGGTTGCGCCGCCATATCATCAAAGAACGGCGACAAGCGAATATAGGTCGAATCGTTCTGCCAGCCGTACGTGTCTGAACGCTCAACCTGGATGGCTTTCCATTCCGGCGTACCTTCAAATACCTCGGCATACTCTTTGCGGAACATCTCCGTCGAGACCTGCTCAACGGCGCGCGCAATTTCGTTACTGGAGGGCCAGATATCTTTCAGGTAGACCGGATCGCCTTTCCGATCGTGCCCCAGAGGATCGGTAGCGAGGTTGATGTTCATGTTCCCCGCCAGCGCGTAAGCCACCACCAGCGGCGGAGACGCCAGCCAGTTGGTTTTCACCAGCGGATGAATGCGGCCTTCAAAGTTACGGTTGCCTGAAAGCACCGCACCAACCGTCAGATCGCCCGCGCGGATCGCCTGCTCAATCGGTTCCGGCAGCGGGCCAGAGTTACCGATACAGGTCGTACAGCCATAACCGACCAGGTTAAAACCCAGCTCGTCAAGGTAAGGCGTCAGGCGCGCCTGCGCCAGGTAATCGGAAACCACTTTCGAACCCGGTGCCAGTGAAGCTTTTACCCACGGCTGACGTTTCAGCCCAAGTGTGACGGCTTTCTTCGCCAGTAACCCGGCGGCCATCAGCACGCTGGGGTTTGAGGTATTCGTACAAGAAGTAATGGCCGCAATGACCACCGCGCCATCCGGCAATTGATATGAATGTCCATTGAGCACGTAGTCGACCGGTTTGCGATCTTTCTGCGCCGTATTCAGTTCCAGTTCAGAGCTGGCGGCAAAGGCTTTAGGCACATCGCTAAGCGCCACACGATCCTGTGGACGTTTGGGGCCAGCAAGGCTGGCCTCGACATCATGCATATTCAGTTCGAGTGTGCTGGTAAATACCGGTTCATCACCCGGGTTACGCCACATGCCCTGCGCTTTCGCGTAGGCTTCAACCAGCGCAACCTGCTCTTCGCTACGCCCGCTCAGACGCATATATTCAAGCGTTACGCCATCAATAGGAAAAAAACCGCAGGTGGCGCCATATTCCGGCGCCATATTAGCGATAGTAGCGCGATCGGCGAGCGGCAGCGAATCGAGTCCGTCACCATAAAATTCGACGAATTTCCCTACCACGCCATGTTTACGCAACATCTGCGTCACCGTCAGCACCAGGTCGGTGGCGGTAATGCCTTCACGCAGTTTGCCGGTCAGTTTAAAACCAACGACGTCAGGAATGAGCATTGAAACCGGCTGGCCGAGCATAGCGGCTTCCGCTTCAATCCCCCCAACGCCCCAGCCCAGCACGCCCAGGCCATTGATCATCGTGGTGTGAGAATCGGTACCGACCAGCGTGTCCGGATAAGCAACCCACTCTTTGTCCTGTAGTTCGCTCCACACGGCTTTGCCGAGGTATTCAAGGTTGACCTGGTGGCAAATACCAGTGCCAGGTGGTACGACGCTGAAGCGGCTGAAGGCTTGCTGGCCCCAGCGCAGGAAGACGTAACGCTCATGGTTACGCTCCATCTCCAGCCGGACATTCTCTTCGAACGCGTCATCGTCACCAAAATGGTCAACGGTGACTGAGTGGTCGATAACCAAATCAACCGGTGACAGCGGATTCACTTTGGCGGTATCACCACCGAGGCGTTTTACCGCTTCGCGCATGGCAGCAAGATCAACGACTGCGGGGACACCGGTGAAATCCTGCATCAGAACCCTGGCCGGGCGATAGGCAATTTCTCTGTCGGCATGGGCGGTACTTAGCCAGCCCGCCAGCGCACGGATATCCTCTTCAGTGACAGATTCCTCATCCTGCCAGCGCAGAAGATTTTCGAGTAGTACTTTGAGTGACTTGGGTAGACGCGCAATATCCCCAAGTTGTCTGGCGGCCAGCGGCAAGCTGTAGTAGTGGTAAGTTTTATTCTCTGCCTGCAATGTGTCCTTACTGGCTTCGCGTAGGGTCAACGACATGTGCTCCTCCTTACTTACAGGGATTGCGATACCCTGAGGATCTTCAGGGTCTGTATTAAAGATAACACAAACATATCGTAACGATTTGATAACAACCCAAATTGCTACAAACGGACAAATTTGCAGGCGGGGAAATTAAAAAAGCCCCGCAGTTGCGAGGCTTTTCAATTCATTACCGGAAGAGCATCCAGACAATCTGAGCCCAAAAAAGTATGGAAACAGAAAACACGGTGATCCACGACCAGTATTTCATTCGACAATCATTATTCATCAATAAATTACCAGAAAAACTATTCATTAAAACTGAGTCTTTACTCAATTCATTTATGCTGTGTATTAATTAAAGAGTACATAAGATCATATCAATGAATAGCGCGGATAATTTCCCACAATTATTCTGATGATATATTTATTGTTTTTTGGTGTCGTCTTCCGCGAAGGCATCAATAAAAGCTTGCTGCTGTGGCGTCAGTTTCCAGCATGCCGGAATAGAGGTCACAGTTTTGGTTTTCGCTTTCTGTGGTGTGTCACGAAGCTGACATACTTGCTTAACTGGTTCTAATCGACCCGCTATAGCCATTTTAACCCCAGAATTTCCAGATTAATAACGCGATAACCGCCCAAAATAAGGCAGAACCAAGAAATACCGCCAGCCAGGCTTTACGCTTGAGCTCAGGATCCCTTTTTGGCTCTTCACTTCCTGATGGCATTGCTAACCTCGTACAATCGACATCACTTATCATTTCGGGCACCAACAATAGGTACAATTAATCATGAGATGAGACAAATCCTAAAAGAACTTTAGCCGAAAATCCAGTGAATTTACTCACCATTTCCAAAGAAATATTTAATCTTTTGACCACAAATAAATTATTGAAGTAATAAATTTGCAGACCCGCAATTTAGTTTCTATTTTTGTCGCTAAATAGTGACAGTGTCTGCTTTGAGGGTGTGATTTCAATCACCGAGGAGGATTTTCGATAAGTCAGATGATGATAATAACGATTTAGCTTTAGTCAGAGTTAAGGGTATCTTTTCAGTCGAAAAGATACCCTCCGACATTATTTTTGCGGCAACTTAATATCTTTAAACATCGCTTCTATATCTTCATTAGAACGCAATGCCACGGCAGTATCGACCACATCGCGGGTTAAATGCGGCGCAAAGCGTTGAATAAAATCATACATATAGCTGCGTAAGAAGGTACTGCGACGGAAGCCAATTTTGGTTGTGCTGTGGCTGAAAATCTCATGTGCATCCAGCTTAACCAGATCCGGATCGGAGACCGGATCGACCGCCATACTGGCAATAACACCGACTCCCAGGCCAAGTCTTACATAAGTTTTAATAACGTCAGCATCGGTGGCAGTAAAGACAATACGTGGCGTTAACCCTGCGCGATTAAACGCGGTATCCAGCTCAGAGCGGCCCGTAAAACCAAAGGTGTACGTTACCAGCGGATATTGCGCCAGCTCGTCAATGGTGACCGATTGCTTTGAAGCCAGTGGATGGTCCGGCGTGACCACGATTGAACGATTCCAGTGATAGCACGGCAGCATGACCAGATCGTCATACAGATGCAACGCTTCGGTGGCAATGGCGAAGTCCGCATTCCCCTTCGAAACCGCTTCGGCAATTTGCGTGGGCGATCCCTGATGCATATGCAGGGAAACACGCGGATAACGCTCAATAAAGCCTTTGATCACGTTAGGCAGCGCATAACGCGCCTGGGTGTGCGTGGTGGCGACATACAGCGAGCCTTTATCGGGCCAGGTATGTTCCCCCGCCACCGATTTAATCGCATCCACTTTTGACAGAACTTCACGCGCAATGCGGATAATTTCCTGTCCGGCGGGCGTCACCTGGGTAAGATGCTTGCCGCTGCGGGCAAAAATTTGGATCCCCAGCTCATCTTCAAGCATGCGGACTTGCTTACTGATACCAGGCTGGGAAGTATAAAGCCCTTCCGCCGTTGAGGAGACATTGAGGTTGTGATTGACCACCTCAACGATATAACGAAGCTGCTGTAGTTTCATGACAGACCATCCGAAGTACGCAAACGGGTTATCGCTTAAGACGATTTCATAATAAAAAAACGGATTGCTATAACAACTATATCATTTATAGCTTCTGTGTATAGCAGCGAACAAAGAATAATAATGCAGGTATAAAAAAGGGCCGACAGAGCGGCCCTTTGGGGATAGGTGACTGAAGTCGCTTATTTTTTAGCTTCAGTCCACTTGTTATCAATGTAGAAAGCCGACCATCCGGTTGCTTTGCCCTCTTTTTCCGATGCCACATACTGCTGTTTGGTTTTACGGCTAAAGCGGACAATCGTTTTATTACCTTCCGGATCCTGCTGTGGCGCATCGGCCAGGTAACGCAATTTTTCCGGCAGACGATCGCGGAAGCGGTACAGTTCTTCCACCAACGGCGCACGCGTTTCACGCGATTTCGGGAAGGTATTGGCAGCGAGGAACACCCCGGCAGCACCATCACGCAGCACGAAATAGGCGTCGGATTTCTCGCAAGGCAGCTCCGGCAATGGCACCGGATCTTCCTTCGGTGGCGCAACTTCACCGTTACGCAGAATTTTACGCGTGTTTTTGCAATCGTCGTTGGTACATGCCATGTACTTACCAAAACGCCCCATTTTCAGGTGCATTTCAGAACCGCATTTCTCACACTCAACGATCGGACCGTCATACCCCTTGATGCGGAACTCGCCCTCTTCGATTTCGTAGCCATCACAGGTCGGGTTATTACCGCAGACATGCAATTTGCGCTTCGGATCGATGAGGTAGCTGTCCATCGCCGTGCCGCACTTCTGGCAACGACGTTTGGCGCGCAGCGCGTTGGTTTCCGCGTCATCGCCTTCCAGCACATTGAGCACTTCGTTTTCCGGCACCAGGTTAATGGTGGTTTTACAGCGCTCTTTTGGCGGCAGCGCATAGCCGGAACAGCCGAGGAACACGCCGGTACTGGCGGTACGAATCCCCATTTTACGGCCGCAGGTCGGACAGTCGATGCTGGTCAGCACCATCTGGTTCGGTCGCATCCCGCCGGCTTCCGGATCCTGTTCAGCTTGCTCAAGCTGGCGAGAAAAATCGCCAAAGAAGCTGTCCAGCACCTTCCGCCACTCGGCTTCATGGTTTGCGACGCGGTCAAGGCTGTCTTCCATCTGCGCGGTAAAGTCGTAGTTCATCAGCTCGCGGAAGTTCTCTTCCAGGCGATCGGTAACGATTTCACCCATTTTTTCCGCGTAAAAACGACGGTTTTCCACGCGCACATAGCCCCTGTCCTGAATGGTCGAAATGATCGACGCATAAGTGGACGGACGGCCAATGCCGCGTTTTTCAAGCTCTTTAACCAGCGAAGCTTCGCTGAAACGCGCTGGCGGCTTGGTAAAGTGTTGCGCCGGAGTCAGTTCGACGAGCGACAGTACATCACCTTTATTCACCGACGGCAGAGTGCGATCTTCATCGCCCTTGCGCAATGCCGGCATCACTTTTGTCCAGCCATCGAAGCGCAAAATACGCCCGCGCGCTTTGAGGCGGAAATCACCCGCGCCAACGGTCAGCGTCGTGGAATCGTACTGTGCAGGCGTCATCTGACAGGCGACAAACTGACGCCAGATAAGCTGATACAGCTTCTGTGCGTCGGTTTCCATATCCTTCAGCGACTCAGCCTGCACTGCGACATCGGAAGGACGAATCGCTTCGTGCGCTTCCTGGGAATTCTCTTTACTGGCGTACTGGTTAGCAGATTCCGGCAGGTATTTCTTACCGAAATTGTCGGTAATATATCCACGAACCATGCTGATCGCGTCCTGGCTCAGGTTGGTTGAGTCGGTACGCATGTAGGTGATGTAACCGGCTTCGTACAGACGCTGCGCCATCATCATGGTTTTCTTCACGCCAAAGCCGAGACGCGTACTGGCGGCCTGCTGCAACGTGGAGGTGATAAACGGCGCGCCCGGCTTGCTGCTGGTCGGTTTATCTTCCCGCTCCAGGACGGTGTAACGCGCTTTCTCCAGCAGGCTAACGGCGGCCATTGTCTGTTCGCGATTGACCGGACGGAACGCTTTGTCGCCTTGATGCGTCACCTGCAACGGCAATGCGTCGCCGCCAGGCGTTGCAGTAGCGGCATCAATTTCCCAGAACTCTTCCGGAACAAAGGCTTTGATTTCGCGTTCGCGCTCAACCACCAGACGGACAGCAACAGACTGCACGCGACCAGCAGAAAGGCCACGGGCAATTTTCTTCCACAGCAGCGGAGAAACCATGTAACCCACAACGCGATCCATAAAGCGGCGCGCCTGCTGGGCATTCACACGGTCAATATTCAGCTCACCCGGCGTTTCAAAAGCCTGGCGAATAGCATTCTTGGTGATTTCGTTAAACACTACGCGGCTGTAGCGTTTTTCATCACCGCCAATCACTTCCCGCAGGTGCCATGCAATGGCTTCCCCTTCGCGGTCAAGGTCGGTTGCGAGATAGATGTGGTCAGCTTTTTCAGCCAGCGATTTCAGTTCAGAAACCACCTTCTCTTTGCCTGGCAGCACTTCGTAATGTGCATCCCAGTTATGCCATGGGTCGATCCCCATGCGATTGACGAGAGCGCCGCGTTCATCCTTTTTAGGCTTCTTAGCCGTTTTGGTGGAGGCTGAGTCTGCGCTCTTTTTGGGTGCTGAGCCACTGGTCGGCAAATCACGGATATGACCAACACTGGATTTAACCACATAGTCATTACCCAGATATTTATTGATCGTTTTGGCTTTTGCCGGGGACTCAACGATAACGAGAGCTTTACCCATATTCACCTTTACCTAATTTAATTCTTCCAGGAATACGTCGACATTGCTTAACACCACCCGCGACGAACCTTCACTATTGCGGCGACAACCGGGGATATCAACCCCCATATCTCGCCAGGCGCGTCAAACGGAGCATTCAGGTGGCTGAGTTTACAAGCTTTTTCGCGTCAGGGTGATGTAGTACGACGGTGTTATGGTCGAATGTCAAGCAATTCTGTTGCCAGGTTGACGAAAGCGTCACACTGTACCTGATAAAATTTGTTACGCAACTTTATTAGCACGCAAAAACGAAACGCGCCAGCACAACAACAGGTCAAACCCTTTGCAAAAACAGGGAAAATTTGCTCCCTGTCCGGGCCAGCGGTAAACTTCAGAAAATTTTGAGGAGTAGAAAAATGACCGGTACATCTCAACCTATCGATCGCCAGACATTGCTGGAGCTGGCTAACAAGCTGATCCGTGAGCATGAAGATACGCTGGCAGGTATTGCCGCCACCGATGTTACCCAGCGCAATGGCGTGCTGGTGTTCAGCGGCGAGTACTATCTGGATGAGCAAGGTCTGCCGACGCCGAAAAGCACGGCAGTATTCAATATGTTCAAATACTTAGCGCATGAACTTTCTGAAAAGTATCATCTTATTGACTAAGTAAAAACGCGAGGCTTCTGGCCTCGCGTTTTGTTTACATCAGGGGTTTTTGCCCGCGCTGCCACCAGCGCATCAACAGATGGTCAATACTCTCTGTCGCACTGCCGGTAAACCGCTCCATCATTTTCTTGCGTTGCTGGTAGCGGACGCCGATAACTTCATGATTCTCATACAGGCTGAGCAGCAGTTCGTCGCTGGTGCCAATCTGATCAATCAAGCCCTTCTCCAGCGCCTGGGAGCCGTACCAGTGTTCACCGGTCGCCACGCTTTCAATATCCAGTGCCGGGCGCATCTGATGAACAAAATCTTTAAATAAGTCATGGGTTTCATTCAGACTTTCGCGGAATTTCTGTCGCCCTTCTTCGGTATTTTCACCCAGTAGCGTGAGCGTACGTTTAAACTGTCCGGCAGTGTGCAACTCAATATCGATCTCTTTGCCTTTCAGGAAACGGTTGAAGTTAGGGATCTGCGCCACCACGCCGATAGAGCCAATAATGGCGAAGGGAGCGGCAACAATTTTATCCGCCACGCAGGCCATCATATAACCGCCGCTGGCTGCCACTTTATCAACGGCGATGGTCAGCGGAATATGTCTGTCGCGCAGGCGCTGCAATTGAGAGGCCGCAAGACCGTAGCCGTGCACCACGCCGCCGGGGCTTTCAAGCCGCAGAACGACCTGATCCTGCGGTTTTGCCACGGTCAGCACGGCGGTAATTTCCTCGCGCAACCCGCTGACTTCGCCGGCGTCCATACTGCCTTTGAAATCCAGCACATAAACGCGTGATTTTCCTGAGTCAACGCTTTTCCCTGCTTTTGCTTTCGCTTTGGCTTCCTTTGCCTCCTGCTTCAGCTTTTTCTTCTGCGCTTTATGCCACTGTTTCTGCTGATGATCGTCCAGCAACGAAGCGGACATCTCCTCCTGCATCTCTTTATACTGCTCGCTCAAACGGGTAATTTTCAGTTCGCCCCGCTGGCGCTTGCGCTGCGTCAGATTGACAATAAGCACTGCTATCACCGCAATCGCCACTACCACGGTCGCGATCTTGGCCAAAAACAGACCATATTCAGACAGTAATTCCACGCGTACCACCTCGGTTACACCAATAAACAATGGCTCCAGTGTACATGAGCCGTCCGGGCGCGTCTCGCGCAAGCCCTGCACCAAATGTGCCATGTCGCTGAATTTTTTAACACTCTCTGGCTTAAAGGTTGCGCAACTCTCCGCCAGGCCGATTGAAATAGCCGGTCATTTAAGGCATAAAGCCAACATATGAGGTGATTACCGGCCCGGCCTGAGGAGGCAGTGTGCATTATCAGCCGCAACGCGATCTGCTAAACGACCGCATGATTCTTGTTACCGGCGCCAGTGACGGCATCGGTAAAGAGGCCGCCCTGACCTACGCTCGCCACGGCGCGAGCCTGATTTTGCTCGGACGCCAGGAAGCGAAATTACGCCAGGTCGCGCAGGCAATAAATGACGAAGGTCAGCAGGCCCAGTGGTTTACTCTGGATATGGCAACCTGTACGCCGGAAGAGTGCCAGCAGTTGGCGGCAACGATCGCAGCCGCCACGCCACGCCTTGATGGCGTACTGCACAACGCCGGTTTACTGGGCGATGTCTGCCCGATGAGCGAACAGGATCCCGCAACCTGGGATGCCGTTATGCAGGTCAACGTCAACGCAACGTTCTATCTTACGCAGGCACTTCTTCCTTTATTACTCAAATCAGACAGCGGTTCGCTGGTGTTTACCTCTTCCAGCGTGGGACGTCAGGGGCGCGCCAACTGGGGCGCTTACGCAGCGTCAAAATTCGCCACCGAGGGAATGATGCAGGTGCTGGCCGAAGAGTACCAGAACCGCCTGCGGGTCAACTGTATCAACCCGGGCGGCACGCGCACCAAAATGCGTGCCAGCGCCTTCCCGACAGAAGATCCACAAAAACTGAAAACCCCCGCCGATATTATGCCGCTCTATTTGTGGCTGATGGGCGATGACAGCCGACGTAAAACCGGGATGAGCTTTGACGCACAACCCGGACGTAAACCAGGGATCGCACAATGAGTGAAGAACGTTATCAGCAACGTCAACAGCGCGTAAAAGAACGCGTTGATGCCCGCGTGGCCGCCGCGCAGGACGAACGTGGAATTATTATTGTCTTCACCGGCAACGGCAAAGGCAAAACCACCGCGGCATTCGGCACCGCCACGCGCGCTGTCGGACATGGGAAAAAAGTCGGCGTGATCCAGTTTATTAAAGGGACCTGGCCAAATGGCGAACGTAACCTGCTGGAGCCATTGGGCGTGGAATTTCAGGTCATGGCGACCGGTTTTACCTGGGACACGCAAAATCGTGAAAGCGACACAGCGGCTTGTCTGGCGGTGTGGCAACACGCGGAGAGGATGCTGGCAGACCCTTCTCTGGACATGGTGCTGCTCGATGAGCTGACCTATATGGTGGCGTATGATTATTTGCCGCTGGAAACGGTGCTGAACGCGCTGCGCAACCGTCCGCCGATGCAAACGGTGATCGTTACGGGACGCGGCTGCCACCGGGATATTCTGGAACTGGCGGATACGGTCAGTGAGCTACGCCCGGTTAAACATGCTTTCGAAGCCGGTATCAAAGCGCAGATCGGTATTGATTATTAATGGTAAATCTTGCCTGGCGATGATGCAGGCCCGCTGACGAGTAATGTCAACGCAGGCAGTAAAAAAGGGGCTTTCGCCCCTTTTCTGTTAATCGTTTTTGTTACGCGTGCTGCCAGGACGGCGAGTACCGCCAGGCTGGCTGTGGCGCTTCACTGCACGACGGATCTGGTTTGCTTTCATGCGGCGACGATCTTTCTCTACCGCCACTTTTGATTGCGTTTCAACGTCCAGACCAACCAGCTCGCGCAAATAGTTGGTCTGCGCCAGATCCAGCTCCGTCCAGCCACCGCGCGGCAGGCCTTTCGGCAGCGGAATATCACCGTAACGTACGCGGATCAGGCGGCTAACCTGGACACCCACCGCTTCCCACAGGCGACGCACTTCGCGGTTACGCCCTTCGGTCAGGGTCACGTTGTACCACTGGTTAATCCCTTCACCACCGCTGAATTTGATGGTTTTAAACGCTGCCGGGCCGTCCTCCAGTTGCACACCGCGCGCGAGATCGCGCAGTTTCGCATCATCCACTTCACCAAATACGCGCACGGCGTATTCGCGTTCAACTTCACGGCTCGGATGCATCAGGCGGTTCGCCAGCTCGCCGTCGGTGGTGAACAGCAACAGACCGCAGGTATTGACGTCGAGACGACCAACAGCAATCCAGCGCGCACCGCGCAGTTTCGGTAGACGATCGAACACCGTCGGGCGGCCTTCAGGATCGTTGCGGGTACAGAGCTCGCCTTCGGGTTTGTAGTACGCCAGCACGCGACAAATCTGCTCAACGGACTCTTTCACCGAAATGAGATGACCATCGATACGAATTTTCAGCCCCGGCGTCACTTCAACGCGGTCGCCCAGGGTAGCGATTTTACCGTCCACGCTGACGCGGCCAGCTTCAATAATAGATTCGATCTCACGGCGGGAGCCGTGGCCAGCTCGCGCCAGCACTTTCTGTAGTTTTTCGCTCATAGAGCATCCTTAGGTGTCGCCTTCACAGGCGTCGAATAGGGTCATCAGTCCGGCGAAGCCGCTGCTGAAATGGCCGCGTAGTATAGCGGCTTGCGTCACTATAGGAAAGGCTTAACGTCACCAACGCCTTCGCGGAGCACCACCGGCGTGTCATCGGTTAAGTCTATCACGGTCGTTGGTTGCTGCCCGAGATAGCCGCCATGGATGATCAGATCAACGACTTTTTCCAGGCGATCTTTGATTTCATCAGGGTCCGATTCGGTAAAATCACTGCCCGGCAGCATTAATGACGTCGAGAGCATCGGCTCATTGAGTGCTTCCAGCAGCGCCAGCGCAATCGGATTCGACGGTACGCGCAGCCCGATGGTTTTGCGTTTTTCCTGCAATAAACGACGCGGCACCTCTTTTGTCCCTTTCAGGATAAAAGTGTAATTCCCGGGCGTATTGTTTTTAATCAGACGAAACGCCACGTTATCAACGAATGAATAGGTCGACAGCTCGGACAGATCGCGACACATCAGCGTGAAGTTGTGGCCATCCGGCAGATGACGGATGCGGCAAATCCGCTCCATCGCGCCTTTATCTTCGATTTTGCACCCCAGCGCATACCCGGAGTCGGTAGGATAAACAACCACACCGCCCTTACGCACGATCTCCACCGCCTGATTAATTAATCGCGGTTGTGGGTTTTCCGGATGAATATAAAAAAACTGACTCATACTTCCCTCTCTTACGTTTTACCGCGGCTGCTCCCATTTCAGCCAGACGCCTTCAACACCGGCCGGTAGCCAGAGTTTGCGCCCCAGTTCAATCCACGGGCAGGGCTGATGGAAATCCGATCCTTGTGATGCCAGCAAACCATACTGACGGGCATACACGGCGAGCTGTGCTCGTTCATTGGGAGCCTGCTGGCATTGAGCAACTTCCATCGCCTCTCCGCCGCGGTCAGCAAAATGCGCCAGCAGTCTTTTCAGCCATTTAGCAGAAAGGTTATAACGACCGGGATGGGCCAATACCGCCGTTCCGCCAGAATGATGAATGACTTCAATAGCTTGTTCTATTGTACACCACTGCGGCGGAACATATCCGGTTTTCCCGCGCGCAAGATATTTTTTAAAAACATCGGCGATGTTACTGGCCTTGCCCTGCTCAACCAGAAAGCGGGCAAAGTGACCACGCGTCACGCTCGCGCCCTGCGCCAGCCGCTGTGCGCCTTCCCACGCGCCGGGAATATGCGCTTTTTCCAGACGCTCGGCAATCAGTTGCGCACGCTGAATACGACGCGCGGACTGCTGCTGCAAAAATTGGCACATCGCCGGGTTTTCGATGTCGATATTCAGACCCACGATATGAATTTCATGATTTTCCCAGACGGTGGAGATTTCCACGCCACTAATTAATTCCAGCGCCAGCCCGGCGCGGGCAATTTCAGCCCGCGCCGCAGGGATGGCAGCGGTGGTATCGTGATCGGTAATGGCCAGCGTGCCCACGCGCATTTCTACCGCGCGATGTACCAGTTGTTCCGGAGAAAGCAAGCCGTCAGAGGCGCTGGTATGGCTATGCAGGTCATAAATAATGGCGTAATTCGTGTCGCTCAAAGCGGCTCCGTAGATTTATCAGAACATCTGTTTGCGCCCTATCATAACGGTTAGCCAACTTTTTCTGAAATCGAGGGTTGACTTTCTTTCACTGAACCAGTTAACTAGTACGCAAGTTCACACGACAAGGTATCGCAACAATGAATGCACATTTCTCTGTTACTCGCTGGTGGCGCACTCCCTGAACAGGGCTGTGAGATCACGTGCGCATTCAGCATACCGATACCCGGCCCGCTCACTCAGCGGGCTTTTTTTTGAACAAATTTATGAGAGCGACTATGCAAACGCAAAAACCAGCACTCGAACTTCTGACCAGCAACGCCGCATACCGCGACAATCCGACGGCGCTGTTCCACCAATTATGCGGCGATCGCCCGGCCACGCTGCTGCTGGAATCCGCCGATATCGACAGCAAGAATGATTTAAAAAGCCTGCTGCTGGTCGATAGCGCGCTGCGCATTACCGCGCTGGGTGACACTGTCACTATTAAGGCGCTCACCGCCAACGGCGCTTCTCTGCTAAATCTGCTTGATGCGGCGCTGCCTGCCGGGGTTGAGAACACCGTGCTGCCGGATGGCCGCGAATTGCGTTTCCCACCGGTCAGCACGCTGCTGGATGAAGACGCCCGCCTGTGCTCGCTCTCGGTATTTGACGCTTTTCGCCTGCTGCAAACGCTGGTGGATGTCCCGGCAGAGGAACGCGAAGCGATGTTTTTTGGCGGCTTGTTTGCCTATGACCTGGTCGCCGGTTTTGAAGATTTACCGCAGCTTTCCCACGATCGCCGCTGCCCGGATTACTGCTTCTATCTCGCGGAAACATTACTGGTGATCGACCACCAGAAAAAGCAGACGCGTATCCAGGCGAGCGTGTTCAGCCAGGATGCCAGCGAAAAAGCGCGCCTGGTTGAGCGTATTAATGTCCTGCGCCAGCAGCTGGATCTGCCTGCAGAGCCGCTGCCGGTGGAAACCGTTGCGCATATGCGTTGCGAGACCAATCAGAGCGATGAAGAGTACGGTGCCGTTGTACGGGAGATGCAGAAAGCGATTCGCAGCGGCGAAATTTTCCAGGTTGTCCCGTCGCGCCGCTTTACGCTGCCTTGCCCCTCGCCGCTGGCCGCTTATGAAGTGCTGAAAAAGAGCAACCCCAGCCCGTATATGTTTTTCATGCAGGACGATGATTTTGCCCTGTTCGGCGCATCGCCGGAAAGCTCACTGAAATATGACGCCAGCAACCGTCAGATTGAGATCTACCCCATCGCCGGAACGCGTCCGCGCGGTCGTCGCCCGGATGGTTCGCTGGATCGCGATCTCGACAGCCGTATCGAACTCGACATGCGTACCGATCACAAGGAACTTTCTGAGCACTTGATGCTGGTCGATCTGGCGCGTAACGATCTGGCGCGCATCTGTACGCCAGGCAGCCGTTATGTTGCCGACCTGACAAAAGTGGACCGTTATTCTTACGTTATGCACCTGGTTTCCCGCGTGGTGGGCGAACTGCGTCAGGATCTGGATGTGCTGCACGCCTATCGCGCCTGCATGAACATGGGAACACTTAGCGGCGCGCCGAAAGTCCGCGCCATGCAACTGATTGCCCGGGCCGAAGGCACGCGCCGCGGCAGCTATGGCGGCGCTGTCGGTTACTTCACCGCTCACGGCGATCTGGATACCTGCATTGTCATTCGTTCTGCGTGGGTTGAAGACGGTATTGCCACCGTTCAGGCTGGCGCCGGCGTGGTACTGGATTCTGTACCGCAGTCTGAAGCCGATGAAACCCGTAATAAAGCTCGCGCGGTTCTGCGCGCCATTGCCACCGCACACCACGCACAGGAGACGTTCTGATGGCTGACATTCTGCTGCTCGATAATATCGACTCTTTTACTTACAACCTGGCGGATCAGCTGCGTGCAAGCGGACATAATGTGGTGATTTATCGCAACCATGTACCCGCACAAACCTTAATCGACCGTCTGGCAACGATGCAAAATCCGGTGCTGATGCTGTCACCGGGACCGGGTGCGCCGTCGGAAGCGGGCTGTATGCCGGAACTGCTAACGCGTCTGCGCGGCAAGTTACCGATTATCGGTATCTGCCTTGGGCACCAGGCGATTGTCGAGGCCTACGGCGGCTATGTCGGCCAGGCCGGTGAAATCCTGCACGGCAAAGCCTCCAGTATTGAACATGATGGCCAGGCGATGTTTGCAGGTTTAAGCAATCCGCTGCCGGTAGCGCGTTACCATTCGCTGGTTGGCAGTAATATTCCCGCCGGATTGACCATCAATGCGCATTTCAACGGCATGGTGATGGCGGTACGTCACGACGCGGATCGCGTCTGCGGCTTCCAGTTCCATCCGGAATCGATCCTCACCACGCAGGGCGCGCGCCTGCTGGAGCAGACGCTGGCCTGGGCGTTGCAGAAACTGGAGCAGAGCAACACGCTGCAACCGATTCTGGAGAAACTATACCAGGCACAAACCCTCAGCCAGCAAGAGAGCCACCAGCTTTTCTCGGCGGTGGTGCGCGGCGAGCTGAAACCTGAACAACTGGCCGCAGCGCTGGTCAGCATGAAGATCCGCGGCGAGCACCCGAATGAAATTGCCGGTGCGGCTACGGCGCTGCTGGAAAATGCCGCGCCCTTCCCGCGCCCGGATTATCCGTTCGCGGATATCGTCGGCACCGGCGGCGATGGCAGCAACAGCATCAATATTTCCACCGCCAGCGCGTTTGTCGCTGCCGCGTGCGGGCTGAAGGTCGCTAAACATGGCAACCGCAGCGTTTCCAGCCGTTCAGGTTCATCCGATCTGCTGGCCGCATTTGGTATTAATCTGGATATGAATGCCGACAAATCGCGCAACGCGCTGGATGAACTTGGCGTCTGCTTCCTGTTTGCGCCGAAATACCACACCGGTTTCCGCCACGCGATGCCGGTACGCCAGCAGTTGAAAACCCGCACCCTGTTTAACGTGCTGGGGCCGCTCATCAACCCGGCGCATCCGCCACTGGCGTTGATTGGCGTTTACAGCCCGGAGCTGGTGCTGCCGATTGCGGAAACCCTGCGCGTTCTCGGTTATCAGCGCGCTGCCGTAGTCCATAGCGGCGGAATGGATGAAGTGTCATTACATGCGCCGACGCTGGTTGCGGAGCTAAATAACGGTGAAATTAAAAGTTACCAGTTAACTGCCGAAGACTTCGGCCTGACGCCTTATCACCAGGAACAGCTTGCGGGCGGCACGCCGGAAGAAAACCGTGACATTCTGACGCGCTTATTACAAGGTAAAGGCGAAACTGCTCATGAAGCCGCGGTGGCCGCCAACGTTGCGATGCTGATGCGCCTGCACGGCAACGAAGATTTGCGGGCCAACGCGCAGAAAGTACTGGATGTGCTGCACAGCGGAGCAGCCTACGACAAAGTCACCGCACTTGCGGCAAGAGGATAAAAGATGCAGACCGTTTTAGCGAAAATCGTCGCCGACAAAGCCGTATGGGTTGCGGCGCGGAAGGAGCAACAACCGCTGGCCAGCTTCCAGAACGACGTCGTGCCGAGTACGCGCAGCTTCTACGATGCCCTGCGAGGAACACGTACCGCCTTTATTCTGGAGTGCAAAAAAGCGTCACCGTCCAAAGGCGTTATCCGTAACGATTTCGATCCGGCGCGCATCGCCGACATTTATAAACATCACGCTTCAGCGATTTCCGTGCTGACCGATGAGAAATATTTTCAGGGCAGTTTCGATTTTCTGCCCATCGTCAGCGCCATCGCGCCGCAGCCGATCCTGTGCAAAGATTTTATTATCGACCCGTATCAGATCTATCTGGCGCGTAACTACCAGGCGGATGCCTGCCTGCTGATGCTGTCAGTGCTGGATGACGAGCAGTATCGCCAGCTTGCCGCCGTGGCGCACAGCCTGAAGATGGGCGTGCTGACTGAAGTGAGCAACGAAGAAGAGCTGCAACGCGCCATAGCGCTGGAAGCGAAAGTGGTTGGCATTAATAACCGCGATCTGCGCGATCTGTCGATTGATCTCAACCGTACCCGCCAGCTTGCGCCGCGTCTGGGTAGCAGCGTCACGGTGATCAGTGAGTCCGGCATTAATACCTACGCCCAGGTTCGCGAACTGAGCCACTTTGCCAATGGTTTCCTGATTGGTTCGGCGCTGATGTCGCATGACGATCTCGACGCCGCCGTGAAACGCGTGCTGCTCGGCGAGAACAAGGTTTGCGGATTGACGCGTGCCGAAGATGCGCGCGCCGCCCATGAAGCGGGCGCGATTTACGGTGGCTTGATTTTTGTCGCCTCCTCGCCGCGCGCCGTTTCCAATGAACAGGCGCAGGCGGTAATGCAGGGTGCGCCGCTGCAATATGTCGGCGTGTTCCGTAACGCCCCGGTTGAAGATGTGGTGGCGAAAGCGAAAGCGCTGGCACTCTCTGCGGTGCAGTTACACGGCAGCGAAGATCAGGCCTATATTGACGCTCTGCGCGCGGTATTGCCTGCACAGACGCAAATCTGGAAAGCGCTGAGCGTCAGCGACACCCTGCCGCCGCGCAACTTACAGCAGGTCGATAAATATGTCTTCGACAACGGCCAGGGCGGCAGCGGCCAAAGCTTCGACTGGTCACTGCTGGCCGGTGAACCGCTCGATAATGTGCTGCTGGCTGGCGGCCTGAGCGCAGATAATTGTGTGCAGGCGGCGAAAACCGGCTGTGCCGGACTCGATTTTAATTCAGGCGTGGAGTCGGAACCGGGTATTAAAGATGCCAGCAAACTGGCTTCGGTTTTCCGTACACTGCGTGCTTATTAAGGAAAGAAGAGAATGACGACACTATTGAACCCATGGTTTGGCGAGTTTGGCGGCATGTTTGTTCCACAGATCCTGATGCCTGCCCTGCGCCAGCTGGAAGAAGCGTTTGTCAGCGCGCAGAGCGATGCGGATTTTCAGCGCCAGTTTAACGATCTGCTGAAAAACTACGCCGGGCGTCCGACTGCGCTGACAAAATGCCAGAACCTGACGGCCGGTACCCGCACCACGCTGTATCTGAAACGTGAAGATCTGCTGCACGGCGGCGCGCACAAAACCAACCAGGTTCTCGGTCAGGCGCTGCTGGCAAAACGGATGGGCAAAACCGAAATCATCGCCGAAACCGGCGCGGGGCAACATGGCGTTGCATCAGCGCTGGCCAGCGCTCTGCTCGGCCTGAAGTGCCGCATCTATATGGGCGCAAAAGATGTTGAGCGCCAGTCGCCGAACGTCTTCCGTATGCGTCTGATGGGCGCAGAAGTGATCCCGGTACACAGCGGCTCTGCCACGCTGAAAGACGCCTGTAACGAAGCGCTGCGCGACTGGTCCGGCAGCTACGAAACCGCGCACTATATGCTCGGCACTGCCGCTGGCCCGCACCCATTCCCGACCATTGTGCGCGAATTTCAGCGCATGATCGGCGAAGAGACTAAAGCGCAAATCCTCGAAAAAGAGGGACGTCTGCCGGATGCGGTGATTGCCTGCGTCGGCGGCGGATCCAATGCTATTGGTATGTTTGCCGATTTTATCGATGAAACCGGCGTTGGCCTGATTGGCGTTGAACCGGCCGGTCACGGTATCGAAACCGGCGAACATGGCGCGCCGCTGAAGCACGGCCGCGTGGGCATCTATTTCGGCATGAAATCGCCGATGATGCAGACCGATGAAGGCCAGATTGAAGAGTCTTACTCTATCTCCGCCGGGCTGGATTTCCCGTCTGTCGGGCCGCAGCATGCGTATCTCAACAGCATTGGTCGCGCTGATTATGTGTCGATTACCGATGACGAAGCGCTGGACGCGTTTCAGATGCTGAGCCGCCATGAAGGGATTATTCCGGCGCTGGAATCTTCGCACGCCCTCGCCCACGCGCTGAAAATGATGCGCGAAAACCCGGATAAAGAGCAGTTGCTGGTGGTTAATCTCTCCGGCCGCGGCGATAAAGACATCTTCACCGTACATGACATTCTTAAAGCGCGAGGGGAAATCTGATGGAACGCTACGACAACCTGTTTAAACGGCTCGCCGACCGCAAAGAAGGCGCTTTCGTTCCCTTCGTTACGCTGGGCGATCCGTCGCCGGAACAGTCGCTGAAAATTGTCGATACATTGATCGAAGCTGGCGCGGACGCGCTGGAACTGGGGATCCCTTTCTCCGATCCGCTGGCCGACGGCCCGACGATTCAGAGTGCAACGCTGCGCGCTTTCGCCGCTGGCGTTACGCCGACCCAGTGCTTTGAAATGCTGGCGGCCATTCGCCAGAAGCATCCGACCATTCCGATTGGTCTGCTGATGTATGCCAACCTGGTGTTCAGCGGCGGCATTGATGAGTTTTATGCCAAATGCGAAAAAGTCGGCGTCGATTCAGTTCTGGTGGCCGACGTGCCCATTGAAGAGTCTGCACCTTTCCGTCAGGCGGCGATGCGCCACAATGTTGCGCCAATCTTTATCTGCCCGCCGAATGCTGATGATGAACTGCTGCGTCAGATTGCCTCTTATGGTCGCGGTTATACCTATTTGCTGTCGCGGGCAGGCGTGACCGGTGCGGAAAACCGTGCGGCGCTGCCGTTGCATCACCTGGTGGAAAAACTGCAGGAATACCACGCTGCGCCGCCGTTGCAGGGTTTTGGTATCTCTGCGCCGGATCAAGTCGCCGCTGCCGTGAACGCAGGCGCTGCGGGCGCGATTTCCGGCTCGGCGATTGTCAAAATCATCGAAAAAAATCTGCAAAACCCCACCGCGATGCTGGCTGAGCTGAAAGCGTTTGTTCAGAGCCTGAAAGCCGCTACGCTGCCGCGTTAATCCTGTTGCCGCCTGTTTTCTCAGGCGGCCTCTTGCTTCAGTAGTGTCTGCGCATATTTCTGCACCAGCCGGAACAGCGCCTGAACATCATCATGTTCCCAGCCGTCGAATGTCGCGTTCATCAACCGCTGCCGCGCGGCGTCAATTTTCATTGTCATCGCTTTACCTTCTTCGCTGATGGTGAGCTCGCTCACCCGTTTGTCCTGCGGCTGACTTTTTTTCACCACCAGCCCGGCCTGCTCCAGTTTTTTCACCTGGCGGCTTACCGTGGTGTAATCCCGTCCGACGCGGTTAGCCAGTTCAACCACGCCGATGGGGCCAAAACGTTCAACCGTCACCAGCAGCGGAAACAACACCTGATCAAGGGTGATATCCGCCGCGCGCATCAGCGCCATATCGCGTAGCGGATGATTCATCACGCCAATGATAGTGAGTAACGCGCGATGGAAATCATCGATGTCGTAATTAATATGTGCATTTTGCATATAAATTCCTGGTGGTGTAGAGTGGCAATCTCAATATGTGCATTTTACACATAAATCCTGACGGAGAGAATTCAATGTACGCAGCCCTTGTCCACCAGACTAATCAGCCCCCATGTTATGCCCGCTTCGCCATGCCTGAAGCCCGACAGGGCGAGTGCCTGATCACCGTTAACGCCGCTGCGATAAGTCATGTGGTGAAAAGCCGCGCATCAGGCCAGCATTACAGTTTTGACGGTACGTTACCCTTTGTGCCGGGTATTGATGGCGTCGGCACACGACCCGACGGCCAGCGGGTCTGGTTTGCCTTCCCGCGCTCGCCATGGGGCAGCATGGCAGAGTTTGCACCTGTCGCGGAACAGCACTGCATCCCTCTGGCGGACGAGCTGGACAGCATCAGCGCCGCGGCGATGGCCAATCCGGGTATGTCAGCCTGGGCCGCACTGGTAACCCGCGCGGGCCTCCGTCGCGGCGAAACGGTGTTGATTAATGGCGCAACGGGCAGCGCCGGGCAACTTGCAGTGCAGATTGCCCGCCACCTCGGCGCGGGGAAAATTATCGTCACCGGGCGTAACGCCGCAGTTTTGCACAGCCTTGGCGCGGATTACGCAATCAATCTGACGGATGAGAGCGAAGCGCTGCGCCAGCAATTCGCTAGCGCCTTTGCGACCCACGTCGATATCGTCGTGGATTACTTGTGGGGCAGTAGCGCAGAGCTGATTCTCGCCGCTGCCGCGAAGGCAAAATCACCCACCCGCTTTGTGCAGGTGGGTGCGCTTTCCGGGCAGGATATCCGTTTGTCCGGCGCCTGGCTGCGCGCAGCGCCGATCCAGATGATGGGTAGCGGCATCGGCAGTTTATCGTTACCTCAGTTGCTGCAAGCCACCGCAGAGATGTTCGCCGTGGCGGTACCGGCGCAACTGCGTATTGCCACCACGCCTGCGCCTCTGAGTGATGTTGAAACTGCCTGGCTGCGTGATGACAGCCAGAAAAGAACCGTCTTTGTCATCAACTAATGGTAACTCATTGTTAAAAGGTTCATATTTTCTGTGGAATAATGACCGCTACGCTGGTTACACAGAGACTGAATCGATGAGTGACACTCCTTCCTCCTGGCCACGGCGCTGGATAGCGCTGCTGCTGACTGGCCTGCTTTCCGGCGCGTCAGGCATGCTGATTGCGCTACTGCTGCATGCAATCCAGCATCTGGTGTTTGGTTACAGCCAGCAATCACTGATTGGCGGCGCGCCGTTTCTGCAAGGCGTTACCGATGCCAGTAACCTACGCCGTTTTGCCGCACTGACCGGTGCCGGAGTGATTGCCGGCTGCGGCTGGTGGTTGCTGGCGCGGTATGGCAAGCCGCGGGTAAGCATTACGGCGGCGCTTGGTGAAAAGGGTCGTCAGATGCCTGCGAACACCACAATCTGCCATGCCCTGTTACAGGTCGTGACGGTGGCAATGGGCTCGCCGCTGGGACGTGAAAGCGCACCGCGAGAAGTGGGCGCGCTGTTTGGCGGCAACATTGCCCGGCGTAGCGGCCTTAATGCGCAGGAAACCCGGCTGGTGATCGCCTGTGGTGCAGGAGCCGGGCTGGCTGCGGTTTATAACGTTCCGCTGGCCGGTGCGATTTTCACGCTGGAAGTGTTGCTGGTGACCATCGCCTGGGATGCGGTGATCGCCGCAACGGTCAGCTCCGCGCTGGCGGCATTTGTCGCCTCGCTGGTGCTGGGCAACGAGCGTCAGTACCAATTTATTGCGTCACCCGCACCAGTGTCATTAATCGTTTGGGCGGCGCTCTCCGGCCCGCTGTTCGGTTATGCCGCCTGCCAGTTTCGCCGCATGACGCGGCAAGCGCGCGGCCAGGCGAAAAGCAACTGGCAGATGCCGCTGTTCTGTATACTGGCCTTTGCCTGCCTGGGTTTGTTCTCCATCTGGTTTCCGCAACTGCCGGGCAACGGCCGCGGGCCGGTGCAGCTCAGTTTCGGCGGCGGTGTCACTCTGCCGCTGGCAGCCATGCTGATTGGTCTGAAAGTAGTGAGTATCTGGATGGTGCTACGCGGCGGCGCGGAGGGCGGCCTGCTGACGCCCGGTCTGGCGATTGGCGCACTGCTGGGCGCGCTGATGTATCTGCTTGTCGGCCCTTTCTTCCCCGGCGCCAGTATGGGGGAATTTGCTCTCACCGGCGGCGCCGCGTTTCTGGCGTCATCCATGCAGATGCCGCTAACCGCCATTGTCCTGCTGATGGAATTCACCGGCATGGACTTCAGCTTTTTTGTTCCTCTCACTCTGTGCGTGGCTGGCGCATATATGACGTGCCGCTACGTGGAGTGATCCCGACGCCTGAATTACCGATGCAGTGATTAAATGGATCTGGCGGAGTAAGAGCGGACGCAGAGAAAAACGGGGAAACTGGCCGCAAGCGGGGCCAGTTTCCAGCCGGACTCAAAAACGATAACCCGCAGAGAACATGAATACCCACGGATCCAGGCGAGTACTGACACTCTGCTGAGCGCCATTAGCTTTGAAACGCACGTCCGTATCGATATCCATATACCAGACCGACATATTGATTAACCAGTTGCGGTTGATCAGATAGTCCAGCCCTACTTGCCCTGCCGCACCCCATGAATCTTTCAGGCTCAGATCGGAAAGCCCGGCTGCTTTGCCGGTGTCGTTAAATTTTTCGTCAAAGAACGTGGTGTAGTTGATGCCCGCGCCAATGTACGGACGGAATTTGCTTTTCGAATCGCCAAAGTACCACTGCGCCATCAGCGAAGGCGGCAAATGATGCACGGTCGCGATGTCGCCCGTCGGGCCGGTGCCTACGTGGTGACGGAACGGCGTCGCAGCCAGCAGTTCAATACCCACATTGTCCGTTGCCATCCATGTCATCGTCACACCTAACTGGGTGTTATTGCTGACATTAAAACTACCAAGACTACCCAGAACATTATCCGAACCTGCCGTTGGACGGACAGTAGCGGAACCGGCACGAATAAAGAATTCGCCAGCATCATGCGCATACGCACCGCCGGAAAGCGAACTCAGGACTAATGCTGCCACAGCTAGTTTTTTCATATCCACTCCATGATTGAGGTTTTTATCGCGGCGTGAATATACCCACAATTGAGTACAAAGTGATCCAACCCAGATCACACTTAATCCCATAATTTAACATTCATTGATCTGAGATAATTTTCACCCTCATGACATCTCCTTAATTTTTGTATTTAAATCAATTTTCACCTTTTCAGGCATGAAAAATTTTCCCCCTTAGCCATCTTGTACGCCAGTCAGCGCAGAGATAATTTAGTGGTCTGACAATTCGTTTTAATACGTAGTGAAGTGCAGGTGTGCGATGAGCGATCTCAATCCGTGCATGTCGTGCGGAGCATGTTGTGCGTATTTTCGTGTCTCTTTTTACTGGGCTGAAGCGGATGACGCTGGCGGCCCTGTCCCGGCTCAACTTACAGAGCCAGTGACGCCCTTTTTACGCTGTATGGGCGGCACCAATCAGAAACAGATCCGCTGCGTGGCGCTGGAAGGTACTCCCGGCGAATCGGCCCGTTGCCGCATCTATGAAGGAAGACCGTCACCCTGCCGGGAATTTGCGATGTCAGGCGAGAATGGCGAAGTGAATGAAGCCTGCGATCGCGCCCGTGCGCGCTACGGATTAGCGCCTCTTTACAAAGATATGCTTTTCCATACAAGCCATGATGCTGCCACTGAGCCACTATTCGGGGTACAATCGCCGACAGTTTAATACCGCAATACTCAAGGAGAGTGCATGTCTATCACGGCGAAGTCCGTTTACCGTGACACGGGGAATTTTTTTCGTAATCAGTTGATTACCATTTTGCTGATTGCGCTGCTGTGCGCATTTATCACCGCCGTCATTGGGCACGCATTTTCGCCCACTGACGAACAACTCTCCATTTTAACGCAAGGGGATAACCTGGCGGGCAGCGTCGGTTTGTTTGAACTGGTACAAAACATGACGCCAGAGCAACAGCAGGTGCTGCTGCGCGCCTCGGCCGCATCGACCTTTTCCGGGCTTATCGGCAACGCAATACTGGCAGGCGGCGTTTTGCTGCTGATCCAGATGGTTTCAGCCGGTCAACGCGTCAGCGCGCTGCGCGCGATTGGTGCCAGCGCGCCGGTGCTGCCAAAGCTGTTTTTATTGATCCTGTTGACCACCTTTATGGTGCAGATCGGCATCATGTTTATCATTGTTCCGGGTGTGATTCTGGCGATTCTGCTCTCCTTCGCCCCCGTAATGCTGGTACAGGATAAAGTGGGGATTTTCGCCGCCATGCGCAGCAGTATGCGTCTGAGCTGGCGCAATATGCGGCTGGTGGCGCCGGCGGTCATAAGCTGGCTGCTGGCAAAAACAGTTCTGTTAATGTTCGCGCACAATTTCGCGGTTTTCACCCCGGAAGTGGGCGCAGTTATCGCGAATACAATCAGCAATTTGATCTCGGCGGCGCTGCTTATTTATCTGTTCCGCCTCTATATGCTGATGCGCTAATGATTGTTCCGGCAACCTTGTCAGGGTTGCCCCTGTTTATGGAATCGTAGAATGAAGCAGTTTCTTGATTTTCTTCCGCTGGCGCTCTTTTTCGCGGTTTACAAGCTTTACGATATTTTCGCCGCGACCAAAGTATTGATTATCGCTTCGGCCATCGTGTTGATTTATTGCTGGTTCCGTTACCGCAAAGTGGAAAAAGTAGCGTTAATCACGTTTGTGCTGGTCGCCGTGTTTGGCGGATTGACCATCAAATTCCACGACGTTGAGTTTATTAAGTGGAAAGTAACGGTGATTTACGGTCTGTTTGCCGTCGCGTTGCTGTTCAGCCAACTGGTAATGAAGAAAACCCTGATCCAGAGCATGCTCGGGAAAGAGCTGACGCTGCCTGCGACCGTCTGGTCACGGCTGAACATCGCCTGGGCGCTGTTCTTTATTGTTTGCGGGCTGGCGAATATCTATATTGCTTTCTGGCTACCGTTTGATGTTTGGGTCAATTTCAAAGTGTTTGGCCTGACGATTCTGACGCTGGTGTTTACCGTGCTCAGCGGTATTTACATCTACCGCCATATGCCGCAGCAGGATGATAACTCCTGAAAACTGAAGCCAGGCCAGCGCCTGGCTTTTTTCTTCCCGAACACCCCGTATTCGTAGTAGCATCCCGCCAGAAATCCCTCATCACAGAAGAGATAATAATGACCACCATTCAGGAGACTCCTCAGGGAGAACTTGTTTTACGCACATTAGCAATGCCAGCGGATACCAATGCTAACGGAGATATCTTCGGCGGCTGGTTGATGTCACAAATGGATATGGGGGGCGCAATCCTTGCAAAAGAGATTGCGCACGGACGCGTAGTAACCGTGCGGGTGGATGGCATGACCTTCCTCCGTCCGGTTGCCGTCGGCGACGTGGTGTGCTGTTATGCGCGCTGCGTGAAACGCGGGAATACTTCCGTCAGCATCAATATGGAAGTGTGGGTGAAAAAAGTCTCTTCTGAGCCAATTGGCCAGCGTTACAAAGCCACCGAAGCGCTGTTTATCTATGTCGCGGTTGATAAAGAAGGGAAACCTCGCCCGTTACCGCAGCAGCCATAAAAAAAGCCTCCTGACGGAGGCTTTTTTTATTCCATTGACGCCCCGCCGTTCAGGCGGAACACAACATTGACTATCAGCCCTGAACCTGGCTTACCGGCTTCGTAGCGCCATTTCCGCATGGCCGCTTTCACTTCACGCTCAAACATGTTTGCTGGCTGCGCAGACAGAACTTCAACATTCTCGACGCGACCATCGGCCGTAACGTCAAATTTCACCCGCACACGACCTTCAATACGCAGCGCCTGCGCACGGGCCGGATATTGCGGCTGGTTACGACTCAGCGCGCGCGGACCGGCCGGTACGGACGGCGCTGGCGTGGAGGACGCCGACGGTGTCGGATTCGCCACCGGGCGTGCTGGCGCGTTGTTGTTAAACGGTGATGCCGGATGCGGCTGTGCCGGTTTTACCTCCTGCTTCGGCTGCTCGACCTTTTTCTCCGGTTTTGGCTTCGGCTTAGGTTTCGGTTTTGGTTTTTCAATCACTACCGGGGCTTCTTTTGGCGGCTCCACTACCGGTTCCGGTTCGGGCTCTGGCTCCGGTTCGACAACAGGTTGTGGCGGTTGCACTACCTGCGGCGGTTCGAGTTCAGCCGGTGTTACCATCGTCACAGAGATAGGCTGTGCGGGTGCGGGCAATTCAACAACCTGATGTACCGATGTATAGAGCAGACCTGCCACGACGGCTCCGTGAATAGCTACGGACAACAGCGTCGGCCAGGGAAAGCGGCGAGGTAAATCAAGGGTCATTGAAGTCATAATCGTGTCAGTTAAAAAACCAGGGCTCAATTTTAAATGCAAATAGCAATCATATTCAACAAGCCATCGCATTCACCAATCATTTTCTCCGATGACCGGACAAAAAAGCCTCATTTTTTATAAGGATACTCATGTCAGAGCATCTTTACATTGCAGTCGAATTCCCTTTCACATACGGTATGCCTTTCTGATAAGTAAGGAGCTCTTCCCGTGCTTTACGTTATTTTTGCTGAAGATATTGCTGACTCGCTTGAGAAACGTTTATCCGTGCGCCCTGCTCACCTGGCGCGACTGCAACTGCTGCATGACGAAGGCCGTTTGCTGACGGCTGGCCCGATGCCAGCGGTGGACAGTAATGATCCTGGTGCCGCAGGTTTTACCGGTTCAACGGTGATTGCAGAGTTTGAATCGCTGGAAGTGGCAAAAGCCTGGGCGGATGCCGATCCTTATGTCGCTGCTGGCGTGTACCAGAACGTTATCGTTAAGCCGTTCAAGAAGGTTTTTTAAAACTTAAGGCCCGCCAAAGATGGCGGGCCCTTCTGGCTGCAATGATTAATGAGCAACACTTTTTGAAAAAAGATTAATGGTAACCACACCGGCAATAATCAGCCCCATACCCAACATTGCCGGAAGATCCAGTTTCTGGCCGTGAACCAACCAGCCGACAATCCCAATCAATACAATCCCTGCGCCAGACCAGATAGCATAAATAATGCCGGTCGGGATGGTGCGCATCGGAATCGTCAGGCACCAGAACGCGATGCAATAACCCGCAATGCTGATGATACTGGGCAACAGCCGGGTAAAGCTGTCTGACGATTTCAGTGCGGTGGTGGCAATGACTTCAACAACGATGGCGATACCAAGAAAAATGAGCGCTTCTTTATTCATTTTGTCCAACTATATCCGTTAACGCTTGCTCATGGCCAGGCGGGTGGCAAACAGCAGGAACACCATGCCGGTACTGCGATCCATCCAGCGTATCACTCTCTCTTTACGCAAGAATGACGACAGCGGGCGGGTCGCCGAAATTAATACCGTTGACCAGCAGGAGCCCAGCACAACATGAATCATTACCAGGCCGAATGTCCAGGCGATCAGCGGCTGCCCGTGCGGAATAAATTGCGGCAAAAAAGAGACGTAAAAGATGCCGACTTTAGGATTCAGCACATTACCCAGCATGCCTTTTATAAACCAGTTTTGCGCTTTAGTTTGCGCCCCATTGCCTGTAGCCAGTGAACCGCGCGGGCGTAGCAGCATATTCAGCCCCAACCAGCAGAGGTAGGCGGCGCCGCAATACTTCAGGATGTTATAAGCGAGTTCAGAAACCGCAATCAGCGCGCCAAGGCCGAAGGCGACCATCGCGCCCCAAATCAGGCATCCGGTATTGATACCCAGCGCGGCTTTGAATGCCTGCTTACGTCCTTCCACCGCCGCCGTACGCAGTATCAGCGCGGTATCAAGCCCGGGTGTTAACGTCAGCAGCGTGGCCGCAAAAGTAAATGCAAGAAGACTATCAATAACCGACATGCAGCCTCTCCTGTAGATAAAAGAAAGCCCTAAAACGACCGCGGGCACCTTATCGGTGCCCGGGTATCAAAGATCGTAAATGGCGAACAACAGCACATTACGATGGCGATTTACGCCGCATTTTCTGATGGTGTGGATGCGCATATTGCGGCGTGATTGCGCTTCCAGCCAGCGGGCTTTACGGCGGCTCATCTGCCGAAGCATACGCCAGCGCCCCACTTCCGTTCGACTACGCTTCATTTTTACAACTCTGAACAAAACAGAGAGGCCATTATAGTCCGTCGTTTTTCCCAGACCAGTGCTTTTCCGCGTTTTTATTTGCCAGATTAATGCGGATGCGTAAACTCATGAGATGTGGTTTTTAAAAGGATTTTTATCTATGTCCGCTTTTTACACCGTAATGAGTTGGCTGATTGTCTTAGGTTACTGGCTACTAATTGCTGGTGTAACCCTGCGTATTTTAATGAAACGGCGGGCGGTAACATCAGCGATGGCCTGGCTGTTAATTATCTATATTCTGCCACTGGTAGGGATTATCGCTTATCTCTCGCTGGGCGAATTACATCTCGGCAAACGCCGCGCCGAGCGCGCCCGCGCCATGTGGCCTTCTACCGCCAAATGGCTCAACGATTTAAAAAACTTTAACCGCATCTTTGCGCAGGAAAACAGCAGCGTTGCTTCGTCATTATTTAAATTGTGCGAACGGCGCCAGGGTATCGCGGGCGTAAAAGGCAACCAGTTGCAACTGCTGACTTCCAGCGATGATGTGATGCAGGCGCTGATCCGCGATATTCAGCTCGCCAGGCACAACATCGAGATGGTGTTCTACATCTGGCAGCCCGGCGGAATGGCCGATCAAGTGGCAGAATCGCTGATGGCCGCAGCACGACGCGGCGTGCACTGCCGTCTGTTACTCGACTCTGCGGGTAGCGTGGCATTCTTCCGTAGCCCCTGGGCCGCGATGATGCGCAATGCGGGCATCGAGGTAGTCGAGGCGCTGAAAGTAAATCTGATGCGCGTTTTTTTACGTCGTATGGATTTACGCCAGCACCGCAAGATTGTGCTCATCGATAACTATATTGCCTACACCGGCAGTATGAATATGGTTGATCCGCGCTTCTTCAAACAGGACGCTGGCGTCGGCCAGTGGGTCGATTTGATGGCGCGTATGGAAGGCCCGGTTGCCACGGCGATGGGCATCGTTTACTCCTGCGACTGGGAGATTGAGACCGGCAAGCGCATTCTGCCACCGCCGCCGGATGCCAATATCATGCCGTTTGAAGAAGCCAGCGGGCATACAATTCACACCATTGCCTCGGGGCCTGGGTTTCCGGAGGATTTGATTCACCAGGCATTGCTGACCGCCGTTTACGCCTCGCGTGAATACCTGATCATGACCACGCCCTATTTCGTACCCAGTGACGACTTGCTGCACGCTATTTGCACGGCGGCGCAGCGCGGCGTCGATGTGAGCATTATTCTGCCGCGCAAAAACGACTCGGTGCTGGTCGGTTGGGCCAGCCGCGCCTTCTTCACTGAGTTGCTGGCGGCCGGGGTGAAGATTTATCAGTTTGAAGGTGGCCTGTTGCACACCAAAAGCGTGCTGGTTGATGGCGAATTGAGCCTGATTGGCACCGTGAACCTTGATATGCGCAGTTTGTGGCTGAATTTTGAGATCACGCTGGTGATTGATGATGCCGGTTTTGGCGGCGATCTGGCGGCGGTGCAGGATGATTATATCTCCCGTTCCCGGTTACTTGATGCGCGCTTGTGGGTAAAACGCCCGTTCTGGCACCGGATTGCTGAACGACTGTTTTACTTCTTTAGTCCGTTGCTGTAAAACGTGCCCAACAGACATGAAGAGGTAAATCATGGAAATGGATCTGAACAATCGCCTGACCGAAGACGAAACGCTCGAACAGGCTTATGACATCTTCCTCGAACTGGCGGCGGACAACCTTGACCCGGCGGACATCATTCTTTTCAACCTGCAATTTGAAGAGCGTGGCGGCGCAGAGCTGTTTGATCCAGGCGAAGATTGGGCGGAGCATGTTGATTACGATTTAAACCCTGACTTCTTCGCTGAAGTGGTGATCGGGCTGGCAGACACCGACGGTGGAGAACTCAATGACATCTTCGCGCGCGTTCTGCTGTGCCGCGAGAAAGATCACAAACTTTGCCATATTCTGTGGCGCGAATAAGCTGCCGTGGAAGTAAAAAGGGCTGACAAATGTCAGCCCTTTTTTATGCATCGCTTATAACGGGTCGACTTTCAGGCAGGAGACCGCATGGCGGAAACTGCCTTCCAGTACCGGACGCGTCTGCGCGCATTCCGGCCCGGCAATCGGGCAACGGGTGCGGAAGACACAACCTGACGGTGGGTTAATCGGCGACGGTAAATCCCCTTCCAGCAACTGGATAGTTTTATTCTTTTCCAGATCCGGATCGGGAACCGGCACAGCCGACATCAGCGCTTTGGTGTACGGATGTAGCGGGTTCTGATACACCTCATCGTAAGTACCCAGCTCAACGGCGTGCCCGAGATACATCACCAGCACGCGATCGGAGATGTGCTTCACAACGGCCAGATCATGGGCGATAAAGATCAGTGACAGCCCCATTTCACGTTGCAGTTGTTGCAGCAGGTTCACCACCTGCGCCTGAATCGACACATCCAGTGCGGACACCGGCTCATCACAAATAATCAGCTTGGGTTCAAGGATCAGCGCGCGGGCAATACCAATACGCTGACACTGACCGCCGGAAAACTCATGCGGGTAGCGGTTGATCAAGTTCGGCAACAAACCGACCTTCATCATCATCGTTTTCACGCGATCGCGCACTTCCTGACGCGACATTTTCGGGTGATAGGTGCGCAACGGCTCGGCAATGATTTCCCCGATAGTCATACGCGGGTTCAGCGACGCCAGCGGATCCTGGAAAATCATCTGGATATCGCTGCGCACCTCGCGCCACTCTTCCGGTTTCATGCCCAGCAGATCTTTACCCAGCCAGGCCACTTTGCCGTCGGTGGCTTTTACCAGCCCGATAATGGCACGGGCAAACGTCGATTTACCGCAGCCAGATTCGCCCACCACGCCGAGGGTTTCACCTTCGTACAGACGCAGAGTGACGCCATCGACCGCTTTCAGGGTTTTGGCCGGTTGCCAGAACCACTGTTTGCCATCTTTGATATCGAAATGCACCTTCAGATCGGCGATTTCCAGCAGCACTTTTCTCTCTTCGGTCATCGCGTTCATACCAGTTCCTCTACCGACTTAAAGCAGGCGCGCAGGCGGCCCGGGGCAAACTGCTCCAGCGGTGGAGCACTGTTACAGATTTCCATCGCATGCGGGCAGCGCGGCTGGAACGGGCAGCCTTTCGGCAGACGCAGTAAGTTCGGCGGGTTACCTGGAATGGTCAACAGCGCTTCACCTTCCGCGTCCAGACGCGGCACGGCGTTCAGCAGGCCGATGGAGTAAGGATGAGACGGCTGGTAGAACACATCGCGCGCGTTGCCATATTCCATGGTGCGCCCGGCGTACATCACCAGCACTTTGTCACAGATACCGGCAACCACACCGAGGTCGTGGGTGATCATGATAATCGCGGTGTTGAATTCACGTTTCAGTTCATTCAGCAAAGTCATGATCTGCGCCTGCACGGTCACATCCAGCGCGGTAGTTGGCTCGTCGGCAATCAGCAGTTTAGGCCGGCACATCAACGCCATTGCGATCATCACACGCTGGCGCATGCCACCGGAAAACTCATGCGGATACATGCGCATGCGCTTACGCGCTTCCGGCATTTTCACCGCATCGAGCATTTTTACGGATTCTTCAAACGCTTCCGCTTTGCCCATGCCTTTGTGCAACATCAGGACTTCCATTAACTGCTCGCCAACCCGCATATACGGGTTCAACGAGGTCATTGGATCCTGGAAAATCATGGAGATCTGCTCGGCGCGCAGTTTGTTCAGCACCTGCTCCGGCAAATTGAGGATCTCTTTACCGTTAAACGTCGCAGAACCGCCAATGCGACCGTTAGCCGCCAGCAGCCCCATCAGCGCAAATGCAGTCTGCGATTTGCCGGAACCGGACTCACCAACGATACCCAGAGTTTCACCCGCACGCAGCGAGAAATTGAGATCGTTAACCGCCGTAACATCACCATCCGGTGTCTGGAAGGTGACCCGCAAATCTTTGACATCCAGCAGAAGGTCCGATTGCTGCCGCGTCGAGGACGCTAATGAGGTTTCAGTAATGCTCATGACAGCACTCCTTAACGATCTTTCGGGTCGAGGGCATCACGCAAGCCATCGCCGATAAAGTTAAAACAGAACAGGGTGACAACGAGGAAACCCGCCGGGAACAGCAGCAGCCACGGAGACACTTCCATTGAGTTGGCGCCATCGCTTAACAGCGCGCCCCAACTGCTCAGCGGCTCCTGCGTCCCCAACCCCAAGAAGCTGAGGAAGGACTCGAACAGGATCATGCTCGGCACCAGCAGCGACGCGTACACCACTACCACGCCCAGCACGTTTGGTACGATGTGACGCACCACGATATTCGCCGTAGAAACACCGCCAACCTGCGCCGCTTCGATAAACTCTTTACGCTTCAGGCTTAAGGTCTGACCGCGAACGATACGCGCCATATCCAGCCAGGAGACCATGCCGATCGCCACAAAAATGAGCAGAATATTTTGCCCAAAGAAAGTCACCAGCAAGATAACGAAGAACATAAACGGGAAGGAGTTGAGGATTTCCAGCAGACGCATCATGACGGAATCGGTCTTGCCGCCGAGGTAGCCGGAAAGCGATCCGTAAAGCGTACCGACCACAACTGCCACCAGCGCCGCAGCAATGCCGACCATCAGCGAGATACGTCCACCGATCGCTACGCGCACCAGCAGATCGCGCCCGGAGGAGTCGGTACCAAAATAGTGGCCGGACTCCATATCCGGCTGGCTCGACATCATGCCCCAGTCGGTATCGAAATAGGTGAATTGTGAAACCATTGGCGCCAGCGTCACAAACAGTGCGATCAGCAACAGCACAACCAGGCTGGCAACCGCCGCGCGGTTATGCATAAAGCGGCGGCGTGCATCCTGCCACAGACTACGTCCTTCGACTTCAAGTTTCTCACTGAAGTTTTCCAGCGCCTCGCTGTTTTTCTTACTTAACATCATGGCGAACTCCAGTGTTAATAACGGATCTTCGGATCGATAACGGCATACAGCACATCAACGATCGCGTTAAAGATAATGGTTAGCGCCCCAACAAGGATAGTCAGGCTCAGTACCAGCGAATAGTCACGGTTCAGCGCGCCGTTCACAAACAGTTGGCCAATACCCGGCAGACCATAAATGGTCTCGATAACCATTGAACCGGTAATAATACCGACAAACGCAGGCCCCATATAAGAGAGTACCGGCAACAGCGCAGGTTTCAGCGCATGGCGGAAGATAATGCGGCGCATCGGCAACCCTTTCGCCCGCGCGGTACGAATAAAGTTTGAGTGTAATACCTCAATCATTGAACCGCGCGTAATACGGGCGATGCTGGCGATATAGGCCAGAGAGAGCGCAACCATCGGCAGGATCATGAATTTCAGTGCACCGCCATTCCAGCCACCGGCGGGCAGCCATTTCAATATAATGGCGAAAATCATCACTAATAATGGCGCGACAACAAAACTGGGGATCACTACCCCGGTCATTGCCAGCCCCATCACCGTGTAGTCCCATTTCGTGTTCTGGTTTAACGCAGCAACAACGCCTGCAGTAACGCCAAAGACAATCGCGAGAATAAAGGCTGCCGCCCCTAATTTCGCTGAAACCGGGAAGCTGGCCGCAACCAGATCGTTTACGGTGTAGTCTTTGTATTTAAATGACGGTCCGAAATCGAAATGCGCCAGCTGTTTCAGATAGCTGAAATACTGCGTCGTGATCGGATCGTTTAAATGGTATTTCGCTTCAATATTCGCCATCACTTCCGGCGCAAGCGCACGTTCACCGGTAAAAGGACTGCCCGGTGCAAGACGCATCATAAAGAACGAAATCGTGATAAGGATGAAAAGCGTTGGGATCGCTTCAAGACAGCGACGTAGGATAAATTTCAACATTGCCCGTACCTTCTGGCCTGTGCCTTTTACACATTCGCTTCCAGACCGCAATTTAGCCGTCCGTGCATGATGTGTATTCTGTTGCGTAAAAAATAAGACACTGTGGGGCAGGTCGCCCTGCCCCACTCATTGCCATTAATGCTTGATAATATACAAGTTTTTAACGTAGATATTATCCATCGGGTCTTTACCGGTGTAGCCGCCAACCCAGGTTTTCACCAGACGGGCGTTCACGTAGTAGTACACCGGAACGATCGCCGAGTCTTTATCCAACTGCTGTTCAGCTTTGGAGTAAAGCTCAGTACGCTGCGCTTCGTCAGTGACTTTCAGCGTGTCGGCAATCAGCTTGTCAAACGCCGGGCTCTTATAGTGCGCGGTGTTGTTAGAGCTGTCGGACAGCATGGTATTCAGGAAGGAGGTCGGCTCGTTGTAGTCCGCACACCAGCCCGCACGTGCCACATCGAAGGTGCCCTGATGACGCGTGTCGAGGAAAGTTTTCCACTCCTGGTTTTCCAGCGTTACGTTAGCGCCAAGGTTTTTCTTCCAGATGGAAGCCACGGCGATCGCCAGTTTTTTATGCAGGTCAGACGTGTTGTACAGCAGGCTGAAGGAGAGCGGTTTGTCCGCAGTATAACCGGCTTCGGCCAGCAGTTTTTTCGCTTCGGCGTTACGCTGTTCCTGGGTCATTTTGAACCAGGCAGGTTCAGTCAGTTTTGCACCATCGGTATACGGCGGCGTGTAGCTGTATGCCGGCAGATCGCCCTGATTTTTCACTTTATTAACGATGATGTCGCGATCCAGCGCCAGTTTCAGGGCGGTACGAACACGAACGTCAGTGAATGGCGCTTTTTGGTTGTTGATTTCGTAGTAATAAGTACACAGGTACGGATCGACGTGTACTTCTTTAGGAATCTCTTTTTTCAGCTTCTGGAACAGTTCAATCGGCATGTTGTTGTAAGTCATGTCGATTTCGCCGCTGCGATAGCGGTTAACGTCTGTTACTTCAGAAGAGATCGGCAGGTAGGTAACCTGGTTGATCACCGTTTTAGCGTTATCCCAATAGTTGGTGTTACGCTCAAGAACAATACGTTCGTTGACTACCCAGTCTTTCAGTTTGTAAGCACCGTTGGTGACGATGTTGGCTGGCTGAGTCCATTTTTCACCGAATTTCTCAATAGCGGCTTTAGGCACAGCAGAAACTGACGGGTGAACCAGCAGTTTGTAGAAATAAGGAACCGGCTCGCTAAGCGTCACTTCAAAGGTATTGTCATCAATAGCTTTTACGCCGAGATCGGTGACGGGTTTTTTACCGGCGATAACGTCGTCGATATTAGCGATGTGGCCGTATTGCAGGTAGCTCGCATACGGAGAAGCCGTTTTCGGATCCGCCAGACGCTGCCAGCTGTAGACGAAATCGTGTGCCGTTACCGGCGTTCCGTCGGACCATTTTGCGTTTTTGCGCAGATGGAAGGTCCAGACTTTAAAATCTTTGTTTTCCCACTTCTCTGCAACACCGGCGGTCGGGTGGCCTTCAACGTCAGAGATCAGCAGACCTTCGAACAGATCGCGGCTAACGTTGGATTCAGGAACCCCTTCAATTTTGTGCGGGTCGAGAGATTGCACTTCAGAACCGTTATTACGGACCAGCGTCTGATTATCCGCCAGTTGAACACCTGCCGGAACGTCAGCAGCCATTGCCGCGTTGCCGGTAATTAGCGCAGCCAGAACTCCTGCTGCTACCAGACTTTTCTTTGTGATGATGGACATTGTGTTGATACTCCACTCATTATAATTACTGACGTTGACGTCAGCGTGTTTCATCCCCTGTGGGGGCCTGAAGAGCGCAGGAGCTTTTTGGCGCTATCAGACATCTTTTTACTGCTGCTATCACCGACTTTTTTATTACGGATCGCTCAAACGGCAATCTTACGTCGATTCGGTAAACTGCCTCCCCTGTCGAGACAGCTCTGATTCTGGCGATGGTCGTTATATGAAAACGATTCTCATCTATATTGTTTATCTTGCAAATTATAAGGAGCTAAATATAAGGGCGGAAAATATCAAATGCCTCACACTGCCGCCAATACAATTTGCAAATTTGTTAACCATTTCTCTTTCGCGACACAGCACGAGCCATGAAGCGCTGCATGCACAGCCTCCCTGTAAGTTTTTTATCTCTTTAAATCAAGAAGATAAGGGAGCATTACCACCATGTAATGCTTTTTTGCAGAAGCCGTATTACTTTGCACAAATAATCAACAATTGACTACTTTTTAGCACATTCATCTGCGGGAAGTCTGAAAGTACTAATATCATTTCAATTATGTCACGGCAAGCCCAATAGTATGGTGTGAAAGAAATAACAGCGTCAATTGCGCGAAATACGCGCAGGATCGATTCACATTACTTATAATTCGCTGATTGGGAACAGATTTTCTGATGAGTGTAAATTATTATATTTCGTGCTGCTTTGCGCATTCTTCATATCTTTTACTAATTTTTGACTTTTCCGGGCGGGTTCGTAGCGGCTGAATTTACCTGTTATATAAAGGAAGAGATAACAGTCAGCTCAGCCGTACTTAATAAAGGTGAATCAGTTCAGCAGACCGGGGAACAAGGATCTTATGCCGCCGACAATAAACTCAATGCCCAGCGCCATCAGTAGTAACCCCATAATACGCGTGATAACGTTGATGCCGGTTTGACCCAGTAAACGCACTAACCATGGCGCGATGCGGAACAATCCCCAAGAACAGAAGGCAAATAGCGCAATTGCCACAGTAAAACCGATTAAATGCACCAGGTTGTGATAGCGCGTCCCCCACACAATCGTGGAGCTGATGGCACCAGGCCCCGCCATCAAAGGTAATGCCAGCGGCACCACGCCAATACTTTCGCGAATCGCGGTTTCTGACTTCTCTTGTTTATTCTGTTTATCCTCGCCAAGTTTGCCGCTGATCATCGACATGGCAATGGTGACAACCAGAATGCCGCCGGCAATGCGGAACGAATCAATCGAGATGCCGAATAACTGCAAAATACCATTACCGAGAAATAAAGAAGTCCAGAGGATAATTGCCACTGAGACGTTTGCTGTAAGGTTGGTTTTATTTCGCGCCCCAACCATCTGATAACTGGTCATGCTGATAAAAACCGGAATGATGCCGACCGGGTTCACCAACGCAAAAAGGCCAATAAAAAATTTAAAATAAAGAGGTAAATCTATCAATGTTTGCACCGCTGTAAGCTCCGTAATGTCACCCTATATCAACTATATCGGCGTGGCAGGAAAATCCATGCAGAAGATACGCGTTTTCATGCCGCTGTTCATTAAGATTTGCAGAAAAATCATGCAATACAGCGCGTTACTCAGTTGTTGTAATTGTGATAATCTTACGGCGCGCCTGGCCAAATGCCATTAACATTTGATACAAACGCCCAAAACTGGCCTGCTGAAAGGTGTCAGCTTCGCTGAAACTTGACATAGATCACGCATTACTTACTCAGAAGTGGGTAATCTTGAATCCACGAAAAGAGAGCAAAATCGTCAATAAATGCGACTTTTCTGTTAAGGCTCTTTCAGTAAACCAGTAGTATTGGGTTGGCGTTAAGTCCTTGTTTTTCTGAACCTTATGCAACCTGCAGCCGGCCTGTCTATAATTTCACCCTGGACAGCTGGTTTACTAAAAGAGTTTAACATTATCAGGAGAGCATTATGGCTGTTACTAATGTCGCTGAACTTAACGCGCTCGTTGAACGAGTGAAAAAAGCCCAGCGTGAATATGCCAACTTTACTCAAGAGCAAGTAGATAAAATCTTCCGTGCCGCCGCCCTGGCAGCCGCAGATGCCCGAATCCCTCTCGCTAAAATGGCCGTTGCCGAATCGGGTATGGGTATCGTTGAAGATAAAGTGATTAAAAACCACTTCGCTTCTGAGTATATCTACAACGCCTATAAAGATGAGAAAACCTGTGGTGTGCTGTCTGAAGATGATACCTTCGGCACCATCACCATCGCGGAACCTATCGGCATCATCTGTGGTATCGTTCCGACCACTAACCCAACCTCTACTGCTATCTTCAAATCGCTGATTAGCCTGAAGACCCGTAACGCAATTATCTTCTCTCCACATCCGCGCGCTAAAGATGCCACTAACAAAGCCGCAGACATCGTTCTGCAGGCTGCGATTGCCGCTGGCGCGCCGAAAGATTTGATCGGCTGGATTGACCAGCCGTCTGTTGAATTATCCAACGCACTGATGCACCACCCTGACATTAACCTGATTCTGGCCACCGGTGGCCCGGGTATGGTTAAAGCGGCGTACAGTTCCGGTAAACCAGCAATTGGCGTAGGCGCAGGTAACACCCCGGTTGTTATCGACGAAACGGCCGATATCAAGCGTGCCGTCGCATCCGTATTGATGTCCAAAACCTTCGATAACGGCGTGATCTGCGCATCTGAACAATCTGTCGTTGTTGTCGATTCCGTGTATGACGCCGTTCGTGAACGTTTCGCCAGCCACGGTGGCTACCTGTTGCAGGGTAAAGAACTGAAAGCCGTTCAGGACATTATCCTGAAAAATGGCGCGCTGAACGCCGCTATCGTTGGTCAGCCAGCCTATAAAATTGCTGAACTTGCCGGCTTCACCGTTCCGGCCACGACCAAGATCCTGATTGGTGAAGTGAAAGTGGTTGATGAAAGTGAACCCTTTGCACATGAAAAACTCTCCCCGACGCTGGCAATGTACCGTGCGAAAGATTTCGAAGACGCGGTAGAAAAAGCTGAGAAACTGGTCGCCATGGGCGGTATCGGTCATACCTCCTGCCTGTATACCGACCAGGATAACCAGCCGGAGCGTGTCGCCTTCTTCGGTCAGAAGATGAAAACCGCCCGTATCCTGATCAACACCCCGGCATCACAGGGTGGTATCGGTGACCTGTATAACTTTAAACTCGCGCCTTCCCTGACTCTGGGTTGTGGTTCCTGGGGTGGTAACTCCATCTCCGAAAACGTTGGTCCGAAACACCTGATCAACAAGAAAACCGTTGCTAAGCGAGCTGAAAACATGTTGTGGCATAAACTTCCGAAATCTATCTACTTCCGCCGTGGCTCACTGCCCATCGCGCTGGATGAAGTGATTACTGATGGTCACAAACGCGCGCTTATCGTGACCGACCGTTTCCTCTTCAACAATGGCTACGCAGACCAGATCACCTCTGTGCTGAAAGCGGCTGGCGTGGAAACTGAAGTGTTCTTCGAAGTTGAAGCTGACCCGACACTGACCATCGTGCGTAAAGGTGCGGAACTGGCGAACTCCTTCAAACCGGACATCATCATCGCGCTTGGCGGTGGTTCCCCGATGGATGCCGCGAAAATCATGTGGGTGATGTATGAACACCCGGAAACCCATTTCGAAGAGCTGGCGCTGCGCTTTATGGACATCCGTAAACGTATCTACAAGTTCCCGAAAATGGGCGTGAAAGCGAAAATGGTCGCTGTCACCACCACTTCCGGTACCGGTTCTGAAGTGACGCCGTTTGCCGTGGTGACCGATGATGCAACCGGTCAGAAATACCCGCTGGCGGATTATGCACTGACCCCGGATATGGCCATTGTCGACGCCAACCTCGTAATGGAAATGCCGAAATCGCTGTGTGCTTTCGGTGGCCTGGACGCGGTGACGCACGCACTGGAAGCTTATGTGTCTGTCCTGGCTTCCGAATTCTCCGATGGTCAGGCGCTGCAGGCGCTGAAACTGTTGAAAGAAAACCTGCCGGCGTCTTACAACGAAGGTTCTAAAAACCCGGTAGCCCGTGAACGCGTTCACAGTGCAGCGACCATCGCCGGTATCGCGTTTGCGAACGCCTTCCTCGGCGTGTGTCACTCCATGGCGCACAAACTGGGCTCACAGTTCCACATTCCGCACGGTCTGGCTAACGCCCTGCTGATCTGTAACGTTATCCGCTACAACGCGAATGACAACCCGACCAAGCAAACGGCTTTCAGCCAGTACGATCGTCCGCAGGCGCGTCGCCGCTATGCTGAGATCGCCGATCACCTGGGCCTGAGCGCGCCTGGCGACCGTACCGCAGCGAAAATTGAAAAACTGCTGGCATGGCTGGAAAGCATGAAAGCTGAACTGGGTATTCCGAAATCTATCCGTGAAGCTGGCGTGCAGGAAGCAGATTTCCTTGCGAACGTGGATAAACTGTCTGAAGACGCATTTGATGACCAGTGCACCGGCGCTAACCCGCGTTACCCGCTGATCTCCGAACTGAAACAAATCCTGCTGGATACGTTCTATGGTCGTGAGTACAAAGAAGGTGATACGGCATCAGTGAAAGTTGAAGTGGCAGTACCACCGGCTGTAAAAGCAGATAAAAAAGCGAAGAAAACCGCCTAATTATCTCAGCTAATAAAAAAACCCGCTTCGGCGGGTTTTTTTATATCTGACATTAAACTCAACAATCGGACGTTGTTCCGCGTACCCGTTGCTGTATCGCCGTTAACGAACCTTCTGCAAGGGCTTCCTTGTAGTGTTTACGGCACACGGAGACATAGCGCTCATTACCGCCTATCACCACCTGCTCCCCTTCATTGTAGGGACGCCCGGCCTGATCCAGGCGCAGTACCATGCTGGCTTTACGTCCGCAGAAACAGATGGTTTTCAGTTCGACCAGTTTATCTGACCATGCGAGTAAATATTGGCTTCCCACGAACAGCTCGCCACGAAAATCTGTACGTAGCCCATAGCACAGTACCGGAATATCCAGTTGATCAACAACTTCGGACAATGCATAGACCTGTTCACGCGTTAAAAATTGGCTCTCATCCACCAGCACGCAATGTACCGCTTCACGCGTATGTTCAGCTTTTATCTCTTCGAATAATGCCGTGTGTTGATTAAACAAACGCGCAGGTGAGGATAATCCAATACGTGAACTTACCTTCCCTGCTCCGAAGCGATCGTCAATTTCAGCCGTGTACACAACCGAACGCATACCGCGTTCCTGATAATTGTACGAAGACTGTAGTAACGCTGTAGATTTCCCTGCATTCATTGCTGAATAGTAGAAATAAAGCTGTGCCATTGCGTGCAAAACCCCAATCAAAGTGTGTTATTCCGGCAGCGATTGTACCATATTTTATCCGGCTAACCCTGAGCCAGAGCTGATCCTGAGTAAATCTGGCCCGGTTATGGACTCATAGATATAAGGCAACTTTATGTAGTGGTTTGTTACTGCCTAAGAAACAGCAATTAGAAACCGAACCGTATACATACTATTTTTAATCAGAACATTCTGAGCTTATGGTTCGGAAATTATTAATAATTTAGAAGAAAAACCCCATCTGATGTCGTAATACACAAGGCTGTTATTTATCCATTGAGCCTATAACCCTTTCTGGATTAATCGAAAGCAGCGGCGATCCTGACGGTGAAGTTTGTCATCGGTATAAGCGCTGTTTTGTGCGATTCTTCAAGCTAAATTTAAGTTAGCGATATTTAAAAATCATCGAAATAAATGGGTATTTTGAATTCCTTACATTCTCAGCTATTGCACTGGTCAAATTAACGCTCTATTATTAGCCCAACAAACCACCCCAATATAAGTTTGAGATTACTACAATGAGCGAAGCACTTAAAATTCTGAACAACATCCGTACTCTTCGTGCGCAGGCAAGAGAATGCACTCTGGAAACGCTCGAAGAAATGCTGGAAAAATTAGAAGTTGTGGTAAATGAACGTCGCGAGGAAGAAAGCGCCGCCGCAGCTGAAGTTGAAGAACGTACGCGTAAACTTCAACAATACCGCGACATGTTGATGGCTGACGGTATTGACCCGAATGAATTGCTGAATAGTCTTTCTGCTGCTAAATCTGGCACAAAAGCTAAACGCGCAGCACGTCCGGCTAAATATAGCTACGTTGATGAAAACGGCGAAACTAAAACGTGGACTGGCCAGGGTCGTACTCCTGCTGTTATCAAAAAAGCGATGGACGAACAAGGCAAACAGCTCGACGATTTCCTGATCAGCGAGTAATCACGCCTGCTTCAGAAAAAATCCCGCCACCGGCGGGATTTTTTTTGATGAACCACACAATATCTTCACAAATATAGTGTATTGCCATCCCCGCTCAATACTTATGCTTGCCTTTTGTTTAAATTCTCAGCATCACGTTATTCTTTTTGTGCGCTTTGTTCTTACGAGAAGAAGTTAACGGATGTTTCACCTGGAAACACAAAAATAAAAAGGCCGGAGATAATCAGCGCATTGCACTATTGTCTCCGGCCTTATTAGGGCAACAGGAAGAAGATTATGCTTTTCCGGCGCCTACGGTATCTTCCAGCCAGGTTTTAAATTCTGCACCCAGAGAATTGTGACGGAGACCGTATTCTACGAACGCCTGCATATATCCCAGCTTATTACCACAATCGTGGCTCTTGCCTTTCATATGATAAGCTTCAACCGTTTCTTTTTCGATTAACATATCAATCGCATCGGTAAGCTGAATCTCATCACCCGCTCCCGGAGGCGTTTTCGCCAGCAGCGGCCAAATTTGCTCGCTGAGTACATAACGGCCTACCACGGCCAGATTGGACGGTGCAACGTCGGCTTTCGGTTTTTCCACTACGCCAACCATCGGCACGCTGTCGCCTGGATTTAACGTGGCACCTTTGCAGTCAACAACACCATAGGCGGTCACATCGGCAACCGGCTCAACCATAATCTGGCTGGCGCCCGTTTCGTCAAAACGTTTAATCATTTCAGCCAGGTTGTCCTGGGAAAGATCGGATTCAAATTCATCCAGAATAACGTCCGGAAGAATTACCGCGACTGGCTCATTGCCAACTACCGGATGCGCGCACAGTACCGCGTGCCCCAATCCTTTCGCCAGCCCCTGACGAACCTGCATAATAGTGACATGCGGCGGGCAAATGGACTGAACTTCTTCCAGCAGCTGACGTTTAACACGTTTTTCCAGCATGGCTTCCAGTTCGAAACTGGTATCGAAATGGTTTTCAATAGAGTTTTTGGATGAATGTGTAACCAGAACGATTTCCGTAATACCTGCAGCGATACATTCATTAACGACATACTGAATTAATGGCTTATCCACCAGCGGCAACATTTCTTTAGGAATTGCCTTGGTCGCTGGTAACATCCTGGTTCCCAATCCCGCTACCGGGATTACTGCTTTAGTCACTTTCGAATTTATTGCAGCCATTGAAATCTCCTGGACTGTTCAAACTATGAACATGTTCATGAATTAACTCGCGCCTGAGTATATCAGCACCCACCCATCAACCAGGTCTGAAAAGGACGCGCTTACATCTAATTAGGACAAATACGCATATTCTGCGGCGATAGTACCACCCGTTTAATCCGACGGGTAAATGTATCTGCAATGGATGACGCGATCGCTCATTCCGCGCTCAACATTAAGCGCAACCTTCCTCCAGCGCCCCATACCTGACATTGCCAGGAGTCACAGCGCTGGCTCAACTGATTAAGATAAGTATTACCCAATGTGCCAAGCGGAACACCGTTGCTAATTTGAATATGGTGATCGCCGGTATTTAACGATGCATTAAGCCCGGCTGAAACTAATATCAGGTTTTTAAGATCGCTGTGGTAATAGCCCACCAGCAGCGGAAATTGCCCCGGCAAATTTGCCTGGCGCAAAAGCTGATTCACCTGTTTAAGTAACGCTCCCATTTCGGGCAAACGCTGACGCTGATGCGACAGTTGCTCCTGCAACAGGCCGTTAAATAACGCCCGCAATAATAGCGCAGCCAGTACGCCGTTATTCCCGGCACGGGTAACATCCAGGCAGTAAAAGGCGAGATCCTGCGAAGAAATAGGTGCAATATCCAGTACCAGACCTGGATTTTCCGCTGAAACTAATTGGCGATAATTTACCCGGCACCCGGAAAGCACCTGCTGTACCGGCGGCTGAAGTTCCTGCAACAGATTGGCCGCCGCCTGCGGATTTCCTACCAGCGCGTCCCAGTCCTGGAACAAGCGTTCCTCTTCTTCGACGCGCGAGTTAAACATGTTGGGATAAATACAGGCAAAGATAGTTTCTTTAAGGCGGTTGAGATCTTTCACCGGTTTTAGCACCACGTCCTGCACACCAAGACGCAGCGCTTTAGCGATGTCAGCCATATTTTCTGTTGCGGAGATCACCAGCACCGGGGTCTGATCGCCCTGATTACGTAACGACTCGATCAGCATCAGGCCATTCATGCGCGGCATCGCAAGATCGCAAATCATCAAATCAGGCTTACATGTTGTCATCAACTCCAGCGCGTCCACGCCATCACCAGCAAGCAGCGTTGTCGCACCTAATGACAGGAGCCATGAATCCAGCAGCGAGCGGAAAACGGGCTCGTCTTCAACGATCAGTATTTGTTTTCCGGTTAACGGCTGCGTCATCTTTTCTCCCCTGCCTGACGATAGACTAATAGTGGCATGCTTCGCCAGGAATCGCCTGTCAGAATTTGCTGAACTCTTGTAAAAATAGTCACACTGATGTCCGCACCAGAGGCATCAATTCATCGATTTTCTTTTCAACCGCCAACTGACCAGCAGCAATGGCAGCGTCCGCACGGTGAAAGTCTAGCGTCGATATTTGCGGGCAAACAGGCTGTAGCAAAATATCAGGGGGATCGCCCGCCATACGGTTGCGCTTAAGCCGGTTCTCCAGCACCTGAATTGAGGTACTCATGATCTCCATCGCGGTTGGCGCTACCGGACGTTTGGGCGTAATGCGGCCCAGCCGCGCGCGCAGACGTTCATGCCACGCTAATGTCGCTCCGACGGCGCTTTCTGTTTCGTTTTGCGTGAGATTTAATGACATGAGATCCTGTTGCATCAAATGCGCATCATGCTGTAAATCAACAGCAATCACGACATCCGCACCTAACGCACGGGTCAATGAAATGGGAACCGGGTTAACTACCGCGCCATCAACCAGCCAGTAGCCATTATGCGCAACTGGCGACATAAGGCCAGGCATACTACAGGAAGCGCGTACTGCATGATGCAGATTGCCGCTGGTGAACCAGAGTTCACGCCCGGTACTCAGGTTGGTCGCCACTGCGCCAAATCGCTTTTCGCACTGGCTGAATTCAGTAAACGGCAAAATCTGGCGATATTGATTGAACACGCGCTCCCCACGGAGCAAACCACCACGCTGCCATGAGACATCCATCAACCGCAGCACATCCCAGTAGCTAAAGGCGCGCACCCACGATTCCAGCGCCGACAGCCGCCCGCAGGAATACGCTGCACCTACCAGAGATCCAATGGAACACCCTGCCACAATATCGATCTCAATGCCGGCACGCTCTAGGGCATTAATTACACCAATATGCGACCAGCCCCGAGCCGCGCCTGAACCGAGCGCCAAACCTATTTTTACCGTTCTCATTACGCTTGTTCTACTTCCCCCGGCTTACTGTAGCCACAACGCTACGGCTCAGTTAACATATTGCTACCCTGGCGCAAACGCGCCGCTTTTATTATTCCTGGAATGCTATTTTGTCTCAATCTTGCCCATGCGGTAGCGCTCTCGATTATAGCCTATGTTGTCAGCCTTATCTGTCTGGTACACAGGTTGCGCCGGATCCGTCACGCCTGATGCGCTCGCGTTACACCGCTTTTGTTCTTCATCAGACCGAATACCTGATCAAAACCTGGCATCTCTCTTGCGAAGCGCATGCGTTCCGCCAGCAAATTGAAGCCGGTTTTGCCGATACACACTGGCTGGGTCTGACGGTATTTGAGCATGCTGCTGGCGCTAATGACAACGAAGGCTATGTCAGTTTTGTGGCGCGCTTTCAGGAAAAGGGGAAGAATGGCGCGATAATCGAACGTTCCCGGTTCTTGAAGGAGAACGGCCAGTGGTATTATATCGACGGTACGCGTCCTCAGTTTGGCCGTAACGATCCCTGCCCTTGCGGGTCAGGTAAAAAATTCAAAAAGTGCTGCGGGCAATAAGCCAGGCATCACCTCATAGCAAACATCATCAACAGGATTTACCCGGCAATGCATTCATTACAACGTAAAATTTTGCGCACCATTTGCCCCGACCAGAAAGGCCTTATCGCGCGGATCACTAACATTTGTTACAAGCACGAACTGAACATTGTGCAGAATAATGAGTTTGTTGATCACCGCACCGGACGCTTTTTTATGCGTACCGAGCTGGAAGGTATTTTTAACGACGCTACGCTGTTGGCCGATCTTGATAGCGCGCTGCCGGAAGGCTCCATTCGCGAACTGAACCCTGCCGGTCGCCGCCGCGTGGTCATTCTGGTGACAAAAGAGGCGCATTGCCTCGGCGATCTGCTGATGAAAGCCAACTATGGCGGGCTGGATGTCGAGATTGCCGCCGTTATTGGTAACCACGATACGCTGCGTTCCCTGGTAGAGCGCTTCGACATTCCTTTCGAACTGGTAAGCCATGAAGGGCTGACCCGCGAAGCGCACGACGCACTGGTGGTGCAGGCGATTGAAGCCCACCAGCCCGATTACGTGGTGCTGGCGAAATACATGCGTGTGTTGACGCCGGAGTTTGTTTCTCGCTTCCCGAATAAAATCATCAATATTCACCACTCGTTCCTGCCTGCCTTTATCGGTGCCCGTCCTTATCATCAGGCTTATGAGCGCGGTGTGAAGATCATCGGAGCAACTGCGCACTATGTGAATGACAATCTGGACGAAGGCCCAATCATTATGCAGGACGTCATTCATGTGGATCACACCTATACAGCAGAAGATATGATGCGCGCCGGTCGTGATGTCGAGAAAAATGTTCTGAGCCGTGCGCTGTATCAGGTGCTGGCGCAACGCGTATTTGTATACGGTAACCGGACGATTATTCTTTAATCATTAATAAAATGAATTGCCTGCGTTTGCGCCATTACGTGCAAAAAGCAGGCAACCGATTCAGTTTTGGTATTTCAGCGCTTTACAGCGACGCGTCATTTGATATGATGCGCCGCGCTTCCCGAGATGGAAGCGGGCCAGTACAAAACCAGCTTTACCCCGTGGTGGGGTTCCCGAGCGATCATAAGGGAGCTGACTGCAAATCTGCCGTCATCGACTTCAAGGTTCGACTCGAGCGCCAGCGAGAGAGCGTTGCCATTGGCAACGACCCGAAGGGTGAGGAGCAACGCTCCGAATAATCCTTCCCTCTTGCATCATCACAGCAGTGTAGTAACCCCGTGGTGGGGTTCCCGAGCGGCCAAAGGGAGCAGACTGTAAATCTGCCGTCATCGACTTCGAAGGTTCGAATCCTTCCCCCACCACCATCTACTGCACATGCGTCAACAATAAGTATTACCCCTGGTGGGGTTCCCGAGCGGCCAAAGGGAGCAGACTGTAAATCTGCCGTCATCGACTTCGAAGGTTCGAATCCTTCCCCCACCACCATCTTCAAAGACACTTTCCCGGCTTTTATCCAGTGCAATACCCGCATATTTTGCCGATCGGGGAAGGTCGAGAACCTTCGATTAAGGTTCGACTCGAGCAACGCGAGAGCGCGTTGCCGCAGGCAACGACCCGCAGGGTGAGGCGCTTTAGCGCCGAATAATCCTTCCCCCACCACCATCTTNAAAGACACTTTCCCGGCTTTTATCCAGTGCAATACCCGCATATTTTGCCGATGGTCAGATTGGCGGTAATCGCCGTTTAACCGGTGAACTCTTCACTATTGACGTATTGCATTGTGCATACTCGGAAATCGTGTCGAGCAGCGCATCCAGTTGCTCGATGGAGCGTACAACCAGCCGCATAACGAAACAATCTTCTCCGGTGACCTTGTCACTTTCTATACACTCGGGCAACGCCTGAATCAGTTTATCCACTTTCTGCAACATACCGGGCAACGGCCTGACACGTACCAGCGCCTGTAAGCGATAATCCAGCGCCGCGAGATTTACCCGCGCGCCATATCCCTCTATTACGCCCCGCTCCTCCAGCCGTTTAACCCGCTCCGCCGTGCTGGGTGAAGTAAGCCCTACGCGGGCGCTAAGCACTTTTAACGACTGACGCGCATCTTGCGCCAGAGAGGCAAGAATGGCGCGATCGATGTCATCAATAACGTAATCCATACTTTTCACCTAATTTATAAAGGAATTAATCATACCTTACCTTATATCCTCACTGTAAAGCTGGCCGCTGATTTTCGACAATAAGCGCATCAACTTCAGGAGGTAATCGATGAAAACTATTCCAGAGGGCGCCTGGCAAATGAGCCTGGCAATGCTTATTTCCGGATCGATTGGCGCATTTGTCCTGCTCAGCGGGATGGCGGTGATTGATGTGGTTTTCTGGCGCTGCCTGATAGGCGCACTTACCCTTTTTCTGTTTATCCGCTTCAGCAAACAACCGCTAAGCCGCATCCCTCGTACAATCTTGCTTCTGGCCATTGCCGGGGGAGTTGCGCTGGTGATCAACTGGTTGCTGCTGTTCGCCGCTTACAGCCGTATTTCGATGGGGCTGGCGACGGTGGTCTACAACACGCAACCCTTTATGCTGGTGCTGATGAGTATGCTGCTCGGCGAACGCGTCACGCTGACAAAATGGGGATGGTTGCTGCTGGCCTTTTCCGACGTCGTGCTGTTGCTGCTTAGCGAATTGCGCCATCCGAATGCGCAATGGCTTAGCGGGATGGCGATGGCGTTAGGCGCCGCGTTTTTCTATGCCCTGACGGCAATGATTGCCCGGCGTTTACGCCAGTTACCGCCGCAACATATTGCGCTGATTCAGGTGCTGACCGGCGTAGTGATGCTGCTGCCGCTGGCGCATATTTCAGCCCCTGCCCAGCCTTTTTCATGGGCCATGGTATTGACGCTGGGGATCCTGCATACCGGCGTGATGTATCAACTGCTTTATAGCGCCATACAAAAACTCCCCACGCCGTTAATTGGCTCCCTGTCATTTATCTATCCGCTGGTGGCGATTGTTATCGACAATTTGTTGTTTGGCCACTCGCTCAGTCTCGTGCAAATGGCGGGTGGCGTGCTCATTCTGCTAGCGGCTGCAGGGAATAATCTTGGCTGGGGTGAACGGCGAAATGCCCCGGCGACGCTCACCTCACGGTAATAAAAAACCCCGCAAAGCGGGGTTTTGTCATTAGCGCCGAGCGCGAACAATCTGGTATTTCCGCGTCAGATACTCCACCGGCGCGCTCCAGATATGCACCAGGCGGGAGAACGGGAACAGCACAAACAGCGTCATTCCCAGCACCAAATGCAGGCGGTAAATAAAGGCAACGCCGTCAAGATGTGCAGAGGCTCCGCCATGGAAAGTGACCACAGCCTGCGCCCAGCCGACCAGTTTCATCATTTCGCTGCCATCCATATGCTGAGCAGAGAACGGAATAGTTAATAAGCCTAGCGTACATTGCACCATCAGCAGCGTCATAATCAGAATATCCGCCGTGGTCGAGGTCGCGCGGATGCGCGGATTGAACAGGCGGCGTTTCAGCAGCAGCAAACCACCCACCAGGCACATCACGCCGCTGGCACCGCCGCCGATCATCGCCATCTTCTGTTTCACTTCGATCGGCAGGAATGATTCATACATCCAGTGCGGCGTCAGCATCCCGAGGAAATGGCCCGCGAAGATGCCCAGAATACCCAGGTGGAACAGGTTCGAGGCAAGGTTCATCCCTTTGCGATCCAGCATCTGGCTGGAGCCTGCGCGCCAGCTGTATTGCCCATAGTCATAACGCAACCAGCTACCAATCAGGAAAATCGCACCGGCCATATAGGGATAGATGTCAAAGAAGAACATATTAAGGAAGTGCATTAGCGCTCTCCTCCTGTTGTGATATTCAGATATTGCGGTGCGACAGCCCCCGCAAATCGGCGCTGATGAGCAGTAATGTCAGAGTCGCCGCAGCCCTGTTCAGCAAAGAATTTCACCTGCTCCTCTTCCCACACGGCATCCAGCGCCTGCGGCGTATCATCGCGCGCTTCAGCGGCAATTTTTTCCGCCACTTGCGCGTTATCCACTGCCGTTTTGCTCAGCGAAAGCAGTGCCTCAAACAGCGTGGCGTAATGGCTTTCACGCTGCTGCAAACGCGCCTGTAACAGCGCCAGGATCGGCGCGATATCCTGCAAACCGCCAATCGCCTCCGCCGTAGGAAGCTGCGCCAGATACTCCAGATAGAGCGGCAGATGATCCGGCAGTTCGCGGCTGTCGAGCAGCAAACCGTGGCGCTCATATTGCGCCAGCAGATCGACCATCGCCTGGCCACGATCGCGGGATTCGCCGTGGACATGTTCAAACAGCAGCAACGACGTGGCGCGACCGCGATCAAACAGCTCGCTGTAAGTGGACTGCGCATCCAGCAGATCCTGCGTCGTTAAATCACGTAAAAAGATCCCGACCTGCTGCGCATCGGCTTTCGCCAGGTTTTCGCCGGAGGCCAGCGCATCAAACAGCTCCTGCTGATGCTGCCACAGGGCAGCATCGGGGTACTCCAGTAAACGGGAAATAACCACCAGTTCAATCATGGGTGCGGCTCCGTTTTGACTGTGACATCCACCGCATCAATGCGGCGACTGTTGAACAGGTTGAATTTACTGTCTGAACCGTGGCAACCGTCGCCGAAGCTGAAGCCACAACCGCTTTTCTCCGGGAACGCTTCACGCGCCAGCTCACGATGGCTGGACGGCACAACAAAACGGTCTTCGTAGTTGGCGATCGCCAGATAACGATACATCTCCTGCGCCTGCTCTTTCGACAGCCCAACTTCTTCCAGCGCGCGGGTATCTTCAATACCTTCAACCGCTTCCGCACGTTTAAAGTGGCGCATCGCCAGCATGCGTTTCAGCGCCAGCAGCACCGGTTCGGTGTCTCCTGCCGTCAGCAGGTTCGCCAGGTACTGCACCGGAATGCGCAGGCTCTCCACGTTCGGCAAAATGCCATTGCTGCCCAGTTCCCCCGCGTCGGCTGCGGACTGGATCGGCGACAGAGGCGGCACGTACCACACCATCGGCAGCGTGCGATATTCCGGATGCAGCGGCAGCGCCAGTTTCCAGTCCATCGCCATTTTGTAGACCGGGGATTTCTGCGCCGCATCAATCACGCTTTGCGGCACGCCATCGGCCAGTGCCTGCGCGATCACCGCCGGATCGTGCGGATCGAGGAACACATCAAGCTGGCGCTGGTACAGGTCTTTTTCGCTTTCGGTGCTGGCGGCGTTTTCAATCGCATCCGCGTCATACAGCAGCACGCCAAGGTAACGAATACGGCCCACGCAGGTTTCCGAACAAACGGTCGGCATACCCGCTTCAATACGCGGATAGCAGAAAATGCACTTCTCGGATTTGCCGCTCTTCCAGTTGAAGTAGATTTTTTTGTACGGGCAACCGGTGACGCACATACGCCAGCCGCGACATTTATCCTGATCGATCAGCACAATGCCGTCTTCTTCGCGTTTGTAGATCGCGCCGCTCGGACAGGTTGCAACGCACGCCGGGTTCAGACAGTGTTCGCACAGACGCGGCAAATACATCATGAAGGTGTTTTCGAACTGGCCGTACATCGCTTTTTGCAGGTTGGCGAAGTTCTGGTCTTTGCTCAGCTTGTCGAACTCACCGCCCAGATCGTCTTCCCAGTTCGGACCGGCGGTGATTTTGTTCATCCGCTGGCCGGTGATCAACGAGCGCGGACGTGCAATCGGCTGATGTTTGCTTTCCGGCGCGTTATGCAGATGCTGATAGTCAAAATCGAACGGTTCGTAGTAATCATCAATCTCCGGCAAATGCGGGTTGGCGAAGATCTTACCGAGCAGCAGCGCACGGTTGCCCATACGCGGTTGCAGTTTGCCGTTGATTTTGCGGATCCAGCCGCCCTTCCATTTTTCCTGGTTTTCCCAGTCGGTCGGGAAGCCGGTGCCCGGCTTGGTTTCGACGTTGTTGAACCACGCGTATTCCACGCCTTCGCGGCTGGTCCAGACGTTTTTACAGGTCACAGAACAGGTATGACAGCCGATGCATTTATCGAGATTCAGCACCATGCCGACTTGTGAACGAATTTTCATTTTGCGCTCTCCTGTACCTGGTCATTGCCTTCGCCATCCAACCAGTTGATATTTTTCATCTTACGCACCACCACAAACTCATCGCGGTTGGAACCGACCGTCCCGTAATAGTTGAAACCATAAGCCAGCTGGGCATAGCCGCCGATCATATGCGTCGGTTTCGGGGTAATACGGGTAACCGAGTTATGGATACCGCCGCGCTGGCCGGTAATTTCTGACCCCGGCAGATTCACGATACGTTCCTGCGCGTGGTACATCATGGTCATACCGGATGGCACACGCTGGCTCACCACCGCACGCGCAGTCAGCGCACCGTTGCTGTTGAACACTTCGATCCAGTCGTTATCCGCAATACCCATCTCTTTGGCATCAACATCGCTGAGCCATACCACCGGGCCGCCGCGACCCAGCGTCAGCATCAGCAAGTTATCGCTGTAAGTGGAGTGAATGCCCCATTTCTGGTGCGGAGTCAGGAAGTTGAGCGCTTTTTCCTTATAACCGTTTGGTTTCACGCCCATCACCTCTTTCACCGAACGGGTGTCAATCGGTGGACGGTAAACCAGCAGGCTTTCGCCGAAATCGCGCATCCATTGATGATCCTGATACAACTGCTGGCGACCGGAGAGCGTGCGCCATGGGATCAGCTCATGTACGTTGGTATAACCCGCGTTGTAAGAGACATGTTCATCTTCGAGGCCGGACCAGGTCGGGCTGGAGATAATTTTGCGCGGCTGCGCCTGGATATCGCGGAAACGAATCTTCTCGTCTTCTTTATTCAGCGCCAGGTGCGTATGGTCGCGACCGGTAAATTCACTGAGCGCTGCCCACGCTTTCACCGCCACGTTGCCGTTGGTTTCCGGTGCCAGCGTCAGGATCATCTCTGCTGCATCAATCGCCGTGTTCAACATCGGCTGGCCTTTTGCCGGGCCATCCGCTTTGGTGTAGTTGAGCTTACGCAGCAGATCCATTTCGCTCTGGGTGTTCCAGGCGATACCTTTGCCGCCGTTGCCGATTTTCTCCATCAATGGGCCAATCGAGGTAAAGCGTTCGTAGGTTGCCGGATAATCACGTTCGACCGGAATGATGTGCGGCGCGGTTTTACCCGGGATCAGATCGCATTCACCTTTTTTCCAGTCCTGCACGCCCAGCGGCTGCGCCAGTTCAGCGGCAGAATCGTGCTGGATCGGCAGCGTCACCACGTCAGTCTCTTTACCCAGATGGCCGACGCACAGTGCGGAGAAGGATTTGGCGATGCCTTTGTAAATCTCCCAGTCGCTTTTGGATTCCCATGCCGGATCGACAGCGGCAGAAAGCGGATGAATAAACGGATGCATATCCGAAGTATTCATGTCGTCTTTTTCATACCAGGTGGCCGTTGGCAGCACGATATCGGAATAGAGGCAGGTGCTCGACAGGCGGAAATCCAGCGTCACCACCAGATCCAGTTTGCCGTCGAGGCCGTTATCACGCCATTCCACCTCTTCCGGCTTCACGCCGCCCTGCTTACCAAGATCTTTGCCCTGGATACCGTGTTCGGTGCCCAGCAAATACTTGAGCATAAACTCATGACCTTTACCGGAAGAACCGAGCAGGTTGGAGCGCCAGATAAAGAGGTTACGCGGATGGTTTTTACCGTTTTCCGGCTGTTCCGCCGCAAAGCGCAAAGAACCGTCTTTCAGGGATTTCACCGTGTAATCCACCGCGCTCATTCCGGCTTTTTCCGCTTCGGCAGCGATGCGCAGCGGGTTGGTGCCTAACTGCGGCGCAGACGGCAGCCAGCCCATACGTTCAGCACGCACGTTAAAGTCGATCAGATGGCCGGTATAGCGCGATTTATCCGCCAGCGGCGAAAGGAATTCCTGCGCCGTTACCGTCTCATAACGCCACTGGCTGGAGTGGTTGTAGAAGTAAGAGGTGCTGTTCATATGGCGCGCCGGACGCTGCCAGTCGAGGGCGAATGCCAGCGGTTGCCAGCCGGTTTGCGGACGCAGTTTTTCCTGGCCAACATAGTGCGCCCAGCCGCCGCCGCTCTGCCCCACGCAGCCACAGAAGATCAGCATGTTGATAATGCCGCGATAGTTCATATCGAGGTGATACCAGTGGTTCATCCCGGCACCGATAATCACCATCGAACGACCATGGGTTTTGTCGGCATTATCGGCGAACTCGCGGGCGATGCGGATAATCTGCGCCTGCGATACACCGGTGATTTTCTCTGCCCACGCCGGTGTATAAGCTTTAATTTCGTCGTAACGGGTTGCGCAGTTTTCATCATCCAGACCGCGATCCAGACCGTAGTTGGCGAGCGTCAGATCGTAGACGGTCGCCACCAGCGCAGTAGAACCGTCTGCCAGTTGAATGCGTTTTACCGGCAGTTTGTGCAGCAGGATATTTTCCAGTGAAACGCCGCTGACATGTTCGCTGCTTTCGCCGCCGAAATACGGGAAACCAACCTGTGCCACATCGTCGTGTTTACCGAGCAGGCTCAGATTCAACTCCACGTCAGCGCCATTACCGCCGTCGCGTTGTTCAAGGTTCCATTTCCCTTTCTCACCCCAGCGGAAACCGATAGAGCCGTTCGGCGCGACCAGGTTGCCATCGTTATTAAGAGCGATGGTTTTCCATTCCGGGTTATTTTGCTGGCCCAGCGCATCCACCAGATCGGCAGCGCGCAACATACGACCGGCGGCGTAATAACCGTCGCGTTCCTCCAGCATCACCAGCATCGGCATATCGGTATAGCGACGCACATAATCGGTGAAATACTGGCTCGGTTTGTCCAGATGGAATTCACGCAACATGACATGGCCCATTGCCATCGCCATCGCGGCATCGGTGCCCTGTTTCGGTGCCAACCACAAATCACATAACTTGGCGATTTCAGCGTAATCCGGCGTCACAGCAACCGTTTTGGTGCCTTTGTAACGAACTTCGGTAAAGAAGTGCGCATCCGGAGTACGGGTTTGCGGCACGTTAGAACCCCAGGCGATGATGTAGCTGGAGTTGTACCAGTCAGCAGATTCCGGCACGTCAGTCTGCTCGCCCCATGTTTGCGGCGAGGCTGGCGGTAAATCGCAGTACCAGTCATAGAAGCTCAGGCAGGTGCCGCCGAGCAATGAAAGGTAACGCGCGCCGGAAGCATAAGAGACCATCGACATCGCCGGGATCGGCGAAAAGCCTGCCACGCGGTCCGGGCCGTAGGTTTTGACGGTATAAACGTTGGATGCCGCAATCAGCTCGTTCACTTCCTGCCAGGAAGAACGCACAAAACCGCCGCGACCGCGCGCCTGTTTAAAGCTTTTCGCTTTATCGGCATCTTCAATGATGGAAGCCCAGGCATTCACCGGATCGGTATGTTGCGCTTTCGCTTCGCGCCACAATTTAATCAGGCGTTTACGCATCAGCGGATATTTCAGGCGGTTAGCGCTGTAGAGATACCAGGAGTAACTCGCGCCGCGCGGGCAGCCACGCGGTTCATGGTTAGGCATATCCGGGCGGGTGCGCGGGTAATCTGTCTGTTGGGTTTCCCAGGTGACCAGCCCGTTTTTAACAAAGATCTGCCAGCTACAGGAACCAGTACAGTTCACGCCGTGGGTAGAGCGAACGATTTTGTCGTGCTGCCAGCGGCTACGGTATCCATCCTCCCAGTCCCGGTTGGTGTTTAAGAGCTGGCCGTGCCCGTCGGCAAAGGTTTCGCCTTTCTGTTTGAAGTAGCGAAACCGGTCCAGGAATTTACTCATCGGGGTTCTCCTGTTGGAGCCTGTATGGCTCTCTTGCTAAATCGACATTGCTGCATTTGCCGCGACGGTAACCCTCACAAAGACAAAGAGAATTGATGGCGATCAAGCCCTCAGAGCTTCCCGCAGGCAGCAAAAAAGAGAGTTACCTCCAAAGGGTTAGTAATTTCTATTTTTTAATTATCTGATAAATAATAATTTTTATGAAGTAAATGCAGAATTGTCTCTACTTTTCCAGCGTGCCAGGTATTAAGGGGTAGATGTTCTGCCTGGCTCCTTGCGCACGAGAGCTTCCGCAGCAGGCTGAAGTTAAATCTAACAGTATGTTGTAACTACAATATGAATAAAAAAAAGCGCGGCTTTCACCGCGCAACGATAATCAACAAGTTTTTATATTATTGTTTTTTACGCCCGTATATCGCCCAGGTGATCACAACACAGGCAATATAGAACACGAGAAATACTTTCATTGCGCCAGCCGGAGAGCCGGTTAATGCCAGGGAAGTCCCGAACGCTTTCGGGATGAAAAAGCCGCCAATCGCGCCGATTGCTGAGATAAACCCAAGCGCCGCCGCCGTTTCTGTTGCCGCTTCGCGCATGGCTTCACTCTCGTTGCCGCCGCGTTTTTGTACGCGTTCCATGGTCATTTTGCGGAAAATAACCGAGATCATCTGGAACGTAGAACCACTGCCCAGCCCCGCTGTCAGGAACAGCACCAGGAAGACGCAGAAGAAGGCAATAAAGCTACCGCCAGTCCCTTCTGTGGGTAAGGTCAGGAACAGCGCCGCGCTGAAAATGGCCATCACCACGAAGTTCACCAGCGTGACTCGTGTGCCGCCAAGGCGATCGGAGATCGCGCCGCCAGCCGAACGCGCCAGCGCGCCGATCAGTGGGCCGAAGAAAGCAAAATGCAGGATCTGTACATCCGGAAACTGCGTTTTCGACAGCATGGCAAAACCGGCTGAAAAACCGATAAACGAGCCGAATGTTGCCAGATAGAGGAAGCTCATAATCCACAAGTGGCTGCGTTTCAGCACCGGCAATTGCGCGCGCAGCGAGGCTTTAGAGGTCGCCAGTTCGTTCATGCCGAACCACGCCGCCAGCGTAAAGAAGGCCAGCAGCGGAACCCAGACCCAGGCCGCGTTTTCCAGATACAGCATTGAGCCGTCCGGCTGAGCCGCGCCCGTACCACCAAAAGCGGCAAAAATGGAAAAAGAGACAGCCAGCGGCGCAATCAATTGCATCACGCTAACGCCCAGATTGCCCAGCCCGCCGTTGATCCCCAGCGCGCCTCCCTGCTTCTGTTTCGGGAAGAAGAAGCTGATGTTCGCCATGCTGGAAGCAAAGTTCGCTCCGGCGAAACCGCACAGCAGCGAGATAACAATAAACGTACTAAAAGGCGTGGTCGGATCCTGCACGGCAAAACCGAGCCATACACAAGGAATAATCAAAATCCCGGTGCTGAAGGCCGTCCAGCGACGACCGCCGAACACCGGTACCATAAATGAGTACGGAACACGGAGCAGCGCGCCGGAAACAGAAGGCAGCGCCGTCAGCATAAAGAGCTGGTCGGTGGTAAACTTGAAGCCCACTTTTGGCAGGTTAACAGCGACGGCGCTGAACAGCATCCAGACGCAAAACGCCAGAAGCAGGCAAGGAACGGAAATCCACAAGTTACGGCTTGCAATCGCATGTCCCTGCTGTTGCCAGAAAGCCGGATCTTCAGGACGCCATTCGGTAATAACTCGTGATGACGAACCTTTTTCCGGGATGGATGAGTGCTGCATATACACCTCTGCTGATCGGTTTGATGCCTGCCACCATAGTTTTTGTAGCGCCAGGTAAGTTGATATAAATCAAAGGAAAAGCAGCACTTTCTACGCCTGAAAAATCACTATGCTCATTAGTGAGTAGCCATAACATACAAAAAAGGTGTGGTTTTTCACGGCCATCGCCGCTACCGCGCAGATTCTTCCCACGTTGGTCGACATACTGGCAATAAAGAGGTAATCCTTTAGAGGTATGGGTATACCCCAGGCGATAGCTGACAATACCGCCACCCGCAGCGCATGCGGTCAAGGAGCTTTCATCACTTATGCTAAAACGCCTCTTTTCTCCTATTTCGCTGGTTAACCAACTGGCGCTGCTGATGTTGCTGTCCACCGTGATCGGCGTGGCAGGCATGGCGATCTCCGGCTGGCTGGTACAGGGCGTTCAGGGCAGCGCACACGCTATCAATAAAGCCGGTTCTCTGCGCATGCAGAGTTATCGCCTGCTGTCAGCGATTCCGCTGCATGAAGACAAGCAGTATCTGTTTGATGAAATGGAACATACCGCATTCAGCCCGGAGCTGGCGCTGGCCGCGCAGCGTGATGGCCAACAGGCGCAGTTGGCAGAGTTGCAAAACTACTGGCACAGCATCGTGATCCCCGCTATCCGCCAGGCGCAACAGTCCAGTGAAGCCGCAGACACTATCGCCATCTTCGTTGGCAGGATTGATAAACTGGTGACGTCGTTCGATCGCAGCACAGAACAACGGATTGAACAGGTCGTCATCATGCAACATCTGATGGCGCTGTTGATGGCTCTGCTGCTGCTGTTTGCTGTCGTCTGGTTGCGCTCAAAACTGCTGCGCCCGTGGCACCAACTGCTGCAAATGGCGCGCGCCGTCAGCCAGCGCGATTTTACCCAGCGCGCCTCGATTAGCGGACGCAATGAAATGGCGACGCTTGGCGAGGCGTTGAATAACATGTCCGCTGAGCTGGCGGAAAGTTATGCGGTGCTCGAACAGCGTGTCAAAGAGAAGACCGCCGGGCTCGAGCAGAAAAACCAGATCCTGTCGTTTTTATGGCAGGCTAACCACCGCCTGCACTCACGCATTCCGCTGTGCGAACGCCTTTCGCCGGTGCTTAATGGCTTGCAGGATTTAACCCTGCTGCACGATATCGAACTGCGCGTCTACGACATGGAAGATGAGAACAACCATCAGGAATTTACCTGCCAGTCGGATGCCAGTTGCGATGATAAAGGCTGCCATTTGTGCCCGCGCGGTGTCACAACGCCGCATCCGGGTTCCGGAACAACGTTAAAATGGCGGCTGGCGGATGCCCATATGCAGTACGGTTTGCTGCTGGCGCAATTGCCGCCAGGCCGGCATTTAAGCCATGATCAGCAGCAACTGGTTGATACGCTGGTGGAACAAATAACTGCGACGCTGGCGCTCGACAGGCATCAGGACAAACAGCAGCAGCTACTGGTCATGGAAGAGCGCGCCACCATTGCCCGCGAGCTGCACGATTCAATCGCCCAATCCCTCTCCTGTATGAAGATGCAGGTCAGTTGCCTGCAAATGCAGGGCGATGCGTTACCGCAGAACAGCCAGCAGTTGTTGGGCCAGATCCGCAACGAGCTGAATACGTCCTGGGCGCAGTTACGCGAATTGCTTACCACCTTCCGCTTACAATTAACCGAACCAGGGCTGCGCCCGGCGCTGGAAGCCAGCTGCCAGGAGTACAGCGGCCGTTTCGGTTTCCAGGTGCGGCTCGACTATCAGCTTACACCCCGCCTGGTGCCGCCGCATCAGGCGATCCATCTGTTGCAAATTGCCCGCGAAGCGCTGAGCAATGCACTGAAACACTCCGGCGCAACCGCGGTCAGCGTCGCCGTAGAACAGCAAGAAAACCGGGTGATACTGCGCGTTACCGATAATGGTCGCGGTATTCAGGTCAATGCTGAAAGGACAAATCATTATGGCTTGATCATTATGCGTGACCGCGCGCAAAGCCTGCACGGCGATTGCCAGGTACGCCCCGTTGCTTCCGGCGGGACGGAGGTTATCGTTACGTTCATCCCTGAGACGTTTCTCTCATCCATGCAAGGAGATACCCATGAGTAACCCGCAACCGGCCACTATTTTGCTGATCGACGACCATCCGATGCTGCGAACCGGTGTGAAGCAGTTGATCGGCATGGCGCCCGACATCACCGTGGTCGGCGAGGCCAGTAACGGCGAACAAGGGATTGAACTGGCGGATGCGCTCGATCCAGACCTGATACTGCTGGATCTCAATATGCCTGGCATGAACGGACTGGAAACGCTCGATAAACTGCGCGAGAAATCGCTTTCCGGCCGGGTGGTGGTATTCAGCGTTTCCAACCACGAAGAAGATGTGGTGACCGCGCTGAAACGCGGCGCGGATGGCTACCTGCTGAAAGATATGGAGCCGGAAGATTTGCTGAAAGCGTTGCAGCAAGCCGCGGCGGGAGAGATGGTGCTCAGCGAAGCGCTCACCCCGGTGCTGGCGGCGAGCCTGCGCGCCAATCGCGCGACCAGCGATCGCGACATCAGCCAGCTCACACCACGCGAGCGCGATATTCTCAAGCTGATTGCGCAGGGGTTGCCGAATAAAATGATCGCCCGCCGTCTCGATATCACCGAGAGCACGGTCAAAGTCCACGTTAAACATATGCTGAAGAAAATGAAGCTGAAATCCCGCGTTGAAGCTGCGGTGTGGGTTCATCAGGAACGCATTTTCTGAACGTTACGGGGCTGGCAACGACCAGCCTGCGTTAGCGTTATCGTCCGTCATCGGCACCACCACCGGTTCGGTCAGTTTCAGCTCAATGGTATTCGACGCCACGCGCTGCCCTTTGTCATCTTCCACCAGCGCGGTGAGCGTCCAGTGATTGCTCGCCCCTTCAGCGCTATCCCAGCGCGGCATAATCAGCGTCCAGCCATCGGCACTGCGGCCATTCGCTGGCGGCGTCAGGCTAAGCGCCTGGGTATCGCCCTGCCAGCTAATCGAACGTACGCCATGCGTGCTGTTAATTTGCAGCTTCAGCGCTACGGTTTCGCCTGGCTGTAAATCCCACGGCGGCGTAGCGAGAAACACCGACAACGTTTTGCGCTGGCGATACTCATACACTGGCGTGCTGTTGCGCGTTGGGCTGTCGTAACGGCTGCCGCGCAGCGAACGGCTGGCGGCCACTTCGCTGGCTGAGAGTTGCTTCCACAGCGGGACGCCAAAGCGGTAGTTGAGCTTCAGACCTAAGTCATTCTGGCTAAGGCCGCTTTCGCCCTGGCGGTGTTCGGCGGTCAGCGTCACCAGTGGAACCGGGGTATAGTTGAGGCCCACTTTCACCGCTACCGGATTGCGATAACCGGTGCCGGTATCAAACAGATCCACACTATCACCGAAGTATTGCTCAACGCTGAGGCTGGTATTCAGCTGCTGCCAGAACGGCAACCGTGCCTGCGCCGTTACGTCGTAACCTCGCGCCATGCGCTGTTGCTGCGTGGCGGTTTGGTAATTCCAGCTGCCCACAGGCTGGTAGTAGTTGGCGGAGAAACGCAGATACTCTCCCCATGCCTCGGCGCCTAACCCGGCGCGGCTATAATTGTCATCCAGCAGCGTGTCATAAAAAGTGTTATAGCCGAGCAACCAGTCGCCCGCGATCCAGCGTTGACCCAGCCCGACATTGCCCACCAGCCCCTGGTCCTGCTGCGTCACCCCGAGCTGCCCCCAACTGAGGTAGCGGTTATTATCCTGCAGAGGCACAAACCAGTCGCCGTGGCTGCCGGTAAAACTGCCCTCATTATCGACCTTAAAATCGACATTGGCGCTGCCCCAGGGCGACAGCCAGGATTCCACTTTCTGATTCACCTCATCGCTTACCACATCGCGCAATTGCCCGAATGCAAACTGGCGCGCCTGCTCTCCCGCGGTCAGCCCGTTATCGGTCATGCTGGCTTCACCGAAGGCTTTGGCCATTTCCGCAACGTGTTTTTCCTGCGTGCCATTTTCTGGCGCCATGCCGAGATCCGGCAAACCATCGCCGTCATTATCGAAGGGATTTTCCGCTTGCTGAACGAAGCTATTTTGTGCGGCATCGACCACATCGCCCGCCAGCAGCAATATCAGGAGAGATGAAACCTTATAATTCATAACACCGTACAGCAATTTGCTGATAATAATCCGCCCAGTTTTATCGACATGAACCTATAAGTTTAACGGTGTTGCCCCTGCTTTGCAGAGAACGGCCAAATACCAGGAAAATCCTTACCCACCCGCTGCGTTGCAACTACAGTTAATGCACCAATGCTGAAAGAGAATCGCCATGAATTGTAAACTGCGTGGAGCGCTCTGTAGCGCGCTGCTGTTGTACGGCGTACAGGCATACGCAAATGAACGGTTTAACCTGCAATCCCCGGCTTTCGCCGACAATGCATTGATGGAGAAAAAATTCGCCGGTAACGCCAGCAACAACCCCAACTGCACCGGTGAAAATCAGTCACCTGCGCTGGTGTGGAGTAACGCGCCAGCCAGTACAAAAAGTTTCGCCCTGCTGGTTCACGATCCGGAAGGCGCGAACGGGCTGGGGGTGACGCATCTGGTGGCTTACAATATTTCGCCGTCAACGACCGGTTTTGCACCAAACGATCTGCGCGACGGCAAAAATTATACCGGCGGGAAAAACAGCCCCGGTAATCTGCGCTGGCATGGCCCCTGCCCACCGCCCGGCAGCGGCGCGCACCATTACACTTTTACGCTGATTGCCACCTCGCTGCCGCCAACCTTGCCGGAAGGGCTAACTCGCGAGGCGCTGTTAGATAAACTCAAAGGGCACGCGCTGGCCGCCAGCGGATTGATTGGCCGCTTCGGACAATAATTTGTGGTAAACCACTGATTCTGCGCTGTCGTCCTTTCACCGGGGACGGCGGCGCAGTAGCATAAGCCCCGTCTGCCCAATGTTATCGAAGGAGTGAAAATGCAAAAGATCGTCATTGTTGCCACCGGCGCGGCTTATGGTAGTGAATCGCTGTTCAGCAGTTTGCGGCTGGCAATCGCCCTCTGTGAAGAAGAGAGCGCGAAGCAACTGAAAGTGTTTTTAATGTCTGACGCGGTTACTGCCGGTCTGCGCGGGCAAAACCCGGCGGAAGGTTATAACCTGCAACAGATGCTGGAAATTTTGACCGCCCAGGGCGTGGTGGTGAAATTATGCAAAACCTGCACCGATGGACGCGGTATCACCGCCCTGCCGCTGGCGGATGGCGTCGAAATCGGCACGCTGGTGGAACTGGCGCACTGGACGGTGGCTGCGGATAAGGTATTAACTTTTTAATACCTCCGCGAGTTCAATACAATTTTCTTATGAATGACGTTCCGTCATCAAGTTTGCCTGTTGTGTTGCCGATAGCCACTTAAGACAACACAGCAGGTAAGATAATTATGTTTAGATCGATTAAATCCCGCATTATTGCGGCCACGGCGGGATGTCTCGCTATCGCTTTGCTTCTTAACACCGTTATTAACTATCAGGTCACTCGCCAGCATAACCAACAAACTCAGCAGGATATCCTCTCCAGCACCAGCGTCAGCCACAGCATTGCCATTGCCGACTGGGTCGCCGGTAAAATGGAGATCATCAACTCGCTGCAAAGCGTCGCCTTAACTGACGATCCGGTGCCCATTTTTACGCAGATGGCGCACGCTGGTGGCTTCACCAATGTGTATATCGGTTACGCCAGCAAAACGGCGAAATTCTCCGATCCGACCGGCGTACCCGCCGATTATGATCCGACGATCCGTCCGTGGTATCAGCAGGTGCTGAAAGCGGATGCGCCGGTGGTAACCGCACCGTATGTCGATGCGGGTAGCGGGAAACTGGTGGTCACGTTCGCCGTACCGGTGAAAGAGAACGGTACGTTGAAAGGCGTGGTCGCCGGTGATGTTTCGATGGACAGCGTGGTCGCTAACGTACGCGGCATCAAACCATCGCCCAACAGCAGCGGTTTGCTGCTGGACAGCGACGGCACGGTGATTGCCGCGAACAGCGATAACCTGACGCTCAAACCCTTCGCAGAAGCGCTCAGCGGGGTGAGTTTCGCCGAGTTGCGCGCCGGAAAAACCGTCGAAGGCCAGTACGCTGGCGTACAGAAGATACTACAAGCTACCCCGGTCAAAGGCACCCACTGGCTGCTGACCGTGGCGCTGGACAGCGCAGATTCCACCTCCGGTTTGCAGGCACAGCTCAAAGCGTCCGCCCTGTCGCTGGTCGTGCTGGTACTGGTTGCCGGTGGGGTCATGCACTGGTTAGTGTCGGCCATGCTTAAACGACTGCTGACGATTCGCGATGCGATGAATGCCATCAGTAGCGGCACCGACGATCTTTCCCAGCGTTTACCGGTGGATGGTCATGATGAAGTGACGCAAATCGCCCATGCCTTTAACGCCTTCAGCGATAAATTGTCGGTGGTGATGGTGAAACTGCGTGATTCCAGCCAATCCGTACAGCAGGCGGCGCAGGAAATTGCCGCGGGTAACCAGGATCTCTCAGGAAGGACTGAACAGGCGGCATCCAGCCTGCGCGAAACGGCCAGCGCTGTTGAGCAGATCACCGCGTCGGTCGCCCAGTCTACCGACGCTGCGGCGCAGGCGAATCAGCAGGCGCATGCGGCATCTGAAGCGGCATCCCGCGGCGGCCAGGTTGTGACACAGGCGATCACCACCATGCAATCCATTGAAACCGCTTCGGCGAAAATCGGCGACATCACCAGCGTGATTGACGGTATCGCCTTCCAGACGAATATTCTGGCGCTGAATGCCTCTGTTGAAGCGGCGCGCGCGGGCGAACAGGGACGCGGGTTTGCCGTGGTGGCCGGTGAAGTACGCAATCTGGCCAGCCGCAGCGCGCAGGCGGCGAAAGAGATCAAAACGCTGATTGATTCCACCACTGAAAGTGTCGCCACCGGTTCACGCTTTGTACGGCTGGCGGGCGACAGTATGACCGACATTGTTTCCAGCATCGACAGTGTGTCGGTGATCATGCGCGAGATCACCGTCGCCACCAGCGAGCAGATGAAGGGCATTCAGGAAATCAATCATGCGGTTATCGATCTTGACCGGATGGTGCAGCAAAACGCCGAGCTGGTGATCCAGTCCGCCGCCGCCGCAGGCGCGCTACGCTCGCAGGCCGGGGAGCTTGCTGAAACCGCCGGGCATTTCCGCATTTAATCTTCTTTCGGCGCATTTCACCCACGGTTTTATGCGCCGACCTCCCCCCTTGCCAGATAATGTAATTTTTGTTTAATCGCTACGTCATTATTTGATCAAAATCAGCATTCGTTATCCTTCACTTTGGTGTTATTGACTGAGTGAATTGTGAACAGAATCACGTGCGAGAAGTTTTCGTGGCGGAAAGCGTTGTTATAAAACTACGGGGTTGGAAAATGGCGGTGGTAAAAGCAAGTTTGAAATTATTTGGCGGGGATACAATTGTCGTTCGTTGTTCAGCAAATTGTCATATTCATCTGATGAGCGAGAAGAGCAACGCGGCGAATGTGGAGACCGATATTTTAAGCGTCCAGAACCGCGCAAGCGCCTATCTGGCGGTGCCTTACAGCGGGATCTGGAACGTGCTGATCGATAGCCACAGCCAGTCGCTGGAGCACTCAATCAGCTACGTTGCAGCATAATCGCTCAACAGACAAAACCAGGTTGCAGGTCCGGGCCTGGTTTTTCTCCCCCCAGCAAACCACGCACTCTCCCCACCAGCTCATTCAGGCAGTCATCGTGCATACCGAGTTTGATCAGTTCCTGTTCAAGCGAGAAAAGGTATTGCGCATTGGTGCCAAGCGGGCCGCTGGCGGAAGCAATCAACGGAGCGATAGTTTGCGCGCGGGTATCGGATTCGTAGAGCGGATGGCGTGGATCCATAATAAACACCAGCGCGTTAATAATGCGGCCATCGTCCAGCGCCAGCTTGCACCAGCTCGGCAAATAGCAGCCGGTGATCATTTCGCGTTTCCACAGCAGCGACAGTTCTTCCGTAAGCGTTTCCTGCGGCAGACGGTAAGCCACGCCAGTTGTGCGGCCGCCCTCTTTCAGCGCCAGCATGCGGCCAGGCTGACAGGCCGTTCCGCGACCTGCGGTTAAGCGCAGGCAAAAGGCGCGATGCCAGCCAACCAGCGTTCCGGTGCAGGACTCTTCAAATTCCAGCGCCGGGTTCCACATCAGCGAACCGTAGCCGAAAATCCACACTGGCCCCTCATCCGGACGACAAGCGAGCGTCGCTGCCAGCGATGCGGCTCGTTGTTCCGCCGACCATAACAGCGACTCCTCAATGTCGCCAAACGCCGTTTTACAATCGGCTGTTCGCAAGAAATCACGTGTTAACATCTTTTACCTCCGCCACTGCCTGCTTCCTTGCGACTGCTTTACTGCTGTCTTCCCGACAAATGCTGCTTTAAGCGCAGCTTACTACGCACGATATGCAATTCGCGGGCCGCTTGCAATAGCACCAACACATTGAATATGGCTATAAATGGCGAAGTGTAATTATTTCATTATGTTATTTCTTTTTGTGCCAGCGATCGTCATCGCCTTTTTCATAATCCTGTTTAACGGCCGACCAGGCAACGCGGTGCGCAGTCTCTTCGCGGCTGGCGTCATCGCGCCGATCGGCTTTGTCCTTGTACTGCTCCCAGGCGCTATTAAACGCCTCTTTATAAATTTCCTGCGCATGGGCAGGCAACACATGCTGGACACTGTCAGGAAGATCAGATTTCTCTTTATAGGGCATGTTGTAGCTCCTTTTGGGCTAAATAAATAAGCATGGTTGATAATTCCTGCGATCGCCACCACACCATGATTTATCACAAATAAAAAATCACATCACATTGTTATATCAACATAATTTTCATTAGACATCGTTTTTTATGGCATTAGAATAAAAAACGAAGCCAGACAGTAAAACTAAGTAAAAACCAGTCTGAAACTGGCGATTTTTTGCTATTTTAGGCCGCTGATAATTTTATCTATAATCCACATACACCTGCACTATGACGGAGCATCATAATGACAACAACGCACGAAGCGGTTAAAACCCGCCACAAGGAGACCTCCCTTATTTTCCCGGTGCTGGCGCTGGCCGTGCTGCTTTTCTGGGGAAGTTCGCAGTCATTGCCAGCGGTGATTGGCATCAATATTCTGGCGCTGGTCGGCATTCTTTCCAGCGCCTTTAGCGTGGTTCGCCATGCTGACGTACTCGCCCACCGCCTCGGCGAGCCCTATGGTTCGCTGATTCTGAGTCTTTCGGTGGTGATCCTCGAAGTGAGCCTGATTTCCGCGCTGATGGCGACAGGCGATGCGGCGCCAACGCTGATGCGCGACACGCTTTACTCTATCATCATGATTGTCACCGGCGGGCTGGTGGGGTTCTCGCTGCTGCTCGGCGGGGGTAAATTCGCCACCCAGTATATGAATCTGTTTGGCATCAAACAGTATCTCATTGCCCTGTTCCCGCTGGCGATTATTGTGCTGGTGTTCCCGATGGCGCTGCCGGAGGCCAATTTCACGATTGCTCAGTCGCTGCTGGTGGCGTTAATTTCGGCGGCGATGTACGGCGTGTTTTTGCTGATCCAGACCAAAACGCATCAGAGTCTATTTGTTTACGAGCATGAAGACGAGAGCGACGACGACGATCCGCATCACGGCAAACCGTCTGCACATGGCAATTTGTGGCATACCGTATGGCTGATCGTGCATCTGATTGCGGTGATTGCGGTGACCAAAATGAACGCGAAGCCGCTGGAAGCGCTGCTGACAGAGATGAATGCGCCGGTCGCGTTTACTGGTTTCCTGGTGGCGCTGCTGATCCTGTCGCCGGAAGGTCTGGGTGCGCTGAAAGCAGTGCTGAGTAATCAGGTTCAGCGCGCCATGAATCTGTTTTTTGGTTCGGTGCTGGCCACCATTTCCCTGACGGTGCCGGTCGTTACGCTGATCGCGTGGATCACCGGTAATCAGTTGGTGTTTGGCCTTGGCGCGCCGGAGATGATTGTGATGGTCTCCTCGCTGCTGCTGTGCCAGCTCTCCTTCTCGACCGGCCGTACTAATGTGCTGAACGGCGCGGCACATCTGGCGCTGTTTGCGGCTTATCTGATGACGATATTTGCCTGACGCCATTTTTCCTGGCCGGTAAAAAACCCCGCATTTGCGGGGTTTTGTTTTTTTACTCGGTGTCGAGTTCGTCGAAGCTTTTCACCAGATCGTCAATCGCTTTGATCTGCTTGAGGAACGGTTCGAGCTTATCCAGCGGCAGCGCGGACGGGCCATCGCATTTTGCGTTGTCCGGATCCGGGTGCGCTTCAATAAACAGACCCGCCAGACCGGTTGCCATCCCTGCGCGAGCCAGTTCAGTGACCTGCGCGCGGCGACCGCTGGAAGCCGCGCCAAACGGGTCGCGGCATTGCAGGGCGTGGGTGACGTCAAAAATCACCGGCGAGTTATTGGAGACTTTCTTCATCACGCCGAAACCGAGCATATCCACAACCAGGTTGTCATAACCGAAGTTGGCGCCGCGGTCGCAGAGGATCACTTTGTCATTGCCGCCTTCATGGAATTTATCCACGATATTGCCCATCTGGCCAGGGCTTACGAACTGCGGTTTTTTCACATTAATTACCGCGCCGGTTTTCGCCATCGCTTCCACCAGGTCGGTCTGGCGGGCGAGGAACGCCGGAAGCTGAATCACGTCAACCACATCCGCTACCGGCTGCGCCTGGGAAGCTTCATGCACGTCGGTGATCACTTTTACGCCAAAGGTCTGTTTCAGTTCCTGGAAAATTTTCATTCCCTCTTCCAGACCCGGCCCGCGATAGGACTTGATGGAAGAACGGTTGGCTTTATCAAAAGAGGCTTTGAACACATACGGAATGCCCAGTTTCTGGGTCACAGCCACGTAGTGTTCGCAAATGCGCATCGCCAGATCGCGGGATTCCAGCACGTTCATACCACCAAACAGCACAAACGGCAGGTCGTTCGCAACGTTAATGTCGCCAATGCTAACCACTTTTTGTTTCATAAAATCGCCTTATCAAGTGTGAATCGGAACTTACTTTTAATGCAGGGTAACCTGTTTGTGCGAAATCGTGTTGATTTGCGCGCGGATCATCTCGCTTATCGGATCCTCAGGACACTGCTCGACGAAGTAACTCAGGTCGTGCAGCGCCACATGATCGCAATCAAGCTGGGCGTAAATCAGCCCACGGTCACGGATTTCGTACGGATCTTCCGGATTAAACTGTAACAGCGCTTCACTGGCGCGCAATGCCAGCTCCATCTGCTGCTCTTCCATCAGCGCGGACTTTAAGGTATCCAGCAGTTTGCGGATCACTTCAGCGTTGTCGGCTTCATCCAGATCTTCGTTAAACAGCTCGGCGACCGGGCTGATATTGCCCTTCAGCCACACTTCGAGCGTATGTTCGTCCAGCGTGTCGCCATTAAACGGGTTAATGAGCCACATTTCGCCATCCAGCCACTCGGCACGCAGGATCAGCTGCGTCGGGAAAATGACCGGCGTCAGCGGGATGTCGAGACGCCCGGCGACCCACAATAAAATCGCCCCCAGCGAGACGGCGCTTCCCTGACGATTTTCCAGTACTTTATCCAGCCACAGTGCATCAGACAGGCGGTAAACCCCACGCGTGTCTTTAAAACCCCATTCGCCATAAAACAACTCAATGAGCTTTTCCAACTGCCAGTCCTGAGGCTTCGCCTGACTTATTTCTTCTCGCGCCAGGCTCAGCAGCCGCTCCAGCTCTTCATGCACGTACAGCGAAGGAAAATCATCGCGAATCAGCTCTGAAACAAGGATCATCCCGTCGCATAATGGCGCGTTGTTAAATTCGAAATCAGCTAACGACCTCATTTCTTACCCCAGTATCGGTACTTTTGTGGCGGCGAGTTTAATGATGATGTACAGCACCACCAGCCCCAGCATAAAGGCGATAAAACCCGTTTGCTGGCTGCGCGGACGATGTCGTCCCAGCGCGATAAAACCCAAAACGATGTAGATGATAACGCCAAACAACTTTTCAGTCAGCCATGCGCCTTTAACAGTAAAAGGTAAATAGCCCGTTACCCACATCAACCCGCCGCCGCTTAACAGCAACACGCTGTCGACCACATGCGGCACAACCCGCACCCAGCGGGCCTGCGCGCGTGGGTTGTTCGCCCAGCGCCACCAGTAGCGTAAAACGAACAGGCTAATGGTCAACGCAACGCAGGTCAAATGCAATGTAATCAGTACGTTAAAGGCACGCATCGCACATTACTCCTGTAAAGGTCGCTTTCCCAGCGTCAGCCGCTCATTACCGCCATAATCCCGGCAGGTTTCCACTTCCTGCCAGCCATATTGTGAAAACAGCGCACGCACCGCTGCGCCCTGCTGCCAGCCATGTTCCAGCAGCAGCCAGCCGCCCGGCAGCAGAAAGCGTCGCGCATCGCAAATGATGGTCTGTAAATCGGCGAGACCATGATCGGCCGCCACCAGCGCGCTCAGCGGTTCAAAACGGACATCGCCCTGCTCAAGATGCGGATCCTGCTCGTCAATATAGGGAGGATTGCTGACAATCATGGCGAACTGCTGCCCAGCAAGCGCACTGAACCAGCAACTTTGCCGGATCTCGACGTTGGTAATCGCCAGATGTTCCGCATTGCGTTGCGCCAGCGCCACCGCCTCAGCAACCACATCGACGGCAGTAACGTGGCAATCCGGCCGTTCGCTGGCCAGCGCCAGCGCGATCGCCCCGGTGCCGGTACCCAGATCGAGAATGCGACACGGCGAAGCGGGAAGACGGTTTAACGCCTGCTCGACCAGGCACTCCGTGTCCGGGCGCGGGATCAGCGTCGCCGGAGACACAAACAGCGGCAGCGACCAGAATTCACGCTCACCCACCAGATGCGCCACCGGTTCGCCAAGCGCACGGCGCGCCAGCAACGCATCCAGTTGCTGCTGCTGTTGCGCCGTAAGCACCGTTTCACCAAAAGCGAGAATAAAGGTGCGCGTTTTGCCGGTCACAAACCCCAGCAGAATTTCAGCGTCGCGGCGCGGGCTTTCGCTCGTCTGCAACTGGCTTATCGCCGCACGCAACCACTGTTGATAGTCCATTAGTCCTGCTCGGAAAGCGCTGCCAGTTGATCGGCCTGGTATTCCTGCACAATTGGCTCAATCAGCATATCGAGCTTGCCCTCCATCACCTCATCAAGACGATAGAGCGTTACGTTGATGCGGTGATCGGTAACGCGCCCCTGCGGAAAATTGTATGTGCGGTTGCGATCGCTGCGATCGCCGCTGCCCAGCAGATTGCGGCGGGTTGATGCTTCCGCCTGCTGGCGTTTCGCCATCTCTGCCGCGTGGATACGCGCGCCCAGCACCGACATCGCTTTGGCTTTGTTTTTATGCTGCGAACGTTCGTCCTGGCATTCGACGACAATTCCGGTCGGCAAGTGGGTAATACGGATTGCCGAGTCGGTGGTGTTAACGTGCTGGCCCCCTGCGCCGGAGGAGCGGAAAGTATCAATGCGCAGATCCGCCGGGTTGATATCCGGCAGTTCAGCTTCAGGCAGTTCCGGCATGACGGCAACCGTACAGGCTGAAGTATGAATACGCCCCTGCGATTCGGTCGCCGGGACGCGCTGCACGCGATGGCCGCCCGATTCAAACTTCAGACGACCGTAGACGCCTTCGCCGCTGATTTTGGCGATCACTTCTTTATAGCCGCCATGTTCGCCGTCGTTAGCGCTCATGATCTCCACGCGCCAGCGGCGGGCTTCCGCGTAGCGGCTGTACATGCGGAACAGATCGCCGGCAAATAATGCCGCTTCGTCACCGCCCGTACCCGCGCGCACTTCAACGAAGGCATTGCGTTCGTCATCCGGATCTTTCGGCAAGAGTAAAACCTGTAACTGCTGCTCCAGTTGTTCGCTTTTCTCTTTCGCATCGCGTAACTCTTCCTGCGCCATTTCGCGCATTTCCGGGTCGTCGAGCATCATCTGTGCCGTTTCAATATCTTCCTGAACCTGTTGCCAGTCAGTAAAACAGCGCGACACATCGCTTAGCTGCGCATATTCCCGCGACAGCGCGCGGAAACGATCCTGGTCGGCAATAGTTTGCGCATCACCCAGCAGCGCCTGAACTTCTTCATGGCGTTCATGCAGGGCTTCCAGTTTGGCAACGATAGAAGGCTTCATAGGCGTAAATGCACCTTTTAATAATCAGAGAGTGGTGTTGTGCTAATCCAGCCCGAGGCTGTTGCGCAAAGTATGCAGGCGCTCATCGTCCCCGTCACGGGCAGCCTGCTGAAGAGATTTGGTTGGGGCGTGGATCAGGCGGTTAGTCAGCTTCCACGCGAGGTCCTGCATGATAACCTGCGGATCGCCGCCCTGCTCCAGCGCAGCCAGCGCTTTGGCGGTCAGTTCATCGCGCACGGCTTCGGAATGGCTGCGGTATTCACGGATAGTCTCGCTGGCGCTTTGCGCGCGCAGCCATGACATAAATTCGCTGGTTTCCTGGGCGACGATGGTTTCCGCCTGCACCGCAGCGGCTTTACGCTGCGCCAGGTTGTGCTGAATGATGCTTTGCAGATCGTCGACGCTGTAGAGATAAGCGTTGGCCACTTTCCCCACTTCCGGCTCAACGTCGCGCGGTACGGCGATGTCCACCAGCAGCATCGGCTGATTGCGTCGCGCTTTCATCGCGCGCTCCACCATCCCTTTACCGATGATCGGCAGCGGGCTGGCGGTAGAACTGATAACAATATCAGCGTCTTTCAGACGCTCGTCGATTTCGCTCAGGGAGATAACATCCGCCCCGACTTCTTCCGCCAGCACCTGCGCGCGTTCACGCGTACGGTTAGCAATGATCATCTTCTGCACTTTGTGTTCGCGCAGATGGCGGGCAACCAGCTCAATGGTTTCGCCCGCGCCAACCAGTAAGACGGTGACGGTCGAGAGGGATTCAAAGATCTGCCGCGCCAGCGTACAGGCGGCAAAGGCGACTGACACGGCGCTGGCGCCAATATCGGTTTCCGTACGCACCCGTTTGGCCACGGAGAAGGATTTCTGGAACATGCGCTCCAGATCGCTGGCATTGCCGTGCCCGCGCTGCGAATCGGCGTAGGCTTTTTTCACCTGGCCGAGAATTTGCGGCTCGCCAAGCACCAGCGAATCCAGCCCGCTCGCCACGCGCATTAAATGGCTGACGGCGTCATTATCCTGATGCCAGTAAAGACTCTGGCGTACTTCCTCTTCGCTCAGGTGATGGTAATCACACAACCAGCGAACCAGCGCTTCACGCAGGTTTTCCCGCTCTTCGACGCTTAAATAAAGCTCGGTGCGGTTACAGGTTGAAAGCACCACACCACCCTGCACCATCGGCTGCGAGAGCAGGCTTTCCAGCGCCTGGTCAAGCGTATCCGGCGAAAATGCAATGCGTTCTCGCAGCGAAACGGGTGCCGTTTTGTGGTTGATGCCAAGAGCTAAAAGGGTCATGAGCGCGGGAATAGTACCAACGTTGATAAGGTTAGACTGCACGCATCATACAGGATGCGCACGGTCAATAAAAGAGAGACTCTCCTTTCGGAGTAATTGGTATTTTAATGATTTAAGACAACTTGAACGTAGACGCTGTTACAGTGCGGCGCTAGCATTAAGCCTAATCACCGCAACCTCTCTCAAGGATTTGTCATCGTTATGACTCTGTCGGACTTCCGCTTTATTCGCCTGCTGCCGCTGGCCAGCCTCGTTTTGACCGCCTGTACGCTCAACGCGCCCAAAGGGCCGGGGCAAAGCCCGGATTCGCCGCAGTGGCGTCAGCATCAGCAGCAGGTGCGCGCATTAAGCCAGTATCAGACGCGCGGTGCCTTCGCTTACCTGTCCGATCAGCAAAAAGTCTACGCCCGCTTCTTCTGGCAGCAGACCGGCGAAGATCGCTACCGTTTGTTGCTGACCAACCCGCTGGGCAGCACCGAACTGGAGCTGAACGCGCAGCCGGGCAATGTGCAACTGGTTGATAATAAAGGCCAACGCTATACCGCTGACGATGCCGAAGAGATGATCGGCAAACTGACCGGCATGCCTATCCCGCTCAATAGCCTGCGCCAGTGGATCCTCGGTCTGCCGGGCAATGCCACCGATTACAAACTTGACGATCAGTATCGCCTGAGCGAGCTGAACTACAGCCAGGGCGGTAAAAGCTGGAAAGTCGTTTATGGCGGATATGACAGCAAAACCCAGCCGGCAATGCCTGCAAATATGGAGCTGAGCGACGGTAGCCAGCGTATCAAGCTGAAGATGGATAACTGGATTGTAAAATGACAACCTGGCCCGCTCCGGCGAAACTGAACCTGTTTTTATACATTACCGGCCAGCGAGCTGACGGCTATCACACCTTACAGACGCTTTTTCAGTTTCTCGATTATGGCGATACGCTGACCATCGAACCGCGCAGCGACGGTGAAATTCGCCTGTTAACCCCGGTTGCCGGAGTGCCGGACGACGAGAACCTGATCGTGCGCGCGGCACGTTTGCTGATCAACCGCGCCCGTGAGACCGGGCGTTACACTGAAGGCAGCGGCGCCGATATTGCGATTGATAAACGTCTGCCAATGGGCGGCGGGCTGGGCGGCGGTTCATCAAATGCCGCGACCGTGCTGGTCGCGTTGAACCATTTATGGCGCTCCCAACTGAGCGTTGACGAGCTGGCGGCGCTTGGCCTGCAACTGGGCGCGGATGTCCCGGTATTTGTGCGCGGGCATGCGGCCTTTGCCGAGGGAATTGGCGAGATCCTGACGCCGGTTAATCCACCGGAGAAATGGTATCTGGTAGCGCATCCGGGCGTCAGCATTCCCACGCCGGTGATTTTCAAAGATCCCGAGTTGCCGAGAACGACGCCGAAGCGGTCAATCGAAACGTTGCTAAATTGTGAATTCGGCAACGATTGCGAGGTTATCGCAAGAAAACGTTTTCGCGAGGTTGATGCCGCGCTTTCCTGGCTGTTAGAATACGCGCCGTCGCGCCTGACTGGCACAGGAGCCTGTGTCTTTTCCGAATTTGACACCGAATCCGCCGCTCGTCAGGTGCTTGAGCAAGCCCCGGAATGGCTGCACGGTTTTGTCGCGCGAGGCGTCAACCTCTCGCCGCTAGCACAAACCATCGCCGGGCAAGCTGAGCTCCGGTGACAACGTCACATGTTCCAGACGTTGCATCGCGCTCTTTAATACACCGCATGGATAGAATTTCGCCCTGACCGCACATTCTGGCGTATTCTATCCACCACTGGACGCATGCCTGAGGTTCTTCTCGTGCCTGATATGAAGCTTTTTGCTGGTAACGCTACCCCGGAACTAGCACAACGTATTGCCAACCGCCTGTACACTTCTCTCGGCGACGCCGCTGTAGGTCGCTTTAGCGACGGCGAAGTCAGCGTACAAATTAATGAAAACGTACGCGGTGGTGATATTTTCATCATCCAGTCCACTTGTGCTCCCACAAACGACAACCTGATGGAACTGGTTGTCATGGTTGATGCGCTGCGTCGTGCTTCCGCAGGCCGTATCACCGCGGTCATCCCTTATTTCGGCTATGCCCGCCAGGATCGCCGCGTGCGTTCTGCCCGTGTGCCAATTACCGCAAAAGTCGTTGCAGACTTCCTTTCCAGCGTTGGCGTTGACCGCGTGTTGACCGTTGACCTGCATGCTGAACAGATTCAGGGCTTCTTCGATGTGCCGGTTGATAACGTGTTCGGTAGCCCGATCCTGCTCGAAGATATGCTGCAACTGAACCTGGACAACCCTATCGTGGTTTCTCCGGACATTGGCGGCGTGGTTCGCGCCCGTGCTATCGCCAAGCTGCTGAACGATACCGATATGGCGATCATCGACAAACGCCGTCCGCGCGCTAACGTCTCTCAGGTGATGCACATCATCGGCGACGTGGCTAACCGCGACTGCGTACTGGTTGACGATATGATCGATACCGGCGGTACGCTGTGCAAAGCAGCAGAAGCGCTGAAAGAGCGCGGCGCAAAACGCGTATTTGCTTACGCGACGCACCCGATTTTCTCTGGTAATGCGGTGAACAACCTGCGCAACTCTGTGATCGACGAAGTGGTAGTCTGCGACACCATTCCGCTGAGCGACGAGATCAAAGCGCTGCCGAACGTACGTACGCTGACGCTGTCTGGCATGCTGGCCGAAGCTATCCGTCGTATCAGCAACGAAGAATCTATTTCTGCGATGTTCGAACATTAATCGCTGCTGACCAGAAAACCCGCTGCGGCGGGTTTTTTTATCTTTGAATGTCATTTGTATGATTTATTAAGTCGTTATTAATTTCCACTCCAGGATGAAATAGCATCGTGAATAAATTTTTCACTCCACAAGTTCTGCCTTTCCGCGCGTTAATTGAGGCGTGCTGGAAAGAAAAATACACGATGGCTCGCTTTACCCGCGATCTCATCGCCGGTATCACCGTCGGGATTATCGCCATTCCCCTGTCGATGGCGCTGGCGATTGGCAGCGGCGTCGCGCCGCAATATGGCCTGTATACCTCGGCGATTGCCGGTATCGTTATCGCCCTGAGCGGCGGTTCACGCTACAGCGTTTCCGGCCCGACCGCCGCGTTTGTGGTGATCCTCTACCCGGTGTCACAACAGTTTGGCCTTGCGGGCCTGCTGGTTGCGACGTTGATGTCCGGGGTGTTCCTGATCCTCTTCGGTCTGGCGCGCTTTGGCCGGTTGATTGAATATATTCCGCTTTCCGTGACGCTCGGTTTTACCTCCGGTATTGGCATCACCATTGCCACGATGCAGCTGAAAGATTTTCTCGGACTGCATATGACGCATGTCCCGGAACATTACCTGCAAAAAGTTGGCGCGCTGGTGATGGCGCTGCCCACCATTAATTTTGGCGATGCGGCCATCGGCGTAACGACACTGGCGACGCTGGTTCTCTGGCCGCGCTTACGCATACGCTTGCCCGGCCATTTGCCTGCGCTGCTGGCAGGCTGCGCGGTTATGCTGGTGGTGAACCTGCTCGGCGGCCACGTTGCCACTATCGGTTCCCAGTTCCAGTACACGCTGGCAGATGGCACGCAAGGCAACGGTATCCCTCAGCTTTTGCCGCAACTGGTGCTGCCGTGGGATCTGCCGGGTTCGAATTTCACCCTGAGCTGGAATTCACTTCAGGCGATGCTGCCCGCCGCGTTTTCGATGGCCATGCTGGGTGCCATTGAATCGCTGCTCTGCGCGGTGGTGCTGGACGGGATGACCGGCACCAAACACAAAGCCAACAGCGAACTGATTGGCCAGGGCATGGGGAATATTATCGCGCCGTTCTTTGGCGGTATCACCGCGACGGCGGCAATTGCCCGCTCAGCCGCCAACGTGCGCGCGGGCGCCACTTCGCCTATTTCGGCCGTGATCCACGCGCTACTGGTGATCCTGGCGTTACTGGCGCTGGCCCCGCTCCTCTCCTGGCTGCCGCTGTCGGCGATGGCCGCGTTGCTGCTAATGGTGGCGTGGAATATGAGTGAAGCGCACAAAGTGATCGATCTGCTGCGCCGTGCGCCCGCCGATGACATTGTGGTGATGCTGATGTGTATGTCGCTGACGGTGCTGTTCGATATGGTTATCGCCATTAGCGTCGGGATTGTGCTGGCGTCGCTGCTGTTTATGCGCCGCATTGCGCGGATGACGCACCTGGCGGCGGTGAATGTCAGCGTGCCGGATGACGTGCTGGTGCTGCGTGTTATTGGCCCGCTGTTCTTTGCCGCGGCGGAAGGTGTGTTCAGCGATCTGGAAACCCGCATCGCCGGTAAGCGAATTGTCGTACTGAAGTGGGATGCCGTGCCAGTGCTCGATGCTGGCGGGCTGGATGCCTTCCGCCGTTTTGTTGCCCGCCTGCCGGAAGGTACCGAGCTGCGGGTCAGCAATCTGGAGTTTCAGCCGCTGCGCACGCTGGCGCGCGCCGGTGTGCAGCCCATCCCTGGCCGACTGGCTTTCTTCCCTAATCGCGACGCGGCATTAGCCGATCTGTAAACCGGATGCGGAATAGCGATTCCGCATCATCACCTCTATCGCCCGTTGTAGCCATTGCAGCACTTCGGGCGTCATCCATGTTCCCTTGTTCCTGCTGCATCGCAGTGCGAAACGTTTGCTGCGTCTGCGCATCCGTTCCGGCGTAAAACTGGAACAGCGCCATTCCCGCCCGCCGCGACAACGCTCCAGCCTGAATCAACATGACTTCCCCCTCTTCTCCACAGACCGGACTTTCAGGCCTGACGTTACGTGAGGGTCAAACAGAACACAAAAAAAACGGCTCGATCAGGAGCCGTTTTCGAAAAATTCGTCTTTAGCTGTGATGTTGCCGGTCACGGCGGCAGCGTTTGTCATAGTGGCGAACCCACCAGTATTTATCGCACACCTGCTCATGGCCTCCTACGCGGGCGCCTGCGAGCCAGAGAACAGCTCCGAGGAAGATACTCAGTACCGCGCCGTGCGCAAAAAATTGCGGCAGGTTAAGCTGCGGAAGCTGGTTTAAAATAGAGTAACCAACACCGACAACCATCACTACCAACCCCAACCCCATGAGCGCATTGCCGAGTAACGAAGCGTTTTTGCGTTTCATATGTCACCTCCGGAACGATGGGTTGGATGGGAAAACCCCAATCCTTGTGAACAAAGTATAGACAGCGCTCTTTTTGGCGGTTGCGGGCACGATCACAATTACATATGTTTGACTAACAAAAATTTACAAATAAACGATTGAACTGCTTGAATTTCGAATGATTGAGGTGAGCAATCATTATCATTTTTCACCTTATGCCGTGAGAATTTTGTCATCGCGCCCCGCACAACGTAAACTACGCGCCGGATATTGACCTGGTCAGGAATAAAAAGTGACGATTAAACTGATTGTCGGGCTGGCGAACCCTGGCGCTGAATACGCTGCGACACGCCACAATGCGGGCGCCTGGTATGTCGATTTACTGGCAGAGCGCGCGCGCGCACCGCTGCGCGATGAACCGAAATTCTTCGGTTATACCTCGCGCATTAATCTGGCGGGCGAAGATGTGCGTCTGCTGGTGCCGACCACCTTTATGAACCTGAGCGGCAAAGCGGTGGCGGCGATGGCGACTTTTTATCGCATCAACCCGGATGAAATCCTTGTCGCGCATGACGAGCTGGATCTGCCGCCAGGCGTGGCGAAGTTCAAACTGGGCGGCGGCCACGGCGGCCATAACGGCCTGAAAGACATCATCAGTAAGCTGGGGAATAACCCCAATTTTCACCGTTTGCGCGTAGGTATTGGCCATCCGGGGGATAAAAACAAAGTTGTCGGTTTTGTACTGGGCAAACCGCCGGTTTCTGAACAGAAGCTGATCGATGAAGCCGTTGACGAAGCGGCACGTTGTACAGAGATCTGGCTGAAGGACGGTTTAACCAAAGCCACCAACCGCCTGCACGCCTTTAAGGCACAGTAACCCCACTGCAACGGCAATTTTGCCGCGCGTTACATCGGTTACGTGTATAATAGGCAAAGTTATTCACTTTTCTACAATCCGTTTTACTCAACGGGTTGATTATCAAGAGATTAAGGTAATTACATCATGGGATTCAAATGCGGTATCGTTGGTCTGCCCAACGTAGGTAAATCCACCCTGTTCAACGCGCTCACCAAAGCAGGTATTGAAGCGGCAAACTTCCCCTTCTGTACTATTGAGCCGAACACCGGTGTCGTACCGATGCCCGATCCGCGTCTGGACAAACTTGCGGAAATCGTTAAGCCTCAGCGCATTCTGCCGACCACGATGGAATTTGTTGATATCGCCGGTCTGGTAAAGGGCGCGTCCAAAGGTGAAGGCCTGGGCAACCAGTTCCTGACCAACATCCGCGAAACCGAAGCCATCGGCCATGTCGTACGCTGCTTTGAAAACGACAACATCATCCACGTTGCCGGTAAAGTTGACCCGGCGGAAGATATCGACGTTATCAACACCGAACTGGCGCTGTCCGATCTGGAAACCTGCGAGCGCGCGATTCATCGCGTGTCCAAGAAAGCAAAAGGCGGCGATAAAGACGCGAAAGTGGAGCTGGCCGCGCTGGAAAAATGCCTGCCGCAGCTGGAAAACGCCGGTATGCTGCGCGCGCTGGATCTGAGCAAAGAAGAGAAAGAAGCGATTCGTTACCTGAGCTTCCTGACGCTGAAACCGACCATGTACATCGCTAACGTCAATGAAGACGGTTTCGAAAACAACCCGTATCTGGACCAGGTTCGCGCCATCGCGGAAAAAGAAGGTTCTGTGGTAGTACCGGTTTGTGCTGCGGTTGAAGCGGATATCGCCGAGCTGGATGACGAAGAGCGTGATGAGTTCATGGCCGAACTGGGTCTTGAAGAGCCGGGCCTGAACCGCGTGATCCGCGCTGGTTATGCCCTGCTGAACCTGCAAACCTACTTCACCGCCGGGGTGAAAGAAGTTCGCGCCTGGACAATTCCGGTTGGCGCAACGGCTCCGCAGGCTGCCGGTAAAATCCACACCGACTTCGAAAAAGGCTTTATCCGCGCGCAAACCATCGCTTATGAAGACTTTATTGCTTACAAAGGCGAGCAAGGTGCGAAAGAAGCCGGCAAAATGCGTGCAGAAGGCAAAGAGTACATCGTTAAAGATGGCGATGTGATGAACTTCCTGTTCAACGTCTAAATAAGTTTTGTTGTCTCATGAGGTGTCAGAACATCTCATGAAACTCACAAAACCCTCTAAAATCCACGCACTTGCGTGGATTTTTCATTCCATATTGTCTCATGTAATCTCATGAAAGCGCAGTCTAAAATGAGTACATAGATGAGCACGCTCCGTTTCCATCTTCATTTTAGGTGCGTGCAATGGCGGTATAAGAAACAGGCAAGGACCCGCTATGCTCACTGATACGCAATGCCGCACTGCCAGGCCGAAAGAAAAACTCTATCGACTCAATGACTTTAATGGTCTCTACCTCGAAGTGAAACCCAATGGCAAAAAGGCATGGCGCTATCGGTTTAAACTCAACGGTAAATCAAGCATGTTCACGTTGGGTGAGTATCCAGCGGTAAAGCTCGCCGAAGCTCGCGAGAAATGCGAGCAAGCGCGTAAACAAGTCGCAGATGGAGTTAGCCCGACACAGGCTCGTCAGTTAGATAAGATCCGCAAGGTCAATGACGCATCTAACACCTTTGAGCTGATTGCCAAAGAGTGGTTGCAGATGAAAGACTGGGCCGAAATCACCAAAATGCGACGATTGGATATGCTTGAACGTGTGGTTTTCCCTGTTATTGGCAAACTCCCTATCAGGGAAATCACACCGCACCATATTCTTAAAATTCTTCAGGAAACCGCTAAGCGCGGCGCTCCGACTGTTGCTGCTGAAGCCCGACGTACCATTTCATCGGTTTTCGAGTTGGCAGTGGCAACGCTCAGAGCTGACAGCGATCCTGTCTGGCCTGTACGCAAGGCGCTTCCGGCGAATAAGACACAGCACAAACAGCCATTGAACCCACAGCTAATCGGGAAGCTATTAAGCTGTTTTGATAACAGTCGCGGCTCATATCAGGTTAACTATTGCATTGACCTGCACCCGTTCATTAATACATCGTGATGCTAGCAGTGGAGTGCCTACTTTCATTATGAGAACAACTGCAAACTTCCGCTTCTCGCTCATAGCTGCCGGTTAAATCTCTCGCATTCATTATGAGAGATGACAGTCTCATCGCGGATTGACTGAATACCCTTGGCCGACGCCGAAATGATGAAAGCAGGCGGGTTTACCAGCAGTTCTGCACAAAGCTGCGCATCGAGGCCGGATTGTGCCTGTAATTATGCAGTTGTTCTCGCAACCGGTAGCCCAGTGTCAACCGCCCCTCCAGAACCTTTTGCACATACTAATGTTCAATTTCTAAGGTATGCCCCCCCTTGGAAAAATCGGCCTGAATATCAGCAATAACCATATCGATATCATCGCCAGTCATAACCTGACTTTGGTTAGGTGCATCCCAAAACCTCAAAGCCTCCTTGTACAACACAAAGCCAATTTTATCGTTACCGGGAAAGAACATCTCACCTTGAACGGTCACCGTTCTATCTCCAATTTTTACTTGGATATGACCCCGAGTGACTTCAAAAATCATAGTTTCCCCCTTACGTAAATAACTTTCTCGCCCATTCTTACAGGAGCAATAGTAATAATTTCTTCTACATTAGGATTTTTCATCAACGCAGACAACTCAGCTCTTTCCCAAACATTTTCAGGTCGCAGACTCTGCCCTAATACTGCACGCACCGTTTCTGAGACTCCATTGGCATACCCTGACTTGCTCACCGGTTATAGACATACGGCTTTGTCAGTAATGCCTCTATCGCTGCAAGAGTAACTGCGAGCTTCCGCTTCTCGCTCAGAGCGGACCTTCTGCTCAGTGAGTTAGTCCGCTCCGTGCCAGAGGCTGACCCTATCGTTTTTATTTCCCGGAAACGGTGGTGAGCATCGCATAAAGACTCCAGTTGCCTATTACGTACACGATTTGCAGTGATAATGACTTACTTAATAATATTTACATGAGACTGACTATTATTATTCCAGGAAAAAAGAACCAGATGCCAAAGCCCGGGAGCTTTTCGGGAAGGGTCAATTAAACCGTTTACACCAAGTGACTCCAGACGATTACGAACATTCCATGAACAGGGAATGCCGCCCTCATTCACAATTTCCTGCCATGGTGCAATCGCATCATTAAGGTCAATACCTGCGGCCAACACAGCATCTGCATTCCTCAAATCAAGAATTTTATCAGCTATGACCCTGACTTTTACAATGTCAAGATTGGCACTTCTGTTGGCATTGTGAGATTTCATTGCTGCCTCAACGCCTTCAGGGGATGAACTGAGGTAAAGAGTGGGTTGAATACTGTTTGAATAGCGGCCAGGAACTCTGGAGCCTGATAACGCAGATTTTCGATAGGCAGGATCTATTGCTCGATAAAAAACACCATCGATATCTGTAAGAAAATGAGTAAGATCCATAAATTTATCGCGTCTTTTCTTAGAAAATTAAGGATACACATTAGCTGGGTATGTGTCCGTTCTACAAGTCGGTGCCGACGTTCTCCAGTCATACAGAAGAGACTAACGACTAATCCATTAACATTTGCTTTTATCTCACAACAGCCTATTCAAGCTGGTTCAGGAAAAATGCAGTTAAATTATTTCCTGTAATTACAATTGAGATTTAACTTAATCAGTGATTAGTTAAACAAATCAGAAAACCGATACTGGAAAAACTCTAAAGCCGTGGCCAGTTTTAGTTGACCACTACAAAGAGACTCTTGCGGATGCAGGATGTACATTTGACGATTTGATCGACGCCATGGCCTTTCATACCGATCCAGAAAATCAGTTTCCAACCATTATGCAGGTGAAGCAGTCTATTTTTCCGCACCCTCCTTATCCAAACTGGACCGCAGTTGGCGTCAGCTGGCTTGCAGGATTCGACTTTGAAATTAAAGCATCGCCCGGATCCCCCGCACATTAGCCAGCAGTGAGCAATGAATCAAAGATCGAATATAACCTCAATTCCACTGGAGAGGTTACCCTGTCGTGACAACACGCCCTCTCTTGTTTTTCAACTATTCGTATTCGCCGAATATCAGTACGACAATTCCGTTATTCAAACTGCGTACAAGATCACATTGAATCACTTCATTATGGTTCAGCATGCTGAACAAGGCATATTTTCCACTTTGAATTACCGATAGGATTTATTCCATGAGCAAGGAGAAACTATTATGATTCGCAAAGGGTGTAATTCCTTAGTCCGAGCCGAAAAAATATTAACCCACATCGCATGGGTTGGCGTGGCAAGTTATATGGAGTTATTGAAAGAATTCCAGTACCCCAAAAGCAGCCTGCTTAATTTATTGAATGCGATGGTGGAATGCGGCTTCTTAATTAAAAACAAAAATGGCCACTATTCGCTGGGAATAAAAAACTACGAACTGGGTTGTCAGGCGCTACATCGTCAAAATATCTTTGAGGTGACGAAGCGGCCGATGCAGGAGTTGTCGCTGAAAAGCGGACTGGTCTGCCATCTGGGGGCGATGGAGAGCATTTCGGCTATCTATCTCGACAAGATCGAAAGCCCGGACTCGGTACCGACGAGCAAAAGCTGGATTGGCAAAAAACTCGAATTACATATTACCGCGTTGGGTAAGGCATTATTAGCCTGGAAAACACGGGAAGAGCTGGATTATTTCATAGAGGCTCTTACGTTAACCTCGCATACGCGTAATACATTTACCGATAAAAAATTATTCCTGGAAGAGTTACAAAAAACGCGGCTTCGGGGATGGGCTATAGATAACGAAGAATCGACCTATGGTGCGGTATGCTTAAGTATGCCGGTATTCAATATGTATAACCGGGTTAACTATGCAATCTCGCTTTCAGGCGATCCAGTGGTTTATTCAGAAAATAAGATCGAAAGCTATCTGGAATTACTGCGGAAATGCGCCGGACAAATATCATATGGGCTGGGATACAGAAACGAAAATGAGCATTTACGAAAAGGAAATTGAGGTAATGAAAAAATTCAGCGGCATTATTCCACCGGTATCCAGCACGTTTCATCGTGACGGAACCCTTGATAAAACGGCAATGCGCGAAGTTGCTGACTTCCTGATTAATAAAGGGGTAGACGGGCTGTTTTACCTGGGCACTGGCGGTGAATTTAGCCAGATGACTACCACCCAGCGCATGGCGCTCGCCGAAGAAGCCGTGGCCGTTGTCAACGGACGGGTACCGGTATTGATTGGCGTCGGTTCACCCTCCACCGACGAAGCGGTCAAACTGGCGAGACATGCACAAGCTTGCGGCGCTGATGGTATCGTCGCTATCAACCCCTACTACTGGAAAGTCGCGCCACAAAATCTTGATGACTATTACAAGCAGATTGCCCGTAGCGTCACCCTGCCGGTTATTCTGTACAACTTTCCGGATCTGACGGGCCAGGACTTAACTCCAGAGACCGTTAAGCGTCTGGCTCTGCAAAACGATAATATCGTCGGCATCAAAGACACTATCGACAGCGTCGGTCACCTGCGCACGATGATCAATACCATTAAAGCGGTGCGCCCGTCATTTTCTGTATTCTGCGGTTATGATGACCACTTACTGAACACGATGCTGCTGGGTGGTGACGGTGCGATAACCGCCAGTGCTAACTTTGCTCCGGAACTCTCCATCAGCATCTACCGCGCCTGCCGCGAAGGCGATCTTGCAACCGCCGCGACGCTGAATAAAAAGCTGCTGCAACTGCCCTCGATTTACGCCCTGGAAACACCGTTTGTCTCATTGATCAAATACAGCATGCAGTGTGTCGGGTTGCCGGTAGAGACTTATTGCTTGCCACCGATTCTTGAAGCATCAGAAGAAGCCAAAGATAAAGTCCGCGCGCTGCTTATCGCGCAGGGCATATTACCGGTCTGAGGAGAAGCCCATGTCTGTTCGAACTATTTTTGCTGACGAGTGTCACGATATCTACACCGTCAGAACACACGCCGATGGCCCGGACGGCGAACTACCATTAACCATGGAGATGCTTATCAACAGCCCGAGCGGGGATCTGTTCGGTATGACCATGAATGCCGGAATGGGCTGGTCTCCGGACGAGCTGGATCGGGACGGTATTTTACTACTCAGCACGCTCGGTGGTTTACGTGGTGCAGACGGTAAGCCCGTCGCGCTGGCGCTGCACCAGGGACACTACGAGTTGGATATCCAGATGAAAGCGGCGGCCGAGGTTATTAAAGCAAACCGCGCCCTGCCTTATGCCGTATATGTTTCCGATCCTTGTGACGGACGTACGCAAGGCACAACGGGTATGTTTGATTCGCTGCCATACCGTAATGACGCCTCAATGGTGATGCGCCGTCTAATTCGCTCTCTGCCCGGTGCGAAAGCTGTCATTGGTGTGGCGAGTTGTGACAAGGGGCTTCCGGCCACCATGATGGCACTCGCCGCACAGCCCGATATTGCGACCGTGCTGGTGCCCGGTGGTGCGACGCTGCCCGCAAAAGGCGGAGAAGACAACGGCAAGGTGCAGACCATCGGCGCACGCTTCGCTAATGGCGAATTATCACTGCAGGACGCACGCCGTGCGGGCTGTAAGGCCTGTGCCTCTTCCGGTGGCGGTTGTCAATTTTTGGGCACTGCCGGGACATCGCAGGTGGTGGCCGAAGGTCTGGGGCTGGCAATCCCGCACTCAGCCCTGGCACCTTCCGGCGAGCCTGTGTGGCAGGAGATTGCCAGAGCTTCCGCGCGAGCGGCGCTGAACCTGTGTAAAAAAGGCATCACCACCCGGGAAATTCTCACCGATAAAGCGATTGAAAATGCAATGGTGGTCCACGCGGCGTTCGGCGGTTCAACCAACCTGCTGTTGCACATCCCGGCAATTGCTCACCAGGCGGGTTGCCATATCCCAAGCGTTGACGACTGGATCCGCATCAACAAGCGCGTACCCCGCCTGGTGAGCGTACTGCCCAATGGTCCGGTTTATCATCCGACGGTTAATGCCTTCATGGCAGGCGGCGTTCCGGAAGTCATGTTGCATCTGCGCAGCCTCGGATTGTTGCATGAAGACGTTATGACCGTTACCGGCAGCACACTGAAGGAAAACCTCGACTGGTGGGAGCACTCCGAACGGCGTCGGCGGTTCAAGCAACTCCTGCTCGAACAGGAGCAAATCAAGGCCGACGAGGTAATCATGTCGCCGCAGCAAGCCCAAGAGCGCGGATTGACCTCAACTATCACCTTCCCGGTGGGCAATATTGCGCCAGAAGGATCGGTGATCAAATCCACTGCCATCGATCCCTCGGTGATTGATGATCAGGGTATCTATTACCATAAAGGTGTGGCGAAGGTTTATCTGTCCGAGAAAAGTGCGATTTACGATATCAAGCATGACAAGATCAAAGCGGGCGATATTCTGGTCATTATCGGCGTTGGTCCTTCCGGTACCGGGATGGAGGAGACTTACCAGGTGACCAGTGCCCTGAAACATCTGTCCTACGGTAAGCATGTTTCACTCATCACCGATGCGCGTTTCTCAGGCGTTTCCACTGGAGCATGCATCGGCCATGTGGGGCCAGAGGCGCTGGCTGGTGGCCCCATCGGTAAATTACGCACCGGGGATATCATTGAAATTAAAATTGATTGCCGCCAGCTCCAGGGCGAAGTCAATTTCCTCGGAACCCGTAACGATGAACACTTACCTTCACAGGAGGAGGCTACTGCAATATTAAACGCCAGACCCAGCCATCAGGATTTACTTCCCGATCCTGAACTGCCAGATGATACCCGGCTATGGGCAATGCTTCAGGCCGTTAGTGGCGGGACATGGACGGGTTGTATTTATGATGTAAATAAAATCGGCGCGGCTTTGCACGATTATATGAATAAAAACTGAAAGAAAAAATAAAAACATCCAGACACCTGAATTATCCGGCTACGCATTATTCGTTATTTGCGCAGCCGGATAATGATGGGTCGCTACCCTATTATGAGAGGACGTTATGCCACTTATTATCGTTGTGGCAGGGATTGCTTTACTCCTGCTTTTAACCATAAAAATTAAGCTCAATACGTTTGTTTCGTTAATTATTGTCTCGATTGCTGTCGCCATCGCCAGTGGTATGAATTTAAATAAAGTCGTTACCTCGGTTGAATCCGGGCTTGGCGGTACACTGGGCCATATTGGTTTGATATTTGGCTTCGGTGTCATGCTCGGTCGCTTGCTGGCCGATGCGGGCGGTGCACAGCGAATAGCGCTGACCATGCTGAATTATTTCGGGAAAAATAAACTTGACTGGGCGGTGGTTTCCTCGGCATTTATTATCGGTATTGCACTTTTTTTCGAAGTCGGCTTAATTCTTCTGATACCTATTTTATTCGCTATTGCCCGTGAAGCGAAAATATCGCCGATGTTTATGTGTGTGCCGATGCTGTCTGGTTTGCTGGTCGCACACGGTTTTTTACCCCCCCACCCCGGCCCGACAGTTATCGCCCGTGAATATGGCGCGGATGTAGGACTGGTACTGATATACGGTATCATTGTGGGCATCCCGACCTTTATTCTTTGCGGCCCGATATTGAATAAATTCTGCCAGCGCATTATTCCGGACGCCTTTAAAAAAGAGGGGAATATTGCCTCTCTCGGCGCGACCCGTCGGTTCAGCGAAAGCGAAATGCCTGGCTTTGGGATCAGTTTTCTCACGGCAATGTTGCCGGTGATCCTGATGGCAGTCGTCACCATCATCCAGATGACCCATGCCAAAAGCGCTGCTGATTCAGGCTTGTTCTACAACGTGATTCTGTTCCTGGGTAACTCGACGATCGCCATGCTGATTTCACTGCTGTTCGCGATCTATACCATGGGACTGGGCCGTGGGAAAACAATCCCGGACCTGATGGATTCCTGCGGAAAAGCAATTGCAGGAATTGCCGGTCTGCTTCTGATTATCGGTGGAGGCGGCGCATTCAAGCAGGTTCTCATCGACTCTGGCGTCGGTCAGTATATTTCCACCCTGGTTTCGGGCATGGATATTAACCCGATCCTGATGGCCTGGGGCGTGGCAGCATTCCTGCGTATTTGTCTGGGTTCAGCCACCGTCGCGGCGATCTCTACCTCAGGTCTGGTCATCCCGTTGTTGGCGGTACATCCCAATACAAATCTAGCCTTGATTACACTGGCGACCGGTGCCGGGTCCTGTATCTGTTCCCACGTCAACGACGCCAGTTTCTGGATGATTAAAGACTTTTTCGGTCTGACCACCAAAGAAACGCTGTTATCATGGACGCTAATGTCCACGCTGTTATCCATCAGTGGGCTGATCTTTATTCTGCTCGCCAGCTTTATTATATAACCACCGGGGCACTACGTTTGTCTGGCCTACAGGTTCGATTTCGTAGGCCGGATAAGACACCCACTCCTCCCGCAGGGCCGCTAGGAACAGGCTGCGCCCGTCGTTTCACTACCATCACGTCGCCTTAATATCAATGACAAATCGATACTTAACGTCCCCCTTAATGGAATGGAATGACTCTGAGGTGTCTGTTAAACCCGTGGCGATCCAGTGGCCATCAGTTGCACGCTGTCACCCTGCATGAAACGGGACCATGTTCTGCTCCTGTGTATGAAGGGGCACCCCTGTGGTGCCGTGACCGCCACACAGACGGGCAAACAGCTGAGCAAACAAGTGCGGACTCGAAGCCGCACGCGCCGCCGGAGCGGACTGAATGTCCCGCGCACGGCGGGGAATCGGTGAGCAGGCCGGCGGCAGCTTCGCTTGTTTGAGAAGCAGCCCGGCTACAGTGAGGGCACGGCACTTCCGGCCCGCAGCCGGACGGACGGCAGGACGGATGGCGGCAGAGAAGCGGAGCGCAGCGACAGCCTTATTCTGCGGACAGGAGATGTGCGTGAAAAACCCGGTTACCACGCTATTTTTATGGTTAATTAATGTTCAGTTAAGGTTCGTCTGCCAGAATAAGTGGGATAAAGAGCACAAGGTTCAGGTGCCACTGAGTTTATGTAGTCGGCAGGAGATGATGTCCCCTGCCCCTTTTTTCGTTTTCCTCTCTTCCTCAGCGCACTGCCTGCCGTTCCTCAGCTTTTAACGCTTTCAATCGCCATCTGAAGTACATCCCAGTTCAGTCCGATCGCGGCATCCTGGTTTTTCTGTGCCACTTTCATGGCCAGTCGTATCTGCTCATCTGTCAGGCTGGCATCGAGCGCGAGGAAATCCTCCCGCAGCCAGAACGTGCCGCAGCAGAGTGCATCTGCCGGGTAACGTGACAGCCGGTCACCCAGCCCGTCATTGGTGCGCCGATCGGCGTGGCTCCCATGGCAACAGCCACCCTCAGCGCCATCACCCGCCCGCGCATTACCGGCGCGGTTGAAAGCTGCATCAGGCTGTTCGTGGCATTGGTGAAAAACATGGCTGCAACCCCGGTGACGACAAGTGACGCCGCAAAAAAACCGTAATCAGGAGATAATGCAGCAGCGGCACAACCACATGCGAACGTACCGGCACTGACCACCAGATGGCGGAATTGAATGCGGTCATAACCCGCATTCAGTAACGCTCCCGCGATGGTTCCCGTGGCGATAACGGATGACAGAAAACCATAGCTGGCAGCATCAGCATGGAAGATCCTTATCCCCATAGAAGAGAGGAATATGGGGAAATTCAGACCAAATGTTCCGATAAAAAAAAGCATCAACAGAATCGCCATCAGATCCGGGCGCCCACGGACATAACGCAGGCCTTCGGTAAATGCGCCCTTGCGCCGCGATGCCCTGCCGGAAAGATTCAGCTCTGTTTTTCTCAGGAAAAAAAGTGAGGCCAGGATGCCCAGAAATGAGAAACCATTGATCAGAAAGCACCATCCGGTTCCGGCAGAGGCGATGAGCACGCCTGAAACCGCAGGGCCGATAAAACGTCCGGCATTAAAAAACATCGAGTTCAGCGCAACGGCATTGGAGAGATCGCTTTCGCCGACAAGTTCTGACACAAATGTCTGGCGAACCGGGGCATCAACCGCCGTCATAGTGCCGAAAAGAAAGGCGAACACATACAGATGCCACAGTTGAATCATCCCTCCCACCGTCATCAAGCCAAGCACGATCCCCAGTCCCCCCATCGCTCCCTGAGTGAACATCAGTAACTTCCGCTGGTTAACCGATCCCGGTCCAGGTGACTTCTCCGTTTACTATCAGTTCCCGATACTGTTTTTCGTAGATGTTCATTATTACCCGCTCCCTTGCTCAAATCTGTCGTCAGTCATATTGGCGATGAGGCAAAACGCGATGAGACGCGAAAAACGCATAATCCTCATCGTGCCCGCTGCGCCAGCCGCCACAATTATCTATACTCCACGTCACCTGCCCTTATCCAGTAAGGTATCCTGTGTTAGCTACTGTTCTCGTTGCGATTGTCGTCGCCATTCATCTGTACATTCTGGTGCTCGAAATGTTTTTGTGGGACACCAGAACAGGCCACAAAGCTTTTAATCTTAGCGCGGAGTTTGCACGCGACACCCGTGTGCTGGCCGCGAACCAGGGGCTGTATAACGGCTTTCTCGCGGCGGGGTTATGTTGGGGTTTATGGCTGGGTGCAAGCGGCGTCCCAGTTACCCTCTTTTTCCTGATCTGCGTGCTGATTGCCGGGGTTTTCGGTGCCTTAACAGCCAGCCGGAAAATACTCTTTGTGCAAGCGCTTCCGGCGCTGCTTGCTTTGATTGCCCTGCTGATGCAGTGAATTTCCCGTTGAAGCGATATTTCATGCGGCAGTATCTGGAACCGGAGGGAACAACCTCAAGATACAAACCAGCGCCATCCGACTGTTTGTAGGCTTTCTCTCTGGATTTAGCGGTATCGACTTGTCGAGCATTAAGCTTCATTGGGGGCATCTCCCAAAACCGAACACAGAATGCCCCCACTTATGCCCCCAACTGTGATTTGATTCCAGTTGAGTCCAGTTGATACCAAAAGATAAGGTACGGGCTAGAAACTAGCCGTATACGGGCTTTGAGTTGATTTCGGTAGACTTGGCAAAAGTTTGAAATGGTGCCGGTTATGGAATCGAACATACGAACTGCGCATTTCGAAAGCGAGCCATTTCCAAAATGAGTACAATCATGAGTACGAGAAAGACAAAACGATAAATAAAACAATAAATATCAATAAAATACAATACAAGTCACGGTTCAACGTCTAAATCACTTCTGTTGTTTCATGCGATCTCACACATCGCATGATCATCAACAATCCCCCGAAAATCCACGCCGTTGCGTGGATTTTTTCTTTTCGTGTGTCTCACGAAATCTCGCTACGGCGCGGCCAGAATCTTGTCGAGTTCGTCAATAATTTTGTCAATCGTCATACCGGGTCGCCACTGATCTTCAGGTTTAAGCTGAATCGTGGTTTCCACCATTTCGAGCGATGCGGAATCTGTTGCTGTCTCTGCTTTACCGGTCTTGCCAAAAACAGAGGCCATTTCAGGAACGGTTTTGATTAATTTATCCGTGGTCTGCAGGAGCGCAGCGGCCTCTGCCAGAGAGACGCCTGGCAAAGTCGACGGCATGTAAAGCAGGTCACCTTCATTGATCTTCGGCAGAAACTCACCGCCAATCTGACTCAGTGGCCAGATAACCGTGAAGATGGATAAGATCACTCTAACGAAGGCACTCTGTTTGGCTGGTGACAAGTTAATGACAATGTTGTCATTTTTACTTTAAGCCGTTGATAACGGACTTACGCTCACTAGAATGGCAGGGGAAGGCTTATAGGGGATAAGATGAAAATACTGATCGTTGAAGATGAAATCAAAACAGGTGAGTATCTCAGCAAGGGGCTTACCGAGGCCGGGTTCGTGGTTGATCACGCCGACAACGGTCTGACCGGATATCATCTCGCCATGACGGCAGAATACGATTTGCTGATTCTGGATATCATGCTCCCGGATGTGAATGGCTGGGATATTATACGTATGCTTCGTACAGCGGGTAAGGGTATGCCGGTGTTATTACTCTCTGCCCTCGGAACTATCGAGCATCGCGTCAAGGGGCTTGAACTCGGTGCAGATGATTATCTGGTTAAACCCTTTGCATTCGCCGAACTTCTGGCTCGTGTCAGAACCCTCCTGCGTCGTGGCAATACAGTGATATCTGAAAGCCAGTTTAAGGTTGCCGATCTGACGCTGGATCTGGTATCGAGAAAGGTTAACAGGGCGGGAAACCGTATTCTGTTGACCAGTAAGGAGTTCAGCTTACTGGAGTTTTTCATTCGTCATCAGGGAGAAGTGTTGCCCCGCTCTCTGATAGCATCCCAGGTCTGGGACATGAATTTTGATAGCGACACTAACGCGATTGACGTCGCGGTAAAGCGGCTTCGGGCTAAAATAGACAATGATTACGAGCCGAAACTGATCCAGACGGTCCGCGGCGTGGGCTACATGCTGGAGCTCCCGGATGCGTAACCAGCCCGCCAGACGCCCGTTCTCCCTTGCCCTGAGGCTGACTTTTTTTATCAGCCTGTCCACGATACTGGCTTTTATCGCGTTTACCTGGTTTATGCTGCATTCCGTTGAAAATCATTTTGCCGAGCAGGATGTCAGCGATCTGCAACAAATTAGCACCACGATGCAGCGTTTATTGCAATCCCCGGCGGATACCGATGAGAAAAAGATAAGTAAAATCAAGGAATCGATAGCCAGCTACCGCAACGTTGCCGTTCTGCTTCTTAATCCCCAGGGAGAGGTATTATTCAGTTCGGCACAAGGAACAGCATTACGCCCGGCTGTGAATACGGCAGACTTTAGCGAGCACAGCCGCGCACGGGATGTTTTTCTCTGGACTGTGGAGGCTCCTGCCCGGCCGATGCTCTCCTCCCCTGATATGAAAATGGAAACGTACAGGATAATCGCCTCATCAGGGGTAACGGCATTTCAGGGGAAAAGCCAGAACTACGTCATGCTTATCGGGCTCTCCATTAATTTTCATCTTCACTATCTTGATGCGCTTAAAAAGAATCTGGTTGCCATTGCCACTGTTATCAGCCTGCTCATTATTCTTATTATTCGGATTGCAGTTCGTCAGGGGCATCTGCCTCTGCGTAACGTCAGCAATGCGATTAAAAATATCACCTCTGAGAATCTTGATGCCAGGCTTGAACCATCACGCGTTCCCATTGAGCTTGAACAGCTGGTCATCTCTTTCAATCATATGATTGGAAAAATTGAGGATGTTTTTACCCGCCAGGCCAATTTCTCTGCAGATATCGCGCACGAAATCAGAACCCCGATCACCAATCTGGTGACGCAAACTGAAATTGCGCTGAGCCAGGACCGGACACAGAAGGAGCTCGAGGATGTCCTGTACTCCAGCCTGGAAGAGTACAACCGGATGACAAAGATGGTCAGCGATATGCTTTTCCTTGCACAGGCTGACAATAATCAGTTGATCTCAGACCGGGTAATATTTGATTTGAGTGCAGAGGTCATTAAAGTCTTTGATTTTTTCGAAGCCTGGGCGGAAGAACGCAACATCATGCTGAAGTTCAACGGTATACCCTGCCTGATAGAAGGCGATCCACAGATGTTCAGAAGAGCAATCAATAACCTGTTATCCAATGCCTTACGCTATACACCAGAAGGACAAGCGGTGACCGTCTCGATGAGAGAACAGGAAAACTATTGTGACCTCATAGTCGAAAATCCGGGAAAACCTATCCCTGAAGAACATTTGCCAAGACTGTTTGACCGCTTTTATCGGGTAGATCCATCCAGGCAGCGAAAAGGAGAAGGCAGCGGTATAGGTCTTGCCATTGTGAAATCAATCGTGACCGCACATCACGGAAAAGTCCGCGTGGAATCGGATGCTTACTCGACACGCTTCATATTATCAGTGCCAGGACTGGATATTATAAACCCGGCAAATCAGCATTGATGTTCAGGAATAAAAATGACAAAGATGTCATTAGGTTGTCACGCGGCAAACAGAGACCATTCGATATAATTAATACAACTTATCAGTAAGGCTGAATGACTTCATCAATACGGGTCATTAATAGTACGCCATGAGATGAATATACAGCCAGCCGTCCGAAAAATAAGGGCTGAGCAGTATCATTAGATTCTGAAACTGAAAGCATTGACCACAATTTCCGGACATTATTAATTCAGTAATGGAGAGTTACCATGAAAAATATCGTATTAGTATCTGTTTTAGGTCTTGGCGTAATTTCAACGGCCTGGGCCACTGACACCGTTAATATTCATGAGCGTGTCAATAATGCGCAGGCTCCGGCTCACCAGATGCAGTCGGCTTCGGTTCCTTCCGCGATCCAGGGCTTAGCGCCACAGATAGTCGATATGAATCAGCATGAACAGGCTATTATTGCTCATGAGACCATGAATAATGGCTCGGCTGATACACACCAGAAAAGGGTGGAAAATCACCAGAAGATGATGGGAACTCACTCCGCTAACGGTACTCGCCCGTCACTCTCCTTCGCGGCTATGGATGAACATGAAAGGGCTGCTGTTGCCCATGAAACCATGAAGAACGGTCAGTTCGGACCGCATCAGGCTATGGCCGAAGCTCACCGTCGAATGATCAAAGCCAGCTGAATTCAACTGTAATGAGCACGTTGTTACCTTTCCTTGATAGATTTTTTCTTGACCGAATATGTGGCTATAGTTTGCCCCCGCCAGGGGGCTTTTATCTCTCTCAGCTACAATTACCGGGTACGGAACTCACAAAGGATTTATTTTATGAAAATCAAAAACTCTCTTTTTGTTATATTAATGTTATCTCTACCAGCGATGTCCGCCGAACACTCAGCGATGAAAATGACTGATATGACATCATCGGCATCGTCGCAGGAATATATGACTGGTATGAACGACATGCATGAAAAAATGATGACAGCCTTTAAAGACCCTGATCCTGATAAAGCGTTTGCTAAAGGCATGATTCCGCATCATGAAGGTGCGATAGCAATGGCTGAAACCGAGCTCAAATATGGAAAAGATCCCGAAATGAGAAAGCTTGCGCAGGACATCATAAAAGCGCAGAAAGGTGAAATCGAGCAGATGAATAAATGGGTCAGCAATCATAAATAAATATTGCTGACAATCAAAACTCAGAGCAATCAAAATACATCCCTGAGCACAGAGCCCTGTTAATCGTAAAATAATCAAAACCCGATTTATTTCGGGTTTTTTATTTAAAATACATCTTAATTATCTACAATATTACATAGCTTATAAAATACCCGCCATGGTCGCAGAACAGCATAAGGCTATTCCATAACGTCTTCTTTCTGCATCGAAAAACCCCATGCAGCCCAAATCCCTTCTCCGTGTGTTACGGTTGCAAAATAGCGGGCCTGCTGGCTATCGTGACAAAAATCGCCCTAAGTACGGATGATATCGGTTAACAGGAAATCCAGCAGCGACCGGGTGGTTGCGGGTAAGTACTTACGCGAAGCATACACAGCACACACATCCAGTTGCGGTAATTGGTAGTCACGAAATAATGCGACCAATGCTCCGGATTGAATATCCGATGAGCATGTGAAGGCGGGTAAATGTACGATCCCTTTTCCGCTCAGCGCTGCAGAGAGCAGTACCATGGAATCATTTGCAGCAATGCTGCCTGAAACCTCCACTTCGATAACAGGCATGTTCGGCTCCCCCGACGAAGGAGTGAAGCGCCACGTGTTACCAAAACGGGTATGATTCAGGCAGTTGTGCTGGCGCAAGTCATCAGGATGATCGGGCTCGCCGCAACGGTCGAGATAGGCCGGAGCCGCGCAAACAACTGAAGGGCAGCGGGTCAGCAAACGTGAAATCATACCCGGTGCCGGCTCACTACCCACAATGATGGCCAGATCGACAGATCCCTCATTCAGGTTCACCGCATGATCTCCCAGCACCATTTCGACTGACGTTTTTGGAAACAGCTCAACATAACGGGTGATGGCACCCGCCAGATAAGACTGTCCGAACGAAATACTACTGGCCACGCGAATTAGCCCCTGAGGCTCGGTGTGTCTGCCTGCTGTGGCTAAATCAATATCTTCATTCAACGCAATGATTTGTCGGCAAAAAGAAAGAATATTGCAGCCGTCACTGGTCGGGCCGAGGCAGCGGCTGGTTCTGTGCAACAAGCGTACCCGGAGCTCGCTTTCGAGCGAAGCAATGTAGCGGGTTGCCATGGCACGTGAAATCTCCATCCTGTTTGCTGCAGCAGTCAGACTCCCCAGTTCGACCACATTGATGAAAACCTTCATGGCTGTCAGGCGGTCCATATTTCACCCTAATGTCCGTTTTATGCAACGTCTTATTGCTTTTTTGGCGGTATATCCGATCGAATGAAGCAACTATAGTACAAAGCCTGGTCAACCCACAATGGAATGCAACATGCTGAAAACCCGCTCTCTTTTACTTACCTTAATCCTGCTGATGGCCGGAGGGACTGCGAACGCTCAGATATCAGAAACCGCCGCAGCAGATGCAACGCCGATGGCAGGCTGTGGTCCGTCATCAACCATTAATGATTTGTTCACCGAGTTTGGAAGAACCGGGAAAATGCCAGCAGAGCTGGGCAAGTGGCTGAATAATGAAGAGATTCAGTCAATCCCCCCCTTTCAGGTTTTTGATAATGTTTACTATGTTGGAATATGCTGGGTATCGGCATGGCTGCTGAAAACAAGTGACGGCCTGGTTTTGATTGATACATTGTATGAGCCATACACCGACAGGCTCCTTGAAAATATCAAAAAACTCGGTTTTGATTCAGCAGATATCAAACTGGTGCTGGTAACCCACGGTCATTTTGACCACGCCGGGGGCATATCCCGCCTCAAAGCATTGACCAACGCGAAGATTGCCATGACCCGCGAAGGCTGGATCGAAGCACGTCAGGATGCCCAAAAATCGCAGGGTAAGCCAGGCGCATGGACCATGCCCTCTGCCGATGGCATTGAGATCAAGGATGGTGAAATACTGACCGTAGGCGATACAAGCATTCAGGCGTTCTCAACACCAGGACATACCTGGGGCACTGCATCATATGTGTTTGATGTTAAGGATGGTAATGAAACGTATAAAGCCATCACGGTGGGCGGTCTTGGTTTAAATGCAATAGACGGCCCACAACAGGTTGAGGCTTACATCCGTAGTATTGATCGCATCAAAAAAATGGTGAGCGATCCCCAACATCCGATAAGAGTGCATCTCACTTCACACCCTTTCAGCAATGGCATGATTGAAGCGGCAGCCCGCCTCAAAGAACGTCAGCCTGGTCAGCCTCATCCCATGGACGATGCCGCGGAGATTATCAAACAACTCGAACAGCTTCGTCTCGGTGCCAGCGAACGCCTGAAAGTTGAGCAGGCCAAAACGGCGAAGTAAGCCTGAGCGTTGACACTCAGTGTGTGGTGCTGTTTGCCCTGTTCAGACGAATTCCGGCCCTTTTCCACCTGTATGGGCCGGATTTCCTGCTGATATTTAATGTCCGTATTCTGGTGTAATCCCCCTGACATCTTGTATTCCTGTTTATAACGAAGAATGGATACAGTCGAACAGAGATGTCGTCTTTCCCATTGAGTTGGCAGGCAACTTTGTGCCAGGAGCGGACCTTATGGATATACAGACGAGGGGCAATAAGACCAGGAGGCTGACGCTACTCCTGTCAGATAGCTGTAGTACGATTGCGTGCAGAAATCTCATTTACACCTGTTTTACGTGCTGATATCAATCGAAAATATTTACTTACGTTAATGTACTTCATCTCACTTGGTGGATTAAGAATCTTAAGTCATTAATACAGTGGCATTGTCAGCATTAGCGTTTTTACCTGCCAGTACGCAACTGCAAAGCGGTATATCTCCAGGCCAATTAAGGATATCTTCTGATGTTCAGCCGTTTTATAACTCACTCAGCATCTTTCTTTTTGTCATTAACAGGCTTCATCATAAGTTTACCGGGGCACGCAGAATCTTTAACGGACACGGACGAATATCAACAGATAAGCGGGTTGATCAGGGAACCACTGACGCTGTCCGTCACTTTAAATAACGGCCAGCCTGCAATACTTGATGCTTTTGTCACACGGCCGGTTAGCAAGAAGCCTTTGCCGGTTGTGCTAATCACCAATGGAACTACCGGTACGGCCGAGTTTGACCGATGGACGCTTAACCCAAACCGTTATTCCTCAACAGCAATTGCGTTTGCACGTCACGGATATGCTGCGGTGGTTGTCCTGCGGCAGGGATATGGTCAGTCCAGTGGCGCGGCAGAATATACAGGACACTCATGCTTCCAGCCTTTTCATCTTCAGGCTGGAGAACAGGACGTCCAAAATATGGTTGCAGCGCTTGACGCCGTACGCCGGAACTCATGGGCATCCGCTGATAATGCGATGCTGGTTGGTATGTCCGCCGGTGGATTTGCTGTTATCGCAACGGGTGCAACAAATCCGCGAGGCGTAAAGGTGGTTATAAATTTTGATGGTGGTAGAGGGGCTATCGACGGGAAATCCCTTTGTGATAAGACAGGGCTAATGAAATCTTATGCACAATACGGAAAAACAGCGAAGCTCCCTTCGCTGTGGCTTTACGCAGAAAATGATAAGTCGTTTCCCCCGGATATAGGCAGAGAGATGTTTAATGCCTATCAGCAGAGTAAGAGCCCGGCCCACTTTATCGTCATGCCTCCTTATGGGAAGGATGGCCATGTCTTTATGGATTCTGCGCCGGAGAGTTTCTGGTGGAATACCGTTGCTACTTTTCTTGAGCAGTACCATCAGCCTTTTCAGGAGATAATCAAGCTTCCAGTCGTAAATCTCATTGAACCACCAGGCCTGAATGCTGCCGGAAAAAAATCCTTTTCCGAGTATGAAGCAACGCAGCGATATGAAAAAGCATTTGCTACCGATCCGGACGGGGACTGGGGCGCTGCATACTGGGCCAGGAACAATCAGGAAGCTGCCGCAACGGCACTTAGTATCTGTACAAAGCAACAACGGAAAGGGGCACCTAAATGCACTCTCTACGCTATCAACAATAATTACGCCTCAGAGATAACGCATTGAAATAAGCTGATATAACCGCGACCGTGGTGTTTGTGCGACATTAAGCTTCTTCCTTGCTTAGAGCATCCTTTCTTCTGGTACTATCCGTTAAATACCAAAAGCGGACCATACAAATATCTGTGCGAGAATCAATAGAGAACAAACATACCGGCTCTGCGAGGATCGTTTTACACAGGAAAAGAACAGACACAATCACCAGTTCTTATACCAAATCAAACTTCACCCGATGGTTGAATGTTTTACTGAATATTCTTCTTTGCTGACGGGAGTAAAAACATGATTGACCACACCGGATTCAACGTCATAAATCTTGAAGTCAGTAAGCAATTTTACACAAGTGTTCTTGCCAGTCTTGGTCATATTATCCGGCTTGAATTTCCGGGCAAGGCGGTAGGTTTTGGTCCCGCCCAACTCGATGAAGGGCGAGATCCTGGTGGTGCGTTCTGGTTAAAACAGGGCACTCCCTCCACACCCCGGATGCATCTTGCCTTCAATGCAAAAAACAAAGAGGAAGTTGAGGCATTCCACCGTGTCGCCCTCCAGGCCGGTGGAAAAGATAATGGTGCGCCGGGTTACAGGCCCCATTATCACCCTGGATATTACGCCGCGTTCATCCTTGATCCTGATGGGTACAACATAGAGGCGGTTTACCACGAGACGCGATAGTCGCTAATATACTTCCCCAATGCTGATAGACGATCCTGCGCACATATTCAGGCAGGATCGTCTGACGGGCGGTATCAGTTCAATAAAAGCGTTGGTCAATTGATGCGTTTGGCATAATTACTGCCTCTGTATCATGAAAATCACTTACATCATTTGCTGTATTTCCGTTCCTCGCTCGTAGCAGACCTTCCGCCGTGCCAGGCCGCTCAGTGCCAAAAGCAGACGTGCATAATTCGAGCAAGATTCATGGCTCTAACGGACAAATCAAAAAAGTTGTCGTATGTAAAATCAGACCAGATTTCGCAGCCTGAATACATTAAAAGGAATATCTGGGATGTTTACTCACATGCGCATTGCAAGGCCCGTTACGAACCTTGAACGATCTTTTCTGATGTACAGCTATGGATTAGGCCTGCAAAAAGTTTCTGAATTCACTGATCATGATGGTTTCAACGGCATAATGTTAGGCAACAAAGGTTTGGCCTGGCATATTGAAATGACAGTATGCCAGAACCATCCGGTACCACCTTCCCAGACAGAGGAAGATTTGCTCGTTCTGTATTATCCGGAAAAAGATGAATGGGAACAGACCTGCGCAAGGATGAGCGAGGCGGGTTTCAAAGAGGTAAATTCCTTTAATCCTTATTGGGATGTGAATGGAAAGACGTTTATTGATCCCGATAAGTACAGAGTTGTTATACAAAATAAGGCTTGGGTATAACCGATATTAGCCCTGACCTGCCCCCCATTGATTATCACATGCCAGTGTTAGTCCTACATCTGATACACAATGGCTTAAAGGACCGCTCTTCGCTGTGAGTTCAACGGGTCGATGCAACACTACCCTTAATCAAAGCGAACTATGCCGGGCTTCGCCGACTACTCACTTTCGCGCGCGTCACGGATGCTGCGAGCCGGTGGTTGGCCGAACATACGCGAATATTCACGGGTAAACTGCGTCACACTCTCATAGCCGACGCCGTGGGCAGCGGTGCTAACCGCAGCGCCTTGCGCAAGCATACGTCTGCGCGCTTCGACCAGGCGCAACTGTTTCTGAAATTGCAGAGGTGTGAGCGTAGTGACATTGCGAAAATGCGTATGGAATACCGAAATACTCATCCCCGCTGCGTCGGCCAGCGTTTTGATTCGCAACGGCTGATCATATTGAGTCCGAATAATCTCGACAGCCCGGGCGATCCGGCGAGCATGGCTATCCGTGTTTCCGAGGGCACGCACAGATTTGCCATATCGTCCGGAGAGCAGCCAGTAATGCAACTCGCGCACCAACTGGCGACCCAGCATCTTTAACGCGTGCGGTCTGTCGAGCAATTTCAGCAGTCGCAACGCAGCTTCTGCAACGTCCTCTTCGATCTGGTCAACCCTCACGGGCAAATCCGCAGTTGCCTCCAGTTTCCCCATATCGCCAACCAATTCGGTAATCACTGCGGCGTCAAGTTCCACGACCAGTGAATAATAGGGGGTGGCGGCGCTGGCGGTGATAACCTGGCTTACTGTCGGCACATCCACAGTCACCAGCAAAGACTCCCCCGCGCCAAAATCAAAAGTATGACTGCCCATCGTCACGCGCTTGCGCCCTTGCAGCACAAGTGCGACCAGCGGTTGAGTAATGGCGAACTGCAACAAGGAAGGTGCGCTCTCACTTAAAATGAATACCCCTGGAATCGGGGTTGTTGCCACACCTTCTTTATTGAGATGCGCGTCGGCATATTGCCGCGCCACCCGTAGCAGCGCCGCAGTCGTCTTTGCACCTTCAGACTCATCGGTGTCTACGCTGCATTCTTCAGATAATCGGCTCGTCGACATCATATTTTTAGGCTATTAAATGTGATTTGAGTGCTTACCAATATTAGTGCAGTTCTGGCTGAATAGAAATTTCAAAATTATCAGGCAAGTTTTCGCTATTATCGGGCAACCTAAAATGCTTTGTGCTGGTTACTATTTTATCTCCACTCATTAGGAGATATTTCATGACAACTATTTCTCTTGTGACCGGTGCCAGTCGGGGCCTTGGTCGAAATACTGCACTGAGCATTGCCCGCCATGGCGGCGATGTGATCATCACCTATCGTAATGGTAAAGCAGCAGCAGACGCAGTGGCGGCTGACATTCAGTCCCTTGGTCGTAAGGCAATTGCGCTTCAACTGGACGTGAGCAACGTGTCCTCCTTTCTCGATTTCGTGGCCGCCGTACGCGCAACATTGCAAGACAACTGGGGGCGCGATACGTTCGACCATCTGATCAATAACGCCGGGCATGGCGAAATGGCCGACTTCGCGGACACCACTGAGGAACAGTTTGACGCGCTCTTTGACGTTCACGTGAAGGGGGTATTTTTCCTGACGCAGTCACTTCTGCCGATGCTGGCCAATGGCGGACGGATCATCAATTTCTCATCGGGTCTGACTCGCGTATCGTTCCCCGGGTTCTCGGCCTACTCGGCGGCCAAAGGCGCGGTTGAAGTGCTCACCGTTTATATGGCGAAAGAGCTGGGCAGCCGCGGCATTACAGTCAATGCCATTGCTCCTGGCGCTATCGAAACGGACTTCCTGGGAGGGGCTGTACGTGACATTCCCGATTACAACAAAGCCTTTGCAGGTATGACGGCGCTTGGTCGCGTGGGACTACCTGACGATATCGGCCCGATGATTGCCAGCCTGTTGGGTGAGGATAACCGATGGGTCAACGGCCAGCGCATTGAAGTTTCCGGTGGACAGTCGATTTAATCGCTCGATAGATTCCGCTACGGGTGGAATCTATCGTTTCCCCGGTCTGTCATTGAACCACGACGATACGAGAATCGAATAAAAAACAGGGCTGGCACGTTTACACGCTAAACACATCAAGGACTATCACCATGACGCGTATCGTGCCTGCAATCACTCTCGGATTTTTAATCACTTCCTTTTCGTTATATGCCAGCCCGGCTAACTACAGTATCAACACGCAGAAAACGACGATTACCCTCTCCTGGCATGCCTTTGGGGATACGTCTGAGGCCAGACTGGGAGACGTGACCGGTGATATTGCACTCAATGCCGGAAACGACGAGGGCGACACTATCACTGTTTCCATTCCGGTGGCGACGCTGAAGGCGTCTAACCAACTGTTGACCTGGCAGATGAAAAGCACTCTTTTTTTTGACGCGGGACGCTATCCGAACATCACTTTCATCAGTAGCCGCGTGGTGGTACTGGGACAGGGCCATTTTCGTATTTTTGGCACACTGGCGGTTAAGAACGTCTCGCGCCCGGTCATTCTGGATGCCTTACTGATGGGGAAGAACGCCGGGCTCACCGGGGCTGAGAACATTTATCTGCATGCCTCAACGGCGATTTCACGCTCAGCATTCAATATGGACAGTTTCGCTGCGCTGGTAGATGACAAGGTGATAATCAATATTGATATTCAGGCCCGCCTGCATCAGGCCGTATAAACCTCTCCGGTAGCCAGTTAGCTGGCATACCGGCGTGTCTCTTTGGCTATGCAAGTGCAGCCTGCAACGTCAGTGCGTTTTGTTTCAGTTGGGCAGCAGGGTTACGGCCAATCAACACAAACTGGTAGCCGCTGGAATGCCACCAGACGAGATTCATCGTATGGCGCTGCTCTTGATTCAGTTCTGTGCTGGCTGGCTGGCGGTCCGGTGAAATACACAGCGCCATCGGGCCATAATCGGCATGCATCCAGGCGATTTGCGCAATCGAGGTGCTGTCATAGCGCAGCATACGCACCATTTTCAGCTCTGCCCCGTGCAGCACAAGTTGCTGCTCATTCGCCTGCAAACCTATGTCTTGTGCCGTACGCGCCAGCCCACGCTGCAATGCTGATGGGGAACTGTCTGCATCAAGCAACGTTTCTGCACTGTACAAAGACATATACTGTGCCTCAAGGTCACGAATTTTCTCGCTCTCACCCTGAGCCTTTGTTGCAGGCCGTGCGAAATAGCCCAGCCCTGAACCGATAACCAGAAAACTGAGCGAGGCCGCGATCAACGCGCGTCGGCTGACTCCCGTGGTCCCTGGAGTGGTTGCCGGTGGTTGGGCGAGCACATTGGCCAGTTGCGCCTCCAGGCGAGACTGCGGTGCCTCTTTTAGCAGGGGCGCGAAGGCGCGGGCAATGTCAGCCTGGTTGAGCCTTAACGCTTCGGTTCGTTCCGCCAGTTGTTGATCCTGACCGAGCGCGACCTCAAAGCGCTCTGCATCACTTGCCTGCATTTCGCCATCCAGCCAGGCGACTATCGCCTCATCGCTGTACGGCGCTGTAAATCTCATTGATTTCAATATCGCTTCTCCTGTACAGGGTGCGGCGCGTGAATAACCTGGGCGATTTTCGCCCTCGCCGTAGCCAGCCGGCTCATGATCGTGCCAATCGGGACAGACAATGTATCCGCAGCCTCCTGATAGGTAAAACCTTCAACATAGACTAAAAATACCGCATTGCGTTGTGCTTCCGGCAGAGCGCTCACGTACTGCATAATTTTCGCATAGTGCAGGCGAGCCTCATCCTGTTCATACGTATCCGGTGCCAGTAATTCATCGCTTTCGACGAACCCCTGCCCCATGCGCACCCGGCGAGCGCGCACCTCTGAAATCCAGATGGAATGCAGGATAGTGAATAACCAGCTGTCAATGCGTGTGCCGGGGGTAAACTGCGCGCTTTTTTCAAGCGCGCGGAGACAGGTAGACTGAACCAGTTCTTCGGCAACCTCACGGTTACGCGACAGAACCAGCCCATAGCGCCACAGGCGTGTCAGATGTTCAGCAAGATGCTGACGGACGTCACTGGTAGTGATTTTTTTATCCTCATACCATTACTCAGGATTCAGGATGGCCGTCAATAGCCGCCTGCAGATCCTTGTACTCTTCGCAACGATGGCCGCAAAGTGTGGCGATGGTTTCCAGTTGCGCTTTTGCCAGGTCAGGGCGCCCTTTCACCAGCCATGCTTCACCAAGGTATTCACGTACTTTGGCATAGGTCGGATCGAGTGCAATGGAACGTTGATAATAGCCGATACCTTCATCAGTACGGCCCAGCTTACGCGTGGCATAGCCCCGGTAATTCCAGGCCTCAGCAGTATCGCCATTTTTCAGCGTGTTGAGCAGATCCAGGGCCGCCTGATACTCCCCTTTTTTTGCCAGATGATAAGCATAACGGGTTTTATCTTCATCGCTGAGCTGGCTTGTTTTCTCGGGTACGCAGTGTTTCGTCGTGCTGTCATACACCTGCCCGGAGGGGCAATCCGGCGTTTTGCTGTTGGTATTATCGTCACCTGCGGCAAAAACCGGCGTGGAGAGCAGAACAAACACCACCGGCAGTAGACGTTGAAAAATGGCGGAAGGTAAAAACGAGAACAGGTTCATGGTGAACTCCGGGTTAACGAAAAGCACGGCCAGGCAGCATACGGCTCAGTACGCTGTCCCGTAACAGGTAGTGATGAAAAAGCGCGGCCAGAGCATGCACCAACGCCAGTGAAACCAACGCCCAGGCCACATTGCCGTGCCACTGAGCGAGGGTATGCCGTAGCGTTGGTGCAACCTGCACGCTGCCAGAGAGATCGAAAAGACCAAAAAACTGGAAGGGCTCCTGCTGCGACCAGCGGAAAAGAAACCCGAGCACGATTTGTGCGAAAAGAAGGAGATAAAGTGCGCCGTGCATGCCATGTGCAAGCAGTTTAGCCAGCCTTGCGCCTTCAACCGGCGGCATCGAAAACTGGCGAGAGTGCTGGCTGAATAGCCGCCATAGCGGCCGGATTACCATCACCAGTGCCAGTAGAATTCCGCAGGAGATATGAACGGCCTGCAACCCTTTTCTCAGTGGCGTCCCCCGCTCCAGTTGATCCCAGATATGTGCGCTGGCAAACAGGAAAATGACACAGGCTGCGGTGACCCAATGCAGTACCAGGGTAAAACTATCGTAGCGCTGTCGTGTTAACCGCGGCGTTGTTTCAGCCATAAATCAGACTCCATCAGTGTGTTGATGATGGGTAAACGCCACACCTTCTGGATCTATTCGATAAAAAATACTTTTTTTCGCTTTTTTATCCCGCAGCGCAGGTTAAAGGTCGCCTGTTTGTTGTTCTTTTCGTTCGGCTTTGCAAAGATGTCTCGCACACGATTCCAGACCTGCCACGCAATCAGGAACAGGATCTATTCTCCACAACCCATGCCCTGTGCTACGTGACCGTTGACGTCGAACGGGTTCTGCTTTGAGGATTCCGCTATGACTCCCTTTCATCAACTTACCGCCACCAGTCTGGGCGGCCAGCTTATCTCTATGGCCGACTACGCGGGTAAGGTGGTTCTGGTCGTGAATACCGCCAGCCATTGTGGCTTTACACCACAATACATCGGCCTTGAAGCGCTCTACAAAAAATACGCCGCCCGCGGTTTGGTGGTGCTGGGTTTCCCCTGCAACCAGTTCGGTAAACAGGAACCCGGCGGTGCCGACGACATCGCGCAGACCTGTCACATTAATTACGGTGTGAGCTTCCCGATGTTCGCGAAAGTCGAGGTCAACGGAACCGCAGCGCACCCGGTATTTCGTTATCTGAAAAACGAATTGCCCGGCGTGCTGGGTGGGCGAATCAAGTGGAACTTCACGAAGTTCCTGGTCGGACGCGATGGTAAACCGCTCAAGCGTTTTGCACCGTTTACCACCCCGGCGAAAATGGAAGCCGCAATCCTTGCGGCACTTGAAATCTGAGTGTTTGTCATTCGCCCCTTCAACGCAGGCTTGTTGAACGGTTTGATTTAAAAATTTCGCTTATGCGTTCGTTGACTGGGCTATATCTCAGTGGCGTTACGTTTGACAAACAGCACCGGGAAGTTGCGATCAAGAAAGTGCGCGGATTGATACGTTGCTCACATTCGGCGCGGACTGGAAACTCTTTTTTACGAGCCAGGTCAATCGTGACGGCTTCAAAAAAATTCCCGTATTTGTTATATTGTTGCTCATTGATTATTCACCTCTGCGGTGCCAAAAAGAATAAGATTCACCGCAACCCAGGATACAAAAATGTTAGATTACCGCTTCCCGACAGCTTTGCAGATGGTTCTCAGCGTAGCGATGGCGGAGCAATTAGGTGAACGTTCGACGAGTGCGATTCTGGCCTACGGTCTGGAAGCAAATCCGAGCTTTATCCGCAAATTAATGGTTCCACTCACGCGTGACGGCATTATTGTCTCAACGCTTGGCCGCAACGGTTCTATTCATCTTGGTCGCCCACCGGAACAGATCACCCTGCGCGATATCTATCTTTCCGTAATCGAAGATAAAAAACTGTGGGCGTTGCGTCCCGACGTACCGGCTCGCTGCGTGGTCAGCGCTAACGCCTGCTGGTATTTCAAATCTATCGCCAATGAAGCAGAGCAGGCTTCGTTACTGGTATTAGCGCAACATACCGTGGCAAGCGCGCTGGAAGAGGTCAAAAAAGCCGATACCAGCGGGTGCGATCCGCTGCCTGAACTTATCGCCCAGTATAAAAAAACATCTTAATTACTGACCTGTTGCAAAAAAAACCGCCTCACTGTGAAGGCGGTTTTTTGTTATCTGCAACAACTTACGCAGGTAAAACGTCCCTTTCCACTTTTTTGCCGCGCGTGACGAATTTACGCAGCGTAACGTAGAACACCGGCGTCAGGAACAGGCCAAACAGCGTCACGCCCAGCATACCGGAGAATACCGTGATCCCGGTGACGCCGCGCACTTCGGCCCCCGCGCCGTGGCCGAGGATCAGCGGAATCGTCCCGGCAATAAAGGCGATGGAAGTCATCACAATCGGGCGCAAACGCAGGCGGCAAGCCTCCAGCGCGGCTTCCATGATACCTTTCCCCTGAATTTCCAGTTCGCGGGCAAACTCAACGATCAGAATCGCGTTTTTACAGGCCAGCCCCATCAGAACCACCAGACCAACCTGCACAAACACGTTGTTATCGCCACCGGTCAACCAGACGCCAAACAGCGCGGACAGCATCGTCATCGGGACGATAAGGATCACCGCCAGCGGCAGCGTCCAGCTTTCATACAGCGCCGCCAGCACCAGGAACGCCAGCAGAACCGCAACCGGGAAGACGATCAGCGCCGTATTGCCCTGCGTGGCCTGCTGGAAGCTCAGATCCGTCCACTCGATATTCATCCCATTCGGCAGTATCTGCTTAGACATACCCTCCAGTTGCGTCATCGCCTGTGCGGAAGAGAGTACGCGAGGATCGGCATCACCAATGAGATCCGCGGCCGGATAACCATTGTAGCGAATCACCGGATCCGGCCCATAGGTGGTCGTGATCTTCACCATACTGCCAATCGGCACCATTTCGCCCTGATTATTACGGGTGCGCAAATTAGCAATATTTTCCACGCTGTCGCGGAATGGCCCGTCGGCCTGCGCCATTACGCGCCAGGTGCGCCCGAACTGGTTAAAATCGTTCACATAAGACGAGCCCAGATAAGTTTGCAGCGTACCGAAAAGGTCGGTCAGCGACACGCCCTGCGCTTTCGCCTTGTCACGATCGACCTGCACATCCAGTTGCGGAACGTTGGCCTGGTAGGTTGAGATCGGGAAATGCATCCCCGGCGTCTGCATAATCGCACCAGACATGGTGTTCACCGCACTTTGCAGCGCGCCATAGCCAAGACCGGCGCGATCCTGGATGTACAGCGAATAGCCAGAACCCTGACCCAGCCCTAAAATCGGCGGCGGCAAAATGGAGAAACCAAAGCCCTGCTGGATTTGCGCGATTTTCGCGTTGATCTCAGCGTTAATTTCCGCCGCAGAATGTTTACGCTGGTCGAACGGTTTCAGGCCAAAAAAGACCGTCCCGGTATTCGGCGTATTGGTGAACTGCAACGCATTAAGCCCAGGAAAGGCGACCGCATAATCCACGCCTTCGGTATTCATACCGATTTCGCTCATTTTGCGGATCACCGCATCGGTGCGCGCCAGCGAAGAACCTTCCGGCATTTTCACACCGCCAATTAAATAGAGCTTATCCTGAGTCGGAATAAACCCGCCGGGTACGGCTTTAAACATCACTCCCGCAGCACAGAGCAGCAGCACATAAACCACAAACACCGCACCACGTCGTCCGAGCGTTTTGCCAACCAGCCCCTGATAGCCGGTCGAGCTACGGTGGAAAAAGCGGTTAAACGGACGGAACAGCCAACCGAACAGACGATCAATAAGCCTGGTCGGGAAGTCTTTCGGTGCGCCGTGCGGCTTTAACAGCAGTGCTGCCAGCGCCGGAGAGAGTGTCAGCGAGTTGATGGCGGAGATCACCGTCGAAATCGCGATCGTCACCGCAAACTGTTTGTAGAACTGACCGGTCACCCCGGAGAGAAACGCCATCGGCACGAACACCGCGCACAGCACCAGCGCAATGGCGATAATCGGCCCGGACACTTCCCGCATCGCCTGATGCGCCGCCTGGAGAGGAACCAGCCCCTCTTCGATATTTCGCTCAACGTTTTCCACTACCACGATGGCGTCATCGACAACGATACCGATAGCCAATACCAGCCCGAACAGACTCAGGGTATTAAGCGAAAAACCAAGCAGGTAGAGAATGCTGAACGTTCCCACGACCGATACCGGCACCGCGATCAGCGGAATAATCGACGCGCGCCAGGTTTGCAGGAACAGAATCACCACCAGTACCACCAGCACCACCGCTTCCAGCAGCGTTTGCACAACCGCGCGAATGGAATCGCGAACGAAAACCGTCGGATCGTAAGGTGCCGCCCATTTCATATCTTCCGGGAAACGCGTGGCCAGTTCGTTCATCTTGGCGCGCACGGCGTTAGACAAATCGATGGCGTTCGCCCCCGGAGACTGGAAGATACCAATCCCGACCGCATCTTTATTGTTAAGCTGGGAACGCAGCGCATAGCTGCCGGAACCCATTTCTATACGCGCCACATCGCGCAGGCGTACCAGCGTGCCATCTTGCGCCGTTTTCAGAATAATGTTGCCAAACTCTTCTTCGGTGTGCAGACGTCCCTGGGCGTTAATCGAGATCAGGAAATCGCTCTCTTTCGGCAGCGGTTCTGCGCCAAGCTGCCCGGCGGAAACCTGGACGTTTTGCTCCTGCATTGCCGTCACCACATCCGAGGCAGTCAACCCGCGCGCCGCCACCTTATTGGGATCCAGCCAGATGCGCATCGCGTATTCGCCCGCGCCAAAAATCTGAATCTGGCCGACGCCAGGCAGACGCGCCAGCTCATCCTTTACTTTTAGCGTGGCGTAGTTACGCATATACAGTGAATCGTATTTACCGCCAGGAGAAAACAGATGTACCACCAGCGTGAGCGTCGGCGATTGTTTCTGGGTGGTAATACCCAAACGCCGCACATCTTCCGGCAGACGCGCCTCGGCCTGCGATACCCGGTTTTGCACCTGAACCTGTGCCTGATCGGGGTCAGTACCCGGGCGGAACGTTACGGTGGTCACCAGTACGCCGTCGGAGCCGGCGACGGATTTCATGTACATCATGTTCTCAACGCCGTTGATCGCTTCTTCCAGCGGCGTCGCCACGGTCTCTGCAATCACTTTCGGGTTGGCACCTGGATACTCCGCTCGCACCTGCACGCTTGGCGGTACGACGTCAGGATATTCGCTGACCGGCAACAGCGGGATGGCGATTAATCCTGTAATAAAAATCAGAATCGACAGTACCGCGGCGAAAATTGGCCTGTCGATAAAAAAGCGGGAAAAGTCCATGTGTCGGATTCTCAGGTAAGGGATCAGTTGAGGGCGGTGCTGACGGTCATGGCAACGGTTTTCGCGTTAACCGGCATACCCGGCATAAACACTTTTTGTAAACCATCGACGATGACTCTGTCGCCCGGGGTCAGCCCCTGCTGCACGATGCGCAAACCGTCTGCCAGACGACCCGGCGTAATATCGCGACGCTGCGCTTTACCCTCTTTATCAACGATATAAACATATTTGCGATCCTGATCGGTCAGCACCGCTTTGTCGTCAATAAGCGTGGCTTTGAATTCAGCGCTGCCCGGCAGGCGTACGCGGGCAAACAGTCCCGGCGTGAACTGACGCTGCGCGTTATCCAGCAGCGCGCGCATACGGATCGTACCGGTACTCGGCGTTAACTGATTATCCAGAAAATCCACTTTGCCCTGATGGGGGTAGCCCTCTTCGCCAACAAGGCCAATCTCAACCGGTAGCGCCAGGTGATTACTGGACGCCCCCTGCCCGCTGCGGGCGAGATTTTGATAGTGAAGGTAAGTTGACTCATCCACGTCAAAGTAGACGTAAACCGTCTTTTGCGACACCAGCGTGGTGAGCACGCTGGCGCTGTCACCCGCAGTGACCAGATTACCGCTGGTGATCAACGCACGGCTGGCGCGGCCATCGATAGGCGCGGTCACTTTGGTGAAATCCAGGTTAAGTTGCGCGGCGTCAACCGCCGCCTGCGCGGCGCGAATGTCGGCCAGCGCCTGGGCAGCGGCCGAACGGCGCTGCTCCCACTCTTCACGGGATACCAGGTTGGTATTGATCAACTTATCAGTACGGTTAGCCTCGCTTTGCGCCAGGCTGGCCTGTGTTTTGGCTCTCGCCAACGTCGCCTGCGCCTGTTCCAGCGCGGCGCGATAGGTTCTGTCATCAATCGTGAACAGCACCTCGCCCTTTTTCACCTCCTGGCCGTCGGTGTAATTCACTTTATCAATGTAGCCGGAGACGCGGGGGCGTAGCTGAACGCTTTCCACCGCTTCAATCCGACCGTTAAAGCTATCCCACTGACTAATGGATTTCACCACCACACTCGCTGCGCTGACGGCAGGAGCTTGTGGCACGGCATTTTGCGCAACACCTCTATCGCACCCGACGAGCAGTACGGAGAAGAACATCGCTCCCAGCGCATTCAGATGAAAGTTAACCCAAGGTTTATGCAGGCTCATTATTTTTATTCCGCTAATTGTAGCCGCCGGGCAAGACGCAGCAGGAGATGCCGCGCCACTTCCTTTGTCCGGGCTGGCTTAAGGCCATTTGTGTCGTTCATCGCCACAAAACTGTAACAGTTCCGAATACACTATCGCGGCGATTGTAGGAAGGCGCTTAACTAAGTGCAAGAATAATTGTTGCACTTTATGTGCTATTTGAGGCAAAGGTAAATGCCCCGTTTCGTACAGGGTTTTAAATGCAACAATAAAACTTGCAATTAATGCAAAAGCGGGCCACCTTTAAATGCAACAGATAAAGATGCTTTTAATAAGCGGCGTGAGGAAACAAGATGAACACTGGCGCATTTATTCACGATTTGCTCGACTGGATCGACAACAACCTTGAAAACCGTCTGGACATTGCCACCGTTTCCAGGCGTGCTGGCTATTCGAAATGGCACCTCCAGCGGATATTCAAAGAACATACTGGCTATCGTCTCGCCGAGTATATTCGCGCGCAAAAGCTGAAAAAATCGGTCGAGCGCTTAGCCCACAGCGACGAACCGATTTTGAACGTGGCGATGGCGTTAGGCTTTGACTCCCAGCAGTCCTTCAACCGCAGCTTCAAGCGTCAGTTTGGTCAGGCACCCGGCGCGTGGCGTCGCAGTATCGGCGGCCCTAAAACGCAAGCATTGTGCCAGCGATCAAACTAGTGCGTCGTTCAGGGAAATCGTCGGCCTGACAGCAGCAGGCCGCCCGGTGTGTCAGGTTTGACGTTTCATTAAACGCTTTCTGCGCTATTCATTTTACTGATGGCGCATCCGTCACGGGAAAGGGGATCCAGTTTTTTGCACAATCGACAGGAACAACCGATCGCTGTAACGAGACTTCTCCCGCAGGAACAGGCGAGACGCCGTCAGGGCCAATGCGGATCTGCGCCGCTTCGATGAGCCAGCGGGCCGCATTGCTGAAATAGACGCCGTTCAGGGCAAAATGCAAAGTATGAGCGGCATCATAACCGCGTAACACCAACTGCCCGCTTTCGCCGGAAATATGCGTCAGGGAAATATCACGGTAGAGGGGAATATTATTACCGATCGCGTGTGCGTCATATCGCGTATCAAAGTCGAGCGGCCGCCGATTCCCCCGCATACAAATATTTTCGTAGCGGATATCGCTGACAATTCCGCCCCGGCTGATGTCACTTTTGATGCGAAGCCCTGAGGTCGTACCGTCAAGCGTCAAATCACGCACCCGAATGTCGCTGACACCGCCCACCGTCTCGCTACCAATGGACATGCCGTGTCCCCAATAAAAATGGTTGTCCACTAACCGCACATGACGCGTGGGCCCACCGGCGCCAGCTTTAATCGCCACATTATCGTCACCGGTTCTGATGAAGCTGTGAGCAATCAGGATATTCTGCGACGAAACAGGATCGATGCCGTCGGTATTGCGGGCATTCGCGGGAGTATCAATACGTACGCCCCAGAAAGTCGCATCCCGGACATTTTTCAGGGTGACATGGAATCCAGGTGAATTTCGCAGCGTGATCCCGTGAAAAAGAATATTTGAGCCATCGTCTATTTCAATCAGGCGAGGCACATTCTGCGCCCCACCTTCTGTCTGCGCGCGGCGAGCCAGCTGCCACCAGGATTCATTCTCTCCTGTCATCCGCTCACCGCCCTGCCCATCAATCATCCCCTCCCCGACAATGCCGCCACCGTCGGTATGCTTAAAAAGAATAAAAGGCCGACAGCCATTGCCCTTGTGATCGAGGGTTCCACAGCGCCCATTTTTGTCGTAAACACGTGGGTCAGTATTTGCTGCCAGCATTGCGCCATGTGAAATCCAGAGTGTGACGCCAGATTTCATTATCAAAGGTCCACTGGAGAAACGACCCGCAAGGAGTTGTAAAGCCTCACCTTTGGGGCAGTTATTAATAGCCGACTGAAGTCGTTGTGTATCGTCACCTGCTGAATAAGCCTGCCGGGGAGCCAGTTTTGCGCAGATATGCGCGGGCAGTACAGGCTCAGACAAATCAGGGCTATCCTCGGCCAATATCGTCGCGCTGAACCCTGATACCAGGACGATGAACATACCAGCGATGATTACGTTCAAATGACAGCGAAGAATAAACATAATGATCCCAACATCAGAATTATTAAAGTATTGTAGCGCCGCCGCGATAAAAACATCTGGCGAATATGTATTCAGTTGAAGTGGTGTTTATGTTCGTTGAGAAAAAATATAATTTTTCGCTTCTTCATTTCTGCAATAGTCAGTGAACAGGCGTTCATCGATTAAATCGCGCTGGCTTTAGCAACCCGTACGTTTTTTTCTTTTTATTTCATGTAAAAGGGGAATCTATGCTTATTCATCACTTCCCGGATTTGTAAAAACCCGTCCTGATATGGCATCAAGAGCATTGACAGCATGCTTAACCTCTTCGAAATCATGATAAAACTGATTATTTAACGGCATGTATCGCAGAATCCCAAGACAATAGTTCAGCGCGTTTAACGCATTATGTATCGGGTAAAGACAAAGCATCGCGTTGCTGTCCAGACTGGTCCGGGTTAACAGGCGCACATCCTGTTCAATACCGGCCTTGATAACGTCCAGTTTACCGTGCAGCAAACGCAAGGTAACGGGCTCTTCGGGTTCCAGGATCAACACGTTAATCAAGCCAATGGCTTCTTTAAAGTTTTTAACGATAGAGTTAATAAAATTACGTGTTTCAGCTGCCATGTTCACTCCGTAAATAGTCATTAATGCCAACACTGTCACCGGCTATGGTTGATGTTATTATCCGGAGGCATAAAAAAGTAAACTGCATTGTAATATCGGTAAAAATCACCGTCGGGAATTCATCCGATGATGTTCTCACTTTCATTAGAGAAATTTAACATTATAAATTTAAATTTTACTGCAATAACGCGGTTAAATATCACCAGCGTATAGCGATAAATGGCTTTCAGTGACATAAAAAACCGGATATCACGTGAACCTGAAATATGACGAAATTGCGTCGATTTGCTTGGCAAATGAGAAAACAAAAGCGTTGTAACTGGAATCAGATAATGATGAATTATCGTTAATTTCCCGCACCTGAATTATCAGATTTGATATTGCCGCCAGCCGACCCTGTCGGGATTTAATCGTTGTGATGAAATAGGTTTTCGTGCCACACAGGCATTCAAAGCGTTAATCAAATCGCTCTGAATGATCAGTGGCTCGAAAATGTTTACCATCACCGACGCTGGATCGCCTGGCAGCGCAGCAGCGGTCTCCTACGCGGCACGCTGAATAAAACGCATGGTGTCCAGTAGATTATCCTTCTCTGCTTCAGTCAGATTCGGGGACGCGGTTTTCTCAGCCAGCCAGGCCCGCTCTGAATAAGAGAGTTGCCCCGTGCGAAGCCGCTGGCTGATGGTCATCAGCAGTTGCTTGTCCAGTTCATTGATACGCTGTCTGATTCCCTCAAGATCCCGTTGGGTGACAGATAAATCTGCTGGCGAAAACCCGTCTGCCAGATAGCGATACTGTATCGTTTTCCCCGCAGTCATTAACGCAGTGATGAACGACTCCACTGACTGCGGTTCCAGCCCGGCCTCTTGCGCAGTGTTTCGCGCCGCCGCCAACACCTTTTGTTCCCGCGCTAAATCCTCCACGGGTAAACGATACTTCGCCTTGTAAGCCGCAACATCTCTCATTATCTGCATGCGTTCGGTCAAGATTAACGCAAGGGCATTAAGACAAATGGAAGCCGATGCTCCCGCAAAAACGCTTCCTGACATGAGTAGAGTTGATGCGAAATTCTTCATAACCAGCCCTCAAAGTAAGGTGAGACACTTAATTTACCCGCGCACATATAACTAAAGATCACTATTTCGTTTCTGAATGTAAGCGCTTTGTTATAAGCAAAGCCAACTTTCTGTACCGCTCGTTATCTCGCAGCGCAGGCGGTTAGCAAGCTCTCCTTTCAGATACGCAATGACGTGATTAACACTGGCTGAACAAAAGCGCCTGCGGGAATCAGCGGCAAACCAGGCGCCTGCACACATCATTGACTTTTCATTAATTTAATTACGTTATTATTTCATCAAAGCGGCTTTAGGTAAGGAAATGTAACGCGCTGATATCCATGTAGATTCATCGACGGCCCGCAAGTCTGGTACGAGGCTGCGATTGAAAAGTGGAAAAAAACGTTACCGGGCCTTTAGGGCTGGGGCGCTCCGCCGTTTTATGATGGCAAAAGCAATGCGGGTCTGGAGGGGTGTTCGCATTTTCTAAACTAACGCCTCGGATTATTCTGTTTTGTTTGTTATGCCTGAGAAGGTATACCTTGCCAGGAATCCATTTCCAGGCAGGCAGACATGAGCACACATACCCGCATTCGCAAATTCAATACGAAAGAGACTTACCCAAATCAGTCACTTGATAACGATCTTTGTCAGGCCGTGCGCGCAGGCAATACCGTGTACGTTCGCGGCCAGATTGGTACTGATTTCGAAGGCAATCTCGTGGGGCTTGGCGATCCGGCGGCGCAGGCCGAGCAAGCGATGAAGAACGTTAAGCAACTGCTGGAAGAAGCGGGCAGCGATCTGTCACACATCGTTAAAACCACCACCTATATCATCGATCCCCGCTACCGCGAGCCGGTTTATCAGGTGGTTGGCAAATGGCTGAAAGGCGTATTTCCGATCTCAACCGGGCTGGTCATTTCTGCGCTTGGTCAGCCACAGTGGCTGATGGAAATTGATGTTATCGCGGTGATCCCGGACGACTGGCAGCCGCAATCAGGAGCCTAAAATCATGACGTTATCGATTATCGGACGCTGCGCGCAAACCGGCCAGATCGGCATTGCTATCAGCTCTTCCAGCATCGCGGTTGGCGCGCGCTGCCCCTGGCTGCGCAGCAAGGTCGGCGCGGTATCAACACAAAACATCACCTTACCGGCGCTGGGGCCGCGCATTCTGGATCGGTTACAGCAAGGCGACTCTGCCGAAACCGCACTGCAATTCGGGCTTGGCACGGATGAGTACTTCATGTACCGGCAGGTTACCGTGCTGACGGCCAGCGGTGAAAGCGCGTGCTACAGCGGTGAAAAGACGCTGGGCGTGAACAACGCGCTGCGTGGGGAGAACTGCGTGGCGGCGGGTAATCTGCTGGCAAATGCGGATGTCATTACCGCGATGGTCAACGCCTTCGAACAGCAGTCCGGGCATCTGGCAGACAGGCTCATTGCCGCGATGCAGGCGGGGCTGCAAGCAGGCGGGGAAGCCGGCCCGGTGCATTCGGCGGCGCTGTCGATTGTCGATTCGCCAGTCTGGCCGATTGTTGATTTGCGCGTCGACTGGACCGACGCCAACCCGATTGCTGAACTTAGCCAGCTCTGGCAGGCCTATAAACCGCAGATGCAGGACTATTTAACCCGCGCGCTCGATCCCCGCAGTGCGCCGGGTTACGGCGTGCCGGGCGACGAGTAACCGCAAGGAGATCCGATGATGAGCAGCCGCAAACTGCTGGAACAACTGGTGGCGTTTAACACCACCAGCCGCGAATCTAATCTGGCGCTGATCGATTTTGTTCGCCGCTACTTAACCGGGCTTGGCGTTGACTGCGAACTGATCCACAACGCCGAACGCAGCAAAGCGAATCTGTATGCCCGGCTTGGCCCGCCGGGTAGCGGCGGTGTGATGCTTTCGGGTCACAGCGACGTGGTGCCCGTTGACGGGCAGAGCTGGAGCGTTCCCCCCTTTGTGCTGACTGAGCGGGAAGGCAAACTGTACGGTCGCGGCACGGCGGACATGAAAGGCTTTATCGCCTGCATGCTGGCAGCCGTACCCTATTTTCTTGCGCAGCCGCTGGCGCAACCGCTGTATCTGGCCATTTCCTATGATGAGGAAGTGGGATGCCTTGGCGTGCGAACCCTGCTGGATGCGCTCTCCCGTCGCCCGGAAAAACCCGATATCTGCCTGATTGGCGAACCCACCGAGCTGCAACCCGTGCTCGGCCACAAAGGCAAGCTCGGTATGCGCTGTGAAGTACAGGGTGCCGCCTGTCATTCGGCCTACGCACCACAGGGGGTGAATGCCATCGAATATGCCGCAAAGCTTATCCACCAGCTTACGGTGATAGGCCAGCGGCTGGCTGCGCCGGAGCACCTGGATGCGCGTTTTGATCCGCCGTTTACCACTGTGCAAACGGGCGTTATTCAGGGCGGTCGGGCGCTAAATATCGTGCCTGCCGAATGTACGTTTGACTTCGAGGTACGCACATTGCCACAGGATGACGCACAGGAAGTGGCCCAGGAACTGGAACGTTACGCGCAGCGCGAACTCCTGCCGCAAATGCACGCCGTGAATAGCGACGCAGCGATCCGCTTTTATCCCATCAGCGGTTATCCCGGTTTGTACACCGCTGCGCAAAGCGCCGCTGCGCGGCTGCTTGCCCATCTCACCGGTTCTGAAGCATTCAGTACCGTCGCATTCGGTACGGAAGGCGGGTTGTTTCATCAGGCGGGTATCCCAAGCGTGGTCTGCGGGCCGGGCAGTATGGCGCAGGGCCATAAAGCGGATGAATTTATCACCGTCGAACAGATGGACGCCTGCGATGCCCTGCTACGTCGTCTTGCGACGTGGATGTGCCAAAAAGCATAACGTTGCCGTCCAACAACATCGCAGCGTAAACGCAGGGCGCGTCCTGGCCGCCCTGCATTTATCCACCCCACCCACTGCTTTAACTTTTCCAAATGCCAGCTTCAGGAAGCACTAACCGCGTGATGCGCGTTTAAGCCGTATGCTGGTAGTCAGTATTTGATAGCCCGTTTCTGGAGATTCCATGGTCAGTGCAGAAGTCACCACCTTCCCGCAGCCCGCAACGCTGCCCCCCGTCGCGCACAACGCTAACGTTGCCGTACGGCTTGATGGCGTACTGAAACGCTTTGGCGATGCCATCGCCCTACACAAAATTTCCCTGATGATTGAAGAAGGGGAATTTATTACGCTGCTCGGCCCTTCAGGCTGCGGTAAAACCACGCTGCTGAATCTGATGGCGGGTTTCGCCGAAGCGGATGGCGGCGAGATCTTTATTGATGGCGATCTGGTTACCGATATACCGCCCTGGCAGCGTGAAATCGGCATTGTCTTTCAGAACTACGCGCTGTTCCCGCATATGACGGTCGAAAAGAACGTGGGCTACGGCCTGCGTATGCGCGGTGTGCCGAAAGCCGAGATCGCTGAACGCGTTGAGCAGGCGCTGGCGCTGGTGAAACTTGCCGGTTATGGCCATCGCAAACCACGTGAACTTTCTGGTGGCCAGCAGCAGCGTGTGGCGCTGGCCCGCGCGCTGGTCATTCGCCCTAAAGTGCTGCTGCTGGATGAACCCTTCTCCGCGCTGGACAAAAACCTGCGCCTGTCAATGCAGGTTGAGTTGAAAGCGATTCAGCGCAAGCTGGGCGTCACCACCGTCTTCGTGACGCACGATCAGGGTGAAGCGCTGAGCATGAGCGATCGCGTGGTGGTGATGTCGGCAGGCCATGTACGCCAGATCGGCACGCCGGATGAGATTTATCGTCGTCCGCAGGATCCGTTTGTCGCGGGCTTTGTCGGTGATGTCAACATTCTGCCGGGGCGTTACGCCGGTCGCGATGGCGATGCAATCCTTGAGCTGGGCGGTAATGTGCTGCGTCTGCCCGCGGAGCGCGTCCATGCCACGATTGGCGAACGCCTTGATGTCTACGTCCGTCCGGAAAATATTCAGTTAGCCGCGCTTGGCCCGCATTCACTGTTTAGCGCCACGGTTATCGCCCATGTCTTTCAGGGCGATCATGTTGATGTCCATCTTGATGTGCCCGCGCTGGGTAGCGCCGCGCTGTTTGCGCGCCAGTCCGGCCTGAATTCGCTGACGCGCTGGCCCGTCGGCAGCCTGGTTGGCGTGAATGTTGATGACGAAGGCGTGTGCGCGTTTAGCACGGCGAACCTGGGATAAGCCGCGATGATACCTGAAATGATGAATGCCGTGATTGCCTGCCGCCCTGGCGGCCCGGAGGTGTTAGAACGCGTACAGCGCCCTGTGCCACAGCCTGGTGCGGGTGAAGTGCTGATTCGTGTTGCCAGTGCGGGGGTCAATCGCCCCGATATCCTGCAACGCAACGGCATGCCATTGCCGCCAGGAGTCACCGATGTGCTGGGGCTGGAAGTCTCCGGCACCGTGGTGGCACTGGGCGCGGGCGTTGAATTCCCCGCTGTGGGCTCGCCGGTCATGGCGCTACTCAATGGCGGCGGTTATGCGGACTACTGCGTGGCGCGTGCTGAACTCTGTTTACCGGTGCCGGAGACGCTGCCGCTCGCGCAGGCCGCAGGCGTGCCGGAAGCGGCATTTACCGTGTGGCATAACCTGTTTGAACTCGGGCGTTTGCAGCCGGGCGAAACCGTACTGATTCACGGTGCGGCGAGCGGCGTTGGCACATTTGCCATTCAATGCGCACAGGCATGCGGGGCGCGCGTAATTGCGACGGCGGGCGGTAGTGAAAAGAGCGCGGCGCTGCAACAACTCGGTGTATGGCGCGCCATCAACCGCCACAGCGAAGATTTCGTCGCCGTCGTGCTTGCCACAACCGAAGGACGCGGTGTCGATGTGGTGCTGGACAATGTCGGTGGCGATTACGTGGCGCGCAACCTGAGCGTGTTAGCGCCGGGCGGACGTCATGTCAGTCTTTCATTTATGCAGGGCGCGAAGATTGAACTCGATCTGCAACTGGTGATGCGTAAAGGGCTGAGCCTGACCTCTTCCACCCTGCGCCCCAAAAGCGTGGCCGAGAAAATGCGGCTGGCGCAGTGCATCAGCAAACATCTGCTGCCGCTGATCGCCGCAGGCAAAATCGCACCGACGCTGTATCAAACCTTGCCGTTAGCGCACGCCGCCGACGCTCATCGTATCCTTGAAGCCAACGCCAACATCGGCAAAGTGCTGCTGCAGGTGGCGTCATGATGCAACTCTTTTATGCCACCACGTCCGCTTATGTGCGCAAAGTGATGGTGTGCGCAACCGTACTGGGTCTGGTTGATGAGATGGAACGGCTGGATTCTGCCGCCCACCCGATCGAACGCGACGAACGTATCGCCGAGTTCAATCCGCTGGCAAAAGTACCGGCGCTGCGCACCGAAAACGGGATCTGTCTCTATGACAGCCGGGTCATTTGCGAATACCTCAATGCGCGGGCCGGAGGCGATTTGTTTCCCGAAAACGGTGATGCACGCTGGAGAAGCCTGGCGCGGCAGGCGCTGGGTGATGGAACCATTGATGCTGCATTGCTCGCACGTTACGAATTCAGTGCGCGTCCCCCTGAGAAGCAGTGGCAGAACTGGGCCGATGCGCAGCTGAAAAAAGTCGCCGCCGCACTGGCAGAGATCGAAGGCCAGGTCAGCGGTTTCAGCGATCAACCCAACGATATCGGGCTGATTGCCATTGGCTGTGCGCTCGGTTATCTCGACTTCCGCTTTGCCGGACTCAACTGGCGCGCCAGCCACCCGCTTACCGCCGCGTGGTTCGCCGTCTTCGATGCGCATCCGGCGATGGCCGCGACGCGCCCGTATTAATCAGGAGTGTGCATGTCACAGCAGATCTATTTTCTCAATGGGCCGAACGCCAATTTGTATGGGCTGGATAAAAACGGCACTTACGGCAGCGAAAGTTTTGTCAGCATTGAAGAGCGCTGTCAGCGCCGCGCCGCGTCACACGGTGTGATATTGCATTTTCGCCAGAGCAACCATGAGGGCGTACTGGTTGACTGGATTCAGGAAGCGCGCCAGAACGCCGTGGGGTTAATTATCAATGCGGCGGGTTTGACCTACAGTTCGGTGCCTATTCTTGATGCGTTGCTGATGTTTGATGGCCCGATTATTGAAACGCATATGAGCAACATCTGGCAGCGCGAGCCGTTCCGCCATCACTCGCTGGTGTCGAAAGCGGCAACCGGTGTGATTGCCGGGCTGGGCGCAGCCGGTTACGAGCTGGCGATTGATGCGCTGGTCAACCTGGTGGGAACGCGCGCTGCATGAGTACTTTAGTGTTTTACAGCGAATTCGACAGCTTCGAAGAGTGGTCCGATTTACTTGCCCCACATTTGCCCGGCGTGACGATTTGCCGCGCCGAAACGGTGCAAAACCCCGACGAGGTGCACTATGCGCTGGCATGGAAACCGCCGCATGGCTTCTTTGCGCCGTACCGCAATCTCAAACTGTTGGTGAATCTCGGCGCGGGCGTTGATTCGCTGGTGGGACGCGACGATCTGCCGGATATTCCGATCATTCGTCTCTCCGATCCGGATATGGCGCGCATGATGGCCGGGTACGTGCTGTTTGCCGTGCTGCGCTACGCGCGCGATATCCCGGCATTTGAGCGCGCGCAGCGTGAACAGCGCTGGCATTACCTGCATCCACGCAAACCTTCGGGCATCCGGGTCGGTGTGCTGGGCCTGGGGGAGCTGGGCGCGTATACGGCGCGGGAACTGGTACGCCAGGGATTCGACGTGCGCGGCTGGTCGCGTTCACCAAAAGCGATGGCGGGTATAAGGTGCAGCAGTGGCCTGGCGTCGCTGAATGATTTTCTCAGCCAGAGCGACATTCTGGTGGTCATGCTGCCGCTCACGCCGCACACCGCGGGTTTGCTCAGTGCAGAACGGCTGTCGCGCCTGCCGCATGGCGCGGCGTTCATTAATGTTTCGCGCGGGGCGATTGTCGATCAGGCGGCGCTGACGGACGCACTGCGCTCAGGGCAGATTGCTGAAGCCACGCTGGACGTGTTTGACCGCGAGCCGCTACCTTCCTGCGATCCGCTGTGGCAGATGGACAACGTGCTGATCACGCCGCATCTGGCCTCGGTTGCCATCCCTGCCAGCGCCGCACAGCAGGTGGCAGAAAACATCCAGCGCGCCGCACGCGGTGAATCGGTGACCAATCAGGTGTTCCCGGCGCGCGGGTATTAACCAATTTATGCCGCAATGTCTGGCAGGGATGCTGCCGACATTGCGCCGCCGGGCATCTGTCACGCCACCCGCACCACCTGCGGATCGAAATAGCTGGGTGCCGCCATGCCAGGAATATACTGGTCGGAGATAAAAACGCGGCAGCGCTCTGCGAAGGCGTTAACCACCATCGAGTGCTGGGTATGAGCGGCGGTCGCGTAACCGAGTTGCATCGCCCTGTTGGTCCCGGCCAGCCGTACGCGAATCAGGCGTTTGCCATCCTGGGAGAGATGCGCTTTCGGCCGCACGTTGGCGATACCAAACCCCACGCCGTTTGCCACCATCGCGCGCACCACTTCCATATTGCTGGAGCGCATTACCACATTCGGCGTCACGCCCGCCTCGCTAAACAGGCCAAGGAAATATTCACGGCTCCACGGCATATCCAGCAACACCATCGGCATCGTCGCCAGATCCTGAATGGTCACCGCCGATTGCGTCGCCAGTGGATGATGTTCCCCCACCATTACATACGGCGGCAACTGTGCCAGCGAGGTAAAGGCGATGTCGCTGGCGGGAACGAGATCATAGGTCAGCGCGATATCGATGTCGGCGGTGCGTAGCTGTTTCAGCAACTGTTCATGGTTGCCTTCGACAAGCGTAATGCGCACGCCGGGAAACGCGCGGCCAAAGCCGAACACCAGTTCGGGCGTCAGCATGGGCGCCAGCGTATCCAGACAGCCCACGCGCAGCGGGCCGCGCACATTGTTCATGGATTCCGAGGCGATAGTATAAAGATTCAGCATCTGCTCCAGAATGAGCTTCGCCTCTTTCAGAACCTGATGACCGATCGCCGTGAGCGAAACGCCCTGCGCGTGATGGCGCACAAAAAGCTGTACGCCCAGTTCAGATTCGATATGGGTGATAGCAGCAGAGATCGACGGCGATGAAACGTGGATACGTTCTGAGGCGCCAATGATGCTGCCCGCCTCTCCCGAGGCGACAAAATATTCCAGCTGACGCTGGGTAATGCGACTGAGCATGCAGGTTCTCCTGAGATCGCCGACGCGATCATGTCGCGTCAGTCATTCTAATAGTGCTTATTTTTATGCACTTATCATGCCAAACGACGAATAACAGCATAATCCCCTGGTTTTGTTGTGCCTTCCTTCCCTTCAGCCTTATCACTGGTTAAGAAAATCCGTTGCAAAGCAGCGCCTTTTTTAGCGTCAGAAATCCTGATGCAACGGCGAGGAAAAGGCTGTTTTACGCCATCAACTCCCCACGTCATTATCGATTTCACACCAGGGAACACCGTTTGCACCGTTCCGGCGCGTCGGGTTTCAGATTGCTACAACAGCCATTTCATAAGATGGGGATGAGAATATGTTGCGTAAGATTTGTGCCTTAACGTTGTTGACCACGTGCGTGCTCAGCGCAGGCAATGCGATGGCCGCTGACAAGCTGATTGTCAGCACCTGGGGCGGCGGTTTTAAAGATTTGATCGATCAAACCATTGCCAAAGAGTTCACCAAAGAGACCGGCGTAGAAGTGCAGTTTGTCACCGGCGGCACCATTGATCGCCTCAACAAAGCCAAGCTGGCGGGCGGTTCACCAGAAACTGACGTCACCTTTACCACCGCGCATGTGGGCTATCTGTACGCCAACTCTGGCCTGTTTGAAAAACTCGATATGAGCAAAATCCCGAACGCGGCAAACCTGGTGCAACAGGCGAAAGTCAGCCCTTATCACCTCGGCGTATGGGGCTACGTTTACACCATCGGTTATCGTCCGGACCTGGTGCCCAAAGGCGAAACCTTTACCAGCTGGAACGATCTGTGGAAACCCGAGCTGAAAGGCACGCTGGCGCTGCCAGACTGGGATCCGAGCCATATCATTGCGGTGGCTGCCAAACTCTCCGGCACCGATGCGGCGCACTGGCAGCAAGGCCAGGCGAAGCTGAAAGCGCTGATCCCGAATATCAAATCTTTCTATACCGATGATGCCAACAGCCAGCAACTGATCTCTACCGGCGAAACCCCGGTGCAAGTGATGCTGTCAATGAACGCCTACAACATGATGGCTGAAGGGGTGGACGTCAAACTGGCGATCCCCAAAGAGGGGGCGATTTTGGGCGTCGATACCATTGGTATCAACAAAGGCACCCAACATAGCGATCTCGCGTACAAGTTTATGAATATTGCGCTGAAGCCGGAAATTCAGGAGCAGGTGGCAAAGATTTATCACGGCAGCCCAACGGTAACCAACGCGCATATCGATCCTGAGCTGGCGAAACTGCCGGGCATGCTCACCACGCCTGCGCAGTGGAATGCCACCATCAATACCGATCCGCAGCTGCGCGCCGAGAAAACCGCAGAGTGGCGTCAGTGGTTCTCTGAAAACATCATGTCTCATTGATTTATCGGGCGACTTGCGGGTCGCCCGGGTTCTACCGGCAGCACATTACTCAGGCAGCAAGGTCTATGACGAGAAAACCGACATTTTTACCGTGGTTCATTATTCCCGCGACGCTCGCCGCCGTCGGGCTGGTTGTCGCGATGTTCGCGGTGATGCAGTTCAGCGTGCGCGCCTATATTCCCGGCTCGCTCGAGGTGGGCGGATTTACGCTGGCGAACTTCAAAGGCCTGTTCAAAAGCATCTATGCCGATGCGTTTATTAACACCGTCATGCTGAGCGCGAAAACCGCTATTTTCGGCCTGCTGATGAGTTACCCGCTGGCGTATGCGCTGGTGCGCACCCGCACCACGTGGATCAAATCCGCAATTTTGATTATTGCGATTACGCCGATGTTTCTCGGCGAAGTGGTACGCACCTATTCCTGGATTATTGTGCTGGGTAACAGCGGCTTCCTGAATAGTTTGCTGCTGGCGTTGGGCGTCATCTCCAGGCCGATTCAGTTTATGTTTACGCAAACCGGCGTGGTGCTGGCCCTGGTGCACGTGACCATGCCCATCATGGTGCTGATGCTGGCGACCGCGTTGTCGCACATTAACCCGGATTACGAGAAAGCCGCCGCCAGCCTGGGCGCAGGGCCGCTCCGTACCTTGCTGACCGTGACAATTCCCCTCTCAATTCCCGGCATTGTCTCCAGCCTCACGACCGCGTTTGCCTGGACCTTTAGCGCCTTTGCCACCCCGCAACTTATTGGCGGCGGACGCGTCAGCACCGTGGCGACCATGGTCTATCAACTGGGTTTCTCATCGATGAATTTCCCGTTTGCTGCCGCGCTGAGCATCGCCGGTTTGATCCTGACCATCCTGCTGCTGATGGCGCTCAAACGCATGACCCGATTCCTGCACGCGATGGGAGAGCATTGATATGACCCGTTCGATCAACGACAAACTGACTGTACTGGCGGGCCGCCTGCTGGTCGCCGCTATTCTGCTTTTTGTGATGCTGCCGACCATCGTGGTCGTTATCTCCTCGTTCAGCAGTACCGCCGTGTTGTTCTTCCCGCCGAAAGGCTGGTCGCTGCGCTGGTTCGAGCGCGCGGTGAATTACGATGATTTCCGTCACGGCTTCTACTCCGGGCTTATTGTCACCGCATGGGCATCGTCACTGGCGGTGATCATCGGCACCACGCTGGCGATTGCTATCGAACGCTATTCGTTTCCGTGCAAGCAGGTGCTGGAAGGGATTCTGCTGTCACCGCTGTTTATCCCGCACTTCACCATTGGCCTCGGCCTGCTGATGCTGGTGTCGCAACTCAACCTCGGGCGCGGTTATCCACTGGTGATTTTCTGCCATATCGTGCTGGTATTGCCGTTTGTGTTGCGCAGCGTTTATGTGTCGATAAAAAACCTTGAACAGCGCATTGAACTGGCGGCGGCAAGCCTTGGCGCATCGCCGTTGCGCGTGGTGTGGACCATCACCATACCGCTGATTTTGCCGGGCCTGTTTGGCGGCTGGCTGTTTGCCGCGATCCTCTCGTTTAACGAATTTACCGCGTCGTTGTTTATTACTACCCAGGCGACACAGACCTTACCGGTGGCGATGTACAACTATGTGCGTGAATTTGCTGACCCGACGCTGGCGGCCCTGTCGGTTATTTATATTGCCGTCACCGCCACCTTATTAATTATCACCAATAAGTATTTCGGCCTGGGGAAAATATTAAATGTTGAGAGCAGACATTAATTAACCGTGAATGAAGGCGCACTGGATTTTCCCGTGCGCTGCCTTTAAGACGCCTGATTATCATTAATACGACACCCGATTACGCTTCGCGATAAAACTATCGAGGGTCGCCTGGATTTAGGGATTCAACATGTCAGTAGAAAAAATGAATACCGTCATTGTCGGCGCAGGTCAGGCCGGTATTGCCATGAGCGAGCATCTGGCATTAATGGGCGTGCCGCACGTCGTACTGGAGCGCAGCCGCATCGCTGAGCGCTGGCGTTCTGAACGTTGGGATTCTCTGGTGGCGAATGGTCCGGCGTGGCACGACCGCTTCCCGTCGCTGAAATTCGACAATATTTCCCAGGAAGCGTTTCCGCCGAAAGAGCGCATGGCGCAATATTTTGAAGAGTATGCGAGGATGATTAACGCTCCCGTACGCACCGGCGTTGAGGTGCATCAGGTTGTGCGCCTGGCAGGGCGCAGCGGATTCAAAGTGGTGACCTCTGCCGGTGAATTTGAGGCCGACAATGTGGTGGCCGCCACCGGCCCGTTTCAGAAACCCTCTTTCCCGCAGATCGTGCCGGAAAGCGCAGGCGTGCAGCAGATTCACTCTTCCGTCTACAAAAATCCGCAGCAATTGCCCGCAGGCGGCGTGCTGGTGGTGGGCGCAGGCGCTTCCGGTACGCAAATTGCCGAAGAGTTGCGTAAAACGGGCCGGGACGTTTATCTGTCGGTCGGCGAACATTATCGCCCGCCGCGCACCTACCGCGACCGTGATTACTGCTGGTGGCTCGGCGCGCTTGGTCTGTGGGATGAAGTGAAAATAAAACCGAAAAAAGAGCACGTTGCCTTTGCGGTAAGCGGCTACGAAGGCGGTAAAACCGTCGATTTCCGTCGCCTGGCGCATATGGGCATTACGCTGGTGGGCATCACTCAAAGCTGGGATAACGGTGTCCTGAGCTTTGCCGAAGGCCTGGCGGAGAATATCGCTGCGGGCGATAACGCCTACTTTGACGTGCTGCGCGATGCGGATGCTTACATCGAACGCAACGGGCTGGATCTGCCCCCGGAGCCGCAGGCGTGGGAACTGCTGCCGGATCCGCCATGTTTGCTCAATCCGCTGGCACAATTAGATATTGCCGCAGCGGGTATTACCACCATTATCTGGGCGACGGGTTTTAAATTTGATTTCGGCTGGCTGCAAGTGGATGCCTTCGACGAAAAAGGTCTGCCATTCCATAAACGCGGTATTTCCGCCGAGCGCGGCATTTATTTTCTCGGCCTGCCCAATTTAGTAAACCGGGCATCATCGTTTATTTATGGTGTATGGCACGACGCGAAATATATTGCCGACCATATTGTTTTGCAGAACGCGTATACCGACTACGTTAAATCATAATTGTCTGCGTATTCTGCTTGTCATCAGTGGCTAAATCATCGTTATTTAGCCACACCGTCCTGGATAACCGACATGATCATCACCTGCATTGAAGATCTACGGCAACTGGCGCGTAAACGGGTGCCCAAAATGTTTTATGACTATGTGGATGCTGGCTCGTGGAGTGAATATAGCTATCGTGCCAATGAAGCTGATTTACGTCGCCTTGAGTTTCGCCAGCGCGTGGCGGTCGATATTGCCGCCCGCAGCACCGCCAGCGTGATGCTCGGACAGGCCGTTACCATGCCGGTGGCCATTGCCCCGACCGGGTTAACCGGCATGATCCATCCCGACGGCGAAATCCTTGCGGCGCGCGCAGCGAAAACGTTCGGCATCCCCTTTACGCTTTCGACCATGAGTATTTGTTCCATTGAAACCGTAGCCCAGGCCACGGATTACCATCCCTTCTGGTTCCAGCTCTACGTCATGCGCGATCGCCAGTTTGTCGCGAATCTTATCGATCGCGCGAAAGCCGCCAACTGCGGTGCGCTGGTCGTCACCATGGATCTTCAGGTATTTGGACAGCGCCATAAAGACATTAAAAATGGCCTCTCGACCCCGCCGAAAATGACGCTGCGCAACCTGCTGAATATTGCCAGCAAACCGCGCTGGTGCCGCAATATGCTCGCTACACGCAACCGTAACTTTGGCAATATTATCGGTCACGCCAGCGGCGTTAATAACATCGATGCCATGGTGGAGTGGACAGCGCAGCAGTTCGATCCGCGCCTCTGCTGGCAGGATATTGAGTGGATCAAACGGCGCTGGGGCGGCAAGCTGATCGTGAAGGGCATTATGGACGTGGAGGATGCGCGCCTGGCGGTAGCGGCAGGCGCGGATGCGCTGATTGTCTCTAATCACGGCGGCCGCCAGCTGGATGGCGTGTCGTCATCAAGTACCTTATTGCCAGAGATTGTCGCCGCCGTGGGTAACGATATTGAAGTCCATTTCGACGGCGGGATACGTTCCGGGCAGGATGTGCTGAAGGCGATTGCGCTGGGGGCGAAGGGAACCTATATCGGGCGCAGTATGCTGTATGGATTAGGGGCGATGGGCGAAGAAGGTGTCACCATGGCGCTCAATATCATTCGTAATGAATTCGATTTGTCGATGGCTTTTTGCGGCAAGACCCATGTGGCTGCGATTGATGCAGGGATCCTGCGGCGCAGGTTGTTTGACTGACTTGCCCCATTTGGCTGTTATAATCCCGCTAACACACCAACGGGTTTAATGACGACGATGACAAAACTTACCTTGCAAGAGCAGATGTTAAAAGCGGGATTAGTCACCAGCAAGAAAATGGCCAAAGTCCAGAGAACGGCGAAAAAGTCCCGCGTTCAGGCGCGTGAGGCCAGAGAAGCAGTAGAAGAAAATAAGAAAGCGCAACTTGAGCGTGATAAGCAGCTCAGCGAACAGCAAAAGCAGGCGGCGTTATCGAAAGAGTATAAAGCGCAGGTCAAGCAGCTTATTGAGATGAACCGCATCACAATAACGAAAGGCAATATCAGTTTTAACTTCACCGACAATAATGTGATTAAGAAAATAGAGGTTGATAAACTGACTCAGGCGCAGCTGATCAATGGCCGTCTCGCCATTGCCCGTCTGCTGTCCGACAACAGCGGTGATAGCCAGTACGCCATCATCCCGGCGGCTGTCGCCGATAAAATTGCCCAGCGCGATGCCAACTGTATTGTGCTGCACAGCGCGCTAACGCAGGAAGCCCAGGATGAAGACGATCCGTATGCCGACTTCAAAGTGCCCGATGATTTGATGTGGTAATTCACGTTTCAGAATGGGCTGTCATTACGGGCGTTGATCCGCGTGTTGCTAATGGGATGCACAAAATGCAACGCGCTGGCGTGCAGCATCAGCCGCGGCGCCCGTTCAGTTCCCGCCATCAGCCGACCGCCATACAGATCGCACCCCAGAATAGGATGTCCGAGGTGCTGGCAGTGGATGCGTAGCTGGTGCGTGCGCCCGGTTTCAGGAATAAGCTCTACGCGCGACAGCGGCACTAACCTGCCGTCTTCCTGCGTCTGGTAAAAACGCTCAATAACGCGAAAACGGGAACGCGCTGGCTTGCCACCGGTCGCACAAAGCGACATCAGCGGGAAGCACGCCGGGTCTTTGCCGATCGCCGCATCGATCACCCCTTCGTCGTCGTGCACGTGTCCGCAGAGTAATGCGCTGTAAACCTTGGTGACGCTGCGCTGGCTGAACTGCTGGCACAGCGCGGCATTAATGGCTTTATTGCGGGCAACCACCATCAACCCGGACGTGCCAAAATCGAGGCGGTGCACCAGCGTGCAGCCGGGGAATATCTGCACCAGCCGATAATGCACGGAATCGAGATTTTGCGGGTTTTTCCCCGACAGGCTGAGTAATCCGCTGGGTTTATTGATCAGCACCAGGTGCTCGTCCTGATAGAGCGTTTCAATAGTGTCGTGACACGGCGGGGCAATAAAAGTATCGATCGTAGACATCGGGCTGCCCGAATGGAGAGTGGCTGCGGATAATAACGGATTTTCACCGGACTGGCGAATCCGGAGGTATGTTTGAAGGGGCGCGACAGACGTTTTCCCCCTGCTGCTTCGCGTTCCGTGGCTTTCCTCACTCGCAGAGCAGAAATTTATCATTCACACTTAACCAGGCATGGCCTGCGCAGGCATTGTGCTTTACACTGCGCGCTGCAAAAAACTGAGTAGATAAACGATTAACCAGGTGGTACAGCGATGAACGGAACGATCACAACGTGGTTTAAAGATAAAGGTTTTGGCTTTATCAAAGATGAAAACGGCGAAAACCGTTATTTTCATGTGATTAAGGTCGCTAACCCTGAGCTAATTAAGAAAGATGCTGCGGTGACTTTCGAACCCACCACCAATAACAAGGGGTTATCGGCTTACGCGGTGAAAGTCATCCCTGACAGCAAATACATCTATATCGCGGGCGAACGTTTCAAGCTTACGTCGATCAAATCGTATCTGGTGTACAGCGAAGAAGTCCCTGCTGATACCCGTATCGATAAAGAAAATGCCGTGCTGTCTGTGGGTCTGCTGATGGGAAATATTAGGCCGAAAACCACCACCAAGCCGGATGAAATGCGCTCAGTGAAAAAACTGGCGATCGCCACCTTTCAGGGCACAACCTCTATTTTCTCGGAAGATGAAATCGACATTGATGCGACGGTGAAAATGCTTAAAGTCTGAGCAGCGCCGTTGCTCTGCTTTCTGTACCCCGCGCTGGCGTACCGGCAGCGCGGGCGATGAGCAAGAAGCGGCTTCTTTTCCCGTTCAGAGAAAAACAGGTTAATCCGGGCGCTTGCCTGGCATCATTCTCAGCAAGGTATTATCCCGCAGTATATAGTGGTGCAGCAGCGCTGCCGCCGCATGCAAGCCGATGATAAAATAGCCCGTATTAGCCAGTAATTCATGAACCTCTTTCAGGCTATGTTGCAGTACACTATTTTTTTCCGCCGCAACCGGCATGTTAATAAACAGGAAGCTCCACTCTTTCTGGCCGTAATAGAGCGATACCACCCCCAGCAGCGGCAGAAAAATAAACAGCGCATATAAAATAAAATGCACAACAGTGGCGCTAAGTTTTTGCCATTGTGGCAGAGCGGGAACGACCGGTGGTTCCGGGAAAATAAATCTAAATACCATTCTGACCAGCATCAGAATAAAGACACTGACGCCACACGTGTAATGGGTTATTGCCATCCAGTAACGGCCGACAGAATCTTTGGGGAAAATATCCCTGAATTCCATCGCGGCGTAGGCGATGACGATGAGTAATAAAACCAGCCAGTGTAGTGCTATCTGCCCACCTGAATATTTCTTCATTTTTTCTTTCCTGAGAATAAAACGATTATTTAAGCCAGCGCCTGTCCGGCGAGCGAACCCGCGCCCATTGACAAAGCCATTGCCATGGCGCTCCAGAAGGTGATTCTAATAATGGCTTTCACCGGCGGCGCTTTGCCGGCGACCGACGAGATATAGCCGAGGAGCGCCAGTGAAAAAAGGGTGGAAAGGATGACGAACAGCAAAACCCACGGTGCCGGCGTTAACCACGCCACCACAACCGGCAACACCGCGCCGGCAGAAAAACTGATGGCTGAAAAAATCGCGGCCTGTAGCGGCCGAGCTGAATTCGTCTCCGTCAGGCCCAGTTCTTCCCGGGCATGCGCCTCGAGCGCATCCTTTGCCATCAGTTGTTCCGCAACCTCGCGGGCAAGCGAAGGCGCCAGCCCCCGTTGCATATACAGTGATGTCAGTTCCTGTACCTCCCCATCATAATCCGTCGCCAGCTCCCTTTTTTCCTGGGCCAGCGCGGCCTTTTCGGTATCGGCTTGCGATGAGACAGAGACGTATTCTCCGGTCGCCATTGACATCGCACCTGCGACCAGCCCGGCAACGCCCGCCAGCAACACGCCGGAGGAGGAACTCCCCGCAGACGCAACCCCGAGAACAAGGCTGGCCGTTGACACAATGCCATCATTGGCTCCCAGTACTGCCGCCCGGAGCCACCCCACTCTTCCGATGCTGTGTAGTTCCAGATGCATGATTATGTTTTCCTGTTATCAGTGAGTGAATCTGCCCGGCATTACTGATATTAAAAAAATCGCGTTGAGAAGGTGTTAATTTATTATGTCAGCCTTAACACCACATTAAGAAGGAATGAGTAAAATCCAGGATCTGCTGATTTTTATTTCTCTGAACGCTGAAATGATAATAGCTATCATGCTCATTCATAAAAACCTCAATAAATTATCCCGTCAGCATTACCGTTATTTTTATTTTATCACTTATGCAGATTCTGACTGGCAATTTTCAGGTGCCTGTATTTATTGCTGAGGCTACTCACTCGCCGTCAAAGCGAATTGCCATTGTGGTGTTGTCAGCAAAAAAGAGACGTAAAGTTCGCCATAACGCTACGCGCCGTACGCTGGCGATTTCCGCTTCTCTCGACCATGCTTTTGTACTGACATTTTGACACGAGAAATCCACCCTTTCGCCCCAGGACACAATGATGCGCAATGCCCTTATTCCTCTCATCGCGGCAGTGCTTCTTTTTATTACCGGTGTTTTTATTCTTAATATGCAGCTCTGGTACTCCACCCGGGCAGACCGCCTTGAAGGAGCCAGATACGCGGTAAACAATATCAACAACATTCTTGATGAAGCTTCCCATGCCACCCGTCTCGCCGCTGACATCGTAGTGAGAGGATGCGATCCGGAAGGACAATTTCAGCTTGGCACTGAAGCCGCCCTGCAACCCCATCTGCGCACGATCCTGATTGTTAAAAACGGAGAAGTCTGGTGCTCATCGCTACCGGGAAATCGCGGGCTGTTGGCGCGCATTCCCAGAATGTCTAATGCCAGTCTGCTTCTCGCGCCGGCAGAGGATGCAGCAAACGAACAGCCATTTATGGTCTATCAGACGCGATTTGCTGCAAGCCGCGTGCTGGTCACCATCAGCGATCAGCATATTCGCGAGGCGCTGAATGCGCCGCTAGAGGGCGTGATTTACCGATTGCGCGTCGGGAATAATGTGATCGGCCTGTCAGGGGATATCGCAGCGCTTAACGCCAGCGCGCCCCCTTCGGGGCAACTCAATTCGAAAATGTATCCCTTCAGTATCATTTACAATCAACCTTCGCTGTTCAGCCTGCCCCGGCTCGTCTCGCTGGGGCCGGGCATCCTGATTTTCATCCTTTTCATCTCCTGCGCGACCGCCTACGCACTGGTTAAATACCTGAATAAAAATGCCACGCCCGCAGAGACGCTACGCCGGGCCATTACTAACGGTGAGATCGTGCCTTTTTACCAGCCGGTGGTGAATGGCAGGGAGGGAACCCTGCGCGGCGTCGAGGTGCTGGCGCGCTGGAAACACCCGCGATCCGGCTATATCCCGCCCGCATCATTTATCCCTTTAGCCGAAAAATCAGATCTGATCATACCGCTAACGCAAAGCCTGATGAGGCAGGTCGTGGCCCATATGAACGCCATTGCCCACCGGTTGCCGGAAGGTTTTCACATCGGTATTAACTTCAGCGCGTCCCATATTGCTTCAGCCGATTTTGTCGTGGAATGTCTGAAATTCAAAAAGAGTTTCAGCCACCCTGCGCTCAATCTGGTGATTGAAGTCACCGAGCGTGAGCCCTTAGACGTGGATGAAGATCTTGTGCAACGGCTGAATGCCCTGCATGAAAATGGGTTTGTTATCGCCCTGGATGATTTCGGTACTGGCTATTCAGGGCTTTCTTACCTACACGATCTGCATATCGATTACATTAAAATCGACCAGAGTTTCGTTGCCAGAGTGAATGCCGAACAGGACTCGACGCGGATTTTAGATTGCGTGCTGGATCTGGCGCGCAAACTCTCTTTAAGCATTGTCGCCGAAGGCGTCGAAACGAAAGAACAACTCGATTACCTGAATCAAAACAACATCACTTTCCTGCAAGGTTACTACTTCTATAAGCCGGTCAACTTCCAGGAGCTGATCAAAATTCTGCTGTCAAAACCCAGAGTGAAGGTGGCAGTAGATGATGCAACACGGCAAAAAGAGGATGTTCACTAGTGAGTTGAAATAAAAACCCCGTTGACCGGTACAGGTTATTTCTCGCCTGCGGAACCCTTATCTTTTCAGTATTCGCCGACGATCAACAGAAGGCGGTAAACCAAACAGCCGGGCATATTCGCGACTGAACTGCGTATGGCTTTGATAACCCACCGTTAACGCAATTGTCGTGAGGCTCGCGTTTGTGGTGCTCATTTTTTCACGCGCCCGCATCAGCCTTATCCGTTTTTGATACTGAACCGGGCTGAGGGCGGTAACCGCCAGGAAATGACGATGAAAGGCTGAAACGCTGAGTGCTGCCATTTCGGCCAGCGTTTCCACGCGCACAGCCTGCATATAGTTCTGTTTTATCCAGTTAATCACCGCATAAATACGCGACAGATGCGACTCTGGTCGCGCAATATCACGCAGCATCCAGCCAAGCGGCCCCTGTAACACGCGGAACAGGATTTCCCTTTCATAGGCGGGCGCCAGTGCCGGGATCGCATCCGGGGTACGCATCAGACGTAACATTCGCACCCAGGCATCCAGCAATTCCGGGGTCACTGGCGCAACGGAAAATCCCGAATGAAAGACCCCATCGGAGCCAGAATCAGGCAAGCAACGCTGTAAATCAGCAAGGATCCCGGGATCCGGCGTCAGGCTGACAGCCAGATAAGGCGCGCCGGTCTGCGCATCCGGAAAAACACGGCCAATGGCGGGCAAATCCACCGACATCACAAAATAGGTTGCGGGATCGTAGCGGTAGGTTCTGTCCCCTACTGACATGCTTTTCGAGCCCGTCAGAATCAGGTTGATCATGGGTTCATACACGCCAGACAACCGGTGCTCAGGGATCTCTCCCTGCACCATCGCAAGGCGTGGAATGCCGGTTTCAGTGCGTTGATTTTCCGCCAGCGAGGCCAGTTCACGCAATTCGTGTAATTGATTTTCCATTGCTGGTAAATAGCATGCCGTCAGATGAGCAACAAGACAAAAGCAGCATTAGGCAACTTTTAAAGAGGATCGCATCAGCATGAATCCCCTGTTCGGCGTACGCTTTGTCTGGTCATCGGACTGCGGGGCGTTTTATGGCGCATATTGTGTGCCGGTGAGCGCGTCGTTACAGCGTTATTTTAGCCAGCTATCACGGCGAGCAAGCCACCGGCACAGCCGTCAATCACCTTCAGGTTCTGGGCAGTTATATCATCTGACAACAGGAGCACAGCATGCTGGATCATCTGTTTATTACCGTCAGCGACATCGCGCGCTCGGTAGATTTTTATGAAAGGGTACTCCCTGTTCTGGACATTAACCGTCGCCATGATTATGACGGTAGAGAGGGGCCGCAGGGCCATCCAGATTTGAAAGGTTTTGGTGCGAATGGCCGTATCTTTTTCTGGTTACGCCAGGGTGAGCCATCCCCCAGCGCTGTCCATGTCGGTTTTGTTGCCCACTCAGAGGCACAGGTTAACCAGGCCTGGGTTGCCGCGCTGGCTGCCGGGGCGACGGAGATCCACCCGCCTGGCGCACAACATCACTATGACCCGCGCTATTACGCCGCGCAGGTTCGCGATCCTGATGGCTACAGCCTTGAATTTGTCTACAAAAGTTGGCAACACGCATAATGGGTGGCGCGGCAGGCTACGGCTTCCCCTTTTACACGCGCAGGAGAGAACCATGTCCGTCATTGATCACATTGAAATAGCCGTCAACGATGCCAGTGTATCCCGGCATTTCTACGAACAAGCACTCGCACCGCTGAAATTCCGGCTCATCATCGCCGTCGAACAGAGCCAAACGCGTACGGGAGGTTTACGTTACGGGCTCGGCCCAGGGCACTATCCGCGTCTGTGGCTACACGATAACGACAAACCGGGTGCAGCAGTACATATCGCCTTCGCCGCTCAAGACCGCTCTACGGTGGATAAATTCTGGGAGGCCGCATTGCAGGCAGGTGGGAAAAACAACGGTTCTCCCGGAATACGTTGCCATTACCATGAGTCGTACTACGCAGCCTATGTTTTTGATCCTGATGGCAATAATATCGAAGTTGTCTGTCAGACAACGCCCTGAATGCGGGAGGTTATCCCCCGCCAGTCCGAAATCGGCGCCCTTCGCGCAGGTATCTCCATCCAATGCGCGTTCCGACGTTCGGAAAGCGCATTGACTTTCCCCTTTGGTTAAAAGACGTCACGATATTGATCGTTGCCTTGCAAGAATGAACGCGAGAGGCAGATCGGTTAATGTCGAAAGACGCCTTTTTCGCATGATAATTCTGAAATAATAGCGCCACTGCCTTTGTGACTGCGCGCCTTTCGCCTTCGCCACGCCCCGCGTGTAATAGATTACGCGGCGTGTGCATTCGCCATAAAAGCTTTCAGCACGCACATATTATATATCGGGTAATCGTGCAACTACTCTTGTTGTACCCACGCGCTTTGCGGGGGAACACTTCCTCCGTGCTGCCATGGATATTCGCGGTTAATACTTTATCTCACAACTGTGGTAGCCCTTACGGAATAAGACCATCGGCATGAGGTAAATGTGAATAATACAATACACGATGTTTTATTACAGGATTATCCTTTGCTATTTTCCGGCTTGCCAGCAATAAGCTCTGAAAACGAAAGGGAGTTAGTGCAGTTCTGCGAACAGCATAAGGAACATGTTTTATCTGCGATGCCATGGGCGGCTTCAGAGATTGCAGGTACTTGCGGATTTAAATCCCTTTTTCAGCTCATTTCTCATCATGGCGGGCGAAAAATATATATCCCCAAGGATGCGTCAAAATTCTACAAATTATATGAGATTGAGATCCCCAAAAAACAGTATTCCCGGTTATGCAAATATGCTGATTCTGCCGGGAACATCGAAATGCCATCGGCATGGGGCGTATTTGTGGCTATTCGTCGCGCGGCCATGCAGATAGCGATGCAGGACCAGGTTTCACCGAAATCTTTAGTCAAAACGTTTGGTGTCACCATGAGGAGTATAAGGCTCATAAAATCACGAAATACCTATATGTAAGCAGGCAGTTGTCATCACGTTATTTTCACTCAATAAACAAGGTGGATATTATGTCTCAGCAATACACTGTCAATGTTACCAATAATTCAACGATTTTTGGCTCTTTCTGTATCTATCAGTCATTACCGGACATCAGTAATCCGAATATTATGTCATTGGCCTGGCTGACAAAATCGGCATTTCCCGGCACGTTGCTTTCTTTCGAGTGGGGAATTGACTACAGCTTTGTCTGGGACGATTCCGGGCCGCTGAATGTGGGCAGTGTATTCACGGCGTCGCAAAGCGTGCCCTGCGATCCTTCCGGCAATAATAATATCACGCTGATGTACAGCAACGGCGCTTACAATTTTAGCGGGCTGAATAATGGCGGGCGTAATGGCACATTATTTATTACCGGCCATGAAAGTATTAGCCCGGTTAATAGCGCCGCCGTCGGGATCGCCATGTCGGGCGCGGGAACATTTGTCCAGCCGGCGCAGCCGAATATGGATCTGGTATTTTCTGTTACGCCGACGTACTGGATCACTTATGGTAATTATATCCCCGGCCAGGTTATTCAGATCAGCGATATCAGCAATGCGCAGCAATTAACTTTCCCGATGGGTAGCTATGAACTTGATGTGACGCTGCAAAGAAATAATAGCTGGGTTGTCGCCAGCAACAGTTAAACGTTAATAACAGCGGGGAAAGGTGTGAGGCCATTATTTTATCCCTCACGCCCTTCCCTCTTTATAATTCCTTTCAGAAGGGGAATAAAATGGACAAAGAACAATATGACCGACAAAAAATTAATGAATTTCTCCAGTTGGTGAGCAATGAGGATGAAGTCATTACCTCTACCGGTGCCAGTGTCGTCAATATTAGCGGCACGCTTTATAACGTTGATGGCAGTACGGCGGATCCCAAAAGAGTGCCGGGATATAAAGATAAAAGCTGGAAGGATTTACTCATTGCGAAAGGCATTCCGTCAGGCAGCCCTTGCTATATTACCAACGCTGTTCCCGTGGGCACCAGCCATCCCGATTTTTCCGTCGGCGGTCATATGACGCCCTCCAGCGACGGAAATGTGCCTGTCGGCGGGAGCTGTTATTTAATGCCCGAGTGCCAGTGGCATAATAACAAAGCCCGTGACGGTATCGCGTTTTATCACAGCGAAACGGCAATGCTTCAGCTCACCGGCTATATGCAGGGCGAGCTGGCGGCCACATTCCAGATACGGCTACCGTGCAGCGAAGCCTTTGGCTTGCTGTACAACCTTGAAGGTGACTGGCAACATCAAAACTTCGCCACTAAAGCGGACGCAGAATATTTTCTCGCCCAGTTGAATGGCGGCCAGGAAGTGGAACACCACCTTTTCGAACGCTATATCCAGCTCCAGGGCCAGAACCAGCGGCTGAAGCTGGTCAAAGTCTGAGTAAACCGTTCCTGCCGACGGGATAACCGGCAGGAACGGCTACCCTTCAAATCGCCACCAGTTGTCTTACGCCCTGCGCTTCCATCTCATCGCCGCGCCCGCGCTGGATAATAGTGCCGCGCGACATCACCAGATACTGATCGGCCAGCTCGGCGGCAAAATCGTAAAACTGCTCCACCAGCAGAATGGCCATATCGCCGCGATTCGCCAGGCTGCGGATCACCGCGCCAATCTCCTTGATAACCGAGGGCTGAATACCTTCCGTCGGCTCATCGAGGATCAACAACTGCGGCTTGCAGGCCAGCGCCCGCCCGATGGCAAGCTGCTGCTGTTGCCCGCCGGAGAGATCGCCGCCCCGCCGCTGCTTCATCTCGCGCAGCACCGGGAAGAGATGGTAAATCTCGTCGGGCACGGTTTTCGCCTGGCGTCCCGAAAAGCGCGACAGTCCCATCAGCAGATTCTCTTCAACGGTCAGCCGGGGAAAAATCTCCCGTCCCTGTGGAACATACGCGATCCCCTGCTGCACCCGCTGGTGCGGCTTACTGTTATTGATCTGTTTGCCCTGCCAGTAAACCGTGCCGGACTTCGCCGGGATCAGCCCCATCAGGCACTTCAGCAGCGTGGTTTTCCCCACGCCGTTGCGCCCCAGCAGGCAGGTAATTTCACCCGGCGTGGTCTCGAACGATAAGCCGCGCAAAATGTGGCTGCCGCCGTAATACTGGTTTAACTCTTTCACCTGCAACATATTAGCGCCCCAGATAAACGTCGATAACCTGCTCGTTGGCCTGCACCTCGCGCAGCGAACCTTCCGCCAGCACCTGCCCCTGATGCAGCACGGTCACATAGTCGGCAATGGTTTCGACAAAGCCCATATCATGCTCCACCACCATCAGCGAGTGTTTGCCCGCCAGCGTGCGAAACAGCTCGGCAATATAATCCGTTTCGGCATCCGTCAGCCCGGCGGCGGGTTCATCCAGCAACAGCAAATGCGGCTCCTGAACCAGCAGCATGCCAATTTCCAGAAACTGTTTTTGCCCGTGGGAAAGCAGCCCGGACGGGCGATGTCGATGCTCCGTCAGCCGCAGCAACAGCAGTACTTCATCAATGCGATCCCGCTGCTCGCCGCTGAGCCTGGCGCGCAGGCTGGTCCACACTGACTTATCCATTTTCAGCGCAATTTCGAGGTTTTCCGTCACGCTCAGCGCTTCAAACACCGTGGGTTTCTGGAACTTACGCCCGATGCCCGCGCGGCTAATGTCCACCGGCGACATCCCGGTCAGATCGATGTTCTGATCGTAGGTTATGGTGCCGCTGTCCGGCCGCGTTTTACCGGTAATGATATCCATCAGCGTGGTTTTGCCTGCGCCGTTTGGCCCGATAACACAGCGCAGTTCCCCCACGCCAATCGACAGTGACAAATCCGTCAGCGCACGAAACGAATCAAACGTGACGTTGATGTTTTCCAGTTGCAGCACCGGATCGGTAGTTTCGCGATAGCGGTCCTGCAACTGCGGCTGGGTAAAGAGGGAATCAGTCATGCTTCCTCCGTTTGAGCAGGCCAATCACGCCGCGCGGCAGAAACAGCGTCACAAGGATAAACATCAGCCCCAGGAAAAAGAGCCACACGTCCGGGAACGCGACGGTAAACCAGCTCTTCGCGCCGTTCACGATCCCGGCACCGAGGATCGGCCCAATCAGCGAGCCGCGCCCGCCGAGCGCCACCCAAATCGCCGCTTCAATCGAGTTGGTCGGCGACATTTCGCTGGGGTTGATAATCCCCACCTGCGGCACATACAGCGCGCCAGCCAGCCCGCACAGCACAGCGGAAAGCGTCCAGACAAAAAGCTTGTAGCCTTTCGGATCGTAACCACAGAACATCAGCCGGTTTTCCGCGTCGCGCACGGCAGTGAGCACCCGGCCGAACTTGCTGCGTGTCAGCATCACGCCGATCGCCAGCGACCCCGCCAGCAGCAGCACCGTCGCCACAAACAGCGCGATGCGCGTCCCGGTCGCCGACACCGGGAAGCCGAGCAGCGTGGTAAAACCGGTAAAGCCGTTGTTGCCGCCAAAGCCGGTTTCGTTGCGAAAAAACAGCAGCATCCCGGCGTAGGTCAGCGCCTGAGTCATAATCGAGAAGTAGACATCTTTAATGCGCGAGCGAAAGGCGAAATAGCCGAACACCAGCGCCAGCAAACCCGGCACCAGGATCACCAGGCACAGCGCCCAGGCGAAATACTGCGTTCCGGCCCAGAACCACGGTAATTCCGTCCACGAAAGAAACGACATAAACGCCGGCAGCCCGTCACCGGCGGCCTGGCGCATCAGATACATCCCCATCGCATAACCGCCGAGGGCGAAAAACAAGCCGTGCCCCAGCGACAGCAGCCCCGCGTAGCCCCACACCAGATCCAGCGCCACCGCCACAATGGCGTAGCAGAGGATTTTGCCCATCAGCGTCAGCGTATAGGTGGAAATCGCCAGCGGATTTTCCGCCGGAAGCAGCGCGAAAAAGGGCTGGATCAGCAGCGCAGCCAGCAGCAGTGAAGCGAGCATGCAGGTCAGGCGCGGCGCGCGGCGGGCGATGGTTAACGTAATAGGTTGGCTCATCAGTCAATTACCCGCCCTTTGAATGCAAACAACCCTTGCGGTCGTTTCTGAATAAACAGCACGATCAACACCAGGATCGCGATCTTGCCCAGCACCGCGCCGATTTGCGGCTCAAGGACTTTGTTCAGCACGCCGAGGCCCAGCGCCGCCACGACCGTGCCCGCCAGTTGCCCGACGCCGCCCGTTACCACCACGAGGAAAGAGTCAATAATGTAGCCCTGCCCCAGTTCCGGGCCGACGTTACCCAGTTGCGACAGCGCCACCCCGCCCAACCCGGCAATACCGGAACCTAAACCGAAAGCCAGCATATCGACGCGCCCGGTCGGTACGCCGCAGCAATCCGCCATGCGACGGTTTTGCGTCACCGCCCGCACGTTCATTCCGAGGCGGGTTTTGTTCAGCAGCAGCCAGGTGAGGATCAGCACGCCGATAACAAACACAATCACCGCGATACGGTTCCACGGCAGCACCAGGTTCGGCAACACCGACCAGCCGCCGGAGAGCCACGCCGGATTAGCGACTTCCAGGTTCTGCGTACCAAACAGCACGCGCACCAGTTGAATCAGCATCAGGCTAATCCCCCAGGTGGCGAGCAGGGTTTCCAGCGGCCGCCCGTAAAGGTGGCGAATAATGGTGCGCTCCAGCAGCATGCCGATAATGGCGGTGATAAAGAACGCCACCGGCAGCGCCACCAGCGGGTAAATCGCCAGCCAGTCGGGGGCGAAGCGCTGAAACAGATCCTGCACCAGCCAGGTGGAGTACGCGCCCAGCATCAGCATTTCGCCGTGCGCCATATTAATCACGCCGAGCAAGCCGTAGGTGATCGCCAGCCCCAGCGCCGCCAGCAGCAGGATCGATCCGAGCGAAATCCCGCTGAACGCTTGTCCGAGCCAGTCGCCCCACTTCAGGCGTTGCTGTACCTGCTTCAGGCTGTCAGCGGCGGCCTGGCGCACCGCAGAGTCCGGCTCATTTTGCGGCTGCGTCAGACGTTGCAGGCTGGCCTGCACCTGTGGATCGCTGGCTTCGCCCAGCAGTTTCACCGCCTGCAAACGCCGTTCGGCGTGGCTGTCAGCAAGCTGTAAGTTCGCCACCGCAATAGCCAGCGCCGTATGCACGCCGTCGTTTTTCTCCGCCGCCAGCCGTGCGCTGAGAAACGGCAGTTGATCGGCCTGCGCGCTGTTTTGCAGCGTCAGCGCCGCGCGCAGACGGATGCTGTCGTCCGGGCTGACCAGTTGGTGCGTGGCCAGCGCGCTGGCCACCAGCCCGCGAATGCGGTTATTCATAAACACTTTTTTCGTCGCGCCCGCAGGCGCTGCGTCGCCTTCCAGCGCCGTCAGTTTGCCGTTCTGCTCGGTGAAGAGTTGACCATTCGTATCGGTGACTACCGTTTCGTCAGTCAGCGCTTGCAACAACGGCAGGCGCGATGCCTCCGGCGCGGCAGACCACTGCTGAAGCAGTTGCGCCTGCTGCGTGCGGCTGGCCTTGCCATAATCAGCGGCAGGCCCGGCCTGCGCCGTCGCGGTCATCAGCAGGCAGCCGAAAAGGAGAAAGCCCAAAGCCGGGAATATTTTCATCTGTCAGCGTCTTTTGATGGTTATCCGGCCTGGCCGGAACATTCAACCACTGTCAGGGGCAGAACGCCTGCCCCTGACACGTACCGCACGGGCTTATTTACCGCCGGTTTTGACCGGGTAATCCGGTTTTTTATCGTTGCCCGCAATGTACGGGCTCCACGGCTGGGCGCGGATCGGCTTATCGGTATTCCACACCACGTTGAACTGACCGTTCTCTTCGATTTCGCCAATCATCACCGGTTTGTGTAAGTGGTGGTTGGTGGCATCCATGGTCAGCGTAAAGCCGCTTGGCGCGGCGAAGCTCTGGCCTGCCATCGCCGCGCGGACTTTATCCACGTCGGTGGTGCCCGCTTTCTCAACCGCCTGCGCCCACATATGGATGCCGACGTAGGTCGCTTCCATCGGATCGTTGGTCACTACGGTATCGGCGTTCGGCAGTTTGTGCGCTTTGGCATACGCACGGTAATCCGCCACAAATTTGGTGTTCACCGGGTTGCTGACCGACTCAAAGTAGTTCCACGCCGCCAGATGGCCGACCAGCGGTTTGGTATCGATACCGCGCAGCTCCTCTTCGCCCACCGAGAAGGCCACCACCGGCACATCGGTCGCTTTGATGCCCTGGTTCGCCAGCTCTTTATAGAACGGCACGTTGGAGTCGCCGTTGATGGTGGAGATCACAGCGGTTTTGCCGCCTGCGGAGAATTTCTTGATATTGGCAACGATGGTCTGGTAATCGCTGTAACCAAACGGGGTATAGACTTCTTCAATGTCTTTATCCTGTACGCCTTTCGAGTGCAGGAAGGCGCGCAGAATTTTGTTGGTGGTGCGCGGGTAGACATAGTCAGTGCCGAGCAGGAAGAAGCGTTTTGCGCTGCCGCCATCTTCACTCATCATGTATTCCACCGCCGGGATCGCCTGCTGGTTTGGCGCCGCGCCGGTGTAGAACACGTTCGGCGACATCTCTTCCCCTTCATATTGCACCGGGTAGAACAGCAGGCCATTCAGCTCTTCAAACACCGGCAGCACCGATTTGCGCGAAACCGAGGTCCAGCAGCCAAAAACCACCGCGGCTTTATCCTGGGTCAGTAGTTGACGCGCTTTTTCCGCAAACAGCGGCCAGTTAGAGGCGGGATCGACCACCACTGGCTCCAGCTTTTTACCCAGCACGCCGCCTTTGGCGTTAATTTCATCAATGGTCATCAGCGCCATGTCTTTCAACGGCGTTTCGGAAATGGCCATGGTGCCGGAGAGGGAGTGCATGATCCCCACTTTGATGGTGTCTGCTGCGTATGCCTGTAACGACATGCCCATGCTCAAAAAAGTGGCTGACAGGGCAAAAGCTTTCAGTAAAGAACGTCTTTTCATTACAAAACCCCTAAATGATATTGAGTGATTAAAATTCCCCGCCGCGCGGCGGGGCGGAACCACGGCTACGGTGAAACGGGTTGTAAACTTGCCTGCTGGAGCATGTGTAAGGTGATTTTCCTGACCTCGGCTTTGCTCTGAGAAATGTGCCCGGTCAGAATGCGCTGCGCCTCCTCGGTGTGCTGTTTCAGGATCGCCTGTAAAATACGGGCATGTTCGTTGTAGGTCGCATCCACACGGTCATTGCGGGTGAAATCAAGATGGCGGATGATGCGCATCTTCTCGGTCAACTCCACATGTACCCGTACCATTTCACTGTTGCCGCTGGCGCGTACCAGCGTGGTGTGAAATTGCTCATCCTGCAGCGATAACGCTTTGCTCGGCTCCATGCGCGGCGCGTCAATCCAGAAGCTGACCAGCGGCGCCAGATGTTCTGAACAGATGCCCGGCGGCATGCCGCACAGGCGACGCACCGCTTCCCTTTCCAGCACGATACGAAAGTCGTACAGCGCCTCGAAATAATTGAAATCAAACGGTTTTACCTGCCAGCCGCTGCGCGAGTAAACCTGCACATACCCTTCATGTTCAAGCCAGAACAGCGCCTGACGCACCGGGGTACGGCTGGCGGACATCCGCTCGGAGATCTCGTTTTCGCTGAAATGCGCGCCCGGCATTAAGCGAAAATCAAAAATGTCGTTTTTCAGTTCGTGATAAATGCGCTCCGCCAGGCCGACGGCGCGTTTTTTATTGCCCTTCTCGCTCATCATCCGTCTCCTTTATTCCAGCCACAGCAGCGTGTCGCCGGGGCTGACCGGACGCCCCGGCTGGCAGGCAATGCGTTTAACCTTGCCGCTCTGCGGCGCGTTGATGGCCAGCTCCATCTTCATCGCTTCGACGATCACCAGCGGCTGGCCTTCCGTCACCGCATCGCCCGGCGCGACCAGTACTTTCCAGATGTTGCCGCTCATATCGGCGCATACCGGCAATGCGTCGTCATCCTCTACGATCGCTTCTGGCGGCAGGCTTTCCGTTACGCTGCTCTGATCGTCCAGGAGCCAGCGCTCCACTTCCGCTTCGAAGGCTTCGGCCTGGCGCGCGCGGAATTCGGCAATGTCGGCGGCGTGATCGCGCAGGAACTGCAAATGCTGCGGGAAATCAAACACCGTCTCTTCAATGCGGATGGTGGCGCGGCCTTCGCGGAAATCGTCACGCAACTGGGTGAGTTCCGCTTCGCTCACCGGGTAGAAGCGCACCTGGTCGAAGAAGTGCAGCAGCCACGGCTCGTCGGCGGCAAACTGCGCGTTTTTGAGGAACTTGTTCCAGATAGGCAGCGTGCGGCCCACCAGTTGATAACCACCGGGGGAATCCATGCCGTAGATGCACATGTACATCCCGCCGATCCCAACGGTACCTTCGGCGGTAAAGGTGCGCGCCGGGTTATATTTGGAACTCAGCAGACGATGGCGCGGATCGATCGGCACCGCGCAGGGCGCGCCGAGATAGACATCGCCCAGGCCTAAGATCAGATAGCTGGCGTCAAAAATCGTCGCCTTCACCGCGTCGCGGCTCGCCAGGCCGTTAATGCGCTGAATAAAGTCCACGTTGTTGGGCAACCACGGCGCTGTCGCGCGCACCGTGTCTTTGTAGCGGCTGACCGCATCCAGCGTGGCGCTGTCTTCAAACGCCATCGGCAGATGCACAATGCGTGACGGCACTTTCATCTGGCTGACATCACCAATGTGCGACTCCAGCTCCAGCAGCAGCGCCACCAGTTCCTGCTGGCTGATGGCGAGGCTGTCATAACGCACCTGCAAAGAACGCACGCCTGGCGACAGCTCTTTCACGCCCGGATGCGCCCGCTTGCGCAGTTGTTCCATCAACAGGTGAACGCGCAGACGCAGCGCCAGATCCAGCACGTTGTCGCCATACTCAATCAGAATGTAGTTATCCCCGGCCTGGCGATAGACAATCGCCGGTGCGCCAGCGGCGGCGGGCAGCGACACCAGCGCGGTGGCGGAAACCCCGTCGCGATCGGCAAGGGATGGCGTGGTGAATTCCGCCAGCGGGCTGGCGTGCAGCGTCTCAATGCTGCGCTCCTGCGCTTTTTCCCGCGCTACCGCCTCTTCTACGCTCATCGGGTAGAAGCGGATGCGATCGCCCGGTTTGACCTGCCCGACTTTCCACAACTCGGCTTTGGCGATGGTGACCGGGCAGACAAAACCGCCGAGGCTTGGGCCATCGCGGGTGAGGATCACCGGGAAGTCGCCGGTAAAGTTAATCGCGCCGATGGCGTATTCGCAGTCGTGAACGTTTGAGGGATGCAGACCAGCTTCGCCACCGTTGGGCCGCGTCCAGCCTGGTTTCGGCCCGACCAGCCGCACGCCGAGGCGGTTCGAGTTGTAATGCACCTGCCAGTCGCTGGCGAAAAACTCGTCAATCGCTTCCTGGGTAAAGAAATCCGGCGCGCCGTGCGGCCCATAGAGCACGCCGATGCGCCACAGTTCGCCATACTCCGGGATCAGCGACGGGCTTATCGCCTGTGGTTCGCTCACCGGCGCGGGCGTGGTGCAGGCGGCCAGTTGCGGGCGTGAAATCGGCAGCAGATCGGCGACTTTCAGCGTCCGTCCGGCGTGGCCGCCAAACTGCCCGAGCGCAAAGGTGGAACGGCTGCCAAGATATTGCGGCACATCAATGCCGTTACGTACCGCGAGGTAAGCGCGGCAGCCCACCTGCGCGCGACCATATGCCAGCGTCTGCCCGGCGTTAACGGTGATCGGTTGCCATAATGGCACCGCTTCGCCATCCAGCGTTGCCTGGCAATCGGCCCCGGTCAGGGCGATCACCGCCGCGCTGTGAAATTGCAGCACCGGGCCTTGCAGGGTGAACTCCAGCCCCGCCGCCGCGTCGTGGTTACCAACAATGCGGTTGGCGAGGCGGAAAGCAAAATCGTCCATCGGTCCGGAAGGCGGTACGCCGATATCCCAGTAACCGAGGCGGCCCGGATAATCCTGAACGCTGCTCCAGGTCCCCGGTTGCAGCACCTCAATTACCGCCGCGTGCGCTTCAACGCTGTCGAGCATCCGCGTCCACATGCTGCCATTGCAAAAGGCCTCGCTGGCGGTGATCTGGCGCAGATAATCAAGGTTCGTGGTAATGCCGTGCAGGCGGGTCGCGTCGAGCGCGGCCTGCAATTTTGCCAGCGCCTCTTCGCGGCTGGCGCCCTGCACAATCAGTTTGGCGATCATCGGATCGTAAAATGCCGACACTTCACTGCCGGTGATCACCCCGGTATCCACGCGCACACCTTGCGGGAAAGCAACTTCGGTTAATACGCCAGGGCTGGGCTGGAAGTTTTTCAGCGGGTTTTCGGCATAGATACGCACTTCGATGGCCGCGCCCTGCGGTGCCTGTTGCAGGCGCGCCCAGTCAATCGCTTCATCCGCCGCCACGCGCAGCATGCACTCGACCAGATCCAGCCCGGTTACGCACTCGGTGACCGGATGCTCCACCTGCAAACGGGTGTTGACCTCCAGAAAGTAGAACGCATCCCGTTGCGCGTCGTAGATAAATTCCACCGTGCCCGCGCTGCGGTAATTGACCAGTTTGCCAAGCTGTACGGCGGCGCTGAGCAATGCTTCACGGGTGGCGGCTGGCAGGTTCGGCGCCGGGGTTTCTTCCACCACTTTCTGGTTGCGGCGCTGCAATGAGCAGTCGCGCTCGCCGAGCGCCACCACATTGCCTTTGCCGTCGCCAAAGATCTGCACTTCAATATGCCGCGCGCGATCGATGCAGCGTTCGACAAACACCCCGGCATCACTAAAAAACTGTTCGCCCAGACGCCGCACGCTCTCCCAGGCGTCGCTGAGCGCCTGCGCATCGGCGCAGCGCGTCAGACCAATACCGCCGCCGCCCGCCGTGCTTTTCAGCATCACCGGATAGCCAATATTCGCTGCGGCTGCAAGCGCCGCTTCCAGCGAGTCGAGCAGCCCGGTGCCCGGCGTCATCGGCACGCCCGCCTCGGCGGCCAGCTCGCGCGCCCGGTGTTTCAGGCCAAACTCGCCAATCTGCTGCGCAGTCGGCCCGACAAAAACAATACCGGCCTGTTCGCAGGCGGCGGCAAACGGCAGGCTTTCCGACAAAAATCCGTAGCCCGGCCAGATAGCCTGCGCGCCCGTTTCCTGCGCCGCAGCGATGATCTTGTCGATGCGCAGGTAACTGTCGCTGGCCTTCTCGCCGCCGAGTGCCACGGCGACATCGGCCTGTTTAACATGTTCGGCATTTTTATCCGCGTCGGAATAGACCGCCACGCTTTTGATCCCCAGACGTTGCAGCGTGCGGATGGCGCGACAGGCAATTTCGCCCCGGTTGGCAATCAGTACGGTGTTAAACATGTTTGCTCTCCTGGCGGGCTATCCAGTTACGCCAGCCTTTAAATTCAGTAATGTCGGTGGCATCGTGCAGCGCTGCCGGTTCGCAGATAAACCCTTTCACCCAGCGTCCGTCGGCCAGCTCCAGCGAACCGATACCGAGCGGCGCGGGGATCTCCGCGACAAACTCGCCAAAACGCGCCAGCGGGATGTCCCACAGCTCCACCACAATGGCCGCGCCCTGCGCCTGGCGGGCAATGCCCGGCTTGGGCGGTGTGGTGTTTGCCAGCGCATACAGCCGGTAGCACGGCGCGGTTTCAGTGGCTTCGACAAACGCAGCATCGCGGGTGGTGAGCTGGAAGTTCAGCGGCATGCCGCGCAGATGCGCGCCCACTACGGCAACGCGAACATGGTGTTGAGAAACCGGTAATGCCGCCGCTGGCGGGATGAATGGCTGGCCGGTCGCGCCGAGCGGCAGCGCCAGTTGCTGCTGCCAGCGCAGGCCGAAATCCGCCAGCGCGCGGTCATGCCAGGCCGGGGCGATCAGCGTGATCCCGGCCGGTAAACCGTCGGCGCGAAATGGCGCTGGCAAGGCCAGCGCACAGAGATCCGCCAGGTTGGTAAAGTTGGTGTAGGTGCCGAACTGCGAGTTGAAGAGAATCGGCTCCTGCTTCATCTCTTCCAGCGTATGGATGGTGGGCGATGTCGGTACCACCAGCGCATCCACCTCGCTCAGGGCGTGCTGGATTTTTTGCGCCAGCTCTGCGCGCAGGTACTCCGCGTTAAAGGCATCCACCGCGCTGTAGTTCAGCCCGGCGGAAATAATGGTGTGCACGGTGGGGTCCATCTGCTCCGGGTGTTGCAGCATCTCGCCGACAGACGCGGTACGTTCCGCCACCCACGGCCCCTGATAAAGCTGCTCGGCGAGCTGGTAGAACGGCGAGAAATCGATGGGTTTCAACGTCGCGCCGCTGGCACGCAACGCCTCCAGCGCGCTCAGCCAGGCGGCTTCGGCCTGCGTATCGCCAAAGAAACGCAGCTCTGCCGGGATGGCGAAAACCGGGTTTTGCGCGATAGCCGCAGGCGCGGTTGCCGGGTTAACGCGCGAATAGGCATCTTCGATGTCTGCGCCGCCCGCCAGCGTCGCGATGTAAAACGCGTCTTCCACCGTCAGGGCAAACACCGACAGCGTGTCATTCAGGCGGCAGGCGGGCAGCACGCCGGTGGCGGAGAGCCAGCCTTTGGTCGGCTTCAGTCCGACAATATTGTTAAACCCGGCAGGCACGCGGCCCGAACCGGCAGTGTCAGTGCCAAAAGCAAACGGCACCAGTCCACGCGCCACCACGGAAGCGGAACCGGAACTGGAGCCGCCGCTGACATACGCCGGGTCAAAAGTGTTCGGCACTGCGCCGTAGGGTGAACGCGTGCCGACCAGCCCGGTGGCGAACTGATCGAGATTGGTTTTACCAATCACAATCGCTCCGGCCGCTTTCAACCGGGCGACAGCGGTAGCATCTCTCTTGGCGATAAATTCGAGCGCCGGGCACGCCGCCGTGGTTGGCCAGCCCGCCACATCCACATTGTCTTTGACGGCGAAAGGTACGCCGAACAGCGGAAACGCATCGGGATTATTACGGTACAGCGGCAGTAACGCATTAATTTGCGCCTGCAATTGCGCGTCGCTGGCGATCACCAGCCAGGCACTATCCTCAATGGATAAATCATCAATATGCGCTTTTAAAAGCGAATAAACCGACTCACTCTCCTGCCGGATGCGCTGCTGCCATGCAGCCAGTGTTTTTCCTGTCATTAACGCCATCGTTGAATTCCTGCTGGTATACAAGATGGAATTCAATCAGCAAGCGGCATGCCAGAAATTCAATGCGTTGTTTTTAAACTAAAAACATTATTTCCCGGGTGTTTTTCCAATAACCACCTGCACCCTTTCAGAACATCTGCGCGCAATGGCAGTGCAATTATTATTGGAAAAACAGATATCTATAACCAACATCAGAATATTCAGCTATGGCCGTATACAGCTATTCTTTGCCTGATTAGCCTATAAACCTGCGCGAGCCCTTTGCGTAATAGCGAGGAGAAAAGATGAAAGCCGCTGTCTATTTTCAGCCCGGAAAACCGGACGTATTGCACTATATCGATGTGCCGCAGCCGGTATGCGGCGCAGACGAGGTGTTGATTGAGGTTGAAGCGGTCGCCCTTGAAGGCGGCGATGTGATTAATCGCGCCACCGCCGCCCCTTCCCCGCAGGGCACTGTCCCCGGCTATTCGTCTGCGGGCACCATTGTGGCGGTGGGTAAAAATGTGCAAAACCGCCAGCCCGGCCAGCGCGTTGCCACCATCGCGCTCAGCGGTTCGCATGCCCAATACCGCGCCGCGCCCGCCGCATGGAGCTGGGTTATCCCCGATGGGCTGGATGTGGCGACCGCTGCCGCGATCCCGGTTAGCTTTGGCACCGCCGCCTGGGCGCTCTCTTCCCGCCTTCATCTGCAGGCGGGCGAAACGTTGCTGATCCAGGGCGGAGCGGGCGGCGTTGGCGTGGCCGCCATTCAACTGGCGAAAGCGCGCGGCGCGCGTGTGCTGGCGACACTTTCCGGTAGCGAGCGCGTGGCAAAACTTCGCGAACTGGGCCTCGATGTGGCCCTCGATTACCGCCAGCAGGATATTGTGGCGGAGGTGCAAACGCTCACCCAACAGCACGGCGTGGACAGCGTGCTGGATCTGGCAGGCTCCACGCTTGAACAGTCATTCGCCTGCCTGCGTGAAGGCGGAACCGTGGTGCTGGCCGGTAACGCCGGAGGCAGTACCCGCGCCGATTTAGCGGCGTTACAGCAGGCCAACCAGACGCTGAGCGGGCTGTTCTGGGGACGCGAACTGGCAAACGAACAGGCCAGAGCCTCTGTTGACGGGTTGCTGGCGCAGGCGCGTGATGGCGTGTTACGGGTGCTTATTGATCGCGAGTTTGCGCTACAGGATGTGGTGGAAGCCCACCGTTACGCCGAAGAGAACCGCGTGCTGGGGCGCATTATTCTGCGCCCCTGAAGGCCATTATTGCCGGCTGACGATACGCCAGATGCTGGCAGCGGAGCGCCGCGCTTACGGCACGCGTTCTGCGGTCTCTTTCTGCAAATTATCGCTGCCAAGGCCGCCGATAAACGGCAAACGCAGGCGCAGCGGCGTGAAACCCAGCCCGACATTCAGCCCCAGCAGATTGAGTTCAAACCCCTCTTCCGCCCCCAGCGTTACGCCTGCGACACCGAGCAGCGAGACCTGCACGCCGCGCCCGGAGGGCGGCAAGCCAATCGGATTGCGCAGTGAGCGGAAATCTTTGCCGAGCGCATTGGCGGGCAGATCCAGCTTCAGCGCCGGGACTTCGCGCCCGATATGCGCGAGAAACGTATTGCTGTTCGGCCCAGGCCAGGCGTGATAGGTCTGCGGCCACGGGTAAGAAGCAATCGCCGCTTCAATCTGCGGGATCATCGCTTCGGCCTGCGGGCCACGGTGATCGACCAGCAAGCGCGGCTGTGCGCCATACCAGTAGCCATCAGGAATATTGCTGTTACGCCGCACTTTATCGCCCGCGCCCCAGCTAATCACCTCGTAGCGGTTATAGTGCGTTTCCCCGGCGCGTTTGAAAATGATCCACGGATGCACCGCCACCGCGCCTTTCCAGCCCCAGGTGGGAGCAGCATAAACCTGCACGATGGCAAGTTGGGCATTTTTGCGCGCATCGGGCGCAATACCGGCAGAATCACGCCGGGCATCCCACCACCCTTGCTGCGTGCGCGTATCCCGCTGGTGCATCGCCTGGGCGAGGCTGACGGCAAGGGAGAGCAGCGTGATGCACAGCAGGCTCAGGAAAAAGGTTTTTATGACGATCATGGTGGCCTGCTATCAGACGGGAGAATTCAGCGTCTGCCCATTGTACTGGCGTTTTTTCGCCCAGCAAGACGCCGCCGCGCCTGCGGGCGGGAAAACAGGCCGAATAGCATAAAAATCCAAAACGCGGCGCAGCCCGGAAGGATAAATGAAGATTGTGCCTGCCTACCCCTCCACGGGAATAATGGAGATATGCCCGTTGCGTTCGAGAATGGCATAGCGGATTTTACTCAACTCGGTAATGCCCTGATTCTGTCGCGCTGCAACCAGAATATCATCGCAGGAGACATCCACTTTTTGCAGTTTATCAGCAAGGGGAATGCCATTTTCCACCAGGATAACCGGCGAACCATCAATGACCGACTCCGCGCCGGAGAGATATTTTTTCACCAGCCCGAACAAAATATCGACCGCCACCAGCGTAATAATGGTCAACATTGCGCCGGTAACGGAAAAGTCGTTGCCGAGGAGCGCCTGTTGCGTGGCCTCACTGATGATCAACAGCAGAATCAGGTCAAAACTGGTCATCTCTAATAACGCGCGGCGTCCCACCACTTTAAAAACCAGTAACAGGATTAAATAGATCGCCAACGCCCGCAGCACCATTTCCATTTTGTTCTCCTACGGATAAATGAACTGCCAGAACCGGATGCCCGGTTCGTCGTTAACGGCGACGGTATTCATCGATTTTCCCGGCGTGCCCGGCGTGGTATTCAGCCAGACCGTAAAGTCGCCGCTGCGGGTGATGTTGTTATAAACCAGATACAGCGTTTCTCCCCGGCTGTACATGCTGTCGGGCTGGGGCCAGACATTACCGTGTTGATAATTCTCATTAAACGCGCCACCGAGGCTGATGACATATTTCTTCGCCGCCTGGGTTTGCAGCGTGATTTTTAGCGTCAGGGCGTTTTGCAGACGCCCGAATCGCTCATAGTGGATTTTCAGCGTCTGCTGAGCATTACTTTTGTCTGCCGGGCTAAAATAGCCGCCGGAGAAAACGCCGCTCAGCGCGGCGATAATAATCGCCAGCAGCGCAAAAGCCCCGATGCGCCGAAACCCGGCTTCGAAATTCAGCGCCCAGGCGTTTTCAGACACGCCGGGCAACGTCTCGTCGTGTTTCATTATGTCCTCGATTTCCACAGATGAAGAGCACTATCCAGAAGCCTGGCAGCCAGGCTCGCTTTCGGTATCAGATTCAGGCGAAATCTTCGGATGGCCCATCCAGAGGGCGCAGCGGCGGGAAAATACGGGCAATTTCATCGGCAATATCAAATTCGGTTAAATTTTCTTCGGCAATCAGTAGCCAGGTCGAACCCTGTGGCGATTTCCATTCGGTAATAAAAAGCTGCGCGTCCGGGCGCAATTCGATTTTCTCCCCGCTGTCGCGCGTATAAAACTGCCCGGCGCGTTTATCGTTATCCGGCAGCGTTAACCAGAGCGCCGGGTAAACGCCGCGCCAGACTTCGCCGTGGTGCTCGCCGCCCAGAACCAGATATTCCTGCATCACTGTTTTCGCCATTGACATTCTCCAGCGGGTGAACATCTATCAAGCTTACAACATCGGCCAGAAATCACGTCCCGACGCCCCTCCTTAACATCTATGCCAGGCTTAAAGGGAACCCACTTTGACAGGAGCTCCCTCTTCTGACTTCATCGCAACCCTACAAAAGGAGAACGCATGACGGCATCTTCCCTTTCTGACCATGACATTCAGTTGATCAATCGCTACTGGCGAGCCGCGAATTACCTCTCCGTCGGACAAATTTACCTGATGGATAACCCCTTACTGCGCGAGCCCCTCAAGCCGGAACACATCAAGCCGCGCCTGCTGGGGCACTGGGGAACCACGCCCGGCCTTAACTTTATTTATGCCCATCTCAACCGCGCTATACGCCAGCGCGATCTCGATATGATCTATATCTGCGGTCCAGGGCATGGCGGGCCTGGCATGGTGGCGAATACGTGGCTTGAAGGCTCTTACAGCGACATTTACCCGCAGGTAAGCCAGGATGCGCAGGGGATGAAAAAATTGTTCCGCCAGTTCTCTTTTCCTGGCGGCATCCCCAGCCACGCCGCGCCGGAAACGCCCGGTTCCATTAATGAAGGCGGCGAGCTGGGTTACTCGCTGGCGCATGCGTTCGGCGCGGTATTTGATAACCCGTCGCTGATTGCCGCCTGTGTGATTGGCGATGGCGAAGCGGAAACCGGCCCGCTGGCCGCAAGCTGGCACGGGATTAAATTCCTCAATGCGGCGCGCGACGGTGCGGTGCTGCCGATTTTGCATCTTAACGGTTACAAGATTGCTAACCCGACGCTCCTCGGGCGCGCCAGCGATGAAGATCTGTTTCAACTGTTTCGCGGCTACGGGTATGAACCCCTGCTGGTCAGCGGCCATGAGCCGGAAAAAATGCATCGCGATATGGCGCAGGCGCTGGACAGCGCCCTTGGCCGCATTGCGGATTTTCAGCAGCAAGCGCGCAGCCAGCAGACGGCAGAGCGCTTGCCGCGCTGGCCGGTCATTCTGTTGCGCAGCCCGAAAGGCTGGACCGGTCCGCAAACTGTAGACGGCAAAAAGGTGGAGGATTTCTGGCGCGCGCATCAGGTGCCGGTCTCTTCTTGCCGGGAAAACGATGAACATCGCCAGATCCTGCAGCGCTGGATGCAAAGCTACCAGCCGGAGGATCTTTTTGATGAACATGGTCAGTTAAAGGCGGAACTGCGCGCGCTGGCACCGTCCGGTGATAAACGCATGGGCGCGTCGCCGTGGGCCAACGGCGGGCGTTTACGCCGCGAACTGGTGACACCGGCACTGCAATCGTACGCCGTGGAAGTCACGTCGCCCGGTGAAACTCAGGCGGAATCCACGGCGGCACTCGGTGCATATCTTGCAGGCATCTTCCGGGAAAATGCAGATAACTTCCGCCTTTTTGGCCCGGATGAAACAGCATCTAATCGCCTGAGTAAGGTGTTCGATGTCACCAGCCGCACATGGCAGGCAGCGCAAAAACCGTGGGATGAACAGCTTGCGCCCGATGGCCGGGTGATGGAGATCCTCAGCGAGCATCAGTGCCAGGGCTGGCTGGAAGGGTATCTGCTCACCGGGCGGCACGGCCTGTTTAACTGCTATGAAGCGTTTATTCATATTGTCGATTCGATGTTTAACCAGCATGCCAAATGGCTGAAAGTGACGCGCAAGTTGCCGTGGCGGGCGCCCATCTCCTCGCTGAATTATCTGCTCTCGTCCCATGTCTGGCGCCAGGATCACAATGGTTATAGCCATCAGGATCCCGGCTTTATCGATCACGTTGCCAACAAGAAAGCCGATATTGTGCGCATTTATCTGCCGCCGGATGCCAACACGCTGCTCTGCGTGGCGGATCACTGTCTGAAAACCTGGGATCGCATCAATGTGATTGTCGCCGGGAAACAGCCTGCGCCGCAGTGGCTGACGCTGGATGCCGCCGCAAAGCACTGCGCGGCCGGAATGGGGATCTGGTACTGGGCGGGCACGGTTGCGGAAGGCGAAACGCCGGATGTGGTGATGGCCTGTGCCGGTGACGTGCCCACCATGGAGACGCTCGCGGCGGTCGATCTGCTGCGCGAATTCCTGCCAGCGTTGCGCATTCAGGTGGTGAACGTCGTCGATTTAATGGCTTTACAAACCGACGATCAACACCCGCACGGCCTGAGCGAGCAAGCGTTTGATGCCCTTTTCACCGCCGATAAACCGGTCGTTTTCGCCTTCCACGGCTACCCCAGTTTGATCCACCGGTTGACCTACCTGCGCAACAACCACCGCAATTTCCACGTGCGCGGTTTTATGGAGGAAGGCACCACCACCACGCCGTTTGATATGACGGTGCTGAACGAACTGGATCGCTTTCATCTGGCACAGGAAGCGATATTACGCGTGCCGTCGCTCCAGGGGAAAGCTGACGAAATTCTTGATGTGTTACAGGAAAAGATCGCCGCCCATCATCGTTATGTCCGCGAATACGGTGAAGATCTGCCGGAAGTGCAGAACTGGAAATGGCCGTCACAGCAAGGCAGCGACGCTGCGCCGGAATAGTGATGCCGGGGCAACGCCACCGCGCTTATGCCCGCATCAGGCGGCCATTTGCAGACAGGCTTGCGCGCAGGTTCGACACGCCTGCGCGCACTGCTGGCAGTGATCATGCGGGTGCCTGCTGCACTCTTCAGCGCAGGATTTGCAGATATCCACGCACACCCGACACAGCGGTTGCAGATAGGCATTCTCCAGCGCCATAAACTGCCCCACCAGCCGACAGAGCGCCGCGCACTGAAGATCCAGTTTGATGCAGTCACGCATCATTGCCATATCCTCTTCATTCAGACAACTCGCGGCGCAATGCTCGCAGGCAATGGCGCATTGATAACAGGCATCGCTACAGGTTTTATGTTCGGTTTGCATAAATTCCTCCTTCTGTTGTCGAAGGTATTAAGTGTGAACGAAGGCTGCATTTACGCGAATTATTAATTTATCTGCACAGTAAAATGGCCTTCAGCCACAGAGGAAATATTTCCCATCAGCAGTGCCAGCCGACAAAAATAAACTAAAAACATTTAAAATCAATCTGTTAAAATTATAGCAAATAATTATTCACGCTGCGAAATAGTAACATTCATTAATGATGCAACTTAACCAGGACAATTCTGAGGGCGCTTTTCTTAATTATTAGCAGACTAATTCTGGTAGCGAATATGCACTTGCATGCCTTCAGGATCGGTCCGGATTTCCTGTTCCTGAAGGTTTTTTTATTGCGGCTTAATCCTGGACTCTTCCTCGCTGCCAAAAAACACGCCCCATCACAGCGTCCTCTCTCTTCCCTGTAAGATTCGTCTTAAAACGATTAACAAAACTTATTGATTTTCATTGCGGGATAATGCCAATGAGTAAACAAAAGTCACTATTTCGGCTATTTTGGCGTCATTTCAGGCATTTTGTAACTATGGTTACTATTCCATATCTATAAAAAATAGCCATAAGCTCTTTATCTGCAAAGATATATAACCGATACACCAAATCTGGAATATAGATTCAGTGACTAACTTTTCATCAAGCTAATTTTTTGCGCTTCGATTTGACTAATTATCGATAGCGACTAACTTTAATCACGAACACCGACGACATTGAGATGCAGAATATGTCGTTTATTTTAAACAACGAAACTGGAGAAATAACATGGCTGAACATCGTGGCGGTTCTGGTAATTTCGCAGAAGATCGTGATAAAGCATCCGAAGCTGGTCGTAAAGGTGGTCAACATAGCGGCGGTAATTTCAAAAATGATCCGCAGCGCGCATCTGAAGCCGGTAAAAAAGGCGGTCAAAATAGCCATGGCGGCGGCCGAAAATCAGGTGAGTGATTGATTAACACCTCGCTTCAAACATCGTAGTTATTAGTATTTTTACGGCGAGTCAAAATGGCTCGCCATTATTTTATCTTGCATGAAAGGTAATTCGCTATGCAGATTAATTCCCTTACCGATCTATTTATTCACTCCCTCTCTGATATTTACAGCGCAGAGAAGCAACTGACCCGCGCCCTCTCCAAACTGGCGCGCGAATCTTCAAGCAGCGAGTTGTCTGAGGCTTTCAAAAAGCACTATGAAGAAACCCAGGGGCAGATTGAGCGCCTCGATCAGTTGGTAGAAGCCGAGCCCAACATCAAGCTTAAGCGTATGAAATGTCACGCTATGGAAGGGTTGATCGATGAAGCTAATGAGGTCATTGAAGCCACGGAAAAAGGCAGCGTACGCGATGCCGGGCTGATTGCGGCAGCGCAAAAAGTGGAACATTACGAAATTGCCTCCTACGGTACACTTTGTACCCTCGCCAGTCAGTTAGGTCTGAAAAAGGCGCAGCAATTACTTGCTGAAACCTTAGAAGAAGAAAAAACCACCGATACGTTACTTACCAAAATAGCGACTTCAAGTATTAATCAGAAAGCGGGAAGCTAATAACCGCCAGCATATGTCATCCCTGATAATATTATTCTTCAGGGTCAATAAGACAGCCCCAAAAAAGAGGAATGTACTATGACACCGCAAGAAAATTATCATGACTGGCTACGCGATGCGCACGCCATGGAAAAACAAGCCGAATCGATGCTCAGCGCAATGAGCAGTCGCATCGATAATTATCCCGATCTGCGTGCAAGAATTGAGCAGCACTTAACTGAAACTCAAGGACAGATTAAAATCCTGGAAGATATTCTCGATCGTAACGATATTAACCGCTCATTAATGAAAGATGCCACCAGTAAAATGAGTGCGATGGGCCAGGCCGTCGGCGGTATGTTTTCTTCAGATGAAGTTGTCAAAAGCTCAATTAGCAGCTACGTATTCGAGCAATTTGAAATTGCCTGTTATACGTCATTAATTGCAGCGGCAGAAAAAGTCGGTGATATTGCCAGCATCGATATTTTCAAACAAATTCTCGCCGAGGAAAAAGCGATGGCGGAATGGGCATTTAATCATTTGCCCGACGTTACCGAACAATTTTTACTTCGCGATGCCGCTGCCGGTGTGGAAGCTAAAAAATAAAATAAAACATCAGGAGAATTTATGTTTCGACATGTAAAACAACTACAGTACACCGTACGCGTCAGTGAGCCAAACCCAGGGCTGGCGAACCTCTTACTGGAACAGTTCGGCGGCCCGCAAGGCGAGCTGGCGGCCGCCTGCCGCTATTTCACCCAGGGCCTGGGCGATGACGATGTGGGTCGCAAAGAGATGTTGATGGATATAGCCACCGAAGAATTAAGCCATCTGGAAATTATTGGAACTCTGGTCGGCATGCTGAATAAAGGCGCAAAAGGCGAACTGGCCGAAGGGACAGAAAAAGAAGCGGAACTTTATCGCTCTTTAACCGCCAATGGCAATGACAGCCATATTACCTCGCTGTTATATGGCGGCGGCCCTGCCCTGACGAATTCCGGCGGCGTGCCGTGGACGGCGGCTTATATTGATACCATTGGCGAAGTCACGGCGGATATGCGTTCCAATATTGCGGCGGAAGCGCGCGCGAAAATTATTTACGAACGGCTGATTAATGTCACGGACGATCCGGGCGTTAAAGATGCGCTGAGTTTCCTGATGACGCGCGAAGCGGCGCATCAGCTCTCCTTCGAGAAAGCGCTCTATTCCATTCGTAATAACTTTCCGCCAGGTAAATTGCCGCCCATCGAACAGTACAGCAATGTGTACTACAACATGTCCGAAGGCGACGATCCGCGCGGAAGCTGGAACAGCGACGAGAACTTCGACTATGTGGCCGATCCGCAGCCTGCCGTGGATGGCGGCGATGGTCTCGCCACGGTACAACTCAACGATAAACAGCGCGCGCTGGTGAAAGCGATGGCGAAGCGTACGCAATCCGATCCCGGTGTGGATCCGCTGACCGGCGCTGAACTGGGTAGCGGAGAGCCACAAGAGAAATAATACTTACTGATACCTGTCGTATTCACCCCTTCGTTTAGGGGTGTTTTTTTGTGGGGTAACCGGGCATGTTCGAATTCGATGCATTCCATCTGGCAAGGCTTCAGTTCGCCTTTACGGTCTCGTTTCACATTATTTTTCCCGCCATCACTATCGGGCTCGCCAGCTATCTGGTGGTGCTGGAAGGGTTATGGCTGAAAACCAAAAATCCCGACTGGCGCGCGATGTATCACTTCTGGCTAAAGATCTTCGCCGTCAACTTCGGCATGGGCGTGGTGTCCGGGCTGGTGATGGCCTATCAGTTCGGTACCAACTGGAGCGGTTTTTCCCAGTTTGCCGGCAGTATTACCGGGCCATTGCTCACCTATGAGGTGCTGACCGCCTTCTTCCTTGAGGCGGGTTTTCTCGGCGTGATGCTGTTTGGCTGGAATAAGGTGGGGCCAGGGCTGCACTTTTTTGCTACCTGCATGGTGGCGCTGGGCACGCTGATGTCCACGTTCTGGATCCTTGCCTCCAATAGCTGGATGCATACGCCGCAAGGGTTTGCCATTGAAAATGGGCAGGTGATCCCTGTTGACTGGTTTGCGGTCATTTTTAACCCCTCGTTCCCGTACCGTTTACTGCATATGACCATTGCCGCGTTCCTCAGCACTGCTCTCTTCGTTGGCGCTTCCGGTGCCTGGCACTTGCTGCACCGCAATGACACACCGGCAATCCGCAAGATGCTGTCGATGGCGATGTGGATGGCGCTGGCCGTCGCGCCGCTGCAGGCCTTTATTGGCGATATGCATGGTCTGAACACGCTGAAGCATCAGCCCGCGAAGATCGCCGCCATTGAGGGGCACTGGGAAAATCCGCCCGGCGAAGCTACGCCGTTGTTGCTGTTTGGCTTGCCGGATATGGCACAAGAGCGCACCCGATACGCGGTGTAAATCCCCTCTCTCGGCAGCCTGATCCTCACCCACTCGCTACATGAACAAGTGCCTGCGCTGAAAGATTTCCCGAAAGCGGATCGGCCCAACTCCACCATTGTCTTCTGGTCATTTCGTCTGATGGTCGGGATGGGGCTATTGATGATCGCGCTCGGCGTTGCCGCGTTGTGGTTACGTTTTCGCCAGCGGCTATATACATCGCGCCTTTTCCTGTACTTCGCGCTGTGCATGGGCCCGGCGGGGTTGATTGCCATTCTTGCCGGTTGGGTGACCACCGAAGTCGGGCGGCAACCCTGGGTCGTCTACGGGCTACTGCGCACGGCGGATGCGGTTTCCCTGCACAGCACCTTACAGATGAGCCTGAGCCTGCTGGCCTTTATCGTGGTGTACACCTCGGTCTTCGGCGTCGGCTACAGCTATATGGTGCGGTTGATTAAGAAAGGGCCGCAGCCCTGGGATGAACACGCAACAGACGGTAGACCGGCGCGCCCGCTCTCTGCGGCGGGTGAAAATTTGCAGGCGGAGGAGAAAAAATAATGGGCATCGATTTATCGCTGATCTGGTTTGTCATCATCGTCTTTGCCACGCTGATGTATATCGTGATGGACGGCTTCGATCTGGGCATCGGTATTCTCTTCCCGGCGATTCAGGATGGCGGCGAACGGGACATTATGGTGAACAGCGTCGCGCCGGTGTGGGATGGTAACGAAACCTGGCTGGTGCTCGGCGGCGCCGGGCTTTTCGGCGCGTTTCCTCTCGCTTATGCGGTAATCGCGGATGCGCTGGCCATCCCGCTAACATTCATGTTGATCGGTCTTATTTTTCGCGGCGTGGCGTTTGAGTTTCGTTTTAAAGCCACGCCGAATCACAAGCCGTTCTGGGATAAGTCCTTTCTCGCCGGATCGCTGCTGGCGACCTTTATGCAGGGCGTGGTGGTCGGCGCGGTGATCAACGGTTTTCCCGTCACCGGGCGCACCTTCAGCGGCGGTTCGCTCGACTGGCTGACGCCCTTTAACCTGTTCTGCGGCGTTGGGCTGGTGATCACTTATGGCCTGCTGGGCGCCAGTTGGCTGGTGATGAAAAGTGAAGGAAACCTGCAACAGAAAATGCGCGTTGTCGCCAGAACGCTGCTGCTGGCGCTGCTGCTGGTGATAGCCGCGATCAGCCTGTGGACGCCGCTTTCCCACGCGGCGATCGCCGAACGCTGGTTCAGCCGGCCGAATATCTGGTTCTTTGCCCCGGTTCCACTGCTGGTGATCCTCTTCAGCGTCTGGTTATGGCATACGCTGAGCAACGCGCAGTACCATATTTTGCCGTTCATTCTGACGCTGGGGCTGATTTTCCTCGGCTTTAGCGGGCTGGGCATCAGTATCTGGCCGCATATTATTCCACCGGATATCACGCTGTGGCAGGCCGCCGCGCCGCCGCAAAGCCAGGGCTTTATGCTGGTTGGCGCACTGCTGATTATTCCGGTGATCCTGGTTTACACCTTCTGGAGCTACTACGTGTTTCGCGGAAAAATCCAGCATGGCGCGGGGTATCACTGATGTCAAAACGTATCGCAGCGAAAATCATCTGGTTTGTTGGGCTGTGGTTTGCCAGCGTACTGGCGCTGTTTCTCGTCAGCGCTGTGCTCAGGCTGCTGATGTCCATGGCCGGGCTGCGCGCGTAAGGCAGCGCGGGAAGGTTTACTCAATCTTGCCGCTGAAAACGCGAAATCCCCAACTGTTATAAAGCAGCGTGATGGGTGCCTGTTCCACCCAGCAAACATCGCAGGTTTGCAGCGGCTCCAGCGCCAGGTGAGAGCAAACATGAGGTAGAGTCCTGTTACAGGCATCGAGAAAGTCGATCAGGGGGATTCCGCCGGGCCAATAAGGGCCTGGCCGTCGTAAATTACGGTACATTTTTGCAGGCTCATTTTGCTTCCTCAGACCCATCCTCTACGCCCGTTCCCGTCTGCGGGGAAACGTTCACCTTCCGCGTACGTACGCGGCGAGTTTTTACATGACGTATCGATGATGTTTAAAAATAGCCGCGACAACATGGCGGCCAAAATGTCAGGCGGTCATCGCCTTATCCAGAGATATTTAGGTATTTTCTTATGTCGTTAAAAAAGGCCACGCGTGTGGCCCTGTTCACGATTATTTTTTTGGCGGAACGGGTTTTTTATCGCCGGATTCCGGTGCTTCACGGGGATCGTCTTTTTCAACCTGTAACATGGTTACCTCCTCATTATTTGCGCAGATTTTTCACTATAGCCAGGTACGGAAAAAAACAACCAGGCGGCAGCAGGCAGAGTATATTTCCCGCTGCGCTTGTTTTATTTCAGTAGGCGCTATTCAGCATTTAGTCCGATTCGGCTAATAAGCGAATTAATCTGCCGAGAGCATAATTAGTGGCCTCTTTGATATTCGCTTCGCTGTCGCCGGTAAACTGTTTCACCCGGGTATGAACGCTGTTGTCGGCAAGCTGCCAGGCAAACCAGATCGTGCCCGCTGGCGTGCCATCTTCGCCGCCGTCCGGCCCGGCGTAGCCGCTGACCGCAATACCGATATGCGCCTGCGACTGGCGCACGGCACCCGCCGCCATCTCGATAACGGCCTGTTCGCTTACCGCCGTGTGCGCGGTAAGGGTTTCGCGACTGACGCCAAGCATGATCATCTTGGCTTCATCGGTAAAGGTCACAAACCCGCTGCCATAGAACGCCGGGGTATTCTCCGCTGCGCATAACGACGAGGCGATCATCCCGCCGGTGCAGGACTCCGCCGTCGCCAGTTGCAGCTTTTTTTCCGTTAACAACCGCCCCAGTTCATTGGCAATAGATAACGAAGGTGTGGTCATCAAATCGCTCTCCAGAGTAAAGGCGCAAACGGCGCTGCGCCTGGTGAAGAATCAAACGGTGGCTTTTTCCGCATTCATGCCGGGCACGAGGATCACTTTGCGGCACGCTGACGATGCCGCCACGCCGCACCGGCGATACATTGCCGCAGTGCTTTCACTGGCGATCCTCCTGACATTGATAAAAGAGGGCTGCGCGTTACACGGTTCCCGTACCACCGTCAGAACACCAGACCTGGCCTGACGCATAGCTGTTTTCAGACGAAGCCAGGGTGACATACAGCGGCGCAATCTCTGCCGGCTGGCCTGGGCGGCCGAGCGGCGCGGAAGCGCCAAACTGCTCGATTTTTTCCTGCGGCTGCCCGCCGCAACATTGCAGCACCGTCCAGTATGGGCCAGGCGCAACGGCGTTCACACGGATCCCTTTCGGCCCCAGTTGTTTGGCGAGAGATTTGGTAAACGTCGCGATAGCGGCTTTGGTCTGGGCGTAATCGAGCAGTATTTCGCTCGGTTCGTACGCCTGAACGGAGGTGGTATTAATAATCGCCGCGCCGCGGGACATCTTTTTCAGCGCGGCTTTCGTTATCCAGAACATGGCGTAGACGTTGGTTTTGAACGTGTCATCAAACGCTTCGGTGGTCAGATCTTCTATCGATTCACAGAACTGCTGACGCCCGGCGTTATTCACCAGCAGATCCAGCCCGCCTAAGGCTTCGCTGGCCTGTTCCACTAATTGCTGGCAGAACGTTTCATCGCGGATATCGCCAGGGATCGCCACCGCCTTGCGCCCGGCTTCTTTGATCAGGGCCATCACTTCCCGCGCATCTTCCTCTTCCGCTGGCAGATAGTTGATGGCCACATCGGCGCCTTCGCGGGCAAAGGCAATCGCAACCGCGCGGCCAATACCGGAATCACCCCCGGTGATCAGCGCCTTACGGCCATTCAGTCGACCACTGCCCTGGTAGCTTTTTTCACCGTGGTCGGGACGCGGCTCCATTTTCCCGGCAAGGCCCGGGAACGGCTGTTTTTGATGTGGAAATGGCGGAACCGGGTAGTTTTCGGTATTAGTCTGATTTGTGGTGTGCTTCGGGTTATTTATGCTATCCATTCGCTTACCTCTCAATGTTTAATTACCACGAACATAAAGGGTAGAACAAAAATAGCGATGGATGAAAATAACGAAGCTGAAAATAATATTGCACTATTCACGACACCTAATTTACCGCCTCGCTTTGCAATATTCTGGAATATCGTCTCTTCAGCGTCTATACCCTTTTAAATAGCTAAACGACACAGTGGAGAGATATGGGATATTTGGCGTGGACGGCAGCAACCGGTTGTTTATTATTATTGATGTCACTCTCTTATGGCTGGATAAGCCGTGCACCGGTGTCGGTTTTTGGCCTTTATCTTCTGGTGGGTATTGCCTGCGGCCCGTGGGTATTTAATATCCTCAATATTGATATTGCCGCACACGCCACGCTGACCAGCCGGGTGACGGAAATCGCCATGGCGGCTTCGCTGTTTATTACCGGGCTAAAAATTCGCCTGCCGCTGACGTCGCCTTACTGGAAGATGGGGATCAAACTGGCGCTGCCCGGCATGTTGCTCACCATCGGCGGAATGATGCTGGCCGCCCATTTCATGGCCGATCTCTCCTGGCCGCTGTCGCTGGCGCTTGCCGCGATCCTCGCCCCGACCGATCCGGTGCTGGCAAGCCTGGTCTCCATCAACGACGCCAGGGATGGCGACCAGCTGCGAATCGCTCTCTCCAGCGAAGCCGGGCTGAATGACGGCACCGCTCTGCCTTTTCTGATGCTGGCGCTGATCTGGCATCGGGCGGGCGGCAGTATCAGCACCGACGAGTGGCTTAGCTGGCTGAGCATCGATCTGGTCTGGGCGCTGGTGGGCGGGCTGGCGATCGGTTTTTTGCTGGGGCGCAGCATTGGGCTTATCGCCACCCGCTCCCGACATGCCCAGGGCGAAGTGGCGCCCAGCGATTTTGTCGCGCTATCGCTGATCTGTCTCAGTTTTGCCCTTGCCATGGCCGCCAGCGCGTCTGGTTTTCTGGCCGCGTTTGCCGCCGGGGTTGGACTGCGCAGCGCCGAAGTCAGCGTGCAGAAAAGGCATCCGAACCAGAAAGACGCTGAGCACGACTTACCGGCAGAAATGCAGGTCAATCCCCACGCACGCCACGCACTGGAAGAACATAACCCGATCAAATCGGTGGGGCTGGTGATTGGCGATGCGCTCTCCTTTGGCGATACGGTTGAGCGGATATTTGCGGCGGTGCTGGTGATTATTCTGGGCGTCACGCTGGCGCAGCACTGGGATATGCCCGCCCTGCTGATGGCTTTCATGCTGTTTGTCATTATTCGACCGCTGTCGGTGCTACTGCTGACCTGGCGTTCGGGCGAGTCGCTGTTTCACCGTCTGAGCCTCGGATGGCTGGGAATTCGCGGCATCGGCAGCCTGAATTACATTGCGTATGCGTATATGCACGGGTTAGACAGCGCCCACGCGGGCGAACTAGCGGATATCGCCATTACGATAGTGACCTTCAGCGTGCTGATCCACGGCATATCGGTCACTCCGTTGCTGACGCTGCGCCACAAGCGGGAGCAGGAGTAAGGCACCGCTGCCACCCTATGAACCAGATGCATCTTACATAAGAGAAACTGTATTAAAAACGTCTCGTTAAAAAGCAAAAAAAGAGGACAGAATATTATTTTCCGGTGATGTTCTTGATATTCATTGGGATTTATCTGAATTGAATCTACTATCGAATTCCCGGAACCTGCACATACTAAAGAGTTATTTTATGTTCTTTCGCATAATATCAGGAACGACGCTCGCCATTCTGTTAGCTTTATCACCTTTATCTCACGCAGCAAATTCTGCACCCACCGTTCAGGAAGGCGACTGGGTCGCCAACGAATTCACCTTTAATAGCGGTGAAAAACTCAACGATCTGCGTATTCATTACTACACGCTCGGCGATCGCAGCAAACCTGCGGTATTACTTCTGCACGGAACGAACCAGCCGATTAAAGCGTTGCTGGCGCCAGGATTTGCCGGTGAGTTATTTACGCCCGGCGCGGCGCTCGACAGCAGTAAATATTTCATCATCATCCCGGAAAGTATTGGCTCGGGGAAATCCTCCAAACCGTCAGATGGTTTGCGCATGAACTTTCCGCACTACGATTATGACGATATGGTGGCCGCGCAATATCGCTTAATTAAAGAAGGACTCGGTATTTCGCATTTGCGCCTGGTAATGGGTTATTCGATGGGTGGTATGCAGACCTGGCTGTGGGGAGAAAAATACCCGACGATGATGGATGCGCTGGTGCCGATGGCCTCGCAGCCCAACGAGCTTTCTGGCCGTAACTGGATGATGCGACGCATGTTAATTGAGTCGATCAAAGCCGATCCGGCCTGGGCGCAGGGTAATTACCAGCAGCAACCGCCTGCGCTGAAGACCGCCAATATTATGTTCAGTATTGCCACCACCGGCGGCACGCTGAATTACCAGCATAAAGCACCAACCCGCGCGCTGGCCGATAAACTGGTGGATGAACGCCTCGCCGCGCCGGTCACTGCGGATGCCAACGACTTTATTTATATCTGGAGTTCCTCGGCGAACTATAACGCGTTACCGGCGTTAAACCGTATTACCGCGCCGATGCTGATCATTAACTCCGCCGATGATGAACGTAATCCGGTAGAAACCGGGATCCTCAGCGGCGAGCTCCACAAAATAAAACAGGCTGAGCTTTTTCTTATTCCGGCCAGCGTGGAAACCAGCGGCCACGGCACCATGATGTCGGCAAAATTTTACCGCGACAAATTGCGCGCTTTTTTGGCCGCCACACCTGCACGGCAGGATAAAAAATAATCTCTTCACCTCAGGAAGTGACGCACGTTGCTTCCTGATTTTTCGCATAACAACGTTATTTTCACCCCTCTTTTCTTTTTTCATTCATCGGTAACAGGGAAAACGCTATGTTTCGTCGAATAAAGATCCGTACTGCTCTTAGCATGATGATATTTTCACTGACGGCCTTATTACTGTTCGTGGGTATTCTGGGATTGGTGGCAGTGCAATCCGGGAATAAATCCTTTGCCCGCGTCGATACGGAAGTCTTGCCCGGTCTGGTTGCCTTAAATGAAAGCTCCGAGCTATTACTGCGTGGCCGTCTGGATTTACGCTTGTATGAATCGCTGGTCGGTAATGGCGAAACAGAGAAAGCCAACGTGGCGCTGGATCGCGCACGCGGCAAAATTGATAGCGCCAGCGGCAAATGGCAGGAGTACCTTAAATATCCGCAATCGGCTGAAGAGCAAGTTATCGCCAATGAGATGGCCATCAGCCGCGCCGCGCTGATGAATGAATTTATCGATCCGGCCTTTGCGGCGCTGAAAGCGGGCAAACTTGACGAATACCGCCAGCGCGCCGGGAAATCAACCGCGCTGTATGCTGCATTTGATAAGGCCTCCAAATCGCTGGTGGCGTTTAAAATTAAAAGCATTGACCGCGCCTATGATGACTCCAACAACCGCGTTACACGCATGGCGTTTGTTCTCTACTTCTCGATTGCCTGTGCGCTGGTACTGGCGGGCCTGGCCTGGTCGGTGATGACCAATCTGATTGTCAAACCGCTCAATAACGTGATTACCGTGTTTGACCGTATTGCCGAAGGCGATTTGCGCGCGCGCATTAATATTGCCGGGAAAAATGAAATCGCCCAGCTTTTCGCCGCCGTACAGCGTATGCGTGATGGTCTGGAGAATATGGTGCGCATGGTGCGTAACGGTACGGATGCCATCGGCTCCGGCGTGGAAGAGATTGCTTCCGGCAATATCGATCTCTCCAGCCGTACCGAGCAGCAGGCCGCCTCGCTGGATGAAACCGCCTCCAGCATGGAGCAGATTATGGCGACGGTAAAAAATAACGAAGACAACACACGCAAAGCGAACGAACTGTCGCAAAAAGCATCGAACACCGCTTCGCGTGGCGCAACTGTGGTCTCGGAAGTGGTTTCTACCATGACTGCAATCGAAAAAAGCTCCGCACAAATTGGCGATATTGTCGGTGTGATTGATGGAATTGCCTTCCAGACCAACCTGCTGGCGCTGAACGCCGCCGTCGAAGCGGCCCGCGCCGGGGAAGCCGGACGCGGCTTCGCGGTGGTGGCATCGGAAGTCCGCGTGCTGGCGCAGCGCAGCGCCACGGCCGCGAAAGAGATTGGCACGATGATCAGTGATTCGCTCAGCCGCATTGAACAGGGTTCCGGTCTGGTGAAAGAAGCTGGCGCGACGATGAACGAAGTGATGGTCGATGTGAAAAAAGTGGTCGAGATCATGGATGAGGTGATGCTGGCTTCCGGCGAGCAGACGCGCGGTATTTCGCAGATAAATATCGCCATTCACCAGATGGACGGCGTCACGCAGCAGAACGCCTCGCTGGTTTCCGAAGTCGCAACCGCCGCAAGTTCCCTGCAACAGCAGGTGGTGAATTTGCAGCAGTCTGTCACCCGTTTCCTCGTCGATGACGCGTCGATGCAGTCAGGAAGTGGCCGCCACGGCGGACCGCAGGAGATGACGCTGGCTAACGCCAATTAATGAAGTTTGCCACAAGGTAAACCGACAACATCCACGCTACGGCGTGGATGTTTTTCGCCCCACTTATCAGCCGCGCCGGCGCAAAATACTCAACAGTATCCCGCCGACAATCAGCGCTGCGCCGGAGAGTTTGACCGGATCGAGACTTTCCCCCAGTACCAGACCGCCCATCACCACCGCCAGTGCCGGGCTGAGCAGCGACCACGGCAGGATCTGGTTGACCGGATAGCGTTTCACCAGCCAGTACCATAACGAGTAGGCAATCAACGACGAGCCAAACGCGCTGTAGAGCACGCCGAGCCAGCCGCGCCAGCCTGCGGCCATCAGCAGCGTGAGCTGATCGGTTTCGCAAAGCCACGAACTGAACCCTGCCAAAGGAATGGCGAAGAGCGATAACCAGCCGGTCATCGCCAGCGCGGGCGGTGGGCTGGCGCGTTTAACAATGATATTGGTACAGGCCCAGCCCGCGGCGCTGATCAGCAATAAAATCGGCCCTTTCCACGAACTGAGCGCCGGGCTGCCGGAGAGCACCATCACGCCGAGCAGCGCCAGACCGACGCCGCACAGTTGCCGCCAGCCGAGCGGCTCTTTCAGCACGATCGCCGCCAGCACCATGGCGGCGGGGGTTCCCATTTGCACCAGCACCGCTGCGCTGCCCGCGTCGGTATAGCGCATCCCCAGCATCAGCAGCGCAAAATGGATAAAGCCAAAGGTAAATGCCAGCAGGATCAACAGCGGCACCTGCTGCACGCGAATCGGGTTGAACGGCACCAGCACGGCGGCCACCACCATAAAGCGCAGCGCCAGCATTAACAGCGGCGGCAACTCCATCATGCCGATTTTCATTGCCACCACGTTGAAGGCCCAGCCGTTGACGACCAGTAGCAGAATCAGTCCATCGCTCAGGCTGATATTTTTCAACGGGCGACCATCAGCGGCGTGCGGGTGTGGTAATCGCTCTCCTGTTGAAAACGGGCGGCCAGCGCCAGCAACCGCCCTTCGCTGCCGTCCGGGCCGATCAACTGCAAGCCTACCGGCAACCCGTCCCGGTCAAAACCGGCCGGGAAACTCAGGGCTGGCAGCGCGCAAAGGCTGGCGATGGCGTTAAAACGCATATTCCCGGTCAGCACACTCTCTTGCTGACCGCCAATGTCTACCAGCTCCTGCCCTTTTAACGGCGCAGTAAACGGGAGCGTCGGCACCAGAATGACATCCAGTTCGCGAAACGCAGCAAGCACCTGCTCGCGCAGCAGGGTGCGATAACGCTGCGCCTGCAAATACTCCACGGCGCTGATGCCCAGCCCGGTTTGCAGCAGCAGGCGCACATCGTCGCCATAATCCTGCGGGCGCTCCTGCAACCAGCGGCTGTGTAGCGCGGCGGGTTCTGCGAGATTGATCAGCACCAGCGCATTTACCGCTTCCTCCAGCCCGCTCAACGCCACGTTTTCGCAGCGCGCCCCGGTATCGCTCAGCCAGTGAGTAAACGCCTGATACGCCTGAGCGACATCCGGATGCACCGTCTCGCTGTAAGCCCCCAGCAGGCCAACCCGCAAGCCGCGCAGGCTGGCCGGAATAGCCACGGCTTTTTCACCGGTGAGCGCGCTGTAAACGCGGGCGCAGTCGCTCGCCCACGGCGCGAGCGGGCCAACGGTATCCAGGCTTGCCGCCAGCGGAAAAACGCCGTCCGTTGCAATGCGTCCCACGCCCGGACGTAGCCCGGTTACGCCGTTCATCGAGGCCGGTAAACGTATCGAACCGCCGGTATCCGTACCGAGGGTTGCCAGCGCGCTGCGCACCGCTGCCGCCACGCCGGAGCCACCGCTGGAACCAGCGGGAATGCGTCGGCTGTCCCAGGCGTTGGCGCTGGCGCCGTAGTGCGGATTATTGGTGGTGCCGCCCCAGGCAAACTCATGCATGTTGGTGGTGCCGATGAGAATCGCCCCGGCCTGTTTCAGGCGCTTAACCACGCTGGCATCCTGCTGCGCGATATTGCCCGCCAGAATGCGGCTGCCGGCATGCATCTCTTCGCCCGCCACCGCAATGTTGGCTTTCACCGCCACGGGAATACCGTGCAGCGGCCCGGCGTCGTAACCGTGCTCCAGTTGCGTCTGGCTGGCGGCGGCCAGCGCACGCGCCTGTTCCGCCCAGATGGCGTTGTAAGCGTTAAGCTCGCGCGTTTGCGCTTCACGGGCAAGGCAGGCTTCGAGCAGCTCCGGCACGCTGAACTCGCCGGCGCGTAAACGCCGGGCGGTTTCATCAATCGAAAAACGCAGCAACGTACTCATTTTTCGTGCTCCTGGCTCACCGGCGGGTGCAAAGGAGAAACCCACACGGTGGCCGGTTGCAGCAGTGGTGAAAAGTGCTGCAAAGCAAAATGATGGATCGCGGTTGCCCTGGTGTGGCACGCTTCGAGCAGCGGCGCTATCTGTGCCGCATCGGTTTGTGTGTACTGCTGAATCAACAGTAAACGCGGTGTGGTGTGCGAGTCCATCATCGTGCTCCTTACAAATTACCCATGGCGTCTACCGCTTGTTTGGCTTTTTCAGCGAGTGCGGTATTAACGTTGTTTTGATATGACGTGGCATCGGACGGATACGCTTTAATGTTTTTCGCGTACAGCGCGATGTTCATGTTGTTATCCCACGCCTTTTGCGACACCAGCACATTCTCCGGGTAGCCTTTGGCGTCGATCTCACGTTGTACGGCGGCTTTCACCGTTGATTCCGGCAAGTTGGGGAAGTATTTCCGCGCCACCTGGACTGCCGCATCCGGATGGCGATAGATAAAGCGCGATGCCTGCTCAAACGCGGTCACCACGCCCTGTGCTGCCTGCGGGTTTTTATCAATCCACGACTGCGTTGTCGTCAGGCTGGAGAAGGCAAACGGATACCATGACGGGTTTGCCGGGAAAGAGTATGTGACGTGCAAGCCGTTTTGCTGTTCCGCCATGGTCACCTGCGGTTCTGCGGCCAGCGCATAGTCGGCGCGACCGGCGGCCACCGCCGGGATTTCGTTACCAATCGCCACATGTACCAGTTTTACGTCTTTCAGGTTTTGCTGTTTGATGAGGTAGCTCATAAACGCCCAGGTAGTGTCGGGCTGCGGGCTGGTCACCACGCGTTTGCCGGATAAGTGCGACAAGTTGTCCTGCAATGAGGTGGCATCTTTGCCAAATACAAAGATGGTCGGCGCGTTCTGCACACCGGCAACCACCACGCCATTACCGCCATTTTCACGGCTCTTCGGCACGAAGACCGGATCCTGAATCGACAGATCCGCCGAGCCGCCAATCACCGCCGCCCATGACTGTGCGCCACCGCCGCCGGTGCTGATTTTCACCGCCACGCCCTGCTGTTTGAAAAAGCCCTGCTCCTGCGCCACATACAGCGGCAGATAGAGCAACGACTGGAAAGCCTGGTTGATACGGACCGGCGTTTCCGCCGCCAGCGCGCTGTGACTGAAGGTTGCCGCCAGCAACGGTACGGCGACAGCGAGAGTGCGATACATAGCATGTTTCTTCATCATTTCTTGTCCCACGAGAGAATAAGGCGTTCGATGAACGCAACCAGAGCGTTGAAGCACAGCATCATCAGCATGACCAGCACGATCCCGGCCAGCACAATGTTCATACCAAAGTTGGAACTGCCCAGCAGGATCATGTGGCCGACGCCGCTGTCCGACGAGATGTACTCGCCGACAATCGCGCCCACCAGCGCAAACCCCACATTCAGACGCAAGCCAGAGAGCACCCACAGCATGGCAGAGGGCACCACCAGCTTGATAAAAATGGTGCCGCGCCCGGCATTAAAAGAGCGCAGCAGATTGATCAAATCGGGATCGGTGCGTAGCGCGCCTTTGTATGACGTGGTCAGCGAAACCACCACGCAGGAGAAGGCCACAATCACCACTTTCGACAACATTTCGGTGCCGAACCAGATAATGGTGATGGGCGCAATCGCCAGCACCGGGATCGCGCCAATGGCGGCGATAAACGGCGCGGCGAGATCGGAGATAAAGCGCGAATACCACAGTAATAAGCCGAGAATCGACCCGCCAATCGCTCCGACGGCAAAGCCGATAATGGTCTCCAGCGCAGTGACCTTAATGTCCCCCAGCATTTCGCCAGAGTGGAAGCGTTCGACCAGCACTTGCCACACCTGCGACGGGCTGGAAAAGAGAAACGGGTTGATCTGCCCGCTGCGCACGCCCGCTTCCCAGCCGCCGAGCAGCAGCGCGACAATCGCCACTTGCAGGGTAATCAGCGTGTAGCGCCGGGCGTTAAGCGAGCGGAAAAAACTTTCGCGGGGGCCACGACGGCCTGAGCCGGCGACTGTCTCCCGGGGAGAAACGCTGTTCATTGCCATAGGGTCCTCATCATTCATTGATGGATGCGGGCTGCGTGCCGATGCTGCGCCAGATCCGCTCGTAATAGTCGTTAAAACGTGGCGAGAGTCTGCGCTCGGGGATCGCCAGACTGTCGGTCTCAAGATCGATAGCGATCTCCTGCACGATTTCGCCCGGATGCGCTTTCATCACATACACGCGATCCGACAGCGTGACCGCCTCTTCGATATCGTGGGTGATAAAAATCACCGTCTTCTGCTGCTGTTTCACCACGCTCAGCAGCTCGGATTCGAGGGCAATTTTCAACGGATAATCCAGCGCCTTGTAGGCTTCATCCATCAGAATGATTTCCGGCTGCGTCACCATCGTGCGCATCAGCGCCACGCGCTGGCGCATACCGCCGGAAAGCTGCGACGGGTATTTCTTCTCGTAGCCTTCCATGTGGTACAGCTCGAACAGGGTTCTGGCACGCTCGCGCGCTTCCCGTTTGGGCATGCCCTGCACTTCCAGGCCGAGGATCACGTTGTCGATCACCGTGCGCCACGGAAACAGCAGATCTTTTTGCAGCACGTAGCCCAGTTCCGGCGATGGCGCGCCGGTGGTTTCCCGATTCTTCAGCAAAATGCTGCCGCTGTCCGGCGTCAGCAGGCCGGTAATAATGTTAAACAGCGTTGACTTGCCGCAGCCGCTGGGGCCGACAAAAGAGACAAATTCGTTGCGGTTCGCGTGAAAGTGCAAATCCTGCAAAATGGTGGTGCGACCGCCGCCGGGCGTGGCGTAACTTTTACGAATACCGATGGCTTCCAGGACCTTACTCATGCTGACCTCCGCTGGCGTGGCGGTTATGCACTGTCAGGGGTGAAGGCGGTGCATTCACCGGTACATAATCTTTTAAGAAGTGATACCCGAGATAAGCGGTGCTGCGGGCGCGACGTATGGCCCCGCCAATATCGACGTTTGCCAGCGCCATCCCTTCCTGCGTACCGCTGTCCGCCACGATGTTGCCCAGCGGATCGATAATGCGGCTGTGGCCGTGATAGAGCAGATTGCCGTGGCGACCGCAGAGATTGGATTCAATCATCCAGCACTGGTTTTCCAGCGCCCTGACCCGGCCAAACAGCGTGTAGCTCTCCACCATTGGGTCGGCGTCCCCGGCGCTACCGTCGCCGCCATAACCCCAGGCGGTTGGCATGATCATGATGTCGGCACCTTTGAGCGCCAGCTCGCGGGTGCTCTCCGGGAAAACCTTGTCGTAGCAAATCAGCATGCCGATGCGCCCGAGCGGCGTGTTAAAGACCGGGAAATCGTCGCCGGGGTAATAGACGTGTTTTTCATCACCGGGTTGGTGCACTTTGCGATAGACGCCAATCACGCCATCTGGCCCCAGTAATACGGCGCTGTTAAACAGCACTTCCGCATGCTGCGGATGGCGCTCGGTCATGCCGAACACCACAAGCAGATTGAGCCGCTTTGCCTGCTCGACCAGCAGGCGAATGCTTTCGCTGGTGCCGATGGTTTCCGCCTGTTCAAATTGCCAGGCCACCGTATCGGCATCCCATGCCAGCGTATCGCGCAGATAGCCTTGCAGGATCTGTTCCGGGAATACCACCAGTTGTGCGCTGTGCGATGCGGCATTCTCCATCCAGCGCAGGAGATTGCTCAGGTTTTGCGCCTTGTCGTAGCAGGCGGGCAGCGTAATGCTGGCGATTGTGATGTCTGCCATCGTCGTCTCCACTTTTTTTTCTTAAACTGCATTTCTGGTCACAGAATTACCAATATATTTTTCTTATAAGAAAATTTTTCTCGAATGTGAGAATATGCAGCTATCACCCGATATCACACAGGGAGTTGAGGATGAAAACGCCCAGACAACATGAAACTTCAGGGCTCGGTGCGGCGCTGACTAATGAGAAAGATTTTGGCCTGCGCATTAAAGCGATTCGTATCACCCGCGATATGACGCTCGAACAGGTGGCCGAAGTAAGCAGCGTCTCTATTTCCACCCTGTCGAAAATTGAAAAAGGCCAGGTTTCCGCCTCGTTTGACACCATTGCCAAGATCGCCGGGGCGTTTGATTACTCGCTGGCGGAGCTGTTTACCGATAACCCGCGCCCTGTGGAATCTGCCCCGCCAGCGGTACAGGCGCGACGCACCTATACCCGCGCTGGTGAAGGGTTATCCTTTGCCAATCCGTGGTTTCGCTACGATGTGCATGCCACCGAGTTGCTGATTAAAGGCATGATCCCGGTGGTGATGGAGATTGAAACCCGCGAGGTGCCGCCAAAAGAAGCCTGGTCTGAGCATGAAGGAGAAGAGTTTATCTACGTGCTGGAAGGTGAAGTGACGCTGCACACCTCCTGGTACGCGCCGCTGACGCTGCAAGTGGGCGACAGCGCGTATATCGACAGCACGATGCCGCACACCTTTGTGGCGCAGGGCACCGCTACCGCGAAACTTATTTCTATCTGCCTTGCGGAAAAACTGGAGTTCTCCAATACCCAGGGCGTGAAGAATCCCTGACGGCGACCGGCACGTTCTGCCAGCGCCGCAATGCGCGACAGAGCCGCCGGACCGCTTTTTGCTTGACCTTGCCCCGGTGCCTGCCCGTACTATCAGCGCCATACATCATCAAAATTAATGGTTGGCATACACATGGAACAGGTTGAACACAGTGATAATGCGTTGCTGCTGAGCGAGTGGCAGGATCTGCTGAACCAGACTTCACCGCAGGTTCACGACATTTTGACTGCGCTCAGCGATGAGGAAATCCGTCATCTGGTGACCGCTTTTTATGACTACATGCTTTCGCATCCTGAAAGTGAACTGTTTTTGAATACCGATCAGGTCAACTCGCGGCTCAGCCACAGTATGTTCCACTGGTTGCGCAGCGTGCTCGGCAGCGCCGGTGAAGATCTGCCGCAACTGTTAGAGAATCAGCGGGCCATCGGCATTGTGCATGCGCGCATTGGCTTACCGCTGGATCTGGTGGCGCGCGGCGCGCGTAAGCTCAAGAATGAGCTTTATCGTCTGCTTCAGGCCAAAGCGACCATTCCGGCTTCGCTGCTCAGCGACACCCTCTGTTTCAGTAGCCTGGCGATGGATACCGCCATCGAAGCGATGACGGTATCCTGGTCGCCGGGCTATCAAAACTCCATGCAGGCGCAGGAGCAGTATCGCCTGTTATCCATTTATGATGACGTGAACGTTGAACGCGAACGACAGATTAACGCGCTGACCAGCTGGGAAAATCAGTTTATCTACAATATCGCTACCGGCTTACCGGCGGCAGACATTATCACCTTGTCGGCGTCGGAATTTGGCATGTGGCTGGCGCATAAGGGCCGTTATTTGCTGGGTAATCGGGAGATGCTGACCAGCATTGATGAGCTGATTAAACAGGCGGACGATCGGCTGGCGCGGATGCGGGCCAGCGAAAAACAGACGGCGGAGTCGCGCCTGAGCCTGTTACAGGCCATCCGGCAGCTTACCGGGCAGATCCATCGTCTGCTTGCGGCGATGTTCGACGCGCTGGTGGAGCTGGAGAACGGCAAAGATCCGCTGACGCAACTGTTTAACCGCCGCTTTATTCCGACCATTATGCGACGGGAAATCTCGCTGGCGTTGAATGTGCGTAAACCCTTTGTGCTGGCGATGCTCGACATCGATTATTTCAAGAAAATCAATGACAGCTTCGGCCACAACGCGGGCGATATTACGCTGAAAAGCGTGGCGGCGGTGATTTTTGACCACTTCCGCAGCAGCGATTATGTGTTCCGCTATGGCGGCGAGGAGTTTATGGTGCTGCTGGTGGAATCGGATCTGTCGCAGGCGTCCATTATGCTGGAAACTTTACGCACAAAAATCGCCGGGCTGGCGATTGAAGTCGCCCCCGGTAAACCTATTTCCGTCACCGTCAGTATCGGCCTGGCTGAATTTGATTATCACCCGGATTACAAACGGTTAATTGAGAAAGCGGATCGCGCGCTGTACGTGGCTAAAAGCCACGGGCGCAACCGGCTGGAAACGAGCCGGAACTGAGTATTGCCCGTTCCGGCTCTTTCACTTAACGGTAAACAATACCGCCATCAATCAGGATCGACTGCCCGGTGACATAATCGGAATCCGGGCCAGCCAGATAAGAGACCAGGCTTGCGACATCATCCGGCGTTTCGGCGCGGCCAAGCGCGATACCGCCAACGTATTTGTTCCAGGTTTCGCCAATCGCGGCGCCGGTGATTTCTGAGAAGCGTTTATCGATTTCCGTCCACATGCCCGTGCCGACAATCCCCGGACAATAAGCATTTACCGTGATCCCACGGCTGGCATACTCTTTCGCCGCCGTTTGCGTTAGCGCGCGAACAGCAAATTTCGTCGCGGAGTAGATGCCAAGCAGCGCAAAACCGTCATGCCCGGCAATAGAACAGGCATTGATAATTTTCCCTTTCTGCTTACGGTCGATAAATTTCTTCGCCGCCGCCTGAATGCCCCACAGCGTTCCCTGCACGTTGATCCGCATGATGCGATCAACCTCTTCCGGCGTCACATCGGCCAGTGCCTGCACCTGCGCGATACCAGCGTTGTTAACGATAATATCGAAGCCGCCAAGCTTGCTTTCCGCCTGGTTGACGGCCTCATACACCTGCTCGCGATCGGCGATATCCGCCACGAAAGTGGCAACCTGACGTCCCAGCGCTTTAACCTCTGCGGCAACCGCGTCCAGCCCTTCGCGTTTAACATCAACCAGCATCAGCGACGCGCCATCCTTTGCCAGACGCAAAGCAATACCCCGGCCAATTCCCTGACCCGCGCCGGTGACCAGAGCAACTTTATTTTCGATAGCCATAATCTCTACTTACCTCATCCTGATTAACGGTTATTCTGCCCGCTGGCGCACAGTCTGATGGGCAAAAAGGCCTGACTATGCACCGGTGGTGGATGGTTATTTACTCTATAGACACGAACAGAGATGGCCTACCCCCTCTGATGGGGGGGAAGCACAGGGCGAGAGAGGGAGACATGGCGTTTTTATCCTCAACCAGGGATCTACCCGCAGTGCAGACGCACGATGAACCGTTCCGTTTCGCCCGCGCGTTACCGCTGATCCTCACCAAGCTCACGCCGCCGCGCTCGCCGGGCGCGTTAGTGCAGCGTGACCGGCTGTTACAGCAGCTTGATGGCGCTTCTTCCCGTACCCTGACGCTGGTGCGCGCCGCGGCCGGGTTTGGCAAAACGACGCTGCTGGCGCAGTGGTATCATCGCCGCCAACAGCGGGGCGACAGCATCGCCTGGCTGAGCCTTGAAGAGGATGACAACTCGCCGCTGCTGTTTATGCGTTATGTGCAGGAGGCGTTACGCCCGCTCAGCCAGCAGGAAAAAACCTCACCCTCTCCGGTGTTCCCCGGCGAACTCGCTGATGATTTAGCCCACTTCTGCGCCACGCTGGTTAACCTGTTGCACACGCAGCCGCGCCCGTTGTACCTCATACTTGACGATTACCAGAACATTCAGCACCCGGAGATCCATGCCGGGATACGCTGGCTGCTGGCCCATGCGCCCGCCTGCCTGCATCTGATTTTAGGCAGCCGTTGTCCGCCGCCATGGGCGCTCAGCCGCCTGCAAATCGAGGATCAACTGCTGGAGATCGACGATGACGCGCTGCGCTTTACCCACGAGGAAGCTCACGCCTGGTTTTCCGCGACCAGCGCAACACCGGTAAAGAAAGAGATGCTTCACCGCTTAATTTCGGTCACGGAAGGCTGGATTGCGGGCATGAAAATGGCCGCGCTTGCCCCGCACGGTCACACCAATAACGAGGGGAGCCTGCGGGCCAGTTCCCGATCAGTTTCGCGCTATCTGGATGAAGTCGTCTTCGCCCCGCTATCGGCTGAGGTGTTTGATTTTCTGCTGCGAACATCCCTGCTCAATCGTCTTCATCCGGCATTGTGCGATGCCGTAACCGGTCTGCATAACGGCGAGGAGATGCTCGCCTGGATAGCCGGTCGCAACCTGTTTCTCTCCACGCTCGATGACGAGGGATTCTGGTTTCGTTACCACCCGCTAATGCGCGATGCATTATTAACGCGTTTACAGCGTCATGGGCAGGAAGCGGTGAGTTTACTGCATGAACGAGCCAGCACCTGGTTTGCCGCCCAACAGCTGTGGGCTGAAGCCATCCGCCATACGCTCGCCGCCGGTAAACCGATGACCCGCCATGCGGTTGCCGGGGCGCAATCGCTGGCTGAAGAGGGCGATATCGATACCATGGTGCGCTGGATGCGCTATCTGCCTGCGGACGTGACGCCCGCGCGCATCGAACTGCAAATCAACCTTGCATGGGCGCTGGCGCACTATTTCCGCTTTGACGATGCGCGCCAGTTGCTGGATGAACTCGACGCGCTGGCGGCAAAAAACCCGGCGCTGGCCCGCCCTGCCCGCATCAAATTACGCGTGGTGCGGGCGATTTGCGAAGCCTTTGCCGAAAATATTGCCGCCAGTCTTGCTATTGTGGAGCCGCTGTTGCAGGCAGTGCCCTGCAGCGATATCTGGGTAGATGGCCTGGTGTGCAATATTCTCAGCTACGGCTACCTTGTCGCTTCACGCCCGCAGCAGGCGCTGGCTGTTCATCAGCGTGTCGCCATTGCGCAAGCGCCCCTGCGCAACCTGTTTGTGGAGGTCTATCGCGCTTTCGTGATGGCGCAGGCCTGTCTGCGCCAGGGGGATTTAACGCAGGCTGAACAACTGGCTTCCCGCACGCTGAGCCATGCGGAACAGCATACCGGCACAAATTCCAGCAGCAGCGCAACGCTGGCGCCGGTGCTGGCAGAAATCGCCTGGGAACAGGGAAGCGATGAGCGTATCGAAGATCTGTTGACCCTGCGGCGGCAAACCATTGATGACGTCTGCCCGCCGGACGGTCTGAGCAGCTGCTACCGTGTGCTGGCACGTTATGCGCAGCAAAACAACCAGCACCATGAAGCGCAGGCGCTGCTACAGCATGCTGAACAACTGGCTGAGCGACGCGGCTGGTTGCGCATCCGCGCGTTGCTGCTCGCTGAGCGGCTGGCGCTTTATCTGCTGGCCGGTCATCACAATGCCGCCGAAAGTGTGCTGGCACAGTTGCTACAGATTCGCGCGGCGGATCCTCATCAACAAACGCTTATCGACAGGTACAGCGCCATCAGCCAGTGCCGGATGCAGATGGCGAGCGGAGAACCGCTGGTGGCAGCAAGGTTACTTCACGCGCAGGTGGAGGCGCTTGAACAGTGCGGTGAATGGCTTAGTGCTGTGCGCTTACGCTTGCTGGAAGCCATTGCCCTGTTCCGCGGTGGAGAAATCGCGCAGGCGGCCGCGGTGGGTTTACCGGCACTGCAAAGCGCAGTGGCGAAAAATTTGCGCCGCAGCCTGCAAGACCTCGGCCCGGATCTTGCCCTGTGGCTGGCTCACCTGAACAAGCAGCCCGCGCAGGATGCGGCCATCCGCACGCTGCTTAACCAGCTAAGCGCGATGCTGCCCGCCTCCGCAACCGCAGGACTGCGGTTAACGGAGCGCGAACAGCAAACGTTGTGCTTAATTGCCGATGGCCATTCCAACAAACAGATCGCCCGCTCGCTGGGGATTTCTGTGGAAACCGTCAAATGGCACCTGAAACAGCTGTATGAAAAGTTGCAGGTGAAGGGGCGCATTCAGGCGGTCAATCAGGCGCGTAAACAACAACTGTTACGCTGACTACTGGCGAAGGGCTTCCAGCAGCGCCTGGTTAAAACGCGCCGGTTCTTCCATCTGCGGCGCGTGGCCCAGCCCGTCAAACTCAATCAGCTTCGCGCCTGGAATGGCTTTCGCCGCTGCTTTACCGAGCTGTGCATAGTGGCCCAGCTTCGCTTTCACCGCCGGTGGCGCAATGTCGCTGCCAATGGCCGTGGTATCCGCCGTGCCAATCATTAATGTGGTTGGCGTTTGCAGATCTTTAAACTCATAGAACACCGGCTGGGTAAAGATCATGTCGTAGATCAGCGCCGAGTTCCATGCCACCCGCTCATGCCCAGGCCCTTTATTCAGCCCTGCCAGCATCGTCACCCAGCGCTCGTATTCCGCTTTCCAGCGCCCGACGTAGTAGGTTTTCAGTTCATATTCACGGATACTCGCCGCCGAGAGTTTCAGCTCTCGCTGGTACCATTGGTCCACCGTGCGATACGGCACGCCAAGCGCTTTCCAGTCTTCCAGACCGATCGGGTTCACCAGCACCAGTTGTTCAACGGCTTGCGGATACATCAGCGCATAGCGCGTCGCCAGCATTCCCCCGGTGGAATGGCCAACGATCACCGCACGGGAAATACCCAGTCTTTGCAGTAACGCGTGGGTGTTGTCGGCTAATTGCTGGAAAGTGTACTGATAATGCGCGGGTTTGCTGGAGGTGCAAAAGCCGACCTGATCCGGCGCGATAACCCGGTAACCCTGCTGGCTCAGCGCCGCGATCGTGTTTTCCCAGGTGGCGCCGCAAAAATTCTTGCCGTGCAGCAGCACCACCGCCCTGCCGTTGCTTTTGCCGACCGGCGCAACATCCATATAGCCCATTTGCAAGTTCTCGCCCTGCGAAGTAAAGGCGAACGTTTGCTTAGGATACGGATAGGCAAAACCTTCCAGTTGCGCGCCGTACGACGGTGTGTCGTCCGCGCTGGCATAGCCGGTATACAGCGCTGCGAGCAGCATCAGCGGCAGACATTTTTTCATTCCAGATTTCACGATGGTTCCTCCTTGAAAAGAGAGCAAAAAAGAAAGCATAGCCTGCTTTCGCCCGGCGTGGGCAAATGCGCCAGCGGCTATGCTGCATTGCTCTCCAGCCGCTGGCGATGACGCAGGCCAGGGAACATCTTCATCCACAGCGCCACCACCAGCAGCGTGCCGATACCGCCCAGCGCCGCAGCGGGCACCGCGCCGAGCCACGCGGCGAGCATCCCGGATTCAAATTCGCCAAGCTGGTTAGAGGTGTTGATAAAGATCGAGTTCACCGCATTGACCCGCCCGCGCATCTCATCCGGAGTATCAAGTTGCACCAGCGAACCGCGGATCACCATGCTCACCATATCGCAGCCGCCGAGGGCGAACAGCGCCAGCAGCGACAGCCACATCAGGTTTGAAAACGCAAACACCAGCGTCGCCACGCCAAACCCGGCAACGCTCAGAAACATGATCATGCCGACGTTGCGCGTCAGCGTTCGGTGGCTGAGCCAGAAGCCCACCAGCAGCGCCCCGACCGCAGGCGCGCTGCGCAGCAAACCCAGCCCCAGCGGCCCGGTATGCAGTACATCGTGAGCGAAAATGGGCAGCAGTGCCGTCGCCCCGCCCAATAACACGGCGAACAGATCGAGGGAGATCACGCCCAGCACATCCGGACGGTTGCGGATAAAATTCACCCCGGCGAACAGCGATGAAAGCGTGGCCGGGGTGCGTTTCGGCTGCGCCTGTTCATAGCGCAGCGTGATCACCAGCAGCAGCGACACCAGATACAGCCCCGCCGTGGCGGTGTACACCACATCCGCGCCCGCAGCATAGAGAAACCCGCCCAGCGCCGGGCCGACAATCTGCGCCGCCTGGCCGGAAACCGCATTGGCGGCGGTGGCGCGGGGTAAAATCGAGGCCGGAACCAGCGCCGGCAGCATCGAAATCATCGACGGTGATTCGACGGTTTTGGCGCAGGAGATAATAAAAATCAGCAGCAGGATCACCCCGACGCTGGCGTCGCCTTGCCACGTCAGCCAGGCCAGCGCCGCAATCGCCAGCCATTCGCAAATCTGCCCGATCAGCACCACGCGGCGCCGGTCAAACTGATCGGCGATGTGCCCGGCAGGCAGCGCCAGCGTGACCGAAGGAACAAACTGCACCAGACCAATCATCCCCAGCCAGAAGGCGCTTTGCGTCTGGGAATAGATCTGCCAGCCGACAATGATGGATAACATCTGAAAACCAAAGCTGGAACTGGTTCGCGCCAGCCAGAACGCCACAAACGAACGGTGCTGCAATAAACGACCATCACTGCCAGGTAATACGGGTGCCATAGTTTATCTCATCTTATTATTAATGCCCTGCCGCGGGTGGCGCGCCAGACGCGCCGGAACGCACAAACGGCGGGCGGGCAAACCAAATCAACACCATCAGCACCATGAAACCCCAGCCCAGCAGCCAGAAATAGTCGATGGTCGACATCATATAGGCCTGCTGCTCGATGGTTTTATCGACGGACGCAAGGTGCTGCTGCGTCACACCGCCCATCTTTTGCAGGTAGTCCATTGCCGCCGGGTTATAGGTGGTGACGCTCTCGGTGAGGTTAGCATGGTGATAAACCTCACGCCGCGACCAAATCCAGGTGGTGAGCGACGAGGCGAAAGAACCGCCGAGCACGCGGAAAAAAGTCGCCAGCCCGGAACCTTCCGCCACTTCAGCACCGCTCAAATTCGACAGCACAATGGTGGTGATCGGCATAAAGAAGAAGGCCACGCCGATGCCCATAAACATCTGCACTTCGGCAATGGTGCGAAAATCGACACTGGTATTGAACTGCGCGCGCAGCAAACATGATATGCCCATCGTCAGGAACGACAGCGTGGCAAGGAAGCGCAGATCCACTTTGTGCGCATAGCGACCGATAAATGGCGTCAGCAACAGCGGTAAAAACCCCATCGGCGCAGCAGCCAGCCCGGCCCAGATGGCGGTGTAGCCCATCTGGGTTTGCAGCCACTGCGGCAGAATAATGTTGATGGCGAAAAATGCCGCATAGCCAAGCGTCAGCGTTGCCGTACCGATGGCGAAGTTACGATCCTTAAACAGCCGCAGGTTCACAATCGGGTGCGTTTCCCCCAGTTCCCAAATGACAAACGAGACCAGCGCAATCGCCGAGATAACTGACATGACGATAATTTCCGGCGCGTTGAACCAGTCAAGATCGTTGCCTTTGTCGAGCACCACCTGCAACAGGCCAACGCCGAGAACCAGCAGCGCAATGCCAATATAATCAATCGGCGCGGTGGTGGTGGTCTCTTCCCTCGCGCGGAGCTGGCTCCAGACGGTAATGGCGGCGAAAATCCCGATCGGCACGTTGATATAAAAGATCCACGGCCACGAGTAGTTATCCGTTATCCAGCCACCGGTGATCGGGCCGACAATCGGCGCCACGACGGTCACCATCGACAGCAGCGCCAGCGCCATACTGCGTTTGCTGGTCGGGAAAATGACCAGCAATAGCGTCTGGCACATCGGGAACATCGGCCCGGCGAAAAAGCCCTGCAGGGCGCGGAAAATAATCAATTCGGTCATGCTGTGGGCAAAACCGCAGAGGAACGAGGTCAGAGTAAAGAGCGCCACCGAACCGACAAACAGCTTAAGCTGGCCGAAACGTCGGGTGAACCAGCCGGTCAGCGGCAGTGCAATGGCGTTGCACACCGCAAACGAGGTGATCACCCAGGTGCCCTGATCCGAGCTGACGCCGAGATTACCGGCGATGGTCGGCAGCGCCACGTTGGCGATGGTGGTATCCAGCACCTGCATAAACGTTGCCAGCGACAGCGCAATCGTCGCCAGCAGCAGGCTGGGAGGCGTAAACGCCGACTTATCTTGCATAACGTCTCTCTTAGCGGGCGCTGGACGCTACCGCCTGGCTGTTGTCATGAAGAATTTTCGCCACCAGTTGATCGGCATTTTGCAGCGCGTTCTGGTACACGTCAGTGGTAAAGCGCGGCGCGGCAACGGTCTCCTGCGGCAGCAGATGACCGTCCGTATCACGGATATCCACGCGGGCGAACATCGACAGCCCAACGCGCAGCGGGTGTTTCTGCATATCGTGCGGATCGAGCGTGATGCGCACCGGCAGACGCTGGACAATTTTGATCCAGTTACCGCTGGCGTTCTGCGCGGGCAGCAGCGAGAAGGCGCTGCCGGTACCAATACCCAGGCTCTCAATCACCCCGTGGTATTCAACGTTATCGCCATAGAGATCGGCGGTCAGCGTCACTTTCTGCCCCAGCCGCATGGTCTCCATCTGGCTCTCTTTAAAGTTGGCATCCACCCAGACCTGATCCAGCGGCACAATCGACATCAACGTGGTGCCGGAATCAACCCGCATGCCAAGCTGCACCGCGCGTTTGGCAACAAAGCCGCTCACCGGCGCAACAATGGTGCTGCGGGCATTATCAAGGTAGCGCTGGCGCAGCGTGGCGACCGCGCTTTTGATTTCCGGGTGGCTGTCGATCACCGTGTCATCGACCATCGCCAGATTGGTGGTTAACGCCTGTTGCGCCGCCACCAAGTCGCTTTTCGCGGTGGTCACCGCATCGCGGTAATGCGCCAGATCTTCAGCGGCAATCGCCCCGCTGGCGAAAATCTTTTGCCGACGCGCATAGTCATTTTGCGCGGTTTGCAGCGTTACCTGTTTCGCTTCGACCTGTGCGCGATAGTTATCGGCGGTGCTGTAAAGCCCGCGCACCTGGCGCACGGTACTGGCAAGGTTGGCTTCCGCCTGTTGCAGGGCGATTTCCGTATCGCTCGGATCGAGCAGCACCAGCGGCTGCCCTTTTTCTACGTAATCACCTTCATCCACGGTAACTTGCGTGACGGTGCCGGCGATTTGCGGCGTCAGCGTCACCAGGTTGGCGTTAACGTAAGCGTCATCGGTCGTTTCGTAATAGCGGGCATACAAAAAGTACCAGGCCAGACATCCTGCGGCGATAACCAGCAGAATGAGGAACAGAATAGCGAAGTTGCGCTTACGTTTGCCCGGCGCACGTTCGGCTTGTGCAGATGAAGTTTGCATCGTGAATACCTTATTGGACAGCTTAGCGATGTGGGCGAGTTGCCTCGTCCGGCAACATTTTTATCAGTAAATCGACCAGCAATCGGGCCTCTTCGGGTGTCAGGCGGCTGGTCAGCGAACTGAGAATCGAGGCCAGCGCCTCATTCTGGAAACGTTCGCAGATCTGCAGCCCTTTTTCGGTCAGGGCCAGGATCACCTGGCGTTTATCCTCCGGATTGGTGTTGCGCACGATCAGATCGCGTTTCACCATCCGTTCCAGCATGCGGCTCATTGCCCCGGCATCCATCAGCAAGTTTTTGCTCACTTCAATCGGGCTGTTAAAGCCTTTGTAGATACTGATCAGCACCTTGAACTGCGCAGCGGTGATATCCGTCGAGGAAAAATACTGACTGATAAGCTGGTCTTTAAACTGGTTCGCCAGATGAATCAGTAAGCCAAGATGCAGTTTGGGAATGGGGGTATCCGTCGTGTCCGTCATGATGTTTGCCTGGTCAGTAATTACAAATGAAACTACTGACCAGGCAATTAACTGTCAATGGATTGTCAAGATAAGCGCACATTTTGTCAGTCCGTCGGCAGCGGAAAGCACGCTGCGCAGAGGTTCTACACGCGCATACCGCAGGCATCGACCAGGCAAGACAATCAAATAAGGTATCAAGCGTAATAACAGTCCAATTGCCAGGATGATTATTTCAACCTGTAATTGGAACGGTTATTTAAAGTTCTTCGCTGAATTACATATATTATGTTTCTCCATAAACAAAATTAAAAACACTGCCGATCGATCAATTTGTGATAATGTAATACTCATACTGCAAACAATAATAAGCTTTAGCCCCGCTGTATAAAAATATCTCAAATATTATTCAGAAAACCTATTTCTTGAATATTCCCATTCGCTCTTAATTAAGAGCATAAATATAGCGACAAACTACAACCTGAAGTAACTTATAAACGTATGTTTGAGCACAGCACCAGTGACAGCTTAATTGCATGGTTAATTAAGTTAGACGTCATTATTTGGAGGATAACATGAGCAACACTCAACACAAATTAGATAAAGCCCGTCCGCCGCGGGTACAAATAACCTATGATGTCGAGATTGGTGATGCCCAGACGGCAAAAGAATTACCTTTAGTTCTTGGCGTTATGGGCGATTTCACCAATACCGAAACTGAACTGCGCGATCGTAAATTCCTGCACGTTGATAAAGATAATTTCAACGAAATCATGTCGTCGATGAAACCGGTCGCTGAATTTTTAGTCGACAGCGCATTGCCCGCTCAGGAAGGAAAAATGGCCGTGTCATTAACTTTCCAGAATATGGATGATTTTTCGCCAGATAATATTGTTCAGCAAGTAGAACCGCTGCGCAAATTGATGGAACTGCGTGAACAATTATCAGATTTACGTAATCGCGCCGCCAGTAATGAGCGTTTAAAAACGCAGCTGGCAGAAATAGCCATGCAGCAGAATAAACAAACAGAGCAGACAGATAACCCGGCAGAGGAATAAAAATGGATAGTGAACTGGCGGTAGGCACTGTTGCTGAAACATCATTCAGTGATGATTTTCTCAATCAGGTAATCGATAATACAAAAGCAATTCGTCGTGAATCCGATCGCGACCGGATGAAAACACAGCTTAATAATTTTCTTGCCGAAGTGACAGCAGGAACAGTGATTGTTTCCAGCGATCTGATTGGCAGTATCGAACAGCGAATTTCAGCCATTGATGAACTGCTTTCCAGTCAGGTAAGTTTAATTATTCATGCCCCTGAATTTCAGAAAAAAGAGTCTTCATGGCGTGGCCTGCATAAACTGGTGCAGACCAGCGTAACGGAAAATACGCAAGTCCGGGTTTTGCAATGTACTAAACAAGAATTGATAAAAGATTTTAAATCGGCCAGCGATTTCGATCAGTCAATGTTGTTTAAATGCGTCTATGAAAGCGAATACGGTACTTTTGGCGGTACACCATTTTCGTCCTTTATTGGCGATTTCGAATTTGATAACACGCCACAAGATATTAATTTGCTGGAACAGATTTCCCACGTCGCGGCAGCGGCCCACGCTCCTTTCCTGAGCGCGATTGCGCCGGGCATGCTGTCGATGCAGGATTTTTCCGAGCTGCCTCGCCCACGGGATATGGCGAAATTGTTTGAGACCACGGATTATGCGCGCTGGCGTTCATTCCGCCAGAACGATGATAGCCGTTATATTGGCCTCACCTTACCCCGCGTGCTGGGGCGTATGCCCTACGGCAGTAAAACCATCCCGGCGGAAACCTTTAGCTTCGAAGAACAGATCAATGAAAACGAAAGCGGCAGCGATTATCTGTGGATGAATTCTGCCTGGGAGCTGGCAGGCAAGATCGTTGAATCCTTTGAAGAGTATGGCTGGTGCGCATCCATTCGCGGCGTCGAAGGGGGTGGCCTGGTGCAATCATTGCCGGCGTATAACTACACCTCAATCAGCGGTGAAAGGACCATGCAATGCCCTACGCAGGTCGCGATTTCAGATCGCCGGGAAAAAGAGCTTTCCGATCTCGGTTTTATTCCGCTGGTGCATTGCAAAGGAACCGACTACGCGGCGTTTTTTGCCGTTCAGTCAGCCAATAAACCGCGTTTATATAACTCTGACCAGGCGAATGCGAATGCGCGTTTGTCGAGCCAGCTGCCCTATATTCTGGCCACGTCGCGGTTTGCCCATTATTTGAAATCCATCGTTCGCGATAAGGTCGGCAGTTTTATGTCGCGCAGCGAGTGCGAAGAATATTTACAGAAGTGGATTATGCAATATGTCGTGGCCTCCGATAACGCAGGCCCGGAAACGAAAGCACGCTATCCCCTGCGTGAAGCCCAAATAGACGTTGTTGAAGTCCCTGGTTTTCCCGGGACTTATCGCGCAATCGCATGGTTAAAACCTCATTTTCAACTTGAGGGTTTAAGTATGTCTTTACGCCTTGTAGCCGATTTACCGTCTGCTGCCGGTGCGTAATTTATTTTTCATCGTTTCATTATTAATAAAGGATTAGATATGGCTAAACTCCAGGACTGTCAATTCATCGAAATTAAAATTGACAACAAACCCGTTAAAGGTGCATCAACGGAAACTGCTTATAAAGACTGGATCGAAGGGTATGCTCCGATGGGTATCACCACGTATTCCGGCCCTGACGGTACCTATTTTGATTCAACTCATGTTTCCTTATTAGTCACCAAGGAAAGCAGCAACTTTTTTGAGCAGTATTTAAAACGCGGTTATAAAAATATTACTATCACTGTCGTACACCGCGGCTCCGACGAATACTCGGCGAACTATGAAATTCAGCGTATCACCTACACTGATTGTAAGGTCCAGAGTCTTCGCTACGAAATGCGTGACAAATTATTTATGGATATTACTTTCACCTTTGAAGGCGAAGTTGATCTCACCATTAACGTGCCGAATGCCGCAGAATCCGGCCTGGATAAAATCGGGCCGATTAAATACGACATTCCGACAAAAGCGCTTAAATAACAGCGTACACCGGCTGCTGCAGGCAGCCGGTTTTTTCCAGGAAGCGCATTGATGATACATTCATTACTCTTAACACTCAGTGACAATCACCCTCTTCGTGAAGAAGATGATTATCAGTGCGAAGCGCTTTCGCATCACCAATTACTGACAGAATTAAACATGTGTTTAAGCTCTCGCGCGCGCTATCCCGGTATTGAGGAGATTCCCCTTATTAACACTTCGGTATTGAATTTTGGTATCGATGAGTCATTTCAGCAAACTAACGAACTGACTCCCCGGCGCAATATTATGGAACAGCGACTAAAAACAACCATTGCCCGTTTTGAGCCGCGCCTGACGCAGGTTTCTATCACCAGCACCCAGGTCAAACCGGAACACATTAAATTTGAAGTACAGGCAAATTATTTAAATAAGCACTTAACCATCAGGCTTATCTGGAATGATGATACGGGAGTATTTTATTTCGATGAATAGTTTACTTTCTTATTATCAGAAAGAACTGAACTTCTTAAAAAAGCATGGCCGCGTTTTCGCTGAACGCTTTCCCAAAATAGCCCGTCGACTTGGCATGATCGAGGGGGAGTCCGCCGATCCGCATGTCAGCCGATTGATTGAATCTTTTGCCTTATTAACGTCGCGTATTCATCAGCGACTGGATGAGGATATGCCTGAAGTGGTCGAGGCGCTTATTGCTTCATTGGCCCCCCAGTTCCTGCGTCCGCTGCCCTCAACCTGCATTGTTATGATGGAGCCCGATCCCGCACGCAGCGGTATCAGCGGCAAAAACATTCTTGCGCCGGGTACCGCGCTATTTACCCGCAATACCGCCCCGCTGCCCTGCCAGTTTCAAACCATCTACCCGGTTACGCTACTGCCGCTTAGCATCGAGACGGCAAGGCTGCATTTTGACAGCGATATCCTGAACTGGAAGTTACGCTTGCAGTTTCGGGTCTGGCCGGGCGGCGCGATCGGTGCCGAGAAGATCCGCATCTATCTGCACGGCCAGAACAATGCGGTCAACCTGCTTTATACGGTGCTTTGTTCAGAACTTCAGAGCCTTGGCCTGTCGCAGGGGGAAAACAGCGTAGCGCTGCCCGCCACGGCGATCGCCCCGGTGGGTTTTGAGGCGGAAGATGCGCTGCTTACGCGGGATCCCCGCATTGCGCCAATCCATATTCTGCTGCTGGATTACTTTTATTTTCCGCAGAAATTCTCTTTTATTGACCTGCAATTGCCGGAAGGTTTTACCGCCAGCGGTAATGAAAGTTTTGAAATTCAGGCCGTTATCAGGCGCAACCGATTGACGAAAAAACTGGAAAAAATGGCTGATATTGTCGATGCCAGCTTTTTCCGCCTGTTCTGTTCTCCCGCCGTGAATTTGTTTACGCAACGCGCAGAACCACTCACGCTCAACGACGCTACCGTCGAGCATCCGGTCATTCCGGATAACCGCTATCCGGGGCTGATTAGCGTCTGGTCAATCGACACCGTTACCGTGCAGCGTAAAACCGAAGGGCACATCGATCACTGGCCGGTACGTTCACTGCTTGAAAGCCACCTGTACGCAGACAGTACGGACAACGCCGGGCTGCACTGGCAGAGCGCCCACCGGGAAGTGCATGGCCCACGCGGCGTGGAGCCGACCTGTTTTATTGCCTTCAGTAAAAGCCCGCCCGGCCCGGTTTCAACACTCGCAGAAGTGGTGACCATTACCATGCGCTGTAGCAACCATACGTTGCCGCATCAGTTGTCGTATGGTCATCCTGACGGTGATTTTGATGCCGACGCCGCGGTTGCCGCGTTGAAGACGATTGCGCTGACCCATCCGACGCGTCCGCTTAATCCCCCGGAAAAGAGCGCGCAACGCTGGCGTTTTCTGGCGCAACTGTCGCTCAATCATCAGTTGCTGACCGGCGAACGCGGCGCCCAACAGTTGGCAGAGATGTTGTCGCTGTATAACCGTGACGTACAGCCAGGAAAAACGCCGTTATTCATGTTGATACAGTCGCTGGAGTGCCAGCCCGTTACCCGTCGGCTGATAAAAAACGATCCGCACTCGCTGGCTCGCGGCATCAATGTGCGGGTGACGTTTCGCCATCAGGCGCTGAATGAACCTGACTATTACCTGTTTTGCGCCTTGCTGGATCGCCTGCTGGCGCTGTATGCCCCGGTCAATAGCTTTATCCGGCTCGCCACCTGCATTGAGCAGGAAGCAGAAACGCTGCACCAGTGGCCGGTGCGCGCCGGGAGGCTGTCATGGCTTTGATCCCGCTTATCAGCAAATTCAATTTTTATCAGCAAATTCGCCTGCTGCTGCGCACGCTGCGGGATGGCGAAAAAACCGATGAAACATTGCTGGATGAAACGCTGCATCTGACATCAACCCTTTCGCTCAATGCGCCAGAAGGTGATGTGGAGTCGCTGTCTCAGGCAGCGCCCGACCAACCGCTGACGCTAACGGCTTTTCATCATGGTCTGACTGGCGCAATGGGCGCGCTGCCTGCGGTGTATACCGAGTGGCTGATTGAGCGCCAGTACCGTTACAGCGACGGCAGCGCCAGGGCTTTTTTCGATCTTTTTGGCCACCGGCTCTACTGCCTGGACTATCTCGCCTGGCAAAAAAACCATTTATACGCGCTCGCTGAATCTACAGGTTCCTCGCCGCTCAACATGGCCATCCTCGCACTTACCGGCCTGACGAATGAAGCGCCCGTCCCGGCGATGGCGAACCACGCCGCGTTATTTGCCGCGCCCGTGCGTTCAATGGTCAATCTGGAGCGCTGGCTGAGTCAGCTTTTTGCTGTCCCGGCGCAGGTGATCCCGTTTACCGGCGGCTGGCGCAGCGTGAGCGATGAGGAGCGCTGCCAGCTCGGCAATCCTCAACACAGGCTGGAAACCGCGCCAATGCTGGGCGCCGCGCGTCGGGAGGTGCATGCGCATTTTGATGTCTTGCTCGGCCCGATGTCTGCGGAGTCTTCCCGCCGTTTTATTCCGCAGGGCGCAGCCTGGCAGGATCTCTGGGCGCGTATACGCGACTACGTCGGCCCGGTAATGGACTTCTCGGTTTCCTTACTGATCGGTCGTTCCTCTCCCGGTTCCAGCCCGCTGGGAATGCGCGCTTTAGGGGTGGATTTTTGTCTTGGCAGCAGTGCGGGGACTTATCTGCATAAAGTGCAGAAGCCTGCCCCGGACTTTTAAACAGGATTATGGGTATGTCGATTATTGAAAAAAGCAAAGAGCAACAACACCATTTTATCGGCTGGAACGGCGACCTCGCCGGTTCGCTGCTGCTGGTCTCACTTCGCGGGCAGGAATCGCTCTCCTCGCCGTACCAATACGAACTGCGTTCGCTGACCAAACTGAAGGAGGCAGATCTGGCGCGCTGGCATGGCGAAGCAGTTTCCTGCCGCATCGGCGACGGCAGTCAGTCGCTGCCGCAGCGCCATCTGCACGGCGTCATAACCCGCATTCGTTATGCGCAACGCACCGGGGATGAGGCGGAATGCATTTTCACGCTCGAACCGACACTCTCGCTGCTGCAAATGGGTCGCATGATGCGCATCTGGCAAAACACCAGCGTGCCGGATCTGGTCAGTACCCTGCTCAAAAGTTACGGCATCAACGATGTCGAGGTGCAGTTGCATGGTACGTATCCGAAGCGAGAGTACTGCGTGCAGTATCGTGAGTCGGCATTGCGTTTTATCGAGCGAATTTTGCAGGAAGAAGGGATCTACTACTTTTTCCGCCACAGCGCAGCGGCTCATACCTTAGTGCTGGCCGATCATCCAGCCAGCCATACCAACATTGGCGGAGAGAAACTCGCCTGGCACCATCAGGGCGAAATCATCACCGGCGGCACTATCGATAGCTGGGAGGCCAGCGTGGCGTTGCTGCCGGCAAGCGTGGCGATTCAGGGATTCAATATGCCGCAAACCGCGGCGATTGATGATCTGAAAAGCGCCCGCAGTGCAGATAAATCCATCTCCTCCGTGACGTTTACCGATATCACGCCGCAGGGTGAACGCGAGCTGATTACCCGCCAGGCCCAAACGGTGATGGCGGCGAAAGAAGCCAATATTCGCCACTTTGCTGCGACGGCGAATGCCCACTGGTTGAGTTGCGGCGAAATCTTCACGCTGAGCGGCCATCCTTCCGGTGACAAGGCGTACAACATCCAGCGCCTGGACTTGAAGCGGTCAATAACTTTGACGACAACAGCAGTGCCTGCTTTTGCCAGTTGCAGGCGGTAACGAACGATCAACCCTGGGTGCCAGCCGATAACCATCCGCTGCCGGAGATCCCTGGCGTGCTGACAGCAACCGTCGTCGGGCCGGCTTCAGAAGAGATCCACGCCGATGAATATGGCCGCATCAAGATCCAGTTTCCGTGGGACAAAGAAAACCCCAATGACGATACCTGCTCCTGCTGGGTGCAAGTGGTACAGCCGTGGAGCGGCGCGAATTTCGGTGCGCAGTTTCTTCCACGCGTCGGCTGTGAAGTGTTGGTCAGCTTTGTGCAGGGACATCCCGATTTCCCGGTGGTCATCGGCACAGTGCATAACGGCCAGAATAAGCCGCCCTTCGCCCTTCCCGCCGGGAAAAACGAGAGCGGTTTTGTGTCACGCAGCACGCCCAAAGGCAGCGTCGATGAGGGCCATCGCCTGAGTTTCAACGATAAAAAAGGCGAAGAGTTGCTGACCATCATTGCGCAAAAGGATCTCGCGCTGACGGTGAAAAATGATGCCACCAGCACCATCGCCGCCAACCGCAGCACCGAGCTGACTAAGGGCAACGATCTGTTGGTGCTGAAAGAAGGCGATATGAGCGTCACGCTGGAAAAAGGCAACTGGCAACAGCGCGTGACGGGCAATGCCAGCGCAGAGGTAAAGGACGGTGATTACACGCTCAGCGTTACCGGCAATGCCACCACTGAAGTGAAAGACGGCGAGTACAAACTCAGCGTCGCCGGTAATACCACCACCGAAGTGAAAGACGGCGAGTACAAACTCAGCGTCGCCGGTAATACCACCACCGAAGTGAAAGACGGTAACTACAAGCTCAGCGTGGCGGGCAATAACACCACCGAGCTGAAGAGCGGCAACTACATGCTCAGCGTGAGCGGCGGCAGCGGCGGTATCAAAACGGATAAAGCGCTGACCTTCGAATCCACACAAGGTATCGAGCTGAAAGTGGGCAGCAACAAAATCAGCCTCTCGCCCAGCGGCATTACGATTAACGGCACCCTGCTCACCCTTGAAGCGAAAGCCACGGCAGAGCTTAAAGGCGCAATGGCCACGGTGTCCGGCAGCGGGATGACGCAGGTTTCAGGCGGCATTATTAACATCGGCTAAGGAGAGCACCATGGCATCCGTTGAATTATCCCACCAACAACAGCTTGCATGCGGCAACTGGGAAGAAGCCCTGCAACAGTGGCGCCTGCAATATGACTTCAAAACGGTCGTCAGCCAATTGACCGCTCTGATTCGGCGCTTTGCCAGCACGGAGGCGCTGCCGCTGCTGGATGATATCGCCCGCTACGGCCGTCAACCCGACGAAACACTGCGCTGGCGCATCTTTGAACAGGCGAAGGAGCTGGGTTTTAACACGCCAGCAGGTGCCCTTGCTTTGTCGCTGTTCTGGTCGCAGGGAAGTATGAGCCCGCCGGATCTCGAGCCGGTTTATCCCGATCCGCAACTGAGCCAGCAAATCCTGAATTGTGCGCTGGTCATGTCAGCCTGCCAGCTCTCGGAGTCTCCGACGGAGGGCGTGCGCCTGCTGTTTTCTCACATTGCTGACGGAGGTCTGTGATGGCTCAGCCTGCGGCCCGTGTCTCTGATATGCATACCTGCCCAATGGTGACGCCCGGCGTTCCGCCGATCCCGCATGTCGGCGGGCCTATCATGCCGCCTGGCGTTCCTACGGTGCTGATTGGTGGTCTTCCCGCCGCTACCGTCGGCTCAATGGCGACCTGCGTCGGGCCTGTCGACAGCATCGTGATGGGCAGTGTCAAAGTGCTGATCGGCAAAAAACCGGCCGCACGCATGGGCGATAGCTGCGCGCATGGCGGCGTGATTGTCGCCGGATGCCCCAAAGTTCTGATCGGATAAGCGAACATGACCCTTGTTGCCGATATCGCGCCCCTGTTGGCGCCAATCAGCCCGGAAAATCCTGCCGGGGAAAATCTGGAATATGAACTGCTGTTTGACACCATCCGCAGCGCGCGTGAAAGCGATCCGGACTACTTGCCCGAAGGCGACTGGTCAGTGAGCGAACCCCGCAAAGCGGACTGGAATAAAGTGCGGACGCTGAGTGAAAAAGCCCTCACGGAGCAAAGCAAAGATCTGCAACTGGCGTGCTGGCTTGTGGAGTCGCGCTGCCATTTGCAGGGGCTTGCCGGGCTGTGCTCGGGCATCGATTTTCTTTGCGCCTTCCTGCAACAGTTCTGGTTTCAGTGCTGGCCTTCGCTTGAGGAAGATGGCGTTTCAGCGCGCCGCAGCCGACTGTCGCGCCTCGATCGCGACATCAGTATGCAGCTTTTTCGCCAGCCGTTGCTGGCGCAAGAGATGACTTCGCTGGCGACATGGCGGGAGATTCAGGCGTTCGAACAAAAAGTTACCAGCCACCCGGAGAGCCGCGAGGAGTTAATAGAGCAGAAAGGCGATCTGTCGATGAGCAGTTTCGATCGGCTGGCGACGCAATTTTCTGCCCATGACATCAGCCAACAGCTTGCGCTTACGGAACAACTGAGCGCTGCACTGCGGCAATGCGAGGCATGTTATGCCTCGTTGAGTGAGGACCAGGAAGGCGATGTCTTTGTGCTGATCCGCCAGACCTTAGCGGAAGTGACCGACTATCTGCAACGCCTGGCGCAACGGGCAATGCCGCTGGCTACCGATGCGCCTGCAGATAGTACAGAAAACACACCGCTCGCCACGGCGTCGCCCTTCGCCACCTCACAAGTGATGAACCGTGAGTTAGCCATCAGCCAGATGCTGGCTATCGGCGCCTGGTTTCGCCAGACCGAACCCTCCAGCCCGGTGCCCTTTCTGATGGAACGCGCCGCCCGCTGGGCAAACATGACGCTGACCGAATGGCTGGAAGAGATGCTTACCGACGATACCAGCCTGCATGCCATCCATAATGTATTAACAGGACAGACCCAATAATGCCGGGAAAACATACCCTTATCATTGCTTTTTGCGCTGCGCTGCTCAGCGGGTGCGCAGAGGAAAACCCAGCGCCCGCCACAAAACAGCAGGCCATTGACCAGGTTGCTGCGCCCTTTGCCCAGGGCGCAATCACGCTGGCGATTCAAACCGACCCGGATTTGAATGCGGTGCATGACATCGCCAATAGCTGCACGTTACTGGTTATCCAAGCGCAACACGCCAATACGCTGAGCAAACTGCTCTCTAACCCTTTCGCTTTAAAGAGCCTGTTCAGCGCCGCGGGCGCGCAGGATGAGATCTTAAAAGTTGACCGCTACGCCGCCATGCCGGGACAACGCACGACGCTGCATATCGACCGCAGCGAGAATACCCGTTACCTCGCGGTGGTTGCCGGTTATTACCCGTTCCCGCAAAAGCAGCATATGGCGCTCATCCGCATTCCCGTCACTACCGAAAGCTCCGGCTGGTGGACGCCGCGCTGGCAGGCGCAACTGGCACCGGTAACGCTAACCCTTCATCTCGGTAGCAACAGCATGACGCAGTTTACCGGCGCGGAACGTGAGCCGCTGCGCCTGCAAAATGCAGCGCCCGCACCGGCACCCTCCCCTGCCAGCCAAGGAAGCTGATATGTATCCGGAACTTCAGCAGATTTACTGGTATTCGGGCGTTTATCTACAGCCGCAACATTTGCAGTCTGTCGATCTGCATCACCACTACATGCTGTCGCGCCATCGCCAACTGGCGCAGCCGTGGAACGTTGGGCTAATTGAGTCGGTGTTTAACCCGGAAACGCTGGTTGATTTCACGCTAAAAATTGAACACCTGAAGGCGCTGTTACCTTCCGGGGATTATCTGGAATTTCCTGGCAACTGCAGCCTGCAGCCGCGCCAGTTTCGCCAGGCATGGAAACAGCTGGAGAAACCGTTAACCCTGTGGCTGGCGCTGCGCCGTTTCGACCCAGGCCACGTGAATGTCGGCGACTCGCCAAACAGCCGCTGGTTTAAAGCGCCGGAAGAAGGCGTGATGAAAGATGTCTACTTCGACGGGCCGGAGTGCAGCGTCTCGCGCATTCTTTATAACGTACAGATCCTCACCGACAGCGAGAAAGAGGCGGTAGTGGATTGTGAATTTATTCCCCTTCTGCGGCTGCGCTATGACACCGATCGGGTGATCCCTGACGCCAGTTTTTGTCCTCCGCTGGTCAGCCTTGGCAGCACGCCGGTGCTGAAAAATCTGCTGGACGGTCTGTATGCCGAGCTGGCAAACCGTGCTTATAAACTCGAAGAGTACAAACGCCCGGAACAGAGCAATACCGCCCAGCGCGGTGATATGACGCAACTGTTAGTGATGCGCTCGCTTAACCGGGTTCTGCCGTTGCTGCACCACTACTGCCGTACGCCGGGCATGCATCCGTGGCCTGTCTACGGTCTGCTGGCGCAACTGGTTGGCGAACTCTCCAGTTTCAGCGATCGCTGTTCATTTAATGGTGAATGGGCCGGTGAGACGATGCGTCTGTTGCCGTATGACCACTATGACCTTTATGCCTGTTTCGCCAGCGCGAAAACCCTTCTGCTTTCACTGCTGAATAATCTGGCACTGGAAGATAACGTCTGGATCACCTTCGTACCCACCAGCCAGCGCATCTTTATCGGCGATTTGTCGCCACTCGCCGGACAACAGAGCGACAGCGTGTTGCTGCGGCTGCGTTCAGAGCAGCAACTCCCCGGCACAACCGAAAGCAGCGGTTTCAAAGTGGCGCCGGGTTCGGCGATCGGCAAGCTGATTCAACATGCGCTACCGGGGATTGCCGCTACGGCGCTGAATCCCGCACCGCGTGGCGTGCCGCAGAGCAAAAACGCGGTCTATTACCAACTGAACCGGCAGGACGATCTGTGGAAGAAGATCGACCAGCAGCAGAGACTGGCCTTTTACTGGGATGACGCGCCCGACGATCTGCAAGTCCAGGCCGTCTTTATGGGGGTGTCATGAGCGAGCTTCTTGATGGCTATCTGCCGGTCTTCAGGCAGGTACTGGAGATGATTGCAGAACCCACATCGTTTACCGATTACGCCGAAGCGCGGCAAGCGTGCCTTGTCCGGCTGGAGCAGGCAATGCAGCGAGCCTGCCAACAGGATGCCAGCGAAGAGGAGAAAGCGGCCGCGCAGTTTGCGGTTATCGCCTGGATCGATGAAACGGTGCTCTGTTCCTCCTTGCCGTGGCGCGAGCGCTGGCAGAGTGAATTATTACAGCGTAAGTATCTGAATATCACCGTCGCCGGAGAGCGATTCTTTACCTGTCTGGCGCAGCTTGAGCCTGCCTGGCATCAGGCGCGAAAGGTCTTTCTCTTCTGTCTGCAAAATGGTTTTCACGGTCAGTACAGCACGCCCGAGGATGACGAGCCATTGCAGGAGATCATTACAGAGCAGCGTGCGCTGTGCCTGCCGGCATCATGGTTAAGCTGGCCAAACGACAGCGCGATCACGCCCGCTACATGCGGACAAACCGTCGCCACGCCGCTGCATAAACGCCTGCTGCTGCGGACAACCGTAACCCTGTTGCTGCTGTACGGGTTTTTACTTTTGCTTCTTTATCACTACACAAACTGACCTCTATGTTTAAGAAATTAGCCTGTTTTACTGGCTGGCTGGCTGTACTGTGCCTGTCGCTGATATTCAGTTTTATGCTCGGCCTGTGGCAAGGATGGGGCACGCCGGGGATCCTGCTGCTGTGGCTGCTGGTGATGGTGCTGGCCGCGCTGCTGTGGCACTCGCTCCCCGAGTTATTGCTGCTTATCAGGGGGAAAAAAGGCCGCCGCTGGTTCACAAAATACCGCTTATCGCGCCGGGAATATGTGCTGTTTAATCACTGGAAAGCGGGTGCCTCGGTCATCAAACGCATTAAACGTCGGCGCACGCATCTTCCGTGGTATTTACTGGTCGGCGAACGCTGTGGCAAAAGTACGCTGCTGGCCAGCGCAGGGTTGCCCCGTTTTTATGGTGATAGCGCCGACGGCATCACCGCCCCGACCCGCACGCTGCGGTGGTGGTTTTTCCGTGATCTGTGCGTGCTCGATCTGTCGAGCAATTTTTTAAACGGTGCTGCCGCCTTCCGTCAGGCCTGGAGCAAACTGGCCCGCTGGTGCACGCACATGCCCGCGCCTGGCGGCATCATCATAGCGTTGCCGATGAGCCAGTTAATGCGTGGCGATCTCAGCCAATTGCATACGCTGGCCCGCCAGCAACGTAGCCTTATCGAACCGCTGGTCCGGCACTATGGCGAACGCTTGCCACTCTATGTGTTAGTCACCCAGTGCGATAAGTTCCCTGGTTTCAGTTTGTGGCAGCATCAACTTTCTGACGCCCAACGCCAGCAAGCGCTGGGTTATACATGGAGCGTACCGCCGCATATTGATGGCCAGGACGACACCACATTGCAGCCGCTATTCACGCGTCTGCACGAAGGCTTTTCTCTCGTGCGGCTGAGTATGGCGCGCCCGGCCACACTCAGCGCGCCTGAGTACAATGCCCTGCTGGATTTCCCGGAAGCGTTCGCCCGGCTGGAACCCGCCCTGCGCTACACGCTGGCCGCTCTGTGCGAAGCCAACGCCTATTTCAGCCCGGCCACGCTGAAGAGCATCTGGTTTTGCGCCGCCGAACCGCAGGTGGAGAATCAGGGTCGCCGCACCAGCGTTTTCATCCAGGATCTGTTGACCCGCCACCTCCCGGCATTGAGTTTAAAAAGAAGCGGACTGCGCTGGTATCAGCGTTCATTCGGCAGAACATGCTGCTACACCGCAATCGGTGTCTGCGCCCTCTGGCTGGCGATAAGCGCCAGCATGAGCGCCATGCGCTTGCACTCCGGGCTGGCTGAATTAGCGCCGGATAAGCTGGCGGCGTTTGTTGCCGCAGACGAGCAACATGCAACACTGGCGCTGCCCTGGTTGCCGTTTATGCCCTTATTCAGCCAGCAACAACGCGACGCTGAAACGTTGCTTGCCCGCATTCCAGTGACGGCGCGCCCTGCCCGGCAGACGCTGGAAGCGTATCAGCAACGCGCCCTTAACGCGTCGCCCGCGCAACAGCGGCACGACATTTTGCAACTGGCCGCGGCGGTCACGCGCTGGCGACAAATGCAGCACGGCACGCCGCTGGATACGCTCGCCGAAGCCGCGCCGATCAGCGACGAGCTGACGCAAAATGTCTATCCGCCGACGCTATCGCCGCTGACCCGGCTAGCGCTGGAGCGTTATTACATTCAGCGTCCCTATGGCGAACGCTGGTTGCAGAACGCACAACGGGTGCTGGAAAATCTGGTCAATCACGATCTGTCACTACGCTGGTTACAGGCCCCGGACGCCGCATTTCCGCCGCTGCACGCAGCAACATTCTGGCCAGCATTACCCGATTCACTTGCTCTCGACGGGAGATGGACGCAGGCCGGTGAAGCCACAGTGAATCAATGGATGGCAGAGATTGAAGCCGCTGCCGGTCGCACTGAACCGATTTTTCAGCCATTGCGCGACAGCTGGCAGGAAGCGAGGCAGCAGGCATGGCGTCACTATCTGATCGACATAACGGCGCACCTTTCACCAGATGAAACAGGCACGGCGTCGCGCCGCCAGCTGATGGCTATCAGCCAGAATCAAAGCCCGGCGATGCGCTTTGCTACCCGCATTGTTGACGAGCTTGAGGCCATTCCGCCGGAACACGCGCAGCCCTGGCTGGCCACGCTGCGTGACGTTCAGACGCTCGCCCGCGCGGGCGATGGCGCCGCGCTGCTGCAACGCACCGAGCGGCTCAACAAACAACTGCGTCTGTCGCTGGCCGCGTGGTTTCAGGGCAAAACTCGAACGGCCACGGCTGCCACGGCGCAATCTGCCCAACAGGCATGGCTCGACTGGCAAAAATCCCGAAACAGCGCCGTTAATGCGGCAGTAGCGCAGGAGAAACCAGGTGATACGTTAACGCGCGGGCTTTTTACCCCCGGGCAACAAAAACCAGACACCAACCCGCTGAGCACTCTCCTGCCGGCACTTGCCACCTTGCAGGAACGCGTTTCGCCCGATGAGAACGATGCAGATGTCGCGGCGGTGTGGCGGCTGTATCAGGATGATGCCCGCACGCTACTGGCGAACGCGATGGCCAGCAGCGCGTGTTGGTTGAATGCGCAATGGAAAAGCAGCGTGATCTGGCCACTGGGGAAAAATGCCGAAAAACGCAGCTACGAAGAGCAACAAACACTGAGCCAGCAACTGGTGGGCAATTTTCTGCGCGGCCCGGCGAAGCCCATGCTGTCGGTGGACAATAATGGTCTTCGCGCCGCCGGTTTTGCTGGCATGACGCTGCCTTTAACGGCGGAATTTAGTCAGTTTCTCCGTAACGCCTTCCCCGCGGATATTCTTCAGGATCTGCCGCAACGCACCGCCACCCAAGTCCAGGATCGGAAAGCAACGTTGCAGGCCAAAGTCGCGGCGCTTGAGTTGCAACAAAGCAAACTCGAAAAACAGGTTGTGAAAACGACTGTTACCAGCCTGCCAGCCACCATCGCCGAAGGCGCGCAGGTGATCCCAACCGGAACGCAATTGTTGCTGAACTGCCAGAAAGGCGACCAGGTACTCAGCAGTATGAATTTTGCCGACAAGGCCGATTTCACCTGGCAGCCGGGCCAGTGCCGCGGTGTAACGCTAAGCGTTCAGTTTCCTGATTTTGTCGCGGTCGATCAGATTAATGGCGACGATGCCTGGCCGTGGTTTGTCAGCCTGTTCTCTTCAGGAGAAACGCTGATCGAAAGCAGTGATTTCGGTGACAGCGCAGAGTTGCTTAAGCGATTAGGCATTAAACAGATCCTCGTTCGTTTTGCCATGTCCAACACTCAACCCCTTGAGGAGACGTGGCAAAGCTGGAAAACGAACGCCGATGAAATCAGTTCCCTTACTCAACAAATCAGCGATCTCAACGAGCAGTCAGCGTATCCGCAACCTGACGAGTTAGCGGCGCACGCGCTTTCTGGTTTGCCCGACGAAATCACACAGTGTCAGTAACACCATTGAAGGTACTTTTATGAGCCATCATTTAAAACCAATAATTAAGAAGCTTTCCGCTGAGGGACGAGCGGTACTTGACACCGCCGTCAGCCATGCGGTTTCTCTGCAACATACAGAAGTGACGCCAGAACATTTACTGATGGCAATACTGCGCCAGCAAAGCCCCTTGATCGAGCAACTGGGATTGCAGAGCGGGTTGCCAGTCAGCCGGTTGTTTGATGCATTACAGCAGGAGCTTCAGCACCAGCGGCCGCAACAAAACGCCGCCCCACACTTTTCCGTCGGGCTGACCGAGTGGTTTATTGCGGGCTGGTTATTGGCAAGCAGCCACTGGGGACAATCGCAACTGACGCCCGCCGCGCTGCTGGCCGCGTTATTCGATGACGGCAATGCGTTACGGCTCGCCGCCCCGGTGGAAAAAGCATTGCAATGCGATCGCCCCAAAGCGATGGCGTTGCTGCAAAACATCTATGTGCCTGCGCCTGCTCGCGACGAACAGCCAGCGGCCAGTACATCCGCGCTGCAAAAATACACGCGCAATCTCAGTGAACTGGCGCGTAAAGGCGAACTGGATCCGGTTCTGGGCCGCGAATCCGAACTGCGCCAGATGGTGGATATTCTGTTACGCCGCCGCCAGAACAACCCGATTCTTACCGGTGAGCCAGGCGTCGGGAAAACCGCGCTTGCCGAAGCGCTGGCGATGCGTATTGTCGCAGGCACCTTTCCCCAGATGCTGGAATCAACAGAGATACTGACGCTGGATCTGGGGTTGTTACAGGCCGGAGCGAGCGTGAAAGGTGAGTTTGAAAACCGCCTTCAGCAGTTGCTGAAAGAGGTCGCCCGCGCGCCCGTGCCGATTATTTTATTTATTGATGAAGCGCATACGCTCATTGGCGCTGGAGGATCCGCCGGACAAAGCGATGCGGCTAACTTACTCAAACCCGCGCTGGCGCGCGGTGAGTTGCGAATTATTGCCGCCACAACCTGGGTGGAATATAAAAAATATTTCGAGAAAGATGCCGCGCTGGCGCGCCGCTTTCAGCTTATTAAAGTGGCGGAGCCGGATACGGATAAGGCCACGACGATGTTACGCGCGATGGCACCGGCCATGTCCCGACATCACGGCATTCCCATCCTCGAAAGCGCCATCCATGCCGCTATCTCCCTCTCCAGCCGCTACATTGCCGAACGCCAGCTTCCCGACAAATCGGTGAGTTTGCTGGATACCGCCTGCACCCGCGTGGCGATATCACAAACTCAGGAACCGAAAGAAATTGAGGCAATCTGCGTGCAACTGCGCGCCATTGAATGCGAGATTGCCGCACTGAAACGAGAAAACAGTGCGCCAGAGCGGCAGGTAAAACTTCGTCAGCAGGCCACGACTTTGCAGGGCTCTCTCGATTCACTGCGCCAGGAATGGGAGCGGCAAACGCTGCTGGTGCAACAGTTGCAGCAGAGCCAGGATGCCGAAGAAATTGCGCAGATGCGTGAAACGCTGGCTGCATGTCACCAGCAGCATGCGATGGTGTTTGAGTGCGTGGATGCCGCCTGCGTGGCGGACGTGGTTGCAGACTGGACCGGTATCCCGCTTGGACACATGCTGGAGCAGGAGCACCAGCAACTGGATTCCCTGTGCGAACGGCTTGAACAACGGATTATTGGGCAAAGACATGCCCTCAAACATATCACTCAACAAATTCGCATCAGCCGCGCCGGGCTTGCCGATCCGCAAAAACCCACCGGCGTTTACATGCTGGCCGGTCCCTCCGGAATCGGCAAAACCGAAACGTCGCTGGCGCTGGCAGAACTGCTGTATGGCGGGGAAAAAAGCATGGTGACCATTAATATGTCCGAGTACCAGGAAGCTCACTCTGTTTCGGGGCTGAAAGGTTCACCGCCAGGCTATGTGGGTTACGGTCAGGGCGGTGTCCTTACCGAAGCCGTGCGCCGTAATCCCTACTGTGTAGTCTTGCTGGATGAAGTGGAAAAAGCGCATCCGGACGTCATGGAGCTGTTCTATCAAATTTTCGATAAAGGCATCATCGAAGACGCAGAAGGACAGATGATTAATTTCCGTAACACGCTGATTATTATGACGTCTAATCTGGCCAGCGCGGCGCTGATTAGCGCCTGGGAAAAAGGCAAAACGTCGCCGGAAGCGTTGTGCAATATTATTCGCCCTGAGTTTGAACGCGTCTTCAGCCCGGCGTTGATGGGACGTATGACGCTGATCCCTTACCTGCCCTTGCAGCCGCTGGAGCTGGCGCAGATCATCGAATTGAAGCTTCAGCACCTGTGCCGCCGTTATCAGACCGCAACAGAAAGCGACTCACGCCCAGGCTGGACAAATAAAGTGGTTAACTGGGTGGCAAAACGCTGTCAGGTACAGCAAAGTGGCGCGCGCGATATTGACCAGATATTGACCTCACATTTATTACCGATTCTGGCTGACCATGCGTTAACCTCAGCGGCAAAAAATGAAGTGAAAATTGATATCCTCAAAGACCAGGTGGCGTTGAAAGTATAACGACTAACGTTAAATTTGTTTCGCCCTGTAATGAAAGTCCAGCGTCAGGATCGTTTCGCAGAGGTTTTGTCGCTGGCTTTTGATTTATGTTTTATACTGATTCCATTCAGCAAGTTTGCGTAACAGATTCATATAATAAAACATAAAAATCATGAATGGATTGGAACATTATACATTTAATATTTTATCAAAAGTAATTTAATTCTTTCAAACTCGGATAAGAAAAAACAAAAAACCAGATTAAAAACTACCATCAAAAACTCAGAATAATAAATAAATCATTCAGGCGAAATAATCCTGGATTGACATTCATCTAATTTATATTATTCATGAAAATATCTGGAAAAACACATTACATAATAATACAAGCAATTGATTTATAAAATATTTATTTATACCAACATATAAATATGTGAGATAAGAATCTTATTAAGATGAAATATTTTTAAATTTATTGCCCTGGCAATGTATGCTTATGCTTATCGAAAGTGAATTCAATAAATAACCAAAAGGGGAATTAAATGAACTCGCATATATATCGCATTAACAATGAAGTTGACTTTAATATAACTGAACGCACTCTGTGTCGATGTGATATGTACTTGCCACCAGCATTATTGACTAAACCTGCCTCTAAATGTCTTGAGCTTTTAATAACAAAGAAGCCCGGAGAGATTGTTACGCATAACGAACTCTATGATTATGCGTGGGAAAAGCGCACCAAGGAGACATCTCCCAACACCTTATATCAAACGATATTCCAGATCAGAAGAATAATTGCGACAACCTTTAACACTAAAGAGCAATTCATTTTAACGCTGCCGCGAGAGGGATTTTACTTTAATCCGGCGATGAAAATCGAACCACTGGAATACAAAGCAAAGCACCCGGATAACTACCTTGCCAGAAATTTGAAATTTGCGTTACATACCGCCAACCAGGAATCTGAAATTCACGCCCAGCTTAATACGTTGCATCAGATTCTCCTTGATGTATGCGATAAGGTCAGTTTTATCGAAAAACTCACCCGCACTGAACACGAAAACAAAACGCCAACCGGCTACTTTTTAAAGTAACTAACCGGTTATAAGCGGAGGTTGTTCAACATCGCGCTGCAAAAAGGGTAGCAATGAAAAACAAGGCATAACACAATCACTTCAAAAATAACGAAAACAGCACTTATTCTAAATTAAGTACATCTGCATCACTTTTAGTTTTTGTTCGTATGATGAGTATTTCTTTGTCGGTAATGTTACGAAACGTATCTCGCATTGCCGGCCAGTTATAACAGGTAATCACTGCCAGAACTTGACTCTCGTCCCCTGAACAATCGTGTCACGCCTGGAAAAGCAATGTACCCGGAAGGAAAGTATTTGATTCAATCTATCTGTCTATCCAGACGATTATTACAGTATTATTAAACCTCCCCATATCAATTCCTGCCTTATGAATAAACCTTAGCACTTAATTAAGACAGATATTATGGTGTTCATTTGCAAACATTCATAAACTACAACTATGATTAATAAACATTATCGTGATTCAACTGAAAAACGATGATCTGTGCATAACTCGCACATGTTGTATATCGCTATCGACGATTTACAACTTTCTTCTTTTAACTCAAAAAATTTCCGAGGCGCGCATGCGAATATTAGGGAAAAACATCAAATCCAATATATTTAATGATTCATTTTTTATTCTTGAGGACTGGAATAAAATTTACAGAAAAACTCTGGCCATACAGCACACCTCTTCAGCAAGGAAAAATGCACATCAGGATAAATTAATTTTAATCCACACGCTGCGTTTTATAACGGACAACAACTCACCTTTTCTTAACGATAAAGCAGAAGATCTGTTTGCCACATGGGATATCATTAGCACCTCGCTGACTCGTTTACAATCGTCCATGTATGACCGTAACCAATGGGCCGATGTAGGGCTTATTCTTGCCGTTCCGCCGCAGAATATCATTGGCACATTTCATAAAGATGTCTGTTTTCCCAACCATGCAGGAAATACCAGCGGGGAAACAAAAAATAGCTACGCGCTCAGTGAAAGTTATTTTAAAGGCGCCAGTAGAAAACCGAACGATCCAAAGATGAAGAAGTATCTAAAAAGTGCGATGCCTGACAAAACTTATGCCACCATGATGAGCCCGGAGAGTCTGATGGCCAAATCGAACGGCATAAAGCATAACGAAGTACTGATCGTGGGTAAAAAGGATGTCAATACCTATGCTGAGTTCCCTCCCACCGACAGAGTTAAAGTTTGTGGCATCTATTTCCAGTATGAAAGAGGCCAGCAACATAAACTTCAGCAGTATCAAAAAAACAGAGAATTAATTGAAAAATTAAAACAACATAACCCCGATCTGCCTGTTATCGAACATTCCGTCTGGGGCGGTGAGTTTTCCGCTTTTTCACGGTAAGTCCTTTCCCCCACCTTTCATCATAGTCTTTGGCGGAGCCTCTCCGCCCGTTTCTCTCTGCTCCAGCCGTTCTGTTAACTGGCGATAATCTGCGCTTCCCTCTCCTTTTATGGGTATCGATCAAACAAGGCACAAAAAAACCGGATCAAGCGTAGTGCGATTGCTAAGGTTGATGAGGCAGTTATAAATTTATGTGACGTTTGTCGATTTTTTATGCATTAAAAGAAAGGTATTAGCTATCAAATCTGTAGATTTATTCAAGTACCTTTTACAGGAAGCAGTGTATATCGTAACGGCATTACACAAGCAAATGGAGCCAGATATGAGCACGTCAGACGAACAATCCCTCTCTTCAGCCGTCGAGAAATGCCCTTTCCATGATAAAGCCAGCAAGCAGAGCACGGCCGGGGCCACCAGCAACCGCGACTGGTGGCCGAACCAACTGCGCGTCGATTTGCTGAACCAGCACTCTAACCGCTCCAATCCGCTGGGTGAATCCTTTAACTACCGCGAAGAGTTTAAAAAACTCGATTATTCCGCACTGAAAGCTGATATCCGTAGCGTGTTGACCGATTCGCAATCCTGGTGGCCTGCCGACTGGGGCAGTTACATCGGGCTGTTTATTCGCATGGCCTGGCACAGCGCCGGGACGTACCGTACCGTTGATGGCCGTGGCGGTTCCGGACGCGGTCAGCAGCGCTTTGCACCGCTGAACTCCTGGCCGGATAACGTCAGCCTTGATAAAGCGCGCCGTCTGCTGTGGCCGGTAAAACAGAAATATGGCCAGAAAATCTCGTGGGCCGATTTGATCATTCTGGCGGGGAACGTGGCGCTGGAAAATGCCGGTTTCCGCACCTTCGGTTTTGGCGCGGGCCGCGAAGATGTCTGGGAACCGGATTTCGACGTGGACTGGGGTAACGAGAAAGAGTGGTTGAGCCATCGTCATCCGGAAAGCCTGGCGCAGGCCGCGATTGGCGCTACCGAAATGGGGCTGATTTACGTCAACCCGGAAGGCCCGAACGCCAGCGGCGAACCCGTTTCCGCTGCCTCGGCAATTCGCGCCACCTTCGGTAATATGGGGATGAACGATGAAGAGACCGTCGCGCTGATCGCCGGTGGTCATACGCTGGGTAAAACCCACGGTGCGGCAAAACCGGACGACTACGTAGGCCCGGAACCGGAAGCCGCGCCGCTGGAAGCGCAGGGCTTTGGCTGGATGAGCAGCTACGGCAGCGGCGCAGGCGCTGATGCTATTACCTCCGGGCTGGAAGTGGCATGGACACAAACGCCAACCCAGTGGAGCAACTACTTCTTCGAGAACCTGTTCAAATACGAGTGGGTCCAGACCCGCAGCCCGGGTGGCGCTCTCCAGTTTGAAGCCGTCGATGCGCCGGAAATCATCCCGGACCCGTTTGATCCGGCGAAAAAACGTAAACCCACCATGCTGGTTACCGACCTGACGCTGCGTTTTGACCCGGAATTCGAGAAAATTTCCCGTCGCTTCCTGAACGATCCGCAGGCATTTAACGAAGCCTTTGCCCGCGCATGGTTCAAACTGACGCACCGTGATATGGGGCCAAAATCCCGTTACATCGGACCAGAAGTTCCGCATGAAGATCTGATTTGGCAGGATCCGTTACCGGCCGCCACTTATCACCCTGACGACGCAGATATCGCCAACCTGAAAGCGGATATCGCCGCATCGGGCCTGTCGGTCAGCGATCTGGTTTCGGTGGCCTGGGCTTCCGCTTCCACCTTCCGTGGCGGCGATAAACGCGGCGGTGCTAACGGCGCGCGTCTTGCGCTTGCCCCGCAAAACGGCTGGGAAGTGAATGCCCGCGCAGTGCAAGCCTTACCGGTACTGCAACGCATTCAGCAGACGTCGGCAAAAGCCTCGCTGGCCGATATCATTGTGCTGGCCGGTGTGGTTGGCGTTGAGCAGGCGGCGGCTTCGGCGGGTGTCCAGGTGAACGTACCGTTTACACCGGGACGCGTTGATGCGCGTCAGGATCAAACGGATGTTGAGTCCTTCAATCTGATGGAGCCGCTGTCCGATGGTTTCCGTAACTATCGCCGCGTGTGGGATGGTGTGAGCACCGAAACCCTGCTGATTGATAAAGCGCAGCAACTGACGCTGACCGCGCCGGAACTGACAGCGCTTGTCGGCGGGCTGCGTGTTCTGGGCGCTAACTACGATGACAGCAAACACGGCGTCTTTACCGATCGTGTTGGGGTGCTGAGCACCGACTTCTTCGTCAACCTGCTGGATATGCGCACCGCATGGAAAGCTACCGACGAAAAAGCGGAGCTGTTTGAAGGCCGCGATCGTCAGAGCGGTGAGCTGCGCTACACGGCAACGCGCGCCGATCTGGTCTTCGGCTCCAACTCGGTCCTGCGCGCGCTGGCAGAGGTTTACGCCAGCAGCGATGCGAAACAGAAATTTGTCATCGATTTCGTTGCCGCGTGGACGAAAGTGATGAATCTGGACCGCTTCGACCTGCAATAAACCGCGCTGCGGCAAACAACACACCTGCGGGATCAAACCCGCAGGTTTTTTTATGCCTGCCCGCTAATTTGGTGACAGTGTCACCTTCAAATGTAAGCAAAAAAAATCCCGGTATGGATACCGGGGAAACTGTTGATAACGAGTTTTACTGACCGCGCTCCGCGATCAAAGAGTAATAACTGATGAAGCCAGACACCGCGGGAAGTCCCCTTCGGGGCAGGCTTGCGCCATTAAACGGCAGGAATGTAACGCAGAGATGACGGCGGGGTTTCAGGAAAAATAAGTACCAGGGCGACACCATTATTTATGTCACCCAAAACGGGCCTGCAAAAATAGAGTTAAAAATCAGTCAGAAGTTGAGGTCTCTTCTTGATCGCGCCTGAGTACAAAATGGTTATTATGGCGGGTAATTTTTGCGCCGCTGTCGCCATAATTCGCAGAAAGCATGAAGAAGGCATCGGCATCGACATCAAATGCCAGCTCCACCTCCGTCTGCTTACCAGAGGTAATCATTTGATATGCCTGCTTTAAGTTATACGCTTTTGCAATTGCCATGGATAAATCCTCGCGTGAGATGCGACCGATAAAAATCCTGTACTGTAGTTATAGTAGCGATTTGGAAATTCGTTTGCTTCTCATTAACGGCCTTTCAGATTTGGCTCAGGGCCAGCCATGGTGCTTAAAATTCCGTTCGCATCTTGACTTATAATGTGGCAAGTGTACTTTTCAGGACATGAAGAGATTCCTGATTATTGTTCCCGATGGCGGCATGTTATTCGAAGCTGCCGGTATTGCCGACATTCTGATGCAGGCCAATCGCCTGCATGCCGATGAAACCCAACAGCCGCGTTACCGGGTGAGCATCGCCACCACACAGCCGCACCAGGTGATCCACGGCCAGTCTGGCCTGAATCTGCTGGCCGATTTCCGTCTGCCGGAGCTGGACCCGCGCGAGCCGTGGGATACCATCATGATCACCGGACGCGGAAACAATGAAGAGGAAGGCACCGCCGTCGTTGACTGGCTGCGTCTTGCCGCTCCCCATGCCGACAGAGTGGCTTCCATCTGCGGCGGTGCGATGCTGCTGGCGGAAACCGGGTTGCTTGACGGTCGGCGCGCCACCACCCACTGGCGGCTGCTCGAAACCATGCAGTCGCGCTATCCGCTGGTCAAAGTCGAAAGCGGCCCACTCTATATTCAGGATGGGCCGATATGGACTTCCGGCGGCGTCAGCTCCGGTTTTGACCTGACGCTGGCGCTGGTCGAAGAGGATTATGGTTTCACCCTCGCCCGCGACGTCGCACAGGATATGGTGATGTATTTGCGTCGTCCCGGCGGCCAGTTACAGTTTAGCCGTTACCATCTGCAACAGACGGAGAATATTGGACCGGTCAGCGAGTTACAAAGCTGGATCCTGGAAAACCTGACCGACGATCTCTCGGTCGAAAAACTTGCCGAACGTGTGGCGATGAGCCCGCGCAATTTCACCCGCGTCTTTACCCGTGAAACCGGCGTCCCGCCGGCGCGTTATGTTGCCGAAGCGCGGCTTGCCGCTGCACGACATCGCCTGGAGCAAACCCGCGAAACGCTGGAGAGCGTGGCCGCTGCCACGGGTTTCGGCACCAGCATCAACTTGCGCCGCATCTTTGAACGTCAACTGCACCTTACCCCCGGCGAGTATCGCCAGCGCTTCCACTGCCGAAAAATGGCGTAAAGTGATCCTTATCCGTCCTTTACGCCAAAACGCTGCCGCTCTAAAGTGACTCCAGACACGAAAAAGAAGGAGTCAATCATGGTTAAGGTCGGCATTAACGGTTTTGGCAGGATCGGGCGCAACGTACTGCGCGCCGCGCTCGGTAACCCAGAGATTCAAATCGTCGCGATCAACGATCTGACGGACAGCAAAACCCTCGCCCATCTGCTGAAACACGATTCACTGCTCGGCACGCTGCCGGTTCCGGTTGAAGCAGGCGAAGGCCAGTTGTTTGTCGATGGCAACGCGGTGCGCGTTTTCAGTGAACGCGATCCGGCGAATATTCCGTGGCGCGATGTCGGTGTGGAAATTGTGATTGAAGCCACCGGATTCTTTACCGATCGCGAAAAAGCTGCGGTACATATCAGCCACGGCGGCGCAAAACGGGTGATTATCTCCGCGCCGGGGAAAAATGATGACCTGACAATCGTGCTCGGCGTGAACGACACGCAGTACGATCCGACGCGTCATTTCGTGGTCAGCAACGGCAGTTGCACCACCAACGGGCTGGCGCCTGCCGCCCAGGTACTGCACCAGAACTTTGGTATTGAACACGGGTTGATGAACACCACCCACGCTTACACCAACAGCCAGGCGCTGCACGACCAGCCGGAAAAAGATCTGCGCGGCGCGCGTGCTGCGGCGCTCTCCATCGTGCCCTACTCCAGCGGCGCGGCGAAAGCGCTCGGTAAAGTGATCCCGGAACTGGACGGACGGCTGACCGGTTATTCGCTACGCGTACCGGTACCGGTGGTGTCGATCGTCGACTTGACGGTGACGCTAAAACGCGATGTGACCGTGGAAGAAGTGAATGACGCTTTCCGCAAAGCCGCCGCCAACGGGCCGCTGAAAGGCATTCTCGGCTACAGCGATGAGCCGCTGGTTTCCAGTGATTATCAGGGCGATCCGCGCTCTTCCATCATCGACGGCCTGTCGACGCTGGTGATTGGCGGCAATCTGGTGAAAATCCTCGCCTGGTACGATAACGAGTGGGGCTTCTCCAACCGGCTGGTGGACCTGACGAAACTGATGGCGCAGCGCGGTTTATAATCCGTCGCACTCAACAAACCACGCTACGGCGTGGTTTTTTATTGCTCGTCGCTGCCGCTCAGCGCGGCAAGCAACTGTGCGCGGCGCTGCTCAAGAGTGGCGATTTGCGCTTCAATGCGACCGAGGCGTTTACGCTGCAATTCACGGGTTTGCGGGCAAAATGCGGCGCCTTCCGTGCTGCGCATGCATTCCGGGAAGGTGGCGATTTCCGCCAGGCTAAACCCGGTAGCAATCAATTGCTGGATCTGACGCACCTGCCCGACCACCTGCGCAGAAAAGTACCGATAGCCATTACAGGCCCGCGTAGAACATAACAGCCCATACCGATCATAGTGACGAATAGAGCGCACGCTGACGCCCGTTTGCCGGGCGAGTTCGCCAATCGATAGCATTTTTTCTCCTCGTTTGCTGCTTGACTCTGACACCAGTGTAAAGGTTGAGGATAGCCACGTAACGTTAACCGGAGGAACATTTTATGCTGTTATCGCGTGGCCATTACCTTGCCTTCATCCTGCTGCTGTTTTGCGCCTCACTGTACGCGCAGGATAAACACTATACCGTCGTCTCGTCAGACGGCGTACCACTGGCTGTGCAGGAAACCGGCGCAGCAGACGGTCAGACCATCATCTTTATTCACGGGCTGTTAGGCAGCCACCTTAACTGGGAGAAACAGTGGCAGGATCCCGCCCTGCAGCGCTTTCGCCTGATCAGTTTCGACCTGCGCGGCCATGGCTTATCCGGCAAACCGGAACAAGCAACAGCTTATACCGAAAGCCGTCGCTGGGCGGATGATGTTGCAGCCGTGATCAAAGGCAGCGGCGCAAACAAGCCGCTTCTGGTGGGCTGGTCGCTGGGTGGCGCTGTCAACAGCCACTATCTGGCGGCCTATGGTGATAAGCAGATTGCTGGCGTGTTATATGTCGATGGCGTGGTAGAACTTACACCAGAGCAAATACCGGCTCACCCGCAGGTTTATCAGGATATGGTGTCAGCGGATCTGAAAACCCATCTGGCGGGTGAGCGGGATTTCTTGCGTCTGTGCTTCCACCAGCAACCCGATACCGCCACGTTTGAGCGTCTGCTGGCTAACGCTGCGCTGGCCTCGTGGACAATGCAACGCGCGGTGCCGCAAATGAAAGTGTCACTTGCGCAGGGGCTGGGCAAAGCAAAAGTACCGGTACTGTTTATTTACGGGGAAAAAGATCAACTGGTGAACCCGCAAGCTTCACTGGCGCGGGCCAGAAGCGTAAACCCACATATACGTACGCTGCTGTACGCCGATTCGGGACACGCTCCCTTTTTAGAAGCGCCGCAGCGTTTCAACCGCGATCTGGCGGCATTTGCCGACTCACTCCAGTAACAAAACGGGGCATAGCGCCCCGTTTTTTATCACTACACCATTACAACGACATATCCACCACGATGCGGCCGGTTATTTTCCCGGCGCGCATCCGATCAAAGATGCTGTTGATGTTCTCCAGCGGTTCAACGGCAATTTCCGCATGCACTTTATTGCGCCCGGCAAAATCCAGCGCCTCTTGCAGATCTTTGCGCGTCCCCACGATGGAGCCGCGCACGGTGATGCCATCCAGCACCATATCGAAGATCGAGAGGTCGAATTTACCCGGCGGCAGCCCGTTCAGCACCATCGTCCCGCCACGGCGCATCATGGTGGTTGCCTGTTCAAACGCTTTTGGTGATACCGCCGTGACCAGCACGCCGTGCGCGCCGCCAAACTCGGCGTGGAAACGTTTGCCGGGATCCTCTTCCCGCCCATTGACCACCACCGAGGCGCCGAGCCGACGGGCAAATTCGAGCTTGCCATCGTCAATGTCCACCGCCGCCACATTCATCCCCATCGCCACGGCATACTGGATCGCCAGATGACCGAGACCGCCGATCCCGGAGACAACCACCCATTCACCGGCACGGGCTTCCGTCATCTTCAGCCCTTTGTAAACCGTTACCCCGGCGCAGAGGATGGGCGCAATCGCATGGAATTCGACGTTATCCGGCAGGATGCCGACATAGTTAGCGTCCGCCAGGCAATATTCGGCAAAAGTGCCGTTTACCGAATAACCGGAGTTCTGTTGCCCGTGGCACAGCGTCTCCCAGCCACTCAGGCAGTGTTCGCAGTGCCCGCAGGCAGAGTAAAGCCACGGCACGCCAACCCGATCGCCCTCTTTCACATGCGTCACGCCCGGCCCCACTGCGACGACGTGACCAACGCCTTCGTGGCCGGGAATAAACGGCGGATTCGGTTTCACCGGCCAGTCGCCTTCTGCGGCATGTAAATCGGTATGGCAAACGCCGGTCGCCTCGATCTTAACCAGAATTTTGCCCGGCACTACCGCAGGCACCATCACCTCTTCAATCACCAGCGGTTGCCCGAATGCTTTAACCACTGCCGCTTTCATCGTTTTCAGTTGCATATCTTTGCCTCGTCCTGATGAGATGGATTAATACAGACCCAGTGGCGTTCCGCTGTAGCTGACCAGCAGGTTTTTAATCTGCTGGTAATGACTCAGCGCCAGCTTGTGCGTTTCACGCCCAACGCCCGAATTTTTGTACCCGCCAAAAGCCGCATGTGCCGGATAGAGGTGGTAACAGTTGGTCCACACGCGCCCGGCTTTGATGCCGCGCCCCATGCGCCATGCGCGGTTGATATCCAGCGTCCACACCCCGGCGCCAAGGCCGAATTCGGTATCGTTAGCGATACACAGCGCTTCAGCTTCATCTTTGAAAGTGGTGATCCCGAGCACCGGCCCGAAAATTTCCTCCTGAAAACAGCGCATGCCGTTATGGCCTTTAATCAACGTCGGTTGAATATAGAAGCCGTTTTGCAGGCTATCCCCGTGCTTGATCAGCTCGCCGCCGGTGATGATTTCGCCCCCTTCTTCGCGGGCAATGTTGATATAGGAAAGGATTTTGTCGTACTGCTCCTGCGAAGCCTGCGCGCCAATCATTGTCTCGGTATCAAAGGGGTCGCCTTTGCGAATGTTTTCCATACGCGCCAGCACTTTTTCCACGAACTGCGGATAGATGGATTCCTGCACCAGCACGCGGGACGGACAGGTACAGACTTCACCCTGGTTAAAGAAGCCCAGCACGACGCCTTCGACAGCTTTATCGATAAATTCAGCGTCGCCATTCAGCACATCTTCAAAGTAAATATTGGGTGATTTACCGCCCAGCTCGACGGTGCTGGGAATAATGTTTTCCGCCGCGCAGGAGAGGATGTGGCGGCCAATCGGCGTCGAGCCGGTAAAAGCAATTTTCTCAATGCGTTTGCTGCGCGCCAGCGGTTCGCCCGCTTCCGTACCAAAACCATGCACCACGTTGAGCACGCCTTTTGGCAGCAGATCGCCAATCAGCTCCATCAGCACGCAGATGCCGAGCGGCGTTTGTTCCGCAGGTTTCAGCACCACGCAGTTACCCGCCGCCAGCGCAGGCGCCAGTTTCCAGGCCGCCATCAAAATCGGGAAGTTCCACGGAATGATCTGCCCGACCACGCCGAGCGGTTCATAGATATGATAAGCCACCGTATTGCTGTCGATTTCGGCGGCTGTGCCTTCCTGCGCCCGGATGCAACCGGCAAAGTAGCGGAAGTGATCAACCGCCAGCGGAATATCCGCCCCCATCGTTTCGCGGATGGGTTTCCCGTTGTCCCATGTTTCTGTTAACGCCAACACTTCCAGATTGGCTTCAATGCGGTCTGCAATCGCCAGCAGCACATTCGAACGTTCCTGCACGCTGGTTTTTCCCCAGGCGTCGGCGGCAGCATGCGCTGCATCCAGAGCCTTCTCTATATCCACCGCGCCCGAACGCGGGAATTCGGCAATCACCTGTCCGGTTACCGGCGAGGTATTGGTAAACCAGCCGCCCTCTACCGGGTCTACAAATTTTCCGTCGATATAGTTGCCATAACGCTGTTTAAAAGAGACTTTCGCGCCATCAAGGCCAGGGTGAGCGTATTTCATCAGATGTTCCTCTTTTATTATCGGTACAGGTGAGGCGTCTCGCGCCAGGGCGGACAGAGGAACATAAGCACTTCTTATGCCAGATTGCTGCTGCCATAAGGGTAATTGGATTTTCTTTTTTAAAAACAAGGAATAACAGGAAGGATGTAAAGATCTACCGTACCAAACGGAAAAAAATGACGAGCAGCGAGTACAGGAATTGTGTCGCACGTCGCTACACACGAGACACTCTTATGCTACACAAATGTAACATTGTAATCGCCGGAGAGTAACATGCCGACACGCGTAGACGCTTTGCCAACCACCCGTTCCGGTCTGCCTTGCCAGTTGCAGGATTCCTGGCAACGTAGCCTTAACTATGGGCTGGCACGGGATGATGACACCCAGCCGTGGGTGGCTAACGCGATGCTGAAAGATGCGCGTGCGGAAAATGGCTGGGTGAAACACCTGGTTGCGCCTCTGCTGGCGCGGCTGCGGCCGGAGCTGAACAAACACCCGTCGATTATGGTGATGTCCGACGCGACCGGGCTGGTGCTGGAAACGCACGGCAACAGCGATTTTCTGCACAAAGCGCAGCGCTATGCGCTGTCGCCCGGCAATCTGTGGGGCGAACATGCGCGCGGCACCAACGCTATCGGCACCGCGCTGGCGCTCCAGCAGCATTGTGAAGTGGCTGGCGGTGAACACTATCTGAGCCGTAACGCCGGGTTATTCTGCTCAGCCGCGCCGGTGTTCCGCCCCGACGGCCTGGTTGCCGGAGTGCTGGATCTTTCTACTCCGGCGATGACACCGCGCCACGATGCAGCCGCATTGATCCGCCGCACGATATGCCAGATAGAACACGCCTGGGCCACCAGCGCGCTGGGTGCTAATCGCTGGTTATTAAGCCTGCATCATGATGAAAAAATCCTCGGCACGGCGCAGGAGCTGCTGCTGATTTTTGACGATCGCACCCTGCTCGGTGCCAATAAGCTGGCGATGGATGCTTTCGCCCTGACCAGCGGCCATTTTGGCGCACTTGAGCTGGATGCGCTGTTTCCCGGCCTTGAGCTACGCGCCGGTGAAACGGTGCTGGAAACCGGTACTCACCAGCGTTTCTATGCCCGCCAGACGCTGCCAGCCCGCCGTTTTAGCGGACGCGGCAGCGCGCAGCAGACCGATCAGCACGGTATCGAAAAAGAGAAAGCGCTGCGCATTGTGAATGCCGGGATTGCGTTGTGCATAACCGGTGAAACCGGCTCTGGTAAAGAGTATCTGGCGCGCGAGTTGTACAGCCGCAGCCAGTGGCATTCGGGCAATTTCGTCGCCATCAACTGTGCCGCATTACCTGAACATCTGATTGAATCAGAGCTGTTCGGCTATGTTCCCGGCGCCTTTACCGGCGCCAGCCCGAAAGGGTATATCGGCAAATGCCGCGAAGCGGATGGCGGCGTGCTGTTTCTTGATGAGATCGGCGATATGCCGCTGGCGCTGCAAACCCGCCTGTTGCGCGTGTTGCAGGAGAAAAAAGTGACACCGCTGGGTGCCAATACCAGTTGGGATGTGAATTTCGCCCTGATCTGTGCAACACATCAGGATCTGGCCGCGCGGGTGCAGGCAGGCACGTTTCGCGAGGATCTGCTGTACCGCATTCAGGAGTTTCATCTGCGCATTCCGCCGCTGCGTGAATGGCAACATAAAGAGGGATTTATCCACAAATTGTGGCGCGAACTGGGTGCCGCCAGCCGTCGGTTGACGTTAAGCGATGAGGTGGTGAACACGCTCGCGCACCGGCCGTGGCCGGGCAATGTGCGTCAGTTGTTAAGCCAGTTGCGGGTATTAATGGCGCTGGCAGAAGATGGCGATCGGATTATGCTCGCCGATCTGCCCGGCGAAATCCACGCCGTGCCAGCGCAGCAACGACCCAGCGACGAACAGTGCGCCATTGCGCAAGCGCAGGGGAATATGAGCCTTGCGGCGAAAAAACTCGGCATTTCGCGCAGCACCCTGTATCGACGGCTGGCAAAATAGTATGGCCGAAACGGCCATACTATTCAGTCATTTACTCTACCGCCGTCGCTTTGATCCACTCGGCAAATTTGCTCACGCGGGTGAACTGCTCTGCCGGGGCAATTAAGCTACGGGAAACCAGGCCCACGACATAGCGGTTGCCGTTGTAATCGGCATACAGCGGGCCGCCGGAATCACCGCCCGCCGTGCCGCTACCTGCGCAGACGTGGAAAGCCGGATCCTGGTTGGTTGCCGGGTAGCCCGCCGGAACGTCGGTGCACATCTTATCCGGCAGAGCGACCAGCGTTTTTTTATTCAGCACATTCGGGCGCACACCATTTGCATTATCGCCAAAACCCACTGCCGTCAGCGGAATATTGGTCAGTGCGGCAGGCGGATCCTGTTCCGGGTCTAAACCGGCCAGCGTGGCGAAATTGCTGCTGTTCGCCGCACGGGACAGCTTAATCAGCGCAAGATCGTTTTTCGCCGTGCCGCCAAGCGTGGTGGTGTCATAGTCAGGATGGATCACCACTTTCTCGATGGAAACCTGGTCTTTCTTCACCAGCGGGGTGTAGCTTTCCATCCCCACCATGATACTCGCCGTGCTGGTATCAAAATGCGAAACACAGTGCGCCGCCGTAACCGCCCAGCGGGAGTTAACCAGCACGCCGCCGCAGACATGGCCCGCCACCGTCGTTCCCTGGCTGATGGTAATAAAATCAGGGAATTCACCGGCTATTGCCGTCGATCCGTTGACAATACGCGCAGCAGCCTCGCTGGCGGCAGCCGTTTGCATGGTCGCCATCGGCACGATAAACGCCGCCGCTAATGCAACGGCAATCAGTTTTGCTTTCACTATTAAATCTCCAGGATGAAAAGCCGCGCCAGCATCCGTAATTCCATCGGCGCGATCAATTGAAATCATTCAGTGTAAAATACCTGTTTATTCCCGAACAAAAATAAACAAAGAAAAACACAGTCCGTGAAATATATAAACCAACGATCCTTCTGTAAATACAGACAGTTTTCTTATTTGCGGGAATATTCTGTAGCCAGAATATTTTTAGTCATGGCGCGTGGTGCGCAGCTTAACAGACTGACACATCAGGCGTGGTTGCCGGCTGGATAAAACTGACGTGTAATCAGCAGGATGAAAAGCAAAAAAAAACCGTACTGACGGGATGAATAACGTCAGTACGGCAAGTTAAAAAATGCAGGTACTAAACTGTGCATATTCTCAAAGAGAAAGAGAAAGACAAAGATAGGCACGGGATGAAATATACTTATCGAGCGCTTAAAAGTAAATAGAGACACTTTTCCTTCTGCCCTGGAATATTCTGCATGGTTATTCTCAGGCGTGGCCCCGATAGTGTTTATAATTGAGTTGATATTTTTCCAGACGTAATCCCAGCGCTCGCCGGGTCATATTCAGATAGCTGGCCGCGCGCGAGACATTGCCCTGAAATTTCGCCAGCGCTTCGGTGATGAGATCGTATTCCACCCGCGCCAGGCGCGCTTCCAGCCCTTCCTGTTCCGTCAGATGGTCGATAATAGGTTGTAGATGAATGGGTAGATGATAACTGTGAATAAACCCCTCATCCGCCAGCAATACCGCCCGTTCCATCACATTCTCCAGCTCGCGCACATTGCCCGGCCACGTATAGCTAAGCAGCATATTCAATGCTGGGGTGGCAATGGTCGGCACTTCCACGCCCTGCTCGCTGGCAAAGCGGGCGTTGAAATGGTCAGCAAGGATCAAAATGTCGCTTCCCCGTTCGCGCAGCGGAGGAATGGTGATGGGAAACACATTTAAGCGATAGTAGAGATCCTCACGAAAGGTGCCCTGCCCGACCATTTCACTCAAATCCCGGTGCGTTGCCGCAAGAATGCGCACATTGACGCTCAGGGTTTCATTGCTGCCTACCCGCTCGAAACTGCGCTCCTGGATCACCCGCAACAATTTGGATTGCGCAGACAGCGATAACTCCCCCACTTCATCAAGAAACAACGTCCCGCCATCCGCTTCTTCGAACCGCCCGGCGCGCCGGGAGATGGCACCGGTAAATGCGCCCTTTTCGTGGCCAAACAGTTCGCTTTCAATCACGCTCTCTGGCAGCGACGCACAGTTAAAGCGGATAAACGGCCCGCCCGCGCAGTGGCTGTTCTGGTGAATGGCGGTAGCAACACGTTCTTTACCGACGCCGCTTTCACCAAGGATCAACACGGTGGTACGCGCATGGCTGACTTTATCAATCAGCCGGTAGACCTGCTGCATGGTGCGGGAGTTGCCAATAATATTGGTCGGTTTGAATTTTTCCCCGCCGTGTAGCGCCGTGTGCGTCTGCACTATTTTCTGCTGCGCGCGCTCCAGCAGATGCAACTCCACGGCCTGCGCAATAATGGCGGCAATCACTCGTAACACTTCAAGATCGAGAAAACGGAGCTGCTCGTTATGATAAACCCGCTCGATGCCAATGGTGCCCATCACTTTCAGCCCGCGAATAATCGGCACGCAAATAAAGGAGTGTTGTCCGTCGCGCTGGCGATCCCAACTGCCGGTGCGGTTTAAAAACAACGGATCGTCAGCAATGTGCGGCACGATAATCGGCTGACGTGTTTCAATCACTTTGCCGGTGATCCCCTCACCCGGCGCATAAACGCCCTTTTCAACCTCTTCCGGCGACAAACCATAGCTCTCATGAATAAAAATTTGATCGCAACTGGCGTCATACAGGGTGATCATCGCCCGTTGAACCTGCAAATGTTTTTGCATCAACTCCAGCACCAGCTTCAGCGTGCTGGCTAAACTGCCGCCTGCGCTGACCACTTTGCTCACTTCCGAGAGCAGCGGCATCAGTTCAGAGCGGCACTCGCCCAATCGGCAACTGAATGACAGCGCGCCTGTCAGCACCGGCGACAGGGTGTTCGCCGCAACGGCGGTTTTTTCATAGCGCATGATGCATCTCCCGGTGACTCCTCCTGAACAGGCAAACAGTGCAAAATCAACGCCAGCACGAGATGGCAAAGTTCATGTGTAATCTATTGATTATTCAAGTCAAAAAAATACGCATTTCACCACGCCCCCCAAAAAGTGTTCCCCGGCGAACACTTTTGTCGTGTTACCGACATCAGGACGCCGTTTTTGTCACCACTACCCGCAAGTTGCCATCGTCCAGCGGCGTGCTGTGATAAATAAGGTGATAATCCGCAAGGCGGGCAAACCATTTCGGCACATGGTCACACAGCAGTTCCAGCCGGGTGAACTCCTCGCGACCGAGCAGCGGTATCAGCAACAGCTTCGCGGTGTGCGTGTCATCGGCCCCGGCCTGTCGTGCTGCGATCAGATCGACATAAAATTCGCCGGGTTCAGCGCCTGGATGGACAAACGCCTGCGGCGGCGGCATCTCCGGTTCCGGCGCGACAGGCTGCTGCTGCGCAATGGTATCCAGCGCCCGTTCCGGCGCACCCGTACACTGCCATAAGGTCAATCCCAGACCATCGAACCAGGCGCGCGGCGCGCCGTGTACGTCGCGGGTGACAAAATGGTGGCAGGCCGGAAGCTGCGCCAGCATCGCCAGCGTCCGTTCGCGAAACACATCAAGCGAAGTACAGGACGACAAATCGAAAGCAACTTGTTGCACAATCTGCCAGCGCCCGTTATCGAGGGAAAACAGCGTCACCGTACCGGGCGCGGTGAGCGGCGCCACCTGGCCTTGCGGGCCGAGAAAAACCGCAATATTCATCTTTCCTCCGGGCTAGTGGCCGTGTTGTTTCCCCTTCATCGAGGTAATGTCAATGCGGATAACCTGGGTAGCTTTCAGGTTGGCGGCAGGAAAGTGGAACGTTTTATCGCTGAAACGCGCCATCAGCCGATGCAGCATGGTGACCTTTTCCGTCTCGTCATCGACAAAATGGGTTTTGCCGACGCCAATCACCGTGCGGTGACGCGCCTCAAAGTTGCAGGCCAGGTCGTCTTCGATGATCCCGCCGTACTCGGAAACCGCAAAGCAGATGTTGGGGTTTTGCCGCATGATGTCGATTTTGCTGCCAGCACGTGCCGAGTGAAACCACAATGCTGTGCCATCCCAGACATAAAACACCGGCAGCAGAAACGGTATATCCGCGCTGGCCAGCGCGATATACATTACCCTTCCGGCCTGCAAAATCGCATCCAGCGCCTGCGGATCGGTGAGCTCCCGCTCATCGCGACGCATCTCGCCGTGCGGGTGCATCAGTGTCTCCTGATTCATGGTTTCTCCTCGTGCAGACGCCGTTGCTCGCTGGCAATCAGCGCATCCAGCGACTGACAAACGCTGAGAATGCGCACTTTGTCGTGCTCATCTGGTGTACCGTGGTGATAGTCATCCACCGAACAGATACCGAAAATGCTGTCCAGCGACAAAATGCCATCGCGCAGTGAGTCGCTAAACGCGCTCTTTTGCGCGGCGCTCGCCAGCAGACTGCGGTAGTTATGGTTAAAGGGCATATCGCCGTGCAAGGAGCAGAGCGCAATCAGATAGCACTCCACGGCGATGGCCGCGACGTTAAATACCAGGCTCGCGGAACGGTTTTGCGCCGCCAGCAGACTGGCGCGGCGATGGTAACCTTTCGCATAGTCGTAACAGCGGATAAAACGCTGTTCATCGGTCTCAAACAGGAGTTGTGCCATGGTTTTCTCCAGCCGGGGCGAACCCCGGCGTTCAGGTCAGGCATTACCAGACATTGAGGATCCACTCTTTATTTTTCTTGTATTCCATATCGGTAAACAGCGTGTTCGCCATCTGCTCCGCCAGCCAGATAGCCCCGGCGTAGCCGACCACCGGATGGCGATAGTGTCCGGCACGGTCGTAGGTAGGAAAGCCCACGCGCACCATCGGGATCTGGTTATCAATGGCGGTAAAACGCCCTTTCGAGTGACCGAGGATCAGATCCAGCTCCAGCTCACCGTCTGTAATGCGTTTTTCCATCTCCCACAGATCGGCGTTGGTGACAATCTCCATCTTGTACTCCACCTGTTGCTGCAAGGCCTGAATGCGCGGGTCATCGGCATAAGTGGCGTTGTCATCGCCCAGTAACAGCAGCACCGGTTTCATCTCCAGGTCGAGGCAGAATTCCGCTAGCCCCACCACCAGATCCGGGTTGCCATAGATCGCCACCTTTTTATCGGCGAGGAACATATGCACCAGGTCGGTCAGTGCATCGAGAGCAATACCGCGCTCACGCACCAGCGATTCCGGGATCGGTTTGCCGGTGAGGGTTTTCAGGTTGTGCAGGAAAGTGTCGGTATTGCGAATGCCAATCGGCGTCGGGCCAATCAGCGCCGGGACGTCAAACTTCTCTTCCAGATAACGCGCCGCTTTTGCCCCTTCGTAGCGGTTAAGTGCAATCGTGGCGCTGGCGTTCGCCGTACCGGTAAGATCGGCAATGGTGGTGTTGCCGTGCGAAACCGTATTGCCGGACGGCATCAGCGGCGAGTCAAAGGCTTCGATTTCAAACAGCACCGTGGCATCAATCGACATCTCATCCAGCAGGTGTTTTAACGCCGTTACGTCGCCAGGGTTAACCCAGCCGGTAATCAGGTTGATCTTGCCGTTCGGCTCGCTTTTACGGGCGAAATACTTAACGATATCGCGCACCGCCACGTCGTAACCACTGATCATACTGCCGACAAAACTCGGCGTATGAATCGGAATCAGATGCACTTCGCGCCCGGCGTATTTCTCTTGCAGCAGGCCATTGTTGAGCTTTCGCACCACGCCATCGACATCATCACCAATGACCTCGGTCGAACAGGTGGTGATAATCGGGATCACTTTGACATGCGGGTAACGCATCAGCAGCACATCCACCGCCTGCTCCACGCGATCCAGTGCGCCAAATACCGCGCCATCTTCATGCACCGAGGAAGAGGCAATTTCGAAGCTCTCTTTCAGATGCTGGGAGATCAGCAGACGCACGAACATCACGCATCCCTGCCCGCCATGCACAATACCGATACAATCTTTAATACCAATGCTGACATACTGCGCCCCGGCGGGCTGGCAGGTAAAAATCGGGTTGATAACCCCGGTGCGATTTTTCGCTTTTAATTCACAAGACATGCTCGCCCCCTTTAGTAGCGCTGGTCGGTCAGTTCGGCATTCAGCGAACCGGTAATGGTCAGGTAATCCAGCCGCTGGTGCAGCGCCTCAATCAATGCGCCAATCTCCGCTGTCTTCATGCTTTGCAGCCAGCTAAAGCGGGTACGGTACGCATCAGCCAGCACCACGGCGTCGGCCCAGTAACAACGGTCAGCAGGATTTGCCAGCTCGACCTCCTCGCCACACAACAACTGACGAGTTTTCCCCAGCACGCCTTCGTTCTGCTTCTCACGGTCCCAGGTGCGGGAGTGAAACTGCCACAGACAGTGCTTCATGATGTAATCCACCATCAGTTCTACTTGTTCATCCTGCGTCATACGGCCTCCTGACGGCGGGCAGCATCGGCGGAAAAATCCGGGTATTCGCGCTGGCGCAACTTGCTGACGCTGTCGAAGCCGCCACTGTATTCGCGCAGTTCGCTGTTGTTGCGTACGGCTTCATCAAGACCGGCATCCGACAACATACGAGCTGTCGCGAAGCCCTGGCCGACCGGAATCGCCTGCTGGCTGATATCGAGCTGCGCCAGTTGATGGATCGGGGAATAGATCGCGTTGTAAATATCGCGGGCGAAACGTACCCAGCCTTCAAACCCTTTGTACGGCCCGTTGTGGTATGCATGGGCGTTGAGGTACGGCACGCGGATTTTCTTCGCCACTTCGCCAGGGCGTTTCCCGGTGAAAATGACATCCGGCTTCAGTTTGTACATCGCCTCCAGCGACTCCAGTTCGTTCGGGTCGTCAATAGCCAGCGCACCAGGTTCGCAACGGGCGATGCCTTTTTCCATGTCGCCCTGATGGCCGAACTTGGTATAGACCGACACCACTTCCACGCCCATCTCCGCGTGGATCACATGCGCCCAGTGCCACAGTTTGGAGCCGCCAGGCCACAGGCACACTTTTTTGCCTTTCAGGCGTTCTTTGTACCAGTCCAGTTCCGGTTTCCAGCGGGCAATCTCTTCATCAATAATCGCCTGCGCCCGATCTTCAATGCCGAAAAACAAGCCGATTTTGCGCAGCGATTCGGCGAGCGGGCCGAAGCCAAAACCGTCGATGTCGAGACGCGGTATGCCGTAACGCACCCGCAGTTCGTTGCAGATATATTCCGCTGAACGTGCGCACTCCAGCACATTCAGATGGGCTTTATGCATCGCCCGCAGGTCGTCATAGGAGCCGTTGCCGGTAAAAGTCGACAGCACCTGAATCCCCATGCGTTTGAAATAATCGACCATCACTTCCTGGTCGCCCTGGATGTTATATTCACCAACATAGTTGATGACATAATCGCTGGTGATTGTCGGTTCAACCGTGCCGACTTTTTGGTTTATCCATGCGATATTAATTTTATGGTGACCGCCCGACTGACTTGGGCCAGCAAATCCTGGAGAGTTACAGACGAAAATATCCACATCCGGGCGTTCATCCATGACTTCCTGCGCAATGGCGGCAATATCATCACCGATTAATGCCGAGGCGCAGGTTTGATAAATGGTCATCCGTTTAATATCTGGATGCGCATCAAAGGCTTCGATGATATTGTTCTTGAGAACTTTCTCAGCACCAAAAACAATATGCTTCTCTTTCATATCGGTGGCGAACGTATATTTAAGCTGGAAGTTATCGTTATCGCTGATATAACGTTTTGTCTGCCAGGTGTCGTATGTACAACCGACCGGGCCGTGACTGATATGAATCACGTCTTTCATTGGCGTGCCGATAACATGCTTCGCACCACAATAGGCACAACCGCGTTCGGAAATCGTCCCCGGAATGGTATTTAAATACCCCAGCGGCAGCGCGGAGGTGATATCTTCATCCGCGCCTTTAACGACGGCATGCTGTTTACGCTCGGGAATACATTTACTGCAATCAAACTCATGATACGGCATAATTAATCCCCCTTCCGGGAATGACTTGCTATAAAATAACCGGACGAATTAATCGCTCAGACCATATTTAACAACCATTTTTTCCAGTTGATCCATGGTCAGCGGATGCGGGATCACCAGGTCGGTATTTTCAATGATCTTGCGTCCCAACTCGCGGTATTCCTGCGCCTGGTTCGCTTCCGGGTCAAATTCGGTGACGGTTTTCTTGTTGAATTCCGCTTTCTGTACGATGTTGTCACGCGGCACAAAGTGAATCATTTTGGTGCCGATCGCCGCGGTAAACTCTTCCAGAAACTCTTTTTCGCCGTCTACATTGCGGCTGTTGCAGATAATACCGCCGAGGCGGACACCGCTCTGCTTGGCATATTTAACCAAACCTTTACAGATATTATTTGCCGCATAAATCGCCATCATTTCACCGGACGCAACGATATAAACCTCCTGTGCTTTACCGTCGCGGATGGGCATGGCAAAACCACCGCACACTACGTCACCGAGCACGTCAAAAAAGATAAAATCAAGATCTTCGGCGTAGGCTTTATTATCTTCCATCAGATCGATGGCGGTAATAACACCACGACCTGCGCACCCCACGCCTGGCTCCGGACCACCGGATTCAACGCAGCGGATATTAAAGACGCCGGTTTTCACTACCATTTCATTGGTAATTTTTTCAGCACCCTGATCGCGCAAAACATCCATTAAGGTCTCTTGCGGTTTCCCGCCAAGAATAAGACGTGTGGAGTCGGCTTTTGGATCGCAGCCATGAATAAACACTTTTTTACCGTGGAACCAGGCCAACGCCGCCGCCGTATTTTGCGTGGTCGTTGACTTGCCGATTCCCCCTTTGCCATAAATAGCCAGCTTGCGTGTCATGATATTTCCTCCAGATGAACAACATTGCGAAAGTGTGTTGCAAAAGTCAGGAGGAAATTGCAAAGCCGGGGCCAGATTAGATAACGGTCAAAAAAAACAGGGCTGTTGCTTGATATTATTAAGATTATTTTTTTATCGCCCGGATGACGGGCGAAATATTGGAGGGAAAAGTGTTCCGCGGCGAACTTTCCCGCGAACAGAACGTTCGCGGAAGTTAAATTTCACTACCCCGCGAGCGGCGTTAACCAGCGGCTAATCACCTGCGAAAGCGCGTGAGCCAGCGCTGGGCTGTATTGCGCGGCCTGCTCGCGAAGCTGGCGCGGATCGATACCAGCATGACTCAGCTCACTGGCGTGGCCCACCAGCCAGCCTTCAAGCCCAATGGCGCTCACCTCTGGATGAAACTGCAATGCCAGCGCATGCGGCGCATAGAGAAAGGCCTGGTTATCGCAGACCGCGCTGCGTGCCAGATGGCTCGCCCCTTGCGGGATGGCAAACCGGTCGCCGTGCCAGTGCAGCACCGGCAGATCCGCCAGCGGCGCCAGCAGATCGCTGTGTTCTCCGGCAGAGAGAGTCAGTGGCGCATAGCCAATTTCCGTCACGCCCATTGGCGCAACCTCCGCCTCCAGCGCCCGCGCGATGAGCTGCGCGCCAAGACAAATACCGAGTACCGGTTTGCCGTGCGCCAGCCGCTGACGAATATGGCGCAGCTCTTCGCTGAGGAAGGGATAAATCGCTTGCTGATACGCGCCGATCGGCCCGCCCAGCACCACCAGCAGATCGGCGGCCTGCGGATCAAGATGGGCAAATGACTCAACCGGTGTGTCGATATAGCGACATTCGTAACCGAGAGAATGCAGCGTATCGGCCAGCGTGCCTAAATCTTCAAAGGGAACATGACGGAAAGCGACAGCCGTTTTCATTACCACTCCTTACAGGTTAAAGGCGGGAAGAAAACCATCGTCAGCCGGAAGCCCAGGGTTGTCAATGCGGATGGCGTTGCTATTACCAGGGCAAAAACGCAGTAGCGATCGCGTTTTTTATTTTTTATGCGCTATTTTTTGTGATCAACTTCAAACAAAAAAGATATAACGTACAGAAAAGCAAAAAGAATCGGCTTTGTTATGCAAATGCACATTGTCTGTCCCTGGCGATACTCCTAATCTTTGCCTGATGAATAATGATCGGTAAAATCATTGTCACACTAACGGAGTAAATAAATAGCATAAGACGTTTCTGCAATGTTAATAGTGAATGCACTTCAGTAACACCTGCTGGAATGAATTCATATTAACATTTTTAGATTTCATTTAAGTTTAAGGTGGTTTCTCATGAGTCAAGTTAATAATCTTGAGGGCGTTCTGCACGCCAAAAAAACGAATGTCAGATGGCATATCGTTATTATCCTCTTTATTATTACTGCGGTGAGCGTCGGTGACCGTTCGACGCTGGCGATTGCCGGTAAAGATATGTCTGCTGCGCTTGGCATTAACCCCGGCCAGATGGGCTGGGTATTCTCCGCATTCGCCTGGGCCTACTGCCTGGCGCAGATTCCCGGCGGCTGGCTGCTTGACCGTTTCGGGTCGAAAAAAGTTTATCTTTGCGGCCTTTGCATGTGGTCAATCTTCACGCTGCTGCAAGGCTGTGTGGAGATTTTTCACGGCTTCGGCGCAATTATTTGCTTTACCCTTTTGCTGTTTCTTGTCGGTTTGTTTGAAGCGCCCGTGATGCCAGGCAACAGCCGTTTTGTTGCGGCCTGGTTCCCGTCAAAAGAGCGCGCCACCGCCGCGGCAATATTTAACTCCGCGCAATATTTCGCCACGGCTATTTTCGCGCCAATTATGGGCTGGCTGACGCTCAATTATGGCTGGCAATCTATTTTTATATTTATGGGTACGCTGGGGATCGTTATTACTTTTGCCGCGGCGAAAGTGGTACATAATCCATTAAATCATCCGCGTGTTAATAGCGAAGAAATTGAGTACATTCGCCAGGGCGGCGCGCTGGTGGATATGGATCAGAGCAAAGTTAAAACCGGCCCAACGTTTGACTTTAGTGCATTTAAACAATTAATCACCAACCGCATGCTGCTCGGCGTTTATCTGGGCCAGTACTGTATTAACGTTTTAACTTTCTTCTTTATTACCTGGTTTCCGCTTTATCTGGCGATGGAAAAAGGGCTGGATATCAAAACCGTCGGCTTTATCGCCGCGATCCCGGCTATTTGCGGCTTCCTCGGCGGCCTGACGGGCGGTGTGATCTCTGACCGCATTCTGCGCATCACCCAATCATTGTCGATTGCCCGTAAAACGCCCATTGTGCTCGGCATGCTGCTCTCGATGGTGATGGTGTTCTGTAACTATGTGGACTCGATTTACCTGGTGGTTTTCTTTATGTCGCTGGCTTTCCTCGGGAAAGGCATTGGCGCGTTGGGTTGGGCGGTGATGTCGGATACCGCGCCAAAAGAGATGGCCGGCGTGGCGGGCGGTTTCTTTAACCTGTGCGGTAACTTCGCCGGGATTATCTCGCCGGTGGTGATTGGCTACATCGTGAAAGCGACCGGCCATTTTGAGTGGGCGCTGGTGTTCGTGGCCGTTCATGCGCTGATTGCCATCTTCAGCTTCGTGGTAATTGTCGGCCCGATCAAACGTATCGAACTGAACAAGGCAAAAGCGCAGTAAGCTGCGCGAAAAAAGCCCCTCGCAAGGGGCTTTTGTCTTTACAGCGCCATGTCGTGTTGCGGCGCGTTTTCCGTTGTTGGCGCGGCCGGTTTCGCTTCCGGCGCTGCACTCTCTGGCATCTGAATCACCGGCGGTTTCACCAGTTGCAGCGTTGCGGCGGTGTCATCCCACACTTTCTGCGTCAGCGCCACGTTGCCGTTCATCTCCTGGCCGTAGCTCGGCACGATTTCCCGGATCTTGCTCTGCCATTCCGCTGAGTTGAACTGCTGCGGGAACATCTTCTTGATAACGTTCAGCGTAATCGGCGCAGCGGTAGACGCGCCCGGCGACGCGCCCAGCAGCGCAGAAATGGTTTTCTGCTGATCGACCACCACTTCCGTGCCCAGCTTCAGCACGCCGCCCTTCTCTTCATCTTTCTTGATGATCTGTACGCGCTGACCGGCCTGAATCAGTTTCCAGTCCTCTTTACGCGCCTGCGGGTAGTACTCTTTCAGCGCCGCAAAACGATCGTCATCGCTCAGCATTACCTGACCGACCAGGTATTTCACCAGGTCAAAGTTGTCGAGGCCTACGTGAGTCATCGGCATAAAGTTGCTGGTGGTGGTCGTGCTCAGCAGATCGAAGAACGAACCGTTTTTCAGGAACTTGGTAGAGAAAGTGGCGAATGGCCCGAACAGCACCACGCGTTTGCCATCGATAAAGCGGGCATCAATATGCGGCACCGACATCGGCGGCGCGCCCACAGAAGCCTGGCCGTACACTTTTTGCAGATGCTGGCTGGTGATCGCCGGGTTTTCGGTCATCAGGAAGGAACCGCCGACCGGGAAGCCTGCGTAGTTATCCGCTTCCGGAATACCGGTTTTTTGCAGCAGTTTCAGCGCGCCGCCGCCAGCACCGATAAAGACATATTTCGCATCAATGGTGTGCTCGTTGCCGCTTTTCACATCTTTGATGGTGACATGCCAGGAGTTGTCGGCATTACGTTTAAAGTCGGTCACTTCAGAGGACGTTTGCAGGGAGAAATTGCTGCTCTTTTTCAGGCTGCTGACCAGCTGGCGGGTAATTTCGCCGTAGTTCACATCCGTCCCCACTGGCGTCCAGGTGGCGGCCACTTTCTGATTCGGATCGCGCCCTTCCATCACCAGCGGTGCCCACTGTTTAATTTGCTGATGGTCGGTGGAGAATTTCATGCCCTGGAATAACGTGGTTTGCTGTAAAGCCGCATAACGTTTTGCCAGATAATCGACGTTATCACCCCAGACAAAACTCATGTGCGGGGTGGAATTAATAAAGTTGTGCGGATTATTTAATACGCCGCGTTTAACCTGCGCCGACCAGAATTGGCGGGAAATCATAAACTGCTCGTTAATTTCCAGCGCTTTGCTGACATCAATAGAACCGTCCGCACGCTGCGGCGTATAGTTCAGTTCCATATTGGCGGAGTGACCTGTCCCGGCGTTATTCCAGCCGTTTGACGACTCCAGTGCGACAGCGTCGAGTTTCTCGACCATCACCTGTTTCCACTCCGGCTGTAATTCCTGCAGCCAGGTTCCCAGAGAAGCGCTCATGATGCCGCCGCCAATCAGCAGGAAGTCAGTTTTCTGATTCTCTTCCGCCCAGGCACTGGTCGCGGAACTGACGAGCAGCGCAACGGCGCTCAGCGATATAATTGTCTTTTTAATTGCAGGCATATTGATTAGGTTACATAGCAAGTGTGATTTGTGAAAACCGATATTAACGCATCTTTACGTTATTTTAAAATATCATTCACAACTTCATTAAATACCCGCATCAATAGCTAACCACTTTTTTAAGTTAAAAAAAGCAGTGACATAAAGTGTGTGGAATTAATATCGCGACGATTTATTTTAAAGCGCAGAAATATCAAGCCGATTTTCGCCAGATAATAAATTATGCTGTGAAAAATAAATGCGGAAAAACCCGCCAGCGCAGCGTCTGGCGGGCGGTAATATCAGGCTTCCACCAGATGCGGTTTCGCTTCCTGCAGGGCAATACGCAGGCTCTGGTGATTTTCCGCCAGCAAATCCTGCGCCTTCGCGTTGTTCAGGCCGGTCAGTTGCATCAGAATCGCCGTACGGCAGTCATTATCGCTGGCGGCGAGCGCGCTTTTCGCCTGTTCGCGGTTGCACTGCGTCGCCGCCATCACCAGCGCGATTTGCCGCTCGATCCAGTGCGTATTGTCCGGCTTAAGGTCAACGCGCAAATTGCTGTAGACTCGCCCGGTGCGGACAGCCAGCCCGCTCGCCAGCATATTGAGGATCTGCTGCTGCGCCAGGCGCGCTTTCGGTTCGTTAAAACCGGCAATCACTTCCGCGCCCGTTTCCGGCGCTATCACGATATCCGCCATCTGCGCGGCTTCACTCTCCCGGGAGTGGCTGAGCAGCGCAATGCACGCGCCAACTGACCAGGCATGGCGCAGCGCGCCCCACATCCACGGCGTTTTCCCGCTGACCGACAGCGCCACCAGCATGTCCTGATGGCCAAAGCGGATCGCCTGGAGATCGGCAACGCCCAGCGCGTAGTTCGCCGCCGCTTTTTCCTGATCCTGCCTTTTTGCCTCCGCGCCGCCTGCCATCAGCCCAATGAGCTGTGGGTGTGCGTCCGGCGCGAAATCCGCAACCATCTGTAACGCGGCGCGCCCGGACGCCCCCGCGCCCACAATCACCACCCGACCGCCGCGGTTTAGCGTGGCGCTGGCGTTATCCACCAGCCGGGCGATCTCCGGTAAACAGGCCCCTGTCGCCCTGGCGACCGCCTGGTCTTCGCGGTTGATGAGCGCCAGCATATCCTGCGTTGCCAGCCTGTCGATATCGGCTGTCTCTGTGTGGCGACGTTCCATTACTGAACCGTTTGGCTTATTGCTCATACCCTGCTCCTTCTGAATGGTTCCACACACACTATAAGGTTATTTATTTGTTATACCTGCGAATGAGGTCACGCTTCCCGCCCCGGATTGGGCACTTTTCCTTTTTTCACACGGCTTTATGAAATCGTCGCCATCGGTGATAATAAGATTCTTATTAAGAGAGAGAATCAGATCTGGCATGAGTGACTTAGCGCCTGCGGCGATAAAACCGCGCAAACGTCCGATGAAGCTCGGCACCACGGTGACATTGATGGTGTGCAGCGTCACCGGCTCAGTGTTACTGCTGGCGTTTGCCCTGTGGTTTTGGCAAATCAGCAACGCCACGCGCGATGGGGTGAAAGAGACGGCGCTGGCAGTGGCCCGCACGCTGGCTGACGCGCCGGAGATCAAACGCGGTCTGCTGTTGCCGCCGGACAGCAACGTGATTCAGCCGCTGGCTTCGGCGGTAACCGCGCGCAATGACCTGCTCTACGCCATCGTTACCAATATGCAGGGGATTCGTTATTCGCATCCGAATGCCGCAATCATCGGGCAGAGTTTTATCGGCGATGACCTGCAGCCCGCGCTGCATGGCAAAGAGAATGTGGCGGTGAACCGCGGTACGCTGGCACCGGCGCTGCGCGTATTTACGCCGGTTTATGACAACCGCTATCGGCAAATTGGCGTGGTGGTGGTCGGCATTTCACTCAGCAAAGTGCAGGATCAGGTAAACCGCAGCCGCTGGGCGGTGATGTGGACGCTGCTGTTCAGCGCGCTGATTGGCTATCTTGGTATCTGGCAACTGGTGCGGGTGCTGAAACGTATTCTGCTGGGGCTGGAACCGTACGAAATCTCCGCGCAGTTTAAGCAGCGCCAGGCAATGTTACAGTCGCTTAAAGAAGGGGTGATTGCGGTGGATGCCGACGGGCGCGTTACGCTGCTTAATCACGCCGCGCGACAGATGCTGTTGACCAATGCCGCCGATGGCGTTGCCGGGCACGCGCCGCTGCTGGCCGATCTGCTGGAGGTGTTGAAAACCGGGGTGCCGATTCAGGATCGTGAACTGGGCTGTAATGGCCTGCTGTTGCTGTGCAATACCGTGCCAGTGCGCAGCCAGAACACGATTATCGGTGCTATCAGCACGTTCCGTGATAAAACAGAAGTCAGCCAGTTGTTACAACGGCTGGACGGGATGGTGAACTATGTTGACGCCCTGCGCACCACCTCCCATGAATTTATGAATAAATTGCATGTGATCCTCGGCCTGCTGAATATGAAGCGTTATGACAAGCTGGAGGATTATGTGCTGCAAACGGCACAGAATTATCAGACCGATATCGGCGCCATTCAGCACCGGATTAAATCGCCGGTGGTCGCCGGTTTTCTGTTAGGTAAGCTCAACCGGGCGAAAGAGCGCGGTGTGACCCTGACGCTGGCTGATGAAAGCCTGGTTCCGGATAATCCGAACGAAAAACAGGTAACCGTGCTGGTAACAGTGCTCGGTAACTTGATAGAAAACGCGCTTGATGCGTTAAGCCAGCAAGTGGAGGGCGAAGTCAGCCTGCTGCTGCATTATCAGGATGGCTGGCTTGTCGGCGAGGTCAGCGACGATGGTCCTGGCATTGCCCCGGACAACATTGATGTTATTTTCCGGAAAGGTTTTTCGACCAAAGGCGATAACCGTGGCGTTGGGCTATTTCTTGCCAGTCAGCAGCTTACCGAGCTGGGCGGAACCCTGACCGTTGAATCAGAACCCGGCGTATTTACCCAATTTTTTGTCCATCTCCCCTGGGATAGTGAAAGGAAGACAGCGTGATAAATGTATTAATTGTTGACGATGATGCCATGGTGGCAGAACTGAACCGCATGTATGTGACGCAGATTGCCGGCTTTCAGTGCTGCGGAACTGCGTCGTCGCTGCATCAGGCTGAGGAGATGATTAAAGATCCGCTGCGCAATATCGATCTGGTGCTGCTGGACGTGTATATGCAACAAGACAGCGGGCTGGATCTGCTGCCAATTATTCGCGCCAGCGGGCGCGCTATCGGCGTCATTATGATTACGTCATCTGCCGATGCCGCCACCATTCAGACTTCACTGCACTACGGTGTGGTCGATTATTTAATTAAACCGTTCCAGTTCCCGCGTTTCGAAGAGGCGCTTACCACGTGGCGCGAAAAGCGCAAGCTGATGGATGCGCGCCCTTACTATGAGCAATCGGATGTGGATCGCCTGCTGCACGGCGGCGCACCGGAAGTGGCTGACACGCGCCGTCTGCCAAAAGGGCTGACCGCGCAAACCCTGCGCACCATTTGTCAGTGGATTGACGCCCATCCGGGTATCGAGTTTTCAACCGATGAACTGGCAAATGCGGTCAATATTTCCCGCGTATCCTGCCGTAAGTACCTGATTTGGCTGGCGCAGATTAACATTCTCTACACCACCATTCACTATGGCGCCACCGGGCGACCGGTTTACCGCTATCAGTTGATTGCTGAACAGTACAGCCTGCTTAAGCAGTACAGTCAGTAAGCCGGTAGCTGTCATCGAGCGGCGTGAAGCGGAACTGACGCCGCGATGAGAGGGTAATGTCGCGGTTTTTGCTGACAAAAATCGCTTCAATATCCTGCCGCTGGCGCAGCAATGCGCAGCCCTTTTCAACACCCAGCCCAAACAGCAGCGTGGTCCAGATATCGCCATCGAGGGAGTCGGTGGAAATCACGGTCACGCTATCGAGTTCGTTATTCAGCGGATAGCCGCTGCGCGGATCGAGGATATGGTGCCATAGTTTGCCGTCCTGCTCGAAATAGCGCTCATAGGTGCCGGATGTCACCACCGATTTATTCACCACTTCAATCGAACCCACCAGCGCATCGGCAGCGGCGAAGGGCTTTTTCACACCGATGGTCCAGCCGCCCTGCGGCGATCCCAGCGTTTGTACATTGCCACCGAGGTTGATCAGCCCGTCGCTGACGCCCTGCTGATGCAGGTAGTCGCGCACCCGATCGGCGATAAACCCTTTTGCAATGGCACCCAGATCGATCTCCATGCCTGGCTGCGCCAGAAACACACTGGCGGCGGCATCATCAAGCACAACATCCTGCGGGCGCGTGATGCGCAGCCGCGCGGCAATCTCATCCGCCGCCGGAACAGAATCGCCCTTAAAACCGATGCGCCACAGTTTCACCAGCGGGCCAATCGCCAGGTTAAACGCGCTGTCCGGCAACTGGCTGGCGGCTTTGGCGCATTTGATCAGTTCATACACCGGGCGACTGACGACGACCGGATGACGCCCGGCGGCGTGGTTGATATCCATTACCTGCGAATCGGCGCGGTTAACGGTAAAGAGGTCTTCGTACTGTTTGATAAGCGAAAAAACGCGCGACGCGAGCGCGTCATCGTGGGAGAAGAGTTTCAGCAGGATGGGCGAGCCCATCAGCACCGCAGAATAGCTCCAGACACGGTTATCAGACATCGCACTCTCCTTCATTGACGGGGGGACCGGCTAACAGGCTTGCCAGCGGGGAAGATTTACGCAATCCATCTGCAACAAAGCCGCCACCCGGTAATAGTACCTGATGACGGCTCTGATTATCAGTGCTGTGAATAGCCGGTCGCCCGGCTACCGCGTTTAACGACGTTTGGCGCGAACCGCCGCCTGATGCCCCGCCAGCGAACCGAAGATGATGATATCCGCAACCGCGTTACCGCCGATACGGTTACCGCCGTGGATACCGCCAACCACTTCACCCGCCGCATACGCGCCCGGAATGACCTGCTGTTCAGTATCCAGCACTTCCGTTTCGGTGTTGATGGTCACACCGCCCATGGTGTGGTGTACGCCTGGCGCAATCTGAATGGCGTGGAACGGGCCTTCGTTAATCGGCGCACGCAGCGCGGTGGTACGACCGAAATCTTCATCGTGCTGTTTTTCGACAAAGCCATTGTAACGTTCAAGCGTGGCAAGGAACGCATGATGGTCGATGCCCAGTTTGTCCGCCAGTTCACGCGGCGAGCTGGCGCTGGTCACCAGGCCTTTTGCGATGTACTCGTCGGCCGCTTTGTTTTTCGCTCTGACATGCTCATCGAACACGATGTAAGCGTAATGTTCCGGCAGCGCGATAATTGCCGCTGAGACTTTATCGCGGGTCGACATCTCATTGTAGAAGCGTTTGCCCTGCTGGCTGACCAGAATCGCGCCGCCGCCGCGAATCGACTCAGAAACAAGATAGGAAGTTTTCTGTTCAACGGTCGGGTGGATCTGGATTTCGCCCATATCCACGGTTCCGGCACCCAGACGTTCCAGCAGTGCGATACCGCCGCCGGTTGCGCCTTTATGGTTGGTGGTGACAAAACCTTCCAGATCCGGACGGTATTTCACGACCATCGCGCTGTTGGCGCTGAAGCCGCCGGTCGCCACAATCACGCTTTTCGCCTGCACGTTCAGGGTTTCCTGCTCGTCATTCAGCAGACGCACGCCGCGCACTTCACCCTCAGTGAACAGAATTTCTTCGACAGACGTATCCAGCATCACATCGATACCGCGTTTCGTGACGTTACGCACCAGGCCGCTGATCAGGTAACCGCCGACGGCCGATCCGTCACGCGGACGGTGCGTACGGTCGATACTCATCCCGCCAGTTGTGGTGATGTCGTTCAGCATGATGCCGCGACGCGCCAGCCATTCGATCGCTTCCGGCGCATTTTCCACAAAGCGGCGCAGCAGTTCCGGATTGTTTTTGTCACCGCCGCCTTTCAGCGTTTCAGCGAAGAACAGCTCTTTGCTGTCCTGGATGCCTTTTACGCGCTGGAAGCGGGTTTCTGCCGCGTTCATCCCGGCAGAGGCTTTAATAGTGTTACCGCCGATGGTCGGCATTTTCTCAACGATCAGCACGCTCGCGCCTTCGTCGTGCGCCTGAATGGCAGCCGCCAGACCTGCGCCGCCACTGCCGACGACCACGACATCATAATTTTTCACTGCCGTGACATCGCCGCCCTCTTCGGCCACGCGCGCTTTGCTGGATTTCAGCATCGCTTTCGACACCGCTTTTTTCACCGCTTCGCTCTGGCTGGTCGCGCCGGAGATAGCATCGACATGCGGCGAATTGGCATCGAGGATGCGATCGCGGATCTCTTCAAAGCTGCTGGTGAACTCTACGCTTTGCGGCGCAGAGGCCAGTTCGATACCGGTAATACGATCGGTTTCCAGGCTAACGTTAATCACCATTTCGCTGGTGTCGTCCTGTACCGTTTCAACGAACAGACCCGGTTTAAATTTCGCTTCGCCCATGCTCATGTCGCGGATCATCGCTTCCACCAGCGAGAAGCGCCACAGCGGTTCCGGAATATTCAGCGCTTCACGCTGAGTGCTGTCGATAAACAGTTCGAGGTTTTCACCCTTGGCGATGCGTGCCGCCCAGTCCGGATAAGCGATACAGGCACGACCCACGGCGATCAGATCGTAACCGTGATCCAGCCCCTGCTCTGCCTCAGCCGCGTTAACCACACCGCCCACGCCCATCACCGGAACCTGCGCCAGTACGTCAGAGCGCATCGCGCAATATTTATCAATCAGCGGCGTCGGATCGCTGGTGTCATTAATGGAAGGACGCAGCGCCGCGCCAACAGAGAAGTGCAGGTAATCGACACCGCGCGCCGCCAGTTTTTCCAGCAGGAACATGGTGTCATCAAAGCGGATCCCGGGAACTTCCAGCTCTTCCGGCGAGAAGCGGTAACCAATAATAAAGGCATCATCCGCGTACTGACGCGCCATTTTGTGGGTGATATCCAGCACCGCCAGCGGGAATTTCGCGCGGTTATCGCGGCTGCCGCCCCACTCGTCGTCACGCTGGTTCGAGTTCGGTGAGAAGAATTGCTGGATCAGGTAGGTGTTGGCGCCGTGGATTTCCACGCCATCAAAACCGGCCTGAATGGCGCGGCGTACCGCTTCACCAAATTTCACCACCATCGCTTCCACTTCCGCCGTGGTCATCGCCACCGGCGTGGCGGCACCGTCACGCGGAGCGGCAATCGCGCTTGGCGCAATCGGCGTGCGACCGCCAATCAGTTTCGGCTCGACCATGCGGCCGCCGTGGTAAATTTGCAGGATCGCTTTAGAGCCTTCCGCTTTGATGGCTTCGGCGATTTTTGCCAGACCAGCAATTTTTTCGTCGTTATCAATACCAATTGCGCCGGGGAATGCGAGCCCCAGATCGTCAACAAAACAACACTCTACGATAATTGTCCCAATGCTACCGGCACGTACACGATAATATTCAACCAGTTCACTGGTGACAGTACCATCGTAATAACCGGTGCAGGTGGTCATCGGAGCCATTAACAAACGGTTTTTCAGTTCTACGCCGTTTGGTAATGTAAAGGGGCTGAGGATGCGCTCGTTGCTGGTCATATTTAACTCCAAATCTAAATTTATAAACTTTGAATTCGGTGACGGATTTATTTTTTATTTTCGTTTGGAAATCCATTTGTCGTGTATTTAATATACCTCTAATTCTACTTACAAAATTAATTACGTTAGTTAAAAAACTATTTAACCACCTTAATAACAGCACTACCTCTACTGTATTATCAATTTTAAATAATGCATTCACATCATATTAATTACCGGTAACATTGTGATTACTTAATCAACGGAGCAAAGCGTATCCAAAAGCCAAACAAGAACCTTGTTATCAATAAGTTAACCAAGAAAAATCGATAAATGAGATTTATTATCAGCACCAATATTTAACAATTGAGATGTTTCTCACAGAATAACCACATACTGCTATGTGGGTATTGAAAATATATAAAAAAAACCTATGGCGCTTGCGTTTTTTTGATCTCAATCAAGAGCATTAGCGAGTGGAAGCGCAATATATAAAAACAGAAACTTTCTTAATTTAATGCAGATAAAGATGCGTTAGAAAAAACCCGGCAGAATATGAAAAGTCACAATAAAGAACTAAAGTAACTTATGTAAGTAAATAAAGTGACGTTGAAATCTGCTACCGACCCCGAATTTTTAACTACTTGTAGATGCTCACTATGAAAGAGAAAACGACAACACCGCCGTCTGCCAGTGCAGCCAGTGCGAAAGGCGGAAATAAAAACCGCCTGATTATGATGGCGCTGCCGATTATCGTCGCAGTGCTCCTGCTATTTGTTCCGGTGCCGGAGGGCTTACCGCCTTTCGCGTGGCACTACTTCGCTATCTTTGTCGGCGTGATCGTCGGTTTGATCTTCGAACCGCTGCCGGGTGCCGTTATCGGTTTGACCGGCGTGGTGGTCATCGCGCTGTGCAGTCAGTGGCTGCTGTTTAGCCCTGAGCAGTTAGCCGATCCGAAATTCAAGCTCGCAGGCCAGTCCTTTAAATGGGCGGTGAGCGGTTTCGGTAACTCTACCGTCTGGCTGATCTTCGGCGCCTTTATGTTCGCCGCTGGTTACGATAAAACGCAGTTCGGTCGCCGCCTGGCGCTGATTCTGGTGAAATACCTTGGCCGCCGCAGCCTGACGCTCGGTTACGCTATCACCTTCGCCGATCTGCTGCTGGCACCGTTCACACCGTCTAACACCGCGCGCAGCGGGGGCACTATCTACCCGATTATTGCCAACCTGCCGCCGCTGTACGGTTCAAAACCGAACGATCCGAGCGCACGCCGCATTGGTTCCTATCTGATGTGGGTTGCCATCACCGCCGCCTGTATCACCAGTTCTATGTTCCTCTCCGCTCTGGCGCCGAACCTGCTGGCGCTGGCGCTGGTGAAAAGCATCGTCGGGATTAACATCTCCTGGGGGACCTGGTTTATCGCCTTCCTGCCGCTCGGCGTGCTGCTGATTCTGACCATGCCGCTGCTGGCTTACCTGTTCTACCCGCCAGAAGTCAAAGTGAATGATGAAGTACCGCTGTGGGCGAGCCGCGAGCTGGAAAAACTGGGCAAAATGTCCCGTAATGAAATCCTGCTGCTGGTGTTTGTCTGCTGTGCGCTGCTGATGTGGATCTTCGCTGCCGACTTTATTGAACCGGCTCTGGCTGCCTTACTGGTTGTGGTCCTGATGCTGTGGACCGGCGTACTGACCTGGAACGACATTACCAGCAACAAACCGGCCTGGAACACCTTCGTGTGGTTTGCCACCCTGGTTGCGCTGGCCGATGGCCTCTCCTCCACCGGTTTCATTGCCTGGCTGGGTAAAGAAGGCGGCCTGCTGATGGCGGGTATCTCTCCGGGGATGGCAACTATCGCCCTGCTGCTGGCGTTCTACCTGCTGCACTATCTGTTTGCCAGCACCACGGCGCACACCACTGCTCTGCTGCCGGCGATGCTGACTATTGCCGCCACCATTCCGGGCATCAATATGGAAGTGGTTGTACTGGTTCTGTGTACCTCTCTGGGTGTGATGGGCATCATCACGCCGTACGGTACTGGCCCGAGCCCGATTTACTACGGTAGCGGTTACCTGCCGACCAAAGACTACTGGCGTCTGGGCACCATCTTCGGTGCGATCTTCCTCGCCGCCCTGCTGTTGATTGGTTATCCGTGGATTACCATGATGTTCTGATTCACAACCGCCGGGTTTTCCCGGCGGTTTATTTTTATGGAGTAATGAGCTATGTCGAACAAACCTTTTGTATATCAGGATCCGTTCCCGCTGGCGAAAGACAATACGGAATATTATCTGCTGAGCCGTGAACACGTTTCTGTCGCCGACTTTGACGGCCAGGAAGTCTTAAAAGTGGAACCCGAAGCGCTGACGCTGCTGGCGCAACAAGCTTTCCACGATGCCTCTTTCCTGCTGCGCACTTCCCACCAGAAACAGGTTGCGGCCATTCTGACTGACCCGGAAGCGAGCGAAAACGACAAATACGTGGCGTTGCAGTTCCTGCGTAACTCCGAAATCGCCGCCAAGGGCGTGCTGCCGACCTGCCAGGACACCGGCACGGCCATCATTATGGGTAAAAAAGGCCAGCGCGTATGGACCGGCGGCGGCGATGAAGCGGCGCTGGCTCGCGGTGTGTATAACACTTACACCGAAGATAACCTGCGCTATTCACAGAACGCGCCGCTGGATATGTACAAAGAAGTGAATACCGGCACCAACCTGCCGGCACAGATCGATCTCTACAGCGTGGATGGCAATGAGTATAAGTTCCTTTGCATCGCCAAAGGCGGCGGCTCAGCGAACAAAACCTATCTCTACCAGGAAACCAAGGCGCTGATCACCCCGGCAAAACTGAAAAACTACCTGGTTGAGAAGATGCGCTCTCTCGGCACGGCAGCCTGCCCGCCGTACCACATTGCGTTTGTTATTGGCGGCACTTCTGCTGAATCCACGCTGAAAACCGTGAAGCTGGCATCAACCCGTTACTATGATGGTCTGCCGACCGAAGGTAACGAGCACGGCCAGGCGTTCCGCGATGTGCAACTGGAACAGGAACTGATGCAGGAAGCGCAGAACCTCGGTCTCGGCGCACAATTTGGTGGCAAATACTTCGCCCACGACATCCGCGTGATCCGTCTGCCGCGTCACGGCGCATCCTGCCCGATCGGCATGGGTGTCTCCTGCTCCGCTGACCGTAATATCAAAGCGAAGATCAACCGCGAAGGTATCTGGATTGAGAAAATGGAGCACAATCCGGGGCAGTATATTCCGGAAGCCATGCGCCAGCAGGGCGAAGGCAATGTGGCGAAAATCAATCTGAATCAGCCGATGAAAGATATCCTGGCGCAGCTTTCTGCATTCCCGGTATCGACTCGTCTGTCGCTGAACGGCACCATCATCGTGGCGCGTGATATTGCCCATGCCAAACTGAAAGAGCTGATCGACAACGGCGAAGAACTGCCGCAGTACGTGAAAGATCACCCGATCTATTACGCAGGCCCGGCAAAAACGCCTGAAGGTTATGCTTCCGGTTCTCTCGGCCCAACCACCGCAGGGCGTATGGATTCCTACGTGGATCTGCTGCAATCCCACGGCGCGAGCATGATCATGCTGGCGAAAGGCAACCGCAGCCAGCAAGTGACCGATGCCTGTGCCAAACACGGCGGTTTCTATCTGGGAAGTATTGGCGGCCCGGCTGCGGTACTGGCGCAGCAGAGCATTAAGAGCCTCGAATGCGTGGCTTACCCGGAACTGGGTATGGAAGCGATCTGGAAGATTGAAGTGGAGAACTTCCCAGCGTTTATTCTGGTGGATGACAAAGGTAACGACTTCTTCCAGCAGATCCAGAACAAACAGTGCGCAGGCTGTAGCCAGCGTTAAGATGTGAAAACACCCGGCCGGGAAAACCGCCGGGTGTTTTTTTAGGAGATCGGCCCAGGGCTTTGCTCCACATATCAAAAATCGGTGAATATCACCCGCTCGCGAGATCTGATTTACATCCAGGCATGAAAAACCGGCATATAAACCAGTTTTTTATAAAAAAAGATAGTATAAATAAAAAGAGATATACCAACGCCAGAGACTGAAAGATAACACCTTATAATTCATCATCGCCCCCGGCCGACTGCTTTTATGGATATGACCTCGACAATTATTATTTATCTGAAATGTTTAACGTACTATTTTAACGTCCGAAACTTCCCGGTTAGAAAATGAGCCCCAGTCTTTCCTGATGTTCTCAGCAAGTTTCTTTAAATATTCGACATCCTCTTTATGAGTAACTTCATCATCTGTTAATAAAAAATATTTACTAACATCAAAATGTGAATTTGGATAATAATTAGGTATTAATACTGAAAGTATCCATTTGTCAGCCGACCTGAGCAACTCAAAATCACCTCGTTGTGAACAGACAACATATACTTTCACCATCAACTTCCTTATTACGCCAAAAAACAATACCAAGTTTCAGTTGTAAATATCGCATTGTCATTTAACTAGACGCGAAAAACCATCAGACAAGATCGTCAAATTCTTTTTTACTTAATTCTCTTGATTGAAAAGAATTATAATTTGCGCGAATATTTTCAGAAATACTTTTAACGTAATCAACATCTAACGGTTTAACTATCTCATCAAACGAAAACAAAAAAAATCTCGCCACATCAATTTTATAATCACCTTCGGTCAACATTACCTTTAAAATAAATTCGTCATCTTTTTTTTGATAAAGTGTAAAATCCCACGGGTTTACTGATATTTTTTTAGGTTAGTCATAACATTTCTCCTGTAACTATATCTTTAACTATAAAATCCCTACCGTTAATCATGCCTTCTGTATTAACAACAGCCTCTAAGTCTCCCTTAGGTAGTTTTCCACCAGGTAACCACTCGCTATTCGCTCCCCACTCTTTTCCTGATGGCACTCGAGGAGAATATAGTTCCGTTGGTTTAAACTCAACCATTACCAGACTATCATTGCTTAATTGTTCCTCTGGTATACCTAGTTTAGAAGCGATAAGTTTTGGATCTCCATTAGCATCTCCGATGATTTTCGTTGCATTATCCTTAGTCAACACAAACTCCGTTCTTCCTGCATCTGGCTTACCTATCCCATACTCTTCGTATGAGCTACGGGTTACAATTCGCGAAGCTCCATCTTTAAAAGAAGCCACATGTTTTTGTATGTAACTTTTAGGCAAATATGTTACGGAGCCAGCATCAGCACTTTGAACTGGCTGGGGACAATGCGCATGCCGATGGCATTGGTCGAGTTTTGCAGGCTTACGCTGGTTAAGCGTGTCGCTGGCGTGCCTTTGAGCAGCACGGTGAATGCGCCAGTCAGATGGCGCGATGGACCCATTACCGTGCCGGAAGCAACGCCGGTTGCCACACCGGGATTATCGCCATTCGTCAGCGGTGTTACCGTCGCCATATTGTGCGCGGGCATCCCCATAAACAGAATGTTAAGGGCGTTCGGAATAGCGGTCGGCCCCAGCGCGATATCCGGATAGGGAATCGGTGTGGGAGCAGGCATCGGGGTCAGGCAGACATCCGGAAACGCAAGATCGACCCCCATCAACTGGCAATTGGCAAACATGTTCCCTCCTTACCCCATATGGATCTGTTCAGAATCGACTTTGGTGATCGCTTTCGAGGTGATCACCGTATTTTGTGCATGCAGGCGCAGATAATCTTCCGCTTTCATATCGAGTTGCCCGGCGCGGACATGCTCGGTCTGGCGCGTATGGCGAAAAAGCTGCTGGCTGAGCTGCGTGACGCTCTGCCAGACCGACTCCGCGCGTTTCCCCACAATGCGCGACAGCGATACCCAGGCCGAGATTTTTTCGCCGCTGTAGTTCATCTCGCTGATATGGCAATCGCCTTGTAGCGCATTGATATTCAATGCCTCGCTGCTCAGGCTTAACGCGCCCTGGCTTGTGATATGCAAATCGCCCGGCACGCTGAGTTCAGCACTATTCGGGTTGAGCCGCTCCAGTACTGCAAGCAACCACATCTGGTTTTCGACCGCGCTAATCAGTACGGTATCACCTGCTTGTGGCGCAATGACGCAGCTTACTGCCCGGCGGCAGTGCCAGCCGCGCCCTTCACTTTCGACCATCAGGCTGCCGTCATCGAAGCAGTGGGTCACAAGCGCTGCGAATTGCCCGGACGGGATCGCCGCCGTAAGCAGTTGATGGTTGATATTGTTCATAGAAGGTCTCCGTAGATTTTGCTGTGGCGTTCGGCGCTCCAGGCTTCCGCCGCCAGTAACTCTTCGTCGTGTTCGAGGATGCCTTTGCGATCGGCAAAGCGCGCGTTGTCTTGCCGGGCACGATGAAAGCGCGTGCGGGAGAACGCTGCGCCGCGAAAATCGGCTTCACGCACATCGGCAAAAGAAAAATCAGCGTAGGTAAAATCGCACAAGGTAAATTCCGTTCGCCGTGCTGCAATCTGTTGCAGGATGCTCTGGAAAAAGCGGCTCTGTTTAAAACTTGCCTGGTTGAGTGTCGCGCCGACAAAAATAGCCTGATCAAATAAACTGCTTTGGGCGTTCGCACCGCTCAAGTCAGCTTCCATAAACAGCGCCTGCGTCGCGTTGACATTGCACAGTTGCGCCTGTTTTAGCGATGCGCCTTTAAAGTTACATTGCGTAAGCTGCGCGCCGGTAAAATCTGCGCCATCCAGTTGGTTATCGGTAAACTGGCAGCCGATAAACTGCTGCTGTGCATAGCGTTTCCCGCGCTGGTCGCAGTTAAAAAAGACCGACCGCTCAAACTGGCTCCCCTGCAAATCTGTTTCGCGGAGATCGATGCAAAACCAGGTTGTCATCAGGTTCTGGCAATCAGTCAGTGCTGCGCCACCCAGCGGGCTTTCATAAAAGGTGGAGCGTTCCAGCGCCGAGCCAGTGAACAGGCTGTTTACCAGGGAGCAGCGCATAAATTGACTGGCGTCACTGGTCGAGCGGGAAAAATCGCTGTTGGCAAGGTTGCACTCATTAAACACACAGTGCGTTAAGGTCGTACCGCTGGCGTTAATACCCGGCATGTCGCACTGGTTAAAGATGGTCTCATCCAGTTGCGCCCCGGCAATGTTCACCCCGCGAAATATACATTCGGTAAAGATGCTCTCTTTCAGGTTCGCCCCTTGCAGATTCGCACCCTGTAGTGAAACCTCCTGAAAGATACCGCCAGAGAGATCGCATCCTCGCAGGTCTATACCATCGAGGCTCAGTTCGATGATGGCTTCGCCGCCCTTCACTTTCTGCTGTAATTGCGCCGCAGTTAATGTGCTCATATCACCTCTCCATCACGCTTCGGCAGCGTTTTTACCCGTTTGGTATAAGCGCCGTGAAAGTGTGTTTCTTCACTGGTAATGGATTGCGATAAATCAGCACGAAACAGATTCGCATAGCTGAGATCGGCACCTTCAAGGCGGCTCTTTTGCAACATGGCCCCCATCAGATTGGCTTCGTTAAAACGCGCATGGCGAAAATCGGTACGTATAAACAGGCTGCCCGTGAGCGTCGCACCGCTGAAGTCAGCATTTTCACACTGTGCTTCGCTGAAATCGCTGTTATCCAGCGTGGCCCGCCGAAAATGCGCCCGCGTCAGCAGCGCCTGGCGGAAGTTACTCTGTTTCAGATGCGCGCCGCTGAAATCTGCACCCGCCAGCGTGCCGCCCGACGCGACGGCGCAGGTAATCAGCGCGGCATGGGCAAAGTGAGCGTGTTCAAGCTGGCTCTCCACCCAGGAGCAGCTATCAAGCTGGGCATGAGCAAAGGTCGCCCTGAGAAGTTCACACTTGATAAAGCTGGTTTTTGTCATCGCCGCGTGGCTGAAGTCGGGCTGCGGCAGCACCAGTTCCATAAAGACACAGTTATCCAGCGTGGCATGCTGAAACAGGCACTGGCTGAATCCCGTCTCTCGCAGCAGCACATTGCTGATACGGGCATGGCTGAAATCGCAGGCCTCGAACAGGGCGCCGCCCATTTCCGTCTCAGTAAATTGCGCCCCGTGAAAATCCGTCTGTCGGCACTGCGCCAGCGCGAGGCTAGCATGATCCAACTGGCATTCACGCAGGGATGCGTTTTGCAAATCAGCACGCGCCAGCATCGCCTGAGTCAAGTTCGCGCCATCAAGCTGGCAACCGCTGAGATTGGCACATTCGAGTAACGTCTTGTGAAAGTTTGCGCCGCGTAGATCCATGCCGGAAAAATCCGCTCCGGTCAGATCGAGGCCGCTGAAATCGCCGCCCTGCGCCACGGTGCGTTCCGCCCGCTGGCGGATAATCATCGCAATATCGCCCGTCAGTTTGATGGCCGGCGGTTGCTGGGCTGCGGACATCAGATACATCTGGTGCAGCGCTTCCCGGCTTTCAGCCAGCTTCTTCTCACTCAGTTGGGAGGCGTTACGAGCCAGCAGCTCCTGCATTCGATGCATTGATTCCGGCCCGCGGACGCCGCTGTCGCCGCCTGCGGCATCCGCGTAGCGCGCTTCCATCTCAGCTTTACGCGCTTCGGCCTGCTGCTGCATGTTGGCAGCTTTTCGATCCATCTCTTCAATAAACTCGGGCAGTTCATCAAGTCTTGGCAGCGCAGTTTCGTCACTCTCTTTCAGAATGTCACTGACATCACTGCCCTGCGCTTCCAGCCTTGCGCGGTGCTGCTCGCGCAATTGCAGCGCACGGGCGTTCTGGTTTTCACGCATCGGGCTGTGATTTTCCTGCACTTCGTTATCGATCCAGGCGCCGATAACCTCTTCTGGCAGCAGATCTTTCTCGCGAAAGGCAAACAGCGCGCCTTTTTCTTTGTCGAGGCGCTGAGTGAGCACTTTGCGGTAGTGGTTAACTGAGCGTATTGCGCCGTTTTTTTCCAGCGCGGGCATCAGATGCAGCACGTCAGCAGCATCATCTTCGTTTATTCGCTGATTGCCCTGCCAGATGAGCACCATCTGCTCCAGGTGCGGGAAAAACCATACAGTGGTGGCGCGCAGGGCAATCTCTTCAAACAGGATTTCGTCCCCCCGCTGACGCTGGATAAAGCAGCGCGCCTGCCAGGGCGGTAATGCGCCTTCCTGAACAGGTTTTTGCGGATGCATATTCCAGATGCGCCAGGCGGCCTGCGGCGGCAGTGAATCACGATCTTCCCACCACTGATCGGGGCTGGCGGCGTTAAACACGCGCCAGTCTATATCGGGAGCAAAACCAGGGAAATCATGTTGCAGCCAGCGAGCATCATAGTTTTTACCCATCCGGCGAAAACGGCGCGGCCACAGCAGATCCAGCGGGCCAAAGCTCGCTGGTTCAGGCTTCTCACGGGGTGAAACCATGCGCTGTTGCAACGCTTCAATGTTGGGCAGGCGGCGATACTGCGTGCCGTTGTGAGTCTCCGTCACAGCCCCGACGCCGTGCGGGTTTTCATCATACCCAGCGCCGCCAAAAGCCCGGCTCCAGTCGAGGCGCATCTGTTCAAACGGCTGCGGCGCTGTCGGCCGCGAACCCGCCCAGTAGCGATCGCCGGTGACAGCCAGTGTTTTAACCAGCTTATCGACTTCGATGCGTACCGCACAGGTCGTTTTATCCTGATGATGCTGTGTGTAGGCATAGCCCGTGGCGAGAAATTCAGCGCGCGCTTTCGGAATGGCCATATCCAATACTCCGCCGCTGGTTTGTAACTCGCTGGCAGCCAGTTGCCACAATTCAACTTCAGGCCGCAATTTTGGCGAGGCACTCATATCGGCGAGTGCCATAACAGAAACACCCAGGTGATTTTGTCCCTGCAGGCGAAATGGACGATTTAATACGCTCAGTCGCAGCGGTTTAATAATCTTCATAAAACATCCTTTGGAAGATTAAGCATAGTGTTGGAGCGGTAAATGTTTTTATTTCAGTACGTCTGGAAGATTGTATCTGAATGGGGCTTGCAGTATTGCCTGCTCATTAATTAATTTGCATCGTCGGTGGCTTATGCAAACTGCTGGCGGTGCTATACAGCAAAAATGCCAGCGCGAATTGAGTCATTATCGACCGGTTCCCAATTCATACTGGCATCTTTATTTATTGACCAAGTACTAGCGGCTTGTCATAAATAGCGATTTTCTTTGGATCCTTCGGATCATATTTTATCGTCGTGCCATTACCTTCTTTAAACTGCTCGATTTCTTTAAAGGTCAAGGCCTTCATTGTTGTCGCCTCAACCAGATCTTGCTCTTCCGTCTTAAATCTGAGTGTTAATTTATACACCGGTTTATTCCCGTCCCAACTGCTTGTTTGCTCGGTGTGAATAATATCAGCGTTAACGGCAACCCCATTTTTCAATACCGCATCCTGCGAAAAGCCGTCTTTAAGATAGGGATAAAGCGTGGTGTAAAGAAATCTCGCGATGGGAAAGACACCAAAGACAAGTGCAATAACGACCATTGATATGATAAAAACAGCATCCATTTCTATACTCATTCAAATAAAAACGCGGATCAAATAACGCAGAGTCGATTAATTTTACCTGGCTAATTCCCACTTATCAATTCGCAAGCAGTGGTCGATCGTTATCGTCTCTGACAAAAACAATTTTCTTGCCGTCTTTATCCGTTTTAGCCTGATAGGTATTACCGACCTGCCACGCATCAAGAGTGATTAACATAACGGTTTCTTTATGTTTTTCGATCAACCATGATTTGTTATTCATTGGCTCAACAACCCGCAACTCCATTTCAACAACAGGGTTATTATTAATGAATAAACCTGTTTGTTTCATCGATAAAATTTTCACATTCACATCAATCCCTTGCTGAATGTAAGATTGTTCTCGCACTTGCGTATTGCGAATCATTCGGTGTGCCACATAATAAGCGCCAAAGATAATAACAAATGTTAAAACAGCATTAACAATACTAAAGATAGACATTATCTCGCCATATCTCCGCAGAAAGGACATTTTATGATGACTTTCTCATATATAAGATTGAGTAAAATAAATATTATTACTGTGTTACCAGATTCACTGAGAGGGATCATAAACAACATCTATGAGCGCTATGTTCTGCGGAGAATCACCGCTGAACTTAACAATCACAGGTAACCCTTCTTTCAATTCCCCAATGTCTGATACCTTGACAACTGCAGCTGCCTCATAATTTTTCTCACTTTCAATAGTGGCTTCAAAGGTAAAAATAAATTATGTTCATTTTAATCTACAGCAACATATTTATTATAAAAAAAGAAATAATACCTAATCGCCAAGAATCAGCGGTTTATCATAAAATGCAATCTTACCAGGATCTTTGGGGTCATATTTTATTGTCGTACCATTGCCAGGCTTATATTTTTCAATCTCCTCAAAACTTAACGCTTTCTGTAGACTTGATTCCATATCCCGCCCATCTACAGTTTTATAATGAAATGTAATTTGATAGATCGGTTTATTTCCGCCCCATGAACTTGTCTGCTGCGCCGCTATAATATCAGCATTAACTGCAATGCCTATTTTAGCCACCCGACTCTCGACAAACCCACTTTTAACCGTCGGGATAATATCAGTAATAATAACCCGACCAAAAGCAATAACGCCGATAATGATAAGCAGACCACTACCCCAAGAATATATCATATCAAACATTCTCAACTCCATTTAAACAAGAAGGGTCAATGCTTTAGAGCTCCAGTGAACGCCTCCGGAGGTGATAAAGCAACCTATTGTTTTTAACTCCATTGCGGAATTTTTCTTTTCGAATGATTTATGTGAAAAAGAAATTGGCGTAATGCTAGCATATGTTTGGGCATAACTAAGACTAAGCCCTTTAAATGTTGCAGCGTAAAGTTCACTTTTAGTATGTTCTTTAATATATGTCAGTGCGCTATGAGCATAAGAATGTTTGTTAGCATCAGTCGTTTCAAATGTTGGAGACTCGATCATCACTTTTGTTCCACTTGTAATCTTTATTAAACCTGGACTATAAATGCTAATTTCTCCACTATTAACATTTTGTGTCCAATTCCCATCATTAACATTTACTGACAGGCCCCCCGCAGCAATGGTTGTCTCCTGACCGCTATCATATTTTTCTGTTAGCTTGTCGGTGACATGGTGCAATTCAGTCCCTTCAATATTGGTCGTGCGTCCACCTTTTATCGTTACGGTATCACCACCACTGGTGATATTCAGCGTACGACCATTCTTAATGGTTTCCGTGTGGCCATTATTGAACGTTGTGCTTTCTGCATCATCCACGGTAGTGGTGCGTTTTGCGCGGTAGTAGAACGTGCCGTCACCAGTGACATCATCTTTCTGCTCTTTCAGGATCGTGGTGGTGCGGTTGCCATCAACATTCACCGTCTTATCATTCTCGACTGACACTTTCATGTCTTTTTCAGAATGAAGCTCAACGGATTCACTGCCGGGACGATCCTCAAAGAACAAGTAGCTGGCGTTATCTTTATTGCCATCTTTACTGCGGGTCATAAAGCCCATGCGGGTGGAGTCATCCGGCAACGACCACGGCGGCATGCTGGCTTCGTTATAGACGCGCCCGGTGATGATCGGCCGGTCCGGATCGCCGTTGATAAAGTCGATCACCACTTCGTCGCCGACGCGCGGGATTTGTACCCCGCCAAACCCCTGGCCTGCCCAGGCGCTGGAGACCCGCACCCAGCAGGAGCTGGTGTCATCCCCCTTCGCCTGCCGGTCCCAGTGAAACTTCACCTTCACCCGGCCATATCTGTCCGTCCAGATGCTCTCCCCCTGCGGGCCGACCACTTTCGCCGTCTGCGGGCCGTAGGTGCGCGGCCACGCCGTCACCGCCGCCGGGCGGTACACCACCGACGACGGAATAACCGTAAAGTCGATGCGGTGCTCCGTTTCCCCGTCGCTGCCGCTGGCGTAGCGGTTCTCTTCAAAAAAGTAGGTCGCGGCGGTGGTCAGGTAGTCGCCGTTATCGCTGAAAAAGGGCGCGTTATACAGCGTGAAGGTGCTGCCCGGCGCCACGCCCATCGCCGTGGCCGTGCCCTGAATCTGCTGGTGCTCCACCTGCCAGCGCTCCTGGCGGATGCGCGCGTAAAACTCGCCGTGGCCGTGCTCGACAAAACGTCCCGGCCAGTCATACACGTCAATGCTCCCCGGCTGCGGCGACGAAGGGTTCTGCCGCGCCTGGAACAGCCACGCATTCGGCTTGCGGAAATCATAGTCATCCAGGCTGTAAATGCCCGGCGTGACGCTGTCCTCCAGCGCCCACTGGCTGATGCCCTCTTCATCCGTGCTGCCGCCGGACGGCGTCTGGTGGTAGGGAATGGTTTCGTAACCGGGGAAGGGTTTAAATTCGGAGGCGGCGTCGGTCAGCACCAGCGTGTGTCTGTCGGCTTCATGCCTGAAGTGGTAGGCAATTCCCTCCAGCTCCATCAGGCGGCTGATGAAGTCGAAGCTGCTCTCCTGGTACTGCACGCAGTAATCCCAGACGCGGTAACTGCCGGTCAGCCGGTCCTCCAGGTTCACCTGGTATTCGCCGAGCAGCGTTTTCACAATCTGCGGTACCGTCTGCCCCTGGAAGATGCGCAGGTTGCGGTCGCGCTTCATCGGCCACACATCCGGTTCGGCCGTCAGCTGGTACACCGCGTAGCGCGTGCCCGACAGCTCCGTCGCGCTCACCGCCACGCGGGTCACTTTCCCGTTGAAGTAACGCGTGCCCGTCTGCGTCGGGACCGTCACCGTCACCGGCTGGCCCAGCAGCCTGCTGCGGTCGATGCGCGCATCCGTCCCCAGTACCGTCAGCGCCAGCGTAAACGGCTCCGACAGCGCCTCGCGCCCGGAGAGTTTCCAGAAAAGCAGCCCCTCAACGGGCAGCCTGACCGATATTCTGTTCACCATAACGTAGCATCCGTAATTAAGTTTATCTCAGCGATAATAACTGCATCACTGATATGTTTTATTTTGCGCGATGAAATTTAATGCTCTGGATTATTTCCTGGTATTGTTTTTGATGATATTCACTGAATTCACCTGGACAGGTGCCTACATAGCTGACCATCTTTTTCCCGGCGACCGCATCATCCAGTAAAATTAGCGTCTGACGCTGATAAATAACGCGGTTATCATTTTTGAATTGATAAAAAAGTTCAACGGCGGGATAACCATCCACTTCCAGCATTTGTGAAGATTCAAGATGAAAATCTGTGAGAGTTATTTCCAGCTCACGTGCTTTTTTTGCGGCGACGGTATGAACTTTATCATCGGGTTGAGCACTGGTTCGAGACACGACAAACGTAAATTCACTGTCACCGTTATTGCTGTGTGTTAATAAATTCATGGCTCTGTCTTTTTTAATATGTCGGGCGATACAACCGTAACGATCGATACAGGACGACATCACATTATTTGTAATGCGAAAGAGATGTGGGGGAGATAATTCTCCCCGCGTTTTGCCGGGCACAATATTACCCGGCGAAATAGTGTTGATTAAGGTTGTGGATTAATTAACCAGGTGCCCGGTTTAGCAATGGTGATGGTCTGGCTGCGGCTCTGACCATTTCCCTGCAGGAGCACTTCGTAACGACCGGGTTGCAGTTTCAGTGAGGCAAACCCATTGGTCGCCGGAGAAACCGACTGTGCTTCGCCATTGAGGCTCAGTTTTTCGCCCTCTTTCATGCGCACAAAAAGTTGCGCGACCGGCGTCTGGCTGGCCACTGGTGCTGCGGTCTGCGCGGGTGGCGGCGTCTGTACGGCAGGCGCTTCCCGCACAGTCTGCTGTACTGGCGGCGCAGGTTGTTCTTCCGGCGTCACGCTGGCGGTTTGCGCCGCGGCATCTTCCGGCGCTGAACTGCCGCCGAACAACATTGCCCCGGCGACAATGCCGACAATCACGCCTGCCGCCACCAGGCCTGGCAATTTGTAGCGCTGCCAGCCCGGCGCCGCCGGTTTTTCTTCTGCCTCTTCAACCGGTACCAGCATGGTGCCAGGCTGTTTAATGCTCAACACATCCCCCAGCCCGGCAACCGGCATCTCAATCAGCGCAGCGAACTCATCCACGGTCTGCGGACGATCTTCCATCTTCAACGCCAGCGCGCGATCCACCGCCTGCAACAGCGAAGGGGTGTACCCTGGCAGGTTGCGCTGCGTCAGCGGCATATAGGTGTCCTGAATGCTGCGCACCACGCTGACCGGCGGCGGCGAACCGATAATCAGCGTATGCAGCACCGCGCCGAGGGCGTAAATATCGGTCCACGGCCCCTGCTCGCTTTCGTTGTCGTCGGTGTATTGTTCGATCGGCGCATAGCCCGGACGCAGCATGGTTTCCGTTTCGTCCGAAACCGAACCAATACTGCGGCGCGCGGAGCCGAAATCGAGCAGTACGGGCAAGTCGTTATCCTGGATCTGGATGTTATCCAGCGAGATATCGCGGTGCAGATACCCTTCGTCATGGATGGTTTTGATGGCACCCAGCAGCATCGGCAGCATGCGGCGGATCCACGCTTCGTTAATCAGCGTTGGGTTTTTCTCGCGCAGGCGGGAAAGCGTGGTGCCGCTGTAGAACACCGTGCCCATATAAGCGGTATCGTTCTGCACCCAAAAACGCAGCACGTGCAGCAGGTTCGGGTGGTTAAAACGCGCCAGCAGACGCGCTTCCTGGATAAAACTGTTCAGCCCGGCGGTAAAAGCTTTGCTGAAACGCTCGCTGCGCAGCACCAGCGTCATGTCGTCGTTGCGTACAGCCAGTGAAGAGGGCATAAACTCTTTAATCGCGATGGTGCGTTCAAGCTGATGATCCCAGGCGCGATAGACGATGCCAAAACCACCGCCGCCAATCACTTCTTTAATTTCGAACTCGTTGAAGCGATATCCTGGCGGCAGTGCGTTCGGTACACTCCGGTTGTTATCGTGATCCGTCATAGTGGAAAACTCTCTTGATAATGGCTTTACGCCGCAAACTGACAGTGAAACTCACCCTGCTCGAGCGTGACACGTAAGCGCTTATATTGCTCGTCCCGCGCGCTGGCGTCGAGTAATAGCTGGCTCATCATCGGCAGCAAAGTGTTCGTAAGGATGGCGTCCACCATACGGCCGCCTGATTCAACTTCGGTACAGCGCGCCACAATCTGTCCGACCACGCTGTCATCGATTTCCGAGACAATGCCGTGGTTCTCCTCCAGACGGCGCTGAATGCGCTTAAGCTGCAAACGCACAATCTGCGCCAGCATCTCGTCGCTGAGCGGGAAATAAGGCACCACCAGCAAACGCCCGAGCAACGCGGGCGGGAAAACCTGCAGCAGCGGCGGACGCAGCGCATCGCGCAGCGCGTCCGGTTCCGGCATCAGTTCCGGATCGGCGCACATGCCGGTAATCAACTCGGTGCCAACATTCGAGGTCAGAATGATGATGGTATTGCGAAAATCGATATGGCGGCCTTCGCCATCTTCCATCCAGCCTTTATCAAACACCTGGAAGAAGATTTCATGCACGTCCGGATGCGCTTTTTCGATCTCATCCAGCAGCACCACGCTGTATGGGCGACGGCGCACGGCTTCGGTTAACACGCCGCCTTCACCATAACCAACGTAGCCCGGAGGCGCGCCTTTCAGCGTCGAGACGGTGTGCGCTTCCTGGAACTCGCTCATATTGATGGTGATAACGTTCTGCTCGCCGCCATACAGCGATTCCGCCAGCGCCAGCGCAGTTTCGGTTTTACCCACGCCGGAAGGGCCGCAGAGCATAAACACGCCGACCGGTTTGTTCGGATCGTCGAGGCGGGCGCGCGAGGTGCGCACGCGTTTGGCGATCAACTCCAGACCATGACGCTGGCCGATCACGCGCTCATTCAGCGTATCCGCCAGCTTCAGCACCGCATCGATTTCATTTTTCACCATCCGTCCCAGCGGAATGCCGGTCCAGTCGGATACCACCGCCGCCACCACGTTGGCATCAACCGAGGTGAACAGCAGCGGCGCGTCGCCCTGCAATGTTTTAAGCGCCAGTTGCTGCTGCGCCAGCGAATCACGTAAACCGGCCAACTCTTCTTCCGCCGCGGTGTGCAACTGCGCACGCAGCGCGATGATGGCATCCACCAGCGCCTGCTCCTGCTGCCAGCGCTGCGTCAGTTCATCGCGCAGTTGCTCCTGCTGTTGACGCGCGGCGGTTAATTTCTCTACCCGTCCGCTGTCGCCTGCCGCCATTTTCGCTTCGCGGTTGGCAATCTCAATCTCCACCTCCAGCGCGGCAATGCGGTGCAGGCAATCTTCCAGTTGTGGCGGCGGCGCGCTCTGGCTGACGGCGACGCGGGCGCAGGCCGTATCGAGCAACGCCACGGCTTTATCCGGTAACTGACGCGCCGGAATGTAGCGGTGAGAGAGCTTCACGGCGGCAACGACCGCTTCATCAAGCAGCAACACGCGATGGTGTTTCTCCAGCGCGGAAACCGTGCTGCGCAGCATTAATACCGCTTTTTCTTCATCCGGCTCGGCAACCTGTACGGTCTGGAAGCGGCGGGTTAATGCCGGATCTTTCTCAATGTATTTTTTATATTCCGCCCAGGTGGTCGCGCCGATGGTACGCAACTGTCCGCGCGCCAGCGCCGGTTTCAGCAGGTTGGCGGCATCGCCGGTGCCCTGCTGGCCGCCTGCGCCAATCAGGGTGTGAATTTCGTCGATAAACAGAATGATCGGCGTCGGGCTGGATTGCACTTCGTTGATCAACGCCTGCAGCCGCGCTTCGAACTCGCCTTTCATGCCCGCACCCGCCTGCAACATGCCGATATCCAGCAGCCACAGTTGCACGTTCGCCAGCGGTTCCGGCACATCGCCTGCGGCAATGCGCAGCGCTAATCCTTCCACTACCGCCGTTTTTCCGACCCCGGCTTCGCCGGTTAACAGCGGGTTGTTCTGACGGCGACGCATCAAAATATCGACCATCTGGCGGATCTCTTCGTCGCGGCCCACCACCGGATCGATTTTGCCGTCGCGCGCTCTGGCGGTCAGATCCTGGCCGTATTGCGCCAGCGTGCCCTGCTGTTGCGGCGCAGCGGCGGTATCGCCAACGGCGGTTGCCGTCTGCTGCGTCTCTTTACTGTTGGCGAAAATCGCTTCGAAGTTGTCGAGCAGTGCATCGGCGCTCACCCGCTCAAACTGCGACGAAATGCCTTTCAGCACGGTCGCCAGGCTCCAGGTTTTCAGGATCCCCGCCAGCAGATGGCCGCCGCGAATGCGCGTCACGCCAAATTTCAGCGAACCGTAAACCCACGCCCGCTCAACGGCGGTATCAATGTGTTCCGAGAGATCGGAGACAGAGCTCGCGCCGCGCGGCAGTTTATCGAGCGCGGCAACGATATCCCGCGTCAGCGCCTCTTCATTCAGCGAAAAGTGGCGGATCACCTGTTGCAGGTCGCCATCCGACTGTTGCATCAACTGGTGCAGCCAGTGAACCAGTTCGACGTAGGGGTTGCCACGCAGTTTGCAAAACGCGGTGGCGCTTTCCAGCGAGGTAAATAACAGCGTATCGAGTTTGCCGAACAGGACGGCGCGGCTAATTTCCGACATTGTAAATTCCGTTAGTTGTCACGTCAGATGAATAAGACGAAAGGTTATCCTTCCGGGCTGAATACCAAATCTCCGCGCGGTTGCGGCTGCGGCTGAGCGCCAAGCCAGGCGCTGTAACCCAGGCGACCTGCACCGCCAAGCGTGGCGCCAGCAACATCTTCATGGCGCAGGATCACGCGCAGCGCCCACTCATATTCGATGCCCAGGTACTGGCGCACCCAGTCGCGCATCTCGGTCACGGCTTTTTCACCGGGCAAGAAACGCCGGTAAGTTTCGGCGGTCAGCGGGCCAATTTCGATGCGAAACTTATGGCTCACATCGCGCACGGCTTTACCCAGAAAGGCCGACTGTCCAAGGCGTGGCGCATGGCGACCGCCCTGCAAACGCGCGCGTTCGCGTTCGCTTAGCGGCATCCACTGCGGCACGTTTTCGACGATGGACACCGGCACATTGAAATAGCAGCGCAGGATCTTCTCCAGCCCTTCTGGATCGCGTCCGTTGCGCGTCAGATGCCCGGCCAGCGCAAAACGCGCATGCGGGCTGAGGCTGCCTTTTTCCAGTTGCCCCGGTTGCCCCATGCCGATTAGCGAAGCGATGTACTGCTCAAAGCGTTTGTTGTCGCCCCGGTCGAGCGACACCGTCGGCTGCGCATCGGCCCATGCGCGATAAAACAGCAGCGACAGCCGGTGGTGAAACAGATCGGCAAAGGCGCTGAGGCTCTCGTCCTGGTGATGATCGATGCGTTCGCGGGCATATTCCGTCAAATGGATCGGCAGCGGACCGTTCGGGCCGAACAGCCCGAAACTGAGAATGGAGATATCATACAGCGGCGAACCGTCGCGCTTACGCACGTCGGCAAGGGTCGAGGGCGCAAAGCCCAGCGACGGTTTTTGCCCGATGCGCACCGATTCGAAACGCGGCAGCGGCGCGCGCCCGAGCGGGTAACGTTCCCCGCCGCGGGCGTCAATACGCCGCAGCAGGCTGAACAGATCGTAGCGCCACGGCGTGGCCATCACGTTCTGCCAGAATGCCTCCGGCAGCGAACTGGCGCGAACAATCTGCGGCGCGCTGGTTGGGGCTTCGCTCATATCAGCGCCCTCTTGCCCATGCGCGGCGGCCAGTAGCCGATTTCACCGCGCTGCTGGCTTTTCAGGGTGAACTCGGTAAAGCTGTTCATGCCCACCAGTCGGGCGAAAACGCGCTCCAGCACGCTGCCGAACAGCCACGGGCTGAAGCCGGAAAACGCCTGCTCATCAACCGTCAGCGTAATGCCAATGCCGCGAGCAAACACGATCGGCCCCGGCTCCGGCACGCGACGGTGTACCGGTTCCAGCACGCAGTGGCGCACGCCGTCGATCTGGCGCGCCACCGGCGCTTCCGCCAGCCGCGTGTACAGGCCCAGAAGCTGGCGCAGCGCGGCCGCACCTTCACCCTCGTCACCGTCCATCAGGCTGAGATAGTTCATCTGTAGCTGGCTGATCAACCGCCAGGTGCTTAACCCCTCCGCCAGCGCCGGTCGCGGCGGCGTCGGGCCTTTACGCAGGTGCAGGGATTTCACCGGCAGCGAATCCGGCATCACGAACTGCCCCATATCCTGCTGCAACATCAGCGGTAAGTCGCGGCTGGTACACAGCACTTCCGCGGTGATGTAGCGTAAATCTTCGCGCCACGGCGCATGCTGCTCATCGACCAGCGAGGCAAAGACTTCGGAACCGATATAGCCGGTACGGGTACCGTAGCGCTGCGCATGTTCCGATAACGCACGCTGCTCGCGGCGCACGGAGAAGTAAGCGCCATAGTTGCCTTCATCCTGGCTCCAGCTACTCCAGAACGGGCGAAACGTCTGCTCATCGCGCTGACCATCGACGCTGGCGTGGATTTTACGCACCGCGTAGATTTCGTAATCGAGCGGGCGAATGTTATCCACCACCAGGTGGTATTCGTGCTGGTTTTCGCTCAGTTTTTGCCTTTCGGCCACTTTCGGGAACAGGTTAATCACCGGCGTGCAGTGCAGCGCAAGGTGGTTTTTATCCACCACCCGCTCCAGTTGCCCATCGGCTTTATCCAGCAGAATGATGATATCGAACGAGGTGGCATCGCCGCTTTGCACCACCATCGAACGCAGCCCCTGAAGGCTAATAAACAGAAAACGCTGCGGGAAGGCGAAATACTCCTGCAACAGACGGTAGCCGTCGAAGTTGCGCAGATCGTCCGGCAGCAGCGACTGGCTGGCGGCAAAGCCTTCTTGCTGCAATGCGTCATCGGCCAGCACCTGCAACGGCGCACCGGCGCTGTTGGCCTGGCAAACAATGCCCACCTGATGGCCCATCAGCAGTTCCAGCAGTTTCAGCGCCTGCATATCCGGGCCGCTGAGGAACAGTTCCAGGCGATCGAAATCGAGATGGCCGAGGTTGACCGGGCCGTCGCAGCTCACACGAACTCGCAGCGCGCTTTGCGCCCCGCGCTGGCTCAGACCAACGTTCGCCAGCGGCAGATCGGCAGGTACGCCGCCCAGTTCCACCTGGCTGATTTTCAGCGGTAACAGCGTGACATCATGGGCGGTGGTATAGCTACAGGTGACGCCGTTCTTCTTCATCACCTGGCTGTCCATCATGGTGCCGCGCGGCACCACAAAGCCGTTGCTCAGATCCCCTTTCGCGCTGTCCGGCGTCAGCTCCGCAATCGCCATCGACGGCGTCGGCGCGAGATAGTTGGGCGCCACCATCTCCAGCAGACGCTGGGAGAAGCGGGGAAATTCGGCGTCCATTTTCAGTTGCACGCGGGAGGTCAGGAAAGCAAAGCCCTCCATCAGGCGTTCGACATACGGATCGGCAACGTCCATGCCGCGCATGCCGAGGCGTCCGGCCACTTTCGGATAGCGCCCGGCAAACTCCTGGCCCATTTCGCGCAGCCAGGCCAGTTCGCGGTTGTAGTAGTCCAGTAATTTGCTGTCCATGATTACCCCGCGTCTTTCAGTTCGAAATGCCCGTTTTCCAGATCCACATCCGTGCGGAACAGAAACTCCAGCGGATACGGCACGCACCACAAGCGCCCTTTGATCTCAATCGACAGCACGTTGTGCAGATCCAGCGACTGGGTATCGGAGATGCAGCGAACCTGTAAGCCCTGCGGCAAAATGCGCGGTTCAAAATACAAAATCGCGTTGGTCAGCTTGCGCTGAATATCCTGCCATTCGATGTCCGACATCCGCTTGCCCGCCAGCGGCGACACGCCAAAATTGACCACCGAGCGGCGCACTTCGTCAAAGCCGCTCAGATCCTGCTGCGCTTCGTTGTTGATGGTATTGAACAACCACTGCAAATCACGCAGCACGTGGCGTCGCAGCGTGGAATGGGAGACCAGATTACTGTTCAGCGCCTCCTGAACTTTGTCCGGTGCGTCATCGGTAAGGCGATCGAGCAGCGACGGCTGCATTTTGTCGCGCGCGCCGACGGTCTCTTTGCCGCGTCGCGAGCGCCAGCCGCTGCGCAGCAGATCGCTCTCTTCATCGTGGGCGGAATTACTCATCTGCAACGGCCGTGTCGAAACTCAGCGTGACCAGATCGAGCAGCGAGAACTCGTCGCTGTCGTTGAGCCAGACTTTTTGCCCCTGGCCCAGGAAGTGCGGCGCATCGCCCGGTAACGCCTGCCACTCGGTGACGCGGGCGAGTTTAAAGCGATCTTCGGCTTCGCTATCCAGCGGATAACGCGCCGGGATCTGGCACACCTGTTCGCTGCCATCCTGCAAACGCACCAGCGTATGGCGCCACACCAGGTCGGTGACGCTGGCTGGCGGCTGAAACTGCATAGCGGCAATCGCGCTGAACGGCAGCCAGAAATAGCGGCCGTTAACGATCGCTTCGCAGACCGGGCCAAAACGGCAGTCGCCATCCATCAGCCAGTCGAAAGTATGCGTTTCGCCATCCTGAGTGGTTAACTGGCCGGGGTTCGCCTCGGCGTTCTCCAGCGCGGCTTCGCGGTGCGCGCCAGGTTCAGTGGCTTCCGGGTCCAGCGCGCTGACCATCGACGCCAGCCACGGCCACTGTTGATCTGGCGTGACCGGACGGGCGCGGCCAGCCATCACGTCGGCACGCTGGCGTTCACCGTTGATGGCCTGCTCCAGCAGCGTCACCGTCGGTTGCGCCTGCGGTTTCAGCGCCTGCCAGCTTTTCAGTTGCGCCAGCGCGCGCGGCCAGTTGCCGTCGAGACAGAGAAGCTGGGCAAAAGCCGCACGCAGATCGGCATCGCCTGGCTGGGTGCGGATGCGGCTTTCCAGCCGGGCAAGGCTCTCATGCAGGGACTCGCCCGCCAGTTGTTGCAACAAGGTGTTCATCGCCGCTCCTTAGTTCAGGGTCTTGTAAGTCCCGACCGCCGGATCGCGCAGCTGCGGGTGCAACGAATCGATCAGCAGAATATTAAGGTGCGTACCCGGTTCGAACCACGGCGTCCAGGCTTTACGCACTTCATCAAGGCGCGCCTGCAAACGGCTGGCATCGCTGGCGACATCGCGGGAGATTTCCACCGCCACCGTGCCGTTCGCCTGCCAGCCGTTGAGGCTGTTAACGTAGGGCAGGATCATCCAGCTCTGCGCCAGGCTGCCTTCGCTGACGACCATGCGTTCGTTGTTAACGGTGGTGATCAGCAGACGATCGGCGTCAACGCTGTCGCTCAGGCCGCTCACCGGGAAACCGTGAACAAAGGTCATGGTGATCTTTTTCTCGCTGCCGTTGCTGATCTGCGTCACTTCGCTGCGCCCGTTCAGCCAGCCGCCCTTCTCACATTTGCCATCCTCTTTCGCCGGAATAAACAGCGCTGGCGCGCTGGCATCGCCCTGCCAGAAGGTGCGCAGATGGCAGCCGTCCTGCAGGGTAAATTCCTGCCACGGCGTACGGTTAGCGGCCGGGGAGAGATCTTCAGCGCGCTCAGTCGGCGGCGTCAGGGTGGCGGATGTGGAAGTGGAGGCAGTTGAAGTTGCGCCCGTCGAGGTGACGACCGGTGCCCACTCTTTCGCTTTATCGGCCGTCCCTTCAGCCAGCGTCGCGCCCTGAGGATCGGTCAATTTCCAGTGCACCTGCGTCAGCGTGCCGCACTGGTTTTCCAGCAGTGCGCCAAGACGCGGTAGAAAGTTGTTCAGTACGGCTGGTTTTTTATCGCCGCTGGCGACAATACGCAGCGGCAATGTTTTGCTGCACCAGCTTTTCGGCGTGTTATCCGCGATGTTATCGATCCAGACATCCAGTTTTTGCGAAGGCGATTGCACGATGCGGTAGTTTTCTGCCTGTACGCTGCCACACACCGCCAGCAGAGCCAAACCCGGTAGCCAAAGTTTCATAAAAGTCCTTGTAAGCTGTATCAATCACGAAGAGGGAAAAACTGGGCGGCTTCAGAGAGCGTATGCAGTAGCGTCGTCTCCTGAGGTGTGCCCATCCACACCGCTACGGCGCTATAGTTATCCTGCTGGGTCTGCGCCCCGACACTGTTTTTCAGCAGGATTTGATTCATCAGCGTCAGCCACTCGTCCGGCGTATTCACCATATGCAGCGACTGTTGCATCTGCTCTTCACTGACGCCGTGCCAGAAGCCATCGGTACAGAGCAAAAAGGCATCGCCATCTTCAATCGGCACCACATCGCTGTAGCTTGGCTCGCGTTCATCTTCACCAAGACCCAGCGCGAAGTAGAGCAAGTTACCGTTGATGCCTTCGGTCTGATGCCCGGCATCTTTCATCTGCTGCACCAGGCTGTGGTCGGTGGTGACATGATAAAGCCAGCCGCGACGAAAGAGATACAGGCGGCTGTCGCCCGCGTGCGCCCAGTAGGCAAGCTGATAATCGCGGTCGATAAACAGGCTGACCATGGTCGTGCCCATGCGGTGATAATCCTGCACTGCTTTCTGCTCTTCGCGGATAGCGCGGTTAGCATCGTTGACGTACTGCCGAATGTACTGGGCATTCAGGTGCTCATCGCCATCAAACCGGCTAATGATGGTATTACGTGCCAGTGCGGCCGCTACGTCGCCGCCGGGTAACCCGGCGATGCCGTCACATACCACAAAGCAGGCGGCACGTTCGCCGATGTTCTCCCCGGTCTGATCCTGATTACTGGCACGTTCGCCCTGTCGGGATATGGAAGCCGTGCTGATATTCATTCTTCCGATCCGCTTTGTGAGTCTTTGTACTGGTTAACCTCCATGTCATAAGCGTGGAGGAACGCTTCGCCAAACAGGGTATGGAAGTCATCATCAATTTCACCCGCCGTTTGCGCGTAAGTACGTACAAAGTAGTCCCACAGGGCGGCTTTACGGTTCGAGAGCATGCCAAGACGCGCGGTGGCGCCGTCGCGTTTGGCATCATCTTCCAGTTGTTCCGGGTTAAACGACTGCAACATCGCGGCGATAATCGCGCGGATACCGGAAATCATGCCCAACTGGTGCGCCTGTAAGTCGATCAGCGCATCGCGCACCGACTTTTTCGGCGGCATAAAGCCAGGCATCCGCGTACCAAACATCTGCATCAGCACGGTTTTGCCCGATGGCAGCAGCTTGAACGGGTTGTTGGCGTCATCCAGCACCATTGTCATATCGGCTTTAACGCCGCGTTTCAGAATCGAGCGCGAGGACAACAGCGCAACGGTGCCCTGGGAGAACATGCTCAGCATCTGGCCGAGCTGACGCATGTTCTCTTTATCAAACTGCGGCACCGGCTGCATATCGCCAAGCCCCATACCTTCCAGTAACGCATCCAGCAGCTCGCCTTTCAGCACATCGCTACTGTCGCCATTGCCGACGGCTGGCGCGCTTCGCAATTCGTTGTTGCTCTGGAGCGGATCGATACGCAGACGCCCTTTCGGCGTTTGCGCCGCGCTGCGCTGTACCGCTTGCGGCGTCGGCAGCGTGATACCCGCATAATCCTGCGGCTCCGACACCGGTTCCGGCTCATCATCGACGAACAGCGGCGTGCCGCTGAGATCTTCCGCGCGCAGTTCGGTGATGATCGGCTGCGGCTGTTGCGGCGGCGTCGCGCTGTGCGGATCGGTGATGATTGGCTCGGCGGGTTTCGCCGGAACAATCTCATCGGCATGCGCCAGCGGCACTGCGCCGCTTAACAGTCCAAGCGGATCGTCGCTGCGTGCCGCCGACGTGCTGCCGCCGCCAAACAGCGCCAGCGGATCCAGTTCATCCGCTTCCGGCGCAGGTTTTTGCGCGGTACGCTCAACCGGCGGCACCAGCGTGGATGGCGTGGCGTCGTTAAAGATGCTGTCATTTTTAAAGAGCTGTTCATCGTTAAACAGCTGATCGGAGGCGAGCGTTTTCGGCGTCACCAGCGGCTCGTTGTTATTCAACAGTGAGAGCGGATCTTCCGGGTTACGCTCCGGCTCTTTCGGCGCGGCAAAGGGGTTAAGATTTTGCGCTTCCGGCGTTTTCGCCCGGTTGCTGGAGATGCTGTCGGAGATGGAGAACTCCTGCATCAGGCTGTCCCAGATTTCCGTGGGCACTGACGCCGGGGCGTTTTCCGCTGCGCTTTTCGGCACCGGGGCGGGTGCCGGTTTGGCCACTTGCGGCTGAACGTGCTTCGGATACATCTCCTCCGCCATACGGCTTACCGGCTGCGTATCCTGAATCAGCTCGGTCACTTCGATACGGTATTCATCAATGCCCAGAATATCGCCATCCTGCAATTCGACCTGACGGCCACGTTCCAGGGGAATATCATTCAGCACTACGCGGGTCACATTGCCGCGATTGGTGATGCGACACTCGCCATTACCGGCGATATGAACAATCGCCTGTAAGCGAGAAATGGAGCGGTCGTTATCCGGCAGCACCAGGTTGTTATCAGTGCCGCGGCCGATAGTGCCGCCAGGCGGATAAAAGTCGCAGCGGCTTTGCGGCGGCTGATGACCGGGTTTACTGGTAATAATCGTGAATCGCATAGCATATTCCTGCTGGAGTTATGTGCACTCAAACGGCGCCGTTTTCCATAAAGCGGCTGCGTTTGAATACCGCCAAATTAGGCATTCTAAAATCGTTTCCGACAAAGATATTATCAGCCGTAAAGATAAATAAAAATTAACATCTCGCAAAGCCAGAACCCTGTAATTGTATGTTGGATCATATACAACCTATGAAGTCTGAGTATCCAGCCCATTTTTTCTTGAGGTAATTGTTGGATATAGGCATACGCTTCAGGCTGGACATTGCGATCTGGCGCGAATTTCATTTTTACGCCTTTGTACAATCTGACGAAATAAATAATTTTATGATGATTCAGTAACGAGCCAAAAAAAGATGAGTAATTTGTAACCAGATCCAGATCAAATCCGTTACTTCTGTATTCAGTCAATAATTCGTTGTACGAAACTTCATGCCTTTTGAAATATCGCGACGTTACCACTGTCATGATCAATAACAACAAAATAAATAATATATTGAGAATAATCAGTGCCAACTGCATTGTCATAATACTTTATCCACAATAAATTCTGCACTTTTACCTGCTACAGTCCCCGCAACTTCGCCTGTCAGATACCCGCCCACAGCGGCACCAACAATTGAGCAGGCCAGATAGCCTAATCCACCGCTCATAACGCCAAGTGCAACACAAACAGCACCAGCAGCCAGTGAGCCCATTGTACCACCATAAATGCCGCCAGCTATACTTGCGCCAAACTTGCTATATTCCTTTACCGCCACCTTAACACATTCATTTTCACGACCAGCGGTGCAAGCATGGTAAACCTCATTAGTGGAATTCATACCTGCGAAACCGATAGCAACCCACCCACCCATCTTCATGAAACGAGCCGATTTTGCGGCGTTCTCAATCCAGGTGGAATAGCCTTTGATGCCACCGACTCCCGCAGTCGTCCACTCATGTACGATCGAACGGCTGGAAAGCCCGAGTGCATGTCGTAAATCTTCGTATGGTTTTAATTTTAATGCTAATCGGGATAACTTATTCAGAAGCTGGCTAAGTTCTCCGAAGAGACGTTTTCTTTCTACAACGAATTGTTCTCCAATCAAAGCCCCGCTCGTTCTGAACTGGTTCTGATACGCCGTTTCGATCGCTTTTAATTTAGATCCTATTTCTTTGAAATAGCGCTCGCCTGCATCACCTGCCACGCCCAATGATTTATCCATAATGTTAGTAAGGGCGGCAATCGTTGCATAGTTACGATTAAAAAAATCAGCCTCATCATTGCTCAGGCTATTCAGCACATTATTCACTTTTGTTTTTGCCAGACATAACTGCCCCAGCATCATTTTATTTTCTGATTGCGGGTCAGCAATAATGAGCATTTGTCCAGGTTTTAACCACGGCGTGTCCCCGTTTATCTGCATAAAATAGCGAGCAGCTTCGCTTTGTGGATTGCTATATAGCAGTCGGGCCTGAAAATCTAATGTGCCGGGTTGTTGAACAACGGTATAACCGGGAGCAATAGTGCGTTGTGCGCTCATTGCTGTATTCCTTATCTCATATCTTTCGCACGATTTACTGCTCAAACAGGCCGTCTCTATAAAGCGGCTGCGTTTGAATACCAGGACGGTTTCCAGTTGCAGACTCTTTCTTAGAACCTATTTCGTTACTACACGCATTCATTATTTCTGGCAATGCACCATAAACTCGCCCTGCGTGGAGTGGATCGAGGAATAACTTTTTTGTCAGACATCAGATACAACATCTTTGAGATACAGGCACAGAGTCGGTGCTCTGTGCCTGCCGTAATGCGCGTCAAAAAGAGAGCAGCATTACGCTTCTTTGTTTTCCTTGATGTTCCAGCCAGCACTGGTTTCAGCACCTTTACCGCCGGAAGAGGACTGCTCCCAGTACTGCTGTTTCACTTTCGCAGCCTGGAATGCATAGGTCACACCCACGGTGTCGCCGTTATCCGCACCGGTGTACTGAACAGACGTCACCAGCACATCTTCCAGCGTGATACGTGCGTATTCAACCTGCTGGCCACCGGCTTTGCAGACGGAAAGCTCAACCTTGGACAGGTGCTTACCGCTGGCGCAGTGTTTCAGGACAGCCGTCGTGGATTTATCAATGAGTGCATTTACGTGAAGGTCGTTGAAATTGACTTTACCGGCACCGCCGCCACCGCCAACACTCATATTTCCTGGCTGTGAAGCGCCCCAGGAAAAAGATGTGATATCAGTCCAGCCGGTGTGGTTAGAGTCTTTAGATTCACCCGTAACTCCATCGACCTTCAGAAACATATCAATAGCCATAATATTTACTCTTCGTTAATGATAAATATTGCTTTCGAAAAAGCGCTTATATGGCAAACGGGTAAGCATGGGGCCGAATAAAACCGTCCATATTTTACCTCTGCCTCGTTGCTGTACAGCCGGGGGCTGTACAGTTTTTCACTTTCCCGCGTATTGCAGGAAATTGAAAACTCGTCATTGTTGTTGTCCGCCTGGCACTAGACAACGCTGACAGCGCTACCTAAAATCCCCCTTTATCTTCTATTAACCTGGATGGTCAGAAAATGAAAAAGGGGATTGTGCTGTTATTTATCTGCTTTTTCGCGGTCATCGGCATCTACACTTTCATTGATATTATTCAGTCAGTGTCTAACGTCGCCCGCTATGAAACTTTCACACTTGCCGCCTCAGGAACTCTCTTCGGCAAGGCGGTATTTTTACTCGTCGTGATTGTTGCTTTTATCCTTTCCATTAAGTTTTATCGGAAAAATTAAATCTTCGATTTTATTTTTTCCGCGACGGCGTAAATAGCGATGGATGCGGCAACAATAGCAACCAGTAAAAACAATCCTTTGTCTTCCCTTCAGCGATGTTTTTTGGTGAATTCACAGGTCAACTCCTTGTACGCCACCAACTGTTATTTTAATTCCCAAAACCAGATTTCCTGACAATACGGATAACAGTCTGAGTTACAGAGAAAAGAGTTGCTGGTCAGCGGTTCCAGCATGTCGATATGCCCCCCACCGTAACCCTCAATTTTATTAAAGAATACCACACCCCGGCGCTTTAAAAGTGCTCGCCCGCCCTGGACTTTATCAGTGTAGATTTCTGCCTTACCAAAAACATCGGCCCGATTTAATTGGTCAGCCAGCAATTTGGCGCCCATTTCAAATTTCTTACCTTTATATGGGCCACTTTTTATTGTAAAACGTCCGGTAAATTCAATGTTACATTTCAGCAGAGCCAAACTCATTCTTACGGCACAGGTATTCTTATATTGTTCGCCTTGCCTTATTAAATCGGCATAATCATAGCCAATTTCTGAAAATAAAACTTCGGGAGCAACATATCCTGCACGGGTATCATTTGATGAGTAATGCTGTTTTTTTAATTGCTCGTATAACGGTCTCATTTTTGGCTCCCTTTTTTGCAAGGCAGAAATTCCGTCATCGACTCAACAATAAAGTTGGCGGCAGATTGCTTACGCTGTTCAGTGCTCAGCTTTGCCAGACGCGAGAAAACGTACTCATGGGCAGAACCCGGCAGTATCTTCTTATACCCACACCACGCTTTCCCTTCCGTTGCATCCAACACGCCGAGAAAGTACATATCCGCTTTGATACGTTCGCGCTCGTTACCTTTATTGTTCCAGGCATTAAAAAAACGTTCGGCAGTCAGATTCACATCGTGCCCGGTTAACAGAGACGGATCGCGTGGAAATACAGAGGTATCATCTTCCGGCAATGATTGAGCCCGGGGGTATTGATAAGTTTGTGTTTCTGCTAAAACCAGGGTTGAGAAAACCAGCAGACCGCTAACAGCTATTCGGTATAGATTCATCGCATATCCTTCTGTCATGAAATCCTTCATGCCGCAGGCACACCCTGCCTGCGGCACCTTCTGCTTACGCCTCTTTGGTTTTCAGCGATGGCAGTTTTGACACCAGACGCAGCGACACGGTCAGACCTTCCAGCTGGTAGTGCGGACGCAGGAAGAATTTTGCTGCGTAGTAGCCTGGGTTGTCCTCGATCTCCTGCACCTGCACTTCGGCCGCTGCCAGCGGTTTACGCGCTTTGGTTTCCTGCGAGGAGTTGGCCGGGTCGCCGTCAACGTAGTTCATCACCCAATCGTTCAGCCAGCGTTCCATTTCGTCGCGCTCGCGGAAGGAGCCGATTTTGTCGCGCACAATACACTTCAGGTAGTGCGCAAAACGGCAGCAGGCGAAGAGATACGGCAGACGGGAAGCCAGACGCGCGTTGGCGGTGGCATCAACATCGTGGTATTCGGTCGGTTTTTGCAGCGACTGCGCGCCGATAAAGGCAGCGAAGTCAGAGTTTTTACGGTGGATCAGCGGCATAAAGCCGTTTTTCGCCAGTTCCGCTTCACGGCGATCGCTGATGGCAATCTCGGTCGGGCATTTCATGTCCACGCCGCCATCGTCGCTCGGGAAGGTGTGGCACGGCAGATTTTCCACCGCCCCGCCGGATTCAACACCGCGAATCGAAGTGCACCAGCCGTACTCTTTAAAGGAGCGGTTGATGTTGGTCGCCATCGCGTAAGCGGCGTTGGCCCAAGTGTAGTTGTTGTGGTTCGCGCCGTCGGTCTCTTCTTCAAAATCGAAGCTATCCACCGGGTTAGTACGAATGCCGTACGGCAGACGGGAGAGGAAACGCGGCATTACCAGACCTAAGTAACGGGCATCTTCCGATTCACGCAGTGAACGCCAGGCGGCGTATTCGGTGTTCTGGAAGATTTTCGTCAGATCGCGCGGGTTCGCCAGCTCCTGCCAGGATTCCATCTGCATCACGCTTGGCGCAGTGCCGGTGATAAACGGGCAGTGCGCCGCCGCGCCGATACGCGCCATCTCGCCGAGCAGCTCAACATCCTGCGGACTGTGGTCGAAGTAGTAATCGCCCACCAGGCAGCCAAACGGTTCGCCGCCGAACTGACCGTACTCTTCTTCGTAGATTTTTTTGAAGATCGGACTCTGATCCCAGCCGACGCCTTTAAAACGCTTCAGGTTACGGCCCAGTTCCTGCTTGGAGATGCTCATAAAGCGGATCTTCAGCATCTCATCCGTTTCCGTGTTATTCACCAGATGGCTGAGTCCGCGCCAGGCGCTCTCCAGCTTCTGAAACTCTTCATGGTGGATAATCTGGTTAATCTGCTGCGACAGTTTCTCATCGATACCGGCAATCAGGTTCTGAATGGTGCGGTAGGTGTCGTTGGAGAAGGTCACGGTATTTTCCAGCGCCTGCTGCGCCAGCGTTTTCACCGCGCTTTCTACCGCAGAACGCGCCTGGTCGGTTTTCGGGCGGAACTCTTTGTTCAGCAGCGAGCTAAATTCATCCTGACTAAAGGCCTGGGCGCCCTGCTGTTCATGTTGTTGCGAAGGATTGCTCATGGTTTACTCCTCTTTGCCTTGCGCGTTCTCGTCGCTGTTCGGCAACTGGCTAAGGGATTTCAGCAGCGTCGGATCCTGCAACACTTTGGCGATCAGCTCTTCCGCGCCGTTTTTCCCGTCCATATAGGTCAGCAGGTTGGAAAGTTGCGTGCGGGCTTCCAGCAGTTTGTTCAGCGGCTCGACTTTGCGGGCGATGGCATCCGGCAGGAAGTCATCCATGCTGTCGAAGGTGAGATCGACGTTCAACCGGCCTTCACCCGTCAGCGTGTTATCCACGTTGAAGGCGACGCGCGGTTTCAGCGCTTTCATACGCTCATCGAAGTTGTCGACATCGATCTCGAGGAATTTACGCTCCTCAATAGACGGTAAGTTCTCCACCGGTTTCCCGACCAGATCCGCCATAACGCCCATCACAAACGGAAGCTGGATTTTGCGCTCTGCGCCGTAAACTTCCACGTCGTACTCAATCTGTACGCGCGGCGCGCGGTTGCGGGCGATAAATTTTTGACCACTGTTACTTATTGGCATGATGTTCTCCATCGAATATGCGCGGTGAAGGTTTGACGGCCGGCGACGCGCCTGTCGTCATAACACGGTACGCGTCACTCCTGACGCCCAAAGATGTTTTGCAACTGGCTTACGCCGTCGGGCGCCAGATCGCGAATAATTTCCATAAAATCGAGTTCGATTAATCGCTGTACGCGATCGATCATCAGCGGTGCCGGGTGGCTCGGTTCATGCTGAGTAAAGTATTGCTTCACTTTCTCCAGCATCAACTGTGCGTCGGCGCGCGTCGTGACCTGCGCCGTGCGCCAGTCGGCGTGCGCCGCGAGCGGTGCGGCAACCGCCTGCGGTGCCGTTTTTTTTTGCTCCTCCCCTGCGGACGGCGCTGGCTGCTCATCGCCACGGGAAGCGCGGCTTGCTCCGGCAATCATGCTGACCGTTTTCAGTAACTGTTCCATTTCCGGCACCCCGCTTTCGCCCAGTTGTTCCAGCAGCCATGTACGGATGGTTTGCAGGCGCCCTTCAATCTGCCCGATAGCTTCAATACCGGGCTGGCCGCCGCGTACCAGTTCATCAATCAAACGCACCCGACCGCCCGGGTAACCCGCGCATTCGGTTTTGCTGCCATCCAGCAGCGCCTGCGCATCGCGCACGTTCAGCTCATCACCATTGCTGCGTAACAGTATCGACTGGCGCAGCGTGGTGGTGAGCGCGGATTTGTCGCTCAGCGCAGCCAGCGCATTAATGCGATAAAAGGGATCGAATTCACCGCCATCGGTAAGCGACGGCCAGAGCTGATCCCAGTACAGCGCCAGCGCCTGGCCCAGCAGCAGCAAACCGTCTGCGTAGCCTTCCAGCCCGCGGCGGCGCGTCCATGCATGGGTCAGCGCCAGCATAACGCGAATATCTTTCGTGCGTTCCAGCAGCGAGGTGGCCAGTTTTTCCACGCGGTTCCAGTCGGCGGGTTCGGCAGGAATGATCGTGCTGCCGAACTGCTGCTCGGCTTTACCGAGGCTGGCCTGCTCCATCGCCTGGAAGTCGGCGTCATACTCCAGATTCTCGCCGCACGGCTGCTCCGGCGTGACCGGAGCCAGTAAAGAGTCAATCGTCATCCGCAACCTGCTTATTCAAACATCGGTGGGTAAAGACCGTGGCGACCGGGTCTTGCGCCCCCCGCCGGGTCAAACAGCAGCGTAAAGAGCTGCCCGGTAAAATTGCCGCTGTGTACGTGTGTATAAAGCGGATAGCCGTCGCTGCGGTTGGTCCACCAGAAACTGATCTGGCGCGACGGGTCAAAACATTCGGCGGCCTGATTCCAGCCAATGGTCGATTCGCCGTCGCCTTCGTAACCGATCACATCAAGAATTTCCGAGCGCGACTCCGGCGCAACCAGCTGCACGGGAGGAATAGAGAGTAGCGCCTGGTCGAGCTGTTCCGGCGAGTAGCCATTACGGATTGCGTGCAGCAGCGTGCGACCCAGTTGCTGATACCAGTCGCCCGCCTGCGCCAGATGGCGCGGCGTCCACTCCAACGGGTTAATCGCCATTAGCGCGCAAATCGGATACTGGCGTCCGACGCTGTCGCGACCCGGCAGCAGACAGCCCATCTGCACTTGCTGCCCGCCAAGCATGGGCGGGACAACAAAATTCCACACCGGCGCATTGCCGAACTGGCGATCGCTGGCGCGCTGTTCTTCTTTTTGCCAGTTCATCAACCCCACCTGGAACCAGTGGGACCACTGCCGTTGCAGCGCATCGGGAAAGCGGCGCTGTAAAAAATCACCGGCACTCGGCAGTTTTCCGTACCAGCTAATTGCTGAAGTCATCGTCATTGGCGTTCCTTTGCAGTTCAAGGACATGCGAAACGGGGAAGCTGGAACGGGTTGCGGATGCTGTTAGGCGCAAACTCCAGCGTCACCTGATGCCCGTCAACGGTGAATGTCGCCTGGCGGCTAAGGCTGCTACTGCCGGGGCTGACGCGGGCTTTATCGAAAAAGCGATTCAGTGCCCACGCTCCGTTGGTGACCAGCGTCGCGGTGGTGCCGCTGGCCAGACCGAGTTGCATCCGCACCTGGTTGGTTCCGCCCGATCCCGGCCAGTTAACGATTTGTACCGCCTGCGGCCCGTGGCTGTAACGCAGGATTTGCCCGTCCACATCCAGCGTCATGGTCAGGATGGTGTTATCCATACGCACCGTGCGCACGGTGGTACGAAACGACGGCGTGGTGCTGCCATTGGCAAAGAAAGCATCGCGGACAGACTGCGCCTGCTGGAACGGCACCAGCACACCTTCGCTGCCCGGCAGCGTTTTGCCGTCGATACCCGGCATAAAGCGCCAGGTGGATTGCGTGGTATCGACTTTATTGGTCAGGTTATCGCGAAAGAAGGTATCCATCAGACCGGTGCCCGGCGCGAACATGCGCGCCAGATCGTCCGGCGTCACTTCACTGCTGGCTGAGCGCACCAGCGGATAACGCCCGGCGATGGCCTGACGGCAGAAACTGCCCACTTCAACGCTGATACGCTTGCGAACATTTTCCAGATCCCGGCGCTGTGTATCGCTGCTGGCTCCTACGGCCATGTTGCTGAACATGGTTTGCAGGCCGCCAGGCAGACGTCCGGCGCTGGCCTGTAAACGGCTGATCGCTTCACCACCCGGCGGAGGCATCCCGCTGTTGGCAGCATCCTGAACGGCGGTCAGATAACGGTACAGCTCATCAACCTGCTTGAGAAAATCATCAAAGACGATGGTTTTTCCGCCCTTTTCCAGCGGCTGCGCCAGTTCGATAATCGGTGCAAAGTGCTCGGTGACGCGCTGTTCCGGTGTCTGGCTGACTGCGGCATTGGTGGTTTCTGCTGCGCCATCGTGGTTGCTGAACAGAGTTTCCAGCATCTGCGTACCACGGTTAGTGCTGCCAGCGCTTTTCGCTTTTTCAGCGTCTTCCGGCTCATCCCGCGTCAGTTTCAGTTGCTGACTCAGGTTGAGCACCAGCCGACGCAGCGGTGAGTTGTTGCCGGAGAGCAAGCGCGCCGTATTGATGCGCTGATTCAGATCGGCACTGTTATTCAGCTGAATGTCGCTTAAAAAGCTGTCCCACAGGGCGATAAAGTCGCGGGCGTAGAGCTGGCGCACCGCGTTATCCGTCTGCTGTTTATCTTCCGGCTGCGTGGTCGCGCCCAGTACCCAGCTATCATCTTCATGCAGGGAAGCGGTGACCGGTGCGATCTTTGCGTTGAAGGTATTCCAGTAGCCGTCCGGCGTGTACAGCCCTGGCAGACCTTCGCTCACTGGCTTGCCGCTTTTACGCGAAAAGACCAGCTCGCTTTGTGGCCCGCCCAGTGAAGCCAGCGAAACCGGCTTCAGGTTGTCATCATGTTCCAGCAGACGTTTCAGACGGCCATAAACGCGCGTGGAGAGCGGCTGCTGGTTAATCATTGCCTGCTCGCGGCTGATTAACGCCTCATCTTTGGCGTACGGCGACGACTGAATTTGCGGCTCCAGCAGTTGCGTCAGATGCCATTCAAGCTGGCGGATCTGCGCTTTGGTGACGTTCTGCGGCAGATTGCGCTCCAGATTGAGCATCACCCACGAATGCAGGAACTTACCGTCGTAATGTTTCGGCTGATAGAGCATCTGGTAGGCTTTCAGCGCCTCGTAGCTGTATTCCACATCGCTGCCGTTATCGTTGCGCAGCCAGGTGGTAATGCGCATCGCCACTTCCGGTAACAGCATCTGTTGCAGCGCTTTCTGGTACAGCGTCTGTGAGGCATCAGCCACATCATTACCGCGATACAATCCCATACGACGGGTGATCGGCGGATTGTTGATGTCGAACGCGTCACTCTGCGGCAGCGCGGAAAGCCCGTTCAGCAGCGGCAGCATGGCAAACAGATCGCCCTGCTGGCGGCTGCGCAGCGCTTTGATCTCCTGATCCAGCGCCGGCACTTTGGCCTGCACTTCATCAAGGTAATCTTTGTTATTGCCGTAGCTGGTCAGCCACAAGGCGCTGATAATAATCAGCAGCGCCAGCAACGCCGCATAACCGGACCAGATCACCGCCCGGCTGCGTAGCTCCCACCAGCGGTTTTGTCCGGCAATCCCCGCTTCCTGGAAGATGACGTTTTGCAGCACATGTTTGATAAAGAAGCTCTGCCCTTTTCCGCCCGGTACCGGCGCCTCTTTACTCACCGAATCCCAGTTATCCCCGGCTTTCCCCTGCGGCAGCGAGAGCGCCCGGCTGAGTTCGCCCATTACGCGGTCGAAAGGCAGGCCTTCCTGCGTGCCGCTGGCGAAGTAGATACCGCGCGGCGAGAATTCGGTTTCGAAGTTAGAGCGGGCAAACAGCGTGTTCAGGTAGTCAGAGAGCAGCGGGCGAAGTGCGGCGAACTCCTGCGGAAACAGGAAACATTCCGCGCGCGCCTGCACATCGCTTTCCCGCAACAGCGTATCCGGCAGCGCCGCATCCAGCCGCTGCTGTAACAGGGCAAATTCCTGCAGAAAACTGCCCTGCAAGTCAAAATCCGCCAGCCTGGCTTTTTCCCACGGGAAGGTGAAACCCCAGATCTGGTCGCGCTGCGCTTTGTCAAAACCGGCAAAATAGGCGCGAAAACCTTTCAGCAAGTCGGCTTTGGTTACCAGCACGTAAACCGGGAAACGAATGCCCAACTGTTCATGCAACTCGGTCAGGCGCTGGCGTAAATTGAGCGCCTGTTCGCGGGAGGCTTCTGCGGATTGCGTCAGCAGATCGGCGATGCTGATCGTTACAATCACACCGTTTATCGGCTGGCGACGACGGTATTTTTGCAGCAGACCGAGGAATTTCGCCCATTCGCTGGCGTCCTGAACCTGCTCGCTCTCCTGCGTGGTATAACGACCGGCGGTATCCAGCAGCACCGCTTCGTTGGTGAACCACCAGTCGCAGTTACGCGTTCCGCCGATGCCGCGCAGCGCGGTTTTACCAAAGCGATCCGCCAGCGGGAATTGCAGGCCGGAGTTCACCAGCGCAGTGGTTTTCCCGGAACCCGGCGCGCCAATGATCACGTACCACGGTAACTGATACAGATACTGAGTGCTGAAGCGCTGCGTCCACAGTCCGCGCTGGCCCGGCTGGTTAAAGTGGGCTTTTTTCAGTACCTGTGCGGCCTCTTCAAAGCGCTCATTGAGTATCTGATCTTCACTGTTCAGGCGTTTGCGCTCAACCGGATCTTTGGCTTCTTCGCTTTTCAGGTTGTCCATCAGCTTGCGGTTGAGCCAGGCATTATAGAGGCGCGGCACAATGTGGCTGTGAACCCAAATCAGGTACATCACCGCAATGGTGATCATGCGGTTTTGCTCTGACTCAAGCGGGCGGGAGTCGACGACGGAGAGCAGCGGGCCGATCATCCAGATCACGGCAGCCAGCCCCGTCACGCCAAGGAAACCCCACAAAATGCGGTTGGTCAGCAATGAAAGCAACATATTCATCCTTTAGTTTCCTTGCGGCAGTCCGTTCAGCTCGGCGGCCGTATTTTCCGGCGACACCAGCAAAGTAATCTCTACGCGGCGGTTGCGGGCGCGGTTTTCCGGCGTGTTATTCGGCGCGATCGGGTTCATCTCCCCTCGCCCTTCCGCTTTCACGCGTTCCGGCTGCGACAGATGTTTTTGCAGCAGCGACTGCACCGAGCGCGCACGCTCCAGAGAGAGCTCATAGTTAGAGGCGAATCGCGCGCTGCGGATCGGCACGTTATCGCTAAAGCCGACCACCAGAATGCGGCCGCTGACATTGTTCATCGCCTGGGCGACACGGTCGATCACCGGTTCATAGCTGTCACGCGCCACCGTCGAACCGGAGGCAAACAACCCATCGCCTTTTAAGGTCACCACGCTGCGATCGGCTTCATCGCGCACCGCCACCAGCCCTTGCTGAATTTCCGGGCGCAGGAAGGCGCGCAGATTAAGCACTGGCGGCGCACTCACCGCTGGCTGGGCAATGGTCGCTTCCGGCAGTTGTGTCTGATAGATTTTCGCCAGCACCGGGCTGGTGCTGTCGCCAAGCCGCCAGTTGAGCACGATATAGAACAGACAGGCGAGGAAGCCCGCCAGCCCGACGCAGGCCCATAATGGGATCACCGGACGCCAGAGTTTGCGCATCACCGGTTGATCTTCCGGGTGCGGCGAAAGCGGCGGCGGATAGTTACCACGCACGCCACGGATCATCTGCCACAGGCGCTGCTTGATGGTTTCCAGCTGCGTACGGCCGTTGTCCATTACCCGGTAGCGACCTTCAAAGCCAAGCAGCAGGCAGAAGTTGATCAACTCCAGCAACGCGATGTGCTCGCGCGGGTTTTGCGACAGCCGCGCCAGTAGCTGGAAGAACTTCTCCCCGCCCCAGGTTTCGTTGTGGAATGTCACCAGCAGGCCGCTGCCGGACCAGACACCTCGGCTGCCCCACGGCGTCAGCGCTGCGGCTTCATCCAGCGCGGTACAGAGGCAGTAGCGCGCGCCCACGATCACCTCGTAGGCCAGCCCGGATTGCTGGCAGCGCACTTCAAAACGGCGGATCTCATCAATTAAATGCTGACGCAAACCACTTTGATCGTCATGGGAGACCGAATAGCGGATTTGCGGTATCGCATTAAGTAGCGGGTTTGCCGCTGCGACCAAAGGATTGTTACCACTGGCTCCTGCCAGAGCGGCATCACTGCCGGCGGCGTTTTGTTCCTGCATATTGTGCGCTCGCTCTCTTATTCAGTCGGGCTACGGATGGCCCAAAACTCCATATCAAGACCCGGGAATTCGCCCGCCAGATGCAGTGCGAAAGCCCCCGATTTCTCCATTTCGTTCCAGAGTTCGCCGCCTTTTTCCAGCTCGAAATAGTTGTAACCGGCATGCCACGGAATTTGCGGCGGCGCGACCGGCATGGCGCGCAGCATCATGCCAGGCAACTGGAGCTGTACCAGATCGCGGATTTTGGTGACCGGGGCGACTTTCATCTGCGCCGGGAAATGGGTTTGCAGAATTTCGCCCGGCACGCTGGCCTTGACCGCCAGCACAAAGCCAAACTCGCGCGCCATGCTGGTATTCGGCAGCGTGGCGACATTCAGGCCGTGAGTGCGTTCGGTGAGCGGAAGCTGGATAGCGTGCTCTTCCATCACCAGCGACAGCCCCTGGCGCAGCATCAATTGCAGTTTGCTGAAGCAGCCCGCGAGGTCGTCATGGTTATAAACCGGCAGCGTCTCTTCCGGCGAACGCGCTGCTGTCCAGGTCGCCAGCTCTGTGGCAAACGGCAGCCAGCTACGCCACAGATCTTCCGGGTGGATCATCGGCAGCGTTTTCAGATGCGCCACCTCACCAACGTGGTGATTGATCAGCGCCAGCAGCGTGAATTCCACCATTTCAGAGGTATTAAAACGCCCCGGCTGACGCAGACGCTGGCCGATTTGCTGGCTGCGCTGCAGCAGCAAACTTTGTAGATCTTTGAGCGCGCCATACAGCAGCGGATTATTGATGGCATTAAGTACCGGCGGGATATAATGCGTATCGAGGCGAACGTGATTATCGTTACGCTTCTCCAGTACGTGAACCACGCCGATAGCCGTCCATTCGGCGCTCAGATCTTTTTCCAGCATCAGTTTCAGACGCAAGCGACCAAACTGCACGGCAGCCGGTCCGACGGACATGGCGTTGTCATCATCCACTTCGCTTTCCCAGGTGACGTAACGCGCCAGCGAATCTTTCTCTTCGCTGAAAATAACTTCGTCACGCCCGCCGCGTCGCGCCGGTAACGCCAGCACCACGCGCTCATTACTGGTGTTGTCCGGGATAGCCAGCGGCGCAGGCGCCTGGCGTGCGTCGTGGAAAGAGAAAAACGTGCCGTCCGGCAGTAAACCACTGGCAGAGCTCAGGGCGATACAGCCCTGACGCAACATCGCGTCATCCAGTTCAAGATCCAGGTAGCCCCAAAGGTACGGGCGTTGCAGGGTTCCCCACTCGCGAATGTGATGTTGCAGGTAACTTTCCGCACGCTGAAAATGATGAGGACGCAGAAACATACCTTCGGTCCATATGACCTTTTCTGCTTTATTCATACTGTTTTCCTGTTTAGGCTGGCGCTATTTGGAAATGACGCGAATTCCGTTGATGTCGAGGAAAAGATTCGCTTCCAGTTCGTCCTCAGAGGATTTCCAGAATTCGTAGAAGTGGCTCTCGCCCTGCACCGGAAGCGGCAGGGAGATACGCCATTTCTTGCCATCCAGTGCCTGATATTCCGCGATCACGCCAATGTAACGCGCCTCCGGCGCGCTTTTGCCACTGAGCGTTTTCGACAACTGACCGGGCATCAGGAAAAATTCATCACTGTTGAGCAGGTTGGCGCCCAGCACGCTGTCAGCGTTATTTTGCAGCGACCAGAAATCGGCAGACATAAACGTGGCGTCCGATTTCAACAGCAGAACCCTGACTTTAAGAGGAGCGGACTCATTGATTTGCGGATGAGCCCTGAACTGAAGGTTATAGCTGGTAGGTACGCTGTGTGAAGAAGATCCACAACCGCTGGCCAGGGTGGCCAGCACAAAGAAAAACACCAGACAGAACTGGCGCACAACAGCATTATTATTCATATCTGGCACTCGTCACGGCTGGATTAATCGATGATCCAGGTTCCTGAGTTAGCGTTTTTGCAGGCTTTGCCGCTGCCATCTACCGTCACGCAAGTCTGTTTTTTCGGCGCAACTCTGCGACGGCGGTCTTCACGCAGCGTTTTGTCGTACAGCTCGCTTTTCACCACGGCGCGCATCGGCACATAGCCAATCAGCTCTTCTTTCCCTTCATCGGCCAGCGCCATCCAGAAGTGCTCTACCTGTCCCAGAACAACATAGGTTTTACCGGCTTCAAGCTGGCGGATCACTTTACCGCCGAAATCCGGTTTGCTCATCACGGAAGCCGGATAGAGCGCGCGATAGTTTTGGTTAACGGGGGTAAATTCGGTTGGAGCAAGGACTGCATAACGGTGAGTTAAGGTAACGCCATTCACTTCACTGGTAACAATGGTGTCGTCGCCTGGAGCCGGTTTCGGTGGCGCTTTACACCCGCTAACGCCAAAGACAAAAAGAAGAGCCAAGACCATTCGCATGTTCATAGAGTTTTTTCCATTGCAAATATATTACTGTGTTGACCTGGAGCGTTTCGGAAAGTAGCAGTTAAATCGCTCTAAATAACTTCATCCTTTTCCATCAAAACGCCGTGATAATGAATAAAAGGCATAGCTACCGCACGAGCCTGCACAAAGCAAGGCCGCAATATTATTACTTTTCATTGACTATCATGACACGATTTTACAGATCGGATTATTCAATTCAATATGATCTCCGACCTGTTGAAATAGGATTATTTAATTTTTTTGCAAATTAGGACAATTCTCAAGAAAAAATTTCACTTGAGGAGAGAATTATTAAAGATAGCAGTCCATCACGCCAGGTTATTAAAATACAAATCTATAACCTACTGAAATTAAATAGATAATACCTATCATTCTTTTCTTAGCATATACTGAAAATAATGTGATAAGAGTAATCCTAAAATCATAAATATACGAATAAATACTACAATATCTGGTAGCCTTAATTCCAGATAAAAGGCAGGGTTTAAGAGCTTTTACGCCCTATTTCGGATTCTTTTGTCAGTATTGAAGAAATATATTGAGCAACGCGCCTCTATTTGCCGGACGCACATAGTCACGCACAAAACTATTTCATAGAGGTATCGTGTATTGTTTTGAGCAGGAACATTCTTTGTATGAAATGGTTTAGTGATACTTAATGCTTTTGAACTCACATTAAATGAAACCTTTCAGCTATGTTGATTTGCCGCAATATTGTCCATTTTTTACTTCCCGGCATATTTGATCGCTAAAAAATAACCCAGCCGTATTGATCAACTTTCGTCACACTTCTGCGGAAAAAAACCGCATTTTCGTCGTTACCAGACGGGGAAATAGTCTGGAATCGTGCAAAATGCCAAACGGAGCACGCGATTTATCTGATATTCGACTAAGGTTTGGACAAGATTGATGTCAGCGGTGCCGTGATGCGCCAGCTCAAGGAGAATGATTGATGATAAAACCTGTTATGCGCCAGCCGCGTTCGCTGTTGCTGGCAATGCACGTCGTTTTAGGTGGAGCACTACTTGCTGTGGTTCCCCAGGCGCTGTCCGCAGATGCCCCGAATGCACAACAATCCCCGGATATCCTGCTCGGCCCGCTGTTTAATGATGTGCAAAGCGCCAAACTCTTTCCCGATCAAAAAACCTTTGCAGACGCCGTCCCCAAAGGCGATCCGCTGATGATCCTGGCGGATTACCGTATGCAGCGTAACCAGACAAGCTTCGATTTGCGCCACTTCGTCGATGTTAACTTTACCTTACCGAAAGAAGGCGAGGCCTATGTTCCACCTGAAGGGCAGAGCCTGCGCGAGCATATCGACGGCTTGTGGCCCGTGCTGACACGTACAACCGATAGCGCCGGTAAGTGGGATTCCCTGCTACCGCTGCCAAAACCCTATGTTGTGCCTGGCGGTCGTTTCCGCGAAGTCTATTACTGGGACAGCTACTTTACGATGCTGGGCCTCGCCGAAAGCGGACACTGGGACAAGATCAACGATATGGTGACCAATTTCGCGCACGAAATTGATACCTGGGGACATATTCCCAACGGCAACCGCACCTACTACCTCAGCCGTTCGCAGCCGCCATTTTTCGCCTTAATGGTCGAACTGTTGGCCACCCATGATGGCGATGAGGCGCTGAAAACCTGGCTGCCGCAGATGGAAAAAGAGTATCGCTACTGGATGGAAGGCGTCGATAGCCTGCAACCGGGCCAGGCCAGCCAGCGCGTGGTGAAACTGAATGACGGAACCGTGTTAAACCGTTACTGGGACGACCGCGATACGCCGCGTCCGGAATCGTGGCTTGATGATGTCACGACGGCGAAAAATAACCCCAACCGCCCTGCTACGGAGATCTATCGCGATTTGCGTTCCGCTGCTGCCTCAGGCTGGGATTTCAGCTCGCGCTGGATGGATAACCCGCAGCAGCTCGGTACCATTCGTACCACCAGCATTGTGCCTGTGGATCTGAACGCGTTGATGTTCAAAATGGAAAAAATGCTTGCCCGCGGCTATCAGGTTTCCGGTGATGCCGCAAAGGCCACCCAGTATGAAGCTCTTGCCACCGCGCGGCAGAAAGGCATTGAAGCCAATCTGTGGAATGAAAAAGAGGGCTGGTACGCGGATTACGATCTGAAAACCCATAAAGTCAGAAACCAGCTCACGGCAGCGGCGCTCTTCCCGCTGTTTGTCAACGCGGCAGCGAAGGATCGTGCGGATAAAGTGGCTGCCGCCACGCAGGCGCGGCTGCTGAAACCCGGCGGTATCACCACCACCACCGTGAATAGCGGGCAACAGTGGGATGCGCCTAACGGCTGGGCACCGCTGCAATGGGTTGCCGCCGAGGGGCTGCAAAATTACCAGCATCAGAAACTTTCGCAGGAGGTGAGCTGGCGTTTTCTGACCAATGTTCAGCACACCTACGACCGCGAGAAAAAACTGGTGGAAAAATATGATGTCAGCACCACCGGTACGGGCGGCGGTGGCGGCGAGTATCCGCTGCAGGACGGCTTTGGCTGGACTAACGGCGTCACGCTGAAAATGCTGGATCTGGTGTGCCCGAAAGAGAAACCCTGCGACAGCGTACCGCAAACACAACCTGCGCCCGCCTCGCAACAACCTGCGCCTGCCGAACAAAAAGCCGCGCAGTAAACATGAAAAAGGCCGCAGTAATTGCGGCCTTTTTACTGAAGCGGAAGTTTTAATCTCTGCGCAACAGCCTGAATACCGCCAGCACGACGATGGCACCGACGACCGCAACAAGGAAGCTGTGCAGATTAAAGCCGGTGATATCGCCGCCAAAACCAAACGTTGTAGCCAGCCAGCCCCCTACAACCGCCCCCACAATCCCCAGAATACAAGTCAGAATAAATCCGCCACCATCCCGTCCGGGCATGATTAATTTAGCAATAACGCCAGCGATCAAACCAAAAAGGATCCACGCGAGAATGCCCATTTTACTCTCTCCTTCTGCTTGTTTCGTTTACACGCACGCACCACAACGGCGGCGCATTAGCTACAGTATAGTTGTCGGCGACAAAACTTTTTCATCTCACAGACTTAATCCCACTCTCCGGGGAAAATTTTTGCAGTATTTGTATTAAGTTCTCTCTGAAATTGCCGATAACCCAACGACGGTGTGTCAGTCATCAAGGAGCCATTCGGCGTGAGCAATTACAGTGAGCAGTTCCTGAAACAAAATCCTCTGGCCGTACTGGGTGTTTTGCGCGATCTGCAAAAAAGCCAGGTGCCTGTCTGCATTACCTGGGGCAGTGGTCAGTTCATCAGTAAGATACTGGAAGTCAATCCGGAAGAGCTGGTGATGGATTTTGGTAGCCAGGAGTATGAGAACAACGCAGTGCAGCGTGCCGGGAAAGTGACCATTACCGCTGAAACACAAGGCGCCAAAGTTGAGTTTACACTGCCCGGGCTCGCAGCCGGTGATTTCCAGGCGCTGCCGGCATTTATTACCTCGCTGCCGGATTCGCTGTGGTTTATTCAGCGCCGTGAATATTTCCGCATCAGCGCCCCGCTCCATCCGGCTTATTTTTGTAAAGCGTTGATGCCGGACAAAAGCGAGATCCGCTTTCGCCTGTTCGACCTCTCATTGGGGGGGATGGGCGCCCTGCTGGATGGCGAATTACCCGCAGCACTGCAACCGGGCATGCGCTTTTCGCAGGTGGAACTGGATATGGCGTCCTGGGGGCAGTTTTATTTTGACGCACAGCTGATTGCCATCGGCGAGCGCAAAGTGGTGGACGGGAAAAACAGCACCATCGTTACGCCACGCCTGAGCTTCCGCTTTCTGAATGTCAGCCCCGGCGTTGAGCGCGAGCTCCAGCGCATTATCTTCGCCCTGGAGCGCGAGGCGCGCGAACGCGCCAGCCGGGTGCGCTGATTACATCGCATCCATCGCTTTTTGTACTTTCCAGATATAGCGCGGCGCTTGCGGCGCGGGGTGTTTCTCCGCCACGTGCTTCAGAAAAGCGTCAGCGCTCAAATCATTGATCTCGTCAATCGCTTCGCCGCGATCCGACGAGAATGTCCGCAGCAATGCCCCGGCGCCGTTTACGTAGGAGACCACCAGCGCGTACTGCATCACCTGCTGGTCGCGGATCCCGGCCAGCGGCCCGTGTTCGAGAATGCTTAAATAGGCCGCGCCCATGGAAATATTGCGTTCGGGATTTTTCAGTTCGCTGCTGGAGGGTTGACCGCTCCAGCCCATATAGCGGTAGACTTCACGTCCGGCGGTTGACGCTTTCAGTTGCATCAGCCCCACCGCATTGGATTTACTCACCAGGTTCGGGTTTCCCCCGGATTCCACGGCAATCATCGCCGTCAGCAACCGTGGGCTGACACCCCACGCCGCGCCCGCCTTTTCGGTGATCGGCATCCATTGCATCGCCCGTTTCACCGGCACTTCCGGATTCCAGTCCGGCTGGCGGTAATCCTGTCTTGAACTACATCCGGCCAAAAGTACCACTAAAAAAGCAAACCATCTTAATTTCACGCCAACACATCCTTCTTCGAGGTGCTCATCACTGCGGATGACAACGATACAGGTTAGCGGCATGATAACTGTTTCCCTATAGATGTCAGCAAGGAAATGCCATGCCCACCATCCATTTGATTGCCCCTTCCGGTTATTGCATTAATCAGCACGCGGCGGCACTTGCCGTCGAACGTCTGACGCAGCAGGGGCATCACATTGCCAATCCATCCGTCATCACCCGGCGCAGCGAGCGGTTTGCCGGCAGCGATAAAGAGCGTCTGGCCGACATCAACGCACTGGCAACCCTGGCGGGCAACAATACGATTGTGATGGCGGTGCGCGGCGGCTATGGCGCCAGCCGTTTGCTGGCTGATATTGACTGGCAGGGCATCGCGGCGCGTCAGCAACAGCAACCGCTGCTGATTTGCGGCCACAGTGATTTTACGGCGATCCAGCTTGGCCTGCTGGCAACCGGCAAGGTGATTACTTTTAGCGGGCCAATGCTGGCGGGTAATTTTGGCGCAGACACGCTGGATGCATTCACGCAGGAGCACTTCTGGCGCGCGCTGACCAGCCCGACCTTCAGCATCGAGTGGAACGGCGTTGGCCCGCAATGCCATGTTGAAGGCACGCTGTGGGGCGGGAATCTGGCGATGGTGACTTCACTTATCGGCACGCCGTGGTTGCCGTCAATCCCGGGCGGCATTCTGGTGGTGGAAGATATTAATGAGCATCCTTATCGCGTTGAGCGCATGCTTTTGCAACTGCTGCACGCCGGTATTCTGGCGCAGCAACAGGCGCTCATTCTCGGTAGTTTCTCCCACGCCCAACCTAACGATTACGATGCGGGCTACAATCTTACAAAGATGGTGGATTACCTGCGTTCGCAGCTGACTATCCCGGTCATTAGCGGTCTGGCCTTCGGTCACGAGCCGCAAACGGTGACTCTGCCGTTAGGCGCGTCTGCCCAACTGCAACATACTGATAAAACACGCCTGACGCTGACCGGTCATCCTGTGATCTCCGGGTAAAAAAAGTGCTTAATGTTCTTATTAAAACACTGTTTCTGCCGTTATTATGAATTGAAGTTACCAACCCTGGGTTTCTGGCCCGGGGGATTCCCACTGGCGAGGATTAAGGAGAAGCACCACATTGGACGCTGAGGCGATAATTAGTCTGTTTATTATGGGTTCTGTTCTTGTAACCTGTAGCATCTTATTGAGTTCTTTCTCTTCCCGCCTTGGTATCCCTATCCTGGTCATTTTCCTGGTCATCGGTATGTTAGCCGGCATTGACGGTATCGGCGGGATCCCGTTCGATAACTACCCGCTGGCTTATATGGTCAGTAACCTCGCGCTGGCGATTATTTTGCTGGATGGCGGCATGCGAACCCGCGCCAGCTCCTTTCGCGTCGCGCTCGGCCCTGCGCTTTCGCTCGCCACTGTCGGTGTGCTGGTCACCTCCAGTCTTACCGGCATGATGGCCGCGTGGTTGTTCAAACTCAATCTGATGGAAGGGCTGCTGATTGGCGCGATTGTCGGTTCCACCGATGCGGCGGCGGTGTTCTCGCTGCTGGGAGGCAAAGGGCTGAACGAGCGCGTTGGCTCCACGCTGGAGATTGAGTCGGGCAGTAACGATCCGATGGCCGTCTTCCTGACCATCACGCTGATTGAGATGATCCAGAAGCACAAAGCCGATCTTGATGTGATGTTCCTGGTGCATATCGTGCAGGAGTTTGGTCTCGGTATTCTGCTGGGCGGCGCGGGCGGCTACCTGCTGCAACAGATGATCAACCGTATCGCCCTGCCGCCGGGTCTCTACCCGCTGCTGGCGCTCAGCGGCGGTATTCTGGTTTTTTCCCTGACGACGGCCCTGCACGGCAGCGGTATTCTGGCCGTTTATTTATGTGGTTTTGTGCTGGGCAACCGGCCGATCCGCAATCGTTACGGGATTCTGCAAAACTTCGATGGCCTGGCCTGGCTGGCGCAAATCGCCATGTTCCTCGTGCTGGGCCTGCTGGTCACGCCGTCCGATCTGCTGCCGATTGCCGTCTCTGCCCTGATCCTCTCCGCATGGATGATTTTTATCGCCCGTCCGCTGTCGGTGTTCGCCAGCCTGCTGCCGTTTCGTGGTTTCAATCTGCGTGAGCGCGTGTTTATCAGTTGGGTGGGGCTGCGCGGCGCCGTGCCGATTATTCTCGCCACCTTCCCGATGATGGCCGGGCTGGATAATGCGCGGCTGTTCTTCAACGTTGCCTTCTTCGTGGTGCTGATCTCGCTGCTGTTCCAGGGAACCTCGCTCACCTGGGCGGCGAAAAAAGCCAAAGTGGTGGTGCCGCCGGTCGGTTGGCCCGTTTCTCGCGTGGGGCTGGATATTCACCCGGATAATCCCTTCGAGCAGTTCGTCTACCAGCTCAGCGCCGATAAATGGTGCGTGGGCGCGGCGCTGCGTGATTTGCACATGCCGGAAGAGACGCGCATTGCGGCGCTGTTTCGCGGTAACAGCCTGTTGCATCCGACCGGCAGTACGCGGTTGCGGGAAGGCGATGTGCTGTGTGTCATTGGTCGCGAGCGGGATCTGCCAGCGCTCGGCAAGCTGTTTAGCCAGTCGCCGCCGGTCGCGCTGGATCAGCGTTTCTTTGGTGATTTTATCCTCGAAGCCGATGCCAAATTTGCCGACGTGGCACTGATTTACGGCCTGGAGGAAGGGCTTGAGCACCGCGATAACCAGCAAACGCTGGGCGATATTGTTCAGCAACTGTTGGGTGCAGCACCGGTGGTGGGTGACCAGGTTGAGTTTGCCGGAATGATCTGGACGGTGGCCGAAAAAGCCGACAACGCGGTGTTAAAAGTGGGCGTCAGAGTGGCAGAAGACGAGGCGGAATAACCGCCTCGCAGTAAGTTACACCGTCACAACAGGCACGCGCGGCGCCAGTGCGCACATCAGTTCGTACCCAACCGTGCCAGCCGCCGCAGCGACTTCATCGATTTTTATCTCCTTGCCCCACAGTTCGACTGGCGTACCGATACCAGCCTGCGGGCAAGGCGTTAAATCAACGGTAAGCATATCCATCGAAATTGCGCCGACCGTTGCGGTGCGGATCCCATCGACCAGTACCGGCGTGCCGGAAGGCGCAATGCGCGGATAACCATCGGCATAACCGCAGGCCACCACACCGATACGCTGCTCCTCACTGGCGCGATAGCGGCAACCATAGCCGACCGTTTCGCCCGCTTTCAGCGTTTGCACCGCGATAATTTCACTGCTGAGCGTCATCACCGGCCGGATACCGCTGTTGGCGACATCCTGCCACTGACCGGAAGGCGATGCGCCATACAGCACAATGCCCGGACGCACCCAGTCGAAATGCGCTTCAGGATGCCATAACGTCGCCGCAGAATTGGACAACGATCGCGGCGCATCCAGCCCTTCCGCCGCCTGCGCAATACGCGCCATCGGCCCGGCGATGCCGTCCGGGTGTTCGGCTTCGGCAAAGTGCGACATCAGGGTAATGCTGCTTACGTTGTTCATCGCCCGCAGCTGCTGCCACACGGTATGCACGCGATCCGGCATAAAGCCAAGGCGATTCATGCCGCTGTTAATCTTCAGATAGATATCCAGCGGCGCTTGCAGTTGCGCATTTTGTAGCGCTTTAATCTGCCAGTTGCTGTGCAGGCTGGTGGTCAGCCGGTATTTATCGAATAGCGGTAACTCATCGGCGTGAAAAAAACCTTCCAGCATCAGAATCGGCCCTTTCCAGCCGCGTTCACGCAGCAAAATGGCCTCTTCGAGATTCAGCATCGCAAAACCATCCGTGCTGGCAAGCGAACGCCAGACGCGATCGATACCGTGACCGTATGCATTCGCCTTGACCACTGACCAGACCTTCGCTGTCGGCGCAGCCCGACGCACGACCTGTAAGTTATTGCCCAACGCCTGTAAGTCCAGCGTGGCCAGAATCGGACGAGACATCATTTTTCCTTATATTTATCAGTTATGAGCGCCATGCAGATGCTGCGCGCGCGCCGGGGTAAAGCCGGGTAAATAGCGGGCGATGGCGAGATCGTCCGCCGCAATAGCAGGCGTTTTGCCGGACATTAAATCACTGAGCAACTGACCGGAACCGCAGGCCATGGTCCAGCCCAGCGTACCGTGACCAGTGTTGAGCCACAGATTTTTATACGGCGTACGGCCAACAACCGGCGTACCATCCGGCGTCATTGGGCGCAGGCCGGTCCAGAATGTCGCCTCTTCAACGCGACCACCGCGCGGAAAGAGATCGCGCACCACCATTTCCAGCGTTTCGCGACGCGGTTGCAGCAGCTCGGTGTTGAAACCGACAATTTCCGCCATGCCGCCGACACGAATGCGCTGATCAAACCGCGTAATGGCGATTTTGTAAGTTTCGTCGAGGATAGTGGAAACCGGCGCGCCGTCTTCCTGCGCAACAGGGATCGTCAGCGAGTAGCCTTTCAGCGGATATACCGGAATATCAACAATGCCTTTCAGCAGCCCGGTTGACCAGGAGCCGAAGGCCATCACATACGCATCGGCTTTTACCACCTCTTCGCCGCACTTCACGCCATAGATGTTTTCGCCTTCATACAGCAGACGATCCACCGGCGTATTGAAGCGAAAGACCACCCCGGCCTGCTCTGCCATGCTGGCAAGTTGTTGGGTAAAAAGCTGGCAGTCGCCGGTTTCATCGTTCGGTAAACGCAGGCCGCCGGTTAATTTGTGCGCCACTTCCGCCAGCGCAGGCTCTACCTCAGCCAGACGCGCGGATTCCAGCAACTGGTAAGGAACGCCTGCATCCTGTAACACGGCAATGTCGCGGGTGGCGTTTTCATACTGTGCGGCGGTGCGAAAGAGCTGCAAGGTGCCGCCCTGCCGCCCTTCATACTGAATACCGGTGGTTTCACGTAGCAGCTTCAGGCAGTCGCGGCTGTACTCTGCCAGCCGCACCATACGCCCTTTGTTCTCTGCATAGTGCCGGGCGTCGCAGTTGCGCAGCATCTGCCACATCCATTTCAGCTGCGATGAGGTGCCGTCAAGGCTGATAGCAAGCGGGGCATGGCGCTGGAACATCCATTTGATGGCCTTCAGCGGCACACCCGGCGCGGCCCAGGGAGCGGCATAACCGGGAGAAATCTGCCCGGCATTACCGGCGCTGGTTTCCTGTGCCGGACCCGGCTGGCGGTCAATCACCGTGACATCATGACCCGCCTGACGCAAATACCAGGCACTGGCGACGCCCACAACGCCGCTTCCCAATACAACAACTCGCATATCCCTCTCCTGTGAGTAAAGCACGATCGTCTAATTACAAATTGATAACCCAGATGAAAATATTATTCAACATATGGCTTTTTTATGGTGACACTCCTCACAGCTTCGCCGTATCACAAGGCCTGCGATTATTTAGCATCTCCTGCTGTGCGACATTTCGCCGCAGTATAAAATTTTGCAAAAGCGGTTATTAAGACCTGTGGCAGGTTCAAAATTCGCGAACAAAAAAGTGCCCTGCCGTACAGAATTGATTGCGTGTTCTATGCTTGAAATGAGACGCTCCATACAGAGAGTGTTCTAACAATGAGGGCGCGCTAATGGCTACGATTGACTCAATGAATAAGGACTCTATTCGTCTGAGTGATGGACCCGACTGGACTTTTGATCTACTGGATGTCTATCTGGCCGAAATCGACCGGGTGGCAAAACTTTATCGGCTGGATACCTACCCGCATCAGATTGAAGTCATTACTTCAGAACAGATGATGGATGCCTACTCCAGCGTCGGTATGCCGATCAACTACCCTCACTGGTCGTTTGGTAAGAAATTCATTGAAACCGAACGGCTCTATAAACACGGGCAACAGGGGCTGGCTTACGAGATCGTCATTAACTCCAACCCGTGTATCGCTTATCTGATGGAAGAAAATACCATCACCATGCAAGCGCTGGTGATGGCGCATGCCTGCTATGGGCACAACTCTTTCTTTAAGAATAACTACCTGTTCCGTAGCTGGACCGACGCCAGTTCCATTGTCGATTACCTTATTTTCGCGCGGAAATACATTACCGACTGCGAAGAGCGGTACGGCGTCGATGAAGTCGAAAAGCTGCTCGACTCGTGCCATGCGTTGATGAACTACGGGGTGGATCGCTACAAACGCCCGCAAAAAATCTCGTTGCAGGAGGAGAAAGCCCGGCAGAAAAGCCGCGAGGAGTATCTGCAAAGCCAGGTGAATATGCTGTGGCGTACGTTGCCGAAACGCGAAGAGGAGCGAACCATCGCCGAAACGCGCCGCTATCCGTCTGAGCCGCAGGAAAACCTGCTCTATTTTATGGAGAAGAACGCGCCGTTGCTGGAGTCATGGCAGCGTGAGATCCTGCGCATCGTGCGTAAAGTCAGCCAGTATTTCTACCCGCAAAAACAGACGCAGGTGATGAATGAAGGCTGGGCGACTTTCTGGCATTACACCATCCTCAACCATCTCTATGATGAAGGGAAAGTGACCGACCGCTTTATGCTGGAATTCCTGCACAGTCACACCAACGTTGTGTTCCAGCCCCCTTATAACAGCCCGTGGTACAGCGGTATTAACCCGTATGCGCTTGGCTTCGCCATGTTCCAGGATATTAAGCGTATTTGCCAGTCGCCAACGGACGAAGACCGCTACTGGTTCCCGGATATTGCCGGTTCCGACTGGCTGGAAACGCTGCATTTCGCCATGCGTGATTTTAAAGATGAAAGCTTCATTAGCCAGTTTATGTCGCCGAAGATCATGCGTGATTTTCGCTTCTTTACCGTGCTGGATGACGATCGCAATAACTACCTGGAGATCGCGGCAATCCATAATGAAGAGGGATACCGGGAAATTCGCTCCCGCCTGTCGTCGCAGTACAACCTCAGCAATCTGGAGCCCAACATTCAGGTCTGGAATGTCGATCTGCGCGGCGATCGCTCATTAACGCTGCGTTATATTCCGCATAACCGCGCACCGCTGGATAAAGGCCGTCGGGAAGTACTGAAACACGTGCATCGCCTGTGGGGATTTGATGTGCTGCTGGAGCAGCAAAATGAAGATGGCAGCGTGGAACTGCTGGAAAGATGCCCACCTCGCCAGAATAGCCTGTAACGAAAAAACCCTCTGTTCGCAGAGGGTTTTTTTTGCTTAACGAACCTGCAACGCTAAATCGCCAGGCATCGTTTTTTGCATGCGATGCCAGATTTCACCGCTTTCATGGCCGTAACGACGCACCAGCTCATAGACTTTTTCGTACTGCGCCTGTTCGCACACTTCAGCAAGCTGGTGATAAAACCCCAGCGCCAGGCTGCGGGCTTCCGGGCTGGAGAAGTAATGACGCCCGATGCGGGTGTACAGCCCCTTCATGCCGTTGAGAATCAGCCCATAGATCGGGTTGCCGGAGGCAAACGCCAGCCCACGGAAAACGTTGTAATCCAGATCGGCGAACGCATCGGCGTGATCTTCCACCTCGCGCGCTTTGGCCAATACCTGCAACGCTTGATCCGGATGCAGACGGAATGCCGTACGAATAAAGATTGTTGAGATATTGGTACGCACCGACAGCAAATTATCGATCAGTTGAGGAACGCTTTCGTGATCCAGACGCGCCAGTGTTTCGAGAATATTCAGCCCCGATGTTTCCCAGAAGTTATTCACTTTCGTGGGTTTGCCGTGCTGAATAGTCAACCAGCCATCACGTGCCAGACGCTGCAACACTTCGCGCAACGTGGTACGAGTGACGCCGATCAGTTCAGAGAGTTCGCGTTCAGCCGGAAGAATCGATCCTGGCGGAAAGCGACTATTCCAGATACTTTCGATAATGTATTCTTCCGCGAAACCCGCCGGGCTCTGCGCCTTAATGACCATAGACAAATTTCCATTACACAGCTAAGCAAAGGACACTCATCATACCAGACCCCGTCCGGGGCAGGTAGCGTACAGCAGGAAGAAAAAAAGGGATCGCATCTCCATTTTCGTGATTTTACAAGGCTTAACCCTGCACTCAGCATGCCTTTCATTTGAAACAAACCAGAATCTATCAATATTTTGTTTCGTGCAAAATAACAGCAAGTTTATTCCCAATTTGACATTCCGCATGATAAACATTCGATTACGTATTATTTTGATGCCTGCTAGTGGCCTCGACAATGATTTCGTTTACACTGCGGTGTCTACGCATCTCCAGGGAAAAGATTATGTTGCGATATTTAAATGAGTGCTCGCGTGGGCGCGGTGCCTGGATTCTTATGGCACTTACTGCGTTTGCACTTGAAATGGTCGCGCTGTGGTTCCAGCATGTGATGCTGCTGAAACCCTGCGTGCTTTGTATTTATGAACGTTGTGCGCTATTTGGCGTGATGGGCGCAGGTATTGTGGGTGCCATTGCACCTAAAACGCCGCTCCGCTATGTCGCTCTGGTTATCTGGATTTACAGCGCTATTCGCGGTATCCAGCTCGCCTGGGAGCATACGATGATTCAGTTACACCCTTCGCCGTTTATGACCTGCGATTTCGCCGCGCGTTTTCCTGAGTGGCTGCCGCTCAATAAATGGCTGCCGCAAGTGTTTGTTGCTACAGGTGATTGTGCAGAACGTCAGTGGGAGTTTCTGACGCTGGACATGCCGCAATGGCTGCTGGGTATTTTTGCTGCTTATCTGATTGTTGCGCTGCTGGTACTGATTGCCCAGCCGTTCAAACCGAAAAAACGCGATCTGTTCGGTCGCTAAAAAAACGCTCCTTCGGGAGCGTTTTTTTTATGCCTCACTGCATTACTTGCCTTAACAGGGAAAGCGCATCTGGCGCTTCGCTTCAGATTTAATTGACTGCGTACGCCATTAATTTCACTGAATATCTCTGGCGATATTTCGACGATATATAAAACGTGAAGGTGAAGCGCCGTTAATTGCAGCTTAATAAATTAACGCTTTATTTTCGTGACAGAGACTTCGGCAGATCAATCCGCCCATTCTGGTTTATTGAGGATATGATCCTGCCAGTCCTGGACTTCCGATTCTTTCACCGCAATATGCCGTACCGAGATACGCTCCGCATGCATCGCCGCTTTCGAACCGGTACGCAGCGGATGCCACAGCGGTAGCGATTTCCCTTCAGCCAGCAGACGGTAAGCGCAGCTCGGCGGCAGCCATTCGAAGGTGGGCAGATTTTCACGCGTCAGCTTAATGCAGTCCGGTTCATACTCGAAGCGCCGTTCGTAGTTGCGGCACTGGCAGGTTTTGATATTCAACTGACGGCAGGCCACGTTGGTGAAGTAGATTTCGTCGGTGTCTTCATCCATCAGTTTATGCAGGCAGCACTGACCGCAGCCGTCGCACAGCGATTCCCACTCCGCGTCGGTCATTTGTTCGAGGGTTTTGCTTTGCCAGAAAGGGGTGTCGCTCATGATGAAATCCGCCATTGAAATCCAGGGTGCACCTTATAACCAGTCTGGCATGCGGATGCAAGTTTTGCCGCCGGATTAAGGCGGCAAATCGCCTTACAGAACGCGGGTCGACAGAGAAAAACCGTTGAAACTGACTTCCAGCTCGTCGCCGCTGTGCAGCGGGCCAACGCCGTCCGGCGTACCGGTCAGGATCACATCCCCCGCTTTCAGCGTAAAAAAGCGGCTCATATAAGCGATCAGCGGCACGATTTTGTGGATCATGTCCGCCGTGGTGCCCTGCTGGCGCGCTTCACCGTTGATTTTCAGCCCGAGCGGCGTATTTTGCGGATCGCTGGTAAATTCCGCCGCCGGAATGAAACCGGAGATCGGGCAGGAGTTATCAAAGCCTTTGGCTTTTTCCCACGGTTGCCCCGCTTTCTTCATTTTGCCTTGCAGATCGCGCAGCGTAAGATCGAGCGCAACGCCGTACCCTGCAATCGCTTTTTTGACGTGCTCTTCCGTTGCCTGGCGCAATGTGGCGCCAATCAGCACGGCAAGTTCTACTTCGTGATGTACCGAGCCAAAATCCTGCGGCAGAGCCAGCGGCTGGCGGATATCGCACAGCGCGGTTTCCGGTTTGATAAACAGCACCGGCTCTTCAGGGGTGGCGCTCCCCATCTCCTGAATATGTTTCGCATAGTTGCTGCCAACGCAAACCACTTTACTCACCGGGTAATCCAGCAGCGCACCCTGCCAGTTATGATGTTGATACATGTTTTTCCCCTAAGTAACACATTGAACATGAGCGAAAAATGACTATCCGCGCCGCCTGACGGTTTGTCAAATCTCAATATGTTACGGCTTTTGCCGCAAGGAAAATAAGCAGCGGCAGAAAATTCTGCCGCTGTGGGAGAGGAGATTATTGTTTGTCGTTATCAGCAAGATGCTGTTTGAGTAAATTTTCCGGCGGCGGCGGTAATTGCAAATAATAGCCCTGAGTGGTCAGTGCTTCTTTTACTTTTTCCAAATCGGCGCCGACCAGTTTTTTACGCCCGTCGAGGGGTAAAATCATTGCCAGCTGCGGTTGACCAAAGCTTTGCATTAAGGTCTCCGGCACGCGGGAAAAATCGTCTCTTTTTTCGACATACAGATAAGTCTGATCGCGTCGGGTACTTCGGTAGATCACACAAAACATACTTTTACTCGGAATTAGCGGGTGGTTACTTGCCTGAATATAATAGTGACTATAACATGCCTGATAGTCTTCGGAATATTGCTCCGTGTGCGAGCAATAATAGCAAAATGAGTAAGGTCAGGATGTCAAACACGCCCATCGAGCTAAAAGGCAGTAGTTTTACCTTATCAGTGGTTCACTTGCATGATGCAAAACCCGAGGTTATTCGTCAGGCGTTAGAAGACAAAATCGCTCAGGCTCCTGCTTTTCTACAACATGCCCCCGTGGTTGTTAATGTCTCTGCGCTGGAAGGCCCGGTTAACTGGCCCCAGTTACAAAAGACTATTGCCGCATCCGGGCTGCGCGTTGTCGGCATCAGCGGTTGTAAAGATACCGAATTGAAAGCAGAAATCGAACGCGCCGGGCTTCCCTTACTGACAGAAGGCAAAGAGAAAGCGCCGCGTCAGGTCAGCGCCCCGGAACCCGCGCCGGTTGTTACTCCGGTCACAAAAACACGCCTGGTTGATATGCCAGTTCGTTCCGGTCAGCGCATTTATGCACCACACTGTGATCTGATTGTGACCAGCCACGTTAGCGCAGGCGCAGAGTTAATTGCCGACGGCAATATCCACGTCTACGGCATGATGCGCGGCCGCGCGCTGGCGGGTGCCAGCGGCGATAAAGAAGCACAAATATTTTGCACACATCTCACGCCGGAGCTGGTTTCCATTGCGGGAGAATACTGGCTGAGCGATAAAATCCCGGCCGAATTTTATGGCAAAGCAGCGCGTTTGCAGTTAATTAACGACGCTTTGACAATTCAACCCTTAAATTAAGCCCTTTTAACAAGGAACTCCTATGGCACGCATTATTGTTGTTACTTCGGGTAAAGGGGGCGTTGGCAAGACCACCTCCAGCGCGGCCATCGCTACTGGTTTAGCCCAGAAGGGCAAAAAGACCGTAGTTATCGATTTCGATATTGGGCTGCGTAACCTTGACCTGATCATGGGTTGCGAGCGCCGCGTTGTGTACGATTTCGTGAACGTCATTCAGGGCGATGCCACGCTGAACCAGGCGCTGATTAAAGATAAGCGCACGGAAAATCTCTATATTCTCCCGGCGTCGCAGACCCGCGACAAAGACGCCCTCACCCGCGACGGCGTGGATAAAGTGCTCGAAGACCTGAAGAAAATGGACTTCGATTTTATCGTCTGCGACTCCCCGGCGGGCATCGAAACCGGTGCGCTGATGGCGCTCTATTTCGCCGATGAAGCGATCATTACCACTAACCCGGAAGTCTCGTCTGTACGCGACTCTGACCGTATCCTCGGCATTCTGGCTTCCAAGTCTCGCCGCGCGGAAAATGGTGAAGAGCCGATTAAAGAACATCTGCTGCTGACGCGCTATAACCCCGGTCGTGTGAACCGTGGCGACATGTTGAGCATGGAAGATGTGCTGGAAATTCTGCGTATCAAACTGGTTGGCGTGATCCCGGAAGATCAATCCGTGCTGCGCGCATCGAACCAGGGTGAGCCTGTGATTCTGGATACCAACGCTGACGCCGGTAAAGCGTATGCCGATGCCGTCGATCGTCTGCTGGGAGAAGAACGCCCTTTCCGCTTCATCGAAGAAGAGAAGAAAGGTTTCCTCAAACGCCTGTTCGGAGGATAAGCTATGGCATTACTCGACTTTTTTCTCTCCAGAAAAAAGAATACCGCCAGCATTGCGAAAGAGCGCCTGCAAATTATTGTTGCGGAACGTCGTCGTAGTGACGCGGAACCCCATTATTTACCGCAGCTCAAGCGGGATATTCTGGAAGTGATCTGCAAGTACGTGCAAATCGATCCGGAAATGGTAACCGTGCAGCTGGAACAAAAAGGGGACGATATTTCCATTCTGGAACTTAACGTTACCCTGCCGGAAACGGAAGAAACGAAATAAAGCTCCCGTTTTCCGGGCATTAAAAAAGGCAGAAGAAATTCTGCCTTTTTTGTTTATTTCAGCGAAACACTGTAATTATTTACAGCTATTAATTCGGGTATTCCGCTAATAATGTTTTCAGTTGATCGGCCATCAATTCCCCGCGCCAGCCGCTGATTAATTCCGGCAACGTATTCTGCGGTTTTAGCTTCCAGTGCCAGTTCAGTAACTGATTAATTTGCCGACGGGAAGCCAGCAGCTCAACGCTGATATTGTGGCTTTCGCTGATAGTCTGCACCAGCGCTTTGATCGCTTTGAATGCTTTACGATAACCCGGCATATCCATCAGATTGAGCAGCGGCTCCGGCAACTCCTCTTCCGGCAGCTCCTGAGCCTGCGCAACCAGCGCCAGCAGCGTTTTGCCGTGGAAACGGATCTCACTGCCGGAAAGGCCGATACTGTCCAGTTCGCCCATGCTGGAAGGCATATAGCGCGCCACCGCCCACATGTTCTCTTCGCGCACCACAAAATTAACCGCCAGATCGCGCTCACGGGCTTTACGCAGACGCCAGTCTGCCAGCAGACGCAGGCAGGCCAGCTGGCGCGTACGAAGCTGCCAGGCGTTGCCAATCTCGCGCCACGCCTCTTCCGGGGCCAGCACTTCCTGGCGACGCTGCATCATCAGGCGACACTCATCCAGCGCCGCTTCCAGCCGCCCGGCCGCGCGGGTTTCCGCCATCAACTTGTCGGCGATCGGCAGCAGATACCAGACGTCAGCGGCGGCATAATCGCACTGGCGCTCCGTCAGCGGCCGCGCCAGCCAGTCGGTGCGGGATTCGCTTTTATCAATCGTCAGACCGGTAAACTCTTCCACCATCGCGGCAAATCCCCATGACAGCGGACGGCCGCAAAATGCGGCGAGGATCTGGGTATCAATCATCGGCTGCGGCTGCACGCCGAATGCGTTGAGGAACACTTCCAGATCTTCACTGCCGGCATGCAGGTATTTGATTACCTGCGTGTTGATCAGCAGATCGCGAAACGGCGCCCACTCGGTAATGGTCAGCGGATCGATCAGTGCCGTATGTTCACCATCAAAAAGCTGGATCAGACCGAGTTGCGGATAGTAGGTACGGGTACGGACAAATTCGGTATCCAGGGCAATGGCCGGGAACGCGCTGGCGGCTTCACACAGCGTAGCCAGGCCGTCATTCGTCGTTATCATCTGGTAATTCAAATCATCATCTCTTTAGTTTGCGCCCATAAAAAACGCCGGCTTAACCGGCGTTCAGGCGACTAACGCATAGCTCAGGCTTCATTGTCCACTTTGGCACGCGCTTCGTCACGCAATTCTCGCCGCAGGATCTTGCCAACGTTCGATTTTGGCAGTTCATTGCGGAATTCGACCAGCTTCGGCACTTTATATCCGGTGAGCTGGCGGCGGCAGAAGGCGATTAATGCATCTTCGCTCAGCGACGCATCTTTTTTCACTACGAAGATCTTCACCGCTTCGCCGCTATTTTCGGACGGAACCCCTACGGCGGCAACTTCCTGCACCCCGGCATGCTGCATGACCACATCTTCGATTTCATTCGGATAGACGTTAAAGCCGGAGACGAGGATCATATCTTTCTTGCGATCGACAATGCGCAGGAACCCCTCTTCATCCATCACCGCAATATCACCGGTATGCAGCCAGCCGTCATGGATAATTTCATCCGTGGCATCCGGGCGCTGCCAGTAACCCAGCATCACCTGCGGCCCTTTTACGCACAGCTCGCCAGGCTCGCCCGGCGGCACTTCGTTGTTGTTGTCGTCTACCAGTTTGGCTTCAGTCGACGGCACCGGCAGGCCAATGCTGCCGCTGTGATAATCGATATCATGCGGGTTGACGCTCACCAGCGGCGCACATTCCGTCAGGCCGTAGCCTTCAAGCAGATACTGCCCGGTCAGTTTCACCCAGCGATCGGCAACGGCCTGTTGCACCGGCATACCGCCGCCAGCGGAAAGATGCAGCGAGGAGAAATCCAGCGAGCGGAACTCTTCATTGTTCAGCAGCGCGTTAAAGAGTGTGTTCACGCCGGTCATTGCGGTGAACGGATATTTGCTCAGCTCTTTGACCAGCCCCGGAATGTCGCGCGGATTGGTGATTAGCAGGTTCTGCCCGCCCAGTTCAATAAACAGCAGGCAGTTCATGGTCAGCGCGAAGATGTGATACAGCGGTAGCGCTGTGACGACCAGCTCTTTGCCGCGGTGCAACAGCGGCCCGTAAGTTGCGTTGACCTGCTCCAGGTTCGCCAGCATGTTGCGATGCGTGAGCATCGCCCCTTTTGCGACACCGGTTGTACCACCGGTATATTGCAGAAACGCCAGATCCCCGGCGACGACTTCCGGCTTAACGTACTGCATGCGATAACCGGTTTGCAGCGCGCGGCGGAAAGAGATGGCATCCGGCAGGTGATACTTCGGTACCAGACGTTTCACATATTTGACGACAAAGTTCACCAGCGTGCCTTTCGCCGGAGAGAGCTGATCGCCCATGCGGGTCAGAATGACGTGACGTACCTGCGTCTTCTCAACGATCTTTTCCAGGGTGTGCGCAAAGTTGGAGACAATCACAATCGCGGAAGAACCGCTGTCATTCAGTTGATGCTCAAGTTCACGCGGGGTGTAAAGCGGATTCACGTTCACCACAATCATGCCCGCGCGCAAAATGCCGAACAGCGCGACCGGATATTGCAGCAGGTTTGGCATCATCAACGCGACGCGATCACCCTTTTTCAGCCCCAGGCCTTGCTGTAAATAAGCGGCAAACGCCCGGCTACGCTCTTCCAGCTTGCGGAAGGTCATCACCTCGCCCATGTTGATGAAGGCGGGTTGATCGGCGTAACGCGCGACGGAGTGTTCAAAAAGTTCTACCAGGGATTGATAACGGTCGGGGTTGATCTCCGCCGGAACATCGGCGGGGTAACGGTTAAGCCAAACCTTCTTCAATGCATCACCTCTGAAATGAGTATTTCTGGTCATCACAACCCCATTTAATAAACAAGCTGTTAACATAATATTAACTCAGCGTACCAGTTTATTAATTAAGCGAACTGAAGGTTGCGAAGCCCGTCACTAATTATTTTTGTTATACACAGCCACAGACAGAAACAGCGGCTTAGCCGCTGTCTCATTTATTCAATAAAACAAGAGATTACTCTGTCACGATGGTCTCTACACGGGCGGGTTCTGGCGGGTACCAGCCCCAGCCAGGATAACCTGTTCGCCATCCGTGTCGGCCAGGCGGCCCCCAAAACCACGGATCTATCGGTTGAGCCGGCATCATCACTTGTTGAGTCAGATGCCAGCGTTTATAGCCGGTCGCCTGCATCACCATAAATTTGTATGGGGCGTTGCCGATTTTACCATCCGCAGTGCCGGTAATCGGTCCAACCACTGTGACCAGTTGATTGCGGAAATCAACCGGATCGAGGAAGCCGTTTACCTCCGCATAAATTCGCCCGACTGATGGTTCGCCCAGTACCGGGCGGGCACCGCTGTCGAGCGGTACGGAGGCGATCTCCAGACGGGTTTTCCCCTGCTGGTTCTGGATATCAACGACTTTGCCGCCGAAGCGGGCTTCCTGGCCGACGTACAGCGACGGCGCATTCATCACCCGGACTAAATCGTCCTGCGGCGTGGGACTGGTTCCTTTAATCGCGTCAGGCACAGAAACACAACCACTCAACACCGCCGTTGCCAGCCCTGCCAGCAACCAGCGCATAACTCTCTTTTGACCCGCCATGATGCGACTCCTTCACTCAGTTGTTATTACTGAGATTCATTCCCGGCCAGGAAGTTTCTTCCATGCCACTTCGTTACGTAAATAAACCGGTTCAGCGTGCTCCACGGCAACGGTTTTCTGTGCGGCGAACAGTTGTTGCGCAAGCGGCAGCATATCTTCTGCAGTCGGCAGCAGGATTTCGCCGTCTGTCAGCGTCAGCGCATTACCGTTGCCCATCTCCGGCCATGCCGGCCAACCGGTACCGACCGTTGCCCACTGGCCATCAAGCTGCTGAAGGCGTTCGCTCACCGCTTCCGGTTTGAGCACCGCTTCCGTCTCTTCGCCGTGCCAGACGCCCTGCTCGTCACGCTGGTATTCCGCCCAATAGACTTCCCCCATACGTGCATCAATCGCAGCAAGTACGCGGGTTGCGCCAGTTTTACGCCATGCGCCCTGCGCCATTGTTGCCAGCGTTGAAACGCCAATCATCGGCAGTTCTGCGCCCAGCGCAAGACCCTGCGCAATGCCAATACCAATACGCACGCCGGTAAAACTCCCCGGCCCGCGGCCAAAGGCCAGCGCATCAAGTTGCGTCAGTTTAAGATCGGCGTCACCCAGCACATCCCTGACCAGCGGCAGGATGCGTTGGGTATGTTCACGTGGGCAAAGTTCGAAATGAGCGAAGGTAGTACCATCGTTCCACAGGGCGACAGAACAGGCTTCTGTGGCGGTATCAATAGCCAGAATTCGCATGGGTATAGCGGTCCATGAAAAACAAAATGGCGCGCATCTTACCACAGTCCCCGGCAAATTACTGCGCCGGGCGCGCAGCAAGAAATTCAACGGCGCGGCGAATATCGCGCGTGCGCGGCGCGGGCGGCAGGCTGGCAAGGAACACCGCGCCGTAGGGCCGCATCACCAGGCGGTTATCGCAAATCACCAGCACGCCGCGATCGTCGATGTCGCGGATCAGACGCCCGACGCCCTGTTTCAGCGTAATGACCGCATCCGGCAGTTGCACCTCATCGAACGGATCGCCGCCGCGCAGACGGCAATCTTCCATGCGCGCTTTTAACAGCGGATCTTCCGGCGAGGTAAACGGCAGTTTATCGATGATCACCAGCGACAGCGTATCGCCGCGCACATCCACGCCTTCCCAGAAACTGCTGGTCGCCACCAGCAGCGCGTTACCGGCGCTGACGAACTGTTGCAGCAACTGGCCTTTACTGGTTTCCCCCTGCAACAGCACCGGCAGGCTCATCGTGGCGCGGAACTGCTCTGCCAGTTCACGCATCATGGCGTGCGACGTACAGAGCATAAAACAGCGGCCATTGTTGGCTTCAATCATTGGGCGCAGCATGGCCGCCAGTTGCCGGGCTGAGCCAGGCTGGTTGGTCTGCGGCAGATTGCGCGGCACGCACAGTAGCGCCTGATGCTGATAATCGAAAGGACTCGGCAGCAGCAGCGATTCCGCCTCGTCGATCCCGAGACGCGCCGTAAAGTGATGCAGATCGTCATTCACGGAAAGCGTCGCCGACGTGAAAATCCAGCTCCCCTTTTTCTGCGCCATCACCTCTTTGAACTTATCCGCCACCGTCAATGGCGTCAGCGCAAGGGTGAAGTTGCGCGAGGTGCATTCATACCAGTAGCTGTAACCGGGTTGATTAATTTCTTTCAGACGCTTGAGCCGCGCGCGGTAAGTGGTCGCCCGCTCAAAAGCGGCATCAAGCAACGCCGAGCGCCCAAGGGAGAGTTTCGCCACGTCGTAGCACAGTTCCAGCGCATCATCGAGCAGCAGTAGCGCGCGCTGGATATTGGCATCGGCCAGCAATTCACGCAGGTTGCCGCGATAGCCGGGCTCACCAAGTTGCAGGCGGAAATCCTGCGTGCTTTGCGCCAGCCGGTCGGCGCACTTTTGCAGCTGCGCGGTATCTTTTAATTCGGTGCGATAAGCAATGGTGAAATCTTTCGCCAGATCCAGTAACTGGCGGCTGGAGAGCGACTGACCAAAATACTGGCTGGCGATGTCCGGGAGCTGGTGCGCTTCGTCAAAAATCATCACGTCAGCCTCCGGGATAAGCTCACCGAAGCCGCTCTCTTTCACCACCATATCGGCGAGAAACAGATGGTGGTTCACCACCACCACGTCAGCATCCATCGCCTTTTTGCGCGCTTTAACCACAAAGCAATCTTTGTACATCGGGCAATCGCTGCCCAGACAGTTGTCGTTGGTGCTGGTGACCAGCGGCCAGGCCTGCGAATCCTCAGCTACGCTGACGCAGGTGCTGATATCGCCATCGGTAGTCTGGTTTGACCAGGAGCGCAGAAGAATTACATCGCTCAGGGTTTGTACCGGCAGATCGCCACCGGCCAGCGCCTGCTGTTCCAGGCGTTCAATACAGAGGTAGTTGGAGCGGCCTTTCAGCAGTGCGGTACGCCCGGTGAATTCCAGCGCGTTGGCTACCGTGGGCAGATCGCGGCTGTAGAGCTGATCCTGCAACGCTTTTGAACCGGTGGAGATAATGACTTTTTTACCGGCGCGTAAGGCGGGTGCGAGATAGGCGTACGTTTTCCCGGTGCCGGTACCGGCTTCTACCACCAGCGGCTGGGTATTGTCGATGGCCTGCATCACGGCGTGCGCCATCTGGCGCTGCGGTTCACGCGGTTTGAATCCCGGTATCGCTTTGGCCAGTTGGCCGTCTGTTGCAAAATCGTCCGTCACACTACCCCCTGGTTAAATCGACAGTGATTATGTCAGGGTGGGCGGATTTACGCCAGCCGGGTTTTTGTGGCACTCTTGCCCGCGACTGTATGGAAAATAAGAAGGTGTATTATGACAATTGTGCGTATTGACGCGGCGGATCGCTGGTCTGATGTGGTGATCCACAACCAGACCCTTTATTACACCGGAGTGCCGGAAAATCTGGACGCCGATGCGTTTGAGCAGACAGCAAATACGCTGGCGCAAATCGATGCCGTGCTGGCAAAACAAGGCAGCGACAAATCACGCATCCTCGATGCCACTATTTTTCTGCCCGATGGCAACGATTTCGCCGCGATGAATAAAGCGTGGGACGCGTGGGTTGTTGCGGGCCATGCGCCCGTGCGCTGCACCGTGCAGGCAAAGTTGATGAACCCGCGCTATAAAGTGGAAATCAAAATCATCGCCGCGCTGTAATTACTCGTCCTCTTCGTCTTCAAAGCGCGCCACGATCCGTTCGCCCGTGTGGCTGGCGCGCAACTCTTCTGCAACCTGCGTAATCGCCTGGCCGCTGCTCATGCCGCCGGCCATTAACTCCTGGATACGCTCCACGGCTTTTTGCTGCTGCTCGTGGCTGAGGGAAGGTAAACCTGCAAACATCGTGAACTCCTGCTAAATTATTGGCGCTAATTATTTCATGCGTCCGCATAATTCACCAGCCGAAGACGCAGATGAGGATCAATGAAGACGTTATCCCCCGCCGTTATTACGTTACCGTGGCGCCACGACGCAGCCGAATACTACTTTGCGCGCCTTAGTCAGCAGCCCTGGGCGATGTTGCTGCACTCCGGTCTCGCCGAGCATCCGCATAACCGTTTCGATATTCTGGTTGCCGATCCGCTAACCACGATCACGACCCGCGGAGAAATAACCTCACTTAACGGTAGGCATGAAAGCCGCAGCGATCCATTGCAATTGCTGCAACAACAGCTGGAGGCGCACAATCTGCGTCCGGCACACAACCCGGATTTGCCCTTTCAGGGCGGTGCGCTCGGCCTGTTTGGCTACGACTTAGGCCGCCGCTTCGAAAAACTGCCGCAGCGGGCGCAGGCGGATATTACCTTGCCTGATATGGCCGTTGGCATTTATGACTGGGCGCTGGTCGTTGACCACCGGTTGCAGCGGGTTACTCTGCTGAGCCATACCGATGTCAATGCCCGTCTGGCCTGGTTGCAGGCGCAACGCGCGCCGCAGCAGGACGATTTCCGGCTGACGTCACCGTGGCAGGCAAATATGAGCCGCGCCGAATACGGTGAAAAATTTCGCCAGGTGCAGGAGTGGCTGCACAGCGGCGACTGTTACCAGGTTAACCTCGCTCAACGCTTTCAGGCACGCTATACGGGCGATGAGTGGCAGGCATTTACCCGCCTTAACCGCGAAAACCGCGCACCATTCAGTGCATTTTTACGCCTGCCGCAGGGCGCCATATTAAGCCTTTCTCCGGAACGTTTTATTCGTCTTGACGGCTCGCACATTGAGACGCGGCCGATCAAAGGTACGCTGCCAAGGCTTGCCGATCCACAAGCGGATGCACAACAGGCGCAGAAACTCGCCGCCTCGCCGAAAGATCGCGCCGAGAATCTGATGATCGTCGATTTGATGCGTAATGATATTGGTCGCGTGGCGACGCCGGGTTCGGTGCGCGTGCCGGAGTTGTTTGTCGTCGAAGCCTTCCCCGCCGTCCATCACCTTGTCAGTACCGTCACGGCAGAGCTGCCGGAGGATCGCCACGCTTGCGATCTGCTGCGGGCAGCATTCCCTGGCGGCTCGATTACCGGCGCACCCAAAGTGCGCGCCATGGAAATTATTGATGTCCTGGAGCCACAGCGACGTAATGCCTGGTGCGGCAGCATTGGTTATCTGAGCTTTTGCGGCAACATGGACACCAGCATTACCATCCGTACGTTAACCGCCTGCGACGGGCAAATATACTGCTCTGCGGGCGGTGGGATTGTCGCCGACAGCCAGGAAGAAGCGGAGTATCAGGAAACTTTTGATAAAGTTAATCGTATCCTGCGACAACTGGAGAGATGATTCGTGGAGCAAGTGGCTTTAACTCTGGATGATTTTTTATCACGCTTTCAACTGTTACGTCCCCAGCTCAATCCGGCGGTGATGAATACCCGCCAGGCCGCCGTGCTGGTACCGGTGGTGCGGCGCCAGCAGCCAGGCCTGCTGCTGACGCAGCGCTCGCCGCTGCTGCGTAAACATGCCGGTCAGGTCGCTTTTCCCGGTGGCGCGGTCGACAGTACCGATGCATCGCTGATTGCCGCCGCGCTGCGGGAAGCGCAGGAAGAGGTGGCAATTCCTCCCGATGCGGTGGAAGTCATCGGCGTTCTGCCGCCGGTCGATAGCGTCACAGGCTTTCAGGTCACACCGGTGGTGGGCATTATTCCGCCAGATCTTCACTACCATGCCAGCGAAGATGAAGTGGCGGCGGTTTTCGAAATGCCGCTGGCCGAAGCGCTGCGGCTTGGACGCTACCATCCGCTCGACATCCATCGCCACGGTAACGCACATCGCGTGTGGCTCTCCTGGTATCAGCATTATTTTGTCTGGGGCATGACGGCCGGAATTATTCGTTCGCTGGCGCTGCAAATTGGCCGCAAGCCTTGACTATACTTTACGCATAACATTTTTGTGACAGTGTGCGCGCTATTAGTAATATCAGGGTTAGCCATTAGTTTAATTCATGTGAATAGTTAAGCTGACGGCGGGCATCCCTCTTACACTATGCGCAGTTATTACATCGTTACTGGAACGCCGGTAACCCTGTCAGGAGCGTTAATGTGATTAGTATATTCGACATGTTTAAGGTGGGGATTGGTCCCTCATCTTCCCACACTGTTGGCCCGATGAAGGCCGGGAAGCAGTTCGTCGATGATCTGGTCGAAAAAGGATTGCTGGAAAGCGTTACCCGCGTTGCGGTGGACGTTTACGGCTCACTCTCCCTCACCGGGAAAGGCCACCATACCGATATCGCCATTATTATGGGCCTCGCAGGTAATGAACCTGCCACCGTCGATATCGACGCGATCCCCACGTTTATCCGCGACGTAGAGACTCGTGGTCGTCTGCTGCTGGCGCAAGGCCGCCACGAAGTGGATTTCCCGCAGGATGACGGCATGCGTTTTCACAGCGATAACCTCTCGCTACATGAAAACGGTATGCGCATCTCAGCGTGGAATGGCGATAACGTGGTGTACAGCAAAACCTACTATTCCATTGGCGGCGGTTTTATCGTCGATGAAGAGCATTTTGGTCAGGAGACGGTCAGCGCCGTCAATGTGCCATATCCCTTCAAATCCGCCACTCAGATGCTGGAGTATTGCAAAGAGACGGGCTTGTCCCTCTCCGGCATGGTGATGCAGAACGAACTGGCACTGCACTCGAAAAAAGAGATCGAAGACTATTTCGGCAATGTGTGGGCAACCATGCGCGCCTGTATCGATCGCGGCATGAACACCGAAGGCGTGCTGCCTGGGCCGCTGCGCGTACCGCGCCGGGCTTCCGCGCTGCGCCGTCTGCTGGTCGCCAGCGATAAACTCTCCCACGATCCGATGAATGTGGTCGACTGGGTGAACATGTTCGCGCTGGCGGTGAACGAAGAGAACGCTGCCGGGGGCCGCGTGGTGACTGCGCCGACAAATGGCGCCTGCGGTATCGTGCCTGCCGTGCTGGCCTATTACGATCACTTTATTGAATCCGTTAGCCCGGATATCTACATCCGTTACTTCCTCGCCGCAGGCGCTATCGGTACGCTCTACAAAATGAACGCCTCCATTTCCGGGGCGGAAGTCGGTTGTCAGGGCGAAGTTGGCGTAGCCTGTTCCATGGCGGCGGCGGGTCTGGCTGAACTGCTCGGCGCCAGCCCGGAGCAGGTTTGCGTGGCGGCGGAAATCGGTATGGAACACAACCTTGGTCTGACCTGCGATCCGGTCGCCGGGCAAGTACAGGTTCCCTGTATTGAGCGAAACGCGATTGCCTCCGTGAAAGCGATCAACGCCACCAGAATGGCGATGCGCCGCACCAGCGCGCCGCGCGTCTCCCTCGATAAGGTGATAGAAACGATGTACGAGACCGGCAAGGATATGAACGCCAAATACCGTGAAACGTCACGCGGCGGTCTGGCCATCAAAGTACAGTGTGATTAAATAATTCCGCGCCGTTCAACTGAACGGCGTTTTTTTGCGCGCTATTGCGCCAGTGGAATGATATTTCTCCGATTTGTCGTCGCTAAGTTAATTCCCCACTACACTTTCTGTATCCTGGCAAGGATTTCACGTCGGGGAGCTCACAGGCGACAATGGCATGCAGACGGCTCAACGGATCATTAAAAGATATCGACGGCGGCGCACTATTGTCTCCGTGTCGGTTGCTATTGTCGCACTTATTTTTACGCTGGCTTTCCGTTTTATTTCGGAGCGGAATTTAAATCATCAACGTATTACCGCCTTTACCCAACATGCTGTAAACACGTTTGATCAATTATTACTGCCGCTGGCGACAGGCCGCTATACGTTGATTCCACTGGTTGGTCAACCCTGCGCCAGCGTGCATTTGCAATTACGCAAACAGGCGGCCAGCCTGCAAACCGTGCGTGCTGTCGCGTTGATCAAAGACGGCATTCTTTATTGCTCCAGTATTTTTGGTTACCGCGATGTGCCAATAAAACAGGTGCAATCGTTCCTTCCCACCCGGGAACCTCTGTTGATGCTCTCAACGGACAAGACATTGCTGAAGGGTCGCCCGGTGCTGATTATGTGGTATCCCACCTCTGAAGACGGGCAGGATGGCGTCATTGAAGCAGTCAATATCGATCTGCTGAGCGATTTAGTGCTGGAACCGCAGGCGCCGCTGATCACGCACGCTGTGCTGAGCGTAAGCGGCAAACATCTGGTGCATGGCAAAGGCATCATGACCACTTTGCCACCGCTGGGTGATGAAAGAGCGTACCAGCGCGTATCAACGAATTTCCCTTTCAGCGTCAGCGTCAGCGGGCCGGGCGCGGCGAAACTCGCATTATTACATCTGCCGTCACAGTTGCCGCTGGCGCTGATGATGAGTCTGCTGACCGGCTTTATCGCCTGGTTTGCCACCGCCAGCCGCATGAGTTTTTCCCGCGAGATCAACCTTGGGATTGCCGGACGCGAATTTGAACTGTTCTGTCAGCCGTTGCTGAAAGCGCGCACATTAGAGTGCGATGGCGTAGAGATCTTGCTGCGCTGGCATAACCCGCGCCAGGGTTGGATTTCGCCGGAAGTGTTTATTTCGATAGCGGAAGAACATAACCTGATCGCGCCGCTGACCCGCTACGTACTGACGGAGATTCAGCAGCAACTGCATTTTTTCCCCGACGATGTCCATTTCCATATTGGTATTAATGCGGCCCCGAGCCATTTACGCAACGGCGAACTGCTGCGGGACTTAAATCAGCTCTGGTTTAATCACCACCCAATGCAGCAATTAATTATCGAACTGACGGAACGCGATGTGCTATTCGAAATGGATTCGCGAATGGTGCAGGACCTTCGGCGCCGGGGGGTAAAAATTGCGATAGATGATTTTGGCACCGGCAACAGTTCGTTGGCCTGGCTGGAGCAGTTACACCCCGACGTGCTGAAAATTGATAAATCCTTCACCAAAACCATCGGCACCGATGCCATTAATTCAACGGTCACCGATATGATCATTGCGTTAGGGCAGAGGCTGAATATTGAACTGGTGGCCGAAGGGGTTGAAACCCCGCTACAAGCGCAGCATCTGCGACAGCAGGGGGTGAATACATTGCAGGGTTTTCTCTATGCCGAGCCAATGCCCATCAAGGCATTCCCGGCGTGGCTGGCGGGGCACAGGGAGACCCCGTCAACGCGGCAAAACGGTCATGCTTTGCCTTTCACGCCGGGCTGAGGATCACTCCTCTTCGTCGTGTTCCGACTGCTCTTTAACAATGCGTACCAGATCCACACGATAGTCGTTGGCTTCGACGACGGTGATGTGTAACGGCGCGATTTCCAGCACTTCGCCCGCCGGTGGGATTTGCCCTTTGGCGGAGATAACCAGACCGGCCACTGTCGCGACATCCTCGTCGTCATTGACCAGGTTATCAATGCCGAGCGTATGTTGTAACGCATGTAAATCGGTGGTGCCTTTCACCAGCCAGCCGTCGCCATCGGCCACGATTTCCGGCGTTTCATCCGCATCAGGGAACTCCCCGGCAATCGCTTCCAGCACGTCCAGCGGCGTGACCAGCCCCTGCACCATACCAAACTCGTTCGTTACAATCACAAAGCTGCCGCGCGCCCGGCGCAACACAGCCAGCAGTTTGATAGGATCCAGCGTTTCCGGCACCACAATGGCCGGGCTGGCCGCAGCGATAGCGGCGACATCAGCCCCCTCTTCCAGCGCCACCAGCATCTCTTTCGCGCGAACAATACCGATCACTTCATCCAGCTCGCCACGGCATACCGGGAACAGGCTGTGCGGTGACGAGAGCAGTTGCTGACGGATCTGATCGACACTCAGGCTGGCATCCACCCAACTGATATCGCCGCGCGGCGTCATGATACTGCGCAGCGAACGGGACGCCAGCGTCAACACGCCGTTGATCATATAGCGTTCTTCTTCAGCAAATGCGCCGTCCGGCACCGGTACCGTGGCCTGGCTATCGGTTTCGATTTGCGGGCTTGCCTGGCGACGACCACCCATCAGACGCAAAATGGCATCTGCTGTACGCGCACGCAGCGGTAAATTCGACTGATGGCGAATAAAGTTACGTCGGGCAACCTGGTTGAAAAATTCAATGATGATGGAGAAACCAATCGCCGCGTACAAATAGCCTTTCGGAATATGGAAACCAAAGCCTTCGGCCACCAGACTCAGGCCGATCATCAGCAGGAAGCTCAGACAGAGCACGACGACCGTCGGATGCTGGTTAACAAAACGCGTTAGCGGTTTCGATGCCAGCAGCATGACCGCCATAGCGATAACGACTGCCGCCATCATGACCGGCAGATGGTTCACCATACCGACAGCGGTGATCACGGCATCCAGCGAGAAAACGGCATCAAGAATAACAATTTGCAGGACCACCACCCAGAAACTGGCATAGCCTTTTCCGTGCCCGCCATCATGTTCGCGGTTTTCCAGCCGTTCATGCAGTTCCGTTGTGGCTTTGAACAGCAGGAACACACCACCAAATAGCATGATCAAATCGCGACCGGAGAAGTTGAAACTCCCCACGGAGAAAAGCGGTTGGGTCAGCGTCACCATCCATGAAATCAGCGACAACAGGCCAAGGCGCATGACCAGCGCGAGCGACAGACCGAGCAGGCGTGCTTTATCACGCTGTTTGGGCGGTAGTTTGTCGGCAAGGATGGCAATAAACACCAGGTTATCAATACCCAGTACGATTTCCAGAACAACCAGCGTTAACAATCCCGCCCATATCGAGGGATCCATTAAGAATTCCATGACAGGCTCCTGCAACAAGCGTGACGCAATGATGTGCGAGTATGCACAGGCGTGATGGCATTGAACATATTAGGAAAGTGGCGGAAAACGCCGGAATGCGCGGCACTGAAAGGCCTAAAGGTGAACTGACGTCGGTGACGGTCCATACGGTGGGCTACAGCCCTTTACTCCTGACTAATTAAACGAACGGTAAACATAACAGAGAGCATTTATTGTTGGCAAAGATTTACCAGACTTTGCAAATTATGTGGATATTTTGCGCTCCGAATTTTCATGTACACGAAACCTAAATTACGGATCTTCATCACATAAATTATTTTTTCACTATCTAAAATAATTCACGACGGAAATTAGTCTTTTGCTTTTAACCCTTATATCTGAATCGATTCGGTTTACCGGGACAGATTCCACAATACATCAATTAGTGGTGTGTTAACGACAAGAAGAAGGAGGTAGCAAGTGACCATTGCTATTGTTATAGGCACACATGGTTGGGCCGCGGAACAACTGCTGAAAACCGCCGAAATGCTGCTGGGCGAGCAGGAGAACGTCGGTTGGATTGATTTCGTTCCCGGTGAAAATGCGGAAACGTTAATCGAAAAGTACAACGCGCAACTGGAGAAACTGGAAACCAGCAAGGGCGTGCTATTTCTCGTCGATACATGGGGCGGTAGTCCGTTTAACGCTGCCAGCCGTATTGTCGTCGATAAAGAGCATTACGAGGTCATTGCCGGCGTGAACGTTCCGATGCTGGTGGAAACACTGATGGCCAGGGACGATAACCCGACCTTCGACGAACTGGTAGCGTTAGCCGTCGAAACAGGACGTGAGGGGGTGAAAGCCCTGAAAGCGCAACCTGTTGAAAAACCAACTCCTGCTCCTGCGGCGGCAAAAGCAGCAGCGCCTGCGAAGCCAATGGGTCCGAATGATTACATGGTTATCGGCCTTGCGCGCATCGATGACCGTCTGATCCACGGCCAGGTGGCAACTCGCTGGACCAAAGAGACCAATGTCACGCGCATTATCGTCGTCAGCGATGAAGTGGCAGCGGATACCGTACGTAAAACCCTGTTAACCCAGGTTGCCCCTCCCGGCGTAACTGCGCATGTCGTGGATGTCGCCAAAATGCTGCGCGTCTACAACAACCCAAAATATGCGGGTGAACGCGTCATGCTGTTATTCACTAACCCGACTGATGTGGAACGCGTTGTTGAAGGCGGCGTGAAAATCACCAGCGTCAATATTGGCGGTATGGCGTATCGCCAGGGCAAAACCCAGGTGAACAACGCTGTTTCGGTCGATGAGAAAGATATCGCAGCATTCAAAAAACTGAACGAACGCGGCATCGAACTGGAAGTCCGTAAAGTTTCAAACGATCCGAAACTGAAAATGATGGATTTGATCAGCAAAGTGGCGAACTAACCGCGGCGGCCTGATTAACTCAGTTTTCACATTTACGTCTGATTTAGCTATAGGAGAAGTACAATGGAGATTACCACTCTTCAGATTGTGCTGGTGTTCGTGGTTGCATGTATCGCCGGTATGGAGTCGATACTGGACGAATTCCAGTTCCACCGTCCGTTGGTGGCATGTACGCTGGTGGGTATCGTCCTGGGTGATATGAAAACCGGTATCATCATCGGTGGTACCCTGGAAATGATCGCGCTGGGCTGGATGAACATCGGTGCCGCAGTTGCCCCTGATGCCGCGCTGGCGTCGATCATTTCTACCATTCTGGTCATTGGCGGACATCAAAGTATCGGTGCCGGTATCGCGCTGGCCATCCCGCTGGCCGCTGCGGGCCAGGTGTTGACCATTATCGTTCGTACTATCACCGTAGGCTTCCAGCATGCGGCGGATAAGGCGGCTGAAAACGGCAACCTGACCGCGCTCTCGTGGATCCACGTCTCTTCCCTGTTCCTGCAAGCCATGCGTATCGCCATTCCGGCGGTGATTGTCGCCATCTCTGTCGGCACCAGCGAAGTGCAGAGCATGCTGAACGCCATTCCTGAAGTGGTGACCAGCGGTCTGAATATCGCCGGCGGCATGATTGTGGTGGTAGGTTATGCGATGGTCATCAACATGATGCGCGCAGGCTACCTGATGCCATTCTTCTACCTCGGCTTTGTAACCGCCGCCTTTACCAATTTCAACCTGGTATCGCTGGGTGTTATCGGTGCGGTAATGGCGATTCTCTACATTCAGCTCAGCCCGAAATATAACCGCTCCGCAGGTGGCTCTGCTCCGGCGGCGGGTAATAACGATCTTGATAACGAACTGGATTAACAGGTGAACGACATGGTTGATATGACTAAAACTCCGACTGAGAAAAAACTCACCCAGAGTGACATTCGTGGTGTGTTCATTCGTTCTAACCTGTTCCAGGGTTCATGGAACTTCGAACGTATGCAGGCGCTGGGCTTCTGTTTCTCAATGGTACCGGCCATTAAACGCCTTTACCCTGAGAATAACGAAGCGCGCCGTCAGGCAATTAAGCGCCACCTCGAATTCTTCAACACCCATCCGTACGTGGCCGCGCCGGTACTCGGCGTTACGCTGGCAATGGAAGAGCAGCGTGCTAATGGCGCGGAGATCGACGATGGCGCGATCAACGGTATTAAAGTGGGTCTGATGGGACCGCTGGCCGGTGTGGGCGACCCGATCTTCTGGGGAACTGTACGTCCGGTATTTGCTGCACTGGGCGCGGGTATTGCCATGAGCGGCAGCCTGCTCGGGCCATTGCTGTTCTTTGTCCTCTTTAATATTGTCCGCCTGGCGACACGCTATTACGGCGTGGCGTACGGTTACCGTAAAGGTATCGACATCGTTAAAGATATGGGTGGCGGCTTCCTGCAGAAACTGACCGAGGGGGCCTCAATCCTCGGCCTGTTTGTCATGGGCGCCCTGGTGAACAAGTGGACACACGTTAACATTCCGCTGGTTGTGTCGGAGATCACCGACCAGACCGGTAAAACGACGGTGACAACCGTACAGACCATTCTCGACCAGTTGATGCCGGGCCTGGTGCCTCTGCTGTTAACCTTCGCCTGTATGTGGCTGCTGCGTAAGAAAGTAAACCCGCTGTGGATTATCGTCGGGTTCTTTATCATCGGGATTGTAGGTTACGCGATTGGCCTGTTGGGCCTGTAACCGGGTATGTGTTAACCGGGGGCTTACCGCCCCCGGTTTTTATTTTAAGGAGGAACAATGACCGTTACGGATAGCGTTCTGCTGGCGTTTGTCGCCGCCCTTTTTGCTTTCGCCATCTATGACGAATTCGTTATGCCGCGTCGTCAGGGCGCATCACTGCTGACCGTTCCCCTGCTGCGCAGAAGCCGCACTGATGGCGCTATTTTCGTCGGTTTGCTGGCGATTCTGATTTATAACAATACGATTAATGGCGGTTCCTCTTTAACGCTGTGGTTATTATCTGCGCTGGCATTGCTCGGTATTTATCTTTTTTGTATCCGCGCACCGAAAATCATCTTTAAAGAGCGTGGTTTTTTCTTTGCCAATGCATGGATTGAATATAACCGTATTAAAGAGATGAATTTATCGGAAGATGGTGTGCTGGTAATGCAATTAGAGCAGCGACGCTTGCTTATCCGTGTGCGAAATATCGACGACCTCGAGAAAATTTATAAAGTTATTGTTAATACTCAATAAGTTAAGATATAGCAAACCCTATATTTACCCGCATAAAAAATAAGCTAATGTATAGCCATTGCTATATTTCTGGGGAAAATGTACTTATATTTATTAACGTTACTTTTACCTATAAATCTAAATGCAAATCGTTATCAACTAGTTATCTGAATTATATTTTTCGGTTGTTGTTTTATATTCTCAAAATATGTTAAGGTGCGTCCGTCGTTGGGGAGTAGCCGATTTCTGCTTATCCGGAAATGTACGTGTCAACATACTCGTTGCAAAACGTGGCGCGTACGGACTGAATCTGTTTCAGTCAGGCGAGACCATTGGCACATTAACTGCTGTTTACTGGGGGCAGTGATGTGTTTATGGAATTCCCGGTCAGGACGTCACGATGAATCTCTCCGCCACTATTCTTCTCGCCTTTGGCATGTCCATGGATGCTTTTGCTGCTTCCATCGGCAAAGGCGCGACGCTGCATAAACCTAAATTCTCTGAAGCACTGCGCACGGGTCTTATTTTCGGCACCATTGAAACGCTGACGCCGCTCATCGGCTGGGGCCTCGGTATGCTGGCCACCCAGTTTGTGCTGGAGTGGAACCACTGGATCGCGTTTGTGCTGCTGGTGTTTCTTGGCGGGCGCATGATTATTGAAGGCGTACGCGGCGATGACAGTTGCGAAGCGGAAACGCCGCATCGTCATGGTTTCTGGCTGCTGGTTACGACCGCCATTGCCACCAGTCTGGACGCAATGGCTGTTGGTGTCGGTCTGGCTTTCCTGCAGGTTAATATTATCGCCACCGCGCTGGCAATTGGTTGTGCAACGCTGATTATGTCGACGCTCGGGATGATGGTTGGTCGTTTTATCGGCCCGCTGCTGGGCAAACGGGCCGAAATTCTTGGCGGTATTGTGCTGATCGGTATTGGCGCACAGATTCTGTGGAGCCACTTCGCCGGTTAATCTTCCCGCTGTAAGCAGTGAATACTGAAATCCGTCTGGCAGCGGAAGCGTTCCATTGCCGCTAATTTTTCCCAGACTTCCGGTTTCGCCCGCCATGCAAAGGGCGTCATCTGTAGTAAAGACACCGCTTCCTGACCGGTAAGGCTCATCTCATAAGCCAGCGCGCGGGTTTCTACGACTTTAAACCCCTCTATTGCACCCACGTTTTCAGCATGCAGTTTTACGTCGTCGTAGATTAACCCTTTCAGTTCCAGCAAATGACGAGGCCCGGGAGCAGCGGTAATAACTACACCACCGGCCTTGATTACACGCGCCAGTTCTTCCGCTTTACAGGGGGCATAAATGCGAACCAGTGCATCTATGCTCTTATCTTCAAACGGCAGACGATGGCTGGAAGCTACACAAAACATAACCTGCGGGTAGCGTTTTGCCGCCGCGCGGATCGCGGCTTTGGAGACATCCAGCCCAAACGTTTTTGCACCGTGGTGTTGGGCTATAGCAGCAAAAGTCTGAGTGTAATACCCTTCCCCACAGCCAATATCCAGTATCGCGTCGGCCTGCTCTGGCAATCTGGCCTGTAACAGAACGCCGATGGCATCCCGCAGCGGCTGATAGTGTCCTGCATCCAGAAATGCACGACGCGCCTGCATCATCTCCGCGCTATCGCCGGGATCGCGGGAACGTTTATGCTGTACCGGCAACAGATTCACATAACCTTCTTTCGCCAGATCGAACTGATGACGCTGTGGACAAACAAAGGCGCTCTCGCGACGCTGTAAAGGCGAGTGACAGAGCGGGCAACTGAAAGGCATAAAAACTCCGGAGGGTATTTCTTAAAGGGCGAAAGTGTACCTCCATTTGCCGCACGAGGAAATTAAAAAGCCCCGCACAAGTGCGAGGCTTTATGGCTGACTTTAACGCGCAAAGCGCGTACAAGCTCAGAGGTGTCGAAATCAGATAGCAGTTACGTTAACTGCAGCCGGGCCTTTCTGACCGTCCTGAATTTCAAACTCAACGTTCTGGCCTTCAGCCAGAGTTTTGAAGCCGTTACCCTGGATTGCAGAGAAATGTACGAATACATCTTTGCTGCCGTCTGCCGGAGTAATGAAACCAAAACCTTTAGACTCGTTGAACCACTTAACTTGACCTTTAATCTTTGCCATTTGCAAAATTCCTTAATGTATATACTTCGCCCGCAGGCATTGACTGAGAAAACTGAGACATTACTGCTTGAGGCACTAATATAAGGTTCGGCAGAGAAGCTGTATTCAACGAAACGTGTTTACTCAGGACTTCTTTACTGAAAATGCCACACATAAACAGAACTGTACCTCGATTGACCCAAAACGTGTTATCACACAATATGTAAATTATGGCAAGCCATTTTTAAACATGTCTGGATCCGCCGCACAAATTCTAAGGTTATCAAAGCTTCTTCTGCACTTTTATGCATTACAATGAACGCTATAACAGTCGCCAGGCCTCAATCCTCATGCATCGACAATAGCTGATTTTTCACCATTGCTCAACAGGTTCCATGCGTTCAAGCAAGCCACAATATGTCTATGCATATAGCGTATATGGTAAGAACTTTTTACGCATAGTTATGCTTTTTTAGCATCCAGGAAGATTCTTAAACTATTAAGACAACAGAGGAAACTATTTCCCCTGGTTTACTCTGGATAGTTGTTGTGCAAATAAGCTTTGCCCTGCACCAAAATAATGAATTTATGATGACATTGCCTCATAAAAATGCAATAAAAACGTTTCGATAAAAATAAAACCATGTTATTTGAAAACACAATACTTTTGGAACGAAGCGGGTGTATTAACCGAGGGATAAATACTGACCGATTTTCAGGATTCTAAAGTTATCATTATCCGTTGCCGCTTCGCTTAATGATAGTTGCAATTTCTTCACCGGCTGATCCAGGGATTCATCAGCCAGTTCAAACACGCCCCAATGGACTGGAAATGCCAGCGGACTGCCCAATTGTTGCCATAACGCGACAGCACTTTGTGGATCCATATGGTTGATCGACATAAACCAGCGCGGCGCATAGGCGCCTACCGGTAATGCGACAACATCCAGCGCGCCTAAACGCTGCGGAATAGTGAGCAGCTCCGGAGTGTATCCCATATCGCCAGCAAACCAGAACCGCCCTTCTGCTGATTCAACCACCCAACCGCACCATAATGAACGATTGCGGTCCCATAATGTTCGCATGCTCCAATGTTGTGCAGGCACCGCCGTGTAGACCATTCCCTGAAATATCACACTTTGCCACCAGTCCAGTTCCGTTACATACCTTGCGCCCAGGCGGCGGATCAGCGCGCCCAATCCTAGCGGGACGAAGAACTGCACGTCAGGGAAACGGCGCAATAACGCGCGCAGCGTCCACGTATCCAGATGATCATAATGATTGTGGGAAATCAGGATCGCATCCAGTTGTGGAACATCTGCAATGGCAAGCGCAAGCGGTGTACGCCGCTGCGGGCCAGCAAAACGGACGGGAGAAGCACGGCGGGAGAAAACAGGATCGGTGAGCAGGTATTGCCCCTGAAGGCGTAACAAAATGCTGGCATGGCCCAGCCACCACAACCCGTCGCTGTCGCCAGTAATTTCCGTTTTCTGCCACCACTGCTCGATAAAACGGTCATAGCCATCAGCGGGAGGACGGGGAAGCCCGGCGGCCTTGCGCTCATTGCGCCAGCGCTTAACGTCACCGGGTTGATGTTCGACGGGCGTCGTATTGATGAACCCATCAGGGGAGTGATGAGAAAGTGCAGGATTATACCAGGGGTTTTTCCAGACCATCTCACCCTCCTGCGCTGTTAGCGTTCAGCCACCAGACGGATGAAATCCTCATCCTCTTCTTTTTCCTGCGCTTTAGCAGGCGCAGTTTGCGGTTCTTTTTCGGGCTCGTTGGATTCACACAGACGGCGCAACAATGCATTTTGCCGTTTTTGCTGATCCAGCAGCGCTTCAAGCAGCTCAATCTGCTCATTTGTACGCGAGCTGGCGCGATTGATAAAGAACCACAGAACCAGCCCGACCAGCAGAACCACCACAGAAACAACAATAGACGCAATATTAAGCGCGCCCGAATTTATAACTTCGTTCATTTCACCACCTCAATGTTGACGCGACATTTTACCACTGGCGTCAAGGAAGGAAATCATTCACTGAGAAATTACCATTACCAGGGGATGAATTTGTTGACGATGCAGATGCCGCTGAAAAATTGTACATCCTGATCGCACATCACGTTAAGCATTTGAGTCCAGAGCAGCAGGCAGCCTACCAGCACGACAATCAGGATCAGCCACTTATATTTTCTCACTCCACTCTCCAGTACATTGTCAGGTGTAACCAGGTTAGCATGGCAACATTAAACCGCGACTAACTGTATCTCTATTCGCAATTTTTCGGAATGCATGACTTGTTTCAGTCAGTGAATCAGGTAGCTTTAAGATATGATTTAGTGTGAAGCAAGGAGCTGATATGCGAACACTTATTCGCGCCGTTATCGTTGTAGCACTGCTGTGGATTGGGCTTCTGCTGAGCGGTTATGGGGTGCTGATTGGCAGTAATGAAAATGCTGGTGGGCTGGGATTACAATGTAAATATGTAACAGCGCGTGGCACCAGTACCGCACAATATGTACATTCGGACAATGGTTTTTTCGGGCTGGCAAATTGCCCTCTGATCCGTAAAAGCGACACCGTTATCGACAACGGCTAGTGTCGAAACAAAAAAACCGCCGATATGGCGGTTTTTTTTCGTCTGTCAGAACGGATACTGGTTATAACCCATCTGTTCGGAAATCTTGCGGGCAGCCTGATGAAGCATGGCCACGTATTCATGCAGCCGCTCTTCAGAGAAACGCAGCGTCGGGAAAGAGATACTCAGACCAGCGATGACCACGCCAAAACGGTCGAAAACCGGTACGCCAATGCAACGCAGGCCTTCTTCCTGTTCCTCATTATCTTCGCCGTAGCCTTGTTCACGCACAACATCCAGCAACGGCAGGAGATCTTCAGTGCTGGTAATCGTACGATCGGTGCTGCGCTTGTATTCAACCCCTGCAAGGATCTGCGTAACCTCTTCACGATCGCGCCACGCCAGCAGCACTTTACCGATAGCGGTACTGTACAACGGGTTGCGGCGACCAATGCGCGAGTACATACGCAAGTTATACATCGAATCAATTTTATGGATGTAAACAATGCTGTCCTCATCGAGTGCGCCCAGGTGAATGGTCTCTTTCGTCAGACGAGAGAGTTCACGCATCTGGATATCCGCACTGCGGATCAGATCCACGTTTTGTAACGCACGTGCGCCCAGTTCGAACAACTTAAGCGTCAGAGAATATTTTTCAGACTCCCCTTCCTGCGCAACATAACCCAATGATTTCATTGTTTGCAAAAAGCGATAGACGGTGCTTTTCGACATCATGACACGCTGCGATAGCTCGGTGATGCCGATTTCACGCTCTTCGCCGAGCGCCTGCAGAATGCCAAATACCTTCAATACTGAAGAGACAGAATCTGGCTGCTTGTCCAAATCTGCGATAGCCATTAATCACCTCATCGCGTGTGTTTTATAAAATTCAGAATCGGTTTTTATTATAAATTCGTCGCTCAGTCGCCGCAATGCACGTTTGTCAACTTCGTTACAATTCTGCGACATAAAGCCCGTTACAAATCTGCGACATAAAGCCGGAATACAGATGATAGAATCATTATACAAATAACTGTGTGACATTAACCCTGAAATTAATATGGATAAATCTTCTCTGGACGGACTCCCCGTCCCGCTGCGCTATGGCGCAGTGTTGACCATTATTATTGGTATTGCAATGGCAGTGCTTGATGGGGCTATTGCCAACGTCGCGTTACCAACCATCGCACGCGATCTCAACGCTTCACCCGCAAGTTCTATCTGGATTGTTAACGCTTACCAGATTGCGATCGTGGTCTCCCTGCTCACACTCTCTTTTCTCGGCGACATGTTTGGTTACCGTCGGGTCTATCAGTGTGGTCTGGTACTCTTCACTCTCACTTCACTGCTCTGCGCACTCTCTGACTCATTACTGACATTAACGCTGGCGCGCGTGGCGCAAGGGTTTGGCGGCGCGGCGCTGATGAGCGTGAATACCGCGCTCATTCGTCTCATCTACCCGCACCGTAGCCTCGGGCGCGGTATGGGTATTAACTCTTTTGTGGTCGCGGTTTCATCGGCGGCCGGGCCGACAATCGCCGCCGCCATTCTCTCCGTGGCTTCCTGGCAGTGGTTATTCCTGATTAACGTGCCGCTCGGCATTATTGCTCTATTGCTGGCAATGAAATTCTTACCACCTAATGCAGCGCGCACTTCAAAGCCCAAATTTGATCTGCCAAGCGCTGTAATGAATGCATTAACATTTGGCTTACTGATTACCGCGCTGAGCAGTTTTGCTCAGGGGCAATCAAACACACTCGTGGTGGCCGAAATTGTTGCGTTGTTGATCATTGGCGGGTTCTTTGTACGCCGACAACTGCGGCTGCCGGTGCCACTTCTGCCAGTCGACTTACTGCGCATTCCACTTTTTTCGCTCTCTATCGGCACGTCGGTCTGCTCGTTCTGTGCGCAGATGCTGGCGCTGGTGTCCCTGCCCTTCTTTTTGCAAACCGTACTTGGGCGTAGTGAAGTCGAAACCGGCCTGTTGCTGACGCCATGGCCGCTGGCAACGATGGTTATGGCGCCGCTGGCTGGTTATCTGATTGAGCGCGTGCATGCCGGGTTACTGGGGGCTTTAGGGCTGGTGATGATGGCATGCGGGCTGTTCGCGCTTGCGCTTCTCCCGGGATCACCGGCAGATATCGATATCATCTGGCGTATGGCGCTGTGCGGTGCCGGTTTTGGTCTGTTCCAGTCGCCAAACAACCACACCATTATCACCGCTGCGCCGCGTCAGCGCAGCGGTGGCGCCAGTGGGATGCTCGGTACGGCACGCTTGCTGGGGCAAAGCTCCGGCGCCGCGCTGGTGGCATTAATGTTCAATATGTTTAACACCCACGGCACGCATGTTTCATTGTTGCTGGCAGGGACGCTGGCTACCGTAGCGGCCATCATCAGCGGACTGCGGATCTCGCAGCCGAAAACAGAGTAATTAATTACCAGGGATGATAAAAAAGCGCGCCAGTTGGCGCGCTTTGTATTTTCTGCCGCTACGTTATTTCAGGTACTCACCAGAACGCAGCGCTTCAATACGTTTGTCCAGCGGTGGGTGCGTCATGAACAGCTCGCTCAGCGATTTAGATTTACCGTTGATGCAAAACGCCATCATGCTGCTCGCCTCCTGCGGCTCATAACTGGTTTTCAGACGCTGCAACGCAGCAATCATTTTCTCGCGGCCAACCAGTTTTGCAGAACCGGCATCGGCATGGAACTCGCGATAGCGGGAGAACCACATAGTAATAATGCTGGCCAGAATACCGAACACCAGCTCCAGTACGGTCGCAACCACGAAGTAGATCATCGGGTTACCGTTGCTCTCTTCGCCATCATCGCGATTGCCGCTAAGGAACCCGGCTGCAACCTGCGCGATAATACGCGAAATGAAGATCACGAAGGTATTCACGATCCCTTGAATCAGCGTCATTGTGACCATATCACCGTTGGCAATATGGCTGATTTCGTGGGCAATCACCGCTTCGGCTTCGTCGCGGCTCATGTTCTGCAACAACCCGGTGCTGACTGCCACCAGCGAAGCATCACGGCGCGCGCCGGTCGCAAAGGCGTTAATATCCGGTGCATGATAAATAGCGACCTGAGGCATGGCGATGCCCGCCTGGCGAGATTGTTGCGCCACGGTATCCATCAACCAGCGTTCCATATCGTTACGCGGCTGTTCGATCACTTCACCACCCACAGATTTCAGCGCCATCCATTTCGACATCAACAGCGAAATGAACGAACCGCCAAAACCAAACAGCAGCGCCATAATCATCAAGCCCTGAACGCTGCTCGACTGAATGCCCGTCAGGCTAAGCACCAGGCCGAACACCAACATCACGGCCAGGTTAGTCAACAGGAAGAGCGCGATTCGCATCATAATTTTCTTTTAACCTCAACTTAACAAAACGCACAATGCGGTTACCCACATCGTATGGGTATACGCGCCATTTTCAAGCATCAGGGTGTCGTAAGTCACCAGAAAGACACAACTTTACATTTTGTAGCATAATGCTTACGCCAGGAAAGAGGTGTTAAAAAAACAGGCACAATTTCTTGTGCCTGTGTGGGGATTACTTCGCGGGGGCGGGGTCTTCCGCTGGCCGATCTTTTTCCTGATGAGCCAGGTCAAGCGCGATGTGTACCGTCTCGTCGAGGTACGGATCCGGCTCCTGATAATCCTTCGGCAGATCATCCAGTTTTTTCAGCAACGGCTTACCTTCACGCTTGAAGCGATCGTTGAGGCGCGAAAGACGAATTGCATCATCTTCGGCATTCTCTTTCTCACGCTGCGCCAGATTGAGCGATACGATATTGCGTTTATCTTTCAGGGCATTGAAACGCGCAATGTCCTTCATGATGTACTGGAACTCAGGATCTTTCGCAATACGCTCTTCATGTTCCTTCAGCAGCGTCGGTCCGAACGGTTTCAAATCACCGGACTTCACAAAGGTGGCAGCATTGATGCTGTCCCACGGCAGTGCATTGTCTTCGAATTTTTCCCCGGTCTCCGTCACCTGCGTGCCGGTCGGCATAATAATATCCGGCGTCACGCCTTTGCGCTGCGTACTGCCACCGTTAACGCGATAGAATTTCTGGATGGTGTATTGCACCGAACCCAGCGCCGGCCACTCAGGACGCAGCATCTGATCGTAAATACGGTTAAGCGAGCGGTACTGCTGAACGGTGCCTTTGCCGAAGGTCGGTTCGCCAACAATCAACGCGCGACCATAATCCTGCATCGCCGCCGCAAAGATTTCCGATGCCGAGGCGCTAAAGCGGTCAACCAGCACCACCAGCGGGCCTTTATAGTAGACCACGCCGTCCGTATCGCTGTCTTCGCGCACTTTGCCGTTATTATCACGCACCTGCACAACCGGGCCGGACGGAATAAACAGACCGGAAAGCGATACCGCTTCAGTCAGCGCGCCGCCGCCATTGCTGCGCAAATCGATAACCACGCTGCTGACGTTCTGTTTTTCCAGTTTTTGCAGTTGCGCTTTAACATCATCAGTCAGCCCAACGTAAAAGCCCGGAATATCCAGTACGCCGACTTTCTCTTTGCCGACCGTCTTCACGGACATTTTCACCGCACGGTCTTCCAGACGAATGCGTTCGCGCGTCAGCGTTACAATGCGCGTCTTCGTCCCCTTACCTGCCGGCAAGATTTCGAGGCGTACTTTGCTGCCTTTTGGCCCTTTGATCAGCGCCACCACATCATCGAGACGCCAGCCAATGACATCGACCATGTTCTGCCCGGTCTGGCCGACACCAACAATACGGTCGCCAACGGTAATCGCTTTGCTTTTCGCCGCCGGACCGCCCGCCACCATCGAGTTGATCACGGTGTAATCATCGTCGCCCTGCAACACTGCGCCAATACCTTCAAGCGAGAGGCTCATCTCAGTATTGAATTGCTCAGTATTACGCGGTGAGAGGTAATTGGTATGCGGATCGATTTCACGGGCGAATGAGGTCATTGCCAGCGAGAACACATCTTCGCTATTGGTCTGCGCCAGACGGCGAATCGCAAATTTATAGCGGCGAGTCAGCGTCTCACGGATCTCTTTATCATCTTTCCCGGTGAGTTTCAGGCTCAGCTCATCATACTTAACTTTGCTGTCCCACAGCGCGTTCAGCTCCGCCTCATCTTTCGGCCACGGCGCTTTACTGCGGTCTAAGTTGAAGGTGTCGTTGCCGCTGAAATCCATCGGACGTTCCAGTACTTTCAGCGCGTACTGATAACGTTCAAATCGACGCTTTTGCGCCAGATTATACAGGTCGTAGAAAACGTCCAGTTTTCCACTGCGCAGCTCATCGCCGAGCAGGCCTTTCTTTTGCGAAAACTGCTCAACATCGCTGGCCAGCAGCACATTGTGGCTGTAGTCGAGCAGGTTGAGGTAACGGGTAAAGATCTTCGCGGAGAAAGCTTGATCCAAATCGAACTGGCGGTAGTGAGAACGGGTGAAACGTGAGGTAACCCGTTCACTCACCGTCGCGTGCTGAGTCTCTTCCTTCAAAACCGGAATTTGATCGGCACGGGTGATATCTTCCACAGCCAACGCATGGCCTGTTACGAATAACAGACCCGCTAACGCTGTGCGCTTAAACAAAGTGTTCATGCCAGGCCAGGCCTCCGTTTCAGAACAATAAATGTTCTGCGCGTACGATCATCGACATACCCGAACTAAGCTGTACGCGAACGCCATCTTTGGTGATTTCCAGCACCGTAGCATCCATCGCATTGTTCCCCGCTTTCACCTTCAGGTTCTGGCCCACGCTCAGTACAGATAAATCTGAAACAGGAGTATGGCGCTCTTCCTGCTGCGGCGCCCGTGGCGTTTTCGCGACAGGTTTGTCAGTGCGAGGTTTGCGCTCGGCGCCCTCTTTACGACGCGGAGCCGGACGGGCTTTGCGTTCGCGACGCGGTGCGTCTTCCTGACCGGCAGCAGCGGCAGCTTCTCGTTTTTTAGCTTGCTGTTCAGCGCGTTGCGCCTGAACACGCGCTTTGGCTTCTTCAAGCTGCTTGCGAGCGTGCTCTACGTGCTGCTCATCCAGCACGCCGCAGGCGTTGCCGTCGAGATCGACGCGAGCCGCGCCGGCTTTGATACCGTAAAGGTAACGCCAGCTTGAAGTATAAAGACGTAAAGCGGAACGAAGTTGGGTTTTGCTGAGATTCATCTCACCCTCAACGCGCTCAACCAAATCCTGAAAAATACCGATTTTCAGGGGACGTGCTTCACCTTCAGCACTGAAACAGTGAGGAAAGCGTTCGGCCAAAAAAGCGATAACTTCTTTACTGCTATTCAACTTAGGTTGATTTTCCATGAAATTTCCTGATTACAACGGACGTTGCCAACAAGCGCAGGCATGAACAGGCGTCATTATAATGACGCATTCAGTAAATGCTACGTTATCCGCTGATTATCCTGCGACGGTGGCGAAGATTTTTTGATAATCGGTCGCCGCGAGGACATTTTCCAGATGTGAAACCAGCTCGCTGAGCCCTTGTTCGTCCTCAGCCGTGAAGCGAGAGAAGACGACGCTATCGATATCCAGTACGCCAATAATCTGGTTGTTCACCGTGACAGGCAGTACGATTTCGGCGTTACTGGCGGCATCACAAGCTATGTGTCCGTCAAATTGATGAACATCTTCCACGCGCTGCACACGCGCTTGCGCCACTGCCGTTCCACAAACGCCCCGGCCTACCGGGATACGAACGCAGGCGATCTTGCCCTGGAACGGCCCTAACACCAGCGTGTCGCCTTCCAACAGGTAAAAACCGGCCCAGTTCACGCCTTCAAGACGTTCAAACAACAGCGCGCTGGTATTCGCCAGCGTAGCTAAAAAACTGGTCTCACCTGCCATTAACGCCTGAAAATCGCGATTAAGATCCGCGTAAAATTCTGTTTTGTTCATTACCTGACCATTTTGCTGTCTAACTTTGAGAAACTGCTTAGCCTATTAAAATAAGCATTAAATGCGTTGATGCTCAAGATGTTCCATTCATGAGTTAAGATAGTTTTATTCAAACCTTTTCTGAAGCATGCAATGGCTCTCAAGATACAACGCATCACACCTGCCAAAAAAATTGCCGTTCATCAGGTCGGTGAAGCTCTGCCACGCGCACATTATCAGCGCTGCCCGCAATGTGATACGCTTTTTGCGTTACCGGTTATGAAGTCGCACCAAAGCGCATTTTGCCCCTGCTGTGATGCGAAAGTCCGCGACGGTCGCGACTGGTCATTAACCCGTCTCGGCGCAATGGCCATCACGATGATCTTGCTGATGCCCTTTGCCTGGGGCGAACCGCTGCTGCATCTCTACTTACTCGGTGTGCGTATCGATGCCAACCTGCTGCAGGGGATCTGGCAAATGACCATGCAAGGCTCGCCGCTCACCGCTGCCATGGTGCTTTTTTGCAGCGTTGGCGCGCCGCTGGTACTGGTAACCGCCATCGCCTATTTATGGCTGGGCAACATTCTGGGAATGAACCTGCGCCCGGTGCTATTAATGCTGGAGAGGCTCAAAGAGTGGGTCATGCTGGATATCTATCTGGTCGGCGTCGGCGTCGCCTCGATCAAAGTGCAGGATTACGCCTTCCTGCAGCCAGGCATTGGGCTGTTTGCTTTTGGCTCTCTGGTCGTTCTCAGCATCATGACCTTAATCCATCTCAATGTGGAGCAACTCTGGGAGCGCTTCTACCCTCAACGGCCCGCAAAGCGGCCGGATCCGAAGCTGGAAGTGTGCCTGGGCTGCCATTTCACCGGTTTTCCTGATATCCGGGGGCGCTGCCCACGCTGCCACATTCCGCTCATCCATCGACGCAAGCAGAGCCTGCAAAAGTGCTGGGCGTCGCTGATTGCCTCTTTTATTTTGCTGTTCCCGGCCAACCTGCTGCCGATTTCAATAATTTACGTGAATGGTTCTCGTCAGGAGGATACCATTCTCTCCGGCATTATTTCGCTCGCTCACAGCAATGTCGCGGTGGCCGGCGTGGTATTTATCGCCAGTATTCTGGTGCCGTTTACCAAGGTGATTGTGCTGTTTACACTGCTTGTCAGCATCCATTTTAAATTTGAACAGGGGTTACGCACTCGCATTCTGTTACTGCGCTTCGTGACGTGGATTGGGCGCTGGTCGATGCTCGATCTGTTTGTCATTTCATTGATGATGTCACTGATTAATCGCGACCAGCTACTCGCTTTTACCATGGGACCAGCCGCGTTTTATTTCGGCGCGGCGGTAATTTTGACTATTCTTGCTGTGGAATGGCTGGACAGCCGCTTACTTTGGGATGCACATGAGTCAGGAAACCCCCGCTTCGCCGACTGAAGCGCGAATTAAAACGAAACGGCGCATTTCGCCGTTCTGGCTGTTACCGGTTATCGCGCTGTTGATTGCAGGCTGGCTTATCTGGAGCAGCTACGAAGATCGCGGCAATACCATCACCATCGATTTTATGTCGGCTGACGGCATCGTCGTCGGGCGCACGCCAGTGCGCTATCAGGGCGTCGAGGTTGGGACTGTCCAGGACATTCGTCTCAGCGACGACCTGAAAAAAATCGAAGTGCGCGCCAGTATCAAATCGAATATGAAGGATGCGCTGCGCAGCGAAACGCAATTCTGGCTGGTCACGCCCAAAGCCTCGCTGGCGGGGATTTCCGGCCTCGATGCGCTGGTCGGCGGCAACTATATCGGCATGATGCCAGGCAAGGGCGACCCGCAGGATCATTTCACCGCGCTGGATACGCAGCCGAAATACCGGCTGAACAATGGCGAGTTGATGATCCATCTGCATGCGCCGGATCTCGGGGCGCTGAACAGCGGTTCGCTGGTCTATTTCCGCAAAATCCCGGTCGGCCGCGTTTACGACTATTCGATCAACACCAATAAACAGGGCGTCACAATCGATGTGCTGATCGAGCGTCGCTTCACTAATCTGGTGAAAAAAGGCAGCCGCTTCTGGAATGTCTCCGGCGTGAAAGCCGATGTCGGCCTGAGCGGCGCGAAAGTGCAGCTTGAAAGCCTGGCGGCGCTGGTCAATGGCGCGATTGCTTTTGACTCTCCGGATGAATCACAACCTGCGGTTCAGGATGATGAGTACGGCTTATATGAAGATTTAGCGCACAGCCAGCGCGGCGTACTGGTGAAGCTCGACCTGCCCGGCGGCCAGGGGCTGAAGGCCGGATCGACGCCGCTGATGTATCAGGGGTTGGAAGTGGGTCAGTTGACCAAAATCGACCTCAATCCGGGAGGGACGGTCACTGGTGAAATGACCGTCGATCCGAGCGTTGTTAATTTGCTGCGCGACAATACGCGTATCGAAATGCGCAATCCCAAAATTTCCCTCAGCGATACCAATCTCAGTTCGCTGCTGACCGGCAGTACGCTGGAGCTGATACCGGGCGAAGGCCAGCCGCGCAATCAATTTGTCGTGCTGCCAGCGGATAAAAACCTGTTGCAGGAGCCGGGAGTGATTACCCTGACGCTTACCGCGCCGGAAAGCTATGGCATCGATGCCGGACAGCCGCTGGTGCTGCATGGTGTCAAAGTCGGCCAGGTGCTGGAGCGTAAACTGACGAATCAGGGCGTAACCTTTGCCATCGCTATCGATCCGCAATATGGCGACCTGGTCCACGGCGACAGTAAATTCGTAGTGAACAGCCGCATCGATGTCAAAGTCGGGCTGGATGGCGTTGAGTTTCTCGCTGCCAGCGCCAACGAATGGGTGAACGGTGGCATCCGCATTCTGCCCGGCGTGAAAGGCGAAATGAAAAAGAGCTATCCGCTGTTTGCTAACCTCGATAAAGCGCTGGAAAACAGCCTCGGCGATCTTCCCACCACGACCCTGACGCTGACGGCGGATACCCTGCCGGACGTCCAGGCCGGATCGGTCGTTCTCTACCGCAAGTTTGAAGTGGGTGAAGTGATCACCGTGCGCCCGCGCGCCAATGCCTTTGATATCGATCTGCATATCAAACCGGAATATCGTGATTTGCTGACCAGCAACAGCGTCTTCTGGGCAGAAGGTGGTGCGAAAGTGCAGCTTAACGGCAGCGGGCTGACGGTTCAGGCTTCGCCCCTTTCACGCGCTATCAAAGGCGCCATCAGCTTTGACAACCTGAGCGGCGCGAACCGGGAACTGAAAAAAGGCGAGAAGCGCCAGCTTTACGCCTCGGAAACCGCGGCCCGCGCCGTCGGCGGGCAAATCACGTTGCATGCCTATGATGCCGGGAAACTCGCGGCGGGTATGCCGATCCGTTATCTGGGCATCGATATCGGCCAGGTCCAGGAGCTGCACCTGATCACCGATAAAAACGAAGTGCAAGCCAGTGCAGTACTCTATCCGGAATATGTACGCAACTTTGCGCGCAACGGCTCGCGTTTTTCAGTGATCACGCCACAAATATCGGCGGCGGGCGTCGAACATCTGGATACGTTGTTGCAGCCTTATATCAACGTCGAACCGGGCCGGGGCAATATGCGCCGCGACTTTGAAATTTCAGAAGCGACGATCACCGACTCCCGCTATCTCGATGGGCTGAACATTATCGTTGAAGCGCCAGAAGTAGGCTCAATGAATATCGGCACACCGGTGCTGTTCCGCGGAATCGAGGTAGGTACGGTGACCGGAATGACGCTGGGCACCTTGTCGGATCGCGTGATGGTGGCCATGCGCATCAGCAAAAACTATCAGCATCTGGTGCGTAACAACACGGTATTCTGGCTGGCTTCCGGTTATACGCTGGATTTCGGCCTGGTCGGCGGCGTCGTCAAAACCGGGACCTTCAATCAGTTCATTCGCGGCGGTATTGCTTTCGCCACGCCGCCGGAAACGCCGCTGGCGCCGAAAGCGCAGCCGGGTAAACACTTCCTGCTGCTGGAAAGCGAACCGAAAGAGTGGCGCGAATGGGGCACCGCCCTTCCCCGCTAACCCTGCCTGCTCCGGCGTGTTTGCGCCGGAGCCTTTATGCTACACTGCGCGCCTGTTTTTCTCCTTGTGGTGCGCCCCGTGGCTCAAAACGCTGTCTACCTTCCTGACGAATTTCTCGCGCAAATGCGCCTGGCAATGCCAGAACATCTCTCTTTCGATGAGTTCATCGCTGCCTGCCAGCGCCCGCTGCGCCGCAGTATTCGCGTTAACACGCTGAAAATCCCGGTCGCCGATTTTCTCACCCTTGTCGCCCCTTATGGCTGGCAACTGACGCCGGTACCGTGGTGCAAGGAAGGGTTCTGGATCGAGCGCGATGATGAAGAGGCGCTGCCGCTGGGCAGTACCGCTGAGCACCTGAGCGGGATGTTTTATATTCAGGAAGCCAGCTCAATGTTGCCGGTTGCCGCGCTGTTTGCCGATGGCGAAATGCCGCAACGCGTGATGGATGTAGCCGCCGCACCTGGCTCCAAAACCACGCAGATCGCCGCGCGAATGAATAATTCCGGCGCCATCCTTGCCAACGAATTTTCCGCCAGCCGCGTCAAAGTGTTGCATGCCAATATCAGCCGCAACGGCATCCGCAATGTGGCCCTGACCCACTTTGATGGCCGCGTATTTGGCCCTGCGCTGCCGGAGATGTTCGACGCTATTCTGCTTGATGCGCCCTGCTCCGGCGAAGGTGTGGTGCGTAAAGATGCGGATGCGCTGAAAAACTGGTCCGTCGCCAGCAATCTGGACATTGCAGCCACGCAGCGTGAACTGATCGATAGCGCTTTTCACGCGCTGCGCCCCGGCGGTACGCTGGTCTATTCCACCTGTACGCTCAACCGCGACGAAAATGAAGCCATCTGCCACTGGTTGCGGGAACAGTACCCGGACGCCGTCGAATTTCTGCCGCTGGATGGACTGTTTGCCGATGCCGCTCGCGCTTTAACCGCGGAAGGTTTCCTGCACGTATTCCCGCAAATTTACGACTGCGAAGGCTTTTTTGTCGCCCGTTTGCGTAAAACAGCGGCGGTAGAGCCTTTGCCTGCGCCGACCTACAAAGTGGGTAATTTTCCCTTCACGCCGTTGAAAGCAAAAGAGGCGGCGCAGGTCGCAACGGCCGCCGCTGCCGTCGGCTTACGCTGGGACGAAAACCTGCGCCTGTGGCAGCGTGATAAAGAACTGTGGCTGTTTCCAATAGAAATTGAGCCGTTAATCGGCAAAGTCCGCTTCTCGCGCATTGGCCTGCGTCTGGCGGAAACGCACAACAAAGGGTATCGCTGGCAGCACGAAGCGGTGATTGCGCTGGCGGGCCAGGATAACCCGCTGGCGTTTTCGCTGACGCTGGCCGAGGCGGAAGAGTGGTATCGCGGGCGCGATATTTACCCGCAAACCCTGCCCGTGCGTGACGATGTGATTGTCACTTTCCAGGGGCAACCGCTGGGTCTGGCGAAAAAAGTGGGATCGCGGCTGAAGAACAGTTATCCGCGTGAACTGGTGCGTGATGGCCGATTGTTTGCCAGCAATGCGTGACGGCGCACAAAAAAATCGCACCTTCTGACTGGCATCTTTCTCCGTGTTGTACCAGGCTCAAATTTGGGCGACCACACTGGTCGTACCACATTTCAACGTTCAACGGAGAGCATTATGACGAAAACCAGCGTGCGCATTGGCGCATTCGAAATCGATGATGCCGAGTTGCAGGGAGAGAACCAGGGGGAGCGAACGTTACATATCCCCTGTAGTTCCGATCCGGATTTATGCATGCAACTTGATGCCTGGGACGCGGACACCAGCATTCCCGCGCTCCTTAACGGCGAACATTCGGTCCTTTATCGCGAGCATTACGATCAACAATCTGATACCTGGGTTATGCGCCTTGCCTGATCCAATGGAAACCCGTCCGTAAGACGGGTTATTTACCTGCCTGATTTCCCCTGCCTGAATTCATCCCCTACACTTATCGTTACGTTGTACGGAACTGAGGGATGGAATGTTCGCGCTGGTCTTATTCGTTTGCTACCTGGACGGAGGGTGTGACGACATCGTAGTCGATGTGTTTAATACGGAGCAGCAGTGCCTTGTTGCCATGGACAATCAACGCATACGCTATGGCGGCTGTTTTCCCGTCGAAGAGTTTATTGATGGTTTCTGGCATCCGGCCAATGAATTCAGCGATTTTTAGCTACTGCAACTGCACCAGCGTTAACTCACCGCCAAAGACGGCACCCGTGTCGATGTAGTGCTGGTTTTGCCTGTCAACGCGCGCTTTCAGCGGCGTATGACCAAACCAGAAATGATCGGCTCCCGCAATACGCTGCCCTTTTCCTGCCAGCCACTGGTTGAGCCTGTCGCGTCGCCACAGAACCGATTCGCCGTCCACAGCCTGTTCCCATTGGTACTCTTCAGCCGGGTAATCCGCATGCGCGATGACATTCACCGCGCCGCCGCAGCGTATCTCCAGAATATAAGGCAATTCCGCGCAGGTGCGCAGCGCGGCCAGCGCTTCTTGCTGTTCCGCCTCGCTGAGGGCGCTAAACCAGCTACCGCCATTGAGTTGCCACATCGCCATATCGCCAAAACGCAGGGCATCAATCGCCATCTGCTCATGATTACCGCGCACGGTCTTAAACCACTGTTTTTTGAGCAGCGCCAGGCAGCGCAGGCTATCCGGCCCGCGATCGATTAAATCCCCCACGCACACCAGCAGATCCTGGTATGGTTCAAACTGGCGCGCGCGCAGCGCCTGCATTAAACGCTGGTGGCAACCGTGCAGATCGCCGACCAGCCAGATATGCCGCCAGCGCTCTCCATCAAGACGTTGATACATAATTCCCCCCCCTTTTATGAGTATAGGAAAATCCTTGACAGATGGAATAATAATCACACAAAGCCTGTTAATTAAATAAAGGTTAAATGAAAGAGAAATAAAACAAAGGCGCCTATTAATTTGTATTTTCCAGGCCTCTAAAATATCAATACATTATTTAGAGGCCACTCACCGTGTCGAATATTAGTCAATCAACAATACTTAAACCAAATAATAATTCACACATTATTGGCGATCTGGTGAGTGGCCGCCTTGTGCCCGGCCCGATCTGGAAAAAGCGCGAGTATCGCCTTAAGTTTCTGCTGCGTTCGCTGCTGTTTTGGTCGGCCACCAACCGCATGCTTAATGCGCTTTCCCGCCGCCCGGATTTCGATCGGCTGCTGGCGACGCAAATCACACTGCCGAGTAAATCGCACCGTCAGTATCTGACGCGCGGTTTACATGCCGCGCAGCGTGCCGATGCCATTATCAACCACTACCACTGGCTTGATAACAACGTATCACCGCGACTGGCCGCCGCCCTCAGCGCGACAGAACCCACACAGATTATTGATTTTACCGGGAAAGATGATGCGCATTTCACGGTATATGCTTCTAACGCCAGCAAAGCGGAGCGCGAAGGGGAAAGTACACTCTGGTTGTGCGATGGCGACAATACGTTACTGGCCAGCGCGACGTTCAGCGTTATCAGCGAAAAGGGGCAGCAAATTCTGGTCATTGGCGGTCTGCAAGGCCCGCGCAAAGAGGTCAGCCATGAGGTGATTAAGCTGGCGACCCGCGCCTGCCACGGCGTATTCCCGAAAAAAATCGCCCTTGAAGTACTGAGCCAGCTCGCCACGCTGACCGGCGTTTCGGCAATTTATGGCGTAAGTGATAACGGACATGTCTTCCGCGCGCTGCGTTATCGTCTGAGCAAAGGACGACATTTTCATGCCAGCTATGATGAATTTTGGGCGTCGATTGAAGGGGTAAAAGATAATGCCTGGCGCTGGCGTTTACCGCTGATTTTTTCACGTAAGTCGCTGGAAAGTATCGCCAGTAAAAAACGCGCGGAATATCGCCGTCGTTTTGAATTACTGGATGATGTGACAGAAAAAATGCATGCGCTGATGCTGAAATAAATATAAACGGGCGATAAATTACCCTACCCGTTTATATTTTTTACAACAAAAATATTATTGCCGAATAATAATTCCGCAAGGCGCGATCACCCGATTGTCTTATTTTCCATGGTGATGATTATCTTGCCTGACGGCCCACGTTCCAGATGCGCCAGCGCCGCTGGCAGTGCTTCCAGCGGATAAAGCTGGTCTATCACCGGGGCAAATTCCTGTTGGTCGACGGCAGCGCAGAGATCTTCAAGCGCCCGCCGGTGGCCGGTGCCAATGCCATAAATATGCAGATCTTTAAACAGCAACGGTTCCAGCGGCGAAGAGACCTCGAAACCCGCCAGCGCGCCAATCAGATAAATTTTTCCGCCCACCGCCGCCATTGCGGCGGACTGACCCAGATGGCTGCCGCCGACAAGCTCCAGCACGTGATCCACCCCACGATCGGCGGTTAAGGCCAGTACCGTTGCCACCACATCCTGCTGGCGATCGATCACCTCATCCGCGCCCCACTGTTTCGCCTGTTCACATTTGCTGCTTCGGGTCACCAGCAAGGTGCGTGCCCCTTTCATGCGGGCAATCTGCAGTGCGGCGAGTGCCACGCCGCCGGTTCCCTCGATCAGCACCGTTTCACCGCGCTGAATGTTGCCGCGTTCGACCAGCGCGAACCAGGCGGTGAGCGTCGCGCAAGGTAAAGTGCTGGCTTGCAGATGATCGAGAGAAACCGGTTTGCGTACCAGCCAGCTCTCTTTCATCACCACATACTCCGCCAGCACGCCCGGCCAGAATCCGCCCAGCGTCCGGTAAGCCATTTCACGCGCGTTACCCGGCCGCGGCCCATCCTGCCACTCCGGCGTAAAGACAGAAATCACCTCATCGCCAGGCACAAAGCGGGTCACATTCGCGCCGGTTGCCACCACGCAACCGGAAAGATCGGAACCGGGGGTAAAGGGAAAACGCAGAGGCAAACCGCGCCCATTTTCAATGACCATCAGGTCCCGATGATTGAGGGCTACCGCCATCACGTTTACCAGCACTTCATCCGCTGCGGGCTGTGGCCGGGCAACATGATTCAGCGCTAACGCGTCTCGCCCTGTCTGATTCATTTCCCAGCGTTTCATGGTCTGCATCACTTCTTTTCCTCGGTTATTAATCTGTTTTGCATTCTGACAGCGCCGGGATTGCGAATTAATACCTTATAATCCGCATGAACTGGTGAATGAGGGGCAACAATGTGAAAGGAACCGAATACACGGAACTGGTCGCTTTTCTGGCGGTCGCCGAGGAGAAAAACTTCCGCCGCGCCGCCGGGAGACTCGGGCTATCACCGTCCGCGGTGAGTCATACCATTCGCGCGCTTGAAACCCGGCTACAGGTTCGCCTGTTCAATCGCACCACGCGCAGCGTTTCACCGACGCAAGCCGGGCTGGATTTTATTGCCCGACTCTCTGCGCCGATGCAGGCGCTGGAGAGCGCCGTTGAAGCCGTCAGCGAAACGGGTCCGGCGCTGCGGGGCAAGCTGCGCATCAATCTGTCACGTCTGGCCGCGCAGCGAGCCATTCTGCCGAAGCTGCAACGGTTCATGTCGCTTTATCCCGGCATCCAACTTGATTTGGTCATTGATGATCATCTTGAAGATGTGGTGGCCGCCGGGTTTGATGCCGGGATCCGCACCGGAGACCGCGTGCCAAAAGACATGATTGCAGTGCGCATGACCGACGATCTGCAAATGGTGATTGTCGCCGCGCCCACCTGTTTCCGCGAGCAGCCTCCTCCCACGCGGCCTGAAGCCCTCAACCAGTATCGCCTGATTAATTATCGCTGGAGCGAGAATGGCGCGCAGTATCGCTGGAAACTGCAACGCGGTAATGAAAAGGTCGAGGTTGCTGTCGATGCAGCATTAACCGTCAACGATATCAATGTGCAGCTGGCTGCCGCTGAATCAGGCATCGGGCTGGCACTCCTGGAACAGCAGCAAGTCCATGCCGCCATCGACACGGGAACGCTGATTCACGTTCTGCCGCAGTGGCATAAACATGAAGAGGGGTTCTTTCTTTACGATCCGCGCAACGCTTTCATGGCACCGGCAATGCGCTTGCTGATCGATTTTTTCCGCCTGGATATCGGCTCACGGCCGCGCGGCTGAACGGGAGCGGCAAAGCTCCCGCCTGGCACGTGCGGGCTTTCAGCTATCGGCCAGATTTTCCCTGAGAGCCTGAATAGACTAATGGTCTGCGGCTTTATGCCAACTCAGCAGCAGGCTGAAGGCGGCGGGTAACACGGTCAGCGTGACCAGCGTGGCCACAATCAGCCCGCCGATAATCGCGTAGGCCATCGGCCCCCAGAAAACCTGATGTGAGATAGGGATCATCCCGAGGATCGCGGCGCAGGCGGTCAACATAATGGGCCGCGCCCGGTGCTCCGTCGCCGCCACAATGGCTTCGTTTGCGGCCATCCCCTGCGCCAGATTGCTGTCCACTTCGCTTATTAAAATCACCGCGTTGCGAATAATCATCCCCGCCAGCGCAATCACCCCCAGCAATGCCACAAAGCCCATCGGCGTTCCCGTCGGCAGCATCGCCAGCACAATCCCCGGCAGACCAAACGGGGCCATCAGCAGCGCCAGAAGCATGCGGGAAAAACGTTGCAACTGGAGCATTAACAACGTCAGCATGACAATGAGCGTCACCGGTAGCACGGCGTACACCGAGCGGTTCCCTTTATCAGATTCAGCCGCTGTCCCGCCTTCTTCGATGCGGTATCCGGCAGGCAGTTGCGCGCGCAGTTTATCCACTGTCGGACGCAGGCCAGCCGACACACTTTCTGCACGCACGCCGGGTGCCAGATCGGTCTGCACCGTGATAAAGGGCAGACGCTGGCGACGCCAGATAACCGGATCGTCCACGCCCCAGGCCAGCGTGGCGACTTCGCTGAGCGGAATTTTTGTGCCCTTTGCTGTCGGTAACATCAACGTCGACAGCGTGCCAAAATCCAGCCGTTCACGATCGTTGCCGCGCAACACCACCCCGACCAGGCGATCGTTATCCCGCACCGTGGTCACCGTGCTGCCGGACCAGACGGTATTCAGCATTTGCGCGATGCTTTCTGATGAAACCCCTGCCGCCCGCGCTGCCGTCTGGTTGACCTGAAGCGTAATTGTCCTCTCCGGCTCGCCAGCGGTCAGGTTCACTTCGCGTGTCAGTGATGAAGTGCCTATTTCTGCCGCCAGGCGATGTGCAAGCCGTTGCACCTGCGCATAATCCGGCCCGCTCACCCGGTATTTCACCGGCCAGCCAACGGGCGGCCCTAACTCCAGCGGCGAAACGCGGGTTGTCAGATCGGCGAACTGGCTGGCCAGCAGCGTCGTCAATTGCTGGTGCAGGCGATCCCTCGCCGCCAGATTTTTCGCCACCACCACCAGTTGCGCGGTGTTTTCATTATCCAGCAGCACATCCATCGGCAGATAAAAACGTACTGCGCCGGAACCGACATACGTGGTGTAGCGATCGATATCCGCATTCCCCTTGAGCGCCTTCTCCAGGCGTTCCGCTTGCCGCTCCATTTCCGGCTGAGAGGCATTCGCTGGCAGAGACAGGCTGACCAGCAGCTCCGGGCGATCCGAGGCCGGGAAGAACTCTCCCTGCATCCAGCGTGTACCGATCGCTGCCAGCGCCAGTGCGGCAACGGCAATCACCAGAGTCGATAAGCGGTGGCGCAGCACACACGCCAGCAAAGCCCGATATGCACGTGCCAGCCGTCCTGCGCCGCGTTCGCGCCCGTTGATGTGGGCTGGCAGCAACCAGGCGCCTGTCAGCGGCGAGAAGAGTATGGCGACCACCCACGAGCAGAGTAAGGCCATCAATACCACCGCAAACAACGAGAAGCAGTATTCTCCGGCGCTGCTGGCGGCAAAGCCAACGGGGATAAAACCGGCGATCATCACCAGCGTTCCGGTGAGCATAGGAAACGCCGTGGTTTTGAATGCATAGGTAGCGGCGCTTTTGCGCGACTCGCCAGCCTCCAGCCGCGCAACCATGGTTTCCACGGTGATCATCGCGTCATCCACCAGCAGCCCCAGCGCAATGATCAGCGCGCCCAGAGAAATGCGCTGCAACCCGATTCCGGCCAGCATCATCCCGGCAAAAGTCATCGCCAGTACCAGCGGTATCGCAGCGGCAACCACCAGCCCCGCACGCATTCCCAGCGAAACAAAAGAGACCGCAAGCACAATCAGCACGGCCTCAACCAGCACCCGGACAAAGCCGCTGACCGCGTCGCTCACCACCGCCGACTGGTCTGCCACTTTCACCATCTCAATGCCATGGGGCAACTGCGCCGCAACCTCTGCCATTCTTGCGTTCAATGCCTGGCCGAAACGCAGCATATTGCCGGTGGCGGCCATCGAAATGGCCAACCCGATCGCAGGCTGGCCGTTGACGCGAAACACCGGCGCAGGCGGCTCGGCAATCTGGCGGCTCACGGTGGCAATATCGGTCAGCGGAATATAGCGGTCGTTGATGTGCAGGGTGATCGCCCGTAGGCTCTCCTCGCTGGTCAGCGCGCCGCTGACGCGCAGCGCGACATTATCTTTGCCGGTACGAAGCGTTCCGGCCGGTTCGACGGCATTTTGCGCCGCCAGTGCATCGCTCACCTGCTGGATATCCAGCCCCATTCCTGCCAGTTGCCGGGGCGAAAAGGCAATCACTATCTGTTCCTGCTGTTCACCCAGCAGGGTCATTTTGCCCATATCCGGAAGCGACGTCAGGCCGCGGCGGATCACCTCCACACGATCGCGCAGTTCACGTGCGCTATAGCCCTCCGCCGTGAAGCCATAAAGGGTGCCAAAGGTGTCATCAAACTCATCATTCACCGCCGGACCTTGTGCGCTCTGAGGCAGCGAAGAGGCAATGTCCTGCATCTTTTTGCGGATCTGATACCAGATATCCGGCACCTGCCGCGGCGGCGTATCGTCGCGCAGATTGACATAGATAACGGTGCTGCCAGCCCGGGTTTCGCTTTCGATATAATCCAGCCAAGGGATCTCCTGGAGTTTCTTCTCCAGCACATCGGTAACAAGCCGCGTGGTATCCGCAACCGTGGCGCCAGGCCACTGTGCCGACACCACCGCCGTTTTGATGGTGAAGGCCGGATCTTCATTACGCGGCAGATTTTCGTAGCACAGCACGCCGGTCGCGATAATGAGCAGCATAAAAAAGCTTACCAGTTGCTGATGTGCCAGCGCCCAGGCAGAAAGGTTAAAGCGCGGTTCAACAGGCTTCATGGCTGCGGCTCCCCGGCAATGACCGGTTCACCGGCGCGCAGTTTGCTGACGCCTGCGGTGATGATTTTGTCGCCGACGCCCACGCCTGAAGCAATCACGGCGGATGTTGCAGAGTAACCGGCAAGCGTGACCGCGCGTAATTGCGCCTGTCCGCGCCCATCGATAATAAACACCGCCGGTTGCTCGCCAAGGCGGCTGAGTGCTGACGCCGGTACGGTATAGCCGCCAGGCATCGCTGACGGTATCTCAACGGTCGCGCTGGCTCCCAGCGCCATTGCCGCAGGCGGCGCCTCTAAAGTCACCCTGACCTGCCAGGTGCGGGTCTGCGGATCGGCCTGCGGGCTGATATCACGCAATTTTCCGCTGGCGCGGATAGCCGGGTTTGCCAGCAAAGCCACCGGAAACCGCAGCGCGTTTGCCGATGACGCCGGCAAACACTGCGGATCGGCGATATCAAAAACCACATCGCGCGCATCGCTGGTCGCCAGCGTGAAGATCGTCTGCCCTGCGCTGACCACCTGCCCCGCTGAGGCGCTGACGCGCGTGATGATCCCATCGGCAGGCGCGGTCAGTTGCGTCCAGGCCAGATTGTCCTGCGCAGTGTGCAACGCAGCGATACTGCTTTTCAGGCGGGATGCGGCCGCCTGCCAGTCGGCAAGAGCGCTATCAAGCTGGGTGCGGGCGATAGCTCCGGAAGGCATGAGCTTCTGCATCCGGCTCAGGTTAAGTGCCGCAACGCGTTCGGCGGCGCGGGCGCTTTCCACATCGGCGGTGGCGCTGGTCAGTTGGTTTTTTCCGGTCTCACTTTCAATTGCGGCAAGCACCTGCCCGGCATGCACCCGATCGCCAATATCAACCAGCCGGCTGACCATTCGCCCGTCGAGGCGAAAAGCCAGCGCCGTTTCATCATGGGCGCGGATCTCCCCGGTGCGCACCGTCAGCGGATGTGCGGATGCCGCCCCGATAATCTGATAACGAACGGGTCTTGGCGGCGCGGGTTTTTCGGTCTGTTTCTCTCCGCATCCCGTCAACAACGGCAGTGCCGCCGCGAGAAGCAGCAGCGGAAGCAGAGAAAAGAGGGAAACCGTGCGTGCAACAGTAAAAAGATGATGCAGGCTCTGACGCAGATAATCGCTAAATTGTTCTGACATAACGCCACTCCGAATCGGTAATGGCGTTATTGAATCCGGCTTGCGTCGAGATTCGTTCCAGTTTTCGTCAAGAATCCATCAAGAGCGGGTGAATTACCCTGCCGCGTCCGTGGGAAGCGAGATGCTGACTTTCAGGCCGCCTTTTTCCGGTAATGAAGCGCTGATGCTACCGCCATGCGCGTGGCAAATGGCGCGAGCAATGGAAAGCCCAAGGCCGCTGCCACCGGAATGTCGCGCCCGCGATGTTTCTGCGCGGGTGAAGCGCTCAAACATCAGCGGCAGAAAATCCGCCGTCACGCCCGGCCCGTCATCCTCAAAATCAATCTGGTAGAGGTTATGCTGTGGCTGAAGAACGATGGATAAATGGCCGTCCCGCCGACCATAGCGCAGCGCATTTTCCATCAGGACGGTAAAAACCTGCCCCAGGCGGAACGCGTCACCGATAAACATCGAAGGCGCACTTGCGGTAACGGTAATCGTCAGACCGGCGCTATCGGCCAGCGGTTTCAGCCATGCTGCGCGCTCATTTAACAGTTCCGCCAGAGACACCGGCTGGAGCGTAAGCGTAAGCTGCCCGGCATCAGCCAGTGATAACAGGTGGAGTTCATCCGTCAGCCGACTGAGATATTGCAACTGCTTCATCACCATTCCCAGTTGCGCTTCGCTGGGTTCAAACACCCCATCCAGCATGCCCTGCAAACGACCAATGGCGGCCGTCAGCGGCGAGCGCAGTTCATGCGCCATTGCCACATGCGACGCCCGAAGCTCGCGATCATATCTCGCCAGTTGGCGCGTCATGCTGTTGAAGTCGCTGGCGAATCGCACCATTTCCTCAGGCGCTTCTTTTACCAGCTCCGCCTGGCTGCCGAACTGGCCGTGCGTGACTTCATCGGCCGCATCCCGCAGTCGGCTGAATTGCAGCGCCAGCGGCCGCGCATAGCGAAGCCCCATAATGACAATAAAGGGAATCATCACCAGCACCAACACGGCGACCATTATCCAGTCCGCTGAGGCAATGGAGGGCGTGGAATAGCTCAGCCCCCACCATGTATCGACAATATCGTGGAAGCGCGACGGATTGAGCTGCGGGTTCTCTTTCAGGGCAAGAAACTCGGCGCGCACCGGGGCGGGCATATGGCGTAGCGCCCAGAAATTCTGCACGGCGTAACGCAACCACATACATAACGCGATGATAATGACAGAACCGATCGCCAGCGCGAGGATGCGCCCGCAAATCCAGCGCCAGAGCGATTGATGCACCGATTTTTTCATGGCTGGCGGAACCTGTAGCCGATCCCGCGCACATTGGCTAAAACGCCCGTTACGCCCGCACTTTCAAGTTTTTTGCGTAAATTATAAACGTGGGTATCGACGACCCTTTCCAGCGCTTCGCTTTCCGGCAGGCACTGCTCGAGCAGGAACTGGCGTGAAAAAGGTCGAGTGGGATGGCGCAGCAAGGTGGTTAAAATCGAAAACTCGGCTGGCGTCAGTTCGAGAAAACGCTCGCTGTTATCCGGCTGGATGACCGCCGCCGTAATGGCGGTGGTGTTCACTTCCAGATGGTGCCAGCGCAGGATCTCTTCACGCGTTTCTGTGCGGCCAGCGCGCCGCAGCACCGCCTGAACGCGCGCCACCACTTCGCCGGGATGGTAGGGTTTCACAACATAATCATCCGCACCGTAACGCAATGCGCCAATGCGATCGGGAGCATCTCCCATCGCCGTTACCATAATCACCGGCACATCGCTTTTACGCCGTAGAGCCGCCAGCACTTCCGTGCCATTCATTCCCGGCAACATCACGTCCAGCAGGATAAGATCGGGCTTCCAGCGTTGCGCCAGCTCAAGCCCGCTAAGGCCATCGACGGTCAACGATACATCATAATTTTCACGACGCAGGTAGGCTTCCAGCACGTTTGCCGCATCGACATCGTCTTCGATCACAAGAATTTTTCGGGACAGCATTTGCTCACCTTGACCGTTTCTTAACACTTTCCTGACCGTTTATTGATATGAGCCGGATATCTTCCGCACTCAGAAGATGGTAAAACCCTGCCGAAACAGCATGTTCCCCAATAAGCGAGATGTGATGATGATATCGATAAAAACCGCCTTGTACAGGAGCAGCCCATTACTGGCCGCCTTCGTATTTTCAGCCCATGCTGATGACGATGCTGCCGCGCAAAATGCGTTCACCGTTGGCATCGGGGGGCAATATGCCCCTCGCTACAGTGGCTCAGACAAACAACGCCTGCAAATGGTTCCTGTGATACAGGCACGCTGGAATGCGCTCTTTTTTGATTCGCAAAAAGGGCTGGGCTACGACTTACAGGCCGATAACGGACTCTATTTCGAACATACGCTCGGTTATGGGCTGGGACGTGCCGATAGCAACTCCGGCTGGCGCGATGGCGCAAACAATTTAAAAGGGATGGGTAACATTGATGCCACCCTCAATACGGCAATGGCTGTCGGCTGGAGCATTACCCCATGGTTTAACATCGAAGGCAAAGCCACCCTTCCCCTGACCGACGGCCAGGGCGTGCAATACCAGACATCGCTGGCGTTAATTCCGCTGCAAACCGCCAGCGATACGTTGGCTTTTCAGTCTGCCGCGCTGTTTGGCGATAGCCGTTACATGAACACCTTTTATGGCGTCAGCAGAGAGCAAAGTCTGCGTAGTGGATACGCTCGCTACGCGGCAGCGGCGGGTTTCTATGGGGTGAACAGTGACCTGACGTGGAATCATCAATTTGATGAACACTGGGGAGCAATGATCAGCGTCGGTTATAGCTGGTTGAGCGACCATGCTGCAGACAGCCCGCTGGTGCAGCGCCGTAACGAAGGGAATGGCGTGCTGGCCATTCTTTATACGTTCTAGACGGTTCAGACAGGCAAACCTGCCCGCTTTGCTCTGATGCCGCGATCATTATGGACATAAACCGCTCTCCGGCTTTTCTGCAACCTGCGGAGAGCGGGTTCCTGCGCTAGTCGCTTTGCACAACCCAATGGAGTTGATTGACCTGGAAACCCAGACGCTGCGCAATCGCGAGATAATTTTGCTTCACCGCGTCCGGAATGGTCGGCGTGCGTGAAAGGATCCACAGGTAATCGCGGTTTGGCCCACTCACCAGCGCGTAGTGATAGTCGTCATCGAGAGCAATAACGTTATAGCCGCCATAGAACGGGCCAAAGAACGAGACCTTCAGCGCGGCGGTTGTCGGTGACCCGGTAAACAGCGCTTTGCCTTCGCTCTCACGCCATTTTTGCTTTTGCGGATCGTAACCTCGGTTCAGCACGCTGATTGCCCCGTCGCGGCGCTGGCCATAGGTCGCGGTGACCTGCTCCAGGCCGCGCTCAAAGCGGTTTTCCAGCCGTGCGATTTCATACCATTTGCCAAGATAGCGGCTGGCATCAAAGCCGGTCACGGGCTGTACGCCTTTCGGCGGAGTGGGCGACTTACAAGCCACCAGCGTCAGCGCAATCGCTACGCCAGTCAAAACAGGCCAGAATTTCATGGGCGCTCCTTTTCTCTGCAGCATCAAGTGTGCGTGGATACCGGGCTTCTGTTGCGTCTGTTTTATCTCTTCTCGCTAATAAATCGCTTAAGAAAGCAACCGATAACCAATTGAAATAAAATAGTAATCAAAATAATTTTTGTCAAAATTTGGACAAGATTTTGTGATTGTACAGATTTTAACTCTACCCCGAGAGGCTGTTGTCCATCATAGAGGTACGCATAGACAATCCGTCATTGATCGGTTTGTGGCTGACTATGAGCAGGAGATTGAAAATCTGGGTATACACACGCCTTACCGGCTGAAAAATATCAGTATTTCCCCTCTTTTCCTGGGTTGTAAATCCGCAAAATCGGGAGAAATGTTACGTTGAAAGATTTTCGATAAACTGGGCAAAAAGGAATTTATTCTGGTATAAAGTTGAAAAGTCCGAACATGAAACTTCTGACCAGCATGGGTCGTTTTCGGGCTTTGTGCTGTAACTGCCTGTAAGAAGGGCAGATAAAAAAAGACCGAATACGATTCCTGTATTCGGTCCAGGGAAATGGCTCTTGGGAGAGAGCCGTGCGCTAAAAGTTGGCATTAATGCAGGCTAAGTCGCCTGGCACTTTAAGAATAGATGACGGCGTCAGCTTTTCCAGTCCGCGACAAAAGTGGTCAGAAAAATTCGCTAACCGTCACGTTAAAAAATGCAAAAACCGCAAGACTTGCTCGGACAGGCTTGCGGTTTTTTATTGAATATTAGTCAGTTAATGTTGCCAGTTAACAAAGTTTCTCTGCCCGGGCAATAAACGGTTCAAGGCTCATCTTTTCACCGGGTTTTGCGGGATCATTAACCTGAATAATGCCGATCGGCTGCCCACTGGCTTTGCCGCTGGCAACCTGCTTTTCCGCCACATCGTTCAGCGGGTATTGCACCAGCGTGCTGGGATTGATGGCATAAAGCGCATGTCCGGGACGGCAGGTCAGCATGATCTCTTCGCGATCAAATGCCCATTTGTCTTTGCCCATTTCAAAGCGGCTGACGGTGATCACCTGCGGTGCAGCGATCGCCACACCTGAACATGTCAGCATTAACAGCCCTAATAAGTTCTTTTTCATTCTTTCCGCCAGGTTCAGTCAAAAAGGTTCCCATGTCGCAAAAAGGCTCACTGCGGCAAGCACCAGCGCACCCAACCCCAATTCGACCCAGGTCAGGATGATAAATCGCTGCCGCGCAGCATCATGATGCCGATTCAGACGCGGCACCAGAACATACCGATTCACAAGGGCAATTACCACCATCAGGGCCACAAGCGCACATTTCAGCAACAGCATCCGCCCCCAGTCATTTTGCCATGGGCGCGCTACGCCTTCGATCAATAGCGTATTGACCACACCCGTTGCCAGCACGCCCGCAACCGCAAAATGGCCATAGTGGGAAAAACGCAGCATGGCCGAGATGGCCGCCGGGCGTGACTGCCCATGGGCCAGGCGCATGCAAAACAGTACCGGCAGCAATCCGCCGATCCACATCGCCGCGCAAAGCAGATGCAGCGCATGATTGCCACGCTGGAGAACGCCCATCGCCCCTTCGCGCATTGCAGCGTGTCCGACTCCCGCCGCCAGCAGAAACTGGATCGCCAGCAGCACGAAGATGCGCCGCTGTTGTTGAGGCTGAAGGAACAGGCTTATCAGCGTCAGGAGGGCAAAAATGATTTGCCACGCCCAGATCGTGCCAAAACCGGTCGCTGCTACCGCCAGCCAGGTCGACGGTTGCCAGACATCTCCCCATCCCTCCCCCATTAATCCGCCCTGGAAAGCGAACATCAGGATCGCGCTAAGGGCGCTCAGCCATAAACATCCACGCAGAAGAGGAAGAAAGCGGCGGGTCATCAGATGCTCCAGGCTGCGCGGAGCCAGCCACGCGCTGAACAGCGCGCAGCCAAAAGAGAGCATCAGGGTGGCGAAATGCACAAATCGCAACCCAACAAAAGCGGTCTCCAGCATTGGTTACTTCACAGAAAAGTGATACTGGCCGCTGGTTTTGTGCCCATCAACGGAAACCACGTGCCAGTTAACGGTATAATTGCCCGGCGTCAACGGTTGCTCCAGCGGAACGATCATTTGCGTTTTGTCATTCTCATTGCGCTTTACTGCGCCGGTCCGGATAATTTGTTGCTGCGCACCGGTTACCGAGATGCCGCTGAATTTCGGTTCAATACCTTCAGAGAAGTTCAGCGTTAGCGCCTGTGGCGCAGCGGTTACCGCCGCATCGGCGGCCGGGTATTGCCCCTTGAGATGCGCATGTGCCAGCACTGCAGGTGCCGTAAAAAGGCTGGCGATGAGCACCGCTGTTCGCCAGTGTGCATAAGAAGAGATGGACATAGAGTTCATTCCTTTTTGTTATACATTTAGGGAAAAGAATAACCCTGTACAATATTCGCGTCGAGTATCATTGTCGGTGCACTTGTCTTTCTGCGACAGGCTTAGTAACTTTTGCCGCGTGAACCCAGGAGAAAATCATGATTACCAATCTTGCGCAGCTTGAACAGGACGAGATGGACAAGGTCAATGTCGATCTTGCTGCCGCGGGCGTTGCCTTTAAAGAACGCTACAACATGCCGGTGATTGCGGAAGCCGTGGAGCGTGAACAGCCGGAGCACCTGCGTAACTGGTTTCGCGAGCGTTTAATCGCTCATCGTCTGGCTTCCGTTTCGCTTTCGCGTCTGCCTTATGAGCCTAAAGCTAAATAACGGAGCCGGTTATGTTACGTGTTATCGATACCGAAACCTGCGACCTGCAAGGCGGGGTGGTGGAAATAGCCTCCGTTGACGTGGTTGACGGAAAGATAGTCAATCCGATGAGCCATCTGGTCCGGCCCGATCGCCCTATCAGTCCGCAGGCGATGGCCATCCATCACATAACAGAAGCAATGGTGGCTCAGCAGCCGTGGATTGAAGAGATTGTGCCGCACTACTATGGCAGCAACTGGTACGTGGCGCATAACGCCAGTTTTGACCGCCGCGTGCTGCCAGAAATGCCGGGCGAATGGATCTGCACCATGAAGCTGGCGCGCCGTCTCTGGCCAGGAATTAAATACAGCAACATGGCGCTGTATAAATCCCGCAAACTGAGCGTACAGACGCCGCCGGGGCTGCATCATCACCGCGCGTTATACGACTGCTATATCACCGCTGCGTTGCTCATCGACATTATGCAGGTCTCCGGCTGGACACCGGATCAGATGGCGACCGTGACCGGCCGCCCGGCGCTGGTAACCACCTTCACATTCGGCAAATACCGCGGCAAAGCAGTGTCTGAGATTGCCGACCGCGATCCGGGTTATCTGCGCTGGCTGTTCAATAACCTGGAGCGCATGAGCCCGGAACTGCGACTGACGTTAAAGCACTATCTCGGCGACGATTAATGTACCCCGTGTCCGGGTAAGGTGCCCTGCGTCAGGGCAATCAGGAAAGCATACTCCAGCGCTACGCCTTCATAGGATTTAAAACGTCCGGATTTCCCTCCGTGTCCGGAATCCATATCGGTACAGAGCAGCAGCAGGTTATTGTCCGTTTTGTACTCGCGCAGTTTTGCCACCCACTTCGCCGGTTCCCAGTACTGCACCTGCGAATCATGCAGCCCGGTCGTTACCAGCATGTGCGGGTAATCGTGGGCCTCGACGTTGTCATAAGGGCTGTAGCCCTTGATGTAGTGATAGTAGGTTTCATCCTGCGGATTCCCCCACTCTTCAAACTCACCGGTGGTCAGCGGAATAGATTCATCCAGCATGGTGGTCACGACATCGACAAAGGGCACCTGGGCAATCACACCATGAAATAGCGAGGGACGCTGATTGATGACTGCGCCTATCAGCATACCGCCAGCGCTTCCCCCCATGCCGTAGCAGAAGAGCGGCGAACCATATCCCTGCGCCAGCAGCGAATCGGTGACATCAATAAAATCATTGAAGGTATTTTTCTTGTTGAGGAATTTTCCCTCTTCATACCACGATTGCCCCAGCTCACCGCCGCCGCGTACGTGGGCAATGGCAAACACAAAGCCCCGATCGAGCAGGCTCAGGCGGCTGCTGCTAAAGTCGGCATCCATGCTGGCGCCATAAGATCCATATCCGTAGACCAGCAGCGGATTTTCACCTTTGCGAAATAAGGTGTGGTTATAAACCAGCGAGACCGGGACTTCGACGCCATCTCTGGCGTGGATCCACAGGTGTTCACTGCGGTAGTGGCTGGCATCGAAACCCGCGACTTCAACCTGCTTCAGCACGCGCCGCTCGCCGGTATCCATATCCAGTTCAAAAAGCGTGTCCGGCGTGGTCATCGACGAGTAGCCGTAGCGTAAACGCGAGGTTTCTGGTTCCGGGTTATACGCCAACCAGGTGACATATGCCGGATCGTCAAACGCAATGCCCACCACTTCCCGCGTCTTACGGTTGATCTGCCGCAGGCTGGTTAAGCCGCGCTGCCGCTCCTCAACCACCAGCCAGTCGCTGAAGAGCGTAAACCCTTCCAGCATCACCTGTTCGCGCGCCGGGATCAGCACTTCCCAGCGCCTTTCATCGCGCACTTTGGTGCGATACAGGCCAAAGTTTTTGCCTTCGCGGTTAGAACGCAGGTAGAAAGTGTGCTGGAAATGGTCAAGGTTGTACTCATGCTCTTTGCGTCTTGGCAAAAAACAGAGCGGCTGCGCATCCGGTAGCTCTGCGTCGAGAAGCAGCACTTCACTGGTGGTCGCGCTGGAAAGGTGGATTGTAATGTAGTGCTGCGAGGTCGTTTTGCCTAAACCGACATAGAAGGTCTCATCCTGCTCTTCGTACACCAGCTCATCCTGCTGCGCCGGTTCTCCGACGGTGTGCCGCCACACCTGATACGGCAACAGCGTGGTTGCATGCTTGCGCACATAGTAGAGCGTTTCGGAGTCATTAACCCAGACAAAATCCGGTGAGACGTTATCCAGCACTTCCGGGTACCAGTTGCCGGTTTCAAGGTTACGAAAACGCAAACCATACTGGCGGCGCGATAAAAAATCTTCGGCTATCGCCATGATGGCGTTGTCTGGCGAAACTTCCAGGCCGCCGAGCGTATAGAATTCGCTGTGTGATGCGCGCTGGTTGGCATCCAGCAGCACCGTCCACTCATCCCACTCTGCGCTCAGCACCGACTGACGCTGGTAGATTGCATACTCATTACCGGGTTCGTAAATGTGCCGATAGCGATAACCATTTCTGACATAGGGCGCAGAAACTTCACGTTGCGGTATGCGTGAGATGATCTCCTGCAGCACCTCATCCTGTAACGCCTGTTGCGACGCCATCATTTTGCGGCCGTAATCATTTTCCTGATGCAGATAGTCAAGCACCTCTGGCTGCGAGCGGGTGTCGTCCCGCAGCCAGTAATAGTTATCAACGCGCGTATCGCCATGCGTGGTGATAGCGTGTGGGATCTGTTTTGCTTTCGGCGACATAGTATTGATCTTTTTTGTTTAACACTCTTGTAAGGTTGGCAAAACCCGCGCGTGATGCAAGCGAAACCACACTGTAATCAGAATCAAGCGGTAAGTTTTTGCTGCTTTATATCCTCTTCTATCTCCTCACGAACTGCCTGCGGGATCTGTAACGCATCTCCCAATGCATTCAGATAGCTACGTTCCATAAAGTGATCGATATCAATGACGGCGCAGCTGAGATACCAGAGTTCCAGCGCCTCTTCTTCATTCTGTACGCCCTGCGCCAGACGCGCGGGATCCAGCGGTTGTTCGATCGCCTGCGCAACCAGCCGCCGACCCTGTTCTTCCACCCCGGCGTCACGAAGCTGCTGCTCGATAGCGGCTCGTTCTTTATCGTCGATATGACCATCGCTCTTCGCCGCAAAAACCAGGGCCAGGATCAGGCGCTCCGTGCGCACATCCAGCGGAGATTGCTGCTGCCCGTACTGCGGTTCTCCCTGATGCGCGTTGCGGATACGGTCTTTGTATTTATTCCACAGCACCGTACCAGCGACCGCGCCGCCGCCAACCAGCAGTGCGCTGGTACCGTATTTAGCAAGAAATTTACGTGAGGATTTACTGGCAACAAGCAGCCCGGCAAGACCACCCAGAGCACCCGGCGCCAGCAGGTTATGTAATCTCTGCTCGCCCGAAGATGAGGGATCCGTATTATCTTTCGAACCCAGCAACGACTGTATTTGATTCAACCAACTCATAATGCCCTCGCTTATCAATGTGTGGTTGACCAGAGTAAGCGAGGGGGATGTCAGGAAGTGTCTGTCGCGGCAAAAGATGAGAAAATTATCGCGTTACGGCTGCGGCTGGTACTCTGCCGTACCCGCTTTGCAATCAACGGCCACGCGGTAGTGAATATCCATACTTTTACCGCGAACCGTGAGCGGTACCGTCCATTGATCACCCTTGCCGACGATCTCTTTCGGATTCACCCAGGCGACCGGATCGGCCTGCCCCAGTTTTTTCTGATCGTCTGCCCAGCGCACAATGCGATTTTGCAGATAGTCACGCTTAACGCTGGCCGCGATCCCATCGGCATCAAGGCCTTCACAAGAAGGAAACTTTACCGCTTTATCCGTTGCAGCGTGCGCCATGGTACTGCCTGCCAGCAAAAGCAGACCTGTAAAAACTCCTGCTATTTTCATGCTTATCTCCAGGTACTGACTTGTCCAGTCAAAAGCATGGTACAAATTGCTGGCAGTGCAAGATCAGGCCACTTTCGCGCGCTTCTGCGCGCTTTTAATATCCACTGCGTCTGTCGGTTCAGCATCATCAGAAGCAGCCGCTGCGGCAGGTTCTTCCGCTTCAGCGCCTGGCAATTTGCCGGATTTCAGAATACCGCTCAGCGCGTCTTTCTGTTCGGCAAGCCACAGCGCCATTTGGTCGCGCATCTCATCTTCCAGCGCTACCGGGCCGGTACCTAACCAGTCGCCCAGCACTTCCGCCAGATCGAGCATTTTATCGTAAGCATCAGCTTCCTTTTTGCTGGCAAAAGACATTTTTTCCTCACCTTCACGAATGACTACGTATTTAACTTCTACCGCCATGATGCAGCCTCATTCAACTGTGTATTTATACAGTATAATAGCGCGATGAAAAAAGCATCGCAAGGGATAAAAGACAGACGCAAACGTTTTCGTTTATACTGCGCCCAGTTTTTTTTCCAACGGTATGATGCTATGACTCTTTTAGGTACTGCGCTGCGCCCGGCAGCAACTCGCGTTATGTTACTCGGCTCTGGCGAACTGGGTAAGGAAGTAGCCATTGAATGTCAACGATTGGGCATTGAAGTGATTGCAGTTGATCGTTACGCCGATGCGCCGGCTATGCATGTGGCGCACCGTTCACATGTGATCAATATGCTTGATGGTGATGCGTTGAAGGCGCTGGTCGCACAAGAAAAACCGCATTTTATCGTGCCAGAAATCGAAGCTATCGCCACCGACACACTGCTGGAACTGGAAGCGCAAGGTCAGCATGTGGTGCCCTGCGCACGTGCCACAAAATTGACCATGAACCGTGAAGGCATTCGTCGCCTGGCGGCGGAAGAGTTGCAGTTACCGACATCCAGCTACCGCTTTGCCGACAGTGAAGCGGCTTTTCGCGATGCCGTCGCTGAGATTGGTTTGCCGTGTATTGTCAAACCCGTGATGAGCTCCTCCGGTAAAGGCCAGAGCTTTATTAAAAGCGCAGAGCAACTGACGAAAGCCTGGGAGTACGCCCAACAGGGTGGCCGCGCGGGTGCCGGACGGGTGATTGTCGAAGGCGTGGTTAACTTTGATTTTGAAATCACGCTTCTGACCATCAGCGCCGTTGATGGCGTCCATTTTTGCGCGCCGGTCGGCCACCGCCAGGAAGACGGTGATTATCGCGAATCCTGGCAGCCGCAGCAGATGTCGCCGCTGGCGCTGGAGCGCGCGCAGGCGATTGCCAGCAAAACCGTGCTGGCGCTGGGCGGCTATGGGCTGTTCGGCGTTGAGCTGTTCGTTTGCGGCGATGAAGTGATTTTCAGCGAAGTCTCGCCTCGCCCGCATGATACCGGGATGGTGACGCTGATTTCCCAGGATCTCTCGGAGTTCGCGCTGCATGTCCGTGCTTTCCTCGGTTTACCGATTGGCGACATCCGCCAGTACGGCCCGGCAGCTTCGGCCGTGATCCTGCCGCGTCTGAGCAGCCAGAATGTAACCTTCGATAACGTGCAAAATGCGCTCGCCGCCGGCGTGCAACTGCGTCTTTTTGGGAAACCTGAAATCGACGGCTCTCGCCGCATGGGCGTTGCGCTGGCCGTGGCTGAAAGTGTCGAAACGGCTGTAGAACGCGCGGTTGCCGCTGCGGCGGCAGTTCAGGTTAAGGGCTAAAAAAAAGCCCGGAGGCGCTCATCGCCTGCCGGGATTTTTTGCACAAGGCGGGTAAACACCCGCCCGCGAGATTACTGTTTCGCGCCTTCTACCGCTTCGCGCGCCAGTTTGGTGATGCGATCGTAATCACCCGCTTCCAGCGCATCTGCCGGAACCAGCCAGGAACCGCCGATGCACAGCACGCTTTTCAGCGCCAGGTAATCACGGTAGTTAGCCGGGGAGATCCCGCCAGTCGGGCAGAAACGAACCTGAGAGAACGGACCCGCAATCGCCTGCAACGCTTTAGTACCGCCGTTGGCTTCTGCCGGGAAGAATTTGAACTCTTTCAGACCGTAGTCCATGCCCAGCATCAATTCAGAAACGGTGCTGATGCCCGGGATCAGCGGGATAGTACCTTCGGTCGCAGCTTTCAGCAGCGGCTCGGTCAGACCCGGGCTGATAGCGAACTGCGCGCCAGCAGCGGTGACTTCCGCCAGCTGCTGCGGGTTCAGTACCGTACCGGCACCGATAATTGCGTCGGGCACTTCTTTTGCGATAGCGCGGATAGCATCCATCGCACAAGCCGTACGCAGGGTGACTTCCAGTACGCGAACGCCACCGGCGACCAGCGCTTTTGCCATCGGCACAGCGTGTTCCAGTTTGTTCACTACAATCACCGGCACTACCGGACCTGTTTTCAGAATTGCTTCTGCACTCGTTTTCCAGTTTTTCATCAGAGTTTTTCTCTCGCCAGAACTAAATCTTATCGTCTTAAAAAGTGATACAGGTTGCGCCCTGCTCCGCACCGGAGAGTTTCTCCCGCAGCGCGCCGAACAATTCGCGGCCTGTGCCCACGCGCATCGCGCTCAGGTCAGGAATATGCGGCTGACGTGCGGCAAGTTCGTTGTCATCAACCAGCAGCGTTAACTCGCCTGTCTGCCCGTTAACCCGGATAATATCGCCATCACGCACTTTCGCCAGCAATCCGCCATCGTATGCTTCTGGGGTAACGTGGATCGCCGACGGCACTTTACCTGATGCGCCTGACAGCCGTCCATCGGTAACTAGTGCGATTTTGAAACGGCGGTCCAATAATACACCAAGTGGCGGCATGAGTTTATGTAATTCTGGCATACCGTTCGCTTTTGGCCCTTGATGACGGACAACCACCACGCAATCACGGTCCAGCAGGCCTGCTTCGAAGGCCGGTAAAACATCATGCTGGCTTTCAAAAATCACCGCTGGCGCTTCAATAACCTGATTTTCGACCGGCACTGCTGAGGTTTTCATCACCGCACGCCCCAGATTGCCGCTCAGCACTTTGGTGCCGCCATGTTTCGAGAACGGCTGTTCGATGGTCGCAATAACATCAGCATCCAGCGATGCGGCCGCGCCGTCACGCCAGTCCAGCTCGCCATTATTGAGCCACGGCTCCTGGGTGTAGCGCGTCAGGCCAAAGCCCGCCACGGTGTGAACATCTTCATGTAACAGACCGCCTTTCAACAGTTCACGCATCAGCACCGGCACACCGCCAGCCGCCTGGAAGTGGTTAATGTCTGCCGGGCCGTTCGGGTAGAGACGCGCCAGCAGCGGAACCACATCAGAAAGATCGGAGAAATCATCCCAGTTGATGATGATCCCTGCGGCGCGCGCCATCGCCACCAGATGCATGGTGTGGTTGGTGGAGCCGCCCGTCGCCAGCAGCGAGACAATACCGTTCACTACGACTTTTTCATCAATCATTTTACCGAGCGGCATCCACTCGTTGCCATTGCCGGTCAGGCGAGTCACCTGGCGGGCTGCCGCTTCAGTCAGTACACGGCGCAGAGGCGCATCCGGATGGATAAACGATGAGCCAGGCAGTTGCATGCCCATAAACTCGATCACCATCTGGTTAGTGTTTGCCGTGCCGTAAAACGTACAGGTGCCTGGCGCATGATATGAGGCGGCTTCTGATTCGAGCAGCGCCATGCGATCGACTTTGCCTTCCGCATAAAGCTGGCGAATGCGTACTTTCTCTTTATTCGCCAGACCGCTCGCCATCGGACCAGACGGGATAAACACCGCCGGTAAATGACCAAATGACAGCGCCGCCATGGCCAACCCCGGGACAATTTTGTCACACACGCCGAGGTACAGCGCGCCGTCAAACATATTATGAGAAAGCCCTACCGCTGCCGACATCGCAATCACTTCGCGGCTCAGCAGGGAAAGTTCCATACCGTCCTGCCCCTGGGTTACGCCGTCGCACATTGCCGGAACGCCGCCCGCTACCTGACCTACCGCGTTCACCGAATGCAACGCTTTACGGATAATCTCCGGATAGACTTCGTAAGGCTGATGAGCGGAAAGCATGTCGTTGTAGGACGTGATAATGGCAATATTGTTGCGCAACATGCTTTTGAGGGAGGCTTTGTCGTCAGGCTGGCAGGCCGCAAAGCCGTGTGCCAGGTTGCCGCAGGCCAGTGTGGAACGGCGCACGGTGTTCGTTTTCGCCTGTTCGATACGGGCAAGATAGGCTGAACGGGTTTCGCGCGAACGTTCAATAATGCGATTTGTTACGCGTAACATTGTTGAGTTCATAAAGGCTCCTGAAATTTATCTGTCCGGGGAACCGCGTCAACAATGCCATAAGCCTTCGTTATCAGACTGTAAACACCAGAACGCCGCGCCCCAAAGGCAAAATCGCTTCAGCCAGTGTAATAAAAAAAGCCCCGCTGGTGAATCCAGTCGGGGCCTGAAAGGTGAAAAATTATTCTGATATCTGTGTTAGATCATGTTACCGGTAAAATGGAATGCCATTTGCGCAAGAAAATCACTCAAACTCGTTCCATGAACGACCGTCGCGGGTGATCATCGCCACCGATGCAACCGGTCCCCAGGTACCTGCCTGATACGGTTTCGGCGCATCGTTGTCTGCTGCCCACGCTTCGGTGATGGAATCGACCCATTTCCAGGCCTCTTCCACTTCGTCACGACGCACGAACAGGGCCTGAATACCACGCATGGTTTCCAACAGAAGGCGCTCGTAAGCATCAGCAAGATGCGTCTGATTAAAGGTTTCGGAGTAGCTCAGGTCGAGTTTGGTAATTTGCAGGTTGTGTTTATGATCCAGGCCTGGAACCTTGTTAAGCACCTGAATATCAACACCTTCATCCGGCTGCAGGCGAATGGTCAGTTTGTTCTGCGGCAGATCCTGCCAGGACTCTTTGAACAGGTTCAGCTCTGGCGTTTTAAAGTAAACCACAACTTCTGAACATTTGGTCGGCAGACGTTTACCGGTGCGCAGATAGAACGGCACGCCGGCCCAGCGCCAGTTATCGATATCGACACGGATAGCGACGAACGTTTCGGTATTGCTGGATTTGTTCGCCCCCTCTTCTTCCAGGTAACCGGGCACTTTTTTGCCTTGCGCAAACCCGGCGGTGTACTGACCACGCACGGTTTTTTCGCGCACGTTAGTGCGATCGATGCGGCGCAACGATTTCAGCACTTTCACCTTTTCATCACGAATACTGTCCGCGCTCAGATCGGACGGCGGCGACATGGCAATCATGCAGAGGATCTGCAACAGGTGGTTCTGGATCATATCGCGCATCTGCCCGGCCTGGTCAAAATAGCCCCAGCGGCCTTCGATACCGACCTCTTCCGCCACGGTGATTTCCACGTGATCGATGGTGCGGTTGTCCCAGTTGTTAACAAACAGGGAGTTAGCAAAACGCAACGCCAGCAGGTTAAGTACCGTCTCTTTACCCAGATAATGGTCGATGCGGTATACCTGGCACTCTTCGAAAAACTCGCCCACCTGATCGTTAATTTCCCGCGATGTCGCAAGCGATGTACCCAGCGGCTTTTCCATCACAACGCGCGCCGGTTTCGCGTTCAGTTTTGCTTCACCCAGCCCCTTACAGATGGCGCCAAAGGTGCTCGGCGGCATGGCAAAGTAGTTGATGGTCGTGCGATTTTTCTGGTCCAGCATCGCACCAAGACGTTTGAATGCGGAGGTTTCGTTGACATCCAGATTGCAAAAATCCAGACGACCACTCAGCTTATCCCACAGACTTTCGTCGATTTTTTCCTTCATGAAGGTTTCAAGCGCTTCACGAACAACCTTGGTATAGGCTTCCTTATCCCACTCGGCACGGCCGACCCCCAGGATACGTGTATCCGGATGGATCTGCCCCGCTTTTTCCAGTTGGTACAGTGAAGGCAGCAATTTCCGGCGTGCGAGGTCACCTTTCGCGCCGAAAATGACCAGGTCACACGCCTGGGCTGTTTGTACTACCGCCATGTCAATCTCCTCAGTTGGCTGTCCTGGAGCGTTAGCCAGGCCTTAGTTGTAATTTTATTACAGTACACTGTACTGCGTTTACGTAATTCCCGAAACTGTTACGCATTGTCAGGACGTGCGTTATTTTGTTGTGACAAAAAATCTGTTTTTTCGCCCTGAAAAAGCCGGATATTTGCCCAGGAAACAGACGATGAAATCTGACTCTGATCATGTAATGAAAAAAAACAACATCATTTCTCATCACCACTTACATTTCTGCTTCCCGCGGGGGTAATATCTGTTTAAAACGCATCACGATTCCATCTATCAGTGTAATCGTTTCACCATGAGCGCTTTATCACCCATGAATATGCTGGAAAAAATCCAGTCACGGCTGGAACACCTTAGCAAATCCGAACGGAAGGTCGCGGAAGTCATCCTCGCCGCTCCGGACCAGGCCATCCACTCCAGCATCGCTGCGCTGGCACAGGAAGCAGATGTCAGTGAACCGACGGTGAACCGTTTTTGCCGCAGCCTTGATACGCGTGGTTTCCCGGACTTCAAGTTGCATCTGGCGCAAAGTCTCGCCAATGGCACGCCCTATGTTAATCGAAATGTTGACGAAGATGACAGCGTAGAAGCCTATACCGGAAAAATCTTTGAATCGGCAATGGCCAGCCTCGATCACGTTCGACAGTCGCTGGATATGGCCGCCGTCAATCGCGCCGTCGATCTGTTGACCCAGGCGAAAAAAATCTCATTTTTCGGTCTCGGCTCGTCTGCCGCCGTTGCGCACGACGCCATGAACAAATTTTTCCGCTTCAACGTACCGGTGATTTACTCCGACGACATCGTGCTGCAACGCATGAGTTGTATGAATTGTAGCGATGATGACGTGGTTGTGCTGATTTCCCATACCGGAAGAACAAAAAACCTTGTTGAGCTTGCGCAACTGGCGCGTGAAAACGACGCCATGGTCATTGCCCTGACTTCAGCAGGGACGCCGCTTGCGCGCGAGGCAACGCTTGCCATCACGCTTGATGTACCGGAAGATACTGACATTTATATGCCCATGGTTTCCCGACTTGCGCAACTGACCGTCATTGACGTGCTGGCCACCGGTTTTACCTTGCGCCGCGGCGCAAAATTCAGGGATAACTTGAAGCGAGTCAAAGAAGCCCTGAAAGAATCGCGCTTTGATAAGGAGCTGCTTATCAAAAACGATAACCACTAATAGTTAATAACAAAGCAGTAACCTCTTACGCTGTTCGGTCAGGCGCATTGCCCTTCACAGCGGGGCGCTAAATGGCCGAATTCATGTTCACGCAACACCAAGTTGTTTCAGTCAACGGAGTATTACATGTCCAGAAGGCTTCGCAGGACCAAAATCGTAACCACTTTAGGCCCGGCCACTGACCGCGATAACAACCTTGAGAAGGTTATCGCTGCTGGCGCTAACGTGGTGCGTATGAACTTCTCACACGGAACACCTGAAGATCATAAATTACGTGCGGATAAGGTACGTGAGATTGCGGCAAAACTGGGACGTCATGTTGCTATCCTTGGCGATTTGCAGGGACCTAAAATTCGCGTGTCCACCTTCAAGGAAGGCAAAGTTTTCCTGAACGTTGGCGATAAATTCCTGCTTGATGCCAACCTGGGCAAAGGCGAAGGCGACAAGGAAAAAGTCGGCATCGACTATAAAGGCCTGCCAGCCGACGTGGTAACGGGCGATATCCTGCTGCTCGACGACGGTCGCGTACAGCTGAAAGTGCTGGAAGTTCAGGGCATGAAAGTGTTCACCGAAGTGACTGTCGGCGGACCGCTCTCCAACAACAAAGGCATCAACAAACTGGGCGGCGGTCTCTCTGCTGAAGCCCTGACAGAGAAAGACAAAGCGGATATCGTTACCGCGGCGCTGATCGGCGTCGATTATCTGGCTGTCTCTTTCCCGCGCTGCGGCGAAGATCTGAACTACGCCCGCCGCCTGGCGCGCGATGCAGGCTGCGACGCGAAGATTGTCGCGAAAGTCGAGCGTGCGGAAGCCGTTTGCGATCAGGACGCGATGGACGATGTGATCCTTGCGTCTGATGTCGTGATGGTGGCCCGTGGCGATCTCGGCGTTGAAATCGGCGATCCGGAACTGGTCGGTATTCAGAAAGCGCTGATCCGCCGTGCCCGTCAACTGAACCGAGCGGTAATCACCGCCACGCAGATGATGGAGTCGATGATCACCAACCCGATGCCAACCCGCGCGGAAGTCATGGATGTTGCTAACGCCGTGCTCGACGGTACAGATGCCGTGATGCTCTCTGCGGAAACCGCCGCCGGTCAGTATCCGTCTGAAACCGTAGCGGCAATGGCGCGCGTTTGTCTGGGTGCGGAAAAGATCCCAAGCATCAACGTTTCTAAACACCGACTGGATATTCAGTTCGATAACGTTGAAGAAGCGATCGCGATGTCGGCGATGTACGCGGCCAACCACCTGAAAGGTGTAACCGCTATCATCTCCATGACTGAATCCGGCCGCACCGCCCTGATGACCTCACGCATCAGTTCCGGCCTGCCGATTTTTGCCCTCTCCCGCCATGAGCGCACCCTGAACCTGACAGCGCTCTACCGTGGCGTAACGCCGGTCTATTTCGACAGCGTTAACGAAGGCGTTGCAGCCGCTAACGATGCCGTTAACCTGCTACGTGACAAAGGCTACCTGCTTTCCGGCGATCTGGTGATCGTGACGCAGGGTGACGTAATGAGCACCGTGGGCACCACCAATACCACACGTATTCTGACCGTCGAATAACCGGCGGCCAGAAAAGCGAAAGGCCTCTCGCTGGAGAGGCCTTTTTTTATCTCTTCGGGAACAGCTCTTTGCGCTTATAAGGCTCTGTTTCACCGGGTTTGCGCGTTTTCAGCAGCTTCAGGATCCAGGTGTACTGTTCCGGACGAGGCGTGACAAACACCTCCACCTCTTCATTCATGCGCCTGGCGATCGTGTTGTCATCCGCTGTCAGCAAATCATCCATAGGCGACCGCACCTGGATAATCAGACGATGCGTTCTGGCGTCATAGACCGGGAACAACGGTACAACACGTGCGCGGCAGACTTTCATCAGGCGGCCAATGGCCGGAAGCGTTGCTTTGTAGGTGGCAAAGAAATCGACAAACTCGCTGTGTTCCGCGCCGTGATCCTGGTCCGGCAGATAATAACCCCAGTAGCCCTGGCGTACCGACTGGATAAAAGGCTTAATGCCATCGTTGCGCGCATGCAAACGCCCACCAAAGCGACGACGCACGGTATTCCAGACATAATCAAAGACCTTGTTACCTTGATTATGGAACATGGCTGCCATCTGCTGCCCCTGCGAAGCCATCAGCATCGCCGGAATATCCACGCCCCAACCGTGCGGCACGAGGAAAATCACTTTCTCGTTGTTACGTTGCAATTCATCGATAATATCTTTGCCCTGCCAGTCGACGCGCGGCAACACCTTTTCCGGCCCACGGATCGCCAGTTCCGCCATCATGGCCATTGCCTGTGGCGCAGTAGCAAACATCTCATCAATGATGGCTTCTCTTTCGGCTTCGCTTTTTTCAGGAAAGCAGTAGAGCAAATTGATCTGTGCGCGACGACGCGCGCTTTTGCCATATTTCCCTGCCAGACGACCCAGTTTCCCCAGCAGAGGATCGCGTACCGAAGGCGGAACCAGCGCTACGCCAGCAAATGCCAGTACGCCCAGCCACGCGCCCCAGTTGCGCGGGTGACGGAATTCATTTTCGAACTCCGGAATATATTCACTGTTATTTTTTTTCGTTTCCATGCATCGTCCGCAGGCCAGAAATCAAGTCACTCAGGATAAGGAGATAGTGTAGCGAGGCGTTATCTTTCACACAAAAGAAAAAGCCGGCGCGCAGCTGGCACCGGCTTCGAACGCATATTTGTTAAGCGAATCAGTCAAAACGCAATTGCGGAATAACCTCTTTCACCTGCGACAGATAATCCGTGCGATCCGAACCGGTCAGCCCTTCGGTGCGCGGCAGTTTTGCCGTTAACGGGTTGACAGCCTGTTGGTTGATCCACATTTCATAGTGTAAATGCGGCCCGGTGGAGCGTCCGGTGTTACCCGACAAGGCGATGCGATCGCCGCGCTTCACTTTCTGACCCGGTTTTACCAGCAGTTTACGCAGATGCATGTAACGGGTTGTGTAAGTACGACCGTGGCGGATAGCAATGTAGTTCCCCGCTGCGCCACTGCGTTTCGCCACCACAACTTCACCATCGCCGACGGCAAGCACCGGCGTGCCCTGCGGCAGAGCAAAATCGACGCCTTTGTGCGGCGCAACGCGTCCGGTAACCGGGTTCAGACGGCGCGGATCAAAGTTTGACGAGACGCGGAACTGTTTCGCAGTCGGGAAGCGCATAAAACCTTTTGCCAGCCCGCTACCATTGCGATCGTAAAATTTGCCGTCTTCGGCGCGAATGGCGTAGTAATCTTTGCCGTCAGAACGCAGGCGAACGCCGACTAACTGGCTCTGTTCCTGCTTACCTTCCAGCATTTCGCGGGACATCAGCACGGAAAACTCATCGCCTTTTTTCAGCTTACGGAAATCCATCTGCCACTGCATCGCTTTGATCACCGCGCTGACTTCAGCACTGGTTAAACCGGCTTCACGGGCGCTGGCGACGAAGCTCGCGCCAACCGTACCTTTCATCACCGAATTCACCCAGTCGCCCTGCTGCATCTCGCTGCTCATTTTAAAACCGCCATCGACGCGGTCATACGTGCGGGTTTCGCGGCGGGACATCTCCCACGTCAGGCGTTGCAGATCGCCATCTGCGGTGAGCGTCCATGAAAGTTGTTGACCAATCTTCAGATTACGCAGTTCCTTATCAGCAGCGGCAAGCTGGCTGATATCACCCATATCAATGCCGTACTGGTTGAGGATACTGCTGAGCGTATCGCCGGTAGAAACCACATATTCGTGAACGCCAACTTCATTGGCGGTTTTATCATCCAGTTCATCTTGCGGGATATCATCCACATCATCAGAAGTGGTTTGATCGATAGGTTCGCTGGCTTCCGGCAACAACGAGCGGATTTCATTTTTCGGCAGCTCAATCGCTTTCACGATCGGGGCTGTGGCTTCGGGATGATAAACGTAAGGCCGCCAGACGGCGACCGTGAGTGTAAGAACTGTAAGCGACCCCAACATGACACGGTGGGGTCGAGGCAGACTATTAAATGCCAGAGCGACAGTGCGGGCTATCTGTTGCACGTATTCACTTCCTCGTTATTCTCCTTTCAGGCAGCTCGCATACTGGTGAGTGAGTTGGGCAAGGAACTGCGGATAGCTCTCTTTGCCTAACTTGATACTGATTCCAAGTGGATCCAACGTTCCCATTCGAACGGATGTCCCTCTGGCAACAGCTTCAACGACCGCTGGCCTGAACTGTGGCTCAGCAAAAACGCACGTGGCTTTTTGCTCAACCAACTGTGTTCTGATTTCATGTAAACGCTGCGCACCAGGCTGAATTTCGGGATTGACGGTAAAGTGCCCCAATGGGGTCAGCCCGTAGTGTCTTTCAAAGTAGCCGTAGGCGTCATGAAAAACGAAATACCCCTTCCCTTTCAGCGGTGCCAGCTCGTTACCAGCTTGCTTATCCGCCTGAGTTAATAATGCCTCAAAGGCCTGCAAGTTGGCGTCAAGCCTGGCTCGACTTTGCGGCATAACTTCCACTAATTTATCGTGGATTGCAACCGCCGACAGCCGCGCAATCTCTGGGGAAAGCCACAGATGCATGTTGTAATCGCCGTGATGGTGATGTTCGTCACTTTTTTCGCCATCGTGGTGATCATCACCATGCTCATGTTCGTCTTCATCAGCCCCTTTCATCAACAGCGGTTTTACACCGGCAAGCCCGGCCATCGACACCTGTTTCTGCTCAGAAATTTGTTGTACGGAACGCGCCATAAAGGCTTCCATCTCCGGGCCGACCCAAAAAACTAAGTCCGCGTTTTGTAAGCGTTTTACATCTGAAGGACGCAGTGAATAATCATGCTCGGATGCACCATCTGGCAGCAGCACTTCGGTAGTCGTCACCCCGTCGGCAATGGCAGCAGCGATAAATCCTAATGGTTTGAGTGAAGCCACCACAGCGGCATTAGCGGTTTGTGCTGTACCGGCGAAAAGAGCAGCAGATAGCGCTGCGCAAAGAAGCGTATTTTTATGTAACATAATGCAACTGTTCATCGTAATGAGTATGTGGGGTGTGATATTATAACATCCGACAACTTGTGCAACCTGTTAAATGCTATGACGAATCTTGTAACGCTCGAAAATGTCACCGTTGCTTTTGGTCAACGGCGCGTCCTGTCTGATATTTCACTCAATTTACGCGCAGGAAAAATTTTAACCTTACTCGGCCCCAATGGCGCGGGTAAATCTACGCTGGTGCGCGCAGTGCTGGGCCTGGTAGCACCGGATGCGGGGATGATCAAGCGTGAAAAGAACCTGCGTATCGGCTATGTACCGCAAAAATTGCATCTTGACGCCACCTTGCCGCTGACGGTAGGCCGTTTTATGCGTTTGCGCCCCGGCACCCGCAAAGACGACATAATTCCGGCGCTGAAACGCGTACAGGCTGCACATCTGGTGGATGCTCCGATGCAAAAGCTTTCCGGAGGCGAAACGCAGCGTGTTTTGCTGGCTCGCGCCCTGCTTAACAGCCCGCAGCTTTTAGTGCTGGATGAGCCAACCCAGGGCGTAGACGTTAATGGCCAGGTCGCTCTCTACAACCTGATAGATCAGCTGCGTAAAGAGCTCAACTGTGCAGTATTGATGGTTTCCCACGATCTGCATCTGGTGATGGCGAAAACGGATGAAGTCCTGTGCCTTAATCACCATATTTGCTGCTCAGGTACGCCAGAAGTGGTTTCCATGCATCCGGAATTTATCTCTATGTTCGGGCATCGCGGTGCGGAACAGCTTGGCATTTATCGCCATAACCATAACCACCGTCACGATCTGCAGGGCCGCATTGTTCTGCGCCAGGGTAATGGACACTCATGATTGAATTGTTACTACCCGGCTGGCTGGCCGGGATTATGCTTGCCTGCGCTGCCGGGCCGCTGGGTTCATTTGTCGTCTGGCGACGGATGTCCTATTTTGGCGACACGCTGGCGCACGCTTCTTTACTCGGCGTTGCCTTTGGTCTCCTGCTGGATGTGAATCCGTTCTACGCTGTTATTGCCGTGACGTTACTGTTGGCTGCTGGTCTGGTGTGGCTGGAGAAACGCCCGCAACTGGCGATCGATACCCTGCTCGGCATTATGGCGCACAGTGCGCTGTCTCTCGGTCTGGTCGTGGTCAGCCTGATGTCGAACATTCGCGTCGATTTGATGGCTTATCTGTTTGGCGATCTGCTGGCGGTGACGCCGGACGATCTGATAGTTATTGCCACTGGTGTAGTGGTGGTGCTGGCGATCCTGCTCTGGCAGTGGCGCAACTTACTGTCGATGACCATCAGCCCGGAGCTGGCATTTGTTGACGGCGTGAAGCTGCAACGCGTCAAGCTGCTACTGATGCTGGTTACCGCCCTGACCATTGGCGTCGCCATGAAATTTGTCGGCGCGCTGATCATCACTTCACTGTTGATTATCCCGGCGGCGACAGCACGTCGATTCGCGCGAACGCCAGAACAAATGGCGGCGATTGCCGTAGGCGTCGGGATGATTGCGGTGACCGGCGGTCTGACCTTCTCCGCCTTCTACGATACGCCAGCAGGCCCGTCTGTCGTGCTGTGCGCGGCGCTGCTGTTTATCTTCAGTATGACGAAGAAACCCGTTAACTAACTATTATCGGGCGCAGTCGGCTGAGATCATCCGCTGCTGCCACTGATATAAAAGGCCGGAAGCAGACGCTTTCCGGCCTTTTTGTTTATGGCATTTCCGGGGGCGTGATACCAAAGTGGTTCCAGGCCCGTACTGTCGCCATGCGACCGCGCGGTGTCCTCTGTAAAAAACCTTGCTGAATCAAATACGGTTCCAGCACATCCTCAATGGTTTCCCGCTCCTCACCGATAGCCGCCGCGAGGTTATCCAGCCCGACGGGACCGCCGAAGAATTTATCAATCACTGCCAGCAGAAGTTTGCGGTCCATATAGTCGAACCCTTCCGCATCGACATTCAGCATATCCAGCGCTTTCGCCGCGATTTCAGCCGTGATATCGCCATCATGTTTCACTTCGGCAAAATCGCGCACGCGGCGCAGCAGGCGGTTGGCGATACGCGGCGTACCGCGAGAACGACGCGCTACTTCCAGCGCGCCCTCTTCACTCATCTCCAGCCCCATATAGCGGGCACTGCGACCGACAATATGTTGCAAATCGGCCACCTGGTAAAACTCCAGTCGCTGCACAATGCCAAAACGGTCACGCAGCGGCGAAGTCAGTGACCCCGCGCGCGTTGTCGCGCCAATCAACGTAAAAGGCGGAAGATCGATCTTAATGGAACGCGCCGCCGGACCTTCGCCGATCATGATATCGAGCTGGTAATCTTCCATCGCCGGATAAAGCACTTCTTCCACCACCGGCGAAAGACGGTGAATTTCATCGATGAACAGTACGTCATGCGGTTCGAGGTTGGTGAGCATCGCCGCCAAATCACCCGCTTTTTCCAGCACCGGGCCGGAAGTGGTACGTAAATTAACGCCCAATTCGTTGGCGACAATATTCGCCAGCGTGGTTTTGCCAAGGCCAGGAGGACCAAAAATCAGCAGATGATCGAGTGCGTCGCCGCGCAGTTTTGCCGCCTGGATAAAAATCTCCATCTGCGAACGAACCTGCGGCTGGCCGATATATTCATCGAGCATTTTCGGGCGGATAGCGCGATCCACAACCTCTTCCACATCAGTACTGGCAGGGGCTACCAGACGGTCTGCTTCAATCATCCTCTACCTCACAACGCCGCGCGCAGCGCTTCACGGATCAGGGTTTCACTGTTGGCATCCGGGCGGGCAATCTTGCTAACCATCCGGCTGGCTTCCTGAGGTTTATATCCCAGCGACACCAGCGCAGCAACCGCTTCCTGCTCTGCGTCATCCGCTGCCGGGCTGGCCGGAGAGGTAAGAACCAGATCGGCCGCCGGGGCGAAGAGATCGCCATGCAAACCTTTAAAGCGGTCTTTCATTTCAACAATCAGGCGCTCGGCGGTTTTTTTACCGATACCCGGCAATTTGACCAGCGCAGCCGGATCTTCCCGTTCGACGGCGTTAACGAATTGCTGTGCTGACATGCCGGACAAAATCGCCAGCGCCAGTTTTGGCCCGACGCCATTCGTTTTAATCAGCTCGCGGAACAGCGTGCGTTCCTGCTTATTGTTAAAACCGTACAGCAGCTGCGCATCTTCGCGCACCACAAACTGAGTGAAAACCGTCGCCTCTTTACCGGCATCCGGTAATTCATAAAAACAGGTCATCGGCATGTGCACTTCATAACCCACGCCTCCCACTTCCAGCAGAACCAACGGGGGTTGTTTTTCTACAATGATGCCTCTGAGTCTGCCTATCACGTGACGCTCCTGCGCTATGGGCTAAGGTGTAATGCTGTATCATAAAAAAAGGCTGGATAGATATCCAGCCGAATATAGAAAGAAAAGCGCGAGCGCGGTTCAGGAATTGGCGTAATACGCCTCATCGCTCAGATCGTCTAACAGCGTACGCTGTGTTGGCTGCCAGCCCAGCATCTGGCGCGTCTGTTCGCTTGATGCTGACATCTCCCCGGCCGCAAAATTAGCGAACCAGCCAAAATGTGCGGCTTCACGCGGTTCGGCAGGTAAACCAAGCATTTTGCCGATGGCAATGGCGATATCGCGCATGGCAATCGCCCCCTCCGCGACCGCGTGGTAAACCGGCTGTGTCACGCCACTTTCCAGCGCCAGCCGGTAGACTTTCGCTGCATCAATCCGGTGTACCGCCGCCCAGCAATTGTTCGCTCCGGCAGGCCAGGCGGCAACGCCGGTTTGTTTTGCCAGCGCGATCAGAATGGGTACAAAGCCGTGATCGCCGACGCCGTGCACGGTAGGCGCCAGACGGATACTCGCCGCGCGTACCCCTTTTTCAGCCAGCGCCTGCGCCGCCTGTTCGGAACGACGAAGATAGTCTGGCTCTTCACCCGGCTTGTCTGCTTCCGTTGCCGGGTGCCCCTGCGCCAGTCTTGCCAGCCCCGACGTCACCAATAGCGGGCGATCGGAGCCGAGTAACGCCTTTCCCAGTACTTCAATTGCGCGTTGATCCTGCGCACAATTCTGCGCAAAACGCGAAAAATCATGATTAAACGCGGTATGAATCACGGCATCGGCTTTTGCCGCCGCCGCAAAAAGAACGTCGTGATCGTCCAGCGTCCCGTGAACCACTTGCCCGCCAGCGGCAAGCAGTGCCTGCGCCTTGTCTGCATTTCGCGCCAGGCCACTTACCTGGTGCCCGGCGGCCAGTAACTCAGCCGCCACTGTTGCGCCGACCCATCCGGTCGCGCCAGTCAGAAAAACATGCATGCGTGTGCCTCCTGATATTGACTCGCGCCGTTATCCTTATAAATATCCGTGATAGAGAAAAGTAGTGACTTTATCGTGGTATAAGGACTAACAGGATGCAGAGCGTTACTCAGCCAAAAGATCTGGGCAGTTACCTGAAATCCCGCCGCGCGCAGTTGGATCCCAACGCGCTGGGATTTCACACCGCACGCCGACGCACACCGGGGCTGCGGCGGGAAGAAGTCGCACATCTGGCCTGTATTAGCGCCACCTGGTATACCTGGCTTGAACAAGGACGCGGCGGTACGCCATCGGCAGAAGTGCTGGACAGAATTTGCCAGGCGCTGCGCCTTTCCGAACGGGAACGGGAGCATGTTTTTCATCTGGCCCTCGGGCGCGCGCCTGGCATACATTACGCAGCGACCGGCACAGTGACCGAACGGCTGCAAAAGGTGCTGGACTGTATGCCCTTCAGCCCGGCGCTGATCCGCAATGCCACCTGGGATGTGCTGGCATGGAACAAAGCCGCCACCGTGGTTTTATCCGATTACCCTTCGTTGCCCGCGCAGGAGCGCAATATTCTGCGCCGCATTTTCCTTAATCCGCAGGCTCGCGCTGCCCAGAACGACTGGTACGCGCTGGCGCGCTATCTGGTGGCGGCGTTCCGTGCCGATGCGACCCGTGCAGGTGCATCGGCGGAGATCCGTCCTCTGGTAGAGGAGCTGAGTTCAGCCTCTCCTGAATTTGCCGAGCTATGGCGAAGCAATGATATTGGCGGGATGGGAGAAGGCACCAAAATTCTGTTGCACGGCAATGTCGGCAAGTTGTCGCTGGAATATTCGAGTTTTTCTGTTGAAGGACAACCCGATTTGACGATGGTGGTTTATAACCCATCGGAGGAAGAGGATGCGCAGAAAATCCGCTCGCTGTTATAAAAAAAGCGCCGTTAACTGGCGCTTGTTAGCGTAATCTTCCGCGAGCAAGATTAAGCCGCGTACTGCTCACCTGTAAGGCATTCTGACTGACATGGCAATGCGTAATGGCAATCGCCAGCGCATCAGCGGCATCCGCCTGCGGATTGGCCGGAAGCTTCAGCAAGGTTCGCACCATGTGCTGCACCTGGCTTTTTTCCGCGCTGCCAATACCGACAACCGTCTGTTTGACCTGACGGGCAGCATACTCAAAAACGGGGAGATCCTGATTGACGGCAGCAACGATCGCCACGCCGCGCGCCTGCCCAAGTTTCAACGCTGAATCGGCATTTTTCGCCATAAACACCTGTTCGATGGCGAAAAAATCCGGCTGAAACTGGGTGATGATTTCCGTCACGCCTGCGTAAATGAGCTTGAGGCGCGACGGTAAATCCTCGACCTTCGTACGAATGCAGCCGCTGCCGAGGTAGGTCAGTTGCCTTCCTGTCTGGCGGATCACACCGTAACCGGTGACGCGCGAACCCGGGTCAATACCGAGAATAATCGCCATTATGCGCCTCCGGCCTGGGGTGATTTAGTCAGCGACATTACAGCGTCGCCGCAACCTCATCGGAGATCTCACCGTTATGGTAGACTTCCTGCACGTCGTCGCAATCTTCCAGCATATCGATCAGACGCAGCAGTTTCGGCGCAGTTTCTGCATCCATATCTGCTTTGGTAGACGGGATCATCGACACTTCAGCGTTGTCCGCTTTCAGGCCAGCCGCTTCCAGCGCATCGCGCACGGCACCCATCTCTTCCCACGCGGTGTAGACGTCGATAGCGCCATCATCAAAGGTCACCACGTCTTCAGCACCGGCTTCCAGCGCCGCTTCCATGATGGTGTCTTCGTCGCCCGCTTCAAAGGAGATCACGCCTTTTTTGCTGAACAGATAAGCTACGGAACCGTCAGTCCCCAGGTTACCGCCGCATTTGCTGAAAGCATGACGCACTTCGGCAACGGTACGGTTGCGGTTGTCACTCAGACATTCAACCATTACCGCGGTGCCGCCAGGGCCGTAACCTTCATAAATGATGGTTTCCATGTTCGCATCGTCATCGCCGCCCACGCCGCGCGCGATAGCACGGTTTAAGGTGTCGCGGGTCATGTTGTTGGACAACGCTTTATCCACCGCCGCGCGCAGACGCGGGTTGGAACCGATATCGCCGCCGCCCAGACGGGCAGCTGTAACCAGCTCGCGAATGATTTTGGTAAAGATCTTACCGCGCTTGGCATCCTGTGCTGCTTTGCGGTGTTTGGTGTTGGCCCATTTACTGTGACCTGCCATAAAAAACTCTCCAATAAAGCCATTTCCCTTCGCCTTTCAGCTTCAGGTGAGTTGGCAGCTCCATCCGCACCAGTCACTTACCGGGGTAAGCTTCTGGCAACGTCCGGCTTTGCCGCCTTCCTGAGAACTAAAATTCCGGGGAAATTTAGTCGGCGTTAATAACAAATTCTTCAATCGCCTGCCGGTTGCTCCACGATTTGGTTAATGCCGCCGCTGCGGGGGCATTAAGCCAGCGGTACGTCAGATGTTCGGTAAAAACAATCGGACGTTCATGGGGCAGCGCAAGACAAAACCAGGATTCGGTATTGTGCGTTACGCCCGGCGCATAGCGATGACGTAAATGACTAAAGATTTCATACTCCACCGTGCGCTGACAGTCGACTAAGGTCAGTTGCTCACAGACAACATCGATTTCGACCTCTTCCTTTACTTCACGCAGGGCGGCTTGCGTTGCGTTCTCCCCCGCTTCCAGGCTGCCGGTTACCGACTGCCAGAAATCGGGGTCGTCGCGTCGCTGCAACATCAGCACCCGTTTCGTGTCCTGCGCGTAAATCACCACCAGCACGGAAACGGGATGCTTGAATGGCATCTTATTTATTCTCCGGGGTCTCTTTTTTGACCACCGCAATGCCCAGTTCCGCCAGCGCGGCCGGGTTAGCAAAACTCGGCGCTTCGGTCAGCAGACAGGCTGCCGCCGTGGTTTTCGGGAAGGCAATAACGTCACGGATGTTATCGGTGCCGGTCAGCAGCATGGTCAGACGATCCAGGCCGAATGCCAGACCTGCATGCGGCGGCGTACCGTATTTCAGCGCATCCAGCAGGAAGCCGAACTTCTCGCGCTGTTCGTGCTCGTTAATCCCCAGGATGCTGAACACCGTCTGCTGCATTTCGCCGCTGTGGATACGAACAGAACCGCCGCCCACTTCGTAACCGTTGATCACCATGTCGTAGGCGTTAGCCACCGCATCTTCCGGCGCCGCTTTCAGCTCGGCAGCGGTCATGTCTTTCGGCGAGGTGAACGGATGGTGCATCGCCGTCAGGCCGCCTTCACCGTCATCTTCAAACATCGGGAAGTCGATAACCCACAGCGGCGCCCACTTCGCTTCGTCAGTCAGGTTCAGATCTTTGCCGAGCTTCAGACGCAGCGCGCCCAGTGCATCGGCAACCACTTTCTTGTGGTCCGCGCCGAAGAAGATCATGTCGCCGTCCTGCGCGCCCGTGCGCTCAAGGATCGCGCTGACAATTTCAGCATTCAGGAACTTGGCCACCGGGCTGGTGATGCCTTCCAGGCCTTTCGCCGCTTCATTGACCTTGATATACGCCAGGCCTTTCGCGCCGTAGATTTCAATAAATTTGCCGTAGTCGTCAATTTGTTTACGGCTAAGTTGTGCGCCACCTGGCACACGCAGCGCGGCAACGCGACCTTTTGCATCATTTGCCGGGCCGGAGAAGACTTTAAATTCGACCGCTTTCAGCAGGTCCGCCACGTCCACCAGTTCCATCGGGTTACGCAGATCCGGTTTATCAGAACCATAGCGGCGCTCGGCTTCAGCAAAGGTCATGATCGGGAAATCGCCCAGATCAACACCTTTAATTTCCAGCCACAGCTGACGCACTAACGCTTCCATCACTTCACGCACCTGCGGCGCGGTCATGAAAGAGGTTTCCACATCAATCTGGGTAAATTCCGGCTGACGGTCAGCACGCAAGTCTTCGTCACGGAAGCATTTGACGATCTGATAATAGCGGTCAAAACCGGACATCATCAGCAGCTGTTTGAACAGCTGTGGGGACTGCGGCAACGCGTAGAATTTGCCTTTATGTACGCGTGAAGGTACGAGGTAGTCGCGTGCGCCTTCCGGCGTGGCTTTCGTCAGCATCGGCGTTTCGATATCGAGGAAGCCGTGATCGTCCATAAAGCGACGCACGAAGCTGGTGATTTTCGCACGGGTTTTCAGGCGCTGAGCCATTTCCGGACGACGCAGATCGAGGTAGCGATATTTCAGACGCGCTTCTTCGGTGTTGACGTGGTTGGAGTCCAGCGGCAGCACGTCGGAACGGTTGATGATGTTCAGTTCGGTGGCGAACACTTCAACTTCACCGGTAGCCATATCTTTGTTGACGTTTTTCGCGTCACGGGCGCGAACGGTACCGGTAATCTGAATACAGAACTCATTACGCAGTTCAGAGGCGAGCTGGAACGCATCCTGACGGTCCGGGTCGAAAAACACCTGCACGATGCCTTCACGATCGCGCATATCAATAAAGATAAGGCTACCGAGGTCACGACGACGGTTGACCCACCCACAAAGCGTTACTTGCTGTCCGACATGGGACTGATTGAGCTGCCCGCAATATACTGTACGCATGAGATATCCCTTAAATTAGCTGCGCGCGACCTGTCACCTGCGCGGCAGGCATTCTGGTGGCAGCTATTTTCGTATGTCACTACTGGATGAAAAAAGGGGGCTATTATACTGGAAATTCTGACCAACGATAAGCCCGCTACTGACTGTACGCACGTTTGCTGCGCGCTTATTGCGCATTCTCACAAAATTTAACAAAATTTGTAAACCGCGCTGGCGTGCAGAACGCGTAAGGTATCCACCGACGTCATTCATTTTTCAGGAGTTATTATGCTGAAGCTCAATGCTGAGAAAACCGCTCTGGTGGTGATCGATTTACAGGAAGGGATTCTGCCTTTCGCCGGTGGTCCTCACACGGCACAGGACGTGGTAAAACGCGCCGCTGCGCTGGCGGAAAAATTTCGTGCAAACGGTGCGCCTGTTGTGCTGGTGCGCGTGGGCTGGTCAGCTGATTTCGCCGAAGCGCTAAAACAACCGGTTGACGCCGCGACAGGCGGTCATGCGTTGCCGGACAACTGGTGGACTTACCCGCAGGCGCTGGGGAAAAAAGAGAGCGACATCGAAGTCACCAAACATCAGTGGGGCGCCTTTTACGGCACCGATCTGGAGCTACAACTGCGCCGTCGCGGTATCGACACCATTGTGCTGTGCGGCATTTCCACCAATATCGGGGTGGAATCAACCGCTCGTAATGCCTGGGAACTTGGCTTCTCGCTGGTGCTGGCTGAAGATGCTTGCAGCGCGGCGAATGCCGAACAGCATCAGGGCAGCATGAAAAATATCTTCCCGCGGATCAGCCGCGTGCGCAGCACGGACGAGATCCTCAGCGCGTTATGATGTATGTCGGCCTGCCGCAATGGGCGCACCCGAAATGGGTGCGTCTTGGCATTGACAGCCTTGAGGCGTATGCCCGCCACTTCAACTGTGTCGAAGGCAACACCACGCTGTATGCGCTGCCCAAAGCGGAGGTCGTCGCGCGCTGGTACGCGCAGACCAACGATGATTTTCGTTTCTGTTTTAAATTTCCGGCCACCATTTCGCACCAGGCGGCGCTACGGAATTGCAACGACCTGACAGCGGAATTTTTCAGCCGCATGTCGCCGTTAGCAGGGCGAATAGGCCAGTACTGGTTACAGCTTCCGGCCGTTTTCTCCCCGCGGGACTTGCCTGCGCTGTGGGCATTTCTCGATGTGCTTCCCGGGGAATTTACCTACGGCGTCGAAGTGCGCCACCCACTTTTTTTCGCCAAAGGCGAAGAGGAGAAAGCCCTTAATCAGGGTTTGCATGCCCGCGGCGTCAACCGCGTGATCCTCGACAGCCGTCCGGTGCACAGCGCAATTGCGCACAGTGAAGCCGTGATTGAAGCCCAGCGCAAAAAACCGAAAGTACCGGTACATGCGCTGGTCACCGCCCATCATCCGATGGTGCGTTTCATCGGTAGCGACAATATGGCGCAGAATCGGCAGCTTTTCGCCGTCTGGCTGGAAAAGTTGCCGCTATGGGAGCAAACCACCACACCGTATCTTTTCCTGCATACCCCGGATATCGCCCAGGCACCCGAACTGGTGGAGACGCTGTGGCAGGATCTTTACGCCGCCGTCCCTACGATTGGCGCGGCACCTTCCCTGCCGCAGCAATCTTCTCTTTTTTGAGTGAAGCACCTATCATTGAGAAGCCATCGCCATCATCGTAAAGGGAGTTAGTATGGTTAGCGCGCTCTACGCCGTGCTGGGTGCATTATTGCTGCTGAAGTTTTCTTTTGATGTTATCCGGCTGCGTTCACAGTATCGCGTCAGTTATGGCGACGGCGGGTTCAGTGAACTGCAAAGCGCGATACGCATTCATGGTAATGCCGTGGAATATATTCCTGTCGCGCTGCTGTTATTGCTGTTCATGGAGATGGACGGCGCGGAAATCTGGATGGTGCATATCTGCGGGCTGATGTTGATTGTCGGCCGCCTGATGCATTATTACGGATACCACCATCGGCTGGTTCGCTGGCGTCGTTCTGGTATGGGCGCAACCTTTTGTTCGCTGTTGCTGATGGTGCTGGCCAATCTGTGGTATATGCCCTGGGAGTTGGTTTTCTCCCTGCATTAGCGCACAATACGCCCCTTTGTTTTCCCGGATATTTACACTATGTCTCACCGCGACACGCTTTTTTCTGCGCCTATCGCCAGCCTGGGCGACTGGACTTTCGATGAACGGGTAGCCGAAGTCTTCCCGGATATGATCCAGCGTTCCGTACCGGGTTACTCCAATATTATTTCGATGATCGGCATGCTGGCAGAGCGCTTCGTGCAGCCCGCCACGCAGGTTTACGATCTCGGTTGTTCACTCGGTGCCGCCACGCTGTCGGTACGCCGCAACATTCATCAGGATGGCTGCAAAATTATCGCCGTGGATAACTCGCCGGCGATGGTCGAACGCTGCCGTCGCCATATTGACGCCTACAAAGCGCCGACGCCCGTTGAGGTGATCGAAGGCGATATTCGCGATATTCAGATCGAAAATGCCTCGATGGTGGTGCTCAACTTTACGCTGCAATTTCTCGAGCCGGACGATCGCCTGAAGCTGCTGCAAAAGGTCTACCAGGGGCTGAATCCGGGCGGCGCGCTGGTGTTGTCGGAAAAATTCAGTTTTGAAGACAGCACTGTCGGCGAACTGCTGTTCAATATGCATCACGACTTTAAACGCGCCAACGGTTACAGCGAGCTGGAGATCAGCCAGAAACGCAGCATGCTGGAAAACGTCATGCTGACAGATTCCGTCGAGGCGCATAAAGCGCGCCTGCATACCGCCGGGTTTGAACACAGCGAATTGTGGTTCCAGTGCTTTAACTTCGGCTCGCTGGTCGCACTGAAGGCGGAGAAGGCATGATCGAGTTTGGCCGTTTTTATCAGCAAATTGCCGTTGGCCCGTTAGCACACTGGCTCGACACGCTGCCGCCGCAAATTTCCGCCTGGCAGCGCGAAGCCCTGCACGGGCAGTTTAAACAGTGGAACAATGCGGTCGAATTTCTGCCGCAGCTTACGCCAGCAAAGCTGGATCTGCTCAATGGCGTGACGGCGCAAAGTGATGAGCCGCTGAGCGCCGGTCAGCTCAAGGGCATGGAAACGCTGCTGCGTAACCTGATGCCGTGGCGCAAAGGGCCGTTTTCTCTGTATGGCATTGATATTGATACCGAATGGCGATCAGACTGGAAGTGGGATCGCGTGCTGCCGCACCTGTCAGACTTACGCGGACGTACCATTCTCGATGTCGGCTGCGGTAGCGGTTATCACCTGTGGCGCATGATTGGCGCCGGAGCGTCGCTGGCTATCGGGATCGATCCGACGCAACTCTTTTTATGTCAGTTCGAAGCAGTCCGTAAGCTGCTGGGTGACGATCGCCGCGCGCACCTGTTGCCGCTGGGAATTGAGCAACTTCCGGCGCTGAACGCGTTCGACACCGTATTTTCGATGGGCGTACTTTATCACCGCCGTTCGCCACTGGAACATCTGTGGCAACTGAAAGATCAACTGGTGAAAGAGGGCGAGCTGGTGCTGGAAACGCTGGTGGTTGAAGGCGATGAGCATACGGTTCTGGTTCCGGGCGATCGCTACGCGCAAATGCGCAACGTCTACTTTATTCCCTCTGCGCTGGCGCTGAAAAACTGGCTTGAGAAGTGCGGTTTTGTCGATGTGCGTATCGCCGATATGTGCGTTACCAGCACTGAGGAGCAACGCCGGACACCGTGGATGGTGACCGAATCGCTGGCGGATTTCCTCGATCCGCATGACAGCACGAAAACTGTCGAAGGCTATCCGGCGCCGCTGCGCGCCGTACTGATTGCCCGCAAACCATAAGACAAAAAAAGGCCCCTGTTAATGGCAGGGGCCTGGTACAAGCAAGCATCATATTGGGCGACATGATGCGCGGTAAAAACTGTTACGGGCGGTGAAGCGCCATGATCTGCTTCATCTTCGCCACTGCCGCGCCGTCAACACCGTAGCGGGCATATTCATCCGCCTGGGCATCCGACGACATCGATAATCCACTGTTGCGATAACGCATCGGTGACGCTGACCAGCGTCCTGCCGAGCTGTGCACCTCTTTGACGCCCGCCTCCAGAAATATTTCCAGGTTTTGCGGACGCACACCAGCACCGGCCATAATGATTGGAGCGCCAGAGCGGGCATTAAGTTCCCTAATTAATGAAAGTCCTTTTTCCGCCGACGCCTGCTGACCGGAAGTGAGAACACGAACAACGCCTAATTCTGCCAGCGCATCGCAGGCCTGATGCGGGTTGGCGCACATATCGAAGGCGCGATGAAAGGTCACCGCCATCCCCTGCGCCGCCGACATAATTTCCTGCATGCGCGGCATATCGACCTGCCCGTCTTCGTTCAGTACACCCGTTACCAGACCGGGAAAACCGAGTTCGCGCAGCAGCTGGATATCTTCCAGCATGGCGGCAAATTCATCGGCGCGGTAGCAAAAATCGCCGCCGCGCGGGCGAACAATCGGATGCACCGGAATCGTCACTCGCTGGCGGATGCTTTTCAGCGCACCGGCGGAAGGCGTTAACCCGCCCTCTTTCGGCGCCGCACAAAACTCGATGCGATCTGCCCCCTGCTGCTGGGCGATCACCGCGTCATCAACGCCGTAACAACAGATTTCCAGTAAGGCCATAGCTCCTCCCTTTATTCATCATGGCACGCTTATATAATTGCGGATCTGCGCGCCCTCACACCTGCGAGCGTCACTGCTCGCTGGCGACAATCTCTTCAATGGTCCACGGATGAAATTTCACCGTCACTTTGCCGTCGGTTACCGCAAGCGTTGGGTTTGGCAAACGTTCGCGTTCCCCTTTTGGTGAACTGGTTTTCACGGCGATACCCGGCTGGCTTAACCCTTCATCAGCCAGCAGCGCCAGCGCGCGGGCATTCAGGGTTTCCGGCGCGCCAGGCAGGACAATTTCGATATGCTCCCAGCCTTCGTGCGGATAGCGTTTCTCGCCCGGCCACGGCAGTTCAATCACCGTAAATGCCCAGTGCTCCACATGCAGTGGCTGATGCAATTTAAACAAGCAGATCGGGCGACCGTTGATGATATTTTCCGACAGCAGTTCACCGCACTGTTCAAACCCGCGCCGCCAGCGATCCGCCGTGGCGTTCTGGTGGCAGCGCAGAGAAATATGGTCGGCATGCAGTGGCGCAATCGCCAGCCCTAATCGCGTGGTTAGCGCCTGCAAATCGTCGCGAAAACGCGGCAGATCCGCGACAATATCCTGCAATTCTTCAATTTCTTGCCAGTTGTTCATAAGCCGTGCCCGTATGTCATCGCAAAGCGCATAATCTACCTTGTTATGCGCCGCTAACCAACTGCCTGGCTTTCTGCGCGCCGGTAGATGATTTTCTGCACAGACCGCGCGCGACGCGGTGCTGACGCCAACGGGCAATTGCAGTATACTCCCGCCTTTAATGAACACCCGGACGCGCCCCGCTTGTGTCGCGTCCTAAACGTAAGGTATCCCGGTGAATATTCAGGCTCTTCTCTCAGAAAAAGTCAGTCAGGCCATGATTGCGGCAGGTGCGCCCGCCGATTGCGAACCGCAGGTTCGTCAGTCAGCAAAAGTCCAGTTTGGCGACTATCAGGCTAACGGTGTAATGGCAGTTGCTAAAAAACTGGGCATGGCGCCGCGACAACTGGCTGAGCAGGTTCTGTCTCATCTCTCACTCGACGGGATTGCCAACAAAGTTGAAATCGCCGGGCCCGGTTTTATCAATATCTTCCTCGCACCAGAATTTCTCGCGGCGGAAGTTAACCAGGCGCTGAAATCGGAACGCCTTGGCGTGACACAGCCGCAGCCACAGACCATTGTGATTGACTACTCTGCGCCAAACGTGGCGAAAGAGATGCACGTTGGTCATCTGCGCTCAACCATTATTGGCGATGCCTCCGTACGTACGCTGGAATTCCTCGGCCACAACGTTATTCGCGCGAACCACGTTGGCGACTGGGGCACGCAGTTCGGCATGCTGATTGCGTATCTTGAGCTGAAGCAGCAGGAAAATGCCGGTGAAATGGCGCTGGCCGATCTGGAAGCTTTCTACCGCGAAGCGAAAAAACATTACGACGAAGATGCCGCCTTCGCTGAACGTGCGCGCGCCTATGTCGTAAAACTGCAGGGCGGCGACGAATACTGCCGTGAAATGTGGCGCAAGCTGGTTGACATCACCATGAGTCAGAACCAGCAAACCTATGAGCGCTTAAACGTTACCCTGACGCGCAAAGATGTGATGGGTGAAAGCCTCTACAACCCGATGCTGCCTGGCATCGTTGCCGACCTGAAAGCGAAAGGCCTGGCGGTAGAAAGCGAAGGCGCTACCGTGGTGTTCCTTGATGAGTACAAAAACAAGGAAGGCGAACCGATGGGCGTCATCATCCAGAAGAAGGATGGCGGCTACCTCTACACCACGACCGATATCGCCTGCGCCAAATACCGTTATGAAACGCTGCATGCCGATCGCGTGCTCTACTACATTGATTCCCGTCAGCACCAGCATCTGATGCAGGCGTGGACCATCGTGCGTAAAGCCGGTTATGTTCCGGATTCCGTGCCGCTGGAACACCATATGTTCGGCATGATGCTGGGCAAAGATGGCAAACCGTTTAAAACCCGTGCCGGCGGTACGGTGAAACTTGCCGATCTACTGGATGAAGCGCTGGAGCGCGCCCGTCGTCTGGTTGCCGAGAAAAATCCGGAGATGCCGGCAGACGAGCTGGAAAAACTGGCCAACGCTGTAGGCATCGGCGCGGTGAAATACGCGGATCTGTCGAAGAACCGTACCACCGACTACGTTTTCGACTGGGATAACATGCTGGCGTTTGAAGGCAACACCGCGCCATATATGCAGTATGCCTATACGCGCGTACTCTCCGTGTTCCGCAAAGCGGGTCTTGAAGAGAGCGTGCTTGAAAATGCACCGGTTACCATCGGCGAAGAGCGCGAATCGCAACTGGCAGCTCGCCTGCTGCAATTTGAAGAGACGCTGAATGTTGTGGCTCGTGAAGGGACGCCGCACGTGATGTGCGCCTATCTGTACGATCTGGCCGGTCTGTTTTCCGGTTTCTATGAGCACTGCCCGATTCTCTCTGCCGGGAATGAAGAGGTGCGCAACAGCCGTCTGAAACTGGCGCTGCTGACGGCGAAAACGCTGAAGCTGGGGCTGGATACGCTGGGAATTGAGACCATCGACAGAATGTAAAAAAATTGTCCGCCTCACCGGAGGCGGACTGTTTGTTACAATCTGGCTAAGATTGAACAGACGCGCATACTCAATAAATGACAGAGTCAACAATAACAGGATGTTTATTTCAAAGAGCAATCACTATCATGACGATAATATGGTTCAGATCTCACTAATCGAGTGGATAGCTAATTCATTGTCAAATGACTCATATATAACGACCTTGACCAGGGTAACCTCTACTGACTGGGAATGAATAAAAGTGCGTTGAGCAATATAAGCGTACAAATGGCCGGCAACCAGTTGACTACCAATATACATTAGCGGCAAATATTTCGCGCCAACGATCCCTTCAAACGCTGTTACAAACCGGGATACCTGATCTTTCGTCATTCCCTTTTCATTGATGTTCACCGCAGGGTCAATAACATAGCCACCCACTATTTCACCCATTCTCACCTCCTTGTTTGCGTATTAGATAAATCTCAAACACAAATTAAAAGTAGACGATACAGAATCCATACAGTGTGTTCTTAATCACATTTTTATTAATACCGAATAAATAATTTAATTATTCATACGATAAATGTTTTTATTAATTACATTCAGATTAATTATTTTTAATATAATAAAAACTGTTCGGATTATTCCAGATAAAAACCGCTCACGATAAACAGGAGCGGTTTTTATTTTACGCATAGCGAACTCAGAAATATTTACGCAAATATTCCGTCAGGCAGAGCATGGCCATCGCCTGGCCATACGGCATAGAGGTGAGTGGGATCTGACGGTAGAACTCCAGATTACTGCCCATGCCGGTGCCGAACGAAACCTGCAACAGCTCCCCTTCCGGCGAAATATTGCCAACGATCGCTTTCACCGCGTTTTCTGCCACCTCAGAATAATCAGCACTGATATAGCGTTTACGCAGCGCTTTCAGAATACCGTAGGCAAACCCAGCGGTAGCCGACGCCTCCAGATAGGAATCGGCATCGTCCAGCAGTGTATGCCACAGCCCGCTCTCATGCTGGCACTGCGCCAGCGCGGCGATTTGCGCATTCAGCACCTGCACCAGATAGCGGCGCACCGCGTTATTTTCCGGCAGATCCACCAGCTCAAGAAAATCCGGGATCACGATGGTCAGCCAGCTATTGCCGCGCGCCCAGCGCGCTTTGGCAAAGTTATGTTGTCCCTCGTAGTTCCAGCCGTGGAACCACAACCCGCTTTCCCGATCCATCAGATTTTGCACATGCAGCAGAAACTGATAGACCGCCTCTTCCACATAGTCCGGGCGGTTGAGCAGCTTACCGATCTTCGCCAGCGGCAGTACCGTCATCATCAGGGTGTCATCCCACATTTGCTGATGATTCTCTTCTGCCAGCGTAATGTGCTGCATACCGCCGTGATCGGTACGCGGCATCTCGTTCATCGCCCACTCCGCCCAACTCTCCAGCCACGGCAGGTACGTTGGATTGCGCGTCTCTTCATAGCGGTACGCCAGCGTCAGGAACGGCGCCATGGTATTGACGTTTTTGGTGGTTGCGCCTTCTGCAAAACGGTCGGCGAACCAGCTATCAATCACTTCGCGAATGGTTTCGTCCCCGGTCTGGCGGTAATACTGATACATCCCGTACAGCCCGACGCCGTGCGTCCACTCCCAGCCAGCCCAGCCTTTGGTGTCAATCACGCGGCCATCATCCAGACGGAGTAAAAACTCGCCAGTGGTATCGTGAATGTTGACCAGATTGTGGGTAATCTTGCGAATCAACGCCTTCAGTTCATCACGAGCGATAAAACGCTCCGGCTGACGCAGTAACGGGCTGTGTTTGACAGGCCAAACCTTCATATTCTTAACCTCAGTTGTAAGTCGATTTCAGAGACGCGTCTTTCAGGGAGGGGGCGGCAGGTTTATTGCGATTCAGATAGCCGATATTGTTATTGCCCCACAGGGATTCGTACGGCATTCCCGCCAGCATCTCGACCGTTTCCCGCGCCTGCGGGGTAATGCATTCCGGCATCGCACGGCCGCTCTGGCGCATTTTTGCCGTCTCTTCACGCAGCACGCTGTGCGTTTTCAGGTTCAGCCTGAAGCGCAGGGAAACGAGGAAACCGCAGCACAGCACCGCGATAGTGCCAAAGCACATGATCATCAGAATGGTGTGGCTTACTTCCGGTGCCTGGATTTTCTGGCCGGAGACAAAACCGGATGCCTGCATCACGATCCCCACCAGCATCACTGCACCCGCCTGCGAGGCTTTACGCGTCAGCGTCATGATGCCAGCGAAAATCCCTTCACGACGCTGGCCGGTGACCACTTCGTCAATGTCAGCGATATAGGTGTAGATGTTCCACGGCACATAGTTGATACCGCCACGGCCCAGCCCTGCAACGGCAGAAACCAGCAGCAACAGCGAGTACACGTCGCTCAAACCGGTGTAATAAAGCACGGCGTAAGACGCGGCGCTCAGACCGAACAGCGTCACCACCATGCGGTAAGACGGCGCAGGCCCAAAGCGAATACACAGCGGGATCATGGCGATAACCGCGATGAACTGGAAGATCGCCATGGTGCCCATCAGGCTGGATGCCACCGAGGCTTCCTGCATCAGCACGAACACCACGTAGTAAGTGAATACGGCGTTGAACACATCCTGCGCGATATAGCCGCCGAGATACATGCCCAGGTGCTGGCGGAAGATTTTGATGCGCAGCGTTGAACTCAGTTCAACAAACAGGCGGCTCAGGCTCTGGCCGAGAGTCAGGTGTTTCTTCTCCGCTTCCGCGCGCAGCGCCGCTTCCGTCCACTCTTCACGCGGGCGTTCCCAGGTGAAGCACCAGACAAACGTCAGCATCATGGCGCACATCACCGAGAACACCAGGCTGGCATAGAAGAAAGAGATCGGGTTGTCTTTGCCGAAATGCGTCAGCAGGATCCCCGGCAGGAATGACGCCAGAATCGCTGACATTTGCGCCATCGAGATGCGCGCACCGGAGAATTTGGTTTTCTGTTTGAAGTCATCGGTCATTTCCGGCACCAGAGTTTCATAGGGCACCAGAATCATGGTGTAGACCACATCAAACAGCAGATAGGTCAGCAGGTAATACCAAAAGCTCATGTCCCCTACCCACATAATTGAGTAGCTGAACACACAAGGAATACCCAGCAGGATAAAGAATTTACGACGGCCAAAGCGTTTGCCCAGCCAGGTCGTACCGAAGTTATCGGTCAAAAAGCCCATCAGCGGACTCACGACAGCATCCAGCACCCTTGCGGCAGCAAAGATAAATGTCGCTTCGATCGGTGTCAGACCACAAAAGGTTGTGTAGAAATAGAGTAACCATGCTGCGGTCAACGCGGTCGTGCCCGCTCCCAGAAAATCGCCAGAACCGTAGGCGAGATAATTAACCAGTCCAATTTTACGTGTTTTCATTGCCGTCAACCCTGTTCATTATTGGGGACCTTTGACGATCCGGCTTAGTCAAAGGAATTTCTTACACGGCTAAAGTAAGAGGATGTGCAACAGGAAACCTTTCTGTTTCTGCCAGCAAAAAGGCGTAACTGGCAAAAATGCAAAGAGTGTCGATACGCGCATCACTGATTTATAAAACAGCGTTTCTAATGCTTCAAAAGGCGTGGTCAAAAATGAGTGACAGATAGCAAAATCCCGCTCTGATGGCGGGATCGAAGGCTAAAAAAACAGCTAAGCGATTGAGTTTATTGCCAGCGAAGCGGCTAGCTTTTGGCAGGCTGACGGTAATTCACAATGACCTGGTTACTGCGGACATTCAGCGGCGGCCACAAACGCCCGCCGCCCGGCACTTCCCAGACAAAACGTAACTGTTCGGCAGCGGGTACATCCGCCAAACCGCGCGTTGAACCGCTCTGGCCATCGAGCGCCACGCAGCGCGTCTGCGAACAGAGACGCACCAGCAATCCCGCTGGCGTCGGGCCGTTCAGCTCATAGCGCCAGGAGACTTCCGTTATTAACCCATCAACCGGCTGCGTTGGCCCTAATGGTCGTGACGACGCCGCTACGCCCCGGTTATCCAGCCGGATGCCAATACTGCTGGCTTGCCAGGCGCCTTCGCCCGCCGCGCTGGCGAACAACGGCAGTGCTGCGATCAGCAGAGCGAGATAACGCATTATTTACCCCCGATGGTTGCTGTCATGCGGATATGGCGATTGTCGGACATCTCCATATTCGACATCACCACCAGCTGCGGCAGACTGCGGCGCAGGAAACGCGCCAGCAACGGACGCAGGGCATGGTTGACCAGCAGCACCGGCGGCGCACCGAGCATCTCCTGACGCGCCAGCGCTTCCTGAGTCTGCTCCAGTAAACGGTCGGCCAGACCCGGCTCCAGGCCGCCGCCGCCCTGCAGTGCTTGCAGCAGCAGACGTTCCAGCGGCGTATCAAGGCCAATCACCTGCACTTCATCATTACCCGGGAACCACTGCTGCGTAATCGCACGGCCGAGCGCTACGCGCACCACCGCGGTGAGTTCGTGCGGGTCGGTTTGCAGCGGCGCATGCTCGGCCAGCGTTTCGAGAATGGTGCGCATATCGCGAATCGGCACTTTCTCCGCCAGCAGGTTTTGCAACACTTTGTGCAGCGTGGTCAGCGTCACCACACCCGGCACTAAATCTTCGGTCAGCTTCGGCATCTCCTGGCTTACGCGATCAAGCAGTTGCTGCGCTTCCTGACGGCCAAACAGTTCCGCCGAGAATTGACCAATCAGGTGGTTGAGGTGCGTTGCTACCACGGTACTCGCTTCCACCACGGTAAAGCCCTGGATTTGCGCCTGCTCTTTCAGCGCGCTTTCGATCCAGATTGCGGCCAGACCAAAAGCCGGATCGACAGTCTGTTCGCCCGGCAGCGAACCGGCTGCCGTACCAGGGTTAATTGCCAGCCAGCGGCCCGGATAGGCTTCGCCGCTGCCAATTTCCACCCCTTTCATCAAAATACGGTAGCGCGCGGGGGGCAGATCCATGTTGTCGCGAATATGCACCACCGGCGGCAGGAAGCCCATGTCCTGGGCAAATTTCTTACGGATACTGCGGATACGTCCCAGCAACTCGCCGTCCTGCTGGAAATCCACCATCGGGATCAGGCGGTAACCCACTTCCATCCCGAGGGAGTCTTCCAGTTGTACATCATTCCAGGTCGCTTCCACGGCTTGCGTGTTTTCTGGTACTTTCACCGGTGCCGCTTCGACAGGTGCCGCCTGTTGGCGTCCGCGCAGCCACCAGGCCAGCCCGAGCAGCGCGGCGGTAAACAGCAGGAAGACAAAGTTCGGCATGCCAGGCACCATCCCCAGCAGACCGAGCACACCGGCGCTCAGCAACATAACGCGCGGGTTTGAGAAGAGTTGCCCAACCATCTGCTGGCCGACATCTTCATCGGTGCTGACGCGTGTGACGATAACGCCCGCAGCGGTTGAAATGACCAGCGCCGGAATCTGCGCGACCAGGCCATCACCGATGGTCAACAGGGTATAGCTCTCCGCCGCATCGCCCATCGACAGGCCATGTTGCAGTACACCCACCAGCAGACCGCCGATGATGTTGATCACCATGATCAGAATACCGGCGATGGCATCACCACGAACGAACTTACTCGCACCGTCCATCGAACCGTAGAAATCGGCTTCCTGCGTTACTTCCGAACGGCGGCGTTTCGCCTCATCTTCGCCGATGATCCCGGCGTTAAGGTCGGCATCAATCGCCATCTGCTTACCGGGCATCCCGTCGAGCACAAAACGCGCGCCCACTTCCGCGATACGTCCGGCACCTTTGGTGATAACCATAAAGTTGATGATCACGAGGATGACGAACACCACGATACCAATGGCAAAGTTGCCGCCGACCAGGAAGTGGCCGAACGCTTCAACCACGCGGCCTGCGGCGGCGGCACCGGTGTGCCCGTCCATCAGAATGATACGCGTGGAGGCCACGTTGAGCGCCAGGCGCAGCAACGTGGTAAACAGCAGAATGGTCGGGAAAGCGGCGAATTCGAGCGTACGCTGGGTGAACATCGCCACCAGCAGCACCATAATCGACAGCGCGATATTAAAAGTAAACAGCAGGTCGAGGACAAACGCCGGCAGCGGCAGCACCATCATCGACAAAATAAGCAAAATGAGCACAGGCCCGGCAAGCACTTGCCATTGGGTCGATTTCAGATTGCTGGGCAGACGCAGCATTGCTACCAGATTAGCCATCAGTGTCCTTCTCGTTCATAAAATCCAGCGCTTCAGGCACCGGAAGATTCTCAGGTTTAACAGGTCGTTGTCCGCCTGACAGTCGCCAGCGTTTCAACTGCCATACCCACGCCAGCACTTCGGCTACCGCCGCATAAAGCTGGCCTGGGATCTGCTGTCCAATTTCCGCATGGCGGAAAAGCGCACGCGCCAGTGGCGGCGCTTCCAGAATCGGTACGCGATTTTCCGTACCCAACTCGCGAATACGCAGCGCTACCAAACCGGAGCCTTTCGCCACCACTTTCGGCGCGCTCATTTTATTTTCGTCATATTGCAGCGCGACGGCATAGTGCGTCGGGTTGGTGACAATCACATCGGCTTTCGGTACATCGGCCATCATGCGGCGACGAGCGGCGGCTCGCTGCATCTGGCGGATACGACTTTTGATATGCGGGTCGCCTTCGCTCTGCTTAAATTCGTCACGAATGTCCTGGCGCGACATGCGTAATTTTTTCAAATGGCTGTAGATCTGCCAGAAAACGTCGAAACCGACCATCGGGATGATGCTCAGCGACACCAGCAGCGCACACAACCCGGCCAGATTAAGGGCGCTGGCCATGGCTGTTAACGGCGATTCGCTCATCAGGCGCATCATATCCGGCCAGTGATGCCAGACGAATATCCCGGCGACGCTGCCCATCAGCAGGGCTTTCATTAACGCTTTAAGCAGTTCAGCGCCTACCTGAGAAGAAAACAGACGACCAAGACCGCTCAGCGGATTGAGCTTGGAAAAATTAAACGCCAGCGACTTGGTGCTGAAAACCAGCCCCCCCAGCATCACCGGTGCAATCAGCGCGATAATCACCACGCCGGTCAACAGCGGCAGCATCCCCATCAACGCCGTTTTCAGCATCATGATAACCTGCCCGACAAACAGCCCTGGATCGTTGATGATTTTATGATCGAAGCGCAGCCCGGAAGCGAGCGCCATCGATAACCGTCGACCAAACATCTCGCCGCCAAACCACAGAATGCAGACACCCACCAGCATCACCAGCAGTGATGTCAGCTCTTTCGATCGGGGGATTTGCCCTTCTTCACGCGCCTTTTCTAGTCGGTGCGCTGTGGGGGCTTCTGTTTTGTCTTCGTTGTCTTCAGAGGCCACGGCCTGCATCCACGGATTACGGATTTGACAACATATTGCCAGAGTCAAGGGTATCTAATGGGCAGAGTAAGGCATAAAAACAGGGGGTTTTCGCCATTTGAATGCCCTTCAGGGTTCATCCACGTGCCTGAAACGAGGACAAAACAGCAATGCCCTGTAAAAAATCCTGCCTAAACGTCATTTTTTGTTGACCTGTCCTGATTGTTAACGACTAAACAGAATTGCAGACAATCTCCTTTATAATGGTTGGCTTCGCGTATGACCCTGCACGGACGTGACTTTTTTATGCCAACACAATCGGACCGAACATCGCATACTGCGGTGTGCATCGCGGCGTTTGCTATCTATTACAGCCTGTTCTATTTCGCTATCTACATTCCGGGTTTTATGCGTCTTTATCAAAATGGCCTCGACGGTCCGTTTCTGCATGGCGCGCTGTTGCTCCCCTGCTCGCTACTGCTGTGGCGTTATTACGGACGTCACTATGACGAGCTACTGCCTTTCGGCACGCTGGCGTGGCGAAACCTTGCCGCACCGTTGCTGGCGCTGGTGGCGATGCTGGTAATGGAAAAACTCTTCCAGCAGCCTGAGCCGTGGCTGGATTCCCTGGAAGGGTATACGGGGTTAACCCGTTGGGCGTGGATATTCACCGCCTGTTTGATAGCCCCGGTGAGTGAAGAGATTATTTTTCGCGGCTTTTTGCTCAATGCGAGCCTGGGATGGGGAAAAGTGCCGCAACAAGTCGGTATTGTGCTGACTTCATTACTGTTTGCCGCCATTCATATGCAATATCAGGCGCCGATCACGTTTATTCAGTTGTTTATTTTTTCTGCGCTATTGTGTGTCGTCCGGCTCGGGACAGGCGGGCTGCTGATACCGATAGTGCTACATGCGCTGTCGAATCTCTTCGCAATGGGCGATATCTTCCTGCAATAAAAAAGGAAGGTTTCCCTTCCCTTTTTCGCTGGTGCGCTAACTTCCCCTTCAGGCTGTCTGGAGGGGAATATGCCGACAAATCAGAAGCCGAGGCTGTCCAGCAGGTCGTCCACCTGATCCTGGCTTGCCACCACGCCCGCTTTGGTGGCGTCGAGCTGAGGACCATTGAGCAGGCTGTCGTTTTCGCGTTTCGGGCGCGAAGACTGCTCCGGGATGTTTTCCAGCAGCACCATCAGCAGCTGACGTTCGATCTCCTGGATAACGTCCATCATGCGCTTGATCACCTGACCGGTCAGATCCTGGAAATCCTGCGCCATCATGATGTCCAGCAACTGGGCGTTGGTGAAGCTGGTATGACCCGGAATTTCACCGAGGAACTTGCGGGTATCGGTCACCAGTTCACGGGCGTCTGCCAGTTCAATCGGGTTCTCGAACCACTCGTCCCAGCGTTTGCTCAGCGCTTTCGAGCTTTTTTCCATCTCATCCTGGTGAGGCTGAGAGGCTTCCACACTGTTCAGCGCGCGCTCTGCGGCCTGCGCCGTCATCTGTACCACATAATCCAGGCGATCGCGCGCATCCGGAATCGCTTCCGCGGCTTCGGCAATCGCTTGATCCAGGCCCAACTCGCGCAGACTATCGCGCAGCATGCGCGTCAGACTACCGATGCGGGCAATAATGTCGCTGGGAGAATGATCTTCAGAAGGTTTTATTGAAGGTTGCAACATAGTCCGGTCCTCACATGCCAAGTTTCTCGAAGATCTTACCGAGCTTCTCTTCCAGGGTGGCTGCGGTGAACGGTTTCACCACGTAGCCGCTCGCACCAGCCTGCGCCGCCGCAATGATGTTCTCTTTTTTCGCTTCAGCCGTCACCATCAGCACCGGCATGGAAGCCATGTTGCTGTCGGCACGGATAGTCTTCAGCAATTCCAGACCATCCATATTCGGCATGTTCCAGTCGGAGATGACAAAACCAAAACCACCGGTCTGCAATTTGTTCAGCGCATCAACACCGTCTTCCGCCTCTTCGACGTTGTTGAATCCCAGCTCTTTCAGCAGGTTGCGCACAATGCGACGCATGGTGGAAAAGTCATCCACAACCAAAAACTTAAGCTCTTTATCCGCCATAAAAAATTACTCCTGGTTCAAATACGTATTGCCTGTCCGGCACTGATTTTCGCCAGCATCTGCTGGCTTACCTGGCTAAGATCGACCACTTCGCTGACGCCACCCATATTGATGGCCTCACGCGGCATGCCGAACACCACACAACTTGCTTCGTTTTGCGCGATGGTCCAGGCTCCCGCCTGGTGCATTGCTAACATTCCCGCCGCGCCATCGTTACCCATCCCCGTAAGAATCACACCTACGGCGTTGCGCCCCGCATGTTTCGCGACCGAATGAAACAGCACATCCACCGACGGACGGTGCCGGTTAACCGGCGGTCCATCGTGGATCTTAATCTGATAGTTTGCCCCGCTACGCGCGAGCTCCATATGTTTATCGCCCGGAGCAATATACGCGTGTCCCGGCAGAACGCGCTCACCATCTTCCGCTTCCTTGACGCTGATCTGGCAGAGCTTGTTCAAACGCTCAGCAAATGAGCGGGTAAAGCCCGGCGGCATATGCTGAGTGATTAGAATACCCGGACTTGAGAGCGGCAATGGCTGGAGTACATGACGAATTGCCTCTGTTCCTCCGGTTGACGCGCCAATGACCAGCAATTTTTCCGAGCTGAGCAGCGGGCCAGCCTTCAGCAGCGCGGGCGCTTCCATCGGTTTATGCGCAGCAATACGCGCACGCGAAGCGGTGCGCACTTTCTCAGCAATCATTTCGCTGTAGGCCAGCATGCCTTCACGAATGCCGATTTGCGGTTTGGTGACGAAATCAATCGCCCCCAGCTCCAGCGCTCGCAGCGTCACTTCCGAGCCTTTACCGGTCAGCGAGGAGACCATCACCACCGGCATTGGCCGCAGACGCATTAATTTCTCAAGGAAATCCAGCCCATCCATGCGCGGCATTTCTACATCCAGCGTTAAGACATCCGGGTTGAATTTTTTGATTAAATCCCGGGCGACCAACGGGTCTGGCGCCGTCGCCACCATCTCCATATCGCTGTGGCTATTGATAATTTCTGTCATGATCTGGCGCATCAATGCGGAATCATCGACGGACAACACCCTGATTTTACTCATGCTTTATCCTTACTCAGCGCATAAACAGTCTGCCCACGGAGGCTGAACTCGCGCACGAGGTTGCTGAAGTTCTCCGAATGCCCGGCAAACAGTAATCCGTCCGGCTTAAGCAGCGGAGCAAAACGATGCAGAATGTCCTGTTGCGTCGTTTTATCAAAATAAATCATTACGTTACGGCAAAAAATTGCGTCAAAAGGCCCCGGAACGTTGTACTGCTTATCCAGCAGGTTCACGGTGGTGAATTCGACGTAATTCGCCAGTTCTTGCCGTACACGTACCAGCCCGGCATGCGGGCCGGTTCCACGCATAAAATAGCGTTGCATCTGCTGTGGCGAGAGGGTCTTCAACTCGTCCTGGCGATAAATACCGCTGCGTGCTTTTTCCAGCACTTCCGTGTCGATATCGCTGGCAAACACTTTCCAGCGACCCGGCGCCATACCCAGCGAATCGGCAAGGGTAATCGCCAGCGAGTAAGGTTCTTCTCCGGTAGAGGCCGCAGCACTCCATACGCGGTATTCACCCGAGCGCTTACGCGCATGCTCAGCCAGTACCGGAAAGTGATGCGCTTCCCGGAAAAATGCGGTGAGATTGGTGGTCAGCGAGTTGATAAACGCTTGCCACTCGGCGCTGTTCTGGTTCGCTTCCAGCATGCTCAGATAGCGACCAAAATCATCCAACCCTAGCGTGCGTAAACGGCGAACAAGGCGGTTGTACACCATGTCGCGTTTATGATCTGCAAGAACGATCCCCGCGCGCTGGTAGATCAATTGACATATCCGACGGAAATGCGCATCGGACAGCGCCAGGCGCTGTGTCATCTGTTGCAGTATTGATGACGTTTGCCCTGTGGGCAGTGATGATGTCATAGCGCCTTCTCAACCAGGTTAATTTCAGGATGCAGCAGGCACGGCTTTGGGCGGTGCCACTTCGGGTAATGCAATGTGCTCTTCAATCTTAAATACAGCCACTAACGAGGTCAGATTATCCGCCTGGTTTGCCAGTTGATCGGTCGCGGAAGCGGCCTCTTCTACCAGCGCCGCGTTCTGCTGTGTGACCTGATCCATCTGGCTGACCGCCAGCGCAACCTGCTCAATGCCACGACGCTGTTCATCCGACGCGGAGGCGATCTCGCCCATAATGTCGTTGACCTGCGTCACCGAGCGGACGATTTCCGTCATCGTCTGCGCGGCGGTATCCACCAGCGCAGAACCCTGTTGAACACGGGATACCGACTCTTCAATCAGACCTTTAATCTCTTTTGCCGCCTGGGCGCTGCGGCTGGCCAGGTTACGTACTTCCCCTGCCACCACGGCAAATCCCCGGCCCTGCTCACCCGCACGCGCCGCTTCCACTGCGGCGTTCAGCGCGAGGATATTGGTCTGAAACGCGATGCCATCAATCACGCTGATGATATCGCCAATTTTTTGCGAGCTGCCGGCAATCTCCTGCATGGTACTCGCCACGCTGGTGGTTTGCTGCCCGCCTTTTCTCGCGGTTTCCGCCGCGCTCTGCGCCAGGCCGGAAGCCTGACGCGCGTTATCGGCGTTCTGCCCGACCGTCGCAGTCAGCTGCTCCATGCTGGCTGCGGTTTGTGCCAGCGAAGCGGCCTGCTGTTCAGTGCGCGCCGATAAGTCGTTGTTGCCTGAAGCAATCTCCGAAATACCGGTATGCATAGCGTAACTGCCCTGACGAACATCGCTGACCGTAGTACGCAGCGCTGCCTGCATTTTTTTCAGGCTGGCGAAGATCGCCGAAATTTCATTACGTCCGTTAACAGCAATCGGCTTCGCCAGATTGCCTGCCGCGATGCTGTCAAAGTGGCTGCTGATGATCGCCAACGGCTGAACAATCATCTTGCGCGACCAGAACAGCGCGATGCTGGTAATCAGCGCCGCAAGGATCACCACCGCAATAAAAATGGCCGCCGAACGGTGATAGTTGCTTTCGCTGTCCTGCCGTGCCTGCTCGGCAAACTCATTTATGTGCTTTTCCCACGCGTTAAAATTCGCGTCAAACTGGTCCTGCGACTCCTTCACCGGCGCGGTCATAAAATCTGATAGCTGGTTATTTTCAAGCCAGGTGGCCTGATGCTCCAGATCGCTGCGCCATGCGGTATACGTCGCTTTCGTCCCGTCCTGCAATTTCTGCCCCGCAGGCGTCATTGCGGCAATGCCCAGAAACTCTTTCTCTTTCTCATCTGCCAGTTTCAGGCTGGCTTTTGCCTGCGTCATCAGAGCTTTAATATCATCCGGCGGATAACTTAATGCCGTGAGCGTACCCGCTTTATTCAGCAATGTGCTCGCTTCAAGCAACGTGGCACGAATTTGCATCAGAGCGCTGCGTTGATGGTTGCTGTTCGCCACTTCCTGTAAATGCGATGTGCTCTGTTTAAAAGCCCAAAAGGACAATCCGTTACTGCCGACCTGCAAAATGCCACACACAATCAAAATCAAAAAAAGTGTTGTCGAGATACGAATACGATTAAACATTAACGCCCCATCTGGCGGAAAAATGTCCGCGGTTAAGAACTGCTAAAATGTTTCCCAGTTATCTTCTTGTCCGGTTGCAAGTTGGCGACTCCGCGCCGGGGTCTTAGCGCTGCCTGCTGCCGGAGTTAAGGCACGCTGCGCCGGTTTGCCGGATACAGAAGAAAGGCGGAAAGCAGATACCGCCATCGTCAATCGACTGGCTTGTTCTTCTAAGGCAGCTGCTGCGGCTGCCGATTGTTGTACCAGTGACGCATTCTGTTGCGTGACGCGATCCATCTCGGATACCGCCAGCGCAACCTGATCGATGCCACGGCTCTGTTCATCCGATGCCGAGGCGATCTCACCCATGATGTCGTTAACACGCGTGACGGCGTTAACAATGTCCGACATGGTTTCACCCGCGCTCTCCACAAGCACAGAGCCGGTATCCACGCGGGAAACGGAATCTTCAATTAAGGTTTTAATCTCTTTCGCCGCCTGGGCACTACGGCTGGCCAGATTGCGGACTTCTCCTGCCACCACGGCAAATCCCCGGCCCTGCTCGCCCGCGCGTGCGGCTTCTACTGCCGCGTTCAGCGCCAGGATATTGGTCTGGAAGGCAATACCGTCAATCACACCAATAATGTCAGCGATTTTCTGCGAACTGGTGGCGATGTCGTGCATGGTTTTCACCACGCCATCGACGACTTTACCGCCGCGCTCGGCGGTTTCCGACGCACTTTGCGCCAGCAGCGAAGCCTGACGGGCGTTGTCGGCGTTCTGCTTAACGGTAGCCGTCAGCTCTTCCATGCTGGCAGCAGTCTGCTCCAGCGCCGAGGCTTGTTCTTCGGTGCGCGACGAGAGATCGTTATTTCCGGCTGCAATTTCGCTGGTGCCGGAGTAAATGGCATCCGAACCCTGGCGTACGTTGGTAACGGTATCGATTAACGCGTTCTGCATATGATCGACGCTTTGCGCCAGTTCCGTCATTTCGCTGCGACCGGCAATCGTCAGCGTATGCGTCAGGTTACCGCCCGCGATTTCGCGGATATGCGCGATGATCGATGACAATGGCGACAGCAGAATACGGCGGATCCCGTACCAGACGCCGGTCAGTACAATCACTAACGCCAGCGCCAGAATCGCCATCTGCCATTTCGCAAAGGTGTAATCGCTGACGCTCTGCTCCCAGGCATTACGGTAGAGGCTGTCGCTCAGTGCGGCATATTTTGCCATCGCGTCACCGAGGGCGTTTTGCATCCCCTGAGTCGGTTGCGCCATAAAGCCGTTGATATTGCCGCTCTCCAGAAACTGAACCAGCTCCGTCAGCGCAGCATTATAGGTACGGTATTTCTCATCCAGCGTCTGGCGCGCCGCATCCATTTCCGGCAGCGATGGCATGTTATGAAAGGCATCGTAATGTTTTGCCGCTTCCGCCAGAGAGGCTTTCGCGCTGTTCAACAGGTCGGTTTTGGCGCTGCTTTGCTGGTTGCTCGGGTCGAGCAACATACGCGCCGACGAGCGGCTCAGGTTGATACGCGTTTGCAGCATTAATTCCCAGGCTTTACCCAGCTCAGTTTGTTGCATACGCAGGTCATTAGAGGCAGCAAAACTCTGCTGGTTTTGCTTAAGGGACGAGAAAAAAAGCCCCCCTGATACGAGCTGCAACAGGGCAAACACTGCCAGCACACTCATCAGCAGAGTAACGACGCGGATACGGTTCAACATGCAACACCTTTTCGATATGTTCCTAATGGTGTTATCGGCATGCGGTCAGGGAACTTTACATTTGCGAAAGGGAATTAAATAGTAACTTAAAATGCAATGTCCACGGTCAGGGTATCACTGTATGTTCCCTGCGGCGGCGTGGTCTGCGTTGTAAGTACCTGAGCCGTATAGTTATACGTACGCAGCAGGCCGTCGGAACTGACTTGCGACGAAACCCCGCTTGACCAGCGTTCACTGCCTGCACTGCCCCAGCGATTGCTGGTTCCCGCTTTGTAAATCTCATAACTCAGGCGATTCGCGCCGCTGGCCATATTGCGCACGTTATTGACGGCATAGCCGCCATTATTGATACCGACGGTGTAAGCCATTCCTTTGGTGCAGGTGATGGCGATGGATTGTGAGACGGTCGGGAAGTTTCGCACCAGCGGCGCGCTGCCAAAATTCACATTCGGCGCATTGATGGTGGTGCAGTCATTGGTGACGGTTCCGCTCAGTTGCAGGCTGGTGAGCGCAGTCCCGGTCTGCGACGAGGAACATAACCCGAGAATGCCAACGGAGCAGACATTGTAGGCCACGCTGAAATTGAGCGTGACCTGGTAAGGCCCGGCGGTCACATTCTGCCCAGGTACTGTCAGAAAATAGAGCGGCAATGTGTACGTCCGCGTTCCCAGCAACGCAAGCAGAACACTTCCGCTCCAGGTGTAACTGTTTCCGCTGATGATCGCTTCGCTGTTATTGGCGCAATTCGCCTGGCCGCAGACGCGAACCGGAATGATGTCGGCGATCGACGCATCATCACTGCGCTTCATCGCGCCCCGGTTCGAGGCCGTCGCGGATGCGCCGGTTAAAGTCAGTGTTATCGAATCGTTGGTCAGTAAGTTAAGTGCGGCATCACAGGTGACAATCAGGTTGGCGCTGGCAGTCTGCGCAGTGCTATTAAGTGCAAAGGAGGTCACCGGGCCGAATGCGCCATTGGTGGTACTGACCGTGCAGGCGGACCAGGCCTGGCCGGAACAAAGCAGCAGCAACAGCAGGATCAGACGGCGCATTAAGGGTTCCTCCGGCAGGTAAGCGGCCCGTAGGTCTGTAATTTATGTTCAGGGTTAGCCAACAGAGTAAAACGCACATCGCAGGATTGCCCGTCCGGCATCCGCACATGCAGCGCGTTGACATTGTCGAGATTTTCCAGCCAGGCGATACCGTCGTAGCCCACTATCGTCGCCGGTTTACCGGCGCGTTCAACCAGGCTTGCCAGCGGCACCTCCACGCCATTTTCATCGTGCAAAATGACGCTGGCGCCGCGCTCCTGCTGCATCGGAAATTCAATCAAATAACCACTATGGCGGCGCAGAGCAATCTTGCGCTCTGTCTCTTTCAGACGCGTATCCGCCGGTAAATTCAGCGTATCAATGCTGTAACTGGCGGGATAGTAAGCTGAGACGCCGCTGACCAGCAGATAGCCATTTTCATCGGTTTCGCCGACCGGCTGATTTTCATAGTTCACCGGCACACCTGCATGCCCGCCGGTACTGATCACCGCGAAGGCATCGTTAATGTGGTTAGCGGCAAACACCTGCCCATCCATCAGCACCAGGGCCCCGAGGGCTTCTCCCCACCAGGTCATCATACCGGTTTCGCCGTAACCACCGCCTTGCAGTTCAATAGCGTTATTACGCCAGCTCAGTGTTCCCTGCTGATAAGTATTTGCCTGCGACTGGTGAGCCAGCGCCATATTCCAGCCAAAGCCGCCATCGGTTGGCATCGCGCGGCTGTAGTTAATGCGCTGTGTGGATCCGGCATCGGGGGTTTTTTCCATACTGATGGCGGCGCTGTCGCGTTCGCCAATGGGGATCTGCAATGAAAGACCGAATGTCCAGTCGCCGCGTTGGTTATCCCGGCTTGCCGCCAGGTAGAGGCTATTGCTGCCCCACAAATTGTGGCTCCAGGAGAGGTTAAACAGCTCGGTTCTTTTGTTATCAAAACTCTGTATACCAATCCAGGCCGCACCGATGTTACCGAACTCGCCCAGATTAAACGTCAGCGAATATTGCGCCGAGTTGCGGCTAAGGCTGGCGATCGGCGTCCGATCTTCATCCTGCTGGCGGTAATGGGAATAAAGGTTACGCTGATCGTAGAGCGCCAGATTGCTGAAGCCCCGATCGCGCTGGCTGTGCTGGGTGGCAATGCTGAACATACTGGTGTTGTACTGATAGCCCCAGCTGTACTGGTTGCCGCTGTCACCCAACATGCGGCTCTGCGACCATGAACCATTGACCACCCCCAGCCGCCCAAGTTTCAGCACCGCGCCCGCGCCGCCCAGCACCATCGACTGCGCCGCCTCGCCATGCCCTTCCAGCGTCAGATAATCGGTCAGGCCATAGCGGTATGAACCGCTTCCCACCAGCCGCCCGTAATCAAAGTTATCCATCCCATAATTACGGCGCAGCGAGCCGACGGTGATCGCACCATCACTGAGGCCCGGTTTCAGCAAATCACTGGCAACATAGAACGGCAAAGTGGTGCTCACCTGCCGCCCTAAGGCATCGGTGGTTACCAGCACGGCATTACCCGCCCCGTTGATATAGGGCATATTGGTCAGCGTGAAGGGGCCTGGCTGCAACTGCGTGTTACCCGCACGGTAACCATTGATAAACACATCAACAGAAGTCGGGACCGCCGCTTCGCCAGAAAATGCAGGCAGCGGCCAGGTGACAAGATCCGGGCGTAGCGAGAAGTCGCGCCCATAACTGATACCGCCGATCCGTACGCTGCTGCTCCAGCTTAAGGCGTCGGAAATCACATCGCCAACACTCCATTGCGTAGCGTTGTCTTCATCCGAGAACGTGAGCGTGGTGTCATAGCGCACATACCCTTGCTGCTGAATATCACCGGAAAGCGTTCTGCGCATTGAGCCGGTTGAAGAGAAGACGCCGCTACCGTTGAAGTAACGAAGCTCATGCCATAACGCCGCCTGCCCGCCAATATGTTCTGCAGTACTGGTATAGGCATCGTAATTAAGCAAGGCGCCCTGGCTATATTTCGGTTCGCTGCGCGCGACGCCGCCGGCAAACGCGGTATCGCGTTCCGGCACCCATCCGCGGGGAACAGACAGCAGCAGGCGCTGGCCTTCGCTATCGTATTCAGTGCGAACACCCGGCAGTGTCGAAAGATTTACTTCGCCCTGAGGCAGATGCTCCGCCAGGATCCCGGCATGGAGCAGATCCGCGCTGGAGAGATAAAAATCATTGCGCCGCTGCGTCACCGGCACCACCAAGTGCGTGTCGTAATGGTTGATCACCAGGCTTAAATGAAACAGCTGATGTTGATCGAGCTGGCGCGTATCCGGCGGCGGCGGTAACACATCATCCCCCTGCTGCGCCCATGCATTGCTCCCCAGCAGCATGACTGTCACCGGCAATATCAGTGGCCTGCGGACGACTGCCATTCGCTATCCCGGGCATTGATCGTGGCATTCAGCGAAGCGGGATTCGTCAGACCCACAGGCAACGTCCAGCTTCGCGCCGTATGCGGTAGCACATAACCCAGCAAACCATCCGCTACGCGCCGGGTTTGCCCGCCCTGGCTCATGGAAACCTGCGATAATCGCACGTGTACATTACCATTGTTGCGTACTTCCAGCGCTGGCTGACCGTTCTCGCGCGTCACGCGCCAGCTTAAATCGTTTTTATCTACCAGCGTATGGTGGGCGCTGTTGGTGTAAGTGGTAATGCCCTGACCATAAACAAATAGCGGGATGGAGTAACGCATCTGAATTTTCACCCCCATTTGCGGCGTGCCGTTGTCTGCGGACTCCGGGATCTCATCAACAATAATGCGATACGCCTGCTCGACACCGGGCGGGACCTGTATCTGCTTGATCAAGCGAATTAGCTGCTTACTGCCCTTTTCAATGCGCACAATCGGTGGGCTGGCGGCGATATCATTTTGTTGCTGGTAGCGCTCAAGGCCCGCTTCCTGGCGCCAGCGAACAATACGCACCTGCATAGTGGTGGAGGTATTTCCCTGATTCTGGATCCAAAGCTCGGTGGCGGGAGTTGTGGCCCCCAGCCACGGATCGATTGGCCAGAGCAAAATAGTGGCGGCAGCCTGTGTGTTTGCTGGTGCACAAGTGAAAATACCAGCCAGCAACAACGCGGCTACGCGGCCAGACAAATGGCGTTTCATCGACTTCTCCCTTTTACCATGACAAGGTCACGGTCAATTGATCTGAATAAGTTCCGGCCGGGCTAAAACCGGTTAATTGCGCAGCGCCAAAAATAGAAAGTGAGATAGCATCACCGCTGGTGTAAGCGACGGAGACGGACTGGCCCACGCCAATTTCACTGTTTGCCGCCAGCGAACTGCTGCTGAAGATGCGGTACGGCACGCGTTCGGTGCCGCCGCTGCGCTGCATGTTGCGCACGGTGGTGTAGTTTTGCCCGCCGTTAATACTCATACTCAGCGCCACACCGGGTGTACAGCCGAGAGACAATGCCGCGTTGGGGACAAAACTGGTGGTGACTTGCCCGCTTCGAACGCCGCTGTAAGAACCGAAATTGAGCGTACCGAGCACCCCACCGCTGCCGCTGACGATCGAGCATCCTGGCGCGATGGTTGCGCCTACGGTAAAAGTCTTGGTTGTCACCGCAAGCGCTCCCTGCCCCGCCAGCATCATCGACAACAGCAGTGGAAAAGCGTGCAGCAATCCCCGGCTTCCCCGCCGGGAATCCCGCATATCACCTGACATCATGTAAGGAGGTTTAGTATGTGACGCTCACGTTGATCGTGTCGGTATAGGTTCCAGGTACGACACTCACGCTGTCGCCTCCCCCGGTGATGCGGCCGTACAGGGTGTAGTTGTCTACACCGCCGGTTGTTGAAGCGCGGGGAATGTCGGTGTTGTTTGTGATGACGTTACTGAAACCGCTGTCGCTATAGATGCTGTAAGCCACACCTTTGGTGGCATCGACGGTATTCACCAGATAGCGCCCGGGTGTACCCGGCGTGCCGACGACGGTCCCCGGTGCCGTTGAGTTGGTATTGCCGGTGACCTGCACGGTATAGCTTGCGTTAGTACATTGAATGCCGAAGCTGTTGCCGCCGCTGGCGCCGGTTAACTGGGTGGTTAATTGTGAAAAGGTTGCCGGATGTGTACCAAAATCCAGCGTACCAAAGTTGATACCATTCTGGCTGGGAGAGCCATTTATCAGGCAGCCATTGGTCAGCGTTAATGTCGCCCCGATAGTCCCGCTACTGGTCACCGCCTGAGCAGGTAGCCCGGCAGTGACAAGTGTCCCGCTCATCAGCACATAAAGCAGTTTTCTGTTCATTGAATCTCCTCCTGAAATGCTGCGTGCTGTCCATACGAATTCATGAGCCAACGAGAAAAACACGCAAGAAAACAAAGCATGAATAACAAGAAATTTAGTTTATAACAGTGGCTTCAACCACTTCGGCGACGTCATTTCATGCAACAAGAAGTATTGAAATTTATTCAATATTTTCAATTAATTATGCATCTAAAAAACGGTAAATAAATTGCTCTGCAAAAGATATATGCATAAAAGTGAGGTAATTATCACAATATATTCTTTCAGCAGTAAATATATGATATTTGAGGAATTTAAAGCGGCGTGAAGCACCGATGAAGGATATATAAAATAATTGGCAGGAAAGCGTGTAAAAAAAAAGCGGATGACCAGGGAGTCATCCGCTCTTGTATGGCGATTACGCGACGTGCGTTGCCGCGATGTCCAGCAGCGCCATCTCTTCGCTGTTGAGCAGTTTTTCAATGTTCACCAGAATCAGCATCCGGTCGCCAAGCGCGCCGAGGCCGGTCAGGTATTCAGTGGACAGGGTGACGGCGAATTCCGGCGCCGGACGGATCTGGTCCGATGCCAGGGAAAGCACATCAGAGACGCCATCCACTACGATGCCAACCACACGCTGTCCCAGATTCAGAACGATAACCACGGTGTTGTCATCATACTCGACGTCGCCCTGACTGAACTTCACGCGCAGGTCAACAATCGGCACGATCACGCCACGCAGGTTGGTCACGCCTTTGATAAAGTCCGGGGTATTGGCGATACGGGTCACCTGATCGTAGCCACGAATTTCCTGCACTTTGAGAATATCGATGCCGTACTCTTCATCGCCCAGAGTGAATACCAGGAATTCCTGTCCTGACGGCTCGCCAGCCAGTTTTGCTACATTACTCATACCGGTCATGTTTTATACCTTTTACTTAATCAGGCGGCTGTGTGCGCCATACGATGTTCACGATTCAACCCCTGCAACGCTGACACATCAACGATCAGCGCAACGCTACCATCGCCCAGGATGGTGGCGGCAGAAATACCCGGCACTTTGCGATAGTTGCTTTCCAGGTTTTTCACCACAACCTGGTGCTGACCGATCAACTGATCAACCAGCAGCGCATAGCGACGACCTGCGCTCTGCAGAATAACGACAATCCCCTGCGTGGCTTCAGTTTTCGCCCCCATCACGTCAAACACTTTCCACAACTCAACCAGCGGCAGGTATTCACCACGTACTTCCAGTACACGCTCGCCACCGGCCAGCGGGTGCAGATCTTCTTCACGCGGTTGCAGCGACTCCATCACCGCGTTCAGCGGCAGAATGAAGACTTCGTTGTTCACTTTTACTGACATCCCGTCGAGGATTGCCAGCGTCAGCGGCAGCAGGATACGGATCGTCGTACCGGTGCCTTGTTTGGATTTAATTTCAACGTGGCCCCCCATTTCCTGGATGTTACGTTTTACCACGTCCATGCCCACGCCGCGGCCGGAAACGTCGGTAACCTGCTCTGCGGTGGAGAAGCCCGGGGCAAAAATCAGCATGCCGACTTCTTCATCGGTCATGTTTTCATTGACCGCCATTCCCTGCGAAATCGCTTTCGCCAGGATACGCTCGCGATTAAGGCCAGCGCCGTCGTCAGTCACTTCGATGCAGATATTTCCGCCCTGGTGTTCCGCCGAAAGAATCAGGTTACCGATAGGCGATTTACCGGCTTCGACACGTTTTTGCGGGGTTTCAATACCGTGGTCGAGGCTGTTACGCACCAGGTGCGTTAACGGGTCAATGATGCGCTCGATCAGGCTCTTATCCAGTTCCGTCGAGCTACCTTGCAGGGTCAGCTCAACCTGTTTATCCAGCTTGCTCGCCAGATCGCGCACCAGGCGCGGGAAGCGGCTAAAGACATATTCCATCGGCATCATACGGATGGACATCACCGATTCCTGCAGGTCGCGGGCGTTGCGCTGCAACTGGCTCATACTGGTGATCAGATCGCCGTGCGTGACCGGGTCCAGCTCGTTCGAGCGCTGAGCCAGCATCGACTGGGTGATCACCAGTTCACCGACCAGGTTAATTAACTGGTCAACTTTTTCAACCGCTACACGGATACTGGTTGATTCGCTGGCGCGCGCCGGTTTTTCACGAGCAGCTGGTTGCTCTTTCGCTACTGCTTTCAGCGCCGGAGCCGCTGGTTTCTCCGCCGGAACCGCAACAGGCGCTGGCGCTTCAACCACTTGCTCAACCGCGTCAACTGCCGCAGGCGCGGGAGCTGTCTCTGCGGTGGTTTTTTCGAACGCAATTTGATCGGCTTCGATGACGAAGCACAATACCGCGGTAATATCGTCTTCGCTGACGCCGCCATCAAGCGTCACGCTCAGGGTATCAGTCCCTTTCACCACGTCGCTCAATGTTCCGAGGTTACCCAGCTCTTCTTCCAGCAGTGCAACTTCGCTCTCTTTCAGGCGAGACAGGACGATGCGCAGTTTGCCGTCGCTTTCGGCAGCTGGCGCAGCAGCGGTTTCGGACTCCAGCGCAGCCGTATCCACAACGGAGAGTTTTGCGCCATTTGCAGGGGCAGCAACGACCTCTCCTTTTGCTTCCAGCGCCAGCTGGCGCAGGGCATTGCAGATATATTCGAAGCTGGCGGCGTCCGGCTCTTGCGAGCTTTTATAAGCGTCGAGCTGTTCCTGCATAATATCTTTGGTTTCCAAAAACAGGTTGATAATGTCGGTGTTAAGCTGCATTTCGCCACGCCGGGCTTCATCAAGCAGGTTTTCCATCAGGTGTGTGGTTTCCTGCAGGATGGTAAAACCAAATGTACCTGCGCCTCCTTTAATAGAGTGCGCCGCACGAAAGATGGCGTTGAGCTGTTCCGAATCCGGCGCTTCTGGCACCAAATCCAGTAAATGTTGTTCCATATCAGCCAACAACTCGTCGGCCTCATCGAAGAATGTCTGATAAAAATCACTAATATCCATGCTCACGCTATCACCTCGGATTGGCTTGTGGCGATGTGGGAACTGCTGCCGGAGCCGCCGGTGTGGATGCAGGTGCTGCTCCGACCGCAGGTTCTGGCTCTGTAATCGCGCTTATTGGCGCACTCTCACTTTCGGCATTTTCATGCAGAATGGCTTCTTCAGTCTGTTTGTTAAGTACCAAAAGACTGATTCGGCGGTTAATTGCTTCATTCGGACCTCTGTCCGCCAGGCGCATTGTCGCCGCCATACCTACAACCCGAAGAATTTTGCCGTTATCCAGCCCACCGGCAACCAGCTCACGGCGCGATGCGTTTGCACGATCGGCGGAAAGCTCCCAGTTGCTGTACCCTTTTTCGCCATTGGCGTAAGGAAAATCATCGGTGTGGCCCGAAAGGCTCACTTTGTTAGGGATGCCATTCAGTACTGGCGCAATAGCACGCAAAATATCGCGCATATACGGTTCGACTTCCGCGCTGCCGGTTTTAAACATCGGCCGGTTCTGGCTGTCGATAATCTGAATACGCAACCCTTCCTGCACCAGATCGATTTTCAGGTGCGGACGCAGCGCGCGCAGTTTGGGATCGGCTTCAATTAACTGATCCAGATCGCCGCGCAACTTACTCAGCCGCGACTGCTCCATGCGTCTTTTCAAATCGTCAATGTTGGGCTGTTTTTGCACTTCGCCCTGTTGCTGTGTGTAGTCATCGCCACCGCCCGGAATCGGGCTTTCGCTGTTTGAAATTCGCTGCCCACCCGTAATTGCGGTTGCTAACGGCGTACGGAAATACTCCGCAATCTGAATAAGTTCTTTCGGGCTGGAGATAGAGATCAACCACATCACCAGGAAGAACGCCATCATCGCCGTCATAAAGTCGGCGTAGGCAATTTTCCAGGAGCCGTGCGCTCCACCGCCATGACCTTTATGTTTTTTTCGTCTGACTACGACGATCGGATGGGACTGATTTTTCATGCGTCCTCGGTCGTGGTCTGTTGGTTAGGATTTCTGACCGCACGGACGTGTTCATCCAGTTCGATAAACGACGGACGTTCGCTGGAGTACAGCGTTTTACGGCCAAATTCGACCGCAATTGGCGGTGCATAACCGTTAAGATTCGACAGCAAGGTGATCTTGACGCACTGCATCATTTTGGCGGTTTCCGCACTCTTCTGGCGCAGAACGCTGGCCAGTGGAGAGATAAAACCGTACGCCAACAGGATGCCGAGGAATGTCCCCACCATCGCATGCGCAATCAGCGCGCCGAGTTCAGCCGCCGGACGATCGGCGGAGGCCAGCGCGTGCACCACCCCCATGACCGCCGCAACGATACCGAACGCGGGCAGCGAATCGCCCACCATCGCCAGCGCATTCGCCGGCACTTCGGCTTCGCTTTCGTGCGTTTCGATCTCTTCGTCCATCAGCGCTTCAATTTCAAAGGTGTTCATGTTGCCGCTGATGATCAGGCGCAGATAATCGACAATAAATTCAAGCATCGTCGCATCCGCAAGAATGCGCGGATAGCTGGCGAAAATTTCGCTCTCTTTCGGATTCTCAATATCTCTTTCGAGCGAGAACATCCCTTGCTGACGCGATTTCGCCATCAGGCGGTAAAGCAGAGCCAGCAAATCCATATACATGCTTTTGGTGTATTTCGAACGACGAAACAGCAAAGGCATGGCTTTCATCGTACCTTTGATCGCTTTGCCATTGTTACCAACGATGAATGCACCTAACCCCGCGCCGCCGATGATGATCAGTTCAGACGGTTGATAAAGTGCCCCAAGTTCTCCGCCGGTCATCATATAACCGCCAAAGACTGCACCAAGAACAACCAGGTAACCTAATACGATAAGCACGACATCATCCTTCTGCTAATGACTAAGGCTCGGGATAAACATTTCAGAGGGTTAAACCGAATTTCAGGCAAAAAAAAGCAGCGGCATTACTGCACCGCTGCTGGAGTGTTTTCCACCTGTTTCGGTCAAACAGCCTGTTCGATCTGTTCATCCAGCAGTTGTGGAATAATATCGGCAGCATCCCGGGAAAGTTTACGTCTTTTTACCGCGCGGGACGGCGGCTGGCATAAACTACAGGCAAAGCTACCAACAGGCTGGTGTGCGTGCGTAATAAAATTACCGTCACAGCAATTACAGCGAGACAACTCCAGCATTCCGCTTTCCACGAAACGAACCAGTGTCCAGGCGCGAGTCAGCGCCAGCAGCGGCCCATCATCGGTATGAGGGCATTGTTCCAGATAGAGTTTGTACGCTTTGATGACTGCATCAACGCCGCTGCACAGGCCTGTTTTTAACAAAAACTGCCAGGCGTTACAGAACATGGACGCATGAATATTCTGCTCCCAGGTCATAAACCAGTCAGTGGAGAATGGCAGCATGCCTTTCGGCGGCGGACTACCACGTAACTCTTTGTAGAGTTTAATAAGACGACCACGGCTAAGCTGTGTCTCACTCTCCAGCATCTGTAAACGTGCACCCAGCGAAATCAGTTCCATTGCTAACTGAATATCGCGGGCTTCCTGAACAATGCTTTTCTCGCCCATGATTAAGCCCTTTTCTTTCTTGCCGCATCGCCGGTCTGAGAAGACTCATTCAGCAGGCGGGTTGAAAGTAAAATCCCGGTGTGGACTTGCTGTAAATCATCCACGCGTGATTCCTGGGTCAGACGAGTAATAGTCTGGTGATTGTCAAAACGGAACTGGCAGATAAGCTGGTTGGTTTCAGCCAGTTTCACCATTTGTGGAAGGGTTAATTCACCCAATGTATTAGCCATCTCTTCGTTAATGCCAAGACGGAACATTGCGGACGCTTTGTCCTGGCTAATCAAACGCTGAGCAAGAAGCAAATACGACAAATTAATGTCATACACATGTTTCAGCAACTCGGATGTATGCATTTTTCCCATCCCGAATAACCAACTTGTATCTTATGCGGCTGAGCCGCACCCCGTGATGTCGCCGGAAAAAAACCGGTATAAAAAAGAAAGGCTAAATGCATAACTGACTTAGGATCTCGCACTCGCAGCACTTCGCTCAAATGTAATGGCCTTGATATGCGCTTAATCATTTCTTACAAAGAACTAAGATTTTTCCTAATTCGACGCAACTGTACTCGTAGGTGCTGACACATACAATCTGACCCGAACAAAAATTTGAAATTTTTGTGATCTACATCACAAAATTTAACGGATTATGGGTAATAAATCTATCAGTCCTGCTTGTGATTTGATGCTTTTTTGTTCTGTCAGCCGCTTTTTTTATTCCATTTGGCCGAATACTCATGCAAAACCATGGCTGCAATCTGCCAACTGGTCTGAGGAGTCATGTTTTGCAACATTCATCGTTAACGAAACGTTTCTATTGCAGACATAAAATTAAAAAAGTATATAAAACAACAAATTAAGCTTTCAGAGGTGCTAATTAATTACTCTAGGTAATCATTTCAAAATTGTTAGTTATTATGATTGATAGTTTAACAATTTGATCTTAAATTCTTTAAATTTAAGATAAGATTTTAAAATCGGTTAAATGCAGGAATATGCGTTAAAGTCTTAGCATAAGAATAATTAATGAATATTTATGATACCCTTCACACCCCTGCAATAATTCCGGGTTGCACTGAGTGCTGAAACAGAGTAATGGTGAAAAAAATTTGATTTGTCGTGGAGAGTGAGAAATGCAATATGCTCATCTTCTGGTCGCCGTTGCGGTGACGCCCGAAAGTCGGCGTTTACTGGCGAAAGCCATTGATATTGCCCGCCCTTTCAATGCCCGCATCTCCCTTATTACCTTAGCTTCCGATCCTGAACTTTATAACCAGCTTGCCGCCCCGATGATGGAAAATGTCCGTGAAGTGTTGCAGGAAGAGACGCAGCAATTTCTGGACCAACTCATTAGCGAAGCCGGTTACCCCATCGAAAAGGCGCTCATCGCCTCGGGCACATTAAGCGAACATATTTTGCATATCTGCCGTACACAGGGTATCGATCTGGTGGTCTGCGGTAATCACAATCAAACGTTCCTCGCCCGCGCAGCGTGTGCGGCAAAGAGCATCGTTCATGCCAGTGAAGTGGATGTTTTATTGGTGCCTTTAGGAGCATGAAGCGCTCCTGCGACAGCAGGAGCGCCGCTGACGTTAAGCCAGCTTCGGAAAGGTCGCCACTTTATGCTGTAGCTGGCTTTGTGCGCTACGTGGCGTGATGCGCTTTAAATCACGAAGGAACCTCTGCTGCCAGTGGTTGATATCATTCTCCTTAATGATTTCAAGCATTTCCGCATGACGTGATATGCGCTCTGCCAGCGGCATTCTTAGCGCCCTGTCCATCGCCGCAGCGACATCATCCCGATCGTAAGGATTCACGATCAGCGCCGATGTCAGCTCATTCGCCGCCCCGGCAAATTGCGACAATATCAACACCCCCGGATCGGCCGGGTCCTGCGCCGCGACATACTCTTTCGCGACGAGATTCATGCCGTCACGCAGCGGCGTCACTAAGCCCACTTCGGCGTAACGGAAGACTTTCATCAATACTTTACGGTCAAAGTGCTGGTTCAGATAGTAAAGCGGCGTCCAGCCAAGCTGGCCATATTTACCGTTGATTCGCCCGGCTTCGGTTTCCAGTTGGTGCCGAATATCCTGGTAAGCCTGCACTTCGCCACGGGAGGTTGGCGCAATCTGCGTATAGCGGATTTTTCCGTGATGCTGGGGGAATTTCTCCAGCAGCGTTTCATAAGCAAGGAAGCGCTCTGGCAAGCCTTTGGAGTAGTCAAGCCGCTCCACAGAGAAAATGTTCTTCACGTTCTTAAGTTCATTTTTCAACTGTGCCAGTTTAGGCGGCAGCGGCCCGGCTGCCTGTTTGGCAATCTCATCCGGTTCAATCCCTATCGGGTAAACTTCCGTGCGGAAATTTTTTCCCCACGCGACATGTTCTTTACCGCTGCGACTGGTCAGACGAGTCTTCATTGACAGACTATCCAGGAACGCCAGTCTGTCGCTTTCGGTCTGAAAACCGAGCAGGTCATAATCACAGAGCGCTTCCAGCAACTCCGCATACGGCGGCAAGGCGTTAAAGATTTCCGGCGTCGGGAAAGGTATATGCAGGAAGAAACCAATCTGATTATTCACACCGCGCTTACGCAGTTCGCTGGCAAACGGTAGCAGGTGATAATCGTGGATCCACAGAATGTCATCGTCTTTCAGTAACGGCAGCAGTTTATCCGCCAGCAGCGCATTGACCTGCTGATACCCCTCCCAGGCTTCACGCTGGTAATTCACCAGATCGAGTCGATAGTGAAAAGCAGGCCATAAAACGGCGTTGGAGAATTGCGAATAATACTGTTCGTAATGCGCTTCACTGAGGGTAAACGATGCCCAGGTGATATTCCCTTTTGTCACCTTTTTTAGCGGCTGGTCCTCGTCACCCAGCTCACCGCTCCAGCCGAACCACAGCCCGCCTGTGGCTTTTAACGCTCCCAGAATCCCTACGGCCAGCCCGCCAGCGCTGGCCTTTTTGTTGTCAGGCGGAGCAATACGATTAGATACTACGACTAAGCGACTCATAGCCATCTCTCCTGTTTGTTAGCGCCTGTTGTTTTTCTTGTTGATGGTCAGTGATACGTTCAAGCCACTGATAAACTTCATTTACGCTGTCCAGACGCCATTTTGCCTGCGTCTCGCCAGCACCCACTTTGATTGATTCGCCTCCCAGCGCGTTCACCGTTTTAAACCCATGCTCATCCGTCAAATCATCACCGACAAAAACCGGTATGCGACCGGCAAAAGGCGGCGTCTCTAAAAATGCCGCAATAGCCGCTCCCTTATGAATGCCGGACGGTTTAAGCTCCACCACGCATTTCCCTGGCTGCATCGCCAGTTGCGGGTAGCGCGCGACCATTTGCTTTGCCAGCGCAAAAACCGCGTCTTCATGCTGCGGCGCCTGACGGTAGTGCAAAGCAAATGCCATGCCTTTCGCTTCCAGTTCCACACCGTTAAGCGATGCCACTTCGTGCCGGAGCGAACGCTCCAGCGGTTGTACGATATTTTCCGGTAATGTTACCCGTTCGGTATGACCCTTGATGTCGCGGCGTTCTGCCCCGTGCACGCCAGCCAGCGGAAAACGCCAGGGTTTGGCGAGTTGCTCGAGCTCAGCGATTGAGCGCCCTGAAATCAATGCCAGTGCCCCGTTGTTCATCTCAGCAAGCAATGAAAGCCTGACCAGCACAGCGTCCGGAACAGAGACATCATCCGGGCGTGGTTTAATGTCAGCGAGGGTGCCATCCAAATCGAAAAAAAAGGCAAAATTCCCGGAAAAGAGAGGCGGTACAGATAATGCGTCTTCCACCCTGGTTTCCTCCTTACAGTCTTTGATGAGAGCCGTTCTTCAATAACATCTCATTATCATTAGCCATGTAAGTATAGACAGTGTGACGCTGCTCGCCATTTTAAGCATGACTTACCAGCCGGATTAGCGGCTGGTAAGGTGTGGGGATAAACTATAAGGTTGTGTCTAAAATTGCGCGTTAAGGCTTAGACGGTGCGTTTGGCCTTTTGTTTGTAGCGGTCGAAAATTACCGCCGCCAGCAGGATCAAACCACGCACCACATACTGTGAGAATGGCGAGATGTTCAGCAGGTTCATGGCGTTTTCGACAGTGCCCAGAATCAGGATCCCGGCAACGACATAGGATATTTTGCCAATCCCGCCTTTCAGCGAAACACCACCCAATACGCAGGCTGAGATAACAATCAGCTCATAGCCAATCGACGTCATCGGCTGGCCGCTGGTCATGCGCGAAGCAAGAATAATCCCCGCTGCCGCTGAGACCAGGCCGGAGAGCACAAAGATGATGATTTTCGTGCGTACCACCGGAACGCCCGCCAGGCGGGCCGCCTCTTCATTACCGCCAATCGCCAGCGTATTGCGGCCAAACGTGGTTCTATTGAGCAGGAAGCCAAAAATAATCAGGCAGCCAACCGTCAGCCAAATCGGCGCGGGCAGCCCCAGCCAGTTGGCGTAACCGAGGGTGAAGAAACGTTCATCCTCGATGCCGACCGCTTTACCGTCGGAAATGATATACGCCAGCCCACGGACGATCTGCATCGTGGCAAGCGTGGTGATCAAGGCGTTGATCTTCAAACGCGCAATCACGAAGCCGTTAATAAAACCGCTGACCACGCCGAGCAGCAAACCGGCAAATACGCCGATCCACAAACTCTCCGAAATGTTAATCACCACTGCCGTGGTTACCCCGGCGCAGGCGATGACCGATGCAACCGACAGGTCAAAGTCCCCGGACGCAAGGCAGAACAGCATGCCGCAGGCCACCATGCCGGACATTGAGATCGCCAGCCCCAGCCCTTTCATATTGACGAAAGAGGCGAAGTTCGGCACAAACAGCGCGCAGCCGATAAACAGCACGGCAAACACTACCAGCATGCCGAACTGATCCCAGATTCGCCCAAAGCTGAGCGAGGATTTCGGTGTACGGGACGTAGTTAAAGATGACATCATTTTCTCCTCACTCAGGCGACAGCCTGGCTAACTTTCGGCATCGCGAGGCTCAGCGCCCGCTGTTCATCACACTGACCGTGAAGCAGTTCACCGGCGATTTCCCCTTCACGCATCACCACGATGCGATCGGCAACGCCGAGCACTTCCGGCAAATCACTGGAGGCAAACAGCACCGCAACACCGCGGGAAGCCAGCGCGTAAATTACGTTGTAGATCTCATGTTTCGCCCCGACATCGATGCCGCGCGTCGGCTCGTCGAGCAAAATGACTTTCATCTCTTCCGATAACCAGCGACCAAGAATCGCCTTTTGCTGGTTGCCGCCGGAGAGATTCATAATCAGTTGTTCCGCGCCAGGCGTTTTGATATTGAGCGAACGAATATGATGTTCGGCGTTTTCACTTTCCCAGCCATCATTGATCAGACAACCTGCGCGAATGTATTTGCGTCGGGCGCTGATATTGATGTTCTCCTGCACCGAATGAACCGGAATAATGCCTTCCGCTTTACGATCTTCCGGGCACAACATCATGCCCGCCTGGATGGCATGCGCCGGTTTAGTGATATTGACTTGCTCGCCGTCGATAAAGACCTGCCCTTCGGTAATTTTCGTCCCGCCGAATAAGCCTTTCATTAATTCACTGCGCCCGGCGCCCACCAGCCCGAACAGGCCGACAATTTCACCGCTGCGCACGCTTAACGAGATGGGCGTTCGTACGCCTGGCGCTTTAACCTGCTCCAGCCGCAGGCGTTCGGCCCCGTATTCTCGCGGTTTCCAGCCATAAATATCCCCCAGATCGCGCCCGACCATCGCCTGCACCAACTGGTCATGATTGACCTGCTGCATGTCCGTAAAGGTGCGCACATAGCGGCCATCTTTAAAGACGGTAATGGCATCGCTGAGCGCAAAAATCTCTTCCATGCGGTGAGAGACATAGAGGATCACCCGCCCCTCTTTACGTAGCTCGCGGATCACCCGGAACAGGTTGTCGATCTCACGCGCCGAGAGAGAACTGGTGGGTTCATCGAAGGCGATGATTTTGGCGTTACGCGCCAGCGCCTTGGCAATTTCGACCATTTGCCACTGACCAATGGAGAGATATTTCAGCGGCGTTTGCGGATCGATATCCAGCCCAAGATGCTGAAGCTGCAAACCGGCTTCGTAATTCAGCAACGAGCGGTTCACAATGCCGCTCTTGTGCGGGATCTGGCCAAGATAGATATTCTCCGCGACGGTCATTTCCGGCACCAGATGCAGCTCCTGGTAGATGATTGCTACCCCGGAATTCAACGCTGCCGTGGTATCCGCGAAGGTGACTTCCTCACCTTTTATTTCCAGCGTACCGGTGGTCGGCGCGTAATTGCCGCTGAGGATTTTTAACAGTGTCGACTTACCTGCGCCGTTTTCACCCATCAAGGCGTGGATTTGCCCGGCGTAACAATCAAAACTGATCTCGCTGAGCGCTTTCACACCGGGAAACGTCTTGCCGATGCCGCGAAAAGAGAGATAAGGAGTAGACTGTTGCATAACGTCTCCGTAAAGCAGTTCATTGTACATCTGGCTCCCCGCCTGACGCGGGGAGCACAATCAACAGAGAATTACAGTCCTTTTTTCGCCAGCTCTTCTTTGAAGTTCTCGCGGGTGATCAGCACCACATCCGTTACAGCCGTAAATTTCGGTGGTTCAACACCCTTGGTGACCCAGTTGTAGAGCAGTTGGCTGGTTTTATAGCCATGCACGTCCGGGCTTGGCAGCAGCGAACCAAAGAAGCCGGTCGCCTGCGCTTTCGACAGCTCACTTACCGCATCGACACCGTTAATACCAATACCGATGACATCCGGCGCTTTAAAGCCCTGGCCTTCTGTCGCACGCACGCCACCCAGCACGGTGTTGTCATTCATGCCCAGCACCAGCCAGTGTTTCACTTCCGGATGCTGTACCAGCAGGGAGTTACCGGCATCAAATGCGCCGGGGATATCGTTAGATTTTGTCGGCACCTGGTAGATCTGTTTTTCCGGGAAACCGGCTTTTTTCAGCGCGTCCATAGAACCGGTCGTGCGGCGGCGAGCGGTATCCAGCTCGTTCGCGGTAATCGCCATGACACCCGTCTCTTTCACATTCCAGCCGCGTTTTTGCATCTCTTTATAGAGTTCTTCACCCTGACGCGCGCCGATTTCGCTCGCCGCCATCATCACCAGCGGCACCGAAGTCATGGGTTCGCCTTTGGCGTTGACGAACTGGTCGTCCACCGCAATGACTTTCATGTCATAACCCCGCGCTTTGGCGACAATCGCCGAGCCAAGTTTGGGATCCGGAGTACAAATAACAAATCCTTTTGCGCCGCTGGCCGCCAGGCTATCAATGGCGTTCAGCGTTTTTTCACCATCAGGGACGGCGATTTTAATCACTTCAAAACCTAAATCTTTGCCCGCCTTGTCGGCAAACTTCCATTCAGTCTGAAACCAGGGCTCTTCCGGCTGTTTCACCAGAAACCCGAGCTTCATCGTTTCAGCGATAGCGGATTGTGACATAACGGCAGCCAGACCGATGGCCGCCAACGCTTTAGTGAATTTGTGCATGGTAAACTCCAGCATTAGCTTTCTTTTATGTAGGGAAAAATAACTACCGGTTCATTTAAAAGTTAATAAAACAAGGCATTAGAGTCCGCGCATCCCTGGACACCTGTGCTGGAAGTAGTTTTAGCGGGAAATTGATTCTCCATAGGAGAGCGGCATCACACCGCAGAATTACAGTAATTCTGTACATAAATTCAGCGATATAGCACATAAAAACAGCCGATTTTGTCAGACAAATAGAAAGGGTAAAAGCAGGATAATCCATAACATCAGCCAGCTTATCCTTGTCCCGGATGCAGGGCGCATCCGGGCAAAAAAATCACCAGCTATAATAGATATGATCGGCGTGATCTCGCGCCGCAGTTTCGCCCCCCTGCAAACGCGCGGCAATCGTCAGCGCAAAATCGAAAGCCAGCCCGAGGCCTTTACCGCTGATCAGGTTGCCATCTTCCACCACTGGCGCGTCAACATACTCACCATCATGGACAGTTTCGTACAGATCGCCGGAGCAGACATAGCGGCGGCCCTTCAGCAAACCGTTGCCGCCCAGCACGCGCGCAGCAGCGGAACAGATAGGGCAAATTAACTTGCCGGCTGTGTCGTGCTGTTCAACAAATTGCACCACCGCCTGGCTGGCAGCCAGATTCACGCTGCCCTGCGGCCCGCCGGGTAAGACGATGGCGTCATACAGCTTTGCCTGACGCTCAGCCAGCGTGCTGTCTGCAACCATCGGAATAGCGTGATAACTGACCACCGCGCGGGACTCCGCGCAGGCCAGCGTTTCGACGTCAATATTTAAGCGACGCAGGATATCAATGGTGATAATCGCTTCTGCTTCTTCGAAACCGGGCGCCAACAACACCGCCACTTTTTTCATGTCCGACTCCTTACGTTGAAGGTGGGTTGATTAAAGTGGGGTTATTGTTGACCAAAACAGCGTTTCATAATTCCCGCTGCGTCACATCCCTGCCAGGCAGAGTACTCAGTGAGCTTCACCCTGAGGGGTAAATTTCAGTTCAATTAGGGCGATAGCTTTCTGGATTGCACGGCGGGTAACCGGGTCGGTCGCTGCCGGGTGGGTAGCAAAATCGATGCTCTTAAGCTGGTGAGACATTTTCTCACGCACTTCAACCGGCGCGATGACGTCGATAACGTCGAGGATCTGTTTGATGACGAGCTGACAGGCAACGATATCGGATACCAGTTCCTGGTCAGTGGAGAGATTCTGTGACATAGGCGCTCCTTTAATAAAGTGCGCCATAGTAGCGGGAATTCATGCGTATGAGTAGGCCTGGCCGCCAGGCAACGGACATAAAAAAACCTGCTTCAGCAGGTTTTTTTATCATCAGAACATAGCGCCTGGCGGTACGTCTTTGAAAGTTTTGCAGTAGGTTTCAAACATGTGCTTCAGAATTTTACGCAGTTTCATTTTTTGCTCCGGCGATTTGTTATGCAGGTGTTACGTCTCAATGCGTACATAATATGACCTTCATCACAAAAATCAATCACCATGTGATAGAAATCACGTTTCAAAAAATAAAAATACAGTAGCTTTGTTAAAAATTTAATTATAAATCCTGCAGTTAGCACGCTAAAAATTTTTTTAGCATTCTCAATTATTTTTGCAAATGGCAGACCCACAATGAGTGAAAGTACCCTTTTGCGGAAGACTGGAGGTCTTTCTCCCGCTGCGCTACTGGTAGCCGGCGCTTTCTTTATGGAGTTTATCGACGGCACGGTAATCGCTACCGCCCTGCCGGATATGGCAAAAACGTTTGGTGTCGAAGCCGTTGCGCTGAACATCGGCATCAGCGCTTATTTAATTACCCTTGCAGTGCTGATCCCGGCCAGCGGCTGGATTGCCGATCGCTTTGGCGCGCGCAATGTCTTTTCACTGGCGCTGGCTATCTTCACCATTGCGTCGATATTGTGTGGGCTGTCGACCAGTGTAGAGATGTTTGTCAGCATGCGTATTTTGCAGGGTGTCGGCGGCGCATTGATGGTGCCGGTTGGGCGCCTCGCCGTACTGCGCACCACGCCAAAACATCAGCTTATAACCGCCATCGCCACGCTAACCTGGCCCGCGCTGGTCGCGCCGATCATCGGCCCGCCGCTGGGGGGATTTATTACGCATTACGCTGACTGGCGCTGGATCTTCTTTATTAATGTGCCGCTGGGGATTGTGGCGATTTTGCTGGCACTGCGCATCATTCCCAATATTCGTGAAGAGGAGCGACGCCCGTTCGATTTGCCGGGATTTATCGCTACGTCGGTGGCGATGGTCAGCCTGGTATATGCCATGGAGGATTTAGGCGCTGAGCAGCCGCAGGGCGTGCTGACCAGCGGATTGCTGATACTGGGCGGTTTAACGCTGGCCTTTACCTTGCGTCATTTCCGGCGAGCGCAATGGCCGATGATCCGGCTGGATGCGATGCAGGTGCCGACATTTCGCGTGACGATGTACGGCGGCTCGCTGTTTCGCGCATCAATAAGCGCCGTCCCATTTCTGCTGCCGCTACTGTTCCAGGTCGGTTTTGGTATGGATCCGTTCCACGCCGGGCTGCTGGTGCTGGCGGTATTTGCCGGTAACCTGACGATCAAACCCGCCACGACACCGCTGATTCGCTGGCTGGGCTTTAAAAAATTGCTGCTGATTAACGGCGCGCTGAATGTGCTGGCGCTGCTGGCCTGCGCGTTTCTTACCCCGGCAACGCCTGTCTGGCTCACCTTTGTGGTGCTGTTCCTGGGCGGTGTCTTCCGCTCGGTACAGTTTACCGGCATCAGCACCCTCGCCTTTGCCGATGTTCCGTCACCACAAATGAGTTATGCCAATACGCTGTTCAGTACCGCCACGCAACTGGCTGTCGGCCTGGGTATCACGCTTGGTGCAATTGGTATTCGTATTGGTGAACATGTCAGTGAGTGGCTGCATATCACCGGCGTTGAAGGGAGCAGTTTCCGGCTGGCGTTTGTATTTATCGCGCTGATTTGCCTGGTTGGCATGTTTGATACGTTGCGCCTGACCAGAGATGCCGGAAGCGCCGTATCACAGAAGAAAAAAGCGTAAAGGGACCGCCGCAGCCAGGCCAGCTGCAGCGGGTTTTTATCAGGCCAGTAGTTCGCGAACGAACGCTTCAATCTCTTTGTTCTGGCAGTGTTCAAAGAAGCACTGCTGGAAGCGCTCGCCAGAGACGGCCGTTTTCACCAGTTCACGGTCAATGGCGCGCAGGGAATCGAGGTAATTGTCTTTAACCACCGCGGCTTTCACCTGGTTCAGGATCCCGGCATTACGCACCTGCGGCTCTTTACGCTCCGGCGGATAACCTTCCCCTTTACGACCAGTAAAAGCTTTCTCAAAAATAAAGCGCACGTTCAGTTCCGCGCCCCAGCCAAAACCTTTCGCAAACGGCAGCGATAACGCATTACCGTTGTTGATCTGGGCAAACAGGAACGCATCCGCGGGATCAATACAGTAGCCGCACACTACACCCGGATGAATGTTCAGCGACATCAGCGCACCCTGCCCGGTACCGCAGCCGGTGACGACAAAATCCACAGCTTTCGCGTTCAGCAGAATACTCGCCATAATGCCCAGGTGGATGTAGGTCAGATGATGGTCATTCTCGTCGCTCATGCCGACGTTAAACACCGGGAAATCTTTTTCATCGGCAACGGCTTTCAGCTCTTTCAGAATGATGGCATTTTTAGCCGCCTGACTGTTTTCCATCATCAGTGCAATTTTCATTTTTGATCTCCTGTGAACATGCTTCAGATAGCAAAGGTTGGTTAAACCATACTACCTGCCAAACATACTTTCAAATTTAATGAAAAATGGTTTTAAAAATCAAAAGCGGGTTCACAGTTTTGCATCAATCCCCCGTCGTTTCGCCGTCGCGATTAGTAGCGCCAGTTCCACGGGTTATTCTGCCGATTGTCCTCCGATCCGCACGTTAAGATGAGAACATGCCAAAATGAATCAGAGTGATTTCATGAAGAAAATTTTTATTGCCGCTTCGCTGCTGCTTGCTGGTTGCACTCTCACCAAAGAAGCGGAAGTCAGCAGTGTGGATACCACCAGTGGGCTGGTGCGTCTGAGCTATAACCAGTCGATGATGCAAACCGCGAATTACGATCAATACACCGCACAAGGAACGGCTAACAAGCAGTGCCAACAGATGGGTTACGCTACGGCAGTACCTTTCGGCCAACCGATCGAAACGTGTAGCCTGATCAGCGGTTCGGTTTGCATGAATACAAAAGTCACTATTCAATATCAGTGCCGCGGCATGGCCTTTTCCCATACCACGGGCAGTTGGTAATTTCCGGGCCAGCAATCATGCTGGCCTGCACATTTATTAATAATCAAAACAATTCTCATTTATTTAATTAACCACTGCAATGCGTGTTATTCTCATTCACTTCGTTAATAAATCATTTTTCATTTAACCTTTTGCAAATAATTAAATAACAAATTATAGTGGCCGCTCTACTATTCTATTTTTATATTTTCCGGAGCCGCGCCATGTTAAAAGCAGAGATGATTGAAAAACTAAATGAACAAATGAATCTGGAACTGTTTTCTTCCCTGCTTTATCAGCAGATGAGCGCATGGTGCAGCTACCACAGCTTTGAAGGTGCCGCGGCTTTCCTGCGCCGCCACGCGCAGGAAGAGATGACGCATATGCAACGTCTGTTTGACTACCTTACGGATACCGGCAGCCTGCCGCGCATCAATACTATCGAATCGCCGGTTGCCGATTATGCCTCGCTGGATGTGCTGTTTCGCGCCACTTACGAACATGAACAACTGATCACGCAGAAAATTAATGAACTGGCGCACGTTGCTATGACCACTCAGGATTATCCAACCTTTAATTTCCTGCAATGGTATGTTGCCGAACAGCACGAAGAAGAGAAATTGTTTAAATCGGTTATCGATAAATTAACGCTGGCGGGTAAAAGCGGCGAAGGTTTGTATTTCATCGATAAAGAACTGGCGACGCTGGATACGCAGAATTAATTACGCAGGCGGTAAATAATACTTTTTACCGCCGTTTTTATTAATGTTTGCAGATTTTACTTTCGTGAGTGGAAAAACCCTCTTCAGCCGGAATGAATTTTCCGCGCGACGCTAAAAATGTCACCAGTTCTGCCGCCGTCATTCCCTCAGCCGAGCAAGTATGAAAACGCGCCGTTTCCCCGAAGCGGGCGGTAATGGCCGCCGCGAGGCTCTCTGTGGTGTAATGTTCGCCTGATGCAATCATCATATTCAGTACTTCGTGGCCATGTATTGATGCCATAAATCCTCCTCGCAAAAGATGCATCATAAACACAACATTGCCTGTAGATGTTGCGTTAAGACAGGTTTACATGCATCTGGTGCAGCGCCAGCCCAGCCTATTTACCGCCTGCCAGAAGTAGCGATAGTTTCCGTTTCCAACGCGATGCTGTGATCGAAGAAGAGATCGGTTAACCACTCAATGTTTTCGATAATCCACTCATCTTCCTTTAACTCCTGGGAAAATATTTCGTCATCGGGATTCGCTTGTGTCGATGACTCAAATTATCGTAAAGATATCCTTACACACTATGTAACGGTCGTTTGACGAAACTACTGAATTATCTTAATCTGCGCCGCAGTTTGGGCTAGTAGTGTGTTTTATTGCAGAGGAAAGCGTGAAGAATCGAACACTTGGCAGTGTTTTTATCGTCGCCGGCACCACGATCGGCGCAGGGATGTTGGCAATGCCGCTGGCAGCAGCTGGCGTCGGGTTTGCCACCACTTTCGTGTTACTTATCGCGCTGTGGGCAGTGATGTGTTACACCGCCCTGCTCTTGCTGGAGGTTTATCAGTATGTTCCCGCCGATACCGGTCTTGGGTCGCTGGCGAGACGTTATCTTGGCCGCTATGGGCAGTGGATAACAGGTTTCAGTATGATGTTTTTAATGTACGCGCTGACCGCAGCGTACATCAGCGGCGCCGGAGAGTTGCTGGCGTCCAGCATCAGCCAGTGGTTTAACGTTGCGCTTTCGCCAGTCGCCGGTGTGCTGCTGTTCACGCTTGTTGCCGGTGGTGTCGTTTGTGCCGGTACTTCGCTTGTCGATCTGTTTAACCGCTTTCTTTTCAGCGCCAAGCTCCTCTTCCTTGTGGTGATGCTGGCACTGTTAATGCCGCACGTTCACCAGGCGAATTTGCTGACCATGCCGCTGGAAAAAGGACTGGCACTGTCGGCAATTCCGGTGATCTTCACCTCGTTTGGTTTTCACGGTAGCGTACCAAGCATCGTCAGTTATATGGGCGGTGATATCCGCAAATTGCGTAAGATCTTTATCACCGGCAGCGCCATTCCGCTGGTGGCCTATATTTTCTGGCAGCTCGCAACGCTTGGCAGTATTGATTCGTCAACATTTATGGGGCTGCTGGCAAGCCAGGCAGGATTAAACGGCTTGCTGCAAGCATTGCGCGAAGTGGTGGCCTCGCCGCATGTGGAACTGGCAGTGCACCTGTTTGCCGATCTGGCCTTGGCAACCTCTTTTCTCGGTGTGTCGCTGGGATTATTTGATTATCTCGCGGATCTTTTTCAGCGGCGTAACAATGCTGTCGGACGCCTGCAAAGTGGAATGATTACGTTCCTGCCGCCGCTGGCCTTTGCACTGTTTTATCCGCGCGGATTTGTGATGGCGCTGGGCTATGCCGGTGTCGCACTTTCCGTGCTGGCACTTCTGTTACCGTCAATGCTGGCCTGGCAAAGCCGGAAGCATAATTCGCAACACAGTTACCGTGTTCCCGGCGGGAAACCCATGCTGTGCCTGATTTTCGCCTGTGGCATTGCAGTTATCGTCATCCAGTTTTTAATCGTCACCGGTTTGCTACCCGAAGTGGGATAAGCCTAAAAAAACCGCGCGAAATCACTCGCGCGGCTTTTTGTGCGGAGCGGATGATACCAAAACAGCCAGCAGACTTTATTTCAGAAGCTCTGACGCAATTACGCTTTGAATATTTTCGCAGGCGATGTAATCGCTTCGCTTGAGTACGATATATTATAAAGCCTGAAAAACAGGCACAAAAAAACCACCTTTCGGTGGTTTCACGACACTGCTTATCATTGATTTTATTCTTGTTTTCCCATGGTACCCGGAGCGGGACTTGAACCCGCACAGCGCGAACGCCGAGGGATTTTAAATCCCTTGTGTCTACCGATTCCACCATCCGGGCTCGGGAAGAAATTGGAGGCGCGTTCCGGAGTCGAACCGGACTAGACGGATTTGCAATCCGCTACATAACCGCTTTGCTAACGCGCCGTGAATCTCTATGCTTTTCAGCCAGCACCCGCTGTTTTAGCCGATACTTTAATTTGGAGCGGGAAACGAGACTCGAACTCGCGACCCCGACCTTGGCAAGGTCGTGCTCTACCAACTGAGCTATTCCCGCATTATCAAGTTTTGTTCTAATCACTTGATTTTTCTATCTTCTGGCGAGTTACGCTGCCTTCCGATGCGTTGCATTCTACTTACCTGACGCACTGAGTCAACGATATTTTTCAAAACCCGGATCGTTTGCTGAAAATTACGACGATACGATCAAGGTTCAAGCAGATCGCCGCGTGCTGCGTTCAGATATTGCAGCATTGACCATAATGTCAGCCCGGCAGCAACGAAGAACAACGCAATGCCTGCATATTCAACCCAGATATTTGGACGCCACAGCAACCCTACCAGCGCCATCATTTGTGCGGTGGTTTTCACTTTACCGATCCAGGATACCGCTACGCGGCTGCGTTTCCCCATCTCCGCCATCCACTCACGCAGAGCGGAAATAATGATCTCACGGGCGATCATGGTAGCCGCAGGCAGTGTAACCCACCAGGTATGATAATGTTCAGCCACCAGCACCATCGCGATGGCGACCAGCACTTTATCGGCAACCGGATCGAGGAAGGCGCCAAAACGGGTGCTCTGATTCCAACGGCGCGCCAGATAACCGTCAAACCAGTCGGTTATCGCCGCGACACAAAAAATGAGCGCACAAACGAGCGGTGACCAGTAAAAAGGAAGATAAAACGCCAGCACGAAAAAAGGGATCAGGATGACGCGAAAAAGGGTAAGCAACGTAGGAATATTCAATCGCATAGTGGCGTTAACTGTCTGTTGTCCGTAAATTTTCGCTCTATGGTGCTACAGAGCCCCTAATGTTTCAACGAGTAGAAGATCTTTTCTGCCAGTCCTTGCGAGATTCCCGGCACTTTTGAGATTTCATCAACGCTGGCATTGAGTAATCCTTGTAATCCCCCCATATATTTCAGCAGCATTTGGCGACGCTTCGGCCCCACGCCTTCGATCGTTTCCAGCGAACTGGTGTTCTTCACTTTGGCGCGTTTTTTCCGGTGACCGCTGATCGCATGATCGTGCGATTCATCGCGGATATGCTGAATAACATGCAGCGCCGGAGAGTCCGGTGGCAGGCTAAACCCCTCGCCTTCCGGCTCAAAGAACAGTGTTTCAAGCCCGGCTTTGCGATCGGCGCCTTTCGCGACACCCAGCAGCAGCGGCTTGTGCTTATCCCACGGAACATCCAGCTCGGCAAAAACCGCCTTCGCCTGCCCCAGTTGCCCTTTGCCACCGTCAATAAGGATCACATCCGGAATTTTGCTTTCTTCAATCGCTTTGCCGTAACGGCGACGCAGGACCTGATTCATTGCCGCATAGTCATCGCCGGGAGTAATACCGGTGATATTATAGCGGCGGTACTCCGCACGTAATGGCCCATTGGTATCAAAAACCACACATGACGCGACTGTTTGTTCGCCCATCGTATGGCTGATATCAAAGCACTCCATCCGTTTCACTTCTGGCAGTTGTAACACGCTGGCCAGAGCGGCCAGACGCTGATGAACGGTCGACTGCTGCGAAAGCCTGGTGCCAAGCGCCGTGGCAGCATTTGTGCGCGCCAGCTTGAGATAGCGCGCGCGATCGCCGCGCGGTTTAGTCTGTACATTAACCCGGCGACCAGCCAGTTCAGAGAGTGAATCGGCCAACAGCGTTTTATCACTGAGATTGAAATCCAGCAGAATTTCGCCAGGCAGAGTTCGCATCTGGCTGCCCTGCAAATAAAACTGACCAACAAACGTTTCCACCACTTCGCCCAGCTCCGTACCGCCAGGTACTTTGGGAAAGTAACTGCGGCTGCCGAGTACTTTCCCCTGGCGAATAAACAGCACGTGTACACAGGCCATGCCGGCATCAAACGCCACGCCGATAACATCAAGATCGTCGCCGGTATTAGAGACAAACTGTTTTTCCGTGACCCGCCGTACCGCTTGAATCTGATCACGCACGCGCGCGGCTTCTTCAAATTCCAGCGCCTGGCTGGCCTTCTCCATGCGGGAGATGAGTTGCGTCAGCACCTGATCGTCTTTTCCGGCAAGGAACAAGCGAACATACTCAACCTGCTGCGCATACTCCTCTTCACTGACCAGTCCTGCGACACACGGCCCCAGACAGCGACCAATCTGGTATTGCAGGCACGGGCGGGAGCGGTTGCGATAAACGCTGTTCTCACACTGGCGGACGGGGAATATTTTCTGCAACAGCGCCAGCGTCTCGCGCACCGCATAACCGTTCGGAAACGGGCCGAAATACTCCCCTTTCGCATGTTTCGCACCGCGGTGCATCGACAGTCGGGGATGCGTATCGCCACTGAGAAAAATAAACGGGTAAGATTTATCATCCCGCAACAAGACGTTATAGCGGGGCTGATAAAGCTTGATGTAGTTATGCTCCAGCAGCAGCGCCTCAGTTTCGGTATGCGTTACCGTCACATCAATCTGTTGGATTTGCGCGACCAGCGCTTCGGTTTTTCGTGAGGCAAGATTGCTGCGGAAATAGCTGGAAAGGCGTTTTTTAAGATCTTTCGCTTTACCAACATAGATAACGGTACCGCCGGCGTCATACATACGATAAACGCCGGGTTTGCTGGTCACCGTTTTGAGGAAGGCTTTTGAATCGAAAACTTCAGTCACTGACTTAACAACGTCTCCGCATTACACAGACCATGGCGAATGGCGAGGTGCGTCAATTCGACATCACCGTGAATGTTCAATTTACTGAACATTCGGTAGCGATAGCTGTTCACCGTTTTGGGGCTCAGATGGAGTTGTTCAGAAATCTCATTCACTTTCTGACCCTTCGTGATCATCAGCATAATCTGCAATTCTCGTTCAGACAAACTGGCAAACGGCGAGTCCGTTTTTTCAGGTTCAATCTGGCTGAGTGCCATTTGCTGAGCGATATCAGAGGCGATGTAGCGCTGTCCGGAATGCACGGAGCGAATGGCATTCACCACTTCCTGTGGCGCGGCGCCTTTGCTCAGATAACCGGCTGCCCCCGCCTGCATGACTTTCGCTGGCAGAGGGTTTTCCGTGTGAACAGTAAGCATAATGACTTTGGTGTCGACGTTAGCACGCGCAATTTTACGCGTGGCTTCAAGACCGCCGATTCCGGGCATGCTCATATCCATCAAGACGACATCAACGGAATTGGCCCGACACCATTTGATGGCATCTTCACCGCAGTTGACTTCACCCGTGACTTTTATGCCTTTAACATCTTCAAGAATGCGTCGTATCCCTGCGCGCACCAGTTCATGATCATCAACAAGTAGTACGTTGATCAATGGAGTATCTCCGAAAAGAGGGATAACGCTGCTGAAAGCTAATTAAACGTATATTAACGGTTTTTCATCCAATAATGAAAGGTAAAATAACCCGCACTTTTCGATTTTGTTCTCGTTTCTGGAAATTAAGCTGTACAAAATGTGGAAAGTGTTTCCGTGTTCTCAAGGCGTTGCGTAAGAAAGTCTAAACCGCATTTTTCATAAAGTTGCCCAAAAGGCTTTCACTTTCACAGAAATTATCTTAGCGACATGTAACAACAATTAACTACGCTTAAACCCCGTTTAAACATATATTCCTCGCTAATAGAAAATTCTGATATTTATTGCAAAGAGTTTAATCTAATAAACCAAACAATAACGATCAAAAAACAACCACTGCATTGTTTTGGCCGGATTGTGGTATACTCCGCCGCTTTGACAGTGATCGTCGCGCAACGGCGCGGCTACGTAACGAGGAAAATAAATTGAGCACACCTGATTTTTCCACTGCTGAAAATGCAAAGGATCTGGCGCAGGAAGTTTCTTGCCTGAAATCATTGTTAACGCTGATGTTGCAGGCAATGGGCCAGGCGGATGCGGGCCGCGTCATCCTTAAAATGGAAAAGCAAATTGAACAAATGGAAAATGAAGCTCAGGCAGCAGTATTTTCCAGCACTGTTAAGCAAATTAAACAAGCTTACCGCCAGTAATAAAAAAAACGGCTGCCAGGTAACCTGACAGCCGGCTGATTTCTGATTCGTGGCAGTGAATAATCAAATCATTCCGGTCGCCGCAGCATAACAGGCAATCTGCGTTTTATTCGGCGCATTGAATTTCTTCTGCATATTCTTCTGGTGAAAATTGACGGTATTCTCAGAGATCGACAAAATCATGGCGATTTCTGCCGAGGTCTTGCCTTCCGCCGTCCATTTCAGTATCTCGCGTTCACGCTTACTGAAGCGCATCTCCGGCGTCAACACCATCTGATCTTCCAGTCGCGTCAGCGCCAGCAGGCTGAGCTGCACCAGCGTCTGCAACCGCAATTCAATCTCATCTTCAGACATCATTTTGCCAAGCAGGCTGCTACGCGAAACCGAGAGGAAACCCAGCGCATGATTAGGCAGCATCAGACACTGCGAGATCCCTTTTCGCAGGCCATGATCCCGCGCAGCATCCCACAAAACCATCGCATCCTGGAAGAGCTTGTCATTCCAGGGCAAATGTCCCTGAATGAAATTTTCGGCTTTAAGCACCGGATCAATGGCAAAGTAATTCTCCGCCTGATAATGCTGCGTCCACGCCTGCGGGTACGTTGTTTCAACGCTAATCCTGGGCCGTGTAAAGGGCACCGGGTGGCGAACGCACAGTGAGAAATAATCAAACTCCAGCAGCTGTGTTTGCCGCTGTAACTCTGTATAAACGTCCTTAGCCGCTGTCATCTCCTGGAAGCACGACATCATTTCGCGCCGCCAGGTAAAAAATTCTTTATCCTGCATACCGACCGGTAATACCCCTGGTTTTAATAATCATTATTATGTATACATTAAGCTAACACATAAAACTTAATTATAAATATAAAATATCGGCTAATGTGGAAATAAGTTGCACAGGCTGCCGGATTTAACGCGGGTAACCGACAGGAAAAACTGCGTGGCTATTGGATAATTGCAGGGATATAGGCGAAAAATAACCTCAGCATCGACATGCCATTAATTTCGCCAGGAAAATTTAGGTTAAGGTTAATTAACGCGATTCAGCAAACAGGCAGGCGGAATCGCGCCATGTTTATTGCATCAGGAATTTTTCCAGAAACTGCCGGGTTCGTGGTTGTTGCGGCTGGGAAAACAGCAGCTTCGCCGGCCCCTGCTCCACAATGCGCCCCTGATCCATAAAAATCGCCCTGTCCGCCACATCGCGGGCAAAACTCATCTCGTGGGTCACAATCACCATGGTGCGTTTCTCCTGCGCCAGTTGGCGAATGGTGTTCAGCACTTCGCCAACCAGTTCAGGATCGAGCGCAGAGGTTGGCTCGTCAAAAAGAATAACATCAGGACGCATCGCCAACGCGCGGGCAATCGCGACGCGCTGCTGCTGGCCGCCGGACAAACGACGCGGAAAACTCTCCTCTTTCCCCTTCAGCCCCACTTTTTCCAGCAACTGACGCGCCCGCGCGCAAGCCTCTTCTTTAGCTTCGCCCTTCACGATCACCGGCCCTTCAATAATGTTCTCCAGCACCGTACGGTGCGGAAACAGATTGAAGTTCTGGAACACAAACCCGACATGCTGGCGCAACTGGCGGATAGCCTTTTTCTGTTCGCCAGAGGATCGAGAGGCATCAATGGTGATGGCCCCCACGCGGATCGTCCCGCTTTCTGGCTGTTCCAGCAGATTAATACTGCGCAACAAGGTAGTTTTACCGGACCCGCTAGGGCCGATAATCGCCACCACTTCCCCCTCCTGCACCTCCAGATCGATACCGTGCAGGACGGTTTGTCCATGGAATTTTTTCACCAGATTTTTAACGTCGATAGCACTCATTTTGCATCACGCTCCTGACGGTTAAGCTGGTTTTCAAAATAGTTCTGCAGCGTGGAGAGCACGGTCGCCATGACCCAGTAGATCAGCGATGCCGCCAGATACATGGTGAACACTTCCAGCGTGCGTGAGGTGATCAGTTGCGCCTGACGGAACAGCTCCGGCACCTGAATAGTTGCCGCCAGCGAAGTATCTTTCACCAGGCTGATAAAACTGTTACTCAACGGCGGTAACGCCACGCGAGCAGCCTGCGGAAGGATCGCGCGGCGCAGCGTTTGCCAGGAGGTCATGCCGATGCTGGCGGCCGCTTCCCATTGCCCTTTATCGATCGACGAGATGGCTGCTCTCAAGGTTTCCGCTGCATACGCTGCCGTGTTAAGCGAAAGCCCAATCATTGCCGACGGGATGGGATCCAGCTCGATGCCAAACTGCGGCAGGCCGTAATAGATCATAAAAAGTTGTGCAATCAGCGGCGTACCGCGAAAAATCGAGATATAAAAACGCGCCAGCCAGCGTACCAGCAGCAGCGGCGACATTCGCATCAGCGCCAGCACAAAACCCAGCAGCAAACCAAAAAACATGCCGCCAACACTCAATTGCAGCGTGAACACGGCCCCCTTGAGCAGATAAGGGGCGGAATCGATAACTAGCTGTAAGCTCTCTTGCATCAGAATGCTGCCTGCGGATCAGATGTGCGGATGGTAGGCGAAGAGCGCTGGCGCGCCGCCGGTATGAACGAAAAGGATCGGGCCATCGTCTTTAAAACGTTTCTGCTCAATGCCATCAAGCAAACCCGCCATCGCCTTACCGGTATAGACCGGATCGAGCAAAATCCCTTCCAGGCGCGCCAGCAGCTTCACGGCTTCCATCCCTTCATCATTTGGCATGCCATAACCCGGGGCAAAGTACTCATCCCACAGCACAATATCGGCGTTCGCGCTGATCTCCAGATCATGGGCGATCGCCTGCTGCAGGCTCACAACTTTGGGTTTTTGATCCGCCACGCTGCGCGAAACGGTAACGCCAATTAACTCGACATCCGGCAGCAACTGCTCCAGCCCGACAGCAAGCCCGGCATGTGTTCCGGCGCTACCGGAGGCCACCACCACCGACGACAGCGCGACTGCGCCTTCGCACTGCTGGGCAATTTCCAGCGCGCTTTCGACGTAGCCCATGGCCCCCAATGCATTAGAACCGCCGACCGGAATCACATACGGGCGAAAACCCTGCGCCTCGACCCGCGTCGCGAGCGCGTCCAGTTGCGCAGCCGGATCGGTCAACGCATCGCACATTTCGATTTGCGCATTGAACAGATCCAGCAGCAAGCGGTTGCCATTGCTGAGATAGTTTTCTGCCTTCGTAGCAATGGGATTTTCCAGCAGCGCAACACAGTGCAAACCCAGTTTCGCCGCCACTGCGGCGGTCTGGCGCACATGGTTAGACTGAATCGCGCCGGCGGTGATCAGCGTGTCCGCGCCTTCACGTAGCGCATCAGCCGCAAGAAACTCCAGTTTGCGCAGCTTATTGCCGCCCATCGCAATCGGCGTCACATCATCGCGTTTGATGAAAATCTCGCGCCCAAGGTAATCGGACAGGCGCGGCAGGTACTCCAGCGGCGTCGGTGCGCCAATAAATTCAAGACGTGGAAAGCGGGTCAGGTTGTGCAAAGACATAAAACCTCCGAAGACCGGATAACGTTGTTATTGTTTTTATTATGCACATTTACAGAGATGAAATAAAAAAGGCGCTTTTTTAAGCGCCTTTTTTCACGAGGAACGATCACTTCGTCACATCTGTTCCAAACCATTTTTCCGACAGCGCTTTCATCGTGCCATCTTTTTGCATATCGGCAATGGCCGCATCAATCGCCTGCAACAGATCTTCATTACCCTTGCGCAGCGCCACACCGGACTCCTGACGCGAGAACGCATCACCAGCCACCGCCAGCGTATCTTTGGTTTTCTTCACCAGATCCAGCGCCGCAAGGCGATCCACCAGAATCGCATCGATGCGGCCAACGCGCAGATCCTGGTATTTCGTCGGATCATCATCATAGGTGCGAATATCCACGCCCTGCACGTTCTGGCGCAGCCACTCTTCATAGTTGGTACCCAGGCCAACGCCGACTTTTTTCCCTTTCAGATCGGCTGCGGTTTTAATGCCAGCTTCATTGCCTTTTTTCACCAGCGCCTGGATACCGGAGACGGTATAGGGCGTGGAGAAATCATATTTTTTCTTGCGTTCATCGGAGATGGTCACCTGGTTGATCACCACGTCGATGCGTTTCGAGTCCAGCGAGGCCAGCATACCGTCCCATTTCGTCGGCTTCAGAGCGGCTTTCACACCCAAATGCTTCGCTAACGCATCGGCGAACTCCACTTCAAAACCCGTCAGCTTGCCATCTTCGCCCTGGAAACTGAACGGCGGATACGTGCCTTCCAGACCGACTAACAGCGTGCCGCGCTCTTTGACTTTATTCAGCAGGTTTTCCGCGGCGAATGTTTTTGCGCTTACCCCCGCCATCAGCGTGACGGCCATAACGGCCATCAGCGCCCGACGTCCCAGAAGTGCTAGTTTCATAGTTACCCCGATAAAAGAATTGGCTGTAGCAGTGCATTGCCTGGAAAAACGTAATCACAAGCAATGACTCACTACATGTTATTCTTTTTTAATATATATCAGATCTCGCGCCGACGGCCATTTTTTGCATCGGCGTAAAACGCATCTGCGTCTTAAACTGAGCATATTTGCGCAAAGCGATCCGATAATTATTGGTGCTGGTCGCAGGTAACCATGGCTCCAGATTTTCGTCGAGGAACCCTTCATTTAGTAAATCACGGGAGATGTTTAACTCGCTCAGATGATTGCCAAGCCGGCGCAGACGCACGACATACTCGCGCACCGTACCGTGGCTCATCTCGGTCTGTTCGAAGAGATATTGTTTGAACCCGATGATATCGAAGAAATCGCTCTGCTCTTTGCAGTGCAAATCCCCGCAGAAACGACACAGTGCAACCCACTCTTTTTGCTCTTGTTGCCAGGCCGCTTCATCCAACAGCATATCCAGCCGGGAAATCGCAATTTTGTTTACGATTTCGCCCCGGCGGACCAGTGTGATGCGGTCGAGCAACTTATGGCAATGAGCGCAATGCGTCTGGCTGTGTTTAAAGTCTTTAAGGTAGCGGCTTAGAGGCCGTCTTTTAGGTTGCTGCACCGTCATGATAACTCCTGGTTGTCAATGCGTTGTTCGGCATTTACCAGGGGCGATGCAGGATCACCAACCTATAACTTACCCAGCTTGGTGCGTAAGCGCTTAATAGCCTGACTATGGAGCTGGCTTACCCGCGATTCTCCTACTTCAAGAACAGCGCCAATCTCTTTGAGATTAAGCTCTTCCTGGTAGTACAGCGTCAGGACAAGTTGTTCACGCTCCGGGAGAGATTCAATAGCTTCCATAACCCGGTGACGCAAATTACTTTCCATTAGCTGGAATAACGGGTTTTCCTGTTGATGATCGTCAGTCACCAGCTCGATACTGTCGCCGTGCTCTTCTCGCCATTCATCATAGGAAAAAAGCTGGCTATTGTTGGTATCGAGCAGCATCTGACGGTATTCCTCGACAGGAATCCCAAGGCGCTGCGACACTTCTGTTTCCGTCGCGTTACGCCCCAGTTCTTGCTCTAGTTGCCCCATCGCCTGCGCCACTTCGCGGGCATTACGCCGGACGCTGCGCGGCACCCAATCGCGGCTGCGCAATTCGTCCAGCATCGCCCCACGAATACGCTGCACTGCGTAAGTGGTAAATGCCGTTCCTTGCAGAGCGTCGTATCGGTCTACAGCATTCAGTAGACCGATACCGCCCGCCTGTAGCAGGTCGTCCAGTTCCACGCTCGCCGGCAATCGCACCTGGAGGCGCAATGCTTCGTGACGCACAAGAGGTACATAACGCTGCCACAGCGAGTGTTTATCCATTACACCTTCAGCGGTATAGAGTGAATTCACGATAAACAGCCCTGCGTTAATTGAGTTATCGGCATGATTATCCGATTCTGGAGTGGTTTTAATCGGATGAATAGTGGGTGAAATGGGGGGTTATTTGCCTTTATAACGCCACACGTTTCGACGGTAATGCATATAATACTAGCTCGAAAGCCAGCGCCGGATGGTGTCCGCGCAGGTAAAATCGATAATCATCTGAAAGTTCGCGGATATATTGCGGGATCGTGATCAAGTCTTCAGGCTTATGATAAAGGCTGATGGTCAAGACAGGCAGCGATGCACGAATAGTTTGTTGCGCCCCTTTTAAGGCTTCCAGTTCCGCACCCTCAATATCCATCTTAATAAAGGTCGCATGGTTGCTGCCTTCAAGCGCATTATCAATGCTGATAACATCGATTGAAGTATTGCCTTCCCCTTCACTCAAACGGGAAGAGGTATCCATTCCAGAATCGAAACGTAATGTCGTATTTTCCGACCACACGCCCTTATTGATTGCGGTCAATTGTATATCGCCAATATTGGCATTTTTCAGCAACTCAAAATTCTTTTCTTCAGGCTCAAAAGCCAGAATTTTTGCTGGTTTTTTAACCCCTTGCTTCTCTGCTGCCTTCAGAAACGCAAGTACGCTATCGCCGTCATAAGCGCCACAATCAACGTACACTTCATTATCTTGTAGGCGTACTAAATCTTCTGCCAAATAATGGTTAGGATCGAAATATTTGCCATAGTATGAGCTACGTGCGCAAATGCGCTGGTTGATAAAAGCAACCAGGGTTTCTTTAGATTTTTCGTCGCCAAGAGAATTATAGAATTCAGTCAACAGGGGTTCGTTTTCCTGGCAAAACTCAAGGGTATAAAGTGTATCGGTATTAACGCCAATAAATGAGTGATCAAAAATCAAAATACTTTCTGCATTCTTACGCAGCATAGCTTCTAATTCTTCGCTGACATACTGAATTGCCAGAATGTAATTATAGGTCTCATCTCTTTCCGTCATGCGGTCTAAATTGATGATATTATAACCATAAAAAACAGCACCTTCGGTAAAGTACTTTTCATTTACCGCAACATAATCGACTTTCACACCTTTACTGGTCAAAAATTCCCACGTTTTCTGACCTAAATAGCCGGCACCGCACAATACCAGTGGACGGCCATTCTTCTGCATTTCCGCGATAGTATCGATAAAATGGTTTTTGGATTCGCAAATTTTTTCAAGAATAGACATAGCTACCTCAGAGACTCGTTCAAAACATATTATAGGGGGCAATCACAGCACTATTTTTTGCTGCGCAATCGCACTTCTGTTCGCGCTTTCCAGGAATGACAATCCCTGCAATGCGGTAGCAGAGCCAATCGCATAGCTGTTTGCTTCGCCACGCAAAGCGGCGGCGATATCGCAGTAGTAGTTGGCAAAAGCTTCAATAAAACCGGCCGGATGACCGGCTTTAAAGCGGCAGTAGCGATCCAGATTGGCGATGGTGTTATCACCCGCAGTACGATCGACAATACGCACGTTGCCGTGAATATCAGCAAGGCGCAGATACTCCGGCTCCATCTGCAACCATTCGGCGCTGCCTTCTGTACCATAAATGCGGATCCGCAAACCGTTGCGGAAACCGAGCGCGGCTTTACCGTACCAGTAGTTACACACCATATCGTCGGTATACCGCGAGATGATATTGACGGTGTCCACCACGTTCGGCACACGCGCAAACGTGCTGTTGACGGCGTAAACATCCAGCGCCTGTTTGTCGGTGAGAAACTCCACCAACTGGTGCACATGAACCCCGAGATCCAGCGATACCGTCGGGATTTCGCCATCCACTCGACGCCAGAGTTGCGGCAATGTCACGCTGCCATCATTGCGGCAACGGCTAAAACCTTCCTGCGGCATTTCGACCATCACCTGCTGAACTCGCCCAAGCCCGCCGCTCAGCAGGCGCTGGCGCAATTCGCGCACCATCGGGTAGCCGGTATAGTTGAACGTCACATACAGCGGGCTATTAACCTCATCAACCCGCTGCTGAATCTCTTGCGCATCACCCACCGTTGCCACCATCGCCTTCTCGCAGATGATCGGCAGCGGATACTCCAGACACGCCAGTAAAATGTCGCGGTGCGCAGGCGTCGGCGTCAGCACCACCACCGCATCAAGACGCTGATGCTCTTTTTCCAGCATCACTAGCGCATCCTGATAAATCGCGCGCTTCTCCAGTCCCCAGGCGGCTCCGGTTTGCTGATTGATGCTTTCATCACGGCTGAAGCAGCCCGCCGTCAACTGGAAGTGCCCGTCCATCTGGCTGGCGATTTTATGTGTCATGCCGATGGCGGAATTGATACCGCCACCGATGAATGCAAGGCGCAAAGGCTTGGCCATAATCCAGTCCTTAAATCGTTTTAAAAGAAAAATAGTTTTTGAGCTGTGGCGTCAGCCGCGCCAGTTCGGCGAAATCCTCAAACTCGGCAAAAACCAGCCCTGCCCTGTCGCGCGGCGCGGGCAACAGAGGATCGCCAGGTAACTTCAGCGGGATAGTTTCAATAATTCGCGCCGCCAGCGGGGCAAAGCGATAGCCGACAAAGTGACTTTCAGCATCGCTGGAAATGGTATGCCGGGCGATGGCTCGCTGATGTGCGGGGCGACGCGCGCTGAATGCGGATTCGCGGCCAATAAAGGGAGCGACAAAGCCAGCGGAATAGGCTTCGCCGGTGGACAACTCAATCAGACGTGAATAGAGATCGCCCGGGCAACGGCGGGTTAACTCAATCAGCCAAAAATCATGTTCGTTGGCAATGAACTGTGTATGCAGTAAGCCATCAACCAGTTGCAGTTCCCGCACCAGCGTCTGCATACATTCGCTGACGCGATCGCGCATCGCTTCACCGAGCGTCAGGCTCAGGCTGCTGCTGTTCACCTGCCAGGGATAAACGGTGCAATATTCATCGACGAAAAATTCACAAACAATCTCACCGCCGCGAATAAATGCCGAGTGGCTGTATAACGCGCCTTCGCAGAAGGTTTCGATGACGCAGTGGCCATTACGGGAAGCGCCGCGTGCCAGTTCAACCGCCTGCGGCAATGCGCCAGGCTCGCGCACCAGCGTAATACCGATCCCGCTATAGGCATCAATCGGCTTAACCAGCAGCGGAAAAGGCAAATCGCGCGCTGCTTCCGGTTCGTTAACCGCGCGCGGAATCGGATAGCCCTTCAGCTCGGCCCAGGCGCGGAAACGATCTTTAAGAAACAGCGTGTCGCTGACGTCCGGCGTATCAAAACCGGCCAGCCCGAGTTCGGCAGCCACGCGGCTACCGGTCAGATAAGAGACATCGGTCACGCCGGGCAAAATCGCCGCAATCCTCTGTTCTCGCGCCACCGCCAGCACGGCATCGGCGTCAGCATAATTCTGCACATGCGCAATATCGGCGAACTTCATCCCCGCATCCTGCGCTTTGCCGCTGCACACCAGCGTGGTAAAGCCCGCAGCTTTGACAGCCTGCTGCAAAGGCAGCGAGGCAAATCCGGCATCGAGAATCATCGCCGTTGCTGGATGACTCATATGCCCCCCGCAGAAATCATGGCGACATTGTTTGCGACAGGGCGCGCCATACGGCGGATAACATCCACAATACGCTGCTGATCTTCCCGCTCCAGTCCTGGGTAGATCGGCAGGCAAAGCACTTTCTCCGCGATATCGTTCGCGCAGGGTAAATGCTCTTTTTGCGAGGTTGCAAAACCGCGATACATACTGAAAGAGCTAATTAAAGGGTAGAAGTAGCGACGGGTTAAGATGCCTTCACTTTTCATCGCTTCATACAGCGCATCGCGGCTGATGCCAAACTCAGGTTCAATCAATACCGGGCAATACGCGTGGTTCCAGCTCACATCATCGGGTACGGCAAGCAGGCTCAGTCCTTCAACGCCATCGAGCAGCTTAAGATAGTGCTGATACAGCGCCTGGCGTTCGGCCAGCGCCTGATCAATATGTTTTAACTGCAACAGACCGAATGCCGCTTCCACTTCATTCATTTTGGCGTTGATGCCGGGCGCAACCACGCGGGTTTCACCGGCAAAACCAAAGTTTTTCAGGTAGTCGATGCGTTGCTTCGTCCGCGCGTCATGGCAGATAATCGCGCCGCCTTCGAAGGTGTTAAACACTTTCGTGGCATGGAAACTGAGTACCGAAAGATCGCCGTGATTCAGGATACTGGCACCGTTTTTCTTCACGCCGAATGCATGCGCGGCGTCATAAAGCACTTTTAAGCCGTAAACATCCGCCACCTGCTGGATCTTATCCACGTCACAGGGTACGCCATAACAGTGCACCGGCATGATCGCCGTCGTCTGCGGCGTAATCAGCTCTTCAACGCGTTCCGGGTTGATGTTGTAGGTCAGCGGGTCGATATCCGCAAAAACTGGCGTCAGGCCATTCCAAAGTAAAGTATGCGAGGTAGCGACAAACGAGTAAGGGGTGGTAATCACCTCACCCGTGATACGCAGCGCCTGGAGTGCCGTCAACAACGCCAGTGTTCCATTGGCGAACAGACAGACATATTTCACACCCAGATATTCCGCCAGCGCTTCTTCAAGTTGCTGGTGGAATGTCCCGCCATTGGTGAGGATGCGGTTCTGCCAAATCTTTTCCAGATAGGGAATGAACTCTTCCAGAGGCGGCAACAGTGGGCTGGTGACGAAGATGTTATTGTCCATAAAATGAACCTGAACAAGCCAGAGATGACTTTGATGTTACAGGCACCAAAGTGAATCTATTGGGTAAACAAGGGGCATTTCCCATGCCAATTAGGCCCGCAAGACACCTGCCTCCCTTTGCTATTATTGGCCGAGATAAAGAAAATCCGTGAAATTTCACGCCTGAGAAACCAGGTCATTACCTTGTTGCCGCATCACGTGTTGATGCGCTCAAACTGCTGCTCACATAACGGAAAAAAAATGAACGAATGCGCTTTGGTGAGTATTGTTATCCCGGCTTACAAGCCCGAATTCTTTGCGACAACGCTCGCCAGCGCGCTCAATCAGAGTTGGCCAAATTGCGAAGTCATTATTTATGACGATAGCAACGACGATACTATTCGTCTCACCTGCGAGCGTTATGCATTAACCACCAAAACGCCTATCTATTACACCAAAAACAGCGTCCGTTTATGGGAAGAAGGCAACGTGCTGGCTGGCGTACGGCGCGCCAGCGGTAAATACATTAAGTTTCTCTACGACGACGATATTATTTTCGAACATTGTATTACCCGCCTCGTTTCGGCGCTGGAATCGTCACCCGATAACCGCATGGCCTCTTCGCGCCGCGTTCGTATTGATGAAAACGGCACCCCGCTTGTTGATATCGCAGCAACCGCCTTCCCGTTTACCGGTGATGTGATCCTGGATGGCCCGGACGTGGTGAAGTTTTTCACCGACCATCCGGTGAACTTTATTGGCGAACCCAGTACGGTACTTTGCTACCGCGAAGATCTGCTCGCTTTTGATGAAGAAATTTTTAAACTCAAAGGTGAGAACCTCTATTTCCTGACCGATATGACGCTGTATCTGAAGTTACTGCGACTCGGCAATCTGGCCTTTGTCGCAGAAACGCTGGCGGCCTTTCGCGTCTCGGAAAACCAGAGCAGCCAGTTTGTGCATACCGAGAAGTACGGTGGGCTGGTCAACAAAACCTATACCCGTTTACCGCAGATCATCAGAGAGCTGGGTTGGTACAGCGGTAATAAAGAAGAGAATGAAAAGGTCAAAGTCGCGCTGATGCACGGCGAGCAGCGTTTCCAGACGGAAAACCTGCTGCATGCGCTGCATAACTCGCTGCAAATCTCCGTGCGCCGGTTCTACAGCAACAAGATCAACAAATGGCTCGACGAACGCCGCCTGCAACCGCAGTTCCGACCGCTGGTGGAAGCTTACCAGCAAGCGCGCAACACGCAGCAGACGTTAACCGTTTTTATCTCGCAGTACGGGCATCACCCTGATGCTGTCACGTCAACGCTGCAAAGCCTGCAACGCTACGCCGGGTTTGGGTTGACGCTGAATGCGGTGGTCATCACGGATCAGCATGCCGATCTTCCTGCGCCGACGCTCATCGCGCGACAAGATAATCAGGTTGAGATCATCAATCAGTACATCGCCAGCCAGCCGTCTGACTGGGTGATGTTCATTGACGCCGGTGAAGTGCTGCTTGAAAACGGCATGCTGATGTTCGATCTGGCGCTGGATGGCGCCTCCGGCTGCGATGCAATTTATGGCGATGAGTTCTACTCGCAGAATGGCGAGATCGTCACCACCGCAATGCGCCCGGATTTCAACCTCGATTTACTGCTCAGCTACCCGGCAGAGATGGCCCGCCACTGGATTTTCCGCCGTGAAGCGCTTCTGGCAGCGGGCGGATTTAACCCGGCGTATCCGCAGGCCTGGCAGTTTGAGTTTATTGTTCGTCTGATTGAGCAAAAAGGGATGGGCTTTGCGGGTCATCTGCCGGAACCGTTTGTGATTGGTCACCCGCCGGTGCAGGCCAGCCAACCGGAAGAACAGGCGATTTTGACCCAGCATCTGCACAATCGCGGTTATACACAGGGTACAGTGGTGGCGACGCATCCGGGGCTGTATGCCCTGCGTTATAACCATCAGCAACAACCGCTGGTGTCGATTATTATCCCGACCAAAGATCAGCTGACTATTCTCAGCACCTGCGTCACCAGCCTGCTGGAGAAGACGCGCTACCGCAACTATGAACTGCTGATTGTGGATAACAACAGTGAGACGCCGGAAGCGTTGCAGTGGCTGGAGGGGATCTCGACTATCGATCCTGAACGCATTCGCGTATTGCGCTATCCGCATCCGTTCAACTATTCCGCTATCAACAATATGGCCGCGCGGGAAGCGCGCGGTGAATACCTGGTATTGCTGAATAACGATACAGCAGTGATCAGCGAAAACTGGCTGGATCATATGCTGAATCATGGGTTACGCCCGGAAGTGGGGATCACCGGCGCGAAGCTGCTCTACCCCGACGGAAAAGTCCAGCATGCGGGCGTGGTGCTGGGGCTGCGTGGCCCGGCGGATCACCCCTTTATCGGCAGCGAAAACAACCGCGCCGGTTATATGAATCGTCTGCTGGTTGACCAGAATTACAACGTGGTCACCGCCGCGTGTCTGCTGATCCGCAAATCGGTCTATGAACAGGTCGGCGGGCTCGATGAAGAGAACTTCACCGTCTCCTATAACGATGTCGATCTGTGCCTGAAGGTGCGTGAAGCGGGCTATCTGACGGTGTGGACGCCGCATGCCCTCGTCATGCACGAAGGCAGCGTCAGCCAGAAGAAGGTCGATAAGACCGTGCAGGAGAAAAAACGCCAGCGCTTTATGGCCGAGCAGGACACCATGTACACCAAATGGATGCCGCTTATCGCCAACGATCCGGCCTATAACCCGAATCTGTCGCTCGATGGCGCGGGATTCCAGTTTGAAGCCAGCAGTAATAAAAGCTGGCAGCCGCTGCACTGGAAGCCGCTGCCACGTTTGGTAGCGTTCCCTTTGCAAAGCCAGCCCGGCAGCCGGTTACGCCTGGATGCGCCGTTAGCATTACTGAATAACGCGGGCGTCGTCGAAGGGCAAATTAATTATCACCCCAGCACTTATACCGATATCAGTCGCTTTGCGCCGGATGCACTGATCGTCCATCGACAAATCAGCGACGGCGCGCAGGAGTGGTTGCGCCGTCTGCCGCAGGCGACATCGGTGTTTAAAATCTTTGATCTGGATTGCTGGTTGCCGGGCTTACCGGTCAATGCCGAGGAGCGTAACGATCTGCCGCCGGATATTTTCGCCGCGCTGCGCGGTACGCTGGCGCATGTGGATCGCCTGATCGTCGCCAGCGATGAACTGGCCGAACAGTGCGCGGGTTTGCACAGCGATATCCGCGTGATGCCGACGCGGCTTTCGCCGCAGCAATGGTCTGGATTATCCAGCCAGCGCGGCGTGGGTAAGAAGCCGCGCATCGGCTGGTGCGGAACCGCGGCGAATACCGGTGATCTGGAGCTGATTCATAAGCTGGTCAGCCAGTTAGCCGATCGGGTTGAATGGGTGTTCTATGGCTACTGTCCGCCTTCCCTTCAGGAGTGGGTCAGCGAATTCCATGCCCCGGTTCACCCGCAGCATTTTGCGAAAAAACTGGCCAGCCTGAATCTCGATCTCGCGGTGGAACCGTTGGCCGATACGCCGTGGAACCGGGCGCTTAGCCCGGTACGTCTACTCGAATATGGTGCCTGCGGCGTGCCGGTGATTTGCAGCGATATCATCAGCACACAGAGCATTGCTGGCGTTACGCGCGTCGAAAATCGCGCAAGAAGCTGGCGCGAAGCCATTGAAAACCACCTGCTTGATGCAGCGACGGCGGCACAACTTGGTGATAATTTGCGCCTGTACGTGCTGGAAAACGGTATGTGGAACGGTGAAAGCCTGCTGCGCCAGGCGCAACTCTGGTTAGCGGATTAATGTTTCCCTGCACATAACCACCGATGGCAACGGAACCCCCAGCCTGGCTGGGGGTTTTCTATAGACAACAAAAAAGGCGCTTTACAGCGCCTTTTCTTTTACTTGTCGGCCGGTAACCAGCCCTGACGCCAGTCATCGAGCCCGGCATCCCGCAGATACCAGTCGCTGCGCACGGCGGCACGCAGCGCATCACCCTGCCGCTCGCGCAGCGCCGGATCGTGAATATACGCCTGAATCGCGTTCATCCAGTCTTTAAAGCGGTTCGCCACCAGCGTCACCGGCAGATTGCAGCGATAAGGTTCAATGTCAGTGGCGATGATCGGCACGCCGCAGGTGCCAATCTCCAGCAAACGCAGGTTACTCTTACATTCGTTGAACTGGTTGATTTCCAGCGGCACCAGCGCCAGGTCAAGATTCAGACTCGCCAGTTTCTCCGGGTACATTTCAAACGGTACGCCGGGGTGGAATTCGCAGAGCACGTTGCGCGGCTTCATGCCCATAAACACCCACTCTACCTGCCCTTCCAGCTCTTTGATCAGCGGCAACAGGATCTCCAGATCGCCGGTATGCGAACTGCCTCCGGCCCAACCGACACGCACTTTTTTCCCGGTTCCGCGGGCGCTGAGCAGGTGATCCCACTGATTCGGCGCCAGCCGGTTTTGCGCAATGCGAATATCGCTGTGAAAACGGCTGTAGGCTTCGGCCAGCGGCGCAGTAGAAACCACAACCCAGTCGGCGCTGTCCATCACTTTGCGGAAGTTCTTCAGCATCTGCGGCGGGAAGTGCTGGCGGTTACCATTTTTCATCGGCACGTTCAGCAGGTAATCATCATACTCCAGCACGATTTTCGCGCCGCTGACATCGCGTAACTGCTTCATGATGTCCGGGAAACGGCTGCCGGTGATCAGCTCAAGCAGAATCACATCCGGCCGCATTTGCGCCGCTTCCATCAGGCCGGGAATGGTATTCGTCAGCCCGCCTTCGATCATCAGATGGCGTTCCAGCGCTTTGAACGGTTGCATCACCCGGTGATGACCGCCGCCGACCCAGTTGATGTGATGGGCTAACACCACCGGCAACGGGCGGCCAGGCAGCGGCTGGTGCAACCGCGCAATACTTGCGCTCAGCGTGAAGGCCTTGCCCATCTTCTGCATCAGCGGATGGTATGAAGGCTCATTCAGCAACCCCTGCTGCCACTCACCGCGCAGCGTCGTATAGTCCTGCAGCAACGGGCGCTCCTGCACGCCAATTTTGTTGCCGAATAGACGCGTCGCGCCGCCCATATGTTTCACGCGGGCGTAAGGCGTCCAGACATTGAGATAGCCCTGCTGCTGCGCGCGCAACCCCAGATCCACATCGGCGAAATAGAGGGGATAACGCTCCTGGGTAAAGCCGTTTAAGGAGAAGAAAACCTCTTTGCGCACCATCATGCAGGAGGCGCTCACTGCAGCCAGGTTACGTGGCGTTTTCAGAAAGTGCTGGAAACCATTACTCTGTCCGTCAGCGCCGTCGAAGGCGACATCAACACCGTGCTGCACGCCAACTAAATAGCCGCCATGTTGAATACGGCCATCCTGATACTCCAGCCGCGCGCCCACCAGCCCCACTTCCGGGCGCAGCGTATGTTCAAGCAGCGCATCCAGCCAGTGACCGTCGATGATTTCGCAGTCATTATTGAGGAACACCAGCACATCGCCACGCGCTTGTTGCGCGGCGGCATTATTGATTTCAGCGAAGTTAAAGGGCGCGTCGTAGCGCAGAATGCGGATCTGATCGAGCCCCAACGCCGCCAGATCGTTGAGGAAACGGCAGGCATCCTCCTCCACCGACTGGTTATCAACGATCAGCAACTCATAGTGTTGATAGCGGGTCTTTTCCATCAGACTTTCAATGCAGCGTTTCAGCAGCGCAAAGCGATCGCGGGTCGGAATAATGATCGACACCAGCGGCGTCGCCTGCCACTGGTAGCGCAGGCGTTTAATATTCTCCGCGAATCCCTCTTCCTGCGTGGCGTTAATTCCCAACCGTTGCAGATGCGCCAGTAGCGCCTGTTCGCATTCAGCGACCACGTCTGCCGCCTCGCTCCATTGGGTAGCCGGATGCGGGTTTTCCACCAGCACTTCCGCCACTCGACCCACTGCGCCTGCCCCCTGCCCTTCGACAAAGCGCCACAGCAAATCGATATGCTCCGCGTGGGGATAATGGCCGCTGAATCCTCCCACCTGCAAGGCAGTTTCCCGCGAAAAAAGTACCGTCTGGCCGATATAAGGCACACCGCGCAACAGATCGATATTGACGCCGGGGCGCAGGGTGAATACCGGTTCACCGTTTTCCGCCCGCGTCATTTCATCACAGTAAAACAACCCGGCATTTTGCTGGTTCATCCGTTGCTCAGCAAAACGTAGCAGCGCGTCGTCACGCAGCGTAAAACCTGCGGGGACGAGCAACATCGCTTCGGCGCTACGCGTTTGCAGCAGCGCATTGGCCACGGCCGGCCATGCGGCATCATCGGCAATCACATCAATGCTGACGGCCGCCAACGACTGGCTTTCCACCGAAGCACGCGTGTGCGCGCTGGCCTGATTGTCGCCAAGGATAATTACGCCAATGCTGGCTTTATCCGGATATGCCCGGGCAAAAGTGAGCAACGCTTCCCGCCGCGCTTCGCTGATCTGGCGATCGTCCAGCCAGCGGGTAAAGGAGTAATCGGAGGTTTGCTGCTGTGCCAGCACCGCTTTACTGTGAAAATTGAGCGCATAGCGGGATTTTTCATCAAGCTGGCGCGTCTTCGCCACCAGTGGCGCATTGACGATGGCATCCAGCGCGGTCTCCAGCGACCATTTCGCCGCTAAATCCGCGCGCTGCGCCTGAGTCCACGCCAGTGCACTGGCGTAGCCGCTTTGCAGCATCTCAACCCACTCATCGGCATCCGGGCAGTTGCGCAGCGACAGTGCGCAGAAATGCTCGGCTTCATGGCGGGCGATGTTAGCGTCGTTCAGATAGCCTTCAACATAGCCCTCGTTCACCAGGAACAGCGGGATCCCCAGCGTCAGCGCTTTCGCCACGCTGTCATCATTGCCGATCACGACGTCATAGTGTTCCAGCCAGGCCGGATCGATGCGCTGCGCTTGCTGGGTAAGATCCAGCCAGTCTATCTGAACGCCAGCTTCGCGGGCACGCTGCTGCACTTCGTACATTTCCGCCGACATTTTCGGCGCTATGTAGACCGCGCGCGCCAGCGTCGACGATTCGCGGGTGCGCGCATACTGGCTGAAACGCGCCGGAACCGTCCACGGCAAGTTTTTCAACTGAGTGCTTTCCACACCGGTTTGCAGCAGCAGCGCAGAAGTGCGCGGCGAGAGATCAAGTGTCAGCGCGGCGAACTGGTTTTCCAGCGCCACGCCCCACGGAATGTAGAGATCGTTATAGTCGTTGAAATGGCGGAAAATCATCGCGCCGCTGAGACGTTCAGCGGCGATCGCATCGAGCAGTTTATCGCTGAAGAAACCGCGGTAGATCCAGATAACATCATATTGCGTCTCCGGCTCACCCTGCTTGTCGGTCACCAGCGCAAAGCGCCCTGTCGCCTTCAGGCGATCGATCTCCGCGTTCAGTGCTTTTCCCGCACGACTGGTGATGACATCCACCCGCCAGTTCTGAGCCAGCAGCACATCCGCAATATCGAGTAATTCGCTGGTATGGGGCGTAAAGGCGTCAAATTTATCAACGCTAATTAATAGGCTTCGCATCTCTCATCCTCAGCACGCCGGCCTGTTAACCGGGGCTATCAAAGGGCGTTTCTGTCGTTATGCAATATTGTGGGGGAGTGAGAAAAGATTGAGAGGAAAAACAGCCAGTAGAAAAGGCGTTATATCTGACGATTGGACATAAAAAAAGGCATCCGAAGATGCCTTTTTTAATCCGTTGCGAATTAACGCAGCAGGGACAGCATGGTCTGCGGAACCTGGTTGGCCTGAGCCAGTACGGAAGAACCGGCCTGCTGCAGGATCTGCGCGCGGGACATGTTCGATACTTCGGTCGCGTAATCGGAGTCCTGAATACGGCTACGAGCAGAAGTCAGGTTGCTCACGGTGTTGTTCAGGTTGGTGATGGTGGATTCGAAACGGTTCTGGGATGCACCCAGCAGGCTGCGCTGTGAGTCAACCGCTTTGATTGCCGCATCGATATCTGCCAGCGGGCTACCATCGGTGCCACCAGTGGTATCAACAGTACCGCTCAGTACGTCGAAACCTTCAGCTGCAGTAGCACGTGCGTTGCCGTTAACCACGCCACCGGTAGACGCTGTTGCGCCTGTCGCGTTGAACAGGTTGTAGGAATCTGAAGAATCCAGGCTGATGGAGATGGTTTCGCCGTCTTTCGCGCCAACCTGGAAGTTGTAGCTGCTGGAGCCGGAACCGGTGTTCAGCACTTTGATGCCGTTGAAGTCGGTCTGGGTGGTAACGCGGTTAACTTCTTCCATACGCTGGTTAACTTCAGCCTGGATGGAGTCGATGTCAGAAGCAGAGTTGGAGCTGTTCTGCGCCTGAACGGTCAGGTCACGGATACGCTGTAAGTTGTTGTTGATTTCGCTCAGCGCGCCTTCAGCCGTCTGCGACAGGGAGATACCGTCGTTGGCGTTACGGGCAGCAACGGTCAGGCCGTTGATGTTGGAAGTAAAGCGGTTAGCAATCGCCTGGCCAGCAGCGTCATCTTTCGCGCTGTTGATACGCAGACCGGAAGAGAGACGCTCGATCGCAGTACCCAGGGAAGCCTGAGACTTGGTCAGGTTGTTCTGAGTCGTCAGCGACAGGGTGTTAGTATTAATAACAGCCATGATAATTATCCTTCATTGAGAAATTAATATTCCGGTATGCGCCAGCGGCTTCATCACCGTCAAAATTGTTATCGACGGGGGTAATAAACTCTTTAGCGATTTTTTTATTTTTTTACGGCGCCAGGTTTTTAACGCAAATAAAAAAAGCGCCGACAAGCGGCGCCCTTCTTTATTACCAATTTTGCGATTAACGCAGCAGGGACAGCATGGTCTGCGGAACCTGGTTGGCCTGAGCCAGAACAGAAGAACCGGCCTGCTGCAGGATCTGCGCGCGGGACATGTTCGATACTTCGGTCGCGTAATCGGAGTCCTGAATACGGCTACGGGCAGACGTCAGGTTGCTCACGGTGTTGTTCAGGTTGGTGATGGTGGATTCGAAACGGTTCTGGGACGCACCCAGCAGGCTGCGCTGTGAGTCAACCGCCTTGATTGCCGCATCGATGTCTGCCAGCGGGCTACCGTCAACAGTACCACCGGAGGTTACGGTACCGCTCAGTACGTCAAAACCTTCAGCCGCAGTGGCGCGGGCAGTACCGTTGATGGTCTGGCCGGTGGTCTGGAAGGTTGCGCCAGTGGCGTTGTACAGGTTGTAGGAATCAGAAGAGCTAAGGCTGATAGAGATGGTTTCGTTGTCTTTCGCGCCAACCTGGAAGTTGTAGCTGCTGGAGCCGGAACCGGTGTTCAGCACTTTGATGCCGTTGAAGTCGGTCTGAGTGGTAACGCGGTTGATCTCTTCCATACGCTGGTTAACTTCAGCCTGGATGGAGTCGATGTCAGAAGCAGAGTTGGAACTGTTCTGCGCCTGAACGGTCAGGTCACGGATACGCTGTAAGTTGTTGTTGATTTCGCTCAGCGCGCCTTCAGCCGTCTGCGACAGGGAGATACCGTCGTTGGCGTTACGGGCAGCAACGGTCAGACCGTTGATGTTGGAAGTAAAGCGGTTAGCAATCGCCTGGCCAGCAGCGTCATCTTTCGCGCTGTTGATACGCAGACCGGAAGAGAGACGCTCGATAGCGGTACCCAGGGAAGCCTGAGATTTGGTCAGGTTGTTCTGAGTCGTCAGCGACAGGGTGTTAGTATTAATAACAGCCATGATATAATTCCTTTAAATAAAAAAGTTATCAGATTCAGGCATCTGCCTACGGCGTTCTTACCGTCACCCACGTTATCGACCATCATTGATCAACCTTTAGAGAAAAACTTTATTTTTTTAAAGCCACAAACTGCCCGCTATTCTTTGGCTTTATTCCGCCATTGCTTTAAAAAAAAACCTCTAATCTTTTCGCAGTCGCTGCCGATACTCCCCGAAGTGATTGTCTAAAACTGAAGGATGAAGATATGGCAAGTATTAGTTCGCTCGGCGCAGGCACAAGCTTGGATCTGAACACGTTGTATGACAATTTGCAGACAGCTGAACAAACAAAGCTGACGCCAATTACCACTCAGCAGACTTCGTTTAAAGCCAAGCTGACAGCCTGGGGCGTGGTGCAAACCTCCCTGACTAAGCTGCAAACTGCTGCGAATGCGCTGAAAGATACATCGAGCATTGCATCAACTAAAGTGTCCAGCACGAACACCGCATTTACTGCGACGCTGGCCAATGATGCAGCAGCAGGGACTTACTCGGTTGAGGTGTCTTCGCTGGCAGCTTCTCAATCTCTGCTCAGCCCGAAAGTGGCCAGCAAAGATACTGATTTAGGCGACAGCAGCCTGAGTTCTCGTACCATTACGATCACTCAGGCTGGGCAAACGAATCCATTGAGCGTCACGCTGACCAGCGATCAGACCAGCCTGTCGGACATTCGTGATGCCATTAACAAACAGCAAGGCAGCGTAACTGCGAGCATCATCAAAGCAGATGACAACAGCTACTACCTGGCACTGACTTCACGTGACAGCGGTACAGCTAACCAGATGACCATCACCACAGATGATTCGTCACTGGCTCAGTACATCAGCTATGACTCGACGAATACCAGCAGCGCAAGCAACGTGATGACGCAGCAGGTCGCGGCGGCTGATGCGAAGCTGAAAATTAACGGGATTGAAATTACCCGTAGCAGCAACACGATTACAGATGCACCAGAAGGCGTAACGCTGACGCTGAATAAAACCAACGTTGGCAGCCCAGAAACGTTGACGGTGACGAAAGACAACCAGCCGATGACCGACGCGATTCAGGCGTTTGTTGATGCCTATAACTCGCTGCAAACGACCATTGCCAACCAGACCAAATATACGGCAGTGGACCAGGGCAGTGATTCACAGGACACCTCAAACGGCGATCTGTTGGGCGACGGTACGCTGCGTAACATCCAGACGCGTTTGCGCTCCATGCTCTCCTCGTCACAGAGTGATTCAGGCAGCGTTTCTATTCTGTCGCAACTGGGTATTACACAGGATACGACGGGTAAGCTGACGGTTGACAGCACCAAACTTACCAAAGCGTTGAATGAAAAATCAGCGGACGTGATTAGCTTCCTGTCCGGCGACGGTAAAACCACCGGTTTCGCCACCCAGGCAAGCAACCTGCTGGACGATTTTTTAGGCACCAATGGTACCGTGCAGAATGCGACCGACGGGATCAACAAGACCCTGAAACAGCTGTCCGATCAGTATGACCAGGTCAATGATCAGATCACCGCAACCATGGCGCGTTACAAAACACAGTTCACCAGTTTAAGTCAGCTGGTTTCTTCTCTGACGACAACCGGTAACTATTTGACCCAGCAGTTCAATGCAATGAGTTCATAAACCATCAGTTGAGGTTTGACATGTATACGAAATCGGGAACTCAGGCTTATGCCCAGGTCGGCGTGGAAAGCGCCGTTCTGAGTGCCAGCCCACATCAACTCGTGGTGTTGCTTTTTGATGGTGCCTTGAGCGCCATGAAAAAGGCCGCGATCCTGATTGAGCAGGGAGATATTCCCGGTAAAGGACGGGCGCTTTCACAGGCTATTAATATCATTACCAACGGCTTGCGGGCCGGTCTTAATCACGAAGCCGGTGGTGAGATCTCCGCAAATCTGGACAGTCTTTATGACTACATGACACGACGTCTTTTACAGGCAAATCTCCACAATGACCTCTCCGCCATTGATGAAGTATCGAAGTTGTTGAGCAACATCGCTGATGCCTGGAAAGAAATTGGCCCCAATAATCAAAACTCGCGGGACACTTACTAATGGAAGCAAATCTCGGGTTGCTCCACCACTATCAGCAGCTGTTGGTCGCCAGCCGCACCATGCTTAACCTCGCGAAGGAAGGGCGTTGGGACGAACTCATCGAACATGAAGTGAAGTACATTAACTCTGTGGAGACGTTAGCACAGTACCAGGATGCCGGAGAAATTGCGCCTCAGTTGCAGGCGCAAATTCGGCCGCTGCTGAAGCAAATTCTGGATAACGAAGTTGTGCTGAAAGAACTGTTAAACGAGCGAATGGACGAACTGCGGACATTGGTTAGACAGACCTCTCGACAACATAACCTGCATTCGACATATGGACGCCTCTCTGGAAATATACTCTTCCCGAATGAGATCTAATCTCAGAACAGGCGGGTGACGTTTTTAACACCTCACCCGCGCTGTTCTCTTCTGTCATCCCTGTTTCCCGAGTCTCAGGAACATGGCATCAGGTTTTCGTTGTTATCCCTCTATTTTACCTTTCGCGAAAATGCAGGCTGGCGCCAATGCAGGCGTACTCCTGTGCGTAAAATGCACCAGCACCCGCGATAGCGGCGTATGGAAGAAAAAAGAAAAAGGAAGGGTATCTGATATGCCGGGCAGCAGCACCCGGCTCCATGCTTATTTGCTGATGTCCAGCCCGGCGGTGGTCAGCGCGTTCTGGCACTCAACCGTCGGTTTATCGACGCGTTTGAGCGTCATGCCATCAAATTCCAGCGTATTACCTTCATGGTCGAGCGGGTAAATATCCCGTTTTTCCGTCACGTTATATAACGTACTGCCATCGCGCATCAGTTTGCCCGGTACGGCAATGACCCGCTGCCACTGGCGGCAATCCAGCGTGTCCCCTTCGGGCGTGACGATCAAGCTGGCTATGGCTTCCGGGCTGACCAGTTTGCTCTGCGGGCCAGCCGACTGCCAGTAACCCGCCAGACCTGCCGGTGCAGGTTGTTTTACCACCGCGCTGTAATCATCCACCTGTACGCAGCCGCTGAGCAGTAGCGCCGCGCCAATAATCACTCGCTTTTTCATTATTTATCCCGATCGCGAAGAAAAAAATATTGTGGCATTAAAGCATTATCATCGCCACCCTTCTCCGGCGCGAAGAAGTTTGATCTGCACCAGGATTTACGCCCTTTTTACGTTAGTTTGTCATTTGCCACGTGTATCATTCGCCTTCTTTAATTGCTGCCTTCTGAGTTCAGAGGTTTTCACTATGTCATGGCAATCCTTTAAGGAGCGTTTCCTGATTCGCTTCTGGTCACCGATTCCGGCCGTTATCGCCGCCGGTATTCTCTCCACCTACTATTTCGGCATCACTGGCACCTTCTGGGCGGTGACGGGCGAATTCACCCGCTGGGGTGGCCAGTTGTTGCAACTGGCGGGCGTGCATACCGAAGAGTGGGGATACTTCAAATTGATCCATCTGGACGGCACGCCGCTGACGCGTATTGATGGCATGATGATCATCGGTATGTTTGGCGGCTGTTTTGCCGCCGCGCTGTGGGCGAATAACGTCAAGCTACGTTTTCCACACAGCCGCATTCGCATCGCGCAGGCCGTTGCTGGCGGCATCATTGCCGGTTTCGGCGCCCGGCTGGCGATGGGCTGTAATCTTGCCGCCTTCTTCACCGGCATTCCGCAATTTTCGCTGCATGCCTGGTTCTTTGCCGTTGCCACGGCGATTGGCTCATGGTTCGGTGCGCGCTTTACGCTACTGCCCATGTTCCGCATTGCGGTAAAAATGCAGAAAGTCTCCGCCGCTTCACCGTTGACGCAAAAGCCGGATCAGGCAAAACGCCGCTTCCGCATCGGTATGCTGGTGTTTATCGGCATGGTGGGTTGGGCACTGCTGACAGCCATGAATCAGCCAAAACTGGGGCTGGCAATGCTGTTTGGCGTCGGTTTTGGTTTACTGATTGAACGGGCGCAAATCTGCTTCACCTCTGCATTCCGCGATATGTGGATCACCGGGCGTACCATGATGGCAAAAGCGATTATTTTCGGTATGGCGGCGAGCGCGATCGGCATCTTCAGCTATGTGCAATTGGGAATGGAGCCCAAAATCATGTGGGCCGGGCCGAATGCCGTACTCGGCGGGCTGCTGTTTGGCTTCGGGATTGTGCTGGCTGGCGGTTGTGAAACCGGCTGGATGTACCGCGCAGTTGAAGGTCAGGTGCATTACTGGTGGGTCGGGCTGGGCAACGTTATCGGCTCGACGATCCTGGCCTGGTTCTGGGATGACTTATCCCCTTCCCTCGCCACCCACTGGGATAAAATCAACTTACTGAACACCTTTGGCCCGCTCGGCGGCCTGCTGGTGACCTATGCGCTGTTGCTGGCCGCGCTGCTGTTTGTCATTGGCTGGGAAAAACATTTCTTTCGCCGCAAAACGCCGGCGCCCGTTAAGGAGACTGCATGAACATTGTGCCCGATTACCGCCTCGATATGAGCGGTGAACCTTGCCCTTATCCGGCGGTAGCCACGCTCGAAGCGATGCCACAGCTCAAAAAAGGGGAGATTCTGGAAGTGGTGAGCGACTGCCCGCAGTCGATCAATAACATTCCGCTGGATGCCCGCAACCACGGTTATACGGTGCTGGATATCCAGCAAGATGGCCCCACCATCCGCTACTTGATTCAGAAGTAACGCACCAGGCTGGCTCACCTGCAAACGGTGAGCCAGCCGCAGATGATGCTCAACCGACGAAATGGCAGATCTCGCCCCACTCATCCATAAACATGCAGCGGTTGCGCCCGCTCTGCTTACCGCGATACATCGCCGCATCGGCACGTTTTGCCACCTCATCCAGTGACTCTTTGGCCTGGACTTTGGTTAACCCAACGGTGACCGTAATATGCAGCGCGTGATCGTCACAATGCAGGGTGGTGTCGGCAATGGTATTGCACAGCCGCAGCCCGGTCAGACAGGCATCTTTATCCGAAGGCGCGCGTAGCAAAATGATAAATTCCTCGCCGCCATAGCGGTACGCATTATCGTCATCGCGAATGCCGTCGCGTAATAACTGCGCGAGGCCGCGTAATACGCTATCACCAATCAGGTGACCGTAAGTATCGTTAATATTTTTAAAGCGATCGATATCCAGTAATAACAGATAAACATTCTGCTCTGCGGCGCGTATTAATTGCTGTTCAAACGCTTCATCCAGCATTCTTCTGCCTGGCAAGCCGGTGAGAATATCGATACCGCTGCGCATATTTAATAAATAACTTTTATAGGTTGTCACCGCGCTGGAAAACAGAGCCAGATGCTGTTTAAAGTCGGTGAAATGATCGGCTGTTACGGTTTTATTCTGGATGGCGAGCATCATCTGGCGACCACTGTCATGCATGCGCGCATGTGCCTCGCTAATTGCCTGAATACATGAAAATTCCTCCTCTCCAACCGGTTGATGATGATGCAACCAGTTTCCAACACAACAGTATTTATGCGCGCACGGATGAATAATATCTGGCTGTTCGAAGGCATTATTTACCACGCAGGAAAACATATTCACCAGCCAGTCGTAATGGGCATCAACAGCATAATTAAGATCGGCCAGAATAGTGTCAATCTGGCAAGTTTTACGGTACATAGTTGCCCTCCGCGTCAGCTAATTTTAGGGCTGCTAGTGTATGCAACTGAAGTTAGCTTTTTGTAAAGATCATTAAGACAGGGCAATAATTAATTATTTCAGCGGGATGAATATTTACGAAAAGCACGCCGAAAGTGCGATCGCACCTAACCCGGTGCGCGACATACTCTTTGCCTGCGCAGCGCCACTGGATATTTTTCATTCAAAGAGATTCAGTTCTCAGCGCCGTGCTGCGGTAATTCCCCGTACCGGCGTTTTGGCCGCAGGGAAATCATTACGGGCTATATGTACCGGGATAGTGTATGGTTACAGCCCATTCATCAGGAAATACTCTATGCCACAACGGAAAGATTCAAAAAACAATCGCAACTTTCTCACCAAATGTACCTGCCCTCACTGCGCTATGCAGTCAGAACACAGCTTCACCCGAGTTCAGAAAGGTTCAGCACTGATGTGCCCCCATTGCAGCAAGATCTTCAAACAAGACAAACCCGCTTACGCCTGAAATCAGCAACCTCAGTGGATACCGGTCGGCATTTAACGGCCGGTTTTAACACCTGCACCGAATCCTTCCGCCGCTCATAAAGAAAAACCCCGCTTTGCGCTGAGGGATCCCCATAAATCAGCGCTAATAAACCAACACCATATTCTGGCAGGTTCTGGCGAGGTGATTAAGAATGGTGCTCAGCACCGTTCGTTTTAAAATTAGCGGGGAGTGTCGTAAGACATTCTCCGCTAACGTCAGATACGAGATTACCAGCCGCGTTTTAATGCTGTTGGCCTGATATCTAAGATGTAACCCTTTATTTTCAGTGTGATACCCAATAAGCCACAGTACTATTGTGCTCAGTGTCGCCAGCAGGCTCAGTACCAGCACTCTTCCTGCCGAACGGCTGTAACTGGCACGCAGGCCGAACCCAAAGCGCTCACTTTTTTCATCCCTGAAGTTCTGCTCAATCTGCATCCGGCGGCTGTATAACTTCATGATTTCACGCGGCTTAAAGTCATTTGTGCTACTGAATATTAACCACGGTTCTTTTGCCGCCGAGCGGGCATCTTTTATCTGTGATGGTCTGGCTATACCACAACGCGAGCGTTTATTTTTCCGTCCCTTCGTCTCTTTTTTATGCAAATAAAAATGGCCATCGCACCGGGCATATTCTGCACGGGAAAGCGTTCCCGGCCCCAGATATTCGGGTTTGCTACTGGCCTGTAATTCCTGACGCCTGAACCAGTATTCCCCTTTCCTGGTCAGCCTCAGTTGTTTATTGCCCCGTATCCGGCCAATAAAATCCCAGCAGAGTGATTTGATGTGCCGGAACCACGCATTCTGGAAGCCCGCATCTGTAACTATGATGACTCTGGCTTTTTCATTTACGGCTTCGGCAAGAGCATCAAGAAAGTCCTGCTGTATCTGTGCATTCTGTTGTTTTTCAGAAGGAACTATCCAGCTTAACAAGGGGATTGAGCGCCCGTCGCAAATCAGGCCGGCGTGGAGTACGTGATACTCCTGAGATGGATATCCACTCCAGTCAACGGCGATGACGCACAGTGATAGCCTGCTCGTCAGCATGGAAATAATATTTCTGAAAATCAGAGGGATATCGTGATGAAGAGATTCATTACCGAGTAAACGATCAACGCGTTTTATTTTGTTTTTGACCTGAGCAATACCGGGTAAATAACGTCCGATGCTGGTCAGCGTCAGAGATGCGCCATTGATGAGTGCGATGGTGGCATCCAGCAAAGCATTTTGTCGATATTTGTGAAACGGTGCTAAAGCATCGCGGAAAAAATTCTGACATACTTGGCGAGCAGGCATAGAGGTGATCTCATTGAATTGGTTGCACAAATCAGTAGATCACAAAACTCTATGCCTGTCTTTTTTTACCCGCGCGTTGCTGGGGATTCCTCAGCGCCTGAGCGAGGTTTTTACGTTGCCCCCTGCCCACGCGAAAAGCGCATCAATTAACTGTTGATTGCATCCTATAAAAATGCATGTTGCTTAGATCGCCTATGTAGTCCTGTACGGGAGAAATGAAGCCCATGATCAGCTCCGTTGGGGTTGAACATAAAACACAACTTATCCTGACCATTGTGCGGATTGGTATCGCGGAAATGGTGCGTATGGATTTGATCCAGTCATTGGCCTGAGCCTGCGACCCGTTGAAATCGACGGCAGCGAGCTGGCGTACAAACTCGCCTGTCGTGACAACACGACGGTCGGAAGGCTCAATATGAATAGCCTGGTAAAAACGCGGAGATGATGTCAGAACGACGCAGCATGAGCTAAACCTCTAAAAAACACTGTGCATACATGCAGCGTTAATAGCTGAAGATTGCGATCAAGCGGAACGAGAACTTTCGTTTTTAATGTATAAAGATCAAAAAGAAGCATCTCCGGACTTAATGAATTGTCAGAAATCATTTATAGTTGGTTACCTAAAATCACAATGTATTGATAAAGGACGTATCGATTGCTCTCGTTATCAATAACCAGGTTTGTCTGGTCAACTGGCATCTTCTGTTTTTTGCTGGTTACATGCCGTTCATAGGATGATCAGGCAAAAGGTGCTCTTGAGTGTCTGGCCGCTTTTTGTGGCCAGAGATGGGATAAAGGTGTAACAAAGCCAGGGGAAAACCTGCCTGAGTAAGTTATTCAAATAATGTTAAATCTATTTAGCCGTTACGTATCTGTTGGCGTGGTAAACACAGCAATTCACTGGCTTGTTTTCGGGTTATTAATCCACCTTGTGTCAATGACTCAGGCGACGGCGAACCTTATAGCGTTCTGCGTCGCGGTGACCTTCAGTTTCTTTGCAAATGCAAGGTGGACATTCAAGACCAAAGTCACTTATTCAGGATATATCATGTTTGTTTTGTTTATGGGGTTCATGGCAGGCTTAACAGGCTACCTCTCAGACATAATGAAAGTACCTCCTTTGATTACACTTGTCGCTTTTTCTGCCATTAGCCTGGCGTGTGGTTTTATTTATTCAAAACTCATTGTCTTTAGGGATGCGAAATGAAAATCTCGTTGGTCGTTCCGGTCTTCAATGAAGAGGACACCATTCCAATTTTCTATAAAACGGTGCGTGAATTTGAAGGACTAAAACAATATGAAATTGAAATAGTCTTTATCAACGATGGCAGCAAGGACGCAACTGAATCAATCATCAATGCGCTAGCCTTTGCTGACCCGCAGGTTACCTCTCTTTCATTCACACGCAATTTTGGTAAAGAGTCGGCGCTTTTTGCAGGTCTTGACTATGCGACAGGTGATGCAGTAATACCTATTGATGTAGACCTTCAGGACCCTATAGATGTCATCCCTCACCTTATTGAAAGATGGCAGGCTGGCGCAGATATGGTGCTGGCAAAGCGCTCCGATCGTTCTTCAGATGGCAGGATGAAACGTAAAACTGCCGAGTGGTTTTATAAACTTCACAATAAAATCAGTACTCCTCAGATCGAGGAAAACGTGGGTGATTTTCGCCTAATGTCTCGTGAAGTAGTGGAAAATATTAAACGCATGCCAGAACGGAACTTATTCATGAAAGGTGTGCTTAGCTGGGTGGGAGGCAAAACTGACGTAGTGGAATATGCGCGATCCGAGCGAATAGCCGGGACGTCAAAATTTAATGGCTGGAAGTTGTGGAATCTGGCACTAGAAGGGATAACCAGCTTTTCTACGTTCCCGCTGCGTATGTGGACATATATAGGACTCTTTGTAGCCGGGCTTTCATTTTTATACGGTGCATGGATGATAATCGACACCATGGCTTTCGGAAATCCGGTACGGGGTTATCCATCTATATTGGTTTCAATATTGTTCTTAGGTGGTGTGCAGTTGATAGGTATAGGTGTATTAGGGGAGTATATCGGACGGATATATGTAGAGGTTAAAAATCGTCCGCGTTATATTTTGAAAGAGAAAAATAATGATTAGTTTCTACAACAAAGAATTGTCGTCATTTAACGCCTTCCTGCTTTCTCTTGTCGTCATTACATTGGGTTACTACCCGCTTATTAATGACAGGATTTATTTTGTTGATGATATAACCCGGTCCATTAAAGGTTATTTCGGATGGATTGGATTAGGAAGGCCGCTAACAGAATGGCTTGCTATGGTTTTAAGCACCAGCTCCGTAAGGCTAGCGGATATAACCCCTTTACCTCAATTATTAAGCATGCTTGCGCTAAGCTCTTTAGTGATGATTTTGCTAAAGAATACATTCAAAGATGTTACTGTCGGTAATGTTTTAATATGTAGCACCATTGCGGTTAATCCGCTTATATTTGGGAATATGCTTTTTAGATTTGACTCACTGTCAATGGTTCTTTCTGTTTTGTTACCTGTGATGGCGTGGGACTTACTGAATAAAAATAAAATGGTTTTCCCTTGTTTATTGCTTATTGCCTGTCTTTCATTTTATCAACCTGCAATTGCAATATTCCCATTATTAATAATGACAACATTTCTTCAATCAGATAAATATAGCGATAAGACAATAAACTATATTTTCAAGGCTACATCATTAACTTTCATTGGTTGCATAATCTACTACCTTGCAGTAGTTAAGTTAACAATAAAAGAATCTGAACATAGAGCGGATCTTACTTCAGACTTTGGCCATGCTATTTTATCGGGTTTAAAAAATTCACTTGTAACAGCATCACAATCATATGGGCATATTGCGTGTGTAATCATCTCTATTGCCACTATTATTTTTGCCGTAATTTATGCAAAAACATTTTTTAAAATGTTAAATGATGAATTTAACAGAAAAAAATACATAAGCATATTACTAATGATAGCAGTTCCTTTTGTCATTATTCTTTGTACTGTTGGGGTAAATTTAATTCTTAGCAATGGCTATTATCCTGTCAGGGTTCTGTTTCCTGTTTCATTTATTATATTTATGATGCTCGCTGTTCCGGCCAACAGCACGAATAAAATAAATATTATAGCATCAATTTTATCTACAGGTCTAATATTCGCATCTTTATCCGTTATATATGCAACGACTTCTGCACTCTACAATCAGCAGAGATATGATTCATATGTACTATTCTCACTAATTGATAAACTATCAACAATGAATAAAGGGAAGGAAACCTACATATTTGGCACCACAGAAGATGCAGAGGCGTCAAAAACATCAGCTCGTGTATTTCCTATTCTTAAGCATATAAAAAATAACTACTATGACATGACGTTAAGTCAGTCATTAATTAATAACGGGGTGAGAGACATCGTTTTTTCTGGTGAAACGAGAAAAGTGTCATATACACTACAGAAAAAAGCATGCAATAGACATATGGATAAAATATTTTCGACTCCCCAATATTCAATTTTTGAGGACGAAAATCATCTATTAATTTCGCTAGGAAAAAACAACTGTTCTAAATAGTTTTATAAGGGCATGCATATGCCCTTATATATTGCAACAGAAAACAACATCAAGTGTCAGCCATTGACGATCTGTCGCATAACAAGAAATAAAATGCCATAAAAATATTATAATTATGTTAACTTATGCACTGCTGAAATGAAAATACCCTCTCCGATGTTTTTTGAGTTATTATCAGTCCCTTTATTGAGACAAAACAAAAAGTTAGGATTCAAAATGATTTTACAAAAAAAATTATTATCATTCGCAATTATAATTATTAGTATGTACATATCTTGGTTGCCAGTTTATAGCAATAGTGGTGCCTGGATGACGTTCGATCTTATAGCACACACAGATCGTGCAATATCTACAGCAAATGAATTACGTAGCGGACAAATATTTTCTTTTTTTGATTTTTCTTATCCATATTATCCAGGGTATTCATGGAATCTATTCTATCCACCTTTGGAAAACTTCATTTACACTGGTCTGTACTTATTTTCAAACAATATAAATTTTTCATTGAAAATTTTAACTATTCTTATAACTATAATTGCATTTATTCACTCATTCATTTCCTTTATTTATCTGAATATAAATAAAGGAAAATCTCTGTTTCTTGCAATTCTTTTTTCTAGCTCATTATATCAAATTGACAATCTATTTATTCGTGGAGCAATTCCAGAGTCTCTTGCTGTTAGTTTTATCCCATTATTTATCGCTTCGCTAATTAATGATACGAATAACAAATCATTTTTGATATTGACATATGCGATAACAGGCATGTTATTATCAAATATCCCATTATTCCTATGTTGTGGTTTAGTTGGTTTTGTATACTTGATGTTGGATTTTAAAAAATTCAACTTATTAGTTAAATCTTTTATTTTTTCCATTGCATTGAGCTCATTCTATTTTCTTCCTTTGTTGTACTCTATGCATGGTCAGCATTTCCCGATCATGGATACAAATTGGTTTCCAATCATGAGTGAAAAAAGCATTACTTTCTATGAGCTAATTTCAGGAGAGAAAATAAAATCAGGAAAATTGTCAAATATGGTTCTCGGAATAGGATGGCCTTTATTTATTTTGTTTTTATATTCATTAACGCAAAAAACCAATAAAAACATTATCGGCACCATTGCAATATTAACAGTGTTAATAACTTGTGCTGCAGATTATTCTTTCCTTCCTGAAAAACTATATTTCCTCAATAAGATCCAGTACACATGGAGATTAATTCCTTTTTTATTATTTCTTTTGCTTGTCAATATTTCCCTCTTCGAAAAGATAAAACCAACCCATTTACTTATCTCTATTTTTATAATCAGCCTTATGTCTTCATGGATGTCAGTTAAAACATTAAACAGCTACAATATTACTGAATTAAATTTCAGAGGCTCTAACAACACGGTATTTACAGACTACACTTTAAAAAATACAAAAAAATTAAAAGAGTATGATAAAGAATTATCATGCACTTCTCAAAAAGACTTAAAAAACGAAAACATACCTTACTCCTCTGGCAGAGGAAAATATGGATTGCCATACTTCATTTTCAGTACCGATAAAGAAATGCAATGTGTAATACCCGTAATGGCTTATAACTCCCTGGTCATAGATGGTGAAAGAGAATCAATCGATGGTTATTTAGCATATAAAACATCTGCTGGCGAAAATATTGCGAGAATTGAATATCACAAATATTTCCTTTACACTGTTATTTCTGGTTTTGTTTTAAGTTTCATTTTTACGCTATACTTTGTTTTTTTGGTGTTTTATAAAAAAAGATAAAATGGGGAGTTACACTGAAATTTAAATTCAAGTGTAACTCTGCATTAATTACGACTCCACTCCTGGTCGCTAGTGAGATGAGCAGCTACCAGGGAAACCAGAAAGTGATATCCGCATAAACCGATTCCGAGTTATGTAATAAAAAGATAATTTTTAATAGATATTGCCCCGCAGAGCTTTTTACCCTGTACCGGGAACTCTGTTACATCCGTAACCCATTTTTCATTGGCTTTTGAGGCACCGAAGTTCCGGCTCAGGATATTGGGCGCTGCCTTGCCCGTTTCCCCTTTCCAGGCACGATATTTCTTCACCCTTATCAGAGACCGGAGCAACAGCTCTCCCATCAGCCGCTGCACTGTTTTATGGTTTACCAGCAGCCCCTGTTTTCTCAGTGAGAGTGTGATCCTGCGGTAACCATAACGCCCTTTGTGCCAGTGGTATATCTCTCTGATTTTGTCTTTCAGCCCGGCATG
>NZ_CP025697.1:3180795-3969920 GCF_013085925.1 Kosakonia sp. MUSA4
GGACAACGGTTTCATTTGAGATATTAAACCGTGCAGCAGCCTCACGCATTGAAAGTTCTTCATCGGGAGCAGTCCGGACAACAGTCATCCGGAACGCCGGAGAATGGCGGTCATTTTTCCAGGTAATACCATCAAGACCGTGGAGTTGCCAGGCTCTTACCCAGCGTCGCACTGATGTTCTTTCAACACCAAAACGTTCAGCGGTACGGTGTGTTCCATCTTTTCCGGCGAGGTAGTGATTAACTACAGCTAATCTGGTTTCGAGGGAATATTTTGGCTTTGCCATAAAAAACTGCACCCTGGAGTGACCACGCTCCGGTAGACAGTTTCTGTCCTCACGACGGGGCCTGCTCGAAGGCCTCAGGACTGATGCTACCCAGATGACTGTGGCGTCGGGTCCGGTTGTAGAACACTTCAATGTAATCGAAGATATCTGCCCGTGCCATATCCCGGGTTTTATAGATACGTTTCCTGATCCGTTCTTTTTTCAGCGAGCTGAAGAACGATTCGGCCACCGCGTTATCCCAGCAGTTGCCACGCCGGCTCATACTCGGTGAAAGATTGTTGGCCCGGCAGAACCGCTGCCAGTCATCGCTGCCATACTGGCTCCCCTATTACCCTTTCCGACGGTTTATGTCGCCAGACCGCCATCATCAGCGCATCCAGCGCCAGTTCCCGAGCCAGCGTGGGTTTCATCGACCAGCCCACGACGTTACGGGCAAAGAGATCGATAACCACGGCCAGATACAGCCAGCTCTGCCAGGTACGGATGTAGGTGATGTCGGTTACCCATACCTGATTGGGCTTCAGAACAGTAAATTCACGCTGTACGCGATTAGGCGCTGTCAGCGATGGCCGCCCTCTGATCCCGCGAGGGACTTTATAACCATGTATGGCCTGTATCCTGTTTTTCTTCATGATCCTGGCAACGCGGTTTTTGCTGCACACTTCACCAATTTCACGAAGATCTCCATGGATCCGACGATAACCGTAGACTCCGCCGCTCAGCGTATAGGCGTCGCGAATAATTTCCAGCAGTCGCTGGTTATCCTTTTCTCCGGCAGAAACAGGCTTATGAAGCCAGACATAAAATCCAGCACGGGCAACCTTCAGAACCCGACACATTGTTACGATAGACTAGACTTCACGGTGATCATTGATGAAGCGGTACTTCAGTCGGGCTCCCTTGCAAAGTACCGCGCCGCCTTTTTCAGGATATCGCGTTCTTCTTCAGTGCGTTTGAGCTGTGCTTTCAGCCAGAGAATTTCTGTTCTGGCATCCAGTAAATCCTGTGCCTGTTGCCCGCTGTTATCCGGTTTTATTGCGCGGAGCCATTTATAAAGACTGTGTGCCGACACGCCAGGACGTTCGGAAACTTCAGCAATGGAATAGCCCCGCCCGGTAATCTGGCGGACAGCTTCTTCCTTAAACTCAGGGGTAAATCGTGGTGTGCCCATAGACTCCTCCTATGCTCAAAATATAGGGCAGATTTGTCTACGGGCTCAGGGGCACTCCATTAGTGGGCTATTCGTTATTCTCCAACCTAAAAAGGCTTCGTATACTTTCCAGTTTCAGGCGCGCTCAAAGAGCCTGACGGAGCCCAGAAATAATGCCCCACGCGCCAGGCTCAGGTTTGTAACTATCTGAGCAATCCTAAAGTTACAAACACTAAACCTGCATGTTCATGATGTCCTGATAAGCAGACACCAGTTTATTACGCACCTGAACGCCCATTTGCAGCGAAATGGATGATTTTTGCAGATCGGTCATCACGTCATTCAGCGCCACACCCGGTTCACCGAGTGTGAATTTCTCTGCCTGCACACGTGCTGCGTTTTGCGTATCGCTGATGCGATCCAGCGCAGCATGCAGCTGCCCGGCAAAGCTGATTGTCGGTTCGCTCTCCACGCTCTGATTGCGCGCAACGCCTGCAGTGGCCTGCAACTGGCTGATGACGCTTTCAATGCCCTGTATAGCCATTGTTTTTCCCCGGATGGTTTGATACTGGACAAGGTTAACAGCTTGTCAATGGGATAATGGCGGTAAATAGCGACAAAAAACCAGGTTATTTGGCGCATAGAAAATTGGGAATCATCAAATAATGGCATTGCCATGTTAATGGATAAATGTCGAGTTTGCCGACCCGGGAGTCTGTTTTGTTTCTCAACTCAAATAACAACATCCACCCAGAGTTACGAGGTGCGCAATGAGTGCGACTGCAACAACTGCACCGCAGAATAAATCTCTTGAGTGGCTTAACCGCTTACGCGCGAACCCCAAAATCCCTTTAATGGTGGCCGCGGCAGCAGCCGTCGCCATCGTTGTTGCTATGGTGCTGTGGGCCAAGAGCCCGGATTACCGGACGTTATTCAGCAACTTATCCGACCAGGATGGCGGAGCCATTGTCACGCAGTTGACCCAAATGAATATCCCTTACCGCTTCGCCGATGGCAACGGAGCGATTGAAGTTCCGGCGGATAAAGTGCACGAACTGCGTTTGCGTCTGGCGCAACAGGGTCTGCCGAAAGGCGGCGCAGTGGGTTTTGAACTGCTGGATCAGGAAAAATTCGGTATCAGTCAATTTAGCGAGCAAGTGAACTACCAGCGCGCGCTGGAAGGTGAACTGGCCCGTACCATCGAAACACTTGGCCCGGTGAAAAGTGCCCGTGTGCATCTCGCCATGCCGAAACCATCGCTGTTTGTTCGCGAACAAAAATCCCCTTCCGCCTCCGTCACCGTTAATCTGCAACCGGGCCGCGCCCTGGATGACGGCCAGATCAGCGCGATGGTACATCTGGTTTCCAGCGCGGTGGCAGGTTTGCCGCCGGGTAACGTAACGGTCGTCGATCAGGGCGGTCGTCTGTTAACGCAGGCCGGGACTGCCGGTCGCGATCTGAACGATGCTCAACTGAAATATACCGCTGACGTTGAAGGCCGTATCCAGCGCCGTATCGAAGCCATCCTTGGCCCTATCGTCGGTAATGGCAACGTACACGCACAGGTTACCGCTCAACTCGATTTCGCGAATAAAGAGCAAACGGAAGAGCAGTACAGCCCGAACGGCGGCGATCCGGCGCAAGCGGTTCTGCGTTCACGCCAGGTGAACAGCAGCGAACAGATTGGTGGCCAGTACCCTGGCGGTGTTCCAGGTGCGCTCTCTAACCAGCCAGCGCCGGCGAACAGTGCGCCAATCACGACGCAGAATAACCAGCAGAATGCGCAGGGTCAGCAAGGCACCAATACCTCCACTGCCAACAGCAGCAATGTGGGGCCGCGTAATACCACGCATAACGAAACCAACAACTACGAAGTTGATCGCACCATTCGTCATACCAAGATGAATGTCGGTGATATTGAGCGTCTTTCCGTTGCCGTGGTGGTGAACTACCGCACGCTGGCAGATGGTAAAACGGCTGCGCTGACCGCCGATCAACTGAAACAGATTGAAGATTTAACCCGTGAGGCGATGGGTTACACCGAAAAACGCGGTGATACCCTCAACGTCGTCAACTCGCCGTTTAACGCAACGGACGATATCGGTGGTCAGCTCCCGTTCTGGCAGCAGCAGTCGTTTATCGACCAGTTGATGACCGCAGGCCGCTGGTTACTGGTGCTGATTGTTGCCTGGCTGTTGTGGCGTAAAGCGGTACGTCCGCAACTGGTACGCCGCCAGGAAGAAGCGAAAGCTGCACAGGAAATTGCACAGGCACGAGCCGAAATTGAAGAGTCGGTGGAAGTTCGCCTGAGTAAAGACGAAGTGAACCAGCAGCGTCGTTCTAACCAGCGCCTGAGCGCAGAAGTGATGAGCCAGCGTATTCGCGAAATGTCAGATAACGATCCGCGCGTCGTGGCGCTGGTCATTCGCCAGTGGATGAATAACGAACATGACCAATAATCTTTCCGGGACAGACAAAAGCGTCATCTTGCTGATGACCATCGGCGAAGACCGCGCAGCAGAGGTGTTTAAACACCTCTCTGCCCGCGAAGTTCAGCATCTGAGTACCGCGATGGCCAGCGTGCGTCAAATCTCCAACAAACAGTTGATGGACGTATTGCAGGAGTTTGAGAACGAAGCGGAACAATTCGCGGCGCTGAACATCAACGCCAACGACTACCTGCGTTCGGTGCTGGTCAAAGCGCTGGGCGAAGAGCGTGCCTCCAGCCTGCTGGAAGATATTCTCGAAACCCGCGATACCACCAGCGGTATCGAAACGCTCAACTTTATGGAGCCGCAGAGCGCCGCCGACCTTATTCGCGACGAACATCCGCAGATCATCGCCACCATTCTTGTGCACCTCAAACGTTCTCAGGCGGCAGATATTCTGGCGCTGTTTGACGAGCGCATGCGCCATGACGTGATGCTGCGTATCGCCACCTTCGGCGGCGTACAGCCTGCCGCGCTGGCGGAACTGACCGAAGTACTGAACAACCTGCTCGATGGCCAGAACCTCAAACGCAGCAAAATGGGCGGCGTGAGAACGGCAGCCGAGATCATCAACCTGATGAAAACGCAGCAGGAAGAAGCGGTTATTAGCGCGGTTCGCGAGTTCGACGGCGAACTGGCGCAGAAAATTATCGACGAGATGTTCCTGTTCGAAAACCTGGTGGACGTGGACGACCGCAGTATCCAGCGCCTGCTGCAGGAAGTGGACTCCGAGTCCCTGCTTATCGCTCTCAAAGGCGCCGAGCCGCCGCTGCGCGATAAGTTCCTGCGCAACATGTCCCAGCGTGCTGCCGATATTCTGCGCGACGACCTCGCCAACCGTGGCCCGGTGCGTCTGTCTCAGGTGGAAAACGAACAGAAAGCAATCCTGCTTATTGTTCGTCGTCTGGCGGAAACCGGCGAGATGGTAATTGGCAGCGGCGAGGATACCTATGTCTAACGAATTGCCCTGGAAAGTCTGGACGCCGGACGATCTGGCGCTCCCGCAGGCTGCCGAGTTCGCTCCCCTGCTGATGAACGAGAGTGCATCAGAAGAAGTCGACGAGGAAGAAGACGTCTTAACCGAGGAGCAAAAACAGCAGCAGCAACTGGCGCAAATCCAGATGCAGGCTCACGACGCAGGTTACAACGCTGGCCTCGCTGAAGGACGCAAAGCGGGACACGATGTCGGTTACCAGGAAGGGCTGGCGCAGGGCCAGGAGCAAGGGCTGAATCTGGCTCGCCAGCAGCAGGCTCCCCTGCACGCGCGGATGCAACAACTGGTTAGCGAATTCCAGTACACCCTGGATGCGCTCGACAGCGTGATTGCCTCCCGTCTGATGCAAATGGCGCTGGAAGCGGCTCGCCAGGTGCTGGGACAGACGCCCTGTGTCGATAACAGTGCGCTGATCAAACAGATTCAACAGCTGTTGCAGCAGGAGCCGCTGTTCAGCGGCAAGCCGCAGTTGCGCGTTCACCCGGACGATCTGCAACGGGTAGAAGAGATGCTCGGCGCGACGTTAAGCCTGCACGGCTGGCGTCTGCGCGGCGACCCAACGCTGCATCCGGGCGGCTGTAAAGTTTCCGCCGATGAAGGCGATCTTGATGCCAGCGTGGCAACACGCTGGCAGGAACTGTGCCGTCTGGCGGCGCCGGGAGTGATTTGATGACTGCGCGTTTGACCCGCTGGCTGACAACGCTCGACAACTTTGAAGCCAAAATGGTGCAGCTTCCTTCTGTGCGCCGTTACGGGCGACTGACCCGCGCCACCGGCCTGGTGCTGGAAGCCACCGGTTTGCAGTTGCCGCTGGGCGCAACCTGCATCATTGAACGTCAGGAAGGCGGCGAAACTCACGAAGTGGAAAGTGAAGTGGTCGGCTTCAACGGTCAACGTCTGTTTCTGATGCCGCTGGAAGAAGTCGAAGGGATTTTGCCTGGCGCACGCGTTTATGCACGCGGTGCGGTGGGCGATGGTTTACAAAGCAGCAAACAGTTGCCGCTCGGCCCTGCCCTGCTGGGACGCGTGCTCGACGGCGCAGGTAAACCGCTCGACGGCCTGCCCGCGCCCGACACCGGAGAAACGGGCGCGTTGATGACGCCGCCGTTTAACCCGTTGCAACGTACGGCGATTGAGCACGTGCTTGATACCGGCGTGCGCGCCATTAACGCCCTGCTGACGGTAGGCCGCGGTCAACGTATGGGTCTGTTTGCCGGTTCCGGCGTCGGTAAGAGTGTGCTGCTTGGCATGATGGCGCGTTATACCCAGGCCGACGTGATTGTCGTGGGGCTGATTGGTGAACGTGGCCGTGAAGTTAAAGATTTTATCGAGAACATCCTTGGGGCTGACGGTCGCGCACGTTCCGTAGTGATCGCCGCGCCGGCGGATGTTTCTCCGTTGTTGCGTATGCAGGGCGCTGCCTACGCCACGCGCATTGCTGAAGATTTCCGCGATCGCGGTCAGCATGTGCTTCTGATCATGGACTCTCTGACGCGTTATGCCATGGCGCAGCGTGAAATTGCGCTGGCGATCGGCGAACCGCCAGCAACCAAGGGTTATCCTCCTTCTGTCTTCGCCAAATTACCGGCGCTGGTGGAACGTGCGGGGAACGGCATTCACGGCGGCGGCTCGATCACCGCTTTCTATACCGTCCTGACCGAAGGGGATGACCAGCAAGATCCTATCGCGGATTCTGCGCGCGCGATTCTTGATGGACATATCGTACTTTCCCGCCGTCTGGCGGAAGCCGGTCACTACCCGGCGATTGATATTGAAGCCTCCATCAGCCGTGCCATGACCGCGTTAATTACTGAACAACATTACGCAAGGGTCCGGAATTTCAAACAGTTGCTGTCTAGCTTCCAACGAAATCGCGATCTGGTGAGCGTTGGCGCGTATGCGCGAGGCAGTGACCCAATGCTGGATAAAGCGATTGCATTGTGGCCACAGCTTGAAGCCTTTCTGCAACAGGGCATCTTCGAACGTGCCGGGTGGGAAGATTCTATCCAGTCTTTAGAGCTGATCTTCCCGACAGTATAAGGTAGTGGAGAGCTGACTTTATGACGCAAAACAGCGCATTAACGACGCTAAAAGATCTGGCTGAGAAAGAGGTTGACGACGCGGCACTGAAGTTGGGTGAAATGCGCCGCAACTGCCAGCAGGCGGAAGAGCAGTTGAAAATGCTGATCGACTATCAGCATGAGTATCGCAACAGTCTGAATAACAACATGAGCCAGGGCATTGATAATCAGCGCTGGCAAAATTATCAGCAATTTATTCAGACGCTGGAAAAAGCCATCGATCAGCATCGTAAACAACTGATGCAATGGAACGAGAAAGTCGATATCGCTCTGGGTTGCTGGCGAGAGAAGAAACAGCGCTTACAGGCCTGGCAAACGCTGCAAGAGCGGCAAAGCGCAGCAGCATTACTGGCGGAAAACCGCCTCGATCAGAAAAAAATGGATGAGTTTGCACAACGCGCATCCCAGAGGAAAATAGAATGATCACCTTGCCAAAACTGGTAGTAACTGAATCCGATACCGCCACCAGCGCGCAGACAAGCAAAGCGGGCGGCGATTCGGCACAAGATTTCCTCGCCCTGCTTACTGGCGCGATGTCCGGCACCCAGGGGCAAACCCAGGAGAACGGTGAACCGCTGACGCTTGCCGATTTACAGGCTGCGGTAGCAAGCGGCAAGCTGGCGAAAGGCAACCTGACCTCAGCCGCCGGGGAAGATGCGCAAACGCCTGCGCAGAAACTCGCGGATCTGCTTGCGCGTCAGATTGCCAAACGCGACATCACCGCCGGGGCGACGGAAAGTACAACCACCACCGCTGACATGCAAAAACTCCTTTCTGGCCTGACGCCTGCGGCGAAAAGCGATGTTCTCGCCGCACTGAATAAAACGGCACAAAGCAGCGACGAGAAGAGTGATGCAACGGATGACGAACTGGCAGGCCTCAGCGCGCTGATGGCGATGCTGCCGCACCAGCAAACTGCGCAGCTGAGCGCTTCCGCGACGACGAAATCGACCGGCGTCAGCACGCAGGATGTTGCCGCAGCCGCTAACCGCGCGCTGAACAGCAGCTCACTCTCGACCGCTGCCGATACCGATATCTCACGTAGCGCCGCGAAAAATGATCCGGGTGCGAACACACCTTTCCAGGTGACTGACGATTCACAACAGGCCGCGGTACTGGCCGCTGCCAGCGCCACGAAGAAAGATAGCGACAATGCGCTGCAAACCACCAACACCACGGTTAGCGTGGCGCCAGTGACCACCAGTGCCAGCGCGGCTCAGGCCAGCACGCCTGTGGCAGCGCCGGTTATCAGCGCCCCGCTGGGTAGCCATGAATGGCAGCAGAATATCAGCCAGCACGTCACGCTGTTCACCCGCCAGGGCCAGCAGACGGCTGAACTGCGTTTGCATCCGGAAGATCTGGGCCAAGTGCAGATCTCCATCAAGCTGGAAGATAACCAGGCACAACTGCAAATGGTTTCGGCGCACAGCCACGTTCGTCAGGCGCTGGAAGCCGCATTACCGACGCTGCGCACGTCTCTGGCTGAAAGCGGTATTCAGCTTGGGCAGAGCAGCATCAGCAGCGAAAGTTTCACCGGCCAGCAGCAACAGCAGGCCTCGCAGCAGCAACACGCTTCACGTTCGGGTTCCGGCGATGTTTTTGGTTCCGACGATGATACAGCCCTCGTGACGCCAGCAAGCTTACAGTCTGTGGCTCGCGGTAACGGCGCTGTAGACATCTTTGCCTAAACGCCAGAGGTAGCATGATTATCCCCGTCTTTTCCGCGCTTTGACGCGAGCAGGACACGGGATAATCAACCTCATAAGCAGTACTAACAGGAAGCCCGTATCTAATGACTGACTCCGCTATTAATAAAAAACGTAAGCGCTCTATCTGGATCCCGCTGCTGGTGTTAATCACCCTCGCGGCATGCGCCACAGCTGGCTATAGTTACTGGCGTATGCAACAGAAACCTGCGGCAAACGCAAAAGCGGAAGCCCCGCCACCGCCAGCGCCGGTTTTCTTCGCGCTGGATACCTTTACTGTGAACCTGGGCGATGCCGATCGCGTGCTGTATGTGGGCATTACGCTGCGTCTGCATGATGACGCAACGCGCGCCAGACTGAGTGAATATTTGCCGGAAGTGCGTAGCCGCTTGTTACTGTTGTTCTCTCGTCAGAGTGCGCAACAGCTTGCAACTGATGAGGGTAAACAGGCGCTTGCTACCGCGATTAAAGAGACGCTTGCAACGCCGTTAGTGCCAGGACAGCCGAAGCAGGAAGTCACTGACGTTCTTTATACAGCTTTCATTTTGCGGTAAAGACATGGGCGATAGTATTCTTTCTCAGGCCGAAATCGATGCGCTGCTCAATGGCGACAGCGATAAGAGTGATGATCCGAAACCGGGTATGGGCGGCGATAGCGATATTCGCCCCTATGACCCGAATACCCAGCGCCGCGTGGTGCGTGAGCGTCTGCAAGCGCTGGAGATCATCAATGAACGTTTTGCGCGTCAGTTTCGCATGGGGTTGTTCAACCTGCTGCGTCGTAGCCCGGATATCACCGTTGGCGCGATCCGCATTCAGCCTTATCACGAGTTTGCGCGTAACTTACCCGTTCCGACCAACCTTAACCTGATCCACCTGAAACCGCTGCGCGGCACCGGCCTGTTTGTATTCTCGCCGAGCCTGGTGTTTATCGCCGTGGATAACCTGTTCGGTGGTGATGGACGCTTCCCGACGAAAGTGGAAGGCCGTGAGTTTACGCATACTGAACAGCGCGTGATCAACCGCATGCTCAAACTGGCGCTCGAAGCGTACAGCGACGCATGGAAGGCCATTAACCCGCTGGACGTAGAGTATGTCCGTTCTGAAATGCAGGTTAAGTTCACCAACATTACTACGTCGCCGAATGATATCGTCGTCAATACGCCGTTCCACGTGGAAATCGGCAACCTGACCGGTGAATTCAACATCTGTCTGCCTTTCAGCATGATAGAACCGCTGCGCGAGATGCTGGTGAACCCGCCGCTGGAAAACTCACGCACCGAAGATCAGAACTGGCGTGACAATTTAGTGCGTCAGGTTCAGCACTCTGAGCTGAATTTGATTGCCAATTTCGCGGATATTCCCCTGCGCCTGTCGCAGATACTTAAGCTCCAGCCCGGCGACGTGCTGCCGATTGATAAACCCGATCGCATTATCGCTCATGTGGACGGCGTACCGGTTCTTACCAGCCAGTACGGTACAGTCAATGGACAATATGCGTTACGTGTAGAGCACCTGATAAACCCGATTTTGAATTCGCTGAATGAGGAACAGCCCAAATGAGTGATATTAACAATCCGTCCGATGACAACAACGGAGCAGTGGACGATCTGTGGGCTGACGCGTTGAACGAACAAAAAACCTCGACTGGCAGTAAAAGCGCGGCTGATGCCGTGTTCCAGCAGCTTGGCGGCGGTGATGTTGGCGGCAATCTCCAGGATATCGACCTGATTATGGATATCCCGGTCAAACTGACGGTCGAACTGGGCCGTACGCGGATGACCATTAAAGAGCTGCTGCGTCTGACGCAGGGTTCCGTCGTCGCCCTTGACGGGCTGGCAGGCGAGCCGCTGGATATCCTGATTAACGGCTATCTGATTGCGCAGGGTGAAGTGGTTGTCGTCGCCGATAAATACGGCGTGCGTATTACCGATATCATCACCCCGTCTGAGCGTATGCGTCGTCTGAGCCGTTGAGGCGAGCATGAAAACACAGGCCACGGTTTCCCAACCGTCTGCCATTTCCGGTTCGCCACTGCTGCAAGTCAGCGGCGCACTGTTTGGCATTATCGCGGTGATCCTTGTCGCCGCGTGGCTGGCAAAACGCCTCGGCTTTGGCGGCAAAACCGCCGGTGCCAGGGGCTTAAAAGTGACGGCCAGCGCCTCTGTCGGCACGCGTGAACGCGTGGTGATTGTCGATGTTGAAGATGCACGTCTGGTACTCGGCGTGACTCCCAGCCAAATAAACCTGTTGCACAAACTTCCTCCTGCGCCTGCTGAAAGTGAAGACGTGAACGACAAAAATGCGGATTTCCAGTCCGTGATGAAGAATTTGCTTAAGCGTTCCGGGAGATCCTGATGCGCCGTTTGTTACCCCTTGTGCTGGCCGGTTTATGGCTGGTTGCGCCAGCCGCTTTCGCTCAACTTCCCGGTCTTATTAGCCAGCCGCTGGCTAACGGCGGTCAGAGTTGGTCGCTGCCGGTGCAGACGCTGGTGTTTATCACCTCCCTCACCTTCCTGCCGGCAATTCTACTGATGATGACCAGCTTCACCCGCATCATCATTGTGTTTGGTCTGCTGCGAAATGCGTTGGGTACGCCATCCGCGCCGCCAAACCAGGTGCTGCTTGGGCTGGCGCTGTTTTTGACCTTTTTCATTATGTCGCCGGTTATCGACAAGATTTATACCGACGCCTATCAGCCGTTCAGTGAAAGCAAGATCTCCGTGGATGTGGCGCTGGAACGCGGCGCACAGCCGCTGCGTGAATTTATGCTGCGCCAGACCCGGCAAGCCGATCTGGCGCTGTTCGCCCGCCTCGCCAATGAGCCGCCCATTCAGGGGCCGGAAGCCGTACCCATGCGGATTTTGCTGCCTGCTTATGTGACCAGTGAGTTGAAAACGGCTTTCCAGATCGGCTTTACGATTTTTATCCCGTTCCTGATTATTGACCTGGTGATCGCCAGCGTACTGATGGCGCTGGGGATGATGATGGTGCCACCCGCGACCATCGCCCTGCCGTTCAAGCTGATGCTCTTCGTGCTGGTCGATGGCTGGCAATTACTCGTCGGCTCGCTGGCGCAAAGCTTTTACAGTTAGGAGTAAAGCATGACACCCGAATCGGTCATGATGATGGGCACCGAGGCGATGAAAGTGGCCCTCGCACTCGCGGCCCCGCTGCTGCTGGTTGCGCTGATCACGGGTCTGGTGATCAGTATTTTGCAGGCTGCAACGCAGATCAACGAAATGACGCTCTCCTTTATCCCGAAAATCATCGCCGTGTTTATCGCGATTGTGGTTGCCGGGCCGTGGATGCTGAACTTGCTGCTTGATTACGTGCGCACCCTGTTCAACAACATTCCTTATATCATCGGGTAAACCCGCTTATGCTGAACGTCACCAGCGACCAGTGGCTCCACTGGATCAGTATGTATTTCTGGCCGCTGCTGCGTGTGATGGCGCTGATTATGACCGCGCCGATCCTCAGTGAATCGCGTATTCCGCGTCGCATTAAAGTTGGGCTGGGTATTGTCATTACCGTGGTCATCGCCCCGACGTTGCCGCCAACGCCCGATGTCGCCATTTTTTCACCATCGGCGCTGTGGCTGGCGTTACAGCAAATTCTGATTGGTGTCGCGCTCGGTTTTACCATGCAGTTTGCTTTTGCCACCATCCGTACCGCTGGTGAATTGGTTGGCCTGCAAATGGGTCTCTCCTTCGCCACCTTTGTCGATCCCACCAGCCACTTAAACATGCCGGTGCTGGCGCGTATTCTCGATATGCTGGCGATGCTGCTGTTCCTTACCTTCAATGGGCATCTGTGGCTGATTTCCATGCTGGTGGATACCTTCCACACGCTGCCTATCGGCGGCAATCCGGTAAACAGTAACGCGTATCTGGCGCTCACCCGCTCGGCGGGAATGATTTTTCTCAATGGCCTGATGCTGGCATTACCGGTTATCACCCTGCTGCTGACCATTAACTTGTCACTCGGTTTGCTAAACCGTATGGCTCCTCAGTTATCGGTGTTTGTCATTGGTTTTCCGGTGACATTAAGCGTGGGGATTTTGCTGATGGCGGTGATGATGCCGTTGCTTGCACCTTTCTGTGAACGATTATTCAGCGAGTTTTTCAATCTGTTAGCAGAAATTGTCAGCGAGCTGCCGCAGAATACTAATCCTTAGCTTTGGTATTGTCTTAGTAAGGATAATCCTAAAGTGAAATTTGCAAAACATCTTCCAACATATATCTGGCGCGGCTTATTTGTTTTTAGCAGTCTCACAGAACACAACATTTACTTTACTTTGAGATGATTCCTGGCAAATTATACGTAACTTTACGGGATAGTGGATTCGCCTGAAGTCTTCATCCTGCACTTCAGTAATATAAGTTTTTCCTGTATAGCTTTGGAAGCTTCTGGCGGGTGGTGAATTATCGTTACGCATTGAGTGAGGGTATGCCATGTCAACGATTATTATGGATTTATGCAGTTATACCCGGTTGGGATTAACAGGGTATCTGACGAGCCGGGGGGTAAAAAAACGGGAAATCAACGACGTACAAACAGTCGATGAACTCGAATCAGCTTGCACTACACTTCAGCCATCCGTGGTGTTTATTAATGAAGACTGCTTTATCCATGACCCAAGCAGCAGTCAACACATTAAGCAAGTCATTAATCAACATCCCCGAACACTGTTTATCGTGTTTATGGCGATAGCCAATATTCATTTCGATGAATATCTTTTGGTCCGTAAAAATTTATTGATTAGTTCTAAATCAATCAAGCCTGAGTCGCTGGACAATATTCTGGGAGATTATCTGAGCAAGGAGAAAAAAAGCGTCGGAACCATTAATTTACCCACGCTTTCATTGAGTCGTACAGAGTCCAGTATGTTGAAAATGTGGATGTCCGGGCAAGATACGATCCAAATATCGGATCAGATGAATATCAAAGCCAAGACGGTATCATCACATAAAGGCAATATAAAAAGAAAAATAAAAACACATAATAAACAAGTTATTTACCATGTCGTACGTCTTACCGACAATGTCACGACGGGTATATTTGTTAATATGCGTTAGAAAGTCGTATTTTTTTCACCCTCCCTGGCAGGAGGGCGAAATATTATTCTACTCGCTCGACAAAAATCCCATCAGGGTGGTCCTTTTCGTTAAAGAACCAAATACCGAGCGGGTAATCTTCAAGTGATACCAGGTACATCGTACCCTCATTGAATGCTTCAACAGCCAATACCACACCCGGACGGCGTGGACCCCCGTCCGTTTTGACTGTAACCCGATCGTTTACCTTCATATTTACCCTCCTGTCGCATTTACGCCAGTGTAGAACAAAACGCCGATGCTGGCAGCGTTCCGGCGTTTAGCTGGCGATTTTTTCTACCGTCTATACTTAACAACGGCATCGCAACGAGGTGACAGCATGAAAACGGCTAAAGAGTACAGCAATACCATCAAGCGAGACGTCGATATTGATGTTGATGCGCTACTGGCGGCCATTAATGAAATTAGCGAAAGCGAAGTTCATCGGGTCGAGGATGAAGAGGGCCAGCGCGTGAGCGTTGATGGTCGCGAATATCATACCTGGCGGGAACTGGCGGAGGCGTTTGAACTGGATGTTCATGATTTCAGCATTACGGAAGCGAATCGCTGAAGAAACATCCCGGCCGTAAAACGGCCGGGATAAAGCTTGCTTTCGCAAGAAGCACTTAAAATTCGTACACCAGGGAATCTGATGTAGCGCAACTTTATCGACAAAAACGGACAATGACAAGAATTATTGATCAGGCGAATAATTAGAAATACAACTGTATTCTGTTGGATACAATAACCCCGCCGCCTGCCCTTTTCCGCATGATAAGGAGCCGAAAATGCCGAGTCTGGACGATCCCCTACTGGTATTTACCGATGTCGATGGCACGCTGCTTGATAACCATACCGGCGAGTGGCAAGCCGCTGCAGAATGGCTTGCCCGCCTTCGCACACAATCAATCCCGGTCATTTTATGCAGTAGCAAAACAGCCGCAGAAATGATGGCCATTCAGAAATTGCTGCAACTGCAGGGGCTGCCGTTTATTGCTGAAAACGGCGCCGTCATTCAGCTTGATGAGCAATGGCAGGATCATGAGGATTATCCGCGTATTATTAACGGTTCGCCCCACGCTGATATTGCCAGCGTACTGACCCGGCTGCGTCAGCAGCATGGCTGGAAATTCACCACGTTTGGCGAACTGGATGAGCATGTGCTGGCAGACGTGACCGGTTTACCTCTGGCGCAGGCAAACCTTGCGCGACTCCAGGAGGCGTCAGAAACGCTGATCTGGCGTGACAGCGACGAGGCGATGTCTGCTTTCGATCAAACCCTTCAGCAACTCGGCCTGCGCTTTGTGCAGGGGGCGCGCTTCTGGCACGTTCTGGATGAACGCAGTGGAAAAGATCAGGCCGTCAACTGGCTCACGCGCCAGTATCATCACTACCGGGGCCAGCGCATGTTAACGCTCGGCCTCGGCGATGGCCCGAACGATGCGCCGCTGCTTGATAGCGTCGATTACGCTATCGTGGTGAAAGGCCTCAATCGCCAGGGCGTGCAATTGCGTCAGGATTCGCCAGAGCGGGTTTATCATACAATGCAGGAAGGCGCGGCGGGCTGGCGCGAAGGTATGGATCATTTCTTTGGCGCGCCGTCCGTAGAGCAAACCTGATTGCGTCCGTTGTTTTTCGCGCGGTACAGGCGGCTATCAGCAACAGATTGCAGGGATTCGAAATTGTAATCGCCATGCTCTGAGGCATCGCTGACGCCCAGCGACACCGTAATGCGCAGCGTGGTGTCTTTCTGCACCAGGATTTCTTTCCCTCTGATTCGCACGCGAATACGCTCGGCAACCCGGGCAGCCTGCTCCAGCGTGCTGCCCGGCAGCAGAATACAGAACTCTTCCCCGCCGACGCGCCCGGCGACATCCTGCCCGCCGATAGTATTGCTGATTATCCCGGCGGCATGAGAGAGCACCAGATCGCCAGCCTGATGACCGAAACGGTCGTTAACGCTTTTAAAGTGATCGAGATCCAGCTGGATAACGGCAAACGGCAGATTCTCCACGCGCGCCTGTTCGGATAACGTTTTTGCCCGTTCAAAAAATGAGCCGCGGTTATACAGGCGCGTCAACGGATCGAACCACGCCTGCCACTGCAACGTGTTCTGCATGCTGTACATGTTATTCACCATCCTGCGGATAATCCCCCAGGAGAACAGCAGCATGCCGGTAAAGAGTAGCCACAGCAGCGACAGCGCGATGCTGATGCGCCCAAAATCGCCGGTTATCCCTTCCCGCAGCGTGTGAATACGCACCAGTACGCCACCAAACTGTTTCAGCTTTTGCCAGCTAACATAGCGGCTACCGAGATTGCGCCCGCCGACGGTATCGCGTTCCATATCCGCCAGCAGTTGATTGCGTTCCTTCGCACTAAACACGGGTGCGGCCCCCTGCTCTGTCAGCGTGCTGGTCAGCAGATTAAAACTGCTGTCATAAAGCAGATATTGGCCCCCTTCCTGATCTTCACGCGCTTTGACCAGTAAGCGATTGATATTGCTAACGGGGAAGCTCAACACCAGCACGCCATACCAGTATCGCTGATAGTCCAGCGGCACGCTGGCGGCGACGAACCCGCGAGTTACGCTGCCCTGGCGCGCCTGATCGGTATACCAGCGGACGCCACGGGCCCGATTTTGCTGCTGTTGCTGCCCCCGAAACCAGGGGCGCATCAGCAGGCGGTAATAGGTCGGAACGATCTGGTCTTCACTCTCCACCGGGTTTGTCGAGAGATAGAAACCAGCGCGAGAAACGTAATATGCCTGGCGCGGCAACATCGAAGCATTGGCGGAGAGACGAAACAGATAGCCCAGCTCCATCGCCGCGGTCAGCTCGTCAGGTAAGCGCTCATCATCACGATTGAGGAGATCGCTTTGATTCACAAAATAATCGGATACGCCATAAATGGGCAGCGTGCGCGTGTTATCAATGCCGATTTCCCACTGCGGCTGTGTGCGCCGCAGGCCGAACTCCTGCTGTACATTATTCAGGACTTTAAAACCGAGCGGCGTTTGCAGTGCGGCCTGCATGCCGTTACGGAAAAACAGCAGCCTGTCCACGCCACTCTGCATTTGCATGTCCAGCGCGTTACTGACATTTTCCAGCTCGCTGCGCTGGCTGGCGACATAAGCCCCTTGCAGGACTATCACCTCTCGCCAGGTCAAAATTGTGGAGCACACCATGACAATCAGAAAGCAAAGGTTAACCACCCGCGCCGGGAGAAAATAACGCTTCAGAGTAATAAACGACTTCGGTTGTTTCACGACGCTGTTCTGCCGCACACGAGCTCCCTGGAATTCAGTCTGTATTGCCGCAGTCGGTCTTTAGCACTGGCGTCGAATGGAGAACAATAAAAACGCCCAGCAAAAGCCGGGCGTTTTTATGGGTTACACCTGCTCGTGCGCCCTTTGCCTGTCGCCAGGCATCAGTTCATCTTCACGAAAGGCTTCCCGTTTGACCCCATAACCGTCATACCATCGGCACTCCACCATACCGCTGGAGTAGCCGGTAACGATCATGCGAGGACCACCCTCTTTTGGTATCACTTCATCGCTGACCAAAAAGACCATCACTGCCTCCTGTATCAGGGCGAAACTTTTTCACATTAGACGAAGTTTGCCGGTTTTGCATAATCGCTGCGGCGAGATTTTACCTGGCCGCGCCGCGCAGATGCGTAATCCCTTTAACGATGGCCACGACCACCGCACCGATGGCGAATCCCAAAAGTAAATTAGCGACAACCGGTATCAGCATCTGCAGCAATGCGTGCTGGCCAGCCGCGAAATGCGCGATTGCATGGTGCAGCGGCGCTATGCCATGTACCACAATACCGCCGCCAACAAGGAACATCGCCAGCGTGCCGACCACGCTTAAGCTCTTCATCAGCCAGGGAGCCAGAACAAGCAGCCCTTTGCCCATTCCCTGCGCCAGCGCGCCTTTCCGTTCTGCCAGCCAGTAACCCATGTCATCAAGCTTGACGATAATCCCCACCAGGCCGTAAACACCGATGGTCACCAGCAGGGCAATGCCCGATAAAACCAGCACCTGGTTGAGCAGTGGCGCGTCGGCCACGATACCGAGCGTGATGGCGACAATCTCTGCCGATAAAATAAAATCGGTACGGACAGCGCCTTTGATTTTGTCTTTTTCGAACTGCAATGGATCCTGTGCGGCCAGCGCCTCCAGCCGTTGCTGCCGGGCTTCCGGGCTCTCTTTATGCTTACGCGCAGCCAGGGTGTGCAGCACTTTTTCCACACCTTCGAAACACAAAAACGCGCCGCCGACCATCAACAGCGGTGTGATGGCCCACGGGATAAACGCACTGATCAGCAAAGCCAGAGGCACCAGAATGACTTTGTTGAGCAGCGATCCGCGCGCCACACCCCACACTACCGGCAATTCACGGTTGGCACGAACGCCGGTTACCTGCTGCGCGTTGAGCGAAAGATCGTCTCCCAGCACACCTGCAGTTTTCTTCGCCGCCAGTTTGCCCATCACGGAAATGTCATCCAGCAAGGTGGCAATGTCGTCAAGCAATGTTAATAAACTACTTCCTGCCAAAATTTCTTCCTTTTCAGCGTTATCACTAAATTAAGTGCAGTATGCAGTAAAAAATCTATGGCGAAAATCATCCCATAGTGTCAACAAAAATTTAACAGTTTCTGCCGAATTAACCACTCGCAAGACGTATAGTTTTGACGTTTACTATAAGCCTCGTATCTTTTGTCGTGGTGAGTTATGCGTTTCAGGCAAGTTTTACCGCTTATTGGCGCGTTGTTTGCGCTCTACATCATCTGGGGTTCTACCTATTTTGTTATCCGCATTGGCGTCGAAAGCTGGCCGCCTTTCCTGATGGCTGGCATCCGCTTTTTATCTGCGGGCATCGTGCTGACAACCATTCTGTTGCTGAGCGGCCATAAACTGCCGCCGCTGCGCCCACTGCTCAATGCGGCGCTGATTGGCGTATTGCTGCTCGCTGTCGGTAACGGCTTTGTCACGGTGGCGGAGCATCAGAATGTACCGTCCGGCATCGCTGCGGTCGTTGTGGCGACCGTACCGCTGTTTACGCTGTGCTTTAGCCATTTTTTCGGTATCGCGACGCGAAAGCTTGAGTGGGCTGGAATTGCTATTGGCCTGGCGGGGATCATTTTGCTGAATAGCGGCGGAAACCTGAGCGGTAATCCGTGGGGCGCGGTCATGATCCTCATCGGCTCGCTAAGCTGGGCATTTGGTTCGGTGTACGGTTCGCGGATTGAACTCCCGAGTGGGATGATGGCGGGCGCGATTGAGATGCTGGCCGCCGGGATCGTATTGCTGGCCGCTTCTGCCCTGAGCGGCGAGCACCTTAGCGCCGTACCGCCGCTGTCCGGCTTTTTCGCCGTCGGCTATCTGGCGTTGTTTGGCTCCATCATCGCCATTAGTGCCTATATGTATCTGATCCGCAACGTGTCGCCGGCATTAGCAACCAGCTACGCCTATGTGAACCCGGTCGTGGCGGTACTGCTGGGTACGGGCTTTGGCGGCGAACATCTCTCTTCCGTTGAATGGCTGGCGTTGGGGATCATTATTCTGGCGGTGGTCATGGTGACGCTGGGCAAATATCTCTTCCCGCCGCGCCCGGTGGTTACGCCTTGCGCGGAGAAGTAACCGCCATCGCATGAATCCCCTGAGTGTCGATCTGCGCGGTTTGTTGCCCCTCGCAGATCCACTCTTCCAGCCGCTCGCTCAGTGCTTGATCGCTCAATTTCAGCTTGCCGCGCAATGCGCACTCCCACACCACCAGCACCCGCCAACCTTGTTCAAGCAGCAACGCGCAGTCACGCGCATCACGCGCCACATTTTTGCCGATTTTTTCCAGCCAAAAATCCGTACGCGTAGCCGGAACTTTAAACAGATAGCAGTTATGGCGATGCCAGTAACACCCGTGGGTGAAGATCACGCAGCGATACGCATCCAGCACAAAATCAGGGCGGCCTGGCAACGCGGCATCCTGTACGCGAAACGCCAGCTCCAGCGATTGCAGGCAGGCGGCCAGCCGTTTTTCGATGGCCGTATCGCGCGTGGCGATCGCCCGCATATTTTTACTGCGCGTCGCTTTGTCATGAACATCCGCCATGGGTTTTCTCCCTTAAAATGCTGAGGTACGAAAACGCCGCAGCACCTCATCATCAATCCGTTGATGATCGCCCTGCAGTTCCGCGCTCAGTTTCGCCATGTAATGCACCAGAAAATCGGCGTTATGCGCTGCCAGCTCCCGCCCTTTTGCCGTCTGCATGGTGGCAGGCAGCTTTAGTAACTTACAGCGGAAATGATCGAGGGCGTAGGCTTTGTCGTCCAGTTCCCGCTCTGCGGCAAAGGGATCGTTGCCGTCAAAGAGCGCCGCGCCCATCGCGCCGGAGACGGCAAACACGCGGGCCAGGCCAATCGCGCCAAGCGATTCCAGCCTGTCTGCGTCCTGAACGATTTTGGCTTCCAGCGTGAGCGGTGCGATACCTGCACTAAAGCTATGCGCTTCAATCGCATGACGCACGGCGGGCACCGAGCCTTCAGGAAAATCAGGGAAGTCGTTGGCCAGAATTTCAGCGGTTTTTTGCGCCGCCAGTACCGAGGACTGATGGCGTTGCGGGTGGTTTTTCGCAAAGCTGACAATGTCATGGAAATAGCAGGCCGCCAGCACCACCAGCCCATCAACCGGCTGCCCCTGCATCAGCGTCTGCGCAGTTTTCCACACCCGACGAAAGTGCGACACATCATGAGCTGCATCAGCATGATCAAAGTGTTGCGTAACCCATTTGTCGAAACGGTGCTGCCAGTCAGATAAATTCATTGTGCGTCCTGTCGATGAAAAGTCATTACCATAACATCTTCAGGCATCAGGATCGCGCGGGCCAGTATACCAGGCAATCGCGCCGAGTATCGCACCCACCACGCCAAGCAGCAGTACGCTGCTGACGCTGTTGAACCCATCCGTGCTGGTTGCGCCTCTTGCGCCATTCGCGTTGCCCGAAGGCGGCCCCGGCAGCCAGATATCGTTCAGCAGGCTCCAGATAAACCAACCACAGAAAATCCAGAAAACCCATAACGCCAACTTTCCCCCCAGACTTCGTTTCGCTTTATCTTCCATAATGTCGTTTTCCGCGCGGTTAAGGGTGAAAAGGAATCGCTTCTTTCAATACGAATGTGACTGCTTTCACATCATATCCTCAGAAAATGAATTTAAAAGATATATCAGCGTTATTTATATATTTCTTCATCACACGCCAGAGCGCCCTGTTTTGGTGCAAAAAAAATCGTAGAAATAAGCAGAATAAAAAAACAAAGTGCTTTGGTTTTATTTAAGGCTAAAAAATTAGTTTTCTTATTACAAAAACTGTGTAATTATCCTGACTCGTTTGTTATCCACCTTCCTTTCTTTATTTTTTACTGTCGCTCCTGTTTGACTTGTCCGACATTTTATGCCGGACTTTTTTTCGTCTGACAAAATAAAAAAACAACCCCTTCGTCTATTAACGCCACGCCATCCGTGACATTAAAATATAAATTTATTCATTAAAAACAATAAATTACATGAAAATTATTTTCCATTCATCGGCGTTAACACCAGAGAAGATGGTGTTTTTTCTTATGTGGAATAGATGATATTTTCAGCAATTACTTAAACTACCATACTGAGGAGAATTGTTATTTACCGAGGCTATTTCATTAATGAAATAAATAAGCAGAAAGCGAACCATCAATATAAATTATTTCTGTATAAGTACAGAAAGTTTACCGCTGCTACATCCTTTGCAAAATGGTTAACGAGCGCCAACCGGTAAGCGGATCAAAGCCGTGCATACATAAGCATGATTGATATGCAGTTCGATACATTAATGTCATTGAGGATACATACACACGTTGCGATGTTAATGAAAGGTTTATAAAAAAGTAAAGCAGTGTAACGGATCAGGCTGGCCGGGATGCGAAACGAGAATAATGACTTCAGTTCAGGGTAGGCGACGGGTATCAGCAAAAGGGAAATGACTGGCTCGCAGCAACGCGACCTGCTGGTTACGTTGCCACAGGATTTACTGACAAGCAAATGGCATGGGATTGGCGCTATCAGTATCCGAGAGCCGAGGAACATTCCGTCGCGCCACCTGTATTCTACTCGTTAATAACCGTACGATATTGATTCGGTTTATTTTGGGCCCGCGGTTCGACTTGAATGCCGTTTTTCATTACATATCTTGTCCCTTTAAAATCTCTTTTAATATCTCCTTTTATTATCTTGTATTTTCCAGGTGTGTAAGAAGTACCATATTTCAGATCGTAAATATATTGTCCTTTGTCACCGGAAGAGGACGGACCGCTAATATAAGAAAATGAAATTCCATCTCTGAGCATTTTTTCGCCAAGCACCCGCAACCATTCTCGCCCACCAATATGGCAACAATGGAATTTTAATACCCCAATGCGTTTCACCCCCCATAGTTTCAGATAATGAATAAAATCATCTGTCACTTTTGCATAGCGTAATCCAAATTCAGTTGAATGGCTGACGATAATTAATTTATCATTCTCACCCATATCGGCACAGAAATCCCTTACGAAGCCCCCGAATATAACATCCCAGCAATCTGGATATCTTTTTTTTATGAAAGCATAGGTATTCGGTTCGGTGAACTTGAGATCATCAAGAATAATGCATCTAACCTTTCCATATTTCCACACAGCCGAAACACTTGTTTTTCCATAGCGCCTTAAAAAATCAAACATATTCCCTCCGGTTAATAACATAATGAACGAAACTGGTAAATAAGTTGAACGTGAGAACAACTCAGACCAATAAAATAATACTCTTAATGTCTAAGAGTGAGTGTTTTTATTTGAGCTTATAAATACAGATATAATAAATTCAGAAACGTTTACACTCTTCAGTTATTACTTTCTGCTATGGCAACTTCCAGTAATAATGAAAACGATAGTTAATAATAATTGTAGGAAGCAATGTTACTGATTACTACAATTAACATCTTATTTAAAACAGTATTTCTCAGATCATTAAAAAGAAGGGATAAATCGCCAGGTGCACTCACTGCTGCCAGGAAAAAGAGCGAATGCAGATCGCTGTTAAGTGACGCAGAGCCGGCGCATAATCACTGTGCCCGGCAGGCCAGGCGTACCGCTTCGCAACGCGAAGAGATCAAAAGGAACGCGCATGCTTTCGACGATCAAAATGCTCAACCAGAGCGAGAGGAATCTGAAGGTAAAAATAATAAATCACATTACGTTTTATGAGATGTGTGCACATGACAGATTTATCCATGATGTGTAACATTCATACAGTACAGGCAAGGTATTTCCGGAATGAAATCAGTAAGAAACAAGCGATTGGGTGAAGTGGCGGAGAGAGGGGGATTTGAACCCCCGGTAGAGTTGCCCCTACTCCGGTTTTCGAGACCGGTCCGTTCAGCCGCTCCGGCATCTCTCCGTTCAGATGGTTGCCATGATGCCAGGTAATTTGGCATTTTAACAGACCCTGTCCCGTTAATTTGGTTCAAGTGGCGAGTTTGCGAGCAAAACGATGATTAAGTGGCCCTGGAAAACAAAGGACTCCGCTGATGAGGCGACGTTCCCGTGGGAAGAAGCACTAAACGCCCCGGTATTAGCAAATTTATCGCCAGATGAGCAGGTTAAACTTGTTCAGCTTGCGGATCGCTTTTTACAGCAAAAGCGGCTGGTTCCATTACAAGGATTTGATTTAGATGCCTTAAAGAGCGCGCGCATTAGTCTGCTCTTTTGTCTGCCCGTGCTGGAACTGGGCCTCGAATGGCTGGATGGTTTTCACGAAGTGTTGATTTACCCGGCTCCGTTCGTGGTGGACGATGAGTGGGAAGATGATATCGGTCTCGTGCATAACCAGCGCATGGTGCAATCCGGTCAGAGCTGGCAACAGGGGCCGATTATCCTTAACTGGCTCGATATTCAGGATTCGTTTGATGCTTCCGGCTTCAATCTGATTATCCACGAAGTGGCGCATAAGCTGGATACGCGTAATGGCGACAGAGCCAGCGGCATCCCGCTGATCCCGCTGCGTGAAGTGGCTGGCTGGGAGCATGATTTACGCGCCGCCATGGATAATATTCAGGATGAAATCGATCTGGTGGGAGAAAGTGCAGCCAGCATTGATGCCTATGCCGCAACCGATCCCGCAGAGTGCTTCGCCGTGCTGTCGGAATATTTCTTCAGCGCGCCCGAACTCTTCGCCCCACGTTTCCCGGCATTGTGGCAGCGCTTCTGCCACTTCTACCAGCAGGATCCGCTCAACCGCCTGCGTGGCCAGACTGGCGGTTACAACGAAGGGATAAACCAGGTACATTAAAACAGCACGCTGCTCTTTAATTAGCCAATTGAATCAGCGGGTTAAATTTAGTGTTGACACACCAGTTCGGGGCCAGTACTATGCGCCCCGTTCACACGATTCCTCTGTAGTTCAGTCGGTAGAACGGCGGACTGTTAATCCGTATGTCACTGGTTCGAGTCCAGTCAGAGGAGCCAGCTTCTTGTTTTCATGCCACTTTGCGAATCCCTATGTGATTCAGATTCAATAAGTTAGCGTGGAAAGTCTTCCCGATGCATTTTCAGTTTACTCTCCGCATCGGGAGAATTTGGTGGTCAGATTTGGGGTCAAGTTGGTTCGATGACGGAGTGACCCCCAAATGTCTCTTAACGACTCAAAAATCCGCAATTTAAAACCATCCGAAAAACCCTTCAAAGTCTCCGACTCTCACGGTTTATACCTTTTGGTCAATCCAGGCGGTTCACGTCTCTGGTATCTCAAATATCGCATCAATAAAAAAGAATCGCGCCTCAGCTTAGGGGCCTATCCTGCAGTATCTTTGGCCGACGCTCGTCAGCAGCGTGATGGTATCCGTAAATTGCTGGCGCAAAATATCAATCCAGCTCAACAGCGCTCTGCTGAGAGAGCCACTGCCTCACCAGAGGAAACCTTCAAATCAGTGGCGCTAAGTTGGCATAAAAGCAACAGAGCATGGTCGGAGAACCATGCAACCCGCCTGCTTGCCAGCATGAACAATCATATTTTCCCGATAATTGGACAACTGCCCGTCACAGAACTGAAAACCCGCCATTTTATCGACCTGCTGAAAGGGATTGAGAAAAAAGGTCTGCTGGAAGTGGCGGCACGAACCCGACAGCATATGTGCAATATCATGCGTCATGCCGTGCATCAGGAGTTGATAGAGCATAATCCGGCGGCCAATCTGGACGGTATAATCGCCCCGCCCGTTAAACACCACTACCCAGCCCTTCCGCTGGAGAAACTACCGGAACTGTTGACTCGCATTGAGGACTACAAGCAAGGGCGAGAATTAACCCGTTTGGCAGTATCACTTACTCTGCACCTGTTCATCCGTTCCAGCGAGTTGCGTTTTGCCCGTTGGTCTGAGATCGATTTCAAAAACAAAATCTGGACCATTCCTGCCACTCGTGAGGCTATCCCCGGAGTGCGTTATTCCGGGCGTGGCGCGAAAATGCGCACGCCACATATCGTTCCCCTCTCTCGTCAGTCCATCGCTATTCTGAAACAGATACGGGATATATCCGGGCATCAGGAACTGATATTCCCCGGTGACCATAATCCGTATAAACCAATGTGCGAAAACACGGTCAACAAGGCGCTGCGCTTGATGGGTTATGACACAAAAGATGAAATCTGCGGCCACGGATTCCGCGCAATGGCCTGTAGTGCCCTGATGGAATCGGGTCTATGGTCACAGGATGCCGTTGAGCGTCAAATGAGCCATCAGGAACGCAACAGCGTCAGAGCGGCTTACATCCACAAAGCAGAATATCTCGATGCTCGTAAGGCAATGATGCAGTGGTGGGCTGACTATCTGGAAGCATGCTCAAATGAATATATTCCTCCCTTTACCTGGAATAAATAAATGTTAGCTATGGCCCAGAAAAGATAAGTAGGCGAGCGCACCAGAAGAAATTTTCATGGTGCGTATTCACCACACCGCGACAATCATTAAATTCACGTTATAGCCGATGGCCTGCCATTTTTATCGTAAACGGATAGTCACGAACAGTGCAAAACAGTCGAGTATGCATATCACTTGAAATTGAGTTACCCAAAGTAAAAATAATCGATAAGCACTCCTATTAAATCATCCACACAGGCATAAAAACTAACAATCATAATTATATAAAACTACGATATATCAACATGATAGACTGCTATGTAAATTATTATAATAATTTATGAGGCTAGCCAGAAGCTAAAGGTAACCTAAATGAATATTAACTAAATATTATTCTTATTTGGGAAATTGACATTTTCGCTCAATATCTTTTCGTTATTAAAAAACACGCTCTGCAGCTGATGGAAAAACCGCCTAAAACCTAATCCTACGTTATTGGCTAAATCTTTAGTCAGTCGACGTGAAAAAATAATAGAAGTTCGTAAAAATTGGATTCTCGGACACTGGAGCCTTCTTCCAAACTAGCCAAGAGGTCTTTTAGGTCCTTTTTGAAGGCAGAGTCAACAATGCATACACAGGAAGTTCCCGGATATGCTGGTCTTTACCGATATAATACATCCAAGGTTCTCCGCAGTACCGTGTAGTAACCGCAGTGTCCTTCATATTGTCCAGCATAGCGCCCCCTCCAACACTGAGAATAGCATGTGCATGGGCTTCGCTGGCATGTGAAATGGCCTTTTGTAATGCAAACGGGGTCTCATCACAGACCAAGCCGCCATATCCAGTCCACGCAACACCAGCTCTCGTCAGTTGACGAGTGATTGCCTGAAAAAGCCCCTGCTGTCTGACGTTTTCGCTACCGTAGCAAATCAGAATTCTTGTTATACCTGCTGCAATAATATGACTGGCAATACTTACTTCCCGCCCGGGTCCAAATTCAACCAGCGTGGCCGGGAGGTAATGAATACTCTGCATGACGTTCTCCGCAAAATTTAACTGATCCGACTAGGACTAATCCCCGGAATAGTGGAGAAAAAGCCCACGCTGTACTATCCAGCAAGTTGACCGACCATCTGATAATAAGAACATGCTGTAAGCATTATCATGAGCGCATGATGACTTTTATCGACGTTCCCCCCTCACTACGCGCTGTAAACAGTGCACATAAGGATGCCGCTATAAGTAATACAGCACTGACTTCAAAAGTGGCTTGATAGCCTCTGGCATCGTAAAGTACTCCCCCAGTGACCGCGCCGAGCATGATGGCTAGCTGGATAATAGCCACCATTAAGCCACCACCAGCTTCTGCGTCTTGCGGTAACGTTTTTGCCAGCCATGTCCACCAACCGACCGGTGCTGCGGTAGCAAACAATCCCCATAGCCCCAACAGAAGCGTAGTGACGACAACATGCTCACCGACATTCACAAGCGCCAACGCGATCGCAGCCATTAACAGCGGTAGCACCATCAGGGGGCGATACAAGTTCCTTCTGATAAAAATGCCAATCAATGCAGTACCAGCAAAACCGGCCACACCGATAATCAGCAGGATCAAGGAAAGCGTAGTGGTGTCGACTTTCGCAACGCTCTCAAGAAAGGGTCGCAGGTAAGTGAACAGCGTAAACTGGCCCATAAAAAACAGGGCACAAGCTGTCATACCAAGTACAACGGGTAGACGGTGCAGCAGCCGAAAAATATTGCCTGATATCGGTGATACATCCTGCTTTAGCGGCGGTAACGCCTGAATCTTCCACGCCAGAGCGATGACAGCCACCGGTACTACGCAAAAAAAAGCCCAGCGCCAGCCAATAATCGCCCCCAGAAAGCTGCCCAGAGGAGCAGCAAGCACTGTTGCCAACGCATTGCCACCATTCAGGATCGCCAGCGCCCGGGGGACATGATGCGAATCAACCAATCGCATTACCACCGCTGCCGACAGAGACCAGAATCCCCCGATAGCTATTCCAATGAGCGCACGCCCAACCATAAATACCCCATAATTTGGAGCAAAGGCTACAACGGTGCCGGAGATAATCATCAGCAATGTCAGACAGAGCAACATGTGTTTACGGTCACGCTTACCGGCCACGGCAGAGATCATCAGGCTAGTGAGTAGAGCGAATGCTCCGGAAATGGAAATAGCCTGCCCGGCCTGGCCCTCACTGATGTGCAGTTCACCCGCAATTGGCGTCAGCAAGCTGACTGGCATAAATTCTGATGCCACCAGCGCAAATGCCGAGAGGGACATTGCCAGTACCGCGCCCCAGGCTTGCCGGGGGCGGAATTTATGATGTTGTATCTTATCAGTCAAACCGATGTACCTGTGGTGTCAAAATTGAGAATGATGCGGCCACGCAGACGGCCTTCGTCGAAGCGGCGATGCGCGGCAACAGCATCAGCAGCCGGGAAGACAGCTGCGACTCTAAGAGGCAATACCCCCTCAGAGACCTGTTGTCCGATACGGGAAAGGGCGGCATGATCAATGATACGTTCGCGGACATTCACAAATATCGCGTTAATACCGCGCTCAAAACCATCTTCATTACCTGGACGTAGAGTAATCACAGTCCCTCCTGAACGAACAGCGGGGATGATCTGCTCACCAAGATCAGCCGCATCCACCACCGCATCAACACCCTGTGGAAGGGCTTTGAGGATCCGCATGGCAATGTCATCCCCCCGCGCAATCACCATGCTGGCTCCAACAGTACGCATAAAGGTTTCATCTGAAGGTGAGGTAACAGCCACCATATTAAGGCGATCTTTACTTCCTAACGCGACGGTATAAGCGCCCACAGCACCGGCCGCGCCGGTAACCAGCACCGTCGCGCCTTCCGTTAGCTGCAGGGTATCCAGCGCGTTGCGGGCCGTTAATGCGTTCATCAGAAAGGATGCTGCCGCAGTCAATGGCGTCTTCTCAGGTAAAGGAATAACAGACGCCGCTGGCAGACAGACATACTCGCTGTAACCGCCATAACTGCCAAAGTTATCCACGAGACCGACCACATCCTGACCTACCGTCAAACCGTATGCCGGATCAACGCCGCCACCCATTTCATCTATAGTTCCGGATATATCCATACCCGGTACAAATGGCGGTTGGGCACCAGCAAACCAATCTTTAAGGGAACCGTCACGGACCATAATGTCGACAGGGTTAATTCCAGCCGCTCGCACTTTTATCCGCACCTGATCCGGTAACGGATGAGGGTCTGGGAGCGCCACGCGCTGCAGAACATCTGGACCACCATAATGATTCAATCCAATTGCATACATATGTTGTTGCTCCTTCGGGCTATTCCGCCCGGGAAAGGGTCATGCTTATCTGACCTGACTGATGAAGTGCTTCAGAACCAGAGAGTATTTTTCCGATTCTAATGACGCCCGAAGCATCCGGCCCCTGACCGCGATAAAACGCGATGTTCCCCCACGGGGCGTAATATGCGATGTCACCTGTCTCACCAGCGGCACTTTCCGGCGCGCCTGCTTCGGAAAGACGGCGCGGCAAAGCATCACTGACTTTTTCCGCACGGCTGTAATCCCGCAGCGTAACGGTCAGCGGCAAAAGAGACAGAAAATCGCGCGCAGTAGGATTGTCATCCAGTTCAGCCGTCATCATCTTTGAGCCTATGGCAATCCGAACTTTCACTCTCTGCTCACTTGCATGGCTGATAGCGGTAGAACTGTCAGCCAGTGTTGACTCCGAGGAACTTGCTGCCCCTGCCATATTCGCCAGGCAGACACTCAGTGCCAGACAGACAACGAAATGTATTTTCATCATTGCTCCTCCCGGATGGAATACGACAGGGTAGCCTCTTACTTAAGGCTGTCTTTAAAGAAGGACGTCAGTTTGGCAAACGGGATAAGGTCAGTACGATCATAGAGATCGACGTGACCGGCACCCGGTACAACAAACAGTTCCTTCGGCTGACCAGCCAGTTTGTAGGCTTCTTCGCTGAATTCGCGGGAGTGCGCCTCAGAACCGGTAATGAACAACATTGGACGCGGGGAAATGGTTTCAATGTCATTGAATGGGTAGAAATTCATAAATTTCACTTCCATTGCATCTTTGCGGAAAGTCGTCGTTTCCGATGAGGCTCCAGCAGGCGTGAACTCACCGCGAGGCGTGCGATAAAAGTCATAAAACTCGCGTTCGATAGCATTGGAATTTGCGGTCAGTTTTAGCGGTGTTCCGTTTCCCCACGGGGTTTTGCCTCCGGTGAATTCCGTATAGCGCTGGTTCGCAGCCTCAACAAGGACCTGCTTACGTTGTTCCAGTGTCTGGGAGTGATTGAGCCCATTACGTTTAGCTCCCCCCATATCGTACATACTGACCGTCGCTACAGCCTTCATACGTGGATCAATCTTGGCCGCGCTAACGACGAAACTGCCACTGCCACAAATTCCGAGCACACCAATACGCTCACGATCTACGATGGGCTGAGTTCCGAGATAATCGACAGCAGCACTGAATGCTTCAGCATAAATATCCGGTGCAACGGCGTTACGTACCTGCCCTTCGCTCTCCCCCCAGAAAGACTGGTCGATAGCCAGGGTAATGAATCCCTGTTCAGCCAATTTCTGGGCGTAAAGATTAGAGCTTTGTTCCTTGACGGCCCCCATTGGGTGCCCCACAACAATGGCTGGGTAACGGGTGCCCTCCTTCAGATTCTTGGGAACAAACAGGTTGCCGACAATCTTCATTTTGTACTGATTGTTGAAAGACACTTTTTGCGTGGTGACCTGCGTGCTTTTATAAAAGTTATCCGCGCCACGAGACATGTCCTGCCCGGTAGCGGTGAATGAAAAGGCACTGGCGACAAAGGCCAGCATCAGCGTTAATGTCTTCAAAATATGTCCTCACTTCGTGTGAAATCGGTTGTGCTATGGCGAGCATATAGAGATCTGAGGTTGCCCTCAGATCGGGTTGCCTGATGACTCAGGCGAGGTGTGTGGTGAAAAAGTCCGTCAGTTTGTCGAACGGAATCACATCGATGCGATCATAAAGATCGGTGTGATTTGCCCCGGGGATGATCATCAGCTCTTTCGGTTGCGCCGCAGCGGCATAGGCGGTTTCGCTGAAGTATCGTGAGTGCGCCTTTTCACCGTGGATAAACAGAACCGGACGTGGAGATATCTCCGCGATATAAGTCAAAATTGGCATGTTCATGAAGGATAACGGTGTGGTTATGGTCCACGCGTTGCCTGAGTTAACCGCCCGTGGATGGTATCCGCGAGGTGTCATGTAATAATTGTGGTAGTCAACCATAAACTGGGCCGCCCCCGCCGTTACCTCTTTGTTATAAGGCGGCTGGTAAGCCGGTGCGCCTTTTTCTGCATCCGCCCAGCGTTGCTGCCCCAGATGCTCCAGTGTCTGCGTGCGCTGTGCAAGGGTAACGCTGTCGTTATAGCCCTTCGACATTACGCGGGTCATGTCATACATGGTACTGGCAACAACCGCTTTTACACGCTTGTCGACGGCAACCGCATTGAGAGCCATCCCACCCCAACCGCACACACCAATGATGCCGATACGCTCACGATCAACAGAAGGGTGTAAGCCGATAAAGTCCACGGCGGCACTAAAATCTTCAGTATTAATATCAGGAGAGGCCACATTGCGCGGTTCTCCACCACTTTCTCCCGTATAAGAGGGATCAAATGCCAGAGTGACAAAACCACGTTCAGCCATGGTTTGTGCATACAACCCGGACGACTGCTCCTTCACGGCACCAAACGGGCCGCTGACGACAATGGCCGCCAGACGTTTACCGGCACGGTTTTTTGGCAGATACAGGTCAGCTGCCAGAGTAATACCGTACCGATTAATAAAGGTGATTTTCTGGTGATCCACTTTGTCACTTTTGGGGAAAACTTTGTCCCATTTCTGCGTCAGTTGCAGGGGGGATTTAGCTGCCACAGGTACGGTTTTGGCAATACCCGAACTCGCTGCCAGTAATGCAGCCGATCCCACAACAGCCCCTTGAAGGAACTTTCTACGGGGAAGGCCGTTTTCCTCAGTCTGGATATCTGCATCAGACTTTTTCATATTCGTTTTCATAAGCAACTCCTTCTTATTCAGCGGCCGCCAGGGTGGCGTTATCAATCACAAAGCGATACTTAACGTCGCCCTTGAGCATACGTTCATAGGATTCATTAATTTGGTCTGCCCGGATGAGCTCGATGTCGGAGACAATGCCGTGCTCAGCACAAAAATCGAGCATTTCCTGCGTTTCTGGAATGCCGCCGATCATCGACCCGGCAATAGCCCGGCGTTTAAAAATCAGGTTAAATACTTCAGGCGAAGGATGTGGCGAGGCCGGTGCCCCGACCAGAGTGAGGGTGCCATCTCGTTTCAGCAGCGTCAGATAAGCATCCAGGCTATGTGGTGCTGCAACGGTATTGACGATCAGGTCAAAGCTTTTGGCATGCACGGCCATTTCTTCTGGATAACGCGATACCACCACTTCATCAGCACCAAGTGCCCTGGCATCATCGCGTTTGACATCAGAAGTTGTAAACGCAACAACATGTGCACCCAGAGCATGCGCCAGCTTGACCCCCATATGGCCTAGCCCACCAATTCCAACAATGCCCACTTTTTTTCCCGGGCCTGCTTGCCAGTGCTTCAGTGGTGACCAGGTTGTAATGCCCGCACATAGCAGAGGAGCGACACCTGCGAGTTGTTCCGCCGGATGGCGAACACGCAATACATAACGTTCATGTACTACGATCTGCCCGGAATATCCCCCTAGTGTCCAGCCAGGCTCATCTGTGGTGGGAAAGTTATACGTACCGACCATCCCGTCACAATAGTTTTCATGACCGGAATCGCACTCTTCGCAGTGACGGCAACTGTCTACAATGCAACCGACCCCGACCAGATCACCAGCGCGGAAACCGTTAACATGCGCCCCGACAGCCTCAACCCGACCGACAATTTCATGGCCTGGCACACAAGGGAACTGAGTACCCGCCCATTCCGCCCGCACCTGATGCAAATCGGAGTGGCAGACTCCGCAGTAAGCAATGGCAATCCGGACATCATGTGCTCCGAGATCACGTCGTGTAATTTGCAACGGCTCCAGCGGACGGTCACCCGATGTAGCCCCATAAGCGTTAACAATCATTTAAGAACCTCCGTTAGCGATTCGGGGTGCAATACCACGTAACAGCGCAGCCGCCTGGCTTTGCCGATTCTGAATCTCTGGTAAGGGGGTCGAAACCATGTCGACGATTAACACCGCTACAGTAGTGTTCGCAAGCCTACTCACATTCTTACCCAACCCCATTGATAGATATTCTTTCATAATCTAATATGATTGATTAGATATTTAATAATTAATGGGCTTATAAACAGCGTTTATTAATTCGATGAGAGAACATGAATATGGCCAGACATAACCTGAATGATCTTCAGGCTTTCTTGATGGTTGCCCGGGAAGGAAGCTTTACGCGGGCAGCAGCCCGACTCGGTGTGACGCAGCCTGCATTAAGCCATGCCATCTCTGGTCTGGAAGCAAGACTAAAGATCCGTTTATTGACGCGAACAACGCGCAGTGTTTCGGTCACAGCAGCCGGAACCCGACTAATGCAGGTTATCGGTCATCGCTTTGATGAAATTGAAGAAGAACTCGATGCGCTGACCGAATTACGAGATAAACCGGCGGGAACGGTAAGGATCACTTGCGGTGATCACGTTCTGAAAACAACACTGCTGCCTAAGCTGATGCCTCTATTGCATAAATATCCGGATATAAAAGTGGAGTTCGATATCAATTACGGATTCAGGGATATCGTTGCCGATCGATTTGACGCCGGGGTACGTTTCAGCGAAACCGTCGATAAGGATATGATTGCCGTCCCGATTGGTAAGGAGGTGCGCATGGCTGCGGTCGCGTCTCCAGCCTATTTTGCCAGTCACCCGAAACCCACAACACCGCGCGACTTGGTGGATCACGAGTGCATCAACATTCGTTTCCCGACATACGGTGGACTTGATGTGTGGGAGTTTGAAAAGAAAGAAAAAAAATTAAAGATCCGTGTCGACGCAAAACTGATTTTTAACACTACGACACACATTGCTGCTGCCGCAGTCGGTGGGATGGGAATTGCTTATCTCCCGGAAGAAGAATTTTCACCGTGGCTTGAAGAAGGTCAATTGATAAGAGTTCTTGACGACTGGTGTCCCCCATTTTCGGGCTATCACCTGTACTACCCCAGCCGACGTCAGACCTCGCCAGCATTCTCTCTTGTTATTGAGGCTCTGCACGTGAAATCTACGGGTATGCAGGAAGAGTAATTTTGCGATTATGGGCTGTTTAAAGAAATAGCCCAGCCCCACTTACAACGTTATCTTGTCAGCCCATTGATTGATAATATTAATTTATAGGCCTTGTAAGTATTCGCTGGCTAGTCAGCCGATATAAGAACGATACAATAAGTGAAATACTTTACTCATTTGCAACCAGGGAGCTTCTCTCCCAGACAGGGGCGTTTTCATGTCAACTATCGTTCTCATTTTCCAACAAAATTTCGTTGTAAAGCAGCCCAATTCTAGCCGGGCTACGACCCGATTAATACAGTCATAGTGGGGAGCGTCTGTGAAACGTTACCTCATTCGAGCTTTAATTGTTTTGTCGATCGCTATCTTGCTCCTGGCAGGTGCCGGATATCTTTATCTGCAGCGCCCCCTATTTGGCATGCTTCCTGGAGAGGAACAGGCAAGACAATTTGAGCATTACTCCCCGAATTATCATGATGGACATTTCGTCAATCAAATTCCGTCGCCGATCCATACTAATGGCAGTACAGAATGGTCCATCTGGAAAGAGGAATTATTTGGTAAAAAAGGGCAGCCACGCCCTGACTCTCCTTTGCCTAACCTTAAAACAGACCTCAAGGCACTTGATATTCAGCAGGATTTATTTGTCTGGCTGGGACATTCCTCATTTTATATCCAACTTGCCGGGAAACGGATTCTGATTGATCCAGTGCTAAGTGAATACGCTTCTCCAGTACCAATAATAAATAGGGCATTTGCTGGTACCAACATTTACAAGGCCGATGATATTCCGCCTATTGATATGCTGCTGATTTCACACGATCATTATGATCACCTGGATTATCCCACCATCAAAGCCCTTCAGCAGGGCGTGAAGGAAGTTATGACAGGTCTTGGCGTTGGGACACATTTTCAAGCGTGGGGATACCCGGAAAATATTGTTCATGAAGCAGACTGGTATGACTCTATTCAGGTGGGTAATGTAGCGATAACCGCGACACCGGCACGCCATTTTTCCGGACGAACATTGTCCCGAGATCAATCCCTGTGGGTGGGTTATGTTATCAAATCAACAGATAGGACGCTGTTCATTAGTGGGGATTCAGGGTATGGGCCTCATTTTGAGGAGCTCGGAAAACGATTTGGTCCATTCGACTGGGTGGCACTCGATAGCGGCCAATACGACCCGAGATGGGCGAACGTGCATATGTCTCCTGAAGAAGCGCTGCAGGCGGCGCGCGATTTGCATGCAAAAGCGTTTACCCCAGACCATATTGGGCGCTTTTCCCTTGCCCCACATGACTGGAATGATCCGATGAGGAGGATCATCAAGAATAATACGTTTGGTCATGCACTGTGGACTCCGGTGATAGGGCAGCCTGTCTATTTTAACCATCCCCCTACCCACTATTCCCCTTGGTGGGATCCGAAATAACTGTAGGTATTACTTATGTTTATTTTTTAAAAGATTGTTCAATTATTGGCTAACATATCCGGGAAATATTATGTCAAAAGATGAGGTAATTGTATACGCACTATAATACATGTAATCATATGAAATTTTTAAATTAAAGCAATGGATGAATGATTAATATATAGGAACTGTGTCAAATTATGACTACAGCCCGCCAACCCCATCTTCTGAAGCGTTATTCTGATTCGATATTTTCATTATCAAACTCGATGAGATTAGTTAGTTGTTTTTTAATAAGAAATAACAAATTAGATAGCAAACATTATTGTTCTTAATAACAATAAACACCCACGTCGCTTATCACCTTACACCAATAGATATCATTGACACATTAAAATTAGTCGACAAAAAAATCACACCGACACCTTACACTTTTTCTAATTTATTACATATCAAACCATTTACCATATGAATTTCATTATCAACAAGAAAATCATTACCCCTTCAATTGAATAATGGAGATCAATATCATGAAGAAAAATAATAACGACATTGCTTTTAATAACAGAATGCCTGACTGGATAACCATCCAAGAGGCTATTGAACTGGCGAGCAAAAGTGTAAAAATATGCGAAAGTGAAATTTACCGCTATGCACTTACAGGAAAAATACAACTATCGATATACTTTCAATCACCAATCGCTTTTAAAAAAAATAAAGATAATAAATAAAAAAATTAGTCTACATTCAATTGGAGATAAACTAATTGACCAACTTTGCTTACTTGATAGAAGTAGTATCATGAATGGCCAAAATTATGTTGTCAGTACTGAAGGTGATTTTATTCATCCTGAAAAGCAGGTTGTTGACACTAGGCTTTTGGGCCATGAATACGTTTTAATCCAAAATTTATTAGCTATTAGCTTAGGCATTCCGCTGCCAATAACTGGATTTTATAATATAAACCATGGTATTTCTGTGAGTCTGGATGGCGATCTTTATCAGGTCTTTGAAAAAATAACATGGCCGCAAAGAATAAAAAACCAATTAGATCTACTAGGGGGCAAGCAACGTTGCAATGAAGTAGAAGTTGTAAAATCATTGGCATATGATAAAAATCCAAAATCGGATTACTTCCCAATATATAACCTTCCCAAAGATGCTTGTTTTGTCATCCTCATCAATGAGGTTGATAAGATAATAAAAATTCACAGCTCATCAGTACAATCATCCTCATCGCGGATCTCGACACCAGTATCTCGCCTGTTATGGCTCGCTTGCAAAAACAATAATTCAATCAGCCCATTACTCAAACAGCCTTACAAACTTCTTTCTATATTTGAGCAGTGGGCCCTTGCTGAAGGCATAACGGACCGGTTAAGTGGTGACACGTTAAAAAATGCACTTGAACGAGGCTCACCTCATTAAATTGTATTCTCTAGGATGGTATCTCATCTGTAGCTTAAAACCCGTATTAAGGATTACGAAATCCTAGATACGGGTTAATAAACTTCCTCTTTATCTTTCTTTGTGCTTATTTGTCATTGCTAGTAATTTCCCTCATTAGCACTGGAGAAATATATGGCATCTCATCAGCTATTACGTCTAAAGCAGGTTGAAATAAAAACTGGTCTGAAACGTTCACAAATTTATCTGTATATGAAAGACGGTACATTTCCTCATTCAATAAAAATTGGGCCAGCCAGTGTCGCTTGGCTCGAATCTGAAATTGATGAATGGATCAACCTTAAATTAGCGAACCGATTAACGCGTTGAAGGGAGATACTTAATTATGATCCCATCACTAAATCACGCAGTATTAACTGAAGTACTGTATGCCCTGAAAGAAGGTAATTTTCGTCACTGCGAAACGCTGGGATTTACTTTTGACGAAATGAACTCACTTAATCAGCTTACCCTTGATCAACTGTTTATTATCAGTCGGACCTCAGATCAGTTCATGAGAGTAACCGTCCATCATGATGCTTTCCAGCAGATTTTGGCGCGGTCCCGTCAGGAAATTCAGCGTCAGCAACAGATGAGTCGGGCCATTAGGCTAGGTGCATCAATTACCCTGTTGAGCCAATATTATGGCCTCACCTCTAATGAAATCTGTTTACGTCGCCGCCTGCTGGGCATCGTAGTTCCTATGGGACGTCCCCCAGTTCCGGATGAGGAGACCGATGCTGAAATCTGGCGGCGATGGCAAAACCATCGGGTGGAAAATCTTCAGTCATTTGAAGCACTGGAAGTGATGATGCAAATCACCGAAGCGCTGTCCTCGCTTGTTGAAAGTCCCTCTCTGAACGTTGTCTGGAGTCGTATATCCCTTTGCGAGAAGGAAAAATCGACCAAGAGGTCAACACATGCCGGATGAAATCGATCGCGATCAGGAATTCAATGAGCAACGACTGGACGAGATGATTGAACAGAGTCGTTTCAAACCGGGTGTAACACCATCACTGTTTCAGTGTTGCGTATGTGGTAAACCCATTCCAGAAAAACGCCGTCAGACGCTGCCGGGTGTGACAACCTGCACGCAATGCAAGGAAAAGCTCGAACGCCGTAGACGTTAATTTTTCTGCAAGACGTGGAGAAGGTATTTCTCTCCACGTCTTTATATATATCTGAAACTCAAAATAGCATCCTATTATATTTTCCTGATACCCATGATTATTTATAATTTCTTAATCCTCACCAGATAAACTCTTTCATTTTTATTTTGAATTTATGGTTCAAAAAATAATTCCAGACCTTCATCCTGAATATGCCGCAACATAATATCCGACCTGATGGGCGTTAACTCGTCCGGGCCGAGTATCGCTCTTTAACAAAATGTATCGGGCTATCACATAACCACAATTCAGGGTGCCGCTGAATGTTCTCGCTGACCCGTTAAAACCGGAATGCAGAATCGGGATGTGACTCGTTTATTTCATTCGTTGTAGTTCTGATGAGAGGATAATTCATGAGAAAACCCATCTACCACGTATTTGTCACCCAGGAAGGCCCGTCTGATATGCAGGGCGAAAAAAACACCTACTGGACCAGGGTTGGTGTGGCATTTGCCCATAACGGCAAACCCGGCCTGAATATTGTCCTGACACCCGGTATTGCGGTTTCCGGCAAACTGGTCCTGCTTGAGCCACGGGAGGATAGCAATCTGCCACAGAGTACGGAGCCAGGCGAAACGGCGCTTTAACCCTTCTTTATTACTCCTTACTCCGCAGCGTGCAGGGGCCACAGCCTGTGCACACTGCCTTCAATTCCGAGGCAATCATGCTTTCCACCACTGCCTTTCTGGCGGCGGCCATGCAGTGTGCCGCCAGCATTCATCCGTCCACTGCACTCGACGTGGCACGGGTGGAATCCGGTTTTAACCCTTATGCCATCGCCGAAATTATCCCGAAGGCCACTCGCTCCCTCGGAGATAATAATATTATCTCCCATCAGCCCGCCAGCCGGGACAAAGCTGAGCTCATTATTCGCCGCCTCGTGACACAAGGCCGCCGTTACTCTGTGGGACTGATGCAAATCACCAGCACCAATTTCCATCATTACGGCGTGACGGCCTCTGACCTGCTTGATCCCTGCACCAATTTGTCCGTTTTTGAACGCATTCTCAGCGACTGCTACCAACGTGGCGGTTCTCTAAAAAGAGCATTGAGCTGCTATTACTCCGGCAATTTCCGTACCGGACAACAGCCTGAAGCAGCTTTTTCCGGGACCAGCTATGTGCAGCGGGTGGGTTATGTTTCGGCGTATCCCCGTTATGCCGTACCAGGCACCCGCGAGAATAAATCCACAACATCGACTCCCCTGGAATCCATTCCTGTTGATAAGCCATCCCCTCCCCGTCTGATCTGGCCGGGGACCGTCGTCCGGGGCGTCCCCGCAAAATTCCGTCAGGGGAAAATCGCCATCGCACAGACCTCCGCGCCGTCAGTACGTCGCAGCCTCTCTCAGTCACCCCGTGAGGAAGAATAATGACACTTTTTCGCAAGCTAAAGACCGCTGTCAGTGCGGTTTCCGTAGGTGTGCTCATGGTTTTTTCTACAACCACGGCCTTTGCCGATGGTTTCACTCGCGCAAATACCGTGATGGAAAAGGTCTCCACCGGTCTTCATGGTCTGGCGGCCATCACCATCACAGTGGCCGTGATCTGGGTGGGCTACAAGACGCTCTGGAAAGGCGAAAGCCTGTCCCAGTGCGCCTACATCATTATTGGCGGGATCCTGATTGGTGGAGGCAGTGAGATCGGCGCACTGCTGATGAGCTGAGAGGTCATCTATGGCAAAGCTGCTCAAAGCAATGAAACGCCCGGCGGCATTGTGGGGGGTGCCGATGGTGCCCCTGCTGGGTGTCACCGGTATCACCATCATCGTCGCTGTCTGGACTTCCGTCGCTTTCCTTGCCCTGCTCCCGGTTGAATTTCTGGTGATGAAATCCGTCACCCGGAATGAGCCCATGCGGTTCAGCCTGATTGCCGTCTGGCTCAGGGCAAGAGGAAAACCGACAGCAAACCGTCTGTTTGGTGCAACAGCGTTTATGCCCGTTGAGCATGATGCTGTTGATATCACGGAGTTTCTCAACGCCATGAAACTGAATCAGTGTGCCACGCTCAGGAAGTACATTCCGTATTCATCGCATATTCATCAGCATGTTGTTCGCTCACCACACAGTGATCTCTACTGCACCTGGGAACTGACAGGGACACCGTTCGATTGCGAATCAGAAGAAACCCTCAGTATTGACCGCAACCAGTTGCACGGACTCATCCGCTCATTCGAGGGGATGCCGGTCACCTTTTATATCCATAACGTGCGGGAGCCGTTTACCGATTCGCTGCATAAGGCATCCGGCAACCCTTACGCCGATGAAATCAGCCGTCTGTATTATGCCTCGCTGGCGGCAGACCCATTTCGCCGTAACCGCCTGTTCCTGACCGTCTGCTACCGTCCGTTTGTTAGCCTGGAAAAGGCCGGACGCAGACGCATGAATGACGGCAAGAAGCTGAAAGAGCTGGACGCTGCGCTGCGGGAAATGCTGGAAATCAAAGGTTCGCTCGATACCGCACTGTCACGCTACGCCGCACGTTCTCTTGGCACGTTCACCGAAAGTCACGCGGTATTCTCCTCCCAGTTATCCTTTTATGAGTACCTGTTGACGCACCAGTGGCGCAAGGTGCGCGTCACCCGCGCTCCTGCGTATTCGATGATGGGGTCGGCGGCGCTGTTCTTTTCCGGGGAGTCCGGGCAGATAAACCACGCCAGCGGTACACGGTATTTCCGAGGGCTGGAAGTGAAGGAGTTCCCGGAGGAGACCGCGACAGGGATGATGGACTCGCTGCTGTATGCCCCCTGCGATTATATAATCACCCAGTCGTACACCTGCATGTCACGTGAAGAAGCCCGCAAGGCCATCAAACGTACCCGACGTCTGTTAATGAGTGCAGATGATGATGCGGTGTCACAGCGACTGGATTTGGATGTGGCGCTTGACCTGCTGACCTCGGGGAAAATCGCCTATGGAAAACACCATTTCTCCATCATGGTGTTTTCCCGCTCGCTGGACAATCTGGTGGCCGATACCAGTGAAATCAGCAATGCCCTGAACAACCTTGGCATTACACCGGTTCCCGCCGCACTTTCGCTTTCAGCCGCGTTTATGGCGCAACTTCCTGGCAATTATCATCTGCGGCCTCGCAAGGGCGAACTGAGCAGCCAGAATTTTGTTGAGCTGGCCGCACTGCACAATTTCTACCCCGGCAAGCGCGATAACGCGCCCTGGGGGGATGCGATGGCCTTACTGCGCACTCCCTCAGGGGATGGTTACTATCTGAACCTGCATAACACGCTGGCGGACAAGGACGAATTCAATGAGAAGAACCCGGCCAGTACCTGCATTCTCGGCACCAACGGTTCAGGTAAAACCATGCTGATGACGTTCCTTGAAAACATGCAGCAGAAATACGGGCGTAAGGACAGCTTTTCCCCCGATGCGAAAACCAAACGACTGACCACCGTTTATCTGGACAAGGATCGGGGCGCGGAGATGAATATTCGGGCACTGGGAGGCCGTTACTACCGCATCACACATGGCGACCCCACGGGGTGGAATCCGTTTTCTATGCCACCGACGAAACGAAATAGCAGTTTCATCAGCCAACTGATGAAACTGCTGTGTACACGTAACGGCGCGACCATCACGCCCCGTGATGAACGCCGTCTGAATGACGCCGTGCTGGCGGTGATGAGTAATGAACCACAGTATCGCATCTATGGGATCACCCGTTTACTGGAGAATCTGCCAGAGCCTGCCACTAGGGAGGCGCAGGAGAACGGTCTGAGTATTCGCCTGTCGCAGTGGGCACAGGGCGGCGAGTTTGGCTGGGTGTTTGATAACGCATCAGACACCTTCGATATCAGCCACTGCGATAACTTCGGCATTGACGGCACGGAGTTTCTGGATGATGCCAACGTCTGTGCGCCGATCTCCTTTTACCTGTTGTACCGCATCACCACTCTGCTCGACGGACGACGACTGGTTATCTTCATGGATGAATTCTGGAAATGGCTGAAGGATCCTATCTTTAATGATTTCGCCTATAACCGGTTGAAAACCATCCGTAAGCTCAACGGGATGCTGGTTGTGGGGACCCAGTCCCCGGCGGAAATCATCAGGGATGAGATTGCGCCCGCCATCATTGAGCAGTGCGGAACACAGATCCTGGCAGCTAACCCCAATGCCGACCGGGCACAATATGTGGACGGGATGAAGTTTGAACCGGAAGTGTTCGATGTGGTGAAAAATCTGGATCCGCAGGCCCGCCAGTATGTGGTCGTGAAAAATCAGTTCAGGCGTGGCGACACAAAACGTTTTGCTGCACGCGTGACGCTCGACCTCTCCGGTATCGGCAGATACACCAGAGTGATGAGCGGTAGCGCTGACAACCTCGAAATCTTTGATTCCCTGTACCGGGAAGGGATGCAGCCGCATGAATGGCTGAATTCCTACCTGGTTCAGGCACTCTGATAATCCAAAGGAGATCCGTGATGAAAAGGCGTTTTCATGCTCTGTTTTTGGCGGGCGTCATCGTGAGCCCGCTGGCGCACGCTGGTATTCCCGTCCTTGTTGATGCTGACCCGCTGCGTGAGCTCGAATGGTTGAAAGAAGCACAGCGCTGGATGCAGACCGCGCAACATTATCAGAGCCAGATCCAGGCGTATAAAGATCAGCTGGCGACGGCCACTGGTGTCCGTGATATCGCTGATTTTGTGGATCAGGCGAAGAGTCTGAAATCGGATCTGGAAAAACTGCGCAAACCGGGCCAGACACTCAATGACCTGCTACTTTCCGGCGGCACCTCCGGACAGTTCGATGCGCTATATGCGAAGTACCGGGTCTTCGATACCTGCAACGCGGAACAGTCAGGAAGTTATGCCAATACCTGCAAACAGTTGGTCATCAACAAAGCGATACAGTTTGAGCAGACTGGCGAGATCCAGGAGCAGGTCAGCCAGACGCTGGGCGAGATTAACGGCCTCTCGAACCGCATCGCACTATCCAAAGACTCAAAGGAGTCTCAGGACCTTGCCAACAGTATTCAGCTAAAATCAGTGATGCTGAACACGCTCACTGACCAGTGGGAAATGAGCGTGAAGGCAGCAGAAAAGCGCGAAAAAGCACTGGAGGATGTGCGTATTAAACAGTGGAATCAGCAACAGTTAACTGCGCCAACCCCTGATTTAAACGGCTAGAGGAGTCTCACATGCGTTTATTAACCTTTTCTATCCTGTCCTTATTATTCATCATCAGTGGCTGCAAAGAAGAAGCCAAAACCACTCAGTGGTACAAAGATCATCCCGATGAGCTAAAAGCGGTGTATGAAAAATGCCAAAAAACCGGCGATGCCTCAGATAACTGTAGAAACGCCAATGAAGCCCATCATCAAATTCAGCAGTTAAATGCCCCCACTCCCGACCTGAACTCATAGTGAGGTTAATATGCCCGGTGGTGTATTTATCGGTGTTGAAAAACACCTGATAGGAGGAGTTACTGACGCCACAAAGGGACTGATGATGTCATATTCTTCCATGATGGTAGGGCTGGCGGCAACGTCAGCCACACTCTATATCATGTGGCGCGGCTACCAGACCCTGGCAGGTAAGCTGTCCACGCCAATGGAAGATGTCATGTGGGACATCATGAGGATGGCAATCATCCTGTCCTTTGTGGCAAATGTCAGCGGTTATCTCGATGGGGTTATTGACGCCATCAATGGCTTAAAGGAGGGGTTTTCCGGCAGCGATAATATCTGGCAGTTACTGGATAGCTTATGGGGTAAAGCGAAAGTATTGGGTAAAACGTTACACGACATGGATAACTCAACGTACATAAAAGATGAGGGCATGACGGCTCAATTTTATGTCTGGCTCGGGATATTCGTATTAATGATTATCACCGCCTTTATTTCAATGATCGCGGAAGTCATGGTTTTACTGCTCAGTATTACCGCCCCCGTCTTTATCTTTTGTCTGCTGTATGGCTTTTTACGCCCCATGTTTAACAACTGGCTGCAAAATGTTTTCGCCGCCATATTAACGGTTCTGTTTTCTGCGTTATCACTGCGCATTGTCGTTAATTATCTAAACTCGCGGTTAGATATTGCAACCCAACTGTCAGCACAATCCAACATTGTGGAGTTAGGCGCACAGGTCTGTCTGGCCGGTGTCTGTGCTGCAATACTGGTCTACCTCTCCGCAAAACTGGCCGGCGCGCTGGCCGGGGCCGGAGCAACCGTCTCCATGCAGGGGCTGGCGGCGGTGGGTATTGGTGCGGCGGCGTTTGGTGCAGGAAAACTGGTAGCAGGGGCCGGTAAGCAGACTACCCGCACCCTTCAGGACAATATTCAGGGCTGGAGAAATGCCAGTGCGGGTAAACCCGGCAGTGGTCCGGGATACAGTGCGGCTCAGGCGCGTAAAAACGCGATTGAGCAGATGATTGCCCGCAACGAAGCCCGGCGACTGGCGCAATCAAGAGAAACGGCCGTTCAAAAATTCCATCGTTAAATCTGTCATCCCTGGTCGAAATCTCCCCGTTACATCCCTTATGAAAACATAGCCGTGTTTTCGTTCCACTGATCTCACTGAGGAAAAATCCCATGAAACGCTTGATTGCGCTGGCTTTGCTGTGCGCGCTTTCCGGCTGTGCACAGTCTCCCCGTCCTCCTGCCTTTGGTGGTCAGGGCATCCCGGTGAACACCCCTCAGATTATGGCGGAGTTAAACAGTCATGAGTGAACAAACCCTCATTGCGGATTCCCGCACCTTTGAGCAGCAGATGATTGAGCGGGACAAACGTGCCACGAAAGCCGGATTTATGGTGGGCGGTGCGGGGCTGCTCCTCGCCGCACTGGCGCTTATCGCCGTAGTGCTGATGTTGCCGCTGAAACAAACGGTCATTGAACTGTACACAGTGGATAATCATACCGGGCGGGTGGAGCACGTCACCCGCGTATCAAAGACCAGCCTGACGGCCGAGGACGCTTATCAGAAGGCGATGACCTCCAGCTACGTCAGACTGCGTGAACGATACGTGTACCCTTCCCTGCAGGACGATTATGCAACAGTACAGGTTTTTAACAGTCCCCCAGTCAACGATGACTACCTGGCGCTGTATGCCGGAAAAGATGCCCCGGACAAGGTCTGGCAGAATGCGGCTCATACCGTGCAAATCGACATCCTGTCAAACCAGATCACCGAAGGCACTGCCCCCGATAAAGTCGCAACTCTCCGATACAAAAAGACTATCCGCCGCCTCGCGGACAACAGCACCCGCACAGAATACTGGGATGCCCGCCTGACGTTCCTCTCCGACCCAGGCAAAGAAATGAGCGATACGGAGCGAGAGATTAACCCGTTCGGTTTTACCGTGACCAGCTGGCAAGCAGACCGTGAAATCCGGGGAGGTGAATAATGAAAAGCATCATCCTTATCGCACTGGCGCTGATGCTGTGCGACACGGCATGGAGCGCGGTCATTCCGCAGGCGAGCCGCTATGATGCCCGCGTTCAGCAGGTTGTCTATAACCCGCTGAACGTTACCGTCGTCAGTACCCGGCCTGGCTTCATGACCACGCTGGTCTTTGACATCGATGAGGCAGTTCTCAGCGCCAGACCCGGTTTTGAGGAGGCATGGGAAGCCACACCGGACGCCAACAGGGTCAACATCCGTCCGGTGGCGCTCGTTCAGGGCGCGCCCGGCGCGGACGGTAATACCACGCAGATGGTTATCCCGCCCAGCAGCCGGGACTGGCACACCAACCTGCTGGTAGTCACCACCCGGCGGCTGTACAACATCGAGCTGAACGTCATCGATGATAAGTCATCGCAACAGCCTGCTTTCCAGGTGAGTTACCGTTATCCGGGCGAAGACAGGGAGAAGGCCAGCCGTGAGACAGCAGCCAGAGCGCTGGAGCGGGAGCAAAAACAGCAGCAGACTGACATTCAGCAGGCCCTGAATGCCGCGCAGACGCCACGCAACTGGGACTACCTCAAATATCCGGGGCGCGACAGCGCCCGGATTGTTCCGGATTTTGCGTATGACGATGGCCGCTTTACGTTCATGGGTTTCTCTCCGGCCAAATCCATCCCCTCCGTAACGAAAGAGCTCAACGGCCAGGAGCATGTGATTAACAGCAGTGTCCGCAGAAAAGGCGACTTCACCGTACTGGTCATTCAGGAGGTCACGCCCCGTCTGGTCCTGCGTTCCGGTAACGCCGTAGTCGGCCTGGAAAATCGTGGATTTGGCAGGGTCCAGGCCGCTGATGGTGCCACGGTTTCTCCACAGGTTGAACGGGTGGAAAAACCTCAACCCACTAACAACTAAGGAGCCATGCAGATGAATGACGAATATCAGCATTCTGTGTCTGATGGAGCCCGACCTTCTCCGGCGCAGGCGGATGACGATATTGCCACGCTGGAGCGCGAGGCCCGTACAAAGCGTGAAGCGGCACTTCTCACAGAGCAGGACGATGAAGAGAATGATCCGCTACAACCCGCCGTCAACAAACTGAAAAAGCGCAGGCGCGGGAAAGCCACCGCTTTTCTGGCGCTCGCCGCCGTTGCGCTGATTGCGCTGGCATGGGCGGGCAACTGGGTATACCGCAATCTGCTCTGGCAACCCGGTGAAGAGAAGCAGCAGGATTCTGCGCCACAGACGAACCGGACAGATTACCGGCAGCGTACCGATCTGGGTACGCAAGATACCGAAGCCGAAGCATCGGTACCGGCGGGAAACAGACCGCGCATTACGATAGCCCCGGAGGCTGAGATGCCGCCTCAACTTAATAAAGCTCATTTTCTGGTTCGTCGCGACAGGTCAGCCGCTGCGACCCAAGCCCCGGCACGGAGCCGCCAGCAGGAGATGACGCAGGCAACCTCTGACGGACAACCGTTAGAAACGTCATCCACTGCCCGGCAAAATACCACTGCGCCACAACCGGAACTCTCTCCTGCAGCGGTCCAGCGTATTCCTTACAACCCGGACCTGTACGTTCCGGAAAATACCGCCATTCCCTGTTCTCTGGATTACCGCTTTGTCTCGGACCGGGCAGGGAAAATCCGCTGCACGATCGCCGAAGATATCTGGAGTGCAAGCGGTAATACGAAACTTATTGAAAAAGGGACTGCGGCTTCAGGCGTTTACCAGACTGGCGCAGCGACAGGAATGGCGCACGGACAGGAACGCGCCTTTCTCATCATCACAAAACTGCGTACCCGCCAGCCCCCTTACCTTGATATTCCGCTGGTCGATACCCGTGCTGCCGGAGAACTGGGCGAGGCTGGCGTTGACGGCTGGATCGACACGCATTTCAGAGAGCGATTCGGCGGCGCATTACTGGTTGGTATGCTCCCTGATATTGGTGCATGGGCATCCAACAGTGCTGGTCAGAAAGATCGTAATACGGACTATACCGAAAACAGCCGTCAGGCCATGGCGGATATGGCACGTACCACGCTGGAAAACAGCATCAATATCCCACCGACCCTCGACAAAAATCAGGGGGAGATCATCAATCTGATCACAGGGCGGGATATTGATTTTTCCGGCATCTATACGCTGAGGTTGAAGAGTGAATAATCGAAAGTTTCTGTTTGGCGTCACCGCGACAGACGTCATCGTCAGGGACGATTACAACAATGCCGTAGTCAACGACGTAATGTCACACCTTACCGGGATCAGGAGAATAGTCATGACATGTTATCGTGCCGGGGGCACATTGACAGAGCTCATCATTGACTTTGGGGAAGAACAAACGTTCTGCCTCACCATCGGTGAAGGTTCTCTGGATGTACCGCCTTTTACCTCAGACGATATCCGGCTGGCACATAAGCAGATATCGCTGCCTGACATCACCGATATTATCATTCTTGTGACGACATTAGCCCGCTATGCCGGACTGTCCCCCTCCTGCTCCGAGGATGGAGAATCATCTACCCTGCTGGAGTTCAGCTCGTAGTAAATCGCCAGTTGGCGCAGCTTTGATATTTCAAGGTTGATAACGGATTTTCCTGCGCTATTTTCCCTTTCAAAAACAACCGGATTGAGCAGAAATACACGGAAATACCTGACGTTCTCTGTGTCCAAAATTTCATCGATATAATGACCAAATCGCCCTTTCGCCATCAGATCTTTACTGACATACAGGCGAACAGGTTTACCCTCATATTTATCAAAGAAATTAATAAGAAAACCCCGGCCATACCGATGCATCAGGGTCCCACCGCCATAGATGACGCCCGCGTAGGGGTTAGTCAATCCTCGCTGAATATGCGTTATATATTCATGAAGATAGACCTGACCGTGATGCATGATCCTGAGTCTCAATGCCCTGAACTCATCCTGAGGCAGCGTTTCTTTCGCTTCCTGCCATGTGTCGATCAGTCGCTGCAGCTGGTTGGTTCGCGTATAGCGACTCCAGCGTGGCTCTTCATCTGCACCGGACTTTTCATCATCCCCGACAGGTTTTTTTACATGAGCGGGAGTGGCAAGCTTCAGGGGATCAGCTGGCTCACCCTCAGGATCATCAATCGAAGGGTCAAAGCAGTTGATATAGTCCGTCAGCTTTTGCTTTGCTTTTCTTTCCGTGAAATCAGCCTCTGATTCGTCCGGCCGTCTGTCCTGATCGGCATCCTCGGTGAACGCGATCCATTCACATCCGAACTTGTGAGGATGGGGGGAACGGAAGTGTGCAGCCCTGAATTTTTCGCCATCCTCAGCTTTGACGTGATAGTTAACGCCGCTAATGGTGACATTACAGTTGCGATCGCTACAGGAAAAAGTGAACCGCTTTCTTTCTTCCGGCTTTCTGGAAAAAAATTCCGTTCGCGCTTCATCAATGGACAAGCAGCGCCCCATTTCATGGCAATAAGCGAACAGTACCTTCGTCTTAGACATGCTCCCTCCACACATTTATCCGCTCCAAGGATATCACATGAAAAACCTCTCTCTCGACCGCTATAAGCAGCGATTTTTTGGCGATTTTCTGGATCACCGAGGACTGACAGAGATCGCCGTCAACCGCCCGGGTGAGCTATTCACCAAAATTGATGGCATCTGGGAACAGCATACTGTTCCGCTGGATTATGAGGGCTGCTACAACTTTGCCAGATGCCTGGCGAAGCATCACGGCGACAATATCGAAGATATCAAGCCAGGGCTGTCAGCCACGCTGGAATCCGGCGAACGTTGTCAGGTTATAGTGCCCCCGGCCTGCGAACGTAACACGGTGTCTATTACCCTGCGTAAACCCTCACAGGTGCAAATCCCGCATCAGGACTATATCGCCGCCGGGTTTTATAACCGGGTAACGGGCACGGAAAAAACGCATACGCACGATCAGGAATTACTGGCCTTATATAATGCGAAGGACATTCCGCGCTTTATGGAGAAATGTGTGGAATACGGTAAAACCATTGCGGTGGCCGGGGAAACCAGTACCGGGAAAACCACCTATATGAAGATGCTGATTGGTTATATCCCACTTCATCTGCGTATTACGACTATTGAAGATAACCCAGAAATCACCTTATTTATTCATAAAAACTACGTCCACCTTTTTTATCCGTCGGAATCGGCAGATGAAAAAGGGTCAATTGTAACGCCCGCCAGCCTGCTGCGCTGGAATTACCGCATGAATCCCGACCGCATACTATTAACCGAAGTACGCGGCGGTGAGGCCTGGGATTTTCTTAAGATAACCGCTTCCGGCCATGAAGGCAGTATGACCTCTATCCATGCCGGTTCGGCAATGGAAGCGGTAGACGGGTTTATTACCCGCTGTTATGAAAACCCGCAATGTGCCCGACTCCCATACACCTTCATGTTACGCAAGGTACTGGACAGTCTGGACGTTATCGTGAGTATCGACCTGGACGGTAATGTGCGCCGGATGAATGATATTTATTTCCGGCCACTGCACCGCAGCGCCTTTTTTGAGGAGATGAAAGCATGATGAAGGTTATCAATATGCTGCTATTTTCGTTGGTACTTTCCGGCTGTTCTTCACCCCCGCTACCGGTTCCTGTTGAATGGGATAAACCGGGCCAGTCAGTCAATACCGGTTTACCGCAATGGCGAGACAACCCGGTTATTATTCCTTCTCCAATGATTAAAGATAAATGGTTATTATCCATTCACGCACGGAATTTTAATGAGACACACTGGACGCCCGCCGTATTTTACGCGGTCGCCCACTCTGCGCGTATTGTTGTTGCTGCAACATCAGGCGCAGAATTCTTTACTGCAAAAGACTGGCTACGTCAATATGGTGCAAAAGGCGTTATTGAATATCAGCTAGTCTCTGGATGCCTGACATGCAGCGACACCCGCATTTATTTCTCGTATTAAATCTTCCCCCTCACATCCTGAAATTTACCTCACCGTAAGGACGTCATCATGAAATATTCTATTATTGCGGCGGCAGTGCTGTGCATTGCTGCCGGGACGCCTGTTTATTCTTTCGCTACTGACCCGTGCGAAGTGGTGCTTTGTATGTATGGTAAAGCAACCGGAAACAATGGAGGAAGTGAATGTCGTTCTGCGGAACGTGCTTTCTTTAATATCGTCAAAAAGAATAAACACGGTTTTTTACCCAATCACACACTGAATGCCAGAAAAGCTTTATTGGGAGAATGTGCCAGTGCTGACCCGGAGGCGGTGAATAAAATCCTGTCCAGGTTTGGCAGGGTCAGAGGCTAATACAACACTGCCGTTATCTTAATGTATTTCCCTGCATGGAGAAACAAAAGTGGATAAAGAAGACCTGTTTATTGCCAACATTCACTCAACGCATCACGACAGAATATCTGTCACGTGTATCTATGATTTTCTGTCAAAAGAAGCCAATCATGGATGTGGGCTTTATTACGAGATATATGAGAGCCGATTTATCGGTTTATTGCGGCATCATCTGTCACAGCTTAATAAATCGGACGCAGAGAAGCTCAGGCGGTATGCCGAAAGTCAGGGAACGAAAGCCGATGATGAAACGTACCGTGCGGCATTAAACGCTGAACGGGTATGTCGGGCTGAAATAGCCCGCGAACAGATGTGAATGATAAACATTGATAATGTATCGAACGACACCACAAACTGACAGACGGCGATTTTAAAGCATGCTTATTTTGGCTTCAATTTCGGAGAAATTGTTAAGCCGTAAAATAAGTATGTGGAGCGCGGACAGAAAATTAAATTTCGCAGAAATTGCTAATTTTCAGGCACCGCGCCCACCTGCGAACATTCGCCCAAAGCGAATTGAGCAGGCCGGGGGGAGCCGAATAAATTTCGCCGCCCCAGCGAGCGAAAAGCTGTCGCCCACGACAGCGGTTTATTTGGGGGGCAAAGCCCCGCACACCGTCAAGCCAGGTAATATTTACCGCCCCAGCGGGGAATATTGCCGATCAGGCGCGACCAACCCCTTTAAAGCAGCGTTCCCGTTTTTTGGAGCTTGCGAGAAAAAACAGGCGAAACGCGCGTCTTAAAGGGGTTGGTCGCGCGTAGCGGGCGACGGTGTGCCGCCGTTGACCTCGGGGGTTTTGGCGCGGCGTCCAGCCGCGACATTACCCCCATGTGACATGCAGTGAGAGCGTCCAGCCCGAGCGTAATGTCACACGCCGTTGCCCGTCATTCGCGCGTTTCAGGGGACTGACGACCATGCGTCGGCTGTTTTCTGAAAGCGTGGATCACGGGCATGAGCGTCGGAGACGTTCAGTGCTCTTCATCCGTTTATGGGCGTCCTCAATAGGCGTCGCGCGTGGGCGTGGGGTTTAACGCCCATCGGTGACGCCCATGTGATGCGCACATCACACCGAAATCAGACCGGAGATCACTGCAATGGGAACTCATCTGATGCAAAGGCTGAATGCCTTTACGGATGCCTTTTCTTTTTTTCTGCTCTGGCTGCAACATAACCCGGTAATATTATCCATATTTGCCGGGCTGACGCTGCCATTCATCTTTCATCTGCCACGTGAAGAAAGAAAAAACTCCCCCTTCTGGTTAAAAATGGTAGCGGGTGTATCCACCTTCTTTCTCATTTTTGGCACCCTGTCACCGCTGACCATTCAGGGGCTGAGTTTTTTCTTTAAAGTACTCAACAATAACATTCTACTCAGATTACCACTCTGGACACTGACAGTCGGATTTACGCTGGCAGGTCTGGCTTTTCATATTACAGCCCGAAGGCTGCTGGCGGGTGAAATAGACAGTTTAAAACACAGGATGATTAAAAAAAGTAAACTGGAAAGAAATGTCAGAACGGATGTTCGTGAAGTCAGGGACATGTTACCTGACAGCATTGCGTATAATCCTCTGGATTATATTGACCTGAATAAAGGTATCTTTATCGGGCTGGATAAAGATGATCAGCCGCAATATATCACCCCCGAAGAATTTCAAACTCAACACGCCGACCTTATCGGCACCACAGGTTCAGGTAAAGGTGTCAGTGCCTGTGTGCTGCTTTATCAGGCAATACTTTCAGGTGAAGGCGTATTTGTCGAAGATCCTAAAAATGATGAATGGGCACCGCATGTACTGCGGGAAGCTTGTCAGAAAGCGAATAAACAGTTTGTTCTTATTAACCTGAATGACCTTAATTTCCAGCTTGATTTACTGGCTGATATTTCTCATGAACAACTGGAGGAGCTGTTTAATGCCGGTTTCAGCCTGGGTAAAAAAGGCGAAGGTGCTGACTTTTACCGTATCGCCGACCGTCGCGCAGCCAGAAATACGGCAGCTATTTATGAAAAGGGAATGACGTTACGCGACTTATTTAACACTGACTTTGTTAAATCCATCAGTGAAGATGTGCCTGCTTTTTATGGCGAGCTTGAGGAAATCGCTTTAGTGAATTCCATTAATGCCAGTAAGGGATTTTCATTAAAGACAATATTTGATGAGGGCGGCGGCTGTTACATCATTGGCTCGATGCGTAATCAGAAAATCATTTCGGCGCAACGCATGATTTTAACCCGCCTGATTCAGATGGCCGAAACGCGGGATCGAATCAAAGGCAAACCTCGCCCTGTCGCTATTTTCCTTGATGAACTTAAGTATCACCTGTCCCGCCCTGCGCTTGAGGGGCTTGGCGCCGCGCGGGACAAAGGTGTGCATATCATCATGGCCCATCAGTCGGTTAAAGATTTATATGACTGTCCGGCAGATCTGGAAGGTGACGCCGTTGCCGGTTCAGTGATTGAGAACTGCAAGTTTATGCTGGTTTATCGCCTTCGCGATCCGGATACCGCCGACTGGGTGGCAAGGATGACCGGCTCTATTCTGGTTGACGATGAAATGTGGAAAGTGAAAACAGATATATCCCTGACGGAGAAGATGGAAACGGACAGAATGATCCGCCAGGCGGAACGCTATTATATCGACAGCAATATGCTGCTCAATTTGCCGAAGTTTGTCGGTTTTGTTTTTACCCAGAATGATCTGGCGAAGGCAACCAAACTATTCCATATACCGGCGAAAAAGCAATATATCGACCTACTTTCGTTTGAACATAAACAATGCCTGCATACCGAAAAAGAAAGTCAGATCCACAAACCTTCCATTAACCTGTGAGGTTATCAATGCTTATTCATAACGTTGCTGAAAGAAATGAAGCCGCAAAACGGAGAATGCGGGCATTGCTGTATTTTCTCAAGGAAGAAACCTTCTCTGATTTCCGGACCTTAAAAAGAGTTGTCGGCTATAAAGGGAAACATAACCATGCGATGTATAACCTGCTTAATAAAGCGGTTGCGATGGGCTTCCTGAATAAACATAAATACCTGGTATTGACCGGAAAAAAATCATTGTGGGGGATCACCATGCAGGGACTGGCAATGGTGGTTAGCGCTAATGACAAGGTTTTCCCCGCCTATTTTGAGCCAGGCAAACTCAAAAACTCGACACTGGAGCATCGCCTGTTAAACCAACGGGTCAGGATCGCCCTTGAGGAAAAAGGTGGCACAGACTGGCTTAACGGCGACCGGGGAGAGTTTATGGCGCGGTACCCAGGTATCCGGCACCGACCCGACGGCATTATTACCTTAAGCAGCGGTGCCATCGTCGCAGTGGAAACAGAACGGTCAATGAAAACCCGCGCCCGTTACATCAGCATTATTGGCAGTCATCTGGCAGCCAGCGACGCCGGTCGCTGGCACTATGCCATGTATGTGATGCCGGATAATAAAACTAAAGAATCGCTGGTCAGGCTGTTTGTCAGTATCAGAACGGTAATGAGAAACGGTGTTCCTGTTTCGTTTGATGCGAAGCAACGCGAGATGTTCCTGTTCCGCACCCTTGATGAACTGGAAAATAGTGTCAGTGATAAACAGGGGGCCCCCTCTTCATCAGTTGGTGACGATGTCGGGAGGGAACGCCATGCATGACATTTTGAACCATGGCGACTGCCTAGACGTTCTGCGCAGCATGCCGGACAACTCTGTGGACAGCATAGTGACCGACCCGCCATATGGTATTAAATTCATGGGGAAAACGTGGGACTATGATGTCCCTTCACAAGCCATCTGGGAAGCGTGTCTGCGCGTACTTAAACCCGGTGGTCATTTGCTGTCTTTCGCGGGATCCCGTACTCAACACCGGATGGCAGCGCGTATTGAGGATGCGGGCTTTGAAATACGTGACATGATCGTATTTCTCTACGAGACCAGCAATGCTGCTCAGGTCCTCATTGAAAGTTTGTCGCCGGACCAGCTCAAATTACTGGACACAGCATTTGGACGTGACGGAATGCTAAGCTGGGTATACAGCTCGGGTTTTCCTAAATCTCACCACGCATTAAAGCCCGCACTGGAGCCAATTACCCTTGCCCGTAAGCCATTCAGGGGGTCTAAAGCTTCGAACGTATGTGTGTATGGTACCGGCGCGCTGAACATCAGCGAATGCCGGATCCCTCTGACAGAAGGGGAATCACCCTATAATTATCCAAATGGGCCGGGTGGCTCTGAGCCCAACCATATGTGGCGAGGCAGAAGTAAAGGTGATGGCGGTATCGCCAGACAAGGAAATCCTAATGGTCGCTGGCCTGCCAACCTTATCCATGATGGCAGTGATGCAGTACTTGCTATGTTCCCGGATACCTCTCAGCAGGCAGAAATTAGTAGCGCCAGTCGGTTCTTTTATTGTGCAAAAGCCAGCAAAAAAGATCGCGGTGAGGATAACAATCATATGTGTGTGAAGCCCACAAAACTGATGCGTTACCTTTGCCGTCTGGTTACTCCCACGGGAGGCACTGTACTTGATCCTTTTATGGGGAGTGGAAGCACCGGCAAAGCTGCGGCGATGGAAGGTTTCTGTTTCATCGGTATTGAGCGCGAAGCAGATTATGTGAACATTGCTCGCAGGCGTATCGCGGCAGTACGGGGTTCCATGATTCGTTCTGGTGATGCAGAACACAATTAATAGTTGAAGTCGGGTTAGATGCCTTTAAACGCGTGTTAGCTCAGATTTGGGCTAACATTTTTATGGCTCAGGGCATAACCTCATCTGACAGGCAGCATTGTGCCAAGCGGACATTGCTAACTCGCATACTGCGTAGGGAGTAAGCCAATTGAACTGATGTTATCTGGTTCTCATTTTCTGACTACAAAGAGCATTCTGTAGGATACTAGGAGGGATAATTTCGAAGATTTCTATGAAGATGCTTATTCAAGATCGCTAAACAGCTGCGCCTAACACAGCTACACTTGCCGTTTACTGATAGGTGGCATGTTGCGTATGTGCAACACATCTCAAGCACCATGTAGCACAGTCAGACAGAGGAAATGGCCCTGATGCCTTGCACTGTATGGGCTGGCCAAAAGTGGAGCACTATTCCGCGCAGCTGTTTAATTGCTGGAATTTTTTATGACCAAAAATTGAACTATGCATCGGCTTGTAACATACTGACAAACATGAGTGTTAATATTCAAAAAAACATCAACGATAACTATTGGATATATCATGGCCGACAGAAGTGCAGTTGACACAATACGAGGTTATTTTTACCAATTTGATCTGACTATTCTCAGCATCTTAAAACTAACATCATTAGACGAATCTGTTGAAATCGAATGCACTGAGGACATTGATATTCGAACTGCAACTGACGTTACTGCCACACAATGCAAGTATTACGCCAAGACCGAATATAATCACTCTGTTATTAAAGATGCGATTAAGTATATGCTATCACATTTCAAGGAAACGCTGGTAGGTACGAAGCAAAAGATGTTTTACTCCATTTACGGACATTATGCGTATGGTCAAGAAAAATTAGATGTAGAAATAGACATTGATTTCCTAAAGAAACACTTTCTTACCTACACTAAAGACAAAGTCACTTACCATCACCATCAGGATTTACAACTTAGCGATGCAGATCTTGAAGAGTTTCTGAAGCGGTTATCAATAAACATCAGAGCAGTGGATTTTGATACACAGTTCCGTGAAGTGATCGATATCCTCAAATCAATATTTAACACTAAGTCATTTTCAGCCGAATACTTTTATTATAACAACGCTCTAGCTGTTATACGCGAACTCTCAATCGCGGCTACTCAAACAAATAGATCAATTAGCAAAGGAGATTTCCTGAAAAGAATTAACACTTCAAGCATTCTCTTCAATGAATGGTTCGTAGATAAGAAAGGAAAGAAAACACATTTTTCGGCCCTACGTAATGAATACTTCTCAGAAGTTAACATATCTCCTTTTGAACGTTTCTTTCTAGTAGAGATAGGTGTGGCTTCCTACGCTCGATACGAACTCAAGAATCTTTTATTTGAGCTTTCAAGGAAGTGGTCAAAATTGTCGAAGCGAGAGCCTTCTCCGTTCTGTCCGTACATTTATGTGCAAGGGGTATCAGACAGTGAGTTACTTGCACTAAAAAATGAACTCAGTAGCGAAGGATTTAAGGTCATTGATGGTCACGACTTCCATGGTGCTGAGTTTAATTGTCAATCGATTATGCTGAAAGCAACGCATGGCAATGGTATCCAACTTAAGATTCTGAATACTCTTCAAAACGTTAGAGATACGATTGATACCATTACTAAAACTCGACGTATTTACCAATTTCACATAGGCCCTAGCTTCTTTGAATACGACAAACCTGCAGTCCAGCACGTCAAAATTCAGATACAACAACTTTCAGACATTGAATCAATAATCTAGTTGAAGGAAAATGAAAATGGATCACAGACAAAAAGAACAGATCAATGCCCAAGTCATTGCCGTTTTCCCAGATAAAGTACGTATTGTTGTAGATGACCTAGAAAACTTTAAGATAGCGGAAGAATCATTGAAAGTTGGCTCTTACGTTAAAATTGCTGACAACGAAAATGCAGTCCTCATCGCAATCATTGAAAACTTCCAGATTGCAGTTAGCGCTGATGGAAAGCGGGATCACATCATTGAAGCTTTTCCTTTAGGTATCTTAAGAAATGGTAAGTTTGAACGAGGTGGTGATTCTCTAGCTATTCCGCCAAAAGAAGTTCAGCCAGCAACCATCGCTGACATAAAGAAAATCTATGAAGATTCAGTCCCGAAAGAGGCGTCTTTCCGTTTTGCTACATTATCCTCAAACATCAGTGTTCCTGTTCCCGTCAACGGAAACAAATTTTTCAATAAGCATATTGCAGTTGTCGGTTCCACCGGTTCCGGAAAATCACATACTTTAGCGACTATTATTCAGAAAGCTGTTTCAGAAAAAGGAGGGAATTTCTCACTAAATAATTCACATATAATTATCTTCGACATTCACTCCGAGTATAAATCAGCATTTCCTTCTGCAAATCACATTGATATATCCAATTTAGCCTTACCATATTGGATGCTGAACAGTGAAGAACTGGAAGAATTTTTCCTCGATACAGAGGCCAATGATCACAATCAGAGAAATATTTTTAAAGAAGCCATAGTAAAAGACCGGCTTGCGAAATTCTCTGGTTCAGATGTTGAAAAACAAAGTATCCACCTTGACACTCCTATTCTGTTCGATATTCGGGAAGTACTTGCGTACACGATCGCAAAAAATGAAGAAATGATTGATACTGGAGAAGTTTACGCGGCAAGCAATAAAGAAAAAGCGGGACAGCCAAAATATACACAGGGGAGTCTCCATGGAAAGTTGACGAACTTTGTGAATCGGCTTGAGAACAAACTTAATGATAGTAGATTAAATTTTTTTCTTGGTGAAAAATCCATGAAAACCACATTTGAAGAAACCCTCCAGCAGCTGCTTGGATATTCTTCAAAAAGTGAATCGAACGTAACCGTCATTGACCTAAGTGGAGTTCCGTTCGAAGTTTTAAGCATAACAGTATCCCTTATTTCACGCCTCGTCTTCGAATACGGTTACATATACAAGCGTATGCGTTGTGCCAGAAACCCTAATGAGAAAATCAATAATGACATCCCGATTCTATTAGTTTATGAAGAAGCACACAAATATGTCCCTAATAGTGACCTGTCGAAATATCGTTCTTCAAAAGTAGCCATAGAGCGAATTGCAAAAGAGGGGAGAAAATACGGTGTGACGCTGCTGCTAGCAAGTCAACGTCCGTCCGAGATATCCGAAACAATCTTTTCACAGTGCAGCAACTTTATTGCTATGCGGTTAACCAACCCGGCGGATCAAGGGTATGTTAAGAAGTTACTTCCAGATTCACTCGGTTCTTTGATCGATAAAATGACATCTTTCCGTCAAGGGGAAGCATTATTAGTTGGTGAATCTATAATTCTCCCCTCAATCGTCCAAATTGAACCATGTAGTCACTCTCCATCTTCAAATGATATTCCTTATTGGCAACTCTGGAAGGAGGAATGGAAATTGATGGACTTTGCTGCCATTAAGGCAGAGTGGTATAAATAATTATAACATGTCCTATTATCATGTTAATTCCATGTGTTTGTAGTTTGAGTCGGTTTGTCCAGAATCGACTCAAACTATAAGTGCTGATGTCTAGTTTTAGTTTAAATAACATCTTTAACCTACTCTCACGTGGTAGAATGTCTGATAGATTTTATTGGTCTATATCCTCTGAGCTCCTCCCCATTGGTTCACATGCAATACTGTTATTAATGCCTACCTAGTTGCAGTGAATGCGTGGAGGATATATAATTTCAGGGCCTGATTACAGGTCTACTTTCAAAACATCACTATTGTTGGATAAAATCACATACATCGGTGCCGAGCATATTAATGACTAGTATTGTAATATCAATAGCAGAGTGTAAAAATGCGTCTAACAAAAAGGGATAGAAATGCGTGATTATTCACTTCTTATTGGAAATGGCATAAACAACATTATAAATGGAAACTCTTGGCTTGATGTGTTAAATAGTCTTGGGGATACATATGAAATCAAAATTGACACAAATGGCAAACCATTTCCACTAGCCTATGAAGAGATTTATTTTAATATTTCAAATAAGAACGCAAATGGGTTTTCAGAAAGTAAGATAAAAGACTCCATTGCATCAAAGATAAAATTAATACAGCCAAATGAAATTCATAAAAAAATAATAGAGTTAGAATGCAATAACATTTTAACAACAAACTATGACTTGGCATTTGAATATTGCTTGGATAACAGCGTCAGGCCTGAGGATTTAAAAAACGAAGGTATAATAAAAGAAAGTAAATATAATATCTTCAGGCATTATAAGATGAAAAACAAAAAAATATGGCATATACATGGAGCTTTGAATAACCCAAGCTCAATAATCCTTGGCTATGAACATTACAGCGGTTATTTGCAAAGCATGCGGGGTTATACAACTACCGGAAGTCAGTATTCCAATGAATCGTTCAACGAACCGCTTACAAAACGGTTGGAAAGAAATGATGTTGGTAATAGTTGGATCGATGATTTTTTTACTAAGAATGTATATATCTTAGGCTTGAACTTGGATTTTGTTGAGATTGATCTTTGGTGGTTGCTTACATTCAGAGAAAGAAATCGAATTACAAAGAAAATAAACTTACAACATGAAGTAATATATTATATCCCTCGTTATTATTATGAAGACCCTGCTTCCAAACCAAAAATCGATCTTTTAAAAAGCGTTGGAGTTATAATCAATCATGAGTTCGGATTAGTGTTCAAAGAGAAGGAGAAAGAGTATTACCTCGATGTAATCAATGACATCCATGATAAAACTAATAGATAATGGTTTCTCTGTAATAAAGCGGTTAAAGAAAAATATTCTTTGACCGCAGGGATAAGTATTTAGTCCGCTCCTCGCTCTTAACTGCCCATTAAGACCTGCACTAGGGTAACTCTGTGCAAGAAGCGAATGTTGCTAGCTAACGTAACTATCGGCTCAATTTTAGCCGCTAACTCTTTTTTTGACGATAGTGAATCCACTTTTTCATCAACTATGTTGATGGGCAATATTAAGCAATCGTTATTAAAGTATATAATGCAAAGTGTTATCATTATGGAGGAATGTGATGAAATTCAATGAACATACTGGTGTCATGGACGATGAGTTCGTTTCCATGGGGCTTGAATGGCTATGCCAAGTGCAAGACGATAGCGATGCATTCCTATCACGCCTTGAAAAGGCACAATGTAAATATATTTCTTCGACAAATGCCCCTACCAATTTTGGCAAGGATTTTGACATCAAGCTTTATGGGCATGATATTGTCGCGAGCTTCTTTGCTCAGGCCAAATCATTACTCGACAATCGGAGAGTTTACGACATCAGTATAGCTTCTAATATTATCCCCTGGGTCAAGCAACTTGGAAGAAACTGCCACCTTATTGAGGCCATACCAGGTGCCAAGGAGCGTGCCAAGAGAATGTTAGAAGACGAAACGGTCTACCCCGACACGGCCTTGTTTGAGCTGGTTGTGGCTGGTAATTATGCTGACAGGGGATTTCAAGTAGAATTTATACCCGAGCAGAAAGGAATTGCTAAAACTCCGGATCTCAAATACAAAAATCAAGACGGTCAGGATTTTTATATTGAGTGTAAAAGGCTACAAAAAGGAAAGTACGAGACTATTGAAAAACAAAATCATCGGGAAATTATAAACCATGAACAAACAATGAGAATCCTCGAGGAATTCAATTTATGGATGGACATTACTTATAAATCCGAGGTGAAAGATATTCCCCATGATTATATATATGAGCACCTCAAACACTATAAAGGAAACCTCTACACTTGGAATGATATTTATGGTCAGGGTGTAGTGAGACCCATAAGCCTTGCCCCTCTGCTTACAGACATTCTGATTAATGGATCCATCATGTTCAATACCAAGTTTGCTCGTTTGATTAAGGGAGATGTGCTGCGCGACGAATATTATAATATCTATGCACGGGGAAAACCAGATGACCGCGACAATCGATTCGTTGAGTTTGTTCACCAAGCAGCGCTTGTGACTTGGCGGTGCGTAAATGAAGCCTCTTTTGAGGGACGTTCGAAACATGTAACTTCACTTCTGAAAACAATCGATGATCAGCTTTTGAATTTTGGACCCGGCATTGCCCACATTGCCATTGATGTGGATGTGCAAGGTGATGTTGCCGACAAGCGTCGCCAGAAAAATATAGAAGCCATCTCTCGCTTTAAGCCTGATTCCAGACTATGCCGAACAATGGTGCATTACATGGTTCCCAGAATTGATGAAGATTCGGCCTGGATGGTCGATGAAACATCAGATGAATTACTGAGTTACCCACCTGAACTTGGTATCACACCTCGAGTTGCTATTTTTACGGACTCCGAAACCCTTGATAATGACCGGCTAGGATGGCGCCAATAACCGCTATCTGAGCAGATATGGCTGACCATTATAGTGAAATATTCACCCGCGTTGTACCCGGTAATAGACACCAATTCACAAGATAATTAACGCGGTGGAAGTGTGCCTCCACCGCATTTAATTAAACCACCGCACTATATCTTGTATCAGTATTTTTAGTTTTTAACTTCCCTTCCTCGCTCGTTGCCGACTGTCAGCTTGAATCGTGCTCTAACATAGAACACAGCCAGATCAAGTCTGAGCCAATACATCTAAAGGATTGACGGGCTCTTTGCCGCCCTGCAGACTGCGAATTTTCCTGACATCCGGTGCCAGGAAAATTCGCAGTGGATTTATACCCCCTAACACCACAGCTACTCCGCCCACGGCTATGGTTAAAGCCACATTCCTTTGCGGCTTCTTGCTCCTGCCCTCAGGCTTTATCCATTAAATAACGATGCGCTTTTGATGCCGCACTTGCAGCTTTGAAAATATAGCGTTTGTCGTTTTTCAGTGCTTTCAGCCAGGAAGCAATATAGCTTTCATGCTGTACCTCTCCGACAATCCCCAAATCCGCCATCAGAAAAGCACTTCCCAGCTCCGCTACTAATTCCTCCTCCGCATAATCAGCACTGCCAAATTTTCCTTTCATTTCACGATTAAGTCGTTTTTTACCACCACTCCAGTGAACCAACTCATGCAGGCCGGTAGCGTAGAAATTAGCTGCATCTGAAAACAGATGGCGCTCCGGTAGCCAGACTTCATCAGTTGAGGGTCTGAAAAAGGCGTTTTGCCCTTTCTCAATGATGTTTGCGCCGCTCTTCTGGAACAGATTTTCAGCCTCCGGCAAAGGGTCAAAGTTTGCTTCTGGGCTAACTGTTTCAGTTGTCAGCGGAAGACCATCAATTTGTTCAAGATTGAACACATTGAAGGTTTTCAGCATCGGGATCTGGTCGATTTTGCCGTCTTCGTTTTCCTTCTCTAAGGTTGTGTAGAAAATGGCTGTCGTGCCGTGCTCGCCTTTGCGAACCAGCCCACCGACTGCCTGTGCTTGTTTGTAGGTCATCCAGCGTGAATCACCGAAGCCCTGTTCTGACGCACTACACCACAACAGCATGATATTCATTCCGCTATACGCGATACCGGTTGCGAAGTTGGAAGGCAACCCAGACATACCCAGCACTCGTTGCCACGGACAAGACCACGGTTTTACACCGGCTTCAAGCGCTGCAATGATGTTGTCGGTGACGGTCTGATAAATATCTGTTCTGGTTTGAGAAAATTTCGTTTTTGAGGAGCCTGACTGCTCCAGCGGGGATACGCTGGTCGCCGCTGAGGTGTTAGGGGCGCTAGTCTGGGTATGCAGGGAAATCGTCATGGTTTTTTCTCCGTCAGTGGTTTGATTTTCGTCTTCGCATCGCCTGACGGTTCGCTTTCCCGGCATCGTTCCGACACGCAAGGGCGCAGAATGCGTGCCATTTACCCTTGCGGGGCGGGTTGTGTTGGGAAACGATTAGCCGGAAGCTGATACGGGAACGGAAATCACGCGGGAGAAAAAACTGACCCTGTATAGGCAGGCGTAGCGCCCTTTACTCAGTAGCGGTGAAATGAATTTGGGGCTACCGCCGTTAAAAACGGTATTTTCAGAGATGATCCTCCTCTCGATTCTCCAATTTTTGGGATATAACGAGCATATCTAAGTCCCCCACTCGAAAGCTCCTCGACCGAGCCTTGTACCACATACGTTAATGGTTATACTAAAACCAACCGTCAGAGAACTGACGATTATCCCGACAAAAAAGTCACAATAGAATTCATTGTTAGATAGGCTTGCGTGCATCATCGTCAACTTCATGGTTTATTAATTTTAATTAAGGCTTTTGACAATGTGGGCAGACAACGAAACAGAAAAGGACTTTCTTAATTTTTCCGGCATCGCTGACACTATTGCTGAAATTATTGCCCAAGCAAATGAACGGCCAATATCAATTGGAGTCTCAGGCTCATGGGGAATTGGCAAGTCGTCATTGATAAAATTGACGAGATCATCACTGAACAAACGCCCGCGCCAAATGGGCGATCGAGAATTTATTTTTGTCGAGTTCAATGCCTGGTTATACCAAGGTTATGATGATGCGCGCGCAGCTCTGATGGATGTCATAGCAAGCAAACTAGAGGATGAAGCCAAGAAACGCGAAACAGCGGTTGACAAAGTATCGAACATTATCAAACGGGTTCGATGGTTACGCGGAGCAAAATTAGTCGCTGGAGATGCCGCAGCTCTTGCCCTGGGGCTTCCGCCTATGGGTTTGCTTGGGAGGTTATTTAGCCTAGGTAACGGTATGCTTGATGGCATCGATCAAGATGAACTAGACGAAGCAAAGAAAACAGCTCTTGAAGCTGGTGAGATAGCAAATGGTCTTATTGCCCCCAAAACAGATAGTTCACCCCCTAAGGAAATTCAGGCCCTACGAGATAATTTCGAAGAAGCCTTAGATGAATTAGGCGTGACTTTAGTCGTCCTAATCGACGATCTGGACCGATGCCTACCCCCTACTACTATCTCAACACTCGAAGCCATCCGGCTTTTTTTATTCCTAAAACATACTGCATTTGTAATCGCTGCCGATGATGAAATGATTAAGCACGCAGTCAGAAAACATTTTGAAGGTGTCAGTGATGACCTCCTTGTAACTAGTTACTTCGATAAACTAATTCAGGTACCAATTCGCGTTCCAGCACTTGGCACTCAGGAAGTCCGCGCTTACATGATGATGCTGTTCATAGACAATAGTAATTTAAGCGATGATATTAAAGAGGTTATACGCGCAGGTATTTGTCAACAACTCAGAAATACTTGGCAGGGGAAACGCGTAGATCGTGCCTTTATACAGTCATTGCACAATGATTTTCCTGACGAATTAATAGGAAAATTAGATACTGCTGAACGACTTGCTCCCCTAATGATTTCAGCTACAGGTATCGCAGGCAACCCCCGTCTGATCAAGAGATTCATGAATGCTCTAGCAATTCGTATGACGATCTCAAAGGCCCAAGGTGTAGGTGTTGATGAGGCAGTCCTTGCAAAACTGCTTCTTTTTGAGCGACTTGCTCAATCCAAAGCCTATGCAGAACTAGTTGCTGCATCAAGTGCAAATGACTCAGGTAAGCCTGCTTTCTTGGCGGAATGGGAAACTCAAGCTGCTTCCGGAATCGACCTTAAACTAGCAGCTCCATGGGAAGACAGTTTTATTATAGAGTGGCTGCGTCTTCCCCCTATGCTAGCCAATGTAGATCTACGTGGCGCATTGTATGTCAGCCGAGAACATGCGCCATTAATTACTCCAGAAGATCGTTTGTCTTCCGAAGCCGCAGATCTTCTTACAGGACTTCTTGAACATCCCGATATGGCAGGGTCGCTTAAAAAACGCCTTGAGCAAATATCTCGAGCAGAAACAACAGTGATGATGGACCGCCTTCTTGATAGGGCTCGCCAGGAACAAGCATGGGGTACCCCTCCAATTTTAGAAGCTTGTCTAGTACTTTCAGAAACGGATCAGATTCAAGGACCTAGATTGGCAGCCTTTCTTCGCGAGCGACCACCCGCACAAATCGAACCGAATATAATACCTAAAATTAGTGATCAGGTTTGGGCTTCTAGCGTATTTAACGCTTGGGAAAATACAAATGTCAGTAAGCCAGTAAAAATTGCCATTAAAAAAAGGATAGGAACTGATAATGGGAACGTCACAATCAAGTAAGGGGGCCGGACCTGGAGTACCAATGGTCCCTCCATGGGTGGATGACCCACCAGCAGAAGCGCCGACTGGTGATGAGCCTCCATCGGATGACACCGAAGCGCCACTTTCGCCAACACCCTCTCCTATTGCCCCTGCACGTAGATGGATTGGGGTAAACAGAAGCTTAGGCGAATATGCTAATTCGGGAGATTCCCGAGCGATGCGCCGTGGTTTTGGTCAATATGTTCGTAATGGCTATGGTGGGAGCTCAACCACAACCCGCAGAATGCATGGGACGGCCTCCACAGCCGGAGCTTTAGGTAGTACGTTAGCTTCATTGGCTAGTGGTCAACTCCAGCCAGGAAGCCCTTTAGATCCTGCTTTGTTGTCTGGTCGCTCTGCCGAACAAATAATGGATGCGGTAGTCGAAGCCGTAAGACCTGTTGATGGTACTCAGGATGCTGAGGCATCCCGGGCGGCTATTCGAGAGGCATTATCGGAATTGCTAACACGGTTTCCCGATGCAGATTTAATTAATCTGACGCCCGAGCAGCGTAATCTAGCAATTGAGCGATTCACAGCTTTTGACGTTTTTCATCGCTTCGATCTTGATGTTGGCCAAACAATACGCGATAAAGCCCCCAATGCGGTCACTGCCCTTTCCAGATTAAAACAAGCCAGAGATTATGTAAGAGAGACTGTGGCTGCTGCATTTCGAAAACTAAAGGATGCTGGTATGCCATTAACATCGGGAAGAATTAGCGAAGTTGTAAAATCAGCTCTACGTGAAACATTTGACGTCTTTGAGGGATATGCAGAATGAGGCTAGTATGCGCACCTGAAAATTTTAATTTTGCCGAAGACGGTGCTTTGAATGTGGTCCTTTACGGACAGCCCGGCGAAATACGAGACGATCGTTCTGCCAGAGCTAGCGCAGGTCAAGCCGCGAAGACTGATTTTATTCGGGCTGGATATAATGCAACCCCTCGTGCATGGGATTTTTTATCGATTGCTCTATCAGTAATCACAGCAGACCTGGCTGGTCAGAGAGAAGAAAGCGCAGATAACTGGACTAGAGAGTTCGATATAAAGATTGCGGTTGCTGATCCTATCTTTTGGAACACACAAGCGACAGCGTTAGAAGCCGCATTGAAATTCCTATCGACTGATCGTTGGCAACTCACTTTTGAATCTGGTGGTCACATACCCAGCCCACCTAAAAAACCAGTGCAACCTGATGAGGATTGTGTTGTTCTGTTATCTGGTGGACTCGATAGCCTGATTGGTGCAATCGACCTTGCTGCCACAAACAAAAAACCTCTTGCTGTTAGCAACATCGTACGGGGCGATGGTGAAAACCAAGAAGAATTTGCAAAAACAATTGGTGGTGGACTTCGGCATATTGCGTTAAATCATAACGCAACCCCTCCCGGGAAGAAGGAGCCTTCTCAACGGGCCCGCTCGTTAATTTTTATTGCATTTGGTGTTCTCGCGGCTACTTCCCTCAAAAAATATCATAATGGTCAAGAAGTTCCTTTTTATATCTGTGAAAACGGTTTTATTGCAATCAATCCACCATTAACGGGGGGACGCATTGGAAGTTTAAGCACCCGAACAGTACATCCAGAATTCTTGAATAGAATTAGGGATATTCTTATCGCAGCAGATCTGCGAGTGCGCATAATCAACCCTTATGAACACTGCACAAAAGGAGAAATGCTTAAGAATTGCCGTGATCAGAAATTACTAAAATCATTAGCAATCAAATCTGTTAGTTGTGGAAGATATAGGGTTTTTAATTATACTCAGTGTGGTCGTTGTGTGCCATGCCAAGTCAGGAGAGCCGCTTTCCTCGCTTGGGGTAATGCGGACTTGACCTCCTATAAATATTCCAATATCGGCCTAAGGAATGATGAACACGCTAACTTTGATGATGTCCGCTCAATTGCAATGGCCATAGCCGACGTCAATACGAATGGGTTAGAATCTTGGCTAGGAGCAGCATTAGCCTACCCCAAAATTGGAATAAAGCCTCCTCTTAAAGATTTGGTATCCCGAGGGTTGAAAGAGTTGGCCGCACTACATTTACAGCAAGGTATCAGATGATAGATTTCCATTGCCATATCGATCTTTATCCCGATCCTCGCAAAGTGATAGAGGAATGTAAAAAACGAGGGTTATACATCCTGTCAGTTACAACAACACCTTCTGCATGGGAAGGAACATCTTCGCTTGCAAACGATGCTCCTCGTATTCGCACTGCGCTTGGATTGCATCCCCAATTAGCTCATCAAAGAAAAACAGAATTGCCGCTATTTGAAAAATATATTGATCAAACTCGCTATGTGGGTGAAATCGGTTTAGACGGCACTCCTGAATTTAAAAAAAATTGGGCCGATCAAATTCAAGTGTTCACACGAATACTTGATATTTGTGAGTCTGCTGGCGGTAAAGTTCTTTCTCTTCATAGCCGGAGAGCTACCAGCTCAGTTCTTGATGAGATAGAACGTCGTCCTAAAGTTGGGACACCTATTCTTCATTGGTTCTCGGGTACTAAGGCCGAACTCAACCGAGCTAAAGATCTCGATTGCTGGTATAGTATTGGACCTGTAATGTTGAATGGGCATAAAGGTCGTCAACTCGCCAGTTTAATGCCAAAAGATCGTGTACTAATTGAGTCCGATGGCCCCTTCGCTCAAATTGACGGTCGGTCTGCATGTCCATGGGATACATACAAAACCCTTTCTCAACTTACTGAAATTTGGGATAAAAGCTTATCTGAAGTTGAGACCCAACTCCTAAACAATCTTAAAATTTTAGGACAAAAGTAGTATCGTTTTCACCCCTTAATCAGACAAAACTTTAACTTAATTAAAGTAATTCAACATAGCTATATTGATCTCATCTTACCTCGAACCAAATTTCATTTTGGAGGATTATTTAATCGTTATGGATTTGTTGGACAAATTAGATGTATCACAGATGAATTTAAAATTAAACCTTGTAATTGGATGATTCAGTTCAATTAGACACTTCCAACTACTCGTGTTGAATAGGACCATCTTATTTATTCTCATCCATTTCGTTGATTATAAAGCATACCTTTATTAGTCTCGTTAAAATCAAATCATTATATTTTTCTTGATGATATTTTTCTCATAGTCTATCAAACTATTATTTTCATATAATTTCTTATTCTTTATTAGTTGGATAACTGACTCATCAGAAAGAGTATTTGGGATGAATTTAGAAATTTTATCAATTGCAGATTTGGGAATCCCATATTCAATTAAAATATTCAAATGGTCAGGAATAAAGTCATTTTCAATGATAGATGAATAATATGAGTAATTACCAGGTACTAGTCCGTAAGCAGTGCAAACATAAGATTGAAGTTCGTTCAGAACTGAAAGTAATTTAGGTAACTTATATTGAAACCAGTGCCTTAGTATATAAAATGTGTCTTTAATAGATTCATCTAATAATTTACTTCTTTTATCTGAATCCAAATTTTTTGCCTGACTTAATTTATAATCATATGTGCTTTTAAGTAATTTAATTATACTTTGAGAAAAACCATAATCAAAAGTAAGTTTAGTCAATTTTTTTGCTGTCATTTGATTTTTTTTCTCATTTTCTTTTAATAAAAAATCCCAGCAAAGTTGCACACAAAACTCTAGTTGTTTGTATTTTGGCGTGGCATTCCATGAAAGGAAAAAGTGAGCGGTATAAATATTTAGCTTTAGATAATCCAAGAGTTTCTTTTGACCTCTAATATTGATTGAATTTTTTTTAAATAAAAGCATTTCTTCATAAGGCAACGAAGTAATAAAGTTATATTCTGCAGAATTTTTATCCTGAACTTCATCAACATCCAAATTTATCAAGATCTCTTCATTGATTGGATTCTGTTCAAAAAAAGGTATATCAATATAAATAGCTTCTTTTTCTGGAGGAGGATTAAAATTAAAGACATTTCCCGAGTAATGTTGCATTAACCTGCCCGCACGCCCCTTTATATTTGAATAGTCGAAAAAATCTATATCTAGACTATCCCCTTTTTTATCATCGAAGTAAATAATATTCTTTGCGCTAGTATTCACACCTTCAATAATTGTTGAAGTACAAAATAAAACATTAATTAAACCTTCATTAAAATAATCAATTACAGATGATGTTATGTGCCGGGGCAAAGCACCATCATGAAACGCCACACCTAACCTTAAAGACTCAATCAAAGACCATGACGTTGAAATGTTTTCCTCAATCCATTCAATTAATGGTAAATTATGAGATCTAAACATATTTTTATTATTAGAAATAAATTTAGAATAATTTTTTGAAAGTTTTCTTGCCTTAGACGGAGATGCACAATAAATAATAGATTGTTCTTTACTCCGTTCTACAAGCAAATCGAACAATACTTTCTCTTTGAATTTTGCTTTGTTACCTAAATTTCCAAATAAGCCATCATATTTCTCATAAACATTGAAGCTATTACACCTGACAAGACTATATTGACTTTCATAGAAGACAGCATTATATTTATCTGAAAATCCGGGAGTTATTCCATCAATATTAGGTCCCAAAAAGTAAAACCTTGGAGCACATTTTTTAAAAATCTTGATAAATGCATTATTTAAAGACTGATGTCTTTCATCGTCTCGTTTCGAGCTAAATTTATAAAACTCATCAACAATAAGAAAATCTATTTCAGGAAATTGCTCATATTCATTTACCCTTTCAGATGTCAATAAAAATATATTCCCTTTCTCTGAGAAACTATACTCCTGATTAGTTCTTATTATTAATTTATATTTTTCAAGATATTTGGAAAGTTTTTTTCTAGTTTCATCCAGCAAGGCCAGCGTTGGCTGAATAATGAGTATATTTTTATATTTCATCGAGGCAACAATTTCTTCAATCAACAGACTCTTACCAAAACTTGTTGGTGCGCTTGCTATAACATTTTTATCTGAATTGATAAGGTCGAGTAAATATTTTTGTTCATCGTGAAAAATCTTACCTTCAATATTTAATGATCGATTATTCGCAAATCTAATTTTTTGTGCAGAAGAAGATAAGTGCAGACTCTCTTTCAAAAGATAGGGATAAAAACCAGCAGACTCGATTAAGTCAGCTAAAACATGATCTAATTCACGAGAATAATCATTTCTATTCTCAATAAGCTGAATAAGAAAATCTCTACCAACCACTTCATTTGTTATGAGTAGATGAGCACATCTCTGATAAGTTTCAAATGTGTAGTCAAAATTATCTTTACATTCAGTACCGTCTTTTTCATCCATAATATTACCCACCAATTTGCTGAATCAAAGACAATTTTTGATGAAGTTTTTTTACTAACTCGATTTTATTACTGACTGGAAATAGCATAAGGATAATGTTTAAATGACTTTTCAATGGGTGTGTGTAGTTATCATCAAAATGTTTTTTCAACATTAATATTTTATTTCTATAGTATTCCGAGAATTCATTGGAAGTCTCATCATCAAATTTTTCAAATGCATCACAGGTATAAGTACATAATAATGGTATATTTATCTTATGAAGTTTTTCTGATAGTTTTCCACCTGATGATAATGTATTAATCCAATATTCTTGCTCAGAAGTGTTTTGCGTATGACGAATTTTCTTAGATATAAGATTAAACTCAGAATTCAAATAATCCGACTTAAAATGTTCATCAACATCTTTTATTAATTCATTTATGCCTTTCCGCGGATCAATATATAATTTTGATTCACCTAACCAAAGCGTTTTATTTACCGGGTCAATATGTACAGCATCAAATCCATGAACAGTGTGCCCAACTGAATCTTTAAAATAAATTTTAGATAATAATGGAACTGTATTGTGGAAATCCCTTAATATAAGATGAAGTATAAGTTCACCGAATTCACCGCGTCGAAGATATTTATCAGCAACGGCGTCAGTTAAAGAACCAGAATTCAAATAAAGATCTTTGACTTTTTGGTATTCATCGATTTTATAAATTGAACGAGATGCCTCTATCAATTTTGACAATGTTTCAGTATTATCTGTATTCGTTCCTTCATGAAACCCATAAGCAAACTCATGTAATGCAGATAATATTTTCATTACCAAGGGATCTAGTCGATAAAATGATACACCGCTATCATTTATATCGAAACCGACAAGATAGCTACGCAGATCCAGCTCGTTAACTCTTTCTTCTATCACTTCATGTGCTTTAAATGGTCCCATGCTCTATCCATCAACTACGAATAAAAAGTTAAAAATCAATAAGATAAATTATTCTCTACGATGCCTTAGCATCACGTTTCTTGAGGATGTACCTCAAAAAATAGCTTTCAGTGATCAATAACTTATTGAATATTAATACCAAAAGGTAAAACGACCAACACTGTATATTTTTACAGCAATATGATGAGGACTATGAACTGTAGTATCAGATATTAAATATTGTAGGGTGCAATGGAACAGTCAACTGTAGCGTACTAGCAATTATTGTTAATATATCCTCGGCATCAAAGTTGGTTATCCAAAAACATACCTGCTTAAAAAGGTGGTCATTCTGGTGGTCTTGACAGGAAGTGGATTCTGATTTAGCTTACTTATTAGCCAATTACTGGCAAAGGCGATCCCAGTCAGAGGAGCCAATTTCCTGCTTTCATGCCTCTTCGCGAATCTCTATCTTGATACAGATTCAAAAGGTAAGCGTGAGAACCCTTCCCGGTGCCTTTCAGTTTTCCCTCCGCATCGGGAAACATCAGTAGTCCAATCTGACGTCATTTCAGTTCGATTATGAAGTGACTACCAAATACCTTCTTGCAAACCTTATAAAGTCTTTGATTCGCACGATCTGTATCTGCGTGTCAATCCAGGTAGCTCACGTCTAAATCAGGGTTCAGCCGATCAGCGATTGAAAACTGAATGCACTGATCTGCGGGACTCAGTAAACAGCACTTCCCCTATATCAAAGAATGGATTCATTCCCTTTCCTTCAGCCGTGAACTACAGCTGCGAATGGATACGCTGGCAATCGTTAACCCTCGACTCCTTGAATAAAATCACAACGCCTAATATTTTCATTATAACAAGGTAAAACGGCAGTATTTATTAAAAAACAATAAGTAAACTCACTATATTTTTACAAAACCGCTCACTCTTCCGACAAGAAGGTTGACAATTGCAGAGAGGTTAGTATGATCATACTAACCTCTTTCCCAATAAAATTCCCACTGAAATCTTATAAAATAAAACGGCTAAAACCAGGCAAGTAAATGACTAATATAATTTTCATACTCAAAATCATTAATAATGATCATGAAAAAATCAAAAGCTAAAAATTTTTTATTAACATGCTTCTCCATTCTCTTTTGTAGTATGTTAATAATGTTATTATCGTTCTATTTTTCACAACTGACAGAGTATGTGCTATTCAATTATTTGTTTAGATGCAGTATTGTTGGTGTAGCTATGGGACTGGCTGTCATAAATATTGCATGTATATTACTCACAGGTTACCTTATTTACCTTTTATTTAGAAAGTAAAATTCAGGCGATTGTATTTTACAATAGAGTTATTGTTAAGTAATAGCCATAAAAAGAAGCAAAAACTTCCATTATTCTTTAGTAAAGACAGTTGTTATATAATTCGAACGACCACAAATATCTGAAATCCCCTTCTCCCCTAATGCAGCCAGTAGCCGTCTCAGTTAAAAAATATTCTCCATCTTAAATGAAAAATTAATATTACTCTCTCATTTCATTCTGTCGCCTCAGGCTAAAGAGATAAAAGTTAAATGACGGCAATTTGCCGTCATTTCTTGATTCAGGTGCTACGCTTTCCAGCCGCCACCGAGAACTTTATAAAGAGTAACCTGCTGTGTTATTTCACTTAAACGAGTCGAAATTTCAGTTTTCCTTGCCTGAAATAAAGAACGTTCAGCGACAAGGACATTGAGATATCCATCCACACCTTCCTGATATCGACTATTTGCAAGAGTGTAGTAGCGCTGATTTGCCGCAGTATCTTGTACCCGAGCGGCCAGTTCATGCTTATAGGTCGCTTGACCCGCTAAAGCATCTGATACCTCCTTAAATGCCTGCTGTATCGCTTTCTCATAATTCGCTATTTCAATTCTTTTGGAGACTTCTGCAACGTCCAGATTTGCCTTGTTTTTTCCACCATCAAATATTGGCACACTTATGCTGGGAACGAATGACCAGGCAGCGGTGCCCCCTTCAAGCAAATGTCCAAGGCTATCTGAAGCCGATCCTCCGGAAGCAGTAAGGCTGATGGTAGGGAAGAAAGCGGCTCTGGCCGCGCCAATATTCGCATTAGCTGCCTTAAGGGTATGTTCGGCAGCAATGATATCCGGCCTGTTTGTCAGTACTTCTGACGATATTCCATCAGGTAACGCCGGGAAATTCCATGTCTTAAGTAAAGTCGCATTTTCTACAATATTGGCCGGTACATTAGTACCAAGTAATAGCTGTAAAGCATTGGTATCCTGTTTCACCTGACGGGTGTATTGGTAAACTTCAGCCTCAGCACTTCTTAATGAAGTTTCCGCCTGAGCAAGATCCTGTTCATTTGCGATGTCCATCTCATACCGTTGTTTAGTCAGATCATACGTTTTACGCTGACTTGTAGCAGTATCTGTTGCCACATTAAGTAAATCTTTATCTGCACAAAGGGTCAAATAGCCCGATACGACCTCTGATACAAGACTAATTTGTGTGGCGTGAGCAGTAGCCTCAGTCGAAAGATAATTTTCGAGCGCCTGTGCTTTCAAACTTCTAAGTCTGCCAAAGAAGTCAATTTCCCAGGATGTTACACCAAGATTCGCTTCATATTGCTGGTATGACACAGGCCCGGAAGTCTGCGTAGAATACAGATTGCCAGGCAGATGGGCCGAAGTCTGGCTACCATTAGCCTCGATGGTTGGGAATAAAGCGGCTCTTTCAATCCTGTACTGTGCTCTGGCTGACTCTATATTTAAAGCAGCAACTCTGAGATCTCTATTATTTTTAAGGGATAATTCTACCAGTAGTTTTAATGTGTCATCATCGAAAAACTTTTGCCATGCAAGATCTGAAGTTCTATTCGTATGCGCATTACTCGCCCATTTTCCGGAAATAGGTACAGATGGGCGTTCATACTTCGGCTGTAAGTTACAGGCCGTTAGACTGAAGAGTACCGGTATAACAATAAATAAATTTTTCTTCATAACCTACCCTTCTGAGGATAATCATATTGCAATGTCTGAATTTTAAGCCCGGTGACTAGCATAGAAAGCGCGCCTGACTATTTGAAACTATCGCTTTATACACGTATTACATAAATCTGCCTGAAACAGATTTATGTAATACATCCGCACAGGGCACTAAATAGCTACAACTTATAAAACTTGAATGTAATGAATGTCTCTTCGGCCCGGAAAGAAAATAACGTTCTATATCATTACCCTTTCTCCTTGTGATATCTAACCTGGGCAAATGATAACGGTTCACGTCCATAATAAATTGCTGAAATCCGGCTTTTGTACCCGAATAATTAAATTGTGCATAATGACCTTCAGGGATTATTATTTTTTGTACTTTACTCTTCATGGAATATAAATTCTGATAATCTATTGCTGTAAAGTACTTGATAACAACACCTGAATTTATTGCGATGTTCGGTTCAAAATGACTGATACCATAGACGTAAGAAGGTAGCTCCTGGTAGTCCCTGAGATACCGGTTAAAAAAATTCATTCGAACATCTATATTGAACTTAACGATCTCTTCAAAAGCACAAGGAAAAGAGTGTTCTATGCCGAGAAAAATTTGTTCTGGTAATGAAATAATGTCCGGTTCGGGTACCGGATGTATTATCCTCTGATATGGCGGATAGAGCTGTGAACAATCCCATTCATTGTTATTTCTATACTTTGCAGGGGTCTGATGAAAATAACTTTTGAATGAGCGGGTGAAAGCCTGCTGCGTAGTAAAACCATACTTCAAAGAAATATCGAGAATATGTGTTTTAGTTATCTGTAATTCAGCAGCAGCGGCGGATAATTTTCTAAGCCGGATATACCTGCTTAGAGTAACTCCCGTTAACGCATGATAAACCCGCTGTAAATACCATTTCGAATATCCTGACTTAGCCGCCACAATATCCAGGGATAATTTTGATGCGAGTTGAGATTCTATCCATTCGGTAAGATCATAAATAAAATCATTTTTCATTACACACCGCCTTATTCCCAATAGCCATATCAAAAGCGAAATCCAGCGCTGATTGAGAGTAACGATAAAGTAACGTATCGTTTGGCATCATAACTATCGACCTGAGCGCCCCCATAAAAACATAGAAAATCATCGAGCTGAGTATTGTTGTCGAAATATCAGCATGAATCCTTCCATTTTTTTGGGCTTCGGATAAAACAGAATCTATCATGACGAATAATTTATCCATTTTATCCCCCACCAGAATATCATGATCATTGACTTCGTCAGGATATTCACAGCGGAAGACAGTCATCTCGATAACATTTCGAAGATGTTTATTTCTCTTAACGCATTCAATTTCCCTTAACAAACAGTGGCGTAACGCTATAACAGATTCTGCACGCATTACCAGATCTTCAACTTCCGTAAAAAGTAAGAGCGGCGTACGCTCAATAACCTGTTTAAAAAGATCGTTCTTTTCCCTGAAATGCCAATAAATAGCGCCTCGCGTACAGCCAGCTTTCATTGCTATCATCTGTAACGTTGTGCGATAAATACCTGAATCCCGGAAGCATTGCTCAGCCGCATCCAGAATATGCTCGCGGGTTTCTTCAGCATCTTGCTTGGTTCGTCTGGCCATTTTCAAGCCTCCAGAATAAATTAAAATTTATCGTATAAACATTACTGCTCAGATTGAGGATTTTAGTATTGGTATCTCTGATGGATACCAATACCTTACATACGGCTATTTTTCTTCAGCAATAGTTAATGCTTCTTTTTTGCTTCTGTTCCTGGTAAAAAAACCAGCAACAAGAACATAAAACAGCGGGATATAAAAAATAGCTAATACGGTCGCTGTAAGCATCCCGCCAACAACGCCAGTACCAATGGCATGCTTGCTTCCAGAGCTGGCTCCCGAAGCAATAGCGAGAGGAATAACACCAACAATAAATGCCAGTGATGTCATAATAATGGGTCGTAAGCGGACTCTGGCTGCCTCAATAGCTGCCTGCGAAAATGACATTCCATTTTTTTCATGAAGATCGCGCGCAAATTCAACAATTAATATCGCATTCTTTGCAGACAGACCAATCGTCGTTAATAACCCAACCTGGAAGAAAACATCGTTCCCCAATCCTCGTAAAAGAGTCGCACTGACAGCGCCAATAACACCCAGCGGTATGACTAACATTACTGAGAAAGGAATACTCCAGCTTTCATAAAGGCCTGCCAGACAGAGGAATACAATGATTAGCGACAGAGCATAAAGCGCTGGTGCTTGCGAGCCTGAAAGGCGTTCTTCAAATGAAAGACCTGTCCAGGCAACATTTAAACCTGGTGGCAATTTTGCCGCGATCTCTTCCACCGCCTTCATCGCATCCCCGGAGCTATACCCCGGTGCGGGTTCGCCAAGAAGTTCAACTGCCGGTAAACCGTTATAACGCTCCAGTTTCGGTGAACCATAAGTCCATTTCCCACTGGCGAACGACGAGAATGAGACCATCTCTCCGTCACTATTACGTACGTACCATTTATCGAAATCTTGCGGAGAAATACGTGAGCTGGCTTCCCCCTGGATATAAACTTTTTTAACACGTCCGCGATCATTGAAGTCATTAACATACGTTGAACCCCAGGCTGCGGACATCGTGTTATTTACGTCAGAGAGACTGAGTTTCAGAGCCTGGACTTTCTCGTCATCAATCAGAATTTGATATTGTGGCTCATCATTCATACCGTTGGGTCGAACCATTTTCAGTGCGGGATTTTGGGCAGCCATCCCAAGAAACATATTCCGCGCCTGCATTAATTTTTCATGTCCGCCTCCGGTTGTATCCTGAATAAACAGGTTAAAACCAGTGGCATTACCCAATTCCATTACCGCCGGGGGGGCGAAAGAAATAACCGTTCCCTCTTTTATTGTGCTGAAATATCCCATTGACCTGCCAGCCAGTTCAAATACCGAACCTTTCCTTTCATTCCATGGCTTAAGTCCCACAAACACCATAGCGGAACCCTGGCCACGCCCTGCGAAGTTAAATCCATTGACCAGCATTGTCGTGGCAACCATGTCTTTTTCCTGGGTCAGAAAATACTCCGATATTTTGGTTAATACTTTCTGAGTCTGCTCCGCACTGCTGTTTGGGGGCATCTGTACCTGCACAAAGAGATTTCCCTGATCTTCATCAGGCAGGAATGACGTTGGTATTTGTGGGAATAGCGCAATAAGTAAAGCGATGATTGCCAGAAAGAAAAGCATCGCTCGTTTTCTGGCCCTCAATGTACGTTCGACGCCATTGCGATAAAGCGAAGTGCCGCGTTCAAATTTACGGTTAAACCAGCCGAAAAATCCCTTTTTAGCCTGCGCACCATGATGCGTTTGTTTCAGGATCGTTGCGCATAATGCCGGAGTAAAAATTAGCGCAACGAGCACCGACAACGCCATCGCAGAAACAATAGTGATAGAGAATTGGCGATAAATCACACCCGTTGAACCACCGAAAAACGCCATCGGAAGAAATACAGCGGAAAGAACCAAACCAATGCCAACCAGAGCACCAGAAATCTGTTCCATCGATTTTCGGGTCGCTTCGAGCGGCGGAAGCTTCTCTTCTTCCATCAGTCGCTCGACGTTCTCCACAACAACGATGGCATCGTCGACGAGAAGTCCGATAGCGAGTACCAGGCCAAACATGGTTAATATATTAATTGTAAAACCAAATGCGGCCATAATGCCGAATGTGCCCAGCAAAACGACCGGAATAGCGAGTGTAGGAATAAGTGTTGCTCTCCAGTTTTGCAAAAAAAGCAGCATCACGACAAAAACGAGGACTATCGCTTCAATAAGGGTATGCACCACTCCCTCTATTGAGGCACTTATAACAGGAGACGTATCGTAAGGATAAATAATTTCCACGCCTTCCGGTAAACCCGGTTTAAGCTCATCCAGCTTTGCTTTGACAGCTTTAATGGTGTCCAGCGCATTGGCACCGGTTGCCAGGCGTAACGCAATAGCTGAACTGGGAAGATCTTTGCCATATTTTGATTGTATTGAGAAACTCTCAGATCCCAGTTTTACTTTGGCCACATCCTTAAGTAACACACGGGATCCATCGGGCTGAACCTTCAGAAGTATATTTTCAAATTGTTCAGGAGTTGTGAATCTGGTCTTGCCAATGACAGTTGCACTCAGTTCAATATTTTCATTGGTTGGTAAACCGCCTAACTGGCCCGCGGATACCTGTACGTTTTGCGCCTGAATAGCAGAGCTGACATCCAACGGGGTAAGTTTATATCCATTCAGCTTATTCGGATCCATCCAGATACGCATCGCATACTGGGACCCCAACATAGTGAAATCACCCACCCCGGTAATACGGGTTAACGGATCCTGGATGTGAGAAACCAGATAATCACCGAGGTCAAAGCTGCTCATACGACCATCAGTGGAAACAAGTCCGGCAAGAATTAAAAAGTTAATCTGATATTTAGCAACCCGGATCCCTTGATTCTGAACTTCATCCGGTATTAGAGGCGTTGCCAGCGATAGTTTATTTTGTACCTGAACCTGAGCAATATCCGGGTCTGTTCCTTGATTAAAGGTGACTGTAATGGTGAATGAGCCATCCGAATTACTCTCAGATTTTAGATAGCGCAAATTATCGAGACCATTCAGTTGCTGTTCGATAACTTGCACCACAGTATCCTGAACGGTATCTGCCGATGCTCCCGGATAAGATCCCGTCACGGCAATCGCAGGAGCAGCAATATTAGGATACTGGTTAATAGGTAATTTGATTATAGAAAGCACGCCAGCCAGCATAATAATAATGGCTACAACCCATGCAAGTACGGGGCGGTCAATAAAAAAACGTGACATTACGGCTCCTTACTTAGGCTGATTAGCGACTTCAAGCGCGGGAGACGTCGCCTGAACAATCTTGACTTCACTACCTGGCTGGGCTTTTTGCGTTCCATCCACAATGACACGATCGCCACTTTGCAACCCGTCTCGTATTAGCCACTGATTACCTACAACGCGATCGGTAACAACCGTTTTGCGGATCACCTTGCTATCTTTGCCAACGACAAGAGCCGAGGCCTGCCCAGTCGGATCACGGGTGATTCCTCTTTGTGGAACAAGCAGGGCATTCTCGTTCACCCCTTCTTGTAATTTGGCGCGGACGAACATACCCGGCAGCAGCCGTCCGTCCGGATTAGGAAACTCGGCGCGTATAATTACAGAGTCCGTACTTTCATCTACTGTTACTTCTGAAAGTTTTATTCGGCCCGGATGCGAATATTCAGTGCCATTGTCGAGGGTGAGTTTGACTTCAGCCTGTTGGTCGCCATTTCGTTTCAGGCGGCCTGCGGCAAATTCATCCTGCAATTTAAGAAGTGCCGTTGAAGATTGCGGAATATCAACATAGATAGGATCAAGCTGCTGGATGGTTGCAAGAGCAGTAGTCTGATTGGCGGTCAGCAACGCTCCCTGAGTCACGGAAGAGCGCCCGATGCGGCCAGATATTGGAGCGATTATTTGTGTATAACCTAAATCAATGCGAGCGGAGTCAACATCAGCCTGCGCCTGTAACCAGGTTGAACGTGCATCATCCCGATCCTGCTGGCTTATTGCTCCTGTTTTCACCAGGCGATCGTATCGTCGAGCTAAAAGTTTTGATGATTCAAGGTTAGCTTCTGCTTTAGCAAGCGTCGCCCGATAAGGAGCAGGATCAATCTGATACAATGCCTGACCGGCTTCAACAAGGGTTCCTTCATCGAACAATCTTTTTTGAAGTATACCGCCAACCTGAGGACGTACTTCAGCAGTCCTGAAAGACGAGGTACGACCAGGGAGTTCAGTGGTCAACGTGACATTTGCTGCGTTTACCGTCACAACTCCCACTTCAGGAATCGAATTTTGAACTGGCCGCTGTGGCTGATCACATCCGAGAAGTGTAAGCGACAAGAGAACTGACAGCGCCGGATATGCAGGACGAAAAGGCACAAACATCATGAACGATCTCTCTGTAGTTTGAATATTCATTCTAGTATATTCATACTAAAATGTGACTTGCAAGAGATATTAAAGAGGCTAATAAATGAGCAATGTACAGGACGAAGAAATTGGCGTGAAAAGCAAAGACAGGAGAAAGCAAGTACTCGATGCGGCGGCCAAATGTTTCCGTGACCAGGGGTTTCATGGATGCAGTATTGCTAAAATTTCGAAAGAGGCCGGTATGAGCCCCGGGCACATTTATTATCATTTTGCGAACAAAGAAGCCATCGTGGAAGCCCTGGTAGCGCAACAGGAAAGCACCATATTTGAACTGATTAATGATATTGCCTTGTCTCCAGCCGATGAGAAATTAGCCGTGGCGCTTAAAAGGCAAACGGCACGCATGGTTGAGCTTCATACCTCTCCAGAGTTTATTAGTTTATGGCTTGAAATTGCTGCCGAAGCGGTACGCAACCCTAACGTTTCACAAGTACTTCAGGAGTCCCATAACGCCATTAGCAGCAGTTTCAATGAGCAATTACTTAAAAGAACTAAAAAAAATGATGAGCATGAAATTAAGCAGCTACACACACGTATGGAAATCATTGCATCCATCTTTGCAGGATTATCGCAACGCACTGCATTACAATCTCTTGATGAGAACGGAAATAAAGAAATGCTTATTGAAATGATAAATAACGTTATCGATCTCCTCTTTAAAGAATATTAAACCTTACTCGTTCATGCAGCAATTTTGAATAAAATACCCTGCCCTCATTTTAGAGGGCAAAGCATAACGTATTAATACTAATCAAAAAATTAACTCATCCAATAAATCATAAAAAATCCCGCCATTAAAAATAACAATGGCGGGATGAGTCAGTAAGAGAATGAAGAACTTGCTCACCATCAGCATAACGCAAGTGCGAATTATGCTGATGAATATTTTGTGCTCTCGCAATGCAGTAATAAGCTCTGAATTAAACTTGAATTAATGCTCTCCACCAGTATGGCGGAGAGCAGAGCGTTTTCCGGCGCTGCGGAAAATCAGAACACCACTTCCGCCTGTACGCCAAAGCTTATCTGATAGTCTTTACCATCATTGAAGGTAGTGCTGTCGATCTCATTTTCAAGCGCTTTCAGATACGTAGAATATAAACGGATTTCCGGGCGTGAATTGAGAATGCTGGTATCCACCTTAAACACCTGCGCCAGCGTCACTTTATAACCTGATTCATCAAATGTGAGATTATTTGCGCGGTTCTGCTGGTTAAAATAGCCCAGCTCCAGCGCGGTTTGCATATTGCGGCTCCAAATCCATGACGGACGGATCACCGCACGTACGGTTTCAAAATCGGTGTGCGCGCCGGTATAGGTGGAATAGAGATCGTGGCCACGACCGTACACCAGGGCGTGCGCCATAATAATCTTATCGCTCAGGTAAAATTCCCCCTGGCTCACCAGCCGCCAGCCGATGCCGCCGCTGTGAATGCCATAATACGAACTGTTGTAATCGAAATCCGGATTGGCGCTGGAGATATTCATAAACTGGCTGGCCAGCGAATTATCGGCCACCTGAAGCGTCAGTTCATTGGTGCCGTTGAGAATCGGATTACGCAAAATCGCCTGACCCAGCCAGGAGGATTTTACCTGGTAGTAATCGTTATTCGCCTGCGCTTCTTTCTGTTCATCAGTCTGATTGGCGAAGGCATATTTCGCGCCCAGCTCCAGCGTAACGTTGTCGGTTATCGGCAGATTCTTGTAGCGAACTTCGGCGATATTCACGTTAACCTGGGTGGTGTCGCTGCAGGTTGAAGAACCCGCCGCACACACCGTGCTGTAGTTATCAATGTCGTTGCGGGTGAGTGCCATGCTCAGCGCCCCCAACGGCAGCGTCCAGTTTTCTATCCCGATGCCAGCGCCGGAAAGCGTACGGTTGCTTTTCCAGTCCAGCAACTGGATTTCATACTGCGGCAACGTGTGTTTACCGATCCACAGCGAGGCCTCCGGCGCGAATGGCAGCAGGCCGTTACCTTCAACATACAGCTTGCTGAGTTTACCCAACCCACCGCCGGATATCCCCTTCTCAAAGGATTCGTTGCTCTGGGTTAAGCCTAAATCTCCCTCAAACTGCACATTAGCCCAGATGGATTTGTCACCTTCTCGCCATGCACGTTTTTTTAGCGACAGGTTATACCAGCCGTCATATTCATTACCGAAGCGGCCCAGGGAACCCACCGCCCAGGATTTCGGCCCGCCGTTGGTCGTGCTTGCCCAACCGGAACGGAAATAGCCAGAGTATTTAAACCCGGTATCATCCTGGACATATTTGCTGATCTTTTTTAGCGTGTCGGGCGACAGTTCCAGCGGTTCAGCGGGAGTCGCAGATGCCGTCATCACCGCAGTCGAGGCAGATGCCGACGGTGCGCCAGAAGCAGTCTGCACCTTAGATGGAGCGGGTGCAGTCGGAGCGGTAGCGGCGAGGGTTTGCTGCTGCGCCTGTTCTTTATCTTCATAAGCCTGCAATTTCTGCTGAGTAGCGCGCAGTTGCGCTTCCAGCATTTCCATGCGCTGCTCCAGCGTGAGCTTTTGCGCTGCAGCTTCGCCACTCGCGGCATAGCAAGATAATAAAGCCGCCGCGATAATGGATTTTTTATAATTCTGTTTGTTCGCTTTCATCATTATTACCCTTAGATATTGTATCCCCCCAAAAAAAAGACCCGCAGCCAGCAGAGTTAATTTCCGCTGGTTGCAGGTCTCGCCTGAATTAAATCAGTTACGTCCTGGAGGAATAGATCAATTTAACTGCCAACATCGTTATATTTACTGTGGCGGCTACCACGCTCGCCGCAACTGACGTTATTTACACAGCGTTATAGATATTTATTTACAGCAACAGCGCCATCACCGGTTCGCCAGAGCGAGAATGCGGTTTATCGCTGATAGACAGTTCACGCCATGCTTCGCTATTGGTCACGATCACAGGCGTCACCGTGTCATAACCCGCCTTCTTAATTTCGTCGAGATCGAAGGTCAATAAGAGTTGACCTTTTTGCACCACATCGCCCTCTTTCACTTGCATCTGAAAATACTGGCCCTCCAGTTGAACGGTATTAATGCCCACATGGATCAATATCTCCGCACCGCCGGTGGAGCTAATGCCAATGGCGTGGCCGCTTTCGAAGGTACTGGCGATATGGCCATCTACCGGTGAATAAACGCGTCCTTCATCCGGCACAATGGCGAAGCCCTGCCCGACAGTACCGGATGAGAAGACTTTGTCATCTACGGCTGTCAGCGGGATCACTTGGCCTGAAATCGGCGCAGCAATCTGCTCGTCCACCACCGGGGCTACGTTTGCCGCCGCCGTTGTTTCAGCGCTGCGTTTTTCCCCTGGTGTGGGCTGCGGTGCAGGGTCGTCAAAGCCAACCAGCAGCGTCAGAACCAGACTGGAGGCAAACGCCACGATGCAGCCGATAATAAAGCCGATGAAGCCTTCGCCGTAGAAGATAGGCAGGGTCAGCAGACCCGGCATACCCATGGAAATCGCCGAGCTTTTGGCATAGCCCACAATGGCGCCGCCGAATCCGGCGGCGATTACCGCGCAGATAAATGGCTTTTTCAGCTTCAGGGTTACACCGTAAACGCCCGGTTCGGTGATGCCGAATAACGAGGCGATAAAGCTACTTCCCGCCAGCGCTTTCAGCTTCTTATCTTTGGTGCGCAGCATCACGGCCAGCAGCGCGCCAGACTGAGCAAATACCGAGGGACTGGATGCCGCCTTCAGGTAGCTGTGCCCCATCACCGAGATGTCATTGATAAATACCGTCACGAAGCCCCAGTGCACACCGAAAATCACCAACACCTGCCAGGCCGCGGCCATCAGCGCACTGGCAATAATCGGGTTTACGCTATAAATGGTGACAAACAACGAAGCAACAGCCTCACTCACCGAGACGCCAACAGGCCCGATGGTCATTAACGTCAGCGGCACCATCAGCGTGAGCAGGAAGAACGGCGTCAGAATATTACGCACGCTTTCGTGAATATGACGGTTAAGGAAGCGCTCAAAAATAGACATTAACCAGACACTGAAAATAATCGGGATGACCGTGCCGGTATATTTCATCATCATTACCGGCAGGCCGAAGAAGGTGACTGGATTGCCCGCGGTAAATAACTGTTGAATGCTGGGATAAATCAACGCCCCGGCAATCGAGACCGCGACAAAAATATTGGTTTCAAATTTACGTGCTGACGTAATCGCCAGCAGCATCGGCAGGAAATAAAACAGGCTGTCGGATGCCGCATGTAAAATAATATAGGTAGTCTCTGCGCTGGTCATCCAGCCTGCCGCCAGCACAATCGCCAGCGCACCTTTTAATACCCCGGCGGCAGCCATTGCGCCCAGCAGTGGAGTAAAAATCCCCGATACCAGATCGATCAGTCTCCCCAGCAGCGAAGCGCTGTTTTTCTGCTCCGGTACCGTCTGTTTGCTTTTATTATCGTCCAGCAGCCCGGAGATCGCGCCAATGGCGCGAAATACGTCCGGCACGCGGTTACCGATAACCACCTGCAGTTGGCCGGAGCCTTTAACCACGGTAATAACCCCGTCCAGCGCCTCCAGTTCCGGCTGGTTGACCTTGCTGTTGTCGATAATTTTAAAGCGCAACCGCGTGGCGCAATGCACCAGCGTGGCAACGTTGTTCTCTCCCCCCACCAGCTTAAGAATATTTCCTGCCAGCACTTCAGTATTCATAATGATAATTCCCGTTTTACATACGACAGTAATTGCCAGTGCATTATGCGTTCGTTGCCTGTATCCGCTGGCCAGCAGGAAAAAAAGCAAAAAAAAACCTGGATAAAATAGTGTGAGAAACACACTGCTTTACCCAGGTTTCGCCCAGAGAATTCTGGTCACGTCCTGACGAACGCCCTTCTTTTAACAATACTGACGGGGAAACGCCACTGACATATTCAATTTTGTGAAAATTATCACTAAATTTTCATTCCGCTGCGGGAAGCGAAACGTTAAATAAAGTGCCTGCATCACATTTATCAACAATAATGATTGCACCTGCTTCCCCCCTGTTCTTATAAATACGCCCTCAGGACGTTACATGATTTATCGGCGAAACCTGCTTTCTGTTGCTACCCGGCAACGGAAAGCAGGTTTTTTTGTTTTTGGCGATCCCATCAGAGAAAATATTATGCCCTCATTAAACCGAAAACTCAGCGCGCTACTCGCCTGCACCCTGACCAGCATTTGCGCCTTCGCCGCACCGGCACAGGCGGAGCAGGAGAAAACGCGTATTCTGATTTTATCCGACATTGGCAATGAGCCAGACGACTCGCAGTCGCTGGTGCGCTTCCTGGTGTACAGCAATGAATTTAACGTTGAGGGGCTGATTGCCACGACCTCCACCTGGCTACGGGATCGGGTTAACCCGGAAATGATGCTCAAACGCATTGACGCTTATGAACTCGCCCTGCCCAATCTGCGCCAGCATGCGGAGGGTTACCCGAGTGCCGCTGCGCTGCGGTCGGTGGTACGTGCCGGGCGCGCAGGCTACGGTATGGATTATGTCGGCGCGGGAAAATCCACCGCCGCCTCGGCGCTGATTATTCAGTCTGTCGATAAGCAAGATACACGCCCGCTGTGGATCAATGTCTGGGGCGGCGCGGTGGATCTCGCGCAGGCGCTATACGATGTGCGCGCCACGCGCAGTGCGCAAGAGGTTGAGGCGTTCGTCAGCAAAATCCGCGTTTATGCGATTTCCGATCAGGATAATACCGGCGAATGGATCCGCGCGCAGTTCCCGACGCTGCGCTATATCACCAGCATTCACGCCTGGAATGACTACTTCATCGCTACCTGGAGCGGTATGTCGTCGCGCTTTGCCGAGGGGGGAGATATGAGCCAGGTAAACAATAGCTGGCTCGATCAGCACATCCGTAATCAGGGCCCGCTGGGTGCGGCCTATCCGGCCATTGAATACACGATGGAAGGCGATACCCCTTCGTTCCTCTACCTGCTGCAGAACGGGCTGAACGCCCCGGAGCACCCGGAATATGGTGGTTGGGGCGGGCGCTATGCTGCGGTAACGCCCGACAGCCGCAGCGGGTTGCGTACGAGCACCTCCGATACGGTAACGGGCATTGATGGGAAAAGTCACCGCACCGCCAGTGCAACCATCTGGCGCTGGCGCGAAGCGTACCAGAATGATTTTGCCGCACGCATGCAGTGGAGCGTGACTCCCGACGTGAAAAAGGCCAACCATAATCCACAACTGGTTCTTAACGGAGAGCCGGGTCAGAGGATCGTTGGGCTACAGGTGAAAGCGGGCGAGGAGGTGAAGCTGTCAGCGCGGGGATCCCACGATGTCGATAACAACCACCTCAGCTACCACTGGTGGCAGTATAAAGAACCAACGGCTACCACCATGAATATTCACTTCGGCCCGGATCTTAAGCTGGAAAATAACCAACGCGAGGAGCTGAACTTCACCGCCCCTGCGGTGAAAACACCAACGCCGTTCCATATCATCCTGCAGGTGCAGGACGACGGCAAACCGTCGCTGGTCGCTTATCGCCGCGCCATCGTTACGGTAACGCCATAACCGCAGTACGCCCGGGCACCCTGTGCGCCGGGCGTACTGCCATGCGGCTATCAGACTGGATCGTTCAGGCTGGCGCCGTTGCTGCCAATCACATCGCGATACCAGAAGAAGCTTTTTTTACGGCGGCGTTCCAGCGTGCCGTTACCTTCATCATCACGATCAACATAGATAAAACCATACCGTTTGGACATCTGCGCGGTACCGGCGCTGACCAGATCGATCGGGCCCCAGCTGGTGTAGCCTAACAGCTCAACACCATCTTCGATGGCTTCTCTGACCTGCACCAGATGCGCCTGCAGATACTGGATGCGGTAATCGTCCTGAATCGAGCCGTCTTCCGCCGGAACGTCTTTCGCACCGAGGCCGTTTTCAACGATAAACAGCGGTTTCCGGTAGCGATCGTGCAGTTCGTTAAGCAGGAAGCGCAGCCCCTGCGGGTCAATCTGCCAGCCCCACTCGGAACTTTGTAGATGCGGATTGGGGATCATACGCATGATATTGGCACGCGAACTTTGATACAGCGCCGGTTGCGCCGCTGCACAGCCGCTCATGTAGTAGCTGAATGAGATGAAATCCACCGTCTCTTTCAGATCGGCCGCATCCTGCGTGGTGACATGCAACGCAATATTGTTTTCGCGGAAAAAACGCTGGATCCACGCAGGGTAAGCTCCCCGCGCCTGCACGTCGCCAAAGAACAACCACTCTCGATTCGCGCTTTGCGCCTTCAGCACGTCCTCCGGTTTGCAAGTAATCGGATAGCGAACGCCTCCCAGCAGCATGTTGCCGATTTTGGCATCCGGGATAATCTCATGGCAGGCCTTCACCGCGCGGGCGCTGGCAACCAGCTGATGATGAATCGCCTGGTAGATCTCCTGCTTGCTTCTGTCACCCGTCAGCCCGACGCCGGTAAACGGGGCATGCAGCGCCATGTTGATCTCGTTGAAGGTCAGCCAGTACTTCACTTTATCGCGATAGCGGGTAAACACCGTACGCGCATAGCGCTCAAACAGCGCAATCACTTCGCGACCGCCCCAGCCGTCGTATTTCTTCACCAGGCCATACGGCATTTCATAGTGGGACAACGTGATCAGCGGCTGAATACCGTAGCGCGCCATTTCATCGAACAGGCGGTCGTAAAACGCCAGCCCCGCGTCATTCGGCTGCGTTTCATCGCCCTCGGGATAGATACGCGTCCAGGCGATGGAAGTGCGCAGTACTTTGAACCCCATTTCAGCGAACAGCTTCACATCTTCCGGATAGCGGTGATAAAAATCGATAGCCACATCTTTCACGCCGCTACTAACGCCATCGCGCTCCACCACCTTACCGTGAATGCCCTGCGGCTGCAGATCGGAGGTGGAAACCCCTTTCCCCGCTTCGTTCCACGCCCCCTCGACCTGGTTAGCCGCCACCGAACCGCCCCACAAAAATCCTTCCGGGAATACCCTGTTCATCCTTACGCTCTCCTTCTATCGTCAATTCACCTGCGCTTTCAGCGGAGGCCTGAAAAACAAAAAACCTGCTTTACACCGGCATAGTCGCATGCGGTGCTAAAGCAGGTTTCGCCTGATGGGTTCAGTTACGCCCTGGAGTGTGACCTGATAGTCGCATTAACCGCCGCTAAGGCGATTAATATGGATGGTCAGAAACATCACCTCATCGGTGGTGAGCTGGCAGCCATAGTTTTTATCCACGTAGTGACAGATTTTCTTCGCACAGGCCCAGGCGGTCGGCATCATTTCAGTGATACCCTGGTAGATGCTGTCGTCGCCGTGCATCACGTTTTTTCGGTTCAGCAGCCGCAGGGCGAAAAATTTCAGATGCGTGACAAAACGCTGGTAATCCAGCGACTCTTCATCATAGGTCAGCTTCAGATCGTACTGCAGGATACTCAGTACATCCTTAATGATGGTCGCACTGTGCATGGTGCTTTGCATATCGCTGTTATTTTTTGCATTAGCCAGATGCAAAGCAATAAATCCGGCTTCATCCTGTGGCAAAGAGATACTCAGCGCCTGCTCGATTAGCCCCAGCGCTTCCAGCCCGACGGCAAACTCTTCAGCATAAAAGCGTTTAATATCCCACAGCAAAAAGTTCTTGATCACCAGCCCGTTAGTCTGGCGTTGAATGGCGAAATTAATATGGTCGCTAAGCGCCAGAAACAGCGAGTCCTGTACGGTGATCGCCAGCCGTTGCTGCGCCAGATTGATGATGCGCTGCGTGATAGCCAGGTGCGCCGGAGGGATCTCAGCCAGCAGTTGCGAAAAGACATCCGCCAGCCCCTCGGATTTTTTCACAAACTGGCTCTCAATTTCGCTGGCATCCACCCTATCGCCCGGTTTTTTGCCAAAGCCAATACCGCGCCCTATCGCCACCACCTCTTCGTGCTTTGCGTTGGTGAGCAGGACCGCATTATTGCTGAGTATTTTACCTACTATCATTGCAGCCATCTTTCTACGCGACCTTTTTCACAAAATTTATCGCCTGAACCACGCATCCATAGCACCTGGCCGTTACCTGTAATCTGCAATTTGAGTACAGCGCCAGTCCCGGCATCATAACAAGGCAAAAAAAAACCTGATTGCGTTGAAGCTGTTATGGCTTCAACGCAATCAGGTTTCGCTCAGGGTTATCTGATAACGTCCAGGCGTTGTTATAACCAACCGCACCAGCAGGCTCAAGCTCTCTGTTAAGGAACTGTGATGATAATCATGTACTCATCTCGCCGTGCGGGAAAATCCTCTTTATCGACCGGAGCAACCGGATAATCTTCTGCGCAGCCAGCTTCCCTGAGTTAAATTCCCCTTTCATGCATCCTGCTTTCCAAAAAGGTTTTCACCTGGCGACGGGCGCTGTAGTCTCATTAGCGGCTTTTACTTTGCTGCATGCGATGTGAGTAACCTTTTCCCTATACAAAAAACTAGAAAAATTTGGAAATTTGAGGAACGGACAGAACAATTATGGATTCCACGCTCATTACAACCCGCCCCGATGAGGAAGCCCCTTCTCTCAACCGTGCCCGTCGTGCTGCCTGGGGTAGCTTTGCCGGTGCGGTCGTCGACTGGTATGACTTTTTACTCTATGGCATTACTGCGGCGCTGGTGTTTAACAAAGAGTTTTTCCCACAGATCGATCCGACAATGGGCACGCTTGCTGCCTTCGCAACCTTCGGCGTCGGCTTTTTATTCCGCCCGCTGGGCGGCATCATCTTCGGCCATTTTGGCGATCGTCTGGGCCGTAAACGTATGCTGATGATGACCGTCTGGATGATGGGTATCGCCACGGCGTGCATTGGTATTTTGCCTTCGTTCGCCACCATTGGCTGGTGGGCGCCCGCTTTACTGGTTACCCTGCGCGCACTCCAGGGCTTTGCCGTTGGCGGCGAATGGGGCGGCGCGGCGCTGCTCGCCGTTGAGAGCGCGCCCGCAGGCAAAAAAGCGTTTTACAGCAGCGGCGTGCAGGTGGGATATGGCGTTGGTTTGCTGCTCTCCACCGGGCTGGTGTCGCTGATCAGCAGCATGACCAGCAACGCACAGTTCCTCAGTTGGGGCTGGCGTCTGCCTTTCCTGTTCAGCATTGTGCTGGTGCTCGGCGCATTGTGGGTGCGTAACGGCATGGAAGAGTCCAGCGAATTCGAACACGCGCAGGCTCAATCCGCAAACGCAAAACAGCAGAAAAAACGGCTGCCGGTGTTTGAAGCACTGGTTCGCCATCCGGGCGCGTTTTTGAAGATTATCGCCCTGCGCCTGTGCGAACTGTTGACCATGTATATCGTGACCGCTTTCGCGCTGAACTACTCCACGCAAAACCTGGGTCTGCCGCGCGAGCTGTTTTTAAATATCGGCCTGCTGGTCGGCGGTATCAGTTGTCTGACAATCCCGCTGTTCGCGTTGCTGGCGGATCGCTACGGACGACGTCGCATCTATATTACCGGCGCGTTACTCGGCGCCCTGAGCGCATTCCCGTTCTTTATGGCGCTGGAAGCACGTTCGATTTTCGGCGTGGTGCTCTTTTCACTGATGCTGGCGAATATCGCCCACGATATGGTGGTCTGCGTACAGCAGCCGATGTTCACCGAAATGTTCGGTGCAGGATACCGCTATAGCGGCGCGGGAGTGGGCTATCAGGTTGCGAGCGTGGTGGGCGGCGGCTTTACGCCATTTATCGCAGCCATGCTGGTGACGTTCTCCGGAGGCGAATGGCATTCGGTGGCGATGTATCTGACGGCAGGTTGCCTGCTTTCGGCGCTCACCGCGATGTTGATGAAAACACCGCAACGGCATAAATAATAAGGAAAAAGACGCAGCCGTTTATGCGCTGCGTCTTTTTTTTAAATCTGGTAATCAATCACCGCTTCATCCGGCTCCATCACCTGACGTTTAATATCATCTACGGACAGCCCGGCATTACACAGCTCGATAAACCGCCACACGTAATTGCGCTGTAGCTGACCGCGTTTCAGCCCCAGCCACACGGTGTTGGCGTCAAACAGATGCTGCGTATCCAGCCGCACCAGCTTACCCTCTTCGTTCTCGCCGCTCGATTGTTCCGCCACCAGCCCGACGCCCAGCCCCAGCTCGACATAGGTTTTAATCACGTCCGAGTCCTGCGCGCTGAGCACCACATCAGGGATTAACCCCTTGCGGCCAAACGCTTCATCGATACGTGAACGCCCGGTGATCCCCTGGCGGTAGGTAATCAACGGCCAGCGGCTGATATCTTCCAGCGTCAGCGGTGAGCACTGCACCAGCGGGTGATCCTCCGGGACCAGTAAGCTGTGATGCCAGCGGAACCACGGGAAAGCCGCCAGCGAACTGTCGTTGCTTAAGCGTTCACTGGCGATACCGATATCCGCTCCGCCGTTATGCAGCAGCGACTCGATTTCCTGCGGCGTTCCCTGAATCAATTCCAGACGGACTTCCGGGAACAGCGCGCGGAACGCTTTGATCACCGACGGCAAGCTGTAACGCGCCTGCGTATGCGTGGTGGCGATGGTTAACACGCCGGAGGTGTCATTGGTGAAGAGATCGGCGAGCCGACGGACGTTGCTCGCCTCATTGAGGATGCGCTCGGCAATCACCAGCAGTGCTTTACCCGGTTCGGTCATTCCCAGCAGCCGTTTGCCACGGCGGATGAAAATCTCAATCCCCAGCTCTTCTTCAAGCTCGCGGATATGACGGCTGACGCCTGACTGCGACGTGTAAAGCATGTTGGCGACCTCGGTCAGGTTGTAATCCCGCCGCGCCGCCTCGCGGATTATTTTTAGTTGCTGGAAATTCACCCTTTCCTCCAGGCCGATCAGACATAACGCTATTGTTAAAGTCTGTGGCCTGGCAGAACAAATAATAAAAACCAGCATCTTATTCCATTAAGGAATAATCACTAACTCACCAACTGCAACTCATGGCTTTCCATGGCCGGACGGCTGACTAAAGACATTAAAATATCTTTTACCGCCTGCGCTTGTGGTGACAACGAGCCGCGGGCCGAAACATTCAGCGACAGCGGCAGGTTCATTGATGGTGTGGTAATACGCGCCATCCAGCCGTTGGTTGCGCTACACAGCGAACGCGCGGCAGATTCCGGCAATACGGTAACGCCCATTCCGCTGGCGATGGCTGCGGTCAGCGTGGCAATGGATTCGATTTCGCCAATGATTTTTGCCGTCAGACGGCGCAGAGAGAACGCTTCGTCCACACGCAGACGCACAGCGCTATAGTCACGCGGCAGGAACAGATTCATTTCAGCGACTGCGGTTAAGTCCACGCTCTGCCCCGGACAATCACGGGTACCGACCAGATAGAGGTCTTCTTTCAGCAGCGGCAGGCTATTGATTCCCGCACCCGGCGCGCGCTCATACAGCACCGCCATATCCAGTTGACCACTCAGCAATTTATCATTCAGCACCGCGCCGCTGTTTTCATGCAGATAGACCGCCACTTCAGGCAGCTCGGTACGCACAGCCTGTAATAATGGCATGGTGACCGAAGACGCTGCCGTGCCCGGCGCAAGGCCGATGGAAACCTGGCCGCGCAAACACTGACCAACGTTGTTCACCGCCAGTTGTGCCTGTTCGCACTGACGCAAAATCATGCGCGCATGGGTATAGAGAATTTTGCCTGCTTCCGTGGGCGTTACGCCCCGTTTAGTACGGATCAACAATTGCTGATCCAGCTCACCTTCCAGAGTGGCGACTTGCTGACTCAGCGCGGGCTGCGCAATATGCAATACTTCGGCTGCCTGAGTCAGGCTTCCAATATCGACGATTTTTACGAAGTATTTCAGTCGTCTTAAGTTCATTTTGCCTCCTGTAAGGGATACCAATGCCAACGCCGGTTGTTATGATGTCGGAGGAGTTGCAATATGCTTGCCAGTTTTAGTTAGGGAGGAAATTAACGCTTAACAGGCTGGATAATAAGAGTTTCTAATTACAACACAGGGTATTATCACTGAAACAACAGTTTGCGATCTGCCCCATTAGGGGTATTTTGCACCATACTAGTGCAAACGCGGGTTTATTGAGCAGACATACGCACAGGTTGCCGAAATTGTCAGCAAACGATCGCGCTCAGGCGATCCACCCTTTGACAAGCCCGGACGTGACCGATAATATGCGCCCCGTTCACACGATTCCTCTGTAGTTCAGTCGGTAGAACGGCGGACTGTTAATCCGTATGTCACTGGTTCGAGTCCAGTCAGAGGAGCCAAATTCTTGTTCTTATGCCTCTTTGCGAATTTCTATCTTTTATATATTCAATAAGTTAGCGTAAAAACGTTTCCCGATGCATTCGCAGTTCCCCTCCGCATCGGGAAAAATTAGTGGTCTGATCTGGGGTCATTTCAGTTCGATAATGGAGTGACCACCCTATGTCTCTTTCCGACACGAAAATCCACAGCCTCAAGCCCGCAGTCAAACCCTTCAAAACACCCGATTCTCACGGTCTGTATCTATAGGTTAATCCAAATGGATCCCGACTCTGGTATTTCACGTACCGTATCAATGGTAAAGAATCCCGTCCTGGCTTAGGTGCTTCCCCTGTTGTGTCTCTGGCTGATGCCCGACAGCAACGCGAGGGAATCCCGCTCAACAACGCATTGCTGAAACCCTACCCGGCGCCACATCATCTGGCGGGTGTCAGTCCGGGTGCCCTCAAACAGGCCCCGTTGTGAGGACAGAAACTGTCTACCGGGACGTGGGCACTCCAATAGGTGAAAAAATGGAGATTGCTGTATCGCCCTGCCTGCCATGTCTGGCGTGCATCTGCGCATTTTCACACGCTGGTAACAAATAATATTGCACAAGATAATGCGACTCTCTTCAACTCCGAAACGGTTCAATAGTGTTATTTATGCTTAATCGATTCTGGCTGAAGTAATTAAATAATGAACGCATATGAATTACAGGCATTACGCCATATTTTCGCCATGAGTATTGAGGAGTGCGTTATCTGGATTGCACCACAGCATAATGCACAAACCTGGCAGGAATGGGAAAACGGTGAAAGCGAGATCCCGGCAGATATTGTTGAAAAACTGCTGGAGATGAGAAAAAAAAGACAATCACACCTCAACGCCCTCATTAAACGAATAAATAATCGCATTGGTAATAATACCATGCGTTTTTTCGCCGACTTAACCGCATTTCAGACGGTATATCATGATGGCAATTATCTGGACTGGAAGGTTTATCAGTCGGTTGCAGCCGAACTCTATGCTCACGATCTCGAGCATCTGTGTTAACACGGTTGGTCACCCCACCGACGATTTATTTTACCGTCACGCAGCACACAAACAATGAAAAACACCTATCTCACAACCGCATTAGGCCTCTATTTTAATTACCTGGTGCATGGCATGGGGGTCATTCTGATGAGCCTCAATATGTCCTCACTCGAACTGCAATGGCAGACCAATGCCGCCGGTGTTTCGGTGGTGATCTCCTCGCTGGGCATTGGCCGATTAAGCGTCCTGTTTTTTTCCGGAATGTTATCCGACCGCTTTGGCCGCCGACCTTTTGTGATACTCGGCATGCTCTGCTACCTGGTCTTTTTTATCGGCATTATTCATACCCACAGTATTATGCTGGCCTACGCGTTCGGCTTTTTAGCCGGTATCGCCAACAGCTTTCTTGATGCCGGAACCTACCCCAGCCTGATGGAGGCGTTTCCACGCTCGCCCGGCACGGCAAATGTACTGATCAAAGCGTTTATCTCTGCGGGGCAGTTTTTATTGCCGATGATCATCAGCCTGCTGGTGTGGGCGGAACTGTGGTTTGGCTGGTCGTTTCTGATTGCTGCCGCCATCATGCTGGTCAACGGCGTGTTTCTACTGCGCTGCACATTTCCGCCCCATCGCGGTCATAAATCTCCTGGCGCGCAGGCGGCAAATGATATGGCGCAAGAGAAACACCGCTGCTCTGTTATCGATCTGGCCAGTTACACGCTGTACGGTTACATATCGATGACCACATTTTACCTTATCAGCCAATGGCTTGCGCAATATGGTCAGTTTGTTGTCGGCATGTCCTACACCGAGTCCATCAAGCTGCTCAGCGTCTACACCTGCGGTTCGCTGCTGTGTGTCTTTATCACTGCCCCACTGGTGCGTAAGCTTGCCATGACCATGAAATTGCTGGTGATTTATACCTTTATCTCCTTTATTGCGCTGCTAACGGTCTGCCTGCATCCCAGCATACCGGTGGTGATCGCGTTCTCCTTTGTGATTGGTTTCTCTTCAGCGGGTGGCGTGGTACAGATTGGCCTGACGCTGATGGCTGCGCGCTTCCCCCATGCTAAAGGAAAAGCCACCGGTATTTATTACAGCTCGGGCAGTATTGCCACCTTTACCATTCCGCTTATCACTGCGCATCTCGCGGAAAGCAACATTGCCGATATTATGTGGTTCGATACGGCCATTGCCGCCGTCGGCTTCCTACTGGCGCTATTTATTGGCCTGCGCAATCGCATCGAGTCCCGACGTTTAATGAATATGTCGCCGTTAGCGGAATAACCCGAAAAGCATCGTATGCAATATTATTGACGGCCTCATGCAAAATACGATGGCGATTTATTAACGCCGCTGAAGATATCGCTAAAAAGGGCATAAAAACAATTTCTCCTCACATTTTAGCCTGCAATAAACCTGGCAAATTAAGCGCCATGCTATGTATGCCCGCCCGCCGTGAGCAAGTAAATTAATCACTAAACTCGCCACCTGGAATCACGACCGGCGCGAGCAGAATAAATTTAAAAAATCAGCACGGAGCGGTGAATAAAATGTCTCAGAAAAAGGCTTTCAATACGCCATTTTTGCTGGCTGTTATCTGTATCTATCTTAGTTATTTTTTACATGGCATCAGCGTCATTACGCTGGCGCAAAACATGACATCGCTGGCAGCGAAATTTTCTACCGATAATGCCGGCATCGCATATTTAATTTCCGGCATCGGTCTTGGTCGGCTGGTCAGTATTCTGTTCTTTGGTGTGATTTCCGACAAGTTTGGCCGCCGCACCGTTATTCTGCTGGGCGTCATACTGTATATGCTGTTTTTCTTCGGTATTCCGTCAAGCCCGAATCTGATGGTGGCCTTTATACTGGCAGTGTGTGTCGGCGTGGCGAATTCGGCGCTGGATACCGGCGGTTACCCGGCACTGATGGAGTGTTTCCCGAAAGCCTCCGGCTCGGCGGTGATCCTGGTGAAAGCGATGGTCTCCTTCGGCCAGATGCTCTACCCGATGATCGTCGGCTACATGCTGCTTAATAACATCTGGTACGGCTACGGCGTTATCATTCCCGGCGCGCTGTTTGTCATTATCACGCTGATGTTGCTGAAAAGCACCTTCCCCGGTCAGCAAGTGGACGCCAGTGTCGCCAAAGAGTTGCCGCAGATGAACAGCAAACCGTTACCGTGGCTGGAAGGCGTGGCCTCGGTGCTGTTTGGCGTCGCTGCTTTCTCCACCTTCTATGTGATTGTGGTCTGGATGCCGAAGTATGCCATGGCGTTTACCGGAATGGCGGAAGCCGACGCCCTGAAAACCATCTCTTACTACAGTATGGGCTCGCTGGTGTGCGTATTTATTTTCGCCGTACTACTGAAAAAAATGGTGCGCCCAATCTGGGCTAACGTTTTCAACGCCGGACTTGCCACCCTCACCGCGGCGGTTATCTATCTCTATCCGTCGCCGCTGGTGTGTAACGGTGGGGCTTTTGTTATCGGCTTCTCCGCCGCGGGGGGCATCCTGCAACTGGGCGTATCGGTGATGTCGGAGTTCTTCCCAAAAAGCAAAGCCAAAGTCACCAGCGTATATATGATGATGGGCGGGCTGGCGAACTTTATTATTCCACTCATTACCGGTTATCTCTCTAATATCGGCCTGCAATACATCATCCTGCTGGACTTTATATTTGCACTACTGGCCTTTATCACCTCCGTTATTGTCTTCGTCCGTTACTACCGAGTATTTAATATTCCCAAAAATGATTTGCGGCTAGGCGAGCGTTATTTTCAGTGAACAATTCTGATTCATTATAAGGGTTCAAGGAGTTTATTATGGATGTAACAGCAAAATATGAACTGATTGGCCTTATGGCCTACCCCATCAGACACAGTCTGTCTCCTGAAATGCAAAATAAAGCGTTAGAAAAAGCAGGATTGCCCTTTACCTATATGGCCTTTGAAGTCGACAACACGACCTTTGCTAACGCTATTGCCGGACTGAAAGCGTTAAAAATGCGTGGCACCGGGGTCTCCATGCCCAATAAACAACTGGCATGCGAATATGTCGATGAACTCACCCCAGCGGCGAAACTGGTGGGCGCCATCAACACTATCGTCAATGACGACGGCTATCTGCGCGGCTACAACACCGACGGGACCGGCCATATTCGCGCCATTAAAGAGAGCGGCTTCAACATCAAAGGCAAAACCATGGTGCTGCTGGGTTCAGGCGGCGCATCCACGGCGATTGGCGCGCAGGCGGCAATTGAAGGGATGAAAGAGATCAAGCTGTTTAACCGCAAAGATGATTTCTTTGAAAAAGCGGTCGCTTTTGCCAAACGGGTCAATGAAAACACCGATTGCGTGGTCACGGTGACCGACCTCGCCGACCAGAAATCCTTTGCTGCCGCGCTCGCCACGGCGGACATTCTCACCAACGGAACCAAAGTCGGCATGAAGCCGCTGGATAACGAATCCCTTATCAGTGACGTGAGCCTGCTACGCCCGGATCTGCTGGTCACCGAAAGTGTCTATAACCCACATATCACGAAGTTATTGCAGCAGGCACAACAAGCGGGCTGCAAAACAATTGATGGTTACGGCATGTTGTTATGGCAAGGCGCTGAGCAGTTCAAACTGTGGACCGGTAAAGAGTTCCCGCTGGAATACGTGAAACAGGTCATGGGCTTTGAAGCCTGACAGGTTGGTGAATAAAAGGTACTCAATGAAAACCATAACCGTAAAAAATCTGGTGATTGGCGAAGGCGCGCCAAAGATCATCGTCTCACTGATGGGCAAAGATATTGCCAGCGTCAAAGCAGAAGCGCTGGCCTATCGCGACGCCGATTTCGACATTCTGGAATGGCGCGTTGACCATTTTGCCGATGTGGCGTCTATCGATACCGTACTGGAAGCTGCCGCCATCATCCGCAGCACGCTGGCGGATAAACCGCTGCTGTTTACCTTCCGCAGTGCGAAAGAAGGCGGCGAACAGGCGTTGTCCGCCGATGACTACATCACGCTCAACCGTGCAGCGGTAGACAGCGGTCTGGTGGATATGATTGATCTGGAGCTGTTTACCGGCGACGAGCTGATCAAAACCACGGTGGCACACGCGCAAGCGAAAAACGTGCGGGTGGTGATGTCCAACCATGATTTCCATAAAACACCGCCAGCGGAAGAGATTGTCGGGCGTCTGCGCAAAATGCAGGAACTGGGGGCGGATATCCCCAAAATCGCGCTGATGCCACAAAGCAAAACCGATGTGTTGACGCTGCTTAGCGCCACGCTGACGATACAGGAGCAGTATGCCGACCGTCCGCTGATCACGATGTCGATGGCCAAAACCGGGGTGATTTCACGCCTCGCGGGCGAAGTCTTTGGTTCTGCGGCCACCTTTGGCGCAGTGAAAAAGGCGTCGGCACCTGGTCAAATATCCGTTGGCGATCTGCGTACGGTATTAACGATATTGCATCAGGCCTGATAACCTGAATTCAGGCGGGAATCAACCTTCCAGCCACAAATTAAAAAATAATGACCTGAATGAATATTTATCATCAATATTCAGTGGACGCGTGCGGCTTTTTTTGCCCATCACCATGGCGAAATAAGGCCAGCGTTGTACCAGGCATTATTGCCAGGAGTTATTATGAAACCTGAAAGACCATCACGTATTAACGGGCGTGTGACTGTGCTATCGGCACAGGATGCGGTGAGCTATATTCCGGATGAGGCCACGCTGTGTATTTTAGGGGCGGGCGGCGGCATCCTCGAAGCCACCACCTTAATTAACGCCTTAGCCGATAAATATAAACAGACGCAAACCCCGCGTAATTTATCCCTTATCAGCCCGACCGGGCTGGGCGACCGGGCCGATCGCGGTATCAGCCCGCTGGCGCAAGAAGGGCTGGTCAAATGGGCGCTGTGCGGCCACTGGGGGCAGTCACCGCGCATTTCCGATCTCGCCGAACAAGGGAAAATTGCCGCCTACAACTATCCGCAAGGTGTACTGACCCAAACGCTGCGTGCCGCTGCGGCCCACCAGCCGGGTATTCTGAGCGATATCGGCATCGGGACGTTTGTCGACCCCCGTCTGCAGGGCGGTAAGCTCAACGAGGTCACCAAAGAAGACCTGATCAAGCTGGTCGAGATCGACAACAAAGAGTACCTCTACTACAAAGCCATTGCGCCCAATATCGCCTTTATACGTGCCACCACCTGCGACAGCGAAGGCTACGCCTCGTTTGAAGATGAAGTGATGTATCTGGATGCGCTGGTGCTCGCCCAGGCGGTGCATAACAACGGCGGCATTGTCATGATGCAGGTGCAGAAAATGGTCAAAAAGGCCACGCTGCATCCAAAATCGGTACGTATTCCGGGTTATCTCGTGGATATCGTCGTCGTGGACCCTGACCAGACGCAACTGTACGGCGGCGCACCGGTAAACCGTTTTATCTCTGGCGACTTCACACTGGATGACAGCACGCAACTCACCCTGCCCCTCAACCAGCGCAAACTGGTGGCACGCCGCGCACTGTTTGAAATGCGCAAAGGCGCGGTCGGCAACGTCGGCGTCGGCATTGCCGACGGCATCGGACTGGTGGCGCGGGAAGAAGGCTGTGCGGACGACTTTGTCCTGACGGTGGAAACCGGGCCGGTCGGTGGCATTACCTCACAGGGGGTGGCATTTGGCGCGAACGTCAATACCCGTGCCATTCTCGATATGACGTCGCAATTTGATTTTTACCACGGCGGCGGACTGGATGTGTGTTACCTGAGCTTTGCCGAAGTGGATCAGCACGGCAACGTTGGCGTGCATAAATTCAACGGCAAAATCATGGGCACGGGCGGGTTTATTGATATCAGCGCCACCTCACGAAAAATTGTCTTCTGCGGCACCCTCACCGCAGCCGGTCTGAAAACCGACATTACCGACGGCAAACTGAACATTGTGCAGGAAGGTCGGGTGCAAAAATTCGTCGACACCCTGCCGGAGATCACCTTCAGCGGAAAAATCGCCCTCGAACGCGGGCTGGATGTCCGCTACATCACTGAACGCGCCGTCTTCACACTGAAAGAAGATGGTCTGCATTTAATCGAGATAGCCCCTGGGGTCGACCTGCAAAAAGATATCCTCGCTCAGATGGCGTTCGCACCGGTGGTGTCACCGGATGTGAAACTGATGGACAGCAGATTATTTATCGACGCCACCATGGGTTTTGTGTTGCCCGAAGCGGCTAATTAAAGGAGTACGCTAATGGACTTTTCTTTAACCGAAGAGCAGGAACTGCTGCTTACCAGCATCCGGGAACTGATCACCACAAACTTTCCGGAAGAGTATTTTCGCACCTGCGACCAGAACGGGACCTACCCGAAAGAGTTTATGCGCGCCCTTGCCGACAACGGCATTTCGATGCTGGGCGTACCGGAAGAGTTTGGGGGGATCCCTGCTGATTATGTCACCCAGATGCTGGCGCTGATGGAAGTCTCCAAATGCGGCGCACCTGCATTTCTAATCACCAACGGCCAGTGTATTCACAGCATGCGCCGCTTTGGCTCGGCCGAGCAGTTGCGTAAAACAGCGGAAAGCACACTGGAGACAGGCGACCCGGCCTATGCCCTGGCGTTAACCGAACCAGGTGCGGGCTCTGACAATAACAGTGCCACTACCAGCTATACGCGCGAAAACGGCAAGGTCTATCTTAACGGGCAAAAAACCTTTATCACCGGCGCAAAAGAGTATCCATACATGCTGGTGCTGGCGCGCGATCCGCAGCCTAAAGACCCGAAAAAAGCCTTTACGCTGTGGTGGGTAGACGCCAAAAAACCGGGGATCAAAGTCAACCCGCTGCACAAAATCGGCTGGCATATGCTAAGCACCTGCGAAGTCTATCTCGACAATGTTGAGGTGGAAGAAAGCGACATGGTCGGCGAAGAAGGAATGGGTTTTCTCAATGTGATGTACAACTTTGAGATGGAACGTCTGATCAATGCCGCCCGCAGCACCGGTTTTGCCGAATGCGCCTTTAAAGACGCCGCGCGTTACGCCAACCAGCGCATTGCCTTTGGCAAACCGATTGGCCACAACCAGATGATCCAGGAAAAGCTGGCATTAATGGCGGTTAAAGTCGAAAACATGCGCAATATGGTGTTGAAAGTGGCCTGGCAGGCGGACCAGCAACAGTCACTGCGCACCAGCGCCGCGCTGGCGAAACTGCACTGTGCCCGCACGGCAATGGAAGTGATCGACGATGCCATCCAGATTATGGGCGGACTGGGCTATACCGATGAAGCGCGTGTCTCCCGGTTCTGGCGTGATGTGCGCTGCGAACGTATTGGCGGTGGCACGGATGAGATAATGATCTACGTGGCCGGGCGGCAGATTTTGAAAGAGTACCAGGATTAACAGGCCGGCAAAGCAGTTCCCGGCCAGACCGGGAACTGCACAAAACAAAATCAATACAGCACGCTTTCCCGCTTATAAAACTCGTGCAGACACTCCTGCTCTGCAACGTTGTTTTTAAACTGCTGGCGATAGTCGCTGGGAGAGCAGCCGCCGTGGCGCAAAAACAGCTTGGTGAAGTGATCAACATTTTCGTAGCCAACCCGCCAGGAGATTTCTGCCAGCGAATTATCCGTGTTGGTCAGGGCGAATTTTGCCTCGGTCACACGCCGCTGGATCACGTAGTTGATCGGCGAAATACGGTACTCTTTGGTAAATTCGTGACAAATATAACTGACGCTGGCGCGAAACTGTTTTGACAACTGATCGAGGGTTATTTTTTTACGGTAATTGTTATTAAGATAAACCAGAATATCTTTAATTAAAGCATCTTTTTTAATATATCCCTGTTCGGAACGGTAGGCATTTTTAAAGTTTTCGAAGTACAACACCGTCAGCGCATAAGCAAAAGCATCATAGACAGAGGATGTTAATGTGCTTTTACTTTGCGGCAACATTAAACTCAACTCATTAAAAATACCTTTAATCACCTCTTTCCCCTGACCGGCGGAAATCACCGGGCACGAGTGAGGCTGCAACAGTTGATTCTCCTCCCAATCGCGAAAACGAAAACCGCGCAGCGCGCAGGTATAAGTGGTGGCGGGCGAGTTCACATCAGAGGCAACGGCATGTAGCCGACCGCGTTCAATCACAACAATATCATCAGCATGCGCGACATACAGCGACGAGTCGATGACTAAGCGGGCAACCCCTTTTTTGACATAGATAAGTTCAGTTTCATTATCATGAACATGATGTCCGGATTCCCAGGCCGGATCATCGCTGATGACAAAGCGTGAGAATCGGGGCGTTTCCCCCTCGGCAAAAAGGGGCTCCATGGCATTATCAAAGCATCGTTGATACATGACAACCTCACATTTAGAGAATAAGCCTAAACAAAATAATAAGGATAAAATAGAACCAGAATGGCGGTTATTCAACTACCGTTATCAGAGGCAGAACAAGATTATTTGCGCAGCGTGCAAGATAATATGTTTATGCCCGGAATTTATTTTCCCTTACTTTTTTTTGCACAAGCGATCTCACTTTTTTTTGCAAGATTGTTAGCAATGAAAACAGCTTGCCCCGTCGAAAATAGCCATTGGCTACCGCACACTATTTCAAGTTAATTCCGTCGATGTTAGTTACCTACGCCAACATTCGCCCGCGACTTACAGGAGATGCCATGAAAATAATAACCTGCTTCAAACTGGTGCCTGAGGAACAGGATATCGTCATCACGCCCGAACACGCGCTCAGCTTTGACTATGCAGATGCAAAAATCAGCCAGTTCGACCTCAATGCAATAGAAGCCGCCTCACAGCTCGCCAGTGAGGGCGATGAAATCGCTGCGCTCACCGTCGGCGGCTCGCTGCTGCAAAATTCGAAGGTCCGCAAAGACGTGCTTTCCCGTGGCCCGCACAGTCTGTACATGGTGCAGGATATGCAGTTGGAACACGCATTACCAAGAGAAACAGCGCAAGCACTGGCCGCCGCCGCGGAAAAAATCGGCTTCGACCTGATGTTGTTTGGTGAGGGATCTGGCGATCTCTACGCGCAGCAGGTCGGTCTGCTGGTGGGTGAGATCCTGCAACTGCCGGTGATTAATGCCGTGAACAATATCCAGCGTGAAGGTGACCGTCTGGTCGTAGAACGCACCCTTGAAGACGATGTGGAAGTGATCGAACTGACGCTGCCCGCCGTGCTCTGTGTCACCTCTGACATTAATACGCCACACATTCCCTCGATGAAAGCCATCCTTAGCGCCGGCAAAAAACCTGTAAACCAGTGGCAGGCCAGCGACATTGCCTGGAGCCCAACATCGCCGCTGGCGGAACTGCTGGAGATCACCGTGCCCCCAGCGACTCCCCGTAAGCACATCATCCTCGACAACGATTCGCCGGAAGCGATCGCAGAACTGGCAGAACACCTGAAAAGAGCCCTGATTTAAGCCCAACGGAGAAGAACATCATGAGTCAATTAACCCACGTCTGGGTATTAAGCGATAACACGCAACGCTACGCGGAATTACTGACCGGCGCACGGCAATGGGGCCAACAGGTGCATGCCATTGCCTGGGGCGCGGGACAGGCAAACGCCCTGCAAGCGCTCGGCGCAGACAGCATCACCGTCCTGGAAGCGAACTCTGAATTGCAACGCCTGGAAAACTACGCCGAAACCATCGCCGCCTTTATCACACAGGAGAGCGCAGGCCAGCCAGCGCTGCTGTTGATGGCCGCCACGAAACGCTGCAAAGCGCTGGGCGCGCGATTGAGCGTGCAACTGGATGCCGCGCTGGTCAACGACGCCACGGCGGTCAGCGTTGATGCCAATGGCGTCTGCGCGCAACACCGTATGTATGGTGGGCTGGCCTTTGGTAAAGAGAAGCTTAACGGCGCGCTGGCCATTATTACCCTTACCCCCGGTGTGCTGGAGCCTGCCGCCGCAGAGGCCACCCACACCTGCCCTGTCGTTGCAGCGACCTATATTACGCCGCGCCACGAAATTCGCTGCCAGCAGCGCCGGGCGAAAACCCTCCGCAACGTGGATCTGAGTAAAGCGAAACGCGTGGTCGGCGTAGGGCGTGGTCTTGCAGCGCAGGACGATCTGAAGATGGTACGCGAACTGGCCGCCCTACTCGGTGCCGAAGTGGGTTGCTCACGCCCGATTGCCGAAGGCGAAAACTGGATGGAGCGGGAGCGCTATGTTGGGGTATCCGGTGTGCTGCTGAAATCGGATCTCTACCTGACGCTGGGTATATCCGGGCAGATTCAGCATATGGTCGGCGGCAACGGTGCCAAAATCATCGTCGCCGTGAACAAAGATAAAAACGCGCCGATTTTCAATTACGCCGATTACGGCCTGGTGGGCGACATCTACAAAGTTGTCCCTGCGCTGATCGGCCAGTTAAGCCACTAACCCATTGCCAGGCAACAATCCCGCTGTTCACGCAGCGGGAAGGGAGCATAAAGCATGTCGGATGAAAAATTTGACGCCATCGTGGTCGGCGCGGGCGTGGCGGGCACCGTTGCCGCGTATGTGATGGCAAAAGCCGGGCTGGATGTGCTGGTCATTGAACGCGGTAACAGCGCGGGCAGTAAGAATATGACCGGCGGTCGCCTTTACGCCCACAGTATTGAACGCATTATGCCAGGGTTCGCGCAGCACGCGCCGATTGAGCGCACAGTAACCCGTGAGAAGATCTCCTTTTTGACCGAGGAAAGCGCGGTCACCCTCGACTTCCACCGTGAACAACCCGACGTTCCAACGCAGGCCTCTTACACCGTACTGCGCAACCGCCTCGATCCGTGGCTGATGGAGCAGGCCGAAGAGGCTGGTGCGCAGTTTATTCCGGGCGTACGCGTGGATGCCCTGATCCGGGAAGGTAACCGGGTCACTGGCGTGCAGGCCGGTGACGACATTCTCGAAGCCAGTGTGGTGATCCTCGCCGACGGGGTGAACTCCCTGTTGGGGCGTTCGCTGGGGATGGTGCCGGCCCCCTCACCACACCATTACGCCGTGGGCGTGAAAGAGCTGATTGGCTTATCGACCACGCAAATTAATGACCGGTTTAATCTCTCCGCCGACGAAGGTGCCGCCTGGCTCTTTGCCGGGTCGCCCTCGAACGGGCTGATGGGCGGGGGGTTCCTTTATACCAATCGCGACTCGGTGTCTATCGGGCTGGTCTGCGGTCTGGGAGAGATCGGCCAGGCAGGGAAAAGCGTGCCGCAGATGCTGGAAGATTTTAAACAGCATCCGTCGATTCGCCCGCTAATCGAAGGCGGAAAATTGCTGGAATACTCCGCACATATGGTACCGGAGGGCGGTCTGGCCATGGTGCCGCAACTGGTCGGCGACGGTGTGATGATTGTTGGCGATGCTGCGGGCTTTTGCCTGAACCTGGGTTATACCGTTCGCGGTATGGATTTAGCCATCGCCTCGGCAGAAGCGGCAGCCAACACCACCATCAGAGCAAAACAGCAACAGGATTTCTCCGTCCATGCGCTGGCCGATTACAAACGCACGCTGGAGCAGAGCTTTGTGATGCGCGATATGCAGCATTTTCGCAAGCTCCCTGCCCTGATGGAAAACCCGCGACTGTTTACGCAGTACCCGCAGATGGTGGCGGGCATCATGCGCGATATGTTCACCGTGGATGGCAGCCCGAACCAACCGGTGCGCAAAATGATGATGTCGCATATGAAAAAAATTGGCCTGATGAACCTACTGAAAGACGGCATTAAAGGGGCGACAGCATTATGACTGAGGAAACCCGCGTTAACGTTGACGTCAAACTGGGCGTGAATAAATTCCATGTCGATGAGGGTCATCCGCACATTATTCTGACCCGCGATCCCAACATTGATGAGTTTCGCAAACTGCTGATGGCCTGCCCCGCCAATCTCTACAAACAGGATGCGCAGGGCAACATTCATTTCGACTCTGCCGGGTGTCTTGAGTGCGGTACCTGCCGGGTACTGTGCGGCGAAACCATTCTTGAAAAATGGGAGTATCCGGCCGGTACGTTTGGTATCGACTTCCGTTACGGTTAACGCCACATCGCCTGCAATGCGCACAAGGACATCGCCGGGCGGTGTCCTTCTTTTTCACTATTGCCAGTTTATTGAACGAGAAGGTTCCATGGGTATCGCGATAACATTTAATGCCGAACGCCGGAAAGCGTACCGGCAACAGGGTTTTTGGGGAGACGCGACGCTGGGGGATTACTGGCACCAGACCCTGCGCGCCGTACCGGACAAAATTGCCGTGGTGGATAATCACGGGGCGTCGTACAGCTATGCTGCGCTCGATCATGCGTCAAGTTGCCTGGCGAGCTGGTTGCTGAGCAGCGGCATCCAGCCCGGCGATCGCGTCGCGTTTCAACTGCCGGGCTGGTGTGAGTTTACAGTGATTTATCTGGCCTGCCTGAAAACCGGTGCCGTGTCCGTACCGCTGCTGCCCGCCTGGCGCGAGGCAGAACTGGTGTGGGTGCTCAACAAGTGTCAGGCGAAGATCTTCTTCGCCCCCACGCTGTTTAAGCAAACGCACCCGGTGGAACTGATCCAGCCGTTGCAAAACCAGCTTCCCTGGCTGCAACGCATTGTCGGGGTCGACAAACTGGCACCAGCCACAACCACACTCAGTTTCCGCCAGTTGCTCAAAGAGAATACGCCGCTGGACCGGCCTGTGAAGGTGCACGGCGATGAACTGGCGGCAGTGCTGTTTACCTCCGGCACCGAAGGGATGCCGAAAGGCGTGATGCTGACCCACAACAATATTCTCGCCAGCGAACGCGCCTACTGCGCGCGGCTTAATCTCACCTGGCAGGATGTGTTTCTGATGCCCGCACCCCTCGGCCACGCGACCGGCTTTTTACACGGCGTGACGGCCCCGTTCCTGATTGGCGCGCGCAGCGTACTGCTGGATATTTTTACCCCTGCCGCCTGCCTTGCGCTGCTGGAGCAACAGCGCTGCACCTGCATGCTGGGCGCCACGCCGTTTGTCTATGACATTCTCTGTTCGGTTGAAAAGCAGCCTGCGGATCTCTCTTCGTTACGTTTCTTTTTGTGCGGCGGCACCACCATCCCGAAAAAGGTGGCACGGGGTTGCCAGCAACTGGGGATCAAACTGCTCAGCATTTATGGTTCAACCGAGAGTTCCCCACACGCGGTGGTGAATCTCGACGACCCGCAGTCAAAGATGATGAATACCGACGGTTATGCCGCTGCCGGGGTGCAAATCAAGGTGGTGGATGAGTCGCGAAGAACGCTACCGCGTGGCATGGAAGGCGAAGAGGCTTCACGCGGGCCGAATGTGTTTATGGGTTATCTGGGCGAACCGGAGTTGACCGCCCGGGCGCTGGACAAGGACGGCTGGTACTACAGCGGCGATCTCTGCCGGATGGATGAAGAGGGCTATATCACCATCACCGGGCGCAAGAAAGACATCATTGTGCGCGGTGGCGAAAACATCAGCAGTCGCGAAGTGGAAGATGTGCTGTTGCAGCACCCGGACATTGAGGATGCCTGCGTCGTCGCGATGCCGGATGAACGTTTAGGCGAGCGCTCATGTGCATATGTGGTGTTAAAAACGCGCAAGGCGCTGCCGCTCGAAGAGGTGGTGACCTTTTTTAGCCGTAAACGGATGGCGAAGTATAAGTACCCGGAACGGATCGTGATTATCGATAAGTTGCCCAGAACATCGTCCGGTAAGATCCAGAAATTCCTGTTACGCCAGGACATTATCCAGCGGTTGAGCAAAGAGGAAGCATGTAACGCTCCGGTACGGCGCTATTCGCATTCGTAATGTACAGGCGCGGTAAAACCCCGAACGGGCGCAGAGAGGTGTTAACGTCGCACCATATTGATTTGCTGCGTCACGAATGCGCTGCGGAAATACTCGCGCAGCGCCGCCATCGCCGGGGTGAAGTGGGCATCATGACGCCATGCCAGGCCGACGCTCATCGGGTGCACATGGTTAACCAGCGAACGGGTCTCGATGCGCCGCCCTTCCAGCGACCACGGGCGATAAACCAGGTCCGATAAGATGGCGATCCCCGAACCATTAGCCACCATGCTGCGCACCGCCTCGACCGAACTGGTGCGCAGGATAACGCTGGGGCTGGCTCCGGCCTCTTCCCAGTAGCGCATGGCACTGTCTGCGGCTTCATCCACCGTGAGCATAATGAAAGGTTCCCCGGCCACATCCTCCAGCGTCACGTGCGATTTTTCACATAACGGATGCCGTGATGGCAGCCACAAGCGGCGCGTAGAATTAAACAGGGTTTCGGCAGAAATCGACTGATGGCGTAAATTGCCAGTCAGCACCAGCGCCATATCCAGCGTCTGGTCAACCAATCCTTGCTCAATATCCTGCCGCTCATACTCAAACAACTGGATATCAATGTGCGGATAATCCTGCGCCAGCCGTTGCAGATGGAACGGCAGAAAATAGCCAATCACCGTGTAACTTGCCGCCAGACGCAGCGTGCCTCGCACACCCGTGTCATTAACCGGCATGCTACGCACGGCATTATCCACGGTCTGTAACACGGTATAGGCATGGTTAAGAAAATGGTTCCCGTAGTCGGTCAGCATCATGCCGTGCACCGAGCGGGTAAACAGCTTCTTGCCCAATAGCTGCTCCAGTTCCTGAATCGCCCCGGTGACCGCCGACTGCGAAATATTGAGATGCAAGGCCGCCAGCGAGATCTGCCCCATTTCGGCGGTGGCAACAAAATAACGAACCTGGCGTAATGTCAGCATCTCTGCCCCTCTTTTTATTTAAGCAAAAATGTTTGTCGATGAGCGTTCTGTTTTTCTGATATCAGACTATCTAAAAATAACACTTTTCGGATACAAATAAATCTTCATATAGTGAATTAACGCCCCCCAACGGAAATAAGAAATTATTATGATGAAAACGGTCGATATCAACTCCGATATAGGAGAAAGTTTTGGCTCATGGATAATTGGCGATGATGTTGATAATGAACTTATGACGATAATCAGCTCCGCCAATATTGCCACCGGGTTTCACGCTGGCGATCCCAATATTATGCGAAAAACTGTCGAGTCGGCCAGAAAAAATGGCGTGGCCATTGGCGCACATCCGGGATTTAATGATTTACAAGGGTTTGGTCGCCGCCATTTATCTATTCCGATGGACGAACTGGTTAACGACATTATTTACCAACTGGGTGCATTGCGGGAATTCGCACGTTTATACTCCTTGCCATTGCAGCATATTAAACCGCACGGCGCGTTATATATGCACCTGGCGCGGGATGAAACGGCAGCGCAATGTTTTGTTGCCGCCCTGCATCAACTCGACGCCGGCCTCTATCTTTACTGCATGGCGGGTTCCGCCGTCTGGCAGGCAGCGCAGCGGCTGGAGCATCCGGTAGTCACCGAGTTTTACGCCGACAGAGAGTATGACGATCAAGGGCTTATTGTCTTCACCCGCAGTACCGGGCGTCTTAATGTGCAGGCGATCACCGAGAAAGTGTTAATGGCCTGTCTGGAGGGGAAAGTCAAAACCGTTACCGGCAATACTATCCCGATTCGTTTCGATTCTATTTGTATCCACAGTGATACGCCCGGCGCACTGGAAATTATCAGCTCGGTAAAAATGGCGCTCATTAATGCAGGTATAAACGTCTGCTCACCGGGTATGGTTTAATCATTCCCGCTTATCTGGAGAGAAATACGATGTCTGATATTGAAATTATTTCGCCATTGCCGGGTGTTTTTTACCGGCAACCCTCACCAGAGGCTACACCTTTTGTTAAGGAGGGCGATAAAGTCGAACCCGACACCATTATTGGTTTAATTGAAGTGATGAAACAGTTCAGTGAAATATTCGCCGAGACTCGCGGCGTAATAAGCACCATCACCATACAAAATGGTGATGCCGTCGAACCCGGACAGGTGATAGCCATAATAAAAACCGATAACGAATAATCACTGCGGAGGATTTATGACGGGGAAAATAAAAAAATTATTGATCGCTAACCGTGGGGAAATAGCGGTGCGTATTATTCGTGCTGCGCAAACACTGGGGATCCCAACGGTGGCGGCATGCAGCGAGGCAGACAGTGAAAGCCTCGCGGCAAAACTGGCCGATGAGGTGTGCATTATCGGCCCGGCGCAAGCCGCGCGCAGTTATCTCAACATTAATGCCTTGCTGGATGCCGCCGCGCAAACCGGTGCAAATGCGATCCACCCTGGCTACGGTTTTCTGTCGGAAAATGCCCAGTTCGCCGAGCGGGTTGAACAGGCCGGGTATATTTTCGTCGGCCCGGACGCGCAAACCATTCGCGTGATGGGCGATAAAGCCGCAGCCCGCCGCACGGCAGCAGAAGCCGGTGTGCCAGTCGTTCCCGGCTCCCGGGTGCTGGAAACGGTGCAGGCAGCGCAAGTTCGCGCCAGCGAGATCGGTTATCCCTGCCTGATTAAAGCCGCAGCCGGTGGCGGTGGTCGTGGTATCCGCGTGGTAGAAAATGATGAGGCGCTGGCGCGGGAATTCCCCGTTGCCCAGAGCGAATCGAAAGCCGCTTTTGGCTCCAGCGCAGTCTACCTCGAGCGTTTTATCGCCCGCGCCCGCCATGTTGAAGTGCAGATCCTCGGCGATGGCGAGCGGGTGATCCACCTGTTCGACCGCGAGTGCTCGTTACAGCGCCGTCGGCAGAAAATCTTTGAGGAAGCGCCCTCGCCTGCCCTGAGCCCTGCCCAGCGGACCGCGCTCTGCGACAGCGCAGTGCAACTGGCGCGGCACCTACGCTATCGCGGGGCAGGCACGCTGGAATACCTGTTTGATGAAACGCGCGGCGAGTTCTGGTTCATTGAGATGAATACCCGTATCCAGGTGGAACATCCGGTAACCGAGATGGTCACGGGTATCGATCTGGTGCAGTGGATGTTACGCATTGCCAACGGTGAACCGCTAACGCTGGCGCAGTCGGATGTGCACCTGAGCGGCAGCGCTTGCGAAATGCGCATTAACGCCGAAGACCCCGACAAGAACTTCTTCCCCTGCCCTGGCCGGATAGACGCAGTGGTGTGGCCGGGTGGCGAAGGGATCCGTGTCGACAGCCATGTCTTCAGCGGTTACACCGTTCCCCCGTGGTATGACTCCTTGCTGGCGAAAGTGATTGCCTGGGGCGCCGATCGCGCCGACGCGCTGGCCCGCGCCCGCCAGGCACTCGGAGGGCTTGAACTGCGCGGTATCAAAACCACCGCCCCGCTGCATCAATGGCTGCTGCAACACCCGCAATTGCAGGCGGGAGAATTCACCACCACCACCCTCGAGCAGTGGCTGGCGGAGCGCGACAGTGCAGCAACGCCCCCGCTACAGGAGATCCGTCGCTATGGCCAATGATCCGATTCGCTACTCTTTTGGCGGAGATGAGCATCTGTTTGCCGAAATTGACCAGTCAATGTCGTTAAATGCTTTTTTTCACGGCCTGACGCTGACGCGGGCACTGGAAGCATGCCAGCTCCCCGGTGTGCTGGATATTTGCCTGGCAAACGCCTCTTTCCAGGTACGCTTTAACCCGGACGTGCTGGCACCGCAAACGCTGCTCGACAAGCTGCAGGCGCTGGAAGCCGATAGCGAAGGCGACACCACGCTGGCGACACGCATTATTGAGGTGCCAGTGCTGTACAACGATCCGTGGACACACGAGACGTTAATGCGTTTTCGCGATCGCCACCAGGCACCGGAAGGCAGCGACCTCGACTATGCCGCACACATCAATGGTTATGCGGATAAAGACGACTTTATTGCCGCCCACAGCGGTACGCCGTGGTTCGTGTCGATGGTGGGTTTTGTCGCCGGATTGCCGTTTATGTACCAGATGGTCGGGCATGACAAACAGCTCCAGGTACCGAAATACCTGCGCCCGCGTACCGATACGCCCGGGTTATCTCTCGGTCATGGCGGCTGCTTCGGCTGTATCTACTCGGTGCGTGGCGCTGGCGGTTATCAGCTGTTTGGCATCACGCCAATGCCAATCTATGACCCGGCGCAACGTCTGCCGTATCTGCAAAGCGAAATGGTGTTCTTCAAAGCGGGCGACATTGTGCAGTTCCGCGCCATCGATCGCCAGACTTACGACGACATCAGCGAACAGGTAAAAAAAGGCATGTTTTCCCCACGTATTCGCGATGTGACATTTGTGCTTGCAGACTTTGTCGCCGATCCGCAGGGCTATCCTCAGTTGTTGAAAAGGGGGTTGTATGACCATCAATGTGATTAAGCCTGGCCTTGCCACCACGGTTCAGGATGCAGGGCGTGAAGGCTATTACCACCTGGGCATTCCCCCCTCCGGCGCGTTGGATCCGTATTCAATGCAGATGGCGAACCTGCTGGTGGGTAACGCAGCCGATGATGCAGTGCTGGAGATGACGCTGCTCGGCCCGGAGTTACATTTTTCCACCGATGCGCTGATCGCGGTGTGCGGCGCGGCGATGACGCCGATTGTCGACAATCAACCTGCTGCTGCGCACAGCGCGCTGTATATCCGCGCCGGGCAACATCTGCGCTTTGCCCCTGCCCGCCAGGGATGTCGTGGCTATCTGGCGATTGCTGGCGGCCTTGATGTGCCGCGCGTACTGGGAAGCCGCTCGACCTATACGCTGGGGGCGCTGGGGGGCTTTCAGGGGCGGCGGCTGGCAGCGGGTGATGTGTTGAACGTGCAGCCAGCAAACGCAGATTGCTTCCGCCGCGAGGGGAACACGGTTCCTGAAACATTACTGCCGGTGCTGGAGACATCCGTCACTCTGCGACTGGTGCCGGGCCTCTATATCCACCGACTGACGGATGCCGCGGTCGATACCTTCTTTGCCGACGACTGGCATGTCAGTACCGAAGCCGACCGCACGGGCTACCGTCTGAAAGGCGGGCAGCCGCTGACGTTTAACCCACGGACGCCGCCGTTTGGCGCAGGCTCCGATCCCTCCAATATTGTCGATGCCTGCTACCCCATTGGTTCCGTTCAGGCACCGGGTGGGCTTGAGCCGATTGTCCTGCTGCGCGATGCGGTATCGGGCGGCGGCTATATGACGCTGGGGACCGTTATCAGCCCCGATCTGGCCATTCTTGGTCAGTTACAACCGAATCAACACGTCCGCTTTATGCCGGTGACGCTGGAAGAGGCGCTGGTTGCGCGCCGCCAGTCTCAACAGCGACTGGCGCAACTGGCGAACGTGTTGCGTTAACCCTGCCCGGGGCTTCGCCCCATGGCATCACTTTGATTGCCTGTTTCAGGAGGTTGCTATGGCTTCAGCTCCACAATCCCGCTCGGCGGAAAATGTTGGTCAGTCAGCGCTGCCGGAGCCGGCGCGCATGGGGAAATTCTCCCTGACCATGGCGTGGTGGGCGGTGTGCAGCGCCGTGTTTTACATTGTGGTTGGCGCGTCTTTGGCGCTGGCCTACGGGGCGATTAACGCCATTATCGGTATGGCGTTATCCGTTATTTCCTATGGTTTGATTAATGGCGTGATCAGTCGTTTTGCCATTCGCAGCGGCTTGTCTGTCGCCCAGTTCTCACGCCGCCTGTTCGGGCGGATGGGGGCATCGCTGGCGACGCTGATCTTCTTCTCCACGGCGATTTATTACGCCGTGTTCGAAGGCTCGGTGATCGCCTTCGCCCTCAACCACTTGTTCCCGGGTATGGTCTACTGGGCAGCGGCGGCACTGGTGGTGATATACAGCGTGCCGCTTATTTTCGGTAGCGTTCAGCACTGGCTGGATAAATTCAACGGTGTACTGCTGCCGTTTTACCTGGTGGGGTTGCTGGCGACGATCGTTGTTTCTGTGATGCATTACGGCTACCAGGCAAACTGGCTTGAGTATGGCCCGGCCAACCCTTCAGTGTGGGGCTGGTGGAACTGCTTCACCTATTACATGGGCGTGTGGGTTCTGATGATGTACACCTTCGACTACGCCCGCTTTGGCCGTGAGGAAGACAGCCAGTATCACGCACGCTTTAACTTTGGTATGCCATTTTATCTGGTCACCTTTTTCCTGAATGGCGTAGCGGGAATTTACCTCGCCAGCAGTCTGCACGACAGTGGGGCGCTCAGTGAAACCGCCGTTGTAGTGGCGATATTAAATCTGCTGGGCATTGCCGGGCTGGGGTTTGTCTGGGTGACACAGACACGGATCAACACTGCCAACTATTACCTGGCTACCGTCAATATGCAGGTCTTCTTCCACAGCTTGTTTAACCTCAAATTACCGAAACTGGTCTGGGCCTGTGTGGTCGGTGTGGTGGTGTACATTCTGATGCTGGCGGATGTGTTCGCCTGGCTATTGCAGGCGCTGGCTTACCAGGGGGTATTTGTAGTGGCATGGGTAGGCGTGGCGCTGGCCGGGATTGCCCACAATGTACCGCACGACCATGAGCATGTGGCAATTAATCCGCCAGGCGTGGGCGCGTGGTTTATCAGCGTGGCGCTGGGGATTGTGCTGATGCAGGGGCCTGCGTCACTGGCCTCGTTCTCGGCGGTGGCAACCTTTGTCTCGGCCTGCGGTTTGTACACGCTGTTCAGCCAGTGGGCGCGGATAAGTGAAAATAAACTGCTCAAGCCCCGGCGCTCAGCCAGCGTCCGCCGCTGACAACATCGGAAAGCAGAAAAGCAAAAAGCCCGCTAAAAAGCGGGTTTTTTGCTTTTCTGCATTTATCAGTAATATCCAGGCATCAGCTCAGAATAGCGTCCAGGCTGGCTCCAGACAAAATCCAGGATAAAAGTCGCGCTTATTCAGGCAGCCTGTTTTGCGTTGCCGTTTCTGCGAAGGCTGCCCAATGACACCGAATGACCTCCCGTCTGGCAGCGACTGAGCCTCAACAACGCTCAACGATCATCGCGACACCTTGCCCACCGCCAACGCACAGCGTGGCCAGCCCCAGCGTGCTATCTCTGGCTTTTAGCGCGTGCAGTAACGTAACCAGAATACGCGCGCCTGAAGCGCCAATCGGGTGACCGAGGGCTATAGCGCCGCCGTTTACATTGGTACGTTCCCAGTCCAGATCCAGTTCCCGACCGACAGCGACACATTGCGCGGCAAAGGCTTCATTGGCCTCGATCAGATCGAGGTCAGCGACCGTCAGCCCCGCCCGTTGCAGCGCCTGCCGGGTTGCCGGTACCGGCCCCAGCCCCATCAGCGCCGGATCGACACCGCATGCCGCATAGCCACGCAGGCGAGCCAGCGGTTTTATACCCAGTGCCCGCGCCCGCTTGCCGCTCATTAACAGTAACGCTGCCGCGCCATCGTTAATGCCAGAAGAGTTGCCCGCCGTCACCGTTCCATTAGGGGCAAAAGCTGGCGCCAGTCGCGCCAGATCCTCCATAGTTACTCCGCGGCGTGGATGCTCATCGACGGCGAAAATCACCTCCCCTCTTTTGCCGGGCACGGTTATCGGGACAATCTCCTGGCGAAATGCCCCGTTATCAATTGCGGCCACGGCGCGTTGCTGGGAGAGCAGCGCCAGCTGATCCTGGTGTTGGCGACTGATGCCGCACTGGCGCGCGACGTTTTCCGCCGTTATCCCCATATGGTAATGATTGATGGCGCAAGAGAGGCCATCATTGACCACGCTGTCAACCACGCGCTGATCGCCCATGCGGTAACCCCAGCGCGCGTTATCCAGCAAATAGGGTGCTGCCGACATATTTTCCATACCGCCTGCCAGCACCACCTCTGCCCCACCGGCGGCAATGGTTTCGGCGGCAAAAATAAGGCTCTGTAAGCCGGAACCGCAGACCATATTGATGCTGGTCGCGGAAGTTTCCTGCGGCAACCCGGCTTCAAGCATGGCCTGGCGCGCCGGATTCTGGCCCAGCCCGGCTTGCAACACGTTGCCGAAAATCACCTGCTCGATCAGCGCCGGATCGACATTCGCGCGTTGCAGCACCGCCGTCATAATTTGTGCGCCGAGCGTGGGGGCCGCGACCGTACTCAGGCCACCGCCAAATTTACCTATCGCGGTTCGTACTGCACTGACAATCACGATTTCAGTGTTCAATTTCCTTCTCCTTATCCATCGGCGAGATGTTGGTACACCACAGCAAAGCCAACGTGATGCCCCCCACTGCCACTAAGAGTTGATACGCGCCGGTATAGCCGCCGAGCCAGGAGAGGCCGAAAGAGAGAATCAGGAAGGCGCAGCAACGCACTACCGACTGGATCGGCATCACGATGGCGATGGCGCGAATGTAATGTTGACGAGGAAACTTGGCGGCAATCAGCGCAGTACTGAGATTGGTCGCACCGGGCATGCATAAACCGATCATCAGTAGCGACAGCCACAACATAAAGCCCTGCTGTGCGAACATGTTGACGATGATGGCAACGACCCAGCACAGGGTATACAGCAGAATGGTACGCTTAACGCCCAGCCGGTGATTGAGCCAACCCCAGCCATAAGCGCCCGGCGCGCCAATCAATGCCGCTACCGTCATATAAAAAATGGCGGTGCTTTGCGGATACCCCATCGCCATGATCCTGGGGACAAACTGACCAACGACGCCGACCAGCATGATATAGATGCCGCCAGTGGCGATGCCGATCAGCCATACGTCGCGCATTCTCAACAGTTGGCGGATGCTAATATCGCTCACGTAACCACGGGGCTTGTGCGTTCCTGCATTCAATGGTTCGTTGTCCGGTGTCAGTCCCACATCTTCCGGTTTATTGGCGATAAACACCCCTGCCCAGACGGCCATGATCAGCATCATCGCCGAGATACCCCAAAAGCCGTAACGCACCCCCAGCCAGACGAACAGCGCCGCCAGCGCGGGGACATAAAAGGCACTCGACAGCGTCTGACCAATCGCGCACCAGCCCAGCGCCAGGCCTTGCTTACGTACAAACCAGTTGGCTATCAGCGCGGTTCCGCCGACATACGCAAAGCCGGTGCCGAAAAAACTCACTGCGCCGAACAGCAGTACAAAACTGAGAAATGAGGAGCTGTAACCCAGGGCACCGAAACAGAGGGCGCAGCCAATTAAACAGACAATAATGTTGAATTTGACGCCCCGCTTTTCGCACAGCCACGCACAAGCCGGACTGGCAAAAATGGAGGCCCATGAAGCGGGCGTCGCCAGCGCCAGCAACGTGCTGTAATCCAGACCGTAGAGTCCGGAGAGCGTGGGTAATACGACATTCAGTCCATGGGTTACCGTGCCTGCGGCAATCCAGAACAGGAGTCCCTGAAAGATAATGACGTTCCAGCCCTGCGCGCCGAAGTGGTGCCTGCCGCGTTTTTCTGCGGCGACATCAGCGTGGTTGTTCAGCAGTGGGGAACTTTGCTGTTCGATCATAATGTGACATCTCCGGAAGAAACTGCGGCAGAACAGAGAAAACACCGACCACTCAGGCCGGCATCAATTTCGGTGGCGCAAGGACAATCAGGGTGGGTTCAACCTGGCGTTGAATATCCTGCGGCGTCAGTCCGTCCAGCAGTTCGGCAAGCACCAGCCCATCGGGGGTGACATCAATGACGCACTGCTCGGTGACGATATGATCGACGCAACGCTGGCCGGTCAGCGGGTAGCTACAGGTATTCACCACTTTCGGTTTGCCGTCTTTGGTGCACAGCTCCATGGTGACAATCACCTTGCGGGCGCCGCTTACCAGATCCATTGCGCCCCCCATGCCGAAAATACGGCCAGGCTGAGCCCAGTTGGCGAGGTCGCCATTCTCAGCAACTTGCAAACCGCCTAAAACTGTCGCCGCCAGCTTGCCGCTGCGCACCAGCGCGAAGGATTCCGCACTGTCGAATGCACTGGCTCCGGGGACGGGAGCAAAACGTAGCGCCGTAGCATTGGAAAACCCCTCAACCGCCAGCACGCCCTCCACCAGTGGCCCCATGCCGACTAAACCGTTCTCGGTATGGAACATCACCCCTGGCGGAGCGTAATCGCTACACAAACTGGGAATGCCAATCCCCAGGTTGATGACATCGCCGTCGGAAAAATAACCCGCAGCGCGGCGGGCAATACGTTCGCGAGCATTCATCGCAGTTCTCCTTGCCGGACCAGGATTTTGTCGACGTAAACGCCCGGCGTGACAATGCTGTCGAGCGCTAACTCGTCGACATCCACCAGCCGGTCGGCGTCCACCAGCGTCAGGCGGGTGGCTTTCGCCACCAGCGGGTTAAAATTGCGCATCGTGCCGCGATAGGTCAGATTGCCCAGCGGATCGGCAGTGCGCGCACGCACCAGCCCAATGTCGGCGCGCAGCGGCGTTTCCAGCAGCCACTCTTCGCCATTCACCACCATGTGCGGCTTGTCTTTGTCGACCAGCGTGCCAAGCCCCGTACGCGTCAGCACGCCGCCCAGCCCTGCTCCACCGCAGCGCATCCGTTCCGCCAGGCTACCCTGCGGCACCAGCTCCAGCTCGATTTTGGCTTCGGCAACCAGCGCGACGGTTTCGGTATTGCGTCCAATGTGCGAGGCGATCAACTTATCTACCAGGCCGTGGTGGATCAGGCGGCCAATTGTCAGATCGGCATCGCCGCTGTCATTCGAAATCAGCGTCAGATGACGTGCGCCGCTGGCAATCACGCAGTCAATTAACCGGTTAGGTACGCCATGGTTGGCGAACCCGCCGCACATCAGCGTCTGCCCATCGTGAAACAGCGCGATGATCTCTTCGGGTAACGCGAATTTGTTCATCGTTTACTCCCTCGTCAGCAGGACCGCCACGCCCTGGCCGCCGCCAACGCAGAAGGTGATGACGGCGTTATCTAACTGGCGCTGCTGCATGTCATACACCGCTTTCGTGGCAAGGATCGCCCCGCTACCGGCTAACGGATGGCCGAGCGCAATGGCGCCGCCGTTGGGGTTAACCCGGTTCAGTTCCATGCCGATTTCCTGAATGCAGGCCAGCGACTGGGCAGCGAACGCTTCGTTCAATTCCCACAGCGCGATATCCTCGACACGCAGCCCGGTCTGACGCAGCAATTTGGCACAGGCCGGTACCGGTCCCATGCCCATATAGTTGGGATCGACCCCGGCCACCGCGTAACCACGGAATACGGCCAGCGGCTTAAGCCCACGGCGCTGAGCCAGCGAGCGCTCCATGATCACCAGCGCACCGGCTCCGTCGCTCATCGGTGAACTGTTTCCAGCGGTGACCAGACCATCGGGGAGAAAGCTGGGACGCAGCGCCGCCAGCCCGTCGGCTGAACAATCCGGGCGTACAGATTCGTCATGAGCCAACTGGCTGGGTTGCCCTTTACGTTCCGGCAACGGCACCGGCACAATCTGTTGAGCAAAGCGCCCGGCCTGCCAGGCCGCGTTGGCAAGACGATGGCTGCGCAGCGCAAAGTCATCCAGTTGTCGACGGCTGAAGTTGTAGCGTGTGGCAATATTCTCGGCGGTGATGCCCATTGGCGGGTTACCCACCTCATCCGGCGCGGTGTGAATGTGCGCAAAGCGCGGTGGCTGCACCGACCACGCGGTGTCGGTTTTTTCCAGCGTCCAGGTGCGGCGCGAGTCACTCTCAACGCCCCCGGCGACGATCGTGTCGGCAAATCCTGCCATCACCTGGATCGCCCCGTACGCCAGCGCATTGAGCGAAGCGGCGCACTGTCTGTCGAGCGTGATGCCCGGCACGGAAGTGGGTAACCCGGCTTCCAGCGCCACCATGCGTCCCATATTGTTGATTTCATGGTTCATCAGATTGGCGAAGATGACATCGTCAATGCGCTCTGGTTCGATACCGGCACGCCGCACGGCTTCTTTTACTGCCAGCGCGCCCAACTGATGCGCCGGTACGCTGGCCAGTGCGCCACGACAGCGACCAATGGGCGTGCGGGCCGCGGAGACAATCACTGCTTCTTTCATCGTGTGCCTCCCGGTTGCGGCAGGCCCAATATTTTCCGGGCGACGGCTGGCGTGGCGACCCGTTTACCAAACAGTTTCACCGCCTGCGCTGCCCGTTCGACCAACTGGCTGTTCGTTGCTTTCACGCCCCGGCTGAAATAAACGTTATCCTCCAGCCCCACACGGATATGGCCGTTTAGCGCCAGCGAGGCGAACATGATGGGCAGATGGTGTTTTCCCACGCCGAAGGCAGACCAGGTGGAGCCGGCAGGCAGCTTCTGCGTGATGTAAACCAGGTTCTCTACGGTGGCGGGCATGCCGCCGGGGATGCCGAGACAGAACTGATAATGCAACGGTGCGCGCAGTTTGCCTTGTTCGACGAAATAGTCGGCAATACCCAGCATGCCGCTGTCGAAAATTTCGATTTCGGGCTTGATACCGCGAGCGGTCAGGATCTCGCCTAACTGGCCGAGAAAAGCCGGGGAATTGACGAATACGCCAGCGGGCATCCAGTTAAACGAACCCGCGTCCCAGGAGGCCATCTCAATATCGTCCAGCGTAGAAACATGCGCCATGCGCTGTGCATCGCTGGCCAGGCTGTCGCCAGAGGTAGTGCAATTGATGATCACGTCGCAATCGCGGTGAGCACGCAGCAGACGCAGCGTTTCGGCAAACCGCTCGCGGGACATGGTACCCAGACCGTTTTCGTCACGCATATGCAGGTGTACGACTGCCGCACCCGCCTGCCAGCATCGATAAGCATCGTCTGCTATTTCCTGCGGCGTCAGTGGAATATGTTCATTAATATCTTTTGGCGTTACTGCGCCGGTCAGGGCGGCGGAAATAATAACGTCGTCTGCGGTATTCATGGACCAGCCTCCGTTCGCTATATCCTTTATTGCCATGCCATTAAATGACATAAGCTATTTATTACGACGCGCGCCATTATGGCGACGCGTCACATGCAGCTAAAAACAAAAAGATAATTAAAAGTGCGTTACGTTATTTAATTTCCAGCTCTTCATTCCCTCCGCCAATACGCGGCCGGACAACTTTGCCTTTTTTCTCCGCCGCTTTAACTAATTCGGCTTCTTCATGCGCCCAGTTCCAGTAATTAATTTCATGCGGAGAGTGTTCAGTGGCGGTCACATACATTTCGGTAGCAAAAGAGTTGCGTAATTCGTTGGCAATATCTTCTTTCCACGCTTTACGCAGTTGCTGCGTGGTGATACGTCGCGTCACGCGGGTACCGGTACGCATAATCAGCTCGGCGATTTCCCATGCGCGGTTATAGCAGGACTCGGTGTCATCGCAGATTTCATTGACCATGCCCAGCGCCAGCGCTTTGCGCGCGGTGATGATCTCCCCGGTCAACTCGGCATAGGCGTAGCGTTTGCGCCCCATCAGTTCACGCCAGGCAATCTGGATGCCATCCCCCGGCACCATGTTGACGCGATAGTGCATTTCGGTGGTCCAGGCATCTTCGGTGCAAAGCGTAATGTCGCTGAACAATACCAGATCGGTATGAAATGCCGCGCCGTTCCACACGCCGATGGTCGGTACTTCCACATCGAAGACCTGCCCTTCGATATCATTCGTGCCGTCATAGTATTGATATTCATACATTTTCCAGGCTTCAGACGGCGCGGAAGCAAACTCGGTGGCGGGTTGCCAGCGGCCCTGTTCATCCAGACGCCCGATGCCCGCCATAAAATCTTCGCCGCTGCCGCCAAGGATAATCACCTCATTTTCCGGGTCGCGACCGGCCCAGTCGAAGAAATAATGTAGCCCCTGATGCGCGGGTGCTCCCCATTGCAGACTGCCGCCGTTGGTATGCAGGCGAGCTTCGAGGATGCCGTTTTTACGCTTCATGGTGAAGCAGTGTTTCAGCCGTTCTGAATATTCTTCAAAAGGCATATGCGGTATCGTGCCTAACTCTTTGTGGGACATTTCTTTACGTTTATCGTGATCGGATTCAAAGTTCGCTTTAATCACCATGATGTGCTCCTTAAATAATAGGGTGATATTTCCAGGGGTGTATCTTCGTTAATTCTCAGCCTATAAGTGAATACTGCCAGGCAGAAATTCTTTTTATTTTTTCGGCTATGTTATTTATGCATAACCAGGGCAATAAAATAAGCCGCATTATTTTTTAATAATAAAAAAGAAAATATTATGCAGTCGTCGCGCGGCTGGCCAGATAATGGCTGAACGCCTGGCTAAAAAGCATCACGCAGGGGTTGCGATTGCGCAGTGACCAGACCAGTTCCAGGCTAAACCAGCAATCCTTCTCGGCCAGCGACAGCAACATACTGTTGTCGCCCAATAGATAGCCGCGATGGCGCGGCATCAGCAGTACCGCCCGCTGGTTCAGCTCCAGATCGAAACAGCAGGACTTAAGATTCGGAAACTCTTTGTAGAGATTAAAATCGATACCGCGCGCGCTTAAAAAACGGGTGCTGTACTGCTCGGAAAGGGAGAACTCACGCGGATCAACACGGATAATGGGCCATTGTGCGGCGTCCCGTAGCGATACCGTTGCCCGCTGCGCCAGCGGATGCAGGCGATTGACCGCCACGCACAAATCATCCGTCTGGAACGGCAGCGCGCCAAAACCGGGACGTTGCGGCATAAAGTTAGGGCGGATCAAAAAACCGACGTCGCATTCACCCGCGTCCAGCAGCGAGAGCACTTCCTCCAGTTCGCAATCGCGACATTCCACCACCACATCATTTTGTTGCTGGCGAAAATCCTCCACCAGCGTCACCAGCGGCTGGCGTATTGCTTCGCCCAGAAAGGCAATGGATAAGCGCCGTCGGCTGTTGCCGGTGAAAGTCCGCACGGCGGTCATGCTCTCATCGTATTGATGCAATATTTTGCGTACTTCGCTGGCCAGCCGGTAACCGGCACTGGTCAGTGTGACCTGATGCGTATCGCGCAGAAACAGCGGTGCGCCTACGTGTTCCTCCAGCTCTTTCATATGCCGACTTAAAACCGGCTGAGTGATATGCAGCTTTTGTGCTGCCCGGGTGAAATTAAGTCGTTCGGAAAGCAATAAAAACTCACGCAGCAGTTCTATTTTCATCATGCTTCTCGCTTGTCCGCTGAGCGGCAACTTAATGAGCGGTGGCGCCAACCAGATACCGGGCAAAAGCGGGGGATTGCCAGGAGATGAACCCGTTATCGCTGGCGATAATCAGATACACCGCCAGCCCTTCGCGTAACGCCAGCGCTTTCGCGCGTTCAGGCCCCAGTACCATTAACCCGGTATCCCAGGCATCGGCCTGTAAGGCGGTGTTGGCGATCACTGTCGCCGACACCAGATGGTGGCTGATCGGCTGCCCACTGGCCGGATCGATGATGTGCGACAGGCGACGCCCGTCGCGCTGGTAATAATTGCGATAGCTCCCGGCGGTACTGATGCCATGCCCCTGCAAATCAACGATAGCTTCAATGCGGGTCTGCTTATCCGTCGGTTGCTGGATAGCAACCTTCCATGGCTGCCCGGAGGCCGACTTGCCGCGTGTCACTACGGCTCCGCCTACCGAGACCAGATAATTCGTGATGCCGTGACGCGCCATCAGCGCAGCCAGGCGATCGGCGGCATAGCCTTCGCCAACCGTGGACAAGTCCACATAGAGCGACGGCAGATCTTTTTGCAGCCAGGCCTTACCGTCGCGTTCGGACAGATGCAAGTGCCGCCAGCCGACCTGCTGGCGGGCGGCAGCGATGGCGGCGGCATCCGGCGTGTGTGTCGGTACGCCGCCCGGCCCAAACCCCCACAGGTTCACCAGTGGGCCGACGGTGATATCCATCGCCCCCTGGGTCTTTTCCGCCACCTGCAACGCCGTGCGTATAACCAAAGCCATACCTTCGGGGATCGGTTGCGCCTGAGTACCGGCATAACCATTAAAACGCGACAGAGTACTGTCGGGCCGCCAGGTTGAGAGCAGCGTATTGTCCTGCGCCAGCCCCTGTTCAATCTCATTCTTCAGGCCATCCAGCGCCTGGTCAGGCGTATACGCCACCTTGACCTGATACCAGGTCCCCATGGTTTTACCGCCCGTTTCCCATGTTGTCGCGGCTGCCGCGGCACCTGCCCCGACCATCAACGCGATCAATCCTGCCAGCATTGCCTGCTTCATATGATGTGTCCGTCTGTGTCCATAACGTCTGGCAGACGGAATGCAGGATCCAGGCCAGCCTGAAGCCGGGCCTGCGGTGTGGGTTAGCGGGCAATTCGGGATGAATTACGCCACACAGCGATACATAAATGCATCACCGCGATAGCAATATGGATTGCCGCTGCGTCTCTCCGTCATGGCAGGCAAGGATAAAAGATAAAGAATTAAAAAAATCAGGTAGTTAGGTGAGAAGATCTCTCTGGCGCGCTAATTGCTATGTCTTCGCAGCATCACCCGAAACATTTCAATAAAAAAGGCAATGTCATGAGTTATACACGACGTAAATTAATTCAACGCCTCGGCGCCTGCTCTGTGTTACTGCTTACCGATCCTCCCCTGCATTTATTGCTGGCCAGCGAAAATATCGCCACCGGTGTGCGCTACGCGATGTTGCATGACGAGACCCGCTGTATTGGCTGTCAGGCCTGCGTGGCGGCCTGCCGCAAAGCGAACCGGGTTCCTGAAGGGGTGACCCGCTTGCAGGTTTTGCCCAATCCGGCTCCCGGGGACAACGGTAACACCCGGCAGTTTTTCCGCCGTTCATGTCAGCACTGCGATAACCCGCCTTGCGTGAGCGCCTGCCCGACGGGGGCCTCCTACAAAGATCCGGCCACCGGCATCGTTGATGTCAATCACCAGCGCTGTATTGGTTGTCGCTATTGTCTGGCGGCCTGCCCTTACCATGTGCGCTTTATCAATCCGGTCAGTCTGACCGCCGACAAATGCAACTTCTGCCGGGACAGCGAACTGGCGCAGGGGCGGCTACCTGCCTGCGTACAAATCTGCCCGATGAAGGCGCTGACCTTCGGCAACCTCAACGATCCCGACAGCGCCATTTCGCAGGCTATTCGCAGCAAAGTGGTCTATCGCAGCAAGCTCTATCTTGGCACCGGCCCCAATGTCTACCGTGTGGCTGGCAAGCAGGGCGAAATTAATCCCAACCGTACCTGACATCTCAGCGAGGAGATCATGACAACGCATCCTTTTCAATTCGACACGCTGGTCTGGGACTGGCCGATAGCGCTGTATCTTTTTGTGTTAGGCATTGCCTCTGGCCTGGTGCTGGTGGCTCTGGGCCTGCAACGCGTGTTGCCTCCAGCGCAGCGCCGCTGGTTCGCGTGGCGCGCCGCTATTGGTGCGCCGTTGATGGTGGCGGTGGGGCTAACGGTGCTGGTTTTTCACCTTACCCACCCGCTCTCTTTCTGGTACGTGATGGTGTTTTACAATCCACACTCGGTGATGTCACTCGGGGTGATGCTGTTCCAGCTCTTCTTCCTGGCACTGGCTTTATGGTGGCTGCGGCTGGGCTATATGTGGCTGAACGCGCGCGCGCAGCAGTACCCGCAGGGCGCGGTGGGTGCGTTGTTACGCCTGCTGGTGCGTGTGGGGCGGTGGTTGTCGCAGCATTATCGCGGGCATAACGTCATTCTTGGCCTGCTGGCGGTGCTGCTGGGCGTTTACACCGGATTTTTACTCTCGACGTTAAAAGGTTACCCGTTACTGAACAACGGCGTGTTGCCGCTGCTGTTTCTCAATTCCGGGCTGGTCTCAGCGCTGGCAGTATTGTCGTTGTTCCCCTCGCTAAGCCGCAGTGCGCCTGAAGCTATTGCGGTGCTGCATCGTTGGGAAATTGGCTGCGTGTTACTGGAAGTACTGTTGCTGACGGCGTTCTTTTTTAGCCTTTATGTCGGTGGCGGCGCGCAGACAGCGGCGGCGCTTACTGCGTTAAGCGGCTTCTGGGGCACGGTGTTCTGGGTTGGCGTGGTGGGGCTGGGAATTGCGTTACCGTTGTTGATGACACTGCGGCCTGCACATTCACGTAGCGCTGGCGTGGCACTGGCCTGTGTGGCGCTGCTCAGCGTATTGTTGTTCCGCTTCTTTATTCTCTATGCCGGTCAAATGGTAATAGCGTAAAAAAAGGCGGGGGATCGCCCCGCCTGGTCCATTTACAGCCCGAGCAACTTATCCACAAAAACCGTGGCCTGTAGCCAGAAGGTGTAGCCATTTTCCGGCTTCACGCTGCTGTAGACGTATTGCCAGTTGGTGTTGTTCCAGGTACGCGCACCGCTCAATTTCACATTCAGCGCCGGAGTAATGGCGAAAGCGGCATCAATACTGAGCTGATACTCGTTGCGCGGAACCTGCCAGCCGCTGCCGCCTTGTGCGTTGAACATATCCTGCAAATAGCGCTGCTCACTGGCGGTGAAACGCCCCCAGCGAAAGGTCAGACCGTAACTGTCCAGCGGGCGGCTTTGCCACGGCCCCTGCCAGATAAGCCCGGTGTCGGCAAGCGTTGAGATACCGGTGTAGGCATCCGATTGCAGCGTTTGCGTCACGCTGGCATGCAGGCTGATGGCGCTGGGTGCAGGATTCGTGCTGTCTGCGCCGCCATCGCGCCGCCAGATGGCTTTTTTCGCCGTCAGGTAGAAGCCGGACACGCCATGATGGCTGCGCACAGTCGAGCTGGTATCCGTCACTTTCGAGGTACCGTTAACGGTGTAGTAGACATCGTCGTAGTCGAGATTGTTGTAGAAACCCAGCGCTTCCCAGGTGAGCGGCCAGGCTTCTTGCTGCCAGGATACGCGCCGCGCAATATTAGCGACCCATAACGTGCTGCCGCTGTCATAATCGTCGTCCCAGCGTTCCCATCCATTGGTGAACGGGAAGGCATGGTACGTACGCCACGCGCCGATATTGGATTCCAGTTGATTCGTTATGTGCCAGCTGGCGATAGCTCCCCAACCGGCGTAAGGCGCCGGACCAAACACGGCGGTTTTATTCAGTACCGTGTTGACACAACTTTCCGCCACGTTGCAGTTGCTGAACCCCATAAACTGCCCCGGGTTGCTCTTACCCACTTCAAACGACAAACGGTCATTGAGGAATTTCTGCTGATAACTAAAACGCAGCAGGTGCGCGACTTTGGGAATGTACGGCGGCGGATCGCCCGCCAGCATGCCGCCAGCGCTGTTGCCATAGCCCAGGTTGCTGCTAAATGGCACCCATAGCTGCATAAAGTGGATGCTGCCGCCGGGAATCGCGCCCATCTTCTCTAAATCAAAATCGGCACCGGCGAACAACATGGTATAGCTTTGCTGCTCATTGGTGCTGGTACCGGCGCTGGGGTTACCCAGCCAGAACTGCGTGGCCATAATATGCGGCGTCACGCCATGCGTTTTCAGCCATGCGCCAGCATCCGACAGCGGCAGCTCACTGGTATCCGGTTCAACCGCCTGCGCATCGGTGCTAACAAGTCCACTGAGTAATGCGCCGGAAAATAACATTCTTATCCAGATATTGCGGGGTGTAATTTTCATGATTCTGTCTCATTACCAACAATGAGACGCAAACAACCGGTCAGCGTTGACCGAAAACGTCCGAGTGCTTCTTTAATTTTTTTCTGACTGTTCCAGAGGGTGAAAAAAATCAAAACTCATTTCGATAATCCCATCGCCCACAGCGTTGGTTTCCGTCTCTGAGGATCTCTGTCACGGCGCACGCATGACGGGCGCCGTGTATTTTATAATCAGCGTTGTTTGACGAACTGCGCAGCATGTTCGCCAGCGATACGACCTGAGTTATAGGCAAAGCCCAGCGCCAGCCCCTGATAAGGGGGATACGCCGGGGAACCGAAGAAGCCGCCCGCGTTGTTGCCCACCACGTACAGACCGGGGATGGGCTGCATATTCTGATCGGTGGCTTCGAGTTGCTCATTCACCCGTACGCCGCCCGTGGAGCTGAGGCTGACAACTTCGGACGCCAGCGCGTAATAAGGGCCACTGGCGACGTTAAACGCGAGGAACGACGGTTTTTTGCCAAATTCATTGTCTTTTTTGGCTTTGATGGCGGCGTTATAGCGTTCGACGGACGCTTTCAGACGCGATGCCTGCATGCCGCTACTGGCGGCTAATTCATCCAGCGTTGCGCCTTTATAGATCGTGCCATTTTTCACTCCCTGCTCGACCAGCGCGACAAAATCGCCATTGCCGGTCGGGTTAGGTGCGCCCGCACCGGAGACTTCAAACGGTAGCTTACCTTTGCTGAAGGCTTGCAGCGTGGGCGTGTCCACCACAATGAAATAGTTACCGCCTACCGAATAAGCCGAGTTTGCCCACAGCGCAGTGTCATACACCAGCGACTCGTCGACAAAACGCTCCCCGGAACGATCCAGCCACAGCAGCGGCGTTTTCAACACGCGGATCAATAAGCTGTCGTTGAAACCGGTCGCTTTGGTCGGATCCACGCCCACCAGTTTGGTGGCATGCAGCAATGCTGACTGCGTTTCCCATTTCGCGGCACCCGCTTCCCATGCCATTTTCACGCCTTCTCCCTGATTGGCCCATGCCAGCGATGAGATATTGCTGGTCAGCATGTTGCTGGTCAGCATTTTCATGTTCGCGCCGTACCCGCCGGTAGCGACAATGACCGCTTTCGCATGGACCGTCAGTTTGCCGCCATCGGCCGTTTCGGCGATCAGGCCAACAACTCTGCCCTGCTCATCCTTCAGCAGCGCTTTGCCGGTGGTACGCGTCATCAGTTGCCCGCCCATCTCCTCCAGATGCTTGTACATATTGGTGAAGGCGGCGGCGCTGTCTTTATAGTGGTGATAGATGCGCCACTTGATGGGATCGGCGTTATGCGCCTGCTGGGTATTTTCGTCGGAGAGATACAGATCCACACCGTATTTCATCAGCCAGTCGACGGTTGAGGCCGACTTATCCACCACCGCGCGGGTGAGCGGGCCGTTGGTTAAATAGTGGTTGTAATCCACCAGCCGGTGGAAGAGTTCATCCGTTGTAAAGGTGAGCTTTTTCTGGCGCTCCAGCGAGGAACCGACGGCGAACAAACCGCTGGCAATTTTACCTGCGCCGCCGACGGCGGGCGCTTTTTCTACCACCAGCACTTTCGCGCCGGATTCCGCCGCCGCGAGAGCCGCCGCCGTGCCGGATGCGCCGCCGCCCACCACCACCACATCGGTAGTGATGCTCTGATCGGCGACCGCCGCTTTCGCTTTAGCCTGGCTATAGGCACCCGGATCTGCGCCCGCCTGCGTCAGCGCTGCCGCTGCGGCTTTTTTCACCGCGTTGCTGGTTTCCGTTGCGCCGGTCATGCCGTCCACATTCAGGCTCTGTTGTTCGAGAATGGCTTTGCCGACCTCTTTTCCTGCCACGCCGCCCAGTTCTGGCGTTTCATGGGAGGCGTCCACCGTTAGCTGTGTGATTTTGCCGTCTTTGTCAACGCTCAGCGTGACATTAACCGGGCTCTCTTTACCCTGTGCCGAAGCACTGTATTCCCCCGGGACGATGTCGGCCCACGCCGTGCTGGCAAAGGTCAGTAGCGACAGTCCCAGCCAAAGACCCGCCACGCAGGGCCACCGTTTTTGTAGTACGTTTTGATGTTCCATATTTCTACCTTTATGCGTTATTCCAGTGATACAAAACTCTCTTACTCACCGTCGGGCTGTGGCCTGACGGCGGATCCCTTGCGCTTTATCCAGTCGGCTAAACAACGCGGCGCTCAGCGCCAGGCCGCACGCCATCAAACGAAACAGGGCGCCATAACCTCCGGACACGTGTTGTGGTTGGGCAACGTTGTGATATGCGAGAAAAGCAAAACTGATAGCGATGCCCAGCATCATTGACAGCAACTGCACCAGCGTCAGCAGGCTGTTGCCCGCCCCGTAGCTCTCGTCATTCAGCGCGGAAAACGCCAGCGTGTTCAGACAGCAGTAAATCGCCGAACTGGTCACGCCCAGGCCAAAGGACAGGCCCAGGACAAACATCAATGTCTGGTCAAATCCCGGTGTGGAGAGTGCTGCCAGTAGTGCTGCGCCCACTAAGCAGCCGTGGGTTAATAGCCGACGATAACCAAACCGTTCCAGTGCCCGGTTGAGAAACAGACGCACGCTGAGCGCGCCACCTGCGAAGCACAGCAGCGCCAGCGAAGCGGCTGTGGTGGTGGCACCGTACGGTGTTGTCTGTATGCACATTGACAACAGCAGCGGCGTTGAGGAGAGGCAAATTCGCACCAGTACGTTACCCGCCAGGCTGATGCGATAGTCGCGGTGCGCCAGCAGGGCACTGTCGAACAGCCCGCCTTGCGGTCGCTGCGCAAGACGCCATAACGTGATGGCAGTCAGCCCTCCGATCATCACCGTTATTGGCAGCCAACCGACCGGTGCCAGTAGCTCGCGGCCCACCGGGGTAATCACCCCCAGACAGAGCAATAACGCGGGAGCACTCAGCAGGTAACTGCCAAGATCGAAAGGCGCTTCAGAAGGCGCTCCGTCGATGGCGACAGACCGGCAACTGAGCAGACACAACAGGCACAATGGCAGCGGCAGTAAAAAGAGGCCGCGCCAGGGCATCAGCGCCAGACTAATTCCACCGCATACCGGGCCTAATAGCGTCCCCAGAAGTCCAATAGCGGTGACACGATTGAGTTGCCGCGCCTGCTGATCTTCCGCTACGGTTTTGAGCAGCAGTACCCGTGCGGCCGCCACCATCAATGCCCCGCCGCTTCCTTGCGCCAGTCGCCACAAGCACAAAGCCGGGAGACTGGCGGCGCGTGAGCAACCGAGCGCCGCCAGCATAAATACGCACAAAGCCAGCAGATAAACTTTCCTCTCACCATAACGGGCCATCAGCCACGGGCTACACGGTGTCGCGAGCACCACAGCGGCCAGGTAACTGAGCACCAGCCCATCCATCGCACGTAGCGGCACGTGCAACGCCTGGGCAATTGTCGGCAATGACAAATAGAGCAAGGAGGTGTCGCTGGACTGGATCAGAAAAGTGAGAGCCGTCAGCAAAGGGATATAGCCAACAGATGACCGCTGCTGAATGAATGGCACAGCTTCTCGCATTGCTTTCCCCTTTCGCTGGTGTTTTAGCGGTGAAAGCAATCCCTATGCCGTTTATGCATAATGAAATTAAAACTATAAATATCAGGAATTTAAAAATAGAAATTGCAAAAAGGAAGTCATCAGGCAGGAAAAGAGGGGGAAACCGATGCGATTTTGTATCAATGTTTATGTGGTTATTTCATGCAGTACTTAACATTCCTGCCTCCCACATTGGCGATACAGTGCGCTATCAGTAATACGGTTCTGTTTCTAAGCGGGGGAAAGAGGATGAACGTAACGCTGGATAACCATTCGGACATCAATTATAAGGAAATTCTCGACCACCTCGAATGCCCCATCTATGTAACCGACTCACACGGCGTTACGCGTTACGTCAATCTCGCCTATCTGGCGGAAAATCCCATTGTCGACAGAGAGAAACTGATTGGTCGCAGCGTGGGCGACATTATTAAAGAGGGCAAATATTTCAATCAGGCCATCACCATGCGCGTGCTGCATGAGCAGCGGGAAGCGATTGAGGTGCTCAGCCACCATCTGCTTCCGGACAAGAGCGCATTTGTCTCCGGACGGCCCATCTACGATGCCCAGCATAGCGTGAAGAATGTCGTCTCTATTATGTACGTGGACTCCTTTTTTCAGCGTCTGAACCGGCATTTTGACTACCCTCTGCGCCCGCTCTCCTCTTTTGTTCGTTCGCCGGTGAATCGTAGCGAGCCGCTGCCCTCTCCGGTTACGCCAGTGCCGTTGATTGGCGCCAGCGAAGCGATGGTGAAGCTGAAACGGCTGATTATAAAAGTCGCGCCGATTGATGCATCGGTGTTGATCACCGGTGAGTCCGGTACCGGTAAAGATGTGGTCGCCACCATGCTGCAACAGCTCAGCCCGCGTCGCGATAAGCCCTTCGTGAAAATTAACTGCGCGGCCATTCCTGCCACGCTGCTGGAGAGCGAGCTGTTTGGTTATGAAAAAGGCGCCTTTACCGGCGCTCTGGCACGCGGCAAACCGGGCGTGTTTGAGCAAGCCAACGGCGGTACGCTATTTCTGGACGAAATTGGCGAAATGTCCTGGGAGGCGCAATCGAAATTGCTGCGGGTATTGCAGGATAAAGTGGTGCAACGTGTAGGGGGAATGGGAACGCTGCAACTTGATGTACGAATCATTGCGGCTACCAACGTCGATCTACAGGAAAAGATCCGCAAAGGGACGTTCCGTAAAGACCTCTATTACCGCCTCAACTTAATCCCGATGCAGACACCCGCGCTGCGCCATCGCCGCGATGATATTCCTTTGCTGCTGGATTTCTATTCGCGGGAATTCGACAAACACTATCGGCGGATTATTCGCTTCGACGATGCGGGCATTGCGCAGCTTGCTGCGTACGACTGGCCAGGCAACGTGCGCGAATTGCGTAACTTTCTGGAATATATGTATATCTGCCAGGATGATAATTTCGTTGATACAGCGACTGTTAACAGTTGGCTTGCACAAAATGACACCACGCCTCAACAAGACCCCTTGCCCGCAGCAGGTTTGCCCGGTGAAGATGTGTTGAACAGTTGGTGTCGTGCCCAGTTGCAAACAGGTTCTACGCTTAAAAGTATGCTTGCGCAGGTAGAACGAAACGTGTTGCGGCTTGCGCGCGAGCAGCATAAAACGACTTATTCAATTGCCATCCGGCTTGGCGTGGCGCAACCAACGATAGTCCGCAAACTGCAAGCGCACGGTTTTAAATCGGACCGCACCGTCGATTGAAGTGATTCATTGCCGGTGTAACCGCGATGCGGCCTTATGCGGAACCCTATATCACTGTCTGTGTGAAGGTCCGACAGAAATATCTACTCTTTTACCGTCTATTTCTCACAAGGTTGTGTACCACTTCTGTGGATAATCAACGTCAACTAACCGTGATGACCCGGTGGTCGTTTGTCTCCGCCAAATGCAGTTTAGCCCTTCATCGCCGCATAGCGTTTGCGGTACTCCCCAGGGGGAATGCCGTTATGCTTGCGGAACACCCGCGTGAAATAGACGGGATCGCTATAGCCTACCGACGCAGCCACCTTGCTTAGCGGCAGCATCGTAGACTGAACCAGCCATTTTGCCCGGTTAACCCGCTGCATCTCGCGCCAGGCGTAGATGGTTTGCCCCAGCTCGTTTTTAAACAAATGCGCCAGCCGCGAGGGCGACAGAAAAACCATCGCCGCCAGCGTCTCAATCTTCATCTCCTGGGCAATGTTTTCGTTCAGGTAGTCACAGACAGCGTTGATGCGTGGATCGTGGGTATGACGGTTGCTGATTGGCTGTAACTGAAAGCAATTTAAAATCAGCCGTTCCAGCGCATTCATCGCCAGCGCTTCGGAGAGCGGCGCCGGATCGTTATGATGGCGAATCACTTCATAAAACAGATCGCGCAGGGTCTGCTGCTGCTGCGGATCGTTCACCGTGGTTTTGCCAATACCGTGCGTGGTGCGGTCCCATTTCAGCCAGTCGACCCACCAGGGCCGCGGTATAAAGTAGATCCACAGGTGATCCCAGTACTCGCTATGCTCATCGCGCCCGTAGTGGTGAGGCACGCCGGGCGGAAACAGCAGCAGCTCGTTTTCGCGAAACAGCAGCGCCCCCTCACCCGCTTTGGCCCGCGCCTGGCCGCGCAGAGTCAGGTTGATAATATACCCTTTCATGCCCTGCGGGCGGTTAATGTAGTAGTCGAGCTTTGAGCCACGGGTGATGGGGGTAAAACCGGCAACCACCCAGGCGTTGAAAGTGAAAGTTTTAATCAATGGCGAGAAGTGCAAAAGCTCATTGAAATCCAGTTCCATATGTTCTCCGCCCGAGTGTCGTGTCGCCGTTAACTTTCGATGATACTAAAGTCCCAACCTTTGAGGCGCAATGGCTCGCCGCGGGCGACCGTTTTACCGCTCAGCAGCGCCGTGCCTGCTATTTCCGCGAACGCCTCATGACTCTCGTCGCTGTAATTAAACAGGAAGTGGATATGCTTGCCGTCGCGGTTGCGCATCGTTCTGGCGATCAGCGGATAGCGGTAGGCTGAGGTGCGTGAACGTAAGGCCAGACCGTCGGTCAGCGTGTCAAACAATTGGCCGATCAGCGACTTGTGCGGCAGGAAGCCGATGTATAGCGCCCGCCCTTTCCCGTAGTTTGCTTCGGTGGCCGCCGCGTATTCCCCCCAGGCCGGATGCTGGTAGCGCAGCAGCGTGCGGGTACCCGGCGCAGGCGTCAGCAGTTCCATCCACAGTTCGGCGTCGCAGTGTTCGCGGCAATCGAGCGCTGGCGTACAGGCAACAACGGTCACCGCCTCTGGCAGCGCAAACTGGCTGTAGCTCACGCCGCAGGCCTGGTGCAGAATGCCCGGCTGCGTGCTACTGCGCACCTTCACATTCTCGTCGCTAAAGCCGGACTTAAAGCTAATCAACGCCCGTCCGCCTTGCTCAACGTAGCGGTTTATACGCGCCAGCAACCCGTCGTCAGCGGCGTAAAGCGCGGGAACAATTAGCGCCTTATAGCGTGAGGTCTCGTCAGTGACGTCATTGATGATATCCAGCGCAATGTTGTGATCGTACAGCGCGTCGTGGAAGCGACGGAAGATATCGTTATAGACATTGCCCTGGGCATCATCGGGGCGGAACTGGTTAAGCGCGTCCATCGCTTCGTTATCGATTAGCAGCGCGACGTCGTTCTCCGCACGCAGCCCGGCAAGCTTAGGCGCGAGACGGGCGAAATCGGCACCGATGGTCGTCGCTTCCTGCCAGGTGGCATTGCGCGAAAAGTCATGACTCAGCAACCCTTTCCAGTAGGTTTCAAAAGAGTTGTGAATGGAATGCCAGTGCCAGTAGGAAACCATTGCCGCACCGGCGGCCACGTGGCTGAAGGCCTGTAGCCGTAACTGGCCGGGAAAGGGTGTCCACTGGGCGAAGCCCTGCGCCTGCGTTTCCAGCACGAAATAGTTATTTCCCCCTTTCAGCGCACGAGTAATGGCACCACCGAAGGCAATTTCCCGCCCGGTCAGGTGTTTTTGGCTGGGGTGATAGATGTCAACCCCGGCGATATCCAGCGCTTTCGCGGCGGCAAAGTGGTCAACCCGTGGCTGCATACCGAACGAGTAGCCGCGCCACTCGAAATCAAAGTTATGGGTCACGAACTGTTGCGGTCGGGCGTACTCCCGCACGATTTCCGCCTGCCAGGCCAGATATTCCGTCACCTGCTGGCGCTGATAGCGCGAAAAAGCACAGGCGAGGCTGGCGTTGATGGTGTTTTCTAGCGGTGGGAAATCATCCCAGCTATCAATGCGGTTGCTCCAGTAGTCGAGGCCAAAATCTTGATTCAACTGGTCGAGGCTGGTGTATTTCTCCCGCAGGCTGCGCACGAATCCCGTCTGCATATAGCGCCCGACATTATCGTAGTGCTTGGTTTCGTTATCCAGTTGCCAGCCGATAATGGCCGGATGGTGCTGCACGTGCGCCATCAGGGTACGGATAACTTTTTCCGCATAGCGGCGAAAAGTGGGATTAACAATATCCATAATCTGCCGCGGGCCGTACTTCTGCTGCCCACTGACGGTGGTGACCAGAATATCCGGATGTTTTGCGGCAAGCCATGCGGGTACGGCGTAGGTGGGCGTGCCGATAATCACGGCTATGCCCGCGTCGAACATCGCGTTCAGTACGCGGTCAATGTGATAAAAATTGTATTCCCCTTCTTGCGGCTCCAGCGTGCTCCAGGTGGATTCCGCAATACGCACCACGTTAATACCCGTTTCACGCATCAGCGCGATATCCTTCGCCAGGCGATCCTCCGGCATATATTCGTCGTAATAAGCGACACCGTAATATAAATCAGACATGCAGATTACCTCGTGAAATTAGTGTGCGGCTGCGGGCTGAGGAGCGAAAAACCGCGCTTTATCCAGCGTGATAAAGGAGATCAGAGTGAAGCACAGGGCGATACTGCCAAGTACCACGTAGCTGCTGGTGAAGCCCATGCTCTGGTACATATGGCCAATGCCGGTGGAGAGAAAAATGGAGCTGAAGCTCTTGGCGAACTGAAAGCCAATCAGATAAACGGTGGCGGAGAGCAAAGGGTTGAAGTTTGCGGCGATGTATTTCAGTGCGGCGACCAGCAGCACCGAGCTTTCGAAGCCGTGCAGCAGCTTTATCAGGCTGATGGAGACCGGGCCAATCGCCCAGGCCGAGCCGATAATACGCAGGCTCATGATTATGCCGCAGTACAGTAGCGCGTTTTTCGGGCCGATTTTGTTGACGAACCAGGGTGCGAAGAACATCACCAGCGCATCAAGGAAGATCTGACCGGTCGTCAGGTAACCGAAGACTTCCGCGCCGCGCGCCTTGCTCCCGAAGAAGTGGCTGTAGTAGATAGCGAACTGCTGGTCGTAGGTTTCATAAACTGCGCCGACGCCAATCATATAGATGGCGAAGAACCAGAATTTTTTCATCTTCAACAGGGCGACAGCATCTTTAAAAGTCACAGGTGTGGCTTTGCTCTGTGGCTGCGCCCCGACAGGAGGGGTGCCGACCTGAGTTTTCCAGACAATAAACAGCAGGCAGACACCGGCGGCGCTGGCCAGCCAGAAAATCATGTTCTGATCGATGCCATAGAGCTTACCTGCGGCAAACGTGCCAATAGCGGCGCCAATCCCGCCGAACATACGCGCCCGACCAAACTCAAAGCCGGAGGCGCGGCTGACCTTATCAATATAGGCTTCGCAGATACCGCAACCAGCGCCATAGGCCATGCCGATATAGATCCCGCCCGCCAGCGCGCCAAGGATCACGTTGTATTTCAGCAGCGGTGCGAAAACGTAAATCCACCAGGGGGCAAACAGCGTGATGATGATGGCCAGCATCCACATCAGGTGTTTGCGATAGACCAGTTTGTCGGAGATAAAGCCAAACAGCGGCTGCACGCAAACCGCGATGATGGCGGTAAACGAATAAACCAGGCCGACATCGGTATAGCTGATGCCAATGGTTTCCGTCAGCCAAAGCGACAGATAGGGATAACAGCAGCCCCAGCCGATGAAGAAGAACAGGAAAAACAGGCAACTGATAGAGTAATTCTTATTCATGAGACCCTCGTTTCCTCACACAGGAATCTTGATGTAGAGACGCGAGCAACGTTACCGTTTTGCGCTACGGGGAGTCATAATCGTTTCGCTACCGAGCAGTAATAATCTGCTGTGGCGGAACGAGCGTGAGCGGCTTCACATTCTGCGGCGAAGGGGGTTCAGCCGGTGCAGGCCTGTTCAGAAATTTAGGTATCTAGCTGATTTTGATCCCGTCAACGCGGGCGCTCCCGGGATAAAACAATGACCCGCCCAAAACGATAGCCCTTCGCCGGAAGCGGGTTTTTGATGCCTGCTCCATAAGGAACAGAGGATGCGTTATCGCTCGCGTGGAAGATCAGACATTCCCTCTATTATCCTCTTCCACTGCCTGCCTGATACGTTGCAGGATATCCGGAAAAGCAGACTGAACACGGCTCCAGCTGGGGATGAAGGGTTTCTCGTTCGGCCGTTTAATAAATGACTCCCCTGCATCAAGGATTGCCTGGGTGAACATTTCCACCGCCGCCTCTTCAACATGCCGATCAAAACTGAGGCCATTCATTATCGCTTCGTGGTTGTAGATCTCCATCATATCCAGCGCATTGCGATAGTACGTCGCTTTCAGCACGCGAAACGAATCGCCGGTAAGTGGTACCCCCATGGTTGCCAGCTTGCGCAGCAGCGACTGCACAATGTCATTACTCATGCGCTTTAGCCCGCCGGTGCCATCTTCCTCCGCCAATGGCTGATGCTTGTGATCGTAATTATCGGTGATTTCGACCTGGCAAGTCTGACGTGTGGTGTAGTTCCTGTAGATCTCTGATAACACGCCAATCTCTAATCCCCAGTCGCCGGGGATCCTGATGCCGTTCAGCACGCGTGTGCGCATGGCGAACTCACCGGACAGCGGATAACGGAAACTGGTGAGGTAGTCCAGGTATTCGGAATGGCCATACACTTTTTGCAGTGAACGCAAAAGCGGACCAACGAGCAAACGACCGACGCGCCCATTCAGTTTGCCGCCCTCAGCCCGGGCGTAAAACCCCTTGCAGAACTCATACTGAAACGCCGGGTTAGCCAGCGGATACAGCAGGCGCGCCAGCATTCCGCGCTCGTAGGTGGTGATGTCGCAATCATGCAATGCTACACAGTGCGAGCGATCGGAAGCCAGCGTATAACCCGCACAGAACCAGACGTTGCATCCTTTGCCTGGCTGTACTGGTGCCAGACCTTCTTTGCCCAGTTCGTCAGCCAGGCGCTTAAGGCGGGGGCCGTCATTCCACAGAATGCGATGCCGCTGCGGTAGCCGGGAGAAAAACTCGCGCGCAAAGAGGAACTGCTGGCGATCGGCGCGATCAAGGCCAATCACAATTTCTTCCAGCCAGGGGACTTTCGCCAGCTCACTGACGATATTATCCATAGCCGGGCCCTCCAGCTCTGAGAATAGCGCAGGCAGAATCAGCCCCATTTTTCGTTTTTGGGCAAAGCGAACCATCTCCTCTTCCAGGGATTCGACACTCCGGCGGGTAAGATTGTGAAAGTTAGTCAGTACACCATTCTGGTAAAAATCACTCATTGTTTATCCTCCGGTCTGGCGCCCATTGCAGGGTTTAATAAAAAATAATCCAGCCCCTCACGCCAGCCTTCCGGACCAGCAAGGGTGGTGTAATAAACGTGTTCTTCGTCAGCGCGCGGCAAAACCACAGGTTTTGTGCCCGCGCCTTTAATCACTACCGCATAATCGACGCGCGCCAGCATGGGTACATCGTTCGGCCCATCGCCTAAACCAATCGTGATCCGCGGTTTGCCCTCCTGCTGTTCAAGCTGTTGCTGCAACCGGAGCAGTGCATGGCCTTTGTCACAGCCTTCGGGCATGACATGCCAGAAACGTCCGCCGCGGGTTAAGGCAAGCCCATGCCCTGCCAGCGCAATACGAAAATCCTCAAGCCGTTGTTCATCATCTCGCCATAGCAGCACTTCCGACGCAGCGCGCAGACGGCTCAGACGTGCCTCCGCCAGCGTCAGGCCTGTACAGTCAGCGACATCCGCATCGCTTAGCTCATGAAAACCGGTAAAACAGAACCGGCTCCTGAGCGCTTCCAGGTTCCGGCATAGCCCACGGTACTCCTCACCTGGAGTATCGGCTCCTGTGGCCTCCCCCGTCATCACGACACGTGCACCGTTTTCAGCAATAAACGGCGAACCCGCGATACCGAGCTGTTCCTGTAGTGGCACGATCTCTGCTGCAGTTTTACTGGAGCAAATGATTAGCGGGATGCGAAATTGTTTCAGGCGTGCGAGCCACTGGCGAGCAGCATTCCAGTTGTAGTCATGGTGATCCAGTAATGAACCGTCAAGGTCACTTATAATCAGCAGGGAGGAATTAAGGCCGATCATCATTACTCCTTCTGGCATACCCAGAGAAAACGAGTTAACGCGATATCATCGGGTGGCAGTCTGTCTGTCAGCTGCCAGAGGTTGTGTTGAAATCAGGGCATAACATTGTCTGCCTCCTCTTCTCTTGCGTGAATGGAACATCAGTACAAAAGTGTAGAGTGTCTGGTATTAAACGGTCTGTTACAGGAAAGAATCATTAAAACAAGAAAATCCTGCCCCGTATACTCAGTAAAAGTTACCAATAAACGCGCTTTAAATTTTAGACCGATTATTATCATCAAATCATGAAAATAAATATTCAGTTACAATCACTGTCATCATTTTCCGACCCATATAGTACGCGACGCGCTCTTATGGCTGTGTGTGGCCTTCTTATATTCCGGTGAGTTAACTCCCGGCTGTGCTGGTCAGTTTTACAATACGGGCGCACGCTGAATATAATGTACCCCCCTCGCTTAGGATAAATCCCATTATTAGATTAATATAATTTCTTTTATACGAAGGCGGTTCTTTATTAAACGAAAGTATGGCATACGGATTAGCCAGCACACTATTTTTAATATGCTAAAAACCTTTCCATCTGCACCAGAGCGGTCTTTCAGAGTGTAGATTCGTTGTTACGGATAATGCATATACGCGGTAGTTACGACACCGTGAGCGTTTTTTATTTACATCGTGGTCTACATCGAAAAATGTGGTTCTAATAACGAATATTTAATTTCTTAGCCACTTACTGGTAAAGCCGCTCCCGGTCAGTGAAGCCAAATTTAAGAAGCCTGCTTATGAGCAGGCTTTTTGCTTTTCATCACAGGCAATCTCCCTGCCGCCTTCGTTGAAATTTATTCGAACAGCAACGTTGCGTTATTGTATCGCTTTCGCCAGCAGCGCAAAATCTTCCGCGCTCAGCACTAATTCGACCGCAGCCGCTGCTACCTGCTCTTCTTCACCTTCAATGGAAGGTTCATCAATAATCAGCGGCGTAACCACGCCTGGCTGATTCATTAACCACGCCAGCGCCACCGATGCAGGAGGAACCGTATGTTTTGCGGTAATAATGTCAAGCGCACTAAGCGTCGCAAAGCCGCGCGGGGTAAAATAGCTGGCAAGCTCTGCTGAGAGCGGGTTATCAATAAGGGAGTCAAGAGTTCGATATTTCCCGGTCAGAAACCCCGACGCCAGGCCGGTGTAAGGCATTGCGGCGATGTTTTCCTTTACCACCAGATCCTGTAAAGCGCCTTCGTAAAGGGATCGATCATAAAGGTTATAATTCACCGCTAAAACCTGATAGCCAGGAAGCCCTTTCGCCTTCGCGACGTTGAGGATGTTTGTTAATTCAGCCGCGCCAAGATCCATGCCGCCAAGCGCAAGAATTTTCCCTTCTTTCAGTAAGCTGGCATAGGCGCCCAGCGTTTCGTCAACGAGGGTCTCGCTGGTTGGCCAGGAGAAGAAACCAACATCAAAGTGATCCGTTTGCGATGTGTTCAGCAGGCTATCAATGTCCTGGATAATCTGCGCGGCCGGGTAGGTATTCTTTCCCGTGGCATCCAGTGTCGCCGCATCCTGTAGCGCAAATTTCATCGGCGTCACCATGGCGCTAAACGGGTTCTGTAATGTTGAATTGTCTTTCGCCTTTCGCTGTGTCAAAGAGAGATCGGCTGCAGAGGCTTGTTTCCCGTAATACTGAGGATATTGACGTCTCATCCTTGCTATGAAGTTCGCCTCGTATTGGCGTTTTGCTTCCGCGCGCTCAGCCGGGGTAAGACGTGGGCCGGTCGCCCCAACGCCATTCCTGGTAAATGCTCTACCGCTATCAGATGTGGTGGGAATTGGAGACATAACAGTGATTCCTCGTTTTTTGTGCAAAGAAAATGACCCGCAATGGCGCGCTGAATATGCGCCTTGTGGCCAGGCAGCACCTTCTGCACAGCCGGAAAGGTGCTGCGCCGTATCGAAACCAATCACAGCGGGCGATGAACGCGAAACGTTCGGCCAGTTGTCACTGTTTCATTACGGTCTGCACTCAAAAAATAACCATTCGCATTTCCGGCATCAACGAAAAAGCCCGGTATTCAGACGACTCACGTCTGTTTATAAAATGACCACCTTTCAGTGTTTTCCCAATTGATTGCGGAGAAAAAAGGGGTATTTAGCCCTGCGTTATCCGCGCTGCGCCTAAAGATTCACCACCTGTTGCCGATAAATTCTGTGCAGTTATATTCACAACTGTTCTTTAGTTGTTTTTTCTACAACATAGGATGATCGAAATGGACCCGATACAAATTGCCTCTCTGGCCAGCAGCCTGGACTCTTATCAGCTTGATAGCCAGGTCAGTACGCTGGTGCTCAAAAAGGCGCTGGATGCTCAGAAGTCAATGGCTTCCGATATCATTCAGCAGATCCCGCAGTTACCATCCAACCCGGCAATTGGTCGTAATATCAATACCACGGCCTAATCCGGTCTACCCGCGGGCGCGAAAAGGAAGCCACTGCGCCGGTCGGTAAAATACCTCTGCAAGGCCCGTCATTGTGCGGGCCTTTTTCATGCTCTTCGCTTGCTTAGCCTTCACAATCGGCGTAGCCTACAGCGAATTAAAACCGATCGGTCTAAATTATGAATAGCGAAACGGCAGCGCTGGCAAAGCCCCGACGTGGGCGGCCGCCAAAGGTGGAACGCGACTTCACGGATACCCGCCAGGAGCTGATTCGTTCCGGCCTCGAAGTGCTCACCGAAACCGGCTATTTGTCGGCCGGAATTGATGCGGTGATCAAAAATATCGCCGTGCCAAAGGGCTCGTTCTACCACTGCTTCAAGAGCAAGCAGGAATTCGGTATCGCGGTGATCGACGCCTATGGCCGCTTTTTCGCGCATAAACTCGACAAGTTTTTACTTGATACACAACTCGCCCCGCTGCAACGGATAGAGGCCTTCGTGCTGCATGCCGGTCAGGGGATGGCGAAATACGATTTCCGCCGCGGCTGCCTGGTCGGCAACCTGCTACAGGAAACACCGCTTTTACCGGAAACCTTCCCCGAACGCCTGCAGACGATCCTTGAAGCGTGGGAAAGCCGCGTCGCACGCTGCCTGGACGAGGCAAAGCTGCGCGGCGAGCTGGCGACAGATGCGCCGGCCAATGAACTGGCGCGCCAGTTCTGGTCCGGCTGGGAAGGCGCAGTGATGCGCGCCAAACTGTTCCGCTCTGTGGATCCCCTCAACCAGTTCTGGACGTTCTTCCGGCACAGTATTACAGCTAAATAACACCTGCACAGGACGGCAAAACTGCCGAATAATCAACGTTATCCGACGAGGAAAACGCAGTCATGAAAGCATTAGTTCTGGAACAGCTTGAGAATAAAACCCTGGCAGAAGTCAAAGACGTGGCGCTGCCCGCGCTGGCCGAGGGCGATGTCCGGGTCGACATTGACTGGTCCAGTCTCAACTACAAAGACGCGCTGGCCATCACCGGTAAAGGCAAAATCATTCGCCAGTTCCCGATGGTGCCGGGCATCGATTTTTCCGGCCGCGTCAGCGAAAGCCGCGACCCGCGCTTTGTGCCGGGCCAGGCGGTCATTCTCACCGGCTGGGGCGTGGGTGAAAACCACTGGGGCGGCCTTGCGGCGCAGGCCTGCGTGAAAGGCGACTGGCTGGTTCCTCTGCCGGAAAGTTTAAGCGCGCGTCAGGCGATGATCATCGGCACCGCTGGTTTTACCGCCATGCTGTGCGTCATGGCCTTACAGGAAGCCGGGGTGAAACCGCAAGACGGCACGGTGCTCGTCACCGGCGCCAGCGGCGGCGTGGGCAGCACCGCCGTGGTACTGCTGAAAGCGCTGGGTTATACCGTTGCCGCCGTTACCGGCCGCGAATCGACCCACGATTTCCTGCGCCAGTTGGGTGCTGACGAGATCCTGCCGCGCAGCGATTTCGAACAAACACGCCCGCTGGAGAAACAACTGTGGGCCGGTGCGGTCGACACCGTCGGCAGCCAGGTACTGGCAAAAGTGCTGGCGCAGACTAACTATCGCGGTTGCGTGGCGGCCTGCGGTCTGGCGGGCGGTTTCGATCTGCCGACCACCGTGATGCCGTTTATCCTGCGCAACGTGCGCCTGCAAGGCGTGGATTCGGTCATGGTGCCGACGGCGCAACGTCCGGCAGTATGGGAAAATCTCGCCCGTATCCTGCCGCAGAGCTACTACCAGCAGGCGGCGACTGAAATCGCGCTGGAACAGGCAGCGGCGACCGCCGCCGATTTCCTGCAAAACAAAATCCAGGGCCGCACGCTGGTGAAAATCAGCGGCTAACCCCTTTCCCGGCGCGCACTGCCGCGCCGGGCGCTTCCCCCCGTTTCCTCTGAATCCCCGCCCGTACGGCTTTTGTTTCACATTCCTGTGACATACTATCGGGAACCGCCGCAGAAGCAGACAAGGAGATAATGATGAATAAAGGTGCACACCTGACACCGGAGCAGGCGCTGGATCAACTGGAGGCGCTGTATGACCGCTCGGTCAACGCACTGCGCCACGCCATTGGCCGCTATATTGAAAACGGTGAGCTCCCGGCGGCTGAAGCCCGCGCGCAAGGGTTGTTCGTCTACCCATCGCTGTCGGTAAGCTGGAACGGTAGCGCGACGAAACCACCAAAAACCCGCGCTTATGCCCGCTTCACCCACTCCGGCTGCTACACCACCACCGTCACCCGCCCTGCACTGTTTCGTGCCTATTTACTCGAACAATTGACGTTACTGTGCCAGGACTACGGCGCGCAGATCGAAGTGGGCCTTTCAGCCCATGAGATCCCCTACCCGTATGTGATTGATGGTTCCGAGCTGACGCTGGATCGCTCGATGAGCGCTGGTCTGACGCGCCACTTCCCGACCACCGAGCTGGCGCAGATTGGCGATGAAACCGCTGATGGCCTGTTCCACCCGACCGAGCTGTATCCGCTGTCGCACTTTGATGCCCGCCGCGTGGATTTTTCGCTGGCGCGCCTGCGCCACTACACCGGCACGCCGGTCGAGCATTTCCAGCCGTTTGTGCTGTTCACCAACTACACCCGCTATGTGGATGAGTTTGTGCGCTGGGGTTGCAACCAGATCCTCGATCCAGAAAGCCCCTATGTCGCGCTCTCCTGCGCGGGCGGGCACTGGATCACCGCCGATACCGAAGCGCCGGAGCAGGCGATTTCCGATCTGGCGTGGAAAAAACATCAGATGCCGGCCTGGCACCTGGTGACCGCAGACGGCCAGGGGATCACGCTGGTGAATATTGGTGTCGGGCCGTCAAACGCCAAAACCATCTGCGATCACCTCGCTGTACTGCGCCCGGATGTCTGGCTGATGATTGGCCACTGCGGCGGATTGCGTGAAAGCCAGGAGATTGGCGATTACGTGCTGGCGCACGCCTATCTGCGCGACGACCACGTGCTGGATGCGGTACTGCCGCCGGATATCCCGATCCCGAGCATCGCCGAAGTACAACGCGCATTGTACGACGCCACCAAAGCGGTGAGCGAGATGCCTGGCGAAGAGGTCAAACAGCGCCTGCGTACCGGTACTGTCGTGACCACCGACGATCGTAACTGGGAACTGCGCTATTCCGCCTCGGCGCTGCGTTTTAACCTGAGCCGCGCCGTGGCGATTGATATGGAAAGCGCCACCATTGCCGCACAGGGTTACCGCTTCCGTGTACCTTATGGCACGCTGCTGTGCGTGTCGGATAAACCGCTACACGGCGAGATCAAACTGCCCGGCCAGGCGAACCGTTTTTATGAAGGGGCAATTTCCGAGCACCTGCAAATTGGTATTCGGGCGATTGATCTGCTGCGGGCGGAGGGCGATCGCCTGCACTCGCGTAAGCTGCGCACCTTCAACGAACCGCCGTTCAGATAAGAAAAAAGGACTCACTATGCAAACCCCAACACCGTTACAGGCGCTACGCGACCAGCTCGTCGCGCTGGAACTTGACGGTATCATTGTGCCGCGCGCCGATGCGCATCAAAGCGAAGACTGTGCCCCGCACGATAATAAATTGCAGTGGCTCACCGGCTTTACCGGCTCGGCCGGGCTGGCGCTGGTACTGCGCGATCGCGCGTTAATGTTTGTCGATGGTCGCTACCAGGTACAGGTGCGCAGCGAAGTGGATCTGCATGCCTTTGAAATCCATCACCTGCACAACGAGCCGCTGGATCAAGTTCTTGCGTCGTTGCCTGCGGGCAGCCGCATCGGTTTCGAACCGCTGCTGATGGTCAACAGCCAGTTCACCGCCCTTGACGCCACGCATTGCGAACTGGTGGCGCTGGCGCACGATCCATTCGATGCCATCTGGCGCGATCGCCCGGCAGCGCCCTGCGGCGTGATCCGTGAAATGCCCGTCACCATCAGCGGAGAAAGCAGTGCCGATAAACGTGCGCGTATTGCGCAAGTGCTGGCGGCGAAAGCGGCGGATTATCTCGCCATCACCCTGCCGGATAATATTGCCTGGCTGCTGAATATTCGCGGCTCCGACATTGCGATGAACCCGGTGGCGCACTCTTTTGCCCTGCTGAGCCGTGATGGCGCGCTGGAGTGGTTTGTTGATCCGCGCAAAACAGCGGCGCTGTCTGCTGAGCTGAAGGCCACGCTGACGCTGAGCGATTTCGACGCCTTTCTGCCGCGCTGCCAGCAGGTTGCGCCGGGCAAACGGATCCTGCTCGACGGCGATTTTGCCCCCGTCGCACTGCGTTTTGCCATCGAACAACAGGGCGGCGAAGTGCTGTGGGACGCAGATCCGATCACCTTTATCAAAGCGCATAAAAATCCGGTGGAGCTGGCGGGCTACCGCGAAAGCCACCAGCAGGATGGCGCGGCATGGGTGAATTTTCTGGTGTGGCTGGCGCAGGAAGTTCCGGCGCGTGAAGCCGCTGGCAACCCGGTCACCGAACTGGAAGCCCAGCAGAAGCAACTGGCATTTCGCCAGCAGCAGGCCGGGTTTATCGAGCAGAGTTTCAGTACCATTTCGGCCTCTGCCAGCAACGCCGCCATGTGCCACTATCACAGCAGCGAAAAAACCAACCAAGCCATCACCCGCGCGAACTTCTACCTGAATGATTCCGGCGGCCAATACCAGAACGGCACCACGGACGCCACGCGTACCCTGTCGTTTGGCCCGCTGGACGCGCAGCAGCGCCTGCACTACACCGCCGTGCTGAAAGGCTTCCTGTCGATGTTTACCCTGCAATTCCCTGCCGGTACGCACGGCCATCAGCTTGATGCTTTTGCCCGCCGTGCGCTGTGGGATCTGGGGCTGGATTTCGATCACGGCACCGGACACGGCGTCGGTCACCAGTTGCTGATCCACGAACAGCCGCAGCGCATTGCGAAAAAGGTCAACCCCTGGCCGCTCAGCGCCGGTAATATTATGACCATCGAACCGGGTTACTATCTGGCGGATCGCTACGGTATTCGTATCGAAAATCAGGTGGAAGTGGTGGAAAGCCAGCCCGGTTTCTGCCGCTTTTCGTCCCTGACGCTGATCCCCATCGATTTGAGCCTGGTGGAGTGGAACCTGCTGAGCGAACAGGAGAAACAGTGGCTGGATGATTATCACCAGCGGGTGCGTGAAACGCTGTCGCCGCGGGTCAACAGCGACGCCCGCGAGTGGCTGATTGCCGCCACCGCGCCGCTGCGTATGCAGGCAGGTTAACTCACCGCGCCGGGGCAACCTGGCGCTGATGGTTGCTGAACGCAGAAAAGCAAAAAGCCTGCTCGAAAGCAGGCTTCTTAAATTTGGCTCCTCTGACTGGACTCGAACCAGTGACATACGGATTAACAGTCCGCCGTTCTACCGACTGAACTACAGAGGAATCGTGTGAACGGGGCGAATATTAACGACGCCCCTGGGCCTTGTCAAAGCCTGATTTGTCTTTTTCGGCGCGTTTGCCGAATTATTCTCCAGCTTGTGCAGAAATGGCGCCTTTCTGCGGCTTTGGATACTTCCACAGCCATCTGCCGCTCGCCATGCGCCAGTAGAAAAAGACGCCGCGTACCGCCCAGTCGAGGAACATTCCGAGCCAGACGCCAATCACGCCCATTCCGAGCATGATCCCCAGCGTATACCCTGCCACCACCCGGCAACCCCACATTCCAAGCATAGAAACCCACATGGCGAAACGGGCGTCGCGCGCGCCTTTCAGGCCTGCAGGCAGCACCCACGACGCCGCCCAAATCGGCATAAACGCCGCATTGAGCCACAGAAGCACTTTAACCACCTCTTTTACATCCTCTTCCTGGGTATAAAAGGCGGCGAACAGCCCGGCAAAAGGCGCTGTCCCCCAGGCAATGGCCGTCAGCATCAGCGTCGAAAGCCAGAAGACATGGCGTAGCTGGCGTTCTGCCTGGCCAATCTGCCCTTTACCGAGGCGCTTACCGGTAATAATGGTAGACGCAGAGCCCAGCGCGTTACCCGGCAGGTTAATCAGTGCCGCCACGGAGAAGGCGATAAAGTTACCGGCGATGACGTTAGTACCCATGCCCGCGACAAACATTTGCGTCAACAGCTTGCCGCCATTAAACAGCACCGACTCGATACTGGCCGGAATGCCGATCCCCATCACTTCCCAGATAATGGAGAAGTTGAGTTTCTCGAAGTAGCTTTTCAGCGAGATACGCAGCGCCGGATTAAAACCAATCATCAGCACCCAGATAATCGCCACCGCGCCAATATAGCGGGAAATGGTCAACCCCAGCCCTGCACCAGCAAAACCCATGCCCTTCCAGCCCCAGAGGCCATAAATCAGGATGCTGCTGATAATGATATTGAGGATATTCATCCCGCCATTAATCAACAGCGGGATTTTGGTATTGCCCGCGCCGCGCAGCGCGCCGCTGCCAATCAGCGCAATCGCCGCCGCCGGGTAGCTGATAACGGTGAGTTCAAGGTAGGTCAGCGCCAGCGCTTTAACTTCGGCCGTCGCCGCACCGGCGATAAAGTCGATGATTTGCGTGCCAAAGTAGTGGATCACCGCCGCCAGCATAATGGCAAACAACGTCATGATCACCAGCGACTGCCGCGTTGCCGCCCTCGCCCGCTCACTATCCAGTTTGCCGAGGCTGAAGGCCACGACCACCGTCGTCCCTAAATCAATGGCGGCAAAAAAAGACATCACCACCATATTGAAGCTGTCCGCCAGGCCGACGCCCGCCATCGCTTCTTTACCCAGCCAGCTCACCAGAAACGTGCTGAGCACGCCCATCATCAAAACACAGGTGTTTTCCAGGAAGATAGGTACGGCAAGTGGGGTGATTTCTCGCCAGAATAAGACACGGTAACTTTTACGTTTTCTGTACCAGGGCGTACGCATGACGGCCTGGCGTAAGGGAGTGACGAGGTTCAAAATGGTCCTTAGCCGCGAAAGGTGAAATCACATTTCAAATGATGAGGGAGAAACCCTGAACCTGCAAAGTATTTACGCCAAAATCGGTGTTTATTAGATCAATCTGACGAGGGATTCAGCAGTCAGGTCGTCATCGCTAAAATGAGGTTTGACAAAAGATTTTTCGCCGCTAAGATAAGCCTCCACACGATTCCTCTGTAGTTCAGTCGGTAGAACGGCGGACTGTTAATCCGTATGTCACTGGTTCGAGTCCAGTCAGAGGAGCCATATTTAAGAAGCCTGCTTTCGAGCAGGCTTTTTGCTTTTCGGCGTTTACCACGCACCGCACTTGCAGACAGTTGCGAACCTCATCACAAAACCGTATTTTGAATACTCTTCGCCCGTCGGGTGTTTATCGCTTTGATTGTTGAGGGAAAATGGAATCGTTATTTGTCTACGGCACGCTGCGTCCCGGCTGCTCTAATGCACATATTCTGGAAAACATCGGCGGTGAATGGCTGCCGGGCTACGTCACCGGTACGTTTTACGTGCGTGGCTGGGGAGCCGCCGCCGATTTTCCTGGCATCGTACTGGATAAAAACGGCGCGCAGGTACACGGTTACCTGTTTTTGTCCGACAACCTTACTGCGCACTGGCCAATGCTGGATGAATTTGAAGAGGGCTACGACCGCGTTTTGGTCGAGGTCACCACCGCTGAGGGCAAGCGCGTCAGCGCATGGATTTACCAGCTGCAGCCACGAGCCGCATAACCTGCTGAGCAAGATAACGCGCCGCTGAGATCGTGCGCCGCTCAGGGGAAAAATATCTCGCCAGCCTGCGTTAAGAGCATGTTTGCCGCTGCCAGCAGGTTTACGGCAACAGATGCCCGGCTTCGGCGATAATATGCAGGGTCGCTTGCGGGATGCGCTGCAGAAGCTCGGCCTCCAGCACCGGGCGGCGTTCCACGCGAAGCCGCGCGGAAAAGAACAGGCACGGTCCTCGGTTCGCGATGCGCGGGTGAAAGCAACGCCTATGCGCAGCACACTATTCCACCAGCAGTGATTTCAACCGGTTAAGCCAGGACTCCGTGTCGTTCAGCAACTCACAACTGAGGTTTTCAATGGTCATGTGTTGCGCCATTGAAGCGCGACGCAGCAAGCTGTAGGCATCGTCCTCCTCCAGCCGTAGCGCATGCATAACCCGCAGTTGCGCGGAAAACAGAAACTTACGCGCGCGCAATCGCTCCTCCTGCCGCCGGAGTTGCGCTTCGAGCTGGTTGATGTGCGCGGCATGATTAAGCGCCAGCGTAAATGCGGTCATCACACCATCAAAACGTACCGGTTTGCGCATGTAGCTGTCGATCTTCTGCTCGGCAATCCACTGTAAACGCGATGGCGTTTCAATGGCGGTAAGCGCAATCTTTGGCAGCGCGGGCCAGGGTAGCAGGTTGGTGGGGTGAAACAGGGTGGAGTTATCGCCGTCGAACACCAGGAGCTGTTGGTCAGCCAGCTGGCTCTCGTCAGGAAACGTCGCACAGAACAAGCCCTCAATTCCTATGCGGCTAAACTGCTGCGCCAGATGGTGATTATCACGATCGGAACAGCCGATCACACACACTTTTAATCCGCGCATCTGCACGTTTTTTCGGCTCATGCGCTGCCTCCGCGATGCGTGAGGCTCGCGAGATCCACCCAGGCCAGCCAGGGATCGGGCTTCACCGCGGCATCAGCCTGCCAGAAACTCTCCAGCCTGCCGTTGTGACAGCGCGCCAGATGCGGGGTCAACCAGCAGTGATTATTGTCGGCGTCGAGGCGAATCCGCCCGGCTGGCGAATCCATTTCATCCTGCAATACCGCATTGCGCACGCCTTCAACGTCAGCATTGCCGTGGCGCGCAATGGCTCTCGCCAGCAAATGTCCGGCCAGCCAGGCGCTCTCGCTATCCACGGACGGCGAAACATGCTCGCCAAAGCGCTGGCGATAGCTGCTCAGAAAACGCCGGTTGGCGGCGCTGTCAATTGACTGAAACCAGCTTGCAGAGACCAGATACCCCTCTAATGCCTCTGCGCCAATTAACTGCACTTCCGGCTCACACAGCGTCAGGCTCAGCTTCAGCACCTCGTTTAACCACGGTTGCTGCTGGCAGGCCTGGTGCCAGGCGCGGTAAAAACTGTAGGCGCTTTTACCAACCATAGTATTCAGGAGCACTTTCGGGCGGCAGGCGATAATATCAGCGATTAACGTTTCTACATTTTCGTCGCCCAGCGGCAGTAATTTGCTCTGCACCACGCTGCCGCCCGCAGGAATCACGGCTTCACGGGTGATGCGATCCATCTCCCAGGACCAGACATAGTTAGAACCGATGTGATAGATCTCCGCCGCCTGCTGCTGTAACAGCCAACTAAGCATCGGCAAGATATGCTGATTGGGCGTGGCGCCAAGGTAAATCACGCTGTTGCTGCTCTCAAACCCTTCATAGCGCGCGGAGTGCCACAGCAGCGCATTTGCGCCTTCGATCAATGGCAGAATGGTTTTACGCGCCGCGGATGTGTAGCAGCCGATCACATGACGTACGCCGTGGCGATAGAGTAAGTCGTGGCAATATTCGTAGTAGAGATCCAGCGAACCCTGCGGATCGCGGATCACGGGAGCAAGGGTAAATTGATGGGCGGGATTTGCGTTTATCTCCTCGATCGCCAACAGAATGCCGTTGAGCATCTCGCGCCCGATAACCGCATAATCGCCTGAAACAGAATAGAGAATACCGACCGGAATAACGCGTTTAGGCAGCGGCTGAGTGGCAGACATAATAACTCCTGAATCAACGCGGCCCCCAGGCCGCGTCTGTGGTTCATCGCGGCGGTTGAGCAACCAGCGCAGTGTAGTAATGCGGCTGACGCATCAGCACCAGGTCTTTACGTCTTACCACATGATCGGGGTAGGTGGTATCGGCTGAACCCGTGGAAATATCCAGCACCGCCAGCCCTTTCGCACCGGTAGCTTTCGCTTCCTTACGCGGAAAAGCAAACGTATCCGGGCCGAATACTCCGCTCAGACCAAAGCTTTCTCCTTCCGCGGCTGGCCAGTTGGCAAACGCCAGCCAGACATTATTCTCACCCGCGCGAACGCGCGGCAGCAGCCAGTGGTAAGGATCGGCACCGCGCGGAATCGGCCAGACATGGGGGATCGCCGTGCCCGTGTGCGCCATTGGCGCAGGTGAATGAAGCTGCGCCGGGCACGCAATGATGTCGCAGCCTTCCAGCGCCAGAATCCTTGCGGCCTCTGGCACCAGCAGATCTTCGCCCAGCAAAATACCGACCCGTCCGCAGGGCAAATCGCAGGTCACCCACTGATTACCTGCACAGGCCCATTGCCGATCCTGCTCGCTAAGATGAATCTGCCGATAGTGCGCGCTCAGTCCACCGCTGCTCACCAGCACCGCGCTGTTATAGCACTGCTCCCCTTCCCGCTCGGCGAACCCCGCGAGCAGCGCGATATCCAGCTCCATCGCCAGCGCGATCAGCGCCTGTACGGGCGCATCATCCAGCGTCAGCGCATTGCGGCTACCGTCACTGCCGGTCAACGCGCGTTCCGGCAATACCAGCAGTTCCGCGCCGCCCGATTTCGCCTGTTCGGCCCAGTGCCGAATCTGTGCCAGATTGGCATCAACATCGTTTTGCGGGCGAAACTGCGCCACCGCAATACGGGACGCTTTGCCGTCGGGCAGCGGATTACGTCCGTATAAGCCAAAAAAGTCCTTTGGATTCCATAACAAAGTGTTGGTCATCAAACGCTGATACAGCTCAGGCCGACGCTTATTCAGTTGCGGATTCTCCTCAGGCAGTGGTAATTCAGCGCTGAGTACCCGGTCGCCGCTGTCGCAACTGGCCAGCAGATTCCCGTGGCTATCGACAATGCAGCTGCCGCCGCTGAACTGCACGCCCCGCTCCCAGCCCCAGCGGTTACTTTCGATCAGCGCGCAGCCGTTCTCCCAACCGCGCGTGAGCCAGTAAGGCGCAGGCGTGCGTTCAGCCAGCCAGTTGCTGATGTGGCAGATAATTTGCGCGCCGCCCAGCGCAACCAGCCGGGCGGTTTCAATAAAGTGAATATCCATACAGATCAACAGCGCGATATTGCCGATCTCAGTGTGAAATACCTGATGTCCGCCGTCGCCGTTAGCTGCCCATTTCGGTTCCGAGATATAAGGGTGCGTTTTACGGTGGACGCCAATCACGCCCTGCGGCCCGACCAGAACGGCGCTGTTATAGTAGAGGTCGGTTACCGGGTCCCGCTCCGGCATGCCAAAGACCAAAAAGCAGTTAAACTCGCGTGCAACGGCAGCAAATGCCTGGCTGGTGGCTCCGTCCGCCGTTTCAACATAAGGGGCAACTTCCGCGCGATCCAGCCAACAGTAGCCGGTGGTCGCCATTTCCGGCATAACGATTAAGCGCGCGCCATCACGCGCGGCCTGGGTTGCTAATGCCAGCAGACGCGTGACGTTCTCCTCTTTTCTGAACAGCGTCGGTTCAAACTGGATGGTGGCAACGTTGATGCGCATTATTCTGCCTCCTTGCTCAGTAACGGATTAAATACCGGTTTCGGTCCCTGATAAGCGTCGGAGGGTTTCCAGTTGGTTTGCATATCCTCAGGGAAGATTTTGAAGTAATAACTGCCGCGGGTAGCGACGCTGATAGCAACGTGCAGCACCGGGCCAACCAGCATGGCGATAAACGAGGCGTACACCATCGGATACAGGCCCAACACGCCGGCTGCGCCTATCGCAACCGCGACGCACAACGCAATCACGCCGGACGGGTTCCACATACGCAGATACTCTTTGCGGAACTCCACGAAATCGGATGGCGCAAGGTGCAGCACTTTGCGGCAGATAAAGTAATCAGCAAGGATAATAAACACCCAGGTGTTGGTGAGAATGCCGGTAATGGAGAGGAACGTGCCGGTATACTGCAAAATATTGCAGATATAGAACACCACGCCGAGCAACCAGACCAGCAACATCCACCACTGACGTCCCGGGCGATAGTTAAACGCCATATCCATGGTATTCGACAGCGCAATCGAACCCGAGTAGAGATTGAGCACGTTGATGCGGATCTGGGTAATCACCGCAAATAGCACGCCGGTCAGACCAATAATCAGCGGGAAGACGAAACCCGGATCGAGCGCCAGCGACCAGACATCTTCTCCCTGAATATGCGGCATCAAGGTGTAGGCCATAAACGCGCCAAACAGCATGACCACCACAATCGGGATCAGCATCCCCAGCATGATGGTGGCGGTGCCTTTATGGCTGATGCCCGGACGGGCAAAACGACCGTAATCGGTGGCCATCAATCCCTGAAAGACAATCTGCCCATTGGCCATATTCATCACCAGCCACAGTGCGTTACTGTCGATCTCCCCTTTTGGCTGCCAGCCGCTAAAGCTGACCGCCGGATAGTGGTGCGTTAATTGCCAGATACAAAAGCCAAACAGCACAACGAAAATGGGAACGCCCCAGGTTTGCAGAAATTGCATTGATGACATGCCTTTCCAGACAAACCAGATGGCGGCCAGCCCCATGAGTGCAAAGATGGCGACGCCCGTAAATGAGTTGACCGGCACGCCCGCATAGTTGGCGATGGCGTGAGACACGATGGTGCCTTCAAACAGGAAATAGAAGATGAAATTCACGGCGTAAATCAGCGAGGTGAAGGCTGAGCCCATATAGCCGAATCCCAGCCCGCGCGTCATCAAATTGAGTGAAAGCCCCTCTTTACTCGCCATCTTCATAATGCACGAGCCAATTAAGGTGGCAAACACCACCATATAACCCATCGGCAGTAGCAACATGGGCCAGCCGACCTGGTAGCTCATGTCCGCGCCAAGGCTGAACCAGAACATGGCGGTAGAGTTGCCGAGCAGCACCAGAATAATGGCCGGAATGGGCCAGCGATAGTGCGACGGCACGCGGCCAACCGCGTAATCCTCAACGGCTTCTGCTTCGGTGATATCTTGTGGACCCTGAAACCATGCTTTTAACTTGCTCATAGATTTACTCCAAAAAAAAGCCCCGCCGACAGCATTGCCGGCAGGGCTTCTTCGCCTGAAATCGATGTACTGGAGTGGCGATTCGCCACAAGCCGCTTGCCAGGCTACGGTGCCTGTTCCTGCCAGGCAGGATGCGGTACCTTTGAGCAAGCAATTGATGTGCCAGCTTTTAAAAACCGCAGAGGACGCGGGTAAACGGGCAGGATGGCGAGATTAAAGCGCATTATGCCAGTGCAGCGCGCACCATCCTGGTACAAAGGCGCATTATTCCGGCAAGGCGCCCTGCTTTTTAAATGGATATCCCTGAATCACCAACCGGCCCGGCAACAGAACACTCACCGCAACTATTAATTATTTCCGTGGTTTTACGTCGAGATGAAAATCATCGAAATGCTGACGGAAAAATGTCTTTCTGTATTTATGCGGCGGCAGTTGATATTTTTTGTGAAATGCCCGGGTTAATGATTGCTGAGAATCAAAGCCGTATTTCATTGCCAGACTGATTAATGATTCATTGGAGGTAATCAATTGCTCGGCAATTAAACTGAGCTTTCTCTCCCTGATAAACTGCCCCAGATTCTGGCCCGTTTCCGCAAAAAACAGTCGCTGTAAGTGCCATTTTGAATAGCCGGACTTGGCTGCGACATCATCAATTTTCATTGGCGACTGGATATTGCGATTAATCCACGCGATGACGTTGATGATAAGTTCTTTTCTGTGATTCATAGCGTTAAACCCAAAGTGTGCGGAACAGTGACCAGAAACGTTATGGCGTAATCAACACGCTCGCGGACAAACCAGCCACCAGATCAATTCCCGCCGGTAAGGTGTCGATATGAATGCGCACCGGAATACGCTGCGCGAGCCGCACCCAGCTAAATGTCGGTTCCACGTCCGGCAGCCCCAGCCCGCCCGTCTCGTCATTGCTGTCACCGATCCCGTGCCCGATACTCTCAACATGGCCGGTGATGGCAGGCTCAAACCCCATCAACGCTATCTGCGCACTGTTTCCCACACGAATATGGCGCAGTTTGGTCTCCTCGAAATAACCCACAACCCAGAAACTGTTCGCATCGACGATGGCCACTTTTGTTTCGCCAGCGCTGGCATAGTCGCCCGCGCGAAGCCGCAGATGCGTGACATAACCCGCAACCGGCGAGCGCACGGTGGCATGGGATAAATTAAGCTGAGCCAGTTCCAGCGCGGCCAGCGCGCCATGGTAGTTCGCCACCGCGACGTTCGCCGCACTGTCTGTTTGCTGCAAATCCTCGCTGGAGATCACGCCCTTGATGCGTGAACGTCGTGTCGCCGCATCCTGGCGCATTAACATCTCATGGCGTTTAGCCTCGACGTCAGCCTGCGCGCTGGCCACGGCCAGCTTCAACCAGCGCGGATCGATCGTATAGAGCACATCGCCACGATTAACCCACTGATTATCTTTGACTTCCACACTGCTCACCGGCCCGGAAACTTCAGGCGCAATCTGCACCACATCCGCACGCACCCGGCCATCGCGGGTCCAGGGTATTTGCGCATAGTGTTTCCACATCATAAAAGCCAGCAGTGTTGCCACCGCCACGGCACTTAATGTCAGCGCGTAGCGTCCAAACAGAGAGAGAAACGATTTCATACGAATAACCACCCCAGCGCATTCAGCCCCTGGATAAGCAGGGAAAAGGTAACGATATAGATTGAGAAACCCATCAGCGGGCGATAAGGCAAACGCCGGTAAAACCTGCTGAAAGAGAAAAGCGGCACGCACAGCAAGGTAAAGACCAGGGCCAGAAGCGCGACGATCAAAAGGCCAGGGAAAAAGACACCGCCAATATTCATGTCATTGATCATCTGCTTGCTCCCTGTTCTGCTCCTGCAATGCACAGTACAAATCAACCAACCTGCCAATGAATTGCTGCGAGTGTTGAGGCCCGGCAGGCAAACAGCGGCCAATCATGGCGGCTATACGCTGGCGCAAGATGGCGGTATCTGTCGCGCGGCTAAGCAGGTAAAACAGCTCATTAAGCGCTTTACCCGTCTCGCCTCCCGCCGGGGAATAACCCCGGCGCAAATGCATCACGCCGAGGCCAATCCGCAAATAGTGCAGCATCTGGTTAAGCGCCTGCGCTGGCGATTGCCCGCTACGCTGCAAGCGCGGCAGTAACAAGGCCGTCCTGTCGATCATTAAATTGGTCCAGTGCGTCTCGTCGGAGGTAAACGCCCCTTTCACGCTGCGTCGTATATCGCGACGGCAACGCTTCAGCAGACGGTTTATCGCCGAGTCTGCCTGCACGGTTTGCAGCAAGCTCATCCCGATCACGGCAAAACCGGTCGCGGCAAATAAGGCGATGGCAGTGTTAACCGCCACGGCGAAGTCTCCGCTGTAGTGGGGACCCAGCTCGCACAACACCGGCAGCGTGAGGGTGATCCCCATGGCCATAAACGTGGTGGGCGGCCGCGCCTGGAGCGATCCGGCCAACAGGTATGCCGGTGCAAACACCGCAACCAGCACGGTGAATTCGGTGACATGGGGAAGAAGGGCAAAGCTGTAGATCAGGCTTATCAATACGCCCCAGAAGGAGCCAATAATGTATTTCACAATATGCGGAGCCGGCGCGTCGAAACTGCCAAATAACGTACAGCAGACGCCAAGGATAGAAACTGCCGTGCCGCCATCAGGCCAGGCCGAGAAAATCCATACCAGACAGCCGCTCACGATTATCACGAACGCCCCCAGCGCAGTGCGTGCAGCGACAAGATGATCGCGATGGAAAACATAGCCTTTCACCGGCTGGTCCTGCGCCTGCACTGGCGCGGGTTTCGCGTGATGGATGGCCCCGGCAAGACGCTCGCATTGCTGTATAAGGAGGATCGCTTCTGTCAGATGACGGGCAAAGCTCGCTTGCACGGCATCTTGCAACGTCAGCGCGTGCTTCGCCTGCTGCGCCGTTAACTGCTCGCAGCGTATTCTGAGCATTTCTGCCGTGATTTTCCGTTCCCGCTCATCCTCACAGGCGAGCCAGTGCTGAACATCGCCCAGCAGTTTTTGCAGATCGTCCGGTATCGCCTCAATCATCTGTATGCGATCGCGTAATTCGCAGATCACGATTAACAAGCGGGCCAGCTTGTCATGCAGGGCGTTTCTGGCGTGTCGGATCGGCACCGAGAGAGCAAAGTCATAGGGAATGTGATGGCTGACGCCCTGAAGATATTGCAACGCCAGCGCCAGATGCAGACTGTTTGCAGCCTCGTCGGATTTGCCTGCTAACGCGTCGGCAAGAGTTTGTCGCGCCGAGCGCAGCGTTTCCGATAATTTGCTGTTGAACAGGCCGGATATCCGTTTTGGCAGCACATAGCGGTGAAGAAGCGACGCGCAGAGGATGCCAATCACGATCTCCTGCACCCGGACGATGGCGGTGTCAAAAATCGCGCCGGGATGCATTACCGCAGGAAAACCAATCAGGCTCGCGGTGTAACCGGCCAGGACAAAAGCGTAAGCGCGGGGTGTACGTTCAAGCAGGGATAAATAAAGGCAGAAGGTGATCCAGCCGGTAAGCACCACGCTGCACACGATCGGCATATTGACGAAAGTGGGCACAATCAACACAGTCGCCGCAGCGCCAATGACGGTTCCGGCCAGGCGATAAAGGGAGCGGCTGAGTGAAGCGCCAACCGAGGTCTGCGAAACAATATAAACGGTAATGATTGCCCAGGAAGGTTTTTCAAGACCGATCGATAAGGCGATGTAATAAGCGAGCATCGCTGCTGCAAAGCTCTTGATGGAATAGAGCAACGCATTGGCGTCATTTTGCAGCGTCAATGAAGCCATTACGACGCCTGCACGGTGGAACACGTTAGATATAGCCCGCCCAAAGCGGCAGTGACAGAAGTTTATTTTGTTCATGCCGGGATTATTGCCGACTTGCACACTCGCTTAAATACTCTATTCTGTCAAAAAATCCCTAAATGTTGCCAATGCTATGAAGACCAATGATGCCACGCAAGTGTTTGATCCTGACGCCACACCGTGCCCGGCCGTGGCACGTCATCTCGAGTTCGTTGATTACGCCGCCGAAGTGCCCATGCATACGCACCGTAAAGGGCAACTGATTATTGCGCTGTATGGCGCCGTTATCTGTCGCGCGGAAAATGACATCTGGATCGTGCCGCCGCACTGCGCCGTCTGGATCCCGGGCGGGATCCCGCACAGCGCCAAAGCGACCTGGAACGCGCATCTCAATTATTTATTCATCGAACCCGGCGCCGTAGCACTGCCGGAGAAGTGTTGCACGCTGGCGATTTCGCAGTTGATTAAAGAATTAGTTGACCGCTTAACCCGCGAGGGCATTGATTACCCGGCGGATAGCCACGTTGCCAGGCTCACCCGGGTGACGCTCGACGAATTAGCCACCATGCCGCAGCAGAAACTGAGCCTGCCGGTCTCTTCGAATCCCAAAATACGGACCATGGCCGATACGCTGGTAAGCCAGCCGGAAGATCGCAGCACATTTAAAGAGTGGGCGAAACGGCTGGCGATAAGCGAACGTTCGCTGGCGCGCTTGATGCTGCGCGAGACGGGGCTGACCTTTGGTCGATGGCGCCAGCAACTCCATTTGATTATTGCGCTACAGGAGTTAGCCAGCGGCGTATCCGTGCAAAACGTCGCGGCTAAATTGGGGTATGAGTCCGTGAATGCCTTCATCACTATGTTCAGAAAAACGATGGGCAGCACGCCTGCCCACTATTTTGCCGAACGGAAAATAAGCTCACACTAAGTTTGTCAGCACAATTTTGCCCTGAATACTTCCCATCGCAGCACGCTGATGGGCAGCCGATGCCATGGCTAATGGCCAGGTGCTATCAATGACCACCCGGATAATGCCTTCTTCCAGCAGATGACCGGCTTCTGCTAATTGCGCACCACTGGAGCGAACTTGCGTGGATGACACCGTAATCTCTTTTTTGGCGGCCTCACTCCATGCGGAAAACCCCAGCGGGTTAACCAGAAATAATGCACCGCCGGGCCTTATACAACGCAGAAAGCGCGCCATATTTGCGCCGCCAACCGCATCAAGCACCAGATCAACATTGCTTACTACGCTCTCGGGTGCTGTTTTGGTGTAATCGATAAACTCATCCGCCCCCAGATCGCGTAACAGCGCCTCATTGCGGGAAGAGGCCACGGCAATAACCCGCGCCCCTTTCCAGCGGGCAATCTGCACCGCAAGGTGTCCTACGCCTCCCCCTGCGCCATTGACCAGCACGGTCCGGCCTTTTAATGGAACGGCCTTATGAGGAAAAGTCTGGAAAGGATTCGGTGCGTCATGCCCCGTTTCGACAAGAAACTGCCAGGCCGTGAGGAGTGACATCGGTGCCCCTGCTGCCTGAACATGGTCAATTCCCCGGGGTTTTAATGCCAGCCCGGATGCAGGAACGCTGACATATTGCGCATAGCCGCCACTGCCCTCCATCAACCTTTGCGGAAAGCGCACCATCGAATAGACCTCATCACCGGTGCTGAACCCGGTAACATTTTCACCGACTTCAGCGACGACACCTGATACGTCAGTTCCCAAAATGAGCGGAAAAGCGGGTTCCGGCCACCATTCAGGCGGAAGTGCACGATAACCGTCACGCAGATACCAGTCTGGCGGGTTAAGTCCAGCGGCCTGCACATGCACAAGCACCTCGTCGCTGCCCGCTACCGGCCTCGGGGTCTCTTCATACCGCAGGTTTTCCGGCCCGCCAAACGCATGGAGTTGTACTGCTTTCATCATTTCAGTCATCACAATCTCGCTCTAAAAGTGCTCAGGTGTCAGAGCATATGATGAATATTCAGGATTGATAATGAGGCTGAATTTCGCTTTAATTATGCCATGAAGGAACAAATAGCTTTTGAACGACTCACCGGTCTCATTGCATTCGCTCGTGCTGGCGCGCTGGGCAGCTATACTGCGGCAGCCCGCTCGCTTTCCGTTTCGCCTTCCGCCATCAGTAAAAGTATTCAGCGGCTGGAGAAGCACCTCGGCATCACCCTGTTCACGCGAACGACGCGTTCGCTGGTTTTGACTGCCGAAGGCCGCGAACTGCACGAACGGGCGTTGCGGTTGTTACGGGATGCGGAAGAGATCGAACAGGTAGCCAAACGTACGCGCGCAGAACCCGCAGGTATATTACGCATCGCGGCGTCGTTACCCATTGGCATTCATTTGATTGCCCCTGTTCTGCCACAGTTTTGCGCGCTTCACCCCAAAGTGAAGATTGACCTGCGCTTAAGCGACCACATGGTAAGCCTTGTTGATGAGCATATTGATATTGCCATTCGAATGGGTGAGCTTGCGGACTCCAGTCTGCTGTCGCGTCGCCTGGCGCCCTATCAGATAGGTTGTTATGCCTCGCCTGAATATTTAGCCCGTTGCGCACCTCCGGAACATCCCAATGGCTTAGCCGGGCATCAAACGATTAATCTGCGTTACCAGAATACGGGGCAACTTTTTCGCTGGCCGTTCCGCGTCGGAGAGCGGGAAATTGAGATTGTGCCTTCGTCAACGATCATTGTTGACGCAAGCGAAGCCGTCATCGCCGCCATTGCTGCCGGGGCCGGAATAGGCATGGCCGCGAATTTTATGGTGGCTTCCCTGGTGAGGGATAAAAAGTTAGTGCCCGTACTGTCAGATTTTGCGGTAGAGCGAGGCAATATTTCGGCTGTCTGGCATGAAAGCCGTCGTTCCAATCCTGCGGTACGCGCGTTTCTCGATCATATGCTTAAACATTTTTAAATGACCGGAAGCCGATGATTGCTGATTATATACCCGCAGAGCCGCTTTTATATTTCGCACGGCCACCAATATAAAAGCCTGCTGTGCGCAGGCTCTGAATTTTTAAGTTATTACCACCACACTTCCGCCTGGACGCCGACGGTGAACTGGTCGCTTTTCGCATCGGCAAATTCAAACTGGCTGATGCCATTCTCATTCACCTTCAGATACGTCCCATAGAAACGAATTTCCGGGCGCGAGGTCAACAGGCTGGTATCCACTTTCAGCGCGTGATAGAGCGTCGTTTTATAACCGGATTCATGGTATTCATTGCCGCCGGTTTTATTTTTCTGATCGAACCAGGCCAGCTCCACGCCGGTTTGATTAAAGTTATCCCAGATATACGCCGGACGAACCACCGCACGAACGGAATTAAAATCAGTATGCGCACCGGTATTGTAGTCATAAATATCATTACCGTGCGCATAGACCAGCGCATGCGCCATAATCACATCCGGACGTAAATAGTTCTCGCCCTGAGAAATCACGCGGAAGGCTTTGCCGTAACTATGCTCGCCATAATACTGGTCGTTATAACCGTATGTCGGGTTAGAATCTGAAATTAACGCAAAGCCGCTGGCGATGGAATTATCCGCTCCCTGGAGCGTTAATTCGTTAAATCCGCCGCCGTTAAACTTATGCCGCAGAATTAAACCGCCATGCCAGGCATCTTTGACGCTGTAATAGCTGCCGTTATCTTCATTTTTATGGTTGCTATCGGTTTCATTAGGCATCGCATAGCGCGCAAACACTTCCAGCGTGGCTTTCTCCCACAGCGGAATATCTTTATAGCGCACCTCGGCGCTGTTGGCGTTAACCTGCTGCGTATTGCCCGATGTCGCATAATCGACCGCGTGGGCGTTAACATCTTCTCGCGTGACGGCCATATTCAGCTTACCGGGGCCAAGCTGCCAGTTCTCGATGCCGAGGCCAGAACCGGCATTCGTGCGATGGCTTTTCCAGTCCAGCATCTGAATTTCATACACCGGCAGGTTATGTTTACCAACCCAAAAATCCGCTTCCGGCGCAAACGGCAAGAAACCTTTGGTTGTCAGATAGATATCCGAGAATTGCAGGAGGTTTTCCGAGGTGCTGTCAAACCAGCCCGAGCTATATTGCTGGCCAACGTTGCCATCCAGCATGACCACGGCTTTCGCCACCTTGCCGCCGGCATCGTAGACTTTCTGCGACAATTGCAGATCGAACCAGGCGCTGTTTTCCTGGCCGAATCGCCCCAGAGAACCAATAGCATAAGACTTCGGCGCGCCGCGCGTTCCGGTCGACCAGCCGGAGCGGAAGTAGCCGGTATAACTGAAGCCGAGATCGTTTTTCACATATTTACTGATGTCCGCCAGCGTCACCTCTTGTGCCGGTGTCGCGCCGGTGACCGCTGCAGAATGCGCTGGCGTAGCGTCGCCAGGCGCAGATGTTGCCGCATGCGTTTTATCGACGGGTGTATGACTGGCGACAGCGTCCGTTTCACGGGCAGGAACCGGTTGCCTGTCGAAGCGGGTTTTATATTGCCGCAGCTCTTGCTTCGTGGCCTGTAATTCCTGTTGGTTTTCCGCCAGTGCTTTTTCCAGTAATTCCAGACGCTGTTCAACAGAGAGTTTTGCAGCGGCGGCGCTAGCGGAAAACAGCGCAGAGGATATTAAGAGCGCAATCCATTTCAGTTGATGCTTTTTATTGATCATCTTTTTGTTCCTGTTACCCCTGGTAATAAATGGGTTGATTAACATGAGCTGGATAGATATTCAGGCAATACAACTCCGCCTGATGAATTGAATCGACATCAGGTAATTAATTATCTGTACCCGTAAAATGAACGACGGGTTATTTTCCGCAAATGACACATAGCGAAAATCATTCACTGCGGAAACCAGCGCCGCTCGTGAAATATCCCACAGCGACTATCAGGGCATTTCACGTTTTACCTGAACTGACAGGCTATCGGTATTTTTACGTGCTCACTCCTCCTGAGGAAAATCCGATATCATTGCAAAACTCCAAAAAAAAACCTGAACCACTTTTCCAGGCAGTAAATGCTCAGAAAAACGATTCAGGTTTTGCCCGTATTGGTCAGAGAATAATACGGTAGCAATCCAGTTTGTCCTGCGACAGGATACTGGCTTTTAATTCACTGACAAGCGACGAATCACTCCGTCGCGTTATTTTGTGAACTCACGCAATATTTCACGCCTGTTTTTTCATATTAATCGCGCCAGCCCATAGCCGGGGCCACATATTTAAGAATCGATTCGATAACATGCACGTTGTAATCAACGCCCAACTGATTCGGCACGGTCAACAATAACGTATCGGCTTCGGCAATCGCCTCGTCCTGTTTCAACATTTCAACCAGTTTTTCCGGCTCTGCCGCGTAGCTACGGCCAAAGATCGCGCGGGTTTTCTCATCAAGGAAACCCACTTTGTCCTGATCGTTCCGGCTGCTGCCGAAATAAGCGCGGTCGCGATCGTCCATCAGCGCAAAAATGCTGCGACTCACGGAAACGCGCGGCGTGCGCTGGTGACCCGCTTCCGCCCAGGTCGCACGATACGCGCGGATCTGCTGCGCCTGCTGAATGTGGAACGGCTCGCCGGTTTCATCATCTTTCAGCGTCGAGCTTTGCAAATTCATCCCCAGTTTTGCTGCCCACACCGCGGTCGCATTCGAACCTGCCCCCCACCAGACGCGCTCGCGCAAGCCCGCAGAGTAAGGCTCCAGACGTAAAAGCCCCGGCGGATTCGGAAACATCGGCTGCGGATTTGGCGTGGCGAACTCTTCACCCTTCAGGATCTCCAGCAGCGTTTCGGTGCGATGACGCGCCATGTCGGCCTCGCTTTCGCCTTCGGCCGGTTGATAACCAAAATAGCGCCAGCCATCAATCACCTGCTCCGGCGAACCCCGGCTTATTCCCAGTTGCAGGCGACCGCCGGAAATGAGATCCGCCGCGCCTGCGTCTTCGGCCATATAGAGCGGGTTTTCATAGCGCATATCAATAACACCGGTGCCGATCTCGATATTGCGGGTTTTGGCACCGATGGCGGCCAGCAGCGGGAAAGGAGAACTGAGCTGGCGGGCGAAATGGTGGACACGGAAATAGGCGCCGTCCGCGCCCAGCTCTTCAGCGGCAACCGCCAGATCGATGGATTGCAACAGTGCATCAGCGGCTGAGCGAGTGGCGGATTGCGCTGAAGGCGTCCAGTGACCAAAGGTCAAAAATCCGATCTTTTTCATGGCTTCGGGGATCCTTTTAGGAAAAACGTGGCAGGCGGAATATATTTACGTCGCATACCAATATATGCGCCGCTTAACCTGCCTTTGACTCCCCCTACTCTACGCAGTATCTGATACAAATAAATATCATTTATTTAACATTAAGCATCAAATTAATTGATGGCCTTTGCGGGCTGGGCAATTAACCCGCCGCCAAGCTGTTCAATCAGCAAAATATTCTGATCCATCATGTCGGCTTGCAGCTGCGCGACACTGCGATCTGAAGCCAGCAGTTGATCCTGTAATGAGAGGACGTCCAGCCACGGTCGCAATCCGGCTTTAAACTGGGCGGAAACGTCGTCCCACGCGCTGTGCGCGAGTTTATCGGCATCTTCCGTTTGTACAATCTGCTGCTCCAGCGATTTCAGATTCACAATCGAGGTGCTGATATCGCCCAGTGAGGAAATCAGCAGGCTGTTATAGTGAGCAACCGCCAGATCCCACTCTGCGTTGCTGCCCGCCAGATCCGCCCGCCGTTTCCCGCCGTCGAAAATCGGCAGCGAAAGCGTCGGCCCGACATTGAAAAACCGACTCGGCGCGCCGACAAACGCATCGCCAAGAAGATTGCGCGTACCGGCTTCGGCGACGAGGTTGATATTGGGGTAGAACTCGGTTTTCGTGGCTTTAATCTGTTTTTCCGCCGCTTCAACGCGCCAGCGCGCAGCCACCACATCCGGCCTGCGCCCGACTAACTCCGCCGGAATCGTCGACGGCAGTGTCGTTTGCATTGCCGGGTTGCCCTCGGACGGTTTCAGATGGTGCCAATAATCCGGTCCCTTGCCGACCAGCGTGGATAACTTAATCCCCGCAGCAGTAACATTTTCTTGCGCCTGTAATAATGCGGTCTGCGCATCTTTATCGTTAGCCATTGCCTGTTTATATTGATATTCCGGTGAAATACCACCGTGATAAAACTGACGCTGGATGTCGCTTATTTTTGCCAGGCGTTCGGCATTGGCGGCCGCTATTTTTTCTAATTTCCAGGCGACATTTAAACTATTCCATGCGCGGGCAATATTGGCCGACAAACTGAGCGCGGCGGCTTGTTTATCCAGCTCCGCCGCTTTGGCATTACCTAATGCCGCCTGCCAGGCCGCTTTCTTGCCGCCCCATAAATCCAGCGTGTAGCTGGTGCCGAGTGAGGCAGTGCGCAGCGTGCTGTAAGTTTTGCCCACCAGCAAAGGATCATCAACGCGTGCGACGCGGGAACGGGTAATGCTGGCATCCATATTAATATCAGGCAGTTGCTCTGCTCTGGCGCTGACTACCATGGCATTGGCCTGGTCCGCACGGGCGTTCACTTCCTGCAAACTGGGGCTGGACGCCAGCCCGTCGCGGATCAGCGCATCAAGTTGCGGATCGTTAAAACGCGCCCACCAGTTGCCTTCGGGCCAGTTTGCCGGGCTTAACGTGACCTGCGACAGCGTATTTTTCGCCGCCAGCGAATCCGGATTTAATATTTTATTGTGCGTGTGAAGCCCTTCAGAGGTGGCGCAACTGGTTAATACCAGAGAAGCCAGTAAAGTCATGGCTTGTTTATTTACTGCCGGAGTTCTCATTATTTTATTGCCCTGCTGCCGGAACACGAATAATCAGGATAGGAAGGATTATCCTACCGTCCGGCCGCAGCGCACCCTATTGACATTCCGTGCGTTGAAATAAAACGAAATAACAAAATCACTATTCAACAAAAATAAAAACACAAATAACCCACACTCACCTCATTTTGTGGATTTTATTTTTCAGGATATTTCGCCAATAAAACAGCGCCGCTTACAGGCGCTGTTTATCGATCTGCCCGGGCTGGCTACTGATATTCACCGGCATTCCCGAACGGCGTTCAAGCTCGGCAGACGCCCGGCTGACATTGACCTCATCGCCCTTCATCAGCGCATGCAGCACCGGCGTGGCCGGTAGCGGAACTTTATTGCTGGATTCAAATTCCATGCGATTGCGCGAGAGCGGTTCGTGCACTTCCAGCCAGCGGCTGCCGTCTGGCTCGGTGGTCATTTTCACCGGTTGATCGATAACCTGCACGCGCGTCCCGAGCGGAACGTTATCAAACAGATATTTGATATCCGCATTACGCAGGCGAATACAGCCCTGGCTGACGCGTAAACCGATACCGAAATTGGCATTGGTACCGTGAATGGCATACAGCTTGCCGATATAGATAGCGTACAGCCCCATCGGGTTGTCCGGCCCGGCGGGCACAAAAGCGGGCAAGGTTTTCCCCTCTGCGGCATAGGCTTTACGGGTGTTTGGCGTCGGCGTCCAGGTCGGCCCTTCTTGTTTACGTTCCACCGCGGTAACCCAGTTGCGCGGCGTTTCACGCCCCGCCTGACCAATGCCAATCGGCAGGATCTCCACCGTGTTGCTCTCTTTCGGGTAGTAATAGAGGCGCATCTCGGCAACGTTGATGACAATGCCTTCACGCACCGTATCGGGCAAGATGATCTGCTGCGGAATAATCAGTTGTGAACCCGCTTTCGGCAGGAACGGATCGGCATCGGGATTCGCTTCCAGCAAATTGCTCAGCCCCTGTCCGTATTTCGCGGCAAAGGCTTCCAGCGGCAACGTATTGCCCTGCTCGATAGTGATGGTTTGCGGGCTTCCCACCAGCCGGCTGCCCTCGGGCGGCAAAGGGTAGCTGACCGCCAGCGCAGCGCGGGTTGAGAGCAGGGCAAGCAGGCAGCAAAGCAGTTTTACGCGGCGCATAGCGGCATTCCTTAAAAGCGGCGGAGACAGGTTAAGCATAGCCCGTTTTGCGCATTTTCTGCTTTTTTACAGCACGTTATGACGCAACGAGAAAAACGTGTGCTCGCGGTTTATCGCGTATGGCGAACACGAAAAACCCCGCCGCAGCGGGGTTTGGGTTCAGAACATTACGGTCAGGCTTTGGCGCGGCTGGCGATGATCTCGTCCGCCACATTGCGCGGCGCTTCCGCGTAGTGGTGGAACTCCATGCTGTAGGTTGCACGCCCCTGCGACATAGAACGCAGCGTGGTGGAGTAACCGAACATCTCGGCCAGCGGCACGTCAGCGCGGATGATCTGGCTGCCGAAGCGCTCTTCCATGCCCTGCACCATACCGCGACGGGAAGAGAGATCGCCCATAATGTTACCGGCGTACTCTTCCGGCGTTTCCACTTCCACATGCATCACCGGCTCCAGAATTGCCGGGTCCGCTTTGCGCGCGCCCTCTTTGAAACCAAAGATCGCCGCCATGCGGAACGCCATTTCCGACGAGTCGACATCGTGGTAGGAACCGAATGTCAGCGTCGCTTTCACATCCACCACCGGATAACCAGCCAGCACGCCGCTGTTCATGGCTTCGCGTAGCCCTTTTTCCACGGAGGGAATGTACTCGCGCGGCACCACGCCGCCTTTGGTGGCGTCTTCAAAGACAAAGCCGCTACCCGGCTCCAGCGGTTCGAGCGTCAGTACCACGTGGCCATACTGCCCTTTCCCACCGGACTGGCGAACAAACTTGCCTTCAATGTCTTTCACCGTTTTACGCAGCGTTTCACGGTAAGTCACCTGCGGGCGACCGATGTTCGCTTCCACACCGAATTCACGTTTCATACGGTCAACGATAATCTCCAGGTGCAGTTCGCCCATACCGGAGATGATCGTCTGGCCGGACTCTTCATCCGTGTGCAGACGGAACGACGGGTCTTCAGAGGCCAGCCGTTGCAGCGCAATACCCATTTTTTCCTGGTCCGCTTTGGTTTTCGGCTCGATAGCCAGCGAAATCACCGGTTCCGGGAACTCCATACGTTCCAGCGTGATCACCGCATCCGGGTCACTTAAGGTATCGCCGGTGGTGACATCTTTCAGCCCGACACAGGCCGCGATATCGCCAGCGCGCAGTTCATCCACTTCATGGCGATCGTTGGCATGCATCTGCACGATACGCCCGATACGCTCTTTCTTCCCTTTCACCGGGTTGTAGACCGCATCGCCTTTTTTCAGCACGCCGGAATAGACGCGGATAAAAGTGAGCTGGCCAACATACGGGTCGGTCATCAGTTTAAACGCCAGCGCCGAGAACGGTTCCTCATCACTCGGATGACGTTCCGCTGGCTGGCCTTTTTCATCCACGCCCTGAATGGCAGGAATATCCAGCGGCGACGGCATCAGTTCGACAACCGCATCAAGCATGCGCTGCACGCCTTTGTTTTTAAAGGCGCTGCCGCACAGCATCGGCTGGATCTCCCCGGCGATCGTGCGTTTGCGCAGACCGGCAATAATATCGGTTTCGTCCAGCGAACCGGTTTCCAGATATTTATCCATCAGCTCTTCGCTGGCTTCCGCCGCCGCAGAGACCATTTTTTCCCGCCACTCCAGTGCGGTTGCCTGTAACTCTTCCGGCACCGGCGCGTAGCTGAAAACCATACCCTGCGTGGCGTCATCCCAGATGATTTCACGCATTTTGATCAAATCCACGACGCCGGTGAAATGCTCTTCCGCGCCAATCGGGATGACGATCGGCACCGGGTTGGCTTTCAGACGATCGATCATCATCTGCACCACGCGGAAGAAATCCGCACCGGGGCGGTCCATCTTGTTGACGAAGGCCAGACGCGGCACGTGATATTTGTTGGCCTGGCGCCAGACGGTTTCCGATTGCGGCTGCACGCCGCCTACCGAGTCATACACCATTACTGCGCCGTCGAGTACGCGCATGGAACGTTCCACTTCAATGGTGAAATCCACGTGCCCGGGGGTGTCGATAATGTTGATGCGGTGCGGCTCATAACTTCTGTCCATACCGGGCCAGAAGCAGCTCACTGCCGCGGAAGTAATGGTGATCCCGCGCTCCTGCTCCTGCGCCATCCAGTCGGTTGTTGCCGCGCCATCGTGTACTTCCCCCAGTTTGTGGCTCATCCCGGTGTAAAACAGGATGCGCTCGGTGGTGGTGGTTTTACCGGCATCGATATGCGCGGAGATACCGATGTTGCGATAACGTTCGAGGGGGATGGGTCGGGGCATGATGCGTCCTTAGTCATTTGACTATCTGTTCGTGGCCGGAATTGGCCGCGATTCATTGGCATGTATCATAGTACAACTGTACGAGTATATTCGAACTATTTTTGCTATTATTACGATTGGTTGGGTCACGATTGAGGTCGTGGCTTTAAAAATCGAGTTTGCGTATAGTACCGGCCCGGCCGTGACTTTCTTAAGCCAGACCATCGCCACACAGGAATATTATGATCGCTAACCACCCAGAACGTGAGCAATTCCGCCTGGAAAATGTGCTCTTCGCCCTTGGCAACCCGCTGCGCCTGGCGATGATCAAACGGCTCGCCGATGGTGCTGAACTGAGCTGCAATACGTTGCGCCCGCAAGATGTGGCGAAATCGACCATGACGCATCACTGGCGCGTATTGCGCGACAGCGGCGTGGTCTGGCAGCGCCCGCAAGGGCGGGAAAATATGATTTCGCTGCGCCGGGAAGATCTGGACGCCTGCTTCCCGGGGCTGCTGGATACGCTGTTGCAGGTGATGCGACAGGAAGGGTGAGTTGCCGGATGGCGGCTTCGCCTTATCCAGCCTACGGTAAGCGAACCCGGTTCACTGGCTGGATAAGCGTTTAGCGCCATCCGGCAAAAATCTATTTCGTCTCCGGCAGCACAATATTGCTCGCCGCCAGCGTGCCCATCTTGTTGTAAATCGCGCAGGCCGCATCCACTAATTGCATCGCCAGCGCCGCGCCGCTGCCCTCACCCAGTCGCATACCCATATTGAAATACGGCTCCAGGCCTAAATGTTCGAGCGCAATGCGCGCGCCTTTTTCCGCCGAAAGATGCGAGGGAATAAGATACGGTTTCACCTGCGGCGCAATGCGACAGGCGGCCAGCGCCGAGGCGTAAGAGAGGAACCCGTCGAGCACCACCGGCAAACCGCAGGTGGCTGCACCCAGGATCACCCCGGTCATGCCGAGCAGGTCGTAACCACCCACTTTCGCCAGCACGTCGAGACCATCGGCAACATCCGGCTGATTCACCGCAATGGCTCTGCGCACTACCTGCGCTTTATGCCCGAGCAGCGTTTCCGGCAGATTGGCGCCGATCCCGACCACCGATTCCGGCGCTTCGCCGGTCAGCACGCTGACAATCGCCGCGGCTGGCGTGGTATTGGCCATCCCCAGTTCGCCAACGCCAAACAGCGTCACGCCCTGCGCTGCCAGCTCGCGGGTATAACGCATCGTTTCCAGCAGCAGTTCCTGCGCCTGCTCGCGGCTCATCGCCGGGCCGCTGGCGATATTCCCGCTGCCACGCGCAACCTTCATATTGACAAGACCCGGGATCGGATCGGCATCAATACCAACATCCAGCACGTGTACTTTCGCCCCGGCCTGCGCCGCCAGCACACAAACGCCCGTGGTGCCTTGCGTCATGTTTGCCGCCTGAATCGCGGTCACCACCTGCGGTGAAATCGCCACGCCTTCATGCCAGACGCCGTGATCGGCGCACATCACCACAATCGCTTTTTCGCCGATGCCCGGCGCGCCATTCAGCCCCGGCATACCGGCCAGTTGTACCGCTAATGCTTCCAGTCGCCCCAGGCTGCCAGGCGGCTTCAGTAAACCATCCAGATGAACCTGGGCCTGCGCCATCGCCTCGTCATCGGGTGCCGGAATGCTTGCCAGTAATGTCGTTAATGTCTGCATGCTGTTTCTCGTTATGTTGTGGGCTGGTTATAACAGCGCCAGAAGAAAAATCAGTTCGCCCAGTTCAATGGCGGCACCGAGCGTATCGCCGGTCTGCCCGCCAAGCGTGCGCTTCAGCATCTGCCCGAGCAGAAATACCGCCGCCAGAGTCACCAGCAGCGCCACAATCCCTTTCGCGCCCAGCAACCCGATCGTGACCAGCGCGGTAATCATGAGCGTGACTGACGTATCGCGCCCCGACACTTTGCCGATAAACAGATTGCCGAGCCCCTCTTCGCGGGCGTAGCGATGACCGAACATCAGTAGCACCGCGCAGCCGCGCCCGGCGGCACAGGCCGCCGCAAGTGCTGCGATCATCGGCGCATCACGCAGTTGCAGTTCGCTAAGGGTGAGGATTTTCGCGGCCAGCACGAAGACCAGCGCCAGACCGCCATGGGTGCCGAGACGGCTGTCGCGCATGATCTCCAGCATCCGCTCGCGCCGCCGGGCGGAAAAGACGCCGTCGCAGGTATCGGCAAGACCATCAAGATGGAAGCCGCCGGTCAGCAACGCCAGCGCCAGCACGCAGAACAGTGCCGCCAGCGGTGCGCCGCACCACGGCTGCAATATCACCAGTACGCCGCCGCTAATAGCGCCCAGCAGCACGCCGACCAGGGGAAAAGTGACAATCCCGCGCACATAATCGGCGACATCCAGCCCCTGCACCCAACGCTCTGGCACCGGCAGACGGCTAATAAATGACAGCGTGGCAAAGAACAGTTTCATTTGATTTTGACTCCAATCCCGGACACCACCAGCCAGACGTGATCCGCCGCCTGCGCCAGCCGCTGATTGACGCGCCCGGCTATATCGCGGAAATGCCGCGCGAGGCGGTTTTCCGGCACAATCCCCATCCCCACTTCATTGGTGACCAGCACCACCGGCGACGGGCAGGCCGCGCAGGCGGCTATCAGCACCTCAATTTCCTGCTGCACCTGCGTTTCCAGCGCGGCGTAATCCCACTGTTCCGGGTCACTCTCGCCGCCAAAGGCAAACAGCAGATTGGTCGCAAGCGTAGTGATGCACTCCAGCAGCACGGCTTCGCGGCTATCGTTGTCGGGCGTAATGATCTCCGCCAGCTGCTGCCAGCGCTCTTCGGTACGCCAGTGGGCCGGACGGCTCGCCCGGTGGTGCGCAATACGCGCCGCCATCTCCTGATCAAAGATCTGCGAAGTGGCGATATAGAGTACGCGGCTGGCGTCTGCGACCAGCGACTCGGCGTGGCGGCTCTTACCGCTGCGCGCCCCGCCGGTAACAAGGGTTAACATGTTTGCTCCTGATGTTGCTGCATAATCTGGTAAATACGATCGATGTCGACATGCTTGCGCATGGCGTCGGCGAGGATATCAAACTGCTGCGCTTTATAGTCGGCATAATTCACGGCGATATCGAGCGGCCCCAGCCCTTTACGCTCGCGCAGGCCGTTCAGCAACGCGCGGGTAAACGCATCGCTGTCGAACAGGCCGTGCAGATAAGTACCAAACACCAGGCCATCATCGCTGACCGCGCCATCCGCCACGCGCTGACCGTTTTTCGCTAACCACAGCGCCGGGCGGCAACCGCTTTGCAATGTGGTTTCGCCCATATGGATCTCATATCCGCGCAGCGCCAGCCCGGCGCAGTTCGCCAGCCAGCCGGGCAATGCCTCCGGCAAACGGGCCTCAACAAGCGTGGTGGTTTTATCCTGTGCGAAATGGGTTACGGTATTGAGCAGCCCCAGCCCCGGCTGCGTACCCAGCCCGGATTCCACCTCATCGACGATCGTCTCGCCGAGCATCTGGTACCCCCCGCAAACGCCGATCGTCGGTCCGCCCGCGCGATGCCTGGCAAGCAGCGCCTTCGCCAGCCCGCTTTCACGCAGCCAGTTCAGATCGCCGAGGGTGTTTTTACTGCCGGGTAAAATCACCAGATCCGCGCCCTGCAACGCATCGGGCGAGCGGACATAGTGCACGCGTACATCCGGCTGCGCCGCCAGCGCGTTAAAATCGGTGAAGTTGGAAATATGCGGAAGCTGCACCACCGCAATATCCAGCGCCCGCTCGGCGGTGCTCAGGTATTTGCCTCGTTGCAGCGCCACGCCATCTTCATCTTCGAGGTCGACCTCCAGCCACGGCATCACACCGATCACCGGAACGCCCGTCAGTTCTTCAATCTGTTTTATGCCCGGCGTCAGTAGCGCGACGTCGCCGCGAAATTTATTGATGATCACCCCTTTTACCCGCCAGCGTTCATGCGGCTGGAGCAGCGCCAGCGTACCGTAAATGGCCGCAAAGACGCCGCCGCGATCGATATCCGCCACCAGGATAACCGGGCACGCGGCCATCTCCGCCATGCCCATATTGACAATATCCCGATCGCGCAGGTTGATCTCCGCCGGGCTGCCTGCCCCTTCCAGCACCAGCGCGTCGTACTCCTGCGCCAGGCTTTGCCAGACGCGCATAATCTGCGCCCGCAGATGCGGCTTGTAATCGTGATAGCTGACGGCATCCATGTCGGTCGCCACTTTGCCCATCAGCACCACCTGCGCTTTACGGTCGCTGGTGGGTTTAAGCAGCACCGGGTTCATACGCACATCCGGCACGATACCCGCCGCTTCCGCCTGGAATATTTGCGCGCGCCCCATCTCCTGGCCATCCGGCGTGATACCGGAATTGAGCGCCATGTTCTGCGATTTAAAGGGGGCGGTTTTCAGCCCATCCTGATAAAAAATGCGGCACAGCCCGGCCACCAGCACGCTTTTACCCACGTCCGAGGCGGTGCCCTGCAACATAATCGCCAGCGTCATGACGCCTCCTTAACCCGCATCGCCCGCATGCGGGCATAAAATTCATCTTCACTTTTACACAGCGGCAAACCCAGCTCGCTGTGCAGTTTTACCAGCCACGGCTGCGTCAGACCGGCTTTCTCAACCAGTGCGCGGTGGGCAAACACCTCGGCAGGCGTTCCCTGCGTCAGACATTCGCCGTGATGCAGCACATAGACTGCATCACAAATTTCATAAATCAAATCAATATCGTGGCTGGAGATCACCACATGATTTCCCTGCGCGACAATGCGGCGGATGAGCGCCATCATCTGCGCGCGCCCGGCGGGATCAAGACCCGCGGTGGGCTCATCCAGCAGCAGATATTTTGCCTGCATCACCAGCGCGCCAGCGATGGCGACGCGCTTTTTCTGCCCGTGGCTCAGGCACTGGATCGGCTGCTGACGGAAGGATTGCGCATCCACCAGCGTCAGGGCGTCATCGACGCGGCGCGCGATCTCTGCTTCCGCCACGCCAATGTTGCGCAGGCTGAAGGCGATGTCGCTGTCGATATCGGTATAGAAGATCTGCTGATCGGGGTCCTGAAAGACGGTGGTCACCTGCTGGCGCAGCGCCAGCAACCCACGCTTGCTGTAATCGAGCGGTTTTCCCTGCCACAGTACCGCCCCTTTTTGCGGGCGCAGGATACCGTTCAGGTTCATAAACAGTGTTGATTTCCCGCAGCCGTTGGCGCCGATCAGCCCGGTCACCGGCTGGCGGGAAAAATCGAGCGTCAGCCCTTTCAGCGTCGGCGCATCCTGGTAACTGAACCACAGATTTTCACATGCCAGCATGCCTCGTCCCTACAGGTGAAAATCACCCTGATAAAGTTTGATATCCAGCGTGGTCGCCAGCGCTTTGTAGCGCAACAGCACGCGGGTAAATAACAGGCTCACCAGCATCGCCAGCGAGCGGTAGCTCTGCGGCAAGGTGCGATAACCAAAGCGCAGCGTCTGCGCACGGTGAAGCGCCGCCGCCTCTTCGAGCAGGATAAAGATAAAGCGCCAGGTGAGCAGGATCTGTTCGGTCAGCAAGCGCGGTACGCGCCCGCGTTTGAGCAAGAGAATCAGTTGCGGAAAGGTCAGATTGAGCACCAGCCAGAAGGTTGCCGCCAGCGCGGCGAGACTGCGCCATAACGTTGAGTTAGCTGACGCCAGCCCCTGCGGCGTTACGCCGATCCAGACGCTGCCCAGATGCACGCCGTACAATAGCTGCTGCGGCTCGCGCGTCACGCTGAACAGAATCGTCACCACGCCAACCAGCAAAAAGCCCATCGGCAGAGCCATCCAGCGCAGCCAGCGCCAGAGAGAAACGCGCAGCAGCCAGCAGGTAAAAATCGCCAGCGCCACCAGCAACATCCCCTGCCCGAACGGCGGCAGGGAAAAGGCCAGCACCATCATCAGCAACCAGAACAGGAACTTACGCTCCGGCGCAACGTGAAGCCAGCGGCTCTGATAACTCAGCCGATCAAGACCGTTCGCGATCACGCTGCCTGCCTTTCATATAACCGAGGATGTAGAAAATGACCGCGGCGCCCATCGAGCCTTGCAGGGTAAAAAGCAGGCTTTCAATTTCGCTGCTTGCTGGCTCATACAGCGGCTGGAACCACGGCTGGTAATGGGGCGCAATCGCCTGGATCTGGCTTTCCGCCTGGTTGTCGGAACCGCCATATTCACCACCGTGATTGATAAAGAACGGCAGCACCATCAGGGCGATCACCATCGCCAGCAGGATCAGGGTCTTTTTCATCTTAATGCTCCCTTGCAGCGATCAGCTGTCGTTTGACGAGCTGATCGTAAATCATCACCGTCAGCAACCCTTCCGCAATGGCAATCGGAATTTGCGTCAGACAAAAGATGCCCATAAATTTCACGATCGAGCCGATTGCCCCACTTTGTGGATCCGGGAATGCCACGCCCAGCTGCACCGAGGTAATAAAGTAGGTCGCCAGATCCGCCAGCATGGCGCAGAGAAACACCGCCACATCGCGGCGAAAACCCGCCCGGCAGGCCAGTTTCCACACTACATAGCCGACAACGGGGCCAATGACCGCCATCGACATGCCATTGGCGCCAAGCGTGGTCAGCCCGCCGTGCGCCAGCAACAAAGCCTGAAACAGCAGCACAATCGCGCCAAGAATCGCCACCACGCCGGGGCCAAACAGGATCACCGCCAGCCCGACGCCGGTCGGGTGCGAACAGCTTCCGGTCACCGACGGGATCTTCAGCGCCGACAGGACAAAAATAAACGCGCCGCACAGCGCCAGCAGCACCTTCTGGTTGGTATCGTCCGCCACAATGCGACGCAGGCACACCAGCCCGTACCACAGGCACGGCAGGAACAGCACCCACCACGCCAGCGCCCACATCGGCGGCAGAAAGCCCTCCATAATATGCATGGCGAAGGCCTCCTGCGGCACCACCATCAGCAGCAGCGCAGCGGCAAGCCCGCTGTACGACAGCTGTTTCAGTTGTTGCGTTTTCATCTTCTCTCCCACTGTTTATTCACCAGAATGGTCGAAAAATAGGGCAGCGGCTGATCATCGCGAACCTCGCTAAGCTGCCGCCAGCACTGCTCGCCGGGCAGGGTGGCTTCCGCCATCATCAGGGCGTGCTCCAGCAGCCCCGCTTGCGCCAGCAACGCTTTGATACGGGCAAAACGGCCATAGACTTTCATCAGTACCAGGCTGTCGTGTTGCTGTAACGCCTGGCGGATTTCATCTTCCGGCGCGGTGCAGGACACCACGCCCAGCGACTGTTGCTCCATCGCCAGCGGCACCTGCGCGCGTGCGGCAATGGCGGCAAACGACGTGACGCCTGGCACAATCTCCAGCCACTGCGGCTGGCCAAGCCGTTGCAGCAGGAATACCCAGGTGCTGAACAGCATTGCATCGCCGAGGGTAATAAACCCTACCTGTTTACCGGCCTGGACTTCCGCGGCCAGCGCGGCGGCGACGTCGTCCCACACCGCTTCTTTTTCCGCGCTGTCAGCGCTCATTGGAAAGTGGCAGCAGCGGACTTCGGTCTGCGCGCCGAGGTACTCGCGCACAATGGAAAGCGCCAGGCTGTCGCCGCCTTTGCGCCCGGCCGGGGCATACAGCACATCGAGCTTTCCAAGAATGCGCGCGCCGCGCACGGTGATCAGATCGGTAGCACCAGGGCCGGTACTCAGCGCGTAGAGTTTACCGCTCATGCTGCGACCTCCATCACCTGCGCCAGCGCCTGATGCAGATGCTGGACGAACATCGCACGCACATCGGCATTCTCGCCTAAGCCCTGTAACCACGGCGTCGCAGCAATACCGACGCGCTCAAACTGCGTCTTCCACGAATCATCGTCATCCGAGGCCATGTCGTTGATTGCGTGATCGCCCGCCACCAGCATCAATGGCATCAGGTGCACCGCTTTCACCCCTTCATGACGCAGGCCGTCGATCAACAGATCGATTTCCGGGTAGCTCTCTACCGCGCCAACCCGCGCCGGAAAACGGTGAGCCGCCATCATATGGTCGAGGCAGGCGTAAGCCGCAAAAGCGTGATGGCTGGCGCCGTGGCCCATAAACACCACGCGCTCATCGGCCACGACCTGCGGCATCTGCCGGGAGAGCGCCTGCATCAGATGCAGATAATCTTCGTGGCTGCTGAGCAGCGGCGCGCCAATCACCAGCCGTTTGAACAGCGGGCGCAGCGTCTGGACTTCACGAACGATTTTTTCGTATTCGTCGCCGTTGATAATGTGCAGCGACTGGATCGCCACATCCTGATACCCCTGCTCCGCCAGCTTTTGCAGCGCCTCCAGCGGCGTGTCGATATGCAGGTTGTCGCGCTGTTTGAGCTTGCGAATGATCATCCCGGAGGTAAAGGCGCGAAACAGCGCACGATCCGGGCAGCTCGCCGCCAGATCGCGCTCGCAGGCGACAATATTCTTTTCACAGGTGTCGCGATAGCTGGTGCCAAAGCTCACTACCAGAAGGGCTTTCTTCATTCTGTTCTCCTCACTGTGCCGCCAGCCAGCGTTGCAAGCGTCCGGCAAAGGCATCCTGACTGTTGAGTAACTCGTCGCCTACGACCCGCGGTTGCGGCCTGGCAATCACAATGCACGGGATGCCAGCATCCAGCGCAGGCTGTACTTTTTCCAGATAACCGCCTTCCGCGCCGGAGGCTTTGGTGATCATCACCTCAACGCGGTACTGGCGATAAAACGCGGCGTTAAATTCAGCGCTAAACGGGCCGCACAGCGCGAAGATCTCACCCACGCCGAACCCCAGCGCTGCGCACTGCGCCAGCACATCCGCCACGGGCAGCACGCGCGCCAGCAGCGTTTTCCCCGGCAATCCGTCGCGCCAGCGCGCCAGATCTTTGCTGCCGGTGGTCAGCAAGATGCGCTCCCCCAGGTTACGGGCTTTGGCGCAGGCGTCCTCCAGCGTAGCGACATTGAACAGCAGCGGATGTTGCAGCTCCGGCTGTTGTTCCGGACGCTGATAACGACTCAGCAACACCTGCGCCTCGTTGCAGGCGTGGGCAATATTGCGGCTGACCACGTCGGCGTAGGGGTGCGAAGCATCGATCACCCAGCGCGTGCCGTTCTGTTTGAGCCACGTAACCATCTCGCCCCTCTCCAGCCGCCCGCAGCGCACCTGACCGCGAATGTTGCCTGCCAGCTGTGCGCCAGTCGGCGTGGCGACCGACAGCGTGTAACGCACTCCGGCTTCATCCAGTTGCTGGCAAATCAGCCGCGCATCGCTGGTGCCGCCAATCACCAACACCTCGCCTGCTGTCACAGGGTGTAACCGCGTGGGGTGATCATCAGACCGTTTTGCACATAGGTGGCACGGTTACCGACAATCACCAGGCTGGTCATATCAACGGGTGCAAAATCCATCTCGCCGAGCGTGGTCAGCCATTTTTCCTCTTTCTTGCGCCCGGCAGACTTCACCACGCCCACCGGCGTATTGGCGCTTTTGCTGGCCGCCAGCAGTTCGAATGCTCGCGCCAGATGCCCTTCGCGGCCCCGGCTGCGTGGGTTGTAGAAGCAGATGACAAAGTCCGCCTCGCCGGCCGCGATAATGCGCTTTTCGATAACCGGCCACGGCGTCATCAGGTCGCTCAGGCTGATATGGCAGAAGTCGTGCATCAACGGCGCGCCCAGCAGCGCAGCGGCGGCGATGCTGGCGGTCATGCCCGGCACCAGCCGCACTTCTACATCCAGCTGTTGCTTGTTGACCAGTTCGAGCACCAGCCCGGCCATGCCGTAGATCCCGGCGTCGCCGCTGCTGACCAGCGCCACGTTATGCCCGGCCTGCGCCAGCTCGATTGCCGCCTGGCAGCGCTCAATCTCTTTGCACATACCGGTTTTGATCACCTGCTTATCGCCGGTGAAGGCTTTGACGAGGTGGGTATAGGTTTTGTAGCCCACCACAATTTCCGCCGCCTGTAGCGCTTCGATGGCCTCCATGGTCATCATTGCCTGTGAGCCAGGGCCAATCCCGATTACCGTTAACATCAGTGCGAAACTCCCAAAGTAATTGTCACGCCCTGCTCCCGCAGGGTCTCACCGACCAGTTGCCCCTGGCTCATCAGCCAGGCAGCAGGGCCGGAAACGCTACCCACGCCCGCGGTCTGCCGGACAAAGTCCGAGGCCGGAAAGCGATGCTCGTGCTGACGCAGCGCCTGCGCGGTAAAAATTTCAAACGGCACCCGCAGGCTCTCAGCCAGTTGCAGTAACCCTTTCTCATCCTGCTTTAAGCTGATGCTGCCAATCGCCCGCAACGCCAGCGGATCGAAGGCCTGCACCTGAAACTGGCGTTGTAGTAACGCCGACAGCAAGGCAAACGGCGTATCGCGCCGACAGCCGATCCCTGCGACCACGCGTTTTGGCACCAGTTTGAACACCGGCACGGGCAGCGCGGGCAGTTGCGCCCGGATGGACACGCAGACCAGCCCGTCCAGTTCCGGCAGGGCGTCGAGCCGCGTGACGGGGATAAAACCCCGCGTGTCGCAGCGTGCCACTTCCTCACGCAGCGTCTCTTCACACCACAGGCCGATGCGTTTACCGCTGACCAGCATGTGGTTGATGGTCTTGACCGCCGCGCGAAAATCCGCCATCCGCGCATCAAGCTGACAGGCCAGCGTATCCAGCGCCGCCAGTTCGTTTACGTCGGTCGCCGTGGTGATCACCGGATCGGCATCCAGTACGCCCGCCAGATAACGCGTCAGCGCGTTCCCGCCGCCGTAGTGGCCGGAAAGCAGGCTGATCGCATGCTGGCCGCGTTCATCAATCACGATCACCGCCGGATCGAGAAATTTGTCGTTGACCAGCGGGGCAATCGCCCGTACGGCAATGCCCGTTGCGCCGATAAACACCACCGCTGAATAGTGGCAAAAGGCCTCGCGCAGGCTCTGCGCAAAGCTGCCTGCAAAGGGCTGAAAGCCGTCGGTGAGCAATTTCTCGCTGGTAAAACAGGTCATCGGCAACGCCGCTTTCAGACGGCTCGCCAGCGCCAAACCGCCCGGCGTCAGGCAGAACAGCGCAATCGATTCAGGCTTTACGGTATTCATGGCTGAAGTCCGCCGCATAAAGCCGCGAGTAGTGGTACTCCTCGCCAAGAAATGCGCCAACAAGGATCAGCGCAGTTTTACGGATGCCTGCTTCACGCACTTTGTCGCCGATATCGGCCAGCGTGCCGCGTACCGTCTGGCTCTCGGGCCATGTGGCTTTGTAGATCACCGCCACCGGCGTGGTCTGCGGATAGCCGCCTTCCATTAAGCGCTCCGCCACGCGGTGGATGCGCTGCACGGAAAGGTAGATAGCCATCGATGTCTGATGGCTGGCGAAGGATTCAAGCTGCTCGCGCTCCGGCACCGGCGTACGCCCTTCCAGGCGGGTAATGATCAGGCTCTGCGACACTTCCGGGACGGTGTACTCAACGCCCAATTCTGCCGCCGCGCCGAGAAACGCGCTGACGCCCGGCACGACCTGCCACTGGATGCCGCGCCGGGTCAGTTCTTCCCCCTGCTCACGCACCGAGCCGTAAAGCGAAACATCGCCGGTTTGCAGACGCACCACGACTTTCCCGGCTTTCACTCCGGCTTCCATCAGGTCGATAATTTGCGCAAGATGCAGTTCGGCGCTGTCATGGCAGACCGCGCCAGCCGGGCAATACTCCAGCAGTTCGGTGTTGATGAGCGATCCGGCGTAAATCACCACCTGAGCCTGTTGCAACAGCCGGTAGCCTTTCAGGGTGATCAGTTCGCGATCGCCCGGCCCGGCACCGACAAACCAGACCGTTTGTGCATCAGCGTTATCAGGCATGCTGCTTCTCCTTTTCGCAGGAAATCAAAAAGACAGGATTATTCGCTTTGAAGTAGTGACCGCTGCCCAGCCCGGTGAGCAGGGAGACCTGGATTTGCTGGCAATCCAGCGCAGCAACCCGCAGGGTGCGCAGGTGCGAGAGCGCGCTGTTAAGGTTCTCCTGCAAAATAAAGGTCATCACCAGCCGTCCGCCGGGGTGAAGCTGCGCCAGCGACCAGTCAATCAGTTGCGTCAGGTTGCCGCCGCTGCCGCCGATAAACACCGCGTCGGCAAGCCGCTCGACAAACAGCGGCGCAGCGCCGGTGACGATGGCAATGTTGCGACAGCCAAAGTGCAGGCAGTTCTCTTCCAGCAGATTCAGCGCCGCCGGGTTACGCTCGATGGCGGTAACCTGCAAGCCCGGATGCGCCAGCGCCGCTTCAATGCTGACGCTGCCGGTACCGGCGCCGATATCGATCAGGTGCTGCGCGCGATGCAATTCCAGCTTCGACAGCGCCAGCGCACGCACCGCCTCTTTGGTCATCGGCACCTTTTCACCACGGATAAACAGCTCATCTTTCATTGAGGATCACCACCACATTCATCGCATATTCGGCCTGTACTTCCGCCGGACGCAGCCGGTGGATGCGCTCATCTTCCAGCCCTAAGTTTTCACCGATCACCAGCCAGCACTTTTCTGCGCCGCGCGCCAACAATGCCTCCGCAATCGCTTTTGGCCCGCACTTTGCGTCAGTGACCATCGCCACTTTGCGCGCGCGGGCCAGCGCGTCGAAATCCACTGCCCGCCCGTGGCTGCTGGTGAGCCAGATGTCATTCATATCGATGCCCGTGCGTGCGCAGAGATATTGCACGGCGCTGATACCGGGAATAATGCGCAACTGCCCGATACCGAAATGCGCCACCAGCCGGGTGCCGATGCCGTAAAACAGCGGATCGCCGGAAGCCAGCACCACCACGCGCCGCTGCTGTTGCTGCTCAAGCCACGCCAGCAGGCCGGGGATGTCAGCATCCAGTACGCGAACTTCACCGCGAAAATCGGCAAACTGCGCCAGATGGCGTTTGCCGCCGACCAGCACGTCGGCCTGCGCCACGGCCTCCAGCGCCTGCGGCGTCATCAGCGCGAGGTTACCCGGCCCCATGCCGGCAATGGTCAACATTTCAGCTCTCCGGCAATCTCTTCAACCGGGCGATTCGCGCCCAGCACTTTGTTATCAAAAGAGAACAGCACCGCATCACACTGCGGCGGGTTTTGCGTGAAACGCAGCATCTGCGCGATGCGCAGGCAGATCCGCTGCGCCAGATGCGTGTAAAGATGGCTGAACCCGGCAGCGTCGATGTACTCCATTGCCGCTTCAGTGGTGTCGCAGTCGCTGACCTTCAGCAGCAGATCATGCGGCGCGCCGAGCAGCGCCAGGTGTGCGACCAGCGTCTCCATCCGCGCATCCGCGATATGGCTGTGGGTATGAAAAATACCGGCGGCGATTTTCACCAGCTTGCCGGGATGGCCAACCAGTACGATCTGCCGGTAGCCCAGACGCACCGCCTCTTCAATCATGTAGCCAACGAAGTTGCTCATCGTCACTACCCGTTCGCCGGAGACGCCAAGCTGCTCACGCACGAAGCGCTCGCCGTGGTTGCCCGGGACGAGGATCACCCGTTCCATTCCGCCCGCGCGTTTTAGCTCCAGCTCCAGCGACAGCGAGCGTTTCCAGCTCTCTTCCGACATCGGCGTCACGATACCGGTGGTACCAATAATCGAAATACCGCCGAGAATGCCAAGCCTGCCGTTGTAGGTTTTCTTCGCCCGCTCTTCGCCTTCCGGGGCAAAAATTTCCACCTGCGCGCCGCGCGTGGGGCCAATCACTTCGCGTACGGCGGCTTCGATGGTCTGACGCGGCGTGCGGTTGATAGCCGCTTCCCCCACCGCCAGGCCAATACCTTTGCGGGTGACGGTACCCACACCTTCACCGCCGCGCAGAACAATCTGTTCATCATCGGTGAGCGTGACGCGGGCAAAGATCAGCATACCGTGGGTGGCATCCACATCGTCGCCGCCGTCTTTGCGAATGGCGGCAATCGCCTGCTGGCCTTCAATGTGCGGCGATTCCACATTCAGATGCAGGGTGACGCCGGAGGGGGTGACAATCGAGACCTGGTGAATGATGTGCTGGCGCAGCACCATCAACGCGGCGACTTTTGCCGCTGCGGTGGCGCAGGAGCCGGTGGTATAGCCTTTGCGCAGGGCTTTACCGTTGTGCCACACCGGGTCGTCGAAGGACTGGCTCATTGCGCCGCCTGCAAGTGATAGAGCAGCGCATTAATAATTGCCGCCGCCACATTGCTGCCGCCCTTACGACCCTGCGCGGCAATGGCGGGCAAACCGCTCTCTACCAGCGCTTCTTTCGATTCCGCTGCGCCAACAAAACCGACCGGCACGCCGACCACGCCGCTGACGGGCACCTTATGTTCCAGCAGGCGGAACAAAGCCGTGGGCGCATTGCCGAAAACAAAGATTTTCTCTTCCGCTTCCGTCAGCGCCAGATCGACCGCCGCCATCGAACGGGTGATCCCCTCCTCTTTGGCTTTACGTACTACGCGTGGATCGGAGATATAGCAACGCACTTCGCCGCCAAACTCCGCCAGCAGCCGCTTATTAATGCCGGCAAGCGCCATCGTGGTGTCGGTATAAAGGGTGCAGCCTTGCGTTATCGCCCCGCACAAGCGTTGCAGCGCATCACTGGAAAACCACAAAATATCGAGCCAGTCGAAGTCAGCGGTGGTGTGGATGACCCGTTTGATTACCGCCTCATGCAGCGGGCTGGCAAAACGAAAATCGGGGCGGGTTTGCTGGATAATCTCGCCGATAATGACAAAACTTTTGGCTTCAATAGCCTGCGGTTGCTGCAAATAATCCATCGTCTTCATCCTTATGCGCCCGCGAGGGCAAGGTGTATCAGCGCAAACAGCGCCAGCGCCAGCATGGCGGCAAGCCACATCATGCGAATAGTGCGCGGAATGTCATCCGGCGTAATGGCGCGGAGCTCATCGCCAATCCACGGTTTTTCGACCCGCTGGCCGAAGTAGTCATTTGGCCCGCCAAGCCGCACGCCAAGCGCCCCGGCCACGGTGCCTTCAGGCCAGGCGCAGTTGGGGCTGCTGTGGTTGCGCCGATCGCGAAAACCGATACGCAGCGCATTGCCCGCGTCATTACCTGCGAGCCATGCTGCCATGCTGAGTAACAGCCAGCTCAGACGCGCCGGGATAAAGTTGGCGACATCATCCAGCCGCGCGCTGACCATGCCGATCGCACGGTATTTTTCATGCTTGTAGCCCACCATCGAATCCAGGGTATTGACCGCTTTGTAGGCCATTGCCAGCGGCGCGCCGCCGAGCAGTAAAAAGAACAGCGGCGCGATAACGCCATCGACGGTGTTTTCCGCGACGGTCTCAACTACCGCGCGGGTGATTTGCGGCGGCTGGAGCTGCGCGGTATCGCGACCGACAATCCACGACAGCTTTTCGCGGCTTTCAGCAAGCGAACCGGAGCGCAGCGCCTGCTCCACTTCCCGCGCCATATCCGCAAGACAACGCGTGGCAAGCAGGGTGTAAATCATCCACACCTCCACGCACCAGCCGAACCACGGATGGATTGCCTGCGCCAGTGCGAGCACGCCCCAGGCAACGCTCCAGGTGATGCCCACCACCAGCAGCCACATCACGCCGCCGCCGATGCGCAGCGCGGTATCGCTGCGGCACACTCGCCGGACGGCGCTTTGCACCAGGTTAATCAGCGCGCCGATCCAACGCACCGGATGCGGCCAGTGCGGCGGGTCGCCAAGGAAGCGATCGAGCAGAAATGCGACACACCAGGCCAGCAGCGTCATGACGCCCTCCTGGCGGCGGCAAACCAGTGCTCCAGCATCGCTGGACGCTGGGCGAAATGCAGATGTAAATAGCTGGCAAAAGTGTTGCCCACCTGCCAGCCGCCCTGCCAGCGCTTCAGCACTTCGCCATCGCGCGTTTTATGGCACGCCAGCACGGCATCGACGCGCGGGGTGAAATCGGAATAGTGAAACTCGTGGCCGCGCAGGGTTTCCCCTTCGCCAGCAAGTAAGGTCTGCTGCGTTGCGCGGGCTTCGCAGTAACCAAAGCGGGTGAGCTTGCTGCCCATCCGGCTGTGACCGGGGATGGCGCCGACCATCGGCCACTCATCGCCTGCGGCATCCACCAGCGTATCGCCGAGATACATCAGGCCGCCGCACTCGGCATAGATCGCCACGCCACGCCGGTGCGCGGCGAGAATGGCATCGCGCATCGGCTGGTTTGCCGACAGCGTGCGCGCGTGCAGCTCCGGATAACCGCCGCCCAGCCACAGCATCTGGCATGTGGGCAACTCATGGTCATGCAGCGGGCTAAAACGCACGATGCGCACACCGGCATGTTCAAGCAGTTGCAGATTATCGGCATAGTAAAAGTTGAAGGCTTCGTCGTCGGCCAGCGCCAGCTCCAGCCCTGCGCCCGCCTCTGGCGCGGGCATGGCAGGAAGCGCCCCCTGCGGCAGCGCGGTGACCTGGCTCAGGGCGAGTAAGCGGTCAATATCGAGGGTCTGTTCCAGGCGCGCGGCAAACGCCTGCCATGGCTGTGCGTTAACGACCGACTCGCGGGCAGTGACCAGACCAAGATGACGTTCCGGCAGCGCCACGCCGGGAGCAACGGGAACATATCCCAGCACCGGCAAGTCGCAGTAATACTCAATGGCGTGTTTCAGCAGTTGAAAATGGCTGTCGCTGTTTACCCGGTTGACGATCGCTCCGGCAATGCGCAACTGCGGGTCAAAGCGCTGAAACCCCATCACCGTGGCGGCAATTGAGGTGGATACCGCTTTGCCATCAACCAGCAGGATCACCGGAAGCGCAAGCTGTTTTGCCAGCGCCGCGCTGCTGCAATAATTGGGGTCGGTGCCGTAGCCATCGTAAAGCCCCATCACGCCCTCAATAACGGCGACATCGGCGGCGGTGAAATGTTGGCGAAACAGCGCATTTAACACAGGCGTCGGCAGCATAAAGCTGTCGAGATTACGGGAAGCCACGCCGGTAACGGCGCTGTGCCAGGCGGTGTCGAGGTAGTCCGGCCCGACTTTGAAGGGTTGCACGCGTAAACCGCGACGTTGCAGCACAGTGAGCAGCCCGAGCGTGACGGTGGTTTTCCCACAGCCGCTGCCGGTTCCGGCAAGGATAAAGGCGCTGCGTCTGTCTGACATTCCTGTAACCCCGTAGCGGGCAGGAAGAACGGAGCCAGGACGCGAGTTGACCCGGTCTTTCGACCGTACGCGACTGAGCAACCCACTTCCCACCGAAGTTGTTGATAATGTCCATCAGGCCGGTCTTCTGGCTTAGCGTCATCCTCGCCCGTCCTTCCCGATCTTACGATCAGTGGCGATTACGGGGTCGTCAGCATTACAGCAGCGGGGGCTGCGGGGGATTTACACCCCCTTCCCAGCCGCAAAATACATTTGCGGCAAACCTGATAGATTTTTAATCACGGCGCGTCATTATCACCCTGATTTTTCCCTGTACGAACTATATCGCAGCAGGGAAATAAAAACGGGTTCAGTTTATCTTTGAGCAAATAATAATTTGTTGCGCTATGACAATTTATTGCTCACCCTTTTCATCAACTCCCGGCATATTAAGGCATCAGAGAGTTCTCAAGCGCATCCGGAATAACAAAATATTGCTAACGGTAATTTAATCGCCCGCAATATTTGCATTATTTTGCAGACGAAATGCCTGCGGCGTCAGTTGACAGGTCTGGCGAAAAACATTGCAGAAATAGCGGGTCTGCGAGAAATCTAAATTGCGCGAAATTCTGGCGTTCGCCGGGTCGAAGTGACACTATCCGGGCTTTGATTGTGAAGGGAGTTACAGCGTGGCGTTGGCGCACTGTCCCGCATCGTGCGGTGAAATAATCCAGGGCTGGATCCTGGGAGGTGAAAAGCTGGTCTCCTGTCCGGTGGACTGGTACAGCAGTGTCGAAGTCACCCACGGCAAACCTCGGGTGGATGAACGGCCGCTGGTGCGTCGTATGGTTAACCAGCTCCTGGCGCACTGGCAGCTACCTGCCACGCTGGCGCACACATTGCGCATCGAGTGTCACTCTACCATTCCCCTGGCCAAAGGCATGGCCAGCAGCACCGCGGATATTGCCGCCGCCGCCGTGGCAACGGCCCGTCATCTTGAGCAACCGCTGGATGAGAAAACGCTGGCGCAACTGTGCGTGGCGCTGGAGCCGACCGACAGCACGATCTTTTCGCGCCTGACCCTGTTCGATCACAATAGCGCTGAAACGCAGATTACCTGCGGCAGTTTGCCGGAGTGTGACGTGCTGCTGCTTGAAAGCCCGCTAACCCTGACCACTGCCGCTTATCATCGTCTGCCACGCCAGCGGGCACTGCTGGAAAATGCCCCTACGCTGGATAATGCATGGCGCCTGTTGCAGCAGGCCTGCGTGGAAAATGATGCCGCGCGGCTGGGAGAAGCTGCGACGTTAAGCGCGATTGCCAGCCAGGCGCTGCTGCCAAAACCGGCGTTTCCCACCCTGCTCGAGCTGGTGGAGCGTTGCGATCTGTATGGACTGAATGTTGCTCACAGCGGAAGTGTGGTCGGGCTACTGCTTAATAGCCAGCGCCATGATGTGGAAAGCATTCGTCGGGAATTGAAAGAGACCGGGTTGACGGCGCACTGGCCGCAAAACTATCTGCTGAAAATGGTGGCAGGAGGCGTGCTGGAAGGGTGAGAGGCGCACCTCTCACCGCTCGCTGGAGGCGTTATTCCACTTTTGGCTCAATCGGCTTCAGTTCGCCCATGGTTTTGAGTTTTTTGGAGATTTCGCGGCGCTCTTTCGACAGTTCAGCATTTTTGATGATGTAATCATCCACGCGATCTTCGTAGTCGGTCTTCATGCTGGCGATAATGCCCTGGATCGCTTCTACGCTCATACCCGGTTTAATGTAGTCGCTCAGGTTGTCCAGCAGCAGCACGCGCTTCTGGTTATCACGGATCTTCTTCTCCACGTCCTGGATTTCACGCTGCAATTTATTTTTGCGGCGGAACAGACGCACAAACTCCAGAACATCCTGGAATGAAGGCTTACTTGTTTCCATTTTTACACCCCTGATAATGTGAGACTCGGATTCGTTAAAGCAACCACCTTAGAGGCAAACCTACCCAATGTGGTCGCATAAGACAATGGTTTTTCCTGTCGGCTATCATAACCGCAAATGTAGCTGAATCGAAACAACCCAACAACGGCATCGGGTTATCTGGCCGTTATTTGCGCAACGCCCGGCAGATCAAATGTGACAGCAGTTCCAGTTGGCGGGCCAGCTCCATGCTTAGCCAAACGTAACCGTGAATCGAGGTTTCAGCCAGCGCATCGCCTTTATGCTCACGGCTCAACTGGCGCAATTCCGCCACAATCTCACTGAGCTTTTCAGTATTGGCCAGAATCGGCTGCGGGTTGCCTTCATACAGCGCATGCGCAATGGTCAGCAGCGTTTGCTGAGTCATCTGCTGCGTATCCTGCAGCGTACGTGCGTTGATCATCACAAAATGGCTGGTACGTGAGCTCCAGTGAGCATTGATTTGCAGCTCCAGCATGCAGACCATATTGCGGCTGACGGTCTGGATGGCTTCGAAAATCGCCTTTTGCAGATGCGTCTCTTTGCAGGCGGGCGTGATCAGTCCGCGCATCTTCACCACGTCGTTGAGGATTTTTTGCAGATGTTTTTCCAGCCGCGGCCGTTCAACCAGGTTACGGGAGAAACCCGCCTGATAAACGCGGTTGAAGGCGGTAACGTAGTTGGCCATCTGAATACGCCAGTGCAAAAATGCCCGCTGCGGCCAGATGCCGGTAAACAGCATCGCCAGCAGTGAACCGATAATCACATCGCCGCTGCGCCACAGCGCGGTATGCATATCACCTGGCGGCGCGCCAACCACCACCGATAGCGTAATGCCAATGAGCAGCGCCTGGTAAGGCTTTTTGCCCAGCGCCAGCCAGCCACAGAGAAACATCGCCACCGCGCACCACAGCAGCATCACGGGCAGCGAGAGAAGCTCTAGTTTTAATGCCACCAGACCCAGCGCCGCACCCAAAATTGTGCCGCCAATGCGTTCAAATGCGCGCGGAACCACGTTTCCCCAAAAGGAGATCGGCCCCATCAACACCACCAGCGTGATCAGTGGCCAGGTTCCCTCTGGTACCTCCAGCAGACGGATCAGCAAAAAGGTCAGAATAAAAGCCAGCGCGATACGCACACCGTGTACGACACGATAATGGCGGTAAAGACGAATTTCGAAAGGACTGAGTGATTTGTCGCGACGCACAGTCGCTTCTCCCGATTGAACCGACAAAGGCGCAATTGTAGGATTTTTCGGACTCAGATAGCACCCTCTGCGATAAAAAAAGAGGCGACAGCGCTTCCTGTTGCCTCTTCCGGTTATTTTATCGCTTACAGATTTTTCGACTCAACCGGGATATGCATGTCGATTTCCCAGTAACCATCCTGCTGCGCATCGTTCAGGTAGACTTCAAAGCAGGGACCCGCAGCAATTTGCACGGATTGATCGCTAAGCAGTTCATCAAAGAAGAGATCCCAGCACGCTTCGAACTCTTCGTTGTACACCCGCGCCTGCGCCACGGCGTACTGGCCGCCGGGAATGTCGGTGAGAATCACTCCTTCGCTATTTGCCGGGATTTGAAAGCCAGCATCGACGGTGATAGCAACGTCAGCGCGCAGCTTTTCCGGCGGCACTTCGTCAGGGTTATCGTAATAGGCGCACACCCACTCCAGCGGTGCGATCTTATTGCTGTCGACCCACATCATTAGCTGTTTAAAACCCTGCTTCACCGTCACATCCCAGGGCCCGACCAGATGGAACCCGGCGATACGACGTTTTTCCAGTTGCTTCACGTTGTAGCTCATGTTGACTCCCTTAGCGTTACTGTGTGTTTATACAGTATAGCGTTCCGACGATCGCCTGGCATGTCGGAGTCATCAATTATGCGAGCAGACTCGCATCACCGCCACTCTGCCCGCACACGCGTTAACCTTTATGATGCAGCCAGTCGCTCAGACGCGAGAACACGCCGCCTTTGCCGACACTTTCCAGCGTGACCAGCGGCCAGTGAGCGATCAGCTGGTCGCGATCGTAGAGTTGGATCTCCCCCACCTGCTGATGTGCAGCCAGCGGCGCATTTAGCTCTTTACTGCTCAGCACATACTTCGCTTTGACGTTCTGCACTTCTGCTTTTGGTAGCACCAGCCAGTAATCCTGGTCCGTACCCACCGCAATCTGCTCTTTATCGCCGTACCACACGCGCTCGCTGCCGACTTTTTTGCCGTTACGCAAAATTTCGACGGTATCGAAGTTTTGTTGTCCCCAGTGCAGTAATTTGCGCGCCTGATCTTCACGGCCTTTCGGGCTGTCTGCGCCCATAATCACCGCAATCAGGCGGCGCTGACCGTCAACGCTGGAGGCAATCAGGTTGAAGCCTGCACCTGAAGTGTGACCAGTTTTCAGCCCATCGACATTGAGGGTTTTATCCCACAATAACCCGTTACGGTTTTGCTGGGTGATACCGTTCCACGTCAGGCTTTTTTCGCTATACATATGGTAGAAATCCGGCTCGCCGTGAATGATGGCGCGGGACAGTACCGCCAGATCGTAGGCCGAACTGTGCTGCCCTGGCGCATCCAGCCCGTGGACAGTTTCGAAGTGGGTGTCGCGCAGATTCAGCTTCTGCACATAATCATTCATCATGGCGACAAACTGCGGCTGGCCGCCCGCAACATGATCGGCCAGCGCCACGCAGGCATCGTTACCCGAATCGACAATCAGACCGCGGCTCAAATCGCGCACGGTCAGGCGATCGCCGGGCTTCAGGAACATCAGCGATGAACCGTCAAAAACCGGGTTGCCTTTCGCCCACGCATCCTTCCCTACAGTTACCACATCATCCGCGCTGATACGATGGCTGTCGATCGCCCGATCCACCACATAGCCGGTCATCAGTTTGGTCAAACTCGCCGGATTACGCTGCTGATGCTCGTTGCCCGCAGTTAAGATTTGCCCGGTGGTGTAATCCATCAATACCCAGGAGCCAGCCTGAATAGCTGGAGGCTGTGGGGCAAAAGGTAAGTCGTCGGCCTGGGCGTTATGTACGCAAATCGCCAGCAAAGAAGCAGCAAACAAACGGCGTTTCAATGAAATATCCTCAATAGCATCTAAAATCGCTGTCCTTTTTACGGAACTTCGCGTGTCGTTACCTGATTAAATTGCAAAAAAATGTGACACAGATCAGTTTTAACGCACTGTTTTTGCGAGGTTCTGCGGAACAGTGACCGGTTTTTCTTCGGCACACAGGGTGGGATGGTTTACCATAAGCGACATATTTACTGACAGGATGAGCAACTGGTGTCTGATTCCGCCGCAACGCCCACTTTTCTCTTTCACGATTATGAGACTTTCGGTACCAGCCCGGCGCTGGATCGCCCGGCGCAGTTCGCCGCGCTGCGTACTGATGCCGATTTTAATGTCATCGGCGAGCCGGAAGTTTTCTACTGTAAACCGGCGGATGATTACCTGCCGCAGCCCGAAGCGGTGCTGATCACCGGTATCACGCCGCAGATTGCGCGCGCCAAAGGCGAGAACGAGGCCGCGTTCGCCCGGCGAATTCACGATCTCTTTACCGTGCCGAAAACCTGCGTACTCGGTTACAACAATGTGCGTTTTGACGACGAAGTCACGCGCAATATCTTTTATCGCAACTTTTACGATCCGTACGCCTGGAGCTGGCAGAACAACAATTCGCGCTGGGATCTGCTGGATGTGATGCGCGCCTGCTACGCCCTGCGCCCGGAGGGCATCAACTGGCCGGAGAACGACGACGGCCTGCCGAGTTTTCGCCTTGAACATCTGACGAAAGCCAACGGTATCGAACACAGTAATGCCCACGATGCGATGGCCGATGTGTACGCCACCATTGCGATGGCGCAGCTGGTTAAAGCAAAACAGCCGAAGCTGTTTGACTATCTCTATAGCCATCGCAACAAGCAGAAACTGGCGGCGCTGATCGATGTTCCGCAGATGAAGCCGCTGGTACACGTTTCCGGCATGTTCGGCGCATGGCGCGGCAATACCAGTTGGGTTGCGCCGCTGGCCTGGCACCCGGAGAACCGCAACGCAGTGATTATGGTGGATCTCGCGGGCGATATGTCGCCGCTGCTGGAACTGGATGCCGATGCACTGCGCGAGCGTCTGTACACGCCAAAAGCGGATCTCGGCGAGAGCGCGGCAGTGCCGGTGAAGCTGGTGCATCTGAATAAATGCCCGGTGCTGGCGCAGGCCAATACGCTGCGCCCGCAGGATGCGGAGCGTCTGGGGATTAACCGCCAACAGTGTCTTGATAACCTGCAAATTCTGCGCGACAACCCGCAGGTGCGGGAAAAAGTGCTGGCCATTTTTGCCGAAGCCGAACCCTTCGTGCCGTCAGAGAATGTTGATGCGCAGATCTACAACGGCTTTTTCAGCGATGCCGACCGCGCAGCGATGAAAATCCTGCTCGAAACCGAGCCGCGTAACCTGCCCGCTCTCGATATTACCTTTGCCGACGGGCGCATTGAAAAACTGCTGTTTAACTACCGGGCGCGCAACTTCCCCGGAACGCTGGATGAAAACGAGCAGCAGCGCTGGTTGCAGCATCGCCGTAACGTCTTTACGCCGGAGTATTTGCAACAGTACGCCGAACAGATCCAGGCGCTGTTCCAGCAACACGACGGTAACAGTGAGAAGCAGGCGCTACTGAAGGCGCTGTGGCAGTATGCGGAAGAGATTGTCTGAGCGCGAGTAGCCTGACCTGGAAGCATAAAAAAACCGGAGGCCTTGACCTCCGGTTTTTTTGTTTCTGCGTAAAGCGATTTACGCGATATCTTCGTACTGCGGCACCGGGTTGCGGAAGCTGCGGGTGACACAGGCCAGATAGACCAGGCCGATTGCGCCCCAGATGAGGCCCAGAATCATTGAGCTCTGCTCAAGGTTGATCCACAGCGCGCCCACTGTCAGCGCACCGCATACCGGCAGAACCAGGTAGTTGAAGTGATCTTTCAGCGTCTTGTTGCGTTTTTCACGGATCCAGAACTGCGAGATCACCGACAGGTTCACAAAGGTGAATGCCACCAGTGCACCAAAGTTAATCAGCGCCGTTGCCGTGACCAGGTCGAATTTAATCGCCAGCAGCGCAATCGCGCCAACCAACAGAACGTTCCACGCTGGGGTACGCCATTTCGGATGCACATAGCCGAAGAAACGGGACGGGAACACGCCGTCGCGGCCCATGACGTACATCAAACGGGAGACGCCCGCATGCGCCGCCATACCGGAAGCCAGTACGGTAACGCTGGAGAAGATCAGCACGCCCCACTGGAAGGTTTTACCGGCAACGTACAGCATGATTTCCGGCTGTGAAGCGTCCGGATCTTTAAAGCGGGAGATATCCGGGAAGTAGAGTTGCAGGAAGTAAGATGCCGCGATAAACACCACGCCGCCAATCAGCGCGGTGAGGAAGATAGCGCGCGGGATCACGCGTTCAGCGTCTTTGGTCTCTTCAGACAACGAGGAGATGCCGTCAAAACCGAGGAACGAGAAGCACAGGATGGTTGCGCCAGTGATCATCGGCACAACGTGCGCGCCTTCAGACCAGAATGGACGGGAACTGACCAGCGTGCCCGCACCTTCACCGTGTGAAACGCCGTAAATGATCAGGCCGACGATGACTGCGACGATGCCCATTTGCAGGATCACGATCAGGGTGTTGAAGTTCGCCACGGTCTTGATGCTGCGCAGGTTCGAAATGGTCATGAAAGCCACCAGCGCGACCACGAAGATCCACGACGGTACGGACGGCACCAGCGCTTCGAAGTAAATTTTCGCCAGCAGAATGTTGATCATCGGCATGAACAGGTAGTCCAGCAGCGATGACCAGCCGACCATAAAGCCGACAGCCGGAGAAATAGATTTCTGTGCGTAGGTGTACGCAGAGCCTGCGGACGGGAAGCGGCGCACCAGCTTACCGTAGCTCAAGGCAGTAAAGAGGATGGCGACCAGCGCAAACGCATAAGCGGTTGCGACGTGACCATCGGTCAGGCCGGAGACGATACCAAATGTATCGAACAGCGTCATCGGCTGCATATAGGCAAGGCCCATCATTACAACCGGAATTAACGTAAGGGTCTTACGTAATTCCACGCGAGAGGTTTTTGGAGTAACGTTATGCGACATGGCTATCCCCCAGAACGGTGTGTACCGCCGCAAAAGCAAAAAATTGCCCCATTTGTGTTCTTTCCTCAGCGACAACGACTGTCGGTTTTTAAATGTGTATCTATCCGGTACGAAGCCCGGCCTCTTTTATTGAATGACGTTTTTGCCCGCAAAAAAAATAACCGACGGATTAAGGTCGGTTACTCTCTATTTTTTGCAGCGGCACATTTTGCACCAGATTGAGGCGCGATGACAATACAGTGCAAACCAACTCACTGCATTGGTGCATTCAAGTGACTGATTTTTAATCTTTTGGCGAACTATTAATCATACTAATAGCATTTTTTGCACAAAAATCGTCACGACAGCGGCATATTAAACGGATCGGGGTAGAGATATTCGAAGCCCAGCTCATTGCAAATCCGGCTGCCATCAATCACTTTGCCCTTCTCGCGAGCGGTTGATTCGAGAAAATGCGGCGGTGCCAGTCCAAGCTGGCGCGCCATCTGCGGATAAAAGCTTTCCCGCGAGGGATGAGACGGCGCACAAAGGTTGTAGATGTGCCCGCCTTTGGGCGCCTGTAACAGCAGCGTGATAGCCGCAATGACATCTTCCAGATGCACCAGATTAACGCCATGCTGGCCGTCGGGCGCGGTTTTTCCGGCGAGGAATCGCCCCGGGTGGCGCGCAGGCCCAACAAGCCCCGCCAGGCGCAGAATATCAACGGAAGTCCCCGGCAAATTGTGCAGCCAGTCTTCCAGCTCTTTCAGCACCCGCCCGCTGGCCGTCACCGGCTCGCGCGGCGTGCTCTCTTTCACGACGCCAGATGCATCGCCATATACCGACGTCGAACTGGTAAAGATGATGCGCGGAATACGATACGCCAGCGCGCTGTCAACAATTTCCTGCACCGCCTGCAAATAGAACTCTTCGCCAGGCCCGCTGCGCCGCGCGGGAAGCGTAATCACCAGCGCATCGACATTCATCAGCGCGTCGAGATCGTCCGTATAACACACCAGTTCCGGTTCGAGATTCAGCAAATAACTTTCGATACCGCACATGCGCGCGGCTTCCACGCCATCGGGGCGGGTTTTGCTGCCGGTCACCTGCCAGCCCCGCGCCATTAATGATAATGCCAGCGGCATGCCCAGCCATCCTAACCCGACAATTGCGACCTTTTTCATGCTTTCTCCCCTTCCTTTCCGGCACCTGACTCTTCAAGGCTACGCCAGCCAGCGACAACTGACAATTCATACAATGTATATGAAATGAATGAATGATTAAAAAAGCCCTTGCGTTTGTCAGCTAAAGTGGTTTAGGTTAATCAGCATTATGTGAATAAGCATTCATTGAGAATTTTATGACCCGCGTTCAATTTAAACACCACCATCATCACCATCATCCTGACTAGTCTTTCAGGCGATGTGTGCTGGAAGACGTTTGGATCTTCCAGTGGTGCATGAACGCAGAGAAAGCCCCCGGAAGATCTTCTTCCGGGGGCTTTTTTTTTTGAACCAAATTCAGCAGGATAAAGAGGACAACAGAATGTTAGATAACACGCGTTTACGCATAGCTATTCAGAAATCCGGCCGCCTGAGCGATGACTCTCGCGAACTTCTGGCCCGTTGCGGCATTAAGATCAACCTGCACACGCAGCGTCTGATCGCGCTGGCGGAAAATATGCCGATCGATATTCTGCGCGTACGCGATGACGACATTCCGGGGCTTATCATGGACGGCGTCGTTGACCTGGGCATTATTGGCGAGAACGTGCTGGAAGAAGAGTTGCTAACCCGCCGCGCGCAGGGCGAAGATCCGCGTTACTTTACCCTGCGCCGTCTCGATTTCGGTGGTTGCCGCCTGTCGCTGGCCACGCCGGTGGATGAGTCCTGGAACGGCCCGGAAGCGCTGGACGGCAAACGCATCGCCACCTCTTACCCGCACCTGCTGAAACGCTATCTGGATCAGAAAGGCGTCTCTTTTAAATCCTGTCTGCTGAACGGTTCTGTTGAAGTTGCTCCGCGCGCCGGTCTGGCCGACGCGATTTGCGACCTGGTATCAACCGGTGCCACGCTGGAAGCTAACGGTCTGCGCGAAGTCGAAGTGATTTACCGCTCGAAAGCGTGCCTTATCCAGCGCGACGGCGAGATGAGCGACGCCAAACAGCAACTGATCGATAAACTGCTGACCCGCATCCAGGGCGTTATTCAGGCCCGCGAATCGAAATACATCATGATGCATGCGCCAAGCGAGCGTCTGGAAGAAGTTGTTGCCCTGCTGCCGGGCGCTGAACGCCCAACCATTCTGCCGCTAGCGGGCGACCAGCAGCGCGTGGCAATGCACATGGTGAGCAGCGAAACCCTGTTCTGGGAAACGATGGAAAAACTGAAAGCGCTGGGCGCCAGCTCCATCCTGGTTCTGCCGATTGAGAAGATGATGGAGTAAGGCCATGAGTTTCAATACCGTAATTGACTGGAACAGTTGTAGCGAACAACAGCAACGCGACCTGCTGATGCGCCCGGCCATCTCAGCCTCGGAGAGCATTACCCGCACGGTGGTGGAGATCCTTGATAATGTCCGTGCGCGCGGCGATAACGCGCTGCGCGAGTACAGCGCCAAATTCGACAAAACGCAGGTTGATGCGCTGAAAGTCACCGCTGACGAAATCCGCGAGGCCAGCGCCCGACTGAGTGACGAACTCAAGCAAGCAATGGCCGTGGCGGTGAAAAATATCGATACCTTCCACAATGCGCAAAAATTGCAGGCGGTGGATGTGGAAACGCTGCCTGGGGTGCGCTGCCAGCAAGTGACCCGCCCGATCGCTTCCGTCGGCCTCTATATTCCCGGTGGTTCGGCTCCACTGTTCTCCACGGTGCTGATGCTGGCAACGCCAGCGCGTATCGCCGGATGCCAGAAAGTGGTGCTCTGCTCGCCGCCGCCGATTGCCGATGAAATTCTCTATGCCGCGCAGCTGTGCGGCGTACAGGAGATCTTTAAAGTCGGCGGCGCGCAGGCCATTGCGGCGCTGGCTTTCGGTACGGAATCCGTACCGAAAGTTGACAAGATCTTCGGACCGGGCAACGCCTTTGTTACCGAAGCCAAACGCCAGGTGAGCCAGCGTCTGGATGGCGCAGCCATTGATATGCCGGCTGGCCCTTCTGAAGTGCTGGTGATTGCCGACAGCGGCGCAACGCCGGATTTTGTGGCCTCCGATTTGCTGTCGCAGGCGGAACACGGCCCCGATTCCCAGGTGATCCTGCTGACGCCGGACAGCAATATGGCTTCCCGCGTCGCCGACGCCGTTGCGCGTCAACTGGCGGATCTGCCGCGTGCGGAAACTGCGCGCCAGGCGCTCTCTGCCAGCCGCCTGATTGTGGCGCGCGATCTGGCGCAGTGCGTGGCGATTTCCAATCTTTACGGCCCGGAGCACCTGATTATTCAGACCCGCGACGCCCGCGCGCTTGTCGATGGCATTACCAGCGCCGGTTCGGTGTTCCTCGGCGACTGGTCGCCGGAATCGGCTGGCGATTACGCTTCCGGCACTAACCACGTTTTGCCGACCTATGGCTATACCGCAACCTGCTCCAGCCTGGGGCTGGCGGATTTCCAGAAACGCATGACAGTACAGGAACTCTCGCGCGACGGTTTTGCACGGCTTGCCAGCACCATCGAAACGCTGGCAGCGGCTGAACGTCTGACCGCCCACAAAAACGCCGTCACCCTGCGCGTCAAGGCGCTGAAGGAGCAAGCATGAGCATTGAAGAACTGGCGCGTAAAAACGTACGCGAACTGACACCTTACCAGTCTGCCCGCCGCCTGGGCGGCAAAGGGGATGTCTGGCTGAACGCCAACGAGTTCCCGACGGCAGTGCAATATGAACTCACGCAACAGACGCTGAACCGCTATCCGGAGTGCCAGCCGAAAGCGGTTATCGAAAATTATGCGCAGTATGCCGGGGTGAAACCGGAGCAGGTGCTGGTCAGCCGTGGCGCCGATGAAGGCATCGAACTGCTGATCCGCGCCTTCTGCGAACCAGGCCAGGATGCGGTTCTGTTCTGCCCGCCGACTTACGGCATGTACAGCGTCAGCGCCGAAACGCTGGGTGTCGAATACCGTACCGTGCAGGCGCTGGCAGACTGGCAGCTCGATTTACCGGCTATCGCCGATAAACTGGACGGCGTGAAAGTGGTGTATGTTTGCAGCCCGAACAACCCGACCGGTCAGATTATCAAACCGCAAGATATGGGCGTCTTGCTGGAAATGACGCGCGGCAAAGCTCTTGTGGTAGCTGATGAAGCCTATATCGAATTCTGCCCGCAGGCGACGCTGGCGGGTTGGCTGGCGGAATATCCGCATCTGGTAGTGCTGCGCACGCTGTCGAAAGCCTTCGCGCTGGCCGGTCTGCGCTGTGGTTTCACGCTTGCCAATGAAGAGGTGATTGCCCTGCTGCTGAAAGTGATCGCCCCTTACCCGCTCTCCACGCCGGTGGCCGACATCGCTGCGCAGGCGCTCAGCCCGCTGGGCATTGTGGCCATGCGTGAGCGTGTGGCGCAGATCCTCGCGGAGCGCCAGTATCTGGTTAGCGCATTAAAGGATATTCCGTGCGTTGAACAGGTATTCGACTCGGAAACGAACTATATTCTCGTGCGCCTGACGGCCTCCAGCACCGTGTTTAAATCTTTGTGGGATCAGGGCATTATCCTGAGAGACCAGAACAAACAACCTTCTTTAAGCGGCTGCCTGCGTATCACCATCGGCACCCGCGCAGAGAGCCAGCGCGTCATCGACGCCTTACGTGCGGAGCAAGTATGAGCCAGAAGTACCTGTTTATTGACCGTGACGGAACACTGATTTCCGAGCCGCCGAGCGACTTTCAGGTCGACAGATTCGACAAGCTGGCCTTTGAGCCAGAGGTCATTCCGGTGCTGCTGAAGCTGCAAAAAGCGGGCTACCAGCTGGTGATGATCACCAATCAGGATGGTCTGGGCACCAGCAGCTTCCCACAGGCCGATTTCGATGGTCCGCATAACCTGATGATGCAGATCTTTACCTCGCAAGGGGTGAATTTTGAAGAGGTGCTGATCTGCCCGCATTTCCCTGACGATGGCTGCGACTGCCGCAAACCGAAAGTGAAAATGGTGGAACGCTGGCTGGCGGAACAGGCACTGGATCGCGCCAACAGCTATGTGATTGGCGACCGCGCAACCGATATCGAACTGGCGGACAACATGGGGATCGGCGGCCTGCGCTATCACCGCGAGACGCTGAACTGGGCGATGATCGGCGAACAACTGACGCGCCGCGATCGTTATGCGCACGTGGAACGCACCACCAAAGAGACGCAGATTGATGTCAAAGTGTGGCTGGATCGCGAAGGCGGCAGCAAAATTCACACCGGCGTCGGTTTCTTTGACCACATGCTGGATCAGATCGCCACCCACGGCGGTTTCCGCATGGAAATTACCGTTAAAGGCGATCTCTATATTGACGATCACCACACGGTGGAAGATACCGGTCTGGCGCTGGGCGAAGCGCTGAAACTGGCGCTGGGCGACAAGCGCGGCATCAACCGTTTTGGCTTTGTACTGCCGATGGATGAGTGTCTGGCACGTTGTGCCATGGATATCTCCGGTCGTCCGCACCTGGAATATAAAGCCGAGTTCGCCTATCAGCGCGTGGGCGATCTGAGCACCGAAATGGTCGAGCACTTCTTCCGTTCGCTCTCCTACACCATGGCGCTGACCCTGCATCTGAAGACCAAAGGCAAAAACGACCATCACCGTGTGGAAAGCCTGTTTAAAGCCTTCGGCCGCACGTTGCGTCAGGCCATTCGCGTGGAAGGCGATACCCTTCCCTCCTCAAAAGGAGTGCTGTAATGAGTGTAGTGATCCTTGATACCGGCTGCGCCAACCTGAATTCGGTGAAATCCGCCATTGCCCGTCACGGTTATGAACCGCTGGTGAGCCGCGATCCGGATGTGGTGCTGCGCGCCGACAAACTGTTTCTTCCCGGCGTGGGTACGGCGCAGGCGGCGATGGACCAATTGCGCGAGCGCGAACTTATCGATCTGGTGAAAGCCTGCACCCAGCCGGTGCTCGGCATTTGCCTTGGCATGCAGTTGCTGGGCCGTTTCAGCGAGGAGAATAAAGGCGTCGATTTGCTGGGTATCATCGACCAGGATGTGCCGAAAATGAAAGATGTCGGCCTGCCGCTGCCACATATGGGCTGGAACCAGGTCTATCCGAAAGCGGGCAACCGCCTGTTCCAGGGCATTGACGATGGCGCGTACTTCTACTTTGTGCACAGCTACGCGATGCCGGTCAATGAGAACACCATTGCCCAGTGCCAGTACGGTGAAGCGTTCACCGCCGCCGTACAAAAAGATAATTTTTATGGCGTGCAGTTTCACCCGGAACGCTCGGGGCGCGCGGGCGCACAACTGCTGAAAAACTTCCTGGAGATGTGATGATTATTCCCGCTTTAGATTTAATCGACGGCACGGTGGTGCGTCTCCATCAGGGCGATTATGCGCAGCAGCGTGACTACGGCAACGATCCGCTGCCGCGTTTGCAGGATTATGCCGCACAAGGCGCCGAAGTTCTGCACCTGGTGGATTTAACCGGGGCGAAAGATCCGGCTAAGCGCCAGATCCCGCTGCTGAAAACGCTGGTCGCCGGGGTGAATGTTCCGGTGCAGGTCGGTGGCGGCGTGCGCAGTGAAGAAGATGTCGCTGCCCTGCTTGACGCGGGCGTGGCGCGGGTGGTGATCGGTTCTACCGCCGTCAAATCCCCGGAAGTGGTAAAAGGCTGGTTCACCCGGTTTGGTGCGGACCGGCTGGTGCTGGCGCTGGATGTGCGTATTGATGAACAGGGGACGAAACAGGTGGCAGTCAGCGGCTGGCAGGAAAACTCCGGCGTTACGCTGGAGACGCTGGTGGAAACCTACCTCGCCGTGGGCCTGAAACACGTGCTGTGTACGGATATTTCCCGCGACGGTACGCTGGCCGGTTCCAATGTTTCGCTGTACGAAGAGATTTGCGCACGCTGGCCGCAGGTGGCGTTCCAGTCTTCCGGCGGTATTGGCGGGATAAATGATATTGCCGCCCTGCGCGGTACCGGCGTGCGCGGCGTGATTGTCGGACGCGCGCTGCTGGAAGGTAAATTCACTGTGAAGGAGGCCATTCAATGCTGGCAAAACGGATAATCCCTTGTCTCGACGTGCGTGATGGTCAGGTGGTGAAAGGCGTGCAGTTTCGCAATCACGAAATTATTGGCGATATCGTTCCGCTGGCGAAACGCTATGCCGAAGAAGGTGCAGACGAGCTGGTGTTTTATGACATCACCGCCTCCAGCGATGGTCGCGTTGTGGATAAGAGCTGGGTTGCGCGCGTCGCGGAAGTGATTGATATCCCCTTCTGTGTGGCAGGCGGTATTAAATCTGCCGACGATGCCGCCAAAATTCTCTCGTTCGGCGCGGATAAAATCTCCATCAACTCTCCGGCGCTGGCCGATCCTGAGTTGATCACCCGACTGGCTGACCGCTTTGGCGTGCAGTGTATTGTGGTGGGAATTGATACCTGGTTTGATGCTGCTACCGGCAAATACCACGTAAACCAGTATACCGGCGATGAAAGCCGTACCCGCGTGACAAAATGGGAAACGCTGGACTGGGTGCAGGAAGTGCAGAAGCGCGGCGCCGGGGAAATCGTACTGAATATGATGAACCAGGATGGCGTGCGCAACGGTTACGATCTTGAGCAGTTGAAAAAAGTGCGTGCGGTATGCCATGTTCCGCTGATTGCTTCCGGCGGTGCAGGCACCATGGAACACTTCCTGGAAGCGTTCCGCGATGCGAATGTTGACGGTGCGCTGGCGGCTTCCGTCTTCCACAAACAGATTATTAATATTGGTGAATTAAAAACGTTCCTGGCAGGCCAGGGCGTGGAGATAAGGGTATGTTAACAGAGCAACAACTGGCCCAACTGGACTGGGAAAAAACCGACGGACTGCTGCCCGCCGTGGTGCAACATGCGGTTTCCGGCGAAGTGCTGATGCTGGGTTATATGAACAAAGAGGCGCTGGCGAAGACGCTGGAAAGCGGTAAAGTGACCTTTTTCTCCCGCACCAAAGGGCGTTTGTGGACCAAAGGGGAAACCTCTGGCCACTTCCTTAATCTGGTTAATATTGCCCCGGACTGTGACAACGATACCCTGCTGGTGCTGGTGAATCCGATCGGCCCGACCTGCCACACCGGCACCTCAAGCTGCTTTGGCGATAATAGCCATCAGTGGTTGTTCTTGTATCAACTTGAAGAGCTGCTGGCATCGCGTAAAACCGCCGATCCGGCCAGTTCCTATACGGCCAGACTGTATGCCAGCGGCACCAAGCGTATCGCGCAAAAAGTCGGCGAAGAAGGTGTGGAAACGGCGCTGGCGGCGACTGTACACGACCGCGAAGAGCTGACGAATGAAGCCTCTGACCTGATGTATCACCTGCTGGTGCTGTTGCAGGATCAGCAGTTGGATCTGACGACCGTAATTGAGAACCTGCGCAAGCGGCATCAGTAAGGCGTAAAAAAACCGGGCGCTGCCCGGTTTTTATTGTTCTGCTGGATCCCTCTCCAGTGAAAGCGGTTTGTTTACTGCTTCACCTGATAAGCCCTGATGGCATTGCGTACCAATACGAATCCCGCCCCGATCACCCCTCCCAGCAACGTGGCCAGCACCAGCGTTAACGCTTTTTTCGGGCTGTCGCGGAAGGCAGGTAGCGATGGTTTCATTACATAGCGATAAGCATGGATAGTTTGCGGGTCTACTGAAATCGACTGCAAGACCAGCAAATTCTGCCGGGTTTTAAAGTAATCATCAGAGAAGACCAGCGGTCGGGATGATTCATTCTTAATCATCGATTCCAGCGCCGTACTGCCAAGCAGGAACATGTTATCCTGCGAAATATTCTCCGCCTGCTGAACTTGCGGAGCCTGCACACCCGCTTCTTTAGCAATCGTAAGCGCCTGCGCAATCTGTTTAATCCGCAGATCCTTTTGTTCCTGCGCCACTTTTTCTTGTGTGGACAACGATTCAATCAGATTCGAGATTTGCGCATGAATATTGTTTTGTAAGTCTTCGACCAGCTCTTTGCCAATTTTTTGGTCGATTTGTTCAATATATTGCGCCAGTTTCTGCTGAGCTTCTTTAGCCGTTGGGCCAACGTAGGTCACTTTCAACGGTAATGGCTGTCCCTGAACCGAGGCGGCAATCGTAAGGTTTTCCGGCTTTTCCTGGTTCTTTAGCGTCTCCGCCAGGGCGGAAAATGCGGCATTAAAACGCGTAATGACACGCTGTTGAATATCGTTGATATCAAAGTTGGGAGTATTAATTATTACGCTCATGGCGTTCGAATAAGCAACAATCTGCCCGGCGTCAGGCGAACTGATCACCGCGACCGATGTCCATTTCTCTTTTGCAACGTTTATATAAGCAACAGCAAGGATAATGCTCACTGCAACGAACATTGCCACAAACCACTTCCCTCGCCAGATTTGCAATAACACATCAATGAAATCAATCTGTTCCTGCGCGTTATTTAGCTCAGTCTGGTGGTTATTTTTTTCGTACGTCATAGCAACCTTAGATAAGACATGCATGAGAAAATATTATAGTGCGCGAGTTTAGGCCCCCCTGCTTTTTTTTCTATAGGATAATATTTAAAAAATGTTTATCGTTCATTTTTTGTACCAAATGATAAATCCTTTAACTTATAGCGATTAGCCTGTCAGCATCATACAATATGCGAATTGTATTAGATGTCATAAAGGATGAGAGATGAAATTTCTGGTTACCGGCGCGGCCGGCTTTATCGGCTTCCACGTCAGCGAGCGCCTTTTGCAGGCGGGCCACCAGGTTGTAGGGATTGATAATCTCAATGATTATTACGATGTGAGCCTGAAACAGGCGCGCCTGGATCTGCTGGCCTCGCCCGGCTTCAGCTTCCACAAGATTGACCTCGCCGACCGTGAAAATATGGCACAGCTGTTTGCGACGGAGAAATTCGACCGGGTGATCCATTTAGCGGCGCAGGCTGGCGTACGCTACTCGCTGGAAAATCCGCATGTTTATGCCGAATCAAATCTCATTGGGCATCTGAACGTACTGGAAGGTTGCCGCCATAATAAAGTGCAGCATCTGCTCTATGCCTCCTCCAGTTCCGTTTACGGCCTGAACCGTAAAATGCCGTTCTCCACTGATGATTCTGTTGATCATCCGGTTTCGCTGTATGCGGCAACCAAAAAAACCAATGAGTTGATGTCCCACACGTACTCTCACCTTTATGGATTACCGACTACCGGTTTGCGTTTCTTCACCGTTTATGGCCCGTGGGGCCGCCCGGACATGGCGCTGTTTAAATTCACCAAAGCGATGCTGGAAGGCAAAAGCATCGACGTTTATAACTACGGCAAGATGAAGCGCGACTTCACCTATATCGACGATATCGTTGAAGCGATTGTCCGTATGCAGGAGGTGATCCCGCAGGCCAACCCGGCCTGGACGGTTGAAACAGGCACGCCAGCCAGCAGCTCTGCACCTTACCATGTCTATAACATCGGCAATAGCTCGCCGGTGGAGTTGATGGATTACATTACGGCGCTGGAAGAGGCGCTGGGCATTGAAGCACAGAAAAATATGCTGCCGATTCAACCGGGCGATGTGCTGGAGACCAGCGCGGATACTCAACCGCTCTACGAAACAATCGGTTTTAAACCGCAAACCTCGGTTAAAGAAGGGGTGAAACGCTTTGTTGAGTGGTACAGAGACTTTTATAAGGTATAAAAAAACGGCCCTTACGGGCTGAGGGATCCCCAGAAACATCATTAATACACCATGATGATGTTTCGATAGGCCCTCGCCATATCGGCGTACACCCTGTCGGGGTTCATCCCCGACAGGAGCCCCGGTGACTGTCGGATGACATTTTCACTCAAAGTCAGATACGACAGCACTCTGCGTGATTTCTCACTGTTCGCCTGAAACCATCTGTTTATTCCTTTACTTTCAAGGTAATAACCACTCATCCACATAATGATGCTGTAGAGCGTGGCGATCAGGCAAAGCACAGATATCCGCTTTTCTCCCCGGCTTTTGCTTGCCCGTAGTCCCAGACCATAACGTTCACTTTTCTCATCCCTGAAGTTCTGCTCTATTTGCATACGGCGACTGTAAATTTTAACTATCCCGCGTGGCTTATATCCCATCAGGCTGGTAAAAAGCAGCCACGGTTCACGCGCGTTTTTACGGTACATCCTGTCTGTTTTGGGGTAATGCTGGCTGCTTTTCCTGCCCGTCGCCCGCTTATGCACGGTGTAGAAATGTCCCGGACAGTCACGACTGACGTTGCGTGCCAGTCGTCCGAATCCCAGATAGCGCGCCGTTGTTGATGACGCAATATCCCGCGCCATCAGCCACTCTTCATTCCCGGCGACCTGAAAATAGAGGCTGCCCCTGACCCGTCCGACAAAATCCCAGCCCAGAGAGCGGATGTGGTGAAACCAGCTGCTGCGAAAGCCTGCATCGGTCACGATAATGACCTGCTTATCTTTGCCGATGGCGGCAGCCATCTGATCGAGAAAGGCATTTTGTACTGCAGAGTTGTTCTGGTGGCGGGAGGAAATGACTTTACTCATCAGAGGGATAGCTCTGCCATCACACAATAAGCTTGCCCGTAAAACACTGAGCTCTGATGAGGGATAGCCACTCCAGTCCACGGCAATGACACAAACTGAAAGGCTGTGTGTGAGACGGGATACAAGCTGCTGGTAGACGGAAGGAATATCACTGAACATCAGGTCGCTGTTGAGGTGCCGGTCAACACGCTTAATCTTGTGCTTAACACGTGCGGGGCCTGGCAGGTATCTGCCGATGCTGGTAAGAGAAAGCGAAGCACCACGCGTCAGGGCCACGGTCATATCGAGCAGGGCATTTTTACGGTACTGATGAATGGAGTTCAGGGACTGACTGAAAAATTTATGGCAAACTTGTGAAGCAGGCATAGAGGAGTGACCTTACTTTTTGGTGGAACACTAAGTAGATCACAACCTTCTATGCCTGTCTTTATTTATGGGGAACCATCAGCCCTTACGGGCCGTTTTCATTTTTCGTCTTTAGTCGTTACCGAATAAATCACGGGTATAGACTTTGTCCGCAACATCAGACAGTTCTTCCGCCATACGGTTGGAGATAATCACGTCAGCTTCCTGTTTAAACGCCTCCAGGTCGCGCACTACGCGGGAATGGAAGAATTCATCCTCCTGCATCACCGGTTCATAAATGATAACCTGCACGCCCTTCGCTTTAATGCGCTTCATGATGCCCTGAATGGACGATGCGCGGAAGTTATCGGAACCGCTCTTCATGATCAGACGGTAAACGCCGACCACTTTCGGTTTACGCGAGAGAATGGAATCGGCGATAAAGTCTTTACGCGTGCGGTTAGCATCAACGATGGCCGAAATAATGTTGTTCGGCACGGACTGGTAGTTTGCCAGCAGTTGCTTGGTGTCTTTCGGCAGACAATAGCCGCCGTAACCAAATGACGGGTTGTTATAGTGGTTGCCAATACGCGGATCGAGACAAACGCCTTCAATAATCTGACGGCTGTTCAGCCCCAGGCTTTCCGCGTAGCTGTCCAGCTCGTTGAAGTAAGCAACACGCATCGCCAGATAGGTGTTGGCGAACAGTTTGATCGCTTCGGCTTCCGTAGAGTCGGTAAACAGTACGCGAATGTCTTTCTTAATTGCCCCTTCCTGCAACAGTGCGGCAAAACGCTCAGCACGTTCAGAACGCTCTCCGATGACGATACGTGATGGGTGCAGGTTATCGTACAGAGCTTTCCCTTCACGCAGGAATTCGGGTGAGAAAATGATGTTATCTACGCCGAATTTTTCGCGGATCGACTGGGTAAAGCCCACCGGAATAGTGGATTTGATAATCATCACCGCCTGCGGGTTAATTTCCAGTACATCGCGGATCACCGATTCCACGCTGCTGGTATTGAAGTAGTTGGTTTTCGGATCGTAATCCGTCGGGGTGGCGATAATCACAAAGTCGGCACCGCGATAGGCTTCCTGTTTGTCCGTGGTAGCATGGAAATTCAGCGGCTTATTCTGCAAATACTCCTGGATTTCCTTATCAACGATGGGCGAAATCTTCTGGTTAAGCATATCAACTTTGGATTGCACGATATCCAGCGCTACGACTTCATGGTTCTGCGCGATCAGAATCCCGTTTGATAGCCCAACGTAACCTGTTCCGGAGATTGTTATTTTCATTCGATAAGCAACTTTTGTGAGTGTATGAAACCGGAGATGACGAACCTGTCGCCACCCACTTAATATCAATAACTGTTGGGGTTTTTACCTCTTCTGTTGAGGGACTGTCAAGGCGACAACCAGCCTGCAACAGCGGCGTTGATGCGAAGTTTAATGTCGAATTGTCAACAAATTAAAGACGAGTGCCCTGAAAAGCCGCGCTGCGGCCGAAAAAAAGCCCGGTTGCGCTAACCGGGCTTGCATTCATCAAACGAATGATTTCAGATTAATCCAGCCACTCGGTGTGGAAGACGCCATCTTTGTCAGTACGTTTATAGGTGTGCGCACCGAAGTAGTCGCGCTGGGCCTGGATCAGGTTCGCTGGCAGCACGGCGGAACGGTAGCTGTCGTAATAGGCCACTGCGGCAGAGAAAGTCGGTACCGGAATACCGTTCTGCACAGCGTAAGCCACGACATCACGCAGCGCCTGCTGGTAATCATCAGCAATTTTCTTGAAGTACGGCGCCAGCAGCAGGTTGGCGATTGCCGGTGTTTCTGCGTAAGCGTCAGTGATTTTCTGCAGGAACTGCGCACGAATGATGCAGCCTGCGCGGAAAATCTTCGCGATTTCGCCGTAGTTCAGATCCCAGTTGTGCTCGTCAGAGGCGGCACGCAGCTGAGAGAAGCCCTGCGCGTAAGAGACGATTTTACCCAGATAGAGCGCGCGGCGCACTTTCTCGATAAATTCCGCTTTATCACCAGCCGGTTTCGCTTGCGGTCCGGAAAGCACTTTAGAAGCCGCAACGCGTTGCGTTTTCAGGGAGGAGATGTAGCGCGCGAAAACGGATTCGGTGATCAGCGACAGCGGCTCGCCGAGATCCAGGGAGCTCTGGCTGGTCCATTTACCGGTACCTTTGTTTGCCGCTTCATCCAGGATCACATCGACCAGGTATTTACCCTCTTCATCTTTCTTGGTGAAGATATCTTTGGTGATGTCAATCAGGTAGCTGCTCAGTTCGCCCGCATTCCACTCGCTGAAGGTTTTCGCCAGCTCTTCGTTAGAGAGGTTCAGACCGCCCTTCAGCAGCGCGTAAGCTTCAGCGATCAGCTGCATGTCACCGTATTCGATGCCGTTGTGCACCATTTTCACGTAGTGACCCGCACCATCCGGACCGATGTAAGTGACGCACGGTTCGCCATCTTCAGCCACTGCAGCAATTTTCGTCAGGATCGGCGCAACCAGTTCATACGCTTCTTTCTGACCGCCAGGCATGATTGACGGGCCTTTCAGCGCGCCTTCTTCACCGCCGGAAACACCGGTACCGATGAAGTTAAAACCTTCGGCAGAAAGTTCGCGGTTACGACGGATGGTGTCCTGGAAGAAGGTGTTACCGCCATCAATGATGATGTCGCCTTTGTCCAGATACGGTTTCAGAGATTCGATCGCCTTGTCAGTACCCTCGCCGGCTTTCACCATCAGCAGGATGCGGCGTGGGGTTTCCAGGGATTCGACAAATTCTTGCACGGTGTAGTAAGGAACCAGCTTTTTGCCCGGGTTTTCGGCAATCACTTCTTCGGTTTTTTCGCGGGAGCGGTTGAACACGGAAACGGTGTAGCCACGGCTCTCAATGTTGAGCGCAAGGTTGCGCCCCATCACTGCCATACCAACAACGCCGATTTGTTGCTTGGACATTACATACTCCTGTCAGGTGTGGTCACCGCGGCTTATGCGCGGCTTGAAATGTGCCAGAGATGTTAACTCAACACCGCAGCTTTGTGGATAGCTTTGGTATTGTTACCGCACAGACGGCTATTGTTGCAGCGTTAACAAAGGCGTTACTCAAAAAAAGTAGCTTCTGCAAAAGATTTCGCATTGAGATCTTTTTGCGACATCAGAGGTTTCATGTCAGGAAGGATTGGCCACTGAATGCCAACGGTGGCATCGTTCCAGAGTAGGGCATGTTCGTATTCAGGATTGTAGTAATCAGTACATTTGTAAACAAACTCGGCTGTTTCTGAAATTGCATAGAACCCATGAGCAAAGCCTTTAGGGATCCATAACTGCCGTTTATTCTCAGCGGAGAGAGTGACACCCACCCATTTGCCAAACGTAGGGGATTTTTTACGCATATCGACGGCAACATCGAACACTTCGCCCTCAACGACACGGACTAACTTTCCTTGCGTGTTTTTAGTCTGGTAATGCAATCCGCGCAGAATATTTTTTGAAGATTTAGAATGATTATCCTGCACAAAGTGCGTGGTGCCGATGACTTCATCGAACTTACGTTGTTGCCAGGTTTCCATAAAAAAACCACGCTCATCGCCAAACACCGCGGGTTCGATAATCTTCACTTCAGGGATTTCAGTTTCAATGACTTTCATCTTCAACTCTTTTCTTACTTACCCAAAACTTCCGTTATCACGCGCTCCACGCCTTTTCTCCAGTCAGGCAAGATAACACCGAAAGTTTTCTGGAATTTAGCATTGGAGAGACGCGAATTACGCGGCCGTTTCGCAGGTGTCGGGTATGACGACGTAGGAATCGCGGTTACCTCGGTAACCTTTAATTGATGACCGCTGGCTTTAGCCAAATCGAACACATAACGGGCATAATCGTACCAGCTTGTTTCACCGCTCGCGACCAAGTGATATGTCCCGGCCGTATTGTTGCGGCGTAGCTCCTCGCGAATGGCGATGGCTGTACAATCCGCTAATAATTCAGCGCCAGTCGGCGCACCGAATTGATCATTGATAATAGAAAGCGCCTCTTTTTCACCCGCCAGGCGCAGCATCGTTTTGGCAAAGTTAGCGCCGCGCGTAGCATAAACCCAACTGGTACGAAAGATAAGATGGCGAGGGTTGACTTTCCTGATTGCTTCCTCTCCTGCTAGTTTAGTCTTTCCGTAGACATTAAGCGGCCCGGTAGCGTCATCCTCGCAACGGAAATGGTCGCCTTCCCCATCAAATACATAATCCGTTGAATAGTGCACCAGCAGTGCGCCCAGTTTCGCTGATTCACGAGCCAGCACGGCAACACCATGCTCATTCAGTTGCGCGGCAAGCTCTCGTTCACTTTCAGCTTTATCCACGGCGGTATGTGCTGCGGCATTAACAATTACGTCGGGCTGCACCGTCTGGATTGTTCTGACCATCCCTTCCTGATTCGTCAAATCACCACACAATGTTTTATCGAAGTAATCGACAGCAACAACTTCACCCAGCGTAGCAAGGGAACGCTGTAATTCCCAACCTACCTGCCCATTTTTACCGACAAGCAAAATTTTCATTGAACGCGACTCTGTTGGGTTTTCATGGACCATGGTTAACTTTTATTTTCATTAATCAGGACTTGCAGATACTGCCCATACGCCGTTTTTTTAAGTAATTCAGCCTGAACAGCCATTTCATCGGTAGTCAGCCAATTTTTACGGAAGGCAATTTCTTCCAGGCAAGCGACCTTCATGCCCTGTCTTTTTTCGATCGTATTGATAAATTGAGAGGCTTCAATCAGACTGTCATGCGTGCCAGTGTCCAGCCAGGCAAAGCCACGGCCCAACACTTCCACATCCAGTTCGCCACGCTCCAGATACATTTGATTAAGCGTTGTAATTTCAAGTTCGCCACGAGCAGAAGGTTTCACTTCTTTAGCCATATCCAGTACTTTATTGTCATAGAAATAAAGTCCTGTGATGGCCCAATGGGATTTAGGTTTTAACGGTTTTTCTTCGATAGAGAGCGCTTTAAAATTCTCATCAAACTCTACTACGCCGAATCTCTCGGGATCCTGAACCTGGTAACCAAAAACGGTAGCGCCGCTGGTTTTACTGGCCGCAGCTTCCAGTTTTTTACCAAAGCTTTGTCCAAAATAAATATTATCACCCAGCACCAGCGCGCAATTATCATTGCCAATGAATTTCTCGCCAATAATAAATGCCTGCGCTAAGCCGTCGGGGGATGGCTGGACCGCATAGGTAAAATTAACGCCAAACTGGGAGCCATCTTTAAGCAGGCGCTGGAATGAAGCAAGATCTTCCGGTGTCGTGATAATTAAAATATCGCGAATACCCGCCAGCATCAGGACGGAAATAGGATAAAAGATCATCGGTTTATCATAAATGGGCAGCAATTGTTTCGATACCCCCTGCGTGATGGGATATAAACGTGTGCCCGAACCGCCAGCCAGAACAATACCTTTCATCGTCGTTATCACCTCTTATTTTTTCAGGCCGATTCGTTCGCCAGCATATGAACCATCCAGCACACTCTGCCACCAACTTTTATTATTCAGATACCAATGAACTGTTTTCTCAATACCGCTTTCGAACGTTTCTTCCGGTATCCATCCGAGATCGCGTTTAATCTTATCTGCACAAATAGCATAGCGCACATCATGGCCAGGGCGGTCAGGAACAAACACAATCAGCTCAGAGAAGCTGGAGATTCCTGCGGGTTTATTATCGATAACACGGTCAAGAATAGTGCAAATGGTTTTTACAACATCAATGTTCTTACGTTCGTTATGCCCGCCAATACAATATGTCTCACCATTTTTCCCCTCGGTGACCACTTTATACAGCGCGCGAGCATGATCCTCGACGTAAAGCCAATCGCGGATCTGTTCGCCGTTACCATAAACAGGTAATTGTTTACCGGCCAACGCATTAAGAATAATTAAGGGGATTAATTTCTCTGGAAAATGGTAGGGTCCGTAATTGTTCGAACAATTGGTCACTACTGCTGGCAGATCATAGGTACGATTCCACGAGCGGACCAGATGATCGCTACCGGCTTTCGAAGCAGAGTACGGGCTGCTCGGGGCATACGGTGTCTCTTCAGTAAACAGCGCATTCGTACCGTGCAAATCGCCAAAAACCTCATCGGTAGAAATATGATGGAAAAGGAAGGTGCGCTTTTTGGCATCATCTAACGTTGAGTAATAGTAGCGTGCGGCCTCCAGCATGGTAAACGTGCCAACGAGATTGGTTTGAATGAACGCTGCCGGACCATCAATAGAACGGTCGACATGACTCTCTGCAGCAAGGTGCATCACCACATCCGGGCGGAACTCAGTAAATTGTTCACTCACGCTCCGCATATCGGTGATATCGGTGCGTGAAAATGAATAGCGGTCGCTGTCAGCAACCGTCGCCAAAGACTCGAGATTACCTGCATAGGTCAGACAGTCGATAACACGAACCTCATCGGTCGTATTGTTGATGATATGCCGGGCAACAGCAGAACCAATGAACCCCGCACCACCAGTAACAAGAATCTTCATATTGAATTCACTTATTTATCGTTAACATCAAAGCTAGCAGAAAAGATGTTGCTCGTAGTAGATACAATCAAATTATCTTTTGTTTTATAAGGTTACATCGAGCGTTATAGCGTTATAGCGTTATAGCGTTATAGCGTTATAGCGTTATAGCGTTATAGCGTTATAGCGTTATAGCGTTATAGCGTTATAGCGTTATAGCGTTATAGCGTTATAGCGTTATAGCGTTATAGCGTTATAGCGTTATAGCGTTATAGCGTTATAGCGTTATAGCGTTATATAGTAAAGCGGCCACCGAGCTTGCACAAGAGTTTACTTATCCGCAAAAAGTCTGTTGATATGTTCGGCCAGTTTTTTTCTGTAAAAGTAAAATCACATATTTCATTGAAAACGCGCATAGCATTCTCGGACATTTCACGCGCCAACTCATCATTATTAGCCAGTAAATTAAGTGCCTACTCCCAGTTTTCTTTCGTATTCTGGCGAATAACAATTCCGATATTTCGGCTTCGATATCGACATACCAGTATGGATTGTAAGTCGTTATTACTGGACGTCCTAATGCAATAGCCTCAATCAGTGAAGATAACCCAACACAATAATTAATTTTATCCTGCCGCAAAGGGATAATCATTGCTTTTGCAACACTGACTTTTTCAAGCAATGTATTATACTGCCAAAAATCTTTATTAATTTTGAAGTCGCCTTTAATATTATGATAAAAATCAGACTGACTGGTATCGCTAGTATAAAAATCAACTTTGATATTAGTATTGGCTAACGCATTAAACACGACAGGGAGATCTCTGTTTTCCCGACCAGTAGAAATAATGTCATCAGAAAGATCGTCTTGCTGAAAATACTTATAAAATTCTTTATCGCCGCTCCAGCGAATGAAATGACATTTCGCAGGATTCAAATTTCGTTTTTCTGAAATTTCAGCCAGTGTTTTTTTAGAAAGGAAGAAAATTGAATCGAGGGTACGTATATATCGCTCAATAATGGGCAAAAAAAGCGCATGAATGATTTTTTTCGCCTTGCTTTTTGGTGGCGAAAAAATGTCGAGGTGCAACCATCTAACAAATTTAGTCTTAATTAGAAATAATTTAGCCAGCAGAAAAAAGAAAAGTGTTTTTCTCTTCATAAATAGCATAAAGAAAAGATCAGGTTTTTATTTTACGAAATCCTGTAAATCTTTCACAAAGTTTCCACTGGCAACTTTAACTTCAAAGTCCATTTTCTGTAACTGGGTGACACCATAAATGAATTGCGCAGGGATCTCTCCCTGCGTATATCTTTTATATACAGAAGCATTATCATTGACGAAAACAAATGCTTTCATTCAAACTCCAGACATCTCAATACATAGCAAAATGTTATTTAGTAAGCGCCCTTCCGTAAAAGCACAACATTTATTGTTTTGAATAAAATTACGATATCATTCCACAGTGACCAGTTCTTAACATACCAGGAGTCAAAATAAACGCGCGTGGCATAATCAACATCATTACGACCACTCACCTGCCATAGACCGGTCATTCCTGGTTTGACCATTAAATAATATTCAACATCATCAGAATAACGCTCAAGTTCTTCCTGTATTACAGGCCGCGGACCAACGAGACTCATTTCACCTTTCAGTACATTAAAGAGCTGCGGCAATTCATCCAGACTGGTTTTGCGGATGAAACGACCAATACGAGTAATACGCGGATCATTTTTAAGTTTAAAATCTTTTTCCCACTCGGAACGTGCAAGTGGGTCTTTGGTCAGAAGATCATCCAGCACTTCCTGAGAATTCATTACCATCGAACGAAATTTATAACAATTGAATTCTTTTCCACGCCGACCAATGCGGGGATGTGCATAAATAGCCGGACCGCCATCACGGCTCACCGTATACCATAGATAAATAAAGAGCGGCGACGAGATTGCCAGGATACCCAGGGTACATACAATATCGAAAAACCGCTTAATGAAACGAGAAGTGGCTTTTGACAAATTATTATGCACCTGTAACAACAGCACTTCATGACTAAAAATAAAAGACATGCTGGTGCCATACAGAGGGAAACCACGTAACGATGGAATGATTGTAATATTCCGACATTTATGTTTTGCCAGAAACCGCAACCATGTTTCAAATTTATCACTTTCGTTATAATCACATGCAACTACAAACTGTGTAGAAAAAGGGTTAAACGTGTTTAATAATGTCTCTTCATTGCGTATAACTGGGCACTCTTCCAGAGTATGAATGTCAGTATCAAAATCACAGAATGCATCAATTTTAAAACCAGACACCTCTTCACTTTGCAGCGCGTAGTAAGCTTCCCTTGCATTACGCCCTACCCCAAGTATAACCGTGCTCTTTTTCCAATAACCGAGTTTATCAAGAAGGTGCTTGACTATTTCACGGGACAGAGGGACTAAAATGATGGCATAAAGCCAGCAGTAAACCCAAATATACCGAGAAAAATGCCATTTAGAAAACGCAACCAGCGCCAAATCGAAAATTGAAAATATAACGATAGTGCGCAGTGTTTCTTTTAACTCAGACCAGAATGGTTTTTTTTGTGCATAATGGCGCAAGCGGATCCCGAACCATAAAACGCACAACATCGTCATAATAAAATGAGAGAAAATCCGGACATCAATCTGCACGAGCGGCATGAAAGTATTAAGGCTGCCGAGGAACGTAGCTACAGAAAGAAAAGAAAGTCCCAGTGCCACATTGAGCCAGAATAAATCTGATAATGCCAAAGCAATTCGACAAATGAACTCTCTTTTTTGATTCTTGAATTCGAAACTTTTCATTATATTTTCCCGGCACGATGAAAATTCACTGTACCTGATGACACATTAATCTTGGTGGGTGTATATATTTTGTGTTTTCGCAGCCTGAATATTCAGTAATCCTTCAGAGTACTCACGCCAGGACTGCTCCACAAATGAAGTCATTTCAGCGCAAAAACGCTTTTCAGAAAAATAAAGCGCATGCTCGCGGCAATCTGCCGGACTGATTTGATCAGCATACTGCTCAAATGTATGCACAGCCTTACAAATTGCATCCGCGGTTTGCTCAAAGAAGAAAACACCTGTTGGCTTTTCACTTCCCAAAGGCCGAACAGTTTCAAGGCAGCCACCTTTACCAAACGTAATAACAGGTGTGCCGCTTGCCTGAGCCTCTACAGGAGAGATACCGAAATCCTCTTCTGCCGCGAAGACGTAAGCTTTTGCTCGTTTCATGTAATCAATCAGAGAAGCATCATCCTGATACCCTAGCAGCGTAATATTATTTGTTGCCAGTTTTTTAATTTTATCCATTTCAGAGCCATCGCCAATCACCACTAATTTTTTGTCGGGCATTTTAGCAAAAGCACTGACAATTAAATCCACGCGTTTATAGGGAACCATACGACAGGCAGCAAGGTAAAAATCCTCTTTGGTATCACTAAATTTAAATTTTTCCGTATTTACTGGTGGATAAATCACGCTGGCCTGGCGCCCATAGACTTTATTTATACGCCGTCCGATGAATTTTGAATTGCCAATAAAATGCGTTACCCCAGCTGCAGTACGGTAATCCCAAATACGAATTTTATGCAGTAAATATTTTGCAATCCATCCTTTCAGCCCTTTATCAAGTCCGGCCTCGCGTAAGTATTGATGCTGGAAATCCCAGGCATAGCGGATCGGAGAGTGAACATAGGAAATATGAATTTGATCCGGCCCGGTGATGACACCTTTAGCGACTGCATGGCTGCTGGAGATCACGACATCATAAGCAGACATATCCAGTTGCTCAATGGCAAGTGGCATTAGGGGTAAATAAGACTGGAATTTTTTAGCCGCCCACGGCAACCGTTGAATGAATGTTGTTGTAACTTTCTTATCATTGAGAAATGCTCTGTCTTCCAGCTTTAAAAAATCACAAACGGCAAAAATATCTGCATCAGGATAACAGCGGAGAATTTGCTCAACAACTTTTTCCGAACCTGCATAAGAACTTAACCACTCATGGACGATTGCTACTTTCATTGCATTTCTCATCAATTATTTTAAACATTTTTTCGGTACGAGCCTGATAGGTATATTCTCTTGCTAATTCCTGACACTGCTCTACAGAAATACTGTCACCGGCGATAACAGCTTCTAACCTGGCAATAAATTCTTCATCATTTTTTCCGATTCGAGCATAGTCTTTGAAATCAGCCAAAGACGCCAGATCAACGCTAACTACTGTTTTCCCCGCAGCGAGATATTCAAAGAACTTCATCGGAAACATTGAAGCCGTATATTCATTGATGTTATTCGGAAGCAGTGTGGCACTGAACCCTTTCAGATAATTAGGTAATAACTTATAGTCCCGAGGGCCGATTAAATGGATATTTTTATGCCGCGTAAGACGGGTAGCATCCGTATTCGGATCGCCTTCTCCAACGGTGCCAATCATTACAATAGACCACTCAGGATGCGCTTCAGCGATTTTTTCCAATAGCGCAAAGTTAACTTTATAGCCACTGATCGCACCGATAAACCCAATGCGTGGATCAGGAATATTTTTCAGATCCTCAGGAATTCGCGTTTCTTCATTGAGAGCGAGAGAAAAGTGATTATAGTCAGCAACATTCGAATGATAATAAACATTATCACTCCATTGTTTTCTCGATTTTAAGAGTGTCAGAGAAGTTACGAAAACAATATCAGCTTTGCGGACTAACTCTTCCTCTGCCTCCTGCAAGATATCAACGGGCATACCCGGCTGTGCTTTTATCTCGTCTACACAATGATATATAACATTCGAAAAATGCCCCAATGTCAAAAAACGAGTTGTGAGAGGATTGTATGTCCACAACGTTTTTTCGCGCATCCCCAGCTTCCAGCACCAGAATTTCAGGGCGCTACTAAGCATGAACTTATTAAATTTTCTGACGATACTGTATCGGTTGAATGGAATGGATATCGGAGACCACACCCAAATATTATCGCGAACCTGCCTTGGTGCTTTAATTGCTTTCAGAACCCGACGAAAAATACGTGATAAATCTCGCTTATTGATACCAGGGCGGCGTAACCCTAACGATTCAATATATAATACCCGATGTCCACGTTTGGCAAGTTCAAGCGTAACATGCTGTTTATTTGTCCAGAAAGGATTATCCCAATCAGCAGTTGATAAAACCACGATATCATTAACCGACTTGTTCTTTTTCATGATTTCTAAATTATCTCATCCCTTTTCTGATTAATATAGATTTAACGCCATTACGATATAGCGGAAAAAGCATGGCCCAGATAGCAGCAAAAATTAAGAAGAACACACCATTAATTATTAATCGTAATAAAACCGAGTTAAATACAATTAGATTATTTCCGACGAGCATCATCAGACACCAATAAACAAGCAACCCAGATCCTACTTTTAATATTGTCGACAGCAGTGAGTTGAATATTTTCAGATACCAACCACCTAATAGGAACATCACCAAACTGTATGCCGCATTACCAAGCCCAAGGCCAAATGCTCCCCATGTCCTATAAGTCACGAGATTAACGACCGCGTTACTCAATAATGCTATAACCATTACTATAAAAACATGTTTGTTTTTAAGATGTGCACTTAGTGCTTTAGTAAATATATAGCCAATGACTTGCGCCCATAAACCAATGCACATCCCCTGTACAATCTGTGTGGTAACAGTAACGGAGTGGTCGTTAAAAGCACCGCGCATAAATAATAAAATAACAATATCTCTGGCATAGTAGAAAATAAAAAAAGATATATTAATGACTAATAGTCCCAACCAGTGATAGATTTTAATGATTTTTTCTCTCATCACATCTTGTGGTTGAGAAGACCACTCGGATAAACCAGCAAAAGCGATCGGCACGGAAAAAATAAAAACTAAGGTATCCGTAATGAATTTTGCATAATCCAGAGCAGAAACGACATCAATACTTATCAGCGATGCCAGAGCACGCTCCAGTGTGATATTGCCTTGAAGAATTAGTGGCAATAGCAATAAAGGGCGCAGAGTGATCCAAAAACGATACATCACTTTTTTTATTTCTTCAAGGTCAAAGCGTTCAGGAAAAGTTAGCAGGGCTCCTTTCCATGCTCGTGATATTACCCAAATACTGAAGAAGATGTAGCTGAAAGTGAAACCCCATGCCAAAAGCAAAAAGTTCTGGTAGATATATGCGGCAACGACTCCTAGTAACATACCCACATTCTGAATCGAAGCGCGTACAGAAAAAGGCTTATAATCTCCATGAGCCATCGATATATAATTCACGAGCCCTGAGAACAAATAAAATGGACAGCATATCGCCATTATTTTTAACAGTTCTATCGACATTAGGCGCGTATTTTCATTTATTCCCGGCGCCATTATTTTAACCCAATAGCCTGAGTTAAGATATAAAAGACAAAAAACAAATAATGATATCAATGTAAAGAAAATGAACATGCACCATTTGAAGGTCGACGCTCGTTGTTCATCTTCTACAAGATATTTTTTATATAATGGTATAAAGGCAGAATTTAGACTATCGCTTGTCATAAAATTGATTGGCACTAATGTCCCGGTTTGCGCGATTCGATATGCGCCATTCACATCACCGGTACCGAAAAATTTTGCCATCAGAATTTCCCGAACTAGACCGAGGACTTTTGACAGCATATTTCCGCCAAGTAACTGACCTATTGCTTTCTTCATTTGTTGTTACTTTGAATTAATGAAATATATTTATCCACGGAGTAAGTCAATGTATTTTTATCCTTTATATAGGACTCCCTGCCATATGACAGCATATTTAAAATATCATCCACCATGCTATCATTATCAATACAAGCTGCATTACATTTTATAATTTTCTCACTGGCCTCAAAACTCAAATGTTCAGAGATAATTAATGGTAAACCAGCACTCATCGCTTCCAGAATGTTGAGAGGCAAACCTTCAATACGCTTAGTCAGAAATAAGAAAATATCAGCGCACTGCATTATCAATGATAACTCACGTCTGGTTTTTGCACCTAAAAAAAGAATATCCTCAGCAAGACCGTAATCTTGCACGATTTTATGCAACTGCGCTTCATATGGACCATCACCACAGATAACATACTTTGCGTTATGGATTTTATTTTTTATGCTGGCAAAGAGGCGAATATTCGTATCAACCCCTTTTTGTTCATGAAGCCGCGAAGCGGACATAAAAACCAATGCATTCTGCGGGATAGCAAACAGATTTCTTAAGCGCTCTCTTTCGGACTGCGAATCAGTAAAAATATTTTGATCAATACCATTTTCAATTTTTATAATCTTTTCCGGCGTACATATAATGCGCGTTGGAAAAGCATTAAGATCGTCATAAACAGCATCACCTACTGCAACAATCCAATCGAAAGCTCGATAATGTTTCGCATCTGAAATAAAGCCAATGATATTTTTCACTGCGGAAAGAGCTTTTTTTATTTTTTTCGTTTTTAACTTAGAAACTAACTCACCCATTGAAGTACCATGCGCTTGCATGATGAATCTGGCATAAGGGAATTTATCCTTATGTTTTAGTACACCGAAAGCACCTGCGCTAATGCTTATGACTGCACAGACTTCGTTCTTATTTTCCCATGCCAGCATGGTTTCTGCCGTTTTTTTCCACCAACCTGACGAATATTTACCTCGAGGAATATTTTTTAATTTTATTAGTGCAGGCCCATCGATTTCATTTTCAATATCCGTGTCAAAATCAGTTGTTATAACACTAACCTGATATCCCTTATTTTTTAATTCCACAGCTAAATCCCATGCAACAATCTCCATACCTCCAAGGTGATGAAAAGGTAACGATCGTGCCAAAATAATTATTTGGTTAGCCATGAATCACTTCCCGATAAATATCTTCCAATTTTTTAGTTTGAAGTGCCAAGTTAAAATTTTCGGTAACAAATGTCCTGGCTTCGCGCCCAATCGAGCAACGTTTCGCCTCATTATTCAAAAGAAAAAGGATACGCTCAGCAAGTTGTTGCGTATCGCCCTCCTGAACAAGGAAGCCCGTTTTTTCATCAATAATCGCCTCGGGAATTCCGCCGTGATTGCTACCAATAACTGGAATAGCGGTCACTGAAGCTTCCAGCAAGACCATGCCCAGACCTTCGGCATCACCCGTTTTTGCCGTTAGGCTTGGTAATACCAGCATGCTTGCTTTGCGCATCCACGTCATTACCTCAGCATGTGGCAGCGCGCCGGTGAAAGTGACGTTAGAATCAATACCATAGGCGACTGTCTGTGCCTGTAATTGGCATAAAAGCGGACCTTCGCCAATGATGACGAGCTGAACATCTTTATTACTTGCTTTGACTTTTTTTATCGCTTCCAATAATACGGCCGTGCCTTTTTTTTCTACCAGTCTGGCGACATGTAAGATAATGCCGGTTTGCTCTGCAGCGATTGCTGGCTGATATTTTTCGACATCAATACCGATATAGTGCTTGATTATTTTGTCTTCCGGAAAGCCATTACGAATAGCTTGTTTCACGATGAAGTCAGAGACACCGATAAACTTATCGCCCTCTTTTTTTAATTTTTTTTGTTGCAGAAAATAATTAATCCAGGCTGGAGATCGCGATGCCAATAAATCTTTATTTTTCACAGTAACGTCAAAACCATGTAACGTTGTGATCAGAGGAATATCTCTTTTATTAGCCAGAGCCAAGCCATAAATACCATCAATGGCAAAATGGGCATGAATCAGATCTAAAGGTTGCTGTTGTAATATATGCAGATAAGGCTGTGCTGACGTAGTCAGTGCATTATAGAGTTCAGCGAGTTTTTCTTTCCTGGTGCCATTTGCATTGAGCAACCAGCTTGTTGTCGATGAAGGTTTATTCCCAAGAGCTCTTCTGCCGATATAACATTTATTATATGCCTGAAGCGCCTCAGCCTGCTGAGATATAAATACCTCTGAGCCTTTAAAAAGCTGATTGCGAAAAATACCAATAGTTTCCATTTTACGTCCTGTGAGCTGACATCTTCGGGGAGTTATTTGCCAGGCAAACTCCCAACATGATTGTCAAAATGATCATTTGATGTTGCTCGCCAATCAAACCAAAATTTTCACCAAAACCATGAGCAAATAGCCAGGCAATGACCATCATAAATGAATAACTTAATTGTCTGGCATTAGCTTGCTGATTACGAATCCCTTTAAATGCAACCCGAAGGCAACTTACAATAAAAAGTAATCCCATTACTGCTGCCAGCAAGCCTGACTTCGACCAAAGAAAAATAAGTGTATTATGTGGGGGTAAATAATAGTTTGAAAATGTACTGTAGTTCTCTTCCCAGCCACCAAAGCCCTGCCCCATAAGCGGGCTATTGATAAATGAATCAAACGCATACTCCCATATCTGATATCGCGTTCCTGCTGTTTCTGCTGATTGGCTGAGAAAATCGTAACGTTCAGTCATGCCAAAAACTATACCAATGCCAATCAGCATAAGTGCAAAAATAGCACAAAATAAAGAAACATAAATTTTGGTTTGTTTTTGTAGTTTTAAATAGACAATAAATAAAGGTATTAATACTGAAAACAGTATCCCCGCCTTTGAGCCTGTGAAAAATACGCTAACCCAAAGAAAGATTGCCATCAGCAGTGATATTTTTGTTCTGTATGCTTTGAATATACCCCAAGCCATAAATGACGAAATCCCAACATAGCAGGCAGCAGCATTCGCATTTATAAATAAAATCCCGCCAGCTTTTACCGGATCGTAAAAATTATTTCTGGCGCCTTCAAGTAAAGCAGTCAGAGTATTATCACCCATGGTATATTTACTTATGGAGGACAAAACAATCGACAGTTCGAGTGTCTCATTCAACCTGAACAATACAATTGTTATCGCCTGTAGACACACAAAGAACAACATTATATTCGTAATTTTATACAGTTCATTTTCTTTGGTTCGTGCGAGAACATATACTGCATTGGCAATAACAATAAATTCAATATAATAAGCAATATCTCGTATACCTGCAGATTTCGCTTCAGACCATAACAAACTAACAATGCTACAGCAGATCAATACTAATACCGACAGGATCGGTAGTTTCGCCAAAAAGATGTTCGCATTTTTAATAAATTCTGGCAGCAATAATATAGGAAGCAAAAATGCCAGCGAAACATCCGCGCCTGCGATCTGAATAAGATAGAATTGAGGTACAGATGAGACTAATACCATTAATAAACGATGACGTAACGGAAGAACTAAGCACATGAAAAACAGTAGTCCTCCGATCCCTGCCAACAAAACTTCAACCATATGCGTATACCTATCTGGCAACAGTGCTATTTATTAATAATTTCCAGTAATTCATTTGTTTTCTGTTGCATTAGTGTATGATTATTTTTCGCTTCAACATTCAAACGTAAAAGAGGTTCAGTGTTGGAGGTCCGGACATTAAAACGCCACTGCCCGAATGACATGCTCAAACCATCAATATAATTAATGTCGGATGCAGAAGGCGCATAATGATCTTCTATTTTTTTGATTAAAGAAACGGAATCAGACACACTACAGTTAATTTCTCCCGATACCGGGAATTTTTTGATTCTGGTTTCAACCAATTCACAAAGTGAACAATCGCTTGTCAACACTAATTCAGCCACAAGCAACCAAGGAATCATGCCGCTGTCGCAATAGGCGAAATCTCGAAAATAGTGATGTGCACTCATTTCGCCGCCATATATTGCGTTCTCTTTGCGCATTCTTTCTTTAATAAAGGCATGTCCTGTTTTCGACATAATCGGAACGCCACCTGATTTTTCGACAATATCAATTGTATTCCAGGTCAATCTTGGGTCGTGAATAATTTTGGCGCCTTTATCTTTACGCAAAAAAGCTTCAGCCAACAAACCGACAATATAGTAACCTTCGATAAAGTTTCCATGTCCATCAAAAAAGAAGCAGCGATCAAAATCACCATCGAAAGCAATGCCCAGATCTGCGCCTGTCTGCCTTATTGCATTCTGCGTGTCCTTTCGGGATGAGGGCAGTAATGGATTCGGGATCCCATGAGGAAAAGTGCCATCCGGATTATGATGGACCTTAATAAACTCAATCATTAAATTTTGTTGTTTAAAACGTCGTTCAATCTCATCAATAACATGACCTGCTGCGCCATTCCCGGAGTTAATCACGATCTTAAGTTTTTTATTCCGGAAATTATTCGTATCGATATAACTAAGTAAATGATCAACGTAGGCATGTTGAATGTCTATTTTTTTATAATGCCCTTGTTTTTCCGCCACAATTTTTGTGAATTGGTTTTCTTCCGCCAGCCGTTTTATTTCATTTAAACCTGTATCACCACTGATCGGCTGTGCGCCGTGCCGCACTAACTTCATACCATTATAATCAATTGGATTGTGGCTCGCCGTCACTTCAATTCCGCCGTCACAGCCAAGGTGGAATGTGGAAAAATAGATCTCCTCCGTGCCCGAAAGTCCGATATCAAGTACATCGCAGCCAGCATCCATTAATCCTCTTGCCAATGCCATTTTCAGCGATTCGCTGGTTAAACGAACATCACCACCGACAACAACCTGCTTCGGTTTTAAGAATTCGGCATAGGCACGGCCAATCCGCCAGGCTATATCTTCGTTGAGTTCTTCGCCCAGTTTTCCACGAATATCATATGCTTTAAAACAAGTTAATTTGTCTGCCATATTTTTATTCATTTACAGAATCCTTTGCACATCATCTTCACCTAAATAACTACCAAATTGGATTTCCAAAATTTCTAATTTCATGTCTTTCGGGTTCTTGATTTTATGTTTTTGTCCAGGTAGAACGGTGACCGATTCGTTTTCGGCAAGATATTGTTCTTCGTCATCGATGCGAATTAATGCTGTTCCACTCAACACGACCCAATGTTCAACACGATAATTATGTTTTTGCAGTGAGAGTTCACCGCCGGGCAACAGAGTTATACGATTGACGTTATAACGTGCCTCCTTGATGAGAGATTCTACATGTCCCCAAGGTTGATAGCGTGTTGGGTGTAATCTATATTCGCTTCTCGATTGTTTTTTTAAATAGTCGACGACGACCTTAACGTCCTGGGTACAGTTTTTGTCCGATACCAGTAGCGCGTCTTTTGTATTAACAATGACCAGGTCGTGTAATCCCAGCGCCGCAGTAAGCTTGTCTTCGCTGTGAATATAGCAATCGTGGGAATTATGAATAAAAACATCGCCTTGCATCGCATTTCCTGCATTATCCCTCGATGATGTTTCCCACAAAGCAGACCAGGAACCGATATCGTTCCAGCCGGCATCCATAGCTGCAACAATGCCGGATTCAGTATGCTCCATCACCGCATAATCAATAGAATCAGACGGGCACGCCGCGAAGATATCTTTATTTAATTTAATGAAGTTAAGGTCATTTACCGATTGCGCCATCGATCGTTGGCATACATCCAGGATCTCAGGACAGAATTTACTGACTTCATTTAAATAAGCGGATGCGCGGAACATAAACATACCGCTATTCCATAAATACTCACCGCTTTCCAGATACTTCTCCGCTGTTTCTCTGTCCGGTTTTTCAACGAAGCGCTTAATTTTCCATGCGGAGGAACCATCAGATTGTTGGATATCACCACGCTGGATATAGCCATATCCTGTTTCAGGTTGCTTTGGAACAATCCCAAACGTAACTAATTTATCGTGTTGAGCGAAAGAAATAGCGTGGTTAACAACGGAACGGAATGCGTCTGAATCGGCGATTAAATGATCTGCTGCGAGTACGAGCAGTATTGGGTCCTCACCACCGGCAATAGCATGCAATGCAGCGAGAGTAATAGCAGGAGCGGTATTGCGACCGACAGGTTCCAGGATGATGTTATCAGCAAGTTTGTCAAGCTGCCTTAACTGCTCAGCAACCAGAAAACGATGCTCTTCGTTGCAAATAACTAAGGGAGCAGCAGCATCGAGACCATTAAGACGAGTGATAGTATTTTGTAGCATCGACCCTCCTTGGTGGAATGACAGAAATTGCTTCGGTTGCAATTCACGGGACAATGGCCATAAACGGCTTCCTGTTCCTCCTGCCATAACAACTGGAAGTAACATCCTTCTTCTCCTGCTCGTTCAGTACTGTATTTGTGTATAAAAATGGCACGCTACCGCCCCTGGCTTTGGCTACCAGAAGCACTAGTCGAGAAATGAAAACTTACTCAACAACAATAATTATCGCAGACAGGCACCTTCCGATAACCCGTTACGGCCACATTCTGCGAATTCTATAGGATTTCAATACGACAAGAGACTACCCTGAAAACGCAGGGTAGTCTCTCGTAAAATTATGTTATGCAGACTGTCTATCAGCCATGCGAGCTAAGAAGCTTCTTAATACTATCGCGGAACTTCTGACCTTCTTTCAGGTTGCGTAAGCCATACTGCACAAATGCCTGCATATAGCCCATTTTCTTACCGCAGTCGTAGCTCTCGCCAGTCATCAGCATTGCATCGACAGACTGTTTTTCCGCCAGTTTGGCAATCGCATCGGTCAACTGGATACGGCCCCAGGCGCCCGGCTCGGTTTTCTCCAGCTCAGGCCAGATATCCGCAGAAAGCACATAGCGCCCCACGGCCATCAGGTCAGAATCCAGCGTTTGCGGCTGATCCGGTTTTTCGATGAACTGAACGATACGGCTAATCTTGCCTTCAGTATCCAGCGGCTCTTTGGTCTGAATCACGGAGTATTCCGAGAGATCGCCTTTCATGCGTTTTGCCAGTACCTGGCTGCGGCCAGTTTCCGTGAAACGCGCCACCATAGCGGCAAGGTTGTAGCGCAGTGGATCCGCAGTGGCGTTGTCCAGCACGATATCCGGCAGCACCACGACAAACGGGTTGTCGCCAATAATCGGGTGGGCACAGAGGATAGAGTGGCCCAGGCCCAGCGGCTGCGCCTGACGCACGTTCATGATCGTTACGCCCGGCGGACAAATAGACTGTACTTCCGCCAGCAACTGGCGCTTAACACGCTGCTCCAGCAGCGCTTCCAGCTCATATGAGGTGTCGAAGTGGTTCTCCACTGCGTTTTTAGACGAGTGAGTAACCAGAACGATTTCTTTGATCCCTGCAGCAACAACTTCATCGACGATATACTGAATCATCGGCTTGTCGACAATCGGCAGCATCTCTTTTGGAATGGCTTTCGTGGCAGGAAGCATATGCATTCCCAACCCTGCTACCGGAATAACTGCTTTCAAATTAACCATTATTTCTATCCACCTATAATAATTGGACGAAGTATAAACCTTTAACCTGGTTTCGCCAGCAAGTTAGCGATGATGATCGGTAAAAAGTCTTATGTTGTGTTATGACTGTCCAGTTCAGGCCAACGATGTAATCCTAACCCCCCGGTTAAATCACCAGGATTTATCGCAAAAGCCCGTAATAACGGCTTATAACCGCTTCGCCGGTAGCCGGAAGTTCAAATTATCAACATTCACCACATGCTGATCGACCCTGTCGATATCCACCGAGCTTTGCCCGTTTTCGTTAACTGCGTGAATATTCGCCAGCGACAACAGCGTGTCATTTTTGGCCATAAAACGTCCGCGCACATCTTTGCGCAAGTCAAAATTGAGTTTCAGCGCCGGACCATTGGCTGCATCTTGCATTACATTGATATTTCGCAAGAAAAGATGTTGTGGCTTGTTATGCAACTCGAGCGTCGCATGCTTCATTTTTAGATTCGTAATCGCCACAAACGACGTGGCATTACCGGACGATATCTGGATACCGCGCAGCTTATATTTACTGCCGCTGTTATCCTGCTGAATATCGTTGAGTTTAAAGTTCTGCGGTATGGATAAATAATTCCCCTTGATCACGCCATAACCAATCAACATTCCGGCACTATTGACCATACTGACATTATCAATAACAAAGTTATCGCAGCCGTAAATAGCGACCGTGGCATTATCCAGGCCCGCCTTTTTGCTGAAATCGGGGGTGATATTCTCCGCTTTAACGTTACGGATAATGAAATGTTTGCCGTTCTCGACATGGACCAGTTGGCGGCAATTACTGCCGGTAATATTAGCCACGACGAAATTTTTCACTGCCTGATCTTCCGGGTAGTTATTGTCGTAGGTACTGCCCGCCAGCCCGATACCAATGCCCCAGTTAATCTTGCCGTTGGTGCAATCGATATTTTTGATGATATGGTCGGAAATCAGAATATTGCGATCGTTAATTGCCACGTTCCATTCGATGGCATCGCCCTGCAGGTCGCTGAAACGGCTATTCGTGATACGTGCGCCGTCCAGTTGATTATGATAACCCTGGCGCAGGATGCCGTAGTTAGCCTTGCTGACAGTGATGTTATCTATCAGCAAGTTACGCAGCATGCTGTTATCTTTGCCGCCAATATAAATCTGCATGATCGGGCCGTAGCCGCTCATACTGATACCCTGGATAACGCAGTTGGAACCACGCACATCCAGCGTAATGTTATACAAGCTTCCGCCTTTCTCGCCGATAACGCGGCTACCATCCTGCAACACAAATCGTCCGCGCCCACTGCCCTTCAGCGCGCCACGGATCAGCAGCGTTTTACCCGGCGGGATAAAGATCCCGGTATTGATATTTTCACACACCAGGCCAGCGGGGATTTCTACCGTTTGCCCCTCGTTAAAGGCTTTATTTAACGCAGCGGGCCAGTCGTGGTGATCATAATCGCTGATGCTGACGGAATCATTGCGTCCCAGCGCACGTGCGGCTGGCGAATGCAGTAACGGAAGCGCCGCCAGCGCAGAGCCGGCAGCGAGAAAAGTGCGGCGTGAGAGCGGTGTTGATGCTTTTTTTGCGGTCATAAAACCTCGATTCAAAGCGCCTGCAACAGGCTGGCAAGCTGCTGATTGATGATCTTTTGATTAAAGTCGGCTTCGACTTTTTCCCGCGCACGCGTCACCACCGGCGCTAAATCCTGGCCCTGCATCGAGCCAAACGCGGCAAGCCGCTGCGCCAGCGCCTGAGCATCGTTTTCCGGCACCAACCAGCCGGATTTACCGGCTTCAATCAGCTCCGGAATGCCGCTGTGCACCGTCGAAACCACCGGAATGCCCACCGCCATCGCTTCCATCAGGGCAACGGGTATCCCTTCCATATCGCCATCCGCGCCCGTCACCGAAGGCAGCAGGAAAACATCCGCTTCATCGAGCATGGCCTTGACTTCATGACTCGGTTTAAAGCCCGGCATCTCAATCACATCTTCCAGTTGGAACTGTTCGATCAAGGTGCGCAAACGGCGTTCCCATGGACCGATTCCCAGAATGCGATATTTGAAATCGACGCCGCGTTCCTTTAGCAGGCGGCAAGCTTCAATCGCCACATGCAGCCCTTTTTTCTCGGTAAGACGCGCCACCGAGATAATTTGTAGCGGAGTACCCGGCGCTCTAACCGGGCGCAGGCTAAAGCGCGCCATATCGACGCCCATACGCGAAACTGCGATTTTTTTCTCCGGGCAGCCCATTTTTTTCAGTCTGCCCGCCCACAGCTCGCTGATCGGCAACATCAAATCCCCGCGCTGGAACAGTTGCTGATACTCCGGCGTGTAGTGGTTCAGCACATCGCGATGGGAAATATCGATACCATGGAAAACCGTGGCGATTTTGCCCTTCAGCACGCCAAGTTCACGCAGTTTTGCCGCCGTAACGCCTGCCGGGCCAAAGTGAGCAATAAAAATATCCGCATTGAAGGTACGCGGAGCGAGAGCACAAATCGCTGGCAGGATCAGGTTGCGCGCTTCGTTGCCATAGCGGCTGATATTCAGCGCTTTCCAGGTTGCGGGTTTCCACATCCCGCGCGCCATTGCCTGCGCACGGTAGCCCAGCTTCGCCATGCGTCCTTCCGGTTCCGACAGCAGCCAGCGGGTTTTCTCCGCCAGCCGGTATTCGGTGTAGGCCGCGTGGGTATTGTTCATATCGCCCTTTTGCAGAGCGATGATTTCCACCTCAAACCCCATATTGATAAACGCCACAATCTGGTTGAGGACAAAGGTTTCGGAAGATAATGGAAACTTCAGCAAAAAGAAGCTGACTTTCATTTCACCCCCTGTACGCGGTCAAGCACCGATTTCACCATCTTCATGCCCTGCTCGCGCTCAGCCGCAACCGCCGTTGCCAGACGCTGGTTAATGGCAGGCAACTGCCCCAGCGAATCGGCGACCATCGCCGCCAGCGAACCGTCCAGCAAGTGACGAATATCGACCGCCATTTCCGGCATGCCCAGTTGCTGCATGATGCCCGCCGATTTGTGTTCGTAGTTGATGGCAATCGCCGGGGTACCAAAGTTCATTGAGATGATCGCCGAGTGCAGACGCGTGCCGACGGTTAAATCGCAGGCGGCCAGCAGTTTCCCCATCTCCAGATCGTTGAGTTCATCCATCACCACATGGTATTGCGACGGATCGTTAACGTACTGACGCAGGTTGAGCGCCACCATACGGTCATCTTTGTTGTAGCTGTCGATACCGGTACAGGTGGAAAGCGCAATCACCTGGTAGCCCGCCTCGATAATGCGGTTGACCACTCCAGCAAACGCCTGTTCGTAGGCCTGCTGTGTGGTATTCAGTCGCTTGTCAAATGGCGCCAGTTCACGCAGGGTGATTGCGACGGTTTTCTGTTTTGCTGCCAGATCCAGCCAGTGCTGCACCGCATAGCTGGCAACAAAATCGTGCTGATGGTGATCCACCAGCCAGGCGGTATCCACGCCCTGCTCCACTTTCTCGGTGGTGATGTCGCTCTGCTTCATCAGATTGAGGCTGACGGTTTCTCGCAGGATCAGCGCATCACAGTGGCCGAAAACATAATTCGCCAGCTGGTTGAAGGCTTCATTCTGGAATGGGCCGACGCTGTGACCCATCATATAAAGCGGCTTTTTCGCCATGAAGGTGCAGAGCGCATGTTCAAATTGCGGCACGCCATAGAGATCGACAAAGAACGAACCGCCGACCTGAATAATCGCGTCGTAATCGTTAAGCCTGCGGACAAAATCGGTAAAGCCCTGAGCGATGGCAATATTGCGCAGCTTGCCGGTGTCCGTCACGCGTGAAAGCAGCACCTGGTGCTGATAGCGACGACGCAGCACTTTCTTCACCCGCCCCATCAGACCGGCGGCGTTATTGTGCTCTTTCATCTGGCTGTAGAGCGGATCGCCCATCACCGGACGGTTTAATAACCACGATGAACTCACCGGATAGCGGCTCATCACGTCAACATCTGCGTCAGGATTAATCAGGGCAATCGCATCCAGCAATCCGCGTAAAATTGCGCTGTCACCGCGGTTTCCGCAGGTGTGATTGCCAAGGATCAATAATTTCATAGCGACCTCATAAGGGGTTCAAAAACGTTTCTTATCCTGCGCGAAGCAGCGTTTTAAGTTTCTCGTTGCGGCAAAACTGGCGCTTCATCTCCACCACCAGTGCGTTGCGCGAAACAATCAGCATCACCGCGAATGCCAGTACGCCCGCCGCGACCTGTACCGCCAGCATGGCGGCCAGCGGCATATGCCCGTTCAGCGCCAGCCCAAGGCCATAGCTCACGACCAGCGTCGGCAGCGATAAGTAGAACGGCAGCCATAAGCTGAGGATGTACTGACGATAGCTGGAACCGAGCACCGGTTTGATCATCACGAAGTAGCTCAATACGGTGTTGATGATTTGTACCAGCAGGAAACCCAGCGTGACGCCCAGCGCGCCGGCCAGATGACCGCCGATGATAATGGCGGGAATAAAGAGAAACGTTTTGAAGACATTGAATTTAAAACTGATATCCACCCGCGCTTTCGCCATCAGCAGCGAACCGATAGGGTTACCGACCGCGCGCAGCAGGCCAACAATACAGAGCAATTGCAGGATCGGGATAATGCTGTTCCACTTGTCGCCAAAGACCAGCGGCACAAAATTATTCGACACCACCATCAGCCCCAGCAGGATGGGAAAGTTGATGATCCCCACCACCGACAGCAGCTTGTAGAAGTTAACGCGCAGCTTCTCCGTGTCGTCCTGAATTTTGGCGAACGCCGGGAACAGCACGCGGGTGATAATCGGGTTGAGTTTCATCGGCGGCACCACCGCCACGTTGTACGCCAGGTTGTATCCCCCGGCGACGCTGGCGCCGAGGATACGCGCCAGCACTAACGTGGAGAGGTTGGTGTTGACATAGTTAATGATGCTGTCAGCCGTCAGCCATGCGCCAAAGCGCAAATTTGAACTGACCGACGCAAGGGAGAAATGCAAGCCAGGGCGATAGATCTTGCGGCCAAAATAGCCGAACAGCAGCGTACGAACGGCGCTGTTGACCAGATAACCGAGGATGGCGGTCATCGCCAGTGGCCAGTAAAAAGCGCTGATCACCGTGAAGCTGAAACCCGCCATTACCGACACGGTTTCAATCGCGCCTATCTTGTTGAACTCCAGTTCTTTCTGCATCAGCGCGCGGAATTGCTGACCGTGAGGGATCACCACAAAAGCGAACGACAGGGTTTTGATCAGCGGTGCCAGATCCGGGTTGTGCAAGACGCTGGCAATAACGTTGCTCAGCGAGAAAACCAGCAGACAAACCACAATCCCCAGCCCAACGTTCAACCAGTACAGGGTGGTGAGTTCCAGATGGCTTATCTCTTTGCGCTGAATAATGGAGTTAGCGATACCAAAATCCGACAGCGTATCCGCCAGCGCGATAATCACCAGCGAGACGGTCAGCAGACCGAACTGGTGGTTATCGATAATGCGCGCCAGCACCGTCATCTGCACCAGCCCCAGGCCGATGATGGTTAAAGTGGCCATCGCTGACCACTTCGCACCGCTGATGGTTTTTTCTCTCAGGCTCATGACCTTTCCTTTAATACGCCGCTTTATTAATAAAGCCTTTAAAGATGGTCAGAAAAACGATTTTGATATCGAACCACAGACTCCACTCGCGGATGTACTCCAGATCGAACTCAACGCGTTTTTCCATTTTTTCCAGCGTGTCGGTTTCGCCGCGCCAGCCGTTAATCTGCGCCCAGCCGGTAATGCCCGGTTTCACTTTATGACGCAGCATGTAACCCTCAATCAGCGAACGGTACTGCTCGTTGTGCGCCACCGCATGCGGGCGCGGGCCGACGATAGACATGCCGCCGAGCAGCACATTAATGAACTGCGGCAGTTCGTCGAGCGAGGTACGGCGCAGGAAACTCCCCACTTTGGTTACGCGCGGATCGTTCTGCGTTGCCTGAGTCACCACTTTGTCGTTTTCCATCACCCTCATGGAACGGAATTTCCAGACTTTGATTGGCTTACCGTCCATGCCATAACGGGTCTGACGGAAGATAATCGGGCCGGGAGAGCTGAGTTTGACCGCCACCGAAATCGCCAGCAGTACCGGAGAGATCAGCAGCAGAATCAGCGACGAGAGCACAATGTCTTCAAGGCGTTTCAGAATGCGGTTCACGCCGGAAAGCGGTGTTTCGTACAGCGGAACTACCGGCACGCCATTCATCTCTTCAATCCGCGAATGCAGAATATTGAAGGTGAAGACATCCGGGATCAGGATCACTGAACAGGTGGTGTCCGCCAACTGGCGCACCAGCTTTTTGATGCTGGCCGCATCATTCATCGACATCGCGATATAGACGTTGTGAATTTTCCCCGCTTTCGCATCGTCAACCAGCTGGTCGAGGTTGCCGGCCCAGCCGGTGGTGATGCCGCCCGGTTGCGGATCGTGGTACACCCCCACCACATCGAATCCCAGCCAGGGTTCATTGCGAAAACCTTCCAGCAGCGCCTGGCCCATCGGCATATCCCCCGCCACCGCAACGCGGCGCGTGTTATAGCCCAGGTTCCGCAGCCAGCCTGCGCCAAAGCGGATCACCGCGCGGCTCAGCATCAGCCCCATACTGGTTAACAAATACCAGGGGAGATAGATCATGAAGGTGTTATCGAAATCGTTGTTGAACGAGAGCAGGCCCGCACTGAAAATCAGGCTGAGCGTCCAGTTCTGCAACAGTAGAGTCAGTTCAGTGGTGATTTTTACCCCTCGCCAGGAGCGATAAAAATCGGTCATCCCGCCAATCATCTGGAAGACAACAAGGGAGAGCAGAGCCATCAGCAGATGCATGTAGAAAAAGGGCAACGCATTCAATTTGCACACCAGCCACAGTCCACCGAACATAATGGTGATGTCAGAGAATCGCTGCACGATTGAGATTAACGATGCATTCGTTTTGGCCCGGTCGCGCTTTTTTAGATGAGTCATCGTTTTACCTGCCTGTATGTTGACTCTCCCCACGTCCGGGGGAGAGCAACGCCGAGATTTACTGATTCAACAGCGCCAGAATTTCCTGCGTTCGTGCCTCCATCAGTGACACATCGCGACGCGACTCAACGTTCAGTCGCACTACCGGCTCGGTATTGGATGAACGGAGGTTAAAGCGCCACTCAGGGAAGGCGATGCTGATGCCGTCGGTGCGATCGATCTCCAGCGCGCCGGGCGTAAAGTGCTGCTCAACGCGCTGGATAGCCGTAACCGGATCGGCAAGCTTGCTGTTGATTTCACCGCTCGCCGGGAACGCGACCATTCGATCGCTGACCAGCTCGGCGAGGGTTTTACCTTTCAGGCACAGCAGCTCAGTGACCAGCAGCCACGGAATCATGCCGCTGTCGCAGTAGGCGAAGTCGCGGAAGTAGTGGTGCGCGCTCATCTCGCCGCCATAGATGGCATCTTCAGTACGCATACGTTCTTTAATAAATGCGTGCCCGGTTTTTGACATGACCGGCGTGCCGCCCGCGCGTGTCACCACATCCACCGTATTCCAGGAGAGACGGGGGTCGTGGATGATTTTGGCGCCGGGATGTTTTTCGAGGAACGCTTCTGCCAGCAAACCAACGATGTAGTAGCCTTCAATAAAGCGCCCTTCGCCATCGAACAGGAAGCAGCGGTCGAAATCGCCGTCAAAGGCGATCCCCATGTCGGCTTGATGTTCCAGCACCGCATTGCGGGTATCCGCGCGACACTCCGGCAGCAGCGGGTTAGGAATACCGTGTGGGAAAGTGCCGTCCGGTTCGTTATGCACTTTGATAAAGGTTACCGGCACGTTCAGCGCTTTGAAGCGGGCTTCAATGGCATCCACTACCGGGCCCGCCGCGCCGTTACCGGAGTTGATCACCAGTTTCAACGGCTTAAGGTTAGTCGGATTGATATAGCTCATAAGATGATCGACATACGCATCGCGCAGGTTGATCTGCTTGTAGCTGCCGCGTTTTTCCGCATCCACTGGCGGAAAGTCGTTGGCTTCCGCCAGACGCTGCACATCGCGCAGCCCGGTATCGCCGCTGATCGGGCGCGCGCCTTTGCGCACCAGTTTCATGCCGTTATAGTCCATCGGGTTGTGGCTGGCGGTCACTTCGATGCCGCCATCCACGCCGAGATGGAACGTGGCAAAATAGATCTCTTCGGTACCGGAAAGACCGATATCCAGCACGTTGACGCCCGCATCCTGCAGCCCCTTCGCCAGCGCCAGTTTCAGCGCTTCGCTGGTCTGACGCACATCGCCGCCCAGCACAATCGTTTGTGGCTTCAGGTATTCACCGTAGGCGCGGCCGATACGCCATGCGATATCTTCATTCAGTTCTTCGCCCAGCTTTCCACGGATATCGTAAGCTTTAAAACAGGTTAATTTTTCCATCATTACCTCTTCTTAAGGCAACAGTCAGCCTTGACCGTAAAAAGGCCATTTGTTATTGATTCGTTTGTTTTTTCTGCCGGACGGGCAACACCGCGTCCGGCACTGGCTTTTAAACTCGCCCGTAGCGATCCGCAAAGCGCACGATGTCATCTTCTTCCAGGTACGAACCCGAACGAACTTCAATCAGATCGAGCGGAATTTTCCCCGGGTTTTCCAGACAGTGGTGCGCGCCAAGCGGGATATAGATCGATTCATTCTCGCCGAGTAACTTCACTTCATCATTGATGGTCACTTTCGCCGTCCCCGCCACCACTACCCAGTGCTCTGCACGGTGATGATGCATCTGCAGGGAGAGCCCCTCGCCCGGCTTCACGGTGATGCGTTTCACCTGATAGCGATCGCCAGTATCGATGGAGTCATATTTGCCCCAGGGGCGGTAAACTTCACGGTGGATATGGTGCTCGTGACGTCCGTCGGCTTTGATTTTCTCCACCACTTTTTTCACATCCTGCACCTGATTGCGATCGGCAATCAGCACTGCATCTTTGGTCTGTACCACCACCAGATCTTTAACGCCGACGGTGGTGACCAGCCCGGACTCCGCATACACATAGCTGTTTTGGGTGTTATGGCTGATGACGTCGCCGTGATGGACGTTTCCCTCCGGCGTGTGCTGGCTGATTTCCCACAGCGAAGACCAGGAGCCAACATCGCTCCAGCCAGCATCCATTGGCACCACTACCGCATCGGCTGTGCGTTCCATTACCGCATAGTCAATTGACTCTTCCGGGCAGGCGAGGAAGGCCTCCTCGTCAACGCGGACAAAATCCATATCCGGATCGGCGGCCTGCATCGCCTGTTCGCAGGCGCGCAAAATGTCCGGACGATATTTATTCAGCTCTTCAAGGAAACGACCGGCGCGGAACAGGAACATACCGCTGTTCCAGTAATATTCACCGCTGGCAACGTAACCCTGCGCGGTTTCCAGGTTCGGTTTTTCAACGAACTGTGCCACCTCGAAGGCAACGGAATCGGCCTGACCAGCGCAGACGCCACCGCGGCGGATATAGCCATAGCCCGTTTCCGGCAGATCCGGCACGATGCCGAAGGTCACCAGTTTGCCGCTCTGCGCATAAGGAATAGCGTCGCGAACCGAGGTGCGAAACGCCTCTTCGTTCTGAATCACATGGTCGGCCGCCAGCACCAGCATCAGCGGATCGCTGTCCGGGTTATGGCGTTTTATCGCCAGCGCCGCCAGCGCTATTGCCGGGGCGGTATTACGGCCAGCCGGTTCGAGAATGATGTTCTCGGTCAGCTTGTTCAGTTGACGTAGCTGTTCGGCGACGATAAAGCGATGTTGCTCATTACAAATCACCACCGGGCTTTCACACTCGACGCCATTCAGGCGGCAGACGGTGGTCTGCAACATGGTGAGATCGCCCTTCAGGCAGAGAAACTGTTTAGGGTAAAGCACGCGGGACAACGGCCACAGACGGCTTCCGGAGCCTCCGGCCATCACTACCGGATAGAGTTGTGTTTGACTCATGATTTATCCCCATTCCCGTCAAAATTCAGGCGGCCTTCGTGCTGCGCGCTTTCGCGGGCGTGTACGGGCTTCACGGAACTTTCCGGGCTGATATCAGCAATAAACTGGTTTAATACGCTCTCTTTTTCGAGCGTGCGTTCGGCATATTCACGTGCCACCGTGTTGTTTTTGGGCAGCGCCAGCGCGCGCTCAATGCCCCAGGTCAGCGCCTCAACCGATTCCGGCTCCACGCAGACCGCAATGCCTGGCTCTGCCCGGCAGAGTTGCCCAAGCTCGGTGCTCTCTTCGGCAGTGATGACTGCATTACCGCCCACCGCCAGAATGTTGGTCAGCTTGGACGGCAATACCGCATCGGCCGCGCCGCGTTTCTGGATAACCAGATGGCAATCGCCCATTTTCAGCAGCGCCGGCAGCGCGTCGTACGGCTGCAACGGGAAGAAGATGACGTTATTCAGGCCACGTTCACTCACCTGTTTTTCCAGCCGCGCCTTACCCCCGCCCTGGCCGACAATGACAAACAGCCACGGATGGGTGTGTAACTGCGCAGCGGCTTCAATGACGTTTTCCAGCCCCTGCTTCTCGCCGATGTTGCCGGAGTAAAGAATGATTTTTTTGTCATCCGGCAGACCGAGGTTGCGGCGCAGCTCCGCGACATTTGTTTCGCCGACATCGCGAAAGCGCGCCACTTCCGACCAGTTCGGGAAGAAGATGATTTTGTCGGCCACCACCCCTTTCTCGCGCGCTTTGTTCATCATTGAGCGAGAGATGGTGGAGACGTTATCGACGTTATGCAGATTGCTGCGTTCAAACGCGGTCGCCAGCTTCGCCACGCGGCCGCTTTTACCTTTACCCGCCATCCCCAAACCGAGCATGGCGTCCACTTCATAATCCTGAATGTGCAGCAGCGTTTTTGCGCCGCTCAGTTTGGCCAGCAGACGCATCCCCGGCGTGCAAAACAGCGTTGGCACCACGCCGATAATGCGGTCTGGTTTCCAGCTACGCTGCGCCATCAGCGGGAAAAAGCTGCTGAGGGCAAAGCTGCCCAGATGCAGTAAACGCTTCAGGGTCGATGGCTGTTTTGGCACATACAGCGGGCAGCGCCACACCGTGGCGGCACCCTGCTCTTTACGCCAGCGCCAGGCGCTGTAGTGCTCGTCGACTTTCCATTCCGGATAGTAAGGCGGCGCCGTAATCACGCGCACTTCATGGCCCTGACGGGCCATCCATTCCACCATTTCGCCGGTGTACTTACCGATCCCGGTCAGCTCCGGCGAATAGTTGATGCCATAGACCAGGATTTTCATAAGCCCGGTACTCCCTGCGCGTCGAGGAAATAGGCGCGGCTGTTGTCATGCACCAGCGGGTCGGCAATCAGCGACTCCGGCGTCCCCCAGCGATAGTCATTGTGCTGATCCGGCGGCAGCGCGAGCGTCTGCTCGTCCACGCGCAGGCGGAAACCCAGCACAATGTAGTGGGTGGAAAAATCGCTACCGGAGAAATTATCGTCATAGAAGTGCTGCCAGACGCCGTAAAACTCGCCTGCGGACATCGGCAGGCGCAGCCCCAGTTCCGCCAGGGTCAGCCGCTCGAAAGCGGCCGCCAGCGGCTCGTCCTTTTGCACGCGTCCGCCCGGCACAAACCAGTATCCCTGGGCCGGACGGTTAGTGCGCTTGCCGAGCAAAAACTCGCCGCGTGAGTTTTCCACGATCAAATCGATGGAAATCAGCGGAGTGGAGCGCACCACCGTGGCAAAATCTTCCTGACTCAAAAACATGCCTACCCCCGGAACCGGTGCTGGTTTTCAAGGAACCACTGGTAAGTGCTCGCAAGCCCTGCTTCCAGTGAGATCTCGTGATACCAGCCAAGCTGATGCAGACGCGTCACATCCAGCAATTTACGCGGCGTACCGTCCGGCTTGGTGGCGTCAAACACCACGCGGCCTTTGTAGCCGACAACGCTGGCCACGGTCTGCGCCAGTTCGCGAATCGTGCAATCCACACCGGTACCGACGTTGATATGCGACAGCATCGGTTCGGTGTTCTCTTGCCACACTTCGCGCGCCAGCTCCTGAACATGGATGCTGGCTGCTGCCATATCGTCCACATGCAGGAATTCACGCATCGGCGTGCCGCTTCCCCACACCACCACGTCCGGAGCGTTCTCCTGCGTCGCCTCGTGGAAGCGGCGCAGCAGCGCCGGGATCACGTGCGAATTGCTCGGGTGGAAGTTATCGTGCGGACCATACAGGTTGGTCGGCATCACCGAGCGGTAGTCGCGGTCATACTGGCGGTTGTAGGATTCGCACAGTTTGATACCGGCGATCTTGGCAATCGCGTACGGCTCGTTGGTCGGCTCCAGCGTCCCCTGCAACAGCTCACTTTCCGCGATCGGTTGGTGCGCCAGTTTCGGGTAGATGCAGGACGAACCGAGGAACAACAACTTGTTCACGTCATGCTTATGCGCTGAGTGAATGATGTTGCTCTCAATCATCATGTTTTCGTAGATGAAGTCCGCCGGGTAGGTATTGTTCGCCACAATACCGCCCACTTTTGCCGCCGCCAGGTAAACCTGATCGATAGGGTTGCTGGCGAAAAAAGCATCGACAGCAGCAGAATCCAGCAGGTTCAGCTCTTCACGGGAGCGCAGTACCAGTTCAACATCCGCACGTTGTTCGAGCTGGCGAACAATGGCTGATCCCACCATCCCGCGATGGCCAGCCACGAAAATACGTTGTTTGGTCATGCTTAAGACTCCAGCGCGATGGCAACCTCGTAACCGTGGGCTTTAAGCAGTGAGTGTTTTTTCGCTGCTTCCAGATCTTTCGCGACCATCTCGGAGACCATTTCCTGCAGCGTGGTTTCCGGTTTCCAGCCCAGTTTTTCGTGTGCTTTGGTCGGATCGCCCAGCAGGGTTTCCACTTCCGCAGGACGGAAATAGCGCGGGTCAACGGCGATGATCACATCACCCGGTTTCACGCCCGGTGCGTCATGGCCGGTCACAGAGACCACAATGCCCTTCTCTTCTACGCCGGTGCCTTCAAAGCGCAGTTTGATACCCAGCTGCGCCGCGGCCATTTCCACGAACTGACGCACGGAATACTGCACGCCGGTAGCGATAACGAAGTCTTCCGGTTTTTCCTGTTGCAGCATCATCCACTGCATTCTCACGTAGTCTTTCGCATGGCCCCAGTCACGCAGGGAGTCCATGTTGCCGAGGTACAGGCAGGATTCCAGACCCTGAGCAATGTTGGCGATCGCACGGGTGATTTTACGGGTTACGAAGGTTTCGCCGCGGCGCGGAGATTCGTGGTTGAACAGAATGCCGTTGCAGGCATACATGCCATAAGATTCACGGTAGTTGACGGTGATCCAGTAGGCGTAAAGTTTGGCAACCGCATACGGAGAACGCGGATAGAACGGCGTGGTCTCTTTCTGCGGAATTTCCTGCACCAGACCATACAGTTCAGAGGTTGATGCCTGATAGAAGCGGGTTTTCTTCTCAAGGCCGAGGAAGCGAATCGCTTCCAGCAGACGCAGCGTACCCATCGCATCCACGTCGGCGGTGTATTCCGGGGATTCAAACGACACGGCCACATGGCTCATCGCGCCCAGGTTGTAAACCTCATCCGGTTTAACTTCCTGCAGGATACGGGTCAGGTTAGACGTATCCGTCAGGTCGCCGTAGTGCAGATGGAACTTCGGATTGCAGGTGTGCGGATCCTGATAGATGTGATCCACACGCTCGGTATTGAATGAGGAAGCACGGCGTTTGATACCATGAACTTCATAGCCTTTTTCCAGAAGCAGTTCTGCCAGATAAGAGCCATCTTGCCCGGTTACGCCGGTGATGAGAGCGACTTTAGACATAATTTATTTTCCTCAATAGTCCCTGTTAGGGAGTTACCTTTTCAACGCGTTCGCGCGTCACCACTGCGGGATTGCCACGGCAAATTGCATTTGCCGGAAGCGATTTAAAAACACTACTGCGCGCACCGACTACCGTCCCGTCGCCGATGGAGACGCCCGGCGCGACAAAAACATCCGTTGCCAGCCAGCACTTCTCACCAATCACGATTGGCGTCGCGTTAATATCGAAATGCGCGCTCTGATAATCGTGACTGCCGGTGCACAAATAACATTTCTGTGAAACCACGGAATTTGCGCCGATGGTGATATCACCAAGGGTGTACAACACCGCGTCATCACCGACCCAACTGTAATCGCCTAATGTTAATTTCCACGGGTAGGTAATCTTTACCGATGGGCGAATAACCACGCCCTTACCAACCTTTGCGCCAAATAAACGCAAGAGGAATGCACGCCAGCGATACAGCACCTGTGGAGACCAGGCAAATAATGTCGCCTGCACCGCCCACCACAGTTGAACCTTAATAGCATTGCCGCCCCGAAAGCCTTTCGGCACGGAGAATCCTTGTAAATCCTGCATCTTTATTCCCTATATTTGAGCGTTATGCTTTGTTATATAAGGCCTTTGCTTTGCCAGTCGTCCGCAAGCGCAACATATATGACAATTGCGCCCAAAAACCCGGGACTCGTAATATTGTGCGCTGAACTTTGCGGGCATCCTGACATAATTCAACGTTATTAGAGGTAGATACGCCGCCCATCGAAAATTCAGACACCAGCCCTTTCAAACGCTTGAAAGGAAAACCGGCTTTAAACATTCTGGCTGCTAATGCGTAATCGGAAGAGACTTTGAATTGCAGATCGTAGGGGTATGTTTTCAGACCATTCACCGGGAAAAATATAGCCTGATGGCTGGCCGGCAAGCTGTGGTAAATATACCAGCCATGTTTGGCGCTACGGCGTAATTTGTTGCCGTCGCCAAAATCCAGCAGCGCATCGCCAATATACATGGCGTTTTCGCTTTCTTCATCTAACTGGCGAACAACATCCACAATTTCCTCATGGAAAATATCGCCGGAATTCAAAAACAATGCATAGCGTCCCGTCGCCATGTCAATGCCTTTATTCATGGCATCATAAATGCCTTTGTCACGCTCGCTGATAAAACGTAAATTGTATTGTCCGTTGAGATTTTTCAGAAATTCCGCAGTACCATCCTGCGAGCCGCCGTCAACGACAATCCATTCGAATTCGATATTCTGCGCTTTCGCCAGGTGAGCCAGAGACTGCCAGGTCTTCATCACACCTTCATAATTGCGAAACGCGACAGTAATAACACTTAGCAGCATATGACCCACCTTTTCATGAATTCACGATATTCAGCGCTTTACGCAGAATAAACGGACAAACAATTAAAAACGCATATTCCGGGCTAAAAATTGACCCCGTAAAAAACAACGATATAGGCGTAAACAGGTAAAGCTGTACGCGAAAATTCTGATTATTGCCAAAGGCATTTACCATCATTTTCCCGACTTTGAACAAATACCATCCTGTCAGCAACACTGCGAACCATGAGAAATAAATGATCAGCAGATACAACCCATTGTCTATTGTTTTCCCGACATCTGCACCGTTAAAGATTCCGAATGATGCGACATATTCATAAAGTGAGCCAAATCTTACTACCCCGTCAATATTGGTCAGCGAATATCCCACCATCACCAGCGGACCGATAATACGGTAATAAGAAGAAGAACCTTCCGTCCCTAAATCGCCGAGTCGTTCGGCAATATAGGGGAAAGCGAAAACCACACCGACAACAAAAACCGCGAGTGAAATAATCGCCAGCGGTAACTTTTTACGCATCGCCTCTTTGTTCAGATACTGGAATGCCCACTCCAGCAAATAAAACAGGATAAAAGTCATTACCCCAGAGAACGATCCCGAAAGTACTATCCCTGCCAAAATCATAGCATCGGTCTTCGGAGTTTTGATACCAAACTGTTTGATACTGAGCCAAATTGAGATTAATGCCAGAGCGAAGAATGCCGGTTCGAAATATAACGCAGTAGTACGCTTACCGCCGAACTTGATAAAATTCAGCACGTAACTGTTGCTGTAGATGAGGTATTTAGAAATACCCTCCATCAAACTACTCCCACCGGTGAGAATAATCTGAGCCATTTCCATTGCCGCAAGCATCACCACCATTGCCACGACCACATAGAAGAATCGCAAAATCTTGCGGTAATTATGGGGCGATATGGTTTTAAAGCGAATGCTCCACACCATGCCGACAATGACCACAATGTAAACAAACAGCATGGTTGAAGTGACATATTTGCTGGCATCCAGCGATTTACCAAAAATAAAGTTAAACAGCGTTAACCCGGCTCCCGCCCCCAGCGCAATCATCAACTTTTTCAGATTAATTTTGTCGAGGTAGAGCAACAGCAGCAGCGGCAAAAACGTCACGATAGTGATCGGGAAACTCTCACCAAGCTGCATGATTTTCACGTTAACCAGCAGGTAAATCACCGGCAGCAGCAGGTAACTACAGACTCTGATAGAACGAGACATATTCCTCCAGCATCTGTTGTCCACTGTAGGCCAGGCGGCTGCGCGCGCGAAACGCGTCGAGGCTTTCGCCAAACACCGCCTGGGCAATTTCTGCTTTACGGCACTGCACCAGCGGCAGCACCTCCTGTTCGGCAAAGGTTTTACCGCCGGATTTCTGCAACACTTCCCGCGCCGCATCGCTGTGCGTGGCGATCACCGGCACGCCAATGGAGAGCGCTTCGCAGAGGATCAACGGATAGTTATCCACCCGGGATGAGAAGACCAGCGCATCCAACTGATTGAGTTCACTCATCAATTGGCGCTTGTCGGTCAGAAAGCCGTGATTGACAACGTTTTGCCCCTCAAACGGAGAAAACTTGCCAAAGGTGTGCAGCTCCACGCGGTCACCCAGCGCCATGATGTCGCGCACCAACTGCTGGTTGGTTTTACCGTCATAGCGCAGATCATGAGCAACAACGGCGATTTTCGGTTTTCCTTCGGTGGCTTTTACCGGCGCGAGTTCAGCCAGAATCGCCTCGGTCGCAACATCAATACCGTTATTAATAATGTTGCAGCGCCCTGCGCCATAGAGGCTGTTAAAAGCGTCCGCCACATGCTGGCTGGGGGAGATAAACTGGCAGCCCAGCGCCAACATATTGTTAAATAACTGACGCTTGTGGTTGACCAGTTGATGCGCGCGATCCACCTTCACCGGCGGATAGTTGTTCAGCGTCGGGCATTTGCGGCAATTCTCTTTCCAGCCTTCGCAGCCGTCGGTAAAGGCGCAGCGCCCGGTTACGCTCCAGTGATCGTGCAGCGTCCAGACCAGCGTGACGTCAGGTTTGTGCGCTTTCACTTTCTGGCAGAACGCCACCAAATCATCAAGGTTCAGCCAGTAGCTGTGCATCACATGAAAGTGCAATACCACCGGCCCTTGCGTGCGGGTGACGGTGCGATAAAGGTTATTCAAATTGCCAAAAACATCGCGGTTAAACAGGCGGAACAGCGCGAGATTAGCAACGGAAGTCAGACGCGGCGTCTGCTTGTAAACCTGCGGGTAGTTATCGTGACTGACACTTTTTTTCCCGCCTTTGCCGTAGCCATAAATAAAACGTGACTGCATACCCTTTTGCAGCGCGCGCTGGTGTAAATCCAGCGCCACGCCCGCAGCGCCGCCTTCGGCAAGGCGGACATTGAATTGTAAAATATTCATTTGATCACCTTCACGCGCGCTTTCTCACCCACCACCAGCGCGTTATCGGGGATGCTGTCGAGTACGACGCTTCCCGCGCCGATAGTGACATTGTTGCCAATAGTGATGTCGCCAATGATCACCACATTTGCGCCCAGCTCGACATTGTTGCCAATCACCGGGCAGGCCAGATTATCAGGCCCACGATTGCCGATGGTGACGCCGTGACGAACGGTGAAGTCATCGCCCGCAACCACATATTTATTGATCACCACCGCATAGCCGTGATGGATAGTAAAACGGCGCCCAATGGTCGCAGCAGCCTGGATTTCGTAGCCAAACAGACACTCGGTGACAAAGCGATAGAGCAGGATCGCAGGCGCAGCCCACAAATTGTTGATGACATGCTTTTTGCGCCATACAGAGCAAAAGTGAGCAATACGGTAAGCCGCAACCATGCAGCAGGGGCGCAAATTCCAGTGGTTTGCGCGAAAATCTTCCAGTCGCATTTATTTCCCCCGCAGCCCGTCAGCCAGTCGTTTACCGTTACGCAGCGAGAACAACGTCAGCAGCGTGCGCCAGGTCATGCGCTTATTGCGGATCTGATACAGCGTAAACAACTGATATTTTTTGCTGGCGCGATCGAACTTGTTTTTATGCTTACGATAAAAGTGGAAGTAGCCAGAGAATTTCTTCGGCGACGAGGTGATTTGCATTTCGCCGTGGTTGACGTGCAGGATCTGCGTGGCTTCTTCAATCTTCCACGGTTCGCCATACTCATCCACCATGCGCAGGAAAATATCGTAATCCTGAGCCGCTTTCAGTTGCGTGTCGAACAAGCTCTCTTTGAAGCGCCAGGCCCAGGTAAAGACCTGGTTGCCGACGATGTTGCGCTTCCAGAACAGCTTGCGTGAGAACGGCGATTTCGGATACAGCGGCAAACTGGTCGGTTGTGCATAAACCTCGCCCTGGCAGAGATAATCATTGGCATAGAGAAACGCGCGGGTGTTGAGCAGATGTTTGTGCGCCAGAAAAACCGACAGCCTGTTCGGCGTCCATTCATCGTCGTCGTCAATCCCGGTAATGTACTGCCCCTGCGCCTGTAAAATCGCCTGGTTACGCACCGCGCAGGCCCCCGAGTTATAGGGATTGCGCGTGTAGCTCACGCGCGAATCGCCCAGATCTTCAACAAACTGTTGCAGTTGTTCATACGCGTCGGAACAGTCGTCCACCACGATCATTTCCCAGTGCGGGTAATCCTGGCGCAGCACCGATTTAATGGCGCGGATCGCCAGTTGTTGCCGGTTCCAGGTTGGCATATAGATAGAAATTAATGGGTTTGCTGTTGTGCTCATGATGCGATCCCTAATGCGTTCAACATGCCACGTTCGCCCCCACGTCTGCTCCCCCGCCGGACGGAGGGAGAGCAGTTCGTGCTAAAGATTGAAGTGAGGGACTGGTTATTTCGAATCGGACTTGTATTCGTATTCGTAGTAGCCGTAATCCTGATAGCCGGTCGCGCGGCGGAAAATCGAGTTCAGTATCACGCCCTTAACCTCAATACCGTTCTGTTCGAAGCGGCTCAGACTGGTCTGGATCTCTTTCAGGGTGTTTACGGCGTAGCGAGCCACCATCAGCGTGGTGCCGGCATGACGACCGACAATCGCCGCGTCCGTCACTGCCAGAATTGGCGGGGTGTCGATCAGCACCAGGTCATAGTGGCTGCTGGCCCATTTCACCAGTTGTGTAAAACGTTCGCTCATCAACAGTTCGGACGGATTCGGCGGCACCAGGCCGCGCGGAACCAGATCGAAGTTGCTGATGGAGGTCGGTTTGGCGCAATGCTCAATCGACCCTTTTCCGGCCAGCACATCGGACAAACCGTTAATGTTGTCGGTGCCCAGCAGTTCGTGGGTGTAACCTTTGCGCATGTCACAGTCGATCAGTAGCACACGTTTGTTGGTCTGGCTGATCACCGCGGCGAGGTTGGCACAGACAAAGGTTTTACCGATGGAGGGGCTGACCCCGGTCATCATCAGCACATTATTAGTGGACTGCATCATGGCGAAGTGCAGGCTGGTACGCAGACTGCGCACGGCTTCAATCGCCAGATCTGTCGGGTTACCCACTGCCAACAACTGGCTCTGCTTGTAGCGTTTCACACCTTTAACGGTTTTGACGCTATCACGTGCTTTCTGCCATTCGGAAAGCGGGATGCTGGCATAAACGCTGATGCCGTGCTCTTCGAGGATCTGCGGGCTTTCCACACCGCGATTGAACAGCGAGCGCAGCAGAACGCCAACCACGGAGACAATCAGGCCAAGAATAATGCTACCGAGAATGATCAACGCTTTCTTCGGTTTCAGCACGCCAGGCTGGGTGATCGCCGGGTCGACAATACGCACATCGCCCACGGTACTGGCCTGGGTAATACGCAGTTCCTGCTGTTTATTCAGCAGTTGCATGTAGACCTGCTGGCCGGATTCGACATCACGCGTCAGGCGAACAATTTCCTGTTGCGTTTGCGGCATCGCGGTAATGCGGTCGTTCAGCTTCGCTTTTTCATCTTCCAGCGCTTTACGTTTTTCCAGCAGCGTGCGGTATGCCGGGTGAACTTTGGTGTACAACTTGGAGATTTCCGCTTCGCGGAAAGTCAGTTCGTTCAACTGCGAGTCGATGTTGACCATCGAATCGAGCACCGATTTGGCTTCCAGCGGCAGATCGACAGAGTCTTTGGTCTGGCGATAAGTGTTGAGCTTATCTTCTGCGATATCCAGATTGTGGCGCACTTCCGGCAGCTGTTTATCAAGGAATACCAGACTCTTCGCTGCTTCCTCGGATTTACGCTCGATATTTTGCTCAAGGTAGTTACGGGTAATGCTGTTCAAAATAGCGCGGATCTGATCGCGATCTTCACCGGTATACGTCAGGCTGAGCACACCGGTATCTTTACCGTTCTCCACTACCGTCAGGTTGTTTTGCAGGTTGTTAATCATCCCCAGCGTGGAGAATTTAGTGACGGTAAACTCGGAGTCATTCGAGGCAAGAATGTCGCTCACCATCATGGTCACGCCCTGCTTGCTCAGCAACTTGCCGACTTCGCCACGCGCCTCAAAACCGCCATCGCTGGTTAACTGATACTGTTTTGGGCTCAGCACTTTCAGCGTAAAGGTCTGCTGATTCATTCCGGCAGGCAAAGTAAAGCTGGTGACTTTCACCGTCTCGTTCTGCCGCCCCATCAGCCGCTCCCAGCCGGTACCGAACAGCGGAAAGGTGTTTTTCACCACGGAGATATCGAGATCCAGATCTTCAACGGTTTTGCCCAGCACCAGACGCGACTGGATAAGCTGGATTTCCGCATCTGACGCAGGTGGCTTATTCGACAGGGCGCTGCTGATATCCTGCACCAGTGAACTGCCGGTGTTTTGTTCGATTTGCACCAGTGAATCGGCGCTGTAAATGGGTGTCGCAAACAGGCAGTAGACAACCGCGATCAGTGCAAACACCGAGGTGATGCCCAGTACCCACCAGCGAGCTTCAATGATAGTGCCGAGCAAACGGCCAATATCGATTTCGTCATTGCCCACCACCGGGGCAGCAGAATGCGAATGGTGTGTTTTCTCTGTCATTATTATCCCTGCTGAGCTTGCAATGCCTGCACCCACTGGCGGGCAGACTGGTCAAGTAAGGTGTAAACGGCTTCAAAAGCTTCACGACTTTTACGATACGGGTCGGGAATTTCTCGTTCGTTATCCCAGTGGCCAAATAACATGACCTTGCCGCGCATCTCCGGGGCAATCTCACACAGGCTGGCGATGTGGCGTTTTTCCATGACCAGAATCAGGTCATATTCACGACACATGACGCCGGAAACCTGCCGTGCACAATGTCCTTCGAGAGAAAGTTGATTGTCTGCCGCTACGCTCACCGCGTTAGCATCCGCGCCACGTCCAACCAGCGCGCCCAGCCCTGCTGATGCCACCGTTAATCCGGGCTGGTATTTTTTCAGCAGTCGCTCTGCTGTCGGGGAACGACAAATGTTCCCCACACAAACCACCAGAATTTTGTTGAACATAATCATTGCAAGCTTTGGATGTCGTTGGCCGTGTTGGTCATGTAGCGAACGCCACTGATTGTCGGCAGCAACTGGTTGATAAGACGATTCCAGCGCGCCACCGGCGCAGTCGTGACGTACACCACGTCATACGGCTGGAGTCGGAAATTCGTCGCCATCACCAGAGAGGTGGCGTCCGACATATCAAGCTGGTAGATATTGGCAATCTTGCCGTTGCGGTCCTCGCCGCCTTTCAACGGACGGATAACGAAGATGCCGCTGGCGTTGGATGTCGTCAGGTCGAGACCTTCGGCCTGGCCAAGCGCTTCCGTCAACGTCATGCCGCTGAAGTCCATTTTGAGCGTGCTCTGTTTTTTCACTTCGCCCATTACAAACACTTTCAGATCGTCATTACGCGGTACAAAGAGGATATCGCCCGGATAAAGCAGACGGTTCTGACTGAGGTCGCCATTTTGCATCAGTGCCTGGAGCGAAATACGCTGCTCTTTTCCATCGTGCGTCAGCACGACGTTGCGCCAGTCGGCATTGTCGGTCAGCCCGCCCGCCGCGTTGATAGCGTCCAGCACGGTAAGCGGCACGTTGGTGATCGCCTGCTGGCCGGACTTGCCGACCTGGCCGGAGATATAGGCTTTTTGTGAGCGGAATGCGGCGATATTAACGTCCACCTGCGGGTCAGCAATGTACGTCGCTAAACGGCTGGTAATATCACTGCGGATCTCGGCGAGGGTTTTCCCCACCACCTTTACCTTCCCAACATAGGGATAAAACATGGTGCCATCAGGCTGCACCCAGTTGCCTGTGTCGCTGGAGCTACGATATTGACCCGCTGGCGTGGTTAATTCCGGGTGATCCCAGACGGTGACATTCAATACATCCCCTGGCCCTACACGATACTGGTAAGCCGCAATTTCGTTGTCGAGCGACATATTTGGTTGAGCGACATTAACGCGCGGGCGCAATTGTTCAATCAGACGTGGTGTTAAAGGATAAACATTCACCATGCGGTCTAAATCAAAGTCTGCATCCTGCTGTTTAATCACATCCTTTCCCATCGTAGTCATATTGCTACCGGGGAAAACAGTGCAGCCACTCATCAAGCTTATGGACACCAATAATGGCATCAATTTCATTTTAGATTTCATCATTGATTAATTATCACTTTGGCAGAGTAATTATCCTGTGCGATTTATATAAGCGCTCAAGTTGTACACAGAATCAGAATGCAGTTAATTACAAAAGAATATAACTGGCATCAATCCTAAAAAGCGTTTATTCAACCACATGCGATTACAGAATAATCCAGGCTGATTGACATACCCACAGGCACGCTACCGCCCCTGGCTTTCAGTTACCAATTCACTGAACATCTCTAACTCATTGATAGTTATCCCTTAAAGGCCTTTAGGTCGCAATGGACCGCAGACCAGAAAAAATACGGCAGGAATCGAATTTGTAACGAATAACGATGACGAAAATAACATCGTTAGTATATTTGAGTGATGCAGGAAGAATTGTTGCAGCTAAGCGAATAGCAGGCAAGGCACCAACCCTGATAAACATATTTTTAAGAATAAGTTTAAGAACAAAGTTTTCGAATTTTAAGACTAACCGTATATTGACAATCTTTGTATATGGAATTACTTATGCGAAATATCCTAATTTGCTAATTTTTCTCTTATAATTAATCACAGTAACAATAAGGAAATTGAATTTATACATATTGCTCATATCCAATAAATTAAGAATAATCGCAGGCTGGCATTGCAATTTTATCCAGCTTTATCCATGATCGCACTGTGACAATTGTCATATCACAGAAGGTGTTACGTTTACGATGGAATGGATTGCGGATCCATCAATCTGGGCCGGGCTGATCACGCTGGTGGTGATTGAGCTGGTACTCGGTATTGATAACCTGGTTTTTATTGCGATTCTTGCGGAAAAATTGCCAGCGGCGCAGCGCGATCGCGCCCGTATTACCGGGCTGCTGCTGGCGATGTTAATGCGACTACTTTTGCTGGCCTCAATCTCCTGGCTGGTGACACTTACCAATCCTCTGTTTACGGTGCGCGGCTTGAGTTTCAGCGCGCGCGATCTGATTATGCTGCTCGGCGGCCTGTTTCTGCTGTTTAAAGCGACGGTGGAACTGAATGAGCGCCTGGAAGGCAAAGACAGCGACAATCCAACGCAGCGGCGTGGCGCGAAGTTCTGGGTTGTGGTCACCCAGATCGTGGTACTGGATGCGGTTTTCTCGCTCGACTCGGTGATCACCGCCGTCGGCATGGTTGACCACCTGGCCGTCATGATGGCCGCCGTGGTAATTGCCATTTCCCTGATGCTGCTGGCCAGTAAATCCCTGACACGCTTCGTCAACAGCCACCCGACGATTGTTATTCTTTGTCTCAGTTTCCTGCTGATGATCGGTTTTAGCCTGGTGGCCGATGGTTTTGGTTTCCATATTCCGAAAGGTTATCTGTACGCCGCAATTGGTTTCTCGGTGATGATTGAAGCGCTGAACCAGTTGGCTATCTTTAATCGCCGCCGTTTTCTGTTCGCCAACCAGACGCTACGCCAGCGCACAACAGAAACGGTGATGCGCCTGCTCAGCGGACGTAAAGAGGATGCTGAACTGGATGCCGATACCGCCTCGATGCTGCACGACAGCGACGATAGCCAGATCTTTAATCCGCAAGAGCGGCGCATGATTGAGCGGGTGCTTAACCTCAATCAGCGCTCGGTTAGCAGCATCATGACGTCGCGCCACGATATTGAGCATATCGATCTCAGCGCGCCGGAAGCAGAGATCCGCGCCCTGCTGGATAAAAACCAGCATACGCGCGTGGTGGTTACGGGCGGCGATGCTGAAGAGGATTTGCTCGGCGTCGTCCATGTGCTCGATCTGCTGCAACAATCCCTGCGCGGCGAACCGCTGGATCTCAAGGCGCTGATCCGCCAGCCGCTGGTGTTCCCGGAAGCGCTGCCGCTGCTGCAGGCGCTGGAGCAGTTCCGCAATGCCCGCACCCACTTCGCTTTCGTGGTCGATGAGTTTGGTTCCGTGGAAGGTATTGTCACTCTCAGCGACGTGATGGAGACCATCGCCGGGAATCTGCCGAACGAAGTGGAAGAGATCGATGCGCGCCACGATATTCAGAAAAACAGCGATGGCAGTTGGACGGCCAATGGTCATATGCCGCTGGAGGATCTGGTGCAGTACATCGCGCTGCCGCTGGATGAGAAGCGCGATTACCACACCATTGCCGGCCTGCTGATGGAGTACCTGCAACGGATCCCCAAACCTGGCGAAGAGGTTCAGGTGGGCGATGTTCTGCTGAAAACCCTGGAAGTTGAGAGCCACCGCGTGCAGAAAGTGCAAATCATTCCGCTGACGCGTGACGAAGATCCGGACTACGAAGTGTAAATGGCTACGCTTTAACCACCGTCACGCCGCGCTGGTTGAACGGGGCCAGCAGGCGATCGTCGGTCTGCGCATCCACCACCAGCGTGTTAATCAGCGAGATATCGCCAATCACCCACGGCGATGCGCTGTTCAGTTTCTCCGGCGAGGCCAGAACCACGGTCTCTGCCGCCCTGTCGGCCAGCGCGCGCTTGATACGCGACTCCTCAAAATCCCCGGTGCTGAGACCAGCTTCCACATGGACGCCGGTCACGCCCATAAAAAAGAGGTCGGCGCGTATCCGGCTGATAGACTCCAGCGCGCCTGCACCAACGTTGACGATCGAATGTTTGTAGAGATGGCCACCGATCATCACCACTTCAATCAGCGGATGCTGTGCCAGCCCAACGGCGATACTAGGGCTGTGTGTTACCACGGTAATGCGTAAATCCTGCGGGAAATGCGTAATCAACTCAGAGGTCGTTGTACCGCCATCTATCATAACAACCTGCCCTGCTGAGACGAGCTGAGCGCCTTTCTGCGCGATACGCCGCTTGGCGTCCGACTGCAAATGTTGCCGCTCAGCAAATGTTACCGTAGCGGCGGAAGATGGCAGTGCGCCGCCATGCACACGCTGCAATAAACCCTCAGCCGCCAGCTCACGCAGATCGCGCCGCACGGTATCTTCCGAGATGCCAAACCGTTCGCTGAGTTCTTTCGACAACACCTGCCCTTCTTCAGCAAGCTGGCTGAGGATCAATTGCTTACGTTGTGGGGTTAGCATTGCGTTGCTCCTGTTTGCACGAAACATCTTGATCATGCACGAATGTGCACGCTATGCTGCTATCTTACCCGCACAGGAGCTGATATGTCATCTGAAAATGCACAAGTACGCATTATTGCGTCGATGCCCCTCGCTGAAGACTGGGGAAAACTGACCAAATACACCTTTGATTACCGCCGTCACGACGGTGAATGGCAGCGCCAGACCCGCGAAGTGTATGACCGGGGCAACGGCGCGGTGATCCTGCTGTATAACCGCAGCAAGCGGAGCGTAATCCTCACCCGACAGTTTCGTTTACCGCTTTTCGTCAACCAGCATCACGGTTTTTTGCTGGAAGCGGCCGCAGGTCTACTGGATGAGCTTGAGCCTGAAGAGCGCATTCGCCACGAAGCGGAAGAAGAGACCGGCTACCGGCTGGAACAGGTGCAGAAAGTATTCGCGGCGTGGATGAGCCCCGGCTCCGTCAGCGAAAAATTGCACTTTTTTATTGCTGAATACGATGACAGCAAACGCACCGGAAAAGGCGGCGGCGTGTCCGAAGAGGGAGAGGATATTGAAGTGGTGGAGATGGATTTCGCCACTGCACTGGCGGCAATCCGTACGGGCGATATTGCCGACGGCAAGACCATTATGCTGCTGCAACATCTGGCGCTGGAGGGCATTTTATAGCCCGACAGCGCCGTTGCTTATCCGGCCAAACTGGCCGGAGAGTTACATCTTATCAAGCAGCTTTTTCAGGTCTTTGCTGTTTTGCGAATCTTTATTACGCTCAGCCCAGTCGTTGAGACGACGTTTGGCTTCATCCTGCAAATGCTTACGCAATACCTGGTCCACTTGCAGGCTATAGTTGAGGGCCTGCCATTTACCGTAAACGCGCAGTGGGATTGGCGTCGCTTTCAGGAAATCGATCAACGCGCTATCGCCTTCCCATCCTTCCAGCACCCGGACATTAAAGCGCGTATCGGCCTGCTCCTGCACCAGATCCATCTTGCCTTCCCCGGAGAGCGCCAGCAGCGCGGAGCTACCCTGCATATCGCTGAAGGTCATCTGTCCCTTATCCAGCGACAACTCTGCGCTGAAATTATCCAGCCGGGTGGCGCTGTCGAAATTATCTTTCGCATGCACATCGCTGCTACGCGCCACCGCCTGTTGCACCAGTTGCTGGAAGTTAAGCCCTTCCATGCGGCTGTTTTTCAGATCGATGTGCGCCTCTCCCTGCCAGTCGCGGCGGAAAGATTCCGCATCAATATCCGGGCCGCTGAAATCACCTGCCATTGTCAGGCTGCCGGTCAGCGCAATTGGGTAGTTAAACGCTTTCAGGATATTACCAATCTCAATACTCTCAAGCCGCGGCTGGAACTCGGCGTGAGGCTGCTTGCCGCGCACATCCAGCGTGCCAGGCAATGAGATTTGCCCGCTCCCCATTTTGCCCTGCAACGTCGGGATAGCCAGCAAACCGGCATTATTGTTGAGCTGGCCGCTGACATCGGCAAACTGCATACCGCGCCAGCGCACGTTTTTCGCGGTGATGCCGATTTGCGCCGTAAAATCGCGCAGTTCGTTGTACTGCGGCGTATCCGCCCCGCTGGCAATCACCGGACGCGGCAGGCGGTTTTGTTCCTGACCCTGTGGCGTCACGCCGTCGCCGCTCAGCGTCACTTCCGCCGGCAGCAAGTTATCCAGATTGAGATTATCGAACTGCACATCGAGCGCCCAGACTGGCTGCGAGCCAAACGTTACGCTTCCCTTGCCGGTAAAGGCGCTGTCATTCGCGCTCAGACTGACATCATTCAGCGTCAGCCGCTGTGCCACGCCTTGCCACTGCGCTTGCAATGAGCCCGCCCCGCTAATGCCCTTCGGCGGCGTATCGCCCCCCTGAAGCTGCCACTGCAATTTATCGATAGCGGCGCTGACATTACGCGGATAGTCGCGTGCATCCATTTTCGCGCTGAATGAAAGCGTCAGGTCGCGCTGATTGCGGTTAACCCGCCCGGAGAAATCCAGCGTCGCCTGATATTGCGCATCCTGCTCCATTTGCAGATGAATATCGCGTACCGTCACCGGTTCATCGTTGGCGCGCTGGAAAACCAGCAGACTATCCGCAACCTGTAAGCGGGCAATATCCCATGACCAGCCGCGATCGGATTCCACCTGCGGCAGTGAGTTGCCATGCGGCGCCACCGGCGCATTTTTTTCCGGTGCCGCTTCGCTTTGCGGAGTGAGCTGGATCACCGCGCCCTTCAGCATCACTTGTTTCACCTGTAACTGGTGCGACAGCAACGGCCACAGGTTGACATCAAGACGCATATTATCGGCTTTCACCACCGGCATTTCCGCGCCGGGGGCCGTCAACGTGACGCGGCCAGAGAGGATGCTAAGCTGCGGCCAGACGTGCCAGCGCAGCGGGCCATCAAGCTGTAGCTGATAGCCGCTCCGCACCTCCACCTGGCGCACCATGTAAGCGCGGAAATCGTTCGGATTGACCAGTAACACTAATGCCGAAAGGCCGGCAACCAGCACGACCAGCAAAATCATCAGTGTTGTTAACGCTCTTCTCATCACATCCTCAATGGAGATCAGTCAGTCTTTATCAATGCGGCTGGCGACCGCGCCTTGCTGATCGCGATACTTCGCATCTTCACGTCGGTTGTAAGGACGATCGGCCGGTCCGGAGAGCGGCTCAAAGCTCAGGGCGCCAATCAGCATGCCCGGACGCAGCGCCAGCGGCAGCTTGCCTGAATTATAGAACTCCAGCACGATACAGCCGGACCAGCCGGGATCGATACGGTGCGCGGTCACGTGCACCATCAAACCCAGACGCGCGAGGGAAGAGCGCCCGTCCAGCCAGCCAACCAGATCGGCAGGCAAGGTAACGGATTCATAGGTCACCGCCAGCGCCAGTTCGCCCGGATGCAGGAAAAACGCCTCGCCTTCATCGAGCACAATTTCGTCGCTCATTACCCGGTCAAGGGCCGCGCTGACTTCATGCTTCGGGCCGCTGAGATCGATAAACGCCGCCGTGTGTCCGCTGAACGTGCGGAATTTATTGCCGAGGCGGACATCCACCGTCGCCCCGTTAATCCGTTCTACTGGCGGACGCGGGTTAATAGCAAGCCGACCGTCATTCAGCCAGGCTTCAATATCGCGGTCACAAAGACGCATGGCGCATTCTCCTTAATAGTGCGACACGCCCCTGAGAAAATCAGGGGCCGGACTTAACACTCAGTGCTATAGCCTAACATGTATTATTCAAAAAACTGGCTGATTTTGGCTTTCAGAATATCGATAGCGATGCGGTTTTTACCGCCGCGCGGCACGATGATGTCGGCGTACTGCTTGGAGGGTTCAATAAATTGCAGGAACATCGGACGCACGGTTTTTTGATATTGCGCCATGACCGAGTCCATTGAACGGCCGCGCTCGTTAACGTCGCGCTTGATGCGGCGCATCAGGCAGATATCGAGCGGCGTATCAACGAAAATGGAGAAGTTCATCTCATCACGCAGGCGTGAATCAGTCAGCAACAGGATCCCTTCCAGGATGATCACTTTTTTCGCTTCAATGCGGATAGTTTCTTGGGTGCGAGTATGTTCCACATAGCTGTACACCGGTAACTCAATGGCTTCGCCGCGCTTGAGCGACTGCAAATGCTGGAATAACAGACTATGATCCATTGCACTGGGGTGGTCATAGTTGGTTTTTACACGCTCTTCCATCGACAGATGGCTTTGATCTTTGTAGTAGCTGTCTTCTGGAATAACGCCAATGTGTTCATCACCCACCTGCTCGCGCAGTTCACGATACAGCGTGCTGGCGATAAGACTTTTACCTGAAGCAGATGCGCCGGCGATGCCGATGATGACGCACTGATGAGACTGATCAGTCATAAATTTAGCGACCTGATTAACCTGGATGTAAAGGAAGGACGACGCCGAAGCGTCAAACGCGGCAATTATAGGGATTTCACCGTCGTGATACCAGCCGAATCCTTAGCGGAAACGGGGACGGTAAAAAGCCGCTCGCTTTTGCCCGTCTGACTGACCAGTCATCAATTAAAACGCTCAAAATTAACCCGGCGGATGCGTTTTCATTACTGACTAAGTAATTAATAACACTATGGTGTCAAATTATGAGCGCCCGGCATAGGAATTGTAAATTGTTTGTACTAGCATAATCCAAAAATCAAATTTCACTCTCCGGACGCGGTTCCGGACGTTACAGGGTTGCGGATAAAGCGGTAATGAAGAAACAACACCAGCGCGTTTTGGTTACCACCCCACATCCTGGGCTGCGGCTTGTCAGTTTAGGGCTGCTCTCTTTCATCTTTACGCTCTTCTCGCTGGAGCTTATCCGTTTTGGCACCGTTATCGCGCCGCTGTGGTTTCCCACCGCCATCATTATGGTGGGATTTTACCGCCACGCCGGGCGGATGTGGCCGGGCATCGCGCTGGCCTGCGTGCTGGGCAATGTCGCGGCGACAGTCTTGCTCTTATCGGCCAGTGCGGTCGATCTACGCTATACCGCTGTCAATGTTATCGAGGCCGCAATAGGCGCGGTGCTGCTGCGCAAACTGTTGCCCTGGTATAACCCACTGCAAAACCTTGGTGACTGGCTACGTCTGGCGGTCGGCAGCGCGATTATCCCGCCGCTGGTCGGCGGCGTGCTGGTTTGTCTGCTGGTGCCCGGTGACAATATCCTGCGGACCTTTCTGGTCTGGGTGCTGTCGGAATCGATCGGCGCGCTGGCGCTGGTGCCGCTCGGCCTGCTGTTTAAACCGCACTACCTGCTGCGTCACCGTAAACCGCAGTTGCTGCTGGAAACACTCGTTACGCTCTCTGCCACGCTCGGGCTAAGCTGGCTGGCGCTGCACTACCTGCCGTGGCCGTTTACTGCGGTCATTGTACTGCTGATGTGGAGCGCCGTACGTCTGCCGCGGGTTGAAGCCTTTCTCGTCTTTCTGATTACCATCATGATGGTCTCGCTGATGATTGCCGATGATCCCTCTCTCATCACCATGCCGAAAAGCAACGTGGTGATGAACGCGCCGTGGCTGCCGTTCCTGATGATCCTGCTGCCGGTGAACGTCATGACCATGGTGATGTACGCCTTTCGCGCCGAGCGCAAACACATTATCGAAAGCGAAGAGCGTTTTCGAAATGCGATGGAGTATTCCGCCATCGGGATGGCGCTGGTAAGCACCGAAGGACAGTGGTTGCAGGCCAACAAAGCGTTATGCCAGTTTCTGGGCTACAGCCAGGAGGAGCTGCAGCAGATGACCTTCCAGCAGCTCACCTGTCCGGAAGATTTAAACAGCGATCTGGAACAGCTTGAGCAACTGGTGCGCGGCGACATCTCTACTTACTCCATGGAAAAGCGCTATTACACGCGCAACGGCGAGCTGGTGTGGGCGCTGATGGCCGTTTCCGTTGTCCGCCACACGGATGGCACCCCGCTCTACTTTATCGCCCAGGTCGAAGACATTAACGATCTGAAGCAGACCGAGTGGGTTAACAAGCGCCTGATGGAGCGCATCACGCTGGCGAACGAAGCGGGCGGGATTGGCATCTGGGAGTGGGAGCTTGAGCCGGACATTATCAGTTGGGACAAGCGCATGTTCGAGATGTACGAAGTGCCGCCCCACACGAAACCGACATGGCAATTGTGGTACGAGCGCGTGCTGCCGGAAGACAGACCGGAAACCGAACGCATTATCCGCGACGGGCTGGCGGCGCGCATGGCCTTCAAACTGGAGTTCCGCATTAGCGTCAAAGGCGGTATTCGCCATATTCGCGCGCTGGCAAACCGCGTGCTGAACAAGCATGGCGAAGTCGAACGCCTGCTCGGCGTCAATATGGATATGACAGAAGTTAAGCAGTTGAACGACGCGCTGTTCCAGGAAAAAGAGCGCCTGCACATTACGCTCGATTCCATCGGCGAAGCGGTGCTGTGTACCGATGTGGATATGAACGTCACTTTTATGAACCCGGTGGCGGAAAAAATGAGCGGCTGGATGCAGAAACAGGCTATCGGCCAGCCGTTGCTGACGGTGCTGCGCATCACGTTTGGTGATAATGGTCCGGTGATGGAAAACATCCACAGCGGTGATATGTCGCGTTCGGCCATTGAACAGGATGTGGTACTGCACTGCCGCACCGGCGGCAGCTTCGACATTCACTACAGCGTCACGCCGCTCAGCACGCTGGATGGGCAACATATCGGCTCGGTGCTGGTGATTCAGGATGTCACGGAATCCCGCAAAATGCTGCGGCAGTTGAGCTACAGCGCTTCGCACGATGCGCTGACCCATCTGGCGAACCGGGTCAGTTTTGAAAACCATCTCAAACGCCTGCTGTTGACAGTGCAGGAATTCCACCAGCGTCATGCGCTGGTGTTTATCGATCTTGACCGCTTTAAAGCCGTCAACGATACAGCCGGGCACGCGGCGGGGGACGCCCTGCTGCGCGAGATCGCGTCGCTGATGCTCAGCATGTTGCGTTCGACCGACATTCTTGCCCGCCTTGGCGGCGATGAGTTCGGTTTGCTGCTGCCGGACTGCAATGTCGAGAGCGCGCGGTATATTTCCGGGCGTATTGTTGAAGCCATCAATGAGTACGAATTTACTTGGGAAGGCCGTTTGCACCGCGTCGGCGCCAGCGCCGGAATTTCGCTGATTGATGAAACAAACTATCAGGCTTCAGAAGTGATGTCGCAGGCGGATATCGCCTGTTACGCCTCCAAAAATAATGGGCGCGGTATCGTGACCGTGTACGAACCGCAGCAAGGTCAGATGCAGCATGAGCGCAACATGCTGTCGCTGGATGAACAGTGGCATATGATCAGAGACAATCATTTGCTGATGATTGCCCGCGGCGTGGCGTCGCCGCGCGTGCCGGAAGCCTGCAACTTCTGGCTACTCTCCCTGCGTTTGTGGACCAGCGAAGGCGAAGTGATGGAGGAGCATGCTTTTCGTTCCGACCTTAGCGAACCCGAACTCATCCGCGCTCTCGACCGCCGCGTATTCCATGAGTTTTTCCGTAACCACGCTACTGCGGTTGCGGGTAAAGGGCTCGGCGTTGCTCTGCCGCTTTCTGTGGCCGGGCTCTCCAGTACAACGCTGGTGAATGAACTGCTCGAACTGCTGGAAAGCGGCCCACTATCCGCCCGGCTGTTGCATCTGGTGGTGCACGCCGATGCGCTGATGCGTGAAGATAACATCCTGCTCGACAATCTGAAGCGGCTGCGCCAGGCGGGTTGCCGCATTATTCTCAGCCGTATCGGGCTCGATCTGGATATTTTTAACCACCTGAGTCCAAATATGGTCGATTACCTGATGCTCGATCCGGAACTGGTTACCAACGTTCACGGTAATCTGATGGACGAGATGATGGTGACCATTATTCAGGGCCACGCCCAGCGCCTTGGCATGAAGAGCATTGCCGGGCCGACCAATCAGCCGCTGATGATGGATACCCTTTCCGGCGTCGGCATCGATCTGATTTATGGCGATATTATTTCGCCGGCTCAGCCGCTGGATTTGATGCTGAATACCAGTTATTTCGCTATCAACTGACAGCCTTATCCGGCCGACAAATGCACTACCACCAGGCATCACACTTCAGGCTCCCACCCCGGCGTATACCAGATATGCAACAGCGCATAGGAGCGCCACGGCAGCCAGCGTTCGGCGTAGCGCCGCGTCTGCGCGGGTGTCATCCCGGCAAAACGCTGCTTGATCAGATAATCGTCGGGTAGAAAGATATCTTTCGCCTGCCAGCCGCGCAGGGCAAAGTAGTTGGCAGTCCAGCGGCCGATGCCGGGGAAAGTTTGCAAGGCTTTCACCCCCTGCTCCACATCCGCCGGTGCCGTCAGCGGCAGCAAACCGTCGCAGGCTGCCTGCGCCAGGTATATCAGCGATTCAGCGCGTTTGCGCGGCATGCCAAGCGTTTGTAAATCCCCGACTTGCGCCGCAGAGAGCTGCTGCGGCGTGGGAAAACAGATAAAACCGCGCTCATCCAGCGCATCGCCATAACGCTGCGCAACCTTTGCCGTCAGCTTTGCCGCCATCGCCACGCTGACTAACTGGCCTAAAATTGCCCGCACACCCTGCTCAAACGGATCAACGCATCCTGGCAGGCGCAACCCTGGTCGCGCGGCGCCCAGCGTTCCCAGCGCCGCAGTCACCTCCTGCGGATTGCAGTCCAGATCAAACAGACAGCGAATCCGTTGCAGGCACAGTTCCGCAATCGGCTGTAAACCTTCGCTGAGCGTCACCTTCAGCGTCGCGCTCGCTTCATCCGGTTCGGCGATAATCAGCCCGCGATGCTCGCCAGAGGCAAAGGAACGCACATAGCGTGTCGCATCAATCTGTTCAACGCCCGCCACGGCGCGATCGCCTAAAAATCCCAACATCCAGGCCCAGTCACAGGGCGGCTGCCAGCGCAATTCGTACATAGTTACTCCTCGTTTTCTGCTAACAGCATAAACGGCATCGGAATTTTCCGCCTTGCTTTCATATTCCGGTTGTCGCCCGCGCCGCATTCGGCTAAAGTCGCCCCCCTTCTTCACTGGCATGGGGATAAACACGTGTTTGTAGGCTTTGACTACGGGACAGCAAACTGCTCGATTGCAGTAATGCGCGATGGCGCGCCACACCTGCTGACCATGGAAAATAACAGTACGCTGCTGCCATCTATGCTCTGCGCACCGACGCGCGAAGCCGTCAGCGAATGGCTCTATCGTCACCATCAGGTTCCGGCTACGGGGAACGAAACCCAGGCGCTGCTACGCCGGGCGGTAAGTTTTAACCGTGAGGAAGATATTGAGGTCAACGCTGCCAGCGTGCAATTTGGTCTCGCCTCGCTGCGTCAGTACGTGAGCGATCCGGAGGAGGTTTACTTCGTTAAATCGCCGAAATCCTTCCTCGGCGCCAGCGGCCTGAAACCGCAGCAGATTGCCCTGTTCGAGGATCTGGTCTGCGCCATGATGCTGCATATTCGCCAACAGGCCGAAACGCAACTGCCGGAAAGCATCAACCAGGCGGTCATTGGCCGACCGATCAACTTCCAGGGGCTCGGCGGTGATGAGGCCAACGCCCAGGCGCAGGGGATCCTTGAGCGTGCGGCAAAACGCGCCGGTTTCCGCGATGTGGTGTTCCAGTATGAGCCGGTCGCCGCAGGGCTCGATTTTGAAGCCACGCTAAGCGAAGAGAAGCGCGTGCTGGTGGTGGATATCGGCGGCGGAACAACAGACTGCTCCATTCTGCTGATGGGCCCACAGTGGCGCGCCAGACAGGATCGCGCAGCCAGCCTGCTCGGCCACAGCGGCTGTCGCGTTGGCGGTAACGATCTGGATATCGCGCTGGCGTTTAAAAGCCTGATGCCCCTGCTTGGTATGGGCGGCCAGACGGAAAAAGGCATCGCCCTGCCGATTCTGCCGTGGTGGAACGCGGTGGCGATCAACGATGTGCCGGCGCAAACCGAGTTTTACAGCGCAGCCAATGGCCGTCTGCTCAACGATCTGCTGCGCGACGCCCGTGATGCGGAGAAAGTCGCCCTGCTGCTGAAAGTGTGGCGGCAGCGTCTGAGCTACCGGCTGGTACGCAGCGCCGAAGAGAGCAAAATTGCCCTCTCGGAAGAAGCGCATGTCACCGCGCCGCTGCCGTTTATCAGCGACGATCTTGCCACCGCCATCACCCAGGACGGTCTGGAAGCGGCGCTCAATCAGCCGTTACAGCGCATTATTGAGCAGGTGCAACTGGCGCTGGAAAACAGCAACGAAACGCCGGAAGTGATCTACCTGACCGGCGGGAGCGCCCGCTCGCCAATCATCAAGAAAGCACTGGCGGAAACGCTGCCGGGGATCCCGATTGCGGGCGGCGATGATTTTGGCTCCGTCACTGCCGGGCTTGCCCGCTGGGCGCAGGTTCTGTTTCGCTAATATTTTGCCGGATGATCGCCATCCGGCATGATTTTCTTCTTCATATTATCCCTAACACAAATTTCTATCCCCGCTCGACGTTTCTAAACAGTGTTTCATATTTCCTCCATTTTTCTCCGTTAAAGCCTCACTAAACTAGTATTATTTTGGTCATGGTTTTTTCAGGACGAGATACATATAACGATGAAACGCAGTTTCACTTTTCGCCGCACGCTTGTTGCGGTTGTGGTTATCGCAGCGGCAGGTGCCGCGTGGTACCACTTTAGCCATCAAGAGGCTACACCTTCTTCTTCCGCCACCGGGCACACGCAGCGTCAGGCTGGTGGCGGTGGTCGCCACGGCATGCGCGGCGGCGCGCTACCGCCGGTACAGGCTGCCACAGCGACCCGCGAATCCGTTCCGCGTTATCTCTCTGGTCTCGGTACGATTACGGCAACCAATACCGTGACCGTTCGCAGCCGCGTTTCCGGCCAACTGATGGCGCTCCACTTCCAGGAAGGGCAACAGGTTAACGCCGGCGATCTGCTGGCTGAAATCGACCCCAGCGAATTTAAAGTGGCACTGGCGCAGGCGCAGGGGCAACTGGCAAAAGATAAAGCCACGCTGGCGAATGCGCGCCGCGATCTGGCCCGCTACCAGCAACTGGCGAAAACCAGTCTCGTCTCCCGTCAGGATCTCGATACCCAGCAGGCGCTGGTAACGGAATCCGCAGGCACCGTCAAAGCCGATGAAGCCTCAGTCGCCAGCGCCCAGTTGCAGCTGGACTGGAGCCGCATCACGGCGCCCATCTCCGGGCGCGTTGGCTTAAAACAGGTGGATATTGGCAACCAGATCAGCAGCAGCGATACCACCGGCATTGTGGTGCTGACGCAAACCCACCCAATTGACCTCGTCTTTACCCTGCCGGAAAGCGACATCGCCACCGTGGTGCAGGCGCAAAAAGCTGGCCAACCGCTGGTAGTGGAAGCCTGGGATCGCACTAACAAACAGAAATTGAGCAGCGGTTCGTTGCTCAGTCTTGATAACCAGATCGATGCCACCACCGGCACAATTAAGCTGAAAGCACGCTTTAATAATCAGGACGACGCGCTGTTCCCCAACCAGTTCGTCAATGCGCGCATGCTGGTCGCCACGCAACAAGATGCCGTTGTGATCCCTGCCGCCGCGCTGCAAATGGGTAATGAAGGCAACTTTGTCTGGGTGGTGAATGAGAATAGCCAGGTCAGCAAACATATCGTTACGCCGGGTATTCAGGACAGCCAGAAAGTGGTGATTGCCGCCGGGCTGTCGGCGGGCGATCGCGTGGTGACGGACGGTATCGACCGTCTGACCGAAGGGGCCAAAGTGGAAGTGGTGGATGCGCAAAGCGCCCAGCAGATGCCCGCAAAACGTGAGCATCCGGCGAAAGGAGCGCACTCCTGATGCAGTTGCTACCGCCAGGCCGGACGGGAGGTCCTTCCCGTCTGTTTATCTTGCGCCCGGTCGCCACCACCTTATTGATGGTGGCGATTCTGCTTGCCGGGGTCATCGGCTACCGTTTTCTTCCCGTCTCGGCGCTGCCGGAAGTCGATTACCCCACTATCCAGGTTGTCACCCTTTACCCCGGCGCCAGCCCGGATGTGGTGACGTCGGCGATTACCGCGCCGCTCGAACGGCAATTTGGCCAAATGTCGGGCTTAAAACAGATGTCGTCGCAAAGCTCCGGCGGCGCATCGGTGGTGACGTTGCAGTTCCAGCTCACGCTGCCGCTGGATGTTGCTGAGCAGGAAGTGCAGGCGGCGATGAACGCGGCCAACAGCCTGCTCCCTTCCGATCTGCCTAACCCGCCGGTTTACAGCAAAGTTAACCCGGCCGATCCGCCGATCATGACGCTGGCAGTCACCTCTTCCGCCATGCCGATGACGCAGGTGGAAGATATGGTCGAAACGCGCGTCGCACAGAAAATTTCGCAGGTTTCCGGCGTCGGTCTGGTCACGCTTTCCGGCGGCCAGCGCCCGGCAGTGCGCGTCAAACTTAACGCGCAGGCCATCGCCGCGTTGGGGTTGACCAGCGAAACCATTCGCACCGCCATCGACAATGCCAACGTTAACTCGGCAAAAGGGAGCCTCGATGGCCCAACGCGCGCCGTCACGCTCTCCGCCAACGATCAGATGCAGTCCGCCGAAGAGTACCGCCAGTTGATTGTCGCTTACCAGAACGGTGCGCCCATTCGCCTGGGCGATGTGGCAACCGTGGAACAGGGCGCGGAAAATAGCTGGCTTGGCGCATGGGCGAATAAGCAACAGGCGATTGTGATGAACGTCCAGCGTCAGCCTGGCGCCAACATCATTGATACCGCCGACAACATTCGTACTCTGCTGCCGCAGTTAACGGAGAGCCTGCCGAAATCGGTCACGGTGAAGGTGCTCTCCGATCGCACCAACAACATCCGTGCTTCGGTCAGCGATACGCAGTTCGAACTGATGCTGGCCATTGCGCTGGTGGTGATGATTATCTACCTGTTTCTGCGCAATATTCCGGCAACTATTATTCCTGGCGTAGCCGTACCGCTGTCGCTTATCGGCACCTTTGCGGTGATGGTGTTCCTCGATTTCTCAATCAATAACCTGACGCTGATGGCGCTAACCATCGCCACCGGCTTTGTGGTGGATGACGCGATTGTGGTAATTGAGAACATCTCGCGCTATATCGAAAAAGGGGAAAAACCGCTGGCGGCGGCGCTGAAAGGCGCAGGCGAGATCGGCTTTACCATTATCTCCCTCACCTTCTCGCTGATTGCCGTGCTGATCCCGCTACTGTTTATGGGCGATATTGTCGGGCGCCTGTTCCGCGAGTTCGCCGTCACGCTGGCGGTGGCAATCCTGATCTCGGCTGTGGTTTCACTGACGCTGACGCCGATGATGTGCGCGCGCATGCTGAGCGCTGAATCCCTGCGCAAGCAGAACCGTTTTTCCCGCGCTTCGGAGCGTTTTTTTGAGCGCGTGATTGCAGGTTACGGCCACCTGCTGGCGAAAGTACTTAACCACCCGTGGCTGACGCTCAGCGTGGCGATAGGCACGCTGCTGCTGTCGGTGGCGCTGTGGGTTTTCATCCCGAAAGGCTTCTTCCCGGTACAGGACAACGGCATCATTCAGGGTACGCTCCAGGCGCCGCAGTCGGCATCGTTTGCCAGCATGGCGCAGCGCCAGCGGCAGGTTGCCGACGTTATCCTGCAAGATCCGGCGGTGGAAAGCCTGACCTCGTTTGTTGGCGTCGATGGCACCAACCCGTCGCTGAACAGCGCCCGTCTGCAAATCAACCTTAAGCCGCTGGATGAGCGCGACGACCGCGTACAGGCAGTGATTACGCGCCTGCAACAGGCGGCGGCAAAAGTGCCCGGCGTGGCGCTCTATCTGCAACCGACGCAGGATCTGACCATCGACACCACGGTCAGCCGCACCCAGTACCAGTTTACCTTGCAGGCAAACTCGTTGGACGCGCTGAGCACCTGGGTGCCGCAACTGATCGCCAAACTGGAAGCGCTGCCGCAGCTTGCTGATGTCAGCAGCGACTGGCAGGACAAAGGGCTGGTGGCGTATGTCAACGTTGACCGCAGCACCGCCAGCCGTCTTGGTATCACCATGTCGGATGTTGATAACGCGCTGTATAACGCCTTCGGTCAGCGGCTGATCTCCACCATCTATACCCAGTCAAACCAGTATCGCGTGGTGCTGGAACACGACACCACGCAAACGCCGGGGTTGGCGGCGCTGGAGAATATCCGTCTGGCCAGCAGCAGCGGCGGCGTGGTGCCGTTATCCTCGATTGCCAAAGTGGAACAACGCTTTGCGCCGCTGAGTATTAACCACCTCGATCAATTCCCCTCCACCACCATTTCTTTTAATGTGGCGAGCGGCTATTCGCTGGGCGATGCGGTGCAGGCGATCACCGACAGCGAAAAAACCCTCAATTTCCCGACCGATATCCGCACCGAGTTCCAGGGCAGCACGCTGGCGTTCCAGTCTGCGCTTGGCAGCACGGTCTGGCTGATCGTCGCGGCAGTGGCGGCAATGTATATCGTGCTCGGCGTGCTGTATGAGAGTTTTATTCACCCGGTCACCATTCTCTCAACGCTGCCGACTGCGGGCGTTGGCGCGCTGCTGGCGCTGATGATTTCCGGCAGTGAACTGGATGTGATCGCCATTATCGGCATCATTCTGCTGATTGGTATCGTCAAGAAAAACGCCATCATGATGATCGACTTCGCTCTCGCCGCCGAACGCGAAGAGGGGATGGCGCCGCGCGACGCGATTTTCCAGGCCTGCCTGCTGCGTTTTCGTCCGATCCTGATGACTACGCTGGCCGCCCTGCTCGGTGCGCTGCCGCTGATGCTCAGCACCGGCGTGGGCGCAGAGCTGCGCCGCCCGCTGGGTATCGGCATGGTGGGCGGTCTGCTGGTCAGCCAGGTGCTGACGCTGTTTACCACACCGGTGATTTATCTGCTGTTCGACCGCCTGTCGCTGGCCGTAAAACAGCGCTTCCCGCGCCGTGAAGAGGAGGCGTAAGTGAAGTTTTTCGCCCTCTTCATTTACCGCCCGGTGGCGACGATTTTGATTTCGCTGGCGATAACGCTGTGCGGCATCCTCGGCTACCGGCTGCTGCCGGTAGCCCCGCTGCCGCAGGTCGATTTTCCGGTGATCATGGTCAGCGCCTCACTACCTGGCGCCTCGCCGGAGACGATGGCGTCGTCGGTCGCTACGCCGCTGGAACGCTCGCTGGGACGAATTGCCGGGGTCAGCGAAATGACCTCCTCCAGCTCGCTGGGCAGTACACGCATCATTTTGCAGTTTAATTTTGACCGCGATATCAACGGCGCCGCGCGCGATGTGCAGGCGGCAATCAACGCGGCGCAAAGCCTGCTGCCAAGCGGTATGCCGAGCCGTCCGACCTACCGCAAAGCGAACCCGTCGGACGCACCGATCATGATCCTGACGCTGACCTCGGATACCTATTCGCAGGGCCAGTTATACGATTTTGCCTCGACGCAGCTGGCACAAACCATCTCGCAGATCGACGGCGTCGGTGATGTGGATGTCGGCGGAAGTTCACTGCCCGCAGTGCGCGTCGATCTCAATCCGCAGGCGCTGTTTAATCAGGGCGTGTCACTCGATGCCGTGCGTACCGCCATCAGCAGCGCCAATGTCCGTCGCCCGCAGGGCGCAGTGGATGACGGCGCACAACGCTGGCAGGTGCAAACGAATGATGAGCTGAAAACGGCCGCCGAATACCAGCCGCTGATCATTCATTACAACAACGGCGCAGCGGTACGTTTAAGCGATGTCGCTACGGTCAGCGACTCGGTGCAGGATGTGCGCAATGCCGGGATGACCAACGCAAAGCCGGCGATTTTGCTGATGATCCGCAAGCTGCCGGAAGCCAATATTATTCAGACGGTGGATAGTATCCGCGCCCGCCTGCCGGAATTACAGAAAACCATTCCTGCCGCTATCGATCTGCAAATCGCCCAGGATCGCTCGCCGACCATTCGCGCCTCGCTGGCGGAAGTGGAGCAGACGCTGGTGATCTCGGTGGCGCTGGTGATTCTGGTGGTGTTTCTGTTTTTGCGCTCCGGTCGCGCGACGCTTATCCCGGCGGTCGCCGTACCGGTTTCGCTGATCGGCACCTTTGCCGCTATGTACCTGTGCGGTTTTAGCCTGAATAATCTGTCGCTGATGGCGCTGACCATCGCCACCGGCTTTGTCGTCGATGATGCCATTGTGGTGCTGGAAAACATCTCCCGCCATCTTGAAGCGGGCGTGAAGCCGTTACAGGCGGCGTTACAAGGGACGCGGGAAGTCGGTTTTACCGTGCTGTCGATGAGCCTGTCGCTGGTAGCGGTGTTCCTGCCGCTACTGCTGATGGCCGGTCTGCCGGGCAGGCTGCTGCGAGAGTTTGCCGTCACGCTGTCGGTGGCGATTGGCATCTCGCTGGTTATCTCGCTGACGCTGACGCCGATGATGTGCGGCTGGCTGCTGAAGCGCCATAAACCGCGCGAACGCACGCGGGAAAGAGGCGTTGGCCGTTTGCTGATTGCGCTCCAGCAGCAGTACGCCCGTTCGTTGAAATGGGTGCTGAACCACGCCCGGCTGGTGGGCCTGGTGCTGCTTGGCACCATCGCGTTGAATATCTGGCTCTATATCTCGATTCCGAAAACCTTCTTCCCGGAGCAGGACACCGGCGTGCTGATGGGCGGCATTCAGGCGGATCAGAGCATCTCCTTTCAGGCGATGCGCGGTAAGTTGCAGGATTTTATGAAAATCATCCGTGACGATCCGGCGGTGGATAATGTCACCGGTTTTACTGGCGGCTCGCGCGTGAACAGCGGCATGATGTTTATCACCCTCAAATCCCGCCATATTCGTAATGAAACGGCGCAGCAGGTGATTGACCGGTTGCGCGTTAAACTGGCGAAAGAGCCAGGCGCAAGCCTGTTTTTGATGGCCGTACAGGATATTCGCGTCGGCGGACGGCAGGCCAATGCCAGCTACCAGTTTGCCCTGCTGTCGGACGATCTCAGCGCCCTGCGCGAGTGGGAGCCGAAGATCCGTAAAGCGCTGGCGGCGCTGCCGCAACTGGCAGACGTCAACTCAGACCAGCAGGACAACGGCGCGGAGATGAATCTGGTTTACGATCGCGAAACAATGTCGCGGCTGGGCATCAGTGTTGAAGCGGCCAACAGCCTGCTGAATAACGCCTTCGGCCAGCGGCAGATCTCCACTATTTATCAACCGCTTAACCAGTACAAAGTGGTGATGGAAGTCGATCCCCGCTATACCCAGGACGTGAGCGCGCTGGACAAGATGTATGTGATCAACAACGAAGGCCAGTCGATTCCGCTCTCTTACTTTGCCCACTGGCAACCAGCGAATGCGCCGCTGTCAGTGAACCATCAAGGGCTGTCGGCGGCATCGACCATCGCCTTTAACCTGCCGACAGGCACGTCGCTGTCGGAAGCCAGCGACGCCATCGATCGTGCGATGACGCAACTTGGCGTCCCTTCAAGCGTGCGCGGCAGTTTCGCCGGTACAGCGCAAGTATTCCAGGAGACGATGAATTCACAGGTGATCCTGATCCTGGCCGCGATTGCCACGGTCTATATTGTGCTGGGGATCCTCTACGAGAGCTACGTCCACCCGCTGACCATTCTCTCCACGCTGCCCTCGGCGGGCGTCGGCGCGCTGCTGGCGCTGGAGCTGTTTGGCGCGCCGTTTAGTCTGATCGCACTGATTGGCATCATGTTACTGATCGGGATTGTGAAGAAGAATGCCATAATGATGGTCGACTTCGCCCTCGAAGCCCAGCGCAAGGGCAGCCTGAGCGCAGAAGAGGCCATCTTCCAGGCCTGTTTGCTGCGTTTTCGTCCGATCATGATGACCACCCTGGCGGCGCTGTTTGGCGCACTGCCGCTGGTCATTTCCGGCGGTGACGGCTCCGAACTGCGTCAGCCGCTGGGGATCACCATTGTCGGCGGCCTGGTGATGAGCCAGCTTCTTACCCTGTATACAACGCCGGTGGTCTATCTCTTCTTTGACCGCCTGCGTATGCGTTTTAGCCAGAAAGAAAGAGAGCCTGTTAGTGAATGAATGAACTCCCCAAAAACATCCGCTGGCAACTATGGATTGTCGCCTTTGGCTTTTTTATGCAGTCGCTGGATACCACTATTGTGAATACCGCCCTCCCCTCGATGGCGCGAAGCCTGGGGGAGAGCCCGCTGCATATGCACATGGTGGTGGTCTCCTATGTATTGACCGTGGCGGTGATGCTGCCAGCCAGCGGCTGGCTGGCAGATCGGGTCGGCGTGCGCAATATCTTTTTCGTCGCCATTGTGCTGTTCACCACCGGCTCGCTGTTTTGCGCGCAGGCCTCAACCCTTGATCAACTGGTGATGGCGCGGGTTTTACAGGGTGTCGGCGGGGCGATGATGGTGCCGGTAGGCAGGCTGACGGTGATGAAAATCGTCCCGCGCGACCAGTATATGGCGGCGATGACCTTCGTCACTCTGCCAGGGCAAATCGGCCCGCTGGTCGGCCCGGCGCTCGGCGGGATTCTGGTGGAATATGCGTCGTGGCACTGGATCTTCCTGATTAACCTGCCGGTCGGTATTATCGGCGCGATCGCCACCCTGAGCCTGATGCCGAACTATAAACTGCAAACCCGTCGTTTCGATATGGCGGGTTTTGCGTTGCTGGCCTGCGGTATGGCAACGCTGACGCTGGCGCTCGACGGCAGCCGCGGGCTGGGGCTTTCGCCCGTCCAGCTTGGCGCATTGGTAGCCGTGGGCGCAGCGACGACGCTATTTTATCTGCTGCACGCCAGAGGCAACGATGGCGCGTTGTTCAACCTGCGGTTGTTCCGCACGCCTTCGTTTTCACTGGGGCTGGCCGGGAGCTTCGCCGGGCGTATCGGCAGCGGCATGCTGCCGTTTATGACGCCGGTGTTTTTGCAGATTGGCCTTGGCTTTTCACCGTTCCACGCCGGGCTGATGATGATCCCGATGGTGCTGGGCAGTATGGGCATGAAGCGGATTGTCGTGCAGGTGGTTAACCGTTTTGGTTATCGCCGCGCTCTGGTCTGTTCCACCCTTGGTCTGGCGCTGGTGAGCCTGCTGTTTATGAGCGCCGCCCTGCTCGGCTGGTACTATCTGCTGCCGGTGGTGCTGTTCTGCCAGGGGATGATCAACTCGATGCGCTTCTCTTCGATGAACACCCTGACGCTGAAAGATCTGCCCGATGAACTGGCCAGCGGCGGCAACAGCCTGCTGTCGATGATCATGCAGTTGTCGATGAGTATCGGCGTTACCGTCGCCGGTTTGCTGCTCGGCCTGTTCGGCCAGCAGCATCTGTCAGCGGACAGCGGCGTGGCGCACCATGTTTTCCTTTACGCTTATCTCAGTATGGCGGTGATTATTTCACTACCGGCGTTAATCTTCGCCCGCGTCCCGAATGACGCCAGCCAGAACGTCGTGATTGCCCGTCGCAACAGGAGAGAATCATGAAATTCTGGCGGCCGGGTATTACGGCCAAACTTTTTCTGGCCATTTTGACCACCTGCATCGTACTGCTGATCATCATGCACTGGGCGGTGCGAATCAGCTTCGAGCGCGGGTTTATCGACTATATCAAGCGCGGCAACGAGCAGCGCCTGCAACTGTTGAGCGACACGCTGGCCGAGCAGTACGCCCAGCACGGCGACTGGCAATTTCTGCGCAATAACGACCGGATGATTTTCCAGATCCTGCGATCTTTCGAACGCGATAACGACCATGAAGATACCGGTGGGCCAGACCGCGGCATGGAGCGGGATCGCGCGATGGGCGACAACGGCGGAGCAGATCGTGGAATGGCGCCGGACAACCGGGCAGCGGACCAAGGGATGGAGCCAGACAATAACGCCGAATCCGATCGCGGGATGGAAAACGATGATCCGCCGCCTGGCCCGCCAGGCCCGCCGCCGCCGCGCGGCTGGCGCACGGTGTTCTGGGTTGTCGATCAGAACAACAATGTGCTGGTCGGCCCGCGCGGCACGGTGCCGGACGAAGGCAACCGCCGGGCGATTGTGGTGAACCAGAAAACGGTGGGCTGGGTGATTGCCTCCCCGGTTGAGCGGTTAACGCGCAATACCGACATCAATTTTGACCGTCAACAGCGTCGCACCAGTTGGCTGATTGTCGGTCTTGCCATGCTGCTGGCGGCGCTGGCAACCTTCCCGCTGGCACGAGGCCTGCTGGCACCGGTGAAACGGCTGGTCGAAGGGACGCACAAACTGGCCTCCGGCGATTTCTCGACGCGCGTCACGACTGACAGCCAGGATGAACTGGGCAGGCTGGCGCGCGACTTTAACCTGCTGGCCAGTACGCTGGAGAAAAACCAGCAAATGCGCCGCGATTTTATGGCTGATATCTCCCATGAACTGCGCACGCCGCTGGCGGTGCTGCGCGGCGAACTGGAGGCGATTCAGGACGGCGTACGCAAATTTACGCCGGAATCGGTTCTGTCATTACAGGCAGAGGTCGGCACGCTCACCAAGCTGGTGAACGATTTACATCAGTTGTCAATGTCCGACGAGGGCGCGCTGGCCTACCAGCGCACGCCGGTGGATGTGGTGACGCTGCTGGAGATTGCCGCTGGCGCGTTTCATGAACGTTTTGCCAGCCGAAACCTGAACTTGTCGCTGGATTTGCAGTCCACCAGTGGCAGAGTCTTTGGCGATCCCGATCGCCTGATGCAGCTGTTTAATAATCTGCTGGAAAACAGCCTGCGCTATACGGACGGCGGCGGACAAACGCAAATTCAGTCCACCACCCGCGACGGCAAACTGATCCTGCGTTTTGCCGACAGCGCGCCGGGCGTTTCCGACGAGCAACTGACGCGCCTGTTTGAGCGTTTCTACCGCACGGAAGGATCGCGCAACCGCGCCAGCGGCGGCTCCGGCCTGGGGCTGGCTATCTGTTTTAATATTGTGGAGGCCCACGGTGGCGCTATCCACGCCGGGCACTCGCCATTTGGCGGGGTTACTATTACAGTTGAACTACCGCTTGAAGGCGAACAATCGAGAGAAGTATGACTGAGCTACCCATTGATGAAAACACGCCGCGTATTCTGATCGTGGAAGATGAACCGAAGCTGGGACAGTTGCTGATCGATTATCTGCGGGCGGCCAGCTACGCGCCGACGCTGATTAACCACGGCGATCAGGTGCTGGGATATGTCCGCCAGACGCCGCCGGATTTGATCCTGCTCGATCTGATGCTGCCCGGCACCGATGGCCTGACCCTGTGCAGAGAAATCCGTCGCTTCTCCAATGTGCCGGTCATTATGGTGACGGCAAAAATCGAGGAGATCGATCGTCTGCTGGGGCTGGAAATTGGCGCCGACGACTACATCTGCAAACCCTACAGCCCGCGCGAAGTGGTGGCGCGAGTCAAAACCATTCTGCGCCGCTGCAAGCCGCAGCGCGAATTGCAGGCGCTGGACGCGGAAAGCCCGCTGATTGTGGATGAAGGGCGTTTCCAGGCAAGCTGGCACAACAAACTGTTGGATCTCACCCCGGCGGAATTCCGCCTGCTGAAAACCCTCTCCAGCGAGCCGGGCAAGGTCTTCTCCCGCGAACAACTGCTCAACCATCTTTATGATGACTATCGCGTGGTGACCGACCGCACCATCGATAGCCATATCAAAAACCTGCGCCGCAAACTGGAAGCGCTGGATGAGGAACAATCCTTTATCCGTGCAGTTTACGGCGTCGGCTACCGCTGGGAAGCCGACGCCTGCAAACTGGCGTAACGCTGTCGGGCTTCGCGCCCGACGGCATTTTATTTACGCAACAGCCGCTGTAAACGCTGTTTGCGCCAGCGTGCGATCGGTTCAGCGAAGACGAAGAGCCGCAATCCCCGCACCAGCAGCAACCCGCCCCAAATCGCCGCCACCCACAGTGACCACAGCGGTTCTGGCGCGGTACTGCGATTCAGGAAATAGAGCAGCACGCAGACGATGACGGCGGTGACAAGCGATCGCCAGAAGCGGCTTTCGGCATCGACCTTTTCCCGCGCGGCAGTGATGCGCTGATCGAGCGCCTCTTCCCCCGCCTCCGCCTGCCCGGATAACTCAGTGACGCTGACGCCAAACACCGCCGCTAACGCACTCAGCGTCTCCAGCGAAGGTTGATCGCCATTTTCAATTCGCTGCACCGTTCTGACACTCAACGCGGCCATCTCTGCAAGCTGCTCCTGCGACCAGGCGCGGGCCAGACGGAACGCTTTCACTTTATTGCTCATGATATTTCTCCACAGGAAACCGGCTTGCAGTGTCGCTGAACCACGCGGACAGCAACACGATCGTCACCCGACAGCAACACGACACAGCCCCGACAGCGCCCTGACAAAGCCTTCCGCCGAGTATAAACCGGCCGTGAACATGCTGTAATCCTCTGTAATATGGCGGGCGCTTCAGGCTGCATCAAAGGATGGTGAGGAAATACGACATTGGCGTACTGATGCTGCAGGCTGCGTTCAGTTGCCAGGCGGAAATAACCGCCGACTGCGCGTGAGCTAACGCGCAGGTTTACTCCCCCGGCGCGCGGCGCTACAATTCCCGCCCTAAATTTAGGGGAACTCCCCCGCCGCCTCACCTGCTGAGGCGATCTGACCTGTCATCAGAAAGAGAAAATCATGTTTAAACCGGAACTCCTGTCCCCGGCGGGAACGCTGAAAAATATGCGTTACGCCTTCGCTTACGGCGCGGACGCCGTTTACGCTGGCCAGCCGCGCTACTCGCTGCGCGTGCGCAATAACGAATTCAACCACGAAAACCTGCAAATCGGCATCAATGAAGCCCACGCGCAGGGCAAAAAATTCTACGTGGTGGTGAATATCGCGCCGCATAACGCCAAGCTGAAAACGTTCATCCGCGACCTGAAACCGGTGGTGGACATGGGGCCGGATGCGCTGATTATGTCCGATCCGGGGCTTATCATGATGGTGCGCGAAAACTTCCCGCAGATGCCGATTCACCTCTCCGTGCAGGCGAACGCCGTCAACTGGGCAACGGTGAAATTCTGGCAACAAATGGGGCTGACGCGCGTGATCCTCTCCCGCGAGCTGTCGCTGGAAGAGATCGCCGAAATTCGCAGCCAGGTGCCGGAAATGGAGATCGAAATCTTCGTGCACGGCGCACTGTGCATGGCTTACTCCGGCCGTTGCCTGCTTTCAGGCTATATCAACAAGCGCGATCCGAACCAGGGCACCTGCACCAACGCCTGCCGCTGGGAATATAACGTTCAGGAAGGCAAAGAAGACGCTATCGGCAATATCGTACATGTTCACGAACCGATTCCGGTACAGAACATCGAACCCACGCTGGGCGTCGGCGCGCCGACCGATAAAGTGTTTATGATTGAGGAAGCGCAGCGTCCGGGCGAGTACATGACCGCCTTCGAGGACGAACACGGCACCTACATCATGAACTCGAAAGATCTGCGGGCGATTGCCCACGTTGAACGCCTGACGCAGATGGGCGTGCACTCGCTGAAAATCGAAGGCCGTACCAAATCGTTCTACTACTGCGCCCGTACTGCGCAGGTTTACCGCAAAGCGATCGACGATGCCGCAGCGGGTAAACCGTTCGACACTTCGCTGCTGGAAACGCTGGAAGGGCTGGCGCATCGCGGTTATACCGAAGGTTTCCTGCGCCGCCACACGCATGATGATTACCAGAACTATGACTATGGCTACTCGGTTTCCGAGCGCCAGCAGTTTGTCGGCGAATTCACCGGCGAGCGTAAAGGCGATCTGGCCGCCGTCGCGGTGAAAAATAAGTTTTCGCTCGGCGACAGCCTGGAGCTGATGACGCCGCAGGGCAACGTCAACTTTACGCTTGAGCAGATGGAAAACGCCAAAGGCGAAGCGATGCCGGTCGCGCCTGGCGATGGTTATACTGTCTGGTTGCCGGTTCCGCAGGATATGGCGCTGGAATATGCGCTGCTGATGCGCAATTTCACCGGGCAGTCAACGCGCAATCCTCACGCGAAGTAATTTAGCAGGGTTATTTTTACGGCTGGAAAAATCTTAGAATCGGATCACATACCTCCCCGCTCGTTATGGGTATTATCCATCTCGCTGAAAAACATAACCCATAAATGCTAGCTGTACCAGGAACCACCTCCTTAGCCTGCGTAATCTCCCTTACGCAGGCTGATTTTTTTTAACGCTTTTTTCCGCTTTTTTTACCCCCTTCCCGCTCGTGAGATACACTTTCCTCATTGCATGCAATAAGGACGAGAAATATGGGCAAAATTCCTGGAAGCTTATTGATCCTCAACGGTAAAAGCGCCGGAGACGAAACGCTGCGCGCCGCCATAGCGCTGCTGCGTGACGAAGGTATGGATATTCAGGTGCGCGTCACCTGGGAAAAGGGCGATGCCGGGCGCTACGTTAAGGAAGCACAGCAACTTGGCGTGGATACGGTGATTGCTGGCGGCGGCGACGGCACCATCAACGAAGTGGCGACAGCGCTGGTAAACTGCACGGGCGATAACATTCCGGCGCTCGGTATTTTGCCGCTCGGTACCGCCAATGATTTCGCCACCAGCGCGGGGATCCCCGAGGCGCTGGAGAAAGCGTTACAGCTGGCCATCGTGGGTAAAGCGGTGGCTATCGATATCGCCCGCGTCAACGATAAAACCTGCTTTATTAATATGGCAACCGGGGGTTTTGGTACCCGCATCACCACGGAAACGCCGGAAAAACTGAAAGCCGCGCTGGGCGGGGTTTCTTATCTGATCCACGGGCTGCTGCGTCTGGATAAGCTAAAGGCTGACCGCTGCGAAATTCGCGGTGAGGATTTTCAGTGGCAGGGCGATGCGCTGGTGATTGGCATTGGTAACGGTCGCCAGGCGGGCGGCGGACAACAGCTTTGCCCGCAGGCGCTGATTAACGATGGCTTACTGCATCTGCGTATTTTTACCGGCGAAGAGCTGTTGCCGGCGCTGTTAACCACCCTGACGCAGCCGGACGATAACCCGCATATTATTGACGGAAAATCGGCATGGTTCGAGGTCAGCGCCCCGCATGAAATTACCTTTAACCTCGACGGCGAACCGCTGCGCGGTGAGCATTTCCGCATCGAAGTGTTGCCCAATGCGCTGCAATGCCGGTTACCGCCGGATTGCCCGTTATTGCGTTAACCGCTTAAAAATGCCTGATGGCGCTTCGCTTATCAGGCCTACAACAGCACCGATCTTCGTAGGCCGGATAAGGCGTCGCCGCCATCCGGCGTTTGCCGCCAATTCTGCCTGCTGGCGCTTCGCTTATCAGGCCTGCAATGCCAATCCCCGTAGGCCGGATAAGGCGCAGCCGTCATCCGGCGTTTGCCGCCAATTCCGCCTGATGGCGCTTCGCTTATCAAATCTACGGAGCGAGACAAAAAACTCAATACGCCGCCACTTCGCGTGCCATCTCACGGCTATATTGCTGGCTGGCATGCACCAGCATCTGCGTATACCCCGTTTGCGCCGCGCCGCTAACCAGCGCATCGACGGTCAAAGTTTCGAGGATTTTACCGTGCTGCATCACCGCCACCTTCTGGCATAAATGCGCGATCACCCCCAAATCATGCGTCACCATCAGATAGGTAAGTTGCGATTCCTGATGCAGCGCCGCCAGCAGGTTGAGGATTTCCGCCTGCACCGACACATCCAGCGCCGAAGTCGGCTCATCCAGCAACAACACGCGCGGTTCCAGAATCAGCGCACGGGCAATTGCCACGCGCTGGCGCTGCCCGCCGGAGAGCTGGTGCGGATAGCGGTCGCGAAAAGCACGGCTTAACCCCACCTTGTCGAGCAACGTATTAATACGCCGGTCACGATCGTTGATACCGTGGATTTGCAGCGGCTCCTCCAGAATATCGCCAATGGTGTGGCGCGGATGCAGCGAACCGTACGGATCCTGAAACACCATCTGCACCAACCGACAGCGCGGCGGGCTGAGCCGCTTATCCAGCTTTTGTCCATTAATCGCAAGCTCGCCGTCCCAGTGGGTAAACAGCCCGGCCAGACACTTCAGCACAGTCGTTTTCCCGGAGCCGGATTCCCCCACCAGCCCATAAATCTCGCCAGGCCGCACGGAAAAGCTGACGTCACACAGCACCTGATTGCGTTTCGCCCCTTCGCCAAAGGCCAGATTGAGGTTTTGCACGTTAATCATTCTGCTCTCCTTACTCGCCAAGCCAGCTAGCCTGACGCTGCAACACCGGCAGCAGCGGGCGACGATGATGGATTTCCGGCAGGGCCTGAATCAGCCCCTGCGTATAAGGATGCTGCGCGTTATCAAGATCGCGGGCGGCAATCGATTCCACCACCCGGCCTGCGTACATCACCAGCACCCGGTCGCAGAAACTGCGCACCAGATTGATATCGTGGCTGATAAAAATCAGTCCCAGCCCACGCGATTTCACCAGATCGTCAAGCAAGCCGAGCACCTGCAGGCGCACCGACACATCCAGCGCAGAGGTCGGTTCGTCGGCGATCACCAGTTCCGGATCGGTAATCAGCATCATGGCGATCATAATGCGTTGTCCCTGCCCGCCGGAGATTTCATGCGGGTAGAGCTGGTAAACCCGCTCCGGCTGGCGAATGCGTACCACATCAAGCATCTCCAGCACTTTGGCCTTCGCCTCGGCCTTTTTCCCCGGATGGTGGGTTAACCAGGCTTCAGCGATCTGATCGCCGACGCAGACTACCGGGTTCAGCGAATATTTTGGATCCTGCATAATCATCGAGATACGCTTACCGCGCACCTGGCGCATCTGCGCCTCGTCAATATTCAGCAGGTCGATATCGCCGAACTGCATGCGATCGGCCTGGATGCACGCTTTTGCCGGATGCAGCCGCAGCAGCGCGCGCCCGACGGTGGATTTCCCGGAACCGGACTCGCCGACAATCGCCAGCTTCTCCTGACCGAGGGTGAAAGAGACGCCGCGCACCGCATGTGTTACCGCGCGACCGTTGACGAAATCGACATGCAGATTGCGCACATCGAGCAGCGGCGAATTATTCGCTGCGAGGATCGAGGATGTCACGTAAGCCATCTCCCAAGAAGTTGAACGCCAGACTGTTGATCAAAATCGCCAGCCCCGGAATGGTCACCACCCACCAGCACTCCATCATGTAGGTGCGGCCGCTGGAGATCATCGCGCCCCACTCTGGCTCCGGCGGCTGCGCACCCAGCCCAAGAAAGCCCAGACCGGCAGCGGTCAAAATGATGCCCGCCATATTCATGGTGATACGGATGATCACCGACGGCAGACACAGCGGCACAACGTGGCGCCACAGCACGCGCAGCGGCGAAGCGCCCTGCAAACGCACCGCCGAGATAAAATCGGCCTGGCGCAGCGACAGGGTTTCGGCTCGTGCCAGACGGGCAATCGGCGGCCAGGCGGTCAGCGTAATCGCGATCACCACATGCTCAAGACCAGGACCCAGCGCCGCAACAAACGCCAGTGCCAGTACCAGGCTCGGAAAGGAGATAAAAATATCGGTGACGCGCATCAGCACCATATCGACCTTGCCGCCAAAGTAACCGGCGCTAACCCCAAGCAATAAACCCAGCGGCCCGACGGTGAGAGAAACCAGCAGAACGATATAGAGCGTAATGCGCGAGCCGTACACCAGACGGCTGAAGATATCGCGGCCAAACTCGTCGGTGCCGAACCAGTGCGCGGCATTCGGCGCGGTCAACGCGCTGTCTAAGTCCTGCACCAGCGGGTTATACGGCGCGATGAGCGGCGCGAAAATAGCCACAATCAGCAACAGCAGAATGATGCTGCCGCCGATGGCAGTCAGTGGGTTACGCGCCATCTTGCCGATAAAACCCGCCGCACGTCCCAGCGCGCGTTTTAGCCGCAGGCTGCGTTCCTGCGCCGTGGTCGCAACAGGCGTATCGAAGGAAACCGTCATGATTTCGTCCTCGGATCAAAGAGTTGATACAGCATGTCGGAGAGCAGGTTGAGCAGCACGAAAATCACCCCCACCAGCAACACGCAGCCCATCACCGCGTTCATATCGCCCAGCAGCAGGCTACCGGTCAGATAGGAGCCAAAACCCGGCCATGAGAAAACGGTTTCAATCAGCACCGCCCCTTCCAGCAGCGAGCCGTAAGCCAGCGCCACCACCGTTAGCAACTGCACAAGAATATTGCGAAACGCGTGGTTCCAGATCACCTGCCGTTCGGTCAGCCCCTTCACTCGCGCGGTAATGATGAACTCCTGGGATAACTGCGCCAGCATAAAGCTGCGGGTCATACGGCTGATGTAGGCCAGCGAGTGAAAACCGAGCAGCGACGCGGGCAGCACCAGGTGATTCAGCGCATTCCAGAACACTTGTCCATTCCCCGCCAGCAGTGCATCGACGGTCATCAGCCCGGTACGATGCGGCACAACACCGTCGAGCCCTAAATCGAGACGCCCTGCACCGCCCACCCAGCCGAGCCAGGCGTAGAACAGCAGCAGCCCCATCATGCCGACCCAGAAGATCGGCGTGGAGTATCCGGCGAGGCTGATAATGCGCACCACATAATCGGAAAGGCTGTTGCGCCGCGCCGCCGCCAGCACGCCGAGCGGAATGCCCAGCCCGGCGCCGACAATGATCGCCACCGTCGCCAGCTCCAGCGTCGCCGGGAAAACGCGCACAATGTCGTCCAGCACCGGTTTACCGGTCAGCAACGCATTGCCAAGGTTGCCGTGCAGCAAGTTATTCAGGTAGATGCCAAACTGCGTCATCAGCGATTTATCAAAGCCAAGCTGCTGATAAACCTGCTGGTAGGTGCTCTGATCGGCATCCGGGCCAACAATCGCCAGCACCGGATCGATCGGCATCACGCGACCAATAAAGAAGGTCAACAGCAGTAACCCGAACAGGGTCACCGCCACCTGCGTCAGCCTTTTTGACAAACGCCTGGCGCGCGAGCCAGGGGCAAGCAGAACTGTACTCATCCTTTATCTCCTCCGGGGGCGTCGCTTTTGTAGACTTCACGCAGGAAAGTGGTGGCCGAGGGGTGCGACTGGAAGTTTTTCACCTCATTGCGCACCACCACCGAATCAACCATTTGCGACAGCGGGATCAGCGCGGGGATCAACTGGTCATAACGCACCTGAATCTGCTGGTATTCGGTTTTCTGTTTCTGCGGATCGCGTTCCAGCAGCGCCTGGTCGATCATCTCGTTGAGTGGTTTGTCGTAAAAACTGGTGCGCCAGCCCTGGAAGTTGGTCAGCCGGGCTTCATCACTGTTATCCGGGTTGTAGACCAGTGCGCGCAGGCTGGAGTGCGGATGTGGTTCCACGCCGCTGCCGCCGCGTCCGACCAGCATGTCAAACTGCCGTTCGCGCATCGCGCCGTAAATCTGGTTACCGGTGCCGGTGATGATTTTGGCGTTGATGCCCGCCTGCATTAGCGTGGACTGCACGGCGATGGCGATATTGAGGAATGGCTGATCTGCCAGCACGCGCAGTGTGGTGTCGAAACCGTCCGGGTAACCCGCTTCCGCCAGCAGCTTTTTCGCCCGCGGAATATCCAGCCGGTAGCCTGGATCCGGCAACGTTGACGGCATCCCGGCTTTGATCGGTCGCTGGTGCAGCACGCCGTAACCTGGCATCAGCGCTTTATTGATGCCCTGGTAATCAATCAGATAGCGTACCGCTTCCCGCACTTTCGGGTTGGCAAAGTGCGGCTCCTTCATGCTCATCGCCACGTAATAAACCGTACCCTTCTGCACTGCTTCGACGGTCACATCAGGATCTTTACGCAGCGCGTTGATGTCAGAAACCGCCATGTTGTTGGCAACGTCGAGGTCGCCTTTTGCCAGCATCAGCCGCAAGGTTTGCGACTCCTGAAAGTGGCGTAACACCACGCGACTGAGCTTCGGCTCCTCGCGCCAGTAGTCCGGATTGCGCTTCATACGCAGCACATCTTTTGCCTGCCAGGTCTCCAGCATAAACGGCCCGGAACCGGCTTCGTTGGTGGTCAGCCAGCGGTTGCCCCAGTCGTTATTCGCCGCGTGCGCCTCAACGGTTTTGCGATCCAGTACACCGAGGTTCCCGAGCGCGCCGAGCGAGTAGATAACCAGTTGTGGATCGTTAGGCTTAGGCAGGACGATCTGCACGGTATACGCATCCGGTGCGCTCACCTGCTGATCGATGTTCTTCTTACTGAAGCCGTAGGATTTCCACACCGACGCCTGTGCAAGATTGAGGTGCAGCAGACGACGCATTGACCACACCACATCTTCCGCCGTCAGCGGGTTGCCGGAGTGAAACTTCACGTTGTGACGTAAATGGAAAGTGAGCGTTTTGCCGTCCGGGCTGATTTGCCAGGACTCCGCCAGCGCCGGTTTCACGTTGGTCAGCTCATTCGGATCCAGCTCCACCAGCGAATCGTAGAGATTGACCACAATACCGACCACTTCATTGCCGGTCATCGCTGCCGGATCGAGCGTCAGCAGGTTGTTCATGTTCATACCGATGATGAGCTGATCGGGCGGCGTTTTCGCCAGCGCCGCGCCGCTCCCCATCATCAGCGAGAGCGCGAGTAAGCACGCGCCTGCAAGGGAGGAATTTTTCATCTGTATACCGTTTGTAGGGTACGTTTTGCCGGAGGGCTTGCGCCTTTTCCGGCGTACGCGGCCCGAAAGTCAGTGCTGTCGGGCATTTATTGTTATGGGTCAGTCGTGGCTGACGGTATTCGCTTCGATATACGCAAAATTGATGTCTTCGCCGAGCCCCGGACGCTGCGGCAGATGGACGAAACCCTCTTCATCCATCGGGTCCACAATGCTGTTGAGGTACGCCGCGGGCTGATCGTAATCGAGGAACGGATGCAGCAGGCCGCGTTCGTACCAGCGGCAGTTGCGGATAGAGCCAATCACCGCGAGGCTTGCCGCGCCATTGCCGTGCACTTCGCAATCCATACCGAAGGATTCGGCCAGATTTGCCACTTTCAGCGTCGGCGAAATACCGCCCACCCCGTTAGCACCGGCACGCAGAATGTCGCAGGCGCCGGCTTTTACCCAGTCGGCACGGCTGTGGTGCTTACCGCCGAGGCTCTCCGGCCCGATAATCGGAATTGACAGGTTTTCCGCCAGCCAGGCGTAAGAAGACATGCTCTCTTCTTCCATCGGTTCTTCAAACCAGGCGAAGTTGAGCTTTTCCAGCGCCTTGCCGATGTACAGCGCCTCGGTACGGCTGTACCAGTGATAGCCGTCGATCATCAGATCGATATCCGGGCCAACCGCCTCACGCACGGCAGCGCAGGCGTTAACATCCATTTTCGGGTTGGGCGCAAATTTGACCGGCGGCATCCAGGTGTGCAGTTTGATCGCTTTATAGCCACGTGCCACCAGCTTTTCGGCAAACGCAGCGTACTCTTCCGGCGTCGAGAGACCGCCCTCCAGATCGTCGCCGCACATGGTGCTGCCATACGCCGGAACTTTATCGCGGTAGCCACCGAGCAGTTTGTAGACCGGCATATTCAGTTTGCGGCCAATCAGGTCCCACAACGCCTGTTCAACAAACGACAGCGCGCGCTCGGTAAGTTGATGAGCGCTGCCGCGCTGCCAGTGCACCAGATCCTGCCAGATACGCTCGCGGTTAAACGGATCCTGCCCGACCATCACTTTGCGGAAAAAGGCATTCAGCACAAAAGGACGCACCACTTCCGGCGGCGCGAATGCGTACCCTTTGCTGCCATCGTCAGCGGTGATGGTTAACATCGCCATCTTCGCCTGGGTTTCCGGCCCCGGATGCGAATGCCCGGCGCTGTCGGAAACCCGGCGCGTGGGGTGCTGAAAGACGGTGACATTTACAGATTCAATTTTCATTACGTATCCTTGGTGTTTTTGAAAAGCCGTTTCAGAACAAAATATATGCACAAAAATGCGCCGCAGCCTCGGACAATTTCCGCTAAGCATTGGCCATTTTTTGGGCATGCGCACGAGGATGCGTGACACTTTTCACAAAAGATTACGGAAGTGTGATGAAGATCGGGAAGGGGGTTTTATCTAATTGAAATTGCGTTTTACTTGCGAACCCCCTCCCCCGAAGAGGAGAGGATATGGCGAAAGCCGTTATGCGATGGTCACTTTCTGATCGAGATAGACATCCTGCACAGCGTTAATCAGTTTCACGCCGTCGGCCATGGTTTTCTTGAACGCTTTACGGCCAAGGATCAACCCCATGCCACCCGCGCGTTTATTGATAACCGCCGTACGGACAGCATCGGCCAGATCGGTGTCGCCACCAGCAGCGCCGCCGGAGTTGATCAGCCCCGCGCGCCCCATGTAGCAGTTCGCCAGTTGGTAACGCACCAGATCGATCGGGTTATCGCTGGTCAGTTTGCTGTAGACGCGTTCATCGGTATAACCGAAATTGACCGCCTTATAGCCGCCGTTGTTTTCCGCCATTTTCTGCTTCACGATGTCCGCGCCGATGGTGGCGGCAATGTGGTTCGCCTGGCCGGTCAAATCCGCTGAAACATGGTAATCCACGCCATCTTTCTTGAAGGCAGAGTTGCGCAGATAGGCCCAAAGCACGGTTACCAGCCCCAGTTCATGAGCGCGTTCGAAGGCGGCAGAGATCTCTTCAATCTGGCGACGGGATTCCAGCGATCCAAAATAGATGGTCGCGCCAACGGCCACCGCGCCCATATTGAACGCCTGTTCAACGCTGGCATACAGCGTCTGGTCATATTCCGTCGGGTAGCTGAGAGTTTCGTTGTGGTTGAGTTTAACGAGGAAGGGAATGCGGTGCGCGTAGCGGCGGGAAACAGAGGCCAGCACGCCGTAGGTGGAGGCGACGCAGTTACACCCGGCTTCAATCGCCAGTTCCACAATATTCTTCGGATCGAAATAGAGCGGATTCGCTGCAAAGGATGCGCCCGCCGAGTGCTCAATCCCCTGGTCAACCGGCAAAATAGACAGATACCCGGTGCCCGCCAGCCGCCCGTGGTTATACAGCGTCTGCATGTTACGCAGCACCGCAGGCGGACGGTTGTTATCGACCATTACGCGATCCACGTAATCGCCGCCTGGCAAATAGAGTTGGTCAGCGGGGATGGTCATACAGCGGTGTTGCAGAAGGCTGTCGGCGTCTTTGCCAAGTAACTGCACAATATCAGTCATAGCTATGCTCCCGTAAGCTTCGCGCAAAGCGAATTGGATTATCCCGACCTGCCTTACGGCAGGCAGAAATAAGCCTGGTACTCATACGCGAGATTTTCCACCGCTGCCTTTTTTTTCAGCATAATCTGCTGGCACGTTTCGGATCCCGGTTTACCACCACTGATGGAAATGGTGCACCGGCCCGTTTCCGCTGCCGACTTCCAGCGAATCCGCCTGCGCCAGCGCGGCCGTCAGCCACTGTTTGGCTTCCGCGACCGTCGACGCCCAGTCATTGTGGCGCGGGCGCAGCGCAGCCAGCGCGGCGGAAAGCGTGCAGCCTGTGCCGTGGGTATTTTTCGTCGCCACGCGCGGCGCAGTAAAGCGTAGCGCACCTTCACGGGTGAAGAGCCAGTCCGGGCTTTCGGCATCATCCAGATGACCGCCTTTCATCAGCACAGCCTCGCAGCCAAGCGCCAGCAGCGCTTCGCCCTGCGCATGCATCTCCTGCTCGTTGCGGGCATGCGGCGCGTCAAGCAGCGCCGCGGCCTCCGGCAGATTGGGCGTAATAAGTGAAACCTGCGGCAGTAAATGCTGACGCAGCGCCGACACGGCGGAGGGCGACAGCAGCGGGTCGCCGCTCTTGGCGAGCATTACCGTATCCAGCACCACATTACGCACCTGATAGCGGCGCAGGCGCTCCGCCACCGCTTCGACGATATCGGTTTCCGCCAGCATGCCGATTTTGGTGGTATCGATACGTACATCGCTGAGCACCGAGTCGAGCTGCGCGGCGACAAAATCTGGTTCGATACGGTACACCGACTGCACGCCGCGGGTGTTTTGCGCCACCAGCGCGGTGATCACCGAACAGCCGTAAGCGCCGAGCGCCGAGAAGGTTTTTAAATCGGCCTGAATTCCCGCGCCGCCGCTGGGATCGGTACCGGCGATGGTCAACGCATTGATTCGCTTCATAACGCGCCCTCCCCGCCGAGTGTGTAGAGCGCGTCGAGAAACGCGGGCGTAAAGCTGCCCGGCCCGTTGCTGTTCGCTACCGCCAGGCTGCCCGCCAGCCCGAACCAGGCGCAGGCAGCGGCCACATTCGCCAGGCGATCGCCTTGCAGTGCGCAACTGGCGGCGACTACGGCGGATAATGCGCAACCGGTGCCGACAACCCGCGTCATCAGCACATCACCACCCGCGACCATCAGTGTACGACGGCCATCAGTGACGTAGTCCACTTCGCCGGTAACGGCCACCACCGCACCGGTTTGCCGCGCCAGCGCCTGCGCCGCGGGCAACGCATTGCTGGCGGTATCAGTGGTATCGACACCGCGCCCGCCTGCGCTCGCTCCCGCGAGAGCCAGAATTTCAGAGGCATTGCCGCGGATCGCCGCCGGATGCAGGGCAAGCAGTTGCTGACAAAATTGCGTACGAAAAGTGAGTGCGCCAACGGCAACAGGATCGAGCGTCCAGGGTTTGCCCGCCGCATTTGCGCTTTCAGCGGCCGCCAGCATCGCGTCGGCCCGCTCGCGGGTTAAGGTACCCACGTTAATCAACAGCGCATCGGCAATCGCGCTGAATTGCTGCGCCTCGTCGCGATCAATCACCATGGCCGGTGACGCGCCAAGCGCCAACAGCACATTGGCGGTAAAGGTTTGTACAACATCATTGGTCATACAGTGAACAAGCGGGGAATGGCGGCGGAATTGCTGTAAGGCATGTGCGGTTTGCGCACGATCGAGCAGGTCAGGTTGCATGGTTTCGCTCCTGCCAGGCCGTGAAAGAAGTGATGGCCCGACAGGCATCTGACTTCCCTACGCTGGCATTATCCAGATCAGGTAATACGGGTATTTCTCAGCCTTCACAAAGAAGGGCACCCCGAGTCATTTACTAAAAAATCAAAAACTTGCGATTAATGCTCTCATTAATCCCTGTTCAGGATCATGCCAGCGGGAAGACAAAGACACAACCCTTATAAAAAAGCATATGCCTCGCATCGCAACCCATGCTGACACGCTCACGTCACAACGACAGCTTCACCGGCTAATCTGCTTTTCAATAAGCAGGTGCAAGCCATGAGAATTTAATGATTTCAGAGCGGTAAAATATACAACAGCGATACTGACGGGCAGTCTGACACGTTGACTTTCGTGGCTACTGAAATCACAGGTATGTTTCTCTACCCCGTAAAGAACGGTTTTTTACTGCCTGGCAGGAAAGGAATACGGTGATGTGGTCAGTGTCTATACAAAACCCGAAACGAATTTTTTATAATTATGTTGTGCTGCTCCCGGTTATCAATCGTATTGATTAAAGCTAAATCAGTTAACTTTTTTAATTACCCTGCTAAGGAAATGGGTGTCGTATAACACCCATCTGGCTGAGCCTGTTCCCATTTACCACTGTAAAAACCCGCAACTTCAGAGTGGACATCATTTGTTGGATACTTCACTCAGCGGGTTTATACATTATATATCCACGGGTATCACGTTGGGTAACGAGTAACCACGCTCTTTATACTCTTTAGCCGATCTGCGATTTCTTGAATATTTTCTTTTCATTATATTCAACAATGCTTCTTTTCGTTAAATGATAAAAAGCCGATAAAACAAACCCCAGCATTAACGATAACATTATGCATATCCCTGCCTTGTATTTCTTACTAACTTCACCCTTACTGAGAAAGATAAAATCCTTTTCCTTTGAATAATCAAGCTTTGTAATAAAGGCTATTTTTGTATAGAGTTCAGTGCCATTCATCTCATTGTTTTTATTATCATCAATTATTCTTTTATATGCTTGATAATCCTGGATATACCAGGCACTGATTTTTTGATATATCGCTTTAATGGCAGCATCAGCAACCGGTTTTTCTGAAACTGTACCTCTCCAGATGAGATTAATTACTTTTGTTCTTTCATCTGGCTGAATGGTAAATCTGTCACTATTGTCTTTGATAATGGATTCAATGAAATTCGACTTGCAATCAAAATCAGTATCACAATTAATAATCATACTGGGAGCATCACTGTTTATTTTTACCTCATAATTGATATCTACTTTATCTTTTTCAACCCACAAAAAAATAATTGCTAAAATCAGCGCTACCGCCATTGATAAAATGATGCTTTTACTTTTCTTTTTTATAAAGAAAAGCAACTCCAGTAAATCTATCTCTGTCGTTTCATTTTTCATGTTTACATCACCACATTAATCAACAAGTATATTAAACAAACAAAAGTAACTGCTAAAAAACCGAAGAACAGCTTGGCTGGAATCGTATATTTCATTTTGTTATGTAATAGGGAAAAGGATAGTCTACTGCTTATCAGATCGTAGGAAAACTCCTAATTTTCATTGTTTCGCACTTTTTTCATGCGGTGTGACTGTTGCTTCACCCAGCCCAGCCTTACCAGCCTCCCCGCTCCCTTTCAAACGCCTTGCGTTGCTGGAACCGGAACGCAAAATCACCTTTCTCGACCATAAAAAAAGAGGCAGGCCGAAGCCTGCCTGACACCGTTTCAGTCCTCAGTTAAGTTTGAAGACGGCAACGGCCTGTTTAAGGAGTTGCGACTGCTCTTTCAGCGAATGTGCCGCAGCAGAGGCTTCCTCAACAAGTGCGGCGTTCTGCTGGGTAACGGAATCCATTTGCGCGACAGCAATATTGATCTGCTCAATACCGCGGCTTTGCTCATTGGTTGAGAGATCAATCTCCGACATCAGTTCGGACACCTGTTTAACGGAAGCGATAATGCGCTTCATGCTTTCGCCTGCTCGCTCCACCCTTTCGCTGCCAAGCTGAACCTGGTTGCCGGACTGCTCAATCAACTCCTTAATCTCTTTCGCAGCAACCGACGAGCGTTGTGCCAGATTGCGGACTTCGCTGGCGACAACGGCAAAACCGCGCCCCTGCTCTCCGGCGCGGGCTGCCTCAACGGCCGCGTTAAGCGCCAGGATATTAGTCTGGAAAGCAATATCTTCAATCAGGCCGATAATTGTGTCGATTTTGCCGGAACTGCTTTCGATTTCCTTCATTGAAAGCACCGCTTCTTCAACGATTGTGTTGCCCTCTTGCGCGGAGTTGCGCATGTTGCTGGCAAGCTGGTTAGCCTGGTGCGTATTTTCTGAGGTGTGTTTCACCGTGGAGGTCAGTTGTTCCATGCTGGCGGCCGTTTCGCCAAGGGAAGCGGCCTGCGACTCTGTTCGTGCCGAGAGATCCGTATTTCCGGCGGCAATCTCTTCCGCAGCATGAGCCACACTTTCGCTTGAATGACGAACCTGCGCAATGATATCCACCAGCGAAAGACGCATCTGCTCCAGCGAGCTGAGCAACGTCCCGATTTCATCTTTCGAGCGAGATATCACCGGGCTATGCAGTTCTCCGGCAGCCATCTGCTGACAGTGAAGCCGCGCAGCGTCAAGAGGAGAAAGAACGCGTCGCCGTATCAGGATAAACATGGCGATGATAATCAGCGTAAACAGCAGAGCGAAAATAACGATAGTGACCACACTGTTGGTAAAGCGGCTCTGCGCGTCATTATTAAGGCGCTGTGCGTTTTTCTCGCGAAACGCCAGCAAATTATCCAGCGTGATTTCGAACTGACGATCGAGTACCGGGATCGTATCGCTGACCAGTTGATTAAAGCGCGCGCTGTCATTACGGTTCGCGGCATCCATCAACGGTTTCAGACCATCATTGACATAAACATGCCAGGCATTGTTATAGGGAGCGGAAAACTGTTCTTCACCCGCGATATGTGAAGCCGCCTGATAGGCGTCAAAAGCAGCAGAAGCTTTCTGCATCACTTCTTGCGCTTTCTCAAGTGATGCCCGGGTTTTCTCACTGTCGCCAAGGCTGGCGTTAATCATCGCTTCCATCAGCCTGACCCGCAATGTACGGCTGTGGTTGATCGGATCGATCACGGATAACACCACGCGAATTTCTTTGTTCACACTGTCCAGTGACTGGTTGCTGCGCGTAAGTGACCAAAGGTTAGAAGTAGAACTGATGAGGAAGATACAGAGTAAGAGACTGAAAATAAGAAAAGAAAACCGTCGTAATGACATATTTTTACCCTTGTATAAGATAACGACACAACCATCGGCCCCACAAAAAGCGGTGCGGCCTGCGACAATTATCGGCACAAGAGCGTGAATATTTAGGTTAAGGCTAAGAAGATAATTGCGAATAACGCTGACGCAAAACGATTGTCGTGCTTCCCGTATACATCATGCCAGCAACGCCGCCCTGGCATGATGCGTTTTCTGAAACTGACGCCAAAAGCGCAGTAATCGCTGTAAACCGAAGCGCTACCGGCACAATGCCGATGGCGCTTCGTATCGCTTACTTCCACAGCTGATGCGCAATAGCCTGCAATTGCCGGGAGATCTCCTGCAAATTGGTCCCCTGCTCCTGCAACGCGCCGGTTGAATGGCGCACGATAAGTTTTGCAGGCAGCACCGACGAACTGCGCGCCGCATCGTCGTGACCGCTGTCGAGCAGACGGCGTACCGCTTCTTTACCCTGCAAATCGAGATCCAGCGAAACGGTGGTCAGCGACGGATAGAAGAACGAACTTTCATAGGTGCCGTCGTAACCCACCACCGATTTCTCGCCGGGAATGGCAATCTGATGCTGATGGAAGGCGCTCAATACGCCCAGCGCCATCTGATCGTTCCCTACCAACACGGCGGTGAAATTCGGCGTTTCACGCAGCATCTGTAACGCGCCAGCGTAGCCGCTCTGCGCATCCCAGTTCCCATGAAATACCGTTACCGGTTTCAGCCCATAGCTGCTGAGCGTATCGATCCAACTTTTCAGCCGCAGATTCGCCGACACCGATGATTCCGGCCCGGCCAGCAGCGCGATCTCACGGTGGCCCAGTTCGTACAGATGCTTAACGCTGGCGCGGGTGCCATCCGCCGGATTAAACGAAACGTTAAACACGGAACTGTAAGGATCGACATCGAGAAACAAGCAGACAATGTCATCGTTGTCAGAGGCGATGCGCTGGGCCTCTTCGGTTTCCAGCGGCACGTTGATGATCACTTTATCGACCAGTTGCGATTTCAGTTCATTGATGGCGGACTGGATATCTTGATTGACGTTCTCATCGATCATCGAAATCAAGACCTGGTAGCCATCAAGGTTGGCGTAGCGTTTCACCGCCGCCGCCACCTGCGAAGGGGCATGCAGCGCCAGCGAAGTGGTCACCAGCCCAATGGTCTGGCTCTGTTTTCCCACTAACTGCTGCGCCAGCCGGTTTGGTACGTAACGCAATAACTCTATGGATTTCTCCACTTTTAAACGCGTGGTTTCGGATACATTGGCAGATTTGTTGAGTACCCTGGACACGGTCTGGTAGGAGACACCCGCATGGCGGGCTACGTCTTCCAGCGTTGCACTTTTAGACTTCATGGTCCGGTTCCTTATGTTGTTATGCGCCAAGTGTAACAGGGGCTTCCTGAAAAAACGCTCACCACACATTCTCCTGCTTCAATTTCGAAAAATAAGTATCACGCTCACAATAACCAACATTGTGAAGAAATTCGCTATTGGTAACAAAAAAGGCTGATTTATTTGCAGTTAATCACACATTCGCAATCGTTAGTTTGCCTGTTTTTACATTTAGGCATTTTATGACATCGTTTATGTGAACGTAATACAAAAAAATAAGAGGAATGATATGAACACTACGCTACGCACTCTCACTCTTGCGTTAGCCGCTGCGCTGACTTCACCTTCACTGCTGGCTGCGACATCTGTACCGATCGACTTTCACGGCTACCTGCGCGGCGGCGTAGGCGTGTCCGGCGATGGCGGGCAGGTTGAGTGGCAAAAGAACAAGCTGGGACGCCTGGGTAACGAATCCGATACCTACGGCGAACTGGAACTGGGCTCGGAAGTGTATAAAAAAGACGAGGTGAGTTTTTACCTCGACAGCATGGTGAGCATGGTTTCCGATGGCTCTAACGACAACGAAACCACCATTGGCGACGACGCGCAGTTCGGCTTGCGCCAGTTGAATCTGCAAATCAAAGGGCTTATTCCCAACGATCCCAACGCGGTAATCTGGGGCGGTAAACGTTACTACCAGCGCCACGATCTGCACATCATCGATACCAAATACTGGAACATCTCCGGTTCCGGCGCCGGGATTGAAAACTACACCTTCGGCCCTGGCGCAGTCTCGGTGGCCTGGATCCGTGGCGACGCTAACGATGTTGATTACCGCGTTGATAACGATAACGACGTCAACATCAACTACATCGACGTTCGCTATGCGGGCTGGAAGCCGTGGTCAGGCGCGTGGACAGAGTTCGGTATCGACTACGCAATGCCAAATCCGACCAAAAAACAGAAAGAGTACGGCGGATTATACGAAGCGGATGACGGCGTGATGGTGACCGGTGAAATCAGCCAGGATATGTTTGGCGGCTATAACAAACTGGTGCTGCAATACGCCAACAAAGGGCTGGCGCAGAATATGGTGTCGCAGGGCGGCGGTTGGTACGACATGTGGCACTATGTCAACGACGCCAGCGGTTATCGCGTGATTAACACCGGGCTGATTCCGCTTACCGAGAAGTTCTCGCTGAACCACGTGCTGACCTACGGTTCAGCCAACGACATCACGGAATATACCGACAAAACCCGTCTGGTTTCACTGGTTGGCCGCGCGCAGTATCAGCTCACCAATTATGTACGTCTGATCGGTGAAGTTGGCGGTTTCTACCAGAAAGATGACTATAAAAACGGCACCCATTACAAACAGAGCGGCGAAAAATACACCTTCGCGGTGGGTCTGGCGGATGGCCCGGAATTTATGTCACGTCCTGAATTACGCGTATTCGCTTCGTATTTAAATGATTCGGAAGATGGAAAATCATTTGAAGACGGCACCAAAAATAATACCTGGAACTTTGGCGTACAGGTGGAAGCCTGGTGGTAAATACACATCATCCTTCACGTTATATCTTTGTAGGTTGCATCTGTTTACTCCGCTCAATAATTTGAGCAGGAACAGGTTTATCGCCACGATATAACGCGAATGGTAGTGTATATTAATTTACTACCCTCGTTATTTATCTCCGAGAACTGCCAGGTTATTACCTGACAGAATTTATATTGCCATTGCTTTTCTGTTCGTTATTTCGGGATACCCTCACGGGTATCCCATTTTTATTTATGTGCGGGGAGAGAAATGTTCATCGAGTAATTTACGCAGTGCATCTGATTGTTTGCCAAATATAGCATGCACCTGCTGACCCAGAATAATCACCCCCAGCGCGCCTTCATTTTGCAGCGCCTGAGAATCCACAATGGCCAGATCTTTCACCGTCACACGCAAGCGGGTCAGACAGGCATCAACATTTTCAATATTCTCCGCACCGCCAAATGCCTGCGCCAGCCGCTGGATCAGTTGCAGCTCGGCCTCGCTCATGGGCGCTGCCGCAGTATTTTTCGGTTCAGAGAAGTAGTGCAGGAAGGATTTAAGGCTCACCATCATCGGCTCCTGATTATCATTAGATAAAAAAAAGCCTGCCCGAATGGGCAGGCACACAACATCGGCTTACGCCTGGCGGCTAACGACGCGACAATCCCACGGCGTCAACACCAGCGAGCCGCTGACGGTCGCGGCCGACAGACAATCCTGGTAGCCTGGCGGCAGCGTAATCGTCTGTTGCTGGGCGCTGAAGTTCTGGATAAAGACAAACGTGGTTTCACCGTCGGTACGCGCGGTAGCCACCACGCCCGGCGGGAAATCCTGCTCAACGGCGCGCGGCAGCGCCAGTTCATCAATCATGCTGGCGAAGAAATCGCGCTGGAAAGCCAGATCGTTGCGCGAAGCGACGTGCCACGCTTTACCTTTGCCGAACTGATTGACCGTTACCGCCGTGCGTCCGGCGTAGAAATCATCCCGGTAAGTGGCCAGCGGTTTGGCGCTCTCGGCATGGATCAGTTCACACAGATGACGCGCCTGGTACGGCCCCTGTAATCCGGCCTCGTTGCCCGCCAGCCCCTGCACCAGATTGCGTTCGTTGTCATCCAGGCAGTCGATCTCCTCCGCCCAGATACCCAGCAGTTTGCGCAGTGGGCCAGGAAAGCCGCCGAGATAGCAGAGATCGCTCTCGTTCACCACGCCGGTCCAGTAGGAGGTAACCAGATGCCCGCCCGCCGCGACAAACGCCTCGGCGCGTTCGGCAAAGCCCTCGCGCACCATATAGAGCATGGGCGCGATCACCAACTGATAACGGCTCAGATCCGCGTCGGCGTTAATGACATCCACCGCGATACCCTTTTCCCAGAACGGGCGGTAGTGTTCATTAACCGTTTTTTCGTACTCCATCCCCTTATTGCGCGGACCTTCGGCATCATCCAGTGCCCAGCGGTTTTGCTGGTCGAAAATGATCGCCACGCGTGCGTCAGTGCGACAGCCCATTACCGGCGTGAGTTTTGCCAGCATTTCGCCCAGCGCGCACACTTCGCGCCCGACGCGGGTATCCAGGTGGCCAACATGGTCGATTACTGCGCCGTGGAACTTCTCAACCGAGCCGCGACTTTTCCGCCACTGAAAGTACTGCACCGAATCCGCGCCGTGCGCCACCGCCTGCAATGACGACAGAATATGCATCCCCGGCTTTTTCACTTTGCTGGTCGGCTGCCAGTTGGTGACGCTCGGTGTGGATTCCATCAGCACAAACGGTTTACCGCCTTTCAGCGTGCGCATCATGTCGTGATACATCGCGGTGTAGCAGGCGAGCTGCGTTTCATCTTTGTCCCGGTGCCACATCGGATAGCTGTCCCAGGAGATAAAGTCGAGCGCTGGCGCGAGCTGCCAGTAGTCGTAATCGTAGAAATACTCCATAAAGTTGGTGGTCACCGGCAGCCGCGCATTCGCGGCTTTCAATGGCGCGATTTCATGGCGGCAGAAATCGGTGACCTGCGCGGTATTAAAACGCCGCCAGTCGAGATTCAGGCCGTGGATCGACACTTCGCCCTGCGGCGACGGCGACTGAATTTGCGACCAGTCGCTGTAAGTGTGGCTCCAGAAATCGCTCCACCAGGCATGGTTGAGGTTTTCCAGCGTCTGATAACGGGCTTGCAGCCAGTCGCGGAATTTTTGCTGACACAAGTCGCAGTGGCATTCGCCGCCGTACTCGTTGGAAATATGCCAGCCGAGTACCGCCGGATGCTGCGCATAGCGCTCAGCCAGTAGCGTATTGATTTTCAGTGTTTTTTCCCGGTAAACCGGCGATGTCATGCAGTGGTTGTGCCGTCCGCCGTGCAGCGCCGGCACGCGATCGCGCCCGACGCGCAGCACTTGCGGGTATTTTTGCGACATCCAGGCGGGCCGCGCACCGCTCGGCGTAGCGAGGAAAATATGAATTCCCGCCGCATATAATTTTTCAATCACTGTATCCAGCCAGGCGAAATTAAATTCACCTTCCCGCGGCTCCAGTTTCGACCAGCTAAATATCCCGACCGACATGACATTGCAATTTGCCTGTTTCATCATGGCAATATCGTTATCAATAATGCCGGGGTAATTCTCCCATTGTTCCGGGTTATAGTCCGCGCCATGCAATAGCGAGACAACCTTCGGGCTTAAAGGCGCAAATTTATTCATATTAAACGTCCTGAAATTTACAACACCAGAGTTAATTAAAGACTTTCACTGAAGGCAGCACTTTCCCCTGACAATCAAACAGCGCCTGATTTTCCCGCGCGTTGCCCTCTTTCCACTTGTCGTTGATATAATTCATTCCCGCCTGCGTCGCCCAGGTATTTCCCGGTACGGCAATCCAGGTGGGCTCCCAATAAAAAATACCTTTACCGCGATGGCCCTGAACATTCATCACGGACTGCATTAAATCGTGGATATAGTCATATTGCCCCTGCACAGTGCCAGGGTAGCCGCCCGCTTTCTCTTCTTTCTCCTGGAAGCTGTTTTCCGCGTTATCGCAGTTAGCCAGCGTATAGCCGTAAGCCGCTTCCACTACAATCACATCTTTGTTGTAGCGCTTGCTGATGTCGTCCATATTGGCCTGCAACGCGCTTATCGGCCCGTTCCAGTAGGTATACATCGACAGGCCAATCACATCGAACGGCACATTGCGTTTGGTGATTTCATCAAACCACCAGCGGAAGGTATCGTTTTTGGTGCCCTCCGCCAGGTGCAGCATGATCTTCACCTGTTCGCCGTTTTTCAGGTTCTCCTTCAGCCCGTCGATCGCTGAAGTGAGCAGCCCCGCCAGCCGGTCTAACTCGCCGCCGCCCTGCCCCCAGCTTTTGCCTTCCGGCCACAGTATGCCGGAGTTAATTTCGTTGCCGATTTGCACCATATCCGGCAGCACGCCCTCCTGCTTAAAGCGGGCGATGGTGTCGCGGGTATAGTCGTGGATCGCCGTTTTTAGCTGCGCATAATCCATTTTTTCCCAGGCTTTCGGTTTGAACTGTTTGCCGGGATCGGTCCAGAAATCGCTGTAGTGAAAATCAAGCAGCAGCTTCATGCCCTGCGCTTTTGCCCGTTTTGCCAGCGCCAGCGTGGTCGCCAGATCGTTATCGCCGCCGCCGTAAGCCTGGCCCTGCGCATCTTTCGGATCGACCCACAAGCGCAAGCGCACATAGTTAACGCCGTTGGCTTTCAGGATGGCGAGCGCATCCTGTTGCTGATTTTTATCGTTATAAAACTTCGCCCCGTGCTTTTCGGCATCCAACAGCGTGGAGATATCAGCCCCTTTAATAAAGTCGGCAGGCATACCGCTGAACGGGCGCGTCTTTAACGCGTCGGCGGCAAACGTGCTGGCGGACAAACTACAGAGACAAACAGCAAGCAGAGCGGGTGTAAATCTTTTCATGTGGTTATCCTTTGGTGCTGCCGGAGGTCAGGCCGGAGACGAAGTATTTTTGTAAGGCAAGGTAGAGAATGGCCACCGGCACGGCGATCAATACCGCGCCCGCCGCATAGGTGGTGTAACTGGCACCCATTTTTTGCGCCACCAGGTTGTAGAGGCCAATCGGCAGCGTGTATTTGTCCGGGGTGCGCAAAATGGTGCTGGAGAGGATGAAATCCCCCAGCGGCCCGGTGAAGGAGAACAGCGCCACGACCGCCACAATCGGCTTCGACAGCGGCATGATGATCTCGATAAAGATGCGGAAGTTGCTGGCGCCGTCCATGCGCGCAGATTCATCCAGGTCGCGCGGGATGGCATCGAGATAGCCCTTCATCAGATAAGTATTCATCGGGATCATCCCGGCCACGTAGATCAGCACCAGCGCCATATGGCTGTTGATCAACCCCAGCAGTTGCGACAGCACGAAGATGGCGATCAGCGCGGAAAACTGCGGGATCATCTGCAACAGCAAAAACAGCATCAGGCCATTCTGCCGCCCCTTAAAACGAAAGCGCGAAAAGGCGTAGGCGGTAAAGCTGACGCTGATTAAGGTCAGCACCATCGTCAGCAGGCTGATCTTCATTGAATTCCAGTACCAGGTCAGGTAGTTCACCTGGCCGTTAAACAGATCGGCATAGTGCTGGAATGAGAGGTTTTCCGGGATGATCGAGGTGCTGAGCAGGCTGTTACCGGCGTTCAGCGACGCGCCGACCGTCCACACCAGCGGGTAGATAATGATCAGCGATACCAGCGCGATAACCAGCCAGGAGAGCGACAGGCGGATCCACTTCTCGCGGCGGATACTTTGTGATTTAGCCATTTTTCTTCCCTTATGCCATGTCGTCGTTTTTAAAAGATTTGGTGGCGCGGAATTGCCACAACGCCAGGCCGACGACAAAAATCGACAGCAAAATGGTGATGGTCGCCGCAATCGCGTATTGCGAAGAGGACATCGTCAGTTTGTAGATCCACGACACCAGAATATCGGTGCCGCCTGCGTTTGCGCCCGCCACCGCCGGACCACCGTTGTTAAACAGGTAGATAATGTTGAAATTATTAAAATTGAAGGTGTACTGGGTGATGATGATCGGCGCGATGGAGTAGAGCACCAGCGGCAACGTAATGGTGCGCAGCCGGGTCCAGGTGCTGGCGCCGTCCATCTTCGCCGCTTCGTACAGATCGTCCGGAATCGCCTGCAACACCCCGGTGGTCATGGCAAAGACAAACGGGAAGCCGAGCCAGGTTTGCATCATGATCAGCGCGGTTTTCGTCCAGAACGGATCGGTCAGCCACGCTTTCGGCGCAATACCGAAGAAAGCCAGAATGGCATTGTTAATCACGCCAAAGGAGTCGTTAAACATTCCGGCGAAGACCAGAATGGTGACAAAGCCCGGCACCGCCCACGGCAGAATAAAAATGGTGCGCACCAGCGGCTTGAAGCGCAGATCTTTCTGGTTCACCAGGATCGCCAGCAGCACGCCAACGGTGCATTGCAAGGTGGTCGCCAGCAGCGTCCAGACCACCGTCCACTGCAACACATCGAGGAAGGTCGAACGCCAGATCGACAGGGTAAAGATATTGACGAAATTCTTTAATCCCACCCAGTCCACCAGTTTGGCGGGCGGCGTGTGATAGAGGTTGTAGTTGGTGAAAGCGATAGAGAAGCCGAACAGGATCGGGAAAATCACCACAAACACCAGCAGGATGAAGCCGGGCGTGATCATCAGATAGGGAAAACCGTCGCTGAGCAGCAGTTGATACTGCTTACGCACGCTGTTCAGCGGCTTACCTTCGTCGCGCTTTTTGCCGTTGATCCATGCATCGCGTAGCGACAGATACCAGACCATCAGACCAAAGGCGATGATCAGCAGGCTGATGATCCCTTCTGCCAGCAAAAAGATCGAGTTATCGCGTGGTACTTCTTCGCCGAGGGTGTATAGCCCCCAGATCCCCTCGCGCAAAAAATCATAAAAAATGCCGGTAAAACTGCTCAGCAGGACAAGGAAGATAAGGCCTTTTAGCCACTGGCGATGATAAAACTGACCAAAGCCCGGCACAATGGCCAGCAGCAGCCCGCACCACGCATGACGCCCGGCTTGCGTTTTGGCAAAATTCTCGCTGGGACTGATAATCACGTACGACTCCTTTTCGACAACGGGAGGTTGCCCTCCCGTTCTGCTACCACAAGCGGTTACTGGTTACTGGCCTGCATGGCTTCAACTTGCATATGGATCTGTTTGGTCGCGGCATCGAGCGCGGCCTGCGGTTCCTGCTTGCCGGTCAGGCTTAGTTCCAGTGCCGCATTTGCCGGTCCCCAGACTTCGCCCATTTCCGGAATGCCGGGCATCGCCGTCGCGCGCGCAGCTTGTACCGCCACTGCGCTGGCTTTTTCGTCATTTTTAATGACCGGATCGTCAATCATCGCTTTCTGCGCCGGGATCTCGCGGGTGGCGATATAGCGCGTTTTCACGTACTGCGGCTGGTTGATAAATTCGATAAATTGCTGCGCCAGTTGCTTGTCTTTACTCCAGGTGGAGACGACATAGCCTTTCACGCCGAGGAAGGAGCTCATCGGTTTGCCGTCCGGAAGGTTTGGCAGCGGCACCACGCCGTAGTTAATGCCAGCGGCTTCATAAGGCTGGAAAGCCCACGGGCCGTTAATCACTGCCGCGGCTTTTTTCTCGGTAAACAGCGAATCGATGGCGTTCAGCCCGTTATCGCCGAGGATCCCCGACGGAAACCCCCCTTCGCTGTAGAATTTTTTCAGGAAGGTGACGGCTTCTACCGCGCCCGGTTTATTCAGGCCGATATCCTGCGGGTTATAGCCGCCTTTGTCGTTTTTGCCGAACAGGTAGCCGCCCATTGGGCCGATGGCGCCCCAGCTGTAATAGATCTGGTCAAATTTCGCTAACAGACCGTATTTGTTCTGCTCGCGCTGTTTTTTCGAGTAGTCAAGCCACTCCGGCAGGCTTTGCAGCGGCTTGTCGAGCAGATCTTTGTTGTAAATCAGCACCAGCGTTTCTACCGCTTTCGGTACGCCATACAGAGTGTTATCCAGACGAAAGGCGTTGATGGACGCCGGGGTAAAGGCGTCAACCTTTTCTTTGTCCAGATTCAGGGGGGTCAGCAGCCCTTGCACAACCGCGCCGCCCAACTGATCATTGGGGATGACCAGCACATCCGGCCCGATACCGGCCGGGCCATCAAGGCGTAATTTTTCCAGCTGCTGCGCGTAGGGCATTTCCTGCACGTTCACTTTAACGTCGTACTTTTGCTCAAAATCTTTGACGGCATCCTGGATACCGACGGACTTTTTGATGTCTTCCCAGACGTTAAGCTGCTTTGTCGCCGCGTATGCCGACAGGCTAATAAGCTGGCCGGCAGCCAGTGCAGAGAGGATCAGTGCGGTAAGTGTTCTCTTTTTCATTATCACCCTCATGTCAAGGTATAACATTTTAGTGGTTTTTATGGTGCAACATCCGATGAGACAGCGTAAAAATCACCTGATATTACTGGGTTTAAAACGCATTCACGCGCTTTATCGAATTTGTTATACGCTACGCTTTAGCGTTTAATAAAACGAGAATTAACTGTCAGTTGTGTGACAGATGCAACAGAAATGGAAATTCGATATAGGGCGCGAAATCACTGGAAGTTATAGTCTGAGCATGAATTTTCGCGGTTGAGCAGCCCTGTCGCCTGATTGTTATACGTAAAACAAAAACATCCGACAACGCGCTTATCGCAGCACATAACGGCTACTAATTTCGGGGAACGTTGATGTCCAATATACGACTGAGGAATGTCACCAAGCGGTTTGGCGACACGGTGACGCTGAACAATGTGAATCTGTCGATTGAAGACGGTGAGTTTGCCGTGTTTGTCGGCCCCTCCGGCTGCGGGAAATCGACCATGCTGCGCATGATTGCAGGGCTGGAAGAGGTCAGCGAAGGGGAAGTATTGATTGGCGACGAGGTGATGAACGATGTCGCGCCCGCGCATCGCGGCGTCTCGATGGTGTTCCAGTCTTATGCGCTCTATCCGCATATGACCGTGGCGGAAAACATGGGCTACGGACTGAAAGTGAACAAAGTGCCGAAGGAGGAGATCCGCCGCCAGGTAGAGATGGTCGCCAAAACCTTACAGCTCGGCCATCTGCTGGACAGAAAACCGAAACAGCTTTCCGGCGGTCAGCGCCAGCGCGTGGCGATTGGTCGCGCGATTGTGCGTAACCCGCGCGTGTTTATGTTTGATGAACCGCTCTCCAACCTTGATGCCGAACTGCGCGTTGAGATGCGCCTGCATATTGCTCGTCTGCATCAGGAACTGAAAACGACCATGGTGTATGTCACGCATGACCAGGTGGAAGCGATGACGCTGGCCGATAAAATCGTGGTGATGAATTACGGCAACGTCGAGCAGATGGGCTCGCCAATGGAGCTCTATTACAACCCGAAAAACAAATTTGTCGCCGGGTTTATCGGCTCGCCGAAGATGAACTTCCTGCCAGCGACGGTGAAAGCGTGGCTGCCGGGCGAGCTTACCGTCACGCTTGCGCAGGGGCATCCGTTAACGCTGGCGATCACGACTTCGCGCCTTGAGCCGGGAGCGACGGTGACGCTGGGGATCCGCCCGGAGCACCTCTCCACCGATGTCACACGCGGTACGCAACTGGAGTTTCAGTGCGAAGTGGTAGAGCGGCTCGGCAACAATACTTATCTTTTTGGTCAGTGCTACGGCCACGACAACATTAAGATCCTGCTGCCCGGCGATGTGCATTTCCGCCCGTGGCAGAAAATCACCCTCGCCTTCGACAGCCCGCACTGCATGATTTTCGACGACCAGCATCTGCGCGTCAGCGCCGATATTCCGGTGCCGAACGTCGATTAAGGTATATTGCCGGATAACGGCTAACGCCTTATCCGGCCTACGGGATCGCGAGTCCATCTCATCACCTGCAACATCAATTCCCCCTCCTCCCCAACCCGTTTGCCGCCTGCGCAATGCTGCTGGGCGAAAACTCTCCGTTGGAGGATTTTCACTGCCAGAGGATAAGTGCTTCCCGATTCTGATGGTTTCTCATATCAATCAGCCTGACTACCATTAATCACACACCCACTCAAATCTCTTACTTAACGGAGCACACATGAAAGCAATCGCCATTACCCGCGCTGCGCAGGGTAGCAGTAATCTGGATTTCCTCAGTGATATTGAGCTGCCGCAACCGCAGGCCAGCGGCCACGATCTGCTGGTCGAAGTGAAAGCCGTATCCGTCAACCCGGTTGATACCAAAGTTCGTGCCGGGTTTAACGCCGATACCCCGCGCGTACTGGGCTGGGACGCCGTTGGCGTGGTCAAAGCCGTTGGTCAGGCGGTAACGCTGTTTCAGCCGGGTGATGAAGTGTGGTATGCGGGCGCGTTGACCCGTCCGGGCAGCAACAGCGAATATCAACTGGTCGATGAGCGCATTGTGGCGCACAAACCGAAAACGCTGGATAACGCCCAGGCAGCGGCGCTACCGCTGACCGCCATCACCGCATGGGAAATGCTGTTTGACCGGCTTGGCATCAACGAGAACGGCAACGAAGGCGACGTGTTGCTGATTGTTGGCGCGGCGGGCGGCGTCGGTTCCATCATGACGCAACTGGCGCGTAAACTGACCCGCCTGACGGTGATCGGCACCGCATCGCGCCCTGCCAGCCAGCAGTGGGTGAAAGAGCTGGGCGCGCATCATGTGATTGATCACAGTAAACCGCTGACCGAAGAACTGGCGCGGATTGGCATTGCGCAGGTGACGCACGTCGCCAGCCTGAATAATACCCAGGAGCACTATCAGCAGCTGATTAATGCGCTGCAACCGCAGGGCAAGCTGGCGTTGATTGACGATCCGGAAAGCCTGGATGCCCTGCCGCTGAAGGTGAAAAGCATCTCTCTGCACTGGGAATTTATGTTTACCCGTTCGATGTTCACCACCCGCGATATTATCGAGCAGCACAACCTGCTTACCCGCGTGGCACAGTTGATTGATCAGGGCGTGCTGAAAACCACGCTCGGCGAGCACTTCGGCACCATTAATGCCGCGAATTTACGTAAAGCGCATGCCTTGCTGGAAAGCCAGCGCGCCGTCGGCAAGATTGTGCTGGAAGGCTTTGCTGGCTGAGCAGTCAGCCAGGATTATTCCCAAACGTTACAAGCGGATAGCGAAAATCGCTCTCCGCCTGTACAGCTACGCCCTGGGTTTGCTTACACTTTTTACCAAAGGGTTATTTTTTCCCGGTTGCTCAGCACCGCATTAACGGCAATGATGGCGTGCTACATAAGCAACTGCGTGAAATGTAAAAAGAACAACCTGGAGAAACAATGCGTAAAACGAAAATGATGCTTCTGGGCGCGCTGTTGGTCACCGCTTCCTCGGCGTTTGCGGCTCCGCAGACGGCAACACCGGGGGCGACCGGCACGCAATCGTATGAAATTAAGGACTTTGTTGCCGACTTCACTAAATTCAATATCGGCGATACCGTGCCAGAGATGTACCGTAGCGAAGAGTACAACATCAAACAGTGGCAGTTACGTAACCTGCCCGCACCAGAAGCCGGTAGCCACTGGACTTACATGGGCGGCAACTACGTGCTGATCACCGACGCTGAAGGCAAAATTCTCAAAGCCTATAATGGCGACATTTTCTACCATCGTTAAGGGAGCGTCTGTGATTATTCGCCGCTGGCAGGAGAGTGACAGGCCGTTCCTGCGTACGCTGTTTTTACAAGCCCGGAGAGCTTGCTGGAGCTGGCTCGATGGGAGTGAGTGGCAACTGGAAGACTTTGATGCCGCCACCCTCGATGAAGTGATTTGGGTCGCTGAAGAAGAGGGTCATCGGCTCGGTTTCGCCTCGGTGTACGAAAACGACAACTTTCTGCATAACTTGTTTGTTGACCCGGCCTTTCAGGGCAAAGGGGTCGGCAGCGCACTTCTCAAACATGCGCAGACCACGTTTACCGGCACCGGTGCGCTGAAATGCCTGCTACACAATAAGGCCGCGCTGGCGTTTTATGAGCGCCACGGCTGGCACGCAGAAGCGCAGGGCTCGTCACCGGAAGGGGATTACGTGCTGATGCACTATGTGAAACAGTAATGGTTATGAACAGGTGACCGGGCAGCAAACCGGCTGAGACGTAGGCCGGATAAGGCAACGCCGCCATCCGGCAACATAGCCCGATGGTGCTTCGCTTATCGGGCCTACGAAGCTCTGTGAAGCAGTAAAATTGCAGGCCGGAATGCGGTATTACCCCATCCGGCCTGTTCTTTCTTCGAATCTGCGACGTCGCCATCTTCAGATCCGCATCGCAATCACGCGGGTTTTACACCGCGCGGAAAGCGATATCGCCAGGAATAACTTCACCCTGCCAGTAAAGCTGCGCGGCAACGCGATCCGCAAGGTTGCGGTAGATAGCCGTGAATTCACTGTCCGGGCGGCTGACAACCGTCGGCGTGCCCTTATCCAGATCTTCACGCAGCGTAATGTGCAGCGGCAACTGACCAAGCAGTTGGGTGTGATACTGTTCCGCCAGCTTCTCTGCACCGCCGGTACCGAAAATCGGCTCGTGGTGACCGCAGTTGCTGCAAATGTGCATGCTCATGTTCTCGACGATCCCCAGAACCGGCACTTCCACTTTCTCGAACATTACGATGCCTTTTTTGGCGTCGATCAGCGCAATGTCCTGCGGCGTGGTAACCACTACCGCGCCGGTAACCGGAATGTTCTGCGCCAGCGTTAACTGGATATCCCCGGTGCCTGGCGGCATATCCAGCACCAGATAATCAAGATTCGGCCACATCGATTCCTGTAACAGTTGCAGCAGCGCTTTGCTGGCCATCGGGCCGCGCCACACCATGGCGTTATCATCGGTGACCAGATAGCCGATAGAGTTCGTTGCCAGGCCATGCGCCATGATCGGCGCCATATGCGTTCCGTCCGGCGAGGTCGGGCGTTCATGTTCTGCGCCCAGCATCAGCGGAATAGACGGGCCGTAGATGTCCGCATCCAGAATACCGACTTTCGCCCCTTCCGCCGCCAGCGCCAGCGCCAGGTTTACCGCAGTAGAGGACTTCCCTACTCCACCTTTGCCGGAGCTGACCGCAATGATATTTTTCACGCCGTTGACGCCAGGCTGATTTTTCACGCGTTTCAGGGTGGCGATGTTGTGCGACAGCTTCCAGTCGATGGCGCGCGCTTCGGTAATGCGCAGCAGCTCCGCGCTGCACTGCGCTTTTAACTCTTCAAACGCGGTACGCCAGACAAACGGCATCACCAGTTCGATATGCAGGGTGCCATCCAGCCAGGCAACATGGTGCACGGCTTTTAACGCCGTGAGGTTATGCTTCAGGGTTGGGTGCTGAAAATTGGCCAATGTTCCCGAAACTATGGCACGCAAAGCTTCCGGGGATTTGGCCGGGGATTGCGAACTCATCCCGACTCCTTTGTAGTTGTTCTGAAGAAACGACATTGTAGCGGGCAAGTTTACCGCACAGGTAATAATTATCCATTTACGGATTCATGCCGTTTACACATAGCGTAATTATTGCGCATATTGGCGCATGTGCTTTAAGACGAGCCCATTCGCATCGCAAAAAATTATTCCCGGAACGAACCATATATGGTTTAAAACGCCCGATCGCGTAGCGCGATAATTCCCCTTTTGGTACTATCGATACCCCTTTTTCTGAAGAAGATGTAATGCCTACTATGACTCAAGTCGCGAAGAAAATTCTGGTAACGTGCGCACTGCCGTACGCCAACGGCTCTATCCACCTCGGCCATATGCTGGAGCACATCCAGGCTGATGTCTGGGTCCGTTACCAGCGAATGCGCGGCCATGAGGTGAACTTCATTTGCGCGGACGATGCCCACGGCACGCCGATCATGCTGAAAGCGCAGCAACTGGGGATCACCCCGGAGCAGATGATCACCGAAATGAGTCAGGAACATCAGACCGATTTTGCTGGCTTTAACATCAGCTACGACAACTACCACTCCACGCACAGCGACGAGAACCGCGAGCTGTCGGAACTGATCTACACGCGCCTGAAAGAGAACGGTTTTATTAAAAACCGCACTATCTCTCAGCTCTACGATCCGGAAAAAGGCATGTTCCTGCCGGACCGTTTTGTGAAAGGCACCTGCCCGAAATGTAAATCACCGGATCAGTACGGCGATAACTGCGAAGTGTGCGGCGCGACCTACAGCCCGACCGAGCTGATTGAGCCGAAATCGGTGGTATCCGGCGCGACGCCGGTGATGCGTGATTCCGAGCACTTCTTCTTCGATCTGCCCTCCTTCAGCGAAATGTTGCAGGCATGGACCCGCAGCGGCGCGCTGCAGGAGCAGGTGGCCAACAAAATGCAGGAGTGGTTCGAATCCGGGCTGCAACAGTGGGATATCTCCCGTGATGCGCCGTACTTCGGCTTCGAAATCCCGGGCGCGCCGGGCAAATATTTCTATGTCTGGCTGGATGCGCCGATCGGCTACATGGGTTCGTTCAAAAACCTGTGCGACAAACGCGGCGATACCACCAGCTTCGACGAATACTGGAAGAAAGATTCCGACGCCGAGCTGTATCACTTTATCGGTAAAGATATCGTCTACTTCCACAGCCTGTTCTGGCCGGCGATGCTGGAAGGCAGCAATTTCCGTAAGCCGACCAACCTGTTTGTTCATGGCTATGTGACGGTGAACGGCGCGAAGATGTCCAAATCGCGTGGCACCTTCATTAAAGCCAGCACCTGGCTGAACCATTTTGACGCCGACAGCCTGCGCTACTACTACGCGGCGAAGCTCTCTTCGCGCATTGATGATATCGACCTTAACCTGGAAGATTTTATCCAGCGCGTGAACGCCGACATCGTCAACAAAGTGGTGAACCTGGCCTCCCGTAACGCGGGCTTTATCGCCAAACGCTTTGACGGCGTGCTGGCGGCAGAGCTGGCGGATCCGGCGCTGTACCAGACCTTTATCGACGCGGCGGCCAGCATTGGCGAAGCGTGGGAAAGCCGCGAATTCAGCAAAGCGGTACGCGAAATCATGGCGCTGGCCGATGTGGCTAACCGCTATGTTGATGAGCAGGCGCCGTGGGTGGTGGCAAAACAGGAAGGCCGCGATGCCGATCTGCAGGCCATTTGCTCGATGGGTATCAACCTGTTCCGCGTTCTGCTGACCTACCTGAAGCCGGTTCTGCCATCGCTCTCTGAGCGCGCGGAAGCGTTCCTCAACACTACGCTGACGTGGGATGCCATCAACCAGCCGCTGCTCAGCCATAAAGTCAATACCTTCAAAGCGTTGTACAACCGCATTGAGATGAAACAGGTCGAAGCGCTGGTTGAAGCGTCGAAAGAAGAAGTGAAAGCGGCTGCCGCGCCGGTGACCGGAGAACTGGCCGACAATCCGATTCAGGAGACCATCAGCTTTGATGATTTCGCAAAAGTCGATCTGCGCGTGGCGCTGATTGAGAACGCGGAATTCGTTGAGGGCTCTGACAAGCTGCTGCGTCTGACGCTGGATCTGGACGGCGAGAAACGCAATGTCTTCTCCGGCATTCGTTCTGCCTACCCGGACCCGAGCGCGCTGATTGGCCGTCTGACGGTGATGGTGGCGAACCTTGCGCCGCGTAAAATGCGCTTCGGCATCTCGGAAGGAATGGTGATGGCTGCGGGTCCTGGCGGCAAGGACATCTTCCTGCTCAGCCCGGACAGCGGTGCGAAAGCCGGCCAACAGGTCAAATAACAACAAAGGCGCTGATATCAGCGCCTTTTTTCTATACTGATACCAGTTTATGGAAACAGGGGAATCACCGTGAATATCCGTCATCTTTTTGCCGCCCTTTTCGCCTTTGCCCTGATCTTCAGCCTGAGCGGCTGCGGGGAGAAAGAGCAGAGTAAAACCTTTAGCTGGTCGGCACCGGGAACCGAGCTGACGCTGACCTATTACTACAAAGACGACAAAGTGCTGCGCCAGACGGCGAAAAATAAGATCGACTACAGCGCCATTGGCGCGAGCAACAAAGAGGAAGCGATGAAAGTCCTCGGGCCGATCAGCCAGAAATACCAGAGCGTCAAAGGGATCAAAGAGAGTGTGGATTACCAGCAAACCTATGCGCAGGAGACGCTGGATGTGGATTACAGCGCGGTGAATTTCGCCGATCTGAATGCGTTGCAGGGCACGGCGTTTACCGGCACGGTGCAGGATGGCATCAGTATGCAGAAATCCGAGGAGTTACTGAAAGCAAAAGGCTTTAAAGAGGTTCAGTAATTCGGCATCTTGTCCACAACGCTCTGGCTACATAGTGCCTGATGGCGCTTCGCTTATCAGGCCTGGGCGGTTGGCTTTTGCATGTTGCGAGCTAAGCGGTGTAGGCCGGATAAGGCAACGCCGCCATCCGGCAGTTTTCCACCACGCTCTGGCAACATAGCGCCTGATGACACTTCGCTTATCAGGCCTGGGCGGTTGGCTTTTGCACGTTGCGGGCTAAGCGGTGTAGGCCGGATAAGGCAACGCCGCCATCCGGCAGTTTTCCACCACGCTCAGGCAGCTTATCAGGCCTGTGCTTTCGGCTTTTGCACCTTGCTGGCTAAGCCGCGCAGGAAATAACGCAGAAACTGGTCGCCGCACTCGCGAAAGTTTTTATGTTCCGGCGCGCGCATCATGGCGGTGATTTCCGGCATCGACACGCGGAACTGCTGCGCGGTCAGGATCGCCAGAATATCGTCGGTCTTTAATGAGAAGGCGATACGCAACTTTTTCAGCACAATGTTGTTATTCAGTTTGCGCTCAACCACCAGCGGCGGCGCGCTGTCATCTTTGCCGCGTTTTTCGTAAATCAGCCCATTGAGAAAAGCGGATAACACAATATCCGGACACGGCTTATACCCTGCCTCATCCTCTTTACGCAGCCACGGCGCAATCTGTTCGGCGGTGACCACCGTGTCCGCCAGCGCGAGAATACGCACCAGCGCGTTATTGTCCGCTTGCAGTGTGTAACGCAGGCTGCGCAGGATATCGTTATTAAGCATCTCTTTCCCCAAAATGATAAACCAGCGCGCAGTGTAGGCATCGCACAGGAATTTACAACCCCAGCGCCTCTTTTAAATTCTTCAGATAGCGGCGGCTAACCGGCACCGTCAGCCCGTCGCGCAGCAATAGCTCCGCCTGGCCGTTATCTTCAAGGCGAATCTCTTTCAGGTGCGCCATATTCACCAGATACTGGCGATGGCAGCGAACCAGCGGCGTGCGGCTCTCCAGCGTACGCAACGTCAGCTCGGTAAAGCCCTCTTTGCCCTCCTGGCTGGTGACATAAACGCCGCTCATCCGGCTGCTGACAAACGCCACCTCATCCATCTGCAACAGCCAGATACGGCTGTGCCCGGTACAGGGAATAAATTTCAGTGCTTCCTGATTCTCCGGCAGCACCGACACATCCTGCACGCCGCGCTCCTGGCGCAGGCGCGTCAACGTCTTCTCCAGACGACGGGCCTCAATGGGTTTAAGCAGATAGTCGAACGCATGTTCCTCAAATGCCTGCACCGCATACTCATCAAAGGCGGTAAGAAACACCACATAAGGGCGATTGCCGGGATCAAGCATGCCGACCATCTCCAGCCCGCTGATGCGCGGCATCTGAATATCCAGAAACAGCACGTCGGGGTGCAGTTTGTGCACCGCGCCAATCGCTTCCACAGCGTTGCCGCACTCGCCAACAATCTCGATGTCGCTCTCTTCCTGAAGCAGAATACGCAGGTTTTCCCGGGCCAGCGGTTCATCATCAACAATCAGCACTTTTAACATGCCTGTTCCTCCAGCGGGAGTTTCAAGGTAATGCGGGTAAACAGATCCGGTTCGCAGGCAATGCTGATACCGCAGTCGTTACCGAAGCGGGCGCGTAGCCGCTTATCCACCAGGCTCATCCCTAACCCGCTAGCATCGTTTTTCGGTTGATACAGACCCGCATTATCTTCCACCGCCAGCAGCAGATGCTCCCCGTCCTGGCTGGCGTTGATGGAAATCTCGCCGACGCCGAGCAGCTGCGATGTGCCATGCTTGATGGCATTCTCGACAATCGGTTGCAGCGTAAATGCCGGTAGCTGCAAATGCGACAGCGCCTCCGGCACGTGTAACTGCACCTGCAACCGCGACTGGAAGCGCGCTTTTTCGATTTGCAGGTAGGCATTCACATGTTCAATTTCATCCGCCAGCGTGACGATCTCTGACGGACGCTTTAAGTTTTTGCGAAAGAAGGTTGAGAGATATTGCACCAGCAATCCGGCCTGGTCGCTGTCGCGGCGGATCACCGCTTTTAACGTATTCAGGGCATTGAACAGGAAATGCGGGTTCACCTGCGCATGCAGTAGCTTAATTTCCGACTGAGTCAGCAGCGCCTTCTGCCGTTCGTACTGCCCGGCGAGAATCTGTGCCGACAGCAGTTGTGCGATCCCTTCGCCCAGCGTGCGGTTGATGGAGCTGAACAGACGGTTTTTCGCCTCGTATAACTTGATGGTGCCCACCACGCGCTGGTTTTCGCCGCGTAGCGGAATAACTAATGTCGAACCTAATTTGCACTGCGGATGCAACGAGCAGCGATACGGCACTTCATTGCCGTCGGCGTACACCACTTCGCCGGTTTCGATGGCGCGCTGCGTCCAGACCGAAGAAATCGGCCGTCCCGGTAAGTGGTGATCGTCGCCAATGCCGGTAAAAGCCAGCAGCTTGTCGCGATCGGTAATAGCCACCGCGCCAATCTCCAGCTCTTTATAGAGCACCTGCGCCACCTTCATGCTGTTCTCTTCGTTAAAACCCTGCCGCAAAATCCCTTCGGTGGAGGCGGCTACTTTCAGCGCGGTGGCGGAAAACGCTGAAGTGTACTTCTCGAACATGGCGCGTTTATCCAGCAGGATACGCATAAACAGCGCAGCACCGACGGTATTGGTGACCATCATCGGCGCGGCAATGCTCTGCACCAGATGCAGGGCGCTGTCGAATGGCCGGGCAATCAGCAGAATAATCAGCATCTGCGTCAGCTCCGCCACACAGGTGATTGCTCCGGCGGTGAACGGGCTAAAGACCCGATCGGTACGGCCGCGCTTAATCAATGCACTGTGTACCAGGCCGCCAAGCAGCCCTTCGACAATGGTGGAGATCATACAGCTCAGCGCCGTCATGCCGCCCATTGAGTAACGGTGCAGGCCGCCGGTCAACCCGACCAGGCCACCCACCAGCGGGCCGCCCAGCAAGCCGCCCATCACCGCGCCAATCGCCCGGGTATTGGCAATAGAGTCTTCGATATGCAGCCCGAAATAGGTGCCAAGAATGCAGAAAATAGAGAAGGTGACATAGCACAATAATTTGTGCGGCAGACGGACGGTAACCTGCATCAGCGGGATAAACAGGCGCGTCTTACTCATCAACCAGGCGATAACCAGAAACACGCACATCTGTTGTAGCAGCAACAGCACCAGATTGAATTCGTACATACCGGTAAATACCACATCAACTAAAGCGCGTAACATACATGGAGTCGCCGTGCGTTTCTTTGAAGCGCTGCAAAAAAATACTAAATCGTGCTCTGTATCACAAAGTCTTGCCAGATGATTCACCTTTCGCCTGCCGTCCGGGCAATTTTTAGCCAATTTCACTTCATGCGACCGCCAGAGGCTACAGTTAAAGTGGGAGCCAGTAAGCAAAGGTGAAACTATGGCGCTTTACACAATTGGTGAAGTGGCGTTGTTATGCGATGTCAATCCCGTCACGCTGCGAGCCTGGCAGCGACGTTACGGGTTATTGAAACCTCAACGCACGGATGGCGGCCACCGACTCTTTACCGAAGCGGATATCGACCGCATCCGGGAAATCAAAAGCTGGATCAGTAATGGCGTTCAGGTCAGCAAAGTGCAGACCCTGCTTTCCAGCGAACCTGACGAGGTTCGCGACGGCTGGCGGGAGCAGCAGGAGACCGCGCTGCGCTATCTGCAACAGGGCAATCAGCAGCAGTTGCACCAGTGGATCAAAGAGCACGAACGCGACTACCCGGCCAGCACGCTGACCAGCAATCTGATCATGCCTTTACGCCACCGCCTGCAGAGCCCGCAGCCCGCCCTGCAAGCGATGCTCAGCCTGCTCGATGGCATATTGATTACCCATATTTCCGCCTCTCTGGCGCTGGCGCGCAAAAAGAGCGGCCAGGACGCGCTGGTGATCGGCTGGAATATTCACGACACCCCCCGTTTATGGCTGGAAGGCTGGATTGCAAGCCAGCAAGGCTGGCGGGTGGATGTGCTGGCACATTCGCTAAACCATTTGCGCCCGGAGATGTTTGACGGCCAGACGCTGCTGGTGTGGTGCGGAGAAAGTCCGACAACAGCGCAACTGCATCAGTTGCTGACATGGCAGGAAAACGGCCACCGCGTTGCGCTTCTCGGTATTTAATGTTTTATCAACAACCCGGCTCCCTTTATACTATTTGCCTTAACAAAAGGAACCACATATGAAGGCTGGTAAAATTATCGTCATCGCGGTTTTTCTGTTGATGGCCATCGGCGGCATCAGCGGCGTGATGCTTGCAGGTTATTCGTTTATTGTGCGTGGCGGTGCTGGCTAAGCCAGCGCGTCAACCGCTCAAATGCCTGGTCGACAATAATCGCGGCCAGCGCCACCAGAATCGCCCCCTGAATAACATAAGCCGTATTAAAACCGCTCAGCCCGATGATAATCGGCGTACCGAGCGTGCTCGCGCCCACCGTTGAGGCAATCGCCGCCGTGCCGATATTGATGATTACCGAGGTGCGCACACCGGCAATGATCACTGGCGCCGCCAGCGGCAGTTCCACTTTCACCAGCCGCTGCCACGCGCTCATCCCCATGCCCTGTGCCACGCTTTGTACGCTCTCTGGCACGGCGGCGATCCCGGCCAGCGTGCCCTGTAAAATCGGCAAAATCCCGTACAATACCAGCGCAATCACCGCCGGCTCTTTACCAAACCCCATGACCGGCACGGCAATCGCCAGCACCGCCACCGGCGGAAAAGTTTGCCCGACGGCAGCAATGGTTTCTGCCAGCGGACGAAACTCGCGCCCGGCCGGGCGGGTCACCGCAATGCCGACGCCAATGCCCAGTACAATGGCAATCGCACTGGAAACGCCCACCAGCGCAAAATGCGCCGCGGCCAGCGACACAAAGCTCTCCTGCAGGTAGACCGGGCGCGGCAGTTGCGGAAACAGCGCGCTGAACAACGCGGCGCTGTGCGGCAACCACAGCAATAGCGCCACAAACAGCGCGATCAACCATAACAGGGGATCACGCAGAAGCCTCACCGCTGGCCTCCACGCGCAATAAATCACGGAAATGCAGACTGCCGCAGGGCTGGCCGCTATCATCATGTACCGGCAGGATCTCGCACTGTTGGGCGACGAACGCCGACAACGCTTCGCGCAGCGTCATCTCCGCCCGCAGCGGTTCCCCCTCATAAGCGGGTTCACGGCGCAGATAGCCTTTCACCTGGCGCAGCGACAGCAGGCGCACGCCCAGCTCGCTACGGCCGAAAAATTCACGGACAAAATCGTTGTGCGGCGCGGTCAGCAGCGCCAGCGGTGTCCCCTGCTGCACCACTTTGCCCTTATCCATCAACACCAGGTGATCCGCCAGTTGTAACGCCTCATCGATATCGTGCGTCACCAGTACAATGGTGCGCCCAAGCAGACGGTGAATGCGCACCATCTCCTGCTGCAATGCCGCGCGGGTGACCGGATCCAGCGCGCCGAAAGGTTCATCCATCAGCAGCACTTCCGGATCGGCCGCCAGCGCGCGAGCCACACCGACCCGCTGCTGTTGCCCGCCGGAAAGCTGATGCGGGAAACGGTCGCGCAGCGAAACATCCAGCCCCAGCAGCGCCATCAGTTCCTCCACCCGCGCATCGCGCTGGCCGCGCGACCACTTTTGCAGTTGCAGCACGGTGGCGATGTTCTGCGCCACCGTCCAGTGCGGGAACAGCCCAATCGACTGGATGGCATACCCCATGCGGCGGCGCAGCTCCAGTACCGGAAGCTGGCGAATATCCTCACCGGCAAAATAAATCGCGCCGTCATCATGCTCGATCAGCCGGTTGACCATCTTCAGCGTGGTCGATTTTCCGGAACCTGAGGTGCCAATCAGTACCGAAAAAGCGCCCGTTTTGACATGCAGATCGAGATGGCTGACGGCCTGCTGTCCGGCAAAGGTTTTGCTGACGTTTTTAAATTCAATCATGTTGTTTTACCTTCAGCAGCGCGAGGCTTAAGCCAAACAGCGCATCCACGACGACGGCCAGCGCAATAACCGGGATCACGCCAAGCAGCACCAAATCCAGCGCGCTGCTCAGTAGCCCCTGGAAAACCAGCGCGCCGAAGCCTCCGGCACCGATCAGCGCCGCAATCACCGCCATGCCGACCGTCTGCACCGCCACAACGCGCAAACTGCGTAGCAGCAGCGGCAGCGCCAGCGGAATGCGTACCTGCCAGAAACGCTGGCGCGCACTCATGCCCATCGCCTCGGCGCTCTCCAACACCTCCTGCGGCACCTGGTTAAGCCCGGCGACCACGCCGCGCACCAGCGGCAATAAGGCATACAAAATAAGCGCGATCAGCGCGGGCGTCATGCCGGTTCCGGCAATGCCGAAACGGCTCAGAACCGGGAAGTGCAGCACCAGCCCGGCCAGCGGCGCAATCAGCAGGCCGAACAGCCCGACAGAAGGAATGGTCTGGATGATATTGAGCACCGTGAAAACCGGCCCCTGGCGCGTCGGATGGCGGTAGCACCATAAACCGATGGCAAAACCCACCACCAGCGCGGGAATGAGCGTACCGAAGAGCAGCGTCAGATGCTGCGCCAGCGCATCATTGAACACCTCCTGGCGGTTGCTGTATTCATGCAGCAACGAGAGATCGTCCAGCTCGCCGCTGAGCAGTAAGAACAGCGGCAGACACCAGATTTGCGCATTGAGCAGCCAACGCCAGACCGGGTGGCTGACAAGGCGGCGAATAGCGTCGCTACAGGCCAACAGCGTCAACGCCAGCCACAACCACAGCCCGCTTCCCGGCGAGGTTCGCGCCAGCGCGCTGCCCGACTGCGCCAGCTCCGTCGCCGCCCTGCCCGCACTCCACACCAACAGGCAGAAAAGCGCTTCGGCCAGCAGCAGCGTACCGATTTGCGCCCCGCGTCCTGGCACAAAACTGAGGATCAGCAGCAGACAGGGCGCCAGCAGCCAGAACGCCGGAAACAGCTGCCACAACGCGCGGCTTTCGCCCGAGACCAGCCGGTTTGGCGCATAGTTAACAAACGGTAGCCAGGCTGCCAGCAGCCCGACGACCATCAACAGCAGCAGCACACGATTATGGCAATGTCGCGAATCCTCCATAACAGCGCTTATTTCACCAGCCCTTTTTCTTTCAGGTAGTCGGCTGCCACTTTTTTCGCATCCAGCCCTTCAACGGCAATGCTGGCGTTCAGTTTTTGCAGCGTTTTTTCATCCAGGCTGGCGAAGACCGGTTTCAGCCACGCATCCAGCTGCGGATACGCTTTTAATACCGCTTCACGCACTACCGGCGTAGGCGCATAGATCGGTTGCACGCCTTTCGGATCGCTCAGCGTTTGCAGCCCCAGCGCCGCAACCGGGCCATCTGTGCCGTAGGCCATCGCCGCATTCACGCCGGAGGTTTGCTGCGCGGCAGCTTTAATGGTCACCGCCGTATCACCGCCGGCCAGTGACAGCAGTTGATCCTGCTTCAGTGTAAAGCCGTACGCTTTCTCAAAGGCCGGTAACGCATCGGTGCGTTCGATAAACTCCGCCGATGCCGCCAGTTTGAATTCACCGCCCTCTTTCAGGTAACGGCTCAGATCGGCTAAGGAGATGAGCTTATTTTTCTGCGCCAGATCCTGACGCACGGCAATCGTCCACGTGTTATTCGCCGGAGCGGGCGTCAACCAGACCAGCTTATTCTGTTCGGCATCGAGTTTTTTCACTTTCTCGTAGCCCTGCTGCGCGTTTTTCCATGCAGGATCATTTTCATCTTTAAAGAAAAATGCGCCGTTGCCGGTGTATTCGGGGTAGATATCCAGCTCGCCGGAGGTAATCGCCCCGCGCACCACCGGCGTGGTGCCAAGCTGCACTTTATTGACTGTTTTTACACCATGGCTTTCCAGAACCTGCAAAATGATATTGCCCAGCAACGCCCCTTCGGTATCAATTTTGGAGCCTACCTTCACCGGTTCCGCTGCCTGCAATGGCAGGCTCGTGGCAGCCACCAGCAGCAGTGAGCACGCAATCTTATGGGTGATTGTCATTGTACTTCCCTCATTTTTTACCGCCTTTTTCAGCAGCTTGAGAAAAAAGCGTAGCCGAAAAATAGCGGCTTTGTCGCGTGAAAGCCCTAAACGATAAAGGAATAAGGTATAGCGGAAAAAATCAGGCCGGTTGCCCGGCCTGGGAGGGATTAGCGCAGTTCGAACTCGCCCTGATTGACGCGTGCGGAATCAACGCCGATAAAGACGTTGAATTTGCCAGGCTCCGCAGCATATTTCATCTGCTGGTTCCAGAACTTCAGCGCGTTCACATCGATCGGGAAGCTGACGGTTTTGGTTTCGCCCGGTTGCAGGTTCACCTTGTCAAAACCGCGCAGTTGTTTCACCGGACGGCTCATCGACGCGGTGACATCCTGCAAATACATCTGGATCACCGTTTCACCCGCACGCTTACCGGTGTTGGTCACCTCCACGCTGGCGGTCAGTTTGCCGGTACTCGTCATCGACGGTGCGGACATTTTCACCTCAGAGACTTTGAAAGTGGTGTAGCTAAGGCCGTAACCGAACGGATAGAGCGGCCCGTTCGCTTCATCAAAGTAACGGGAGGTGTATTTGTTCGGCTTGTCGGCATTGTACGGACGACCGGTGTTCAGATGGCTGTAGTAAACCGGAATCTGTCCCACCGAGCGCGGGAAGGACATCGGCAACTTGCCGGACGGGTTGTAATCGCCAAACAGAATATCGGCGATGGCGTTACCGCCTTCCGTCCCGGCGAACCAGGTTTCGAGGATCGCATCAGCCTGCTGATCCTCTTTCACCAGCGCCAGCGGGCGACCATTCATCAGCACCAGCACCAGCGGTTTGCCGGTCGCTTTCAGCGCGGCAATCAGATCGCGCTGGCTTTGCGGAATAGTAATGTTGGTACGGCTGGACGCTTCGTGCGCCATCCCCTGCGCTTCACCCACCACCGCAACTACCACGTCGGATTTCTTCGCCGCCGCCACCGCTTCATCAATCATCTCTTGCGGCGAACGCGGATCGACCACCACCGCCGGTTCATACAGATTGAGGAAGTTAACGATGTCTTTGTCGTTGGTGATGTTCGCCCCTTTGGCATACAGCACGTTGCCTTTACCGGCCAGCGCATTGCGGATGCCGGTCAGCACGGTAACGGACTGATCGGCCACACCCGCCGCAGACCAGCTTCCCATGGAGTCGCGCTTGCTGTCGGCCAGCGGCCCAACTACCGCCACGGTGTCGGTTTTTTTCAGCGGCAGGGTTTCAAGGCGGTTTTTCAGCAGCACCATACTTTCGCGCGCCACTTCACGCGCTTCTTTGCGATGCAGACGGCTTTCCGCATTAGTATCTTGCGGGTCGCTCTCTTTCGGGCCGAGATGGCTGTACGGATCGTTAAACAAGCCCATGTCGTACTTCACGTTCAGCACATGGCGCGTGGCATCGTCCAGCTCCTCCATCGTCACCTTGCCGGATTTCAGCAGCCCCGGCAGATACTTGCTGTAGTACTCGTCGCTCATGCTCATGTTGATGCCGGACTTCAGCGCCACGCGCACCGCATCTTCCGGATCGGCGGCCGTGCCATGTTTGATTAGCTCCTTGATCGCACCGTGATCGGAAATGGTGATGCCTTTGAAGTGCCACTGATCGCGCAGCAGATCTTTTAACAACCAGGAATCCGAAGAAGCGGGCGTACCGTTCAGCGAGTTAAGCGCCACCATCACGCCGCCGCTGCCGGCATCGAGCGCCGCTTTGTACGGCGGCATATAGTCGTTAAACAGACGCTGCGGGCTCATATCGACGGTGTTGTACTCTTTACCGCCTTCCACCGCGCCATAAGCGGCAAAGTGTTTAACGCTGGTCATCACCGAGTAGCGATCCGCCGGGCTTTTGCCCTGCATCGCTTCGACCATCGTGCGCCCCATTTCAGAGGTCAGGAAGGTGTCTTCACCAAACCCTTCCGACACGCGACCCCAGCGCGGATCGCGGGAAACGTCCACCATCGGCGCCCAGGTCATATTCAGGCCGTCATCGGCGGCTTCATAAGCAGAAACGCGCCCCACAGTGCGCACCGCGTCAAGGTTAAAACTGGAGGCCAGGCCAAGGCTAATCGGGAAGACGGTACGCTGGCCGTGAACCACATCGTAGGCGAAAAAGAGCGGAATTTTCAGGCGGCTAAGCTGCATCGCCTGATCCTGCATCGCGCGGATATCCGGGCGGGTGACGGTGTTAAAAATCGCCCCCACCTGGCTCTTTTTGATCATCTCGCGGATAGCTTCCTTCGGGTTATCCGGGCCAACGCTAATAAGACGTAACTGACCAATTTTTTCATCAACCGTCATCTTTTTGAGCAACTCAGTGACAAATGCATCCCTTGCTTCCGGCGTCAGTGGATGGTTACCAATTAACTCCTCAGCCAGCGCGGGTTGCAGCGCGAGGCTCACAGCGACACCTACAGAACATAGCCATTTCATGTCGTATTTACTCTCTTATTTCACCCATAACCGCGGAACGGACCGCGAAAAAAACGCAGTGTGCCATAATCCTGGCATGTCTTGCAGAGTTGAGCTCTGATTTTTCTGCGAATTCACTCCCCCGTCAGGTTTAGCAGGACTACTATTACAGGCACAAAAATGCTGACTCACCACAAGGAGTGGAATATGTCATTCGCAACTTCAAACGAGAACCGCACTTTTTTACACGAACTGAAACGGCTGGTCGGCGCCTCTCACCTGTTGACCGATCCGGCCAAAACCGCCCGCTACCGTAAAGGCTTTCGCTCCGGCCACGGCGATGCGCTGGCGGTTGTCTTTCCCGGAACGTTAGTGGAGCTGTGGCGCGTGCTGCATGCCTGTGTCAACGCCGACAAAATCATCCTGATGCAGGCGGCGAATACCGGCCTGACCGAAGGCTCAACGCCCAGCGGCAATGATTATGACCGCGATATTGTGATTATCAGCACCCTGCGGCTCGACAAGCTGCACCTGCTGGATAATGGCGAGCAGGTGCTGGCGTATCCTGGCACCACGCTCTACTCGCTGGAAAAGGCGCTTAAACCGCTGGGTCGCGAGCCGCACTCGGTGATTGGTTCCTCCTGCATTGGCGCCTCGGTGATTGGCGGGATCTGCAATAACTCCGGTGGTTCACTGGTGCAGCGCGGCCCGGCCTATACCGAAATGTCGCTGTTCGCCCGTATCGATGAGCAGGGAAAATTGCAGTTGGTTAACCATCTGGGCATTGATTTGGGCGAAACGCCGGAGCAGATCCTCAGCGCGCTGGATGACGAACGCATCAAAGCGGATCACGTGCGCCACGATCAGCGCCACGGCCACGATCATGATTACATCACCCGCGTGCGCGATGTCGAAGCCGCTACCCCGGCGCGCTACAACGCCGATCCGGATCGGCTGTTTGAATCTTCCGGCTGTGCGGGCAAACTCGCGGTTTTTGCTGTGCGTCTGGATACTTTCCCGGCGGAAAAACAGCAACAAGTGTTCTATATCGGCACCAACCAGACCGCCGTATTAACGGAGATCCGCCGCCACATTCTGGCGAACTTCGCCCACCTGCCGGTGGCGGGCGAATATATGCACCGCGATATTTACGACATCGCCGAACGCTACGGTAAAGACACCTTCCTGATGATCGACAAACTCGGCACCGACAAAATGCCGCTGTTCTTTACTCTGAAGGGACGCACCGAAGCGCTGCTGGATAAAGCGCCGCTGTTCAAGCCGCACTTTATTGATCGTTCACTGCAAAAAATCAGCGCCGTTTTCCCGTCGCACCTGCCGCCGCGGATGAAAACGTGGCGCGATAAGTATGAGCATCACCTGCTGTTGAAGATGTCCGGCGACGGCATTGCAGAAGCGCAAAACTGGCTGACGGACTATTTTGCCAGCGCCGAAGGCGGCTTTTTCGCCTGTACGCCGGAAGAAGGGAGCAAAGCCTTTTTACACCGCTTTGCCGCCGCCGGTGCGGCGATCCGCTATCAGGCGGTACATGCCGACGAAGTGGAAGATATTCTGGCGCTCGACATCGCTCTCAGGCGCAACGATAGCGAATGGTTTGAGCATCTGCCGCCGGAAATCGACAACCAACTGGTGCACAAACTCTACTACGGCCACTTTATGTGCCACGTTTTCCACCAGGATTACATCGTCAAAAAAGGCGTCGACGCCCATGCGCTGAAAGAGCAAATGCTTGAACTGCTGCGCCAGCGCGGCGCGCAATACCCTGCCGAACATAACGTGGGTCACCTGTATGAAGCCGCAGAAACGCTAAAACAGTTTTATCGGGAAAATGATCCGACAAACAGCATGAACCCCGGCATCGGAAAAACCACCAAGCGTAAATTCTGGCAAGAGGATTTAACGACAGATAATCACGCTAATGTGGCGATAAAATAGCCAGAATACAGGCTGTATTGTGTGCCCCTTTCGTAATAGAGTAGCGAAAAACGCCAGAGAAACGTTTCTCTGGCTCCCCGCTTTGAAGGAGCACACCATTGTCTGCTGTCGATATTCTCTCCGGCCCTGCTGTCGTGGTGCGCGACGCCACGCCTGACGATGTGCACGCCATTGCATCGCTGTACGCCTGGCACGTGCTGCACGGTCGCGCCTCCTTCGAAGAAGTTCCCCCGACGATTGATGAAATGCGTGCCCGCATGAGTAAAATCGCCAGCGATGGCCTGCCGTGGATGGTTGCGCTGTATCACGGCATTATCGTTGGCTACTGCTACGCCGGGTTCTATCGCCCGCGTCAGGCTTATCGCTATACGCTGGAAGAGTCGATTTACGTCGATGCCAGCATGACCGGTCGCGGGATCGGTTCAACGCTGATGAGTGCCCTGATTGCACGCTGTGAAGAGGGGCCGTGGCGGCAACTGATTGCGGTGGTTGGCGACGGCAATAATAATTCCGGCTCCCTGCGGCTGCATAAAAAGCACGGCTTTGAGATTGTCGGGCAACTGCGTAGCGTCGGCTACAAGAAAGGGGACTGGCGGGATACGTTGATTATGCAGCGTCCACTCAACGACGGTGACTGGACGCTGCCAGAGTAATTAATCGTTCTGCGCGGTTTGCTCGCCCGCTGCGCTGTTATTCTGCGTCATCTGCGCCGCTTTCTGGCGCTTATAACTCAGCGCCGCCGCCGGAACCGGCTGCGCTTTCCCGGTTTCAATCCAGGTACGTAAACGGCTGGCATCGGCAAAGTGCGTAAATTTACCGAATGCATCCATCACCACCAGCGCCACCGGTTTGTTGTTAATCACCGTGCGCATCACCAGGCAGTGCCCTGCCGCATTGGTAAAGCCGGTTTTGGTTAACTGAATATTCCAGTTATCGCGGTAGACCAGATGGTTGGTATTGCGAAACGGCAGCGTATAGGCCGGATTGCTGAAGGTTGCCATCTCTTCGCGCGTGGTGCTCAGTTGCCCAATCAGCGGATACTGTTTGGTGGCAATCAGCAGTTTGGTCAGATCGCGTGCGGTAGAAACGTTGTGAATCGACAGCCCGGTCGGTTCAACATAATGCGTATTGGTCATGCCCAGCGCTTTGGCTTTGGCATTCATCGCAGCGATAAACGCGTTATAACCGCCCGGATAGTGGTGCGCAAGGCTTGCGGCCGCGCGGTTTTCCGACGACATCAGCGCCAGCAGCAGCATGTTTTTACGGCTGATTTCGCTGTTCAGACGCACGCGGGAGTAGATCCCTTTCATTTCCGGCGTCTGGCTGATATCGACGTTGAGTTTCTCATCCAGCGGCAAATGGGCATCCAGTACCACCATCGCGGTCATCAACTTGGTGATGGAGGCGATAGGACGCACCAGATCCGGGTGACTGGAGTAGATCACCTGATTGGTTTGCAGATCGACAATCATCGCGCTACCTGAGGCGATTTCAGGTTGTGCGGCAGTGGTCGCGGCAGTGGTTTTCGCGACAGCAAACGGCGCCACAGGCGCAGCCAGCAATAAAGCCAGGCTTAATAAAGAGACTCGAAATTTCTGCATGGTGAGACTTCTGAAAATTATTCACGCACGTTGTTACGCACACCGCTTTCATTAATCAGGAAAATAATGAGGCTGGCCTGCGCATAATAGCCGCCATGCAGGGTTGTCGCCACAGAAGAATCATTGCGGAAGATTGCATTGCTGGCATTTACGCCAGCAATGCGTTTTATCAGAACAAACGGTAGCCGTAGCCCCAGAGGATCACCGTCAGCGCCAGCAGCACTTCCAGCACCAGCACACCAATCGCCAGCGTGGAACTGGAGAAGCTCAGCCCCTCTTCTTTATTGATATTCAGGAAGGTCGGAATACCGACATAGAGCAGATAACCGGTATAAAACAGTGCGACGGTACCCACCAGCGCGCACAGCCATACCAGCGGATAGAGCGCCACAATACCGCTCAGGAACAGCGGCGTCGCGACATAACCGGCAAACACCATACAGCGAGCAAGCCCGGGCCGCTGCGGGAAGCTTCGCGCCATCCACCAGATGACGCGGCCCATCACGGCCACCCCTGCCAGCATCAGCGCATAAAACAGTACCGCCATGTAGAAGCCGGTAAACAACGACAGCCTGACGACATTCTCCTCACCGAAGTTCCAGCCGATTTGCGTGGTACCGATAAACGCACAGATAACCGGTACCGCCGCCATAACCAGCACGTGGTGAGTGTAGTGATGCGAAACCGTCTCGTCTTCGCTTTTGATCACCTTCATTTCACGATCGGGATGGGAAAACAGTCCCCAGACATGGTTCATAACGCCCCCTTGCTGACAGCCCGAATAACGACACTGTAAGTATAATTCACTCTTGCGATTATTTTTTGCACAGTTGTAAAAATAGCGCTGCCGCACAACGTATCCTTCCGACAAGACCCCTCAGTCGGGTGTATGCTTATAAGCGTTTTACCTGGAGGGCTTATTTTTAATGGATATCAATTATCTGATTAGCCAGTATGGCTACGCCGCGCTGGTTATTGGCAGTATTGCTGAAGGTGAGACCATTACGCTGCTGGGCGGAGTTGCAGCGCATCAAGGGTTATTACGTTTCCCGCTGGTGGTTATCTCCGTGGCGCTGGGCGGCATGATTGGCGACCAGTTGCTCTATCTGCTCGGCCGCCGCTACGGCATGAAAATACTGCGTCGCTTCTCACACCATCGCGACAAAATCCATCAGGCGCAAACGCTGATCCGCCGCCATCCGTACCTGTTTGTGATTGGTTCGCGCTTTATGTACGGCTTTCGCATCGTGGGCCCGTTGCTGATCGGCACCAGCCGTCTGCGTCCGAAAATCTTTCTGCCGCTGAATATTCTTGGCGCGATCGTCTGGGCGTTACTGTTTACCACGCTGGGCTATGTTGGCGGGGAAGTGATTGGCCCGTGGCTGCATCAGTTCGATCAGCATGTAAAACGCTGGATTTGGCTGGTCATCGCTATCGCGCTGGTGGTTTGCCTGCGCTGGTGGTTCCGGCGCCGTCGTAAGAAGCGCCAGAACAGCACAAAGCATGATTAAGCTTTAGGTTTGAACTGCGGGTTAGCGAGCATAAACCCGCCGTCGATAATAAACGACTGCCCGGTGGTATAACTGGCGTGCTCTGAACAGAGCCAGGCCACCATGCTGGCTATCTCTTTGGTGGTACCGGGCCGGGCCAGCGGAATATTCGACATCGAACCGGGTTTAGCATCATCATCGCTCATGTTATTCATCGGCGTGGCTATCGCGCCGGGTGCAACCGCATTGACGAGAATGTTGTGCTCAACCAGTTCCAGCGCCATCGACTGGGTTAATCCGCCCAGCGCATGTTTCGCCGCGGTATAGGCACTCGCTTCCGGCAGCGGCGTATGTTCATGCACCGATGTGATGTTAATGATGCGTCCGCCCTGCCCCTGCGCCACCATTTGCCGCGCCGCAATTTGCGCGCAGAGAAACGCGCCGTCAACATCGACGGTAAAAATGCTGCGCCAGTCTTCGAACGTCACCTCCAGGAAAGGCGCTTTGCTCATCGCGCCGGCATTATTGACCAGCGCATCGATACGTCCGAAGCGGGAAATCAGCGTTTGTATCGCCTGCGCGCCTTCCGGCAACTGGCTAAGATCGAGCTGGATGGTTTCGGCCCTGCGCCCGAAAGCCTCCACCTGCCGCGCCGTCTCTTGCGCACCCCGCTCATCCGAATGCCAGGTAATACCAATATCAAAGCCCTGCTCTGCCAGCATCAGCGCACATTGCTTGCCGATACCGGAATCTGCGGCAGTGACCACAGCAACGTTGGTAACAGACATCGTTCGCCCTCCGGTGATTGCAAACCATTAAGTATAGAAAAAAGGCAAAAATGCAGCAGGTTGTCTAAGCTTTGCACTTCTGTATGCATGGAGGACGTTAAAAATGTTGAAGATTTTACTTTGGGTGATCCTGATTATCTTTCTGATTGGTCTGCTGGTGGTGACAGGTGTGTTCAAGATGATTTTTTAATGCCAGGCGGGTGGTGGCGGCTGCACTTCAGCCAACCTGAAGTGCAGCGCCCTCCGTCAGGTTAATTTCCCTGCGCGCTGTAGTTAATCGGCACCCAGCGGTAGCCTTTATCGGCTTTTATCACTTTGCCAATGCCAGGAAACGCAATATGCGCGGCGGCTATCCAGTCCCCCTCGCGAGCCACCTGGGCCAGCACTTTCTGGCGCGTGGCAATGGCCTGCTGCTGGTTAACATCAAAATGGATCGCCACGCCCGGGTCCGGTAGCTGCACCGGATGCGCATGGATAATGTCGCCCCACAGCATCAGCGTCTTACCGCCGTGGGTGACGCGATAGATCACGCTGCCCGGCGTATGTCCTGGCGCAGGCACCGCGTCAATACCGGGGATGACTTCCGTCGGTGCGCGGAACGTACTGAGTTTACCGGCATCGATCACCGGACGCAGCGAGCGTTCGGATTCAGCGAAGGTGTGACGCTGACTCTCTTCAACCTCTTGCAGATGCGCCGGGTTGAGCCAGAAATCCACATCGCGCTGATCGACACGCACCGTGGCATTGCGAAACACCGGCTTGCCGTCGCGCTGCACGCCGCCGGAGTGATCGGCATGAATGTGGGTCAGCAGCACCGTATCTATCGCATCCGGATCGATGCCCGCCGCCCGCAGGTTATCGGGAAGATGACCGCCCGCATCGCCAAACAGCGGCCCGGCGCCCGTATCGACCAGAATCAATTGCTTACCAGTGTTAATGACAAAAGCGTTGATCGATGTTTCGGCGTGAACCGCCAGGTTGGCTTTCGCCATCTCCGATTGCAGCGTCTCGAGGGAAATATGCGTGAGCAACTTGTCAAACGGCACGGCGACCGTACCGTCGGAAACGGCGGTGATTTGCCAGTCGCCCATCGCCATCCGGTAATATCCCGGCGCCTGCGCCTGATGCGTACTGGGCGGTTGCGCTGCGAAGGCGCTGAAGTTCAGCGTTGCGCCCACCAGCGCCATCAGCAGAGGATAATGTTTCATCACTTTTCTCCTGTTGTTTTCGTTGCAACAGTATCCCGCCAGCGATACTATCACTCCAATTGATTGGAGCGATAATGACTATCAAAGAGAATGATTTCCGAAAAATCGATCTGAACCTGCTGATCGCCTTTGCCGTGCTGTTCCGCGAACAGAGCGTCTCCGCTGCGGCGGATAAGTTGCATCTGGGCCAGCCCGCAGTGAGCGGCGTGCTGTCGCGTCTGCGCACGCTGTTTGACGATCCGCTGTTTATCCGCAGCGGCCATCGCATGCAGCCCACCGCCCGTGCGGAAGAGCTGCATAGCGAGCTGCTGCCGCTGCTGGAGCAGTTGCAGAGCGCGCTGTTTCAGCAGGCGGCGTTTGATGCGAAAACCGTGAACGTCACGCTGACGCTCGGTATGGCCGACTGGGTAGAAATGTGGCTGATGCCGCGTTTGATCCCGGCGCTTCAGCAGGCGGCTCCCGGTATGCGCCTGAACGTGGTGGCCAGCGATCCTTTCAGCGACGCCACGCGGCTCGAAGGCGGCGAGATGGATATGGCGATCAGCGTTGCCACCGCCGGGCCGCGCTGGCTTGAACGTGAAGTGCTGACCACCATGTCATATGTCACGCTCTGGCACCCGCAACAACTGACGCTCAGCGCGCCGCTGGATGTCGATACGTTTGCCGCTCAGCCCCATTTGATGGTCAGCTACCGCGAGGCGACCAGCAGCCATTTCGATACGCTGCTGGCAAAAACCGGCCGCCAACGCCGCGTGTATTACACCACGCCGCATTTTGCCGCCCTGCCAGGTCTGCTGGAAACGATGCCAGCGCTGGCGACCGTACCCGCCGGGCTGGCAACGGAGTGGCAAAGAACGCGCGGTTTGCTGGCAAGCCCACAGCCGCTGGATGCAGAACCGATTGAAGTGGCGCTACTGTGGCACCAGCGTCACAGCAGTGACCCGGCGGTGATGTGGCTGAAGGAGTTTATCCGCCATCTGATGGGGTAAAAACGTGCCCGCCAGCGGGCCCGTTCGCATTACTTCAGGCTTGCGCCGTTGCTGGCAATCACATCGCGATACCAGTAAAAACTCTTCTTGCGGCTGCGTGCCAGCGTGCCGTTGCCGTTGTCATCGCGATCCACATAGATAAAACCGTAGCGCTTGGAGATCTCGGCTTTCGAGGCGCTGACCAGGTCAATCGGCCCCCAGCTTGTGTAACCCATCACTTCGACGCCGTCATCAATTGCTTCGCGCACCTGTACCAGATGGTCATTCAGATAGGTAATGCGGTAGTCGTCGTTGATGCTGCCATCGGCTTCCACCTTGTCCTTCGCGCCCAAACCGTTCTCAACGATAAACAGCGGTTTTTGCCAGCGATCCCACAGCATATTCAGCAGCGTACGCAGGCCAACCGGATCGATCTGCCAGCCCCACTCTGAGCTGGCCAGATGCGGGTTTTGCACCATGCTGAGAATATTGCCGCGCGCCTGCTGATTCAGCGCGTCGTCGGTGGTCACGCAGCCGGTCATGTAGTAGCTGAACGAGATAAAATCGACGGTGGATTTCAGCGCTTCGCGATCGGTATCAGTGATCTCAACGTGGATACCGTTATCACGGAAATAACGCAGCATATAGCCAGGATATGCGCCACGGCACTGCACATCGCCAAAGAACTGCCAGCTCCGATTCTCTTGCAGCGCTTCGAACACATCGTCCGGTTTGCAGGTCAGCGGATACATCAACCCACCCAGCAGCATATTGCCGATCTTGCCGCCCGGGATAATCTCATGGCAGGCCTTCACGGCCAGCGCGCTGGCCACCAGTTGATGGTGAATCGCCTGATAAACCGCCTCTTTACTGCTGTTCTCCGGCAACCCGACACCGGTCATCGGCGCGTGCAATGACATGTTGATCTCATTGAAAGTCAGCCACAATTTCACCTTCTCTTTGTAGCGGCTGAACACGGTACGCGCATAGCGCTCGAAAAAGCCAATGGTCTGACGGCTGCCCCAGCCGCCATACTGTTTCACCAGCCCCCACGGCATCTCATAGTGGGATAAGGTGACCAGCGGCGTAATGCCGTATTTCGCCAGTTCATCAAACAGCTTGTCGTAGTAGGCAAGGCCCGCTTCATTCGGCGTAGTTTCATCACCGTTCGGGAAAATACGCGTCCAGGCAATCGACACGCGCAGGCAGCTAAACCCCATCTCCGCAAACAGCGCGATATCTTCCGGGTAGCGGTGGTAAAAATCGATGGCGACATCTTTCAGCGCACTGTCTCCCGCCACGCGTTCAACCACGTCGCCAAACACCCCTTTTGGCTGGACATCCGACGTTGAAAGGCCTTTTCCGCCTTCCAGATACGCACCTTCAACCTGGTTCGCAGCAATCGCGCCGCCCCACAAGAACGATTTCGGAAATTCTCTCATCACTTTCTCCTTTGATTAGCCGGCAATCGCAAGCAGCGGCATACCGGCCTGTACTGAGGTTGTAGCCACGGTACGCACACCACCGGTGCTGTCGCTGTTACTGATAATAATCGGCGTGGCGAGATCGTAGCCGGCCGCAAGGATCGCTGCGCGATCGAACTCCAGCAGCAGATCGCCCACATTTACTCTGTCACCCACCTGAACATGTGCGGTAAAGGGCCCGCTTCCCAGTTTGACGGTGTCGATACCGACATGGATCAATACTTCAACGCCGCTATCGCTGAGCAGCCCGATCGCATGTTTGGTGGCAAACAGCGATGCGACTTCTCCGGCAAACGGGGCCACCACGCGCCCATCCTGCGGAATGATCGCCACACCCTGCCCCAGCAAACCGCTGGCGAACGTGGCATCCGGCACCTGATCCAGCGCCAGAACCGTACCGCTCATTGGCGCCAGAACCGTGTTCTCCACAGGCATTGCCGTGCTGTTCGGCTCTGCGGCAACCGGCGCTTTTGGCAGCCCGGCAAAAAAAGTCAGCACGCCGGATAAGAGCAGCGCCACGACGCTACCGATAATGCCGCCCCACAGCGTTGCATCGACGCCGCCCGGCGGGATCATCTGCGCCAGCGTGAAGATGTTGGCGAAACCAAAGGAATAGGCATGGCTGCCGCTAAAGCCGACAATGCCCCCGCCGATGGCTCCCGCCACGCAACCAAAAATAAACGGACGGCGCAGCGGCAGCGTTAAACCGTACACGGCCGGTTCGGTGATGCCGAAAATCCCGGCGGCGATGGATGAACCCGCCAGCATCTTCTGGCGCGCATCGCGGGTACGCAGAAAGATGCCCAGCGTTGCGCCAACCTGACCGAACACCGCAGGCAGCAGGATCGGCAGCATGGTGTCCTGCCCGAAGACGGCAAAGTTGTTGATCATCAACGGTACCAACCCCCAGTGCAGACCAAAGATCACGCAGACCTGCCACAGCGCGCCCAGCGACGCCCCGGCCAGCCAGGGCGCCAGCGTGTAGACGGTCTGATAGCCATGCGCCAGCATCTGGCTAAGCCAGGTCGCGACCGGACCAATAATCAGGAACGTTAACGGGACGGTGATGGCGATGCAGATCAGCGGCGCAAAGAAGTTTTTTACCGCCGCATGCAGAAAGCGATTGCCCTGTTTTTCCAGCCAGCAACTGACCCAGGCGGCAAGAATAATCGGGATGACGGAACCACTGTAATTGAGGAACGTCACCGGAATACCGAGGAAAGATTCGCTGGCCGCACCGGCAGCCTGGCTGGCATTGAAGGCCGCGATCATCAGCGGGTGCGTCAGCGCGCCGCCAATCACCATGGTGACAAAAGGACTGCCGCCGAATTTTTTTCCGGCGGTGTAACCCAGCACCAGCGGTAAGAAGAAAAAGAGCGCGTCGCTGGCGGCAAACCAGATTTTATAGGTGCCGCTGTCGGTGGTGAGCCAGCCACAGACAATCGCCAGCGCCAGCAGTCCTTTGAGGATCCCGGATGCGGCAAGAATGCCGATAAACGGGGTAAAAATACCGGAAACGATATCAATTAATCGCCCCAGCAGATTGCCTTTATCTTCTGCCGCCACTGGCGTCTCGTCCGTTAATCCTGCCTCCTGGCACACGGCTTGCCACACCGCGTTCACATGGTTGCCAATCACAACCTGAAACTGGCCGCCGCTCTCCACCACCATAATCACGCCGGGGTTGGTTTTTAATCCTTCGGCGTCCGCTTTCTGGATGTCTTTGAGTTTGAAGCGCAACCGGGTAGCACAGTGTACCAGGCTGCTGATGTTCTCCTTCCCACCGACGTGGCTGAGGATCGCTTTCGCCAACGCTTGATATTCCATGTTGAATTCCCTTGCATCTGTCGCCCGAAGGCGGTGACTGAGTAAAAAAAAACCTGAGCCAGCGCCTCGCGGAGCCGGTCTCAGGTTTTGCCTGCGCAATGCAGTAACAATCCTTTTGCGTCTTGTTTTAACGCGTTTCTTTTCTCACCCGTTCAATATGAATGGCGAGGAACATAATTTCTTCGTTCGTTAGCTGACGCTGATAGCGGCTGACCAGATGGCGAGCGACTTTTTCCGCGCACTGCCATGCCAGCCGATAATTTTCTTTCACCGCCTGATGCAGGGAGAGATCGTCATCCGCCACCACCGTACGGTTCAGCAATCGCTGCGAGAAAAATTTCAGATGCGTCACAAAGCGATGATAGCTCAGCGACTCTTCATCGTATTCCAGCGTTAACTGGTACTTCACGATGTGCAAAATCTCCTGCATCACCTGGGTGATGTGCATCACTTCCGGCATTTCGCTGTTCAGCTGCGCCGTGACCAGATGCAGGGCGATAAACCCGGCCTCATCTTCCGGCAATTCAACGCCAAGGCGTTTAGCGAGTATCGCCCGCGCCTGCTGGCCCAGCGCAAACTCTTTCGGATAGAGATGCTTGATCTCCCACAACAATACGTTGCGCACCACTGCGCCCTTTTTTTGCCGCTCAAGCGCAAAATAACAGTGGTCGGTCAGCGTAATGTAGAGACTGTCCTGCAGCTTGCCGAGCTGGCTGCGGGCCAGTTCGATGATGCGATCGCAGGCGGTTATCACTTCCAGCGGGATCTGGCTGAGCAGTTCGCTGAGACGGCGCACCAGCTCATCGCTTTGCAGAGCAAACACCTTCTCAATGCAGCGCTCATCCAGTTCATCACCGGGGCGTTTCTGGAACGCCAGCCCCCGGCCCATGACAACCTGTTCGCGCTGCTGCTCATCCAGCACAACCACAACATTATTGTTTAATATTTTGGCGATTTTCATTCCGGCCCCGGAAACAAAAAAACCTGACCTCCGGCAGTTGCCGGACAATCAGGTTTCGCCTGCCTAAGCAGTAACAATCCAGGTGCCGACTCTACCAGTTTCCCGACGATAAAAAACACGCCGGGAGATTAAAATTGTGATCTTGCTCGCGCGATGCGTTAACGGAAAATCGCCTGATACGCTGATTCGTACTGCGGCGCGTTCCATTCAGCATCAAAAACCGTCAGCGTGATGTAGCCGCGATTTAACCAGCCGGTATCCGTATCCGCTTCGCTCGGCGTCAGCACTTTCTCACTCATCACCTGCTTTGCCCGCCCGTCCTCAAGTAATACATAGCGGTGTTGCGGCAGAGGAAAACGCTCATTGCCAATGTACTTTTCACCTTTCACGGCACTTTTCGCCAGCGGCGGGTAGTTAATGCTCACCCCGGTGCCAGCGGGCAACAGCGGCTTGCCAGGCTGCCATTCAGCGCGGAGTTTATCGACCCGCAACACCACATCATCAACGGCGTCCGGCCAGTATTTATGCGTACTCGGCCAGCCCGCTTTCATCTCTTCGGCAGTCAGTAAATAGCCAATGCTGGCGGCAATGGCCGGGTAGCCATAGCGTACTGCGCGCGCCGCTGCGCCGACGGTGCCGGAATTGAGCTGCGCAACGCCGGTATTCGGCCCGTCGTTGACGCCGGAAATCACCAGATCCGGCGGGTTATCCTTCAGCACGCCGAGCAGGCCAAAATCCACGGCATCCGCCGGTGTTCCAGGGAAACAGTAACGCTTCTCCTCCACCTTTTTAACATCGAAGATTTTGTTCGGTTTAAAGGTGATCGCCGAACCGATACCGCTCTGATTCGTCGCTGGCGCCACCATCCAGACGTCATACCCTTTCGCCGCCAACTTCTGCTGTAGCGAAAGCGTACCCACAGAATCACAACCATCATCATTGACCAGCAAAATACGCATGGCGCGTTCCGCCGCCTGGACGCCGGGCGCTGCCAGCGCCGTTACCAACAACGCCATCACTGTTTTTTTCATGGCTAAACTCCTTTTTAGTTAAGCAGACCAAATTTGTATTCCACGGAAACCGCACCGCCGATGCCTTTCGCGCGATGAAAAGTGCGTTTATCTTCGGTGAGCCACGGTTTTCCATTGTTCAGTTTCCAGCCGTAGCTGGGACCTATTCCGGCAAACAGCGAAAAGCCTTCGAGACGTTTCGGCGTCCAGGCGAAATATCCGCCGTACTCCCATTCCGTTAATGCGGTATTTTGATAATTGATGTTGTAACCGTAATTACCGTACAGGCCGACGGTAAATTCCGGCGAGAAGGCATATTTACCGTAGAGATAAAGCATTTGTTCGCCATCGTTGACATAATCATTTCCTTCACCGTCCGCCGGACTATTAAATGCGCCCCGGGTATTTTTCCCCAGATGCCAGTAAAAACTTCCCAGACCATTATTCAGAGGCGCGTTGGTTTTTGACCAACCGATACCCGATTCCATATTGTGATATTGATAACCCACCAGCGTAAAAAGATGCTGAGCGCTATGGCTAAAACCTCGAGCGCCTTCCCAATTATTAAGCCCGCGATTGTAATACCAGACGCCGCGTAATAAGAGATTTTGCCGTTCGGAAACCGGTATTGAAAATTGAGCTTCCAGGCCATGGCGTAAAAGGTAATTATCACTTTCGCCCGTCATCCAGTTTATTCGCGTATTTTTCGACGGGCTCCAGATGATTTCTCCTGTCGCAATATGATCGATCGGCTTATTGCTGGCGAGGGTGTAAAAACGGCGCTTTTCCGGCTCATCGCGTTCCGAAAAACGCGTCACCCAGGCGCCACGCGCCGAAATCGCGCCCCAGCCGCTTTCTATACTGATGCCCTGCCAGCTGCTCGGCGCCGCGCGGCTGCGCGTCACGTTCAGCGCGCCAAATTTATAAAGCTGCCGCCAGCCCGCGTACAGCCGGGCGTATGCTGCTTCATCGCCCCACTTAAGCTTTGCGTAGAGCTGCCCGATTTTATTGAAACCTTCCGCGTGGCCGCGATTGTCGCGCAGCAGGTCGCGCCCGGCGAATGAGGCATTGGCTGAGAGTTTCGCCACGCTGTACCAGGAGGCGTCAATGCCCAACAGATCGCGATACCAGCCGCTTTGATAATCCAGATGCGCCGCCTGCGCCCAGGCGCTCTGATCGCCCACGCCGAGCAACGCCATCTGATCGCCGGTGTTAAACATCCAGACGTTTTTTAGCGTGAGACCGAGTTGGCTATCGGCAATAAAAGGAGTCGCGTCAACGGGCGCGGCGCAGGCGGAAATAAAAACCAGAGGGAGTGATAATTTAAAAAGTGCCATAATATGCATTCCATTATTATATTACTGGCCACTGAATAGCTATCGAACCGGTGTCGATATCGGTGACAAATGAATAGATTAATTAAAAAGAGTAATTTAGTCGTTCCATTAATACGCCAGATAAAAACAAAAAAACCTAAATCCGGAATTCGCCATAACGAACCCTGTAAATTTAGGTTTTGCCTGTATAACAGTAACAATCCTGACGTTGTGCGAACAGAAATAGCACTCTGGTTTTAAATAATCCAGCGGCTATTTTATCAATAAATAAAAAACGTGATTCAGCTAACGCAGGAATCGAGTGCAGACGTAATTATTACATTATTCTGGATTCAGCTTAACACGCGAAATTGCCGCGGCTATCTCTTCCGATTTTTTATAGGTACGAATTTCAGCAAATAAATTACTGGCTTCGTTATATTCTTTACGCAAATAACCCAGCCACTGTTTAATACGCGCCACGTGATACAAACCAGTATCGCCCTGCTTTTCCAGCCGCGAATATTTCGCCAGCAGCGCCACCACATCAGGCCACGGCATGCGCGGTTCATTGTATTTCACCACCCGGCTCAGGTTTGGCACATTCAGCGCGCCGCGACCGATCATCACCGCAGCACAGCCGGTGGCTGCCATACACGCCTGGGCGCTTTGCCAGTCCCAGATCTCGCCGTTGGCAATCACCGGGATCGACAACCGCTGCCGGATCTCGCCAATGGCCTGCCAGTTGATGCACTCCGCTTTATAACCGTCTTCTTTGGTGCGCCCATGTACCGCCAGTTCCGTCGCGCCCGCCTGCTGTACCGCATCGGCAATCTCAAACTGTCGGGCGGAGCTGTCCCAGCCGAGACGCACTTTAACAGTAACGGGTAAATGCGACGGCACCGCCTCGCGCATCGCTTTCGCGCCGCGATAAATCAGCTCAGGATCTTTCAGTAACGTAGCGCCGCCGCCGCTGCCGTTGACCAGTTTGGATGGGCAGCCGCAATTCAGATCAACGCCCCACGAACCGAGCTCCACCGCCCGCGCGGCATTTTCCGCCAGCCATTGCGGATATTGCCCCAGCAGTTGAACACGTACCAGCGTGCCGGAAGGGGTGCGGCTTTGCCGCTGCAATTCCGGGCAGATTTTATGAAATGATTTTACCGGCAGCAGTTGATCGACCACGCGCAAAAACTCGGTAATGCACAGATCGTAATCGTTAACCTCGGTCAGCAGCTCGCGCACCAGCGAATCGAGCACACCTTCCATCGGCGCCAGTAATACACGCATAGACCACCCCGGGAAAAAATGAGGCGACATAGTAGCGCCTCCCTTGCAGTGAGGAAAGTGCCTTTATTACGCGGGAAAACTACACTGAGCGAGGTTCACGCAACAAATCTTGTAAGAATGCCTGACGTTCACAAATGGAATGTTTGGTATGCTCACAATTCATGATGTGATCAGTAGCACGTTTTAAGCTTTAATTGTATGATGAATGCGTTTCAGCAAGGGCTTTCACCATGAGTAAATCATTGAATATTATCTGGCAATATCTTCGTGCTTTCGTGCTTATCTATGCCTGTCTTTATGCAGGTATCTGGCTCTCTTCGCTGCTGCCAATCACCATTCCTGGCAGCATTATTGGCATGCTGATTATGTTTGTGCTGCTGGCGCTGCAAATCCTTCCGGCGAAGTGGGTCAATCCTGGCTGCTTCCTGCTAATCCGCTATATGGCGCTGCTGTTCGTCCCGATTGGCGTGGGGGTGATGCAGTATTACGACCTGCTGCGGGCGCAGTTCGGGCCGATTATTGTTTCCTGTGCTGTCAGCACGCTGATTGTCTTTTTGGTGGTGAGCTGGAGTACCCATCTGGTACACGGCGAACGCAAAGTAGCAGGACAAAAAGGTAGCAAAGAATGATGACGTATATCTGGTGGTCGTTGCCCCTGACGCTGGTGGTCTTTTTTGCCGCGCGTAAGCTGGCCGCACGTTTCAAAATGCCGTTGCTGAATCCATTATTGGTGGCAATGGTAGTGATTATCCCCATTCTCTTAATCACCGGCACTCCCTACGATCACTATTTTCAGGGCAGCAAAGTTCTCAACGATCTGCTGCAACCGGCAGTAGTCGCGCTGGCCTTTCCGCTCTATGAACAGCTACACCAGATCCGCGCACGCTGGAAATCGATCATCACCATCTGTTTTGTTGGCAGCGTTGTCGCGATGACCAGCGGCGCTGTTATCGCGTTACTCATGGGCGCAACGCCAGAAATCGCTGCATCGGTGTTGCCAAAATCGGTCACCACGCCTATCGCGATGGCCGTAGGCGGCAGCATTGGCGGTATTCCGGCCATCAGCGCCGTTTGCGTGATTTTTGTCGGCGTGCTGGGCGCGGTATTCGGCCATACCCTGCTGAATGCGATGCATATACATACCAAATCCGCCCGTGGGCTGGCGATGGGAACCGCGTCCCATGCGCTGGGCACCGCGCGCTGTGCAGAGCTGGATTACCAGGAAGGGGCATTCGGTTCGCTGGCGCTGGTGATTTGCGGGATCATTACCTCCCTGCTCGCGCCATTTTTGTTCCCAATCATCCTGGCTGTCGTCGGTTAAAATTTGCGATACTTCGCGCATTTATTGTTAGTGGTTACATAAGTTGCAATGGCAGTGTGATTTGAATCACACATAAGGGTGATTCTGCCCCGTAAACTACGATTCCAATACACTGCTATGAGGCACTGCTATGCATCCACGTTTTCACACTGCTTTTTCCGGGCTTACGGAGAACCTGCAAACCGCACTGGCACCGCTGCTGGCGGATGCGCACTTCCCCGCGATGTTGAGCGCAGAGCAGGTGGCAACATTGCAACGTGCCAGCGGTCTGGATGAAGACGCGCTGGCGTTTGCGCTGCTGCCGCTAGCCGCAGCTTGCGCCCGAACCGATCTTTCTCATTTCAATGTCGGCGCCATCGCGCGCGGTATTAGCGGTACGTGGTATTTCGGTGCGAATATGGAGTTTGCCGGCAGCACCCTGCAACAATCCGTGCACGCTGAGCAGAGCGCCATCAGCCATGCCTGGCTGCGCGGTGAAAAATCCCTCTCCGCCGTGACAGTGAACTACACGCCGTGTGGCCACTGTCGTCAGTTTATGAATGAACTCAACAGCGGGCTGGATCTGCATATTCATCTGCCGGGTCGCGCGCCGCATACGCTGGGACATTACCTGCCGGATGCGTTTGGTCCGAAAGATCTGGAGATCAAAACGCTGCTGATGGATAACGCCGATCACGGTTTCCTGCCGGAAGGCGATGAACTGGCGCAAGCGGCAATTAACGCCGCGAACCAGAGCCACGCGCCGTATACCCACTCCCCCGCCGGCGTGGCCATTTTGTGTCGTGGTGGGCAGATTTTCAGCGGTCGTTATGCCGAAAATGCCGCCTTCAACCCGTCACTGCCGCCGCTGCAGAGCGCGCTGAACCTGCTGAGCCTTAACGGTTATGATTATGCCGATATCGAACGGGCGGTGCTGGCAGAACGAGCCGACGCGCCGCTCACCCAGTGGGATGCCACCGCCGCCACGCTGCGCACCCTCGGCTGTCATCAGCCAGAACGCCTGCAACTCGCCTGATCGTCTCGCACTGCGGGCAAAACCCGCAGTGATGAAAAAGCCCGCAGTTGAGCGTCTGTTTCTTGCGCTTGCCAGACGGGTAAAGTAGCCTGAGTTAAATTTCACTCCTGTACTGAGTCTGCTGCATGCTAAAGCGTTTTTTCTACAGCCTGTTAGTCCTGATCGGCTTACTGCTGTTAACTGCGCTTGGCCTCGATCGCTGGATGAGCTGGAAAACCGCCCCCTATATTTATGACGATTTGCAGGATCTTCCCTGGCGTCAGGTTGGCGTGGTGCTCGGAACGGCAAAATATTACCGCACCGGCGTCATCAATCAGTATTACCGCTACCGGATTCAGGGCGCGCTGAACGCCTACAACAGCGGCAAGGTCAACTACCTGCTGCTGAGTGGCGATAACGCGCTGCAAAGCTACAACGAACCGGTCACCATGCGTAAAGATTTGATTGCCGCAGGTGTCGATCCGGCAGATATCGTGCTGGACTATGCCGGTTTCCGCACGCTGGATTCCATTGTCCGCACGCGTAAAGTCTTCGACACCAACGATTTCATCATTATTACGCAGCGCTTCCACTGCGAGCGCGCACTGTTTATCGCGCAGCATATGGGGATTCAGGCGCAGTGTTATGCCGTGCCTTCACCCAAAGATATGTGGAGCGTGCGGGTGCGCGAGTTTGGCGCCCGGCTGGGCACCATCGCCGATCTCTATCTCTTTAAACGCGAGCCGCGCTTCCTCGGCCCGCTGGTGCCGATTCCATCAATGCAGGAAGTTCCTGACGATGCGCAGGGCTATCCGGCAGTCACCGTCGGGCAGTTGATGGAATTGCAGAAGAAAGCGAAAAACTGAGCGCGTTTAATTCATTGATGTGTTGCGGGTCGTATTTTTTACCGGGCGAATCAGTGTAAAACGACGCGCGAGAAAATCGCGGTGGTCAATCGTGGTCCGCGCTGTGCGATCCAGCGTCCATAATCCGTTCAACGCATTGAACGGTAAAGTCACCTCTCCGTCCGGCGTATTCACCAGATATTCCCCGGTCTTCAGATAGCCCACACTGCATACGATGCGCGCCGGTGGACTATTTTTTAAACGGAATTCTATTTTGCGGAAACCCGTTGGCACAATACAAAAATAGAAGAACGGTAATCCGGTAATTTTAATATCACCAAGAGTGGCGATAATATCGCCATCGCGCAATAACTCCACGCCTTTTAAATAGAAACTGGCCTGGTGATTTTTTTCGTACGGTAAACTATCAACTTTAAAATACACAAAATTCATAAGCGCCCCTGAGCTGCGTATACAACTTTCACAGATTCATTCCTTTAAGCGTAAATAGCCATGCAGATGAAGGCATTCAGAATTGACTTAATTATTATCTGGAGGGGAAAAAGCGGTTGTGTAATTTGGGAAATAATGAGCTGCCATCCCGATGATATGTTTGATAATACCCGCAGATGGCAGTTGAATAACATAGCTGTCAGGCCACTTTGTCCTCGCACTGATGTAAACAACGTTCCAGGTCGTAAATCAGGCTTCTGACCTGGTCGGGGGATAAATCAAAGAACTGCGAATCGAACACCGATGCGCCCGGCCCGGCTGGCGATGTACTGTAGCCAAACTTCATCACCACGCCGTGCGCGTTATCTACTGCCCCAACCTGCCAGCCAGTGACGGGGAATGCGGGAAATACACCTGCGCTGTTCATCTCAATCTCCTTATAAACGCTGTGCCTTAATTTAGCGTAGCATTGAAATGAAAAATTTAACAAGTCAGTTGTCATGAAGTTTTCTTGTGGTCATCAGGCGCTATTTTCAGTAAGAAAAATCTATAACACGGTGAAAAAAAGCAAAAAAAAGCCCGCTACGGGAAGCGGGCTTGATAAGCATATCTGAATTATTTCTTACGTGCGTATTTTAATGAGTCCAGCGCCACGGCGAAAATGATGATTCCGCCCTTGATAATATACTGCCAGTACGGGTTGATACCGATATAGGTCAGGCCGTAGTTGATAACGGTGAAGATAATAACACCCGTTACCACACCGATAACCGTACCCACGCCGCCGCTAAAGGAGACGCCGCCCACCACGCACGCGGCGATAGCATCCAGCTCATACATGAAACCAAGGTTGTTGGTCGCGGAACCGATACGACCCGCTTCCAGCATCCCGCCGAACGCGTAGAACACACCGGAAAGGGCATAAATCATCAGCAGGTTCAGCGCAACGTTAACACCAGAGACTTTCGCCGCTTCCGGGTTACCGCCGATGGCGAAAATATTTTTGCCGAAGCGGGTTTTATTCCACAGAACCCAGACGAAGGCGACGGCAATCAACGCATAGAAGGTGATGTATGACAGACGGAAGCTGCCCAGCGCGATAAAGCCCTGCGTGAAGGTCGAGAAGCCGCTGTCGAAGCCGGAAATGGGTGACGCGCCAACGAAGTCGTAGTACAGGGAGTTGATACCGTAAACGATGATCATCGTACCGAGCGTGGTGATAAATGGCGTCACGTTGAGGTACGCAATCACGATACCGTTCACCAGACCAATCACCGCGCCGATGGCGCAAACAATCAGAATTACCACCGGAATCGGCATGGTCGCCATATCCGGGAAGACTTTGTTAACGTTTTCCATCGACTGCAACAAGGTTGCCGCCACTACCGCGGCAAGCCCGACCTGGCGCCCTGCTGAAAGGTCAGTACCCTGAGTAACGATTAAGCCCGCCACACCCAGCGCAATAATAATACGCACTGAAGATTGGGTCAGAATATTACTTAAGTTCAACAGACTTAAGAAAGTGGGATCCTGAAAAATGATAATGGCCAGTAACACTAAAAGAACAACGTAAATACCGCCGTCTTTCAGATAAGTGAGAAAAGTTTTCTTATTTAACGCACTCATGAGGAGCCCCTGATCTTAAAGGTGCAAAGACGCAAGACGGAGAATTTCGTTTTGCGTTGTCGTTTTAGTATCAACAATCCCGGAGACGAGGCCATTGCTCATTACCAGAATACGGTCAGTGATGCCTAACAACTCAGGCATTTCAGAGGAAATAATAATAATCCCCTTATTTTTCTTGGCCAGTTCGGCAATCAGTTGGTAGATTTCAAATTTCGCACCAACATCAATACCGCGGGTCGGCTCATCGAGCATTAAAATTTCCGGCTGAGTTAATAACCAGCGACCAATAATAACCTTCTGCTGGTTACCACCGGATAACGAACCAATTTGTGTGCGGTGTCCTGGCGTTTTCACACGCATTGAATCGATAACCCACTGGGTATCACTCTTCATGCGGCTATTATCCAGTAAGCCAACTTTGTTTTTATAGTTTTGAATGTTAGAAATCAACGAGTTAAAACCGATATCAAGGTAAGCATAAATACCGGTAGAACGGCGCTCTTCGGTCACCAGCGCGAAGCCATTATTAATCGCTTCATTGGCATTGTGATTATTAATCGGTTTGCCATGCAGCTTAATGGTCCCGGCAGATTTCTCGCGAATGCCGAATAAGGTTTCAACAATGTCGGTGCGTTTCGCCCCTACCAGCCCGGCAATGCCGAGAATTTCCCCTTTGCGCAGATCAAAGCTGATATCGCGAATAGAGGGCTGGCGCAACGAGGTCAGATTACGCACTTCAAGAATGGTTTCCCCTGGTGTGTTCTGTTTATCCGGGAAGCGCTGGTTCAGCGAACGTCCGACCATCATGGCGATGATCTTATCCATATCCAGCCCTTCCAGCGGCTGTGTGGCAATCCACTGGCCATCGCGCAGGACGGTTACTTCATCACACAACTGAAATATCTCTTCCATTTTATGGGAGATATAAACAATACCGCAGCCGCGTTCTTTCAGCTTGCGGATAATTTTAAACAGATGATTGACTTCTTTTTCAGTCAGAGACGAAGTTGGCTCATCCATAATAACGATTTTGGCGTTATAGGAGAACGCTTTCGCAATTTCAATCATCTGCATTTGTGAAACAGACAATGTTCCCACACGCGCCCGTGGATCAATATCAATATCCAGCTCATCAAAAATGGCTTTGGTATCGCGGTACATTTTTTCCTGATCGACAAACATACCTTTAGTCGGGTAGCGACCCAGCCACATGTTGTCCATCACGGAACGTTGCAGCACCAGGTTAAGTTCCTGGTGAACCATCGAAATACCATTTTCCAGCGCTTCTTTTGCGGAATGGAAATCGATCTCTTGTCCCTGAAAAAGAATGCTGCCGGAATCTTTTTGATAGATCCCAAAAAGGCATTTTAATAATGTTGATTTACCTGCACCGTTTTCTCCCATTAATGCATGAATGGAATGTGGACGGACTTTTAAATTGACATTATCGAGTGCCTTTACGCCTGGAAAAGACTTGTTGATATTGCTCATTTCCAACAAGAATTCACCTGACGACTGAGTATTATTGCTGACCATAATTATACCTTGTTGGCCTGGCATATCGTATTATTAAAGGGCGTATTGATTAATACGCCCAGTGAGAACATGCTTACTTAAATATTATTTACCGGCAATTTCAGCCAGGTTGTCTTTATCTACACCAACGTAAGGAATACGAACAATTTTATTTTCGATTTTCCAGTTGGTGCCATCAGCCGCGCCTTTACCTTCAGCGAGGTTTTTCGCCAGATCAAAGCTTGCTTTCGCCTGGTTGTTGGCATCGTTCAGCACCGTACCGGCCATCGCACCGGATTTCACCAGCGCCAGCGCTTCTGGCAGCGCATCGACGCCGAAGACCGGGATGGAAGACTTGTTGTGTGCTTTCAGTGCTTCAACTGCGCCCATTGCCATCGCATCGTTGTTAGCGATAACCACTTCAATTTTGTTTGCATTCGGGCCGGAGAGCCAGGCGTCCATTTTATCTTTCGCCTGAGCGGTATCCCACATTGCGGTATCCAGCGCCAGCTGCTGCGTTTTGATGCCTTTGTCGTTCAGCTCTTTGATAACGTACGTGGTACGCGCTTCAGCATCCGGATGGCCCGGTTCGCCTTTCAGCAGTACGAACTGGATCTGACCGTCTTTGTTCAGGTCCCACGCCGGGTTAGCGGCCCAGTGTTTAGCAATCAGGTCGCCCTGAATTACGCCGGATTCTTTAGAGTCAGTCCCTACATAGTAAGCTTTGTCGTAGCTATCCAGCGCTTTACGGGAAGGTTCTTTGTTGAAGAAAACAACCGGAACGTTCTGGCCGCGCGCTTTTTCAATTACCGTGCCCGCTGCCGCCGGGTCAACCAGGTTGATAGCCAGTGCCTTCACGCCTTTCGCCAGCAGAACGTCGATCTGATCATTCTGTTTCGACTGGTCGTTCTGGGAGTCGTTCATCAGCAACTGAACATCCGGCGCTGCTTTGGCATCTTTCTCAATTGCTTTGCGCACAACAGACATGAAGTTGTCGTCATACTTATAAATGGTCACACCAATGCGGGTATCGGCTGCGTGTGCGGCTGCGCCAAAAAGCATGCTTGCCATAACAGCAGAGAGGGTCAACACCTTCTTATTCATGGTATCTCCGGTTTTTTTATATGCAGGGTAGTTCTTATGAATAATGCTCGGCAGGCCGGAATGTTACTAAAACGTTACGGTCGACCGAAGTTCACTCTAAAAATTCCACTCGTCCGTGTTCGGTAACGCTCCAGAAGTTCGATTTCTTCGATGTTTCAAAGCGACTACTCGTAGTTAAAGTGAATAATCACCGTTACATCGTGTTTCAGCTTCTAAGACGCTGACATCATAGTCAGCGCGTTGTTAAGATACTGTGAATTTACTCACAGATTGAAAACGGTTACATCACCCGATGTTATAAGTTAGTGATCGGAGCCACAGTTTGCCTGGCGGCAACAGAGTGGCGACGCACCAGCGTGGGCATAAAGCAGTGTGACGCCTGTAAATCCAGCTTCCCTGCGGCTCCCAGCAGCGCCAGCTCAGTGGCAAGGCGCGCCATTGACGCCACCGGATAGCGCACGGTTGTCAGTTGCGGATCGGTGTAGCGGGCGATGGGAATATCATCGAAACCAATCAATGACAAATGCTGTGGCACCGCAATGCCGTTATCTTTCAGCGCCGTCAGCGCGCCTGCTGCCATGCTGTCGTTATAGGCGAAGACCGCGGTGAGTTGCAGATTGCGGCCAAGCAGCTCAACCATTGCCGCTTCCCCGCCCTGCATATCCGGCGAGCCGGTGCCAACCCAGCTATCCGGCGCCACAATCCCCTGCTCTTCCAGCGCGCGGAACCAGCCCTCGCGGCGCAGATCGTTGTCTTCAATATGGTGACTGGATGCCAGATAGCCGATGCGCTGATGGCCATTATTCAGCAACATGCGGGTTGCCATTACCGCCCCGCTGACGTTATCAAGGCAGACGCAGCGGTGCGCATACCCCGGTACTAACCGGTTGATCAGCACCATGCCCGGAACCTGCTCCATAAAGCCTGCAAGCTCCTCATCACTCAACGCTTTTGAGTGAACAATCAGGGCGTTACAGCGCTGACGAATAAGCACTTCGATAGAGTGGCGCTCTTTTTCAGCTTCATGGTAACTGTTGCCGATCAGCACATATTTATCGTGCTGCTGTGCGACGGTATCCACCGCTTTGACCAGCGCGCCGAAGAAGGCATCCGAGACATCCATCACCACCACGCCGATGGTATCGCTCACCTGCGTGGCCAGCGCCTGCGCGTTGGCATTTGGGCGATAACCAAGCTGGGCGACCGTTTTCATCACCGTCTCGCGCGTATCCTGGCTTACCAGCGCGCTATTATTCAGCACGCGGGAAACCGTCGCGACGGAGACGCCCGCATGACGGGCAACGTCACGAATGGTGATCATTTTCACCCACCTTTTCTGGATTGCGGCTGTTCACACTCACCCCCTGGGTTAAGTAAGGAGGCTATTCTGGCAGTCGGTGCAGGAATGCTACGTGAGTGACTTCACATGAATGGAAACGGTTACATCCATTTTGTTAATGATTGTGATCGGGATCGTTATCTGGATGTGCGTTCTAATGATGTCCCTGAAGCACGAGCGGTTAATTGCCGCCACAACCACTCCAGGGGCCCCTGGCGGAAATATTTAAGCCAGAATACGGAGAAGAGGATATTAACCGCCCACACCAGCGGCACAAATGCCAGCAGTTGCAGACGATTAAACTTCATAAACAGACCAAGATGATTAAACAGCGTGGTGCAGATTAAGGTTTGCAGTAGATAGTTACTCAGCGCCATTCTGCCAACGCAGGCAATCGCACTCACCAGTTTACTGCCGCAGATCTGCGGCCAGAAGCCCCACGCCAGCGCGGCATAGCCTATCGCCTGCAGCGGCCCGCCGAGTTCCCGCGGCGCCTGCAAAAAGAAAGCGCACCAGCGGTAAGACCAGCCAAGCTGCCACTGCGCAACAATGGACGGAATGTTGATCAACATACCAAGCCCAATCAGCAGCGCGCCAACGCGCCGGTAGTGACGAAGAGAGAACTGCCCCCTCAGCCAGCCGCTACGCATCAGCGCCGCACCCAGCAGCATCATGCCAGCCAGTTGCCAGCCATATTGCGCTCCCAGCGCCAGCAGCGTATTCGACAGCATATCCGCGCGGTTACTGAGCGCCTCCGTAAAGCCGCCGCTGGTTTTCCACCACATTTCATACTGCACATTGGCGGCGTCCGGCAGCCAGGAGCGGTTAGGCGTACTGCCCGAAATGGCCCCCAGCAACAGCAGTACGGCGATGCCAATCAGATACAGCACCACGCCGGTGTTGAACATCGTCTTCACGCTGTGCGCGTCGCGGATCATCCGCCAGGCAATCAGCCCTACCAGCCCATAAGCCAGCAGAATATCGCCATCCCAGAAAAAGAGGCCGTGTATAAACCCGAGAATAACCAGCAGCGTCAGGCGCGACTGGATCCAGCGTTTACCGCGCGGCAGCAGCATTTGCAGCCCTGCGCCGAACAGAATGGCGAACAGCGAGAGAAATTTCACCTGAGCGAACAGGTCGAGCAGCGCCCATGTCCAGGCATCGCGCTGCGTGATGTTGCCATACCAGGCGGGATTCAGGTAGGCCGCCTTCGGCAAACCGAAGGCGGTGATATTCAGCAACAGAATACCAAGAATGGCGATGCCACGAACGAAATCCAGCGTGACATTTCTCTCCATGTCTGGCTCCCGGCGAATCAGTTGCTGTGGCGTACGGCGCGCAGGAACTCCTGGCGGGTATTCTGACTGGACTTAAACAGCCCGCCGAGCGAGGTGGTGGTGGTGGCGCTGGTGGCGTCACGAATGCCGCGTGCTTTGACGCAATAATGCACGGCATCAATGGATACTGCGACATTGTTGGTACCCAGCAGCGTTTGCAGCGCCGTCAGGATCTGCTGCGTTAAACGCTCCTGCACCTGCGGGCGCTGGGCGAAAAACTGCACGATACGGTTGATTTTCGACAGACCAATGACCGACTCTTTCGGAATGTAGGCCACCGTCGCTTTGCCATCGATAGTCACAAAATGGTGCTCGCAGGTGCTGGTCAGCGTGATATCGCGCACCGTCACCATTTCATCCACCTTCATTTTGTTCTCAATGACGGTGATTTTCGGGAAATTGGCGTAATCGAGGCCGGAGAAGATTTCATCGACATACATTTTGGCAATGCGATGCGGCGTTTCCATCAGGCTGTCATCATTCAGATCGAGATTTAATAGCTGCATAATCTCGGTCATATGCCCGGAAATAAGGCGCTTACGGGTTTCGTTATCCATTTCGCGCACCGGGGGGCGCAGCGGTGTTTCCAGGCCGCGGGCGACCAGAGCCTCGTGAACGAGCGCCGCTTCTTTACTGAGTGATGACATATTATTTTTTCTCCTGCAGGTGTGGCATGCTTCGCCAGTTACGGCGAAGTGAGCGAACATTGTGCGTGAGGTCGCGCACATAATCCAGCCCTGGTCGTGATAATTATAGAAATCGTCATTGCCTTTCAGGCGCTGCGTTTCCATACCAGTAAGCCGCCGATCAGCAGCGCAATCGCCGCCACACCGAGCGCCGGTTCAAGTCGCTGCGTCAGCCAGGTGGAGAGCGCGGACGTCATCGGGCCAACCAGTTGCCCCACGGCATAGCCGGTGGTCAGCAGCCCGGCCATATAACGCGTGTGATCGGGTGCAAGCTCGCGCCCATACAACAACGAAAGCTGTACCGCGCAAAGAAACCCGCCGCCAACCAGCAAAGCACCGCATACCAGCCCGCTGATGCCAGGCAGCAACCAGGCGGCCAGCACGCCAGCCCCCTGCAACCACAGCACGATCGCCAGCCGTTGGTGGCTGTGTCCCACATGACGCAGCAGGATGCTGAGCGCAATCCCCACCACCGCTGCCGCACCGAACACCGGCCAGACAAACTGCGCGAACAGGCTGCCGGGAAAACGCAGCGCAGCCATTTGCGATAGAAACGTCGCGGGCAGAATATAACCGAATCCGGCCAGGCTGTAGCTCCACACCAGCCGCTTCAGATTTGCCGTCAGGTGCAGCGGCTGCGGTTGTGTTCCGGTGCGGTGCCACTCGCCAGGGCGCGGCAGATAGCGGGCGATCAAAGCCACCAGCAGCAATGCCAGCACGCCATACACCTGCCAGGCGGAAGCCGCACTTAAGCCTTTCGCCTGAATCGCCACCGCCAGCAGGCCGCTGATGGCAATTCCGGCACCGGGGCCGGCAAACACTGCCGCGCTCAGTCCCGGCTTACCCGCATGCGCCAGCCGCTCATTACTCCAGGCGGCGATCAACACCATCGCCCAACCGCTCATCGCGCCAATCACCAGCCGTAACGCGCCGTGAACCAGCGCGTTATCCGCCATCGCAGAGAGAAACGTCAGCGCAACCGCGCCGCTGATACCAAGCCACAGGCGCAGCTCGATATGCCGCTGCGCGCGCATCGCATCCCAGGCTCCAAACAGATAGCCAAGATAGTTAATGGCGGCAACCAGCCCGGCGCTGGTCAGCGTGAGCTGACCGTCGCGGATCATCAACGGCACCTGCGGAGTAAACGCAAAGCGGCCAATCCCCATCGCCACCACCAGCACAATAAAGCCGCAGAGCGCTACTCGCTGCGCCATGGCCCCTCCAAATGTTAATAATAAGTTGTATTTATGATGCAACAGGTTAAATGCAGGCGAAAGTGAAAGTTACTCAGCTAAGGGAATAATCTGTATGATACCAGGATGTTACTTATTTTTAACCGTGAACACCTGAGGAGCCCCGCATGGAAATGCTCGAAGAGCACCGCTGTTTCGAAGGCTGGCAACAGCGCTGGCGTCACGACTCCGCCGTACTCAACTGTTCAATGACCTTTAGCATCTTTTTACCGCCGCCGCGCAGTGTAACGCCGCCGCCGGTACTGTTCTGGCTCTCCGGCCTGACCTGTAATGATGAAAACTTCACCACCAAAGCGGGCGCACAGCGCGTAGCAGCAGAACTGGGAATTGTGCTGGTGATGCCGGATACCAGCCCGCGCGGCGACGCAGTGGCCGATGCCGAAGGCTACGATCTGGGCAAAGGCGCAGGCTTTTATCTCAATGCCACGCAACAACCGTGGGCGGCGCACTACCGGATGTATGATTATCTGCGTGACGAGTTACCGGCGCTGATTCAGGCGGAATTTAACGTCAGCCCACGTTGCGCCATTAGCGGCCATTCAATGGGCGGCCATGGCGCATTGATAATGGCGCTGAAAAACCCGGGGCGTTATACCAGCGTGTCGGCGTTTGCGCCGATTGTTAATCCGTCGCAGGTACCGTGGGGACAGAAAGCGTTCACGGCGTATCTGGGCGATGACGCCGCATTGTGGCGTGAGTGGGATAGCTGCGCGCTGATGCTGGAAAGCGCAGAGGCCGATGCGATCCCGACGCTTATCGATCAGGGCGATAACGATCAGTTCCTTGCCGACCAACTGCAACCGGCGCGGCTGGCGGAAGTGGCGCGGCAGAAAGGCTGGCCGCTGACGCTGCGTATCCAGTCCGGTTACGATCACAGCTACTTCTTTATCGCCTCCTTTATTGAAGATCATCTGCGCTTCCATGCGCAGCATTTGCTGAAATAACGGCAACCCCGGCGCTAAGCGCTGCCGGGCGAGAATGTTTGGCAGGCAAAAAAAAGCCCTCATAACGAGGGCTAAAAGAGTGAATTTATTTGCTAAGGCGTTCCGGGAACTCCATTTCGCTATAGCGGACGAAACGGGTGCCTTTGGTCCATTTGTAACCCAGCCAAATCACCAGGAACAGCGGGATACCAATATAAGTAGCCGCAACTGCGCCCCAGTCGATGGAGTCGGCGAGAAACGCCTGATAGTTCTGCCCAAGGGTGATGATCAAACAGAGCACGAAGGCAAAGATCGGCCCAAGCGGGAAGAAGCCGGAACGGTATGGCAGATCATTCAGCGAGTGCCCCTGCGCAACGTAACCGCGACGGAAGCGGTAATGGCTAATCGCGATACCGAGCCAGGCGATAAAGCCGGTCATCCCGGAGGTGTTCAGCAGCCACAGGTAAACGGTCTGATTGCCGAACATCGAGGTCAGGAAGCATAGCCCGGCGATCACGGTAGTGGCATACAGCGCGTTACGCGGCACGCCGCCCTTCGACAGTTTGGCGAAAATACGCGGCGCTTTGCCGTCGCAGGCCAGGGTATAAAGCATACGCGTGGAAGCGTACATACCGGAGTTACCCGCAGAAAGCACCGCCGTCAGGATCACCGCATTCATTACCGCCGCAGCAGAGAGCAGACCGGCATGTTCGAACACCAGCGTGAACGGGCTGACGCTGATGTCTTTTACATCATTACGCAGCAGGCTCGGATCGGTATACGGAATGATCAGGCTGATAATCAGGATGGCAAACACATAGAACAGCAGAATACGCCAGAACACCTGGCGAACCGCGCGCGGAATGTTTTTCTCAGGATTTTCAGATTCGCCCGCCGCAATACCAATCAATTCGGTGCCCTGGAAGGAGAAGCCGACAATCATCGCCACGCCAATCATCGCAGAAAAACCGCCGGCAAACGGCGCATCGCCAATCGTCCAGTTGCTCCAGCCCGCCGGTTTATCGCCCTGGAAGATACCAACGATCATCATCACGCCAACCACAATAAAGATAATGACCGTGGCGACTTTGATCAGCGAGAACCAGTACTCCGCTTCACCAAAGCCTTTTACTGAGATGTAGTTAAGCAGGAAGATCACCGCCAGGAACAGCGCACTCCAGATCCAGCCTGGCGTATCCGGGAACCACCACGTCATCACCAGTTGCGAGGCCACAAGGTCAACGGCAATGGTGACAGCCCAGTTGTACCAGTAGTTCCAGCCCAGCGCGAAGCCAAAGCCTTCTTCAACGTATTTTTGACCATAAGTGGAGAATGAACCCGAAACAGGCATATAAGCGGCGAGTTCGCCGAGGCTGGTCATCAGGAAATAGACCATCAGGCCAATCAGAATATAGGAGAACAGCGCCCCGCCCGGGCCCGCTGAAGAAATGGTCGCCCCTGATGCGACAAACAAACCTGTACCAATGGAACCGCCAATGGCGATCATCGTCAAATGACGCGCCTTAAGTTCACGCCGAAGCGTGGGCGCTTCTGTGGTTTTAATTTCGGAAACCATAAGAAAATGCTATCCATCCAAAAAATGAGGCGCGATTGTAGCAAACGAAACGCCCCCCTTCCGGTATAAAACACGTCATATTAGAGAGCTTCATGATAGGCGGCGGATTATAAGTAAAGCAGTGAATCGTTGATGTTGCGAGCCTGTCGGCAGGCTCGTTGTCATCAGAGAGAGCAATAGCTGATAAAGCGCTGTAATGCGCTGGAGAGGTGTTTCTGGCGATGGTGAATGCGCCACAGCGTGCGCACCAGGCGCGGCAGCGGAATGGGCACTTCCACCAGCGAACCGCTTTCCAGTTGTTCGGCAATCACACGGCGCGACAGGCAACTGATGCCCAGCCCGTGGCGCACCGCATGTTTGATGGCTTCCGAGTTGCCCAACTCCATACCGAGATGAAACTGCGGCAGGTGCGACAGCAGTAAATAATCCACAAGTTCCCGCGTACCCGAACCACGTTCGCGCAGGATCCATGGCGCGGCAGCCAGTTGCTCCAGCGTGACCGGCCCCTGCAATAACGGTGAGGAAGGCGGCGCGAAAACCACCAGTTCATCCTCCAGCCACGGTTCGGCAATAATCTCCGCGGTGTGGCACGGGCCTTCAATCAGGCCAATATCCACGCGGAAATCGGCTACCGCAGTGATCACATCCTGGCTATTGCCGACGCTCAGTTCCAGCGGCAAATCGGGGAAATCGCGACGGTAGCGGGCAATCACTTCCGGCAGAATGTAGTTACCGATGGTACTACTGGCAAAAACGCGGATGGCGCCGTTATCTTCGCGAAACAACTGCTCGATTTCCGTTGCCTGCTCCAGCGCTGCCAGCGCACGCGGATAGAGTAGCCGCCCGTGCTCGTTCACTACCAGCCGCTTACCGACGCGGTCAAACAGTTGCACGCCAAGCTGCCCTTCCAGATCGGTAAGCGCTGCGCTCACCGCCGACTGGGAGAGCGCCAGCATCTGTGAGGCCTGCGTGGTGGAGCCGCTTTTCAGCACTTCGGCGAAGACTTCCAACTGACGCAACGTTATATGCATAGAGGTCACTTACCACTTATAAAGATTGATTATAAATATATAATCAATTTTACCTTTAAGCCAGCGCGCCTTACCCTTTTATCCAGCAAAAGGAGAAGGTTATGACTGAAATCACACTACAGACTCATCGTCATCCGGCCTGGCGTTTTATCCCCGGTCTGTTACTCAGCGGTGTCATTACGGGGCTCGCCCTGTGGCTTGGTGCAATCCCGTCGGTGGCCGGTATGGGATTAAGCGCTCTGACGCTGGCGATCCTTATCGGCATGGTTATCGGCAACACGCTCTACCCTGCCCTGCATACGCAATGCGACAGCGGCGTACTGTTTGCCAAACAGCATCTGCTGCGGCTTGGCATTATTCTGTACGGTTTTCGCCTGACCTTTTCGCAAATTGCCGATGTCGGCGTAAGCGGGATTGCCATTGATACGCTGACGCTCTCCAGTACCTTTTTGCTGGCCTGCTTCCTCGGGCAAAAAGTCTTTGGGCTGGATAAAAAAACCAGTTGGTTGATTGGCGCTGGCAGCAGTATTTGCGGAGCGGCCGCCGTGCTGGCAACGGAACCGGTAGTCAAAGCAGAGGCCAGTAAAGTTACTGTCGCCGTCGCGACCGTGGTGATCTTCGGCACGCTGGCCATCTTTATTTACCCTGCACTTTATCCGCTGCTGGGTCAGTGGTTCAGCCCGGAAACCTATGGCATCTGGATTGGCTCTACCGTGCATGAAGTGGCACAAGTGGTTGCCGCCGGGCATGCCATCAGCCCCGATGCTGAAAACGCGGCGGTGATCGCCAAAATGCTGCGCGTCATGATGCTGGCTCCCTTCTTATTATTGCTGGCGGCACGCATCAAACAACTCAGCCCGCAGGCAGGCGCAGAAAAAAGTAAGCTGACGATCCCGTGGTTTGCGCTTGGTTTTATCGCCGTAGCGGTGTTTAACTCATTCCATCTGCTGCCCTCTTCCGCAGTGAATGCGCTGAACACGCTGGATACACTGCTGCTGGCGATGGCAATGGCGGCGCTGGGGCTGACCACGCACATCAGCGCGCTGAAGAATGCCGGTGCGAAACCGCTGGTGATGGGATTACTGCTGTTTGTCTGGCTGATTGTCGGCGGCGGTGCCATTAATCTGGCCGTTCATCACCTGATGGCATAAACCACTACATGCCAGCCCTGGAGACCCGCTATTATTGACGCTTTCCCCTGGCGGGTTTTAACAGGAGTTTTTATGAAATACATTGGTGCGCATGTGAGCGCCTCGGGCGGCGTAGCGAATGCCGCCGTCCGCGCCGCTGAAATCGAGGCAACGGCTTTTGCGCTGTTTACCAAGAACCAGCGCCAGTGGCGGGCCGCGCCGCTGAGCACGGAGACCATCGACGAGTTCAAAGCCGCCTGCGAAAAATATCACTACACACCCGCGCAGATCCTGCCCCATGACAGTTACCTGATTAACCTCGGACACCCGGTGGCCGATGCGCTGGAAAAATCCCGCGAAGCCTTTATTGACGAGCTGACGCGCTGTCAGCAACTGGGACTGACGCTGCTGAACTTCCATCCTGGCAGCCATCTGATGCAGATCCCGGAGGAGAAGTGCCTGGCGCGTATCGCCGAATCCATCAATATCGCGCTGGCGCAAACCGAAGGAGTAACGGCGGTGATTGAGAACACCGCGGGCCAGGGCAGTAACCTTGGGTTTAAGTTTGAACATCTGGCGGCGATTATTGATGGTGTGGAAGATAAATCCCGCGTCGGCGTCTGCATCGATACCTGCCACGCTTTTGCCGCAGGTTACGATCTGCGTACCGAGCAGGCAACGGCAGAAACGTTTGCTGAATTTGAGCGTGTGGTTGGCTTCAAATACCTGCGCGGTATGCATCTGAACGATGCGAAAAGCGCGTTTGGCAGCCGCGTTGACCGCCACCACAGCCTTGGCGAAGGTAATATCGGCCACGATGCGTTTCGCTGGATTATGCGCGATGAGCGTTTCGATGGCATTCCGCTGATCCTCGAAACCGTCAACCCGGATATCTGGGCGGAAGAGATTGCCTGGCTGAAAGCGCAGCAGGAAGTCAGCGTCGCATAACCGGACGCCGGATAAGACGTCAGCCGCCATCCGGCGAAAAAAAAGGCCGCTAAGCGGCCTTTTCATTTATTGGAACGTTATGCAACTTTCGCAACCACTTCCGTTTCCGGACGTTTCAGGAAGGCATACACCAGACCTGTCAGCAGCGTACCGGCAACGATGGAGAGCAGGTAACCGAGAACCGGCGTAATCGCACCCGGGATCAGCAGCACAAACAGACCACCGTGCGGTGCCATCAGTTTTGCACCAATCGCCATTGAGATAGCGCCTGTCAGCGCGCCACCGGCGATACAGCACGGGATCACACGCATCGGGTCACGGGCCGCAAACGGGATAGCCCCTTCAGAGATAAAGCACAGGCCGAGAACCAGCGCCGCTTTACCGCCTTCACGTTGACCTTTATCGAACTTGTTACGCGCAACCAGCGTTGCCAGTCCCATTGCCAGCGGCGGAACCATACCGGCCGCCATAATGGCTGCCATCGGCGCGTAAGTCTGGGTACTCAGCAAGCCAACCCCAAACGCATAAGCCGCTTTGTTCACCGGGCCGCCCATGTCGGTACACATCATCCCGCCGAGGATTGCGCCCAGCAGAACAGCGTTTGCCGTGCCCATGGTTTGCAGCCAGGAAGTCAGACCGGCCAGGATTTTCGCAACCGGCGTACCGATCAGGTAAATCATCGCCAGACCGACAATCAGGCTGGAGACCAGCGGAATGATCAGAATCGGTTTCAGCGCTTCCATACTCGGCGGCAGCTTCAGACCTTTACTGATGGCTTTCGCCAGATAACCGGCAAGGAAACCGGCGATAATACCACCGATAAAACCGGAGCCAGTGCTCACCGCCAGCATCCCGCCGATCAGACCCGGCGTCAGGCCCGGACGGTCAGCGATAGAAAAGGCGATGAAACCCGCCAGCACCGGCACCATCAGCGCGAAGGCTGAACCACCACCGATTTTCATCAGCGCAGCCGCCAGCGTGCCTTCTTCTTTAAAGGCGGTAATACCGAAAGCAAAGGAGAGCGCAATCAGCAAGCCGCCCGCCACCACCATCGGCAGCATATAAGAGACGCCGGTCAGCAGGTGACGATAAGCGCCCGCACTCTCTTTTTTCCCTTCAGAACTTTCAGACTGCCCCTGACCCGACGGCTGGTAAGGCTTCGCTTCCGCGGCGGCTTTATCCAGCTCCTGAGCCGTTTTCTTCAGCGCCAGGCCCGTTGTGGTGCGGTACATCGGTTTACCGGCAAATTTTGCCAGGTCAACTTCAATATCGGCAGCAACCATCACCAGATCGGCTTGCGCCACCTCTTCCGGCGTGATGGCATTGCCTGCCCCCACGGAACCACGCGTTTCTACTTTCACCCACCAGCCGCGTTTTTTCGCTTCGGTTTCAATGGCTTCTGCTGCCATAAAGGTGTGCGCCACGCCGGTCGGGCATGCGGTAACCGCAACGATACGTTTCGGGCCATTGCTGGCAACTGGCGCAGCCGCTACCGCTGTCGGCGCAGTGTAAAGTGCGGCATGGTTTTTCGCTTCGCTGAGGAACAGCTCCGGGTGTGCCACTGCACGATTGATATCGCCCAGCCACACTTTTTTCCCGCTGAGCGCGCTGTCGTTTGGCAGTTGACTACCCAGCACAATCGCCAGTTCCGCTTCTCCAGGGTTTTCGATGAATTGCAGATTTGCTTTCTGCGCCGCCGCACCCAGTAAGGTCTTCGCCATATAGGCGCGAGCCTGTCCGAGTTCGGAGTCAATAATCAGCAGCGTTTTCATTATGCCTCTCCTGCTGTTAGTTAAAGGGTTTTAAGTCAACTCGCGCCATCATCGCGGCTAACTGGGTACGGTCGGTAATACCTACGTTACTCTGACTAACCGCCAGTGCAGCAACAGCGGTAGCCAGGCGTAATGTATGTTCACTGGACTCACGCATCAGCAAGCCATAAATCAGGCCGCCAACCATCGAATCCCCTGCGCCAACGGTGCTTACCACTTCCATTGACGGCGGTTTGGCAATCCATTCCCCTGAAGCGTTAACCCACAGAGCCCCTTCTGCGCCCAGCGAGATCACCACGTGGGCGATCCCCTGTTCGCGAAGCGCGTGAGCGGCTTCAATAACATCCTTCAATTCAGGTAATTTGCGGCCAGCCCAGATTTCCAGCTCGCGGCGGTTCGGTTTCACCAACCACGGCGCGGCTTTCAGGCCAGCCACCAGCGCATCACGGCTGCTATCGAAAATAATGCACGGACACTGGCTGCGCAGGCGCGTCATCCAGTCGGTAAAGGCTTCCGGGCTAACGCCGGATGGCAGGCTGCCGCTGACGCAGACCATATCGAACTGACCCAGCCAGGTCAGCGAATCATTAACAAAACGCTCCCAGTCGGCCGGAGTCACTTCAAAGCCGGAGAAATTGAAATCGGTCACTTCACCGTCTTTTTCCGTCAGCTTCACGTTAATGCGGGTACGACCGGCAACCACCTGGAAACGGTTGGCGATACCCAATTCGCTGAACAGTTGCTGAAAGCCGTCCTGGTTGTCTTTACCGAGGAACCCGCCAACGGTCACGTCAATGCCAAGATCTTTCAGGACTTTCGCAACGTTGATCCCTTTACCCGCAGCATGCAGGCCAGTAGTGCGAACCAGGTTCACTTCGCCGCGCTCAACTTCCGGGGTGAACCCCACCAGGTCATAGGCCGGGTTCAGGGTAATAGTGGCAACACGTCTGCTCATTTACGCGCCCTCCCCAAGACCGGCAGCGATGGCTTCGCCAATCGCTTTCAGCGCCTGTTCAGCATCAGCGCCCTGCGCCGTGAAACGCAGGCGGTGCCCTTTTTTCACGCCCAGCGCGACAACTTTCATCAGGCTGCGGCCGTTCGCCGGTTTACCGGTGCCGTCGAGGTTGGTCACGGTGATTTCGCTGGTGAATTGCTTGATGGTGTTGACCAGCATGGTGCCCGGACGGGCGTGCAGGCCGTGCTCGTTACGCACCACAAATTCATCGCTCAGTACATCGCCTGCCATCGCATCATCGCTGGTCAGCAGCGCCAGCAGCGTGGCTGCATCAGCATTCAGCAGGCTGTCAGCTTTGTTCTCTAACAGCAGATCGCTCAGACGCTTCAGCACGGCAACAGGCTGCTCATCGGCCATTGCAACGCTGACCAGCAGCGCAGCTTGCTCACCTTCGACGTCGAACGGGGTTGCCGCGCGACTTACCGCCACGGCGCTCAGCAGATTGCCTTCTGCGCTGTCGTTCAGCCAGATACCCTGACCGAGGTTCAGCGGTTTCTCGTTAATCGCACGCGTAACGTAAGCCGCGTTAACCGCACCGGCTTCTTTCAGACGCGCCGCATTCAACGCCTGGAGTGTCAGCAGATCGCTTGCTGCAACATCAAGGGTTAAGGTGTCGTTATCCAGCTTCAGCGCCTCGCTCTGTTTTTCTCCCATCAGCAGAGCACGCAGCTCTTCAGCCGTGGTGGCGGATTGCAGTTGCACAGCGACATCATCATCGCTCAGCACATGCGTCAGCTGACGCAGCAGGCCGAGGTGCTCATCGGAACTTGCAGCAATCCCGATAGCAACATAGGCAATCTGGCCCTCGCTCCACAGAATGCCCTGCGGGAACTGGAACACTTTGACGCCGGTTTTCAGCACCTGGTCGCGCGTGTCGGTCGTGCCGTGCGGAATGGCAATACCATTACCAAGATAGGTTGAGGTTTGCAGCTCGCGCGCCAGCATGCCATCGACGTAGCCATCAGCTACATTGCCTGCTGCTGCCAGCGCTGCTGCGATCTGGCGGATAGCCTCTTCTTTATTACCGGCCTGCTGGCCCGGATGAATGTCCTGAACGGATAACTGGAACATGTAACCCCTCTCTCGCTGATATTGAATCGTTTCAGCTAACTTGAGAAATAAGGCGCCATCACTGTGGTTCAGATATTACGCGATGACGCTGAAACGTTTCATGGAATCTTCACCTTTTTACCCCAGCAATCAAGAAATCTCTGAATTTGCGTTGCAGAATTTAGAGCTACTGCACATTTCATCATCGCGTTAAGCAAATTTGCTGAAGCAGATTTGAATTTCAGCAACCGAGTTTCAGCTTCATTCAGCTTTGATGAGAATGATTTGAAATGGCGTTTTGATTTTTCGTGGCAAATGTTGCTTAGCAGGCTGTGCTTTTTTGGCGCAGCGGCGTAAACTCCGCGTCTCACTATTGGATCTCATGAAAAATGCAAAACTCTCCCGCCGCCGCCAGACCCGGCTCGTTTGATTTTACCTCGACGGCGTTCCTGATTGTCGCGTTCCTGACCGGCATTGCAGGTGCTCTGCAAACCCCTACGTTAAGCCTGTTTTTAACCAACGAAGTGCATGTTCGCCCGGCGATGGTTGGCTTCTTTTTTACCGGCAGCGCGGTAATTGGCATTCTGGTCAGCCAGTTTCTTGCCGGACGTTCCGATCGCAAAGGCGATCGTAAATCGCTGATTGTGTTCTGCTGCCTGTTGGGTATGTTGGCCTGCGTGCTTTTTGCCTGGAACCGCAACTACTTTATTCTGCTGTTTGTCGGCGTGTTCCTCAGCAGTTTTGGTTCCACCTCTAACCCGCAGCTTTTTGCTCTGGCGCGTGAACATGCGGATCATACTGGCCGCGAGGCCGTGATGTTCAGCTCCATCCTGCGTGCGCAGGTCTCGCTGGCGTGGGTGATTGGCCCGCCGCTCGCTTACGCACTGGCAATGGGCTTTGGTTTTACGGTGATGTATCTCTGCGCTGGCGCTGCGTTTATTGTCTGTGGCGCCATGGTGTGGCTGTTTCTGCCCATGATGCGCAAAGAGCCCAAACTGAAGTCGGCTGTGCTGGAAGCACCGCGCACGCATCGCCGCGACACACTTCTGTTGTTTGTGATTTGCACGCTGATGTGGGGCACTAATAGCCTGTACATCATTAATATGCCGCTGTTTATTATCGATGAATTACAACTGTCGGAGAAACTGGCAGGAGTGATGATGGGCACCGCCGCCGGGCTGGAAATCCCGACCATGCTGATTGCAGGTTACTACGCGAAGCGTTTTGGTAAACGTTTTTTAATGCGCGTCAGCGCGGTTGCCGGGATCTTTTTCTATGCCGGAATGCTGACGGTGCATACGCCAGCCTTTCTGTTAGCTTTACAGGTGCTGAACGCTATTTATATCGGCATTCTCGCCGGGATTGGCATGCTCTATTTCCAGGATCTGATGCCTGGTCAGGCGGGTTCAGCCACCACCCTTTATACTAATACCACGCGTGTCGGCTGGATTATTGCCGGCTCTCTGGCGGGCGTGGTGGCTGAAATCTGGAACTATCACACGGTGTTCTGGATTGCGCTGGCGATGACGCTGATAACCCAGCTCTGTCTGACGCGTATTAAAGATATTTAAGGCGCCGTCTGGCGCTCTAAATCGAGCAGGTAAACCATCGCGTCAGCGCGATTCGAGCCGCACATATCACGACTCGGCTGCAACCCGGCGCACACTTTTGGACGCAGCGGCGAAGCGAAGATTTTGCAACGCTGTTGTTCATCAAGCTGGACGCAGGGCGTGTTGGCCGGTTTACCGTTGGGCATGCCGGGGATTGGGCTGGTGATGGACGGTGCGGTACAACACGCTCCACAGTCCGGGCGGCATTGCATAATGACTCTCTTTTTTGATGGCGCGCCGGGCTGGCGCGTACAGGGCGCAAACTACCATTTTTTGCAGCCCGAAGGCAAAACTCAGATTCCGCTTGCCTGGAATCCGCCTCGCGAGTAGTTTGTCGCGATATTTTTGTTATTTTAATCTCACAGGACCCTTGCAATGCCAAGAGCGAACGAAATTAAAAAAGGTATGGTGCTGAATTACAACGGCAAACTGCTGATTGTGAAAGATATTGATATCCAGGCACCGAGCGCCCGTGGCGCAGCAACGCTGTACAAGATGCGTTTTTCCGATGTCCGTACCGGGCTGAAAGTGGAAGAGCGTTTTAAAGGCGATGATATCCTCGATACCGTTACCCTGAACCGCCGCTTTGTTGACTTCTCTTATATTGATGGCAACGAATACGTGTTCATGGATAAAGAAGATTACACGCCGTATACCTTCACGAAAGATCAGATTGAAGAAGAGCTGCAGTTTATTCCGGAAGGCGGCATGCCGGATATGCAGGTTCTGCTGTGGGATGGCCAGTTGCTGGCGCTCGAACTGCCGCAGACTGTCGATCTTGAAATCGTGGAAACTGCGCCGGGCATTAAAGGTGCTTCTGCCAGCTCCCGTACCAAACCCGCAACCCTGAATACTGGCCTGGTTGTGCAGGTGCCGGAATATCTGACCACCGGTGAGAAGATCCGCATCCATATCGAAGAGCGCCGCTATATGGGCCGCGCTGACTGATCTCGTGTTGCCATGAAAAAAGCCACTTCATTGAAGTGGCTTTTTTTTGCCTGATGGCGGATTGCTTTACATCAGAACGACATTACAGCAAATCGCGGAACAGGGTTTTCTTCAGTGCCAGCTCAACGCCGCGCACTTCCGCCATCCCTTTCAGACGACCAATTGCCGAGTAACCCGGATTGGTTTTCTTGCGCAGATCGTCCAGCATCTGGTGACCATGATCCGGGCGGAACGGGATCGGGCGCAGATCGCCTGCTTTCTTGCGACGCTGCTCTTCAGTCAGAATCGCTGCCACAACGGAGACCATATCCACATCGCCCTGCAAATGCGCCGCTTCGTGGAAGGTTTTCGGGTTATCTTCGCGGCACGTTGCACGCAGGTGCGTAAAGTGGATGCGATCGCCGAAGGTTTCAATCATCCGCACCAGATCGTTATCAGCACGCACGCCGTATGAACCGGTACACATGGTGAAACCGTTATTGATGCTGTCGACAGCGTCTTTCAGCCACTGCATATCTTCAATAGTCGAAACGATACGCGGCAGGCCGAGGATTGGACGCGGCGGATCGTCCGGGTGAACCGCCAGACGTACGCCCACTTCCTGAGCAACCGGCACAATAGCGCGCAGGAAATAAGCCATGTTTTCACGCAGTTGCGCTTTATCGATACCATCATATTCCGCCAGACGCGCACGGAACTGATCCAGCGTATAACCCTCTTCAGCGCCCGGCAGACCGGCGATGATATTGCGTGTCAGCTTTTCTACTTCCGCTTCGCTCATCGCGTTGAAGTAAGCCTGCGCCTGGCGCTGCTCTTCTTCGCTGTAGTCCGCTTCCGCGCCTGGGCGTTTCAGGATATGCAGTTCGAAAGCGGCGAAAGCGATCTGGTCGAAACGCAGCGCTTTGGAACCGTCCGGCAATTGATATTCGAGATCGGTACGCGTCCAGTCGAGGATCGGCATAAAGTTGTAGCAGACAGTATCGATACCGCAGGTAGCCAGGTTACGGATACTCTGCTGGTAATTGGCGATCCAGGTTTCATACTGGCCGGAATGAGTTTTGATATCTTCATGTACCGGGATGCTTTCCACTACCGACCAGGTCAGCCCTTTTTCTGCCAGCAGCGCCTGACGCGCCTTAATCTCCTCAACCGGCCACACCTGACCATTCGGGATATGGTGCAGCGCAGTGACCACGCCGGTTGCACCTGCCTGCCGCACATCGTCAAGAGATACCGGATCGTTCGGTCCATACCAACGCCAGGTTTGTTCCATCGCCTTACCCTCTAAAAGTTGTTATACCAATACACATCATTGCATGACGACTACCATACATGCTTAGCCGAAGGGGTCAAATATTCCCACAGCAATGATTGATCCAGCTCACATTCCCCGGATATTTAAGGCATACCAATTCTTTTTGCTGTCATATAACTTTACACTGTCGTTGTTAATTATTGGTTAATCAGGTGTATACAGATGAAGACTATTGCTTCCGCATCGCTTCCCGCCACGGTACAGCAACCTCAGTATGATCGCTCACAGCTGCGCTCGCGAATTGTGCACTTCGGTTTTGGCGCGTTTCATCGCGCGCATCAGGCGCTATTGACCGACCGGGTGCTGAATACGCAGGGCGGCGACTGGGGAATTTGTGAAATCAGCTTATTCAGCGGCGATGTACTGATGTCGCAACTGCGCGAGCAGGATCATCTGTATACCGTGCTGGAGAAAGGGGCAACCGGCAACCAGCCGATTATTGTCGGCGCAGTCAATGAGTGCCTGAATGCAAAGCTCGATTCCCTGCCAGCCATCATTGAGAAATTTTGTGAACCGCAGGTGGTGATTGTTTCGCTGACGATTACCGAAAAAGGCTACTGTATCGACCCGGCCAGCGGCCAGTTGGATCTGCGTCAGCCACGTATTGAACATGATCTTCAGCACCCGCACGAGCCGCACTCGGCACCGGGCATTCTGGTTGAAGCGTTGTATCGCCGCCGCGAGCGCGGGCTGCCGCCGTTTACCGTACTCTCCTGCGATAACATTCCCGACAACGGTCACATTGTGAAAAATGCGGTGTTGGGCATGGCAAAAACCCGCTCACCGGAACTGGCGCACTGGATCGCGGAAAATGTCAGTTTTCCGGCCACCATGGTCGATCGCATTGTCCCGGCAGCAACAGACGAGTCGCTGGCGGAAATCAGCGATGTTCTGGGCGTTTTCGACCCCTGCGCTATCAGTTGCGAGCCGTTTATCCAGTGGGTAATCGAAGATAATTTCGTCGCCGGGCGTCCGCAGTGGGAAGTCGCAGGCGTACAACTGGTGCAGGATGTGCAGCCGTGGGAACAGATGAAACTTCGTATGCTCAACGGCAGCCACTCTTTCCTTGCTTATCTGGGATATCTGGCCGGTTTTGCGCATATTAATAACTGCATGCAGGATGAAGCATTCCGCGAAGCCGCGCGCCGTCTGATGCTCGATGAGCAAGCGCCAACCCTGCGCATCACCGGTGTCGATCTGACTGCTTATGCTAACAGCCTGCTTGAACGCTTCGCTAACCCGGCGCTGAAACACCGCACCTGGCAAATCGCCATGGATGGCAGCCAAAAACTGCCGCAGCGCATGCTCGACAGCGTTCGCGTCCATTTACAGCGGGAAAGCCGCTGGCCGCTGTTGGCACTGGGCATTGCTGGCTGGATGCGTTATGTCAGCGGCGTGGATGATGCCGGGCAGCCCATTGATATTCGCGATCCGCTGGCGGATAAAATTCATGCTATTGTCGAAACCAGTAATGAGGTTGAGCGCGTGGCTGCGCTGCTGGCGCTGAAGGAGATATTCGGTAACGATCTGCCGCTTAGTCCGTTGTTTGTCGATGCCGTTGGCGATGCATGGCAAAACATTGCCGCCCATGGTGCGCACGGCGCGTTAAAACGCGTGCTCAGCGCTTAACAATTACTGCGGTTTACGCGGATGGTTGGTGCTTTACACCGTCCGCGCCCTTCTCTTTTCTCATTTTTTTCGCCAGGATCACAAATTACCTACGTTTTATTGACGACTGGAGCTTTTGTGACCAAGACCAATCTCATTACCGGCTTTCTCGGAAGCGGCAAAACCACCTCTATTTTGCACCTGCTGGCGAATAAAGATCCGCAGGAGAAATGGGCAGTGCTGGTGAATGAATTTGGCGAAGTCGGTATCGACGGCGCACTGCTTGCCGATAGCGGCGCACTGCTTAAAGAGATCCCCGGTGGTTGCATGTGCTGCGTGAATGGTTTGCCGATGCAAGTGGGGTTGAACACCTTGCTGCGCCAGGGCAAACCCGACCGTCTGTTGATTGAACCGACCGGGCTCGGCCACCCGAAACAGATCCTCAATATGTTGACAGACCCGGTCTACGAACCGTGGATTGATCTGCGCGCCACCCTTTGTTTGCTTGATCCCCGCCAGTTGCTGGATGAGAAAGCGCTCACTAATGATAACTTCCGCGATCAACTGGCGGCGGCCGACATCATTGTCGCTAATAAACAAGATCGCGCGACCGTAGAGAGCCAGCAAGCGCTGGAAGCGTGGTGGTCCCGCTTCGGCGGCGATCGCCAGCGGGTCAACGTCACCCAGGGGGCGATTGATGGCGCGTTGCTCGATCGCCCGCGCCGTAATCTGCGGGAACTCCCTTCCAGTACCGCGCATAACCACACGCACGGCGAGCGGAAAGGCCTTGCGGCGCTGAGCCTGCCAGCGCATCAACGCTGGCGTCGCAGTCTGAACAGCGGTCAGGGCCATCAGGCGTGCGGCTGGATTTTTGATGAAGATACGGTGTTTGACACCATTGGCCTGCTTGAATGGGTGCGTCATGCCCCAGTTGAGCGTGTCAAAGGCGTTATGCGCATACCGGAAGGCCTGCTGCGGGTGAATCGTCAGGGAGAGGATTTTCATCTCGAAACGCAGAATGTTGCGCCACCGGATAGTCGAATTGAGCTAATTACCGCCTCAGAAGCCGACTGGAACACGCTTCAGTCCGCTTTGTTGAAGCTTCGTTTAAGTCAGGAGCACTAACGTTCCCTCTGTGTTTATTAAGAATCCTTAAGTAATGAAAACTCGTTTACCCCTGATTATTTTGCTGAACGCCGTCGGGCTGGCGTTATTTATGTGCTGGTATCTGCCTGTAAATCATGGTTTTTGGTTTCCGCTGGACTCGGCCATTTTCCACTTCTTCAACCGTGGGCTGGTAGAAAATCGCGCCCTGCTTTGGCTGGTGGCGCTAACCAATAACCGCGCGTTCGATGCCTGTTCGCTGGTCGCCATGGGCTGCCTGATGCTGTCGTTCTGGCTGCCAGCCGATCGCACCGGTCGCCGCCTTGTGGTGATCATTGGCCTGACCATGTTATTGATTGCTGTCGTGGTAAACCAACTGGCGCAGCATCTGATGCCGGTGCAACGCGCGAGCCCGTCACTTTACTTTACCGATATTCACCGGGTCAGCGAGTTGCTCGATTTCCCGACCAAAGATGCCTCGAAGGATAGTTTCCCCGGCGATCATGGGATGATGTTGCTTATTTTCGCTGCGGTGATGTGGCGTTATTTCGGCAAAAAAGCATTTGGCATTGCCCTGATTATTTTTGTGGTTTTCGCTTTCCCGCGCGTCATGATCGGCGCTCACTGGTTTACGGATATTGCTGTAGGTTCGTTATCCGCCGTGCTGATTGGTCTGCCGTGGTGCCTGTTAACGCCACTAAGCGATAAAATTATCGCGTTGTTTGATCATTATTTGCCTGGAAATAACAAACTTTAAACAATCATCCAACATCAATTAATGTCATCCATTAGGGATCGTTTTCGATCCCTAATTCAAATCTGCCGCCTTTTCCCACTATTGTCATTTTCCTGTCATGGTAAACTGCATATGAATTAGCACATTGCGTGCTTTTTACACTGCACGGGTTAATTTTTGAGCATTTCAGGAAATTCACTTTCTGTATCATAATTTCTTATAAAAAAATGCAGAAAAGCGCTCGCCATGCCCAGGATGTTCAGGTAACCTCGGTTCGTCTTGTCGCAAAGAGTGCTTTTATTCTCATTGTGCGTATTTTTGTGCGTTCTTCCACAAATCTATGCCGGAGTAATTGTCTCGATGCCTTCAGATAATTAATCTCGCTGCGTTGGCATTTTTATAACGATATTTATCGTTAAGGACTTCAAGGGAAAATAAGTAACATGGTCAAATCTCAGCCGATTTTGAGATATATCTTGCGGGCGATCCCTGCAATTGCAGTAGCGGTACTGCTCTCTGCTTGTTCTACAAATACCGCAAAGAACATGCATTCTGAGACGCTTGCTGTGGGTGAAGACAGTTCTTCACTGCAAACCTCTCAGGATGAATTTGAAAATATGGTTCGTAATCTGGACGTAAAAAGCCGCATTATGGATCAATACGCTGACTGGAAAGGCGTTCGCTACCGTCTCGGCGGCGACACCAAAAAAGGCATCGACTGTTCTGGTTTCGTGCAGCGCACCTTCCGTGAACAGTTTGGTTTAGAACTGCCGCGTTCCACATGGGAACAGCAGGAAACCGGTAAGTCCATCTCGCGCACCAGTTTGCGTACGGGCGATCTGGTTCTGTTCAGGGCGGGTTCTACGGGCCGACACGTTGGCATCTATATTGGCAACAACCAGTTTGTTCATGCTTCCACCAGCAACGGTGTGATGATTTCCAGCATGGATGAGCCTTACTGGAAGAAGCGCTACAACGAAGCGCGACGCATCCTGACACGCAGCTAAATTGCTTAATGCCGGTTTACCCTTGAACTGGCAGTTAAGTCTAAAAACACTGCTCCGGCGGTGTTTTTTTATGCCTGTTGTATGCCATCCCTTTCTTTTCAAGTTATAGTCCAGCAACAATTGCTCCCGCATCTCTGAACGCCTGGAATGGACCTGACACTATGTTCAGCCGCTATTTTTCCCTGAACCGCAAAATTATATTGATAAGCCTGATCGCAGGCGTGTTCGCTGCATTTATTGTCGGTGGGCTGCAATTGGGGCTGGAGCAGCATAAACGCGAAGATCGCTATACCGCATTAGTGAACACTATTCAGCGCTGGCTCTCTGGCTATCTCAGTGAAATACGCACAACAGCAGAATCGCTGCAACCGCTCACGCTGGATGAGTGTCATGTCGTCGTCGGCGAGCTCACCTCCAGGGCCGCATTCACGATTAACGTGCGTGCGTTTCTGCTGGTAAAAGATCAGCGAGCCTTTTGCTCATCGGCTACCGGCGAGATGAGTATGGCAATGAAAGATCTGGTACCGGATATCGACCTGACGAAAAACACGGATATGGTGTTGCTGCCCGGCACACCGATGATGCCGAACAAACCCGCCATCGCCGTCTGGTTTCGTAGCCCGCTACTGGAAAACCGCGGGGTGTTTGCCACGCTGAATATCAATCTGACGCCTTATATGCTTTATACCTCGCAGCGCCCCGATTTGACCGGCGTGGCGCTGGGCATCGGCAATCGCGCCGTTTCCACCTTTTCACCCGGTTTAGTTGATCTGAGTACGATAACCTCACCGCCGATACGAGCCACACACATTGAAGGTTCGCCAATCACGTTTTATCTCTATGCAGAAAAGTGGCGAGCAGAGGATATTCAATTCGCCGTGCTGCTTGGCGCCACTTTCGGCATGCTTTTTAGCCTGCTGACCGCCTATATTCTGCAAAACAATCTCACCCCTGGCCGCGAGATCCTGACCGGTATCAAGCGCGATCAATTCTATGTTGTTTACCAGCCGGTAGTAGACGCGAAAAATTTGCAGGTGACTGGCGTCGAAGTTCTGATGCGCTGGAAGCATCCAACCGCAGGTGAAATCCCGCCGGATGCATTTATTCATTTTGCTGAAGCCCAACAACTGATTGTGCCGCTGACGCAGCATCTGTTCCGCTTAATCGCCCACGATGCGCCGCGATTAAAGACATTGCTGCCCGAAGGCGCAAAACTGGGCATTAATATTGCCCCTGGTCACCTGCAAAATGAAAATTTTATGCAGGATATTCGCCAGCTATCGCGTTCGCTCCCAGCCCACCATTTCAGTATCGTACTGGAGATCACCGAGCGGGATATGTTGCGTTTTAACGAAGTGACTGAGCGATTTGAGCAGCTTAGTGAAGAGGGCTACGAAACGGCTATTGATGATTTCGGCACCGGACATAGCGCGCTGATTTATCTGGAACGCTTCACGATGGATTATCTGAAAATCGACCGTGGCTTCGTCAATGCTATTGGCACAGAAACCGTGACGTCGCCCGTGCTTGATGCCGTGCTGACGTTGGCAAAAAAGCTGAATATGCTGACGGTCGCCGAAGGCGTTGAAACGCCAGAGCAAGCCCGATGGCTGCGCGAACATGGCGTTCATTATATGCAGGGCTACTATTTTAGCCGTCCGATGACGCTGCAACAGTTTACCGAATGGCAGTCGCCGCCGTTTTCTGCCCTGCTATAGGCGCGAATTATTTCACAACCTGCCGGGCCTCCCTTATTATTCAATGATTAGAGGTTAAGGCGCCTGCTGCGGCGCCGTTCACAGGAACACAGCGAATGAAGTTTTTGCGTATTTCAGCTTTCGTGCTGGCATTTGCCGCCCTGGCTTGTCAGGCCCAGACCATTAAAGAGAGCGACTCATTTGCCGTGATCGGCGAACCTAAATACGCCATCAACTTTACCCATTTTGACTACGTCAATCCTGCCGCACCGAAAGGCGGTAATGCGACGCTGTCGGTGATTGGCACCTTCGATAACTTCAACCGCTTTGCCATGCGGGGAAACGCCGCAGTCCGCACTGAATCGCTATACGATGCCCTGTTTACCACCTCCGATGATGAACCCGGCAGTTACTACCCGCTGGTCGCAGAAATGGCCCGCTATGCGGACGACTTCTCCTGGATGGAGGTTTCGCTGAACCCCCGCGCGACATTTCACGACGGTTCGCCCATCCGCGCCAGCGATGTGGCTTTTACCTTTCAAAAATTTATGACCGAAGGCGTGCCGCAATTTCGCCTGGTCTACAAGGGAACGGCGGTGAAAGCGATTTCGCCGTTAACCGTACGCATTGTGCTGGCGAAACCCAGTAAAGAGAGCATGCTTAGCCTGCTAACGCTGCCAGTGATGCCGGAAAAATTCTGGAAAGATCACCGGCTGGATGAACCCCTCTCGCGCCCGCCGCTGGGCAGCGGTCCTTATCGCATCAGCGCCTGGCGCATGGGGCAGTACATTACTTATAGCCGGGTCAAGGATTACTGGGGCGCGAATCTGCCGGTTAACCGCGGGCGCTGGAATTTCGATGCGATCCGTTACGATTACTACCTTGACGATAATGTCGCGTTCGAAGCCTTTAAGGCGGGCGCATTCGATATGCGCAGCGAAAGTGATGCCAAAAACTGGGCCACGCGCTATACCGGCAGCAACTTCAGCCATGGTTATATTGTTAAAGATGAACAACCGAACGCATCAGCGCAGGATACGCGCTGGCTGGCGTTTAATATTCAGCGGCCGATCTTCAGCGATCGCCGCGTCCGCGAAGCCATCTCGCTGGCCTTTGATTTTGAATGGATGAACAAAGCACTGTTTTACGGTGCCTACAGCCGCGCTAACAGCTATTTCCAGAATACTGAATATGCCGCGCGCGGTTATCCCGATGCGGATGAATTAGTCCTGCTGGCGCCGCTGAAAGCACAAGTACCGCCAGAAGTTTTCACTTCCGTTTACACGCCGGCAAAATCAGACGGCAGCGGTTATGACCGGGCAAATCTGCTCAAAGCCGACAAACTGCTGACGGAAGCGGGCTGGGTGCTGAAAAACCAGCGGCGAGTGAATGCGCAAACCGGCCAGCCTTTCACCTTTGAGCTGCTGCTGCCTTCCGGCGGCGATACCTTGTGGGTGCTCCCGTTCCAGCACAGCCTCGCACGTCTTGGTATCGATATGGAGGTGCGCCAGGTCGATAACTCGCAGGCCACCAGCCGTCTGCGCAGCCGCGATTACGATATGATGCCGCGCCTGTGGCGGGCGCAATTGTGGCCGAGTGAGGATCTACAAATTGCCTGGAGCTCGCAATATATTGACTCGTCGTATAACGCGCCCGGCGTCAAAAACCCGGCGGTGGATAATCTGATCGCCCAGATCGCACACTGGCAGGGCAATAAGGAGAAATTGCTGCCGCTTGGTCGCGCGCTGGATCGCGTACTGACCTGGAATTACTACATGCTGCCAATGTGGTATATGTCGGCCGATCGCACCGCCTGGTGGGATAAATTCTCGATGCCGGGCCTTCGCCCCCTCTACTCACTGGGTTTTGATACCTGGTGGTATGACGTAAATAAAGCGGCAAAATTGCCCGCAGCCAGACGTTAAGGAGATCGGATGGGCGCCTATATCATTCGCCGCTTATTGCTGATAATTCCCACTCTCTGGGCCATTATCACCATTAACTTTTTCATCGTGCAGATTGCCCCCGGCGGCCCGGTCGATCAGGCTATTGCCGCGATTGAGTTTGGCGATCGTAACGCATTGCCCGGTAGCGGCGCAGGCGGCATGGGCGCAACCCATGCACGAACCGGCGTGGGCGATGTCCTCAGCAATGACAGCCACTATCGCGGCGGGCGCGGCCTCGATCCGCAAGTCATCGAAGAGATCAAAAAGCGCTATGGTTTTGATAAGCCGCTGTACCAGCGCTACTTCAAAATGCTGTGGGATTATATACGCTTCGACTTCGGTGACAGCCTGTTTCGCAGCGCCTCGGTGCTGCAATTAATCAAAGACAGCCTGCCGGTTTCTATCTCTGTCAGCCTGTGGGCAATGCTTATCGTCTATCTGGTGTCGATACCGCTCGGCATTCGCAAAGCGGTCTACAACGGCAGCCGTTTCGACATCTGGAGCAGCGCGGTCATCATCGTTGGCTATTCAATCCCCTCTTTCCTGTTCGCGATCCTGCTGATTATCTTTTTTTCCGGCGGCAGTTATTACGACATTTTCCCGCTTCGCGGACTGGTCTCGACAAATTTCGACACGCTGCCCTGGTATCAAAAAATTACCGACTACCTGTGGCATATCACTCTGCCGGTACTGGCCTCGGTGATTGGCGGATTAGCCGCGCTGACGATGCTGACCAAGAACTCCTTCCTGGATGAGATCCGCAAACAGTATGTGGTTACCGCTCGCGCCAAAGGCGTTAGCGAGCGCAATATCATGCGCAAGCATGTGTTTCGCAACGCCATGCTGCTGGTGATTGCCGGTTTTCCGGCCACCTTTATCAGCATGTTTTTTACCGGTTCGCTATTGATTGAAGTGATTTTTTCGCTTAACGGTCTTGGCCTGCTGGGCTATGAAGCCACGCTCTCACGGGATTACCCGGTCATGTTTGGCACACTCTATATTTTCTCTCTGATCGGCCTGCTGCTGAATATCCTCAGTGATATCACCTATACGCTGGTGGATCCGCGAATCGATTTCGAGGGACGCTGATGTTGCAACTTAGCTATGTCAACCAGATGCGCTGGGAACGCTTTCGCCATAACCGGCGCGGCTACTGGTCGCTGTGGATCTTTTTAACCATTTTTGTTCTCAGCCTGTTTGCCGATCTGGTAGCGAATGACCGGCCACTGCTGGTGCGTTATGAAGGGCACTGGTATGTCCCGCTGGTTAAAAATTACAGTGAAAGCGATTTTGGCGGCCCGCTGGCCACCGCAGCGGATTATCAGGATCCGTGGCTGAAAAAGCAGCTTGAAGAGCACGGCTGGGCGTTGTGGGCGCCGGTGCGATTCGGCGCGCGCAGTATTAACTATGACACCACCACGCCCTTTCCCTCACCGCCTTCAGCACAGAACTGGCTTGGCACCGATGCAAATGGCGGCGACGTTCTGGCACGGATCCTCTACGGTACGCGGATTTCGCTGCTGTTCGGCCTGATGTTGACCTTTTTTACCAGCGTGATTGGCATCATAGCCGGCGCATTACAGGGCTATTACGGCGGTAAAATCGACCTGTTTGGACAGCGTTTTATTGAAGTCTGGTCCGGTCTGCCAACGCTGTTTTTAATTATTTTGCTCTCCAGCGTGATCCAGCCAGGCTTCTGGTGGCTGTTGGGCATAACTGTGCTGTTCGGCTGGATGACGCTGGTCAGCGTGGTCCGCGCGGAATTCCTGCGCACGCGTAATTTTGACTATATCCGTGCCGCCCAGGCGCTGGGGGTTAGCGATCGGGCGATTATGCTGCGCCATATGTTGCCTAATGCGATGGTCGCCACCCTGACGCTGCTGCCGTTCGTACTTTGCGGCTCGGTGGGAACACTGACTTCGCTGGATTTCCTCGGCTTTGGTTTGCCGCTTGGCTCGCCGTCGCTGGGCGAGCTGCTGTTGCAGGGGAAAAATAACTTACAGGCGCCGTGGCTGGGGATCGCCGCGTTTGTCTCCACCGCCCTGCTGCTTTCGCTGCTGATTTTTATCGGCGAAGCGGTGCGCGACGCATTTGATCCGAATAAGGCGGTGTAACCATGGCCACTCCCCTGCTCTCCATCGATTCCCTCGCTATTGCTTTTCGTCAACAGCAGACGTTACGCACCGTCGTCAGCGATCTCTCCTTGCGTATCGAAGCCGGTGAAACGCTGGCGCTGGTGGGCGAATCCGGCTCCGGTAAAAGCGTCAGCGCACTGTCGATCCTGCGTCTGCTGCCCTCGCCGCCGGTGGTTTATCCCGCTGGCGATATTTTGTTCCATGGCGAATCGCTGCTGCATGCCAGTGAACGCACGCTACGCGGCGTGCGCGGCAATACCATCGCCATGATTTTCCAGGAACCGATGGTGTCGCTTAATCCGCTACACACGCTGGAAAAACAGCTTTATGAGGTGCTGTCGCTGCACCGGGGAATGCGTCGTGAAGCCGCGCGCGCAGAGATCCTCGATTGTCTGGATCGGGTCGGAATACGAAATGCACGCCAGCGTTTAGGGGATTTCCCGCATCAATTTTCCGGCGGCGAACGCCAGCGCGTGATGATCGCCATGGCGCTGTTGACGCGCCCGGAGTTGCTGATTGCTGACGAACCCACTACCGCGCTGGATGTTACCGTGCAGGCACAAATCCTGAAGCTGCTGCGCGAACTGCGCGACGAGTTGAATATGGGGCTGCTGTTTATCACCCATGATTTGGGCATCGTGCGCAAGCTGGCAGACAACGTTGCCGTGATGCAAAACGGTCGCTGCGTCGAGCAAAACAGCGCCCAGGCGTTGTTCAGCGCGCCAGCGCATCCCTACACCCAACGGTTGCTCAACAGCGAGCCATCAGGCGATCCTGTTCCGCTCCCTGACAATGCGCCGCCGTTACTGGAAGTACAAAATCTCGGCGTCAGTTTCCCGGTGCATAAAGGGATTTTTAAGCGTGTGATCGCGCATAATCAGGTGGTGCGGAATATTAGCTTTTCCCTGCGGGCGGGTGAAACATTGGGGCTGGTAGGCGAATCAGGATCCGGTAAAAGCACAACCGGGCTTGCGCTGCTGCGTCTGGTGGCTTCGCAGGGCACGATTTTTTTTGCTGGTAAACCGCTGCATCTCTGGAATCGTCAGCAGATGCTGCCGGTGCGTCATCGCATCCAGGTGGTGTTTCAGGATCCCAATTCCGCGCTCAATCCTCGCCTCAGCGCGCAGCAAATTATCGAAGAGGGTTTACGGGTGCATCACCCCACCTTAACGCGCGATGCCCGCGAGCAGCGGGTGATTGAGGTGATGCAGGAAGTGGGACTGGATCCGGAAACGCGGCGGCGTTTTCCCGGCGAGTTTTCCGGCGGCCAGCGCCAGCGCATTGCAATTGCCCGCGCGCTGATCCTGAAACCGGAACTGATCATTCTGGATGAACCCACCTCATCGCTGGATCGCACCGTGCAGGCGCAGATTCTTACGTTGCTCAAGTCCTTACAGCAAACGCACCGGCTGGCGTATATCTTCATCAGCCACGATTTGCAGGTGATCCGCGCGTTATGTCATCAGGTCATTGTGCTGAAGCAGGGCGAAGTCGTTGAGCAGGGTGAATGTCAGCGTATTTTTAGCGCGCCAGAACAGGCGTATACACGTCAGCTGTTGTCATTAAGCTGACGTTCAGAACGGGTTTTGGCGGGAAAAGGGTTCGGCGATGGCAACGCCAAAGTTTTTCAAGCGGCAGGTCGCGGCAAACTCATCCTGGCAGTTGACGAACAGGCACGGCTCCCCTTCGCACTCCAGAACGGAACAATCCACTTCAATATCACTCAACGCCTGGCTGAGCTTGTGCATCACCGGCCAGGCATTATCACCGTCCGGACTGAGCAGTTTTAAGGCAACAAGGCTGTCTTCCGCAGACTGACCGTTTTGCGGAATCGGTTCAACTTTTGCGCCTGCAAAACCATCCAGCCAGCGATAAGACTGGGGCAGACGATGGATGATGGAGAGCTGTAATGTATTCACTTTCTTTCCCCAGAAGCACTTTCACTTCACAAATATTTCACATTTATATTAACACAATATTGACAATTCATCTTGTCAACTACGCAGAAAAGGTCACATCCCGCGCAGCGTATGGGCTGGCTGCTCATTTATCTGGGTTTTATTGGGTAAGCAACGAACCGTGTTTCGCGCTATATGTACCCGTTTCTGAGATCTAACTCAACCTTTTTCACTACAATGGTGTGACTTTTTACACTATTTGATTTTACATAAAATAAACAATTTCGGGCGGATGTATGTCGTTTCTGGTTGACATGCATCAAAAAAGGGAACGCTTTCACGCTCCCTTTGGCGAGTATTCAGGCAGGTTTCTTTGAGCGGCTGGCGTAGAGGTAAAAGAGGATTGAGCTGGTCGCACAAAAGGTGATTGACCAAATCATTGGCCAGGCGGTGTTAAAGGTCGCCATCGATAACAACGCGCCGACAATCGCGCCGATGCCGAAACGGAACGTGCCCGCCAGCGACGAGGCCGTTCCTGCCATATGCGGGAATTCATCAAGAATAACAGCCATCGCATTCGATGCCACCAGCGATACGCAGCCGACAAATACCGCCACGCCGAGCACCAGCGCCCAGAAACCCACGCCCAGTAAGGCTGTCATCACCATCCAGATAGCCATCGCGAACTGGATCCACAACCCGCTGCGGAACATGTTCAGCGCGCCGACACGACGCACAAAACGGCCGTTGATAATCGTCATGATAAACAGGAACACAATATTCAGCGCAAAGTAGTAACCAAAGTTCTGCGGTAAAACGTGGTTGATTTGGATATAGACGAACGGCCCGGCGCTGAGAAAGGAGAACATTCCGGCAAAGCTGAAACCGCTCGCCAGCATATAGCTCAGCACGCGCTTGTGGCGAAACAGTGAAGCAAAGTTGCCGATGGTGGTGCGCAGGTGAAACTTATGCCGTTTTTCGACGGGCAGCGTTTCGCGGATAAACAGCATAATCATCACCGACGCCAGCAGCGCGGCAATCGCCAGGATCCAGAAAATAACATGCCAGCTAAACCAGACCAGCACCGCGCCACCAACCATCGGCGCCAGCAATGGCGCAATGGTGGTGACCAGCATGACAAACGACATCATGCGCGAGAACTCCTCGCGCGGGTAGATATCGCGCATCAGGGCGTTGATCACCACGCTCGATGCGGCTGCCGCCAGACCGTGGAAAAAGCGCATGGTGATCAGTTGATCGATGCTCTGCGCCAGCGCGCAAGCCACAGCCGCGGCGGCAAAGATCAGCGTACCGCCGAGGATAACCGGCTTACGCCCGATGCTGTCGGCCATCGGCCCGTACAGCAACTGCCCCACCGCAAACCCCAGAATATAGGTGCTGAGGGTCATCTGCGCGCTGCCCGCCGGGACACCAAACTGCTCGGCGATCACCGGCAGTGCCGGCAAATACATATCGATGGATAACGGCATCAGCATGGCCAACAGGCCAAGAATAAACACAATACTCAGTGAAGAGTGTGGCCTGCTGGTCACGAAGATCTCCTGAAATTAACGAAAAGGCATGCCAACGCTGGCGATTTCATCTTCTGTCAGCGGCCGATACTCGCCGGGAGCCAAATCCTCATCCAGCGCAATCGCGCCGATCCGCTCGCGGTGCAGCGCGACGACATGGTTACCGACAGCCGCAAACATGCGTTTCACCTGATGATAGCGACCTTCGCTGATGGTCAGGCGCACCTGTGTCGGGGTGATCACTTCCAGCGTTGCGGGTTTAGTGAGATCTTTCTCGTTATGCAACTGGATGCCATGAGCAAACTGCGCGGCGGTCTCTTCGCTGACCGGGGATTCGAGCGTCACCAGATAGGTTTTTTCGCAGTGATGGCGTGGCGAAGTAATGCGGTGCGACCACTGACCATCATCGGTCATCAGCACCAGCCCGGTTGTGTCGATATCCAGACGCCCCGCGGCATGCAGCTTGTGGGCAACCGGTTCATCAAGAAAATAGAGCACGGTGGGATGATCCGGATCGTCGGTAGAACAGACGTAACCTTCCGGTTTATGCAGCATAAAATAGCGCGGGCCGGTCTGCTGAACCAGGGTGTTGCCCTCGTATTCAACCTCGTGCTCGGGTTGCAGTTTAAAGGCTGTATCTCTGACGATGTCGCCATCGACGGTAACACGGCTGGCGCGGATTTCACGCCCGGCAATCGCCCGGCTGACGCTAAGCTGCTGAGCGATAAACTTATCAAGTCGCATGAATTTTTCTGGCCTGTATGGAGCTGGGTGCGGGCAAAACGCCCACAAGAAGAAATGAGTACCCTGACAGTATAACGAGCATCACAAACCGCTCAAAGGAAAGATTCGTGGCATACTGTGCAGCGTTACCCTGCAATTCATCGAGACCATGACTTTTACGCTACGCCCCTATCAACGCGAAGCGGTGGATGCCACCCTCGCCCATTTTCGCAAACATGCTGAACCTGCCGTGATTGTGCTGCCTACCGGCGCGGGAAAAAGCCTGGTGATCGCTGAACTGGCACGGCTCGCGCGTGGCCGCGTACTGGTGCTGGCACACGTCAAAGAACTGGTAGCGCAGAATCATGCGAAATATGTTGCGCTGGGGCTGGAAGCCGATATTTTCGCCGCTGGACTGAAGCGTAAGCAGAGCCACGGAAAAGTGGTGTTCGGCAGCGTACAGTCGATGGCGCGCAACCTGGAGCAGTTTCAGAGCGAGTTTTCCCTGCTGGTGATCGACGAGTGCCATCGTATCAGCGACGATGACGACAGCCAGTACCAGCAAATCCTCAGCCACTTGCGCGAAGTAAACCCTCACGTGCGTTTGCTTGGCCTTACAGCCACCCCTTTCCGGCTGGGAAAAGGCTGGATTTACCGCTTTCATTATCACGGTATGGTACGCGGCGACGAAAAAGCGCTGTTCCGCGACTGTATTTATGAGCTGCCGCTGCGTTATATGATCAAACACGGCTATTTAACGCCGCCGGAACGGCTGGATATGCCGGTCGTGCAGTACGATTTCAGCCGCTTACAGGCGCAAAGTCATGGGCTGTTCAGCGAGGCCGATCTTAACCGCGAACTGAAAAAGCAGCAGCGCATTACTCCGCATATCATCAGCCAGATTATTGAATTCGCGCAAACGCGCAAAGGCGTGATGATTTTTGCGGCGACCGTCGAGCATGCGCGGGAGATCACCGGGCTGTTGCCCGCAAACGATGCGGCACTCATCACCGGTGAAACGCCTGGCCCGCAACGCGATGCGTTGATTGAGGCATTCAAAAATCAGCAGTTCCGTTACCTGGTTAACGTGGCGGTGCTGACCACCGGTTTCGATGCGCCGCATGTTGATTTGATTGCTATTTTACGGCCAACGGAATCCGTCAGCCTGTATCAGCAAATTGTCGGGCGCGGCCTGCGGCTTGCGCCCGGTAAAACCGACTGTCTGATCCTTGATTATGCCGGGAACCCTCACGATCTCTATGCGCCGGAAATTGGTGCGCCGAAAGGCAAAAGCGATAATGTCCCGGTGCAGGTTTTCTGCCCTGACTGCGGCTTTGCCAATACCTTCTGGGGAAAAACCACCGCCGACGGCACGCTGATTGAACACTTTGGTCGCCGCTGCCAGGGCTGGCTGGAAGATGATGAAGGCAACCGCGAGCAGTGCGATTACCGTTTTCGCTTTAAAAACTGCCCGCAGTGCAATGCGGAAAACGATATCGCGGCCCGCCGCTGCCGCGCCTGCGATACTGTGCTTGTCGATCCGGACGATATGCTGAAAGCGGCGCTGAAGTTAAAAGATGCGCTGGTGCTGCGCTGTAGCGGTATGACGTTACAACACGGTGCCGATGAGAAAGGCGAATGGCTAAAAATCACCTATTACGATGAAGATGGCGCCGATGTCAGCGAGCGCTTCCGTTTGCAGACACCTGCCCAGCGAACCGCTTTCGAACAGCTGTTTACCCGCCCGCATACGCGCACGCCCGGCGTGCCGCTGCGCTGGATTGTCGCCGCCGATATTGTGGCGCAGCAGGCGCTGTTGCGTCATCCCGATTTTGTAGTCGCCCGAATGAAAGGGCAGTACTGGCAGGTGCGGGAAAAGGTGTTTGATTATGAGGGTCGCTTCCGGCGGGCGCATGAATTGCGCGAGTAAACGTACTTTTGATTGATGTATCGAACGTTCGAGGATAGAATACCGCCCGCTTTTGCATCCGCAAAGCCGATCATCTGCCTGTTGCTGGGTCGCCTGTAACAGGATTTATTTAAGAGAGATTTAAATGTTTACTATTAACGCAGAAGTACGTAAAGAGCAGGGTAAGGGTGCGAGCCGCCGCCTGCGCGCAGCGAACAAGTTCCCGGCAATCATCTACGGTGGAACTGAAGCGCCGATCGCTATCGAACTGGATCACGACAAACTGTGGAACATGCAGGCGAAAGCTGAATTCTACAGCGACGTTCTGACCATTGCAGTTGATGGCAAAGAAGTAAAAGTAAAAGTTCAGGCTGTACAGCGTCACGCGTTCAAAGTACGCCTGACTCACATCGACTTCGTTCGCGCTTAATCGCCGACAAGTTGAAGAAAACCCCGCTCCGGCGGGGTTTTTTTATGGCTTATTAACGACGGGTTGCAGAGTCATACGGCGGCTCCCGTCGCGCGTAAAAAAACCTGCCCGAATGAGCAGGTTTCAGAGGATTACTTCCCACCGGTGAATCGGCGTTGCAGTTGATCGCGCAGATTCGGCGGCGTGCCTTTGATGGTCAGCGTATCCGTAGCCGGATCCCAGAAAATACGTTCGCCCAGCAGCAAAGCATCGAAGTTGATCGTCAGACCGCCGCCGCTGCCGGCAAATTTGGTCAGTTGTCGCAGGGTACTGCGATCCGCCGGGAAACTCTCTTCCAGCTCGTAGCCCTGGCCTGCGGTAAACTCTTCGAAGCTCACTTCGCTGACGCCCGCCAGCTCTTTCGAGAGCGATGCCAGCTCAATCTCTTCGCCCGCCTGCAACTGCTCATTGCAGTAGGTATAAACCTGCTGACGCACGGTCTGGCGTTCTGACTTATCCAGTTCGGCCTGCGCGGTAAAGTCGTCTACCGCCTGCAACAGACCGCGGTTTTGCGCTTTCGCGTTCAGCCCTTCGCTGGCACCGAGGAAATCCATAAAGAAGTCCGCGACCTTGCGCCCTACCCGCCCTTTCAGGAAGGTCAGATAGCGGGTTGATTCCGGATTGGTTTCCCACTCGGTTAAATCAATACGCGCCACGATATCCGCATGATTAATATCGAGATAATGCGTCGAACTGATGTCGAGGTTTTCATTGACGCGCATGCTGCTTAAGTTGTTCAGCACCGCCACCAGCAGGTATTCCACCGCCAGGTAACGGTAGTGGCAAAACAGCACAATACCGCCATCGGCAAAGGGATATTTCGCCAGTTCATCACGTAAGCGCCCGGTTGCCGCGCGGCTGAAGGCAAGGAACTCTTCCTCGCCCTGACGCTGAAGACGTAGCGCCTGCGCCAGTTCGCTCTCTTCGTTAAACAGACCGTAGGCTTTATTTTTGGCGCTGTATACCCGATGCAGCTCCGCCATCATATCTTCGACAGGCGCGGTCGGTTCCAGCAAAGAATCGCGCAGCACCAGTTCAAGGGTTTGCTCATCGCGTTTGATAAGCTGGTGCAGGGCAATCTGGTTGATGTCCAGACTCATGATAAACTCTCCTTTTAGACGGCGGTATTCAACCACCACCAACGCGACTGTGCAACTGCTGATAAAAAAGCAGAAAAAAAGCGATTGCTACGGTAATATGTTGCCCTTTCATGAGTAAACAGATTCCGATATGCCACAAATCTCCCGCTACAGTGATGAACACGTTGAACAGCTGCTCAGTGAGCTGGCAAACGTACTGGAAAAACACAAAGCCCCGACCGATCTCTCCCTGATGGTGCTGGGCAATATGGTGACGAACCTGATCAACACCAGCGTCGCGCCTGCACAACGTCAGGCGATCGCGAAGTCGTTCGCTCAGGCATTACAATCGTCGATTGGCGACGACAAAGCGCATTAAGGGAAATATCGACAGTCTATGGTGACCAATCGTCAGCGCTACCGTGAAAAAGTCTCCCAGATGGTAAGCTGGGGGCACTGGTTTGCGTTGTTCAACATTTTGTTGTCCATCGTTCTCGGTAGCCGTTATCTGTTTGTCGCCGACTGGCCGACTACCCTCTCCGGGCGTATCTATTCTTATCTCAGCGTGGTTGGGCATTTCAGCTTTCTGGTGTTCGCCACCTACTTGCTTGTGCTCTTCCCGCTGACGTTTATTGTGATGTCGCAGCGCCTGATGCGCGTGCTGTCTGCGATCCTTGCGACGGCGGGCATGACGCTGCTGCTGATCGACAGCGAAGTATTTACCCGTTTCCACCTGCATCTTAATCCCGTTGTCTGGGAGCTGGTGATTAACCCGGACCAGAACGAGATGGCACGGGACTGGCAGCTCATGTTTATCAGCGTGCCAGTTGTCCTGCTGATCGAGATGTTATTCGCCACCTGGAGCTGGCAGAAGCTGCGCAGCCTGACGCGCCGCCGCCACTATGCCAAGCCGCTGGCCGCCTTTTTCTTCGTCGCCTTTATTGCCACGCACGTGATGTATATTTGGGCCGACGCCAATTTCTATCGCCCGATCACCATGCAGCGCGCTAATCTGCCGCTCTCTTATCCTATGACCGCGCGCCGTTTTCTGGAAAAACACGGTTTGCTGGATGCGCAGGATTATCAGCGCCGGCTGGTGGAACAAGGCAATCCTGAGGCCGTCTCCGTACAGTATCCCTTAAGCGATCTGCGCTACGCTGATATGGGTTCCGGCCAGAACGTGCTGCTGATTACCGTTGATGGCCTCAACTATTCGCGTTATGAAAAACAGATGCCGCAACTGGCCAGCTTTGCGCAGCAGAACGTCAACTTTACGCAGCATATGAGTTCCGGCAACACTGCCGACAATGGCTATTTCGGCCTGTTTTACGGCATCTCGCCGGGTTACATGGACGGCGTACTGTCGGCGCGTATTCCGGCGGCGCTGATCACGGCCTTTAACCAGCAGGGCTACCAGCTTGGTTTATTCTCTTCGGACGGTTTCAGCAGCCCGCTCTACCGCCAGGCGCTGCTCTCCGATTTCTCATTACCGGCCGCGCAAACACAGAGTGATGAGAAAACCGCCTCGCAGTGGATCAACTGGCTTGAGCATTACGCGCAGGACGATAACCGCTGGTTCTCGTGGATTTCGCTGAACGGCACGGCGTCTCTGGACAGTTCGCAGCCAAACTTCGCCCGTAAGTACAGCCGCGCGGTGGCGGATGTTGATGCGCAAATCGGGCGCGTGCTGGATGCGCTGCGCGCGACCGGCAAGCTGGACGATACGGTGGTGATCATCACCGCTGGCCACGGCGTTCCTGAAGGCAAAGCGGACGATAGTTTCGAATGGTCGCGCAGCAGGCTGCATGTTCCGCTGGTCATCCACTGGCCGGGCACACCGGCGCAGCGCATCAATACGCTGACGGATCATAAAGATGTGATGGCCACGCTGATGCAGCGGCTGCTGCATGTCAGCACGCCACCCAATGCCTGGTCACAGGGGCAGGATCTGTTTAACGCACCGCGCCGCCACAATTGGGTCACCGCTGCGGGCGGCGACACGCTGGCGATAACCACGCCGGAGATGACTCTGGTACTGAGTCCCAACGGCAATTACCATACCTGGAATGCGCAGGGCGAGAAGATCCGCGATCAGAAACCGCAGCTCAGTTTGTTGCTGCAAGTGTTAACGGATGAAAAACGTTTTATCGCTAACTGATTGATTAATTATGAATCACTCAGGTGCCCCTCTGCTTGCAATCAGCAACGAAAAGGGTACTATTAGCGCCACGTATCGGCACGTAGCGCAGCCTGGTAGCGCACTGTCATGGGGTGTCAGGGGTCGGAGGTTCAAATCCTCTCGTGCCGACCAAAAAATCCCAAAAAAACCAACCCACTGCGGTTGGTTTTTTTATGCCTGTGATTTACTGAAGGTAATACGTGGCGTCAGACAAACACGCTTACCCACGGTGCAATTGATCACGCTACCGCTCTGATAAGTCAGTTTAAACCGCTGTCCGTTAGCCGGAATGGCTTTATCAGACAAAGAGAGTGAATAGCCATCAGCCAGCATTTTTGTCGATTCATCCACTTCATATGTGTTGGTATTCACCGTCCATGTAGGGCTAAATCGGCCGGGTTACCTCTGGCGGCTGCTAAGGCACCTTCCAGATGTAAAGCCCTGCGCCGTTCATCATCAAATGAACGTTGCAGCGCCGCATATTCCGATCTGAGCGCCTCCAGTTCTGCACCGTGCTGTGCCTCCTCCTTGCGGACCAGAAACGGAGATTAAGCCCTTCTTTTTGCATCGCAGCAGCGGCCGTTCTCAGCGCCTGCGCGGCCTCATAGGCACTGGAATTACTCAGCGCGTTACCGTAACCCATTGGTTCTAAAAGTGCAGGCTTGCCAAATATCGGGTATCCATCAACCGACAGGTAAAAAAAAACCGCAACGCATCCGTTACGGTTTTTTTTCGGGAAAGGCAATCACAGCGCGATATCCGCAACCGTTTCGCCGTCGTTGTGCGGCTGGGTCGTTGGCTTCTGCACCGGTGGTGTGGCATCTGCCACCAGAGACTCGTCGCATTTCAGCCCAAGGATCTCGCTGGTATAGCGCAACTCTGCATCGGCAGCTTCAATATTGCCGTTAAGTTGCGTACCAAAAGAGGGGATGATCTCTTTCAGCTTCGCCTGCCAGGCGACGGAAGCAAAGCGTTCAGTAAACACTTTTTCCATCAGCTCAAGCATAATCGGCGCCGCGGTAGATGCGCCCGGCGAGGCCCCCAGAAGCGCAGCAATAGTTCCTTCTTTATCGCTCACCACTTCGGTGCCGAGGCGCAGTACACCGCCCTTCCCGGCTTCACGTTTGATGATCTGTACGCGCTGGCCCGCCTGCCACAGACGCCAGTCCTCTTTCATCGCCAGCGGATAGTATTCCCGCAGCGCATCGAAGCGGTCATCTTCGTTTTGCAGTACCTGGCTGACAAGATATTTTACCAGGCTGAAGTTGGTCATTCCCACCGTCAGCATCGGCAGAATATTGGACGAGTTGGTCGAACGCAGCAGATCCCACAGCGAACCGTTCTTCAGAAAACGTGTCGAGAAGGTCGCGAACGGCCCGAACAACAGCACACGTTTACCATCAATAATGCGGGTATCAATATGCGGAACCGACATCGGCGGTGCGCCAACGGTCGCCTGACCATAGACTTTTGCCAGATGGTGGTTGACCACATCCGGGTTCTCCGCCACCAGGAACTGGCCGCCAACCGGGAAACCGGCATAGTCTGCCGCTTCCGGAATACCAGATGCCTGCAACAATTTCAGCGCCGCGCCGCCCGCGCCAATAAAGATAAATTTCGCTTTTACCACGCGCTCGCCGCCGCCTTTCAGGTTGCTGAGCGTCACGCTCCAACTGTTATCGGCATTGCGTTTGAGGCTGCGAACTTCCGTGCTCAGTTGCAAAGAGAAGTTCTCTTTTTTCTGCAATGAGCCAATCATCTGGCGCGTCAGTTCACCGAAGTTAACATCAGTACCAATCTCGGTGCGGGTCGCAGCGATTTTTTGCTTCGCATCGCGCCCTTCCATCACCAGCGGTGCCCACTGTTTGATCTGCCCGGGGTCTTCGGAATAGCGCATACCGCGGAACAGAGAACACTGCTGCAACGCTTTGTAACGGGCACGCAGGAAGTTCACATTGTCATCGCCCCAGACGAGGCTCATATGCGGTACGGTATTGATAAATGAGCGTGGTTCGCGCAGCACACCGGTTTTGACCTGATGCGCCCAGAACTGGCGAGAAATACGGAACGCTTCGTTGATTTCAATCGCTTTTTTAATGCTGACGGTGCCGTCAGCCGCGCGCGGGGTGTAGTTCAGCTCCATTAAAGCAGCATGGCCCGTACCGGCGTTATTCCAGCCGTTCGAGCTCTCCTCTGCCAGGGCATCCAGCCGTTCCACCATCGTAATCGACCAGTCGGGTTCGAGATCCTGAAGCCAGGTACCCAATGTGGCACTCATGATCCCACCACCGATTAAAAGCACATCTGTTTCCTGCTCTTTCGATGCGGACGCTTTCGCTGCCTTTGAGACAGCATTTAGCCCGACAGCCATCGAAAACAGCCTGGCAGTCATTTTTTTCATGGTATTAATGCCTTACTTTTAGTGCTGCTTTATTCGCATTTATTGAGGGTAAAGTAGTTAACCCTTCTACCGTAGCACTTAAGAAGTGAGATTTAAATAATGTTTAAACATTAAATATTCATTGTATAAATGTTACTAATAAGTTGATTTTCCAGATTAGATTTAACACTTATTGTTGACCCGCTGCGGTTAAAATCTGCTATTATTTTGCGCTTTGCCAAACGCAGCGATGCCGTTTCCCCCCCTGCTGCTGAACGCCACACCGATCTGCGACCTTTATGACTGATGTTGTGCCTGAGTATGTCGTTTTTGGGTGGACGCCCGGCGATGGTGACGGTGGCAGCGGGGTCAGTCGCTATGGTTATAGATCCTGTGGTTAACCAACACGGTGTGGAATACATTCTTCCGGCGGTTTTACTGGCGGGGATGATTCAAATTCTCTTCAGCCTGAGCGGTATGGCGCGACTGATGCGCTTTATTCTTCATGCGGTGATGACCGGTTTCGTCAACGCGCCTGGCATTTTGATCTTCTTAGTAGGCGATGAAGGCTCCGTGCCGGGCGGGCTGGTCACGCTGGCGCTCACACCACCGAAGTGGCGTAAGACAGCAAAAGTTACAGCAAAAACAGCGTCGCCAGCCCAAGAAAAATAAAGAAGCCGCCGGTATCCGTGATCGCGGTGATCATCACGCTGGAGCCGACCGCCGGGTCGCGCCCCAGCCGGGTCATGATCATCGGGATCAACACGCCCATCAACGCCGCCATCAACAAGTTCAGCACCATCGCCAGCGTCATGACGCCGCCCAGCGCCGCATCGTCGTACAGCCACCATGTGATGCAGCCCATAATGCCGCCCCACACCAGGCCGTTAATCAACGCGACGCCAAGTTCACGCATAATCAGGAAAGCAAAGTTACCCGGCTGAATGTTTTGTAGCGCCAGCGCGCGCACAATCATGGTAATGGTTTGGTTGCCAGTGTTGCCGCCAATCCCGGCGACAATCGGCATCAGCGACGCCAGCGCCACCAGTTGCGAAATGGTGTGTTCAAACCCGTCGATCACGCGCGAGGCGATAAATGCCGTGCACAAGTTGATCGCCAGCCACGCCCAGCGGGTTTTCACCGCTTTGCTTACCGGTGCAAACACGTCTTCTTCGGCGCTCAGGCCGCCCATCTGGCGCAAATCGTTGTCAGTCTCTTCATAGACCACATTGACGATCTCATCGATGGTCAGACGGCCCATCAGCATTCCGTTATCATCGACTACTGCCGCACTAAGCAGGTTGTCACGCTCGAAAGTACGCGCCACTTTTTCCGCGTCCTCTTCCGGAGAAAAGGCCACCGGATCCGCATCCATCACTTCGCTGACCCGCTTCCCGGCGGCATTGAGCAAAATAGTTTGCAACCCCAGTTCGCCCATCAGCCGGTTATCGCGGCCGATAACAAACAGTTTGTCGGTGTTGTCCGGCATTTTGCCGAGCCGTCGCAGATAGCGCTGAACCGCCGCCAGTGTCACTTCGGAGCGTACGGTGATCACCTCGAACTCCATGATCGCGCCGACACAGTTTTTGCCGTAGCGCATCACTTCCCGCATGCGGTTACGCTCTGCACGCGGTAACGTCGCCATTAAGCGGCCGGTCAGGTTACGCGGCAGATGCTGCACCAGCCAGATTTGGTCGTCGATATCCAGCGTTTGCAGCGCATCGAGCAGCGCGCGGTCACTCATCTCATCAATCAGGTCATCCCAGACATTCTCCGACGCTTCAAGCAGCACTTTGCCGCGTTTATCATCGCTCACCAGCCGCCATAATGCGTGGCGTTCATCTACCGGCAAGGCTTCCAGCGTATCGGCGAGATCCGGCGGCGGCAAATGGGAGACCAGCGCGTTAACCTCCGCCAGATCCCGCTCCAGCCCGGCGCTATCAACCTGCCCGGCGAGGGTGAGTTGTCCGAGCAGCGAGGCGGTAAGCGGTTTATGGGTGATCAGCAACCAAATCAGGCGCGCCCGCTCCTCGTCGCGCAGTTTAACGCTGTTTTTTTTGCTTAATGACATTAGCCGTTCCCTGAATGCAAAGCGCCCTGAAGCCGGGGCCGAATAGCCTTAAGCATAGCGGCAGCTTTTGTAAAAAATAATAAACAGCGGGGGCGTTTGGCGAAAAATGGAACGAATGCCCCCTTCGATCGAAGGGAGCGCATTGCTCAGGCAGTGCGGGAGACGGCGTCGCGGGAAGCTTGCGCACGCTCTTCACCCACCAGCTCAGTCAACTGGCCATTGCGCATCTCCAGCAGGCGGTCGGCGTGGGTAAAGTAGTGATCGTCGTGGCTGATGGCAAAAATGGTTTTCCCCATCTGTTGCATCAGCGGCAGCAACACCTGGTAGAAGTCGCGGCGGAAATGGGGATCCTGATCGGCCGCCCATTCGTCAAGCAGCAGAATATCGCGCTCTTCCGCCAGCGCCAGCAACAGCGCCACGCGCTTTTTCTGCCCTTTCGAGAGCTTCAGATTGAGGATCTTGCCGTTGTTCAGTTCCAGTTTGTGCGCCATCTTCAACTGATCCAGCCACTTATCGACCAGCGCCGGATCCGCCGGTTTACCTTCCGGCCCGAGCAGATCGTCAAACAACCAGACATCGGTAAACACCGCCGAGAACAGTTTGCGATAATCTTCCGGGCGATCCTGCGCCATCGGTTTACCATCCAGCAGGATCTCGCCGGAAACCGGCTGATACAGCCCGGTCAGCAACATCGCCAGCGTTGATTTACCGCTGCCGTTGCCACCAATCAGAAACACCAGTTCTCCCCGGTTCAGCGTCATGTTGATCGGGCCGACAGAGAAATCATTCTCCTGATATTTAAAGGTCACGTTGCGCAGCTCCAGCGTTTTCCAGCCGGGGAAAGCCCGTGGACGCGGAAACGCGGGCTGATACGGCGCCAGAGCAAAATGCTTCAGTTTGTTGAAAGCAACCTGTGCGCTCAACAGTGTCGGCAATGCGCCGACCGCCGAAAGCAACGGCGTACGTAAAAACAGCAGCGTCAGCGAATAGGTTGCCGCCACGTTGGTATCCGCCCAGCCCAGACTGTTTGCCATCCAGAACACTAGGCCAATCGCGCCAAGCATCATAATATTCGACCAGTTGACAGCGCTGAGATGGAAAGTGTCGGCACGAATAATATGGTGGCGGTACTCGCGCGCATCCGGCAGGTACATCTGTTCGAAAATATGTTCGGCACGCTCGCGATTCAGATTCAGCTCTTTGCGCCCTTCCAGCACCGTCTGGAAATCGTTATAGAGCTTGTCTTCCGTCTCGCGCAGCGTCGCCATATGTTTATACACCCGGGAAACCAGAATAAAGCCGCCCCAGATGGTCAGCACCATCCACAGTGCAGTGATCGCCAGCATTTTGCCGGACAGCATGGCCAGATAAATACACGAACCTATCGTCAGAATAATGCCCTGCACCAGTTCCGGCAGGCGCACAAAAGCGATGGTGATGTTGCGCACATCGCTGGTCAACCCGGCCAGCAGCGACGCGCTGCCCAGTTGTTCAATGCGCTCCACCGGCGTATCAAGGATCCGTTTGATAAATTCACTACGCAGGCGGTAAACGAAATGGTGGCCGAGCGTGGTCAGCGCCAGTTGCGAGCCGAGCGTCACCGCCATTAACAGCAGCAGCAAGCCGAGAAATTCCGGCAGCACGGTCAATGATATATCGACGGTTTCGATCAAACGCTGGTTAATAAAAGCGATTAACCCGATTCCCAATGCGGCGCTGGCAAGGGTGAGCGCCAGTACCGCCACGAATGGCCAGCGATACTGCCGCCAGACAAGAAGAAGGAGTTCCATAACAACGGCCCGGTCAACAAAAACAGCCAGCAGTTTAAACGGCTACTGCTTTACATCAAGAATAATTCTTATTTTTATTCGCTATTGCCTGCCTGGCGGAACGTCAGGTTGTAACGACATTCGCCGGTCACCGGGTGATAACCCGCTTTCAGCGGCGCGATGCCATGATAAAAGAGCCGCGATTCACCGCCCCACACCACAATATCGCCATGTTCCAGCATCAATCGTTGCAGCGGATCGTTACGCTTCAGCCCACCAAACTGGAAAATAGCCGGTAAGCCCAGCGAGACAGAGACAATCGGCGCGCGCAAATCAGGTTCGTCCTTATCCTGATGCAGCGATAACTTCGCCCCTGGTGCGTAACGGTTGATCAGGCAGGCATCCGGGCGAAACTCAGGATAACCCGCCGCGATGCTGGCTTTATGGCATAACGCCGTGAATGCAGTAGGCATTTCCGGCCACGGCTGCGCCGTTTGCGGATCGACAGGCGCATAGAGATAACCGTGCTGATTAGTCGTCCAGCCAAGCCTGCCGCAATTGGTCATCGCCACGGACATGGTATACCCGCCCGGCGTGACCATATGGCGCAGCGGTGACTGATTAACCACCTGCGCAATGCCGCGCATCAGCGCTTCCACATGCGGCAGCGCAAAACGGCGCAGCACCACCGCGCCAGGCGCCAGCGGCTCCTGCCAGGGTTCTTCATCGGCAAACAGATCGAGCATTAACTCTCCTCTTTTTTCGCTTCCCGTTGCAGCAGTTGTGCTTTGCGCGCGATTCCCCAGCGATAACCGGAGAGCGCACCATCGCCGCGCACCACGCGATGGCAAGGGATAACAATCGCCAGCTTATTCGCGGCACAGGCGCTGGCCACCGCCCTCACCGCAGCGGGTTTGCCTATTTGCTGCGCAAGACGCTGATAGCTGATCGTTGCGCCGGCGGGGAGCTCGCGCAACGCCTGCCATACCTGAAGCTGGAAAGCCGTGCCGCGCAAATCCAGCGGCAATGTAAATGGCGCATCCGCACGATCAAGACGGCGGATCACCTGCGCGACGCGTTCAAGCATCGCCGCATCGCCCTGCACGTTTCGGGCATGAGGAAAAATCGTATGCAGTTCTGCCAACAACTGTTCATCGTTGTCGGCCAGTAAAATGGCGCAGATGCCCCGTTCACTCTCGGCCACCAGGCAGCGCCCCAGCGAACAGTCACTCAGGGCGTAACGAATATCGGCATCGTCACCACCGCGGCGAAACTGACGCGCCGTCATTCCCAGCGCGGCATCTGCCTGGCGATAGAAGCTGCTACTGTCGGGGAACCCCGCCGCCAGCACGGCATCGGTCACCGTGTCGCTCTCTGCCAGCGTGTTGCGCAGACGCCGGGCGCGGAAGGCTTGCTGCCAGGCTTTCGGTGTCATCCCGGTAACGGATTTAAACAGACGATGAAAATGGTACGGGCTGATGCCCACCTCTGTTGCCAGTTGATCGAGGGTGACAGGCGTATCCTGCTCGAGCAATCGACAAGCGATGGCCACTTTATCCAGCCGCTGCTGTTGCGGATGCGCTTTATCGGGCTGGCAACGTTTGCATGGGCGAAAACCTGCGGCAACAGCGCTATCGGCATCCGGGAAGAAACGCACATTCTGGCGCAGGGCGTGGCGCGCGCGACAGGACGGGCGACAGAAGATGCCGGTGGTCAGCACGGCAAAAACAAACTGACCATCCGCCTGCGGGTTGCGCGCCAGCACCGCCTGCCAGCGCTGTTCATCAAGTAAAGTCGTCTCGTTCATGTCAGGCTCCTTATTTAAGCTTAGCCCCACTGTGCACACTCGCGAAGAACCCGACACCCGCAATCTTGCGTTTTAATTTTTTTCGCTGACCAGGAAGGAGGAAAATTGCGGCGACATCCAGGTGGTAAAACCGTCACCCTCTTTCATGATCATAAATACCGCCAATCCTTCGCGCATCACCACTTTTTTGGCTTTATCGGTACCCAGCACCATTAAGCCGGTGTCCCAGGCATCCGCTTCCAGCGCCGTTGGCGCAATCACTGTGACCGAAACCAGGCGGTGATCGATGGGACGCCCGGTGCGCGGATCGATAATATGCGAAATGCGTTTGCCATCCAGCTCGTAATAGTTGCGATAACTTCCGGAGGTGCTGATCCCATGACCGTTAATATCGACCACGGCTTGTGCGACATTTTCACGATCGGTCGGTTTCTGGATCGCCACCCGCCACGGCTGGCCCTGCGTATTCATACCCCGGCTGGCAAGCGCGCCGCCGACGGAAACCAGATAGCGGGCAATCCCTTCCTGCTCCATAAGCCGCGCCAGATGATCCGCCGCATAGCCTTCACCCACTGTCGATAAATCGACAAACAGATCCGGCAGATCTTTTTGCAGGAATTGTTCCCCGGAGCGGTTAATCACCGTCAGATGCTGCAAGCCGGTACGGGCTTTTGCCGCATCAATTTGCGCCTGCGTTGGGCTGACGACCGGTTGTTTATCCGGGCCAAATCCCCACAGATTCACCAGCGGCCCCACGGTAATATCCATTGCGCCGTCGGTTTTTTCCCCGACCCGCAAGGCGATGGTCACAATATCCGCCATTGCAGCGCTGACCGGCCAGGGCGCGGTACTGGCAGCGTGATTAAAGCGCATCAGCGCAGAATCACTCTTCCACGTTGACATTAAACGATCGTCGGCATCCAGTTGCGCCTGAATTTTTTGCTGTAGCGCCTGCGCGCGCTGCGCATCAATATCCACCAGACTAACGCGCCAGAAAGTGCCCATCGTTTTGCCTTCCAGCACGGTGGGTTGTGCCTGTTCGCTGCGATCGCAACCCGCCAATAGCAACAGCGCGGCGGCCACAAAGCTGCGGAAAATAGTCATTGTCATTGCCTGTTATCTCCTTGCTGGCGGCAAGCGTACATCAAAAACCGGACAATAAAAAAGGCGCCTTGCGGCGCCTTAGCAATCGTTGTTACGAACTTAGAACTGGTAAACCAGGCCCAGTGCAACGATGTTGTCGGTAGAGATACCGGCAGAACGGGTAAAGTCGTTGTCGTCCAGCAGGTTGATTTTGTAATCAACATAGGTGGACATGTTTTTGTTGAAGTAGTAAGTCGCGCCAACATCGATGTATTTCAGGATATCCTGGTCACCGTAGTTAACGGTACCAGTGTTGTTGGAGATATCCTTACCTTTAGATTGCAGGTAAGCGATGGACGGACGCAGACCGAAGTCGAACTGGTACTGCGCAACCACTTCAAAGTTCTGCGCTTTGTTAGCAAAACCGTACACAGCATCGTCAGAAGAACCGAAGCGAGTTGCGTTATAGGTCTGAGAGTACTGTGCCGCCAGGTAAATGTTGTTGGCATCGTATTTCAGGCCGCCGCTGTATACTTCAGCATGATCGCCTTCACCGTACAGGCCAGCGCTGATTGCATTCTGATCAGCGGTACGTTTAGAAGAGGACATCGCCGTACCGACGCTGAAACCTGCGCCCAGATCGTAGGTCAAGGATGCGCCGTAACCGTCGCCATTCTCTTTCACCAAGCTGCGGCCATTGCTGTTGTTCTCACCGCTGCTGTTTTTACCCTGATACTGCAGAGCAAAGTTCAGGCCATCAACCAGACCGAAGAAGTCGGTGTTACGGTAGGTGGCAAGACCGTTAGCACGTTGCTGCAGGAAGTTGTCTGCACCGTAGGTGTCGCCACCGAATTCCGGCAGAACGTCGGTCCAGGACGTTACGTCGTAAATTACGCCGTAGTTACGACCGTAGTCGAAAGAGCCTGCGTCAACCACGCGGATACCGGCGAATGCCACACGGGTCCAGGCCTGATCGCTTGAAGATTCAGTGTTGTTAGCCTGAACGTTATATTCCCACTGACCGTAGCCGGTAACCTGATCGTTTACCTGAGTTTCGCCTTTGAAGCCGAAACGCACGTAAGTTTGATCGCCATCGGCGCTTTTGTCGTCAGAGAAATAGTGCAAACCGTCTACTTTGCCGTACAGATCTAATTTGTTGCCATCTTTGTTGTAAACTTCAGCCGCATTCGCTGCGCCTGCTACCAGCAGAGCTGGCACCAGGAGGGACAGTACTTTAACTTTCATTTTATTAACCCTCTGTTATATGCATTTTTATTTGCCACTGCTTGCTGACCAACCCTCTAATCAGCTGGCAAATTCATTGTGCTTAAAATAGGAAAATAATCCATCGAGAATATGATACGAAAATTTTGAAGATGTTTCATATTTAATGATAGATGTTTCATTTTGTAAAATCGAGGGAACTTTTTATAGCACGAATAGCTAATATATATCGCACAAATAATCAAATAAAATTAAAAACTCAATAAAAAACAATAACATAAATAAAAATAAATGACAGCACTGAATGCAAAAACGAAATCCCTAATCGCCACTAGAATACAACACGCTATCATCATTAACTTTATTTATTACCGTCATTCGAATCTGAATGTCTGTTTACCCCTCTTATGACCGAATGCCCTGCATTCGGTTTTTTTTTACTTTTCTTTACTTAACTTGAATAATAATCTACATATAATAACTATTTGTAACGATTATTAATTAATCAACAAGCGTGCCAGATTTATCTTATTGACTTAGCACCTTAATTAATTTCTTGTTATTTATTGTGTTCTTTTTATTCAGGGGTGAGAAATATTTGTACAACCTCCGTATTTTGTACATTTTTGCCGCTTCGTTTGGATGAAGGACAAAAACCCGCATCATGTGAGTAATGGCTGAAAAGAGAGTCTGGAAATTCACTCATTAACCGATATACTGCCTGCTGTACACTGCTCTGCAACACATCTATTTGTAGTCCGCGCACGACAGGCGGAAGTTACGGCATGGCAGCAACATTGTTTCAGCGGATGCTGAGCGTCACCTGCAGTGTTGTCATAACGGGTTACACACAAGAATGAGTCAATCTGACACAATGATCCCTGGCAAATTTTCCCTGATACCGGGCAACATTACCCGTTTCTTTCTCTTATTGATTATTGTCCTGCTGGTAACGATGGGGGTGATGATCCAGAGCGCGGTCAACGCCTGGCTGAAAGATAAGAGCTATCAAATCGTCGATGTTACGCATGCCATCCATAAGCGTATCGACACCTGGCGGTATGCCACCTGGCAGATCTACGACAATATCGCTGCAGCTCCGGCAACCACACCGAGCGAAGGTTTACAGGAAACGCGTCTGAAACAGGATGTCTATTACCTCGAAAAACCGCGTCGCAAAACAGAAGCGCTGATTTTCGGTTCGCATGACAGTTCCACGCTGGAGATGACGCAGCGCATCTCAACGTATCTCGATACATTGTGGGGCGCAGAAACCGTTCCGTGGTCGATGTACTATCTGAATGGCCAGGATAACAGCATGATCCTGGTTTCGACGTTGCCTCTAAAAGATCTGACCTCGGGTTTTAAAGATTCCACCATCAGCAATATCGTCGATTCCCGGCGCGCAGAGATGTTGCAGCAGGCTAACGCCCTTGATGAGCGCGAAAGTTTTTCCTCCTTGCGCCGCCTGGCCTGGCAGAATGGCCACTACTTTACGCTGCGCACCACCTTTAACCAGCCGGGTCACCTGGCGACGGTGGTGGCGTTTGACTTGCCGATTAACGATCTGATCCCGCCGGGCATGTCACTGGACAGTTTCCGTCTCGACCCTGATAGCACGCAAAATACCACGCGCGGGCAGGATAAAGAGACCACAGATAATGTGACCGTCAACTTTAATAGCTCGCGTATTGAGATCGCTTCTGCGTTGAACGGCACCGGGCTGCGCCTGGTGTGGCAGGTTCCTTTTGGTACGCTGCTGCTCGACACCCTGCAAAACATTCTTTTACCGCTGTTGCTGAATATTGGGCTGCTGGCGCTGGCGCTATTTGGCTACACCACCTTCCGTCAGCAACCGGGCCGTAAGACGGATAGCCTGGCGGCGCCAGGAGCAAGCAACGAGCTGCGCGTGCTGCGCGCTTTCAACGAAGAGATTGTCTCATTACTGCCGCTTGGCTTGCTGGTACACGATCAGGAAGCTAACCGCACGGTGCTGAGCAACAAAATAGCCGACCATCTGCTGCCGCACCTGAATCTGCAAAATATCACCGCCATGGCGGATCAGCACCAGGGCGTCATCCAGGCCACCATAAATAATGAGCTGTATGAAATCCGTCAGTTCCGCAGCCAGGTGGCTTCACGTACGCAGATCTTTATTATTCGCGACCAGGACCGCGAAGTGCTGGTCAATAAGAAGCTGAAGCAAGCGCAGCGGCTGTATGAGAAGAACCAGCAGGGTCGCGCCACCTTTATGAATAACCTGGCTGACTCGCTGAAACAGCCAGTAAAGGCCCTCGCTGCTGAAGCTGCCGCCCTTGAAAACAAAGAGGGCAATCTTGTCGCCGATCACGCCGACAGGCTGGTACAACTGGTGGATGAAATTCAACTGGCCAACATGCTGGAAAGCGATAGCTGGAAAGGTTCGCCTACCGTGTTCTCCATTCAGGATTTGATTGATGAAGTGGTGCCGGAAGTTCTGCCGGTGATCAAGCGTAAAGGCCTGCAATTGTTGATCAACAACCCGCTTCCGGCTAACGAGGAGCGCCACGGCGATCGCGATGCGTTACGTCGAATCTTACTGCTTTTGATCCAGTACGCGGTGACGACCACGCAAATGGGTAAAATCACCCTTGAAGTGAATATGGATGAATCCGCAGAAGATCGCCTGACCTTCCGTATTCTTGATACTGGTACAGGCGTAAATACCAGCGAAATTGACAATCTGCACTTCCCGTTCCTTAACGATACACAGAGCGATCGGTACGGAAAAGCAAACGCCCTCACCTTCTGGCTGTGCGATCAGTTAGCCAGAAAACTCGGTGGGCATTTGAATATTAAGGCAAGGGAAGATCTGGGCACCCGCTACTCTTTGCATGTTAGAATGGCGGCCCGCTCACCGCAGGTTGAAAGCGAAGAGAAATTGCTTGATGATGTTGTCGCGATGATTGACATCACCTCGAATGAAATCCGCAATATCGTAGTTCGCCAGTTGGAAAATTGGGGTGCAAGCTGTATTTCCCCGGATGAACGTCTTTCAAGTCAAGAATATGATCTCTTTTTGACAGATAATCCGTCTAATCTTACAGCCTCAGGCTTGCTTTTAAGCGATGATGAGGCCGGTGTGCGGAAAATTGGCCCTGGCCAATTGCGCGTTAACTTTAATATGAGCAATGCAATGCAGGGAGCAATATTGCAGCTTATAGAAGAGCAACTGGCGCAGGAAGATGTTCCGGAATCGCCATTGGGAGGCGATGAAAACGCGGAACTCCATGCCAGCGGCTATTATGCACTGTTTGTTGACACAGTACCCGATGATGTTAAGAGGTTGTATACTGAATCAGCGTTACGCGATTTAGCTGCGCTGGCGCAGACAGCACACCGCCTGAAAGGTGTGTTTGCTATGCTAAATCTGGTACCTGGTAAGCAGTTGTGCGAAACGCTGGAGCAATTAATTCGTGAAAGCGATGCTCCAGGCATAGAAAATTACATCAGCGACATTGACGCTTACGTCAAGAGCTTGCTGTAGCAAGGTAGCCTAATACATGAACAATATGAACGTAATTATTGCCGATGACCATCCGATTGTACTGTTCGGTATTCGCAAGTCACTGGAACAAATCGAGTGGGTTAACGTAGTCGGTGAATTTGAAGACTCTACAGCGCTCATTAATAACCTGCCGAAACTCGAGGCAAATGTTCTGATCACCGACCTGTCAATGCCGGGCGATAAATACGGCGATGGTATTACGCTGATCAAATACATTAAACGCCATTTTCCTGCGCTGTCGATTATTGTTCTTACCATGAACAATAACCCGGCAATTCTGAGTGCGGTGCTGGATCTGGATATCGAAGGTATCGTACTGAAACAAGGCGCGCCAACCGACCTGCCTAAGGCTCTGGCCGCGCTGCAGAAAGGTAAGAAATTCACCCCTGAAAGCGTTTCTCGCCTGCTGGAAAAAATCAGCGCTGGCGGCTACGGCGACAAACGCCTGTCACCGAAAGAGAGCGAAGTACTGCGTCTGTTTGCAGAAGGTTTCCTGGTAACGGAAATCGCTAAAAAGCTGAACCGCAGTATCAAGACCATCAGTAGCCAGAAGAAATCTGCGATGATGAAACTGGGTGTCGATAACGATATCGCCCTGCTGAACTACCTCTCCTCGGTCACACTGACCCAGACAGAAAAAGAGTAATCCCCACAACCCCGGCTTTCGCCGGGGTTCTTTTTTATCCCCTGCTGTTTCTGACCCGCGCGACATAAGCTGCCAGCGTTTGCTTCAGCACATCCAGCGTCACCGGTTTCGACAGGCAGCTATCCATACCGGATTCAAGGCAGCGCTGTTTCTCTTCCGCCAGTGCGTTAGCCGTTACGCCAATCACCGGCAACGTCAGGCCCAGTTGGCGAATCCGCTGCGTCAGACGATAACCGTCCATATTCGGCATGTTGACGTCGCTGAGCACAATATCAATGTGGTTCTTGCTTAACACGTTCAATGCATCCACCCCATCGTTGGCTGTTTTGCATTGATAGCCCAGCGATCCCAACTGATCGGCAAGTAATCGCCGGTTAATCGGGTGATCGTCAACCACCAGGATCATCATATCGTCGTTGCGCAATACCTCATTGTCTTCTATGGCCTGCGTCGCAGTTGCCTGCGGTTCCACCACCTGCACGCGGTATATGCGTCCCAGCAACGCCAGCAAATCGTGCGGCGCGGCGACGCTGTGTAACCATTCGCCCGGCGCACGTTCAACGGGAATACCGATATGGCGGCGGCAGAAAACAATCACCGCCCGCGCGCCTGAAGGATGTTCCAGATCTTCGTCGGTAATCAACGTATCCTGATGGCCGAGCACGCGCCCGTCGTACTGCTTCACACGGATACCATTCCAGTTCAGCAAGCTTTGCAAATAGGCCGACAATGAGGCGTTACGCACCGCCAGCCAGCAGCAGGTCTCCGCCAGCCCATCGACATCAGCACGCACCGGCGCGACCGCACTGTAAAGCGGAATACGAATGGTGAACTGGCTGCCCATACCCGGTTCGGTATCCACCGCGATATCGCCGTCCATCATGCTAATCAGCTTCTCGCAAATCGCCAGCCCCAGGCCTGTGCCCTGGAAATTACGCTGCACCCCGGTTCCGACCTGGAAGAAGGGATCAAACAGCCGCACCACTTCTTTACCGGGGATCCCCACACCGGTATCGCGCACGCGTATGCTGAGATAATCCGCATCACGCTGTACATGCAGCACGATACAGCCGATGTCGGTGAACTTAATCGCATTGCTCAGCAGGTTTGAGATCACCTGTTGCAAACGCATCGGATCGCCGTTGAGAACCACTGGCACATCCGGCTCGATAAAGCAGTACAGCCCCAGCTGTTTACGCACCACCAGCGGCAGATAGTTGGCGGTAATATGGCTCATCACCTCGCGCGGGGAAAACTCACGCGGCTCGATTTTTAACTGCTCAGACTCAATTTTCGAGAAGTCGAGAATATCGCTGATAATTTTCAGCAGCAGGCTGGAAGAGTTATTCATCGCCGTCACCAGGCGATCGACGCCCTTCGGCAACTCTTTGGTTTGCAGCAGATCGAGGTTACCGATAATACCGTACAGCGGCGTGCGTAACTCATGACTGACGGTCGCCAGGAACATGGATTTCGACTGGCTGGCCTGTTCTGCCGCCTGCGCCATTTCCTGTAACGACTCTTCCATTTTGACGCGCGCGGAGACATCCACCAGCACACAAATCGCCACGTTTTCATTGCGATAGCGCGAATGAACAAAGCTGATTTGCAGATTAGTGTTGTTGCTGGTCAGTACATCAACAAAATTGACCTGCTGGCCGCAAATGATCTGCGTCAGCCGCTGCCGATCTTCATGCGTGAGCATGTTCAGGTAATTATGCGCCAGTTCATTACTGAGAATATTCGTCCCGTCCTGGGTGCGCAGAATACAGATCCCCACCGGCGCAGAAGCGACGATTTTACGGTTGAACTGCTCATGCTCTTCCAGCCGTTGCGCATCATTTTCCGCCGGAATAAAGATGCGTCGCTCATACATGCGCGCCAGGGTAAACAGCGCCACGCCAACCAGCACGTTCAGGAGCACGGCATTGAGGATCAGCATGCGGATGCGTTCCAGTACCATATCGACAGGAACGGAATAAACCACGCTCAATGAGGATGGCGGTAAGCTCTTTTTCAGGATCAGCTCGCGGAAACCGGAGGTGTAACCGAACCACGAACGTTCCTGCATCCAGCGCGGATCGGCAACAATGCCGCTATCCTGGCCGGTCAGCGAAATCAGCGAGTGCCCGCTTTCATCCAGAATGGTGACGCCCATCGGCAGGCTGCCCGGCGTAAAGAAATTCTCCATGCGGATTGACTGCTCGGTGCCCAGCAACGCCTGAAGACGATTGCCGAGATAAACCGGCGTCAGCGCGTAAAAGTAACCGATTCCCGGGCGCGGCCCCTGGCTCATCCAGTAGAGGTTGTTGCTGCGCTCATCCTGCGGCGCATTACGGTATTTCACAATCCGCTCATGCAAGCTTTTTAAGGTATCGTCACGCTCGACCGGCAGGTCGCGCAGGCCGAAATCCGCCATACACAGATTGTCGCTGCCAATCAGAAATACGCGGTTGAGATCGTAGGCGGCTGAGAAATTGTCGCGCCAGTAGCGCATAAACCACGCCAGCGACTCCAGCGAACCGCGCCATGAGCTACTCATCGCAGAGCAGTCAGAATCGGGGAACAGCGGTAAAAACGCCGGCACATCGGTTTTATCATCGCGACTGCGCGAGGTAAGGATGCCGTTTTCCGCCGTCAGACGGTTTTCGGCAATGTACTTCAGCTCTTTCATCACATCCGATGTGCGCTGAATGTAACGCTGCGCCTGATCGGAGCTGAGGTTGAATTCCTGACGAATTTCTGACTCTTTGTCGTGCAACGCATTGACGATGTAAAACACTGAAAAAAAGGCAATTAACAGCCACAGCAATAGCGCCAGCGCTCTGAATAAATAGCGGGAAACTTTCAGGGTGCTGCGAAAAGAGACGAGGTATTTCAACCTGGGGAAACTCCGCCACAAGGAAGTTAAAAAAGAGTGTCGTTAAGGTAGCGATAAATCGCGAATGCCGCAATGGCAATGAAAAAGGGCCGGAAAACCGGCCCTCTGTGACGCATTACTCGTCGGCGTCATCCGCCGTATCGTCGTCAGTGTCAACTTCCGGCGCGATGTCGTCATCGCCTTCCGCCACACTGCCGTCAATGGAGTCCAGCTCTTCGTCATCCACCGGTTCGGCGACGCGTTGCAGACCCACAACGTTTTCATCTTCCGCGGTACGGATGAGGATCACGCCCTGGGTATTACGGCCCACCACGCTGATTTCCGACACGCGGGTACGCACCAGCGTACCGGCATCGGTGATCATCATGATCTGATCGCAATCGTCTACTTGCACCGCACCGACCACGGAACCATTACGTTCGGTGACCTTGATGGAGATAACGCCCTGCGTACCACGAGATTTGGTCGGGTACTCGGTTTCAGCAGTACGTTTACCGTAACCGTTCTGCGTGACCGTCAGGATGGCGCCTTCGCCGCGCGGAACAATCAGCGATACCACGCTGTCTTTTTCCGCCAGCTTGATGCCGCGTACGCCGGTCGCCGTACGACCCATCGCGCGCACCGCACCCTCTTTAAAGCGCACCACTTTACCGGCGGCAGAGAACAGCATCACTTCGTCGTTCCCGGAGGTCAGATCGACGCCAATCAGTTCGTCGCCGTCATTCAGGTTAACGGCAATAATACCGGCAGAGCGCGGACGGCTGAACTCGGTAAGCGCGGTTTTCTTCACGGTACCGCTGGCGGTCGCCATAAAGACGTTAACGCCCTCTTCGTATTCGCGTACCGGCAGAATGGCCGTAATACGCTCGTTCGGCTCCAACGGCAGCAGGTTGACGATCGGGCGACCACGCGCGCCACGGCTCGCTTCCGGCAGCTGGTAAACCTTCATCCAGTAGAGACGGCCACGGCTGGAGAAGCAGAGGATCGTATCGTGGGTGTTGGCCACCAGCAGGCGGTCGATAAAGTCTTCTTCTTTAATACGCGCAGCCGATTTACCTTTACCGCCACGGCGCTGGGCTTCGTAGTCGGTCAGCGGCTGATACTTCACATAGCCCTGATGCGACAGCGTAACCACAACGTCTTCCTGAGTGATCAGGTCTTCGATATTGATATCGGCGGTGTTCGCGGTAATTTCGGTACGACGCTCATCACCGAACTGCTCGCGAATCAGTTCAAGCTCTTCACGAATCACTTCCATCAGGCGCTCAGCGCTGCCGAGGATGTGCAGCAGTTCAGCGATCTGCTCCAGCAGTTCTTTGTATTCGTCGAGCAGTTTTTCATGCTCAAGGCCAGTCAGTTTCTGCAAACGCAGATCCAGAATTGCCTGTGCCTGTTGCTCGGTCAGGTAGTATTTACCGTCGCGGATACCGAACTCCGGCTCCAGCCACTCCGGACGTGCAGCGTCATCGCCCGCACGTTCCAGCATCGAGGAGACACTGCCCAGATCCCACGGCTGCGCGATCAGGCCCACTTTCGCTTCGGCCGGGGTCGGCGCGCGACGGATCAGTTCGATGATCGGATCGATGTTCGCCAGCGCCACGGCCAACGCTTCAAGGATATGCGCACGGTCACGGGCTTTACGCAGTTCGAAAATGGTACGACGGGTCACCACTTCACGGCGGTGACGCACGAACGCGGCCAGAATCTCTTTCAGCGTCATGATCTTCGGCTGACCATGGTGCAACGCCACCATGTTGATACCAAAGGAGACCTGCAATTGCGTCTGGGAGTAGAGGTTGTTCAGCACCACTTCGCCCACGGCATCGCGTTTCACTTCGATTACGATGCGCATACCGTCTTTATCAGACTCGTCGCGCAGCGCGCTGATGCCTTCAACGCGTTTGTCTTTCACCAGTTCGGCAATCTTCTCGATCAGGCGCGCTTTGTTCACCTGATACGGAATTTCATGCACGATAATGGTTTCACGGCCGCTTTTCGCATCGGTTTCGACCTCTGCGCGGGCGCGAATGTAGATCTTGCCACGACCGGTGCGGTAGGCTTCTTCAATCCCACGGCGACCGTTAATGATGGCGGCAGTCGGGAAATCTGGCCCCGGAATGTGTTCCATCAGCCCTTCAACGCTGATGTCTTCATTGTCGATATAGGCCAGGCAACCGTTGATCACTTCCGTCAGGTTGTGTGGCGGAATGTTGGTAGCCATACCGACCGCGATACCGGAAGAACCGTTGACCAACAGGTTCGGGATCCTGGTCGGCATCACATCAGGAATTTTTTCGGTACCGTCGTAGTTATCGACGTAGTCAACCGTCTCTTTTTCCAGATCGGCCATCAATTCATGGGCGATCTTCGCCAGGCGAATTTCCGTATAACGCATCGCCGCCGCGGAGTCGCCATCGATGGAGCCGAAGTTGCCCTGACCATCAACCAGCATGTAACGCAGCGAGAATGGCTGCGCCATACGGACAATGGTGTCATACACCGCGGAATCACCATGGGGATGGTACTTACCGATTACGTCACCAACGACACGGGCAGATTTTTTGTAGGCTTTATTCCAGTCATTGCCCAATACGTTCATGGCGTAAAGTACGCGACGGTGAACCGGTTTCAGGCCATCTCGGACATCCGGCAGCGCACGGCCAACAATGACCGACATCGCATAGTCCAGATAGGAGCTTTTCAGCTCTTCCTCGATGTTAACCGGTGTAATTTCTCTCGCAAGGTCGCTCATCTAACCGCTATCCCTCTACTGTATCCCGGATTCAAAGGTCGCAAATTATAACACAACCGCTGTGATACAGGTAAATCTATAACTCCCGCGCAAAGGTTTATTCATCCCGTCGGCCTGATATACTCACACGTCTTATTGAGAGAGGAGTAAATGCGCCCATGAATGCCGAAAAAACACCGGCCGCTCAGAACGTTGACCATGCTGAAATTGCCAAATTTGAAGCTGTCGCTTCACGCTGGTGGGATAAAGAGGGTGAATTTAAACCCCTGCACCGTATTAACCCGCTGCGTCTGGGCTACATTGGCGAACATGCCGACGGTCTGTTCGGTAAAAAGGTGCTTGATGTCGGCTGCGGCGGCGGCATCCTGGCGGAAAGCATGGCGCAGGAAGGCGCAACGGTGACCGGTCTGGATATGGGCTTTGAACCGTTGCAGGTCGCGCGTCTGCATGCGCTGGAATCTGGCGTGCAGGTCGATTATGTTCAGGAAACCGTCGAAGAACATGCCGCGAAACACGCACAGCAGTACGACGTGGTGACCTGCATGGAGATGCTGGAGCACGTCCCCGATCCACAATCGGTGGTAAAAGCCTGCGCGCAGCTGGTTAAACCGGGCGGCCACGTCTTCTTTTCGACCATTAACCGCAATGGCAAATCCTGGCTGATGGCCGTCGTCGGTGCAGAATACGTACTGCGCATGGTGCCGAAAGGCACGCACGACGTGAAGAAATTCATTAAACCTGCTGAATTAATAAACTGGATCGATGAGACGGTACTTCAGGAACGTCATATCACCGGGCTGCATTATAATCCGCTGCTGAATAAATTTAGCTTAGGACCGGGCGTTGATGTTAATTATATGTTACACGCAACGGCAAAAAACGACTAAGCCATCAGTTAAAGTTATAAATATTGCGCAGTATCAAGCTGCGCATTTGCCTTTCCCGATGAAGAAATCAGCACTCGATCAAAATTTCATTTTTTTTTGTAAAACGTTGACATCCCCGCCAGGCCTTACAGCATGAGGTCTTAGCGTTTATTACGCTTTCGCAACCTCAATTTAACCTCAAAATCAACTCTTGTACTGAAAAGAATCCTTACTAGAATAATCACCATATAGCGTTTTCCTTATCGCAAACCCCCTACATATAGTATTTATCCACAGAGTTAGTCACAGCGACGAACTGTGGATAATTGGGGGATACTTTTATTTCACGGACAGGTAATCACATGAATCAGAGTCTGCTGGTGACAAAACGTGATGGTGGCACTGAGCGCATCAATCTCGACAAAATCCATCGTGTGCTGGATTGGGCGGCAGAGGGGCTGAGTAACGTCTCTATCTCCCAGGTTGAACTGCGTTCACACATTCAGTTTTACGACGGGATCAAAACCTCCGATATCCATGAGACCATCATTAAGGCCGCAGCGGATTTAATCTCCCGCGATGCGCCGGACTACCAGTACCTGGCCGCGCGCCTGGCGATTTTCCACCTGCGTAAAAAAGCTTACGGTCAGTTTGAACCGCCAGCGCTGTACGACCACGTGAAAAAGATGATCGAACTGGGCAAATACGATCATCATCTGCTGGAAGACTATACGGAAGAAGAGTTCAAGCAGATGGACGGTTTTATCGATCACTGGCGTGATATGAACTTCTCCTACGCCGCCGTCAAGCAGCTGGAAGGGAAATATCTGGTACAGAACCGCGTGACCGGCGAAATCTACGAGAGCGCGCAGTTCCTCTATATTCTGGTGGCTGCCTGCCTGTTCTCGAACTACCCGCGTGAAACGCGTCTGGACTACGTTAAGCGTTTCTATGATGCGGTATCCACGTTCAAAATTTCGCTGCCGACGCCGATCATGTCCGGCGTGCGCACCCCGACGCGTCAGTTCAGCTCCTGCGTACTGATTGAGTGCGGCGATAGCCTGGATTCCATCAACGCCACCTCCAGCGCGATTGTGAAATACGTTTCCCAGCGTGCCGGTATCGGCATCAATGCCGGTCGCATCCGCGCGCTGGGCAGCCCAATCCGTGGCGGTGAAGCGTTCCACACCGGCTGTATTCCGTTCTACAAACATTTCCAGACGGCGGTGAAATCCTGCTCGCAGGGCGGCGTGCGCGGTGGCGCAGCCACCCTGTTCTACCCGATGTGGCACCTGGAAGTAGAAAGCCTGCTGGTACTGAAAAACAACCGTGGCGTGGAAGGCAACCGCGTGCGTCACATGGACTACGGCGTACAGATCAACAAGCTGATGTACACCCGTCTGCTGAAAGGTGAAGAGATCACCCTGTTCAGCCCGTCCGACGTCCCGGGTTTGTACGACGCGTTCTTCGCCGATCAGGACGAGTTCGAACGTCTGTACACCCAATATGAGAAAGACGACAGCATCCGTAAGCAGCGCATCAAAGCGGTTGAGCTGTTCTCACTGATGATGCAGGAACGTGCCTCAACAGGCCGTATCTACATCCAGAACGTTGACCACTGCAACACGCACAGCCCGTTCGACCCGCAGGTCGCGCCGGTACGTCAATCCAACCTGTGCCTGGAAATCGCGCTGCCGACCAAGCCGCTTGATGACGTTAACGACGACAGCGGTGAAATCGCACTCTGTACGCTGTCTGCTTTCAACCTCGGCGCCATCAGAAACCTCGACGAGCTGGAAGAACTGGCAACGCTTGCGGTACGTGCTCTCGACGCGCTGCTGGATTACCAGGATTACCCAATCCCGGCCGCAAAACGTGGCGCCATGGGCCGCCGTACGCTGGGTATCGGCGTGATCAACTTTGCTTACTGGCTGGCGAAGAACGGCAAGCGTTACTCCGACGGCAGCGCCAATAACCTGACGCATCAGACTTTCGAAGCCATTCAGTACTGGCTGCTGAAAGCGTCTAACGAGCTGGCGAAAGAGCAAGGCGCATGCCCGTGGTTCAACGAAACCACCTATTCGCAGGGTATTTTGCCGATCGACACCTACAAGAAAGATCTCGACGGTATTACCAACGAGCCGCTGCATTACGACTGGGAAGCACTGCGCGAATCCATCAAAACGCACGGCCTGCGTAACTCCACGCTCTCCGCGCTGATGCCGTCTGAAACGTCATCGCAGATCTCCAACGCCACCAACGGTATCGAACCGCCGCGCGGCCACGTGAGCATCAAAGCGTCGAAAGATGGTATTCTGCGCCAGGTGGTGCCGGACTACGAACAACTGAGCACCGCTTACGAGCTGCTGTGGGAAATGCCGAACAATGACGGCTATCTGCAACTGGTCGGCATTATGCAGAAGTTTATCGATCAGTCGATTTCGGCGAACACCAACTACGATCCGAGCCGTTTCCCGTCGGGCAAAGTGCCGATGCAGCAATTGTTGAAAGACTTGCTCACCGCGTACAAATTTGGTGTGAAAACGCTGTACTATCAGAACACCCGCGATGGAGCGGAAGATGCCCAGGATGACCTGGTGCCTTCCATCCAGGACGATGGCTGCGAAAGCGGCGCATGTAAGATCTAACGAAGGGGCGGGGAAACCCGCCCTTTTCTTTCGCAAGACAGGACACTTTCATGGCTTACACCACTTTTTCACAGACGAAAAACAATCAGCTACTGGAGCCGATGTTCTTTGGCCAGCCGGTTAACGTGGCGCGCTACGATCAGCAAAAATATGACATCTTTGAAAAGCTGATTGAAAAACAACTCTCCTTCTTCTGGCGTCCGGAAGAAGTTGATGTTTCCCGCGACCGTATCGATTTCCAGGCGCTGCCGGAACACGAAAAACATATTTTTATCAGCAACCTGAAATACCAGACGCTGCTGGATTCTATTCAGGGCCGCAGCCCGAACGTCGCGCTGCTGCCGCTGATCTCCATTCCGGAGCTGGAAACCTGGGTCGAGACGTGGGCGTTTTCCGAAACCATCCACTCGCGCTCTTACACCCACATCATCCGCAACATCGTTAACGATCCGGCGGTGGTGTTTGACGATATCGTCACTAACGAGCAGATCCTCAAGCGTGCGGAAGGCATCTCGCATTTCTATGATGAACTGATTGAGATGACCAGCTACTGGCACCTGCTGGGCGAAGGCACACACACCGTGAACGGCAAAACCGTTACCGTGAACCTGCGCGAGCTGAAAAAGAAACTCTACCTGTGCCTGATGAGCGTGAATGCGCTGGAAGCGATTCGCTTCTATGTCAGCTTCGCTTGCTCCTTTGCCTTTGCCGAGCGCGAGCTGATGGAAGGCAACGCCAAAATCATCCGCCTGATTGCCCGCGATGAAGCGCTGCACCTGACCGGCACTCAGCATATGCTGAACCTGCTGCGCTCTGGCGCTGACGATCCGGAAATGGCGGAGATTGCCGAAGAGTGCAAACAGGCATGTTACGACCTGTTCGTGCAGGCGGCCTTGCAGGAGAAAGAGTGGGCGGAATATCTGTTCCAGGGCGGTTCGATGATCGGCCTGAACAAAGACATTCTCTGCCAGTACGTCGAGTACATTACCAACATCCGCATGCAGGCGGTTGGCCTCGATCTGCCGTTCCAGACGCGTTCAAACCCGATTCCGTGGATCAACACCTGGCTGGTTTCCGATAACGTGCAGGTGGCGCCGCAGGAAGTGGAAGTCAGCTCCTACCTGGTCGGTCAGATCGATTCTGAAGTCGATACCGACGATCTGAGCAGCTTCCAGCTCTGATGAGCCGCGTAACGCTGCGCCTTTCCGGCACCGAGGTGCTGTGCCGGGATGAGCACCCTTCCCTGCTGGTGGCGCTGGAGTCACAGCAGGTGGAGGTGGAGTACCAGTGCCGCGCAGGCTACTGCGGTTCCTGCCGCTGCCGTCTGATAGCAGGCCAGGTTGACTGGATTGCCGAGCCGCTGGCCTTCGTTAACGAAGGGGAAATTTTGCCCTGCTGCTGCCGGGCGAAAGGCGATATCGAGATCGAGATGTAAAAAATGCCGGGTGGCACTGCGTTTACCCGGCCTACCGTTACTGTACGCTCATCCCTTCGTAGGCCTGATAAGCGAAGCGCCATCAGGCAACTTCGCTTACCGGGTCCCACTCTTATTTCCGCTTTAAAAACTGCACCGCTTTATCCGGGAAGTCAGTAAATAAGCCATCGACATCCGCCTGCCGGTATAGCACTTCATAAAGCTGATTCACATCGGCGGCATACGGCGGGAGTTGATCGGCCCGCACGGTAAACGGGTGTACCTGCAAATGGCTGGCATGCGCCTCTTTCACCATCTGCGTTAGCTTCACGTTACCCGGTGTGGAACCGTCTGCCACCAGCATATGGTAATCCGGGCCAATTCCGTCGGCATACTGCGCAATCTGCCGCATCGCGCCAGGTTGCAGCATCCAGTCATAGTTGTAATTCACCCATTTACCATCCGGCTGTTTTTGCTGGGTTTCATGCCATTTAGTGTAAGCAATCAGTTGCACCAGATTGAGATCCATCCCCATCTTCGGTTCCAGCTCATGTTTAATGCGCTTCAGCTCGTCGGCATCAAAACATTGCAGGTAGACTTTGTCTTTTTTGCTGGTGTAACCGTACTTTTTCAGCACTTCCAGCGTCTTCGCGGCAATGTCCTTGCCTTCCTGATGGTGAAACCACGGCGCTTTGATTTCCGGGTAGATACCGATATTTTTGCCGGTGGAGTGATTTAACCCCTGCACAAACTCAATCTCTTCGGCAAAGGTATGGATACGGAATTCCGATTTGCCCATCGGGAAGCGTCCCGGAAAGAGCTGCACTTTTTTGCCGTTTTCCACATCAAAGCCTTCGGTAAACTTCAAAGAGCGGATTTCGTCGAGCGTAAAGTCGATGGCATAAAAGCGGCCATCTTTACGGGCGCGCTGCGGAAAACGCTCCGCCACATCGGTCACGCGATCCAGATAGTGATCGTGCAGGACAACCAGCTGGTCGTCTTTGGTCATCACCAGATCCTGCTCAAGATAATCGGCGCCCTGCGCATAGGCCATCGCTTTCGCCGGTAATGTGTGCTCCGGCAGATAGCCGCTTGCGCCGCGATGGGCAATCACGATTTTCTCCGCCGCCAGCGCATGGCTGGCAAATAAACCGGCCAGCAGCAGGCCGGTTGTGATACGGGTAAAAGTGGTTTTCATCTGATCTCCCTTTTACTGACGGCGCGCCAGCATCTCAGCATGGTGACGTTTTTCGCCCAGCATCACGACAATCAGCAACAAAACGGCGAGAATACTGCCGCCGATCATCACCATAAAACCGCCATCCCAGCCGAAGAAATCAACGGTATAACCAACAATGGCGCTGGCCGCGACAGAACCGCCGAGGTAGCCAAACAACCCGGTAAACCCGGCTGCCGTACCCGCTGCTTTTTTCGGCGCCAGCTCCAGCGCATGCAAGCCAATCAGCATCACCGGGCCATAAATCAGGAAGCCAATGACGATCATGCAGATCATATCTACCGTCGGATTGCCCGCCGGGTTCAGCCAGTAAACAATAGTCGCGATCGTCACCAGCGTCATAAAGAACACGCCAGTCGCGCCGCGATTGCCACGGAACACTTTGTCCGACATCCAGCCGCAGAGCAGCGTGCCGGGAATACCCGCGTACTCATACAAAAAATAGGCCCACGAGGATTTATCCAGCGCGAAGTGCTTCACTTCTTTCAGGTAAGTTGGCGACCAGTCGAGAATGCCGTAGCGCAACAGGTATACGAACACGTTAGCCACGGCGATGTACCACAACAGCTTGTTCGGCAGGATGTACTGCATAAAAATCTGCTTCGCCGACAGCTCTTCTTCGTGCTTGTCGCTGTAATCATCCGGGTAGTCGTTTTTGTACTCTTCGATCGGCGGCAAACCGCAGGATTGCGGCGTATCACGCATCAGAGCAAAGGCGATAATCGCCACCAGAATCGCGCCAAAGGCCGGCATATACAGCGCCGCATGCCAGTCGTTAAACCAGGCCATTCCCAACAAAAACAGCAGTGGCGGAATGCCGCCGCCGACGTTATGCGCGCAGTTCCACACAGAAACAACGCCACCGCGTTCCTTCTGCGACCACCAGTGCACCATCGTACGTCCGCACGGCGGCCAGCCCATCCCCTGGAACCAGCCGCATAAAAAGAGCAGCACAAACATGATCATAATGCTGGAGGTGGCCCATGGCACAAAGCCCATAAACAGCATCACGGCAGCCGCCAGGATCAGACCGGCAGGCAGAAACACGCGCGGATTCGAACGATCCGATACCGAACCCATGATGAATTTCGAAAAGCCGTAGGCAATGGAGATGCCTGACAGCGCAAACCCCAGATCGCCACGGGAGAACCCTTGTTCAACGAGGTACGGCATAGCCAGGGCAAAGTTTTTACGCACCAGATAATAGGCAGCGTAACCAAAAAAAATACCGAGGAAAATTTGCCAGCGCAGCCGCCGATAAAGCGGGTCGATTTGCGCGTCCGGCAGACGCGAAAGATGGGGGGCGGGTTTAAAAATACTCAACATAGCGGCCTCCGTGGCGCGGTAAGACTCATTTCGGTCAGAAATGAGTGAAAACGAACATAACGAAAGTTATTCGCGGCGGATTGTAGAGAAAGTTTTACGTAGAGAGAACGGGTTGTCGCAATATATGTTACAGAAATATGACAAGAGTCTAATTTCACGCATGAAAGCGCGTTTCACTTTCGTTATTTGCTCGAATATGCGCGATATCAAACAAACCACACCCATAGTGTGGCTAAATGGTTGCATCTGAAAGTCGGCCACAGGGACGCGAAGATGCATAACTCTCCTGATTACGATGTGATCATTATTGGCGGCGGAGCCACCGGTGCCGGGATAGCCCGTGACTGCGCCCTGCGCGGACTGCGCGCGGTGCTGATCGAACGTCACGATATCGCCACCGGCGCAACCGGCCGCAACCACGGCCTGCTGCACAGCGGGGCGCGCTATGCAGTCACCGATAATGAATCTGCGCGCGAATGCATTGCAGAGAACCAAATTCTCAAACGCATTGCCCGCCACTGCGTTGAACCCACCGATGGTCTGTTCATTACGCTGCCGGAAGATGATTTGGTCTATCAAAGCCAGTTTATCGATTGCTGCCAGCAGGCAGGCATTCCGGCGCAGGCGATTTCGCCACAGGACGCGCTGCGGTTAGAACCGAGCGTTAACCCAACGCTGCTCGGCGCTGTACGCGTGCCGGATGGGACGGTTGATCCTTTCCGCCTGACCGCCAGCAATATGCTGGATGCGCGTGAGCACGGAGCAAAAATCCTTACCGGCCACGAAGTGTGCGGGTTGATTCGCCATGGCGATCGCGTGAGCGGCGTGAATCTCTGGCATCCTGCCAGCGGCGAAAACCTGCAACTTTACGCGCCGGTGGTGGTGAACGCCGCCGGGATCTGGGGCCAGCGCATCGCGGAATATGCCGATCTGCGCATTCGCATGTTCCCGGCCAAAGGCGCGCTGTTAATTCTCGATCACCGCATCAATCAGCGGGTCATTAACCGCTGCCGTAAACCTGCCGATGCCGATATTCTGGTGCCTGGCGACACCATTTCGCTGATCGGCACCACCTCCACGCACATTGATTACGCCGATATCGATAACGTCCGCGTGACGCCGGAAGAGGTGGATATTCTGCTGCGCGAAGGGGAAAAACTGGCGCCGGTCATGGCGCAAACGCGCATTCTGCGCGCCTATGCGGGTGTGCGTCCGTTGGTAGCCAGCGACGACGATCCGAGCGGCCGCAATGTCAGCCGGGGCATTGTGCTGCTGGATCACGCACAGCGCGACGGGCTGGAAGGGTTTATCACCATTACCGGCGGCAAACTGATGACTTACCGCCTGATGGCCGAATGGGCAACGGACGCGGTCTGCCAAAAACTGAACCACAGCTCGGCCTGCACCACCGCTTCCACGCCGCTGCCTGGCTCCCGGGAATCAACCGAGCAGACACTGAAAAAAATCATCTCACTGCCAACGCCGCTGCGCGGTTCTGCGGTTTATCGTCACGGCGATCGCACACCCAACTGGCTCGGCAGCGATCGCCACAACCGCAGCCTGGTCTGCGAATGTGAAGCCGTGACGGCGGGCGAAGTGCAGTACGCGGTGGAAAACCTGAATGTCCATTCGCTGCTCGATTTACGCCGCCGCACGCGCGTCGGCATGGGCACCTGCCAGGGTGAATTATGCGCCTGTCGCGCTGCCGGGCTGTTAAACCGTCTGCATGTTACCAGCGAAACCGAGTCGCTCAGCCAGTTGCGTGATTTCCTTAATGAGCGCTGGAAAGGCGTGAAGCCGGTGGCCTGGGGCAATGCCCTGCGCGAAAGCGAGTTCACGCGTTGGGTTTACCAGGGATTATGTGGTCTGGAAAAGGAGGCAGAAGATGAGATTTGATACGGTCATCATCGGCGGCGGTCTGGCAGGGCTGCTATGCGGTATTCGCCTGAGTGAAAGCGGGCAGCGCTGCGCGATTATCAGCCGGGGCCAGAGCGCGCTGAGTTTCTCCTCCGGCTCGCTGGATCTGCTCTCTTTTCTGCCGGATGGACAACCGGTTACCGACATCGACAGCGCGATTGCCCTGCTGGAACAACACTACGGCGCGCATCCTTACGCGCTGCTGGGTGCGAAAGCGGTGCGACACTACGCGCAGCAGGCGCAAACCCTGCTCGCCGACTGTAATCTGGCGTTGCAGGGAGAGATTGATACACAGCATCACCGCGTGACGCCGCTGGGCACGTTTCGCCGCGCCTGGCTTAGCCCGCAGGAAGTACCGCGCAAAACAGAGGCGCAACAGCGAACTGCGGTGGTCGGCATTAGCGGGTTTCTTGATTTTCAGCCGCAACTGGCCGCAGGCGCGCTGCGTAAACGCGGCATCGATGCCTATGCCGAAGAGATTGAACTGCCAGCGCTGGACAGGCTGCGCGATAACCCCAGCGAGTTCCGCGCGGTGAATATTGCCCGCCTGCTGGATGCGTCGGAGCACTATAGCGAACTGTATAACGCGCTGCTTCCGCTCAGCCAGCAATACGGGATGCTCTGGCTGCCCGCCTGCTTCGGCCTGACGGACAACCACGTATTTACCCAACTGAATAAACAATTAGCCTGCCCGCTGCGCCTGCTGCCAACGCTGCCGCCCTCCGTACCGGGAATGCGCATGCAGTTATTGTTGCAGCAGCGTTTTATTCAACAAGGCGGGAGCTGGATGCCGGGCGATGACGTGTTGCGTGCTGACATCAGCAACAACCATGTCACACAGCTCTGGACCCGTAAGCATGAAGACATTCCGCTGCGCGCGCGCCACGTAGTGCTGGCCAGCGGTAGCTTCTTCAGCAATGGCCTGATCGCCGGGCGCGATCGCGTGCGGGAGGCGGTCTTTGATCTGGATGTCATGCAGAGCGACAAGCGCAGCGACTGGTATCGCGACGATGTGTTTGACAGCCAGCCGTGGCAGCAATTTGGCGTCCGGACCGACGCGCAACTGCGCGGCCTGCGCCAGGGCGCTGTCGTGGAGAATCTTTATGTTATTGGTTCGGTGCTGGGCGGGTTCGATGCGGTCGCTCAGGGATGCGGCGGCGGGGTTTGCGCCGTAACGGCGCTGCATGCCGCGCAGCAGATCATTGCACAAGGAGGCGAACAATGAACAGCACGCAGTTCGAAAGCTGTATTAAATGCACCGCATGCACCACCGCATGCCCGGTCAGCCGGGTCAACCCCAATTACCCCGGCCCGAAACAGGCCGGTCCCGATGGCGAACGGCTGCGTCTGAAAGATGCCGCGCTGTATGACGATGCGCTGAAGTATTGCACCAACTGTAAACGCTGTGAAACCGCCTGCCCTTCCGGGGTGAAGATTGGCGACATTATTCAGCGCGCCCGCGTCCAGTACGCGGCAAAACCGTTCTCGCTGCGTAATGCTATCCTCAGCCATACGGATTTGATGGGCTCGCTGTCAACGCCCGTTGCTCCGCTCGTCAACACCGCTACGGCGTTAAAGCCGGTACGCCAGTTACTTGATAAGACGCTGAAAATCGATCACCACCGCACGCTGCCGAAATACTCTCACGGCACGTTTCGCCGCTGGTATCGTAGCATTGCCGCGCAACAGCGGGCATTTCCGCAACAGGTGGCGTTTTTTCACGGCTGCTATGTCAATTACAACCATCCGCAATTGGGCAAAGATCTGATTCGTCTGCTGAACGACATGGGCATTGGCGTGCAGTTATTACAGCGGGAGAAGTGTTGCGGCGTGCCGCTGATTGCCAATGGCTTCTTCGCAAAAGCGAAAAAACAGGCGCAATTCAATGTGCAGTCGCTGACGCAAGCCGTTGGCGAGCAAGGCTTACCGGTGATCGCCACCTCTTCCACCTGCGCTTTCACCCTGCGCGATGAGTATCCGCATCTGCTGGATGTGGATAACAGCCAGGTGCGCTCACACATCGATCTGGCGACGCGCTGGATCTGGCGCATGCTGGATGAAGGGAAAAAGCTGACGCTGCGCGAGACACCGCTGAAGGTGGTCTATCACACCCCGTGTCATATGGAAAAAATGGGCTGGACGCACTATACGCTGGAGCTGCTGCGGCGCATTCCGGGGCTGGAACTGACGGTGCTGGACTCCCGCTGCTGCGGTATCGCTGGCACGTACGGTTTTAAAAGCGAGAACTACACGACTTCGCAGGCCATCGGCGCGCCGCTGTTTGCCCAGATTGAGGCCAGCGGCGCCGACCTGGTGGTGACGGATTGCGAAACCTGTAAATGGCAGATTGAGATGTCCACCAGCAAGCGCTGCGAACATCCCATCACCCTGCTGGCGCAAGCATTAGGGTAACGGCAAGCCGTTACCCTTTCTTTCGGAATTACACCGACAAGGTTTCGACGACATTGATCCAGCCGTGATCGCTGGCCAGATCTTTACCTTCCAGCCAGCGGCGCAGGATATTGAGCGCCATCATCGCACACACTTCCTGACGCACGACCAGATCGTGACGATTGGTGTTGAATTTCACCCGCAGCGCCTGCGTCCCTTCCGGCGTGGCAAGCGCAAAGTTGAGGTGATCCTCTTCCAGACCAGTCACGGTCAGCGCCAGCCCGGCGAGATGCCGGTTGCGCAGTTCGGTCGTCCAGCGCGCGCTTTGCGCCAGTTCTTCCGCCTGCGACGGCAACACTTCGCTGGCCAGCAGCGGCGCACCGGCCCGGGAAAGTTGCAGCGCGACCAGCCCTCCGGTGAACTGCTCGCTCAGGGTCAGGCTAAGCTGGCGCTCGCGCAACCGCGCGGCAAGCAGCGCCGGTAAGCCGACAGTGCCTTCAAAAATCAGGCTCTCACCGGCGACACGCTTCACTTGCGGCCATACGGCTTCCATCGCCGCGCGATGCTCCGCCGGACCGGTCAGTTTCAATTCAATAATCGGCATTGATGAGCGGTAACCCATCACCACGCCTTCAGGTAATTCGAGGTGTGCCAGGCTTTGCGCCAGATCGCTTTCCGAGCGGCCAAAGGTGGTCAGACGCAGACAAATCGGCGGTTCTGGCAGCGTAAAACGCGCACGCAGACGCGGCAGGATTTCGTGCTCAACCATCACCCTGAATTCAGACGGCACGCCGGGGGTAAAGAACATCAGACAGCGGTTAAGTTGAACAGCAAAACCGCACGCGGTGCCGACCGGGTTATCGACCAGTTCCGCGCTGGCCGGGATTTCCGCCTGTTTGCGGTTGCTGGGCGCCATCACGCGGCCGCGTTCACTGAAAAAACGCTCCATTTGCGCCAGCCAGGCTTCGTGGAGCACCAGCTCTTCACCTTTGGCCGTCGCCGCCGCCAGCGCGCTCAGATCGTCGCTGGTTGGCCCAAGACCGCCGTTTACAATCAGCACATCCGCGTGTTCGCTGCGCTCGCGCAGAATGGCAACCAGATCATTGAGATTATCGCCGACGGTGTTGCGGCGCGTTAACGGCAGTCCCTGATTAAAGAAAAAGTCCGCCAGCCATGCCGCGTTGGTATCCACAATCTGACCATGCAGCACTTCATCGCCGGTGGACAGCATCTCCACGTTTAACATTGTTATCTCCAGCAATCGAGGTTGAAACACTATAACGCATGTGCGGGGTAAAAAAGGCAATAAACTGGCGCGGACGAACGCCGCGCCGGGGGATCAGAAGCTGGCGCTTACGCCGACATACGGGCCATCGGCCACGGCGTTATCGCGATGACCTTCTTTACCGGTCATATCGATATAGCGATAACCGGCTTCAACGGTCAGCGGGCGCATAATGGTGTAACGCGCACCGGCGTTCGCTTCCTGGTACTCTTTCACACCGCTGGAGAGCGAATCCGGCGAGTAGTAATATTCGCCGAACAGGCTGAAGCTGCTGGCGATTTTCCATTGCAGGCCACCGCCGACCGCGATGGCATAACCGTCGCTGCCGGAATCCGGGCTGATGTAAAGGCCTTTACCGCCGACAGTTGCCAGGAACGGCCCCAGCGGAAGGTTATAGCCCAGACCCAGACCAGCGACTTCACCATCATCTTCGCTGTGCGCCCAGTTGCCGGTTACGGCAATACCGCTGGTTTCAGTACCAAACCCGAAACCTAAGTTGCTGTAATCCTTACCAAGCTGACCATTCAAACTCACAGCCTGCGCGCCGGCAGATGCCAGCAGCAGACTGGCTAACCCTAATAAAGCCACTTTTTTCATTTTTGATATCCGCACATTTCAAGCCAATTTCCCAAAGCTACTGATTATATGCTTATTTTTCTTTTCGCATAATGAATAAAAAAGGAATGATGCGCTAAGCCGCGCACTTTTTCTGCGCCGCAGTGTGCTATAACGTTGCGCAGACTTTTCCTCATTATCAAGGAGAGACCAATGCGACAACGGACAATTGTCTGCCCGCTGATTCAAAATGATGGCGCGTACCTGTTATGCAAAATGGCCGATGACCGTGGCGTCTTTCCCGGCCAGTGGGCTTTGTCAGGTGGCGGAGTGGAGCCGGGCGAGCGGATTGAAGAAGCGCTGCGCAGAGAGATCCGCGAAGAGCTGGGCGATGACCTGGTGTTAAGCCAGATAACGCCGTGGACCTTTCGCGATGATACGCGAATGAAAACCTACCCCGACGGCACGAAAGAGCAGATCTACATGATTTACCTGATCTTCGACTGCATCAGCGCCAACCGTGAAGTCAGCATCAATGACGAGTTTCAGGATTTTGCGTGGGTGATGCCTGCGGACCTGCACCGTTACGATCTCAACGACGCCACCCGCAGGACATTAACCCTGAAAGGATTGCTGTAAACCTCAGTGGCTGGCCTGCTCAACCACGTCAGCCGGAAGCCCGGTCAGTGTTACCACATCGTCGGGCCTGATCCCCTTTTCCAGCATCGCTCTGGCAATACGTAACGCTTCCTGCCGTATGCCTTCGTCTCTGCCTTGCGTAAAGCCCTGTGCCATGCCTTCGTCTCTGAGAAACTGCGCAATGTTCATTAACGCCTCCTTATGCTGATGATCCCTTGTTCCGCTGGCTATTGCGTCTAAAAACGATGCCGGATCCCGGGTATGCCCGGCCTGCAACAGGTAATTCAGCAACGTTTTCAACTGAGCGCTGCCAGTGTATCCCAGAGACAATAACGCCACCAGTTGCTCCTGAAGTTCCACCGTGTCCCGCAGCCGCACATGCTTCTGCAATAATTCGAGCATAGCTATCCGGCGATGCCGGGCAATCTCGTCATCAGGAATACAGGTGACGTCCACCAGCGGAAACGCGCTAGTATAAAGCGACTGAGCCTGCGCAGGCAGCTGAAAAGCGTCCAGCCAACGCAGCGACCAGGGATAGGGCGTTACCCGTCCATGATAAAAAAGTAGCGGGATCACCAGCGGCAGCTCGCTATACCCTTTATCCAGGTGACGCTGCATCGCTGCAATGGCATAACGCATCAGGCGAAAGGCCATATTTTTATCCGGTGAGCTTTGATGTTCGATCAGTGCGTAAAGATAACCTTCACCCGACGCTGTTTTCAGCGAATAGAGGATATCGGCATAACAGTTGCGCAGATCCTCCTCGACAAAACTTCCCGATTCCAGGCGTAACGTATTTAAATCACAGAGTACTTTTAAACGTTCCGGTAAGTGGATATCGAAAAAATCGCGCGCCGTTTCCGTGTGGGCCAACAATTTACGAAACACCGCATCATGCGGAGCGGAGGAAGAAGCGTTGTGCATAGCAATCCCTGCGTCAGTATTCCTTCGCGCAACGTAACACAACCTTCACGTTCTGTTTTTTTGGCCGCGCATTTTCCCGAGGCGGCTCGCAATACGTGGAAAAGACTACTACACCGTGCCATTAACGGCGGCATTCGCCCACTGAAGCACCGCGCGCCGCGAGATTTTGATCCCGCCATTTTTAAGCTCAGCAGGCATCGCCAGCCAGCGCAGCGGCTGCTGAAAACGAGCCAGTTTATCGCTCACCCACGCTGACAGCGCAGCCGCATCAACGCCGCCTTCACACTCCACCACCGCCACCGGGCGCTGGCCGAACTCGGCATCATCAACCGGCACAACCATAACCTGCTGAACCTGTGGATGACGCGCGATCACGCGTTCCACCTCTTCCGGCTGAATCCCTTCCCCGCCGCTGAAGAAAAGGTTATCCAGCCGGCCACGGATAGTGAGGCAACCGCCGTGGAGCACTCCGCGATCGCGGGTGGCAAACCAGCCTTCACTGTTCACCAGCGGCAGAAGATCGCCGTCGCGCCAGTAGCCTGACGCCATGCTCTCCGCCCGCAGCCAGACCTCTTCATCAACAATTTTCACTTCGCGTCCTGGCAGGGCGTAACCAACATCCGGCGCGCCGTCAGCTTCTTTGGCGCAGACCGTCGAGGCAAACTCTGTCAGACCATAGCCGCAAAAACAGCGAATACCACGCTCATGCGCCTGCTGCGTCAGCGCCACCGGGATCGCCGCGCCGCCCAGCAGGACCGCTTTCAACGATACCGATGCGTTGTCGTTGAGTAAGCGCCACAGTTGCGTCGGCACCAGCGAAGCATGCGTGCAACCGACCAGCGCCTGTGCCAAAGATCGTGCAGGCTGCACGGCGATCCGCGCCCCGGCCAGCAGCCAGCGCCACAAAATCCCCTGCCCGGAGACGTGAAACAGCGGCAGCGACAGCAGCCAGTCATCATTATCAGCATAGGGAATCAACGCCAGCACGCCCTGGGCGCTGGCGAGATGAGCATGAAACGTGTGAGCAGCCGCTTTCGGCAGGCCGGTGGAGCCGGAAGTCAGCGTCATCGACGCCAGACGCTGCGGCTGCCACGCCACGGCATGCTCGCCAGCGAGTTCATCAAGCACCAGCGCGTCCAGCCCGTGCCAGTCGCCGCCAGCATCCAAATCCAGCACAAAGCGCAACGTCAGTTGCGGTAAGAGTGCATCCAGCAACACGGCGGGCAGTTGCGGGTTCACCGGCAAGACGCGTGCGCCGCATTGCAACAGCGCCAGCCATGCCAGTAGCGTATCCGGATGATTACGCGCCCGCAGCATCACGCCATCACCGGCGTTCACCCCCTGGCGCGCAAAACCGCTGGCCAGTGCATCAATACGCGCGCACAGTTCGCGCCAGTTCAGGGTCTGCTGTTCAAGGCGCGCCGCAATCTGATCGCCGCGAACCTGCCGCCAGTGCCGCCAGGGCCAGTCCGTAAAGGTCATAGTAGTGGTTCCAGTACCTCTGTCTGTAAACAGGGTAAATCGCTCTCTGGCCAGCGGCGCAGGAGCTGGCACTGCATCAGTTGTAAGGTATCCAGCCCGGGAATGGTGCCAGGCGTCAGCCAGGCGGCAATGCGCGCGAGCTGCGTCAGGCCAAGGCTGGATTCAATAGACGAACTGATCACCACCGTCAGCCCGAGCGCTTTTGCGGCGGCAACCTGCTGCTGCACCCGCTGCAAACTGCCGGTCAGCGTGGGTTTGATCACTACCGCGCCCAATCCTTGCTGCGGCGTAAGCTGAAAACCATCATCGCGCAGGCTCTCATCCCAGGCGATAGTGATTCCGCTTTCGCGGGCAAAGGCCAGCGACTCTGCGGGGGTTTTGCACGGCTCTTCGAGAAAGGCAATGCGTGAGCGGTATTCCGGGTTTACATATTTGGCAAACTGCTGCGCCTTCAGCGGTGTCCAGGCGCGGTTGGCGTCCAGACGCAGGCGTAGATCGGGGATCGACTCCAGCAACAGGTTAACCACCATGCCATCGCGCACCGCTTCGTATAACCCGACCTTCACTTTCGCCACTTTTTCACCCGGCAAAGCAGCCAGCGCAGCAAACAGCTCGTCCGGATCGCCAGTGCACAGCATGGCGGCGCGATAGTCCGCCTGTTGCGGTAATTCGCCGTGCAGTTCCGCCAGCGCACAGCTCAGACCAAATGCCACTGACGGCTGTTCGGGCAGCGATAATGTTTTATCTTCACGCCAGCCACGCAGCCAGTTGATGGCCGCCTGTTGCGCCTCGTCCAGCGTTTCATGGCTAAAGCCCGGCAGCGGGGAGATCTCTCCCCATCCTTCGCGCCCGTCAACCTGCAAATGGACAAATAAGCCGTCGCGGGTTTTCAGGCGCCGCTCACGCAGCACGACGCCCGCATCGAGCGGGATTTGCCAGCGATAAAGTTGCGCCTGTCGCATTATGGATTCCGTTTGAATTTGCTGAAATCGGGCTGACGTTTCTGGTTAAAGGCGTTGCGCCCTTCCTGGCCCTCTTCGGTCATATAGAACAACATGGTGGCATTACCCGCCAGCTCTTGCAGACCCGCCTGGCCGTCGCAGTCAGCATTCAGCGCCGCTTTCAGGCAACGCAGCGCCATCGGGCTGTTTTGCAGCATTTCACGGCACCAGCGCACGGTCTCTTTCTCCAGATCCGCCACCGGCACCACCGTGTTCACCAGCCCCATATCCAGAGCCTGTTGCGCGTCGTACTGACGGCAGAGGAACCAGATTTCGCGGGCTTTTTTCTGCCCGACGATGCGCGCCATGTAAGACGCGCCCCAGCCGCCATCAAAGGAGCCGACTTTCGGGCCGGTCTGACCGAAAATGGCGTTCTCTGCCGCAATGGTCAGATCGCACATCATATGCAGCACATGACCGCCGCCAATGGAATAGCCAGCCACCATCGCCACTACCGGTTTCGGGCAGGTGCGGATCTGGCGCTGGAAATCGAGCACGTTAAGATGATGTACGCCGGAGTCATCCTGGTAGCCGCCGTAATCGCCGCGCACTTTCTGATCGCCGCCCGAGCAAAATGCTTTGTCGCCTTCGCCGGTCAGAATAATAACGCCAACGCTGTCGTCATACCGCGCATCGGCCAGCGCCTGGATCATCTCTTTCACCGTCAGCGGACGGAACGCATTGCGCACCTGCGGGCGGTTAATGGTGATTTTGGCAATCCCGTCGGCAGACTTCTGGTAACGAATGTCGGTGTAACCTTCGGAACAGTCACGCCACTCAACCGGCGCGTAAAGCATGCTTTCATCTGGATAGATCATAGTGTGTCCTTTATCTCAAGACGCAGAATTCGCGCCAGGATGTCAGCAACGGCTGCGGGATTTTCCCGGTGCGCATTGTGCCCGGCGGCAGGAATGGCGTGACAGTGGGCGGTGACTTGCGTCGCCAGCGCCTGAAACTTACTGTCATATTCACCGTATAAATAATGAACAGGAATGGAAAGCGCCTGTAATGCGCTGCGAAGATCGGGCTGCTGCGCCAGCGATGTGGCCTCCAGCATAGCGGCAAGCGTTGCACCATTGTTCTGACTGCGCAATGCGACCAGCGCCGCGCGCTGCGGCTCGCTGAGCGAGGCAAAAACCGGCTGCCGGTACCAGGCATCAAAGACGGTCTCCAGCGGCTGCTGACGAAAACGCGCCGCCCATTGTCGGTCTGATGCCAGACGTTCGCGGCGGCTGGTTTCATCAGACAAACCCGGGTGCCCTCCTTCCACCACGACACCGCACAAACCGGCAGGATGCTGGCAGGCGTGATACAGCGAAATTCGCCCGCCCAGCGAATAGCCCATCAACCAGTAGTTTTGTATGTTGTAACGAACAAGCGTTGCCCGCAGAAGTGCGTCCATCTCATCGAACGAGGTCACAGAAAGATCGGCGGAACCGCCATGCCCAGGCAGATCGAGCAAAAGCCGGGGGAACGCAGCCAGCGTTTCACTGACCGCTTGCCACTCGCGGTTATCGCCGGAAAAACCGTGCAAAAAGACCAGCCACGGTTGCGGCCTGTCGGCGGAGATAGCGCGCCCGTGCAGCGTCACAACTGGCTCACCTGCGCCAGCAGCGTTTGCAATGTCTGCGCACCATCCGTGTCGTTGACCACCAGTTCAATCAGCGTAGCACCCGGTTTATGCCAGGCGCCGGATAACGCCAGCTCCAGCGCTTCCCAGCTTTCCGGACGATGGTAATCAAGACCGAACATTGCTGCTGCGTGGTCAAAATGCACGTTCTGCGGCATCAGATAGAACTGCTCGCGCTCGGCGGGCGGCGTCGGCAGCAGAGAAAAGATTTGCCCGCCGTTGTTGTTCACCACCAGCAGGACAAAAGGCGCAGACACCTGGCGCAACAACGCCAGCGCATTCAGATCGTAGAGGGCAGAAAGATCGCCGACGATTGCCAGCGTCGGACGAGCGCTGGCGCGCTGCACACCTGCTGAAGTCGATAACAAACCATCGATGCCGCTGGCGCCGCGGTTGCTGAATACCGGATAGCCCGCCGGGATCTGCCCGAGCGCATCCACCAGCCGTACCACCAGGCTGTTGCCGAGAAAAAGCTGCCCCTGTTGCGGTAAATAATCGGCAATGCGGTGCGCAAGCTGTGCTTCGCCAAAGGTTTCACGCTGCGCCGCAACCCTGTCCCACGCCTGCGCGGAGAGCTGAGGCAGTTCCACGCTCCAGGGCGCGCGCGGCTCCGCCGGATGTAACGCCAGCCAACCGGCGACATCCGAAACCAGCCGACGCCCGCGATGGTGCGCCGGATCCAGCCGCCCCTGTAGATTATCAATCAGCCAGTATTCTTGCGGTTCGCAGGTCGCCTGCCACTGAAGTAGCCGTTTACCGGTCAGGCTGCTGCCAAACTGCAACACAATTTGCGCCTGAGCCAGCTCTTCTGTCGCACGGCTGTTGCCGAGCCACAGATCGGCGCACGGCAACGGCTGGCCGGTCTGGGATAAAACATCGCCCATTAATGGCCAGCCGAGCGTTTTCGCCCATTCGGCCAGCAGCTTGCCTTCGCTCGCACTCATACGACCAGCCACAATGACGCCGCGTTTTTGCCGCCAGAAAAACCAGTCACGCTGCTTTTCGCTACTGACGTTGTTCGGTGTTTGCAGCCACGGTTTATCATCCTGCCACCAGTCGCCCAGCGCCAGTTGCCAGGCAAGGCCGCTTTCATCCATTTCGCCATACAGAGGTTCAGCGAACGGACAGTTAATGTGTACCGCCCCGCTATGCAGCGAGCCGAGCACGTTATCAATAGCCGACACCAGCCAGCGGGCCGGGATATCCTGCGACGGACGTGGCAACGCGAGCGATTCAGCGGGATGCGAAGCAAACATTCCCGGCTGGCGGATAGCCTGGTTTGCCCCGCAATCAATCAGCTCCGGCGGACGATCGGCGGTGAGCAGCACCAGCTTTTCGCCGGTCAGACCGGCTTCGATCAGTGCGGGATAGAGATTTGCCACCGCCGTACCGGACGTCACGATAACCGCGACGGGCTCTTTGCTCGCTTTCGCCAGCCCCAGCGCAAGGTGGCCTAAACCCCGCTCATCAAAATGCGTATGGTGAATAAAAGCGCTATTTTCCGCTGCCGCCAGCGTTAAGGGGGTGGAACGCGATCCGGGGGCAATACAAACATGCCTGACGCCATGACGGGTAAGGGCCTCAAGGATCACCGTCGCCCAGCGTCGGTTAAATGAACTGATTGACATGAGTTTGTCCGGTATCAATATTGCTGTTCAGTATAAATAATCAGAAAAAATCGAATCTTGATATGAATCGGTTATGCGTGCGTAAGTTCTAATAAAGATCGCAGGCCCGCCGCTTTATTATCAATTTCCTGCCACTCTTGCCCGGCGTCCGAGCCAGGCACAATGCCGGCTCCGGCGTACAGCCGAACGGTACTGCCGCTCACTTTTGCTGAGCGTAGCGCGACGCAGAATTCACTCTGCTGACGGGATAAATATCCCGCCGAACCGGCATACCATTCACGGGCGAACGGTTCGTGGCGCTGAATAAAGTCCCACGCGGCGCGGCGCGGTAACCCGGCGACGGCGGCCGTCGGCTGCAATAGTTGCAGGCATAATGCGTCGTCGGGCGTTTGTAAATCGCTCCAGATACAACGCCGGAGGTGCTGAACATTACGCAGCCTGACGATTTGCGGCGGCAGCACATCAAGCGCCGCCGTCTGCTGCTGCAAACGCTGGCAGATATCTTCCACCACCAGCATATTTTCCCGCTGATTTTTATCGTCGCTCATCAGCCAGTCGGCCAGGCGCTGCGCCTGCCGATCGTCGTCATGACCGGCCACCGTGCCGGCCAGCGCTTCGGTACGCAATGCATTGCCGCGTCGCCGCCACAGGCGCTCCGGCGAAGATCCTAAAAAGGCATTCTGCGCATCAAAGGCCATCATAAAGTGGAAACAGTGGTAATTAACGCGGCGGCTGGCAGCTATCAGCGAAGCGGCATCCACGGCATTTGCATAGGAATAATCGGTCGCTCTGGCGAGTACCACTTTATCCAGCGCGGCGCTTTCCAGCGTATCCAGCGCCTGCGCGATCAGGCTGTTCCAGGCATCACGCTCCGGGTAGTGGCGCTGCGCAAGACATGGCTGCTGTTTCAGGTTGGCAAGCGGGGTGAAAGGCGAAAGCGCCTGCAAAAACTCCGCTGCCTGTTTGGCGTCGTCATACAGTGAGGTCTCGCTGTAGAGGTAAAGCCGTAACATCGCGCTTCCGCCTTCACGACGCCACTCAAGGCGCGGCAAAAACAGCGATCCCTGCGAAGGATCAAAGGCATTCAGCCCCCAGACACGAACATCTTCTGGCAAGGCGTGTAAAAATTGCTGGGCGAGAGGTAACGATGAGAAGCGGCAGAGCGCGCCAAGCGCGGCCGTCTCTTCGTCGCCGCTACGCTGCTGCCAGTAAAATTGCGGCCAGACAGGCTGACTGGCGAGCCATGCCAGCGGATCGAAAGCGTCGTTTAACGGGAAAGGCGCATCAAAAAAGTGAAAACCAGGCGACCGCGGAAAACCTTCGGTCAGGTGGCGATACAGGTCGCCAAGCGCAGAGGAAATGGAAAGCACGCGAGCCCCTCCCTGTTAAAAACCACATAGTATACGGGGTACTAAACGTAATAACAGTACCCCCTTCCAGGGAGGGGAAGTGAAGCGTTAGCGGCGGGCCAGTAGCAGGCCGAGCACCAGACCGACAGCAGCACCGGCACCGATGCCCTGCCACGGTTTTTCATGAACATAATCGTCGGCGCGATACACCGCTTTTTTCGCCCGATAGTAGTAGGTATCCGACGCGCTGCTGATGCGGTTTTTCACGTCATGCAGCGCCTGCTCGGCGCGGGCTTTGAGTTCGATGTACTTCTGGTCTGCAGGGTCGCCCGAGGAGCGGAGGACTTCTTCCAGCGTTTCGCTCAGCAGGGTCAGGTCGTCATCAATGTTTGAATCATAAGAGTGATATGACATCGTTTGTCTCCATGTTATGCACCTGTCCGCTAACTATAGACAAACACGGCGGGTTACGCCTGGCGGATCTCCCGCGCCATTCCGATGTGCGCAATGCCGTCTTCATCATAGACATCCGTCACCGGCTGAAAGCCAAAGTGCGCATAAAAAGATTGCAGATGTGCCTGCGCCCCCAGGTACAGCGCGTGCTGCGGCCAATGTTGCTCACAGGCGTTCACGGCGCGTTCCATCAACTGGTAGCCCAGTTTTTCCCCTCTGACCTGAGCGCTGACAATCACCCGGCCAATCACCACGGGCGACAGATCATCATCACTTTTCAGAATCCTCGCATACGCCACCAGTTGATCCTCTTTCCAGCCGAGGATATGCCGGTTTTCTCCTGTCAGGTCATCGCCATCTACGTCCAGATAGGGGCAGGTTTGCTCGACAACAAACACTTCGCAGCGCAGCTTCAGCGCGGCGTAAAGTTCAGCAACGGTGAGTTCAGAATGGTGCAGATCTTGCCAGCGGATCATCTCTTGCTCCTTATTTGTTATCATCCCGTTATACTCAATTTTTTGTGATTTGGGCAGAGCAAAACTGTGGAACTGATTTTCCTGGGCACCTCCGCCGGTGTCCCGACGCGCACGCGTAACGTAACGGCGATGCTGTTGAATTTACAGCACCCAACCCGCGCTGGGCTTTGGTTGTTTGATTGCGGCGAAGGCACGCAGCACCAGATGCTGCGCACGGCGTTCCATCCTGGCAAGCTGGACAAAATTTTTATCACTCATCTGCATGGCGATCACCTGTTTGGTTTGCCGGGGTTACTGTGCAGCCGCTCGATGGCCGGGAATGTTCAGCCGCTGGATATTTATGGTCCGCAAGGCATTCGCGAGTTTGTGGAAACAACCTTACGGCTGAGCGGTTCATGGACCGGCTATCCGTTGACAATCCATGAAGTAACAGCCGGGCTGGTGGTGGATGACGGTCTGCGCAAAGTCACGGCTTACCCGCTGGCGCACCCGGTGGAGTGCTACGGTTATCGTATTGAGGAGCATGATAAGCCCGGCGCACTGGATGCGGCTGCGCTGATCGCCGCAGGCGTAACGCCAGGGCCGCTGTTTCAGAAATTAAAAGCGGGTGAAACGGTGACGCTGGAAGATGGCCGCACGCTGTGCGGTGCTGATTATCTTGCTCCGGCAGAGCCGGGTAAAAAGCTGGCGATTTTTGGCGATACCTCTCCTTGCCCTGCATCGCTTGAACTGGCGCGCGGTGTGGATCTGCTGGTGCATGAAGCCACGCTGGAAAGCGCAATGGAGGAGAAAGCGAATAGCCGCGGTCACAGTTCAACGCAGCAGGCCGCGCAACTGGCGCTGAACGCGGGCGCAGGCCGGCTGGTGATTACTCACCTCAGTTCACGCTATGACGAGAAAGGTAGCCAGGCATTGCTGGCCGAATGCCAGGCGCTCTTTGCGCAAACAACTCTGGCTGAGGATTTTGCGTTGGTTCACATTTGATTTTAATTTAGGCACTCTATTTTTTTCCCCGCATGCCGATAATAGATATACGCAGGCATTTTCTATTGAGGGCATGATGGATAATTTCCAGAAAGACATCGATGACAGGGCGAATCTTACTCTGTCGAACCGGTTTGAGCTGTTGCTGTTTCGTCTCGGCACATCGTTAGATTCCACGAAATCAGAGCTGTTTGGTATCAACGTGTTTAAATTGCGCGAAATTGTGCCGATGCCCACCTTCACTCGCCCTGCCGGAATGAAACCGCCCTTACTGGGGATGGTCAATATCCGCGACCAGGTGATCCCGGTGATTGACCTGGCAGCGGTTGCGGGCTGCAAGCCCACGACCGGCCTCAATATTTTGTTAATCACAGAATATGCCCGTAGCGTACAGGCCTTTGCGGTGGAGTCAGTAGATAACATCACTCGCCTGGACTGGAAACAAGTGCATACGGCTGAGAAAGCGATCAATGGTCGTTATATCACCAGCATTGCCTGCCTGGATGACGATAAGGACACCAACAATCTGGCGATGGTGCTGGATGTTGAGCAGATCCTGTATGACATTGTGCCTGCGGATCACGACGTACATGGCGATCATGTACCGGACAAGAAATTCAATCTGAAAGCGGGCTCGGTGGCGATTGTGGCGGAAGATTCCAAAGTGGCGCGCGCCATGCTGGAAAAAGGCCTCAACTCGATGCAAATTCCGACCGACATGCATATCACCGGCAAAGATGCGTGGGAGAAAATCCAGCTTCTGGCGCAGCAGGCCGACAGTGAAGGTATACCGGTTAGCGATAAGATCGCCATGGTACTGACTGATCTTGAAATGCCGGAAATGGACGGTTTTACTTTAACGCGTCTGATCAAAACCGATCCGCGCCTGAAAAACATTCCGGTGGTGATCCACTCGTCACTCTCCGGTAGCGCGAACGAAGATCACGTACGTAAAGTGCAGGCCGATGGCTATGTTGCGAAGTTCGAAATCAACGAGCTTTCGTCAGTGATTCAGGAAGTGCTCGACCGCGCGGCCAATAACGTACGCGGCCCGCTGATTAGCCACCATCAGGTTGCTTCACAGCCGTTACTGGCGAAGTAATTTCTGCGCCATAAAAAAACCGCCGGGTTTGCAGCCCGGCGGTTTTTCTTTATGCGCTGTACGCCATTACATCATCGGCAGCGCTAACTGTACGATACTGATCAGCGGCTGCGGGTAAATACCCAACAGCAGTACCAGCAAGGCAGAGATCAGCACCACAATCCCGCCAGCACTGTAGGCCCAGTCGGACGGCGCATCGCGGTTCAGCTGCTGCGGCGCACTCAGATAGAGGCTCACCGCCACGCGCAGGTAGTAATACAAACCAATCGCCGAACCGACCACCACAGCGCCCGTCAACCACCACAGGTGCGCCTCGACGCCAACGGCGAGGATGTAGAACTTACCGATAAAGCCTAAGGTCATCGGAATACCTGCCAGCGACAGCATCATCACCGTCAGAACCGCCGAGAGAATAGGACGGTGCCAGAACAGACCACGGTAGGAGTAAAGTGATTCTGCGTCCGGGCCACGATACGGGCTGGACATCAGGCTCACCACGCCAAACGCGCCGAGGCTGCTGAACAGGTAACCTGCCAGATAAACACCAACGGTTTCCATCGACATCTGGCCGCTCTGCAGCGCAATCAACGCTACCAGCAAATAGCCGAGGTGCGAGATGGAAGAGAAACCGAGCAGACGTTTGATGTTGGTCTGGCTCAGCGCCATCAGGTTACCGAAGATGATGGAAACAAAGGCGATAAGACCCAGTACCACACGCACGGCTTCACTTTCGCCGACCGGCGCATAGAGGAACAAACGCATCAGCACACCAAAGATGGCGATTTTGCTGGCGGTCGCCAGGAAGGTGGAGACCGGTGCAGGCGCGCCTTGATAAACGTCCGGCGTCCACAGGTGGAACGGCACCAGCGAGAGTTTGAAACCGAGACCGACAATCATCAGACCCAGACCCGCCAGCAGCAGCGGCTCGTGCAGCATGCCTTCACCGAGGCTCTTACCGATAGCAACAAATGCCAGATTCCCGGTCTGCGCGTACACCAGCGCAATACCGAACAGCAGGAAAGAAGAGGCTGCGGCAGACAGAATGGTGTACTTGATACTGGCTTCCAGAGAACGTTTCTGGCGGAAGGCATAACCCACCAGCCCGAACAGCGGCAGGGAGATCAGTTCAATACCAAGGAACAACGCCGCCATATGGTTGGCGTTAGCCAACAGAATGCCGCCCATTGCGGCAATCAGTACCAGCAGATAAAACTCTTCTTTGTTGTCGCTATACCCTTCCAGCCACGGATAGGCGAAGGTGCAGGTGGCAAGGCTCGCCAGTAGCACCAGCCCGGTGTAGAGCATGGCGTAACCATCGACGCGCATCAGCGGCGTCACATCCATTGCTCCTGCCTGTCCGACAAACCACAGGGAGAGCAACGCGACGTTCAGGCCGATGACCGACAACGTGGCATTGAGGAAATGGTTGCGTCGCCACGCAATGGAGAGCATCACAACCACCACCGTCAATCCGACGATCAGCAGCGGCAGCAGCGCAATCAGGTGTTGTGGAGTAATTGTCATGGCGATTTACGGCCTTGTAGTAGTAATAGAGTTAACAAACCACTGCTGGATATTACCCATCGCGGCATGCGAGGTATCCAGAATCGGCTGCGGATAGAAGCCAAGCAGTACAAGAAGTACAACCAGGATCAGGATCATAAACAGCTCGCGCAGTGACAGCCCCGGCAGTTCCTTGCTGGCCAGTTCGCTTTTCGCTTTACCGAAATAGGCGCGATGCAGCATTGCCAGTGAGTAAACCGATGCGAAAACCAGACCGAAGGTGGAAATCACCGTGATCATCGGCACAACCTGGTAGCTGCCGAAGAGGATCATGAATTCACCGACGAAGTTACCGGTACCCGGCATACCCAACGTGGCGACAGCGAAGAACATCGACAGCGCCGGCAACCATTTAATCTTGCTCCACAGCCCGCCCATCATACGCATGTCGCGGGTATGCAGGCGTTCGTACAGCTGACCGCACAGGATAAACAGACCCGCCGCAGAAAGACCGTGCGCAATCATCTGGATAACCGCGCCCTGATAGGCCAACTGGCTGCCGGTGTAGATAGCAATCAGCACGAAGCCCATGTGGGACACCGAGGTGTACGCAATCAGGCGTTTGATATCCGTCTGGGTGAACGCCATCCACGCACCGTAGAAAATACCGATGACGCCCAGCCACATGGCGATGGGGGCAAACTCTGCGGAAGCGTTCGGGAACAGCGGCAGCGAGAAGCGCAGCAAACCGTAGGCCGCGGTTTTCAGCAGGATCCCCGCCAGGTCCACGGAACCCGCGGTCGGCGCCTGCGAGTGCGCATCCGGTAACCAACCGTGCAGCGGCACCACCGGCATTTTCACCGCGAAGGCGATGAAGAAGCCCAGCATCAGCAGATATTCGACGTGGTCGGACATCGGCGTTTTCAGCAGGTCTTCATAGTCGAATGTCCAGACGCCGGTCGCGTTATAGTGCACCACGACCAGCGCCAGGATGGCAATCAACATCACCAGACCACTGGCCTGGGTATAGATGAAGAACTTGGTCGCAGCGGTAATACGCGTCTTCCCGTCGGAGGCTTTGTGGCCCCACAGAGCAATCAGGAAGTACATCGGCACCAGCATCATTTCCCAGAAGAAGAAGAACAGGAACATGTCGATGGCAAGGAACACGCCGATAACACCGCCCAGAATCCACATCAGGTTGAGATGGAAGAAACCCTGATATTTCTCGATTTCACGCCAGGAGCAGAGTACCGCCAGCACGCCGAGGAAACCGGTCAGCACCACCATCAGCAACGACAAACCGTCCATCGCCAGATGAATATTGATGCCGAAGCGTGGGATCCACGCCAGTTTAAACTCTTCCTGCCAGGCAGGCAGACCGGTGGATTGCGTCAGAGAGTAGCCGCCCTGCATCCAGAGTTGCAGGGAAAGCGCCAGCGTCAGTCCCATGGTGATCAGGGCGATCCAGCGCGGCACCTTCACGCCGAAGCGTTCGGTCTGCCAGCAGAGAAAGCCGCCGATAAAGGGGATTAGTATTAACCAGGGTAATAACATAGCTAAGTATGTCCCTTATATTTACTCCTGCTCAGGCTATCTCACTCGCCAGCCCAAATCCCGGCAGTGCTCGCAATCCTCACGTACTTCAGTACGCTCCGGTTGCTCTGCGCTGGCGGTCTTCGGTCTGACTTCGCCGATGACGCCTGTACTTCAGGAACAGATTTTCAACGAATTCTAAAAAATTATTTTTGGGTTTGTTATGTCGGATGGCACTTCGCTTCTCCGACCTGAGCTCTCGTAGGCCCGGTAAGCGCAGCGCCACCGGGCACAATCCCAAGCCACAAACTCAGCGCAATACCATCAGCAACGCCAGCACCACGACAGCGCCAATGCTCATCGACGCGACATACCAGCGCAGATACCCGTTCTCGCTAAACAGCAGCCCTTTGCCTGCAAAGCGCGACAGGATCGCCGGAATGTTCATTAGCGCATTCAGCGGATCGCTCTTCAGCAGCCAGGCAATGCCAAGATACGGCTTCACGAAGATGCGGTCGTACAGCGCATCGAAGCCCCAGGCATTGAACCACCAGGTCCCGAAGAAACGACCTGTCGCGCTGTTGGCAATCGAGTGCACCAGCGTACGTTTACCCAGCCACAGCCAGGCCGCCAGCAAAATACCGATGACGGCAACCGCACCGGACGCCACTTCCAGCATGACCACGCTGCTGTGCGCCAGCTCGGTGGTTTCTGGCAGCACGCCTCTCAGCGGCGGCACAATCATCGCGCCAATAAAGGTGGAGAGCACCAGCAGCACAATCAGCGGCAGATGATGGGTGATCCCCTTCCCTGCGTGAGCGTGAATCTGTTCTTTCCCGTGGAAGACAATGAAAATCAGGCGGAAGGTGTACAGCGATGTCATAAACGCGCCCACCAGACCGGCAATCATCAGATTGACATGGCCGTTTGCTACCGCACCGGCAAGGATTTCGTCCTTACTGAAGAAGCCTGCGGTCAGCAATGGCAGCGCCGACAGCGCCGCGCCGCCGACCAGGAAGCAGGCGTAGACCAGCGGAATCGACTTACGCAGGCCACCCATTTTGAAGATGTTCTGCTCGTGATGGCAGGCGAGGATCACCGAACCGGACGACAGGAACAGCAGCGCTTTAAAGAACGCATGCGTCATCAGGTGGAAAATCGCCGCGTCCCAGGCCTGCACGCCCAGCGCCAGGAACATATAACCAATCTGGCTCATGGTGGAGTAGGCAAGTACGCGTTTGATATCCGTCTGTACCAGCGCGGCAAAACCGGCCATCAGCAGCGTTACCGCACCGACGATACCGACCAGATGCAGCACTTCCGGCGTCATCAGGAACAGCCCATGCGTACGGGCAATCAGGTAAACACCGGCGGTCACCATGGTGGCAGCGTGGATCAGCGCGGAAACCGGCGTCGGGCCAGCCATTGCGTCTGCCAGCCATGTCTGCAACGGCAGTTGCGCAGACTTACCGACCGCACCGCCCAGCAGCATCAGCGTCGCCCACATCAGCATGTTATTGCCGTTGGCGAAGTGCTGCGGTGCCAGCTCAACCATTTCGCGGAAGTTCAGCGTGCCCAGCTCGTTGTAAAGGATGAACAGCGCGAAAGCGAGGAAGACGTCACCCACACGGGTAACGACGAACGCTTTCATCGCCGCTGCGCCATTCTTCGGATCGGTGTAGTAGAAACCGATCAGCAGATAGGAACACAAGCCCACGCCTTCCCAGCCGAGATACATCAGCAGCAGGTTATCCGCCAGCACCAGTACCACCATGCTGGCGATAAACAGGTTGGTGTAGGCGAAGAAACGGGAGTAGCCCTCTTCTCCGCGCATATACCAGGAGGCGAACATATGGATCAGGAAACCCACGCCGGTGACGACCGAAAGCATGGTCAGCGACAGGCCGTCCAGCACCAGGTTGAAACCGATGTTGAAATCACCGACCGCCATCCACGTCCACAGCGGTTGCGAAAACGCCTGCTGACCGTTGTTGAAGAAATCAACGCCAACAAGGACGGTCACCAGCGCCGCGAGGCCAATCGAGCCAACGCCAACGGTCGCAGAAAGATTCTCTGACCAGCGCCCGCGGGAAAAGGCCAGTAAGACAAAGCCAATAAAAGGCAGAATAATGGTTAAGGCGAGCATGTTCATCCACGCATCTCACTTACTGAATCGATATTCAGATTCTGGCGGCGACGATGGAGTTGCAGCAGCAACGCCAGGCCAATACTCGCTTCCGCAGCCGCGAGGCTAATGGCGAGGATATACATCACCTGCCCGTCGGTCTGTCCCCAGTAGCTGCCGGCAACCACAAAGGCCAGCGCAGCAGCGTTAATCATGATTTCCAGCCCAATCAGCATAAACAGCAGATTGCGGCGGATAACCAGACCGGTCAGACCCAAAACAAACAAAATCGCCGCGAGGATCAGTCCATGTTGTAAGGGGATCATGCTTGCTCCTCCGTTTTTCTTTTCGCGCGGTCATCGGTGCGATTGCTCAGCACTTCACCGGCCCTGTCTTCGCGCCCCAAATGGAAGGCCACAACCAGACCCGCCAACAGCAGCATGGAGGCCAGCTCCACGGCCAGAACGTAAGGGCCAAACAGCGTAATACCAACCGCTTTCGCGCTAATCGCCGCCCCGTCGATACCCTGATCGTTAACGCCCAGAATGGCGTAAACCATCACCACCAGCAGCACCGCAGAGAGCAGCGCCGGGCCGATCCAGATTTGCGGCGACAGCCAATTGCGCTCCTGCTCGACCACGGTATTGCCAAGGTTCAGCATCATCACCACAAACACGAACAGCACCATGATGGCCCCGGCGTAAACGATGATCTCCAGCGCACCGGCGAAGTAAGCGCCGAGTGAAAAGAAGACCCCGGCAATAGCCAGCAGCGACACAATCAGATACAGCAAGGCGTGCACCGGGTTGGTATGCGTTATTACGCGTACCGTCGTCAGGATGGCGACCAGGCCACAGATATAAAAAGCGAACTCCATTGCCCCTCTCCTTACGGTAACAGGCCCTTGACGTCGATAGGTTTGGCTTCGTTTTCCGCTTCACCTTTATCTTTGCCGTCGATTGCCATACCTGCCATCCGGTAGAAGTTATATTCCGGGTATTTGCCCGGACCGGAGATCAGCAGATCCTCTTTTTCGTACACCAGGTCCTGACGTTTGTATTCACCCATTTCGAAATCCGGGGTGAGCTGAATCGCCGTTGTCGGGCACGCCTCTTCGCACAGACCGCAGAAAATGCAGCGGGAGAAGTTGATACGGAAAAATTCCGGATACCAGCGACCGTCCTGCATCTCCGCTTTTTGCAGCGAGATACAACCTACCGGGCACGCTACCGCACAAAGGTTACAGGCAACGCAACGCTCAGAACCATCCGGGTCGCGCGTCAGCACAATACGGCCACGGTAACGCGGCGGCAGATAAACCGGCTCTTCCGGGTACATACGGGTTTCGCGTTTCGCGAAAGCATGCAGGCCAATCATCCAGATACTACGGACCTGGGTGCCGAAGCCCACGAGTAATTCTTTTAAAGTCATGGTCTTTTCACCCCTTATTGCGCCTGCCAGAGAATGACAGCCGCCGTTCCCAGCAAGTTGAGTAGCGTCAGCGGCAGACAGATTTTCCAGCCGAACGACATCACCTGATCATAACGAGGACGCGGCAGTGCGGCGCGAATCAAAATGAACATCATCATAAAGAACGCGGTTTTCAGCGCGAACCAGATGAAAGGCGGTAACAACGGCCCCTGCCAGCCACCGAAGAACAGCGTGACCATCAGCGCGGAAATGGTGACGATACCGATATATTCGCCGACGAAGAACAGACCGAATTTCATCCCGGAATATTCAATGTGGTAACCATCCGCCAGTTCCTGCTCGGCTTCCGGCTGGTCAAACGGGTGACGGTGACACACCGCCACGCCCGCGATAGCGAAAGTGATAAAGCCGAAGAACTGCGGAATGACGTTCCACAAACCCGCCTGGTTGTTGACGATGTCGGTCATGTTGAATGAACCGGCCTGCGCCACCACGCCCATCAGGGAAAGCCCAAGGAACACTTCATAGCTCAGGGTTTGCGCAGAAGCACGCATTGCCCCGAGCAGCGAGTATTTGTTGTTGCTCGACCAGCCAGCAAACAGCACCGCGTAAACCGCCAGCCCTGCCATCATTAAGAAGAACAGGATACCGATGTTCAGATCCGCCACGACCCAGCTCGGACTGACCGGCACAATGGCGAACGCTAACAGCAGCGAGGTGAAGGCGATCATCGGCGCGAGGGTGAAGATCACGCGATCGGAAAAGCGCGGGATCCAGTCCTCTTTAAAGAACATTTTGATCATGTCCGCGACCAGCTGGAGTGAACCACCCCAGCCAACGCGGTTCGGTCCGTAACGGTTCTGGAACAGACCGAGCAGGCGACGTTCGCCAAAGCTCATGAACGCACCGCAGGTGACCACCACCAGCAGAATGACCACTGCTTTCAGGATGCTCAGCAGAATGTCGATAACATCCGGTGTTAACCAGCTCATGCTTGCGCCTCCCGCAGATTTTCAAGACGTGCTCCGGCCAGCACCGGCGCGATGCCCGGCATCCCCATCGGCAGACCAACCTGCCCTGCCGCCAGACCTTCGGAAACCTGCAATGGCAGGCTGATGGTCTGACCTTCCCAGGTGAAGGAGATATGCGCACCCGCGTTAACGCCAAGCTTCGCGGCGTCGGCCGGGTTCAGCTTGATGTACGGTTGCGGCATACGGCTCTGGAATACCGGAGAACGCTGCGACATTTCATCGCTGCCGAACAAGTGGTAGTACGGCGCGATACGCCATTTACCTTCCTGCGCTTCGAAGGTTCCCGGAACAGAAGTGAAGTATTCCAGCCCACTTTCGCTGGCCTCAATCAGCCGAACGCCCGGATCGCCGTAACGCAGGTGACCACCCACTTCAGCCTGGAATTTGTTCCATGCCTGCGGGGAGTTCCAGCCCGGCGCCCACGCAAACGGAATTTGCGAACGGGGAGCGGACGGTTGGTTGTTCCCTTCCATTGAGAAGGCGAACATGGTGTCTTTATCCTGCGGCTGACGCGGTTCGTGCACGCTGATATTGGCGCGCATGGCGGTACGTCCACTGTAGCGATGCGGTTCACGGGCCAGTTTCTGACCGCGGATGCGGAAGCTGGCATCCGGCGCCGCCTCTTTAATCCCCGCCAGTTGCGGCAACGCTTCGACGGCAGCGTCAATCACATGGTCGAGCTGCGTCCAGTCCACTTCGCGGTTTTCAACGGTGCTGTGCAGCGAATGCAGCCAGCGCCAGCTCTCCAGCATAATGGTTTTGCTGTCGTAGTAGGCCGGATCGTAAACCTGGAAGAAACGCTGCGCGCGGCCTTCGTTGTTGATTACCGTGCCATCGCTTTCTGCAAAGCTGGCAGCGGAAAGCACCAGATGAGCCTGCTCCATGATTGCCGTACGCTGATGATCAATCACCAGCACCAGCGGCGCTTTCGCCAGCGCGGCATCAACGCGTGCAGCAGAAGCATGGCGGTGCAGATCATTTTCCAGCACCACGACGGCATCAGCGTGGCCCGCTTCCAGCTCCGCCAGCGCGTCATCAAGGCTGCCGCCGCCAATCAGGCCGAGGCCCATGCTGTTCACCGAACGAGCAATCATGGTGATGCCAACATCGGCACCGCGCCCTTTCAGTGCTTTTGCCACGTTGGCCGCCGCCTGAATCACTTCTGCGCTACCGGCGTTTGTGCCGGAGATAATCAGCGGTTTCTTCGCTCCGGCCAGCGCCTGGACAATCACATCGATTTTGTTTTTCAGATCGCTGCTCAGACCGTCAACCGCTGGCGCTGTCTCATCCAGCGCGTGGGCGATGGCGAAACCTAAACGCGCCTGATCTTCAACTGGCGCGCAATAGGTCCACGCGGCGATATCGTCCAGACGGGTACTGTCGACGTTGGTAACAAACAGCGGATGTTTGGCGCGCTGACCAATGTTCATGATCGCCGCAATCTGCCAGTCGGCGACTTTCTGCGCCGCTGCCATTTCACGAGCTTTGCCTTTCACGGCCTGACGCACCGCCAGCGCAACGCGCGCGCCGGTCTGCGTAATATCTTCGCCGAGGATCAGCACCGCATCGTAAGATTCGATTTCGCGCAGCGCCGGGGTACGGATACCGCCTTCGCGCAGCACTTTCAGCGCCAGCTCCAGACGTTCCTGTTCGCCTTTGGCGATGCCGGTGTAGAAGTTATCCGCACCGACCAGCGCGCGCAGGGCAAAGTTGCTTTCCACGCTGGCGCGCGGAGAACCGATGCCAATCACTTTCTTCGACTGACGCAGAATGTCCGCCGCGCCCTGCATCGCTTGCTCGGCGTTCAGGGTGATCAGATCGTCGCCACGGCGCTGTACCGGCTGACGCGGTCTGTCTTTCAGGTTGACATAGCCATAACCGAAACGGCCACGATCGCAGAGGAAGTAGTGGTTAACGGTACCGTTGTAACGGTTTTCGATGCGGCGCAGCTCGCCATAACGTTCACCCGGACTGGTGTTGCAACCCAGCGAGCACTGCTGACAGATGCTCGGCGCAAACTGCATGTCCCACTTACGGTTGTAACGCTCGGAGTGCGTTTTGTCGGTGAAGACGCCGGTCGGGCAGATTTCCACCAGGTTGCCGGAGAACTCGCTTTCCAGCGTGCCATCTTCCGGGCGGCCGAAGTAGACGTTATCGTGCGCGCCATACACGCCAAGATCCGTGCCGTCTGCGTAGTCTTTGTAATAACGCACGCAGCGGTAGCAGGCGATACAGCGGTTCATTTCGTGGGAGATGAACGGGCCAAGATCCTGATTACGGTGAGTACGTTTGGTAAAGCGATAGCGACGGAAGCTGTGACCGGTCATGACGGTCATATCCTGCAGGTGGCAGTTGCCGCCCTCTTCGCAGACCGGGCAATCGTGCGGGTGGTTGGTCATTAACCACTCCACTACGCTCTCACGGAACTGCTTCGCTTCATCGTCATCAATAGAAATGAAAGTACCGTCGGATGCCGGTGTCATACAGGACATCACCAGGCGGCCACGCGTGTCTTCCGCGTTTTGATATTGCTTCACCGCACACTGGCGGCACGCACCCACGCTCCCCAGCGCCGGATGCCAGCAAAAATAAGGAATATCAAGGCCTAAGGAGAGACAAGCCTCAAGAAGGTTGTCTGCTCCGTTTACCTCGTATTCTTTGCCGTCTACATGAATAGTAGCCATTAGCATGCTTCCAGTTGGCCTGAATAACCTTTGTCCTTCGCGCCGTAGCAGTGTTGTTACATCACGAAGATTGCGGGTCTTTCTCAGGTATTAATCAAAATTTGTTTCCGGCCTCGCCTGAGCGAGTAACCCCAATTACCAGCGCGCTTTCAGCAAGTTTGGCTGGATACCGCCAATCGCATGGGTATTGCTGAATTGCTGTTTAATGCCCGCTTCGAATTCTTCGCGGAAATATTTAATCGCGCTTTGTAAGGGTTCAACCGCACCCGGCGCATGCGCGCAGAAGGTTTTACCCGGCCCAAGTTGTCGACACAGTTGCTCAAGTGTCTCGATATCCCCAGGCTGGCCTTCGCCACGCTCCAGCGCACGCAGAATTTTTACGCTCCACGGCAGACCATCACGGCACGGCGTACACCAGCCGCAGGATTCGCGGGCGAAAAACTCTTCCAGGTTGCGCACCAGCGACACCATGCCAATCTCATGATCGACAGCCATGGCCAGCGCCGTTCCCAGACGGCTACCCGCTTTACCGATGCTTTCGAATTCCATTGGCAGATCAAGGTGCGCTTCGGTCAGGAAGTCTGTACCTGCGCCGCCTGGCTGCCAGGCTTTGAATTTCAGGCCATCGCGCATGCCACCGGCATAATCTTCGAGAATTTCACGCGCGGTCGTACCGAACGGCAGTTCCCACAGGCCCGGGTTTTTCACGCGGCCGGAGAAGCCCATCAGCTTGGTGCCCGCATCTTTGCTGGTCGAAATGTTCTGATACCACTCAACGCCGTTAGCCAGAATGGCTGGCACGTTGCACAGGGTTTCGACGTTGTTGACGCAAGTCGGTTTACCCCATGCGCCGGAACTTGCCGGGAATGGCGGCTTGGAGCGCGGGTTCGCGCGGCGACCTTCCAGCGAGTTAATCAGTGCGGTCTCTTCACCGCAGATATAACGCCCTGCACCGGTGTGAACAAAGAGTTCGAAATCGAAGCCGCTGCCGAGGATATTTTTACCCAGCAAACCCGCTTCGGTCGCTTCGGCAATGGCGCGACGCAGATGTACCGCTGCTTCGATATATTCGCCACGCAGGAAGATGTAGCCACGGTAAGCTTTCAGTGCAAAGGCGGAAATCAGCATGCCTTCCACCAGCAGGTGCGGCAACTGCTCCATCAACAAGCGGTCTTTATAGGTGCCCGGCTCCATTTCATCGGCGTTACACAGCAGGTAACGGATGTTCATGGATTCGTCTTTCGGCATCAGGCTCCACTTCAGACCGGTGGAGAAGCCAGCGCCGCCACGACCTTTCAGGCCGGAATCTTTTACCGCGTTGACGATTTCGTCCGGCGCCATCCCGGAGAGCGCTTTACGCGCACCGGCATAACCATTTTTGCTCTGGTATTCATCCAGCCAGACCGGCTGCTTGTCGTCACGCAGCCGCCAGGTCAGCGGATGAGTTTCGGGAGTACGGATAACTGTTTTCATTTATACCGCTCCAGCAGTTCGGGAATGCCTTCCGGAGTCAGATGCGCGTGAGTGTCCTCATCGATCATCATGTTCGGCCCTTTATCGCAGTTGCCCAGGCAGCAGGTCGGCAGCAGCGTAAAGCGGCCGTCGAAAGTGGTCTGGCCCGGTTTGATCTTCAGGTGGCTTTCAATCGCCGACTGAATGCCCTGATAACCGGTGATATGGCAAACCACGCTGTCGCAATAGCGGATCACGTGGCGGCCGACTGGCTGACGGAAGATCTGGCTGTAGAATGTTGCCACGCCTTCGACATCGCTCGCCGGGATCCCCAGAACATCAGCAATGGCGTAAATTGCGCCGTCCGGCACCCAGCCACGCTGCTTCTGAACAATCTTCAGCGCTTCAATGGACGCCGCACGCGGGTCTTCGTAGTGGTGCTTTTCGTGCTCAATTGCCTCACGCTCTGCCGCACTCAGCTCAAAAGCCTCGGTTTGTGGTTGTTGATTCTCGTGCATAATTAGCGGTCCACATCTGACATAACAAAATCGATACTACCCAGATAGACGATAAGGTCGGATACCAGGCTGCCGCGGATCGCCGACGGGATTTGCTGCAAATGCGCAAAGCTCGGCGTGCGAACGCGCGTGCGGTAGCTCATGGTGCTGCCGTCGCTGGTCAGGTAGTAACTGTTAATACCCTTGGTTGCCTCAATCATCTGGAAGGATTCGTTGGCTGGCATTACCGGGCCCCATGAAACCTGCAGGAAGTGAGTAATCAGGGTTTCGATATGTTGCAGCGTGCGCTCTTTCGGCGGCGGCGTCGTCAGCGGATGATCCGCTTTGAACGGACCTTCCGGCATATTGTTAAGACACTGCTCAAGAATACGCAGGCTCTGGCGCAGCTCTTCCACTTTCAGCATCACGCGGGTATAGCAGTCGCTGACGCCACCGCCCACCGGGATTTCAAAGTCGAAGTTTTCATAGCCGGAGTATGGACGCGCTTTACGCACGTCAAAGTTGATGCCGGTAGCACGCAGACCCGCGCCAGTAGTCCCCCACTCCAGCGCTTCTTTCGCGCCGTAAGCGGCAACACCCTGCGAGCGGCCTTTCAGAATGGTGTTACGCAGCGCCGCCTTCTCATAAGAGGCCAGACGTTTCGGCATCCAGTCGAGGAATTCACGCAGCAAACGATCCCAGCCACGCGGCAGATCGTGCGCTACGCCGCCAATACGGAACCACGCCGGGTGCATACGGAAACCGGTAATCGCTTCCACCAGATCGTAGATTTTCTGCCGATCGGTAAAGGCGAAGAACACCGGGGTCATTGCGCCCACGTCCTGAATAAAGGTGGAGATATAAAGCAGGTGGCTGTTGATGCGGAACAGTTCAGAGAGCATCACGCGGATCACGTTGACGCGATCCGGTACGGTGATCCCCGCCAGTTTCTCTACCGCCAGCACATACGGCATTTCGTTAACGCAGCCGCCGAGGTACTCAATACGGTCGGTATAAGGAATGTAGCTGTGCCAGGATTGACGCTCGCCCATTTTTTCCGCGCCGCGGTGGTGGTAACCAATATCCGGTACGCAGTCGACAATCTCTTCGCCGTCGAGTTGCAGGATAATGCGGAAAGCACCGTGCGCAGACGGGTGGTTCGGACCGAGGTTGAGGAACATAAAATCCTCATTGTCGGTGCCGCGCTTCATGCCCCAGTCTTCCGGCTTGAAGGTCAGCGCTTCCATTTCTAAATCCTGCTTGGCTTTGGTCAGCTCAAACGGATCGAATTCGGTGGCGCGGGCCGGGTAATCTTTACGCAGCGGATGTCCCGTCCAGGTCTGCGGCATCATGATGCGCGTCAGGTGCGGGTGACCGTTAAAGGTCACGCCAAACATTTCCCAGGTTTCACGCTCGTACCAGTTGGCGTTGGGGAAGAGTTTGGTAAACGTCGGCACGTTCAGATCGTTTTCAGAAAGCGCTACCTTGAGCATGATGTCGCGGTTGCGATCGATCGAAATCAGGTGATAGAAAACGGAAAAATCCGCGGCGGGTAAACCGGCGCGGTGTGTACGTAGACGCTCATCCATGCCGTGCAGATCGAACAGCATGACGTAAGGTTTCGGCAGCTTCTTCAGGAAATCGCCAACTTCCAGCAATTGCTCACGCTTCACCCAAACTACGGGTACCCCGGTGCGGGTCGCCTGAACAGTAAAGGCATCCGGCCCAAAACGGTTGCGCAATTCGCCAATGACCGGATCATCCAGATGATCCCGAGTCTGCCATGCGGCTTCTTGCGCGGTTAAATCGGTCATATTGTTCACCATTGCAAAGGGTCCGTGGTGACTGTCGGGTATGGCTTCGCGTTATTGGATTATTGAAATGCGAAGTTTTTTTCCATTACCCACAGGCGCACATTAAATCTCGTCCGGCGTACGCAGATTGGTAACGGCAATGCGTTCGCCACGCTTACGGTCACGTTCCGACTGCATATTGGCGCGGTAAACGCCCTGATCGCCAACCACCCAGGAGAGAGGACGACGTTCTTTACCAATCGATTCCTGTAACAACATCAGCGCCTGCATATACGCTTCAGGACGCGGCGGACAGCCAGGGATGTAAACATCCACCGGGATAAATTTATCGACGCCCTGCACGACGGAGTAGATATCGTACATACCACCAGAGTTCGCGCAGGCTCCCATCGAGATAACCCACTTTGGTTCCAGCATCTGGTCATAAAGACGCTGAATGACAGGCGCCATTTTGGTAAAGCAGGTACCGGCAACAACCATCAGGTCCGCCTGACGAGGAGAAGCACGCAGTACTTCCGCACCAAAACGCGCGACGTCGTGAACGGCCGTAAAGGAAGTCACCATCTCTACATAGCAGCACGACAGACCAAAGTTATATGGCCAAATTGAGTTTTTACGGCCCCAGTTCACCATATCGTGCAGGGCATTTTCGAGTTTGCCCATGTAGACACTACGGTTGATTTCTTGTTCCAGGGGGTCGGTTACGATCTCCTGTTTTTGCAGGGGGTAACGGTCGTTCTCACCGTTAGGATCTATGCGGGTGAGCGTATAATCCATCTTATTGCCTCGCGGTTAGCGTTGACGATCAGTGTGGTTGCCAGTCTCTGGGTTGATATGCTCACGGCGCGAACGCACGGGCGTCCAATCCAGCGCGCCAATACGCACCAGATAAACCAGACCAGCCAACAGCACTAAAATAAAAATTGCAGCTTCGACAAAACCGACCCAACCACTCTCGCGAATGGAGGTTGACCATGCATAGAGGTAAAGCGCTTCTACATCGAAGATGACGAAGAACATGGCCACCAGGTAGAACTTGGCGGAGAGACGTAAGCGCGCGGAACCGACAGAATCGATACCGGATTCGAAAGGAACGTTTTTGTGCCTTGCGCGTGCGCGGCCGCCTAAAAAACGACCGCCGACCAGCATCAGGCAACAAAGCCCTATGGCGACAATAAGAAAGATAGCGAATGCCCAGTGATGAGCGATGATTTCAGTGGATGTTGACATACGCATTGCTTAACTCAAAAGGTAGCGTTAATACCTCTGCTCTTGCTGGCAGATGACGCCACATCGATTCACGGGGAGGAATAAAACCACACATTAACTGTGAAAAAAGGCGAAAACAGCTAAACGATGTGGGTTTTACTCCTTTCTATAACCTTTTGTCAACTTTAACAAAAGTTTCCTCACATTAGTTTACATCGGCAGCAATTCATTAACATTTAGTGCCGTTTTCTTGATCGGCCTCAAACATACCCGCGAAAAACTCAGGTGTTGAATCGTGTCCGTTGTGAGCTTTTCCTGATATTACCCGCTTATTTTGACAGGATTTTGTCCGGATTCCTCCCCCTCATTGGGAGTATTTTCTTGATCTGAGACACGCTTTTGTTAATTCATCGCAAAAAACGGCAACAATCCAGCTTGATTTTTAACATGAGCTTAAGGCATGAAAGACTATAGTTGATAAAGGGATATTTTGCTGTGAGGAGCATTAACTTCTTGAAAGGAAATATGATTTAGAGGGTCAATAATTCAGCAGGGAAATGTTCCGATATAAAACGAACCAGTGGCAGCGATTTCACTGCCAGCGGTTCATTTTTGCACTTACATTTTGTTACCAGTTTTGGCGCAAAATGTTAGCCAAAATCCCCTTCAACGATGAGCGGATCCCCACCTTCTTCAGACCCTGGATTCCCGTAATGCCACGGGTTCTGGTAATGTTCCATCGCCTGAAAAATAACCTGCGCCAGTTCATTGTGACTATTGGGATTATAGCCCAGCAGATATTCCGTATCAGGTAACAGCGGCAGGCCATCAGCGCGACCTAATACCCGCAAATCCGGACTCATCATTTCAACAGGGCGGGCGGTGACACCAAGCCCGGCTTTCACTGCCGCTTTCACAGCCGAGAGCGTTGAAGCCACATAAGCCATGCGCCATGGAATATCGGCACTATTGAGCGCATTAATCACCATGTCGCGAAACGCACTGGGTTCATCCAGCAACACAAGTGGAATGGCCTCACCTTTCTGCAGAACATATTCCGCCGAACAGTACCAGTGCGTTGGGGATGTACGTAACGTCAGGCAATCAAACTGCCCGTCGCGATGCGTTGTTACCACCAGATCGAGGTCATGATCCTGAAGACGATCGTCGGATAAGGGGTTGCGCTTCACGCGCACATCCAGCGCCAGTTTCGGATATACCGAGCTAATACGATTAAGCAAGAAAGGCAAAATGGTATCGGCCGATTCGTCAGAAGCGCCAATAGTTAATACGCCCTGCAAATTGCTAAACATCAGCGAAGTACACGCTTCATCATTGAAACGTAAGATCTTTCGCGCATAACCCAGTAATTGAATGCCGTGTTCGGTTAAAAGTTTATTACGCCCATGACGGGCAAAAAGTTCTTTTCCCACTAACTGTTCCAGCCGCTGCATTTGCTGGCTTACGGCAGACTGGGTGCGACATACCGCAGCAGCAGCCGCAGCAAAGGTGTTCAGATCAGCGACCGCAACGAAAGTTCTCAGCAGATCGAGGTCGAGATTCAGTATCGGACGATTTGCATTTATCATATTTTTTCACTTACGGGTTGCTCGCGCAGAGTACCCCGGGTTTATGCTGTGCTCGTAAGATTAAGTAATTCCATTTAAAAAGTGCATCCAGCAACGTCATGACTCATCAAAGTCTGACAGTAAGTTCTCGTGTTTATAGTTCGCTGTCTAATGCAAGCTGAACCCATTGGCTTTATTTCGCATGCTCCATTCCTTCTGGATATATAAACCGTGATAAACCTTGCGAATGCTTTTAAGAAAAGAACCTGTTTATGCACATCACTGGCTATACATAGCACATGTATCATATACCATAAGGCTATATAAGCGGACTGGAGTAAAACTGAATAATAACAACCAACTAAAATTAAGAAATAGCCCTTAACTAAAGCATGGCTTTTTCACTTCAGCACCATTTCTTGCCCTCCGAGTTTAACCTAAAACCTTTATATTTATAAGCATTATTGCGAATAATCTTAAACCGCAATTGTCATCATGTCCGACCTCTCCTTATAATATTATGAGACGAACATAGTTCCCATTCTCAATATTAATTAGCTATTAATTGACAACCGTTCTAACTATTAATAATGCTTAACATTGCGTTTACAGCGCAAACATTCCCCTATGACAAAATGTATGATCTCATCTCGCCATCATCCAGATTTTGCGAAGAATTCGCTGTCTGTTTCCGTCCTTCTTTTTTAAACCTGCACTAAGCAAACGGTTTTTATTAGCGATAAATTACAATTTCTTATGTATTTTTGATATTAAAAACTGAAAATTAACGTAAATGCAGTTTAATAACAAATAAAAAATAAAAGAAAACAGTTAAAAAAACGTTAATCAATGAGAAAGTTACCGCGAAATCTTCTTCTGCTAACCCTTCAAAACTGACGGGCGTGGGAGTACATTGTTCCGTGCTCACTTCCACGGCAGGCAGTGGCTCCCATAGCTAAAAGGTCAAAAGGTTCATGTCCTCCATCGAAAAATCCAGCAAATTAGATAATGTCTGTTACGACATCCGTGGCCCGGTTCTGAAAGAAGCAAAGCGTCTGGAAGAAGAAGGTAATAAAGTTCTTAAACTTAACATCGGCAACCCTGCTCCATTCGGCTTCGAGGCGCCGGATGAAATTCTGGTCGATGTGATTCGTAACCTGCCAGGCGCGCAAGGCTATTGCGATTCCAAAGGGCTTTATTCAGCCCGCAAAGCGATCATGCAGCACTATCAGGCGCGCGGTATGCGCGAAGTGACCGTTGAAGATATCTATATTGGTAACGGTGTTTCTGAACTGATCGTTCAGTCGATGCAGGCGCTGCTTAACAGCGGTGACGAAATGCTGGTTCCCGCCCCGGATTACCCGCTGTGGACAGCGGCCGTGTCGCTTTCCGGTGGTAAAGCCGTGCATTATCTGTGTGATGAATCTGCTGGCTGGTTCCCGGATCTTGACGATATTCGCGCCAAAATCACACCACGCACCCGTGGCATTGTAATTATCAACCCGAACAACCCTACCGGCGCGGTTTATTCAAAAGAACTGTTGATGGAGGTGGTTGAGATTGCGCGTCAGCACAACCTGATCATCTTCGCCGATGAGATCTACGACAAAATTCTTTACGATGCGGCCGAGCACCACTCTATCGCCGCACTGGCGCCGGATCTGTTCACTATTACCTTTAATGGTCTGTCAAAAACCTACCGCGTGGCAGGCTTCCGTCAGGGCTGGATGGTGCTGAGTGGGCCGAAAAAACACGCGAAAGGCTATATCGAAGGGCTGGAAATGCTGGCCTCAATGCGCCTTTGCGCCAACGTTCCGGCACAGCACGCGATTCAGACTGCGCTCGGCGGTTACCAAAGTATCAGTGAATTTATCATGCCGGGCGGTCGTCTGTATGAACAGCGCAACCGCGCATGGGAACTGATCAATGAAATTCCCGGGGTTTCCTGCGTGAAGCCAAGCGGCGCACTCTATATGTTCCCGAAAATTGACGCGAAACGCTTTAATATTCACGACGATCAAAAGATGGTGCTCGACTTCCTGCTACAGGAAAAAGTGCTGTTGGTGCAGGGTTCCGCGTTCAACTGGCCGTGGCCGGATCACGTACGTATCGTGACGCTGCCGCGCGAAGACGATCTGGAGATGGCGATCAGCCGTTTTGGCCGTTTCCTCTCTGGTTATCATCAGTGATCTCCATCGGGGGAGGATTTGCATCTTCCCCCACACTCTGCGCACAATGACTCAGGTCGCAGTCACAGACAAGGTTAACTATGAGTCAGAGTCATTTCTTCGCCCATCTTTCCCGCCTTAAACTGATCAATCGCTGGCCGCTGATGCGCAACGTACGCACCGAAAATGTGTCCGAGCACAGCCTGCAAGTGGCGATGGTCGCCCATGCGCTGGCGGCGATAAAAAACCGTAAATTCAATGGCCAACTGAATGCTGAGCGTATTGCATTGCTGGCTATGTACCACGATGCATCGGAAGTTCTGACCGGCGATCTGCCCACCCCGGTAAAGTATTTCAATTCGCAAATTGCGCAGGAATATAAAGCGATCGAAAAGATTGCCCAGCAAAAACTGGTCGAAATGGTGCCGGAAGAGTTACAGGATATTTTTGCACCGCTGATTGATGAACAGCACTACAGTGCGGAAGAAAAAACGATCGTGAAGCAGGCAGATGCACTATGCGCCTATCTGAAATGTCTGGAAGAGCTATCCGCCGGCAACAATGAATTTGGGCTGGCAAAATCTCGTCTCGAAAAAACCCTTGATGCCCGGCGCAGCCCGGAAATGGACTACTTTATGCAAGTCTTTGTGCCCAGTTTCCATTTATCGCTGGACGAAATCAGCCAGGATTCGCCGCTGTAAGTTTTCTTTGCCGGGTGAACGCCACCCGGCAAATGCGTCAAAACGGAAACAGCATCGGGATCAGCACCGCGCAAACCACCATCACCAGCAGCGTAAATGGCACGCCGATCTTAACAAAATCACTGAACTGGTAATTGCCAGGCCCGAGCACCAGCGTGTTAACCGGTGATGAAACTGGCGTCATAAATGCGGCCGATGCCGCCATTGCTACCATCATGACAAACGGATACGGCGAAACGCCCATCGATTTTGCCGCCGCCAGCGCAATCGGCGCCATTAGCACCGCAGTGGCGGTGTTCGAGATAAACAGCCCGATGACCGCGCACATGATAAACAGGCAGATCAACATAACGTGCGGCCCGTAACCGCCGCCGATATCCATCAACCCCTTAACCACCAGATCCACGCCGCCGGTTTTTTGCAGCGCCAGCGCAAAAGGCATCATCCCGACGATCAGAATAATGCTCGGCCAGTGAATGGCCTTGTAGGCGCTTTCAGCATCAATACAGCGGAATTTCCCCATTAGCATGCAGGCGATAATCGCAGCGATCGGATTGGGAATTTCATCGGTAAGCATCAGGGCGACCATCAGCACCAGGCAAAAAATCGCGTGCGGTGCCTGGCTGTGAGCAGGCGAAGCAGCGCTCTCTTCAACCGGTAAATTGAGCACAACAAAGTCGCGTCCGTGAGAGCCCAACTGACGGATCAGTTTCCAGTTACCGACGACGAGGAAAATATCGCCCAGTTCCAGCGTGATATCCGTAATCACGCCGTCAACCGCTTCGCCGTTGCGCTTCAGGCCAACCACGTTTAAGCCGTAGCGGGTACGAAAACCAATTTCGCGAACCGTCTTACCTATCAGTTCAGAATCCGGAATTAACGACACTTCCGCCATTCCGACATCCAGCGCCTGATCGGAAAAATATTCACCGCGCAGCACCATGGGTTCCAGCAACTGCTCGGCGCAGAATTCACGCAAATCCACCTCAGCAGCAGACATATCAATCAGCAGAACGTCGCGGGCACGGAACTCGGAGACACCGTTGACGTTGACAATTACCCGCCGAAAACGCCTCCAGCGTTCAACGCCGATAACATTCGCGCCATAGCGTTCGCGAAGCCGCAAATCATCAAGGCGCTGGCCGATCAAAGGAGAGCCGGGACGAATAGCAAGGCGGCGCGCCCGCCCGGTAAGGCGGTACTCTTTAATCAGCTCACGAAACGAACGGCGCTTCCAGCCGTCACGCTGCGCTTGCTCATCATCCCCTTTCAGCATAAAACGCATCAGCAGCATATAGATGATCCCCAGCAGCAGGATCACCAGGCCCAGCGGCGTCACGCTAAAAAAGCCGAACCCTTCCATGCCTTCTCGTAACAATTCGCTGTTCACCACCAGGTTAGGCGGCGTTGCCACTAGCGTCATCATGCCGCTGATAAGCCCGGCGAAACTGAGCGGCATCATCAGACGCGAAGGCGAAATCTGCATGCGTAGCGAAACGCTCATGACTACCGGTATAAAAATCGCCACCACACCGGTAGAACTCATAAAAGCGCCCAGCCCGGCAACGGTAAACATGAGCAGCACCAGCATTTTCACTTCGCTACTGCCAGCCATATCAACCAGCCAGGCGCCCATATTCGTCGCCACACCGGTGCGCACCAGGCCATCGCCGATAATAAACAGTGCGGCAATCAGGATCACATTGGGATCGCTAAAACCTGAAAAGGCCTCGGGCAGAGTGAGTGTGCCGCTTAAGACAAAGGCGACAATCACAAACAGCGCCACCGCATCCATGCGTACTTTCCCCGTTGCGAAAAGCACAACGGTAATCGCCAGCAGACACAGCACCCAAATCAGTTCACCGTTCACAACATATCCTTGTCAGTTGATGGAAGGAAAATAGTGCCATAAAAAAACCCCACAAATGTGGGGTTAAATCATGGGTTCAGGCATTTAGCGTGACAATCGCCGTTCCGTCTGACTGCTTCGCAACACTCAGCGCTTCGAGGCTGGTAAGCACGAAATCGGCTTCATCAAGCCGGGGAGAATCGGCCGGAACATTTACCGCAATGACGTGGCATCCTGCCGCCAGCCCGGACAAAACGCCCGCAGCGGCATCTTCAACCACCACGCAATCCTGTGGCGCCAGCCCCAGCCGCTCTGCGCCAAGCAGATAAGCATCCGGAGCAGGTTTACCCTGCTTAACCTGCTCGGCAGTGATAAACACTTCCGGCGCAGGCAGACCAGCTGCGCGGTGACGGGCGTGAGCAACCGGCACGGAACCGGAGGTAACAATCGCCCATGGAATGCCTGCCGAATCGAGGTGCTCCAGTAATGCGATAGCGCCCGGCAACGGGGCGATCCCGTCGGTATCCGCCGCTTCAATGGCTTCCAGCCGGGTAAACTCAGCGGCAATCTCCTCCTCCGATTTCCCCGGCATAAAGTGACGCAGCGAGGTAATCGCCTGTTTGCCATGGATGAAATTCAGCACTTCATCATGCGCGATGCCAAACCTGTCGGCCCAGCTACACCATGCCCGCTCAACAACGGGCAGAGAATTAACCAACGTACCATCCAGATCAAACAGAAATCCTTTGCACTGCACACTCACCTCCTCAGGCGTTGATAATCTGATTAATTTCGTTGCTGCTCAGATGATACTGGCGCGGGCAGGAGTGCCATACGCTCAGCATGCGCTGATATTTTTCCCACATCGGCGTTTGCGCATTAAAGCCGTGCGTACCGGCATCGAAATGGGTGTAGCGGCCTTCAATATTCACCATAAAACGCACATAGCCGAGGTAACGCGCTTCCGTTGCCGCGTCAAAGCCAAGGAAAGTCACACGGCGTTCATCAATGGTATTGGCGTCTTTCAGGTTGGTCCAGGAGACATGGAGCGCGTGATACATCTCCATGATATCGATAACAATACGGCAGGTTTCTTCTTTCAGCTCGCCGAACTCGCGATCCAGCTCGCGCATTTGCAGCCCATAGCCACGCTCAATAATGGTCTGTAAACGGCGGTAGCGTTCTGCATTCGCCGGATCCATCATGGTCATCATTTTATACTGATTGGATAAGATCAGACGTTGGGCATTAGTCATTTCCATCTTTCGACTCCTGTGGCTCATCGGCGCTTTAAATAAGATGTTTCGAGTTTACATGCTGAAAACGATGGCTTTCTTGATTTGCCGGGGGTGTTGCGTAGATCCAAATGAAAATAAAAAAGAAGCCACCGCAAGGATGCCTTCTTTTATATAGACTGCGATTCCTGATGGCGTCACAGATCATCAAGAAATGTTTTATCCAACTGTTTGAAAGCACGTTTAAGAGTGTCTGCCAGCGCCTGATAATCAGGTTTGCCTTCGACCGGTGCCAGCGCCTGTCCCGCTTCCTGGAGTTTACCGCGCACTTCGTAAAACCAGTGCAGGATCGAAGGCGGTAGCGGCGTGACGGAGCGTTTACCCAGCCACCATAGCCCCTGCATTGGCAGGCTCAGGGCAAACAGCGCGGTTGCCACTGCCGGGCCAAGCTGACCGCCAAGCGCGATTTGCCAGCACAGAGTGAAGACCGCCAGCGGCGGCATAAAGCGGATAGCGTGACGCGTTGCGCGGATCACGCGATTCTCAACAAACATCGGAGCGAGGCGTTTTTCCATGGGCCAGGTCTTCGCATAGCGCTGACCCCGACGAAACAAACTGAAGAAACTAACGGGTCGATTCTCAGAAGTGGACATGGTCTTACCTCAACTTCACATATAAAAATTAAAAAATTTGTGCAAAACAACAACTACGGATGACAACGTTAAAATTTTTTGTCAATCCCACCTGGTATCAGGTATCCTGTGGCAGCCTGACCAGGGCCTATAGACGACTATTGTTAAATCGTCAAATTTAAAGCTTATTATGCCACTGCCTGAAATTTGCGCAAAATAGCTTAAAATCTTATGTATTCTTCCATCATGCCAAAAAACATATTCAGCATGATGTTAATCATAAATGTCAGCGTCAACCTGCGCTACGCTGTGCGACTCACTGACCTTTTTTAGCCACGTATCATAAATAGGTACTTCCATGTCGAGTAAGTTAGTACTGGTTCTGAACTGCGGTAGTTCCTCGCTGAAATTTGCCATCATCGATGCATCTAACGGTGACGAATACCTTTCTGGTTTAGCCGAATGTTTCCATCTCCCTGAAGCACGCATCAAGTGGAAAATCGATGGCGGTAAACAAGAAGCGGCTTTAGGTGCAGGTGCCGCTCACAGTGAAGCGCTGAACTTTATCGTTAACACTATTCTGGCACAAAAACCAGAACTGTCTGCACAGTTGACTGCTATCGGTCACCGCATCGTGCACGGTGGCGAAAAATACACCAGCTCTGTTGTGATCGACGAATCTGTTATTCAGGGCATCAAAGATGCAGCCTCTTTCGCACCGCTGCATAACCCGGCTCACCTGATTGGTATCGCTGAAGCGCTGAAATCCTTCCCGAAACTGAAGGACAAAAACGTCGCTGTCTTCGACACCGCGTTCCACACCACGATGCCGGAAGAGTCCTACCTGTACGCTCTGCCGTACAAACTGTATAAAGAGCACGGCGTACGTCGCTACGGCGCGCATGGCACCAGCCACTTCTATGTTACTCAGGAAGCGGCCAAAGTGCTGAACAAACCGGTTGAAGAGCTGAACATCATCACTTGCCACCTCGGCAACGGTGGTTCTGTTTCCGCAATTCGCAACGGTAAATGTGTTGATACTTCCATGGGTCTGACCCCGCTGGAAGGTCTGGTAATGGGTACACGTTCCGGTGATATCGATCCGGCTATCGTGTTCCATCTGCATGACACTCTGGGCATGAGCGTTGAAGCGATCAACAAAATGCTGACCAAAGAGTCCGGCCTGCTGGGTCTGACTGAAGTCACCAGCGACTGCCGTTATGTAGAAGACAACTACAAAGAGAAAGAAGACGCCAAACGTGCGATGGATGTTTACTGCCACCGCCTGGCAAAATACATCGGTTCTTACACTGCGCTGATGGATGGCCGTCTGGATGCCGTTGTCTTCACCGGTGGTATCGGTGAAAACGCTGCAATGGTACGTGAACTCTCCCTGGGCCGTCTGGGCGTACTGGGCTTTGAAGTTGACCACGAACGTAACCTGGCTGCCCGTTTCGGCAAGTCTGGCTTTATCAACAAAGAAGGCACCCGTCCTGCCGTTGTTATCCCGACCAACGAAGAACTGGTTATCGCGCAAGACGCGAGCCGCCTGACTGCCTGATTACCCACACCGCCAGCCAACGCTGGCGGTGCTGTTTTGTAACCCGTCTGCAACGACGGTAACGAAAGAGGATTAACCGTGTCCCGTATTATTATGCTGATCCCTACCGGAACCAGCGTCGGCCTGACCAGCGTCAGCCTTGGCGTTATCCGCGCTATGGAACGCAAAGGCGTTCGTCTGAGCGTCTTTAAACCGATCGCCCAGCCGCGCGCCGGCGGCGATGCTCCGGACCAGACCACCACCATCGTGCGTGCGACTTCTGGCCTGCCAGCGGCTGAACCGCTGAAAATGAGCCATGTTGAGTCGCTGCTCTCCAGCAACCAAAAAGACGTGCTGATGGAAGAGATCATCGCGCGCTACCACGAAAGCAGCAAAGACGCTGAAGTCGTGCTGGTTGAAGGTCTGGTGCCGACCCGCAAACACCAGTTTGCCGATTCGCTGAACTTTGAAATCGCGAAAACGCTGAACGCTGAAATCGTGTTTGTTATGTCTCAGGGCACTGACACGCAGGATCAGTTGAAAGAGCGTATCGAACTGACCCGCAACAGCTTCGGCGGCGCAAAAAATACCAATATCACCGGCGTTATCGTTAACAAACTGAACGCGCCGGTTGACGATCAGGGTCGTACTCGCCCGGATCTGTCAGAAATTTTTGATGACTCTTCCAAAGCAAAAGTTGTGCACGTCGATGCAGCAAAACTGCAGGAAAACAGCACGCTGCCGGTACTTGGCGCGATCCCGTGGAGTTTCGAACTGATTGCCACGCGTGCAATCGATATGGCGCGTCACCTGAATGCGACCATCGTCAACGAAGGCGACATCAAAACCCGCCGCGTGAAATCCGTGACTTTCTGTGCGCGCAGCATTCCGCACATGCTGGAACACTTCCGCCCGGGTTCTCTGCTGGTTACTTCCGCAGACCGTCCGGACGTGCTGGTTGCTGCCTGCCTGGCCGCAATGAACGGCGTGGAAATCGGTGCTCTGCTGCTGACTGGCGGCTACGAAATGGATGCCAGCGTTCGCAAGCTGTGTGAACGTGCATTCGCTACCGGTCTGCCGGTATTTATGGTGAACACCAACACCTGGCAGACCTCCCTGAGCCTGCAAAGCTTCAACCTGGAAGTTCCGGCTGATGATAGCGAACGCGTTGAAAACGTTCAGGAATACGTTGCCAGCTACATTAACGCACAGTGGATTGACTCCCTGACCGCCACTTCCGAGCGCAGCCGCCGTCTCTCTCCGCCGGCCTTCCGTTACCAGCTCACCGAGCTGGCGCGCAAAGCAGGCAAACGCGTTGTTCTGCCGGAAGGCGACGAGCCGCGTACCGTTAAAGCCGCTGCGATTTGTGCCGAACGCGGCATCGCGACCTGTGTCCTGCTGGGTAACCCGGACGAGATCAACCGCGTTGCGGCGGCTCAGGGCGTTGAACTGGGCACGGGTATCGAAATCGTTGACCCTGAAGTGGTTCGCGAAAGCTACGTTGCCCGTCTGGTTGAGCTGCGTAAGAGCAAGGGTATGACCGAAGCCGTTGCCCGCGAACAGCTGGAAGATAATGTAGTTCTCGGCACGCTGATGCTGGAACAGGATGAAGTTGATGGTCTGGTTTCCGGTGCTGTTCACACCACCGCAAACACCATTCGTCCGCCGCTGCAGCTGATCAAAACCGCACCGGGCAGTTCTCTGGTTTCTTCCGTGTTCTTCATGCTGCTGCCGGAACAGGTTTACGTTTACGGCGACTGTGCGATCAACCCGGATCCGACCGCTGAACAACTGGCTGAAATCGCGATTCAGTCTGCTGATTCCGCTACCGCTTTCGGTATTGAGCCGCGCGTGGCGATGCTCTCCTACTCCACCGGTAACTCCGGCGCGGGCAGCGATGTAGAAAAAGTGCGTGAAGCGACCCGTCTGGCGCAGGAAAAACGTCCTGACCTGGTGATCGATGGTCCGTTGCAGTACGACGCCGCAGTAATGGCTGACGTTGCGAAATCCAAAGCGCCGAACTCTCCGGTTGCCGGTCGCGCTACTGTGTTCATCTTCCCGGATCTGAACACCGGTAACACCACCTACAAAGCGGTACAGCGTTCTGCCGACCTGATCTCCATCGGGCCAATGCTGCAGGGCATGCGCAAACCGGTTAACGACCTGTCCCGTGGCGCGCTGGTTGACGATATCGTCTACACCATCGCTTTGACCGCCATTCAGGCGTCTCAGCAGCAGTAATTGTGTCGGATGGCGTTAGCGTCTTATCCGACCTACCGGTTCTGTAGGCCGAATAAACGTTAGTGCCATCCGGCAAAAAATCAAAAGGCGACCTCCTGATCGCCTTTTTTATTTACAGCAGTTCCCGCGCGGCGGAGACAATGTCATGCGCCGTCAGCCCATACTCTTTTTGCAGAAAATCCTGCGTTCCCACCTGACCATAGCGCTCCTTCACGCCCACGCGCCGCATCGGCACCGGGCAGCTTTCCACTAACACTTCCGCCACGGCCGAACCCAGCCCGTTATGAATGCTATGATTCTCACAGGTGACAATCCGCCCGGTCTTCTCGGCGTAGTTCTTCACCAGCATGCGGTCGATAGGTTTCAAGGTAAACATATCGATTACCGCCGCACTAACGCCTTCCTGCGCCAGTTGTTGTGCCGCAGCCAGCGCTTCGGCCACCATAATGCCGTTGGCAATCAGCGTAATATCCGTACCGTCACGCAGAACATTGCCTTTGCCGATGGTGAAATGTGAACCCGGTTGATAAATGGTCGGTGCCTGTTTACGAATGGTGCGCACCCAGTAGAACCCTTCCAGGTGAGCCAGTTGGTTCAGGATATCGGCGAACATCACCGCATCCGTCACCTCCAGCACTACCGAATGAGCCAGACCGCGCACAATGCCCATATCCTCAAACGACATGTGTGTCCCGCCGTTGTGGCAGGCGGTCACACCGGCATCGGAGGCGATAACTTTGACATTGTTGCGCTGGTAATCGAGCGACATAAACAATTGGTCGAAGCAGCGTCGGCTGGCAAACGCCGTAAAGGTATGCACAAAGGGTTTGCGTCCGGTCAACGATAGCCCCGCAGCCGTACCAATGACGTTAGCCTCCATGATGCCGCAGTTGATCACCTGCCGCGGATACTTTTTCTGCACGCCATCCATTGCCATCGAACTCATCAGATCGGCTTCCAGCGCAATAATGTCGCTGCCCGCCGCAATCTGATCGCTGATAAAACCGGCATAAACTTTGCGCATCTCGATGCTGTCTTTACCGCCGACTTCAGCCACCTTAATCATGCGCCGCCTCCAGTTGTTCGATGGTTTCGTTAAGCGCCTGCTTCATCTCTTCGGTCAGGCGTAAATGGTGCGAGTTGCTCAGCTTTTCGAGATACGGCACCCCCTGCCCTTTAATGCTGTCGAGGATCACCAGCCGTGGCCGGGCATCGGCAGCCGGAACCGGCTTCACCACTTCCAGAAGTGCGGCAATATCATCACCCTTCACCGTACAGACATCGAAACCGAAGGCGCGGAATTTCCCCTCCAGATCGAAAGCGCAAATAATCTCGTCCAGCTCGCCGTCCAGTTGTTGCTTATTCCAGTCCACAAACACCGTCAGGTTGTTGAGCTTGTGATGCGCAATAAACTGGAACGCTTCCCAGCACTGCCCTTCATTCAATTCGCCATCACCGACGATGCAAAACACACGGTTGGGCCTGCCCGCCAGTTTATGTCCCAGCGCCATTCCTCCGGCGATAGAAATACCCTGGCCAAGCGATCCGGTGGTCGCATCAACGCCGCGGGTTTTTAATCGATCCGGATGACTCGGCAAGCGGGTGCCGTTCTCATTGAGCGTTTGTAGCATCTCCTGCGGGAAATAACCTTTCAGCGCCAGCGTGCTGTAGAGCGCCGGGCCTGCGTGGCCTTTCGACAGCACGAAGTAATCGCGCTCCGGCCAGTCCGGATCGGCAGGGTCAATTCGCATGACGTCGCCATACAGTACGGCAAGCGTTTCCACCACCGACATGCTGCCGCCATAGTGTCCAAAGCCCAGGTGTGTCAATGCTTTCAGGGTTGCTACGCGAATATCCCGCGCAAACTGTTTCACTTCTGCAATTGAACTCATGACTTCGCTCCACTCTTTTCTTCCGTGCCACTGGCAGATGGTTTGCCCTTCGACATCAGATTCCAGATGACCAACGCGACGAACAGCGCCACCACCAGCCCGGTAATTGCCAGCGGCGACAGGTAACGTGCCAGATTGCCCAATACAATGCCGATAAAGCCAAAGTCCGCGTCCGAGAAGGTAGTATTGGCAAAGCCCAGCGCGCCGAGCACCGGCAACAGCAAGACAGGCAGGAAAGTGATAAGTAATCCGTTGGCGAACGCGCCGATCATCGCACCGCGTCGTCCGCCGGTAGCGTTACCAAACACACCCGCTGTCGCACCGGTGAAGAAGTGCGGCACTACGCCAGGCAGGATCAGCACCAGTTTCATCTGGCCGAGCAGGAATAACCCCACCAGCCCGCCGAGGAAACTGAACAGGAAGCCGACCAGCACCGCATTTGGCGCATAGGGATAAACCACCGGGCAATCCAGCGCCGGACGCGCATTCGGCACCAGTTTTTCGGAAAAGCCGGTAAAGGCAGGAACAATTTCCGCCAGAATCAGGCGTACGCCTTGCAGGATAATGAATACCCCTGCGGCAAAGGTGATGGCCTGAATAATCGCGTAGACGAGGAAGTTCTGTCCGGCACTGAGCTGGCTCTCAACATACTCACGCCCGGCGCAAACAGCTAAGATCATGTAAATAATGATCATCGTCAGCGAGATGGAGATCGAGCTGTCACGCAGAAAGCTCAGGTTTTTCGGCAGGTTCATCTCTTCCGTTGAGCGTGAGCCCTTACCGCATTTACTGCCGATCCAGCCTGACAACACGTAGCCAAGCGTACCAAAATGGCCGAACGCGATGTCATCGTTGCCGGTGATCCGTTTCATATAACGCTGCGCAATCGCCGGGAAGAACGCCATCACCAGGCCAAGGATCAGCGAACCGGTAAACACCAGTCCGACACCTTCAAAACCAGCAACGGTGAGGATCACCCCAATCATGCAGGCCATATAAAAGGTGTGATGCCCGGTCAGGAAAATGTATTTCAGACGCGTAAAACGCGCGACAATAATATTCGCCACCATGCCAAATGCCATGATCAGCGCCGTTGACGCACCGTATTTCTCCAGTGCAATTGAAACAATCGCTTCGTTATTTGGAATGATCCCCTGAATATTAAAAGCATGTTCAAACATGCCCCCCAGAGGATTTAACGAGCCGACCAATACTGTCGCACCGCCGCCCAATACGATAAAACCGAGAATCGTTTTGACCGTCCCTTTCACAACATCGGAAAAGGATTTTTTCTGCGCCACCAGGCCAATCAGCGCAATTAACCCCACCAGTACAGAAGGGACTTTCAATATATCAACAACAAAGTTTAGCGTTTCAAGGATAAACATATCCACCTCGCTTTATGCATGCCGCACCGTTGTGCAGCGCATCCGGTTGATGTTAACGGTTGGCGAAGAAAGCGCTGATTTTCGCTTCCAGTTCATTGATATCAATGATGTTGCTGAGGACAACTAACTGGTTTTCCGGCACGCTGGCGCTGGCGGCAATATCTTTTGCCATGACAAACACATCGGCGGCACCTGGCGTGGCAGAAGAGAGATCGGAATGCTCAACCTCAGCTTCGATATTCAGTTTTTTGAGGACTTTCTTAATATTCATTTCGACCATAAAACTACTGCCCAGGCCGGATCCGCAAATTGCCATTATTTTCATTGTATTTACCTTTTTTGAGTAGAGTACGACCGCATCGCCCATAGCAGGCAATGTGTAATCACCGGTGACAAAATAAAAAATCAGAAACGCTGAATAATGTTTTTAATTTCCTCCAGACTGTTTGCACGATGTAATTGCGCCATATCTTCATCACTGGAAAATAGTTCCGCCAGCGCGGCAATCATTTCGATATGGCTGTGTTTATCCGGTGCGGCCAACATAATAATGGTGTCAACCGGATCCGCATCCTCTGCGCCAAAATCAACGCCGCGAGACAATTTTAATAACGATAATCCTAACCCTTTTGCCCCCTCTTCCGGCCTGGCATGCGGCATTGCCAGCCCCGGTGCCAGCACATAGTACGGTCCCAGTTTCTGGTGCTGGGCGACAATGGCAGTCACATAATCCGGCGCGATCGTGCCGGATGCGAGCAACGGTCTGGCACAAATTTCCAGCGCCTGCGGCCAATTCTCCACGCCATCAAGCACCTGAATCGTCTTGTCGTTAAGCCATTGGTCTAACACTTCACACTCCTTATCAGGGATAAGATGGGCAAACTTTATGCAAGTCAGCGGCGCTTATCCGTGATGATAGTCGCAAAGATAGCGCTACCAACAGGAATGATCGAAAAATGTGATAGCGCTATCAGATATGAAAACGCAGGGGAATTCGCAGAAAAAGCAGGGCTTTCCGGCGTATACTGCCTTGAGATGACTCATAACTCAGCGCCTGAGATATCAGGGCTGTCAGGAAACGGAATGGCAATTACCCGAAAACGTCGGAGCACAGGAAAAGTCACCCTCGCCGATGTCGCGCAGCTCGCTGGCGTTGGCACTATGACCGTCTCGCGGGCGTTACGCACCCCGGAACAGGTTTCAGATAAATTGCGTGAGAAGATAGATGCTGCCGTGCAGGAGCTGGGGTATATGCCCAATCTGGCAGCCAGCGCGCTGGCTTCGGCGTCATCCTGGACTATCGCGATGGTGGTGCCGAGCCTTGCCGAATCCGGCTGCTCGGAGATGTTCGCCGGTTTGCAGCAGGTGTTGCAGCCTGCCGGCTATCAGATCATGCTCGCCGAGTCGCAACACCGGCTGGAGCAGGAAGAAAAATTGCTGGAAACGCTGCTTGCGTCCAATCTGGCCGCCGCCATTCTGCTCAGCGTCGAGCACAGCGATATGGTGCGCCACTGGCTGAAAAACGCCTCCATTCCGGTGATGGAAATTGGCGCGGTGCGCGCCGATCCGATTGATATGAATATCGGCATCGATAACGTTGCAGCGATGTTCGAGCTGACACAGATGCTGGTGCAGCGCGGCTACCAGAATATCGGCCTGCTGTGCGCCAACCAGGAGCAGTGGATTTTCCAGCAGCATTTGCAGGGCTGGTACAAAGCGATGCTGCGCCACCATATGTCGCCGAACCGGGTGATCAACGCCGCTGCGCCGCCGGTTTTTTCCACGGGTGCGGCGCAGCTGCCGGAGTTTTTGCTGGCGTGGCCGGAACTGGATGCGCTGGTGTGTGTCTCGGATGAGCTGGCCTGCGGCGCGCTGTACGAATGCCAGCGGCGGCGTATTAAGGTACCGGATGATTTAGCGATAGTCGGCTTTGGCGACAGCGACGTCAGCCGGGTATGCCAGCCGCCGTTGACCACCATTTCCGTGCCGCATCGCAAGATTGGTATTGAAGCAGGACGCGCGCTGCTGGCGCGCCTGAATGATGAAACCTGGGAGAACAAAACGCCGATAGCACCGACGTTTTGCCTGCGGGATAGCTGCTAGTCAGCTTCGGGGGCTTTTTCCGCATCGTTGCTGGCATTGCGGCTCATCCACAACGCAAGCGCTTTCAGGGAATCAGGGGTGAATTCATCGCAGCGGGCGGTAATCTCTTCCGGCGTCATCCAGAAAACCTCGCTCACCTCTTCTTCCTGCAAAGCGAAAGGCCCGTGGGAAACACAGCTGAACAATCCGCCCCAGACGCGGCAATGTTCATCTTCAAAGTAGAACTGGCCATGTTCAGCGAAGGGAACGCCGGCGATCCCCAGCTCTTCTTCGGCTTCACGGCGTGCGGAATCCAGCAAAATTTCACCGGCCTGTACCACGCCACCGGCGGTGGCATCCAGCATACCGGGCATAAAATCTTTGATTTCGGTACGGCGCTGCACCAGAATTTTGCCCATCCCATCATGCACCACAATGTAGGTAGCGCGATGACGCAAACACTGCGCCCGCATCTGTTGCCGGCTTGATTGTGCGATCACCTCATTGTCTTCGTTGACAATATCCACCCACTCCATGCCTGCAAAATGACTCTGTTCCACCATCGGGAAATCTTCTCTTTGTGGCGCTCTTTTGGCGCGTTTCGGTTGAAAGGTAAATTACGGATTAATCGCGACCTGCGCAATAACCCGCTGATCATTAAGTGCGACAACGCGCAACACGCCCTCTTCCAGCATGCCGTAACTGGCGGCAAACCCACCTTTGGGAATACTCACCGAGCCGGGGTTGAAGTGAAAAATGTCGCCCCGCTGCTCCGCTACCGGAATGTGCGTGTGGCCATAAACCAGCACATCGCCTGCCGCCAGCGGCGGTACATCATCCGGGCCAAACAGATGTCCATGCGTCAGAAACAGACGGCGTTCTGCCAGCAGCACTTGCTGCCAGGGCGCGGTGATCGGGAAATGCAGCAGCATTTGATCCACTTCGCTGTCACAGTTGCCGCGCACGGCGATGATGCGGCTGGCCTGCTCGTTCAACCGCTCAGCCACTTGCACTGGCGCATAGCCCTGCGGCAGCGCGTTGCGCGGCCCGTGATTTAGCACATCGCCGAGGATCACCAGCCAGCGCGCGTCGCTTTGGGCAAACAGTTCCAGTACGCGTTCCGTCGCGGGCAACGACCCATGAATGTCCGATGCAAACATCAGTTTCATCACTGCACCTCATGCGGAAGAAAACAGCCCATGATAACGGAAGTCGGCGGGCTTATCAGCCTGCACGCTTAGCGGAAAGTGCAACATAGCGCTGAACGGAGGAGCGCTGCCACTGAAACGTGGCGTACTCCGCCAGCCGCTCCGGCACTGTGTCGCCATTCATCACCAGCCGATTGAGCATTAAGGCCAGATCGATATCCGCAATACACCACTCGCCAAACAGATTCGGCTTACCATGCGCCAGCAGATCGCCGGCGATAGCAAACAGTTTTTCCGCACTCGCCTGCCCGGCAGCACTGAGCGGCGCTTTTTTCTCGCCTGCAAAAACGACCTCTGTCGGGCGCTCCTCGCGGATGGGCATTAAATCGCTGCGCAACCAGGCCTGGATTTGCCGGGCGCGGGCGCGTTTTTGTAGATCGTGTGGGTAGATGCGCTCCCATTCCGGCGGCGCGAAACGCTCTTCGAGATATTCCGCAATCGCCGTCGATTCGCTGAGTTCGAAACCCTCAATCGCCAGAACCGGCACGCGATGCGTCAGATGGTAACCCGGCCAGCCAGGCGTATGTTGCGCGCCGCTGGCTAAATCGACGGTTTTAAGCGAGAAAGGCAGAGCTTTTTCATGCAGCGCGACATAGGCCGACAGCACATACGGGGAGAAATAATTGGCATCGGACCACAACGTGATAGCCGGTTCGTTCATAACATCCTCGTTTAATGGTGAGTTTTTCCTTCAAAATATAACGTCCTGACCAGGCTGTCACTTAATGAAAACTCAGCAGCCAGAGGGAACACCTATACTCTGAGAGTGACGATTATTCTTATACCGGGAGTATTGATGATAGACCTCTATTTTGCGCCCACGCCAAACGGCCATAAAGTAACGCTATTTCTCGAAGAGAGCGGGCTGGAATACCGCCTGATACACGTCGATATCAGCAAAGGCGACCAGTTTCGTCCGGATTTTCTGATTATCTCTCCGAACAATAAAATCCCGGCCATTGTCGATCACCTGCCCGCCGATGGCGGCGCGCCGCTGAGCCTGTTTGAATCTGGCGCGATTCTGCTCTATCTGGCGGAAAAAACGGGGAAATTGCTCAGCGGCGAATTGCGTGAACGCCATGTCACGTTGCAGTGGCTTTTCTGGCAGGTCGCCGGTTTGGGGCCGATGCTCGGGCAAAACCATCACTTTAACCACTTTGCGCCGCAGCCGGTGCCCTATGCTATTGAGCGCTATCAGGTCGAAACCCAGCGTCTGTATCAGGTATTGAATAAACGGCTGGAGCGGGTGCCGTGGCTGGCAGGTGAGCATTACAGCATCGCGGATATCGCTGCCTGGCCGTGGATCCACGCCCACCAGCGTCAGCGCGTGAATCTTGAGGATTATCCCGCGGTGTTTAACTGGTATGAGCGCATCCGTACCCGTCCGGCCACCGAGCGGGCGCTGCAAAAAGCGCAGCAGCTATGAAAGCCAGGTAACCTGTTCTGATAATTAAAAAATCCGTGAAATGTGTTCGGTATCGCACGCGGATTTGAGCCGCTCACTTATGCTGAAATGGAACATCACCAAAGGAGGGAAGCATGAAGATACTGATTACCGGCGGGACTGGCCTGATTGGTCGTCATCTCATCCCTCGGCTGCTGGAGCTTGGGCATGCCGTTACCGTTGTGACGCGTAGCCCGGCCAAAGCGCAACAGCTACTTGATGCCCGCGTGACGCTGTGGAAAGGGCTAAACGATCGCACTCATCTCAATGAGTTTGATGCGGTGATCAACCTGGCAGGCGAGCCAATCGCCGATAAACGCTGGAGCGAAGAGCAGAAGCAGCGTCTGTGCAACAGCCGCTGGCAGATAACGCAACAGTTGGTGGATTTGATCAAGGCCAGCGACACGCCGCCGCAGGTGCTGATTTCCGGATCTGCAGCGGGCTACTACGGCGATCTCGGTGAAGTGGTGGTCACTGAAGAGGAGCCGCCGCATAACGAGTTCACCCATAAACTTTGCGCCCGCTGGGAGCAAATTGCCTGCGAAGCGCAAAGCGATCGCACCCGCGTTTGCCTGCTGCGTACCGGCGTGGTGTTCGCGCCGCAGGGTGGGATCCTCGGCAAGCTGCTGCCGCTGTTCCGTCTTGGACTCGGCGGCCCGATTGGCAATGGCCGTCAGTATCTGGCGTGGATCCATATCGACGATATGCTGAACGGCATTCTCTGGCTGCTGGATAACGATCTGCGCGGGCCGTTCAATATGGTTTCGCCCTACCCGGTGCGCAACGAGCAGTTTGCTCACACGCTCGGCCACGTGCTGCATCGCCCGGCCATTATGCGTGCGCCCGCTTTTGCCGTGCGCCTGATGATGGGCGAATCCTCTGTTCTGGTGCTGGGCGGCCAGCGCGCGCTGCCGAAACGCCTCGAAGCCGCCGGTTTCGCCTTCCGCTGGTACGATCTGGAAGAGGCGCTGGGGGATGTTGTGACCTCTTAATTTTCGTGGCTCCGCCAGCGCACTTGCAGTGGTAAGCTAAGACGCTTTATCACCGTAAAGGCGCTGGCATGACGTTGTACACTTCCCGCTTGACTCTCTCCCCGTTTGAGCCTTCCGACTGGCCATTTTTCCTGCATCTGCGCAGGAATGGCAGCGTGATGCGCTATATGGGCGAGATCGCCTCTGAAGATCAGATCCGCACCCTGTTTGACGATCGTCTTGCCGATCGTCACGCCTTTATTATTCGCAACACCCGGCATGCTTCGGTGGGTGATATCGGCCTGCGTATCAGCCAGCACAACCCGCAGGAAGCCGATGTCGGCTACTCGATTGCGCCCGCCGCGCAGGGGCAAGGCATTGCATCAGAAGCGCTACAGGCGCTGTGCGATTACGCGTTTGATGGCGAAGTACAGGCACTGAATGCCTGGGTGCTGGCAGAGAATCAGGGCTCGGTGAGGGTGCTGGAAAAAAGTGGTTTTCAGCGCGTACAGGTGCTGGAAAAAGCCTACCTGCTGCGCGGCGAATATCATGACGACTGGATTTACCGGCGGGAAAAAAGCCTGGATTGAGGCCGCCTGTACGGCGGCCTCATATCACTTCAGCGAACCTTTGAGGAACTGCTGCAAACGCGTACTTTTCGGGTTGCCGAACAGCTCATCCGGCGCGCCCTCTTCTTCAATCTTGCCCTGGTGCAGGAAAATAACGTGGGTGGAAACATGGCGGGCAAAGCCCATTTCATGCGTCACCACCACCATGGTTTTCCCCTCTTCCGCCAGTTTCTGCATGATGCGCAGCACTTCGCCCACCAGTTCAGGATCGAGCGCCGAAGTCGGTTCATCAAACAGCAATACTTCCGGTTCCATCGCCAGCGCGCGGGCAATGGAAACACGCTGCTGCTGACCGCCGGACAAATGCACCGGGTACTTTTGCTGCTGCATCTCATCAATACCGACTTTCGCCAGATATTTCACCGCGCGCTCGCGGGCTTCCTGCTTGCTCAAGCCCAGCACCTGAATCGGCGCTTCCATGACGTTCTCCAGCACCGTCATATGGCTCCACAAGTTGAAATGCTGGAACACCATCGTCAGACGCGTACGCAGCAGACGCAACTGGTGTTTATCCGCAACGCGCAACTGACCATCTTTATCGCGTACCAGATTGATATTCTGGCCGTTGACCACGATGGTGCCTTCGCTCGGTTTTTCGAGGAAGTTAATACAGCGCAAAAAGGTACTTTTACCGGAGCCGGAGGAACCGATAATACTAATCACATCGCCCGCGTTGGCCTGCAACGAGACGCCCTTCAGCACTTCATGTTCGCCGTAGCGTTTGTGCAGATCGATAACGTTTAATTTATTCTCAGACATCGTGTTCTCAGTGCGTCGAAGAAGGTTTCATATGCTGCAACCAGCGCTTTTCCGCCTTGCGGAATAAGCTAATCAGCACATAAGAGATAATCAGATACAGCACCGCAGCGATACCAAACGCGGTAAACGGCTGGTAAGTTGCGGAGTTGATATCACGGGCAATTTTCAGCAGATCCGGCACCGTAGCGGTAAAGGCCAGCGCCGTTGAGTGCAGCATCAAAATCACTTCGTTGCTGTACGCGGGCAGCGCAATGCGCAGCGCCGACGGCAGAATAATGCTGCGGTACATTTTGAACGACGAGAAACCATAGGCACGCGCCGCCTCAATTTCGCCGTGCGGCACCGAACGGATCGCGCCGGCGAAAATCTCAGTGGTATAGGCACAGGTATTGAGCGTCAACGCCAGAATCGTACAGTTCAGGCCGCTTCGGAAGAAGGCATTCAGCAGCTCGGTACCCTTGACGATCTCCAGCGTGTACATGCCGGAGTAGAACACCAGCAGCTGAACATAGAGCGGCGTACCGCGAAACACGTAGGTAAATAGCCAGATCGGGAAGCGGATAAATTTATTGCTGGAAACACGTCCGATAGCCAGAAACACCGCCAGCACGCCGCCCATCGCCACCGATGAAATCAACAGCCACAGGGTAATTGCCACGCCCGTCAGGCGATAACCGTCGCTCCACAGCAGCGATTGCCAGTACTCCTGAATGATCTCGATCACAGGTCAGCCCTCTTCACACCCACGGAGTAGCGACGTTCGAGAAGAAGCAGCACGCCATTGGAAACCGTTGTAAAAACGAGGTAAATCACCCCGCAGACGATAGCAAAATAGAAGGGCTCCCAGGTGCTTTTCCCGGCGAGCTGAGTCGCTTTGACCACATCTTCCAGCCCCAGCAGCGAAACCAGCGCAGTCGCTTTCAGGATCACCTGCCAGTTGTTACCAATACCCGGCAGCGCGTAACGCATCATCGCCGGGAACAGGATGCGGCGGAAGATTTGCCGGCCGGTAAAACCAAATGCCGTTGCCGCTTCAATATGCCCTTTCGGCACCGCCATAAAGGCGCCGCGGAAGGTTTCGGTAAAATAGGCACCGTAAATAAAACCGAGGGTAATAATACCGGCGACCATCGGATCGATATCCAGTTGGTCCATACCCAGCGCATCCGTGACGCTGTTAAGGGCGATTTGCAGGCCGTAAAAAATCAGCAGCATCAACACCAGATCCGGAACACCGCGAATAAGCGTGGTATAGCCTTCAAAGATCAGCGCCAGCGCCCGGTTTTTCGACAGTTTCGCCCCTGCGCCTACCAGACCAATAATTACCGCCAGCACCACCGAACTGATGGCCAGCTCCAGGGTGACTAACGCACCGTGTAATATAACTTGAGAAAACCCGTACAGCATGCAGCCTGTCCTGTCGTATGTGGTGTTTTGCCGTGTCTTTTCCCCTCCCAGTGTGAGAGGGGCTGCACGTTAAGCACGGGTGGCATTAGCCACCATAAACATCGAAATCAAAGTATTTCTTCGCCAGCTTTTCGTAGGTGCCGTCCGCGCGCATTTCAGCAAACGCTTTGTTCAGCGCATCGCGTAGCTCGGTATCACCTTTGCGTACGCCCATGCCGGTTCCGACGCCAAACAATTTCTCATCTTTGATGGACGGGCCACCAAATTTGTAATCTTTACCGACCGGCGTTTTCAGGAAACCTTCGCTCGCCGCCACTTCGTCCTGGAACGCGGCATCAATGCGGCCGGCAGTCAGGTCAGAATAGATGTTGTCCTGGCCCTGATAGGAGACGATTTCCACCCCTTTTGGCGCCCAGTTTACGTTGCCGTAAGTTTCCTGCGTGGTGCCCTGCAACACACCAATGCGCTTGTCTTTCAGCTTGTCCAGATCCGGCTGAACGTCAGAATTTTTCGCTACCACCAGGCGGGAATCCGCCGCGTAAAGCTTGTCGGTGAAATCAATTTCCTGCTGACGTTTTTCGGTAATAGAGAGCGATGACATGATGGCGTCGATTTTTTTCGCTTTCAGCGAGGGGATCAGCGCATCCAGCGGGTTCTCAACAAACACACACTGAGTTTTGATGCGTTTGCACAGCTCTTTCGCCAGATCGATGTCAAAACCGATCAATTCCCCCTGCGCATTCTTTGATTCGAAAGGCGCATAAGTGGGATCGGTACCGATACGTAATTTTTGCGGAATGGCTGCGAACACAGTAGAAACGCTGGAAAACGCAAGCACCAGCGAAAGGGAGAGCACCAGTTTTTTCATCATTATCCTCAACAGACTGTCTTTCCTAAGGGAATTCTCGTAACAATACGGTGCCGTTATCGTGCCATCATATGCCCGGGCAAGGCAAAAAATTATGCCCGCGCGCTGGCTTTTTTTGCAGTATGAATGCTTAACTATGCATCCATGCACCACTATGGTGCGTAACGCGCACCACAACGAGACATTTACCGTATAAATGCACCACGCCATTTATTTAACGTGGTGCATATTTCCCTCATCCCGGATAAGCCGGGTTATGCAGCCTTAATCGCCGTAGACGTTAAAGTCGAAGTACTTTTTGGCGAGTTTGTCGTAGGTACCATCTTTACGCATTTCGGCAAACGCTTTGTCGAACGCGGCTTTCAGCTCAGTATCATCTTTGCGCAGACCGATACCGGTGCCGTCGCCGAAGTATTTCTTATCTTTCACTGACGGACCAGCAAAAGCGAAGTCTTTCCCGGCCGGTTGTTTCAGGAAGCCTTCGCTGGCAGCGACTTCATCCTGGAATGCCGCGTCCAGGCGACCCGCAGCGAGGTCAGAGTAGATCAGATCCTGGTTCTGGTAGGCCACCACATCGATGCCCTTGGTACGCCAGTTGTCGTTGGCATAACCTTCCTGAATAGAACCCTGCAGCACGCCAACGTGCTTGCCTTTCAGCGAATCCAGCGTCGGTTGAATCGGTGAACCTTTGGCGGCGATCAGGCGAGAATCGGCGGCGTAGAGCTTGTCAGAGAATGCAATTTCCTGCTGACGTTTTTCCGTAATCGACAGAGAAGAGATGATGGCGTCGATTTTTTTCGCTTTCAGCGACGGGATCAGCGAATCAAAATCGCTGCCGACCCAGGTGCATTTCACATGAACGCGTTTGCACATTTCGTTGCCGAGATCGATATCAAAACCCACGAAGTCCCCTTTCGCATCTTTCGATGAGAACGGCGCATAGGTTGCATCAGTACCGATGCGCACCGTGTGGGGAAGCGCTGCATAAACGCTGGCTGTCGCTGACAGGCCCAACAGTAAAGACAGAGCGAGAACCGTCTTCTTCATACATTACCCTCAAGTGTTCTGTTTTTATTCTGTATTACGTTGTGTTGTGTGTTGCTGGCAGTTACCTTGCACGTCTTATGCCAGTTTCCCGCAGCCGGAAAAAGACCGCGTTAAATTTGTTAATAAAACGTTGCAAACTTACTTAATGATGAAAGATAGCAGGTCTGCTGAACGAACCGGAGTGTTAGCACGGGGAAAAGAGGATTAAATGTTGAGGATATGATCGCGCTTGCAGAATTGCCCCAAAAAAGCGCATACCGGATAGCAGCGCACTATTTTGCGGCATCGCTCCCTTGCCAGCGGGTAAACAGATCTTCCGGCAACTCAATATCAAACTGATCAAGAACGCGGTTAACGGTCTGATCAATTACCGCATCCAGGCTTTGCGGGCGGTGATAAAACGCCGGTACCGGCGGCATAATTACCGCGCCCAGTTCCGCCGCCTGAGTCATCAAGCGCAAATGCCCAAGGTGCAGCGGCGTTTCACGCACGCACAGTACCAGCGGCCTGCGCTCTTTCAACACCACATCTGCCGCCCGCGTCAGCAGGCTGTCGGTGTAGCTGTGCACAATGCCGGAGAGGGTTTTGATCGAGCAAGGAAGAATCACCATGCCTGCGGTTTTAAACGAACCGGACGAGATGCTGGCGGCGATATCGCGCGTATCGTGCACCACATTCGCCAGCGCCTGTACATCGCGCAGAGAAAAATCAGTTTCCAGCGCCAGCGTCTGGCGGGCCGCCTGACTCATCACCAGATGGGTTTCAACCTCTGCCACGTCGCGCAGCACCTGCAACAGGCGAATGCCGTAGATTGCGCCACTGGCGCCAGAGATCCCCACAATGAGTCGTTTCATGATTGTTGCCCCTTTTTTATCGGACGAACTTTGCCTGATTATAGAGGGCGTTGCAACAGATTGCGCCCCTCACGATGGAGGGGCGCGGCAGGATTAACCTTCGTTATGCATCTCTAAGCTTTCCACTTCGTTCTGACGCTGCACCGCTTTGGCATCGTCATTACGCAGGGAGTCGAGATAATCAAGGTACTGCTGATCAACATCTTTGGTGACATACACGCCGTTGAACACCGAGCATTCAAACTGCTGGATATCCGGGTTTTCAGAGCGTACCGCCTCGATAAGATCGTTGAGATCCTGGAAAATCAGGCCGTCAGCGCCGATGATCTGGCGGATTTCATCCACTTCGCGCCCGTGAGCAATCAGCTCATTGGCCGTCGGCATATCGATACCGTAAACGTTCGGGAAGCGAATCTCCGGCGCAGCGGAAACGAGGTACACTTTTTTCGCCCCGGCTTCGCGAGCCATCTCGATAATCTGCTCGGAAGTGGTGCCGCGCACGATGGAGTCATCCACCAGCAGCACGTTTTTATCGCGGAACTCGGCACGGTTTGCGTTCAGCTTACGGCGTACGGATTTGCGGCGCAGTTGCTGGCCCGGCATGATAAAGGTACGACCGACATAGCGGTTTTTCACAAAGCCCTGACGGTACGGTTTACCAAGGATACGCGCAATTTCCAGCGCGATATCACAGGAGGTTTCCGGGATAGGAATAACCACGTCGATATCCAGATCTTCCCACTCGCGCGCGATTTTCTCGCCCAGCTTAGTGCCCATATTGACGCGGGCGCTGTAGACGGAAATTTTGTCGATGAAGGAGTCCGGACGCGCGAAATAAACGTATTCGAACAGGCACGGGTTGCTGACCGGGTTATCCGCACACTGACGGCTGAACAGCTGGCCTTTTTCGGTGATATACACCGCTTCGCCCGGCGCGACATCACGCAGGAATTCGAAGCCCAGCGTATCCAGCGCTACGCTTTCAGAGGCCACCATATATTCAGTGCGGCCATCGCCGATTTCACGTTTGCCCAGCACCAGCGGGCGAATGCCATTCGGATCGCGGAAAGCCACCATACCGTGACCGATAATCATCGCCACGCAGGCATAAGCACCGCGGATCTGGCGGTTAGTGCCGGCAATGGCGGCAAAAACGTTGTCAGCTTCCAGCGGGTAGTGGCGGAAGTTATCCAGCTCGCTGGCAAACACATTGAGCAGGATTTCAGAATCAGAAGTGGTGTTAATGTGGCGGCGCTTCTCTTCGAACAGCTTTTTACGCAGCTCATGCGCATTGGTCAGATTGCCGTTGTGCGCCAGCGTGATGCCGTAAGGGGAGTTAACGTAAAACGGCTGCGCTTCAGAGGCGCTGGAACTGCCCGCGGTAGGATAACGTACGTGGCCAATCCCCATATTGCCTTGCAGGCGCTGCATATGGCGGGCCTCGAATACATCATTCACCAGACCATTCGCCTTACGCAGACGGAAACAGTTGTTTTCGTCGATGGTGATGATGCCTGCGGCATCCTGCCCACGGTGCTGAAGCACCGACAACGCGTCATAAATCGACTGGTTTACCGGCATAAAACCGGCGATACCGACAATACCGCACATACGTCTTTTCCTCGTTAAGCCACATCTCAGGGCCTATGCCCTGGGCAAGAAACTCGACGAACTTTGCAGATAGTCAAAGAACCATCTGATGATGAAGCTGAATTGTGGGATAAGCTGCGACTTCTGCCAGTCTTCACTTTTCGACAGCCCGGTAAAGGTATCGAGAAAGAACAGAATGGCGGCGACGATCAGTACGCCGCGTAGCGCGCCAAAACAGATCCCCAGTACTCTGTCTGTACCCGACAGGCCAGTCTTCTCGACCAGCGCACCGATCACATAGTTAACGATAGCACCGACAATCAGCGTCGCGATGAACAGTACCGCGATGGCTATCCCATTGCGCACCAGTTCGTCTTCAAAGCCCGTGAACCAGACAGACAGGTAAGTATAGTAATGACTGGCGACAAAGAAAGCACAGCCCCATGTCACCAGCGATAACGCTTCACGAACAAAGCCGCGGATCAGGCTTACCAGACAAGAAAAACCAATCACCGCAATGATGGCGTAATCAATCCAGACCATATGTGTCCCACGATTTTACGCCCAGTCGTCCAGTTCGGGGCGCATTCTAACAGAAAAAGAAAACGTTTGCGTAGGGATTTCCTTCCCGCGCGGAAATAAAAATGGCGCTGAAAAAATATTCAACGCCACGGTTCCGGTTGCCTCTCGTCAGGGCTTTATTTCCCCTCATCCCTGCCCACTTTGCCGTGCAGAGAGGGATGAGAAGTGGCGCTGTTTTTTTCTCTTCGGCCTTTAGTTCGGCGTATAGCCCATCACCACACCGCTCAGCCCGGAGAGCTGTTTCAACTCCTCCAGCGAGCCTTTCAGCTTATCCCGTGACGCATCCGGCCCCACCAGAATACGGGTGATTTTACCCTGAACCGGCGTCGTCGGCGACGTGTAAACGCGATAACCTGCGCCACGTAATTTACCAACGATTTCATTCACTTTATCCGCATTCTTCAGCGCGCCAAGCTGCACCACATACGCTTTACCGGTTGGCACCGTTTTGTCGTCCTGCGCTTTCGCTGGCGGCGTCGATGTTTCGTTTGCCACAGCGAGTTGCTCGCTGGCTTTATCACGCGTTGCAGGCGGCGCGGTTTGTTGCTGCGCCTGCGGTTTTGGCTGTGGTTTAGGTTTCGCTTGTTCAACCGGCGTGCTGGTGACTTCCGGTTGCGGAGTGCCGTTCGCCGCCAGCCTTGACGCATCCAGCGACGGTGCTTCTGCATCGCCAGCGCGCACCTCTTCCGCCGCGCCTTCCGGCGGCTGCGCCGGAAGTGCCTGCGTCGCAGCCGGCATCATGTCCGGCTCATCGCGATCGCCAGGTTTCGGCACCAGCGGGATCGCGGCAAACTCATCCTGATAATGTTTTTTCTGCCCGTCGAGAAGCCCGGGAAGAATAATCACCCCGAGCGCAACCAGCACAATGGTACCCATCAAACGGTTCTGAAACTTACTTGCCACCGGTTCTCCCCGCATCCATCGCTTCCATGACATGTGCCACCGTGTGGAACGATCCACACACCAGAACAGTATCGTTGGCGTCGGCATCGGCCATCGCCGCCTGCCAGGCCTGCGCAACATCCGGCCACGCGCGGCCAGAATTCAGATGCTCCAGCAGTTGTTCTGCCATTGCGCCGCGCGGCCCTTCCAGTGGGGCACAATACCAGCTATCGACCACCGGCTCCAGACAGGCAAGCGTCCCGGCGATGTCTTTGTCATGCAACATGCCAATCACCGCCAGTACGCGGCCCTTCTTCGGTAACGTGGCAAGACGGCTGGCAAGGTAACCGGCAGCGTGAGGATTGTGGGCAACATCGAGGATCAAACGCGGCGACTCGCTGACAATCTGGAAACGTCCCGGCAAAATAGCACCGGCGATGCCGTCGCGGATCGCCTGCTCGCTGACCGCCAGCTTACTGGCGCGTAGCGCAGCCAGCGCGGTTGCCGCATTTGGCTGCGGTACCTGCGGCAGCGGCAGATCGGTAAGCTCGCCCTGGGCATCACGAAAACGCCAGCCCTGCGCGTTAACGTCATAATTCCAGTCAACGCCCCGGCGCAGCAGCAGCGCGCCCTTCTCCTGCGCCACCTCGGCGATGGTCTGCGGCATATCCGGTTCGCCGACCACTGCCGGTTTACCTCCGCGGAAAACGCCCGCTTTTTCGCGGCCAATGCTTTCACGATCCGGGCCGAGCCAGTCGGTGTGATCCAGCGCAATGCTGGTGACCACAGCGACATCCGCATCCACTATATTAGTGGCATCCAGACGACCGCCCAGTCCCACTTCAAGGATCACCACGTCGAGCTGAGCCTGCTTAAACAACCACAGCGCCGACAAAGTGCCATATTCAAAATAGCTCAGTGAAATCTCGCCACGAACGGCTTCAATCTCCGCAAAAGAGCGGGTATGTTCGCTTTCAGCCAGCTCTCCGCCCTGGATGCGCACGCGTTCGGTATAGCGCACCAGGTGCGGTGAACTGTAGACGCCAACCCGATAGCCCGCCGCCAGCAGAATCGACTCCAGCGTACGGCAAGTGGTACCTTTGCCATTGGTTCCGGCTACGGTAAAGACAAACGGTGCGGGGCGGAGCACATCAAGGCGTGCCGCCACCTGGCTTACGCGCTCAAGCCCCAGATCGATGGTTTTACTGTGCAGGTTTTCCAGATAAGAAAGCCACGCGGCCAGGGGCGACGTGGCTTGCGGAATGCGTTTAATATCCATGATGCCCGTTGATAATGTACGGTTTGAAAAACAAAAGGGCAGCGCCTGGTGGCTCTGCCCTTCGGTATTATCAGGCTTCGCCTTCCTGACCGGCCGGTGACGGAGCCACCGTGCCAACATGCGATTCATCCGGATCCGGCGCAGGCAGATTCATCAGCTTCGCCAGAATACGCGCCAGCTTCAGACGCAGTTCCGGACGGCGGATAATCATGTCAATCGCGCCTTTTTCAATCAGGAACTCACTGCGCTGGAAGCCCGGCGGCAGTTTCTCACGCACGGTCTGCTCGATAACGCGCGGACCGGCAAAACCGATCAGCGCTTTCGGTTCGGCGATGTTCAGATCGCCCAGCATCGCAAAGCTCGCGGAAACGCCGCCCATGGTCGGGTCGGTCAGCACGGAGATATACGGCAGACCACGCTCCTGCATTTTCGCCAGCGCCGCAGAGGTTTTCGCCATCTGCATCAGCGACATCAGCGCTTCCTGCATACGTGCGCCACCGGAAGCGGAGAAGCAGATCAGCGGGCAGTTGTCTTCCAGCGCCTGCTCAACGGCACGCACAAAGCGAGCGCCAACGACGGAGCCCATAGAACCGCCCATAAAGGAGAACTCAAATGCCGCAGCCACAATCGGCATACCGTGCAGCGTGCCTTTCATTACCACCAGCGCGTCTTTCTCGCCGGTCTCTTTCTGGGCTGTCGCCAGACGGTCTTTGTATTTTTTTGAATCGCGGAACTTGAGCACATCTTTTGGCTCAAGTTCGCTACCCAGTTCTACCAGCGAACCTTCATCCAGCAGGCTATGCAGGCGATTACGCGCTGACATCCGCATGTGGTGATCGCATTTCGGGCAGACCTCAAGGTTACGCTCCAGCTCGGCGCGGTACAGCACCTGGCCGCAGCTATCGCATTTTGTCCACACCCCTTCAGGGATACTTGCCTTGCGGGTGGGGGTGATGTTGCTCTTAATTCTTTCAATCCAGCTCATTGATAACCTTTATACATGAACCTGGTAGCCCATAAATGGTGCACATTAAAACATAACAGTTCGCAACTTGGGATAAAAAAGTGGTCGAACCGCCATTGCGCCCTTATTTTATCTGCTTTGCCGCAGCGCGTCGGTGACGAATAATCTCAATCACACCCGGAAGTATAGACACCACGATGATTGCCACAATCAACAACTTAAGATTTTCCTGAACCATCGGCAGGGTGCCAAAGAAATATCCGGCGTAGGTAAACAGCAGTACCCATAACAGCGCGCCCGCTACGTTGAAAAGAGCGAAGTGGCGATAAGACATATGCCCCATACCGGCGACAAACGGTGCGAATGTCCGCACAATCGGTACAAAACGCGCCAGAATAATCGTTTTTCCGCCATGCCGTTCATAAAACTGATGGGTTTTATCAAGATAGCTGCGACGGAAAATCTTCGAATCCGGATTACTGAATAATCGATCGCCAAAGAGTCGCCCGATGGTGTAGTTCACCGCGTCACCGGCAATCGCGGCAATAAGCATCAGTACAACCATCAGATGCACATTCAGATCGTTCGTGCCAAGAGAGGCCAGCGCACCGGCAACAAACAGCAGCGAATCCCCCGGCAGGAAAGGCGTGACCACCAGCCCGGTTTCGCAAAAGAGGATCACAAACAGGATCGCATAAACCCAGATGCCATACTGTGCCACCAGCTCCGCCAGATGCACATCAATATGCAGGATGAAATCAATAAGGAAGTGTATTAGGTCCATATTTACTTATGCCTTTTATGAATTGCGACTAGTCCGCCAGGAACAGCGGGCCCATTGGCGCAGCCGGAAGGTCGAAACGCGCTGGATAATCCACCGCCACCAGATATAACCCTTCCGCTTTCGCCGTTGCTGCCGCCAGCGTGCGATCCTTGACCGCCAGCAACTCTGCTATCCAACTCTCCGGCTGGTTGTGGGCGCCTACTTCCATCAGGCTGCCGACAATATTCCTGACCATATGATGTACAAAGGCATTGGCTTTGATATCAACCACAATGTAATTTCCGTAGCGACTGACGTTGATATGCATCAGATTGCGCCACGGCGTGCGCGACTGGCACTGCACCGCGCGAAACGAGGTAAAATCATTTTCGCCAAGCAGGCACTGCGCGGCGCGATGCATCCGCCCGGCATCCAGCGGCTGGTGATAGTGCGTAACACCGTGGCCTAACACCGCCGGACGTAAACGATGGTTGTAAATAATGTAGCGGTAACGGCGAGCCGTAGCGCTGAAACGAGCATGAAAATCATCGGCAACAGTTTTTACCCAGCGCACCGCGATATCACCAGGCAAATTCGCATTTACCCCTAACGTCCAGGCGGCATCTTTGCGCAGCGCAGTCGTTTCGAAATGCACTACCTGCCCTGTCGCATGCACACCGGCGTCAGTTCTCCCGGCGCAGAACACATTAATCGGCTCATTGGCGACCTGCGAAAGGGCTTTTTCCAGCTTCTCCTGCACACTGCGCACTTCTTGCTGACGCTGCCAGCCGTAATACTTGCTGCCGTCATACTCAATACCAAGCGCAATTTTGTAGACCGGCGCTTTGACTTCGTCCTGCATCAGTACAGATACTCCTGCACCAGTTTCTCGGCGGTTTTGACCGCCATCAGTGCGCCACCAAAGCGAACGTTATCGGCCACCGACCAGAACTGGATCTGCTCCGGCATGCCGTAATCATTACGGATGCAGCCCACAGAAAGATGAGTCTGACCGGAAGCATCGCCCACCTGGGTAGGAAATTCGTTCTCTTCAGACAGCACAATTTCGTCAAAACGGGCAAAGGCATCGCGCGCTTCTTCAGCAGCCAGCGGACGCAGCGCTTCAAAACTGACCATCTGCGCATGGCCGTAAAATACCGGCGACTGTACGCAGTTCGCGGAGATCATCAGACCGTCATCCTGCAAAATTTTGCGCATCTGATCGATAATCACCCGCTCTTCACGCACGCTCCCTTCGCTATCCGGCAGCAGCGGCAGCATGTTGAATGCAAGCTGGCGGCCAAAATAGTCATCCTCATCAATCGGGATGCCGTTCAGCAGCTTGGCGCTCTGCCCTGCCAACGCATCGACCGCCTGCTTGCCGCTGCGTGAAACAGACAGCATGCTGGTGACAGCGACGCGTGAAAAACCGCCCTCGTCGATCAGCGGTTTAATACTGGCCAGCAGCTGGCTGGTCAGGCTGTCTGGCACGGCAATAATATTGCGGTTGCGGTAATCCGCGAGCACAAACGGGTTAACGTCCGGCATGACCAGCGGCACATCCGGCTCCAGCGCAAACAGACCGCTGGTATCGATCACCAGGCAACCGGCGTTAGTGGCCTCTTCAATCCAGGTCGCAGATGCCTGCGCACCGGCGACGAAAAACGCCAGTTGCGCCTGCGTCCAGTCAAAACTGGCAACGTCTTCAACGCGCACGGTTTTACCCGCGAAACGCAGGTTTTCGCCCGCGCTCTCTTCTCTGGCCAGCGCATAAAGTTCGCCTACCGGGAACTGACGTTCCGCCAGCGTTTCGAGCAAGGCTTCTCCGACAGCGCCAGTTGCGCCAAGAACGGCAATATTCCAGCCTTCAGACATGGTGATTTACTCCAGGAAATAAAGCGTCCCTGCGGCATTTTTCCGCAGGGAGCATTAAGAAGACATTAACGGGCCGGGGTGTGCGTGGCGTTAAAACCCAGTTGCTGCAACAGTGCGGCGGCACTGGCATCATCGCACTGCACATACAGTGATGACCATTCGCGACGCTCAAGATAGTTTTTACGTAACTTATCAAATTCACCCGGCGTGCCTGCCACTTTTCGCAGCAACGCATCGTCACGGCGCACATCATACACCAAATGAACCAACCTTTTTAGCGTTGACTGATCGAGAGGACCGTGCAGCGTTATGCGGCCAAATTCCGCTGCAGGCAGCAGCGTATCGAGCGCTATTTGTGTACGCTTACCGATAAATTCACTATAAGCTTCAAACACTTGCGTTGTTCCGCGCGCTTTACCTTCAAGGGTGTACCCGGCGATATGCGCGGTGCCAATGTCAACGCGTTGCAACAGCTCCACGTTGAGATCAGGTTCCGGCTCCCAGACGTCCAGCACCACATGCAGCGCCTGTCCCGCCTGCAAACGCTGCAGCAGCGCCGCATTATCCACCACCGGGCCACGGCAGGCATTAATCAGAATAGTGCCAGGCTTCAGACGCGCCAGCAGAGCATCATCCGCCAGATGCAGCGTTTTATACGGGCCATCTTTAAACAGCGGCGTATGGAAGGTCAGCACATCCGCTTCACGTACCAGCTCATCAAGCGAGCGGAAATCACCGTCATCGCCACGATCGGCGCGCGGCGGATCGCATAGCAGCGTGCGGATCCCCAGCGCTTCGAGGCGCGCCTGTAAGCGTCCGCCCACATTGCCCACACCGACAATCCCGACCGTACGATCTTTGAGAGCAAAGCCTTCGCGCTCCGCCAGCATCAACAGTGAAGAGAAAACATACTCTACAACCGCAATGGCGTTGCAGCCTGGCGCTGCGGAAAAGCCAATCCCCGCTTGCTGCAAATACCCTTCATCAACATGGTCAGTTCCCGCGGTTGCCGTACCGACAAATTTGATCCCCGTTCCCTGTAATAATGCCTCGTTGACTTTCGTCACGGAGCGCACCATTAACGCATCAGCATCGGCCAGTTCCGCAAGCGGGATTGGACGACCGGGAACCGCTTTCACTTCACCCAGACGGCTAAAAAGATCGCGGGCATAAGGCATATTTTCATCAACAAGGATTTTCACGCTACAGTACCTGTTTGAGAACGGGAGTTGAGCGCGCAAGTGTGCCATAATCTCGCCGCCAGGCATACCTGCAATGCCGACCACCGCCATGCGAGAGTAAGAGGAAATCCATGATGCAACCCATTCAGGGGACGCCCGCGCGCCCTCCCGGGCAAGAGCCGACACAAGCCGCGAATAATGCTGGCGAACAGCCCTTATCCACCCTGCAACGTACCGTGCTGGAGCGACTGGTTATTCGCTTGATCGCGTTAACGCAGCAACAAAGCGCGGAAGTATGGGCTGGCATGAAACACGATTTAGGGCTGAAGAATGACGCCCCGCTGCTCTCGCGTCACTTTCCGGCTGCTGAGCAGAACCTCAACCAGCGCGTGGAAACTGCAACGCAGAACCACACTAACCGCCAGGTGGTTTCACAACTGACGGAACTGTTAAGCCAGGGAAATAATCGCCAGGCGGTGAGCGATTTTATTCGTCAGCAGTTTGGTCAGACGGCGCTCAGCCAGTTGACGCCTCAGCAGTTAAAAACCGTGCTGACCATGTTGCAGAATAACCAGATTACCATTCCGCAGCCGCAGCAACGCCCGGCCACCGAGCGTCCGCTACTGCCTGCCGAGCACAATTCGCTGAACCAGGCGGTCACGAAACTGGCGGCAGCAACAGGCGAATCCGGTAAATTGATCTGGCAGTCGATGATGGAGCTTTCCGGCGTCAAAACCGGTGAACTGATCCCGGCGAAACATTTCGCGCCGCTGATGACATGGCTGCAGGCGCGCCAGACGTTAAGCACGCACAGCGCGCCCACGCTGCACACTATCCAGACCGCCCTGAAACAGCCGCTGGATGATATGGAAATGCGCACGATTACCGAGTACGCCCAGCAGACATGGCAGGCCACGCCGCAGACGATCCTGACGACGGCGCAGGTTCAGGACATTCTTAATCATGTCTTTTTACGCCGCACAGAACGTGCGACGGGCACCTTTGAGGTTCGCGATATTCAGCCCATTTACAGCCCGTTTGTCGCACCCATTGTCGAAACAATAAAATCGATTTCCACGCGACCGGGATTCTTTTTTATCGCCCTGCTTATCGCATTAGCGCTTTTCTGGCTGGTGAGTTAAAAAATTCCCCTCCGGGCGGAGGGGAATTTATCGTCAAATATTCTCGCCGTTGTGTTTGATAACGTCCTGATACCACCAGAACGATTTTTTACGGCTGCGCGCCAGCGTGCCGTTACCCTCGTTATCTTTATCAACGTAGATTAAGCCATAGCGTTTTTTCATTTCGCCAGTGCCCGCAGAGACCAGATCAATACAGCCCCACGGGGTATAACCCATTAAATCGACGCCATCTTCCACCACCGCTTTTTTCATTTCGCGGATATGGTTGTGCATATATTCAATGCGGTACTGATCGTTCACTACGCCGTCGCTTTCAGGCTGATCAATAGCACCAAAACCGTTTTCCACAACAAACAGCGGCAACTGGTAGAGATCGTAGAAATAGTTCAGAGAGTAACGCAGGCCAACCGGATCAATTTGCCAGCCCCAGTCGGAAGCTTTCACGTACGGGTTTTTCACCAGGCTTTTCGTCTCGTCGTAATCGAGGTGCGGGTTGTTTTCCTGAGTTTTGGTGACAAACGACATGTAATAACTGAAGCCAATATAGTCAACGCGTCCGCGCGTCAGAATCTGCAAATCCTCTTCGGTGATATCGAGTTTGAACTGGCGGCGAGCAAAATAATTGAGCAGGTGCTGCGGGTAATAACCGCGTACGTGAACATCGGTAAACCAGTAGCGCCGGTGCATCGCAGCAACCGACATCATCATATCGTCCGGCGCGCAGGTGAGCGGATAAATCGGGCACATGGCGATCATACAGCCGATTTTAAAATCCGGGTTAATTTTATGCCCGGCTTCCACCGCCAGCGCGCTGGCCACTAATTCATAGTGGGCGGCCTGATACATGATCACTTCGCGATCTTCACCCGCTTTATATTTCACGCCAGAGTTGGTGAAGGGCGCAAAATCTTCGTGATAGTTAGCCTGGTTGTTAATTTCGTTGAAGGTCATCCAGTATTTCACCTTGCTGCGATAGCGGGTGAAAACGGCATTGGCAAAACGGACAAAAAAGTCGATCAGTTTGCGATTACGCCAGCCGCCATATTCGGTGACCAGGTGATAAGGCATTTCGAAATGGGAAAGGGTAATAACGGGCTCAATATTGTATTTCAGGCATTCATCAAAAAGATCATCGTAGAATTGTAACCCGGCTTCATTCGGCTCCAGTTCATCACCCTGAGGAAAAATACGTGTCCAGGCAATGGAGGTGCGAAAACATTTAAACCCCATTTCGGCAAACAGCTTAATATCGTCTTTATAGCGGTGATAAAAATCGATGGCTTCATGGTTAGGATAATTTTTACCAGGCAGTACGCCGTCGGTAATTTCACGCGGTACACCATGCGCCCCTGCGGTCATGACATCAGCAACGCTGATCCCCTTGCCTCCTTCCTGCCAGCCGCCTTCCAGTTGATGCGCCGCCACCGCGCCGCCCCATAAGAAATCCGCTTTAAACCCAGCCATTGTTTTCTCCTTTCGCGTAATGATGGCAAAAGAATAAACAAGCCCGCAGTGAGATGACATCACCACGGGCTCATTCTGTGAAACCGGTTGCAAAGAGTTTTACCGGGCGATCATTTCCGCGCGCGGAAGGCCACCAGGGTGATCACAATACCGGTAATGGCGGCAATTGCTCCCGCGAGGAAAACCGATGGGTATCCCGCAGTCGTTGCCAACAGCCCGGTTAACGGGCCGCTAAACGCGTAGGAGATATCCTGAAATGCCGCATAGCCGCCAAGCGCCGTGCCACGCACCTGCGGCGGCGCGCGCTTGACGACTTCAACGCCCAGCGCCGGGAAAATAAGCGAGCAGCCGCTGCCGGTCAGAGCCGCGCCCAGCAATGCCATCCACGCGTCATGCGCCTGCCATAACAGCAGCAGGCCAATGGTTTCGATCACCAGCGAAGCAATCGCCACCCGCACACCGCCAAAACGGTCCGGCATCCAGCCGAACAAAATGCGCATCAGCACAAATGCGCCGCCGAAAGCCGTCAGGGTAAAACCTGCCATTGACCAGCCCTGGCTGGCAAAGTAGAGCGAAACAAAGGTGCCGATCACCGCAAAGCCAACGCCCTGAAGCGCCAGCCCCAGCCCCGGTTGCCAGATAAGCCCGACCACGCTCCACAGTGCAGGACGATCGCCCGGATGCGCTGGCGTTTTGCGCACGCCGCCGTTAAATGCGAAGGCCAGCAGCGGCAATACCATGGTGATCGCTGCCAGGGCAGCAAAACCAAAGTGGCTGTGAACCAGCAACCCAAGCGGCGCGCCAGCAGCCAGCGCACCGTAAATCGCCATTCCGTTCCATGACATCACTTTGCCGGAACGCGCGGGACCAACCAGCCCCATTCCCCAGGTGAGCGTGCCGGTAAGAAGCTGGCTTTCACCGAAACCGAGGATCAGACGCCCCAGAATCAACAGCGCAAATTTGGCAGCGGGCGCAGCCGACAACAGCGCCGCCAGCAGCCACGCTGCTCCGGCCAGAGCACAGGCGATCATGCCCTGTATCACCGAACGTTTCGCGCCATATTGATCGGCAAGACGACCAGCATAGCCGCGTGTTAAGACGGTGGCCAGAAACTGAATACCAACGGCAATTCCCACCATGGTATTACCGTAGCCCAACTCATTGTGTACAAACAGCGGGATCACCGGTAGCGGCAGGCCAACGGTCAGGTAGGTCAGAAACACCGCAAAGGCGATACGAAACAGCGACATATTCGCTGACGAGGTTTTAACAGATTGAACGTCTACAGACATGCATTACTCCATAACGCAGAGTAAGGCGGGATTTGGAAGTGCCACGCCCCCTCTACCTGAGTGCCAGGATTAAGGTGCGTTGGTTAACGTTGAACGCTTACGCATTATCGTGTTGATAATGTTGCGCCGGGGAGTTTGCCTGCCGCAACGGCAGCTTGTCAATGCATAAAAAAAGAGAGCCAGTGGCTCTCTTTTTCTGCTTGCAGACAAACTTATTTCAGTTTGCGCATCACCAGCGTGGCGTTAGTCCCGCCAAAACCGAAGCTGTTGGACATGACCGTCGTCAGCGCGGCTTCCATCGGTTTTGTCACGATGTTCAGACCAGCAGCCTGCTCGTCCAGCTCTTCCACGTTGATGCTCGGCGCGATAAAGCCGTGTTCCAGCATCAGCAGCGAGTAGATCGCTTCCTGTACGCCTGCAGCGCCCAGAGAGTGACCGGTCATCGCTTTGGTTGCGGAGATAGCCGGGCTGTTGTTTCCGAACACTTCGCGGATGGCACCCAGCTCTTTCACGTCGCCAACCGGCGTGGAAGTACCGTGGGAGTTCAGGTAGTCGATCGGTGTATCAATGTCTTGCATTGCCATCTTCATGCAACGCACTGCGCCTTCGCCTGACGGCGCTACCATGTCCGCACCATCAGAAGTCGCGCCGTAGCCAACGATCTCTGCGTAGATGTGCGCGCCACGCGCCAGTGCATGTTCCAGCTCTTCAACAACAACCATGCCGCCGCCGCCCGCGATAACGAAACCGTCACGGTGTTTGTCATAGGTACGGGAAGCTTTTTCTGGCGTTTCGTTGTATTTGGTGGACAGCGCGCCCATCGCGTCAAATTCGCAGGCCATTTCCCAGCACAGCTCTTCGCCGCCGCCAGCAAAAACGATGTCCTGTTTACCCAGTTGAATCTGTTCTACCGCGTTACCGATGCAGTGCGCGGAAGTGGCGCAAGCAGAACTGATAGAGTAGTTAACACCGTGGATTTTAAATGGTGTTGCGAGGCAAGCGGACACCGCAGACGCCATCGCTTTGGTCACCACATAAGGACCCACAGCTTTCAGACCACGCGGGCTACGCATCGCATCAGCACCGAAAACCTGAGATTTAGAAGAGCCGCCAGAACCTGCAATCAGGCCCACGCGCGGGTTGTTCTGATAAACCTCGTCTTTCAGGCCAGCATCTTCGATCGCCTGCTGCATGGAAAGATAGGAATAGATAGAGGCATCGTTCATGAAACGAACCACTTTACGGTCGATCAAACCAGTGGTGTCCAGTTTAACGTTACCCCACACGTGGCTGCGCATGCCGGAATCTTTAAATTCCTGAGAGAATGTGATCCCTGAGCGTCCTTCACGCAGAGATGCCAGGACTTCCTGCTGGTTATTACCAATGCTGGAAACGATGCCCAGGCCAGTAATCACTGCACGTTTCATTCAATACCCCTAAGTCGCACTAATTAAGTTTCGTGTCGCAAGATAGCGTACACTTGTACGCCGAACAAGTCCGATCAGACATTTTCGGCGGAAATTTGCGCCTTTCTTTGTCCCTCGTTAAGATCGAGGCACTGCCTGATGGACGAGTAACTTACGTGAAACAAACCGCTATACAATCCGCCAACCTCGAATTCAACGCTGAGGGTACACCTGTTTCCCGAGATTTCGACGACGTCTACTTCTCTAATGATAACGGACTGGAAGAGACGCGTTATGTTTTTCTCGGCGGCAACCAACTGGAACAGCGTTTCCCTGACCACCCGCGCCCGCTGTTTGTGGTCGCGGAGAGCGGGTTTGGCACCGGTCTGAATTTCCTCACGCTGTGGCAGGCATTCGCGGCTTTTCGCGCAGCCAATCCTGACGCTACCCTGGAAAGGTTACATTTCATCAGTTTTGAAAAATTTCCTCTCACCCAGGACGATCTGCGCAAAGCCCACGCGCACTGGCCGGAACTGACGCCATGGGCGGAACAGTTACAGGCGCAGTGGCCGCTGCCCTTTGGCGGCTGCCACCGACTGCTGCTCGATGAAGGTCGTGTGACGCTGGATTTATGGTTTGGCGATATCAATCAACTCACCGATACGCTCGATGATTCCTTAAACCAGCGCGTCGACGCCTGGTTCCTGGACGGCTTTGCCCCGGCGAAAAACCCGGATATGTGGACGCCAAACCTGTTTGCCGCGATGGCTCGCCTGGCAAGACCGGGCGGCACGCTGGCGACCTTCACCTCGGCAGGTTTTGTCCGCCGGGGTTTGCAGGAAGCGGGCTTTACCATGCGCAAAAGCAAAGGTTTTGGCCGTAAACGCGAAATGCTGACCGGCGTAATGGAGAACACCGTTGCGCCTGCGCCGCGTACGCCGTGGTTTGCCCGCGGCGGCACAGAGGTACGCGATGTGGCGCTGATTGGCGGCGGTGTCGCCAGCGCGCTGTTATCGCTGGCCTTGCTGCGACGCGGCTGGCAGGTGACGCTTTACTGTGGCGACGACGCGCCCGCCGAAGGCGCATCCGGCAACCGCCAGGGGGCGCTTTATCCGCTGCTCAGCGCTCACGATCCGGCGCTGGCCCGCTTCTTCCCCGCGGCGTTTACCTTTGCCCGCCGTCTGTATGATGCGTTGCCCGTGACGTTTGACCATCAGTGGTGCGGCGTCACACAGCTTGGCTGGGATGAAAAAAGCCAACAAAAAATCGCGCAAATGTTAACGCTGGATCTGCCGCCGGAGATTGCCTGTACGGTTGATGCCCAGGCAGTGAAAGCCGAAACCGGCGTGGAAACGGAATGCGGCGGCGTGCATTACCCGCTCGGCGGCTGGCTCTGCCCGGCGCAGTTAACGGCCGCCGCGATTAAGATGGCCTGCGAGCAAGGCCTGCAAGTGCATTATGGACATGATGTTGAACGCATGAGCCGTGAAGATCAGCGCTGGCAACTTCATTTCCGCCGTGGCGGCCAGCGAGCGCATGCAGCAATAGTGCTGGCCAACGGGCATCGCATTCATCATTTCCCGCAAACGGAGAAACTGCCCGTCTATCCTGTTGCCGGTCAGGTCAGCCATATTCCGACCAGCAATCTGCTCTCTGCGCTTCGCCAGGTGCTGTGCTACGACGGTTATCTGACGCCGCAGAACCCGCATAACCAGCAGCACTGTATCGGCGCCAGCTATCATCGTGGGCAGCAGGAGGCAAATTACAGCGAGGCGGATCAGCAGCAGAATCGCCAGCGGCTTATCGACTGTTTCCCGCATGCGGCCTGGGCAAAAGAGGTGGATGTCAGCGCTGGAGATGCGCGCTGCGGCGTACGCTGCGCAACGCGGGATCACCTGCCGATGGTCGGAAATGTCGCCGACTTTGACGCCACGCTGGCAGCTTACGCCCAACTGGCAGAACGGCCGGAAGAAGCGGTCAGCGCACCGGTCTACGAAGGTTTATTTATGCTTGGCGCACTCGGTTCGCGCGGTTTGTGCAGCGCTCCGCTGGCGGCTGAGATTCTGGCTTCGCAGATGAGTGACGAGCCGATTCCGCTGGATGGCGAAACGCTGGCAGCCCTCAATCCGAATCGTTTGTGGGTCAGGAAGTTATTGAAAGGCAGAGCGGTGAAGTGAAGATGGGTACATTTGCCGGATGGCGGCGTTGTTTTATCCGGCCTACAAACCCGTAGGCCCGGATATTGGCCGGATAAGCGTCAGCATTACCCGGCAAAACGCCCCTTAATGCGACTTCGCCTGCTGATAGAGGTTTTCCCACATGCCCATCACCAGCGCCTGATCGCGCGGCGACAGTTCTCCGGCCTGAATGGCGGTTTCCACACTACCGGTGACTTTCTGGTACAGATTTTCCGGCGAATGGTTATCTTCGCCTTCCAGTTCAGCCACCGCCAGCGTCAGGTGGCCGCGCAGATAACCGCCCGCAAACAACTCATCATCACTGGCGTGATCCACCATATTATCGATTAACGCCAGAATGCGTGATTCAAACTCCGCGATCATCTCTCTTCCTCTTTTGACAACATGGCTTCAAAGATCTTCCGGCCATGGGAACTGTTCTGCCGCTAAAGGCGGCGTTTGATAATAATCCTGTAATGCCTTGATAAAACGCGCCGGGCGCGGGGGAATACCCTGCTCCAGATACGCCATGACCTGCGCATGAACGCGGCGCTGGAACACGATACGATCCGGCTCGACATCGCCTTCCAGGTTGTCGCAACTGACATTAAACGGGAAACCCGCCGCCACGCAAAACAACCAGTCAAACGCCTGCGGTTTTACCTCAACATCCTCGAACTGCCCCTGCGTCGCCGCATCGCGGCCGTCAGGGCAATACCAGTAGCCAAAATCCACCTGCTTACGACGCTCGGCACCGGCGATACACCAGTGCGAAATTTCATGTAACGCGCTGGCATAAAAACCGTGAGCAAAAACAATGCGGTTATACGGCGCGTCTGCATCAGCAGGAAGATAGATCGGTTCGTCGTCGCCTTTAATCAGACGGGTATTAAAATCGTCGGCAAAGCAGCCATCAAAAATATCAATCAATTGTTGGTAGTGATGTGTCATACGTTCACCCCCAGAAAATGGAGGATCTCCTGGCCGTGACTGTCATAAAGAAGTTTTGCACTCATCACCGCCGAGACAATCACAATCATCGGACGAATGAGTTTTTGCCCTTTGCTGAGCACCAGACGTGAGCCCATCCGCGCGCCGAGAAACTGCCCGGCCAGCATGACGAAACCCGTGCCCCACATAACTTTGCCGCCAATAATAAACAGCAGCAGACCGCCGATATTTGAGGTGGCATTCAGCACTTTGGCGTGCGCGGTGGATTTCGCCAGGTTGAACCCTGCGAGCGTCACAAAAGCCAGCGCGTAAAATGAACCGGCGCCGGGGCCGAAGAAACCGTCGTAAAAACCGACACAGCCGCCGGACACCAACGCAAACGGCAGCCCGTACAAACGACGCTGACGATCGTCCTCACCCAGCTTCGGCATCAACAGAAAGTAGAGACCGATACAGATCACCAGAATCGGCAGGATTTGGCGCAGCACATCTGATTGCACATGCTGCACCAGCAGCGCGCCGGTGGTTGAGCCGATAAAGGTCATCAGAATATTGAGTTTCTGATCGGCAAGGTTCACCACTTTGCGGCGAACAAAGTACAGCGACGCAGAAATCGAACCGCCACAGGACTGCAACTTATTCGTTGCCAGCGCCTCGGCTGGCGTCATGCCTGCCGCCAGTAACGCAGGCACCGTTAACAGGCCGCCACCGCCCGCCAGAGAGTCAATAAAACCGGCCAGCAGCGCGACAAAAAAAAGCACCACCAGCAGTAACGGCGATACCATAAACAGTTGTTGAAAGAGTTCCATCAGAGTGCGTGTTCATCCAGTAAAGCCTGACAAGACGGCGGCAATGGCGGCGGCGTCTTTTTCTCAGGGATTGTGCTGCCAGGTTTCGCCGGTTCAAACCAGCTTTGCAGTTCTGCGCCGCAACCGTCGCCAGGCGGCGGCAGAGGTTGATCCTGGCACTCCAGGCTATCGGCCGGGCAGCGCAAACGCACGTGCATATGCGCGCGATGCTGGAACCACGGACGCACTTTACGCAGCCAGTCGCGATCGGTTCCGGCATCGAGGCAAAGTTGCTGTTTGATCGCCGGGTTAACGAAAATGCGCGTCACGTCGTTATCTTGTGCCGCCAGCTTGATCATGCTACTGATTTCCGGCTTCCACAGCGCGGGCACGACCTGCTTACCATCGCTGGAGACGAGATCCAGCGCCTGTGGTTTCAGCAACTGCGCGGCGCTCCAGCGCGTTTTCGGCAGTTGCAGGAAGATATCAACATCCAGCCCGGATTGATGGCTGGCGTGGCCGCCGTTGAAACGCCCACCTGCCGGCATCCCCATGTCGCCCACCAGCACCGTACCCAGCCCCAGATTGTGCACCTGATTGCTCAGACGCTGAATAAACAGTACCAGATCGGGATGGCCAAAGTAGCGCCGCTGGTCAGTGCGCATCACCTGATAGTTGTCCGATTGCAGCGGCAGCGCATATGCGCCAACGATACAGCCATTGGCGAACGCACCAATGGATTGCGGACTACCGGCGACCGGATGCGTCAGTTTTTGCCACGGTGTCGCCGCCGTCGCGGCGGCGCACACCAGCAGAGTAAACAGCGCAATTGCCGTTTTTTTCATCGTTTACCAGCGTGGAATATCAGTGGTGACATCAGCGTTTTGCGCACGCTGACGCAGGAAGTGATCCATCAGCACGATCGCCAGCATCGCTTCGGCGATCGGCACGGCGCGAATACCCACGCACGGATCGTGACGGCCTTTGGTTACCATCTCCACTTCTTCGCCAAAACGATTAATCGTGCGCCCCGGCACGGTAATGCTTGAGGTGGGTTTCAGCGCGATATTGGCAATAATTTGCTGCCCGCTGCTGATGCCGCCAAGAATGCCGCCCGCGTGGTTGCTCTTGAAACCCTGCTGCGTGATTTCGTCGCGGTTTTCACTGCCGCGCAGCTTCACGACTTCAAAGCCGTCGCCAATTTCCACGCCTTTCACCGCGTTGATGCTCATCAGCGCGTGCGCGATATCAGCATCCAGACGATCAAACACTGGCTCGCCAAAACCGGCCGGAACGCCATCGGCCACCACGGTCACTTTCGCGCCGATGGAGTCGCCCTCTTTTTTCAGGCCGCGCATCAGTTCGTCCAGCGCCTCGATTTTGTCCGGATCCGGGCAGAAAAATGGGTTCTGTTCGACCTGCGTCCAGTCTTTGATCTCCAGCGGGATCTCGCCCATCTGCGTCAGGCAGCCGCGAATAACAATGCCGAATTTCTGCGCCAGATATTTTTTGGCAATCGCGCCAGCGGCCACGCGCATTGCGGTTTCGCGCGCAGAGGAACGACCGCCGCCGCGATAGTCACGCAGACCGTATTTTTGTTCGTAGGTGTAATCCGCATGGCCCGGACGGAACAGATCTTTAATCGCGCCATAATCCTGCGAGCGCTGATCGGTGTTTTCGATCAGCAGACCAATGCTGGTACCGGTGGTAACGCCTTCAAAGACGCCGGACAGAATCTTCACCTGATCCGCTTCGCGACGCTGGGTGGTATAGCGCGATGTTCCCGGACGTCGTCTGTCGAGATCGTGTTGTAAATCGGCTTCGGTCAGCGGAATACCCGGAGGTACGCCGTCAACGATGCAACCCAGCGCCAGGCCGTGCGATTCGCCAAACGTGGTTACGCGGAAAAGTTGTCCAATTGTGTTACCTGCCATCACGGCTCCGTTGTCGTTGTTGGTGTTGAGCGTCGTTTTAATCTTTATAGATGCTGAAGTGTTCGCGAGCGGCAATCAGCTGCGCTTTGGTCAGCATAAAGACGCCGTCCCCGCCGTTATCAAACTCCAGCCAGGTGAACGGGACGTCCGGATATTGTTCCATCAGATGTACCATGCTGTTGCCGACTTCACAAATCAGGATGCCGTGATCAGCAAGGTAATCCGGGGCGCAGGCCAGAATGCGGCGCGTCAGTTTCAGGCCGTCGCTGCCTGATGCCAGGCCCAGTTCCGGCTCGTGACGGTATTCCGACGGCAGATCGGACATATCTTCTTCATCAACGTACGGCGGGTTGGTGACAATCAGGTCGTACTGCACTTTCGGCAGATCGCGGAACAGGTCGGAACGGATCGGCGTAACGTGGTGAATCAGGCCGTGCTCTTCAATATTGTGTTCGGTTACCGCCAGCGCATCCGCGGAGATATCGACCGCATCCACTTCGGCTTCCGGGAAGGCGTACGCCGTCGCAATAGCGATACAGCCGCTGCCGGTACACATATCCAGAATATGCTGCGGCTGTTGATCAATCAGCCCGGCAAAGCGGTTGTTGATCAGCTCACCAATAGGAGAACGCGGCACCAGCACGCGCTCATCGACATAAAATTCGTGGCCGCAGAACCACGCTTTGTTGGTCAGGTAAGCGACCGGAATACGCTCGTTAACGCGACGGATCACGCGCTCAACAATGCGGTGACGCTCGCTGGAAGTCAGGCGCGCGGTGCGCATATCTTCCGGGATGTCGAGCGGCAGATAGAGCGTCGGCAGCACCAGCTGTACCGCTTCGTCCCACGGGTTATCCGTGCCGTGACCGTACCAGATATTCGCGGCGCTGAAGCGGCTGACCGCCCAACGCAGCATGTCCTGAATGGTGTGCAGCTCATTCACTGCTTCATCGACAAAAATTTTATCCATAGTATCCCCCAGGCACATGCTCGCATTAAATTCGGCGGCTAGTTTGCCATGAAGACGGCGATAAATCAGCACCTCACGCGCCAGCCAGAGGGAAAAATGCATTTTGCTTCACCGGAGCCGCAGTGAGTCGGGTAAACTGAGGAAAAGAAAAGATGAGACGCACAGATGAAAAAGAAACCATCGCTTAGCGAGGAGGAACAGGCGTTGTTCCGGCAACTGATGACCGGTACGCGCCAGCTTAAGCAGGATACCGTGGTACATCGCCCGGCGCGGAAAAAAATCAGCGAAGTGCCGGTGAAACGATTGTTACAGGAGCAAGCCGATAACAGTCACTACTTTTCCGACGAGTTTCAGCCGCTGCTCAATACCGAAGGTCCGGTCAAATATGTGCGTGAAGATGTCAGCCATTTTGAGCTGAAAAAGATCCGCCGGGGCGATTACTCGCCAGAGTTGTTTCTCGATCTGCACGGTTTAACACAGCAGCAGGCGAAGCAAGAACTGGGCGCGCTGATCGCCGCCTGTCGCCGTGAACATGTGTTTTGCGCCTGCGTGATGCACGGCCACGGTAAACACATTCTGAAGCAACAGACGCCGCTGTGGCTGGCGCAACACCCGCATGTGATGGCGTTTCACCAGGCGCCGAAAGAGTATGGCGGTGACGCCGCAATTCTGGTGCTGATTGAAGTGGAAGAGTGGCAGCCGCCGGAGCTGCCCTGATGCCAGAAACGCCAAGAGCCGCATAAAGCGGCTCTTCGTTTTTTCAGGGTCCGGCGAATTCAGATGGCTTTACGCATCTTCAGGTTGCAGGGACTCATTTGCCAGTCAAAAACCCCTTTACCGTCTTCACCCAGCGTAACGCAGGCGATGGCGGAAGTGGTAAACATCGGCGGTGCTTCACCCGGGCAGAGCTCGGACACCAGGTAACCGACCAACGGCAGGTGAGAGATCACCAGCACAGAGGAGGTACCTTCATTCGCCAGCGCCTGCAAATAGGCACTGACAAGGCCGATATCGCCGCAAGGCGTCAGTTCCGGCAGGACCTCCACGTTGTCAGGCAGGTTCATACACTCCCCTACCTTTTCCAGCGTCTGTTCAGCACGTAAAAAAGGGCTGATCAGAACGCGTTCAATATCCACTTTTTGGCCTTTCAACCATGTTGCCATTTGACGGGATTCGTCACAGCCACAAGGGGTTAAGGGACGAACCGAGTCACTGGCTGCATCGAGGGCAGCGTCGCCGTGACGCATGATAAAAACTTGCATATTGCACCGCTTTTGTTAACCAGAATCATCAACACTTTCACTGCGAAATCATTTCGCGACGACGGAAAAGTATCGATGGCCGGGCATTGTGCCTGATCCATTCCATGAATGAAACGCTGTTTTTTACCTCAATGGTGTAAGTATAGTCAATCACTGTTTACAAAATAACCGCGAACGCCATGAGGAATAACAGAATTAAATTTTTAGACCTTAATTCACATCTTCAGTTTCTTTTTCCGACCAAAAAGTTACACCCTGCTCCGCCATACGTAACAGCGGTTCACAAGGCGCAAAGCGCGCGCCGTATTGCGCTTCCAGCCGCTGCAACCTCGCCACGACGTCGCCCGCTCCTGATGACGCTATATAGTGGAACGGCCCGCCTAAAAACGGCGGAAAACCGATACCGAATACGGCGCCAATATCGCCGTCTCGCGCGCTGCGAATAACTTGCTCATCAAAGCAACGCACCGCCTCGTTCAGCATCAGCAGCACACAGCGTTCCGCCATCTGCTCTGCCGATAATCGCCCGCCGCCGGAAACACCAATCAGGGGATAAATCGCCGGATCGGGCTGTTTTTTGCTTTTACGCCCTTTCACAGGGTAAAGATAGAAACCACGACCATTTTTTCGCCCTTTGCGATCGTCGTTCAGAATTGCGCTGACAATACTTGCAGGGGCGCTAAACCGTTCACCATAAGCGCTTTCCAGCACCGGGATAATTTTTGTACCGGTATCGATGCCCACTTCATCCAGTAACTGGATCGGCCCGACCGGGAAGCCAAATTTCACCAGCGCGCGATCAATATCGTCGATGCGCTCGCCTTCACTCAGCAGCCGGATGGCTTCATTAATATAGGGAGCAAGAATGCGGTTCACGTAAAATCCGGCTTTATCCGCCACCACAATCGGCGTTTTGCCCTGCTTTTTCGCCAGTTTTACCGTGGTAGCGATGGTCTGCTCATCCGTTCCGGCGTGAGGGATCACCTCCACCAGCGGCATTTTTTCCACCGGGCTGAAAAAATGTAATCCGATAACCTTTTCTGGTCGCGCGGCCTGGGCTGCAATATCGCCGATCGGTAAAGAAGAGGTATTGGAAGCAAAAATCGTATGAGCAGAACAATGGGCTTCCACTTCGGCCACCATTTTCTGTTTCAAAGCCAGATCTTCAAACACCGCCTCAATGACCAGGTCACGCTGAGCAAAGCCGCTAAAATCCAGCGTGCCGGATATTTTCGCCAACTGCTTATCGCGCTCGCCCGCTTTCAGGTAGCGACGACGCACTTTTTTATCCAGCTCTTCCCAACTGTATTTCAGCGCGTGGTTGATCCCTTTCGCATTAATATCTTTTATGCGAACTGGCAATCCTGCTTTGCTTGCCGTGACGAAAGCGATCCCGCCGCCCATTAATCCGCCGCCCAGCACACCGACCGTGTTCAACGGGCCAGGCTGCACCTCGCTGCCCGGATCTTTTTTAACGCGGGTACTGGCGAAGAACAGGTGGCGTAACGCCTGCGATTGCGGCGTCATCGCCAGTTGGCCAAATGCGCGCGCTTCCGCGTCGTAACCGCTGCTGCGCCCCTGCGCCAGCCCGGTTTCAATGACCGATAAAATGCGCGTAGCCGCAGGATAATTCCCCTGGGTTTTTTGCTCGGTTTTCTTACTCACCATACGGAACAGCAACGCGCGGCCAAGCGGCCCAGCGAGAACCCGTTCACGAACCGGCAAATGACGGCTGGTCGGCCGCCCCTGTTTGGCCAGATCAACGGCGGCCTCGAGTAGAATTGAATGCGGTACGACCTCATCCACCAGCCCGACTTTTAATGCCTGGCGCGGACGACGCTGTTTTCCGGTGAGGATCATTTCCAGCGCCGTACTGACGCCAACCAGGCGCGGCAATCGCTGTGTCCCGCCGGAACCGGGCAGCAGCCCTAATTGAACTTCCGGCAATCCCAGCATCGTTTTCCCGTCGTCGGTACAAATCCGGCGATGGCACGCCAGCGCCAGTTCCAGCCCGCCGCCCAGGCAAGCCCCATGAATTGCGGCAACCACCGGAATCGACAGCGCATGGATCTCCGCCATCACTTGCTGTCCCTGACGGGCCAGATCCTCGGCCTCTTTTGCCGTCTGGCAACGGGCGATCATATTGATATCCGCGCCAGCGATGAAATTGTCTGCCTTGGCCGAGATAAACACCACGCCACGCAGCGCCTTGTTGTCGCGGATCTGTTTCAGCATGGCGCGCACTTCACCGGCAAACTCCGCTTTCAGGGTGTTCATTTTTTCATTCGGTACATCAATGGTAACGACCGCGATATTGTCAGGACGCACATTAAGCGTAAATGCGGACATCATTGTCATTATTCAGCCTCCAGAACCATTGCCGCGCCCAGACCGCCCGCAGCACAGGCCGTGACCAGACCAAAGCCTCCGCCCCGGCGGTGCAGTTCGTGTAACGTTTGGGTGATCATGCGCGCGCCGGTGGCGGCAAACGGATGACCGTAAGCGATGGACCCACCCAGCACGTTAAACTTGCTGTCATCCACCTCGCCGGTGGCCTGCGAGCGCCCAAGAACCTCACGGGCAAAACGCTCGCTGGCCATCAATTTCAGGTTGGTTAAGGTCTGCGCGGCAAAGGCTTCGTGCATATCGAGAAGCGTCAAATCAGCCATCGTCAGCCCGGCCCTTTCCAGCGCCAGCGGCGTTGCCCAGGCCGGTCCAAGCAGCATGTCCTGTTGCACATCAATGGCGGTGAAAGCTTAGCTGCGCAAATATCCCAGCGGCGATAATCCCAGTTCCCGGGCGCGGGATTCGGTCATTAAAATGACAACCGCAGCCCCGTCAGTGAGCGGTGTACTGTTCGCCGCCGTCACCGTGCCATGCTGGCGATCGAAGGCGGGACGCAGCTTCGCGTAATCGGCCAGGCTGGAGTTATGACGAACGTTATTATCCTGTTCAACCGGATCGCGAAACGGCGGCGCATACGCAGTCATCACTTCATCACGCAGTTTGCCTTCAGCCCAGGCCTGCGCGGCTAGCTGGTGTGAGCGATGGGCCAGCGCATCCTGCTGTTCACGGCTGATGCCGTATGTTTTCGCCATCTGTTCAGCCGTATCGCCCATTCTCAGCCCGGTGGAATACTCCGCGACGGCGGGAGGAACCGGCAACAGGTCGCGCAAGCGCAAGCGGGAGAAAAGCTTCAGTTTTTGCCCCACAGTGCGGGCTTTGTTGGCATCTACCAGCGCACGCGCCAGCCTTTTACTGACGCCAATCGGTAAAACAGAGGAGGAATCCGCCCCGCCAGCAATACCGGCGCGGATAGTGCCCGCCAGCAAACTTTCGGCGACGTTGGCCACGGCCTGGAAACTGGTTGCGCAGGCGCGACTGACGCTGTAGGCATCAGTATGAACGCTCATGCCGGTGCCGAGCACGATTTCGCGCGCGATATTTGGCGCTTCCGGCATCTGCACAACCTGGCCAAACACCAGTTGTTCAATCACGTCTGGGGGAATTTCGCTGCGCGCCAGCATCTCTCCCACCACCATTTTGCCGAGATCGATCGCCGGAATGCCGTGAAAAGCGGTGGCCTGGCGGGCAAACGGGGTACGTAACCCACTGACAATGGCAATGCGGTCGCCCTGGCGGGTGACAAGCGGTAATGCCTTCATAACACTCCCCTGTTAACAGCGTATGCTTAAAGTGGTCTGACCTGATAACAGTCTTAACCAATTTTTTACATATAGCCAATGGGAGCGAGAGAAAAATGCGAGCTAAGGCACAGAGATGTTTAGCAAAACGCCTCCGTGAAAGGAGGCGTTGGCGGGAAGATTAACGCAGACCAAGCTGGAAAATCAGGGTTTCCGCTTCACAGGCGAAAACAAAATCGATATCGAGACGCACGCCGTCCGCCACTTCGGTGAAGGTGGAGGTGATTTGGCAAGGTTCGGATTCCACGCTGCGGGCTCTTGCGCTCAGCGCAGCCAGCGTTTCGTCGGCTTCAGCACGGTTAGTGAATACGCGGCTGTAAGAGGCGGTGCAGTCGGAGTTGTCCATAATGGTGCCAACATCCATACAGCAGCAAACCGGGGTTTCATCAGCACTGCATTTGCTCATTGTTGATTCCTCTGAATTAGCACCCTGGGTGCCAGATAAACGATGGACATATTTTACGCCGCCGTTCATATCGTCTCCAGTTGATAATCTTCCGAAAGTGGATAAGTGACCGAAATCACACTTAAAAATGATCTAAAACAAAAATCGCCCAATTGACTGATTACTACCCCCGGCGATTTTGCCACGCAGATCTCGTTTCGAAGATCACAATTGAAAAAACTTATATACAAACTTGCAACATTCCCTCTGGTCGGACCTATACTTCCGCCACTGGTCTGATTTCTCTGCTGTAACACAGACCCTACACTTCGCGCTCCTGTTACAACACGTAACATAGTTTGAATAAAAATAAATCGATTTCGAATGAGGTTATGGTCATGAGCCAGAAAACCCGTTTTACCAAGTCTGCTCTGGCAGTCGCAGTGGCAATTGTCTCTACCCAGGCCTGGTCCGCAGGCTTTCAACTCAATGAATTTTCGGCTTCTGGTCTTGGCCGCGCTTATTCCGGTGAAGGTGCCATTGCGGATGATGCGGGTAACGTCAGCCGCAACCCTGCATTGATTACCATGTTTGACCGCCCGACGTTCTCCGGCGGCGCGGTGTTTGTTGATCCGGATGTTGATGTCACCGGCCGTTCCGCGATTGGTAATGATGCAAGCCAGAAAAACATTGCGCCGACAGCGTGGATACCAAACCTGCACTTTGTCGCGCCGATTAACGATCAGTTCGGCTGGGGGGCTTCTCTGACCTCCAACTACGGGCTGGCAACAGAGTTTAATAATGACTACGCAGCCGGGTCGATGGGCGGGAAAACCGATCTCGAAACACTGAACCTGAACCTTAGCGGCGCGTATCGTCTGGACAGCCACTGGAGCTTCGGTCTTGGTTTTGACGCCGTTTATGCTCGTGCGAAGGTTGAGCGTTACGCTGGCGATCTGCCGCAGATCATCGGCGCCAGCCTGCCAGGCATGGTGCAATCCGGCCAGCTTAGCGCCCAGCAAGCTGCCGCTATTGGCGCACAGGCGGGCGGTATCAGCCGTGATACGCAAATCGCGCATCTGAAAGGCGACGAATGGGGCTTTGGCTGGAACGCCGGTATCCTTTACGAGCTGGATAAAAACAACCGTTACTCATTAACTTACCGCTCAGAAGTGAAGGTCGACTTCGACGGCGATTATAAGAGCAACCTGCCGACAACGCTTAACCCGATTAACACAGCACTGGGTCTTGGCTTGCCGTATGGTACTGGCGGTTCGACCACCAATGGTTCGCTGTCGCTCCATCTGCCAGAGATGTGGGAAGTTTCGGGTTATAACCGCGTCGCTCCGCAGTGGGCCATTCACTATAGTCTGACCTATACCAGCTGGAGCCAGTTCCAGGAACTGAAAGCGACCGGTGACAGTGGTCAAACGCTGTTCTATAAAGATGAAGGCTTTAAAGATGCCTATCGCATCGCGCTGGGTACCACTTATTATATGGATGATAACTGGACCTTCCGCGCCGGTATCGCCTTTGATGACAGCCCGGTTCCGGCTGACAAACGCACGATCTCCATTCCTGACCAGGATCGTCTGTGGCTGAGCACGGGTGCGACCTATGCCTTTAATAAGGACGCTTCCGTCGATGTTGGCTTCTCTTATATGCATGGTCAGAAAGTGAAGTTCACCGAAGGCCCGTATACGTTCCAGTCTGAAGGCCGCGCGTTCCTCTACGGCGCTAACTTCAACTACGCCTTCTGATAACGCATCAATAATAAAAAAGGTGAGCCAGGCTCACCTTTTTTATTTGCTGCGACCGGTTTTATTCCGAATCGATATCTTTTAAATCGCCCTGAATCGCCTGCGCGTTCGGATTTTCCTGCGGCTTCAGCTTGCCACCGTTGGCGATAAAATCGTGACGCTGGAAATAGGCTTCCCGCACGAGGATATAAGGATCGGAAGACTGGCGCAGTAAGCCGTCGGAATCGAGCAGTTGCGCACGGGATTCGACACCTTCAAGGGTCCATTTACCGACAGAAAGCGGCCATGTCAGCCACGAGAGCACCGGATAGAGCGTATCCGCCATATCGCCACCATCTTCACGCAGGGTGAAACTACCGTAGAACGGCAACTGCATATACGGGCCGTAACCAATGCCGTAGTGCCCCAGCGTACTGCCGAAACGGTGCGGATCTTCACGCTGCAATTTGCTGTTCGACATACCGGCGACGTCCATAAAGCCGCCCATCCCCAGCAGGGTATTCAGGAAGAAACGCGTAAAATGCACCATGCCCTGATAGGGATCGCCCTGCAGGAAGTAGTTCACCATCTGCGCAGGCTCTTCAAGGTTGCTGGTGAAGTTGCTCAGACCATTGCGCGCCGGTTGTGGCACATAATCACGCCATGCTACCGCCACAGGGCGAACAACGTACGGATCCAGCACGTTGAAGTTGAAGTTGTACATAGTCCGGTTGAACCCTTCCAGCGGGTCCGAACGTCCCTGCGTCTGCTGAGAACTGGCGCAGCCGACCAGTACAGTGGTTGCCAACGCAAGCGCCGACAGGCGGTATTTCATAGGTGTCTCCCTGAAGAAAATGACCAGTGCTGAAGGCCATCCATAATAGTGCGAACGCGACGCCGGGTTTGCGTCGGAGTTATGCAACGCATTGTATCAGCGCATATTATGATGTCCACGCAGTGAACGAGACTCAAACCAGCATAGCCGACATTATCTATACGGCTTATTAACAATTCTATACAAAGTTTGCTTGCGCCGTATCGCCATTGTTGCTTTTCCCGGCACTTTAAGACGATGCCGCCATGGAAAGCAGTGTAAAACCGCTACGCTTTAGACATCAGTGCAGCAGAAGCGAGGTCAGTATGGAAAAAATTGATAAGCACAGCGATGAAATCGAGGTCAAGAGCGACGAAAAAAAGCGCGGCGAAAAAATCGAACTTGATGAGGATCGCCTCCCCTCCCGGGCCATGGCTATTCATGAACATATTCGCCAGGATGGTGAAAAAGAGCTGGAACGAGACGCAATGGCGCTGTTCTGGTCGGCCATCGCCGCCGGGCTGTCGATGGGGTCATCATTGCTGGCAAAAGGGATTTTTCATGTGCAACTGGAGGGCGTTCCGGGCGGTTTTCTGCTGGAGAATCTGGGTTACACCTTCGGTTTCATTATTGTCATCATGGCCCGCCAGCAACTCTTTACCGAAAACACCGTAACGGCCGTGCTGCCGGTAATGCAGAACCCGGGCTGGGGAAATTTTGCCCTGATGGCGCGGTTATGGGGCGTGGTGCTGCTGGGAAATCTGCTTGGTACTGCGGTTGCCGCCTGGGCGTTTGAATATATGCCGGTCTTTGACGAAGAGACCCGCGATGCCTTTGTCAAAATCGGCATGGATGTGATGAAGAATACGCCGCTGGAGATGTTTTCTAATGCCATTCTTTCCGGCTGGATCATCGCGACAATGGTGTGGATGTTTCCGTCTGCGGGCTCCGCGAAAATTGTGGTGATCGTGTTGATGACGTGGCTGATTGCACTGGCAGATACCACGCATATTGTGGTCGGCGCGGTAGAGATTTTTTATCTGGTATTTAACGGCACCGTGCACTGGAGCGAATTTATTTGGCCGTTTGCCCTGCCAACACTCGCCGGGAATATCTGCGGCGGTACCTTTATTTTCGCCCTGCTCAGCCATGCGCAAATCCGTAACGACATGATCAACAAACGCAAGGCTGAAGCAAAAGCCCGGGCGGAAGCACAGACAAGCTCCGACGCAGGCGCAGAAAAAAACGCGTAAACGGCGACGGTTTAACCACTTGGCGGCAAACACGCTTAACGCAGCAGATAAATGACGTTATACTCCTGCCGCCTTGTCCCCTTAGTTAAATGGATATAACGAGCCCCTCCTAAGGGCTAATTGCAGGTTCGATTCCTGCAGGGGACGCCATATATCCCTCTCCTGACGTCTACAATAAACGCCCTTATATTCAGCAATAAACCTGTAACTTTGGCTATGCGATATCAGCCAATGTCTACCCGCTTCGTCGTGAATCAATTCGTGTTTGGGGCGTATAAGATGCGCTTTTTTAGCCCGGCAGGTTAACCGGCCGGGCATGTTTAACGCGTCAGGCTGGATAGCCAATCTGTTCCGGCTGGCGCTGCATGATGATTTCGCCATGACGAATTGACATCAGCACTTTGGCCTGGCGACATACCGCATCATAGTCATTTTCCGCGTCAAGGATCAGCAGGTTAGCCGGGCGTCCTTCGACAATGCCGTAATTATCACCCAGGCACAGCGCCCGGGCGCTGTTATCGGTAATAAGATCGAGGCAGCGCTGCAAATCTTTATATCCCAGCATATGGCAGATATGCAGGCCGGCGTCGAGGATACGCATAATATTGCCGTTACCCAGCGGATACCACGGATCCTGGATGGAATCCTGAGCAAAACAGACATTGATCCCGGCGCGGTCCAGCTCCGCCACCCGCGTCACGCCGCGGCGTTTCGGCCAGGTGTCGAAGCGTCCCTGCAAATGAATACTCTCGGTCGGACAGGAGATAAAGTTAATGCCCGACACTTTTAGCAACCGGAACAGCTTCGAACAGTAAGCGTTATCGTAGGATCCCATGGCGCAGGTATGGCTGGCGGTAACCTGCGCGCCCATGCCACGGACCCGGGCCTCTTCCGCCAGCACTTCCAGGAAGCGCGACTGCGGATCGTCGATTTCATCGCAGTGCACATCGACCAGGCAGCCGTGGCGCTGGGCCAGATCCATGAGAAAAACCAGTGAACTGACGCCCTTGTCACGGGTGTTTTCGTAGTGCGGAATGCCGCCCACCACGTCGGCCCCCATCTCAATGGCGCGGGTCATCAACTCTCGTCCGCCGGGGAAGGATTCGATGCCCTCCTGTGGGAAGGCAACGATTTGCAGGTCGATAAGATGGGCCGCCTCTTTTTTCACCATCAGCATGGCTTCAAGCGCCGTCAGGGAGGGATCGGTAACATCAATATGGGTGCGTACGTGCTGCACGCCATTATCACGCAGCATACCAATGGTTTTCAGCGCGCGTTGGCGCGTATCTTCAATCGTTACGCTCTCTTTTCGCTGGCTCCAGCGGGAGATCCCCTCAAACAGGGTACCGCTCATATTCCACTCCGGCTCGCCCGCCGTCAGGGTGGCATCGAGATGGATATGTGGCTCGACAAACGGTGGGATAACCAGCTTTTGTTGCGCGTCAATATCGCAGCCCTCAGCCACCTGCGCGGAGGTCTGCAAAGTGATGCGTTTAATCACAGCGTCCTGTAATTCAAGGGTATAGAGCGCTTCTTTATGGCGCAGGCGCGCGTTGATAATTTTCATGGATGTTCCCGTAAATGGTTTTGCGACATACGCCAGATCGTTAAAGCGACCGAGGCGTTGAGATGGAATTGTGGATGGCTGATCGGATAGCAGGTCAGCTTTTCAATTCGTTGGATGCGTTGATGTAACGTGTTGCGGTGAATGCCAAGCCGCTCGGCGGCTCTGACCACGTTACCGTTCTCCTGGAGCAGCGTTTCCAGCGTCTCCATTAACAGCCACGGGCTTTTGCGATCGCGTTCTATCAGACAGCCGAGGGTGTCATGCATAAAATCGCTCAGCAGCGCAGGGTCGCCGATGGCAGAGAGGAGTTTGATAAAGCCCAGTTGCTGATAGTCGCTAATGCGCTGGGCCGGGCGCAGATTATCGCTGAGGTCCAGCGCCTGACGCGCCTGCGACAGCGCACGCTGATAGTCCTGTAATTGCTGCACCCTTGCGGAAAGGCCACACAGTAGCGACAGCCCGTCGTCGCCTTCCGCCAGCGCAAGCAGCCACTGCTGTAACCACTTTTTCTGCTGAAAAAACTCACCTTCCTCATCCGGAAGCAGGAAGATAAACATATTGCTGCGTTCTACCAGCGGAAAGGGGTTGCCCTGCTGATTGAGCTGCTGCTGCAACCGCTGGCGTACGACACGGCGAGCCTGCTGTAACCATGCTTCGGCCTGCTCGGGTGGAAACTGACGAAACAGGTTCTGTATCCCCTCAAGGCGCAGCGCCGCCACCCGCAGCGGGCGGGTAAAATCCAGCCGCTGATGGATCGCGCGTTGCTGCAGGATTTGCAGATCGGGATAATCCCCGGTTAATAGCTGCATCAGAATATCGCGCTGCGACTGCAGGGCGTTTTCACTGCGTACCAGCGCGGTGCCAATGCGTTCGGTAACCATCACCATCTTCAGCAGATAGGGCTGTTCGATCAGGGGAATACCCAGTTCATCGGCGAGGGCGATCAAGCGCGGCGGGATTGACTGGATATAGTCGCCACCGGTCAGGATCACCATTCCGGCGATCCCGCGCTGCTTGCCTTCCATCAGCAACTGGATCAGGTTGTCTTCATCGCGGGGATGGTTGATCCCGGTGATAAACACCAGTTCCCCGCCCATGATCCATTCAGCGATATTTTCATTTTCTGCGACGTAGTACCAGCGAACCGCCAGCTGCAGTCCCTGCTTGCCCGCGCGCAGGCGCATAGCGGAGAGTTCCTCAAGGGCGAGGATTTCTCTGACCGTCAGGCCCATGGTTACTGCTCCGCGACCGAATCAGCGGCAGGCTGACGTTTACTCAGGCGAGTCAGGGCGATGTAGATCAGCGCAGAAACGGTAATGCCCACCAGTGGCGCAATCCATGGCGACAGATAAGCCACCACGGCTCCCACGGCGTAGGCGCAAAGCCCCGACCAGTTAAAGCGCGGCAAACAGGCAGTTTGCAACAGCGGATAGCGGCCGCCGCGATAAAACCAGTAGTCGGCGAGGATAACGCCGCCGATGGGCGGAATGATGCTGCCCAGCAACACCAGGAAAGGGATCAGCATTTCATACATACCGCCAATGGCCAGCAGAATACCAACGCCAGCGGCGACGATAGTCAGGGTGCGACGGCGCTCACTGCGCAGCAGATGGCAGGCGGCAGCCGAGACGTTATAAATCGTCGGTCCCTGAATCGTCAGCAGATTGAGGCACAGCATCACTACCGCGGCGACAGACAAACCCTGCAAAATCAACACTTCCACGATATCGGCCTGCTGGTAGACGATAGCGCACCAGGCTCCGGCAATAACCATCAGCCCGTTACCGATGAGGAAGCTGCCCATGCTGGCGATGATGGCGGTGCGGCTGGAGTTAGCCAGACGCGTCCAGTTTGTCGCCTGGGTCGCCCCGCTGGCGAAGGTTCCGAACACCATGGTGATGGCCGCTGACCAGGCCATGGTTTCGCTTCCGCCCGGCTCGATTTTGGTCATCGCCTGCCAGCCGCCAGCGTGATGGGCAGCAAGATACATAGAAATCACCAGCAGAATGAACATCAGCGGCACCGACACGCGCGACAACGCATCCAGCCCCTTGTAGCCCACCAGCGCGGTCACGCAGAACAGGATACCGAACAGGATCATCAGCGGAATGGTCATGGCTTCGGGTATGGCGAGGATTTTGACCAGCGAAATGGCGACGGTCGCCGTACCCCAGGCGTACCATCCCAGTTCAGCGAAACCGAGAATAAAATCGGCGAGCTTGCTGCCTATTTCACCGAAGCAGAAACGCCCCATCAGCACGGTATTCAGCCCGCTGCGGGCAGCAATCCAGCCGAGCGACGCGGCATAGAGGGCCAGCAGAAAGTTACCGATAACGGCAATCCACAGCAGGTTAACGATGGAAAAAGAGACGCCGAGCTTACCGCCCGCGAACATCGTGCCGGTAAAGAAAGTAAAGCTGAACAAAACCATGGAAATCGAAAATATACCCTTGCGCCCCGATGCAGGCGCTTCGACGAGCGGAAAATCATTGCTGTTTGACATAGTTGAACCTCTGAGTGGCTATCTGAATGGCTATGCAATAAAGAGCAAGAGATATGCCAAAAATATCTGGGCAGAGGCCACACAACGAAGTGGGCACATTGCACATGATCATTCGTAAATCAGCAGGTAATTGTCAGGATATTGTGCATGGTGCAAACTTTCGCACCATGACGGGGCAGCGGTGGATACACATCGATATATGTACATTCACAATGGAAGGGGTATATGCGGCCCGCCTGGAAAACGAATAATCTCCCCTGCCGGGGCTACTTTTCAGGCGGTTAGCTTGGGGTCAGAAGCGGATATTGCTAAATTCATGAATCCTGAAACTTTACGGTGACGTCCGCAGACAGACAGTAGCGATGGTCCGAACGATCCTGATACCAAAAGGCAATCCGGAGTCTGTTCCCTGATTTCGGTTTTTTATATCTGAAATAACTGCCAACTGTCTGGCAGCAGGCCAGGTTGTGGAAACCCGCCGCCAGAAATTGACTGTTGCTGTCAGCGCAACTCACGCTGCGCAAGCTGCGTTGCGAGCGTTTCGATACGCTCGGCCATTTGCCGGGTCAGCTCAGTCAGATGCGTATTTTGTTTCAGCAATTCCAACAGTTGTGCCGACTGCTCCTCGGCCAGCATCTGGCGTTTCGCCATTGCGTCGTCCAGGTCTTCGCGGTGCTGCGCATCCGCCAGCGCATGCGCCTGATCGCGCTCCGCCTGTCGGGTTTGCGCCAACAGGATCAGCGGAGCTGCATAAGCAGCCTGAATGCTGAACGCCAGGTTGAGCAAAATAAAGGGATAAGGGTCAAACTTCACAACGCCTGCAGCGTTCAGAGTAATCCACACGATCACCGCGATAGTCTGCCCAATAAGGAATGTCGGCGTACCGAAAAAACGTGCGAAGGCCTCTGCTTTCAACGCAAACCACTCTTCGCCGAAAGTATGCGTAATCCCCTTCAAGGGGCGATATAAACGAAACTCTTTATCTTTATGCATCTCAAAAACTTCCTGCTGCGGAGCGTTTGTCGGGGCTATCGGAGAAGTTTTCGGAACAAGGTAATCAGGGATTTTCCATTATCCTCAAGCGGCATAAAAAATTTTTTATCGGTTGCTTCTACAACCTGCACGGCTTGTTCAGCCAGCTCCCGACCCGCTGTTGTTACCCTAATCACTTTGGAGCGCGTGTCTTTTTGATGCGGAATACGCTCCAGATAGCCTGCTTTTTCAAGGACACGAACGACCTGGGATATCGTCATCGTATCGCTACCGGTTAGCTGTGATAACCGTATTTGCGTCAGCTCCTCCTTTTCCTCAAACCAACTGGCTACAGCCAGAACGACAAACTGTGTGTGTCAGGCCTAAGTGTTGCAGGGCATTTCGTTGTTCGCGTTGCCAGCTGTTTGACACTCTCCACAGTAAATAGCCGGGGCTATCGTACGGCCCTTCGAAAGCGCTGGGAAGAGGCTTATTTTCTGATGTCATTTACATTGAACCTGTTTCGGCAAGGTATTTTGCCAGCCCCGCCATCACCTCTGGGAAGTCCGAGCTTATTCCCTCTCCGAAAGCCTGAGCCTGCGGACCTTGCGTGCTGATAGCATAAATCAACATGCAGTGACCAGTCGCTGATGCTTCAATACGGTGTTCAACTTTGACCAGCGTTTCATCTACCCTGCTCTCATCAATGAAATACTTTTCTTCAGAAACATCGATAAGCCGACTACGAACAATATCACCTTCAGGTAACTCCATCGTGAACCATGTTCCCGTATGAAATGGCCCCTCGATAGTGATTGACTTTACGCCAGGGTTCCATCGCTTCCAGTTATCTGTGTCGATAAATGCCTGCCATATTGCTTTCGGCTTGCTGTTTACAGCGAGCGTGTAGGACTTACTCCAGACGTTATCTTTGTTCATAAAATTCCCCCATCAGAGGTAGTAAGTAAACATATAGTATGTGTACTTATAAATGATGTTCAGTCTCTTAACGGGCTGCCATTTATTCCGATGCACTCTGTTTTATTTCTGCATAACGGGTAATCAGTTGCTTCAGACGCATCTCCAGTTGGGTCTTATCAGCCAGAGATAAAGTCTGGCCAGCCGGGGTCAGCGACAGTGCCCGCAATTGTTCTTCGGCCGGTATGGTTTGATTAAAGGATTGCATGGCGGAAAATACGACTGACTTCAGTTCGCTGACCGTCATGTATCTTCCCTTCTGCTCGTCCAGCTTGTTCAGTCGCTCGCTCAGCTGTTTTAGCTTTGTCATCCCCTGATGCCAGCCGTCCAGGTTTTCTTTTGACAACGCGCTGGCATTACGCTGTTGCTGCCCTTGTAAAACCAGGGATTTAGCCTGCTCCGGCCACAGCGCCTGAGCCTGCTCAATTAACTGCCGACTGTAGGCAATGTTCCAGTCAGGGGGAAGTTTATCCAGGCGGGCAAGTTGCTGCTGTGTCTGCGTAATGAAGGCTTGCTCCAGAGGAGCCTGCTGTCTCAGCGATTCCCGCTGCTCAGGGGTGAGAATTGCAGGCAACGGTGCCAGAGATGCTGCAAGCTGAGCCTGTAGCGGATCAGGTCGATGCAAAACGTGCCAGCCCCATAGCGTTGCAGCGCCGATCGCCAGCATGGTACCCATCCCCGCAGTGAAAAATTTCCATTTTTTTACCGGCGCCGGTATCACTGACAGAACGTCCACATTCGGCTGACGTTCCGGTTGGGGAATATATACCCACCTCGTCGTATTTTTCTGTGGAAGAGGCAGCGCAGAAGGCATTTTTAGCGTTATTTTCGCCCCATCCATTATCTCCGGGGGCAACAGGATGCCGGGCTGAACAACACCCGATGCGCCGTCGCTGTTTTCCAGCCTGACAGCATTATTGTGCATCAGCGTCCGCAAGGTATCGAACTGGCTCAGGTGCTTAAGCTCCAGGCGCTCAAGTATCGTCCCAAGGCTGGTAAATTGCTGTTCTGCTGTGTAAAGCTGGCTGAGGTCACTGTAGTGAAGTGGAAGAGTACGCATCACTTGCTGTAGACGCAGGCTCAGGTTACTGAGGATCTCCATCCGCGCATGGACCGGCTGTGGCCAGAGCGCTCCCCACTGGTGGCTTATAAGGGCCTCCAGTATTGCCAGACCTTCATTAAGGCCGGACACTCCTGCCAGTTGGGTTCGTGCAAGCGTATACCAGGCCGCAGTTTGCAGTTCCACGCCATTTTGCCCGAACAGTGAGAGGCAGAGTTTTTCTACATGCTGCCAGCTGACATCCGGACGAGCCGGATGAGTCAATTTGCCCAGTTCATCGCGCAGAGCCGCATAATCCGCCAGCGTACGTGGGTCACCGCCAGTTTTAATTTTACGGTAGGGAATGTCATTCATGACCAGTTGTCCATTTAATTAATATGCAGCACAGGAGGGTTATTATTTATGCGGCTTAGCTTTCTACATTGCCGATGCACATCCAGGATTTTTTGTTCCAGTTTAAGGCGCTGTATTTCCAGATTTTCCCTGTGTGCACCTTCAGCGGTAAGCAGGGCCTCTTCCAGTAATCGCTGATATTCAGCAAGATTTTACTGAGATGGTGTTATCTGGCTTTACATCCGGGTTGTCGTGTCGAGATACTGCTGTTGCTTAAGATGTCGCAACAGAACCCGTCCTTCGGGCATAAACTCCGTGCCATAGCGCACCAGGCCAATACCTTTAAGTTCAGCATCAATGGCATAGCGCAGCTCACCGGGAATTTCCTGTTCCAGCAGGACAACGGCGATTTTGTTCAGGCGTGGCTCGTATCTGAGCAGTACGGTCGATAATGTGCCCATCAGTTCATGGGCAGTCCCCGGCATGCCCTGGAGGATTTTGGTCATATCCGGCAGACCATAATCCGGCAGGTGTGCCAGCGTACCTGCGCGACAGTTGAGGATCCGTTGCATGTTGTCGAGTACGGACAAGATCACCTGGTTTTGCTCGCTGACATGATGAAGATCCAGACCACCAGCGAAGTTGCCATAAAGAATTTCACAGAGAGAGGGAGTATTATGTAGCATCTTCTTCTATTGTTTGATAATTGTGATTAATAAATACAATTACAAAAAATTAGCTCCACCATAAAGTCAAATTTTATGGGCTATTTTAGTTTTGTCCGAATCGATAGTGCTTTAAATTACTATAACGAACAGCCTAGCGTGTTTTCTAATTCTGTTGAATCTACCCCCTCATTTGTCGGAAAGAATAATTTACTCCGATTATGCTTAGAAAAATAAAATCCACCATAAACTACAGATTGGCTGGCACCGAACCATAAAGAAGGTTTAAATACAACATTCGCGCATTTATCATAAACCACAAAGAAATAGTCTTCATTATTCATGTATTTGTATAATGCGTAAATATTGTACACCCCTGTTTTATACACTGCCACCCTAAATGAATTATCGGGACTTGTATTTTCAAACAACTTATTATGCTCACCATAAAAAACAGTCGTAGGGAAAATCGAGTAAATAACGACGAACACCAGCACAATCATTCTGGTTTGAAGTTTATTTTTCATTAATTTCATAAATAAATTACCCTATCTGACTCCAGGGGTTTCATCCAATGCACGTCAGACAGAATAATATAATCCCCACCGGGAGCAGCGTCTGTTCATAGGGGGATCTACAATAAAGAGTGGTTATTGCTGTTGAATACCTTTAATAAAACAATGAATAAAATATGCTCCACCATTTTTTGTGCTCGACCGGTATTGTATATCCTTCAGTAAAATCGTTGACTCCATTAATAGAAAATGACTTTTCGTTACCATCAGCGTCATCAGGAAAAAAGATAGCGTTTCCAAAAATATCAAATTGATCCGAAAACCCAAAAGGCGAACTTTGTCCTAAATAGTTATTATGCTTATCATAGAGAACTAAGAAAACATCACCATTAAATACCCATTGAAAAAACGATACAGGCGTGGTCGGCAAAACATAATAGGCTACAATTCTATACATCCCATCCTCGCTTGTTTGCTCGTGCGCCTGGTTAAAATTCCCAAAAAAAGCTGTAGGTGATAGAATCACCCACAGAATAAAAATTAAAATGCATAGCAAAAAATTTAGCTTTTTATTTTTTCTCATAGAATCACCAGACAATCCTTTTCTAAAGGGGGGATCCACATTAAATCTGAAAACACTATATAGTCACCACCAGCATTGTGCTTTTTTTGCCACTTCCTGAAATCAGAGTTAAAAACAGGAACAAAGCCAGAGAACATTTGGACTAAATGACCAAACGCACCCACACCATATGATGACATATACGAAATTGTTTCTGCTTTATTTAATATTCTTTTCTCCCCCCAAACCCCTAGAAACTCAGGCAGATCTAGTCCGAATTTTTCATCATCCAGAAAATCATATGTATCTTTAATATAAAACCCTAAAAATTTAACCGTTAGGTAATATTTACCCTCGAGCAACTTCACACTCCCGCGAATACATACCTTTAGGTTACACGTACCTATTGCACCATACCAGTCGTTAATAGTGTCAAATTTACCACCGATTCTTAGGTAATTGGCCTGAGCTACTGCATCAAGCTCTTTTACATCGTCAGAAAAGCCAATTGCAACACTTTCCCCCTCCAAAAGTTTCATGCTGACAATATGTTTTCTTAATTCTTTCCTTCCATTATATGTATTCCATGTAGCCTTTAACTTCTCGATACCATCCCTAACTAGTGGATACTGATTTGCCCATTTCATCTTTACGATATTGTCATTGACCTTTGAAGGAGGAATGTCTCTTGCGTCGTATTTAAGTAATGTTGTTTTTGATTCTTTATCAAATGAATAAGCTGAGGGAATACTAAACCAATGTTCCATTAATTTAGGAGCCGTTTCCCATCCCATTTTCCTCATCGCATCAGGGATCATATCTATATGGAAAAATTCCACACTGACTTTCTTTTCTTGCTGTTCCTGTTCTTTAGTTGTAGTCGTTGATGAAACTGCCATTACCTTGTCCCTGCTCTTAGCTGATATACATAATCCAGTGAAACGTTTTCTTCTGTATCTGAATTCACCGTATGTGTCAGGGCGGTGTCAGTTCTTCCCTGAACCGCACCTGTTGGAGTTTGCATTTGGTAGGCGAACTCCATATCTTCGGCACCTGTCAGTGCATCAGAAACCCTGAAGCACGCAGCATTTGGACCACAAGATAATGCAGGCAAGACAGCTGGCATTTCTGGTAGATTTGCTTCCTGAGCGGCACTTCCTGTTGTGGTCGTCCGCTTGATCTTACGCGTGTACGTCATATCTGTGCCGTATTCGATCTTTCCGCCTTCGATTTTCAGATAGCTGCCGCCACCGATTAGCGTCACTTTCTTCTTGCCCGCAAACAACATGTCGCTTGCGGATATCAGGCTCAGTTTTTGTTCTGCGGATAAGTGCATCGCGCCGTTCTGCGCCTGGATTTGCACCGGACCTTCGCTGGCGTTCAGGGTCAGAGAACCCGTGCGTGCGAACAGGCCTATCTCTTCACCGGCAAGAATTGCCGTGTTCCTGATGCCCCACTGCTAAAATCCCCACCCACATTCATCGCCACGTTCTTGCTGGCGGTCATTTGCATATGTTCGCCGCTGGCGAAGGCCACTCCTTGCGGGCCATGGAAGTGAATCATTTCGTTCAGGGGTTTCAGCCGCTGCTCGAACATCGCTTTCTGACTTTCGATATCGGCTTCCAGCGCCTTCGCCTGTTCTGCGGCGGCGGAAAGGGCTTTGATTTGCTGCTGGCAGACTGCAATTTCATTCAGCGCCGTTTCATATCTAACACGTCACCTGCGGCTTTCTGCTGACCATCGGCGGTAATGAACAACCCTTTAGCCACGCGGATGACGCCATATTCATCGGTGCGCAATTCGAAGCCTGAGCCCCGCGGCTTATTTTGCTCATCAACGATATGGCCCTGATTCAACTGCGTGCCGCCGAATAGCGTGGCGAGCGCAATATGTTCCTGCCCGCGCTGGTCTTCCATTCGCAGTTCGTTGTTTGCCGCCGTGCGCAGAATGTTCTGGCTACGGTTATCGCGAGTGACGATATCCTGATGTTCTGAATCATGGAATGCGTGGGCGATATACGGGCGGTCAATATCCCCATCATCATAAGCAATGCCCACTTCCGTACCGTCAATCAGCGGCATATGCCAACCGTATATGTCACCGGAATACGGCTTCGCCTGGCGAATCCACAGAGAGTTGTAGCCCGGCTCTGCATCTTCGCGGCTGAAGTCCATCTCCACACGATAACGGCCCTGATTGTCCAGCCAGGCATAGATATCACCCTTCTCCCGACTTTCAATACGAGCCGGGAGCGTGCCATTTATCTTCGGACGCGGCTCTTCCTTTGGGCGGAAGGAGAATTGTTCGCTGTACGGTATGCCCCACACTGACACATGCAGGCGGCTGTCGCGCGCGGCCCGGTATGTGGTGAGTGTAATCAGCATGCCCTCTTTCAGATCATTAAGGTTGTTGCCATCCGCTTCCAGCACCATGCCCGGCGTCAGATATGCGGCGTTGCTGAACAGGTGCAGCCTGGTCGCTTTATTCAGTTCTCGCTCGTGGTGAATACGGGCATAAAACGCCCCGCTTTCGGTTTCCGGCTCAGACGTACCGTCATCACCGGCGACCAGAAAAGGAGCGGCGTAGTGGTAGTGTTCTCCCGTGGTGGTGGCATTGTTTTTGACGGTGACAGCAGAATCCATCGGCGTGGTCGCAGTGCGATAGTTGTAGTCCCGAGTGCGGACCAGCCCGGTCACCGTGTTGTGCCAGGCTCGCAGACCCCAAACAGATTCGGCTGCACCGTCATACAACGCAGACGGATCTTCGTATGGCAGATACTCACCAAACTGGTAGAACAGCTGACTGTCGGCAAAGGTCACTGCATCCAGCCCGGTGACATCATTCACCCCGGTACGGAACCAGATGCCGACTTCTGAAAGAATTCGCCGGATAAACTGCAGGTCACTTTCACGCCACTGGGTGATGAGCTCGCGCTGCGGGTAGCTCTTCTCCAGACGAAACTCAAAATCCGCACCTTCCAGACCATGCCTGCGCAGCACCTGTTCCACCAACTCCGGCACAGAAAGGTTCTGGTACACAGCACAGCGTCGGGTATGCGAGAGCAGCGCCAGTCTGGATGAGAGCGTCACGCTGTAGTGCGTCTGGTCACTGGTTGAGCCCTGCCATTCAAACGCCATAATCACGCCGTGGACTTCCCGGCCACTGAGCATGCGCAGCGTGGCATATTTCAGCAGGACATCTTCTGCCGCCACATCGCTGTGCCGCGTGGTGAACTCAATGCGCCACTTCGAGGGCTGACTCAACGCCTCGCGCCCATGAAAGTTCAGCACATCCGGTTTTACCCGGCTGTCGTTTATTTCAAGTATGTAGCGAGTCTGGCCGTCAAACAGGGCCAGCCGGTTATCCATCGCCATTGTTGTCACTCCTTAACAGGAAGCAGCATCAGGAAACCATTACCCAGTTCGATGGTACGCGGCTTGCCCGGGTCGAGTTCATCGCGGCTCAACAGCAGCCGCCAAGTGTTGTTTTTCATATCCGGACGGTTGAATAACCCGATAACCGCGACATATTGCGCCTCTTCATCCATCAGCATATTGAGCATCATGCTGCCTTTAGGCATCACCAGCAGGGATTTGCTCGCCACAATATCCTCTTTCAGTACCGTATCGGCTTCACGCAGCAGTGTCTGGTAGTCTGCGGCATCCACCTTCTGGCGGTCCTTCAGTTGATAGACGCGGACCATGGTCGCCAGCGGCGTCTGCGCTTCATCGGCATTGGCCGCCGAGCGCGGTTCAAAATCGAGGCGTAGTACTTTTATTTTTTTGTAGAAAATCGATTTGGTCATGCTGACTGCACCATCGGAGACGGACTGGCTCAGGCCGCAACCGGCGAGCAGCCCACAGAGGGCGAACAGAACAATCTGTCGCAGGGAAACGGATGTCATTCAGAGATTCCTTTCAATAAATAGCAGAATTAGTCAAAGCGGTAACCGCCATCCTGGGCCGGATGCAGAGGTTTGCAATCCAGCCCTTCATAGCAGCCCAGGCTGACTGTCAGATAGCGGCGCTTACCAGGTTTGCCGTTTTTCACCCCCAGAATGCCGGTACGGCCAAGCTGGATGCGGTGCTTTTGCCCAAGACGCGGCTCAGGCAGCAAACTCACCGGTACGGTCAGGCGCAGGCGAACATCTGAGCGATAGCCCAGATACACGCGCAGCAGCACCATCAGGTCAGTGTGTAGCTGACCACCAGGAAGCCAGCCTTTGGCCTCGATCGGGCTGTTGGTCGCCAGCATCAGCAGAATACGGCTGCAGGCCTCTTTGCCGCTTTTACCAAGCGTGGCGCGCTGCGACAGGTAAACACGATTTTCTTTCCCCAGCCCACTGCGCTGAGCCACCTGCACGTTGACCGGATCCGGGCTAATAATCGTTGCGGTGGTACCCGGTGCCAGCAGGCCAACCAGTTGGCGAATACCTTCGGCATTTCGGGTCGGCAGGCGCATAGCACCCAGTAGTGCCAGAAAACGGGAAACCGGGGTTGCCACGTTTTCAGCAGTACCGGGAATACCCAGGCCTACCAGCCCCAGCAGACATTGCGAAGTCTCATCGGTACCGCCCGCTGCAAACGTCGCCGGGTACGCGTATTTACGCCAGATACGGTAGTACTGCGTAATGATGCGGTGGCTAAAGATATCGAGAAAAGCCGTTGTAGCCTCATATCCTTCCCGCCGCTGAGCGATATCGTCCAGATAAGCGGTCGGTAGCGGCGAATCCACGCCGTACATCCCGAGGAACGTGGTGCGAACCGTGGGCGGCAGCTCCGGATGCTCTTCATCCGTTTCAACGGTGCGTAATTCACTGGCCGGAAACCCCATCCCCGGCCAGGGGCGAAAGCGCACCGGATCGGCAGCTGGTTTCTCAGCGGTACCCAGCAATGGCGCGTCGGGATTCTCCTGCTCAAGCAACTGGCAAAACCGGTAAAAGTTAACCCGCCAGATTTCTTTGCCAAGGTGTTCTGTCAGCCCGGCACGTGCTGGCTGTGACTCTCTTTCCATCGCAGTCGTTTCCCTGTTGGTTGCAGTACCAATGTGAGCTGATTGAAGAGGTGAACATCGGCGTACAGCGCAAAGAAGCGGTGCAGCATTTCGCCAAAGAGATTCACATCCCCCTCCCCGGCAAAGTTGTCAGCATTGAGCGTAACTTCAATCTCAACCCCGCGCAGCATGTAGCCACGTTCAAAGCGGCGCACCAGGGTGTGCTTCACCGCCACAATAGCTTCCAGACGGCGGCGACTCATCTCATCGTCGGTCCAGTCATACAGCGCCAGCGTGCCACGCAGCACTTCCGGGTTATCCATCATGCTTAAGAAGCTGGAGCCCAGATGACTCATGACGCGCCAGTGAAAACGATCGTTTGCTGGCGGATAGAGCGGCAGGGTCGGCGCACTGAGATTCAGGACCTTCACCGCCACCTTACCGGCCTTCATCACCCGGTCGAGCAGCGTGCTTTCGAGCGCCTTGCGGGGTATTTGCCCGTTGGTGCAGGTGATACGCATGGACAGCGATTCTGGCTTTTCAGAAAGCTGCTCCAGCTCAAACGAACGGCCACCGAGGATAAGCCATGTGTCATACAGACCGGACGGGCCACGCTTCACGCGGGTGTGAAAATAACGCTCCGGTGCGTCAAAGCGCATCATGCCGCCGCGATGACGGAAGCTGGTGAACGGTACGTAAGGGTGCTTACCGTTTTTCACCGCGCCGTGGATGTTATCGACGCTGTAGATTTCCGTGTGACCGTCCTGAACGCGCAGCGGACGCAGCAAGTATTCATTTTCCAGAGGGTCGATGGTCAGCGGGTCCGCTTCCAGGGTGAAGAGGTTAATGACCGGCGAGCAGTGCAGGCGGAAGTTTTCGGTGGCAAACGGTATATCGGACGGCCAGCCGCCATCGAGCACAATGTCGGTTTCAAACCAGGTGGTATCCGGGGTGAATCCCACCAGTTCGAGCCCACGCAGCTCAACGAACATAAACTTCTGGCGGAAGCTGAAATACTCCAGCAGCAACTGATAGCCGCTGAACGCAGAATCGCCTTTCGGCCACAGACGTTCGTTATCTTCAAAGCCCATCGGCTTGCACCAGCCGTTAAAGCGGATGCGCCCGGTGTGGGTCGCTGCGTGCCGGGCATACATCGCATGCACCCGACGGGTCAGCGCCAGATGCAGAGCAGACGCCACCGGGCTTTCGGCATCCAGGTAGAGAGCGACTTTATCAATGCCGCTTTTGGCCCAGTCCACCTTGCTGCCGCACTCAAAGCGCAGGCGAATGGCGGCGCGCCCGTCAGGCTCAGTCTGCAAACGGGCATCTGCCAGATAAAGTGGCTGCAGGGTGATATCGCGGGTCGTGCGGTATTGGCAGACGGTCTTGTCCGGACCAACCGGACGCGACAGCACCGAGAAGCCTTCTGGCAGAATTTCAGCCTGCTTCAGTTGCTGCCATTCCGGATCAAACGCCACCACGGAAAGTGACGGAATGGTGCGCATATAGTGTGGCCAGAGCAGGCTTACCAGCCCTTCGGTCAGCTCCGGCAGGTCATCGTCGAGCTTTTCACGCAGGCGCCCCATCAGAAAGGCAAACCCTTCAAACAGGCGCTCGACGTACGGATCGCGGGCCCCGGTTTTATCCAGATTGAGCATGGCTGCGCGATCGGGGTGGGCGCGGGCAAATTCTTTACCCGCTTCGCGCAGGTAGCGCATCTCGGCTTCGTAATAGCGCAGGGTTAAATCATCCATGCACGGTTTTCCTGAATGTCGTGGTAGTCAAAAAAGAGAAAATCAGGTGCGGCCTATCAGCCGCATAGCACCATCGCCCGGGCGGGATCGATGGCAATCAGGCCAGCCAGCAGCTCGTCCATTTCAGGGACGAGGCGGGTTTTATCGCTTTCGCTGCGACCTGCTTTAAGGCGCAACAGCTTCAGGCGGCGGGCCTGCACTTCAAAAAGCAGCGCAGGTTCCCAGTCGTTGAGGGTGAGTTGTGGTGCGCTACTTGTGAGTTCACCGAGCAGGTGAAGCGCCATTTCATTGCGGCCGAACTGCTCGGCAACGCGGGCCATCAGCAGACGCAGCAACCAGCGCCTGCGGGGAGAATCCATACCCGGACGACTCTGAAGCCAACCAAGCGCCGCTTCCGGGCCGTCGCTATCGCCCTTTTCCATTGCCTCGGCTTCCAGCGCGAGAATGTCATCCGTTTGTCCTCCGCCAGTAACCGCGGCAGATTCATTGCCAAACCCCGACATATCGTCGTTCACCTTTTCAGCAATCCACGTCAGCGTCACTTCATCAGCAAACGGCGTGCCATCGCTCCAGCATAGCTGTTCGAGACCATGCAGACGGGCCAGCAGCAGTTTAAGATCGCTGAGAATGTAGTCCGCCCAGCCATCCCAGGGGTGTCCGGCTCGGGCCAGCCCTTGCCAGAGATACCACTGCAGATCGAGCCAGAAGCGGTTGCCCCCTTCGCAGAACATGGTGCTGGCCTGCTCCACCAGCTCCGTCCAGTTCTGCTGCAGATACAAGCGCTTAAGCTGAGCACGATAATCCGGTTTGGGCGATGAAAGACGGGTGCGGCCGCTGGCATCCAGCGCCGGGATTTGCCCCACAGTATCCCAGCGAATCACTTTCATCAGCCGGTGCGATGCCAGCCAGCCATCCTGCCGATCGGCCAGCCAACGAGAAAGCACTTTCGACTGACTTAAAAGCTCACCCTCGGACTTAACAACGATATCCGGGGAGGACTGCCTGACCGTTGAAACAGGGGAACTTTCGGCTGTACTGGTGTTTTGCGGTGTTAAACCATCCAGCCCACCGGAGCCTGCCAGACGGATTTCCAGCGCGCGGGATAAACCGTCGAGAGAGGGACATTCACGTTCCGGCCAGCTTTCCAGTTGGCTATCCAGCAAACTCAGCACGGATGCCGTCCGTGAGGTCTGCTCACGGTTTGCATCCGGCCACAGTGAAAGCGTGTCCTGCATCTTTGTACTGTTCAGCCACTCAAGCGCGGACTTGCGTGCATTCGGGCGGCGCGGATGACATTGCTCACCGTATCGGGTCAACATGGCCACCAGCAGTTGCAGCCCCTCACACAGCCCGGCTTCGCCTTCCCGTTGCAGACGAGCGAAGATATACCAGGTAACCACCCTTACGTCCCGGGCAGTGCGACAAAGAATTTTTTCCGCCAGCTGGCAAAGCTTTTCTGCATCGGTGCCGGAAAGTTTGTTGATTTCCTCGCGCATCAACTGGAAATCATCGTCATAGACCGGGTCTTCCCCCGCCCCGTCACCGTCCGCTAATGGTTTGAGCCAGTTATCCCATTGCGACAGGCTGCCCTGCTGACGAGCGAGCAGCGCTGACTGTTGCGCTTCATCGGGCACACACAGTGCCAGCAATGCTTTTGCAGTCGCCATATTATTTCTCCGCCGTGGATGCGAAGGTGTTATTCACGGTATCTGTGCTAACTGAGAAGATAGATTCCGGTAAGCGAAAGCCCTGCAGTTTCAGCAGCGCCAGCGGGCCATCACCCAGTTCGCTACGCATAATAAATTTCAGCGAGTTGCCATCCGGGGTAATCCACATCAATTGAGTGCGGCTGCTGTTAAGCGGGGTGATCCGCGCTTTGTCCAGCAGGCGAATCAAGCCCCAGTTGCCCTGATTGTGTTCATAGAGGCGCATTTCTGCCGTATTGCTGCGCCAGCTCAGATCCACGCCGGGATAATAGGTGTTCCCGGGCCAGATAAAGCTCTGCCAGCTTTCCATCTGGTTGAAGTAATCCAGATTTTGACCGTCCAGCGTCAGCTGCATCCGCGCAACCTCACGTGAAGGGCGGGCCATTAGTTCAAAATGAACACCCGCATCACCCTGCGCGAAAATAATGTCGGAGATATCTGCCAGTTGGTTGATAGCCGCCAGAAACGCCGGGTTAACGGTCATGCCCTGGCTTGCAGAAGGATCGACCACCCAGTGGCTGCCTTCCTGATGCAGAATGCTGCCCAGGTTGGTTTTGAGGAATGCCGCAATACGACCGGAATCACTACGCAGGAACTGCGCCAGAAGAGCAAGTGAGGCATCACTTCCCGTGGCTTTAAATGGATAGCGCCCGGCAAACGCCGTGTTCCACTGAGATACAATTGAGCTCTGCCAACGAGCGTTCAGGCTGCCCGTCGCCGGAGCCAGCACCTGACGCCAGGCCAGATCCAGCGGCTGAACAAACAGTGCCTGAGCAAAGCCGTTCCACTCCTGTCCGAGACTTGCAGCGACCAGCCTGCCATAGTCGCGGGTATCGGTCAGATCGATAGCTTTGCCCTGGAAAACCGTCTGGGCCAGCCTCTGTGCCATTGCCTGCGGATCCGGGGCACTGGTAACCTGTTGAAGTTTGAGGCGCACCTGCGTCACACGCGCCAGCCACGACTGGAAACTCAGGTTGCCATTGCTGCCCGTGCCGTCTTTCCCGGCCATCAGGCCATTCAGCGGACCAAATACGCTATCCAGTGGGCCTTCCGGCCCCTGTGCCTGCTTGATGAACTGCTGGGCGTTCTTGTTGCGACCCACCAGCTTTTTCGCGGAGTCCACCAGCGAATCGGCAAGCGCCTCACCTTTGATCCCGGTCTGCCCCTGCCAGGCCAGCGTATTCATCAGCGCCACCAGCGGCGACTGACGCACATCCGCCAGCAGGTTGAGCTGGGCAATCGCTTCGGGCAGAGATTCTGCTTCGTGCCACTGAATGCTGTTGGCCATGTTCAGCCAGGCATTGCCAAAGTCGGTGAAATAACGCCCGGTCAGGCGCAGCCTCAGCGCTTGCGGTGAAATGTCACTGCCTGCCTGATGGGAGTTATCGGTCAGTACCCAGTCGATTTCATCGCGGCGGGTTTTCACTACCTCATCAATAGCGTTCTCGACCTGCTCTTCCCACGCCTGACGAGTAAACATTCCCGGCACCACTTCTTCGGTGCTGAAAATGATCGACGCGTCGGTATCACCGGTCATATCTGCAAGGGTTAAGTCTGGCCAGTTGCGGGCGATGCGCAGCAGCATCTCCTGATACAGGCCTGACTCAGCATTACGCTGTCCAATCTGCTTGAGCAAAATCTGACGCACGGCGCCAACCAGGTCTGTATCTGGCTTAATTTTCCATTCCGGGTGCACAGGCAGGTTCTGGGCATAGAATCCGAGCAGTTTCGGGGCCAGGGTCTGCCATGCGCTGTCGGCAACGCCAGCGCGGGACGGCCAGACTTTCAACATATTTCCGGCAAGCCAGATCGCATCCGCTTTATCCGGGTGCGCCAACATCAGGTAGCCCTTGAGCAGGTTATAGGCCTTTTGCGAGCCCGCAGTACGTGCATCACTGGCTGGAGGGAGTTCCACAAATACGTTCAGCTGACGGTGAAGCTCATCAGCCAGCGCATCGCGCATTAGCATCTGGTTATTACGGGCATACAGAGGCCAGAGTGCATTCAGGGTCCCACGGTCCTGATTCAGGCCAAAGCGTGTATACCACGGCGCGCCGTGCGCTTCCCTGTCCTGTAGACGGGCAATAGCCTGCTGCAGAACAAGCTGATTACGCAGGCGCTCCGTCAACGGTTGCTTTGTATCGGCGACAACGCGGGCGGTTTGCTGAGCCTGATAAATCTGAGCACGGTTAACCACCAGAGAAAGCAGTGTTCCCGCGCCCCACAGCACAATCAGCGCCAGCAGCATCAGGCGCAGAGCGCGCTGCCAGTGGAAACCGATTTTGCGGGCGTGAACATGCAGACAATCATCTTCCAAAGCCTGCCAGGCCGGGTGGCTCAGACGCGCGTGCGGTAGCGTGGAGGTTGCTGGCAGCACAGGGCTGAACATCAAGCCGCGCAGGCGGTACGGTACCGGCCCGGTCATCAGGCTGGCCAGCAATGGGGCTAACTGTTGTTTAAGGCGGCCACGCAGTTGATCGGATAACTGCAGCAGCCAGCTGTGGCGAGTATCGCTCAGCAACACCGGCATAGCCGCGCAACGCAGACGTAAGGAAAGCGTCGACAGTGACTCAACCGCAGCTTCCGGTGAGGCACCCGGGCCGAACAATGTGCCTGTCGCCGGAATACCTTCGCCTTGCTGGCTCCAGGCTTCCTCACGGATAAACCACAGCCAGACCGGCGCCTGCCAGCCAAACAGCGAATCACTTTTCTGACGGCTGCGAACCAGCGTATCCAGCGCGGCAGCATCCGGGAGTTGTTTGCAGTCCATCACCTGCACAATACCGTCCACCGGGCGCTGAGCGCGCACCTCATTCAGCACGTCAACAAATTCTGGATCCGGCGTGTTTTTTGCTGACCCGGCATGGATCAGGACAATGCCACCGTTTTCCTGCCAGTGGTCACGCTTGAGCCCTGGAACCACTTTTTCGATATGGTCATCGATCCCCTGAACCAGCAGCACGCGGACTTTCGATTTCCAGCGGTGGCCGTAGCGCAGGCGGAGGTGGTCGATGAGCGCTGTACTATTGAAAAAGCCGTTCTCACTTTGATCCTTCAGAATCAAGGAAGTCTGATTTCCGGTAGACTTTCTCTTATTTTCCTCGAAGGCCGCCCTGACACCCGTCTTTCCCGCACGCTCAAATAATCTTTCGACCACCCAGCCAATAAGGCCAATAATAAGGATTAAAACCAGACTCCATATCAGCAACCGGGTATTGTCGAGCGGGCCGATACCCGTCCAGTTCTCCATTTTTTCTGGCCAGGCCATAAACAGGTATACAAAAATAGAGATAAAAAAAATAAGTGTGAGTACGATGCTCCCGATAAGTGTTTTTATTTTCACAATGTGTCCTGTCGTGTCACTGTGTTATCTCCGGGCGTAACACCGGCAATCCAGATTTCATTTGTATCCGTTTCTACGGCTATTATTTGCGCCGCCCCTGAGCGAGCAACGATCGAGGATATGGCCACCGCAAGCCAGGGAGCAGAGACGCCTCCATAACCGATGAAACCATCTATGTTTTTATGTTCTTCAGCCATATTGAGAGATAATTTATTTTCTTCACACGCAACATGCCATTCCCCGCTCAGTGAGAAATTCAATCCAGTAATCCAACTTCCCTTAACTTCTTCAGGTAGTAGTTGACTCCAGATCAGTGCCCGTGAAAGTGTTTTCGTCAGAGAATCATTCTTGTATTTTTCAGGTCTGCGTAATTGCACAGCCTCATGAATGCCGGGATGTTTTCTATTCAGCATTAATGCTAATGTTATTGCTTCACCTTCGCCTTCTCTGGCTACTTGACGTATCTCTGCACTGAGAGATAAAACCAGGGATGGTTTATGCCATGCATTATCAAGCCAGCAGTCGAGCGCTTCAAACCCATTGCCTTCGAATAAAACAAAAGAACGCCCGGTCTCTGACTGAATGAGCTCTGATGCGATTTGCAATGCATCAGGGATCCCTGGCGTATCAAAGTCGGCTATCAGACAACAAGCAATATCTGATGGGATCTTTTCGAGAACAGGCTCAATTTGCGTAATAAGCGTTTTAATGGCTTCGCTGAATTCCGCTGATTGCTGCTCTTCAAATCCAGGTAATTTTGAATGTCGAACCAGGGACCCTTCTCTTGTTTTTTGTACTTGTATGACCGGAGAAGAGGATTGTATTGCAGAAAGTATTTTATCTGTTCGGCTTCCAGATTGCGTTATAACACCTGAAGCGATAAGCCATGCATAACGTTGCCCACGTAGAATCTCTTCATTCCACAGCGTATTGCGACTAGCATTCCAGGATTCAGCCCAGACCTGGTCTGTCTTGTATGCAATACGACGAAGGCCAAAAAATATCCCCCAAAAACACAAGGGAACGCCAAGCGCGGTAAACCAGAAAATAACCCCCTCTTTCGTACCAGTCCAAAATAAAAATGACAGCAGGCTGCCAACAATCAGAAAGAATACCAATAACCCTGACCATTTATGTGTATCCGGGCGATGGACTTTGGGGACTTTTGCAGGGACCTCATCCAGAAACACCGGCATATTTATGCTACCTTACCCGCCGAAAATGAACTAATCAGCATACAACCACATCCGCATTTATGGCCATGGAACGCAACTGGAACCCCCTGATCCAGATAGTCTGGATTTCCCTCAATGATTGTCGTAGGTCCATGCCCCTCTTTTGGACATGAAACCTTATCCCCTTTACGGGCAACACCAATACCGCCAAACTTCATCGTTCCGGAACCTGTTAATACAACACCACCGTGTGTGGTTTTATCACCAATACGAACAATCGCTAACATAGCTATATATCCTTAAGTTATACCGAAGAATTAACTTGAAAAATAAGCCCACTAACTCATTGTTTAATCCAGGAAATTAAAGGCTCGCCTTTTGCGTTGATATAACCAATATTTGCCCATTTCTTGTCTGGTGTAACCTGAATTATTTTGACTTTATCACCCGGTATCAGATATCCCTTTTTTTATCATTATCGCTCGGTGATGTATAAAGCGGTGTTTTGCTATCTAAAGTAAGACTTATTTTCAGCAAGTTCAGATAGTTCACAATTTCTACAGAAACATTTCTTTTAGAAATTGTGTTTTCCTTCATGAGTTTTTGATATTCGTTAATATTTTTATTATTAGGTGCGTCACATCGCAATAAATTATTAACATCATAAAGATTATAGGATGATAATGGGTCTATTGACTCATTCATTTTGGGTCTAAATGAAAGAAAATAAAATTTATCACCATGTCCATCAGGAGACTCAGAAAGTACGTCTTTACCCTTTTCCCAATCATAACCACAAACTTCACCATCCCAGTCGCTTACCACACAACCACTTTTCATATCTATCACACTACAGTAGGCTCTATCGGTGTACTTTTTAGTACCGTCATCCATAGCAACATAATCTCCTGCTATGCTAGTTATTTTTAAATACTCCCCGGAAGGAGATACTTTTGAAGAACCATCTTCTGTGTAATATCTATCATCACGGCTAAGATCTAATCGCTGAGTTCCATGAATAAAATAAATTTTGCCCCACGCATTTGAATCAATATTATCACCTTGCTTCTTGTGAGAGAAAACGACCTCACTTCCATTAGGTGAAGTTATTTTTACATCCGCAAAACTTCCTATTGAAACCGCAGTACCTAAAACAAGAAAAATACTTTTCTTGGATTTATTCATAATTTAGCCTTCAAGGCATTAAACCTTGCAACTGAGTTAGTCATTATTCGAGTAACCTTATGTCCTTCTAACAGTCGACTTTCATAATTCGTATGAGAAGTTCCCCATGTGTGTGGATCTAAACTTACAGATGGATTATGGGCGTGAAAATTGTCAAGGACTTCCTTAAATTCACGCCCTACATTAGCTGGCCGGGATCTCAAAAAATGCATGGAACTAAAACAGGTCTATTTACAATACGCGTCGCTATTAATACTGCGTATTGATTATCACATCTAACTTTGTTCCTGTATCGCTCTTATCAAACGAGTAATTAGTTTTTTCTGCATCCATTACAACTGATATACTTAGTTTATTTTTATCAATCCATTTATAGACGACAGAACCACCATTAATTTTATAACTGCTATTATTGTCAGGTAGATTATTTCTTAAATCACCAGAGACATTTTCATCGAGTGTAATAAACTTCTGATAAGCCATTCTTAAATCAAAATTGTTAAATTCACAAGAATACTTAGATGCCCCATCAAATTGACGGTCAGGATTTTCCTTATGACAATATTTCCCCCAATCGCCCCTTGAATTCAAATTACTTTCCTGAGGCACGAATTCATCTATCCGCTTATAAAATACAACATAATTCCGATCGGTAACGAACAAATTATCACCAGCCTTTACAATTACATCATAAGGCTCAGGACATTCTTTACCAGGAAATAATGATGTGAATTCATAAATATTTTCTGGAAGTTGGAAACCTTCATGTTTAAACAGCATACGATACATATTTACCGTATTGATCGACATAAAGTATGAAATAGTACTTTTCTTCAGCTTAACATAGCCCGTTGAGCATACATCTCTATTTTCCAGAAAATCATTGGTTATAATGAGCTTCTTATCTCCAATATCCAAAATGGACTTATTGTAGATCATGTTAAAACGATCGATGACGTCGGTATTATGCTTACCCCAAAGATCATTTCCTGACACTTTATCAAACACCCAGCGAGTCCCTTTTGTATCATCATCTGAGTGTGCAATACCTGATAGTAACGATAAAAATAATAAGAAAATAAAATAAATTCGAATGCGCATATTTATATCCATAAAATTAATGTGATGAATCATAAATATTGTTCAAAAAAAATTTTTGCTCTGATAGTAGGATTCCCATCCTTTGATAAAGGATTCCCCCTCACTTGACAATGTTAAATTTTCAATTGCAGTTCTTTCACCTGCATCTATGTGAACATTTATCAAATGTGTTCTGATATCCTTCCATTAATATATCAATAGGGTCGTGTAAGTCGTTACGACGAAGGAATGGTGAGTTTGGTGCATTTTACGTGGTGGTACATCTCCACTTCCCGGATAATATTAAAAATGAAGCATATAAACTATTTGACCAGGAATAATATTTGGATGCTGGTCTGTAGATGGATTAATCATTAACCCTGTTTTAGCGATGGTCATGCCTTGTATTACATGCTGACTAATATGTGCAAAGATACCATATAGATCGACTTCACCATATCTAATGTAAAAATACCTACCATTCTCAGAAAAATATTTAACGGTAATTTCCCAAATTCCATAATAGTAATTCACTAATTAGCGACATCTCATCGAACTAAGTCAACAATGCCCCAAAAAATTCAATGCCATTACCTACAAAAAAATGTTTTGATTTTAAAAAACCGCATCTACTAAGGAAATTTGAATGCATTATCCCTTACAGAACTATCCAAAACATTTTCAATGCTTTTCATTTCAATACCTTTTTCACCAAATGAATTTGAATCGCATTGTTTAGTACTAATTAATTTCCAATTTTTCTTAACATCGAGTTGAGCTACTATACCTGGTCTTTCTTCAGGAATACTCAAAATATATGAGTAGTGTCCTTGATTAAATCCCAGATATGTTGTGTAAGTCCCCAAATCCACCCATCTTTTTAGTTTTTCTTTTGCATTAAAATTGACTATCAATTCTGATGCCCCCCTTTTGCTAAAGGTATATTTAATTGTGTCACTTTTCTTATTTGCACAAAAGGTTGCTTTACGGCTTACTTTTCCAGAAAGATCGCATGATGCAATCAATATTTCATCCATATCACAATCGCTTGCATAAGCATATGGTACAAAAACCATAGTTAGAATAAATATTGTTTTTTCATAAAAAGACCCGTTCACATAATTTATAAGCAGCCTGCCGTTCTGCAAGTCCCATATTTCCACCATTGACTGCACCCAAAAACGCTACCGGATGCATATGCCACGGCTCAGCCACCATCCCGGAGACCTGCTTCAGAAGGCGACTGTAATTATACTGGTTCATCGCCTGGCTACTGTCCGTTTCATTTTGGGCAGCCAGATAAAGTTGTTCAAGGATCCCTTTTACAACGTTGTCAGGGTGATGAATACCATCTATAAGATCGAAGCTTTTTGGTGCCTTATCCAGGGTGACAAACCCCAGAGAAGCCAGGTCAAACTGCGCCACTTTTTTCACATCACTGGCAGCCATCCAGCCGCCTTCTGGCCTTATCTGAAAATACGCAGCACCGGTATTATCTGTCAGCACCTTCCCGCCGGCATNCGATATATACAGAACAGCTCCTTATGCTTATTTAAGGTAAGCCGTATTGTCTTTACTCACTTTATCCAGATTGGTCAGAAGTGATAATTACTCTAACTTAGCATTTCAGATCTGCCAAGCCAATGAATGGATAACTACAAAATATCCACAAAATTAACCCATGCAATAATAGCCTTTGTTTTTGATTTATATTTAATCTTTAACATTGAATTTTCATAATCAATTATTTCAACAACATCTCCCTTTATCAGATAGGGCTTATTTTGTTTTTGCTTTTTATTCTCGCCAAATAAAAACACCTTATCATTTCCTATTATCGCTTTAATATTCTCATCAAGAGTTAAATTATCAGCCGAAAATAATTTATCTATATCCGTGCTAGATAAAGTCATATTTTCTGTTACGCTCTGTTTGGAACAAAGAGTTAGTAACGCTACAGCTTGTTGTTGTTCAGCGGAAGGCAACGTTATCCTTTTACAAGCAGACAGTAATCGCGGAGTGTCTCCAGATGAAAATCTTAATATATAAGTATCTTTAGGGTAATCCATTACCAGAGACACTGCACCGAGAGATGCTGCATCTAGAAATAAATTACTCCCTTCAATGTCGGATGTAACTATTGTATTGTTACCGTACTCTTTGCCTTGCGCATTAATATACTTTACATTGTAACTATCAACGTTTTGCTCTACTACCCACACACTACCATCATTATTCTTAACTTCATCCGCAATCACGACACTTTTCGCATGCACTGTAATCGAGAAAATTATTGACAGTGCAACAACAAAATATTTTCTATATATATTCATTTATCACCACTCATTCTTCAAAGAATTATATGCATTTTCAATTTTTTGATCATATCCAATCTGGCCCGTTCCGTTATATTTCCGGGCTATTGCCAACCAATCTTTATCTATCATTGACTGAAGCATCCTTTTTTCTTTAACTAAGAACACTTTGAAATATTGCAAATGTTGCATTGCGCAATAATTTTGTGCATCAACCAATTCTTTTGTTGAACCATATAAGTGGTGATAATACTCACCCATAACCTGGAACTTACCCCATGAGCACGACATGTTTGCCGCATCATAATTAATCTCTCTAGCCCTTACCAAGCGCTCATATTGTTCGCTATCCGAGCCATAACGATAGTTACTATCATAAGAATGAATAATTTTGGGCTCAATGGACTCTATATCCCTTATTATTTCAGGACTTACACCTTGAGCGGCAGCTAATCTCCTCATAAAATGTCTTTCATAGAGAATTGTCGCATGCCTCTCGCCTTTTACATAATACTTAAACGGTACTTTATCACCCGTTTCCGCTACAGCTATTGCTCTTAGTACTTCTCGTTCAACACTCAATTGACTAGCAAGTACTTCAAAATCAGCTTTTGTAACGTCTTGCGTACCCGACTGGCATGGCCGATCGACAATGCCTTGTTTGTAGCAATAACATTGCTTATTTTCAGTGCGAAAAGCACCCAAAAACGCTATCGGATGCATATGCCACGGTTCAGCCACCATCCCGGAGACCTGCTTCATCCACGCCATCTTTTCGATAAAGCTTTCTGTATAGGTTTTCCATACTGCTAATGCAGGATCCGAACTTAGCGTATCCAGATACGTTTTCCAGGAGGTGTCATCTTTCCCGTAGTACCATTCGCTGGGGTGCCTGACGATAATGCGGTAGAGATGATCGCGATAAGACGGGTTATGTACTGCCTGCAAATACTCTTCCTCAGAATATTGCCCGTCCTTATTGGTGTCGATCTGCTTCAGAAGGCGACTGTAATTATACTGATTCATCGCCCGGCTACTGTCCGTTTCATTTTGGGCAGCCAGATAAAGTTGTTCAAGGATCCCTTTTACAATGTTGTCAGGGTGATGAATACCATCTATAAGATCGAAGCTTTCTGGCGCCTTATCCAGGGTGACAAACCCCAGAGAAGCCAGGTCAAACTGCGCCACTTTTTTCACATCACTGGCGGCCATCCAGCCGCCTTCTGGCCTTACCTGAAAATACGCAGCACCGGTATTATCTGTCAGCACCTTCCCACCGGCATCGACACCAGACACTTTTGAGCGGGTCAGCACACCGGGGGTACGGCTTTTTCGCTCAGTACTCACCATTTTACCCGTAGCATCCGGCATATACAGACCGGCTCCTTCTGCATACTTCAGGTAAGCCGGATTGTCCTGGCCAGCTTTATCCGGATTAGTCAGAAACGTCGGCAGATTGCTGTCGGCGCTCAGACATTCAATATGCACCTGGTAACGTGAGCGTTTGCCGTTTTCTTCTGGCAACTCATAAAAGCCCAGGTGACCGATGCTGTCACCGGCATTGATTGCCACCGGCGTTCCCGGAATAACTACTTCGCCGTATTTTACCAGCCCTTCTGAAGCTGCACTCACGGCAATCAGATTGTCATTGTCCGAAACGACCCATACCCGATCGCCTTTTTTCAGGTCACTACTATTACGTCCGACATCCCTGTCCAGTGTCACAAGGCTGAAAATACGGTTATCAGTTGATCGGGTAAATGAGGCGGTGCTCGGATCAACCGTGACAGGAAAATCTTTCGGTATCTTGCAGCGAGATACCCCGGCACGCACGTCCTCTGTACTGAAATATGCTTTCAGTACGGTGCTGGTTTTATACCCCTGCTCACTGCCTGTTCTTGTGTGACAGACTGGCGAACATCTTTTCCACCAGGAAGGTAGTTCAGCCTGACCAGAAAGTGGTTTCAGCCAGCCCCTGTCTGACACCGTCCAGACTTTATCTCCAGCCGACAGCGAGCCGGTATCATTCATGACCGTCACCTCACAGAACTGACGATGATGATGAGATGACGTCATTACCTTGTCACTCAGCTTCACCTGAGTGCCCGCAGGTAACGAGCCCGTTGCCTTACCCGTATTCACCTGCTCCGGGGAGGTGTAATAAGACTGACCTTTTATTGTCTCCCGGAGATTTATATCCTTCGGGCCGTAAGCTGAGACGGGAGCCAGATTCATATAAAGCGTATGGAACGTCAGTCCGCTGGACGCATGTTCTCCTGGCTGGATGTAATGCTTAACCAGTACAAATGCGGTTGAGAAATACAGTTTTTCCCCACGCCATGGAATGAAGTCGTAATCCTCACAGACGCGATATGCCACAATTTCACCGTCAGCCATACACCCGACAGCCTGTTCCCCGGCATATGGTTTGTTGACATAGCTCAATTCCGAAGGATTGTTTCCGGTTAACGCACACCATGGAACGGTAGCATCAGTAATATGAATGCCGCCATGCCACATGCCTTGACTGCCGACCAGATACAGACCTGTGCTCTCACGGTCCAGGAGACTCAACAGCTCTTCCGAATTTCCGAATGCCTTACCTTTTCCATTGGCAGGTATCGGGAAGCTGATTTTGGGTATTGAAGCCATCGTTTTCCTCCCTGTTATTCACTGGCCCATTTGGCTGAATTTTTTCCAGTAACACTGATATCGGTTTTTTTGAAGTCAGGTGTTGCAACGGGAAGAGTATTCCCTACCCCAGGTACAAGATAATTTGAAGCTTTGGTAATAAAGTCCCCGTTCGTCCCGTGCTCAATCCCGCTTTCACTCAGCTTCAGGTAGGAACCACCGCCGTTCAGGGTCAGGGTTTTCGGAGTGCTGATGGTGATTTCATCTTTACTGCTGGTGATGGTGAACTGCTGGTCGGCACTCATCTCAAGCGTGCTGTGCTGGGCGCGGACTTCTATGCTTCCCAGATTGGCGATGACCTTCGCCCCGGCTTTATGGGCAAACAGCCCCAGGGATTGTTCTGCACTCACCGTAACATTTTTCATTGCCCCGATATCAACATGCTGGCCTGCGGTTACCATGGTGTTTTTCGTGCTGGTCAGTTGCAGATGTTCCCCGGAGGTAAGGGCAATCCCCTGAGGGGCAGAAGCCAGCACCACGGCGGACTGCAGATCTTTCAGGCGGTTCTGGATCAGGTTGTTCTGTGTCTGTATATCGCAGGTCAGGGCTTTCGCCTGTTCGGCAGCACCGTTCAGCGCCTGCATCTCACTGTTGGCCTGAGTTATCAGACTGACCGCTGGATTCATCTCCAGCACTTGCCCCTGGCCTTTAGCCTGAGCATCTGCTGTCAGGTAAACCCCACGGGCAGCACGCACGGCGCCAAACTCATCGGTGCGCAGTTCAAACCCCGTGCCGCGCTTTTCGCGCCGGGAATCAACCAGATGGCCGATATTGAGCTGAGTCTTGCCGAATTCCGTCGCAAGTTTGATGTGCTCTTCCTGGCGCTTATCTTCCATACGGAGTTTATTGTTCGCCGGGGTTCGCAGGACATTGCGCGTGTGATTATCGTCGGTGACGTGATCCGGATGTTCAGAATCGTGCTGAGCATGAGCGATATACGGACGGTCAGGGTCCCCCGCATCAAACATCACCGAGACTTCGGTTCCATCGAGCAGCGGAGCATGGAAGCCGTAATTATCTCCGGCATACGGCTTCGCCAGACGCAGCCACAGGTAGGCATAACCCTGCTCGCTGTCGCTGCGGTCGAAATCCAGCTTGGTACGGTAGCGGCCCTGATTGTCCAGCCAGGCATAGGTATCGCCTTTCTCGGTGCTTTCCACCCGTGCAGGTAATGTGCCGGCAATCAGCGGGCGATGATGTAACGGTGGGCGATAGCACACGGCTTCGCTGTAAGGGATCCCGGTAAAAGTCATCTTAAAGCTTTGCTTACGCGAACCACTGCTTTGCACACCTGTAATGACGATGCCGTCTTGCAGGTTGGCAGGGAGCGAACCCTGCGGTTCAAGCACTTCGCCCGGAGCCAGCACCGGGCTGGTTGTCTTACCAATGACCGCCTGCTGCACATTCAGAATACGTTCATGGCGCAAGCGGGCATAATACGCCCCACTCTCCGGGGTTTCGGTATCGCCTTCGCTCAGGAACGGTTCTGCGTAGTGGTACACCTCGCCCGTGGTGACGCCATCATTGGTGCTGACAGACGCAGAACTGTCCTGTGGCGTCAGTGCCTCACGGTAGTTGTAATCGCGGTTGGCTACGCTTTGTGACACTACCTGATGGCAGGTTTTAATATCCCAGACGCTGAGCTGCCCGTTATCGCTGGTGCGTGACGGCTGAATCAGCGGCAACGTCACGCCAAACTGATAGTGCTCCTGGCTGTCCTGGAAAATCACCACATCCTTTTCGAGGCGACCATCCATTTCAAAGCGCCAGAAGATGCCGACTTCGGCAAGAAGGCGCTGCGCGAATTCCAGATCGGTTTCGCGCCACTGGGTGATCAGTTCGCGTGCCGGATAACTCTGCGACAGACGGAATTCAAAATCAGCGCCTTCCAGCCCATGAGAGCGCAGGATCTTCTCCACCACTTCAACAATGGACTGATTGAGGTAAATCTCGCTACGCTTTGTATGTTGCAAAAGCGCGATGCGCGGCACAATCTTCAGCGAGTACCAGGTTTCATCAACTGAAGTCGAGAGGCGCTGAAATGTCTGAACCACGCCATAAACGGTACGTACTGGTGTGGCGGGCATACCGTTATATAACGGAACCTGGAGCGTGAACGACGCCGGTTTAAGCAGCATGCTGTCACTGGCAATATCACCTTCGATACAGGTCACTTTGACGGTGTAATGCCACGGTTCGCTGAGTTTTTCTTCCGCCCTGAAATTGAAGACATCCAGAAAGTGCGGGCACTCGTGAACGTCCAGCCTGTAGCGGGACATTCCCCGAAGTTCGTCGATTTTGTTCTTCGCAAATATACTTACGGAATCACTCATCCTTGTAATCCTCTCTCCCGCACTTTCTCAGTAATCAACCTCTATTTAGATAGTCAGGCATTATTGCCAGTTAAATAGGAAATTCTTTCGTGGGTCATTTTTGTCTGGCACTGGTAAATATTAATTCGCTGCTGCATATTAATCGTCTCTGATTTACCATCTGGAAGTTTTCCGCATTTCGCCACTTTGTTATTAACCCATGCAATCTGTTCTTTCTTCATTGAATTCCGTGCTGAGTCGGGTAATTCTTTCCATACGGCATTCAGCTCACGATCTGCGCTTGCATAGGCAGACTGTGCTGAATTCAACGAGATCTGCGAAAGAGTACTAATAATCTGGTCTTTATTTACAGCCAGTACGCTCATGCTGTACAAAGCAGCAGAAGCATCCATTCTGCTGAAGTTGCTAAATAAAACATCCTTGTTATTATCAGCAAGTTTGGCGTTATAGGTAACACCGTTCCAGGTTACGCCGCTGTTGTTTACCTTTCCATACCCGCCAGTAACATAGCGAAAATAATCAGGAACCTTACTTATCACATCCAGCGTATCTTGCGGGATTTTAATTGAAACAGTAGCACTACAATCCAGACCATAGCTTCCTTCACTGGACGTTGATACATTCGCAACGATGACTTCCATGCTATTCAGCATATTTTCATAAACTGAAACTGGTTTATCGTAATTAAACTTAGCCTTTACAAGGAAGTCACTTTGCAACATACCCGACGCATCATTCTTTATATAATCAGCAAGCGCTTTTACTGCATCATCTCTGCCACACTTAAAATCATTTGAATCAAATAACCCGGCATTTGCCACACCAGAAAAAGCTACGATCACGCTTAATAAAACCATTTTTTTGAACATTTTTTCATTTCCCTTTTTTAGATATTAATTTAATTTGTAGTTTGTTTATCGCTTACGCAGTCCCAAACCCTAACTCAACCCCTTCTTCGTCACTCCACCCCAACGTCAGCGAGGTCGGCTTCTGCTTTGCAGCCATATAAGCCAATAACTGCTGACTCAGTACCGGCAGAATTTGCTGGTTGAGCAGGCTGTCGATGTTGCGCGCGCCAGTATCCGGCAGCAGGCAGGCGGCAGTCAGGGCGTCAAATAGAATCTCATCGATATGCGTGACCAGGCCGTAGTGACGATGTAAGCGCTTGCTGACCTGTGACAGCTTCATTTCTACAATAGTGCGTATCGCCGCTTGCGACAGCGGACGGTAAATCACCGTCTGGAAGCGGGCGAGTAGCGCAGGCTGGAAATGATCACGCAGAATCGGACGTAGCAGTTCGTGCAAATCGCCTTCAGTGGACTCCGGTTTTTCATCCAGTTGTTGCATCAGATGGTCACTGCCAAGGTTGGAGGTCATCATAATGACGGTGTTGCGGAAATCGATTTCGCGTCCTTCGCCGTCGCGCATAAACCCGCGGTCGAAAACCTGATAGAACAGGTTCATCACGTCACGGTGGGCTTTTTCTACCTCATCAAGCAGTACCACGCTGTACGGACGCTTGCGCACCGCTTCGGTCAGGATACCGCCCTGACCGTAACCGACGTAGCCCGGCGGCGAGCCTTTCAGTTGGGAAACGGTGTGCGGCTCCTGGTACTCCGACAGGTTGATGGTAATCAGCGCCTTATCACCGCCGAACATCACATCAGCCAGCGCCAGCGCGGTTTCGGTTTTCCCCACGCCGCTTGGGCCAACCAGCAGGAACACGCCCTGCGGACCGTTCCCGGAAGTGAGGCCGGTTTTCGCCGCACGCAGGCGTCGGGCGATGGCTTCAAGCGCCACATGCTGCCCGACCACACGTTTACCGATTTCATTTTCCAGGCTCAGCAGTTCGGCCTGCTCGTCTTTCATCAGTGACGAAAGTGGCACGCCGGTCCAGTCGGCAATCACGTTGGCGACGGTGCGTACGTCCACATCCACAGAGAGCAGCGGGTTGCTGTGCTGCATGCCGTTCAGTTCCTGTTGCAGCTTGTGGGTCTCACTCTGTCGGGAAATATCATGGCGGCTCTCAAGCAGTTGTTCGGTAAGCATGAGCTCCTGACCGTACCGGGCCTCCAGTTCGTCGAGTTCCACAGTCAGGCGCACTTCGTCCTGCTCAATCGCCGTCAGGCGTTCATTGTGGGTCTGATTACCGACGGCGATGTCTTCCAGCAGCGCCTGCTTCTCCAGTGCAAGGGAGGTAATTTGCGAGCGGATGCGGGTCAGCGGTTCCGGTACGGTATCGAGACTCATGCGTACGCGGGCGGCGGCAGTGTCGAGCAAATCGACAGCTTTGTCCGGCAGTTGGCGCCCCGTCAGATAACGGCGGGAAAGCGTGACGGCAGCGCGAACCGCATCATCGGTGATATGCACGTTATGGTGTTCGGCGTAGCGGGATTTCAGGCCGCGCAGCATCAGACAGGCGGTGTCATCGTCCGGCTCGTCCACTTTTACCATCTGGAAGCGGCGCTCCAGCGCGGCGTCGCGCTCGAAGTATTGTTTGTATTCAGACCAGGTGGTAGCGGCAATGGTCCGTAGCTCGCCACGCGCCAGCGCAGGTTTCAGCAGGTTGGCTGCGTCTGCACCACCCGCCTGGTTGCCCGCGCCAATGATGGTGTGCGCTTCATCGATAAACAGCAGAATCGGCACCGGCGACTGCTGTACGGCGTCGATAACGTTTTTTAGACGCTGTTCAAATTCGCCCTTCACGCCAGCTCCAGCCTGCAACAGGCCGAGGTCGAGAGTGCGCAGAACAACAGGTTTGAGCGATTGCGGGACGTTGCCTTCGGCAATGCGCAGCGCGAGGCCTTCGACCAGCGCAGTTTTCCCCACGCCCGGCTCGCCCACCAGGATAGGGTTGTTTTTGCGACGACGGGAGAGAATGTCCACCATCTGGCGGATTTCCGTATCGCGGCCAAACACCGGGTCAATTTCGCCCTCTTTCGCTTTGGCGGTGACGTCGAGGGTGAATTTATCCAGCGCATTTTGCAGCACCGGGCTCAGTTCGCCCTCTTTCACGTCGGCATCTACCGGGCGGCCGACTATTTCAACGTCGCCACCGTAGCGCTGGGCCAGTCCGGCTTGCTGTTGTACTTCCGGACGTTCGTCAGACTGCACATCCAGCAACGGGCGCAGCCGCTTAAGCTGGCTCTGGCTCAGCGTCAGCAGCGGCCACAGGCCATCACACTTAATCAGTTTCGGGCTTTCGACCAGCGCGGTCAGCAGGTGCAGACTGCGAATCTGTTCTTCGCCTTGCAATGACGCGACCATCCATGCCTGCTTCAGCAGAGTGTTGAGAGAATCTGCCAGCTGTGGGCGGCCGCGCACCGAGCGCGGAAGCGCATCCAGCCAGCCCAGTAGCGCTTGCCACATACCGTCCATATCCCACTCGTAACGCCGGGCCAGCACCGTGAGGTCGCCTTCGCCCTGCTCCAGCAGTTTCAGCAGCCAGTGCTCCGGCAGAATTTCTGCATGGGCACGGGTCTGACACAGGGATGCAGCCCCTTCCAGCGCACGGGCGCAGTAAGGATTAAGGCGACGTAACAGGACGGCTGAGTTTTCCATTTTTCTCTCTCTTAGGTTTTCCCGGGCACGCTACCGCCCATCGCTTTCCCTTTTGACAGGGAACCCAAAGCGCATCAGGTCAGGCAGATTGTGTGATTCTTTGCTAAACGCCTGTAAGGACAGACGCTCAGCAAAAAACTGCGGACAGGTTGCGCTGTCCGCATCAGGCTTACGCAGTGGCGCGTTCGTTCCAGGAATCGGAATGAATGATGTTGCCGTCTTTATAGGTCCAGGTGATTTTTTCGTAGCGCAGCTCGATCTGCTCAAGGTGGTTATGCTTCTCGAAAGAAGGATCCTTGATGTCGTGCATCACCGGATTCACTTTCACCACTTTCACGTTTTCCAGTTTGGTGTTGAAGTACTCCACCTCCTGGCCCGCATCGTTGATTTTGTACCACCGGAATTCCGCAGACTTCAGCGTCTGACCGGTGGTTACCGCCTTGTACAGGTACGGGCTGGACGAGTCGATTTCCTTGGTGAACAGGAACGGGGTGTGGATACGGGTACCGGTCAGCTTGCCGGTATTGTTGTCGGTCGGGATGTACAGGTTATGCTCCTGAGCCACCACTTCGATGCTGCCTTCACGATCCTGTACGTCAACAGAACCTTTAATGTCCGCGCCGCCGTCATCTTTCAGCCAAAGGTAAACAGGAATTGCCATCGGATTTACTCCATTTAGTGTTGAGAAACGTCATCATCCTGCGATGACGCCGGGGTTTTGCCCGGTATCAGACAGGCACTGGCCTGCGGTACCAGACTGATTTCGACACGGCGGTTGAGCGCACGGCCTTCCGTAGTGTCATTGGTTGCAATGGGACGACTTTGACCGTAGCCCTGCACCGCAAAACAACTTTCCGGCACATCACCGGTGTCACGCATCCAGTCGCGTACCGCGCTGGCGCGTTGCAGGGATAACGACTGATTGAGCTTCGGCTCCCCGGTGCTGTCGGTATGGCCCGCCACGACAATCAGCCAGCCCGGCTTCGCCTTAATACTTACCAGGGAGTTGATCAGCATTTTGGTGGACCCGGCTTTGAGCGCCGATTTGCCAGAATCGAACAGCGACATGCTGTCGAGGCGGACAATTTTCGGTACCGCTTTGGGCTTCGGCTGCGGTTCAGGCGAGGGTGGTGGAACCCAGGTATCTATGGCCTGCTGAACGCTCAGCCACAAACGCTCGCCCGGATAAAACCCCAGACCGTGACGCTGCGGCTCCCCCTGGCGCTGCCAGCGCTCCAGCAGCAAGGCATCCTGTTGCAGGGCATGTAGTGACTGCGCTTTCGGTGCGTAGTGCGTCATCGGAATGGCGTACCAGCGCTGCAGGTCGGAAGCGATCCGCCCGATAAGGGACTGGTTGTGGAGTATGGACAAGCCAAGCGCGCTGGCGATGCAAAGCAACAGAAACATCACCACACAACGCCCGGTTTTCCCGCCCTGAAGAGGCATGGCATAAGGCGCAAGCAACGGCAGAACTGGATCGGCAAAATGCCACAGCGCCGGATACGTTGAGCTGGCTGCCGTAGGTAACAGTTTCGAATGGCGGAACAACCACTGCGGCCAGATAGCCTCTGTCCGAGTACGGACAGCCCCGCTTCGAACAACTACCGCAAACGGCGTGACAGCCGGACATAGCCTGTCCGTTTTCGTCAGTTCATCTATCACCACCTGTTGCAGCAGACCCATCGAATGAGACAGATACGGCAAACGGATCACGTTTTCAGGCAGAGCGCGCCACTCATCCAGGGTCAGCACAGGCTCATCCGTTGGGCAGACCAGCGGCGTTTTACCCCGAATCACAATCCAGGGCGTTTCCGGGCCGGAAAACTCGCCAGCCAGCACGACAGGAGGCAGATAACCGGAAAGATTCTTCAGTTGGTTCACCTGCTGGCGCAGAACTTTCAGGGAAGCACGCAGTAGCCCTTCATCTTCGTGCAAATCCGGCAGGCAGCGGAACATCACCACAAGTTGCCCGGCCATACGTGGTTCACGCGCCAGTAAACGATCAGAAAATTTGCTTAACTGATCCGTTGAACCCACTTTCAGATAACAACCCTGCGCCGTGGTACGACACCCGCCTTCCGCAAACAGATGGTCGTTAAGATCGCCACACAGCAGCAAAACCGGCCCGGTAAAACCTGACGGTGGGTAAACCCCCTCATCAGCATGCTGCCCGGCAGGTTGCTGGCAACGATAGCGGTGACATATCAGCAACAGCGCCACAATTATCCCTGCCAGCGTCAGCAGGCTTTTGGTCAGCACGAAGAAATTCAGGAATCCCCAGATCAGCCAGAGCGCGGCGACCAGACAAATCAGCACCGGAAATGCAGCCCGTAACAGTGCAGATTTTCGCATCAGCGCAGCTCCGGCAATTGCTGACGCAGAAGGTCCTGCAACCACAGGTAACCACCGGCCCAGACCAGTGAAGTGAGCACCACAGCCAGAATGATCCAGAACCATACTGAGCGCAGAATGTTGTACCGGCGCTTACCGCTCTTCTGTACGACCAGATCAACATCAGCCTCAAGCGGCTGAACTCGCTCATTCAGGGCAGCAATGACTTCTTCACGCTGTTTTTGTCCGACGCCGAACAGGCTGAACTGCCCCTGGAACCCCAGCGCAAGAACACGCTGGTAGCAGGTCAGCACTGCCGGAACCGGTGACGGCTGACGCAGCACTTGCGCAATACGCTCATACAAAGCCCCACCCGCACGCAACGAACCGAAGTAACGGGCCTGTAACGGAGCTGCGCGCCAGGCTTTGATGCCTTCGTCCACATCGGCCTTCTGCGGAGTCTCAGTTTCAGATTCAGAGTCCGGCGAGCTCGTCTCTGCATCAGCAGACATGGGCTTACGGTTCATCACCGCTTCATCCAGCAGGGCACACTGCGCATAAGAAATATGCGTGATGCTCTCGCTGTCGTAACCGGCGTGCTCCAGCGCGTCGCGTACACTTTCCACCTGGGCACAACAGTTTTTATAGAGCGCATTGCCATCCGGGGCTCTGGCACCGTGACGCAACTGCGCCACGGTGAGCCAGGTGTCCGCCATCAGGCTGTCGATATCGATATCCTTTCTCATGAACGCAGCACCGCAAACAGTTCAAGTTCAAGCTCACCCAGCAATGACGGTACGTAGAACAGGCACACGCCCTGTTCCAGCATGTCATGTGCCGCACGGCTCTCCATATCCAGCACGAAGTACTGATTTTCCAGGCGCACCGGCAGTGCTGCAGGAACACGGCTGAGAGGGATAAGACCAATACCTTCCATTGCCACGCCGGAAATCTGGCCAACATCATCCGGGGTACCGGCCATGGCCATTTCGGCAAATTTCTCAGCCACCTGCCAGGCAGGAAGATTTGAACGGACAGACAGGTAGAAATCAGCTTCTTCGCGCAGACGAATATCGTGCAACACCGCTTTCCAGGTCTGCTCGTCCTGGCGGATCATGTTCACGGCAACAACGCGCGACGGTAGGCTGGCTTCCAGCAGCTCACTGATAAGTTCAAATAATGGCGGGAAGGTGTTTTCCGGTACCTGATGGTCATAGCCCGGAATGGCATCCAGATCGCGGTCCAGTGAAAACGTCATCATACTGCCTGCAAGTCGCGCCAGCTCTGCCCATACCTGTTCAGGATGACGGGCCGGGAAGAGTTCGAACTCAGTCAGCACACGGGCGTGAGTATTCAGCGCATTCAGCAACCAGAACAGCGACACATCGGCAACCGCAAAGTCCGCCATACGGTCATTGCTTTCGCGACGCATCTCCATCAGACGCTGGCGACGGGAACGCAACTGGCGGTTCAGCAGCACCAGACGTTCGGACAACAGGCTACTTGCCGAGAACATTGCCATCGGCGGCACAAAATTCGGATCCTGACACCAGCCTCCCTGGCCGTCACGCACCAGACGAGCTACGGCACAGGTCTGCCAGGCATCGTTACTTTCGTGGTCAAAGCGGAAAGCAAGATTAAAACGAGCCACAGCCATTGGCTCTTCTTCCTGACCAAACGCATCCTGAACTGTCACCCACTCTTCGCGATAGCGCAGCGGGCGTTCGGCAGGCACATTTTCAGTCTGGACATTGACGATGCCAGCTTGCATCACCGGTAGTGCAACCAGCACGGTCACACTGTCCGTCTGGCCGGAATCCGGCAACACCACTTCCCTCGGCTCAGGCGGCAAATCGCTATTTTGTGTGTCAATCAGCGTGCCATCCGGTAGCCACAAACGCAGGGTCTGCACCTGCACCCGACCGGACGCGAGAAGTGCGTCATTGAGCTCCACGCGCTCAACACCCCATGGAAAGGGGCTGGAAAGCCGGGACAATCCGGCACGGGAAAAAGATTCCCACTCGGACTGCTGCTGAAACTGTTGAGGGGCCAGCAGGGCCCCTTCATTCCATAACGGACGATAAATCTTCATCCCTGGTATTCTCTCGCCTTATGATTTGGCTTTCGGCATCTGGGAAACCAGTGACAGATTGACGTCCATGCCTTCCACCTGGAAGTGCGGGATGGCGTACAGCTTCACGCGGAAGAAACCGGGGTTATCCTCGATATCTTCCACCACCACCTTAGCGTCACGCAGGGGATGCGAGGCCTGCAGTTCGTCGCCCGGATCGGTCATTTCCGTTACCAGACCACGAATCCAGGTATTCAGCTCCAGCTCCAGCAGCCGGCGATCTTTAGTGGTGCCGATATTTTCGCGTTGAATAAGCTTCAGATAGTGCGCAATACGCGACAGCAGAAAGATGTACGGCAGGCGCGAATTAATGCGGCTGTTAGCGGTCGCATCCGCTGTGTCGTACAGTGCCGGTTTCTGAGTTGAGTTTGCTGAGAAGAAGCATGCGTAATCGCGGTTTTTGTAGTACGACAGTGGGATAAAGCCGAGGTTGGCAAACTCAAATTCGCGCGTTTCCGGGATCATCACCTCGGAGGGGATTTTCACCTGATTACCGGTACCCAGATCGTACAGATGAATCGGCAGATCCTGCACAGCGCCACCCGCCTGTGGACCACGAATCTGAACACACCAGCCGTTATTGATAAAGCTGCGTACCATGTTCGCTGCAAAAGCAAACGAAGCGTTGGTCCACAGATATTTGTCGTGATCCGGTCCTTTCACCTCTTCCACATAGTTGAAGCTGCGAACGGGTACGGTATCCGGGCCATAAGGCAGTCGGCCAAGTACCCGTGGCATCACCAGCCCCAGATAGCGGGAATCATCTGTTTCACGGAAGGATTTCCATTTGATGTATTCGGCACGGTCAAAGTAGTTACCGATATCTTTAATTGCCGCGACGTCTTCCATCGCCTCCTTGAGGAAGAATTTCGGGCCTGCCGAACCTATAAACGGCATATGCGCAGCGGCTGAGACTTTAGCGATATTACGCATCAGAGCCACATCCTGCGCCGAAGCATCAAATTCATAGGCAGAAATCAGGGCTGCAATCGGCTCTCCGCCAGGGGTGTCGTACTCATCGATGTAGGTGTGTTTGTACAATCCGCTCTGGATGATTTCCGGGCTGTCCTCGAAATCCTGTCGCAGGTCTTCTTTGGACATGTCCAGCAGTTCAATTTTCACGTTCTGGCGAAAATCCGTTTTATCCACCAGTGACTTCACACCACGCCAGAGGCTCTCTACAGCCTGAAACGCCTCATGGTGCATCACCGCATCCAACTGGCGGCTAATCTGATAGTCGAGTTCTGCAATATGGTGGTCTATCAGGTTCTTATCGAGCTTTTCAATTTTAGAACCAGCTTTTGTCAGACACTCCAGAAAGACCTGCATTCCGGCGGTCAGACGCTCATCTGCGGTGGCATCAGACATTGCCTGCGCATCCTGCCAGATATCCAGAGCACTGAGTTCAGAAACCGGATTCAGGTTAATTTTTTCAAACAGAGAGGCATAAACTCCACCTGCCGCAGGACGATCCAGAACCACGCTTTCGCCACCAGCAATATTTTCATTTTGTACAGACATGAGCATTCCTTGATTAATCCGTTAAAAATAGTGAGGCGGTTAGGGTTGTTCAGGTGACAGCGCGGATAGCTCGCTGCGCAACTCAGCGCTAAGCGCCGGGTCGAGGAGGATTTTTTCCAGCTCTTTTCGGAAATCCTGGTTATCGACCAGGTTAGCCTTAAGATCGCGAAGGAGATTGCGCATAGCGAGCATGGCCTTAAGCTGGGGAATTTGGCGGGCCACCTGTTCCGGTGAGAAATCCTTCATGCTTTGAAATGTCAGGCTAATATTGTCTTCACTGCCATCATCGGCGAGCGTATTTTTAACGGTAAGATTAACTTTTGGTGAATATTCAGAAAGAACACTATCGAAATTATTTTTGGAAATATTGACTTTACTACGCTCTGATAATGGTGCTGTTTCCTGCCCATTACTAAAATCACCTGCAACCAATAACTTCAGTGGTAATTCCGTTTTTTTGCTCGCCCCACCCGTATGCAGATCAAGCTTTAAATTAATACGTGCCTTAGGCACTTCGCTCTGGAAGCTGTCAGCCATTTCACTGTCCCTCTGTTTATCGCTGTGCAATTTTATGCACGACATTTCCTGGTTCGCGATAATAGAACAATGATCGGAGAAATATCAAATATACAGCTCCTTAAACCATTAAAATTAACTTATTAAGAACTTTCATCCACCAATTAAGAATTGAACAACCCTGATAAATCAGAAAAAAAAACTATCATCACTGCTAAAAATGAATTTTTATAGCGAAAAAAACAAAAAAGATAGAGCATTGTTAAAAATGTGATTTCGAAATGACATGAATCAATATTAAGAAAATCAAAATACCCATTGGCGATAATGGGTGTAATTACAGAGCGAAATAACGGGAAAAGTAATAAAAAAGGAGGGGAATGGATAAGGTAAACACGTCGAAAATGTGATTATATGGCAATAATTATTTTAAGGCCGACCTGAAATGCTAAATAAACCCACCATCAGGTGTTTCCGTCAACCGCCAAATTTAATGCACGGCAAAAAGGAGCAATACTGAGGGCTTAATCTCCTACCGAACAGAATGCAGTCAATAATTAACCGCCAAGAAAGAGCACATATTCCGGCCAGAAATGTCCTCATGCACTTTCATTTTCCACGCGCCGATAAACAGGCACGCGCCGTGTTGTTCCGGTCAAATTATCAAAAACGTCCGTTTCTGCGGTGACTATCTTCAGGCCAGTTTTTCTCAGCCGCTGCACATCGGCGGCGATTCGCTGAATACCAAACCAGAAAAGCCCGTCCAGCGCGGTTACCTGTAATCCTTCCGTCAGCGCAACTTTGAGACGCTCACGCGGCGCTTTAGTCTCTTTCGCAATCTGTTGATAAGGCGCGGCTGTATTGCCTTCAGCATCAATCCGGCGGATGCGCGTTGACAGCCGGTACTGAAATTCATCAGGAATACCGCTCAAATCGTTTCTCAGCGTGTAGACGCAACCAAAACGCTTACCGTTGAACAGCACATTTTTCTGGCTGATTTGCAGTTCCTCACGCAGGCTGGCGATCAGTTGCGGAGCGCGAATAAGCAGCAACCGGAAAGGTAATTCAAAGCTGGTGGCATAATCGACATTCAGCAGCGCGATCCGCAGGCGTTCTTCGGCTCCGGCCTGCGTCTGGCGGCACTCTTCTGCCACATCGGCCCATTGCTGCGTCAGGCGCGGCGTTTCACCCACTTCCGTAAAACTGTACTTTTCTATCTGGTAGTCGATTCTTCCGGTCACGCTGAATTCCCTGCTGGTCACGTTACAGTATGCTTCACTTTACCAACCCAGGCGTTTAACCGGAAGTGGGTTAACGAACCGCAATCCGGTGATGCTTTATGCCAAAATATCCGGTAGCAGCAGTGCCAGATGGCGCTCCGCCAGCATCTGCAAGGCCTGCTCGATATCCGGCGCGAAGTAGCGATCTTTATCGTAATGGGACACTCGTTCACGCAGCAGATGGCGCGCCTGCTCAAGTAACGGGCTGGAGGTTAATCCTTCCCGCATATCCAGCCCCTGACAGGCAGCCAGCCATTCCACGGCAATCACGCCGCGGGTATTAGCCGCCATCTCCCAAAGCCGACGACCAGCAGCAGGCGCCATCGAAACGTGATCTTCCTGGTTAGCAGAAGTCGGCAAACTATCGACACTGTGCGGATGCGACAACGCTTTGTTCTCGCTCGCCAGCGCTGCGGCTGTGACCTGGGCAATCATAAAACCGGAGTTAACACCGCCGTTTTTTACCAGGAAAGGCGGAAGCTGCGACATATGGCTGTCCATCAACAAAGCGATACGCCGCTCCGCCAGCGAGCCGATTTCAGCAATGGCCAGCGCGATATTATCAGCGGCCATCGCAACTGGTTCCGCGTGGAAGTTACCACCGGAGATCACCTCATTTTCAGCAGCGAAAACCAGCGGGTTATCAGAAACCGCATTCGCCTCGGTCAGCAACACTTCGGCGGCAAAACGCAACTGCGTCAGACACGCTCCCATAACCTGCGGCTGGCAGCGCAATGAGTAAGGATCCTGCACTTTATTGCAGTTGTGATGAGACTGTGAAACCGCGCTGTCATCAGTCAGCACATGGCGATAGAGAGCCGCCGCGTCGATCTGCCCGCGCTGGCCGCGTACTTCGTGAATGCGTGCATCGAATGGACGACGTGAACCGAGCGCCGCCTCGGTAGTCAGCGCACCACAAACCACTGCAGAAGCGAGCAGATCTTCGGCCTCAAACAGGCCGCGCAATGCAAACGCTGTCGAGGTTTGCGTCCCGTTGAGCAGCGCCAGCCCCTCTTTCGCCGCCAGCGTCAGCGGAGCAAGCCCGGCTCTATTCAGTGCTTCAGTTGCAGGCAGCCATTCGCCTTGCCAGCGCGCTTTACCTTCGCCAAGCAGCGTAAGCGACATATGTGCCAACGGCGCTAAATCGCCGGACGCACCGACAGATCCTTTCGCCGGGATCCAGGGATAAACCCCCGCATTTACCATCGCCACCAACATCTGGATCACCTGCAAACGAATGCCGGAAAAGCCACGTGCCAGGCTGTTGATCTTCAGCACCATAATCAGGCGCACCATCTCATCATCCAGCGGTTCGCCAACGCCTGCAGCGTGAGAAAGCACCAATGAGCGCTGTAAATTTTCCAGATCGTCGGTAGCGATACGCGTCTGAGCAAGCAATCCAAAACCGGTATTAATACCGTATGCCGTTCGCCCTTCCACCATGATGGCATTGACGCAAGCGACGCTGTCGTTGATGGCGGTAAAGGCGCGCTCATCCAGCGTTAACTGGTGCGGTTGGCTATAGATATCACGCAGTTGGGTCAGTGTCAGTTGGCCGGGGATGAGGGTTACATTTTTCATTGTCAGCAAAGTCTCTGCAGTGAGGATATAAATACATATACTTGTCTATACATATCCACGCAAGCCAGCTTTTAACAAGAAAGATACAGTTTTGTTATATTGCGCCTGCAATCACGGTTTTACGCAATACATAGTGAGATGCCGCTCGCACAGCCATACGATTTAAGACCCTATTCTTAATCCTGACATAAGTATGCATTATGCCGTCAGTGTGTAAAACGTGACCACCATCAAAAAATAAGTCTTAGAATTCAAGTGGAAATGAACCGTTTCAGCTTAACGTTTTTTGCGTCGCTCAAAGGCTATTTATTTAGCAACGAAAGTATTGTGTCGCCAAAGCCCGACACATTGTAAGTCACTAAAATTTCATAAAAAAAAGCCTCTTGTAAGGCCAAAAAATTAAGCGTACATTAGCCCCCGTCGGTGAGGAATTCACCCGAAATTCTGAGATGGAGCTGTGGCCGGAATGGAGATAATTCTCAATTTGGTTTTGGCGTAGTTTCACCTCTCTATACTCAGTCCTTGTTAAGGTCATTAAGTGCATACTCAAACGTATGCGGAGCGATGAACGTGAAATATTTCTTTATGGGCATTTCTGTGATGGTCATTGTGTGGGCCGGCACCTTCGCCCTGATGATCTGACCTGAGCTATTGATGCGGAAAAAAAACAGGAGCCTCGCGGCTCCTTTTTGTTAGGGTTCAATATCTTCTGTTGCGCTTTTTTGCGCCACTGGCAGTAGCCCGTCGTTGCGGAACATCGTCTTAATGCCGCGTACAGCCTGACGGATACGATCGCGGTTTTCTATCAAGGCAAAACGGACATGGGTATCGCCGTAGTCACCAAAGCCAATGCCCGGAGAGACGCACACTTTGGCGTCTTGCAGCAATTTTTTGGCAAACTCCAGCGAGCCCATCGCCGCATACGGTTCCGGAATTTTCGCCCATACGTACATTGACGCTTTCGGCATTTCGACCATCCAGCCCGCTTCATGCAGCCCTTTCACCAGCACGTCGCGGCGGCGCTTATACTGCGCGGCAATATCGCGCACGCACTGCTGATCCCCTTCCAGCGCAGCAATTGCGGCGACCTGCAATGGCGTAAACGTGCCGTAGTCATGGTAACTTTTAATGCGCGCCAGCGCGTTCACCAGCACCGGGTTACCGACCATAAATCCAATGCGCCAGCCGGCCATATTGTAGCTTTTCGAGAGGGTGAAAAATTCCACCGCAACGTCGCGCGCGCCCGGCACCTGCATAATCGACGGTGCTTTCCAGCCATCATAAACGATATCGGCATACGCCAGATCGTGAACCACCAGCACGTCGTAACGTTTAGCCAGCGCGACCACTTTCTCAAAGAATTCCAGCTCCACGCATTGTGCCGTTGGGTTAGACGGGAAACCCAGAATCATCATCTTTGGTTTCGGGTAACTTTCACGGATCGCGCGTTCGAGCTCGTTGAAAAAATCCACGCCTTCAACCAACGGCACAGAACGAACCTGCGCACCGGCAATCACCGCGCCATAAATGTGGATCGGATAGCTTGGGTTCGGCACCAGGACGGTATCACCGTGATCCAGTGTCGCCAGCATCAGATGCGCCAGTCCCTCTTTCGAACCGATGGTCACAATGGCCTCAGTTTCCGGATCGATCTCGACCTGATAGCGATCCTGATACCAGCGGGAAATTGCCCGACGCAGCCGAGGAATGCCGCGCGAAGTTGAATAACCGTGCGTATCCGGACGCTGGGCAACCGTGCAAAGTTTCTCAACAATATGCGGGGGTGTTGCGCCGTCCGGGTTGCCCATACTGAAATCGATAATATCTTCACCGCGACGACGCGCAGCCATTTTCAGTTCAGCGGTGATATTAAAAACATAAGGGGGGAGACGATCGATACGCGTAAAACGACGTTCAGGACTGAAGTCAGCCATAGATTCCTCGGAGTAACGTTAGCGCCCGGACCGTCCGAGCGACGTCGCTGTCAACACAGCGTGCTTAAAACATATCCTGAAAAATTTCCTGCTGTCGAGAGAAAAAACGAAAAATAACAGGCAGGTCTAAAAGGGGAACATTGATTTAGGTTAGAGAAATCAATCCTATCCTCTTATCGCTAAATTGAGCGTTAAATTTAACAATATGATATCAATATAATTACTTTTATTTTTCAGTACCTTTCGTCTTTCGCCACTCTCCTTTGAGCATCTTTTAATCCCCTTTTGGAAATATGGTTTTTCCTCATTGATCTAATGAATGTGGTGACTGGTCATCTGCGACCGGGTTCCTTATCATAGCTTTTTGACGTCATTCACCGAGTCCCCCGTGCACGAAATATTCGATATGTTATTGGCGGTTTTCGATCGCGCGGCGTTGATGCTGATCTGCCTGTTCTTTTTGATCCGCATGCGCCTGTTTCGCGAACTGCTGCATAAAACCGCCCACACGCCAAAAGAATTGCTTGCGGTTACCGCGATCTTCTCCATGTTCGCCCTGTTCAGTACCTGGTCCGGCGTGCCGGTTGAAGGTTCGCTGGTTAACGTGCGTATTATTGCCGTTATGGCCGGTGGGATTTTGTTTGGCCCGTGGGTCGGCATCATTACCGGCGTCATCGCCGGGGTGCACCGCTATCTGATCGACATTGGTGGCGTTACCGCAGTTCCATGCTTTATCACCAGTATTATCGCCGGGATTTTTTCGGGAATGATTAACCGAAAAGTTCCCAAAGCGCAGCACTGGCGCGTGGGGATCATTGGCGGGATGATTTGCGAAAGCCTGACCATGATTTTGGTAGTCGTCTGGGCGCCAACCACCGCGCTGGGGCTGGATATTGTCTCTAAAATCGGTGTGCCGATGATCCTCGGCAGCGTTTGTATCGGCTTTATCGTGCTGCTGGTGCAAAGTGTCGAAGGGGAAAAAGAGGCTATCGCAGGTCGCCAGGCAAAACTGGCGTTGGATATTGCGAATAAAACATTGCCGTTATTCCGTAACGTCAATAGCGACTCGCTGCGCCAGATATGCGATATCATTCGTCGCGATATCAACGCCGATGCCGTGGCAATCACCAATACCGATCATGTGCTGGCGTACGTTGGTGTCGGCGAAAACAACTATCGCGACAGCGACGATATTCTCAGCCCGACCACGCATCAGTCGATCAGCACAGGCGAAATTATCATTAAAAACAATGATGAAGCCCACCGCACGCCTGAAATTCACTCCATGCTGGTGATCCCGCTACGGGAGCAGAGTGTGGTCACCGGCACGTTGAAGATCTACTACTGCCATGCGCACCAGATCACCTCATCTTTACAGGAGATGGCGGTCGGGTTATCGCAAATTATCTCGACCCAACTGGAAGTTTCCCGCGCTGAGCAACTGCGTGAAATGGCAAACAGGGCCGAACTGCGCGCGCTGCAAAGCAAAATCAATCCGCACTTCCTGTTTAATGCCCTGAACGCCATTTCTTCCTCTATTCGTCTCAACCCGGATACCGCCCGGCAATTGATTTTCAATTTATCGCGTTATCTACGCTATAACATTGAATTAAAAGACGATGAGCAGATCGACATCAAAAAAGAGCTGTATCAAATTAAAGATTACATTGCGATTGAACAGGCGCGTTTTGGCGACAAATTGACCGTCATTTATGACATTGATGAAGAGGTCAGTTGTGTGATCCCCAGTCTGCTGATCCAACCGCTGGTAGAAAATGCCATTGTGCACGGCATTCAGCCCTGTAAAGGCAAAGGCGTGGTAACGATAAGTGTGGAAGAGTGCGGCAACCGCGTACGTATCGCGGTACGTGACACTGGCAACGGCATCGCACCGGAGATGATTGCCCGCGTTCAGGCTGATGAAATGCCGGGCAATAAGATTGGCCTGCTTAACGTTCACCAGCGCGTAAAATTGCTCTATGGCGAAGGATTACATATTCGCCGCCTGACGCCGGGAACCGAGATCGCCTTTTATGTTCCGCGCTCGCCGTCCGCCACATTGTTGCCCTAACAGGAGAAGCCGATGAAGATCATCATTGTTGAAGATGAATTCCTGGCGCAACAGGAGTTGAGCTGGCTAATAAAAGAGCACAGCCAGATGGAGATCGTCGGTACCTTTGACGATGGTCTCGATGTGCTGAAATATTTACAGCACAACAAGGTTGATGCCATTTTTCTGGATATCAACATTCCGTCGCTGGATGGCGTATTGCTGGCGCAAAACATCAGCCAGTTCGCACATAAGCCCTTTATTGTGTTTATTACTGCCTGGAAAGAGCATGCGGTCGAGGCCTTCGAACTGGAAGCATTTGACTATATTCTGAAGCCGTACCAGGAGTCGCGAATTATCAGCATGTTGCGGAAGCTGGAAGCGGCCTGGCAGCAACAATCGGGTACCACCAGTAGCCCGCAATCACGGGAAAACGCCACCATTAATCTGGTGAAAGACGAACGCATTATCGTTACCAGCATTAACGATATTTATTATGCGGAAGCGCATGAGAAGATGACCTTCGTCTATACGAAGCGGGAATCATACGTGATGCCGATGAATATCACCGAGTTTTGCAGCAAGCTGCCAATGGCGCATTTCTTTCGCTGCCACCGCTCGTACTGCGTGAATCTGGATAAAATTCGCGAGATCGAACCGTGGTTCAACAACACTTATATCTTGCGGCTGCGGGACCTGGATTTTCAGGTGCCCGTCAGCCGCAGCAAAGTTAAAGAATTCAGGCAGCTAATGAATCTTTAAAGGAAATGCCCCAGCGTCTGGCGCAGATGTGCGCCAGAGCCGAGCAGCCCGGGGTTATCATGCACAATCAGATAGACCGGAATGTCCTGCACATAGGATTTGAAGCGCCCTTTATCTTCAAAGCCGCCACGGAAACCGGAGGCGGTAAAGAAATCGAGGAAGCGCGGCACGATCCCGCCCGCGATATACACCCCGCCGAACGTACCGAGATTCAGCGCCAGGTTACCGCCAAAACGTCCCATAATGACGCAGAACAGCGACAGTGCGCGGCGACAGTCAATGCAACTGTCCGCCAGCGCCCGTTCGGTAACATCTTTCGGTTGCAGATTCTCCGGTAAACGACTGTCAGATTTCACAATCGCCCGGTAGAGATTGACCAGCCCGGGACCAGAGAGCACACGTTCAGCGGAGACATGGCCGATTTCCGCGCGCAGTTCTTCGAGGATAATCCCCTCTTCTTCACTGTTCGGTGCGAAATCGACGTGACCGCCTTCGCCCGGCAAGCTCACCCAGCGTTTATCAACATGCACCAGATGCGCGACGCCAAGACCCGTGCCAGCGCCGTAAACAGCGATCGGCTTGCCTTCTACCGCCTCACCGCCGCCAAACTGGATCAGGTGATCTTTTTTCAGCATCGGGATCGCCATTGATACGGCGGTAAAATCATTGATAATTTCCAGATGCGCAAAGCCGAGGTTTTTCTTCATTTCCGCAATCGAGAAAGCCCAGGTGTGATTCGTCATCGCCACCCAGTCGCCGGTAATCGGACAGGCAATCGCGATGCAGCCGTCTTCCACGCTAACGTCATGTTCATCAAGATAAACGCGCACTACGGCTTCCAGGCTGGGATAATCGAGGCCGGAATAGGTTTTGGCCCGGGAGATATCACCACTGTCGACATCGCACAACGCTAAGCGCGCGTTGGTACCGCCCACGTCTCCCACTAAAGCATACTTTGTCATTCTTTTACGGCTCCGCTAAAGTCAGAATAAATCTTTGGCACACTGTAAATTCAAGGCGCTTTAACAACAACGACCATAACACGAGTGCCCCAGGATAATCGATCTACGTCACAGATTAACCCCCGGGCTGCCGCCAGATTGTTCAGCGTCGCCCCGACGTTTTTACAAGGACCTATGTATGCTTCATCCGCGAGCCAGAACACTGTTACTGCTGGCCCTGCCTGCGTTAACTATCGGCGTGGCCTCCAGCCTTGTACTGCTACTGGTAATGAAGATCGCTTCGCTGCTGCAAGCCATTTTGTGGAGCGGTATTCCATGGCAACTGGGCATTGCGCCCGATTCGCCCGGCTGGATCTTATTGATACTAACGCTGACCGGGATCGCCGTTGGTCTGGTGATCCGTTTCAGTCGCGAACACGGCGGTCCGGATCCGGTGACCGTCCCGCTGATCAATGCGCCGGTGTCCGTCAAAGCATTGCCCGGACTGGTACTGGCGCTGATCCTCGGGCTGGCGGGCGGCGTTAGCCTTGGGCCGGAACATCCGGTAATGGTGCTGAATATTGCGCTCGCGGTGGCGCTGGGCGCACGCGTCTTCCCGCGCGTAGCGCCGCTGGACTGGACCATCCTTGCCTCGGCGGGCACCCTTGGCGCGCTGTTCGGTACGCCGGTAGCGGCAGCGCTGGTGTTTTCGCAAACCCTGACCGCCAGCAATGACGTGCCGCTTTGGGACCGTTTATTCGCGCCGCTGATGGCCGCCGCGGCTGGCGCGCTGACCACCAGTTTGTTCGCCCTGCCCCATTTTGCCCTGCCAATCCCCCATTATCCCCAGTTGCATATTGTCGATATCATCAGCGGCGCAGTGGTCACTGTTTTTGCCATCGCGCTGGGTATGGTTGCCGTCTGGTGCCTGCCGCGCCTGCACCGGTTGATGCACCGGCTGCACAACCCGGTACTGGTTCTTGGCGTTGGTGGCTTCCTGCTTGGCCTGTTGGGGATCATTGGCGGACCGGTCACACTGTTTAAGGGGCTGGACGAGATGCAACAACTGGCCTTCGCCCAGACGCTAACGGTGACGGATTACCTGCTGTTTGCGGTGGTAAAACTGGCTGCACTGGTGGTTGCTGCTGCCTGCGGTTTTCGCGGTGGGCGTATTTTTCCGGCGGTGTTTGTCGGTGTGGCACTCGGGTTGATGCTGCATGAGCATGTCGATGCCGTACCCGCCGCCGTGACGGTTTCTTGCGCGGTGCTCGGTATGGTGCTGGTGGTAACGCGGGATGGTTGGCTGAGCCTGTTTCTTGCCGCCGTGGTGGTACCGGATACCACGCTGCTACCACTGTTATGCATCGTGATCCTTCCCGCCTGGCTGCTGCTAGCCGGGAAACCGATGATGATTGTTCCCCGGCGCGATGAATAACGCTTAGCTGTTACGCGCTTCGAGTGCGTGGGTGACTTCCCGTAACAGATCCGGCAGATCGGTTTTTGGCAGCATCACTTCTATCAACGCAAGGCGATGGTGATGCGCCGCCGCTTTCAGCGCTTCCGCCAATTGCACGGTTTCACTCACACGCCAGCATTCGGCCTGGCAGTCCACGCTTAAAGCATGGGGAAGATGAGTCCAGTTCCAGCGGGCAATGTCGTTATAGCGCTGTTTTGCGCCGTGAATAGCGCGTTCGACCGTATAGCCATCATTGTTGAGCAGTAAAATGATCGGCCGTTGCCCGTCACGCAGCATCGATCCCAGTTCCTGAATCGTCAGTTGCGCCGCGCCATCACCGCTGATCAACACTACCCGGCGTTCCGGGCAGGCGGTTTGCGCGCCAAACGCGGCGGGCAGGCAGAAACCAATCGATCCCCACAGCGGCTGAACCAGCAGCTCCGCTCCGGCAGGCAGACGCAGAGAAGCCGCGCCAAACGCCGCTGTCCCCTGATCCGCCAGCAAAATGTCATCAGGACGAATAAATTGCTGTACGGTTTGCCAGAGCGTCTCCTGATTGAGTGTTCCCTGATGAACCGGGGCACGAGCAGCCTGTGGCGGGCGATGATTCGCCGCGGCATGCGCCCTGGCACGCACGAGGGGAATCAATGCATTTATCGCCTCCCGCATCGGAATGCCGCTAAACCACACGTCGCCGACGCGGGCGGCAAACGGCTGGATTTCAATGGTGCGCTCCCGGGCAAATTGCTGGGTAAACCCGGCGGTCAGCGTATCTGTAAAACGCGTGCCAATGCAGATCACCGTATCCGCGCCCTCTATCGCCTCGCGCACCGGCGCCGGGCTGGCCGCGCCGCTGTAGGTACCAACAAAACCGGGTTGCGTCTCATCAAATACCCCTTTCCCCATCAACAGTGTGGCGTGCGGCAGCGGTGAATCTTTCATCCAGCATTGCAACATCTTATGAACGCCAAAACGGCGGGCGAGAAAATCGGCCAGCACCGCCACGCTGGAACCGACTGATAACATCGCCTGCGCATGCTGACGAAAGGCATTCAGGCACGCTTCGTTTACCGGGAACGGGGGAATTGTGAGAGCGTTTACAGGCGGAGTGGCAGGCTTTTTCGCCACATCGGCTGGCAGCATCAGATAGCCAGGACGAGACTGCATCAGCATCACTTCGAGCACACGATCGATCTCATAGCAGGCATTTTGCGCCGTTAAAATGGCGCGAGCGGCGGTGACCGGCTCGCTCATCCGGTAAAAATGGTGGAAATCGCCGTCGCCAAGGGTGTGGTGCAGCAATTCACCCCGTTGCTGTACGCCGCTACAGGGCGCACCAACGATATGCAATAGCGGAACATATTCGGCATAGCTGCCGGCAACGCCGTTGATTGCGCTCAGTTCGCCCACGCCGAAAGTGGTTAATAATGCGCCCGCGCCCCGGCAACGCCCGTAACCATCGGCGGCGTAAGCGGCGTTAAGCTCATTCGCACAACCCACCCACTGCACGGCCGGGTGTTGAATCACATGATCGAGAAATTGCAGGTTATAGTCGCCCGGTACACCAAAAAGGTGGTGGATACCGCAGCCTGCGAGCCTGTCGAGTAAGTAGTCGGCAATTGAATAATCATGCATGACGTTGTTCCCAGAGCGTTGACGTTGATCTGAGTATTAAAGAAGTGTGATGGGAGTCCAGGATGGACGCTATATTCCAGGTGGAAAGTAAGCTTTACGACACAACCCGGTGTACTCTCGTGGAGGCCAATTTTGTGTAAACGTATACACTCACATAACAAAGGCATAAGAGGAGCACGGCATGGCTTATCAGGCAGATCCTGCGCGTTATCAAAACATGGCTTACCGTCGCTGCGGCGACAGCGGATTAAAGCTTCCGGCCATTTCACTTGGGCTGTGGCACAACTTTGGTGATGCCACGCTGCTGGGAAATAGCCGTCAGTTATTGCAGCACGCTTTCAATCTCGGCATTACACACTTCGACCTTGCCAATAACTATGGGCCGCCGCCGGGATCGGCAGAATGCAATTTTGGCCGCATCCTGCATGAGGATTTTCACTCCCTGCGGGACGAACTGATTATCTCCACCAAAGCCGGTTACACCATGTGGGATGGCCCCTATGGCGACTGGGGTTCCCGCAAGTATTTGATTGCCAGCCTCGATCAAAGCCTGCGTCGGATGGGGCTTGAGTATGTGGATATTTTCTACCATCACCGCCCGGACCCGGAAACACCGCTGAAAGAGACGATGCGCGCGCTGGATCATATTGTGCGCCAGGGCAAGGCGCTGTACGTCGGCCTGTCTAACTACCCGGCAGCACAGGCACGAGAAGCAATTGATATTCTTAATGATCTGGGAACGCCTTGCCTGATCCATCAGCCCAAATATTCGATGTTTGAGCGCTGGGTTGAAGAGGGATTGCTGGATGTGCTGCAGGAAAAAGGGGTGGGTAGTATTGCCTTCTCTCCGCTGGCTGGCGGGCAGCTAACCGACCGCTATTTGCAGGGGATCCCGGCGGATTCGCGCGCTGCCAGCGACAGCCGTTTTCTCAACCCGGAGCAGCTCACCACGCAAAAACTGGACATCGTGCGCGCGTTGAATGCGTTGGCGCAACGGCGTGGTCAGAAGCTGTCGCAGATGGCGCTGGCTTGGGTGCTGCGGGATGATAAGGTGACGTCAGTGCTGATAGGCGCCAGCAAAATAAGCCAGCTCGACGATGCGGTTGGTATGCTGGAAAACCGTCACTTCACTGCGGATGAACGTGCCGAGATCGAGGCAATTCTGAGCAGTACAAAATAAATACCGTTTTAGCATAAAGTGCTGTCATTCACGATTTAAGAGTTCCGCCAATAATATGGGGTTTTGCCGCCCCGTAAAATTGTTGTAACAGGCCGTTTCGGCCCGATCGTGAGGAGAAGAGTATGTTCAGGTCACTGATTCTGGCAGCAGTGTTAATGGCTTCAGCGCCGCTGGTCGCTAATGCTGGCGAAATCACCCTGTTGCCGTCGATTAAATTGCAAATTGGCGATCGCGATAATTATGGTAACTACTGGGACGGCGGACGCTGGCGTGACCGGGACTACTGGGGTCGTCACTATGAATGGCGCGGTGACCGCTGGTACAGGCACGATCGCGGTTGGCATCGCGGCTGGGATAAGCACAACGCTTACGAGCGCGGCTATCGTGAAGGCTGGCGCGACCGTGATGATCATCGCGGCCCGGGGCGCGGCCATCACCACTAATTTTCGTGCCGGATAGCGCCCCGCTAATCGGCATTCAACATTCTGCCCGCAGCGCTAAACGCCTGCGGGCATTTTCATTATAAATCCGCAAGTGTTCCGACCAGCAGCCAGACATTTAAGCTCACCACCAGCACCACAATTAACCAGCCTGTACGTTTCACCAGCGCGCTATTTACCAGCCCGCCCATCAATTTACGGTCGCTGGTAAAGACCAGTAACGGCACCAGCGCCAGTGCAATGCCAAAGCTCAACAGCACCTGGCTCATCACCAGGATGCGGGTCGGATCCAGCCCCAGCCAGATCACGATAAACGACGGCATCATCGTAATGCTGCGGCGCACCCACAGCGGAATGTGGAAGCGGACAAATCCCTGCATCACCACCTGTCCCGCCAGCGTCCCCACTACGGTGGAGGAGAGACCGGCCGCCACCAGACTCAACCCAAAAATGGTTGCCGCAGCATGGCTTAAAAGCGGTTCCAGCGTCAGATAAGCCTGATCGAGATCGGCCACGCCGGTATGTCCGTTAAAATGAAACGCCGCCGCTGCCGTCGCCATCATCGCCAGGTTAACAAAACCGGCAATGGTCATGGCAATGCCTACATCCCACTTTGTCGCAGAGTAGCGCTCGTGCTGCGTGCCCTGGTGCAGGTGCTGCGTCAGCGACGAGTGCAGGTAAATCACGTGTGGCATGATGGTTGCGCCCAGCACACCAGCGGCAAGGAACACGGCGTCAGTTCCCGGCAAGCTGGGGATGATAATGCCCTGCGCCAGTTGCGCCAGCTTCGGCTGCGAAAAGGCCAGCTCAACAATGTATGCCGCCGCCACAAACAACAACAGCCCGCCAATGACTTTCTCGAGCGGTTTTTGCCCGCGGCGTTGCAGCATCAAAATAAGGAACGTCGCAATACCGGTGAGGACTGCGCCTTGCAGCAGTGAAACGCCAAGGATCAATTTGAAGCCGATCGCGGCGCCAATAAATTCAGCCAGATCGGTTGCCATGGCGATGATTTCCGCCTGAACCCAGTAAAACCACACCAGCGGACGCGGATAGTGATCGCGGATCTGCTCAGCGAGATTTTTTCCGGTAGCGATACCGAGTTTGGCAGACAGTAGCTGGATCAACATCGCCATGATATTGGCCCACACGACAACCCACAGCAACTGGTAGCCAAAGCTGGCGCCTGCCTGGATGTTGGTGGCGAAATTCCCCGGATCGATGTAGCCAATCGCGGCAATAAACGCAGGCCCCATTAACGCCAGCTTTAACTTGCGCGCTGCACGCCCACTGCTATTCTCAACGCGACTATTGTTCATTTATTGCCCCTAAATATAGCCTTTGCTATGTTTCATGTTAGCAAAATGAGAATGATTATCAAGTTCATTTAAAATGGATTTACCTGATTTCTCTGATAGCCAGAAACGATAGAAGGGCCGGATCTCAAGGATGGTGACGGCGATAGCAGGAACCATCGTCGAATTATGTTAAGAGTGTAGCATTTGAACGCAACTTTTCACTCCTTTACTTAACATAACAGAAATGTATGTTTGATCACTATTTTTGAGTCTGGTCACAGGACATCAATATAGTGTGTGTTTGATCTCGTTTTCTTTCCGCTTGTTACATAGAATGTGCACGAAATTTCTACCCGTCTCATATTTGGAGCAAATATGTCCCGCGTTCTGCACTTTGTCCTGGCGCTTGCTGTTGTGGCGCTGCTTGCCCTGCTCTTCAGCAGCGATCGCAAGAAGATCCGCATTCGTTTTGTTATTCAACTGCTGGTGATTGAAGTTTTACTGGCCTGGTTCTTCCTGAACTCTGATATTGGCCTTGGCTTCGTGAAAGGCTTCTCCGAAATGTTTGAAAAACTGCTCGGTTTTGCCAACGAAGGCACTAACTTCGTCTTCGGTAAAATGAATGACGAAGGCCTGGCGTTCTTCTTCCTGAAAGTGCTGTGCCCGATCGTCTTTATTTCTGCATTGATCGGTATTCTGCAACACATTCGTGTGCTGCCAATTATTATTCGCGCCATCGGGACGGTGCTTTCCAAAGTTAACGGCATGGGCAAACTGGAGTCCTTTAACGCCGTCAGCTCCCTGATTCTGGGTCAGTCCGAAAACTTTATCGCCTATAAAGACATCCTCGGCAAAATGTCACGCAACCGCATGTACACCATGGCCGCGACAGCAATGTCAACGGTTTCCATGTCCATCGTCGGCGCGTACATGACCATGCTCCAGCCGAAATATGTGGTGGCGGCGCTGGTACTGAACATGTTCAGCACCTTTATTGTTCTGTCGCTGATCAACCCGTACCGTGTTGAAGAGAGCGAAGAAAACCTGCAGATGGCAAAACTGCACGAAGGTCAGAGCTTCTTCGAAATGCTGGGTGAATACATTCTGGCGGGCTTTAAAGTGGCGATTATCGTGGCGGCAATGTTGATCGGCTTTATCGCGCTGATCTCCGGCCTGAACGCGCTGTTTGCTGCTATTTTCGGCATCTCCTTCCAGGGCATTCTCGGTTATATCTTCTATCCGATCGCCTGGGTTCTGGGTGTGCCGGCGCACGAAGCATTGCAGGTCGCCAGCATCATGGCAACCAAACTGGTGTCTAACGAATTCGTGGCAATGATGGATCTGCAAAAAATCGCAGCGAACCTCTCCCCGCGCTCTGAAGGCATCCTGTCGGTGTTCCTCGTTTCCTTCGCCAACTTCTCCTCTATCGGCATTATCGCAGGCGCGATCAAAGGCCTGAATGAAGAGCAAGGCAACGTCGTTTCCCGCTTTGGTCTGAAGCTGGTGTACGGCTCGACGCTGGTCAGCGTGCTTTCTGCCGCCATCGCCGCGCTGGTTATCTGATAGCGACGCAAGAGACAAAAAAACCGGGGAATTCCCCGGTTTTTTATTCGCCAGCAGTCAACGGCTGCGGCTTGCCAAATAAATACCCTTGCAGATAATCCACTCCCGCCTCCAGCAGCAGTTCGCGTTGCTCGTCGTTTTCCACATACTCCGCCACAACGGTAAGAGACTTTGCTTTCGCCAGTTCGCAAATCGCTTTCACAATCATCACATCCTGCTGATCCTGGAGAATATCCCGCACAAAGCAGCCATCGATCTTGATGATATCCGCTTGCAGCCGTTTCAGGCGCTCAAAGTTGGCATAACCGGTACCGAAATCGTCGATGGCAATTTTGAACCCTGCCTGGCGCAATTGCAGGATGTTAAGAATGCTGACTTCGGAATTGGAAAAGGCCTGCTCTTCGGTGATTTCGATGATCACCGTCTGCGGCGCTATCGCATAGTGCTCAAACAACGCCAGAAACTTCGGCGCAAAAGCTTTTTGCATCAGCGTCATCGGCATCAGATTCACTGAAAAACGCGCATACTGGCTAGTTTGTGGGTGCTGCTGCATCCATTGCAACAGGCGTTCAACCACCAGCATGTCAAAACGTGTTCCGAGGTTAAACTGCGCGATAACGGGGATAAATTGATCCGGCGTAATGAGTTCGCCATCGCTGATAAGCCGGGTGAGAATTTCCTGGTATCCCTTCCCTTGCGCATCAACAATCGGCTGGCCATAAAGCTGAATGCCATTTTCATCCAGCGCGCGTTTAACCTTGTTAAGCTGCAAGACGCGGTCCGTCGTCTGATCAGCTACCGTCTGTAAACTGTTGGTGAGCGCCAGTACCTGATGCCCGACGCTGGCCTCCTCTGCCAGCCAGCTTAATTGCCCCAGCGTCTGATGTAGCGCTTCGCCGCATGCGTGCAACTCTCCCCAGGAAGCGCCAAATTCGATATCAAGGCCGACGTTGTTCCAGAAGATGCGGCGACTGTTCAGATAATCGGTCATATGCTGTAAACGCGCCGCCGTTTCCGGCCCGTTTAACAGCAGCAACAGTTCACTGCCGGGCAACTGGAAAAAACGCTCGCCACTCTGCAACAGGGGTTGTAGCTGCCGGGCAACGCTGCGCTTCACATGCACGCGCATCATCATGCCGAAATGCTTGCTGAGAAACTCCATATTTTTCATGTGCAGACAACACACCACGCCGTTGGGCTGTTGTTCCATCTGTTTTTCCAGCGCGCGAAGATTCGGCAGACCGGTCAGCGGATCGCTCATTGCCTGTAACTGCCAGCGTCTTTTCAGCCACTCACTGCGGTGAAAAACCTGCGTCATATACAACATGCAAATGGTAAAGCTGATCAACACTGACATGACAAATGCCAGCGAGTAGTCGGAATTCACACCCTGCAGGAAGTTATTGTTATAAGCCAACAACATAAACGCCGAAACAGACCAGCTAAGTGTAATAAATGAATAACTTAACCTGCTTATCCCCAGTGTGAAAAGGATGAAAATAATCGGCACTAAATATCCGGCAATATAGTCGGTTTTAAAAGGTGAGCACAATATAATAACGGTTGCAACTAATGCCCCCAGCCAACCCAGCATAAATAAGCGTTTTTTAGCCGATAAAAAAGGCTGGCGATTGCGATAGCAGAATGTCCGGGCAAAACGCGGATTGATTATCATCCGTAACGGATAATAGATAATCATAGTAAAAATGAGCGCTGCGCAAATCAGGCTTTGTACATCAATGATTGAGAAAATACTTGTTCCGGAGCCGAAAAAATTCGAGATATTAATCGGATAGTTAAACCAGACTCCGGCAATATACATTGACGCCTTAATACCGACAGGCGCAACAAATCCCAGCCACACCACGCGCACCGCCATGTCTCTGTTTGGCATGCCGTGACGCCAGCGCACGCCAAGCCGCCAGCGCACAATAGCGCAGACGGCAAGTACCGGGAATAACTGGCAGAATAACAATACCACCGCTTCCGTATGCGGGAGATGAAATGTGCTCTCATTCACCACGGCAAAGCTAATGATTATTGGAATAATCCCATGACGGCCGAATAAAAAAATAATCGCCAGCATTACGCTTAATGGTAGCCATGCCAGAAATAGCGTAGAGGCATCGACAACTGCGCGCGGTGAAATAAAACGAGAAACAGGAAGTGCTACCAGGCATAAAATTAACGCGAGCAGGAATTTTCTTATACAACTGTATTTGTCATATGTCATCAAAGTTAATTAAATGATCCTGGCAGAAGAATAGAATAACCAGAATAATAGGTTTATTCATTACATGAATCAAGTTATCAGACCGTCGAACACCTTTCATTACTGCGGCTTTACCGGACTACTATTTTTCCAGTTTTTGCTGTAATAAATTGACAAATCGGAAGCTAAAAAAGCAAAAACCCCCGCGTAAACGCGAGGGTTTGAAATTTTGGTGGAGCTAAGCGGGATCGAACCGCTGACCTCTTGCATGCCATGCAAGCGCTCTCCCAGCTGAGCTATAGCCCCACAATTTGTCTTTACGCGCCAACTCCGTTGGGTTCGGAATTTGGTGGAGCTAAGCGGGATCGAACCGCTGACCTCTTGCATGCCATGCAAGCGCTCTCCCAGCTGAGCTATAGCCCCATTGCGTAAAGCGTGTCGTGTTGACGGGCGGCATAATATGAATTCCCTTGCCAGGTGTCAACGTCAAAATCGTACCGTGTCAATCAATCGCTGAAAAAGCATGCAAATTAAGGACATTGCGTAGCTCCTCGCAGTCAGTAGTTAAACGTGTCACATTTTCCCGTAAAATGGTGCTATAACATAAGCCACTAATTACCCTTACAACCATTCGGGAAATTACATGCTCAAGGAACGAATGACGCCAGAAGAGTTAGCCAGTCTTACCGGATACAGTCGGCAAACCATCAATAAATGGGTGCGCAGAGAAGGCTGGATCACCTCGCCAAAACCCGGAGTGCAAGGAGGAAAAGCCCGGCTGGTGCATGTAAATGAGCAAGTCCGCGCCTTTATTCGCAGCGCACAGCGTAGCGAAGAGCCAGCCCCTGCGATGCGTACTATCAGCAACAACTCACTTGAAGCTTTGCTTATTTCGTTGGCGAAAGAGATGACCGACGCCGAGCAAAAGCAGCTCACCTCTCTACTCTTACGTGACGGCATAACCGGGTTATTGCAACGTCTTGGCATCCGCAATCAGAAATAAGATGATGAAACTCGCTAACAAAATGACGACTGAAGAGCTAGCCGATTTTCTCGGTGTTGCCAGACAAACCGTTAATCGTTGGATCCGTGAACAAGGTTGGCAAACGGAAGCGCTACCCGGAATCAAAGGTGGTCGCGCAAGGCTAATTCACATCACCAAAGAAGTGCGGAATTTCGTGATGAAAACGCCCTCCATGCGCCAGCGTAATTCTCCTTACTCTATCGCGGAGCCGGCACCATCTTATGCGAGTGAAAACAGCTCGCTGCGGGAGATTGTCAAAGTCTTACAGAACATGACGCCCGAAGAACAGAAGTTGTTGGCGGTGTTACTGGCCCGTGAAGGGATCTGCGGGTTTTTACAGCGCCTCGGCATAACGCAGACGATCGATGAGTAAAAAACCGGCCTTAATGGCCGGTTTTTAGTTTACGCGTTTAATGCGTATGCGGGTGGTTTTCCCGACGATACGCACCCGGCGGCTGGTTAAACGTGCGGGTAAAGGTACGTGTGAAGGTTTGTTGCGAATCAAAGCCGTACTTCAGGCAGATATCGTAAACCTTCTGATTGGTATTGAGTAAATCCTGCGCGGCAAGCGACAGTTTGCGCTCGCGAATATAACGTCCAAGACTCTCCCCTTTGTACTGCAAGAAGAGGCGTTGCAGGTGCCATTTGGAATAGCCCGCGTGCGCTGCAATATCATCAATACGTAACGGTTGATGGAGATTGTCGTCGATCCACTCGACGATAGTGTCGATAACCTGAGCGGAAATAGTCATACTGCGCTCCCCCTCTGCTCTTCGATTAATAAACGGGTTTATTCCCACCAGGCACGGAATTCCTGCGCATCGTTAGCCGCAAGAACCGGTTCGCCCAGCATCGGTGTTAGTAAACGAAAATTTTTGCCCCGACTTGCTGCCGCCAGCCGTTTGTACGGATCGTCCCATGTGTGTTTTGCCAACACAAAACGCCCCGCGTGGCCCGGCAGAACCGCGCGTGCATTAATTTCTTCCGCCGCCTGCGCGGCCTGTTCTGGCATCATGTGGATGTACTTCCAGTCTTCGTCATACTGGCCGTTTTCCATGATGGCGATGTCCACCGGACCAAACTGCTCGCCGATGGCTTTAAAATGCGGGCCATAGCCGGTATCGCCGCTGTAATAGACCTTGCGCTGGTCGGTGACAAACATAAAACTGGCCCACAACGTCTGGTTACGTTTCAGGCCGCGCCCGGAAAAATGGCGCGCCGGCAGAACATGTACCGTCAGTTCATCGTCGATCGCCACCTTCTGCTGCCAATCCGCTTCACGAATAATCTGCGGATTCATGCCCCAATAACGCAGGTGCGAACCGACGCCCAGCGGCGTCACGACCTGTTTGATTTTCGGCATCAGCGCCTTGATGGTGGCGTAATCCAGGTGGTCATAATGATCGTGAGAAATGATCAGCAGATCGATCTCCGGCAGGCTCTGCGCTGTCCATGCCGCATTCCCGGCAAACGCTTTATTGAGAAATGAAAACGGCGCGGCGTAGTCGCTCAGCACCGGATCGATCAGGATGCGTTTGCCCGCCAGTTGCAGGTACCACGAAGAGTGCCCCATCCATACCAGCGTGTCCTGTTCCACAGGCAGGCTGGCGAGATCCGTTTGCACAATTGGCAGCGGCTGCTGCGGACGGACATTTTCCCGTTTGGTGACCAGAAAATCCCACCACGCGGCCAGCATATTTTTCTTGCCGGTGAAGCCTGGCGTCGGCAGCGTATTTTGAAATTTGCCGTCACGGTAATGGGGTGATTTTTCGACTTCCGTAAGCTGTGCGCCTTGCGGCGCTTTGCCAAATCCTGCATTCAAAACAAAGGGTAAACTGGCGGCGGACGCAACGAGCATAACCATGACCACGCTGAAAATGAGAGGCTTCATATCCTGACCCGAAGAAATCGCTCCAGTCCGTAGAGACGATATGCACTAAACTTGATTATGAGTGAGTAAGCACTCATTATAGAAAGCGACAGCAAACCGTCAAGATCATTTTCTTTCTTTGACATTCGACGTTGCAGCCTCCTGGTGGGCATGTTTCAATCGTGGTTTTTATAACGTGTGAGGAAAAATGTAGTGGCTCGTCCAAAGAGTGAAGACAAAAAGCAAGCGTTACTGGAAGCAGCAACCGAAGCCATCGCACAGTCCGGGATCGCCGCTTCCACCGCCTTAATAGCCCGCAATGCGGGAGTTGCGGAAGGGACGCTGTTTCGCTACTTCGCCACCAAAGACGACCTGCTGAACGCACTTTACCTGCATCTGAAAACTGACCTGTGCGGCACCATGCTGGAGAATCTCGATCGCACCATCAACGATCCGAAAGTGCATACGCATTCGGTGTGGGACAGCTATATAGACTGGGGAATTCGTCACCCCAACGGCCACTGCGCAGTGCGGCAAATTTCCGTCAGCGAAAAACTACGCCCGGAAACCCGCCAGCAGGTTACCGATATCTTTCCGGAGCTGCACGAGCTCTGCCACCGCTCGGTATTGCCGATTTTTCTCGACGGCGAATTTGCACCGTTTGGCGATGCCATTTTCCTCACGCTTGCGGATACCACCATCACCTTTGCCAGCCGCGATCCTTCCCGCGCCAAAGAGATCAAACGCCTCGGTTTTGAAGCGATGTGGCGCGCACTGACCGCTGAGGGGATAGATGGACAGTAAAACATTGCAGGCCTGCGCGCACCGTATTGCGCTTGAGATGCCGTTTACCGAGCACTGCTGGCCGTTTGGCCCGGAATATGATGTGTTCAAAGTGTGCGGCAAAATTTTTATGCTGACCGCCACCGCCCACGGCAGGCCAATGGTGAACCTGAAAGCAGAGCCGCAAATTTCCCTGCTCAACCAGCAAATCTACCCCAGTATTGAACCGGGGTATCACATGAACAAAAAACACTGGATTTCCGTCTATGCCGGGGAAGAGATCGACGAAGCGCTGCTTGCCTCGCTGATTCAGGCGTCGTGGGATCGGGTGGTGGATGGCCTTTCGCGTAAACAGCAACAGCGCCTGCGCCCTACGCGTTCTCAGCCAGCCAGCTAAGCGCCCGCTCGCCCGGCGCATCCACCGGCAGATAAACCAGCAGCCGCGAACCGTTACGCGGCGCTGAATACCAGTACATTTGCTGTAAGGTAAACTCTCCCAGTTGCGGATGAGTAAACAGTTTCAGCTTGTTTTCCACGCCGCGCACATCCAGATATTTCCTCCACAGCGTGGCAAATTCGCTGGATGCCGCGCAAAAGCGCGCCAGCTTCGCTTCCCATAACGGATCGCCACGGTGCTCCGCCATCGCCGCACGAAAATAGGCCACAAATGTCTGCAATATGCTGTCATCGCTGCCAAGACGGCTACGCCACTGCGGATGCGTCAAATAAAGGTAGATACAATTGCGCTCATCTTCGGGGATTTCACCGAACTTAACCCCCATCAGGCGCTCAAAAGCGACATTCCACGCCACAATATCAAAATTGGGTTTCTGAATGCTGGCCGGTTGCGGCAGCAGGCTATCCAACAGGCGGCGCGTGCCTGCGCTAATTCCTTCGCATTGCGGCACATTCAGCGTTTCGGCAGGCGTTAATCCGGCGAGTAAAAACAGGTGCCGCGTTTCAGTAGGAGAACACTGCAACGCGCTGGCAATGGCCTGTAAAACCGCTGACGAAGGGTTCACATCCCGTCCCTGCTCCAGCCAGGTATACCAGGTAACGCCAACATCGGCCAGCAGCGCCACTTCTTCACGTCGCAGCCCCGGCGTGCGCCGCCTGCCGCTGCGCGGCAGCCCCAGACGCTGCGGATCGAGGCTCTCCCGGCGGGCGCGTAAAAATGCGCCGAGCTGTTTGCGGTTTTCATCCTGGATGGTCACATCAACCATCCGATCGCTTATCAGCGTCATCACACCCTCCAGCATGGTAGTGCCAATACCAGTATACGTAAGAACTGGTACCCGTTTTTCTAATCGGTGATGCTACGTCCATCTGATGAATGACGCAATGGAGTCACCATGAAAACGTCTGCTGTTTCACCAGGCCGGGCAGGCCTGATCCTTCTGCTGACCGGGCAGATGTTGCCCCAGATAGATACTTCAATCACCAACGTCGCGCTCGATTCGATCACCCAGTCGTTGCACACCAGCGCTACGCAACTGGCGTTGATCGTTGCCCTGTACGGCGTGGCGTTTGCCGTCTGTCTGGCGATGGGCAGCAAGCTGGGCGATAACTTTGGCCGCAAACGCCTGTTTTTAGTGGGCGTAGCGTTGTTTGGCCTTGCCTCGCTGCTGTGCGGCCTGGCGAATTCTGTCTCCGCACTGTTGGCCGCCCGCACGTTGCAGGGCATCGGCGCGGCGCTGATCGTGCCGCAAATTCTCGCCACGTTGCATGTCACGTTAAAAGGCACCGCGCATGCCCGCGCCATTAGTTTGTATGGCGGTATTGGCGGCGTGTCATTCATTATTGGCCAGATGTGTGGCGGCTGGCTGGTATCAGCGGATATCGCCGGGCTGGGCTGGCGCAACGCCTTCTTTATCAACGTACCGATTTGTCTGTTAATACTGGCGCTGAACCGCTACCTGCCGGAGACGCGCAGCGACACCCGTACACGTATTGACTGGCAGGGCACTTTCGCGCTGGCGTTAATCCTTTGCTGCCTGCTGTTCCCGCTGGCACTCGGCCCGGATCTGCACTGGCCGTGGCCAACGCAGGCCGCGCTGCTGGCGCTGTTCCCGCTGGCTCTGTGGATGCGTACCAGCGCCTTACAACAACAGCGCGCCGGTCTGGTTCCGCTGGTGCCGCCGCATCTGCTTAAGCTGCACAGCGTTCGTTTTGGTCTGCTGATTGCGTTGCTGTTTTTCACCGCGTGGTCCGGCTTTATGTTCTGCATGGCGCTGACGTTGCAGGCGGGCATGGGAATGACGCCGTACCAGTCCGGCAACAGCTTTGTGGCGCTCGGTATCGCCTATTTTGTCTCCGCCTGGTATGCGCCGAAACTGATTGCCCGTTACAGCATGCGTACGATTTTACTGACCGGGCTGGTCATTCAGGTGAGCGGCCTGCTGGCGCTGATTGCCACGTTACAACTCTCCGGGCGAATGGTCGGCGTGCTGGCGCTGGCGCCTTCCACCGCGCTCATTGGCTACGGCCAGGCGCTGATTGTGAACAGCTTTTACCGCATCGGAATGCGGGATATCACCACGCAGGATGCGGGCGCTGGCAGCGCGTTGCTCAGTACACTGCAACAGGCGACATTGGGTCTCGGCCCGGCCGCGCTTGGCAGCGTATTTCTCTATCTGGTGGGTCAGTCACAAGGCAATTACAGTATCGCGCTGAGCGGCTTTCTGGTGACAGAAGTGGTCATGATGCTGGTACTGGCGGCAGCGGCAGTCAGCGCACGCCAGCAACTGGCTCACCGTTGTCCGGCCAACTAAAGAACGCTATCCGTTGTCGTGAAACAGGGGTAGTGTTATCACCTTGTAAAGAAAGGAGTGAAGCGATGGAACTCGATATTTATCAGGTGGATGCATTCAGCGCGCATCCTTTTTCCGGCAACCCGGCGGGTGTATGCATCACGCCGCACGGGCTGGAGAGCGGGTTAATGCAGCAGATTGCCGATGAGATGGCGGTGTCGGAAACCGCGTTTCTCAATCTTGCTGATAACAACCTGCGCTGGTTCACACCGCAGGCTGAAGTGGATTTGTGCGGCCACGGTACGCTGGCGACGGCGCATATCCTGCGCCAGACCGGGTTACTGCAAGCGGGTGAAACGATCACGTTTCAGACGCTCTCCGGCCCGCTATCCGCCACGCCCGGCGCAGAGAGTATCCAGCTCGATTTCCCATTACTCACCCCGCAACTGCACAGAGAGGCACCGCCTGCCTTACTCGCTGCGCTGGGGCTGGAGCGCGCGCAAGTGCGTGATTACGGCCTGTTTGGCCCTAAACAGCTGGTCGTGGTTGATGATGCGCAGATCGTGCGGGCATTGCAGCCAGACTTCCAGGCACTGCGCGCACTGCCGGGGCGCGGCGTGGCCGTTACCGCGCCAGGCGATGGGGAATATGACATGCTGTCGCGATATTTTGCGCCGTGGGTTGGCGTCAATGAAGATCCGGTCACCGGCTCGGCGCACTGCGCGCTGGCAGCCTACTGGTCAGAGTGCCTGGGTAAGTGCTCGCTTACCGCTTACCAGGCATCACGGCGCGGCGGCGTGCTGGCACTTCACTGCACCGACGATGGCCGCGTGCTGATGAGCGGCGCGGCACATACGGTGCTGGCAGGAACGTTACGCCTTTGAAGGCAGGCGCGACACCATCCGCCAGCGGAACCAGATCTGCGCGAGCAGGATCAGCACTCCGCCGATAATTTTTTGCAGCGGCAGTCGCTCGCCGTACCAGAGGGAGGCGGCAATCACTGTCAACAGCGGCTCCAGCACCATAATAATGGCGGCGCTGGCAACGGCGGCATATTTCTGCCCCTGCAATTGCAGGCCAAAACGCAAACTGGTGGCGATCAGGATGCTGGCCACCAGCCAGCCTGCGGTAGTGGCGGTAAACGGCTGCGTCCATGACTCAAACAGCGCCGAAATCGCTAATCCGGCGATACCGGTAATCGCCAGTTGCACCGCCGTCAGCGGCAGCAGCGGCACTTCCCGCGCACAGCGGCTGGTATAGCAAAAGTAGATCGATTGCACGAACGCCGTCAGCAGGAACCAGCCCTGGCTGGCGTGAAAGGTAATTGGCGTATGCAGGCTTAACAGCCCGAGGCCAATAATCGCCACCGGCAGACACTCCCAGTACGCGCGCGCCGGGCGGGTATGCATCATTCCCCAGGCAACCAGCGGCACAAACAGCATCGACAGGCTCATGATAAATGCCCCCTCGCCCAGCGATGCCGTGGTCGATACCGACCAGATCCACAGACAGAGGTTGAGCGCCATCCACAGGCCGCTAATCACCACCTGGCGCATTTTCTCCCACGGAATCCGCTGCCCACGGCAAAACGGCAGCAGCACCAGCGCGGCGCCGAAAAAACGCAGCCCGAGAAAGGCAAAGACCGGCATGCCAGAAATCGCCTCGCGGGAGAAAATCCAGCCGCAGGCGGCAATCATCGTGGTCAGAACGAGGAAGAGGTCGGCTTGTCGTTGCCGGGTCATGTCAGCTCCAGAGCAATAAAAAAGCCAGCGCGGACGGCTGGCGAAATTTTTCATTATCATGCCTGAAATATCAGGCGCTGGCGCGGGAAATATAACGCCAGCCCATCGTTACGCTTTCTGATATTACGTCAAAGTATGCAATGGAATTCAGCAAGCTCGCGGGCAGTCGTAGAAATTCCCGCCGGATCCGGCGGGAAGAGAGCGGGATTACGCGCGCTGCGGTGCGCGACGCAGCAGCTTGAAAGCCACGAACAGGAATGCGATCCACGCCGGCAGCAGCACGGCTGACAGGCGCATATCGTCCATGGTGTACATCAACACGAGGATCATCAGCATAAAACCGATGCACAGATAGTTGCCCGCCGGGAAGAGCAGCGCCCTGAACTGCGGATCGCGCCCTTTACGGCGCATCGCGGCGCGGAACTTCAGGTGCGCCAGCGAAATCATGATCCAGTTCAGCAGCAGGGTCGCCACCACCAGCGCCATCAGCATACCGAACGCTTTTTGCGGCAGCAGATAGTTCACCAGCACCACCAGCGACGTAATGGCCGCCGAGAGAAACAGCGAGTTGATCGGCACGCCGCGACGGCTGACGCGGGTCAGAAACGCGGGCGCGTTACCCTGCACAGAGAGGCCAAACAGCATACGGCTGTTAGAATAAACTCCGCTGTTATAGACCGACAGAGAAGCCACCAGAATCACGAAGTTCAGCGCAGAAGCCACCAGATTACTGTCCAGATCGTGGAAAATCATCACGAACGGGCTGCTGTTCGCTTTGACATCAATCCACGGATAAAGCGCCAGCAGCACCACCAGCGAACCGATATAGAACAGCAAAATGCGGTACACCACCTGATTCACCGCTTTCGGAATGGTGGTGTGCGGCTCGCTGGCTTCGGCGGCGGTGATACCAATCAGCTCCAGACCGCCGAAAGAGAACATAATCACCGCCAGCGCGAGAACCAGCCCATGCCAGCCGGTGGCGAAAAAGCCGTTATAACGCCAGAGGTTATCGAAGCTGGCGCGTTCGCCGCCGTGGCCGGTAAACAGCATCCACAGGCCAAAAACGATCATGCCGATGATGGCGATCACTTTGATCAGCGCAAACCAGAACTCGGTTTCGCCGTACAGGCGCACATTCACCAGGTTGACGGCGTTGATAATGACAAAGAACGCGGCGGCCCAAATCCAGGTCGGCACCTGCGGGAACCAGTACTGCATATAGATCCCGGCGGCGGTCAGCTCGGCCATGCCCACCAGCACAAACATTGCCCAGTAGTTCCAGCCAGAGAGGAAACCGGCAAATGGCCCCCAGTATTTATAGGCAAAGTGCGAAAACGAACCGGAAACCGGCTCTTCTACCACCATTTCGCCAAGCTGGCGCATGATCAGGAAAGCGATAACCCCGGCGATGCCGTAACCCAGCAGCACGGCTGGTCCGGCCATTTGAATCGCCGGGCCGATACCAAGGAACAACCCGGTACCAATCGCGCCACCCAGCGCAATTAACTGAATATGACGGTTTTTTAATCCCCGTTGTAGTGTCGGCCCTGTTTCCGGCCCGGCATCGGTTACCTTACCCGCTGCCTGTGACGCGTTTTTCACGTCCTTCCCCTTTCTGGTTTTATCGAAGGGGCACCTTTTAACATCTCAGGTCAGGGCTGGCAAGAAATGGAAAAGAGAGGAAGGATAAACAACCAGAATCGTCATATTATCGACGCTTACCCTTACAGCCGCTCAAGGAGATAACAATGAAAATTGCCCACGTCGCGCTCTGGACGCGTCACCTCGACGCGCAGCGAACGTTCTGGCGCGACTTTTTTTCCGCCACCAGTAATGAAAAATATGTCAGTAAAAATCGCGCAGGATTCGCCTCGTACTTTATCTCGCTAAAGGATGGCCCGACGATTGAGCTGATGACGCTGCCGGAACTGGCCGATGCGCCAGCAAACCCGGAATTTGTCGGCTGGGCGCATATCGCCATTACCGTTGGCGGCGTCGAAACCGTGGATGCAATGGCAGAAAAAGCGCGCCAGCAGGATAAACTCGCCAGCCCGGCAAGATGGACTGGCGATGGTTTTTATGAAGCGGTGATCCTCGATCCGGACGGCAACCGCATCGAACTGGTCGCCGAATAGCGCGACCCACGGCGTTACGCTTCCAGCCGGAACTGCTGCACGCTTTGCGCAAGCTGCTGCGCCTGATCCTCAAGCGAAGTGGCGGCAGCGGCCATCTGCTGCACCAGTGAGGCGTTCTGTTGCGTTACGCCGTCCATCTCGTTCACCGCGATGGTCACCTGGCCGATACCTTTGGCCTGCTCATCCGATGCACTGACGATCTCGGTAATGATCGACTGCACCGAGTTCACCGCCTGTGTCATCTCCTGCATGGTTTTCCCGGCGTCATTCACCAGTTGAACGCCGGTTTCCACCCGCTTGCCGGACTCTTCAATCAGTGCGCCAATCTCTTTCACCGCGTTGGCGCTGCGCTGCGCCAGGTTGCGCACTTCCGAGGCCACTACCGCAAAACCGCGCCCCTGCTCGCCCGCCCGCGCCGCTTCTACCGCGGCGTTCAGCGCCAGAATATTGGTCTGGAAAGCAATGCTGTTAATGATGGCGGTGATATCGCCGATCTTGCGCGCGCTGTCATCAATCTGCGCCATGGTCGACACCACCTGGCTGACCAGCTTCTCGCCACGGCTGGCGATCTGCGTGGCATTCGCCGTCAGCACCGTCGCCTGGTGCGCGTTTTCCGCGTTATGTTTCACCGTCGCGCTGAACTGTTCCATGCTGGCAGCCGTTTGCTCCAGCGCCGACGCTTGCTGCTCGGTGCGCGACGAAAGGTTGATATTACCGCTGACAATCTCCCCGGCACCCAGGCGCACGGAATCGCTGGCCTCTTTTATCTGGCCGACAATCTGCCGCAACTGCGCCTGCATGGTGTGCAGCGCATAGAACAGGCTGCTGCGATCGCCCTGTTTAACGTGGATAGCGTTATCCAGCTTGCCATCCGCCACGGAGAGCGCAATGGTCGCGCCTTCCAGCGGCTCGCCGCCAATCGGCTTCAGCACTTTGCGGCTGAAGAGAAGCCCCAGCAGCGCACTGACCAGCAATATGCTGATCACACCCAGAATAATGGCGCTGAGTAGTTGGCGATTCGCCGCCGCCATCACCTGGCTCACCGGTGCGACAACACCGAGATACCAGCTATCGCTGCTGTTGCCAATGGTGATCGGCTGCCAGGTAACCAGGCCTTTCTCACCGAGGATCGGATCGTCCTGCTCCACCACGCTGCGGCTGAAATTATCTGTTTTACCGGGATAAGGTTTGCTGGTCAGATTTTTATCCGGGTAAGAAATCACTTTCCCGGCGGTCGAAAGCAGTACCGCGTAGCCGCCGCCCGCCCACGGTTTGATCTGATTCACTTTCTGCTGCAACGACGCCAGCGAAATGTCGGATGTCACCACGCCGTGCAATTTGCCGTCGCTGACAATCGGCGCCGCCACCGAGGTCAGTAGCGTCGGCACCCCGTTATAGGCATAGCTGTAGGGTTCAATCAGCGTATCTTTCTGGCTTTTCTGCGGCAGCAGATAGTAGTCGCCCTGGCCCGGCGTCAGATAGGAGAGCAGCGGATGCATTTTATAGTTGCCTGACTGATCGCGATCGACAAAAAAGGCATAACGCCCTTTTGGCGCCTGATCGGGTTTGTCGGTGAATTCCGCATCGCGCCCGTCATAGGCATTTTCTTCAAAAATGACCGAAATGGAGAGGTAATCCGGGTTATCGCGCAGGGTGGATTCCATGAGCTTATCCACCACTTTACGATCGGTGACGCCGCCCTGCGGCAGGGCAATCAGGCTATGTCCGAGGTTATGCGCCACATCGCGGGCGTAACTGAGTTGCTGCTGGATTTTCAGCGCTTCGCTTTGCGCGATCTGCTGGAGATAGTGTTCGGCGAGACTTTTTTGCGCATGGCTGGATTGCCAGCTCAGCACCCCAATCGTTACCACAAAGCCAAGGGTGATGGTGATGGCACCCGTCAGCAGCATTTGCGCGCGGGTACTCATTTTTTTACTCACGGGTGATCTGGCCATTACAGCTCTCCTGGTATAAACCTGCTACATCACTATTCCTTTCATCACATGCTCCCTGATACCTGCTCTATCGGCGTACATTTTTTGATCTTTAATTGTTAACAGCGAGGTTACGCAGGTGTAAAAACGCGCGCGCAAAATCATAATCAGCGGTATGAAGGGGCGGGATGTGGTAGCGACGGGTAACCCACGGAGCTTGCCGCTTAATGCAGCAGTTTATGCTGTGATCTTAGTAGAGGAATTTTTGCAACAGGAGAGCGCCCCAGCACGCGCGCCAGGGCGGGAAGCGTTAGCCTTTGTCGTCTTTCGGGCCGAGGAAGTAAAAGCCAAAGGGTAGCGAACCAATAATGGTAAACATCAGGCTGTAAATCGCCACCCACGCGCCCTGGATGATAAACATCGAGGCGGTCCACGTTTCCATCGGCAGATTGTACTGCTCTTCCACGCCTTCGAAGGCGGCTTTCGAGATCACGGTGACGGCAATCAGAAACACGATCACCACCGCCACGATAAATTTTTTCCCCTCGCGGGTACGCAGTTTTTCCAGCATAGAAACCTCCTGTCATGTGGCTTTTCTGTGCTGCGAGTGTAACCGATCTGCTGTCGAATTGTTGTGAAGAGTGAAGAAAAACGGCTAACAGTGACGGCATTTGGCTTTTCCATCGCCACTGAGCATCATGTCAGCCGCGCTTTAACGACGCTGTTTTTATATTATTTTTACTGCCGCGTATTTTCTTTTTACGCGACGTTTATATCAAAATAAAAAGGGCTCTTTTATGCTGAGTTCATCGCCGCAAGGCCTGACAGAAAGAACACCATGAACTCGTTGATGACTATTCCACTGCTGAAAAATATCCGCACGCTGTTTACTTCCATGCCTATTCCGGCGCTGTCGATTGCATCTAATGAAACGGAAAGATATAGTGAAATCAGGCGATTGCAGGAAACGCTTACTGACGAAATAAAAGACTACCTGAACCGTTACCCTGAAACAAAGCATGTGGATATTTATCTGAACGATACGCATGGCATATTCAGGGGGAAAAGAGTCTCCGTGGAAAATTTATTTTCCCTGAGCAAAGGATGTTATTTTCCGCAATCTGTTTACGCCATGGATCGCGAAGGGAAAATAATCTCATCCGATACGCTGATTAACGAAGAACCGGATAATTTATGTCTGCCCGTTCCCGGAACACTGCGACCCGGCGCCCACGATCCGCAGCATAATGCGCAGTTGCTGTTGACCATGCTCGATGAAAACAACCGGCCTTATGCGCTGGAACCGGCGGCAATCCTGCAAAATGTGCTGCGCCAGTTTCATTACCACGGCCTCTATCCGGTCGTCGCCCCCGAAATTGAGTTTTACCTTGTTGATCCCGCCGCACCGAAAACCCGCCCGCAGGGCTGTTTTCATATGGCGGTGCCCTCCACCTACTCGGCGTTTATCGAGGAACTGGAAAGTCTGGCGGCAGCGCAGCGGCTGCCGCTCTCCGGCGTGGTGAGTGAAGCCGAGGCCGGACAGTTTGAACTGAATATGCCCCACTCGCATCACGTCGTGGAAGCCTGCGAACAGATCCTGGCGCTGCGTCGTCTCACCGGCACGGTGGCCGGGAAATTTGGTTTTCAGGCCAACTTTATGGCGAAGCCCTTCTCCGGGCTGGCGGGTAGCGGCCTGCATTTCCATATCAGCCTTAATGACATTCACGGTGAAAATGTTTTCGCCTGTCCCGCCGAGGAACTCAACGACATGGTGCGCCTCTCGCTGGCCGGGATGCTGGAACTGATGCCCGCGTCGGTGGCAATTATGGCGCCAGGGGTTAACGGATTTCGCCGTTTACGCAAGAACCTCAGCGAACCGCTCTTTCATTCCTGGGGCTACAACAAACGCAACGCCGCCTTGCGTATTCCCTGTTCCGACGCCCGCAACCGGCGCATCGAATATCGCCTCGCAGGCGCAGATGCCAACCCCTATCTGGTGATGGCTACCATCCTCAGCGGCATCCTGTACGGTCTGGAGCGAGTCGATGACGATACGCTGGCGAATTTCACCCACACCGCGCCGACATTACCGCTGTTTCAGCAACCGGCGCTGGAGGTGTTTCGCCAGAATAGCTATCTGGCAGAACATCTCGGCAGCGCGTTCTGCGAGCAGTGGTATAACGGCAAAATGGCAGAACTGAACTGGTTTGAAAGTCTCGTCACGCAGCAGGAGCTGGTATAACCCGCTGCGCCGCACTTAGCTGGCCTGTGGCAATGTGAAATCCCCTTCCCCCAACGGGCGCTGCATCAGCACGGTATCCAGCCAGCGCCCGTGTTTCATCCCCACGCTTTTAAGCGTACCGATCACCACAAATCCGGCGCGGCTGTGCAGCCGTAACGAACCTTCGTTTTCGCTGTTGCCGACGTTGGCAATCAATTGCCGGTAGCCCTGCGTTTCAGCCCATGCCACCGCGCGGGCGAGCAGCGCTTTACCTGCGCCCTGGCGACGAAACGTCTCATCAACGTAGATGGAATCCTCCAGCGTGTACTGGTAAGCGCGGCGCTCGCGGTAGCGGGAGAGATAGCAATATCCCCGAACCGCGCCGTCCTGCACGGCCACAAACCACGGCAGCCCGGCAAGGCGGATTTTCTTAAGCCTTGCGCGCATCTCGTCGATATCCGGCGCGTCGGTCTCAAAAGTGGCGTTCCCCTGCGTCACGTGGTAAGCATATATCTGCGTAATCGCGCGCAGATGTTGTTCTTCTGCCTCAATAATTTCCATCATCCGTCCTCTGTTCTCGCTTTCGCACAGGTTATCTGCCGCGCGGCAAAACAGGCACCGGGCGGCGCTTATAACCGCGATAAGGAAAACTTTGCCATGGCGCAATTTAGCCTCGACCAGTTGGCGACCTACAAACTGGTGATCGCCCGGGGAAGTTTTACCGCTGCGGCAGAAGTGCTGGGTATTTCGCAACCGGCGGTCAGCCTGCAAATCCGCCAGCTTGAGCAGGCGCTCCAGACGCGACTGATTGAGCGCACCGGGCGCAGCCTGCGACCGACCGCCGCCGGAAAAACCTTTCTCGCCCACTGTGCGGAAATCGAAAACGCGGTCAGCGCCGCCGTGCAGTCTGTCGCACAGCACCAGCAGGAGATTAGCGGCAGCGTCACGCTCGGCACCGGCGCAACCACCTGCATTCATCTGTTGCCGCCCGTGCTGCAACAACTGCGCGAAGATTTTCCGTTACTTACCGTTGGCGTGCGCACCGGCAATACCACAGATATCGTGCGCGCAGTGGAAGAGAATCGTATCGATATTGGCCTGGTGACGCTGCCCGCCAGCGGGCGCAACCTCGCCATTTCACCGCTGTTTAACGAAGATTTTGTCGCCATCAGCGCCAGCCGTTCGCCTGCGCTGCCCGATGCCACGCCTGCGCTATTGCAGGCCTTACCGCTGATTGTTTTTGAGTCCGGCAGCAGTACCCGCCAGTTGATTGACGGCTGGTTAACCGCCGCCGTCACGCCGGTGATGGAGCTTGGCAGCATTGAAGCGATCAAACGCATGGTGCGCGCCGGTCTCGGTTACAGCCTTGTGCCTGAAGTCGCCGTACAGGCTGATGAGGATAAATGCGGGTTGCGCGTACAGGCGTTACAGCCGCCGTTGCAGCGCACGCTGGCGCTGGTGATGCGTCAGGATAAGGTGATCAATCGCGGGATGAAAACGGTGCTGAACAGCCTGAAACAGGCGGGCAAAACGCCCGCCTAAAGGCACGCTTAGAAGTCGTAGCTCATCGAGACTTTCAACTTCCGCGCTTCACCCTGGTAGATATAGGTGCCGTTGTCTTCGACGCTGGCCCAGTATTTCTCATTGGTGACGTTATCCACGCCGACACGCCAGACCATCTCGTTTTTATCCTGATTGAGGTGCATACGGTAGCGCACCCCCAGATCCAGCGTGGTATAGCTGTCGAGTTTTTTGCTATTGGCGTTATCCGCATACTGCGAACCAGTATGGTTGATTCTTGCCGTCGCGGTCAGGCCGTCAACCGGTTTGATGTCGTATTCCGCGCCCAGCACACTGTAGAAGCGCGCCACGCCGATAGGCCGGTTCCCCTGGTTAATGCCATCTTCGGTTTTGGTCAACTCAGCATCGATCCAGGTGGCGCTGCCGTTCAGACGCAGGCCAAGCATCGGTTCACCAAACAGATTCAGCTCAACGCCGCGGTTACGCTGCTCGCCGTTCAGCGCATAGATATTGGTATCGCTGTTCTGAATGGCGGTCGGTTTCTTAATTTCAAACAGCGACAGCGTACCGCCCACGCGGCCAAAATCCGTTTTCACGCCGACTTCATTCTGTTTCGAGTGCGCAATGCCGGTGGTCTGATACTGGTTAGCGGCGCCTTCCGGCGCGGTGCTGCCCGGTTGCAGCGCTTCGGTATGGTTAGCATAGAAAGAGACCACTTCCCACGGCTTATAAACGATGCCGTAAGTCGGCATCCAGCGATCCTGGATAAAGCGCGCGGTGTCATCTTCTGCACCCGTCGCATTGCTGTAACTGTGCACCCACACTTTCTGGTAACGCGCGCCCGCCGTGAACAGCACGGTGTCGTTCAGAACGCCCAGCGTGTCGCTCAGCAGCCAGCCCTGTGTGCGGGTACGGCCGGTGGTCAGCGGATCGCTGTAGTTGCCGCCGACGTAGCTGTAATCAGGCATCGCAACCGACGCGTTATCGTAGATGTTCACTGCCGGGTTATCCGCCGCAGCCGACATGCGCCACGCCACCTTGTCCCGCTTGATATTGGCCGAATAGCCCACGTTCACTTTGTGCGATACAAAGCCGGTATCGAAGTTACCGCGCAGCCCGGCCATACCGCTCCAGGAGTCGCTGATACGGTTGGTGTCGAGGCGGCCAATCGTCGCATCGCCCTGCTCATCGTTCACTTTCGGCGCGCCGTAAATCCCCTCTTCATGCGAGTGCTGGCCGCCGAACGCGGCATACGCCGTCCAGACATCGGTCAGATCATATTCCGCGCGCGCCAGGCCAAATTCGTTTTCGATATTGCTGTACGCCCACTGCTGGCTGTAGTTTTTGGTGTTGCTCGGGACCTTCGGTACAAAATCCACTGCGCTGATGTTCACGCCCATCGAGCCGCCGTGGAAGGTCTTTTTCTGATAGCCGAGATCCAGCGAACTGCGGAAGCGATCGCTGCGATAATCGAGGCCAATCGACGCCGCCGTCGTGCGACGGTTGTCATCCTCAACGCTGGCTTCGCCTTCGCGGTGCAACAGATTGACGCGCACGCCGAACTGATTGTTATCGCCATAGCGACGGCCAACGTCCAGCGAACCGCCAAGCTGTGAACGCGAGGAGTAATCAACGCCGACGCGCGTTAACGGCGTATCATCGGCATGTTTCGGTTCAAGGTTGATCATTCCGCCGACGCCGGAAGACGCCGCGCCATTCATCAGGGCATTGGCGCCTTTAAACACTTCCACGCGTTCAAGCATCTGGGTATCCACCACCTGGCGCGGCACAATACCGGCCAGGCCGCCCATCAGCATATCGTCGCCATCCAGCTCGAAGCCGCGAATACGGTAGGTTTCCGCCATGTTGCCGTAACCCTGGCCGACCTGCACGCCAGCATCATTGCTGACCACATCGGCAATGGTTTTCGCCTGTTGATCCTGCACTAACTTTGAGGTGTAGCCGATCACGTTAAACGGCACATCCATCGCCTTCTGTTCGCCCATCATCCCAAGGCGACCGCCGTACGCGACCTGACCATCCAGATACGCCGGAACCAGCGCATCACCGCCCGGTTTGAAGTCGCTGCTGGTAGTCGACTGCACCACAATGGTGTCGTCTTTCGTCTGGCTGGTGTTGGCATTTGCCGTCGCGGCGTGCGCTGAGTGCGCCGCTGCGCCAATGGCCAGCGCAAGTAATGTCTTGCGCAAAGAAGGAGGGATCGTTTTGCTGTTATTCATCATCGACTCATATCGAAGTGTGTGGAAAAACGGCCCGTTTCCGGGCCAGGTTGATTACTGGTTAAGGGCGATGCGAACGACGCTGTCCGGCCCGTTGGTAGAGTGATCTTTGTTGAATGCCTGTTTGACGGTGACAAACAGCGTCTGTCCGTCGGCAGAGAGCAGCAGGCTGTTCGGATTCGGCGGCAGATCCCAGCGCTGTTTCACCGCAAGGCTGGTGGCATCGAGGCTCAGCACTTTTCCTGCTTCACGCTGGGTAAGGTAGATTTCATGGCGTTTCGGGTTGAATTTCACCGCCAGCGAACCGCCCAGATCGAGCTGTTTCAGCACCTTGCCGCTGTGGATATCCAGCACCAGCGTGGTTTTGGCTTTTGAGTTATCAGTAACGAACAGACGGCCGGTCTCGCTGTCTTCGGCAATGTTCAGCAGCAGCGCCGGTTTATCACCGAGCGGTTTCCAGCGTTGTTCAATGCGATTGTTGCGCGGGTTGACGACCAGTATTTCGCCACCGCCGTTCGCCACATACAGGCGCTGCGTTTGCTCAGACCAGTGCAGGCCGGTGACCCATTTCCCGGCATTTTTAATCCGTGCTTTCACTTTCAGGGTTTTGGCGTCCACCACCCACACCAGCGCCGGATCGGCCACCGCGCCAACGTACAGCACGCCGTCATGCAGCAGGATTTCACGCGCGCCGTACGGCAGGCCTTTCTCATTGCGTTCCGGGAACAGCGTGCGGGCAAGCACTTTGCCATTGCTGGTGTCGATAGCGCTGATGCCGCCATCAAGGGAGTTGGTAACGTAAACGGTTTTGCCGTCCGGGGAGATCGCCATCCCGAAGTTTTTCAGATCGGTATGGGTGGAACCGAGGGTTTTCAGCGTCGCAGGATCCAGTTTGTAAACCACCCCGCCCTGCACATCTTTAAAGCCTTCCGCACTGGAAACGTACAGCGCATCGCCCTGCGGGCTGAGTGCCATTTCATACAGGCCGCTCGCCAGATCGCGTTTTTGTACATTCGCCGGTAATTGCGCGGCAGCGGTTTTTGACGTTTCGGCAGCAGGTTGTGCCGATGTGGTGTGTTGAGCGCTGCAACTGGCCAGTACCAGGGTTGCCAGCAGCGCCAGCGCGGGGGTTTTCATCGTCATCGGAAATCCTTACCGTTAATGTCATCAACAGGCGAGCCAGCGCGTTACGCTCAGGTGCGTAATTTTTTGATGAAGGCAATTTTGCCCGGCGCAGCTCGCCACTTCTCCGTGTCCCTGTAAGCGTTTACGCCTACTGTTTTTGCGGGAAAACTCCGTGCTGCGCCCACAAACACTAAAGAGAATGAGAACTATACTCATTATCTTCATTCAGGCAAGAACTATTGTCACATTGCGTTGTCATGGGGAAAAAATGCGCCGGGCAGTAACAACCGGCGCGGATTGAGGGTATTGGGGAGAAATTACAGGCCGAGCGCTTTTTCCACCGCCGGTTGTGCCGGTTGGCCGTCGCGCGTGGTGACGCCAGCAAGCCACGCTTTCAGCAGTTCCGGGCGTTTTGCCAGCTCAGCTTTGGCCGCCGCCTGCACATCTTCTTGCTTATCCAGCACGCGGGTGATCACCGCGTTTTCCAGCGCGACATCAAATTTCAACTGGCTGAAAAAACGGTTGGCGTTCGGGCACGCGGTGGCGAAATCTTTGCGGGTCACCGTATTCACAGTAGCGCTGCCGTAGTTGGGACCGAAATACGCATCGCCGCCGCTCAGGTAAGCCAGCTTGAAACGTGTATTCATCGCATGCGGCTCCCAGCCAAGGAAGACGATCCACTGCTTACGCTCCACCGCACGCATCACCTGCGCCAGCATGCCGCTTTCACTCGATTCCACCAGTTGCCAGTTTTGCAGGCCGAAATCGTGTTTATCGAGCATCTTTTTCAGGTTCTGGTTAGCAGGTGCGCCCGGCGCAATGCCGTAAATTTTGTTGTCGAATTTTGCCGCGTTCTTTTGCAGATCGGCAAAATCTTTCACCCCGGCCGCCGCGACATAATCCGGCACGGCCAGCGTAAAGCGCGCCGCAGGCAGGTTCGCGCCCAGCACCTTAATCGAACCATCGGCGGTAAATTTGCTGATTACCGGCTCCTGCGCAGGCATCCAGTTGCCGAGGAAGACATCGACCTGCCCGGTTTTCAGCCCCTGAAACGCCAGCGCGACAGAGAGGTTTTGCACCTTTTGCTGGTAACCCAGTGCATTAAGCACCACGCCGGAGAGCGCGTTTGTCGAGGCGATATCCGTCCAGCCCGGATCGGACTGGGTAATCGTCGCGCAACGGGCTTCGTCGGCGGCGTAACTGCTCAGTGAAACCCCGCCAGCCAGCGCCAGCAGTAAAAGTTTGCTCACACGTTTTTTCATTGTTATTTCCCTGCCGGTTGTTTTAAAGGTCGCGGATAACGGGCAAAAGCTTCCTGTTCATCCAGCGTTTGATGGTTACGAATGTAGCGTTGCGACGCCTCCTGATGCGGCTGAAAATCCCACTTCGGAATGGCATCGCTGCCTGCAATGCGGGTTAAAAACAGCCGCCGTTTCTGGCTCGCCAGCACCTGCTCGCGCAGCGCAGGCAGATCCCAGCGGCGGGCGACTTCGGCGGCAAACTCCGCGCTAACCTGCTGATAATCGCTATTTGCGGCCAGGTTTTGCCGCTCATCAGGATCGTTTTGCAGATGGAAAAGTTGCGGCGCTTCGCTGAAGGAGTGAATGTATTTCCACGGGCCGCGACGGATCATCAGCATCGGCCCCAGCGCGCCTTCGGCAAGGTATTCGCTGCAGGCACCATCCGGCCCCGCTTCGCCGCGCAGATGCGGCACCAGGCTGTTGCCATCCAGCGGCGCAATCGCTTGCGCTTTACGGTCTTCGCCGCTTGCCAGCTCAACCAGCGTCGGCAGCAGATCGACCAGCGAAACGCTGTGAGCAATGCGTCGCGGCGCAAAGCGCGCCGGGTTATGCACGATAAACGGAATGCGCACCGCATTTTCGAAGAAGGTCATTTTGTACCAGAGATCGCGCTCGCCAAGCATTTCGCCATGATCCGCCACCACCAGCACCACGGTATCTTCCGCCAGCCCGGTTTCTTCCAGGGTGGTGATGATTTCGCCAAAGCAGTCATCAACATAAGCCAGCGCACCGTAATAAGCATGGCGCGCACGACGGATCTGCTCATCGCTGAGCAAGCCCTCTTCCAGTTGATACATCGCCCGCAGACGCGCGGAGTGCGCATCCTCCTCGACATCCTGCTTGCGGGTTTTCGGCATATCGATCGCTTCTTCGCTAAAACGGTCAAGATAACGGCGCGGAATAGCAAACGGATCGTGTGGATGGGTGAGCGACAGCAGCAACATAAAAGGGTGTTCCGCCGGGCGACGCGCGGCGTCATACAGCCGCTGGCGCGCCAGAAACAGCGCTTCATCGTCGAAATCAAGCTGGTTAGTGCGCACGCATTCGCCCGCTTCCAGCACCGAGCTCATATTGTGATACCAGTCGAGGCGGCGCTCCGGTCGCTCCCAGTCCGGTGTCCAGCCAAAATCAGCCGGGTAGATATCGGTGGTCAGGCGCTCATCAAAACCGTGCAACTGATCCGGGCCGCAAAAATGCATCTTGCCGGAGAGCCAGGTGCGGTAGCCCTGCTCGTGCAGATAGTGGCAAAAAGTGGGCGAATCGGCATGAAACTCGGCGGCGTTATCATAGACGGCGTTGCGCGAGATAAATTGCCCGGTCATCAGCGACGCCCGCGACGGCGCGCACAGCGGGCTGTTGCAGTAGGCGGATTCAAACACAACCCCTTCATCGGCTAATTTATCGATATTCGGCGTCAGGCTAACGTTATTACCATAGGTTTTTAATACGCTGGCGGTTAATTGATCGGCCATCAGAATAACGATATTCGGTTTCTTTATAAGCATACGGCGTCCAACAATAAAATATTCAATTAAAACGTGATAGGTTTATCTCACGCTTATTAAACTCCGTGAAGGGGTTATTTCTTTATCATGAAATAAGGTGGATTTATGGCAGACAAATTACAGCTTCCGCCTTTACAGGCATTAGTGGTATTTGAAGCGGCGGCGCGATTAGGTAATTTTACCGCCGCAGGCAATGAGTTAGGGCTTTCGCAACCGGCGGTCAGCCAGCGTATTCAGACGCTGGAAAGTCGGCTCAATGCACTGTTATTTGAACGGCGGCATCGCGGCGTGCAATTAACCGAATCCGGCCACAGCCTGTACCTGATTGTTCGCAGCAGCCTGAACGACATCAGCGAGCAGCTGGAGCGCACGCGCCGCCAGCGCAGCGTGCTGCGTATCGACACCGATATGGGCTTCGCCAGCTACTGGTTGCTGCCGCGCATGGAGCGGCTGCAGGCGTTGATCCCCGGCGTGGAAGTGCAGGTGACCACCTCGCCAAATGACTACAATTTTCGCGACAGTAATGCCGATTTAGCGATCTATTTCGGCCTCGGCAACTGGCCGGGCGCGCAAACCCAGCGTCTGTTCCCGGAGATCGTCTTTCCTGTTTGTAATCAGGAGATTAAACAGAAAATTGGCGCTGAAAATAACGCCGAACAGTTGCTGCGCTACCCGCTGTTAAAGCTGCCGGAAACCCGCCCGCAGCGCTGGATAACCTGGGAAGACTGGTTCCGCCACCACCAGGTTTACGGCCAGAGCCACAGCGCCTCGCGCACCTTTAACGCTTACTCGCTGGTGATCCAGGCTGCGCTGGAAGGCCAGGGCATTGCGCTCGGCTGGCAGCCATTGATCGCGCCGTTTATCGCCAGCCGCCAATTGGTGCAGTGCGGTCCGCAGGTACGTACCGAACGCGGTTATTATCTTATTTCCGCCAGCCATAAACCGCTCAGTACGCAGCAGGAAAAAATAAAAGCCTGGTTATTAGATGAAGCCTGGGGATTTCATGAAAATAGCGCATTGATTGCCGGAATATAAATAAGCTAATGCGGAAAAAGCATATCCGCAAAGTTAAAATCAATTCTCCCTCCATTTCTTTTACGCTAGGGTGTAAATATCTTCCCGATAATAAAGCATGAACTATGTCACAACCGTTATTCGAGTTAAGCGCAGTCAATAAATCTTATTATTCCACGTGCAAAAAACGTCTGTTTTCCCGGCGCGATAACCGCACCGCAGTGCAAGCGTTGCAGGATATTAATCTGCAAATCTTTGCCGGTGAAATATTTGTCATCGTCGGTTTATCCGGTTCGGGCAAATCGACGCTGCTGCGCACGCTCAATCATCTTATTCCGGCCAGCTCCGGCGAGGTGCGCTTTCAGGGCCAGCCGCTTGCCGCGTTATCCGACCGCGAACTTATCGCGCTGCGTCGTGAACAGATGGGCATGGTGTTTCAGTCGTTTGCTCTGTTTGACGAGCGCAACGTGCTGGAAAACGTGGCGTTCGGGCTGGAAGTCGCGGGCGTTCCGCGGGAAGCGCGGGAAGCACGGGCGCTGACGATGCTGGAGAAAGTCGGGTTGAGCCATGTAGCAAAACAGTATCCGCACCAGCTTTCCGGCGGAATGCAGCAGCGCGTCGGGCTGGCGCGGGCGCTGGTGGTGAACCCGTCGGTACTGTTAATGGATGAAGCCTTTTCCGCGCTCGATCCGATTATCCGCCGTGAAATGCAGTCGCTGTTGCTGGTGCTTCAGGCCGAGGCGCAGCGGACAATTGTCTTCGTCACGCACGATATGGAAGAGGCGCTACGGCTCGGTTCGCGCATCGCCATTATGGAAAAGGGCAAACTGGTGCAGGTAGGGAAACCGGAAGCGCTGATCAATGCGCCTGCCACGCCTTATGTGCGTCACTTTTTCTCCGGCGTTGATGTTTCCCGCTGGCAAATGGCGGAAAACTACGCCGATATCTGGACGACACGCTAAGGAATACCATGGCTTATCCATTAGATTTTAGTCGGCAGATTGACGATGCCGTCCACGCGCTGCTGGCCCATGCTGGCGGATTATTTGACGGGATCGCCCGGGTCATCGATCTGTTTGCCGGTGGCCTGGAGCAGCTAATTAGCGCGCTGTCGCCGTGGGGGCTGGTGACGCTGGCGGTAGTGACTGGCGCATGGCGGATCGGCAAAGGGTTTGCACTGTTTGCCCTGCTCGCCACGCTGTACATCATTTACAGCGGTTACAGCGATCATGCGGCGATCACGCTGGCGCTGACCTTATCGTCCACCTTTTTCAGCCTGCTGCTCGGCATTCCGCTTGGCATCTGGAGCGCCCGCCGTGCGACCGTCGGCAGCGTAGTGCGCACCCTGCTCGATTTTATGCAGACCATGCCCGCGTTTGTTTATCTGATCCCGGCGACCATTTTGTTCGGCCTCGGCAGGCCGCCGGGCATTTTCGCCACCATTCTGTTTTCCATGCCGCCGGTGGTGCGGCTGACGGATTTAGGCATTCGCCAGGTGAGCAGCGCCCGGCTGGAAGCGGGCGTCGCCTTTGGTTGTACGCCGTGGCAGTTATTGTGGAAAGTGCAATTACCCGCCGCGCAGCCGTCGATCATGGCCGGAGTGAATCAAACGATAATGATGGCGATGTCGATGGTGATCATCGCCTCGATGGTCGGAGCCGGTGGACTGGGGAATGATATTCTCAGCAGCATTCAGCAACTGGAGATTGGCCTCGGTTTACAGAGCGGTATCGTGGTGGTGCTGATGGCCATTTTGCTGGATCGCCTCTCCGCCAGTTTTGCCCGCCGTCCGGCGGATCAATAACCGCGGAATTGCGCGCGTTGCCAGGCGCCGTCGACCAGCTCGGCGGCCGCCTGCGCCTGATCGCGGAAGTTCGCGCCGTAGAGCTCCATCAGCGCAGCGTGGCGGGTCAGGTAGCGCATCCCCTCTTCATCTTCGGCAATGCTTTCCAGAAACCACGCCGGCACGCCTTTTTCCAGCGTCTGCTGAGTTAGCGAAGCGTTGAATTGCGTGCGCAGAGAAGCGTCGGTAATCCACGACGGTTGCTGACGAACCATATTGCCCTTAATCGCCCGCAGCGCCGGCTGTGAACGGCGGTAATGTTCGTTAAGCCTCGCGGAATTCCACGCTTTCACAAATAACAGTAGCAGTACCGGGATCACACACCAGAATAGGCTCATCGCGCTCTCGTTATCTCTGTTTGCCATTTCCGGATAGTACTGACAAAACATTACAAAAGCCTTTGCAAAGATCAATATTTGGTTTTAAGAACGATACCCGGCAATCAACCTGCTGCCGGGCACAAAGAGGATAAAAGGCGGGAGATTAACGCTGCATACCCCAGCGTTTGACGGTAACTTTCTCAAGGCTGGCGAACACCACGCCTTCGACCAATAAACCAATGGCGATCACCGTAACCAGCCCGGCAAAGACGCGGTCGGTGAATAACTCGTTGCGGTTCTGGAAGATATACCAGCCCAGACCGCCCTGCCCGCTGGAAGCGCCAAACACCAGCTCGGCGGCAATCAGCGTGCGCCAGGCGAAGGCCCAGCCGATTTTCAGCCCGGAGAGAATGGCCGGTAAGGATGCCGGGATCAGGATCGTCACCACATAACGCGGGCCGCTAAGACCATAATTGCGCCCGGCCATGCGCAGAGTCTCCGGCACGCCGCTAAAGCCCGACCAGGTGTTCAGCGCAATCGGCCACATCACCGAATGCACCAGCACAAAGATCAGGCTGGCATTGCCAAGACCAAACCACAGCAGCGCCAGCGGCAACAGCGCAATCGCCGGTAACGGGTTGAGCATCGCCGTGAGCGTGCTGAGCAAGTCGCGGCCAAACTGAGTGGTCACCGCCAGCGCACTGGCCACCAACGCCAGCACGCTGCCAATCAGATACCCTTTCAGCAAAATGCTCAGTGAGTTAATAATCTTCTGCGGCAACTCGCCGTTGCGCATATCTTCGCTGAAGGCGTGCCAGGTTTGCAGCACGCCGGGCAGCATCAAATCATTGTGTTGCACGCGCGCGGCGATTTCCCATAACGCCAGCACCAGCAGCACAATAAAGGTTTTACGTAGCCACGCCATATTCCACAGCCGCTGGCTGAGCGGCAACGGCGCTTCAACGGCCACATCGCGCAGCGGCGGCAGTTCACGTTCAAATTCAGGACGAATGTAGGGTGGCTGCGACATACGCGGGCTCCTCACCGGAAACAGGAGATGTGCGGTTTCCGCCAGAGGGGAACAGCAGATCGTGAATATGCTGCGCGGCATGCTGGAATGCCTCGCTACCAAAATCGTTGAGCGTGAACTGATGGCAGTTCAACTCGGCGCGAACCCGCCCCGGGTGCGGCGACAGCACCAGAATACGGCTGCCGACCACCAGCGCCTCTTCAATGGAGTGCGTGACAAACAGTAGGGTAAAGCGCTCCTCTTCCCACAGCGCGAGCAATTCCTCCTGCATGGTGCGGCGCGTCAGCGCATCCAGCGCGGCAAACGGCTCATCCATCAACAAAATACGCGGCTTCATCGCCAGCGCGCGGGCGATTGCCACGCGCTGTTTCATGCCGCCGGAAAGGGTATGCGGCATCGCATCGGCAAACCCGGCTAGCCCAACTTTATTAAGGAAGTGCAGCGCCGTCTCTCTGGCTTCGGCGCGGCTGGCTTTGCGGCTGGCCAGTAGCGGGAACATGATGTTTTCCAGCACCGTTTTCCACGGCGGCAACTGATCAAACTCCTGGAACACCATCATCCGCTCCGGGCCAGGTGCTACGATCGTCTTGCCCTGCAACGTGATCTCACCGCCGCGCGGCGTCAGAAAACCGCCCGTCGCTTTCAGCAGGCTCGATTTCCCGCAGCCGGAAGGGCCAAGCAGAATAAAGCGGTCGCCAGGCCAGACATCAAAACTGACATCGTGGGTTGCCCGCACCAGCCGTTCGCGGGTGCGGTATTCAATATCAACATGGCTGACCTGCAACAGCGGCCCGTCGTTGTGGTGAGTTGCCATCGCGGCCTCCTGGGGTGGTTTAACTGCCTGGGTTTTCCCACGCTTCGTCGAAGAAGTAGTCTTTCCACGAGGCGGCTTTGTTTTTCAGCACCCCAAGTTCATGGAGTTTTTCGGCGTACACACCGGTGCGTTCCGGCGAAATGGTGAAGCTAATTTCCGGGTCGTTGACAATTTTCTGCACCAGCGGTAATGGCAGCCGTGATTTTTCCACGCGAATATAGGTTTCCGCCGCTGCATTTTTATCGGCATTGATGATTTTGGCGGCGTCGCTCAGGGCGCGATAAAACGCCTTATAGGTTTTCGGGTTCTCGTCGTGGAATTTCTGTGTGGTGTAAAGCACGTTAAAGGTAGCCTGTCCGCCCAATACATCATACGAGCTGAGAATTTTATGCACGTTGCTGTGTTCCAGCGCCTGATACTGGAACGGCGGGCTGGAGAAGTGGGTGGTAATTTCCGAACCGCCGGCAATTAACGCTGCGCTGGCATCCGGATGCGGCAGGCTGACGCTAATATTGTCGAAGCGTTTAAAATCGGCATCTCCATATAATTTGGCAGTTTCAATTTGTAATGTCCGCGACTGGAAACCGACGCCCGCAGCCGGGACGGCAATTCTGTCTTTATCGCTCAAATCTTTAATGCTTTTTACCGCCGGGTTATTACTGAGCAAATAGTTGGGCATGGAACCGAGCGAAGCAATGGCTTTGACATTCTGCCGATCTTTGGTGCGATCCCACAGCGTTAATAGCGGCGGCACGCCTGCGGAGGCCACATCCAGCGCGCCGGAGAGCAGCGCTTCATTCATACCGGTCGCGCCGGAAATGGTGCGCCACTCAACCTGAATATCCAGCCCTTCTTTTTTACCCTCTTTTTCAATTAGCTGCTGGTCGCGCACGACGTCCAGAATTAAATAACCAATGCCAAACTGCTGTGCAATGCTAATTTTCCCTTCCGCCAGCGCGGACGGGCTGATACCGCCAAGCGTGGCAAGCGCCAAAACGCCTGCGAGCGTCTGGTGTAATCTCTTCATCTCTGTTCCCCGTTTTTTTAATTTTTCAAAAGAAAATGATTGGCTGGCGGGGTCAGAAAAAGGAAATGATTTAATCTGCAATGCTTAGTTAAAAATTAACAATAGCCAGATAAGGCGCAGGCGTTATTCAGTGGGCGGGAAAGGATAGTTATTTTTAATGGTTAGGTGACAAATATATCCTCGTTATAGTCGAAAGCTCCTCTTTATTTCCTTAATGAGTTCAGGGTTTATGCCGTTATTTTCACATCAACAATTGCGCACGCTGCTGCAACAGCATTTGCTGCGGGTGAATACGCCTGCCGATATTGCGCAAAAAGTCGCAGATAATCTGGTTGAAGCCTCATTAAAAGGCCACGACTCCCACGGCGTCACGCTGCTGCCGCGCTATATCCGCGCCATTCTCGCAGGCGATCTGCAACCGGATGCTCGCCTGCGCACTGTACGTGATGCAGGTGCGGTGCTCTCCTTCGATGGCGGACACGGTTTCGGCCAGTTGCTGGGCGAACAGGCGATGCAGGCCGGGATCGATCGCGTGCAGCAATATGGCGTGGCGCTGGTCGGCTTATCCAATTCACACCATCTCGGGCGCATTGGCGCGTGGGCGGAACAGGTTGCCGCTGCCGGGCTGGTATCGATCCATTTTGCCAATGTGGCGGCCCCTTCGGCGGTACTGCCGTTTGACGGGCTGCGGGCCCGGCTCGGCACCAACCCGTTCTGCGTGGGTATCCCGCTGGCGGATCGCCCACCGGTGGTGCTGGATTTTGCCACCAGCGCTATCGCCGGGAACAAAGCCCGCGTGGCATGGAACGAAGGTCGCCCAATCCCACCGGGCTGTGCGGTGGATGCTAACGGTGAACCGACCACCGATCCCGGCGTGCTGATGAGCGAGCCACGCGGTGCGCTGCTGCCGTTTGGTGGGCACAAAGGTGCCGGGCTGTCGCTGATTTGCAGCCTGCTGGGCGCTGCGCTGACCGGCGGAGAAACCGAAAGCCATGACATTGTGCCGCGCGCAGGCATTATCAACAACATGCTGTCGATTCTGTTCGATCCCAAAAAGTTAGGCGCTGGCGAAAGTTATCAGCAGGAAGTGCTGGCGCAGGTGGACTGGGTACGCCACGACCAGCAGGGGCGCGATGTGCAGATCCCCGGCGAGCCGGAGCAGCGGGCCTGGGCGCGCCGGAGTGAAGAAGGGATCGCCATCGATGAGGTGAGCTGGCAGGAGTTTATCGCGCTGGAATCCTTAACAGCATGAAGTCGCACAAAATTTGGGGTTGATCGGAAAGATGATAAAGATTATCTTTCTCATTACCGAATAGTTGAGTCAAACACTCAGGTATTCGGTACGACATTGCTCACATTGCTTCCAGTATTTTTTGCCCGCACGTCAAGAGCGGGCTTTTTTTTGTCTGCGTTCCCGCAGGCAGAGTTTATAGCGTGATCTGGGGATGTTTTATGCCGCATGCTTTGGCATAGCGAGCCAATGTGTCCAGGCTGGTTTTGATAACATTCGCCTCCATGCGGGATACCGTTGGTGGCGTCACTCCCATACGTTCCGCAACCTGGGCACGAGTAAGCCCCGCGTGACGTCGCCATTCCGCCAGCATTGCCTGCAATCGCGCCTTACGCTCTTCAGCTTCATATGCAGCCTGAGTTTCCGGATCGGACATCAACCCGGCCCTCACAACTTCCCATTCCACACCTTTAGTCTTCTTCATTTAGCATCTCCTGTAGCCTTTCCAGGGCGAGGGTCATCTCTCCGGGAGGGGTTTTCTGTGTCTTTTTGATAAAAACTCTCAGCAGATAAATCGTCTTCCCTTTTTGATACACATACAGCCCCCTCGCGATATCCGTTCCCATTGTCCGAATCTCAAACAACCCATTACGAAGTGGTTTGCTATCAGGTTCCCTCAAGGAGGTCGGATTCATCTTTAGCTTTTCGATTAACCGGATAATTTTAGCTCTAAGAACCGGCGACAAGCGGGCAATCTCGTCAGGCACATCCTCATGCAAAATCACGTTAAACACGTGAATTCCTCCGTGATTCAATAGTAACACTCTGAGAGAAAATTGCATCAAAAGGCAATTTTCTCACAACAGAAACGACCAATGTGTCGAGCCGTATCAGCAAACACAATCCGAAAAGGTATTTACCGTTTCGTTACGCGATCAACTACGCGTTTCACCCCCTCGCCGAACTTCTTGCCGGGGTTTCACTTAAGTAGCAATAATCTTCCGTTATTCATCGAGTTACTTAATTGAAATCAAACCGTCACAAACGCCCCATAACCTAGGATTATTCTTAATACGGGGTTTTGCGTGGATGATGGACATACCGATCTCTTCCCGGCAGCTTAACGCGGGCATTTTGCGCCTTGCCGTCCCGCACGTGACGCCGGATGCCAATAACCAGCAGGTGATGTCGCTGTTTAACGAACACAAATCGTTGATCGGTCTGCCGGTGCTGGAAAAAAACCGGCCTATTGGCATGATTAACCGACATATTTTCCTCTCGCAGATGAGCCGCCCTTTTTTCCACGAGCTGTACGATCAGAAGAGCTGCATCGCGTTTATGGATAAAAACCCGCTGATTGTCGATGCGGATGCGGGCCTTGAATATCTCTCCGGGCGGGTTATTGAAACCGGCGACAAAGCGGTGACCGAAGGTTTTATCCTCACTGAAGAGGGGCAATATGTCGGCATTGGCCTCGGCATCGATCTGATTCGTACCGTTTCCGATTTGCAGGCCAAACAGCACCTGCAAATTATGCAAAGCATTGAATATGCGCGAATTATTCAGGAATCCATGCTCAGCCGTTCACGCACTGCGATTGATAAAACCCTGGAAGAGTGGTGCCTGCACTGGCATCCGCGCGACTGCGTCGGCGGCGATATTTATGCTTTTCAGCGCGCGGAAAATGGCTGGTTGATGGTGCTGGCCGATTGCACCGGGCACGGCGTGCCGGGCGCGTTTATGACGTTTATCTTCTCCTCGGCGCTGGAAAAAGCGCTGACGCTGGCGCCGATTGACGCGCCGGAGCAACTGCTGAGCCATATCAATCACCATATAAAACAAACGCTCAGCCAGATGCATCCGTCGGCGGACAGCGGCCAGTCAAATGATGGTTGCGACGCCATAGCCCTGTTTGTCGATACGAAAAACGAACAGATGTGCTGGGCCAGCGCCCGTATGCACGCGTTTTTGCTGGGCGCAGAAGCCCAGCAGAGCGAGGTGCTGGAGAGTTGCCGCAAAGGCGTGGGCTATACCGATACGCCGGTGGATTACCAGTGGCAGCGTTATCAGGCGCCGCTGCGCCGTGGTGACACGCTGTTGCTGGTTTCCGATGGCGTCACCGATCAGCCCGGCGGCCCACGCAAGGTGATGTTTGGTAAGAAACGTATTCAGTCATTGTTGGCGCAGCACCGCGCGCTACCGCTACCTGCGCTTTCCGACGCCCTTTTGACGGCGCTGACAGCGTGGCAGGGGCAGCAAACGTCACGCGATGACATGACATGGTTTGGTTTTCGTTGGTAGATAAAAGCATGCAAATAAACGACCTGCAGGTCAAAGACGCCGTTCTGTTACCCCTTTTTACGCTGCAACGGCAAAACGCCGTTGAGCTTTTTTATACCGGCTATTTTTCCCAGCAACATATTATTTCGCTGGGCGAAGTGATCCGTGCCTGGCTGGATAAACATGAATCCTCCGCCGTGACGCGCCGCAAACTCTTCTCGGCATTTATCGAGATGGGGCAAAACATTGTGCGCTACTCCGCCGACGATCGGTTTTTATCGGCCGTTGAACACGAGCTGCGCTTTGGTTCGGTCTGTTTTCATGTGGATCAGACCCATTACTACCTGGAAACGACAAACCTGGTGGGACCGGAAGCCTCCACGTTGTTACAAACGAACCTTGAAGTGTTGCGCGGCATGTCGCAGGCAGAAATCCGCGACGCCTGGAAGCAGGGGCTGAAAAGCGAAGCGCCGGCAACCAGCAAAGGGGCCAATATCGGTTTGTTGACCATGGCGCGCGATACCAGCGTTCCGCTGGAGTATCGCATTCATCCACTGGCGGCAAGCTCCCTTTCCGCCTTTCACTTAAAGGCAACGTTTTGCCATGACTGATATGACATTGACGCCGGCTATTGTATTGTCCGCCACCGCCGCCACACCGGAGGTGAAATTTGATTTTGCCGCGCAAAAGCTGCTGTTGAAAGGCGAAGCCTACCCGGAGAATGCCGCTGCGTTCTTCCGCCCGCTGCTGGATGCGCTGGAGAGCTGGCTGCAAAGCGGGCAACAGACCAGCGCGCCGCTGCAATTGCACGTCGCACTCAGCTATTTCAACAGTTCAAGCACCAAGCTGTTGTTTACGCTGTTTGAGATCCTGAATAACCACGCGAGAAGCGGCGCGCCGTGCGAGCTGCACTGGTACTACGACCCGGAAGATGACATCTCCGAAGAGTTTGGTCAGGAGCTGCGTATCGACTTCCCGTCACTGGCTGTGTTTCTTAACCCGGACATCACCGCATGCTAGATATTAATGAGCTCTTCAGGGAGGAGTATTCCGTACTCGAAGATGCCCGGCTGGCGGCTGCCGATGCGCAGCTTCCGGCGGAGGTCTGCCGCGAAAAGCTGTGGGCCGTTTCCAGACATTACCAGCGTCTGATCCGCGAATCCTATCGCCTGATCTCCCGCAGCGATCGCGCCGAGCGCGAACTGACGCGAATGAACGAGCAGCTCCAGCAACTTGCCGCGCGCCTGGAGTATGAAGCGACGCACGATCCGCTGACCGATGTGTTTAACCGCAGCGCAATCATCAACCAGATCAACAGCGGCCTGCTGAAAGGCGATGTGGCGCTGATCCTGCTGGATATCGATCATTTCAAACGTATTAACGACGAATATGGTCACCCGACCGGCGATCGGGTGATTTGCGCACTGGTGTCGCGCGTACGCCGTGCCGTGCCGGAGAGCGCCGCTATCGGTCGTGTCGGCGGCGAGGAATTTACCATTGTGCTGCCGAACGCCCGGGTGGAAGAAGCGATGATTACCGCCAGCTATATCCACGCCTCGCTGAATGCTTCGCCGCTGGACGTGTTGCCGCAGCAACTGGTCACCGCCAGTTTCGGCGTCAGTCTCGGCGTGAAAGAGAGCAGCTTCGAAACGCTGTACAGCGAAGCAGACGACGCACTGTATAACGCGAAAAAACGTGGGCGAAACCAGGTGGCGCTGCATGAGACTTTTTTTCATCTGCCGCCAGAACAGGGCTGCGCCGTGAGACCGGGCGGGATATTTAATTGAGATCGGGCTACATGCCGGACAAGCATAGCGCTATCCGGCAAAATGCTTATTGCTGCCAGTACGAAATTGTTCCATTCATTAAAACTCCGGAATTGTTCATTCCATGTCTCATCAAAAATGCATCAGCCAGAAAAACAGGAGTTATCCACCATAATTAATGTAATGAATATAAATGGGATTTCTGTTTACCATGCCTACCTTTTTATCAGCTAAAGTAGACTGCCTCATTTGAATAACAAAGAGTTGCTCTTCTTTTGAGATGCATTTTTTATTTTTCAACGCACCGTTTAAACAAATATAAGAGTCGCCTATCCAGTAAGTTAACTCACTCTTGTAGTAGGGTGATGATGTTTTATTATTTACAAACAGAATATCATCACAATCACTCTTAAATGGCTCCCATTTTTTAATGATCTCTTTACTGTTGCGCCACCACATTCTTTTTAACGAGAATTCAGACAGCGGCGCATCGTCAACTAACACCACCGTTGACCTACACTCTGTCCTCCATGCTTTATTATACTCTTTGTACTGATAAATTGTGCTCACATGCCCCTGTCGTAAAAAAAAAGCATATAGTGCGTAAAGCAGCCCCAAACACAAGGCGACAACAATGATTTTGAAATATTTCATACGGTAATCCCTCTACCTTCCACTTATATTGCTATTCTCAACCCTGAATAAAATCACCCTTCAATCTGTGCGGTAAAGCTAGCTTCACTGATAAAAGGTTTGAAATCATATAACTTATAACGCTGAAGCATAAACCATGAACAAAACCATGGCGTATTTTCAAAAAGCAGACAATTCAGATCAGAAAGATCCAATCCAAAATGATCCTGGATATGAAATCTCAAAGTGGCTTTATAATTTGTGCTAAAAATATCGCCAACACCTGTTATATCAAAGTCCTCAAGATAAATTTTGGTAGCATAAGTATCATGAACAGCAATGCCCAAACCATTAAACCAGTCAACATCATTAAATTTAGGAAGAACCACATTTTTACCAATGTTTTTATTTATATCATTTAAATCTAATGAGGACAGATAATTAAAATCATTTATACGCAACCGTTCATGAATGAAAGATTTTATATTAGCCACGCATACTCTGGTGGTTTCATGCTCCAGAAATGCCTGATTTAATAACTCATGACGAAAAACACCTCCTTCGTTTTTTCTGAATTTATCCAGCATAACCCTGATAAGCGGGGCATATTTCCCCCACGCAGTCCAGAAAGCCATACTCTCCATGCTGGCAAAGTGTTCTTCCACCGTTTTATTAAAGTTAAACAGGTTGAATTTAAATTTCTCCCCCAGTCCCAGTCTTCCCTGAGCAAGTATTTGCTCTTTGGTTAAATCACCATGCCGCATGTCGTCGGCGGTGAAGTCATTCATCTTATTGTTCGTGTAATAAATCACTCTGCGTTCTGCTTTTTGTAACTGAATCATCAGTTCGCGAGGATCGAAATGCCAGACGAGGCCGGTTAACTCCATCTGATTTTCCACGGGAAGTTTGTCGAAGAAACACAGCGCCTGAGCATGTTCCTTTAAGCTCGCGTAATCCTCATCACTCATCGGCTCAGGCAATTCGTCATTCGGCGCTTTCAGCCATGAAAAACGCACATCAAATGAAGCGAAATTCCATTCGAGTGGAAACTTACAGATAAACCGGGTTAAATCGCTATCCTGCTTCGCCAGCGCTTTTTTAACCATCGCGGAATTGCACTGACTGTCTGGCGTGGAATCATCATCAACAAGCGTCCAGCCCGCCCAGTCAGGAAAATCGGCATCCGTCCAGGTGTTTATCGTTGGGGATGACACATCAACCCACCCTTCACCTCCGGGGTATGCCACCCGTATCCATTCGCTGTACGTTTTATATCCGCTGACCGCTGGCGGAGGTTCACAAATATAATCAACAGCAACCGCGGCTTCTCCCACGCTTTCGTAAATACCATCGGCTTTACGTAAAGTGCGGGTCTTACTCCCTTCATGGGCGATATAGAGCGCTTCTGAGATGAGGCAGCAAGGAGATGCCGACAACGCATAAGGCGTACCTCCCGCATAAATAGCGGTCCCTTCAGGAAGAAAAAAATAGCGATGACCATAAGCCGTTCTCTCTTCTCCGGGGGCACTGACATCCAGATTGCCCTGCTCACGGCCACACAGCATCTTCAGCATTTCGGAAGGACAGCACATCTGGAAATGGTACGCATTGACCCCACTGACCATGCCAGATGTGCCAATCACCTGACCTCGCCTTACACGCATGCCCGCTTTCCCCTGAATTTCAGGTCGAACCTGTTTCATGTGCATGGTTAGCGAGTAAAGCACGCACGATACCGGGTCTTCGCCAATCAGCATTTCATGTCGAATAAGGACACATCCATTGTCTGTTTTGCCATCGTAGTTGAGGGGTTTTCGATCCCGCTTCTCCGCCGGTGCAGGATCGTTCGCATAGACAATCACGCCATCGGCAACCGCACGCAGCGGATTGGCTAACGCGCCGGTATCGGTATGGGGAATATGAATGCCGCCATGCCACGAATTGACACCGTTTACCGGGTAAGCGCGGTGCGAAATAACCGGCATGGTGCGCATGACCCATGCGGCATAATCTTCATTGTCCTGGCGGGGAAACAGAATAGGCGGTGAAATTTGCATCAAAGCATTCCTTACTGATGAGTCAGCGCCAGGGAAGCGCTTCGCTGGCGGCTTGCCTGCGCCCGAACTGTTCCATGTCAGGCGGCTTAATCTGTTGTATGCAAACAATACATACAATAAATGCGGGTTATCGTGCGTTAACTGAATAGCTCAGGCAATCGGTTTGAGATTAATAATAAAAAATCAGAATATTTTTGCAGAGCCTCGCCATTTGTATTTTCCGTGAAATCCTGACGTTGTCCCCAATAGTGAACGCCGCGGTACAAATGCCGCTGTTGCAACCTGTTTACTGATAAAAACCCAACGCGGATAGAAAGAAAACGCCCGGTGGCGCTAACGCTTACCGGGCCTGCAAAATACGCGGATGAAATGCTTTCTGCATTTGAATAATCAGTGCCTTCACCGGCTCGATTGCAAAAACTTCCTCACCCTGTCCGAATCCGGATTGGTGAAAAACTTCTCCGGCGGCGCTTTCTCGATCAGCAGCCCTTTCTCCAGAAACACCACTTCATCCGACACCTGGCGGGCGAAATCCATCTCGTGGGTCACCACCACCATCGTATAACCTTCTGCCGCGAGATCTTTCATCACTCCCAGCACCTCATTCACCAGTTCCGGATCGAGCGCCGAAGTCGGTTCATCGAAGAGGATCACTTCCGGCGACATCGCCAGCGAACGGGCGATCGCCACGCGCTGTTTTTGCCCGCCGGAAAGGGTAATCGGGTAGACATCGGCCTTGTGACCCATGCCCACTTTTTCCAGCTGACGGCGGGCAATCTCGTTTGCCGCGTCGCGCTTCATGCCTTTCACATGCACCAGCGCTTCGGTGACGTTTTGCTGCACCGTTAAATGCGGCCACAGGTTAAAACTCTGAAACACCATCCCGACCCGCTCGCGGATATGGGAGAGATCTTTGTGCGACATCGCTTTACCCGTCTTCTCATCCACCCCAATGCGCTGGCCGCTGATGCGCACTTCACCGCGATCCGGCTGCTCCAGCCAGTTCATGCAGCGCAGCAGCGTCGATTTACCGGAACCGGACGAACCCAGAATGCTCACCACCGTGCCCTTCTCCACCGTCAGGTTGATATCCCGCAATACTTCAACGTTATCAAACTGTTTGGACAGGTTTTTGATGCTAACCGCGCTTGCTTCAGGCATGGCTCATTCCTCTTTTAGCTCCATAATGACTTAACCGCTTAATCAACAACTCCAGCAAAATGCTGATCCCCCAGTAGAGCGCAATGGCGACAATAAAGGCGTTAAACGGAATAAAGTAAGTTGACTGCACGCTATTCGCAGCGGCGGTAATCTCCTGCACGGTAATAATGCACAGAAACGCGGTATCTTTCAGGCAAATAATAAGCTGATTGCCCATTAACGGCAGCGACGACGAAAAGATATTCGGCAGAATAATACGGCGAAAAGTTTTATAGCGTGAAAAACCCTGCGACTGCGCGGCCTCAATATACCCGGCGGAAAATATCCGCCGCTGGCTGCGTAATATTTCGAAGAAATAAGCACCGTGATAAATCACCAGTGCCAGCAGACCGGCGGTCCAGGCATCCATACTGATACCCACTTGCGGCAATCCGTAATACAGCAGATACGCCAGAATTAAAAATGGCACGGCGCGCATCAGGCTGACAAAAGCGATAATCAGACGATTAATAACGCGATGCTGATACTCCATGACATAGCACAGCGTAATACCAATAAACAACCCGACAACGGCGGCGATAATAAACAGTTCCAGCGTTGCCAGCAGCCCGTTAAAAAAACTCTCACGCGCCGCCCAAATAATTCCCCACTGATTCATATCTCCTCCGCCTCTTATCGCGCCAGGCGCTTGGCTTTACGTTCGGCCGCGCCCTGCAACTTCAGCAGCAGGCCGATGATAATAACGTACAACAACCCGGCGGCCAGGATCGGCGACAGCGGTTCATAGGTCACCGAGGAAATACGGTTGGTGACGCGGGTTAAATCCACCACACCGATGATGGCAATGGCCGGGCTGCCTTTAATCAGGAACGACATCTCATTGACCAGCGCAGGCAGGCTTTCAATCCACATCTGCGGCAGCATGATTTGCCGGAAATAGGTCCAGCGCCGCATACCGACGGATTCCGCCGCTTCCCGCTGCTCACGCGGAAAATTACGAAATGCGTTGCGCCAGATTTCGGCGTTAAATGCCGAGGTATTTAACGTCAGCGCCAGAATAGCGGCGGGCGTTTTATCGAGATTAATGCCGAGCGTCGGCAGCGATAAAAACAGAAACAGCACCAGCGTTACCAGCGGCGTCGCGCGAGCCAGGCTGATGTAAACCACCAGCAACTGATCAATAACCGGGATCTTCAACATGCGGATAAAGGCGATCACCAGGCCAATCACCACGCCGAAAGCAATCGCCACGCAAGAGATCCAGAGGGTCGTCCATGCGCCTTCAATCAATAACTGCCACGAGATTAAGTCCATGTTCCCTCCTGTTAAAACGTGCGGCGGTGCCCCGCCGCGTTACACTTACAGACCGGCTAACTTGTGGAACTGATCGGCGCTGGTGATCGGCTCTTTCGGCAATTCGTAGGTCTCACCGAACCATTTTTTCTGCAACTCAGTCAGCTTGCCGGTTTCGGTCATGTGGTTCATAAACCCGGTCATGAACTTCAGCAATTCCGGCGAGTTTTTCGGGATTGGCCAGGCCATATAGCCAGGGCCAGAAACCGCCAGCCCTTTGGCGAATACTTTCGGCTTCGCTTTCACCAGGTCGTTCACCGAAATCACCACGTTAATGACGTAATCGACGCGTTTGTTCGCCAGGTCAGCATAGGCTTCCGGGTAGGATTGATACTCAACCACCGGACCAAGTTTGCCGCCCACTTTTTCCAGCATCGCTTTCAGTTCCGGCAAACGCGCCAGCAGTGCGCTGCCCGCCTGAACACCCACTTTTTTACCGCTGAGATCGGCAATGGTATTTAACGTTTTGTCATCGGCGCGTTTCACGAAATAGTGCTGTGCGGATGCCCACGGCGGGGTGAAATTAAATACGTTGAGGCGTTCGTCGGTAATTACCGCGCCAGTGAGGGCCATATCATATTGCCCGGTAGAGACCGCAGCGAGTAAGCCGGTCCACGGCAAAATACTTTGGTTGATATTGAATTTTGCGTATTTACGCAGCTCTTCAAGCATGTCCTTGTTAAAACCATCCGTCTGGCCGTTATTCATAAAGTTAAACGGCGCATAATCATCTTCGGTCGCGACTTTCATCGTGCCGGATTTTTCAATTTCAGGTAAATCCGCTGCCACTGCGTGTAATGAAAATGCCAAAGAGATCATGGCTGCAAGACAATATTTGCCGAATACTTTTTTCATCTCTCCACCCTTATTTAATTTGCCAGACCGGTACATTCCAGGGGTGCCGGAAGCTTTGCAAGATATATGCCGAATCAGAAACTCGCCCGGCGTTTTGTGACTGCGTTTTTACAATAGGGAGGCAAAGTCGCTTCTGAATAGAGCCAGTTTTTGCAAATGGATGTGTCAGTTTGCCGGAATCTGGTATGAAACTTGCTCAACTCCTGTAGAAGATATATCGAGAGGAGTGCAGCATGATTCGCCATCTACTGAACGTAAATTTTGACGCCCGGCGTGGACTGCAGGAGCAAGTTCGCGAATCGCTGGTTAATGCCATTCTGAGTGGTATTTTCCCGGCTGATACCCCTCTCCCTTCGTGCCGCCAGCTCGCCAGCCAGCTTGGCGTCTCGCGCAATACCACGGCGCTGGTGTTTGAAAGCCTGGTCAACGAAGGTTATCTGGTTAGTCGCCCGCGCAGTGGTTACTACCTGCATCCGGATTATTATTCCGCTGGCCCAGCGAGTGGGCAGAGTATCGCGGCTGCACCCGAATGCGAGGGCGATGCACCACGATGGGGCAATCGCCTGAAAATTACCCCCAGCCAGCAGGAGTCGATTCTCAAACCCGCCGGCTGGATGCACTACCGCTACCCGTTTATCTACGGCCAGCCCGACACCCAGCAGTTTCCCCTCGCCACCTGGCGCGCGGCGGCAAACTGGCTGCACGGCGGCGTGCGCGATCCGGCCTGGGTGATTGACCATATCGACCAGGATGTGCCGATGCTGGTTGAGCAGATCCGTACACGCGTGCTGCCCAAACGCGGCATTGTCGCCGCGCCGGATGAAATTCTGATTACCCTTGGCTCGCAAAACGCGCTCTACCTGCTGACGCGCCTGCTGATGTCTGAAGAAACCCGCGTGGCGGTGGAGAACCCCAGCTTTCGCGAAGCCATCAACACCTTTTTATTAAGCGATACGCAGATTGTGCCGCACCCGGTAGACAGCGAAGGGCTGGTGCTCAATGACACGCCCTGCGACTACTACTACGTGACACCAGGCCACCAGGTTCCGACCGGGGTGACGATGAGCAAAGCGCGGCGCACGCAGTTGCTGGACTACGCCACCCGCCACGATGCGGTGGTGATTGAAGATGATTACGACTCGGAAAGTAACTTTATGCAGAACCCGCTGCCCGCGCTGAAAGCCAGCGATCGCAGCGGACGGGTGATCTACGTCAGCAGCCTGTCGAAAGCGCTCTCGCCGGGGCTGCGCCTTGGATTTATGGTCGCCGCGCCGGAGATTATTGATGAGGCGCGCGCGCTGCGCCGCCTGGTGTACCGCCATCCGCCGACCAACATTCAGTACCAAATGGCGCATTTCCTCGCCCAGGGGCACTACGAAACCCATTTGCGCCGCTACCACGAGGATTCCGCCCGCCGCTGGGACAGCCTGCACAATGCGCTGCGCACCTTTTTACCGGAGTGTCAGATGATGGACGGCAGCGAGCATGCCAACGCGTTCTGGCTGCGCACGCCGGAGCATATCAGCACGCAGCAACTGACCTGGCGGGCCGCGCATGCGGGGGTACTGATTGAACCTGGCGCGCGCCATTTTCTCAATGCCGCGCCGCCGGATAACTTTTTCCGCATGGGCTTTCACGCCATTAACCCGCAGGCAATTGCCCCCGGTGTGGAAGTCCTGCGCGGGCAGCTTGAGCAGTTCTGCTAAACCGCCCCGATGAGGGCGGTTTTCTCACTGTGCTTTCGCGTACTCCATCATCACCTGCAACAGCACATTTGCCCCGGCAGTGACATGTTCCGGCGCGGCATACTCAATTTCGTTATGGCTGATGCCGTCTTTGCAGGGAATAAAGATCATTCCGGTCGGCGCAAGGTAGCTCATATAAACCGCATCGTGACCAGCGCCAGAGACAATCGGGCGCGACGAATAACCAAGCTGCTGCGCCGCGCGGCCAATCGTCTGCTGGCACTGCGCGTCAAACGGCGCGGCCGGATAGTGGCTGACCTGCTCCAGCGTGACGCCCAGCCCCGTTTCCTGAGCCACTTTGGCGGTAAAAGCACGCAGTTGCGCGTCCATCTCATCGACGGCAGCATCGCTGATGTTGCGCATATCCACGGAGAATTTCACTTCGCCCGGCACCACGTTGCGGCTGTTCGGATGCACCTGCACCATACCCACCGTGCCGCGCCCCTGCTCGCTGCGCCCGGCAATCGCCACCACTTCCTGCATAATGTGCGTCGCCACCTGCAACGCATCCTGGCGCAGATGCATCGGCGTTGGCCCGGCGTGGGATTCCATCCCCGTAACGGTGCAGTCATACCAGCGGATGCCCAGTACGCCCTGCACCACGCCGATCACTTTTTCCTCTTCTTCCAGAATCGGCCCCTGTTCGATATGCGCTTCAAAGTAGGCCGCCAGCGGATGATCGCCCGGTGTTTGCTCGCCAATGTAACCAATCTTCTCCAGCTCTTGCCGCACGGTTTTGTCTTCGGCATCGGTGGCGGCGTAGATTTTCTCCAGCGGGAAAACGCCAGCAAAGACGCCGGAACCCATCATCACCGGCACAAAGCGCGAGCCTTCTTCATTGGTCCAGAACACCACTTCCAGCGGATGCTCGGTTGCAATCTGCAAATCGTTGAGCGTACGCACCACTTCCAGCGCGGCCAGCACGCCAAAGTTACCGTCGAATTTGCCGCCGGTCGGTTGCGTGTCGATATGGCTGCCCGCCACAATCGGCGGCAGGTTCGGGTTGCGCCCTTCGCGGCGCATAAACACGTTGCCGATTTTATCAATGGTGATACTCAACCCGGCCGCTTTGCCCCAGCCAATCACCAAATCGCGCCCCTGACGGTCGAGATCGGTTAACGTCAGACGACAGCAACCGCCTTTTGGCGTCGCGCCGATTTTCGCCAGCTCCATCAGGGAATCCCATAACCGCTCGCCGTTAACCCGGCAGTCGCTCAGCGCCAGCGCGCGGCTGTGCAAAACTTCGCTTGTCATCTTATTTCTCCTGCATAAAGGTGGTAGCCATCGACACCAGTAGCGCATCGCTGCCGCACGGGCCGATCAGTGAAATCCCCAGCGGCGCGCCGTCAATCGTGGTCACTGGAATATTGACCTGCGGGCGACGAGTCAGCACCGCTATCAGCAACAAGTCGTGAGAGATGCGCCGCGTGGCTTCGATCTCTTCTGGTGCGGCCGTTAATAACGGCGCCGCATCCGGCACGGTCGGCAGTAGCAGAATGCGATCGCCCAGTTGCGTCTGCCACCAGGCGGTAAAGGCTTCGCGAAGCTGGCACGCCGCAGCGAACTCCGCCTCCGTGACCGCTTTGCCGTATGCAAAGCGCTCCGCCACATCCGGCCCCAGTTGCATGCCCAGCCTTTCAATGTTATGGCCCTGCGACTGCCAGGCTTCATAGCCCTGAATCTGGCGAAACGCGGTGTAAACGGCTTCGCGCTCCGGCAGCGGCGCATCCAGCGAGGCGATCTCACCAAAGTGTTGCGCGAGCTTTTCCCGTACCGGCAGCAGCGCCTGCTGGCTGTGCGGCGGGAGCGCGGCAAACAGCGCTTCATGGCAGGCCAGTTCAGTCTGCGCGGGTGTGAAGGTGTCGTCACCGAGCAGGCAACGGGCTGCTGCGCTAAACGCCTGTGGCGTGCGGGCGAAGAAACCGCAGGTGTCCATGGTGGCGCACAGCGGCTGGCAGCCTGCCAGCGAAATGCGCCCGTGGGTTGGGCGCAGACCAAACAGGCCGCAATAGCTGGCAGGCGTGCGCACCGAACCGCCGGTGTCGGTACCGAGCGCGATATCACACAGACCATGGGATACCGCCGAGGCCGAACCGGACGACGAGCCGCCAGGAATGCGCAGCGGCGCTGCGCCATTGCGCGGCGTACCGTAATGGATGTTATGGCCGCTCATCGAATAGGCCAGTTCGCTGGTATGGGTTTTACCGACAAACCGCGCACCACCGTCCAGCAGCATTTGCACGGCGGGCGCAGTGGTGGTTTTGATGCCCGAGGCAGCAAGCACGTGCGGGTTGCCGCCGCCCGTGGGATAGCCTGCGACATCAAACAGATCTTTTGCCGCAAACGTCAGGCCGCTCAGCGGGCCGCTTTCCGCCTGCGGCACAGCGACGAAGGGATAAGGCATAAAAGCCCGTGGATCCTGCATGTTACCTCCCCGGTTTCAGGCGAATGCCTGCTGTGGTGTGATGTCGGTTGTCAGTTCGCGCCAGCGGTGGCAACTGACCACATGGCGTTCGGCGACCTGTTCCGTAACGGGTTGTTGCTGGTGGCAGACAGCCTGCGCGTGAGGACAACGGGCGGCAAACGCACAGCCCGGCGGCAGAGCGGCCAGATCCGGCGGCGAGCCGGGAATGCAGTGCAGCGCATCGCCCTTTTTCAGCCCCTCTTTCGGGCGGCTGCCGAGCAGTACGCGGGTGTAGGGATGGCGCGGCTGCGCGAGAATGTCGGCAATCGGTGCCTCTTCCACGATGCGCCCGGCGTACATCACCGCCACCCGATCGGCGATCTCCACCGCCGCACCAATATCGTGGGTGACGAAGATAATCGACAGATCGCGCAGTTTTTGCTGCTCACGCAGCAGGATCAGGATCTGGATTTGCACGGTGGCATCCAGCGCGGTGGTCGGTTCATCGGCCAGCAGCAGTTCCGGGTTGCAGGAGAGCGCCAGCGCAATCATCGCCCGCTGGCGCATGCCGCCGGACATCTCATGCGGATAGGCCTCAAGACGGCGCTCCGGGCTGGGAATACGCACCTGGCGCAACACCTCCAGCGCCCGCGCTTTCGCATCATTGCGCGACAGCCCTTCGTGACGCCGCAAGCCTTCCACAATTTGTTGGCCGATGGTGTAAACCGGGTCAAACGCCAGCAGCGGCTCCTGGAAAATCATCGCGCAGATTTTCCCGCGGTAGTGGCGCAACTGGCGGCTGTTCATTGCCAGCACCGCTGCACCGCCAACATTCATCGTGCCGCTAAGCTGGCTGCTCTGCGGCGGATGCAGGCGCATCAAGGCCCGCAGGGTGACGCTTTTACCGGAGCCGGATTCGCCAATCAGCGCCATCACTTCGCCTTTGCGGACATCAAACGAAACGCCGTTGACCGCATTGACGGTCTGCCCGTCACGGCGAAATTCGACGCGAAGATCGCGAATATGGACGAACGCTTCATGCGACATCACTCACCTCCTGTAGCGGAATATCCCGGTGCCAGGGCGAATCCGGCTGCGCCATCAGGCAGGCGCTTTGATGCGCCTCGCCAACCAGCGCCAGTTGCGGTTTCACCTGCGAACAGACCGCTTTTGCGTGCGGGCAGCGGGTATGAAAACGGCAGCCCGCAGGCGGTGAAATAGGGCTTGGCGGATCGCCGGAGAGCGGCGAAACCTCGGTGCGGTTATGCGGGTCCATCGACGGCATCGAGCTAAGTAACGCGCGGGTATAAGGGTGCGCGGAAGCGGTAAACAGCGCTTCCGCTGGGCCAATTTCCACCACTTCGCCGAGGTACATCACCAGAATGCGATCCGACAGCCAGCGCACCACATGCAGATCGTGGCTGATAAACACATAGGTGAGATCGAGGGTGCGTTTTAACTCCTGCAACAGTTGCAGCACCTGCGCTTCCACGGATTTATCCAGCGCGGAAACCGCTTCGTCGAGGATCACCAGCCGGGGTTTCATCGCCAGCGCGCGGGCAATATTGACGCGCTGGCGCTGACCGCCGGATAAGGCGTGCGGATAGCGGTGCGCAAACCGCGCAGGCTCCAGCCCAACGTGCGCCAGCAAATAACGGGCATACTCACTGGCCTCTTTGCAGCTGATGCCGTGTACCTGCTGGCCAAAGGCGATGCTCTCTTCCATGGTCATGCGCGGGTTCAGCGAGGCGTAGCTGTCCTGAAACACCATCTGCACCTGGCGGCGGTAGGCTTTCAGCGGCAAGCGCGATGAACCGACAGCCTCGCCATCAAACACCAGTTCGCCGCTGTCCTGCGTCAGCAGTTGCATCAGTAACCGGGCGGTGGTTGATTTTCCGCAGCCGGACTCCCCCACCACGCCGAGGGTTTCCCCCTTGTGCACTTCAAAGCTGACGTTATCCACCGCCTGCACCACGTCATGGCCTTTACGCACGCCGAGGTGAAAATGCTTCAGCAGATTGTTCACCCGCAGCAGCGGCTGCGCCGGGCCGCCAATATCGACATTGATAAAAGGTTGCATGCTGTTACTCCTTGATCGCCATGGCGGCGCGCAGACGATCCGCCAGAACGTTAAACGAGATCGAGGTGATGAAAATCATCATCCCCGGCAGCGCCGCCACCCACGGCTGGGTATAAATGGCGGTGCGCAGCGTGTTGAGCATCAATCCCCATTCTGGCTCCGGCGGACGCACGCCAAGGCCGAGAAACGACAAGCCGGAAGCGAGGATCATGCAGACGGAAATCAGGCCGGTAGAGAAGACGAAGATCGGCCCCAGCACATTACCCAGCACCTGCACACGAATAATGGTGAACGCACTGGCGCCGGTGGCGCGGGCGGCATCGATATAATCCATATGCCGCACCTGCGCGGTGACGCTTTCGGCAATGCGCGCCACTTGCGGCACAAACACCAGCGTCAGCGAAAGCAGCGCATTGCCAATGCCTGCGCCCATCGCGCCGGAGAGCGCAATCGCCAGCAACACCGACGGAAAGGCGTAGAAAATATCTATGGTGCGCATGATCAGGGTGTTGGTTTTCCCGCCGGTATAACCGGCGATAATCCCGATGGTGCCGCCGATAAAAAAGGCGAACACCACCGGCACAATCCCCATAAACAACGACAGGCGCGTGCCGAGGATCAGGCGTGAGAGCATATCGCGCCCCAGCTCATCGGAACCGAGCGGGAATCCTTCGGTGCCGATCGGTTTCAGGCGCAAAAACATTGAGGTCTGGTAAGGATCTTTGAGCATCAGCCACGGCCCGAACAGTGCCATCAGCAGCAACAGCAGAATAATGCTTCCGACCACCATGCCCGTGGGATCGCGCAGTAACCGCGCGCCCACGCCGCGCCAGTAGCCCTGCGTCGCCGCAATCGGCGCGGCGGCAACGTTGATTTTTGGCGTTACGCTATCCACCATCGTTAGCTCCTCTTAATGCGCGGATCGAGAGAGGTTTGCAGCACATCCACCAGCAGATTGAGCAGCACGAAGAACAGCGCCAGCACCCAGATCGTCCCCTGTAAGAGTGGCAAGTCGCGCTGGAAGATGGCGGTATTGAGCAGCAGCCCGGTGCCGGGCCATGAAAAGACCGTTTCTACCAGAATCGAGCCGCCCATCAGATAGCCAACCTGCAAGCCCATCACCGCCAGCGCGGTCGGCGCAGCGTTTTTCACCACATGCAGAAAGATGCGCGATTCATTGAGGCCGCGGGCGCGCAGCCCGACGATAAACTCCTGGCTCAGAATATCCGCCACCTGCGAACGCACGGTGCGGGCGATAATGCCGGTGGGGATCACCGACAGCGTGACGGCGGGCAGCAGCATAAATTGCAGATGCGCCCAGTCCCACTGCCAGCCGGTTTCGCCAATCGGCCCGCCGCCGGTAGCGGGCAGTAGCGCGAACTTGACGCAGAACACAATCACCAGCAGCATGCCGAGCCAGTAGTGCGGCACGCTGACACCGAAGACCGAGAGCAGCGAGGCCACGCGATCGATAATGCTGTTGCGAAAGTAGCCCGCGACAAAACCAAACAGGCTGCCGAGCACAAAGCCAATCAGCGTTGCCAGCAGCGCAAGGCGCAATGAGTAGGTGACGGCGGTCATCACCTCGCTCATCACCGGACGCCCGGTGGCGATCGACATACCCAGATCGCCATGCAGCGCCCGCCACAGCCAGTGCACAAACTGCACCGGCAGCGGCTTGTCAAAACCGTAGGCCTGCATCAGCGTCTGGCGCATCGCTTCGGACGCATCCGGCGGCATCACCGACACCAGCGGATCGCCCGGCGCGATTTGCACCAGCAGAAAACAGATTACCGCTACCCCTAACATGGTCGGAATAGCCAGCAAAACGCGGTAGAAAAGTGTGCTGATCATGGCCCCTCCTCGGTTACTCTTTCTTGCTCACCAGACTTAAATCAATAAACCAGCTCTGCGGTTGCACCACGCCGGTCACGGCCGGGGAGATGGCGCGCGGGCCAACGTCGTGCGCCACAAACAGGAACGGCACCTGATCCACCAGCGCGGCATGCAGCTCACCGGCGGCTTTATCCATCTCGGCCGGGGTGAAAGCGTGTTTGACGGCGGCCGCCAGTTTTTCGGTTTCCGGCGAGGTGAAGTAACCCCAGTTGGTGGCGGTAGGCGGGAAGGCTTTTGCAGTAGAGAAGCGGATCATGCCGAAGTACGGGTCGGTCACCGCCGCGCTGACGTTGATGGCATTAACCCCCTGCGCGGACGGATCTTTCGCTCCTAAACGCCAGTTGGTGAACAGCGTGTTCCACTCGTTGACCTTGATATCAACGTTGAAATAGCAGCTTTTCAGGCTCTGCTGGATATATTCATTCATCGGCAACGGCTGCATCTGGCCGGAACCCGAGGCGGAGGTCGCCACGGTAACGTGCAGCGGTTTGCTTTCGCTATAGCCCGCTTCAGTCATTAACTTACGTGCAGTATCGGGATCGTATTTGATCTGGAATGTCGGCTTGCCACGCCACGGGTTGCCCTCTTCATAAACGCCAGTGGCTTCGGACATATAACCGCCGAGATAGCTTTTCAGCTCGGAACGGTTGAGGCAGAGGTTGGCGGCTTTGCGCACGCGAATGTCGCGCCACGGCGAACCTTCCAGGAAGGAGAACTGCCACGGCCAGAGGTGCGGCTGGGTGTTGGCGTAGATTTTAAAACCCTGCGCTTTGATCTGATCGACCGCATCCGGCGCTGGCGCTTCAATCCAGTCCACCTGTTTCGACAGCAGCGCGGCGGTGCGGGCGTTGGCTTCCGGTAGCGGGATCAGCACCACTTTATCGACGCGCGGGATGCGGTCTTTGTTCCAGTAATCCGGGTTTTTATCGAGGATCAACTGCTGGCGCGGCACCAGTTTTTCCAGCTTGAATGGCCCGCTGCCGATGGCCTGCGAGGCAAAGGTGGTCCATGCTTGTTTGCTGCGTGCGGCGGTATCGCCTGTTGAAGCCGGAACCGCGTCATAGATTTTCTGCCACGCTGTCGGCGAGACAATAAACAGATTGGTGATGTTGTACGGCAGCAGTGCATCCGGCTCTGAGGTGGTGAGCGCGACCGTGTGATCGTCAATTTTTTCAGCGCCGGTCAGCGTCGGCATACGCGATAACGTGTTGCCGATTTGCCCCGGCGCATATTGCGGCGCGGCTTTATCCAGCACTTTACCCACGTTCCAGACAATGGCGTCGGCATTCACTTCCGTGCCGTCGTGAAACTTCACACCAGGGCGCAGCGTGAAGATCCAGCGGCTCTGGTTTTGCGGATCAACATGCCATTCGGTTGCCAGCCCCGGCACCAACCCGCTCGGTTTTTCGCCTTGCGACAGATCCCACTCCACCAGCGCGTCATATAGCGGAATACCGGTAAAGCGATTGCCTTCAAAGCCCTGGTCGGGCTGGCCCAGCGTTAACGGGATATCCGCTGCGGTCATGGCGATACGCAATGTTGAGGCCTGCGCCTGCAATCCCCCTGCCAGCGCCAGTGCGCCAATCGCGGCCGCAATACGGTGTTTACGCCAAAAAGATTGATTAAGCATCACAGTGTCCCTGTTAAATAAATGAGACATTTAACAGGCAAGATACATACCAGCCGAATAAACAAGAATTTATCGCATTCAGACGCGGAAAATATCAGAAAGGGTTATTGCTCAGGGTATTACGCGGTGTTACGGATAACAGCTTTATATAGTTCACGGCAGTAGGCGCACCCATTTCGGGAAAAATGTTGCAAAAATGCACCATTAAATCGGGAGAATAGTGGTTTCCTGGCGATATTATTTTTCTGTGCGACTATTTATTAAATCTTTTCATGATCATGCATAAATCATAAGCAATCACTTCAATACGGGTAACGCATGCGGCGGCAAAAGAGGAAGGATCAGTCATTCACTTCCATAATAATGGAAACTCATTTCATAAGGGACGACTATGCCGCTAGCCGATTTTCATGTTTCGGATCCGCTGACCCTCGGTATTGAAGTGGAATTACAGGTGGTTAACCCGCCGGGCTACGATTTAAGCCAGGACTCATCCCGGTTGATAGAGGCGATGAAAAGCCAGGTGACAGGTGGCGAAGTGAAGCACGATATCACCGAAAGTATGCTGGAGATCGCCACCGGCGTTTGCCGCGACATCCATCAGGCGGCGCACCAGTTTTCTGCCATGCAACAGATAATTTTGCAAACCGCGTCGGCGCATCACGTACAGATTTGCGGCGGCGGCACGCATCCATTCCAGAAATGGCAGCGCCAGTTGGTGTGCGAGGATGAGCGCTATGCCCGCACGGTGGAAATGTTCGGTTATCTGATGCAGCAGGCGACCGTGTTTGGCCAGCATGTACACGTCGGCTGCGCGAATGGCGACGACGCCATCTATTTGCTGCATGGCCTTTCCCGCTTTGTCCCGCACTTTATTGCGCTTAGCGCCGCTTCGCCCTACAGCCAGGGCACCGACACCCGCTACGCCTCGTCGCGCCTCAATCTTTTCTCCGCCTTTCCGGATAATGGCCCGATGCCGTGGGTGGCGAACTGGCAAGAATTTACCGGTCTGTTTCGCCGCTTAAGCTACACCTCGATGATTGAGAGCATTAAAGATCTGCACTGGGATATTCGCCCCAGCCCCAATTTTGGCACGGTTGAGGTGCGGGTGATGGACACGCCGCTGACGCTTTCCCACGCCATTAATATTGCCGGGCTTATTCAGGCGGTGTCGCACTGGCTGCTGGCCGAGCGCCCCTTTAAGCACCAGCCGCAGGATTACCTGCTGTACAAGTTCAACCGCTTCCAGGCGTGCCGTTACGGCCTGGACGGGATTATTACCGACGTTCACAGCGGCGAGCAGTACACCATTGGCGAAGATCTCACGCGTCTGCTGGAAAAAATCGCGCCGTGGGCCGACAAGCTCCATGCCGGTAGCGCACTGGATGAACTGGCAGCGCGAGTCAAACGCGGCAAGAATGAAGCGCAACTGATGCGCGACTTTGTGGCGGATGGCGGCTCATTAATTGGCCTGGTGCAGAAACATGCCGAAATTTGGGCAGCAGGCTAATCAGAATTTACTCAATTGATAATTTTAGCGCAGCTTAATGCTTTGCTGCGCTAAAATATATTTTCAGCGTTACTTACAAAGTAATAATCATAAAGTGGTAGAAGCCCCTGCCGGAATTGATAAATATCAACAAGCCTCGTGTTATAAATAAAGAATGCCTCTTTCTCCCCGATAAGCCATATAAGTTAAAGCCAACCTGAGGCATCTGTATGAGATGGATTTATCGTTTATCAATGAAATTGAAATTATTGCTGGCACTTTTTCCTTTATTGTTTGCACTCATAGGGTTAGCGTCTAACGGCATCCTGAGTCGTCTTGAAACAGGCCAGCAAATGCGTACCATTATGAACTTAACATTGCTGGCAAAATATGCCGGAAGCGTTATTCATGAATTACAAAAAGAACGGGGATTGAGTGCCGGATATTTAGGCAGTAAAGGCCAACAATTCTCCGCTGAATTAAACGGTCAATATCCACACTCTTCCAAAGCCATTACGCAATTAACTGAAGCACTTAAACAATTTCCCCTCCAGCAAGCGAATGGCGATATTCGTCACGCGCTGGAACAATTTCAGCAACATCGGCAGGGAATCGACGCGTTTCGTCAGCAAATTCGCGGGCAGAGCGTAACCGGCACCGAATCACTGGTGTGGTACAGCGCCATGATTAACGACCTGCTTAATGTCGTCGGCGGGATCAGCCAGTTGACCGATAACGGGGCGATCGTCAACCAACTGGCGGCCTATTACAGCATCCTGAATGCCAAAGAGCAGACCGGCGTCGAGCGCGCGCTGATGTCGAACGTCTTCTCCGCCGATCGCTTTACCGACGGCCAGTTTCGCCAGTTGAATGAAACGGTGGGCAAGCAACTGTCGTGGTTCGCGGCGGCGCAGGCCTTCAACACGCCAGCAGTAAATGAAAAACTGGCCGCACAGTTGCAGACGCCGCAAGCGACGCACGCCCTTGCACTGCGCCAGCAGGCGATTGACCATGCGGCAAACGGCAATTTTGGCGTGGCGCCCGCAGACTGGTTCAGTGCTCAGACGGCGCGGATTAATGCGCTCAAAACGGTGGAGGATTCAGCCTCCGATACGCTGCTCGCCACGGCGCAGTCGCTGGCGGACAGCGCCTGGCGCGGGGTGATTATCTTTGCGCTGGTTAGCGTCGCGGCACTGGTGGTGGCGCTGTTCTTCGCCCTGCTGGTCGCCAGTAGCATTCACCGTCAGTTGCACCACTCGCTGGCAACCATCGAAGGGATGGATGGCGATCTGACCCAGCGCCTCGACGTGCCCGGTAGCGATGAGCTGTCGCTGCTTAATCGCGCTTATAACCAGGCCATTGAGAACATTCAGCATATTGTCAGCGAAATAAAACAGGGCGCCGCCGTGCTGCGCAGCGCCAGCGCGGACATTGCCGATGGCAATCAGGATCTGGCTTCGCGTACCGATGAACAGGCCGCATCGCTGGTCGAAACGGCCGCCAGTATGGAGCAGATAGCCACGGCGGTGAATCTGACGGCGGATAACGCCATTGAAGCGAAAAGGCTGACCGAAGAGATGGAGCAGCAGGTGCAGGAAGCGAGCCGCGTGGCGGCAGAAGCCAGCAGCAGTATGCTCGCCATTCGCGGCTCCAGCGAGCAGATCTCCAGCATTGTCAGTTCCATCGACGATATCTCTTTCCAGACCAACCTGCTGGCGCTGAATGCGGCGGTAGAAGCGGCCCGCGCCGGGGATCTGGGCAAGGGCTTTGCGGTGGTAGCCTCCGAGGTGCGTAATCTGTCGCAGCGCTGCGCCAGCGATGCCCGGCAGATCCGCGAATTAATAAGCAGGAATATGGAGCAGATCGAGCAGGGCGTAACGCTGGTGCAGGCTTCCGACCGGGCTTTACAGTCGGCGAAAGCCAATACCGGGCAGATGCTGGCGTTTGTCAGCGATATCGCCCATGCGGCAGGCGAGCAGTCGCTCGGCGTCTCGCAGGTGCATGAAGCGCTGAACCAACTGGAGCAGGTGACCCAGCAAAACGCCGGGCTGGTGGCCAGCGCCGCCAGCGCCAGCCAGATGCTGGATCAACAATCACAAACCATGACGACGCTGGTCGATCGCTTCGTGGTGGCATGATCCACCGTTCGGGGAACGTTGCGCTGCGGCGTGCTTTCCCCGACAATGCGTTTTTTCACCAATGATTAACGCTTATGAAACACCCGCTCGAATCGCTGGTTACGCTGGCAGGCATTCTGTTGATGGCCTTTATCTCTGTCCTGCTGCTCCCCGCGCCCTCACTGGGCCTGCAACTGGCGCAAAGCCTGATGCAGCGCTTCCATCTGCTGGATTTGAACCAGCTTTATACCCTGCTCTACTGCCTGTGGTTTTTACTGCTTGGCTGCATTGAGTTTTTCGTATTGCGTTTTATCTGGCGACGCTGGATCGCCGTCTGAGAACGTTTGTTCCCTCTCCCTGCCCTCTCTGCGGCAGGGCATCGCGACGCTTTTAGCGCAGAATTCATTCCATAGTTGTTCTAATTATTTGAACGTTATCCGCAAATAGTTCAGCTTTTTCTTCGTATTCATCAGGCATATGATTTATCACATCAGGGCAACACAGCCCTCCCAAACAAAACAATGCAGGAATACGACCATGAAATTCATCAAAACTTTCGTTGCAGTTGCCGCACTGTCCGCACTCTCTTTCGGTTCTTTTGCCCAGAGCATCAGCGCCAGCGCATCGACGCTCTCCGCCGCTGAAGCCAAAATCGCTGCGCAGGCGGAAAAAGCCAACGCGTCTTACAAAATCACCAGCGCACGTGCTGACAACGGCGTGTATATGACTGCTGAACTGACGAAATAAATTACCCAGCCGGAATAACAAACAGGATAAGGCGAGCCATGAACCCGTTGCAGAAACTTTTTAGCGCTTTGTTCCCGCAGGCCGCAAATAGCGACACCACGGAATTACCATTAACTTCAGGAGCCGTTATGTCAGACAATTTTCTTGCTTTAGCGAAACAGCGCAGAACCATTTATGCTCTTGGTAAAAATCTGCCGGTTGCAGAAGAGGTTGTTATCGAAACCATTAAAGAAGCCATTCGCCAGGCGCCTTCTGCGTTTAACTCGCAGAGTTCCCGTGCGTTGATTCTGTTAGGTAAAGAGCATACGAAGTTCTGGGAGCTGACCCGCGAGCAGTTGAGAAAAATTGTTCCGGAAGAGAGTTTCAAAGCGACATCCGACAAACTGGATGGTTTTGCCGCCGCCGCGGGTTCGGTGCTGTTCTTTGAAGATCAGGACGTGGTGAAAGGGTTGCAGGAGCAGTTCGCTGCCTACGCCGATAACTTCCCCGTCTGGTCAGAACACAGTACCGGTATTGCCCAGTACGCCGTCTGGCTGGCGCTGGCCGAAAAAGGCATTGGCGCGAACCTGCAACACTACAACCCGCTCGTTGATGCTGACGTGCAGCGTAGCTGGAATATTCCGGCGAACTGGAAACTGCGCGGCCATATGAACTTCGGTTCCATTGTGGCTCCGGCGGGTGAAAAAGCCTTTATGGACGATGACAAACGTTTTGTCGTTGCCCGCTAAGTATTCCTGAAACCACCCCGGTAAAGGCGAAATCCCCCGCTCGTTGGCGACAATGCGCGGGGATTTCTTTTTGGGTCGCTTTACTGTGTTTGCGTATCAAATATCAGCGTTACCCCGCCTTTCCATGTTGAACCTGGCGCTTTCACCATGGTTTCCACCGCAGGCCTGAGCACGCGGAAATCAACATGCGAGCGCCGGTCAACAATAAATGCATCCGGAGAGTCGATCGCCAGCCCATTTGCTACGCTCGTCATGCGCATGTTTTTTACGTCCACGCCGTTACTTTTGAAACCCGGCATTGTCATCATGACTTCTACCGGCACCGTATCACTGTTCTGAGTGTTCTTCAGGCCACAGTTCTGGTTGCCGCCATCATGCTCGCACTGCATTGCCACGGTAAACTTCGTCGATGAAAAGAGTGAAAAAGGCACCTCTTTACTTAATGACTTCGGTATCTGGCCACCGTTAATCCACTGCTCCCAGCCGCCCTGTGCGCCGAGTATGACATTTTCACTGCTGCCGCCTGTCGGGAATTTAAGATTGAACTCGTGCTTCACCGTGGCTTTTAACAGAATGCGGATTTCATCGTCCGATGTGCTTTGCGCATTGAAATCAATATCGCCGTTTGCACCGACGTGATAGACCAGTTCACCTTCATAATTCCCGCCATAGACGTCTAAAGGATTGGGCGTGATCAGGGTATAACCCAGGCTGAAATTATTAATACGAACATCGCCCTGAAATGACCCATTTTGCGACTGGAGTTTTCTGTAACAGGTCACCTTTCTTTCTGGGATCCCCCAGCCAAACGAATAACTCGAACCGGTGGCCGTCCCCACGCCGGTACGACCAGAACAGCCGCCGGACGGATAAAGGCCGGTTGAGGTCATGACAAGATACAAGCTACCGCTATTCGCATTAACCCGATTAAAGACCATACCAAAAAAGGCAATACGGAATACAACGGTGATGGTATTCCCCGTCGCAGGATCGGTCAGAGTTAGCGTGCGCGGAGTACCGTCAACGGTAATAGAGGTATGATTTTGTTCGAGATCGGTAGAGGATGTATCAAGATATTTATTTGCCTCCAGGCCCGGGATAACAATACTGAATTCATTACTGGCACAATAATTTGAATAGGAAACACAAAATCCAGAAACTGGCGTGGTATTGGTAAATTGATTTTTATGCGGCTGACTGATATTTGCAGCGAAATCCGTGGTGATATCGATCGCGGCAGCCTGCAACAAGAAAGAGAGTGGTAATAATAAGAGGATAATAGCCCATTGCAAAAACTTTATAGTTTCGCAGTTTCGCAGTTTCGCAGTTTCGCAGTTTCGCAGTTTCGCAGTTTCGCAGTTTCGCAGTTTCGCAGTTTCGCAGTTTCGCAGTTTCGCAGTTTCGCAGTTTCGCAGTTTCGCAGTTTCGCAGTTTCGCAGTTTCGTGATATATTTTATAGGGTCAATTTTAATATAACTATCGGAACACAATTCTTTATTATTAACGAATTCACTCATGCATTTCCCTTGCCGTAATGTTGTTATTACGTCCTTATATTTCGGCGTGGTGAAATACCACGCCTGCTAAAATTAGATTACGTACCGATGCATTGACGCCGGGAAATGTTCACTGCGTCTGGGTATCAAATATCAGCGTTACCAAACCATTCCATGTTGAGCCTGGCGATTTGACCATTGTTTCTACTTCTGGCCGGAGAACGCGAAAATTAACGTACGAGTGTTGGTCGATAAGAAAAGTACCTGGTGGATCAATCGCCACCCCGTTTGCCGCTGTAGTCAGCCGCAAATTATTCACCCCCGCGCCGTTGCTGGTAAAACCCGGCAGTGACAGCGACACTTCCAACGGCACCTTCTCGTTGCCATTCGCTAAGCCACAATTCTGATTGCCGCCGTCAATCCCGCACGACATTTTCACCACGAAAGGCGTTGATGACGTCAGAAGAAACGGTACATCTTTAGCGAGTGAATCCGGAGCGCGCCCGCCATTAACCCACTGATTCCAACTCCCCTGGGCATCAAGCTTGACATTGAGGTTATTACTTCCCCCAGGAAAGAAAATATTAAACGCATGTTTTACCGTCGCGGTTATATGAAACCGAATCTCACTGTCTGAATTATTTCTCCCGTGGAAATCAACATCTCCGCCATCACCAATGGAATAGATAACTTCTCCCTCATAGTTTCCGCCATATACATTCAGAGGATCCGGAAGATCAAGCATATAACCAATACTGACATCACTTATTGCCACCGATCCGGTAAATTCGTAAATACTATCCAGTTGGGCGTAACAATTCATTTTGTGATCGCCATTAATACTCCAGGCGAGTTTACCTATACGATCACTAATATCAGCAGTTTCATATCCACAGTACGCCCAAACAGGGGGACCTGAATTCGCTATCGCCCGTCCCAAATCTTCATTACCAGTCAGGCGCGTAAAAGTCATACCCACAACGACAAGGCGGAAATTCGCACTTATACGGCGCCCCGTCGCAGGATCGATCAATTCAACGGCCCTTGGCGTAGCATCAAGTGTTAATGAGGGGTGATGCGTCATAAACGTTGGATAGGCTGAGTCAGTTATCAGATCTCTTTCAGCCGTTAAACCGGGCACAATGACACTAAATACGGCATTAAAATCCCCGTTTGAGGCACACTGAGCTGGATATTCAGCACAAAACCCGCTCACCGGTGTGGTATTAACAAATTGATTATGTTGAGGCTTGCTGATGTCTGCCGCAAATTCTGCGGTGATATCTATCGATGCAGCGTGAACCACGAATGTAAATAATAAACAGCAAAGCGCAATACTCTTCATCCCAATTAATCGGCATAAAAAGATGCTCATGCGATAAAGCAGGTTTTTTTTTATATCGCTTTGCAGGCGGCCATCATTTTCACCCTTTTGATTAAGTGCATTCCGTTTCATGTTTTTATTTTTCCTGTCTCATCGCTGGATTTCATTTCTGTCTGTGCCGCTTGCGTCAGACCATCGCACACCAGATTGCCAACAAACCACACATCGTCCTGAGTGCTATGCGGTACATTCGGATCGAGCTTAATTTCGCAGGACGCGCCGGAACGCTGTTCGATATTCAGCACCGGAATATTTTTTTGCATTTCCAGGGTGAATAAACCGTCGGACTCACTCATCGTTCTGCTGGCATGGTTGACGACATTTGCGCCGCCAAGTGCTTCACCTTTGCTGTTGACGAGACGGCCCATGACCGTGACCGTTTTCATCACCCGGACGTTATAAGCATTCACGCCGCCGCGGATATGCTGGTAAGAGAGGTATTCCGGCTCAATCTTCAGCGCTGGCGCATCCGTACCGGCAAAATCGAGCTGAATGGTGCCCGGCTTCCAGGCATCAACCGGAATAAAGTTGCGCCCGGCCGACAGCGTTTTTTGCCCGCCGGGATAGAACGCCAGCAACTGCGCGTTTTGATCGTCCGAATCCACATTAACAATCACTCCACCGCCCTGGTTGTAAGAAGGCAGTTTGGACATCGCCAGCTCGCCCTTACCGAAGGCAATCAGGCTGCCGGTATTAATACCGCCGGAAAGGCGGCTATCCTGCGTGGAGCTTTGTCCCCAGAAGCTGCCCTGCGCCAGCGCCGTATCAAACTGGTTGGAGGCACTGACGCCTACGCCATGACGATCGCCCGTCAGCGTGGCCACCGTCGAGCGAATCGGACTGTTTTCTCCCCACTGCTGATTGACCGACGCCAAGGTATAGAAATCGCGTTCTCCTTGCGAATCAGTACGGCTGCCGAGGCTGATATTGCCGCTGCGGCTCTCGCTGCCCAGCGAGAAGCTGGCGCTCAGGCTAACACCCCGGTTACGCAGGCTACTGCCATCACCATAGGGTCTGTCGAACCCGGCAACGCGCCAGTTAACCGCCGTTTTACCGATCATCGTTTGGGTGTTAAAGCCAATATCGACGCCAACGCCACTGTTGCGGCTGCTGTGGCTGAGACGCCCGGTGATGCTATTAATGCCGCTAAAACGCCACGTGCTGGAAAACGAAGTGGTGTTTTGTTGTGAAGGACGGCTGTCATATTGATACAGCTCATCGTCCTGGCGATACCAGCTACGGCTGTGGCTTAACGCAACATTACCCTGTTTGTGGGTCCAGATGGCCTGCGTGTCAAAACCATATCCGGTTACGTTGCTGCGCCACAAGTTGCCATAAAGTTGCAGTGCATCGGCCAGTTGCCAGTCAATGGAACCGCCAGCCTGGCGTTCATCGCCGGTTTTCTGTACTGCCATTCCCAGCGTCAGGCGCGGGTAAAGCAGATAGCTGAGGCTGGCACCCGCCGCCGGATCGCCATTTTGTGAATCCGGATCGCTGTTCCACAACGTTCGCTGCTGGCCGAAAAAGAGGTTATAGCGCAGGCGCTGGTCGGGGTTGCGCCATGAATAGGGTTTATTGATGGTCTCTGTGGTACGGCTGGTTTCTTTACCGTCTTCCAGCACCCGGATTTCAACTTCATAGATGCCCATCGGTAATGAAGTGGTATCCAGCACCTGCAAGCCTGGTACCACCGGTTGGGAGTTGATCAGAGAACCGTTGCGATAAATCTCCGCCACGCCTTCCCGGTTTGCCGTGACATAGACCGGATAGAGCGAAGGCGTGCCGCCCTCTTTCATTCGCGTATCGCTACTACCGACCATCACTCCCGCAAGGGTGCTGATCCCGCCCCCGGGCAGATAAGGCTGGCGTAATAGCCCCTGGCTGTCGGGCATAAACAGACCCGCGCGAAGAAAGTTTTGCTCATATTCACGCTGGGCATACAACGAGGTAATGGCGTGGCGCGACAGCATATCCTGCCCTTGCGCGCGGCTTTGATCCTGCTGAAACTGGCTGCTCAGCGACCAGTTGCCTATCGCAGCATCCAGCCCGCCGTTCCAGCTCAGTGTCGACTGCTCTTCACTGCCGCTGGCATTAAACTGGTTATTCAAAATGATGCCGGAGTCGCCACCTTCTGGCAGGCTGTACCAGAGATCATTGCCAGCCATTGCTGCAGGTGTCAGTAAGGCAAGACTTGCATCACTTAAACTGTATTCCACCGCCATCAGCCCATCCGGGCAGTTGCGGGTACACTCCCCCAGCGGAACCAGCGTTGAAAACGCCTGTAACCATCGCTGGCGATCTTCTTCTGTATATTCGCTGTCGCTGACATCGGTAAACTGAACAATGCGGGTCTGATTATCTTCCGTCAGCACTATCATCGCATCACCCAGTTTTTTACCATTTAGCGTCACTTTGGCGGACAACGGGGAATTGAAGAAATGCGCTTTGAAATCTTCAGGCATAAGTGCAGTCTGGCTCATTAAAGACTCTGTACGAGCATTGGCTGCACCGCTCCCGACACAGAGCAACAGCGAACCCATAATAAGGCGAAAGTGAGACATAGTTTTTTCACAATAAGAAGCAGCGATACAGCAGAAGAAAGGAGGAGAGTAAGACTCTCCTCAATGCAATGACTTTACGTCGATAGCGAAAATTAAGGGTTCGGTGTTCCGTCGGTATCGAAGATCATCGTGACGGCGCCAATATAGTTCCCGCCAGCCGGACGGGAACCCGACGTGCCCTGCTGACTCACTTCGACAGTTGCCGTTTTTTCCGTTGCCGCTTCAGAATCGTTGTAAAGCTCAACGGCAGTGGTGGAATTCGTGGTTAATGTTTTACCGGCAATTCTGACATCCAGATTAATGGCATCTGTGCCATTCGCTGTCGTCAGTACCGGCGTGCTGCTTAAATAAGCTTTAATATTGCCGCCGGTATTTTTCATTTGCAGTTGCTGTGAGAAAGGATTAAGTGACTGACCACCTTCATTCCAGCTCATTTTCTGCGTTTGTGTATCCCAGCCATTTACCGGCGTGATATAGAAATCATTGTCCGGAATCGTAGCTTCAACGTTAAAATCAATTGTCGGTGAAGCGGCGCTGGCGCCAAATGTTGCCGCCAGCAGAGCGGCGAGTGCTAGTTTATTTGTCGATTTCATCTTTATCTCCATTAAATAATGTCATTAGCGACGTAGTTACGAGGAGCTCCCCGTTGAAAGATTTTTTTTCTGACTCCCTTCAGTCAGACTGTAGAGCCAGACTTTATTTTCCTCAGCCGTCCGTTCAAGTTTGCTGCCCGGACGTAGCTGGACATTAACAGGTGAACCGCAGTTTTTTAGACTCCTGTCACAGCTCTTAATACCGCTGATGACAACCGAGGCATTGCCATTATTAGAAACAGAAAGTTTGTTATTACTGCTCGCCACCAGAGTATTAAATTTTGTCGTTTCCGGTTGAACAGTAACTATCGTGCCAAAGCCCGTTAAGACGGTGACACCGGCATTGATTTGGTCCTGATAGGCTTGCATATCTTTATTATCGAGACCAAATCCTTCCGTTTTGCTTGGCACCACCGGAATATAACGTACCCGGTAATACCTTTCTTTATCGCGCGAGCCGGTAAACACCAGCCGATTTGTTTGCATACCGTTGGCCGGAATAATCAAACGCGGCGGTGATGAAATGATACCGGTGCCTTTCCCGCTGATCAGTGCATTTTCATCAAGAGGATGTTCAGTGGCTGTGCCGCTGTTTTTATCATAAATAATTTCGCTGACACTGACCCGGACAAATGCGGTCGCATCGCCAGTATTATATATCCGTTTTGCCAGCGTATTTTTCTGCGCAGAAATATATTCATTTAACGCACCAACATTAATAGCTGGCCCCGCCAGGCTGGTATTCACTAGTCCAACGTAAAGCATGGCAAATAAAGCCACACTACCGCTCATGGAAGAAATTCGCATTGGTGTCATCCCGGGAATAATCAATTACACAAAATAGAGGGTGCTTATTACTTATTAAAGTTTAATTTACCGATATCCGATAGTCACATAAAAAAGACTTAAAAAAACTTAATTAAGAGCTTAAGCATTTATTTTCAGGAAGATAAAAAACCATTGGTATAAATATGCCGAGAATGGAAAATAAGACTAAAACAAAATCCACCAACCCCTAAAGTAAATAATCTTAAATCATTTTCAGCGGCGCCTGTCGGGGATTAATTGAAATATGATAATTCTTAACACAAGAGTCCTTTAAATATAATCACCAGAGCATGATAAATTTCTACGTTATTAACGCAAACCGTTACTTGAGAATTTCAGAAGGGAACCAGGATAATTCATATTTTTATTCTGTCGGCGCGGTTGCGGATTAAGAGCGCGCTATTTCAGCGTGCGTGATAGCCACAACTGATTACCGCGTAAAGCGGATACCTGTTTTTGCTGGTGCTATAAACGAAAAACCCCGACGGCTGGAGAACAGCGTCGGGGTTCATTTCACAGCGGCTGGCATTAAGCCAGAACGGAATTACTGCTGGCTTTCGCGTTCAGCAATAAAACCCAGCGCTTTGTTGATTCGCGCAATGCTGCGGGCCTGGCCAATCGCATGAACGGTAACGTCCAGTGCCGGAGACTGACCCGCACCGGTAACGGCAACGCGCAACGGCATACCCACTTTGCCCATCCCGACTTCCAGCTCATCAGCCGTTGCCTGAATAGCATGGTGCACATTTTCCGCGCTCCAGTCGGTAATTGCTGCGAGTTTATCGCGCACCACTTCCAGCGGCTGGCGAGCCACCGGACGCAGGTGTTTTTTCGCCGCGTCAGCGTCAAACTCGTCAAACTCTTCATAGAAATAACGGCAGCTTGTGGCCATCTCTTTCAGCGTTTTACAACGTTCGCCAAGCAGTTTCACCAGCTCGAATAACTGCGGCCCGGTACGCGTGTCGATTTTTTCCTGCTCGATATGCCATTGCAGGTGCGTCGCCACATACTGCGGATCCAGCGTATTAATGTAGTGGTGGTTCAGCCACAGCAGTTTATCGGTATTGAAAGCGCTTGCTGATTTGCTCACCGCGCCAAGCGAGAAGAGTTTGATCATCTCTTCACGGGTGAAGATCTCCTGATCGCCACTCGACCACCCCAGACGCACCAGATAGTTCAGCAGCGCTTCCGGCAGATAACCGTCATCACGGTATTGCATCACACTGACCGCGCCGTGGCGTTTAGAGAGTTTTTTGCCGTCGTCGCCGTTGATCATGGAAACGTGCGCGTAGACCGGAACCGGCGCATTCAGCGCTTTCAGAATGTTGATCTGGCGCGGCGTGTTGTTGATATGATCTTCACCACGAATGACGTGCGTGATTTCCATATCCCAGTCATCAACCACAACGCAGAAGTTGTAGGTCGGAGAACCATCAGTACGGCGAATGATCAGATCGTCGAGCTCAAGGTTGCTGAACTCGATCGGGCCACGGATCTGATCGTCAAACACCACAGAGCCATCCTGCGGGTTGGCGAAGCGCACAACGCAAGGTTCGTCAGCGGCATGATGCGCATGATCGTGGCGGCAGCGGCCGTCATAGCGCGGTTTTTCACCGTTCGCCATCTGCGTTTCGCGCAGTTGCTCCAGACGCTCTTTCGAGCAATAGCATTTATATGCCGTGCCCGCTTCGAGCATTTCATCGATCACCGCGTTGTAGCGATCAAAGCGTTTGGTCTGGAAATACGGGCCTTCATCCCATTCAAGGTTCAGCCAGTTCATACCATCCATGATGGCTTCGATTGCTTCCGGCGTGGAGCGCTCAAGATCGGTGTCTTCAATACGCAGCACAAACTCACCGCCGTGGTTACGGGCAAACAGCCAGGAGTAGAGAGCAGTACGCGCGCCGCCAACGTGCAGATAGCCAGTGGGGCTTGGCGCGAAGCGAGTTTTGATTTTCATGAATTGGCCTTACGTTTATTAAAGATGCCGACCGTCGGCAATAGCTTAAAAAAGAGTGGGCGATATTCTATCACTGTGGGCTGATTCCTCAATGTTGTTGCCTCATTGAGCGGTGTATCGCGCTCTTTTGTTTAGAAATCATGCTCTCGCGACGTATTACGCAGCGGTTTGTTTAATTTTACGACGAACGAACAATTTATTTAGAAAATGCGTTGACTCATTTTCAACTCTCCCTATAATGCGACTCCACACAGCGGGGGTGATTAGCTCAGCTGGGAGAGCACCTCCCTTACAAGGAGGGGGTCGGCGGTTCGATCCCGTCATCACCCACCACAATTTTGTGGTTCCCGCAGTGTAGATAAGAATGAGAAGTGGGTGATTAGCTCAGCTGGGAGAGCACCTCCCTTACAAGGAGGGGGTCGGCGGTTCGATCCCGTCATCACCCACCACTTTCTCGCCAGCGAATTCTTATCAGTGAAGTACCGAAGTGGGTGATTAGCTCAGCTGGGAGAGCACCTCCCTTACAAGGAGGGGGTCGGCGGTTCGATCCCGTCATCACCCACCACTTCGGGTCGTTAGCTCAGTTGGTAGAGCAGTTGACTTTTAATCAATTGGTCGCAGGTTCGAATCCTGCACGACCCACCAATGTAAAAAAGCGCCCTAAAGGCGCTTTTTTGCTTTCTGCGATTAGAGAAGATTCGGACCTGCGGCAGGTTCGGGTCGAACGCAGTGAGACAACGGAGCCGCTTGCGGCGACGGCCCGAAGGGCGAGCGAAGCGAGTCATCCTGCACGACCCACCAATGTAAAAATGGCGCTGGCGGCGCTTTTTTGCTTTCTGCGATCCGCGGCCAGCTAAGCACAGCGCCAGCAGGCAGTTCTTTCGGAACCCTATCCGGCTCGACAATATTGCCGACGGCAGCTTCCTTCCTCACCCGCGCGAAAAAAAGCAAATTTTTTCCCGGGGTATAATTGCCTTTTGTACCAGATATATCTCTTCACATTTCACTTAAATCAACGTTAAAAACCGACCTATTTGAAACAGCAAAAACAATAAAACCATTTATTTTTCAATGCGTAAACATGGAAACTTTTATCCATAATTTATCCTTAATATCTGGATATGATGCCCTCGTTGCGGTCATGCCTTGAGCGCAATTGCAGAAAATTTGATTACGCCAGTAATGATGTTTAATGGCAAAGGGGGGAAATATGACAACAATCTCAGTAACAACGTCATCAATACAGACCAGCAGTAGCAGTAGCGGCAGCTCATCGTCGTCCAGCAACAGCGTCTCCGCACAGATCAGCCGCATTACGCAGCAGATCAGCAGCCTGACGCAGCAGCTGAAAGAAGTGGCTAACGGCGACGGCACGACAGAAGAGAAACAAAAACAGCAAGAGCAGTTGCAGGCGCAAATCCAGTTACTGCAAGCGCAGTTACAGCAATTACAGCGCAAGCAGGCTGAAGAAGCGGAACAGAAGCAAACTCAGCAGCAGCCGCAAGCAAAAGTAGAAGGTGTGAATAACCCTTCTGACGAGCATTCGATCGATATTTACGTCTGAGTAAATAGCGGATCGTCCTCACGGGTCCGGTTTAAACACCGGGCCTGTTCTTTTACCACTTCCCACAAAGCCTGCGCTGCCCCCGACAACGAACGGTTCTTCCGCCGCACCAGCATAATTTTTCGCTGCATCCCCGGCACCAGCCTTTTCACCGCAAGCTGGCTTCCCTGCGGCAATGGCAATGCCAGCGCTGGTAAAATGCTGATACCAATCCCCGCTTCCACCATCGGAAACAGCGTCGCCGGATGACCAATCTCCTGAACAATCGCGGTTTGTAGGGAAAAATGCTGTAACGCCGCGTCAATTAACGGTCGGCTACCTGAAGCATAATCCTGTACCACCAGACGTGCGCCATCAAGCGCGGACCAGGGAACAGCCGCAAGCTGTGCCCATGGATGATCGTTGCGGCAGAGCAGAAAGAAGGGTTCTTCCAGGATCTCTTCACTCTGAAAATCGCTCACCGGACCGGGATCGATCACAATGCCAAAATCCACTTCCCCTTGACGAATGCTCTCCAGCACCCACTGTTGCGGCCTGTCATGCAGCACAAAATCGATCTCCGGGTAGCGCTGATTACTGCTGGCGATGCATTGCGGGATCAGGTGCGCGGAAATGGTCTGGCTGGCGGCCACGCGTACGGTACCGGTCAATTGCTGGCCGACACGCCCGGCTTCGCGCAGCGTGCTGCTAAGCTCATCTAATAAGCGTTCCAGTCGCAAAGCCAGTTGCTGGCCCGCTTCAGTCAGCACCACTTCACGGGTGGTGCGATCGAGAAGACGCACGCCGGTTTGCAACTCCAGCGCTTTCACACTGTGGCTGACGGCAGACTGGCTCAGGCCAATGATGTCCCCTGCCCGGCTAAAACTTTTGGCCTGCGCGACGGTGACAAAAACGCGTAGCTGACGTAACGAGTAATTCATCTGTTTAATTCATGAATGGATGCAATAAATCAATTTTATTTCTCAAAGGAGAAAAAGCACAATAGCGGCATCGACTTTCAGGAGTGCACATGAAACTTTTTCGAATCCTTGACCCTTTTACCCTCACGCTGGTGTGTACCGTTCTGCTGGCCTCTTTTTTTCCCGCGCGCGGCGGTTTTGTCCCTTTCTTTGAAGGGCTAACCACCGCCGCCATTGCGCTGCTGTTTTTTATGCATGGCGCGAAACTTTCACGCGAAGCGATCATTGCGGGCGGCGGCCACTGGCGTTTGCATCTGTGGGTGATGTGCAGCACCTTTGTGCTTTTCCCGGCGCTTGGCGTACTGTTTGTCTGGTGGTCGCCAGTGAATGTCAGCCAGGAACTGTATACCGGCTTCCTCTATCTGTGCATTTTGCCTGCTACAGTGCAGTCGGCGATTGCCTTTACCTCACTGGCGGGCGGTAATGTTGCTGCTGCCGTGTGTTCTGCATCGGCCTCCAGCCTGCTGGGGATCTTCCTCTCGCCGTTGCTGGTCGGCTTGCTGATGAATCTGCACGGCGCCGGAGGCAGCCTCGAACAAGTGGGCAAGATCATGCTGCAATTGCTGCTGCCGTTTGTGCTTGGTCACCTGTCGCGTCCGTGGACCGGCGCATTTGTGGCGAAACATAAAAAATGGATTTCAAAAACCGACCAGACGTCGATTCTGCTGGTGGTTTACTCCGCGTTCAGCGAAGCAGTGGTGAACGGGATCTGGCATAAAGTGGGCGTCGGTTCTCTGCTGTTTATCGTGGCCGCAAGTCTCGTACTGCTGGCGATTGTCATCACGGTGAACATCGTAGTGGCGCGGAAGTGCGGCTTTAACAAAGCGGATGAAATTACCATTGTGTTCTGCGGTTCGAAGAAGAGCCTCGCCAATGGTATCCCGATGGCGAACATTCTCTTCCCGACTTCAGTGATTGGCATGATGGTGCTGCCACTGATGATCTTCCACCAGATCCAACTGATGGTTTGCGCCGTGCTGGCCCGCCGCTACAAACGTCAGGCGGAGCAGCAGGCGCAGGAAGCGGCAAAAGTCTAGCCGCGCTTCAGGGGCTGCACCAGATGGCTCAGCCCCTCGGTTTTGATAAGCAGGGTAATCTGCATCAACTCCCCCAGCCGCCCGGCAGGAAACTCATCTTTCCGGGCGAACCACAGCAAATACTCTTCCGGCAAATCAATCAGCCGTCGCCCCTGGTATTTACCAAAGGGCATCACGGTGTTGGCGATATCGACGAGCTGTTCTTTTTCCATTTATTCCCCCAGCAGCCGGATCATCTCCGCTTCATCAATCACAGCGATCCCCAGTTCCTGCGCTTTTGCCAGTTTTGAACCTGCCGCTTCCCCGGCGATCACCAGATCGGTTTTTTTCGACACGCTACCAGCCACTTTGGCACCCAGCGCCGTCAGACGTGCTTTGGCATCATCGCGCGAAAGCTGGCTAAGGCTACCGGTCAGCACCACCGTTTTACCGGCAAACGGGCTGTCGATCTCTTCAGCATTGACCACTAATGGCGCAGGCCAGTGAATACCCACTTCGCCCACCAATTGCGCGATCACCTCACGGTTACTCTCTTCATTGAAGAAGTTGTTCACGTGCTTCGCGACCACAACGCCGACATCGGGTACTTTTTGTAGCTCATCCACCGATGCCGTCATCAGCGCATCCAGCGTACCAAAATACGCCGCCAGCCCTGCTGCCGTGGCCTCGCCTACTTCGCGGATCCCCAGCGCATAAAGGAACCGGGCAAACGTCGTCTCTTTGGCGTTTTCCAGCGCAGTAATGATGTTTTGCGCCGATTTTGGCCCCATGCGATCCAGACCGGTCAGCTTGCCCGCCGTCAGACGGAACAGATCCGCAGGTGTCTGGACATACTCTTTCTCTACCAGCTGGTCGATGATTTTATCGCCCATGCCGTCCACGTCCATCGCGCGGCGGGAGACAAAATGTTTAAGCGCTTCTTTGCGCTGCGCGCCGCAAATTAAGCCGCCGGTACAGCGGGCGACGGCTTCGCCTTCAACACGCTCCACATCAGAGCCACATACCGGGCAATGTTGCGGGAAAATCACTTCGCGCGTCTCCTCCGGGCGCTCGGCGAGCACCACGTTGACCACCTGCGGGATCACGTCACCGGCGCGGCGAATCACCACTTTATCGCCAATACGCAACCCCAACCGATCGATTTCATCAGCATTGTGCAGCGTGGCATTACTCACCAGCACGCCAGCAACGTGTACTGGCTCCAGCCGGGCAACTGGCGTGATGGCCCCGGTGCGGCCAACCTGAAATTCGACGTCGCGAACGAAGGTCATCTGCTCCTGCGCCGGGAATTTGAACGCTACCGCCCAGCGCGGTGCGCGCGCGACAAAACCCAGTTGCTCCTGCAACTCCAGCGAATCAACTTTAATCACCACGCCGTCAATGTCGAAGCCCAGCGTCGGACGATCGTTTTCCACCTGATGGTAGAACGCCAGCACCGCTTCCGGCGAATCACAAAGACGTATGCGCTCACTTACCGGCAACCCCCAGGCTTTGAACTGCTGCAAGCGCCCCATATGGCTACGCGGTAGCTCGCCGCCTTCAAGGATGCCGACACCATAACAGAAGAAAGTGAGCGGGCGTTTCGCCGTAATACGCGGATCGAGCTGGCGTAACGACCCCGCCGCTGCGTTGCGCGGGTTGGCGAACACTTTCGCACCGGTACGACGCGCCTCTTCGTTGATCTTTTCAAAACCCGACTGCGGCAAAAAGACTTCGCCGCGCACTTCAAGGCGGGCGGGAATATTGTCGCCATGCAGTTTCAGTGGGATCGCGCGGATAGTGCGCACGTTGCTGGTAATGTCTTCACCGGTTGTCCCGTCGCCACGCGTTGCCGCGCGGATCAGCACGCCATTCTCATAGAGAATACTCACCGCCAGACCATCGAGTTTTAACTCGCAGCAGTAGGTCAACGCATCGGTGCTTTTCAGCCGATCCTGTACGCGTTTGTTAAAGGCGAGGAAGCTCTCCTCGTCGAAGACGTTATCCAGTGACAGCATTGGCACTTCGTGTCGAACCTGGCTGAAGGCGGTCAGCGGCGCCGCGCCTACGCGCTGAGTGGGCGAATCGGGCGTAATCAGCTCCGGGTGTTGCGCTTCAAGCTCGCGCAGTTCACGCATCAGGCGATCGTACTCGGCGTCCGGAACTTCCGGCGCGTCCATAACGTGGTACAGATATTCATGATGGCGAAGCGTCGTTCGCAGCTCTGTTAGTTGTTGTTCAATCGATTCCATGTCGCACCATCAATGATAAAAAACCCCCGACAGGCGGGGGTTCTGGAGTGGGATATTCGTGGTCAATCCATTACGCGTTGGCGTCTTTAACCTCGCGAATACGATCCTGGTATTCACGCAATTTCTGCGGCGTCATCATCCGGCGTTGATCGTCAAGCACCACACCGCCCACTTCGTCGGCAATATGTTGCGCGGACTGCAGCATCAGTTTGAAGTTTTGCAATTCGTCACCGTAGGATGGCACCTGCATAAAGATCGTGACGCCAGGTGTGGTCATCTCGCCCATCGTTTCAACATCAAACGTTCCCGGGTTAACCATGTTGGCCAGGCTGAAGAGCGCCGGGCCGCTGCCGTCCGGGCTGAGATGACGATGGAAAATACTCATATCGCCAAATTTAAACCCGGCCTGCAAAATACTGTTCAGCAGCACTTCGCCGTTGAGCGTGCTGCCATGGTGTGCCGCGACGTTCATGATAATGACGGTTTCTTTGCGCTGCGGTTTTTCCTGCGGCGTTTCGATAACCGGTTCCGGCTCTGGCTGCGGCGCAGGTTCATGAACCTGCGGCTGTGGCTGATGATGAGGTTGCTGCGGCGCTTGATACTGCGGTGCGTGCTGCTGCGGTGCTACTGGCTGCGCGGTTGGGCGAACAGGCTGTTGCTCAAACGCCGGTACCTGCGCTTGCGGACGCTCTGGCTGATGCTGCTGCGGCTGATTCCTGGATTGCGGTGCCTGGTGCGGTGGCTCTTCGGGTTGAACCGGTGCAGACGGGCGCGGCTGCGCCGACGCATAAGGCGGCTGATATTGATGTTGCGGAGACTGACGCGGCGCATCCTGCTCGTTACCCGATCTCGGCGCGTGATTCACTTTGTGAACGCGAACTTCACCCACGCCTTCGTCGTCATCGACATCCTCGTCATCCAACTCGTCGTCACGTCGCGACTTCATGCGTTTTAATGGGCGATCGCGGAACATTGATGAACGTTCTTTACGGCTGGTCCAGAAACCGTGAACCAGTAAAGCGATTATGGCGATCGCGCCAACAATGATTAATATCAGACGCAAATCCTGCATCATTATATTCTCTGTTGTTCTAACACCTTGCCACCACGGCAAACATTTACTCACTAAGAGTATTTGCCGATTACGTCAAGTGCAAGTGTGCTCGTGGGTTTCACCGCATAAAGATGAACTAAATTGTGCTTTTTGCTGTTTTTTCGAACATTTCTGAACTGGTTTCGCCGCCCGGATGAATATTATAAGCTGCCGTTCGCGGATCATCAGAAAAGGAGTATAGCCAGATTATGGTTTCATCGTCCCGAGGCACTGCACGCAGCGGCCTCTTTTATTTTACCCAGGGCTGGAAACTGGTCACGTTGCCAGGCGTTCGTCGCTTTGTCATTCTGCCATTGCTGGTCAATATCGTATTGATGGGCGGCGCTTTCTGGTGGCTGTTTTCCCGTCTCGACGCCTGGATCCCTTCATTAATGAGTCACGTGCCCGACTGGCTTCAGTGGTTGAGCTATCTGTTATGGCCGATCGTGGTGATCTCCATTTTGCTGGTGTTTGGTTACTTTTTCTCTACGCTTGCCAACTGGATTGCGGCGCCGTTTAACGGCCTGCTCGCCGAACAGTTGGAAGCGCGTTTAACGGGTGCGACGCCGCCGGATATCGGCGTTTTTGGTGTGCTGAAAGATGTACCGCGGATTATGAAGCGCGAATGGCAAAAGCTGGCCTGGTATCTGCCGCGCGCACTTCTTTTGCTGATCCTCTACTTTATCCCCGGCATCGGGCAAACCGTTGCGCCGGTATTATGGTTCCTCTTCAGCGCATGGATGCTGGCGATTCAGTACTGCGATTACCCATTCGATAACCATAAAGTCTCGTTCAAAGCGATGCGCGTAGCCCTACGTGAACGCAAAATCATCAATATGCAATTTGGCGCGTTGACCAGCTTATTCACGATGATCCCTGTACTTAACCTGGTAGTAATGCCCGTAGCCGTGTGTGGCGCAACAGCAATGTGGGTCGATTGCTATCGTGAAAAACACGCCGCCTGGCGCTGAGGAATTATTCCGTTTCTTATTCCATACTGGTAACCATTATTTCACCTCAGCATATAGATATGCGATTTCTTTACTTCCCCATCACGGGTAAGTGCGTATGCTGAGGTGGTTCCCAAATTTCATACAGTTAAGGACAGGACAGGCTATGAGTAAGATTTTTGAAGACAACTCGTTGACGATTGGTCATACGCCGCTGGTTCGACTGAACCGCATCGGTAACGGACGTATCCTGGCTAAGGTCGAATCCCGCAACCCGAGCTTCAGCGTAAAATGCCGTATCGGTGCCAATATGATTTGGGATGCCGAAAAACGCGGCGTACTGAAGCCGGGCATCGAACTGGTTGAGCCCACCAGCGGTAACACCGGTATCGCTCTGGCGTACGTTGCCGCCGCTCGCGGCTACAAACTGACGCTGACCATGCCGGAAACCATGAGTATCGAACGCCGTAAACTGCTGAAAGCGCTGGGCGCGAACCTGGTTCTGACCGAAGGCGCGAAAGGCATGAAAGGCGCGATTCAGAAAGCAGAAGAAATTGTCGCCAGCGATCCGGCGAAATATCTGCTGCTTCAGCAGTTCAGCAATCCGGCAAACCCGGAAATTCACGAAAAAACCACCGGCCCGGAAATCTGGGAAGATACCGATGGTCAGGTAGATGTTTTCATCTCCGGCGTGGGTACCGGCGGTACGCTGACAGGCGTGACGCGCTTTATTAAAAACACCAAAGGGAAAACCGATTTGATTACGGTTGCAGTTGAACCAACCGATTCTCCGGTTATCTCTCAGGCGCTGGCAGGCGAAGAGCTGAAGCCTGGTCCGCATAAAATTCAGGGTATCGGTGCCGGTTTTATCCCTGGCAACCTGGATCTGAAACTGATCGATAAAGTGGTTAAAATCACCAACGAAGAGGCGATCAGCACTGCGCGTCGTCTGATGGAAGAAGAAGGTATTCTGGCAGGCATCTCTTCCGGCGCAGCCGTTGCCGCAGCGCTGAAGCTGCAGGAAGATGAATCCTTTACCAATAAAAATATTGTGGTTATCCTTCCATCTTCGGGCGAGCGTTATCTGAGCACGGCTTTGTTTGCCGATCTTTTCACCGAAAAAGAACTGCAACAGTGATGCCAGATTGTAAATAAAGAGCAAAAAAGCACCCATTGAGGTGCTTTTTTGTGGCGTATATCAAATTTTCACCCCTCCTGGCATTGCTTGAAAACTCCTGGTCTGGTATTTAACCATCACATTTATTTTGAAGCGCGAAATTAATCGAAGTAAGTTTTCAGACTGCTGAATCGATTTTATGATTTGGTTCAATTCTGGCTTTCGCGGCATAATGTTTAATGACGAGCGAAACGTCAACGGCCAGAAGCGCCCACGCCGGATAGCACAGGTGAACTTCTGTACCTTTTCCCGTTGCGTCGGCGCTAACAATACAGGCTAAAGTCAAGCCTCCAGGCTAGACTTTAGTTCCACAACACTAAACCTATAAGTTGGGGAAATACAATGTTCCAGCAAGAAGTAACTATTACCGCTCCGAACGGTCTGCACACCCGCCCTGCTGCTCAGTTTGTTAAAGAAGCGAAAGGCTTCTCTTCTGAAATCACTGTGACTTCCAACGGCAAAAGCGCCAGCGCGAAAAGCCTGTTCAAACTGCAAACTCTGGGCCTGACTCAAGGTACTGTTGTGACGTTGACCGCTGAAGGCGAAGACGAGCAAAAAGCGGTAGAACATCTGGTTAAGCTGATGGCAGAGCTCGAGTAAGTTTTACTTACCAGTTCTATTCAAGATCAGTCACAAGTAAAGGTAGGGTTATGATTTCAGGCATTTTAGCATCCCCGGGTATCGCTTTCGGTAAAGCACTGCTGCTGAAAGAAGACGAAGTAGTCATCGACCGGAAGAAAGTTTCTGCCGACAAGGTTGACCAGGAAGTTGAGCGTTTTCTGAGCGGTCGTGCCAAGGCATCGGCACAGCTTGAAGCGATCAAAACGAAAGCGGGTGAAACTTTCGGTGAAGAAAAAGAAGCCATCTTCGAAGGGCACATCATGCTGCTGGAAGATGAGGAGCTGGAGCAGGAAATCATAGCCCTGATTAAAGATAAGAGCATGACTGCCGACGCTGCGGCGCATGAAGTTATCGAAGGTCAGGCTACCGCCCTGGAAGAGCTGGATGACGAATATCTGAAAGAGCGTGCGGCTGACGTGCGCGATATCGGTAAGCGTCTGCTGCGCAATATTCTGGGCATGCCGATCATTGACCTGAGCGCGATTCAGGAAGAAGTCATTCTGGTTGCTGCGGATCTGACCCCATCAGAAACGGCCCAGTTGAACCTGAAAAAAGTGCTCGGTTTTATCACCGATATCGGTGGCCGCACTTCCCACACCTCCATCATGGCGCGCTCTCTTGAGCTGCCTGCCATTGTGGGCACCGGTAGCGTCACCACGCAGGTGAAAAACGGCGACTATCTGATCCTCGATGCGGTTAACAACAAAGTGTACGTTAACCCGAGCGACGAAGAGATCGAAACCCTGCGTGCTGCGCAGGCTCAGGTTGCTGAAGAGAAAGCCGAGCTGGCGAAACTGAAAGACCTGCCGGCAATCACCCTTGATGGCCATCAGGTTGAAGTCTGTGCCAACATCGGTACTGTTCGCGATGTCGCGGGCGCAGAGCGCAATGGCGCTGAAGGTGTTGGCCTGTACCGTACCGAATTCCTGTTCATGGACCGCGACGCACTGCCGACCGAAGAAGAGCAGTTCGACGCCTACAAAGCGGTAGCTGAAGCCTGTGGCTCTCAGGCCGTAATTGTACGTACCATGGACATTGGCGGCGATAAAGAGCTGCCGTACATGAATTTCCCGAAAGAAGAGAACCCGTTCCTCGGCTGGCGTGCCGTGCGTATCGCAATGGATCGCAAAGAGATCCTGCGCGATCAGGTTCGCGCTATTCTGCGCGCTTCTGCTTTCGGCAAACTGCGCATTATGTTCCCGATGATCATCTCTGTTGAAGAAGTGCGTGCACTGAAAAAAGAGATCGAAATCTACAAACAGGAACTCCGTCAGGAAGGTAAAGCATTTGACGAAAGCATTGAGATTGGCGTGATGGTGGAAACCCCAGCCGCTGCGACTATTGCTCGTCATCTGGCCAAAGAAGTTGATTTCTTTAGTATCGGTACCAATGATTTAACGCAGTACACCCTGGCAGTTGACCGTGGTAATGATATGATCTCGCATCTTTACCAGCCGATGTCACCGTCAGTACTCACCCTGATCAAGCAAGTTATTGATGCTTCTCATGCCGAAGGCAAATGGACTGGCATGTGCGGTGAGCTTGCTGGCGATGAACGTGCTACACTTCTGTTGCTGGGGATGGGTCTGGATGAATTCAGTATGAGTGCCATTTCTATCCCGCGCATTAAGAAGATTATCCGTAACACGAACTTCGAAGATGCGAAGGTGTTAGCAGAGCAGGCTCTTGCTCAACCGACAACGGACGAGTTAATGATGCTGGTTAACAAGTTCATTGAAGAAAAAACAATCTGCTAATCCACGAGATGCGGCCCAAATTACTGCTTAGGAGAAGATCATGGGTTTGTTCGATAAACTGAAATCTCTGGTTTCTGATGATAAAAAAGACACCGGAACCATTGAGATTGTTGCCCCACTTTCTGGCGAAATCGTCAATATTGAAGATGTGCCGGATGTGGTGTTCGCTGAAAAAATCGTTGGTGATGGCATCGCTATCAAACCGACCGGCAATAAAATGGTTGCTCCGGTTGATGGTACTATCGGCAAAATCTTTGAAACCAACCATGCCTTCTCTATCGAATCCGATAGCGGCATTGAACTGTTCGTTCACTTCGGTATCGACACCGTTGAACTGAAAGGCGAAGGCTTCAAACGCATCGCGGAAGAAGGCCAGCGTGTGAAAGTTGGCGACCCGGTAATCGAATTTGATCTGCCATTGCTGGAAGAAAAAGCCAAGTCAACTCTGACTCCGGTTGTTATCTCCAACATGGACGAAATCAAAGAGCTGATTAAACTTTCTGGTAGCGTCACCGTGGGCGAAACCCCGGTTATCCGCATCAAAAAATAAGCTCAATGCATAAAAAAATGGCGCCTGCAGGCGCCATTTTTATTGGTTAGCACGGCGGTAAAATGAGCTCGTCGTAACCTTTCTCCAGTGTATAGCCCATCACCTGTACCACTCTGTTCCCTGCTGCGCGAACGGCTTCATCCAGCTTATTTCCCTGAATAACGTTGCTGACCAGTTCGGAGCAAAACAGATCGCCAGTGCCTTTCAAATCCGTTTCGACACGCGGATAGCCACTGACGGTAACCTCATCCGCCGTCACCAGCACCACATGTATCTGACCGTCATCCTCATCCACCGGCGCGCTGGTGATCGCCACCCAGTGCAGGGTCGCAGACAGTAGCCCTTTTGCCGCTGCAATAGCGCTTTGCAGATCCCGGCACGGCTTGCCGCTGAGAATTTCCAGTTCAAACACATTCGGCGTGATCCCCTGCGCCAGCGGCAACAAATGTTCGCGGTAGGCTTGAGGAATTTCCGCTTTTACATAGATGCCGCTGTCAGTATCACCAATAACCGGATCGACCAGAATCAATAGCTGCGGGTGCTTCTCCCGTAGCGCTTTAAGCCACGTTGCCAGCAGCGCAATCTGGCTGGCACTTCCCATATAGCCTGTGGTTACCGCTTTCAGCGTACGCAAAACGTCACGCTCTTCCAGCGCTTGCAGGTAACCGCTAAACCACTCATCCGGGATCACACCGCCGTAAAAGGTATCGTAATGCGGCGTATTGCTGAACAGCACAGTCGGCACGGCCAGCACATTGAGATTGTGCTGGCGAATATTTGGCACCGCAATGCTGTTGCCGACGCTGCCGTACACAACCTGAGACTGCACCGCAACGATATCAGCCTGCTGCGCCCGGGTTTTATCCCGAAACAGGATCATCTCCATCCTCTCTTCCTTAACGGGTTAAATCCCCGCGCCCTGCGAATAACTCTCTTCACCAAACACGCCGGTGGAGAGGTAACGATCGCCGCGATCGCAGATGATAGCGACGATCACCGCGCCAGGCGTACTTTTCGCCACGCGCAACGCGCCCGCTACCGCGCCGCCAGAACTGACCCCGCAGAAGATGCCCTCCTGAACCGCTAGCGCACGCATGGTATTTTCCGCCTCGCGTTGATGGATATCCAGAACCTCATCCACCAGCGCGGCGTTAAAAATGCCCGGCATATATTCGGCAGGCCAGCGGCGAATGCCGGGAATGCTGCTCCCCTCTTCCGGTTGCAGCCCGACAATAGTGACGGGTTTATCCTGTTCACGCAGAAAACGCGACACGCCGGTAATGGTGCCGGTTGTACCCATGCTGGAGACAAAATGGGTGATCCGCCCGGCGGTCTGCTGCCAGATTTCCGGGCCGGTGGTGGTGTAGTGGGCGTAGGGATTATCCGGGTTGTTGAATTGATCGAGCAGCTTGCCCTCGCCGCGAGCGGCCATGTCCAGCGCCAGATCGCGCGCGCCTTCCATCCCCTGCTCTTTGGTGACCAGAATCAGCTCTGCGCCATAGGCACGCATCGCCGCACGACGCTCCTGACTCATGTTGTCCGGCATCAGCAATTTCATGCGATAGCCTTTCAGCGCCGCAATCATCGCCAGCGCGATCCCGGTATTGCCGCTGGTGGCTTCAATCAACACATCCCCGGGCTTAATCTCTCCACGCTTTTCCGCCTGCACAATCATCGACAGTGCGGCGCGATCTTTGACCGATCCTGCGGGATTATTACCTTCCAGTTTGACCCAGATTTCGCTGCCGTTATCCGGCGTAAGACGTTGCAATTTGACCAGCGGTGTATTGCCGATGGTGTCTTCTAATGTATTCACGGTTCCTGCTCAATAAAAAAGCCGGGTAGCGCTACGCTTACCCGGCCTACAAAGCAGTGCTGATGCAGATATTGTAGGCCCGGTAATCAAGGAGCTACCGGGCGATAGACATGCTGCTTAACCTATCAGGCAGTTTCCGCCAGAGCAAGCTCTGTACCGGCTTCAATACGTTCATTGCCGTTATATAACCGCGCATGCTGCAAACCGACAAACAGGCGCTCGCCGCGCTGCGGTGGCTGTTCATCGCGCATCACAACGGTGAGAGGTTCAGGGTTCCAGCCGAGCGGCTGCACCACCAACTGGGTATAATGCCCTTTCGGACTGGCTTCCAGCACCTGCACCGGCAGTGGAGAATCCAGGCTGGTGCGGCGGCTGATATCCACTTCCCAGGGGCGCAAAAACAGATCCACTTCGCCCTGCCAGGAGGGCGTATAACCCAGCGGCCAGCGATGAGCGCCCACCTGGAACTGTCCGCCCGTCACAGTGCCTTTCAGGCGATTGACCTCGCCCATAAACTCCAGCACGAAGCGGGTCGCCGGTTCGCGCCACACCTGATCCGGCGCATCAGCCTGTTCAATGTTCCCCTGGCTCATCACCACCACGCGGTCGGCCACTTCTGTCGCCTCTTCCTGGTCGTGAGTGACGAACACGCTGGTAAATTTTAGCTCTTCATGCAACTGACGCAGCCAGCGACGCAGCTCTTTACGCACCTGCGCATCCAGCGCGCCAAACGGTTCATCCAGCAGCAGGATCTGCGGCTCTACCGCCAGCGCACGCGCCAGCGCCACACGCTGTTTCTGTCCGCCGGAAAGCTGTGCCGGGTAGCGATCTGCCAGATGGGCAAGCTGCACCATCTCCAGCAATTGCGTCACTTTGGCTTTGATTGCTGCGGCGTTCGGCCGTTCGCGACGCGGCAGCACCGTCAGCCCAAAAGCGATGTTGTCGAACACCGTCATATGGCGGAACAGCGCATAGTGCTGAAACACAAAACCAACGCGGCGATCGCGCGCATGCAGGCGGCTTACGTCCGTACCGTGAAAACGAATACGACCGCTGCTCTGATGTTCCAGCCCGGCGATAATGCGCAGCAACGTGGTCTTCCCGGAACCGGACGGCCCCAGCAGCGCCACCATTTGCCCGGAAGGGATATCCAGCGAGATATCATTCAGCACCTGGGTGCGACCAAAAGACTTCTTAATATTGGCAATCTCAATGCTCATGATTTCCCTCCTGTTGCTGGCGTTTTTCATGGTTGTTCAAACGCCACTGCAACGCACTCTTCAAAAACAGTGTCAAAATAGCCATCAGGGTCAGCAGGGCTGCGGCGGTAAATGCGCCCACCGTGTTGTAGTCCTGCTCCAGCAACTCAATTTGTAGCGGCAGCGACAGCGTCTCACCGCGAATCGAACCGGAGACCACCGAGACCGCGCCAAACTCGCCAATCGCGCGCGCGTTGGTCAGCACCACGCCATACAGCAGCGCCCAGCGGATATTCGGCAGCGTTACGCGGCGAAACATCTGCCAGCCGCTGGCACCCAGCAGGATCGCGGCTTCATCTTCCTGGCTCCCCTGGCTCAGCATCACCGGGACCAGCTCACGCACGACAAACGGGCAGGTAACGAAAATGGTGACCAGCGCCATGCCCGGCCAGGCAAACATAATTTGCAGGTTATGCGCATCCAGCCAGCCGCCAAGCGGGCCATTCGAACCGTAAAACAGCAGATAAATCAGACCCGCAACCACCGGCGAAACCGCAAACGGAATATCCAGTAACGTCAGCAAAAGCTGGCGACCGGGAAAGTTAAAGCGGGTCACCAGCCACGCCAGCAGCGTGCCAAACACCAGGTTAACCGGCACGGTGATCAGCGCAATCAACACCGTCAGCCAGATGGCATGCAGCATGTCGGCATTCGCCAGGTTTTCCAGCACCGGTACCAGCCCGTTGCTGAAAGCCTTCACGAAGATGTATATCATCGGCACGACAAGGATAAACGCAGAGAGCAAAATCCCCGCGACAATCAGAAAAATTTTCCCCCAGTTCACCTGAGGTTTGTCATAGCGTTTCAATTCGGTTATTTCCGCCATTAGTGACCTACCACACGCTGGCCAAAGCGGCTTTGCAGGGTGTTGATGGAAAACAGCAGCAGCAGCGACGCTGCGAGGATCACCGAAGCAATCGCGCTCGCCGCCGGGTAATCAAACTCCTGCAAGCGAACAAAAATCATCAGCGAGGTGACTTCGGTCTTCCAGGCAATGTTACCGGCGATAAAGATTACCGCGCCAAATTCGCCGAGGCTGCGGGTGAACGACAGCGCCACACCCGCCATCAGCGCCGGAGAAAGTTCCGGCAGCACGACGCGACGAAAGCTCTGCCAGCGTGTTGCGCCGAGGGTTTCCGCCGCTTCTTCGTATTCCGGCCCCAACTCCTCCAGCACCGGCTGGATGGTGCGCACCACAAACGGAATGCTGGTAAAGGCCATGGCGACTGCGATGCCAAGCCAGGTGTAAGTCACTTTGATATCGAACTTCGCCAGCCACTCGCCATAAAATCCGTTCACGGAAAACAGCGATGCCAGCGTCAAACCGGCCACCGCCGTCGGCAGTGCAAACGGCAGGTCAATCAGCGCATCCAGCAGCGTGCGGCCCGGAAAACGGTAACGGGTGAGGATCCAGGCCATCAGCAGGCCAAAAACGCCGTTAAAAGCGGACGCCACAAACGCCGACAGCAAAGTGACTTTATAGGCCGCCACCACCTGCGGGTTAGTGACGACCTCCCAGTATTGCGACCAGCTCATTTGCGCCAGTTGCATTGCCAGCGCACTCAGCGGCAGCAGCAATACCAGACAAACAAAAAACAGGCTGCTGCCGAGGCTTAAACCAAACCCCGGCAACACACGTTTTGCGGTTCCTGCAAACATCACTTATGCCCCGCCGCCAGTAACTTATCCAGCTCGCCGCCGCTGGCGAAATGGGTTTTCATCACATCAGGCCAGGAGCCGAATTTATCTTCCACGCGGAATAGCGCCGTTTGCGGGAATTTATCCGCCAGCTTCGCCATCACCTCCGGGTTATTCACGCGGTAGTAGTAATCGGTGATGATGGTTTGCGCCTGCGGGCTGTAGAGCCAGTTGAGGTACGCTTTCGCGGCCTTTTCCGTCCCGTTGGCTTTAACATTTTTATCGACCCAGGCCACCGGGAATTCCGCCAGGATGTTGACCTTCGGCACCACCACTTCAAAACCCTGCGCTTCGTACTGCTTGCGGATGTTATTGACTTCGGATTCAAAGGAAATCAGCACATCGCCGAGACCGCGCTCAACGAACGTGGTGGTTGCGCCGCGACCGCCGGTATCGAACACTTCGACGTTTTTCAAAAACTGCGTCATAAACTGTTCAGTTTTCGCTTTGTCGCCGCCGTCCGCCTGATCCGCTGCGCCCCACGCCGCCAGATAGGTATAACGGGCGTTACCGGAGGTTTTCGGGTTCGGGAAAACCAGTTTTACGTCGGAACGCACCAGGTCGCTCCACTCGTGGATATTCTTCGGGTTGCCCTTACGAACGAGAAACGCCATCGTCGAATAGAACGGCGAACTGTTGTTCGGTAAACGGCTTTGCCAGTCCGCCGGGATCAGGTTGCCTTTGTCGTGCAGGATCTGCACATCCGTTACCTGGTTATAGGTAACGACATCCGCTTTCAGCCCCTGCAAAATCGCCAGCGCCTGTTTTGACGAACCGGCATGAGATTGTTTGATCGTCAGCTTATCGCCAGCGTTATCCTTCGCCCATTGCTGTTCAAACGGTGTATTCAACGCCGCAAAGAGCTCGCGTGACACATCATAAGAGCTGTTTAGCAGTTCCGTCGCCTGTGCCTGCGCCGCCCACAGCGTCATTGCAGCCAGCGTCAGATATCCTTTTTTCAGTAAGTTAACGGCCATTGCGCACCCTTATAAGCTGATGACTTCACAACCCTCAGTTTATTTATAACGGGTGTGAAACCAGTAACGGTTTTATATACCATTTGGTGATTTGGAATCATAAAAGAGTATAAGCAGAAAGGAGTATGGCCGGGTCTTCCCGGCCAGGAAGGAGGCGGATATTACAGCGACAGCAGCTTATCGAGCGACGGCGCAAAATAGTAACCGCCTGTTACCGGACGGGTGAAACGCAGCATGGCATCGCGTTTGCCATCGGTATCGCCAAACATGCTCAGCAGTTGCTGCTCAATGTTGTAGAGACGCGCACAGTAAGTACAGAAGTAAAGGCCGTGCGTGCCGCTGGCGGTGCCGTACGGCAGGCTCTGGCGCACAATTTTCAGCCCTTTGCCGTCCTCTTTCAGATCGACACGGGTCAGGTGCGAGGTAACCGGACGGGCATCGCCGTCGATCTCTTCATTGGCCTCTTTAGTGCGGCCAATCATCATCTCCTGATCGGCAACGCTCATGCGGTTGAGCTGCTTCAGGTTGTGCTCCCAGCGCTGCACCATCACATACGTGCCGCCAGCGTCAACGCCATCCTGAATAATCGCCACTTCACGACGCTTCTCATCGCCCGCCGGGTTTTCCGTGCCGTCGACAAAACCGCTCAGATCGCGCTCTTCCACCCAGCGGAAGCCGTGCGTCTCTTCTTTCACGTCGATAGCATCGCCAAACGCCGCCAGCGCGGCCTGGGCGACGGAGAAATTCACATCGTGGCGCAGGGAGAGAATATGGATCAGTACATCATGTTGCGTGGCGGGTGCCAGGCCGTTGCCGTAAGAAGGGAAATCTTTCAGCTCTTCTGCGCCTTGCGGCCCGTTCAGCGCGCGCCATGCGTTGTTGCCGAAGGCTACCGTCGCCCCCAGCGCCGCATCGGGGAATTTTTGCTGAAAGGTTGCCAGCTTATCGACAAAAGCTTTACTGCCCGCGCGCAGGGCATCTGTGTCCCCTTTGACGCTGGCTTCAATCCAAATCGCTGCACGGCAGTGTTCCGGCAAAATGCCGCTTTGCACCTGAGACATCACTCCTCCTGGAAAAAACAAGCCACACATGCGTGGCGATAAACGCGCTATTGTACCGTCTTTTCGCCCCGTCGCGGCCCGTTGCGATCAAATTATCGGCGCCACACCAGCTTGCTTAATTTCCAGTTTTTCAGCGTGTCATCAGAAGGCATCAACCCTTCAGGGCCGCTCCATTCGCCGGAAAACACATAGCTAATGTGCTGGCTGCCCGGCGCTTTACACTCAACGCCCGTACTGTCATCGCCCGCCCCTTTCACACAGTTGCCAAACGCCTTATCAAACACAGCGCTGAACGGTGTGCCGATTTTCACGCCTTTGTCGGTGGCGATATCGCTGTCCAGTACATCAATGCGGCTCACCGCGCCATTTTCGCCGTTAACGACCAGCGCCAGTTGGGTATTTTTCAGCGCCTCGAAATAGCGGACAATGCTGCCATTTTCCGTTTTCATGCCGCTACGCAGATGGTAGTCGCCGCTTAACGCATCATTAATGGCCTGCTCATCGAGCGGCGTGCTGGCAGTGATTTTGCCGACGCCGTTTTCGCTCACTTCGATCGAGGAGCCAAACCAGTTCCACGGATACGCCGCCGACCAGTTTACAGACGCGAGCGTTGAGCAGCCGGTTAATGCCAGCGGCAGCACACAGATAAAAGTACGCAGGGATTTCATGCACCATTCCTTTTTTTCATTTAACGCCAGTTGGAGTCGCTGGCGGGCAAAAAGTGCCGTTCATTCATCTGAGGAATAAAAACAGGCGCGCAGACGGCGGGACGTCGCCAGCCACCAAAGAATAAAGAGGTCGATAACCAGCAGTGAAAGCCCAATACCGGAGAGCGCTTCGCCGCTGAACCAGCGCGAAGGCTGCCACAGCACCAGCGCCAACTGTACCAACAGCAGTAGTGGGTAGATCGCGCGCCAGAGACGAGGGTGATGCTCACGGCGCGCACTGAGAAAAAAAGCCAGCGCCGCAGGCAAGCCGGGCAATAACCCCAGCCAGAACCGATTATGATCGGGATAAAACAGCGTCAGCAGCGCATCGCCCTGCCCGCGCGACGCGCCTGCCATCACGAATAAAATCCAGGTTCGCGCCTGCAACACCAGCGCGCACCAGAACAGAAAGGGAAGCCGTAGGCGTCCATGCCTGTCGTAGTCGGAAGGTGAAATATCAATACTCTTCATCTTCTATCAAACGTTTTCCTAAGTTAACCGAGTCACTATGCTCGTAGCCCAGCCGCTCGTACATGCCGATCACCATTTCGTTATCTTCACGTACCATCAGATTGATTTTCGGGCAGCCACGGGCAATCAATTTTTTCTCCAGCCGATTGAGCAAAGCATTGGCAATGCCGCGGCCGCGAAATTCCGGGTGTACGCCGAGATAGTATGCCGAGCCACGATGGCCGTCATAACCGCCCATTACCGTGCCCACCACTTCACCACTCACTTCCGCCACCAGAAACAGACTGACATCGTGATTCACTTTTCGTTCGATATCCATTTCCGGATCGTTCCATGGTCGCAGCAGATCACAGCGCTCCCACAAGGTGATCACTTCTTCGAAGTCGTCCTGGCGAAAAACGCGTATCTCCATGGTATTCCCCGTCTTTTCAACTGTGTAAAGGGTGATTATGGCCCGAAGCGGCGCCTTAGCCAATATCCAGACTCTTTACCGTGGAAATTTGGCATAATGGCACTCTGTCACGTATTGAAATGAAAAGTAAAACAATCGCTCTTGTGGATTGTCGTCACGGCCAGGACGATACGATATAACACCAGGGACCACGGATAAAAACATTCAGACGTATGAGCACCTTTAAACCATTAAAAACACTCACCTCGCGTCGCCAGATACTGAAAGCGGGTCTGGCCGCCCTGACATTGTCGGGTATGTCTCGTGCTATCGCTAAGGACGAGACGCCACTGAAAACCACCACCGGCCACAGCACGCCAAAGGCGAAAAAGGCCGGAGCACGGCGCATCGTTATGCTCGATCCCGGTCACGGCGGCATTGATACCGGCGCTATTGGCCATAACGGCTCGAAAGAGAAACATGTGGTGCTGGCGATTGCCAAAAATGTCCGCGCCCAGCTGCGGGCACAGGGTATTGACGCGCGCCTGACGCGTACCGGCGACACCTTTATCCCGCTCTACGATCGGGTCGAGATCGCCCACCAGCACGGCGCGGATCTGTTTATGTCGATTCATGCCGATGGCTTTACCAACCCGAGCGCTGCCGGCGCGTCGGTGTTTGCGCTTTCCAATCGGGGTGCCAGTAGTGCGATGGCGAAATACCTGTCAGATAAAGAGAACGCCGCGGATGAAGTCGCCGGAAAAAAAACCACCGATAAAGATCATCTGCTACAGCAGGTGCTGTTCGATCTGGTGCAAACGGACACCATCAAAAACAGCCTGACGCTCGGTTCGCATATTCTCAAGCAGATCAAACCGGTACACCGTCTGCACAGCCGCAATACCGAGCAGGCCGCGTTTGTGGTGCTAAAATCCCCGTCGATCCCGTCGGTACTGGTGGAAACCTCTTTTATCACCAACCCGGCGGAGGAGAAGCTGCTCGGCACCACGGCATTTCGCCAGAAGATTGCCACCGCCATTGCCGACGGTATTCTGAGCTACTTTAGCTGGTTCGATAACCACAAAGCCCATGTGAAGAGACGCGGATGATGACCCCAGAGATAGCGCCAGTAAAAAACGCCCTGCTTGCCCTGCAGGATAAGATCTGCCGCCAGCTTAGCGACATCGACGGCGCGGCGTTTGTTGAAGACGCCTGGCAGCGCGCGGAAGGCGGCGGCGGGCGCAGCCGCGTGCTGCGCGACGGCGGCGTATTTGAACAGGCCGGGGTCAATTTTTCCCACGTCCACGGCGATGCGATGCCCGCCTCCGCCACGGCGCACCGTCCTGAACTGGCGGGGCGCAGCTTCGAAGCGATGGGCGTTTCGCTGGTCGTACACCCGCATAATCCCTATGTTCCGACCAGCCATGCCAATGTGCGTTTTTTTATTGCGCAGAAACCTGGCGCCGATCCGGTGTGGTGGTTCGGCGGCGGTTTCGATTTAACGCCCTACTACGGTTTTGAAGAAGATGCGATCCACTGGCACCGCACCGCCCGCGATATCTGTCTGCCGTTTGGTGAGGCGGTTTATCCGCGCTACAAAAAATGGTGCGATGACTATTTCTACCTCAAGCACCGCAATGAGCAGCGCGGCATCGGCGGGCTCTTTTTTGACGATCTGAACACGCCGGATTTTGACCACTGTTTTGCGTTTATGCAGGCCGTCGGCAACGGTTATCTCGACGCGTATTTGCCCATCGTCGCGCGCCGCAAAGCGCTGTCTTACGGCGAGCGCGAGCGCGATTTCCAGCTCTATCGCCGCGGCCGCTACGTGGAGTTCAACCTGGTGTGGGATCGCGGAACGCTGTTCGGTTTGCAAACCGGCGGGCGTACCGAGTCGATTTTAATGTCGATGCCGCCGCTCGTGCGCTGGGAATACAACTATCAACCCGCCGAAGGCAGCCCGGAAGCGGCCCTCAGCGAGTTTATTCAGGTTAAAGATTGGGTGTGATTTCGGGTTTTGCAGGCCGGATAAGCGCTTACGCGCCATCCGGCCAATCATGCCTGAAGGCTCTGCTTTATCAGGCCTACAACACATTTACAGCGGCTGCGTCTGCGCTTCCACCACCGCCAGCGCCACCATGTTGACGATACGCCGTACTGAGGCGATTGGCGTCAGCACATGCACCGGTTTGGCAACGCCCATCAACACCGGCCCAACAGTCACCCCTTCTGAACTGGAGACGCGCAGCAGGTTGTAGCTGATTCGCGCGGCTTCAACGTTCGGCATAATCAGGATATTCGCCGCCCCTTTCAGCGGGCTGTCCGGCATCCGCTCATGGCGGATACTCTCATCGAGCGCCGCATCGCCATGCATTTCGCCGTCGATCATCAGATCCGGCGCGCGTTGACGTACCCGTGTCAGCGTCTCGCGCATTTTCACCGCAGCGGGCGCACTGGAGGAGCCAAACTGCGAGTGCGACAGCAGCGCCACACGCGGTTCGATACCAAAGCGCCGCACGGTTTCCGCTGCCAGCAAGGTGATCTCCGCCAGTTGTTCGGCGCTCGGATCTTCATTGACATAGGTATCAGCAATAAACGTGTTACCGCTGGGCAGCAGCAGCGCATTCATCGCCCCGGCCGCATGCACATTATCGCGATAGCCGAAGATCTCCTGCACCACGCTGAAGTGCTCATGGTAATCGCCGATGGTACCGCAAATCATCGCGTCAGCTTCGCCACGATGTACCATTATCGCGCCGATCACCGTGGTGTTGGCGATCACGGCGCGCTGCGCCTGCTCTTGCGTAATTCCCCGGCGCTTCATAATGCTGAAGTATTCCGTCCAGTACTCTTTAAAGCGCGGATCCGACTCGTTGTTAACGATCTCAAAATCGACGCCCGGACGAATTTGCAGGCCGAGCTTCTGAATGCGCATCTCAATCACGCCCGGTCGCCCGACGAGGATCGGTTTCGCCAGCCCCAGCGTGACCAGCTCCTGCGTTGCATGCAGCACGCGCGGCTCTTCGCCTTCGGTCAGCACCACGCGTTTCGGCGCATTGCGGGCCTGGGAGAAAACCGGCTTCATAAACAGGTTGGTTTTGTAGACGAACTCGGTGAGTTTATCGACGTAGGCATCGAAATCAGCAATCGGCCGTGTCGCCACGCCGGAAGTCATCGCCGCTTTCGCCACCGCGGGCGCGATTTTAACAATCAGGCGCGGGTCGAAAGGTTTCGGTATCAGATAATCCGGGCCAAAGCTCAAATCCTGATCGCCATATGCCGAGGCCACCACTTCGCTCTGCTCCGCATGCGCCAGCTCAGCGATAGCGTTGACCGCCGCCAGCTTCATCTCTTCGTTGATCGCCGTGGCGCCCACATCCAGCGCGCCACGGAAGATAAACGGGAAACAGAGCACGTTGTTTACCTGATTCGGGTAATCGGAGCGGCCGGTACAGATAATCGCGTCCGGGCGCACCGCTTTCGCCAGATCCGGCAGGATCTCCGGCTCCGGGTTCGCCAACGCAAGGATCAGCGGCTGTCGCGCCATGCCTTTTACCATCTCCGGCGTCAGCACTTTTGGCCCGGAGCAGCCGAGGAAGATATCCGCGTCCGCGACCACATCCGCCAGCGTCCGTTTACCGTCATCGTCAACGGCGTAGGCCGCTTTGGTCTCGGCCATATTCGGCTCGCGGCCTTTATAGATAACGCCTTTTGAATCGCAGACCACAATGTTGTGTTTCTGCATTCCCAGCGCCACCAGCAGGTTCATACAGGCGATAGCCGCTGCACCCGCGCCCGACACCACCATGCGCACGTCGGAGAGGTTCTTCTCCACGACGCGCAGGCCGTTAAGAATGGCGGCAGTACTGATAATCGCCGTACCGTGCTGATCGTCATGAAAAACCGGAATGTTCATGCGCTCGCGCAGTTTGGCTTCAATATAGAAGCACTCCGGCGCTTTGATATCTTCGAGGTTGATACCGCCGAACGTCGGTTCCAGCGCGGCAACCACGTCGATCAATTTGTCCGGATTTTGCTCATCCACTTCAATATCGAATACGTCGATACCGGCGAATTTCTTGAACAACACGCCTTTGCCTTCCATCACCGGCTTACCGGCCAGCGCGCCGATATTGCCAAGCCCCAGCACCGCAGTGCCGTTAGAGACCACCGCCACGAGATTGCCGCGCGCGGTGTATTTGTAGGCCGCCAGCGGATCTTTTTCGATTTCAAGGCAGGGCGCAGCCACGCCCGGCGAGTATGCCAGCGCCAGATCGCGCTGCGTAGCCAGCGGTTTTGTCGGGGAGACCTGAATCTTTCCCGGTCGCGGGAATTCATGGAAGTCGAGGGCACTTTGTTTTAGTTGGTCGTCCATTTGAGGTTCCTTTCGCGTTTTGCTTTCAGAGTGATACCGCGTGATGTCTATCCCAATACGGCGCTTAGTATGGCCGCTGTTGCGATGGCAAACTTTGAACATCGCCAAACTCTCACCATACATAAGCAAAATTGTTATCAATTTATCGCATCTTTGTTACATCCCACAAAAAGCAGGCCGGGACGCTTCTGCTATGCTTTTTTGTTATGCATCTCTCATTCTTATCAAAGTGCGAACGGAAGCACTCCAATAACACATTGCTTTTAAAGGAGTTATTTTTCATGAATCACTTAGACGGCCTGAAACAATTCACCACCGTAGTGGCAGACAGCGGCGATATCGAATCGATCCGCCATTATCAGCCAGAAGATGCGACGACTAACCCCTCGTTACTGCTGAAAGCAGCCGGGCTGGAGCATTTCTCCCATCTGATTGAGGACGCGATTGCCTATGGCAAAACGCGCGGCAAAACGCAGGAGCAGCAAGTCGCGGAAGCCAGCGACAAACTGGCGGTCAATTTTGGTGCGGAAATTCTGAAAAGCATTCCTGGGCGCGTTTCAACCGAGGTGGATGCGCGCCTCTCTTACGATAAAGCGAAAAGCATCGCCAAAGCGCACCGCCTGGTTGAACTGTATGAGGAACAGGGCATTCCGAAATCCCGCATTCTGATCAAACTGGCCTCCACCTGGGAAGGCATTCGCGCGGCAGAGGAGCTGGAAAAAGAGGGCATCAACTGTAACCTGACGCTGTTGTTCTCCTTCGCCCAGGCGCGCGCCTGCGCCGAAGCCGGGGTGTTTCTCATCTCGCCATTCGTTGGCCGTATTTACGACTGGTACAACGACCGCAAACCGCTCGATCCCTACGTGGTGGATGAAGATCCTGGCGTGAAATCGGTGCGCAATATTTACGATTACTTCAAACAACATCGCTACGAAACCATCGTCATGGGCGCCAGCTTCCGCCGCACGGAACAGATCCTGGCGCTGGCCGGTTGCGATCGCCTGACTATCTCTCCGGCGTTGCTGAAAGAGTTGCAGGGACAAGAAGGGATTGTGGAACGCAAGCTGGTTCCTTCCCGCCAAACCTTCCACCGCCCGGAACCGCTTACGGAAGCGGAGTTCCGCTGGGAACATAACCAGGATCCGATGGCCGTCGACAAACTGGCCGACGGTATCCGCCAGTTCGCCGTTGATCAGCGCAAACTGGAAGATCTGCTGGCCGCCAAACTTTAACTTTTGCCAAGGAGTGAACGATGTCCCGTAGAGAGCTTGCTAACGCCATTCGCGCCCTGAGTATGGACGCGGTGCAAAAAGCCAATTCCGGCCACCCTGGCGCGCCGATGGGGATGGCGGATATCGCCGAAGTGCTGTGGAATGATTTTCTTAAACATAACCCGGCCGATCCCACCTGGTATGACCGCGACCGTTTTATCCTTTCCAACGGTCACGCGTCGATGCTGCTGTACAGCCTGCTGCACTTAAGCGGGTATGATTTGCCGCTCGAAGAGCTGAAAAATTTCCGCCAGTTACACTCGAAAACGCCGGGTCACCCGGAAATTGGTTACACGCCGGGCGTGGAAACCACCACCGGTCCGCTGGGCCAGGGGCTGGCGAACGCCGTCGGGCTGGCGATTGCCGAACGTACGCTGGCCGCGCAGTTTAACCGCCCCGGCCACGATATCGTCGATCATTACACCTATGTCTTTATGGGCGACGGCTGCCTGATGGAAGGCATCTCCCATGAAGTCTGTTCGCTGGCGGGGACGCTGGGGCTGGGCAAGCTGATTGGTTTCTACGACCACAACGGTATCTCCATTGATGGCGAAACCGAAGGCTGGTTTACCGACGACACCGCCAAACGCTTCGAGGCGTATCACTGGCATGTGATTGGCGATATTGACGGCCACTCTCCGGAAGCGGTGAAAAAGGCCATCGAGGAAGCGCAAAACGTGAAGGATAAGCCGTCGCTGATTATCTGCCGCACGGTAATTGGCTTTGGCTCGCCGAATAAAGCCGGTAAAGAGGAGTCGCACGGCGCAGCGCTGGGTGAAGAAGAAGTGGCGCTGACCCGGCAAAAACTGGGCTGGAAATACCCGGCGTTCGAAATTCCCAAAGAGATTTATCAGGCGTGGGATGCCCGCGAACGCGGGGCGAAGCAGCAGCAATCATGGAATGAGAAACTGGCGGCCTGGGAGAAAGCGTACCCGGAACTGGCTGCCGAGTTTAAACGCCGCATGAGTGGTGGTCTGCCGGAATCGTGGGAGAAAACCACCCGCGAATGGATTAATAACTTGCAGGCAAATCCGGCAAAAATCGCCACCCGTAAAGCCTCGCAGAACACGCTGAATACCTTTGGTCCGGTACTGCCGGAACTGCTTGGCGGCTCGGCCGATCTGGCGCCCAGCAACCTCACCATCTGGTCGGGTTCTAAATCGCTGAAAGAAGATCTTGCCGGTAACTACATTCACTATGGCGTGCGTGAATTCGGTATGACCGCCATCGCGAACGGCATTGCTCACCACGGCGGCTTTGTGCCTTACACCGCCACCTTCCTGATGTTTGTCGAATATGCGCGTAACGCGGCGCGCATGGCCGCGCTGATGAAGGCCCGGCAGATTATGGTCTACACCCATGACTCCATCGGTCTCGGGGAAGATGGCCCGACGCACCAGGCCGTTGAACAGCTTGCCAGCCTGCGTTTAACGCCGAACTTCAGCACCTGGCGACCGTGCGATCAGGTAGAAGCGGCGGTCGGCTGGAAGCTGGCCATCGAGCGCCATAACGGCCCGACAGCGCTGATTCTGTCGCGGCAAAATCTGACGCAAATGGAGAGAACGCCAGAGCAGGTGCAGGCCATCAGCCGCGGCGGCTACATTCTGAAGGAGAGCAGCGGGAAACCGGATCTGATCCTGATTGCCACCGGTTCGGAGATGGAAATCACCGTCAAAGCCGCCGAGCAACTGAGCGCCGAAGGCGTGAATGTGCGCGTGGTTTCCCTGCCTTCAACGGATATCTTTGATGCCCAGGATGAAGCGTGGCGCGAAGCGGTGCTGCCGTCGGATGTCAGCGCGCGCGTCGCGGTGGAAGCTGGGATCGCCGACTACTGGTACAAATATGTCGGCCTGAAAGGAGCGATTGTCGGGATGACCAGCTACGGTGAATCCGCGCCAGCGGAAAAACTGTTCCCGTACTTTGGCTTTACCGTCGAAAACGTGGTGGCGAAAGCCAAAGCGGTACTGAAAAAATAAACCTGCGGTGCGCCAGCTTGTCGCGGCTGGCGCGCCCTTTATTTCCCTTCGCGTCGCGGCTCGCTCTAGCGCGTCACCCACAGCGTGGGCCAGGCATCAGGGCCATGCCAGCCATCGCAGGCCGGTTCCTGAGCGTAACGTACCAGGCGAAAATTCTGGCCATCAAAACGCCAGCGGCTCGACACGCCGCAATCCTGCAAACCACGGCCTTTCGACAAGGTGTTCAGCTCGCCGCTTTTCTCGTCAAACACCGCATTCATCAGCTCCATCTCATCGTTACCATTATCCGGCGTAAACGGCAGATGCAGGCGAACGGGCCGTGAGGCGAACGGTTTCTGCCGCGACACCAGCCACGCCAGATCGACAATGTTATACGCACCCGCTTCACAGTCGATCATCAACAATGCTTTGTCATCGGTGAGCGCCGAGACGCGAACCTGGCGGCGCATCGGATCCAGCGAACACGGGCTGTTGTTCATGCGCCAGTTGCCATAATCCAGCAAATCATTCAGTTCCGCGTGGGTCAGCGGCGTCGGGGTCACGCTCGCCTGAGCCACCTCTTTCAATGCGGGCGCAGGCGGGACGCTAAGCGGCGGGCCATCGCCCTTTTTGATCCACGCCGTTTCGCTGCCGACGCGTTTTTGCAGCGAATCAATAAACAGCAGCGCGGCTTTCAGCCCCACCAGCGAAATCGTCCCTTTGCTGCCCTGCAGGGTAATGGTCTGCCCTTCCTGGATGGTTTGCAGAAAACGGGCGATGGTTTCGCTGTCACTGGTTATCAGATGCCAGGGGGTGATTTGCCAGCGCGCTCCGGCCAGCGTTAACGGTTGTTCGTCAAGCAGCAGGCGGCCAGCAATGGGCGGCTCTTTGGCCGCAGGCGCATCCAGCCCGCCCAGATCGATACGCAGCGTCGCATCGGTTCGCGCACCGGCGCTACGCTCTAACGTCATCACCAGGCCATTGTGTTCGCCGGTGTTACGCGCAACGCAGAAATTCTGGTTATTGCAGGTCACCTGCCAGTCGGAAAAAGATTGTTGTGCAGGCGCAGCCCACAGCAACGGCGCAGAGAAAAGCCCGAACAGCAGAGTGAAAACGCCGCGATAACGCATGAATGGTACAACCCCGGAAGAAGAGACGCAGAACCTGCGTATCTTCTATCTCCGGCTTCGCTTGCTCAATCGGATTTATCGGATAGCTTCATCTGAAACCGCCGCTATTAACCCTTTAAAATTCAGTCCATTAACCCGGATAATTTCAGGTACTGCAATAAAATCACTGTCTTGCCGTCGCGAATCTCGCCGCTGGCAACCATTTCCAGCGCCTGGCTGAATGGAAACTCCAGCACTTCAATATCTTCATCTTCCACGCCGCCGCCGTTATTGACCCGCTGCGCATCGCCATATTCAGCAATAAAAAAGTGCACCAGCTCAGTCACGCCGCCCGGCGACATATAGAGTTCGAAGACTTTACGCACCTCGCCGATCTGATAGCCGGTCTCTTCAATCGTTTCCTTACGGATACAAACTTCCGGCTCATCGTCATCCAGTAAACCGGCGCAAGTTTCAATTTGAATCCCATGCGCGTCGCAGTTAATCCAGGCCGCCACCCGGAATTGACGAATTAACACAACACTCTGTTTTTCACGGTTATATAACAAGATTGTCGCGCCGTTGCCCCGGTCATAGACTTCGCGTTTATGACGGATGATCTCTCCGTTCCTTCGCGTCAGGTCATAGGTAATATTACGTAGAATAAAATAGTTTTCAGAAAGGATTTTATCTTTGATGACGTTAATTTTCAGTGACATACAGGCTCCATGGCGCTAACACTTAGCGTTATAATATGCCTTAGAGCCTGTTTTGTCGCGCCGGGTGTTAATGCTTATCCGGCGTTTTTACCCCTAACCAGTCCAGCATGCCTTGCGCGGCATGACGCCCTTCCGCCATCGCCGTCACCACCAAATCGGCACCGCGTACCGCATCGCCACCGGCGAAAATTTTCGGGTTGCTGGTCTGGTAACGGTACGGGCTGTTAACGCTGGCGGCAATGCGTCCCCACTCATCCATGCGCACACCCTGACGCTCCAGCCATGGCATGGAATGAGGGTTAAAGCCAAACGCCATGATCACCGCATCGGCAGGCATGACAAACTCGCTGCCCGCAATCGGCACCGGGCGACGACGCCCTTTCGCATCCGGTTCGCCCAGTTGCGTTCGCAGCAGACGAATGCCGCAAACCTTGCCGCTTTCATCCAGCTCCACGTTCACGGGTTGGACATTAAATTCGAATTCCGCCCCCTCATCGCGGGCGTTTTTCACCTCTTTCTTCGAACCCGGCATATTGGCTTCGTCGCGACGATACGCGCAGGTCACTTTGCTTGCCCCGTGACGCAGCGCCGTGCGCACGCAGTCCATCGCCGTATCGCCGCCGCCCAGCACCACCACATTCAGGCCTTCAGTATTGATAAATGGCTCTTGCGGAATTTCCGGCAGCCCCATCAGTTGTTTCGTATTGGCGATCAAAAACGGCAGCGCGTCATACACGCCAGGCGCATCGTCGTTCGGCAAATTGGCCTGCATCGAACGGTACGTTCCCACGCCGATAAATACCGCGTCGTAATCACTCAGCAGCGTATCCAGCGCGATATCCTTGCCGATTTCGCAGTTCAACTCAAAACGGATACCCATTGCGCTGAAGATTTCCCGGCGGCGCGCCAGCAGCGATTTATCCAGCTTGAAGGAGGGAATACCAAACGTCAGCAGACCGCCAATTTCAGGGTGACGATCAAAGACGGTCGCGCTGACGCCATGACGCGCCAGCACATCCGCGCAGGCCAGCCCGGCAGGACCAGCGCCGATAATAGCGATGCGTTTATCTACTGCCTGCACCTGGCCTAAATCCGGCCGCCAGCCCTGCGCCAGCGCCCGATCGGAAATATAGCGCTCGATATTGCCGATGGTCACCGCGCCATACTCATCGCGCACCGTGCAGGCGCCTTCACATAAACGATCCTGCGGGCAGACGCGACCGGTTATCTCCGGCAGGCAGTTGGTTTGATGGGAAAGCTCAACGGCGGAGGCAATATCGCCCTCTTTCACCCGCGCAACCCACTGCGGAATATGGTTATGCAGCGGACAGCTCCATTCGCAGATGCTGTGTTCACCGCAGCTCAGACAGCGTTGCGCTTCACGCTGCGCCTGGTCAGCGCGAAACGGCAGGTAGATTTCATCAAAGCCGCACTTGCGTGCCGCCAGCGGCAGTTTATCCGGCTCTCCGCGCGCGGGCGTTTTACGCATCTGCCGCACCTTGCGATCGTCAAGCGCAGGCGTCAGCGCCGCAACGCTGTGCCACGGCTGAGCTTCATGGCTTGCGGTACGCAGACGGCGGGTTTTTGCCAGATTCGCCAGCACGTCGCTATTAATCAGTTGCAGCGCGTCTGCCGGACAATTTTGCGCGCAGGCCGGACCTTCCGCGCGCCCCGCGCAGAGATCGCATTTGTGCGCCGTTGCTTTTACCTGACCTTCGCCAACGGGCGTGACCAGCACTTGCATAGTGCCAAACGGACAGGCGACAACGCAGGATTTGCAGCCAATACATTTCTGCTGGTCAACCTGCACGGAATCATCGACGCGGCTAATGGCGCCGTTCGGGCAACTGCGGGCACAGGGCGCAGCTTCACAGTGATGACAGGTCACCGCGCTGCGCTGCTGCTGATGTTTAATAACCGTAATTCGCGGATGAAATTGTTCGGGGCTTAATACATGTTGCTCATCGTTATGCGCCATCACGCAGGCAACTTCACAGGCACGACATCCTATACATTGTTGGCTGTTCGCCATAATAAAACGATTCATGGCAACCTTCTTTTTATTTAATTTGTTTAACCCTGGTCTTAATCAGGCATTGTATTTACCGGGAGTCTCAGAGACAGGCAATGTTCAATTGCCCAGGAAGGTTATCTATTTGTCACGAACTTGTAGCAGATCAATTTCCTGACGCATTTTGGAACAAATGCGTCTATTTGACAGGGCTAAAAAGGACTCCGTGCGGCGCGACCATTAGGCGGATGTTTTTTGCCGCCCATAGCGCAAATAGTCAATAACTGTAAAAAAACGTCTTTAAACTGACGAAACGGCGGGAGAAAATTTGGGTTAAAATAGGTTCTGCATAGATACGCCTTAAACAGGCATGATAATTTACATTTTCTCCTTTTTTTCTCCACGATTGGTTTCTGCATTGCCGCTACATTGATGCAAGCAATGTGACTATAACGATACGCAGCGATATGAGGTTTTCTTTCTGATGGCGAATTTTTTTATTGATCGCCCCATTTTTGCGTGGGTGCTGGCGATCCTGATCTGTCTTACGGGGACACTTGCCATTATCTCTTTACCCGTCGAGCAATATCCTGATTTAGCACCACCGAACGTTCGTATTACTGCTAACTACCCCGGCGCTTCGGCGCAAACGCTGGAAAATACCGTCACTCAGGTTATCGAGCAGAATATGACTGGCCTCGATAATCTGATGTATATGTCATCGCAAAGTAGCGCAACCGGCCAGGCGACGGTGACGCTGAACTTTAGCGCCGGAACCGACCCGGATGAAGCCGTGCAACAGGTGCAAAACCAGTTGCAGTCCGCGCTGCGTAAGCTGCCGCAGGCGGTACAGAATCAGGGCGTAACGGTGCGTAAAACCGGTGATACCAACATCCTGACCATCGCCTTCGTCTCCACCGACGGATCGATGGATAAACAGGATATCGCCGATTATGTCGCCAGTAATATTCAGGACCCAATCAGCCGCGTCAACGGCGTCGGCGATATCGATGCGTACGGTTCGCAATATTCGATGCGCATCTGGCTCGACCCGGCAAAGCTCAACAGCTTCCAGCTCACCGCATCCGATGTGACCAGCGCAATCTCGTCGCAGAACGCGCAGATCGCTGTCGGCCAGCTTGGCGGTACGCCTTCCGTTGACCGCCAGGCGCTTAACGCCACCATCAATTCGCAGTCGCTGTTACAAACGCCGGAACAGTTTCGCAACATCACGCTGCGCGTCAACCAGGATGGTTCCGAAGTACGGCTGGGCGATGTGGCAACGGTGGAACTGGGCGCAGAAAAATATGATTACTTAAGCCGCTTTAATGGGAAAGCCGCCTCCGGTCTGGGGGTGAAACTGGCCTCCGGCGCCAACGAAATGGAGACCGCCGAACTGGTGATCAGCCGGCTTAACGAGCTGGAGCCCTTTTTCCCGCATGGCCTGGAATATAAAGTCGCTTATGAAACCACGTCGTTTGTAAAAGCCTCCATTATCGACGTGGTGAAAACCCTGCTGGAAGCGATCTTGCTGGTGTTCCTGGTGATGTATCTGTTCCTGCAAAACTTCCGCGCCACCCTGATCCCCACCATTGCCGTACCGGTCGTGCTGCTCGGTACGTTCGCGGTGCTTTACGCCTTCGGCTACAGCATCAACACCCTGACCATGTTCGCCATGGTGCTGGCCATCGGTCTGTTGGTGGACGATGCGATTGTGGTGGTCGAGAACGTCGAACGCATCATGAGCGAAGAGGGGCTTTCGCCCAGGGAAGCGACGCGCAAATCGATGGGCCAGATCCAGGGAGCGCTGGTCGGGATTGCAATGGTGCTGTCGGCGGTGTTTGTGCCGATGGCTTTCTTTGGCGGCACTACGGGCGCTATCTACCGTCAGTTCTCCATCACCATTGTGTCGGCGATGGTGCTGTCGGTGCTGGTGGCGATGATCCTCACCCCGGCGCTGTGCTCAACGCTGCTGAGGCCGCTGCACAAGGGTGAGTTGCACGGGCAGAAAGGGTTCTTCGGCGCATTTAACCGTATTTTCGACCGCAATGCGCATCGCTATGAGACCGCGGTGGGGAAAATCCTCCACCGCAGCCTGCGCTGGATTCTTCTCTACGTGCTGCTGATAGGCGGCATGGTGTTCCTCTTTCTGCGCCTGCCCACTTCGTTTCTGCCGCTGGAAGACCGCGGGATGTTTACCACTTCCGTACAATTGCCGAGCGGCGCAACGCAGCAACAGACGCTGAAAGTGGTGCAAAAAGTCGAAGATTACTTTTTCACCCATGAAAAAGAGAATGTCGAATCGGTCTTCTCTACCGTTGGTTCCGGTCCCGGGGGGAACGGGCAAAACGTTGCGCGTCTGTTTGTCCGCCTGAAAGACTGGGATGCGCGTAACCCGACAACCGGCAGCGCCGCCGCCATTATTGAACGCGCCACCAAAGCCTTTAACCGTATTAATGAAGCCCGCGTCTTTGCCAGCAGCCCGCCAGCCATCAGCGGAATGGGCAGTTCCGCCGGTTTTGATATGGAGTTGCAGGATCACGCCGGAGCGGGCCACGATGCGCTGATGGCGGCACGTGACCAGTTGCTGGAGATGGCGGCGAAAGATCCGGCGCTGACCCGCGTTCGCCATAACGGCCTCGACGACAGCGCACAGTTGCAAATTGATATCGATCAGCGCAAAGCGCAGGCGCTGGGCGTGTCGATTGATGATATCAACGACACTCTGCAAACGGCCTGGGGTTCGAGCTACGTTAATGACTTTATGGATCGCGGCCGCGTGAAGAAAGTCTACGTACAGGCCGCCGCGAAGTTCCGCATGTTACCGGACGATATCAATCTCTGGTACGTGCGCAACAGCAGCGGAACGATGGTCCCCTTCTCAGCCTTTGCCACCTCGCGCTGGGAAACCGGTTCGCCGCGCCTCGAACGTTACAACGGTTATGCCGCGCTGGAGATTATCGGCGAGTCCGCTCCCGGCGTCAGTACCGGTACAGCAATGGATGTGATGGAGAAGCTGGTCAAACAGTTGCCGACCGGTTTTGGGCTGGAGTGGACGGCGATGTCCTATCAGGAACGGCTCTCCGGTGCGCAGGCGCCTGCGCTGTATGCCGTGTCGCTGCTGGTGGTGTTCCTGTGTCTGGCGGCACTGTATGAGAGCTGGTCGGTGCCGTTCTCGGTGATGCTGGTCGTGCCGCTCGGCGTGATCGGTGCACTGCTGGCAACCTGGCTGCGCGGGCTGGAAAACGATGTCTATTTCCAGGTCGGTCTGCTAACGGTTATCGGTCTGTCAGCGAAGAACGCTATTCTGATTGTTGAATTTGCCAACGACATGAATGCGAAAGGTGAAGATCTGCTGGTTTCAACGCTGCATGCCTGTCGCCAGCGTCTGCGCCCTATTTTGATGACCTCGCTGGCCTTTGTCTTCGGCGTATTGCCAATGGCGACCAGCACCGGGGCAGGTTCCGGCAGCCAGCACGCGGTTGGTACCGGCGTTATCGGCGGGATGCTCTCCGCCACCATCCTGGCCATCTTCTTCGTACCGTTGTTCTTTGTGCTGGTGCGTCGCCGCTTCCCGCTGAAAGAGCGCGCGCAATAAGGCCAACAAAAAGGCGACTCCGTGGAGTCGCCTTTTTTTATGTGATTGGTCACATTTTATTTTTAAGCCGTCACTGCTTTACGATTCGACAGGAAATTATTTACGAAGCATGCCTTCGATAAAATCTTTCCAGTTCCCCAGTTCATGTTCAATCATAACAACCTCTCTTATTATCGCCGCCATTCTACTAAACGCCTCAATGACTGTGAAGGTATTTTAACTGATTGCTTCACTCATCATTAGCAGGGTATTTTTAATGGAGCAGTAGTAACTATGCGCCGGCAATTCGGTTTTTACTGTGAGTGATAGCAATATTCCACAGGATCTATAAGGATAAATAAAATGGCGATCACATTGTACGATAAATCCGCAATTGAACATGTTGACTGGCAGGAAGTGACAGCGCTGCTCGCCGCCGGTGGGCTCAACCAGCGCGACCCGGCGTTAGTCGAACAGGCGTGGCATAACAGTACCTTCTGCTGGTTCGGTTACCACGAGGGGAAACTGGTCGCCACGGCCCGCGCCATCAGCGATCTGACATGGGCCAGCTATGCGGCGGATATTGTTGTTGCGCCTGAAATGCAGGGCCGCGGTTATGGTAAGCAGTTGATGATCAATATTGTTAAAACATTATTACCCTTCGGCAAAACATTTATATATTCAGTTCCGGAAAAGACAGGATTTTATCAACAATATGGTTTCCGTTTTTTAACCACTGGAATGGTATGCGCAACATCTGAAAGTTTATTCAAACTGGAACAAAGCGGTTACATTCGTTAAAACCGTATTAGCAGAAGAATGCTATTTCAATTACATTCCGTTATTCTAATTTCTTGTGCAAATATCCAAAAATGAGACAAAAGGATTAACCATGTTCACAATGTACGGCATTAAAAATTGCGACACCATCAAAAAAGCGCGCCGCTGGCTGGAAGCAAATCAGGTGGAGTATCGCTTTCATGATTACCGCGCTGACGGCCTTGATGCCCAATTATTGCGTACATTTATTGATGAACTTGGCTGGGAAGCGTTGCTGAATACCCGTGGTACCACCTGGCGTAAGCTGGATGAAAGCCTGCGTGCCACCATTACTAACGCTGATGCCGCCGCCGCGCTGATGCTCGAAATGCCGTCAATCATCAAACGACCATTGCTCTGCGCGCCCGGTAAGCCTATGCTGCTGGGTTTCAATGAATCCAGTTATGAGAAGTTTATCAACGAGGTGTAGTTTATGTCGTGCCCGGTTATTGAGCTGACACAGCAGCTTATTCGTCGCCCTTCTCTGAGTCCAAATGATGAAGGTTGCCAGGCGTTAATGATTGAACGTCTGCGTGCCATCGGTTTTACCATCGAGCCGATGAATTTTGGCGACACGCTCAACTTCTGGGCATGGCGCGGCCAGGGAGAGACGCTGGCGTTCGCCGGGCATACCGACGTGGTGCCTGCTGGCGATGCCGATCGCTGGATCAACCCGCCGTTTGAACCGACCATCCGCGACGGCATGCTATTTGGCCGCGGCGCGGCAGACATGAAAGGTTCGCTGGCCGCGATGGTAGTAGCCGCCGAACGTTTTGTCGCGCAGCACCCGCAGCATAAAGGACGCCTTGCCTTTCTGATCACTTCTGATGAAGAAGCCAGCGCCGCCAACGGTACGGTAAAAGTGGTTGAGGCGCTGATGGCGCGCAACGAACGTCTCGATTATTGCCTGGTCGGCGAACCCTCCAGTTCGGAAGTGGTTGGCGACGTGGTGAAAAACGGTCGTCGCGGCTCCCTGACCTGCAACCTGACAATTCACGGCGTGCAGGGCCATGTCGCTTACCCGCATCTGGCCGATAACCCGGTACACCGCGCTGCGCCAATGCTCAACGAGCTGGTGGCAATTGAGTGGGATCGCGGCAACGAATACTTCCCGCCGACCAGTATGCAGATTGCCAATATCAAAGCCGGCACCGGCAGCAATAACGTCATTCCGGGCGATCTGTTTGTGCAGTTTAACTTCCGCTTCAGTACCGAACTGACCGACGAGATGATTAAAGCGCAGGTGCAGGCGCTGCTGGAAAAACATCAACTGCGCTACACCGTGGACTGGTGGCTTTCCGGGCAACCCTTCCTGACCGGGCGCGGCAAGCTGGTCGATGCGGTGGTTAACGCTATCGAGCACTATAATGAGATCAGACCGCAACTGTTAACCACAGGCGGCACGTCCGATGGGCGTTTTATCGCGCGTATGGGCGCGCAGGTCATTGAACTGGGGCCGGTGAACGCGACCATTCATAAAATCAACGAGTGTGTGAATGCGGCGGATTTACAGCTGCTTGCCCGCATGTATCAACGCATTATGGAACAACTCATTGCCTGACGGGTCTGGAGGATTGCATGGACTGGCTTGCTAAATATTGGTGGATTCTGGTGCTGGTGTTTTTACTCGGCGTACTGCTGAACGTGATCAAAGATCTTAGCCGCGTCGATCACAAGAAATTCCTCGCCAACAAACCCGATCTGCCGCCACATCGTGATTTCAACGACAAGTGGGATGACGATGATGACTGGCCGAACAAAGACCAGCCGAAAAAGTAACCCCCCAACAATGCATTCACCCCCTTCCGGGGGTGAATGTCGCTTTTACAGAAACTCGATAATATCGTCATCGTTCGGCTTACCGCCGCTCAGCGCTTCATCAAAGTAGTGTTTCGGCACGGTGTAACGCAGATGATTTAACGCCAGTTCGATACTACGATCGTCAATTGCATGGCCTAAATCATCGACGATATCCAGCGTCACATCACCACCCAACTGCAACAGTGCTTCCTGGGCGCTTACCGCCCATGCCAGATCGATCACCCGATCTTCGCCGCCGTGAATAAGATGGATAGTCTGGGCGCTGACCGCATTTTCCGGCAGGCTGGCGTAACGACCGTTAAAAGCAATCACCCGTGATGCCAGATCCGGCTGCGCCTTCATCCCTTCCAGTGCCATAATTGCGCCCTGCGAGAAACCGATAAGCGCCGTCGCCAAAGGGCTAACACCGCTCTGCTGCTGCCAGTAACGCACAATGTCGATAAACTGCGGCATCACCGCATCCACACGCTGCTGGCGGTTCTCTTCCGTCACGCCATCAACGGAGAACCATTGCCGACCCGCGCCTGTGGCTTCAATGCCGCCAATGCTGACAATCAGCGCATCGGGGAAGTGCGGAACAAACCAGCTACCAATTTCGCCCATGGAGACCGGATTATCGCCAACACCATGGAACAACAGCAGGAGCTGTTTAGCCGGGGCGAGTGGGCTTTGCACAACAAAATGGTCATGTTTCATGGTGGTCTCCTTAATCGTTGAGTGCAGTTTACGCCCGCCAGCCATAATGACCATGCCATTTAACTGAATGAGATAGTTAAAAAAACTGCATTTTCTGCACCCGTTCTTTCAGGGTAAGCGTGCGCCACGCATTGAGCTGTTGCAGCGCCTGCGCAGCTTCACTCCGCTGCTGCGCCAGCAATGCTTTGCGCCCGTGAAGCGAAAGGCGCTGGCACACGGCCTGCTCGCTCTCACCGTCTGAAAGCTGCCCGCGCAACGCGGCCAACGGTAACGCGCTGTGTTGCAGCAGGCGGGATAACGCGCCGATGGCCGCAGAGAGCGGACGATGAGCAAAAGCAAACCCGGCCAGCTCCTGCCAGTCCTCTTCATTAAGGGTAGACGCCTGCACGACGGGCAAGGACAACTTTTCCTCGCGCCAGGGCGCAAGCCAGGGAAGATCGCGCGCCAGGCGCTGCTGTTCACGTTCCGCCAGCGCCTGGCCTGACGTCGTCAGAGGCAATATGGCCATCGCCGTATAACAACCGCTGCTGGCTTCCCGGTGGCTGCCCAGACGTACCAGCACAAACCCGCAACGCTGCCAGAAACGCCACAGCGCGGGCGTGAAGCCAAAACTGACCGACAAATAATCGCAGCCGTCAGCCTGCACCTGCGCACGGGTAATCAGCGCCCGGCCAATGCCTTCACGCTGGCAACCGGGATGCACGGCGATACGGCTGACGCGCAGCCCACGCAGCATGGCGGCAAGCGGGTTTCCGCCATGCGCCGCCAGCGATTGCGCCACCAGGTTGCCGCGTGGGCGACGAAAACCAGCCCACACCGCCTGGCTCAGCGCCGGGCTTAATCCGCCCTCTTCAACCAGCCAGAGCGCAGCCACCACGCTCTGCGCCTTTTGCGCCAGCCAGAAATGCTGCCCTGGCGCATCCATCATGCGGCGCAGATCGAGCGGCGAAGTGCGGTAGTGGGCGCTCGCCAGCAGACGGTATAACGCCGCAGGTCGCGAAGGCGTTTTCTGCCAGGCATCTTGCGCCAGCGGTAGAATTGTCACCTCGCCTGCGGGCGCCTCGCCAATCTGCGCATCATCAAACAGCAGCAGATTTTCAATCACCTGCTCCAGCGGGCAACCTGCTGCCCAGCGCAGCGGCGTGTTCAGTGCCTCAAATTGCAGATGGGGAAACCCGGCGCAGAACTTCAGCAGAAACCCCTGCCCGGTGCCTTCATAGCCCTGAACCGTTGTAGTGAGCAGAACATGCCGAAAGGCGGAGACAAGCGTATGCAGCAAAGGGCCAGGGATCGCCGCCGCCTCATCCACCACCAGCCAGCCTGGCTGGTTGCCGCTGTGCGCAATCCGCTGCGCCAGCGCATCCGGCGCTATAAAGGAAAAATGTTCTCCGGCGTAAGCCGCCAGCACATCCGTAGCGGCGCGTGCAGGCGCGGTTACCGTGGCAGGAGCCGACAACCGCGCAATGTGCATACCCGCCAGCGCCGATTTCCCCCTTCCGCGCGGCGCAGTAACAACCATTACGCCGGGCGGCATCGCCTGTAATCGTGCGAGGATCCGCGCCTGTTCCTGCGCTGGCGCCCCGGTTGCGGGATGCCAGTCGGCACGCGGAATTTCAGCGGGGAAAGTGAGTGGTTGCCCTTCACGCCAGATCAGCACCTGGCTGTCAGCCTGTACGGTTCGACAAAAATGCCCGACAAAAACCGGCACCGGAATGGGATCAAGGGTATCGCTCCAGCGCGCGCTGTCAGCATCAGGCTGTTGCGGCCATACGCTGAAGGGCGGCGTAAGCAACACCAGCCAGCTACCAGCGGTTAATGTCCCAGCGAGCGCGGCAAAAGCGGCGACATCAAAACCCGTGCGGGCGTCAAACACCGCATGTTGAAACTCGCGCCCCAGCAACGTCGTCAGCGCACGCGGCGCGCAGTGCAGCGGCCAGGATGCGGCTTCGCCCACCCACAGCCAGTCTCCGGGAAGATTCTCGCGCAATGTGCAGGCCTGTGCTTCACACCAGCCGGGCGAGCCGCTGACCACCAACAAGCGGCGGATGCCCTGCCGCGCCATCTGTGCGCTCAGTTCAGAAAACGGTGACATAGCAGAAGGTCAGAGACGCCCGCTGAAGGTGTCGCACTGCGCCGGATCGCCGCTGTCCATACCGCGTTTAAACCAGCTGTAACGCTGTGCGGAAGTGCCATGGGTGAAGGTCTCCGGGAATACTGCGCCCTGGCTGCGCTGCTGCAACCGATCGTCGCCTATCGCCTGCGCGGCATTCAGCGCCTCTTCCAGATCGCCCGCCTCCAGCACGCCTTGCTGCTGCATGCTGTGCCCCCAGACGCCCGCATAGCAATCGGCCTGAAGCTCCATGCGTACTGAGAGTTCATTGGCCTCTTTTTGCGTCGCATTCTGTTGCAGGCGACGCACTTTGGCTTCTGTTCCCAGCACCTTCTGTACGTGATGCCCCACTTCATGGGCAATAACGTAACCCTGGGCAAAATCGCCGCCAGCGCCGAGTTTACTTTTCATCTCGTCATAAAAGGAGAGATCAATGTAGACCTTGCTGTCCGCCGGACAGTAGAACGGCCCCATGATCGATTGCCCTGTGCCGCAGCCAGTGTTGGTATGGTTGCGATACATAACCAGTTTAGGTTGCGGATAGGTTCGCCCCATCTTTTGGAAAATTTCGCCCCAGGTATCTTCCGTCGAAGCGAAAATCACGCTGGTGAAGCGCGCGGATTCATCTTCCTGCGGGCTGATACTCCGTTGCTGCTGCGGAGCGGTATTGATCGGCTGCCCGGTGAGCAAACCTGTCAGATCAACGCCGTAATAGCTGGCCACCATCACCACAAACAGCAGGATCAACCCGCCTTTGCCGCCCGGCAGGCGAAACCCCGGTCCGCGCATTGACGGCCCGCCCGACTCATTGCGCCGGTCCTCTACGTTGCTACTTTCTCGACGCCCTTGCCAGCGCATAACTTACTCCCTATCCCAATGATGGACACTGTATATATGATCGTAGGCGCTCAGGGAAGGATTAGCACGGGAAAAAAGAGGCGGAAATCCAGAGGATGCAGGCATCCTCTGGCGGTAATGCGGGGTGGATAATTAGTCTAATTTCACGCCCAGACGATGGGCAACGGCTTCATAAGCCTCGATCAGGCCGCCGAGGCTCTGACGGAAACGGTCTTTGTCCATTTTGTCCAGCGTCTCTTTGTCCCACAGGCGGCTACCGTCCGGTGAAAACTCATCGCCGAGCACCACTTCACCTTTGAACAGGCCGAACTCCAGTTTGAAGTCGACAAGGATCAGGCCAGCATCATCGAACAGTTTTTTCAGCACGTCGTTCGCTTTGTAGGTCAGCTCTTTCATACGCGCGAGGTTTTCTTTGTTCACCCAACCGAAGGTTTCGCAGTAGGATTCGTTGACCATCGGATCGTGCATTGCGTCGTTTTTCAGGAACATATCGAACAGCGGCGGGTTCAGCTCGATGCCTTCTTCAATGCCCAGACGCTTAACCAGCGAGCCAGCCGCGCGGTTACGGATCACGCACTCAACCGGCACCATATCCAGCTTTTTCACCAGGCATTCGGTATCGGAGAGCAGTGCTTCCATCTGGGTCGGGATGCCCGCTTCCTGCAATTTGCTCATAATGAAATGGTTGAACTTGTTGTTCACCATGCCTTTACGATCGAACTGCTCAATGCGCGCGCCATCCCCTGCTGACGTATCGTTACGGAATTCGAGCACCAACAGATCCGGGTTTTCGGTACTGTATACGGTCTTCGCTTTGCCGCGATACAACTCAGCTTGCTTTTGCATCTTTCTTACTCCAGGTGTGATGATTTAGAGACGATTTCGCTATTTTACGCCGACGCACACGTTTGCGTCACCAAAATTAAAAAAGGCCGGAGTTTTCCGGCCTTAGGGATTAATGGTTGAACGCTGACTGGAATGCCGCGACCAACGCATCGTTTTGCGACTGCGTCAGAGTATGACCTTTCGGATCGATAAACTGCAGGCTGCTGCGGTTGTCCAGATCGCCGACCTGCAACTTGTAGTCACCGGCGGAGAGGCCCGGATCGCGCGCGCCCAGATCCCGCCAGCCGCTGTCAGACAGTGGCTTGTAGGTCACGGAAATGCTGCCGGTAGAACGGGTGCTGTCGGTCACTTTCATGCCCACTTTTTCCAGCACTGTCGGCAGACGCTGCCATACGATGTTGAACGGACCACGCACCACCAGCATTGGCAGACCGGTATCATCCGCGCTGCTCTGGACATCCAGCGAGGTTACGCTGCGTTTTTCAGCGGCGTTCTGCGCGTCGGTCGCGGATTTATCCAGACCGCCGGAGATGACGTTCAGCATTTCGGTGCTGTAGCGCTGCAACGATGCCGCGTCAGCCACCGGTTTGCCCGCCTGCTCCAGGTTCAGCAGCTTAACCACCACTGCCTGCTGATAGCCCTGCGGTTTCACCGAGATTTGATAACGGCCGCGATACTGCTGATCTTCATCCAGACGGTTCCAGTCAACCCAGCCGGTGGTCAGGCTCTGCGACGCATCGTCACGTTTGTCGATGCTGTAGTTTTGCGCCTGAATGATGCTGACGACCTGCGGCCACAGCGTGCTGTTGCGACCGTTTTCTACCATCAGCGTTGCGGTATCACCCGTAAACTGGGTGCGCGCGCCGCTCACCAACGCCAGCGGCTGTGCTGGCGGGCGGATATCCAGCGCTTTACCGACTGCGCCGCTGCCGTTCGTGACAGGGATGTTGTAATCACCGTTTTGCAGCGGAAGGATCATTCCTGCCGGCGCATGAAGTTCAGCAAGCGGTGTGGCATCCAGATAGGATTCGTCACCGCTAACCTGACGCTTGTAACGTGAATCGGAACTACAGGCGGCGAGCAACATCACAAGTGAAACACCCGCTACCTTCGCCAGGCGCGACTTCTGTACTGAGTAAGCCATCAAATCTCCCTAAACTTTACAGCAGACCGGCATGCTTAAGCGCTGCACGGACAACCTCACGACCACTATCGGTGATCGGCGTCATCGGCAAACGTAGCGTATCGGTTGCTACAAGCCCCAACTCCTTACATGCCCATTTGACCGGGATCGGATTGGGTTCGACAAATAGTTTGTTGTGTAACGGCATCAGACGCTGGTTAATCACGCGCGCTTCGGCGAAATGCCCCTGGATCGCCAGTTTGCACATTTCGGCCATGTCTCGCGCCGCGACGTTAGCAGTCACGGAAATAACGCCGTTGCCGCCGAGCTGCATAAAGTCCAGCGCGCTGGCATCGTCACCGCTCACCAGAATAAAGTCATCTGAAACCAGCTCTTTGATCTGATGAACACGCGTTAAGTTCCCGGTTGCTTCTTTAATACCGACAATATTTTTAATTTCCGCCAGGCGACCCACGGTTTCCGGCAGCATATCGCAGCCGGTACGCGACGGCACATTATACAGAATTTGCGGCAGGTCAGTATGTTCGGCGATGGCTTTAAAATGCTGGAACAGACCTTCCTGAGTAGGACGGTTGTAATACGGCGTGACGGTCAGACAGCCGACAATGCCGCTATTATTAAAGCGTTTCGTCAGGCTGATGGCTTCTGCGGTGGCGTTTGCGCCCGTCCCGGCAATAACAGGGATGCGCCCTTCGGCCAGTTCCACGGTCATCATCACCACATCGGCATGTTCTTCGTGGCTTAGCGTGGCGGATTCACCGGTAGTCCCTACCGATACGATCGCCGAGGTTCCATTGGCGACATGATAATCAATCAGTTTCTTCAGGCTTGAGCGGCAGACTTTACCTTCCGAATCCATCGGCGTGACAAGCGCGACAATACTTCCCGTGAACATGGGCCATCCTCTGTGCTAACAAGATTCTCAATGGTACGTGCGGTGCTGTAAGAAAAGCAAGAGACCTGAGGCTCAGTGGCGGTTGTATGCCGGTTTTTTTTATGCTTTCCTTATGATTACCTCACGTTTGACAGGAAGCACAGGTTTGACGACCTCATCACAACATTTTTTGGTTATCACTGCGCTGGGGGCCGACCGGCCTGGCATTGTGAACACGATCACACGCCACGTCAGTAGCTGCGGTTGTAATATTGAAGACAGTCGCCTGGCGATGCTGGGGGAAGAGTTCACTTTTATAATGCTGCTTTCCGGGTCGTGGAATGCCATTACGTTGATTGAATCCACCCTGCCGCTGAAAGGCGCAGAGCTTGATTTACTCATCGTCATGAAGCGTACCGACGCCCGCCCACGCCCTGATATGCCCGCCACCGTTTGGGTGCAGGTTGACGTTCCTGATTCACCGCATTTGATCGAGCGATTTACGGCGCTGTTTGACGCACACAAGATGAATATTGCCGAGCTGGTTTCGCGCACGCAGCCAGGAAATAAAGATGATGTCCCGCAGTTATTTATCCAGATCACCGCTCACAGCCCGGCCTCAGAAGACGCATCAAATATTGAGCAGGCGTTCAAAGCCCTATGTACAGAACTGCACGCGCAAGGCAGTATAAACATCGTTAACTATTCTCAGCATGATGAACAGGATGGAGTTAAGTAATGAATCCACTGAAAGCCGGTGATATTGCACCGAAATTTAGCTTGCCCGATCAAGACGGAGAACAAGTAAATTTGACCGACTTCCAGGGACAGCGTGTTCTGGTCTACTTCTACCCGAAGGCGATGACACCAGGATGTACTGTCCAGGCCTGCGGCCTGCGCGATAACATGGACGAGTTGAAGAAAGCGGGCGTAGAAGTGCTGGGTATCAGCACGGATAAGCCCGAAAAACTGTCCCGTTTTGCCGAAAAAGAGTTGCTCAATTTTACGTTGCTGTCTGATGAAGACCATCAGGTATGCGAGCAGTTTGGCGTCTGGGGTGAAAAATCCTTTATGGGTAAAACCTACGACGGCATCCACCGTATTAGTTTCCTCGTGGATGCAGACGGCAAAATCGAACATGTGTTTGATGATTTCAAAACCAGCAACCACCACGACATCGTGCTGAACTGGCTGAAAGAAAGCGCCTGATTACGCCTCCTTTTTCCGAGGGCGAATCACTCGATTCGCCCTTCTCGTTTCTCTCTTCGCGTCTTATTTGAAGTTGATCACATTTTATTCCCACGTCTCGACACTAGTGCCGACAGGTTATTTTTCGCTCAGCGCTGACCATCACTTTTGTCCGCCCCCGGCCACTCAAAAACAGACAACCAACTGAAATATAAAGATTTAAAATTCTGGCACACCTTGTGCTAAGGCAGGTTCAACGAATTTTGCCTTCATTAACAAGGAGCCGTCATGAACCGCTTTGTGATTGCCGATCCCGAGTGGTGTATAGGATGCAACACCTGCCTTGCCGCGTGTTCGGATGCCCATAAACTTCAGGGATTACAACAGCATCCGAGGCTCACGCTGGTGCGAACGCAGACAAAAACCGCACCCGTGCTCTGCCGCCACTGCGACGACGCGCCCTGTAAACAGGTGTGCCCGGTCAACGCCATCTCCTTCCAGGATGAGGCGGTTTATCTCAATGAAACACTGTGTATCGGCTGCAAGCTGTGCGGTCTGGTCTGCCCCTTCGGCGCGATCACGCCATCCGGCAGCCGTCCACTGAATATTCCCGCGCGTTACGAACATCATCTGCCGGAAGAGCAACTGCGCGATGTGCCCGCCAGCCCGAACACCGATCACCCTTTTTTGCGCTGGAATGCAGGCGTACAGACCATCGCAGTGAAATGCGATCTCTGCCACTTCCTGCCGGAAGGGCCATCCTGCGTGCGGGCCTGCCCGACCAACGCCCTGCATCTGGTGACGGATTCTGCCATGCATAAACAGTTAAAAACCCGCAGAGAGCTGGCCGCCCTGAGTTCGACGGAAATCACTTTCGCGGCCGTCTCCCCTTCGTCGGAGCAACGCTAATGGATGCCCTGCAATTATTGATGTGGTCAATCGTGCTGTACGTGGCTGGCGGCGTGGCCTCGCTGTTGCTCTCCCGTCAGCAAATTCTGGCCATCAACGTCGCCGGCATCTCGGCAATGCTCGGCGGATTATTAGGCATTGCCAGCGCACTGGTCGCACTGGGCGGCGGCGAAACACTCACCTGGCAGGCCGCCGGGCCGTTTGATTTCGCCCATTTTATGGTGCGCCTCGACAATCTCAGTGCCTTTATGCTGCTGGTGATTTCCCTGCTGGTCACGCTGTGCGGGCTTTATTCGCTGGCCTATGTCCGCGAATACCTCGGCAAAGGGCCGGGTGCGATGGGGTTCTTTATGAACCTGTTTATCGCCTCGATGGTCGGTCTGGTGGTGATGGACAACGCCTTCTGGTTCATCGTGCTGTTCGAGATGATGTCGCTGGCCTCGTGGTTTTTGGTTATCACCGACCAGGATGACGAATCGATCCGCGCCGGGATGCTCTACTTCTTTATTGCCCACGCCGGTTCCGTGCTGATCATGATCGCCTTCTTCCTGATGTGGCGGCAAAGCGGCAGCCTGGATTTCGCCAGCTTCCGCACCCTGTCGCTGTCGCCGGGTACCGCTTCGGCGGTGTTCCTGCTCGCCTTCTTCGGGTTTGGTGCCAAAGCCGGGATGTTGCCGCTGCACAGTTGGCTGCCGCGCGCTCACCCGGCAGCACCGTCCCACGCCTCGGCGTTGATGTCCGGCGTGATGGTGAAAATCGGGATCTTCGGCATTATCAAAGTCGGCATCGACCTGCTCGGTCATAGCGGCATTCCGCTGTGGTGGGGCGTGGTGGTGCTGGCTTTTGGCGCCGTCTCTTCGGTGCTCGGCGTGCTGTATGCGCTGGCCGAGCACGACATCAAACGCCTGCTGGCGTGGCACACGGTGGAAAACATCGGCATCATTTTGATGGGTGTCGGCGTCGGCATGGCGGGGATTGCGCTGCACCAGCCGGTGATTGCCGCTGTCGGCCTGCTGGGCGCGCTGTTCCACTTGCTCAATCATGCGTTGTTTAAAGGGCTGCTGTTTCTCGGCGCCGGGGCGATTATCTACCGTCTGCACAGCCGCGATATGGAAAAAATGGGCGCGCTGGCGAAACGGATGCCGTGGACAGCGGGCGCATTCCTGGTGGGCTGCCTCGCCATTTCCGCCATGCCGCCGCTCAACGGTTTTATCAGCGAGTGGTACACCTACCAGTCGCTCTTCTCCCTGACGCGCATCGACGCCATTATTCCGCGCCTCGCCGGTCCTGTCGCGATAGTGATGTTGGCGATCACCGGCGCGCTGGCCGCGATGTGCTTCGTCAAAGTCTACGGCATTAGTTTCTGCGGTAACCCGCGCAGTGAAAAAGCCGATCAGGCGCGGGAAGTGCCATGGCCAATGATTGCCGCCATGCTGGCGCTGGCGCTGCTCTGCATTGTGTGCGGCGTCGGTGCCAGCGTCGTCGCGCCGCACCTGTTGCAGGTTGCGCTTTCACTGACTGCCACCACGTCTCTTGCCGTCACTCAGGGCGCAACGCTGGTTCCCGGCGATGCACAACAGGCCATGCTGACACCCTCCACCCTGTTCCTGCTATTAATTGCTCTGCCGCTGCTGCCCGGCCTGTTCTGGTACATCAACCGCCAGACGCGCGGCAACTGGCGGCGCAGCGGCGATGCCTGGGCCTGCGGTTACGCATGGGAGAAAGGCATGGCGCCTTCAGCAGGCAGCTTTACACAGCCGCTACGGGTGATGTTCGGCCCGCTGTATCGCCTGCGTAAACAGCTCGATCCCACCACGCCTCTGCAACAAAGCCTTGGGGGCATTACGCAGATAGCCAGCCGTACCGAACCCTTCTGGGACGACAAAATTATCCGTCCGCTGGTCAGCACGACTCAGCGTATTGCCCGTCTGGTGCAGTATCTGCAAAGCGGGGATTTCCGTCTCTATTGCCTGTATGTGATTGCCGCGCTGGTGATCCTGCTGCTGACGATTGCGCTGTGAGGAGGGAATGACGATGTTAGAACAGACTTCTGCGTGGTCACTGGGGTTGTTTGCGCTTTGCCAGGCTGCTCTGTTGCTGGCGCTGACGCCGCTGTTTACCGGTATTTCGCGCCAGATCCGCGCCCGCATGCACTCAAGGCGCGGTCCGGGGATCTGGCAGGATTACCGCGACCTGCAAAAACTTTTGAAACGCCAGGCGGTGGCGCCCGCCTCTTCCGGGCTGATGTTCCGCGTGATGCCGTGGGTGCTGCTCAGCAGTATGTTGCTGGTGGCGATGACATTACCGCTGTTTATCCGCACCTCGCCCTTCGCTGGCGCAGGCGATCTGATCACCCTGATTTATCTCTTTGCGCTGTTCCGCTTTTTCTTTGCCCTTTCCGGCCTTGATACCGGCAGCCCCTTCTCCGGCCTGGGCGCCAGCCGCGAACTGACGCTGGGGATTCTGGTGGAGCCGATGTTGATCCTTTCACTGTTGGTGCTGGCGCTGCTGGCCGGTTCCACCAATATCAGCGCCATCAGCAACACGCTGGCATCAGGCTGGATCTCACCGGTCGCCACGCTGCTGGCATTACTCGCCTGCGGGTTCGCCTGCTTTATTGAGATGGGCAAAATCCCCTTCGACGTCGCAGAAGCCGAACAGGAGTTGCAGGAAGGACCGCTGACCGAATACTCCGGCGCGGGTCTGGCGCTGGTGAAATGGGGCATCGGGCTGAAACAGGTGGTGATGGCCGCGCTGTTTCTGGCGCTGTTTTTCCCCTTCGGCAATGCCGCCAGTCTGAGCATCGGCGCGATGGCGCTGTCGCTGGTTATCACGCTTATCAAATTGCTGGTGGTGTTCGTTCTGGCGTCGCTGGTGGAGAACTCGCTGGCGCGCGGACGCTTTTTGCTGACGCATCACCTTACCTGGCTCGGCTTCAGTCTGGCTGCGCTGTCGTATGTTCTCTGGTTAACCGGTCTGTAAGGAGCACAGGAAAACGATGGAAACTCTTGCTTTGACGACGCTGCTGCTGCCCTTTATCGGCGCGCTGATCGTCTCACTGGCTCCCCGGCGAACCGCCCCGCAGCTCGCCACGCTGTTTGCCCTGCTGGCGACGGCGGCGACGCTGTCGCTGGCGCTCAGTTTCTACAGTGCCGGACGCGAAGCGGTGGATATCCCGCTGCTGGCGGCGGGCCAGATAGCGCTGTTTGGCCTCACGGTCGATCGCATCAGCACGCTGATCCTGTTTGTGGTGGTGTTCCTCGGCCTGCTGGTGGCGCTCTATTCGACCGGCTATCTGACGCGCGGCAACCGCGAACATCCGCACGATGGCAGCAACCGCTACTACGCATTTTTGCTGATTTTTATCGGCGCGATGTCCGGGCTGGTGCTCTCTTCAACGTTGCTGGGACAACTGCTGTTTTTCGAAATTACCGGCGGCTGTTCCTGGGCGTTGATCAGCTATTACCAGAGCGAAAAATCACAGCGTGCGGCCATGAAAGCGCTGCTGATAACTCATGTTGGTTCGCTGGGATTATATCTGGCCGCCGCCACGCTGTTCCTCAACACCGGCACCTTTGCCCTGAGCGCCATCAGCCAGTTGCAGGGCACGCCAACTTTGCTGGTGTATGGCGGCATTCTGTTTGCCGCCTGGGGGAAATCGGCCCAGTTGCCGTTACAGGCCTGGCTGCCGGATGCAATGGAAGCACCAACCCCGGTGAGCGCTTACTTACACGCCGCGTCAATGGTGAAAGTCGGCGTCTATATTTTCGCCCGCGCCATCGCCGAAGGTGGACAGATACCGCATGTCATCGGCTGGGTCGGCGTGACAATGGCGACGATAACGATGGTCTACGGCTTTTTGATGTACCTGCCGCAAAAAGATATGAAGCGGCTGCTGGCATGGTCGACCATTTCGCAACTGGCGTGGATCTTCCTCGCGCTGTCGCTCTCCACCTTTGGTTCGCCGCTGGCCTTCAAAGCGGGGATTGTTTACATCTTCAACCACGCTTTCGCCAAGAGCCTGTTCTTCCTCGTCGCCGGTGCGCTGAGCTATAGCTGCGGCACGCGCCTGCTGCCGCGTTTGCGCGGGGTGATGCGTACGCTACCGCTGGCGGGCATCGGCTTTTGCGTTGCCGCGCTGGCCATCACTGGCGTTCCGCCGTTTAACGGCTTCTTCAGCAAGTTTCCCCTCTTCGCCGCCGGGTTCGCGCTGTCGAATAGCTACCCAATTTTGCTGCCGGTGATGGTGCTGGCGCTGGTGGAATCGGTCGCCAGCTTCGGCTGGTTTATCTACTGGTTTGGCCGCGTCGTTCCGGGCGAAGCGAGTGAAGAGGTAGCGCAGGCCGCACCGTTGCCGTGGGCGATGAAACTGGTGCTGGTCATTCTGATTGTGATGTCGCTGTGCTCAAGCGTGATTGCTGCGGCGTGGCTTGGATAAGGGAGTCGATGATGACGGGAACTTTGCTTGTTAACAATCTGGCGGGGCTGATGATGTTCACCTCGCTGCTGGTCACCTGCGCCAGACGCTACTCCGTCTCCTGCTGGTTGTATGCCCTGCAATCACTGGTGCTGGTCTCTATCTTTTTCACGCTGTCGCAGTTGCTGGATGCGGAACAACTGCTGATGTGGTCGTTCAGCGCCTTCTTCACCAAGGTACTGCTGGTGCCGCTGATCATGGGCTATGCGTTTCGCAAGATGGCACCGGATGGCGCAGGGGAGCGGCTGTTCGGCCCGGCGACGCTGGTGCTGATGGCCGCCGCCATTGTGCTGCTGTGCTGGTTTGTCGTCCGTCCGGTGCAACTGCCGATGGTCGCCCAGCTTAAACCGGCGCTCGCCGTCGCCCTCGGCCACTTCCTGCTGGGTCTGCTGTGCATCATCAGCCAGCGCAACATTTTGCGCCAGGTGTTCGGTTACTGCCTGATGGAAAACGGCTCGCATCTGGTGCTGGCGCTGCTCGCCTGGCGCGCGCCGGAACTGGTTGAGATCGGTATCGCGACGGATGCCATTTTCGCGGTGATTGTGATGGCGCTGCTGGCAAGGAAAATCTGGCGCACCCACGGCACGCTGGATGTTAACAACCTTACGGCGCTGAAGGGGTAATACCATGAGTCATGCATTGATGTTCACGCTGTTGCTGTTGACGCCGCTGGTCGTCTCTGCGCTCTGCTTTGCCTGCCGGTTGAGCGGGAATGCGGCGCGGACGCTGGTCACGGTGGTGCACTCACTGGGCATTACGCTGTTACTGATTGTCGCCTTGTGGACGGTGGCGGAAGCGGTGCAGGAAGGGGAAATTTTCGGCGCGCACCGCTGGCTGCACATCGATAGCCTCAGCGGTCTATTTTTGTCGCTGCTGGGGATTATCGGTTTTCTCACCGGGCTGTATTCGATTGGCTATATGCGCCATGAAGTCGATCACGGGGAGATCAGCGTATCCACGCTCTGTTACTACTACGGTTTCTTTCATCTGTTCCTGTTCACCATGTTACTGGTGGTGACCAGCAACAACCTGATTGTGATGTGGGCGGCAATTGAAGCCACCACCCTCAGCTCGGCATTTCTGGTGGGGATTTACGGCCAGCGCTCCTCGCTGGAAGCGGCGTGGAAATACATCATCATCTGTACCGTTGGCGTGGCGTTTGGTCTGTTCGGCACCGTGCTGGTGTACGCCAATGCCGCCAGCTTTATGGCCGAGCCGGATCACGCCATTTTCTGGACGGAAGTGCTGAAAGAGAGCAGCAAACTCGACCCGACATTAATGGTGCTGGCTTTTGTCTTTGTGCTGATTGGCTTTGGGACGAAAACCGGTCTCTTTCCGATGCACGCCTGGCTGCCGGATGCGCACAGTGAAGCACCCAGCCCGGTGAGCGCCCTGCTCTCGGCGGTGCTGCTCAACTGCGCGCTGCTGGTGCTGATTCGTTACTACATCATTATTTGTCACGCCATTGGCGACAGCTTCCCGAATACGCTACTGCTGGTGTTCGGCATGCTGTCGGTTGGCGTTGCCGCCTTCTTCATCCTGGTTCAGCAGGATATGAAACGCCTGCTGGCCTACTCCAGCGTGGAAAATATGGGGCTGGTGGCGGTGGCGCTCGGCATCGGCGGGCCGCTCGGCATCTTCGCCGCGCTGCTGCATACCCTGAATCACAGCCTCGCCAAAACGCTGCTGTTCTGCGGCTCCGGCAATGTGCTGCTGAAGTACGGCACCCGCAATCTGGATGTGGTGTGCGGCATGTTGAAAGTGATGCCGCTGACCGCCGTGCTGCTTGGCGGCGGTGCGCTGGCGCTCGGCGGTATGCCGCCATTCAACATCTTCCTCAGTGAATTTATGACCGTCACCGCCGGGCTGGCGGCTGAGCATCTGGTGGTAACGCTGGTGCTGCTGTTGCTGCTGACGCTGGTGCTTGGCGGGCTGGTGCGCATGGTCGCCAAAGTGCTGTTCGCCACGCCGCCGCAGCAGGTTGCCAGCGGTGAACTGGGCTGGCTGACCACCGTTCCGATGGTGCTGTTACTGGTGATGATGCTGGTGATGGGCACCCATATTCCGCAGCCGGTCAGCCGTTTGCTGGCCGGTGCATCGAGCATCGTACTGTCCGGCGACGATGAGCACCCCACCCGGCTGAGCTGGCTGTGGGCCACGTTTGAGACGACCGCCACATCGGCAACACCATCGCACGTCCAGGGAGAGTGAAAGTGAGTTATTTAGCAAGCGTGAACCACCAGCAGCCGCGCGGCAATGCCTGCCTTGCGGCGTTGAAAATGCAATTTCCCGGCGCGGTGCTGGAAGAAGAACGCCAGACCTTCGAACAAGTCACCATTACGGTGAAAATCAACCTGCTGCCGGAGATTGTTCACTATCTCTATTACCAGCATGACGGCTGGTTGCCGGTACTGTTTGGCAACGACGAGCGCAGTCTGAACGGCCATTACGCGGTCTATTACGCGCTGTCGATGGAAGGGGCGGAAAAGTGCTGGATCGTGGTGAAAGCGCTGGTGGATGCCAATACGCGGGAATTCCCGTCGGTGACGCCGCGCGTGCCCGCCGCCGTGTGGGGCGAACGGGAGATCCGCGATATGTACGGGCTGATCCCGGTCGGCCTGCCGGATCAACGTCGGCTGGTATTACCGGACGACTGGCCGGACGATCTGCATCCACTGCGCAAAGACACCATGGATTATCGCCTGCGCCCGGAACCGACCAGCGACACGGAGAATTACACCTTTATCAATGATGGCGGCAATTCTGCGCGCATCGTGCCGATTGGCCCGCTGCATATCACTTCTGACGAACCAGGCCACTTCCGTCTGTTTGTCGATGGTGAGCGGATTGTCGATGCCGATTACCGTCTGTTCTATGTGCATCGCGGTATGGAGAAGCTGGCGGAAACCCGTATGGGCTATAACGAAGTCACCTTCCTCTCCGACCGGGTTTGCGGCATTTGCGGCTTTGCCCACAGCGTCGCCTACACCACCTCGGTGGAGAACGCGCTGGGCATTGTGGTGCCGCAGCGGGCGCATACTATCCGCTCGGTGTTACTGGAAGTGGAGCGGCTGCACAGCCACCTGCTTAACATTGGCCTTTCCAGCCACTTTGTCGGTTTCGACACCGGGTTTATGCAGTTTTTCCGCATCCGCGAGAAGTCGATGACCATGGCGGAGCTGCTGACCGGCTCGCGAAAAACCTACGGTCTGAACCTGATTGGCGGTATCCGCCGCGACATCCTGAAAGAGCAACGCGTGAAGACCATCCAACTGGTGAAAGAGATGCGCGCCGAAGTGGCGCAACTGGTGGATATGCTGCTCTCGACGCCGAACATGGCGCAGCGCACCCAGGGCGTCGGCATTCTTGACCGCCAGGTCGCGCGGGATTTCAGCCCGGTGGGGCCGCTGATTCGCGGCAGCGGTTTCGCCCGCGATCTGCGCTTCGATCACCCTTACGCCGACTACGGCAACCTGCCGAAAACCCTGTTTACCTGGCCGGATGGCGACGTCTTCTCGCGCGTGATGGTGCGGGTAAAAGAGGTGTTTGATTCGCTGGCGATGATTGAATTTGGCCTCGATAACCTGCCGGATACGCCGCTGCTGACTGAAGGCTTCAGCTACCAGCCGCATAAATTCGCCCTCGGTTATGTTGAAGCACCGCGCGGGGAAGATGTGCACTGGAGCATGCTCGGCGACAATCAGAAGCTCTACCGCTGGCGCTGCCGTGCGGCCACCTACGCCAACTGGCCGGTGCTGCGCTATATGCTGCGCGGCAACACCGTTTCCGACGCGCCGCTGATTATCGGCAGCCTCGATCCCTGCTACTCGTGTACGGACCGCGTCACGCTGGTTGACGTGCGTAAACGTAAATCGACGACCGTGCCCTATAAAGAGATCGAACGTTACGGCATTGAACGTCGCCATTCGCCGCTGAAGTAAGGAAAGAAACGATGCTGAAATTGTTGAAGACCATTCTCAGGGCGGGCGAACCGACGGTGAAATACCCGTTTGCGCCGCTGGAGGTGTGCCCCGGTTTTCGCGGTAAACCTGAACTGGATCCGTTGCAATGCATTGCCTGCGGTGCCTGCACCACCGCCTGCCCGGCAAATGCGCTGACCATGGAAACCACGCCAGAAGAAAATCGCCGCGTCTGGCAGTTGTTTATTGGCCGTTGCATTTACTGCGGCCGTTGCGAAGAGGTGTGCCCGACGCGGGCGATCCACTTGTCGGAAGAGTTTGAACTGGCGGTCACCCGCAAAGCCGATTTGTATGTGCGCGCGACATTTCGTTTGCAGCACTGCACCGAATGCGGCGTGCCTTTCGCGCCGGAAAAATCGGTCGCGCTGGCGGTTGAACTGCTGACACTCAGCCAGAACAACCCACAACTGGCCGATTCCCTGCGCGCGCAGGCGTGCATCTGCCCGGCCTGTCGGCGCCGCGCCGCACTGGAACACCACAACAGCACCAACGTTCATTACTATCTTGAGGAGCAAGCATGAGTTCCGACCTGAAGATACTGTCGCAGCACGTCAGCCAGCCGGTGCAGCTTGATGAGTCAGCGCAAAAAATCAAACAGCTTTTGCTGCGCGATATCCAGCGTTCCGCCTATGTTTACCGCGTGGATTGCGGCGGCTGCAACGGCTGTGAAATCGAGATTTTCGCTGCCATTACGCCGCTGTTCGACGCCGAGCGCTTTGGCATCAAAGTGGTGGCTTCGCCGCGCCACGCCGACATTTTGCTGTTTACCGGCGCGGTGACCCGCGCGATGCGCATGCCCGCCTTACGCGCCTGGGATGCCGCGCCCGATCATAAAATTGCTATCTCCTACGGCGCATGCGGCGTCGGCGGCGGGATTTTCCACGATCTCTACTGCGTGTGGGGCGGCAGCGACACCATCGTGCCGATTGATGTCTGGATCCCCGGCTGCCCACCGACACCTGCGGCCACCATTCATGGTTTCGCAGTAGCGCTGGGCCTGCTGGAGCAGAAACTGCACGCGGTTGACCATCTCCAGACGCCTGACGAAACGGCCAGCGTCAACTGGCCTGCTCTGCCGCTGGCGCTGCGCGTGACCCTTGAGCGCCAGGCGCGACAGCTGGCGGGGTATCGCCAGGGGCGCGAAATCGTCGATCATCTTTTTGCGTTGCTGAGCGAAGGCGAGATCGGCCAGCGCGCAGCACGGGTGAATGCCTGGCTGCAACAGGCAGCGGATCCGAGGCTGACGGTGATCGTGCAGCAATTAATGACTGAGCTGGAGCGCCACCATGTCTGAGCAAACCGCGCAGGTGATGTTCTGGGCGCTGCGGCAAAAGTTTGTCGATGACAGCGTTGAACTGGAGGAGAAAAGCCGCCAGGTGATGTACTACTCGCTGGCTATTGGTCATCACGTTGGGGTGATCGATTGCCTCAACGTCGCGCTGGCCTGCCCGCTGGACGCCTACAAACAGTGGTTGCCGCTGATCGAAGACGCCGACGCGCGGCGCAAAATGCAGGGTCTGCTTACCTTCGGCGAAATCGTTATCGACGCCAGCCATGTCAATCTGCTGGCGCCCGATTTCGCCCGGCTGGCCAAAACGGCGGCGGAGCCCTGGCGCGGCTGGAGCCGCCAGCTATTACAACACTTACAGGATATGGCCCACGAACCGGCACTCTATTTAATGGTGCGCCGGGTGGATTAATTTCATTCACCTTGTTTATACGTGAAGCCTGTAACATTACAAATTGGAGGGGTATTGTACTCTTGTGCTGGTTTTTACGTCCGAGGACATAACAACAGTGAAAACCGGTTAACTGGTGAGAAAACTGCGTTTATTTGCATGCTTTTTAGCAGGTCATTCAGGTTGCAGTCAGGGAAAACGCAGCGAATCTGGCATCAGCCAGTCACTGAGATATGCAAGGAAAGGCAACGCACCTGCGGCATAAATGACGCTCGCTAAATCTGGAAGGGCGACGTATCCATGATCTTACAGCAGTTGCTGGAACAGAATGATAAGGCTTCACTTCTTCAGGCGTTTATCCCCCTGCCGCCCCCCTTCAGCCCCGTGCAGTTTATTGAATTACGTCTCAATAACGCCCCTTTCTGGCGCTGTTTTGATGACGGCAGCGCGGCGTTTTGCACGGCCGAATACGGCGGCACAATCAGCGACAGTTCGCTGCATGTGGTGCTGCTGGAAGGCAGCGACGTGGCGGAACTGCGCTTTGTGCGCACCGACGGCGGCACTTTCAGCCCGCAAGAGAATGCGCTGTTTGCCTGGCTGACGCGGCTGGCGACGCAGGCGCTGGAGGAGATGCTGGCGAGCGAAAAACTCCGCCAGTCAGTCACGGCGTTGCGCGAAGAGCGCGATCACCACCGGGTGCTGGTGGACATCACTAACTCGGTGCTGTCGCACCTCGATCTTGACGATCTGGTGGCAGATGTTTCGCAGGAGATCCACCGCTTTTTCGGCATCGATAATATTCGCATGGTGCTGCGCGATACGCTGCATTCACACCAGCTTAACTGCCACGTCACCCATTTTCCCAGTTGCCCGCCAGAGACGGAGCGATTCCCGCTACGCAGTGAAAGCCCGGTGTTGCTGGCCGCGCTAAACGAGCATCGCGGCGCGTTGCTCCAGCAGGATCAGGATGCGGCGCTGTGGCACAGCGATGCGGTGCTCAGCCAACTGGCGCTGCAGGGGCTGAACACGGTGTTTATTTTGCCGCTGGCCTACAGCCACCAGTCAACAGGCGTGCTGCTGCTGGCGCACCGCGAGTCCTCCGTTTTCAGCGAACAAAATTGTCGATTGTTACAGCAGATCGCCGACAGAATTGGTATCGCCGTCGATAATGCCGACGCGTACCGCAAAGTTATCCACCTGAAAGAGAATCTGAACAGCGAAAACCGCCAGCTCAACGAGCAGATCGCCTCCAGCCAGAGTTTCGGCGACATTATTTACCAGAGCGATGCGATGCGCGATGTGCTCCAGCAGGTCAATATTGTCGCCCTGAGCGACAGCACGGTACTGATCCTCGGCGAAACCGGCACCGGGAAAGAGATCATCGCCCGCGCGCTGCATCAGATGAGCCCGCGCAAAGATAAACCGCTGGTGAAAATCAACTGTGCCGCGATCCCCTCCAGCCTGCTGGAAAGCGAACTGTTTGGTCACGATAAAGGCGCTTTTACCGGCGCGATCAACACGCATCGCGGACGCTTTGAAATGGCCGATGAGGGCACGCTGTTCCTCGATGAGATCGGCGATATGCCGCTTGAACTGCAACCCAAGCTGCTGCGCGTATTGCAGGAGCGCGAGATTGAACGCATCGGCGGCAACCGGACCATTCCGGTGAATGTGCGGGTGATCGCCGCCACCAACCGCGATCTGCGCCAGATGGTGATCGACCGCGAGTTTCGCAACGATCTCTTTTATCGCCTGAATGTCTTCCCGCTGGTGCTGCCGCCGCTGCGCGAGCGCCCGGATGATATACCGCTGCTGGCGCGCTATTTCACGCAGAAACTGGCGCGTCGCCTGAACCGCACCATTGATACCATCCCGGCCGAGACTCTCCGCCAGTTAATGCGCTACGAATGGCCCGGCAACGTACGTGAGCTGGAGAACGTGATTGAACGCGCAGTGCTGCTCTCACGCGATAACACGCTGAATCTGCACCTTAATGCGCAGCCAGTCAGTATGGTGCAGCCGGTGGTTCACGATCCTTTCCCCTTCCCGCTGCCGAAAGTGGCGGAGATGATGCATCCCGAGCCGCCGGAAAATGACGAAGAGGAGCGGGCGCGCATTATTCAGATTCTGCGCGAAACCAACGGCATCGTTGCTGGCCCTCGCGGCGCGGCGGCGCGGCTTGGTATGAAGCGCACTACGCTGTTATCGCGCATGCAGCGCCTCGGTATTGCGGTACGCGAAGTGCTGTGATCATTTTTGTGAACGGGTTGACACTTTCCCGCTGATTCTCCTGCCCCAGCTGGTACGGGCTATGCATATGACGGCGAGTGGCCTGAAGCCACGCCTTCATTGACATTGCATCAGGAGAATCAAATGGATACCGGCAACGCGTTTGACCTGCGACTTCCTGCGGAAATGGCAAAAGTCGCCGAACAGTCAGGTTTGTATAAAGTCAGCAAGAAGAAAGAGTTGTCATTCTTTCTCGCGGTAACGGCGGGCGTATTTATCTCGATTGCTTTTGTCTTTTATATCACCGTCACCAGCGGGCCTGCACCTGCCACCGCACTGGCAAAACTGGCGGGCGGCGTCTGTTTCTCACTGGGACTTATTCTGGTGGTGGTGTGCGGCGCGGATCTCTTTACCTCAACCGTGCTGACGGTGATGGCGAAAGCCAGCGGCCTGATAAGCTGGCGGCAACTGATCGGCAACTGGATCATTGTTTATCTCGGCAATCTGGTCGGCGCGCTGTTTTTTGTCGCGCTGATTTGGTTTGCCGGGCAGACGATGAGCAGCAACGGCCTGTGGGGGCTGAACGTACTGCAAACCGCCGATCATAAAATGCATCACACCTTTATTGAGGCGGTGTGTCTCGGGACGCTGTGTAATCTGATGGTCTGCCTGGCGGTGTGGATCAGTTATTCCGGCCATACGCTGACGGACAAGATTATGGCGATGCTGCTGCCGATCGGCATGTTTGTCGCCAGCGGTTTTGAACACAGTATTGCCAATATGTTTCTGCTGCCGCTGGCGGTCATTATCCGCGATTTCGCCCCGGCAAGTTTCTGGGCGGCGGTGCACAGTTCACCGGATAACTTCCCGGCGTTAACTTTCAGCAAGGTGATTACCGATAACCTGATTCCGGTCACGATTGGCAATATCATTGGCGGCGGGGTGTTAGTCGGCGTGACGTACTGGATTATCTATCTGCGTAATGACCGTGCCGGACATTAAGCCAGATGCCGGGCGGCAGCGCGTGCGCCGCCCGGTGGCGCTACTCTTCGATGGCAGGCGAATCCGGCCAGGCGTGGATCACTGCCTGAATCAGCGTGGCGAGCGGGATGGCAAAGAAAACGCCCCAAAAACCCCAGAGCCCGCCGAAAATGATCACCGACAAAATGATCACCAGCGGGTGCAGGTTTACCGCCTCGGAGAACAGCACCGGCACCAGCAAGTTGCCGTCCAGCGCCTGAATAATCAGATACACCGCAAAGCAGCTCCAGAACTCAGTGCCGAGGCCAAACTGGAACAGCGCCACACCGATCACCGGAATGGTGACCACAAAAGCGCCGATGTAAGGGATCAGCACCGAAAAACCGACCAGTACCGCCAGCAGCAGCGAATAGTTAAGACCAAACAGAATGAAACCAATCCAGGTGGCGATGCCGACGACAATCATCTCCAGCACTTTGCCGCGGATATAGTTGGTGATCTGCTGGTTCATCTCCTTCCACACCTGCCCCGCCAGCCCGCGATTACGCGGCAAGACGCGACGCACGGCGTTCAGCATCTGCTCTTTGTCTTTGACGAGGAAAAAAACCATCAGCGGCACCAGCACCAGATAGACCGCCAGCGTCAACAGCCCGACCAGTGAAGCGAGGGAATATTTCACCACCGAGTCGCCCATTGTCAGCATGCGCGAGCGCATATTTTCCGCCATCGCATCAATGATGCCTGCATCCATTAGCGCCGGATAACGGCGCGGCAGCGTGGCGGCGAAATCAGAGAGTTTGCTTAACATGCCGGGCATGTCGCGGATCAGGTAAATCCCCTGTTGCCAGGCCACCGGCATCACCACAAAGGCCATCACCAGCAGAATGCCGACAAACAGCACCAGCACAATCGACGCAGCCCAATTGCGCGAACAGCCGATTCTTTCCAGACGAACGGTTGGCCACTCCAGCAGGTAAGCGATAACCAGCGCTACCAGCAGCGGCGCAAGCAGGCCGCTAAAGAAGAAGAGGATACAGAATCCGGCAAGCAGAATGACCAGCAGCGCAATCGCCTCCGGGTCGCTGAAGCGACGGCGATACCACTGCATCAACATTTCAAGCATAACGTTCCTTCATGAGCCTTGTGGGCTGAGGGGTAAGAAGTGGAATTGTATCGAAATGTCACAAAAAAGACTTCGCTTTTCGTACGCTTTACGGGAAACATAACATGCGATCGTTCGGGATGTTTTTCGCGGCGAAGACCGCTAAACTTGCCAGGCGTTTACCGGAACGAAGCAAGAAAAATCCGGTCATACAGGTGTTTCCAAATATACAGGTGAGGTTATGTTCAGGCAGTTGAAACGAACGCTGGTCGCAACCCTTATCGCTACACTGGCGGCAGGTTCGGTTATTCCGGCATGGGCCGATTCGGCAGACAGCCTGCCAGACATGGGCACGTCCGCCGGCAGTACGCTCTCCATTGGCCAGGAGATGCAGATGGGCGACTACTATGTGCGCCAGCTGCGCGGCAGTGCGCCGCTGATTAACGATCCGCTGCTGGTGCAGTACATTAATGCGCTGGGCATGCGGCTGGTGGCGCATGCTGACTCGGTAAAAACCCCCTTTCACTTCTTCCTCGTCAATAACGACGAAATCAACGCCTTCGCCTTTTTCGGCGGCAATGTCGTGTTGCACTCTGCGCTTTTCCGTTACACGGATAACGAGAGCCAGCTCGCCTCGGTGATGGCGCATGAAATTTCCCACGTCACGCAGCGCCACCTGGCGCGCGCGATGGAAGATCAAAAACGCAGCGCCCCGCTCACCTGGGCCGGCGCGCTGGGGTCAATCCTGTTAGCGATGGCCAGCCCGCAGGCGGGGATGGCGGCGCTTACCGGAACGCTGGCGGGTACGCAGCAGGGCCTGATCAGCTTTACCCAGCAGAACGAACAGGAAGCGGATCGTATCGGCATCCAGGTGCTGCAGCGTTCCGGTTTCGACCCGCAGGCGATGCCTACGTTCCTCGAAAAACTGCTCGATCAGTCGCGCTATTCAACCCGTCCGCCGGAAATTCTGTTAACGCACCCATTACCGGAAAGCCGCCTTGCCGATGCGCGTAACCGCGCCAACCAGATGCGTCCGGTGGTGGTTCAGTCCTCGGAAGCGTTCTACATGGCCAAAGTCAGAGCGCTCGGCATGTATAACTCCGGTCGTAACCAACTGACCGACGATCTGCTGGATGGCTGGTCGAAAGGCAATGTGCGCGAGCAGCGCGCCGCGCAATATGGCCGCGCTTTGCAGGCAATGGAAGCGAAAAAATTCCCTGAGGCGGCGAAAGCGTTGCAACCATTGCTGAGCGCCGATCCGAATAACGCCTGGTATCTCGATCTGGCGACCGATATCGATTTGGGGCAGAACAAAAGCGCCGATGCAATTAAGCGCCTGAATGCCGCCAGCGAACTGAAAACCAACCCGGTGCTGCAACTCAACCTGGCGAACGCCTACCTGGAAGGCGGTCAACCGGCGGAAACGGCGCGGATCCTCAACCGCTACACCTTTACCTATAAAGATGATGTGAATGGCTGGGATCTGCTGGCGCAGGCGGAAGCCGCGCTTGGCAATCGCGACCAGGAGCTGGCCGCCCGCGCGGAAAGCCTGGCGCTGGTGGGCAAACTGGATCAAGCCATCACGCTACTGAGCAGCGCCAGCTCGCAGGTGAAACTCGGCAGCCTGCAACAGGCGCGTTATGATGCGCGTATTGATCAGTTGCGCCAGTTGCAGCAGCGCTTCAAACCGTATCAGAAGATGTAACAAGGAGAAGAGATGTCAGACGCGGTGCAAATCTACCATAACCCTCGCTGCTCAAAGAGCCGTGAAACCCTGAACCTGCTGAAAGAGAACGGCATCGAGCCGCAGGTGGTGCTCTATCTGGAGACGCCGCCGGATGCGGCGACCATCAAACAACTGCTGCAGATGCTCGGCATGTCCAGCGCGCGGGAACTGATGCGCACGAAAGAGGATCTGTATAAATCCCTGAACCTCGGTGATAACACATTATCCGAACAGGAATTGATGCAGGCGCTGGTGGATAACCCGAAGTTGATTGAGCGCCCGATTGTGGTGGCTAACGGCCAGGCGCGTATCGGCCGCCCGCCGGAGCAGGTTTTAGACATTACCGGTTAAATGTGATTGCCCGGTGGCGCTACGCTTACCGGGCCTGTAAACCGCGCAGGCCGGATAAGATGTACCGGCCATGATTTATAACTTGAGAATATCTTTCACAAACGGGATGGTCAGCTTGCGCTGGGCGGTAATAGAAGCGCGATCCAGTACGTCGAGCGTATCGAACAGCGTACGCATTTCTCTGTCCAGCCGTTTGAGCAGAAAACGGCCCACATCTTCCGGCAACTCAAAACCACGAATGCGCGCGCGCAGTTGCAACGCCTGCAACTTGTCTTCATCGGAGAGCGGTTGCAGCTTGTAGATCTGCCCCCAGTCCAGCCGCGACGCCAGATCCGGCAGCCCAAGATTCAACTGGCGCGGCGGACGATCGCCGGTGATCAGCAGCCGGGTTTTGCCCTGTTCAAGAATGCGGTTATAGAGGTTGAAGATCGCCATTTCCCACGGCTCGTCACCGGCAATGCATTCGATATTATCGATACACACCAGCGAGAGTTGATCCATCCCCTCCAGCACTTCCGGCACGAACCAGGTGCGCTTATCCAGCGGCACATAGCCAACGGCATCGCCGCGCCTGGAGAGCTCCGCGCAGGCGGCGTGCAGCAAATGACTGCGCCCGGCGCCTTCCCGCGACCAGAAATAGATGTATCCGCTGTGTGCCTGGCGCAGAACGTTTTGCAACGCCGCCAGTAAAGAGGGGTTATCACCCGGCCAGAAACTCGCGAAGGTTTCATCATCGGGTAAATATAATGGCAAAGAGAGCTGTGCCGGTGTGTTCAGAGGGACCTCAACAGGGCTTACAAAAAACGCAGCGAGTTTACCATAAAACATGGCAAGGTTTGAACCGGGCGCGAAACCCGGTTCAAACGACAGGCATTAACCCTTCGCGGCGTCGTTGTCCTGCGCGTCCAGCACCACTTCTTCCGGGCGCAGTACGCTAATCAGTTTGAAGATCAGGCTCAGGCAGACACCAACAATGGTCGCCAGCGCCATGCCTTTCAGTTCCGCCGCGCCGATGTGCACTTTCGCACCGCTGACGCCGATGATCAGGATGACGGACGTGAGTATCAGGTTCTGCGCTTTGCTGTAATCGACTTTCGATTCAATCAATACGCGAATACCGGATGCGCCAATCACGCCGTACAGCAGCAACGATACGCCGCCCATGACCGGAACCGGGATGATCTGGATCGCCGCAGCCAGTTTGCCAACGCAGGAGAGCAGGATGGCGATGATAGCCGCGCCGCCGATAACCCAGGTGCTGTAAACGCGGGTGATGGCCATTACACCGATGTTCTCACCGTAAGTGGTGTTCGGCGTGGAACCAAAGAAGCCAGAAATAATCGTCGAGAAACCGTTAGCAAACATCGAACGATGCAGGCCCGGATCGCGGATCAGATCTTTTTTGATGATATTCGCCGTCACCACCAGGTGACCCACATGCTCGGCAATCACCACCAGCGCCGCAGGCAGAATGGTGAAAATAGCAAACCACTCGAAACGCGGAGTATAGAACGTCGGCAGCGCAAACCAGTGCGCCTGCGCGATCGGCGTGGTATCGACAACGCCCATGACGAAGGAGAGCGCATAGCCCGCCAGCACGCCGATAAGGATCGGGATAATCGCCATAAAGCCACGGAACAGCACGGAACCAAACACCGTGACGCCCAGCGTGACCATCGAAATGATCACCGTTTTGCTATCCGCGCTCTGACCGTCAGCCGGTAGCAGACCCGCCATATTCGCCGCCACACCGGCCAGTTCCAGGCCGATAACCGCAACGATAGCGCCCATTGCCGCAGGCGGGAACATCACATCCAGCCAGCCGGTACCGGCTTTCTTAACAATAAAGGAGACGATGCAGAACAACACGCCGCACATAATGAAGCCGCCCAGCGCCACTTCATAACCGAGCGGCAGCAGCAGCAGCACCGGCGAGATAAACGCAAAGCTGGAGCCGAGGTAAGCCGGAATTTTCCCCTTACAGATGAAGAGATAAAGCAGCGTCCCGATACCATTGAACAGCAGCACGGTAGCCGGGTTAATGTGGAACAGAATTGGCACCAGCACGGTCGCGCCAAACATGGCGAACAGGTGCTGCAAACTAAGCGGAATCGTTTGCAAAAGCGGCGGTCTTTCACTCACCCCGATAGCACGGCGCGTCATAATGTTTTTCCTCTGAGTGTTGTTGTTTATCTCCCCGTCCTTTGCGGCGGGCAGTTTATGAATCCAAAAAAAAGCCGACTATCAAAGTCGGCTTTCGATTTGTCATGCGTTACTTCGTACCAAAGATTTTGTCACCGGCATCGCCGAGGCCCGGAATAATGTAGCCGTGCTCGTTGAGGCCCTTGTCGATCGACGCGGTATACAGCTCGACGTCCGGGTGCGCTTTCTCCAGCGCCGCCAGACCTTCCGGCGCGGCAACCAGCACCAGTACCTTAATGCTGTGACAGCCTGCGTTTTTCAGCAGGTCGATGGTGGCAATCATTGAACCGCCGGTCGCCAGCATCGGGTCAACCACCAGCGCCATACGCTCGTCGATGTTGGACACCAGTTTCTGGAAGTACGGTACCGGCTTCAGCGTTTCTTCATTACGGTAGATACCGACCACGCTGATGCGCGCGCTCGGCACGTGCTCCAGCACGCCTTCCATCATGCCCAGACCGGCGCGCAGAATCGGCACCACGGTAATTTTTTTACCTTTGATCTGCTCAACCTCCACCGGGCCGTTCCAGCCTTCGATGGTCACTTTTTCGGTTTCGAGGTCAGCCGTCGCTTCATACGTCAGCAGGCTGCCCACTTCTGAGGCGAGTTCACGAAAGCGTTTGGTGCTGATATCGTTTTCACGCATCAACCCAAGCTTGTGTTTGACGAGTGGGTGTTTAACTTCCACGACCTTCATACTCTTCTCCTTTCCCCTGACAGGTGGCAGCCACAAAAAAAATCGCCGGATTATACCGCTTTTTTTCCGTTGTGCTACAGGTAGCCGCTTGATCGCGATCAATCAGGCTGGAAAATAGTATATCGGAACTTATAAGGTACGCCCGGCAATAATAGGCTCGCAAACGTTTGCCTGGGCTGCTAGAATTGCGCCGAATTTTATTTCTACCGCAAGAAAACGCGTGGGGACTGAAGCAGTGACCGATAAAACCTCTCTCAGCTATAAAGATGCCGGTGTTGATATTGATGCAGGCAATGCTCTGGTTGACCGAATCAAAGGCGTGGTGAAGAAGACCCGCCGTCCGGAAGTAATGGGCGGTCTGGGCGGCTTCGGCGCGCTGTGCGCTCTGCCGCAAAAATATCGTGAACCGGTACTGGTTTCCGGCACTGATGGCGTTGGCACCAAGCTGCGTCTGGCAATGGATCTGAAACGTCATGACACCATCGGTATCGACCTGGTCGCCATGTGTGTAAACGACCTGGTGGTACAGGGCGCTGAGCCGCTGTTCTTCCTCGACTATTACGCCACCGGCAAGCTGGACGTGGACACCGCCGCCAGCGTGATCAACGGCATCGCCGAAGGCTGCCTGCAATCCGGTTGTGCGCTGGTTGGCGGCGAAACCGCAGAGATGCCGGGCATGTATCACGGTGAAGATTACGACGTGGCCGGTTTCTGCGTGGGCGTGGTAGAGAAAGCAGAAATTATTGACGGCTCCAAAGTAGCCGATGGCGACGTGCTGGTGGCGCTGGCTTCCAGCGGTCCGCACTCCAACGGTTACTCGCTGGTGCGTAAAGTGATCGAAGTGAGCGGCTGCGATCCGCTGACCACTCAACTTGAAGGCAAACCGCTGGCCGATCACCTGCTGGAACCGACGCGTATTTACGTGAAATCGGTGCTGGAGCTGATTGAAAACGTTGATGTACACGCTATCGCTCACCTGACGGGCGGCGGTTTCTGGGAAAATATCCCGCGCGTTCTGCCGGATAACACCCAGGCGGTTATCGACGAATCCTCCTGGCAGTGGCCGGCGGTCTTCAACTGGCTGCAAAGCGCCGGTAACGTCAGCCGTCATGAAATGTACCGCACCTTCAACTGTGGCGTCGGTATGGTCATCGCGCTGCCTGCCGCAGAAGCGGATAAAGCCATTGCCCTGCTCAATGCCAAAGGTGAAAACGCGTGGAAAATCGGTATTATCAAAGCATCCGATTCCAGTGAGCGTGTGGTCATTGAATGAAAAACATTGTGGTGCTGATTTCCGGTAACGGAAGCAATTTGCAGGCGATTATCGATGCCTGCAAACAGAAGAAAATCAACGGCACCCTGCGGGCAGTATTCAGTAACAAGGCCGACGCGTTCGGCCTTGAACGTGCGCGGGAAGCCGCAATTCCTGCGCATGCCCTTCTTGCCTCGCAGTTTGCCAGCCGCGATGCCTTCGATCGTGAACTGATGCATGAAATTGACGCCTACGCGCCGGATGTGGTGGTGCTGGCAGGTTACATGCGCATCCTCAGCCCGGCATTTGTTACCCATTACGCCGGACGTCTGCTGAATATTCATCCTTCCCTGCTGCCGAAATACCCAGGTCTGAACACGCACCGCCAGGTGCTGGAAAATGGCGATGAAGTGCACGGCACCAGCGTGCATTTTGTGACGGAAGAGCTGGATGGCGGCCCGGTCATTTTGCAGGCCAAAGTCCCGGTGTTTGACGGCGACACGGAAGAAGAGATCACCGACCGCGTACAAGCGCAGGAACACGCGATTTATCCGCTGGTGGTGAGCTGGTTCGTCGATGGTCGCCTGAAGATGGAGAATAACAGCGCGTGGCTTGATGGCGTCTGTCTGCCTCCAGAAGGCTATGCAGCCGACGAATAATCGTCCCCACTTGTTGTTCTGCTGCCGGATGGCGCGATGCTTATCCGGTCTTCACCGTTTTCCCGGGCCGTTTTCAGGCCAGATAAGGCGAAGCTGCCCTCCGGCGTCAAACGCGCCCAATGCCTTCTTATCCCCGCAGTATTTTCATCACCTTAAGTCAGAAAAAAGATTACTGTCATACTTTTTTGGCACAGTTGGACATCTTAGGGCAAAGCTCGCCATAATAAGTTGTGCCATACGAAGGAACGCCAGCAACGTTCACCTGTCAGTCGCGGACACCGTAAGAACGAAAAGGCATTGCTGTGTCCCGAGTAAGAACCGGAGTGTAAACAGGAATGGGTCAGGAAAAGTTATATCTCGAAAAAGAACTAAGCTGGTTGTGCTTCAACGAACGTGTTCTCCAGGAAGCGGCAGACAAAAGTAACCCGCTAATCGAGCGCATGCGTTTTTTGGGAATCTATTCCAATAACCTCGATGAATTTTATAAGGTGCGTTTTGCCGAGCTGAAACGCCGGTTGATCATCAGCGAAGAGCAAGGCACCACCACCAACTCACGTCATCTGCTGGGCAAAATTCAGTCCCGTGTGCTGAAGGCCGACCAGGAATTCGACAGCCTGTACAACGACCTGCTGCTGGAGATGGCACGCAACCAAATCTTCCTGATCAACGAACGGCAACTGTCGCAAAACCAGCAAAGCTGGCTGCGCAACTACTTCAAGCAGTATCTGCGCCAGCACATTACGCCGACACTGATAAACCGCGAAACCAACCTGGTGCGGTTCTTAAAAGATGATTACACCTATCTGGCGGTCGAGATCATTCGCGGCAACGATATCCGCTACGCCCTGCTGGAGATCCCGTCGGACAAAGTACCGCGTTTCGTGAATCTGCCGCCGGAAACGCCACGTCGCCGCAAACCGATGATCCTGCTGGACAACATTCTGCGCTACTGCCTTGATGACATTTTTAAAGGCTTCTTCGATTACGATTCGCTGAATGCCTACTCGATGAAGATGACCCGTGATGCCGAATATGATTTGGTTCACGAGATGGAATCGAGCCTGATGGAGCTGATGTCGTCGAGCCTGAAACAGCGTCTAACCGCCGAACCGGTGCGTTTTGTTTACCAGCGCGATATGCCCGATGCGATGGTGGAAATGCTGCGCGAGAAGCTGACCATTTCCCGTTATGACTCCATTATCCCCGGCGGGCGTTACCACAACTTTAAAGACTTTATTGGCTTCCCGAATGTCGGCAAAGCCAACCTCGTCAACAAACCGCTGCCGCGTCTGCGTCATACCGGGTTTGATAAATTCCGCAACGGTTTTGATGCCGTTCGCGAACGCGACGTGCTGCTCTATTACCCCTATCACACCTTCGAGCACGTTCTGGAGCTGCTGCGCCAGGCGTCGTTCGACCCGAGCGTGCTGGCGATTAAAATCAATATTTACCGCGTGGCGAAAGACTCACGCATTATTGATTCGATGATCCACGCGGCGCACAACGGCAAAAAAGTGACCGTGGTGGTGGAGTTACAGGCGCGTTTCGATGAAGAAGCCAACATCCACTGGGCGAAACGGCTGACGGAAGCGGGCGCGCAGGTGATCTTCTCAGCGCCGGGTTTAAAAATTCACGCCAAGCTGTTCCTCATCTCCCGCATGGAAGGTGAAGAAGTGGTGCGCTACGCGCATATCGGTACCGGGAACTTTAACGAGAAAACCGCGCGGCTGTATACCGACTACTCGCTGATTACGGCCGATGCGCGCATTACCAATGAAGTGCGCCGGGTGTTTAACTTTATCGAGAACCCGTATCGCCCGGTGAATTTCGATTACCTGCTGGTGTCGCCGCAAAACTCGCGCCGCCTGCTGTATGACATGATCGATGCCGAGATCGCCAACGCGCAGAATGGACAGCCTTCCGGCATTACGCTGAAGCTGAACAACCTGGTGGACAAAGGGCTGGTGGATCGCCTCTATACCGCCTCCAGTTCAGGCGTGCCGGTGAATCTGCTGGTACGCGGTATGTGTTCGCTGATCCCGGAGCTTGAAGGCATCAGCGAAAATATTCGCGTGATTAGCATCGTTGACCGTTATCTTGAGCACGATCGCATCTATATTTTTGAGAACGGCGGCGATAAGCGAGTCTGGCTCTCTTCCGCTGACTGGATGACCCGTAATATCGATTACCGTATCGAAGTAGCGGCACCGCTGCTCGATCCCCGGCTTAAACAGCGCGTTCTGGATATCATTGACATTCTGTTCAGTGATACGGTAAAAGCCCGGTACATTGATAAAGAACTGAGCAATCGCTACGTGCCACGCGGCAATCGTCGTAAAGTACGCGCGCAGTTGGCGATTTACGACTACATCAAATCACTCGAGCAGCCTGATTAATCTATGCCGATACAAGAAAAGATGCCCCGACCGGAGGAGTTCGCTGCGGTCGACCTGGGTTCCAACAGTTTCCATATGGTGATTGCACGTGTGGTGGACGGGGCGATGCAAATCATCGGCCGCCTGAAGCAGCGCGTGCATCTGGCGGATGGTCTGGACAGCAATAACATGCTGAGTGAAGAGGCAATGGAGCGCGGGCTGGCTTGCCTGTCGCTGTTTGCCGAGCGCCTGCAAGGGTTCGATCCCTCCAGCGTCTGCATCGTAGGCACGCACACGTTACGCCAGGCGATGAATGCCACGGAGTTTCTCAAACGTGCCGAAAAAGTGATCCCCTACCCGATTGAAATCATTCCGGGCAACGAAGAAGCGCGACTGATTTTTATGGGCGTGGAACATACGCAGCCGGAGAAAGGCCGCAAGCTGGTGATCGATATCGGCGGCGGTTCGACGGAGCTGGTTATCGGTGAAGATTTCGAACCAAAGCTGGTCGAAAGCCGTCGCATGGGCTGCGTCAGCTTTGCGCAGATGTACTTCCCCGGCGGCACCATCAATGGTGAAAACTTCCGCCGCGCGCGCATTTCCGCCACGCAAAAGCTGGAGTCGCTGGCCTGGCAGTTCCGCATCCAGGGCTGGAATGTGGCGCTGGGCGCGTCCGGCAGTATCAAAGCGGCAAATGAAGTGCTGATCGCCTCAGGCGAGAAGGACGGGTTTATTACTCCGGAGCGTCTGGAAAAACTGGTCGATGAAGTGCTGAAGTATAAAAACTTCAGCGAACTGAGCCTGCCAGGGCTTTCTGAGGAACGTAAAGCGGTGTTCGTGCCGGGCCTCGCCATTCTGTGCGGCGTATTCGATGCGTTGGCGATCCGCGAACTGCGTCTCTCCGACGGTGCGCTGCGTGAGGGCGTGCTGTATGAGATGGAAGGCCGCTTCCGTCATCAGGACATTCGCAGCCGTACAGCGCAGAGCCTCGCCAGCCAGTACAATATTGACCGTGAACAGGCTCGCCGCGTGCTGGAAACTACCACGCAGATGTACGATCAATGGCAGGCGCAAAATCCCAAGCTCAACAACCCGCAACTGGCGGCGCTGCTGAAGTGGGCGGCGATGTTGCATGAAGTGGGGCTGAACATCAACCACAGCGGCATGCACCGCCATTCGGCCTACATTCTGCAAAACAGCAACCTGCCGGGTTTCAACCAGGAGCAGCAACTGATGATGGCGACCCTGGTGCGCTGTCATCGTAAAGCGATCAAACTCGACGAGCTGCCGCGCTTTACGCTCTACAAGAAGAAGCAATTTTTGCCGCTGGTTCAGTTACTGCGTCTTGGCGTACTGCTGAATAATCAGCGTCAGGCGACCACTACGCCGCCGACGTTGTTTCTGAAAACCGATGAGAATCACTGGACGCTGCGCTTCCCGCATGACTGGTTCAGCCAGAATGCGCTGGTACTGCTGGATCTGGAAAAAGAGCAGGAATACTGGGAAGCGGTCACCGGCTGGCGGTTAAAAATCGAAGAAGAACAGGCACCGGAAGTGGCGGCCTGAGCCGCCTTCCGCTTACTCTTCGACCAGCGTCGCCAGCGGAGCGGGCTTACCAATCAGATAACCCTGTAGATAATCGATACCCAGCGCGACAGCCGCGCTGCGTATCTCTTCGCTTTCAACATACTCCGCGACGACCTGCATTTTCTTCATCCGCGCCAGATGGCAGATAGAGGCCACAATCTGATAGTCCAGGCTGTTTGCAACGATATTGCGGATAAAACTGCCGTCTATTTTCAGCATATCGGCGTTCACATCTTTCAACTGGGCGTAGCTGGCATAACCGGTACCAAAGTCATCAATGGCAACCCGGCACCCCATTTGTTGTAGCTGGGCGAGCGTTTGTCCGGCCTGCTGTATATTCGGCATCATGCTGCTTTCGCTGATTTCAAAAATCAGCTGCCACGCTTCGATAGCGTAATCCCGCAGCAGGGTTTTTACCTCCTGCGCGAACTGCGCACGGCAGACAGAGGCTGGCGAGAGGTTGACTGAAAAACGCTGCGCGGGCAACGTTTTGCGGTTATGCGCCATAAAGCGCAGCACATTTTCAATCACCCACAAATCAATCCGCGACGACAGACCGAACTCCTGCGCCACCGGTAAAAACTCACTCGGTCGGATGCAATGTTGCGGATCCTCGCCCAGGCGCAGCAGAATTTCATAGTAGCTATCGCCGCGCACGCCGGAAACCAACTGCGCCATCAGCAGAAAATGATCGCCTTCCAGCGCCTTTTGCAGGCGATTCATCATCTCGACTTTGCTTTTCAGGCTGCGTTGCAGGTTTGCCACGCCCCGGTTTTGCAGGTTTTCCGGCCGGTTGGTGACCAGCGAAATATCGGCCGTGGTGATCATCTCGCCAAGTAGCAGATAGAGATGCTGAACGGGCGAACGCACATAGCAATAGCTGATACCAACGGGTAACTGCACCTGCATCTCATCCCAGATGAAACGAAACTGTTTGATGCGCGCATCCAGTTCATCAATACGCGTCTGCCAGGCGTGGGTATTCAGGCGAATCACCAGATCGTGGCCCGAAAGCTGGTGAACGGCTTCCCCTTTCTGTAACAACGGCTTTAACCAGTTGGCCAGGTGCTGTTTAAACTGGATGCGAAACATCACGCCATAGCTGCGGCCTAAAAGTTCAAGCGCCGGTATGCGCAGGAAATAAAGCACCGACCACGGGGTATTCGCCAGCTCGCGGCTTAGCGCACGCAGATTCGGCAAATGAGTCATTGGATCGACAGACGCCAGCCGACGGGTTCGGTTAAGCACCGATCGCCGCCGGCTGGCGATTCCTGCCAGCGCGAGGATCATGAATGTAAATGTCAGGTAACGGGAAGAGATGATAGCGATCTGCACATCTCTGGAAGTAAAACAGGACAAACTGCGATAAAAATAGTGGATCGTCAGAATCAGCAGTGGCGACCAGACAAACGACATAAACCGGAAGCCGTAGCGCATTGATCCCCACAGCATCACCGGCAGCAGCAGCGAAAGCGTATAGTTGGTGTTAAAGATAATGCTGCAACTGGTGGAAGGCATTAACAGTTGGTACTGCAACCCCAGCACCAGACAGAACCAGACACACAGTTCCAGCCAGGTCACTTTAGGATCAAATTCCATGCGCAGTTGGGAAAACCATGAGCGCGCATAGCGTGGGTGGCGAATGATGCGGATCAGTAAATAACCTAATGTGACGCCCGTTACCGCGCCGGCCAGTAGCCCCTGATACGTGATCAACAGCGACATATCCAGCACCATTTTCGCCGGCTCGCTCAACTGCTTGCCGAAGAGATTCAGCCAGTTCCCCAGTTCCAGAAGCAGCAGATATAACGTTGCAGGGCATAATACTTGCCAGAAAATGCGCTGATAAATCAGTGACGATGTACCATATGTGACCAGATGTCGGCGAGTGACAAATACTCGATACCCGACCCAGCTAAACAGGACAGGAATCAGTTCTTGCGCACTTTTCAGGAGCATTCCCAATGGCCCCCAATGCCAGTTATGCCAGATTAACGCAACAATCATACCTGGCAGCACGGCCCAGCCATAAAACATCATCAGACTGATCAAGAGCGACATTGGCAGGTAATAAAGAATAACGTTCTGCCCGTAAATCGAAGTAAATACATTAGCCAGACTAAATAATGGATAAAAGATAACGGGAAGAACGAGCGGCAATGCCCACCATTTATCCTTTAGGTAATTATACTTATTAATTAATGACATAGACGCTCAAAGAAGGTAGCCTGATCCGGGCTGAAATTTCAGACAGGCATCCAGCCTGGCTTAACAAGGCACGAGGGGAACGCGCCCGTTTAGTAACAGGGAGAAATTTTAGTTCTGCGCGGTAAGTGAAAGTTGATATAAATCAAAAGAAACGTATCAGCGGATTTTATTTCCATGTGATTAATCTGTATTTTTGTTTTTATATTCGCAGCGTAAATATTTAATTTTTCTTATATAACCCCAAGATATGTTTTAACGGGCTGCACGCTTAATTGACCTTCCCCGGATACTGTGCCTTAATAACCCTGTCGCCCGTTAATCGGGTATTCCTAAAGGAAACACAGTGAGTCAGGCAACCAGTATGCGAAAACGACATCGATTTGACAGTCGCATGACCCGTATCGTACTTCTCATCAGCTTTGTCTTTTTCTTCGGCCGTTTCGTCTATTCCACCATTGGCGCCTGGTATCATCATCAGGATAAAGTCCAGTCGCAACAAATCAGCCAGACTATCGATCCCACCGCACAACGTTAATATTTACCCTCTTTTTTGTACACGCTCAGACGCGTGGGTTTTTGCACGCCTTTTAAAAGCTGCAAAAAAAATCGCCAGCAAATCGGTTGATATTGCTGACGATAAAGGGACGCATTGCACGCGATGGCGTTTACATCACGCCGCCGGGATCGAAACTGGCAAGAAACGCATCGGCTTTCTGCGGTTTCGCTTGCAGGTTAACGCGGTGCAGGATGATATCCGCCGCAGGCCCAGGATTAGGGCTCACGTAGACGCCCGGCCCGGAGACACCGGATTCGGTCAACGCCTTTAACACATGGGCATCGCGCAAAGCGTGTCCGACAACCGCGACTTTTCGGCCCGCAAGGCTCTGTTTGATCACCCTAAAGAACGCCTCATTGGCCATCACTTCCTGGAGATCTTTCGCCGTCAGCCGCAGGCTTTCCAGTTCGGAGAGTGTTCCGCTGAGCTTAATGATCGAGACCTTGCCCTTTTCCGGCAACTTCGGATCGGACGGCGTGATGACCACATACGGAATGCCGCTCGTCATGCAGGCGATCTCGAAGAGTGCATCATAGTTGGTGGTGAGGATGGTTTTGAACTTCTTCACTGCCTCAAAATGGGCCCCGGTCGGCCAGACCTTCTGCGGCGTGTCCAGTAACGCTTTAACATCCTGCAGCAACGCCTCGCGCCCGCGCTGGCTTTCGTAATACCCCGCAACTTCATCAAACGAGTAGCGGGTGTAGATATCGCTGGCTGCAACATCCGGCCAGAGCTGTGCGGCCAGGCTACTGATAATCAGATTCGCCGTCGGATAGCCAGCAGATATCGACAGCCCTGCGCCGCCGAGAAGCACCCATTTATCATCGTCATGCACCGGCAGCGATTCGGCCAATTGCACAGCGGCATGCGGAGGCGTTAACTGGGCATCGCGCAGACGCAGCAGCTCTTTCAGTGCCGTCTGGGTACAAAAATCCACCAGCGCCTTTGCCACCTTATCTGCAAGATCCTTCGCTAACTCAAATTCTGCGCGAAAATGCCCCGTATCCCACGCGGCCACCGCCGTGCGAAACGCATCCCGCAGCTTGTCCTCTTTACTTCCGTAATCCAGCTTTTTCATAAAGGGCAACACCGGAATGTTCAGCGCGCGAGCAGCGTCATATTCAAGGTGCGTGACAGATTTACCTTCGCCACCGCCATAACCGCTGTCAGGTTCCCAGCCGTAGCTGTCGCCAAGAAGCAGGACAAACAGGTGACAATCGCGGATTTTCGGCTCAATCACTTCCCAGCTGGTCTGCCCGTTTGGGCTAAACTCTTCGGCATTCACCGGCTCAAAACCGAAAAAATTTAACCGATCGACCACTTCCTGCCGCTCGTTGCGCAGATCCTTCATCGTACTGCTAATGAACACGCGTAGTTTATTGGCCATTTATTGCCCCTTAGATTTATAAACGCTTTCCCGCAGCACCCAATAACTACTTATCCGCGACACGCGCCAGCCAGTCGCGATACGCGCTGCCCGCATCTGCCGGCAGATTTTGCCGGTGCGCGGCAAATTCCTCGTCCATACCGAAGATTTTCCACACCAGCGGCGCAAGACGCGCAGCCGGGCTACCATTGCGTTCGGCTTCGCGCAGCAACTCCAGCGTACGGCTTTGGTGCTCGGCCAGCGCCTCCGAGTGATAATCAAAGGCTTTTCCCAGCCCGGAGAGATACATCAATTTCGGCACCTCAACCTGCGGCCACTGGAGCGCCATATGCAGCGGCCAGTCGAGCATCGCCCGCTCGCCCCACATCGCCTCGCGCGGCGTGGTTTTATTTACCACCAGCGTCAGCGTGAATGCCTGCGCCAGTTCGCCCAGATAAATATCCATCGCCTCCGCAGACGGGCGCAGATAAAACCCATCCAGCGGTTGCTGGCGCGTGAGACCGATTACAGCGAGCAGACGCTGTTCAAGATCGAGTACCAGCGCACCCAGCTCAGCCTGTTTGCTGCGGCCCGCTTCGCTGGCTTTTTTCGTGCGCGTTGCGCAGTCCCACAGGCTCAACGTGATGTGCCACTCGCGCTGTTCCCCTTCCCCGCGGCAACCCACGGTGCCGGTAACAAAGTAGTTCATGGTTGGCGGGACGATATCGGACAGCGCATTGCCGTCCATTTCACCGCCAATCAGCACCGGCCCGCCGCCCTCCACCACCTGCACATAAAAACGGCTGGCGTAGTCGCTCCAGTAGTGCGCCGCTTCGGCAAAATAGAGCGGGATCGCCCGCGTCAGACGGCCAATATCATCCTCGCGCTGTGATTCGCTGCGTTCAGGGCCGTCGTAGAGTTTCGACAGCGCAAAGAAACCGACAGTCGGCGCTTCTTCAGGCTTCTGCGCGAACAACCAATTGGCATTGCACAGGCCGTAATGCCAGATCGGTTGAGTGAGCGACAGTGTGCTGAACTTCAGTTCGCAAGCATCAGCAGGCGTGGAGATGGCAGCGTGCTTCTGCATCTCCTGAAAGGCTTTGGCGAATTCATCAAGGTGCTGTTTCAGCGGCATATATCCCAGCGCGTACATCCGCGCCAGCAGCTTTTCGCCCTCCTCCACATTGCCCAGCGCCTGCCAGGCACGCAGCAGATTAAGACCAGCCATCGGCTCGTGACGCTGTTCGTCATACACCGGAGCCACCAACTCAGCGATCAGCGGGATCTGCCCGTTATTGCCGAGATCGCCGGAAATCATCATCAGCGCGCTGCCGTCATACAGACCGGCGGACAGCACTTCCTTATAGAGCGCGCGGGCAGCGGCAATATCCTGATGTTCCAGATAATGACGTGCCAGCCATAACTGCGCGCGCCAGCTACCGGGCAATGCAGACACGGTTTTCAGCGCGGCTACATAGGCATTTTCCCCGCCGCGCTCCTGTTGAATGCTCACCCACCATAACAGGCCGTTGTCCTGATTCGGATCGGCCTGAATCGCCTGCCACAGAGTCTCTTCCGCGCGCGGCTCTTCACCGCGCTCGGCAAACACTTTGGCTAAATTGGTCAGCAATGTGCCGGTTTCGCCCACTTTGGCGATACCCGCTCGCAGCGTATTTTCCGCCGCCGCCAGCTCGCCATTTTTCATCAGCACGATGCCCTGAATGGTGTGGCTGCGCTCGGGAATATAATCAATCTCCACCAGACGTTCGGCGGCGGGGATCAAATCCGCAGCAAAACCATCGTTCAGCCCGCTAATGATCGCCTGATAGAGTTCGGCAGCGTCGTTGCGTTTCTCTTCCAGCGACGGCAAAAAAACCTTCTCGCGCCACTCGCTGCGCGGGATCTGCATCTCCCGCCCGTAGGCGTCGTACGCCACAATCAGCTCGTCGTTTTGCGGTGGTTCAGGAGAGTGAGTTTCGGTTTCCGGCTTTTTTTTGCCGCTAATGGCAGAAAGGAGGCGTTTAAACATGGCGCTTGCCTTGTTGGTTGGTGGGTTTTTGGCTGTAACAGCGTAGACCTTAACCGTCGCCGCGTCCAAAGAAAAGCCAATAAATACGAGGGGTTAGTGAGGAAAATGGATGGATTCAGAGAGATTTCGAGAGTCTTTCAGCCAAATGATGAACGGGAACCCGGCTTTGATGTAATACAGCAAGTACAACGATGCCCTGGCGAGCGGCAATGTAATAAATCATATGGCTGTCACAGGGAAAACTGTAGACACCAGCACCAAGTTCTTCTTCCCTTTTTTGACCCATCGTTGGTATTCCCGCTATTTTTTCCAGCATCTGGCGCATATTTGCCAGGTAATCCCGGGACTGTTGTTTGCCAAAGTTCCTGATCGTGTAATCGCGGATCTCTCGCAGATCACGCTGAGCCTCTTCCGTGAGCTTGAATGCTGCCATTTAGTCTTTATCCGCATCCAGCAATTCAGCGAAAAATGCGTCACCATCAACAGTATTGCCAATAGTAATGTCACTGCGAGCGCGTTGAATTTTCGCCTGCAACAATTGCAATTTCATCGCTTCAATTTCCTGGTAGTCTTCTGCTGAGACAACCACCGCCACCGGCTTACCGTTGCGACTGATCTGCACGGGTTCTCGCTGCACTTTTAACAGCATGTCGCCAAACTGAGTTTTTGCTTCGTTCGCGGTCAATGAGTACATCACCATCACCCTTTTCGTCTGAATCGTTCGATTCGTTCATTATAGATATCGAACAATAAAACGTCACCCATTAAAGCATCATCTGTCGTGGGTTCTATGTCGCGAGTTTATTGACCTCGACCTGTTCAACTGGCATAGACGAACTTCAGGCAGATGAATACGGCGGGAAAGACGGCATCAGCGACAGCTTGGGCGACGATGTTGTAGAGAAATGGATGTATTGAGTAAAACGGTAATGACCTGAAACGAGTCACTACCGTTTAACGTTTCACCGTTTATACGCCCTGCTCTTCGCGCACACACTGCCCGAATTTACGCTCCTGGTAACGCGACGGCCAGATTACTTCTGGCTGGGTATTCAGAGCTTCGGCAATTAGCCGCTCCCCTTTCGGCCAGTGCCGGGTTAAGGCATTGGCGAGCGTGGATGAAGCCAGCCCCGACTCACGAGAAAGCGCCGCCAACGATGTTCCTTTCTTCTTTAAGCCCGCAATGATATCGGCTTTATGCCAGTCCTGATGTTCCATGGTTCTTCTCCTTTCATGTTGACTATGAGTCACATACTAGCACAACAATTTAAAACTGTGACTAATAGTCCGTGGACTTATAGTCATCAAAACACAATGCTGTACGCATGAAAAATTCTGAAAATATCAAAGTCCTGTTGGGACGACGTGTCAGAACTTTGCGCATGCAGGCAGGGCTTTCTCAGGAAGGTTTTGCGGAGAAATGCGGACTTGATCGCACCTATATCAGTGGAATCGAACGCGGCACTCGTAACCCAACACTGGAAGTGCTTTATATCCTCGCAACCGCACTTAACACCGAACTCACTACTCTGTTCGTTTTTAACGAACCCGGCTGATCGATTTTGCTAATGAGATCAACCAAGCAGCCAGTGATGTGACTCATCGTCCGTGGTCTGATAAGCAACGAAGTACGATGCTGTCGGGCATGGAAAATACAAAAGACATCACAGTGCGTTTCGGACAACGCGTAAAAACCCTCCGCTTACAGCTCGGACTTTCACAGGAAGCGTTCGCCGATAAATGCGGGTTGGATCGCACTTATATTAGTGGGATTGAGCGAGGAGTCAGGAACCCAACGCTGGAGGTTATTGCTGTTATTGCGGACGGGCTGGGAATGGGGTTGGATGGTTTGTTTAAGTTTTGATGGAAATACAACGAGCGCAACGTTTGTTAGATTTTTTATTAAGCAACCACGTATTTTACCGATAGGAACTGATTTTTTGATTCCATCCGCATAAAGTGTGACTAAAAAAACTGGTCCCCAGACAAATACGATGAGTAAGGCTAGAGTATATTGAAGCAAGGTGATTACTTAGTCATATATTCTTTAAATATTATATGCAATTGAATTCATAGTAAGGTAATATCATACATATAGGCTATATCTATAGCCCTTGATACACAAGGTACAATATATCATCAGACAATTAACACATTGGTGAGACGATGGAAACTAATAACATTATTGATGAAAATGCACTTTCAGTATCTGAAAGTGATGATCATGAAATCATTGAATTTAATGAAGAGATTGTTAGCGACGATCCAGTGACAAGAGATGACTTAGAAGGACTTGTTATTTACTCAAGAGACTGGACAATTGAGACAATAATTAGCCAAATAGAAGCCAATAACATTGATCTAAACCCATCATTCCAACGCAGGAATGTTTGGGAAAATGACAAACGCTCAAAGTTAATAGAGTCACTAATTGTAGGGTACCCAGTTCCTGAAGTTGTTTTAGCAGAAATACCCAGCAAAAAGAAACAATATGTTGTCATTGATGGAAAACAACGGTTATTAGCAATTCACGGTTTCTTTAAACCAGAAAATGAATACTGGAAAGGCAAAGCTGAATTAAAAGGCCTAACGATCAGAAAAGATTTAGATGGTTCCTCTATTGATTCGTTTGATGCCGATGATTTACGCCTTTTGAAAAATGCTGATTTGAGATGTACGATTCTTTCGGGTTATAAAACTACGTCTGTTTTATATGATGTATTTTATCGTCTCAACACAGGTTCCGTTCCATTATCAATGCAAGAACTTAGAAACTCTCTACACAAAGGTGAATTCTCCAAGTTTATAACTAATAAGACGAACGCAGTTATACCTCTTCATCACATTATGTCTTTGTCCGGTCCTGATAAGCGTTTCAAAGATATTGAAATAATACTGAAATTTTTATCCATTAATTTTAGCAACAAAAAATACAACAGTAACCTTAAAGATTTCTTAGACACTTTTACGGAATATGCCAATGAGTCCTGGAATGACAAACATAATGATTTTGAACAATCGTGTACTGTTTTTGATTCTGCATGCTCACTATTAATTGAAATTTTTGGTGGCCCCAAAAAAGTTGGTAGGAAATGGTTACCGGCCAAAGAAACTTGGGAATCAAGATTTAACCGTTCTCTTTTTGAAGTCTTAGCACAGTATGCATATTTTTTAATAACGGATGGTCATGATGTCATTTTTGATGATAGTGCTAAAAAAGATGATTTTTGTGCCTGTGTCAAAAAAGCCTTCGAACAACCAGAGTTCTCATCTGCTGTATCCTCAACAACAAAGACCTTAGATCAGCATAGAACTAGATTTTCAGTTTTATTTAGCATCCTAAACGAAAAATTCAAACTTGATTATTCCATTCCTCAAAGCATAGATTAAAACGGAAGAGGAAATAATTATGACAGATTATTCCTTACGCATCGCCGAGGCATTTTCGAATCTCGAAAATGTAAACTCACAATTATTGCATCGATATATAACCCCTCATAGAGGAAATGTTGATTCAACAAGCGAGGATTTTTATCTTGATGTCAAATCTTATCTTATTTTACTTCATGCGGCTATTGAAGATTATATTGAAGGGATAAGCGTATTTTCAAGTGAGATAGCTTGCGAAAAATTTAAAAATGAAGGAGTTGTTACACTACCATTGATTTTTTTGTTTGCAAAAAGCAAGAGTTATAAAGAAAGAATAGCAGACAAAAAAATAAATGAAGAGATTACAATCTCACCCAAGGATTTCCTCATTTCCTCTTTGGGTGAGATTAATTCGATAGCAGTTTCAAATGCAATTGATAACAATGGTATAAATGTTCGTTACTTAAACTCATTACTGCAACATTGTGGTATTAACTTTGATGTTTCCGATAATGAATTTATAAGCTGGAAAAATTTGGCTGACTATCGTGGTGATTTTGCGCATGCAGTTTTTTTCAATCATGGGAAAAAACCTACAGCAAAAAAATTACTATCACCAGAAGACGCTTTGAATCTCGGTAAAGATTGTATATCATTTTCTGAAAAAATAAAAAAAGAAGCATTAATCAGTTTAGGTATAACTCCATGATTATTTAAGAGCTTTTATATCCTCGACTCTCATTTAATGCATATGATTGATTACTGTAATTCCCACAAAAAAGCCCGCTATCAAGCGAGCTTTTTTTCATAAACTAATTAACCAAACGCAAGTTTATTCCCACTCAATAGTAGCTGGCGGTTTGCCGCTGATGTCATACACTACGCGGGAAATGCCGTTGACTTCATTGATGATACGGTTGGAAACGCGGCCGAGGAAATCGTATGGCAGGTGCGCCCAATGTGCAGTCATAAAGTCGATGGTTTCTACGGCACGCAGAGAGACAACCCAGTCGTATTTACGACCGTCGCCCATCACGCCGACGGAGCGGACCGGCAGGAACACGGTGAAGGCCTGGCTCACTTTGTTGTAGAGGTCGGCTTTATGCAGCTCTTCGATAAAGATCGCATCGGCGCGACGCAGCAGGTCGCAGTACTCTTTCTTCACTTCGCCCAGTACGCGAACGCCGAGGCCCGGGCCCGGGAACGGGTGACGGTACAGCATGTCGTACGGCAGGCCGAGCTCCAGACCAATTTTGCGCACTTCGTCTTTGAACAGCTCTTTCAGCGGCTCAACCAGGCCCATCTTCATCTCTTTCGGCAGGCCGCCCACGTTGTGGTGAGATTTGATGACGTGCGCTTTACCGGTCGCGGAGGCGGCAGATTCGATCACATCCGGGTAGATAGTGCCCTGCGCCAGCCATTTCACGTCTTCCAGCTTCAGCGCTTCTTCGTCGAACACTTCCACGAACACGCGGCCGATAATTTTGCGTTTAGCTTCCGGATCGTTCTCGCCAGCCAGTGCTGAAAGGAAGCGATCTTCTGCCGGAACGTGAACGATGTTCAGACCGAAATGGTCACCGAACATGTCCATCACCTGAGCGGCTTCGTTCAGGCGCAGCAGGCCGTTATCGACGAATACGCAGGTCAGGTTTTTGCCGATTGCGCGGTGCAGCAGCATCGCGGTAACAGAGGAATCCACACCGCCGGAAAGGCCGAGGATCACTTTATCGTCGCCAACCTGCTGACGAATGCGTTCAACGGCGTCGTCGATGATTTTTGCCGGGGTCCACAGCGCTTCACATTCGCAGATATCGCGCACAAAGCGCTCCAGCAAACGCAGGCCCTGGCGGGTGTGGGTCACTTCCGGGTGGAACTGCACACCGTAAAAACGTTTTTCTTCATTCGCCATGATGGCAAACGGGCAGCTTTCGGTGCTGGCAACGGTTACGAAATCGGACGGAATGGCCGTCACTTTGTCGCCGTGGCTCATCCACACGTCCAGCAGCACTTTGCCTTCAGCGGTCAGGGAGTCTTCAATGCCGCGAACCAGCGCGCTGTCGGTCTGCACTTCAACCTGCGCGTAACCGAATTCACGCTCGTTAGAACCTTCAACGTGGCCGCCAAGCTGCATCGCCATGGTCTGCATGCCGTAGCACACGCCGAGCACCGGAACACCAGCTTCGAATACATACTGCGGTGCGCGCGGGCTGTTATCTTCGGTGGTGCTTTCCGGGCCGCCGGAAAGGATGATGCCGCTTGGGTTGAAGTCGCGGATCTGCGCTTCGGTGACATCCCACGCCCACAGTTCGCAGTAAACGCCCAGTTCACGCACGCGGCGCGCAACCAGTTGGGTGTACTGAGAACCGAAGTCGAGGATGAGAATACGATGTTTATGAATATTGTCCGTCATTGACGTTACTTCCGAGGCAAGTGGCAATGAATATACTCGTCGTCTTGCAGGCTGAAACCTGAACAGAGAGTATGAAAGTCAGCGCCCGGTGAAAGCACCGGGCGCGGAAATCATTAAGAACCCATGCGGTAGTTCGGGGATTCCTTGGTGATGGTCACGTCGTGAACGTGGCTTTCCTGGATACCGGCACCGCTGATGCGTACAAATTCCGCTTTGGTACGCAGGTCGTCGATAGTACCACAGCCGGTCAGACCCATACAGGAGCGCAGGCCGCCCATCTGCTGGTGAATGATCTCTTTCAGGCGGCCTTTATAGGCAACGCGACCTTCGATACCTTCCGGTACCAGTTTGTCGGCAGCGTTATCGCTCTGGAAGTAACGGTCGGAAGAGCCTTTGGACATCGCACCCAGAGAACCCATACCGCGGTAAGATTTGTAAGAACGGCCCTGGTAGAGTTCGATTTCGCCCGGCGATTCTTCAGTACCGGCCAGCATGGAGCCAACCATCACGGCGGCAGCGCCTGCGGCGATAGCTTTGGCGATGTCGCCAGAGAAACGGATACCGCCGTCGGCGATAACCGGAATGCCAGTGCCTTCCAGCGCTTCAACCGCGTCGGAAACCGCAGTGATCTGCGGAACGCCCACACCAGTCACAATACGGGTAGTACAGATGGAGCCAGGGCCGATACCGACTTTCACCGCGCTCACGCCCGCTTCCGCCAGGGCACGAGCACCTGCGCCAGTCGCGACGTTACCACCGATGATTTGCAGATCCGGGTATTTAGCACGGGTTTCGCGAATGCGTTGCAACACGCCTTCGGAGTGGCCGTGAGAGGAGTCAATCAGCAGTACGTCAACGCCCGCGGCAACCAGCGCATCAACGCGCTCTTCGTTACCGGCACCAGCGCCGACTGCCGCACCAACGCGCAGCTGGCCCTGCTCATCTTTACAGGCGTTCGGTTTACGTTCTGCTTTCTGGAAGTCTTTCACGGTGATCATGCCGCGCAGGTGGAAGCTTTCGTCAACGACCAGCGCTTTTTCAACGCGTTTTTCGTGCATTTTGGCGAACACCACTTCACGGGATTCCCCTTCGCGAACGGTCACCAGGCGCTCTTTCGGCGTCATATACACGCTGACCGGCTGGCTCAGATCGGTAACGAAACGCACGTCACGACCGGTGATGATACCAACCAGTTCGTTATCGCCGTTAACGACCGGATAACCGGCAAAGCCGTTACGTTCGGTCAGTTCTTTTACTTCGCGCAGGGTGGTGGTCGGCAGAACGGTTTGTGGATCTTTAACCACGCCGGATTCATGTTTCTTCACGCGACGAACTTCTTCCGCCTGGCGCTCGATAGACATGTTTTTGTGAATAAAGCCAATGCCGCCTTCCTGTGCCAGCGCAATCGCCAGACGCGCTTCAGTCACGGTATCCATCGCCGCAGAGAGCATAGGAATGTTCAGGCGAATGGTTTTAGTGAGCTGCGTGCTCAAGTCGGCAGTATTCGGCAGAACGGTGGAATGAGCGGGAACGAGGAGGACGTCGTCAAACGTCAGTGCTTCTTTAGCAATACGTAGCATGGGCAATATCTCTGACCTGGGGGGTTAAATATTGCCGTGGCATTATACAGAGCGTAACCGATTGCATCCACACTTTTTTGAGAAAAAACTTGCCATCCCCTCGTATCGGGTTACTATCGACTGAATAACCTGCTGATTTAGAATTTGATCTGGCTCACATGTCGTCGTTCCAATCCCCCTCAATTTATACCGTCAGCCGCCTGAACCAGTCGGTGCGCTTACTGCTGGAACGCGAACTCGGTCAGGTGTGGATCAGCGGGGAAATCTCCAATTTTACCCAACCCGCTTCCGGCCACTGGTACTTCACCTTAAAAGACGATACCGCTCAGGTGCGCTGCGCGATGTTCCGCAACAGCAACCGCCGCGTTACGTTTCGCCCGCAGCACGGCCAGCAGGTGCTGGTTCGCGCCAACATCACGCTGTATGAACCGCGCGGGGAATACCAGATTATCGTCGAAAGCATGCAACCGGCCGGTGAAGGCTTGTTGCAGCAGAAGTATGAGCAGCTAAAAGCCAAACTTGCTGCCGAAGGGTTGTTCGATCAGCAATTTAAACAGCCGCTGCCCTCGCCTGCGCACTGCGTTGGCGTGATCACCTCGAAAACTGGCGCGGCGCTGCACGATATTCTGCATGTGCTGAAACGCCGCGATCCGTCTCTGCCGGTGGTCATCTACCCAACTGCGGTGCAGGGCGAAGATGCGCCGGGGCAAATCGTGCGTGCTATTGAGCTGGCGAATGCGCGCCAGGAGTGCGACGTGCTGATTGTCGGTCGCGGTGGCGGTTCGCTGGAAGATCTCTGGAGCTTTAACGACGAACGCGTGGCGCGTGCGATTTTCGCAAGCCGCATTCCGGTAGTCAGCGCCGTCGGCCATGAAACCGATGTCACGATTGCCGATTTTGTTGCCGATCTGCGCGCACCAACGCCTTCGGCCGCAGCGGAAATTGTCAGCCGCAACCAGCTTGAACTGCTGCGCCAGGTACAGGCGATGCAGCAGCGCTTAGAGATGTCGATGGATTATTACCTGGCTGGCCGCAACCGCCGCTTCGCCCTGGTGAACCATCGCCTGCAACAGCAGCACCCGCAGTTACGGCTGGCGCGCCAGCAAACGGTGCTGGAGCGTCTGCAGCAGCGCATGCAAAACGCACTGGATACGCAGTTAAAACGCGCTTCTGCCCGTCAACAGCGCGTTATGCAGCGTCTGAATCAGCAAAACCCGCAGCCGCGGATTCATCGCGCGCAAAGCCGCGTGCAACAGCTGGAATATCGCCTGAGCCAGAACATTCGCGACCGTTTAAGCGCCACGCGCGAACGCTTTGGTACTGCGATCACCCATCTGGAAGCCGTCAGCCCACTGGCAACGTTGGCACGCGGTTACAGCGTGACCACCTCCCCGGCTGGCGAAGTTCTGAAAAAAACTCGCCAGGTGAAAGTCGGCGATAAGCTTACCACCCGCCTGAATGACGGCTGGGTGGAGAGTGAAGTCAGCAACGTGACACCCGTAAAGAAACCGCGCCAGCGTAAATCATCTTAATGTGTACGATTAATCTATAAGCTGCCCCTATACTTTTGTTGTTCTTTTCATCAAGGAGAGCGACATGAAAACACGCCCGTTTAGCAGCGTTATCCCACCCTATATTCTTCGCCGCATTATCGACCATGGATCAGAAGTACAGCAGCGCTGCGCACAACAAACGTTAACCCATGTACAGACGTTGATGGCCCACAGCCACGGCAAACCCAGCGTGCCGCTGGTCACCTCGCCCGGCGAGCTGGTACGCGATATTTATGATGCGCAGCAGAAAGAGAGCCTGCCCGGTAAGCAGGTGCGCTACGAAGGCCAGCCGTCGAATGGTGATGTTGCCGTGGATGAAGCTTACGACTATCTCGGCGTTACCCACGACTTTTTCTGGCAGGTTTTACAGCGTAACTCCCTCGATAATAAAGGAATGGTGCTGAGCGGCACCGTGCATTATGGCCAGCAATATCAGAACGCTTTCTGGAATGGTCAGCAGATGGTGTTTGGCGACGGCGACGGTGAAATCTTCAATCGCTTTACCATCGCTATCGATGTGGTGGCGCATGAACTCAGCCACGGCGTCACAGAAACGGAAGCTGCGCTGATCTATTTTGAACAATCTGGCGCGCTTAATGAGTCGTTATCGGATGTTTTTGGCTCGCTGGTGAAGCAGTACCACAAACAGCAAACCGCGGATCAGGCCGACTGGATCATCGGCGAAGGGTTGCTGGCAAAAGGAATTAATGGCAAAGGCCTGCGTTCGATGTCTCACCCCGGCACCGCCTATGATGACCCGTTGCTGGGTAAAGATCCGCAGCCTGCGCACATGAAAGATTTTGTGAAAACCCGTGAAGATAACGGCGGCGTGCATCTGAATTCCGGTATCCCCAACCGCGCGTTTTACCTTGCTGCAACGGCGATTGGCGGCTATGCCTGGGAAAAAGCCGGTTACGCCTGGTACGATACCGTCTGCGATAAGGCGCTGGCGCAAAATGCCGATTTCGCCGCCTTTGCGAAACTGACCATTCAGCACGGCGAAAAACGTTCGGGCCAACAGGTTGCAGACGCAATCGAGAAGGCCTGGAAAGAGGTTGGAGTGTTGTAATGAACGAACCCAAATTGACCGATGATGCGGTGGTTGAAGTCGCCCGTGAAGGCGGGCTGGCTTATATCCCGAAGCTGAGCGGCACGCGAAAAATCGTGATTGCTCAGCTTAACGCGGAACAGCGCCAGCGCCTGGTCAGTATCCTGCATCAGACCCTGCCGCTCGGGCAACCGCCCGGGCAGCCGGATTCGCCGGGACGCGGCGATCAGCGCTTTTATCGTTTGCAGATAACCTGGACCACGCAGCAGACCGATATGCTGTTGCTGATCCCGGAAAATAAAGCGCCACCGTCGCTGGTGGAACTGTGGCGCGATGGGGAAGCCTGCATCTGCAAGCCTTAAAGCGGGATAAACTCGACGCGTTTTTTAGAGATCAACCCGTGGCCGTGCTGGCAGAAAAAGTCCACCGCGCCGCAGGCTTTTAACACTTCCAGAGGCTGATGGCACTCCGGGCAGTTTGCCTGTACTTCAATATCGTTGTCGCAGCCGTCGCAATGCGCATGCGCTCCCACCAGTTCCAGCGGGTTGTGGCAGGTCGGGCATTTGAGATCCATAACGCTCTCCTCGTTTATTTTTCACTGCCCTTATCATACACCTTAAGTGACAAAAAACCCGCCGGGTGGCGGGTTTCAGGAGTAATTACTTACTCTTCTTAATGTGTTTAATCAGGCGCTTACGCTTACGCAGCTGGTTCGGCGTCAGGGTGTTGCGCTTATCCGCAAACGGGTTTTCCCCTTCCTTGAACTGAATACGGATTGGCGTACCCATTACATCCAGCGATTTGCGGAAGTAGTTCATCAGATAGCGTTTGTAGGAATCCGGCAGATCTTTCACCTGGTTGCCATGGATCACCACAATCGGCGGGTTATAACCACCGGCGTGGGCATATTTCAGCTTCACGCGGCGACCGCGCACCAGCGGCGGCTGATGATCTTCCGCCGCCATGTTCATAATACGGGTCAACAGCGCGGTGCTGACACGGCGGGTGGAGCTGTCATAGGCTTCGCGTACGGATTCGAACAAGTTGCCGACGCCGCTGCCGTGCAGCGCAGAGATAAAGTGCACGCGGGCAAAATCGATAAAGCCGAGACGGTAATCCAGCGTCTCTTTCACCTGCTCTTTCACTTCCTGGCTCAGGCCGTCCCACTTGTTGACGACAATCACCAGCGAGCGACCGCTGTTGAGGATAAAGCCCAGCAGCGACAGATCCTGGTCGGAAATACCTTCGCGGGCATCAATCACCAGCAGTACGACGTTGGCGTCTTCAATCGCTTGCAGGGTTTTGATAACGGAGAATTTCTCCACCACATCAGTGATTTTGCCGCGCTTACGCACACCGGCAGTGTCGATAAGTACGTACTCACGTTCATCGCGCTGCATCGGAATGTAGATACTGTCGCGCGTGGTGCCCGGCATGTCGTACACCACCACGCGATCTTCGCCGAGAATGCGGTTAGTGAGTGTGGACTTACCGACGTTCGGACGACCGACAATCGCCAGCTTGATCGGCAGATCCTGCGGGTTGAACTCCTCTTCCGGCTCTTCTTCTTCGCCATTTTCACGGGCTTCGAACTGCGCCCAGTATTCGGCCTCTTCATCCACCTCTTCCGGCGGATTCAGTTCGTCCATCCACGGCATCAGCACGTGTTCCAGCAGGCTGGTGACTCCGCGCCCGTGAGAAGCGGCGATAGCATAAATTTCACCAAGACCCAGCGCGTAGAAATCCGCGGTTGCCTGATCCGGATCCAGACCGTCCGTTTTGTTAGCGACGAGGAAAGTCGGTTTTTCGCGTGAACGCAGATGCTTAGCAATAGCCGTATCCGCTGGCATCAGACCCGCGCGGGCATCAACCATAAACAGCACGACATCGGCTTCTTCAATCGCCAGCAGCGATTGTTCCGCCATGCGCGTCTCCACGCCGTCTTCAGTGCCGTCGATACCGCCGGTATCGATACAGATAAATTCGCGGCCTTCTACTTCAGCACGACCGTACTTACGGTCACGAGTCAGACCCGGGAAATCGGCCACCAGCGCATCACGGGTGCGTGTTAAGCGGTTAAATAGCGTGGATTTTCCAACATTAGGGCGCCCGACAAGCGCGACCACAGGTACCATGTTTAAAGCCTCATTACAGGAAATTCATTAGCAAAACGGCGCAATTTGCGCGGCGTTTTAAAAACAGGAAAACGGCTCCTGCAACAGGAGCCGTCTTCGGAAACGACAACCTCAGCGCAGTTAGCGCGAGAGTGCGTACAGCGTGCCGTCTTTCGCCTGGATCAGCAGCTTGCCGCCAGCAACAACCGGCTCAGTCAGGAAACCAGAGCTGTCGACTTTCTGCTGCGCGACGAAGCGCCCGTCTTCAACGTTGATCCAGTGAACATAACCTTCGCTATCGCCTGTCACAATGTAACCATTATACAACGCCGGAGCGGTAAGGTTACGGTGCAGCAGATCGCTTTGCGTCCATAAGGTCACGCCACCGTCGGTGGTCAGCGCCAGAACGCGGTCATTCTGATCGATAATATAGATGCGATTACCATCAACAACGAAGTCGCTCACCGAGCCCAGCTCACGTTTCCACATGATCTGGCCGCTGCGCAGATCCAGCGCCGTCAGGTTGCCGTTGTAAGCCAGGGCGAAAACCACGTTACCTTGGACAATCGGGGTGGTATCCACATCGCTCAGGCGATCGATTTCGGTCGGGCCGTTCGCCTGGGAGATGCGCTGCTGCCAAATCATCTGGCCCTGCTGCATCAGTACCGCGCTCACGCGACCGTTATCGCCGCCGACAATGGCAGCGCCAAAGGCGGTGGTCGGCGCAGATTCGCCGCGCAGAGAGAGCGCAGGCATATCCAGGTTGACCGTCCATTTCACCGCGCCGTCGCTTTCATTCAGCGCCTGCAACTGACCGTTACTGGTATGAATCAGCACCAGGCCGTCACTCACTACCGGGCGGGAAAGCGCTTCACCAGCAACTTTTGCCTGCCAGGCCTGCGAACCATCGCTGGTATTGAGAGCATAAACCTGCGCTTTCTCAGTACCGACGTACACATGGCCGCCAGAAACGGTTACGCCGCCGGAAAGCAGCGCAGCGCGCGTAGAGAACCAGCCGTCTTTCTCTGCCAGATTGACCGACCAGATTTCATGGCCGTCTTCGATATTGACCGCTTTCACCACGCCGTGGCGATCGGCGGCATACACTACGCCGTCAGCAAATGCCGGGTGCAGGTTAGAATAGAAATCGCCGATACCGTTGCCGACGGAAGTACTCCACGCGGTTGTCGGGGTGAACTGATTTTCAACCACCGGCAGCGGGGACATTTTGACAACATCTTCTTCGCTATTGAACAGGGAACAGCCGCTCAATAACGTCACGGAAAGCAGCCCTGGCAGAAGTAATTTACGCAATTGCATCGGGTCCCTCTTAGATGGACAAATTATTAATTTTCATCTGCATCATTTCGCTGAGCGCAGGAGAAGCATTGTTTTTAATGCCGTTTTCCCATGCGGTGCGCGCACCTTGTTTGTCGCCTTTGCTCAGCAACGCTTCACCGCGCAGATCGGCAACAATTGCCGCCCAGCTTTCGCCTTTAACGGCATCCAGCGTTTTGAGCGCAGCGTCTTGCTGCTTCTGCTGCACCTGAACACGCGCCAGACGGACGTTGATCATCGATTGCAGATTTTCATCACTGGTCGCGGCAAGCCCCTGTTGCAATTGCGCGGCTGCTTTATCCAGTTCATTTTTTTCTACGTATTGCTGTGCCAGTTCCAGTGAAGCCAGCGCGCCATAAGTGTTTTTGTTGTCAGCGGCAAATTTCTCTGCAGCTGTGAACGACTCTGGCTTATCAGCCTGAAGCGCGGAAATCGCGTTTTCATAGGCCTGCGATGAAGCTCTCGCCGTATCTGCCTGATGGCCGTTCCAGTAACGCCAGCCCATCAGCGCACCAATACCCAAAACAACCCCAACAGCCAGCGCTTTGCCATTTTCGACAAAGAAGCGCTTGATAGCGTCAACCTGGTCGTTTTCGTTCTCGTAAATTTCCACGCAATCCTTCTCCTTAACGATAATTCACCGGCGAGATTAGCCCAGTAGTGTGCGCAAATGCGCTGCAACGCTATCCTGCGTTACCGTACTCTGTTCACCAGAGCGTAAATCCTTCACCACAACATTACCGTCGGCGATTTCAGACTCGCCAAGCACCAGTGCGACGCGAGCACCCCACTTATCTGCACGGGCGAATTGCTTTTTGAAATTGCCGCCGCCGTGGTTCATCATCAACCTCACGCCAGGCAACGCATCGCGTACCTGTTCGCCCAACTGCATTGCAGCGGACTGCGTATTGGCGCCAGACGCCACCAGGTATATATCGACAACGGATTTTGCTTTAAATTCCGGATTAACTGCCTGAACCAACAAAACAAGTCGTTCAAGGCCCATTGCAAAGCCAACCGCCGGAGTCGCGCGACCGCCAAGTTGCTCAACCAGGCCGTCATAACGACCGCCTGCACAGACGGTTCCCTGCGCGCCAAGGCTGGTTGTCACCCATTCGAAAACGGTGCGGTTGTAGTAGTCAAGACCGCGCACCAGACGCTGGTTAACGGTATACGCGATACCGGCGTCATCAAGGAAAGCGCACAGCCCGGCGAAATGTTCGCGGGATTCGTCGTCGAGGTAATCACCCAGTTTCGGCGCGTCGTTCAGCAGCGTCTGAATGTCCTGATTTTTCGTATCCAGCACGCGCAGCGGGTTGGTATACATGCGGCGCAGACAATCTTCGTCCAGCTTATCTTTATGCTGTTCAAGGAATGCGACCAGCGCATCGCGGTAAGTTGCGCGCGCTTCCAGCGAACCAATAGAGTTGAGTTCAAGGGCCACGTGAGACGCGATGCCCAGCTCACGCCACCAGCGGGCGGTAAGCATAATCAGCTCCGCATCGATATCCGGCCCTTGCAGACCAAACACTTCGACACCCAACTGATGGAACTGACGATAGCGCCCTTTCTGCGGACGCTCGTAGCGGAACATCGGCCCGACGTACCACAAGCGCTGTTCCTGATTGTACAGAAGACCATGCTCGATGCCGGCGCGTACACAGCCCGCCGTACCTTCAGGACGCAGCGTCAGGCTATCGCCGTTGCGATCGTCGAAGGTATACATCTCTTTTTCAACCACGTCGGTCACTTCGCCGATCGCGCGTTTGAATAACGGGGTCTGCTCTACAATCGGCAAACGGATTTCACTGTAACCGTAGCTGCCGAGCACGTTTTTCAGGGTGCTTTCAATGCGCTGCCAGATGGCGGTTTCGCCAGGCAGATAATCGTTCATGCCGCGAATGGCTTGAATATTCTTTGCCACGTTTATTCTCTTTATGAATACAAAAAATGAACCCTCAGGGCAGCGACGAGTCAGGGTCGCGCCGGGCGGGTTCATCATACACGGGAAGCCAGCCGCTTCCCAGCTACGTTATTTTTCTACCTGTTGCACGTCGATACGGCGCGCTTCATCCAGGATCGACGCTTTTGCGCGAATACGGGCCTCAAGCTGAGCGATCATATCTGCGTTATCAAGACGATCTTTGCGCACGCCGTCTTCATACAGGCCGCTTTTCTTATTGCCGCCCGTCACGCCGAGCGTGGAGACCAGCGCTTCGCCAGGGCCGTTCACCACGCAACCGATAATGGAGACATCCATCGGCGTAATGATATCTTCCAGCCGCTGCTCCAGCGCGTTAACCGTACCGATCACGTCGAACTCCTGGCGGGAGCAGGTCGGGCAGGCGATAAAGTTGATCCCGCGGGAACGAATACGCAGTGATTTCAGAATATCAAAACCGACTTTGATCTCTTCCACCGGATCGGCGGCCAGCGAAATACGCAGCGTATCGCCGATACCTTCAGACAGCAGTAAGCCAAGGCCGATAGCAGATTTCACCGCACCAGCTCGGGCGCCGCCAGCTTCGGTGATCCCGAGATGCAACGGCTGATCGATCTGCTTCGCCAGCAGACGATAGGATTCAACGGCGAGGAATACGTCAGAGGCTTTCACGCTGACTTTGAATTGATCGAAGTTAAGACGATCGAGGTGATCCACATGGCGCATTGCCGATTCAAGCAGCGCCTGCGGCGTCGGTTCACCGTACTTTTCCTGCAGATCTTTTTCCAGCGAACCGGCGTTAACGCCGATGCGAATGGGAATATTTTTATCGCGGGCGCAGTCAACTACCGTGCGAATACGTTCTTCGTTACCGATGTTGCCGGGGTTGATGCGCAAACAGTCAACGCCATATTCGGCCACTTTCAGCGCAATGCGGTAGTCAAAATGGATGTCCGCCACCAGCGGAACACTCACCTGCTGTTTGATGAGTTTGAAGGCTTCTGCCGCGTCCATCGTGGGGACGGAAACACGGACAATATCTGCACCGACGCGCTCCAGCGCCTTGATTTGATTGACCGTCGCTTCCACATCCGTGGTGCGCGTGTTGGTCATTGATTGCACCGCGATGGGAGCCCCATCGCCGATCGGCACATTCCCAACGTAAATCCGTTTCGATTTCCGACGTTGAATCGGGGCCTGGTTATGCATGAAAAATCTCCCGCGTTGCCCGTCTGTTACTGTGTTGCTGATTGTTCGGCATTGAGGGTCAGACGCGCAACCTGGTTAGTTCTGATAAAACGACTCAGATCGACAGGTTTTCCCTGATACTGGATCTGTACTGCTGCCGGTGCGCCAATTTTTAATTTATACGGCGCCTGACCGGTCAGATTCAGCGTGGCATCTTTACGTTGCAGGCCACTAAACAGTTTTTTACCGGTCGCATCGCTCACTTCGAGCCAGCAGTCAGCGTTGAAGCTCATCACCAGCGCATTGGTATCGGCAACAGCGCCAGCAACACCCGCCTGATCGGTAGGCAACTGCCCATTGTTCGCGGTTGCTGCAGGCTGCTGAGTTGATTCAACATTCGCCTGAGACGGAGAAACCACCTGGTTCTGGTTGGCAGTATTCACCGGCGCTTGCTGCGCGGTCGTCGGCACCTGCGCGGTGGTTGACGGAGCCGGAGCTTCAATCGGCGTTGAGGAGTTATCATCCGTCGCGGCGGCAGTGGCAGGATCGTTGTTCAACGGTACGCTTTGCGCGTTATTGCTACTGTTGCTGGCATTAAGTTCCGCAGAGGATTGATCGGCCATCGTGCTGATCTCTTCCTGCTGAGCTTTATGATTCTGCCACCACCAGGCACCCGTCAACCCTATCACCACAAACAGCACCAGCCAGGTAAAACTCATCAACCAGCCATCGCGTTTTTTGCGCGGTTTGCCTAAAGCAAAGGTCTGCATCGGAGCAACTTTCGCCGCTCTGACCGGCGCTTGCTTCTCGATCATCGGCAGTAATTCTTCTTCTGGGATGTGCACCAGGCGGGCATATGAGCGGATATAACCGCGCACAAACGTCGATGCCAGATCGGCAGGCGATCGATCCTCTTCGATATCGCGTACCGTGGAGACCTTCAGACACAAGCGTTCTGCAACCGCCTGTTGGCTGAGTCCAAGTTGTTCACGGGCGCTGCGCAGACGAACGCCAGTGGTTTGTACTTCGTTTTGGTCTTGAGTGGCTTCAGTATTCATTCGCTACAACTACTGGTACGTGAAAAGTAAACATTCAGGCGCGTGTGGCCGCAATGCCCACACGCGCCGCGAAATAACCGGGTCAGTTAAACGTAGACCCACAGTATAAGACTGTCAGGCTCGTCATAACAGAACAGCTTTAGGCACTTTTTGCTAAGCCGTTGTTCCATCACTACATACTGCCTTAAAGTCAGGAGAAACGCACCGTAATTATTAATAGCCTGCATACGTACAGGCCAAATATTCGACATTTTTATAAAATGCAGCACATTCTTCGCGCTGCATCACAGCCTTACAGCGCCTTCACTGCGATCGTTTCACCCTGCATACGCTTACGCATTGTACGCTTGGTGCGGTCGATCACATCGCCGGCCAACTGACCACAAGCGGCGTCGATATCATCACCGCGCGTTTTACGCACGATGGTGGTAAAGCCATAGCTCATCAGCACCTTGCAGAAACGATCGATACGGCTATTGGAGCTACGACCGTACGGCGCACCCGGGAACGGGTTCCACGGAATCAGGTTAATTTTGCACGGCGTATCTTTCAGCAGCTCGGCCAGTTCATGCGCATGCTCCGTACCATCGTTTACATGGTCCAGCATCACGTACTCAATGGTCACACGGCCCTGGTTGGCGTTGGATTTTTCAATGTAGCGACGAACGGCGCCAAGGAAGGTTTCGATATTGTACTTTTTATTGATCGGTACAATTTCATCGCGGATTTCATCGTTTGGCGCGTGCAGAGAGATGGCCAGCGCAACGTCAATCATATCGCCCAGCTTATCCAGCGCCGGAACCACGCCTGAAGTCGAGAGCGTGACGCGACGTTTAGAAAGACCAAAACCGAAATCATCCAGCATGATCTCCATTGCCGGTACCACGTTCGTCAGGTTGAGCAGCGGCTCGCCCATGCCCATCATCACCACGTTGGTGATCGGGCGGCTGCCGGTGACTTTCGCTGCGCCGATAATTTTCGCCGCGCGCCACACCTGGCCAATGATTTCGGAAACGCGCAGGTTGCGGTTAAACCCCTGTTGCGCGGTAGAGCAGAATTTACACTCCAGCGCACATCCCACCTGTGAAGAGACGCAGAGCGTCGCACGGTCTTCTTCCGGGATATAAACGGTTTCAACGCGCTGATCGCCAACGGCAATCGCCCATTTGATAGTGCCATCGGAAGAGCGTTGTTCTTCCACAACTTCCGGGGCGCGAATTTCAGCCACTTCTTTTAATTTGTTGCGCAGGACTTTGTTGATGTCGGTCATCTCATCAAAGTCGTCGCTGCAATAGTGATACATCCACTTCATCACCTGGTCGGCGCGGAAGGGTTTTTCACCTAAGTTTTTGAAAAATTCACGCATCTGCTGACGGTTTAAATCCAGCAGGTTAATTTTTGCGTCTTTGTTTGGAACCGTGAGGGCGTCGTTCTCAGGCATAGCAATTTGTTCAGACATATTTTATTCCGGCCTCGTTATTACACGTTATGGCCCGTGGAGGGTTGAAAAGAAGCGCCCCAGGCAAGCGTCTGCTCATCCTGGGGCGCAGTATTGTACAAATTCTGACGCACAGATACCACGTTTGCACGCGGCATTTGCCAAAGAAAAGTGTAAAACTCGTTACACGATTAGCGCGTACGCGGGCAAACTTCGCCTTCAGCAAAGAAGAAAGCGATTTCGCGGGCCGCAGATTCTACGGAATCGGAACCGTGGGTACCGTTTTCGGTGAAGCTGTCTGCGTAATCAGCGCGCAGAGTACCGGCCAGCGCGTTCGCCGGGTTGGTTGCGCCCAGCAGATCGCGGTGACGCTGCACGGCGTTTTCACCTTCCAGTACAGAAACCACGATCGGGCCAGACGTCATGAACTCAACCAGACCGTCAAAGAACGGACGACCTTCATGCTCGGCGTAGAAACCACGAGCCTGCTCAACGGTCAGGTGCAGCATTTTGGTACCAACGATTTTGAAACCCGCCGCTTCGAAGCGAGAGAAGATGCTGCCAATAACGTTTTTTGCCACCGCGTTCGGTTTAATGATGGAAAAAGTACGTTCAATAGCCATGTTTACCTCTGTAAGTTGTTCTGTTGCCCTGAATAGGTGTGGCGCGGATTATAAAGAGCAACGCGGGCGTTGCCTATGGATGAGGGTAACATTTTTTTTAAATGAGACGAGTTTTAGCAACACTGTTCACCAAACTCACCATTTGCGCGGTTATTGCACAGTAAACTGCACTGTTGCAACCTGTCCCGCATCATCCATAACCAATAACTGATATTCACCGGCTTTATCAAGCCGCAGATTTAATAAACTCGTATGCATCGTTAACGGTTCGCCATTTAAAAACCACCAGCGCTCCCCTTCTCCGCCACTGCTTTGCAACGGCAGCAGCGCAAATGCCTGCCCCGGAACACGCTTGATCACGGCGCCTTCTCGCACGCCGCTTAGTAATAGCGGTGGCGGTGCGTTGTCATCCCGCGGCGGACAATGGGGATCGGCGGCAGGCAAGCGCGCAGCGCGACGTTCACTGGCGGGCAGCCAGGGTTCCAGCGGTCGCGGCCAGACAATCCAGGTTTTCTGCTGCGCATCCGGGCAATCCGCCGCCACTCTGCGCCCTGCGCTGTTTAACCACAGCGGAAAGCGAATGCCGAGCCCCCCTTCCTGCTCCGGCATCAGCAGCGTTGGCGGCTGGCTGCCATCCAGTAACCACGTCGCCAGACGGCGGCGACAATTGCTGTCTCCCTCAGGCAGGCTCTGCCCCCCAGGCCAGCAAATGATGCCGCTGCTTACGGAAGCGGGACGCGGATCGCGCGGCAGGCGGGATTGTTCTATTGCTGATCGCGGTTGCAGCAGGTTGTTAACCTGATTTAACAGCGGTACTGCGCTGGCGAAACCAAACTGACCGGCAACGGGTGTACCGTCCGGCCGCCCGGTCCAGATGCCGATCACATAGCGGGCATTAATACCAATCGCCCACGCATCGCGGTAGCCATAGCTGGTACCGGTTTTCCATGCCAGCGGCACTACCTGCGGCAACGCTTCATCCGGTACCGGCTGCGCTTCGCCAGCCAGAATACGGCGGATGATCCACGCAGCCCCCGGCGACATCAACCGGCGTTCTTCCAGCGGAGCATCCGGCGTCATACGTAATCTTCCCGCATTGCCGTGGCGGGCAAAGGCGCTGTAGGCCGCCGCGATGTCCTCCAGCCGCGCCCCTGCGCCACCGAGGATCAACGCCAGATTGGGTTCCGCACCGGCAGGCAGAATCAACGGCAGACCGGCATTGCGCAGGTTAGCAGCGAAGGTTTTCGGGCCATAGACTTCCAGCACCTGTACCGCTGGCAGGTTCAGCGATCTTACCAGCGCTTCGCTCATACTCACCGGGCCATGAAAACCGCTGTCGAAGTTACCGGGGCGATAATCTCCCACCCGGCGCGGAACGTCCTGCAATAGCGAGGCCGGATGAATCAGACCGTCATCAAGCGCCAGACCATAAATAAAGGGTTTTAATACCGAACCCGGCGAACGGATAGCGCTGACCATATCGACATGGCTAAAGCGGCTGTCATCATTAATATCCACCGATCCGACCCAGCCACGCACCTTCATGTTGGTGTGATCGACAACGATCATTGCCAGCGAACTGCGCGGCGGTAAACGCGACTTTACCCCCAGCGCCATCTCTTCCAGCTGCCGTTGCAGGCTGGCATCAAGCGTCGTAGTTACCTTCAGCGCTTTACTGGATGCCAGCATGCGCCGGGCAAATAACGGCGCCAGTTGCGGCATCTGTCGCGGAGCCAGCCACACCGGCTCTTCGCGCGACTCTTTCACCTGCGAAGCGGGCCACACTTTTTGCGCCACCATGCGATCCAGCACTTTGTCACGCGCCGCCTGCGCGCGTTGCGGCCAGCGATCCGGCCGCAATCGGCTGGGAGCCTGTGGCAAAACAGCCAACAGCGCCGCTTCGGAATAGCTGAGCTTCGCCGGTGATTTACCCAGATAAGCCCAGCTCGCGGCGCCAACCCCCTGCAACGTGCCGCCAAACGGCGCACGATTAAGGTACAGAGTGAGGATCTCGCGTTTGGAAAGATGCCACTCCAGTTGCATTGCGCGCCATAGCTGGCGGATTTTGCCGCCAAAGGTACGCGGGTGCGGATCCAGCAACCTGGCAACCTGCATGGTCAGCGTGCTGCCGCCAGAGACCACACGCCCGGCACGCAAATCCTGCCAGGCGGCCCGTAAAACGGAAAACGGATTAACGCCGGGGTGCGCCCAGAACCAGCGATCTTCATACTGAATGAGCGCCTGTAAATAGTGCGGCGAAACCTCTTCGATGGTCACCGGATAGCGCCAGATGCCCTCCGCGTCGGCAAAACGCCATAACGGCGTTCCCTCTTGCGCAACCACCACCCGTGCCGGAGCAACTTCATTCAGCGGCAACGGCCAGATTCTGTCCGCAGCAATAACGCCGAGAATCAGCAGCAACAGCCCTCCCGCCAGCCAGCGCCAGCGGGTATGTAATAGAAGCTTTTTCACGTTACGGGACAATAATCATCGGGCTGCGGGTCGCGCCGGTCGCCCGCCACTGCGGAACATACATTGATTCCACTTGTGGCGCTGGCACCTGATACGTCCCCGGCGTTACCGCGCGCGCCAGGTAAACCAGCGTCACCGGCTGGCCTTCGCTCACTGGCACAGCAGCCACAAAGCGATCGTCGCGGAACTCCATATGCTGAATGTCAGCCTGCTGCATCCGGTTAAGCAGTTCCTGTACTTCGCTACCGCTCTCCTGGAGACTGGCGCTGCTGCTCGCGAGGTTCTGGTTTTCCAGCTCCAGACCGGCAGGCAGTAAATCCACCACCAGCGCATCCGGGACATTCTGGCTGGCGCTCACTTCCAGTGAGACCAGCACCAGCTCGCCGCTTTTCAGCGATGAGAGCGATTTGCTCCGTCCGTCGGTGCCCAGCACTGTGCGTTCAATGTGCAGCACGTTGTCAGAAGGCGCAGGCGCCTGCATCGGATATCCGCTACTATCCAGGCGCAGCCATAACGGTGAGCTACCGCTGTTGGTCACCTGCAACGCCGCCAGTTGATCGGCATCGAGGTTGCGGGTTTGCGATTTATCGCCACTGAGCGCCGCCGTCTCCAGCGAGGTTTGCGCCTGCCACACCCCGGAGGCATTTTGCAGATTACGTCCGGCCATGAATAAGGCATTGCTTTCCTGCGTTGATAACCAGCGCTGCCCGTAAGCCTGTTCCGAGAGCGTCGTCAGCAGGCGCGTCTGCTCCTGTTCCAGCAGCGTATTATCTTCCAGCAGCGCCAGCATCAGCGCGTTATCGCGCAGCTCGCTGCCATAATCCGCCAGCCAACGATTATCCTTCGCCCGCGGAGTTTTCAATGCCAGTGCCAGCGCCTGTTCGCTACGTTGCGCGTCGCCCATCAGTTTTAACGCCACGCCCAACTGCATCAGCGGTAGCCCTGCTTTGGCCTGGTCGTGACGCTGCCAGATTTCGCGCAGCGCACCCAGTGGCGCTTTCTGCTGACGCGCCAGTACCAGTCCGGCATAGCTTTGCACGGCAAATTTCGTTGCCGGGAGATCGTCGCTATAGCGCACCGCCATCGTGGCCGGGTCCTGCAAATATCGCAGCAAGCGGTTGTTCGCGTTGTTCAGCGCCTCCGCCGGAACGCTGTATCCTTGCGCCGAGGCGCTAACCAGAAAATCGGTAACATACGCCGTCAGCCAGTACTCTTCCGGCCCACTCTTATCCCACAGCGAGAATCCACCGTCGTCGCGCTGCATCTGCAGCAGTCTGGAGATACCGATATCCACCGCAGCGCGACGCTGCTCGTCGCTGTCGCCCTTAATACCGAGCGCTTTAAGCTGCGCGGCATTGGTATAAAGCGACGGGAATAGCCCGCTGGCGGTTTGCTCAAGGCAGCCATACGGATAGGCTTTTAGCTCCTGAATATAGCGTGCGATATTGAGTGGCGGTTTGCCGCTCAACAGCAGACGCCCCTGAAGCGTGGCCGGTGAAATGCCTGCCAGATGTTGTTCCGGCGCATGCCAGCTCTCGCCAGGTTTGAGCATTGCCCCGCTGTTGACCGTTTGTGCAGCAAACGGCGGGCGTACACCGATTTTCCACTGCTTCTGTAACGGGGCGAAGGTTTCTCCCGGCAGCGTCAGCCCGCTGATTTGCGCGTTAATTTCGCCGTCGCCAAAGCCGTCCAGCGCCCGCACCGGAATGAACAGCGTGGTGCGATCACCCGCTGGCAATGTGAGCGGCTCCGGCGATTGACTTTCCAGCGCCAGTAAACCTCCGGCAGTCAGAGCCACATTGAGTGTTTGCGGCCGATCGGTCAGGTTGGTGAGATCCAGCGTCAGGCGCGAGGTGTCGCCGCTGCCGAGGAAACGCGGCGTGTTCAGTTCGGCTATCACCGGCGCGGCCACCACCACTTTGCTTTCGCTGCTACCAAAATCCTCTGCTGTCCACGCCTGCGCCATTACCCGCAACTCACCATTGAAATCGCCAATCGGTAACGTCACCGTGCCTTCGCCGTTTTCGTCCAGTTGTACCGGCTGCGCCTGCTGGGCAATGATGGTGACGTGATTGACCGGCGGTTTTCCGCCGCGATTCATTTCGTCGCCATCACCGCCGAAGCGCAGCGCGGCAAGACGACCCTGGCCTTCAATCACCTGACCGTAAATATCATAGATATCCGCACCGTAGCGTTTCTGCCCGAAAAAGGCCTGCCACGGATCCGGCGTCACGTAGTCGGTAATATTCAGCACGCCGCTATCGACGGCGGAAAGCAGCACATTCACTTGTTTCGGGGTTTCGCCGTTTTTCACCGTCGCCTTAACTTTAACGGTCAGCGGTTGGTTGGGGCGCATTTTGGGTGGCGCATCCAGCGCAATGTCGAGTCGGCGATTTTCATCGCCCATCGGCAAGTGCAGCAAACCGACCGCACGTTTTGGCGTGGCGGATTTCGATTTATCGCCGGGACGGATCACCAGCGTGCTGAGATAGAGATCGTGACGCTGCCATTTTTGATCGAGTGGAATACTCAGATCGAGGCCGTCGGCTGGCACATCAATCTCTTTCCACCACAGCGGCCCCTCGCTGGATTCGATCATCGCGTAACCTTTACCTGCGGCTGGAGCGGTGATGTGCAATTTGACGGTGTCGCCCGGTTTATAACCCGGTTTGTCCAGCTTCATAGTGACGCGGTCAGGCCGCGCGGCGCCCGCACCATCGCTGTTGTCCTGCCAGCTATAACCGGCCCAGAAACGCACGCTGCTGACGGTGTCATCAGGCCCTTTCACTTCCAGGCGGTAAGAACCCCAGTCCACCGGGAAACTCACCTTGCCGGTTTCATCCGCCGTAAGACTGAGGCTCTGCTCACCTTCCACCAGATCTTTCTGGTTGAACTGCGATTGCCAACCTTCGCTTTCCGACCAGTTCCAGAAATAGTCGCGCCGTTCGCGGATCAGGCGCACCTGCAAATCATTAACCGCCTTTTTCGTCCCGGCAGCATCGGCATAGACAATATCGAACGCCGCGTTGCTGCCTTCATCAACAATCGGCTGATTGACCGTGGTGTCGGTGCGATAGTCGTAAACGGCCTTAGCGGCAAATTGCGGACGGATCCCCGGCAGCGACTGCGCAGGCCAGATAGCCTGTTCCGCGCGGCGCGTAACCGGACGTCCGCCCGACTCCAGCAGGCTGGCCTGCAAAATCACCTGTAACGGCGAGTGCGTCTCCTGCCACTGGCTCGGCGTACTGACCGCACCCTGACCTTCGTTATCCAGCGTCAGATGCACTTCATCCAGGCTGCGGCTCAGGTTCTCTTCCGCAATATCGCCGAACTGGAAGCCAGGCAGAGCGGCTACCGCGTCGCGCAGAGGGCGCAGGAACAGTTGCCCCTGCAACGTATTGCCGCTGGCGGGCGCGCCATAGAGGTAGTGACCATTCACGTTGAATACCACATCTGCGGCCGGATCCACCGGCGTCGGCTGCGGCGTAATGTTCAGCGCCATGCGCTCCGGCATAAAGTCTTCAACGTGGAAACCCCATTCGCGCGGCAGGTTATCGCCAGTGTTGGCGCGGATACGCCACATTCCCGTTTGCGCGCTGGCATCCAGCGAATAGGTAAAGTGATACAGGCCATTTTGCGGCTGGCTGACCACTGTGCGGACCACCTGGCCGTCCGGTTTGACCACTTCGAGTTTGACCGGCTGCTCCGCCAGCGGTTTACCGTCGCTGTCGCGTAGCAGGCCATTAAGGATCACCGTTTCACCAGGGCGATAAAGATCGCGCGGGCCAAACATAAAGAACTGTTTGCTGTAGCCTGGCTCGCCCGCAATGGCGAACTCGGCCAGATCCAGCGCCGGTAATTTCAGATCCAGTAGCGTGGTTTCACCCTCTTTGCGCGCCAGCACCAGCGCGGCTTCTTTATCGGTGTTCAGGGTAGCGTGCCCATCCGCATCGCTGGTCGCCTGCGCCAGGGTTTGCCCCTTCTCATTCAGAAGCGACACCTCAATGCCGGAGAGCGCTGCGCCGTTTTCCAGCCCCTGGGTGAAAATATCCAGCCGGTTATAGTAACGGTGCGCCGAGAGGCCGATATTGCTGAGGGTGAACAGCGTGGCGGCATTGCTGTAGTTGTAGTGCCCGGCCTGATTCATCACCGCGATATAAACGCCGGTCTGCTGCAACGGCTGGATACCGCTTAACGGCAGCAACAGTTTTTCCCGGGTGTTGCGCGCCGGGTTGAGGTCAAAGCGGCCGGTGTAGACCAGATCGGCCATTTTTAATAGGGTGTCCGACTCCCAGTTCGAAAGCGAGCTGCGATATTCCCACTGGCTGATAAACGCCGCCAGCGACTCCGGCTTCACGCGATAAAAGTTAACATCAACATTATTGACGTTCAGCGCCATGACGGGCAGCCCTTCCACGACTTTACCCGGCAGCAGCGAACCCCGGCTGGCAAAACCGACGCTTGGCTGGACGTCGCGTGTGGCGATGGTTTTCTCATAATCGATGCCGAAGGTGGCTTTATTCAGCGCCACCAGCCCCCGATCGACCGATACTAGCAGTTCGCGATTCGGCTCCAGGTGCCGCAGACGCAGCTCTTTCAGATTGGGCGCCAGCTCCCATGCGCCATCCACCTTGCCGCTCTTTTTATCCACCAGATGCACGGTAGAGGCAAAATTCTGCGCGGGATCGAGCGGGACCGAGAAAGTCAGCACCAGCGTGGCGGCGCCGTCCAGTTGCACTTCAGAAGCATCCAGCAACGTCAGCGGCTTGCCTTCACTGCGGGCAGCAAGCTGGGCCAGCTTCTCTTTGTCCGGTGCGGCAGGGGATGCTTTTTGCTCAGCACTGGCGGCAGGCGCGCTGGCGGCTTTCGGTTTATCGTTGTTATCGCAGCCAGCAAGCGTAAGGGTGGTCAGCAGCGCAACAGTCAGCGCCGCAATACGTAGCGGTTTCATTCGTTATCCCTGGTTTATTAACCTGTTGAAAGAGGCCCACTTAGTATTATGCGCAGCCGCATGAATTACAAAATGTCTGATGAATTCTGGAAAGCGCCTCGCAAAGGCAGCGTTCTCATCACGCTGGCACTGTTACAGGGATCACAGGTCGTGACGTAACATGTTACGTTGTGAGTCATTTGTTTTTAAAACAATAAGATAGCTGGATAAGTATCGCTTCAGACTGCTAACGTTACGCTGTCTGTGCACCGTTGTGCGCGGTTCTAATAAGAGAGATCACTATGTCCAGAGCCGTGAATGCCCTACAAAATTTTGGTAAGTCCCTCTTTGGTCCGGTACTCATTTTGCCCATCGTCGGCCTGTTTATTGCCTTCGGGAATATTTTTGGCAATGGCAACCTGGCCGAATATTTGCCATTCCTCGGTCACCCGTTTATTCAGCACATCGGCCAATTAATCGCGAAATCCGCTGTTTCCGTGCTCGCCAACCTGGCGCTGGTATTTGCCGTTGGTATCCCGGTTGGGCTGGCCTCGCGGGATAAAGGCTACGCCGCGCTGATTGGTCTGGTGACGTTTATTGTGTTCATCAATGCCATGAACGTGACGTTGCAGATGCAGGGCGCGCTGGCTCCCGCCGATCAGATGAAAGCGGCTGGCCAGAGCATGGTGCTGGGGGTACAGGTGCTGGAAATGGGCGTGTTTGCCGGGATCCTGACCGGCGCGCTCAGCGGTTATCTGTACAACAAATATTCCGGCGTACAGTTTTCCGGCGCGATGGCGATTTACTCCGGCCACTGCTTTGTGGCGATGATTATGCTGCCGGTGTCGATGGTGCTCGGCGTGGTGATGAGCGAGCTGTGGCCCTTCGCCCAGCATGGTATCAGCACGCTGGCGCTGGCGATTAAAGGTGCCGGGCCATTTGGCGTGGCGGTGTACGGCTTTCTTGAGCGCATTCTGGTGCCGACCGGGCTGCATCATCTGGTCTATACGCCGTTTCTCTATACCGAACTGGGTGGTACGGCGGATGTTTGCGGCAGCACTTATCAGGGCGCGCGGAACATTTACTTCGCGGAAATCGCCTGCCCTGGCGTGAAGCAACTCAGCAATACGGTCGTCTGGGATGCTCGCGGTATCAGTAAAATGTTCGGCCTGCCTGCCGCCGCGCTGGCGATGTACGTGACGGCAAAACCGGAACGCAAAGCGGCCGCCAAAGCGATTTTGATCCCCGCCGCGCTCACTTCGCTGCTGGTCGGCGTGACGGAACCGATTGAATTCTCTTTCCTCTTTGTTGCGCCGCTGCTGTTTGTGGTGCATGCGGTGCTGACCGGGATCGGCATGATGCTGTTCTCGTTGTTCGGCGTTCATGCCATCGGCGCGAACGGCATCATCGATTTTATTCTCTACAACCTGCCGCTCGGTATCCAGAAGTCGAACTGGCCGATGTATATCCTCGTCGGCGTCATCATGTTCGCCCTCTACTTTGTGATCTTCCGCTTTTTGATTTTGCACTTCGATATGAAAACGCCAGGCCGCGAGGAAGAGAACGAAGAAACGCGCCTTTACAGCAAGCAGGATTACCAGGCGAAAGGCAACAACGACGCGATGGGCGAAGCGATTATCGCCGGGCTGGGCGGACGCGCCAATATTGAGGTAGTGGACAACTGTTACACCCGCCTGCGCGTCACGGTGAAAGATGCGGCGGTGATTAACGAACCGCAACTGAAAGCGACCGGCGCAAAGGGCGTGATCAGACAAGGTAATAACGTTCAGGTGGTCTACGGGCTGCATGTCAAAAAAATGCGAGAAGCCGTTGAGATGTTTCTCTGAAGGAGTACAGAAATGGTTAAACCCCCGTTTATTTTATCCATCGCCGGTGGCGGCAGCACCTATACACCGGGCATCGTGAAAAGCCTGATGGTTCAGCTGGAAGCGTTCCCGCTGGCGGAAATTCGTCTCTACGACATTGATGCAGCGCGGCAAAACACCATCGCGCCGGTGGTGGAAAAAGTGATCCGCGACCACAGCCAGCGCATTAAATTTACCGTAACGAATGATGCGGAAACGGCATTCAGCGGCGCGCATTTCGTCTTTGCCCAGATGCGCGTTGGTCAGTACAAGATGCGCGAACAGGATGAAAAGATCCCGCTGCGCCATGGTGTGGTCGGGCAGGAAACCTGCGGCCCCGGCGGGCTGGCCTATGGTCTGCGCACTATTCTGCCGATGGTCGAGCTTATCGATCAGGTTACGCGATACGCGGATGAGAAAGCGTGGATCGTCAATTACTCTAACCCTGCGGCGATTGTCGCTGAAGGGGTGCGTCGGCTGCGCCCGCAGGCGCGGGTGCTGAATATTTGCGATATGCCGGTCGCAGCGATGCGCAATATGGGGGCGATCCTCGGCGTCGACCGCCACAAGCTGGAGGTCGATTATTTTGGCCTGAATCACTTCGGCTGGTTTACGCAGGTGCGCGTGGAGGGTGAAGATCGCCTGCCGGAATTGCGCGAACACGTTGCCCGCTTTGGCCTACTGACCGAAGACGCCGCGCAAACGGATCCGCAGCACGCCGATCCGTCATGGGTGAAAACCTGGCGCAATATCAAGCCGATTATGGATCACTTCCCGGAGTATCTGCCGAACCCGTATTTGCAGTATTACCTGATGCCAAACGAGATCGTCGCGCACCAGGATCCTGACTACACGCGCGCCAATGAAGTGATGAACGGGCGCGAAAAGAAACTGTTTGCCGCTGCGCAAGAGTATCAACGCAGCGGAGTCCTGCCCGATGCGTTTCATGTTGGCGTCCACGGCGCGTTTATCGTTGATGTGGCCTGCTCGCTGGCGTTTGATCTTCGCCAGCGCCACCTGGTGATTGTGGAAAATAAAGGGGCGATCGCCAACCTGCCGTACGACGCGATGGTGGAAGTTCCGGCTTACATCACCTCCTCCGGGCCGGAACCGGTGCGCATGGGGACGGTGCCGCTATTCCACCAGACGCTGCTAATGCAGCAACTGGCCTCGGAGCAACTGCTGGTTGAAGCCACCATTGAAGGCAGCTACGAAAAAGCGCTCCAGGCGTTTACCCTGAACCGCACGGTGCCAACTATGCAGCATGCCAAAGCGATTCTCGATGAGATGATTGAGGCGAACCGCGACTACTGGCCTGCACTGCAAAAGGCGTGGGAAAACGGCAAAGCGGTATAAAAATACCGAGTTGGCTCGCGGGTTTAGCGAAGGTGGCTTGTAGGGTGATGAAAAAACGTTAACAATTCAGAGTAATTATTGACGACACGGAGATCCCCATGTCCACCTCATTTTTTGTCGCGGCCGACTGGCTGATAGAGCATAGCGATGATCCTGAAATCCAGTTGATTGACGCCCGCATGGCGCCAGTGGGCCAGGAGCATCGCGATATGCGTGCGGAGTACCGTGACGGGCATCTTCCCGGCGCGGTGTTTTTTGATATCGAAGCCCTTTCCGACCACAGCACATCCTTACCGCACATGCTGACGCGGCCGGAAGCGTTCGCCGTGGCGATGCGCGAACTGGGCATCAACCAGGATAAACACCTGGTGGTGTACGACGAAGGCACACTGTTCTCCGCGCCGCGCACATGGTGGATGCTGCGCAATTACGGCGTGGAGAATGTCTCGATTCTCGCGGGCGGTCTGGCCGGCTGGCAGCGCGACGCCCTGCCGTTGCAGAAAGGCGAAGTGCCGCTGCCGGAATCCGACTTTAACGCCAACTTCGATCCGTCGGTGGTGAAAAAGCTGACCGATGTGCTGCTGGCAAGCCACGAAGGCACCGCACAGATTGTCGATGCGCGCCCTGCCCCGCGTTTTTCTGGCGAAGTCGATGAGCCGCGTCCGGGCCTGAAGCGCGGGCATATTCCCGGCGCACTGAACGTGCCGTGGGTTGATCTGGTGGTCGATGGCGAACTGAGAACCACCGACGAATTGACCGCCATTTTCCGCCGCCAGGGCGTTGACCTGAACCGGCCGATTATTGCCAGCTGCGGCTCCGGCGTCACGGCGTCCGTAGTGATCCTCGCGCTTGCGACGCTGGGCGCGCCTAACGTGACGCTGTATGACGGCTCCTGGAGTGAATGGGGCGCGCGCGACGATTTGCCCGTCGAACCCGCCTGAATGGACAACCGGCTTGCGCCCTTGCTGACGCGCGGGGCATCACTGACCCGCGCGGAATATCGTGTGCTTGCCCACCTGACGGAACATCCGCTGCTGGTGGGTAATATCACCGTGCGCCAGCTGGCACAGGCGACTTACGTTTCCACCGCCACCATTATCCGGCTCTGTCAGAAACTGGGCTTTAGCGGCTACAGCGAATTTATCTGGCACTGCAAACAGCTTTTGTCCGACACGCCGCATATTGCTCAGCAACATCATGAAGGGCATGACGAGCTACCGGCGCTGTTCCCGCAGTTTATGGCCAATTACCAGCGCACCTTTCAATGGGTGACGGAAGAGAAGCGTCACCGCTTCGCCGAACTGCTGCGCGATCGGGAGAGTTTTTTTCTCTATGGCGCGGGGTTCTCTTATCTCTTCGCCGAGTATTTAACCAAGAAGTTGCAGGTGCTGGGCAAGACGGCGTTTATCTCCGGGCCTGGCGACAGCCGCAATATCTTCCTCAGCAATGCCGCGCGTTATCAGGTGTTTATTGCCGTGTCACGCAGCGGTGAAACCGAACAGGTGCTGGATAAAGCGCGGATTGCGCGCACGGTTGGCATGACGGTCGTCGCCTTTACCCGCGCATCAGCAAACACGCTGGCGGAACTGGCGGATGTGCATTTTGCGCTGTATGACGAAGCGGTGCACTTTGCTGCCGAAGCGGCGGGCATTACGTCGTTTGAGTCGAATCTGGTACTGTTGATGGATCTGTTGCTGCTGGAAGCGACGCAATAAACGGGCGGTACATTTCGCACCGCCGGTTCATCAGATAATGCGGTTGTTTTTGAAATCGCGCAGGAAGCTGCCCCAGCGACGTTCATAGAACGGCGTGATATGCGCCAGCATAAAGTGGCTGATGCCTTTCTCGCCTTCCACCACCTGGCAAATATCGATCGGTTCATCCCCTGGAAGCGTATCTGTCGCGACGCTGCCCGCTGCATGGATGATCTCTTCGATGTCTCCTTCTGCTTCAATGCCAATCAGCAGGTTGGGTTGCTCATCGGCCTTCTCTTTAATCGAGCAGAGAAAGGCACGTTTGACGGTTTTGATGCTTTTAAACAGCGTGGTCAGTGAATCGACCATTTGCGCAGGCGGTTCAGCCACTTCGGAAAGCAGCAGCGCCGTGCCGCCTTCCAGCACTTCCTGCTGGCTGAGCGGACTGCTTTCTGCGCCCACCAAATGGCTTAACTCGCGCGGCGTGAACTCTTTGCCGGTGGCTAATTTAGCGTTGAGAAATAGCGTCTCTCCCAGCGTCATTTCAAACAGTGTACGCGCAGGCATGACCACAAATGCCTGTTCTTCACTAACGGCCTGCTGTAAGGCTTCCAGCGAGGTAAAGAACGGAATAACCGAGTTACCGTCATCTTTTTCCCAGTGCTGCAAATCCAGCGCGCTGTCTTCGACAATCGCTTCACCTTCCGCCGCCGTGCCCGGCACCCAAACGGTGGATTCCAGCAGCGTACGGAAAAAAGCCGGGCGGTAAGCGGGCTCGGTCGCCGCCTGCTCCAGCAGGGTTTCTAATTCGTTTTTGCTTTCGGACATAGGTTCTCTGATTCGCTTTATTGCCGGATGGCGCTTCGCTTATCCGGCCTACAAAATGCACGGACTACGTAGGCCGGATAAGGCGTAGCCGCCATCCGGCACAACAATGACGCTTACCCGGCGGTCAATAAATTCGCGATGGTTCGTACACCAAGCCCGGTCGCACCGGCCGCCCATTGCTCCACTGCCGCTTTGCGGTAGGTGGCGGAGCAATCAATATGCAGCCAGCCCTGCTGGTAGTTTTCAACAAAGTGCGACAGGAACCCGGCCGCCGTACTTGCCCCGGCAGGGAAAGAGCCGCTGGCGGTGTTGTTCAGTTCGGCAAAATTGGACGGCAGCTGATTGCGGTGGAACTCCGCCAGCGGCAGACGCCAGAACGGTTCATTCTCCGCCGTCGCACTGTTGAGCAGACGGCCAGCCAGCGCATCGTCAAAGCTGAAGAGCGCGTGGTAATCGTTACCCAGCGCAGTTTTCGCCGCGCCAGTCAGCGTTGCGGCATCAATGATAAACTGCGGTTTTTGCGCAGACGCATCAATCAGACCATCCGCCAGCACCAGACGCCCTTCCGCATCGGTGTTCATGATTTCTACGGTTTTGCCGTTGCGATAATGAATAATGTCGCCCAGTTTAAAGGCGTTACCGCTGATCAGGTTGTCGGCGCAGCAGAGGTACAGTTTGACGCGTTTATCCAGCCCGCGCGTGATGGCAAACGCCAGCGCACCGGTTACCAGCGCCGCGCCGCCCATATCGGATTTCATTGAATCCATTGATGAGGTTGGTTTGATGCTGTAACCGCCGGAGTCAAAGGTGATGCCTTTGCCCACCAGCGCAGCGTACACCGGCGCATCCGGATTGCCCGTCGGGTTGTAGTCCAGCGCCAGCAATACCGGCGGTCGCTCAGAACCGCGGCCAACGGTGTGCAGACCAAGGTAATTCTGCTCGCGCAGATCTTCGCCTTTGGTGATGCGGTAAGAGACGTTTTCACCGCCCACGCTGTGCAGCAGATCGACTGCGCGCTGCGCCAGTTGTTCCGGCCCTAACTCTTCTGCCGGCGCGTTGATGATGTCGCGTACCCAGTCGATGGTTTGCAGGCGGCTATCCAGCTCTTTTTGCCCGGCGTCACCCAGTTGCGCCCACTCCACTTTGCGCGTGCCTTTCGGCCCTTTGTAACCGGCCCAGAACGCCCAGCTACGATCTGCGTCCCAGCCTTCGCCGCTCAGCGCAACGTGTTTAATGCCCAGACCGTCGATTTTGCGCGCGGCGCGCTGAATCAGACCTAAATCGTCTTTTCCATTCAGATGCAGAGCGATGCCGTCGTTATTGATACTCCAGGAGGCTTTTTCACCCCAACGCGCATCCGCGCTTTGCGTGGTGAGTGTCACTTTCATAGCTTCTGTCATTATATTTATCCTTATCGGCAGACACCGGATGGCAACGTTGCCTTTTCCGGCCTACGTATGCATGAAAACGGGCCGCCCGAAGGCAGCCCGTGAGATGATTATGATGCTTCGTCTAACCAGACTAGCAGAATCGCTTCGAGAATTTTTTCATTCGATGCGTTCGGATCGTCGTCGAACTCTTCCAGCTCGCAGATCCACTGATGCATATCGGTGAAACGTACAGTTTTCGGATCCACATCCGGGCGGCTGTCATACAGCGCCTCGCCGATTTCGCGGCTGTCGGTCCATTTTAGTCCCATATCAGTGCTCCCGCGCGTGGTTGATGGTGTAACGCGGGATCTCAACCACCAGATCTTCATCGGTGACGCGCGCCTGGCAGCTTAAACGGCTGTCCGGCTCCAGACCCCAGGCTTTATCCAGCATGTCATCTTCGTCTTCGCTGCTTTCCGGCAAAGAGTCAAACCCTTCACGCACGAGGCAGTGGCAGGTGGTGCAGGCACATGATTTTTCGCAGGCGTGCTCAATCTCGATACCGCCGCGCAGGGCAACATCAAGAATGGTTTCACCGCTCTTCGCTTCCAGAACTGCGCCATCCGGACAGAGATCCTGATGAGGCAGAAAAACAATTTTAGGCATATTAAACCTCGTCGACGGAATGGCCTTTCAGCGCGGTACGCACGGACTGATCCATACGGCGTGCGGCGAATTCCTGGGTTTGTTTATCTACGTTTTTAATGGCTTGTTCTATCGCGTCGGTATCATCGCCGTCGGCAACGCTGCGCAACTGCGCAACTGCCTCGTCGATAACCTCGCGCTCTGCGGCGCTTAACAGCGCGGCATCAGCGGCGAGCGCGCCGGTCAGACTTTCCAGCACGCGCGCGGCTTCCACTTTCTGCTCCGCCAGCATGCGCGCTTTCACGTCCTGCTCGGCGAAACTCATGGAGTCTTTAATCATATTGGCGATTTCGCCGTCGGTCAGACCGTAGGACGGTTTCACCTGAATGGAGGCTTCCACGCCGGTGGATTTCTCCATCGCGGTGACGCTCAGCAGGCCGTCAGCATCCACCTGGAAGGTGACGCGAATATGCGCCCCGCCCGCCGGTAGCGCCGGAATGCCGCGCAGAGCAAAACGCGCCAGCGAACGGCAATCCGCCACCAGTTCCCGCTCGCCCTGCATCACATGGATAGACATTGCGGTCTGGCCATCTTTAAAGGTCGTGAACTCCTGGGCGCGGGCCACCGGAATTGTGGTGTTGCGCGGAATAACTTTTTCCACCAGTCCGCCCATGGTTTCCAGCCCCAGCGACAGCGGGATAACGTCCAGCAGCAGCATTTCGCTGTCCGGCTTGTTGCCGACCAGAATGTCCGCCTGGATTGCCGCGCCAATCGCCACCACTTTATCCGGGTCGATGGAGGTCAGCGGCGTGCGGCCGAAAAATTCACCCACGCGTTCACGCACCAGCGGTACGCGGGTGGAACCGCCCACCATCACCACTTCCAGCACATCCTGCGCTTCCACGTCCGCATCTTTCAACGCGCGACGACAGGAGAGCAGCGTGCGTTTGACAAGCGTTGAGATCATCTCTTCAAACTGCGCGCGAGTCACCACGCCCTGCCAGCCAGCGACATCAACTGTCGTGCTGTCGGCATCGCTCAGTGCAATTTTGGCAGCAATCGCCGCATCCAGAAGTTCACGTTGCTGACGCGCATCGCTGCGATCGGTAATGCCAGCCTGCTCGCGGATGTAATCGGCCAGCAGGTGGTCGAAATCGTCACCGCCAAGCGCGGAATCGCCGCCGGTCGCCAGCACTTCGAACACACCGCGGCTCAGACGCAGAATAGAGATATCAAAAGTGCCGCCACCGAGATCGTAAACGGCGATAACGCCTTCTTTGCCGGAATCCAGACCGTAAGCAACCGCCGCTGCGGTCGGCTCATTGAGCAGACGCAATACATGCAGCCCGGCTAAACGCGCAGCATCTTTGGTGCCCTGACGCTGTGCGTCGTCGAAATAGGCCGGAACGGTAATCACCACGCCATCCAGTTCACCGGAGAGCGTATCCTGCGCGCGGGCAGCCAGCGCTTTCAGGATATCGGCAGAAACGCGGATCGGGTTGACCACGCCGCCGCGCGTCACAATCATCGGCAGACCGTTTTCACTGGCCTGGAATTGCCACGGCAGATGCGGGTAACGCGCCTGAATATCCGCCAGACTGCGGCCCATCAGGCGTTTTACGGAGCTGATGGTATTGACCGAATCCAGCGCCGCATTGGTGCGCGCATCGTAGCCGACAACGTGGCTGTCAGCCTGGTAGTTCACCACTGAAGGGAGTAAATGGCGCCCGGCGCTGTCGGCCAGCGTTTCCGCCTGACCGCTACGCACGGTAGCAACCAGCGAATTGGTGGTGCCGAGATCGATGCCCGCCGCCAGACGACGCTGATGCGGCGCGGCGCTCAGACCCGGCTCACTGATTTGTAATAAGGCCATTATGTGCTTCCAAAAAAATTAAAAACCGAGCAGTTTTTCTTCGAGTTGTTCTGTTGCGCTGCGCAGTTTATCGAGAAAACGCAGTTTACGCACGGTATCCGCCGCGACGTCCCACGCCTGATTGTCGAGTTGTTCCACCATCTGCTGGTGGCGGGCGTCGTACATCCCTTTTACCCGCTTCTGGAATGTCTCCAGCCGGGCGCTATCTTCCGCACGCTCTATTTCATCCAGCTCTTCGCGCAGCTCAAGCTGCTCCATCAAAAAGGCCGTGTCGCGAACGGTGTGCTGCTCAGAGGCTAAATCGAAGCCATGCAGCGACAGCAGATATTCCGCGCGGGAGAGTGGATTGCGCAGGGTTTGCCACGCCTGATTAATGGTAGCGGATTGCTGTACCGCAGCCAGTTGCTCCGCCTGCGGGCGGCTGGCAAAGCGATCGGGGTGGAACTGCCGTTGCAGATCCTGGAAACGTGTCGCCAGCGCCTGAACGTCAAGCGGATATTGGGCCGGCAACCCAAAGAGGGTGAAGTAATCCATAACAATTCCGGGTGTGCAATCGAAGCAAACCCCACGCGCAGCATGCTGCGGTGGGGTCAATGGGTAGGCGATCAGACGTTGAAGCTTTCGCCGCAACCGCACTCGTCTTTGACGTTAGGGTTGGTGAATTTAAACCCTTCGTTCAGGCCTTCTTTGACAAAGTCCAGTTGAGTGCCGTCGAGGAATTGCAGGCTTTTGCCGTCAACCACAACCTTCACGCCTTTGTCTTCGAACACCGTATCTTCTTCAGTCGGCGCGTCAACAAACTCCAGCACGTAGGCCATACCAGAACAACCGGAGGTTCTGACCCCCAGACGCAGACCAAACCCTTTGCCACGGTTGGCCAGGAAGGTATTTACTCGCGCGGCAGCACTGTCGCTCAGGCTAATGGACATGACAACAACCTCCTGCCTTATTTTGCTTCTTGTTTGCTTTTGTAGTCCGCAATCGCGGCTTTGATCGCATCTTCCGCCAGGATAGAGCAGTGGATTTTCACCGGCGGCAACTCCAGCTCTTCAGCGATATCGGTGTTTTTGATCGCCTGCGCTTCGTCCAGAGACTTGCCTTTCACCCACTCGGTGACCAGCGAGCTGGAAGCAATCGCCGAGCCGCAACCGTAGGTTTTGAAACGCGCGTCTTCGATGATGCCTTTATCGTTAACTTTGATTTGCAGCTTCATGACGTCGCCGCACGCTGGCGCGCCAACCATGCCGCTACCGACGCTGTCGTCGCCGTTGTCGAACGAGCCAACGTTGCGCGGATTTTCGTAGTGATCGATTACTTTTTCGCTATAAGCCATGATTAAATTCTCCTGTTTCCGCAACCGTTATTAGTGATGAGCCCATTCGATGGAGTTGATATCCACGCCCTGTTTGAACATTTCCCACAGCGGAGAGAGTTCGCGCAGACGGCCGATGGATTTACGCACCAGTTCGATGGTGTAGTCGATCTCTTCAACGGTGGTAAAACGACCTAAAGAGAAACGGATGGAGCTGTGCGCCAGCTCATCGCTCATACCCAGTGCGCGCAGCACGTAGGACGGTTCCAGGCTTGCGGAAGTACAGGCAGAACCGGAAGAAACAGCCAGATCTTTCAGCGCCATGATCAGCGACTCGCCTTCAACGTAGTTAAAGCTGACGTTGAGGATATTTGGTGCGCCGTGCTCAAGATCGCCGTTCAGGTACACTTCTTCGATATCGTTGATGCCGTTCCACAGACGGCTACGCAGACCACGCAGACGCTCCATTTCGCTCGCCATCTCTTCTTTGGCGATACGGTAAGCTTCGCCCATGCCGACGATCTGGTGAACAGGCAACGTACCGGAACGCATTCCGCGCTCGTGACCGCCGCCGTGCATCTGCGCTTCAATACGGATACGCGGTTTACGACGTACATACAGGGCGCCAATGCCTTTCGGCCCATAGATTTTATGGCCGGAGAAGGACATCAGATCCACTTTCAGTTGGCTTAAGTCGATCGGCAGTTTGCCGACGCTCTGAGTGGCATCAACGTGATAAACAATACCGCGAGCACGGCACATTTCGCCGATGGTGGCGATATCCTGCACCACGCCGATTTCGTTGTTCACGTGCATGATGGAGACGAGGATGGTGTCGTCACGCATCGCCGCTTCCAGCTCTTTCAGATCGATAATGCCGTTGCGCTGCGGGGCGAGGTAAGTCACTTCAAACCCTTCGCGCTCAAGCTGGCGACAGGTGTCCAGCACGGCTTTGTGTTCGGTTTTGCTGGTGATGATGTGCTTGCCTTTTTTCTGATAAAAGTTGGCTGCACCTTTGATCGCCAGGTTGTCGGATTCGGTCGCGCCGGAGGTGAAGACGATTTCGCGCGGGTCGGCACCCACCAGTTCAGCGATCTGGTTACGGGCGATATCTACCGCTTCTTCAGCTTGCCAGCCAAAACGGTGTGAACGGGAGGCTGGGTTACCAAAGGTCCCGTCCAGAGTGAGAAACTGCATCATTTTCTCGGCAACACGCGGATCCACCGGCGTAGTTGCGGAGTAATCGAGATAGATCGGTAATTTCATTGCTCTTTAAACTCCGTACATCGCTCTAATGCAAGGAATCAGGCAACCGGCTGGATGTACGACCGTGTTAACGGGGCACATGTGATGTGCCCCGGCCCAATTCTGAATACTGTTTTTTATTATGCGCGCAGTTTAACGTCGATAGCGTCTTGTGCGCGGGTGGTGCGATGGGATTCAGTGCTGTGCTGACGATCGGACACATCGAGAATTTCCTGGTTATTGACCAGTTCACCCAGTGTGATGTTGTTGAGGAAACCGGTCAGACGGTCGCTCAGATCGCGCCACAGCGCATGAGTCAGACACTTATCGCCACCCTGGCAGCCGCTTTTACCCTGGCAACGGGTTGCGTCTACCGATTCGTCAACGGCGCTGATTACTTCGCCCACGGCGATGCTGCTCGCATCTTTGCCCAGCAAATAACCACCGCCAGGACCACGCACGCTGGCCACCAGGCCATTTTTACGCAGTCGGGAGAACAGCTGCTCCAGATAGGACAGGGAAATTCCCTGACGCTCAGAAATATCAGCCAACGGAACCGGGCCCGCTTCGGAGTTGAGTGCAACGTCCAGCATTGCGGTCACGGCATAACGCCCTTTCGATGTCAGTCTCATGTCTTACAAGCCTCAAACTCGCCCCTGCCCGGGGTATATTATTTAATATGTTAATGTTGCATAGCGGTTGCAAGTCTGACATTCCCGACTAAATTGGTCAACTATTTAGTTGACTAAATTAGTCAGGTATTTGGCTTTTCGTGCTCAACATAAATACCGGCTGGCGCGTTGCCCTTTCCAGCCTACGGGCACGGGGCTTGTAGGCTGATGAGCGCAGGCAAATCACACTTTGTGCTGCTGCTCAATGGAGGCCAGAATACCGCGCAGGATATTCAGCTCCTGGCTTTCCGGACGCGCACGCGTGAACAGACGACGCAGCTTGTTCATCACCTGGCCGGGATGGTTTTCGCGGATAAAGCCGGTCGCCAGCAGCGTCTTTTCCAGATGCTCATAAAAGCGCTCAAGATCGTCGACCAGCGGGTACGGCGTCTCTTCATGTTCTGCAGAAGATTCGCTCTCCTGCGTTGCCAGCCAGGCCATACGCACTTCATACGCGATAACCTGCACCGCCATCGCCAGGTTCAGCGAGCTGTATTCCGGGTTAGCGGCAATCGCCACGTGATAATGGCACTTTTGCAGTTCTTCATTTGTCAGGCCGACACGCTCGCGGCCGAACACCAGCGCCACCGGCGCGTGTTCTGCTTCAGCAACGCTTTTTAATCCACATTCGCGCGGATCGAGCATCGGCCACGGCAGCGTACGTGAGCGGGCGCTGGTGCCAACGACCAGGCTACAGCCAGCTAATGCTTCATCCAGCGTATCGACAATGTGCGCACTGCCGATGACATCGCTGGCACCTGCCGCTAGCGCGATGGCCTGTGAATCCGGTTTAACCAGCGGGTTAACCAACCACAGATTCGTCAACCCCATTGTTTTCATTGCACGGGCAACAGAGCCCATGTTGCCGGTGTGGGAAGTTTCCACCAGTACGATTCGAATATTTTGCAGCATAGATTTTCAACGGCTAAAGAATATTCGTGCATATTATCATAAACCGAAGACATATTCCGAATTGGCTGCTATCATGTGCGCCGTTTTCCGTTCTTTAACATCCAGTGAGAGAGACCGATGCATCCGATGCTGAACATCGCCGTGCGTGCTGCGCGCAAGGCGGGTAATTTAATTGCCAAAAACTACGAAACTCCCGACGCCGTAGAAACCAGCCAGAAAGGCAGCAATGATTTCGTGACCAACGTTGATAAAGCTGCTGAAGCAGTGATTATTGACACCATCCGCAAATCTTACCCGCAACACACCATCATCACCGAAGAGAGTGGCGAGCACGAAGGCACTGACCAGGATGTGCAATGGGTTATCGATCCACTGGATGGCACCACCAACTTTATCAAACGCCTGCCGCACTTCGCGGTATCAATCGCCGTTCGTATTAAAGGCCGCACCGAAGTTGCGGTGGTTTACGATCCGATGCGTAACGAACTCTTCACTGCAACCCGTGGCCAGGGTGCCCAGCTTAACGGCTACCGTCTGCGCGGCAGCAATGCACGCGATCTGGATGGCACCATTCTGGCGACCGGTTTCCCGTTCAAAGCAAAACAGCACGCGACGACCTACATTAACGTGGTTGGCAAACTGTTTACCGAATGCGCGGACTTCCGCCGCACTGGTTCCGCTGCGCTGGATCTGGCTTATGTTGCCGCAGGCCGCGTTGATGGTTTCTTTGAAATCGCGCTGAAGCCGTGGGATTTCGCCGCAGGCGAACTGCTGGTGCGTGAAGCGGGCGGTCTGGTCTGTGATTTCACCGGCGGCCACAACTATATGATGACCGGCAACATCGTTGCAGGTAACCCGCGTGTCGTAAAAGCCATGCTGGCCAACATGCGCGAAGAACTGAGCGACGCGCTGAAACGCTAAGCTAAGATGTTTAATGCCCGATGGCGCTTTGCTTATCGGGCATACAGCGTGCATGGTTCGTGCCGGATAAGGCGTAAGCCGCCATCCGGCACTATCAAAACGGCCGCAAACCACCGCCCGGCGGTAACGCGCTGACCCACATCACCAGCGCCGCACTTATCAACAACACACCTCCCGCCAGAGCCAGCGTTGTCCAACCTACCTGTCGCCATAATACCGGCGTCTGATGGCCGCTGAGTTTTACCGCTAACTGACGAAAACCATGTACCAGTAGCGCCAGCGCACTGATAGTCAGTGATGTGCCCGCCGCCATCACCAACGCTGACGCCACGCCCCAGGCAAAAACGCCAATCACTTTGCTGAACAGCAACACCATGATCGCACCGGAACACGGGCGCATCCCCATGGATAACACAATCATCAACCTGGCTCGCCAGTCTTCACTGCTTTGCAGTTGCGAAGAAGTCGGCAGATGCTGATGCCCGCAGCCACAGCCGTCATGATGCACATGATGCGGCGTAAATGCGCGAAACACCGGTTTTTGCCGCAGCGCAAACAACTTTTTCAGCGCTCGCCAGCACAGCATCAGCCCCAGCACGCCGACCAGCAGGTAGCTGCCCTTCTCCAGCCAGTAACCGCTTAAATGCAGTTGCCGTGCGGGTAACGCCAGAATGTTCAGCACCACCACCACTAACGTAACTGCCACCAGCCCCTGCAACAACGAAGAAGCCAGCGTCAGCCTGATGCCGGAACGCAATTTAGAGGGATGCGTGGCAAGCCAGGTGGCGATCACCACTTTGCCGTGTCCTGGCCCCAGCGCATGCAATACGCCATAGACAAAGCTGAACAACAGCAGTGAACCGCCCGCTTTGGTCGGGTTTTCCGCCACCGCTTTCAGCAATGCGCTCATTTGCATATTCACATTGCGCTGCCAGATCGCGCTTTTGATCATTACCTGCGGCCATGCCTGCCACAGCCAGAAACCGGCAATAAGCGCGCAAAGCATAAACAGCAGCAGCGGCCACCATGCCAGCAGACGGCGGGAACGGGGACGAACGCCGGATATCACTGACATGAGAGGGTCACCGTCTGCGCAAATTGTTTGCCTAATTCCATGTCTTCCTCCGGCGCATCGGCTTTGTCCAGCGACTGCGCATAATTCAGCACCTCTTCGCCAGGTTTAGGGGTATGAACGGCCAGCTTGCAGGATTTCTGCAACTCCGCAGGCAGCGTCGCATCGCTCGCTTTGTCGTAACTCATATCGACAAAATAGGTGGGATCAAAGATAGAAAAAGTATATTGCTGGCCGCTAAGCGGCTGCGGCTCGGCGAGCGGCAGGATAAACGTCAGCACCGCCTGATGCCCTTCGCGCTCCATACCGTATTCTGTCGGTCGGTTGAGGAATTTGACTTTCTGCCCGTTGTGCCAGACCTCGGTAAAATAGTGCTGGCCAAGCACATTCGCCATCACTTCCGCCGCCAGCTTTTTCCACACCTCATCGCCTGGCTGCGCATTGCCCGCATCATAAAGCAGATCCGCCGAGGTGATCTCATCCATCGTCCAGCGCATTTTCAGGCCGGAGAAGTGACCATTCTCCGCTAATACTTGTGTTTTCAGCCGGATAAAACTGTGCGGGTGCGCGCTTACCGTAAACGATAAAAGCACGAGAAACACGCCCGTGACGCATTGTTTAACTGCTTGCATCTGTTCCTCACGTGAAAAATTCTGTGATGCTCTCCGGCAATCCTGAATGAAAGCACGGCGGCTTCGCTATCGCTGAGCATACCTTTAACTACGCTTATCAAACACCCTAACTGGAATCTGACAGATGACTATTGTAATGACACCGCCATCTGCGCTCTCCAGTCCGCAGCGCCGCTGCCAGGTGCTGTTGATGCTCGCCCTGCCGGGGCAAAGCGTCAGCCTGGAACATATCAGCGCCGTGAATGGCGTTGATGATGCCGCAGCCCGGCAGGATATTGACGAGACCAACAGTGAAATCCAGCGCTACCACCGGATTTCCATCGTGCGCCAGCACAACGGCAGCTATCGGATTGAAGGCGCTCCCCTCGACCAGCGCTTATGCCTGCTGCACTGGCTGCGTCGCGCGCTGCGGCTGTGCCCGCAATTTATCACGCAACAGTTTACCCCGCTGTTAAAAACGGCGCTTAAACAACAGGGCATTGCCCGAACCCTGTATGACGACACCAATCTGCGCGCCTTAATTAATCTCTGCGCCCGTCGTTTACAACGTTCGATTGAGTGCCGGGATATGGAGTTTCTCTGCCTCTACTTGCAGTATTGTCTGCTGCAAAACCATCACGGGCAGACGCCGGAATTTACCCCTGTGCAGCAAACCTGGGCACAAATGCGCGCCGAATACCTGGTCGCGCACGATATTGTGCGCCACTGGCAGCGCCGGGTAGCGGCGGTACCGCAGGAAAATGAGCACCTGTTTCTGTCGCTGCTCTTTATGCTGGTGCGCACGCCCGATCCACTTCGCGACCAGCATCAGCAGGATCGCCGTCTGCAACAGGCGATTGCCCGCATGATTGCCCGCTTTCACCAGCTTGCCGGGTTACATTTTAGCGATGAGCAAGGCTTAACCGCGCAGCTTTATATTCATCTGGCGCAGGCGCTGGATCGCTGTCTGTTTGGCATCGGCATTGATAACAGCCTGCCGGAAGAGATCCATCGCCTCTATCCACGGCTGATGCGCACCACGCGTGAGGCATTACAGGAGCTCGAAGATGAATACGCGCTGCGCTTTAGCGATGAAGAGGCGGGACTGGTCGCGGTGATTTTCGGCGCCTGGCTGATGCAGGCGACCGATTTGCATGAGAAGCAGGTGGTGTTGCTTACCGGCGATGACACGGCGCGCGAACAGCAGATTGAGCAGCAGCTACGCGAGCTAACGCTGCTGCCGCTGACCATCAACTACCTGCCGCTGGCGGAATTTCGCAAGATGGGCGCACCAAAGGATGTATCGTTAGTCATCACCCCTTACACCACTCCGCTGCCGCTCTTTTCCCCGCCGCTCATCCATGCTGTCGAGGCGCTGAGTTCGCAGCAACAACAGCATATTCGCACCATGCTGGAAGGTTAACCGGCAGCCGGTTGCCGGGCGGCCACTTGCGGTCGCAGGAACAGCGCCGGGATTGCCAGCAACGCCATCACGAAAAACAATCCCTGATGCAGATATTCGAACAGGAAGCCTGCAAACATGGTCATCACGGCAATACTGCCGCCCATCGCCACGGCAGAATAAATTGCCTGCAAACGGATCACTTCGCTGCCCTTACGGGCGGAGATATAACGCATCCCGGCAAGATGGCAAACGGTAAAGGTTCCGCAGTGCAGGATTTGTGCGGCAATCAGCCACGGTAACTCGGTGGTCCAGCCCATCAAACTCCAGCGCACCAGTCCGCAGACGGCGGAAAGCAGCAACAGATCGCGGGCGCTGAAGCGACGGAAAAGCCGGTTGCTGAGGGCGAAGATCACCACTTCGGCCACCACGCCTAATGACCAAAGATACCCCACCGTCGAGGCGGAATAACCGGCCGATTGCCAGTAAATCGCGCTGAAACCGTAGTAGGCGGCATGCGCGCCCTGCAACAACGACACGCATGCCAGAAAACGCCAGTTTTGCACAAACAGCGCACGCCAGGCTGACCAGCCGGCACCGTCCTGATGGCGGTTTTCGCCCTGCGGCAGAATGGACGGGCGCAGCAGCATCCCCAACAGCATTGAGGCGGCGCCCAGCGTCAGCATCGCCAGAATCGCCCGATAATCATAGAGGCTCACCAGCTTACCGGTCAGCGCCGAGCCAATCACAAAGGCGATCGATCCCCATAACCGGACCCGGCCATAATCCATCGGGAACTGTTTTTGCCAGGTGCCCGCCAGCGCGTCGGTGAGCGGCACTAACGGTGAGAAGAAGAGGTTGAAACCGACAATGATCACCGCCAGCCACGCAACATGGCTGCCAGCATAAAACGCCAGCGCAAACAGCAGTGTCGCCAGCGCGAGCACACGCAGCGCGGTGATTAAACGGGAAGGATCGCTCACGCGTGGAGCAATCAGCAGGCTCCCCAGGAAACGCGCGATCAGCCCTGCGCCAAGCAGCATGCCAATGATTTCCGGCGTCAGGCCAACGCCTTTGAGCCAGACGCTCCAGAAGGGTAAGAAAATGCCGTAGCTAAAAAAGTAGGTGAAGTAAGCGAGCGCCAGCCAGCGCGTGGACTGCAAAACCATGATTTCCTCCTGAATGGTGGCGATAGTCTGGAGGCAAATGGCAAGGCTTGCAAGTAACAATCAGGTAACACGCGCGCTCGCGCCACTTATTAACGGATATAGGAATCAAGTACGCTGAGCACTACGTCGAGATCGGCCTCGCGCTTGATTTCATCGTTTTCGTGAACAATGTGATCCGTCAAATGGCCTTTGATCACTTCGCGCATCAAGCCGTTCACTGCGCCACGAATGGCGGCGATTTGCTGTAAGACCTGCGAGCATTCATGGGGCTCGTCGAGCATTTTTTTCAGCGCCGCTACCTGCCCTTCAATTTTGCTGGCCCGCGCTTTCAGCTTTCGTTTATCCCGGATGGTATGCGACATACAGCCCTCTACTCATTCATGCGTAACGGGTATCAGCATACCATGCATTAACTGGGGGGGAGTTTATTTCTACTGGGGGATAGTATTTTTTACTGGGGGGGAGTAGATTAAAGCGCACAAAATGTTATCGAGAATTATTCTCATGAACGACTTCACCACGCTTTTTCAGCAAGGGAATGCCTGGTTTTTTATCCCCAGCGCGATACTGCTTGGCGCGTTGCATGGCCTGGAACCGGGCCACTCAAAGACGATGATGGCGGCCTTTATCATCGCTATCAAAGGCACCGTCAAACAGGCGGTGATGCTGGGGTTGGCAGCCACGCTGTCGCACACTGTTGTCGTCTGGCTGATTGCGCTGGGCGGCATGTATCTCAGCGGCAAATTCACGGCACAATCCGTGGAACCCTGGCTGCAAATGGTCTCTGCGGTGATCATCATCGGTACCGCGGCATGGATGTTTTTACGTACCTGGCAGGGTGAGCACGCCAGGGAAAAGGGTCATCACCACGGCCACGATCATCATCACTCTCACGATCACCACCATGATCATGAGCATGATCATGAGCATACACACCACAGTAAGGGGTTGATCTTTCAGCCTGTGCAAGCTGGAAGTTACGCGCAACCGGCCATTCTGTCGGTGCGTAAGGTGGTAAAAGAAGAGGAGTATCAGGATGCGCACGAACGGGCGCATGCCAGAGATATTGAGCGCCGCTTTAACGGGACCGAAGTGACGAATGGGCAGATCCTGTTGTTTGGTCTGACCGGCGGGCTGATCCCCTGCCCGGCGGCGATCACCATTCTGCTGATCTGTATTCAGCTCAAAGCGCTGACGCTGGGTGCCACGCTGGTGGTCTGTTTCAGTATCGGCCTTGCGCTGACGCTGGTCGCGGTCGGTGTCGGCGCTGCCTTTAGCGTACAGCAGGCGGCAAAACGCTGGTCCGGCTTCAACACCATCGCCCGTAAAGCCCCTTATTTCTCCAGCGCGCTGATTGCGCTGGTCGGAATGTATATGGGCATTCACGGTTACGCCAGCTTGCAGTAGAGCGCGTTTGCCAGGCGACAGGCATAAAAAAGGCCGCTCAATGCGGCCTTTTTGCTTTCTGATCTAATGCTTACGCGTAAACCGGGAAGCGCGCGCAGATATCCAGCACTTTCTGTTTGGTGCGCTCAATAACCGCTTCGTCATTGATGCTGTCCAGCACGTCACACATCCAGCCAGCCAGCTCTTTCACTTCCGCTTCTTTAAAACCGCGACGAGTCACTGCCGGGCTGCCGATACGGATACCGGAGGTGACGAACGGGCTCTTCGGATCGTTCGGCACGCTGTTTTTGTTAACGGTGATGTTAGCACGGCCCAGCGCGGCATCTGCTTCTTTACCGGTCAGATTTTTATCTACCAGATCCAGCAGGAACAGGTGGTTGTCCGTACCGCCGGAAACCACTTTGTAGCCGCGGCTCAGGAACACTTCAACCATCGCTTTGGCGTTTTTCGCGACCTGCTGCTGGTAGGTTTTGAACTCAGGCTCCATCGCTTCTTTCAGCGCCACCGCTTTACCAGCGATCACGTGCATCAGCGGGCCGCCCTGGCCGCCAGGGAACACTGCGGAGTTCAGTTTTTTGTACAGATCTTCGCTACCGCCTTTCGCCAGGATCAGGCCGCCGCGCGGACCCGCCAGGGTTTTGTGCGTGGTGGTGGTCACAACGTGCGCATGCGGAACCGGGTTCGGGTAAACGCCTGCGGCGACCAGGCCAGCAACGTGCGCCATATCGACGAACAGGTAAGCGCCGATGCTGTCGGCGATTTCACGCATTTTCGCCCAGTCAACCACGCCGGAGTAAGCAGAGAAGCCGCCGATGATCATTTTCGGTTTGTGCTTCTGCGCCTGTGTATTCAGGTCGTTGTAATCGATGTGGCCGGTTTCATCGATGCCGTAAGGTACGATGTTGTACAGCTTGCCGGAGAAGTTCACCGGAGAACCGTGAGTCAGGTGGCCGCCGTGCGCCAGGTTCATACCCAGAACAGTGTCGCCCGGCTCCAGCAGAGAGGTGTAAACCGCGAAGTTCGCCTGCGAACCGGAGTGCGGCTGCACGTTGGCGTAATCGGCGCCAAACAGCTCTTTTGCACGATCGATAGCCAGTTGCTCAACGATATCCACATATTCGCAACCGCCGTAGTAGCGCTTGCCCGGATAGCCTTCAGCATATTTGTTCGTCAGCTGAGAACCCTGAGCCTGCATCACACGCGGGCTGGTGTAGTTTTCGGAGGCGATCAGTTCAATGTGCTCTTCCTGACGTACTTTTTCTTGCTCCATAGCCTGCCATAATTCGGCATCATAATCGGCAATGTTCATTTCACGCTTTAACATCCGCATCTCCTGACTCAGCTAACAAAACAACTCTTTTCGAAGGCCCAATTTGGGGAACGGCTCACAGTATAACTGATTAATAACCCGATAACAGGTCTTGACAAAGGTTTTTACGCAAACGTTTGGCTCCGCACCAGGCAAGGGTTTGAGCGATAATGCCATCCGGCGAGAAAACGGATTTCTTTTCAGGTTTGTGATGCAAGTTATTCACGTTCAAACCCCTTTACATTGTCAGCTCTTTACAAGCCAGTGCGCTGCGCTATAAGATGCATTTAAAATACAACTTTAAAAGTTAACCAAAAAAGGAAGCACCATGCTCGACGCCCAAACCATCGCAACGGTAAAAGCCACCCTTCCCCTGCTGGCCGCGACCGGCCCCAAACTGACCGCGCATTTTTATGACCGTATGTTTACGCATAATCCGGAGCTGAAAGAGATCTTCAATATGAGCAACCAGCGCAACGGCGATCAGCGTGAAGCACTGTTCAATGCCATTGCCGCGTATGCCAGCAATATTGATAATCTCGCCGCCCTGCTGCCTGCGGTGGAAAAAATCGCCCAGAAACACACCAGCTTCCAGATCCAGCCGGAGCAGTACAACATCGTTGGCGCGCATCTGCTGGCGACGCTGGATGAGATGTTCAGCCCGGGCCAGGAAGTACTGGATGCATGGGGAAAAGCCTACGGCGTGCTGGCGGGCGTCTTTATCAATCGCGAAGCGCAAATCTACAGCGAGCACGCAGAAAAAACCGGCGGCTGGCAAGGTACGCGCGCTTTCCGTCTGCGTGAAAAAATCCCGCAGAGCGCGTTGATCACCAGTTTTGAATTTGAACCTGTCGATGGTCTGCCGGTTGCGGATTATCAGCCGGGACAATATCTCGGTATCTGGCTGAAGCCGGAAGGTTTTGCCCACCAGGAAATTCGTCAGTACTCACTGACCCGCAAGCCGAATGGCAAAACGTACCGCATCGCCGTGAAACGCGAAGCGGGTGGTCAGGTTTCCGAATGGCTGCACGACGAAGCCAAACCGGGCGATATCGTTCATCTGGCCGCGCCTGCCGGGGATTTCTTTATGGCTATTCCGGCCACTACGCCGGTAACGCTGATTTCTGCCGGTGTCGGCCAGACGCCAATGCTGGCGATGCTGGATCATCTGGCCAAGACACAGCATCGCGCGCAGGTTAACTGGTTCCACGCCGCGCTTGATGGTCAGGTCCATGCTTTTGCTGACGAAGTCAGCCAGCTTGGCGCATCACTCAACGACTTCTACCAGCATGTCTGGTATCAGCAGCCGCAGGCGACCGATCGCGGTCGTTTTCACAGTGAAGGATTAATGGATTTAACCGCGCAGGAAGGGAAATTCAGCGACCCGGCGATGGAATTTTATCTGTGCGGCCCGGTCGGATTTATGCAGTTTGCCGCCCAACAGCTTGTGGCGCTCGGCATTGCCAAAGAGAAGATTCACTACGAATGCTTTGGCCCGCATAAGGTGTTGTAAGTCCGTTTCCCTCACCCTGCGGGGTGAGGGAGAAACATCAAATCGCGGCGTCGTCTTCTTCGCCCGTACGGATGCGCACTACGCGCGCCACATCAAAGACAAAGATTTTACCGTCACCGATTTTGCCGGTTTGCGCCGTGCGGATAATGGTATCCACACAGGTATCAACGATATCGTCAGTCACCACGATTTCAATTTTCACTTTTGGCAGAAAGTCCACCATATATTCGGCGCCGCGATAAAGCTCGGTGTGGCCTTTCTGACGACCAAAACCTTTCACTTCGGTCACCGTCATCCCGGTGATGCCGACTTCCGCCAGCGCTTCGCGCACATCATCCAGTTTGAAAGGTTTAATAATCGCATCAATTTTTTTCATGGTCTTTCCTTACACGCTTTTACCAGTCTGCTGCATCGTAATCGGTTGCTCACAGTAGCATAATCATTTCGCCATTACTCTTTAAAGTCATTGGCGTCCAGCTCATGCCGGGAGAGCAATTTGTAGAACTCAGTGCGGTTGCGCCCCGCCATACGGGCAGCATGTGTCACATTGCCTTTGGTGATTTGCAGCAGCTTGCGCAGGTAGTTGAGTTCAAACTGGTTGCGCGCTTCAACAAAGGTCGGCAGCGCGGTGTTTTCACCCTCCAGCGCCTGCTCGACCAGCGCGTCGCTGATCACCGGCGATGAAGTCAGCGCCACGCACTGCTCAATTACGTTCACCAACTGGCGCACGTTACCAGGCCAGGAAGCGGTCATTAAGCGCTTCATCGCATCGGTAGAAAAAGCGCGCACAAAGGGTTTATGCCGATCCGCAGCCTGGCGCAGCAGGTGATTGGCCAGCAGAGGAATATCTTCCGCACGCTCGGCCAGCGCCGGCAGCTTGAGGCTCACCACATTCAGGCGATAGTAGAGATCTTCGCGGAATTCACCGCGCGCCATCGCTTTCGGCAAATCACGGTGCGTCGCCGAAATAATGCGCACATTAATATCAATATCGCGGTTGCTGCCGAGCGGACGCACTTTGCGCTCCTGCAACACACGCAACAGCTTGACCTGCAACGGGATCGGCATATCGCCAATCTCATCAAGAAACAGCGTGCCGCCCTCTGCGGCCTGGAACAGACCTTCACGGCTGCTGACCGCGCCGGTAAACGCGCCGCGCGCATGACCAAACAGTTCCGACTCCAGCAACTGCTCCGGCAGCGCGCCACAGTTAATAGCAATAAACGCGCTTTTGCTGCGCGGGCTGGCATTGTGGATCGCCTGTGCCAGTACCTCTTTGCCGGTTCCGCTCTGACCGTTAATCAGCACGCTCACATCCGATTGCGCCACCATGCGCGCCTGTTCAAGCAGACGCAGCATCAGCGGACTGCGGGTGACAATGGTTTCGTGCCACCGATCGTCGCTGGCGGAACCGCTATGTTCCAGCGCATCATCGATGGCTTTATACAGCGCATCTTTATCCACCGGCTTGGTCAGGAAACTGAAAACGCCCTGCTGGGTGGCGGCCACAGCATCAGGGATCGAACCGTGCGCCGTCAGGATAATCACCGGCATTCCCGGCTGCACGCGCTGGATCTCAGCAAAAAGCTGCATGCCATCCATCTCATCCATGCGCAAATCGCTGATCACCAGATCAACTTTTTCCCTCGCGAGAATGCGCAACCCTTCCTGTCCGCTTTCTGCGGTGACAACGCTGTAGCCTTCGCTGGTGAGGCGCAGCCCCAGCAGTTTCAGCAAGCCAGGATCGTCATCCACCAACAACAAGTGGGCAGGTTTACGGCTGGTCATGGTTTCACATCCTCCTGATTCGCATCCGTTTTCGGCATGTGAATATTATCGGGCAGATCGGTAGCGGCAGGTTTGCTGCGCGTGGAAAGGCGGCGCTCAATATCGGTGAGGGTTTCCAGTTTGCGCGTGGTCGTTTCCAGTTGCTCGCGCAGGAACTGTTGTTGCTGACGCAGGCTGTCCAGCTCGCTGTCGGTGGATTGTTGAAGTTTACCGTAGCGGCTGCGCTCATCGGCGAGCTGCAATTTCGAGGCTTCGCCGTCACGCCAGAGCTGGAAGATCGGACGAACCTGCGCCGGGATAACCGGGCTTAAGGCGTCCAGCTTGTCGTTATACTCCCGACGTTCCAGCGGCGAAATCTTGGCGCTGGAGAGCAAAATACCGCGCCGGAAAGTGGCCTGCCAGCTTTCATCGGACCATGAACGCGCTTCTGCACGCGCAGCCGCTGGCGCTAAACGCTGGGCGCAATCCATGCTGCGCAACCAGTAGAGTGGGTTATTGTCAACGTCCGGTCCCGATAACGACCAGATATCCTCACAGTCCGTTGCCAGGAAATCCGCCAGTTGATGATCAGGGAGTCTCACTTCCTGGTCGTCATGAATGGCGCTTTGCGGCTTCTGCGCCACGCAGCCCGCCAGTAACAGGCAGGGAAGCGCGCGAAGCCAGACGTTTTGCTGTGTAACCGCGTTAACCACGCGGGAAAAGAGATGCGACATACTCACCAGATATAGATTCATTAAATGGATTTTTCCGGCGTATTAAGCGGTAACTCAATACGGAAACAGACATCGGCTTTGCCGTCCGCCACCAGTTGCAGCTCACCCTGCATACGGCGGAGGCAATCTCTGGCGATACTTAACCCTAATCCGCTTCCTTTCACCGCCCCTTTCCTTTGGTGGCTTCCCTGGAAGAAAGGTTCAAAAATCATCTCTCGTTCGCTTTCAGGGATCGGCGTACCGGTATTTGCCACCTCAATACAAAGCCGGTTACCGGCTGTAAAACTGCGCAGATAAATGGTACCGGATTCAGCACCATAGTGCACCGCGTTGGAGTAAAGATTATCCAGCACGCTCATTAACAGCATCGGTTCGGCCAGGCAGCTTGCCGCCTCCAGCGCGATCTCGGTATGCATCATTTTAGCTCGCGCCGGCAAACTGTGAGCGGAGATGACCATATCAATCAACGGCTCCAGCGCCACTTGTTCCAGATCGACCGCGCCATCCGCCAGTTTGCGGTTGTAATCGAGCAGTTGTTCAATCAGCTTTTGCAGATTGCGGCTGCTGGCATCGAGGATCTCCACCACCTCTTTCTGCTCCACCGTCAGCGGCCCAACCACTTCATCCGCAAGCAGTTCCGTCCCTTCGCGCATGCTGGCGAGCGGGGTTTTGAGTTCATGGGAGAGGTGGCGTAAAAATTGATGACGCTGGGATTCCAGCCAGGCCAGCCTTTCGCTGAGCCAGATAATGCGTTCGCCCACATAACGCAGTTCACGCGGCCCTTTAAACACCACGGAATGGCCCAGGGATCGCCCTTCACCCAGCCGGTTAATCATCCGTTCAATTCCCTTCACCGGGCCGATGATCATGCGGGTAAACAGCAGCACCAGGCCAAGGCTCACCAGGAACAGCACCAGCGCCTGCCAGCCGAAAAATTGTCCGCGCTCGGCGATCTCCAGCTGCAGTTGCTGCCCGCGCGAGAACACCACTGCGCGGGTGGATTGCACCATATCCGTATTGGCGGCGGCAAAGGCTTCAAGCTGCGCGGAAGCCGCAGCCGACGGGCCGCTGTTTTTACACTGCAACTGGGCAAGATCGCTGAGATCCTGGCGTAACGCCTGGTAGAGTTTGTCATCCGGCAGCACGCCAGCGTGCGCATCAAGCATTTCGCTGTAGCGTTTACGCTGATTCTGGTAAACCCGCGCCAGCGTCGCATCATCCAGCACGCAATACTGGCGATAGCTGCGCTCCATTTCGAGCGCCGCGTTGGTCATTGCTTCGCTGCGACGCGCGTCAATCAGCGTGGTGCGGTTGGTTTGCAGCGCCTGCGCGCTAAGCGCGTTCAGGCTTTGCCACGCCTGCCAGGCCAGAACCAGCAGCGGTAATAAAATCAGCAGGAACGCCATCATGACCAGTTGGCGCAGCGAGCGGGGAAAAACAGGCCAGCGTTTCAATGCAGTACTCTCACAGAAAAAGATACCGGAATGCTAACTGATTTAGTAAATGCCAGAAACAACAAAGCCGGGCATTAACCCGGCTCTGTTTAAAAATTAGGCGGTGCCTAACTCGACGTTTCGCCCGATGTCTGATAAAGCTACGCAATGATCAGCAGTTGGACGGCAGGCACCTTTAAGTGCGTCATTCTGAGTTTATGTAGCGCGTCCCGAAGGGGCTGACATAAGAAGGTGAATGAGCCACTGCCTGTTATTATGCATGTATTATGCCAATGTATAAATCATTATTTTAATATACTGATTACAAATGAATTTTTATCGCCATGCAGAAAAACAAAAATGTTTATCATTTCACCAACCTGTCGCTAATCAGCAACACCCATTCAATACCGAAAATAACTTATTAATAATCAATGAATTAAATGTCTCCTTTTGGAGACAGTAAGGAATATCTGTTGTCGGGAAATACCGACAGTGCCACAGGCAAAAAAAAGCCCCCTTCCCGAAGGAAGAGGGCTTGTCTGCAACAGCCGATTAACCCAGCTGTTTACGGGCGTTGCGGAAGATGCGCATCCACGGGCTGTCCTCACCCCAGTTTTCCGGGTGCCAGGAGTTGGAAACCGTACGGAACACGCGCTCCGGGTGCGGCATCATGATGGTCACGCGACCGCTCTCGCTGGTTACCGCCGTAATACCGTTCGGCGAACCGTTCGGGTTAGCCGGATAGGTTTCCGTCACTTTGCCGAAGTTATCGACATAGCGCAGCGCCACCAGCCCTTTGCTCTCGAGCTGAGCCAGATGCGCCGCGTCACGCACTTCGACACGGCCTTCACCGTGAGAAACCGCGATCGGCATCTGCGAACCGACCATGCCAGCCAGCAGCAGCGACGGGCTTTGCGTCACTTCAACCAGGCTGAAACGCGCTTCAAAGCGATCGGAGTGGTTACGCACAAAGCGCGGCCACAGTTCGCTGCCCGGGATCAGCTCACGCAGGTTAGACATCATCTGGCAGCCGTTACAGACGCCCAGCGCCAGCGTCTGCGGACGATGGAAGAAGGTTTCAAACTCATCGCGTACGCGGTCGTTGAACAGAATCGACTTCGCCCAGCCTTCGCCCGCGCCCAATACGTCACCGTAAGAGAAGCCGCCGCAAGCGACCAGCGCGTGGAAGTTTTCCAGGCCACTGCGTCCGGCCAGCAGATCGCTCATATGCACGTCGATGGCATCAAACCCGGCACGGTGGAAGGCGGCCGCCATTTCCACATGGGAGTTAACGCCCTGCTCGCGCAGCACCGCTACTTTCGGACGCGCGCCGGTAGCAATAAACGGCGCGGCGATATCGGCATTGATATCAAACGACAGTTTCACGTTCAGACCCGGATCGGCGTCATTCGCTTTCGCATCATGCTCCTGATCCGCGCATTCCGGGTTGTCGCGCAGGCGCTGCATCTGCCAGGTGGTTTCTGCCCACCACATACGCAGCGTGGTGCGGCTTTCGCTGAACACCGGCTGGCCGTTCGCTTCGATAACAAAGCGGTCACCGGAAACGGCGCGGCCGAGATAATGAACATTGTCGCCCAGACCGTAGGCCGCCAGTACGCTTTCCACCGCCTCACGATCGGCAGCACGCACCTGAATCACCGCGCCCAGCTCTTCGTTAAACAATGCCGCCAGACGATCGCTGCCCAGCGCCGCAATGTCAGCATTCACGCCGCAGTGGCCGGTAAAGGCCATTTCAGCCAGTGTGACCAGCAAACCGCCATCGGAACGGTCGTGATAGGCCAGCAGTTTACGATCGGCTACCAGCGCCTGAATCGCATCATAGAAGCCTTTTAATTGCTCAATGTTACGCACATCCGCCGGTTTGTCGCCCAGTTGACGGTAAACCTGCGCCAGCGCCGTCGCGCCCAGCGCGTTGTTGCCGTTGCCGAGATCGATCAGCAGCAGGGCGTTATCTTCCGTTGAAAGCTGCGGCGTCACCGTGTGGCGCACATCTTCCACGCGGGCAAAGGCAGTGATCACCAGCGACAGCGGCGAGGTCATCTCGCGCTGCTCGCTACCTTCCTGCCAGCGGGTTTTCATCGACATGGAGTCTTTGCCCACCGGAATGGTCAGCCCCAGCGCCGGGCAAAGCTCTTCACCAACGGCTTTTACCGCCGCATACAGGCCTGCGTCTTCACCCGGGTGACCGGCTGCCGCCATCCAGTTGGCGGAGAGTTTGATACGTTTGATATCGCCAATCTGCGTTGCCGCAATATTGGTTAATGCTTCCCCCACCGCCAGGCGAGCGGAAGCGGCAAAGTCGAGCAGCGCAACCGGCGCACGTTCGCCCAGCGCCATCGCTTCGCCGTAGTAGCTGTCAAGGCTGGCAGTGGTGACCGCGCAGTTAGCGACCGGCACCTGCCACGGGCCAACCATCTGATCGCGGGAAACCATACCGGTTACCGTACGGTCGCCAATGGTGACGAGAAAGGTTTTTTCCGCCACGGTCGGCAGATGCAGCACGCGGTTTACCGCATCAGCCACAGAGATACTTTGCGTATTGAAGGTATCGCCGGTCGCCTGACGGGTTTCTACGTCACGCGTCATTTTCGGCGTTTTACCCAGCAGCACATCCAGCGGCATGTCGATCGGCTGGTTATTAAAGTGCTTGTCATTCAGCGTCAGGTGCTGCGCTTCGGTGGCTTCACCGATCACCGCATACGGCGCGCGTTCGCGGCGGCAAAGCTCGTCAAACAGCGCCAGTTGATCGGCGGCAACCGCCAGCACATAACGCTCCTGCGATTCGTTACACCAGATTTCCAGCGGGCTCATGCCCGGCTCATCGCTGAGGATATCGCGCAGTTCGAAACGCCCACCGCGACCGCCATCGCTCACCAGCTCCGGCATGGCGTTCGACAGACCGCCCGCGCCAACGTCATGGATAAAGAGGATCGGGTTGGCATCGCCCAGCTGCCAGCAGCGGTCGATCACTTCCTGGCAACGACGCTCCATCTCCGGGTTATCACGCTGTACGGAGGCAAAATCGAGATCCGCATCAGACTGGCCGGAGGCCATAGAAGACGCCGCGCCGCCGCCGAGACCGATGTTCATCGCCGGGCCACCCAGCACGATCAGTTTCGCGCCAACGGTGATCTCGCCTTTCTGTACGTGATCCGCGCGAATATTACCGATCCCGCCCGCCAGCATGATCGGCTTGTGGTAGCCGCGCAGCTCTTCGCCGTTGTGGCTGTTTACTTTCTCTTCATAGGTACGGAAGTAACCATTCAGCGCCGGACGACCAAATTCGTTATTGAACGCTGCGCCGCCCAGCGGGCCGTCGGTCATAATATCCAGCGCGGTAACGATACGCTCCGGCTTACCAAAATCCTCTTCCCACGGCTGTTCAAAGCCCGGAATGCGCAGGTTGGAAACCGAGAAGCCCACCAGCCCGGCTTTCGGTTTCGCGCCGCGACCGGTCGCCCCTTCATCACGGATTTCGCCGCCTGAACCGGTCGCCGCACCCGGCCACGGTGAAATCGCCGTCGGGTGGTTATGGGTTTCCACTTTCATCAGGATATGTGCCGGTTCCTGATGGAAATCGTAGCGGCCTTCCCCGCGATCGGCGAAGAAGCGCCCCACTTCCGAACCTTCCATGACCGCCGCGTTGTCTTTGTAGGCTGACAGCACGAAGTCCGGCGTTTGCTCGAAGGTGTTTTTAATCATTTTGAACAGCGACTTCGGCTGCTGCTTGCCATCAATCACCCAGTCGGCGTTGAAAATCTTGTGGCGGCAGTGTTCGGAGTTCGCCTGCGCAAACATATAGAGTTCGATGTCGTTCGGGTTACGCCCCAGACGGGTGAACGCATCCTGCAGGTAATCAATTTCGTCTTCCGCCAGCGCCAGGCCAAGACGCAGGTTCGCGTCAATCAGCGCCTGGCGGCCTTCGCCAAGCAGATCAACACTCTGCACCGGTGCCGGTTGATGGTGTTCAAACAGACGCGCAGCGTCCGCCTGCGAGGTGAAAACACTCTCCATCATGCGGTCATGCAGTTCGGCGGCGACCTCATTCCACTGCGCATCGCTCAGACCCGCCGCGTCAACGTAATACGCCACGCCACGCTCAAGGCGATTGATTTTATTCAGGCCGCAGTTGTGGGCGATATCGGTCGCTTTGGAAGACCAGGGAGAGATGGTGCCAGGACGAGGCGTGACGAGCAGCAATTTTCCGGTCGGCGTATGGCTGCCAAGGCTCGGGCCGTATTTCAGCAGGCGCTGGAGCCGTGCGTACTCTTCTTCGGTAAGGCTCTCATTCAGATCGGCAAAGTGGGCATACTCGGCATAAATATTACTGACCGGGAGGTTGGCCGCCTGAAAACGCGCCAGCAGTTTGTTGATACGGAAAGCGGACAATGCAGGCGAACCACGCAGAATTTCCATCATAAGTCTCTCGTCTTCGAAGCGTCAGGGACGCTTTAAGTGTGCACCAGGGGGAAAACGGGCGTCATTATAGAGAATAGTGCGCGGCGACGAAACCGTTTGCGTCGAAATAAACCATGTCTGATTTTTTAACAATAGCTGTCGCCGACTGCTCTAATTAGTTGCCAACTGGCGTTTTGTTGCGCAAAATGCCGCTCAATCACCGACAAATCCTGTTGTTACCACGGTAAAAAATATTCTGAAGCAAAGCACTGCGCAGAGAATTAACTAATTGAAAAAATTTAAGATTAATTATCTGCTCATCGGCATTGTCACCCTGCTGCTGGCAGCGGCCCTGTGGCCTTCCATTCCCTGGTTCGGTAAAGCCGACAATCGCATCGCGGCGATCAAAGCACGCGGGGAATTGCGCATCAGTACGCTTTCCAGTCCGCTGAGCTATGCCGTCATTGACGGGAAAACCTCCGGGCTGGATTACGATCTGGCGCAGCATTTTGCCGATTACCTCGGCGTCAAACTGAAAGTGACCGTGCGGCAGAACATCAGCCAGCTTTTCGACGATCTCGATAATGATGACGCCGATATGCTTGCTGCTGGCCTTGTCTATAACAGCGAACGCATCAAAAACTACCAGACCGGCCCGGTCTACTACTCGGTTTCACAGCAACTGGTTTACCGGGTTGGCAGCTATCGCCCGCGCTCGCTGCAATCGATCACCGCCGATCAGTTAACCATCGCCCCCGGACACGTTGCGCTGGACGATCTGCGCGAGCTTAAAGAGAAAAAATACCCGGACTTAAGCTGGAAAGTGGACGAAAAACTGGGCACGACGGCGCTGTTAGAGCAGGTTGTCGAGGGCAAACTGAGCTATACCGTGGCCGATTCAGTGGCAATCAGTCTGTTCCAGCGCGTTCATCCGGAACTGGCCGTCGCGCTGGATATCACCGATGAACAGCCAGTGACCTGGTTCAGCAAGCGTGATAACGACAATACACTGTCAGCGGCGATGCTCGACTTCTTCAACAATATGAATGAAGACGGCACGCTCGCCCGGCTGGAGGAGAAATACCTCGGCCACGGCGACGATTTTGACTATGTGGATACACGCACTTTCCTGCGCGCAGTGGACAGCGTATTGCCCGATCTTCAGCCGATCTTTGAAAAATACGCGCAGGAGATCGACTGGCGGTTGCTGGCCGCCATTTCTTACCAGGAGTCGCACTGGGATTCGCAGGCCACCTCACCCACCGGCGTGCGCGGTCTGATGATGCTGACCAAAAACACGGCGCAGAGTCTGGGTTTAAACGATCGTACCGATGCTGAACAAAGCATCAGCGGCGGCGCCCGTTATCTGCTGGATATGATGAGCAAAGTGCCGGATAGCGTGCCGCAGGATGAGAAAATCTGGTTTGCGCTGGCGGCCTACAATATGGGCTACGCGCATATGCTTGATGCCCGCGCGCTGACGGCGAAAACCAAAGGCAATCCCGATAGCTGGGCCGACGTCAAACAGCGGCTGCCGCTGCTGAGCCAAAAACCTTATTACAGTAAGCTGACTTACGGTTACGCCCGTGGTCATGAAGCTTATGCTTATGTGGAAAATATCCGTAAGTACGAAATTAGCCTGGTGGGTTATCTGCTGGAAAAAGAGAAGGTTGCCGCCAAAGCCCTGCAACTGGCGCAGAGTTATCCGGCTGTTTCGACAGATGAACTTAACCGCCCGGATTATGGCGTGATGCCATTCAACGCGCTGACGGCCAATGATGCCTTCCCGCGTAACCCGTTACTGGTGCCCGAAGCGCTGGTAAAAAATCCGCTTAAAGTCAATCGCTAGTTTTTCGGTCGGCGTGAATTGCCGGACGGCAGCGGCGCTTTATCCGGCCTGAAGATTTGGTGAGTCCGGCGGCGATTTCTTCAGCGCTTTTTTCTCCATCCGGCGCTGGCGGAAAAAGTCGCTCAGCAGAGCCGCACACTCGTCGCGCAACACACCCTCTTCCATTTCAATCTGGTGATTCATGCCCGGATGATGCAGCACATCCAGCAGCGATCCCGCCGCGCCCGTTTTGGCATCGCGCGCGCCAAACACCAGCCGTCCGATGCGGCTATGCACCATGGCACCGGCGCACATCACGCACGGTTCCAGTGTGACATATAACGTGGTATCAATCAGACGATAATTTTGCAGCACCAGCCCGCCCTGGCGTAGCGCCATGATTTCAGCATGGGCGGTCGGATCGTGGCGGCCAATCGGCCGGTTCCAGCCTTCGCCGATCACCTGGTCGTGATAAACCAGTACCGCGCCAACGGGGACTTCGCCCTCATCCCAGGCTCGCTTTGCCAGCGTCAGCGCATAACGCATCCAGTACTCGTGATTCAGTTCAGGGTTGGACAAAGGAAAGTACTCCAGTGATTCAGGCGGGGCGCATTATACACAGCGCCCCGGTCAGGCACTACTCCAGTTGTTGCAGCTCACCGCGCGGCGTAACGCGCCAGCGGTGCTGGCAGAAATAGAGCAGCGGGTTATCCTGCTTGCTATCGCTGTAGCCGCTGTACAGGCGCAGCGGCGTACCAATTTTACGCTCTAACTGCGCGACCTTTTCATGACCAAGGCAGCGCATTGTTAACACCCAGCCGCCGTTACGCCGTTTGATTTGGCTGGCAATCAGATTCACACGCGGCAGCCAGGGTGTATCAAAATAGACCTGCTCCACCAGCGGCTGCGGCGAACCGGTAATCAGCCAGATATCCGCATCCGCTGCTGCAAGGTAGTTGGTCAGCCTTGCCTGGACGACCGGAAAGGCCGTTACGTGCCCGCGAAACCAGGCGACAAATTTCTGCTGGAGCGCCAGCAAATGGCGCTCGCTGTGACCAAACGTGCATCCCCACAGCAGCAAGCTCATCGGCCAGCGCGCGGCACGCCCTTTGATCAATAATCCGCCGATAATCACCGGCAACAGCGGCAATACCAGTAAGGCATTAAGCGGGTGATGGCGCAGTAAATAGCGCAGAAATGTCCCGAACATATCCTGCTGATGCAGTGTGCCATCAAGGTCAAAAAAAACGACGCGGCGCTCGGTGGTAGCCAAATGTTATCCCTCTGCCTGGTTTATCCCTGACCGCCAGCCTCCGCTTGTGACGATCGCTTCTTTCATAGCCTAACAGATAGATCCTCACATTTCCGGTAACAGCCACCTCTGATAATCAGCAGATGCCGTTCATTGCCGGATGCTCTACTGCCAGCACGTAACCATAACCCGCAGCCACAATGACGATATCTCATCCGCGCGCCTTTCACTTTGCTCCGTTTCGCCATCTGTTTTTTGCCCGCTTGCTGACCGTGTGCGGTGATCGGCCTGATCCTGGTCAAAAGCTGGTCATTGATATTTTGTATCAATAGAATTTTTAATTCATAATAATGCGCTATTAATGGAATATTAAATTCTTTCGCCCGCTTAGCCGGGTGCAACCCCAGCGGCTGATGATACCTCCCGGAGACGTTATGAACTGTTTGATTCGCATTCGCCAGCGTTACCCTGGCCTGGCGCAGAGCGATAAAAAACTGGCGGAATTTCTGCTGGAAAATCCCGATCGCGCACGCCATTTAAGCTCACAACAACTGGCCGCCGAAGCGGGCGTCAGCCAGTCGAGCGTGGTGAAATTCGCGCAGAAGATGGATTTTAAAGGTTTCCCGGCGATGAAGCTGGCGATCAGCGAAGCGCTGGCCAGCAATCCGAACCCCTACTCGATTCCGGTGCATAACAAAATTCGCGGCGACGATCCGCTACGGGTCGTTGGGGAAAAGCTGATCAATGAGTATCAAAGCGCTATGCATGCCTCGCTGGATGTCAACAGCGAAGAGAAGCTGCTGGAAAGCGTACGCCTGCTGCGCGATGCGCGGCGCATTATCCTTACGGGGATTGGCGCATCCGGGCTGGTTGCACGCAACTTCGGCTGGAAGCTGATGAAAATCGGCATTAACGCCGTCGTCGAGCAGGATATGCACGCCCTGTTGGCGACCGTACAGGCCATGGAACCGGGCGATTTACTGCTGCCGGTTTCCTATACCGGTGAACGGCGCGAGATCAATATGGCCGTAGATGAGACGCTACGCGTGGGTGGTAAAGTTCTGGCAATTACCGGCTTTACGCCTAATGCGCTGCAACAGCGCGCGACGCATTGCCTCTATACCATTGCCGAAGAGCAGGCGACACGCAGCGCGGCGATCTCCTCCACCAGCGCGCAAATGATGCTGACGGATTTACTGTTTATGGCGCTGGTGCAACAGGATCTGGAGCATGCGCCGGAGCGTATTCGCCACAGCGAGGAGCTGGTAAAAAAACTGGTTTGAACAGGGAATGATCGTATAATGCCCGCCCTGTTCGTGATGTTTCTGAGATTTTCCTGATGGCGCTGTTAATTACCAAAAAATGCATCAATTGCGATATGTGCGAACCGGAATGCCCGAACGAGGCGATTTCGATGGGCGACAGCATTTATGAAATTAACAGCGACCGTTGCACCGAGTGTGTCGGGCACTATGAAACCCCGACCTGCCAGAAAGTGTGCCCGATCCCCAATACGATCCTGAAAGATCCCGCGCATGTGGAAAGCGAAGAACAACTGTGGGACAAATTTGTCCTGATGCACCACGCCGATAAAATCTAGTTCTCGATAATCACCGTCGCACAGGCGTAGTGGCGTTCATCCGCCAGCGTCACGTGCATGCTGCGCACGCCCATTCTTTCCGCCATACGCTGCGCCTCTTCCCATAAACGCAGGCTCGGTTTGCCCAGCTCATCATTAAAGACTTCGAACTGATTAAACGCCAGCCCGTTGCGGATCCCCGTGCCCAACGCTTTCGCTGCCGCCTCTTTCACGGCAAAGCGTTTTGCCAGGAAGCGCACCGGCTGCTGATGCGCCTGATAGATTTCCCACTCATTCGCGCTCAGCACCCGTCTGGCAAGGCGATCGCCGCTACGGGCGATCACCGCTTCGATGCGGGCTATCTCAACGATATCCGTACCAATTCCCAGAATCGCCATTAGCCGCGCGCTTCCAGCATCAGGCGTTTCATTTCGGCCACCGCCTCTTTCAGACCACTCATTACTGCGCGGCCAATAATCGCATGGCCGATATTCAGCTCATGCATCTCCGGCAGTGCAGCAATCGCTTTCACGTTGTGATACGTCAGGCCATGGCCGGCATTCACTTTCAGCCCCAGGCTTGCGGCATAGGTTGCCGCTTTGGCGATGCGTTCAAGCTCTTTTGCCTGTTCCGCATCGGTTTTAGCATCGGCATAGCAACCGGTGTGGATCTCGATATAGGGTGCGCCAACCTCGGCGGCAGCTTTGATCTGTTCATCATCAGCATCGATAAACAGCGAAACAAGGATGCCCGCGGCCGCCAGGCGCTGGCAGGCATCACGCATTTTCTCGCGCTGACCGGCAACATCCAGCCCGCCTTCAGTGGTGACTTCCTGGCGTTTTTCCGGCACCAGGCAACAGAAGTGCGGCTTAGTTTCGCAAGCAATGCCCAGCATTTCTTCGGTGACCGCCATTTCCAGATTCATGCGCGTATGCAGGGTCTGGCGCAAAATGCGCACGTCGCGGTCGGTAATGTGACGGCGATCCTCACGCAGATGCACGGTGATGCCATCGGCACCCGCTTGCTCGGCAATAAACGCCGCCTGTACCGGATCCGGGTATGCAGTCCCGCGCGCGTTACGCAGGGTGGCAATGTGATCAATATTGACGCCTAACAGTAATTCAGCCATGACAATCCTCGTATTTTTATGGGTTCCGGCGCGGTCTTCGCCCCGCCTGGCCTGTAATCTTTCCGCTATCGTTTGGGAACAAACTGCCGGAATAGCTCGCGGCTTTTCAGCGGTTTGCCACCAAGATACGGCTTTAACGCAATGCGGGTAAAGCGCTTTGCCGCGCGCAGGGTGTCGGCATCCGGGAACTCCCGCTCCGCCAGCGCGCGCAGATGTCGCCCGGTAAAAGTGCTGTTATCGATCACCACGCTGGCGATAAAGCCCTTCTCTTCCCGGTAGCGGTAGGTCATTGCATCATCCACCGGCTCACCGCTGCCCGCGCAGTGGAGAAAATCCACGCCGTAACCGAGATGGCCGAGCAGCGCCAGCTCAAAGCGGCGCAGGACCGGTTCCGGCGTGCCGGTTGCGCCAGCCAGCGCCTGGATACAGTGCAGATAATCAAAAAAGAGTTCTGAGAAGCGCGTCTCGTGCTCCAGCACTCTGGAGATGAGTTCGTTGACGTAGAGACCGCTGTAGAGCGTGATGCCGCTCAGCGGCAGCGCCAGTGATACCGCTTCCGCGCTGCGCAGGGTTTTGACTTCGCCGCGCCCGCTAAAGCGAACCAGCAGAGGGGTAAAAGGCTGCAAAGCGCCTTTCAGACTGGAGCGTTTTGAACGTGCGCCTTTGGCAACAAGGCGCACGCGGCCTGACTCTTCCGTGAAGACATCCAGCATCAGGCTGGTTTCGCTCCAGGGGCGACTATGCAGAACAAATGCGCGCTGCCAGCCTTCCATGATGTTATGTCCGGCGTTCAGGTTGCAGAGGCACAGGCTGCTTTCGTGCAAGCCAGCCGATGACTTCAAGACTTACGGCCTGGCCGCCTGCCTGCAACCCGAAATTCATCGAGATGGCACGCTTAGAGATCGTCTACATAACCGAGACTGCGCAGGGCGCGCTCGTCATCGGCCCAGCCGGATTTCACCTTCACCCACAGTTCAAGGTGAACTTTGGCTTCGAACATCTCTTCCATATCTTTACGGGCTTCAATGCCGATGGTTTTGATTTTGGCGCCTTTGTTGCCAATCACCATCTTCTTCTGCCCTTCGCGCTCAACCAGGATCAACCCGTTGATGTCGTAACCGCCGCGTTCATTGGTGACGAACTGTTCGATCTCCACGGTCACCGAGTAAGGCAATTCGGCGCCGAGGAAACGCATCAGTTTTTCACGGATGATCTCAGAGGCCATAAAGCGCTGGGAACGATCGGTCACGTAGTCTTCCGGGAAGTGATGAATCGCTTCCGGCAGATGCTTACGCACGATGCTGGCGATGGTATCGACGTTGGTGCCAGTTTCCGCAGAGAGCGGCACGATATCGAGGAAATTCATCTGGCTTGCGAGGAATTGCAGGTGCGGCAGCAAATCCGCTTTTTCCTGCACGTTGTCAACTTTGTTGACCGCGAGGATCACCGGCACTTTACTGTCACGCAGCTTGTTGAGCACCATTTCGTCATCCGGCGTCCATTTAGTGCCTTCGACAACAAAAATCACCAGTTCGACATCACCGATAGAACTGCTGGCCGCTTTGTTCATCAGGCGGTTAATGGCGCGTTTCTCTTCCATATGCAGCCCGGGAGTATCGACGTAAATTGCCTGATATTCCCCTTCGGTATGGATGCCGACGATGCGGTGACGCGTGGTCTGCGCTTTGCGGGAGGTGATCGAAATCTTCTGCCCGAGCAGCTTGTTCAGCAGGGTGGATTTACCGACGTTAGGACGCCCAACGATGGCGATAAATCCGCAGTAGCTTTTTTCAGTTTCAGTGCTCATTCCAACTCCAGTTTTTTCAGCGCCTGTTCGGCGGCAGCTTGTTCCGCCTTACGACGGCTGGAACCCGTGCCAACCACCGGTTCACTCAGGCCGCTAACCTGGCAGTGGATAGTAAATTCCTGATCGTGCGCTTCACCACGCACCTGCACCACCAGATAGGAAGGCAGCGGCAGATGGCGACCCTGCAAAAACTCCTGCAGGCGCGTTTTCGGATCTTTTTGTTTATCGCCAGGACTGATTTCGTCCAGGCGCGTCTGATACCAGCTCAGGATTAATTGTTCGACGGTCTGGATATTGCTATCAAGAAATACCCCGCCAATTAATGCCTCAACGGTGTCCGCCAGAATAGATTCACGGCGAAAACCGCCGCTTTTCAATTCACCCGGCCCTAAACGCAGACATTCGCCCAGTTCAAATTCGCGGGCGATTTCCGCCAGCGTATTTCCGCGCACCAGCGTCGCACGCATACGGCTCATATCACCTTCATCCACGCGAGGGAAACGGTGATAAAGCGCATTTGCGATCACAAAACTTAAAATAGAGTCGCCGAGAAATTCGAGACGCTCATTATGTTTGCTACTGGCGCTGCGGTGGGTTAATGCCTGCTGCAACAGATCCTGATGTTGAAAAGTGTAGCCCAGCTTCCGCTGAAGCCGATTAATTACGATGGGATTCATGCGATACCAATAAATAAATGCGTCAACAATGCAGCACACGAAACCGACCTGAAAACAAACCAACGCGGTTTCGTGTGCCGTGGCTCTTGTGGGAACCAGTCATAAACTTCGGGGGAATATTCTATACGCAACGACCGGGGTTGTCGTTAGTCAGATGGGAATAATCTTGGAAATAATTCGGGGCGCAAGTGTAATGATTGCGCCCCGGCTAATTAATGAATTCCGCCGATACGATTCAGGCGTACGCCTGTCGGCCATTCACCTTCTTGTTTCTCAAAGCTCATCCAGATTGCCGTAGCCCGGCCCACCAGATTTTGCTCCGGTACAAAGCCCCAGTAACGGCTGTCCGCGCTGTTGTCGCGGTTGTCACCCATCATGAAGTAGTGACCCGGCGGCACAATCCACGTGGCCAGCGGCTGGTTCGACTGGCGATAGTAGATCCCCAGTTGATCCTGCGCGATAGGCACGGTCAGAATGCGGTGCGTCACATCACCCAGCGTCTCTTTGCGCTCGGCCAGGCGCACGCCGTCGTCCATACTCTGCCCTTTCGGCATCTGGTAGAAACCGCTGCTCGCTTCACCGCCGGTACGACGGCCGAAAGTCTGCACAAAATCGCTCTCTTCCACATTGCTGTAGGTGATCGGCAGCGCGCTGCCGCATGCCTGGCCAGAGCTACAATTCGGCTGCACGGTAACCTGTTTGCTCACCGGATCGTACGTGACTTTATCGCCCGGAAGGCCAACTACGCGCTTGATGTAGTCAAGACGCGGATCGTCCGGGTATTTAAATACGGCAATATCGCCGCGTTTCGGATGACCGGTTTCGATCAGCGTTTTCTGGTAGATCGGATCTTTAATGCCATAGGCGAATTTCTCCACCAGAATAAAATCGCCAATCAGCAGCGTCGGCATCATCGAACCTGACGGGATCTGGAACGGTTCGTAAATAAACGAACGCACGACCAGAACAATCGCCAGCACCGGGAATACAGAAGCGCCTGTTTCCAGCCAGCCCGGTTTCGGGCCGATTTTCTTCAGCGTTTTCGCATCCAGCGCATCACCTGTCGCAACCTGCGCGGCGGCCTGACGTTCCCGGCGTTTCGGTGCAAAAATAAACTTATCCAGGCACCATAAAATTCCCGTCACCAGCGTCGCGATCACCAGTATCAGGGCAAACATGTTCGCCATGCCAACTCCTTTAGGTTATTTGCTCTCTTTGCCTACGTGCAGAATGGCAAGGAACGCTTCCTGCGGCAGTTCGACGTTACCGACCTGCTTCATACGTTTCTTACCTTCTTTCTGTTTCTGCAGCAGCTTTTTCTTACGGCTGACGTCACCGCCATAGCATTTTGCCAGTACGTTTTTACGCAGCTGTTTTACGGTCGCGCGGGCAATAATGTGGTTGCCAATCGCCGCCTGAATAGCGATATCAAACTGCTGGCGCGGGATCAGCTCTTTCATCTTCTCCACCAGCTCGCGGCCACGGTACGGTGCGTTATCGTTGTGGGTGATCAGCGCCAGCGCATCAACACGCTCGCCGTTAATCAGCACATCCACACGTACCATGTTTGAAGCCTGGAAACGTTTGAAGTTGTAGTCCAGCGACGCATAACCGCGCGAGGTGGACTTCAGACGGTCGAAGAAGTCCAGCACCACTTCCGCCATCGGAATTTCATAGGTCAGCGCCACCTGATTACCGTGGTAAACCATGTTGGTTTGTACACCGCGTTTTTCCACGCACAAGGTAATGACGTTGCCCAGGTATTCCTGCGGCAGCAGCATATGGCATTCGGCGATCGGCTCGCGCAGTTCGTCGATATTGTTCAGCGGCGGCAGCTTGGAAGGGCTGTCGACGTAAACCACTTCTTTGTTGGTGGTCAACACTTCGTAGACTACGGTCGGCGCCGTGGTGATCAGATCCAGATCGTATTCGCGCTCCAGACGTTCCTGAATGATCTCCATGTGCAGCAGACCGAGGAAGCCGCAGCGGAAGCCGAAGCCCAGCGCGGTGGAACTTTCCGGCTCATAGAACAGCGAAGCATCGTTCAGGCTCAGTTTACCGAGCGCGTCACGGAAGTTTTCATAATCGTCGGAACTGACCGGGAACAGACCCGCATAAACCTGCGGTTTCACCTTTTTAAAGCCTGGCAGCGCTTTGTCTGCCGGATTACGGGCTGTAGTCAGGGTATCGCCGACCGGCGCGCCGAGAATGTCTTTAATTGCGCAGACCAGCCAGCCTACTTCGCCGCATTTCAGTTCGTTACGGTCGATCTGTTTCGGCGTGAAAATACCGAGGCGGTCAGCGTTGTAGACCTGCCCGGTGCTCATCACCTTAATTTTGTCGCCTTTGCGCATGGTGCCGTTTTTGATACGCACCAGAGAAACCACGCCGAGGTAGTTATCGAACCAGGAGTCGATAATCAGCGCCTGCAACGGCGCATCCGGATCGCCTTCCGGCGGCGGAATATCACGCACCAGGCGTTCCAGAACGTCCGGTACGCCAACGCCGGTTTTCGCCGAGCAGCGCACCGCATCGGTAGCATCGATGCCGACGATGTCTTCAATCTCTTCCGCAACGCGTTCAGGATCGGCAGCTGGCAGGTCGATTTTGTTCAGTACCGGCACCACTTCGAGATCCATTTCAATGGCGGTATAGCAGTTCGCCAGCGTCTGCGCTTCCACGCCCTGCCCGGCATCCACCACCAGCAGCGCCCCTTCACAGGCGGCCAGCGAGCGAGAAACCTCATAGGAGAAGTCAACGTGACCCGGGGTATCGATAAAGTTGAGCTGGTAGATTTCGCCATTGTTGGCTTTGTAATCCAGCGTCACGCTTTGCGCTTTGATAGTAATACCGCGCTCGCGCTCAAGATCCATCGAATCAAGAACCTGGGCTTCCATTTCGCGATCGGAAAGACCACCGCAAATCTGGATGATACGGTCAGACAGCGTCGACTTACCGTGGTCGATGTGAGCGATGATCGAAAAGTTACGAATATTCTTCATAGAGTGAGATTTTATGCCTTACGAGTAGCTAAGAGGCCTGTTCGCGCCTGACGTCAAATGTACTGAAACGCCGCATTCTACACTACAACCACAATGCGGGGAAATGCCAGAAAGTGACGCCATTACCGCAAGGCGAAAAGGGAAATTACGGACGATTTTCAGCAGTTGTACTATCGACGCGAATCATCTCTGGCGGCAGGCCAACGCTTAAGATCACCGGCTGCCATTCACTGCGGGTAGCCAGCTTTGGCGACAGCCCGCGCGCGAGTAAAAAGCCGCCAACGCCGCCCAGCACCGCGCCGCACAGCGCTGCGATATCGGCAGCAAACAGCGACTGGAAAATGGCACCCATAGCAAACAGCCCCACCAGCGGCGACATATAGACCAGCATTGCGGAGCTCAGCAGGCTGGCCTCAGCAATGCCCAGCTCCACTTTTTGCCCCGCCACCAGCGGTTGTTCACAAGGAACCGCAATGGTGTGCGTTGTTTGCGGACCCAGTTTATTTAGCACACGGCTGCCGCAACCTGCACGGGAAGCGCAGCTGCTACAGGATGCTTTAACATCGCATTCGACCAGCGCGTTACCATTTTGCCAGGAAACGACGGTCGCCCACTCTTTAATCATTGTGCGGCCTTGAATTTGAGGCTGTCCGCAATACGTTTTGCGGTTTGCGGTGGCAGTTCGCCGACAACGGTGATTTCCGCGTTATCGCGAACCGTGGTCATCACGGTACGCCGACCGGTACGCAGTAACTGTTCGGAACTGTTCTGATTGGCCGGACTGATGTTAACCGAGAAGCTGAATAACCCATCAGAATAAAGACGCGATTCAACCGGCATCTCAAGCGTTGGCAATTTACGGCGGCTGCTGGCGACCTGCTCAAAGCCCTGCGGCACCCAGGATGGCATCCAGTTGAAATCCACGTTATCGCCAGCCGGTAACGACAGCAGCGGCGGCAGACTGGCTTTTGCCAGTGTCTGCATGTTACTGGCAACCTGGCCATTGACCGAGAATGCGATGACGCGGAACTGCTCAAGGGTTTCGCCATCGCGATCGAGCAGATCGACGCGCATTGGCAGATGCGTCTCTTCATCCATCCAGACGATATAGCTGTACCGGGTGCCATCGCGCGCCACAACGCGGATCACTTCGCATAGTCTGTCAGCAATGCGCGTACGGCCTACGGAGATGAAGTCATAGTAAGGGGAAAGACGTTTGAAATCGGTATAAACCAGTGACGGCAGCGAATCGACAATATAGTTGCCGTTGAGCGTAAAGGGTTCAAGACCAGGCTCAAAGTAGCTGATCTCACTACCCCGCTGCACCACTTCCCGACGCGGACCGTCCATCTGCAATAGCTGTGCAAGCGGTTGGTCATTCACACGCACATGGCGGTAGCGTAAAGACTCTACTCCCTGCTTATTAATGCTGATAAAAGACAGTTCGTAGTTGAGTGACTGACTCGCCACATTCATTTGCTGTAACAACGCCCCGGATGAAACATCAGCCGAGGCGTTGACAGAGAAGAACAGGCCAGTAGCCACAAAAGACATGGCACACCAAAGTTGCTTCATTACTGCGATTGCGTTCCTAAAGTTTGATTTCCCGGCACCTGTACAGCGGCCTGCTGCGTTTGCGCCTGCTCAAACTGAAGCTGTTCGGAGTGCAGACGGCGTTGCAGTTCGTAATCCTGCAACATCGCATTAATGCGACGACGCTGTTCCTGCACCTGCTGTTGCTGACCGGCGCTTGCCGACGCATCAGAAGGAACACCCAAACTCACCGGACTGGCTTTACCCATCATCGGCAGCGTATTAAACACTGGCGCTTCGGGCTGTTGGGTTGATTCAGTTGAGCCATTATAGTGCTGGACACCAACAATAACAGCAAGTGATACGCATGCCGCTACGCCCATTTGGGTAAGCTGGCTTGCCCACGGACGAACCTTGTGCCAGAACGGCATCTTCTGCCATTGGTGCGGCGCAGGCTGCGCTTCGGGAATCAACGGCGTCGCAGTTTCAACGGCGTCGTTCTCAATCGCGGCCATCACGCGGGCGGAGATATCGAAATGGAGGAGATCGGCCGTATCACCGCGCATAGAGTCGCGAATAAGGTGATAGTTCTCCCAGGTTCTCTGCATTTCAGGATCGCGGGCCAGCTCTGCGAGCAGCTCGCTATCCAGCGTTTCACCATCCATTAAAGCGGAAAGTTGTTCTTTCTGCATGCCTAATACCTTTTTCAGTATCCCGCTATCGTCAACGCCTGATAAGCGGTTGAACTTTATTATCAATAGCTTCACGCGCACGGAAGATACGTGAACGCACTGTACCAACCGGGCAATCCATGATGACCGCAATCTCTTCGTAACTCAGGCCATCCAGCTCCCGCAACGTAATAGCCATGCGTAAATCTTCCGGGAGCGACTCAATGGTACGGAAAACTATTTGTCTCAGTTCTTCTGACAACATTAAGTTCTCAGGGTTCGAAATTTCTTTTAGTGCACCGCCACTTTCGAAGTTTTCTGCTTCAATAGCGTCCACATCACTGGATGGCGGCCTGCGCCCCTGGGCGACCAGATAATTTTTCGCTGTGTTAACAGCAATTCGGTATAGCCATGTATAAAAAGCACTATCTCCCCTGAACGAATCAAGCGCGCGATAGGCCTTTATAAATGATTCTTGTACGACATCAGGCACATCGCCCGAAGGGACATACCGGGAAACCAGACTCGCCACTTTATGCTGGTAGCGCACCACCAGTAAGTTAAACGCTTTCTGATCTCCTTTCTGGACCCTTTCGACAAGAACCTGATCCGTTAACTGCTCGCTCATCCGAGGTAAAATCTCCCCAAAACCAATTTCCACGCGTATCCAGAAACGCCACTCCAATACTGCAATATGAGCAAGCAGCCAATTAGAGCCCAGGTTTACAGTAAAGTTCCGTTACGCCATTGTTTTTGTGTATCGTTCGCAAAAAATCATTATCACTCATTATAAGTCTGCAAACGCTGAACACTGTGTTTTCTCAAAGAAAAGACCTTAAGATCGCCAGAGAGTAACGCAATAGTGTTTTTTTTTCATCTCTAATACACCTTCCCTAACGATCTGCTTCTTAATATTTTTTCCGCTGATGATACCTGCTTGCTCTGAGTTTCTGTTTAGCCATTAATACAACCATCGCAAAAAAGAGTGATCTTTCGCCGGACGCGGTGCTATGCTCAGCAAACCTTGTTTAGTAAATTAAACACAGATCATGAAAACAACGCCTGAACTCTCCTGTGATGTATTGGTGGTCGGCAGCGGCGCCGCCGGTCTTTCCGTGGCATTACGTCTGGCAGCACAACAGCACAACGTTATCGTCTTAAGTAAGGGGCCAATCAGTGAAGGCTCAACATTTTATGCTCAGGGCGGCATTGCAGCCGTGTTTGACGAAACAGACAGCGTTGAATCCCATGTGGAAGATACGCTGATTGCTGGCGCAGGAATTGTTGAACGTCACGCGGCGGAATTTGTCGCCAGCAATGCCCGTTCCTGCGTACAGTGGCTTATCGATCAGGGGGTGTTATTTGACACCGAGGTCGCCGCAAATGGCGAGTCCAGCTACCATTTGACGCGCGAAGGCGGGCACAGCCATCGCCGCATCCTTCATGCCGCCGATGCCACCGGTAAAGCGGTGGAAAATACTCTGGTCAGCAAGGCCATCAACCACCCGAATATTCGCGTACTCGAACGCTGCAATGCGGTGGATTTGATTATTTCGGACAAAATCGGTCTGCCGGGTACGCGTCGCGTCGTAGGCGCATGGGTGTGGAACCGGAATAAAGAACAGGTAGAAACCTGCCAGGCAAAGGCGGTGGTGCTGGCGACCGGCGGTGCATCGAAAGTCTATCAATACACCACCAACCCGGATATCTCCTCCGGTGACGGCATCGCCATGGCGTGGCGCGCTGGTTGCCGGGTGGCGAACCTGGAGTTTAACCAGTTCCATCCCACCGCGCTGTTTCATCCTCAGGCGCGCAGCTTCCTGCTCAGCGAAGCGCTGCGCGGTGAAGGGGCTTATTTGAAACGTCCGGACGGTACGCGGTTTATGCCGGACTTTGATCCGCGTGGCGAACTGGCACCGCGTGATGTCGTCGCCCGCGCTATCGATCATGAAATGAAGCGCCTCGGCGTGGACTGCATGTATCTCGATATCAGCCATAAACCTGCCGAATTTATTCGTCATCACTTCCCGATGATTTATGAAAAATTGCTGGGTTTGGGAATTGATTTGACCAAAGAACCTGTGCCGATTGTGCCTGCCGCGCATTACACCTGCGGCGGCGTGATGGTTGACGATCGCGGGCGTAGCGATGTCGATGGTCTCTATGCCATTGGCGAAGTGAGCTACACCGGCCTGCATGGCGCGAACCGCATGGCATCGAATTCACTGCTTGAATGTCTGGTGTACGGTTGGTCGGCAGCGGAAGACATTGCCCGCCGCATGCCGCATGTGCATGCCATTCCGGCGCTGCCCGCCTGGGATGAAAGCCGCGTCGACGACGCCGATGAGCGAGTAATCCTGCAACATAACTGGCACGAACTGCGGCTGTTTATGTGGGACTACGTGGGTATCGTGCGCACCACAAAACGACTCGAACGCGCAATGCGCCGCATTACCTTGTTGCAGCAGGAAATTGACGAGTACTACGCCAATTTCCGCGTCTCCAATAATCTGCTGGAGTTGCGTAACCTGGTACAGGTAGCCGAGCTGATTGTCCGCTGCGCGATGCAGCGCAAAGAGAGCCGCGGGTTGCATTACACGCTGGATTACCCCGAACAGCTTGCGGAATCCGGCCCGACGGTACTCTCGCCGCGCAGTTACATAAACAAGTAGAAGCTCTGGGTCAGCGCGGTGTAACTGTCGGAATAGCGCTGATCCGGCCCGCGAATCGCCAGCCGGTCGGCGAACACGTCACCGGCACGCGGCGAGAACGCCAGCAGGACACGATGTGGCAAACGGCTTTCCGTTTCCGCCACATCGGTTCGCAACCGTAAATGCCAGCCGATACCAAGCGCTTTCTGCGTGAAAAGATCGCTGGCTTCAATCGGCAGTACAACGCAGAAAAAGCCCTCTTCCGTCACCAGAGTGGCGGCAATTTCCAGCAACGACTGATGATCAAGCGTAGTGGTATAGCGCGCGCGATCGCGTTCTGGCGTCGCACATTTCACCCCTTCGTCAAAATAGGGAGGATTGCTGACAATCAGATCGTAACGCGCGGTATTCTCACTGCTCCACTGGCGAATATCAGCCTCGTGAACTGTGATACGATCTGCCCACGGCGATGCCAGCACATTTTCCTGCGCCTGCGAAGCAGCCTGCGCATCAAGTTCGACGGCATCAATGGTCACCGTCGGCCCGGTTCGCTGCGCCAGCATCAACGCCAGCAGACCGCTGCCCGTGCCAATATCCAGCACATGCCGGGCTTTCGATACCGGCGACCAGGCACCCAGCATCAAACCATCGGTGCCCACTTTCATGGCGCAACGATCGTGTGCGACAAAGAATTCTTTAAACGTGAAGCCGTCACGGCGCAACTGAGCCTTTGGCTGAGACATCTTTACAACCTCAATACGGAAACAGGCGTAGCATAGGTGAAAGCAAAGCGCCGGAAAAGCGATAAGCAGACAACAGATGAAGATTCCAGCCGTAACGTCTATAATCAGCGCCCCACACAGAGGTAGATCATGACTGTAACGACTTTTTCCGAACTCGAACTTGACGACAGCCTACTGGACGCGCTCCAGGATAAAGGCTTTACGCGCCCAACCGCTATCCAGGCAGCTGCCATTCCGCCTGCGCTTGAGGGGCGTGACGTCCTTGGTTCTGCGCCTACTGGTACCGGTAAAACGGCGGCCTACCTGCTGCCAGCGTTGCAACACCTTCTGGACTTTCCACGTAAGAAATCTGGTCCGCCGCGTATTCTGATCCTGACGCCAACCCGCGAGCTGGCAATGCAGGTTGCCGATCATGCCCGCGAACTGGCGGCGAATACCCATCTGGATATCGCGACCATTACCGGCGGCGTCGCCTATATGAACCACGCTGAAGTGTTCAGCGAAAATCAGGATATCGTGGTTGCTACCACCGGTCGCCTGCTGCAATACATTAAAGAAGAGAACTTCGACTGCCGCGCGGTAGAAACGCTGATCCTCGATGAAGCCGATCGCATGCTGGATATGGGCTTCGCGCAGGATATCGAGCACATTGCGGGTGAAACTCGCTGGCGCAAACAGACGATGCTGTTCTCCGCAACGCTTGAAGGCGACGCGATCAAAAATTTCGCCGAACGTCTGCTGGAAGATCCGGTCGAAGTCTCAGCCACACCGTCAACGCGCGAACGTAAGAAAATCCACCAGTGGTACTACCGCGCCGACGACCTTGAACACAAAACCGCGCTGCTGATACACCTGCTGAAACAGCCGGAAGTCAGCCGCTCTATCGTCTTCGTGCGTAAACGTGAACGCGTGCATGAGCTGGCAGGCTGGCTGCGCGAAGCAGGCATCAATAACTGCTATCTCGAAGGCGAAATGGTACAGGTGAAGCGCAACGAAGCGATCAAACGTCTGACCGATGGCCGCGTCAATGTGCTGATCGCCACCGATGTGGCTGCCCGCGGTATCGACATTCCGGATGTCAGCCACGTCATTAACTTCGATATGCCGCGCAGTGGCGACACCTACCTGCACCGTATTGGCCGCACCGGCCGCGCCGGTCGCAAAGGAGCAGCCATCTCTCTGGTTGAAGCGCACGATCACCTGTTGCTGGGCAAAGTCGGCCGTTACGTTGAAGAGCCGCTGAAAGCTCGCGTCGTGGACGAACTGCGCCCGACAACGCGAGTGCCGAGCGAGAAGCTGAAAGGCAAGCCGTCGAAAAAAGTGCTGGCCAAACGCGAAGAGAAGAAAAAAGAGAAAGAAAAAGAGAAGCCGCGCGTGAAGCAACGCCATCGCGATACCAAAAACATCGGTAAGCGACGCAAGCCCAGCGCTGCAAGCAGCGGGCAGCAAAAAACAGAAGAGTAAAAAAAACGCCGGGATATCCCGGCGTTTTTTTTATCAGCCTGAAATTACAGGCTTTCAGTAAAGGTACGAGCAATAACGTCGCGCTGCTGTTCCGGCGTCAGCGAGTTAAAACGTACGGCATAACCGGATACACGAATGGTCAGCTGCGGGTATTTTTCCGGATGTTCAACCGCATCAAGCAGTGTTTCACGACGCAGAACGTTCACGTTCAGGTGCTGACCGCCTTCCACGCGCACTTCCGGTTTCACTTCCATTGGAATTTCACGGTATTCGATAGCGCCCAGTTTGTTGACCGCAACCACTTCATCTTCCGCGAAACCACCTTTTGCGCAGACGCAACGTGCTTCGCCTTTTTCGCTATCAAGCAGCCAGAACGAGTTCAGCAGGTTGTCGTTTGCAGCTTTAGTAATCTGGATACCAGTAATCATGATTTGCCTCCCTTCGGCACATTATTCGATTCGCCGGTTTCCCGGCCAATTGGTAAAACCATTGTTGTCTGATTGTTTATATACCAGTCTGACACCCCTCATTCTTTGATTTAAATCAATAAAAACCACACAGTAAAAGTGGTGATCGTGGAATATACTTGTTTTATATCAAGTTACGCGTTTCAGACCACCTTAAAACATTTGTAAATTTTCAAATTTTTTTGAGTATATTCTGCAAAAGCCGACGGTGAATTTTGTTCTGCCGAAAGAAGCAGTTAAGCTACGGGGAACCAACTTCGCAGGAGAGCGGGATGACCACCTCATTAACATGGCATGATGTGCTGGCAGAAGAAAAACAGCAGCCCTACTTTATTAACACTCTCAGTACGGTTGCGGCTGAGCGGCAGTCCGGAATGACCATCTACCCACCGCAGAAAGATGTGTTTAATGCTTTCCGTTTTACCGAACTGGGCGACGTTAAGGTAGTGATTCTGGGGCAGGATCCTTATCACGGTCCTGGTCAGGCGCATGGCCTGGCATTTTCTGTGCGCCCTGGTATCGCCATCCCACCTTCCCTGCTGAATATGTATAAAGAGCTGGAAAACACCATACCGGGCTTCGTGCGGCCGCAGCATGGCTATCTGGAGAGCTGGGCGCGCCAGGGCGTATTGCTGCTCAACACCGTGCTGACGGTACGCGCTGGCCAGGCGCATTCGCATGCCAGTCTCGGCTGGGAAACCTTTACCGACAAAGTGATCGCACTGATTAATGAACATCGGGAAGGCGTCGTGTTTTTACTCTGGGGTTCGCATGCGCAGAAGAAAGGGGCGATTATCGACAAATCCCGCCACCATGTTTTGCGCGCGCCGCACCCGTCACCGCTCTCTGCGCATCGCGGTTTCTTTGGTTGTAATCACTTTGTGCTGGCAAATCAGTGGCTGGAGCAGCATGGAGAGCAGCCGATCGACTGGATGCCGACCCTGCCCGCGGAAACCGAGTAAAAAAAGCCAGCATTGCGCTGGCTTTTTTAATCTGCTGGCTAACGTCAGGCTTTGTTCTGCCGCCACCATTCTGCCAACAACACGCCGGTTGCCACAGAAACATTGAGGCTTTCAACGTTGCCGGTACCCTCAATCGAGACGCTCAGATCCGCGCGGGAAAGCGTCGCATCAGATAACCCATCACGCTCCTGGCCCAGTACCAGCACCATTTTTTTCGGTAACGTCGCTTTGAACAGCGGCGTGCCGTTGTGGCTGGAAGTCGTTACCAGCGCATAACCGGCCTGACGGAAATCTTCCAGCGCATCGGCAAAGCTGTCGCCAGTAATTGCCTGAACGTGTTCGGCGCCGCCTTCTGCGGTACGCACCGCAGCGCCAGATTCAATCACCCCAGCATCCTGCAACACCACGCCTTTGACGCCAAAGTGCGCGCAGCTACGCATAATCGCGCCGAGGTTATGCGGGTTGCCAACATCTTCGAGCGCCAGCACGCAATCGTCTTCACCGGCGTTCGCCACCCATTTCTGCACGCTCAGACCATTGCGTTTTTTGATCAGGAAGCAGACACCGCCGTGATGTTCCGTCCCGGACGCTTTCTCCAGTTCTTCGTCATCCACCACATGATAAGCTTTGCGGTTTGCCGCCATCCAGCGCAGGGCTTCTTTAAAACGCGGCGTTACGCTCTGCACAAACCAGGCGCGAACAATGGATTCAGGACGGCTGCTGAACAGCGCCTGGCAGGCGTTTTCGCCGTATACACGCGTCTCTTCCGCGCGCTGACGACGCAGCACTTCGGGATCGATAAAGCTTTTACCGCTGATACCGCCGTGATCCGGTTTTTCCGGCGTGTCGTCGCCCGGTGCGCGGGAAACGGTACGCCACGGTGAATCACCACGTTCACTGTAATTGTCTCGCTGCGGGCGGCGACTGTTGTTGTCGCGAGCAGAACGGCCTCTGTCATCACGGCCAGGGCGGCCACGATCATCGCGGGCAGTACGACGGTCATCTCCGGCACGAGACGACGATCCTGCACGTGCTGGCCCTTTCCCGGTGCGCGGGTTTTGGCCACGTTTATCGGAATCATCATCACTGCGGACATACATCACTTTGACCTTGCCGCTTTTGTTCTTTAATTCATCGTTCATGCTTTTCTCCACCAGCGCTGCGCGAAGCGCGCAGATTACCTGATGTCCTTGCGCTTCGCCATTAATTCGTTCAAAAGCTATCGACTATTGTATTCATTGAACAAAACGCATTGTCGTTTAAAACCTTCTTATTAATAATATGTAACATAGTAGAAACATACCGGCAGTTATGCCGCTCTGTACCATCGCTTTTCCTGAGGTTAGTTATGAATACCGTATGTGCAAGCTGTCAGGCGCTGAATCGCATTCCCGAAGAGAGAATGAACGACGGCGCAAAATGTGGACGCTGTGGACACGAGCTGTTCGATGGAGATGTGATCAACGCTACCGGTGAAACGCTGGATAAATTGCTGAAAGACGATCTGCCCGTGGTCGTTGATTTCTGGGCGCCATGGTGTGGCCCGTGCCGCAGTTTTGCGCCGATTTTTGAAGATGTGGCGGAAGAACGCAGCGGCAAAGTGCGGTTTGTCAAAGTGAACACCGAAGCTGAACGTGAACTGAGCGCGCGCTTCCGCATTCGCAGTATTCCAACCATTATGTTGTTCAAGAATGGTGAAGTTGTTGACATGCTCAGCGGCGCCGTGCCGAAAGCGCCGTTCGACAGTTGGCTCAACGAATCGCTGTGATCCCGTCGGGGCGCATCTTGTGCCCCGTTTTCAGCTCTGCGACAATGGCGTTTTTATTGCGCAATCCCCATGACCGAAAACGCTGTTCTTCGACTCCGCGCCGAACGCCTTGCCCGTTCGACGCGTCCGTTCCTTGCCCGTGGTAACCGTATCCGTCGCTGCCAGCGTTGCCTGCTGCCGCTGCGCCAGTGCCTGTGCGAGACGTTAAAATCCGCGACCGCCAACAGCCGTTTCTGCCTGGTGATGTTCGATACCGAACCGATGAAACCGAGCAATACCGGAAGGCTGATTGCCGACGTGTTACCCGATACGCTGGCCTTTCAGTGGTCGCGCACCGAACCGCCGCAGGCGCTTATCGATCTTTGCCGCAGTGAAACGTATCAGCCAATGGTGGTGTTTCCCGCCTCTTATGCGGGCAGCGAACGCCAGGTGCTGAGTGCGCCGCCGTCAGGTAAACCGCCGCTGTTTATTATGCTGGACGGCACCTGGACCGAAGCGCGTAAAATGTTCCGTAAAAGCCCTTATCTGGATGCGCTGCCGGTTATCTCTGTGGATCTTTCGCGTGTTTCCGCTTACCGCCTGCGGGAAGCGCATGCCGATGACCAATATTGCACTGCGGAAGTGGCGATTGCGCTGCTGGATATCGCGCGCGACAACGCTGCCGCACAGGCGCTCGGCGAACATTTCACGCTCTTTCGCGAACGTTATCTGGCAGGGAAAACGCGCCATCCATCCGCTATCACAGCAAATGCAGCCGAAAACGTTTAAAATCATCGGATCTCTCTTATGCGGAGGCCGGTATGAGCCAACGAGGGCTGGAAGCGTTATTGCGTCCCCGATCGATTGCGGTAGTGGGCGCGTCAATGAAGCCGGATCGCGCAGGTTTTCTGATGATGCGCAATTTACTGGCAGGAGGATTTGCCGGGCCGGTATTGCCGGTCACGCCCGCCTATAAAGCGGTTCAGGGCGTGCTGGCCTGGCCGGATGTCGCCAGCCTGCCGTTTACGCCCGATCTCGCGGTGCTGTGCACGCACGCCAAACGCAACCTTGAACTGCTTGATGCGCTGGGGCAAAAAGGCTGCAAAACCTGCATTATTCTCTCGGCGCCTCCTGAACAGCATTCGCTTCTTCTGGCCAGCGCTGCGCGCTATCAGATGCGCCTGCTCGGCCCGAACAGCCTCGGTTTACTTGCTCCGTGGCAGGGGCTGAACGCCAGTTTTTCGCCGGTGCCGATTACGCGCGGCAAACTGGCTTTTATCTCCCAGTCAGCGGCAGTGTCGAATACAATCCTCGACTGGGCGCAACAGCGCGAGATGGGATTCTCTTACTTCATCGCGCTTGGCGATAGCCTGGATATCGATGTTGACGAACTGCTGGATTTTCTCGCGCGGGACAGTAAAACCAGCGCCATTCTGCTGTATCTGGAACATTTAAGCGACGCGCGTCGTTTTGTCTCCGCCGCCCGCAGCGCATCACGAAATAAACCTATTCTGGTTATCAAAAGCGGTCGCAGCCCGGAAGCACAGCGATTATTGCAGGTGCATTCCGGTCTTGATCCCGCCTGGGATGCGGCGATTCAGCGAGCCGGTTTGCTGCGTGTCCAGGATACACATGAACTGTTTTCGGCGGTAGAAACGCTCAGCCATATGCGTCCGCTGCGTGGCGAGCGCCTGATGATCGTCAGTAATGGCGCCGCACCGGCCGCGCTGGCGCTGGATGAACTTTGGCTGCGCAATGGCAAACTGGCAGCGCTCAGCGAAGAGACGCTGGCCCGTTTGCACACGGCGCTACCGGATTCCGTCGTCCCCGGTAATCCGCTCGATTTACGCGATGATGCCGGTAACGAGCGCTATATCGCGGCGCTTAATATTTTGCTCGACAGCCAGGATTACGACGCGTTGATGGTGATCCATGCGCCCAGCGCCGCCGCGCCGGGCAGCGAAAGCGCAGTAACATTGATCGACGCGCTGAACAAACATCCGCGCGGGAAATATGTAACAGTGCTGACCAACTGGTGCGGCGAGTTTTCTTCGCAAGAAGCGCGACGCCTGTTCAGCGAAGCGGGCTTACCCACTTATCGCACGCCGGAAGGCACCATCACGGCGTTTATGCATATGGTGGAGTATCGCCGCAACCAGAAACAGCTCCGCGAAACACCCGCGATATCCCTCAACATGACGGCGAATACCGCCGAAGCGCACCATTTGTTGCAGCAAGCGCTGATGGAGGGCGCAACGACGCTGGATACGCATGAAGTCCAGCCGATTTTAGGCGCCTGGGGGCTACAAACACTGCCGACGTGGATCGCCAGTGACAGTGCTGAAGCTGTGCACATTGCCGAACAGATTGGTTACCCGGTCGCCTTAAAACTGCGTTCGCCGGATATTCCTCACAAATCCGAAGTTCAGGGGGTGATGCTTTATCTGCGCACAGCGAACGAGGTGCAGCAGGCTGCGGATGCAATTATCGATCGTGTGAAGATGAACTGGCCGCAGGCACGTATTCATGGTTTGCAGGTACAAAGCATGGCAAACCGCGCGGGCGCGCAGGAACTGCGGGTGGTTGTCGAGCATGATCCAGTATTCGGCCCGTTGATTATGTTAGGCGAAGGCGGCGTTGAGTGGCGGGCAGAAGATCAGGCCGCCGTTGCGCTACCGCCGCTGAATATGAATCTCGCCCGTTATTTGATCATTCAGGCGATTAAAAGTAAAAAGATCCGTGGGCGCAGTGCGTTACGCTCGTTGGACATCCCCGGGTTAAGCCAGTTTTTGGTGCAGGTTTCGAATCTGATCGTTGATTGCCCGGAAATTGATCGGCTGGATATTCATCCTTTACTTGCCTCCGGTAGCGAATTTACCGCGCTGGATGTGACCATGACCCTTGCCCCCGTTGTCGGAAACAGTGAAGCGCGTCTCGCTATTCGTCCCTATCCTCAGCATCTGGAAGAAGAGGTAGAGATGAAAAATGGCGAGCAGTGCCAGTTCCGCCCGATTCTTCCGGAAGATGAGCCTCAGCTACAGCGCTTTATCGCCCAGGTGACAAAAGAGGATCTTTACTACCGTTACTTTAGTGAGATCAACGAATTTACCCATGATGATTTAGCGAATATGACGCAGATCGACTACGATCGGGAAATGGCATTTGTCGCGGTACGACGCACAGATCAAGGTGAAGAAATTCTGGGTGTTACGCGTGCGTTTTCCGATCCGGATAATATTGACGCTGAATTTTCTGTGCTGGTTCGTTCCGATTTGAAAGGACTCGGGCTTGGTCGACGTTTGCTTGAGAAGCTTATCAGTTATACCCGGGATCACGGACTTAAGCGCTTGAATGGTATTACTATGCCCAACAATCGCGGCATGGTGACGCTGGCGCGTAAACTGGGATTTGACGTTGATATTCAGCTGGAAGATGGCATTGTGGGATTGTCCCTCCAACTCATGAAGACGGATGAATCCTGAGTAAGGTACTGGAAATGTTGACTACTTTAGCAGGCACGGTGTTATTATTGCCCGCTTATGTCGTCTGCATGGTACAGAAGACCCTTCAATAAACAGAGAAGAAACGCACTGTGATGTTGTCAAAATTTAAGCGTAATAAACATCAACAACACCTTGCCCAACTCCCCAAGATTGCTCAGTCAGTTGATGACATAGAGTTTTTCTACTCACCCGCTGATTTCAGGGAGACGCTGCTGGCGAAAATCGCCAGTGCTACGCGCCGGATCTATATCATCGCCCTGTACCTGGAACAGGACGATGGCGGGAAAGGAATTCTGCATGCGCTGTATGAAGCCAAGCGCCAACGCCCGGAACTGGATGTCTGTGTGCTTGTCGACTGGCACCGCGCCCAGCGTGGCCGCATTGGCGCAGCGGCATCGAATACCAACGCCGACTGGTACTGCCGCCTTGCGCAGGAAAATCCGGACGTTGTGGTTCCGGTCTATGGCGTTCCTGTGAATACGCGTGAAGCGCTCGGCGTGCTGCATTTCAAAGGATTTATCATTGATGACAGCGTGCTTTACAGCGGCGCAAGCCTCAATGATGTCTATTTGCATCAGCACGATAAGTATCGCTATGACCGCTATCAGTTGATCCGCAACCCGCAAATGGCGGATATCATTCGCAACTGGGTCGATCAGAACCTGATTCAGGGACGCGGCGTAAATCGCCTTGATAATGCTCAGCGTCCGAAAAGCCCGGAAATCAAAAACAATATTCGTCTGTTCCGTCAGGAGCTGCGCGATGCTACGTACCATTTCCAGGGCAATGCGGATAACGATCAACTGGCGGTCACGCCGCTGGTCGGTCTGGGTAAATCCAGCCTGCTGAACAAAACTATTTTCCATCTTATGCCGTGTGCAGAGCACAAGCTGACGATTTGTACCCCCTATTTCAACCTGCCTGCGGTGCTGGTGCGTAACATTATCCAGCTACTGCGCGATGGTAAAAAAGTGGAAATTATCGTTGGCGACAAAACGGCGAATGACTTTTTCATTCCTGAAGATCAACCGTTCAAAATCATCGGCGCGCTGCCTTATCTGTATGAAATCAATCTGCGTCGTTTCCTGAGCCGGTTACAGTATTACGTTAACACCGATCAGTTAGTTGTGCGTTTATGGAAAGATGACGATAACAGCTATCACCTGAAAGGAATGTGGGTGGATGATGAATGGATTCTGCTGACAGGTAATAACCTGAACCCCCGCGCCTGGCGGCTGGATCTGGAAAATGCCATCCTGATCCACGATCCGAAACATGAACTGGCGGCCCAGCGCGACAAAGAGCTGGAGCTTATCCGCACGCATACGACCGTGGTGAATCATTATCGTGATTTGCAAAGCATTGCGGATTATCCGGTGAAGGTGCGCAAACTTATTCGCCGATTGCGCCGTATCCGCATCGATAAGCTGATAAGCCGTATTCTTTAAAACTAAGCCCCGTCTCCGTGATGGGGCTTTTTTTCGGGTCTGCTGATGAAATACATGCTGATAGCAAGTGTGGTGCTACTGACGGGCTGTAGCCATATGGCGAATGATCGCTGGAGTGGGCAAGATAAGGCGCAGCATTTTCTGGGCTCCGCCATGCTTTCTGCCGCCGGTAACGAGGTAGCGCAACATCAGGGATATAGCCGCGATCGCAGCGCAATGGTAGGGCTGATGTTTTCAATTAGCCTTGGCGCATCGAAGGAGCTTTGGGACAGCCGTCCGGCGGGGAGCGGCTGGAGCTGGAAAGATTTCGCATGGGATGTTGCCGGTGCCACAACGGGCTATACCGTGTGGCAACTGGCAAATCACTAAAGACGGATGCCTTTTCCTTTACGATGAAGCATAAGCGAGACCAGAAACGCTAACGCTCCCAGCACGGTGACGTACCAGAAAAAAGCGGTTTCGACACCGAATGACTTCAACGACAGTGCCACATATTCCGCCGAACCGCCAAATAACGCATTCGCCACGGCATAAGAAAGCCCGACACCCAGAGCGCGCACCTGCGCGGGAAACATTTCTGCTTTCAGGATCCCACTGATCGAGGTGTAAAAGCTGACGATCACCAGCGCCAGCATCACCAGAGCAAATGCCGCGTATGGCGAGGTAACGCTGTGCAATGCGCTGAGGATCGGTACTGTGCACACCGTTGAAAGACCGCCGAACAGCAGCATTGATGTGCGGCGTCCAATCTTATCAGATAAAGCACCAATAAACGGCTGAATCAGCATAAAGACAAACAGAGCTACAGTCATAATAATGCTGGCAACGTTCGCGTGCATACCCGCCGTATTAACCAGGTATTTCTGCATATAAGTGGTGAAGGTGTAAAACGCCAGCGATCCGCCCGCGGTGAATCCAAGCACCATCAGAAAAGCTTTACGGTTGCGCCATAATCCTTTCATTGAGCCGGCTTCTTTTAATGCCCGAACTTCTTGCTGCGATGTTTCATCCAGTTGTCGGCGCAACCAGAGTGCGACAATGGCCAGCGCTGCACCGATAGCAAAGGGAATACGCCAGCCCCATGCGCGTAATTCAGCATCATCAAGAATCTGTTGCAAAATCACGACAACCAGTAGCGCCAGCAATTGCCCACCGATCAGCGTAACGTACTGGAATGATGCGTAAAAACCTTTACGTCCTTCCACGGCGACTTCGCTCATGTAGGTCGCGCTGGTGCCGTACTCGCCGCCGACAGAAAGCCCCTGGAACAAACGGGCAATCAGTAATAGCGCCGGAGCCCAGGTGCCGATTGCGTCATAACCCGGTAAACAAGCAATGACCAGCGATCCAAGGCACATCATACAGACAGAGATCAGCATTGAGGTTTTACGCCCGCGGCGATCGGCGATTCGACCGAATAACCATCCGCCAATAGGACGCATCAGAAAACCGGCGGCAAATACGCCTGCGGTTTGTAATAGCTGGGTTGTCGTATTACCTGTCGGAAAAAAGATATGGGCAAAATAGAGAGAGCAAAAGGAGTAGACATAAAAATCAAACCACTCCACCAGGTTGCCCGATGAAGCGCCAATAATCGCCCACACCCTTCTGCGAGTATCGCTGCTGGTGAGCGATGCACGCGTTGTTATGCTGCTTTCAGCCATTCGAATGATACTCCTGCCAGAGCCAGAGGTTACTTGCCCATGGTGAGTATCCTTGTCCACCACTGCGCAAAGACAGAAATGTTACATACTTGTTATAATTAAATCGTGATCACAATCACGTTTTAGCTTAGCAGGATAAGCAATTAAGAATATGACCTGACCAGGAAAATAAATAAAGCAAAAAAGCCCCGTGCCTGCGCACGGGGCTTCCCTGTCTGTTCCGCTTCAGCTTCTGGCCCAGCGCAAAAAGGCCATCCTTACGGATGGCCTCTTCACCGATTTGATGCCTGGCAGTTCCCTACTCTCGCATGGGGAGACCCCACACTACCATCGGCGCTACGGCGTTTCACTTCTGAGTTCGGCATGGGGTCAGGTGGGACCACCGCGCTAGTGCCGCCAGGCAAATTCTGTTTACCGTCATGCCCTCAGGGCACACCGGTCTAATCTGTATCAGGCTGAATATCGTCTCTCACCGCCAAAACATCTTCGGCGTTGTAAGGTTAAGCCTCACGGTTCATTAGTACCGGTTAGCTCAACGCA
>NZ_CP025697.1:3970020-4512300 GCF_013085925.1 Kosakonia sp. MUSA4
CTCGTCACCCGAGAGCAAGCTCTCTGTGCTACCGTCCGACTTGCATGTGTTAGGCCTGCCGCCAGCGTTCAATCTGAGCCATGATCAAACTCTTCAATTTAAAGTTTGATGCTCATCGAATTAAACTTCGTAATGAATTACGTGTTCACCCGTGAGACTTGGTATTCATTTTTTGTCCGAAGACATCAAGAATCCATGTCACCTGAGTGCCCACACAGATTGTCTGATAAATTGTTAAAGAGCAGTGCCGCTGTGTTTTCGCCGCGGCGCGGGGTGTGCATATTACGCCTTCCCGCCGTGAAGTCAACTGATTATTTTCAGATTTCTTCACCTGACAGGCCGGTGTGTTTGCCGTTGTGTCGTGTCAGTGGAGGCGCATTATAGGGAGTTAATTCTGGCTGACAAGCATAAAATTCAAAAAAGTTATCGTTTGATTACTTTCCAGGCAAACCGACCTTTGAATGGTAATTTTTGCCTGGTTTTTATACAAAACGAGCCCCTGAGGGCTCGTTTTCTTTATTTTGTGACTTACTGCACTGCCACAATACGATCGTCTTTTACGACAAGCTGTACCGTTTTGCCTGGAATCAGCTCACCAGACAATATCTGCTGCGCCAGCGGGTTTTCGATCTGCTGTTGGATAGCGCGTTTCAACGGACGCGCGCCATACACCGGATCGTAACCATTCGCGCTCAACAGCTTCAGGGCTTCATCAGAGATAGTCACCGCATAGCCACGCTCTTCCAGACGTTTGTACAGGCGCTGCAACTGGATCTGCGCAATAGAAGCAATATGCTTTTCACCAAGCGGATGGAAGACCACCACTTCATCAATACGGTTAATAAACTCCGGACGGAAGTTCTGGCTCACCACGCCCAATACCAGTTCCTTCATATGACCATAATCCAGATCGCCAAAACGTTCCTGGATCAGATCAGAACCGAGGTTCGACGTCATGATGACAACAGTATTACGGAAATCCACCGTCCTGCCCTGACCATCCGTCAGACGACCATCGTCAAGCACCTGCAACAGGATGTTGAATACATCCGGATGCGCTTTTTCCACTTCATCCAGCAGGATGACGGAATAGGGGCGACGACGAACCGCTTCTGTCAGATAGCCGCCTTCTTCATAACCGACATATCCCGGAGGTGCGCCCACCAGCCGAGAAACGGAGTGTTTTTCCATAAACTCAGACATGTCGATACGCACCATTGCATCGTCGCTATCGAACATAAAGTTCGCCAGCGCTTTACACAGCTCGGTTTTCCCTACCCCGGTTGGCCCAAGGAACAGGAACGAACCGATCGGGCGATTCGGATCCGACAGCCCCGCACGGCTGCGGCGAATGGCGTTAGATACCGCTTCTACCGCTTCGTCCTGGCCAATCACGCGATGATGCAGGTCATGCTCCATACGCAGCAGTTTTTCACGTTCACCTTCCATCATCCGCGACACCGGAATACCGGTCCAGCGCGCCAGCACTTCGGCAATCTCAATATCCGTCACGCGGTTACGCAACAGACGCATCGTTTTGCCTTCAGCCTGGGTTGCCGCTTCCAGTTGTTTTTCCAGTTCAGGGATTTTCCCGTACTGCAACTCCGACATCCGTCCAAGATCGCCATTACGCCGCGCCTGTTCCATCGCGATTTTCGCCTGTTCCAGTTCAGCCTTAATGGTCTGGGTGCCGGAAAGAGAAGCTTTCTCCGCTTTCCACTCTTCTTCTAATGTCGAATACTGGCGCTCTTTATCTTCCAGCTCTTCGTTAAGCATTTCGAGGCGTTTTTTACTCGCTTCGTCAGACTCTTTCATCAGCGCGCGCTGTTCCAGCTTGAGCTGGATAATGCGGCGATCGAGACGGTCAAGTTCTTCCGGTTTAGAGTCAATCTGCATACGAATGCTGGATGCAGCTTCATCGATCAGGTCGATAGCTTTATCCGGCAACTGGCGATCGGAAATATAGCGATGCGACAACGTTGCCGCCGCAACGATCGCCGGGTCGGTAATCTGCACATGGTGGTGCAGCTCATAACGTTCTTTCAGGCCACGCAGAATCGCAATGGTGTCTTCCACTGTCGGCTCAGCAACAAACACTTTCTGGAAACGACGTTCCAGCGCAGCGTCTTTCTCTATATATTGACGATACTCATCCAACGTAGTGGCACCGACACAGTGCAGTTCGCCACGCGCCAGCGCTGGCTTCAGCATATTACCCGCATCCATCGCGCCATCGGCTTTCCCGGCGCCCACCATGGTATGCAGCTCGTCGATAAACAGAATGACATTGCCTTCCTGTTTAGAGAGATCGTTCAGCACACCTTTCAGACGCTCTTCAAACTCGCCGCGGTATTTCGCCCCGGCCACCAGCGCGCCCATGTCCAGCGCCAGAACGCGCCGACCTTTCAGCCCTTCCGGCACTTCACCATTAACAATGCGCTGCGCCAGTCCTTCAACGATAGCGGTTTTACCCACCCCCGGTTCACCAATCAGCACCGGGTTGTTTTTAGTCCGGCGTTGCAGTACCTGAATGGTACGACGGATCTCTTCGTCACGACCGATAACCGGATCGAGCTTGCCTTGCTCGGCACGCTCGGTCAGATCGACGGTGAATTTCTTCAAGGCCTGACGTTGATCTTCAGCCCCTTGATCGTTCACGTTTTCACCCCCACGCATTTGTTCAATAGCCTGAGTCACCTTCGCGGTGGTTGCGCCCGCCGATTTCAGTAAATCGGTTAGCGTACCGTGAGACTCCAGCGCTGCCAGAACGAAAAGTTCTGACGAAATAAAGTTGTCACCCCGTTTTTGCGCCAGCTTGTCGCAAAGATTGAGCACACGCACTAAATCCTGAGAAGGCTGCACATCGCCGCCGGTGCCTTCCACCTGCGGTAAACGGCTCAATGCCTGTTCAACGGCTGTACGTAGCGAGCCAGCGTTAACGCCGGCAGAGGTTAATAAAGGAAAAACCGAACCGCCTTCCTGCTTCAGCAGGGCGCTCATTAAATGAAGAGGTTCGATAAATTGGTTGTCGTGCCCCAGTGCGAGCGACTGGGCATCGGCAAGAGCAAGCTGGAATTTATTGGTAAGACGATCCAGACGCATAACTCCTCCCATAACAGGTCAAAATTGCTACTGGAGATTAAATGAGGTCATCCCTCAATTATTCAAGGTGAATGACCTGAATTATGCAAAAGAAAGTATATGCGAACTGGATCGTCTTGATTCTTTAGGTTATATCAGCCAAATAAAACTTGCCATACGGCCGGTTATCTTGTCCCGGCGGTATGAGAAAAAATCATCCTTTTGACTGAAGGTGCAGTGCTCACCGCCGAAGACTTGCTGGACGCCCACCGACGCCAGACGCTGGCGCGCGAGCTGGTAGATATCAGCGAAATATTTCTCGCCGTGCGGACGAAAAGCCCGATCGGCCTCAACATCATGCGCCATAAATGCCTCGCGCACTTCTGCGCCAACTTCAAACGCCTGCTGCCCGATCGCCGGCCCTAACCAGGCGAGCAGGTTTTCCGGCTTATCGGTAAAACAGGCAACCGTCTTTTCCAGCACACCCGCACACAACCCTCGCCAACCAGCATGAGCAGCAGCGACTTCGGTTCCATCACGATTGCAAAACAGCACCGGCAGGCAGTCGGCGGTCATCACTGCGCAAACCGTACCGGGCGTGTTGCTGTATGACGCATCCGCCCGTTTAGAGGTATAAGGCCCGCCGTCGAGCAGCAGCACGTCGGTACCGTGTACCTGCTCAAGCCATACCGGTTTTGAAGGCAGCCCTCCCTCGGCAAACATACGTTTGCGATTCTCTTCCACATGCTCAGCATCGTCGCCACAGTGGGCACCGAGGTTTAGCGAGTGATAGGGCGACAAGCTCACACCGCCGATACGGGTTGAACTGCATGACGCCACACCTTTCGGCTGCGGCCACTCAGGGAGGATCAGTTTGGTCATAACCAGGCGACATCGTCCTTATGGGTTTCAAAATCCGCGCGCATGGCAGCAATCAAATCCACCATATCCTGCGGAATAGGCGCGTGCCACTCCATCTCAATGCCGCTAATGGGGTGGTAAAGACGCAACATCGTGGCGTGCAGAGCCTGACGATCAAACTTGCGCAGCGCATCGATAAATTCGTCGGAAGCGCCTTTTGGCGGACGCGGACGGCCACCATACAGCTGATCGCCCACCAGCGGATGAGTGATATGCGCCATATGCACGCGGATCTGGTGGGTGCGGCCGGTTTCCAGACGCAGACGCAGACGCGTGTGCACACGGAAGTGCTCCATGATGCGGTAGTGCGTTACCGCCGGTTTACCCATCGGGTGCACCGACATATGAGTACGCTTGGTCGGGTGGCGGCTGATGGGTTCTTCAACCGTACCACCGGACGTCATATGCCCAATCGCTACCGCTTCGTATTCACGCGTAATTTCGCGCAGCTGCAACGACTCGACCAGCCGCGTTTGCGCCGGGATCGTTTTCGCTACCACCATCAAGCCGGTGGTATCTTTGTCCAGACGGTGCACAATCCCCGCGCGCGGAACATCGGCAATCGGCGGATAATAGTGCAGCAATGCATTCAGCACCGTACCGTCCGGGTTGCCTGCGCCCGGGTGAACGACGAGGTCACGCGGTTTATTGATCACGATAATGTCATCATCTTCGTAGACGATGTTTAGCGGGATGTCCTGCGGTTCGAAGCGCGCTTCTTCTTCAATTTCCACATCAATAGTGATGCGTTCTCCACCCAACACTTTCTCTTTCGGTTTGTCGCAAATACTGCCGTTGACCTGCACGTGCTGGTCGAGGATCCATTCTTTTATTCGCGAACGTGAATAATCCGGGAACAATTCGGCCAAAGCCTGATCTAAGCGTTGACCGAGTTGTTTTTCGGACACCGTTGCGGTGAGTTGTACTCGTTGTGCCATATACAGCTTCTTCGTTAACGTTGGGTTTTACGGCTTCGCCGTTTAATATAGTGTGCTATTGTAGCTGGTCTTAGTCGGGAGCAGGAATAAAGAATCTCCCGCATAAACATTCTGAGGAAAGTCTAAACGTCATGACGCGCTTGAAATATCTGGTGGCAGCCGCCACGTTGAGTCTGGCTTTGGCGGGTTGCTCCGGTTCAAAGGAAGAGGTGCCTGATAATCCACCAAATGAAATCTACGCGACTGCCCAGCAAAAACTGCAAGACGGTAACTGGAAGGCGGCAATAACGCAACTGGAAGCACTGGATAACCGTTATCCGTTTGGTCCGTACTCACAGCAAGTACAGCTGGATCTGATTTACGCCTACTACAAAAACGCCGATTTACCGCTGGCGCAAGCCGCGATTGACCGTTTTATTCGTCTGAACCCAACCCATCCGAACATCGATTATGTGATGTATATGCGTGGGTTGACCAACATGGCGCTGGACGATAGCGCTCTGCAAGGGTTCTTTGGCGTGGATCGCAGCGATCGTGACCCGGCTCATGCGCGTGAGGCGTTCAATGACTTCAGTAAACTGGTACGCGGCTATCCGCAGAGCCAGTACATCACCGATGCCACCAAACGTCTGGTGTTCCTGAAAGATCGTCTGTCGAAATATGAGCTGTCGGTAGTGGACTACTACACCGATCGCGGTGCCTGGGTTGCGGTTGTCAACCGCGTAGAAGGCATGCTGCGTGATTATCCGGATACGCAGGCGACGCGTGATGCGCTGCCGAAAATGGAGAAAGCCTACCGCGAGATGCAAATGAACGCGCAGGCAGACAAGGTTGCGAAAATTATCGCGGCCAACAGCAGCAATACATAAGTCTCTGAAACACAAAACGGCAGCCAGTGGCTGCCGTTTTTTTATTCATTTTACCAATAGCTGAAGCGGTTTAGCCACAATGCATCCTATCAACTATGACCGTTAATGGAGAGTTCCACAAGGTAATTTTCCCCTCTTCCTGTCCTGCCTCACAAAACCTTTCCTTTGACAAAAACCGACAAAATAATGTGATTTAAATCACGCTTTTTGACATTAGGCACGGTATGCTGAAATCACCAAGACGGAAAGACAAGAGGTAAAATTTATGACAATGAACATTACCAGTAAACAAATGGAAATTACTCCGGCAATCCGCCAGCATGTCGCAGACCGTCTCGCCAAACTGGATAAATGGCAAACACATCTGATTAATCCACATATCATTCTCTCCAAAGAGCCGCAGGGCTTTATCGCTGATGCCACTATCAACACACCGAATGGACATCTGGTGGCCAGCGCACGGCATGAAGATATGTACACCGCTATCAACGAATTGATTAACAAGCTGGAACGGCAGCTCAATAAAGTGCAGCACAAAGGTGAAGCACGTCGCGCCGCAACATCGGTGAAAGACACAAGCTTCGTTGAGGAAGAAGAAGAGTAGTCTCTACATTGAGTCCCTATCCAACGCGCCTGCGGGCGCGTTTTTTATTGACAGAGCGAAAACAGTGCGGGTACTGTACTTCGGTCGCTCAAAGGAAATTTACATGAAACTTGTGCCGTTCTTCTTCGCATTCTTTTTTACCTTCCCCAAATAGGGAGGCGATTCGTTTTGTGATAAAGAATGCGAAGACGAACAATAAGGCCTCCCGCTCCGGGAGGCTTTTTTTTTAATAATAAAAGGCAACAACATGACGGCTGAAAACCCCTTACTGGATTTACGCGTAAAGATCAGTGCACTGGATGAGCAGTTGCTGACCCTGCTGGCCGAGCGCCGCCAGCTCTCCGTTGAGGTCGGCAAAGCCAAGCTCGACTCACACCGCCCGGTGCGCGATATCGACCGCGAGCGGGATTTACTGGAGCGCCTGATCCAACTGGGCAAAGCGCATCACCTCGATGCATATTACATCACCCGCCTGTTCCAGCTGATCATTGAAGATTCCGTCCTGACTCAGCAAGCCCTGCTCCAGCAGCACCTCAACAAGATCAATCCGCACTCCGCGCGCATCGCTTTTCTGGGGCCAAAAGGCTCTTACTCGCACCTCGCGGCGCGTCAGTACGCCGCGCGCCATTTTGAGCAATTTATCGAGAGCGGTTGCCTGAAGTTTCACGATATTTTTAACCAGGTCGAAACCGGCCAGGCGGATTACGCCGTGGTACCGCTGGAAAATACCAGCTCTGGTGCTATCAACGACGTGTACGATTTACTTCAGCACACCAGCTTATCGATTGTTGGCGAGCTGACGGTGCCGATCGATCACTGTGTGCTAGTTTCCGGCTCGACGGATCTGGAGCAGATCCAGACGGTTTACAGCCACCCGCAACCTTTCCAGCAGTGCAGCCAGTTCCTGAACCGCTACCCGCAGTGGAAAATCGAATATTGCGAAAGCACCTCAGCCGCGATGGAGAAAGTGGCGCAGGCGAACTCACCGCATGCTGCTGCGCTGGGCAGCGAAGCGGGCGGCGCACTGTACGGTTTACAGGTGCTGGAACGTAACCTGGCGAACCAGACGCAGAATATCACCCGTTTTATCGTACTGGCGCGTAAAGCCATTGATGTATCAGAGCAGGTTCCGGCGAAAACCACGCTACTGATAGCGACAGGCCAACAGGCCGGTGCGCTGGTTGAAGCGCTGCTGGTGCTGCGCAATCACAATCTGATCATGACCAAACTGGAGTCGCGCCCGATCCACGGCAATCCGTGGGAAGAGATGTTCTACCTTGATGTGCAGGCCAATCTCCACTCGGCAGAAATGCAAAAAGCGCTGCGCGAACTGGGCGATATCACCCGTTCGCTGAAAGTGCTTGGCTGCTATCCCAGCGAAAACGTGGTGCCGGTCGATCCGGTTTAACACTCTCTGAACAGCGGTTTCTTCATCCCTGCCACGCTCACTGGCAGGGTGAAGATAGCGCCAGAAAGCGGATAACGCGCCAGCTCTTCCTCTTCCATATTTTCCCGCGTGGTGGTGATAAACAGCGTTTTCATGTCATCGCCGCCAAAGCAGACCATCGTCGGGCAACGTACCGGTAGACGGTACTCCGCAAGCTGTTCGCCCTGCGGTGAGAAACGTGCCACACGCCAACCGTCGAACATCGCGCTCCAGTAGCAGCCTTCCACATCCATTGCCGCACCATCCGGGATCCCATCCCCGGCAGTAAACCGGCGGAACACTTCCCGACGCCCCGGTTCGCCCTGCGCATCCAGCGGCGTACGATAAATCACACCGTTGGGCGTGTCGGAGGTAAACATCCATTGCTGATCCTGGCTGAACGCCAGACCATTCGCACCGTGAATATCGCACTGCACCACTTTTGGCATCAGATCGTTATCCACGCGCAGCAACAAAGCGCCGTTGTAATCGCCCGGCCCCCAGAACGTCCCGGCGTAAAAGCGTCCCCGGTGATCGGTGCCACCATCGTTAAAGCGCGCCAGTTGCGGGTTCGATGGGTTATCGCATACTTTCTGTCGCAGCAGGCCGCGCGCATCCGTCAGCCAGATGGCGTTACGCATTGCCACGATAAATCCGCCTTTCTCGCGCAGCGCAAAACAGCCGACCTCTTCCGGGAAGGAGAGCACCCGGTGTTCGCCAGATGCCAGATGGTAACGATGAATTTCACCTTCCAGAATATCCGCCCAGTAAAGCGCCTGTTCAGCTTCGCTCCAGGTCGGACATTCCGGCAGGTGGCCGGTGTAATCAAACAGCTGCTGTAACTCCGCCATTGCGCGTCCCTTAAATGAAAAAAGCCAGCGGTAAGCACTGGCTTTTCAGTATAAACGGCTTTTCTTTTACTGGCGGCTGTCGTTCGCCTGGCGCAGTAATACGCGGCTTTCGTTCTGAAAACGCTGCGCGTAATCGCCAAACCAGTGCTCCACTTTGCGGAAGCTGTCGATAAAGGCCTGCTTGTCGCCCTGCTCCAGTAAACCGATAGCTTCGCCAAAACGCTGGTAGTAACGCTTGATCAGCGCCAGGTTGTTCGACGACGACATAATAATGTCTGCGTAAAGCTGCGGATCCTGGGCAAACAGGCGCCCAACCATTGCCAGCTCCAGACGATAAATCGGCGATGAGAGCGCCAGCAACTGCTCAAGCTGCACATTCTCTTCGGCCAGATGCAGCCCGTAAGCGAACGTTGCGAAGTGGCGCAGTGCCTGAATAAACGCCATATTCTGGTCGTGTTCGACAGCGCTGATGCGATGCAAACGCGCGCCCCAGACCTGAATCTGTTCAAGGAACCACTGGTAAGCCTCTGGCTGACGTCCGTCGCACCAGACCACCACCTGCTTGGCAAGGCTGCCGCTGTCCGGCCCAAACATGGGATGCAGACCAAGCACCGGGCCTTTATGCGCCGACAACATCGCCTGCAACGGACCGCTTTTCACCGACGCCAGATCGACCAGAATACAGTCATCCGGTAGCGGCGGCAGTTGGCCTATCACCTGTTCGGTCACGTGGATCGGCACACTGACAATCACCATACCGGCATCGGCCAGCAGCTCGCCCGCCTGCGCCCAGTCTTCTTTTTCCAGAATGCGCACCTGATAACCCGACAGCGTCAACATTTTGGCAAACAGTTGCCCCATCTGGCCCGCGCCGCCGACAATCACCACCGGCCGCATTTCAGGACACAGGGTTTTAAAACCTTTGTCATTTTCGCTGGAGTAGGATTCGCGCATCACGCGGCGCAGCACATCTTCAATCAGATCCGGCGGAACGCCGAGCAGTTCGGCCTCTTTGCGGCGGGAAGCCAGCATTGTGGCTTCACGTTCCGGCACGTAGATCGGCAAGCCATATTTGCTTTTTACTTCACCAACTTCGGCTACCAGCTCCAGACGGCGCGCCAGCAGCCCCAGCAGCGCCTTATCCACTTCATCAATTTGATCGCGCAGCGCGGTCAATTCAGCAACCATAACAACCTCTTAAGCGAAACGCGCCGCCAGACTATTGCGCAGATCTTTATCGATCTCACGCAGCAGCGCTTCGGTCGATTCCCAGCTAATGCAAGCATCCGTCACGGAAACACCGTACTTCATGGCGCTGCGCGGCTGCTCAGAAGATTGATTGCCTTCATGAATATTGCTTTCAATCATCAGACCGGTAATCGAGCGGTTGCCATCTTTGATCTGTGCCACCACAGATTCGGCAACGGCAGGCTGGCGACGGTAATCTTTGTTGGAATTACCATGGCTGCAATCTACCATCAGCGACGGTTTCAGTCCCGCCTGTTCCATCTCTTTTTCACACTGCGCGACATCCGCCGGGCTGTAGTTCGGCGCTTTGCCGCCGCGCAGGATCACATGCCCGTCCGGGTTACCCTGGGTTTGCAGCAGGCAAACCTGACCGGCCTGGTTGATACCGACAAAGCGATGCGGCATTGCCGCCGCGCGCATGGCATTGATTGCCGTAGCCAGACTGCCGTCGGTGCCGTTTTTGAAACCGACCGGCATCGACAGGCCGGACGCCATTTCGCGGTGCGTCTGGGATTCGGTGGTGCGCGCACCAATTGCCGACCAGCTAAACAAGTCGCCAAGGAACTGCGGGCTGTTCGGATCCAGCGCTTCGGTCGCCAGCGGCAGGCCCATACTCACCAGTTCCACCAGCAGACGACGCGCAATCTTCAGGCCAGCTTCCACATCAAACGAGCCATCCATGTGCGGATCGTTAATCAGCCCCTTCCAGCCAACGGTGGTACGGGGTTTTTCAAAATAGACGCGCATCACCAGATAGAGGCTATCGCTGACCTCTGCGGCAAGGGCTTTAAATCGACGAGCATATTCAATCGCGGCTTCAGGATCGTGAATCGAGCAAGGGCCACACACCACCAGCAGGCGCGGATCTTTTCCGGCAATGATGTTGGAGATGGTCTGGCGGGACTGCGCGATTTGCGCTTCCTGCTCAATGGTCAGCGGGAAAGCCGCTTTCAATTGTTCCGGGGTGATCAAAACCTGTTCGTCGGTGATATGTACGTTGTTCAGCGCGTCTTTTTGCATGATGGCGATCCTGTATGACTCGTTTTGCGATAAGGGTTCCTCCGTAGAGGATGGCGTAACCATACCATATACGGTAAAGATTTCAATCCACAAAACGTACCGATTTCTTTACATATGCAATTTATTCCGCCTGATTATGGCGCTGGGTGTAATTATAAATTTACACTCAGCGCATTTTGCTTATGCCTGCGCGCTGGCTGAACGCTGCGCGGCACGTTTCCAGCGCAGTGCATCAATCAGTATAAACAGCAGCAGGCTGCCGCCCATCACCGGCAACATGAGCCCCAGCAACAGCGCGATGACCAGCGTGCCAAAACGCCCTGCCCGGCTTAAACTCAGCCAGCAAGAAAGCAAGGTTGCAGCCGGATTCACCGCAGCGCCTGCCGGTCGGCGAATCCACCACAAGCGGTAGCCAACCACGATCATCACGCACAGCGCAGCGCCAAAGAGGATCAGTAATAACTGGTTTGCAAGGCCGAACAACACGCCCATATGAAAATCGACGCCCCAGCGCGTCAGTTTCGCCATCAGCGGGAAGTCGGCAAACCGCGTGCGGTCAACCACCGCCAGCGTGCTGCCATTAATCGCTACCGCATCGACCTGCGTTGGCCAGCCGCGATCGATTTCTGTCACCGTCCACGCTTTATCCATGCTGCGCGGCGGGCGGATCTCCAGCTTGCTGGCAGCAATTCCGGCCCGCCGGGCAGCCCGCAACACATCATCGAATTGCACCCAATCCAGCGCCATTTCCGGCATGTTCATGCCCGCATGATGTTGATGATGTTCCGCATGCGGATCGGTCGCCATCGCTGCGCCATCAAGCTGCGTGTTGACCTGCGGCGTCATCCAGCCGAAAGCCGCCCGCAGGCTATCGACATTGCCGCCCGCCCACTGCGACCACGTCAGGCCGGTGGCGGAAAACAGCAGCATACCGGCCAGCAGGCTCCAGCCGAGCAGCACATGCAGGCGGCGATGATTTTGCACCGCGTTATTTATCCGCCGTTTCGGGCGCGTGAAAAACCACAGTGCAATACCGCCCAGTGCCGCCACCCACATCCATGAAGCGGCAAGCTCGCTGTAGAGGCGGCCTGCATCGCCCAACAGCAGCGAGCGGTGAAAATAGTCGATCCACTGGCGCAGCGGCAAAATACCGCTGGTGCCGTACACCGTCATATCGCCCTTCACCTGTAAGGTCACGGGATCGATAAAGATGGCGCGGTTTTCCGACACGCCAAGTTGCGGATCGGCAAACATCACGCGCGTAGTGGCGTTGTCGGCAAGGCCTGGCCGCACAGCATGCAGACGCAGGTGGCCGCCGCTCACCTGCTCAGCAACAGCAATCTGCTCAGCCAGCGGCTGGCGCGTACCGGAGGACACACCGTACAGCGCATCGCTGTAGAGAACATTTTCCAGTTGTGGCGTCGCCACATACAGCGTGCCGCTCAGGGCCGCAATGAAGATAAAAGGCCCGACAAACAGGCCAATATAAAAGTGCAGGCGTCGCAGCAAATTCAGCCACGCCGCACGCGGGGTGCAGGAAGTCATACTTTTCCTCAGGAATAGTCAACGCGTGCCGTTACGCAGGGGCGAACGGCCTTTTATACATGTCAGGAAAAGCAGAAAAGCGGCGGCGCGCGGGTGTCAGGGTACAGCCAGGGGAAGAAGTGCCACTGTCTGATCAGCGGGCGAGCGGGCTTCAGGCGAATGCGCAATGCACGCCCCATCAGCAGCAGCGCAACCAGCAGGATCAAGCCAGGCACATGTGCCAGCAAGACGCAGTAGCCACAGGCTTCAGCGTGATCAACAGGCAGGGAAGTTGGCGGGTGCGTTTCCGGCTGAGATGACATCTCATGATGCATCGGCATGCTCATCTCGTGATGCATACCCGGCATAGCACTCATCGGATCTTGTTGCAGGGAGACGGAAATCAGCGGGGCGACGACAATCAGCAGGATCGCAAACAGCGCCAGCCATGTGGCTGAGCATTTTGCTGCCCATTGATGAAAAGCGTTCTTCACCGCATCTCCTCCCGATCGAGGCGGCATTGTAAATTAATCATCACCGGCAGGTTAAATTATTTCGAAAAAGAAAAGGTAAAGGCAGCAAAAAAGTTAGTTAAACCGCTTTTGCCGCCACTCGCCGCATTCAACGATTTACCCTTCTTTATCAGCGTGTAAAACCCTTTTTCATGCAGCGAATTGCAGCGTTATGCAACATCCGCCGCCATTTTGCCGCCATTAAGCTGCGACAGCGGGTTGAGCATCACCGCCTCTTCAAGATGATCGGGCGCAAAGTGGGCGTAGCGCATGGTTTCACGGATATTGGCATGGCCAAGAATACGTTGCAGCACGAGAATATTGCCGCCATTGGTCATAAAGTGTGCGGCGAAAGTGTGGCGCAATACGTGGGTTTTCTGCCCTTCGGCCAGCGCGATATCAGTGGTGGCCAGCATTTTGCTGAATTCCCCGTAGCACGGCTGGAACATCTGCCCCTGCAGCGGCGACAGCTCGTCAAAAAGCCACGGCGGGATCGGCACCGTCCGGTTGCGCCCGCCTTTGGTTTTGATAAAGGTGATTTTATTCGCCACAAGCTGCGCACGATTGAGGTTTTCCGCCTCGCGCCAGCGCGCGCCGGTGGCGAGGCAAATTTTCACCACCCGCGTTAAATCGGCATGCCCGTAGCGTTCGCAGGCCGCCAGCAGGGTGATGATTTGCGGCTGCGTCAGCCATGTCATTTCCCGCTCTTTTTCGCGAAAAATACGCACGTTTTCAATCGGGTTCGGCAGCGACCATTCACCCAGCCGCCGCAGTTCGTTAAACACCGCGCTCAGATATTGCTGCTCGCGGTTGACCGTGACCGGTTTCACCTTCCACTTTGCTTTGTCCGGCGTGTAACCGTTATCGATTTCGCCGCTCAGACGCTGGTCGCGATAGTGCGCCCAGGCTTTGGCGGTCAGGCGCGAAGCGACCGGATCGCCCAGCCCGCGACAGACAATCTCCAGCTTCGCCATCCGCGACTTGCCCGCCGCCAGCGACTGGCCATGCAGCTTAAACCACAGCGCAACCAGCTCGCTTAAACGCCGGCGATCCTCTTTCTCGCCCAGCCACGGCTTCTCCTGCGCCTCCTGTTTCGCCCAGGATTCAAACGCTTCGGCCTCGCCTTTGGTATTAAACTGCCGACGAATGCGCCGCCCTTCCCGCCCCTGCGGGTAGAGTTCACACAGCCACTTGCCGTTTTTCTGTTTGCTGACCGTCATTGCCGCTTACACATGTTTTTCCAGCGTAAAAACCACCACGCCGAACGGCGCAATCTCTGTCACGCCGCACTCGAAATCGACCGCGTTATTCGTCAGGCGGACTTTGCCGCCCGGCAGACGCACCACATCAAACACATCCAGCGCATCGTCGATACTGATAAACCAGCGCCCGTTGCCAATTTTCTGCGCCGAGGTATCCACCAGCCAGGCCGCATTCAGCCCCTCGACAAAATTCAGCCCCTCTGTCGATGACGGCGCAAGGCTGCGATCCAGCGCCCAGACGCCCGCCTCTTTCAGCTCGCCGGATTCCAGACGGAATTTCGGAATGCTCAGCACCGCATCGCTTTGCGCTGCAGGAGCGGGAGCCGGGTACATTTCGCCTTTCCCGGTCGCCAGCCAGTTCAGCGAGACGCCGGTATCCAGCGCGCAGGTCACCACCACGTCGCCGGGAAAAAACTCACGCCGCACCCAGGTGCTGATGGTCCCGGAGGAGATATCGAGCAGGTCGCCGAGATCTTTTTGCATCTGGAAACCATACGCATCGAGGATGCGACGCAGCACCGGGCGCCCGCCGGTCGATAAAATCTCATCGTACAGCGCCTTGCCTTTCGGCAGCGGCTTATCCGCTGATTTTGCATTTGCAAATTCACCGTTTACCAGCCAGTGCAAATCTGCGCCGGTATCCAGCGCGCATTTGACCACCGCCTTATAGGGCACGCTGTCGCGCTGGATCCAGCTACTGATATTGTTCGCCGGGACATCCAGTGCTTCGGCGAGCGCTTTCTGGCTGGAGACAGAATAGGACGCAGCAATACGCTCGATCACATCCTGAACACTCATTTTGTTATCACTCATGTTCACCAACATCAAAAAAGCGATTTACACAATCGCATTTGCGATTTATATTGCTATGCATCGACCAAAATGCACAGCAGTGCAGTACATTTCAAACAACAGGAGATAATGCGATATGTCAGATGCAAAATCAACGCCGTCGCATCCGTTATCTGGCTCTCAAATACAATCCAGGAATTTCACCCATGGGCAGATGGATGAACTGGTCTGCGCCCTTCTCCCGACATTGCAAACCCTGATCCGCTCGGCGATGTCCGATGCCATGACAGTGCGGGATTTCGCCGCCATGCGCGGTATCAGCGAGCGTCTGGTCTGGCAATGGCTCGACGAAGGCATTCTGCTGAAGGCTCCGACCCGCGACTATTCGAGCGCGGAAAACGCCGGTAAACGCAGCCGCACGCTGATCAATGTGCAGGCCTGGCGCGACAAATTAACCCAGCAGGCGATCGACTGTCGTTATCTCGACCGTCGTTCCGGCACCTCGTTTAGCTGAATTTGCTTTTGCAAACTCAGAATCAAACAGGAGGCAATATGGCGATCACCTCACCCACCGCAACGCTTCCGCTCAACGCCGGAGAACGCCTGAGCGGGCTGAACCATATCGCGGAAATCCGCGGCCGCTACTGGGGCGATAGCTGGCGCGAGGTGGCGCGCTTTATCGACGAGCTGCGCGACAAGCGGGATGAACACTTTGAAGAGAACAGCCGGGCGCTGGCGGCGATCTTCTTTCTCGCCAGAGTACCCACGGCGCGTCAGGCGCTTCATCCGGATGCGCTGACGCTCGAGGAGAAGCGGGCGCTGATTGCCGCAATGAACCATTTCCGCGCGGTAGTAAGCCTGTTTCCGAAACGGCTCACCATGCCGCTGTAACCCCTTTTTTCATACCTATGACGTCAACCCGTCGGGCCTCCCTTTGCCCGAATTTCAGGAGAAATACCATGCGAAAAAATATTAACCCCCCTGCAGAACGCAGCCATGAAGAGATCGCGCTGCTGCTGTCAGAAGCCCGCAACAACGAACGTCTGCGCTGCGCAGGCGTTATTTCCGGGCGGCTGGAGGCGCTGGCAGCGTTTATCGCCACTCAGCGTCTTGAGTGGTGCGACGCCGCCGAGCTGCTGCGCCAGGAAGCCAGCCATATCGATAACCAGGCACAGGAGCTGCACTGATGGCCGATGAAATGGATCTCGTTCAGCAGCGTGAGCTGGACGATCGCGAGCGCTATATCCGCCAGGCGCGTAACCGCCTGCTGTTGCCCTCACGCCTCACCTGCGAATGCTGCGATGCGCCGATTCCCCAGGCCCGGCGGATGGCATTGCCCGGCGTGACCTGCTGCGTCAGTTGCCAGCAACTCGCCGAACTGAAAGATAAACATTACCGGAGGCGCTAATTGGCGATCTCGTGGGCTTATCCGTGGAACGCGCCGCGTTCAGCGATCGCCAGCCCGTATCCCACCCACGCGGAACTGCACCGCCGCAACCGACATTTTGCGGCGGTGCAGCAGGCGCGCCACGCGCTGGCGCTGCAACCGGAGTGCATCCGCTTTCCGGTCACCCGCCGTATCGATGCGCTGGAACAGGCGCACGGCGCGGCGCGGGCCAACGCCTTTCTCTGCCACTTCTTTCACCGCGCTATCCCACGGCTAAACGCGGTGGCGCAGCGCTACCAACACAAACCGTTTAGCCCGCGCCTCTCCAGAGCCGTGTTCAATGGCCATTTTGATACCGCCATCCAGCAGGATCTGGCGAGCCGTCTGCTGGCGCTGCTGGCCCGCTACAACCAATTGCCGGACCTGGCGAAAAGCGCGATTGACCGGCTGGCGACCGATATAGCGCATTTTATTCGCGGCGAACTGGCAAACATCGACAGCGCGGACGCGGCAGAGCTGAAAACCCTGCACCGCTGGTATCTGCACGCCGGAATGATTGCGCTGCAATTTAACGTCACGCCGCCGCACTGGCAGCGGGTTACCCGTAAAGTGGCCTGCGCTGATGAGATTGCCCCGGCGGTGATCCGTCTGTTCAGCGAAGTCTGGTGGCGCGGCCATCTGCGTCGCATCGCCGCTCAGTGGCGCGAACATTTACAGATTGCGCTCGGTAACGTCAGCAAGAAAAAACGGCCCTACGCCAGCGATGATTGCGTCAGCGCCTGGCGCGAGCAGAAGCGCCGTAACCGCGAGTTTCTCAGCAGCATGGAACTGGAAGATGAAGAAGGGAACCGCATCAGCCTGATTGATAAGCATGACGGCTCGGTCGCCAACCCGGCGATTCGCCGCTGCGAGCTGATGACGCGCATTCGCGGCTTTGAAACGATTTGTCAGTCGCTCGGTTATGTCGGCGAATTTTATACCCTGACCGCGCCGTCAGCCTTTCACGCCACCACCCGCGCCGGTTACCGCAATCATAAGTGGAACGGCGCCAGCCCGGCGCAGACGCAGGGCTATTTCACCCGGCTGTGGGCGCGGATCCGTGCCAGGCTGCATCGTAACGGACTGCGCATTTTCGGCATTCGCGTGGCTGAACCGCATCACGATGGCACGCCGCACTGGCATCTGCTGCTGTTTATGCAACCGCAGGATGTCCGCCACGTGCGCGAAATTCTCGGCGACTATGCCCGCGAAGAGGACAACCACGAGTTGCGCAGCGATAAGGCGAAGCGCGCGCGCTTTCACGCCGAGGCGATCGATGCGCAAAAAGGCAGCGCCACCGGCTATGTGGCGAAGTATATCGCCAAGAATATCGACGGTTATGCGCTGGAAGGCGAGCGCGATAACGAGAGCGGTTCACCGTTACAGGAGACGGCCTGCGCCGTTTCCGCCTGGGCGGCGCGCTGGCGTATCCGCCAGTTTCAGTTTGTTGGCGGCGCGCCGGTGACGGTGTATCGCGAGCTGAGAAAAATGGCCGATGGCGAAACAGCACGCGGCTTAAGCGTGGAATTCGCACTGGTTCACGATGCCGCCGATGCCGGGGACTGGGCTGGTTACGTCAATGCGCAGGGCGGGCCGTTTGTTCGTCGCGATGATTTGCAGGTGCGCACGCTGTATGCGCCGGATGAAGAATTTAACCGGTACGGCGAAACCACAGTACGTATTCGCGGGGTGTATGACACGCAGGTCGGTGCCGGTTCGCCGGTGCTGACGCGGCTGAAAAAATGGAAAATTGTGCCGAAGCGAACGGAGGTTGACCTTCAGGGCGCGCCTGCGCCCTCTTGGAGTTCTGTCAATAACTGTACGCGCTGGCCCGCCAGCCGCTGTAGCGATCCACCGCCCGACAACCCGGCATTGCCAGGAAAACCCGTGCCCAACGCGTGGGTGAAGCAGAATAATGGTTTTCTTTTTCAGCAACATAGTGATGCGGTGAAATAATTTTCGCTTCCCATTAATAAACGGCCTATGATACTGTACAAATATACAGTAAAGAACTCATGAGGGGATTCATGGTGTCTGAACGGAATGAACGCGCTCAGCGGAAATGGGCGTGTGTAAGGTTTATTGCCGAGTTGTCTCTGCTCCACCATTGCAAAAAGGAAGAGCTGGAAATGGCGCTGTGGCTGATTGCTGACATGGCGGAAAGCGAAAGCGCGACCGCGCAGGAAAGAGACATCTTTTACCAGGCAGAATAGCGGCCGGAAACTCGCCGGTAACGGCGGCCTGCGCGCCAGATCATACCTGCACTGTTTCAGGCCGCCCCCTCCCCACTTCACACTGCTTTCGCCCTGTTGTGCCAGCGTGCAGCCAGCGGCGACAGATAGCGTCCGCCTGCTCCGGTCTGGAGACTTAACGGTGGGAAAAATCCTTCCCGACGGTAAGAGACGCGAAAACGATGAATGTAATCACACAACAGGGCGACACGCTCGATCTCCTTTGCCTGCGCTATTACGGCTACACCCAGGGTGTGGTTGAAACGGTGCTGGCGGCCAATCCCGGCCTTGCCGATCTGGGCGTGATTTTGCCTTACGGTACTGCGGTAAACCTGCCGGAAGTGCAGGCGCCGACGCAGACAGAAACGGTGAATCTATGGGCCTGACTATCGAAAAAGTCACCTCGTCGCTGGCCTACTGGATAAGCGTCGCGCTGACCTTTTTCGGCGCGATGACGCCGCAGGATTTCGCCGCCTGGTTCGGCGCGCTGGGCGTTGCCGTCACCGTCGCCGTGAACTGGTATTACCGCCGCAAAAGCTATCTGTTCCTGAAATCCTGCGCCGTGAGCCAGGAGGTGATGAATGGGCTTACCCGTTAAACGTTGTAGCGCTGCGGCGGTGCTGGCGCTGGCGGTGCTGGTGCCGGATTTTCGTTTGCTGCATACCTCACAGCAGGGGCTGGCGCTGATTGCCGATCTGGAAGGCTGTCGTCTGCGCCCGTACCAGTGCAGTGCTGGCGTCTGGACATCCGGCATTGGCCACACCGCTGGCGTTGCGCCAACGCGGGATATCAGCGAAAAAGAGGCGGCGGTGAATCTGGTCGCCGATGTACTGCACGTTGAACGACGGCTGGCAGCCTGCGCGCCGGTCGCCATGCAGTCACAGGTCTATGACGCGGTAGTCAGTTTCGCCTTTAACGTTGGCGCCGCTGCCGCCTGCCGTTCGACGCTGGTGTGGTTTATCAACCACAAACAGTGGCAACAGGCCTGCGATCAGCTGCCGCGCTGGGTGTTTATCAACGGCGCTCGCAATCGCGGGCTGGAAAACCGCCGCGAGCGCGAGCGCACCTGGTGCCTGAAGGGGGTGAAATGACCGCCCGGCTGATTGCCCTGCTGCTCGCCGTGCTAGGCGTAATATGGCTGGTGCAGCAAAACCACGCGCTACGTAGCGCGCTTTCGCAATCCACCTGGCTTACGCACGAGCAGAGCAACACCATCGCGCAACTGAAAGCGCAGCGCGACGCCGCTGATGCGCTGGCGGCCAATAACGAGCAGGCGCAGGTGGCACTGCGTCAGCAGCTCAATGTCGCCAGCGAACAGGCCGTGCGCCGCGAACAAACCATCACAAGGTTACTCCATGAAAATGACGCCTTTCGCCGCTGGTATAACACTCAGTTGCCTGATGCTGTGCGCCGGGTGCACCAGCGCCCCGCCTGCCCCTCTGCCGGTCACTGTTTACAACCGTTGCCCGCAGGTCAGCCTGTGTCCGATGCCGGGCAGCGATCCGCAAACTAATGGCGATTTAAGCGCCGATATCCGTCAACTTGAGCGCGCACTGGAGAATTGCGCGCTGCAAGTTGAAACCGTTAAACACTGCCAGGATGAGATAAATGCTAAAACCCGACACGCTGCGCAAAGCCCTGACTGATGCTGTCCCGGCGCTGCACGACAACCCCGATACGCTGCGGCTGTGGGTGGACAAAGGCAGCAATACCGCCACGTTCGCCTCTTCGCTGTCGTTTGAAAAACAGTTCAACCTCAATGTCGCCGTCAGCGCTTTTTCCGGCGATATCGATACGATTTTTGTGCCGATCATGGCCTGGCTGCGCGACAACCAGCCGGACATTCTCACCGTCGACGCGGGCCAGCGCGGCTGCTTTAGCTGGTCACTGACGACCAACAGCGACGGTACGCAGGATCTGCTGATTATCCTGCAACTGACCGAGCGCACCAAAGTGACGGAAGTCGATGGCGCGCTGCACGCTGAGACGCTGCCGGAGCCGCTGCCGCCGGCGCTGGTTACCCGCCCGGTTGAGCTTTATATCAACGGCGAACTGGTGAGCCGCTGGGCTTCATAACGCCCGCAAATGCGCCCCGCGTTGTGCCAAAAGCCGGACAGCCTTGTCCGTTTTTCAAAGCCGGGGCCGCATAGCATCATTTCCGCTATGAACACACAACTCTCGCTCCAGGAAATGGCCCGCGCGCTGCGCAATATGATCCGTACCGGGATTATCGTCGACATCGACCTGACTTCCGGGCGTTGTCGAGTGCAGACAGGCGGCATCGTCACTCAGTGGTTGCAGTGGTTAACCCACCGCGCCGGACATTCACGTACGTGGTGGGCGCCCTCGGTCGGCGAGCAGGTTTTACTGCTGGCGGTCGGCGGCGAGCTCGACACCGCCTTTGTGCTACCGGGCATTTTTTCTGACGACAACCCGGCGCCTTCCGCTTCGGCGGACGCCTGGCATGTCGCCTTCCCCGATGGCGCGGTGTTCGAATACGAACCACAAAACAGCGCGTTGAAAGTCAGCGGCATTAAAACCGCCGATATCACCGCCTCCCAATCCGTAACCGTCAGTGTGCCGGAAGTGAAGGTTGTCGCCTCCACCCGCATCACCCTTGATACCCCGGAAGTGGTCTGTACCAACAAGCTCATCACCAGCACGCTGGAGGTGCAAAAAGGCGGCACGATGAGCGGCAATATCTCGCACAGCGGCGGTTCGTTGTCCTCTAACGGCAAAGTACTGCATACCCATCAACACCCCGGCGACAGCGGCGGTACCACAGGAGCGCCTCTATGACAGTGCAATACAGCGGTTTTGACCGCACCACCGGCCAGCGCCTGACCGACACCGAACATATCCGCCAGAGCATCAGCGATATTCTGCGCACGCCTGTTGGCTCACGGGTCATGCGCCGCGATTACGGTTCACTGCTGTTTGAGATGATCGACCAGCCGCAAACCCCGGCGCTGGCGCTGCAAATTCAGGCCGCCTGCTATATGGCGCTGCTGAAATGGGAACCGCGCATCACGCTGAACGCAGTGACAACCGAACGGCAGTTCGACGGTAAGATGATTGTCAATCTGACCGGCCAGCTCGCCAGCACCGGCGAATCCCTTTCGTTAACCCTTCCAGTGAGTTAAAACCATGCCGATTATCGATCTGAGCCAGTTGCCCGCGCCCAATGTGGTTGAGGAACTTGATTACGAGGGTCTTCTTGCCGAACGCAAGGCGACGCTCATTTCCCTGTTTCCTGCCGACGAGCAGGAGGCCATCGCCCGTACGCTGGCGCTGGAATCCGAGCCGCTGACCAAGTTTCTTGAAGAGAACGCTTACCGCGAAGTGCTGTGGCGCCAGCGCGTTAATGAAGCCGCCCGCGCGGTGATGCTGGCGTACGCCGCCGGTAACGATCTTGATGTGATTGCCGCTAACAGCAATACCGCGCGGCTGGTGATCACCCCTGCCGATGACAGCACCATCCCACCGACGGCTGCGGTGATGGAGTCTGATAAAGACCTGCGACTACGAGCGCAACAGGCCTTTGAAGGCTTAAGCGTGGCCGGGCCGGAAGGCGCTTATGAATATCACGGCCGCAGCGCCGATGGCCGGGTTGCCGATATCTCGGTGATCAGCCCGAACCCGGCGTATATCACCATCTCTGTGCTCTCACGCGAAGGCGACGGCAGTGCCAGCGACGAACTGATCACCATCGTTGAAAAGGCGCTGAACGCAGAAGATGTCCGCCCGGTTGGCGACCGCGTAACGGTACAAAGCGCGGAAATTGTGCCGTACCAGATTGACGCCACGCTCTATTTTTACCCGGGGCCGGAATCGGAACCGATTCGTCAGGCCGCCGAACAGCAACTCAAGACCTATATCTCCGCACAGCGCCGACTGGGCCGCGATATCCGCCAGTCGGCCATTTACGCTGCGCTGCACGTTGAAGGTGTACAACGCGTGGAGCTGAGCGCGCCGCAAAGCGATCTGGTGCTGGAGAAAAACCAGGCCTCGTACTGCACCGCCTGGAGCATTAATACAGGAGGCACCGATGAGTGATGACCGCCTGTTGCCCGTTGGCTCCTCGGTTCTGGAGGTGGCAACGGCAGAGGCAGCGGCACAAATCGAACGCGTACCGGTGCCGCTGCGCACATTATGGGATCCACAAACCTGCCCGGCAGAGCTGCTGCCTTACCTGGCGTGGGCGCTCTCCGTCGATCGCTGGGATTACAGTTGGCCTGAAGCCACCAAACGTAAAATTATCGCCTCCGCTTTTTTTGTTCATCAACACAAGGGAACCATTAGCTCATTACGGCGCGTGGTTGAACCGCTCGGCTACCTGATTGAGCTACGTGAATGGTGGCAGGAGAACGCCGAACCCGGCACGTTCCGGCTGGTGATTGGCGTGCAGGATAATGGCATTACCGAGCAGATGTACCAGGAGCTGGAGCGGCTGATCAACGATGCCAAACCAGCGAGCCGCCATCTGTCGGAACTGAACATTAGCCTGAGCACCAGCGGCGAGTTTTATGTTGGCGCCGGTTGTTACCTCGGCGAAGAGCTGACGGTTTATCCTTACATGCCGGAAGAGATTGTGGTCGGCGGCGAGTATTACCCCGCTTCTGCCATCCATCTTATTGATGATGTTTATATCTCATAACCCGCCACACTGCTGAAACGGGCTGCGGCCCGTTTTATTTTATCTCCCTCGTTGTATCAGCAGACCAACAACGCCGCTGATTAGCGTCTGCCTGTGGCTGAACGGAAAATAATCCCACCGTTCACCCTTCAACAACCAGAGAGCATACGCATGACTGCCAAATATTTTGCCATTCTGACCAATCAGGGCGCTGCGAGGCTGGCAAACGCCGCGTCGCTCGGCACAAAACTTAATCTCACGCAGATGGCGGTTGGCGATGCCAACGGCGTACTACCGATGCCAGACCCGGCGCAAACAAAACTGATTAACCAGCAGCGTATTGCGCCGCTGAACCGACTGTCGGTCGATCCTAATAACACCAGCCAGATTATTGCCGAGCAGGTTATTCCGGAGACGGAAGGCGGTTTCTGGATCCGCGAAATTGGCCTCTATGATGACGAGGGCGTACTGATTGCGCTCGCCAACTGCCCGGAAACGTACAAACCGCAAATGCAGGAAGGGAGCGGGCGCACGCAGACCATCCGCATGGTGCTCACCGTCTCATCAACGGCTGCCGTCACGTTGAAAATCGACCCGTCGGTGGTGCTGGCGACGCGGCAGTACGCCGATGACCTGATGAACAATCATGTTAAAGCCGCTAACCCGCATGCGCAGTACGCACCGCTGGCCAGCCCGGTGTTTATCGGCACGCCGACGGTGCCGGATACGCATATCGGCAACTACGGACAGCAGATCGCCAACACCAAATATGTGCGCGATGTTATTGCTGACTACGACGGCATTTTGCCGGTGGGTTCACCTGTCGCCTGGCCGCAAGCAACCCCGCCTGGCGGCTGGTTTAAATGCAACGGCGCGTCTTTTGATAAAACCCAGTTTCCGCGGCTGGCAGCCGCCTACCCGGCTGGCGTTCTGCCGGATCTGCGCGGTGAGTTTATTCGCGGTCTGGATGATGGGCGCGGGCTGGACGCCGGGCGAGCGCTGCTTTCAGCGCAGTCTGATGAGTTGAGATCGCATAACCACCGATTTATTAATGAATACGGCACGCCCACCGGGAAAATTATCGCCTTTACCGATGAAAACAGTGAAAAAGTGGATCTCACCGGGCAAACAGGTAACCGCTGCCATACCTATATCTACATGGAAAACACCGGTGGCGCGGAAACCCGTCCACATAACATTGCATTTAACTACATCGTGAGGGCTCAATAATGTTGACCGCAATTCTGGATGAAAACCGCTTAGCCACCAGCGCCGGGGAAGTGACCGTTTACAATTATGACGCGACCAGCCGCGAATACCTCTCCACATCCGTTGAGTATCTCGCGGTGGGTGTCGGTATCCCGGCGAACGCAGCGCTTGATGCGCCGCTTTCGGCGAAAACGGGGTTTGCCGTATGCCGCAACGCTGCCGGGCAGGCGTGGGAATATATTCACGACGCACGTGGTGAAACGGTATATGACACCGCCAGCGGCGAACAAAAACAGATAACCGAACTGGGCAATTACCCGGCGACTGCCACCACGCTTGCTCCGGCTACGCCTTATGACGTCTGGAATGGTAGCGCGTGGGTCATCGATGAAAGTGCGCAAAAAACAGCGCTGATAGCGGAAGCTGAACAGAACAAAACGCAGCGGCTGAAGACCGCGAAAGAGAGCATCAGCGTGTGGCAGACCGAACTGCAGCTCGGTATTATCAGCGACGACGACAAAGCGAGCCTGGTGAAATGGCTGGAGTACATCAAGCGCGTGCAGGCTGTCGATACCGCAAACGCACCGGATATCAGCTGGCCTGAACAGCCGCAATAAGACCAACGGGCCGCGGCCCGTTTTTTGTCGGGTAACGCTGCGTTTACCCGACTTACCATTCCCCCCGGCCAACCTCCAGCAGACCATTAGGGTTGTATCGCCCGGCAACCAACCCTAACTAATAGGCCCCGCCCCGATGTGCCCCGGACAATACCGTTTACTCAATCGATAACCTGAGAGTGAACGCATGACTGTAAAATATTTTGCCATCCTGACCAATCAGGGCGCGGCGAAGCTGGCGAACGCCACCGCGCTGGGCACCCAAATCCATATTACGCAAATGGCCGTTGGCGATGGCAACGGCAGCCTGCCCACGCCCGACCCGGCACAAACCCGGCTGGTTAACCAAAAACGCATCGGCGCAGTAAACACACTGACTGTCGATGCAGAGGATGCCAATCAAATTATCGCCGAGCAGGTGATCCCGGAAAACGAAGGGGGATACTGGATCCGCGAACTAGGTCTCTTCGATGACGATGGCGTACTGGTTGCCGTCGCCAACTGCCCGGAAACCTACAAACCGCTGTTAGGCGAAGGCAGCGGGCGCACGCAGACGATTCGTATGGCGCTGATTGTTTCCTCTACCGCAGCTGTCACGCTAAAAATTGATCCGTCAGTGGTGCTGGCGACGCGCAAGTATGTCGATGACAAGGTTATCGAGGTAAAGGCCTGGGCCGATAACCTGCTGAGCCAGCATATTGCAGCCAGCAACCCGCATACTCAGTATGCGCCGATTGCCAGTCCCACATTGACCGGAACACCAAAAGCCCCCACCGCGGGACAAACGGCAAATGATACGCAACTGGCCACCACCGAATTTGTTAAAACGGCAATATCAGCGCTGAACCTGGGTGACGGTTCGGCGTTGCCGGTTGGCGTGCCCATTCCCTGGTCATCGGCGACACCGCCGACAGGTTGGCTGAAATGTAACGGCGCGGCGTTCACCGCAGCGCAATACCCGAAACTGGCTGTGGCTTATCCAAACCTTGTATTACCTGATTTACGAGGGGAATTTATTCGTGGCTGGGATGATGGACGCGGGGTTGATGCAAGCAGAACTTTACTTAGCGCACAGAGCGATGCTATTCGAAACATCACAGGCCAGATAAACGATATCTACGGCGGCGGTCTCATGCCGGGCTCAAAAGCAGGAGCTTTATCGACCTCGAGCGTATCTGTTCCTGCCGCGTATTACTTAACAAGCAGCTCATCTGGATTCGAGCGAACCGTGCTAGGACTGGTATTTAACGCCTCCAGTATGGTACCAACAGCATCAGAAAACCGTCCCGTGAACATCGCCTTTAACTACATTGTGAGGGCTGCATAATGACATCAGCAGTATTGGATAAAGCAAAAATCGCCACCACCGCAGGAAATATCACTGTTTACGGCTTTTCTGCGCAAACCGGCGAATTTACCGGTTCCAGCGAAGAGTTTTTAGCGATCGGCGTCGGTCTTCCCGCCGGTTCAACAGACGTTGCTCCCGGTGCCGTTGCTGAGGGGTATGTGGTTGTCTTTACGGGAAGCGCGTGGGAGCAGAAAGAAGATCATCGCGGGCAAACCGTCTATTCCACGGCCGATCTTAGCGCCTCAACGGTGGATTATATCGGCCCGCTTAAAGACGGATTTGTTGCCATTGAGCCCGCAACGCCCTATGACAAGTGGAATGGAAGTGCATGGATTACGGACGCCGAAGCGCAACACGTCGCTGCGGTTAAGGATGCGCAGGCGCTTCGCCAACAACATATCGATACGGCAATGTCATCCATCAGCGTTATCCAGCTTAAGTTGCAGGCGGGCAGGACGCTGAATGACGAGGAAAAAAACCGGCTCGATCAGGTTCTGGATTATATCGATACCATCAACGCCATTGACCTCTCCAGCGCGCCCAACATCACCTGGCCCACTCAGCCAGCATAATGCAACGGGCTACGGCCCGTTTTTTGCCGCCCGCCTGTTGTTTCATCCTCGCCCCAACCCCGATAAATAGCGCTGCGCCGCTGCGGCCTGGAGAATAGCACTCACCCCAACACCACGGAGTTAAACGGATGAGTGACTATCATCATGGCGTTCAGGTCGTCGAAATCAACGACGGCACGCGCGTCATTTCCACTGTCTCGACCGCCATTGTCGGCATGGTATGTACTGCCAGCGATGCCGATGCGGCAACCTTTCCACTGAATGAACCGGTGCTTGTCACCAGCGTGCAAAGCGCCATCGCCAAAGCGGGCACCAAAGGTACGCTGGCCTCTTCGCTGCAAGCCATTGCCGACCAGGCGAAACCGGTTATCGTCGTTGTGCGCGTCGCTGAAGGCAGCGGCGATGATGCGCAGGCGCAGACGATTTCCAACATCATCGGCACCACCGACGAAAACGGCAAATACACCGGCCTGAAAGCGCTGCTGACCGCCGAAGCCGTCACCGGCGTGAAACCGCGTATTCTGGGCGTTCCGGGTTATGACACCCTGGAAGTCGCCACCGCGCTGGCGCCAGTCTGCCAGAAGCTGCGCGCCTTCGGTTATGTCAGCGCCTGGGGCTGCAAAACCATTTCCGATGCGATTAAGTATCGCGAGAACTTCAGCCAGCGCGAGCTGATGGTGATTTGGCCGGATTTTCTCGCCTGGGATACCGTGGCGAACGCGACGGCAACCGCCTACGCTACCGCCCGCGCACTTGGCCTGCGTGCGTATATCGACCAGTCCGTCGGCTGGCACAAAACGCTGTCCAACGTTGGCGTGAATGGCGTCACCGGCATCAGCACCCCGGTTTTCTGGGATTTGCAGGAATCCGGCACTGATGCCGACCTGCTGAACGAAGCGGGTGTGACCACGCTGATTCGCAAAGATGGCTTCCGCTTCTGGGGCAACCGTACCTGCTCCGACGATCCGCTGTTCCTGTTTGAAAACTACACCCGCACCGCGCAGGTTATCGCCGACACCATGGCCGACGCGCATATGTGGGCGGTCGACAAACCGATTACCGCAACGCTTATCCGCGACATCATCGACGGTATCAACGCCAAGTTCCGCGAACTGAAAAGCAACGGTTACATCGTTGATGCCACCTGCTGGTTCGACGAGAGCGCCAATGACGCCGAGACCCTGAAAGCCGGGAAACTGTATATCGATTACGACTATACGCCGGTGCCGCCACTGGAAAACCTGACCTTACGCCAGCGCATCACCGATAAATATCTGGCGAATCTGGTCTCCTCGGTCAACAGCAATTAAGGAGCCTGATAAATGGCAATGCCGCGAAAACTGAAATATATGAACGTGTTCCTCAATGGCTATAGCTATCAGGGGATCGCAAAATCCATCACGCTGCCGAAACTGACCCGCAAGCTGGAGAACTACCGTGGCGCAGGCATGAACGGTATCGCGCCGATTGATATGGGTCTTGATGACGACGCCATGGCAATGGAGTGGTCGCTGGGCGGCTTCCCGGATGAGGCTATCTGGGAACTGTATGGCGCAACCAGCGCCGATGCGGTGCCGATCCGCTTTGCCGGTTCCTACCAGCGCGATGACACCGGCGAAACGGTCGCCGTTGAAGTGGTGATGCGCGGTCGTCAGAAAGAGATCGACACCGGCGAGAACAAGCCGGGCGAAGACACCGAGTCCAAAATCTCCGTCGTCTGTACTTATTTCAAACTGACGATGGACGGCAAGGAACTGGTGGAAATCGACACCATCAACATGATCGAAAAAGTGAACGGCGTCGATCGTCTCGAACAGCACCGCCGCAATATCGGCCTGTAACCCCTGCCCGGTCAGCCTGGCTGGCCGGGACTTCCCTCCGCTAACGCAATCACGAGGATTTTATGAGCAACGAAACTGATAACGTCGTTACCCTGGAAACGCCGATCAAACGCGGCGAACAGCTTATCAACGCCGTTACCCTGATGAAACCGAACGCCGGCAGCCTGCGCGGTCTGAGCCTGGCGGCAGTAGCGAATGCTGAAGTGGATACGCTGATTAAAGTGCTGCCGCGTATCACCTCGCCTTCCCTGACCGAACAGGAAGTGGCGGCGCTGGATCTGGCGGATATGGTCGCGCTGGCAGGCAAGGTGGTCGGTTTTTTGTCGCCGGTTTCGGCACAGTAAGTTTTCCGGCCAACCTGTCGGTTGACGATTTGATGGCGGATATCGCGGTGATTTTTCACTGGCCGCCATCAGAACTCTACCCCCTGAGTCTGACCGAACTCATCACATGGCGCGAAAAGGCGCTTCAGCGAAGCGGGAACACACATGAGTAACAGCACAAATATTGACGCACTGCTCACGGCTGTTGACCAGGCGACGCGCCCGTTTAAAAACCTGCAAACGGCGAATGTTTCGCTTGCTGCCGGTATCAAAGAGACGGAGAAAACTCTGCGTGGGTTGTATGACCAGGTTGCGCAGATTGACGGGTTAACCCGGACGCAAAACGCGCTCACGGAGGTCAGCCAGCAACTGAAAGTGGCGAAAGAGAGCACGCGTGCACTGGCTTCCGAGCTGAAAAAAATCGATCAGCCAACCCAGCGACAGATAACCGCGCTGGATAAAGCCCGCGACAGCGTAAGCGCCTTACAGCAAAAACATGACAACCTGCGCCAGTCGGTAAAAGGCCAGCGACAGGTTCTGCAGCAGGCGGGAATCAGTACGCACGCACCCGCAACGGCAAAACAACGCCTGCAAAGCAGCATTAGCGACAATACCGGGCAACTCAACGCGCAGCGGGCTGCGTTGGCGCAGGAGAACCGGCAAAAACGCGCAGAAAAAATCCAGGCGAGCCAGCAAACGATTCAGGGCATCGCCGGGAAAGTCTCTGCGGTGGGCAAAACCGGGATGTCCGTCGCCACTTCTGGCTTCAACATCGGCAAAAAACTGCTGCAGCCGGGCTATGAACAATCGCTGAAAAATAGCGTGCCGGCTCAGTCTGGCAGCGAAGTGAGTCACCCGGCAAGTGCGCAGGCGGGCAATCTCGGTACCGATTTACAGGCGCTGCAAAGTGCTTATCAGTCGCTGAGTGTGGATATTTTCAGTACGCAAGAATCCTCCCTGCGTCAGCTGGTGCAAACCGCAACGGTTTATCTGGGGCAACTGCAACAGTGGGTGCAGAACAACCAGGGGCTGGTGCAAACCTTCGGCCTGATTGCCACCGTCGTGGTCGGCGTCGCCGGCGCAATTGGCACCGTGGCGGGCGTTATCGCGCCGGTCTTTACGGGCATCAGCACGCTGATCACCATTGCAACCACTTTTGGCAGCGTCTTTACCACCGTCTGCGGCGGGATTATGGCGGTGCTCGGTTCGCTCACGCTGCCGATTGTCGGCGTGATTGCCATTGTTGCCGCCGCTGCGCTGGCCATTTACACCTGGTGGGAGCCAATCAGCGCTTTCTTTAGTGGTGTAATGGCCGGGATTAGCGCCGCATTCGCCCCGCTCGCCGGACTGTTTGCGCCGCTGCAACCGCTGTTCGATGTCATCAGCAGCAGCTTACAAAACATCAAACAGCTGTTCAGCGACCTGATTACCCCCGTTCAGGCCAGCCAGGAAACGCTGAACCAGTGCGCAACAGCGGGTTTCTATTTCGGCCAGATGCTCTCTGGCTCCATCGCGCTGGTGATTGAGGGCGTAAAAATATTGGGCAGCAGCCTGAGTTGGGTACTGGAAAAGCTCGGGATTATCGATAAAAAACCGGTGCTCGAAGTACCGAAACCGCCGACAGATGCCAGCGGCAGCCAGAGCTACATTCAGCCAACCAGCGCCATGCCAGGCTTTAACAATTATCAGGCGGCGAAACCCGCAGGCGGCGGCTCCTACGTTGACCAGAGCAGAACGGATATCAACGTGACGCTACAGGGTGATGTGTCACCGGGCAGCGATAACAGCCGCCACCTGATGGAACTACTCGAGCAGCACGAAAGCAATAAGCGCGACAATGCGCTCTCGCAATTCAACGCGTTAGGAGGTTATGCACCATGATGCTGGCGCTGGGACTTTTTGTATTTATGCGGCAGACACTGCCCTATACCGCCATGAACCGCACGTCCGGATATAACTGGGCCTCCAATAGCCGCGTCGGTAAACGCGCGGCATTTCAGTACCTTGGCCCAGGCGAAGAGACCATCGATCTTGGCGGTGAACTCTATCCGGAGCTGACCGGCGGCCCGCAGTCGCTGGAGGTCGTGCGCGCGATGGCCGAACAGGGGAAAGCGTGGCCGCTGATTGACGGAACGGGAACCATTTACGGCATGTTTGTTATCGAAAGCCTGAAAGACAACGGCTCCGAGTACTACAGCGACGGTTCGCCACGCAAAATCGGCTTCACCCTGAGCTTAAAGCGGGTGGATGAGTCGCTGGCCGCCATGTTTGGCGATATTCGCCAGCAGGGCGAAACGCTCTATTCCGAGGCAAGAAAAACGCTGGGGATCGCCTTATGATCGATGCGCTGACCAATGGGCTGGCGCAGGTCAGCAGCCCTGCTTATTCACTGACGCTGGACGGTAAAGATATCACCGAAAATATCGCTCCCCGGCTTATCAGCCTGACAGTCGAAGATAACCGTGGTTTCACCGCTGATACGCTGACACTGGTGCTGGATGATGCCGATGGCGATATTCAGTTGCCGCAGCGCAAAACAAAAATCCGCGTGTTTATCGGCGAAAAAGGCTATGCGCTGGTCGGGCTGGGTGAGTTTGTTATCGATCAGGTTAAGCATGATGGTGCACCGGATAAGGTGACGGTGATCGGACGCAGTGCGGATTTCAACGGCAAACTCAACAAAGAACATGAGCAGTCGTGGCATGACACCACGCTGGGCGCCATTGTCGAGGAGATTGCTAAACGCTGTGATCTCGAAGCCAGTATCGCCGAATCGCTGAAGGGGATTAAGATTGCGCATATTGACCAGTCGATGGAATCTGACGCCAGTTTCCTGCACCGCCTGGCGCTGCGTAACGGCGCCGAACTGACGGTGAAATGGAGCAAACTGATGCTGATTAAACCGGGACGGGGGTTAAATGCAAAGGGCGAAGCGTTCCCGCAGGTCGTCATTCAGCGCAGCGACGGTGATAAACACAGTTTTAATATTGCCGACCGCTCAAGCTACACCGGCGTGACGGCGCGCTGGCTTGATACCAAAACGCCAAAAAATCAGACGCAAAAGGTGCTGTTACAGCGTAAAACCACTACGCAAACCACTGCCAGCACAGGACATCCCCAGGCGACGACAGCCCCGACAGCGCAAAGCAAAGAGCAGGTTTACGTCGCGGGGAGTGCCGATAACGTCTATGGCATGTTGACCGTCTATGCCAGCGAAGAGGAAGCGAAAAGGGCTGCCGATGGGCTGTGGAATAACATTCAGCGCAATACGGCCACCTTTTCCCTCACTCTGGCGCGGGGACGTACCGACATCACCCCGGAAACGCCTGTGCGGGTTTCCGGCTTTAAGCAGGTCATTGACGATACGACATGGACGATTAAAAAAGTGACGCACAGCCTGGATAACAGTGGGTTTGTCAGCAAGCTTGATCTGGAAGTCAAAATCGAGGAAGGACAATATGATGTGCAGAACAAATAGCAAATGCGATTTATAATTTGCATTTGCAAGTTATAAGTTTATTATTGCAGCATGTTAACGAGGGAGAACCCACCATGATGCATTGCCCGGTATGCCAGCAAGCGGCGCATGCGCGCTCAAGCCGCTACCTGAGTTCCGAAACCAAAGAGCGCTACCATCAGTGTCAGAATATCCAGTGTGGCTGCACATTTGTCACCCACGAGTCGCTGGCGCGTTACATTGTCCGACCGCCGCTGACAGAAGCCGCTCCCCATTCAACACGATAATTGCTTTCCCTCAGCCTGCGCCAGCAGGCTTTTTTTTGCCTGCCACCACGGCAATCCGCTGCCGCCATTCTGCCGCCATCACCAATAAAAAAGGGGTTAGCATTACGCTAACCCCTTGTTCTATAACACGCTTTGGATGTAGCGTGTGCGTTTTATCAGTTAAGACGCTCTTTAATACGAGCAGACTTACCGGTACGCTCACGCAGGTAGTACAGTTTAGCTTTACGTACAGCACCACGACGTTTAACAGCAATGCTGTCAACTACCGGAGAGTGAGTCTGGAAGACACGCTCAACGCCTTCGCCGTTGGAAATTTTACGAACAGTGAATGCAGAGTGCAGACCGCGGTTACGAATAGCGATAACCACGCCCTCGAATGCCTGCAGACGTTTTTTGGAACCTTCAACAACCCATACTTTCACTTCCACGGTATCACCCGGACGGAAGGAAGGTACGTCCTGCTTCATCTGCTCTTGTTCAAGTTGCTTAATAATGTTGCTCATAATTTAATCTCTTATCCTGGGTAAACTGATATTCGGGGGTGTGTTACACCAGCCCATCATGTTTGTGTTGCTGTTGCGCGTGCTCTCGTTGGAACTCCGCCAGCAACCTTGCTTGCTCTTCAGTCAGAGCCAGGTTTTCCAGAAGTTCAGGTCTTCTAAGCCAGGTACGGCCCAGCGACTGCTTCAAACGCCAGCGACGTATCTCAGCATGGTTCCCCGACAGTAATACCGCCGGTACTTCCATCCCTTCTAACACTTCAGGTCGGGTGTAGTGTGGACAATCCAGCAACCCGTCAGCAAAGGAATCTTCCGTTGCCGATGCTTCGTGCCCCAGTACCCCCGGAATAAACCGGGAAACCGAGTCAATCAGCGTCATTGCTGGTAGCTCACCACCGCTGAGAACGTAATCGCCGATAGACCATTCTTCGTCAATCTCGGTTTGAATTACGCGCTCATCTATCCCTTCGTAGCGACCACACACCAGAATCAACTTCTGATTGGTAGCCAGCTCGCTAACGCCCGCTTGATCAAGCTTGCGTCCCTGAGGCGACAGATAAATCACTTTGGCGCCTTCGCCCGCCGCGGCTTTTGCTGCATGAATGGCGTCCCGCAACGGGTTCACCATCATTAACATCCCCGGTCCGCCGCCGTAAGGACGATCGTCCACGGTACGGTGCCGGTCATGAGCGAAATCACGCGGACTCCAGCTCTGGATGCTCAGCAGGCCATTTTTTACTGCCCGGCCAGTTACCCCGTAGTCGGTAATCGCGCGGAACATTTCAGGAAACAGGCTAATTATGCCAATCCACATAGCGCCGTCTTTTACCGTATATCCGGAGGTTTAAAAACCAGGATCCCAATCTACTTCAATGGTTTGAGTAGCGAGATCGACTTTCTTGATAACCTGCCCATCGAGGAACGGAACCAACCGCTCCTTGATACCAAATGCATCTTTCAGGTTTGCCTTGATGACGAGAACGTCATTAGACCCGGTTTCCATCATATCGACGACTTTACCGAGGCTGTAACCTTCAGTAGTCACTACCTGGCAGCCCATCAGGTCTTTCCAGTAGTAGTCACCCTCTTCCAGTTCCGGCAACTGCGAGGAATCCACGACGATTTCGCAATTCGTCAGCAGATTCGCTGCATCTCTGTCATCAATACCTTTCAGTTTGATGACGATGTCCTGATTGTGGTAGCGCCAGCTTTCCAGCTCAATGCTCTGCCACTGACCCGCCTTCTGGATAAACCAGGGCTGATAGTCAAAAATGCTTTCGGCGTCTTCGGTAGAGGAAAACACTCTGAGCCAACCACGAATTCCGTAAGAAGACCCCAGTTTGCCGACAGTAATTGGCTCAGCAGGGACCGCTGCGGTTTGTTGCTTGCTCATCATGACCACCGTGACAGATTAAGCTGCTTTCTGTGCTTCTTTGATCAGCGCGGAAACGCGATCGGAAACGGTAGCGCCCTGGCCAACCCAGTGCTGAATACGATCCAGATCCAGGCGGGTGCCTTCTTCTTTCTCGGAAGCGAGTGGGTTGAAGAAGCCAACGCGCTCGATGAAGCGACCGTTGCGTGCATTACGGCTGTCAGTCACAACAACCTGGTAGAACGGACGCTTTTTAGCGCCGTGACGTGCTAAACGAATAGTTACCATAACATCCTCTTGTGTGAATAAAACACCAGGCCCCATCGAGGAACGGAGCCCGGCGTCATATTAAAAGCCCGAAAATTTTACTCATTTTTTGCTAAAAAGCAATCGACACGTGCGAATCTGTGAGGTGTGAGGCCGTCGGCGTTGCCGTCAGTTTGGTGCCGGCGTGCGCGCAGTCACCGGAGCGTACACGCAGTACGTGAGGATGACGAGCACACCCCGGTGCCAAAATGGCAAAAAAGCCAGGCCGTTTATTCGCGTTATTAGCGCCCAGGGAAACCGGGCGGCATCATCCCCTTCATCCCGCGCATCATCTTCGCCATCCCGCCCTTCTTCATCTTCTTCATCATGCGCTGCATGTCGTCGAATTGTTTAAGCAGACGGTTCACATCCTGCACCTGCATACCACAGCCTGCTGCGATGCGGCGTTTACGGGAGCCTTTGATAATGTCCGGGTTGGCGCGCTCTTTCAGCGTCATCGAGTTAATGATCGCCTCCATCCGCACCAGCACTTTGTCATCCATTTGCGCTTTGACGTTGTCCGGGATCTGCCCCATGCCCGGCAGCTTGCCCATCAGGCTTGCCATACCGCCCATGTTTTTCATCTGGCGCAGTTGTTCAAGGAAATCGGTCAGATCGAAGCCGTCGCCTTTTTTCAGCTTGTTCGCCAGCTTCTCGGCCTGTGCGCGGTCAACCTTGCTCTCGATATCTTCAATCAGCGACAGCACATCGCCCATACCGAGAATGCGCGAGGCAATACGATCCGGATGGAACGGCTCCAGCGCTTCGGTTTTCTCGCCGACGCCGAGGAACTTAATCGGTTTGCCGGTGATGTGACGAATCGACAGCGCCGCACCGCCGCGGGCGTCGCCGTCCACTTTGGTCAGCACGACGCCGGTAAGCGGCAGCGCTTCATTAAAGGCTTTCGCCGTGTTCGCCGCATCCTGGCCGGTCATAGCATCGACAACAAACAGCGTTTCCACCGGGTTAATCGCGGCATGAACCTGTTTGATTTCGTCCATCATCGCTTCATCAACGTGCAGACGACCAGCGGTATCCACCAGCAGCACGTCGTAGAATTTCAGCTTCGCGTCTTTCAGCGCCGCGTTAACGATATCGACCGGTTTTTGCGCGACGTCAGAGGGGAAGAAATCGACTTCAACCTGCTGCGCCAGCGTTTCCAGCTGTTTGATCGCCGCCGGGCGATAAACGTCCGCAGAAACGACCAGCACTTTCTTCTTGTGCTTTTCGCGCAGGAACTTACCAAGCTTACCGACGCTGGTGGTTTTACCCGCCCCCTGCAAACCCGCCATCAGCACCACCGCTGGCGGCTGCGCGGCGAGGTTCAGGCTCTGGTTCTCTTCACCCATCGCCGCAACCAGTTCGTTACGGACGATTTTGACGAATTCCTGGCCCGGCGTCAGGCTTTTGTTAACTTCATGACCAACCGCCTTCTCTTTTACGCGGTTGATAAAGTCACGCACTACCGGCAGCGCAACGTCCGCTTCCAGCAGCGCCATACGCACTTCGCGCAGGGTATCTTTGATGTTGTCTTCGGTGAGGCGTCCACGGCCACTGATATTGCGCAGCGTGCGCGACAAACGATCGGTTAAATTATCAAACATTGTCTCTCGCCTGAGGTGATACGGTTGGCCGCCAGGGCGACGCATTACAGAAATTTGCCGGAGTATAACATGAAGACATTGCTCCTGTATGTGATGCAACTGTTGGAGCCAACGTCGCCTGACGTTATACTGCTTTTCTTTCTTCTTCAGTCAACTGCCGACATCCCTATGCCCGTTTTTGCTCTGATCGCTCTTGTTGCCTACTCAATCAGCATCGCGCTGATCGTTCCCGGTTTGCTGCAGAAAAACAGCGGCTGGCGGAAAATGGCTATTCTTTCGGCGGTGATCGCGCTTATTTTCCACGGTTTCGGCCTGAAAGAACGGCTGTTTCCGGACGACGGCGGGCAAAACCTCAGCTTGCTGAATGTCGGTTCGCTGGTCAGTCTGATGATCTGTACGGTGATGACGATTGTCGCCTCGAAAAATCGCGGCTGGCTGCTGCTGCCGATTGTCTATACCTTCGCGCTGATCAACCTCGCCTTCGCGATTTTCGTGCCGAACGAGTACATCACACACCTGGAAGCGACGCCCGGCATGCTGGTGCATATCGGCCTGTCGCTCTTCTCTTATGCCACACTGATTATTGCAGCAATGTATGCCCTGCAACTGGCCTGGATCGACTATCAGTTGAAAAACAAACGGCTGGCTTTCAGTAGTGAAATGCCACCGTTGATGGTCATTGAGCGCAAGATGTTCCACATCACCCAGGTCGGCGTGGTGCTGCTGACGCTGACGCTCTGTACCGGCCTGTTCTATATGAAGAACCTGTTCAGCATGGAGAATATCGACAAAGCCGTGCTCTCTATTATTGCCTGGTTTGTCTATATCGTCCTGCTGTGGGGCCATTACCATGAAGGCTGGCGCGGTCGCCGGGTTGTCTGGTTCAACGTTGCGGGCGCGGGTATTTTAACGCTGGCCTACTTTGGCAGCCGCATCCTGCAGCAGTTTGTGAGTTAACGCCAAAAGGAGTTCCCCCTGGAACACATCTCTACCACGACGCTGATCGTTACCCTGATTATCATGGTCGTGGTTTCAGCCTATTTCTCCGGTTCTGAAACCGGGATGATGACGCTGAACCGCTATCGTCTGCGTCACCTGGCCAAGCAGGGCAACCGCGCGGCCAGACGCGTCGAAAAACTGCTGCGCAAGCCCGATCGCCTGATTAGCCTGGTGCTGATCGGCAACAACCTCGTCAATATTCTCGCCTCGGCGATAGGTACTATCGTCGGGATGCGCCTGTACGGTAACGCCGGTGTGGCGATTGCCACCGGCGTACTAACATTTGTGGTACTGGTGTTCGCCGAAGTCTTGCCGAAAACCATTGCCGCACTCTACCCGGAAAAAGTCGCCTTCCCCAGCAGCTTTCTGCTGGCGCCATTGCAGGTGATCATGCTGCCGCTGGTGTGGCTGCTTAACGGCGTCACCCGCGTGTTGATGCGCATGATTGGCATCAAAGCCGATGTGGTAGTCAGCGGCGCGCTCAGCAAAGATGAATTACGCACTATTGTTAACGAATCGCGCTCGAAAATCTCGCGCCGTAACCAGGACATGCTGCTGTCGATTCTCGATCTGGAAAAGGTGAGCGTTGATGACATCATGGTGCCGCGCAACGAAATTGTCGGTATCGATATCAACGACGACTGGAAAGCGATTGTTCGCCAGCTCACTCACTCACCGCACGGCCGCATTGTGCTGTACCGCGATTCGCTGGATGACGCCATCAGCATGTTGCGCGTGCGCGAAGCCTACCGCCTGATGACCGAAAAGAACGAGTTCACCAAAGAGGTGATGCTGCGCGCTGCCGATGAAATCTACTATGTGCCTGAAGGAACGCCGCTCAGCGTTCAACTGGTGAAATTCCAGCGCAATAAAAAGAAAGTCGGGCTGGTAGTCGATGAGTATGGCGATATTCAGGGGCTGGTGACGGTAGAAGATATTCTTGAAGAGATTGTTGGCGATTTCACCACCTCCATGTCGCCTGCGCTGGCCGATGAAGCCACGCCGCAAAACGACGGTTCAGTGATAATCGACGGCAGCGCCAATGTGCGCGAACTGAATAAAGCCTTTAACTGGCACTTGCCGGAAGATGAAGCCCGCACCATTAACGGTATGCTGCTGGAAGAGCTGGAAGAGATCCCGGCCGTTGGCACGCGCGTGCGCATTGAGCAGTACGACATCGATATTCTCGATGTGCAGGACAACATGATTAAGCAGGTAAAAGTGATCCCGGTGAAAACGCTGCGGGAAAGCGTGGCCGAATAAAATGAAAAACCCTCTCCGGGCGGAGAGGGTTTCAGACCGGGATTAACCCTTCGCTTTGGCGACGGTAACCATGGCTGCGCGAATAGTACGACCGTTTAAGGTATACCCTTTCTGCATCACGCCCAGCACGTTGCCAGCGGCGATCTCGTCGGATTCCACCATCGCAATCGCCTGATGGACGTTCGGATCCAGCGGAACGCCGGTATCAGCAATCACTTCAACGCCGAATTTCTTCACCACATCCAGCATGGATTTCAGCGTCAGTTCGATACCCTCAACCATCGGCGCCATTTCGGCATTGTTTCTGTCTGCGACTTCGAGCGCGCGATCCAGGCTATCCACCACCGGCAGCAGTTCGTTGATGAATTTTTCCAGCGCGAACTTATGCGCTTTTTCAACGTCCTGTTCGGTGCGGCGACGCAGGTTTTCCATTTCCGCTTTCATACGCAGGACAGTTTCACGCTCGCGGTTTTGCGCTTCGGTTAACTGCGCTTCAAGGTTCGCAATTTTCTCATCGCGCGGATCCACCTGCTCAGCAGAATCGTCAGACTCAACAACTGCCTCAACTTCGTCGTGCTGTTCCATGATAATTTCTTCCGGGGCTTGCCCGTCAGGCGTTTTCTGTTCTTTACTACTCATGAATTTCTCCGCGTTTTTTTGCATTCATCTCGCTAACCTGGCTTATTATGGGGATCAGTTTCCGGGATTCAAGGGAACGTGACAGATTGTCATCATTCATTCGCCACAAGGACCACCAGAACATGACCCTCCATTTCAAGTGTATTGGTATTGTCGGGCATCCACGGCACCCTACCGCGCTGACCACACATGAAATGCTCTACCGCTGGCTTCACGAAAAAGGTTATGACGTCATTGTCGAACAACAGATTGCCCAGGAATTGCAGCTCACGAATGTGAGGACCGGCACACTGGCGGACATTGGTCAGCAGGCCGACCTGGCGGTGGTGGTCGGCGGCGACGGCAACATGCTGGGCGCGGCGCGTACGCTGGCGCGCTATGATATTCAGGTGATCGGCATCAACCGCGGCAATCTCGGTTTTCTTACCGATCTCGATCCGGACAACGCCCAACAGCAGTTGGCCGATGTACTGGAAGGGCATTATATCGCCGAAAAACGCTTCTTGCTGGAAGTTCAGGTCTGCCAGCAGAGTTCCCTGCCAGAGTGCCAAAAACGGATCAGCACCGCCATCAACGAAGTGGTACTGCACCCGGGCAAAGTTGCGCATATGATTGAATTCGAAGTGTATATTGATGAAGTCTTCGCGTTCTCTCAGCGTTCCGACGGGCTAATCATCTCCACCCCCACCGGATCGACCGCTTATTCGCTCTCTGCCGGCGGGCCGATTCTGACGCCGTCGCTGGATGCGATTACGCTGGTGCCCATGTTCCCGCATACCTTGTCGGCCCGTCCGCTGGTGATTAACAGCAGCAGTACCATCCGCTTGCGCTTTTCCAACCGTCGCAGCGACCTGGAGATCAGTTGCGACAGCCAAATTGCGCTGCCGATCCAGGATGGCGAAGATGTGCTGATCCGCCGCAGCGACTATTACCTGAATCTGGTTCACCCTAAAGATTACAGTTATTTCAATACATTAAGCTCAAAACTTGGCTGGTCGAAAAAATTGTTCTGAAATTCGCCGTCAGGGCTTTACTGTATATAAAACCAGTTTATACTGTATGAAAACACAGTTATGGTTTTTCATACAGGAAAGCAACCATGTTGGCACAACTGACCATCAGTAATTTTGCTATCGTTCGTGAGCTTGAGATCGATTTTCACAGCGGGATGACGGCTATTACCGGCGAAACCGGGGCGGGTAAATCCATTGCCATTGACGCGCTCGGGCTGTGCCTCGGCGGCCGTGCTGAAGCCGACATGGTGCGCGCAGGCGCTCCGCGCGCCGACCTGTGCGCCCGCTTCGCGCTGAAAGACACGCCCGCCGCGCAGCGCTGGCTGGAAGAGAATCAACTGGAAGATGGACGTGAGTGTTTACTTCGCCGCGTCATCAGCAGCGACGGGCGCTCCCGTGGTTTTATCAACGGAACGGCGGTGCCGCTTTCTCAACTCCGCGAGCTTGGCCAACTGCTCATCCAGATTCACGGTCAGCACGCGCACCAGTTGTTAACCAAATCAGAACACCAGAAAAGCCTGCTCGACGGTTATGCCGGTGAGTATGCACTCACTCAGCAAATGGCCGAACACTACCGTACCTGGCACCAGAGCTGCCGTGAACTGGCTCAGCACCAGCAACAAAGTCAGGAACGCGCCGCCCGCGCCGAACTGCTGCACTACCAGTTGAAAGAGCTGAACGAATTCCACCCGCAGCCGGGTGAATTTGAGCAGATCGACGAAGAATACAAACGTCTCGCCAACAGCGGTCAACTGCTTTCCACCAGCCAGCATGCGCTGAACGTGCTGGCCGATGGCGAAGAGGTCAACCTGCAAAGTCAGCTCTATACCGCCCGCCAGCTTTTAACGGAGCTGGCAGGTATGGATTCGCGCCTTTCCGGCGTGCTGGATATGCTGGAAGAAGCGGCCATTCAAATCAGTGAGGCCAGCGATGAGCTGCGCCATTACTGCGACCGCTTAGATCTCGATCCCAATCGTCTGTACGAGCTGGAACAGCGCATCTCCCGGCAGATCTCGCTGGCGCGCAAGCACCATATCTCCCCGGAAGAGCTGCCGCAGTTCCACCAGTCTCTGCTTGATGAACAACAGTTACTGGACGATCAGGCTGACTCCCAGGAGACGCTGGCGATGGCGGTAACGCAGCACCATCAACTGGCGCTGTCCAGTGCGCAGGCGTTGCATACCCAGCGCGTGAAATATGCGCAGGAACTGAGCGAGCTGATCACCGAGAGCATGCACGCACTTTCCATGCCGCACGGCGTGTTTGTCATTGATGTCGATTTTGACGATCGTTCGCTGACGGCGGAAGGCGCAGATCGTATTGAATTTCGCGTCACGACTAACCCCGGCCAGCCGCTGCAGCCAATCGCTAAAGTCGCCTCCGGCGGCGAGCTGTCGCGCATTGCGTTGGCGATTCAGGTGATCACCGCACGGAAAATGGAAACCCCGGCGCTGATCTTCGATGAAGTGGATGTCGGTATCAGCGGACCAACGGCGGCCGTGGTCGGCAAGCTGTTGCGTCAACTGGGCGAATCGACTCAGGTGATGTGCGTTACGCACCTGCCGCAGGTTGCCGGTTGCGGCCATCATCACTTCTTTGTCAGCAAAGAAACCGACGGCGCGATGACCGAAACACATATGCAACCGCTGGATAAACGCGCTCGTCTGCAAGAACTGGCCCGTCTGCTCGGCGGCAGCGAAGTGACGCGCAATGCGCTGGCAAATGCCAAAGAGCTGCTGGCGGCGTAAACTTTTCGGTAATATGACGGTCTCAGTTCTCGACAAAATCGACAACAGACCAGCCCGCAGAGGTTTTAAACTGGCTAAAGGTCTATTATCATCGGCATATTACATATGAGCCACGTATTGTTCGGGCCCGAAAAGGAATCAAATCACTATGCGCTGTAAAATGCTGACTGCTGCCGCAGCGGTTCTCCTGATGTTGACCGCTGGTTGCTCTACCTTAGAACGCGTGGTTTACCGCCCTGATATCAATCAGGGGAACTACCTGACACCAAACGATGTTTCCAAAATCCGCGTAGGTATGACGCAACAGCAGGTTGCTTATGCACTGGGTACGCCAATGATGAAAGACCCGTTTGGCACCAATACCTGGTTCTATGTGTTCCGCCAGCAGCCGGGCCACGAAGATGTCACGCAGCAGACGCTGACGCTGACCTTCAACAGCAATGGCGTGTTAACCAATATGGATAACAAACCTGCTCTGACCAAAAGTTAAGGTAGCAGAAACGCAAAAAGGTGCTCAGTGAGCACTTTTTTGTTTCCGCTAACAGCGCATTACGACTTGTTCGCCGCTTTTTCTGCCCTCTGGCGACGCAGCTCTTTTGGATCGGCAATCAGTGGACGGTAAATCTCCACGCGGTCGCCCTCATGCACCACATCATGCAGTTTTGCCGGACGGCTGTAGATGCCGACTTTATTGACCTTCAGATCGATATCGCTGCGTAACTCCAGCAGACCCGATTGGCGAATCGCCTGCTCAACGGTCGCGCCCTCTTCCAGCATCACCCGTTGCAGATACTGCTTTTCTGGCAGTGCATAAGCCACTTCGACGGCAATTTTACCCGACACGGTAAACCTCTTTCGCGCGAAGAGTAAACGCCTGCACCATATTGGCCGCCAGCTCTTTAAAGATGCGGCCAAACGCCAGCTCAATCAGCTTATTGGTAAATTCAAAATCAAGCTGAAACTCAATGCGACAGGCATCGGCGCTGAGCGGCGTAAATTTCCAACCCCCCATCAACGATTTAAAAGGTCCATCGACCAGATGCATCAAAATGCTTTGGTTAGCAGCCAGCGTATTGCGCGTGGTAAACGTTTTGCTGATCCCGGCTTTGGAAACATCGACCGCCGCCGTCATCTGCGTCGGCCCGGCTTCCAGCACCCGGCTGCCGGTGCAGCCAGGCAAAAACTGAGGATAGGACTTCACATCGTTCACTAACTGATACATCTGCTCCGCGCTGTAAGGCACCAGCGCAGTACGGCTAATCTGAGGCATAAGGTTTTCCGCATTCACACAATCGTCAAATAATACCATTTCCGTCGGATGAAAGGAAAACGCTAAGCCGGAACTCATGCTAAGATAACGCGTTAAACCTCACAGGACGCAATGAGGTCAGTTTCAGATATCAGATTACCGGATGGCTTCACGACATTATGACGAAGAAAAAAGCACATAAACCAGGTTCAGCCACCATTGCGCTGAATAAGCGCGCCCGCCATGAATACTTTATCGAAGAAGAATTTGAGGCCGGGCTGTCACTGCAAGGCTGGGAAGTAAAATCCTTACGCGCAGGTAAAGCGAACATTGGCGACAGCTACGTTATTCTGAAAGACGGCGAGGCGTTTCTGTTTGGCGCGAACTTCACGCCATTAACCGTTGCCTCCAGCCACTATGTTTGCGACCCCACGCGTACCCGTAAGTTACTGCTGAATCAGCGCGAACTGGATTCCCTCTACGGCCGCATCAATCGCGAAGGCTACACCGTCGTCGCGCTGTCGTTGTACTGGAAAAACGCCTGGTGCAAAGTAAAAATTGGCGTAGCGAAAGGTAAAAAACAGCACGATAAACGCTCCGATCTGAAAGAGCGCGAATGGCAGTTGGATAAAGCCCGCATCATGAAAAACGCCGGGCGCTAACCACACAGCCCTCTCACACAGGGAGAGGGCAACGCGCTTTCCGGCTTCCCTCCTTTACCCCGCAAAAGTTTTGTTCACAAATGACGCTTCGATAGAACAAATGCCGCTCAGAATATCCTCAACTCGCATTATCAGGCCGTTTGCCGCGATATGGACTGGTATGCTGCGTCATAAATCTGTTATACTCAGCGAACACTTTTGGGGCTGATTCTGGATTCGACGGGATTTGCGAAACCCAAGGTGCATGCCGAGGGGCGGTTGGCCTCGTAAAAAGCCGCAAAAAATAGTCGCAAACGACGAAAACTACGCTTTAGCAGCTTAATAACCTGCTGAGAGCCCTCTCTCCCTAGCCTCCGCTCTTAGGACGGGGATCAAGAGAGGTCAAACCCAAAAGAGATCGCGTGGATGCCCTGCCTGGGGTTGAAGCGTTAAATCTAATCAGGCTAGTTTGTTAGTGGCGTGTCCGTCCGCAGCTGGCAAGCGAATGTAAAGACTGGACTAAGCATGTAGTACCGAGGATGTAGGAATTTCGGACGCGGGTTCAACTCCCGCCAGCTCCACCAAAATTCTCCATCGGTGATTACCAGAGTCATCCGATGAAGTCCTAAGAGCCCGCACGGCGCAAGCCCTGCGGGCTTTTTTGTGCCTTGAATTTGTCCCGCAATGTCTGATGCCAACTAATTAAATCTGAACCTCTTAGGCACCTCATAAAGCTTTATTGTTTTTGAGGTACCTAAACTATGGAAACCCGGCAATGGCAATGACCTGCTCCCCGTTGATTAATACACCCACAATTAGTAATGTCGATTTGTTTACTGTTTAATTGTCCGTTTCGCCACCGCGCTGCAAACTCTGATGGCATCTAATAATCCAGTGCTGAATGTGGACGACACTCGTTATAATCCAGCCGCCAGTCATTAATGATTTTCCTGGCATGAAAGATATCGCTGAACCAATGCTCATTCAGACATTCATCGCAAAAGCGACCGTTAAAGTTCTCAATAAATCCGTTCTGTGTTGGCTTGCCCGGTTGGATTAAGCACAATTCCACACCAGCGTGGCGGCGATTGTCGAACGCGCAGGGCTGACAGCGAGCGCATTCTTGCGCTACTTCGCCGACAAACGCGAGGTGCTTTTCAAGGGTGCCGAACACCTTCAGGCAACGATGCTTGCCGCGCTGAACCAGGCCGACCGCCTTGAGCCGTGCCGGAGAGGGATTCAATGACGACCGCCGCCTGTTCGCAAGGCGGCGCTGCATGGTGATCGCGGCCAGGTGACCGCTTTATTCGCTGTACCGCCTTAGGCGGGCATGTGGGGCTGGCTATGCCACGGCTTGCTGCGGAGGGAGGCAGAAAAGCAGTACGGGCAAGGCCGTTTTGCCCAAGCCAGGCTGACGAGGCGGGCTTCCGTTATCAGCCATGCCTTGTTCCTGCGCAGTAATCCATCACCAGGATTTCCCCCGCAGCCCATCAGGCAATGGAGCGCAACACGCCGCCATCCACGCGCAAGGCCGCGCCAGTCGTCGCCGAGGCTTGTTCCGAAGCGACATAGACCACCATGTTGGCGACTTCCTCTGTGGTGGCGAAGCGCTGGATCAGCGTGGTCGGGCGCATCGTTTTCAGGAAGTTCTGCTCGGCCTGCGCTGGCGTGATGCCTTGTTCCTGCGCGGTGGACTTCATCCAGTTGGACAGGATTTCCGAATCGGTCGGGCCGGGCAGTATCGCGTTGACGGTGATGCCGCTGCCGGCGACGAGTTCGGCCAGCCCGCGCGACACCGCGAGCAACGCGGCTTTGGTTACGCCGTAGTCGATCATTTCCCTGGGAATGTTCAGCGCCGACTCGCTGCTGATGAACACCACGCGACCCCAGCCACGCGTTGTCATCTCAGGAATGTAGTGGCGCGCCAGGCGCACGCCGCTCAACACGTTGAGCTGGAGCAGGTCCAGCCATTCAGAATCGACCTGATCGAAGAAATTGTTCGGGCGCGCGGTGCCGGCGTTGTTGACCAGGATGTCGGCGCCCGGCGCATGCGCGATCAACGCCGCGCAACCATCCGGCGTGGCGACGTCGGCGGCGATGCCGTCCAGTTCGGCGAGCGGCAACAGCGCGCGCATTTCGCGCAGCACGGCGTCCACGCGCGCCTGCGTGCGGCCATTAATCACCACCGCCGCGCCGGAGCGCGCCAGTCCTTCAGCAATCGCGCGACCAATACCGGCGGTGGAGCCGGTGACGATGGCCTTGCGGCCCTTCAGTCCGATGTGCATGGATTTTTCTCCGTTCGAATGTTGAAAATGTCAGTCTGCTTTCTTCGCCACTTCGGCTTCAGCCGCATGTGCGAGGCGTTCGACCCAATCCTGGTGATAGCGATACAGCGCGCCGGGATATTGGCGGCCAATCACATCGAGGAAGAATTCGCCTTGCTGTGTCTCTTCGGTCAGCACATGGCAGCCTTCGGCCGTCGGCGTGATGACCCAGCCGTGGTAAGCGCTGGAATCCGTTTCGTCACCATCGACGGTGGTCGCCCATGCCAGCCGACGGTTCGGCACGCACTCGGTCACCGTCAGTGACATCGGGTAGCCGACCGTCACCCGGTGGTAGCGCGTGCCCAACTGCAATTCCGGTTCGCCGGACAGGATCTCCACCTGGTCTTCGGCAGGGAAATAGCGTGACCAATGCGTGGCATCAACCAGCAGTTTCCACACCGCTTCCGGCGGGGCCTTCACGTCGATATCGTTGAGCGCGTAAAGGGATGAAACGCCCGGGTGATAGCCTTCGGGCCAGATGACTTTGTCGATCATGCGTAATCCTCGATGTTGTCGGAAGGCTCAGGCGAACTTGACCAGGTCCTGGAAAATCAGTGGTGCCCATGTATTGCCTCGCGCCTGTACCAGCGCGCCGCCTTCGGCGAGCTTGCCCAGCCATACCGGCGCGAAGCCGAGGCGTTCGGCCAGCGCCGCGACCGGTGGCACCGCGTTATCGTCGTCGCTGGACAGGAACACCACGCGGTGCCCGCCTTCGATATTCGGATCGGCGGCCAGTAAACCGGCGGGCAGATGATTGAAGCCCTTCACGACATTCGCACCGGCAAACGCCCTGGCGATGACGCTGGAAGAGGGCAGGCCGCCGAGTTCTTCGACGGGCACGCCGTACGCATTGGTCACGTCGATGATCGTCTTGCCTTGCCAGTTCGCCAGCGACCTGGCGACGGTCGCGTGTTCCGCGAATGGCACGGCGAGGAAGATGACGTCTGCCTGCGAGGCGTCCTGCAACGTCCTGGGTAAAACGGCCGAACCGATTGCGTGTGCCTGCGGTGCCAGTACTTCAGGTGCGCGTCGGCTGGCGACGGTGACTTCAATGTTCTGACGGGCGAAGGCGCGGGCAAGTGCCTGCCCCACAGCGCCAAAACCGATGATCGAATACGACATGAAATTTCTCCTGACACGAATGTTTGTGTGAAGAGGATGCTAATTTAATTTCTTTTTGATGATAATATGCACATTCTTCATAAAACTTATTCCGGAAAAGAATGGATAGATTTCAGGAATTAACTGCCTTCATCGCCGTTGTCGAGACCGGCGGCTTCTCTGCGGCAGCACGTAAGACGGGTGATTCGCAATCGGGGATCAGCAAGGCGGTGAATGCGCTGGAGAAACGTCTTGGCGTGGCGCTGCTCCATCGCAGTACGCGCAAGGTGACGCTGACCGAGCAGGGGCAGAAGTACTACGAACGCACCAAGCCGTTGCTCGACGAAATCCAGGTGGCCGATGGCGAATTGACCAGTAGCGTGCAGACCGTGTCCGGCCTGATTCGCATTGCCGCGCCTTCAACGTTCGGACGGCTGCATGTGCTGCCGCTGATCCCCGAACTGCTGTCACAGCATCCCGGCTTGCGCGTCGATCTGGTGCTGTCCGATGCGTTGCGCGACATGATCGAAGACCGGATCGATCTGGCCATCCGCGTCAGCCAGATCAATGATCCGGATTCCGTGGTGCGACGCGTGACGGGCACTTCACTGGTTTGCGCCGGCTCCCGCCGCTACTTCGAGCAGCACGGCATTCCCGGGACACCCGCCGATCTGACCGATCACAACTGCCTGATCTACGGCGAAATGACCGAATGGCCGTTCACCGGGCCGGAAGGGCGTTTCAGTGTTCCGGTACGCGGCAATCTCTCGTCCAACAGTGTCGAAACCATCCTGGCTGGCGTGGTGGCTGGCGTCGGTATCGGCCTGTTCCATCGCGCATCGCTGGTCGGCGAGTTCCAGCATTCGGATGTCATCACCGTGCTGGATGAATTCATGCACGAGCCACGCGACGTCAGCCTTGTCTGGCCGAAGCGTCGGTTTGTGCCAACGCGCGTGCGCCGTGCGACGGACTTTCTTGCTTCGGCGCTCTCGAAACGTATCCTGGCGGTGGTCTGATCCGGACCTGTTCGCAGCCCGGATCAGACCACCGCCACAAAAGAGAAAAGCGCCCGGGTATAATATTGCTTTACTGTCATCATAAAATAAGCCAAACAACAACGGGATCGCTGAAAAATTGCGTACTAAAAAACAGGCGCATACTTAAAAAACAACGAATATATTTCGTTTACTTTAGCGTTACCTTATAAAATTGACTTTCGCCACCGTAGTCATTAACGATTTTCCACCCGACGGTTTTAGGTATTTCCGTTGAAGGCAGCGAAAATTCCCGCAATGAAAAAGGTGAAACATATTTGACATCATGTATTGCGTAGCCATTAATATTTAGTGCGCTAATATCGATATAAAATGGAGAAGCATTAATAGCGACCAGCCTATTTCCTTTGCGTTGCCATTTCAGATGGCTATCCGAATCGTCAGGCTGTTTTTTGATACCGTCAGGCCGAATAAGCAATTTGATACAGTTATTAATCGATAACTGAAGATTCAGGGAAACCGATCCTCCCTTTCCACCTTTTTTCGCCCACTGGTCGCCTGCTTTTGGCGGAATGCCTTTGACGCATAACCATTGCAACGTCTCACGATCATTACTGAAATTGCCGCCGGTACGGACAATACGTAATCGGCTGGATTGCTGCCCGTCCAGGCGCATCAGCGGCGGCGTAACAACAAATGGCGCGTTATCCTTCCTGTTTTCCGCCAGCACCTGAGACTGAATTAAAATAGGGTAATTCTGCGGGTTGGTTACCGTCAGGGTTGCGCCATGAGAATCAGGATCATAAATCAGGCGAGGAGCGCCCAGCCTGACTGAAAACATCCGGCTGGAGGTTTCAGGACTGGAAGGCATTGCTAAAACACTATCTGTAAAAAAATAAACAGATGCGATAATGAGTGAAAATGCTGAAATCCTTTTCTTCACGTGACACCCTGTATAAAAATCGAAGAGAAAACGCTAAATCATTGCTTCCGGCACGCTCTCAACCTGAGGGGGATTACCGGTTTAATTTCCAGGCAGAAAAAGTGAGCCCATCGAAATGAACAATACCGATCACCACCGTCATTATTTATGCAGCAATAGCATCATATTATAAATAACGGCAACCCATGCTCTGGCACACGATAACAACAACGCCAACAAGAAGAATTTTTTCCATGTAGTTATTTAGCGATTTTATAAAATACAAAAACGTTATTTTTGAACTACAACCATCATTACATTAAAATCGCGCCCAGCAATAATGGATGTAAAAAAGCATGACATAAATAATAACAAAAGAAAATCAGTCAAATTCATTGGGGGGAATTTAATAAAAGTAAAAACTTATTCACATTAAGATTAATTATTGATGATAGGATTTTTAAAATCATTACAATACAAACACCTAACAGGTTGCACCAATAAATATGACACCTCACTTTTCTGTCAGGGGAAAAGAAAAGTCGTCACCCTCAGCCAGCCCATTCTTAATTTAGAAAAATATTCCAGATTATTCTTTTCCCCAGGCCGGATAAACCTGGCCCACATTTTACGCGTTTGTTCATCGCCTAACCGAAGTCCGTCTGGCGCCATAAAATAAAAACCCCGACAGACCTGAACCCGCCGGGGTTTGCATCCAACCTGTGCCCGCTAAATGACAGAGCGCAGCAGTTTCTACTTCACGCTACTTTCGCGCCATTCACCCCCATAAACTGGCGGATGCGCTGCAGCGCCGGTGTCGCTTCGCCGTGGCGGATATTTTCCGGCGTGGTATCGGCCTGAATAGTGCCGTTATCCATCAGCACCACGCGGTCGGAAATCGCCAGCGCAAAATCCATTTCGTGGGTCACAATCACCATTGTCATCCCTTCCCGCGCGAGGTCGCTTATCACTTTCAGTACTTCGCCGACGCGTTCCGGATCCAGTGCCGAGGTCGGTTCGTCGAACAGCATAATGTCCGGCGACAGCGCCAGCGCGCGGGCAATTGCCACCCGCTGCTGCTGCCCGCCGGAAAGCTGGTGCGGATATTTATTCATATGCGCCAGCAGGCCGACTTTATCCAGCAGCCACAGCGCCTGCGCACGCCGTGCGGACTCCTGCTCCGGCTGCTGGTGATAACGCTGCGCCAGCATCACGTTCTGCAAAATGGTGTAATGCGGGAACAGATTAAAACCCTGAAAAACCATGCCGATGCGGCGAATGCCCTGCTTACGTAAGCGGGAGTGGCGGTTGTCGCCAGCCTGAATAAAACTCTCACCGAACAGCACAATCTCACCGCTGTCCAGCGTTTCCAGACCGTTGATACTGCGAATAAGCGTGGTTTTCCCGGAACCGGAAGGCCCGATCACGCTGACCACTTCGCCGGGCGCAACCCGCAAATCAATATCCTTAAACACCGGGTTTTGCCCCCAGGTTTTCTGGATCTGTTTCATCAACAGCGCGTCGGGTGCGCCGTGCTGTTCTCCGGCCTGACGTTTGGTCAGCGGCACGGCCTGCTGGCGCAGCGCGTCAAGCTGGTTATCATGCAGGGTTTGCGGGGTTTTCACCTGCACGTTCGCCCAGCGCTCCAGCACCTGGAACAGCAAACTGAAGACGGAAACGATCAGCACGTAATAGACCGCCACGGCCGCCAGCGTCTCCATCACCAGAAAGTTTTCCGCGTAGAGCCGCTGCCCGGTCATCAGCAGCTCCGGCAGAGAAATTACCGACACCAGCGAAGTCTGTTTAACAATGGTAATAAACTCATTCACCAGCGCCGGTAACGCAATGCGCAGCGCCTGCGGGATCACCACCTTGCGCTGAATGCCGAGGTAGCTGAAACCCAGCGCATGACCAGCCTCATGCTGGCCTTTCGCCACCGAGATCAGGCCGCCACGGTGGATCTCCGCCATATAAGCCACTTCAACCAGAATGGTGGCGAGAAGCCCGGCAAAAAAAGCATTGCCGAGCACCGCACCGCTGGCCGGAAACATCTGCGGCAGGTTATAAACAAACACCACCAGCACCAGCAACGGCACGCTGCGAAACAACCAGATGTAGACCTGGCAAACGCTTTTCAGCCAGAGAGGGCCGGATAACCTGGCGCTGGCGACCACAAACCCCAGCACCAGTCCCGCGCACCAGGCAAGCACGCTGAGTTCCACTACGGTGACGCTGGCTTGCCAGAATGCCGCCATCGAAAACAGTGAAAAGAAGTAGTCCCAGTTAAATGTCATGCGTGCCGCTCCCTTATCTGGTGAGGCCAGGCGCTATCAGCGCGCCTGGGTTTCGGTGATGCCATAACGGGCGTATTTCTGCAGCAGCGCAGCGTATTTGCCGTTTTCACGCAGGGCGTTCAGCGCGGCGGTGATTTCGGTTTTCAGCGCGGTGTTGCCTTTCTTCACATAAATCCCCAGCGTCTGCGGATAAATGGTCTGCGGCGAGGTGATTTTGACGCGGCCATTGCTGCGCTCGGCGAACATACTCACCGCCCCGGCAATATCCACCTGCGCCTGCACATTGCCGGAAAGCAGAGCCTGCAACGTTTCCGGCGCGGTGGGGAACTCTTTCACGGTGATACGTTCTTTGCCGTTTGCTTTGCAGTAACTTTCCGACAGGTCACGCAGCTTGGTCACCCATGAAGTGCCCTGCTGCAAACCGACGGTTAAGCCGCACAGATCCTGTTCGGTTTTTGGCGCGACCTTGCTGTCGCTGCGCACCATAATGTAGGCCCCGGTATCGGCATAAGGAATGGCGTCGGCCTGCGCGGTGCGCCCTTCGGTGATGTACAGCGCAGAAATCACCGTGTCGTGACGATTGGCGTTCAGCCCGAGGATCAACCCGGCGAATTTGGTGTCGGCCAGTTGCAGTTTCAGGCCCATTTGATCGCTAAGGAGCTGTGCAAGCTCAGCATCAAAACCAACAATTTTATTATCCTGCCAGGATTCAAACGGCGGATAGGCCACTTCCAGCCCGACTTTCAGCTCACCGGGCGTCAGAATGCCGTCTGCGGCGCTGGCCGCCGACATGCCCGCCATCAGCGCCGCTGCGGCGCAAAGCCCACGTAACATTTTCATTTTTTTCATTCCCCTGCTCCTGTAGAAAGCCGCCGCCGATGATGCGCATCCGCAAGCTGGCAAAGTAGTTCAAACATCATGGTGGCGCCGGTCAGGCTGGTCAGATGGCCCTGATCGAACGGCGGCGAGACTTCCACCACATCGGCCCCTACCAGATTTAACCCCTGTAATAAACGGATCCCTTGCTGCCCCTGTAGCGAGGTCAGCCCGCCGATTTCCGGCGTTCCGGTGCCCGGCGCGTACACCGGGTCCAGCACATCAATATCAAAACTCACATAGGTCGGCTGCTGGCCCACAATGGCTCTGGCCCGCGCCATGACAGCCGCCATGCCCTCTTCGGCCACCTGCTCCATGCGGATCACCGTGATGCCGTTGGCCTCAGCCCAACCATGATCTTTTTCACTGAACAACGCGCCGCGAATGCCAATCTGCACGGTGCGTTTCGGATCCAGCACGCCCTCTTCCACCGCGCGACGAAACGGTGTGCCGTGGGTAAAACGCTCGCCGCCGAAATAGGTGTCGTTGGTATCGGAATGTGCATCAAAATGGATCATTCCCAGCGGCTGCTCACGCCCTAACGCCCGCAAAATGGGTAACGTCGTCAGGTGATCGCCACCGGCAGTCAACGGCATCACCTTTTGCTCATGCAGCGCGCGATACCAGGCTTCGATCAGCGCCAGCGTGTCCTGTACATCCACCGGGTTGACCGGCACATCCCCCAAATCACCGACGCGGGCCAGGTCATACGGTGACTGAAAGGTCACCGGATGCACCCGCCGTACCAGGCTGGAGGCATTGCGTAATTCACGCGGGCCGTGCCGGGTTCCCGCCCGGTTGGTGGTGCCGCCGTCCCACGGCACGCCGACCACGCCAATATCGAGCGATGCAATTTGCGCGCCAAACGGCAGGCGAAAAAAGGTAGGCAGCCCGCTGTAGCGCGGAATTTCGCCGCTTTGCGGCTGCGGGTAATCCACTGGCGTTGAATGATTCACTGACGTTTTTCCCCCTGATAATGAACACCGGGCAACACACACAACATTTCATACAGCAGGTTGGCGCCAAGCTGCGCCGTGATGCCGCTGATATCGTAAGGCGGAGAGACCTCCACCAAATCGCCGCCAATCAGGTTCAACCCGCGGCAGCCACGCACAATCTCCAGCGCCTGAATCGCGCTCAGCCCGCCGACTTCCGGCGTGCCGGTGCCCGGCGCCCAGGCGGGATCGATGCTGTCAATGTCATAGGAGAGGTAGACCGGCCCGTCGCCGAGCATTTCGCGGATCTCCGCCATCAGCGGCGTCAGGCTTTTGTGCCAGCACGCTTCCACCGGGATCAGGCGAAATCCCTGATCCACGCCCCACTGAAAATCGCCGCTGGCATAGCCCTGCGCGCGTTGGCCAATCTGTATCACGCGTTTGCAGTCCAGCAGCCCCTCTTCCACCGCCCGGCGGAAGGTGGTGCCGTGGGCAATCTTCTCGCCAAACATCTCGTCATTGGTGTCGGTGTGGGCATCCACATGAATCAGCCCGACCGGGCCATGTTTTTTGGCAAGCGCGCGCAGGATCGGTAACGTCAGCGTGTGATCGCCGCCGAGCGTCAGCGGGATCACCGGCCACGCATTGAGTTCGCTATAAAACGCTTCGATAAGATCGACAGACTTCAGCAGGCTGTAGGTATTGATCGGCACATCGCCAATGTCGCCCACCTGCAATGACTCAAACGGCGCAGCGCCGGTCGCCATGTTGTACGGGCGAATCATCACCGATTCGCTGCGGATGTGGCGCGGGCCATAGCGGGTACCGGCTCGCTGCGACGTACCGACATCCAGCGGAATGCCGACAAACGCCACATCCAGCCCGGCCGGGCTATCGCAGTACGGCAAACGCATCATGGTGCTGCGCCCGGCGAAACGGGGCATGTCGTTACCGCTCTGCGGCTGGTGAAAAAGAGTTTCCATGCGGACTCGCTCCTCGCAATACAGGGTATGTTGCGAAGATAGTGCCCGGGGGGAAACGGCGAAAAAATAGCAAAATACAAAAAATTAGTTTAGAAAAGTGAAAACTAATAGAGCGCAAAAAAGAGGGCAATCGACTGTCATGGCTGCAAAATTTCCCAATCTGCGGTTAATGCATATTTTCGTCACCGTGGCGAAACATCAGGGCTTTGCCAGCGCGCAACAGGATCTCAACCTGACGGTATCAGCCATCAGTAATTACATGAGCGAGCTGGAAGAGAAGCTGGGTTTTGTGCTGTGCCGCCGGGGCCGGGGAGGTTTTGCGCTCACGCCGAAAGGCGAAGCGTATTTGCAGCAAAGCATGACGCTGCTGAATACGCTGGAAAACTTTGAGCGCTATACCGCCTCGCTGCGCGGCGAACAGGGCGGAACGCTCAACCTTGGCGTCATCGACTCGACCATTACCGACCCGATGCTGCCGATCACCGATGCGATTGGGCAGTTCAGCGATCTCTTTCCGCTTGTGCATCTGAATCTGCAAATCAAAAACCCGAACGCCCTGCTGCACGGCATTTTAAATAACGAGCTGGATATCGCTGTCGGCACCTTTTCATTACAGGGAAACAGCGTGGTTTCGCACCCGCTGTACCGCGAGCAGCACTGGTTATATTGCAGCGATCAGCACGAATTATTCGGCGTGCGCCATCCGACCGTCGCGCATATTTCGCAGATGCGCATGGTAACCCGCAGCTACTGGAGCGCGGCAGATTTGGGTAAAAAAGGTTTTAAACAGAGCGTGGCCAGCGTGGAGAGTATGGAAGCACAGTTGATGCTGATCCTGTCCGGGAAATACATTGGTTATTTACCGGAACACTACGCGCTGCCGTGGGTGCAGCAGCAACGCCTGCGCGCCCTGCTGCCGACCGATTACGGCTATCAGGCGCCGTTTTCCTTGATCTTCCGCCGCGGGCGCAGCAAAGAGATCCTGATCCGCACGCTGCGCGATTTGCTGCGCAGCGCATCAAAATCGTGGAAAACCCGGCGTTAACAATCGCAGTTTTACCGCAAGCTGCCGATAACGGGTCACCAGCAGTGAATTTCTGTGCTGGCGAAAGAGCCAGCCATAAACCATGTATTCAGAGTTCAATGGGTTATTGAGATAAAGGACCAACAATGATGAATGAAGAGACTAACCCACCACAAAACAACGCTATTGAAGATGATGCCGCCTACTACAAGCGAAATTACCATTTAGATATCAGGAACATTGCCACCGAATTGCATCGGACGGATAAATTCATTATCTATTTAAACCCCAGGGATGAATTATCATGGTTTATAAACCATATACCGGATCATGCAAAAAAATCGCATGCAGAGTTTTGTCGATTAAACAGTCTGATATCGATTAACCTGACCAAACACAATGCTATAAATGCTTACAGACTTATCGCCAGTGCCTTGAACAGTAGCCTAAGAGCGCAGGAAGAACAAAATATTGCTCAACTCTACAAAGATGCATATGAATATTACGAAAGAAACAAAGGCGAGATAAAAAGAATAGTTATAAGAAGCGCACAATATTGTATCTACATCACACGAAAAAACACCGTTACCTGGTGGCACTGTCGTACCCCCTCAGAAAATGTAAAACTCGCGCAGGCTGAATTGGAGAATACAAATTCCATGGCGGAACAATGCCTTAATGAAAACTACAGCGAAGCTATTGCCAGTAAGCTCGGGGCAGCATTGTCTATGGCCTTCTCAAAAGATAATCCACAGGAAATCAAAGCCTGTTTTGATGAGGTGAGAACCTTTGTCGCTGCGAAGGTACAATCACATCTGAAACTGTGGCTGTTTATCACCAATGCCAGCGTAAGCGCGATCTTTATCGCTACTGCTTTTTTCCTCTCCTGGTGGCTTCCGGAACTGACAAAATATTTTTTGTGTGCCGGCGCAGGCGTCGTTGGCTCAATGGTGTCGAGCTTACAACGGAATAAAACAGTAGAGACCGACGGCTATATCAGCAACTACGGCTTATATTGCGAAAGTATTTCTCGTTTAATTATTGGTGCCTCTTTCGGCGTACTGGTTTTACTTGGCGTAATGTCCGATCTTTTTCTTCCCTTAATTAAAGGAAATATACAGGCCATTATCTGCATGTCTTTTATCGCTGGTTTTTCTGAACGCTTTGTGCCGGACTTAATTGATAACGTGGCAAAAAAACAAAAAGAGTGATCTTTTAGCTTTACCATCCGTATCTCATCTAAAAAAGGCGCATCCTGCGCCTTTTGTTCGTTGATTACCGCATCCCCGGCCCCTGATACATACCACCACCACCGCCGTGACCGCCACCGCCAGGGCCACCACCGCCGGGTCCCCACGGTCCCCAGGGGCCAATACAACCGGTCAGCGCACAGGCGCTGGCTAACATCAGCACTGCAAAAACCACTTTTTTCATATCCACTCCTCAGGGACATCACGGGTAAAACAAAACATTATTCGGACGGGCTGGCATGCCAGCCGCCGCCGAGCGCGGCAATCAGTTCGACGCTCGCCACCCACTGCGTACTCTGTAGCGACAGCAGGCTCTGCTGCTCACTCAGGCTGCTGTTTTCGGTAGTGGCTACGTCGAGGTAATCAATCATCCCGGCTTCATACTGGTTGCGGGTCACGCGCGCGGATTCCTGCGCGGCATCGGAAGCGCGCTGCTGCGCGGCAATTTCCCCTTGCAGGGTATTCAGTTCCACCAGCTCGTCTTCCACTTCCTGCAACGCTTCCAGCACCGTTTGCCGGTAGGTCGCGACTTTGCTGTCATACGCCGCGCGCGCCTGATCAACTTCCGCAGACGTCGCGCCGAAATCGAGCAGCGTCCCGCTCAGCGACGGCCCCAACGACCAGACGCGGTTCGGCAGCGAGAACAGGTTCCGAATAGCAGAAGCGCTGACGCCGCCGCTGGCGCTTAAGCTCAGGTCCGGGTAGTAACCGGCCACCGCCACGCCAATCGCCGCATTGGCCGCGGCGACGTTACGCTCGGCTTCGGCAATGTCCGGTCGGCGCTGCAACAACCCGGCGGGCAAGGTTTGCGGAATGGCAGGCATCGTGGCGTTAAGTTTTGCCACCGGCAGGCTGAAATCGGCAGGCGCTTTACCCAGCAGAATGGCGATGGCGTGCTCCAGTTGCGCGCGTTGCCACTGGTAGTCCTGCGCGGTCGAGCGGGCGCTTTCCAGCTGCATTTGCGCCTGCGCCAGCGTGCCGCGCGATTCGCTTCCTGCCTGATATTTGTTGTTGATGACCGTCAGATAGCGTTCATAAGCGGCAACGCTGCGCTGGTAGAGGGCGATTTTTTCGTCCATCACCCGCAGTTCGAAATAGTCCTGCGCCAGTTCGGATTGCGCGCTCAGCGTCATGTTTGCCAGCTCAGCCGCGCTGGCTTCGGCGCTGGCGCGGTTCTCTTCCAGCGTACGCCGCTGTTTCCCCCACAGATCCAGTTCCCAGCTGGCGCTGAGCTCCGCCTGGTGCGCATTGCCGGTGCTGCGCTGCCCGTTGCTCTGGCTGCTGCTGCGGGTGGTGCTGGCGTCATAACTGACAGAAGGGAATAGCCCGGCGCGCGACTGCGCCGCCAGCGCTAACGCCTGGCGATACAGCGCGGCGTAACTGGCGACGTTCTGGTTGGAGAGGCTCACCTGGCGCAGCAGCGCGTCGAGTTGCGGATCGCGGTAAACCGCCCACCACTCGCCTTTACGGGCAGCATCCTGCGGCGTTGCCTGCTGCCAACCGCGCGCCTCTTTGTAGTGAACCGGCAGCGCCATTGACGGGCGCTGATAGTCCGGGCCGACGGTACAGCCGCCAAGCAGCAATAAGATGACCGGAGTCAAACGTAACGACATTTTCATCAATCAGGATCCTGCATGGCGCAGACGACGCCACTGACGGCGGGTCGCGCGGCTAAGCGTATCGAGCCAGAGGTAAACCACCGGCGTCGTAAACAGCGTCAGTAGCTGGCTGAGCGCCAGACCACCGGCAATTGCCAGCCCCAGCGGGCTGCGTAAATCGGCATCGCCGCCGCTGCCCAGCGCCAGCGGCAAGGCGCCAAAAAAGGCGGCAAGAGTGGTCATCATGATCGGGCGAAAGCGCATCAGGCAGGCCTGCACGATCGCCTGCTGCGGCGTCATTCCCAGCCGCCGTTCGGCATCCAGCGCGAAGTCGATCATCATGATGGCGTTCTTCTTGACGATGCCAATCAGCAGGATGATGCCGATCAGGGCGATCACCGTCAGTTGGGTATTGCTGAGCAGTAACAGCAGCAGCGCGCCAACGCCCGCCGATGGCAGCGTGGAGAGGATCGTCAGCGGGTGAATGTAGCTCTCATACAGCACGCCCAGCACGATATAGATCGCCGCCAGCGCAGCGACGATCAGCCACGGCATAGTGGCCGCCAGCTCCTCATAGGCTTTCGCCGTGCCCTGGAACCCGGCCTGAATCGACGCGGGTAAACCGATTTTCGCCATCGCGGTTTTAATCAGGCTCTGCGCCTGCTCCAGCGAGACGCCATCGTTGAGGTTAAAGGCGACCGTGCTGGTCGCCGACTGCCCCTGGTGCGCCACCGACAGCGGCGCGTTCCCGCTGACAATCGAGACAAACGCCGCCAGCGGCACGCGGTCGCCATCGTCATTAATCACAAACAGTTCCTGCAATATCGCCGGATCGCGGGTGTAGTTATCGGCGAGCGTCATCACCACGTGGTACTGGTTCAGCGTGTGATAGAGGGTGGCGATCTGCCGCTGGCTGAACGCATTATTCAGCAGGGTATCAAGCATGCTGACGTTGACGCCGAGGCGGCTGGCGCGATCGCGATCGATCTGCAACACCACTTCCTGGCCGCCGGTTTGCGAGTCGGAATCCACGCTGTTCAGTTGCGGGATCGCCGCCAGCGCCGCCTGAACTTTTGGCGTCCACTGGCGCAGCAAATCGAGATCGTCAGCTTGCAGGCTGTATTGATAACTGGCGTTGGCGCTGCGCCCGCCAATGTGCAGATCCTGCGCCGCCATCAGGAACATTTGCGCACCGGGCACGTGGCTGGTTTGCCTGCTCAGCCGGTTGGCAATTTCAGTCGCGGTGGCGTCGCGCTGGCTAAAATCCTTCAGCCGGACAAAGAAGTTAGCGCTGTTGCGCGAACCGAACATGCCGCTGCCCATCGATGACATCACGCTGTCCACCGCCGGATCGGCCTCGATCAGTTTGGTGAACATCTGCACTTTCGGCTCCATCGCCTGGAAGGAGATATTCTGATCGGCACGTACCGCGCCCATCAGCAGCCCGGTATCCTGATCGGGGAAGAAACCTTTCTGCACCACGCTGTAGAGAAACACGTTGAGAATGACGGTGAGCAGCAGGCTTAACATCACCACTTTCTGGTGCGCCATCACCCACGTCAGCCGCCGCGAGTAGGCCGCCAGCAGGCGGTTGAGCTGCTTTTCAATCCACTGGTACAGCGGATGACGGCGTTCACTAACGGCGGGTTTGGCTTTCAGCAGCCGCGAGCACAACATTGGCGTCAGGCTGAGGGAGACGAACATCGAAATCAGCAGCGCCACGCTAAGCGTCACGGCGAATTCGCGGAACAGCCTGCCGATAATGCCGCCCATCAGCAGGATAGGAATAAACACCGCCACCAGCGAAACGGTCATCGACAGTACGGTGAAACTGACCTCGCGCGCGCCGCGCAGGGCCGCGTGTAACGGGCTTAGCCCCTCTTCGATATGGCGGGCAATGTTCTCCAGCACCACAATCGCGTCATCAACAACAAAGCCGGTGGAGATAATCAGCGCCATCAACGAGAGGTTATCGAGGCTGTAACCGAGCAGATACATCACCGCGCAGGTGCCAATCAGCGACACCGGCAGCGCCAGCGCCGGGATCAGCACCGCCTGTGCATTGCGCAGAAAGACAAACACCACCGCGATCACCAGCAGCACGGCGATCAGCAATGTCTCTTCGGTGTCATACAGCGATTCGCGCACCGTACCTGAACGATCGACCACCACTTTGAGCTGCGTATCCGCTGGCAGCTCTTTCTCAAGCTGCGGAAGCTGCGCTTTCACCGCATCGATGGTCTCCAGCATATTGGCACCCGCCTGGCGCTTGATACCCAGCATCACTGACGGGCTGCCATTGAGGAAACCGGCCTGGTATTTATCTTCGATCGAGTCATAGACGTTGGCGACATCGCTCAGGCGCAGCGCTTTGCCATTCTGATAGGTAATGACAAGTGAGCGGTACTGCGCAGCTTTGTCGAGCTGGCCGTTGCCATCCACCACCCAGGATTGCGTGTCGCCCTGCAACATGCCTTTCGGCAGATTGGTGGTGCTGTTGGCGACAGCCTTGCGCACGGTGTCGAGTGAAATGCCGTACTGCGTCAGGCGCTGCGGTTGCAGATCGATACGCACCGCGGGCAAGGCGCTGCCCATCAATGACACTTCCCCAACACCTTTCACCTGCCCGATGGCCTGCTCAATTTTGCTTTCCGCCAGATCGTAGAGTTCACCCGGCGAGCGCGTCGAAGAGGTCAGCGCCAGCATCACGATCGGCGCATCGGACGGGTTGGCTTTGCGGTACGTCGGCAGCGACTCCATGCTGCTCGGCAGCAGGCTACGCGCGGCATTAATGGCCGCCTGCACGTCGCGGGCGGCGCCGTTGATGTCGCGGTCGAGATCGAACTGCAAAACAATGCTTGCCGATCCCTGTGAACTGCTGGAGGTCATCTCGGTAATACCGGCGATTTGCCCCAGCGAGCGCTCCAGCGGCGTGGCAACGGTGGCCGCCATGGTTTCCGGGCTGGCACCGGCAAGGCTGGCGCTGACCATAATGGTCGGGAAATCCACCTGCGGCAGCGGTGCGACCGGCAACAGCCGGTATCCGAGGCTACCCAGCAGCAGGATAGCCAGCGTGATCAGCAGCGTGGCAACCGGGCGGAAGATAAACAGACGCGTCAGGTTCATGATTTCGCCTGCTGCCGACGTTTTATCCAGCGGTTACCGCGCGTGGCGAGAGCGTCAAACCACAAATAAATCACCGGCGTGGTGAACAGCGTCAGCATCTGGCTGACCACCAGCCCGCCGACAATCACCAGCCCCAGCGGCTGGCGCAGTTCCGCGCCCGAACCGGAAGCCAGCATCAGCGGCAGCGCGCCAAGCAGCGCCGCCATCGTGGTCATCATGATCGGTCGAAAACGTAATAAACACGCCTGATGAATCGCCTCACGCGGGCTGAGCCGCTGCTTGTATTCGGCCTCCAGCGCAAAGTCGATCATCATAATGGCGTTCTTTTTCACGATGCCGATCAGCAGGATCACGCCGATCAGCGCAATCAGGCTGAAATCGGATCCGGCCAGCATCAGCGACAGCAAACCGCCCACCGCCGCCGATGGCAGCGTGGAGAGGATGGTCACCGGATGGATAAAACTTTCATACAGGATGCCGAGCACCACATACATGGTGAGCAGCGCCGCGAGGATCAGCCACAGCGTATTGCTGGTGGCGCTCTGGAAGGCGTCGGTTTCGCCCTGGTAGCGCAGGGTCATGCTGGACGGCAACGGCAACTGCTCGCTTACCGCAGCAATCGCTTTTTGCCCGTCCTCCAGCGAATAGCCATCGTTCAGGTTGAACGAGATCATCGCCGCCGGGAACTGATTCAGGCGCATATGCATCAGCGAACCGGTGCGCTGGTGGATGGTGGCAATCGAGGTCAGCCGGACCATGCCGCTGGTGCTGCTTGAGGTCGTACTGGTCGAACTGCTGCTGGTTGAGCTGGTGGACGACGAAGTACTGGTCGAGCTGCTGTCTGATGACGAAGAGGAACTGCTGGTTGACGGTTGCAGCCAGACATCATCAAAAGAGGCCGGTGATTGCTGATACTGCGGCGCGACTTCCAGCACCACGCGATACTGGTTCGACTGGGTAAAAATGGTCGAAACCAGCCGCTGACCAAAAGCGTTATACAGCGCCGTATCCACATCGGAAGCGGTAATGCCAAAGCGGGCGGCTTTATCGCGATCCAGCGAAACATACGCCACGCGCCCCTGCGATTGCAGGTTGCTGACCACGCCGTTAAATTCCGGGCGCTTTTGCAACGCTGCCACCATCTTCGGCGCCCAGGTGAGCAGATTTTCGCTGTCGGCATCATCAAGGGTGAACTGATACTGACTGGGCGTCACCTGGTCGTTGACCGTCAGATCCTGCGCCTGTTGCAGATAGAGCTGAATGCCCACCACCTGCTGCGCCGCCTGCTGCAACTGTTTGATCACCACCGGCGCTTTATCGCTGCGCTCAGCGAACGGTTTCAGGTTGATCTGCAACCGTCCGCTGTTGAGGCTGGTATTGTTGCCATCAATCCCGATGGTTGACGAGAGGCTCTCTACCGATGGATTCTGCAAAATCACTTTCGCCAGCGCCTGCTGACGCTTCGCCATTTCATTGAACGACACGTCCTGCGAGGCGATGGTCACCCCCTGAATCAGCCCGGTATCCTGCACCGGGAAGAAGCTTTTCGGAATGGCGATATAGAGCACGGCGGTCAGCGCAAAGGTTGCCAGCGCCACCAGCAACGTTAACGTGCGGTGGTTAAGCACCACCGTCAGCAGACGGTCATAGTAATGAATTAACCGGTCAAACAGTTCCCCGCCCTTGCGGGAAAAACGCGACTGCTGTTCCGGCGGAATATGCCGCAGCAGGTAAGCGCAGAGCATCGGCGTCAGAGTCAGCGACACCAGCATCGAAACAAGGATCGAGACCGCCAGCGTAATGGCGAATTCACGGAACAACCGCCCAACCACATCGCCCATAAACAGCAGCGGGATCAGCACCGCAATCAGCGAAAAAGTCAGCGAGATGATGGTAAAGCCAATCTGCTGCGAGCCTTTCAGCGCCGCCTGCATCGGCGTTTCGCCCTCCTCCAGCCGACGGGAAATGTTCTCCACCACCACAATCGCATCGTCAATAACGAAACCGGTGGCGATGGTCAGCGCCATCAGCGACAGGTTATTGAGGCTGAAACCGGCGAGGTACATCACGCCAAACGTGCCCACCAGCGACAGCGGCACCGCGATGCTCGGAATGAGCGTTGCCGCCACGCTGCGCAGGAACAGGAAGGTCACCATCACCACCAGCGCGATCGACAGCATCAACTCAAACTGCACATCGCTGATGGAGTCGCGAATGGTCTGCGTGCGATCCGAAAGAATGCTCATCTTCACGCCATCCGGCAGCGCCGCCTGAAGCTGCGGCAGCCGCGCTTTGATGCTGTCCACCACCTGAATCACATTCGCGCCGGGCTGGCGCTGCACACTGATGACAATCGCCGGGCTGTTATTGGCCCACGCCGACTGGAAGCTGTTTTCCGGCCCCTGCTCAATATGGGCAATGTCCTTCAGACGCAGCGCGGCACCGTTCTGATACGTCAGAATCAGATTGCCGTACTCCTGCGCCGTGCGCAGTTGGTCGTTGGCATCGATGGTGACCGAATGGGACTGGCCGTCAAAGCCGCCTTTCGAGCCGTTGACGTTGCTGTCTCCGATCAGCGTATTGACGTCTTCCAGCGTCAGGCCGTGCGCCGCCAGCGCTTTCGGGTCCATCTGCACGCGAATCGCCGGTTGATGGCCGCCCGCCAGCGTCACCATACCGACGCCGGAAATCTGTGACAGTTTCAGCGCCACGCGGGTGTTGACCAGATCCTGCACGCTGGTCAGCGGTAAAGTGTCCGAGCTGGCCGCCAGCGTAATGACGGCGTTATCCGCCGGGTTCACCTTTTTGTAGGTCGGCGGATTCGGCAGGTCGCTGGGCAGCAAATTGTTGGCGGCGTTGATGGCCGCCTGCACTTCCTGCTCGGCAACGTCCAGCGACAAATCAAGCGAGAATTTCAGGGTGATGATCGACGAACCGCCGGAACTGGAGGAGGTCATCTGGCTGAGCCCCGCCATCTGCCCAAGCTGGCGCTCCAGCGGCGAAGTGACGGACGAGGCCATCACATCCGGGCTGGCGCCAGGGTACAGCGTAGTTACCTGAATCGTCGGGTAATCAACCTGCGGCAGCGCCGAAGTCGAGAGAAAACGGTAAGCAAAAATGCCGCTGATCAGCACGCCGACCATCAGCAGAATGGTGGCGACCGGACGTTGAATAAACAGACGGGACGGGTTCATTTCGCGCTGGCCGTTGCCGTTTTCGCCGGGCTTTCATCCACGACCGACACTTTGCTGCCCGCGCTGAGACGATCGATCCCTTCGGTTACCAGCCTGTCGCCCGGCGCAACGCCTGTAAGCACCACCTGCTGGTTATCCTGCCAGGCCGGGCCGGTCGTCACCACTTTGCGGGTAACGGTGTTGTCTTTGTTGATCAGCCAGACAAAGGTGCCATCGCTGCTCAGTTGCAGCGCCTGCGACGGCACCACCGTGGCCTGTTTCAGCACGCGGGTCTGCAAGCGCAGATTGACAAACTGGTTGGCGTACAGCGCTTCATTCTGATTGGGGAACAGGGCTTTCAGGGTCACCGTACCGGTGCTGGTGTCGATCTGGTTGCTGATGAATTTCACCGCGCCCTCGTCCAGCACGCTGTTGTTGTCGGCATCGAAAGCGGTCGCCGGTAACGTCTGGCCGCCGTGCAGCGTTTTCGTCAGTTCAGGAATATAGCTTTGCGGCACGCTGAAGGTCACCGCCGCAGGCTGCATCTGGGTAATGATCACAAGCCCGGTGGTGCTGGAGCTTTGCACCATATTGCCCGGATCGACCAGCCGCAGGCCGACGCGCCCGCTGACCGGCGCGGTAATGCGCGCGTACTCAATGTTCAGTTGCGCGCTGGCGATCTGCGCCTCGTCGGACGCCACTGCACCGCGATACTGGCCAACGGTAGCGATTTGCGAATCGAGATCCTGGCGCGCCAGCGAGTCCTGCGCATACAGCTTGCGATAGCGCGCCAGCGTCAACTCTGCGCTTTGCAGCAACGCTTTGTTTTCGCTTAATTCGCCCTGGTACTGTTTCAGCGTCGCCTGGTAAGTGCGCGGATCGATCTGCGCCAGCAACTGCCCGGCTGCCACTTTTTGCCCTTCGGTGAAGAACACTTTTTCCAGTTGCCCGTCCACCCGGCTGGTGACGGTAACCGACGCGTTGGGGACCACGGTGCCAAGCGCATTCAGGTAGACCGGCACATCCGCCGCGCTTGCTGTACCGCTATGCACCAGCGTGGTTCCGCCCCCCCTTTTCGCCATCGGCCCGCCCGGACCTCCTGGACCGCCACCCGGAGGGAAATCGCCGCCCGGCCCTTTCCCCATCGGCAGCAGACGCCACACCACACCGGCTGCAATCAACACCAAAATCAACACTATTAGCCATTTGAGCCAGCGGGAGCCATTGCTCGGGGATATGTTCGTTTTCATTGAATTCTTCTGGTGGACGGGAAAAAAGTCGCTGCTATCCGGCCAGGGGAAAACCTGCCGCCGGTTATGCCCGGTTAAGCTCACATGAAATTATGAAGATAATTGCTTTGGCGATATTTCAATTTATTTCAATATAATTCAAATCAATAATATAAAGAAAATTAATCAACTTTAATAATATTAAACAGTTCTTTCCCTGCTGTAACAAAAATACAGAATGCTCTGACAGACAAATAAAAATATCTCAGCCGGGCCGCCAGTTTCTTTATCAGCAGCTCCATAACCCTACCATTATCGAAGCTATTTCCCATATTCAGGCGCTTATCCCCCCCGAATAATACTCCCGCATCGGGAAAACATAATTTATGGACAATTGAAACAATGAAAATTAAATCATTGGCGTTACTGATATGCGCAGTACTCCCCTCTTTCTCTGCGCTGGCGGAAAATATTCCGGTTATTCAGATCGCGTGGAAAGGCAATGCTTACCCGGCCATTATGGTCAAAATGAAGGCCGCCTCCGGCCTCACTCGTCAGCAACTGCCCGCGCTGTTAGCACTCGACGATTCGTCTCTTAGCGTTAACGCGGCATTTAAGCACGCCACCGCGCGCGGGACAGAAATAAGCGAGTTGCAGGCGCTGGATGCGAAGTACGGTTTTGACCGCTACCTGCGCATTGCTATTCCGGACGAACGCAAACGTGATATCGCCTATATCAACGGCATCGTCGAAGAGCTGAAACAAAATGCCAACGTCGAAGTGGTTTATCCGGAAGCGGAACTGGTGCCGCACGACACTGTAAAAACAGGGCGCAACGCGAAGCAACTGAAGGTTATCGATTATCGCTCGTTGCAGTATTACACCAAAGGGCCGCATGACTCTTCCCCCTCCTACAGCCTCGGCGGCGTGAACCGCGACAGCGTAAATCAGTTTGAAGGGCATGACGGTTCCAACGTCACGATTTTGTCCCATGAACTGGGCATGTGGAACCAGAACCATATCAACCTGCCCAAAGCGGCCTTTATTCTGGGTACACCGCCTGACAACCTGAATATGACAGACCATGACACCGCTTCGGTGGGCATCATGGCGGCGACAGATATCGGTGCGGGCGTGAAGGGCCTGGCCTGGAATACGCGCATGGCATACGCCGCAGCGGGCAGCGACCAACTTTATAACGCTATTCCGCGTCTGCAAGCCGGGGACGTGGTGCAGATTGGCTTTGAGATCGCCGGTGGCCAGCAGGTCGGTTGTGTCGATGCATGTGCTCTGCCGCTCGAAAGCCAGCAGGCGTACTTCGATGTGCTGAAAGCGCTGACCGACAAAGGCGTACACGTGATTGAGGCCGCCGCCAACGGCAATGTTGACCTCGATAACAGCGCCTTCGGCGGCCTGTTCGATCTCAAAAAACGCGATTCCGGCGCCATTCTTGCGGGCGCAATCAACCCGGTAGACAGCATGCGCGCCAGCTTCAGTAACTACGGCAGCCGCGTCACCAGCGCAAGCTGGGGTTTATATGTCACCAGTACTGGCTATGGCGATCTCGCCAGACCGAATGCCAACGAAACTTACACCTGGCAGTTCAGCGGCACCTCGTCGGCAAACCCGATTATCGCCGGGGCCGTCGCCAGCCTCTCCAGTATCGCCAAAGCGCACGGCAAAACGGTTACGCCGCGCCAGATGCGCGACATCATTCATGACACGGGCACTCCGCTTGCGGGCACTACCTCCACGCTTATCGGCACCCAGCCGGATATGGGCAGAGCGGTAGAGAAGATCCTTGAGCTGGACGGCGAAGTCATCTCCGGTGAAGCGCCGGTTATCAGCGTCGATCGCCCCACCATCAATACCGTTGCCACCAGCACGAGCTGGAGCTATCCGGTGACCGCCAGCAGCGATCAGGCCAACGTCTCCTGGGAGTGGAAATTCATTTCCGGCGACAGCAGCATCCGCCTGAGCAATACCAGCAGCGACAGCACCACAATTATCGTCCCGGCCAACGTGGGCGATACCCAGGCGCGTTTCCAGGTGACGGCGACCAACGGCAGCGGTAAATCCTCCACCACCGACGTCGCGATCGTTGTTACGCAGCCGACGGTGGTTATCGTTGGCGTGGACAGCATGGACACCAACAGCCCGGCCAGAATGTTCGCTCAGGCAAACTTTGAGCAGGCGAGCTACGCCTGGCAGTTGCTGAAAAATGGCCAGCCGGTGACTGGCGGCATCGATCAGAACGGCCAGATCAAAGCCGGTCTGCCTGCGGGCAACTATGTGGCGGAAGTGACGGCCACCAATACCACGCAGGGCACGCGCACGGCCACTACCCGCCACAATATTAACGTGACCGGTGAAGCGGTACAGAACAACGATGCTGCCTTCATTCAGGCCTTGCAGATGGCGATTTCCGCCACCGATAACGAACGCAGCGTGACCTTCAACGGCAACGTCACTTCCGCACAAGCGGCGACCAGCACGCCGTCTTATCACTGGGCGCTGCCAGCGGGCGCACAGGGCAGCACTGATGGCCTGCCTTCCCAGCGTTTTACCATCAATAAAACCAGCCAGCCGCAAACGCTGACGGTGAACGTCACGGTAAACGCCGGTACTGAATCCCGCGTGCTGACCAGGACGCTTACCGTTCCGGCGTTGACCAGCAACGGCGGCGAAAACGACAAAGCACCGGTCCTTAACGTCGATCGTCGCATTATCAACACCGTTGCCAGCAATATGGCCTGGAGCTACCCGGTTGTTGCCAGCAGCGATCAGACCAACGTCGCCTGGGAATGGAAATTCATTTCCGGTAACAGCAACATTCGCCTCAGCGGCAGCACCAGCGACCGAACCCTCATCTCTGTACCGGCGAATGCGGGCGACACGCAGGCACGCTTCCAGGTAACGGCCACCAACAGCAATGGCAAAGCCACCTCCACCGAGGTTTCCATCGTGGTAGCGAAACCGACAGTTGTCATTGCCGGGGTGAATAGCATGGATACCGCCAGCCCGGCGAAACTGTATACCCAGGCGAACTTCGAGCAGGCAGGCTATGCCTGGCGTCTGCTGAAGGGCGGCCAGGTGGTCAGCAACGGCATCGACCAGAACGGCCAGATCCAGTCCGGTCTGACGGCCGGTGACTATGTGGCTGAAGTAACCGCCACCAACACTGCGCAGGGCACCCGTACCGCCACCGCGACACACGCGATCAAAGTGACCGGTGAAACCGTGCAGAATAACGACGCCGCGTTTATTAACGCGCTGCAAATGCCGTTCTCCACGACCGATAACGGCGACAGCGTGACCTTCAACGGCTACGTCACCTCCGCGACCGAGGCAACCAGCGCGCCGACCTTTAGCTGGGCGCTGCCAGCAGGCGCGCAGGGCGGCAGCAACGGCCAGGCGTCCCAGCGCTTTACCGTCGCCAAAACCAGCCAGCCGCAAACCCTGGCAGTGAATGTCACGGTGCAAGCCGGAACGCAATCCCGCGTGCTGACGAAAACCATCACCGTTCCGGCGAAAGAAGTGCTGAACACCGACGCCGCGTTTATCAACGCACTGAAAATGGCGCTCTCTTCCACCGACAACGGCAACAGCGTGACCTTCAATGGCAACGTCACTTCCGCACAGGCCGCAACCAGCGCACCGACCTACACCTGGTCGCTGCCTGCGGGCGCGCAGGGCGGCAGCAACGGCCAGGCGTCCCAGCGCTTTACCGTCGCCAAAACCAGCCAGCCGCAAACCCTGGCAGTGAATGTCACGGTACAAGCCGGAACGCAATCCCGCGTGCTGACGAAAACCATCACCGTTCCGGCGAAAGAAGTGCTGAACACCGACGCCGCGTTTATCAACGCGCTGCAAATGTCACTCTCTTCCACCGATAACGGCAACAGCGTGACCTTCAACGGCAACGTCACTTCCGCACAAGCCGCCACCAGCGCACCGACCTATACCTGGGTGCTGCCGGCAGGCGCACAGGGCAGCAACAGCGGGGTTGCTTCCCAGCACTTTACCATCGCCAAAACCAGCCAGTCGCAAACCCTGGCAGTGAATGTCACGGTGAAAGCCGGAACGCAATCCCGCGTACTGACAAAGACCATCACCGTTGCGGCGCAGGCCAGCAATGATGACGGCGGCTACCCGCAGTGGGCCTTCGGCACCACGTATAAAGCCGGTGATGTGGTAACGCACAAAGGCAAAAACTTTGAGTGCGTTGTTGCAGGCTGGTGTTCTCAGGCCGGTGAGTTTTCTCAGATGCATTACGAGCCGGGCGTCGGTCTGAACTGGAGCATGGCATGGAAAAACCATAACTGACCTGTTTTAACCCTGGGGCGGCGCATTTGCCGCCCCTTTTTTCCCCCGGACATCATTAAACGGAATTAACGCAATGAAAATGACATCCCTGGCGCTGATGATTTGCGCCAGCCTCTCCTCTTCTGTGGTATGTGCAGAAAACCAGCCGCAGAGGAATACCGCCTGGGAAGGCAATGCCTATCCCGCTATCGTGGTCAAAATGAAAGCCGCGTCGAGCCTTACCCGCCAGCAACTTCCCACGTTGCTGAACCTGAATGATGAGTCGCTTGATGTCAGCGCGCAATTCCAGCACAAAGCCACGCGTGGCGCGGAGCTGAGCGAATTGCAGGCGCTGGATGCGAAATACGGTTTTGACCGCTATCTGCGCATCGCCATTCCACAGGATAAAATGCGCAATGTGGCGTATATCAACGACATCGTGAATTCGCTGAAAGAGAACCCGCATGTTGAAGTGGCTTATGCCGAACCGGAACCTGTCGCCTTTGACGAAGGTACGGCAACGCGCAGCACCGCCGCCGCTGTAGGTGATTTTCGCGATCAGCAGTATTACGCGAAAGCGCCGAATGAGTTTGGCCCCAACCGCCGCCTGGGCGGCGTAAACCGCGACAGCGTCAATCAATATGCCGGGAACGACGGCGCGAACGTGACGCTGGTCTCCCATGAAATTGGTCTGTGGAATCAGAACCATATCAACCTGCCAAAAGCGGTCTTTACCGTAGGCTCTGCCACCACAACCGGCAGCGCGATGGATCATGACACCTCCTCCGCTGGGGTGATGGCAGCCACCGATATCGGCGCGGGCGTAAAAGGGCTGGCGTATAAGGTGCGGATGGCGCACGCCGCCTCCGGCAGCGGAAACCTCTACAGTGCGATCCCGAAATTACAGGCCGGGGACGTTGTGCAGGTCGGTATTCAAATCAGCGGCGGCGAAGTTACCGGCTGCCAGTACGAATGCTGGCTCCCGATGGAGTACTACCAGGATTACTTCGATGTGATCAAAGCGCTGACTGACAAAGGCGTACACGTTATCGAAGCGGCGGCGAATGGCACGATCAACCTCGATCACGGCGCGCTGGGCGGCAAGTTTAATCTGAATGTTCGCGACTCCGGCGCAATCCTGGTCGGCGCGGCCAACCCGGTTTATGCCACGCGCGCGAGTTACAGCGGATACGGCAGCCGCGTGGACAGCAATAGCTGGGGCTACTATGTCACCACCACCGGCTACGGCGACCTCGCTTACGCACCGAACGCGAACTATACCAATACCTACAGCGGCACCTCTTCCGCTAACCCGATTGTTGCCGGTGTCGTCGCCAGCCTGTCGAGCATTGCGAAAGCGCACGGCAAAACGGTTACCCCACGTCAAATGCGCCAGATCCTGCGCGAAACCGGTACTGAACTTGCGGGCGGTGCCGCCAACCAAATTGGCACCCAGCCGGATATGGGCAGATCGGTAGTGAAGATCCTCGAACTGGACGGTGAAAACAACGTCGAAACAGCGCCGACGATCACCCTCGATCACAGCACAATTAATACCGTTGGCAGCAGCCTGGCCTGGAGTTACCCGGTTGTCGCCACCAGCGATCAATCCGGTGTGAGCTGGGAGTGGAAATTCGTCTCCGGCAACAGCAATATCCGCCTGAGCAGCACCATCAGCGACCGCACCATTATTACGGTGCCGGGAAATCTCGGCGATACGCAGGCGACATTCCAGGTGACCGCCACCAACAGCAGCGGTAAATCCAGCCGCTCGAATGTCACCATCAACGTCGCGAAACCGAGCGTCACCGTCACTGGCGCAACCAGCATGCTCGCCCACCAGCCGGTGAAATTGCAGGCGCAGGCGAATTTTGAGCAGGCGAGCTACAACTGGCGGCTACTGAAGAGCGGTCAGGTTGTCAGCAATGGCATCGATCAGACGGGCATGATGAAAACCGGCCTGCCAGCAGGCGACTATGTTGCGGAAGTGACGGCGACCAGCTACGTGCAGGGTACACGCACGGCCACCACCGCTCATCACATTAAGGTGACCAGCGAAGCGCAAAACACCGATGCCGCGTTTATTAACGCGCTGCAAATGACGCTCTCCTCTACGGATAACGGCGACAGCGTAACCTTTAACGGCAGCGTGACCTCCGGCGCAGCGGCAACCAGCACGCCGTCTTACCACTGGCTGCTGCCAGCGGGCGCGCAGGGCAGCGGCAACGGCCTCTCTTCCCAGCGCTTTACCATCGCCAAAACCAGCCAGCCGCAAACGCTGTCTGTGAACGTCACGGTGCAAGCCGGAACGCAATCCCGCGTGCTGACGAAGAGCATCACCGTTGCGGCGCAGGCCAGCAATGATGACGGCGGCTACCCGCAGTGGGCGTTTGGTACTGCGTATAAAGCCGGAGATGTGGTGACGCATAAAGGCAAAAACTTTACCTGCGTTGTTGCAGGCTGGTGTTCTCAGGCCGGTGAGTTTTCTCAGCTGCATTATGAGCCGGGAGTCGGTCTGAATTGGGGCATGGCGTGGAAACTCGCTAATTAAGCCATCCAGTTATCAAAGGCGATGATATCAGTCATCGCCTTTTTTATGCATTTTGTTAATACCGCGCAACATCTGATTTTATATTCCGCTAATAAATAACAGCCTATTAAAACTCATTAACATTCTTCCTGTAACTTCATTTACGCAAACACATCAAATAGATAAGAATGTATTTCCTTATCATTTAGCGCCGCTAAATTAGTGATACCAGGAATATTCACCAAATAAATGCATCCCGTTGAAACAGCGGAGAAAACCGCCTCAACCCTCAATTTAAACTGACGAAATGCCTACTTTTTTACTTTCAATTGTATTGTTAGCCATCATTCTTTTGTGTATCCTTATTTTCGTCTTAAGAATACTCCCTTAAGAAACTACTCAATAAGCGCACTATGATGCGCCGTAGTATGAAGTTTATTTATTATTAAATTGTTATTTATTTTTTTATTATCGAAATAAGTGGTTGCTCGCTTTTATTAAATTAAGAAAAACATCGTTAACAGATTGTTGAGATGTTGTTCTCAGGAGCAAACACATGCACGAACAAAAAATGAATGAGCAAATGCAGTCTATTGAGGATCTGAACCTGTCCTATCTGTTACTGGCACAGCGTCTGATTCGCGAAGATAACATTGCGGCAGGTTTTCACCTCGGGTTGAACGAAACCACGATGGAAACCATCAAGGGCTTATCGCTTCCGCAGCTCATTAAATTGTCATCAACCGGTCAGTTGATTAGCCGACTGCGTATTGATGATGAAGCACTGATTGCGTGTTTGACAAAAGAATCCCGTATCGATGCGCTTCAGCGTTATCATACTGGCATTATTTTATCGAGCAATTTGCTTTCTGAAGACAACGAAAGTAAAGCCGCATGAGGGATGACATGATGTGTGATAAAAGCATTATGTCTGAAATCAGGGACGCGCAAATCGCCATTGAGTTAATTACTTTTGGCGCCAGAATGCAGGTTCTGGAGAGCGAAACTGGCCTCAGTCGTCGCAAGCTGTTGAAACTTTATAAAGAACTGAAAGGCTGTTCACCATCAAAAGGTATGTTGCCGTTCTCTGCGGACTGGTATATGGCCTGGGAACAGAATATTCATTCTTCTATTTTTTATAATATTTATTGTTTTATCAAAAAATCTGTTTCTGGTCGCCCGGTAGAACTGATGCTGAAAGCATACCGTATTTATCTGGCGCAAGGTTTAGCGGATGCAGAGGAAAAACCGGTACTGGATCTCACGCGGGCGTGGACACTCTTACGGTTTATTGATAACGGCATGATAAAACAGACCGAATGCAGCGAATGCAAAGGGAAATTTATCACCACGCCAGAACATATGTTTAACGGTTTTACCTGTAGCTTATGTGTCCCACCATCGCGGGCCATGAAAAAAAGCGACAGATTAAATCAGTCAGCTTCTGCGTGAGTTTGTCGGGATAGATATTAATACAGTGCTTGAAACGTTTTCGGCGGCCTCGCATATTCAGGAAGTTCCTGAAAATGCGAGGCCGTCGCGTTTTATGATTATTCGGTAAACATACCGCGATAATAGGTAGGACAAATATTCAGGCGCATCAGAATATCACGTCGGTGAACATAAGCCGTTTTCAGGCTGATCCCCAGAGAGTCCGAAACCTGCTGCGCGCTGGCGCCACAGGCCAGCATACGAAGCACTTCACGCTGACGCAGCGTAAGCAGCGGCGTAGTGGTTCGGCGCTGAGGAAGTCTGTTTTTTCTCGCCAGGTTGCTTGCCAGAAACTCAAAGATTTCCGTCATTGACGCATGCAGTCCCATTACCGGAATCTCCGGAAATAATGCGGACAAGAGTGAATTACCGCTATCGCCTAATAATACACAGGGTAAATCTGCATTTTCCTTGCGCATATTATCAAACAGATGCGACATATCCCCGACGTTGGTTGCATCTGTCGCAATCCCCACCACCAGCCGTAGTCTGTTATTTTTCACCTGGCGCATCTCCTCCGCGCGGCGAATATGGTAGACCTTCAAACTGGGTCGATAGAGTTTAATTAACTTGATTAGACCTGATGCAGCAAAAATATCCCCACTGTGAACCAACACATGTGCGGCTGCTAATGATAATTTTCCGTTCATAGCCCCCGGGCCTGTTTTTTACGTCACCTCATGTGAACGCAGGTTGTCAAAAAAACGCAGGGCTTATTGTCCCTGCGTGTGTTAACCGAACCCTTTCAGGATGATGAAAAGGGTGTCGAAAATGCCCGCCATCATGTTTTCAAAGAAGGGGGCAAGCGTGTACATCACCAGCGACATGGCGACCATGCCGACAGTCAGCGAGACGGGAAAACCGACGATAAAAATAGAAAGTTGCGGTGTCAGACGGTTCAGCAACCCCAGCGTGAGGTTGAGGCACAGCAGCAACGTAATGACCGGCAGACCGAGCATAAAACCGTACTGAAATATCATGCGGCCCGCGCGGACGATCTCCATCATCCCCGTGGCACCCATCGGCGCGGCGCTGACCGGGAAGGCGTTGAAGCTGCTCGCCACCACTTCCAGCAGATAAAGGTGACCATTAAAAACGAGGAACAGCAGCGTCACGCACAGGTTCAGCAGGCGGGCCACCACCGGCATATTGGTACCGCCGCTCGGGTCGTAGACCATCGCCATCGACAGCCCCATTTGCATGCCGACTAACTCACCGGCATGGCGTACCGCGACAAAAATTAACTGTACAGAGAGGCCAATCGCGATGCCGATGATCAGCTGCTGGCAACCAGCCATCAGGCCATCCAGCGACGCAATCGCAATGCCTGCGTCGGGTAACTGCGGCGCAATTAAGAAGGTTGAAACCAGCGCCAGCGCAATTTTGATGCGCGCATTGACCTGTTTTTCACTGAAAATCGGCGCGGTGCCCAGTAGCGCGAGAATGCGCAGGCACGGCCAAAAGTAATGATTTACATACGGATACAGGCTGGCCAGAGAGAGCGTAAGCATGGTTAACGAAGGCTGGCAAGCGAGCTAAACAAACCGTGCATATAATCCACCAGCGTCGCCAGCATCCACGGCCCACAGGCAATCAGCACCACAATAATCGTCAGGATCTTGGGGATAAACGACAGGGTCATTTCGTTGATCTGCGTTGACGCCTGCAAAATACTGACAATCAGGCCCGCAGCCAGTGCGGCTAACAATAAAGGCGCAGCAATCAGCAGCCCAACTTTGGTGGCCTGAAACGCCAACGACATTACACTTTCCGGAGTCATTCTCTTCTCTCACTTAGCGGAAAAAACTGTCTGCCAGCGAACCGATGATCAGTTGCCACCCATCCACCAGCACAAACAACATCAGCTTGAACGGCAGAGAAATTGTCGCCGGGGGAACCATCATCATCCCCAGCGCCATCAAAATACTTGCCACCACCAGATCGATAATCAGGAACGGGATGAACATTGTGAAACCAATCTGGAAGCCGGTTTTCAGTTCGCTGGTCACGAACGCGGGCACCAGAATGCTCATCGGAACATCCTCTGGCGTATTAAATTCAGCGGCTTTCGCAATACGGGAAAAGAGCGCTAAATCCTTTTCGCGGGTCTGTTTGAGCATAAAGGCGCGCAGCGGCTGCGATCCTTTCTGCAACGCCACTTCCATGGAGATTTTGTCCTGCGACAGCGGCAGCCAGGCTTCGTCATAGATGCGGTTAGCCACCGGCGACATGACGAAAAAAGTCAGGAACAGCGCCAGCCCCAGCAGCACCTGGTTAGGCGGCGTACTGGCAGTGCCGAGCGCGTTGCGCAGCAGACCGAGTACGATCACGATGCGGGTGAACCCGGTCATCATCAGCAGCGCCGCAGGCAAAAACGTCAGCGAGGTCATTAACACCAGCGTTTGCACCGGCAGCGACCAGCTTTCGCCATTCGCGGAATGGGTAAGCATGATGTCGTTATTTGCCGCCCAGGCGAAATGGGCTGGCAGCAGGATCCCTGCCAGCACCGCACCGAGGCCAATCACTCTGGATGTCAGACGAGAGGCGTTTTTCATGACTGGCTCCTGCTGGCGCGCTGTTTAAAACACCGAAGCAAAGAGGCCTGAAAGTCAGAAATCACCGGCATGGCCGTGCTGCTCTCTTGCTTTTCCATCGTCATCAGAGGCGTGATGCTTTGTTGCGTCACCCCCAGCAACAGCCATTTATCATCAACCTCAACCACCACCAGCCGCTCACGCGAACCGATGCTCTGGCTGTGTTTCACTGCCAGCAGGTTATGGCCTTTAGCGACGCGGGAAGCCACGCCTGTGCGACGGAGAACCCATGCAACCGCCACAATCATCACCAGCACCAGCGCCAGTGAACCAACGATATTTCCCATGGAAATCGGGAAGGTCGCCGCTTCTGTGGTATGCGGCGCAACAGTATTCAGCGTCTCAGTATTCATTAGCGGCTCAGGCGATGCATGCGCTCAGAAGGAGTAATAATGTCGGTAATACGAATTCCGAATTTATCGGAAACGACAACCACCTCGCCCTGAGCAATTAAATAACCATTAATCAAAATATCGAGCGGTTCGCCCGCCAGGCCTTCCAGAGAAACAACGGAACCTGGGCTAAGTCTTAACAGCTCTTTAATTGTCATTTTCGTGCGCCCGAGTTCCACGGTCATTTTCACCGGGATATCAAGCACCAGATTTAAATCGTCAGTAAAATTCACCACTACATCTTCTTTTTCTGCAGATTGCATGGCCGTACCGTTTTCGGCGGTCAACTGTTCACTCATCGCGTCGCCCCAAAGATCGTCAAGCGATGATTTTTTTGCACCAGCAGATTGTTCAATATCGCTCATGTGACGATCACTCCTTCTTAAACGCTGATAATGTTGAATCCATCAGAGTTTCGACCCGGATGGCATATTGATTATTGGCAAAGCCATATTTACCTGACATAACAGGGACATCATTAACAAAACCACCGACATCTTCTGGTTTATCCAGAGGAATAATATCTTGTGGTTTCAGACTCATAATCCTGGAAAGACGAGTCGAAATTTCGGCGAATTTAACCACCAGCTCCAGCTCGGTATCCCGCACCTGCGTAGCCAGCGAACTGCGCCACTGATTATTTTCCTGCTGCGAGTTTTCCAGCGGCGGGTTAGTTAATAATTCACGCAGCGGTTCAATAATGCTGAACGGCATACAAATTTGTAATTCACCGCTGTGCGAACCAATATCAACGTGGAAAGGCGTGGTAACGACAATATCGTTCGGTGAAGAGGTAATATTGGTAAACTTCACCTGCAATTCTGAACGCACATATTCCGTTTTGATTTTGTAAATCGAACGCCAGGCGTAATCGTACGCTTCCTGAGCCATCGCCAGCATGCGCTGGATAATGCGCTGTTCTGTCGGCGTAAACTCGCGGCCATCGGCTTTGGTCGGGAAACGGCCATCGCCACCAAACAGGTTATCCACCGCCATAAACACGAGGTTCGGCGAGAAGACAAACAGTGCCGTACCGCGCAGCGGATGCATGTTCATCAGATTCAGGTTGGTCATTACCGGTAAATTACGTGCAAACTCATGGTAAGGCTGAATCTTGATATTACCGACGGTGACATCCGGGCCACGACGGAGGATGTTAAATAACCCGATACGAAACTGGCGGGCAAATCGTTCGTTAATAATCTCTAATGAGTGCAGACGTTCACGAATAACGCGGCGCTGCGTATTAGGATCATAAGGTTTAATATTATCGGCTGTGGTTAATGATGACATAGCCTCGATGCTACTGTTGCCAGCATTAGGGCCACCATTCAGCAGGTTATCAATTTCATCCTGAGATAAAAGGCTATCAGACATAATCACTACCGTAAGATAAATGCATTAAACAATACGCTTTTTACCATCACGCGCTTTTTTCCTGACAGTGGTTCACTCACCACAGCCATTATTTTTTCAGAAAGTTTTTTCTTTGCGTCATCGCTAATAAGATCTTCGGCTGACTGCTGAGAAAAAAGCACCAGCAAACGACTACGTACATCCGGAAGATTTTCAACGAGAATGGCTTTCGATTTATCGTCCTGCAAGCGCAAGGTCAAACCAATATACAGAACCCGATCGTCGCCGTGGCTGTCTGGTTTCAGGCTGACGGTAAACGCTTCGAGATCTTCATAGACCGGAACAATATTCTCTTCGTGTACCGCTGATTCATTTGGGCCTTTTATATTGGCGATCTGTGAATTCAGCTTTTTAATTTCAAAATAAGAATATGTCGCAACCGCACAGATACCAACGGCAATTAATAAGATGAGCAAAGTCAGCAGCGGAGAACGCTTCCCGCTATTAGCAGATAATTTCTTTTTCGACATTTAATAATTAGCTCTGTAAAAAATAAATCAAGATTCAGCAAGTTGCCGGACTTGATGGGATGCGAATATAGTAATACAGCACCCACCAAGTACAATTCATTGATAAGCTGAAATTATTGCCAGTAACTTACTATTTAAGGCAATAATATCAGGCAAAAGTATTGATTCCGCTGGAATATATCAGCGTACGCGGTGTTGAAATGCGCTCTTCCGCCGCAGAAACGGCCATTTCGGACGACTCTTTCTCAGACTTTCCTTGCCCGGAACGCTCACCCGATGGCGCATCGCCGGTCGAGGAGAAGCTTTCGGCGCCAACGCTGCTCTGCCCAAGCTGGATGCCGGATTCCTGCAGTTGCGTGCGCAAATGCGGCATGGCGGACTCCAGCGCGGCGCGTACCTGATGATCACCGGTGACAAAGTGCAACTGCGCCTGATCGTTATTTAAACGCAGGCTAATCTGCAACGATCCCAGATCCTCAGGATGCAGGCGCAGCTCCGCATGATGAACACCATCACGGGTGAATACCGCAATCTGCTGGCCCAGCGATTGCTGCCAGGCGGGCGTTCCTACTTCGGCTTGCAGCGTGCCGGTGACCACTTTGTCACCCGGCACCGTCGTCACTGGCTGGCTGACAGGCGTACTGACGTGGGCGGGATGCGCGTACTGGATCGGCTCAGCCGTGATGGCAGCGTGCGGTTTCGCGGCGGTATTTTCGCTGGTGACAACCGGCTGTGCGGCAGCCTCAGCGGTTTTCGCCGCCTCTGTACTCTCCGCTGTGACCGGTTTCGCAATCGGCACCTCTGCCGTTTTGGCGGCTGCTGGTTTGGCGATGTGCAACGTCGTCGCCAGCGGCGACACGCCGCTATCCTGCGCCGGAAGTTTCGGCTGGGTGTCGTTCAGCAACGTAGCAGCGCTCTGCGGGATGCCCGCCGACATCTCGCCGCTCAGCTCACTGCCCGGTACGGCGGCGACCAGCGCAGCAGGATCCTGCACGTCTGAAATCGCCTGCTGGCCCGCTTGCAGGGCAGGCTCCTGAGGCAACAGTTCCTGCGGCAGCGTCATAGCTGGCGTTAACGGCAGCGCGTTATCCGGGGCGATCGCGGCCGGTAATGGGTTCAGTTGCGCGGCGTCGCCCTGCAAATCCGCCAGCTGCAACTCTTTTGTGCCGGGCTTCTTTTTGATCCCCTGCGGCAGAGGATCTTTTTCATCTATCTGCTGCGGTTTGTCAGCGGAGAGCTTCTTTTTCAGTTCCGTCGAAAAGCGATCATCCTGCGGGGCAGAAATCGACGCCGATTGTTGTCCGTTATTCCCGCTGGTTGAGGTAACAGGTTGTTGAATAATCATTTTATAACTGCCTCTGGCTGGCTGCCCGGCGAGCAAATTCATCCATCATTTTTTGCTCCAGCCGGTTCTCTTTTAATAATTGCTGCTCGTCGGCACGATCTTTCAGTGTCTGGAACGCATTCAAACGCCGCTTATCCTGTTTCCAGGCATCTTTCTCACTGTCGACCTTGTGCTGACTGACGGAAACGCGTCTCACCTGCTGCGCGACGACGCCATCCAGCGAAGCGAGAAAATTCTGCTGCGTCTGCAGGCTGAGAATCGAAACACTGCGGGTGCGGACAGAATCCTGCAACTGCTGACGGTACTCGTGCGCGTAGGTGTGAAGCTGCTCCAGGCGAGAGGTTTCCTGTACGAAGCTCTGCTGCGCGCTGCCCAGCCTGATTGCCGTGTCATTCAGCTTTTTTTCTGCTAACTCGCGAAGGTGATCCATCGGACCCGGTTTTGCCATTAGTTCCTGCCTTATTCCGGAAAGAGCGTAGAGAGCGCGTTATATGACGCCTCATATTCACTGGACTCATGTATCCCCTGGCAGAGGAAATCCTGCATTTTGGGGTACTGCACAATCGCCTGATCCAGCAGCGGATCGCTGCCTGCGGCATAAGCGCCCACGCTGATCAGATCGCGGTTGCGCTGATAAGCAGAGAGCATCTGTTTGAAACGTTGCACTTTTTTATAGTGTCCCGGTTCAATCAATTCGGTCATCGCACGGCTGATGGAGGCTTCAATATCAATCGCCGGATAGTGGCCCGATTCCGCCAGACGGCGCGACAGCACTACGTGGCCATCGAGGATCGCACGGGCAGAGTCGGCAATCGGATCCTGCTGATCGTCGCCTTCGGTTAATACTGTATAGAACGCGGTGATCGAGCCGCCGCCCTGCGTGCCGTTCCCGGCGCGTTCCACCAGCGCCGGTAATTTCGCAAAGACAGAAGGCGGATAACCTTTGGTGGCGGGCGGTTCACCGATGGCGAGGGCAATCTCACGCTGCGCCATCGCGTAGCGGGTGAGTGAATCCATAATCAGCAGCACATCCAGTCCGCGATCGCGAAAATCCTCCGCAATACGCGTTGCGTACACTGCGCCCTGCATACGCAGGATCGGCGAGACATCCGCTGGCGCAGCGATAACAACCGAGCGCTTAAGCCCCTCTTTACCAAGGATATTTTCGATGAAGTCTTTGACTTCGCGGCCACGCTCGCCAATCAGCCCGACCACAATGACATCCGCTTTGGTAAAGCGCGCCATCATGCCGAGCAGCACGCTCTTCCCTACCCCGGAACCGGCAAACAGCCCCATACGCTGGCCGCGACCAACGGTCAGCAGGCCGTTGATCGCCCGCACGCCGACATCCAGCACGGTTTTAATCGGATCGCGTTGCAGCGGGTTAAACGGCGCGGTAAACAGCGGGCCTCTTTCGGAAGAGCCCGGCGTGGGCAAGCCATCCAGCGGACGAGCGCTGGCATCCAGCACGCGGCCGAGCAGCTCCGGCCCCAGCGGTAAAAGCTTGCCTTTGGTATCGCCGCCGTGCGCATAGACGCGCGCGCCCGGCAGTACGCCTTCCACGTTTTCCAGCGGCATCAGATAGAGCACGTTGCCGCTAAAACCAACCACTTCACTCTCGACGCGCTGCACGCCCTCTTCGCTGTCACGTTCGACAATGCACAACGTACCGATGGGCAGCTTTAACCCAACCGCTTCCATCACCAGCCCGGTAGCCCGCGTCAGACGGCCATACTGGCGATACGGCGGCAGCGCTGACATTCGCTGTTCAGCGCGCGCAATGCCATCCAGCCACGTTTTCAGCCGCGCCGTCATAAGGAGAACTCCTCGCGGCTCAGGGTACAGAGCGTATTCCAGCGGGTTTCCACACTGGCATCGAGATCGCCGCTGTCGGTTGAAATCCGGCAGCCGCCAGGCAGCATCTGCGCATCGAGACAGAGTTCCCAGCCGCGCGGCTCAACGAGGGTTTTCAGTTGCTGCAACACGCTTTCCGGTTCTTTATCGCTGACCCACAGCTTCACACTGCCCTGCTGTAAGCTATCTGTATTCAGCAGTTGCTGAATACGCGTCATCAGCCACTGGTGCGCATTCGCCGTGAGCGCGCTTTCACCCAGCATGCTGCGCGTCGCCATTAAGGCCACCTGTACCAGCCGCGAGGTCATCACACTGTCGAGGCTATCGAGGGTAATATTAAAATTATCAATCAGTTGCGTAAGCTGCGCCAACTGCTCCTGCTGACGCTGTTGCTGTTCGACCAGCCCCTGCGCAATGCCCTCTTGCAGACCCTGCTGGAACCCTTCGTCATAGCCCTGCGCTTTGCCCTCTTCAATACCGCGCGTCTGGCCCTGGGCATACCCTTTCTTCTCGGCCTGCTGGCGAAGACGGGACAACTCAACCTGCATGGCGGCTTCTGTTGCCGGATCCGTTGCGGCGCTTGTCGGGCGGAATTCAGGCTCTACGCTGCTCTCATCGTGCAGGAGGTTTTCCGGTTTCCACGCCAGCCATTGCGTATTAGACATAGGCATCGTCGCCTCCACCGATCACGATCTCGCCACTCTCGGCAAGACGACGAACCACCAGCAGAATGTTTTTCTGTTCCGTTTCGACCTGCGACATACGCACCGGCCCGCGGGAAGCCAGATCGTCGCGCATGATATCGGCCTGACGTTTCGACATATTGCGGAAGAACTTGTCGCGCAGTTCATCGTCAACGCCTTTCAGCGCCACAATCAGCGATTCACCATCGATATCCTGCAAGATGCGCTGAATACTGCGGTCTTCCATCTCGACGAGATTTTCGAACAGGAACATTTCGTCGATAATTTTCTGCGCCAGCTCCTGGTCGAATTCGCGCACGGCGGCAATGGCCGCATCTTCCTGGTGCGATTTCATCAGGTTGAGGATCTCCGCCGCAGGACGAACACCACCCATCTTGTTGCGCTTGATATGCTGACCGTGCAGCAACGAGTTGAGCACTTCGGTCAGTTCCTGCAACGCAACCGGCTGTACGCCGCCAAACGTGGCGATACGCAGCATAATGTCGTTACGTTCACGCTCATCGAAGTTCGCCAGTACATCGGCAGCCTGGCCGCGTTTCAGATGAACAAGGATGGTGGCGATGATCTGCGGATGCTCATCACGGATGAGATCGAAGACCATCTGCGGTTCCATAAAGTTGAGCGTCTCAATCCCGTTGCTGCCATCTGACGAATCGAGCAGATCTTCCAGCAGCGCGTTGGCACGCTCCTCGCCCAGCGCTTTCACCAGCACGCTACGCAGATATTCATTGGTGTTGACATCCAGCGCAGCATACTCGCCGGAGTCGCGGCGGAAATCGCGCACCACGGACGAAAGCTGTTCATGCGTGAAGCTGCCCATGGAGACCATGGCGCTACTGATCATCGTCACTTCGTGGGTGTTAAGGTGCTTAAAGACTTCCGCAGCCCGCTCGTCACCGAGCGTTAGCATGAGGACAGCGCTTTTCTCGGCGGCATTCATGATGATTTCTTTTCCTTATTCAGCCACTGGCGAATAACCAGCGCGATAATCTGCGGCTCCTGCTCGGCGATCTTACGCAGGTGCTGGGTTTCCTGTTCGGTCTCCATGCGCTGCTGTGCTTTTGCAGTTTCGTGGTGCTGTTTCTGACGTTGCTGTGCCTCCATCTCCGCCTGACGGGCTTCTTTTTCCAGCTCCAGACGATGCAGCAGCAGCTCCTGATGCTTGATCCAGAACGGTTGAACCGCTTTGCGCCACAGGATCCAGGCAATCAGCGCCACGAAGAGGTAACGCGCGCCGGAGAACAGCAACTTAATGAAGTCAGGTTGTTTCCACAGCGGTACAGGGGCTTCCGTATCTGCATCGGTGAACGGGGTATTGACGACGTTGAGGGTATCGCCACGTTTGTCGGAGTAACCCATCACCTCTTTGACCAGACCATTCACCTGATCAAGCTGCGCTTTGGTCAACGCGGTCGTTTTACCTTTGCCATCCGCCACATAATTCACCACCACCGCGACAGAGAGGCGCTGCACCGTGCCGGTATTACGCTTGATGTGCGTCAGCGTTTTATCCAGCTCGTAGTTGGTGGTTTCATCGTTCTGCTTGTTGTAAGGCGTAGTGGTGGTCGTTGTCCCGCCCTGGCCATTGGCTGGCTGGTCAATCGGCGCGGTAACCGCCGCAGGCGGCTCGTTGCTTAACGCCCCCGGAACGCCGCCGACGCTGTTTTTACCGCCCTGCTCCGCGTTGCTGCTCTGACGGCTGCGGATGGCCATGTTCTCAGGCCGACTGTTAGGCTGGTACTGCTCGGCAGTTTGCTCATGCTGAGTAAAATCAATCTGCGCCGTGACCTGCGTTCTGACATTCTGCGCGCCGACAATCGGCGCAAGGATCGCCTGAATACGGTTCTCATATTCGGATTCCACTTTGCGGGTATATTTCAGCTGCGTGGTTTGCGTGGCCTGTTCGCCACTCTGCGTCATCAGATGTCCGCTTTGATCGACGATAGTGACGCGATCGGCGCTCAGCCCCGGCACCGCGCTGGAGATCATGAAGGTGATCGCGCTGACCTGTCCGGCATCCAGCTTACGGCCATTGAGCAGATTCAACGTTACGGACGCCGACGGCTGTTTTTTATCGTGCACAAACAGCGATGGCTTCGGCATGGCCAGATGAACGCGCGCGGTACGCACCGGACCTAACGTCTCGATAGTGCGTGACAGCTCGCCCTCCAGCGCGCGCTGGAAGTTAACCTGTTCGTTAAACTGGCTGATACCAAACTTTTCCTGATCCAGCAGTTCAAAGCCAACAGAACCGCCTTTCGGCAGCCCCTGCTGCGCCAGCTTCAGGCGCACCTCATAGACTTTGTCCGCCGGGATCTGAATAGAACCGTCATGCTCGGCAAAACGATAAGGTATCTGCATCTGCGTCAGTTGGGTGACGATCTCGCCGCCGTCCTGCTCGCTGATGTTGTTGTATAAGATGCGGAAGTCCGGCTCTTTCGCCCAGAACATCAATGCAATCACAACAGAAATAGCCGCCGCAGCAGCGATGAAAAAAATGATTCTGGGATTACGCCAGATATTTTCAAGCATCGTCTTAATATCATCGATGCCTTTCTTTTTATTACCGTTGTTAGTGGCAAGCATGCCAATTTCCTGTGACAGTGAAAGGAGGCTATATAAATGAAACCCTATAGCGGCTCAGCGTTTCGCGTATGTAATAAAGTCGTAAATCGTTATTCCGCAGGATATTTCCTGGTTGCGTATTATCTACAAAATGCGATGTTTCTTAAGTGGTGATAAGCTGAAACTTGTGTCGGCTTTTCACATTATGTTGTTGTCTGACCACATGTTAGGATTGCCGCAATTAATAGAAAGGTGTTTGTTATGTCAATAAATATGAGCAGCAGCATACTGGAGCAGATGCAGAGCCAGACCCGTCAAATTACCGGCGCGTCTTCGCTGAATCCATTTGCTTCTGCTAAATCCACTGAGAATAATCCATCCTTCTCAGATATTTTATTTAACAGCGTAAATTCAATTAGCCAGATGCAAAACCATGCCAAAACCCAGGCGGAAGGCTATCTGTCAGGCGTCGAAGGCATTGGTTTGAACGATGTCATGGTTTCCATGCAGGAATCTTCGCTGGCATTAAATATTGGGGTGCAGGCAAGAAATAAACTTGTTAATGCCTATCAGGAAATAATGAACATGCCGGTTTAATACCGGCCATTATCTTAATAACCACGAAATGAATTAACCATTTCGTTTCATCTTATTAATAACTGATTATTTTGCTGCGTACCTGAGCATCGCTGAAAACCCGGCAGGGGTACTACCGCTTATTATGATAAATAACTGGAACATTATGAACCCCGCAACCGAATCCAATCAGTCTGGTCAGAAACAACTTACGCACAATGAAATAGAAAGAATTAGCGCGCTGATATATCAACGTGCAGGCATTGTTCTTACTCCGCAAAAACGCGACATGGTTTATAACCGCCTGTCACGACGCATCCGCGTGCTGGAACTGAAGGGATTTACCGATTACATCAATCTGCTGGTCGCCAATCCGGAGAGCGATGAATGGCAAGTCTTTATTAATGCATTGACCACCAATCTGACCTCTTTTTTTCGCGAGGCTTACCACTTTCCGATCCTGGCGCGCCACGCGCAGGCCAGAGGCGGTATGTACAACGTATGGTGTGCGGCCGCCTCAACCGGTGAAGAACCGTGGTCCATCGCCATGACGCTGGAAGAGACGCTGGGCCGCAGCATTACCGGCCCGCGCGTGCTGGCAACCGACATTGATACCGATGTGCTGGAAAAGGCCGGCCAGGGCGTTTACCGCCTGGCGGATATCGACAGCCTCAGCGAACAGCAGAAGAAAACCCATTTCTTGCGCGGCACCGGCGCGCAGAAAGAGCTGGTGAAAATCAAAGATGGATTACGCCATGCCGTTCAGTTCCGCCAGCTAAACCTGATTGATCCGCAGTGGGACATCCAGGGCAATTTTGACGCCATTTTCTGCCGTAACGTGATGATTTATTTCGATCATAAAACGCAGGAAAAACTGGTCATGCGCTTCGCAAAAATGCTCAAACCCGATGGTTTGTTGTTTCTGGGGCACTCGGAACATGTTAACAGCGCTAACAGCCCATTCCGTCTGCTTGGGCAATCTGTCTACCGCATCGCAGAGTAAAAATTATGAACAAGATTAAGGTGTTGTGCATTGATGATTCGTCTCTGATGCGCAGGATACTGACGCAGATGGTCAATGAGCAACCGGATATGGAGATGGTCGCGGCTGCGCCGGACCCGATTATCGCCCGCGATCTGATCAAGCAACACAACCCGGATGTACTGACGCTGGATGTCGAAATGCCGCGCATGGACGGGCTGGAGTTTCTTGATCGTCTGATGCGCCTGCGTCCGATGCCGGTGGTGATGCTTTCATCATTAACCAGCAAAGGCTCCGATATTACGCTGAACGCGCTGGAACTGGGGGCGGTGGATTTTATTACCAAGCCGTCGATGGGGCTGCATGACGGAATGGGGCAATACAGCGAGATGATTGCCGACAAAATTCGTATGGCGGCCAAAGCGCAGGTTCGCCGCCGCGAAGGACAACCGACCGCACCGCGAGTGATTCAGGCGCCGCGCGCAGGCAATGATAAGATCATTGCGATTGGCTCATCAACCGGCGGAACCGAAGCGCTGCGCCAGATCCTGATGTCGATGCCGCAGGGTTGCCCGGGCATTGTTATCGCACAACACATGCCGCCGGGATTTACCCGCTCATTCGCCGATCGCCTGAATAACTTGTGCCAGATTTCCGTGAGTGAAGCGACCGAAGGCGAGCGCGTGCAGCCAGGCCATGCGTACATTGCGCCGGGCGGATTTCACATGGAGCTGAAGCGCAGCGGCGCAAGCTACCAGATTGCGCTGAACAACGGCCAGCCCATTAACCGCCACCGACCGTCGGTGGATGCGTTGTTCCACTCTGTCGCCCGCTGCGCCGGTAAAAATGCCCTTGGCGCCATCCTCACCGGTATGGGCCACGATGGCGCCGCAGGGTTACTGGCGATGCGCCAGACTGGCGCGTGGACCGTCGCCCAGAGCGAGCGAACCTGCGTGGTATTCGGCATGCCGCGAGAAGCGATTGCCCTCGGCGGCGCCTGCGATATCGCCGACCTCGACCAGATTAGCCAGCAACTTCTCAACCATGCTGTCTGTGTGGCTCGCAGAGTCTGAGCCCTGGTTTCTCTCACCGTTCAATGACTTAACCTGGAAATAAAAAATTATGGCAGATACCAATTTGCGCTTTTTAGTGGTCGATGATTTCTCCACGATGCGCCGTATTGTTCGCAACCTGTTGAAAGATTTGGGGTTCAATAATGTTGAAGAGGCAGAAGATGGCCTGGATGCGCTGAACAAACTGCGCGCCTCCACCTTCGATTTCGTCATCAGCGACTGGAATATGCCCAACATGGATGGCTTACAACTGCTGACGGAAATTCGTAACGATGCCGCTTTCAGCAAAATGCCGGTGTTAATGGTCACCGCTGAAGCCAAGAAAGAAAACATTATTGCCGCCGCCCAGGCGGGTGCCAGCGGCTATGTCGTGAAACCTTTCACGGCGGCGACGCTGGAAGAGAAGCTCAACAAAATTTTTGAAAAGCTTGGGTGGTAATCGATGGACAAGATGGCACAAACACAATCGACTGACGATTTTAAAAATCTCTTTTCGCGCGTTGGCCACCTGGCCCGTCTGTTACGCGACAGCCTGGTAGACCTTGGGCTGGATCGCACCATTGCCGATGCGGCAGAAGCTATCCCGGATGCGCGTGAACGTCTGGATTATGTCGTCGGTAAAACCGCCGAGGCCGCCGAGCGCGCACTGACCAGCGTCGAGCAGGCGCGTCCTTTACAGGACGAACTGGCCGAACGCGCGGAGCAGTTGTCCGCTCGCTGGGACGGCTGGTTTGCCGCGCCGGTAGAGTTAGCCGATGCGCGCGAACTGGTGGCGGATACCCGCAGCTTCCTCGCCAAAACGCCGGGTCTTGCGCGTAATACCAATGACCAACTGATGGAAATCATGATGGCGCAGGATTTCCAGGATCTTACCGGCCAGGTGATTCGCGGCATGATGTCGCTTATCGAAAGCGTCGAGAAAGAGCTGATTCTGGTGCTGCTGGAGTACCTCCCGGAGGAGGTCACCGGTCTGAAAGAGGTCGATACGACGCTGATGAACGGCCCGCAAATCGACCAGAACAAAACCGGCGTCGTCGCCAGCCAGGATCAGGTCGATGACCTGCTCGATAGTCTGGGTTTCTGATGACCGCCTCGCCCGCCGGGATGAGGCACTAACGGAGGCCAGCGGCAGAGAATATGTCCGAAGAAAGTGATGTAGAAAAAACCGAAGAACCCACACCCCACCGAAAACAAAAAGCGCGTGAAGAGGGGCAAATTCCGCGTTCGAAGGAGCTGAGTTCGCTGCTGATGTTGTTGGCCGGGTGGGCGCTGCTGTTATCCGGCGGGCAACATTTTGCCCATAACCTGATGCAGATCCTGCACAACGGTCTGATGCTGAACAGGCTGCCGGTGACGGATCCCCGCTCCATGCTTCAGCAGGCCAGTTACCTGTTCTCGATGATGGCCAGCGGGCTGCTGCCGATTTTGCTGGGGTTATTCATCACCGGGCTGCTCTCTCCCATGCTGCTGGGCGGCGTTAACTTCAGCGGCAAGTCGCTGAAAGTGGATCTTGCGCGCATGTCGCCGATGAAAGGGCTGCAACGCCTGTTCTCGGCGCAGGTGCTGTCAGAGATGTTGAAAGGTTGCCTGAAAGTGGCGCTGGCCGGTTGCGGGTTTACGTTGTATGTCTACAACAACCGACCGCACTTTATTCAACTGGTTAACGCCTCATTCCCGACCGCAGTGAGCGGCGCCATCGGCATGATTTTTGACTGCCTGCTGATGGTGATTTTCTTCCTGCTGCCGGTAATGGGTTACGACGTGTTTTACCAGATCACCAGCAACCTGAAAAAACTGCGCATGAGCCGTCAGGAGATCCGCGACGAGTTCAAACAGCAGGAAGGCGACCCGCACGTTAAGGGCCGCATTAAGCAGATGCAACGCGCTGCTGCCCGTAATCGCATGATGACGGACGTACCGAAAGCCGATGTCATCGTCAACAACCCGACGCACTACTCCGTCGCGCTCTCTTATAAAGAAGGCGGGATGAGTGCGCCAACGGTTCTGGCGAAAGGCGCGGGCGAAGTTGCACTGAAAATTCGTGAACTGGGCGCTGCGCATCGCATTCCGATGCTTGAAGCGCCGCCGCTTGCCCGCGCCCTGTATCGCCACTGTGAGATTGGCGAACAGATCCCCGGCGAGCTTTATAGCGCTGTCGCAGAAGTTCTCGCCTGGGTCTACGGCCTGCGGCGGTGGCGCGCCTCTGGCGGAGTTCCGCCTGTACAGCCCAGGGATCTTCCGGTTCCTGAGTCGATGGATTTTGCAAATGAGAGAAACTAATGGCCAGTATCGCCAGTAAATTACGTTTACCCGCATTTAAAGAGACACAGTGGCAAATTCTGGCCGGCCCGGTACTGATCATGCTGATTCTGGCGATGATGGTACTGCCGCTGCCGGCATTCCTGCTGGATACGCTGTTTACCTTCAATATCGTGCTGTCACTGATGATTTTGTTGGTGGCGATGTTTACGCAGAAAACCCTCGAATTTTCTGCGTTTCCGACCGTGTTGCTGTTCTCCACCCTGCTACGCCTGGCGCTGAACATCGCCTCCACGCGTATCATTTTGATGGAAGGACACACCGGCGCTGCCGCTGCCGGACGCGTGGTGGAAGCGTTCGGCCACTTCCTGGTGGGCGGTAACTTTGCCATCGGTATCGTGGTCTTCGCCATTCTGATCATCATTAACTTTATGGTTATCACCAAAGGTGCCGGGCGTATCGCCGAAGTGGGCGCGCGCTTTGTGCTGGATGGTATGCCGGGCAAACAGATGGCAATTGATGCCGATCTCAACGCCGGGCTGATTGGTGAAGCCGAAGCGAAGCGCCGTCGTAGCGAAGTGACGCAGGAGTCCGATTTCTACGGTTCAATGGACGGTGCCAGTAAATTCGTGCGCGGGGATGCCATCGCCGGGCTGCTGATTATGGCGATTAACGTCATCGGCGGGCTGGCTATCGGCGTGCTTCAGCATGGGTTGAGCGTCGGCGAAGCCGGTGAAACCTATACCCTGTTGACTATCGGTGACGGCCTTGTTGCCCAGATCCCGGCGCTGATTATCTCTACCGCCGCAGGCGTGATTGTTACCCGCGTGTCCAATGAGCAGGATATCGGCGAGCAGATGGTCGGGCAGTTGTTTAACAACCCGAAAGTGATGCTGCTTTCCGCTGCGGTGATTGGTCTGCTGGGGCTTATCCCGGGGATGCCGAACTTTGTCTTCCTGCTGTTTACCGCCGTTCTGCTGGGGCTGGCATGGTGGATGCGCGGTCGTCAGATGAAAGCGCCCGCCCGTAACGTCACGCGTGAAGATAATGATAAAGCCGCGCAGGCTGCCAACGATCAGGCCTCTGCGGAAGCCTCGTGGGCCGATGTGGAAATGGAAGATGTGCTGGGGCTGGAAGTCGGTTATCGCCTGATCCCGCTGGTGGACAGCGCGCAGGATGGTCAGTTGCTGATCCGCGTGCGCGGTATCCGTAAGAAATTTGCCCAGGATATGGGTTTCCTGCCGCCGCCGATCCATATTCGCGACAACCTCGATCTGGCGCCAGGCGAGTACCGTATCCTGCTGAAAGGCGTTGAGATTGGCCGCGGCGAGATCGAACCGGAACGCTGGATGGCGATTAACCCTGGCTACGCCGAAGGGGAATTGCCGGGTACGCCGTGCGAAGATCCGGCGTTTGGTCTGCCAGCGTGCTGGATCGACGAAGTCTTCCGCGAGCAGGCGCAGATTCAGGGATATACCGTGGTCGATCCGGGTTCCGTTATCGCCACGCATCTTAACCACGTGATCTCGCTGAATACGGAAGAGCTGTTCAGCCGCCAGGAGACGCAGCAACTGCTGGAGCGCATTAATAAAGAGATGCCGAAGCTGGTTGAAGATCTGATCCCGGGCGTGATCTCCCTGACGCTGTTCCACAAAGTGTTGCAGAATCTGCTGGCCGAGCGCGTCTCTATCCGCGATATGCGCACCATTATCGATACGCTGGCCGAATATGTTCCGCTACAAAACGATCCGGACGAACTGACTGCGCAGGTGCGCATCCGTTTGGGCCGCGCCATTACGGCACAGTGGTTCCGCACGGATAACGACATCAAGGTGATTGGTCTGGATACCACGCTGGAAAAACTGTTGATTCAGGCTCGCCAGAACGGCAGCGCGATCGAACCGGGTATTGCCGACAATCTGATGAAGCAGGCCGAACGCGCCATCACCGACCAGCAAGCGATGGGCATTTCGCCGGTACTGCTGGTGAATCCGGGGCTGCGCCTGATGGTTTCACGCTTCCTGCGCCGCGCTTTCCCGCAGCTGGCCGTGATGTCAACGCTGGAAATCAGCAGCAACAAAACGGTGCAAATGACCACTGTGATCGGTACGCATTCATGATACCTGCCGCTGCTATTTTGGGCATGGCGCTGGTATTGCCAGCGCATGCCGCACCTTCCGGCGGTGCCTGGAGCGATACGGCAGCGGGTGGCAGCACCCGCACCGGCAAGCAGATCGTACGCGGGCGAGCGTTAAGCTCGCCTTCTGCGATCCCGGCATCGGCAAAGGTTACCCGTGTTTCATGGCGTATTACGCTGCTGGCTCCGCCGCCGCCAGGGCTGGAAATCAAGCTGTGCCGTCGCGATCGCTGCTTACGGCTGCCTTCCCTGGCCGGGCAACGCAGCATCACTTTTCCGCTCTCCGCAACGGGTGAATTTCGCTTTATTTATACGGTGAATAAGCGCGGCCCGTTACGACCCGCTCTGAATGTTGTCAACCAACAGCTAATCGTTAACTACCGCTAAAAAAATAAGGCCATCAGTAAGTTAATTACTGGGCCTTATTTGTTTAATGTATTGAAGAGGTTTGCTGACTGGAGTAGAGCTTACTGAACGTGGTTCCACGATGTATTGAAGACAGATTCTGTTTTAGAACATGAAGACGCGCCTGCAATTTCCGGGTTATTTCCCCCTCGTTTTCCACCATCTGCTTTAATACCTTTTTCAGGTTTTCTCTTTCCGCAACAGATAGATCATCGGCGCTGACTTCCATAATGTCCTGCTTTTTCAGCATATAGCCAGCGGCCATTTCGACAAGCAGGTCCCATTCTTCTTTCGCTGCCATATCCAGCAGCGTTAAATTCATCTGGTATAATTCAACGATAATTTTTGGCAGCACCTCATCCATAATTCACCCGACGCTGTGTTGGTTCGATCTCTTTCCATGTCATGGCCAGTTTCATTAACAGCGCATCGATGTGCTTTAATTTCTCCGGCTCGTTACGCAGATTCGCCTCTAATAATGTCCGCGACATATATTCGTACATTTGCTCCAGTTCTGCGGCAATATGTACGCCTTTCTCGTGATCGAGCGCGGCGCGTAAACCATTATCAATAATATTGATCGCTTTAGAGATCATCTTGCCACGCTGGGCGACGTTGCCATTCTCAAAATAGATATTGGCTTGCAGAATGGCGCTGTGCGCGCCGTCGAACAGCATAGAAATTAACTGGTGCGGCGTGGCGCCAGAGAGCTTACTTTGAAGACCCACCTGCGCATACGCCTGGCTCCCCTGTGCTGCATACATGTTTGTCACTCCTGTTGGCAGGCCGCGACGGGCCTGCGCCATGAAAAATTAGAGGGTTGAAAGCAATGACGTTAACTGACTGCTCATGTTGTTCAGATTCGACATCATGGTGTCGAGGTTCTGGAACTGCACACGGTAACGTTCGACCTGTGCGTCAATCAGCTTCTGCGTCTTGTCGATCTGGGTTTGCGCAATTTTGGTTTGCGACTCCAGGCTGTCGGTGGTGGTTTTAATCAAACCGTCCGTTTTGGTCTTCGAATCGCCAACGTAGCTGGTGATGATGGAATCCAGCGTCGAGGAGAGCCCTTCGCTGTCGCCACGGCCGGAGAACATCAGGCTGATTTGTTCCGGATTATCGGCAATCGCTTCATCCAGCGTGTCTTCATCCAGCGTCATCTGGCCGGTTGCCGCATCAATCTTGATGCCTAAATCTGCCAGCGAGCCGTAATCTGCCCCGGCATCGCCGTATACGCCATTGACAGTGGAACGCACCTGGCTGACCAGGCTGCGCAGCGTGGAATCCCCCACCAGCGAGCCGCTGCCGGAGTTTTGCGTCGCCACTTCTTCATCGCCCAGGCTGGAGGTATCCGCCGCGACATATTTGCTGTCAGCGGTAGTCTCGGTAAGCAGCGCATTGTATTGCTTAACAAAATCCTGAAGGCTGGTTTTGATGGCCGAGGTATCCGAGGTCAGCGTCAACTGTTCAGCGTCGCCGTTTTCCGACACTTTTTTCAGGTTCAGCGTCACGCCGTCAATGATGTCGCTGATGTTGTTGCTGGAGCGCGTATAGTCAGAGCCATCGACGCGCAGTTTGGCGTCCAGGGCATCGGAAACGGCGATCATATTGTCGTTTGCGCCGCCATCGGGAGCGACGGAGCCGTCAGCATTGACATGCTGGCCGCCGCCGGAGGTGTTCAGCACGCCTGCCAGCGTATTATCACCGTCAACGCTGACGGTCATTTCGCCATCGGAACCGGTCTTTTTCGAACTCAGTACCAGCTGATAGCCGTCATCGGTACGCTGTACGGAAGCCGTCACATCGCCTTTCTGTTTATTGATCGCTTTGGCAATCTGGTTCAGCGAGGTTTCATCATCCGCCAGCTCCACTTCCATGGTCTTGCCGTCATTCTGCGTGATGGTCACGGTACGGCTGCCGCCGGTGGTTTCGCCCAACATGTCATCCGCGCTGGCTTCCGGCTGCGTTTTCAATTTATGTGCCGTCGCGAGCTGTGAAATGGTCACCGAATGGCTGTCCGCCTGCGCGCCGCTGCCTGCAACGGCAGTAAAGGCTTCATTGGCGCTGACGTTCATTTTATTAAATGCATCAGAGCCCATGGTGGTAACGCTTTTTTGCAGATTCGACAGCAGGCTGGAGATCTTACCCCATGCTGAAATCTGCGACTTATAGCTGTTCTGTAAATTGGTATAAGGTGTTAAACGTGATTGCTCGCCGGCCTTCAGCTGTTCCAGCATTGATGCCGTATCGATCCCGCCAGTACCTACACCTAATGATGATATTCCCATGTCGTCTCCGGTCGGAAAGGTCATTTTGTTGAGTGAATTCTATTAACCAATCGGCCTGGGAAATAAAAAGATGAATATTTAATAAAGGAACTATATAGAAGAAAGAAAAAACTCAGCGCTGCAGGGAAAATTCACTAAATCGAAAAGGGAATATAACGTCAGTTGTGCGCGCAATTCATATCTTCAATATCAGAATCGGCTTAAATAGCAGCTAAAAAATAGCTAAGTCATTGTTTCCTGAAATTCCACCCTGGTACTCAACAAATCTTTCCGCAGCAAAAAATTTCAGTCCTTTTTTAAAGGGCCGATTTATTTAGTATGCGAGACAACTTACGCATAACCATAATCCATGTGAACTATAGAGTATTAAGGAATAAACATGTCCCAGGTTATTAACACTAACGCCCTCAGCCTCGTTGCACAGAACAACCTGAATAAATCTCAGAGCTCTCTGGGTACCGCTATTGAGCGTCTGTCTTCTGGTCTGCGTATTAACAGCGCGAAAGACGATGCAGCAGGTCAGGCAATCTCTAACCGCTTCACCGCGAACATCAACGGTCTGAGCCAGGCTTCCCGTAACGCAAACGACGGTATCTCTATCGCACAGACGACTGAAGGCGCGCTGAACGAAATCAACGATAACCTGCAGAACATCCGTCGTCTGTCTGTACAGGCTCAGAACGGCACCAACTCTGATTCTGACCGTCAGTCCATCCAGGACGAAATCAACGCACGTCTGGACGAGATCAACCGTATCTCTGAACAGACTGAGTTCAACGGCGTGAAAGTACTGAGCAAAGATCAGAAACTGTCTATCCAGGTAGGTTCTAACGACGGCCAGAATATCGATATCCAGCTGAACCAGATGAACTCTGACACTCTGGGCATGGCAGGCTTCACCATTGCCAGCGGCGTGGATGCAAGCTCTCTGACCGATACCACCACTATCAGCGTTGACGTTGATGTTGCTGCTGACATGAGCAACGTGGCTGACACCAGCGGTACTCCGGCATCTGTTGATGATGTTGTTCAGGGTAACGACGGTAAAGTGTACGTTAAATCCGGTTCTAACTACTACGAAGCAAAAGCGAACACCGCTGGCGATGGCCTGGAGTTCGACTCTTCTACCCCTGCAACCACCGGTGTTAGCATGGGCGCAAGCTTAGCGGGCGAAAGCGCTTCCGTTGAGCAGACTGCAGACCTGGCTGGCGTGGCTGGTAGCACCCTGAAAACCGACGGTGAAGGTAACTACTACCTGGCCGACGCTAACGGTAACCTGACTGAAGCGACTGCTGATGCAGCAGGTGCTGTAACTTCCGGCGCGGCTGTTGATACCACTGTAGCAACTGCCGATCCGCTGACCAAAATCGACGAAGCGCTGTCTCAGGTTGACGAACTGCGTTCTGGTCTGGGTGCGGTACAGAACCGTTTCGATTCTGTTATCAGCAACCTGAACAACACCGTTAACAACCTGTCTGAATCTCGTTCACGTATCCTGGATGCTGACTTCGCTTCTGAAGTTTCTGAAATGAGCCGTGCGAACATTCTGCAGTCTGCAGGTACTTCTGTACTGGCACAGGCTAACCAGGTTCCGCAGAACGTACTGTCTCTGCTGCGTTAATTCGCGCTGTTCAGTGGGGCAACCCGCCGAATGCAAAGACCGCCCTCTCCGGGCGGTTTTTTTTTGCCCTTTCACATGCCCCTTTTGTTGATAAGAACAGGGGGAAATTCAAACTTGCGTTGCGTTATCGCTAAGCGTTTGATGGCGAACGCATCGCAACCGGATAAGCGCCCGCAATAACTGCGGGCCTGTGATTCAGACGAGCCAGCTTAATAACAAGGTGGCAAGAATGACCGTTGAAGCACCACCAATGCGGGTGGCGATTTGCGCGAAGGGCATCAATGCCATTCTGTTGGATGCCGAGAGGATCGCCACATCCCCCGTACCGCCCAGGCCGCTATGACAGCTGGTCACTATCGCGGCTTCCACCGGATACATATTCAGCCATGTGGCAATGAAATAACCACTTAACGCCATGGCAATCACCACTGAGCCACACACCACCACGTAGCCCATTGAGAACACCGCGACCACGCTTTCCAGCGGCACATAAAGCATGCCGAGGCCAATCATCAGCGGCCAGACAAGTGCTGCGGAAACAAACTTATAGCAACTGTGCGCGCCCTGCTCCATGGATTTTGGGATCACCTGTGCGTACTTGCACAGCACGGCAATCAGGATCATCAGCACCGGACCAGGAATATGCACCAGTTTTTCAAACAACCCGCCGACGATAAAAAAGGCGCATATCATCAACAGCCCACCGCCCATCAGTTGAAAATCGGTCTGCTGCGCCTCCTGCGTCTGCGCGAAAACGCGGTTATCCTCATCACTGCGGATCAACATACCGTTGCCGGTCAGGGAAGGACGGCGCATCCCTATCCGCGACAGCACGCCAGCGCAGATAATGGCAAAGATATTGCCCACCACTGCCGCGGGTGCCAGTTGAGCAACATACACATCCGGGGTTTGCCCGAGAATGGCGGAATAGGCCAGTGACAGCGGTAATATGCCTTCGCCGATGCCACCGCCGATAATGGGCACGATGATAAAGAAAAAGGTGTGATACGGCGTGTAGCCAAATACTGTTCCTACCAGCAGCCCGGAGAGCACCGCGACCACCGTACCGGCCACCAGCGGTACAAACATGCGGATCATCCCCTGGATCAGGATCACCCGGTTCATGCCGAGAATGCTGCCAACAACCAGACAGGCAATGACAAAATAAAGCAGGTTGGCTTCTTTCATCAGCAGATGGACGGTGGCTAAGGTATGCGCTTCAAACAGGCCAAAATAAACCAGTACCGAGGGCACCATCAGGCACAATATTGCTGGCCCACCGACGTCCTTCAGCACCGGCAACATCCGGCCTATTTTGGCAAAGGCAAAACCAAGCGTCATGATCACCGCCAGGCCGCCAATCATGTTTTTCGGCAATAAACCTGCGGTAGCTGAGATGGCGACAATCGAAGCGATACCGATAAAGAGCAGCAAGGGTACGGCGCCGACTTCAAGTCCATGCAGCCGCGAAAGTTGTGCACCCGCAGGGGATGCGTCAACAGAGGAAGAGAGAGGATTATCTTTCATTATTTTCACCTGATTCGCTATTAATAATTAACAGTGGGTCAGGAATAACCGCTGGGTTATTCGTAATAGGATAAAATGCTTGAAAAAATAAGGCCAACAAAATAAAGATTGCTACCAGGAAGTTATGATTGAATAAATAACATAATCTTCGGTCTGTAAAGTGAGCAACGGTTACTGCTTATTGAATTTGTGAGTGCCGTAGTAATTCACATTTAAATAACTTAAACAGGCCATTCGTAAATAAAATAATCGCGCGGATACATGCATTAGATACTTCTAATAAAAATATAAACTTAGCACCTCAACATTTTCATTTAATTAAAGTATTCTTTTTGAAACTAATTAAAACATACGAAGTGTGATTCTAATCACCTTTGGCAGTAAATACGATAGATAGAGTTCTGCCTGAAAACTATTTAATTAAAACAAAAACAGGACATTTTATGCCTTCACTACTCTTACAATCTTTATTTCCTTTAGTATTTATCATGTTACTAGGGTGGTTAAGCGGAAAATTAGGGTATACGCACCGTAAGGATGCCACTGTATTAGCAACAGTGGTGATTCGCTTTGCATTACCCTTTCATCTCTTTATCGGAGCACTGAACACCAACCCGGACAAAATCAAAAACTTCTCGTTTATGGCTGTGCTGGTGATTGGTCTGATGGGCTCTTATTTACTGACGCTGCTCCTGTCGCGTTACGTTTTTCGTCATGATATCAAGACCAGTGCAATACAGTCTTTGGTTTGCGCTTTTCCTGATATGGCCTATTTTGGCGCGCCGGTACTGGCCGTGCTGATTGGGCCGGAAGGCTTTTTAGGCGTGCTAATTGGCAACTTAGTCACCAGCGTATTAATGATTCCGTTGACCATTATCTTAATCCGCATGGGCGATAAAGATGCCGATATTGAAACGCTACATCCGGGCAAACTGATTATGCAGAATTTACTGCGGGCGGTGCGTAACCCGATTGTCTGGATCCCCGTCTCCGGTGTCGTGCTGAGCCTGGCCGGTGTGCAGTTACCGCATCTGTTGAGCGCGCCGATTGAGATGGTTGGCAAAATTGCCGGTGGTCTGTCGCTGTTTGCCCTCGGTCTGCTGTTTTACGGTGAGCGCCCGTCGCTGAATCTCCAGACCTTTACCAATATCAGCATCAAAAATCTGATCCAACCCGCCATGATGGCAGTAGCCGGGCTGGCATTTGGCCTGAGCCACACCTTAATGCAGCAGGTCGTGATTATTGGTGCAACACCTTCTGCTATCGCTGCGGGCATGTTCGCCCTGCGCAGCGACACTTATATCGAATCCGCATCCTCTTCCATTCTTATTGGCACTGCGATCGGCGTATTAACTGAGGGCGTGATGATCTATTTGATTTCTTGAGCCTCTTTTCTGTTATCCCCGAGACATCGGCAGCCGTGCCGTTATTATTTAGTCAGGAGCAGCAATAATGTTACGCAAAGAAACGCTTTATACGCCTTATAATGGCGCTGTGTTACTGGAAAACCCATTACTTAATAAAGGGCTGGCATTCACCGATGATGAACGTCTGGCCTTTAATCTGCATGGATTATTACCGCATAACGTCGAAACCATTGAAGAACAAACAGAACGCGCATGGAAACAATTTTGTCATTTTAAAAAAGACATCTCCCGCCATGTTTACTTACGCAATATTCAGGACACCAACGAGACGCTGTTTTATAACCTTCTGCGCTGTCATATGCAGGAAACGTTGCCGATTATTTACACCCCAACGGTGGGCGAAGCCTGTGAGCATTTTTCTGAGATTTATCGCCGCGCCAGGGGATTGTTTATCTCATGGCCGGACCGGCATCGCATCGATGAAATGCTGCAAAGTTTTTCACGGAATGATATTCGCGTGATTGTGGTTACCGATGGGGAACGCATTCTCGGTCTTGGCGATCAGGGCATCGGCGGAATGGGGATCCCGATTGGAAAACTCTCGTTATATACCGCTTGCGGCGGAATTGACCCGGCATCCACGCTGCCTATCATGCTGGATGTCGGCACCAATAACAGCCAGCATCTCGAAAACCCGCTGTATATGGGGTGGCGTCATCCGCGAATCAGTGACGAAGATTATATCGAATTTATGGATATGTTCATTGAGGCCATCAAAGCGCGCTGGCCAAATGTCCTCCTGCAATTTGAAGATTTTGCCCAGAAAAATGCGACCAAACTTCTGAACCGTTACAGCCACCAGTTGTGCTGTTTTAATGATGATATTCAGGGAACGGCAGCGGTCACCACCGGTACGCTGATTGCCGCTTCGCAGGCTGCGGGAATGCGCTTACGCGATCTGCGCGTGGTTTTCCTCGGCAGCGGCTCCGCCGGCTGCGGCATCGCGGAGAAAATCATTGCCTTAATGGTCGATGATGGCCTGACCCCGGATGAAGCCCGCAACAACATTTTCATGATCGATCGCTTTGGTCTGTTGACAGACGACATGCCTAATTTACTGGATTTCCAGCAAAAACTGGTCACGCCGCGTCGTCTTATTGCCGACTGGGATACCGATTCCGAGAATATGTCTCTGCTGGACGTGGTACGTAATGTCCATCCCAACGTATTGATTGGCGTTTCCGGGCAACCCGGTCTTTTCAGCGAAGAAATCGTGAAAGAGATGCATCGTCACTGTTCCCGTCCCATTATTATGCCGTTGTCAAATCCGACCTCGCGCGCTGAAGCACAGCCCCGGGACTTGATTGAATGGACGCAGGGGGCCGCGCTTATTGCAACGGGAAGCCCTTTCGAGCCGGTCTTTTATCAGGACGAATCGTACGAAATCGCCCAGTGCAACAATGCGTATATTTTCCCGGGGCTGGGTCTGGGCATACTGGCCGGTAAGTTAACTCGCGTCACCGACACCATGCTGAGCGTGGCCAGCAAAACCCTTTCCGCGTTCTCCCCATTGGCGAATACAGAGAAAGGGGGGCTTCTGCCGCCAGTCGAGATCATTGAAGCCGTATCGAAAGCTATCGCCCTCAAGGTGGCTCATGCGGGTCAGCAGGAGGGCGTCGGCCCAATGATGAGTGAAGAGGAATTAACAACACGCCTCGATAATATTTACTGGGATGCACGCTATAAGGCGTACAAACGCGCATCCTTCTGATAATCAGCACGGCAGAGCGAACAACACTCTGCCGTGCGTTACTCAGGAAGAGTTGTATTTAAAACAGATGCGTTGAGGAGAAAAAGCCATTACGCCCGGAATATTTTGCATGATAAAGCGCATCATCAGCGAATTCGATAAGCGTTGTCTCCTTGCCTTTCACTGCCGGACCGGGGCCAGAAGCAATACCAATACTGACGGTTACTATTCCGAATGGGCTATATTCATGAGGGATATTTTCCTGACAAATAGTTTGAATGATTTTTTTGGCTTTCTTTTCTGCCGCGATCAAATCTGTTGCCGGAAGAATAACGACAAACTCTTCTCCGCCGTAGCGGGCAACCAGCGCAGAGCTGCCTTTGATTGTTTTTTTCAGGGTTGTTGCAACCTGGCGTAAACAGTCATCGCCAGCTAAATGGCCGTAATTATCGTTATATTTCTTAAAGTGATCTATATCAATAAGCATCAAAGATATTGCATGATTATTTACGGCGCATTGTAATACTTCGCGGGGCAGCGCCTCATCGAATTTTCGACGGTTCGCCAGCCCGGTTAAACTGTCTTCAGCCGCCATAGCCTTTAATTTCTTGTTTGCAGTCATGAGTGATTCAGTGGTTTTTGACAGCTCACGACTGGTGCGTACCCGCCTGTGGATATCCCGCAGAAGAAAATAACCTGAAGTTATAACGCCGCCCATCAGGAAGATAACAACCACAATCAGAATTTCTGATTGTTTTTTCCAGGACAACATTCCTTCGTCGATACTCACGGCGACAGTGGTGACTAAACCATATCGTTTGTTTTTTTGAAATGCATACATCCGTTGTATATTGTCAAAACGAGAGACACTTCTTGCGGTGCCGGAATTACTGTTTTTCAGGTATGTGGTAAAAAGCGGCGAATCGGAAATAACCCGACCAATATATTTTTCATCAAAAGGGTAACGTATCAGCAATATTCCGGACTCGCTTGTTAATGCAATAGCGCCAGAATGGCCAATATCGATCTTGCCAAACGTTTCAAGGAAATTTTCAATATTAAGCGTGAGAACGGCGACACCGGCAAACAGGCCCTGGCGATCTTCCAGCCTGCGACTGAGGGTTATCACCCATTTCCCGTTCGTCCGGCTGACGACCGGAGGGCCAATAAAAACTTTTTTAGACGTATTGTTCTGATGGTAGACAAAGAAAAAACGGTCTGCGCTATTGATGCGGCCAGAAAACCTTTCGTGTAATGCCATGAACTTATTGCCAGTAGCATCATAAATAACGACATTATTGAGTTGTTCCAGTAATTCATCCTGACCCGCCAGAATTTTCTTTATATTGATAACCTGATTTTTATCTTTACCATAAATTTCCGTTATGTCCGAAAGATTCTCTATGAGCATCTCACCTTGCCGGATAACGCCCTCAGAATAAAGATTGAGAGTATGGCTTAAATTCGAAACATTGGTATTAAGATCGTTGATGGTCTGTGTACGGGTAATCCAGATATGGAAGGATAAAATTATCGACATCACGAAGAAGACAACAGCAAGAATTGTCAACCCAATAAAAAGCTCTCTCTTCATTATGATTTACCACCAGCCCAAATCACGTCTTAAATACCTGCATTACTGAGAACCTTTATCATTAAAAATATAAACCCTGGCTGAAATCGTTGTGATCAGCAGGCAAATACATTTTCTTATTCAACGTTAAAGATTAACACCTGCAGCATAGCTGTGCTTTGCTTATTAATAAAGTGTTATATGAAAGATTCATAAAGTTATCTTATTACTATTAAAGCAAGAATGAGCGTATTTTCTTACAGTCTGGAATTAGCACAGCAGCGCAATGGAAAAATATTCCGTTATGTGTCGTCTAATTTGCTGAATCGTAAGGTGATTAAAAGGATTCGCACCCGCCAGTCGGCATTAACGCTATAAACGGCGAAACGACATCGCCAATATACTTTCCTGTGCAAAACCAGCCCCTTCCAGCCCAACACCATGACGTTCGTCCCTTTGACCGCCACGGTGTTGAAGCAAGTTCATTGCCTGGCTTCACTCATCCACGTTTTCAGGGTAAGAGAGTAAAGCCGACCTGGGGCGCAGTACGTTACTTAAACAGTTTCTGCACAAACTCCGCATACGCCGGACGCCAGACATCCATTTCATGGTTCAGACCGGGGTACACTTTGTAATCAAACTTAATCCCCTGTTTCTCCAGCTCGCTCTTCAGCCCGGCGATGTCTTTCCCGGTGACAGAGTCCTTTTCACCGACAACAACGGTGAAATTATGCAGTTGCTGATTAATTAACGCCGGTTTACTGAACTGCGCACTAACGCCCGCGTCAGGTACCGTTGTGGTGGTGACACCGCTAAAAGTCGCCAGCCAGCCGAAGCTTTCAAGGTGGTTCATCCCGGAAACCAGCGCCTGATATCCCCCTTGCGACAAGCCTGCCAGCGCGCGTCCGCTTGCGTCTTTGCGGGCGTTAAACCGCGTATCGACCAGCGGAATAATATCGTGCATCAGTTCGCGATCTGCCGCTTTGGCATTGAGGGGATAAAATGTTTTGCGGCGATCTTTCGGCGGAAAATTCTCCGGGATCGCCTGCACAATGTCGGTTTCGGTATCCGGCACCACGACCAGCATCGGTTTGATTTTCCCTTCGGCCAGCAGGTTATCCATGATCTGCGGCAGACGTCCCTGATCGATTGCGGAAAGGCCGGTATCGCCAAAACCGTGGTAGAAATAGAGCACCGGCAGCGGTTCGCCTTTTCCGTTATAACCTGGCGGCGTCCAGATATAGACCCGCCGCTCGGAGCCCAACGCTTTCGAGTGGTAAGTCACCGTCAACAGATCGCCATGAGGAACAGCGCGATCGTCGAGAATACTGCCCGGCACCAGAATCAGACTGGTATTCACCTGGCGCTGCGGCTTCGGAAAACGGCTTCCCGTATCCACCGAGCGGAACCCATCGACATCGAAATAGTACTCATAGAGGTTCGGCGCCAGCGCCGCGCTTTTCCAGGACCAGACGCCGCTGGCGTCTTTGCTCATATCATGCGAAACATAGCTGTCCGGGGTGGCACCCGTGATCACCGAGACCCGTTTGGCGCCCGGCGCGAAAAGGCGAAAGGTGATGCTCTTATCCGCGTTAACCTGCGTCACATACTGGCTGACCGGCACCGACAAATCAGGCGTCACCGGAAAGGGTGCAGCAAAAGCCGGAACAGCCGCGCTGCCCAGCAGAGCGGTAATGGCCAGCGTCAGACAAGCGATGTTTCTTTTCATATCACTCCCTCGTTTTTCACATTTATGCAGATTTATCGACCAGGCATTACCACCAGACCTTAGCCTGAACACCTGCGGCAAATAGTTTGTTTTTCTCGAAAGCCGCCGTTGAGATTACCCTGTTCGCTGCCCGGTGAATAAATGGCGGTATCACAAAAAAGCATTTCCGTATGGAATTCAAGCATTCAGACGTTTCTTATCGACGTATTTGGCAAATTTTTTCAGGGAAGTGGAAATACGTACTCAAAGCGGGGTTATAACGAATGATCGCTGGAAGCCATAGCGAGACACGCTGCATTTTTTACTGCGCCTTTCAGACTCAGGCCCATTTTTACATCAATAAGCCTCCACAAAAAAAGCCTCTCCGTTGACCGGAAAGGCTTGTGAAATAAAAACGCAGAAAGAATTAATTGAAGCCGTTATCGGCCACTTTATCGATCAGTTCCATCTCATCACTGTTCAACAGTTTTTCGATATCCACCAGAATCAGCATCCGCTCGCCCATCGAACCAAGGCCCAGCAAATATTGCGTGGAAAGCGCCACAGTATATTCCGGCGCAGGTTTAATCTGCGCGGCGTCCAGCGACAGCACATCGGAAACACCATCAACGACAATACCCACCACGCGGCTGCTGTTCAGGCTGAGGACAATCACAATGGTATTGTCATCAAAATTGGCCGACTCAAGCGCGAATTTCACCCGTAGATCGACAATCGGCACAATCACGCCGCGCAGATTGGTCACGCCGGCGATAAAGTCCGGCGTATTAGCAATACGCGTCACGCGATCGTAGCCACGGATCTCCTGCACTTTCAGGATCTCAATGCCGTACTCTTCATTACCCAGACGGAAGGCGAGGAATTCATGCCCCGCGTCATCCTTCAATTGCTTTTCTGTATCAGTTAAGTTCATTTAATAACCTTCCAACCTGTAATTCAGGCACCATTGTCAGCGCATCTCTTTTTTTGGCTAATGTCGTTAACACAGCGACATCCAGTATTAACGCCACGCTGCCGTCCCCCAGAATGGTGGCGGCAGAAATGCCCGGTATTTTGCGGTAGTTCTGCTCAAGGTTTTTCACTACCACCTGATGCTGACCGATCAGTTGATCCACCAGCAGGGCATAACGATTGCCCGCGCTCTGTACAATCACGGCAATCCCCTCGCTGATGTCGTAATCCACTTCGTGAATGCCAAAGAGTTGTCCCAGTTCGACAAGCTGCAAATACTCATCGCGCACCTGCAACATCCGCTCGCCGCCGGTCATACGGTGCATCTTCGTTTCAGAAAGCATTAACGATTCCATCATGCTGCCGAGCGGCAACACATAGATCTCAGAACCAATGCGAACCGACATGCCATCAAGGATTGCCAGCGTCAGCGGCAAAATAATGCGGATGGTCGAGCCTTTACCCTGCTCAGAATGGAGGGTGATATGACCGCCCATCTCCTGGATATTACGGCGTACAACGTCCATACCCACGCCGCGACCGGAGATATCCGTCACTTTTTCTGCGGTGGAGAACCCGGCGGCGAAAATCAACATCCACACATCTTCATCGCTGATGTTTTCGCTGATCGACATGCCCTGAGCCTGCGCCCGCGCGAGAATTTTTTCGCGGTTCAACCCGGCGCCGTCATCGCTCACTTCAATAATAATGTTGCCACCATGATGTTCCGCAGAGAGCACCAGATTGCCCTTATCCGGCTTGCCGTTAGCGCGACGCACATCAACCGGTTCAATTCCGTGATCGAGGCTGTTACGCACCAGATGCGTCAGCGGATCGACGATCTGTTCGATCAGCCGTTTGTCCAGCTCAGCGGAGCCGCCTACCAGCGTCAGCTCTACCTCTTTATTCAGTTTCGCCGCCAGATCGTGAACCAGACGCGGGAAGCGGCTAAAGACGTAATCCATCGGCATCATGCGGATAGACATCACCGATTCCTGAAGGTCGCGGGCATTACGCTCAAGCTGAACAATGGTATTGAGCAGGGTATCGTGGCTTGATGCATCGAGGGTGCCGGAAAGCTGCGACAGCATCGCCTGCGTGATGATCAGTTCGCCAACCTGGTTGATGATCTGATCCACTTTTTCCACCGCGACGCGGATGCTGCTCGCTTCCGCCGCCTGCGGGCGGTTGCGTGAAGATTCCGGTCGCGAAGGACGCGGCTGTGCTGAGGCGCCAGTAACAGGCTGCGCAACCGCGCTGCTTTCTGCCACTTCCGGCACGGCAGCCTCCTCAACGGTAACCGGAGTGGCGGCTTTGGCCGGCGCCGGGGCGATGGTTATCTGCTCCGGTTCCAGAATAAAGCACAGCACCGCCTGGATATCGTCGGCGTTGGTGGTGGTTTGCAATACCAGTTGCAGAGCGCCGTTTTCGCGCTGCACATCGCTGATGCTCCCGAGATTCGCCAGCTCTTCCAGCAGCGGTTCCTGATCCTCATCTTTCACCTTTTGCAGCACGATAAGCAGGCGCGGTTCGCCCTCTTCGGCTTCCTCCGGCACCGCGACGGCCGCGGCCGTCACTGGCGCGACGATAGCCGCCGGGACAACCGCCGCAACGGGCGGCTGTGCTGCGTGGTCGCTAGCAATTTGCCGTAGCGCTTCGCAAATATACTGATAGGCCTCCTGATCCGGTTCAGAGGAGGATTTGTAGGCGTCCAGTTGATCCTGCATGATGTCCTTACCTTCCAAAAACAAACTTCGAATCTCTTCGGTAATCCGCAACTTGTCGCTACGAACATCGTCGAGGAGATTTTCCAGAATATGCATCGTTTGCTGTAGCGCAGAAAAACCAAACGTACCGGCTCCCCCTTTTATCGAGTGGGCGGCGCGAAAAATGGCATTCAATACTTCTCTGTCTGGCGACAGCAGATCGAGGTCAAGCAGGTGCTTTTCCATGTCGGCCAACAGCTCGTCAGCCTCATCAAAAAAAGCCTGATAAAAGTCGCTGATATCCACTTAGTTATTCTCCATGGCCGTTTTAACGGTTGATTCAGTTGCAGGCGCGGCTGCGCCCTGCTCCGCTTTTTTACTGTCATCCAACAGAGAGACAGGGTCACGTAGCAGCACATCTTCCTGCAGGATTTGTTTGGCGCGCTCCTGGCTGAGCACCAGGATACTGATACGCCGGTTGATCGGGTCATCAGCGCTCGTTCCTGACTGCGCCATAGTGTCGGCGGTACCAATCACCCGGATAAATTTGTTACTGCCAAGCCCGGCGCTGACCAGAATGCGACGCGATGCGTTGGCGCGATCGGAGGAGAGCTCCCAGTTGCTGTAACCCGCTTCACCGTTGGCATAGGGCAGCGCATCGGTATGACCGGTCATAATGATGCGGTTAGGCAATTCATTCAGCACCGGAACCAGAGCCTGGAGGATATTCACCATATAACTCTCCGGCACCGGGCTGCCGACTTTAAACATCGGGCGATCGGCGCTGTCGGTGATCTGAATGAGCAGACCATCATCGGTCAGCGAAAGCCGTAAATTCGAGGTGAAATTGTTCAGACGTGGATCGGTTTGAATCAGGCTTTGCAGCTTGTTTCTCGCGCGTTTCAGATTCGCTTCACGCTTTTTCTCATCAATTTTATTCAACGTCTTTTTGAAGACTTCCCCGTCGTTTTTCACGGGATCGTCCCCGCCGCCGGGGATCATACTGTCGCTCAGGCTGGCTTTATTGCCGTTCGCCAGCGTGTTTTTCAGCGGGACTTTGAAATATTCAGCGATCTGCATGCGCTGCTCCGGAGAAGAGGATGAGAGCAGCCACATCACCAGGAAAAAAGCCATCATCGCGGTCATAAAGTCCGCGTAGGCGATTTTCCATGAGCCGCCGTGCGACTCATGTTTTTTTCGGTTGAATTTGCGGACAACAATGGTTGCGGCTGACTTTTTCTTCACGTTGCCTCTCCCGTCGGTGCGGAAGATGAAGAGGAGCGGACTTCGCGAACGTGCTCATCAAGTTCAGCAAAACTCGGGCGCTCAGTCGAATAGAGCGTTTTACGGCCGAATTCGACGGCGATCTGCGGCGCATAACCATGAATGCTGCACAGCAGCGTGGTTTTAATGCACTCCAGCATTTTCAAATGTTCGGCGCTACGCTGACGCAACAACGTTGCCAGCGGCAGAACCATGCCGTAAGCAATCAGGATGCCGAGGAAGGTACCTACCATCGCATGGGCAATCAGTTCACCCAGCTCCGCTGCCGGGCGATCCGCCGCCGCCAGCGCATTGACCACGCCCATCACCGCCGCAACGATACCAAATGCAGGCAGCGCATCGCCCACAGCATTGATACTGTTCGCCGGAACGTCATGTTCGTGTTCGCAGGTTTCGATCTCCTCATCCATCAGCGCTTCCATTTCAAAGGCATTCATATTGCCGCTGATCATCAGACGCAGATAATCGACAAGGAAATTCATGATTTCGGAATCCGCCAGCAGGCGCGGATAGGCGGAAAAGATGGCGCTGTTTTGCGGATCTTCGATGTCGTTCTCCAGCGCAACAACCCCACTCTGACGGCTTTTGGACAACAGCAGATACATCAGCGCCATTAAATCCATGTATAACGCTTTGGTGTAATACGAACCCCGAAATAAACGAGGAAAAGATTTCATGGTCGCGCGGATCGCTTTGCCGTTATTCCCCACCAGAAAAGCACCCAGGCCGGCGCCACCGATGATTAATAATTCAGTCGGCTGAAAGAGTGCGCCGAGATTACCGCCACTGATAGCAAAGCCACCAAATACGGCTGCAAATACCACGACATAGCCAATAATGACTAACACGTTAACTCCTTAATAATCTAAACGTCCGTTTATCATCTTTATTCCATGCATATAAGCGCGTAGCCAGGCACGCATCGCTGCCATTATTCACGGGGTGGTGTGTACATAGCAGGAGACCGATATTTACCGGTACCGATCCATTAAAAAAACTTCCGGGCTGACACGTTTAATTGCTCGCGAAGGCGGAAAACACAAACTGCAAGTGTATATAGCATCGGGGTTCTCCTGTGTGGTAACAAACGAACCACCACAAGAGCAACATTCCGTATGCCTGATCATGCCGCAATCAACAAATCGTAATAACGTCCATGCGCGAGTAATACCGAGCACAGGTTTTTTATCTTTGCCGTTAAGACTATTCTCAAGATACAGACGATAACCTTTCAGCATTGTTTCAACAGGACGGCCACCTTCGGTTTTTTCCAGATAACGATAAATATTATAGAAAATCGATGAGTGAATATTCTGTTCCCAGGACATATACCAGTCAGCGGAAAACGGTAACATCCCCTTCGGTGGTGAACATCCTTTAATCTCTTTATAGAGTTTTAAAAGCCTGCGGCGACTTAAACTTGTTTCGTTCTCGAGGACTTGCATCCGTGCACCAAAGGAAATCAATTCCACGGCGATTTGCGCATCCTTTATTTCAGAGATGATGCTTTTTTCACACATAGATATTTCCCTGTCAGGCCGCCGGACGTTCTTCCTCGGCAAGAGAATTAAGTAACTCTGTAGACAAAATGATTCCGGTATGAATGTTTTGTAAAGCATCAATACGCGAATCTTTCGTCAGACAGTCGATAACCATATCGCTGTCAATGCGCAAACGGCATATTAGCTGGCCTGTTGATGAAAGTTTAATAAGCTGTGAAAGCGATAAATCTTTCAACATATCAATTGTTGATTCATTCAGCCCAAGGCGAAATGTAGCGGATAATTTGTCTTCCATAATTAACCGCTGCGCCAGCAGCAGGTAAGAAAGATTGATATCACGGATACATTGCAGTGGCTCGTCAAACGCTGTCACATTCATGGTAAACGTACCCTAATTATTCCCACCCGCGATCTTCCAGGCGGGCCCGTAACCGTTTAATGGTTTGGCTGTGCAGTTGGCTCACGCGTGTTTCCGTAATACCCAGCAGCACGCCAACCTCTTTCATATTCAAATCTTGTTGATAATAAAGATTCAGCAGAGTTTGCTCTCTTTCCGGCAACGCTTTGATCTCATTGCTGACTTGCTTTGTCAGATCGCCTAACAGCGCATCATGCAACGGGTCTAAGTGATCCTGTTCCATCTCTTCCAGTTCAAGACCATCTGCCAGCAACTCCTGGAGTTCATCCAGCGAGCAGAGCATGCTGGTGTTCGTATCTGCCAGCGTCTGCTGATACTCCTGCAGCGACATTCCCATTTCCACTGCAACATCCGCTTCCGAAGCCGCACCACCGGTGCTCTGTTCCACCCGCATAATCGCGGCAGAGACTTCGCGGGATTTACGGCGAACGCGGCGAGGAACCCAGTCATGTTCGCGTAATTCATCCATAAATGCCCAGCGAAGGCGTTGTGCAATATAGACACTCATCTTGACCCCTTTCGTCGGGTCAAACTGTTCTACTGCATCCAGAAGCGCAATGGCGCCAGCCTGAATTAAATCGTCAATATCAACGCTTGATGATAATTTGGATTGTAATTTCAGTGCTTCGTAGCGGACTAAATAACCATATTTAGGCCATAGTTGTTCTTTCTGAATTGTGCCGTCAGAGCTATAAATCCCATTCACTATAACCATTCCCGAAGTGCTATTAATATATTTAAATTATTATTAATAATCGCCAAATCAAATAGCCCGATAAGCGAACGGAAAGTGAAACATACTCCTTATTTACGCTGAGGCGGCACAACCGAAATTAAAAGGTTTCCCATTCACCTTCTGTTTTTTGCGCAGGTGTGAACTCCCGAATAGCCGGAGAATTAACCACGCGGGGAATTTCAACCTTATTTCGCTCACGGGCTACAGCCGAAACATGATGCTCATTCACCGTAAACTCCGCGACAATCTGATCGAGATTGCGGGCGTGCTGTTCGACATTCGTGGCCGTGCCTGCCGCCTGCTCAACCATCGTGGCGTTCTGCTGCGTGACGAGATCCATTTCATTTACCGCCTGGGCAATCTGGTTGATGCCGGTGCTTTGCTCTTCAGAAGCAGAAGCGATTTCCGCCATAATATCAGTCACCTGGATAACAGACTTCACGATCTCCTGCATTGATGTACCGGCCAGTTGCACTTCCTGCGAACCGGTATTCATATTCGCCACGCAAGTGTTGATCAGCTGACGGATCTCTTTGGCAGCATCGGCACTGCGTTTTGCCAGGTTACGTACTTCGCCTGCGACCACGGCAAAGCCACGACCCTGTTCCCCGGCGCGGGCCGCTTCCACTGCCGCGTTAAGCGCCAGGATGTTGGTCTGGTTAGCAATGCTGTCAATAACGCTGTTGATGTCGGCAATTTGACGGGAGTTAACCGTAATTTCTTCCATGATGCGCTCAAGATTGCCCATCACTTCACCACCACTTTGCGCGCTGCTGCTGGCGCTTTCTGCCAGTTGTTTCGCGCTGTGGGCGTTGTCGGCGTTCTGACGCACGGTGATTTTCAGCTCTTCCATGCTGGCTGCGGTTTGTTGCAGTGCGGAAGCCTGCTCTTCGGTACGTGAAGAGAGATCGTTGTTGCTGTTGGCGATTTCCTGCGCATTACCATAAATATGCTTCACGCCGTTACGAATGCCGTAGACGGTATCTGTCAGCGACAGGCGCATCTTTTCGACTTCAATCAGCATCTCGCCAATTTCATTTTTTGCACCAATATCAATCGTTTCGCTCAGGTTTCCGGTCGCAATCAACTGGAAAGAGTGCTTCACCTGCTCCAGACGGCGGAACAGCGTTCTCTTAAGCCACTGGCGAGAAAGGAAGGCACACAGCAGAGCCACAACCAGCGCGGCGACCGTGAAAATAATCATTTTCTGAATGTGCCCGTGCGAGGTTTCACCGTACTGCTTGAGCAGGCGATTCGAGTAATCTACGTATTCAGAAACGCGATCCTGCAAGGCAATACGTTGATTGGATTCCGCCAACAGGTTACCGTGATAGTTGCCTGGATTGGTGATAAATTCCTTTTTATTCAGTGTAGTAGCAATAACTGCTTCAAAGCTCTGCTGAATGCCATGGCCGATTTTTTTCTCGGTTTCATCATCGAAAGGCGTGGTGCCGAAGGTATTCACCTTTTTTTGTGCATTAGCCAGCGTGGCACCGATCTCAGTGATATCTTCTTGTTTTATTTCCTGATGAAGCATGACGGCCAGCATCATGGCATTCACACGGGAAACGCTACTGTTGACGCTGATTAATGCGTCATTAAGCGTATCAATTTTTTTATTCGCCGCGACAGTGGCATCGAAATTATCCGCCGCAGTCAGTGCATTACTCATTCCATAAGATGAAACAAAAATAATACAGACAACAATAACACCGAGAACAATGCTGATCCCGGTTGAAATTTTTAACTCTTTAAACATAGAGAGACCTTTGAAGTAAAGGAGCGCCACAAAATATCCTTTAACGATATTTTTTCCGTGTGGTTTTAATTTCGCTCCTGCCGATAAACGATAAAAAAAGTACCGCGAGGGTTAACCAACGATGTTGAAGATATTCAGTTGTTGCATCGACTGAAAAACTGTCATCGATGAATTCAGCGCGAACTCAGACATTTTTGACTGTGACAGCAGCGTGATCATCGAATCCCAGTCGGAACCTAACGTCTCTTGCAGATGACTTTGGGTGTCAATCCCCAGCGCATCCGCGCTGAAACCGAGCGTTTCCAGTTGCTGTAAGTTGGTGCCGACGACGGCGCGCACTTTACCGAGGTTATCGATGTTGCTCTTGATGCTGCGGTTGGTGCTGTCCAGCGTATCCTGCAATGCCTGACGATCGGCATCGTTAGTTACCGGCTGCTGTAACGCTGAAATGGCCGCATCCAGCGAGGCAAACAGATCATCCGCCGTACCGCTCATAAAGACATCGCTGCCGGTATGACCGACCTGCATTTCGGTGCTGTCGGAAACCACTTGCGTCATCGCCGTGTCGCCGCCAACGTAAGTGCCATCATCCTGGAAAGGCGCGGAACCGGTTTTGTAACCGCCGAAGATATAGCGGCCATCGCTGTTTTTGGTATTCGCCAGATCCAGTAAGTTGTCGCGGATCCCCTGCAATTCTGTCGCCAGCGCCTGACGATCTTCATCAGAATAAGCGCCATTCCCTGCGGCGACGATTTTTTCGCTCAGATCTTCAGACAGCAGATTGGAAATCGAGCCGAGAGTATTATCTTCCTGGCCCAGCGCGTCCTGCGCGTAGGTACGCGCCATATCGAACTGGCTCATTCTCGACAGCGCGCTTTGCAGCGTTACCGCCTGTGAAGCGCCGGTCGGATCGTCAGACGGCGTCAACAGCGTTTGCCCGGCAGACAAGCGGCTGGAGAGATCGTTATAACCGGTCATCGCCTTCGACAGGCTGTCAATCCGGCTCTGAAACATAAACTGTGTGCTAAGACGCATCATTTATCCCTGTAGAGTGGATAGCGTGGGCCAGCCAGGCTGGCCGCATGCTTAACGGATACTTAAAATGGTGTCGAAAATGGTGGTCGCCGTTTGTAATACCTGCGCATTCGCCTGGTAGTACTGAGAGAACATCTGCATATTGACGTACTCTTCATTCATATCGACGCCGGAGACCGACTGCTGCTGCAGCGACCACTGATCGTAGACTTTGGCGGAGGTGGTAATGTCGCCCTTCAGCGCGCTCACCGATGAACCGACGGAGCTGACCAGGCTGGCATACGCGCCCGACAACGTCATCTCACCTACCACTTTTTCATCTTTAATGCCGATTAACGCGAGGATGTTTTCGTTGTTACTTTCCTCTGTCGGATCCGCTGACGAAGAGGCCGCAATTTCATCGCCATCGGTAATGGCAACGGCGATGCGGTCGGCGGCGCCATCGGTCGGGTTAAGCGTAAAGCTGTCGCCCGGCTGCGGCGTACCGCCTGGCATAATGGAAATACCCTCGAATTCCAGTTCGCCATTGCCGCCAATGGTCGGCGTGATGGTGCGTCCGTCACGGGTGGTTACCGTCCAGTCAGTGCTGCCCGGCCCGTTATAGACCAGCTGGTAATCTTGCGATTCCACTGCTGTGATATCGGTAAAAGAGACATCCAGCGAGCCGCTGCCCGCATTGTCGGTATTGCCTACCGCCTGCGGGTTGCCGATGGAGAAAATATCGCCGCCCGCGTTGCCGTTCAGATCGTAACCGTTACCGTTCACTTCGTTGAACTTGTTCGCCATTTGCAGCGCCAGCTGGTTTAACTGATCGCGCGCGGAAACCAGATCTTCATTACGGAATTTAAACAGCCCACCCAGCTTGCCGGAGGTCGCATTTTCATCCAGCGCCAGCGCATTGCCGGAAGCATCGACATAGGAGACCACCGTCTGTGCCGGGTTTTCTGCGGAAGTGCTGGCCTGCAACTGGTACGACTTACCGCCGCTGACCAGCGCCATCCCGTTCCCCATCGAAACATCGACGGTACCGGTCTCTTTATTCTCGCTGACTTTAATACCGATATTCTGGCTCAACTGGTTTAATAACTGGTCGCGCTGATCGAGTAAATCGGATGGCATACCACCGGTCTGCCCATGAATCTTCTCAATCTGTTGATTCAGTTCGGCGAGTTGTTTGGTATAGGCATTAATATCCGTCACGGTCTGATCAATTTGTGTATTCGTACTTTTCTCAAGACCGTTTAATGTTGAGCTGTTTGAACGATATTGGTTAGCAATGGCATTAAATTGCGCCAGTACGCCCTGACGTGCCGCGGGATCAACCGGATCTTTACTCACGGATTCCATGGCTTCAAACAGACCATCCATGCTGGTTGAAATATTATTGGTACTGTCGCCCAACATATTATCAATTTGGCTAACTTGTTCGTAACGACCCGTTAATGACATATATTGGGTGGCTGCGCCGCGTACCTGATTGCTAATAAAACCATCATAGGCGCGCTGCACGTCGCCTGTTTTTACGCCGTAGCCGAAGAAGCCGTAATTTGTGGATTTACCACCCGCTTCTCCCAGAATAATATTCTGTCGGCTATAGCCTGATGTCGTCGCATTGCTCAGGTTATTACCGACGACATTCAATGCGTTTTGCGCAGCACTCAGCCCACTTTGGGCAAGATTGAATAAATTCATAAATTATCGACCATGATCGGAAGAGGAGATCCATTATCTCCGGTAAAAATAGGCTCTATATATTTAATCGGCCCGCTAAGAATTCACTAAAGCCCGTGACTTAAAATAACGAAGAAAAATCTGACGACCACGCATCTACCGCCTGATTCACATGCTGCCTGACCTGCTGAACAATATTAATGAGTTTATTCGCATACGCCGGATCGGTCGCGTAACCTGCGGATTGCAGTGCTTTCGCGGCTATTTCCGGAGAATCTGAATTAACAACATTTCTATAACGCGGATTACTACTTATTAACGATGTATAATCGGCCAGCGCGTCAGCATAAGAGTCATAAACTTTAAATTTCGCTTTTACTTTTTGCGCGACGCCATTTTCATATTCTGTGGTGGTAATTTCCGTGGTTTCCCCCTGCCAGTTACTTGTCGCTTTGACACCAAACAGGTTATGGCTGGGTTTACCGTCATTGGTCATAATTTCCCGGCGTCCCCAGCCCGATTCCAGCGCGGCCTGCGCAATAATCAACTGGTGTGGGATCCCGCTCATCCGCGCCACTTTCATCGCTGGTGCCATCAGGCGTGAAATAAACCCTTCCCCGGAAACGGCTGCCGTTTTAGGCGGTACCTCTGCTTCCGGTTCTGGCGTATTTTCCACGTCGGCGTTCACCGCAGGTAGCCCAGAATGCAGCGGCGCGACAAGCATTTGCGCCGGGCTGATACTCAGCGGCACTTCCTGCGTTGTCGTCACGTTGCCCGCACTCGCGGCTTTACCGGTCATCTGCTGGACCATCAGATCCGCAAAGCCCATTCGCCCTTTATCAGCGATGTTCTGCGCCACCTGTTGATCGTACATCGAGGTGAACATCTCAGACTGCTGGGTGTTGAACAGGCCATCTTTGAACGAGGCCTGGCGCATGCTTTTCAGCATCATCTGCACAAACAGCCCTTCCATCTGTTTCGCCGCCGCTTTAAGTCCGTCTGGCGAGTCATCCTTGACCGCCAGTTTCAGCTTATCAAGCGTACGCGCATCAAATGCCGCCCCCTGCGAGACGCTTGCGCTATTCATTAGTTGATCTCCAGACGCGCCCGCAAGCAGCCTGCGGCTTTCATCGATTGCAGAATCGCCATCAAATCGTTCGGCGTCGCGCCCAGACTGTTCAGCGCTCTGACCACATTGTTCAGATCGGTGCTGGTGTTAACCCGTTGCAGGGAGCCATTTTGCTCGCGCACCGACAACTGCGTATTCGGCGTCACCACGGTTTGTCCACCCGCCAGCGGCGTGTTCGGCTGGTTGACCTGGTTGGTTCGGTTCACTTCTACCGCCAGATCGCCCTGCGCAACGGCACAGGAATCCAGCGCCACGCGACCGTTGATCACCACCGAACCGGTACGAGAGTTGATAATGATCCGCGCATCGCCTGCATCAACACGCAGTGGAATGTCCTGCACTTCGGCAAGAAAACGTACGCGTGACGCGCTGTCAGACGGCGCACGCAGGCTCACCGTACGGGAATCCTGCGCGCTGGCGCTGCCAGGGTAGCGTCGGTTGATAGCGTCGCTGATCTGCTGCGCGACGGTAAAATCTTCATTATTCAGTTGCAGCATCAACGTGTTCTGCCCGGCAAAACCTGACGGGACGCTACGCTCTACCGTCGCACCGCCGCTGATGCGGGCGCCGTTAAGCTGATTGACCTGCACCCGGCTGCCGCCTGCCTGCGCACCCGCGCCGGAGACCAGCAGGTTCCCCTGCGCCAGCGCATAAATCTGGCTGTCGGCCCCTTTCAGCGGCGTCATCAGCAGCGTGCCGCCGCGCAGGCTTTTCGCGTTACCCATCGAGGAAACCACGACGTCAATTTTCGCGCCTGGCTGGGCAAAAGGCGGCAATTCGGCAGTCACCATCACCGCCGCCACGTTTTTCAACTGCATGTTGACGCCTGCGGGCACCGTAATGCCCAGTTGCGACAGCATGTTGTTCAGGCTTTGCGTGGTGAAAGGCGTTTGCATGGTCTGGTCGCCGGTACCGTCCAGCCCAACCACCAGGCCGTAGCCCATCAGTGAGTTACTGCGAACGCCTTCTACCGTCGTCAGATCGCGGATACGTTCTGCGCTGGCTGTTGCCGGCAACAGCAGGCAAAGCAGCGCCATAAAGCAGGTTAAAAAAGCAGTTTTCATCATCAATTACATCGGAGAAAGGTTAAGGAACAGCCGCTGCAACCAGCCCATTTGTTGTGCTTCGTTGATGTAGCCATTGCCCACATATTCAATGCGCGCATCAGCCACCTGGGTGGAAACAACCGTATTGCTGCCGCTGATGGTGCGTGGGTTCACGATGCCGGAAAAACGTATAAATTCAGTACCCTGGTTGATGGCGATCTGTTTTTCGCCCACCACCGCCAGGTTGCCGTTTTCCAGCACCTGTTTCACCGTGACGGTGATGGTGCCGCTGAAGGTATTTTTCGCCGCCGCGCCGCCTTTACCGGCAAAATCGTTGCTACCGCTGAACGAGGCGTCCGCCTTCCCGCGCCCGACCAGCCCGGACATAAAGCCAGGCACAGCCGTAACGCCGACATCCGTCGAGCCATCACGCGAAGCATTGGCGGAAGAGCTCTTGCTGGCGCTGACATTCTCTTGCAGCACGATGGTCAGCGTGTCGCCGATGTTTCGCGGACGGCGGTCTTCAAACAGCGGTTGATACCCATAGTTCATCGCCTGCCCCGACTGGAAAATCGAGCCATTGACCGCCGCCGCCGCAACGGGTGCGGGTGCCGCGCTGGTTTCGCCATCCACCAGCGGCTTTTGCGGGATATACGCGCAGCCCGCGATCACAAACGGCAGAATGAGGGTCGTTGCCAGACGACGGAGCACAGGCAGAGAGCAAAGGTGATAAGTCATCTCAGTCACTAAAAGAAAAGCAGCCGCGAGTGGATCCCGCGGCTAAAGATCAAAGTTGAGTCAGGCGTTGCAGCATCTGATCAGAGGTTGAAACCGCTTTACTGTTGATTTCGTAAGCGCGCTGGGTCTGGATCATGTTGACCAGCTCTTCCGCGACGTTAACGTTGGAGGTTTCCACGTAGCCCTGTTTCAGGGTGCCGGCACCGTTCAGACCTGGGGTCGATTCATTCGGTGCGCCGGAGGATTGCGTCTCGCGGTATAAGTTTTCGCCAATGCTTTCCAGGCCGGAATCATTGATAAATGACGACAGCGTCAGCTGCCCTACCTGCTGCGGCGCAGTCTGCCCGGCGACCGTGACGCTGACCGTGCCATCGCTGCCGATAGTCAGGCTTTGCGCTTCCTGCGGAATGGTGATGGCAGGCTGCACCTGATAGCCGCTGGAAGTCACCAGTTGACCATTCTGATCGAACTGGAACGAGCCATCGCGGGTGTAGGCGGTAGTACCGTCCGGCAACAGCACCTGGAAGAAACCGCTGCCTTCAATCGCCACGTCCTTGGTGTTATTGGTCTGCGTCAGGCTGCCCTGGCTGTGAATACGCTCGGTCGCCACCGGACGAACACCGGTCCCTAACTGCAAACCAGAAGGAATGGTGGTCTGTTCGGAAGACTGCGCCCCCGGCTGGCGCAATGTCTGGTAAATCAAATCTTCAAACACAGCGCGCTGGCGTTTAAAGCCGTTGGTGCTGACGTTCGCCAGGTTGTTGGAAATTACATCCATATTGGTTTGCTGAGCTTCAAGGCCCGTTTTTGCAATCCACAGGGAACGGATCATTCTTTTTCTCCTCGCCGGGGTTAACCGGCGCTCAGTAACTGGTTGGCGCTTTTTTCGTTGTCATCCACGGTGGTAATGACTTTCATGTTCATGTCAAAACCACGGGCCGTTGCGATCATCTCCACCATTGATTTCATCGGGCTGGCGTTGCTGCCTTCCAGCATGCCGGGCATCAATTTGAGATTCGCGTCGGCGGGAAGCGTCGCCGGGGTAGTCGGATCGGCAACGTGAAACAGACCGTCATCGCCGTTTTTCAGCAGCGCCGGAGAGGCATTCACCATCTTCAGCCGCCCAACCTGCGCAACCGCTGTCGGTTCATCGCCCGCACCCAGCGCGGTGATCGTGCCGTCCGGCGCAATGGTCAATTTGGCTTGCGGCGGCACGGCTACCGGGCCGCCATCGCCCATCAGCGGCATACCGCGAACCCGCAGCGTGCCTTCAGCATCCACTTCAATGTTGCCGTCTTTGGTATAGCCTTCGCTGCCATCCGGCAGTTGTACCGCCAGCCAGCCGTTCTGCGGCAGCGCAACATCCAGATCGCGCCCGGTCGGATTAATGGCCCCCATGGTGTCATCGCTCCACGGCGTGGAGGCCGCCACCATCGTGCGGGTTTCAACCGACGGGCCGTGCACCGGAATAGCGCGATAAGCCGCTATCTGGGCGCGAAAGCCGTTGGTTGAGGTGTTGGCCATATTGTTTGCGGTTACCGCCTGGCGATTAAGCGCCGCATTTGCGGCGCCCATCGCGGTATATATCGCGCGATCCATAAGACGTTACCCTTAACCCAGGTTAACCAGCGTTTGCAGGATGTCAGACTGGGTTTTGATGGTCTGAGAGTTGGACTGATAGTTGCGCTGGTAGACGATCAGGTTGACCATCTCCTGGCTCAGATCCACGTTGGAGGCTTCCAGCATGTTGCCGTTCAGCGAACCCAGGTTGCCCGTATCGGCGATACCGATCACCGGCTGGCCCGACTCCGGCGTTTCCGCCCAGCAGTTGTTACCCTGAGAAGAGAGACCGCCCGGGTTAGTGAAGTTGGAGAGCACCACCTGGCCCAGCAACTGGTTCTTACCGTTGCTGTAGGTTGCAATGATCTGGCCGTTATCACCCACGGTATAACCGTTCATCATCCCCGGCTCATAACCGGTAGTACTTGGCGGATCCATGGAGTTTTCGGAAGCCTGCTGAGTAAGGCCCGAGAGATCGATGTCGAAGTTCAGCGCCTCGCCGCCCTTATAGGCCGCGCCCTGCACGTTCAGATCCGCCGGGTTAGTCACCAGCTTGCCGGAGGTATCAAATTCCAGATCAACCTGGCCCGGCGTCGCGCCCGGTGCGGTAGAGTCAACGGAGTAAGCCGTCCACTTGTTATCAGCGGTTTTAACGTAATAGACGTTAATGGCATGCTCGTTGCCCAGGCTGTCGTAAGCGTTAACCTGGGTGGAATAGGTGTAGCTATCGCCATCTTCCGGATCGAACGGCGTGGTGGTTACAACGTCGTTGCCGGAGTCGAGGTTACCGCTGATCGAGCCAGCATCAGAGGCGCGAGCCGGCATCTGACCGGTAGGGATCTGAATCGGCCCGACCGGTGAACCCTGCTGAATTGCAGGCGGGGTGCCAGTGGCCATATATCCCGTCAGACGCATGCCCTGGCTATTAACAACATAACCATTCTGGTCGGTTTCAAACTGACCGTTACGGCTGTAAAACACGTTGCCCGCCTCGGTGACCATGCGGAAGAAACCGTTGCCCTGGATACCCATATCCAACTGGCTGCTGCCTGCGCCCAGAACACCATCGCTGAAGTTCTGGTTGACACCGGCAACCTGAACGCCCATGCCGATCTGCGAGCCGGCAAAAACGTCTGCAAACGCAATCGCGCCTGATTTAAACCCTACGGTTTGGGAGTTAGCAATGTTGTTACCAACAACATCGAGTGCCTGCGAAGCGGCATTCAGGCCACTAAGACCTTGAGAAAAACCCATTTGATAAATTCCCTGTACAGTGATTGCACAAAACTAGAGGTGAAAATTATTCGATGAGGAACACATCGCTCAGTGAGGCTGTACCATCGATACCCAATTGCAGTTCCGCACCGCTGGCGGTGAACGCAACGCTCTGCACTTTTGCAGGCTTCAGCGCTTCAACTTCAGGCGTATTTCCATCGGCATTCGTCGCGGAGAAAGAGACGGTGAACGTGGTATCGCTCAGCGCGCGCGGATCGGCAGGCTGGAAATCGCCCAAATCGTCCAGCGTGTACTGATGAACACCCGCTTTCACGTCCTGCATTGTGGTGGTGTACGCATTACCGGCGGAGTCGGTCAGCGTGACGGTGATTTCATCCGCATCGCTGCCAAGGTTGAGGCCCATTTTCTGGTTGCCGCCCTCGGCAGTGGAGACCACCGGGTCACCTTTGATCATGATGTCGCGCCCAACCCAGTCCGCTGAGTTCATCTGCTGCATACCGGCAACCAGCACGCCCATGTTGTTCATGGTGCTGTTGAGCTGCTCGACGCCTGCGGCTGTGTTGAACTGCGCCAACTGCGAGGTCAACTGGTTGTTGTCCATTGGCGATGTCGGATCCTGGTTCTGCATCTGCGCGACCAGCAACGTCATAAAGTTATCCAGCAGCTCATTGGCGGTGGAGTTGGTGCTGACGCCGCCAGAGCCGGACGACTCAGAGGCAGCGCGAGTTTTCGCGGTCGTCGCGGTCGTTGTGCTCTGGTTATTCATTACGGGTGAAACAGACATAACAATCCTTATTGGCCTAAGGTCAGCGTTTTCAGCATTAACGTTTTTGCCGAATTCATGACTTCAACGTTCGCCTGATAACTGCGGGAAGCCGAAATGGTATTCACCATTTCACCAACGACATCGACGTTCGGCATATGTACGTAACCTTTGTCATCCGCTAATGGATTCGCAGGTTCATACACCAGACGATCCGGATCGTTAGACTCGGTAATACCGCTAACTTTTACGCCGCCAATATTCTGACCGACAGCATTATCGACATTAAATACAACCTGTTTGGCGCGGTAAGGTTTACCATCCGGCCCGGCTATACTGTCGGCATTCGCCATATTACTGGCACTTACGTTAAGTCTTTTTGACTGAGCGGACATGGCTGAGCCAGAGATATTGAAAATACTAAACAGCGACATGAGAATGATTAACCCTGATTAATGACACTCATCATATTTTTAATCTGAGTGCTGAGAATGGTTAAACTCGACTGATATTTCACATTATTATCAGCAAAATTAACGCGTTCACGATCCATATCCACCGTATTACCATCCGCGCTTGGCTGATCAGGAATACGGTAGAGCAGTTGCCGATCGTCCATTTTCGGCACAGCGCCAGGAATATGTTTCCCGGACGTTAATGATAATGACAATGGGCCATTATGTTGTGTTTCCTGACGCATCGCATTTTTCAATTGCTTAGAGAAATCAATATCTCGCGCCTGATATCCTGGCGTATCGGCATTCGCAATATTAGAAGCCAGAATATCTTGCCGACGGGACATCAAACTCAATGCCTGCTGCTGGAAACGTAATTCATTATCAAGTTTGTCAAACATGAAACGACTCGCCCTCGTTCGGGAAATGATTATGGGCATAGTCTAAGAGACAAGCAGATAATTCTAAACTTTAAAAACCCGTCAGAAGTAAGCGCATTTGGATACTTCAAAAAAAGAAGGATGACAAAAAGATAACGTAGATATAGGCGGCAACATTAATAGCGGGAATTGCCAGCAAAAGTGTCAGCATTTTACTCAGCAATAAAAGACGGACTCCATTACAATCAAATAACTATATCCGACATTATTCATATTATCACCAGGGCCGTGTTTGTTATGCCTATTTCATTAAGTAAACTCTCATGCACTTTATTAATGTGCTGGGGGTTATCTCTGTCCCCGGCGCAGGCAGCGACCAGCGAACTGCAAAACCGAATCGCCAGTCTGTTGGCTGCTAATAATGAAGGGCAAAGCCAGCCGACGTTTCATATCACCATTTTGACGCCCGAAACGAGACTCGCGAAGCTATGCCCTGAGCCGGATTTGCGCCTTATCGGGCATCCGGCGCGGCTGACCGGAAACCGCAGCGTGGCGGCCCGCTGCGGGAATAAGCAGCAATTTATTCAGATAAAGGTAAATGCCATCGGCAAATACTGGGTCGTTGCACGCCCGCTCACCGCCGGCCAGGTCATCACTGCGCAGGATATTCGCCCGATGGAGGGTGAACTGGCCAACTTACCCGCCGGTCTGTTGTTCGACGCAGAAAAAATTATCGGCTCCACCCCTACGCGAACGCTGCATCCGGGGCAACCGCTGGCGGCCAACCAGTTGCGCCATCGCTGGGCGGTACTGGCGACCCAGGAAGTGGATATCACCGCGCCGGGTGAGGGTTTTATGATCCACGCCAGGGGGAAAGCGCTGAATAACGGCGGGCTGGACGATCGCGTCCGGGTACAGATGCGTAATGGGCAGATTGTGACTGCCGTTGTCACTGGCGACGAGAGGGTAAGTATGAACATGGACAATTGATTTCAGTTTTATTGCCTGCGTGCCGACTTATGTATTAAAGGCCCACGCAACGCATTAAAACCAGGAACAGTATGAACATAGAACGCACCCGGCAGGCGAAGCCTGTCCAGGCAACCAGCATGCAATCTCATTCTGAGATACGCGACAAAAACGCTCAGGCTTCTCAAGCGCGTAAAGACGCCGCCGGAGAATCCAGCACCCAGGTCAAACTCAGTCAACTGACCCAACAGTTCAAATCGGATACCAGCCGGGATATCGATACCGCACGCGTTGCTGAGATCAAGGCCAAAATGGATGCCGGTGAACTGACCCTCGACAGCGACAAAATCGCCAGCGCGCTGGTGCGCGACATCTTCAATTTCTCTTAATACAGAGTCTGATGTAACGATGGAAAATTTTACCGTTATTTTGCACAACATGGTGAAGCGGCTGGACGAACTGGACAGCACGCTCGCCGAAGAGAACCGCCAGTTAAGTCAGGCGCAAATCAATCCGGTCTCGCTCCAGGTGATCTCGGATAACAAGAGCCGACTGTTAGCGGCGATCAACTTTTATGATGAACAACGCCGTCAGGAAGAGACGCAGTTGCGGATCGCACCTCCCTTTATGCGTCATCGCGAACCTGCCGCTCTGTGGGAGCGTATTACCCGCGTGGTGAAAAAGTGTAATGAGCAGAACCAGCAGAGCTATCAACTGCTGGAGATGCACATGAAACGGGTGAGCGACGTGAAGAAGCTGGTAAGCCAGGTAGCCTCTTCACCGATGTACGGCGCAAGCGGCGGCAGCGGCCAGCAGGATGCAGGCACGATGTACCGCATTTCGGTGTGATGCGCTGTCTCTATTGATGGTACAAACAGCGGGAAAGTGTTTCCAGATGTTTCAACCGGTTTGATAACCTTACGACACCGGGTCGCATTAAAGCGCAAAACCGCTTTTTTTGATCCTTTTTTTCCGGTTAAAAATTCTGATTCAGCATAATTGAGCAACATTAAATAAAAAGGCACGGTAAATAAGGGGATATTCTGTGCTTTTTAACGCTCTTTGCAGAGAGAAGTTGCTTAAAAATAATGTTTACGCGCAGCATAAAAATAGCGAAAATATCCCTGTCGCGAAAATTCTGATACCGCGCCCGCGTATTAGTTTAGTAGTAGTTGCGATTATCCATTCTTATCATGCGATATAAACCACTTCTTTCGATTTGCCACCATTTGGTGGCAATTTTTTTGCCTATCAATAGCTTACGATAGAAAACAAAAACACATCATTATAAAGTCGAATAAAAACAGCGGTATTTATTTAATTACAAACGAGGGAGGAAATGACAGGATATATATAAAAATGCAAACACCAAAAGATGCCATTAAGGCACCCATTTGTTTGTCATAGAATATATTTATGAGAACGTGAAAATTGGTTAATTTAATAATTAACAGAACACGTGGCACGTATTTTATGTGCAGAATGCGTTGCCGTCCACTCGAACTTATAGCGATTCAATACAGCGTAACGCATTGTTTTAATACAACATAAAAGCAAAAATGCACATTACAACTCCAAACCAGTAGCGGAAAGTATCGCTGAGCAGCGATCTCCCGCCAAATAACCGATTTTAAAAACCACAAGAAAGCATATCAGCGAGATATAACACTATCATGGCGCGTCTGTAGCAACATCTTCCTCTGTATCAGGTTCATCGGTCCACAGGCGAGTAAAATCCGGCCAGCTCTGTGAGTAACAGCTAATCCCCTGAATTGAGGGCGGCGCCATCAGCCGGTAACGTTGCAGGAACTGGGGCACGATCAGGCTACGGCGAATCATAAAACGTAGCAGGCGCTGAATGCGCTGGTGATAAGCCGCCGCAGGCCCGGCATTGAGCATATCCAGCGTGCCGATCGCACGCTGCCACTGTTCCGTTCCCCAGAACCAGCGCCAAATCACGCTGTGACGAAAGCGCTCCTCCATTGAAAACTCCGGGTAGTGGCCAAAGCGCATAAACGCGAAGCAGATATCCTGCTCTTCCCAGATATTATCCTGCAACAACCAGTGAGTGACGTTCACCGGTGTGACGTTGAGCCGACACCCGCGATAGCTCAGGCTCTTCTCCAGCGCACCGACCAGCCTCGTCATTTTCGGCGAACGGAAATAGATCAGATTAAGGGTGGCAGGGAGCTTCGTTTCGACGTAGCTCTCCTCTTCTTCTCGCATCCACTCCGGCAGCGGGGCTGCATTTTTCTCATTCTCGATAAAGGCTGCGCTAATCGAACGCGTGAGAACACGGATCGTCTTCTGCTGCTCCGGGCTCAACCTGGCACGCAGCATATTAAAGAAGAGATAGTAAAAAGCATCGGCGCTCTGCTGGCAGGTCACGGCGTCCGGCGTCAGCAGCGAGCGGGGAGTATCCAGATGAACTTCGAACGGCAGCGGCAGGCTGTTCAGCGGCGTATTGAATGTCACTTCCGCCGCCTGCGGTGTTTCGCCGTACCAGTTGGCGGCGCGCAAGAGAACCATCCGGGTATTGTTGTGCTCACTAACACGAAACGGCCCCAGCCCTATCGAGCCATTCTCAGGGTGCGGCAAAGCATAAACCGGGTTAGCCAGCCGCCAGGGCAGCATGATATCCGGCTGGCGCAGCGTCAGCGTCAGTACATGACCGCGCAGCGTCGCCGACACCACATGCGGCAGACCCGGCCCACCGACATAGCGCTGCAGCACAGCTAACAGTTGCTCCGGGGCAACCGGCTCGCCGTTATGCCACACCAGCCCGCGCCGCAGCATAAAACGCCAGCACAAACCATCGTCACTGACGCGTACCGTATGCGCCAGCCCGGGAACCGGCTCGCGCTGTTCTGGCAGGTGGCGCATTAATCCATCGTGCACCATCTGCAAAACATGACGTCCGGCCCTGTCGACATGCACCGAAGGAACCGGCGTCAGCAGCGGGCGATAAAAAGAGATGACATAACGGTAACCATCTTCAGAAGCCCGCGTTTCAACCGTCGCAGGGGCATTTTTCGTCTCCGCCGCCGGATACTCTCCGGCGAGCAAAGTTTGCAGCGCCGCCGTGTTCATCCGGCACTGCAAAACGCCCAGCGCGCCGCGTCCCGGCCGGGAACTCCAGGCAAGCCAGCCCTCTTCCTGCATCTCATTCAGCAGCGAGCGCGCATAACGTGACGTGCAGGCCAGGGTTTCAGCAATCTGCGCCAGTGATAATTCGTTAGGATAAGTGCTGTACTTATTAAGCAGACGGTTATATCGGCGCAGCAAACTACCTTTTTTGGCGGCGGAATTAAAAATCATTGACTTTTACCATAATGACGCGACACAACCAGAGGAAATCAGCGCTTCTGAAAGGAAACAATTTTAATTATAGCCTATTTTTCGCACATTAAGACTATTCTCAATTGAAGCAATGAATAGCTTCCATATTAATTATTCATAATAGCCAACAGCATGAATTAAAGGCATTTTTTAACAAAGTAATTTTCAGTACAAGAAAAGGATTTTAACGCAAGCGGAACACCTTAACGAGCGGGATTACTGACAGCATAGCGTTTTTCTTTTTTGCCGGTTAATTGATTAGGAATTATCACATCATAAATGCCTTACTTATATTTAGCAGCCATGAAATACACTCGATGAATAAATGAAAGCCCGTGCGGCACAACCAGGATGGAGAAAATTTTCTGCCCGGCGAAACCTTTCCCTCTGTACCGACGAACTGTCTATGAGCGTTAACGTTCTTCACACTTATGGAGCGCAACATGACCCCGATAAAAAAACTCGTGCTTAGCTTTACTGCCGCAGCCCTGCTTAACATCGCCAATGCCCACGCCGCCCTGCCCGCCGGAGCACAAGCGCCGGATTTTCAACTGCAAGGTGCGCTGGCCGGGAAACCACTGACCTTCTCCTTGCAGCAGGCGCTGAAAAAAGGGCCGGTGGTGCTCTACTTCTTCCCGGCGGCGTTCAGTAAAGGCTGTACCATTGAAGCGCATGACTTTGCCGAAGCCACTGACGATTTCAAAAAGCTCGGCGCCACGGTAATTGGCGTTACCGCCGGAAATACCGATCAGGTGGACGAGTTCTCGAAGCTGGAGTGCCGCAATAAATTCGCCGTCACCGCCGATCCGGGAGCGAAAGTGGCCGCCCAGTACGAGACGCTGATGCAGATGAACGGCAAAACCCTTTCCGATCGCACCTCGTTTGTCATCGCCCCGGATGGCAAGATCCTGCTGAGCTACACTGACAGAAATCCGGAAACGCATATTCAGAAAACAATGGAAGCGGTGAAACAGTACGCCAATGCGCATTCCTGATGCGCTGTAACCCTCCGACTTGCAGAGAATCGCTATGTTGACCGCTATGCTCGCCGCCTTCGCAGGCGGCATTATTCTCAACTTTATGCCCTGCGTGTTTCCGATAATCTCACTGAAAGCGCTGGGCCTAATTCGTCACACCGGAGGCCCGGCACAAACCCGTCAGGAAGGTTTCGGCTTTCTGCTCGGCACCGTGGTGACGATGATGATACTGGCCGGGGTTTTGCTGGCATTACGCGCGGGCGGCACGGCGGTCGGCTGGGGTTTTCAGCTCCAGTCGCCGCTGGTGATCGCCTTCCTGGCACTGGTGATCCTCGGCGCGGCGCTGAATTTGCTCGGCGTATTTGAGGTGGGCCTCAGCCTGCAACGCGCCGGAGAGATTGAGGTTGAACGCGGTGCATTTATCCGCGCGGCGCTGACCGGGGCACTGGCGATCATTGTCGCGACGCCTTGCGCCGCGCCGTTTATGGCGGGCGCGATTGGTTATGCGTTAGTGCAGCCGCCCGCCGTTGCGCTGGCGGTATTTTTCGCGCTGGCGCTCGGGTTTGCCGCGCCGTTCAGCCTGATTTCGCTGTTTCCGTCGCTCGGCAAATGGCTGCCGCGCCCCGGCGCGTGGATGAATACACTCAAACGCGGGCTGGCGTTTCCGATGTTCGGCGCTTTCGGCTGGTTGGTGTGGGTGCTGGCGCAGCAGGCGGGGACGACCGCGCTGGCGGCGATTCTTGCCGCATCTGTGGTGGCGAGTTTTGCCGCCTGGCTGTACGGTATGGCGCAACAGCGCCGCTTTGCCGGACGCGGGCATAAAGTGTTGTATGCCACCACGGCGGTGCTGCTGCTTGCCGCGATTGTGCCGCTGCCATCGGTGGTGAAAAGCGGTAGCGCGCTGCCCGCAGCGCAAGTTGCCGAGGTGAAATGGTCACCGCAAACGGTGGCGGAGAACCGCGGGCATGGCAAAGCCATCTTTGTCAATTTCACCGCCTCGTGGTGCATTACCTGCCAGGTGAATGAGCGCACGTCGCTCTCCACTCAGGCAGTGAAAACCGCGCTGGCGCAGACCGGTACGCTCTATATGGTGGCCGACTCCACGAAATTTAATGCGGATATTGATGACGCGCTTAACGACCTGGGCCAGGGCAGCCTGCCGCTCTATGTGGTCTACCCGGCAGACGGCAGCGCGCCGAAGATCCTGCCGCAAGTGCTGACGCCCTCGATCGTGGTGAATGCGCTGAATCAGGCGAGCGGGAAAAAAACCTAAAGGCGGATTATGCAAAAAAGTGAAGCCGCGCGTGACGAATGGCCACGCCTGATGGCGCTTGCGCAGGCAGGCGACCAGCAGGCTTACACGCGGCTGCTGAAAGCGCTGGTGCCGGTGATCCGCACGCTTGCCCGCAGGCAGATTGCCGACGAGGTGCTGGTGGATGATGTCATTCAGGATGTGCTGCTCACCGTGCACCGGGTGCGTCATACCTACGATCCCGGCGCCCCTTTCCTGCCGTGGCTGATGGCGATTGCCCATGCCCGCACCGTTGATGCACTGCGCAAGCGCGGTCGCCACTGGCAGCGGGAAGTGGAAAGCGAGGACGATTCACTGCTGATTGCCAGCAGCGAGCCGTCGCAGGCACCGGAAGAGCTATCGGCGCTGCTGAATCAGCTACCGGACCGCCAGCGGCAAGTGATTGAGCATGTTCATCTGCGGGAGATGAGCCTTGCGGAAACCGCGACGCGCAATAACCTGACGGTCTCCGCCGTGAAGTCATTGCTGCATCGCGCCCTGAATAATCTTCGTCGGTTGGGAGCACATCATGGCCGATCATGACCTGTTAATTGAGAAGTTAAGCCGCTCTATCGCGCCGGTAAAACGCCCCTGGCAACCCGGCTGGCGCGTGATGGCCTGGCTGGCGACGGCGTTACCGTGCGGTATTGCCGCCAGCTTATTGCTGAACAGAACCCTGACCGACTGGTCGCAGAGCGACGCGGCGTGGGTTATCGTGCAGTTGCTGTTGACCTTTGTCGCCGGAACGCTGGCGATTCGTAATGCTTTTTTGCTGAGCATTGCCGGGCAGCAGCCGCTTGGCTGGAAGTGGTTTGCGCCGCTGTTCAGCATCTGGTTCGCCAGCACGCTGAGGAATCTGTATTTGCACTACTCGTCGCTGGCGCCCACCGGTAGCGTTGAAGGGCCGAATTGCTATCTGTTTATGCTGGTGGTCAGCGCGCCGATGATGGCGATTGTGATTGGTTATCTGCACCGCACCCGATCGCTGTTCCCGGCACAAAGTCTGGCGGCGGCGGGCGCGGGCGTGGCCTGTATGGCGCTGACGCTGCTGGCGTTTTGCCATCCGGCGCACATCAGCGCGCCGGATCTGTTAATGCATTTTGCCGCCATTTTCACCATTATCGCCGGCACCATTGCGCTGGGTTACCGCTGGGTGGCGTTACCCTGGTGAACCGCTTTTCGGGAAGATCCATAGCTGTTCGGCGGGCAGCACCAGGCGGTAATTTTGCTCGCTGCGCGGCTGAGTACCGTAAACGCGCAGCACAAAATCATCCCCCTGCGTGCGGAACAGATATTCCCAGCGGTCGCCAAGGTACATGCTGGTGAGCATCGGCAGCTCCATCGAGTTGTCCTGCGGTTGATCGCTTAACCGCAGGCTTTCCACGCGGATCACTGCCGTCGCTGGTTGGCCCACCTCGACGCCCGGACCGGCCACGCCCCACAGCGCCCAGCGCGCGCCTTCAATTCGCGCCTTGCCGTTCACCACCTCGGTAACGTTGCCATGCAGGCGGTTATTGCTGCCCATAAATTCAGCGGTAAACAGCGTCGATGGCGTGCTGTACATCTCTTGCGGTGTGCCCTGCTGTTCGATAACGCCATTGTTCAGCAGCAGGATGCGGTCAGAAATCGCCATCGCTTCATTCTGATCGTGCGTCACCATCAGCGCCGATAAACCGAGTTTGACGATCAGCTCGCGCAGGAATACCCGCGCCTCTTCGCGCAGCTTGGCGTCAAGGTTTGACAGCGGCTCATCCAGCAAAATGACCGGCGGGTTATAGACCAGCGCCCGGCCAATCGCCACGCGCTGCTGCTGGCCGCCGGAGAGTTGATGCGGATGGCGTTTGCCAAGCGTTCCCAGCCCGAGTTGATCCAGCACCGTTTGCACCCGCTGGGCGATCTCCGCCGACGCTACTTTGCGCAGTTTCAGCGGATAAGCCACATTCTCGAATACCGTTTTATGCGGCCACAAGGCGTAGGACTGGAACACCAGCCCCAGATTGCGCTCCTCGGCAGGCACTTCACTGCGCGGATTGCCGTCGTACACCACATTGCTGCCAATGGTGATGCGCCCCTGGCTCGGTTTTTCCAGCCCGGCGACGGCGCGCAGCAGCGTGGTTTTACCGCTGCCGGAAGGGCCAAGCAGTGAAACGACTTCGCCCCGTTTCAGTTGCATGGAGACGCCTTTCAGTACCGGATTGTCGCCATAGGTCAGATGCAGATTATCTACAGCCAGCTCAATCATGTAATTTCACTCCAAAGCGCAGGGCCACGCCAAGACCGATGACCACCAGCAGAATATTGATAAACGACAGGGCAGCGACGATATCAATCGCGCCCGCCGCCCACAGCGACACCAGCATCGAGCCGATGGTTTCCGTCCCCGGAGAAAGCAGGTAAACGCCGGTTGAGTATTCACGCTCAAAAATCAGGAACATCAGTAGCCAGGAGCCGATCAAACCGTAGCGCGACAGCGGCACCGTAACGTGACGGGTTACCTGCCCGCGCGACGCGCCGGTACTGCGCGCCGCCTCTTCCAGTTCCGGCCCAACCTGCAACAGCGTGGAGGAGATCAAGCGCAGACCGTAGGCCATCCACACCACGGTATAAGCCAGCCAGACGCTGAAGATGGTGGTGCGCAATGAACGCAGCCAGACGATCAGGTTGTCGCGCAGCCACTGCGCCACCGGCAGCCCGGAGAGCCAGCCGTTTTTCAGCGACTGATCCAGCCACATCGGCAGGAAAAGGAACACCCATAAGAACGCCAGACCGGCCAGCAGCCCAGGTACGGCGCGCGGCACCAGCACGCTATAGTCGAGAAAGCGCGTGACGTTATCCTGCTTGCGGTGCATCGCAATGCCGACGAACAGATAGCAGACCACCGCCAGCGCACCGCCAATTACGCCAATGGCCATCGAGTTGACGATGGCGCGCAACAGGTTCGGCTGCTGCCAGATACTGCGGAAGGTATCGAGCGACAACTCATCCCACAGCGACACGCCGACGCCCCAGTTGGCGATAAACGCCCGCAGCACCACGCCTATCAATGGCACGCCAATGGTCACGGTAAGCCACGCCACCACCACCATTCCCGCCACCCAGCGCCATTTGCCGAGCGGCAGTGCGCGCGCCTGCGAGGCTTTGCCTTTCATGGTGACGAAACGGCTGGCGGTACGCATCAACCTGCGCTGCAACATCACCAGCGGAATGGTGATACAAATCAGCACCACCGCCACCGCCGCCATCAGGTGATACGACGGCGTACCCAGTTTGTTGGTCAACTTATACAGATACGTTGCCAGCACCATGTTGCCTTCGGGATCGCCAAGCACCAGCATCAGGCCGAACACTTCCAGACCGAGGAAAAAGAGCAGCACGCAGGCATACAGAATCGAGGGGCGAACCATCGGCAGGCTGACGGAAGTCATCACCTGCAGCGGCGATGCGCCGACGGTACGCGCCGCCTCTTCGACATCCGAGCCGACGCTGCGCAATGCCGACGAAATATAGAGATAAGCGTGCGGCACATGGGTTAAACCGGCAATCACCACAATGCTGAACATCGAGTAGATGTTCCACGGCACAAAACCGATGAGCTCCTCCGCCCAGCGCGAGAAAAAGCCCACCGGCCCGGCGGCGACCACATAGCCAAAGCCGAGCACCATCGGTGAGACAAAAATCGGCACCAGAATCAACGGCTCGATAAACCGGCGGCCCGGCAAATCAGTGCGCACCATCAAAAAGGCGAGAATGCCGCCGAGTGGAATCGCAATAATCACCAGCCCGAAAGCCAGAATAAAGCCGGATTTCAGCGCCAGATAAAAATCAGGATCGGTAAAAATAAAGGCAAAGGATTCAAGGCTGAACTCTTTGCTGCGGGCGAAAAAGGGTGCGGAGAGGAAGCTCTGCACCACAATAAATAACAGCGGGATATAAATAACCAGTGCGGTAATTAATACGGTTACGCCACGCGGCAACCCCTGCCATTTTCTGCGCACGATATTCATAAATCATCCCTTTACGCTCTGCTACGCAAAGCAAAACGTTGTGCATCGCAGCGACGCACAACGGTGATGGAGGTTATTTGGCGGCGGCTTCGCGCCACTGTTTAATAAATTCCAGACGTTTTTTCGGCTCCAGATATTCCAGCAATGATTCATCCACCGGGATCGGCTTCAGCGCCTGCCCCAGCAGTTTGGTCATGCCATCAATATCGTTTTTGCCTTCAATATCCTGGCGCAGGGAAGGAATATCCGCCTGGTTGGCGAGAATGCTCTGCCCTTTTTCCGACAGCACATAGTCAAACCACAGTTTCGCCGCGTTGCTGTGTTCCGCTTCCGCACTGATAAACGACACGCGCGACAGCACCAGCACATAATCTTTCGGGTAAGAGATACCGAGCGATTTATCCCCTTTGATGCGCGCTTCGGCGTACGAGCCAAGAATGTTGTAACCAATCAGGTTTTCACCCGACGAGACGCGCTCCATCATGGTGCCGGTGGAGGATTGCACCGTCAGGCCGCCTTTGGCGATATCACCCAAATGCGCGAAATAATCTTTGTCGCTTTTCTTGTCCTGCACGGCGAGCATAAAACCGAGGCCGGACTTTTCAATATCGTAGGTGGTGACTTTATTTTTGAATTTATCGCTCTGTGCGGCGATTAATTTCGCCAGCGCGCTGTGGGAATCGGGAACATCGCCTGCGGGGATCAGCCGTTTATTATAAATAAACACCACCGGTTCATAGGTGGTGCCATAGGCTTTTTGCTGCCACACCGCCCACTTGGGTAATTTCTCTTTTTCCGGGGAAGCATATTCGGCGGCATAATCCGTCGCCAGCTTCAGGGCGGTATCCATCGATGAACTCCAGACCACATCGCCGCTGCCGCTGCCGGAGGCCTGCTCGCTGAGATAGCGGTTATACAGCTCGGTGCTGTTCATATCGTTATATTCGACTTTAATTCCCGGATATTGCTCCTCAAAGCCTTTAATCAGCGGGCCTGCGGCTTTGGTATCCGTTGTCGAATAGATAACGACTTTGCCCTCTTTCGTCCCGGCATCGACGATTTTCTGATACTCCGCCGGATAGCCCGCAGGCACCGCCGCCAGCGCAGAGCCAGCAAATACGGTGGCCAGAACGGCGGCCAGCGTTGCAATCTTCCCTTCCATACAACCCCCAGGTATTGTTTTTGAAACACAAAATTAACATATAGACCGTGCACCAACCGATGCAATAAAGTTGCTTGTTTTTTCTGACTTTTGTGACGGTGGCGTGATTTAAATATATGCTGTTTCCGCGCGGAAAATAGCAGGCAGAGAAACGGTAAATATCCGCGTAATATCATGCTGTGGCCGCCTTCCCGCGCAGGAAAATAGCCAAACGATGTCGGGCGAAATATCGCAAAAAAGCGCCTGTTTCCGTTGTTTATTCTGTTTATCTTTCCCGGCAGGATGAATCGCTTGTGCTGTCCGATTACTGCAAACTCAGCCTGCACTCACCGCCCTGACCCTAAGCGAAACCTTCGCGTTCATTATTTGTTCGCCTGTTCGTCATAAAACGATCATCTGTTGTGCCGTTAATGGTCGCCAGTTGAATGACAAAAACCGGAAGACTTATGAACAGCGCGTTGGCAGAACTTTCTGAACACCCCTATTCGCCTCTGCATCAATTAAACACCGTGCCGAAACAAAAGGTGCTGAGCGTCAGGAACTTGCGCAAATCGTATAACCAGCACCAGACCGTGCTGGACGATATCAGTTTCGATCTGCACAGCGGCGAAATGGTCGGCGTGATTGGCCGTTCCGGCGCGGGTAAATCAACGCTATTACATGTACTGAATGGCACGCACAGCGCCAGCGCGGGCGAGATCTTAAGTTTCTCCGATGATGAGGGCGAGCCGCGTGATGTCTCGCGTCTGAAAGGCCGTGCGCTCAATCAGTGGCGCAGCCAGTGCGGCATGATTTTCCAGGATTTTTGCCTCGTTCCGCGCCTGGATGTGCTCACCAACGTGCTGCTTGGCCGTCTGAGCCAGACCTCAACGCTAAAATCGCTGTTTAAAGTTTTCACCGATGAAGACCGCGCGAAAGCCATCGCCCTGCTCGAATGGCTGAATATGCTGCCGCATGCGTTACAGCGTGCAGAGACGCTCTCCGGCGGGCAGATGCAGCGCGTGGCGATTTGCCGGGCGCTGATCCAAAATCCTTCGTTATTACTGGCGGACGAACCTGTCGCTTCGCTGGACCCGAAAAATACCCAGCGCATCATGGACGTGCTGCGCGAAGTGAGCCAGCAGGGCATCAGCGTAATGGTCAACCTGCACTCTGTTGAGCTGGTGAAAGAGTACTGCACGCGGGTTATCGGCGTGGCGCAGGGACGCATTATTTTCGATGACCACCCTTCCCGGCTGACACAGGATGTTCTGCAGGTGCTGTACGGCGATGAAATCAGCCAATTGCATTAATTATTCCTTCCAATGAGACAACACAGGCAATGACAATGAAAAACACTATTTCTGGTGCATTACGTTTATCTGCATTGATGACAGCTCTTCTGTTGGCATGGCAGGCTTCTGCCGCTGAGCAGCCGAAGGAATTGAATCTGGGGATTCTGGGCGGGCAGAACGCGACCCAGCAAATCGGCGATAACCAGTGTGTGAAAGAGTTTCTCGATAAAGAGCTGAACGTCGATACCAAACTGCGCAACTCCTCTGACTACTCCGGCGTGATCCAGGGGCTGCTGGGCGGGAAAGTTGACGTGGTACTGAGCATGTCGCCTTCCTCTTACGCCTCGGTGTATATCAACAACCCGAAAGCAGTCGATATCGTGGGTATCGCCGTTGACGATAAAGATCAATCGCGCGGTTACCACTCCGTGGTGATCGTGAAAGCCGACAGCCCGTACAAAAAGCTGGAAGATCTGAAAGGCAAAGCGTTCGGCTTTGCGGACCCGGATTCCACCTCCGGCTACCTGATCCCGAACTACGCGTTCAAACAGAAGTTCGGCGGCAATGCCGACAACAAATACAACAACTACTTCTCCAGCGTCACCTTCTCTGGCGGTCATGAGCAGGACATTCTCGGCGTGCTGAACGGCCAGTTCGCGGGCGCGGTCACCTGGACGTCAATGGTGGGTGATTACAATACTGGCTACAGTACGGGCGCCTTTAACCGCCTGATCCGTATGGATCACCCGAATCTGATGAAAGAGATCCGCATCATCTGGGAATCGACGCTGATCCCGAACGGCCCGATCCTGGTGAGCAACAGCCTGCCGGCGGATTTCAAAGCCAAAGTCATTACCGCCGTGAAGAAACTGGATACCGATAATCACGCCTGCTTCGTGAAAGCAATGGGCGGTACACAGCATATCGGCCCGGGCAGCGTGGATGATTTCAAACAGATTATCGAGATGAAACGCGAGCTGGTGACTGCACGCTAATCGGCACGCCATGAAATAAGCCCCTGCGTCGAACCAGGGGCTTTTATTCGATTGTCATACAGGACGCGATTGCAACGCATGAACACGTCGAATACGCAGTTTGAGCACTATTACCAGCAGGTCAGAGCGCGCCAGAAGCGCGACACGGTGGCCGGGTCGTTACTGCTGCTGGCGCTCTGGCTTGCCGCCGGGAACGCCGCCGAATTTAATATTTTTACCATCTGGCACTCGCTGCCCAACTTCCTCGATTACATGCTGGAAACCGTGCCGACGCTGCACTGGTCTGTGCTTTTTGCCGACAACCACACCAAAGGCTCGCTGGCGTATTGGGGTTATCGCCTGCCGATTCAGTTACCGCTGATTTGGGAAACCCTGCAACTGGCGCTGGCCTCAACGCTATTCTCTTTTGTCATCGCTGGCGTGCTGGCTTTTCTGGCGGCGGGCAACACCTGGTCGCCGCCGCCGCTACGTTTTGCCATTCGCGCGCTGGTGGCGTTTTTGCGCACCATGCCGGAGCTGGCGTGGGCGGTCATTTTCGTGATGGCGTTTGGCATTGGCGCGATTCCCGGTTTCCTCGCGCTGGCGCTGCACACCGTCGGCAGCCTGACCAAGCTGTTTTATGAAGCGGTGGAAAGCACGCAGGATCGCCCGGTACGCGGGCTGGCCGCCTGCGGCGCCACGCATCTGCAACGCATCCGCTTCGCGCTGTGGCCGCAGGTCAAACCGATTTTTCTCTCCTACGGCTTTATGCGCCTGGAGATTAACTTCCGCTCCTCCACCATTCTCGGTCTGGTTGGCGCAGGCGGCATCGGCCAGGAGCTGATGACCAATATCAAACTCGACCGCTACGATCAGGTCAGCATTACGCTGCTGCTGATCATCATTGTGGTTTCGGCGCTCGATACCCTCTCTGGCCGTTTGCGCCAGTGGGTGCTGGAGGGGAAAAAATGACAAGCTGGCAAGCCGTACCGAATGTGACCTTAAGCCGTAAACTGCACAGTGATTTGTTCAAAGCGCAGGGGCGCTATCTGCGCCGTCTCGGCCTGATCGCGCTGGCCGCTGCGCTCTACTACCTGTGGTTTTTTATGCAGTTCGGCATTCCGCTCGATCAGGCGCTTAACGGCATACAGCAGATTGGCCGCTATCTGCTGCGCATGTTTGTCTGGCACGATTTCCTCAACTGGCCGTTTGGCTACTACTTCTCGCAGATTGGCATCACGCTGGCGATTGTTTTTGCCGGTACGCTCACCGCCACTATGCTGGCGCTGCTGCTCTCCTTCCTTGCCGCACGCAACATCATGCGCGGCGGGTTTCTCGGCGCGGTGGCGTTTTGTATGCGTCGCCTGTTCGACATTCTGCGCGGCATCGATATGGCGATCTGGGGGCTGATTTTTGTGCGCGCCGTTGGCCTCGGGCCGCTGGCCGGGGTACTGGCGATCATCATGCAGGATACCGGCCTGCTTGGCCGTCTGTATGCGGAAAGCCATGAAGCGGTGGATCGTTCGCCGGGGCGCGGTATGACTGCCGTCGGCGCGAGCGGCCTGCAAAAGCACCGTTTCAGCACCTTTACCCAGTCATTCCCGACCTTCCTCGCGCTGAGCCTCTATCAGATCGAGTCCAACACCCGTTCGGCGGCGGTGCTGGGGTTTGTCGGCGCGGGCGGTATCGGCCTGATTTATGCCGAAAACATGCGGCTGTGGAACTGGGATGTGGTGATGTTTATCACGGTGATTCTGGTCGCGGTGGTCATGCTGATGGATATGGCATCGGCCTGGCTGCGCCGACGCTATATCATCGGTAAAGCGGTGCCACTGTTTAAGCCAGAGTAAGCTGCCAGTTAAGTTGCGGCCAGCGGCGCAGTTCTCCTTGCGCCGCCAGCTGCGGGCAGGGATTCACCATAAACACGTGGTTGGCGTATTCACAAAGCGGCAAATCGTTAATCGAGTCGGTATAAAACGTCACCGCCCCACGATGTTGCGGGTGATGAACAAGGAAGTTTTCAAGGCAGGTAATTTTGCCCTGCTGATAGCTCGGCGTCCCGTCGATGACCCCCGTGTAGCGCCCGTTATCGGTTTTCACTTCTACGCCAATCGCGTGCGCAATGCCCAGCACCGGCGCAATCGCCTTCACCAGTAAACTGACCGACGCAGAGATAATCAGCATCGGCTGGTTGCTGGCCTGCAATTCCCTGATTAACGCCCGCGCCTGCGGGTAGATGCGCGGCACAATCTCCGTTTCCACACACAGCGCCACCATGCGCTCCACCTGCGCCACCGGGAAATCGCGCAACGGCGACATGGTCAGCGCCACATACTCGTGCAGATTCATTTCGCCGCGCGCGTAATCCTGCATCATCCGCTCTTCATGGCGCAAATAGTCCACGCCATCGGCAAACCCTTCGCGCACCAGGTAGCGGCTCCACAGCGTACTACTGTCACCGGAAATCAAGGTGTTATCGAGATCGAAAACGTACAGCGGTTGCGGCATTGTCGCGTCCAGAGTAAGGAAACCCGCCCTGCACCTTAGCAAAAAAAGATGACAACTTAACGATGCAGTTGATTTGCTAAACCGGTTTAGTTAAGTTTTATCGATTATTTTAAAGCGGGAGAGAGTTATGTCAGCACGAGTCTGGTGTCTGGGCGATGCCGTGGTGGATTTACTGCCGGAAGGCGCGGGGCGCTTGTTGCAGTGCCCCGGCGGCGCACCCGCGAATGTGGCGGTCGGCATTGCGCGTTTGCAGGGAAACAGCGGTTTTATCGGCCGCGTCGGTGACGATCCTTTTGGCCGCTTTATGCGTCAAACCCTCGACGCCGAACAGGTGAATACCGCGTTTATGTCCGCTGACCCGGCGCAGCGCACCTCCACGGTGGTGGTTGCGCTCGATGAAGTGGGTGAGCGCTCATTTACCTTTATGGTACGACCGAGCGCCGATCTGTTTCTTGCGGAGGATGACTTACCGCCCTTTCAGCGCGGCGAATGGCTGCACTGCTGCTCGATTGCGCTCTCTGCTGAACCGTCGCGCAGCACCACGTTTACGGCGATGACGCGCATCCGCAGCGCCGGGGGATTTGTCAGCTTCGACCCGAATATCCGCCACGATTTGTGGGCCGATCCAGAGCAGTTACATGATGCGCTGAGCCAGGCCTTCACGCTGGCCGACGTGGTGAAACTCTCGGAAGAAGAGCTGGCCTTTTTTAGCGGCCAGGCGGATATCGACGCCAGCATGCAGCAATTGGCCGAACGTTTCGCCATCCCGCTGTTGCTGGTGACGCAGGGTAAAGCGGGCGTCAAAGCCTGCCTGCGCGGCGCGCTCAGCGCCTGGTCAACGCAGCCGGTTATCAGCGTCGATACCACCGGCGCGGGAGATGCGTTTGTTGCCGGGTTGCTGTGGGAACTGGCGCAGCACGGGCTACCGGATAACCAGGCGCAACTTGGCGTACGTCTTGCCACCGCGCAGCGCTGCGGGGCGCTCGCCACCACGGCGAAAGGCGCGATGACCGCCTTGCCCTATCGTCATCAACTGGAGGAATAACCCGCCTGAGTGCCGCTTCGTTTTGCGAGCTGTCTCACAATCACTAAACCGGTTTAGCAAATTTGATTGCGTGAAGAAATTAGCCGTGCGTATGATTCATCACCTAAACCGGTTTAGCAAAAAAACAATCCTGTGATGATAGCTCTTCCTTAGGGATGCAAAATGATGAAAAAAAGCACGCTTGCCGTAACCCTTGGTTTGATATTCAGCTCTGGCTCTGCACTGGCTGCCGATCCCAGCATGAGCAGCATAGAAGCCCGTCTTGCCGCGCTGGAACAGCGTTTACAGGCGGCAGAACAACGCGCAAATGCCGCAGAAACCCGCGCCAAAGTGGCGGAAAAACAGGCGCAACAACTGGCCGCCGCGCAGCAGCAGACGCAAACCACCACCAGCCAGGTTGAGCAGCGCACCGCCAAACTGGAGCAAAAAGCCACCGATGAAGGCGGGTTTGAATTCCACGGCTACGCCCGTTCCGGGCTGCTGATGAATAACTCCGCCGCCAAAACGCAGGGCGGGCCAACGGTGACCCCGGCGGGTGAAACCGGCGGTCATGTTGGTCGCCTCGGTAACGAACCGGATACCTATGTCGAGATGAACCTCGAACATAAACAGACGCTGGCAAACGGCGCGACCACGCGCTTTAAGGTGATGCTGGCCGACGGGCAAAAAACCTATAACGACTGGACCGCCTCCAGCAGCGATCTCAACCTGCGCCAGGCGTTTAGCGAAATCGGCCATCTGCCGAGCTTCACCGGCGCATTTAAAGACTCCACCGTCTGGGCCGGTAAACGTTTCGACCGCGATAACTTCGATATCCACTGGATCGACTCCGATGTGGTGTTCCTCGCCGGGACCGGCGCCGGGATCTACGACATGAAGTGGAACGATGACACACACAGCAACCTTTCAATTTACGGCCGCACCTTCGGCGACATTGAGAACAGTGAAAACACGGCGCAGAACTATATTCTGTCGCTGAACAACTTCTACGGCCCGCTGCAACTGATGGTCAGCGGCATGCGCGCCAAAGATAACGACGATCGTGTCGATCTCGACGGCAATAAAGTGAAGGGCGATGCCGCGAATACCGGCGTGCATGCGCTTCTTGGCCTGCATAACGACAGCTTCTATGGGCTGCGGGAAGGCTCAGCGAAAACCGCCCTGCTCTACGGCCACGGGCTGGGCGCAGAGGTGAAATCGATCGGTTCCGACGGCGCGCTGCTGCCGGAAGCGAACACCTGGCGCCTCGCCAGCTACGGCATTACGCCGCTGGGCGGCGGCTGGCATATTGCACCGGCCGTACTGGCGCAAAGCAGTAAAGATCGCTACGTCAAAGGCGACAGCTACCAGTGGGCGACCGCCAACTTGCGCCTGATTCAGGGGATCACCGAAAACTTCGAAATGCAGTACGAAGGCAGCTACCAGTACATGGATCTGCGCCCGGAAGGCTACAACAGCCGTAACGCGGTGAGCGGTAGCTTCTATAAACTGACCGTCGCCCCGACGCTGAAAGCCAGCGACGTCGGCGAATTCCTCAAACGCCCGGAAATCCGCCTGTTCGCCACCTGGATGGACTGGGATCACCGACTGGATAACTACGCCAGCGATGATGCCTTTGGCAGCAACGGCTTTAAATCCGGCGGCGAGTGGAACTTCGGCGTCCAAATGGAGACCTGGTTCTAATGAGTTCGGCCCCTGCGGGGTGCGGGGGTCGTCTCAACCGGGTTAACACCACAATAACGAGAACACAGAGGTTGCTATGGATTTTGCACAAATTGCCCGCGCGCTGCTGCCGCTGCTGGGCGGTAAGGATAATATCGCCAGCGCCGCGCACTGCGCCACGCGCCTGCGCTTAGTGCTGGTGGAAGACGCGAAAGCCGATACCGCAGCGATCGGTAAAATTGACGGCGTGAAAGGCTGTTTTCGTAACGCCGGGCAGTTGCAGATTATTTTCGGTACCGGCGTGGTGAATAAAGTCTACGCCGCGTTTATCGCCGAGGCCGGGATCAACGAATCGAGCAAGTCAGAAGCCGCCGATATTGCCGCGCGCAAGCTCAATCCGTTCCAGCGCATTGCCCGCCTGCTGTCGAACATTTTCGTGCCGATTATCCCGGCGATTGTCGCCTCCGGCTTGCTGATGGGGCTGCTGGGAATGGTGAAAACCTACGGCTGGGTGAACCCGGACAACGCCCTGTACATCATGCTCGACATGTTCAGTTCAGCGGCATTTATCATTCTGCCAATCCTGATTGGCTTTACCGCCGCCCGCGAGTTTGGCGGTAACCCCTATCTTGGCGCGACGCTCGGCGGCATTCTGACGCACCCGGCACTGACCAACGCCTGGGGCGTGGCGGCGGGCTTCCATACCATGAACTTTTTCGGTATCGAAGTGGCAATGATCGGCTACCAGGGCACCGTTTTCCCGGTGCTGCTGGCGGTATGGTTTATGAGCCTGCTGGAGAAGCAACTGCGCCGGGTGATCCCGGATGCGCTGGATCTGATCCTGACGCCGTTCCTGACGGTGATTATCTCTGGTTTTATCGCCATGCTGGTTATCGGCCCGGCGGGTCGCGCACTCGGCGACGGCATCTCTTTTGTCCTCAGCACCTTGATTAGCCATGCAGGCTGGCTGGCCGGTATGCTGTTCGGCGGGTTCTATTCAGTGATTGTGATTACCGGCGTGCATCACAGTTTTCACGCGATTGAAGCCGGGCTGCTGGGCAATCCGTCGATCGGCGTCAACTTCCTGCTGCCGATCTGGGCGATGGCGAACGTTGCGCAGGGCGGTGCCTGTCTGGCGGTGTGGTTTAAAACGAAAGATGCGAAGATCAAAGCCATTGCCCTGCCTTCGGCGTTCTCGGCGCTGCTCGGCATTACCGAGGCGGCGATTTTCGGTATCAACCTGCGCTTTGTAAAACCCTTTATCGCCGCGCTTATCGGCGGCGCGGCAGGCGGCGCATGGGTGGTTTCGGTGCATGTTTATATGACGGCGGTCGGCCTGACGGGCATCCCGGGTATGGCGATTGTGCAGGCCAGCTCGCTGCTCAACTATGTTATCGGAATGGTGATTGCATTTAGCGCCGCGTTTGTTATCTCTTACCTGCTGAAATACAAAACGGACTCCGAATAATGGCTTCAACAACCCTGCTGCCTGCCATGTTGCAGGCAGTGATGAAAGGCCAGCCGAAAGCGCTGGCCGACCCGCACTACCCCGCCTGGCATCTTGCGCCGGTGACCGGGCTGCTTAACGATCCGAACGGTTTTATCCAGTTCGCCGGGCGTTATCATCTGTTCTACCAGTGGAATGCGCTGGGGTGTCAGCACCTGCACAAATGCTGGGCACACTGGAGTTCGGCGGATTTAGTCCACTGGCAGCATGAACCCATCGCGCTGATGCCCGACGAAGAGTATGACCGCAACGGGTGCTACTCCGGCAGCGCCATCGATAACAATGGCGAGCTGACGCTGTGCTACACCGGCAACGTGAAGTTTGACGACGGTTCCCGCACCGCGTGGCAGTGCCTGGCGGTACAAAACAGCGACGGCGGTTTCGACAAACTCGGCCCGGCCATTCCTTTGCCGCACGGCTACACCGGCCATGTGCGCGACCCGAAAGTGTGGCGGCACGACGGGCAGTGGTACATGGTGCTGGGCGCGCAGGATTTACAGTTGCAGGGCAAGGTGCTGCTGCTGCGCTCAGAGAATTTGTGGAACTGGCAAAACCTCGGTGAAATCGCCGGTAGCGGCCTGAACGGGCTGGGCGATGCGGGCTATATGTGGGAGTGCCCCGACATGTTCACCCTTGGCGAATGCACCTTTCTGATCTGCTGCCCGCAGGGGGTGGCGCGCGAGGAGAAACGCTACCTCAATACCTACCCAAGCGCCTATCTCAGCGGCACGCTGGACTACGCCAGCGCGCAGTATCAGCACGGCGAGTTTGCCGAACTGGATGCCGGGTTTGAGTTTTACGCCCCGCAAACCACCCTCGCCGATGATGGCCGCCGCCTGCTGGTCGGCTGGATGGGCGTACCGGACGGCGAAGAGATGTTGCAGCCAACCGTGGCGAATGGCTGGATCCACCAGATGACCTGCCTGCGGGAACTGACTGAACATAACGGTAAGCTGTATCAGCAGCCGGTGGCTGAGCTACAGGCGCTGCGCGGTGAAGAACAGCGCTATAAAGGTGTGGCAGAAGCAATGCCAGCGCTGGAGGCAGAGCAACTTGAGCTGGTGCTGGAAAGCGCGGGCGAGGTCACGCTGAATTTCGCCGATACGCTGATTCTGGAGTGGCACAACGATGAACTGCGTCTTGCTCGCCGCAGCCTGCAAACCGGCGAATGGCTGTACCGTTACTGGCGCGGCAGTGCGCAGAAGTTGCAGATCCTCTGCGATCGCTCAAGCGTGGAGATCTTTATCAACGCGGGCGAAGGGGTGATGAGCAGCCGCTATTTCCCGACGCATCCGGCGCAATTAACCCTGCGCGGAGGCGCAGAAGTACAGGCCCACTACTGGTCGTTACGTTCTTGCATGGTAGAATAAGTGCTTGTTTCCTTAAACGATGCAAAACCGTGCGAAAAACAAAACGCGTTACCATCAGTGATATCGCTGCGCTGGCGGGGGTGTCGAAAGCCACTGCCAGCCTGGTGCTTAACGGCCGCGGCAAAGAGCTGCGCGTGGCGCAGGAGACGCGCGAACGCGTGCTGGCGATCGCCCAACAGCATCATTACCAGCCAAGCATTTATGCCCGTCTGCTGCGCGAAAACCGCAGCCACACGCTGGGGCTGGTGGTGCCGGAAATCACCAACTACGGTTTTGCTGTTTTTTCCCATGAGCTGGAAAACCTCTGCCGCGAAGCCGGTCTGCAACTGCTGATCGCCTGTACCGACGAAAATGCCAGCCAGGAGACCGTGGTAGTCAATAACCTGGTCGCGCGCCAGGTGGATGGCCTGATTGTCGCTTCCAGCATGCAGAGCGACAGCGACTACGTGAAGCTCAGCGAGCAGTTGCCGGTGGTGCTGTTTGACCGCCACATCAATGACACCCGGTTGCCGCTGGTGATCACCGATTCGCTGACGCCGACGGCGGATTTAGTCGAACGCCTGGCGCGGGCAAACCCCGATGAAATCTATTTTCTTGGCGGCCAGCCACGGCTTTCGCCCACCAAAGATCGGCTCGCCGGATTTATGCAGGGTCTGGAGCGTGCGGGCGTAACGCCGCGCCCGGAGTGGATTATTCACGGTAATTATCACCCGAGCAGCGGTTACGAGATGTTCGCCGCGCTGTGCGCCAGGCTGGGTCGCCCGCCGAAAGCGCTGTTTACCGCCGCCTGCGGGCTGCTTGAAGGGGTACTGCGCTATATGAGCCAGCATCACTTGCTGGAAAGCGAAATCCATATCGCCAGCTTTGACGACCATTACCTGTATGATTCGCTGTCGCTGCACATCGACACCGTCGAGCAGAACGTGCCGCGTCTGGCGCAGGATTGCTTCGAGATAATCACCCAAATGATTGAGGGCAACGAACCGGCAATGCCGCAGCGCGTACTGCCCGCGACACTGCGCTGGCGTCATGCACAGTAATGGCGGCCCGGAATTCAGATAGTTGGCCCGGTAACAGAACAAAAGCCCCGATGGGGCTGTTGTTTAATGGGCGGCAAGTTCACGAAAGAAATCGGGATTTGCCTGAATTGTTGCCAATACTTTGGCTGCCAGGCCTGTCGGGTTACGCCGTTTGGATTCCCAACTTTTAATGGTATCAACGCTGGTTCCCAGTGCCTTCGCCATCTCACTTTGTGAAACGTTGAGTTGCTCTCTAATCGCTTTTACATCAGCGATTTCATAGCGGGTGACATTTGCCGGCGCTTTAACCCCATTTTTGATGTCTACAGCCTCTTCCAGAGAGGTTTTTAGCTCGTCAAAAAAATGCATGTCACACCTCATCTTTCAGTAATTTTGCTTTATCTGCCGGGTAAACATCGACGTCTCAATAAACTCCAGTGCATGATCCAATAGCACACCTCCCTGTTCAGGTACATAGTACACCAGAAAGAGGTACTATGTACACCCACATGGGAAGAAGCTATCACGCTCATAACCTTGTGCGACTAATTAAACGCCACGCCCTTCGTGGGCTGCTGTAATTTCCCAGGCGGCTGCAACGAACCGCAGCTATTGGGCTGCGGGGCGTTTTCCATCACGCCGCGGACAAACTTCAGTTCATCGGCGAAAGCGACGTTGACGGTGCCGTTATGGGTAATGCCGGGATAGGTTTTCCACTCCACCGCATTGCCGCCTGCGCACAGCGCGGCCACTGCGGCGTATTGATGGTGCGGCGATAAGGTATGATCGGCGAGACCGGTGGCGGCAAACAGCGGCGCCGGGAAGGCTTTGACCGGCATATCGGTTACCGGCAGCAGCGCATGAGTAACCTGCGCGGAACCACCGATAAATGCCGCGCTACCGTCGAGTTTTTCGCGGCGCTCATAGCGGCCCAGCTCGCTCATACAGGCGGTTTTCGCCAAGGCCAGCAGCTTCGCCCCCTTTTCTGTTACCCATTTCTCAGCGCGCGGCGCGCCATCCGGCAGTGAGCCGCCAATCAATCGTAACATCGTAAAGCGTGACGGATCGCGATTGCCCGGACGCGCATTGCCGGGTTTCACCGGCCCATCCGGAAACGTGGCCACCACACCCGTGGCAAGGGTGGCGCGCAGTTTCAATTCCGGGGCATAATCCGGCGCAATCAGGCTGGCGCCAAGCGACGCGCCCGATCCCTGCGACTGGCCGCTGATCACCAGGTTATTCGCGAGCTGCTGCGGATACGCCTGTCGCGCCGCGCGTACGCTGTCGAGTACCGAACGTCCTTCCGCTTCCCAGTTCATATACGGATGAGGCCCCGGCCCGCCGAGCCCCTGATAATCGGTGGCGACAACCGCAAAGCCCTGCTGGAGCCACTGGTTAATATAGTGCGCATCCCGCGCTGTCGGGTTAGTCCACGACGGCGCACAACTATCGGCAACGCCCAGCGTACCGTGCGCCCAGGCGAGAACCGGCCAGCCTCCGGCCGGTGGATTGCCTTTCGGGAACCAAAGCGCGCCGCTGACCGGCACAATTCCGGCATTCCAGCGCTTATCGCGCGAGGTATACAGAATGCGTTGCGCCTTGCTGGCTGCGGTGATTTCCGGCTGTGCGGGCAGCGGCTCTTCACGCAGCATCATGCCAGGGTTTGCAGGCAAAGATCCGTCCCAGATATAAAAAGGTGAAAGCGATTGATCGCCTGCCGCAGACCCGACGGGCAAGACATTACTCCAGGCGCTCGCGCCATTAACCCAGACGCTGACAGCGCAGAGCGCATATTTCAAAACCTTCACATTCTTCTCCGGAAACATTGCCACACACTGCCCTCAGTAAACGAAGGTGTTGAGGAGAATTCAAACCAAAAGTGTTAAGGATTTATTCAGTGCTTGAATTCTTCCGCCCTTTATTTTAGATTTATCTAAATTTAGAAAAAACTAAACAGCCATGACCAAACCCGATATTCCGTTACTTCAGAAACAGGCAGAGCAGGCATCCGGCTTGCTGAAAGCGATGAGCAACCCGCACCGGCTGCTGATCCTCTGCATGCTGTGCGACGCGCCGGGCACCTCTGCGGGTGAACTGAGCGCCATTACTGGCCTTAGCCCTTCAGCGACGTCGCAACATCTGGCGCGGATGAAAGAGGAAGGTCTGGTTGAAAGCCTGCGCCAGGCGCAGCGGGTCAACTACTTCATTAAAGATGAAGCGGTTGGCAAAATTATCAGCACACTCAAGGGGCTGTACTGCCCACAGGAGTAACTATGTCTTATACCCGGATCTCTGCGGCTGACGCCCACGCACAGCAAGCGGCAGGCGCACTGCTTATCGATATTCGCCAGCCTGATGAGTTTCGCCGCGAACACCTGCCCGGTGCTATCTCACTGCCGCTGGAAGCGTTGCTGAAGGGTGCGCCGATTGCCACCGACTCGCCCACACAAACGGTGATTTTTCATTGCCAGTCCGGCAGACGTACGCAGGAAAATGCCGATGCGCTGGTACGTGCCGCAGGGCAAGCGCCGGTGGCCATTCTCGAAGGCGGGCTAAGTGCCTGGAAGCAGGCGCACCTGCCGACGGTGGAAGATAAACGCCAGCCGCGTCCGCTGATGCAGCAGGTGCAAATGGTGGCGGGCAGCCTGATCCTGCTCGGCGTGATACTCGGTTACGCGGCGCATCCGGGCTTTTTCCTGCTCTCCGGTTTCGTCGGCGCAGGCTTACTGTTCGCCGGAATCAGCGGCTGGTGCGGCATGGCGCTGCTGCTGGCGAAAATGCCATGGAACAAAGCGTGAAAATATGCGCATTTATCTGCCGATGAGGCGACGGTCAGCGCACGGCAAACCGGTGGTGCTCATCGTTGAAGCAGGACGGATGTACGCGCAAGGCTTTGTTTTCTATCAGGCCGATAACGGCGTGTGGTTGACGGAAAGCGTACCGGTTGCGTTTATCCGTCAATAACGGCTTGCCTGGCGTTTCTCCTCTGGGTCAAATGAGTGATATATTTCAGAGCGTCAATCCAAGGAGACGCCATGGCGGAATTTGATTCACTTGCGCAGGAACTGCTGGCGCAGGCAGAGACTGAACAACAGCGACAGCAGGAACGCGACCGGGCATTACTCGATCAGGTGCTTGAAATCTACGGACAAAAGTATGTGGCCGAGCAGTTGAAAAAGGCGGGCAAAGCGGAATGGAGCCGTGAATCGCTCAACCGTTGGATAAACGGTAAAGGCAGCGTAAAAACGCTGACCGCCGCCGAAGAGGCGCAACTGCGTGCGCTGCTCCCCTCGCCCCCCGCTCATCACCCCAACTATCGTTTCCGTTTTATCGATCTCTTTGCCGGTATTGGCGGTATTCGCAGCGGGTTTGAAGCTATCGGCGGGCAGTGCGTGTTCACCAGCGAATGGAACAAAAACGCGGTGCGCACCTATAAAGCCAATTGGTACAACGATAAGTCCACGCACACCTTTAATCAGGATATCCGCGAAGTGACGCTGAGCGGCAATCCTGCCATCTCTGAAGCCCAGGCTTACGCCCATATCAAACAGCAGATCCCCGAGCACGACGTGCTGCTGGCGGGCTTTCCCTGCCAGCCTTTTAGCCTCGCCGGGGTAAGTAAAAAGAATGCTCTTGGTCGCGCCCACGGTTTTGAGTGCGAAGCGCAGGGAACGCTGTTTTTCGACGTTGCGCGCATTATCAAAGCCCGCCGTCCGGCGATCTTCGTGCTGGAGAACGTCAAAAACCTTAAAAGCCACGACAAAGGCAAAACCTTCAGCGTGATCATGAATACGCTGGATGAACTGGGCTATGACGTGGCCGATGCCGATGCTTCCGGCAAAGACGATCCGAAAATCATTGATGGCCGCCACTTTTTACCGCAGCACCGCGAACGCATTGTGCTGGTCGGTTTTCGCCGCGATTTACAGCTCAGTGAAGGCTTCACCCTGCGCGATATCGACCGCTTCTACCCCACACAGCGCCCGACCTTCGGCCAACTGCTCGACCCGACGGTCGACAGCAAATATGTGCTGTCGCCAAAGCTCTGGGAGTACCTCTATCGCTATGCGCAAAAACATGCGGCAAAAGGGAATGGCTTCGGTTTCGGGCTGGTGGATCCTACCCATGCCGCAAGCGTGGCCCGCACGCTGTCGGCGCGCTATCACAAAGACGGTTCAGAGATCCTTGTCGATCGCGGCTGGGATAAAGCGCTGGGTGAAGCTGATTTCGGCAATGCAGAAAACCAGGCGCGCCGTCCGCGTCGCCTGACGCCGCGTGAATGCGCGCGTCTGATGGGGTTTGAAAAAGTCGGCGAACAGCCGTTTCGCATCCCGGTTTCCGACACGCAGGCTTACCGCCAGTTTGGCAACTCGGTAGTGGTGCCGGTATTCGCCGCCGTGGCGAAATTGCTGGAGCCGCGCATTGCGCTGGCAGTAAAAAAACACCGCAACAACCTGTAACGCACTTCCCGGCATGTGATATGCCGGGCACTTATTTAAGTCTTATTTAAGCGTTTAAAAAGCGATTATAAAGTTACCTTTGGCCAGGCCGATATTAACAGAGCAATCCCGACTCTCTCACGGACTATGGCCATGCTCAAAAATATACGGGTTATTACCGGCATCATTATTGCTCTTTCGGTATTTTGTCTTCTCCAGTTGGTCACCGGGGGACTTTTCTACTCTGCGGTCAATAATGACAGGCTGAACTTCCAGAACACCGGAGTTCTTAACGCGCAGCAAGAAAACTTAGGCGACAGTGTTAACACGCTGATCAAAACGCGCGTCACCGTCACTCGCGTGGCGATTCGCTTTTTGAAAAACCAACGCGATCCGGCCTCCCTTGCCAGCATCGATAAGCTCCTCACCACCGCAACCGACTCGCTCGGCAAAGCCGAAGGTTATTTTAATAACTACAAAAATACGCCGCGCGTGGCGGGCCAGGACAGCGCATTAGCCGACGAAGTTTCGCAGAACATCAGCAAAATGCATGACGTTTTGCAGCAGTCGATCACCTTCCTGCGGGCCAATAATTACGAGGCTTACGGCAACCTGGATGCGCAACAGGCGCAGGATGATATGGACGCCAGCTATACGAAGTGGCGGGCGGAAAACAACACCTTCCTGCAAGCGGCGGCACAGCAAAACCAGAACAGCTTCACCAGTATGCAATGGACGCTGGGCGTCATTTTGCTGGTGGTGATTGCGGTAATGGTCATGATTTGGCTGGGTCTGCAACATCTGCTGCTGCGACCGCTGCACAGCATTATGGGACATATTCGCGCCATTGCCGGGGGCGATCTGACGCAATCGATCGCTGCCGAAGGCCGCAACGAGATGAGCCAACTGGCAACCGGACTGCATGAGATGCAATCAGCGCTGGTGCAAACCGTCAGCGCGGTGCGTAACAGTTCTGATTCGATCTACACCGGCGCCAGCGAGATCTNCACCGGCAACAACGATCTCTCCTCCCGCACCGAGCAGCAGGCGGCTTCGCTGGAAGAGACCGCGGCCAGCATGGAACAACTCACCGCTACCGTGAAGCAAAACACCGATAACGCCCGCCAGGCATCGCTGCTGGCGAAAAATGCCTCCGATACGGCGGCTCGTGGCGGTGAAGTGGTCAGCAATGTGGTGCGTACCATGAGCGAGATCTCCGACAGCTCCCAGCAAATCGCGCATATCACCAGTGTGATTGACAGTATCGCCTTCCAGACCAATATTCTGGCGCTGAACGCTGCGGTGGAAGCCGCCCGCGCAGGCGAACAGGGACGCGGCTTTGCCGTGGTGGCCGGTGAGGTGCGTACGCTGGCAAGCCGCAGCGCACAGGCGGCAAAAGAGATTAAGACGCTGATTGAAAACTCGGTGAACCGCGTAAATTCTGGCACCACGCTGGTTGCCGAAGCGGGCGATACCATGAAGGAGATCGTCAACGCGGTGACGCGCGTGACCGACATTATGGGTGAAATCGCCTCCGCTTCCGATGAGCAGAGCAAAGGGATTGAGCAGGTCAGCCTTGCGGTATCACAGATGGACAGCGTTACGCAGCAGAACGCCTCGCTGGTGCAGGAATCCGCTGCGGCATCTGCGGCGCTGGAAGAGCAGGCCGAGCAGTTGCGTCAGGCAGTGGCGGTGTTCCGCGTGAAGGGTCACAGCGCGCTGCTGAGCAAAAAATCCGGTACGCCAAAACCGACAGCGCTGCGCCCGGCCACGCCGACGGCAGCCTCCGGGGACAGCAACTGGGAAACGTTCTGATAACCTCGAAAAGGCGCGATACTGGTTATCGCGCCGCTGCATTAATCGCGGGTCTGCACCCAGAAAGCGTGAATCAGGCCAGGAACGTAGCCCAGCAGGGTGAGCAGGATATTGATAATAAATGCCCAGCCAAAGCCTTTGCCAAGCAGCACGCCGAGCGGCGGAAGAATAATCGTCAGGACAATGCGCCAGAAACCCATGTTGCCTCCCGTGCAGAAAAATTTCAGGTAATTGAAATAAAAGACTTTCTCTTTAAGAGTAGACACTCTGCACTGTACCGCCACTTCCGCCACGCGCTTTTACCCTCTTTTACGCTGTACCCCCTACGGCCTCCAGGCTAAGGTTAGAGACACAACAAATGAGAAAGGAGGAAGCTATGTTTTCTGTTGGTGATATTGTGCAACCGCGCGTTGGCGGGCCAAAACTTAAAGTGCTTGAAGTTCATCAGGATCAAATCGTTGCGGTTCCCGTCCACGACGAGACGGCAGACAAAATTACGCTGAAAGCGGAAGATGTCTCGCCGTATAAAGAAGACGGCGATTTCGGCGTCTGCTAATCCCTCAGCGGTGGGCGTCCCCCCGCCGCTCCGGCTATCATTTATGCAAAATATAAGCATAAATAATCACACTTCATATCAGAACTAAACTCCACAAAAACACCTTTATCAGCATAAAAAATGCTGCTGGTTATTTTATCCGCACGCCGGAAGCAGAGTACGCTAAAACGCACCGTGTCTTTCCCCCTCAGCGTGCTGCATTTCTTCTCACATCATCCATAAGCGTTTGATATTTAATAAATTTAACAACCACTCCAGTTAAAATAATGAAATGAGCATAAAACGCGCAAACACAGAGCACTTTATCCAACAAAGAAAAGAAAATAAAAATTTATCGCTAGTTGTTAGTTTCAAACCAGATGGATACTCTATCCGCATTAATTCAGCCACTTCAAAACGCTAAAAGACCCATTCATTCGCCTTTTCGTTGATTCTCAAGGAGCAGCACCATGTTCTCTTCGCAGTCTCGCCTGCGTCACGCAGCAGCAGACACCTTTGCGATGGTTGTCTATTGTTCGGTAGTGAACATGCTGATTGAAATATTTCTCTCCGGAATGAGCTTCGAACAGTCACTTTCATCGCGCCTGGTCGCCATCCCGGTGAACATTATTATTGCCTGGCCTTATGGTTTGTACCGCGATGCTTTTATGCGTTATGCACGCCGTATTAGCCCTTCAGGCTGGATGAAAAATCTGGCGGATGTGCTGGCCTATGTCACCTTCCAGTCGCCGGTTTACGTGGCGATCCTCTGGTCGGTGGGTGCGGACTGGCATCAGATTGTTGCTGCGGTCAGTTCCAATATCGTGCTGTCGATGATGATGGGCGCCGTTTACGGCTACTTCCTCGATTACTGCCGCCGTCTGTTCCGGGTGAGCAGTTACCACCAGGCCAAAGCCTGATAGCGGATGGCAGGCAATGCCTGCCATCGTTTAGTGCTGTTCGCCAAATAATCCTTTCAGAAAACGTTCCAGCGCCACGCGCGAACTGAATCCGTGCGGAATGCCGTAATGCTCCTGGGAATCGCCGCCAAAATAGAGCGGGAAATTCTGGTAGTGATCGCACAACTTGATGTCCGAGGCGGGCTCCGCGAGCGACGAACTGCGTTCTTTCAGCGTGGGGTGGATCACCAGCGCCGTACGGCCCATTCGCGCTTCGCGATTCACATAAACATAATTTTCACCGCGGCGATAACCATAGGTTTTTGGCGTCGCCACATCCATTGTAAATCCCACGTTTTCCAGAACGCGTGCCACTTCATCGGGTCTTAAGTACATAGATTTTCCTCGTCATCTCTTTACAGCCTCGCCACCTTACATGACTCAGCATTGACCGTGATTCAGAAAATTCCACAAACGGGCGTGAAAGAGGTGATTGCCGCAAGGCCTGAAAAATTATGGTCTAAACTAAAATTCACATCAAAAACGAGGGAGGATCCTATGTTTAACAGACCGAATCGCCGTGATGTTGATGAAGGCGTCGAGGATATCAACAACGATGTCAGCCAATTAGCCGATAGCCTTGAAGAGGTGCTTAAATCATGGGGCAGCGACGCCAAAGATGAAGCGGAAAGCGCGCGTCGTAAAGCGCAGGCGCTGTTAAAAGAGACCCGCGCACGTCTGCATGGCCGCAACCGTGTGCAACAAGCTGCGAGCGACGTCGTGAGTTGCGCAGATACCTTTGTGAAAGACAAACCCTGGTGCAGCGTTGGTGCTGCCGCCGCCATCGGTATTTTCGTCGGCGCGCTACTCAGTTTGCGTCGCTAAACCCGCTCTTTTCGCAAAAACCCCTGCCCGGCTAGCCCGCGCAGGGGTTTTTATTTGCCCTCGCATCGCTGTATCCCTGTGTAAAATGTGTACAAATCACCCTTACCCATTGTGTCCATCCTTTGGGCAAAGCCTATGATAATTTCCTATATATTGTGTGGTTGCATCTTTCAATAACTACATCTAGTATTCTTCTCAGTAGCACACACACTAACTGACGCGAACCTTCGCGCCGTTCTTCCATTTTAAACGGAAACACGAATTATGCGCATTACCATTTACACTCGAAATGATTGTGTTCAGTGCCACGCCACGAAACGTGCCATGGAAAGCCGTGGCCTGGCGTTCGAAATGGTGAACGTTGACCATGTGCCCGAAGCAGCCGATGAGCTTCGCGCGATGGGCTTTCGTCAGTTACCGGTGGTTGTCGCCGGGGAAACGCGCTGGTCCGGCTTTCGCCCGGATATGATCAACCGCCTGCACAGCGCCCCCAATGTGGCCAGCGCATGAGTACCCTCGTCTACTTCTCCAGCAGCTCCGAAAATACGCAGCGCTTTATTACGCGTCTTGGGCTGCCGGCGGTACGCATTCCGCTCAATGAGCGGGAGCGCATCCAGGTAGACGAACCTTATATCCTTGTGGTGCCCAGTTATGGCGGCGGCGGAACGGCAGGCGCGGTTCCCCGCCAGGTGATCCGCTTTTTAAACGATCCGCACAACCGGTCGTTGATTCGCGGCGTGATCGCCTCCGGTAACCGGAATTTTGGCGAAGCGTACGGTCGTGCAGGCGATGTGGTCTCGCAGAAATGCGGCGTACCGTATCTCTACCGTTTTGAGCTGATGGGTACGCAGCAGGACATCGACAATGTGCGTAAAGGAGTGAGCGAATTTTGGCAACGACAACCGCAGAGCGCGTGAAACACGAAACGCTGGATTACCATGCGCTGAATGCGATGCTGAATCTTTATGATAAAGATGGCCGCATTCAGTTTGATAAAGACCGCGAGGCGGTTGACGCCTTTATGGCGAATCACGTGCGCCCCAATACGGTTACCTTCAGCAGCCAGGATGAACGGCTGAACTGGCTGGTGAGCGAAGGTTATTACGATGATACCGTGCTGGCGCGCTACGATCGTGCTTTCGTCGTCGATCTGATTGCGCACGCACACGCCAGCGGTTTTCGTTTTCAGACCTTCCTTGGCGCATGGAAGTTTTACACCAGCTACACGCTAAAAACCTTCGACGGCAAACGCTATCTTGAGCACTTTGAAGATCGCGCCTGCCTGGTCGCGCTGACGCTGGCGCAGGGCGACGAAGCGCTGGCGCGGCAGCTGGCGGAAGAGATCCTCTCCGGCCGTTTCCAGCCCGCAACGCCAACCTTCCTTAACTGCGGTAAACAGCAGCGCGGCGAACTGGTTTCCTGCTTCCTGCTACGCATTGAAGACAATATGGAATCGATTGGCCGCGCGGTGAACTCGGCGTTGCAGCTTTCCAAACGCGGCGGCGGCGTGGCGTTCCTGCTCTCCAACCTGCGCGAAGCCGGCGCGCCAATCAAGCGTATTGAAAACCAGTCTTCCGGCGTGATCCCGGTAATGAAGATGCTGGAAGATGCCTTTTCCTACGCCAACCAGCTTGGCGCGCGTCAGGGCGCGGGCGCGGTTTATCTGCATGCGCATCACCCGGACATTCTGCGTTTCCTCGATACCAAACGTGAAAACGCCGACGAGAAGATCCGCATCAAAACCCTGTCGCTGGGCGTGGTGATCCCGGATGTCACCTTCCGGCTGGCCAAAGAGAACGCGCAGATGGCGCTGTTCTCGCCTTATGATGTCGAGCGCCTGTACGGCAAACCGTTTGGCGATGTGGCGATTAGCGAGCTGTATGATGAACTGCTGGCCGACGATCGCGTGCGCAAAAGCTACATTAACGCCCGCGACTTCTTCCAGACGCTGGCGGAGATCCAGTTTGAGTCCGGCTATCCGTACATTATGTTTGAAGACACGGTCAACCGCGCGAACCCGATTGCCGGGCGCATCAATATGAGCAACCTGTGCTCGGAGATTTTGCAGGTCAACAGCGCTTCGACGTTTGATGAAAACCTCGATTACACCGCGACCGGCCACGATATCTCCTGCAACCTGGGTTCACTGAATATCGCGCACACCATGGATTCGCCGGACTTTGGCCGCACGGTGGAAACCGCCATTCGCGGGCTGACGGCAGTGTCCGATATGAGCCATATCCGCTCTGTACCGTCTGTTGAGACCGGCAATGCCGCCTCGCACGCCATTGGGCTGGGCCAGATGAACCTGCACGGTTATCTGGCGCGCGAAGGCATCGCCTATGGCAGCCCGGAAGGGCTCGATTTCACCAACTTCTATTTCTACACCATCACCTGGCATGCGCTGCATACCTCGATGATGATCGCCCGCGAGCGCGGCCAGCATTTTGCCGGTTTCCCGGCGTCGCGCTACGCCAGCGGCGAATACTTCAACCAGTACCTGGAAGGCGACTGGCAACCGAAAACGGAGAAAGTCCGTGCGCTGTTTGCCCATTCCGGCATCACCCTGCCCACGCGCGAGATGTGGCAGCAACTGCGTGAAGATGTGATGCGTTACGGCATTTATAACCAGAACTTACAGGCGGTTCCGCCGACCGGCTCCATCTCGTACATCAACCATGCGACATCGAGTATTCACCCGATTGTGTCGAAAATTGAGATCCGCAAGGAAGGCAAAACCGGGCGCGTTTACTACCCGGCGCCGTTTATGACCAATGAAAATCTGGCGCTGTACGAAGATGCGTATGAGATTGGCCCGGAGAAGATCATTGATACCTATGCCGAAGCCACGCGCCATGTCGATCAGGGGCTGTCGCTGACGCTGTTCTTCAAAGACACCGCCACCACGCGCGATATCAACAAAGCGCAGATCTACGCCTGGAAGAAAGGCATCAAGACGCTGTACTACATTCGCCTGCGCCAGCTTGCGCTGGAAGGCACTGAGATCCAGGGCTGCGTGTCCTGCGCGTTATAAGGAGAAAAGGATGAGCCAACTAACACGTATCAGCGCGGTGAACTGGAACAAAATCCAGGACGATAAAGATCTGGAAGTGTGGAACCGGCTGACCAGCAATTTTTGGCTGCCGGAAAAGGTGCCGCTGTCGAACGATATTCCCGCCTGGCAGACGTTAAGCCCGGCAGAGCAACAGCTTACCATCCGCGTTTTTACCGGCCTGACGCTGCTTGACACCATTCAGAATACCGTTGGCGCACCGGCGTTAATAAGCGACGCGCTGACACCGCATGAAGAGGCAGTTTTGTCGAACGTTAGCTTTATGGAAGCGGTACATGCCCGCTCCTACAGTTCGATTTTCTCCACGCTATGCCAGACCAAAGATGTCGATGCCGCGTATAGCTGGAGCGAAGAAAACCCGGCGTTGCAGCGCAAGGCGCAGATCATCCTGCAGCACTATCGCGCCGATGAGCCGCTGAAGAAGAAGATCGCCAGCGTGTTTCTGGAATCTTTCCTCTTCTATTCCGGTTTCTGGCTGCCGATGTACTGGTCAAGCCGCGGCAAACTGACCAACACCGCAGACCTGATTCGGTTGATCATTCGCGACGAAGCGGTACACGGTTATTACATTGGTTATAAGTATCAGAAAGGGCTGGAGAAAGTCAGCGCAGAAAAGCGCGAGGCGTTGAAGAATTTCGCGCTGGATCTGCTGATGGATCTCTACGATAACGAGCTGCAATACACTGAAGATGTGTACGCGGAGAGCGGCTGGACAGAAGAGGTGAAAGCGTTCCTCTGCTATAACGCCAACAAAGCGCTGATGAACCTCGGTTATGAAGCGCTCTTCCCGGCAGAAATGGCGGACGTGAACCCGGCAATTCTTGCCGCGCTTTCGCCGAATGCCGACGAAAACCACGACTTTTTCTCCGGCTCCGGCTCCTCATATGTGATGGGGAAAGCCGTCGAAACCGAAGACGAAGACTGGAATTTTTAACCGCCCGCGCCTCTCCCTTTCCGGGAGAGGAATATTCCCGCCAATATTCTTTTTAAAAAACCCGCCAGCGAAAAAGGTTATTGCTATTACGCGAATATCTGCGTATTTCTTCGGCATAATAATCAAACAGGCACTACACTGTAATGTCCTTGTCATTTTCACCTGAAGCACGCCATTTCAGGTGCGATTTCGTGATGAATACGAAAAAATTATCATCCGCCATCAGCCCTTATCTCATGGGAAATAGAGACGATTCTGCAAACGTCAAATTCCGCAGGCCCGGCAATTGAGGGTTGTCTCAGATTCTGAGTATGTTAGGGTATAGCCAGTCAATTATTCTCATCAGGTATTATATCGACAATAAATAACAGGAACTCTTTTATTGCATGGCAATTAAATTAGAAGTGAAGAATCTTTATAAAATATTTGGCGAGCATCCGCAGCGGGCTTTCAAATATATTGAGAAAGGACTTTCAAAAGAAACGATTCTGGAAAAAACGGGTCTGTCGCTTGGCGTTAAAGACGCCAGTCTGGCCATTGAAGAAGGCGAGATATTTGTCATCATGGGGTTATCCGGATCGGGTAAATCCACTATGGTACGCCTTCTCAATCGCCTGATTGAACCCACCCGCGGACAGGTGCTGATTGATGGCGTGGATATCGCCAGAATATCAGACGCCGAGTTACGCGAGGTGCGCAGGAAAAAGATTGCGATGGTCTTCCAGTCGTTTGCGTTAATGCCCCATATGACGGTGCTGGATAATACCGCATTTGGTATGGAATTAGCGGGAATGGCACCGCAGGCGCGACAGGAAAAAGCGCTCGACGCCCTGCGTCAGGTCGGGCTGGAAAATTATGCGCACGCGTATCCGGATGAACTCTCCGGCGGTATGCGCCAGCGTGTTGGTCTGGCGCGCGCATTAGCGATTAATCCGGACATTCTATTAATGGATGAAGCCTTCTCGGCGCTCGATCCATTAATTCGTACGGAAATGCAGGATGAGCTGGTAAAACTGCAAGCGAAACATCAGCGCACCATCGTATTTATTTCCCACGATCTGGATGAAGCCATGCGTATTGGCGACCGGATTGCCATTATGCAAAATGGCGAAGTGGTACAGGTCGGTACGCCGGATGAAATATTGAATAATCCGGCCAATGATTATGTGCGCACCTTCTTCCGCGGCGTGGATATTAGCCAGGTGTTTAGCGCGAAAGATATTGCGCGTCGAACACCGGTGGGTTTGATCCGTAAAACGCCAGGTTTTGGCCCGCGCTCAGCGCTGAAACTGTTGCAGGATGAAGACCGTGAATACGGTTATGTGATTGAACGCGGCAATAAATTTGTCGGCATTGTCTCCATCGACTCCCTGAAGGCGGCGCTCAGCCAGAACGCGGGGATCGAGGCGGCGTTAATTGACTCCCCGCTTGCGGTGGAGGCGGAAACGCCGCTCAGCGAATTGCTCTCCCATGTCGGACAGGCGCCCTGCGCCGTGCCGGTCGTCGGTGAAGAACAGCAATACGTGGGCATCATCTCGAAACGGATGCTGCTGCAGGCTTTAGATCGCGAGGGGGCAAACAATGGCTGATCAAAATAACCCGTGGGATAGCGCGCCAGCAACCGATAGCGCGGCGCAGTCCGCAGATGCCTGGGGCGGCGGTTCTGCCGCACCTGCCGACGGCAGCGGCGCCGACTGGCTGCACAGCGCGCCAGCACCCGCGCCGGAACATTTCAACATTATGGATCCGTTCCATAAAACGCTGATCCCGCTGGATAGCTGGGTAACGCAGGGGATCGACTGGGTAGTGATGCACTTCCGCCCGGTATTCCAGGGGATCCGCATCCCTATCGACTATATCCTCAGCACTTTCCAGCAACTGCTGCTGGGGATGCCCGCGCCGGTCGCGATTATCGTGTTCTCGCTGATCGCCTGGCAGATGAGTAGCGCCGGAATGGGGATTGCCACGCTGGTATCGCTGATTGCCATTGGCGCGATTGGTGCCTGGTCGCAGGCGATGGTCACGCTGGCGCTGGTGCTGACTGCGCTGCTGTTCTGCGTGGCGATCGGTTTGCCGCTGGGGATCTGGCTGGCGCGTAGCCCACGGGCGTCGAAAATCATTCGCCCGCTGCTGGATGCCATGCAGACCACGCCAGCGTTTGTTTACCTGGTACCGATTGTCATGCTGTTTGGTATCGGCAACGTGCCGGGCGTGGTGGTGACGATTATCTTCGCCCTGCCGCCGGTGGTGCGTCTGACCATCCTCGGTATTAACCAGGTTCCGGCGGATTTGATTGAAGCTTCACGCTCATTTGGCGCCAGCCCGCGTCAGATGTTGTTCAAAGTACAGTTACCACTGGCCATGCCTACCATTATGGCGGGAATTAACCAGACGCTGATGCTTGCCCTCTCCATGGTAGTGATCGCCTCGATGATCGCCGTTGGCGGGCTTGGCCAGATGGTACTGCGCGGTATTGGCCGCCTCGATATGGGGCTGGCGACCGTCGGCGGCGTTGGGATCGTAATCCTCGCCATCATCCTCGACCGCCTGACGCAGGCTGTCGGCCGCGATTCCCGCAGCCGTGGAAATCGTCGCTGGTATCAAACCGGCCCGCTGGGTCTGCTGACCCGTCCATTCGCAAAATAGACCTGTTTCCCGGCGCCCGGCGCCGGGTTAGCACGTCCCACCTGAACAATAAGGAACAACGATGCGACATAGCGTACTTTTTGCCACAGCGTTTGCCACCCTTGTCTCTACCGGCACATTTGCTGCAGACCTGCCTGGCAAAGGCATCACCGTACAGCCCTTCCAGAGCACCATTTCTGAAGAAACCTTCCAGACGCTGCTGGTCAGCCGCGGGCTGGAAAAACTCGGTTATACGGTGAATAAACCGAGCGAAGTGGATTACAACGTCGGTTACACCTCTCTTGCCGCTGGCGACGTCACCTTTACCGCCGTTAACTGGCAGCCGCTGCACGACGACATGTATGCCGCTGCGGGCGGTGACAGCAAATTCTATCGTTCCGGGGTGTTTGTCACCGGCGCGGCGCAGGGTTACCTGATCGATAAGAAAACCGCCGAGCAGTACCACATTAAAAGCATCGATCAGCTTAAAGATCCGAAAATCGCCAAACTGTTCGACACCAATGGCGACGGCAAAGCCGATCTGACCGGCTGCACGCCCGGCTGGGGCTGTGAAGCAGTAATCAATCACCAGATCGATGCTTACGGCCTGAGCAACACCGTGGTGCATAATCAGGGCAACTATGCGGCGATGATGGCGGACACCATTACCCGCTTCAAAGAGGGCAAACCGGTGCTCTATTACACCTGGACTCCCTACTGGGTGAGCGATGTGCTGAAACCGGGTAAAGATGTGGTCTGGTTGCAGGTACCGTTCTCTTCCCTGCCGGGCAAGCAGAAAGATATCGACACCAAACTGCCGAACGGCATGAATTATGGCTTCCCGGTGAACACCATGCACATTGTCGCCAACAAAGCCTGGGCGGAGAAAAACCCGGCCGCGGCGAAATTGTTCTCGGTGATGAAGTTGCCTATCGCCGACATCAATGCGCAGAACGCGATGATGCATGAAGGCAAAGCCTCTGAAGCGGATATTCAGGGTCATGTTGACGGCTGGATCAAAGCCCACCAGCAGCAGTTTGACGGCTGGATAAAAGACGCGCTGGCAGCGCAGAAGTAATCCCTCCTGATAAAGCGCCATTCGGTTTATGCCGGATGGCGCTTTCGCTTATCCGGCCTACGCGCCATATACCGCCAGAGGTGCAAATTCGGGCACATCCCGTAGGCCGGATAAGGCTGTGCCGCCATCCGGCAATCAAAGCGCCGTATGCCGCCTGAGGTGCAAATCCGGGCACATCCCGTAGGCCGGATAAGGCTGTGCCGCCATCCGGCAATCAAAGGCGCCATCGGCTTTTCCCCCGATAACTGCACAGATAACAACACGCCCTCTCAAGCAATTGACTATGATAGGTTGCTGAAAAAAACCTTACCTGACTACGCATTCCTATGACACAAGCAAACCACGGTCTTAGCCCGGCGCTGATTGCGCTGATGTCCGTCGCCACCGGCCTTGCGGTCGCCAGCAATTACTATGCGCAACCGCTGCTCGACACCATCGCTCATGCCTTTTCGCTGTCGCCTAATCAGGCGGGCTTTATTGTCACCGCCGCCCAGCTTGGCTATGCCGCTGGTCTGCTGTTTCTGGTGCCGCTCGGCGATATGTTTGAGCGGCGCACGCTCATTGTGGTGATGACGCTGCTGTCGGCGGGCGGCATGTTGATTACCGCCAGCAGTTCGTCGCTGAGCGTTATGATCCTCGGCACCGCGCTGACCGGGCTATTTTCCGTCGTCGCACAGATCCTCGTGCCGCTGGCCGCAACATTAGCCACGCCGGATAAACGCGGCAAAGTGGTCGGCACCATCATGAGCGGGCTGCTGCTGGGGATTTTACTGGCGCGCACCGTTGCCGGATTGCTCGCCAGTCTCGGCGGCTGGCGCACGGTGTATTGGGTCGCCAGCGTGCTGATGGTGCTGATGGCGCTGGCGCTGTGGCGCGGTCTGCCGAAGCTCAAACAGGAAACGCACCTCAATTACCCGCAACTACTCGGCTCTGTTTTTACGCTGTTCGCCGGTGATAAAGTGCTGCGCACTCGCGCCCTGCTCGGCTGTCTGAGTTTCGCCAACTTCAGTATTCTCTGGACGTCGATGGCGTTCCTGCTGGCCTCACCGCCGTTCAACTTCTCCGAAGCGGTCATCGGTTTATTCGGCCTGGTCGGCGCGGCGGGCGCATTAGGCGCGCGTCAGGCTGGCGGTCTGGCGGATCGCGGCAAATCGCACCTCACCACCACGGGCGGTCTGATATTACTGCTGCTTTCATGGCTGGCCATTTGGCTCGGTCACAGCTCGGTTATCGCGCTGATTGTTGGCATTATTGTGCTCGATCTCACCGTGCAGGGCGTGCATATCACCAACCAGACAGTGATTTACCGCATCAAACCGGATGCGCGTAATCGCCTGACCGCCGGTTACATGACCAGCTACTTTATTGGCGGCGCGGCAGGTTCGTTGATCTCGGCCTCCGCCTGGCAGCATGCGGGCTGGGCGGGCGTCTGCGCGGCGGGCAGTACGCTGGCGCTGTTGAATCTGCTGGTCTGGTGGCGAGGGTTTCACCGCCAGCAAGTGGCGAGGTAAGCAAGCGCTCACATTTACATCATTCCACTAAAAACCGGGTGTTAACGAGTCCCTCAGTCTGTTAAGGTTATAGGACTTGTTTATCCCGGTTATATTAACGTGGGTGATATATAACAAACACTATGGATAGTTTAGCAATACCTCCAGACGCCGAGCCAGTGAGAGTAGCCACGCTACAGGAAGGCATCAAAGACAGTCTTCCTATCGTTTTAAGCTACATCCCCGTTGCATTTGCCTTTGGTATGAATGCCAGCAAACTCGGTTTTTCTCCTCTCGAAAGCCTCTTCTTCTCCTGCATTATCTACGCAGGCGCCAGCCAGTTTGTGATTACCACCCTGCTTGCTGCGGGCAGCACCTTATGGGTTGCCGCGCTGACCGTCATGGCAATGGATGTTCGCCACGTGCTGTATGGCCCGTCGTTACGCAGCCGTATTCTGCAACCGCTTAAAAATCCGAAAACCGCGATCTGGGCCTTTGGCCTGACGGACGAAGTGTTTGCCGCCGCGACCGCCAAACTGGTGCGCGATAACCGTCGCTGGAGCGAAAACTGGATGATCGGCATCGCGTTATTCTCGTGGCTCTCCTGGGTTGCGGGGACGGTGCTGGGCGCATTTTCCGGCAGCGGCCTGCTGGAGGGATATCCGGCGGTAGAATCGGCGTTAGGTTTTATGTTGCCCGCCCTGTTTATGAGCTTCCTGCTGGCATCGTTCCAGCGTCGCCAGACGCCGAGCGTCACCGCCGCGCTGCTTGGCGCGCTGGCCGGTTTAACGCTGTTCTCTATCCCTGCGGCGATCCTCGCCGGGATCGGTTCTGGCTGCGTCGCCGCGCTGGTGCAGGCGTTTTATCAGGGTGTTCCCGATGAGGCATGAAATTTTATTGCTCGGTCTGCTGGTGGGCTGCGTTAACTTTTTATTTCGCTATCTTCCCCTGCGCGTTCGCGTCGGGCGGCCAAATCTGACAAAACGCGGGGTCGCTGGCATCCTGTTGGACACCATCGGCATCGCCTCTATTTGTTCATTGCTGGTGGTGTCATGCGTACCAGAAATTATTCATGACGGCCGCCGCCTGTTGCCAACGCTGATTGGCTTCGCGGTACTGGGCCTGAGTTTCTGGAAAACACGCAGCATTATTCTCCCCACGCTACTGAGCGCGCTTGCGTACGGAATCGCATGGAAACTGCTGACGGATGCATAGATGAGGCAAATTTATTAGCAGCAATAATACATTTACTTTATTTGTCACTGTCGTTACTATATCGACTGCAATTAATGAGGTCATACACAAATGGATAGTTCGTTTACGCCCATAGAGCAAATGCTTAAGTTTCGCGCCAGCCGCTATGAGGATTTCCCGTTTCAGGAGATTTTGCTCACCCGTCTTTGCATGCACATGCAGGGTAAGCTGCTGGAAAACCGCAACAAAATGCTGAAAGCGCAGGGTATTAACGAGACGTTGTTTATGGCATTGATCACGCTGGAGTCGCAGGAAAACCACAGCATTCAGCCGTCTGAATTGAGCAGCGCGCTGGGTTCTTCACGTACCAATGCCACACGTATTGCCGATGAACTGGAAAAACGCGGCTGGATCGAGCGTCGCGAAAGCGATAACGATCGCCGCTGCCTGCATCTGCAACTGACCGATAAAGGTCATGAATTCCTGCGTCAGGTTCTGCCCCCGCAGCACAACTGTCTGCATCAACTGTGGTCTTCCCTGAGCGAAGCGGAGAAGGACCAGCTTGAGCAGATCACACGCAAGTTACTTACGCGTCTCGACCAGATGGACGAAGACGGCGTCATTCTTGAGGCGCTGCGCTAACGCGACAAGCCGCTCGAATATCCAGGATATAAGAATATAAGGGCCAGCCTGATGCTGGCCTTTCTAACGGAAGGTCGGCTGTGCCGACATCAAAAAATAAGATCGTGGAGAAAAGCATGAGCGCAAATGCGGAGAGTCAAACCCCGCAGCAACCGGTCAAAAAGAAAGGCAAACGTAAAGGCGCCCTTCTGCTGCTGACCTTGCTCTTTGTTGTTATTGCCGTGGCATATGGGATTTATTGGTTTTTGGTACTGCGTCATTATGAAGAAACCGATGACGCTTATGTAGCAGGAAACCAGGTGCAAATCATGGCGCAGGTATCCGGCAGCGTGACGAAAGTCTGGGCTGACAATACCGATTTTGTAAAACAGGGAGATGTGCTGGTTACGCTGGATGCCACCGATGCGCAGCAGGCGTTTGAAAAAGCGCAGACAGCACTGGCAAGCAGCGTTCGTCAAACCCGCCAGTCGATGATCAACAGCAAGCAGTTGCTGGCGAGCATCGACGTGAAAAAAACCGCCCTCGCCCAGGCACAGAGCGATTTAAACCGTCGTATTCCACTCGGTACTGCCAATTTGATCGGCCGCGAAGAGCTGCAACACGCCCGTGATGCCGTGACCAGCGCGCAGGCCGATCTGGACGTTGCCATTCAGCAATACAACGCCAACCAGGCGATCGTGCTGGATACGCCGCTGGAAGATCAGCCAGCCGTTAAGCAGGCCGCGACGGAAGTCCGCAATAGCTGGCTGGCGCTGCAACGTACGAAAATCGTCAGCCCCATCACCGGCTACGTGTCGCGTCGCGCAGTACAGCCTGGCGCACAAATCAGCCCAACCACCGCATTAATGGCCGTCGTTCCGGCCACCAATTTGTGGGTGGACGCGAACTTCAAAGAGACGCAGCTTGCACATATGCGTATTGGCCAGACGGTAACCGTGGTCAGCGACATCTATGGTGATGAAGTGACCTACAGCGGGAAAGTGGTCGGCCTCGATATGGGCACCGGCAGCGCGTTCTCACTGTTGCCTGCGCAAAACGCGACCGGTAACTGGATCAAAGTAGTTCAGCGCCTGCCGGTTCGTATTGAGCTGGACGCCAAACAACTTGCCGATCATCCGCTGCGTATCGGTCTCTCTACGCTGGTGAAGGTCGATACCGCCGATCGTGAAGGTCAGGTACTGGCAAGCCAGGTGCGTAGCAGCCCGGCGTATGAAAGCAACGCCCGTGAGATTAGCCTTGAGCCGGTCAACACGCTGATCGAAAACATCGTGAAAGCCAACGCCGGTTAATCTGAGGTGAGTGCAATGCAACAGAAACCGCTGGAAGGCGCGCAGCTGGTCATTATGACCATTGCGCTGTCGCTTGCGACCTTCATGCAGGTGCTGGACTCCACCATCGCTAACGTGGCTATTCCCACGATTGCCGGTAACCTTGGTTCGTCGCTGAGCCAGGGGACATGGGTGATCACCTCTTTCGGGGTAGCGAATGCTATCTCGATTCCGATCACCGGCTGGCTGGCAAAGCGCGTCGGGGAAGTAAAGCTGTTCCTCTGGTCAACGGTGGCCTTCGCTATCGCCTCCTGGGCGTGCGGCGTCTCCAGCAGCCTGACGATGCTGATCTTCTTTCGCGTGATCCAGGGGATTGTCGCCGGGCCGTTGATCCCGCTCTCCCAGAGTTTGTTGCTGAGCAACTACCCGCCCGCCAAACGCTCCATCGCGCTGGCGCTGTGGTCAATGACGGTGATCGTCGCGCCGATTTGCGGGCCGATCCTCGGCGGTTATATCAGCGATAACTACCACTGGGGCTGGATCTTCTTTATCAACGTGCCGATCGGCGCGCTGGTGGTGGTGCTGACGCTGCAAAGCCTGCGCGGCCGTGAGACGCGAACCGAACAACGACGCATTGACGGTATTGGTCTGGCGCTGCTGATTATCGGTATCGGCAGTTTGCAGGTGATGCTCGATCAGGGCAAAGAGCTGGACTGGTTTAACTCGACGGAGATCATCGTGCTGACGATTGTCGCTGTGGTGTCGATCAGCTTCCTGGTGGTCTGGGAGTTGACCGATGAAAACCCGATAGTCGATCTGTCGCTGTTTAAGTCGCGCAACTTTACCATCGGCTGCCTCTGCATCAGCCTCGCCTATATGCTCTATTTCGGCGCGATTGTTTTGCTGCCGCAGCTGTTGCAGGAAGTCTATGGCTATACGGCAACGTGGGCGGGCCTGGCCTCCGCGCCTGTCGGAGTGATCCCGGTACTGCTGTCACCAATTATTGGCCGCTTCGCCCATAAGCTGGATATGCGCCGTCTGGTGACCTTCAGTTTTATTATGTATGCGGTGTGCTTCTACTGGCGTGCGTATACCTTCGAACCGGGAATGGATTTTGGCGCTTCTGCGTGGCCGCAGTTTATTCAGGGTTTCGCCGTGGCCTGTTTCTTTATGCCGCTCACCACCATTACGCTCTCCGGCCTGCCGCCTGAGCGACTGGCGGCGGCGTCGAGCCTGTCGAACTTTACTCGTACGCTGGCCGGTTCGATTGGGACATCGATCACCACCACGCTGTGGACTAACCGGGAATCGCTGCACCACGCGCAGCTCACCGAGTCGGTCAACCCGTACAACCCCAACGCGCAGGAGATGTATAACCAACTGCAAGGCATGGGGATGTCGCAACAGCAGGCGTCCGGCTGGATAGCGCAGCAGATCACCAATCAGGGGCTGATCATTTCCGCCAATGAGATTTTCTGGTTCTCGGCGGGCATATTCCTGATCCTGCTCAGTCTGGTGTGGTTTGCCAAACCCCCTTTCGGCGCCGGTGGCGGCGGAGGTGGCGCGCACTGATTTTTGCCGCGCCTTGTCCAGAACGCGACAGTGGTTGTCAGTCCCGATAAAGCAGCGCTCCTGAAATCGCTTCACGATGGTGAAAAGACAACAGGAGCGCATCACATGCTTAAAAATCCCGCAGAAAAATATTCCCCTTTCGTCCCCTTAACGTTGCCCGATCGCCGCTGGCCGGAACAGCGCATTAGCCATGCGCCGCGCTGGCTTTCCACCGATCTGCGCGATGGCAACCAGGCGCTGGCAGAACCGATGGACAGCGCACGCAAACTGCAATTCTGGGACCTGCTGCTGGCGTGCGGCTTTAAAGAGATTGAGGTGGCTTTCCCTTCGGCCTCGCAAACGGATTTCAACTTTGTTCGCCAGTTGATTGAAGAGCAGCGCATTCCCGACGATGTGACGATTCAGGTATTAACCCAGGCGCGGGAAGATTTAATTCACCGCACCTTTGCTTCACTGCACGGCGCCAGGCAGGCGACAATTCATTTGTACAACGCCACAGCGCCGTTGTTTCGCCGCCTGGTATTTGGCATGGAGAAAGCGCAGATTGTTGAGCTGGCGACGCGCTCCACGCAACTGATTCGCCAGCTGTGTGAAGAGAATCCGCAAACGCGCTGGCAGTATGAGTATTCGCCGGAGACGTTTTGCTTTACCGAAGCCGACTTCGCGCTGGAGATTTGCGAAGCGGTGGCCGATGTCTGGCAACCGTGCGCCGAACGCCCGATGATCATTAACCTGCCGGCGACCGTTGAAGTCAGTACGCCGAATGTGTATGCCGATCAGATTGAACATTTCTGCCGCCACTTCAGCCGCCGTAGCGAGGTGTGCATTAGCGTGCATCCGCATAACGATCGCGGCACCGGTGTTGCCTGCGCAGAGCTGGCGGTAATGGCCGGGGCCGATCGCGTTGAAGGCTGCCTGTTTGGTAACGGTGAGCGCACCGGTAATGTCTGCCTGGTAACGCTGGCGATGAATCTCTACAGCCAGGGGATCAGCCCGCAACTCGATTTCAGCGATATACAGCGCGTAGTGGAAGTGGTGGAAAGCTGTAACCAACTGCCGGTACACCCGCGTCATCCGTGGGCTGGCAGCCTGGCCTATACCGCGTTTTCCGGCTCGCACCAGGATGCGATCAAAAAAGGGTTCGATGCCCGTAAAGCTGGTAGCCGCTGGGAGATGCCCTACCTGCCGGTCGATCCGCAGGATATTGGCTGTAGTTATGAAGCGGTGATCCGTGTGAACAGCCAGTCCGGGAAAAGCGGTAGCGCCTGGCTGATTGAACAAAACCATGGCCTGAAACTGCCACGCGCCCTGCAACAGGATTTTAGCCAGCATGTGCAGCAGGAGACGGATAAACACGGCAAAGAGATGACGCAAAATGCGCTGTGGCAGCTGTTCCGCAATCGTTACGGTCTTATACCTTCGCCGCCGCTGGCACTGCAACGCTATCGCAGCGACAGCCAGCAGGATGGTCAGTTACGCCTGACGGCGACGGTTATGCGCGAAGGTAAAACGCGCGAACTGACCGGCAGCGGCAATGGCCTGCTTTCGGCGGCCGCCAACGCCATCACGCCGTGGCTGGGCAAACCGTTTGTCATCAAGGATTACCACGAGCATACGCTTGGCGCGCGCAGCGACAGCCGCTCGGTGGCGTATATTCGCTGCCTGTACCAGGATGGCAGCAGCCGCTGGGGCGTGGGGATTGATAATGATGTCGCGCGCGCCTCATTACAGGCGTTGCTGAACGCGGTGGGCTAAAGGGAAGGTTCGCGGAAGTAATCGCTGGGTGAGACGCCCATCACCCGGCGAAACATCGCCGTAAAGGCGCTGTGGCTGCCATATCCCAGATCCAGCGCCACGCGCAGTACCGATTGCCCTTGCGCCAGGCGCAGCAGCGCCGCCAATAAACGGGCGCGTCGCACCCATTCGCCATAACTTAGCCCTGTTTGCTGCTGAAAATGCCGGTTCAGCGTGCGCTCGCTCATGTTCGTCAGGCTGGCGGACTGCGCGCTGCTCCAGCTTACTCCCGGTTCGGCGCGGATCTGTTCGCAGAGCTGGCGCAACGCTGCGCTTTGCGGCTCCGGCAGGTGAAACGGCAGCACCGGCATGGCGCGGATTTCATCCAGAATCAGTTCATAGATGCGTTCATCGCGGCTGCCGGGCGCATACTCCGGGGCCAGATCGAACGCAGCGACGATGAGTTCGCGCAGCAGCGGCGTGATCTGCACGATTTGGCAGGACGCAGGCAGATCGGCGCGGGCCAGCGGATCGATAAACAGCGTGCGGGCTGCAACGCTGCCGGTAATGCGGATAGCATGCTGTGTTCCGGCGGGTAACCACACGCCGCGACCAGGCGGAACCACCCAACACCCGGCAGCGGTATCCACGCGCACCACGCCGCTCAGGCTATGCAATAGCTGCGCGCAATCGTGCTGATGCCACGGTTCGCTGTCGCCGTGCTGATAATCATGGGCGAAGGGATGCAGAGGACGGTGCGTAAAGGAGAAGGTTAAGGTGGTGGTCATCGGGTTGCCGCTGGGTGGCGAGAAAGCAGGCCCGGTAAGCGAGCTACCGGGCGCTACAATGACAGCACTAGATGTGCAGTTCCTGCAATTTTTCTTTCGGCAGGGCCAGCTCTTCGTTGCTGTTAACGCGGACATCGCGGTCGAGAATGTGACGGGCGATTTCCTGCGCTTCTTCCAGCGAGTGCATGGTATAGGTGCCGCACTGGTAGACGTTAAGTTCCGGGATCTGGCTCTGTTCTTTCACCTTCAGCACATCGGCCATCGCCGCTTTCCACGCATCCGCCACGCGCTGCTCATCCGGCGTGCCAATCAGGCTCATGTAGAAGCCCGTGCGACAACCCATCGGCGAAATATCGATGATCTCAACGCCGTTGCCGTTGAGGTGGTTACGCATGAAACCCGCAAACAGATGCTCAAGCGTGTGGATCCCTTTTTCCGGCATGACTTCTTTGTTAGGCACGCAGAAACGCAGGTCGAATACGGTGATGGTATCGCCATGCGGCGTGTCCATGGTCTTGGCTACACGGACAGCAGGGGCTTCCATACGGGTATGATCGACAGTGAAGCTATCCAACAATGGCATTTAGTCACCTCCGACAGTGATTTTTTTTAAATAAAAATGAACTCTTCTTTTTCATGCGAGTCTGAGTATATGAAAGACGCGCATTTGTTATCATCATCCCTGACTTTCAGAGATGAAATTTTGGCCACAGCAATGTGGCCTTTTTCTTTTCTGTCAGGCGTGACGCGCGAGCAACGCTTCAAATGACTCGGTATCCCCGGCTTCAATCTCTGCCTGACGCGCCAGCGATGCTTTGCACTCGGCGATAAAATCTTCCTCATGCAGGATTTCCAGCGGCTCTTCGCGAAGCTGTGAACGATACTGATCGCCCAGCGCTTTGCCGGTGCCGCCAATGCCGTTATCGATCATCGAACGCAGGATGCGCGCCGAGAAAGTGAGCTCCGGATCGTCGAAGCTGGCGACCAATTGTTCACACACCTGCTCGTATTCGTTGCCACCGTACACGCCATCGAGCGTCTGCGCCACTCGTTTCAAATCCCGGAACAGATCTTTGCCGACCTTCGCCAGCGGGAATTGCGCGGTTTCACAGCCAATACCCAGCGTCAGGCCCGGTTTACGCCCTTCCAGAATCACGCGATTCCAGTTTGTACGCGTACACAGCAGTTCGTCACTGCTCATCTCCGGCGCATCGGCCAGCACGCACCAGACCATAAACAGATCGAGGAAGCGAATCTGCTGCTCGTCAACACCAATCGCCGTGAAGGGGTTGATGTCCAGCGAGCGCACTTCAATATATTCAATGCCGCCGCGCAGCAGCGCATCCGACGGCGTTTCACCTCTGCGGGTCACGCGTTTCGGGCGAATCGGCGCATACAGCTCATTCTCGATCTGCAAAATATTGGTATTGATTTGCAGATACTTATCGTCTTTCTTCAGACCAATTTTAGCGTACTCTTCCGAAGGCGTTTTTATCGCCCGCTTCAGCGCCACCACATAATCGTGCAGATTATTAAAGGTGATGCCCAGGTTGTTCTGCGATTTATTGGTATAGCCCAGATCGCTTAAGCGCAGCGATGTGGCATACGGCAGGTAATACATACCGTTCGGCGTTTTCTCAAACGGCAGCGTGGTCGGTTTCCCTTGCAGGAACGACGGGCAGATCGCCGGAGACGCACCAAACAGATACGGGATCACCCAGCCAAAACGGTAATAGTTACGGATCAGGCGGAAATAGCCGTCGGATACCGTTTCTTTATCGGTACCGCCGCTTTTCGCTTCCCAGAATGCCATCGGCAACGAGAAGTTGTAATGCACGCCGGAAATGGTTTGCATCAGCGCGCCATAGCGGTTTTTCAACCCTTCGCGATAGAGCGTTTTCAGGCGACCAATGTTGGAGGTGCCGTACTGCGCCAGCTCAATCTGCTGGCCGTCTTTGATATAGCACGGCATACTCAGCGGCCACATCCGCTCGTCGCCAATCTGGCGCGCGGTGTAGCGATGAATATCGCGCATGATCGTCAACATATGGTCGATATCGCCATCGACCGGCGTAATAAACTCCAGAAGCGCTTCCGCAAAATCAGTAGTGATCCACTGATGAGTTAAGGCAGAGCCGAGCGTCGCCGCATGACCGGTGGTCGCCAGCGAGCCATCTGCGTTTACGCGCAGCGTCTCACGTTCAAGACCGCGTTGGATCCCCTTTACTGCCTGAGGATGTTTTTCCAGCCAGGACAACGCCTGTGATACGTCCGGGATCAAGTTGACCTCCCGCCTGTAATAATCATTTTATTAAGCATAATTGTAATGGTTGACGATTAAAGGTCACTCACTCAGTCCAATTAGTGCCACCACGTCATACCCTGTAGCGTTACCAGGGCTATCGCCACATAGCGTAACGCCTTGCCAAGGCATAAAAAAAACAGCACTGGTCCCCATGAAAGGCGCATCCAGCCCGCCAGCAGACACAGCACATCGCCTATAACAGGCATCCAGCTCAGAAGCAGCGCTGCCGCGCCGTAACGTCTGAGCCAGCGAGTCGCTTTTTCCTGCCAGCGCGATGTTTTACGCTGCGGAAAGAAACGCCCAAGAATAACGTTAGTCAGCCCTCCAAGGCTATTACCCATTGTTGCTATTACGACGAGCAGCCAGGGCTGACTGACACCAGAAAGCAGCATCGCAATCAGCACGACCTCAGAATTGCCGGGTAACAGCGTGGCGCTAAGGAAGCTACTGGCAAACAATGACAGGAGCGACAGGCTGTCACTCACAATAAGCGTACATCAACTGCATCCATACCGGCGGCCTGCGCGGCCTGGATACCGAAATCTGCATCTTCAAATACCACGCATTGCGCCGGTTCCACGCCCATTTGTTGGGCGCAAAGCAGGAAAGTATCCGGTGCAGGTTTGTGATTTTTAACATGATCGGCGGCAACAACCGCATTGAAATAGTGACGCAGTCCAAGGTGCGCCAACAGCGCTTCCGCAATAGCGCTTTCACTGCCGGTTCCCACCGACATGGGGCGACGGCCGTGCCACTCTTTTACAACGTCGATTAATGGCAAAGGGCGCACTGAATCCAGCAGCATCGCTTTAACCGCTGCGGTTTTCTCCTGCGCCAGCGCATGCGGATCGAGATCGCCCTGATTCGCTTCAATGATGAACTGCGCGATACGCCAGGTCGGTAAGCCATTTAGCCCGACCATGGACTGCTCGTCAAAACGCATCCCGTAACGCCCCAGCACTTCATGCCAGGCTTTACGGTGGGTCGGCTCGGTGTCCAGGATGGTGCCATCCATATCAAAAATCAGACCAGCGTAACGTTCGTACATCATGTTCTCACAAAGCGGATAACAAACAGTTACTTTAACGTAAACAACGTTTTTTGTCGCTGCTGGTAAGAGAAAGCTGAGATGCCTTTACTGGAAGAGGGTTCGCAGAATATGTTTTTGCAGAAGAGGTGGAGTTTGTAGAACATGAAGTGGAGATTTTGCAGAGATGGTGCATCCGGGAGGACGACTCGTCTTTCGACTCGCCCTGCGGGCCGTTGCTGATGCAACGTCATCCCCCTGGTGCAAGCGGTTTTATCCGCTGTCCCGGAAACGACAAACTTGCTGTCATTTCCTCAAAATATGGTGCATCCGGGAGGATTCGAACCTCCGACCGCTCGGTTCGTAGCCGAGTACTCTATCCAGCTGAGCTACGGATGCATCGGGATTACTGCTTTGACAATGAAACAACAGACTTGCTGTTATTCCATCGAAATATGGTGCATCCGGGAGGATGACTCGTCTTTCGACTCGCCCTGCGGGCCGTTGCTGATGCAACGTTATCCCCCCTGGTGCAAGCGGTTTTATCCGCCGTCCCGGAAACGACAAACTTGCTGTCATTTCCTCAAAATATGGTGCATCCGGGAGGATTCGAACCTCCGACCGCTCGGTTCGTAGCCGAGTACTCTATCCAGCTGAGCTACGGATGCATCGGGATTACTGCTTTGACAATGAAACAACAGACTTGCTGTTATTACATCGAAATATGGTGCATCCGGGAGGATTCGAACCTCCGACCGCTCGGTTCGTAGCCGAGTACTCTATCCAGCTGAGCTACGGATGCAAAATGGCGGTGAGGCGGGGATTCGAACCCCGGATGCAGCTTTTGACCGCATACTCCCTTAGCAGGGGAGCGCCTTCAGCCTCTCGGCCACCTCACCACACGCCTCTTTCGAGTGCTTTGAAGAACTTGTTGAGAGCTCATCGTCGCTGCGTGGCGCACATATTACTTTCTGGGACTTATAAGTCAAACAATTTTTCCAGCCCCTGAATCGTTTGCACACTTCGCAGTCAATTAGCCTGTAAAAAGGCCAAAAAGGATGTTTTCTCAGCAGAATTTCCGCCGCTTCGCTGAAGAAAGACAAAAACAAGCCTGCCACGAAAACAGGAGTCTGATACAAAAAATCAGCGGGGCTGAAATAAAAAGGAAACCTGGAGAGGAGAAAATCTGGAGGAGGTGTTGCGTCTCGCCGTACAACCGCGAGACGCATAATAGCATCAGTAGTTGGACTGCTGTGATTTTTCAGCCTGGATACGCTGGTAGATCTCTTCACGGTGAACAGATACTTCTTTCGGGGCATTAACGCCAATGCGTACCTGGTTACCCTTAACCCCTAAGACAGTCACAGTGACCTCATCCCCAATCATGAGGGTTTCACCAACTCGACGAGTCAGAATCAGCATTCTTTGCTCCTTGAAAGATTAAAAGAGTCGGGTCTCTCTGTATCCCGGCATTATCCATCATATAACGCCAAAAAGTAAGCGATGACAAACACGTAAAGTGTAAGCAGTCACGGCATCACATTCTGTTAAACGTAAGTTTAGCCGATATACACAACTTCAACCTGACTTTCTTGTTATCAACAGCGTAGTGGCAACAAGGCCATAATCGGTAAGATTATGGCCTGTGCATTCGCTTTGTAGTTATGACAGTTTTGCGCTTACCCAGTCTTTAACACTGGCAAGAGCAGCAGGAAGCGCAGCCGCATCGGTACCACCGGCTTGCGCCATGTCCGGACGTCCGCCCCCTTTGCCCCCAACCTGCTGGGCAACCATACCAACCAGATCCCCTGCTTTCACACGGTCAGTCACATCCTTCGAGACGCCCGCAATCAGAGAAACTTTCCCTTCAGCCACAGTGGCGAGAACAATAACAGAAGCGCCCAACTGGTTCTTCAGATCGTCCACCATGGTACGCAGCATCTTCGGCTCGACGCCTGCCAGTTCGCTGACCAGCAGTTTCACGCCGTTAAGGTCAATCGCTTTGCCGGACAGGTTAGCGCTCTCCTGCGCTGCCGCCTGCTCTTTAAGCTGCTGCAACTCTTTTTCCAGCTGACGCGTACGATCGATAACAGTACGCACTTTGTCACCGAGGTTCTGGCTATCGCCTTTCAGCAACTGTGCGATATCGTGCAGTTGGTCGCTCTGCGCATGCAGGCTGGCAAGCGCACCTTCACCGGTAACCGCTTCGATACGACGCACGCCAGCGGCAGTGCCGGATTCAGACACAATGCGGAACAGACCGATATCACCAGTGCGGGAAGCATGCGTACCGCCGCACAGTTCGGTAGAGAAATCGCCCATGCTCAGTACCCGCACGCGCTCATCGTATTTCTCGCCAAACAGCGCCATCGCGCCATTCGCTTTCGCGGCTTCCAGATCCATGATGTTGGTTTCGATCGGCAGGTTACGGCGAATCTGCGCGTTCACCAGATCTTCCACTGCACGGATCTCAGACGGCTTCATGGCTTCGAAATGAGAGAAGTCAAAGCGCAGCGCTTTGTCATTCACCAGCGAGCCTTTCTGCGCGACGTGGGTGCCAAGAACGGTACGCAACGCAGCGTGCATCAGGTGCGTTGCAGAGTGGTTCAGGCGGATGCGCGCGCGACGCGCTTCGTCGACTTCCGCTTTCACGCCGTCACCCACTTTCAGAGTCCCGGTTACCAGCTTGCCGATGTGGCCAATCGCCTGACCATATTTCTGCGTATCCTGCACGGCAAACGCAAAACCGTTGCCTTTCAGTTCACCTTTATCACCAACCTGACCGCCGGATTCTGCATAGAATGGCGTTTCATCAAGCACGACAACCGCTTCCTGGCCTGCAGCAATCGCGTTCACCGGTTTGCCATCGACAAACAGTGCAGTCACTTTACCGTTCAGTTCCAGGTGATCGTAGCCTTTAAATTCTGAGGCGCTATCCACGCGGATCATCGCGTTGTAGTCCGCGCCAAATCCGCTGGATTCGCGGGCGCGGCGGCGCTGCTCTTCCATGGCGGCTTCAAAACCGGCTTCATCAATTTTCAGGTTACGCTCGCGGCAAACGTCCGCTGTCAGATCCATCGGGAAACCGTAGGTATCGTACAGACGGAAGACCGTTTCGCCGTCCAGCGTATCTCCTTTCAGTTTTGCCAGCTCTTCGTCCAGCAGCGCCAGACCGCGCTCCAGAGTACGGGCAAACTGCTCTTCTTCGGTTTTCAGAACCTGTTCAACCTGCGCCTGCTGGCGTTGCAGATCTTCACCGGCAGAGCCCATCACAGCGATCAGCGGCGCAACCAGTTTATAGAAGAAGGTGTCCTTCGCGCCCAGCATGTTACCGTGGCGAATAGCACGACGGATGATACGACGCAGCACGTAGCCGCGGTTTTCGTTTGATGGGATTACGCCGTCAGCAATAAGGAATGCACAGGAGCGAATGTGGTCCGCGATAACGCGCAGGGATTTGTTGCTCAAATCCGTCGCGCCGGTCACTTTCGCTACGGCTTCGATCAGCTTAACGAACAGATCGATTTCATAGTTGGAATTCACATGTTGCAGTACGGCTGCCACACGCTCCAGGCCCATACCGGTGTCCACTGACGGTTTCGGCAGCGGTTCCATGGTGCCATCGGCCTGGCGGTTAAACTGCATAAAGACGATGTTCCAGATTTCGATGTAACGGTCGCCATCTTCTTCCGGACTGCCCGGAGGGCCGCCCCAGATATGGTCGCCGTGATCGTAGAAAATCTCGGTACACGGGCCGCACGGACCGGTATCGCCCATCTGCCAGAAGTTATCAGACGCGTAAGCGGCGCCTTTGTTATCACCGATGCGAATAATACGCTCACGCGGGATACCAACTTCTTTTTCCCAAATTTCGTAGGCTTCATCATCCGTTTCGTACACCGTCACCCACAGACGCTCTTTCGGCAGGTTGAACCAGTTTTCACCGGTCAGCAGTTCCCATGCATACTGAATAGCATCATGTTTGAAGTAATCGCCGAAGCTGAAGTTGCCCAGCATTTCAAAAAAGGTGTGATGACGTGCAGTGTAACCGACGTTTTCCAGGTCATTGTGTTTACCACCGGCACGGACACAACGCTGTGCCGTGGTGGCGCGGGAATAATTACGTTTGTCGAGCCCAAGGAACACATCCTTGAACTGGTTCATCCCTGCATTGGTAAACAGCAAAGTCGGGTCGTTATTTGGCACAAGGGAGCTGCTGGCAACTACCTGATGTCCTTTGCTATGGAAAAAATCGAGAAACGCCTGACGGATCTCAGCGGTGCTCTTGCTCATAATTATCCTGAAATCAAGCTAACGAAATATGGTAACCAGCCGCCGCCATGACATAGCAGACGCGCCAGTTACTGGAAAAAGTGGGAATAAGATAAGTTTTCTTTAGTGCGAAGTAAAATCCCGTATGCGCTCAGTCGGCAAAATTTCGCCATATCTCCTGAATATCTTCCTGCAAAAAGCCACGATAGAGTAAAAAGCGTTGCACCTTTACTTTCGCGACAAACTCCGTCGGCAGTGGTTCTCCATACTTGCGCAACGCCTGATCGCGGGCGCTGGCGACCCAGTCGACATCGCATTCACGCATCGTCTGCTCCGTCGTTTCCCGCGCGATCCCTTTTTGATTCAGTTCCTGGCGAATACGAACCGGCCCATAGCCTTTGCGCGCCCGGCTGGCGATAAACTGACGCACGAAACGGACATCATCGAGAAAATGGTGCTCAAGGCACCACTCCACAATCTGTTCCACCTCTTCTTCCGTACAGTCGAGCTCCTCCGGGCCGTTTTTTCCCATTACCGGCGCCGTCAGTTTGCGGCGAAACTCTTTTTCGCTGTGATCGCGCATCGCCAGAATCCGCATCGCCCGATCGCGCAAACGGGGAAGAGCAGAACGGCGGGGAGTATCATCAGACATGGCTCATTCCTGTGGTCGCAGAAAAGCAAAAGGGCTGCATCAGCAGCCCTCGATTGCGGTTCAGATTATCAGAAATCTTCGTTGGTTTCTTCAACGTCTTCGCCGTTGCTATCCACCGAGAATTCCGCAGCGGAATTCTGATTACTGAGCAGAATCTCGCGCACTTTTTTCTCGATCTCTTTCGCCGTTGCCGGGTTCTCTTTCAGCCAGGTTGTTGCATTCGCTTTACCCTGTCCGATTTTTTCACCGTTGTAGCTGTACCAGGCACCCGCTTTTTCGATCAGCTTCTCTTTCACGCCGAGGTCAACCAGCTCGCCGTAGAAGTTGATACCTTCACCATAAAGGATCTGGAATTCAGCCTGTTTGAACGGCGCAGCGATTTTGTTTTTCACCACTTTCACGCGGGTTTCGCTGCCGATAACGTTGTCACCCTCTTTTACCGCACCGATGCGACGGATATCCAGGCGCACAGAAGCGTAAAACTTCAGCGCGTTACCGCCGGTGGTGGTTTCCGGGTTACCGAACATCACGCCAATTTTCATACGGATCTGGTTGATAAAGATCAGCAGCGTGTTGGATTGTTTCAGGTTACCGGCCAGCTTACGCATCGCCTGGCTCATCATACGTGCCGCGAGGCCCATGTGAGAGTCGCCGATTTCGCCTTCGATTTCCGCTTTCGGCGTCAATGCCGCAACGGAGTCGACAACCAGCACGTCAACTGCGCCAGAACGCGCCAGCGCATCGCAGATCTCCAGCGCCTGCTCACCGGTGTCCGGCTGGGAGCACAGCAGGTTGTCGATATCAACGCCCAGCTTACGGGCATAGATAGGATCCAACGCGTGCTCCGCATCGATAAACGCACAGGTTTTACCTTCGCGCTGCGCTGCGGCAATCACCTGCAATGTCAGCGTGGTTTTACCGGATGATTCCGGCCCGTAGATTTCGACGATACGCCCCATCGGCAGACCGCCTGCGCCCAGCGCGATATCCAGCGAGAGCGAACCGGTGGAGATAGTTTCCACATCCATGGAGCGGTCTTCACCCAGACGCATGATGGAGCCTTTACCGAATTGCTTTTCGATCTGACCCAGTGCAGCTGCAAGCGCCTTTTGTTTGTTTTCGTCGATAGCCATTATTACTCCTGTCATGCAGAGTGAAGCGCGTTACGCCCCGCTGTGAATTACTGTTCTGTTGTCGCAATTATACTGTATGGTCATACAGTATCAAGTCTTTTGTAGAAAATGTTGCCAGAGGGTTTGCAGCGCATAAGCCGTCGCCTGCCTGCGTACGGATTCGCGGTCGCCAGGAAAGCATTCGCGCCGTGTAATCCCTTCCCCGCTGACGCTGGCAATACCAAACCAGACGGTGCCGACCGGCTTCTCCTCACTGCCGCCGTCCGGGCCAGCGATACCGCTGATCGAAATAGCATAATCGGCACGCGCGGCTTTCAGTGCACCAATCGCCATTTCCACCACCACCGGCTCGCTCACCGCGCCGTGCGCATCCAGCGTGTCGGGCTGCACGCCAATCATTTGCGCTTTTGCTTCATTACTGTAGGTAACAAAGCCACGTTCAAACCAGGCGGAACTGCCGGCAATGTCGGTGATGACCTTTGCAACCCAGCCGCCGGTGCAAGATTCCGCCGTCGTTAGCGTTGCGCTGCGCGCTTTTAACGCCTGTCCGATACGCTCACTCAGCTGCATTAATTCAGTGTCCGTCATGATGGCTCCCGTGCACAAAAAATCGTGGCGGAAAAGATACCACTTTCCGGACAAATGTGGGGATGGCTTAATGAATTTACGAGGAGGCTTCCGAAAAAAGCGCGGTAGAGGAAATGGCGGCCCGAAGCACAGGCCCGGCCGCCGGGTAATTCGCCGGATGGCGCTTGGCTTATCCGGCCTACTGGAGGTTATTTCATGCTGTTCGCGATAGTGTCAACGTTATGGCGAAACGCTTTCTGATAAGTATCCGCCACGCCGCCTTTCGCGCTCAGCGCTTCCGGATAGAGTTCACCGCCCGGCTGCGCGCCGGTCGCACTGGCAATCTGTTTCACCAGACGCGGATCGAGCTGGTTCTCCATAAACCAGACGTGAACACCATCGGCTTTGATCTGCTTAATCAGCGACGCCACCTGCGCTGCGCTGGCTTCGCTCTCCGAGGAGATCCCCTGCGGCGCCATAAACTCAACGTTGTAGGCACGAGCGAAATAGCCGAAGGCATCATGGCTGGTCAGCACTTTGCGTTTCGCCTGCGGGATAGCGCTGAAGCGCTCTTTCGCCCAGCTATCCATTTGTTTTAATTCGGCGATATAGCGCTGGCCGGACGCATTGAGCGCGGCTTCATCTTCCGGATCGGCTTTCACCAGCGCGGCCAGAATATTTTGTGCATACAGCGCACCATTGGCGGCGCTGTTCCAGGCGTGGGGATCGGTCACGGTTTTACCATCCTCTTCCAGCGTATGCGTGGATACGCCGGTTGAAGCCACTACCAGTTGGCCTTTAAAACCGGAAGCCTTCACCAGCCTGTCGAGCCAGCCTTCCAGCCCTAAACCATTCACCACCACCACATCGGCTTTATTCAGCAGCGCGCTGTCTTTCGCCGAAGGTTCAAAGGTGTGCGGATCGCCATCCGGCCCGACCAGCGTCGTCACCTTTACATGCTCGCCGCCCACTTCTTGTGTAATGTCGCCCAGAATCGAAAAACTGGTGACCACATTTAACGTTTTTGCCATCGCGCCCTGCGCCATCAAGCCCAGCGCAAGCGCCAGCATCACCCCTGTACGTTTCATCATTTCCCCTTGCTACGTTAAAAGCGCGCGCAGGCTTTGAGCCAGCCCGCTGCGCGTGCCAAATAAAACGGAAAAAAAGAACACCGCGCTGGCGGTCAGCACGATGGCAGGGCCAGCAGGCAGGCCCGCCATCCACGATAAACTTAAGCCCAGCCAGGCACAGAGCGCGCCGGTCACCGCCGCCAGCAACAGTAAGGCCGGTAGCGTGCGCACCCAACAGCGCGCCGCCACTGCGGGCAACATCATGACGCCCACCGCCATCAGCGTGCCGAGAACCTGAAACCCGGCGACCAGGTTTAATACCAGCAGCGCCAGAAACAGCCCGTGCAGCAACCCCGGCAAGCGGGATGCATTCACCTGCAAAAACGCACTGTCGAACGCTTCGCTGACCAGCCCGCGATAACCCACCGCCAGCACGATCAGCGTCAGGCTGGCGACACCCGCGACAAACAGCGCCGCATCACTATCCACCGCCAGAATCGAACCAAACAGCAGGTGCAACAGATCGACGTTCGAGCCACGTAACGATACCAGCGTGACGCCCAGCGCCAATGAGCCGAGATAAAAACCGGCAAAGCTGGCGTCCTCTTTCAGCGGCGTACGTCGGCTGACCCAGCCGGCGACCAGCGCCACGGTGATGCCCGCAACGAAGCCACCAATACTCATCGCCAGCAGCGACATGCCATTCAGCAAGTAACCGACCGCCACACCCGGCAGAATGGCGTGCGAGAGCGCATCGCCCATCAGGCTCATACGACGCAGCAGCAAAAAGACGCCCAGCGCAGTGGTGCTGACCGAAAGCGCCATGCAAACCACCAGCGCGCGGCGCATAAAACCAAATTCAATAAACGGCTGGAAAAAGAGATGCCAAATCATGCGCTACACACCTCAGCCGTCGCCTGAGACTGCGCGGATGCGCCCCACTGCGCGGCTTTTTCGCCAAGGCGCAGGGTTTGCGGAAAGTAACGTGCTACGCGTTCACTATCATGCAACACCGCCAGGATGGTCTGCCCTTCGCGATGCATATCAACGATTTGTTCCATCAATACCTGCGAAGTAATTTCATCAATGCCGGTGAAGGGTTCATCCAGCATGACCAGCGGCGCGTTTTGTACCCAGACGCGGGCAAATAACATGCGCTGGAATTGCCCGCCGGAGAGCGTATCAATGGTTTCACGCGCCATGGCCGTTAAGCCCACGCGTTCCAGCCCCTGCGCAACCCGTTTACGCGCGTCACGATTCAGGCCGCGAAACAGGGAGATACGCGGCCAACAGCCCATGCAAACCACATCCTGAACGGTGAGCGGAAACTGTGATTCCAGCGCGTGACGCTGCGCCAGCCAGCCAATTGTCGGGCGTGACGGTTGCCAGCGCAGCACGCCGCTCACCGGAGGTAAAAATCCGGCCAGCGTTTTTAATAATGTCGATTTGCCGCAGCCGTTAGCGCCGACAATAGCGGTCATACTTCCGCGCTCCAGCGTGCCGCAGAGTGCAGGGGTAATGGCCAGCCGGTCATATCCCGCCACTAAATGGTCAAGTTCAATCATGGCAACGTGACCGCCCAATCAGTCAGGAGCCAGAGCACCAGCAATAACGCGACGGCCAGCAGCAACCGGGTCGCACCAGACAGAGAAAACAGAGTTACGGGGATCATCGACATGCCTCAAATATGTTATAACGTAACAATAAACATTCACGGCGTTGATGTAAATGCAGAGGCGAAACGGGAGTGCGTCGAAATGTTTCAGATTCCTCTCCCGCAGGCTATCTCTTGATCAAATCTTCGCAAGAGCCATTGACGCTCATGTTTTTCCCATGGATGGGAAAAAGGTTCAAAAAAATCCCCGACGACCACATCAGGGATTTGAGTATCAGAAACAGAAAAGGGAAAGGGGGAAAAACGCGCTGTCCACATAAGATACCGTTCGTGTCACGTCACATTCAAACGATCATATTCTTTGCATAACAACCACTTCACGGGGACATCCTCCTCAATGGTCGGAAAACGCCCGCCAGGTTCGAGGAAATAGTTATCGCGCTTATCGTCATTCACCATCGAAATCTCCCAACCGAGAACAAGCGTTTTCTCGGCCCAGAAACGGTGATACAAACGCGGCGGCAGACACACCCCCTGCCCCGGTTTTAACACCAGCGTCTCGCCGGGCTTAAACGTACGTTGCCGCCCGTCCACGCTCACTTCAACCGTGCGCCGCTCGTCAAACAGCGCCTCATCCGTCGCCCAGCCGAGCTGCATACACAAATCGCCGCGGCCCTGGTTCAGAATGTCTTTCATCTTATGGGTATGAAAATGCCACGGCGTCTGCTGCTCCTGCTGAATTTGCAGCATCTTTTCGGCATACGGCTTTGGGTACGCTCTCGAATTCAGCGCGCCGTTACGCAACGTCAGCAGCGTCAGGCCAATCTTGCCGAAATCACTCCGGCCAAAATCGGTGATATCCCAGCCCAACTGCAGATCCAGCACTTCGCCCCACTCCCCCAGCGGCTGCTTGCGCCAGGCATCGGCGGTAAAAAATGCAAACTCCGGCAGGCACACCCCGAACGTCTCGGCGATGGCATGAGCTTTATCAATGGCATAGTTAATCTGTGAACGTTTCATTCTGTTCTCCTGGTTCGAATGGCAAGCCAGGCAGCGCCACGCATGCCGCTGCTGTCGCCGTGATGGGCTTTCACGATGGGGGTGGAGAAATGATCGGTAAAAACGAAGTGGGCCACTTCGGTGTCCAGGTTCGCGATAAGCAACGCCGCATTCGACAGCCCGCCGCCAATCACAATCACACCTGGATCGAGAAGATTCACTACCGTCGCCAGAGTGCGGGCAAGCTGCTGGCGAAACCGCGCTACCTGCCGCACGGCATCGGGCTCCCCCTGCTGCGCCAGCGCCATAATCGCATCGCCCGTAAGATGCTGCCCGTTAAGCCATTGATAGCGTTCGCTCAACCCCGTCCCGGAGACAAACGACTCCACGCAGTTATCTTTACCGCAGTAACAGCGCACTGGCGGCCCATCGAGTTGCTCGCTGTAGCCAGGCAGGGTGATATGTCCGCACTCGGCGGCATTCCCCCACGCGCCAACAAACGGCTGGCGGTGAATGGCTATCCCGCCACCGCAGCCGGTACCGAGCGTGATACCGAACACGACTTCATGCTGCTGCCCCGCACCGTCACAGGCTTCCGACAAAGCGAAACAGTTTCCGTCGTTTGCCATCACCATTGTCTGCCCCAGCAACTGCTGGAGATCCGTCTGCAACGCGCGACCATTAATCACCTGGATATTAGAGTTCTTAATCAGACCGCTCAGCGGCGAGACGCTGCCCGGCAGGGCAATCCCCGTCATCATCGGCAGTTGTATGTCATCGCTAATCTGGTCGATAAAGGCGACCACCGATTCCACAAACTGCGGATAACTCGCTTTCTGCGTCGGGCAACGGTAACGGGCTATTTCCTGCCCCTGTGCGTCCATCACCACCGCCGCAATCTTCGTGCCGCCGATATCCAGCCCCAGGTAGTACATATCTCTTTCCTTATTGCGAAAAAGGCGGGCGAACCCGCCTCAATGGCCTTAGTAGAGTGACGCTTTCCCGGTTGATCCAAACAGCTTCATTTTGTGGCGGATCACATCTCGCGCAGCGTTGATCGCATCCGGATAGATCACGTTTGGATCCCACCAGGTTTCTCTGGCAAGGATCTCACGCACTTTCTGGAAGTAGGCGTACTTCATGTCGCTGGAGATATTGATTTTGCCCACCCCCAAGGTCACGGACTCGGCGATTTCTACATCCGGGTTGGCCGAACCTCCGTGTAGCACCAGCGGAATATCCAGACGCCCGGCAATGTCGCGCAGAATGTTCATTTGCAGCTTCGGCTGCATCCCTTTCGGATAGATACCATGTGCCGTCCCGATCGCCACCGCCAGAGTATCTGCCCCGGTGCGGGCAATAAAATCCTCTGCCTGTGCCGGGTCGGTATAGGTCACTTCCGACACGCCGCCTTCCACAGACGTGCCCGTCTGGCCGATGGTGCCCAGTTCCCCTTCCACCGAAACGCCCACCGCATGCGCCAGACGCACCACTTCTTTGGTCAACGCCACGTTCTCCTCATAGGGCAGCAGCGAGCCGTCGATCATTACCGAGGTGAACCCGCACTGGATTGCCCGAAGCACATGCTCGACCGATGCGCCATGATCCAGGTGCAGGGTGAACGGCACCGGGCTGCGCATGGTGATATCGCGGACATAGGCGAAAAAGCTATCCCCGACAAAATCGTGTTCGCTGGGGTGGATAGAGATAATTGCAGGCGTGTTGGTGGCTTCCGCTTCTTCCACCACCGCGCGAATGAAGCAGCTGTCCGCCACGTTGAACGCACCAATGGCGAAACCGTGTTGGCGGGTGGGTTTCAGTAACTCTTTCATCGAAATTAACATGTTAATTCTCCAGTTTCAGGGTGTAGCAAGCCCTGCCGGTGCATCGTTGCAGAGGCATAGAAGGCGTGACAGAAAAATGAATCAGGCTTTGCCGATGGCGCCGCTGGCCTGCAGATACGGGATAATGGCTTCCTCACTGGCCTGCTCCATGGCCATCAGCACATCCACCAGTTCGCGAGAATTGTCATGACACAGGGTATGCAGCAGCGCGGCTTTCCCGGCTTCGAACACCGCAGCGCCGACGTTGATCTTGGCGACGCCAAAGGACGGACAGCGCTGCATCTGGTCAAACGGGGTTCCGCTGCCGCCGTGCAATGCCAGCGGCACCGTCGATTTGCGAGCCACCTCTTCCAGGCGCTGAAAATCGATGGCGGGCGTGATGCCGGGGGCGTACATGCCGTGCGCGGTTCCGACTGACACTGCCAGAAGGTCAATCCCAGTCTGCTGGATAAACGGCTCGACGTCGGCGGCCTGGGTCATCAGATCCGCATTGGTGGCGTGGTCGTAGCGCGGAGCATCGGCCAGATGGCCTAACTCCCCCTCCACACACAGCCCGACGCTGGCGGCCAGTTCAACCACCGCGCGGGTCTGACGGACGTTCTCTTCCAGCGGGAAGGCGGACGCATCAATCATCAGCCCGCTAAACCCGGCGCGAAACGCCTGGCGAATGCGCGCGGGATCTTTCCCGTGGTCCAGCGCCAGTGTGACCGGCACCGTGGCCTCCTCGGCCAACGCTTTTACCACCGCCACGGCAACCGGTGCCGGGAAATGGGCAAGATGCTCCTGATACAGGTTCAGGATGATCGGTGCGCGGTGTTTCTCGGCAACCCGAACCGCCGCACGGGCGCTTTCCAGGTTCATACAGTTGATAGCGAGCAGCGCATAGTGTTCACACCAGGCTTTGGTCACCATGCTTTTCATATCGGCAAACATAGGGTCTCCGTTTATTCCAGGGTGAAGGTGATCTCTTCGTCTTTCAGTTTCTTATCGCTGAGCTCGTCAAACTCTTCGTCGCGTTCGGTCACCGGTTTCTTCCACAGCGACAGCATCACGCCGCAGATAACCGTGCCGATCCCCAGCGCCAGGCAGAACAGCAGCGGATGGGTAAACAGCGGGACCACGAACATGCCACCGTGCGGCACCGGGCTTTCCACGCCCCACACCATGATCAGACCACCCGCAATAGCCGAGGCCACCACACAGGAGCCGACCACGCGCAGCAGGTCACGCGCCGCAATCGGAATAACCCCTTCGGTAATCATGCAGATCCCCATCGGGAAGGCGGCTTTCAGCGCTTCACGTTCAGCGCGGGTGTATTTGTGGCGTGTCAGCAGGAACGAGAGGGTGATGCCGAACGGCGGAATAATAGAGCCGACAAACTTCACCGCTTCCGGCCCGTACACACCACTCACCAGCAGCCCATCGGCGAACAGCGACATGGTTTTGTTCACCGGGCCGCCGAAGTCGAACGTCGCCATTGCACCGAGGATGGCCCCCATCAGGAAGCGTGAACCGCCCTGCATCGACTCCAGCATGTGGATCAGCGCTTCCTGCAGCCAGGCGATGGGTTTGCCGATCAGCGTCATCATCAGCAGGCCGCCGATAATGGTGCTCAGCACTGGCAGCACCATGATGGGCATCAGACCCTGCATTGATTTCGGCAGGCGAATATAGTGTTTAAGCAGCAGGACGGTGTAACCCACCAGGAAACCACCCAGCATCCCGCCAATAAACCCGGTATGAATCTGCCCGCAGACAAAGCCAACAATCAGGCCCGGCGCGAATCCGGGACGGTCAGCAATGGAGTAGGCAATGGCGGCGCTGATCAGGGGGACAATCAACCCCATTCCCCAGCCGCCAATCTGATTGAGCATCCAGGGGATGGTGCCCGTTTTTTCTCCAACGTTTGTGCCGCCGAGTACCTGGCCGAGGGCAATACAAATGCCCGCTGCCACAATTAACGGAATCATCCACGAGATGCCCGTCAAAAGATGTCTTTTTATTTCCTGCGAAACAGGAACTTTATTTTCACTCATGTGACCTCCAGATAAGGATCACGCATTAGCTAATGATTTCTCGACCTTTTCAAGAAACTGAACGGGTGATTTAATGACAATTTCGGTTTTAACTCGCACGATGCGTTTATTAATGAAGCGCTCTTCTCCTTTTATTTTGACATCGACCGCAAGAATAACGACGTCGGCTGCGGAAATATCTTCCGCCAGCAACTCATTTTCAGTACCGATAGTGCCCTGAGTTTCAACTTTAATATTATGCCCAAGCGCTTTCGCGCCTTTAATTAACTTCTCGCGGGCAATATACGTATGTGCAATTCCTGCCGTACAGGCAGCGACACAAACAATATTCATAACATACCCCACTTTTTATTTAGCAAACATCGGATTCAGCATATTGACTAAACAAGTCAATAATCTTTTGTGGACTGCTCTCTTCAAGTAATTGCTCGATGATGTCTTCATCCGCCAGTGCACCTGCCACCTGAGAAAGCAGGCGAATATGCGTCGTATTTTGATCTTCAAGCCGTACAGCAAATAAAATAATGCAGCGCACGTTACTGCCATCCAGTGTTTCCCAGGGAATATCGTGGTGTGTGCGTCCAATCGCCAGGGTGGTATTAACTACCGCCGAGGATTTACCATGGGGTATCGCGATATGATTTTCGAAGCCGGTCGACCCTTCTGATTCACGTTGCCAGACATCCTGAATAAACGTTTCCCGGCAACTAATCGCGCCATCTTTTTGTAAAAGATCGGTTAATTCCTCAATCGCCTCCGTTTTATTCGTAGCTTTCATATTTAAAATAACGCGATTCGTATTCAGGATTTTTGTTATGTCCATTAAACATACCTCATGGATTCAGATATTAATGTTCGACGACCAGAGACGTCGCACGATGCAATTTTTCCGTAATAACCGTTTCCGTCACGCGCTTAATATCGGCGTCATTAAAAAAAGCGGTGACGTATACCACTGGCAGAGCAATGGTCGGCAGATTGATCGTCGAGACAACCAGTTCAATATCTTCCGTTAGTACCGACGGCAAGCTCCCCGCAGAGACCACGCCAACGATGGTCCAGTCCGGGAAGGCGCGCAGAATGCGGCTTTTCAGCAGATGCGAGGTGCCGACACCCGTCGAACAGACCAGCAGTACGCGCTTACGGGCAATCTGTCGCTCCATCGCCGCCTGGAAATGCACGGTTAAATAGCCGACTTCATCTTCCGATACCGCCTGCTCGCCCCAGCCGCTGAACACCCGGTTCACCGCACACTGGGTCAGCCGCCAGACGTCCTGTAACTCGCCTTTGATATCGTCCAGCAGCGGGTTACGAATGCAAATCTGATAATTGAGACGGTTAATCAATGGTTTAATGTGAATCAGCAGTCCGTCGTACAGCGCGATATCCTGGCTAAAATCGCTGTCGACCATATCGGCAAAGGTTGCGATAAGCCGGCAGGTAATCAGCCGGGCCTCATCGCTGGAGTGCATATGGCCAATCACGCTGACGTCGTTATGCTCTTCGATGACCACGCCGGAAGAGATAATATATTGATAAATAAACCAGACTTCGTCTTCCGGCAGCGGATGGGCAATGCGTGTTTCGATACGCTGAATCATGCGGCTGGCAACGGAAAAGATGTTTTCATCGAAGACGCTGGCGTTATCGTCCTTTTTCGGCAGCGCATTGCCGCGCGTAATGCGGTACATCATGATCAGGATATGAGTAAAAATATTGACGTAATACGGCTCGCCCAGCGACCAGCAGAGATCGTTTTCCATCTCCTGTAATAATGACTGAACGAATAAAACGTCTTCTTCGCCAAAATAATTGACCAGCGCGTTATAACTTCCCGGGTCGAGGCGGGAATAGATCACGCTGCCCGGTTCGTTATGGTTAATGATGCCATTAATCAGCGATGCCATTGCCTGACGCACACTACTTTCGCTGCCTTCGATATGCGTTCCGCTCTGGCTACGAATCAACGTCAATCCCAGCGGAGTAATCCAGGATTCAATCACTTTCAGATCGTTAACGATTGAAGCATTGCTGATAAAATAACGTTCCGACAATTTGCTGATGGAGGTTTCATGTGGCGTTTCGCTTAATAATTGTGAGGCTATTTTCACTCGCCGGGAATTGTTCATCATGCCATCGGTATCGTCACCTTCCACACTAAGCAACTGCTCGAGATGCAACAGGTCCGTTATATTATCTGCGCTTAACATGACCCCGGCACCGGCACGTTTATTTATGCCAATACTCCACTCTGCTAGCCACGGCTCCAGTATTCGTAAATCGCGTTGAATGGTTTTTTCCGAAACATTTAAGTATTCAGCGATTTTTAACAAGGTAATAAATTCCCTTCGTGGAAGAAGGAATTTCAATAATCTGTTTTGTCGCGAGGTAATCATTTGCATTATTTACCCTTACGCAGATTAAAAATAATTAAGAAGCTCTGGACAGATAAGCTCCACTTGCAATCCGTGATGATAAATATAAAAGGGCATTGAAATAACGACAATACTAAATCGTGTCCTGCCTTCCGGACAGAGAATAAGACAAGAAGGGAAATCCAGGAGATATTTCCAGCGCAGATCACACTTTTCACGCTAATTAACGTGATAGCGCTCGCAAATATGGGGAGGATAAAAATTTTAAATCAGATAATTCTTTTGCGGATGTCCGGCGTTGCCCGTGTCAGGTTCAAAAAAATCCCCGACGACCACATCAGGGATTTGTGCATAAGAGACAGCCCGCAGGAGGGGAAAGGATCAGCGCACGCGCGCTAACGATACAGCCTGGCCGAGCTGCCAGACCGCCATCGCGTAGTGGGTGCTGTGGTTATAGCGGGTGATGGTGTAGAAGTTCGGCAACCCGTACCAGTATTCATAACCAGTACCAATATCCAGGCGCAGCAGGCTGGCCTGTTGATGATCGCCCAGCGGCTGCTGCGGTGTTAAACCTGCCGCTGCCAGTTGTCCGACGCTGTAGTTGGTTTTAAAGCCATTCTCCAGCCCCGGCGCCTGGCCGTTGGCCGGAACGGCCACCAGATCGCCTTTCACCCAGCCGTGCTGTTTGAAGTAGTTCGCCACGCTGCCGATGGCATCGACCGGATCCCACAGGTTGATGTGACCATCACCATTGAAATCAACGGCAAACTCTTTATAGGAGGAAGGCATAAACTGGCCGTAGCCCATCGCACCGGCGAAAGAGCCTTTCAGATCGAGCGGATCATCGCTCTCATCGCGCGCCATCAGCAGGAAGGTTTCCAGTTCGCTGGCAAAGTATTGCGCGCGGCGCGGATAAGCAAAGGCCAGCGTCGCCAGGCCATCCAGAATACGGGTTTTGCCCATCACACGGCCCCAGCGCGTTTCCACGCCAATAATACCGACGATGATTTCCGGCGGTACGCCATAGACCATCCACGCGCGGTTGAGCGCATCTTCATACTGGTTCCAGAACGCCACGCCGTTTTGCACGTTATCCGGGGTAATGAACTGTTTGCGATAGCGCAGCCAGGCGCCATTCGGCCCCGTCGGCCCGGTGTATATCGGCGCCTGTTTATCCATCAGGCGCAGCACGTAGTCCAGACGTTTCGCCTGCGACAGAATTTCGTGCAGTTGCTGGCGGTCAAAACCGTGTTTGCTCACCATCATATCGATGAACTGTTCAGCGGCCGGATTATTGGCGAAGTCGCCGCCGGTCATCACTACCGAATGCTGCGGCTCCAGCAGAAAACCGCCGGAAGGCTTAGGTGATACGGTTTGAGGGGTTTCGGCAAGCTGGGGTTTACTGCTACAGGCACAGAGCACAACAAACGCAGGCAGCAACGCTGCGTAATAACGCTTCAACATGGGACGTCCATTTTAAACGAATTCAGCCAGGAGCAAGTATGGTAAAGCATCTGGCTACCGACAAGGAAGCGACATCAAGCCTGCGCGCACGATCGCACCCCACTTTTTCTCTTCTCATTGCGCGTTCATTTAAAAGCGGCGCTCTTCGCATAATCTTTCACAATGATCATTTTTTCTTTCATAACGAGATCTAAATAACACATTTCAACCTTTCATCATGATTATGATAGCGCACAGTTAAACAACAAAACGACAACCCTACAGGAGAGAACAATGGAAACCATCACGCATGGTGCCGAATGGTTCATCGGGCTGTTTCAGAAAGGCGGAGAAGTTTTTACCGGCATGGTGACCGGTATTCTGCCGCTGCTGATAAGCCTGCTGGTGATCATGAATGCGCTGATTAACTTTATTGGTCAGCAGCGAATTGAAAAGCTCGCGCAGCGCTGCGCGGGCAATCCGCTGACCCGTTACCTGCTGCTGCCGTGCGTCGGCACTTTTGTCTTCTGCAACCCGATGACATTAAGCCTCGGGCGCTTTATGCCGGAGCGCTACAAACCCAGTTATTACGCTGCGGCGTCTTACAGTTGCCACTCAATGAACGGCCTGTTTCCGCACATTAACCCCGGCGAGCTGTTTGTCTATCTCGGCATCGCCAACGGCCTGACCACGCTCGGTTTACCGTTAGGCCCGCTGGCAGTGAGCTATCTGCTGGTTGGCCTGGTCACCAACTTCTTCCGTGGCTGGATTACCGATCTCACAACGGCCATTTTCGAGAAGAAAATGGGTATTCAACTTGAACAGGATGTCCAACTCGCCGGAGCAGCATCATGACCCGCATTGTGATTGAAAAAGGCGCTGGCGGCTGGGGCGGCCCGCTGGAAATCGACGCCAGCGTTGAGAAGAAAATCGTCTATATCACCGCCGGAACGCGTCCGGCCATCGTTGACAAGCTGGCGCAACTTACCGGCTGGCAGGCAGTGGACGGTTTTAAAGAGGGCGAACCGCCGGAAACGGAGATCGGCGTAGCGGTGATTGACTGCGGCGGCACGCTGCGCTGCGGCATCTACCCGAAACGGCGCATCCCGACGGTGAACATCCACGCAACGGGGAAATCCGGGCCGCTGGCGCAATACATCCTTGAAGATATCTATGTCTCTGGCGTGAAAGAGGAAAACATTCATCTGCAGGGCGAAGCGGCCACGGCCAAACCGGCCGCCCGGCGGGATTACGACAGCAGCAAAAAAATCACCGAGCAGAGCGACGGGCTGCTGGCAAAAGTCGGGATGGGCATGGGCTCGGCTGTGGCGGTGCTGTTCCAGGCCGGGCGCGACACCATCGATACGGTGCTGAAAACCATCCTGCCGTTTATGGCCTTCGTCTCGGCGTTAATCGGCATCATTATCGCCTCCGGCCTCGGCGACGGAATCGCCCACGGTCTGGCGCCGCTGGCCAGCCATCCGCTGGGTCTGGTGACGCTGGCGCTGATCTGCTCTTTCCCGCTGCTGTCACCGTTTCTCGGCCCTGGCGCCGTAATCGCGCAGGTGATTGGCGTGCTGATCGGCGTACAAATTGGTCAGGGGAATATTCCACCGCATCTCGCCCTGCCCGCGCTGTTTGCCATTAACGCGCAGGCGGCCTGCGACTTTATCCCGGTCGGTTTGTCGCTGGCGGAAGCCCGCCAGGACACGGTTCGCGTCGGTGTGCCCTCGGTGCTGGTCAGCCGCTTTTTGACCGGCGCGCCAACGGTGCTGATTGCCTGGTTTGTTTCCGGTTTCATTTATCAGTAAGGAGGTGACATGAGCGTTATTTATCAAACCACCATTACCCGCATTGGTGACAGCGCAGTGGATGCGCTCAGCGACAACATGCTGATTACCTTCAGGGAAGGCGCGCCCGCCGATGTCGCCGAGTTCTGTTTTATCCATAACCACGGTGCGCTGAGCGGCGCACTGTTACCCGGCGCGCAATTCGAGCTTGGCGAGCAACATTATCCGGTCACCGCCGTTGGCGATGTCGCCGAACAGAATTTGCGCGAGCTGGGCCATATCACCCTGCGTTTTGATGGGCAAACGCAGGCGGAATACCCCGGAACGGTACATGTCGCAGGCCCGGTGCCGGACACTATCGCCCCCGGCTGCATTTTGAAATTTGTCGCTTAAGTCGTAAGGAGAAGAGTATGAAACAGGTTGCCGTAGTCATTGGCGGAGGACAAACCCTTGGGGCGTTCCTGTGCCGTGGGCTTGCCGCAGAAGGATACCGCGTGGCGGTAGTGGATATTCAGAGTGATAAAGCGGCGAATGTCGCCCAGGAGATCAACAGCGAGTTTGGCGAAGGGATGGCCTATGGCTTTGGCGCGGACGCCACCAGCGAGCATAGCGTGCTGGCGCTGGCGCGCGGCGTGGACGAAATTTTTGGCCGAGCGGATCTGCTGGTCTACAGCGCCGGCATCGCCAAGGCTGCGTTCATCAGCGATTTTGCGCTGGGGGATTTTGACCGCTCGCTACAGGTCAACCTGGTCGGCTATTTCCTCTGCGCGCGCGAGTTCGCCAAATTGATGATTCGCGACGGTATTCAGGGGCGCATTATCCAGATCAACTCAAAGTCCGGCAAAGTGGGCAGCAAACATAATTCCGGCTACAGCGCGGCAAAATTCGGCGGCGTCGGCTTAACCCAGTCGCTGGCGCTGGATCTGGCGGAATATGGCATTACGGTGCATTCGCTGATGCTGGGCAACCTGTTGAAATCACCGATGTTCCAGTCGCTTATCCCGCAATACGCCAGCAAACTGGGCATTGCGGCTGGCGAGGTCGAGCAGTACTACATCGACAAAGTGCCGCTGAAACGCGGCTGCGATTACCAGGACGTGTTGAATGTGTTGATGTTTTACGCCAGCCCGAAAGCGTCTTATTGCACCGGGCAGTCGATTAATGTGACCGGCGGCCAGGTGATGTTCTGATAGTGCATGCGCCATCTATTGCCTGATGGCGCTTCGCTTATCAGGCCTACGCATACTGTCTGAGGACGGAATACCGCAGGCCGGATAAGGCGTTAGCCGCCATCCGGTGGCGTTCATTGCCTGAGGACGGAATACCGTAGGCCGGATAAGGCGTTAGCCGCCATCCGGCAATCACACTGACCTGGAGCAGCAACAAAGGAGAATAGGATGGTTTCAGCCCTGATCACCGTCGCCGCTATCGCCTGGCTCAGCCAGTTGGCGCTTGGCGGCTGGCAAATCCGCCAGTTCAACCGGGCGTTCGACGCACTATGCCAGCGCGGGCGCGTCGGCGTTGGCCGCTCCGGCGGGCGCTTTAAACCCCGCGTCGTTCTCGCCGTCGCGTTTGATAAACAGGACTGTGTTTGCGATACCCTGTTAATGCGCGGCATTACGGTTTTCGCCCGTCCGGCAAAAATCGACCATTTAATCGGTGTGAAAAGAGAGGAATTAGAGCCTGATGTGATCTTTCCCCATGATCCCGCCTGTCAGAATGCTCTATCATTAGCGCTTAAAATGAAACATTGATAATTTCGTTGTGAACGCTATTAGCTTGCGAAATTATCATTTCGCAACGTAACGCAGGATATCAGCGCCAATGAAACCACGTCAGCGTCAGGCGGCTATTCTTGAGCATCTGCAAAAGCAGGGAAAGTGTTCTCTTGAAGAGCTGGCAGCATACTTCGACACCACAGGGACGACCATACGTAAGGATTTGGTCGCGCTGGAGCATTCCGGCGCGGTGATCCGCACCTATGGCGGCGTGGTGCTAAATAAAGACGAAGCCGATCCCCCTATCGATCACAAAACGCTGATCAACACCGTACAAAAGGGGCTGATAGCCGAAAAAGCCGTCACCTATATTCATGACGGCGACTCGATCATCCTCGACGCGGGCAGCACCGTATTGCAGATGGTGCCGCTGCTCAGCCACTTCAATAACATCACGGTGATGACCAACAGCCTGCACATCGTCAATGCGTTATCGGAACTGGATAACGAGCAGACCATCCTGATGCCCGGCGGTACCTTCCGCAAAAAATCCGCCTCGTTTCACGGCCAACTGGCGGAAAACGCCTTTGACCATTTCAGCTTCGACAAGCTGTTTATGGGCACGGACGGTATCGATCTGAACGCAGGCGTCACCACGTTCAACGAGGTGTTCACCGTCAGCAAAGCGATGTGCAACGCCGCGCGGGAAGTGATTCTGATGGCCGACTCATCCAAGTTTGGCCGCAAAAGCCCGAACGTGGTGTGTAGTCTGGAAAGCGTCAATAAACTGATCACCGACGCCGGGATCCCGGCGGACGTTCGCGCCGCGCTGGAAGCCAAAGGCGTCGAGGTGATCATTGCCGGAGAAGATCATGAGTGAGTCGTTAATTAATGCCGGGCGTCAGACCCTGTTACTGGAACTTCAGGAAGCCAGCCGTCTGCCGGACAGGCTCGGCGAGGCTTTCGTCCGCGCCGCCGAAACGGTGCTGAAGTGCGAAGGTAAAGTGATTGTTTCCGGCATCGGCAAATCGGGGCATATCGGCAAAAAAATCGCCGCCACCTTTGCCAGCACCGGCACTCCAGCCTTTTTCGTGCATCCGGCGGAAGCGCTGCACGGCGATCTGGGCATGATTGAAAGCCGCGACGTGATGCTGTTTATCTCCTACTCCGGTTCGGCAAAAGAGTTGGATCTGATCCTGCCGCGGCTGGCGGAGAAATCCGTCGCCCTGCTGGCGATGACCGGCAAACCGCGCTCGCCGCTGGCGCTGGCCGCCGACGCAGTGCTGGATATCTCCGTTGAGCGTGAAGCCTGCCCGATGCATCTGGCACCGACCTCCAGTACCGTCACAACGCTGATGATGGGCGATGCGCTGGCGATGTCGGTGATGCAGGCGCGCGGCTTTGACGAAGAGGATTTTGCCCGCTCCCATCCGGCAGGCGCGCTTGGTGCGCGGCTGCTGAATAAAGTGCATCATCTGATGCGCAAAGAGGAGCAGATCCCGCAGGTACAACTGACGACCAGCGTGATGGAGGCGATGCTGGAGCTAAGCCGCACCGGTTTAGGTCTGGTGGCCGTTTGCGATGCGCAACGTCAGGTTAAAGGCGTCTTTACCGACGGCGATCTGCGCCGCTGGCTGGTGGCAGGCGGCGCATTAACCACCGCCGTCAGCGAAGCGATGACGCGCGGCGGCATCACCTTAGACGCCAACAGCCGCGCGGTGGATGCCAAAGAGCGCCTGATGCAGCGTAAAATCGCCGCCGCCCCGGTGGTGGATGACGCGGGAATTCTGGTGGGCGCCATCAACCTGCAGGATTTTTATCAGGCAGGCATTCTTTAACGCTTCAGCCCCAGACGTTTCGCCAGCCGGTGCAGGTTGGCGACGTCCAGTTCCAGCGCCCGGGCGCAGGCCGCCCAGTTCCCGCCGCGCTCTTCCAGCGTCCGGGCAATCATCGCCCGCTGGAAATCCTCCGTGGCATCGCGCAGATTCTGCCCTGCCAATAACACAGGCGCGGTGTGTACCACCGGCGTCTGTTCATCGCTGAGGGCAAAATGTCGCGCCTCCAGCACCACATCATCGCTGTTGCGCGTCCCGCGCGCCAGAATCACCGCACGGTGAATGGCATGTTCCAGCTCGCGCACATTGCCCGGCCAGCCGTAGCTGAGTAAATGCGCACGCGCGCCGGGGCTGAGCGCCACTCTGCCAAGCCCCAGACGCAAACGGCACTGTTCGCAGAAGTAACCCGCCAGCAGCACCACATCGTCGCCCCGTTCACGCAGCGGCGGCACCGATAACGGGAACACGCTGAGTCGATGATAGAGATCGGCGCGAAAACGCCCGGCCAGCACCTCTTCACGCAGATCGCGGTTGGTCGCCGCCAGCACGCGCACATCCACGCGCAAGCTGCGATCGTCGCCGACACGTTGCAGATCGCCATACTGCAATACCCGCAGCAGCTTGGCCTGCAATGAGAGGGACAATTCACCGATCTCATCAAGAAACAGCGTGCCGTTATCCGCCATCTCAAACTTGCCGCTGCGATTGCTGATGGCCCCGGTAAAGGCGCCTTTCACGTGGCCGAACAGTTCACTCTCGGCCACGCTTTCCGGCAACGCCGCGCAGTTGAGGTAAACCAGCGGGCTGGCTGCCCGCGCGGAACCTTCATGAATCGCCTTAGCCACCAGCTCTTTCCCGGTGCCGGTTTCGCCGCTGATCAGCACGTTAAGATCGGACGCGGCAACAATATCGATCTCTTTTTTCAACGCCACCATGCCCGGCGATAAGCCGATCATTTCGCTGCGCGCCACCGGCTCAAACGCGGCGGGTGCGCCGGGCAGCATATTCTGGCTCTCCAGTTGCTCAATCAGCAGCGCATTGTTCAACGCCCCTGCCGCCAGCGCCGCAATCAGCCGCAGCTCTTCGTCGCTAAAGCTGTCGAACTGATCCGGTGACATACCATCCAGCGTCAGCGCGCCAATCAGGTTCTGCCCGGCAAACAGCGGCAGCCCGACGCAGGCATGCACTTTCAGGCTCTCCTGGCCGGGGATCAGCCCGTCATAAGGATCGGGCAAACCGCTGTCGGCCGGAAAACGCACCACATCCCCCGCGCGGGCAATCGCCTCCAGCCGTGGGTGCCCCTCCAGCGTAAAACGCCTGCCGAGTACGTCCTGCGCCAGCCCGTCGATAGCCAGCGGAATAAATTGCCGTGCTTCATAACGCAGTAGCGCAGAGGCATCGCAGGCCAGCACCTGGCGCAGCGTGGCAATCAGCCGCTGGAAGCGATCCGCATGGCCGATACCGCTCTGCAATTCAATGGCGATTCCCGCCAGCACATTCAGCGAAAAACTCATGCTTACCTCACTGTCTTTTTGACAACGCATAGTGTCATATTGACTGTAAATATCATAGTCATAATGACATCTATTTTCTCATTAAAAACAATAAAAATATTAAAAATCAATAAAATAAAAAGTTGGCACGGCCTTTGATATTAGCCATACATCGAACTGAAAAAGTACAGGACATTTGATATGGCTATTCATGTAAAAAACAACATTCATTGGGTTGGGCAACGTGACTGGGAAGTGCGCGATTTTCACGGTACTGAATACAAAACGCTGAAAGGCAGCAGCTACAACAGCTATTTGATCCGCGAAGGCAAAAACGTGCTGATCGATACCGTCGATCACAAATTCAGCCGCGAGTTTGTGCAGAACCTGAGCGCGGAGATCGATCTGCAACGCATCGACTACATTGTGATTAACCACGCCGAAGAAGATCACGCCGGTGCGCTGACCGAGCTGATGTCGCACATCCCGCATACGCCGATCTACTGCACGGCGAATGCGATCGACTCGATCACCGGCCATCACCATCACCCGGAGTGGAACTTTAACGTCGTGAAAACCGGCGACACGCTGGACATCGGCAACGGCAAACAGTTGATCTTCGTTGAAACCCCAATGCTGCACTGGCCGGACAGCATGATGACCTACATGACCGGCGACGCCGTACTGTTCAGCAATGACGCTTTCGGCCAGCACTACTGCGACGAACGCCTGTTTAATGATGAAGTGGATCAGGCGGAACTGTTCGAACAGTGCCAGCGCTACTACGCAAATATCCTGACGCCGTTCAGCCGCCTGGTGACGCCGAAAATCACCGAAATCCTCGGCTTTAATCTGCCGGTAGATATGATTGCCACCTCGCACGGCGTGGTATGGCGCGATAACCCGACGCAAATTGTCGAGCTGTACCTGAAATGGGCGGCCGATTATCAGGAAGATCGCATCACCCTTTTCTACGACACCATGTCCAACAACACCCGCATGATGGCCGACGCCATTGCACAGGGCATTAACGAAGTTGACCCGCGCGTGGCGGTGAAAATCTTTAATGTCGCCCGCAGCGATAAAAACGATATTTTGACCAATGTGTTCCGCTCGAAAGGCGTGCTGGTTGGCACCTCGACCATGAATAACGTGATGATGCCGAAAATCGCCGGGCTGGTCGAAGAGATCACCGGCCTGCGTTTTCGCAACAAACGCGCCAGCGCCTTTGGCTCCCATGGCTGGAGCGGCGGCGCGGTAGATCGTCTCTCCACCCGCTTACAGGATGCCGGGTTTGAAATGTCCGTCAGCCTGAAAGCCAAATGGCGACCGGACATCGACGCGCTGGAAGTATGCCGCCAGCACGGGCGCGATATCGCCCGCCAGTGGGCGCTCTCTCCTTTGCCGGAAGCGGTAAAACCGGCCTCCACAACGGCTCAGGAAGCCTGCGCCTGTGCCGCAGCCGCCGCTGCGGAACTCGGCCCGCGCATGCAGTGCAGCGTCTGCCAGTGGATCTACGATCCAGCAAAAGGCGAGCCAATGCAGGATGTTGCGCCAGGTACGCCGTGGAGCGAGGTTCCGGATAATTTCCTCTGCCCGGAATGTTCCTTAGGCAAAGAGGTATTTGACGAACTGGCAACGGAGGCAAAATGAGCGCAGGTATTGTGATTATCGGATCGGGCTTCGCCGCCCGGTCGCTGGTGAAAAACATCCGTAAACTCGACAGCGCCGTACCGCTGACGTTAATTGCCGCCGACAGCATCGATGAGTACAACAAACCGGATCTCAGCCATGTCATCAGCGAAGCGCAAAGTGCCGATGATTTGCTGCGCCAACCGGCGGGAGAATTTGCCGAGCAGTTTAACCTGCGGCTGTTCCCGCACACGATCATCACCGCCATTGATGCTGAGGCGCAGGTGGTGAAAAGCGTCGATAAACAGTGGCAGTACGACAAACTGGTGCTGGCGACGGGGGCAAAAGCCTTCGTTCCGCCGCTGCCGGGGCGCGAGCACATGCTGACGCTCAACAGCCTGCAAGAGTATCGCGCCTGCGAAAACAGGCTGCGCGATGCCGCCAGCGTGCTGATTGTCGGTGCCGGGTTGATTGGCTGCGAGCTGGCAATGGATTTTCGCCGCACCGGGAAAACCGTCACCCTGCTGGATAACGCCGCCAGTATTCTGCCTTCGCTGATGCCGCCAGAAGTCAGCAGCCGTCTGCAACATAGCCTGACGTCGCTGGGCGTGCGCCTGCTGCTCTCCTCCCGTTTGCAACAACTGACGGCAAGCGCAAATGGCATTTGCGCACAGCTTGAGGACGAACGCTGCGTAGAAGCCGACGTGGTGATTGCCGCCACAGGCCTGTCGCCGGAAGTGTCGCTGGCACAAGCCGCCGGGGTGGAAACCCGCCGAGGCATCGTGGTTAATGCGGCGCTGCAAACCAGCAACCCGCAGATCTATGCGCTTGGCGACTGCGCCGAGATCAACGGCAGGGTGCTGCCTTTCCTGCAACCCGCCCAGCTCAGCGCCATTACGCTGGCGAAAAACCTGCTCGGCAACAGCGCGCAACTGGCGCTGCCTGCCATGCTGGTGAAGGTAAAAACGCCACTGATGCCGTTGCACCTGGCCGGAGAAACCGCCCGCCGCGACCTGAACTGGCAGATTACGACTCACCCCCAGGGCATGGTGGCGAAAGGGCTTGATGCTGATGAGAAACTGCGCGCCTTTGTGGTCAGCGAAGAGCGCATGAAAGAGGCTTTCGCGCTGCTTAAAGCGCTGGCGCTATAGTCCGCGCAGCGGCAACCAGCCCCTGGCCGAAGGCAATTCCGCCATCTCCGGCCGGGAGCTGGTGCGGGAAGAGCAAGGTGAAATCAGCAAGCCAGGCTTGCAGGCGCGCCTTCAGCAGGCGGTTATGCAGTACGCCGCCGCTGAATGCCAGCGTCTGAATACCGCGTCGCTCTGCCTGTTCGCGGGCAAGGCTTGCCAGCCCCTCCGCCAGCGCGTCGTGAAACGCCCACGCACGCTGCGCGGGTGATGCCTGCCAGCCCAGCCACTGCCGCCAGAAGGTGGCAAGATCAAACTGATTTCCGCATAGCGGCAGCGTGACGGGATGCTCAACCGCAGAGACGGACGCCGCCAGCGCTTCAAGCCGACAGGCGGCTTCGCCTTCATAACTCAGGTGCAGCGGCGCGCAGCCCAGCGCGCAGGCCACCGCATCAAATAAACGTCCGCAAGAAGAGGCCAGCGGCGCGTTGATGCCGCGCTCAATGGCGCGCGCCAGCAGCGGCCAGTTTTGCTGTCGGAGCACAGCGGTTTCCGGGTAATGTTGCCACTCAGGTACAAACGCCAGCATCTGCGCCAGCAGGTTGCGCCACGGCTGCCGCGCGGCCAGATCGCCGCCCGGTAAAGCCACCGCCGGTAAGCCGCCAAGGCGCTCGCATTCGCGATAATTGACGCGCAAACATTCGCCGCCCCACAGCGCGCCGCCCTCCCCCATGCCAATACCGTCCAGCGTCAGCGCAATCACATCGCCGCCATCAAGCGGCCAGCCATGTTCGCCGAGACACGCTGCGGCATGCGCATGGTGATGCAGCACCGTTTGCAGTGGCAATCCGCTGCAATGCGCCCACTGGCTGGTGCGATAAGCGGGATGCGCATCGATGACCAGTTGCTGCGGAGTGAAGTCGTAAATCGTCTGCATCAGGCGCAGCGCGTTGCGCCACTGCGTTTCCACACCTTCATCGCTGAGATCGCCAAAGTGCTGACCCGGCACTGCGGCTTCACCGCGCAGCAGACAAAAGGTGTTTTTCATATCCGCGCCAAGGCACAGCAGCGGCGGTATGGCGTTGAACCCTTCCGGCAGGCTCAGCGCATCCGGCACGTAGCCGCGCGAACGGCGCAGCATCTCGCCGTTTGCCCGCAACACGGAGTCATCCATGCGCTGCACAATGTCGCGATTGTGCAGTAAAAACCCACCGGCAATTCCCGCCAGATCAACCAGCGCCTGTTCATTCGTGAGGGCGGGCGGTTTGCCGCTGAGGTTGCCGGAAGTCATCACCAGCGGACGCTGCAAACCCTGCGCCAGCAGATGCTGCAACGGATTGGACGGCAGCATAACGCCCACTTCATCCAGGCCCGGCGCCACGGCATCGCATAAACCATCAACGGTGGATTTCGCCACCAGCACAATCGGCGCGGCTGGCGTGGCGAGTAAACGCTGTGCATCGGCGGGTAACCCAGCCGCATCCGGCAGCATCACCGCCAGCGGTTTTGCCGGGCGATGTTTACAGGCGCGCAGATGCTGCACCGCCGCCTGGTTATGGGCATCGCAGGCGAGGTGAAAACCGCCCACACCTTTGACAGCCACCACGCCACCGCTTTTCAGCAATGAAATCGCGGCCTGCAATGCCGCTTCGCCGGTGGTTTGCCAGACATCGCTGCGCCACTCAAGCTGCGGGCCGCACTGTGGGCAGGCGACAGGCTGAGCGTGGAAACGGCGATCGAAGGGACTGCGATACTCCGCTTCGCAGTCCGCACAGAGCGGGAACGCCGCCATCACCGTATAAGGCCGGTCATAAGGCATGGCGTTGATAATGGTAAAGCGCGGCCCGCAATGGGTGCAGTTGATAAACGGGTAACGGTAGCGGCGCTCGCGGGGATCGTTCATCTCCGCCAGGCAGGCGGGACACGTCGCCGCATCGGGAACAATTTGCGTATTCATGGCACCACCCGCGCTCTGGCGGATGGTGAAATCTTGTGGTGGCGATGGCCAGTGGAACGGGGCGCTGACGACGCGATCGATGCGCGCCAGCGGCGGGCAATGTTGCTGCAACAGGATGACGAAATCACCGGCATCGCCGAGCAGGCGAACTTCGACACCCTGTGCATCATTACAGACATCACCTTTGCAACGGTGCTGCTGCGCCAGTTGCCAGACAAAGGGGCGAAAACCCACCCCCTGAACTTTACCGTATACGCGTAAGCAAACACCGTTGCTGGTTGTCATCGCATCATTGCATCGCCGCGTTAAGCAAGCGATTCTTCATCTGTTGATAAGAGCTCTGAGTGTACTCCTCGGCCCAGCGCTGATCGTTGATCGCACTCACCCGAACGGCGCAGTATTTGGTTTCCGGCGTTTTGGAAATCGGATCCAGATTATCCTGCGTTAGTTCGTTACAGGCGCCAATCCACCACTGATACGTCATATAAACGCTGCCGTTGTTGATGCGTTCGTTGACATCCGCGCGGGTGATCACTTTGCCACGGCGTGATTCCACCCACACCAGTTGCCTGTCTTTCACGCCCAGCGCTTCGGCGTCGGCCGGGTTGATCTGCACAAAGCCCGGTTCGTCGGCAAGGGTTTGCAACGCGGCACAGTTGCCGGTCATCGAACGGCAAGAGTAGTGACCCACTTCACGCACGGTACAGAGCACCAGCGGGAATTCAGCATCCGGGCGCTCTGCCGGCGCGCGCCACGGCGCGGCAAAAAGATGGCCTTTGCCGTCCGGAGTATCGAACTTGTTGTTCTGATACAGGTACGGCGTACCCGGATGATCGAGGGTCGGACACGGCCACTGAACGTGTCCCATGTCGCCCATTTTCTCGTAGGTGACGCCGTAGAACAGCGGGCATAACTCGCGCAGTTCATCCCAGATCTGCTGGTTGTTGTCATAGTGCATCGGGTAGCCCATCTCGGTGGCGATCAGGCTGATGATCTCCCAGTCACGTTTGACGTTGTACTTCGGTTCAATGGCTTTTTCGAAACGCTGGAAGCCGCGATCGGCGCAGGTAAAGACGCCGCCGTGCTCGCCCCAGGAAGTGGCGGGCAGCAGCACATCGGCTTGTTCGGCGGTTTTGGTCATAAAGATATCCTGCACCACCACAAAATCGAGTGCTTCAAAACCTTTACGCACCAGCCCCAGATCCGCTTCGGTCTGCAACGGATCTTCGCCCATGATGTAATAGGCTTTCACCTTGCCTTCCAGCGCCAGATGCGGCACTTCGGTAATGCGGACGCCGACTTTGTCATCCATCACGGCCGGATCGATACCCCAGGCTTTGGCAAATTTGGCCCGCACCTCCGGGTTCACCACATCCTGATAGCCAGGGAACTGGTTGGGGATCACGCCCATATCGCACGCGCCCTGCACGTTGTTCTGGCCGCGCACCGGGCCGACGCCGACATTTTCACGCCCAAGATTCCCGGTCAGCAGCGCCAGGCTGGAGAGCCCTTTCACCACATCCACCGCCTGGCCGAACTGCGTCACGCCCATGCCCCACATAATGGTGGCGGACGGCGCTGCTGCGTAAGTGCGCATCGCCTGGCGAACCTGTTTCGCCGGTACGCCGGTCAGATGCTCCACCGCTTCCGGCGCATAGTCTTTGACCGTTTCACGATAGACATCCAGCCCGGTCGTAAAGCTGGCGACATAATCTTTGTCGTACAACTCTTCTTCCAGCAGCACGTAGCCGAAAGCGTTGACCAGCGCCATATTGCAGCCATTTTTGAGTTGCAGATGCTGATCGGCGATACGCGCGGTCTCAATGCGGCGCGGATCGCAAACAATAATTTTGGCCCCTTTCTGTTTGGCTTTGATCACCCGGCGCGCGACGATCGGGTGCGAATCGGCGCAGTTATAGCCAAATACCAGCAGACAACTGGAGTTTTCGATATCGCCGATAGAGTTACTCATCGCACCGTTGCCAAGCGTTTCCTGCAAACCGGCCACCGACGGGCCGTGGCAAACGCGGGCGCAACAGTCGACGTTATTGGTGTTGATCACGCCACGGGCGAATTTCTGCATCACATAGTTGGTTTCATTGCCCGTACCGCGTGATGAACCGGTGGTCATAATGGCGCGCGGGCCATATTTGGCTTTGATTTCACTGAGGCGCTTCGCGGTATAACGGATCGCTTCATCCCAACTGACGGGGGTCAATTTGCCGCCTTTTTCATAACGGATCATCGGCTGAGTAAGACGCGGCGTCAGCAGTTTGGTGTCGTTAAGGAAATCCCAGCCGTAGTAGCCTTTCAGGCAGAGTTCATTCTGGTTGGTGTGGCCATTGGCCGCTTCTGCGCGGATGATTTTTCCGTCGTCGACAACCAGTTTCAGTTTGCAGCCCGCGCCGCAGTATGGGCATACACTTGTGATTTTTTTCATCAGTAACAGACCTGTTAAAAGTGAAAGTCAGAGGGTTTAGAACACCAGAGAAACAGCGCTGTCCAGCGCGGCGCGACGACGTTTCTCCGCGCTCATCTGTTCCAGTAAATTACGATCGACACAGACCAGCGCTTTCGTCGGACACGCCTGCATACAGGCGGGACCGCTTTCGCTGTGGTGGCACAAATCGCATTTGTTGGCTTCGGCTTTTTCGGCGCGAACATTCAGCCCAGCGCCGCTATGGCGAATAACCGGACGCACAACCACTTCCATCGCGCCGTACGGGCAGGCCACGACGCAGGTTTTGCAGCCAATACAGCGTTCCTGCATCACATGCACAAACCCTTCGTCACGGCTGATGGCACCGTTCGGGCAGACGTTGGCGCACGGCGCGTCTTCGCACTGACGACAGAGTGTCGCTGTCGAGACGTTCACGCCTTTGACGACATGGATACGCGGTAAAAAGCTCTCAGGGGTGAGCGCCGCGCAGTCCTGGTTTTCCTGATGAGACACCACGCAGGCGACCTCGCAGGTGCGGCAGCCAATGCATTTTGCAGCGTCCGCCATGATAAATCGGTTCATTATCTTCTCCGGCAATGTGCTTTATCCCGCCGGAATATTCATAAAACGTGCCAGTTTTTAATTTACTGTTATTTAAGGAAATTTAAGGAAGCATTCGGTAAGAATGGCTGTCATCGACACTTCTGTCGATGACAGATGTCGAGGTCAGGCGTGCGGGCCGGAAATCAGTGAGTCACGTAACATTAATTCGCCGGGAAAGGTTTGCTGATAAGTAAAGTCGCCGCCATCAAGCATAAAGATTAAGCGGTTAATCGTCTCTTTGATCATTTCGGTGACCGGTATTTTCACGCTGGAAAGCGCCGGAACGGTAAATGGCGCCATCGCAATATCATCGAAGCCAATCACCGAGACCTGCTGTGGCACCGTTATTTTGCTGTCGTGTAACTGTTTAATTGCGCCAATCGCCATGTCGTCATTACTGGCCACCAGCGCGCTAAATTCAACGTTTCGCGATAAGAGTGTCTGTACGCCCTGCGCGCCACTAGCTGGCGTCCATTTCCCTTCAACAATCAATTCATTACGCAGCGCAATGCCCTGCTGTGCAAGCGCATCTTTATAACCGGATAAACGTTCAATACCGGTAGGAGAATCGAGCGAACCGGTAATAAATGCAATATCACGATGACCATGCGAAATTAATTGCGACACCGCGCTAAAACTTGAGGCTTTTTGATCGGAATAAACACAGTGGCTGCTGTTTTTACGTAAACGGCGGTTAAGCACCATTATTGGCTGCGAATGACTGTCGATAATTTTATCCATTTCATCGACGCTTAAAAAACGCGGATAAATAATGATCGCATCACAGCGTAAATCGAGCAGATATTGAATCGCCTGACGCTCTTCTTCCGCGCTGTGTTTTCCGTCGGCCAGCAGTAACTGGCGGCCTTTATCTTCGGTCATTCGGGCGGCGTGGAACAGCAATTCGCTAAAATAGACGCCGTGGTAGAGGGTGTTAGTAACCACCAGTCCCAGCGTCTGAGTTTTACTGCTCGCCAGGCTACGGGCCAGTAAATTCGGGCGATAGCCGCTCTCGGCAATGGCCTGAAACACGCGGTCTTTCGTCTCTTCGCTGACATATCCTTTGCCCGTCAGGACACGCGAAACGGTCGCTTTCGACACGCCTGCCCGCTTCGCCACCTCCAGCATTGTCGCCATCTTTTCCCCCTGAAAATGTTATGAGCCGAAGTGTACTTCAGGCGTTGCGTTTAATGGAACTCTTTACGCCGCACAACGATTTCACACCCCGCAATCTTATAAGTGATCGTTATCACGATTTCAAAAATTGACGCTTTTTAGGCCTTGTTAACCACAAATAAACTCTTCATGATTTTGTGGAACCGGTTACCTATTTCATGTTTCACAGCCGCCAAACGCGACTGTGAGCCAGTACCTTATTGATAAAACAGGATAATACCTCCATGGCAAAGAATTATGCGGCGCTGGCCCACTCGGTGGTCGATGCGCTGGGCGGCGCGGAAAATATCGCGGCCGTCACGCACTGCATGACGCGCCTGCGCTTTGTGGTGAAAGATGAGACGCGCGTGGACAGCCCGACGCTGAAAAACATCAGCGGCGTGATGGGCGTGGTGCGTAACGACAAACAGTGCCAGGTGATTATCGGCAATACTGTCTCCCAGGCCTTCCGCGAAGTGGTCAGCCTGCTGCCGCAAGACATGCAGCCAGCGGAAGAACCCTCCACGCAAAAACTGACGCTGAAGCGCATTGGCGCGGGCATTCTCGATGCGCTGATCGGTACTATGTCGCCGCTTATTCCGGCGATCATCGGCGGCTCGATGGTGAAACTGCTGGCCATGGTGCTGGAGATGACCGGCGCGCTGCCGAAAGGCTCCTCCACGTTGACCATTTTGACGGTGATCGGCGATGGCGCTTTCTTCTTCCTGCCGCTGATGGTTGCGGCCTCTGCGGCGGTGAAATTCAAAACCAATATGTCGCTGGCGATTGCCATTGCGGGCGTGCTGGTGCATCCGAGTTTTATTGAACTGATGGCGAAAGCCGCACAGGGCGAGCACGTTGAGTTCGCGCTGGTGCCGGTGACGGCGGTGAAATACACCTACACGGTGATTCCGGCGCTGGTGATGACCTGGTGCCTGTCGTATATCGAGCGCTGGGTCGATCGCATCACCCCGGCGGTAACGAAAAACTTCCTGAAACCGATGCTGATTGTGCTGATTGCCGCGCCGCTGGCGATTGTGCTGATTGGCCCACTGGGCATCTGGATCGGTAGTGCTATCTCCGCGCTGGTATACACCATTCACGGTTACCTCGGCTGGCTCTCCGTCGCCATCATGGGCGCGCTGTGGCCGCTGCTGGTGATGACCGGGATGCACCGCGTCTTTACGCCGACCATCATTCAGACCATTGCCGAAACCGGCAAAGAGGGCATGGTCATGCCGTCTGAAATTGGCGCGAACCTGTCGCTTGGCGGCTCTTCGCTCGCTGTGGCGTGGAAAACGAAAAACCCGGAACTGCGCCAGACTGCAATGGCGGCAGCGGCTTCCGCCATTCTGGCGGGGATTTCCGAACCGGCGCTCTATGGTGTCGCCGTTCGCCTGAAACGTCCGTTGATCGCCAGCCTGATTAGCGGCTTTATCTGCGGCGCGGTTGCCGGTATTGCCGGGCTGGCCAGCCACTCGATGGCCGCGCCGGGCTTATTTACCAGTGTGCAGTTCTTCGACCCGGCCAATCCAATGTCCATCGTCTGGGTGTTTGGGGTGATGGCGCTGGCCGTGGTGCTGTCGTTCGTGCTGACCTTACTGTTGGGTTTTGAAGATATTCCGGTGGAAACCGCGAGCAAACCGCAGGCAGCACAGCCAGTCAATGTTGAAGAAGCACGCGCCTGATTAACAAAAAAGAGGTTACGCATGTCAGTATTTCCGCAAGGATTTTTATGGGGCGGCGCACTTGCCGCCAACCAGTCGGAAGGGGGTTATCTGGAGGGCGGTAAGGGGCTGACCACCGTCGATATGATCCCGCACGGCGTCAACCGCCTGCCAGTGAAACTGGGCCAGGAAAAGCGCTTTCAGTTGCGTGACGATGAGTATTACCCGAGCCACCAGGCGATCGATTTTTACCATCGTTATAAAGAAGATATCGCGCTGATGGCAGAGATGGGCTTTACGGTATTCCGCACCTCTATCGCGTGGAGCCGTTTATACCCGAAAGGGGATGAACTGACGCCCAACCCGGAAGGCATCGCCTTCTATCGCGCGGTGTTTGAAGAGTGCAAAAAGTACAATATCGAGCCGCTGGTGACGCTTTGCCACTTTGATGTACCGATGCATCTGGTGATTGAGTATGGCTCCTGGCGCAACCGTAAAATGGTGGAGTTTTTCGCTCGCTACGCGCGCACCTGTTTTGAGGCGTTCGACGGGCTGGTGAAATACTGGCTGACCTTCAACGAGATCAACATTATGCTGCACAGCCCATTCTCCGGCGCGGGCCTGGTGTTCGAAGAGGGTGAAAATCAGGATCAGGTGAAGTATCAGGCCGCGCATCATGAGCTGATTGCCAGCGCGCTGGCGACCAAAATCGCTCATGAAGTGAACCCACAAAACCAGGTGGGCTGCATGCTGGCGGGCGGTAATTTCTACCCTTACTCCTGTAAACCGGCCGATGTGTGGACCGCGCTGGAAAAAGATCGCGAAAACCTGTTCTTTATTGATGTACAGGCGCGCGGCAGCTACCCGGCCTACTCTGCGCGTGTGTTCCGCGAAAAAGGCGTCAGCATTGTCAAAGAAGCGGGCGATGACGAAATTCTGAAGAATACCGTCGATTTCGTCTCCTTCAGCTACTACGCCTCACGCTGCGCCTCGGCGGATATGAATGCCAACAACACCAGCGCCGCCAATATCGTGAAATCCCTGCGTAACCCGCATATTGAAGTGAGCGAATGGGGTTGGGGTATCGATCCGCTGGGTCTGCGCATCACCATGAACATGATGTACGACCGTTATCAAAAACCGCTGTTCCTGGTGGAAAACGGCCTCGGCGCGAAAGATGAGTTTAATGCCGACGGCGAAATCGCCGACGATTACCGCATCAGCTATCTGCGCGAGCATATCCGCGCAATGGGCGACGCTATTGAAGACGGCATTCCGGTTATCGGTTACACCACCTGGGGTTGTATCGATCTGGTGGCGGCTTCCACCGGCGAGATGAGCAAGCGCTACGGTTTTGTCTATGTCGATCGTGACGATACAGGCAACGGCACGCTGGCGCGCAGCCGGAAAAAATCGTTCTGGTGGTATAAAAAAGTGATCGCCAGCAACGGCGAAGATCTCGATTAAAGGTGTGGCACTGATCTGGCCCACGTGGAGCAAAGTTTTATAGGCCAGTATAAGGCGTAGCCGCCATCCGGCAAAACTACCGGGGTGGCGTATGTTGAAGGGTTCCGTTCACCAGACGTTTGGCGGACACATAAGCGCCGTGGCACGTGAACGGGAGAAGGGAGGCTGCCGCGCCCCCCTTCTCAATCCCCGCGGCCCCGCGGGAAATCGGTGCTGCGCACTGCGCTCACCTCCCGCACATCTGCCTGCGGTCGGCTCGACTCGCCGTCGTGGCTCGTTTCGCCTCTGGCCGCCTTCCCTGGCGTCCAGACCTTGTCATCTGTGCTTTGGCTCGCCGATTTCGAGCGGGGACACAACCCCTCGCTGCAAGCCTGGCGTTACCAAAAACTATCTCATGGCTGAAATGCACGAGTGACTTCCTTATATCCCTGCGACGACTTCTCATGAGCGATCAGCCACGCTTTACGCGCAATGCCGCCGCCGTAGCCCGTCATTGAACCGTCTTTACCGATGATCCGGTGACAAGGGATCACGATCGCCACCCGGTTCGCGCCATTGGCCGCCGCGACGGCACGCACCGCGCCCGGTTTATCGATCTGTTCCGCCAGCGCCTGATAATGCGTGGTCTCGCCATACGGTACGGCCTGCAAACCTTGCCAGACGCGCTGCTGAAAATCACTGCCTGGCAGATCCAGCGCCAGCGAAAACTGCCGACGCTGCCCGGCAAAGTATTCGCTAATCTCTTTTTCCGCCTGCCGCGTGTGCGCATTTTCTCCGGTCATAATCCGCGCCTTCAGCAAACGCTGTAAGTCGCTGAATTCAGTCTCCAGCATGCGCCGATCGACAAACTCCAGCAGGCAGACGCCGCGCCCGGTAGCGCAGACAAACATCGGGCCTATCGGCGTGGTGAAACGGTGGATCATGATCACCTGCTGCCCGGCGCTCGGCGCGGCGCCGGTGAGTTTTTTACAGGTATAGCCAAAGCCGCTTAATGACTCATAACCGCTGTCAAACGCGACATCGGTGGCGCTGCGCCCGCCTTTTAACTCCTGCAACGCCACATTCACCCGCAGCATGCGCTGGAATGCCTGAAAGGTGATGCCGTGATGCTGTAAAAACCAGCGCCGCACGCGTTCCGGGCTGATGGTGCGCTCACGCAGTTGCGTGTCGCTGATGCGCGTTTTCAGGTTGCCGCGAACCAGTGAGACCGCCTGTTCGATAAAATCGGGAGCGGAACAGGCATTTTCCGTGGGGCGGCAGACTTTACAGGGGCGAAAACCGGCGTCCAGCGCCGATTTGAAATCGCGGTAAAACTCCACATTTTCCCGTTTCGGTTTGCGTGCCCGGCAGACAGAAATACAAAACACGCCCGTGGTTTTCACGCCGACATAAAACAGGCCGGTGTAGCCGGAATCACGATCGAGCAGCGCCTGATACCAGATGTCGCACTGGGCATTGTCAGTCACGTTCAGCACGGAAAACACCTCCAAAGGATTGTTGTGTCTGCACCGCCAACAGTAAATCGTTTAACCGGGTTTGTAACGCAGCATGGACAAAGTTGCCCATCGAAATGCGCCGCACACCCAGTTGCGCCAGATCTGCAAACGCCGCAAGTTCCGGCATACACATGACATTGAGCGGTAACGGAATTTGCCGGACGATGGCGGCAATATCCGCGCTATTCACCACGCAGGGCACAAACAGACCATTCGCCCCCTGTTCTGCGTATAACTGCCCGCGGAACAGCGTTTCCGCCAGTGCGTTTTCCACCTTCAGTAAGAACGTATCGGTGCGGATATTCAGAAACAACGCCTCGGGAACATTTGCGCGGATATCCCTCAGCCGTTCGGCAAATAGCCGGGCATCCTGCAATTGCCTTTCCCCTTTCACCACGCGGCTGTCTTCCAGATTGACACCGACGACGCCAAGCTGCGCCAGTTGCTGAAGGTTCGCGGTAATCTGCTGCGCCGTTTCACCGTATCCCGCTTCCATATCAACGCTCAGCGGTAAAGGGCAAACGGCGCGAATGCGCTTAACCACGAACAGCAGTTCGGCAAAGGTCATCTGTTCGCCGTCGTCGTAGCCAAGCATTGCAGCAATCGCCGCGCTGGAGGTGCCAAGCGCCTGATATCCCGCTTGCTGTGCCGCCCGCGCGCTGGCGGCATCCCAGACATTGGCCAGTAATAGCGGGGTGGATTGATGGTGAAGTGTTGTGAAATCCATGGTCGTCTCCGGTTGTGTTGTGCGATGAGTGTGGCGTTTGCCGCCTCTCCCTCACAACCGAAAATCGGACGACCATTTTTTACAGCCAAAGGCAGCATTACAGCCCGACAGCAAACAATCTTAAAAACGCCGCCTTGCCTTCCGCGGTAATGGTCACTTCACGGTAGCCGGGCGTTCTGCGCAGCCAGCCCTGCTGTTCGAAGGCGATAAGCAGCGCGGCACCCGCATCGCCGCCAAGATGGAAACGCCGCTCGCTCCAGTCCAGGCACGCGCTACAGGGTTTGCGGCGAGTATGCGGATCGAGCGTTACGCCGATCTTTTCCAGTTGCCGTTTACCGACATTCGTTACCGCGCTGCCATCGTCAGTGATCCAGCCTTCACGCTGCAAAAACGCGTAGATGTCCACCGCGATTTCACCGGCAAGATGATCGTAACAGGTGCGTGCCTGCCGCAGTTCCGGCGGCGTGCGGCTGGTCAGCGTGCGCCCTGCACGCATCGACACGCCCATCATATTTTCCAGCAGCGCAGCGACATCGCTGCCTGCCAGCCGGTAGTAGCGGTGTCGCCCCTGCGAAACGCAGACCAGCAGACCATGATTTAACAGCCGGTTCAGGTGAGCGCTGGCGGTCGAAGGGGCAATATCCGCCACGGTGCTCAGCTCCGTCGCCGTCCACGCACGCCCGTCCATCAGTGCGCAAAGCATCCGCGAGCGCGAAGGATCGGCCATCGCACTGGCGATACCGGCAAGCGCCTCTTCCAGCGCCAGCGTGTTGCCGTGCGCCGCAGGTAAACCGGGTAAACTCATGTCGCCATCTTCCAGGGTTGCGTGACCTCACGGGTCAGCGGATCGTTGTCGGTTAGCAGAATCAGGCGATTATCATGATCGCTGTACTGCACAAGAATAGTGATGCCATGTTGCGCGATCGTGCGGGCAATAGCGCCTAACTCACCGGGCTTTTCCTGCTTCAGTTTGCGGATCACCGGCTGCGCTACATTGCGCACGGTAAATCCGGCAGCCTCCAGAACCTGACGGGCACGTTCGCCGTCGGCCACCAGAAAATGGGCATGGCTTTCATTTCCTGTGCTAAAAACACCGCCACCTTCCAGACCAATGCCGTTTTTACCCAGCGTTTCACCCAGTTCTGCCAGCCCGCCGGGCGCGTTATTAAGCATAACGTGAATATCATACATGGTCGGTCTTCCCGGCTGCGGATGAATAGTCGCGAAAAACCTGTGCGACACGGATACGGTAATACGAGAAAATCGAGCGCTGCCCTTCCGCCTGCGCCGCCCGATGCAGGACGTTGCCCTTCCATGCCAGTACCGCCTCTTCATCTCGCCACCAGGATAATGACAAAATCTTCCCTTCCGTGCTCAGGCTCTGAAAGCGTTCAATGGCGATAAAACCCTCGATTTCTGCCAGTTGCGGCTTGAGTTCCGCCGCTAATTGCAGGTAGCGATCCTGCTTGCCAGCGGCGACATCGGCTTCAAACAGTACAGCGATCATAAGCGCTCTCCATCAGTGAATGTGCCGCCAGTTTACGCAGTGCGACACACCATGCTTCGACCTGCAACGAAATATGCGTGACGGAAGAGGAACGGATCAGTACGAAACGACGATGAGCGTGATGATGCCAGCCTGCGGATTTTGCAGACTGGCGCATCGAAATTGACGAAAGAGGGTTTGTTCAGATTTGAAACGCGATCTTTTTACCGCCCGGCAAAGTGACATCAATGCTCAGTTCGCCGCCTAAGGCCGCGACATAACGTTTAAGCGTCGATAAGCGCGGATCGTTGCCCGGTTGCTCAATTTTGGCAAGCGTAGGTTGCTTTACGCCCATTGCCGCTGCCAGTTCGGTCTGAGACAGATTCAATGCTTCGCGTAACTGGCTTAATACGATATCGCGGCGAAGTTCATCGACACGAGATTCAATGCGCGCAAGGCTCTCCGGGCTTCGTTTGGCTAGCATCTCATCTAAGGTTGCCATGTTAACTCCTTTTTCTTCAGGTGATGACTTAACTCGGTTTCGGCAAGTTTGATCATATATTGGTAAAACCGCTTCTGATTTTTTCCTGTTTTATCGCCTGCACATAACACAATGGCCTGGCGGTCTGGATCAAACGCAAAAAATGCGCGAACAGGATGGCCAGCAAATTGAATGCGTAATTCCTTTAAATTCAAATATGTTGATCCCTTCACCGTATCCACATACGGCCGGCCGAGATGGGGACCGTATTCACTCAATATTTTGAGAATCGCCAGGACTTCATCCTGTAAAGGTTCAGTTTGTTTGTTAAACCATGCATCAAAACGCTCCGTCGTTATTACGTTCCACATTGCCGTTCCCTCATAGCCTAAATGCTATGACACAATTTTATAGCCTTAAGGCTATGACCGCAAGAACGTATGCTTACTATCCAATGGGCCGCATCTTAATAGTTCTTTTTAATCCCGGCCTGTTAAGCCTCCTGCCCAATATTATGGCGTGATTTCCCTCCCAGTTTTCTATGAAACCGGTTGCGCGGCGACCTGACCAGGCTAGCATGAAACCGGTTTCACCCAGTTACACCTACTCAGTCACCGATAATAAAAGGTAAATAAAAATGGCCGTTATCAGGGATTACAATAAGTTAGCGAGTGATATTCTGCGGGAGGTGGGTGGCGAAGAGAACATCAGCAACTTCTCCCGCTGCGCGACCCGCCTGCGTCTGGTATTAAACGACACGCCCGCCACGGCGAAAGCCAGCATCCAGAGTCTGCCCGGCGTTATCGCCGTGGTGGAGAGCGGCGGTCAGTTCCAGGTGGTCATCGGCACCCATGTCGCCGGTGTGTTTAACGCTTTGAGCGGCATGGTGAAAGAGAAAGAGGGCGGTGCCGCGCAGCCGAAAACACGCTGGCTGGATGCGGTCATCGCCACCATGTCGGCGGTGTTTGCCCCGATTGTCTATATTCTTGCCGCCGCCGGGATTTTGCAGGGGCTACTGATTCTGCTGGGCCTCGCGGACGCGGATATCAAAACCACCGGCACCTTCGCCATTCTTAACTTTATGTCCTGGACGCCGTTTGCCTTTCTGCCGGTGTTTATCGCCATTACCGCGGCGCGCCATTTTAAATGTAATCCGTTTATTGCCGTGCTCTGCTGCTGTGCGCTGATCAACCCGGAGTGGACGGCACTGGCCGGGAAAATCGCCGCCGGTAGCGAAGTGAAGTTCCTCTTCTTCCCGCTGGCGGAAACGGTTTATACCTCATCGGTGCTGCCGCCGCTGTTCCTTGTCTGGGCGCTGTCCTGGTTTGAACGCCGCGTCGAAAAATGGCTGCCGGAAGTGATAAGCCCGCTGTTTACCCCGCTTCTCTGCTTTGTGGTGATCGTGCCGCTGACGCTGGTGGTGATTGGGCCGATCACCAGTTGGGCCGCGCTGGGCGTTGCTCATGGCTATAACACGCTGTTCCATGCCGCTCCGGCCGTTGCCGCTGCGATCATTGGCGGTGTGTGGCAGGTGATCGTCATTTTTGGCGTTCACTGGGGGATCACGCCGGTGATCATGGCGAACTTCGATACCCAGGGTTATGACTCATTCCAGGCTTATCAGACCATCGCGGTGATTGGTCAGATGGCTGCGGTGTTTGGCGTGTTTATCAAAAGCCGTAATAAAGCGCTCAAAGCCACCTCGCTTTCGGCGGGCGTTACCGCCATTTTCGGCATCACTGAACCCGCCATTTACGGCGTGACGCTGCGCTTTAAAAAACCGTTTATCTGCGGCTGTATCGGCGGAGCGATTGGCGCGGTGGTCGCCAGCCTGTTTGGCAGCCTCTACTACGCTTATGCGGCACTGCCCGGCCTGTTCACGCTGGTGAACGCAATTAGCCCGGATGCGCCAATGTCGTTTATTGGCGAACTGGTTGGCGCAGGCACCGCGATTGTGCTGACCATTGTGATGGTGCAGTTTGTCGGTTTTGAAGATCCGCAGGAAAGCGCTGAACCCGCGCCGCTGAAGGTCGGTTCATTACAGATGCTCAGCCCGATTAAAGGCGAAGTGATTGCACTGGAAAACGTGCCCGATGAAGCCTTCGCCGGAAAAGTGCTCGGCGACGGCGTGGCGATCGTTCCTCACGAAGGCAAGGTTGTCGCCCCGTGTGACGCGCAGGTTGCCACATTAATTGACACGCATCACGCTATCGGCCTGATATGTGATAATGGCGCAGAATTACTGATCCATGTTGGTCTGAATACCGTTAACCTTCAAGGTCAATACTTTACGCCGCTGGTGAAAGAGGGCGACAGAGTCACCGCTGGCACGCCGCTGCTGGAGTTCGATAAAGCGCGCATTGAGCAGGCGGGTTACGATCTGACCACGCCGGTGCTGGTGGTGAACAGTGATGAATTTACGCTGACTCGCCATCAGTCGCAGGGCGCCGTCAGCCCCGGCATGCCGCTGATGTCGCTGGAGACAGGAGCGCAGCCAGCATAATAACAAGAGTGAGGTCGAAAAATGGTAACGATACTGGATGTCGCCAGGCTGGCTGGCGTGTCGAAAGCGACGGTATCGCGCGCGCTAAATGGCAAAGTTTTTGTCCGTGAGGAAGTGAAGGAACGCATTTTCCAGGCCATTGCCGAGACGGGCTATCGCCCCAACCAGCTGGCGCGCAATCTTGCCAATAATAAGACCAACTCGGTGGGGCTGGTGATCACCAATGGGCTGTATAACGGCCCGTTTTTCGCCAGCCTGACTTACCACGCGGCGACGAATAGTGAAATGCATGGCCGACAACTGGTGCTGGCAGACGGTAAACACAGCGCGCAGGAAGAGCGCGACGCCATCGATCTGCTGATGTCGTTGCGCTGTGAAGCGATCATGATTTACCCCAAATACCTGACGGTCGATGAGCTGGACGCAATTATCGATAACAGCCAGACGCCCATCGTCGTCATCAACCGTGAACTCTCCCGCCACCGCAATCAGTGCGTGTTTGTCGATCATCAACAAAGCTGTGAAACGATGATGGCCCACCTGCTAGCGCAGGGGCATACGCGTATTGCTTTTGTTACCGGTGTTGAAGGTTCGCCAACCGGAGAAAAACGCCTGGCGGGCTACCAGCAGGCGCTGCGCCGCGCCGGTATTGAGCCAGACCCGCAACTGCTGGTACATGGCACATGGTCTACCGACAGCGGTTATGCCGCAGGGCGTGAACTGCTAGCGCGCAAGGTGCCGTTTACCTGCATCCTCGCGGGCAATGATGATATGGCGATTGGCGTGGCGAAAGCCTGTCTGGAAGCGGGGCTGCGCCTGCCGCAGGATGTGTCGCTGGCCGGGTTTGACGATTCGGTGCTCGGCAAGTATTACAACCCGTCACTCACCACCATTCATGTGCCGATGGAGGCGATGATCCGTCACGCCATCGACATCCTGTTGTCGCCAGGCGAGCACGTGGCCTGTTCACACGAAGGTGAACTGGTGCGCCGCGAGTCGGTGGCGCCCCCCAAATAATTGCTCTGTGGTGGCTGATTGCCGGATGGCGGCGATGCCTTATCCGGCCTACAAACCGATGACTTACCTGGCCTACCGGCGCGATCCCGTAGGCCTGATAAGCGCAGCGCCATCAGGCAGCCCATCCGGCGCAGAAGTTACGCGCCAATACCGTTAAGTTTTTCCAGCGCTTCCGGCGGCAGTACGAGGTTCGCGCTCGCCAGGTTTTCCTGTAAATGCTGCGGCGACGACGTGCCGGGGATCAGCAGGATATTCGGCGAACGCTGCAACAGCCACGCCAGCGCCACCTGCATCGGCGTTGCGTTAAGCGATTGCGCCACCTCGTTCAGCTCATCGGATTGCAACGGCGTGAAACCGCCCAGCGGGAAGAACGGCACGAACGCAATGCCCTGCGCGTTCAGGCTATCCACCAGCGCATCGTCGTGACGGTTAGCGACGTTATACAGATTCTGCACGCAGACAATCGGCGTCATTTTCTGCGCGTCGGCCACCTGCTTCGCCGTAACGTTGCTCAGCCCGATATGGCGGATCAGCCCGCGCTCTTTCAGTTTGATCAACGCCTCCAGCGGTGCTTCCAGCGGCCCCTCTTCCGGCCCGTGTACGCCAAACATCGAACGCAGGTTGACGACTTCTATCGTCTCCAGACCGAGATGACGCAGGTTATCTTCCACCGCACTGGTCAGCTCCTCGGCGCTGAATGCGGGCAGCCAGTTGGCTTTATCATCACGACGCGCGCCGACTTTGGTGACGATGCATAAGTCGTCCGGATAAGGATGCAGCGCCTGTTTAATCAATTTATTGGTGACATGCGGGCCATAAAAATCACTGGTGTCGATATGATTCACCCCGGCAGCAATGGCATCGCGCAATACCGCCAGCGCCTTTGCTTCGTCCGCAGGCGGACCAAACACGCCAGGACCAGCCAGTTGCATCGCACCGTAACCCAGACGACCAACCTGACGATCGCCAAGACGATAAGTAAGCGTGGATTGAGACATGGAAAACCTCCTGTGCGTTAAGTAACCCGATTGTAGGAGCTGTACGGCTGTGCAACAATCCAGCAAAATTAATACACACTGTACGGTTAACCGAACAATGAAGCTGGATTTCGCCCTGTTAAATGCCATTGTCGCGGTCGCCAACGCCGGAGGCTTCCGTGAAGCCGCGCGCGTGACCGGTTCAAACCCCTCCCGCCTGAGCGACGCAGTGCGCCGCGCCGAGCAGCAACTCGGCGTACGGCTGTTTAACCGCACCACCCGTACCGTGGCGCTGACTGAGGCAGGCAGAGCGCTGATGGAGCGCCTGCAACCGGCAATGAGCGAAGTGGATGCCGCGCTGGACGCCATCAACCGCTATCGCACCACGCCGAGCGGCACGCTGCGTTTGAATGTCCCGGTCAGCGCGGCGCGGCTGGTACTGCCCGCCATTGTCCCCCCTTTTCTGGCGCAATACCCGGATATTCGGCTGGAGATCGTCGCTGAGAGCAACGTGCAGGATGTGTTTCGCGAAAATTGCGATGCGGGGATCCGTTACGACGAAAGCCTGGAACAGGATATGGTGGCACTGCCCATCGGCCCGCGCCGTCAGCGTTTTGCCGCTGCGGCGGCACCGGCCTATTTGCAGCGTTACGGCCTGCCGCAGCACCCGCGCGATCTGATTAACCACAACTGCATTCGCGGGCGCTACGCCAGCGGCGTGATGCCGGAGTGGGAATTTATCCGTGAGGGTGAAACCCTGCGCATTCAGGTGAATGGTTCGCTGGTGGTCAGCGTCGGCAGCGCGGTGGATCTGGCGGTACAGGCGGCAATTGCCGGTAGTGGCATCATCTATCTGTTTGAAGAGTGGCTGCGCCCGTCGTTCGAAAGCGGCGCACTGACGCCGTTGCTGGAGCCCTGGTGGCAATCATTTAGCGGCCCGTGGCTCTATTACAATTCACGGCGCTTAATCCCTGCGCCATTACAGGCGTTTATCAATTTTATCCGCGCGCAGGAGCAAGCCACGGATATATAACGCAATGATGGGAAGATCTGTCTACACTTGAGAAAACAAAGAAAATCGAGGATGCCCTATGATCTTCCCGGCCATGCCAGTCAATGAAAGAGAGCGGCTTAAGTCTTTGTACATGATGGATCTTTTGGATAAAAAGGATGATGAACGTTTTGACCGGCTCACCCGCACGGCAAAGACTACCTTTGATGTCCCCATCGCGGTGATAAGCCTGCTCGATCGCGATCGTCAGTGGTTGCTGTCGCGCAGCGGCATCGATACCCACGAAACGCCGCGCAATCTGTCGTTCTGTGCGCATGCGATCCTCGAAGAGGGCGTATTTATTGTCAAAGATACCCTTGCCGATCCGCGTTTTGCCGAAAACCCGTTTGTTGTTGGCGAACCGTGGGTACGCTTTTACGCGGGTTGCCCGGTGCGGCTGCCGGACGGCGCAATTGCCGGAACCATCTGCATCATCGATACCTATCCGCGCCCGTTTTCCAGTGCGGAAATCAACACCCTGCTCGATTTCGCCGCCATTGTGGAAGATGAGTTTCTGATCCTCAGCATGGCAATGACCGATTTGCTGACCAGCATGCCCAACAGCCGTGGCTTTTACCGCTCTGGCGAGAAACGTTTTGCCTGGCTCAAAGAGCATAAAAAAGATCTCACCCTGCTCTATTTCAGCATCGACAACCTGAAATCGATCAATGAATTGCTGGGGAATAAAGAGGGCGACGAGGTGGTAAAAACCTTCGCCAGCAATCTGACCAAATGCCTGAAAGATCAGGATATTGCCGCCCGGCTTGGCGGCGGTGAGTTTGCGGTGCTACTGGTGAACACACCGACACACAACGCTGATGCGTTTCTCTTCGATCTGCAATCACGCATCGATGCCATCGACCGTCTTTCCGGCAAGAATTATCACATCAACTACTCGCACGGCATTATTGAAAACGGCGGCGATAAGTACACCACGCTGCACGGCATGCTGGAAGATTGCGATAAGGTGATGTACTCGGAAAAACGCCGTCGTTAATGCAGCGCCGGAAGCCCGGCGCTGTTTATAGCGGCTCGAACCCGCCGTTGCCTTCCCAGCCAGCCAGCCGCTGGTAAATTGTTTCTACCGCCGCTTTCACCGGCGGCGTCATCGGGTAGTAAAAACCGACAATATCGGGCTGAATGCCGAGAAAAATCACCTCGCCAATATCCTCTTTCAACTGATCGATCAGATAGTTGAGCGGCATATTGTGGGTGGTCATCAGGAACATTTCCGCAATGTCATCGGGATCGACAATGCGCATCTCGCCGGGGTTCAGCCCCATATCGGTAGCATCCACAATCAGCAGCCGCGTCGGTCGCAGCTCGCGGATCGCCACCACATCGTTTTCCGGTGCGCTGCCGCCGTCGATCACTTGCCAGTTTCCCTGCGGGTTTTCCGCGCACATCTGCGCCAGCAACGGGCCTGCGCCATCATCGCCCATCATGCTGTTGCCCACGCACAGCAGTACATCAGTCACGTAATCTCCTTACCATCAAATAGATAGCGCTTTCCTGGTGGATGTCGTGCAGCATCAACAGTAGCGCCCTGCTCCAGGCCTGCTGCTGTTCATTTTGCCCGACCAACGCCCGGTCAAATGCGTTGGCCAGCATCATTACGTGCGTGCTGTCGATAACAATCTCGCCGTAACGCGGCACGCCTTCCATTTTTCGCCGCGCTTCACTGCCGCTCTCCAGCGTGCCGATCCACGCCAGATAAGCCTCCCACGGGCAGGAAAGCGCCGTTTCCAGGCAATCGATCACGCCAAGATGGTGACCAATAGCCAGAGAGTAATAGACCACCTGTTGCGCCTGCGGCGGCGTGGCATCGTTCTCATCGACAAATTTCCGCCGCAGCTGGCTAAAGGCCACCGTCTCGCTCATCAGATTTTCGCCTCCTGCACCACCTGAGTCAGGTGGCTGACAATTTCGGTCAGGCGCGGATCGTTCTCCTGCGCTAACCAGCGCACCACTTCATGTTCGCCGATGCTGCGCAAACGCAGGTAATCATCGGCAATCTGGCGGCCATAGCGGTAACCCGCGAGGCGACGCGCGGTGCGATCCACTTTCACCCGCAGCGGTTGCACCATGGCCGGATGCAGGATCTCTGCCGGTTGATCGTCCTGCTCGCCAGGCAGACGGGCGTGAATTTTCTGCTCCAGCAGCCCCAGCGCCATGGCAAAACCATACAGCGTGGCGGCAGGCGTTGGCGGGCAGCCGGGAATATACACATCCACCGGAACGATCTTATCCGTGCCGCCCCAGACGCAGTACAGGTCGTGGAAGATACCACCGCTGTTACCGCACGCGCCGTAGGAGATACAGATTTTGGGATCCGGCGCAGATTGCCAGGCGCGCAGCGCCGGTGAACGCATCGCGCGGGTGACAGCGCCGGTAAACAGCAGAATGTCGGCATGGCGCGGCGAAGGCACGACTTTAATACCGAAGCGTTCAGCATCGAACAGCGGCGAAAGCGTAGCGAAAATCTCGATTTCGCAGCCGTTGCAGCCGCCACAATCCACACGATAAACGTAAGCGGAGCGTTTGATTTTATTCAGCAGCGAGGCTTTCATGCTGGCGATGGATTCCTCCACCGTCATCGGTAGCGGAATACCGTCCGCATCACGCGGACCTAATAGCTGGCTCATTAGCTGGCCTCTCTCATATGGCGGGTCAATTCGACGCGGTCGGACGACACCAGGCATTTCTGGCGTTTGCAATCCGGGCAGGTCTCAAAGCTGGCGCGGTGTTGCTCGGCGCGGGTATCACCGTTATGCGCCAGCAGCGCAATGGCGTAATCGATCTCCTTCTGCACCGCGAAAGGCCGTGCGCACTCGCGGCACTGGCACAGCTCATAGCGCGACTGTTGCAGGAAATCGGCTTTGCTCCACACCGCCAGTTCGTACTCCTGAGAGAGCTTAATTGCTGCCGTCGGGCACACTTCTTCGCAGCGGGCGCAGAAAATGCAGCGCCCGAGATTAAACTGCCAGGCCAGTTCGCCGGTCGCCAGATCGGTTTCTACCGTCAGCGCGTTCGACGGGCAGGCATTGACGCACGCCGCGCAGCCAATGCACTGCTGCGGATTGTGCTCTGGTTTGCCGCGGAAGTTTTTATCCACCGGCATCGGCGCAAGCGGATATGCGCTGGTTGCCGTCCCGGTTTTGATCACTTTTTTGATAAAGGTAAACATCGCTAGCGTTCTCCCACTATTTCAACGGCGAATTTTTACGCTCGATCCCGTAACGCTCCAGCTCTTTGTACGGCACGACCTTGCTTTTCTTCTTGCGCACATCCACCACCGTCATGCGGTCGGTGCAGGAGTAGCAAGGATCAAGGCTGCCAATAATCAGCGGCGCATCGGAAACGGTGTTGCCGCGTAGCATATAGCGCAGCGTTGGCCAGTTGGCGTAGGTCGCCGCACGGCAGCGCCAGCGATAGAGCTTCTGGTTGTCGCCGGTCATACTCCAGTGGATATCATCCCCGCGCGGCGCTTCGGCAAAACCAAGGGCAAAACGGTGCGGAATGTAGGTAAAGCCTTCAACCATCAGCGGGCCGCCGGGCAGGTTATCCAGACCGAAATCGATCATGTTCAGTGCGGTCAGCACTTCGTTGATTCGCACTTTCAGGCGGGAAATCACATCGCAGCCCTGCTCGCTGTGCACGGTCATCGGCAGCAGGCCGTAACCGGCAAACGGATGATCGGCGCGGGTATCGCGGGCGTGGCCGCTGGCGCGCACCATCGGGCCGACGTTACTGAAATCACGGGCGATTTGCGGATCAAGACGACCAATGCCGACGGTGCGCTGCTCAATATTCGGCGTGCTCATCAGCACCTCAACCAGCTCCATCACATCGCGGCGCATCTGCTGCGCCAGCGCGCGCGTCTGCACCATATCGTCTTTCAGCATGTCGCGGCGAATGCCGCCAATCAGGTTCAGACCGTAGGTTTTACGCGCCCCGGTGAGAATTTCCGCCATCTTCATTGACGTTTCACGCACGCGGAAAAACTGCATAAACCCGGAGTCAAAACCGACAAAGTGGCAAGCCAGACCGAGGTTTAACAGGTGCGAGTGCAGGCGTTCCACTTCCAGCAGAATGGCGCGGATCATCTGCGCGCGTTCCGGTACCACGATGCCCATCGCGTTCTCTACCGAGGTGGTGTAGGCGGTGCTGTGGGCAAACCCACAGATGCCGCACACGCGATCCGAGAGAAAGGTGACTTCGTTGTAACCCATGCGGGTTTCCGCCAGCTTCTCCATTCCGCGATGCACATAGAACATGCGATAGTCGGCATCGACAATGTTCTCGCCATCCACAAACAGGCGAAAGTGGCCCGGTTCATCCGACGTAACGTGCAGCGGGCCAATCGGCACCACGTTGTTTTTCTTATCGCCGAGTTCGTTGATGAATTCATAAGTTTCCGCGTCGGTGGTCGGCGCGGGACGCTGGCGATAATCCATGCTGTCTTTACGCAGCGGATAGAGTTCATCCGGCCAGTCATCCGGCAGCACCAGGCGGCGTTCATCCGGTAAACCGACCGGCACCAGGCCATACATATCGCGCACTTCGCGCTCGCCCCACACGGCCGCAGGCACGCGCGGCGTCACCGACGGATACTCCGGTTTCAGGGCATCGACTTCAACGCGCACCGTTATCCAGCACTTGACGCCCTGCTCCATCGACAGCACGTAGTAAACGGCAAAGTGGCCGTTCAGCTTGCGTTCGTCGTTACCAAACAGCACCGACAGCCAGCCGCCCTGCTGATAGTAGAGAAACTCCACCACTTCCGGCAGGTAGTTCACTTTCACGGTAATAGTGATTTGGTCTTTGGTCTGCCACGCTTCATCCAGCACCACGCCGGGAAATTTCTCGTGCAGGGCAGCCAGATAGTGTTGACCGATTTTTTCTTCAGACATGCATAAACTCTCTTAATACGTCGCCAGTAAGGAGACGAACGCTAAAAAGGCAACGCCGAACCCGGCCCAGGTGACGCGTGACGTGGCGGCAAAACGCAGGCGCGCCATGCTGTTTTCAAACAGGGCAATCACCAGTACGCCAACGATTAATTTCACTACCGCCACCACCAACGCCAGCAGCAGACCCGCCGTGCTGAAGCTGCTCATCTGCCCCCACGGCAGAAAGACGCCGACAAACATTTGCAGCACCACCAGCTGTTTTAAGCTGATGCCCCACTTCAGCAGCGCAAAGCCGCTGCCGCTGTACTCCGACAGTGGCCCTTCCTGCAACTCCTGCTCCGCTTCCGCAAGGTCAAACGGCAGTTTGCCCATCTCGATAAAGGTGGCGAACGCGCAGGCGCAGAGCGCCAGGAACAGCGGGATTGAGGCCGCGCGCGGCCAGTGGTAAACGGTGTCGGTGATATGGCTGATATGGGTGGAACCCGCCACCAGCGCCGCCACCCACAAACCGAGCAGCAAAATCGGCTCGACCAGCACGCCCAGCATCGCTTCACGGCTGGCGCCTATACCGGTAAACGGGCTGCCGGTATCCAGCCCGGCAATGGCAAAGAAGAAGCGGGCAATGGCGAACAGATAGATCAGGGTTATCAAATCGCCCAGCAGCGGCAGCGGCGAGTTAATGGTGACCACCGGCAAAGCCGTCGCAATGGTCAGCATCACGCCCACCATCACAAACGGCATCAGGCGAAACACCCAGCCGGATGCCGCAGGCGCAATACTCTGGCGGCCCAGCAATTTGAACAGATCGCGGTACTCTTGCAGCACGCCAGGCCCGCGGCGATTGTGCAGCCGGGCGCGCGCCACGCGGCTAATACCGGACAGCAGCGGCGCACAGGCAAACAGCACCAGCGCCTGCAATAACGCATACAGAAAACTCATCATCAGGCTCCTCGGGAAATCACCACAACCACCAGCACCGCCAGCTCAATCAGCGCCAGCCGACGAAACAGCAGCGGAGCCGCGTCGGTACGCCAGCCGGGCAGAATCAGCGTAGGTTCCAGCCATTTGCGCAGCTTCAACACCGGGGCAAATGCGGCTTTTACCGGCATGGCAAAACCGTGGGCGGTGATCACCATTGAACCTTCATGATCGTAGCCGCACACCCAGGCGCTTCCACGGCTGCGGGACGGCAGACGATCGCCTTTAAACAGCACCATCAGCAGCAACGGCAGTATCGGCATGGCAATCAGCAGCAGCGCGATCATCGGTTGCGACACCACCGTGTTCGCGGTGTGCAGCGGCAGCGGTACGGCGGCATACAGACGCGGCAGCAGCCACGGCGCAGCAACGCCGCCAATAACGCAGCAGAGCGCCAGCACCGCCACGCTTGCGGTCATCAGCCAGGGAATGGATTGCGGGTTTTCCGCCTGCGGGGTGCGCGGCGCGCCAAGGAAGGTGACGCCATAGACTTTCGCCATACACATCACCGCCAGCGCACCGGTTATCGCCAGGCCAACGGCCAGCAGCGGCCCAATCAGTTGCAGGACAAAGTGGCCGCTACCGCTCAGGCTGAAGAAGGATTGATAAATCACCCACTCACCGGCAAAGCCATTGAGCGGCGGCAGCGCCGCCATCGCCATCAGCCCGACCAGCATCGCCAGCGAAATAAGCGGCATTTTTTTGCCGATGCCGCCCAGTTTTTCGATATCGCGATAGCCAGTACCAAACCACAGCGCGCCCGCGCCAAGAAACAACGTGCTCTTAAACAGGCTGTGATTGAAAAGGTGATACAGACCACCAACCAGCCCCAGCGCCATCAGCGCCGGTTGCTGCAATGCCAGCCCGGTTACGCCCGCGCCAAGGCCGAGCAAAATGATGCCGATGTTTTCCAGCGTGTGATAAGCCAGCAGGCGCTGAATATTGTGCTCCATCAGCGCATACAAACCGCCGACAAAGGCGGTGATCATGCCGAATACCAGCAGCACAACTCCCCACCACAGCGGCGGCTGGCCGCCCAGCAAGGAGAAACTGAGAATGCCGAACAGCCCGACTTTCATCACCACGGTAGAAAAGAGCGCGGCGGCTGGTGCTTGCGCGCTGGCATGCGCCTGCGGCGCCCAGGCGTGTAGCGGAATAATCCCCGCCAGCAGACCAAAGCCAATCACCCCCAGCAGCCAGACGCCGCTGCTGAGCGGTTGCCCGCTAAGCTGAACAAAATCGAGCGTGTGATAACGCTGCCAGATAAACCAGCAGGCCAGCGCAAGCAGCACGGTGCCCAGTCGCCCCATGGCGAACCACAGTTTGCCAGAAGCGCTGCAACCGGTAAGAAACACCGCGCTCAGCGCCATGATTTCGCTCATCACGACCAGCTCACCCAGGTTCGCGGCGCAGACGGCGCACAGCGCGGCGGCCAGCAGCAAATTGATCAACAACCCGTTGGCTTTCACCGCGTCATGGCGGTGCCAGTGGATGTTATAGAGGCTAATAAGCAGGCCGCAGAGGCCGAAGGTGATCACCCACACGGCACGCAGCGGCGTGACCAGTAACGGGTACTGCAACAGCGTCAGGTTGCCGGAAACGGCATCGGCGCCCAGCAGTGACAACAACCCGGCTGCGGTCGCCATAGCGCTACCGATTGCGCCGCCAAGCCCGGCCAGCCAGCCGCTGAGAATTTTCGCCCGCGTAAACAGGTACGCCAGCGCAGCAGCGCAGATAAACACCGCCACCGCGCCGTTGAGCAAAGAGAGGATTGTCATTTTGCACTCCGGTTAAGCTGGGTAAACAGCGACAAATCGCCGTAGTCCGTATTCAGGGTCTGCTCGCGTTTGCGACGGCTGGCGCGGGCGATGTCGAGGTTATTGACCAGATGCAGCGCCTTGGTCGGACACATCCGCACGCAGGCCGGGCCTTGATCATCGAAATGGCAGAGATCGCACTTCACGGCGATAGCCCGCACGCCGGGCACCCAGTCCAGCAGCGTACTGACGCGGGCAGGTGCAGGCGGCGCGGCGGGCGCGAGCGGCGAGTTAACGTTGGCCGGAATATCCAGCGGGCGGCTACCGGCAAATTCGATAGCGCCAAACGGGCAGGCAATCGCGCACAGTTTGCAGCTTACGCACAGGCTTTCATTTAACTGCACCGCGCCATCGACGCGATTAATGGCGTTTACCGGACACACACCCGCACAGGGCGCGTCTTCGCAGTGGTGGCACTGCTGCGGCGCGGATTCATGTTCATTACGCATTACGCGCAGCCGCGGCATCGACTGCAAGCCATACGCGCGATGCGTCTCCGCGCAGGCCGCCTCGCAGGTGTGGCAGCCGATACAGAGCGCCGAGTCGGCAATTACAAAACGGTTCACCAGCTAATCCTCAGGTGATTCACCCAGTCCGGGCGGTCATTTTTGACGAAATCAGTCGCACGACGTGTCACTTCGACACATCTCGACACCCAAACTCAGGCCAGCGCAGACGCGTGCGCGCTGCTGGCAAGAAGAGAGAGGTTGATGGGGGTATCGTTTTCCACCGCCGCGTACAGGCTGTCGTAAACCGTGGCGATTTTTTCCAGATAGTGCTCCAGCACTTTTTCGCGATCGTGGGTGCTGATAACGCCGTCCACTTTGCCATCGCAGGTGAGCTGCGCCTGTGCAATCAAGCGCTTATCGCTGCCATCTTTATTGGCAATCGCGTATTCGAGGGTATGGCCGTTAAAGCCGCCGGTCAGCGAGACGGTGACTATGAAATGGCCGAACAGCTCAAAACAGAGCTGCTGCTCTGGCGCACAACTTATTGCATGGTGCAGGCGCGCTTTTGACAGCGTGATCCCCTGAACCAGCGCGTTACAGTAACTGCGCCACTCCTCCTGCAGGAGATGGTGTCGCCCGGCAATGTAATCTGCCTTTTCGCTAATTTCCCAAATCGTCATGTCTGCTTACCTGATTAATTGAAACAACGGCGGTAAAGCATCATCCATGCCAAAATTTAATTTATTGATTAATAAAGGAATAAATAAAAATATTCGTTAATTTCGACGTGTCATCTCGACAGGTTCGACATCGTCACGGTGTCAAAATCACTCATGGCACTCTTATTGCATTAACGCGGCAACTCATAAGGAGGGATTATGCATGAGATCACTTTGTGCCAGCGGGCGCTGGAAATTATTGAACAACAGGCTTCAGCGAACGGCGCGCGTCGGGTCACCGGCGTCTGGTTAAAAGTGGGCGCATTTTCCTGTGTCGAAACCGAAGCTTTAACGTTTTGTTTTGATCTGGTGTGCCGTGGCAGCCTGGCTGAAGGTTGTACACTGCACATCGAACAACAACAAGCGGAGTGCTGGTGCGAGTCTTGTCGGCAGTACGTCACGCTGCTTACCCAGCGAGTTCGCCGCTGCCCACAATGCCACAGCGACCAGTTGCAGATCGTTGCCGACGATGGAATGCAAATTCAGCGCCTGGAAATTGAGGAGTAAACAATGTGTACAACATGTGGTTGTCAGGACGGTAACCTTTATATCGAGGGTGACGAACATAACCCGCACTCTGCATTTCGCAGCGCACCGTTCGCCCCTGCTGCGCGCCCTGCGCTAACTATAACCCGCATCAATACCGGTGAGTTCGCCCCAACCCAATCGGATAACGGCGATTTGCATTACGGTCATGGCGAAGCCGGCACCCACGCGCCGGGCATGAGCCAGCGCCGGATGCTGGAAGTGGAGATCGACGTCCTGGATAAAAATAACCAGATCGCCGCCCGCAACCGCGCCCGCTTTGCCGCCCGCCAGCAACTGGTGCTGAACCTGGTCTCCAGCCCTGGCTCCGGCAAAACCACTCTGCTCACCGAAACCCTGCAGCGCCTGAATGCGCGCGTACCCTGCGCGGTGATCGAAGGGGATCAGCAAACCGTCAACGACGCTGCGCGTATTCGCGCCACCGGTACTCCGGCGATTCAGGTGAATACCGGCAAGGGTTGCCACCTGGATGCGCAGATGATTGCCGATGCTGCGCCGCGTCTGCCGCTCGACGATCGCGGCATTCTGTTTATTGAAAACGTCGGCAACCTGGTGTGCCCGGCGGGCTTCGATCTGGGCGAACGCCATAAAGTGGCGGTGTTGTCGGTGACCGAAGGGGAAGACAAGCCGCTGAAATATCCGCACATGTTCGCCGCCGCCTCGCTGATGCTGCTCAATAAAGTGGATCTGCTGCCGTACCTCAATTTTGACGTCGAGCGCTGCATCGCTTATGCCCGTGAAGTGAACCCGCAGATTGAGATCCTGCTGGTTTCCGCCACCAAAGGCGACGGGATGGACGCCTGGCTCGACTGGCTGGAGACGCAACGATGTGCATAGGCGTACCGGGGCAAATTTGCGCCATTGACGGCCTGCAAGCCAGAGTGGATGTCTGCGGCATTCAGCGCGACGTCGATTTAACCCTGGTCGGCAGCCACGATGAACACGGCCAGCCGCGTCTCGGCCAGTGGGTGCTGGTGCACGTCGGTTTTGCCATGAGCGTGATTAACGAAGCCGAAGCGCTCGATACTCTGGCGGCGCTGCAAAATATGTTCGATGTCGAGCCGGATGTCGGCGCGCTGCTCTACGGCGAGGAGAAATAATGCGTTTTGTCGACGAATATCGCGCCCCGGGACAGGTGATGCAGCTGATTGCCCATCTGCGCGAACGGGCGTCTCATCTCAGCTATACCGCCGCGCGTCCGCTGCGCATTATGGAAGTGTGCGGCGGTCATACGCACGCCATCTTTAAATTTGGCCTTGACCAGTTACTGCCGGAAAACATCGAGTTTATCCACGGGCCGGGCTGCCCGGTGTGCGTGTTACCGATGGGGCGCATCGATACCTGCGTAGAGATCGCCAGCCATCCGGAAGTAATCTTCTGTACTTTCGGCGACGCCATTCGCGTGCCGGGGAAAAAAGGCTCGCTGTTACAGGCGAAAGCGCGCGGTGCCGATGTGCGCATCGTCTATTCACCGATGGATGCGCTGGCGCTGGCGGAAAAAAATCCGCAGCGCAAAGTGGTGTTCTTCGGCCTCGGTTTCGAAACCACCATGCCCGCCACGGCTATTACGCTTCAGCAGGCGAAAGCCCGCAACATCAACAACTTCTGGTTTTTCTGCCAGCACATTACGCTGATCCCGACGCTGCGCAGCCTGCTGGAACAGCCGGACAACGGCATCGACGCTTTCCTTGCGCCCGGCCATGTCAGCATGGTGATCGGCACCGACGCCTACACCTTTATTGCCGAAGAATTTCGCCGCCCGCTGGTGGTGGCCGGGTTTGAACCGCTGGATCTGTTGCAGGGCGTGGTAATGCTGGTGGAACAGAAAATCGCCGCGCAAAGCCGGGTGGAAAACCAGTACCGCCGCGTCGTGCCGGATGAAGGCAACCGGCTGGCGCAGGCCGCGATTGCCGATGTGTTTGCCGTCAGCGGCGACAGCGAGTGGCGCGGGCTGGGGGTGATCGGCGAGTCCGGCGTACATCTGACGCAGGCTTATCAGCAGTTCGACGCCGAAGCGCACTTTCACCCGGCTGCACAGCAGGTGTATGACGATCCGCGCGCCCGCTGCGGCGATGTGCTGACCGGCCGCTGCAAACCGCACCAGTGCCCGCTGTTTGGCAATACCTGTAATCCGCAAAGCGCCTTTGGCGCGCTGATGGTCTCCTCAGAAGGAGCCTGCGCGGCCTGGTATCAGTATCGCGCTCAGGAGTGTGAAGTATGAATGAAGTCCAACTCGCCCACGGTAGCGGCGGCCAGGCGATGCAGCAGCTTATCAGCCAGCTCTTTATGGAGGCGTTCGCCAATCCGTGGCTGGCGGAACAAGAAGATCAGGCGCGGCTGGATCTGGCCGCGCTGGCTGCCAGCGGCGACAGGCTGGCGTTCTCCACCGACAGCTATGTGATCGATCCGCTGTTCTTCCCCGGCGGCAATATTGGCAAGCTGGCGGTATGCGGCACCGCCAACGACATCGCCGTCAGCGGCGCGACTCCGCGTTATCTCTCCTGCGGCTTTATCCTTGAAGAAGGTCTGCCGATGGCGACGCTGAAAACCGTCGTCGACAGCATGGCCGCCACCGCCCGCGCGGCCGATATCGCGATTGTGACCGGCGATACCAAAGTGGTGCAGCGCGGCGCGGCGGATAAGCTATTTATCAATACTGCCGGGATTGGCGCGATTCCGCGCTCGATTCGCTGGGCGGCGCAGTCGCTGCAACCAGGCGACGTACTGCTGGCAAGCGGCACGCTGGGCGATCATGGCGCCACGATTCTTAATTTGCGCGAAGGGCTGGGGCTGGACGGGGAGTTGTCCAGCGATTGCGCGGTGCTGACGCCGCTTATCGCCACCCTGCACGATCTTCCCGGCGTGAAAGCGCTGCGCGATGCCACGCGCGGCGGCGTGAATGCGGTGGTACATGAGTTTGCCGCTGCCTGCGGCTTCGGTATCGAACTCAACGAAGCCGCGTTACCGGTAAAACCGGCAGTGCGTGGCGTTTGCGAGTTACTGGGGCTGGAAGCGCTGAACTTTGCCAACGAAGGCAAACTGGTGATTGCCGTACAGCGCGAGGCCGCAGAGCAGGCGCTGTCACGTTTACGCGCCCACCCGCTTGGCGCGGATGCCGCTATCATTGGTGAAGTTGTTGAACGTCAGGGCGTACGCCTGGCGGGGCTGTACGGCGTTAAACGCCTGTTAGATTTACCCCACGCGGAACCGTTGCCGCGTATTTGCTAATTTTTTGTTTTTTATTATTTTTTTCACACCTGCGAGTGTGTTCCTGGATGAGTAATATGTCGTATACACCGATGAGCGATCTCGGACAACAAGGGTTGTTCGATATCACCCGTGTTTTGTTACAACAGCCGGATATGGCGTCACTCAGCGAAACGCTGGCCCGGCTGACCCGCCAGGCGGCACTCGCGGATAGCGCGGCGATTGTGCTGTGGCATGCAGACAGCCACAGCGCCAGCCGCTACGCCGTCAACGCCCCTGCAAACAATGCAACTTATGAGGATCATTTACTGCTGGCGGGTGGGCCGGTCAGGCACATTCTTTCCCACCCGCAGGCGCTCTATTGTAGCGCGACCACGTTTGCGGAAACCTGGCCTGCGCTGACGCAGAACCGGCTCTATCCGCCGTTTGCGCACTACTGCCTGCTGCCGCTGGCGGCGGAGGGGCAAATTTTCGGCGGCTGCGAATTTTTTCGCCGCGACGGGCAACCGTGGAGCGATAAAGAGAGCGAACGCCTGCACACCCTGGCGCAAATCGTCGCCGTGGTCGCCGAGCAGCTCCAGAGCCGCGACAACCAGACGCCGGATTACCAGTTATTGTGCCAGGAGCGGGACGATTTTCGCATTCTGGTGGCCATCACCAATGCGGTGCTCTCGCGGCTGCATATGGACGAGCTGGTCAGCGAAGTGGCGAAAGAGATCCACTACTATTTCGGCATCGACGCCATCAGCCTGGTGCTGCGCGGCAGCCGCAAAGGCAAGCTGACTATCTATTCGACGCACTACAAAGATGAAGTGAATCCGAAGCATGAGATTCAGGAAGCCGACGAAGAGGGAACGCTGACCGAGCGGGTGTTCCGCAGCAAAGAGATGCTGCTGCTCAATCTGCACGAGCGCGACAAACTCGCGCCCTACGAGCGGATGCTGTTTGAAACCTGGGGCAATGAGATCCAGACGCTGTGCCTGCTGCCGCTGATGTCCGGCAAGAATCTGCTCGGCGTGCTGAAACTGGCGCAGTGCCAGAAAGAGGTGTTTACCCAGGCGAATCTCAAGCTGCTGCGCCAGATTGCCGAGCGCATCGCCATCGCCGTGGATAACGCGCTGGCGTACCAGGAAATTCACCGCCTGAAGGAGCGGCTGGTGGATGAAAACCTGGCGCTGACCGAGCAGCTAAATAATGTTGATAGCGAGTTTGGCGAGATCATCGGCCGCAGCCAGGCGATGTTCAGCGTGCTGAAACAGGTTGAGATGGTGGCGCAAAGTAACAGCACGGTGCTGATCCTCGGCGAAACCGGTACCGGCAAGGAGCTGATTGCCCGCGCGATCCATAACCTCAGCGATCGCAACAGCCGCAGAATGGTGAAGATGAACTGCGCCGCCATGCCCGCCGGGCTGCTGGAAAGCGATCTCTTTGGTCATGAACGCGGCGCGTTTACCGGTGCCAGCACCCAGCGGATTGGCCGCTTCGAGCTGGCGGATAAAAGCTCGCTGTTTCTTGATGAAGTGGGCGATATGCCGCTGGAGCTGCAACCGAAGCTGTTGCGCGTGTTGCAGGAGCAGGAGTTCGAGCGGCTCGGCAGCAATAAGCTGATCCAGACCGATGTGCGGCTGATCGCCGCCACCAACCGCGATCTGAAACAGATGGTCGCCGATCGCGAGTTCCGTAGCGATCTTTACTACCGGCTCAATGTCTTTCCGATTCATCTGCCGCCGCTGCGCGAACGGCCGGAAGACATTCCGCTGCTGGTGAAAGCTTTCACCTTCAAGATTGCCCGCAAAATGGGCCGCTGCATCGACAGTATTCCAGCGGAAACGTTACGCGTGCTGAGTTCCATGGAGTGGCCGGGCAACGTGCGCGAGCTGGAGAACGTCATCGAACGGGCGGTGCTGCTGACGCACGGCAATGTGCTGCAACTTTCGCTGCCGGAAATCACCGTTCCACCTCAGCCGGTAGCGGAGCCTGCTGAAGTGGCTCGCGAAGGCGAAGATGAGTACCAGCTGATTGTTCGCGTGCTGCGCGAAACCAACGGCGTGGTCGCCGGGCCAAAAGGCGCAGCGCAGCGGCTGGGGCTTAAACGCACCACCCTGCTTTCGCGCATGAAACGTTTAGGTATCAATAAAGACGCACTATGTTAAGCTGGAAAAACATTCAACATATCCATACATAATGGAGGCCTTATGGCAGTTTCAGCGCGTAATCAGTTAGTGGGCAAGGTCAGTGCTACCTCTCACGGTGCCGTTAATGATGAAGTGGAACTTACCCTCGACGGCGGTGCAAAACTGGTGGCGATTGTCACCAGCAGCAGCCAGGCGGCACTGGGGCTGACGCCGGGTAAAGAGGCTATCGCGCTGATCAAAGCGCCGTGGGTGACGCTGGCGACCGAAGATTGCGGGCTGAAGTTCTCCGCCCGCAATCAGTTCGCCGGGAAAGTCACTTCGGTGACCGAAGGCGCGGTCAACGCCACGGTGCATGTGCAGACCGACGCCGGGTTTGAGCTGGTGGCAGTGGTGACCAATGAAAGCGTGCAAGATTTGCAACTGGGCAGCGGTAAACGCGTGATTGCGCTGATTAAGGCTTCGGCGATTTTGATCGCAACGCGCGCCTGAGTGCTGCCGCAGTTGTAGGCCGGATAAGGCAAAGCCGCCATCCGGCGTTTTTGGAAGATAGTGGAAGGGTTCCGTTCACCAGAAGAGCGGCGGACACTTAAGCTTTGTATCTCGTGAACGGGATAAGGGGAGCTTACCGCGCTCCCCTTATCAATCCCCGCGGCCCCGCGGGAAATCGGTGCTACGCACTACGCTCATCTCCCGAGTGCCTGACTGCGGTCGGCTCAACTCGCCGTCCATGGCTCGGTTCGCCTCTGGCCGCCATCCCTGTCGTCCAGACCTTGTCATTCACTCTTCGATTCGCCGATTTCAGCGGGGACTCAAACCGTCGCTTCCGTATCTGTGCTTATAAAACTACGGCGTCGCTGTAAGGAAACATCTGCCAGAGCATAATGGTAGGCCCGGTAAGCGCAGCGCCACCGGGCACGGTCTCAGAGCTCGATGATTATGTCACCCTGTTTTAACCAGCGCGGTGCTTTCATCATATCGGCAAAAAAATCGACCAGTCTGTACAGCAAATCCCGGAGAACGCTTTCGGGTTCAGGCGCGAGCGTGCCGCTCATCAGCAGTTGTGTCAGGGTCTGACAGTAGCCACACAGTTGGTCGGCTTCTGGCTCAAATAGCGGGAGGTGGCCAGGGAAATGTTCAACGGTCAGACTGGCTTTTAAATGTTCCGGAACAGGATCGAGCAACGTGGGTTGCAGCAGGTTAAGACAGGCAGAAAGCCTGCCGCAGAGTGCCATTTTCTGTTGCGGATCGTCGCATTCCGCCAGCACTTCGGCAAAACGCTCGCAGTTATCCGCAAGCTCAGTGAAATCCGTGCTGTGGCTGAACGGCGAGGTAAATAAGGCGTGAGTCAGGGTTGGTGTCGTGTTCATAAAAATATCTCAAGTGAGTGATGATGCTAACCGCCACCAGAGGTTCCAATCTCATTGGTGGCAGAACCGAACAGGGTTGGAACTACCGGACTCACAGACCGGCGCGTCTCTCGACGCCCCCATTCGGCCCGCCATTGAGGTGTGACCAAACGCACGACATACAAATATGTCGCCTGTGAGTGAGCAGGGTTCCAATCCCGACGCCTGATTTTGCAGGCGCGGAGAGAACATAGGACTAACACGTACAGGCGGCAAGGGATTATAACTAACCTGATGAAGGGATTACCATTCCCGGAAGCAGCTTCGCAAAATTCCTGCATAAAAGCATTCAAATACAAGATGCCTGAGAGCCAGGCACGATTGCCGGATGGCGGCTTTGCCTTATCCGGCCTACGTAATCCAGCAATATCCCGCCATACTGTAGGCCCGGCAAGTGTTAGCGCCACCGGGCATTTCCCGGCAGCGACACCGTTTCCTCCGACGAATAAAAAGGCTGAAGCGAGGGGGTTGAGTCCCCGCTGAAATCGGCGAGCCGGAGGGCAGATGACAAGGTCTGGACGCCATGGATGGCGGCCAGGCGAACCGAGACACGACAAAATTGCCGGGAGCAATTTTGAACAGCGCTTGCGCTGGCCCCGAAGGGGCGAGTCCCAGGGATGGGACGAGTAATGGCGAGTTGAGCCGACCGCAGGCAGATGACCGGGAGGTGAGCGCAGTGCGCAGCACCGATTTCCCGCGGGGCCGCGGGGATTGATAAGGGGTGCGCGGTAAGCGCCCCTTATCCCGTTCACCGCATAACGGTTTACAGGAACTCCCGCTCTTATAGTGAACGGAACCCTTCCACAATATTCCCAAAATGCCGGATGGCGGCTCCGCCTTATCCGGCCTACGCAATCCAGCAATATCCCGCCATACCGTAGGCCCGGTAAGCGTTAGCGCCACCGGGCAACATGCCGGAAAATCGATTTATTTCCGCCGATACTTCTCCGGCAAATCCGGCACCGGGCGCTTATCATCAATCAAATGGCGCACCGTCAACAGCGGATGCCGCCATAACATACGCGGCCCCGCCCAGCGCATAATCTGCTTCATCTCTTCGCGCTTTGCCGGCTGGTAACAGTGCACCGGGCACTGCTTGCAGGCCGGTTTCTCTTCGCCGAACACGCACTTATCCAGCCGTTTTTCCGCATAAGCGTACAAATTCGCATAGTGCGATTCACTGCTGACCGCATCCGGGCAGGCACGCTGATAGAGCGCGATCATTTTGCGGATTGTCAGTTTCTCCCGCAGGATCCGTGGACCAGACATACACAATACCCATCAATTAAGATGCATTCATAATACATCTTAATATTACTCCGTTGCACCTCATTAGTGCGCTTTCTGCGCAATCATGGGGGCTTCTTCCCCTACTCTGCGTCGCAGCGCGCGTGAGCGCCCGCCTGCAAGAGTGGCGCGTTTCTTGCCTAACTGACTGTTTACCCGAGGAGACGTTTTCCCATTCATTTCACAAGGTATCGCTATGGAATTGAAATGGTTCGAAGATTTTCTCAGTGTTGCCCGCAGTCTTAGCTTCACGCGCGCCGCCGATGAGCGGCACATCACCCAATCCGCCCTGAGCCGTCGTATCCGCCAACTGGAAGAGTGGCTTGGCGTCCCGCTGTTCGATCGCAAAACCTACCCGGTGGCGCTGACGCCGGAGGGCGAAGCCTTTCACGCCACCGCCAGCGAAACCGTGTTCGCCATGACCCATCTGCGTAACGATCTGAACCAGCGCTTTCGCTCGCGCACAGCGGTGTTGCGCTTTGCTATGCTCAATACCCTGTCGCTGACCTTTTTCCCGGACTGGATCCAGCGCCTGAATCTGCAACAGCAGCTTGGGTATATCCGCATGTGCAACTCCAAGCCGAGCTTTGTCGAGCACATCGCCACGCTGCACAGCGGCGAAACCGATTTTCTGCTCACCTACGCCCACGACGCGGTATCGCTGATCCGCCAGCTTGCGCCTTACCCGATGATCCATTTAGGCCGCGAATGGGCGATTCCGGTCTGCCGACCGGACAGCGGCGGGCAGCCGCTCTACCCCATCAACCCCAACGGACGCCCGATCCCGTGGCTGAGCTACGGCAGCCACTCCTTTTTCGCCCATGCGCTGGCGCAAATGCTGAGCGAGCGCCCGTTGCCGCTGGAAGCCGTGTATGAAAACGGCATGTCGGCCAACCTGAAAGCGATGACGCTGGCGGGCGGCGGCGTCGCCTGGCTGCCGCTAAGCCTTGTCCACGAGGAGTTGTCGAACGGCACGCTGGTACGCGCCGGAAGCAGTGACTGGGAAATCAAACTGGCGATCCGCCTCTATCGCCAGCCGGTACTGCGTAACCCGCAAGCGGAACAACTTTGGCAGTTGATCCAGCAGAGCGAAACCGCCCATGCCGCCTGATGGCGGCAGACTATGCAAGAACGGAATAGCCAGTGTGAATTGCTCATTGGCCTTTTGCGAACAGTTGCCCTCATTCTGGTGGTACAGCGACGTTAACGCGTGCGCATTATGCCGACCAACCAAACTGGGGAGTATCATGGAAAACAAAGCGTTAGTCTGGAAGTGGGTAGAGAACTATCAGCACGATTTCTGCGATCTCAGCGATCGTGTATGGGGTACGCCGGAGATCTGCTACACCGAATATCGCTCGGTGGCCGAACATACCGCGATGCTAAAAACGCAAGGTTTCCGCGTCACCGAAAACGTCGCCGGTATTCCTACCGCGGTGATGGGTGAAGCGGGAAGCGACGGGCCGATCATCGCTTTCCTCGGTGAATACGATGCGCTGCCCGGCCTGAGCCAGGCCTCCGGCGTCGCGCACTACTCGCCGCTGCCGGGCAACGGTCATGGCCACGGTTGCGGGCATAACCTGCTCGGCTCCGGCGCCATGCTGGCGGCCACCGCGCTGAAAGCCTGGCTGGAAGAGACCGGCACGCCAGGCCGCGTGCGTTACTACGGTTGTCCGGCGGAAGAAGGCGGCGCGGCGAAATCCTTTATGGCGCGCGCGGGAGCTTTCGATGGTGTTGATGTGGCGATAACCTGGCACCCCAGCGCACATCATGAAGTGGCGAAACCGCTGTCGCTGGCCAATACCCGCATGGATTTCTTCTTTACCGGCCGCTCCTCCCACGCCGCCGCTTCCCCGCATTTAGGCCGCAGCGCACTCGACGCCGCAGAGTTGATGAACGTGGGCGTCCAGTTTCTGCGTGAGCACGTACCGCAGGATTCCCGCATCCATTACGCGATGCTTGATTCCGGCGGCATTGCGCCGAACGTGGTGCAGGCGAAAGCCGCAGTGCGTTATGCCATTCGCGCGCGCGATGTCCACGCCATGTTTGATCTGAACGAACGCGTAAAACGCGTGGCGCAGGGCGCGGCGCTGATGACCGACACCAAAGTGGAGATCAGCATCATGAGCGCCGTCTCTAACCTGCTCGGCAACCGTCCGCTGGAAGAGGCGATGCAGCGCAATCTGGAAAGCCTGGGTACGGTGCCGTTCGACGACGCCGACATGGCCTTTGCCGCCGAAATCCAGGACACGCTCTCCACAGAGGAGATTGCCAGTTGCTACCGCAAAACCGGAATTAAACCGGCAAACCCGAAGCCGCTCAGCGACTACATCATCCCACTGGATACCCACGGCGAAGTGATGATCGGTTCCACCGACGTCGGCGATGTGAGCTGGGTGCTACCGACCGTGCAGGCGCATATTCCCACCATGGCGATTGGCACGCCGGGCCACTCCTGGCAACTCACCGCACAGGGCAAAATGCCAGCCGCCCACAAAGGCCTTGCCCATGTGGCGAAAGTGATGGCCGCCACCGCCGTCGATGTGTTGACCGACAAAGTGCTACTGGCGCAGGTGAAAAAAGCGCACTTCGAGCAGGTGAGCGAAAAACCGTATCACTGCCCCATCCCGGAAGAAGTGATGCCGCCCATCCAGCCACGCCCGGCCACGTTATAAGGATATCCGACATGAAATTCACCCCGATTGCCGTAGCCGTGGCACTGACCAGCGCCGTCAGCCTTAATGCTCAGGCCGCCACGCCGCCGGATTCACTGGTGATGGCATGGAATATTGACGCCATCAGCACCTGGGATCCGGCGCAGATTGGCGAAGTGGTAACCAGCGAAATCTACGCCAACACCTGCGACGCGCTGGTCGATTTTGATGTGAAAGATGAGAAGAAACTGACCCCAGCAATGGCGAAAAGCTGGGATGTGTCGCCGGATCGCAAAACCATTACCTTCCATTTGCAGGACAACCTGAAGTTCCCGGACGGCACACCCGCCAGCGCAGGCGATCTGGCGTGGTCCATGCAGCGGGTGGTGAAACTCGGTTACGGTAACGCCGCACAGATCACCGAATATGGCTTTAACAAAGAGAATGTCGACAGCCGCATTACCGCGCCGGATGACAAAACGCTGGTGATGACGCTGGATAAACCCTACCCCACCAGCCTCGTTTTACAGGCAATCGCGGCCAATAACGTCTCGTCGCTGCTCAACCGCAAAGTGGTGGAAAAAGAGGCCGTGGAGGGCGATTTCGGCCACAAATACCTCACCACGCACACCGCCTGCGTTGGCCCGTATCAACTGGTGCGCTGGAACGCCGGTGAAGGCGTGATGTTGCAGGCCACCGATAACTACTGGGGCAAAGCACCGGTACTGAAACGTGTACTGATCCGCCACGTTGCCGAAACCGGCACTCAGCGCCTGCTGCTGACGCAGGGCGATGTGGATATTGCCCGCGATCTGTCGGCTGACGATCTGAAAACCCTGGATGAAGGCGGCAAAGTAAGGGTGGACAAGGTCCTGAAACCGCAGCTCTTTTTCTGGACCTTCAACAATGAAGATCCGATCTTCAAAAATGAAAAAGTGCGCCTCGCCATGCGCTATCTGATCGACTACGACGGCTTAGGCAAAAGCGTGATGCCTTACCTCGGCGTACCGCGCGCGAGCTTTGTGCAGCTTGGCGCGTTCGGCGCGCTGGACGAAAAGGAAGGCCAGCCGTTCAAACTCGATCTGGCAAAAGCCAAACAGTTACTCACCGAAGCCGGTTACCCGAATGGTTTTAGCGCCTCGGTGATTTTCGGCACCCTTGCCCACTCGGCGCCCATCGCGCAAAGCATTCAGCAGAATGCCTCGAAAATCGGCGTCAAGCTGACGCTGGAGCGCATGGCGAACGCCCAGTTGTTTAGCCGGGCGCGCGGACGCGAATTCCAGAGCGCGATGATGGCGTGGCAAACCTCCGTGCCAGATGCCTACGGTAATGCCTCAAGGCTGGTATTTAACCCGGATAACCGCAAAGAGGCGCGCGCCACGCAATATCCGAGCTGGCGCGCTGCTTACTACGACGCACAGATGAACCAGAAAGTGGAAGCCGCCCTGCTGGAGCCGGATGACGCCAAACGCAGCGAGATGTATGCCGCATTGCAGAAAGAGGTGATGGAGAAAGGGCCGATGGCGATCATGTTCCAGATGTACAACAGCGCGGGCATTAGCCCGGCGGTGAAGAACTGGACGTGGAACGGTTTTCGCGTCTGGTACGGTGACGCAAGTAAGTAATGGAGGTTGCTGATGTCTCAGGTTATTGCACCGACCACAACCGATAACACTCCGCCGCCGTGGATGCGCCTGGCAGGCCGTCTCTTTCGGGGAGCCCTTTCCATCTGCTGTACGCTGCTGGGGCTGGCGGCGCTGACCTTCTTTATCGGTCGGCTGCTGCCTATCGACCCGGTAGTGGCGGTGATTGGCGATAACGCCAGCCACGAAGCCTACGAGAAGATGTATGAACAACTCGGGCTGAATCAGCCGCTGTGGAAACAGTTTGTCGATTATGTCTGGCAGCTGCTGCACCTGGATTTCGGCACCGCGCTGACCACCAGCCAGCCCGTGGCGCAGGATATCGCCCGCGTCTTTCCGGCGACGCTGGAACTGGCCACGGTGGCGGCGATAATTGGCGTCGGCCTCGGCATTCCCGCCGGGGTCTTCGCTGCGATGTACCGCAACTCATGGTTTGATCATCTGATCCGTTTTGTCGGTTTGCTGAGTTACTCCACGCCGCATTTCTGGCTGGGATTGATGGGGCTGCTACTGTTTTACGCCACCCTTGGCTGGATCGGCGGGCCGGGGCGCATCGACTTTATCTACGAATTCGAGCTGCACCCGGTCACCGGATTCTGGCTGCTGGATAGCGCCCTGAACGGCAACTGGGCGGTATTCAAAAATGTCTTCAGCCACATCATTCTGCCCGCCTCGATCCTTGGGCTGAGCGCACTGGCGTATATCAGCCGTATGACCCGCAGCTTTATGATCGAGCAACTCTCCCAGGAGTACATCATCACCGCCCGCGTCAAAGGCTTGTCCTGGGCGCGCTGCGTCTGGGTACACGCGTTTCGCAATGTTGCTGTCCCGGTGCTGACCGTGGTGGCGCTCTCCTGGGCGTGGCTGCTGGAAGGGGCGGTATTGACGGAAACCGTCTTCGCCTGGCCCGGTTTTGGCCGCTACCTGACCAACGCTCTGCTGGCGGGCGACATGAACGCCGTGGTCGGCTGCACTCTACTGACCGGTGCGATTTTTGTCGCCCTTAATCTGCTGTGCGATCTGCTGTACCGCATCTTCGATCCGCGCACGCGACGGGAGGACCAATGACCGATTCGAGCAAATACCTGCGCGCCCATCCGCGCCAGGGGCTGCGCGCGTGGCTGCGCGATCCGGCGCCGCAAACCCCGTTACAGGCCAGAGTTCAGCTTGCCTGGATCCAGTGGCGACGTTTTTGCGCCAACCACTCCGCGCTGTTTGGTCTGCTGGTGTTGCTGATCATCGTTGCCGCCGCGCTGTTTGCACCGTGGCTGGCAAACCACGATATCTACGCGCAAAACCTGGCACTGCGCCTGCAACCAGCGAGTACAGAACACTGGCTCGGCACCGATGAACTGGGGCGTGACATCTTCAGCCGCCTGCTGTATGGCGCGCGCATCACGCTCTATATCACCGGGTTGACGGCGCTGATTATCACCCCGCTCGGGCTGGTGATTGGCGCCACGGCGGGCTATCTCGGCGGGCGCGTCGATACGCTGCTGATGCGGCTGGTGGATATCTTTCTTGCCTTCCCCAGCCTGATCCTCGCACTGGCGTTTGTCGCCGCCCTCGGCCCCGGCATTGAGAACGCGATTATCGCCATTTCCCTCTCCGCCTGGCCGCCGATTGCCCGTCTGGCGCGCGCTGAAACGCTGGCCATCCGCAAGATGGATTACATCGCGGCGGTGCGCTTACAGGGCGCATCGGCGTGGCACATCATTTCGCGCCACGTGATGCCAATGTGCCTGCCGTCAGTGGTGGTGCGCGTCACGCTCAATATGGCGGCGATTATTCTCACTGCCGCCGGGCTTGGCTTTCTTGGCCTTGGCGCGCAGGCACCCAGCCCGGAATGGGGCGCGATGCTGGCCTCCGGGCGCGAATTTATGCTGAACAATGGCTGGATTGCCGCCATTCCCGGTTTAGCGATTTTGTTTACCAGCCTGGCCTTTAACCTGCTCGGCGACGGCCTGCGCGATGTAATGGATATCCGCCATGAATAATCCACTGCTGGAAGTAGAAAACCTGAGCATCCTGTTTAAAGGGGCGCACGAAGATAACCTCGCGGTGCGCGACGTGAGCTTTCAGGTCGGGCGGGAAAAGGTCGCGATTGTCGGCGAATCTGGTTCGGGGAAATCGCAGACCTGCCGCGCCCTGCTGAAACTGACGCCGAAAATCGGCCATGTGCGGGCCGCCAAAATGCGTTTCGGCGAGATCGATCTGCTGAACGCCAGCGAACGGCAGATGCGCACCATTCGCGGCAACCGCATCTCGATGATCCTGCAAGACCCGCGCTTTTCGCTGAACCCGTTAATGCGCATCGGCGATCAGGTGGCGGAAGCCTGGCGTTTACACCGTCGCGTCAGCAAAGAGGAAGCCCGCGCCCGCGCGCTGGAAATGCTGGAATCGGTACATATTCGCGATGTGGCGAAAGTCGCCCGCCTCTACCCGCACGAAATCTCCGGCGGTATGGGGCAGCGGGTGATGATCGCCATGATGCTGATCCCGGAACCGGATCTGATCATCGCCGACGAACCGACCTCCGCGCTGGATGTAACAGTGCGCCGCCAGGTGCTCAGCATCCTTGATGAGCAACTGCAACGCCGCCAGACCGGGCTGCTGTTTATCACTCACGATTTAAACCTGGTGTCGCGTTTCTGCGACCGGGTGCTGGTGATGTACGCCGGACGCATTGTCGAAGAGATCCGCGCCAGTGAACTTGACCAGGCCTGCCATCCCTATACCCAGGCGCTGCTCGCCAGCCAGCCCCGGCTGCGCGAACCGGTAGAAACGCTGCGTGTGCCGACGCGCGATCCCGCCTGGTTAAACGGCCCCAGTTACCGCGATGGAGTAGCCCAATGAACCCGATCCCGACAACAGAACGCGCCATTGAAATGGTTAATCTGGCCATCGCTTTTGGTCAGGGTAACCAGCGCCGCCAGGTGGTGAACGATGTCAGCCTGATGCTGGCGCGCGGTGAAAGTTACGGCCTGATTGGCGAATCCGGCTGTGGCAAATCCACCGTGCTGCGCGCGCTGGCCGGGCTGAACCCGGATTATCACGGCCATATTTTGTTTAATAACCGCGAACAGCAACCGCGCCGCGATAAAGCCTTTTACCGTCAGGTGCAGATGGTTTTTCAGGATCCGTATGCCTCGCTGCACCCGCGAAAAATGGTGTGGGCCAGCCTGCGCGAACCGCTAAAACTGCACGATATGGATCGGCATGAAGCGCGGATCAGCGATGTGCTGCATGCGGTCGGCCTCTCTGATGCTTTTCGCTACCGCTATCCGCACCAGCTCTCCGGCGGCCAGCGCCAGCGCATGGCGATCGCCCGTGCGCTGATCCTCGAACCGTCGGTTCTGCTACTTGATGAGCCCACTTCCGCGCTGGATGTTTCCGTACAGGCGGAGATCCTCAACTTACTCAGCCGCATGCGCCAGCAGCGCAACCTGACCTACCTGCTGGTCACCCACGATTTGGCAGTGGTTACCCACCTTTGCGAACGCGTTGGCGTGATGTATCAGGGGAAATTGCTGGAAGAGGTCAGTGCGGCGCGTTTACGAAAGGGCGATGCGCAAGAAACCTATACCCGTGAGTTTCTCGCGGCAAGTGAAGCGTGAGCATAAACGCCATCTGGCGTCTGAAGGAGTGGGCATCATGACACTGATCGAAAAGCTGGCGCACTGGTGCGCCGCACCGCAGCCCTTTAGCGAGCGGGCAAAAATGCTGGCGCGCGAAGCCATTACCGATACGCTGGCCTGCATGGTCGCCGGGCAGAATGACTTTTCCACCCGCGCGGTGAGCGAGGCGTGGCGCGATTCGCCGCGCAGTGCCGCACAGGCGGCGCTGGTGAACGCTACCGCTGCGCACGCCATCGACTATGACGATAATTTTACGCCGGGAATGAGCCACGCTTCCGCCGTGCTGATCCCGGCGCTGTTACCGGTGGCGCTGGCGCAGAACAGCAGCGGCGCGGAGCTGATTGCCGCTTATCTGGTGGGTTTACAGGCGCAGGCGTTTATTGGTGAAGCGACCGGTTACGGCCATTACACCGCCGGATGGCACGGCACATCGACAATTGGCTGTATTGGCAGCGCCGCAGGCGTGGCGGCGCTGATGGGGCAAGATGCGCCAGGCATTGCCCGCACATTGAGTATAGCGGTCAGCATGGCCAGCGGCGTAAAAGGGCAGTTCGGCACGCCACTCAAACCGTTTCATGCTGGTATGGCCGCACGTAACGCAGTTGAAGCCGCAACCCTTGCCCGCACCGGGATGCACGGCAGACTGGATATTTTTGAATGCCCGCAGGGTTTTGCCGAACTCTATGCCGGAACGCTGAGCCTGCCCGGCTGGCTTAACGACCGCCAGCATGTGATTGAACGCGTCGGCGTCATGCCGAAAAAACACCCCTGTTGCGGCTCAACGCACCGCATTCTGGATGCGATTGCCGATTTGCAGGCGCAACGGCTCTTCCATACCGATGAGGTTGAACAGGTGCACTGCCAGGTGGGCATTGCCAACTGGCGCAACCTGGCATATCCGCAGCCCGTTGACGAGATGCAGGCGCGGTTTTCCATGCCTTACTGCGTGGCGGTGATGCTGGAAAAAGGGGCGCTCAGCGTTTCAGATTTCACGCCAGAAGCCGTTACTGCGCAGGCCGATGCGCAGAAACTGGCGCGTATTACCATGAGCCACTGGACGGCAGAGCAGGAAAATGAAAACGCCGCGCTGCCACATACGCTGACGGTAACGCTCAAGGATGGCCGCACGCTTCGCCATTCGCGCTGGCAGGCAAAAGGCGTGCTGGAGGAACCGTTCAGCGAAGCGGAACGGCAGGCGAAGTTCCTCGATTGCTGCGCGCATCTGCCCGATGCGCAGGCGCTTTACGAGCAATTAGCGAATCTGGAACAAACGCGCGATATCGGTTTTCTGCGCCGGATGATGGTCACCAGCGTCTCTTCGCTACAGGGTGATGCATAAGCACAGCATCGCGCACGGGGAGATGGCGCATCACGCTATCTCCCCGTCGCTGAGCCTTGCCAGACCGCCGGAGATGACAAGCCGAAAACCGCTAATAAACATCCCGCAGGTAGCGTTTCTCGCGCGCCAGTGCCGCTACCCAGTCGCTGGCCTCATCGGCGCGCATGCCGCCAAAGGTTTGCGCCACCTGCTTTAGCGCCGTATCGACATCTTTCGCCATCTGGCTGGCATCACCACAGACATAAAAACAGGCACCGTCGCACAGCCAGCGCCACAGCTCCGCGCCCTCTTCCACCATGCGATGCTGCACGTAGATTTTTTCCGCCTGATCGCGGGAAAACGCCGTGCTCAGTCGGTGCAGAACGCCGTCGCGCTGCCAGGCTTCCAGCTCTTCCTGATACCAGAAATCCGTTGCCGCATGCTGCTCGCCAAAAAATAACCAGTTGCGGCCTGCGGCAGCGGTGGCCTGCCGTTCCTGTAAGAAGCCGCGAAACGGCGCGATACCGGTGCCTGCGCCGACCATAATCACCGGCGTTTGCGGGTTGGCAGGCAGACGGAAGTGCGGCGACGAGTGAATAAATACCGCCGCGCTGGTCGCCCGGTCGGCGAGAAACGTCGAGCAGACGCCGCCGCGCTGATTCCCTTCGCCATAACGCACCGTCGCGACCGTCAGCGCCACCTGCTGCGGCGAAACCTGCGGGCTGGAAGAGATAGAGTAAAAGCGCGGCTGTAAACGGCGCAGCACCGACAACCATGTCTGCGCCGGGGCGCGAACCGGGGACATCTGTAACAGATCGCTAAGCTGGCGTCCCCACAGCCACTGCGATAATTCCTCGGGGTTGTCGAGCCGCGTTTTTAGCGCCGCGTTGCCGCTCTGTTCACAGACAAACCGCATGATTTCCGGGGTGATGCGCGTGATATCCATCTCGTTGGTCAGCGCTTCATGCAACGTCATTTCGCCTTTATCGCTCAGTTGCACCGGCGTTTGCGCGTCCAGTTCCAGCAGGCGCAGTATCTGATCAACCTGCTGCGGGCAGTTGATCGGCCAGACGCCGAGCGCATCGCCCGCCTCGTAGTGCATGCCGCTGCCTTGCAGATCAAAAACCAACTGGCGGATCTCTTTTTGCGCCAGCGGCGCATTCAGCCGTTGGTTGACCACCAGCGGAACGGTTAATGGTTGATGGCGGCTAAAGCCGGGCTTTGGTTGCGTTTCGCTGGCTTCAGCGATGACCTCACCGAGCAGCGCGCGCTGCACCGCTTCCAGCCACTGCTGCGCGGGTGCATTATTGCCCGCATCGCATTCATGACGCGCCACCAGCCGCTGCGCGCCCAGCGCTGCCAGCCGGGCATCAAGCTTGCGGCCAAAGCCGCAAAACCGATCGTAGCTGGCGTCGCCAAAGGCCAGCACGGAAAAGGCGGTAGCGGTGAGTTCAGGCGCGCTGTCGCTTTCCAGCGCGGCCCAGAGCGCCGCGCCGTTGTCCGGCGGATCGCCATCGCCAAAGGTACTGGCAACCAGTAATACGTGCGAGGCAGCGGCAATATCAGCCACGCCGACGCTCTCCATCCCGCGCAGTTTTACCGCCTGTCCGGCATCAAGAAAATGCCCGGCGCAGCGGCGGGCAAAGGCCTGCGCATTGCCGGTCATCGACGCCCACAGCACCAGCAGCACGCCTGGCGTGGCTGGTGCTGTTACAGCGTTTTTTTCGCTCACCACCGGCTGCTGCGCGCTGCGCGTCAGCGCGACAGCGGCGTGTTTCAGTTCCGGTTGCAGTGAAATGGGATCGACGGCGTCGCTGGTCACCGCGTTGATCGCCAGCCTGTCGCCAAACAGATCGTTCCAGTGAAACGGCGCGAAACAGGTACCAGGGCTGACCCGATCGGTGATCACCGCAGGCAGCGTCGCCAGCCCGCGCCGGGAGCGAATATCCACCTGCTCGCCCGCGCGGATGTTAAGCCGTTCGGCATCCTGCGGGGCGATTTCAACAAACGGACCGGGGTTGAGCTGGTTGAGCATCGGGATCTTCCCTGTTTTCGTCAGGGTATGCCACTGGTGCTGGACGCGCCCGGTATTCAGCACCAGCGGAAATTCGTCATCCGGCATCTCCACAGGCGCCAAATCCGGGCGGGCGAAGAATTGCGCCTTGCCGCTGGCGGTGGCGAAACGCACCCGCGCCGTGGCGCAGTGCTGAAGATAGCGAATCGGGTGGCGTTGCGCTGTGTCACCCGGCGGGCATGGCCATTGCAGCGGCATGTCGCGCAGCCGCGCATGGCTGGCACCGCGAATGTCATAGCCGGTATCCGGGTTATACGACTGGCGGATCTCGTCAAACACCTCGGCGGCACTGGCGTAGGTAAAACCCTCGGCATAGCCCATTTCACAGGCCACGCGGGCGATGATTTGCCAGTCGGCCAGCGCTTCGCCCGGCGGTAAAACCGCCTGCTGCATCAGCGTCATGGTGCGTTCGGAGTTGATCATCACCCCTTCGGCTTCCGCCCACAGCGCGCCCGGCAGCAGAATATCGGCATAGCGGTTGGTTTCGGTATCAAGGAATACATCCTGGGTGATAACCAGTTCCGCCTGTTGCAGCGCGGCAATCACCTTCTGGCGGTTGGGCACCGTGGCGACCGGGTTGGTGCAGATTATCCAGCAGGCTTTAATTTTCCCGGCACGCATCTCGTCGAACATCGACACCGTGCCGTGGCCGCTATCGCTGCGCAGTGAACCCGGCGGGCGCTGCCAGAGCTGCTCGACAAAGGCCCGGTCTTTTTCCACCAGCAGCGAGCGCTGGCCAGGCAGTCCGGCGCCCATATAGCCCACTTCGCGCCCGCCCATCGCGTTTGGCTGCCCGGTGAGCGAGAACGGGCCACTGCCGGGGCGGCAAATCGCCCCGGTCGCCAGATGCAGATTGCACAGCGCGTTGGTGCTCCAGGTGCCGTGGGTGCTCTGGTTTAGCCCCATCGTCCAGCAACTCATCCACTCGGTGGCTTCGCCAATCCACTGCGCCGCCTGGCGAATATCGGCCTCTGCCAGCCCGGTACGTTCGGCCACCTGCTGTGGTAAATAGTCCTGCAAGAAATCCGGCATTGCCTGCCAGCCTTCGGTGCACTGTTCAATAAACGTCTCGTCGATCTGGCCGTTCTGCACCAGCAACCCGAGCAGGCCGTTCAGCAAGGCGAGGTCCGTTCCGGGTTTAATCTGCAAAAACAGCGAGGCTTTCTCCGCCGTGGCGGTGCGGCGGGGATCGACGACAATCAGCTTTGCCCCGGCTTTGACCCTGTCCATCATGCGCAGGAACAGGATCGGGTGGCAGTCGGCCATGTTTGCACCAATCACCAGAAAAAGATCGGCGCGATCGAAATCATCATAAGATCCCGGCGGCCCGTCAGCCCCCAGCGACAGCTTATAACCGCTGGCGGCGCTGGCCATGCACAGGCGCGAGTTGGACTCGATATGTTGCGTACCGATAAACCCCTTTGCCAGCTTGTTCGCCAGATATTGCGCTTCCAGCGACATCTGCCCGGACACATACAGCGCCAGCGCATCAGGGCCGTGATTATCGATAATGGCGCGCAGCCGCCGGGCAGTTTGCGTGATGGCGCTGTCGATACCGACCGGCACCGGCTCCTGCTGGCGCGAAGTGCGCAGCCATGCGCGATCCAGCCTGCCCGCCGCAGTAATCGCCTGCGCGCAGCTTTTGCCTTTGGTGCATAAACGCCCCTGATTGGTGGGGTGCGTTTTATCCCCCACCACGTTGATAATGCGTTGGTTTTCTACTTCCATAACCAGCCCGCAGCCTACCCCGCAATAAGGGCATACACTTTTTAGATCCATTTTTGCCCCCGTTGCGGCTTATGACGCTTCGGCAATCGCCGGGAAAGTGCTCGTGCTCAGCGGCTGATGATGAACCCAGATATGCCCGTCGATAATGTTGACCGGCCAGACGCGCACCCGCAGCGTGGCATCGTCGAGGCTGACGCCGTCGCACAGCCGGAAACGCTGTTTGTAGAGCGGCGAAATCACCATCGGCTCGCCCTCTTTATCACCCACCAGACCGCGCGCCAGCACATTGGCTTCGCTGCCCGGCTCGCGGTTGTCCAGCGCGAAAATCTGCGCCTCGCTTGCAGGCAGATGGAACAGCGCAATCTGCTGCTGCCCAAGACGCGCAGCCACCCCGCTGTTGGCCGGAATATCCGCCACCGCGCCAACATGAACCCATTCGGCTTCGGCCAGCGGCAGCGTTGTCGCTTGTGCGGTTTTTTCCTCGTTTCTGGCCGGGCGGATCTGCCCGCGCTCCGGCACCATCACCACCGCTTCATCCGGGCGATCGCTGTTGAGGAAGCCGCGGAACAGCAGACGGTTTTCCGCGCTATCGAGCGTGGTTTTCCACTCGCACTGGTAAGCGTCCACTACCTGCTGCATTTCACGCTCCAGCTCCGCGCCAATCTCCAGGCTGTCGTGCAGGATCACCTGTTGTAAGTACGCAAGCCCGCCTTCCATATTGTCGAGCCAGGTGCTGGTACGTTGCAGGCGATCGGCGGTGCGGATATAGAACATCAACACGCGATCGATGGTGCGGATCAGCGCCTCGCTGTCGAGATCGCTGGCGAACAAGTCCGCATGGCGCGGCTTCATGCCGCCATTGCCGCAGACATACAGGTTCCAGCCTTTATCGGTGGCGATCACGCCAATGTCTTTGCCCTGCGCTTCGGCGCATTCGCGGGTGCAGCCGGAAACGGCCATTTTGATTTTGTGCGGCGAGCGCAGCCCCTTGTAGCGGTTCTCAAGGGTGATCGCCATGCCGGTCGAGTCCTGCACGCCGTAGCGGCACCAGGTTGAACCGACGCAGGATTTCACCGTGCGCAGGGATTTGCCGTAGGCGTGGCCGGTTTCAAACCCGGCGGCGATCAGCCTCTCCCAGATCGCCGGCAGTTGCTCCAGCCGCGCGCCAAACAGATCCACCCGCTGGCCGCCGGTGATTTTGGTGTAGAGGTTGTAACGCTGTGCCACTTCGCCAATAGCGATCAAACCTTGCGGCGTGATTTCGCCCGCCGGAATGCGCGGCACCACCGAGTAAGTGCCATCTTTCTGGATATTGGCGAAGAAGCGGTCGTTGGTATCCTGCAACGGCAGATGCTGCGGTTTGAGCAGGTAATCATTCCAGCAGGAAGCCAGCAAAGAGCCGACCAGCGGTTTGCACACTTCACAACCGTGTCCCTTGCCAAAGCGGCTAATCAGTTCATCGAAGCTGCGAATTTCATGCAGGCGGATCAGGTGATACAGCTCCTGGCGCGACCAGGCAAAGTGCTCGCAGAGATCTTTTTTCACCTCGACGCCAAGCTGTTGCAGCTCGTGCTCCATCACCTGTTTCAGCAACGGTACGCAGCCGCCGCAGCCGGTTCCGGCTTTGGTGCAGCTTTTTATCGCCCCCAGTTCGCTGCAGCCGCTGGCGACCGCCGCCGCAATATCGCCTTTGCTGACATTGTGACAGGAGCAGATTTGCGCGCTGGCCGCCAGCGCCGCCACGCCGAGGCCTTTCGGCGCATCGCCGGAACGGGCGGGTAAAATCAGCGTTTCCGGCTGCGCGGGCAGCGCCATACCGTTGAGCATCATTTGCAGCAGCATGCTGTAATCCGCGCTGTCGCCAATCAATACCGCGCCGAGCAGCCGTTTGCCGTCAGCGGAGACGACAATTTTCTTGTAGATTTCACGCGGGCCATCGGTCCACTGATAGCTCTGGCAGCCTTCCGTTCTACCGTGCGCATCGCCGAGCGACGCCACTTCAACGCCGAGCAGCTTCAGTTTGGTGCTCATGTCCGCACCGGTAAATGGCGTGTCGCGCGCCGCCAGCGTGTCCGCCACGCTGCGCGCCATCTGGTAACCGGGCGCCACAAGGCCGAAAATCTGCCCGTTCCACAATGCGCACTCGCCAATGGCGAAAATCGCCTCGTCGGAAGTGCGACACTGGTCATCAATCACAATGCCGCCGCGCGGCCCTTTTTGCAGTTGCGCGCTTTCCGCCAGCTCATCGCGCGGGCGAATACCGGCCGAGAAGAGCAGCAGATCGGTCTCCAGCCAGCTACCGTCGGCAAAGCAGAGACGATGCAGCGCCTGCTCGCCATCAACGATTTCCCGTGTCTCTTTGCGGGTGTGCACCTGCACGCCAAGGGCTTCGATCTTGCGTTGCAGCATCATCGCGCCGCCTTCATCAAGCTGTACCGCCATCAGGCGCGGGGCAAACTCCACCACGTGGGTTTCCAGCCCTAACTGACGCAGCGCGTTGGCCGCTTCCAGCCCCAACAATCCGCCGCCGATCACCACGCCGCGTTTGGCATTTTTCGCCTGCGCGGCGATAGCGTCCAGATCGTCCAGCGTGCGGTAAACCAGGCAGCCAGGTCGGTTATTGCCGCTGATCGGCGGCACGAAGGCGTAAGAACCGGTGGCGAGCACCAGCGTGTCGTAATGCGTTTCTGCGCCCTGTTCGTCGCGCAAACAGCGACGTTCGCGGTCGATAGCGACAATTTTGCAGCCGCTGCGCAGAGTGATGCCACTGTCGGCAAAAAAACCGTCGCTGACCAGCGAGAGCGATTCGGCGCTGCGCCCGGCAAAGTATTCCGATAGGTGGACGCGGTCATAAGCAGGCAGGCGCTCTTCGCCGAACACCACGATGTCGTAGTGCTGATGCAGCTCGCGTTCCACCAACTGTTGCAGAAAATAGTGGCTGACCATGCCGTGCCCAATGACGGCTAAAACCGGCTTTTTCATCATCTGAATCCTTATCGAACGAGTGACGGAGATCAGGCCGCTTTCGGCTGTTTCTCGTACAAAAATTGCAGAACCTGCTGGCGGTAGCGCTGATACTGCGCGTCATCCGCCAGCGCCACGCGCGAACGTGGGCGCTCCAGTGCCACGTCCATGATTTCGCCGACCGTTGCCGCCGGGCCGTTGGTCATCATCATCACCCGATCGGAGAGCAGCACCGCTTCGTCAACGTCATGGGTGATCAGCACAATGGTGGTGCGCAGGCGCTGCTGGATCTCCATCACCGCATCCTGCAAATGGGCGCGGGTTAAGGCGTCCAGCGCGCCAAAGGGTTCGTCCATCAGCAACACGGCGGGTTTCATCGACAGCGCGCGGGCAATGCCGACGCGCTGCTTCATGCCGCCGGAGATTTCGTGCGGGCGCTTGTTCCAGGCGTGGCTCATCTGCACCAGGTCGAGATTGTGCATAATCCACTCGTGCATTTCGGCTTTGCTCATTTCACCGCGAAAAACCTGGCGAACGGCCAGCGCCACGTTGTCATAGGTGGTGAGCCACGGCAGCAGCGAGTGGTTCTGAAACACCACGCCGCGCTCCGGCCCTGGGCCGTCGATTTCGCGGTTATTACACAGCAGGCCGCCGCTGGTCGGCCGTGTCAGACCGGCAATCAGGTTTAACAGCGTTGATTTCCCGCAGCCGGAGTGGCCAATCAGGCTCAGGGTTTCACCGGCGTGGATATCAAAGCTGACGTTATCCAGCGCGAGAAACTCGCCGCTGCGGGTGTTGAAGCGCTGGCTGACCTGCTGAATCTGAATAATCGGATGGGTACGCATCATGGCCTCCTTAGCGGCTGGTGTAGTTAAAACGGCTGGCAATCCACATCAGCCCCTGCTCCAGCAGCAGGCCGATCACGCCAATCACCACGATGGCGATAATGATGTTTTGCACATTGAGGTTGTTCCACTCGTTCCAGATCCAGAAGCCAATACCGATGCCGCCGGTCAGCATTTCTGCCGCCACAATCACCAGCCAGGCAATGCCAATGGATAAACGCATGCCGGTGAGAATGCCGGGCAGCGCGGCGGGCAGCAGGATTTTGCGCATGATGGCGAACTCCGAAAGCTTCAGCACCCGCGCCACGTTCAGGTAATCCTGCGGGATCTGCCGCACGCCTTCGGCGGTGTTGAGGATCATCGGCCAGATCGAGCAGATAAAAATCGTCCAGCTGGAGGCCGGTTCAGCGCGCTGAAACAGCAGCAAACCAATCGGCAGCCAGGCCAACGGGCTGACCGGGCGCAGCAGCGAGATCAGCGGGTTGAGCATATTGGCGACAAACCGGAAGCGGCCAATCAAAAAACCCGCCGGAATGCCGACCAGCGCCGCGAGGCCAAAACCGACCGCCACGCGCTGCAACGAGGCCAGCACGTTCCAGCCAATGCCCTGATCGTTCGGCCCGGCGATATAAAACGGGTCGGCAAAGATCGCCAGCGCCGCCTGCCAGGTTTGCCACGGCGTGGGGAAGTTTTTACTGTTGAGCGCCGCCACCTGCCACAGGCAGACCAGCAGGCCAATCCCGAGCAGCCCCGGCAGTACGCGTTCCATCAGCGGGCGTAACAGCGGTGAACGGCGCGCCACCGGCTTGGTGGGCAGCGTTACGATCTCGGCTGCCACACGCGGCTGCGCCGTCTCTTCGCGAGGAAGGGGGATAATCTGCGCCTGGTTTTTCATAAGCGACCTCCTATTTCTTTACGCTAAAGCCGCTGGCATAGGCGGCAGGGTTGCTGCCATCCCAGCGAATGCCATCGATCAGGACGCTGCTGCGCATGTCGCTGCCCGGCAGCGGGACGTTACCGACCGCCGCAGCAGCCTGTTTGTAGATGTCGATGCGGTTAACCTTGCGGGCGACGCCGAGGTAATCCGGATCGCTGGTGAGCAGCCCCCAGCGTTTATGCTGGGTGAGGAACCACATGCCGTCGGAGAGCCACGGATAGTTGACGGAGCCGTCGTGGAAGAAGCGCATTGCGTGCTCATCCTTCCAGCTTTTGCCCAGGCCGTTTTCGTACTGGCCGAGCATGCGCCCAAGAATGGTTTCCTCTTTGGTGTTGAGGTAAGCGCGCCCGGCGATGACCCGCGCCGTTTCGCGGCGGTTATCGTCGGAGGCGTCAATCCAGCGCGAAGCCTCAAGAATGGCGGCGGTCAGCGCGCGGGCGCTGTTGGGGTTTTTGGCTACCCAGTCCGCGCGGGTACCGAGCACTTTTTCCGGATGATCCGGCCAGATATCCTGGGTGGTGGCAGCGGTAAAACCGATGCCATCGCTGATGGCGCGCTGGTTCCACGGTTCGCCCACGCAGTAGCCGACCATGTTGCCAATCTTCATGTTCATCACCATTTGCGGCGGCGGCACGACTACGCTGCGAATGTCAGTGAGTGGATTGATGCCTGCGCTTGCCAGCCAGTAGTTGAGCCACATGGCGTGCGTGCCGGTGGGAAAGGTCTGGGCGAAGGTGTAGGTACCGGCCGGGCTGGCGGCGATATGTTTTTGCAGCGTGGCCAAGTCATTAACGCCCGCCTCATGCAGCTGGTTCGCCAGCGTGATCCCCTGCCCGTTCTGGTTGATGGTCATCAGCGCCGCCATCTCGGTTTGCGGCCCGGAAAGCCCCATTTGCAGGCCGTAAAGCTGGCCATAGAGAATGTGCGAGGCGTTCAGTTCGCCGGAAACCAGCTTGTCGCGTACCGCCGCCCAACTGGCTTCTTTGCTCGGTACAATGGTGATGCCATATTTTTTGTCGAAGCCTTTAACGGCGGCCATCACCACCGAGGCGCAATCCGTCAGCGGGATAAAACCGACCCGGATTTCGCTCAGTTCCGGCGCATCCGAGCCTGCGGCCCATGCGCGATTGAGTGCCCCCGGCAGTAGCAGGCTGCTGCCCAGCGCCGCGCTGCCCAGTAAAAACTGCCGACGGGAAACCGTCATACTTTTGTTGCCATCGCTCATTGCCACCCTCTTGCTCACCGTTGCGGATGCAAAAAAAAACGGCGTCCATAAGCCTGTGCAAAGCTGCACGCTTATGGACGCCGTTGTCCGGTTGACGCGGCACCGACCGCCGTTGGCCGATAGTGCGTCTTAATTAATTTCTCAATGGATAAAGCAAGGGCTGTGCCAGAATGCGTAATCACGCTTCAACCGGCGGAATTTAACGCTTTGCGCAAAATTCGCCCGTTTGTCAGGCTCGTTTTCGCACTGCCGGAGAGCACCTTTCGCACCCCGGATGTGCATCTACTCCTTAGGGGGTAGAGGAAAAACATCCGCGACCGCCAGCATTGCACCGGCTATCTCCACCAGCTTTTTGTTCTGATTCATTGCCATGCTGCGCAGGGTTTTATAGGCCTCTTCTTCGCTGAGCTGGCGGTGCTGCATCAGCAGGCTTTTGGCACGCTCAATCTGTTTGCGTTCGTTGAGCGTTTCCCGCAACGCCGCCAGTTCGGTATCCAGCGCCTGTAAGCGGCGCGACTGCTGCTGCACCAGCGTTAACAGTGAACGCCCGAGCTGTGGGCGCACGCTACCGCTCTCCAGCCAGCCGTGATTGTCGATAAACACCGAATAGCGGCTCTCTTCCTCTTCCGGCTGCGGCATCAGGCTTTCGATATCGGCCTGTTGCTGATGGCTGGCCTGTTCAGCGGCGGCAATGCGCGCGCGGCAGTGCGCCATCAGCGTTTGTGCCAGTGCATCTTCCTCAATTTTCATCGCATCAATGCGTTGCGTGGCAAGCGCAAACCAGCGTAAACCGCTGTCCGCGGCAAATCCTTCACGCCCGGTACAGGCAATGCGCCGCAGGCGCTCAAACTGGCTGTCGGTCTGCATCTGCTGCCAGCGCAGCCGGTGCTGCTCATCGGCAAAATCGGTAAAGGTGGAGAAGCAGCGCTCCTGGCGCTCAATCAGATCGAGCAGCTTTTGCCGGGTTTCTTCGCTGAATTGCCCGGCGGCAAAGGCGGCAGCGGCAATGGCCCGCTCCTGCCCGGCAAACTCTTTCCCCTGCATAAAGCTGAACATGGCGATCAGCGCGCGGGAGATGTCCGGTTCGGCGGCGGTATCGGTGAGTTCAAACACCAGCGACAGCAAATGGCGAATGATGTCGTTAAAGAAGCTCATCGCCTGCGGCAGCGGCAGTTTGCGCTGGCGGATTTGCTGGCGCAGCGCGGGCAGCAAGCTGAGCGCGTAGATCACGCTGGCAACATGGCTGAACAGGCGGCTGGCCTGCGGGCTGGCGGCAATCTGGCTCTCCAGCGTGTCGAGTTGCGCCAGCAGCGGTGCCTGCGCCCCGGCAACGTCGCGCTCGCGCAGGGAAAGCTCATCGGCAAACTGCCCTTCGGCCGCGCAAAGAAACATATTCGAGGTGCCGCGCTCGCGTTGCAGCATATGCACCAGTTGGCTGATTTTGCCTACCAGCTCACCGCGTTGCAGCAGATAACGCAGGCTGTTCAGCTCACACTGGCGTGATGCCAGTAAAAAACGGATGGTGGTTGATGAGTTGGCAATCATGCGCGTGCTCCCCGGAAGTCATGCCGGGTTAATGCAAGCAACGCGCCAGGACGAAAAGCCCGCCTTATACGCTGGCCTGCACCATCGTCATAGTCACCGCTTTCAGCTCCTCTTTAGCTTGCGCTTCGGTGATTGCACCCTGCACCGCCGCCCATGACACCCCTTCCGCCGCACCGAGCATCGCCCACAAGGCAGCATCGCGTAACGGCTGTGCAACAGGCAAGGGAGATTGGGCGCAGCGTCTTTAACCGCTGAGTGTCCTGAGCGGTATCGGTGCGTTATCGATACCGCTGTCTGAAAATGAAATATTCACGCTACTAAACAATTTCTTGACATTATTCATTCATCTCCACAATACTAAACCGTACAGTTTAGTTTAGTATTAACAAAACCATGCGTTTCCATTATTAACGTGAATAAAGGGTTGATGTGATGAAAAGAATCTCCAGAGGAATACCGCCAGCGCTGCTGGTACTGACAACGTTAATGGTGGGCTGTTCCGGCAGCGAGCCGCTACGCTACGCCGGGCTGCGCTCTGCGGCACAATTGACGCCGAACACCGGCGATAACGCGGCGCGTATTCCGTACCGCTACAGCAAAGCGGTGGACTGGAGCAAATACAGCAGCGTGATGATTGATCCGGTGACGATCTACAGCGGCCCGGATAGCCAGTTTGATGATATGCCGCAGCCCGATAAACAGGCGCTGGCAACCTATATGCAGCAAAAATTCCAGCAGGCATTGCAGCCGCGTTTTCATCAGGTGAATACTCCCGCCGCAGACACGCTGCGCCTGAAACTGACGCTGACCGGGGCCGATACCACGCCGCAGGTTGTCGGCACTGTCACCAAGTTCGATCTGGCCGGTGGCCCCTACAACATTGTGCAGTCGATTCGCGGCGGACAAGGCATGATGAGCGGCTACGTCAATTACGCGGTTGAGCTTTACGATGCGACAACCGATCAGTTACTGCTGGCTTACGTCGCCAAACAGTATCCCAACGCCATGAACGTCTCTGCGACCATCGGTTCGCTCAGCGCGGCCGAAGTGGGAATTGATAAAGGCGCCGATGAACTGGCGGACATGCTTAAGTAGCCGGAAGTGCCAGATGAACACAGAACCCCATCTGATAACCTGTCCGGTGTGCGGGCATCTTGCCCGGAACCCGGCGAATCAGACCGTTATTTGCCCGCGCTGCCGCTGCGTTGTCTGGCGCAGCAGCCTGGTGCCGTACCGGCTGCTGCTGCCACTGACGCTGACCGCGTTAATCACCCTGGTCGCGGCCTGTTTTAGCCCGGTGATGAGTATCAATGCTTACGGCATGCACAATGCCGTTTCGCTGTGGCAAACCGTGAGCGATATCGCCGGCAAGAGTGGCATGCCGGGGCTGGCGATCGGCGTGGCATGCCTGCTGATCGCTCTGCCGCTGATCCAGCTTCTGCTGCTGGTGCGGATCTTACTGCCAGGCCGGGAAAGGATCCCCGGCCCGCAGTTCATCACCGCGATGACGATCCTGCGCTGGATCCGCCCGTGGTGCATGACGGACGTGGCGCTACTGGGGTTTGCGGTCTCGGCGGTAAAACTGTCGGATCAGTTTACGGTGTCAGCTGGCCCTGGCGGCTGGGCGCTGGCAGTCACCGTGCTTATCTGCCTCGTGCTGACACACCAGGATCCGCGCCGCTACTGGCAGCGTTTTCCTCTCAGTGAACCCGGAGCGCAAAATGGCTGAACCTCTGCACGGCTGCCGCCGTTGTGGGCTGGTTTGCCGCAGCGCCATCGTGCGTTGCCCGCGCTGCCAGACAGCGTTAACAGAGGACATCGCGCCGTCTACGTCCGCCTGCCGGGCCTTACTGCTGGCGGCGATGATGTTATACATTCCGGCCAACCTGCTGCCCGTCACCCGCACACACATTGTCGGCTACAACATGGAGAACACGCTGTTTTCGGGGATTCTTGCATTCTGGAATAACGGCGCGCCGGGCATTGCGGCGATCATTTTTATCGCCAGCGTCGCCATCCCGGCAATGAAATTTGTCGTCATGATCTTCCTGCTGCTCAGCACCCGTCGCGGCGTTTTGCAAAGCCGCCGCCAGCGCACGCTGCTCTATCATCTGCTGGAATGGACCGGTTACTGGTCCATGCTGGATGTCGTGGTGGTCGTGGTGGTAAGCGGGCTGGTGCAATTTCACGATCTTGCCAGTATCGAACCGCGCGTCGGGATCCTGTTTTTCGCGCTGGTGGTCGTGCTGACAATGCTGTCGGTACTGAGTTTTGATCCCCGTTTGATCTGGAAAACCGCGCAATGATGCGATTCTTCAACGCGAAAATGCTGCAACTGTTCTGGCGTAACGCCCTGATATGGCTGATCCCCGGCCTCGCGCTGGCGATTACTATCACCGTATTGCTGCAAAGCCGCCTTGATGCCGGGCCGGAGCTGACGCTCTCGTTTCGCAGTGCCGCCAGCCTCGAAGCCGGGAAAACAGTGGTGAAATTTAAAGATGTCACCATCGGCACGGTCAGCGATATCACCCTCAGCCCCGGCGACGATCGGGTGCTGGTGCATGTGAAACTCAACCGCAGCGCTGCCGATCTCGCCCGCGTTGATTCCCGCTTTTGGGTGGTGCGCCCACGCGTCGGTATGAGCGGCGTCAGCGGGATTGATACGCTGATTTCCGGCGCTTATATCGATGTCGATAAAGGTAAAAACCCTCAGCCGCGCAGTGAATTTGTTGGTCTGGAAAACCCGCCGCCGGTGATCAGCGATACGCCCGGCAGCCAGTTTATTGTCGATGCGGAGGATTTAGGTTCGCTGGATAGCGGCTCGCCCGTTTACTACCGCAAAGTGCAGGTCGGGAAAGTGACCTCCTGGTATCTGCGCGGCGATGGCCAAGGCGTGCGGCTCAGCGTGTTTATTGAAGCGCCCTACGATCATCTGGTGACGGCAAACACCCGCTTCTGGAATGCCAGCGGCATTGATTTATCTGCCGGAACCGACGGCATTCGCCTGCGCACCGGCACCGTGGCGACAATTCTCAGCGGCGGCATCGCTTTTTCGACGCCGGAGAGTTTGCAGTCAGATGTGCGTCACACACCGGCGACCTACACGCTTGCCGCCGATGAAACCTCAGCAATGGCGCCTGCCGATGGCGATCCAGTTGCTTTCCGCCTGCGTTTTGAGCACTCGCTGCACGGGCTGGCTGTCGGCGCGCCGGTAACATTTTCCAGCGTGGTGATTGGCCGCGTGAAGGCCATTAATCTTGATTACGATACCAATCAGCACTTTTTTCCGACGATGGTGGATATCAATGTCTACCCGTCGCGGCTCGGCAATGTGCTGGATAAACTGCCGCGCCATAACGGGGATCTGCAACAGGCAACGGCGCTGTTTACCCGTGAACTGGTGGCGCGCGGGCTGCGGGCGCAAGCTTCTACCGGCAATCTGCTCACCGGCCAGCTCTTTATTTCGATCGATTTCGTCCCCGATGCGCCCGCCGCGCCTTTTGATATTCATGCGCAGCCGCTGCGCATTCCCACGATTAATGGCGGTATGGATGAGATACAGCAGCAGGTTGCCAGCATTGTCGGCAAAGTGGATAAGCTGCCGCTCGAATCTCTTGGTAACAACCTGAACACGACGCTGCTGGAACTGAATGCCGCGTTGCGTAGCGTCAACGGGCAAACCCTGCCTGCGGCAAATCGTTTACTGGCGCAGACAACGGTGACGACCCGCACGATCCAGGATCTGCTGGCCGACGATTCTCCGCTGGTGATCAACCTTCTCGGCGCGTTAACGCAGGCCAGCCGCACGCTGAAATCGTTGCGCGGCCTTTCAGATCAACTGGAGCGCAACCCGCAATCCCTGCTCACCGGCAAGCCCGCCGAGCCGGATCTTTTACAGGCGACAGACAAATGATGTTACGCAGCTACGCGCTGGTGTTGATGGCGCTCACCTTAAGCGGCTGTACGCCGCCGCAGGTTCGCTATCACACCCTGCTCTCTTCCGCGCCGGTGATGACAGCGCCGCATGCCGCGCCGTATTTGATTGATATGGTGCCGGTGGGCGTTCCGCAATCACTGGATTTGCAACAGATCGTGGTCCGTCAGGGGGAAAGCAGCATGGCGCGGCTGGAAAACGATCGCTGGCTCAGCCCGCTGGATGAGGAGTTGCGTAGCGCGTTGTCGGCAGGCATTACCGCGCGGCTGAACACACAGGATGTCGCCGGGCTGCCCGGCGGGGAAAACCAGCCGGTGGTGCGGATAGCCGTGCAGATTCGCCGCTTTGATACCTGGCCGGGGCAGCGTCTTACGCTGGAGGCCGACTGGCGTTTAGCGACAAAAGCGCGCGGCGAACGCGTGAGCATGGTGTGTAAAAGTGTGCTGACGGCGAAACCGCCAGCGGATAGCCAACAGCTTTTCCTTCGCTGGCAGACGCTGGTGGCGCAGCTCGCCGGGGAGATTGCCGATACGCAGTCGGCATGGGCGAATGCCGGTTACCCGTCATCCGCCGCATGTCGTCAGGCAGCGGCAGCGCCGTAAAGGAACAGACGGACGGCGCGGGTCACCATCGCGCCGATCTGTTCGCGGCTAAACAGCGGGATTTCACGCTTCAGCAGCAGCGCATCGGTTTCCGCTTTTACCAGCGCGGTAAACTGGCTGGCAAGCAGCATGGGTTCGGCATCGCGCAGTTCGCCTTTTTGCACGGCGTCGCCCATTACCCGCGCCAGCGTTTCCATACTTTCACGGATACCGGATTCACGGAATAAGGTGCCGATATCCGAATGCCCCGCTTCCCCCACCACAATGCGGTAGAGTTGCAGCGCCGGGTTGCTGCCAGTAAGCACCTGCAACATGCTGGTGCCAAACCGCGTAAGCTTTTCTTCCAGCGACAAGGGCTGGCTTTCAGTGCTGGCGAGTTCCGCCGCGGCCTGGGTGAGAAATTGCGTGCTGAAGGTTCTGACCACCGCCGCAAAGAGTTCTTCTTTTGACGCAAAATAGTTATACAGCGTGGCTTTAGAGCCGCCGACGCGGCGCGCGACTTCGTTCATTGACGTGCGCTCGTACCCCTGCTCCTGAAAAACTTCCACGGCTGCCTGGATAATAGCCTGACGCCGCTCTTCGGTGAGTGTTCGCAATATAACCTCGATAATTAACTGAACGGTTTAGTATTAATTTACCATTTATTGCTCGTCCAGGCCACGCAAGCCAACGCTCCGGCTTCACGTTTTTAAAACGTAAAGTTAAGCGCTTTGCCGGAGAAATTTAACGTTATCAATAAACAGGAATAATAAAATATGGGCAAAGCGAAAAATCGTCCGTTCCGTGAAGTCAATTATTCAGGCAAAAAAAAACCGAACATGACTGTTCGGTAAGATATTTCAAGCGCGTTAGTACTACCGGATCTCATTATTGTCCGCACGTTTTACTCTCAGTCAGGAGCAAAACGCTTAACAATCTGTGCCTTTTCGTATGGGCGTATATCATTATTAGCAAAACGAGCTTTTTTGCTTTAAAGCGAGAAAAATTACCGCCAGACATGTATTCAGACAAATATAAAAAACAGAAACCAGGCGTTACGTTTATATACATTTAAATAAATTAAGCGCACAAATCTCTAATTCTGGAAACAGAACTGTCATATTTGGAAATTACTATGCCCGCGCTAGTAGTGAGTAGCGTTCCCGAGGAAAAAATAAATGAATACTAAATTAAAAATGCTGACAGCCTCGATCGGTGCAGCAGTGGCATTGATGTCTTTCGCAGCGCAGGCAGAAATTACTCTCCTGAAACAGGATCCGCAGGCCGACGACCCGCTGAGCCGTCTGAACTTTACCGTCGGGGGGTCTATCCGCCCGCAGTTCGATAACGCCATGGGCAACAGCGACAAAGGCTCGTACAAACGTAACGGCTATGATGGCGGTACCCGTTTTCGTTTCGCTTCCGATTATTATCTTTTCGATGATATTAGCTGGATTAACTATTACGAACTCGGCGTGAACATTCCGGCGCTTTTTGACTGGGATAATCACTATGCCGAAGGCACGCGGAATACCACCCGCCGTATGCTTTACACCGGGCTGAAAAGTAAAACCTGGGGCACGCTCACCTACGGTCAGCAGAACAGTATTTATTACGATGTCGTAGGTGCGAAAACCGATATCTGGGATTATGACATGAAGGCCCAGGCGCCGGGCAACGGTATCAACGGCGACTACGACGGCTCTTATCGCTCACGTAATATGCTAAAATATAAGAAAACCGTTGGCGACGCGGATATTTATGCCTCTTACCTGTTTGATGATTCCGACTATCTGCCGGGCAACGGCACGCGTTACAAACGTAAAGGCGGCGGTTCGCTGGGCCTCGATTATCACCTGACCGACACCCTGACATGGGGTACAGCGTGGAACTACACCCGTGCGGAAATGCGCCTGCCGTCAACGGACGACAGCAAAACCTACGATCAGAACATCCTCGGTACCGCGCTGAGCTGGACGCCGGATAACTGGACCTTCTCCTTCGGCGGCGGCTGGTATCAGAACTTCCTGCTGACCAAAAAATCCGACGTGCAAAACTACTTCGCGGGCGATGCGTGGGGGATTGAATACTTTGCCGGTTATAAAATCCCGGTGGGCCAGTACGCGCTTAAATATGTTCAGCCGTACGTGATGGGCGACCGTTTGCAATACACCACTGGCCGCGATTATCAGCGTATTGATAACGGCGTCGGTGTGACTTTCCAGCTGGATTATGGTTTCCGTGTCGATTACGAACACGTATTCACCTCCAGCACCGACAACCTGAGCGATATGAATATCGTGCGTCTGCGCTACGACTTCTGATCCTCGCCCCCGCGCGCCGGTGCGGGGGTTTTTCCCCATCAACATGTTTCCGCGGGTATTGAATTTCTTTCCTGCACTTCCCCTGTCGCAAATTTCCCACCCGCTAATTCCTCAAACTGTGAAGATGAACATAGCGCCAGGTCAACCACAGACAATTTTGGCAAGTTGAGAAATATCCTAAGCCAGACGCGTGCCGTATACTTGTTTTGGATACAGAAAAAAGTCCTCCCGCTTCGCGGGGCAGCCATTGCAGGAAGCCTTAACGCAGCCTGCATCGGATCTGGCCGACAGAGAATCGCACATTGAGGGGCGCATGATGGAAAAAAAACGTATTTATCTGTTTTGTTCAGCGGGTATGTCAACGTCGCTGCTGGTGTCAAAGATGCGTGCGCAGGCGGAAAAATATGAAGTACCGGTCATTATTGAAGCATTTTCTGAGTCTCTGGCCGCAGAAAAAGGGCCGCAGGCGGATGTGGTATTGCTCGGCCCGCAAATTGCGTGGAAGTTAGCGGACATTCAACAGTTGCTGCCGAATAAACCGGTCGAAGTGATCGACTCGCTGCTGTACGGCAAAGTCGATGGTCTGGGCGTGCTGAAAGCGGCCGTCGCCGCCATTAAACAAGCCGCCGCCAATCATTAAATTCTCTTATTACTGAGTTATTCCCTCACACTGCGCCGCAATAATCTATTGCGGTATTTAAGGGTATTTTTCTATGAGTAATGCGATTGCTTCACTTGAAAAGATACTTCTGCCTTTTGCGGTTAAATTAGGAAAGCAGCCTCACGTTAATGCGATTAAAAATGGCTTTATTCGTTTAATGCCATTAACGCTCGCGGGCGCGATGTTTGTATTAATTAATAACGTATTTTTAAGTTTTGGCGAAGGATCGTTTTTCTATTCGTTAGGCATTCGCCTGGATGCCTCGACCATTGAAACGCTCAACGGTTTAAAAGGCATTGGCGGCAACGTCTATAACGGCACGCTGGGCATTATGTCGTTAATGGCGCCGTTCTTTATTGGTATGGCGCTGGCGGAAGAACGCAAAGTCGATGCGCTGGCCGCCGGATTATTATCCATTGCCGCTTTTATGACCGTCACACCTTATAGCGTCGGTGAAGCGTATGCCGTTGGCGCAAACTGGTTAGGCGGGGCGAATATTATTTCCGGGATGATTATTGGCCTGGTGGTCGCCGAATTGTTTACCTTTATTGTGCGGCGCAACTGGGTGATTACCTTGCCGGAGAGCGTGCCCGCTTCGGTGTCGCGTTCGTTTTCCGCGCTGATCCCCGGCTTTATTATTCTGTCGCTGATGGGCATTGTCGCCTGGGCGCTGACGCATTTCGGCACCAACTTCCACCAACTGATTATGGATACCATCTCCACGCCGCTGGCGTCGCTCGGCAGTATTGTCGGCTGGGTGTACGTGCTGTTTGTGCCGCTGCTGTGGTTCTTTGGTATTCACGGTTCGCTGGCGCTGACCGCGCTGGACAGCGGCATTATGACGCCGTGGGCGCTGGAAAATATCGCTGTTTACCAGCAGTACGGCTCCGTCGATGCGGCGCTGGCCGCTGGCAAGACGTTCCATGTCTGGGCCAAACCGATGCTGGATTCCTACATCTTTCTGGGCGGCAGCGGCGCGACGCTCGGGTTGATTATCGCCATCTTCTTCGCCTCCCGGCGGGCGGATTACCGCCAGGTGGCAAAACTGGCGCTGCCTTCCGGCCTGTTCCAGATTAACGAACCGATTCTGTTCGGCCTGCCGATTATCATGAACCCGGTGATGTTTATCCCGTTTATTCTGGTGCAGCCGATCCTCGCTGCCATCACCCTGCTGGCCTATTACAGCGGCATTATTCCACCCATTACCAACATCGCACCGTGGACGATGCCAACCGGGCTGGGTGCTTTTTTCAATACCAACGGCAGTATCGCCGCGCTACTGCTCGCACTCTTCAACTTAGTGATTGCCACGCTGGTGTATCTGCCTTTTGTGGTGGTCGCCAACAAAGCGCAGAACGTGATTGATCAGGAAGAGAGCGAAGAAGATATCGCCGCGGCGCTGAAGTTCTGAAGCCTGGGCGGTGGCTTGAGGTAAGTGCGCTTATCCTTAAGCCACCGCCCGATGTAAAACGCGTAAGGAGTTAACCATGCAGCCACAGATCAACACGCAGGGAATTAAAACGGTTCGCGAGCAGCAGCTCTTCAACGGTAAAAATTTCCACGTGTTTATCTATAACAAAACCGAGAGTGCGAGCGGGTTGCATCAGCATGATTACTATGAATTTACGCTGGTTCTCACCGGCCGTTACTACCAGGTGATCAACGGGAAACGCGTGCTGCTGGAGCGCGGCGATTTTGTGTTTATCCCGCTCGGCTCGCACCACCAGAGTTTTTACGCGTTCGGCGCGACGCGCATTCTGAATGTCGGCATCAGCAAGCCGTTCTTTGAACAGCACTATCTGGCGCTGCTGCCCTTCTGCTTTGTCGCTTCGCAGGCCTATCGCACCAGCCATGCTTTCATGGCCTATGTCGAAACGGTTATCGCCTCGCTGAATTTTCGCGAAAACGGGCTGGATGAATTTATCGAAGCCGTCACCTTCTACGTGATTAACCGGCTGCGCCACTACCGTGAAGAGCCGGTCATGGATGACGTTCCGCAGTGGCTGAAAAGCACCGTCGAAACGATGCATGATAAAACGCAGTTTGGCGAAAATGCGCTGGAAAATATGATCCAGTTGGCGGGCAAATCCCAGGAGTATCTGACCCGCGCCACCCGCCGCTATTACCGCAAAACACCGATGCAGATTATTAATGAAATCCGCATCGATTTTGCGAAAAAGCAGCTGGAAATGACCAACTATTCGGTGACGGATATTGCCTGGGAGGCCGGCTACAGCAGCCCCAGCTTGTTTATTAAAACCTTCAAAAAAATGACCTCATTTACGCCCAATAACTATCGCAAGCGATTAACGGAAATCAATCAGTAACGGTGACGGGTGTTTTTTATTGCCCGCCGTCATTCATGACCGAATTCAAGGGAGAATTTATGAGCCAGAAATTAAAAGTCGTCACTATTGGCGGCGGGAGCAGTTACACCCCGGAATTACTGGAAGGTTTTATTAAGCGCTACCATGAATTACCGGTTTCTGAATTATGGCTGGTTGATGTCGAAGAGGGGCAAGAAAAGCTGGATATTATTTTTGCTCTCTGCCAGCGCATGGTGGAAAAAGCGGGTGTACCGCTGAAAGTCTATAAAACACTGAACCGCCGGGAAGCATTGCAGGGCGCGGATTTTGTCACCACACAATTGCGCGTCGGCCAGTTGAAAGCGCGCGAACTTGATGAGCGCATTCCGCTCAGCCACGGTTATCTGGGGCAGGAGACTAACGGCGCGGGCGGTTTGTTTAAAGGGCTACGCACCATTCCGGTGATTTTCGACATTATTAACGATGTGGAAGCGATTTGCCCGAACGCGTGGGTTATCAATTTCACCAATCCGGCCGGAATGGTCACCGAAGCCGTTTATCGCCATACCGGTTTTAAACGTTTTATTGGCGTATGCAATATTCCCATCGGCATGAAAATGTTTATCCGCGATGTGCTGAACCTTGCCGACAGCGACGCGCTGGCGATCGATCTGTTTGGCCTCAACCATATGGTGTTTATCAAAGATGTGCTGGTCAACGGCACCTCGCGCTTTGCCGAACTGCTCGACGGCGTCGCGTCCGGCAGGCTGAAAGCCTCGACGGTGAAGAACATTTTCGACCTGCCGTTTAGCGAAGGGTTAATCCGCGCGCTCAATCTGCTGCCCTGCTCTTACCTGCTCTACTACTTCAAGCAGAAAGAGATGCTGGCAATTGAGATGGGCGAATATTACAAAGGCGGCGCGCGGGCGCAGGTGGTGCAGCAGGTTGAGAAGCAACTGTTTGAGCTTTATAAAGATCCGGCGCTCAAAGAGAAGCCGAAGGAGCTGGAGCAGCGCGGCGGCGCGTACTACTCCGATGCCGCCTGTGAAGTGATCAACGCCATCTATAACGATAAGCAGGCCGAACACTATGTGAACATCCCGCATCGCGGGCACATAAAAAATATCCCGCCGGAGTGGGCGGTCGAGATGACCTGCATTCTCGGGCGCAACGGCGCGACGCCCCATCCGCGCGTGACGCAGTTTGACGAAAAAGTGCTTGGGCTGATTCACACCATTAAAGGTTTCGAAGTGGCGGCCAGCAAGGCGGCGCTGAGCGGTGAGTTTAACGATGTGCTGCTGGCGCTCAATCTCAGCCCGCTGGTGCATTCGGATAGCGATGCGGAACGGCTGGCGCGTGAAATGCTGCTGGCGCATGAAAAGTGGCTGCCCAACTTTGCAGGCTGCATCGGCAAACTGAAAGCGTCACAGCATTAAGGGATGGCTATGGAGCGCTTATTAATTGTTAACGCGGATGATTTTGGCCTCAGCAAAGGGCAAAACTACGGCATTGTCGAGAGCTTTCGTCACGGCGTGGTGACATCCACGACCGCGCTGGTCAACGGCGCACCGATTGCGCATGCGGCGCAGCTGAGCCGTGAATGGCCCGCTCTTGCGGTAGGCATGCACTTTGTACTGACGCTGGGCCAGCCTTTAACGCCAATGCCCTCCCTTGCCCGGCAGGGCGAACTGGGGAAATGGCTCTGGCAAATGGCCGAAGCCGATACGCTACCGCGCGCAGAAATCGCCGAAGAACTTGAAAGCCAGTACCAGCGTTTTGTCGCGCTTTTTGGCCGCCAACCGACGCATCTGGACAGCCATCATCATGTGCATATGATCCCGCAGATCTTGCCGATTGTGGCGCAGTTTGCCGCCGCGCGCGGGCTGCCGTTGCGACTCGATTGCCCGGCGCGATTACCCGCCAGCGATTTGCCGGTTGGGCTTCGCAGTACAGAGGGTTTCAGCAGCGGTTTTTATGGAGAGGCGATTTCTGACGCACTCTTTTTGCAGGAGCTGGATGCTTCAACCGCGCGCGGCGAGGATTCGCTGGAGATGATGTGCCACCCGGCGTTTATCGATAACATCATCCGCCAGAGCAGCTATTGCTACCCGCGTTTAACCGAGCTGGAGGTGCTGACCTCGCTATCGCTGAAATACGCGATTGCCGAACGCGGCTACCGGCTCGGCAACTTCCGCGATCTCGAATAACGCCCTTTGCGGCGTGCGCTGCGCCGCATTTTCTCGCTGGCCGCTGAACGCGGCTTCGCCTTTCATTCGAAATTTCACGCACTATTTTCATGGGTTTAGCACCTTAAACGTATCCGCCTGTAAGAAAATATCCTTTATATCTTCACTTTTCCTCGTATATTTTTTCGCCTTCTGTTTGCTATCCTCCGGCATGAGAATGAACGTTCATTACTGAGGTTTGCAAATGGCATTGAAAAGAATAATGGTGGCCGTGCTGGCATGTCTGATTGTCGCCTGCGACCAAAAACCGGAAACGAATGCAGGTGCGATGACAACCCAGGTTGGCGTGGTCACGCTGAAGGCCGAACCGGTAACACTATTCAGTGACCTGACAGGGCGCGTCACTGGTACCATGGTTTCTGATGTTCGCCCACAAGTCGAAGGCATCATCAAGAAACGGTTATTTAAAGAAGGAGACGATGTTGTCGCGGGCCAGGTGTTATACGAGATTGACCCGGCAACCTACCAGGCAAGCTACGATGAAGCCGTCGCCCAGTTGCAGAATGCCATGGCGATTGTTAACAGCAGCAAACTGAAAGCCGAGCGTTATGCCGCGCTGGTGAAAGAGAATGGCGTATCACGTCAGGATGCGGACGACGCCATGGCCACCTACAAACAAAACGTAGCTTCCGTCGCGCAGTATCGCGCCGCCGTGGAAAGCGCCAAAATCAACCTCGGTTACACCAAAGTCAGAGCACCGATTTCCGGGCGCATTGGTATTTCCTCCGTTACGCCTGGCGCGCTGGTCACCGCCAGCCAGACCACGGCGCTGGCAACCATCCGCACGCTTGATCCGATTTACGTCGATTTGACGCAATCGAGCACGCAACTGCTGAAACTGAAAAAACAGCAGTTGCAGAGCAGCGACAATACGGTTCCCGTTACCGTGACGCTGGAAGACGGCAGCCAGTATCAGCATCCCGGTAAACTGGAGCTGACCGAAGTCTCGGTTGATGAGTCCACCGGCAGCGTAACGCTGCGCGCCGTCTTCCCGAACCCGGAACACGATTTACTGCCGGGCATGTTTGTGCGCGCCACCGTCAGTAACGGCGTGCGCAGCGAAGCGATCCTTGCGCCGCAGCAAGGGATCACACGCGATGCCAAAGGCAACGGCTCTGCGCTGGTGGTGAATAAAGAGAATAAAGTGGAAAGCCGCGAGGTGGTTACCGACCGGGTGATCGGCAATAAATGGCTGATCACCAACGGGCTACAAAGCGGCGACCGGTTAATTACCGAAGGCACCAGCAAAGTGCAGGCGGGCATGACAGTGAAAGCGGTGGAAGTCGGCGCTACCGAATCCAGTGATGGAAACGGAGGGAAGTAATCATGCTGTCTCAGTTTTTCATCCGTCGCCCGGTCTTTGCCTGGGTCATCTCGATCGTCATTATGCTGCTTGGCATTATCAGCATTAATAACCTGCCGATTGCGCAGTACCCCGATGTTGCGCCGCCGCAGGTCAGGATCTCGGCCACCTATACCGGTGCGTCTGCGGCAACCCTGGAAAGCAGCGTAACGCAGGTGATTGAACAGCAGCTGACCGGTCTGGACGGCATGCTCTATTTCTCCTCCTCCAGTACCGCGTCCACGGGCCAGGTCAGAATCACCGTCACCTTCCAGCAGGGTACTGACCCGGATATTGCGCAGGTGCAGGTGCAGAATAAAGTCCAGCAGGCGGAAAGCCGCTTACCGGATGCGGTCACCTCGCAAGGCGTGACCGTGGAGAAAGCGCAAAGCGACTTCCTGCTGGTCATGGCGCTGTATGACAAGACCAACAAAAGTACCTCTTCGGATGTCTCTGACTACCTGGTCAGTAACATGGAAGATGTGCTGGCGCGCGTTAATGGCGTGGGTCGCGTGCAGGTGTTTGGTTCGGAATATGCCATGCGTATCTGGATGGACCCGAACAAGCTGGCCGCTTACTCGCTGATGCCTTCCGATGTGGAAACCGCGCTGGAAAACCAGAACACCCAGGTCTCATCCGGGCAGTTAGGCGCGCAACCGGCCAGCGGTGAGCAACAGTTGGTCGCCACCGTGCGTTCACGTTCGCGTCTGCAAACGCCGGAACAGTTCCGCAATATTGTGGTGAAAACCAAAACCGACGGTTCCGTTGTCCGCTTAAGCGATGTCGCCCGGGTTGAAATGGGCAGCGAAGATTACAGTTCCAACGTGCTGGCCAACGGTCACCCGGCTGCGGGTATCGCCATTCAGTTGGCCTCCGGCGCGAATGCGTTATCCACGGCAGAACGGGTAAAAAGCACCATCAATGAATTCCGCAGCAGCATGCCTGCCGGTTACGCCATTGACTATCCGCTCGACAGTACCGACTTCGTCAAAATTTCCATTGAGGAAGTGGTGAAAACCCTCGCCGAAGCGATCGCCCTTGTGGTGGTGGTGATGTTCCTGTTCCTGCAAAACCTGCGCACTACCTTGATCCCGGCGATTGCCGTGCCGGTGGTGCTGCTGGGGACTTTCGGCGTGCTGGCGGCCTTCGGCTACTCCATCAACACCCTGACGATGTTCGGGATAGTGCTCGCCATCGGCTTGTTGGTCGATGACGCCATCGTGGTGGTGGAAAACGTCGAGCGCGTAATGCGGGTGGAAGGGCTGCCGCCGCGGCAAGCGACAGAAAAATCGATGAAGGAGATCACGGCGGCGCTGATCGGTATCGCCATGGTGCTCTCCGCCGTGTTCCTGCCGATGACCTTCTTCAGCGGTTCCACGGGGGTGATTTACCGCCAGTTCTCCATCACCATCGTCTCGTCAATGGTGCTGTCGGTGATCATCGCGTTAACGCTCACCCCTGCCCTGTGCGCCACGCTGCTGAAACCGCACAATCATGAAAATGCCGGTAAAGGTTTCTTCGGCTGGTTCAACCGCAGCTACGAGAAAATACAGGAGCGTTACCACCAGCGCGTGGCGAAAGTCCTGCATGGTCCGGGCCGTTATCTGGCGCTGTACGGCGTGCTGTTGATCGGCTGCGCGGTGATGTATATGCGTCTGCCGACCGGCTTCCTGCCGACCGAAGACCAGGGCTACATCATGGTGCAGTACACGCTGGCGCCCGGTGCGACGGAAAACCGCACCCTCGAAGTGCGTAAAGAGATCCAGAAATACTTCCAGACCAAAGAGAAAGATAACGTCAACGTCAGCATGCTGGTCGATGGCTTCAGCTTTGCGGGTAGCGGGCAGAACGCCGGGGTGGGCTTTATCGCGCTGAAAAACTGGGATCTGCGTAAAGGCGCAGAGAACAGCGCCGATACGATCGCGAAGCGGGCGATGATGAACCTCTCCTCGATCCGTGATGCGCAGATCTTCGTGCTGACGCCACCGTCAGTAAGCGGCCTGGGCCAGTCGAACGGCTTCACCTTTGAGTTGCAGGCGCGCGGCGGCACCGACCGCGATACACTGCTGAAACTGCGTAACCAGTTGCTGGCCGAAGCAGCGAAGGATCCGACGCTCTCCAGCGTGCGCCCGAACTCACTGCCAGACTTACCGCAAGTGCAGGTCGATGTGGATGACGTAAAAGCGCAGTCGCTGGGGGTCTCCGTCAGCGATATCAACAGCACCCTCGGTTCGGCCATCGGCGGAACGTATGTGAATGACTTCTCGGATCGTGGACGGGTGAAAAAAGTCTACATCCAGGGGGATTCCGCCTTCCGCAGTAAACCGGAGGATATCGATAGCTGGTTCGTTCGCGGCACCGACAGCGATGGCAACAGCACCATGGTGCCGTTCTCGTCGTTTGCTTCTGCGCACTGGATTTATGGGGCGGATGCACTCTCCCGCTATAACGGCCTCTCTTCCTATGAGATTCAGGGGCAATCCGCGCCTGGCAGCAGTTCAGGGGAAGCGATGAACACGATGGAAAAACTGGCAAAAGCCCTGCCAGCCGGTGCCACCACCTATGCGTGGAGCGACCTCTCCTACCAGGAACGGCTGTCCGGGAACCAGGCGATGTCGCTGTATGGCATTTCGCTGATTGTCGTCTTCCTCTGTCTGGCGGCGCTGTATGAAAGCTGGTCAGTGCCCTTCTCCGTCATGATGGTGGTTCCGCTCGGGGTATTTGGTTCCCTGTTAGCCATCACGCTGCGCGGGCTGGAGAACGATGTCTACTTCCAGGTGGCGCTGCTGACCATCATCGGCCTGTCGGCGAAGAACGCGATCCTGATCGTGGAATTCGCCGAGGAAAACTACCGGCGAGGCGAGAACCTGGTGGCGGCGGCGATTCACGCGGCCACCACGCGTTTACGCCCGATCATCATGACATCGCTGGCGTTCACCGCCGGTGTACTGCCGCTGGCTATCTCAACTGGCGCTGGCGCTAACAGCCGAATCGCCATCGGGACGGGGATTATCGGGGGGACAATCACCGCCACCTTGTTGGCCATTTTCCTTGTTCCTATGTTCTTCGTGCTGGTCAGACGCGTATTCCCATCCGTGCCGGAGGAGTACAAAGCAGTGCGCGAAACGACAGAAAAATCAGGAGAATAAGATGTCAGCAAGACTTTTGGCAGCATGCGTACCGTTTCTGTTAGCGGGCTGTATTTCGCTGGATCCCCACTATGACAGGCCAACCGCGCCGGTCAGCGGCCAGCTTCCTGCCGGGGAGGCCTATGCTTCCCTGAAAGGCACCCAGGGGAATAACTATCGCGATATCGACTGGCAGCAGTACATTCTCGATGCCCGCCTGCGCCAGGTAGTGGCGATGGCGCTCGACAGCAGCCGTGACCTGCGGGAAGCGGTTGCCAGCGTGAAATCCGCGCGGGCGCAGTATGGCGAAGAGCGTTCTAATCTCTTCCCGACCATTAATGCCGGGCTGAGCGGCACCCGTTCCCGCTCGCTCAGCAGCACTGGCACCGGGAATCAGACCGCTCTCACTTCCAGCTATGAAGGCGATGCCAGCACCAGCTCGTTTGAGCTGGATCTGTTTGGCAAAAACCAGAGCCTGACGCGCGAGCAGTATGAAACCTGGCTGGGTACCGTCGAAGGGGCGCGCAGCACGCGCCTGACGGTGCTCTACAACACGGTGGATTACTGGCTGACGTTGGCGGCAGATAAAAGCAATCTGGCGATTGCGAAAGAGACTGCCGAAAGCGCGCGGCAATCGATGGAAGTCACCCAGACCCAACTTCGTCACGGCACGGCGTCAATGGTGGATGTCTCTTCCGCTGCCACGACGTACCATTCGGCGCTCGCCGATGTGGCGAAATACCAGACCAGCGTGGCGCAGGATAAAAACGCCCTCGATCTGGTGGTTGGGCGGGCCGTGCCGGATAACCTGATCCCGGAAAACATCGATGCGGTGGCGAATGCGTTCAAAGAGATCCCGGCGGGCATCTCTTCCGACGTGCTGCTTAATCGTCCGGACGTGCTGGAAGCCGAGCATAATCTGAAATCGGCCAATGCCAGTATTGGCGCAGCGCGGGCGAATTTCTTCCCGAGCATCTCGCTGACCGCCAGCGGCGGCGCGGCAAGCAGCGATCTGTCGTCGCTGTTTAAACGCGGTGCCGGAGTGTGGTCCTTCTCGCCGAGTATTTCGCTGCCCATCTTTACCGGCGGCTATAACATTTCGCAGTTGAACTACACCAAAGCGCAGAAGGAGTACTACGTAGCGGCCTATGAGAAATCGGTGCAGACGGCCTTCCAGGAAGTGGCCGATGCGCTGGCGCGTCGCGGTACGATTAACGATCAACTCACCGCGCAGAAAAATAATACCAAAGCGTCCGAAGAGTATTACCGGCTGGCGGATCTGCGCTACCGCAATGGCGTGGACACCTGGCTGAACGTACTTGATGCCCAGCGCACGCTATACACGGCCAGAACCTCGCTGGTCAGCGTGCAGCAGGAGTATTTCAACAACCTGATTACGCTGTACAAAGTGATGGGTGGCGGCACAGCGCTGGAAGAGAAAACGGCAGCACTACAACAGCGTTAAGACACTGGTAAGCACCCGGCAGAAGAATGCTCTGCCGGGTGTAAAGAGAGTCTGTTCGATACTTGTAACACACCGGGAAAGGCAACCATGAAAAAACACACCTGCACCTTATTTGTCTTACTGAGTCTTTCATTCAGTACAATAGCGGCACCTTTTGGCGATCCGCACCGCCCAGGCCCCGCGTTGCCGCGCGATAATGCGCCTCTGACCATCTTACCGCCTACGGCGGAACTGATCGTGATTGGTGGATTAACCTACTACCTGCTGAATGGTCTCTATTATCAAAAACAGGATGGCCGTTATGTGGTGGTCGACCGACCTTCTGGCGGCGCGATGTCGGTGCTGGACTACAACGGCAAACGCTATTACGTAAAAGATGGTCACTATTACCAGCGCAATATCGATGATGAGTACATTGAAGTGCCACGGCCGGCCGGCCTTTAATCTTAATGCTCCTGTGGACAGGCAAAGCGGCCACAGGAGCAATATTTACCCGTACGCAGGTAACTTATTTTGGCGACAAACAAACAAGAGCAACGCGTAAATGAACGCCGACAACTCATCATTGAAGCGGCAAAGACGTGTTTCAGCGAGCACGGCTTTCACGGGTGCAGTATGGCTGAGTTGTTCAACCGGTCAGGTTATGGCGCTGGCCAGCTTTATCGTGATTTTCACAGTAAAGAGGCACTGATTAATGAGGTGGTGAAAAGTGTCGCGGCACAATGGCGAGCGTTTTTATTTCGCCAGCTACGGTCTGATACGACGCTGAGCGATCTTCTTAATATTGAATCCGCTTTCTGGTCCGGCTGGAGTCAGCGCGAACACGCGTTATTGCTGGAAAGTTATTCGGAAGCATCAAGAAATGAACAGGTGCGAAAAATATTAACTGACGAAGAAGAACAGACCATTAATTATCTGGCCGGAAACAGCGGGATCCTGAATAGCGAAACGCAGCAACCGTTTAGCCGGGCGCAAATTCGTCTGTTGCTGGCGATTATCGATGGCTTTATTTGTCGGGTCGTTTATGACCAGCAACTCAATGAAAATGAGCTGCGGCGTCTTAATACGCTGATTTTTAGCAACCCACCGAACGCCTGAAGGAAACTGAATTATTTCGCATGTACCAGCTTATGCAAAATCGCATTAATCATCTGGCGTAATTCGTTATCGATGACATAGCCTTTTCTGCCGCACTGCACAATGACGCCATCCAGCAGCATGCTGGTGACATAATGGCGGGTACGAATAATCGACTCATCCACCGTCGGATGTTGCTGTTTTTCGCGCTGGACAATATCATCCTGTAACGCGTTATGCGCCTCCGCCACCAGCTTTTTGTAGCGTGCGCTGCGGGTCGCAACGGAGGCGATATCCATCAGCATAAAGATATTATCCTGCAAATCCGCCCAGAAAGCCGATTCCTGGAATATATCTAACGGCTGATTCTCATCATGCCCGGGTTTGTCATTTATGTGGCTTCGCATATTATTAACAATATCGGTCACCAGCGCTTCAATGATGCTGTCTTTATTTTCAAAATAGCGATAGATAAGCCCGGCACTGACATTAGCACAGGCCGCGATATTTTTAATGGAGGCATTATGAAAGCCTTTTTCTATCATGCAGGTTCTGGCGGCGCGGAGTATAAGTTCGTGACGATTCATTGTCTGGCTCCGAAAATAAATACCATCATATAATGAAATGTTAATAGCGCCAAGTCAGCCAAAAACAGAATAAAGAATTTACGACCGCCATCACGCAAATAATCGGAAGCGGGAAAATGAATTAACGAAGCGCAACGCGCTCCGTATCATTATTCAAAATCAGCGTGCCGTTTAAACATACTGTTGCTGGATTCGCCAAGCTGCGCCATCAGTTCAAGAATCATCGCGTCACAGGTAATGAAACAGAGCTGCTCGAAAGCGGAACCCATCGGCTGGGAAAACGCGCCTTCAGCGCGCGCATTATCTGTCTTTGCCGTGCCTGGCAATACCAGTACGCAGGTTGCCAGGCGGCCAATGGAAGAGTCGGCGTTCAGGGTGATCAGCGCCACATCCACCCCGCTTTCCACCGCTTTTTGCGCCAGGCTTTTCAGGCTGCCAGTTTCGCCGCTGCCGGAACCGATAATCAATAAATCCCCCGGTTTGCTGTGCGGCGAAGAAATTTCCCCCACCACGCTGACGGAAAAACCAAGATGCAAAAGCCGGTTGGCGAAACCACGGATAGCAATGCCGCTCCGCCCGGCGCCCTGCAAAAAGATATGGCCCGCTTTTCTGATATGCGCAATAAGCTGCCCGGCCTGCGCGTTATCAATGCTCTGCGCGTTTTGCGCCAGCTCATTTAAAATACTGCGGATGTTTTGCTGCACGCCCATTTTCTTTTCTCCTGAAGCCGTTGCGATACCTCAACCCGACACAAGAGCATACCGGGATCTGCGCAGAAGATAAGCAGCAGAGCATAAAATCTTCCGCTACCGTGATGCCGCCGCGGTTATCTTTCTGCCTCTGCCCAATGAAACAGAGAGGGAAATATCTTCATTAAAAATAGAAAACACGCTTAATCTTTAAAAAAACACGCACACAAAAATACAAAAAACCTCTTCAAGAAAAGCCATCACCCATATTTCTGACATCAGACAAGAAACACATATAATAATTTATCGTGATAACACCAGCTTATTTTCCACCGATCCTCACCATTTTTAGGATTCTATCTTCTTAATTCAATCCAGAGATCGTGTAAATTCCAGAGTCGTTAGAAAAATAACCGAAAATAGTGTGCAAACTGGATGATTACTGCACCTGTTACTACCGGGATGAATAATTATTTCTTAGGGATACCTGCCGCAAGGAATGGAATCATTATTGATGGATATCAAAAAAACAACCTCGGGATTGCTGATCCTGACGCAGCTATTACCCGTCTGGCATCCGCTGGCAAACGCTGCTCTTCCCACCCCCTCTTTCACCACTGACAGCCAAAACAATGCGGAAAACCGTTTTTCTGCTGCAACGATGGCCACCGGCGCAGCGTTGCAAGCGGATGACCAGTCCGGGGCTTTGAAAAACCTGGCGCTGGGCCATGTTTCCGGCGCAGCCAACAGTGAAGTGCAGGCCTGGCTCTCGCAGTTCGGCACCGCTCGCGTGCAACTGAACGTCGATACCAAAGGGAACTGGGGCGATAGCGCGTTAGATTTTTTGCTGCCGCTCTATGACGGCCCGAAGAATATCCTGTTTGCGCAGCTCGGATATCGTGCGCCGGAGGGGCGACAGACCGGCAACCTGGGGCTCGGATGGCGAACGCTCTACGGCAACTGGATGTATGGCGCTAACCTGTTCCTCGATAACGACTTCACCGGCAGCAACCGCCGCGCAGGTTTCGGAGCTGAAGCCTGGACCGACCATCTGCGACTGAGCGCAAATACCTATTTCGGCCTCACGGGCTGGCATCAGTCGCGGGATTTCGCCAACTACGATGAACGCCCGGCGGACGGCTGGGACATTCGCGCCGAAGCCTGGCTGCCTGATTATCCGCAACTGGGCGGCCGTCTGGTGTATGAACAGTATCGGGGAAATCACGTGGCGCTGGTTGATAAGAACAACCGGCAAAATAACCCGCGCGCGATTACGGCAGGGCTGAGCTGGACGCCCGTGCCACTGTTGACGACGGGAGTGGATTATCAGACAGGCAGCGGCATCAACGATACCCGCTTCTCGCTGATGTTACGTTATCAGCCGGGCGTTTCGCTGCGCGAACAACTTAACCCGGACGCAGTTCGTATCATGCGTAGCCTGGCCGGAAGCCGTCACGATCTGGTCGAGCGTAACAATGCGATTGTGCTCGATTACCGTAAACAGGAGATGATTACGCTGGCGTTACCGGCCAGACAAAGCGGCAACGCCGGTGAAACGATCGCGCTGGACGCCATCGTCACCGCAAAACACGGGGTGAAACGCGTCGAGTGGGATGCGCCGGATCTGCTGGCCGCTGGCGGTAAAATTAACGTGACGGGCACCACCACGGCCACCGTTGTTCTGCCACCGTGGCAGAGCGGCAACAACACCTGGCCCATTCGCGCCGTGGCCTGGGATAACCAGGACAACAAATCAAACCGTGCCAGCACAGAGGTGACGGTGAACCCGCCTGTCGCCACCATTCAGGGCAGCGATCTTATCGTTACCAGTGATAATGCGCTGGCCGATGGCACCGCCACCAACGCCGTGAAGGCAAAAGTGACCGATGGTAACGGTAACCCGCTCGCCGGGCAGACCGTCACGTTTAGCGCCAGTAATGGGGCGAAAATCGTCACGCTCAGCGGAACAACTAACGCAGACGGGGTTGTAGAGACAACGCTGACCAGCACCCAGCCGGGAAGCGCTATTGTCACGGCCTCCCTGGCAAGCGGTGCGGCAACGTCAGTCAAAACCACCTTCACGTCGTCGACCAGCGCGGTGCTGAACAACATGACGGTCACGCGCAATAATGCGCTGGCCGATGGTAACTCTGCCAACGCTGTGCAGGTGGAAGTGACCGACGGGAACGGCAATACCCTGGCCGGAGAAAACGTAACCTTTACCGCCAGCAATGGTGCGCAGGTCACAACGGTGAATGGAACAACGGGGGCGGACGGGCTGGCCTGGGCTACGCTGACCAATACCACTGCGGGCACCACGACGGTAACGGCGGCGTTAAGCAACGGCACCACATCGTCGGTGGATACCAACTTTAGGCCAGTGATCAGCTATATCGTCAGCGACATGACCGTAACGCGCAATAATGCGCTGGCCGATGGCAGCGACAAAAACAGCGTGCGGATAGTGGTTACCGACAACAACGGTAAGCCGCAGGCTGGCCAGACCGTTACCGTAACGGCGAATCACGGTGCAATGGTTTCAGCATCAACCGCGACCACCGACAGCAATGGCGTTGTCACTGTCGATCTGACCAGCCTGCAGGATGGCACCAGTACGGTAACGGCAACGCTGGACAACGGCACCCGCCGCCAGGTCGATGTGGAGTTCGAATCCCGTATAACGCGGGCGCAGGTTAACCTGATGACCACCAAAAACAATGCGTTGAGAGACGGCGTTGATAAGGACGAAGTGGAAGCCACGGTGCTGGATATCAGAGGAAATCCAATCGCTGGCGTTAACGTCGACTTTAAAACCCAGGACACGCTCAGCCAGGTGTTGACCTCCCAGGCGACGACCGATGCCAATGGCACAGCCAGAACGGAAGTGGTCTCGCTTTCGGCGATAAAAAATACGGTCATCGCTTCACTGGATAACGGCAACGAAGCGACAAGCCAGGTGAATTTCCTCATGCTGCAAAGCATTTTCAGTATGATAACGGATTATTCTCCGGCTAACGGCGTGGCTCAAAACGTCTTCGCAGTGAAGCTGGTTCGCCCCGATAACGGGCAACCCGTCGCCGGTCAGACGCTCACCCTGAGCACCACGGATCCGATGATCCTGTCAACGACACATACCGTAACGGATGCCAACGGAACGGCAACCATCAGCGCGACCAGCGCCGTACCTTCCGGTACAGCAGGCTTCAGCGTCCGGGTAAGCAATGTTGCCTGTTGCAGCATCACTTATGACGGTATTCACTTCAACTAACCGCAGCGCATCCGGTAAGGGCGGAAAACGCCCTACCGGTTAACGCTCCCCCAGGTGACGGACAACATGGCGTTTGCCCGTCACTTTTTTTGCGCCTGATGCTGTCATTCTGACCGGATATGAACGCCAATTGACTGGATGTGTTGCTGTCTGAAATCTGCAGCGGGTTACCCTATTGCTTTCCCGCGACGTGAGATAAGGATGCAGAGATGAAACTGTTCAGCCAGAACTTCAGTAATGGTGATGTTATTCCCGGAAAAAACGCCTTCGCCGTGCCCGCCAGTGAGGGGCATATTACGCTGTCGCAGAATGCCAGCCCGCATCTTGCCTGGGATCCGATCCCGCCTGGCACGAAATCACTGGCATTGCTATGCCACGATCCGGATGTTCCTTCCCGCGGCGATGACGTTAATCAGGAGGGGCGCGTGGTTTCCAGCACGCTGCCACGCATTGATTTTTATCACTGGATTTTGCTGGATATTCCCGTCACGCAGCAGGAACTGGCAGAATCCGCTTTCTCTTCCGGCGTGACGCCAAAAGGAAAAACGCTCGCCAGCTTGCCAGCAGGTTATCGCCACGGCATAAACGACTATTCGCTGTGGTTTGCCAGCGATGCGCAGATGAGCGGCGACTATCATGGCTACGACGGCCCGTGCCCGCCGTGGAATGATGAAATCGTCCATCGTTACGTGTTTACGCTGTATGCGCTGGATGTGGCCAGCCTGCCGGTGGATGGCGCATTGACAGGACAAAATGTCCGTAAAGCCATAGAATCGGTGAATGTCCTGGCGCAAGCTGAATTGACCGGACTCTACTCGCTTAACCCGACAGTTCGTTAATCAAGGTTCCGCTATGCTTCAGCCCCCGATGGTAGAAAAAGAAACGCATGAGCTGCTGAATATCCAGCCCGTCGGGGGCCGCTCCTTTTCTGCACCACGTTTAATCAATCGGGACAATCTCTGCTCACTCTCCCGCCCGCTGCTGCGCAATAGCCAGAGCACAAAGGATTTTTATTTTCCGCAGGCCACCCTGATTATTATTTTGTCGGGTTCGCTGGTTCTGCATACCGGTCATTCAACGCAAATTCTGACGCCGTCAACGAGCGCATGTCTTATTGCACAAGATACCTGTATCGATATTGAAAAATATCCTGACAGTGACGGCCAGCCTTTCCAGTCATTATTTCTGACGATCTCGGAAAACGTTATTCGCGAGTTTGCCAGACGCTATACCGACGTTATTTCCCGCGCCAGTACCGTTACTGACATCGCCGTTATTCCGTTGAAGAAAGCGCTTATCGATTCGCTTTTTACTTTACAGACGAGCCTTAACCAGTCGGAACTTGATGATAACCGCCTGGCGTTACGGCTACTGGATCTGCTGTTGGTGCTGGTGGAGTACGGCTACTGTTTTTTACCGCTGACAAAACGATCTGTCACCCTGCGACTGCGGGAATTATTGCAAAAAGCGCCGGAGCAACACTGGACGGCGAAAGAGGCGGGAAAACGGCTGGCAATGAGTGAGTCAACATTAAGACGCCGACTGTCGGGTGAACATTCCCGCTTCGAAACACTGCTGCTGGAAACACGAATGATGCATGCAATGTTCCTGCTGCAAACCACCTCCTTCACCCTGCAATGGGTCGCAGAACAGTGCGGCTATCTCTCTTATGCAAGATTTGCGGAGCAGTTTAAAAAACGCTTTTCGACGCCGCCTTCCCGGGTCCGCTAACGTTTTTTCAACCTTTTCATATTATTTTTTAAATGATATATCGGGCAGAAATGCGCTTTATTCCTCTTTTTTCGTTTCCGGGCTGAGGGTTATTTCGACAAGGCTATTTCGGCAAGGCTTGTGGAAAGTCATTCACTAAAAATCGCAAATGAAAATAATGTAAAGCTAATTTTGTGCTGATGATCATATTTTTTAAACAAGATAATTTTTCTCGCACAAATTTATAAAACGAAAAATACACAGTTATTACACTCAAAATTCCGAATAACCCCCTTGCCTAAGAATAAACATTATGAAACATATAAAAACAGTGGTGAAACAACCTGTAATATCTGCATTATCCGGAGTCTTATTCCTTTGTATGCAACCCAGCCTTGCCCATGCGGCGGACGCCTTCAGCGCCGATTCCCCGTGGATGTTTGGTGACTGGGGCGGAACCCGTACCGAGCTACAGAAAGAGGGTGTCGATTTCCAGGTGAATTACACCATGGAAGCCGCATCAAACCTGGCTGGCGGCTATAACACCTCAACGACGGCGCGCTACAGCGATCAGCAGGTGTTCGGCGTTAATCTCGATCTGCAAAAACTGCTCAACTGGCAGGATGCCGAGTTCCAGTTAACCATCACCAACCGTGACGGGCAGAATGTCGCCGATCAGGTGGCCGATCCGCGCACCGGCATGCTCTCTTCCCCGCAGGAAGTGTACGGGCGCGGGCAGACCTGGCGTCTGACACAGTTCTGGCTACGCAAAGGCTTCTTTGACGATGTGCTGGATGTGAAAGCCGGGCGCGTGACCGTTGGCGAAGATTTCGATAATTTCGACAGTAAGTTCCAGAACCTGGCGTTCGGCAGTGGCCAGGCGGGTAACTGGCGCGGCGATCACTGGTACAACTGGCCGGTTTCCCAGTGGGGCGGTCGCGTGCGTATTAATTTCACGCCGGAAGTCTTTATGCAGGTCGGTTTCTACAACCAGAACCCGTATAACTACGATCGCGGCGACGGTTTCCGTTTTGAATTCAACCCGACCGAAGGTAACCTGGTTCCGGTAGAACTGGGCTGGAAACCGCTACTCGGCGCGGATAAATTGCCGGGGAATTACCGCATTGGTTACTACTACTCCTCGACCAACGACAATGTTTACGGCTCATGGCGCGATGGCAGTTATCAGGATACCGCCCACTCTTACGGCGGCTATATCCTCGCCCAGCAACAACTGACCGCGCAGGGCGGCTCCAGCGATCGCGGTATTACGCTGACCGTTCAGGCGGTGATGAACGACCACAAAACGTCAAAAACCGACAATTATCAGTCGATTGCGCTGACGTGGAAAGGGCCGTTTGACGCGCGTCCGCAGGATGAAATTGGTATCGGCGCAGGCCGTATCCATATCAACTCCTCCTACACCCGCCTGCTGGGCGACGAGAACCGCTTCAACGGCGAGACGGACTACAACAGTCTGGCTTATCTGCCGATTCAGGACGGTTCCGAGTACAACTACGAAATCTATTACAACATTCAGGCGACGAAATGGCTGCAAATTCGCCCGAACCTGCAATACATTTCCGCACCGGGCGCTGTCAGCCAGGTTGATGACGCCTTTGTTGGCGGCGTGACAGCGAACATTAACTTCTGATCCCCCTAAAGCAAAATCCACGCTACGGCGTGGATTTTTTTGCGCTTAAGACAGAGAAGGCGACTGGCCCAACTGCATAAACAGCCCGAACCAGTCTTCCATATGCCAGGTTTTTGTCACGCGCTCACCGTTAAGTTCGTGCATCTCATGCAAACGGATGCGCACAAATTTCCCCGTCGCTTCCATCCCCATAAACGTCCCCTGATGCGTTCCGGTAATCTCCGCGCGAACGGCAATCTTACCGGGAAGCTGCATCAGATCCTGAACGACAATCTGCACATCAGGAAAAGCCGCGATAAAGCTTCTGATGATGGGCTTTAGCCCTTGCGGCCCGGCAGCCTGGCCGGGAGCCAGCGGAATATCCTGCCAGTCTGGCGTCACCGCTTCATCGAGCAGATCGGGGTTTTGCAGGCTAAACGCCTGATAAATTTTTTCGACAGCCTCGCGTTCACGCGCAAGACGATTCGCCGTTTCATTATGGTCTGACATCACTACCTACCTCGCAGGCTGACGGTTTTGCATTGGCTTATTTGCCCTACGCCGCTAGTATCACATTCGCGATATCAATAAATAAAACAAATATAAGATATAGAGGAGTATTCGTTTTATGGATTTTAGAGGGCTTGATCTGAATCTTCTCGTCGCCTTTAACGCGCTGATGGAGGAGCAGAATGTCACCCGCGCCGCCGGTAAAGCCTCGGTCAGCCAGCCGGCAATGAGCGCCGCGCTTGCGCGTCTGCGCACCCATTTTGCCGATCCGCTGTTTATTCGCAGCGCCAGCGGATTACTGCCCACGGCGAGAGCGAAAGAGATCCATCTGCATGTCGGCCGCGCGCTGGACGAAATTACCCATCTGCTGGCGCCGGAAGAGGCGTTCAGCCCGCATAATCGAAGCATGGCCTTCACGCTTGGCATGTCGGAATACCCGCTGATGGTGTTAATGCCGACGATTATGCGCACGGTCAGCCAGCAGGCGCCGGACGTAACGATCCATGTGCGCACGTTTGTCGATCGCGATCGGTCCGTGGCAATGCTGGATAGCGGCGAGGTCGATCTGGTCATCGGTATCGTGCCAACCCAGGCGGAAAAACGCATTCTGTCGCAGCCATTGATCAGCGATGAGTTTGTCACTCTCGTACGTCGCGACAGTGACGCCGCCCGTGACGGCATGACGCTGGAACGCTATCTCGCCATGAAGCACATTCTGGTCTCGCCCGAAGGCAATCACTACGGTCTGGTGGATGAGCAGCTCCGCAAGCAGGGGCTCAGCAGAATGGTACGCCTGACGCTGCCCACGATGTCGGCTGTCTCGCGGATTATTGCGCGGACCAGCTATGTCGCGACGGTACTTCGCCGTAGCGTGCTGGTGGATGAAGCCCATGACGATATTGTGCTGCTCAAGCCGCCGCTGGCGCTGCCGGAGATTGCGTTTCACCTGCTGTGGCACCGCCGTTCGGATGGCGGTAACGCGCACCAATGGCTGCGGAAATTAATCCATGCGCAATTCAGTGAAAGCAGCTCGCATGCTGAATGAATCACCGCCGGTCACAACAAATCGCAGAGTTTAATCGTCTGCGCCTCCGGGCACGCTCTGGCGCTGTGAAGCAAATTGGCGTTCTTGCGCGCGATGCGCACCCCGCCCGTCCGGCGCGTACGCACATCCGTCAGCATTTCGACATACTGTGCGACGAGCGGACCAAACTCAGACTCGATAACCTGCGGCGAAATATCCGTATCTTCCACCACATCATGCAGCCAGGCGGCGGCAATCATCTCTGCGGAAGGGGCAATGGACATTAATATCTGTACGACGGACGCCGGATGCACAATATAAGGTTCACCGGTGAATTTCCGTGTCTGTCCCGCGCGTTCATGCGCCTGGGTAGCAAAGCGTTGTGCTTTACGCGTTAATTCCATTATTCCTCCTGAGCGAGGATCCATTATTGAGGATTTAACGCGCTGCGCCAGCTTAAAACGTTATAAGGTAGAATTAAAACGCACTCTGACTCCGCCAGTTTACCTCTGCGGTGATTCCACAATAAATAGAATGAAATTAGCGGCTGAATATCAGCAAATAAAATCGCCCATTAAAAAATTTGCATTGCTTATGCAAAACAAACATAACAACACGCTGTTTTCCCTGCGCGGTTTAGTGTGAATATATCCATTAATAGCGCAGGAGGAAAAATGAGCGTGGATTCAGGTTCCATTGAGAAAGAAAATTCGCCGACCGTCGAGAAACCGCAGAGCCGTAAAGTGCTGGGTGCAACCGGCCTTGCTCACCTTTTTCATGACGGCGCGACGGATATGCACTATGTGCTTTTTGCCCTCTGGCAGCAGCAATTTGGGCTTTCAATGGCGCAGATCGGGTTACTGAAGATGTTATTTTCTGGGGCGATGTCGGCGTTTCAGATCCCATCAGGAGAACTGGGCAGAAAATACGGCGAGCGGAAAGTGTTAATCGGCGGCACGCTGCTTTTAACCGTCGCGCTGCTGCTGTATGGAACCTCAGAAACGCTAATACAGCTCATGATATTGATTGTGATCGGCGGCCTTGGTGCCAGCGTTCAGCATCCGCTCTCCTCCAGCTTTATTACGCGGTTTTATCCCGCTCCGCGCGCCCGTATTGCGCTCAGCACCTACAACTTTTTCGGCGATGTGGGTAAAGGGATCATCCCCAGCACGCTTTCTGCCTGCCTGTTGGTTATCACGTGGGGAACGGCACTACAGTTGATTGCGCTTTTGGGTTTCCTCGTTACTCTCGGTCTCTATGTGTTACTGCCCGCGGATGGCAAAAAACCGCCTCAGGTGGCTACGCTGGCGGGCAAAGAGGCGACACAGCAAAAGCAGCCTGCCTCCAGCGCAAAACTCCCCGAACCGCTTCGCAAACGTGCTTTCACTGCGCTGTGCGTGATTGGCAGTATCGATAACGCCACGCGTACCGGCACGCTGACCTTCCTTCCCTTTTTAATGGCCGCAAGGGGCGCTTCCGCAACGCAAATTGGCTTTGCGCTGACCTTAATTTTTATTGGCGGAGCATTTGGCAAACTGGTTTGCGGGGTGCTGGCGACAAAACTCGGCGTTATCAAAACCGTCGCGGCCAGTGAGATCATTACGTCAGCCATTGTACTGGGAATGACAGTTGCCCCTTTACAGCTAAGCTGGCTGCTGTTGGTTCCGCTGGGTATCGCGCTGAACGGAACGTCGTCCATTCTGTATGGCAGCGTAGCCGAACTTGCCAGAGCGCATCAGCAAACCCGCGCATTTGCTATTTTCTATACCGCATCGCTGGGATGTGGCGCGCTTATGCCGCTTATCTATGGCCTGGCGGGCGATGCGATTGGGGTGAAACAGACATTGATCGTTGTCGCGCTGCTGGTACTTTGCATCTTGCCGTTGCTCATTCCCATCCGAAGCGCGACAAAAAATGCCGGACATCTGCCGCGCTAATGAAAGCCGGGACTCATAGCAGGAAGGACGCGCGCTCGGGTATAGAAAAGATGGCTCAATATACCCGTTGCATAGCAACCCGGCGCTGCGGTGCCAGCCCGGAGTTCGTCTCTGCTGCCAGTAACGCTTTTAGCCGTGGCGGGAGAGCCTCTTCTTGCAGAATGTCGAACCCCAAAGAGGCATAAAAAGGCGCGTTAAAGGGAGCATAACGATCGGTCGTCAACGAGGCGCCGGTTAAACCGCGAGCCTTACCCTCAGCCAGAAGCGCATTTATCAGCCGCCGACCAATTCCCTGCCGCTGCCAGTTCGGATGCACATCTGCTTCCACTATATGCAGCCAGTTCTCCGCAATATAAGCCCCGGCGAAACCAACAGGGATATCCTCTGCTGCGAATGCCGCGAAGAGAATGCCTTCCTCGCTCAGCCTGCTGAAATCGTCCAGACTGGTCGCAACCGGCGCACCTGTTACCGCGCCGGTGCCACGCAATGTTTCAAACGAGGCGAGTTCAATTGCCCTTAATGCCGCCAGATGCTCGCTCTGTGCCGGTTTGATAGTGATATCGGTCATCGGGTTACCCTTATAAACATGGCCGGTAATGTCGCCCTCTCCTTTCAGCGATAGAGCCTTAAGCATCGCCACGCAGCATCTTGCGCCATTTCAGGATTAACTGGCAGGCTAGCGATAAAAATAAAGTAGCGCTGCCGCACGAGCCTGGTTCATCACTCGGGAAATACAAATGAATTGAGGACGTGATCCTGCCAGACACCGTTTATTTTCAAATAGGATTCAGCATATCCCTCTTTTACAAAACCCAAACGTAAATTTTTTCGCATGACGTTCAGTATTACCGCGAAAAGTGCCAGTGAATATAATCAGCAAGTGGACTCATTAATTTTGTACATAAACGTTGTGCCGTGTAAGGTATTTTCGATCGACTTCGCATAGCAAGGTATTCCCCCGGCTATCTGCCACCCCAGGGAAAGATATAAGTCGCTGGCCACATCTCCAGTGCGTGTATCCAGTACGAGTAAAGAGAGGCCTTTTTTCCAGGCCATATCTTCCGCACGATTCATTAATTCTCTGGCAATCCCCTGACGACGAGCCTGTGGATGAACGAGGAGTTTGGATATTTCAGCGCGATGACGGCCATTAGGAATACCACAATAGTTAATGATAACGGTTGCGGCTAAAAAGCCATTATCGCGGGCTACTAATAACTCGCAATCGTGGCTGGCAAGACTGTAAATCTTATCTTTCCAGAAACGGTCAATAGCCTGGCGATCATCGGGATCGGTAAAACCGACGCTGGCCCCATCTTTTACACAAGACTGCAACACGTCACCTAATTCTGGTAAGCATTGATGCGCCTGTATAGCACTGAGAAGTTCATATTCAATCATGATTTACATATCACCAAAATATAACGTGCGCCGAGGCTCTGATGAGCGCGGAATGATGAAGAACCTGATAAATGAAAACGCAAACTGTCGCCTTCTTTTAAACTCCATTTTTCAGTGTTCATCGTAATAGTTAATTCACCTGCATATAACCATAAATATTGTTCAAGCCCCTGAACGGGAGGGCTTGAATATTCAATGAAAGCGCCAGGGCGCAATTTTCCCTCGATCATCTCGCATCTGAACTGATTAGAAGGCGGTAATAACATGCGTCGCTCAAATCCATTAAGCTCATCCTGCCACAGGGGTTGTTGCTCTGCCCTGAACAGATTATCTGCTGCCTGTTCAATCTCGCTTATCAGCCGGGACATCGTCATTCCGTAGACAATACAGAGCTGGTTGAGAACCTCCGCAGTCGGGCTGACTTCACCCCGTTCAATGCGTGATAAGGATGCCCGGCTGATGCCTGACGCAGTGGAAAGCTCGTCAAGCGACCAATTGTGTTGTAAGCGCAGCGCAGCCAGACGTGCGGCTAATCTTGCTCTGTAATCCTGGTTGTTCATGTCCTTTCTCTTATTTGAGATATAATTCCCATAAAAGAGAGATTACTGATTACTCAAACCCTGTCAAGCGCTATTGCAAATAGTGAGCGCGAATGCCGCTGGCTTCCACACCGACCGTGAGCGGAAACGAAATATCTTCGAATGCTTGATACTGGCCTTCTCTTCGTTTCCAGTCTGAGGGGTTCACACCCGCGCAATGCACCGTAATACGGATCTCTCCGGGTCCGGGATGTGGATCCGTTATGTCCTCGACTTTCAACGCATCAGGCCCGCCGAAAGCGTGATAACGAATTGCCTTCATCTTGTTACTGTCGCCGGGGCGCAAAGGATGAGAAAAACCTGGAAGTGAACTGACGGCTAAAGAGGGGTTAGAACTTGAGTTTGACACAGATACGCTCCGTTTATCATCGCTACGCAAGGGTAACGATATGCGCTCCCGCCATGTCATGGCAGTAAAGCCGTTGATTTCGAAGACGCTAGTCAAACTGTGAGGACACAGACTCGACGTATGCGCGATCACTCCACAAGCAGAAATGATCGTTTTTCGCGACGTTGCGTAAGCCTAAGAAGGCCTCATCGTGTCAGTAGTAATGTCTACCGTATTGGTGATTCTCTACACGTGAGGCCGGAGGGGGTATCTAATCCAGCGGTTTTTGTTTTTGTGAGAGCAAGACAAAAACGCAGGCTGCTGCAAGTAATGTCATTATCGTCAATACGTACAGCAATGTATCGAAACCATCATTATAGACCTGCCTAAGAGAGGTTGATGTTGCTATATTCAGAACATGTCCTGCACTATTAAGATTCCCGGTTGCCAGCAGGCGAGCCGCATCGGCAATCTGGTTTTCAGAATGTGCAGATTGCCGTAGTGTATTCAAAATAAATGTTGCCAATAGAGCATTAACAATTGCTAATGTGATGCCTTCACAGGCGACTTTGGTGGTATTAAAAATACCACTTGCCATTCCAGCTTTATCTCTTGGAACCACTGTAACTGATAATCCATCCATTAATCCCCATGGGAAGCCGGCGCCAAAACCTATTAACACCAGTGGTGCAATCAAGTATGTTACAGGGCTGTCAGATGGAATATGTATTAACCAGTAGATACCAGTCGCAGCTAATATCAATCCACCGCCCGCCAGAATATTTGCCCGGATATATTTGGCAAGAAAAGCGGCGAGGGATGGTATAAACAGAACAGGCCCTGAGAGTGCCAACATTATAATCCCTGTCTGTACCTCGCTATAACCTTCTATACCTACAAATCGCAACGGTAGCAAAACTAGCAGGACGACCCAACAGTAACAGGTTGACAATGGAAGAATTTGTACTCCCAAAAAACGGCCATATTTAAATAGCGACAAATCAAGAAGCGGATAACTGGTATGTTTTTCCAGCCAGCCAAAAGAGATAAAAGCGCCAAGAGAAAGCAAAAAAAGGCTGATTACGACCACAGATTGCCATCCGTACACTGGTCCGGTATTGAGCGCCAGGGTCAGAGACGCAATAGCAATAACAAAAGCCAGGGCACCTGGCCAGTCAAAACGAATGAAAGCCAATATCCTCGTTTCACGCATTTTTTTTAACGCCAGTATCAATGCAAAGCAATCAATGACCACTCCCAGCAAGAAGATTGAACGCCAGCCAAAATGGGCAATTAATACCCCGGAAATGACGGGCCCCGCAGCAAGGCCAATACCAAACGTTGTCCCTATCATACCAAATGCCCATGTTTGAGCATGCCCGGAGAATTCCTGTGCCAAAGCGGCAGATCCCCCCGAAAGTGCTGCAGCCGCACCAACGCCCTGTAGTGCACGCATAAGATTAAAAAATCCAATCCCATGAGAAAAATTCAACATCAGTGATGCCAGGGCAAAAAGCACGACACCGCTAATAAATAAACGTTTGCGCCCATAAACATCAGCCAGTACACCGCATGGCAGCATTAAACTACCAAATGTCAGCATAAAACTATTGGTTATCCAGTTTAATTGTGCCGGAGAAGCGCTAAATTCCAGACCAATGATGTGAGTCGCCAGCGCTCCGCCAGTAAAGCTTAGCGGTAAAGCCAGTGCCGCCAGACAAACAGCAAGCAGCACCCAGCGTGCGTCATGCGCGAAAGATGAGTTATCCTGAAACATGGTAATTTCTCTGGTGTTGGGCGCTGCAGGTGAAGGCAGCGCAATATACAATCAGGCAGACAACAGTGAGCGGTGGTGGGTAACAATATCCATTTCATCTTGCAATGCCTGCTGTACTGCCGGGTGCATATCCATTCGTTTTTTCCACGATTGAATATGTTGCAAGTGGTAAATGTCTACGCCTGAGCGTTCGCTCCAGAAGGTCGCCCATAAATAGGCATCTGCAACCGTCAATTGCTCACCGGTTAAATATGAGCGACCATCAGCCAGACGGCTGTCCAGTAACTGATAGGCGGCAATTATTTTCCCACTCATCCAGGCTTTGCCTTCCTCGGTCATAAGCTTACGCATTAGCGGAACATGCCTTTGCTGAATTTCTGTCGCGATAAATGTCATAAGTTGATCGTGATTGACGCGAGCCATCGTTCCGGGGACAGGAGCCAGTCCTGCCTCTGGGTACCGGTCAGCAAGCCAGTTCAGAATGACCAGTCCTTCTGTTAGTGTTTCTCGTTCGTCTGTTACCAGCGCGGGAACGTAAAACAAAGGATTAACTGAGCGAAAATCCTCTCCATTCGATGTTGTATTACTGGCAAAATCGACATGAATAAGTTCAAGTTTTAACGCCAGTTGATGAGCAACAATCTGGATGGCTTCAGAACATGTTTTATCAGCGATATAAAGTTTCATCGTATTATTACCTTTGCGTCTTGAATTAACAGAACTCATCATATCGTTGACAAAAAAAATATAAATAACTGAACCAGAGACTGTTTGTGTCGATAATGGATACAATAAAAATAAAAAAAACCGCCACATTTGGCGGTTATCAGGAATTAATAATATGTTAGTGGCGAATGTTATTAAAAGCTGCTCGTATTTCACTGACAAAAATCTCTGGCTGTTCAAATGCGGCAAAATGTCCGCCATGTGCAGCTTTATTCCAGTACATCAACCGTGGATAGGTTTGCTCTGCCCATTTTCGTGGAGGGGTCCATATCTCCCCCGGAAATACTGAAACCCCCACAGGAATCGAAACCGGCATCGCATAAAAATTGAGGTCAGGATGCTCTGCATATAATCGTGCCGACGACGTAGCCGAATTAGTCACCCAGTAGAGCGTAACATCATCCAGAATCTTGTCATATCCAAGCGTGGATAGCGGGTCTCCATTGCTGTCGGACCATGATTCGAATTTTTCAAAAATCCAGGCTAAAAGCCCCGTCGGTGAATCTGATAAGGCATAGCCAATCGTCTGTGAACGCGTAAGCATTTGCTGGTAATAGGATGAACCTTCTGAGGCGAACCGCTCCAACTGCTCAAACGCCAGCTGTTCTTCTGGCGAGGGGTTTTCTGGTCTAACCTCAGGCGTTACCAGTGGTAAATTAGTATGAATCGCCAGTAGCCCGACAGGGCATTGTTGCCCCATTGCAAGAGTGACATGGCTTCCCCAGTCTCCTCCCTGAGCTACATATTGCTTGTATCCAAGCCGCATCATCAGTGTATGCCAGGCTCTCGCAATCCGTTCCCGGTTCCACCCCCTGGTTATAGGTTTTCCAGAAAAACCATATCCGGGTAAAGAGGGTATGATCAGATGAAAGGCATCTTCTGCATGCCCCCCATGGGCTGTGGGGTTGGTCAGTGGTTCAATGACGTCGAGAAACTCGATGATTGACCCAGGCCAGCCATGCGTCATTATAAGCGGTAAAGCATTTTCATGTTTGGATCTGATGTGCATGAAGTGTATTTCAACATCATCGATGGTCGTAACAAATTGCGGATAACTATTGAGGCGATCCTCCAGATGCCGCCAGTCATAATAGTCCCTCCAGTAATCGACAAGTCTTCTGATGGTGTCCAGACGTGGCCCTTGTGAAGCGTTATCAACGATCTCTTTTCCTGGTAATTGCACATCAACCAGACGCCGGTGAAGGTTATCAAGAATATGTTGGGGAACCTGCACGCGAAAAGGAATGATCGCATCGCTAATGGGATTTTGAGGGGCAGACATTATTTTACTCCTGTTTATCGGGTAACCTTTGGTCACCTCCGTGTGTTTTAGCCTATTAGGTCGTAAAATGTTTATAAATAGCCCAAATGGCGACACACTGTAGCCTTTTAGTAAATTAATTAACGAAATGGCAGGAGACAGAATTGAAGAAAAATGCACCGTCAATACAGGATATCCTGGCATTTATTGCCGTTGCCCAGTACGCCAGCTTTACTCGCGCTGCGGAATTTTTTGGAACAGGAAAAGCGGGTATGGGTAAAGCGGTTCAGAGACTGGAGGAACATCTTGGAACACGTCTCTTTCAGCGAACAACCCGTGCAGTTACTCTGACCGAAGATGGTGAAACATATCTTGAGGCCGCCCGGGCTGCTATGGAGCAACTCAATAATGCAGAGAGTATTCTGGCTGCCAGAAAAGACAAACCTAATGGCAGGGTGCGTCTCGATATTCCGGTAGGATTTGGGTGTTTTATTATTCCTGAGCTCCCCCGGTTTCAGAAACAGTTCCCTGAGGTATTATTGGAATTATCGCTTTCAGACAAGGCTTCTGATGCGGTTGGTGAAGGTTGGGATATAGTTTTGCGTGTGGGTGAATTACCTGCTGATGGTGAGATGATTGTTCGTAAAATGTGCGATCTATCATTAGGTTTTTTTGCATCGCCAATATGGTTAAAGAGTTTACCTCCAATACTTAATATCAGTGATATGCTGGATCAGCACGCTATTGTCTTTCGTGCTGCATCTGGAGTACTGCGTCCATGGATTATTACTGACGGTGGAGTACTAAAAGAGATTATCCCTTCGAGAAAAACAGTTATACGCGATGGCCGAAGTATTGTAGATGCAGTCAGAGCTGGCATGGGGATTGCGCAGATATTTACTTTGGTCGGCGATGTATACACGGAAAATAGTGAGTTGGTTCGTATATTTCCAGATCAGAATATTCCCGGCCCGCCAGTTTACGCGCTGATCCCTGTAGGGACAAAAATGCCATTGAAGACCCGTGTAGTATTGAATTTCCTCGCTGAGCTACTGCAAAAATAACCAGGTTGATCGAACTCTGAGCGATATTGGTAGAATAGCTTTAAGCGGCGAACAGAAAAGTTATGAATAATTAAATTTTAGGTTGGGTGCAAATAATTTACAGGGCAAAAATCAAAGTAATTATTTAGAGCTTTGACAGCCATGACCACTCTCCTTGCAGACACCTTCGTACCAGCAGCGGATGTTACCTGCACTTGGGGGCGTTAATCACAGCACGTTATTCGCAGTTTTCTTTGTTCCTGTATTTTTTATCGTAGTAACAACTTTTTTTGCCAGGCGTTTAAGGTTGTTAAAGGGACAAAAAGAGTAACGTATAACCCCAACCCAATCTGGTAAGTGTTTGTTTAAAAGCCCCGGAAAGGGGCTGAACAAACGTTAACTATGGTGCCGGGGGAACTGGCGGCGTGGGCACGGGCGGCAGTTCCCTCACTTCCAGCCGGACTTCATAACGCTTCCCATTTTCCAGCGCCGGAAGATTTTTAACCACATTGTTTAACGCATCGACCGGGGTGGTGGTTTGCTGGACGACACCATACACGAGTGGTGCTGGGCCCTGTATGGGCGGGCTATCCCTTTGTAAAGGAGGCGGTTTTATATCACCCTCCGTTGCCGCATTAACGGAAAAAGTGCAAACCATAAAGGCAGTGGCAAAGAATATCTTCGTTAATTCTCTCATGCTGCTCTCCACGTTTTGGTTAAAAAAGCTTCACCAGAGGTGAAAATAGCCCGCCAACAAGAAGGGAATGTGAACGCGTTTCGCAAGAAAGGAAAATAGCCAGACAACATCGCGATGTAATTGCCAAAAGCGGCGTCGTGGCGGGCGTTTCGCGCCGACCGCCATGTACCATCTGCGTCACGCTTTTAGCTTCCAGAACGGTGGTGAGCGTCGCATATAGACCGTAGTTGCTTGTATCCGATGCGTTAATCGTAATCAACGGAGAGCATGTCACAAGCCTGTGAAATTACCTTTTAGCCACAATCCGCATTTCCACCAGTGCATTTTCTGGAATGAATTCTGATACGCCAATGGCGGACCATGCCGGGTAGGGAGCTTTTATATACTCATCTTTTACTTTGGAAAAAACGTCTATATGTTTTTTTAGATCAACGTGAAAAGTGGTCATCTCAAGTATATTTTCATAGTCCAAACCGGCGGCTTTCAAATAAACACCCAGCTTATAAAATGCGTCATGAAATTGTTCTTCAGGATGCTTACTTATCGGTTTGTCCTTGCGTGCTGCAGTAACACCTGAAAGATAGACTGTGCCATCAGCTTCGATGGCGGGGGAGAAGTGCCAGTCATTGAAATAATGCTGAAACTCTTCAGGAACTATCGATTTTTTCATGGTTTTTCTCACGTTGATGACTTAATAAATGCCAGCCTGTATCAAACCATTATGCCTGGCCAGGACCACAGACTTACCCGATATTTTTGCCATAATAACGTGCCTTAAATTCTATCTGCAGTCAGGATGTTCTTATCTGTGCGCTTATCGCTCAAGCCCTTTACGCCGACCGCTTTGTGCCAAAGCGGATGGGGAAATTTATGCTGTGCAGAATGCAACAGAGCCTGGTTTATCGACCATCAGCACATTTCGGTTATCTGCGGCAGTAATGTAAGCATACCCGTTTTAGTCTCACGCAGATGTATAGTCCCCTTCTCCAGTTCAACATCTTTCCACGCCATGTTGCAGACCTCTCCGGTACGGCAACCTGTCCACAAGGTCAGACGAAGCACGTTTTTGATTGTCGGTGAAAAAGCAGAGCCCGGAAGCCACTGGAGAAACTTTTTCAGCTCAGCTTCACTCAGCACACGCGTACCGCGATTATTGATAAGCTTGATTCGAGTCTGGCGTAGGCTGGATTTTGCCGGTAGAGCGGGGTTGGCAAAACTGGCATCAAAACGACTTAAACCAATAGCGAACTCATACGCTAATGACAGCTCGCGTAGAACGTTACCGGCCTGTACTTTTACTCCTCTGGCAACGATGCCATTGGTAAGCGTAATCACGTCATTGTGCGTGATTTCAGCGGCATTACGATTACCAGTTTATCTACCGCATCGGCATACAGTATTCCGCGCACTTCATCATGGTCCTTCTTCTTCCACGCCCCCGGAATGATTTTGCGGTCTTCAATACACTCAGTCAGGTAGAGCTCTACTAACCCCTGAACTGTCAATTCAGGCACTTTGGCCTGCTCAGCCTCGATTGCACGCAATTGCTTTTCTTGCTTGAGTTCAGTAGCAGGGTATCTTCCGTCCTGACGAAGGAGCTTTAATTTGCTGACTTTAAGACGTGCAGCGGCGAGAGAAGTCTGCGGAAAGTTGCCAATTTTAACCTGAGCAAGTTCGCCAGTCAGAGGACTCGTGTAACGGTAGAAAAAAGACTTAACCCCGGTTGCACCGCATGAGACGCGTAAGCCCCGATTTTCGCCAATATCAGCTTTATCTTTGTCACTCAGCTTTATCATTTCTACCGCTTTAAACCTCAGTAGCTTTGCCTGTTGTTTTCCTGCCATAAAGACTCCGTTATCATGCTTACTCCGCATTCCTGGGAAAACCTTCAGAATGCTTGTAAATGAGGCAAGGCGATACGCAACAAGAATGATAAAAATCGCCGGCTCGTTAAAATTTAAGCACATGGACATCATAAACTGATGAGTACACTAGAGAATTTCGACGCGCATACGCCAATGATGCATTGGTGTTTTATCATTGATTAATATAGATATTTATATATATTTAATTTAAAACTACAATTCAACCTATATTATATGTAAATAGTGAATACCAGATGCTTATAGCTTTAGGAATTTTTGTTTATTGAGCGTAGCTTGATTCTAACAAGCCATGCAGGCCCCCCTTCCCACTTAATGCCCTACAAAAAATCTTTCTGTGTACAGCATGTAAGCTCTACGAACGTCTGCTGAGTGCCAGGAGCAGACATTGTATGAACGTTAGTGATTTAGCAGACTCATCCCCTTTATCTAATTTCTTGCATACCGTCTTGCATATCTCCTTAGCAGTACCTGAAAGGGACGACAAGGGTTGAATGATTGTCCTTAAGGGACATAAATCCAGCCTGGCCGTCACGTCACTGATACGGCATACCTTAAAGATGCCTGCGTCGCTCGTTTCATTCACGTCAGCGTCTTAAGCCTGAACCGTGAGAATGACGCTTCCTGTTGTATGACCCGCCTCCAGAATCCGGTGTGCTTCTGCTGCGGCGGTAAGGGGAAATTCAGCGCCAATGTGATTTTCAAGCCCAGCCGACAACGCTGACATAAGGTCGGCCGCGCCCTTTCTGTAAAGCGCAGCATCATCTGCATAGGCGAGTGAACTGGGTCGCATCAGTGCTATAGATCGGGCAAATCCCAGTTCTTCCACCCGCACCGGAGGTATGGGGCCGGCAGGCTGTCCAAGACTGGCGACAGTGCCAAAAGGGCGGACCACGCTGAGCGTTCTGGAGAGCATTGTTCCTCCAATACCGTCGATGGCCAGATGCACGCCATACCCTTCCGTGATATCGCGGACTTTCTCCGGCCATGCAGCGTCTGTATGGAGCAAAACTTCACTCGCGCCAGCAAGGCGGGCCGTTGCCACTTTTTCCGGTGAGCCCGTTGTACCGATAACCCTGGCACCCTTCATCGTTGCCCAGCGGGTCACTATCTGCCCCAGCCCCCCGGCAGCAGAATGAACCAGTATCCAGTCGCCAGCCCTGACTTCTCTTACTTTGTTGAGCAACATATGCGCGGTAAGGCCCCGAAGCATCGTACTACCGGCTGTACGGGTGTCCACACCATCCGGAATCCTGATGAGGCGGCTGGCAGGTATATTGCGGGATTCAGCATAAGCACCCATCGGATTTCCCGTATAGGCAACGCGGTCTCCTGCAGCAAAGGCGCTGACGTTACTGCCTGTTGCTGTGACTACTCCGGCCCCTTCAAAACCAGGCACCGCCTGGGGATATGGCTGAGGGTAGAGTCCTGAGCGAAAATAGATGTCAACAAAATTCACGCCGATTATTTCGTGTCTGATACGGACTTCATCGGGACCGGGACTGACTGACTCTCTTTCCACCGCTTTAAGAACCTCAGGGCTACCCGGCTGGCTGATAATCATTGCTAACGACATTATTTTTTCCTCACTTATAAAGTGAGAAAACTATAAATGAGTTTATTACAGGAAGAATACAGGTATAAAAGCACCATACATGTGTAAAAATGCACAAGAGGTAAGGTATGGACTGGCAGGATTTACATTTTTTTTTCGCCCTTGCCCGGTGTGGTTCCCTGTCTGCCGCGGCCAGGGAGCTTGGCGTGGACCACGCCACTGTGAGCCGCCGGATTACAGCCCTTGAAAGTTCGCTGGGCCTCAGGCTCACAGAGCGCCTGCCACGCCGTACCATGCTTACCGGACATGGGCGGATTATCGCCTCCGGCGCTGACGAAATGTACCGCATTGCAGACCGTATTCGAATCCAGGCGAGGTCATTGTGTGCCGAACCAGCCGTGCCTATAAATATCAGCGCGTCACCTGCCGTTGCAGCACACCTCATTGCGCCGGCTATAGCAGGCTTCACCCGGAAAAATCCGGGTATCACGTTGTCATTATCCGGCGTTTCGCACCATGTTCTTCTGAATAAAAGTGAGGCTGACATTGCGGTTCGCCTTGAAAGGCCTGACGATCCAGACCTGATGACAAGGCGTATAGGTACCATGCGCTTTGGTCTTTATGCTTCTCAGTTCTGGCAGCAGATTCCTCAGGAAGACTGGGTTTTTATTGCTTATGACAGCACGCTTGCACATGTCACGCAGCAGCAATGGCTGGAATCACTGCTGAACGGGCGGCGTGTTATCTTTCGGGCAAGCGATCTGATGGCGCAGCAACAGGCTGCCCGGAAAGGATTGGGCATCGTTACTTTACCCTGCTTTATGGGTGATAATGACAGCGAACTGGTAAGGCTGCAGGAAAATCTGCCTTCGCCCGTGAGGAACATCTGGCTGGTTGCCTACCCTGAAATTAAGCGTAATCACTCTGCTGTCGTGGTGATGGATTTCCTTGCTGAAATCATTGACCAGTCCTGCCCGCCTGACAAGAATATCTGAGTTTTTTCTTGTTAATTTCTCATGTTATATGGCTGACAGGGCTTCCCGTTAATTAATATCGGTACGATTTGAGTTTTATCTCCGCCAGGTATGATTCAAACTCACCTGTTCGCTTTTCACTCTTGGCGGGCATTATCTGATGCAAACGTCTGCTTTGCGTTAATCGCGACCATGAAACCGTCACGCGATAAACGCTCCGCGATTGCGGCACCTATTCCCCGAGACGCACCAGTCACGACTGCGACCTTTCGGGTTTCATTATTCATGCGTATCTCCACACAATAACGTGCATTTATGTCGGGCGAGACGAATGCAGGACTAATTCTTCAATATACCCCGGCGGTCTCAATATTCAAGCGCAACACCTGATTTGAAGGCCGGGGGTTCTTTTTCCATCGTCGCAGCTGGCGTGGTCCATCTCAGACGTCCGTTTATCAGTTTGCTGGTCGTAGGTTCCATAAACTGCGCCGACAGGAGACGTGCCGACATGGATTTTCCAGACGGTGACCACCAGGCAGACACCGGCAGCGCTGACCAGCCAGAAAATCATATTCTGATCAATGGCATAGAGCTTACTGACAGCAAACGTACCAATAGAGGCATAAATCCCGCCGAACATACACGCCCGACCAAACTCAAACCCGGAGGCACGGCTGACCTTATCAATATAGGCTTCGCAAATGCCACAGCCAGCGCCATAGGCCATTCCGATATAGACTCCGCCCGCCAGCACGCCAAGTATCACGTTGTACTTGAGCAACGGAGCGAAAATATAAATCCAGTAAGGGGCAAACAACGTGATTATGATGGCGAGCATCCACATCAGATGCTTGCGATAGACAAGTTTATCGGAAATAAAGCCAAAAAAGCGGCTGCACGCAAACCGCGATGATAGCAGTAAATGAATAGACCAGGCCGACATCGGTATAGCTGATGCCAATGGCTTCCGTTAGCCAAAGTGACAGATAGGGTTAACAGCATTCCCAGCCGATGAAGAAGAACAGGAAAAACAGGCAACTGATAGAGAAATTTTTATTCATGATTACCCTCGTTTCCTCACAGAGGAAGCTTGATGATGTAGAGACGCGAGCAACGTTACCGTTTTTGTAGTAGGGGTAGTCATAAACGTTTCGCTACCAACCAGTCATAATCTGCTATGGCAAGACGAGCGTGAGCGAATTCACACTCTGCGAAGAAGGATGGGCTTTCTGGCGACAAACGCTGATCGGCCAAGACGTGTAAGGTGTTATATGATAAATCCGGGTTAGTGGCAGGCAAAAAAAGCCCCGCAGGGCTTTGAGTTACAGACTTATTTATTTGAGGATTTACTGGGTTTCAGTTTATCCGTATTTCCCGGAGTTTTTTTATTGTCGCGCTGGCGCTTATCCGGTTCCCCTGTTGATTCGGCAATACGTTTTGGACCTGGCTTAAGACTCATGGTCGTTCTCCTTTGGAAATTTAAGAGATAATTGCTCTGCCTGAATTGTGTACTTTTCTACTCTCATTCCCGCACTCTTTCAATGAGTGTTTTCGTCCGAAAATGACCGGTTTCGTACATCACGCTGCGGACCTGTCCGGAAGTAAGTATTTTATTTTCGTACATACGTTATGATTCGTACGTCTATTTCGTACAGGAAATAACTCTATGTCAGGCTTTTTTGCCTACTGCCGGGTATCCACTCTGGAGCAGACCACTGAAAACCAGCATCGGGAAATTGAAGCTGCCGGTTTCAGCATCAAACCCCGGCGACTGATTGAGGAGCAAATCAGCGGTTCGGTGGCCGCCAGCGAGCGCCCCATTTTTTCCCGGTTGCTTGACCGCATGGGAAATGGCGACGTACTGATTGTCACCAAACTGGATCGCCTGGGACGCGATGCAATGGATGTGAGAAAGATAGTGGAGCAACTGGCTGCTTCAGATATCCGGGTTCATTGTCTGGCATTGGGCGGTGTTGACCTCACCAGCCCGGCAGGAAAGATAACCATGCAGGTGATCTCAGCAGTAGCGGAGTTTGAACGGGATCTGTTACTGGAACGAACTCACTCAGGCATCGTTCGCGCCAGAGCTGCCGGTAAACGCTTTGGGCGTCCGCCTGTACTGAATGCAGGACAAAAACAGGCAGTACTTGAACGAATTAAGTCAGGGGCAAGTATAAGTGCCATTGCGCGGGAGTTCTGCACGACACAATCCTGAGGGTCAAAGCAACACAACAAAAATCTACTGTTTAAATATTAGTTGAAAAGGCCGCTGAGAAAATATCTTACACAGCGGCCTCGCAGGCATCATGTATCATGATACGCGACACGATTAGCGGTCAGGCGAGTGCTTCGATTGCACCAAAGAAAATTTCTTCGGTAAGCAACTTCGCATGGTGAATCGGCATATGCTCAATCTTAATCATCCAGCCTTCTTCCGGCTGATTTTTAATATTCATATACAACTTAAATGTTGTCTTACTTGGTGCCCGGTAGGGGTTAGTAATAATGAGCGACACACAACCGAGACCCGCACCATAAAGACACTCGGCTTTCAGTTCAGCGACTTTTTCCCCGTTTTTTAAGTTGACCTGAGGTGTTTTGTAGGTGCCATCTGTACCGTTTCCGGGAAACTGTTTGACGGAATCATCATTCAGCAATGTTTCTGTCCGCGTTATCTCAATGCCGGAACCCTGAAGCCATTGCGTTATTTGTTCTGCCAGTTCAGACAGTCTGGAGCGAAATAGGGTTATATCCTGCCTTACGCGCTCTGCATGTTCCTCACCTGAATTTCTGTTTTCTTTAACCTTTTTAAAAAAATCGTCTTTTGCTGACATGTATATGTCTCCGACTGTGCTGTGTAAAATTATTATGATGTTACGCTCTATATTACGCGCGGCAAGATCCTGAAAATGACTGTTTCATCTTGCTTACTGTGTCCAGGCGATCGTTCGGGGATAAAGCGAAACTGAGAACCGCTGATGTAGTGCAGTTAAGGTGTTATATGTTAAACAGAGTCCATTTTCGGGCGATTTTGGCCGGATTAGAGGTTTTTTTTGGGGAATTGTGAAAATTCCTAAAAACTGTAATCTTCCGGCAACGTTATGTGAAAATGGGCCGGACACATACGTAAAGCATACGTCAGAGCGCCATCACCGTATGCTGCCATCAGAACCGCAACCGGCAGCGGCGGGCAGGGGGACAGTATCCACCAGTCTGGTGGATAGTGGGCATAACAGAGGAATGATATCTGTCGCACATTCTGGCGGTAGCATGCAGGGAATCACCTTGCTTATATCTGTCCTGGATAATCGCTTTCTGTTCAGCCGCGTAGTGAATACGCGTTCTTCGTTTCATGGCAACATCCCCTTCGATTAAGGATTACGTTGTATCGACGCGCTGAACTCACCGCGAAAAGCGGACGTCGAAATCATTTTTCAGACTGTCCACGCGTTTACTGTCGTACGTCTTTTTCGCTTTTTTCATTGTCGACTCCCGGCTTGTTTAAGCCAGCAACGGGCAATAGCAGTCCCCCCGGTATATACGGGATCTCACTGCTATTACCTCTGATTATTTAGTTACCACTTATATTCGGTGGGTTGGGGACTATATGAGGCTTATAGATGCGCTAATTTATTTCACGCGTTCACGGTTGCTTATCCAGTTGTCGATTTCAGAAGAGAGCCAGCCAACGGCGCAACCTTCCTGACCAGTCAGCTCTATACCCGTGGGGAACAGACCTCTTTCAATCAGGCGGTACAGAGATGCGTTCGAGAGCCCGATGCGTTGCAGTACTGAATCCTCTGGTATCACTGTTTCACAGGGAAAATGGTAAAAGCAGAAACCAGTTTACTAAGTGAAACAGCCTGCTCTTTCAGTGATAATGAGGAAGCCGACGCCTCTTCAACAAGTGCCGCATTCTGCTGTGTGGCCTCGTCCATTTGATTCACAGCAATATGAATCTGACTGATACCCTGAGACTGTTCCCGGGCAGCAATGGCAATCTCATCAACCAGATCGTTGACCTGTCGAGCAGCGTCATTCATACGGATTATATTCTGCCCGACACTTTCAGCCTGCTCAGAACCGATTTGTATAAATGAAAGTGAGGACTCTATCAGTTCCCTGATTTCCCGGGCAGAAGAAGATGAGCGCTGCGCAAGATTACGTACCTCACCAGCTACCACGGCAAAACCGCGTCCCTGTTCACCGGCGCGTGCAGCCTCAACGGCTGCGTTAAGGGCAAGGATATTCGTCTGGAAAGCAATCCCTTCAATGAGTGTGATGATACTGGTTATTTTTGACGAGCTTTCACGAATATCGCTCATGGTAGCCAGCATCGTGCGTATTTGAGCCGTACTGTCTTCCGTGATTTCGTGTGCATTTTTTGCCAGCAGGCCGGCCTGACGAGTATTCTCTGCTGTCTGGCGTACGGTTTCACTCAGTTCAGACATGCTGGCAGCAGTCTGTTCGAGAGAGGATGCCTGCGCCTCTGTTCGGGAGGATAATTCCTCGTTTCCGGTAGAAATCTGAGCCGATGTAGTACCGACTGACTGAGCCGAAGCCCCCACCGCTACCAGCGAGACAGACACTTTTTCAATGAGATGATTGAACGCGGAGGCTGTCAGGCCTATTTCGTCATAACGCAGAACATCAGCCCGTAATGTCAGATCAAGATTCTCGCTGGCAGTTTCCATCGTATGGCGCATGCCGTTCAGTTGCTTTCTGATAAGCAGAATAGTCCGGAGTGTAAAAAAGCCCAGTAGCAGAATAATTGCGGCGGATACGCTAATCAAAACACTACGGGTCTGGTGATAAATTCGATCGTTATACTTTCTGTAATCTGCGGCAACTTTCAGATTCAGTTGCCGCAGCCCGTCGTATGTGGCCTGTAAATCGAGTATGGATGCACCTATACCATCGCTGCCCTGAAGAGCTGCCATTGCGATCGCATTGCTGTGCGCACGTGAAGCAGCAAGATATTCTGGAAGGCGGGAGCGAATTTCTTTGAGTATACGAAATGCATTTTCAGTCAGCGCTTTGTCTTCTTTACTGACAACATAATTCTTCTCATAACGACTGTTCAGGTCATTCAGGAGGTTGAGTCTGCCATCAATAGTGTTTTCAATTGATGAAAGCCCGCCAACGCCTCCTGCATTGTAATGCCGATATAACCAGATAGTAAGACCTTTACTATTGGCTATCAGCTCATCCAGAGCAATAATTGAAGGCACTGATTTTTCCTGAACATACTGAAACCGGCTCTGAAAACCGGACAGCACAACCCCCATAACTATTACTAGTGCTACCAGCGACGCTGACAGCAAAGAAAATGTGAGTAAAAGCCGCTGTGTGACTGTCATTAAAAAGTTCCTCTGGAAAATAGAGTTAAATTTAATATTCGGCTGATTATTCGTTACCGGCACCAGCCTGCCCGTGGATATTTTTAATTGGTAACTGATTGCAACTTTGTTTTTAAGTGAAGATAAGACATATCACTTACAAAGTAATGCTAACCTGCCCCTTACAAACCACGCATTTCTTATCACGTCACCATTTCTAACAGCACCAGCATGTATTCCATATCACGTAACAAGTTAGCTGTGCTTATTTTTTAAAATATTGAGCGCTTACAACCTTGAAAGAAAAGCTTTGATAATCGCACATGCCAGATCAACATCCGTAGCCAGCGGCGTAGAATCTGAATGACCTGACCAGCTAATTTTCAGAGCATAGTTGAATATATTTACCCTGTCGCGTAAAAATGATATTCAGCCAACATCTTCGCAGTGTCAATGAGCAGACATTACTTATATTTTGGTGTTAAAAAGAGCATTCTGATTAAATGCCAGAGGAAATCAAAGAATAAACCATACATCTCCAGAAAAGAGTGATTAAGGAGCAGACTAATAAGTTACATCTGCTCCTCTATGGCGGTATCGAAAATCCTTAGTTCCTTTTAAAACCGCAAAAGTATCTGACTCCCCAGAACCCAGGCATTTTTGATTTCTTTATCTCCACCGGGATGAATAAGCAACTGGACATTCGGACGGAGCGTAAACCACGGCGTCAACCCCAGGCTGTAATGCAATTCTGCGGCATACTCAGCACTGCGGACAGGGGTCCAGGCTGGGTTATCCGCGTCATCAATTCCTTTTTTCTCATTGAGTAATCTGGCTCGTTCAGCAACTTTACTGTTAACATGCATTTTGCTTAACCCCAGCCCAATGAAATCCTGGGGACGTTTGTCAAACAGACCTTTATAGACAGCGCCAAGCTGCGTCTGGTAATCCATTGTTGCGGTATCGCGATCATTAAAGGCAAGATGCCAGAAAAGTGAAAGTCCGCGCTGTCTGTCGCCCCCCTGAGTCGTGACCTGCTGCTGCATATAGAGCCAGCCACCATAACGGCCATCATGAACGCGTGGGGCATGTTTACTTAATACGTAGTCATTGCCCTCGCTGTCTTTCAGGACATCATTGGCATCAGCGGTATTGCGCCAGACACCTATTTTCCACGTTCCCGGAAGTTTATTTTGCCCAAATTCAGGCGTAAAACCCAGTTCAGCTAAATACATACTTCCGGTCCGCCCCGTATTATCAAGCTGAAAACTTCCGTTACGGGTCGCATAACTGGGGTTGTACATAAATGCCCCCGCCTGCAGGTACACCTGCGATGTCATATTGTAGCGAACCCGTGTTCCCCATTGCCCCACAGGTGTGTTATACCAGACGCCGGAACCGTGTCCGGCAAGGGAACCACATAATGCCAGATTCTGAAAGTAGCAACCGTTATTATCAAAATCCTCACCCACTGGCATGAGCCCCAGCTTGATATCCAGCGCTTTATTCCACCATGACTGGCGATACCAGAACTGAGTTGCATGCCATGTCTGCCCACGGCCATAGTTACTGTTCACCGTCGAGCCAATAGTTGGTGCCCGGGGATCCTGAATCCGATCAACGGTTAAATCCCTGCCATTACGGTCAATCAGCGACATTTTAAATTCGCCATCCTGAATACCGAGTATTTTTTCCAGGTTAAAATCAGCGCCTACGATATATTGGTCACTGTAGCGAACAGTTTTATTCCGGTTATACCCTCCGGAAATATTTGACGTGACCATAGAGCCATATTCCAGCGTAAAATCATAACCCTTGTTTTTTAAGTCGGTTCGTAGGCCGCCCCAGTCACCGGTCATATATTTACCGTCACTGGAAAAGGGTTGTTCGCTGGCGTGCAGCATGAAAGGGAAGAATAAGATAGCCAGCCAGTGTACTGCAACCTGTTCTGAAGATTTCATATCATACACCCTCAGTATTTGCCCGGAAGTATATTCAGGTCAGACAACAGAAAAACACAAAGTGCCGACCTTATTCAGGGCGAATACAGAATATAAATAATGTTAATAGTAAATTCGGATATTAAAATGAGAGAGAAATAACCGGGCCAGCATCGGCAGACCCGGACCAGGCTAAGGGGATAATTCTTCCAGTGATTTTCCTTTAGTCTCAACCGCAAACAACCAGGTTACCAGCCCACCGATAAGGGCAATAACGGCAAAGGCGATAAAAACAAACCGCACGCCAAAACCGGACATGATAAACCCGACGAGTAAAGGCCCGATGGATGAGCCAGCCCGTAGCCAGGCACTGGAGAAAGCCGTTCCAATTGCGCGTAAGCGGGTCGGGTACAGCTCTGCAGAATAAAGATAAAGTGAAAAAGCGACTGTCTGTAATATGGCATAGGTCATACTACCGAGAATTAATATTTCAACAGCGGATTTTGCGCCTAACGTACACAACGTAATTAAGGGAATAATCGCCAGCATAAATGCCCAGGTGTACCAGCGTTTGCGCCCCACTTTATCGATGAGCAATGCACAGATGACAGAAGCGACAACGCCACACGACGAAGTAAGCCATCCGTAAGCCAGACTGGTTTCCAGAGGCAGATGGAACCAGGTTTTATACAGTGTCGGGAACCAGGTAATCATGCCGTTATTGACGGTATATACCGTCAGCCAGAGTCCCCAGAGCATAAAGGTTCTGGGTTTATACATCTCCGAGAAAAGTTCCTTAACCCCTCCAGCCGAGGCCGATTGCGCAATAATTGGTTTGATAATCGGTTCCGCCAGTGTCATTCCCCGACGCACAGCCTCGGCTTCAAACGTAGCGACGACTTTTTCAGCTTCCTGCTGACGCCCTTTTGATGTCAGCCAGCGGGGGGATTCCGGCATTAACCAGCGCAAAGGGACTGTAATTGCAGAAGGAATAAGGCCAATAAGAAACATGACCTTCCAGCCGTACAAGGGCACAAGGAAATATCCGACAAGCCCGGCAAACATCATCCCTATCGGGAAAATGACTTCGTAGAGCAGAAAGAAACGCCCGCGTTTTTTCGCACCGACAAATTCATTGATATAGGCGCTGGCGACAGGCACTTCCGCACCAATACCCAGCCCCTGCAGGAAGCGAATGACCAGAATTGACCAGCCGTTCCATGCAAACAGGCAGGCTGCATCCATCACCACAAACATAATGATGGTGATCCTCAGCACACCAATGCGGCCAATCTTCTCTGCCAGGGAACCAAAAAAGAGCGCACCGCAGAGCTGTCCCACATAACTGGCGGCAATAATGAGCCCAACAAATGTCGGCGTCAGCCCCCATTCCTGGGTGAGTTGCGGTAACGCGAAAGCAATCGCGATAATGGTATAAGCATCAAAGAAGGTTGAGAGGCCGACCACCACCCGGATCGCAAGCAATCGTCGGGTTATAGGGAGCCTCTCAAGTCTCGCAAGCAACGTTGCTGCTTGTGCCTCAGAGTGACCGGTTACAACACGTTCGGAGGTAATAACCTGAGTTGACATAGTGTTACCCTGTTGAATGTTTTATCGGGGCATACACGCAAGACCACGAATCACCACAGCACGCATACTGTTGATATTCACTTGCGGTCATTAATTATGTTTTTAAATGATACAAAAATAGCTTAGAATGAAAACGTTTCTGCAAACGATTTCACGCGAATAATCGTTGTCTCAATGACAAATGAAGTCAATCATGCAGAATGAGCAATTGATAAGCGGCTCACACTCCAGGTCAGGGAAGCGGAAAAAAATGTGACCGACGTTCGAAAGTCAAAAAACACAGGTTCAGGCACTGAGCACCAGGATGGTTGCCCGTCCGAAATCACCATAAACTGCGTCAGTTCAGGCTGTTGCAGAATAGTCACTGACCATTTCTTGGCTGCGCGGGGAAATTGGCTGTATTTTTTCTCGGGTCGTGACAGACGTGACGGGTTTGTTGCAGACAGTGCCTTTCTGGCAATAACACTATCTGGGGCTGAATATGGATCGGGAAAGCGAAAGTAAGGACCAGGGAGAGAAAAAGTTGATAACCATGCGTGATGTGGCGCAGGCCGCAGGCGTCAGTGTGTCAACCGTCTCACGGATACTGGATGAAAGACTTCCGGTATCCCGAAGCGAGTCGGCCGAAAAAGTACGCCAGATCGCCCGCGAAATGGGTTACCGGCGCGATTATGTCGCCTCCAGCCTGCGCCGCGGTGGCACGGGCACGCTCGGCGTGCTGGTGCCCCGGCTGACGGATGCAGTGACCGCAATGCTGTTTGAAGAAATCGCCAAAGCGGCTGCCAGACGTGGTTATTTTGCCGTGGTGGCCACCTGTGGCGACAGCCAGCAACAGGAGCGAATTTCCGTTGAATCCCTGCTGGACAGACGCGTTGATGGCCTGATTATGTCTACCTGTCGGTTGGATGACCCGCTCCCCCAGGAGCTTCGTGAGCGGGATGTTCCCCATGTACTGGTATTACGTACCGATGGCATCAGTTTGTCTTCGGTCGGTGATGACGAACTGGGGGGGTATCTGGCGACCCGACATCTGATTGATTTAGGGCATAAAGATATCGGTCTGATTGCCGGGCCCGATTTTGCGTCAAATGCGATAAACCGGCGTAAGGGATTTGAACGGGCGATGAAAGAAGCCGACCTGGATATCAAATCAGCATGGTGTTGCTCTTCTGATTTTAATATCCAGGCCGGTGAAGAAACGGGGATGAAGATACTGAGCATGTCGCCGCGCCCCACGGCTATTTTTGCCGTCAATGATGAAATCGCTATCGGCGTTGTTGCCGCAGCGCATCACCTTGGGATTACTATCGGCCAGGATCTCTCTCTGGTTGGTTATAACGATATCCCGCTGGTAAGCCGGCTTCCGGTATCTCTGACCTCTGTGCGCTCGCCGCTGGAGCACATAGCCAGTAATGCTGTTGATATGTTGATTAATGGTGATGACACCCCAACTCTGCGTACCGTTATACCCACACTCATCCCTCGCAAGTCCACCTGTGCGCCACAAAAATAACTGCTCCTGATGATTGCTGCCCCTGCATGGGGTAGCGGTCTGAATTTGCGATCCCGATCGCTCTCCTCCCGTTTTTATCCTCTGGTTTTGTGATTCCTGCTGCATTTGTAACCTTCCGTCAGTTGACTTACTTATTTCTCAGGTTCAAATTTAATCACGTGAAAACGATTGCAGAAACGATTTCACGATCGTTTCAGACATTTATAACCAATGTAAAAATCTGTTTACCATCAAGGATATAATTATGATTAACATCGATCTCAGAGGTTTAACTCCGGCTCCGGTTACTCCCTTCAACCGCGATGGCAGCATCGATTTTGATGCTATCCAGCGCCTGGGCAGTTGGCTGGGCAGCATTGATGGCGTGAAAGGTCTTGTCGTACTGGGCCACGCAGGAGAAGGGACATTTCTGACCCAGGATGAACAGGCTGCCGTTATTCGCGCCTTTGTGAAATCCGTTGACGGCAAATTGCCTATCATTGCAGGTATCACTGGCGAAGGGACTGAGGTCGCCGCACTGGAAGCTAAACGCGCTGTAGAAGCGGGTGCTTCTGCAGGCCTGCTTTATCCATCACATGGCTGGCTGCGTTTCGGCTATCAGGATGGTGCTCCGCAGGATCGTTATCGCGTAGTTTACGAAGAAAGCGGCCTGCCGCTAATTCTGTTCCAGTATCCGGATGTGACAAAAGCGACATATAACCTGAAAACGCTGCTTGATATCTCTGCTCAGCCGGGTGTATTCGCAATGAAAAACGGTGTACGTAATATGCGCCGCTGGGATACCGAAATTCCGGTCATCCGCCGCGAACGTCCGGATTTACAGATCCTCAGCTGCCACGATGAATACCTGCTGCATACCGCTTTTGACATTGATGGTTTCCTGGTGGGTTACGGCAACATTGCTCCTGAACCCCTCATTGAGATGATCAACGCCGGTAAAGCAGGTGACTATAAAAAAGCCCGCGAAGTCCATGACCGTCTGTTGCCTGTGACCAAAAGCGTCTACCATCGCGGCTCACATATGGAAGGCACTGTTGCACTGAAGCATGCCCTGGTAGCGCGCGGTATTCTGGAGCACGCGACAGTTCGCTCCCCATTGCTGCCGCTGGAACACGGTGCCGAAGACGAAATCCATGCCGCAATGCGAGCTGCCGAGCTGGGACGTGTAGCCAGCAAATAAAAAACGGCTATGAACACGACGTCATCATTCACCATGAGGATGCTGTGTTCATAACTAAAGGCCATCACCGGGGTATTTCGCTCTCTGTCTGCCACCTTTTTTCAGGAATGGATGGGGTGGCAACTTTTACTGGAATACCGGCTTCAATATAAAAAATCAGACGACACTCTGTATATCCGGGAAAAAACAGACAGCACTGTTTTTTTCCGGTCATTCAGGAAGGTAAACCATGTCTACACTGGTCTTGAATACCAGTCGCTCTGTCGCCGATACTGCGACAAGCTCTGACGAACTGGTTGCACGCATAGAACGCATCCCTGTTACCCGAAAACTCGTATTTATCCGTATCGTTACCGGTATCTCAACGTTCTTCGACTCCTATACCGTCCTGGCTATCGCATTTGCGATGCCGGAACTGATCAGTGACTGGAGTCTGACACCCTTTTTTGTCGGTATGATTATTGCCGCGAGTTATGCCGGACAATTAGTCGGGGCCATTTTTTTTGGTTCACTGGCAGAAAAAATAGGGCGGCTGGGTGTACTGAAGATCACCATCATTATGTTTGTCGCCATGAGTGCGGCATGTTTATTTGCCTGGAGTGGATGGTCCCTGCTGATTATTCGCTTCCTGCAGGGAATCGGCATTGGTGCGGAAGTACCTGTCGCCAGCGCCTATATCAACGAGTTTATTGGTTCCCAAAAGCGCGGACGTTTTTTCCTGCTCTACGAAGTGATTTTCCCGGTCGGGCTGATGTTCGCGGGCATTATTGGTTATTTTCTGGTTCCTTTGTACGGCTGGAAAGCCATGTTCTGGGTGGGGCTCATTCCCCCGATGATTGCGGCGCCCTTACGCTGGCTGATGCCGGAATCCCCCCGCTGGCTTATTGGAAAAGGACGTCTTGAGGAAGCTTCACTGATCGTCAGCAATCTCGAAAATGAAGTTATCAGCCGTGGCGGCACGCTGGATGAGCCGGTTATCCGCAAGTTTCAACAAGCCTCCGCACATAAAAAAGGCTGGCGTGAATTATTTTCGGGCATATATCTGAAAAGGACACTGATGCTCTGGGGGCTGTGGGTCAGTGCCTACCTGGTCAACAATGGCATGATCACCTGGTTACCCACACTGTACCGCAGTGCGTTTCATCTCTCGATCCCGCGCAGCCTTGCTTATGGCTGGGTGACATCAGCTGCTGGCGTAGCCGCTTCACTGGCCTGCGCATTACTCATTGATAAAACAGGAAGAAAGCACTGGTACAGCTCTGCCTTCTTTCTTTGTGCCTTGTCACTCCTGATCCTCGGACTCAGTGGGGCCAGTACCGCAACACAGGTACTCATTTTTGCCAGTATCGCCTATGCGATTATGCAGACCATCACGTTCTCTTTGTACCTTTATTCTGCCGAGCTGTATCCCACACGCCTGAGGGCCATCGGGACCGGATTTGGCAGTGCCTGGCTTCGGGCAGGCTCTTCACTGGGAACACTTCTTGTGGGGCTCATTGTGGCTGGCTCGGGCGTTCAGTATGTGTTCTTTTTATTTTCAGTTGTCGCCCTGATCGGTTGTGGCATTACCGTGATGTTCGGTATTGAAACCCGGGGTGCAATCCTTGAGGAACTGTCCCCTTAGTATTTTCACAGTGAAACTGAATAATAAGGAAAACCTCCTTCCTTATACCGTGAAAACAGGTATTAACCTTTAAGCAAGGTGCATCATGAAATTACTGAGTTTTATTGCTAACGGCCGTGAAAAATATGGTCTGGCGGTACAGGATGGAATTATTGATTTACAACCTTTCTTTCCTCAGCACTCCGACTTGCGTTCCTTTTTATCCAGCATAAATCAACTGGATAACCGGACATTCATCGGAAAAAAAACAGACTATCGTTTTGATGAAGTCACTTTTTTACCTGTCATTACGTATCCTAATAAAATAATTTGTGCGGGAATGAATTACAGTGAAAAACGAGCCGAATTTAATGAAGTGGATCCAGACCCGACCCTCTTTATTCGCTTTGCTGATTCCCAGACAGGACATCTTTGTGGGTTAAGAAAGCCTTCCCGCAGCAACGAATTTGATTACGAGGGCGAACTTGCATTGATCATCGGGCGTCATGGCTCCCACATTCCGAAGGAAGATGCTTACAGATACATTGCCGGATACAGCTGTTATATGGATGGTTCGGTAAGAGACTGGCAACACACCTGGTTTACTGCCGGAAAAAACTGGCCGGCAACAGGGGGTTTTGGTCCCTGGCTGGTAACACCGGATGAAATACCCGATCCCCAGGATCTGGCGATCATTACCCGACTCAATGGCCGGGAGGTGCAGCGCGATAATACCCGCAGCATGATCCATCCAATAGATGAACTGATTGCCTATATCAGCACCTTTAGTGCGTTGTCTCCGGGTGACGTCATCCTGACGGGCTCACCTGGCGGTGTTGGTAAAAAGCGAACACCACCTCTGTTCATGCAGCCGGGCGATGTCGTTGAGGTGGAGATCTCTCATATCGGCAACCTTATAAATCCAGTCATCAGTGATGAAAGTGACGAGCAATACTCCGGGCTCACAGCTTTTTCGCGTGTTTCCTGACGGCTATTGAGACAGAGCTACCTGCGTAGGTGTAAGTGACTCAATGGTGCCTTAGACGACGCGCAGATATTGGCCATAAAAATGGAGGACAATGTAATGATCCTGGTGCAATTTCTTATCGTGCTTGTCTTTCTTTTTTTTGGGATGCGGATCGGCGGTATTGGCGTGGGATTTGCCGGTGGCGCTGGCGTTATGGTGTTAAGTGCTCTGGGAGCAACGCCTGGTGAGCTGCCGATGCTGGTCATCGTCTTTATTATGGTCGTGATAGTCGCCATCGCGGCCATGCAGGAAGCTGGTGGTATCGAATATCTGGTGAACCTGACAGAGCGTATGCTCAGACGCTATCCACGCTTATTAATCATTACAGCCCCTATTTCCACATGGTTGTTGACGATGATGGCCAGTACGGGTCAGGTTTCTTTTGCCTGTATGCCCGTCATTGTCGGTGTTGCCAAAGAAAATCAGATCCGCCCCACCCGGGTACTGTCAATCTCCGTAGCGGCATCACTTTTGGGTATTGTGGCTTCACCCATTTCGGCCGCCGTTATTTTCTTTTCCGGTATTCTGGAAAAAAACCATCAGGGCTGGGGTTATATTGAATTGATTGCTGTCTCCATCCCCTCAACATTTTTGGCTTTATTATGCACATCCGTTTTTTATCTCATATGGGATCGACTGCGTCAGAATGACCGGCTTGAATCTCCCGGCAATTATCAATCTTCCCGCTCTGCAGAAATTCGTAAAGGAGCAAGACTTTCCGTGTTTTTCTTCATCACTGGTCTGGTCATCGTTCTGGTATATGCCATTGTGGTTAGCCCCAAACTGGGACTGATCGCACATCCTGTTCTGGATAGTGGACAGGCCCGGATTTCAGTCATGATGGCCGTCGCGCTCTGTATTACGGCATTTTGTCAGGTCAATGTGGACAAAATACCAGCAACAACGGTTTTCAAAACCGGTATGACTTCCTGTATCTGTATTCTTGGTGTGGCATGGCTGGGCTCGACATTTATGGACAGCAATCAGGTCTGGTTACAACATTTTGCCTCAGAGTGGTTGTTGGACTCACCAGTACTGATGGCGGTGATAATTATGCTTGCTTCTTCGTTTTTATATTCACAGGCTGCCGCCACAAAAATTTTGTTCCCGGTGGCACTGGCATTAGGTGTGGCCCCAGCGACACTGGTGGCCTGTTTTCCGGCAACCGCAACATTATTCATTCTGCCAAATTATCCGACATTGCTTGCTGCTGTAACGATGGACGACACTGGCTCTACACGTCTGGGTACCCGTATCATTGATCATCCTTTTTTACTGCCAGGACTTATTGCGACAATATTATCTATATTATTCGCCGCAGGATTATCATGGCTTATTAACTGAATAACTTATCGAATTAATGGAAGAAATTGCTAATCGATATACCAGGGGAAACATCCGCCAATAACGCAGGAAAAATTACCCGGGGTATTTTAGATAAGACGCCCCATAAACATCCAATAAAATAAGAGTAAGAATGTGTTTATATGTAGATTACAGCATCCAAAGATATTAGATATCCAACACACAAAAATGGCATTCAGGAAACACGAATGCCCGGCATTATCCATGCCCATTTTTCTTACAACTTTCAGTTAATACCTGGCGGTTAATAATGAAATCACATGAATCATTCCGCAGGATGTCTCTTTAAAAAATCACCAAGGATAAACAACTGTGGATAATTCATTTACTCCGCTGGATAGACTTTTGAAGTTGCGTGAAGCGATGGATCAGGATTTTCCTTATAAGGAAATCCTCCTGACCCGGCTGTGCATTCATATGCAGGAGAAGCTACACGAAAAGCGTAATAAAACGTTGATGTCGGATGGTCTTAATGAGGAGCTGTTTATGGCACTGATAATCATTGAAAGTCAGGGAAATTACGCATTACAGCCTTCAGAGCTCAGTGATGCGTTGGGTGTGACCCGTACCAGGGTCACACGTATCGTCGATGTTCTGGAAAAACGCGGCTGGACGGAACGTAAACAGGACGGAACCGATCGCCGTTGCATTCATTTATGTCTGACAAATAAAGGACTCTCATTTCTTGGTGATTTATTACCACCACAGTATCACAAGTTAAAAAAATTCTGGTCGGCACTCAGCAACGAAGAAAAAGAACAGTATGAAAAGATCACACGTAAACTTATTACACAACTTGATGAGGAAACGCAATAATGTTGAAATCACCACCGAGTCTGTGATCATAGAAATCAACATCATATCGCGTTCAACTCTGACACTGCCGAAATAACCTGCCTGCGAATAACCAGCAGGATAAATCCTGGGCGTTCGCTTGCAGCAATCAACCCGCAGATATAGCCAAGTGTGTGAACGATACCGTGGTGGATTTCCCGAAAGTATAATACTTTACAAAAAAGAACACCGTGTTCTTGATGATCTCCTCCCTGAAAAAAGGGTGTGGAACTAATACGAGTATACTTACACTGTCTTCACTGCGAGACGTAACATCCGCGCATCTTCCTGTACCGGCAACTCCTTCAATGGTCCGGTGAAAATTCGTTCTGATGAGTACTATATTGAACGGGGCATTTTCCATCGAGCATCTTATGCGGACGTACCTCATTAAACTCCTGACGCCAGCTACCCAGCCAGACCTGCTACTCCTCAACAAAGGGTGAACATTGGGTGCCTTTTAAATGCGTCCTTCATAGTCCGGTGCGTTCGCTCATGTCGGAAGATCTCTAAAAGTGAATGGTTCGTTTTAGCGGGATACTTACATTACCCCGTTGATGGGTGGTGGAAATACCTAGCTGCACAGGATCGCTATGCTAATCGGGTTAGATATAGTTTATTAGTTAGTATTGATGTTCCTGATGAAAATATTGACATTTACAATGAGGTTGAAAATATAGTAAATATTGAAAATCAGATTGATATTGAAATTTAATATTTGAACAGGAGATGGTTTGACAAAGAAATAATGAGGGCAGCATAAAAATACCACCCTCATTGTTCTTATTCTACTAATAGCTGAAACAAGCCACTTTCGCGGAGACAATACCGACGACCGACTGATTTACCTTTATAAGTAATTGCACGTGTAGACTTTGGTTTATTGCTCTCAGAAATTAGCACTCCTGAATTTTCAAGTACATTAAGAACCATATTACTATCATATCCATGCACTATGTTTAGTTTCAGAAACTCACCATCAATGGCAAGTACATTTTCACCGTTAACCTGTGTTGATAGCACAGGTTCATTTTTTAACTTTGAAGTATATATTTTACACTCATGCAGTTTTATCACCTTATTTTTAAGTGCCTGCTTAAATGTATTATTAAAAAACGCATTCAGTTCTAGTGATTGTTGCGCCCCTGTTGCCTTACGATAGCAACTGGAGATCCCGCTCATTACATCCGACACAGTGAACGGGAGAATCCCAAGTTTAACTGCAAGTACACCGCTGGCATACAGTAACGCAAAACGTGTTGCAATGCGTTTTTCAATGCCATTAAGGCCAGAAATATTATGATATATCAGGAAATCATCCATGTATTTTTTTAACTGCTTTTTAATATATTTAGTTCCTTTCGCCAGCATCTTCTCTACAAACTCCGACCCGGCTACCCCATAGTGCTTGCGGCAGGCAGATTTAATATTCTCAGCATACTCGCTGGGTGTTAAACCGTCTGGTACAGTTTCAAAAATCCCCATATTGCTTTCACAGTCAACGGGGATGTCAATAAAACGTACTTTTTCCCCATTATTACGCTGTATTTTACCGTTAGCAGCCTGCTCATTAAGCCCCAGTTCACCATTACTTAACACATTCAGGCGCCATATTGCTTTACGGAGTTGATAAAAGCTTGAGCGTTGTTTCCCTCCTTCTGCTCCCAGCATATAGACAATCTTCTGCATCTTTTGTGCCGCATCTTTCCCGCTTTTATCCAGTAGCGATACTTCATCAAGGATAAGAAGCCCGTGATTTCGGGACTCTGCAAGTTCTTCTAACGCAGCCTCCGTGATATTCCAGTCACTAATATAATCCTTACTACCGTATATTGACGCTGCAACCAGAAGTGCGGTGCTTTTCCCTTTAGAACTTTCCCCGAAAAGGTGAAAGCCGCCAGTTTCAACATCAGTAAAATAAATGCAATACCCTGCAAAAGCACTGCATATTGCCAACATGATATAGGGGCTATTCAGGGAAGATGAAGCAATCTGTGTTTGCCAGTCTGAAAGGATACCCTTATTACTTTTACCTTTATAAAAAGCTTTAGACTCAGGATATGGCATCGGAGCTATTCCATCATGTTTCCCCTGTATTTTTCCATTATGGGTCAGATAACACAACTTCTTATTTATATGAACATATCCCGGACGCTCACACAGCTTAACTCTTTCTTCCGGAGTTTTTTTGAGAGGTGCTATGATTTTCTTAATCGCTTTGTCAGACGCAGAAAATTGAAGCCCCTGATCAATAAGTTGAGCGTATACTTTACGTGGCTCAAGAAAATCGGAAGAAAGGATAAGCATCTTCCTGAACTTACCCACATTGCAATCATAAAATTCAATTAAACGGTATGAACGCTGATTCGCTGGCTTTTCAGATAACGCCCGCAGTTCGACCAATGGTTTTTTACTTTTCATTTCATTCTCCTGACTGGATTTTTTATTCAGGTGACAAATCACCAAATCACTCAAATCACCAATTACGTGATACTAGTTTTCATGGCATTAAGTGGTGGTGGGGGAAACTAATCAGTGTTCCCCCCACATATGCTCAACTCATGCTCCCGATGCGTCTAACCAGCGAGTTAATGGTATCAACTTCATATCTTCTTCCGCATAGCCTGGACATTTACCCCAAGCGTGAGTTGTCCATCGCTCATGCGATCAAGCTTCACAAGTGATTTTGCAAACACTCGTTCATCGCGTATACGCCCGGGTTTACGGCGTTTCTTCACCACATCTTTTTCGTTACGAAACCATACGTGCTCCATCCACATTCCTGATATGCAGTAACTCAATGCCCGAACGGGATCATCAATGCGACCCACCTTTAAAGGACGATTCTTGCGTCCATCCCGTGCGTGCAGATTCTTGTCCCTCAGCATGTACTGACGTAGCTGCTCAATTTTTTCTGGCTCATTGGGAACCAATAAATGGAAATGTGGCATCCAGTGGCTTACGTCTGGATCGTGGGTATAGTTGTGGTAGTCCATTTCGAAGCCGCCAATAACTGGCCCACTGAACCCGATACGGGAAAAAGCCTTGCGCACGCGTTCTTTCAGGGCATCAAAAACCCACCCAAATAGTTTATTATTCGGTAACATCTCAACGTAAAAAATAAGCGTTGCCGCAACATACTCATCCTGATTTTCCTTAATATAAGGCAGCCATATACGTATATAATTAATCCGACGAATACGCTGGCATAAGTTACAGGCCATACTTCCGCAAGGTGATTCTGGTGTGCATCCTTCAATCTTCTGGGCCAGTGACAGATATTTAATACCTTTATCTGAAGACCCTAATTTCATCCCCACCTTATATAGAGTATCGACACGTATTTTATTCTCCCCAATGCTGTCATCAATACTTTCGAATTTAGGCATATGCTTCTTAATCTCCTTCACGAACTTTTTTAGTTCATCAGACTCTTGTAGTTTCTTCATGCTTATCCCCTTATTGTGATATTAGTCCAGATGGATATGTGCATTTTGGGCACAAATATCCCCATCAGAATTACTCTGATATATTTAGCGAAATAAGTTATCTTGTTGAATTAGTTATTCGGCGCGATGGCGACTTTCAATCCAGTCATTTACCTCATGCTCATAGAACCCTATGGCGCGGCTGGACAATTGTACCTGCCGGGGGAATTTCCCCTCTGAGATTAGTCGGTATAAAGTAGCTCGACTTATTGCACACTTATATAACACCTCTTTTATTCTTATTATCTGGTAGTTCATATTTAATTCCCCTTTCTCATCACAGTTAGACCTGACAAGGGAGAATTATCCAGATGTGTTTTTCCTATTTTTTTAGTCGGGAAGTTAGAGATCTTGATATCCGAATGCACGCAATCGTTTGCTTAAGCAGAGGCAAAAAACACTGAGGATTCAAACAGGTATATTAAGTGAAAATTAATTGATATAAATCACAAAAAAGACATCCTAAGCGCTCCTGAGCCCTATTGGAACCTGTATGTCACGCATGAGATAGGTTCAAAATCGGAATAAAATACTGCAATTCATATGAATGGAGGGCTGGTCATGAATTCTTTATCCATAATGGCTAAATTAGGCAGTGATACACACTCAAAACTGGCAATTCTTTTGCAGCAAAATCATCTCTTATCCAGCGATAAGATACCTAAAAGTGGGGCAATTATCGACGCAACGATCAGTTACTGCATTGAGCTTGCCTACAACGCCCTAATGGAGCGAGTAGGCACAGATGGGATGCCAAATTGTATTCTCCCGCCCGAAACGAAAAAAGCCGAGAGGTTGTATGCCATTTATCAGCGAGCCAGAACCCTAAAAGATGGGGGGATGAAATTGACCGGAGTTGCAGCCTGTATGACCCAAGAGCGATATCCAACGGCAGATGACCTGTACGCGTCTAGTGCTATAAAACATATGAAAGTCACTCGGTGGACAGCAAATGATGTTAAATACGTACTAAATACAGATGAACTCAACTCACTTATGAGGGTACTGAATGGGAGGCGGCAGAGGAAACCGTCCCGGAAATGCGAGAGTACAACCAGTTGATTCGGATCTTTCCGGACTTATTCAGAACCTCAATGCTGACGAAGCGTGGGTCAGTGTCGCTGCTGAACGCCGATCATAGAGCGCAGTCGTGCTGATATCACTGTGTCCGGCAAGCTGGCGCACGATGTTCAGATCAACGCCCTGTTCCAGTAACCGGGTGATAAACGTGCGTCGCAGATCATGGGGCGTGAACGGACTGAGTTGTGCGGATTCCTGTAGCTGACGCAGTATGCCCGTCAGTCCGGCGGTGGTGAGTGGCTGGCCTGTCACGCTCCCGCTGCGGTGAATGCGACAGAACAGGCTGGCGTGGTCAGCGCTGACCTTTATCCATGCCACCAGCGCTCTGCCAACGACCGGGGCCACCACGACAACCCGTTTTTTGCGTCCCTTGCCCTGCCGGATGGTCAGTGTCCGGGTGGCAACGTCATAATCGCGGCTCTCCAGCGTCACCAGTTCCCCTGCCCGCAGCCCGGCTCCGCACAACGTCAACAGTATCGCCCGGTCCCGTTTCTGGCGGGCTTTGTGGGGATGGACCATTGTCGTATCCAGTAACAGCCTGACCTCTTCCCTGCTCAGGGCGCGCCCCACCGCTTCACTGTCACCCCGGACGCCTTTAACTGCTTTCATACGCGCCAGCGCGTCCGCATCCATCTGCCCGAGATTAAATGCCGTCTGCGCCACGCCTTTCAGTGCCGCCAGTACCATATTGACTGTCGCCACGGCATAGCCCTGCTCCGCCAGCGTGGCGCGGAGAGTTGCCACATGGACATAACGCAGCGCTGACCAGTCATAGCTGTCTGCAGTGGCGTTGTGCCGGAGTATGGCGGCGCTGAGGTTCAGCAGGGAGCGCATACTGCGCCGTCCGGTCGGGGCCAGCCCGTCCAGCCAGACGCTGGCGGGGTTGATGGCGGTGTGTGATGATACTTTTTTATGTTGCTGCGGCATACAGCCTCCATTAATGCACATTAACTAAAGTCAGCGTGTGCCCTACAGCAGCCCGCGCTCCGCCATCGAGACCGTATGGTCCCCGGCGACAATGAAGTGGTCCGGGATACGGACATCAATCAGCGCCATCGCCTGCTGTAAGCGCCGGGTCAGCGCAATATCCGCCTCACTGGCTTCCGTATGTCCTGACGGGTGGTTGTGAACCAGAATCACGGCGGCGGCGTTGTGTTGCAGCGCCAGTTTCACCACTTCGCGGGGGTAAACGGCGGTCTGGTTCAGCGTGCCGTAAAACAGCTCTCGCCACAGCAGTACCCGGTTGCGGTTATCCAGCAGCAGTACGCCAAACACCTCCTGCTCGCGCAATGCCAGTGTGAACAGCAGAAAGTCGCGTACTTCATCCGGGGATGTCAGTGTCCTGCCTCGTCTGACGGTGGCGCTGAGCAGCTTCCGCGCCTGTTCAATCAGCAAACGCTCACCCGTGGTCATGGTCTGATGCTCCCCGTTCGATGAAGTAGATGGCCTGACGATAAAGCTGATGTTTGCCGCGCTCCCCGCGCAGGGACCAGCGGCTGTGATGAATGCGTCTGTAGGTGTGGCTGTCGAAAAAGTACAGCCACTCGCTGTCCATATGGCTGACCACGGTCCAGTGGTACTGGTCTCCCAGCAGCACCACCCTGTCGGGGCGCTGGTCGAGCCACTTCTGGCACTGCGTGAGGATATGGCGGGTGCTGAGTTTCGGGATATCCGTGAAGGGCTTACTGAATGTGAAGGGCCAGCGTTGCTGGCAGCGGGTCCGGAGGAAGCCCAGCAGCGCGTCAAGCTGGTCAGGTTCGGTGCCGGTGGTGAGGCAGACGGTAATGTCATATTCCTGGCTGAACCAGTGCACCATTGCCCGGAACAGGGGCTTTCGTCTGAGGCGCGGGTGGAGCCAGCTCAGGGCATTCACCACACTGTACAACCCGCAAAGGGTGTCGAGGTCTCCCTGCACGGCAGGCCGCAGGGTGTTACTGTCTTGCTGTTTCATATACTGAGCCATTTATTGTTGATGGTTAACGGCCCATGACGTCATGAGTACTTTTATTACTGCGCGCGTGGTCTGACTGCTGTGATTACGAGCGTTCCTGCTGGACGGTGACCGTGTAAATCTTCATCCGGCAGTAGCGGATAAAGTTGCGCTGCCACAGCTCAAACAGCGCCCCGCCTTCTTCTGTGTCCGTGTCACCCATCAAGTAATGCCATATGTAGCGCTGGCTCCAGCAGACATCGAATTCCTTCTCCAGCTCCGGCCACGGGTGGCCCATATAGCTGAAATCGGTCACGTAGTCGAAATACCAGCCATCAGCATAATGCGTGAGACGGATTTCCACCGGGTGGAAGCCACCGGATTCTGCGGAGTATTTCGGGTCACGGAAATTCAGGGTAACGGCAGGAGGAATAAGCGGTGACGGGGGTAAGTATTCAGTTATTATTTTTATAAAGGCCCGGCTGACGGGTAAGTGCAGCCCTGACTGATGAACAGTCATATTCTCTTTCATGATGAACTCCGTTTATTGATGACGGATATATGGTACCGGATGATGCATATTTACGTTGAAAAATGCTCGCCTTTTGTATGGCAATATTTTCTGACTGAGCTGCCATGATAGCTACAGAAATAACGTCATTTCCCGGCCGATAAATATATACAACCGTTATTCATTCTGTAATGACTTACTGATAGTGATGAATCGTGGACATCAGCAATCCTCCCGAAAAAAGGATAATAAGGACAGTGGGTAATATATGGCGTCATGCCATGAATGCTGACACACACAAAACATACGCGTGTCAGCACAGTCAGTATAGCAAAATGGCATACGCAAAGCAATGCCATTTTGAAAATAAAGTGTTTATATTCAGTACCTTATGCTGAGATGGCTATTTTTGCGTGGCGGATGGCTTCCCCTGCCCGAGGTCTTCTGCCACCTGCTCCAGCGCCAGTTTCAGCATCCGGTCGCGTGAAGCCGGGGACATGGTACGGAACAGCTGTATCCACAGACTGAGTTTGTCATCAGACGGCAGCTTTACGGCCTCCCTTTCACTTTTCAGGGCCATCCCTGCCGCACTGATATGATAGACAAACCCTTTCCCGTGCGTGCGTTTGCGTCTGATTTCAGGATGCAGTTCAGCCAGCTTTTCCAGACGCAGGCGTACCCCCTTCGCCGTGCCGGGCATCCCTTCCATATTGGCTTCGACGAACTGTTGGGCCGTCAGCCAGTCGTTATCGTCTTCACTTCCGGTACGCGCCCTTCCGGAAGGTTTTTGTACATCGTTGACCATAAAATATTTCACCAGATATCAGAGAGTTATAAGAAAGCTCATCAAATTCATAAAAAGGAACTTGATAACTACCTTTTATTCCCTTTTAATATCTACGTACTAAGTATGTGGAATGACTACCATGACTAACTCATCAGCTTCGCAGAAAAAACGAAGTAAGGGAAGTGCGCAGGACTGGCACCGGGCTGACATCGTGGCCGCCCTGCACAAGCGCGGCATCACGCTGGCCGGGTTGTCCCGTGCCCACGGACTCGCTGCACGAACCCTCAGCAATGCCATGGAGCGTCACTATCCACGGGCAGAACGGCTGATAGCACAGGCGCTGGATATGCGCCCGCAGGACATCTGGCCGCAGCGTTACCGGAACAAAAAAACAGACGGGGAAAAGGAATGAGTGTAAGCGTCAGCGAGGTGGTGAACAGTTTCAGTTATCTCTATGCATCGCTGTGGCGAAAGGAATTCACCAAAACATTGCGCCCCGGCGAATACAGCGAAAGAGAACTCTTACCCCTGCTCAGATTCTACCTTTTAGGCTGGTTCGGGGATAAGGTTTCGCCAGAGGTTCGGGGGATATTACCGGGTGCCCTGCGGGGTTCCGGGCGGGTGGATTTTTTGATTGGTGACGTGGCGGTGGAGTTTGCTGTCAGACGACGATATGAGCGGGCCTGCACACTGCGTCCGGAATATCAGGCAACAGAAGTCAAAAAACTGCTGAAATACGACGGGAAAGGGGTTCTGATACTTTTCGACTTATCATATTCTCCGCTGACGCTTTCTGTTATCAGGGAGTACAGGTCTTTACCTGCTATGGGGAATCACATCAAAACCTCGTTTCATGTCGCCTATTTTTACCGTAACGAAAACGGCGGAACAGACCACATTCGCCGCCACGTGCGTATATTCAGAAAATAAAGCGGGGCTGACAATGAATACCATGCAGTTCGAAGGGCAATGCGTTTTTAACGAAGGTGATTCTTTCATATTTAATACATTCCGCATCACTGAACGCGGAGACATTCTGGTTGAGATATCCGGTGACAGTATTACTGACCGTTACTCACTGAGCTGTCGGCTGCAAAAAGAAAACGGCAGATACAGTGGTTGTGGGGTAATTGAATATTCAGGAAATAAAAGTATACGGACAGACACGGTCTTTATGTCGATACAGGAATGTGACATATCGTTCAGTGACGATATCTGCATGATTAAACGAGGCCAGTGGGAATTAAATACCCCGGACGGAAGTGAGATATATTATTTCAGCGGCGAACTTGAGCGGATAATGGCTGACTGATACCGGTAAAAATCGCAACAGGAACACATTACCGTACATACTGAGATACTGTTTACAGGGGAATATATGAAGGTCCTTATCCCGGCTGTTCTTTTTGTTTCCACGGCTGTATCAGCAAAATGTTTAAATCATGACCCGGCATTTCCGGGTTCCTATCTCGGGGGGATGCAAAACACGATGGTTGTGGCCCCGACTGAAAGCGGGTATGTGGGGATGCCGATGACAGATTATGTCTGTAGCCAGTATTATATACTCAACAACCCGGTTGTTCGCATCAATGTGCGTGGCGGAAATACCAGACTGCGTAATCAGGTAGTAACCATCGATATCATGGGCAGGTATATGAATTCAGGAAACCCTGCTTTTATCAGACTCGCGCGCATCAGTCCGACACAATTTCAGCCATTACAGAGTGACAGTGAGAATTTCACACCGGCCTCTGACCTAGAGAGAGTGAAGGAGCTGGTTTCTGACCTGCAGGCATCCGGGTACAGTTACGTGGATTCCACATTTATGAATCCCGGCAACACCTGGTAATCTGCTCTGCATTATCATGCCAGAAATCATATCCGTCACTGTAAGTACAGGATTATGCGCGTAATTCTGTAATGATGATATTTTATTGCTTTAGCCGTGAACGGATTCATTCGCTCATTAAACAATATACGTTACTGATTTACAGTCCGGCCAATAAAAAGACGCCAGCACCGGGGTTATCATGCATAACAAGAAAAGAAAATATAAACACCAGTCTTCTTTCTGGATGTATTTAAAAAGCTGTGGGTGTTACCGTATTAAACGCGGTAAGTTTACCGATGTATATGGTGATATAAGTTTCAACACAGAAGCAGGCAGAAGGCTGCGAATTCCTGCCAGTGTTAATTTTCATGGACAGGTCAGAATCACGCAGGCTAACAAATTATCGCCGAACATCACCTTCTTCAATGAATTTCACATTTTACCTCTCGCCATTGGTACAATTGATACCCACAAAGCTCCTCGTCTCTGTATTCCGGAAAGTACACGATTCATGTCCGGTGTTTTTCTCAATACGTTTCACGGAAGATGGCCGGAAAGCATCCATACCATTAAAGGCCATTTTTTCTGGACATACTCGTATATCAGGAAACTGCCGGAAGTATTTTCTGTTCATGAGGATATGAACCTCAGTGGTTCGGAAATTAAACAGTTTCCGAAAGAACTGACAGTGCGGCGTGATGCCATCATGCCCGGAATACAAACCAGAGGACTGCCTGACAGAATGAATCTGAGCCAGTCCCTGAGACTGTCATTTTCAACACCGGAAGTATTGCCTGCGGGACTGCGCATTCCGGGTGACCTCAGTATTAAAAATACCCGAATCAACCAGCTTCCTGATGGTCTCTGCGTTGGCGGAAACCTGAACATTGCAGGGACATCAATCAGCCTTATTCCTGAAACAGAATTTATCGGTGGTGAAATCTTTCGTGATTAACAATCACCAGTGGTGTTTATTTAAAACTAAGGAGAAATCAATGAAGAAAATGACTGCGGCTCTGATACTGATGCTAATGACGACAACCGTTAATGCTGCTGAATATGTTAAACCTGATGCCGGACTCAGCCTGACACCTCAGGGTGAAAATATGGCATTCAGCATTAACTCATCTTATGGAGATGCATCCGGGGTCTGTAATCTGGAAGGTGTTGCACAGCCACTCCCCGCCGGCAAAGGGCAGAAACACCGCTGGGGCTGGAAGGACAGCAACAGTCAGTGTGTTGCCGTTATCAGTGAAGACAAGAATGGTAAAATGAATGTCTCGACAAAAGGATGCGACGGTTACTGTGGTATGAATGCTGTGGGCTCTATGGATGGGCTCTATCACCGATAACCACTGACCTGCTCCCCGTTTATCAATATACCGTGATGTTAGTAATGTCTTCATCATGAAGGCAGGTCAATTACCATGAAGAAGCATTTTTCCGACAAACAGATCATCAGTATTTTTCACGAAGCTGAAGCCGGAGCCCCCGCCCATTAACTCTGTCGTAACTACGCCACCTCCATGGTATGGAGGTGGCAGAAATTAAGCGCCTTAAGGCACCCAAAGACGAGAATGCCAGGCTCAAGAAGTTGCTCGCTGAGTCGATGCTTGGCGGGGAGGACTTTCACGTAACCCCGGGCCGAAGGTACTGACGGCAGAGCAGAAACACGAAGCCGTAGTATTCATGTGTAAAGCGACGGGTTGATCGCAGCGCTGTGTCTGCAGGCTGACAGATTTGTCCCTGTCGGCCTGTAGTTATGAGGTGCAACGCGCCGTTGCTGATGCTCACCTAGCCGGACACATCACTGAACTGGCTCTGGAACGCAGGCGATTCGGTTAACTGATAGAATATCAATCACTTGCTGACATGACGTTCTGGATTTATTTCAATTAGCTACCTGGTCTAAAATACGACTCACCTCTGAAAGTAATGCACATGTATCTTCTTTTGTTGCTCCTATTCGAGTTTCAAACTCAATCATAGATATACCATTACAAATTTCATTTAAAGCTGAATTAAGGATCAATAAATCTTTTTCATCAATCGTCAATTGGACTTGTTTCCCGGAAATAGATATTACGTTCATTCATCACCTTAAATTATCAAAATATGCTCTACCATTGACTGGTCTAAAAGCCGTTCCACCATCAGACGCTTTCGGGTTACGTATTACAACAGTGTTTGTAGATTCATCCCAGTAAGCTGAACGTCCATTACTCAACATTTTACTGGATGTGGGGTTATTAACAACATTTTCAATATGTTGTGCAAATTGAGCCCTTGTTCTGATCCCCAACCCACTAAACTCTCCCTGCTGTAGAACATGCTTTTCAAAAGCATGCCCTCCCGCAATTTCTTTACCTATTAATTCAGAGTTTAAATTTTTTCCATTTGCAGAACTATGAGCTTCATTATTCCGTGCATCATCCTCATCCTCTGGCCCCCAGCCTCCAGGTGTTCCAGAACCAGCCCCACCATATTCAGCTTTTTCCTCATCCGTCAGGTTTCCTGCGACATTCGGTTTCGACTCCTGCTCCTCATTATCCGACGAGCACGCACGCCCAAATGTGCACTGGGTGGCTTTATCGATGGCCTGACCCAGTTCATTCAGTTTCTTCGTTAACCCCGATGCAGCGTCTTCTTTCGCTTTTGCTATCGCCACATCGCCTGGAGTGACACCATACGGAACAGGCCGCTCCTCATCACTCATCGCGTTGTTTTCAACCGTCGTTTTCCCGGCCTGTGCTGCTGCAACCGCATTTGCACCACTGTCTCCCGCCAGTGCACCCGCCAGCCCGGACGCCAAAGTCGCCAGCGCCGAAACGGTCTGTTTCTGTTCCTCACTCAGTTGACTGGTATCTTTTATGCCCCACGCTTCCAGGGCTATTATCCCGGTCAGTTCCCCCGTAGCCGCCCCGGCTGCCGCGCTGGCTGCATCTTTTCCGCTGGCTGCGGCCAGCGCGGCATTGACCACCGCGTGCGCCAGAACCCGCCCGGCAGGATCGGTTTCCGGGATTTTCGCAGCAATTTCGTTTGCAATATACGGCGCAGCAGCCCCGGCCAGCGCAGATTTGATATCGCCGCCCGCCAGTGCCTGTATCGCGGCGGTGGCTGCGGTGATGGCACGCTGGAGTGTGCTTCCCGTCCCAAAGTTTGCTTCTGCTGTCCGGCCCTCCTGATCGCTAATTTCCTCTGGCGTAGGATTGAGATTCCCNTTNCCGATCAGCGTTTCTTTTGCCGCCGCCAGTGCCGCCGGATCGCTCACAGCTTTCGCTTTAGCTATATCACCTTCCGTNCGGGCAATATCCGCCACCTGCGTGCCNATCTCGCTAATCATCTGCGCGGTTTGCAGGCGGCGTTGTTCTTTCTCCTTGTCGAAAATCTGATCGATGCTACCGTTGGCGTGCGCGGTGTCGCGGCTCAGCGTGNTCACATCCTGCTGCTGGNTGGCCTGGTCGCGGATCACAATCGCGCCGTCAGCCACCGCCGACTGCGTGGTGCCCTCCGCATGCCCCTTGCCGCCCGCACCGGCCAGCAGGGCATTCGCCATATTCCCGAGAACGTTACCCGGCACGCTGCCGCCGGTGCTGAACCCGGCACCCTGATGTTCCGTTTTGTAGTCGGCTTTGTTGTTGATATCGGAGAAGCCCAGCGTTCCGGTATCCAGCTTGTTTTTATCAGCATCCGCCTGACTGGCAATCACCGCGCCATCAAGCTGCGTATGATTACCGACGGTAATATCGAAGCCACCTTTGCCCGCGTAAATCCCGGTCTGCTCCTGCACCGAGTCGTAATTGCTGTCCATTTTGTCGCGGCTGTAGCTGAAACTGCCGCCCAGGCCGCCGCCACCAAAGGTATAACTCAGCCCGGCGCTGATGCTCTGCTGTTTGCTGTTGTAGTTATTGCTGTCCTGCTGGCTGCTCAGCGTCAGGTTGCGCCCAATATCCGCCGTCACCTTATCGCCATTCACCTGCGCACCCTGCAACAGGGTGTCGCGGCCGCTTGTCAGATCGACATTCTGTCCGGCATCCAGCGTGGTCTCATTCCATGAGGTACCGTTGCCTTTCTCGTTCCCCTTCGAGGCGTTTCCGCTGGCCGACACCATAAACCCGGCACCGTTTTTCCCGGCGACAATCCCGACACCAATCGAGCCACCTTTGCTGGAGTTGCTGCCGCTGGTTTGTTGCGTGCTGGCCGCGCCGCCAAGAGAGATATCCATGGCCGCCGCCAGCGTGATGTCTTTCCCGGCTTTTAGCTGGCTACCTGATATCGCAATATCGCCGCTGTTGGTCGCATTTCCTTTGCCGTTAGCGGTTACGCTCAGGCTATCTCCTGCATTCAGCGAGCTGCCAAATGCCGTGTCCTGCTCTGAATGGGAAGTGGATTTCGACGACTGCCCGCCGATAGAAACCATCACACCAAATGAGCCGTTCTTCGTGGCATCATCCGTGCCGGCTTTCGCCGCTGCCAGCCGTGAAGCCTGCGAGGCCTGAATACCGGAGAGCACAGCTTTGGTGCCCTGCAATGCCGCAAGGCGACCATCACTCTGATCTTTTGCCGCCATCGCCGTGGATGCTGCGGTGTTCACCACATCGCCCACCGCGCCGGAGAGCGCCAGTGTCAGACCGCTGCTTTTCTGCTCGAAGGTCTGGTCGGTGGTGCGTTTGTCATGGCCGGGATCGATAACCACACTGTCGCCGCTCAGGGCGAGATCTTTTTTGGCGATCACGTCAGAACCACCAATATGCAGCGCGTCGCCTGCCGAGATCGTCACATCCCCGCCATTGCTGCCGACAGTACTCATGCTCTGGCTCTGGGTGGTGCCTTTCTCTTTCAGATCCTGTTTAGTTTTACTGCTGCCGATGGTAAAACCGATGCCGCCGGAGCCCATCAGGCCGCTCTTTTTCTTCTCTTTAAACTGCCAGTTCGAGTCGGTGTTGGTGGCGGCTGTGATGTCCACGTTATGCGCCGCACTGAGCGTCACATCGCCATCGCCCACCACGGAGGAGCCTTTCACCAGCAGGTCATTACCGGATTTCACCGTCACGTTATCACCGCTCAGCAACGTGCCGGATTCGCGCGTGGCACTCTGCTCGGAGATGGTGTGAGTGGTGGTTTTTTTCAGGAAACCTTTTTTGGTTTTGGTCTCTTCCTTGTAGTGGTAATCGCTCTCGGTGGCGGTCGTCAGGTTCACATCGCGCCCGGCCTGTACGCCAATATCGCCTTGCGCCGTCACCTGCGCCGCTTCGGCATTCATATCGCGTCCGGCGATAATAGTGGTGTCGGTGCCGCTGGCAATCTCGGTGCCCTGCTGGCGGACCTGCTCGTTAATGACCGTTTTCTTGCTGGCTTTGTAGCTGTCGCCCTGGGTGGTGGCTTCCGCCAGCAGATTGACATCGCGTCCTGCCTGCATGCCGACCTGCTGCTCTGCCGCCAGCCCGGCGGCCTGCGAATTGATGTCCCGGCCTGCCGTCAACAACAGATTGTCGCCGGCACTGACCGTGGTGCGATCAACACCGGTACTGTGGTTTTCACTTTTGCCGCTGCGGCTGGCGTTGCTGGTCTGCTGCGCATCGAGGTTCAGATCGTTGCCTGCCGACAACTTTGCCGATTTCCCGGCGCTGACATTGCTGGCGCTGAGCGTCAGATCGTTGCCCGCCTGCATCGCCAGATTGCCGCCTGCGGTGATGCTGCTGCCCTGGTAACCGACGGTGGAGCGGCTGGTATCCGTGAGATTGCGGAAACCGGACTGGCTGTAAGCCTCATTTTTCTGGATGGCATTAACGGCGAGATTGCCGCCAGCGTCCATCAACAGAGCGCCGCCCGCTGAGGCCGTCGCGCCGGTAAAAGTGATGTCCTTGCCCGCCACCAGCGACAAGCCATCCGTCGCGGTAATGCTGGCGATGCTGCCGAGCGTGGTGTCCCTGATGCTGACCGAACCCGGTTTACTCTGCGTGTTAAGCGCAAATTGATCGGCCAGCGTCAGGTTATTGATGCTGCCGTCCACGCTCTCCAGCGCCACGGTTTTACCGCTGATGGTGGAACTGATGTTGCTGATATCGCCAATGGCGCTGAGATCAACATTGCCGCCCGCTTTCAGCAGCGCATCATTGCTGTTGGTTATCTGCCCGCTACTGTTGACGCTGAGATCGTTACGCGCCAGCAGCGTGCTGCCGCTGTTAGTAACATTGCCGCCGTCAAGGCTGACATTGTTCCCGGCGATCACGCTGCCGTTGTTCACCGCGACGTCTTTCGGCGACAGGTAGAGTTTGGGGATCATCACCGTCTCACCGTTAATCGTCGCACTCTCCCACCACAAAATACTGTGGTCGAGGGAAGCGATTTGCTCAGCGGTGAGCGCCACGCCGAACGACAGCCCAAGCGACTGCTGTGCGCTGGCGGCGTTATCCATCAGATACTGCATTTGCGCGAGATCGGAACCCATACCGTTCAGGTAGCGGCTGCCGGTCTGGTTCAGCAGCGCATTGCTGACATAGCGCGTGTCGAACGCCGCATCGCCGAGGAACCGGTAGTCATAATCGGGGTTCAGGTTGAGGCGGCCTGACATATACGACGAACCGAGGAACTGTGTCTCACTGGTATACGTCGGACTGGTTTCGCGCGGCGCGGCGGCCGGGGTGATGCCAAGTAGCTTATTCAGATCGCCAAACAGTGCCGGATCAAGCTGCCCCAGGCCGTCGAGTTTCGGGTTCACGGTGATGAGATAGGGGCTTTTCGGGTTATCCGTAACCACAAAATAACCGTTATTGCCGGTCGGCAGCGGGTAAGCGCTGGTGTCGACGGTTTTGCCCTGTTGCGGTGTCGTGCCGGTGTTTTTCAGCGCTGCCGTGGTCACGCCTGCGCTGGCCAGACTGCCGGTATTGCCCAGGCTGGCATTGCCTTTCTGCTGGCTGCCCGGCGTTGCCAGCGCCGCGCCGGATGCCGCGCCGTTATCAAGCCCGCTGCCGCCGTTAATCTGTTGCAGCGCATTTTGCAGTTGATCCTGCCACTGCGGGGAGTTCACCGCGACCGGCCCTGCGGCCAGCGCCTGTTTCGCCACGCTACCGCCGATACCCTGATTGCTCAGGGTATTCAGTGACGGGGCAGTGATGGTACCTGTAACACCACCAGTGTGCGCCGTGGTGTTTGTATTACTGATATTGTTGCTGAAACTGGCAGCGACATTGCCGCCCGCCTGAATGACAGCGCGGTAAATTTCTCCGGCTGTAAATGCTGATTCATGCCCCACCAACTGGAAAGGAATATTATTATCTTTGACGGTGGGATGCAGTGAGCTGTTCGCCGGGTCAATCGTTGCTGTTGTCGGTTTATTACTAGTACCATATTGATAAACAACGTAATCATAGCTCGTCCCTGCCTGCCAGCTCTGGTTATTCAACTGGCTGCCAGACAGCGCAATATTGCCACTGGCAAGAATGTTGCTGGCCTGATTGTCGAGGTTGTTTGCCTGTAATTGCAGATTCCTTGCTGAAGAGATACGTGCTGCACCGCCGTTTGCCACAACATTCACATCCGTTTGTGAAAGTGCAAACTTCTGCGTGGTGTACTCCTTGAAGGGAGCGTAATGGTAAGTTGTAACATGGTTGTAGTTACATGCGCCGTGTCCATTACATGAACCGACCTGAATGACAGCCTCTGTAGTGTAATAACCCCATGTCCCGTCAGGCATCATCGTGTAAGGAACATCCAGTGTTGCATTACCCAATCCTGCCAGGGTCGTATTCGGAGTCGTTGTTTGCGTAACGTTCAGCCCATCACGGGTATTCAGCAGATGCCCGGTCTTAATGGTGATATCGCCGTTTCGCGTTTCGATACTGCCGGAGGTGTTGATCACCTCGCTGTTGGCATTCCCCGCCGCGTCGCGTTGCAGCACCAGATTGTTACCCGCCAGCATATCGCCGCGCTGGTTGGTGATGCTGCTGGCATACAGCGCCAGGTTGTTCGCCGCATACAGCAGCGCGGTGTTGATGATGGCACCCGGTGCGTTCAGCGTCAGGCTGCCGGGCGTCCCGGCAAAGCCGTTCGCCGTAATGTTGCCCCGGCTCACCAGCGCCACATCGCCGCCGCCCTGAATCGCACTGTTGCCGTTCAGCACGATATTGCTGCCACTTAAGGTGCTGGCCCCGCTACCGGTGGCGATTTGCCCGTTGTTGGTCAACTGGCCGCCCGCGCTGAGATTCACCGCCTGGCCCTGCATCACGCTCTGGTTATCGATCGCCCCGTTGCTGGAAACAGTCAGGGTTTTGCCCGCCGCCAGCGTGGTTTTGCCGGTAAAGGCACTGGCCAGTTGCAGCGTCAGGTTACCGAGCGCCACCACCTGCCCCAGCGCATTCAGCCCGCCCGCGCCGACAAACAGATCGCCGCCGCTGAACAGCTTGCCGCTGGCGGACTGATCCACCTGCGAGGCATTCAGCGTCAGCTGGTTTGTGCCGAGCAGTGTGCCGTTGTTGGTGAGCTGGCGATAATTCAGCGTCAGGTTATCCGCCTGCGTCATCCCCTGGTTGGTGAAGGTGTCACCGGTGAGGGTCATCTGCCCGGCCAGCAGCGTGCCGCTGCCGTTGTTGTTTGTCGCATTCAGTATCAGGTTGCTGGCCTGTAACCAGCCCGCGCCGCTGTATTGTGGCGTGGTGAGCGTCAGTTGCCCGCCGGAGAGCAGCTTGCCCTCGTTGAGCGCCTGCGCGGTCGCATCGACACGGGTTTCACCCGCCCCCTGCAGCAGCCCATAGTTAAGCAGTTGCGGCGTGGTCAGGGTCAGCGTGCCCGCGCTTACCGTCTGCGCACCGCTGCGGTTGGTCAGCGTCGCGGCGGCAAGCGTGACATCACCGCCCTGCACGTTACCGGCGTTATCGAGTGAAGCCGCCGACAGGTTCAGCGCCCCGTTACTGGCAAGCGTCGCGCTGCTCTGCTGGGTGATATCTCCGCTCAGCGTGGCGGTCAGGCCGTCGCTACCGCTGATGGCTCCNCTGTTATTCAGCGTCCCGCCGCTGAGCGTCAGGTTTTTCGCCGCCCACTGCCCGTTGTTGGTCAGCGATAAGGCCTGCAGTGCGGCCGTGCCCATGGCGGTGATTTTGCTGCCTGCGGCGGAATTCAGGTCGCCGGTAAGCCGGAAGTTCAGCGCCCCGGCGCTCTGCACGGCGCCGCTGTTATCCAGCGACTGCGCTGCCAGCAGGATGCTGTTGCCCTGCCAGGTACCCGCGTTATTCACCGTACCGGCGGTGATATCCAGCGCACCCTGCGTCAGTAACGAACCGGTGTTAATCAGCGCCAGTTGCGGCGTTGCCATCGCCATCCGCGCCTGCAATGCCGCGGTTGCCTGGCGGTTATCCAGCGTCAGGCTGTTAAGCCCGGTGAGCGCACCACGGTTAGTGATGCCCGCTTCGTGCGCCGTCAGCGTGTTGCCCTGTACGGTGCCGTTATTGGTGAGTTGCTGTCCGCGCAGGGTGATATCCCCGGCGCTTAACAGCTGGCCGTCATTGTTCAGCGTCTGCGCGGCGAGCGTCATCGCCCCCTGGCTTTGCAGCGCGCCCGGCAGATTCAGGGTGTTGCCGACAGTGGCCGTTAAATCGCCCTGGCTCAGCAACGTGCCGCCAAGCGTCCAGTTATCCGCTGTCACGCTGACCTGCCCGCCCTGTAAGGTGCCCTGCGTGGACAGTTGTCCGGCGTTCAGTGTGAAATCGCCGCCGCTCAGCGTGCGCGAACCGCTGGCGGTGGTGAGGGTGTCCGCATGCAGCGTCAGGCCGTGCGTGCCCTGCCACAGCCCGCCATTGCTGAGCGTGGTGGCATCGAGCGCCAGCGTATCGCCGCTGATGCGCCCGCTGCCGGAGAGGCTGTCAGCGTGGATATCTGTCACGCCGCCGCTGACCAGTTGACCGTTGTTAGTCACCGCGCCGCTGTGGATGCCGGTCAGGCCATGCAGGCCGTTGACGATCCCGGTGTTATCCAGCGTGTCGCCGCGCAGCGTGATCGTATCGCCCTGCACTGTTCCGTCGTTGTTCAGGTTACCGTTGAGCGTCAGCGCGCCGCCGGACAGCCAGCGGCCGCCCGCCGTGTTCGCAATATTATCCGCCGTGGCCTGCATCTGCTGCGTGCCCTGCATCAGCCCGTTGTTGGTGATGCGGGTGCCCGTCAGCGCCAGCGTATCGGCAACGAGGTTACCGCTGTTGGCAAGCTGGTCCGCCTGTAACGTGGCATGGTTATGCGCCATCAGCGTGCCGCTGTTGTCGAAGCTGCCGGTGGTGACATCCAGCGCGCCGGTTTCCAGGTTGCCGCCGTTGATCAGCGTATTGCCGGTCAGCGTCAGGCCATCCTGTACATACAGCAGCCCCTGATTGTTGAAGCTATCAAGATTCAGGTTCAGCCCGCTGCCGCTCACTACCTGGCCGTTGCCGCCATTAAGCAAATGTTGCGTGGTGATGGTCAGGCTGTCGTTACCCTGCAGAATGCCGTTGCTGGCGATATCCGGCGCAGTCACAGTGAGATCTTTTGCTGCCAGTTTACCGTCGTTGGTCAGTTGCGCGGTGCTGATGGCGGCCCCGCCCTGGCTCAGCATCTGCCCCTGGTTATCAAACGAATGGCCAAGCGTGACGTTCAGGGAATCCTGCGCCTGCACCGTACCGCCGTTGCGCCAGCTGTCGGCTGTAGCGGTCAGGTTGCGCCCCTGCATCCGCCCCTGATTGTCGAGCGTGGTGCCCTGTAATGTCAGGCTGCCGCCGCTGAGCATTTGTCCGTCTGCCGTGCCGGTAAAGGAGGTGCCCTGCCAGTTCAGCCCGTCCGTCCCCTGAATCAGGCCGCTGTTACGTAAATCACCGTGCAGCGCCAGCACTTTCGCCATCAGCGTGCCGCTGATGTTGCTGTTATCTGCGACCAGCGTCATCGCCTGTTGGCTGACCACGCTGCCCTGATTATTCAGCGAGCCGCTGACCGTGGCATTCAGCCCGTTTTGCCCGAGCGCCGTGCCGCTGTTCAGCCATTCGCCGGTCGCCAGATCGAGCGTGCCGCCCTGCATCTGTCCGGCGTTGCTGAGACGATCGTTTTTCAGCGTGACCGCGCCGTTACTCAGCAGCAGGCCATTCTGCTGGTTGGTCAGTGTGCTGCCCGTGGCGGTCAGCAGGCTGGTGCCCTGCAGCGTGCCGCTGTTGGTGATGTCAGTGCTGTTGAGCGTCAGGTTTTTCGCAGCCAGCAGGCCGCTGTTGATCAGCGCCTGCCCGCTGAGATCCAGTGAATTCCCGCCCGCCAGCGTTCCACTGTTGTTGGTGTTCTGTGTCTGCAGCGTCAGGGCATCATTACCCTGTAGGGTTCCTGCGTTATCGAGGTTATCAGCCGTCACGCCGGTGGTGTTGGCTGCCACCAGCCCATTGTTGCGAATGCTGCCTGCTGCGAGGGTTAACTGCCCGTCCGCCAGCAGACGGCCGTTGTTACCCAGGCTGTGGTAATCGCTGAACAGGTTAACGCCATTCAGTTCGCCATCGCTGGTCAGCGCATCGCCGTGCAGATACAGATCACCATCGGTGGTGATCAGGCCGCCGTTGTTCAATTGCGGGATGGTAAGCGTCAGGTCTTTCGCAGAGTAGAGTGTGCCGCCAGCGAGGTTATCAAGCAGCCCGGTGCGCAGGTTCAGCGCCTGCGTGCCCTGCAACAGGCCGCTGTTGCTGATGTGGCTACTGTCGAGATCCAGCGTATCCGCCACCAGCGTACCGCTGTTGGTGAGGCTTTCCGGCGCGGTGAGCGTAATACGGCTCGCCGCTGATTTACCGCCGTGGTTCAGCGTTTTCGCCGTCACACTCAGCGTACCTTTTGCTGCCTGAGTACCGTTCAGCGTGGCGTCACTGGCCGCCAGTGTCATATCGCCGCCGCTTTGCAGTTGCGCATTCTGCCAGGTCTGCATGCTGCCTGCGGTAACCGTCAGTGCGCCATCGGCATTCACCTGCCCGGAAAAATCCGCCGCGCCCTGTGCCGTCAGCGTGACATCACCTTTGCCGGTAATGACAGAATTTGCCCCGCCGGTCAGCGTTCCGGCATCCACGCTCAGTGCGCCACTGGCGGCCAGCGTACCGTTGTTCTGCACGTTATCGCCGGTAATTCCCAGCGTCTGCCCCTGCAACGTGCCGCTGTTATTCACTGTGCTGGCGCTGGCAGTCAGCCCGCCTTTTGCCGCCACCGTTCCCCGGTTATCCAGTTGAACAGCGGCGATCTGCGCGTCGCCGCCAGTGGTCAGTTGCCCCTGCTGGGTGAGGGTCTGCGCCTTCAGCGTGGCATTGCCTGCTGCATTGGCCTGGGTGGAAGCATCGCTGGTGAGCTGTTTCCCGCCAAGCGACATGTCGCCGCCGCTGGTGAGCGAACTGCCTGCAAGGGTGGTGTTGCCCGCGCCGCCAAGCGTCAGTTTGCCGTCGGCGGCCAGCGTGGCGTGATTCAGCGCTACATCCTGCGCGGCGGTGACTGCGATATCGCCGCCCGCTTTGTGGCTGCCGCTCAGGGTGACGCTGTCGCCTTTCGCCGTCAGCGAGCCGCTGGCAATACTTTCTTTCACCACCATTTTGCCGTTCGCATCAAGCGTGATATCGCCCTGGCGTGCCGTCAGGTTGCCAAGGTTAACGCCGACGCCTTTCTCGGTGGACACCAGGTGAATGCGGTTGGCATACATGCCGCCGAGCGCGCCGGTATCGACTGCCACCACCGGGGCTGCGCCCTCGCCGGCAATCGCTGTCGCTTTTCCGCTGGCATCCACCCGGTTGGCCCCGGTGGTCACGGTTAAGTCCTTCGCATGAATGGCGGCGTTCACTTCGGTGGCGCGGGAAATCAGCGCCAGCGCATCGCTGCCGCTGGCGTTCAGCCCCTGCCCTTCCACGGTGATGGTGCCTCTGGTCACTTCCAGTGCGGAGAGATTGCCCGCCGCATCGAATTGCGGTTTACCGGTCGTCAGGGTGGCGTTCGGCGTGTTGATAAACCCACAGCCGTTACAGGTGATGCCGTACGGGTTGGCGACCATCACATTCGCCGCTTTACCCGCCACTTCGGTATAACCCTGCAACTGCGATCGGCTGCCGCCGGTCACTTCGTTGATAATGCCCTTCGCTTCCTGCCCGGCCTTCAGGTTCGGGTTGTTCTGGATAAGCCCGCCAAGCTGCGTCTGCGTCAGTTGCCCGGTGGCGTTATTAAGGATCAGCCCCTCGCTGCCGACGTTGTAGTCATGAAACTGATTGTGTGAGATGCCCGCCCCGTTCGGCGTGGCGATATTGACCACCGGCACGCCGTTGCCCGCTTTATCCATGCTGGCGCCACCTGTCGGCGTGATGGCCGCAGCAAACGCGGGGGCTACCGGCTGCCAGACCAGCAGGCTGATAATCAACCAGCTGACAGCACGCTGGGAAAAACGAACCGGTTTGTCAGTCTTCATCGTCCTGATCCTTAAAACGTGACAGCAACGCGCCAGTTAACACTGACGTGATCGGGGGCGAGCCAGTCGGGGTAATGCAGCGGCGTGCCAACGGAGATCTGGCTGGCGAACCAGCGTCCGGCGCTGCCAAGCCCAGCTGACGCACCCCACAGCGTGCCGGAGGCGTAGCGATCGAGCCGGTCTTTTTCCAGCCAGCCGCCATCCACCGCCGCCGTGGCGCTGATCTGTCCGAACAGTGGCACAGTGAACAGCACGTAGTTGAGTTCGTTGCGCCAGTAACCGCCGTTGTCGCCGGAGAGGTATTGCTCTTTAAAACCGCGCACGGAGCTTTCGCCGCCGAGCGTCAGGCGTTCGCTGCCGTAGAGCCTGTCCGGCGACCACTGCGCATACAGGCTGGTGAGCCAGACGATGTCGGCGCTGAACGGGCGCTGGAAGCTGGCGCTCAGGCTCCCTTTGCGGAACTGCGCGCGGGGTTCATCGCCACTTTTGCCTTCGTCGGTTTCCGCGTTAAACCACGGCATACCGTGGCTGAATGTCGGGTTGAAGGTCGCCACGCCGCCCACTATTTTCTGCGTATGGCTGATGCCCAGTTGCAGGCTGGAGAGATTGCGCGTGCTGCTGACCAGCGGCGCGTCGTTGAGCCAGTTGCGCGAGGAACGCTGTGTGATTCCGGCGGTAAATGCGGTTTTGATATTGCCGTTGCGGAACACCACCCACGAACCGTTCAGGCGGTGCGTTCGGGTGTCGCCGGTGGAGATCCACGGAAAGCCCTGATTGATGAGGGTGGTACGGTAGTTGCTCCATGCATAGCTGTAATCGAGCAGGCCGTAACCGTACGGTATGCTGAACCCGGCCTGAAAATTTTGCGCGTCATAGCCGGTGGCAAAATCGCTGCTGCGCCCGCCGCTTACCCGCCACTGTTCCGCCAGCCCCAGCAAATTACTGGCGGTCAGCGAACCATTTAATTGATCGTCACCGGTACTTTTCTGCCCGCTGTTATCCAGCGAAACCGAAGCACTTAACGGAAATTCCGGCGTGGCGGTTAAATTCACGCTGGAATAACCCGGTTCACTGTCGGGGACGATATCGATCTGCACCGGTTCGCGCCGCAGACGATTTATTTGCTCCATCCCCTGTTCGATATCCCGCAGATTAAGGATTTTCCCTTCCAGACCGGGGAAAACCATTTTCAGCATGCGCGGGGAACCGCCCTCCAGGTGGATATGGCGTAATTTTCCTTCCAGCACAACAATACGCAATTCACCGTGTGATAAATCCTGTTCGGTAAGAAACGCGCGGCTGGTAATATATCCCCGGCTGATATACCAGTCAGAAATGGCGGCGGTGAGTTGCGTTATTTTCGCCATATCCAGACAGCGGTTCAGCCACGGCGCAGTTAATGTCTGCTGTGCACCAGCGCTGATAAGTGTGGTACCGGAAAGGGTGATGGTATGAATGGTGAAACAGGGGCCGGCCGGCGGAGAGGCAGGCGTGCTCTGGCCTGCGCGCGGCAGCGGGGTGCTGCGGTCCAGCTCGTCGCGCTGCTGCTGGCTCTGGCGCAGCAGCTGTTCCTGTTGCTGGCGAACGGCGTCACGATCCGCCGGAGATAATGGCGCCGCCTGTGCCGTAAACGCCAGCAATAATAAAAAGGCCGAATTACGAATATAATTCAACGATGAAATAATCCCTGTCATAAATTAATGATGACTGATGAAATTTATTTTTAATTTGTATTATTGATAATGTTACGCAGTACAGAAAATAACAACAATTAAAACAATTTAAAAATAGTTATTACATTCAAAAGTTTCACTTTAGGGGATGATTTTATATTTCGCTTATCTCATTTTTTGAAAATCAGTCTTGGCGAGATGTGCTATTTTCCTGCCAGAATAATAATTAACAGCGTGAAAACGCACCGGGAAGCGTTACCATTTTCTGCTGTTGAAATTGTGTCTTACCGGCAGCCATAAGCAGGAAGGGGGCGTAGCGAGACAACCCGTTGCCCGGCACCGGGCAAAACAGCCTGCCAACAGAAGCCACGTGCAAAGCTCACGCGTGCAGAAAAATCCACGACGTATATATACGCATTCAGACAGCGGTATTTTCACCACACAGCAACAGACCTCACAGCCAGTTCCCTGCCCTTCATTCCATCACGATCTGTAAAAACGATCGGTTATCGTATTTTAATAGGTAAAACAAATTAATCGTATTTTATTGATCGTTTTTATTGATTGATAATAACGATCAATAGCCAGTGATTGATCTGCATTAACGATTTTACAGCGATGTCTGTTCCTGAAAGGATCCCCTGTATCCGGACGATGTGGGGCTGCACATTCAATATTTTCGGGCGTGTACAACGCCTGAACTTTCGCTGCTTTTACGCCTTGTAAACCGCGGACTGAAAGGGCTGAAGAACAGGGACCGGATGATAAAGGATGAAGGGAACTCCGGTTAAAGATGCACGGGAAGGTTTGCCTGACAACCGCGATGAAAGCCCCCGGAACAACGATTATCTGCGGGCTAAAGGAAGCCAGGAACTTTTTCCTGGGTAAAGCCTCATGCCCCCTGATATTTCGGGGCGTTAATAATAAAAAGATGACACTATGAAAAATGATCCTGTAAACCCGGTACCATCCGGACCCGCATCTGTCGATGAGACAGATGCCTGGCAACGGTTATTATCCTGTCTGCTTGAACAGCACTTTGGGCTGAAGCTCGCCGATACGCCCTTCACTGATCGCGAAGTGATCAGGGAATATATCGAAGCCGGCATACCGCTTACAGATGCTGTAAATTTTATGGTGGATCGCTTAGGGCTGGTCCGGATTAGTGGTACCCCTTATCACTGGCAGGAACAGACATCGTATATCAGTGCCATGGATATACTGGAGGCGATGAGGGCTATGGATATGTAAGCTGAATTTTCTTTTCAGATCTCCGGGCTGCCGTTCATACGTAAGCGCTCCGTGAAGGACGTGGAGTAAACATTAGTTTACAGAGAGAGTGACGTTCCAGGGCAACAGCTCTTTCACGCGGTTGGCAGGCCTGGTATTGATGACGCTGATCACGTGACGCAACCAGGCTTCCGGCTCGATGTCGTTGAGTTTACAGCTGCCGAGCAGGCTGTACATCACCGCTGCGCTGTCGCCACCACCATCAGAGCCGAAGAACATGTAGTTACGGCGTCCCGGCGCCACCACCCGGAGAGCGTTTTCGCACAGGTTATTGTCGATCTCCACCCAGCCATTGCGACAGTATTCGTTCAGGGCATCCCGTTGTTTCAGCAGGTATGCGAACGCTTTCGCCGTATCTGAGTGACGCGACAGCGTGCACATCTGCTGTTGTATCCAGTCGTACAGCGACTGCATCAGCGGAACGCTTCTGGCTTTTCTGGCAGTCAGTCGCTCTTCTGCCGGACTGCCGCGGATCTCCGATTCGATGGCGTATAGCGCCCCGATACGACTGAGCGCTTCTGTTGTTACTGTCGTTGGATGGCGGACATGTACATCGTGGATCTTGCGCCGGGCATGCGCCATACAGGCCGCTTCGGTTACCCGCCCACTTTCATAGAGGGCGTTATAACCCGCGTACGCATCGGCCTGCAGGATACCGCTGTAGTCCGCCAGATGTCGCTGCGGGTGGATACCTTTGCGGTCGGGTGAGTATGAGAACCATACTGCTGCCGGCATAGTTGAGCCGGCGTTGCGATCGTCACGAACATAGACCCACAGCCGCCGGTTCGGGTTTTACCCTGACCGTGCTTCAGTACGTTCACCGGCGTATCGTCTGCATGCACTTTATGCGCTTTTCTGCCTGCGAGATCTTCTTTTCTATCTTCTCGCGGTGTTTCTCGCTGCTGCGGCCGAACAACATTCTTTGCAGTTTAGAGACCAGCGCCCTGAGTGAGTCGATCTCGCGGGCAACCGACCTTACTAACTGATTATTGTGTTTAATACTGGGGGCAGGTCAGTACGCCTTGGTTTAAGTAACCCAACGCTAGTAACAACAACGCCTCCAGTCTTTTCCCATGATGATATTATTGCTGCAACAACATTTTCGACATGGGAAAATGTTTTTCTGGAAGCCTTACATACAGATAATAACTCGGAAAAAAACAATTATCTCTGGCCAAATTCACTTCCAAAAGCCTTGAGAAGACTAAGTGAAATTGACCATAAGCCCATAGAAGCTCGCCGAACGCTGCTGAATTTGCTCAAGGAAATTCGTGATTACCGCAATAGGCTTTTTCACCATGACTGTATATGGATCAAAATTAAAACCGTCGACAAACAGACCGCAATTGAATCTATTCGTGAGAAAATCAACTTAATAGAGAAGATTATTACCTCAATCAGCCCGGTAACTAATCGTGCGTTGAATGCATGGGGAATGTATGCAAATGCACGCCGGGTCTGTTCTATTGCAGAACTTTCCGTTTACACAAATCTAAACTACCAGGTTCCAAATATCACCACCCCAGGGCTTCTTGGCCAACTACTGCATCAGACTAATGGTGGAAAAGAATTTGTGCCGATTATGGTACAGAATGAGGCCTGTATTTTTTATAAGTTGAGATGACGGTTAATAAAGTGTCGTCTGTAGGGCTTCTGCATCTCATATTTCACTCCCTGCAAACCATCAAGATTTGTGGGGCAGGGAGGCATCCTGTGCTGACTCTGCCTGCCAGCCATCAGCTCACTTCTCAAGAGGTGTGATCACAACAGGTAAGCCATCCACATCCTCTGAGTTCACTGGTACCGGGGGCAACCACTTTAATTTTGGTTTACGCTCATGGGCCAGTTCCGGCTTTCTGCTTCCCGTCCAGTATGTGTGCCAGTGTCCCCGGCGTATATGAGGACGTTTGCTGCTCGTTGTTGCTGGTCGGGTTTCTCCAGCCGTTTCTGACTGGCGAAATTGTCGTATGGCCTGCCCCATACGGATACCCACATCCCATTCCCTGATGACTGTTGCCGGCGATTCATGATCCAGCTGAACCAGCCTTTTATTCTTCTGCGGACGTTTGAGTGGACTGATTTCCCTGATGTCATTTATCTGTGAACAGATATAAAGCACCATTGATAGCTGCGCGTTAAGAAGATTAAATTCTCTCTCCCTGAAATCCTTGATTTCTTCGTTAACAGTCACAACAACTTCACCGTCGATGCATTCCATCGTCCGTGAATCGATAAGCCCTTCACGAGAGTCCTTTATTCGGATGATATTGCCGACGACATCAACGTCTTTTTCTTTCAGGCCAGAAATTCCCTGGCCTTGTTTCAGATCATCAATAATGAAAAGGCGGATAATATTCCCGTCATTATTATAAAGCGGATAAAAGAAGAAGCCATTTATTGGATAGGAAGTGGGTAGTTCAGTATGCAGATCTTCGGCAGAAACATAAATACTCCATGCGGGGAGCTCCTTGAGAACCTGAGCCGGGATGTTATCAACATAGGTACTGGCCACATCGCTGATAATATCATCGCTCAGTCGGTAAATTTTCTTTGTATAGCGCCAGTATATAAAACTCAGAATACTGTATGGTGATAATTTGTTTTTCTGAAAAAGACATTCTATTTTTGCGGCCTGTTTTTCATCTTTATACTGACGCTGAAGGAGATTCATTAGTATTCTTTCTTCATCCTTCCTGTCGATGAATACTAATGGGTTATCACTACGCCTTTTCTTTCGGCATGAAAAAAGTTGGTCTTCAAGGCCAGGGATCGCGCTGATAGCGTTCTCTATCTTTTTCAGAAAACCTGGTTGTTTTAACTGCGGCATATCCCTCTCCTTATGGTGTCCTTTAAATACTTGAAATAATAATATCGGGGTTCTGTACCGGAACCACCGAAATTTCCGGCACTACGAATTAGTCGATTTTTGAAGCACGTTTGGTATGTGCTGACGTGTACATTCAGAGTACTCACCATCAGCTCAGTGCCTTTAACTCTTCGGCTAACGCATATTTCCAGTCGTCATCAATGCTGATGTAAAGAACACCATCCAGGTCACTGGGTGCTGCTACCTCCGGATCCTTCAGTGCCATGACTTTTTCCTGACCGAGTGTGGCCAGCAGAAAACCATGTTCAAAAACTACGTTCTGTCGGGCACGTGGCTGGTCTACATTTTCGGACCGGGATTTTCCAGTATCACAGGCTGTATACAGCACCACCGCAAAATCCACATCTTTCGTTAGCGTCACCAGTTTATCGATGATCGTGCGGGTTCCCCCGATACGTTGCTCATGGAAGATGATGGATTCAAACCCTTGTTGATCAACCAGTCTGGCAACTTTTAATTTAAGTTCGTCATCATGGCCATGCACGATGAAAACTTTTTTCTTTCTCTCAGGGGACGGAAGTACTGGCTGGTAATGCGACGGATCCGGCGTCTGATTATTGTCCGGAGATCTGACAACAGAAGAGCCCTCTGTCTGTCGTTCTGCCTGAGGAGAAAATGCCCCTGATGGCTGGATAAACCAGGGTGAAAGTTCCGACGTCCGCACAGATTTTTCTTCGTGTGCAGGGGGGGAGGATAAGCAGGAGAGAATTTTCATTTTTTCCTGCTGAAAAAAGTCCCGCCGAAGTTTCCATGTTCCAGTCCCGCTTCCTCGTTCCATTTTCACGTGCGCCAGCACACTGGCCGGTGTGTTGGAGGCGGTGATCCAAAGCGGGAGCTGGAGACCGTCAGTATTCATCAGCTGGCTGCGCAATTCCTGGTATTCAAATTGGTAACTATCCGGCTTACTGGCACCGTTGGTAGTAATTGCTGAGCAAAGAGCCATGAAAGCGGTAACATGTTCAATGACTGTATCTTTATTTTCCATCAGATTGATCCCGAAGAGGTTTAATCAATGCTGTTACTATCCTTCACAGCCCAATTATTTGCAATTTGTTACATGATTCAATGTCCATTTTTAGGGGGTAGTTTGGACAAGGGAAATTTCCTACGCTACGGCTATTTTTAACCAGGGATTTGGCAGCAGAAACCTGGATTTAAATGCAGCCAGTAATGGCAGGGTTTATCACACAAACGACAGGTTGCCTGTCAGGTAGGCAAGTCGCTTACCGTTGTGTGTCAACTCTGTATAGGGGGCAGCGGCAGACTTGGTACCGTCTGGAAAGCGTGGCTGTGAGCTGAGGCGCTTTGCCGAGCGACGGCTCAATAATGATCGCCTCTCTTGTATTTTTTTCTGTGGGGAATGAGGTATGCGTCATAAAACAGGGATCTGGAAACGGATTGCGACTGAGGGCAAAGCGACAGGCAACAGCCGCGCCCTGCGCGCCCTCTGCCGGGAAATGGGGGTGGAAGCGTTAAAACAGGCCCCGGTGGTGGGGACGATTTTCGAATCCGGCGTTAAGCTCATCCGGCTTCTGGCTGACGTAGAACAGGAGGCGTGCCAAGAGAGGATTGAACAGTACATCCAGGGGATCCTTAAAGCTACCCGGGGAGAAATGGACGATGACCTGACGCGAATGCGGAACAACATGCTGGCCATTATGCGTAAAATGCTGCAGGACGATGATGCCACCAAAACCCGGTTTTACGTTCGCCTCACCGTCAGTCTGGCGGAAAGTGAGCTCGATCATGATACACGACTGCACTTCATCCGGATGGTCAGTGCCCTGACACACTATCAGATCAGGTATGCCCGCGAGTTTGTATTGCGTACAACGAAGCATCTTTGCGGCTATGTCTCGCAGGAGGAGGCCGAACTGGCGCTGACCACCCGCGACGACGGTCAGTCTCTCCAGGCCCTGAACACGCTCATCAGCTGGGGACTGCTGAAAACGGTACGGGAGACTCCCGTGGCCGGGCCACCACCCCCGAGCCGCTTTGAATCCACGGCCGACATGGAAACGCTGCTGCGGTTTATGTATGACGAGGACGACATGTTGCCTGAAAATATCGACTGTACGGCAAAGACGCACGTGGATGTGCTCATCACCCCCGATCTTTGTGCAATGAACCATCTGTATGCCACCTTTCTGCCAAAGCTCCTGGAGGAAAAGGGACTGACCGTATACGTCGCGGGTAAAGCAGAGGAGTTTCGCACAACGCATACGGCCCGACGGTATATCCGGCTCCAGGCCAGTAATGACAACGACAGGAAAGAGTTTATCAATATCTATATCCTGAGGTTACCCGACTGGAAAGTGCCGGTGGGCAATCCCGACCGCACGGTACGAGTAGAGAAAAACCTTTTCTATCTGGACGAAAAGCCTTTCAGCCCCAAACCGGACCCGAAAAAATTACGCCAGGTGCTGACCGAGGTCGCTGGTATCGTTTCTGTCATGATTGCCCAGAGCGTCTGAAGGCGACGCAAGAGTATCGGAAACCGAACGGATCAGAATGGCGTGTCATCCCAGTCATAGGGGCTAGCGTCGCTCAGGTCGTCCGGCCTCTTTTGCCGGGCTGAACCGTAAGAGAACTGACGCCTTGTCACCGTTTCAGATCCATACTTAAAGCGGACCCTCTGGATGTCGTGGACGGTGACCGGAACACAGGTAAGTCAGGGTTCTCCTCTGTTGACTGTTATTGATTCAGAGCGTCTCCAGGTACTGACCCAGGTGGATGAATCCGATCTTTACCTGTTGCGTGAAGGCATGCCGGTATTGATCACCGGGGAAGGTTTCAGCGGACAAATTTTGTCCGGGAAAATAAGCACAGTGGCAGTACAGAGTAATACTGTCAGTTCACCGGATTCCTCCTCCCGTTATGATGTGGTGGTTTCTGTTAACTTCCGCCAGTATCAAAACACGCAAATGATACGGCTGGGGATGAGCGCCCGTGTTGCGGTTATACTTTACAAAAATGAGCACGGAATTGCGGTGCCCCCCAATCCCTGCATTCGCGTGAAAATGGCACCGTCTGGGTTAACTACCGCCCTGTACTGGATAAGCCTGTCACCAGGGTTAATGTTGTTCCCGGGCCGGCTGTGACGCAGGGGATTGATGTTCAGGGGCTGAAGGAAGGTTTTGTTCAGGTTTCCGACCGATAGATCAAGAATACAGAGACGGAGGTTCACACGTGGTCAGTCCAAAGATGGCATGTGAGGTGTCTGTTAAGCCCGCAGCGATTCAAACCATTTAAAAACTATCTATATAATCTGCCCAAACTTGCAACCACTTCTTACACTCATCATCATACTTATAAAGGTTATAAATTCCTTCCACACCACCTTTTGTATGCCCCAGAATCGCCTCTGCCACTTCGTTAGGACATTGCAGCCGTGACAGTCCAGTACGCACTGTCCGCCGTAAATCATGTGGCGTCCAGCTCGGTATATCTAACATCTGGCCGGATTCACGTAAGCGCCAGGCATTCTCTGTCAGATACTTTTGCTGGATTGGTCGTCTTGTTCGTGTAGACGGAAATAGGTAGGTATCCGAGTTGAGGCGGAGCACTTTAAGAAAGTCTACGGCCTGAGTGGATAACTGGACGTAACGCTCAACACCCGTTTTAGTCTCACGCAGGTGTATCGTGCCCTTATCAAGATCAACATCCTTCCACGCCATGTTACAGACCTCACCGGTGCGGCAACCTGTCCACAAGGTCAGACGAAGCACGTTTTTGATTGTCGGTGAAAAAGCGGATCCCGGCAGCCACTGAAGAAACTTTTTCAGCTCAGCTTCACTTAGAACGCGCGTCCCGCGATTATTGGTTAGCTTGATTCGAGTCTGACGGAGGCTGGATTTTGCTAGTAGCGCAGGATTGGCAAAACTGGCATCAAAACGCCCCAAACCAATAGCGAACTCGTAGGCTAACGTGAGCTCCCGCAGAACGTTACCGGCTTGCACTTTTGCTCCTCTGGCAACAATGCCATTGATAAGCGTAATCACGTCATTGCGTGTGATTTCAGCGGCATTACGATCACCCAGTTTATCTACCGCATCGGCATACAATGTTCTACGAACTTCATCCTGCCCTTTCTTCTTCCGCGCCCCCAGAATGATTTTGCCATCCTTAGTTTTGCGGTCCTCAATGCGCTCAATCAGGTAGAGTTCAACTAATCCCTGCACTGTCAATTCAGATACCTTGGCCTGTTGAGCCTCGATTGCACGAAGCTGCTTTTCCTGCTTGAGTTCTGATGCTGGACACCGACCTTCCTGACGGAGGAGCTTTAATTCACTGAGTTTGAGACGGGCAGCAGCGAGAGAAGTCTGCGGAAAGTTGCCAATTTTGACCTGAGCAAGTTTGCCAGTCACAGGGCTCGTGTAGCGGTAAAAAAAAGACTTAACTCCGGTTGCACCACTGGAGACACGTAAACCACGGTTTTCGCCAATATCAGCTTTATCTTTGTCACCTGGCTTCATCATTTCTATCGCTTTAAACGACAGTGGCTTTGCCTCTTGTTTTCCTGCCATAAAGACTCCGTTATTATGCTCTCTACGCATTTATGAAACGAAATGTAGGTTGTGCTGTAAGTAGCCATATTTTACCAGGCTATAGGTTGACAAGCTACATTTTAACCTACATTTAAATGTAGGATTTCATGAGATCCAATGAGACAAAGTGAAACTCAACGAGAACAAAAAATATTACTAACTCATTAAAATTCAAGAAAATGGACATCATAAACTGATGAGTACACTAGAGAATTTCGACTCCCACACGCCAATGATGCAGCAGTACCTGAAGCTGAAAGCACAGCATCCGGACATTCTGCTGTTCTACCGGATGGGCGACTTTTACGAACTGTTTTATGACGATGCGAAACGCGCTTCGCAGCTTATGGATATCTCGCTGACCAAACGCGGCGCATCGGCAGGCGAGCCGATCCCGATGGCCGGTGTTCCGCATCATGCGGTGGAAAACTATCTGGCGAAGCTGGTGAGTCTTGGCGAATCCGTGGCGATTTGCGAGCAAATCGGCGATCCGGCAACCAGCAAAGGTCCGGTTGAGCGCAAAGTGGTGCGCATCGTTACGCCTGGCACCATCAGCGATGAAGCGCTGTTGCAGGAGCGTCAGGACAATCTGCTGGCCGCCATCTGGCAGGACAGCAAAGGGTTTGGCTACGCCACGCTGGATATCAGCTCCGGGCGTTTTCGCGTCAGCGAACCGGCCGATCGCGACACCATGGCCGCCGAGTTGCAGCGCACCAATCCCGCCGAGTTACTCTATGCCGAAGACTTTGCCGAAACGGCGCTGATTGAAGGCCGCCGCGGCCTGCGCCGCCGTCCGCTGTGGGAATTCGAAATTGATACCGCCCGCCAGCAACTGAACCTGCAATTTGGCACCCGCGATCTGGTCGGTTTTGGGGTGGAAAACGCGCCGCGCGGCCTGTGCGCAGCCGGTTGCCTGCTGCAGTATGTCAAAGACACTCAGCGCACTGCCCTGCCGCATATTCGTTCCATCACCATGGAGCGCCAGCAGGACACCATCATTATGGATGCCGCGACGCGCCGTAATCTGGAGATCACGCAGAACCTGGCGGGCGGCGTGGAAAATACGCTGGCCTCGGTACTTGATTGCACCGTAACGCCAATGGGCAGCCGCATGCTGAAACGCTGGCTGCATATGCCGGTTCGCGATACAAAAGTGCTGACGGAACGCCAGCAAACCATCGGCGCGCTGCAGGATCACTGCGGCGAGCTGCAACCGGTGCTGCGTCAGGTGGGCGATCTGGAGCGTATTCTGGCACGCCTGGCGCTGCGCACTGCGCGTCCGCGCGACCTGGCGCGTATGCGTCACGCTTTCCAGCAACTGCCGGAACTGCGCGCGCAACTGGCGGAAGTGAAAAGCGCGCCGGTGCAGGCGCTGCGCGAAAAGATGGGTGAGTTCAACGAATTGCGCGAGCTGCTGGAGCACGCGATTATCGATGCGCCGCCGGTACTGGTACGCGATGGCGGCGTGATTGCGCCGGGTTATAACGCCGAGCTGGACGAATGGCGCGCTCTGGCGGATGGCGCGACCGACTATCTTGACCAGCTGGAGCTCCGCGAACGCGAACGCCTCGGGCTGGATACGCTGAAAGTGGGTTATAACGCGGTACACGGTTACTACATCCAGATTAGCCGCGGGCAAAGCCATCTGGCGCCGATCCATTACGTGCGCCGCCAGACGCTGAAAAATGCCGAACGCTACATTATTCCGGAACTGAAAGAGTACGAAGACAAAGTTCTGACCTCGAAAGGCAAAGCGCTGGCGCTGGAAAAACAGCTTTATGACGAGCTGTTCGATCTGCTGATGCCGCATCTGGCCGATCTGCAACAGAGCGCCTCTGCGCTGGCGGAACTGGATGTGCTGGTGAACCTGGCCGAGCGCGCTTATACCCTGAATTACAGCTGCCCAACCTTTATTGATAAGCCGGGCATCCGCATTACCGAAGGGCGTCATCCGGTGGTCGAGCAGGTGCTGAAAGAGCCGTTTATTGCTAACCCGCTGAATTTATCGCCGCAGCGCCGGATGTTGATCATCACCGGGCCGAACATGGGCGGTAAAAGTACCTATATGCGCCAGACTGCGTTGATTGCGCTGCTGGCCTATATCGGCAGCTATGTGCCCGCGCAAAAAGTCGAGATCGGCCCAATCGACCGCATCTTTACCCGCGTCGGCGCGGCAGACGATCTGGCCAGCGGACGTTCGACCTTTATGGTGGAGATGACCGAAACCGCCAACATCCTGCATAACGCCACGGAAAACAGCCTGGTGCTGATGGATGAAATTGGTCGCGGGACATCGACCTATGATGGTCTGTCGCTGGCATGGGCGTGTGCGGAGAATCTGGCGAATAAAATCAAAGCATTGACGCTGTTCGCGACGCACTACTTTGAGCTGACGCAACTGCCGGAAAAAATGGAAGGTGTGGCAAACGTGCATCTCGACGCGCTGGAGCATGGCGATACCATCGCTTTTATGCACAGCGTGCAGGACGGCGCGGCCAGTAAGAGTTACGGCCTGGCGGTCGCGGCGCTGGCGGGCGTGCCGAAAGAGGTGATTAAACGCGCGCGCGGCAAATTGCGCGAGCTGGAAAGCCTGTCGCCGAATGCGGCGGCCACGCAAATAGACGGCACGCAGATGTCGCTGCTGGCTCCGGCAGAAGAGACCAACCCGGCGGTGGAAGCGCTGGAAAACCTCGATCCGGACAGCTTAACGCCGCGTCAGGCGCTGGAATGGATTTACCGCCTGAAGAGCCTGGTGTAAGGCGCAGATTGCCGGATGGCGCTGACGCTTATCCGGCCTACAGATCGTAATCGACCTCGCGAAACGTAGGCCGGGTAAGGCGAAGCCGCCACCCGGCAACAACTCCGGACACGCGGCAACAACCCCAGGCATGCTGCAATTGCCGGATGGCGCTTATCCAGCCTGGAAGTTTTCACGCTGTGATCGAATCCGGCCTGTCATTCTGTGCAGGTCGGACTTTCATGCGGTTACCTTTGATTTTCTGCCAGCAGCGGCGGAATCGTCGGCACCTGCGGCGCATCATCCATATCTTTTTGCGTTATACGAAACGCCTGTGGATAGTGCTCGCGGCTGGTACGGCGCAGCGGCTCGGTATCACGCCAGGTGTATAAACAGTGCTGGCACTGGTACACCGTCCAGACCCCTTTTACCGGCGATGTCGCCATGATTTCAATGTGCTCATCGGCACAACGTGGACAGATCATTTTTCGCTCCTTATTGTTGGCGGCTCGCCAGCATGGCGGTCAGTTTTTCAGCCCATTCTTTGGTTTCCGGCAAATCGCGTACCGGCTGGCTGTAGTGGCCACGGTTATCCGGCGCAACCGGCGTGGTGGCGTCGATAATCAGTTTGTCGGTGATCCCGGCCGGGCTTGAACCCGGATCGAGTTCCAGGACCGACATATTTGGCAACTGCACCAGATCGCCTGCCGGGTTGACTTTCGACGACAGCGCCCACATCACCTGCGGCAAGTTAAACGGATCGACATCTTCATCAACCATGATCACCATCTTCACGTAACCGAGTCCGTGCGGCGTGGTCATGGCGCGCAACCCCACCGCGCGGGCAAAGCCGCCGTAACGTTTTTTGGTAGAGATAATCGCCAGCAGACCGTGGGTATACATGGCGTTTACCGCCTGCACTTCCGGGAACTCGGCTTTCAACTGCTGATACAGCGGCACACAGGTTGCTGGCCCTATCAGATAATCGATTTCCGTCCACGGCATGCCAAGGTAGAGGGATTCAAAAATCGGTTTCGTGCGATAAGAGACTTTATCGATGCGCACTACTGTCATGTTACGCCCGCCGGAATAGTGGCCGGTGAACTCACCGAACGGCCCTTCGATCTCGCGCTTACGCCCTTCGATCACCCCTTCAAGGATCACTTCCGATCCCCACGGCACATCGAAACCGGTCAGCGGCGCGGTGGCAATCGGGTACGGGCTTTCGCGCAATGCGCCCGCCATCTCATATTCCGACTGATCGTATTTCAGCGGCGTGGCGCCCATCAGGGTAATAATCGGATCGTTGCCGAGCGTAATTGCGATGGGCAGATCCTCGCCGCGCTCTTCCGCTTTGTGCAGATGCAGCGCGATATCGTGCATCGGCACCGGTTGCAGGCCAAGCTTGCGTTTGCCCTTCACTTCCATGCGGTAGATGCCGACGTTCTGTTTGCCAAAATGATCGGGATCGAGCGGATCGCGAGAAACAACGCAGGCTTTATCAAGGTAAAAACCGCCATCGCCGTCGTTCAGGCGGAACAGCGGCAAAATATCGAACAGATTGATGTCATCGCCATCGACGCTGTTCTCCGCCCACGGCGGATTGTTGCGACGTTCCGGGGCGACCGGGAACTTATCCCAGCGACGGATAAATTCGTCAATCTGCTGCTTAACCGGCGTGTTCGGCGGTAATCCCAGCGAAATCGCATGGTTCTGCCACGAACCGATAGTGTTCATCGTGACGCGGGCATCAACAAAGCCGCGGATATTATCGAACCACAATGCGGGGGCACCTTCGCCAATGCGGCCGGTCGCGTTTGCGGCAGCGGCCAAATCCGGCTCGGCATTCACCTCTTCACTGATTTTCAGCAACTGTCCTTGCTTGTCCAGCGCCTGTAAAAAACTGCGTAAATCATCAAAAGCCATTATGTATTCTCCTGTGAATAATTCTGTGCCGCCTGCAAACCACCCCAGCGCTTCGCCTGCGGCAGCGAAAGACCGAACTGATCCAGCACGCGGGCGACAATATGCAGCGTGACGTCGTCAATCGTTTGTGGGTGGTTGTAATAAGCGGGCATTGGCGGAATCATGGCGACACCCAGGCGAGATAATGCGAGCATATTTTCCAGATGGATGGCGCTCAATGGCGTTTCACGCGGCACCAGCACCAGCTTGCGCCCCTCTTTCAGCACCACATCGGCGGCGCGGCCCACCAGCCCTTCGGCATAACCTGCACGAATACCCGCAAGCGTTTTCATACTGCATGGAATGATGATCATGCCGTCGGTATGAAACGATCCGGAGGAGATTGTCGCCGCTTGATCCGCCGGGTTATGGCAATGATCCGCCAGCGCAGCAACCTCACGCGGGCTAAAAGGGGTTTCCAGTTCAATGGTCGTTTTTGCCCATTTCGACATCACCAGATGCGTTTCTACCTGCGGCATCTGCTGCAATGCCTGCAACAGTGCAACCGCCAATGGCGCGCCCGTCGCACCGGTCATTCCGATAATCAGCTTCATTCACCACCTCAATATTGTTCGTATACGAACATTACAAAATACACTACGCCTGCAAAACGATCCTGACAAGGCATCCCAAAACGTTGCGGCACGAAACGTGAAATTGACGATCGTTATAAAGCAGTGCAGAAGTCGCTATGATAAGAAGAGGATCATGATGGAGAGCGCCTATGAAATTAAGGAACGAAGCATTTCACCTGCTGCGCCAGCTTTTTCAACAGCATACCTCGCAGTGGCAGCAGGCCCTGCCCGAGTTGACTAAGCCGCAATACGCGGTGATGCGCTCAATTGCAGAAAACCCGGGCATTGAGCAGGTTGCGTTAACGGAGGTGGCTGTCAGCACCAAGGCGACGCTGGCGGAGATGCTGAGCCGTATGGAGAGCCGGGGATTAGTGCGGCGGGAAAATGATCCGGCGGATAAGCGTCGGCGGTTTATCTATCTGACGCCGGAAGGGGAAAGGCTGCTGGCAAGCAGTATTCCCGTCGGCAACGGCGTGGATCAGGCGTTTCTTGGCCGTCTGAGCGCCGAAGAGCAAACCGCTTTTTCAGCGCTTATCAGAAAGATGATGGATAAAGCATAACCGCAGAAAAGAAAAAGGCCGCGTCATCTGCGACCGGCCTTTTTGGCTTGAAAGGATGCTTATTCGCGGAACAGCGCTTCGATATTCAGCCCTTGCGTTTGCAGGATTTCGCGCAAACGACGCAGACCTTCAACCTGAATCTGACGAACACGTTCACGGGTGAGGCCAATTTCACGGCCCACATCTTCCAGTGTCGCAGCTTCATAGCCCAGCAGACCGAAACGACGCGCCAGCACTTCACGCTGTTTGGCGTTCAGTTCGAACAGCCATTTGACGATGCTTTGTTTCATATCATCATCTTGCGTGGTGTCTTCCGGACCGTTGTCTTTTTCATCGGCCAGGATATCCAGCAGCGCTTTTTCAGAATCGCCGCCTAATGGCGTATCAACTGAGGTAATGCGCTCGTTGAGACGCAGCATACGGCTTACGTCGTCAACCGGTTTGTCCAGCCGTTCAGCTATCTCTTCCGCACTCGGTTCGTGGTCCAGCTTATGGGACAACTCACGCGCGGTACGCAGATAGACGTTCAGCTCTTTAACAATGTGAATTGGCAGACGAATGGTGCGGGTTTGATTCATAATCGCCCGCTCAATGGTCTGACGAATCCACCAGGTTGCATAAGTTGAAAAACGGAACCCACGTTCAGGGTCAAATTTCTCAACGGCACGGATCAGCCCCAGGTTACCCTCTTCAATCAGATCCAGCAGCGCCAGACCACGATTACTGTAACGACGGGCAATCTTAACCACCAGACGCAGGTTACTTTCGATCATGCGACGGCGGGAAGCAACGTCACCGCGTAGTGCGCGGCGTGCAAAATAGACCTCTTCTTCGGCCGTTAATAGTGGGGAGTACCCAATTTCCCCAAGGTACAGCTGAGTAGCATCTAATACACGCTGGGTGGCACCCTGCGATAACAGCTCCTCTTCAGCCAGGTCGTTATCACTGGGTTCCTCTTCTACTAAGGCTTTTTCGTCAAAAACCTCTGCTCCGTTTTCATCAAATTCCGCATCTTCATTTAAATCATGAACTTTCAGCGTATTCTGATTCATAAGGTGGCTCCTACCCGTGATCCCTGGGCAACGCTCCTGAAAACGCCTCATTGCGCCCGTTGCAGCGGCATCTGCGCGCACTGCAACGGCTCAAATAGGGGGTCTTCAACAACCTTGCACCGATTTATCGCTGCGGCAAATAGCGCAGCGGGTTTACGGATTTCCCCTTGTAACGAATTTCAAAATGCAAGCGTGTAGAACTGGTTCCGGTGCTACCCATGGTAGCTATTTTTTGCCCCGCCTTAACTTCTTGTTGTTCCCGGACCAGCATTGTGTCGTTATGGGCGTAGGCACTCAGGTAATCATCGTTATGTTTTATGATGATCAGATTACCGTAACCACGCAGCGCGTTACCGGCATATACAACGCGCCCATCTGCGGTCGCGACAATAGCCTGTCCTTTGCTGCCGGAGATATCGACGCCTTTATTGCCACCTTCGGTAGCAGAGAAATTGTCGATAACTTTGCCCTCAGTCGGCCAGCGCCATGAAGCAATCGGCGAGCTGGTAGATGTACTGCTGGCAGTCGGTTCGGTTGAGCTTACAGAAGGTGCCGTAACAGGCGCTGTGATGGTTGTCGCAGGCTTGTTGTTTGGCAACATTTTGTTAGCACTTTGTTCACCTGAATCCTCAGAATACGTAATTGTCGGTTTCGAAGCAACCACTACGCTGGAATTTTGTGCAGGTTTTGAGACTATTCCTTGTGCTGATGCATCAGCCTGAGTAATGGCATTTCCACCCGTAATTGGCGTACCGGATGCATTACCTACCTGCAACGTTTGCCCGACTTCAAGGTTATAAGGCGCGGCGACATTATTACGCTGCGCCAGATCACGGAAATCGTTCCCGGTAATCCACGCGATATAAAATAGTGTATCGCCACGCTTCACCGTATAAGTACTGCCGCCGGTATAGCTGCCTTTGGGAATATTGCCGTACTGGCGGTTATAGACGATGCGCCCGTTAACGGTTTCAACTGGCGTCTGCGCCACCGGCTGAATCTGCGTTGGCTGCGCGCTCGGGCGCTGCACAGGCTGAATTTGCTGCTGCGATGATGTGCCAAGTTTTGGCGGTGGCGTGATCAACATTCCGGAATTGCCGGAACTGGAATTTGAACTGGCGTTGCCGCCAACAGAACTGACCGGGGCCGGAGCATTAGTGGAATTTGAACACCCTGCCAGCCACAGCGAAACCAGTGACAATGCCGCAATACGGCTTACGGTGAATTTCGGGCTTCCCGCGCTCATTTATCCCCCAACAATATATAGATAACCAATGACTTAAAAATAACCGCGACGCCTGGCGGCAAATGTGCCCACCATACGCTGTTACGGCCTGAAAATCCCAGGGAAAACTCTGTAACTCAGGCCAGTTCGCCTCTTATCAGCGGAACAAAGCGCACCGCTTCCACAGTATCAATAATAAATTCACTTCCCCGCCGACGAACGCGCTTCAACTGCTGCATTTCGTCGCCTACGGGTAAAACAAGAAGGCCGCCATCATCCAGCTGCGACATCAATGCGGCAGGGATCTCCGGCGGTGCGGCGGTCACAATAATGGCGTCAAACGGAGCGCGAGCCTGCCACCCCTGCCAGCCATCACCGTGACGAGTAGAAACATTGTGTAGATCGAGCTGTTTCAGGCGGCGGCGCGCCTGCCATTGCAGGCTTTTGATGCGTTCAACAGAACAGACATGGTGTACCAGACGCGCCAGAATCGCCGTTTGATAGCCGGAGCCGGTGCCGATTTCCAGCACCCGCGACGCGGGTGTCAGATCCAGCAGTTCGGTCATTCGCGCCACCATATACGGCTGCGAAATGGTTTGCCCCTGACCAATAGGCAACGCGACGTTATCCCACGCTTTGTGTTCAAACGCCTCATCGATAAATTTCTCGCGCGGCACTTGCGATAACGCCTCAAGCACCCGCTCATTTTTAATGCCCTGCGCGCGTAATTGATTGAGAAGATCCTGTACGCGTTTACTCACCATTGCGAATTCACCCCGACACGATCCAGCCAGCCCGACACCACATCATGCGCGCTGTATGCTGTTAAATCTACATGCAACGGCGTGACAGAGACGTAGCCTTCATCCACGGCTGCAAAATCCGTATCCGGCCCGGCATCGCATTTTTCCCCGGGCGGACCAATCCAGTACAGCGTGTTACCGCGCGGATCCTGCTGCGGAATAACCTGATCGGCCGGGTGACGGCTACCGCAACGGGTAACGCGAATACCTTTGATCTGATCGAGCGGCAGATCCGGCACGTTGATATTGAGGATCCGCCCGGTACGCAGCGGCTCGCGACTGAGCGCACGCAGAAGAGAGCAGGTAACGGCGGCTGCCGTTTCATAATGGGTATGCCCGTTGAGCGAGACGGCCAGCGCCGGAAAACCGAGATGACGCCCTTCCATCGCGGCCGCAACGGTGCCGGAGTAGATCACATCGTCGCCGAGATTCGGCCCGGCATTAATGCCGGAAACCACCACATCCGGGCGCGGACGCATCAGCGTGTTCACCCCAAGGAAAACGCAGTCGGTCGGGGTGCCCATCTGTACGGCAATATCGCCGTTTTCAAAGGTAAAAGTACGGAGCGAAGATTCGAGCGTCAGTGAATTAGACGCACCGCTGCGGTTACGATCGGGCGCGACCACCTGAACATCGGCAAACTCGCGCAGCGCTTTTGCCAGCGTCTGGATTCCCGGCGCGTGGATCCCGTCATCGTTACTCAGCAATATTCGCATAATCACCCGATGTGTTAATAAGTTCCCTGACCACGCTGGTGGCAAAACTTCCCGCCGGGAGCCAGAAACGTAACTCGACGGTGACATCATCCCACCAGTTCCAGCAAAGCTTCTGCGGATAGAGCAGCATCGCGCGGCGCGCGGCTTCGACTTTCTCCCGCACCAGCAGCGCCTGTAACTCCGGCGCATCGGCAACCGCCTGTTGCTCAAACGCCAATGCTGCGCGCTGCGCGCCCCAATCGCCGCTGCCCGGCAGCGCGGCGGTAATCATTAAGGTTTGCGCATCGACGCGCGCCTGCAATTCCGCGCGCTCTTCCTCGCTGGCGACAAACCAGCTACCGCGCCCCGCTAATTGTAGCGCATCGCCGTCAACAACTTGATTAAAGTCTGTTTTTTTCAATCGTTCGTTGACGATTTGATTAAACAACGCGCTGCGCGCCGCCGACAGCCAGAAACTGCGTTTATTACGGTCGCGCACTGGCGCAGTGCTCTGCGCCCAGCGCAACGCACCCTGCAAATTGCTGCCGCCAATGCCAAAACGCTGCGCGCCGAAATAATTCGGCACACCTTTTTCACCGATGGCCTGCAAACGGGTTTCCACATCCGCCCGATCGCTCACTTCACGCAGCACCAGCGTAAACGCGTTGCCCTGCAATGCGCCCAGCCGCAGCTTGCGCTTGTGGCGGGCATACTCCAGCACTTTACAGCCTTCAAGTGCAAACGCGCTGAGATCCGGCATCGTATTGCCCGGCACGCGGGCGCACAGCCACTGCTCGGTCACCGCATGTTTATCTTTTTGCCCGGCGAAGCTCACTTCACGTGCATGAATTTTTAAGAATTTTGCCAGCGCATCGGCCACAAAACGGGTGTTGCAGCCGTTTTTCAGAATACGCACCAGAATATGTTCGCCTTCGCCGTCCGGTTCAAAGCCGAGATCCTCCACAACGACGAAATCTTCCGGGTTGGCTTTGAGGATCCCGCTGCCCGCCGGTTTGCCATGCAGCCAGGTCAGGTTATCGAATTCTGTCATTTTGCCGCCTTCACCAGCAGCGCGACCGCTTCACAGGCAATGCCTTCGCCACGCCCGGTAAAACCGAGTTTCTCGGTGGTGGTGGCTTTGACGTTGACATCATCCATATGGCAACCGAGATCTTCGGCGATGAAGACGCGCATCTGCGGAATGTGCGGCAGCATTTTCGGCGCCTGGGCAATAATGGTCACATCAACGTTACCCAGCGAATAGCCCTTCGCCTGAATGCGTCGCCAGGCCTCGCGCAGCAGCGCGCGGCTATCGGCGCCTTTAAATGCCGGATCGGTATCCGGGAACAGTTTGCCGATGTCGCCCAGCGCTGCCGCGCCCAACAGCGCATCGGTCAGCGCGTGCAGCGCCACATCGCCATCAGAGTGCGCCAGCAGCCCTTTCTCGTAAGGAATGCGTACGCCGCCGATAATAATCGGGCCTTCGCCGCCAAAGGCGTGTACGTCAAAACCGTGTCCAATACGCATTATGCTTTCTCCTGAAGGTCTGAAAGGGTCAGATAGAATTCTGCCAGCCGTAAATCTTCCGGTCGGGTCACTTTAATATTGTCTGCGCGTCCGGCAACCAACTCCGGGTGGAATCCGCAATACTCCAGCGCCGACGCTTCGTCGGTGATCGTCGCGCCTTCATTCAGGGCACGGGTCAGGCAATCGTGCAACAGTTGCAGCGGGAAAAATTGCGGCGTCAGCGCATGCCATAAATCATTGCGCTCGACGGTATGGGCAATCGCCGTTTTTCCCGGCTCCGCGCGTTTCATGGTGTCGCGCACCGGCGCGGCGAGGATGCCGCCGACGCGGCTGGTTTCGCTGAGCTGTAATAGCCGGTTTAAATCGTCCTGGTGCAGACAAGGACGCGCGGCATCATGCACCAGCACCCACTGCGCGTCGCCAGCGGCCTTTAAGCCCGCCAGCACCGAATCGGCGCGTTCTGCGCCGCCGTTCACCACGGTAATCTGCGGATGCTGCGCCAGCGGCAGACGGGCAAAGCGCTCGTCGCCTGGACTGACGGCAATAATCACCCGGCTAACGCGCGGGTGGGCAAGCAGCGCATCTACGGCGTGCTCAAGAATGGTTTTGTGGCCAATGGAGAGATACTGCTTAGGACATTCCGTTTGCATGCGGCGGCCGAATCCGGCGGCCGGCACCACGGCACAGACGTCCGGAATTAGTGCTGACATGTCGTAAACCCGGGACTGTTTATCGATTATTTTGTGTGTTTTGATTCTGATTCTGGTTTTGCGCTGACCCCGGAGTACGCTTTGACGAATCCGGCACCAGACGATAAAACGTTTCGCCCGGCTTAGTCATGGTTAATTCATTGCGTGCGCGTTCCTCAATCGCTTCCTGACCGCCATTGAGGTCGTCAATTTCGGCGAAAAGCTGATCGTTGCGCGATTTTAATTTGGCGTTCGTCGCCTGCTGTGTCGCCACATCTTCGCTGACGCGGCCGTAGTCATGCAGACCATTCTTGCCGAACCACAGCGAATACTGTAGCCAGACCAGTAAAGCCAGCAATAGCAGCGTTAGTTTACCCATCCTGCCCCCTGAAAAACGGCACCATCATCCCATAACTTTTCGTCAGACTCCACTCCGGGGCCGGGCGATGCCGCGCAAGCGCCAGACTTTATCATAAATGTCTTCCGAACCGTAGCCGGACACATTGCCTTAATGAGGGTTACGCTTTGACGTATGGCCGCTAGCCCAGCAACCACATAAACAGCACGCCAAACATGGCGGCGACCGTCAACAGCGTCGCCACGCTGCTGTAGAGCAACCGGCCACCGAGCAGCGAATGCAACGCAATGCCGACCACCACAGAAACGGGCATCAGCGCGAGGAAAAACGGCCAAGTGTAGAGAAAGAAAAATAGCGTGTTGGAACCGTAAATCATAAACGGGATCGCCAGCGCCAGCAGCCATGCAACGAACCCCACCACGGCCCCGGGAAAAGACCATGTGGTTTCGTCGGCGGTCGCAGGGAGTGATGGCGACCGTGTGAGGGTGATGTTCTGACTGTTACGCATATCGGATCCTGTTGCCTGTACGACCGGTAAACAGGAGATACGCGCGCAAATTCAGGAAGCGCAAAATCCACGCCGGGATGCCTGAAGAGGGCGCGTATCGCCAGTACCGTCTCAGGATCTGATAATATCGCTCTCCCGGAGGAGGTCTAATAATTGGCTGACCAAATTTGTTACCAATTGTTCACCCTGCAGGTGAACTTCCGGCGATTCGGGCGCTTCGTAAACTGAATCAATGCCGGTGAAATTACGCAGTTCCCCGGCGCGCGCTTTCTTGTATAACCCTTTAGGATCGCGCGCTTCGCAAATCGCCAGCGGCGTATCGACAAACACTTCGATAAAACGCCCTTCCCCCAGGCGTTCACGCACCATCTGACGCTCAGCGCGATGCGGCGAAATAAATGCCGTCAGCACCACCAGCCCGGATTCCACCATCAGTTTGGCCACTTCGCCGACGCGGCGGATATTCTCTTTGCGATCGTCATCGCTAAAACCGAGATCGCTGCACAAACCGTGGCGCACATTGTCGCCATCCAGCAGATAAGTGCTGACGCCCGCCTTATGCAGCGCCTCTTCCAGCGCGCCAGCGACCGTCGATTTGCCGGAGCCGGAGAGCCCGGTAAACCACAGCACAACCCCACGGTGACCGTGGAGTTGCTCGCGCTGTTCAGGCGTTACCGGATGGGCATGCCAGACGACATTTTCGTCATGCAGAGCCATTATTTGCCTCCCAGCAGATCGCGCGCGCCCCAGTGCGGGAAGTGCTTACGGATAAGCTGGTTCAGCTCCAGTTCAAACGCGCTGAACTCCGAAGCGCTGGTCGTCTGTTCAATATGAACATCACGCACCATACCCGCGCCCACGGTCACGTTGCTCAGCCGATCGATAAAGATAATACCGCCGGTGACCGGGTTTTGCTGATACGCGTCCAGCGTCAGCGGTTCATCAAAGGTCAAATCAACCAGGCCAATGCCGTTCAGCGGCAGGCTCTCAACCTGGCGCTGCGTCAGATTGTTGATGTCCACCTGATACTGAATGGCATCGACGCGTGCGCGCGTCTTTTTGCCCGCCACTTTGATGTCAAAGCTCTGGCCCGGCTGCAACGGCTGTTCAGCCATCCACACCACGTCAAGCGACGCGCGCTGCACGGCAGGCAGGGTTTCCTGCGCATCCAGGATGAGATCGCCGCGGCTGATGTCGATCTCATCTTTCAGCACCAGCGTAATGGCTTCACCCGCGGCCGCTTCCTGTAAATCGCCATCAAACGTGACGATACGGGTAATGGTCGATTCCACGCCCGACGGCAGCACTTTGATACGCTGACCAACGCTCACCACGCCGGATGCCAGCGTACCGGAGAAACCACGGAAATCGAGGTTCGGACGGTTAACATACTGCACCGGGAAACGCATCGGCTGAGTATCCACCACGCGCTGGATCTCGACGGTTTCCAGCACTTCCAGCAGCGTCGGACCGCTGTACCACGGCATTTTTTCGCTCTGGCTGGCAACGTTATCGCCTTCCAGCGCCGACAGCGGCACGAAGCGGATATCCAGGTTGCCCGGCAGTTGTTCGGCAAAGGTCAGGTAGTCCTGACGGATGTTTTCGAAGGTCTCTTCGCTAAACTCCACCAGATCCATTTTATTCACCGCCACCACCAGGTGCTTAATGCCCAGCAGCGTGGAGATAAAGCTGTGGCGACGGGTTTGATCCAGCACGCCTTTACGCGCATCGATCAACAAAATCGCCAGATCGCAGGTGGACGCGCCGGTGGCCATATTGCGGGTGTACTGCTCGTGCCCTGGCGTATCGGCGATGATAAATTTGCGCTTCTCGGTGGAGAAATAGCGATAGGCCACATCAATAGTGATGCCCTGCTCACGCTCCGCTTGCAGGCCGTCCACCAGCAGCGCCAGGTCGAGTTTTTCGCCCTGCGTGCCGTGGCGTTTGCTGTCGTTATGCAGGGTAGAGAGCTGATCTTCATAGATCTGGCGGGTATCGTGCAGCAAACGACCGATCAGGGTACTTTTCCCGTCATCGACGCTACCGCAGGTCAGAAAGCGCAGCAGGCTTTTGTGCTGCTGGGCGTGCAGATACGCTTCGACGCCGCCTTCATTGGCAATTTGTTGGGCAATAGTGGTATTCATGGCGGCTCCTTAGAAGTATCCCTGACGTTTTTTCAGCTCCATCGAGCCGGCCTGGTCGCGGTCAATCACGCGGCCCTGACGTTCACTGGTGGTGGAAACCAGCATCTCTTCGATGATCTCCGGCAGCGTTTGCGCGGAAGATTCCACCGCGCCGGTCAGCGGCCAGCAGCCAAGCGTACGGAAACGCACCATCCGTTGCTCGATCACTTCGCCAGGTTGCAGATCGATACGGTCGTCATCGATCATCATCAGCATGCCGTCGCGCTCCAGCACCGGGCGCTCTGCCGCCAGGTACAGCGGAACGATGTCGATATTTTCCAGGAAGATGTACTGCCAGATATCCAGCTCGGTCCAGTTCGAAAGCGGGAACACGCGGATGCTTTCGCCCTTGTTGATCTGGCCGTTGTAGTTGTGCCACAACTCCGGGCGCTGGTTCTTCGGATCCCAGCGGTGGAAACGGTCACGGAAGGAGTAAATACGCTCTTTGGCGCGTGATTTCTCTTCGTCGCGACGCGCGCCACCGAACGCAGCGTCAAAACCGTATTTGTTCAGCGCCTGCTTCAGCCCTTCGGTTTTCATAATGTCGGTATGTTTCGCGCTGCCATGCACGAACGGGTTAATCCCCATCGCCACCCCTTCCGGGTTTTTGTGCACCAGCAGTTCACAGCCATATGCTTTGGCGGTACGGTCGCGGAATTCATACATCTCACGGAATTTCCAGCCGGTATCGACGTGCAGCAGCGGGAACGGCAGCGTGCCCGGATAGAAGGCTTTACGCGCCAGATGCAGCATCACGCTGGAATCTTTGCCGATGGAGTACATCATCACCGGGTTGGAAAATTCGGCGGCCACTTCGCGGATGATATGGATGCTTTCCGCCTCCAGTTGTCGCAGGTGAGTGAGTCGTTTTTGATCCATAACCATTCCTTAAGCCAGTTTAATCACGGAGGCGTCAAAGGCGTCCGTTGCTGTCGTATGCCGGAACCAGGCGAGCTCGCGATGCAACTGCACCACTTCGCCCACCACCAGCAGGGCGGGCATCGGCGCAGCATGCGCCAGTTCCTCGAGTTGTTCTAGTGTGCCGGTAGCAACCTGTTGCTCCGCGCGCGTACCGCGAGAGATCACCGCCACCGGCGTGGTTTTATCGCGCCCGTGAGCAATCAGTTGTTCGCTGATCTCTGCCGCTTTCATGGTGCCCATATAAATCGCCAGCGTCTGGCGGCTTTGCGCCAGTTGCGACCAGTCGAACGGTACGCTGTCGGCTTTATAGTGGCCGGTGACAAATGTTACCGACTGGGCAAAATCCCGGTGCGTCAGGGGAATACCTGCATAAGCCGTCGCGCCGGATGCCGCCGTGACGCCCGGCACCACCTGAAAAGGAATGCCGGCTTCTGCCGCCGCCTGTAACTCTTCGCCGCCGCGGCCAAAAATAAACGGGTCGCCGCCTTTCAGCCGCACCACCGTTTTACCTTCGCGCGCCGCATCCACCAACATGCGGTTGGTCTCATGCTGCGCTACCGCATGGGAACCGGCACGTTTACCGACGCAGATTTTCTCTGCATCGCGACGGGTCAGCTCCAGCACTTCATCGCTGACCAGATGATCGTAAAACACCACGTCGGCCTGCTGGATCACCTGCAAACCGCGCAGTGTCAGCAATCCCGCATCGCCCGGCCCGGCACCTACAAGGATAATCTCTCCGCTACCCGAACCCGGTTGAGCCAGTTCGGCTTCGAGCGCTTTTTCGGCGGCGGGTTCATCTCCGGCGGCCATCAGGCTGGCAAAACGCCCGCGAAAAGCGCTTTCCCAGAAGCGGCGACGTTCATCTGTGGTGCGACGAAAGGTTTTAATCCGCGAACGCCAGCGCCCGGCCACTTCCGCCATGCGGCCCAGATTGCCCGGCAGCAGCGCTTCAATCTTTTCACGCAGCAGACGCGCCAGCACCGGCGCGGTTCCACCAGAGGAGATCGCCACCAGCAGCGGCGAGCGATCGACAATCGACGGGAAAATAAAGGAGCACAGCGGCTGGTTATCCACCACGTTGACCAGTTTGAGGCGCGCATTCGCCGCCGCAAAGACGCGTTGATTCAGCGCCGAGTCATCGGTTGCCGCAATCACCAGCAAAACGGCATCCAGCTGCGCCTCGTCAAATTCGGTCGCCAGCCAGTGAATCGTCTGGCTGTCGGCAAGCTGTTGCAGTTGCGGTTCCAGCCGTTGCGCGACAACCTGCACGCGTGCACCAGCACGACGCAAAAAGGTGATTTTGCGCGCGGCGATTTCGCCGCCGCCAATCACCAGTACGGGGCGGTCTTTTACTTCAGCAAATATCGGCAGGTAATCCACAAAGCAACTCACTTACAGCCAGCAATAGTGCGACTATAGGTGGCGGTTCCGGGCGAATGAAATTACGAATTGGAATGAGTAGTTCCGCAAAGGAATAACGCAGTGGCAATACAAATATCAAAAAGTGCTTAAGGCGAGCATTTTCGGCAGGTTAAGAACAAATGAAATTGTGTAAAGCCGGTCACAGTTTCATACTAAGCGCGTCAAAAAAATTGCTGCATAAAGGACTTTCTATGTTTTCCGCATTGCGCCTCCGTACCGCTGCCCTGGCGCTCGGCGTATGCTTTATCCTTCCGGCTCATGCCCGTACGTCCCAACCCGGTGAATTTGCAAACGAGCAGGCTCGCCACATTGCCACCCTCTTTCCCGGACGCATGACCGGCACACCGGCTGAAATGCTCTCCGCAGACTATTTGCAGCAGCAGTTTGCGCAGATGGGCTACCAGAGCGATATCCGCAAGTTCAAAACCCGCTACCGCTACACCACCAAAGATAACCGGCAGAACTGGCAAAATGTCACCGGCAGTACGGTGATCGCCGCCCATGAAGGCACGCTGCCGCAGCAGATCATGATTATGGCGCATCTTGATACGTATGCGCCGCGCAGCGATGCCGATGTCGATAACAATCTGGGCGGCCTGACACTTCAGGGCCTGGATGACAACGCGGCCGCGCTGGGTGTAATGCTGGAACTGGCGCAGGTGCTGAAATCCGTACCGACGCAGTACAGCATCCGCTTTGTCGCCACCAGCGGCGACGAAGAGGGCCACCTTGGCGCAGCAAACGTGCTCGCGCGGATGAGCGAGCAAGAGAAGAAAAATACGCTGCTGGTGATCAATCTCAATAACCTGATTGTCGGCGACAAGCTCTACTTTAATAGCGGTAAAAATACGCCAGCATCGGTCCGTAAACTGACGCGGGATCGTGCGCTGGCTATTGCCCGCACCCACGGTATCAACGCGATGATAAACCCCGGTCTTAACCCGGATTATCCGAAAGGCACCAGCTGCTGTAACGATGCCGAGGTGTTTGATAAAGCGGGGATCCCGGTGCTGTCGGTGGAAGCCACCAACTGGTCGCTCGGTAAGAAAGACGGCATGCAACAGCGGGCGAAATCGAAGAGTTTCCCTGATGGCGTTAGCTACCACAACGCGCGTATCGATAACCAACAGTTCCTCGATCAAGCCCTGCCCGGCCGTATTGCGCACCGTAGCCGCGACGTAATGCGGATTATGTTGCCGTTAACCAAAGAGCTGGCCAAAGCCGGTAACCCGTAAGCGCTCAGGCGTCCTGAAATCAGGGCGCCTGTTCTTCTGCGGCAAAATCGCGCCCGTTTCTTTCGCAAAAAGCCTTTGCGAGCGTTATCACAGGAGAGTGCGCTAAGCAGGGAATGCTCTTTTAAAGAAAGAAGTTACGCCGTAAGCTTCTGTCCGGAACGCCCGTATGAGGCGGGACTCCATCGGATGACGGAAGAAGAGCAGATGAAAGCGGCACGCCAACAAACCATCATCGATCTGTTGAGGCATCACCAGAGCCTGACAACCGAAGCATTGTCAGCGCAGCTCAACGTCAGTAAAGAGACGATTCGCCGCGATCTCAGTGAATTGCAGGCGCAGGGAAAAGTGCTGCGCAATCACGGGCGCGCCAGGACGCTCCACCGGGAAAACCAGGACAGCGGCGATCCCTTTCATATCCGCCTGAAAAGCCATTACGCCCACAAGGCCGATATCGCCCGCGAAGCGCTCGGCTGGATAGAGGAAGGCATGGTGATCGCGCTCGACGCCAGCACCACCTGCTGGTATCTCGCCCGCCAGTTGCCGGATTGCCATCTCCATGTCTTTACCAACAGCCACCCAATCTGCCAGGAGCTGGGCAAGCGTGAACATCTGCAACTGATCAGTTCCGGCGGCACGCTGGAGCGCAAATATGGCTGCTACGTCAATCCGTCGCTCATCTCCCAGCTCAAAGCGCTCGATATCGACCTGTTTATTTTTTCCTGCGAAGGGATAGACAGCAGCGGCGCGCTCTGGGATTCAAACACCTACAATGCCGGGTTCAAGTCCATTCTGCTGAAACGCGCGGCGCAGTCGTTACTGCTGATCGATAAGAGTAAATTCAATCGTTCGGGAGAGGCGCGGATTGGGCACCTGGATGATGTGACGCATATTATCTCTGACAGCAAACTCGCCTGAGCCGGACATTGCCCGGCTCCGTTGCTTTTAACGCTCGTCGCGACGACCGCCGACGGCCGCCCACATACGGCGCACATGTACCGTGACTTCTTCGCGATCGTGGTACAGCTGGCGCGCCTGAATTTGCGCCGCGATATTATGTTCATCCAGCTGCTGCTGGATATAGGCGAGGTTATTTGACACCTCTTCATAGCGTTTTTTCATCGGCAGCTTCAGGTTGAAAATGGTTTCGCGGCACCAGCCCTGAACCAGCCACTGCGCCATCAGCGCGGCGACTTTCGCCGGTTTCTCCACCATATCGCACACCATCCACGAGATGTTACTGCGGTTCGGCCGGTAGCGGAAACCATCTTCCCGCAGCCAGGTGACCTGCCCGGTATCCATCAGGCTTTGCGCCATCGGGCCGTTATCCACAGAAGCCACCCACATATTGCGTTTCACCAGTTGATACGTCCAGCCGCCCGGACAGGCGCCGAGATCCACCGCGTACATGCCGTTGGCCAGGCGCTCATCCCACTCGTCCGCCGGAATAAAGACGTGGAACGCCTCTTCCAGTTTGAGGGTTGAACGGCTCGGCGCATCCGACGGGAACTTCAGGCGCGGGATGCCCATATAGAACGGCGAATTGTTATACGAATACGAATAACCGGTATAGCAGCAGCCTGGCGCAATAAAGAAGATATGCACCACCGGGCGTTTCGGCGAATCACTGCGCGCCAGCACGCCCGCTTCACGCAGCGCACCGCGCAGCGGCACGGTGAACTTGCGGCAGAACTTCATCAGCTCTTTGCTTTCGTTGGTATCGGCCACCTCGACGCGCAAATCCCCGGCTTTCTCCACCACGCCCTGCAACATACCGACGATCGGCGTAATGCGATCTTCCGGCGGCAGATCGCGCAGCAGCTCGCCCACGACAAACATCTGACGGGCGAAAATCAGCGAACTGAACGGCAGCTCGCGCGCTACTTTGTCCGCGTCGTTTTCCTGATAGCATTCGAACACGACATAGCCCGAATTCTCTTTCACCCGCGCAAAACCAAACACCTCAAGGCGGCCGGCTTTATCGGTAATTTCGGCTGCACACTCTTTCTCAAAACCCGGGCGGCACAGCAATACCACTTTATTCATGAACAACGCCCCTACGTTTCAGACGAATTGCGCCAATCAACATCAATGCCCAGCCGATTAAGAAACAAACCCCACCGACTGGCGTAACAAACGCCCACAGGCGTAAATGCGAAAGCGCCAGGCAATAGAGGCTGCCGCTAAACAGCACGGTGCCCAGCGCAAGAAAAACACTGCTCCAGTAAAACCAGATGCTGATGCGACGCTGCATCGCCACCGCCAGGCCCAGCACGGCCAGCGTGTGGAATGCCTGATATTCGAGGCCGGTCTGGATCCAGCTCATCTCCGGCACACCCAAAGTTTTACGTAAAACATGCGCGCCGAACGCGCCGAGCGCGACAAACACAAAACCGCTCACCGCGGCGAAAATCAACATAAAACGGCTGGTCATGTGAGTACCCTAAAAAGTCATACGCGCCACGCGCGCATTAATGTTCATAACGGAAACGGAATTTTTCCTGTTCGCTTGCCGCTTTGGCCAGGATCCACTGACGAAAGGCGGCTATTTTACCCAGTTCTGCCTGACTGTCATGACAAACCAGATAAAACGCATTCTTACTGACCAGAACATCATTAAACGGGCAGACCAGCCGGCCTGCCTCGATTTCGGACTGCGCCATTACGTTGTTGGCCAGTGCGATCCCCTGTCCGTGGATGGCCGCCTGAAGCACCATAGAGCTGTGGCTGAAGATGGGTCCCTGCTGAACGTTGAGGTTAAGACCTAATTGCCGCGTATAAGTTTGCCAGTCGCGACGCGATGCGTCGTGCAATAACGTGTGGTGCACTAAATCTTGCGGCGTTTTCAGCGCCTTATCGCCCGTCAGTAACAGCGGCGAACAGACCGGCAGCAAATATTCGGCGTACAATTTTTCGACACGCATTCCCGGCCAGTTACCGCGCCCGTAAAAAATCGCCACGTCGACATCGTCCGCCAGTTTATCTTCCTGACGGTCAACGGCCTGGATACGAACGTCAATTCCCGGATAAGTTGAGTTAAAGTCGGAGAGCCTTGGCACCATCCACTGGATGGCAAAACTGGGGAGCAAACTGACGGTGAGCGCGCCTTTCGCACTGCGCGCCTGCAACTTGCGGGTGGCTTCCGTCAGTTGGGAAAATATCTCTTTGATATCCTGAAAATAGCTCTGCCCCTCTTCGGTCAGCAGCAGCGAACGGTTGCGTCGGCGAAAGAGCTTGAGCCCGAGAAAATCCTCGAGAGACTTGATTTGGTGACTTACTGCGGCCTGCGTCACAAAAAGCTCATCGGCTGCGCGCGTGAAACTTAAATGGCGTGCGGCGGCATCAAAAACGCGTAATGCATTCAGTGGTGGTAATCGCTTGGACATGGTCTTCAGGCTTAGATGTAAAGGCAATTTAACAAACAGGAAACAGTGTTTAACCTATTAGTTTTTTTTATCTGAGCCATTATAAATTGTCCGTTGAGCTTATACCAGCAAATACCTATAGTGGCGGCACTTCCTGAGCCGGAACGAAGAGCTTTTTTGGAATGCGTGTTCTGAAGGGCTTTTGGCTTACGGTTGTGATGTTGTGTTGTTGTGTTTGCAATTGGTCTGCGATTCAGACCCTGGTAGCGACGCTACCCCTTTTTCACTTCCTGTACATTTACCCTGTCTGTCCATAGTGATTAATGTAGCACCGCAAGATTGCGGTGCTTTTTTTTACCCCACGTTTAGCGCTTACTTATCCAGCGCGACCATCTCTTTCACGTCGGTACGGTTGATCTGCTGTTCGTTGCCGTTAGCGTCTTTATACGAAATCAGGCCGGTCTGATCGTCCGTTTTCGGTTTCCCTTCCGAGACGATCGTGCGTCCATCATTGGTATGTAACGCGTAATTCGGACCGGAACAGGCGCTCAGGGCAAAAGTAAACATACATGCAGAAATAATTGCGGCAGTCTTCTTCATCTTCTTCTCCTTCTGGCAATTAATGCTGTGAAACACTCTTAGTGGAAGAGTCTTAAACATTTACCTAACACTATTTAGCATAACCTGCTTACATCTCCCTGCCAGGACAAACAGACAATTCCGATGGAGCGCAACGTTCTTGCTCCGACAGAAAAATTGCGCGACGATCGCGTTATTGATACGAGGAATCGCATGAACGCATTTAACCCATCGCACTTTCGCGCGCAGTTCCCGGCGCTGGCCGACGCGGGCGTCTATCTGGATAGCGCCGCCACCGCCCTGAAACCACAGGCGGTAATCGATGCCACACAACAGTTTTACAGCCTCAGTGCCGGTAATGTGCACCGCAGCCAGTTTGCCCAGGCGCAGCAGTTAACCGCACGCTACGAAGCCGCGCGTGACCAGGTCGCCGCGCTGCTCAATGCGCCTTCCGGCAAAAACATCGTCTGGACGCGCGGCACCACCGAAGCCATCAATATGGTCGCGCAATGCTACGCGCGCCCGCGCCTGCAAGCGGGCGATGAAATCATTGTCAGCGAGGCGGAACATCACGCCAATCTGGTGCCGTGGCTGATGGTGGCGCAACAAACCGGCGCGCGGGTGGTGAAACTGCCGCTCGGCGCCGATCACCTGCCGGATATCAACCAACTGCCGTCGCTTATCACCTCACGCAGCCGCATCCTGGCGCTGGGACAGATGTCCAACGTCACCGGCGGTTGCCCGGATCTGGCGCAGGCAATTACGCTGGCGCATGCGGCAGGCATGGTGGTGATGGTCGATGGCGCGCAAGGTGTGGTGCATTTCCCGGCCAACGTGCAGCGGCTGGATATCGATTTCTATGCATTTTCCGGCCATAAACTCTACGGCCCCAACGGTATCGGCGCGCTGTATGGTAAAGCGGAATTGCTGGATGAGATGACGCCGTGGCTGGGCGGCGGCAAGATGATCAGCGAAGTGACATTTGACGGCTTCACCACTCAGCCAGTGCCGTACAAGCTGGAAGCCGGTACGCCAAACGTGGCGGGGGTGATTGGCCTCAGCGCGGCGCTGGCGTGGCTGAAAACGCTGGATATCGCCCAGGCGGAGAGCTACAGCCGCGGGCTGGCGACACTGGCAGAAGATCAACTGGCTAAACGCCCGGGTTTCCGCTCTTTTCGCTGCCAGGACTCAAGCCTGCTGGCCTTCGATTTTGACGGCGTACATCACGGCGATATGGTGACACTGCTTGCGGGCTACGGTATTGCGCTGCGCGCCGGTCAGCACTGCGCCCAGCCGCTGCTGGCCGCACTTGGCGTCAGCGGCACCCTGCGCGCCTCATTTGCACCCTATAATACACAACAGGATGTAGACGCGCTGGTGCAGGCTGTGGACCGCGCCCTGGAAATATTGGTGGATTAATGACAAGCCCGACTTTCGCCGGACACCCGTTCGGCACGACCGTGACCGAAGAGACACTGCGCCAGACGTTTGGCGCACTGAACCAATGGGAAGATAAATACCGTCAGTTGATCATGCTCGGTAAGCAACTACCTGCGGCATCGGAAGCGCTGAAAGCGCAGGCGCGGGAAATTCCCGGCTGCGAAAATCGCGTCTGGCTCGGTTCAACGCTGAGCGCGGAGGGAACGATGCATTTCTTCGGCGAGAGCGAAGGCCGGATTGTACGCGGATTGCTGGCCGTGCTGTTGACGGCGGTAGAAGGCAAGCGCCCGGACGATCTCATTCATCACGATCCGCTGGCGCTGTTCGATGAACTGGGGTTACGCGCCCAGCTGAGTGCGTCGCGTAGCCAGGGGCTGGCGGCGCTGGCCGCCGCCGTGCAGGATGCGGCCCGTCAGGCGCTGGCCTGACGCTCCGCTTTTGCCATCAGTTTTTTCAGCGCATGGGAGACCGCGATAAAACCAAAGGTCGCGGTCACCATCGTTGCAGCACCAAAACCGGCTGCGCAATCCATACGTTTCGGCCCTTCCGCCGTGCTTTTCATCGCACAGACTGAACCGTCCGCCTGCGGGTAAACCAGCGCTTCGGTGGAGAATACACAGTCGACGCCGAGCTTCCCCTTGCTGTTCTTCACCACGCCAAAATCACTTTTCAGGCGCTCGCGCAATTTTGCCGCCAGCGGATCCTGAATGGTTTTCGCCAGATCGCTGACCTGGATCTGCGTCGGATCGATCTGCCCCCCGGCACCGCCCGTGGTCACCAGCGGGATCTTATTGCGACGGCACCAGGCAATCAGCGCAGCTTTCGGGCGTACGCTGTCGATCGCATCGATCACATAGCTGTAGCCCTGGCTCATCAGCTGCGCAACGTTGTCGGCAGTCACAAAGTCATCCACCACCGTCACCCGGCACTCCGGGTTGATCTGACGAATACGATCGGCCATCACTTCCGCTTTTGCGAGGCCAACGTTATCGCGCAGGGCATGGATCTGCCGGTTGGTGTTGGTGACGCAAACGTCGTCCATATCGATCAGCGTGATCGCGCCGATGCCCGTTCGCGCCAGCGCTTCAGCCGCCCAGGAACCCACGCCGCCAATGCCGACCACGCAGATATGCGCATCGGCAAACCACTGCAACGCTTTCTCGCCATATAAACGCGCCGTGCCGCCAAAACGCTGACGCCAGGCATCGCTGATTACTGCTGACATAAAACAGACCTCAAAGAAAACAGAAAACCCTCTTCCGCAGGCGAAAGAGGGTTGCAGAGTGTATCACACTCAGCCGCTGAACACGCCGCCGCTGGTGCCCGCGCCCGGGGCGTTTTTCAGCACCCAAACCCGACCATAGTGGTTATACCAACCTGCGCGGTGACCGGCATCCGGGCCAATGCCCTGATAGATATCAAAGTGCTGTCCTTTGATAGCGCCGCCGACATCCAGCGCCACCATCAGACGCAATTCATACTGACCGTTGAATTTGCCTTTATTGTCCAGTTGCGGCACTTCCGCCAGCAATGTGGTGCCCGGAGGAATAATGCTGCGATCGGACGCAACAGAAGCACGGCCAATCAGCGGCACCGCGCTGGCGCCTTTCACCGGCGCCCAGGATTGCGGTTTAAAGAAGACAAACGACGCATTCTCTTCCAGCAGCGCGCGCACTTCCGCTTCACTGTGTTTTTCACCCCATTCGCGGATGGCCTGCATCGACATATCTTCTTTCTTCACTTCGCCGCGATCGATCAACACTTTGCCGATACTGCGGTAAGCATGGCCATTTTTTCCGGCGTAACTGAAGAAGTTAAGCGGGCTGCCATCGCCAAAATCGATATAGCCGCTGCCCTGCACATCCATAATAAAGTTGTCCATCAGCGAATTGCTGTATGCCAGCACATAGTTGTCGCTGAGCGCGCCGGCATAGATTTCCGCGCGCGATGGCAAGCGGCCGCGTTTGGGCGGCATGCGATAAATGGGGTACTGGAACTCGCCCTGGCGCGTGTGGCGCGCCTGCACTACCGGCGTGTAGTAGCCGGTAAATTGCACGTTTCCGTAGTTATCCGTGCCTTCCATCTGCCACGCATCAAGGCCGTACTGGCGCAGAGTGCGCGTATCGCCGCCCGACATCAGCCAGGACTGGATCGCATTATAAAGGCCGCTCTGGCTGCTATAGAGGCGCGGAGAAGCGGAACGGATTTGATTAACCTGCTCGGAGAAATCTCCGGCGTTGATTGGCGCACCGACGGCGTCAGGTTGATTGACCAGGGAAAAAGGCTGGGAAAACTTTCCGTCTTTATACTGTTGACCGCGATCGGTCGGTTTGGAGGAACAAGCGGCAAGGATTGCGACCATGGCGCCTGTGAGTACGAACTTAGCCCAACGTCCTTTCATTATATCTCGTCTTCTGATTAACCTGCAGCGGGGTGAAGATAACAAACCCTATTCACTAAAGAAATGCGTCAGCACAACCCATGGCCAATTTCGCATAAAAAACAAGCTGATTGTATTGTTTTTACACATAACCCCGGTAATTCGTCGAATTAGTCAAAAAAAAGGTTGCATCAATAAGTTTGCAGAGTATAGTGCGCATCCACGGACGCGGGGTGGAGCAGCCTGGTAGCTCGTCGGGCTCATAACCCGAAGGTCGTCGGTTCAAATCCGGCCCCCGCAACCAATTAAAATGTGAAGAAAAAAGTTTACATGATGGAAGTGTAAACAGACGGACGCGGGGTGGAGCAGCCTGGTAGCTCGTCGGGCTCATAACCCGAAGGTCGTCGGTTCAAATCCGGCCCCCGCAACCAACACAATAAACACCTTAACGGGTGTTTTTTTGTTTCTGCGGTCCGTAAAAAAATGGCACCTTTCAGCGCCACTCTGTTATCCCCTTCTCGCCAGCGTCGCGCCATCCGCGAAGTAGGCTTTAATCCCCGCCAGAATCGACTCCGCCACTTCTTGCTGGAATTTGGCCGTCTTCAGCTTGCGTTCCTCTTCCACATTACTGATAAATGCGGTCTCGACCAGAATCGACGGAATATCCGGCGCCTTCAGCACCGCAAAACCGGCCTGTTCCACCTGATTTTTATGCAGATTGTTAACGCTGCCGAGCTTGTTGAGCACGGCTTTGCCGAACTTCAGGCTGTCATTGATGGTCAGCGACTGCACCATATCAAACATGGTGTGATCAAGATAACGGTCGCCGCTTTTACTGACGCCGCCAATAAGGTCGGAGGCGTTCTGCGTCTCCGCCAGATACTTCGCCGCCGTACTGGTCGCCCCTTTGGTCGAAAGAGCAAATACCGAAGAACCGCTCGGCTGACGGCTGGTGAAGGCATCGGCGTGAATCGACACAAACAGATCCGCACGCTGTTTTTGTGCTTTGGCAACGCGCACTTTCAACGGGATAAAGACATCCTCGTTACGCGTCATGTAGGCCTTCATATTGCCTTCTTTCTCGATCAGCGCATACAGACGGCGGGCGATTTGCAGCACCACGTCTTTCTCGCGGGTACGGTATTTCCCCATCGCCCCCGGATCTTCGCCGCCATGACCGGGATCCAGCATAATAACGATCGGCCGATCGCGCCCCGCTTTCCCCGGCTGCGGGCCGCTATCCTGCTTCGGCATCTGCTGTTCAAGATCGCCTTTGTTGTACTCTTCCAGCAACGCCAACAGCGGATCCTGCACATCTTTCGCATTCACCGGATAGAGATCCATCACCAGCCGCTCTTTGAAGCCAGCAACCGGTGCCAGCGCGAACAGTTGCGGCGCAACATCCTGTTTCAGCTCAAACACCATGCGCACGGTTTGCGGATCAAACTGACCTACGCGCGCAGATTTGATGAAGGGATCGTCGCCACGAATCTGCATCCCCATGCCTTTCAGCACGGAGTTAAGGTGTACGCCTTCGAGATCCACCACCAGCCGGTCAGGGTTACTCAACGTGAACTGCTTGTATTTGATGACCTGATTCGATTCCACCGTCACGCGCGTATAGGTAGACGCCGGCCAGACGCGCACCGCCACCACCTGGCTTACCGCTGCCAGGCCAATCTGGCTTACGCTTAATAACCACATGGCCCCCGCCCCTTTTAATAACCTGCGGCGGCTCACCGATGATTGACTTCCCGACATGCCTCTCCCGAGCAATTTTTCGCTAAATAATGCTATTCGTCAGAATTGACCGAAAACTTTAACGAATGATGCATAAACTGTCATCTATTAAAGGGTAAACATATGTCTGCTCAATGGCTTCGCCGGGGCAACTTTATTGAAAGACGACAAAATTTGCACTTGCACCGGGCGGCAGAAAAGAATAAAAATACACAATTTACGAATAATCATGCATTGAGGACAGGCCGTGGTAAGAGAGCGCAGAACCGAACTGGTACAAGGATTCCGCCATTCTGTTCCCTATATTAATGCCCATCGGGGAAAGACATTTGTCATTATGCTCGGCGGCGAAGCCATTGCGCACGAGAATTTTTCCAGTATTGTCAATGACATCGGCCTGTTACACAGCCTCGGCATCCGGCTGGTGGTGGTGTATGGCGCGCGTCCACAAATCGACGCCAACCTTGCCGAACATCATCATGAACCGATTTACCACAAACACACCCGCGTGACCGATGCAAAAACCCTTGAACTGGTTAAGCAAGCGGCAGGCCTGTTGCAGCTCGACATCACGGCGCGGCTGTCGATGAGCCTCAACAATACGCCATTGCAGGGCGCGCACATTAACGTGGTCAGCGGCAACTTTATTATTTCCCAGCCGCTGGGCGTCGATGACGGCGTGGATTATTGCCATAGCGGACGTATTCGCCGTATTGATGAAGAAGCGATCCATCGCCAGCTCGACAGCGGTGCGATTGTGCTGATGGGGCCGGTCGCGGTGTCAGTCACTGGCGAAAGTTTTAACCTCACCTCCGAAGAGATCGCCACCCAGCTTGCCATCAAGCTGAAAGCCGAAAAAATGATCGGTTTTTGCTCGTCGCAAGGGGTAATGAACGACGAGGGCGATATTGTTTCCGAGCTGTTCCCGAACGAAGCGCAGGCGCGCGTCGAGGCGCTGGAAGCAAAAGGAGATTACCACTCCGGCACGGTGCGTTTCCTGCGTGGCGCGGTCAAAGCCTGTCGCAGCGGCGTGCGGCGCAGCCACTTGATCAGCTATCAGGAAGACGGCGCGCTGTTGCAGGAGCTGTTCTCCCGCGACGGTATCGGTACGCAGATTGTGATGGAGAGCGCCGAGCAGATCCGCCGCGCCACCATCAACGATATTGGCGGCATTCTCGAACTTATCCGCCCGCTTGAACAACAGGGCATTCTGGTGCGCCGCTCCCGCGAGCAGCTGGAGATGGAGATCGATAAATTCACCATTATTGAACGCGATAATCTGACCATTGCCTGTGCGGCGCTTTATCCCTTCCCGGAAGAGAAAATCGGCGAGATGGCCTGCGTGGCGGTACACCCGGACTATCGCAGCTCGTCGCGCGGTGAAGTCCTGCTGGAGCGTATTGCCGCGCAAGCGAGACAGATTGGCCTGAGCAAACTGTTTGTGCTGACCACGCGCAGCATTCACTGGTTCCAGGAGCGCGGCTTTACCCCGGTGGATATTGATTCGCTGCCGGAGACCAAAAAGCAGATGTACAACTATCAGCGCCGTTCCAAAGTGCTGATGGCCGACCTTACCTGAAAGCTTGCCCCCGCGCGCTGCGGGGGCGTTACTCTACTTCACTGAATAACGCATCCAGCCCGCTGCGCCGCTCGGTACGAGTGGCAATAGCCTGCGCCAGTACGCGCTCGTCCGCATAGAGTGACAGCCGCCTGCGCGCACGGGTGATGGCGGTATAAACCAGCTCACGCGTGACGACCGGTACAAACTGCCCCGGCAGGATCAGCGCCGTATGATCAAACTCCGAACCCTGCGATTTATGCACGGTCATTGCCCACGCCGTTTCATGCTCCGGCAGGCGGCTGGGCTGCACGGATTTGATGCTGCCATCCGGCAGCGGAAACCAGACGCGGATCCCCTGCCCCCGCTCCAGCGCTATACCGATATCGCCATTAAATAAGCCCAGCGCCGAATCATTACGTGAGATCATGACCGGACGGCCGTGATACCAACGCGAATGCGCCGGGCGTGAAATCTGCCGTTTACGCAGCAGCGCCAGTTCCAGACGCTCATTCAGCCCGCTGACCCCAAACGGCCCTTCGCGTAATGCGCACAGCAACTGGTATTCGCTAAACGCCGCGATAATCTCCTCCGGCGCAGCGTTGTCATGCACCCGCGACAGATAATGGCCATAGCCGGCGAGCGCGTCGTCGATCATTGCCTGATACTCTTCTGCGCTCTGCAGCGGTTTACGCTCGATATCGCCAAAGCTCTGGCTGAATACCGCTCTGGTGGCATTTTTATCGCCCCGATTGACTGCCGCCGCCAGTTGGCCAATGCCGGAATCACTGCCAAAACGATAGCTTTTTTGTAGCAAACACAGGCTGTCACGCAGCGTGCTGGCGCAGTGCCCTTCCCCGGCAGGAACCGTTGAGCCGGTTAAACGCGAAAGCTGCGCCGCGCGCTCCGGGGTATAGCCAGCGTTCACCCACGCGCAGATATCACCCAGCACCGCTCCGGCCTCTACCGAGGCCAGTTGATCGCGATCGCCAAGCAAGATCACCCGGGCCTGCGGCGGCAGCGCATCGATCAGGCGCGACATCATCGGCAAATCGATCATTGAGGCTTCATCGACCACCAGCACATCAAGATGCAGCGGGTTATCCGCATGATGGCGCAGACGCTGGCTACCCGGCTGCGCGCCAAGCAGACGGTGCAGCGTGCTGGCTTCGTCCGGCAGCATCGCTTTCTGTTGTTCTGTCAGATCCAACTGACGCAGCGCATTGCCCAGCGACTCGGTCAACCGCGCGGCAGCTTTGCCGGTCGGCGCGGCCAGACAAATGCGGCATTTGCCGCCGTCCACCATCTGTACCAGTGCCGCAAGCAGTTTTGCCACAGTCGTGGTTTTCCCGGTTCCCGGCCCGCCGGAAATCACCGAAATACGCCGGGTGAGCGCCACGGCTGCCGCTACTTTCTGCCAGTTTATTTCGCCCGTTGTCGGGAAAAAGGTCTCCAGTACCTGCGTCAGCCGGGTTTCATCCACATCGGGCTGGCTCTGCCGTTCGGCAAAAAATGCCGCCACCTGTCGTTCGTTTTGCCACATGCGGTTCAGGTAGAGGCGATCCCCCCTCAGCACCAGCGGCGCTGGCGTTTCACCGTCGCTGACTGCATGCGATGCCAGCAGCGTTTGCCGCCAGTCGTCAGGGTTTCCCGCCTGCTCAAAAAGTTGGCTAAAGATCGCTCCAGCGCTGGCATACGCTTCAGGCGTCAGGCGCGAAAGCGGTAAACAGACGTGTCCTTCACCGGCGTCGTGGCTGAGCAGCGCCGCTGCCAGCATCACCGCAGGTTCCTCTTCTGTGGCCACCGTCAGAGCGAACTGCACATCCAGCGGGCGTAACAGTTTCAGCTCTGCCGCTTCACGTAATTGTGTTGTCATACTCATGGCGCCGCCTCCTGCGTCTCTCCGGCAAATAACGCATCCATCTGTTCGATCAGTGCCGCGTCAGGGCGCGTGGTGAAGATACCCTGCTGCGGGTTTGGCGCCTCAACGCCGCGCAAAAAGAGGTAGATCACGCCGCCGAAATGCTGTTCATAGCGGTAATCCGCGATGCGGTGGCGCAGGTAACGATGCAGCGCCAGGCTATATAACTGATACTGCAAGTCGTAGCGGTGCGCCTGCATTGCCATCGCCATCGCCGCCTGCGTATAGGCCTCCGCGCTTTCGCCCAGCCAGTTGGATTTGTAATCCAGCAGGTAGTAGCGCCCGTCGTGGCGAAAGACGAGATCGATAAAGCCTTTCAGCATGCCGCGCACATCGCGGAAATCGAGCGGCGGGCACCCTGCCGACAGCGGATCGTAGCGCCGGATTAGCGCATCCAGCGCCTGAGCGCTCATCGTCTGCGTCACAGGCAAGTAGAACTCCATCTCGACCTGTTTCTCCTTCGCCGTAAGCTGGCTTAGCGAAATGCCCGTTCCGGCCAGCGGCGTATGCAGCACGCTCTCCAGCCAGCGGCTCAGTACCGGTTCCCAGTGTTCTTCATATCCCCCCGCCAGTACTCTTTCCGCCACCCATTGCGACGAGATTGGTTGGGTAAAATCCAGATCTTCAAACAGGCTGTGCAAAAAGGTTCCCGGCGCGGCACCACGCGGAAACTGATGCGGCGTCAGCATCGGTTCAGCCACAACCTCACGCTCACCGGCCGCATCGGTATCCAGACGCGGCAACAGATCCTGGGCGATGCCGTGAGCACGCTGCTGCAAGCCGGAATAGCTGGTCACGCGCCAGTCGTCGGCAATTTTCCGCGTCACTTCCCGCGCGCTCAGTGCGGGCAGCGCCGTTTGCGGTAACTGCCAGCGGGCGCTATCGGCAACGGGCGGCGTGCAAAGGGCGATATCGTCATTGCACAGCGCCTGCAATGCACGCTGCAAACCGGCAGCATCGAGCGCTTCACCTTTCTGAATCAGCCGCCCAAGTGCGCTCTGGTGGAAATCAGTTTCGCCCGTTTTGCCGCCGCGACGGCGAATCAGCGGCGCAATCCCCAGGCTGCAATGCCAGACCGAACGCGTTAAAGCTACATAGAGCAGGCGCAAATCTTCCGCGAGGCGCTCGGTTTCCGCCAGTTCGACGCTCTCGTCACCATGGCTTAAATCGAGCATCGCCGCGAACGATTCGCGGTCATGATAGAAACCCTGATCCTGGACGCGGAAATTCGCAATAAACGGCAGCCAGACCAGCGGGTACTCAAGGCCTTTGGATTTGTGGATGGTGACAATCTGCACCAGATGTTTGTCGCTCTCCAGACGCAACTGCTCGCTGGAGGCATTGGCATTCGGTTCAGCGATGCGCTGCGCCAGCCAGCGTGTAAGTGCATGCTCACTTTCAAGCTGCGTTCCGGCTTCCTGCAACAACTCGCTGATATGCAGAATATCGGTTAACCGCCGCTCACCACCTGGCGTCGCCAGTAAATTCTCTGCCACATTGCGCGCGCTCATCAACGTGCGCAGCATCGGCATCACACCGCGTTTTTGCCACAGCTCGCGGTAGTGAGAGAACTCTTCAACTTTCTCATCCCACGCCTGTTCGTCGAGATTCAGAGCTTCAATATCCTGCGCGGTCAGCCCCAGCATGGAGGTAGCTAACGCGCTACGCAACGTGCTCTCCCGCTCCGGCGCCAATACGGCATGCAACAGCCACAACAGCTCCTGCGCCTCCGGCGTGTCGAACACGCTGTCGCGGTTAGAGAGATAGACGGAGGGAATATCCAGCAGCATCAGGGCATCGCGAATAAGCGACGCTTCGTGGCGGCTACGCACCAGCACGGTGATATCCGAGGCTCTGACCGGGCGCACTTTCTCATGCTCGCCCTCACCTTCGTACAGCAGCGCCTCGCCCTGCTGGCCAGCGCTCAGCCAGTCGCGGATCTGCGAGGCGCAGAGCTGCGCCATAAAACCCTGGTAATCGCCGACGCCAACACCTTCGCCCTCCATCAGCCACATGTTCATGGCCGGCTGCATTTCCCCATGAAAGGTAAAGCGCAGACCCGCATTTTTAGTGGCGGATTTAACCGGCAGGAAGGGGATCTGGCGAAACATAAAGGCGTCTTCCATCTGCATAAACAGGCGGTTAACGCTGGCGATCATTCCTGGCGACGAGCGCCAGTTGGTATCAAGGGTATAGCGAGCGCTCACTTCATCGCGCGCTTTCATATAGGTAAAAATATCGGCGCCGCGAAATGCGTAGATAGCCTGCTTCGGGTCGCCAATCAACAACAGGCCGCACTCTGGCTGCCCATGCCAGATACGGCTGAAAATACGGTATTGCTGCGGATCGGTATCCTGAAATTCATCGATCATCGCCACCGGGAAGCGTCCGCGGATCGCAGCGGCCAGCGCCTCACCGTTCGGGCTGCGCAATGCGCTATCCAGACGGCTGAGCATATCGTCAAAACCCAGCTCGCCGCGACGACGTTTCTCTTTCGCCACCGCCTCGCGAATTTCACGCATTGCGCTGGTCAGCACCAGATCGTCAAGCGTTAACGGCTGAGCCAGCAGTTCCTCGATAGCGACAAAAAGCGGATGTTCCGGCACCGCGCCATCGGCTTTAGTGCGCTCGGCAAGGAAAGACTGGGCAAACTTCTCCAGTGCCTCCGGCAGGAGGTAACTACGCGTCTCCTCCTGCGCCCAGGCGGACACACGCTCAATATACTTTGCCTGGTTGCCGCGGTTGAATTTGCGCCGGTCGATACCGGACGCTTCAATCACCGGCTCCACTTCGGCAACCGCGGCGTTCCACTGCTGCTTGATGGCCTCAATCCTGGCGATAATGCGCTGATGGCGGGAAACCAGTGTTTCATCCGCCGACGGTGGGGATTTGATTTGCGGCGCTTCGCCCTGCAGGTAGCGCTCGATCGCCTTCAGCAGTTCCTGCGGCCCTTTCCACGAGGCATGGATCGCCTGGGCAATCTCACGCGGCAGCGGGTAGCAGTGACGCCGCCAGAAATCCGCGCAGGCCTGATAGCGCAGCAGGGATTCATCTTCCACCAGTTGCTGTTCAAACAGCATGCCGGATTCGAACGCGTTCAGGCTGAGCATGCGCTGGCAAAAGCCATGAATGGTAAAGACTGCCGCTTCATCCATTTGCCGCTCGGCCAGCATCAGCCAGTACGCCGCCTGCTGCTTATCGGCAATCTCCTCCAGCAAACGGGCATATAGGGGGTTGCTGCTGCTTTCCCGCAGGCAGGCAATGCGTAGCTCATGGATATTACTGCGGATACGGCCACGCAGCTCTTCGGTCGCGGCCTCGGTGAAAGTCACCACCAGCAGCTCTTCAACGCTGAGTGGTCGCGGGAAGGCGGCGTTGCCGCCCAACCCTAATAGCAGCCGCAAATAGAGTGCGGCGATGGTGAATGTCTTGCCGGTGCCCGCCGAGGCTTCAATCAGGCGCTCGCCGGTAAGCGGCAAGCGCAGGGGATCAAGGGTCTCAGCAGTGGTTTCACTCATCTTTCTCGGTCATCTTCGGTAAGGATTGCTGCAGGGCGCTGACGCTGTCCCAGACCTTCCAGCCTTGCGGTTGAGCATATTCCGCTTTCCCGCTCTGGCTACCGGAGATCTGCGACAAAATCGCCATGCCTTGCGGCTCTACCACCGCCTGATGGAAGAAGTCGGCAAGTTTCTGCGGCGTCAGCAGTTTTATCTGAGCGACTACTTTATCACGTGAATCGAAGCGCATATTGCCGCGATCGAAATCTTTGCTGAGTTTGGAAGCCTCTTCACCTAACGTTTGCGGCGCTTGCACGATTTGCGCAATCACCCCCTGCTGAATTTGGGCAAACTCTTCCGGTTTCATCGCCCGCAGCTTCGCTTCCGCTGTCGGGAAGAAAGCCTTGTAGCGCTCCCAGAGATACGCCGGTTGCTTATCATTGCTCTGTAACAGGAAACCCATGCCCCACTGACGGCCAACGCTCATCGGGAAAGCAAACACAGCGTAACCAAGCTGTTCCTCGGTGCGTAACTGGTTATAGAACCACGGTTGTACAATTTGCCCCAGCATAGCACTGTAGGCCGAGCTGCTGTACTCATCAAAACCCGGAGGTACGAACACCGCGGCCAGCGCGGAATCCGTACTGTTGCCCGCTTTTTCAAAGCTCACATTCTGCTGTTTATCAACCACGACGTCCTGGTTGCGGCACCACACGGTGCCATTGGCACCCAGCTGTTTTTGTACCGCATGAGCAAGGTCTTTCGCCTGCTGTTCACCGAGGTTGCCGACCACGAGGAATTCCGGACGCGCATTGCTTTTCAGCGCATCGCGATAGTGCAAAATGTCCTGCAGAGAGATCGATGGCAGCAGCGCACGACGATCTTCACGCAGGAAGTACGGCACCTGCGACAGCATCTGCACCGGCATAATCGCCTGATCGAAGGCTTTACCTTTCTCTGCCGAATCCATCATTTGCGCGTACCAGGATTTGGCCTGCGCAAGCTGTTCTTCCGTCGGCGTATAGCTGAAATAACCGCTCAGCAACGCCTGGAAAAGCTGCGGCAGGCGCTGGGTGTAACCATTGGCGTTAAGCATCAAGCCATTGTTGGCATTAGTGGAGAAGGTGATCCCGCCGACAGCCGCCTGGTTGCTCAGTTGATCGAGCGCCAGCCCCGCCAGATAGTCATTCAGTGCGAACATCACCTGGCTTTTCGCGGTATCCATCGCCTGTGGATTACGCAGTACCACGCTGACATCCGCCTTCGGTTCGCTGGCAAAATAGCGGCTCGGCATATACACCACGCGTAGCGTCGGCTCATCGACAATCAGTTCGGGATGCTCGTACTGTTTCTGCGGTTTGATCAGCGTGAAATCATCCGGAATATAGGGGTTCAGCTCGGGGAATTTCAGCGTAATGTCGCTCTCCCGCTTCTGCCAGTCGGCAAAGGTTTCCGGGGAAATTTTATCGACCTGATAAGGCGCATCGACAAAATAGGCCGTTTTGTTGTGCGGCTCATCCGGGCTGATATACCAGATGCGGGCATTTTGCGGCGTCATTTCGTCAAGACGCGCCTGCACCGCTTTGGCATCAAACTGGTCAGCGATATTTACCGAATCCAGCGTATGCGCAACCGGTACGCGGATCATGGTATCCGCCAGCCACTCAACATAATCCATATCGCGGGTAATGGAGGGGTAGCGAAAATCAAGGTCAAGAATATGGGAAAGCTCGTCGAAATAGCGCTTATCGATACCTTTTTCACGCAGCAGTTGCAGGTAGCTGAAAATCGCCGCTACCACCTGATCGCGATTCGCCTGACCTTTGTCTGTCAACGTCGCGGAAATCGCCAGCACGCCGCTGTTGCCGTTGACCACTGGATCGGAATCGCCACGGATCCCTTCAACCAGCCCCTGGCTTTGTAGCCAGTCAGAGAGCGTGCCCGGACTACGATTGCCAATCAGGTAAGTGATCAACTCGTCCGTTTTACTGCGAAACGCAGCGGTGTTGTTATCGATACGGAACTCAACGCGCAGCACTTTGCGCGGCACCGCGGGAACATAGTGAATGATGACACCTTTCTGCGCGTCGGTGACGACAGGCACGGTGATTTCCGGCTTCGTGATGTTTTTATTCGGCACGCGGCCATAGGTCTGCACCGCAAGCGTCGCCAGTTCGCTCAGCGGACGATTGCTGTAGATGACCGCTTTCATTAGGTTCGCTGAGTAGAATTTATCGCGAAACGCCAGCAGCGCCTGGTGTACCGGGCTGCCCGGTTTGTCGCTCAGCGTTTCAAGGTTACCGCCGGAGAAGCGCGCTCCCGGGTGCGCCGGGTTAATGGTCTCCGCACTGACCTGCGCCATCCGCATCCCGTCACGGGTACGCGCCATGGTCAGCTCGGCGTTGACCGCGTTGCGTTCGCGTTCGCCATATTTTTTATCCAGCATCGGAGCAGCAATCGCATCCGCCAGACGATCAACGGCGCCGTCCAGCGCGTTATTTTCCACTTCCAGGTAGTAAGCGGTGCGGTAAGGCGCAGTACTGGCATTATGGCTGCCGCCATGCAGCTTGAGGTATTCGGCAAGGCTGTCCGGCTGCGGGTATTTTTTGGAACCCATCAGGGTCATGTGTTCCAGGTAATGCGCAAGGCCAGGATGGGAATCAGGATCCTCCAGCGAACCGATCGGCACAACCAGCGCGGAGAGAGACTTCACCGCCTGCGGGTCGGACACCAACAGCACAACCATGCCATTATCAAGACGGATCGCCTGATACTGACGGGTATCTTTATCGCTCTTGCGGATAGTTTCCTGAACCGGTTGCCAACCATTGTCGGCCTGACTGAATGGCGCCCAGAGGGCAAAAAACAGGACGAAAACTTTTAACCAGGTGCTGCGGGGCATTCACGAACCTCATCATTAACGTTTCCGGCGGCTCCAGTAACTGTGGAACTGCCAGATATACTCGCGCTGGCTTTGCCAGCACTCTTGTTATATCAGTCCGTGACCGTCGCGCATAATAATGGATGCTTACGACTTGCGCAATTTTTATACAGTTAGTCGGACTGATTATGTCGATAAAGCGGTAACAGGAAACGGCGCGCCTGTTCGGTGATTTCAGCGTAACACTCTGGCTCAAGGGTACGCCACAACCGCTGATACCATATATCTTCACCTTCACCGCGAACCATCATATTGCCCTCCCAGGCTTGCAGAAATTTGCTTTGCGCTTTCTGTAGCGTTTCCTCGTCCATTAACATGGCATCATTTGCGGCGTCATAACAGGCTTTTATCCACGCGCCGCCGCTTTCCGGCACCAGCAGCAACGGTTTCGTCATCCCTTCCCGGTAACCGTCGATCATCAGCGCCAGAGAGTCCATCGCCTGCTCTGGCTTCAGTGGCGGGAATCGCCACTCGCCTTCTTTACGCACAAACAACCGGCTTTCGCCGGTGCCACCGCTGGCACAGTAGACAAGATGCTCAAGCCAAAGTTGCAGCCCCTGAGAAACGCTCAATAAAGAGGGACGCCAACGTAGCAAGCCATCCGGCTGCACACGTGACAACCAGCCCGTCAAATGAACACCCGCACAGTGAAGATCGATCTCCTGGCTTACGGCGGGTTGACGATGCTCGATGACACGACCGGCAAGTTCCTGCATCTCCTGGCACTGTGTTTCCCAGATGATTTCGCCAAAGGCGCCATAAGGCAGCAGGCCCGCAGCGCGATAACGGCGGAATAATTTATCTTCGTCCTGCTGCTCCACTAATGTGTTGAGCAGTTCAAGATTCAACTGATACCGGTCTAAACCATCAAGGATAAACGGCTCGGCATCAGGGATCTCACTCTCTTCCGGACGGAAATTGACCCGTAAACGCATCTGGAAAAAAGCCCTTACCGGATGCGCCCAGAAACGCTGCAGCTGATCAAAGGAGAGCGTCTCCAGCGGCTGACTTTCCAGCGTCTGGATAAACGGTGAATGCGCTTCGCCCTGCGAACTCGCCGCAGGCAGCCATTCGCGGGCATAACTCTGCCACTCGTCAGCAGTAAAGTTCGCTGGATCGAATGGCATACGGGTATGTAAATGCGTGATATGCACTTTCACCCGACGTTCGCTGTCATCGCAGTTCAGCGCTTCGTCCCCCGCAAGACAGTGGCTTTGGCCAATGTAATCAATCAGTTCCTGCACCAGCACGGAAGGGAAACGCTCTTTGTTATCCTGGATAGAACGGCCGATATAGCTGATATAGAGCTGCTGCTGCGCCGAAATCAGCGCTTCCAGGAAGAGATAGCGGTCATCGTCGCGTCGGCTGCGATCGCCGCGCTGCGGCTTCTGGCTCATCAGATCAAACCCCAACGGCGGGAGCGTGCGCGGGTAAACGCCGTCATTCATGCCTAACAGGCAAACCACCTTAAAGGGAATGGAACGCATCGGCATCAGAGTACAGATATTGACCGGCCCGGCGAGAAAGCGCTGGCTAATACGCTCCTGATCCAGGCGCTGGGCCAGCTCATCACGGAGTAAAGAAAGCGGGATCGCTTCGCCATATTTCGCGCCAACGCCCTGAGCGATGATCGCCTGCCACTCCTGCTCGATCAGCGCCAGCGCCGCTTCGGTATCCTGATCGGGCAGGAAAAAGTCGTTGAGCATGTCGCGGCAAACCGGAAGCCACTCCTCCAGCGGACGCGCTTCAGAAAGCCCGCGACGCCAGATATTCAATTGCATCAGTAGCGTTGCCAGATGCCCTACCAGTTCAGCAATCAGTCCACTCGATTCATCATATGGCAGAACGGATTGCCATTCGCCGTGGCGGCTCTCCATGGCGTAACCGATGAGCATACGCGTGAGGCCAAACTGCCAGGTGTGTTGCCCGGTCGGCGGTAGCTCAAGCTCGCGCACGTTGTCATCGTCCATGCCCCAGCGAATACCGGACTCATTAACCCACAGTCGCAGGTAACGCAGCCCCTCTTCATCGATGTTAAAACGCGCAGCCAGAACCGGAACATCCAGTAGCGCCAGCACATCTTCAGAAACAAAGCGGCTGTCCGGCAGCGATAGCAGGCTAATAAAAGCCTGCAGCGCCGGATGCGCCTGCCGGGCGCGGCGGTCGGAAATGGCATAAGGAAGATAGCGCTCGCCGCTGGCGCTGCCGAAAACGGCCTGGATGTAGGGGCTATAGCTGTCGATATCCGCCACCATCACTACAATATCGCGCGGCGTCAGTTCCGGATCGGCTTCCAGCATCGCCAGTAAACGATCGTGCAGGATCTCTACTTCACGCTGCGGGCTATGGCAAACATGTACCGTCACGCTGCGATCGTCGGGCGCGAGCGTTCGCTTTTTGTCGCTGTGGGCAAACTCTTCCGCAGTCACGCCCGCCACGGCGCTGTTTTGCAACTCAAGGATGTCGTACTTCAGGTTTTGCAGCAGAGAACCGGGCGTGATATCGACAAAAGCATCCAGTTCCTCGTAACGATCCATGCCTGCCAGCAGAAAAATGTTATCGCGCCCCAGTTTTCCCCACGAGGCCAGCAGCGGGTTGCCTACATCCTGTTCACCGTCGTCATTAAACAGACCACCTGCGTTTTGCGTATCGCGAAACAGCGGAAACAGGCGATCTTCCCGGTGATGGCGGCGCTGGCGGGTAACCAGCCTTGCCAGAAATGCGGGATCTTTAATATCCCCCCAGTAGTAGCGGCAGGGATTGGTAAACAGAAGATGAACATCAATGTGCTTACCCAGCGCCTGTAAAGCCTGTAAATAGACTGGCGGCAGCGCAGAAATACCGCAGATGAAGACGCGGGACGGCAGACCTGCGGGCGGCGTCTGTGCCGATTCGAGTGTGTTGATAAAACGTTGATAGAGATTGGCGCGATGCCAGTGAGGCTGGCCGAGCGCAGCGGTATGTTCCACCAGGGCATGCCAGAGCGGAGCCTGCCACTGTTGCGCCTCGCCCAGCCCCTCAACGGCTTCGCCCGCTTCCCAGCGGGTCAGCCATTCCGGACGATAGACAAGGTACTGGTCGTAGAGATCCGCCACGCGCGACGAAAGCTGAAACAGTTTGCGCTTGTCGTCATCATCATTCAGATAGTGACGCAGCATGGAGAACTCTTCACGCTCCAGCATATCCGGCAGCAGCGACATGAGCTTCCAGCTCATGCTCTGCTTGCTAAAAGCGCTCTCTTTAGGAATGTCATCGAGCACGCTGACAAACATGTCCCAGATGAAACTCGCCGGGAGCGGAAAGGTGATGTTGGCAGCGATGCCAAACTTTTGCGCCAGCGTCATCTGAAGCCATTGCGCCATACCGGTGCTTTGCACCAGAACCACTTCCGGTTCAAAGGGATCGTCGAGCCTGTCTCGCTCAACGATAAACTCCATCAATGCTTCCAGCACATCCAGGCGATTGGAGTGGTAAACCCTTAACATAAGCGCTCCTGACTACTGACTGTTCGGACAAAATAATCGCGTCATCTGCCCCTGCCTGCCCACTGGCGAGGTAACGGTGACGTTGATGCTGACACATCCCTCTGTCATTGTCTGCCCCCGGTTTACCTGCCAGCCGGGCGGCAAAGGCGGTGCATCAGGTTGTGCCTGTTGCCATGCATATCGCCACAACTGACGCCACTGGCTGGCGGACCAGAACCCTGACGCCAGCGCCCGATGATAACCGCCTAGTGCGGTAACCACCATCACCATCAGCAGCATCGCCAGCAGTACTTCCGTCAGGCTGAAACCCCGCTGCTTGTTCAGGGAAGCAGACATAGCGCCACCTCGTTTAGAGGACAAAAATCACTCCAGCCATGCGGCAAAAAGCGGATATTACTACCGCTTACTGCCCCCAGATGCCACAGTGCATCCTCTTCGTTCGCAACAATCAGCAACGCAGAATCATCGCTGAAAATGCGCAGGCAACTGCGCCAACCCGCGCCGGCAGGTTGGCGGCACTGTAACAAGGGTTGTGATGGCCATACCTGATGTTGCGCCCACGCCATCGCCGAATGGATTTCAGCAATATTGCGTAATCCGTGAATCTCACGATTTACGCGCCACAAATGGCTGGAAAGCTGCTGATTCAGGCCATTCAACATCAGGCTTCCGAGCAGCAGTAGCAGCAATACCAGCGCCAGCGATGACATTCCCCGTTGACGATTCATAAGTTATATCCGGTGACGTCCAGTACAGCGTTCACCTCCGCTCCGGCATCGCCGGGAAGAGAGGCGGCGAGCGCGACAGTAAGCTGCGGGGCGTATCCTGTTGTCTGGCGCATAGTCACGTTAAAACGCGAGACGGACATCTGGGCAGGATCGGTCGTTTTTTCCCAGCCCCGTCCGGTACAGGACGTTGCGCCACGCAATGTCTCCAGTGCGCCATTTTGCAGGCGAAACCCCGTTTGCTCCGGTTCGCTGCTCGCAGAAGATTCCCAGCGTCCGTTACTGTTGGCATCCCACTGCATTATCACGCACTCTCCGCTACTGCTGATAACCAGCGGCTGACCAGCGCAGTTGCCGTTACAGTAGCCCGCCCGCTGTAACTGTTTTGCTACCGCCCAGAGCCGCTGCCAGAGATCGTCCTCCAGCGTCTGGACACGAGTCTGTTGCAAAACGGCGGCTTGCAGCGCCGGTAAAAAACGGGCCGAAGCCAGCAGCAATATGCTACCGATAGCCATTGCCAGTACGGTTTCCAGCAGTGAAAACCCCCGTTGACGGTTCAACATTGATCGTCCTTCGCGTTCTGACACATTCTGATGCGCCCCCAGGCTGAGACCACTATCCGCCACTCTCCGGCGCTGCTGCGCACGCGAATATGCCCCGGCCATGCGGTGTTGCGTAAACCAAAGAAGCCGAGCGACGGCGTCACTTCCAGCAGCGTCACCTCAGGCCAGTCAGGCATAACAGCGAGCGGGCCAGCCGTGGCGCAGCCCGTTGAGGGCGCATTGAGCAGGCACCAGCTATCACCTTCCTGTGCCGAATAAACCCGTTGCGCCTGGTTATGCCAGTTAGCCTCTTCGCGTAACCGTTCCAGAAAGTGGCGAACGTGTAGCGCGGTCTGCCATAGCCGCTGTTGCGCCTGCCAGTGCTGCCAGCCCGAAAGCCCCATACCGCTCAGGATTGCGATCAGCGCAACGGCGATAAGTGTTTCAATCAGGGTAAAACCCGCTTCGTTTTTCATGGCGGCAGTGTGCAAGCGGTGGATGTTCAGGTCGAGGCAGAAAAGGGAAAATTACGAGGCGTTACGAGAGAAAAAAGTGCGTTTGCAGTGGCTTGCACAGCGGTTGCGAACAGCGCCGAAAAACCGTTTTTTGATGAAAAAAAACCGGCGCATTACTGCACCGGTTGTGTCATGTTCAGCCAGGTCAGACAGCGACCGGCGCTTTAATTGCCGGGTGCGGATCGTAACCTTCAATGTCGAAATCTTCGAAGCGGTAATCAAACAGCGACTCAGGCTTACGTTTGATCACCAGTTTCGGCAGCGCGCGGGGTTCGCGGCTGAGTTGCAGATGCGTCTGCTCAAGGTGGTTGCTGTAGAGGTGCGTATCGCCTCCCGTCCAGACAAAATCACCCGGCTCCAGATCGCACTGCTGCGCCATCATATGTACCAGCAATGCATAGCTGGCGATATTGAACGGCAGCCCAAGGAACACATCGCAGGAACGCTGATAGAGCTGGCAGGAGAGCTTGCCGTCCGCCACATAGAACTGGAAGAACGCATGACAAGGCGCCAGCGCCATTTTATCCAGTTCGCCGACGTTCCAGGCCGAAACGATAATGCGGCGGGAGTCCGGATCGTTTTTCAACTGGTTGATAACCGTTGAAATCTGATCGATATGGCGGCCATCCGGCGCTGGCCACGCGCGCCACTGTTTACCGTAAACCGGGCCGAGATCGCCCTGCTCGTTGGCCCATTCATCCCAGATGGTGACGTTGTTTTCACGCAGATAAGCGATATTGGTATCGCCCTGCAGGAACCACAGCAGTTCATGGATAATTGAACGCAAATGGCAGCGCTTGGTGGTCACCAGCGGGAAGCCGTCCTGCAGATTAAAACGCATCTGATGGCCAAAAATAGACAGCGTGCCTGTCCCGGTGCGGTCGTTTTTCGGGGTGCCTTCGGTCAGCACCTTTTGCATCAATTCTAAATACTGTTTCATGGTTCCTCAGGAAACGTGTTGCGGCGAACGATGGCGGTACGCCCAAATCATCATAATAGCGCCTGCGACAATCATTGGAATGGAGAGGATCTGCCCCATACTGATGTACTGCACCCATTCGCCGGTAAACTGCGCGTCGGGCTGGCGGAAAAATTCAACAATGATACGGAACGCGCCGTAGCCAATCAGGAACAAGCCGGAGACCGCGCCGGTCGGGCGAGGTTTGCGGATAAACAGGTTAAGGATGATAAACAGGACAACGCCTTCCAGCGCCAGCTCATAAAGCTGTGACATATGGCGTGGCAGCACGCCGTAGGTATCAAAAATCGATTGCCATTCCGGATGCGCTGGCAGCAACGCAATATCTTCCGCACGCGAGCCGGGGAACAACATAGTAAACGGGAATGAGGGATCAACGCGGCCCCATAATTCACCATTGATAAAGTTTCCCAGGCGTCCGGCACCCAGGCCAAATGGGATCAGCGGCGCAATAAAATCAGAGACCTGGAAGAAGCTGCGTTTTGTACGACGCGCGAAAATCACCATCACGACAATGACGCCAATCAGGCCGCCGTGGAAGGACATACCGCCATCCCACACGCGGAACAGATAGAGCGGATCGGCCAGGAATAGCGGGAAATTATAGAACAACACGTAGCCGAGGCGGCCACCCAGAAATACCCCAAGGAAACCTGCATAGAGCAGATTTTCCACTTCGTTTTTCGTCCAGCCGCTGCCCGGACGGTTCGCCCGACGCGTAGCCAGCCACATTGCAAAAACGAACCCTACGAGGTACATCAACCCGTACCAGTGCAGGGAGACGGGTCCAATGGAAAAAATCACCGGATCAAAATCGGGAAAACGCAGATAGCCACTGTTCATCTGTCACCACAACTTGTTGTTCTTCCGCCGAAAGTGGACAGCGGTTTACATACGCGGCCGCAACCGGCGGCCGCTCCAAAGGGGCGAATCATAGCATAAGGGGGACGCATGAGTTGCGCCGAAGTTGTAAAAGATATGTATAGTCAAACAGCCACGCACTTATTTTACATCTGAATAAGCAAACGCTTAAATCCCGCCGCGGATCAGGCCACCCAGCCCGCGACGCTCCATAAAAGCGGCAATCTGATGGCGAACTTCGGCGGTTAACTGCGCCTCAAGCGTGCGATTTGCCAGCATCTGCGCCTCTTCAGCATCAATGCGCCGCAGCAAATATTTGATGCGCGCGACCGAACGCCCGTTCATCGACAGATGGCGATAACCAAGGCCTATCAGCACGGCGACACACATCGGATCCCCGGCCATTTCACCGCACAAGCAAAGGTCGATACCTAACCGTTCTGCCTCAGTTGCCACCATCGACAACGCACGCAGCACGGCCGGATGCAGGCTGTCATACATTGTCGCTACGCGGGTATTGTTGCGATCCACCGCCAGAATATACTGCGTCAGATCGTTGGTGCCGATGGAGATAAAATCAACGCGGCTTGCCAGATGCGACAACATAAACACCATTGAAGGCACTTCCAGCATCACGCCAATACGCGGGCGTGGAATGGCGTAGCCGATCATCTCTTCAACTTCGCGCCCAGCGCGTTCAATGAGCCGTTTGGCTTCATCCACCTCGTCAATACTGGTGATCATCGGCAGCAGAATACTGAGATTGCCGGTCGCCGCATTAGCGCGCAGCATGGCGCGCACCTGCACGAGGAAAATTTCCGGCTGATCGAGCGTAATACGAATGCCTCGCCAGCCAAGACAGGGGTTTTCCTCGCTGATGGGCATATAGGGCAATTGTTTATCGGCGCCAATATCCAGCGTACGCAACGTCACCGGCTTGTCGTTGAACATTTGCAGCATGCCCTGATATTGCGCCACCTGCTCCTCTTCCGACGGGAAGCCGCTTTGCAGCATAAAGGGAATTTCAGTGCGGTACAGCCCGATACCGTCGATGCGGCTGCCGAGTTTCTCTTCATGCTCCGGGCTTAAACCAGCATTGAGCATCACTTTCACCCGCTCGCCGCTTTTAAGCTGCGCCGCCAGATTGACATCATCTTCAGCGAGACGGCTGAGCTCATTCTCCTCAGTGATAAGACGCTGGTATTCCTGTAGCAGAACCGGTTCTGGATCCACCAGCAATTCGCCACGGTAACCATCGACAATCAGCGTACGGCGATGCAGCGCTGAAGGCTGAATATCCGCACCCATCACCGTCGGAATGCCGAACGCGCGCACCATAATCGCGGCATGGGAGTTGGCCGCACCGTCGCGCACCACCACGCCAACCAGCCGATCGTGCGGCAACTCTGCCAGCGTGGTTGCCGAAAGCTCATCGGCGACCAGCACAAAGCGCTCCGGCCAGGTATTCGGCCCCTGAATATTGTCATCAAGGTGGAACAGCAGACGCTGGCCGAGGGTCCGGAGATCGCCGGCGCGTTCTTTCAGATAACCATCGCTGAGCGCGGCGAACTGTTCGGCGAAACTTTCAATCACCGTTTTGACCGCCCATTCGGCCACCACGCCTCTGTCCACTTCTTCGAAGAGCTCTCGGCGCAAACGCGCATCGGAGAGCAGGTGGGAATAGAGATCGAAAATCGCCGCCGTCTCTTTCTGCGCCCCAGCGGAAAAACGCTTGCTGTAACGGCGGAATTCGTTGGCAGCCTCTTCCAGCGCGCTGGTCAGCCTTTCGCGCTCAAGCGAGGTATCAAGAGTCGATGCCGGATAAACCTGCTCCATCAGCGGCAGGGTTTGATCCATCCAGCCTTCGGCAATGGCAACCCCCGGCGAAGCAGGCAGCGCACGAATACGAGTCTGCCGATACTGACCAAACAAGGCATTTAATTGTGACTGGGAAAGGATCGCGGCGACCTGGGTAGCCAGGGTGACCAGAAAGGACTCTTCGCTTTCATTGTACTGGCGCAGCTCACGCTGCTGCACAACCAGTACGCCAAGCAACTGGCGGCGCTGGATAATCGGTACGCCGAGAAACGCGCGAAAACGCTCCTCTTTTACCGCAGGAATATATTTAAAGCTGGGATGTTTCTGCGCATCGGCAAGGTTGATAGGTTCCGCCAGTCGGCCAACCAGGCCTACGATCCCCTGATCGAATGCGAGCGTGACAGTGCGGCCACGCGGCTTTTTTAAGCCGCGCGTCGCCATCAGATAAAAACAGCGCCTGTCGTGATCTGCAAGATAGACCGAGCATACTTCGGTTTCCATCGCCAGACACACGTCGGTAACCAGTATCTCCAGCGCTTCGTTAAGACGCGGCGCGCTGGCAACTTTCTCAACTATTTCTCGCAGTCGGGTGAGCATAATGTGGGTGGCTTAACCTCGTTTACGTCGCCAGGCAGGTGCGTTCTGTAGCTTAGGAGGCGTTTCCTGAAGCGCTAACACCGCACTTGCAAACTCTTTCATCACCCGCCGGTAGACGTCGCGTTTAAACGAGACTACCTGACGAACAGGATACCAGTAGCTTACCCAACGCCAGCCATCAAACTCAGGGGTGCTACTGGTTTGCATATTGATTTCTGCATCATTACCAATCAACTGCAAAAGAAACCATTTTTGTTTCTGGCCGATACAAACCGGCTTTGTGTCCCAACGCACCAAACGTTTCGGTAACTTGTAACGCAACCAGTTACGGGTAGAAGCAAGGATACGAACATCTTTACGACTTAAGCCCACTTCCTCGAACAGCTCCCGGTACATCGCCTGTTCCGGGGTCTCGCCTGGGTTGATTCCCCCCTGGGGAAATTGCCATGAGTGCTGCCCGAAACGTCTGGCCCACATCACCTGGCCCTGTCGATTGCAGATTACGATTCCCACATTTGGGCGGTAGCCATCGTCATCAATCACCGGACTACCTCAAAATAAACCTGAATGACGAGATTGTTTCACACTCCCGGAAAACGGTAAACCACTCTATGACAGGGATACGAACGGATAACGATTGAATAACTCACAGTTTGCATAAGAGTTATAAACACCATCCCCTGCCTCAGATGGGTTTTATTCACCTTTTCTGTGGATAGAGTTGTGAAAAAGTATGGAATTACCCAGGGAAAACCCAGAACAGTCTGAATAACCCATTTATCGGGTACAAAAATAAAACCCAGTGATTCATTTAGTTAAGTGACTTATCACCGGATTTTTGCAGCATAATGTGACGATCATCACTCTCAGGATCCTGACGCTGATGAAAGATCGAACAGAGTCGTTTTTATCCACAGATTATGCCAATAAGTTAGACGTATTTTGTGCAGAAATTCGATTTTCATCGCACGTCAAGGCTGTAAATGGAAACAGTAGTAAGAGTTTTCACCAGTTATCCCATTTTTCTGTGGATAACATGGTGTAAGATCCTGTTCATTGCCAGTGACCAGATTTGGAAAACCTGACGGGCTGTTGCGCAACACATTGCAGACATAAATAAATTATCTTTTAAATCATTGCGTTGCCTATATTCCACTGAAAACGGTAAACTGGCAGACTACAGTGGAAAACTACTGTCTGTTTTTTAATCAAAAGGTTAGTGACATGCTCGCGTTATCTCCCTTCACTTCGCCACCAGAATCCGAAGCGCAGTTACTGGCTCAGGCACAGCGTCTGGCAGGCTATTCGCTTGGCGAACTGGCGGCGTTAGCGGGGTTGCCGGTGCCGCGCGATCTGAAACGGGATAAAGGCTGGATTGGAGTGTTGCTTGAGCTATGGCTGGGTGCCAGCGCCGGAAGCAAACCCGAGCAGGACTTCGCCGCGCTGGGCGTCGAGTTAAAAACCATTCCGGTGGATAACCAGGGCCGCCCGCTGGAAACCACCTTTGTCTGTGTCGCGCCACTCACCGGGAATAGCGGCGTGGTGTGGGAAACCAGCCATGTCCGGCACAAGCTGAAACGCGTGTTATGGATCCCGATTGAGGGTTCGCGCGAGATCCCGGTAGCCGATCGCCGGGTCGGATCGCCGCTGCTCTGGAGCCCCAATGAGGAAGAAGAGCAGCAGTTACGCCAGGACTGGGAAGAGTTGATGGATCTGATTGTGTTGGGCCAGGTCACGCGTATTACCGCCCGTCACGGCGAAGTACTGCAATTACGTCCCAAGGCCGCCAACAGCAAAGCGCTGACGGAAGCGATTGGCGAACACGGGGAGCCTATCCTCACACTGCCACGCGGTTTCTACCTGAAAAAGAACTTCACCAGCGCGCTGCTGGCTCGCCACTTTTTACTCTCCGGATATTAATTTTTTGCCACAGCCTCACCGACGCTTATAATTAGCGCTTCTTTTTTTGTAGGACTTTTATTGATGTTATTTGCATGGATCACCGATCCTAACGCCTGGCTTGCGCTCGGTACGCTGACGCTGCTGGAGATCGTATTAGGGATCGATAATATTATTTTCCTCTCTCTGGTTGTTGCAAAGTTACCTACCGCACAACGTAGTCACGCCCGTCGGCTTGGGCTGGCCGCGGCAATGGTGATGCGGCTGTTGCTGCTGGCCTCTATTGCCTGGGTAACAAGGCTGACGCATCCGTTATTCACCCTTTTTGATCACAGCGTTTCGGCGCGTGACATGATCCTTTTTCTCGGCGGATTGTTCCTGATCTGGAAAGCGAGCAAAGAGATCCACGAGTCGATCGAAGGTGAAGAAGAAGGGCTGAAAACTAACGTTCACTCCTTCCTCGGCGCTATCGTGCAGATCATGCTGCTGGATATCATTTTCAGTCTCGATTCGGTGATTACCGCAGTGGGCCTCTCCGATCATCTGTTCATCATGATGGCCGCCGTCGTGATCGCTGTTGGCGTGATGATGTTTGCCGCACGTCCGATTGGCGAATTTGTCGATCGCCATCCGTCGGTCAAAATGCTGGCGCTGTCGTTTTTGATTCTGGTCGGCTTTACGCTGATCCTCGAAAGTGTTTCGATTCATGTGCCGAAAGGTTACATCTACTTCGCGATGTTCTTCTCTATCGCCGTCGAGTGGCTTAACCTGTTGCGTAACAAGAAAAATCCGCTGTAAGCAAAGCGCTTCCCCGGCCGGGGAAGCACTTTTCATTTCTTTACCTGCTCTAACCGCTATTTTCAGAAAATCTCCCTTTTCCAACGCGAAACAGCGGGTTATTACTAGACTGTGTGTGACGCATGCAATGAGAGGGTCTGAGCGATGAAAAAATGGGCGGTGATTATTTCTGCAGTAGGTTTAGCTTTTGCGGTTTCCGGATGCAGCAGCGATTACGTAATGGCAACAAAAGACGGCAGAATGATCCTGACGGATGGTAAGCCGGAAATTGATGATGATACCGGGCTGGTCAGCTATCGCGATCAGCAAGGCAACAAAATGCAGATTAACCGTGATGATGTCTCCCAGATTATCGAACGCTAAGAAATACCTTTAAAGGTCAGTGACCTGCTGACCTTTTTGTGAATTTTCCCTTTCACTTTTGCTTCCCCTCTGCCATGTTTATAGTCCTTTGTCAGGACTACTGACGTTGTATTTTTGAGGAAGCCGGCTATGCCGTATCACCGTATCCCCCACAGTTCGCTGGAAATCAGCACCCTGGGGCTGGGCACAATGACGTTTGGTGAACAAAACAGCGAAGCCGACGCCCATGCACAGCTCGATTACGCCGTCAGCCAGGGAATCAACCTGATTGATGTCGCAGAGATGTACCCTGTTCCGCCACGCCCGGAAACGCAGGGTTTAACCGAAACCTATGTCGGCAACTGGCTGGCAAAACGCGGCAACCGCGAGAAGCTGGTTATCGCCTCCAAAGTCAGCGGCCCAAGCCGCAACAATGACAGCGGGATCCGTCCGGATCAGGCGCTCGATCGTAAAAACATCCGCAGCGCGCTGGATGAAAGTTTAAAACGTCTGCAAACCGATTATCTCGATCTCTACCAGGTTCACTGGCCGCAGCGCGCCACGAACTGCTTCGGCAAGCTGGGTTATAGCTGGGTTGAGAGCGCGCCGGTCGTGACGCTGCTGGAGACGCTGGAAGCGCTGACTGAGTTTCAGCGCGCGGGCAAAATTCGTTATATCGGCGTCTCGAACGAAACCGCCTTTGGCGTGATGCGCTATCTGCATCTGGCGGAAAAGCATGAGCTGCCGCGCATTGTCACCATCCAGAACCCGTACAGCCTGCTAAACCGCAGCTTTGAAGTGGGCCTTGCGGAAGTGAGCCAGTATGAAGGTGTAGAACTGCTGGCCTACTCTTGCCTCGCCTTCGGCACGCTGACCGGGAAATACCTCAACGGGGCGAAACCCGCAGGCGCGCGCAACACGCTATTCAGCCGCTTTACGCGTTACAGCGGCGAGCAGGCGCAAAAAGCGGTGGCAGCCTATGTGGATATTGCGAAGCGACACAATCTCGATCCGGCGCAGATGGCGCTGGCGTTTGTCCGTCGCCAGCCCTTCGTCGCCAGCACCCTGCTGGGCGCGACGACGATGGAACAGCTGAAAACCAATGTGGAAAGCCTGCATCTGGATCTGAGCCAGGATGTGCTGGCAGAGATTGAAGCGGTGCACCAGGTATATACCTACCCTGCGCCGTAAACTTACCGGCGGCGCTGCCAGAACCACAGCGCCGCTATCGCCAGCGCAAAAATCACGCCGAAGCCGACGCCCGTCGCCACTACCGGCGCGCCGGCTTTTACCGCCAGCGAGTACAACCCCAGCATTATTAGCATTGCCATGTTTTCGCCGAGATTCTGCACGGCAATCGCATTGCCCGCCCCGACCGACGCTTTACCAATCGCCTGTAGCAGCGCATTCAGCGGCACAACAAAAAAACCGCCCAGCATGCCGATCAGCATCAGAACGCCATAAGCAGGCAGTAAAGCATGTTGTAACGAAAACAGTACCACCGCAACGCCAATCAAAACCCCCGCCGGCATACAGCGCGCAACAGTTTCCAGGGTGACCAGCTTCGCCGCCAGCCCGGCACCGACCACAATCCCGACAGCCACCATCGCGTTCAGATAGGTCGGCGTGGCGTTGTCCGTAATCCCCAGCGCCACCGGCACCCACAGCACCAGCAGGAAGCGCAGCGTCACACCCGCGCCCCAGAACAGGCTGGTGCCAACCAGCGAAAAGCGGGTTTCACCATTGCGCCACAAACTTTTGCAGGCGCTAAAGAAGCTGTGCGTCATCGGCGTAAAACGCCAGGACTGCCCCGGCCGCGCAGCGGGCAGCTTCGGGATCAGCAAATTGGCGACGACCGCGCCCGCATAAACCAGTGCGCAAACGCCCAGCGCAGCAAGCACATGCCAGTCGGCCAGCACGCCGCCCGCCACCGAACCGAGCAGAATGGCGGCAATAGTTGATGACTCCATCAGCCCATTGGCTTTAACCAGCTTATCCCCGGAGGTGATCTCGCCGAGAATTCCATATTTCGCCGGAGAGTAAGCCGCCGCGCCAATGCCCACCAGCAGATAGCCGACAAACGGATTCACGCCAAAGCAAATGCTCGCGGCGCCCAGCAGCTTTAAGCCATTCGCCATCATCATTACCCGGCCTTTAGCGAAACTGTCCGCCACCTGACCAACAAATGGGGCAAACAGGATGTAAGCACCCACAAACACCATTTGCAGGATCGGCTGGCTCCAGTCCGGATAAAACTCGGCCTTCAGCAGCGCCAGCGTGGCAAACAGCAGCGCATTGTCGCCAAATGCCGAAAGGAACTGGGCGGCGATCACCGCCATCATTCCGCGCGACCACAGCGAGGCGTTGATCTCAGGTTTAAGCATGTTGGGTTTCCGCCTCATCAACCATCGTTTTGAGCGTGACAAAATCAGGCTTACCGCTGCCCAGCACCGGCAGTTGCTTGAGATAACGAATGTCGCGCGGTACCGCCAGCTCAGGAATGCCCTGCGCACGCGCATACTGCAGAAGAGTGTCGCGCGTCAGCGATTCATCGCTCGTAAACATCACCAGCGCTTCACCTTTGCTGGCATCACTTTTAATCACCGTGGCATGCATTTTCTCCGGCGATACCGCCAGCGCCAGTTGTTCCACCGTCTCCAGCGAGATCATCTCACCGGCGATTTTGGCAAAACGCTTCGCGCGCCCCTGAATCTGCACAAACCCCTGCTCATCAAAACGCACAATATCGCCAGTGTCGTACCAGCCAGCTTCCTGCTCGCCGTGAATATTCTCCGCCGACGGCGCTTCCAGCACGCCGGGGTTTTCTACCCGCAGATAGCCGGTCATCACGTTCGGCCCTTTCAGTTGCAGGCGTCCGCCCTCTTCAATGCCTGGCACCGCCATCAGACGCGCATCCATTCCCGGCAGAATACGGCCAACCGTGCCCGGTTTCGCCGCCATCGGCACGTTAATCGACACCACCGGCGCACATTCGGTCACGCCATAACCTTCCAGAATGCGCAGGCCGAACTTGTCCTGCCACAACTGGCGCGTGCTCTCCTGTAACTTCTCCGCGCCAGCCACGACATACCGCAGGCGGAAAAAATCGTAAGGATTGGCGAAACGCGCATAGTTGCCGAGAAAGGTTGAGGTGCCAAACAGCACGGTACAGTTGCGGTCATAGACCAGTTCCGGCACCACGCGATAGTGCAGCGGGCTGGGATAGAGAAACACTTCCGCCCCGGTCAAAAGCGGCGTAAACAAGCCTACCGTCAGGCCAAACGAATGGAACAGCGGCAGTGCCGACATAAAGCGGTCGTTGGCGGTAAAGTCAGCGATGGTTTTGATCTGCTCAACGTTAGCCAGAATGCTCTTGTGACTATGCACCACGCCTTTCGGGTTGCCTTCAGAACCGGAGGTAAAGAGCACCAGCGCCGGATCCTCCGGTTTCTGCGCCACCTGTGCTTTTAACGGCGTCAGCAAGTGGCGGAAAATCCACACTTTATCTTGCAGCGTAACATCGCCCTTCAGATCTTCCAGATAGACCCAGCGCACCTGGGTAAGCTGCTCCGGCAGATGCCAGAGCTTGCCTTTATCCATAAAGGTTCGCGAGGTGAAGATGGTGTTGATTTGCGCTGCCGTGATGGCGCTGCCAAGCCCTTTCACCCCGGCAGTGTAGTTCATCATCGCCGGAATTCGGCCACGGGCAATCGCACCGAAAATGACCGCCGCGCTGATGCCTGCGTTAGGCAGCATCAGGCCAATTTTCTCCCCCTGCGCACTGTATTTTTCCAGGATGCGCGCAACGAACAGCGTCTTGGTGAGCAGCTTGCGGTAGCTGTCGGGAGTAAAGTTGATGTCTTCGACGCAGGGCTTGTTGGCACCGAAACGGTACTGCGCGGCGAGGAACGCTTCAAACAGCGTTTCGCGCGGGCGCACGGCCATACGCGCTTCCATCATGATTTGGTGCAGCATCTCACCGGCGATTTTGCGGCGATCGCGGGCGCGCGGAGCCTCCGGCATCGGTAAAGATGTTGGCGGCAAAATATGCAGCGTAATACGCGGGAACAGACGCTGTTTAACCAACCCTTTCAGGCGGCTGAAATACGTCAGCTCTGCGCCATCAATACGCAGCGGTATAACCGTTGCGCCCGATTTGGCGGCGACAAAACCCGCGCCGTCATAGATTTTCATCAGTGAACCCGAGAGCGAAATGCGCCCTTCCGGGAAAATCACCACCGGGCGACCCTGCTCGATCAGGCGTACCAGATATTTAATCGACATCGGTTTGGTGGGATCGAGAGGAACAAAGTCAACAATGGGGCGGATCCAGCGCATATACCACTGGCTGCTGATCGAGGAATAAACCGCAAAAACCGGGCGTACGGGCAGGAACAGCGCCAGCAGAATGCCATCAATAAAGGAGACATGGTTAGGGGTAATCAACACACGTTCGCCGTGTAGTGCTTCAGTGCTGCCGGTCAACTGCACCCGGAACAAAACGCGAAACAGTCCGCGAAAAAAGCCCAGTAGCATCTCAACTCCTTTTGCCAGAGAAATAAGTAAGTTTGCAAATTGTGGCAGATTACACGAGAAGTGCCGGAGGAGAAATTCAGGGCAAAAAAAAACCTGCGCGTCCGCGCAGGTTGGTGCAAGAAATGAGTACGAAGAGCGTACCGAATAAATCACCAATCAATACCTCTGGGATCTTGATTGTGGCGTTGGCGCGGGCCTATCGCCAGCGGGAAAAAGCAAGGGAATGAGCCGAAGTGAAACGAGGTGTGTCGATTCGCTCTGCTTGTTACAACGCAGGCAAAAAAAAACCTGCGCATCTGCGCAGGTTGGTGTAATTCGAGTATGCAACCCGGGGGCTGCTCTCACCTATCAATACCTCTGGGATAACCACTCTGTCATGAGGGAGAACGCGCCACCAGCAGACAATCGAAACAGCTTTGCGCAAAGTGTAACTAAAGGTTTTACCTGTATTAATCGGCAAAACTTTTTTGTGTAACGGTTCCACGGCTTTCCACCGCGTCAGTTCACGTTTGCACACCGCCATCGGGTAGCTGCCTTGATTAGCCCTCTCTTTTCCGTAACACTACGCTGTGTGTAAACGTTTACCCCTAAGGAAGGTGCGCCATGGCGACCATTAAAGATGTAGCACGGCTGGCAGGCGTCTCCGTTGCTACGGTTTCCCGTGTGATTAACAACTCGCCAAAAGCGAGCGAATCCTCACGGCTGGCGGTACAGAGTGCAATGGATGCGCTGAATTATCACCCGAACGCCAACGCCCGCGCGCTGGCGCAGCAATCGACGGAAACCGTCGGTCTGGTGGTCGGCGATGTTTCAGACCCCTTTTTCGGCGCGATGGTGAAAGCCGTTGAGCAAGTCGCTTCCGCCACCGGTAATTTTCTGCTGATTGGCAACGGCTACCATAACGAAGAGAAAGAGCGCAAAGCCATTGAGCAGTTGATCCGCCATCGCTGCGGCGCGCTGGTGGTACACGCCAAAACCATCCCCGATGAAGAACTGGCTTCGCTGATGAAGCAAATTCCGGGCATGGTACTGATCAACCGTATTCTGCCGGGTTTTGAACAGCGCTGCGTGGCGCTCGACGACCGCTACGGCGCGTGGCTGGCAACCCGCCACCTGATCCAGCAAGGCCATACGCGCATTGGCTACCTCTGCTCAAACCACGCCATTTCCGACGCGGAAGATCGTTTGCAGGGTTATTACGATGCGCTGAAAGAGAATGGCCTGCCGTGCAATGACCGGCTGGTGACCTTTGCCGAGCCGGATGAAAGCGGCGGCGAACAGGCGATGACTGAACTGCTAGGTCGCGGCAGAAACTTTACCGCCGTTGCCTGTTACAACGATTCGATGGCGGCGGGCGCAATGGGCGTACTGAATGATAATGGCATTGATGTGCCGGGCGAGATTTCGCTGATTGGCTTCGACGATGTGCTGGTGTCGCGCTATGTGCGTCCCCGGCTGACCACCGTTCGTTACCCGATTGTCACCATGGCGACACAGGCCGCCGAACTGGCGCTGGCGCTGGCGGAAAACCGTCCGCTGCCGGAGATAACGCATCTGTTTAACCCGACGCTGGTGCGCCGCCATTCGGTGATTGCGCCGCAGGAGAGTTAACGCGGGTTGCCCGGAGTTTTATTGCTTGCCGGAAGGCGCTAACGCTTATCCGGCCAGCACACTCTTCTGCGTTGAGCCAAAAAACTCACAGCGCAATGCGATACAAATGCACATGCGTGTTCGGATAATCCAGCCCGTCGCCAATATACTCCCAGCCGTAGCGCTCATAAAAATCGCGGCAGGCGGAATAGAGATGTAACTGACTAAATCCCATTGCTTTTGCCTGCGCCATCACATGCTGCTGTAGCTGCCCGGCCAGCCCCTGCCCGCGCGCGCTTTCTTTTACATACAGCGCGGCCAGCCACGGGAAGAGATCCTGACGGCTGATCAAATCGCAACGCCACAGCCCCACGGTCGCCAGCAGTTCATCGCCGTCAACCAGCACAAACGTCAGCGGTAACGCACCCGGCGTCTGGCTGTGATCAATAATGCTGGCAAAAAAATCGCGCGGCAGAGAATCGCCAAACTCATGCCACAGCCACTCGATAACCTGCGGCGCAAAGTGCGGCACTTCGTAGAGAGGAAGAATTTTCACATCAATTTTCCCTGGAAGATGGGAACGGATTCAAACAGATAGCCGTCGAAGTCTGGCGCATCTTCATCAGAGAGCTCCAGCAGACTTTTTTTGACATTTTCCAGATGCTGCCACATCGACTGCCAGGCGCCCATCACATCGCGGCGACGCACCGCGGCCAGCAGCGTTTGCCGGTCGCCCAGCCATTTCAGGCGATACGGACGGCTGGCGATATGCACATTAAACTGTTGCCACAGCGGGCTACTGTCCATGTGGTGCCAGATGCTCTCTACCGTTGCCAGCAGCATCTGGTTTTGCGAGGCCCCGGCCAACACCAGATGAAACATTTTGCTGTTGTCCTGGGTGGTGTCATTCAGGGCGATGGCGCGCTGCTCCTGTTCGAGAATGCGCCGCAGATTGTCAACATCCGCCCGCGTCGCCATGGTCGCCGCAAAGGCAGCAATATTGCTCTCCAGTAGCTGGCGCGCTTGCAGGATCTCGAACGGGCCGACATCGCTACTGAGAAAGCGCTCTTCCTCGTTTTCATGGGCCTGCGGGATACGCATCACATAGACGCCCGACCCCTGGCGAATATCCACCGTGCCCTGCAATTCCAGCATCAGCAGTGCTTCGCGCACAATGGTGCGGCTGACGCCGTATTTTTCGGCGATATTGCGCTCCGGCGGCAGGCGAGAGCCAACGGGATAATGCCCCTGGATGATTTGCTCGCGTAAATCCTCGCCAATCTCCTGGTACTGTTTTTTTTCCGGCGGAACGACGGCCTTCTCCACAATATCACCTGCACTTATCAGTTATTGCGCGCTATCTTACTTCATCATCAAGGGTAAGGGTCAACCGGCGCTCATCGCTCAGCGCGCGGAACCAGCGCAGCGATTTTTTCGCCCGCCGATCGCGGTTGTGTTGCAGATCGATCTCCACCAGCCCATAGCGGTTTTTAAAGGCGTTCATCGGCGAAACATTGTCGGTAAACGCCCACAGCATATAGCCGTGGCAGTTCGCGCCCGCTTCCCGCGCCCGCAGCGTCTGATACAGATGCGCGGCGATGAACTCAATGCGGTAATCATCCTCGATGGTTCCTTCGGCATTGCGAAACTGCCCTTCGCTCTCCACGCCCATACCGCTTTCCGCAACAAACCACGGAATGTTGCCGTACTCGTTTTTGATGCGCATCGCCATGTCGTAGATGATCTCCGGCAGGATCTCCCAGCCGCGCGATTTGTTCATCTTTCTGCCCGGCAGTTCAAACGGCTCATAGTAATACGCCGGATGGAACGGTGTCTCCGGGTGCCAGGCGCGCGACGGCGCTTTCACACGGTGCGGATAGTAAAGATTGATGCCCAGTTCATCGACGGTGTTGTCGCGGATGATCGCCAGTTCCTCTGCGCTGTAATCCCATTTCACGTTGTGTTTTTCCAGCAGATCCACCAGTTCCTGCGGATAGTGGCCTTTCACCAGCGGATCGAGGAACACGCGGTTATAGAACAGATCGTAACGCTGTGCCGCCAGTACATCGTGCGGGGCGCTGGAACGCGGGTAAGTCACTTCCGGGTTGAGAATGCAACCGACGGTTCCGGCGTAGCCCTTCTCGCGAAACAGCTTCACCACTTTTGCCGTCGCCAGGTTTTTGTGGTGATTCCACTGCATCCAGGTGCTGGTGTTCTGCTCATACGGCCAGCGCAGCGCATCAAGGTAGACGCGGGTTTGCACCACAATCGGCTCATTAAAGGTAAACCAGCGCGTCACTTTATGGTGGAAGCGTTCAAACACTTTCTCAACGTACAGCAGATAGAGTTCGACCACTCTCTTCGACGCCCAACCGCCGTACGTTTCCAGCAGATAACCTGGCAGCTCGTAGTGCTCCAGACAAATCATCGGCGTAATGCCGTGGCGCTGCATCTCATCAAAAAGCTGGTCGTAATAGCTGGCGTAACTCTCATCCACCACGCCCTGTTCGTAATCGGTAAGAAAGCGCGACCAGTTGATCGAGGTGCGGTAGTGGCTCAGCCCCGCCTGCTTCATCAGTTGCACATCTTCGCGAAAACGCTGGTAGAAATTCGTTGCCACCGCCGGGCCATAACCTTCATGCCAGACGTGGCGATCGTTTTTGTACCAGAGATCGGGCCACGAATCCTGGCCCGCTTTTTTCCCTTCCCAGCCTTCGGTTTGCCAGGCCGATGCCGCCGCACCCAGAATAAACGACGGCGGGATGGTGATGGTTTTTGTACTCATAACATCCTCAGGCATTGTTGGCGGCTTGCGCCTGTAATTGCGCCTGCTCCGCGCGGCGGGAGGCGATCTTCACAAACGGCAGATAGATAACGACAGCGGTCACAATGCAGATTAACTGGGTCACCACCGCGCCCATCGAACCGGCGGTGGAGAGCCAGGCATTGATCAACGGCGGCGTCGTCCAGGGCACCATCACCACCGCTTTTCCGGCAAAACCGGTGACCGTCGCGAAGTAGCCGATCGAGCCGGTCACCAGCGGAGTGATAATGAACGGAATGGCGAGGATCGGGTTCAGCATGATCGGCATGCCGAAGATCACCGGCTCGTTAATATTGAAGATCCCCGGCCCTATCGACAGCTTGGCGATCTCTTTCATCTCTTTGCGTTTCGTGGCGATCATGACTGCAATCAGCAGGCCGATGGTCAGGCCGGAACCGCCGATACTCATGTACACATCCCAGAACGGCATGGTGATAATGTTCGGCACCTCTTTCCCCTGCTCAAAGGCGCTCATATTGACGGTGATCGCCCCCAGCAGTAGCGGCTCGCGGATCGGTTTGATCATCTGGTTGCCGTGAATACCGATCACCCAGAACAGCTGCGCAACAAACATCAGCAGCAGAATGCCAGGCAGGCTTTGTACCACGCGCTCCAGCGGTTGCTGCACCACCTGATACACGGCGTCATACAGATACATGCCGGTTACCTGATGGAAGACGAAGCCGAAAGTGGCGATAAGCGTAGTGGTAATGATCGCCGGGATCAGCGCCGAGAACGAGGCGGAAACGTTCGGCGGCACGGTATCCGGCATTTTGATCTTCAGGCTCTCGCGGTTTTCCAGCCAGCAGTAAACTTCCACCGACAAAATGGCGATAAACATGCCGAGGAACAGGCTGCGGGTATCGGAGAACTGGCGCAGCAGCACATCTTTCACCACGTGCATCTGGCCATCCACCAGCATCTCGACGGTGGTGGGCGTCACGCAGATAAAGCAGATCACCGCCAGCAGGCCGGGAAACAGCGACTTGATGCCGTTAATGCGCCCCAGTTCAATACCAATTAAAAACACCGCGCCAATGTTGAGGAAGTTCAGCGTGGCATAGTTAAGGGCGCTGGTGATCGGTTTTAGCGCGGCGAGAAACGACAGCGCCTGGAAGCTGGCGAGCCCGTTTTTCGGGTCCAGCACCATATTGGAAATCAGCACTGAGAACGCACCGACAATAATGACCGGCATCAGCGTAATAAACGACGATTTGATCGCCATGATATAGCGATAGCTATTGAACTTAGTGGCGAAACTACCCAGAGAATCGATGAGTTTTTCTTGTAGGGCCATAGGGTCACACCTCAGTTAAGGGGGGCTTTTTTTATCGGTACAGGTATACAGCCGGATTCCATTTGGCATACCAAAAATAGCGACAGCATGGGAAAAGTTCTGTGACCCGGCTCGCAAGCCCTCTACTGGTATTCCAAAACGAAGCGATTAGCCACATTGGCATACCACCTTAGCGTTTTCAGGGATATTTCCGCACTTAAGCCAAACCCGCCCGCCACGCCTTAACCCGTTAAATGAGTGTGTTAAACTGCCTCTCATTAATGCGGAGAGCTTGTCATGGTCACAATGCTGGATGTTTCACTGCGCGCAGGCGTGTCGAAAGCGACGGTTTCCCGGGTGCTCAACAAGACGGGGCAAGTCAAAGAGAGCACCCGCGCTCAGGTTTTTAAAGCGATGGAAGAGCTGGGGTATCGCCCCAATTTTCTGGCGCAATCGCTGGCGAATCGCACCAGTAATAGCATTGGCCTGGTGGTCTCCAGCTTTGACGGTTTCTATTTTGGCCGCCTGCTACAGCAGGCTTCGCGCCGGACGGAATTCCACGGTAAGCAACTGATTGTTACCGACGGTCACGACACGCCGGAGCGGGAAACGCTGGCGGTGCAAATGCTGGCGGACCGGCGCTGCGACGCCATTATTCTCTATACCCGTTTTATGAGTGAAAAGAGCATCCTGCGGTTGATCGATGAAACGCCAATGCCGCTGATCGTTATTAACCGCGAATTAGCCCAGGCGCATGACAAATGTGTCTTCTTCGAGCAGCAGGATGCCGCCTTCCAGGTGGTGGATTATCTGGCGAACCTTGGTCACCGCGAGATCGCCTGCATCACCGTGCCGATTCATACCCCCACCGGCAAAGCGCGACTAATGGGATATCGCAAGGCGCTGGAAAAACACGGAATTAACTGGGATGCGGGAAGAGTAAAATACGGCGACGCCACCATGACGCGCGGCTATGAATTGTGCCGTGAGATGTTGCAGGAAGGGGCGCATTTCAGTGCCTTATTCACCTGTAACGATGACATGGCGCTCGGCGCGTCGAAGGCGCTATACCAGGCTGGTTTGCGCATTCCGCAGGATATTTCGCTGTTTGGTTTTGATGATGCGCCCAGCGCCCGCTGGCTGGAGCCGGGGCTGTCAACGGTCTATCTGCCCATCGATACCATGATTACCACCGCTATCGATCAGGCGATCAAACTGGCGAATGCCGACGAAATTGAACCGATCCCCCCGTTTACCGGCACGCTGGTATTGCGCGATTCAGTGGCGGCGGGACCGTATCAGGATTAGAACTGCTCCAGCGCCAGCAGCTCGTCGATGGTCTGACGGCGGCGGATCAGCCGCGCAACGCCATGATCAAACAGCACTTCCGGCAGCAGCGGGCGGCTGTTGTAGTTTGACGACATCGATGCGCCGTACGCGCCGGTATCGTGCAGCACCAGATAATCCCCCGCTTTTACCGCAGGCAGCGCGCGGGTTTCCACTTTCCCGCCCTCTTGTTGGGTAAAGACATCGCCGGATTCACACAGCGGCCCCGCAACCACAGTGTCGATAAGTTCAGCCTGACGCAGATCGCGGCCATCGCCAGCCAGCGCGGTAATGTGGTGATAGCTGCCGTACATCGCCGGGCGCATCAGATCGTTAAAACCGGCGTCGATCAGCACAAAGTGGCGGCTGCCCATATTTTTCACGCTGCGCACCTGCGATACCAGCACGCCGGATTCCGCCACCAGGAAGCGTCCCGGCTCGATCTCCAGTTTCACCGCATGGCCGAGATGCTTCGCGATTTGCTCGCGCGCGGCATTCCACAAACCAAAATAGTGCGCCGTATCAACCTGATCTTCCCCTTCATGATAAGGAATGGAAAGCCCGCCACCGGCGGAGATAGCTGGCAGATCCTGGCCGAAATCCACCACCTGGCGTACCATCGCGCCGCACACTTGCTCAAGATGGCCGTAATCAACGCCAGAACCGATGTGCATATGAATGCCCGCCAGTTTTAGCTGATAGCGCTGCATCACCGCCAGCGCCGCATTGAGATCGCTGTACCAGATACCGTGTTTGCTGTTTTCCCCGCCGGTATTGGTTTTCTGGCTGTGGCCGTGACCAAAGCCCGGGTTGACGCGCAGCCAGACGCGATGGCCCGGCGACACGGCGCCGAGCTGTTCCAGCATATCGACGGAACCGGCGTTCACCGCAATGCCCAGCTCGCTGACGCGCGCCAGCGTGGCGTCATCAATCACATCGGCAGTAAAAACAATATCGTCCGGATGCGTTTGCGGATCGTAACCCGCCGCTAATGCCCGCTCGATCTCGCCCAGCGACACCGAATCGACTTTCACCCCCTGCTCGCGCATCAGGCGCAGAATATGAATGTTTGAGCACGCCTTTTGCGCAAAACGCACCACATCAAACGCGCTGAGTTTGGCGATTTGCGCGCGAATAATTTGCGCATCATAAACCCACACCGGGCAGCCAAATTCAGCAGGCAGCCGCAGCAGGTTTTCGGCATTCAGGTCGGTATCGGTCTGGTGTAGTGAGCGTGGCATGGTGAACTCCGTCAGCAATTTTTACTGATTACGCCACACCACGAAGGGAATAAAAAATATCGTTTTATCGCCACTCTATGCAAAAATGATATGGATAACCCACAGCAACGGAATTCCGCGATGCCAGCCGTTAACTTGCGACATATCGAAATTTTTCACGCGGTGATGACCACCGGCAATCTGACCGAAGCCGCAGCATTGCTGCATACCTCGCAGCCGACGGTCAGCCGCGAGTTGGCGCGCTGTGAAAAGGTGCTGGGGCTGAAGCTGTTTGAACGTTCGCGCGGGCGTTTGCATCCTACGGTGCAAGGGTTGCGGCTGTTTGAAGAGGTGCAACGCTCATGGTACGGGCTGGACCGCATTGTCAGCGTCGCCGAAAGCCTGCGCGAGTTTCGCCAAGGGGAACTCTCCGTCGCCTGTCTGCCCGTCTTCTCGCAATCATTTTTACCGCTGCTGTTACAACCTTTTCTCGCCCGCTATCCGGATGTCAGCCTGAACATTGTGCCGCAGGAGTCGCCGCTGCTGGAGGAGTGGCTGTCGGCGCAGCGCCATGATTTAGGCCTGACCGAAACGCTAAGCACGCCAGCGGGCACCGAACGCACGCCGCTACTGACCTGTAATGAAGTGTGCGTAATGCCGCAGGATCACCCGCTGGCCAGCAAAACGGTGCTGACGCCAGCTGATTTTCAGGGGGAGAATTACATCAGCCTGTCGCGTACCGACAGTTACCGGCAATTGCTGGATGCGCTGTTTACGGAACATCAGGTGAAGCGGCGAATGGTGCTGGAAACCCATAGCGCCGCCTCGGTTTGTGCGATGGTGCGCGCGGGCGTTGGGCTTTCGGTGGTTAACCCGCTGACGGCGCTGGATTACGCCGCCAGCGGTATCGCCGTGCGCCGTTTCAGCATTGACGTGCCCTTTACCGTCAGCCTGATCCGCCCGCTGCATCGCCCGGCGTCGGCGCTGGTGGATGCTTTCGCGCGCCATTTACAGGCAGCCATGCCGCTGATCGCCCAGCCGCTGGCCGCCATGCTGGGCGACGCTTAAGAGAGCATAAAATTCACCGCATCGGCTGCGTGCAGCGTGGCGGTGTCAAACACCTTAATCGGGCTGCTCTTTTCCGGTATCAGCAGGCCAATCTCGGTACAGCCGAAAATCACCCCTTCGGCGCCTTCACTCGCCATCTGTTTGATCAGGTTAATAAAATAGTAACGTGACTCATCGCTGAATGTGCCAAGGCACAGCTCTTCAAAGATGATTTCATTCACGCGTTCGCGATCTTCCGGGCCGGGTACGCAGGTTTCGATACCAAACTGTCTTTCCAGCCGCCCGCGATAAAAATCCTGCTCCATGGTGTAACGCGTGCCCAGCAGCGCAACGTTGCGCATGCCCGCGCTTTCAATGGCGCGCCCGGTGGCGTCGGCAATATGCAGGAACGGAATATGGCAACGCTCTTCAATTTGCCCGGCCACTTTGTGCATGGTGTTGGTACAAAGCACAATGGCCTGCGCGCCAGCTTGCTCCAGACCCGCAGCGGCCTGCGCGAGGATTTCGCCCGCTTTGTGCCACTGCGCCGTTGCCTGGCAGGCTTCGATTTCGTGAAAATCCAGGCTGTGCAGCAACAAACTGGCGGAGTGCAGACCTCCCATCCGGGCCTTCACACCCTCGTTAATCAGGCGATAGTAAGGGATGGTTGATTCCCAGCTCATCCCACCCAGCAGCCCTATCGTTTTCATAGCGTTTCTCCGTCAGGTTTTGCAATCAGTCAATCAAAGTTGTGATCGACTTTCAACTTCTCTGGTCTCGCGTTTATTTTTGCGCAACGCTGAGATAAATTATTTTGAAACAACGTTTCACTAACTTTTTTCTTCACTACAGGACAGCCCGATGTTTATCTTCCATAAAGACACTCAGCTTGACGATCTGGGCAACGGCGTAACGCGTCGTATCCTCGCCCATGGCGGCAAAATGATGGCGGTCGAAGTCATGTTCGAACAAGGTGCCATCGGCCCGATGCACAACCATCCTCACGAACAGCTCACGTATGTCTTATCCGGTGAGTTCGAATTTACCATCGGTGATAAGAAACATATCGTCACCGCAGGCGATACTCTTTATAAGCAACCGCACATTATGCACGGCTGCGTCTGCCTGAAGGCGGGAACCCTGCTCGATACCTTCACTCCGGTGCGCGAAGATTTCTTAAAATAATGATAGTAAGCACCCTAATTAACGCCCCTATTATTAGGGGCGTTTTTTATTTCCCACAGCCAGTAAAATAATTCGCCAGATAATCGTTTTCATTTTGAATGGTTTCATTCTGCGATACTTAATCCGCGACAATATTACGCGTTTATTTCCCCTGGATGATTCTGTAAACCCGGTGTTTTTCGGGCGAAAAACGCTACCACCTCACTTTATTGAAACATCGTTTCGACTTTGATCACATTTCGCGAATTAATCGAATGACGCGAATTTAAAACCCAATAAAATATTTAAAACGATGTTTTACAAATCAAGAATGCATGTTCAGACGTTATTAAAACCAGGGGTTTTACCAATAATTTCTGTGAGTTAGACCTCCATAGCGCCCGCCACGGCAAATATTGTGAGCGAGCGCACATACAGACGCTGTTTTTATCCCCGCGGCTACGGCGGCGGGAGAAAGTAACTCTCCGAATCCGTATTACACATTGTTCGCCAGGTAGGTATGTATGAATGAAAACAGACTACTGGGATTGGCCTGGATATCGCCCTACATTATTGGGTTGATAGTCTTTACGGCTTTCCCATTCATTTCATCATTCTTTCTCAGTTTTACTGAGTACGATTTGATGAGCCCGCCGGTATTTAACGGCATCGAAAACTATCGCTACATGTTTACGGAAGATACCCTCTTCTGGAAATCGATGGGCGTGACTTTTGCCTATGTCTTTTTGACCATCCCGCTGAAGCTGGCCTTTGCGCTGGGTATTGCCTTTGTGCTGAATTTTAAACTTCGCGGCATCGGCTTTTTCCGTACGGCTTACTACATTCCGTCAATTCTTGGCAGCTCCGTCGCCATCGCCGTGCTGTGGCGCGCACTGTTTGCCATTGATGGCCTGTTGAACAACTTTATCGGCGTGTTCGGCCTGGATCCGGTGAACTGGCTGGGTGAACCGTCGCTGGCGCTGATGTCGGTGACGCTGCTGCGCGTGTGGCAGTTTGGCTCGGCGATGGTGATCTTCCTTGCCGCGCTGCAAAACGTCCCGCAATCCCAGTACGAAGCGGCAATGATCGACGGCGCCAGCAAGTGGCAGATGTTCATGAAAGTGACCGTACCGCTGATTACGCCAGTGATTTTCTTCAACTTTATTATGCAGACCACGCAGGCGTTCCAGGAGTTTACCGGCCCGTATGTCATCACCGGCGGCGGCCCGACCTATTACACCTATCTGTTCTCACTCTACATCTACGATACCGCCTTCAAATATTTCGATATGGGTTACGGTGCGGCGCTGGCCTGGGTTCTGTTCCTTGTTGTGGCGGTCTTTGCCTCCATCGCCTTTAAATCCTCGAAATATTGGGTGTTCTACTCTGCCGATAAGGGAGGCAAAAATGGCTGATATCCAACATCTCACGCCGGGCATGAAGGAAGCCGAACGTGAAGTGGCGCGCACCCTGCGCCGCGAGAAAATCAGCGCCTGGATCCGCTATACGATCCTGCTCTTTGTCGGCCTGTTAATGCTTTACCCGCTGGCGTGGATGTTCTCGGCGTCGTTCAAACCGAACCACGAAATCTTCACCACGCTGGGGCTGTGGCCGACGCACGCAACGTGGGACGGTTTTATCAACGGCTGGAAAACCGGGACAGAGTACACCTTCGGCCATTACATGCTGAATACCTTCAAGTATGTGATCCCGAAAGTGATCCTGACGATCATCTCTTCAACGGTGGTGGCTTACGGTTTCGCCCGCTTTGAGATCCCGTGGAAGAACTTCTGGTTCGGTACGTTGATCGCCACCATGCTGCTGCCGAGCACCGTGTTGCTGATCCCGCAGTACCTGATGTTCCGTGAAATGGGCATGCTCAACAGCTATATGCCGCTCTATCTGCCGCTGGCTTTCGCCACGCAAGGTTTCTTCGTCTTTATGCTGATTCAGTTCTTACGCGGCGTGCCGCGCGACATGGAAGAAGCGGCACAGATCGACGGGTGTAACTCCTGGCAGGTGCTGTGGTACGTGGTAGTGCCGATCCTGAAACCGGCCATTATCTCCGTCGCGCTGTTCCAGTTCATGTGGTCAATGAACGACTTTATCGGGCCGCTGATTTACGTCTACAGCGTGGATAAATACCCGATCGCACTGGCGCTGAAAATGTCCATCGACGTGACCGAAGGTGCGCCGTGGAACGAAATTCTGGCAATGGCGAGTATCTCCATTCTGCCGTCCATCATTGTCTTCTTCCTGGCACAACGCTACTTCGTACAGGGCGTAACCAGCAGTGGAATTAAAGGTTAAGGGGTTATCATGGCTGAAGTGATTTTCAACAAACTGGAAAAGGTCTACTCCAACGGCTTCAAAGCGGTACATGGTATCGACCTGAAAATTGCCGACGGTGAATTTATGGTGATTGTCGGCCCAAGCGGCTGCGCTAAATCCACCACCCTGCGCATGCTGGCAGGCCTTGAAACCATCAGCGGCGGCGAAGTGCGCATCGGCGAGAAGATCGTCAATAACCTCGCACCGAAGGCGCGCGGTATTGCCATGGTGTTCCAGAACTACGCGCTCTACCCGCATATGACCGTGCGGGAAAACCTCGCCTTCGGCCTGAAGCTGAGCAAGCTGCCGAAAGATGAGATCACCAAACAGGTGGATGAAGCGGCGAAAATCCTCGAACTGGAAGAGCTGATGGACCGGCTGCCGCGTCAGCTTTCCGGCGGCCAGGCGCAGCGTGTGGCGGTCGGCCGCGCGATTGTGAAAAAGCCGGATGTGTTCCTGTTCGACGAACCGCTGTCGAACCTCGACGCCAAACTGCGCGCGTCCATGCGCATCCGTATTTCCGACCTGCACAAGCAGTTGAAGAAATCCGGTAAACCGGCAACCACCGTGTATGTCACCCACGATCAGACCGAAGCGATGACCATGGGCGATCGCATCTGCGTGATGAAGCTCGGCCATATCATGCAGGTCGACACCCCGGACAACCTCTATCACTACCCGAAAAACATGTTCGTGGCGGGCTTTATCGGCGCGCCGGAAATGAACATCAAACCGGCAAAGATTGTGAAGAAGGGAGATCAACTGCATATCACCCTCGGCCACGAAACGCTGGCGCTGAATGCGCGTCAACAGGAGAAAGTGGCGGGCTATGCCGACAAAGAGGTGTTCTTCGGCGTGCGTCCGGAATTTGTCTCCGTTGCCGATGAGCCGTTCGATGAAGATTGCGGCAGCGGCGATCTGGTGCGTGTCGAAAACATGGGGCACGAGTTCTTTATTTACCTGAAAGTCGCTGACTACGAGTTAACGGCACGAATTCCTTCCGATGAAGCTAAGCCAATGATTGCAAAGGGACTTCATCGTAAGGTGTATTTTAAGTTTGATATGAATAAGTGTCATATTTTTGACGCAAAAACAGAACAGAACATTTCCCTATAAAAACGAAATTCTTCGGGACGCGTCGAGGCGGCAAGTCAGTGCATCCCCACCGGGGTGCGCAGGCGCCGTCAACAACGCGGCAGCCCGAAGAATAACGTTTAAACAAACTCTGGAGTATAAAAATGAAAAAAGTGCTTATAGGCGCCGTTATCTCCGCAACTCTGGGCATGTGCGCTGTACCCGCAACTGCTGCTGATAATGTTGACCTGCGTATGTCCTGGTGGGGGGGCAACGGCCGTCATCAGGTCACATTAAAAGCGCTGGAAGAGTTTCACAAACAGCATCCGAACATTAACGTTAAATCCGAATACACCGGCTGGGACGGCCACCTCTCCCGTCTGACCACGCAAATCGCTGGCGGCACCGAGCCGGATGTGATGCAAACCAACTGGAACTGGCTGCCGATTTTCTCGAAAAACGGCGAAGGCTTTTACGATCTGAATCAGGTGAAAGACATCATCGATTTGAGCCAGTTCGACGCCAAAGAGCTGCAATCCACCACCGTTGACGGCAAGCTGAACGGCATTCCGATCTCCGTTACCGCGCGCGTCTTCTACTTTAATGACGAGCAGTGGAAAAAAGCGGGCGTCGCTTTCCCAAAAACCTGGGATGAGCTGTTAGCCGCAGGCAAAACTTTCGAAAGCAAACTTGGCAAACAGTATTACCCGGTAGTGCTGGAGCACCAGGATACGCTGGCGCTGCTGAACTCTTACATGGTGCAGAAGTACAACATTCCGGCCGTTGACGAAAAAGCGAAGAAATTCAGCTACAGCAGCGAGCAGTGGGTGGAATTCTTCCAGATGTATAAAAAACTGGTCGATAGCCATGTGATGCCGGACACCAAATATTATGCGTCGTTCGGTAAGAGCAACATGTATGAGATGAAGCCGTGGATCGAAGGTGAATGGGCCGGTACTTATATGTGGAACTCCACCATCACCAAATACTCCGACAACCTGAAGCCGCCAGCCAAACTGGTACTGGGTGATTACCCGATGCTGCCAGGCGCAACGGATGCGGGTCTGTTCTTCAAACCGGCGCAGATGCTGTCGATTGGTAAATCCACCAAACATCCGAAAGAAGCGGCAGAAGTGATCAACTTCCTGCTCAACAGCAAAGAGGGTGTGGAAACGCTGGGTCTGGAGCGTGGCGTGCCGCTGAGCAAAGCCGCAGTACAAACGCTGACCGCCAACGGTGCGATCAAAGAGAACGATCCCTCGGTGGCGGGTCTGCGCCTGGCGCAGTCTCTGCCGACCAAACTCTCTGTGTCGCCGTACTTTGACGATCCGCAAATTGTTGCCCAGTTCGGCACGGCGATTCAGTACATCGATTATGGTCAGAAATCCGTGGAAGAAACGGCCGCTGATTTCCAGCGCCAGGCTGAACGTATCCTGAAACGCGCGATGCGCTAACGTTTTTCCGTCACGACATACCCTGCCCGCCCGCGGCAGGGTATTTTTTTATCTAAGGAGCCGCAGATGGCAAAGGGGAAAATTGTTCAACTCACCTTCCGTCGCCAGCACGATGAAGAAACGGGGCATGAGGTTATCCGTCTGACGCCGCCGCACATTATTTGTCACCGCAATTACTTCTACCAAAAATGCTTTACCCGCGACGGCGGGAAACTCCTCTTCGGCGGCGCGTTTGAAGGCCACTGGAATTACTATTTGCTGGATCTTGCCCGTCACGAAGCAACACAGTTAACCGAAGGCGCCGGGGATAATACTTTCGGCGGTTTTTTATCGGCGGACGATCGTTCGCTGTGGTATGTGAAAAACAGCCGCGAATTGCGGCGTGTTGATCTGCACACACTGGAAGAGCACATCGTTTATCAGGTGGATGACGACTGGGTGGCTTACGGCACCTGGGTGGCGAATTCCGACTGCACAAAACTGGTGGCTATCGAAATCAAGAAAAGCGACTGGCAACCGCTGACCGACTGGCAAAAATTCCGCGACTTCTACTTTACGCAGCCGGAATGCCGGTTGATCCGCATCGATTTACACAGCGGCGAACGCGACACGTTGTTGCAGGAAAAACGCTGGCTCGGGCATCCGATCTACCGTCCGTTTGATGATTCAACCGTGGCATTTTGTCATGAAGGGCCGCGCGATGTGATTGATGCGCGCATGTGGCTGATTAATGAAGATGGCAGCAACCTGCGCAAAGTGCGCCAGCATCAGCCGGGAGAGAGCTTTACCCATGAATTCTGGGTACCGGACGGTTCCGCGCTCTATTACGTGGCGCATCAGGAGAACGATCCGCAGCGCTACCTGTTCAGCGCCGATCCGCAGACGCTGGAAAACCGTCAGTTAATGGCGATCCCGCCCTGCTCACACTTGATGAGTAACGAGGATGGCAGCTTAGTGGTGGGCGATGGCGCGCCACACCATACCGGCGATATTCATCTTAACGATCCGTTTATCTGGGTTTTCAATATCAACAGCGGCGAGCAGACCGCGATTTGCCAGCATAACAGTAGCTGGAAAGTGCTGGACGGCGACCGCCAGGTGACGCATCCGCATCCGTCGTTTACGCCGGATAATCAATGGGTGCTCTACACCTCGGATGCCGAAGGAATGCCCGCGCTCTATCTGGCGCGGGTGTAATGGTTATTGCGGGTGCGATCGTTATTGCCCGGTGGCATCGTTATTGCCCGGTGGCATCGTTATTGCCCGGTAGCATCGTTATTGCCCGGTGGCGCTGCGCTTACCGGGCCTACGAGTTTGGTTTCGGATTCGGATTCGGGTTCGGGTTCGGGTTCGGGTTTGTAGGCCGGATAAGCGCAGCGCCATCCGGCAATTTCAAACCGTTAAACCCCAATATCCCGCAGCTTCTCGCCGGACATCAGACGACGCTCGATATGCTCCAGCGTGACGTTTTTGGTTTCCGGCACCAGCCAGAACGTGACGCCGACAAACGCCAGATTCAGCGCCGTATAGAGCCAGAACGTCCCGGCCGCGCCAATCGCATCCAGCAATGTCAGGAAACTCGCGCCAATAATCATGTTCGACACCCAGTTAGTGGTGGTGGAACAGGTAATACCAAAGTCGCGGCATTTCAGCGGCTGGATCTCCGAGCAAAGGATCCACACGACCGGCGCCGCGCTCATCGCATATCCGGCAATGCACATCATCGTCATGCCGACCGACAGCCAGGATAAGCCGCTGGACGCCGTGCCGTTATCAAACTGCATCAGGCAGTAACCGAGGATCAGCGTGCCAATCGCCATCACGCTGAAACCAATTTTCAGCGCCGGTTTACGCCCCGCTTTATCCACCGTAAACACCGCGATAAAGGTGGCGAACATAAAGGTCAGCCCGACCACCAGCGTGGCGATCATCTGCTCCTCAGTGGTGGTAAAACCGGCCATTTTAAAGATGCGCGGCGCGTAATACATGATGATGTTCATCCCGGTAAACTGCTGCATCGCCTGCAACAACATGCCAAGGAACACCGCGCGGCGCACATTGCGGTTGGTTTTAAACAACTGAAAACCGCCCTGTTTCAGTTTCAGGCTTTCGCGGATCTCGTTCAGTTCCTCGCGCGCTTTTTCCGAGGTATCGCGCAGCATCCGCAGCACTTCTTCCGCTTCGATATGACGCCCTTTTTGCGCCAGCCAGCGCGGGCTGTTGGGAAGGAAAATCACCAGAATAATCAAAAGCACCGCTGGCAACGCCAGCACGCCGAGCATCGCCCGCCAGTTGCCGCTGTAGCTGAACGCCGTATCGGAGAGGAACGCCAGCACAATCCCCAGCGTGACCATCAACTGGTACATGCTGATCATCTTGCCGCGCACGTTTTCGCTTGCCATTTCAGAGAGATAGAGCGGCGCAGTGTAAGAGGCAATCCCCACCGCAATGCCCAACAGCACGCGAGAAAGGAGCAGCATTTCCACACTACCGGCAAACGCCGAACCGAGTGAACCGGCCACAAACAGCACCGCACCGACCATCAGGCTGTATTTACGCCCCAGGCGGAACGAGAGCCAGCCGTTAAACAGCGCGCCCAGCGCCGCACCGAGCATCATGCTGCTCACCACCCACTCTTGCAGGCGGCTGCTCAACGTAAAATGATCGGTAATAAACGGCAGCGCACCGGCGATTACGCCGATATCAAGGCCAAACAACAGCCCGGCGACCGCTGCCGAAACAGAAACAAACAGGTTCATCCGCCGGGTATCACGCAACGCGCGCGGAAGTATTACAGAGTCATTACTGATAGAAGCCATTTTTTCCCTGCCTGCACAAAGTAAGGTGTTCTATGAAAGTAAGCCAGCAATCGCAGGTAGCGTCAGTGAGGAACTCGCGAAGATATGGACAAAATAGCTGTGACACTGCGTTTTGTGATGGAGTTTACAATTTTGAAAATATAGTTTAAGCACTAAACTAATTTTAACAATATGATTTATATGTAATTTATAAACAAGAGTGTGATTTCAGTAGAAATAGATATGGATTTTTCAATTAGACACATATGGACAAACTTTATGCAGATATAAAAAAACCTGCCCGCAGGCAGGTTTTATCAGGCTCCGGCAGGTGAATTAACGAGCCAGCCAGCCGCCATCAACAGCCACGGTGTAACCATTGATATAGTCAGATGCTTTTGACGCGAGGAACACCACCGGCCCTTTCAGATCGCTCGGCAGACCCCAACGCGCCGCCGGGATACGATCGAGGATCTCGGCGCTGCGCTGCTCGTCGGCACGCAGTTGCTGGGTGTTATTGGTCGCCATGTAGCCCGGCGCAATCGCGTTGACGTTGATATTGTGCTTCGCCCATTCGTTAGCCAGCAGACGGGTGATGCCCATCACGCCGCTTTTTGACGCAGTGTAAGACGGAACGCGGATGCCGCCCTGGAAGGAGAGCATGGAAGCGATGTTGATGATCTTGCCGCCGTTACCCTGAGCGATAAAGTGTTTCGCCGCCGCCTGAGACATAAAGAATACGCTCTTGATGTTCAGGTTCATGACGTCGTCCCAGTCCCGCTCGCTGAAGTTGATCGCGTCTTCACGGCGGATCAAACCGGCGTTATTCACCAGAATGTCGATCTTGCCGAATTCAGCGACCGCACGTTCCAGCAACGCCGGAATGCCGTCGATCTTACGCAGATCGGCGGTCAGGCTGAGAAAACGACGGCCCAGCGCGGTTACGCGCTCGATGGTTTCTGTCGGTTCAACGATGTTGATGCCAACGATGTCGCAGCCTGCTTCCGCCAGACCCAGCGCCATCCCCTGACCGAGACCGGTATCGCAACCGCTCACCACCGCAACCTTACCTTGAAGAGAAAATGCATCCAGAATCATGTTAGTTCCTTAATCTATCAGCGCCTGTACCGGACAGGCATGGTTTTATGCTGCCCGCAATTAGCGCAGATCTTTTACAGCGACGTGATCCATGTCATCAAAGACCTGGTTCTCACCCACCATTCCCCAGATGAAGGTGTACGCACGCGTACCAACACCCGAGTGAATGGACCAGCTTGGAGAAATGACGGCTTGCTCGTTGTGCATCACGATATGACGCGTTTGCTGCGGTTCTCCCATCATGTGGAAGACGCAGGCATCTTCTTCCATGTTGAAGTAGAAATAGACTTCCATGCGGCGTTCATGGGTATGGCACGGCATGGTGTTCCACAGGTTGCCCGGCGCAAGCTCGGTCAGCCCCATGCTTAACTGGCAGGTTTCCAGCACGTCCGGCACGAAATATTTATTGATGGTGCGGCGGTTACTGGTGAGCGGATCGCCAAGGGTGACCGGCGCAACATCCGCAGGGGTCACTTTTTTCGTTGGGAAGGTCATGTGCGCAGGCGCGCAGTTGTAGTAAAACCTGGCTGGTTTTGCGCTATCGACGCTGGCGAACACCACCTCTTTCGCGCCTTTGCCAACGTATAGCGCATCGCGGTGACCAATTTCATGGCACTGGCCGTCAACGGTAATCGTACCCGGACCGCCAATGTTGATGACGCCCAGCTCGCGGCGTTCGAGGAAATAGGTCACGCCGAGTTGCTTGCCCACTTCGCCGCCGACAGAGACGCTTTTCTGTACCGGCTTAATACCGCCAACAATGATGCGGTCGATGTGGCTGTAGACCATGGTGTATTCGTCATCAACGAACACTTTTTCAACTAAAAACTCATTGCGCAGGCCCTGGGTATCCAGCGTTTTGGCGTGCGCACTGTGGATGCTTTGTCTGACTTCCACAATAACCTCCGACGTAAATTTTGACCGAAACGGCATCAAACGGAACTGGAAACGTCGTTCCGTTTCTTCTTTAGATGCATCTTATCCCGGCTAAAACATGTTTTCAATTATGAATAAAACAACGTTTCAATTTTTCTGCCAGTTATTATGAAATCTGTAAGTGCGATCACGATTGTTTGGCGTTGACAGCACCAGCGGAGGGTTTTCTTTACATCTTTAACTTGAAATTAATAATACCAAACAATAGGTTAAGCTGACCTTTGAATTCCGGCAGCCGATTGGCACTTTTCCTGTTTAAAATCAAAGTTCGCCTTCGCCCGGCTTTTTCTTGTCTCCCTGGCCTGCGCAAGAGCTGGAGTTTTCTTATAAAGTGCGTCAGTAATCACACATATTGAAACAATGTTTTGATAATTTAATACCCTGTTTTTAAACTTATGAGAATCAGTGGTCATCATTGGGACGCACGCTTTCCCAGCAGACCCGAAAAAGGAGCGAAATAATGGCGAAAGGCATGCGGGTAAAACTCAATTATGCAGTCAGCCGCGATCCGGATACCGGCGCGGAAGTCACCCGCTTAACCCCACCGGAAGTGACCTGTCACCGGAATTACTTTTATCAAAAGTGTTTCTTTAATGATGGCAGCCATCTGCTATTCGCCGGTGAATTTGACGGACACTGGAACTATTACCTGCTGGATATCGCCAAAGCCGAAGCCATTCAGTTAACGGAAGGCGCGGGCGACAACACCTTCGGTGGTTTTCTCTCTCCGGATGACAGCGCGCTCTACTATGTGAAAAACGATCGTACCCTGCGCGAAGTGAATTTGCAGACGCTGGCGGAGCGTGAAGTTTATCGCGTGCCGGATGAGTGGGTCGGTTACGGCACCTGGGTTGCCAATAGCGATTGCAGCAAACTGGTGGGGATCGAGATTGCCGCCAGCGACTGGACGCCGCTGAATGACTGGAAACTGTTCCATGATTTCTTCCATAAAGGGCCGCACTGCCGCCTGCTGCGTGTCGATCTGCAAAGCGGTGCAAGCAGCGTGATCCATGAAGAGAAAAGCTGGCTCGGTCATCCCATCTACCGTCCGTTCGACGACAATACCGTCGCGTTCTGCCATGAAGGCCCGCACGATCTGGTGGACGCGCGGATGTGGCTGGTGAACGAAGACGGCAGCAACGTGCGCAAAGTGAAAGATCACGCGGAAGGCGAAAGCTGCACGCACGAATTCTGGGTGCCGAACGGTTCCGCGCTGGTGTATGTCTCGTATCTGAAGGGAGAACAGGGCCGCATGATTTACCGTTTCAACCCGGATACCGGCGTCAATGAAGCTGTCATGCCGATGCCTGCCTGCTCGCATCTGATGAGTAATTTCGACGGCACGCTGCTGGTTGGCGATGGTTCCGGTACGCCGGTGGATGTAAAAGATACCAGCGGTTACACCATCGACAACGATCCTTATTTGTACGTTTTCGACGTGGCGCAAAAAGGCTATTTCCGCGTGGCGCGCCACGACACCTCATGGGCGACCTTTGCCAACAGCCGCCAGGTGACTCATCCACATCCGTCGTTCACACCGGACGACAGCGCGATTTTGTTTAGTTCAGATAAAGACGGCAAACCGGCGCTCTATATCGCGAAACTTCCGGAACAACGCACTTTATTGCAAGCATAGATTTTGAGTAAGTGTTTCTGTAACTGGCCTTGCCCTCTTCGGAGGGCTTTTTTTTATGCCTGTAACATCGAACCTGAGCTTCTCCGTAGGCCGGATAAGGCGCAGCCGCCATCCGGCAAATCCCCTTCCGTGCGCATTACACGCCGGATGGCGCTAACGCTTATCCGGCCTACAACAAGGCGGTATTTTTATGCTCTTGTGAATGTATGCCCTAAATAATTCGTGTTGCAGGAAGGCGGCGACGCAGCGAATCCCCAGGAGCTTACTGAAGTAAGTGACTGGGGTTCGCGAGGAAAGCCAACGCACCTGCGGCGCGAAGTATAACGGGCATATGACGAACATAAAAATCCCCGGCCAAAAGCTCCGGGGAATGTATTGAGGGTAATGCAGACAATCAGAAAGAGTACGCTACACCGACGCGGAAACGGGTCTGGCGTTCGTCAGTGGTTTTCACGCCGACGTTGCCGACTTCCACATACGGAGACCAGTTTTTATCCAGTTTATAGGCCACTTTGGCATTGTATTCGTTGGAATAGGTTTTGTTGTTCTCGCGAATAACATCTTCGGTGCTCTTAGCGTAGACATAGTTCAGCTCAACGCGATAATCGCCCATCGCCCAGCCGATCCATGCATCGAATTTGTTGACCTTGTTATCAACGGTGCTGGAATCCGGGTTACGTGTGTATTCATAGCGGTAACGGCCAGCAATATAAACGCCGTTATCGAAGCTGTACTGCGCGTGAATATAGGGTTTATAGATAGAGTTGGTATCTTTACTTTCGATATTAAAACCTGGTGTTAACGCAATATTCTTGGTCGCTGCCCAGCGCCAGTTAATGGATTCTTCGTGACCGTTACCGACGATTTCCGTTAGCGGTTTATCCGCATCGTCGCCGCCCGATTTCCATTTCGCTTCGACACCAAAACCGACGCCATTTTCAAAGCGATGAGAAACCGCAACGCGATCGGCGTTTGAACCGCTATCGATGTATTCATGACGTAAGTCTACAGTGACCGCTTGTGAAGCGAAGGATGCGCCAAGGAGTGAAGCAAGAGCCAGAGATTTTTTAAACATGAGTTACCCCAAGAAATTAAAATTGTGTTCCATTTTTATGGAATTCTATTTTATTTTTACGGGAACTTTATTTTAGTGATCGCGATCGTAAATATTAACCTGCGACTGAACTCTGTATAACGGCGTGATGAATATCAATAAATTCCAGTTAAAAACAGCAACAAACAAGGTCAAGATCACACCATTTTTCTATTAACGGTTGTCTTACATAGTTAAATACAAATAAAAAACACAATGCAAAACATAGATCTACAACTAAAACCCGCTAATAATAAGCCAGCTTATCTTGATCATTTCAAATTGTAACGTAGGGGATAATATAGATATAGATATTTAAATAAATGCTTTAATTAAATCGAGCGCGTTATTAGTACGAAAAAGAGAGGTTTTATTTTAATTGAAACAACTCATGCGATGAGCGTCACAAACAATAAAGCCTTCCGGGCGGAAGGCTTTATTCGCAATAAGGAAGAGATTAATCGCGTTCAACGGCCAACGCCACGCCCTGACCGCCGCCGATACAGAGTGTCGCCAGCCCTTTGCGGGCATTGCGCTTTTGCATCTCATGCACTAACGACACCAGGATTCGGCAACCGGAAGCGCCAATCGGATGGCCCAGCGCAATAGCGCCGCCGTTGACGTTTACGCGCTTCTCATCCCATTCGAGGATTTTCCCCACCGACAGCGCCTGCGCGGCATACGCTTCGTTGGCTTCGATCAGATCGACATCGTCAAGCTGCCAGCCAGCGCGCTCCAGACAGCGGCGCATGGCATAAACCGGCGCGATCCCCATCAGCGCCGGATCGACGCCAACGCTGGCAAAGGCGCGAATACGCGCCAGCACCGGTAAATTCAGTTCGGCCGCTTTGCCTTCGCTCATCATCAGTACGGCAGCAGCGCCATCGTTCAGCGGCGAGGCATTTCCGGCAGTGACTGAACCCGCCTGTTCAAAGGCGGGCGTCAGTTTCGCCAGCGCTTCCGCAGTAGGATCGGTGCGCGGCTGCTCATCGGTTTCCACCAGCAAGGGCTGCCCGTCCGCGCTCTGCGTCTTCACCGGGACAATTTCATCACGAAAACGACCAGCATCAATCGCCGCACGCGCTTTATGCTGCGAGCTTAACGCCCACTCATCCTGCCGCTCGCGGCTGATGCCATATTCGCGCGCCAGGTTCTCGGCGGTAACGCCCATATGATAATCATTGAACGCATCCCACAGGCCGTCATGCACCAGGCTGTCAATCAACTGGCTGTTACCCAGTCGCGCCCCGGTACGGCTGTCGGTCAGAACATGCGGCGCGCGGCTCATATTTTCCTGACCGCCCGCGATCACCACATCCGCCTCGCCGCACTGAATCGCTTGCGATGCCAGATGCAGCGCTTTCAGCCCGGAACCGCATACGTCGTTAATGGTAATGGCGGAAACGGTGTTTGGCAGGCCGCCTTTGATGGCCGACTGGCGGGCAGGGTTTTGCCCGGCCCCGGCGGTCAACACCTGGCCTAAAATCACTTCATCAATATCCTGTGGCTGTACGCCGCTGCGTTCCACCAGCGCCTGCACCACCAGGCTACCCAGTTCTACGGCAGAATGGCGCGACAGCGCTCCCTGAAAACAGCCGATCGGCGTACGCACCGCCGCCACAATCACGACATCTTTCATTGCTGGCTCCCGCAGTCACTGAACCCGGCAATAGTAGTGCATTGTTAATGAGTGTTAACGCAGATGTTTAAAATTGGTGAGATTAATCACAAGGAATAAGAGAAGGGGCAGAAGGAAATGGCGCGCGGCCAGGCAAAACCGCGCGCGAAGGGGATCAGTTGTTAACCGGGATCACCGCACCTTTATATTTGGTACGGATCCAGTCCTGAATCTCTTTGGAGTGCAGCACGTTCACCAGCGCCACGATATCTTTTTTCTTCTCGTCACCGCGGTGTACGGTAATGATGTTGGCATACGGGTTGTTTTCACCGCTCTCAACGGCGATCGGATCGTGTACCGGATCCAGACCCGCATCGATGGCGTAGTTGGCGTTGATCACCACCGCATCGCCTTCATCGTTGTTATACATCTGCGGCAGCAGCGCCGCTTCCACGTTCGGCAGGAACTTCAGTTTTTTCGGGTTCTCAACGATATCGTCGATACGCGCCGTCACTTTATCCACGCCCGGTTTCAGCTTGATCACGCCCGCTTTTTCGAAGATCGAGAGAATACGCCCCTCTTCAGAAACGGCATCACGCATGATCACTTTGCCGCCTTCCGGCAGGTCTTTCAGCGATTTGTATTTTTTGGAGTAGATACCAATCGGCTCGATATGGATCGCACCGGCGCTGACGAAATCATAAGATTTGTCGCCCGCATGATCTTTGATAACGCTGTTCAGGTACGGAATATGCTGGAAGTAGTTGGCATCCAGTTCGCGGCTGGCCAGCGCGGTGTTCGGCAGAATGTAATCCTGGAACGGTTTGATCTCAAGATCGATGCCCTGCTTCGCCAGAATCGGTTTCGCCTGCTCCAGAATTTCCGCGTGCGGCACGTTGGATGCGCCGACGGTCAGTGTATCCGCCCAGGAGGAGAAGCTCAGAACGCTAAGGGTTGCTGCGGCAATCAGTGTCAGTGTTTTTTTCATGATGGTGGTTTCCAATAATTATCGTTTATCTAACAGAGAAGTGATCACGTCGCCGCAGAACTGAATAATGAAGACGATGATAAGAATCGTCACCGTCGCCACCAGCGTGACGTCGTTGTGGTTGCGCTGGAATCCTTCCAGATAAGCAAGATTGCCCAACCCGCCCGCGCCGATAACCCCGGCCATGGCGCTGTAGCTCACCAGCGCAATCAGCGTCACGGTAATACCGGACACCAGCGCAGGTGATGATTCAGGCAGTAATACCCGAAAGACCAGTGTGCTCAGCCGCGCGCCCATTGAACGCGTCGCCTCAATCACCCCTTTATCCACCTCGCGCAGCGCAATCTCGACTAAGCGCGCGTAAAACGGCGCTGCACCGACAATCAGCGCGGGCAGCGCGGCATTCGCGCCGAGAATGGTCCCGACGATGGTTTTAGTAAAAGGAATCAACAGCACAATCAAAATGATGAACGGGATAGAGCGGAAAACGTTCACCAGAATCGAAATCACGCTATACAGCGTGCGGTTCTGGAACAGCCCGCCGCGCGCCGTCAGAAACAGCGCCAGCCCCAGCAAAATACCCAGTACGAACGTTGCCGCGCCGGAGAGCGTCGTCATATATAACGTCTCTTGCGTCGCCGCCCAGAGTTGTTCCCATTTCAGATGCGGGAAGAAAGAGTCAGCCATGTGTTACGACCTCGCTTGCAATATCGCTGTTGCGCAAATCCGCAAGGATATTGTCCAGTTGTTCCGGGGTCGCCTTCACGTGCACCCATAATTGTCCAAAAACACCGTGCGCCGTCTGCGACATCTTGCCGTGCAGAATATTAAACGGCAGACCGTAACGCAGCGTCAGTTCACCGACGATCGGCTGGTGCGTACTGTGGCCGGTAAACGTCAGCTTAATGACCGTACCGTCGAGCTCGCTGTTCAACTCCGGGTTGAACGTCTCTTCTTCTTTATACTGGCTTACCTGGCGCACAAACTGGCGGGTAATCGGCTGCTGCGGATGGGTAAAGACGTTCAGCACGTCGCCCTCTTCCACCACTTTGCCGTTCTCCATTACCGCGACCCGATCGCAGATCTTGCGCACCACGTGCATTTCATGGGTGATCAGCACGATGGTCAGTTTGAAGCGGCGATTAATATCCAGCAGCAGATCGAGGATCTGATCGGTGGTTTGCGGATCCAGCGCCGAGGTCGCCTCATCGCACAGCAGCACATCGGGGTTATTCGCCAGCGCACGCGCTATGCCAACGCGCTGTTTCTGCCCGCCGCTAAGCTGCGACGGATAGGCATTCTCGCGGCCTTTCAGCCCCACCAGCTCGATCAGCTCCGCCACGCGGGCCTGAATTTTCGCTTTTGGCGCACCGGCAATCTGCATAGAAAAGGCGATGTTTTCGCTGACCGTGCGCGACCACAATAAATTGAAGTGCTGGAAGACCATGCTGATCTTCAGACGCGCCTGGCGCAGGGCTTCGCCCTTTGCCTGCGCAATGTCCTGACCGTTAATCACCACGCTGCCGCTGGTCGGCTTTTCCAGCCCGTTCAGCAAACGGATCAGCGTACTTTTCCCGGCGCCGCTGTAGCCGATAATTCCGTAAATTTGCCCCTGCTCAACCGTCAGATTGACGCTGTCGACGGCGGTAATCGATGCCTTTCCCTGGTCGAAAATTTTGGAAATATTCCTTAGCACGATCATTCGTTGGTGTTTCCGTTTGGCGGTTTAGCAGTATGGATGTCCAGGTGATAATAATCAGCCACAGTTATATTTCAAATAACTAAATATCACTCACTTATAACCAAAAGCGCTAAAAGCGGCGGAATGCGCAATTTGGCCATAAGGATTTTTTTCGCAATCTATTACCGAAAAACGCATAACTCCGGCAAAGAAGCGACAAAAAGTGCATGAAATCAGCGCAAAACGACGTTTTTTAGCTATTAACACGTCCGGACGACTATACGGCTCTCCTTCCTGATGGCTAAACAGAGCTTTATATTTCCGTTTGTTCTAAACACCGAATAAAGATTCTTTAAAAGCGAAAAATGACAGACCTATCATCCGTGCATCAGTTTTTTCCACGGGTGAATACACAATGTCTGTCTTCCATTCAGTAACCGAATTGATCGGCCACACGCCGCTGTTGCAGTTGCATAAACTGGCAAGCGGCCCCTGCGAATTATTTCTCAAACTGGAAAACCAGAACCCCGGCGGTTCGATTAAAGACCGCGTGGCGCTGTCGATGATCAATGAAGCCGAACGGCTGGGTTTGCTGGCGCCTGGCGGCACGATTATTGAAGCCACCGCCGGAAATACCGGGCTGGGGCTGGCGCTGATCGCCGCGCAAAAAGGCTATTCGCTGATCCTGGTGGTGCCGGACAAAATGAGCCGTGAGAAGATTTTCCACCTGCGCGCGCTGGGGGCAAAAGTGGTATTGACGCGCTCCGACGTCAACAAAGGCCATCCGGCCTATTACCAGGATTACGCCCGCCGTCTGGCGCAAGAAACGCCGGGCGCGTTTTACATCGATCAGTTCAATAACGAAGCCAACCCTCTGGCGCACGCGACCACCACCGCACCGGAAATTTTTGCCCAGCTCGACGGCCGAATTGACGCCATCGTTGTCGGTGTCGGTTCCGGCGGCACGCTTGGCGGTTTACAGGCCTGGTTCGCGCAACACTCGCCGCACACCGAGTTCGTCCTGGCGGATCCAGCAGGATCGATCCTCGCCGATCAGGTTGAAACTGGCCGTTATGGTGAGCCGGGTTCCTGGTTGGTTGAAGGTATCGGTGAGGATTTTATTCCGCCGCTGGCGCAGATCGACGGTGTGCATAAAGCCTTCCGCGTCACCGATCGTGAAGCCTTTGCCACCGCACGCGAATTGCTGCAACAGGAGGGTATTCTGGCGGGATCGTCTACCGGCACCCTGCTCAGCGCCGCACTGCGTTACTGCCAGGCGCAAACCTCGCCAAAACGGGTGGTCACTTTCGCCTGCGATAGCGGCAACAAATACTTGTCGAAAATGTTTAATGACGACTGGATGCGCCAGCAAGGTCTGCTGTCGCGCCCGTCGAATGGCGATCTCACGGATTTTATCGCCCTGCGTCACGACGAAGGCGCCACCGTGACCGCCGCGCCGGAAGATAGTCTCGCCGCCGTGCTGGCGCGCATGCGGCTGTATGACATTTCGCAACTGCCGGTGCTGGAAAACGGCCAACTGGTCGGCATCGTCGACGAGTGGGATTTGATAAGCCACGTGCAGGGCGACAGCCAGCGCTTCTCCCTGCCGGTTCGCCAGGCGATGACGCGTAACGTAGAAATTCTTGATAAGCATGCGCCGGAAAGCGCACTGCGCAACATTTTCGATCGCGGCCTGGTGGCGGTGATCGCCGATAACGGCCGCTTTGTCGGCCTGATAACCCGCAGCGATGTGCTGACAACCTGGCGCAACCGTCTTGAACAATAAGGAAAACCAAATGAAAAATCTGGCAACGCAAAGCGTCCACAGCGGCGTCTTCAATGACCAACACGGCGCGGTAATGCCGCCGATTTATGCCACCTCCACTTTTGCGCAGCCTGCGCCGGGCCAGCACACCGGCTATGAATATTCGCGCAGCGGCAATCCGACGCGCCACGCGCTGGAAACGGCTATCGCCGAACTGGAAGGCGGCACACGCGGTTATGCTTTTGCCTCCGGTCTCGCCAGTATCTCCACGGTGCTTGAACTGCTGGATAAAGACAGCCATCTGGTGGCGATTGATGATGTCTATGGCGGCACATATCGCCTGATTGAAAACGTGCGCCGCCGCAGCGCCGGCTTGCAGGTAAGCTGGGTGAAACCCGACGATCTGGCCGGGCTGGAAGCCGCCATTCGTCCGGAGACCAAAATGATCTGGGTGGAAACGCCCACCAACCCGCTGTTGAAGCTGGCGGATCTGGCCGCTATCGCCGCCATCGCCAAACGTCACAACGTGCTGAGCGTGGCGGATAACACCTTCGCATCGCCGGTGATCCATCGCCCGCTGGAGCTGGGTTTCGATATTGTGGTGCACTCCGCTACCAAATACCTGAACGGCCATTCGGATGTGGTTGCCGGTCTGGCGGTCGTCGGTGATAACCCGCAACTGGCGGAAAAACTCGGTTACCTGCAAAACGCCGTCGGCGGCGTGCTTGATCCCTTCAGCAGTTTCCTGACGCTGCGCGGTATCCGCACGCTTTCCCTGCGCGTGGAGCGCCACAGCAGCAACGCGCTGGCGCTTGCCCGCTGGCTGGAGCAGCAACCGCAGGTGGAAAAAGTGTGGTTTCCGTGGCTGGAATCCCACCCGCAGTATCAACTGGCCCGCACGCAGATGGCGCTGCCGGGCGGCATGATTTCCGTGGTGGTGAAAGGCGACGATGCGCGGGCAACGGAGATCATCAACAAATTAACACTGTTTACGCTGGCCGAGAGCCTCGGTGGCGTTGAAAGCCTGGTCAGCCAGCCATTCAGCATGACGCACGCCTCAATCCCGCTGGAACAGCGGTTGGCGAACGGCATTACGCCACAGTTGATTCGCCTGTCGGTGGGTATTGAAGATGAAAAAGATCTGATTGCCGACTGGAAACAGGCGCTGGCCTGAGACGTTAAAAGGGAGCCTGATAGCTCCCTTTTAGCTGGAAGAGGTATCCCGCGCGGAAACGACCTGGTTGCGTCCCTGTCTTTTCGCCGCATAGAGCGCGGTATCAGCCCGATGGATCAGGCCGCTGGCAATCATATGCAGCGGTTTATCCTCACACTCCGGCTGCCCGGCCTGCAATGTCGCCACGCCAATGCTGAGGGTAATAAAGCCGATGGGGCTGGCGTCATGCGGCATCTGTAGCGCGCTGACACGACTGCGCACGCCTTCAGCCATTCCCATCGCCTGCGCCAAATCGGTGCCAGGTAAGATAATCAGAAACTCTTCGCCGCCATAGCGGCTGACATTATTGTCGCTGCGCAGTTGCGATGAGGTCAGGGTTCTGGCAACGATGCGCAGGCAGTCATCTCCGGCCTGATGTCCCTGGCTATCGTTATAGTTTTTGAAGTAATCGATATCCGCCAGACAAACCGACAGCGGAAAATCCTCCTGCAACGCGCGGGCGATCTCCGCCAGCAGACACTCATCCATATAGCGACGGTTAAACAAGCCAGTCAGATGGTCGATCTGGGCGTATTGTTGCAGCACTTTATTCGCGCTGGCGAGCTTATGCTCTGCATGACGACGCTCAGTGATATCCACCCAGGTCACCGATAAACCGACAACCGCATCCATCGCATCGCGTACCGGAACCGACTGAATATCGTAGCAGCGATCGCGCCAGCCGAGTTCGCGCGAAGGCAGCTCTTCGCCCTGGTCCGCAAGGGTAAAATCGGTGAGAAAAAAGGGCCAGTAATCAGGCATCAACTGCTGAACATGGCTTTCAAAACCCTGCGGCACAGTGTCCCCCAACAGCTTCGCCATCGCTTTGTTGGACATCACCATTCGCCCCTGGCGATCGATCATGCACAGCGCCACCGGCGTGGTTTCGTAGATAGTTTCCAGTTGCAGAACCCGCTCGCCAAGGTTGGAGATATTGCGATCGATGCCGCGATAACCGCGCAGTTCGCCCTGCTCATCAAACAGCGGAACGCCGCTGGTCTCAAGCACCACAATGCTGCCATCAGCACGCTGGTTACGGTTTACCAGGCCGGAAAAAGCCCGCTTTTCCATTACAATCGCGCCAAACGCGCCTGCCACGCGTTCGGCTTCCCCCGGCGGCATAAAATCGAAGGGCGTTTTGCCAATGACCTCTTTCGGCGACACGCCAAGCAGCTCCGTGACCACCTCGGAAGACCAGGTATAACGTCCCTGCGCATCCACTTCCCAAACCCAGTCTGAATTATTGTTCAGCAGTTCGAAGAGGTGCCCGGTATCTTCATCCTGGTGATCAACTTTTTTTTCATTATTCATGATCTTGTTCCGCATGACCCGCTATGCGCTTAACGACTCTTTGGTGAGCGAGATAGCGTTTCTCGCCGATCCCTGCGTCCTGATATTCACCCTGCCAGAATGCGCACAGGTCGCAAGAGAGCCACCATAATATAACTACCTGTAATACATAAACTGCCGACTATGCATAAGAAAGTGAATCAGATTCGCACGTATTTGCGTAATGGCTGGCGGCGCACCCCGATCCTGCGGGTCTATTGTGACCGTACCTGCGCTGCCATCCATCAAGAGCAGCCATCATAGCTTCGTTGCGCAACATTGCGTCAGGCTTTTTCGTTATCGCCGCTCCGTATTCGCCGCTGGCGGTATTTATTTATGCAATCACCGTTATTAACGCTGAATAATAGAAAGTAGCTATCACGATAAATTAATTATCCCAAAGCTAAATTTACACGTGGAATTTTCATTTTTTACAGGTAAGATAATTTTTCTTCACTTATTAAGTATAGTCGCCAAAGAAATATCAGTGAATGGTATTTCTATATATATAAGTGAATTAATAAACATCATCTATAAAACAAAAAATGACGCCCAGCCTGCTGGCGCGCCATCGTTCATCGTTTTTCATACATGCCCGCCCGGCAAGGGCTGGCATCGGTTTATTATCGGCCTGGGTAATATTTCATTATGGACATCGACACGAGCAAAAATAAAACCACCAGCACCAATCCCGCACGGCAAGCGCATCGTCAAATGTCGTGGGGAATGTTATTTTTCTGCTTATTTTTGGTGGCACTGAAATTCTTCAGTTAGGCGGCAGGATAATATTATTAAAAAATAAATAAAATAATCCCCCGGCACTGGACGCGCACCGGGGGTTATTCCGGACTGATATTCCTTTCAGGCCTGGGCCACTGCTACCTTGCGATTTCACTCATAACGCATTTCGGGCTGTAACCGGCTTTGCACCCATCCTGCCAGCGCAGAAGCATTCAGGGCGCGGGAGTAGAGATAGCCCTGGGCAATGTCGCACTGCAAATCGCGCAGTTGATTACGCTGCTGCTCGGTTTCCACCCCTTCGGCAACCACGGTCTGATGCAGACTTTGGCCGATTTTCACCACCGTAGTGGCGATGGCTTTCATTTTGCTGCCTTCGCTGAGATCGCGCATAAAGCTCTGGTCGATTTTCAGCTCCGTCATCGGTAAATGCGCCAGACGCGACAGGCAGGAGAAGCCGGTGCCAAAATCGTCCATCGACAGCCCGACACCCAGCTCGCGCACCGCGCAGATCACCTCCATCGTTTCCGGGCGTTTGTCCATCATCACCCCTTCGGTGATCTCAATGGTCAGGCAGCTTGACGGAATGCGGTATTGCCGCAGCAGATAAGAGATGTAATGCGGCAGACTGCTGTTATAAAAGTTGATCGGTGAAAGATTTACCGATACCACCGGCACATGAATGCCGTTACTGCGCCATTCCGCCATCTGGCGGCAAGCTTCATGGAGTGTCCAGCGACCAATGGCTTCAATCTCGCCGGTCTCTTCGGCCAGGGTGATGAATTTTCCTGGGGGAACATCACCCAGTACCGGATCGGTCCAGCGCGCCAGCGCTTCCACACCATAAAGCTCACCATTCTTCAGCCATATTTGCGGTTGATAGTGCAAATGCAGCAAATTGCTGGCGATGGCGAGCTTCAGTGCCGCCGCCAGTTTTAAACGTTCCTGATCGACCTGATTCATCTCGGTGCTGAAGAACAGGTAACCGCCGGACGCCGCCGCCTTCGCCAGATGTGAGGCGTGGTTGGCATGTTTGATCAAGCCATCGCGCGAAACGCCGTGATCCGGGTACAGGCTGATACCGGTGCTGACCGTCACATTCAGCGCCAGATCGGCAACATTAAACGGCATACGGAACAGCGCCTGGATCTTCTGCGCAATGCTGGTGGCGCGGGTGTAATCGCAATCCGGGATCACCAGCACAAATGCATCGCTGTCGGCGTGGCTGACAAACCCCTGGCGGGAGAACTCCGTCATCAGGCGTTGCGCAATCGCCACCAGCACGTTATCCCCTGCGGCGTAGCCCAGCGCATCATTGACGTCTTTAAAATGATCGAGATCGAGAAAGAAAAACGCCGCGCGATCGCACACGCTGCTGGCCAGCGTCTGATCAATATACTGGTGCAGCGCGCCACGATTCGGCAGCCCGGTAAGCCGGTCAAAGGTCGAGAGCTTTGTGACGCGTTCCTGATCGATGTGCACGACAATGCGGCAGGGAGAACCGATGTTGCCGCTACCTTCATAACTAATGGTCGCGGCCAGCGATGTCTCTTCACCGGTAGCGGAGATCACCGTTAACGCACGCTCACTTTCGGTGCCCGTCGGCATCACATCGAGTGAGCTGAACAACGGAATCGCGGAGGCTTTACACCCCAGCACAGAAATTCGCGGATAGCCCCATAATTTCTCCGCCGCACGATTAAAGAAAAACACGGTTTCCATACTATCCAGTAGTACGACAGCATCGTGAACATTTTCGAGTGCGGCAAGCATATTATCAGAGCCGAAAATATCATTTTCAGAATGCATAATCTTTTTTCTTAAAGAAGAGTTCGTCGACATCCTAATTGAAAAAATAACCAGGTTCAATATCAACCAACCGCAATATTAATAGAGAACGTTATTTATAGACAAACTCAATATATACAATGCAATTTATCGTTAAAGAAAAAACGTATACGGACGATAAATAACAAATGATTAAAAAAAGGAGGATTATGGATAAATAATGAAGATTGCAACTTTTCGTAATTATTAATTAAAAGACTGACTCTCCGCACAGCGATAATTTTTTCCTCTATGCTGGCGATAATGCCCATGCAGACTGGGTTTGCTTCACGATGCAGTTATAAATAAAGGTGTTATTTATAGATGCATTAAATAAGTTCATTGCCATTTATCGATAACGTCACTTGACCTTAACTGACCGCCGCCGACAGTATATAAGGAAATTCTCATTTAAAGCGCAAGACGGGAGTTTTTATTGACGCCGTCTATTTAGCTTTAGCGCCCTGCACAATCGCACGGTAATAGAGAAGGCGTATTGCTTATTATAGTTCGTATTCAACACATCGGGGTCAGGCAAACACTATGTACGATGATTTAGGTTCTTTGGCTGAAAAACTGAAAATGTCCGGTGTTTCTTTCCAGGAAATGACTGAAGATGGTGAAACAATGCAAGCAGTAACCACAACAGCAGTAGCACCCGGCATCAGCAATGAAGTACAGGAACCGACGGTTGCCGTCAACCCGGCAGCAAACCGTAAGGATACCAGCCATGTCAGCGCTCCGGCGGGCATTCCGGCTAACACCCTCTCCTGGCCGAAAAGCAAACCGGTACCCGTTGCCGCGCCGGAAGCTTTCGCGACACCGGCTGGCGGTATTCTGGACAGCGTTGCGGCCATCAGTCGCCCGGCTGAAGTTGAAATTCGCGAACGCAATCCTGTTCGTCTGGATATGTTATTTACGGTCATTGGTAAATAAATGCCAACGGGTGAAATCGCCGTGTGGCAATAATAAAGCACGATTTATCATCGTCCTGCCAGCCAATAATGGCGCTATTTTTCGCGCAACAAAGGTGAGTCGGCCAGGTTGTGAATTTTAACAGGTCACCGGAACAGTTTTGTGCCGGTCTGCCTTTATTCTATTCTGTGCAAGATTATAAACATGAAAAAAATCATCAGATTTATTTTCACGCTGGTACTACTTTTATTATCGCTGCTGGTGGTCATCACACCGATGAACAGCGATAAACAATACCTCTTTGGCCTGAGCGTGATGGCTGCCGTATTAATTCTTGGGCGGGTGAAAGGAAAAAAAGCAGTGTTAGCGATGCTGACACTCTCGGTACTGATGTCCACGCGCTATATCTGGTGGCGCGCCACCACAACATTGCATTTCGATTCAACACTGGAAATGCTGCTCGGCAGCTTGCTGTTCGCGGCAGAAATATATTCGTGGACGATTCTGTTGCTCGGTTATATTCAAATGGCCTGGCCATTAGAACGCCCTATTGCGCCATTACCGCCGGATAAATCGACCTGGCCGACGGTCGATATTTATGTGCCGTCATATAATGAAAGCCTCGATGTCGTGCGCGATACCGTGCTGGCGGCGCAGTGTATTGAATATCCGCAGGACAAAGTCAAAGTCTATATTCTTGACGATGGCAAACGCGATGAATTCCGCGATTTCGCCGCCGAAGCGGGCGTCCATTACATCATCCGCCCGGATAACAGCCACGCGAAGGCGGGCAACCTGAACCACGCCATGACCCTCACCCAGGGTGAGCTGATTTGCGTGTTCGACTGCGACCACGTTGCCACCCGCGTCTTTTTGCAGGCCACCGTCGGCGAGTTTTTCCGCGATGAAAAACTGGCGCTAATCCAGACGCCGCACCACTTCTACTCACTCGATCCGTTTGAACGCAACCTGACGGCAGCAAAACGCGTTCCGCACGAAGGCGCGCTGTTCTACGGCCCGGTACAACAAGGGAATGACAACTGGAATGCCACCTTCTTCTGCGGCTCCTGCGCGGTGATCCGTCGCAGCGCGTTGAATGAAGTGGGCGGTTTCGCGGTAGAAACGGTGACCGAAGATGCCCACACCGCGCTGAAATTACAGCGTCGCGGCTGGAACACGGCATTCCTTGATATTCCTCTGGCGGCCGGGCTGGCAACCGAACGGCTGGCGCTGCATGTGAACCAGCGTATTCGCTGGGCGCGCGGCATGACGCAGATTTTCCGTATTGATAACCCGCTGCTCGGGCGCGGCCTGAAGCTGACCCAGCGCATTTGTTATCTCAATGCGATGCTGCACTTCCAGTATGGCCTGCCGCGCGTGGTGTTCCTCACCTCGCCGCTGGTGTTTATGTTGTTCAACCTCAACATTATCTCGTCATCTGCGACGCTGATTTTCGCCTACGTGCTGCCGCACCTGGTGCTCTCCACGATGGTGAACTCGCGCATCACCGGGCGTTATCGTTATGCGTTCTGGGGCGAAATCTACGAAACGGTGATGGCATTCCACCTGATCCTGCCGACGCTGCTGAGCCTGATTTCACCGCGGCTGGGGAAATTCAACGTAACCGACAAAGGCGATCTGACGGACCGCGACTACTTCGACGCGCACACCGTGCGCCCGCTGATCATCACCACGCTGCTGATGGTCGGCAGCATGATCTGGGTAGGCGTGCGCTACTTTATGCACGACTACGCCGGGATCGACCCGCGCGTCATTCTGTTCAATATCGCGTGGGGCACTTTCAGTACCATCATTTTGCTGGCCTCGATTGCCGTGGCGAAAGAGACCAAGCAGATCCGCAAAACCATCCGTATTTACGCCCGCCTGCCGGTGACCGTGCTCTTTTCCGACGGCTCGCAAATGCAGACCCGCACCTTTGATATCTCGATGGGCGGCGCGCGCGTGGCGCTGGTGAAAGGGGAAGATCTGAGCAGCAAAACCCCGGTCCATATCGAACTGGGTCTGGGCGGTGAGATTGCCCATGTGCCTATTCTCTCAGCGGGCACCGGCGTCGGCGATATTCGTCTGGAGTTTGACACGCTGCCGCTGAGCGAACGCCGCAAGCTGGTACGCGTGGTGCTGTCCCGCGCCGATGCCTGGTATCGTCCGCCGCATGCGCCGGATCGCCCACTCGCTTCCTTTCTGGGGATTTTGCAGTGCGTGTTTGAGCTGTTTTTCGGCCGCAAAAAAATGGCGGGCGGTTTTAACAGCCAGATGAAGGTCGTCGCGAAAAAGCAGGAAGAGGTTAACAATGCGTTGTAAGCCTATCGCACTTGCCACCCTGCTTGCCTGTTCGGTGAATACCCCGGCGTTTGCGCTTTCAAGCGATAACGACGCGCCGCCAACACTGCCGACACCGCTTTCGCTGCAAGGAACAACGCCTGCGCAACCGCAGCAGATGGCTGTGGCGAATACCAGCAACCAGAATATCGCCAGCACCCTGAGCTTTGGCGATATGGGGGCAACCGGCGGGCTGACGCTCTCCGGCCAGCAGTTGCAAAACGGCGTGTCGTTCAACCTGCCGGGCGATCTGGTGATCACTGACGCACACATCAGCCTGAATGTGCAGGTCAACCGCAGCGATGTCAGCGGCGAAAACCTGCAACTGATGCTGAATGGTCAGCCGCTGGGATCGATCCCGCTCGATCAGTTGCAGCAGGATAAAGGCTACTGGCAACTGGATGTCCCGGCCTCGATGGTCGCCTCCAGCAACAACCTCAGTTTCCAGCTGAAAACCGGCGACGACATTATTAATAATGTCTGGAGCTGCCAGCGCCCGCTGCCCGCCGATTATAAAGTGACGTTACAACCGGAATCGTCGCTGAACTATCAGGGATTGTGGCTGAACGTCCGCAAAACGCTGGGCACATTCCCGCGCCCCTTCGTCGACATCAAACAGACCAAAGATCAGGCGATCAGCATTGCTTACCCGGCGACGCCGGATGCGGATGTGCTGACCGCGTCAGCGATTGTCGCCTCGCAGTTTGGCGCATTAAGCAACGGCAAACCCAGCCGCTTTGACGTGCAGTACGATGCCCTGCCCGTCGGCAACGGCATTCTGATTGGCAAACCGGGCCAGACCATTGGCGGCGTCACCCTGCCGGAAACCAACGGCGCGGCGTTGCAGGTGATTGATAACCCGCAAAACCCGGCCTGGAAACTGCTGATCATCAGCGGCCACAACGAAATGCAGCTACGCCAGGCGGCGTGGCGTCTGACATTACCGGCGCTGCCGGACAGCGACACGCTGGATGTGCCGACGCTGAAAATCCCCCAGCGAGCCGCCTATGATGCGCCGCGCTGGATCAACACTGAACACCCGGTTGCCGTGCGCTCGCTGCTGACGGATGAAGGCGCGCTGATTGCCCACGGCGTCTGGCACGGCGAGAATCGTCTGCCGTTTCGTACCGCGCCGGATCTGTTCCTGTGGGATGGCTCCTCCGTACCGCTGCACCTCAACTACAGCTTTGCGCAGAAAAACTGGATTGACGATCAGGACTCCTTCCTCAACGTCAGCCTGAACGGCGAGTTCCTGAAACGTCTGCCGGTCAGCAAAGAGGGGATGCTGGCGCCGGTGCTGTCGATGCTCGGTTTATCGCAGCGCCAGCAGAGCGCGGTGGTCAACATCGATCCGCGCGCCATTCTCGGCAGCAATCAACTCGGTTTCTGGTTCGGGCTGAAAGCGCAGAAAAACGCCCCCTGCAACGCCATGGCGGATGAGAACATCCAGAGTCGGATTGACGGTGATTCAACCCTCGATTTCAGCCGCGCCTGGCACTTTGGCAAGTTGCCGAACCTGGCGTGGTTCAGCGGCGCGATGTTCCCGTTCACGCGCCAGGCTGACCTCGCGCAAACCACAGTGCTGATGTCTGCGCATCCCACGGTTGATGACGCCACCGTACTGCTCAACCTGATGGCGCAATCCGGGCGCGACACGGGCGTTACCGCCAACTATCTGCACCTCTATACCGGCCTGCCCGCTCAGGAAGAGGCGCAACAGCAGTTGGCCGACAGCGATGTGCTGGCGATTGGCAGCCTGAGCAACGGCGAGATGCTGAATCCGCTGCTGCAAAACAGCGCCTTTGCGTTGAACGAAAATACGCTGGAAGTGAAAACCGCCAGTGCCGTAAGCCGCGTGTTATCGCTGCTGCGCGGCGACCAGCCGCGCACGGATATGGATGCGGCTGAGTACCTCAGCGACAACAATCAGTGGCGCGGCCTGCTGAGCATGCGCTCGCCGTGGAACGCGCAGCGCGTGGTGGTGGTCGCGACAGCAACCGACAACCACCAGCTGGCGCAACTGACGGAAGACATGAACAAACCGGCCTTTCTCTCCGCCGCCGGGGGTGATTTCACCGCCGTCAACAGTGCCGGGGAGATCAAAAGCTGGCGGGTAGGCGAGCAGTTCACCAGCGGCAACCTGCCCGGTTATATGAAAATTTTGTGGTTCGCCAGCGAGCATATTTTCTGGCTGGTCGCCCTTGCCTGCCTGATTGCTGCGGTTTCCGGCCCGATGCTGTTCAACCTACTTCAGCGCCACGCCCAACAACGCCTGCAGGATAAGACGAAACAATGAAGACGCGTAAACAACTGACGCAGGCTTTTTACCTGCTGTGCCTGGTGGGCGCCAGCCATCCTGCCGTCGCTGCCGATACCGCTGACGCCAGCGCGAATGCGGCCGCAGTGAAAAAACTGCTGGCGCAGGCCAGCTACTGGCACAGCAAAGCGCACGACGATATGGCCATCGATGCGCTGCAAAAAGTGCTGGCTGCGGATGATAAGAATATCGACGCCATGTATCTGATGGCGCTCTATCAACTGCAACAAGGCAACGTGCAGCAATCGGAAGTGTGGCGCAAAAAAATCGCCGATATCTCGCCGCAGGATCCGCGTCTGAGCGCGCTGACCAGCGCCAACACCCTGCGCAATATCCCGCAGGATAAACTCAACGCGGCGCGCCAGCTGGCGAGCCGTGGGCAGATTAAAGAGTCCATTGCCGCCTGGCGTGCGCTGTTTAACGGCAATCCGCCGCCGGATGACGTGGCGCTGGAGTATTACCAGACCATGGCCGGTGACAGCGCCAGTTGGGGCGAGGCGGTCGCCGCCATGCGTCAGCGTGCCAGCGTGATGCCGGACGATGAACCCACGAAAAAGGCGCTAGCGATGGCACTCACTTATCAGGAATCCACGCGCCGGGAAGGGATCGCCCTGCTCAGCACGCTGGCTGCCGATGATAAAAGCGCCGACAAAGCCTTGCAGCAGGCGCTGCTATGGCTGGATGCCAAAGCCAGCGATCTGCCAGCGTATACCGCCTGGGCACAGCGCCATCCGGAAGACAGCGCGCCGATGGATCACTACCGTAAAAGCGTGGAAGGCGATGCCACGAAAGCGGGCTTTGATGCATTGAACGGCGGCGATCTCGGCAACGCCAAAGATCGCTTCTCCGAAGCGCTGCAAACCCGCGCCAATAATGGCAACGCGCTGGCCGGGATGGGCTATGTCGCGCTGCGGCAGAACAACTTTGCCGATGCCGAGAAATTCCTGCGTCGCGCGGCGCAAGAAGATGCCAGCAACCAGAACAGCGCGCAGTGGATAAAAGATGCCGATAACGCCCGTTTCTACGCCGCGCTGGGCCAGGCCCGTAGCCTGAGCCAGAAAGGCAGCTACGACCAGGCGCTGGCAAGTTTGCAAAGCGGTGACAGCAGCGATGAAAACCAGCAGCAGGCGGCGAGCATGCTGCGGGCCGATATCCTGCGGCGTCAGGGCAAGCTGTCGCAATCCGAAGAGGTATACCGCCAGTTGCTGGCGCAGCGTCCACAGAATACCGATATCCGTACCGGTTTATGGTGGGTGCTGAAACAGCAGAATAAACAGGCAGAAGCAGACGCCATGCTGCAAACCCTGCCCGCCAATCTGCGTACCCGTTACGCCGCCGTGGGCGATAACGGCGACAACGAACGCAAAGCCGCGCAGGCCGCATTGCAGGCCGGGAACAGCTCACGGGCGATGCAGATCCTGCAAAACGCCTCCGGCAAATACCCGCGCAATGTCTGGCTGCAACTCGATTACGCCCGCGCACTGCGCAAAGCGGGCCAGAAACAGCAGGCCTCGGCGTTGATGTCTGGCGTGGCGCAACGCGACAGCAGCAACAAAGAAGCGCTGTATGCCGCTGCGGTCTATGCCGCCGAAGAGAGCGACTGGTCGCGCGCGCAAAGCCTGCTCGCCCGCGTACCGCGCAGCAGTTACAGCGCCGATATGAGTGCACTGAACACGCGCGTGCAAATCAATCAACAACTGGATATTGCCCGCAACTATCTGCGACTGGGCAATGCGACAGCGGCGCGCAATTCGTTACTGGCGTTGCAACGTAATCCGCCGCAATCGCCGGTCGATGCGGGCCGTCTTGCTGAGTTACTGATGCAGAGCGGCGACAGCGCTGGCGCGCTGCAACTGGTACGCGATAACCAGGCGCAGGGGTTACACGGATCGGTAGTGGATTATGCCGGGCAGATCCGCGTCCTGAACCAGGCCGGGCAGTTTGCCGAAGCCGAAAGCATCCTCAACGCGCCCGCCCTGCAAAACGGTGCCAGCGAGCAGGAGATGAGCGCGATCCGCTTAGGCGGCTTGATCGTTCGCGCCGATCGTCTGCGGGAAAAGGGGCAAATCGGCAAAGCCTGGTCGCTGTTGATGCCGGAACTGCAAAACAATCCGACCAATACCGATCTGCTGCTGGCCGTGGCGCGCGTCTACCAGGCCGATCATATGGATGACAAAGCCACGGAAATCTATCAGTACGTGCTGCGTAAGTCGCCACGAGATAAACAGGCGCTGACCGGAATGGTGAATATGGCGCTGGCCCGCGGCGATAACGACGAAGCGCGGCGAACCTTTGCCGGGCTGGAGCCGAGCCAGGATGCCGATTATATGCTGCTGGCCGCGCGCGTGGCAGCGGCCAACGGTGAAAACCAGCGCGCGATGTCGTTGCTGCGCACTGCCCAGTGGCGTCTGCAACAGGGCGGTGATGACGATAGTGATGAACTGAGTTCGGTGATGTCGCTGCCGTCGCCAACGCGCCAGGCGCAGCTCACGGCAATGAGCGGTATCAACACCATGATGCGCGATCTGCAAGAAAAGAGCGCCACCTGGACCAGCGGCGGTATTTCATTGCGTAGCCGTAATGGCGAATCGGGTCTTGGCGCGCTGGATGAAGTACAGGCGCCGCTGATCCTCTCGGGCGCGGTGGGCGACAGCACGCGCCTGAGCCTGAACGTCACGCCAACAGCGCTTAACGCTGGCGAGATGTCCGGTGAGGCGGCGAACCGCTTCGGTTCCGGGGCGCTGGAACATGCGGAGAAACTGGCGGAAGCGGCGGCCAGCACCAGCACAACGACCACCTCGACCAATGCCTCCAGCCAGGGGTCGCAGCAGGCAAACGGTGTGGCGGCAAGCCTCAGCCTGAGCGGCGACAGCTACAAACTGGATGTCGGCAGCACACCGACCGGTGGCGAGTTCACCCGGCTGGTGGGCGGCGTGGAGTGGAACCCGAAACTGACGCAGAACAGTTCGCTGAACCTGAAAGCAGAACGCCGCGCCGTCACCGACAGCCTGCTGTCATATGTTGGGGTGAAGGATAAGAGCACCGGCGAAAGCTGGGGCGGCATCACCCGTAACGGCGTTTCGGCGCAGTACGCCTGGGATAACGACCTGATCGGTCTTTATACCCGCCTGGGTTTCGATACCTACGTGGGGACAAACGTGCCGACCAACCACGCGGTCACCGCACAGGCAGGCAGCTATCTGCGGCCCTGGAAAACCAGCAACAGCGAGCTGAAAGTGGGGGTGAACGTCAACTATATGAACTTTGACCGCAACCTGAGCTACTACACCCTCGGCCAGGGCGGTTACTTCAGCCCGCAAGATTTTATGGCGGTATCGCTGCCGGTGACGCTGACGCGCCACATTAACGACTGGGATCTGACGCTCAATGGCGCGGTGGGTTATCAATCTTATAAGCAGGATAAGAGCGATTACTTCCCGGGCCACAGCAGCCTGCAATCGCAATTAAACAGTTACGCCAGCGACGATGACGATGTGGACGCTGTCTACAAAGCCACGTCGAAAAACGGCATTGGCTATACGCTGGGTGTGGATGCGCGTTACCACCTCAGCGACAACCTGGCTCTCGGTGCGAACTTAGGGTACGACACCTTCGGCAGTTATAACGAAGGCAAGGCGTTGGTGTATTTCAAATATTACGTCGATCAAGACAAATAACCCGTGGGATAGATGATGTTTAGCAATCAGGACACTTATTTACAACGCAATTATCAGGCTGGCTGGCATGACCTGGTGTATCTGTTTTTTAACGAATACACCGAAGGCCGGGGTGATAAAGATCCCGATGCCCTGAGACGTATCGGCCAGATGATGGCCCAGTGGTATCCCATCGATGGCGCCTCCACGGTGAACGAGCTGGAAGCGAGCATTAACCGGGTGCTGGAGCTGTTCAACTGGGGCTTTGTCAAAATGGCGCCCGCCCAGCGTGAACTGATCCTGCTGCACTGCGCGTGGCCGCATGCACCGGAATACCGTGACGAAGCGGGCTGGCGTCGCGCCAGCGCCTATGTGCTGGAAGGCGCGTATTCGCAGTGGCTGGTGTCCCAGGGCGCGGGCAATCAGGTGCCGGTGCGCTGGAAGGATAACGCCACCGAAGACGTGCTGATTTTCCGTTACGCCATTAACGAATGACGTCGCAAAGGCATATCCACCCTATATCAACGATCAGGTGACCATCATGTTTAATGAAATCATGGTTTCAGGCAGGAAACTTGAAATCGAAGCAGTTAATTATATGGAGGATAATGCCTTTGTTTCGCTGGTTCTCGATACCTCCGGCCAGCTTATTCACGCCAGCCCGTTTTTCTATCAATTAACGGGTTTCAGTCGTGATGAGGTGCTGGGCAAAGTATTGTTCCCGTCGACGGATGAAACGGTGGCTATTTCACTGGCGATGGCGATTGGTATGGCGAAAAAAACCGGCGATAACTGGCAGGGCGAAATATCGCAGCCGAAAAAAAACGGCGAGATGCTTTGGCTTGATACCCGCTTAATGCCGCGGCGCGATGAAAAGGGTGAAATATTTGCCTTTATCCTGCTGGGATTTGATATTACCCGGCATATGGCGATCCGCGAGAAATTACATTTTCGCGCGCACAATGATGCATTAACCAAAACCCTGAATCGCCAGGGTTACTATATTCGCAGCCGCAAAAAAATCCGTGCCGCTAACGCGCGCGGCGCGCAGATTGTGGTGGCGATACTGGATCTCGATAACTTTAAAAATATTAACGACGATCTGGGGCATGCGGCAGGCGATGAAGTGCTGCGCTGCTTTATCAGCCGGGTAAAACAGTGTATTTCCCGCACCACACTGCTCGGCCGGCTCGGCGGTGACGAATTCGCCCTCACCTATATTGATGGCGTTGACGAACCGGCCGGTCGCGGCGTGCTGCAATTAATTGTCGAAGCCACGCGCCAACCGATGTATTTGCATTACCTGCAACAAACCGTGGAATTATCGGTGAGTATTGGTGTTGCCAGTTATCCGGAACACGGGCCGAATTTTTCCTCTATTTTAAAAGCCGCTGATACCGCCCTTTATAAAGTGAAGGCGCAAGGCGGTGATGATTTTATTAACTACCAGGTTCCAGGCGTAAATGAATCGGGTGGCATCATCAACAGCGTTGTGTGTTGATTTTTAAACAGCAAAATAAATAACAGGAAACAATTATGTTAAAGGCTGTAATCCCAGTGGCGGGGCTCGGTACGCGTATGCTTCCGGCAACTAAGGCTATCCCGAAAGAGATGTTACCGATCGTGGATAAGCCGCTTATTCAGTATATCGTGCAGGAGTGCTACGCCTGTGGGATCCGGGAAATCGTACTGGTGACGCACTCGTCCAAAAACGCCATCGAAAACCATTTCGATACCTCCTTTGAGCTGGAGTCGCTGCTGGAATCGCGCGTGAAAAATCAGCTGCTGGAAGAGGTGCGTACTATCTGCCCGGCGGGCATGAACATTATGCATGTGCGCCAGGGCCACTCGAAAGGTCTGGGCCATGCGGTGCTGTGCGCAGAACCGCTGATTGGCGATAACGACTTCGTGGTGGTGCTGCCGGATGTGTTGATCGACGACAGCCATTGCGATCTGTCGCAGGATAACCTGGCTGCGATGATCGATCGCTTCACCACGACGGGCGCCAGCCAGTTAATGATTGAAACCGTTAACCACGAAGATGTTTCCCGCTACGGCGTGGTGGATTGCGGCGGCATGAACCTCCCGGCGGGTGGTTTTGGTCTGGTAAAAGGCATGGTGGAAAAACCGGCCGTTGACGAAGCGCCGTCCGACATGGCGGTAGTTGGCCGCTATGTGCTGTCGAAAGCAATTTGGCCGCTGCTGCGTAAAACGCCGATCGGCGCAGGCGGCGAGATCCAGTTGACCGATGCCATCGCCATGCTGCTGGAGAACGCGCCGGTGGAGGCTTACGCCCTGACCGGCAAATCTCACGACTGCGGCGACAAGATTGGCTATATGAAAGCCTTTGTGGAGTACGGCTTACGTCACGGCGCGACCGGCCCGGCATTCCGCCAGTGGTTGCAGCATGAATTGACGTTAAAACCCGTGGCTGACGCCGTTGAACGCATCGCCGAAGCGGTATAACGACTGAGCCGGTAACTGCCCTATTTTCACCACAGGATGTCTCATGTTAAGAACCACCTGGCTCATGCCGTGCCTGCTATTGTCGCTGGCTATGACCGCTTTTTCAGCCCGCTGTCAGGACAGCAACTGGGGGCTGTTTAAACAGAACTACCTGAGTCAGGATGGCCGCATTATCGACCATGAAAATGGCGATATCAGCCATTCGGAAGGTCAGGGATATGGCATGTTACTGGCCGTCGTTAACGACGATCCCGCCACATTTGAAAAAGTGTGGCGCTGGACGCGCAACACCTTATTACGTCCGTCGCTGTGGCTGTTTGCCTGGCGCTACGATCCGCACGAACGCAAAGTGACGGACGATAATAACGCCAGCGACGGCGACACATTGATCGCCTGGGCGTTATTACTGGCTGGCAATAAATGGCACGATGAGAGTTATCTCACCGCCTCGGAAAATATCCAGGATGCAATTATCAACTGCCTGGTGATTGAACAGGATTCCCGGACATTACTCCTGCCGGGCCTCACTGGGTTTACCAAAGACGACGGGTATATTATCAACCCGTCCTATTTTGTCTTTCCTGCCTGGGAGAGTTTCTGGCGGCAACGGCATAACAATATTTGGTTAAAACTGAAGAAATCGAGCCTCGAATTACTCACTAAAGCCCGTTTTGGTAAGAGCCAACTGCCCAGCGACTGGATTTTTGTTAAGAATAGTGGTGAAGTCATGCCTGCCGCGAACTGGCCGGCAAGATTCAGTTACGATGCGATTCGCATTCCGCTTTATTTAAGCCTCAGCGATGCGCAGCAGCATTCGATGGAGAATTTTCGCCATTTTTGGGCGGGCTACACTCGCAATGACACGCCCGCGTGGGTGGATGTCTCAGACAACGAACGGGCAAGTTATCCGATGTCTGGCGGCATTCTGGCGGTGCGTGATTTAACCATGGGCGACTATCCACAAATGGAAACGTCTTTGCGTTCGGGTGAAGGTTATTATTTGTCCGCATTACATATGTTGTCGTTATTTGCGGCTTCGTTAAAGACGCATTAGTGGTATTACACGCAATATCCGGCGCGGGAATGCGCCGGAGTCGGGCAGGATGCCGCTGAAAGTGAAAGCAATAATAAAAACCATCAAATCTCATGTACAGGCATGAGGGGGAAACCTGATGACAGAGTTGAAAATAATAAGAAGTCATTTACACAGCACGTTGCTACAGGTGGGCTCTCAACGACGCGGAAATTTGCGCCCCGGGGACCATAATGAACATCCGTAATCTTGAGTATCTTGTCGCGCTGGCGAAGCACCGACATTTTCAGCGCGCCGCTGAAGCCTGCAACGTCAGCCAACCGACGTTAAGCGCTCAGTTGCGTAAACTGGAAAACGAACTCGGTTTACAACTGCTGGAACGTACGACGCGCAAGATCCGCTTTACGCAAACCGGGTTGCGGCTGGTTGAGCAAACCCAGGTGGTGCTGCGGGAGATTGAAGCGCTGAAAAATATGGCCAGCAGCAGCCACTATCAGAGCCTGATGCAGACGCTGGATGTCGGCATTATTCCGACGCTGGCACCCTATATTTTTTCCCATCTGAATGCCGTTTGTCGCGAGAATTTCCCGGAAATTGAGCTGGAGATCCACGAAGCGCAGACCAACCAGTTGCTGCATATGCTGGAGTCCGACACCATCAAATGCGCAATCATGACCTCCAATAAAGACACCAGTAAATACGTTGAACTGCCGCTGTTCGACGAACCGCTGGTACTGGGCGTCAGTCATCAACACCCCTACTCGCGCATGAACGAAATCGATATGGGGCATTTGAAAAATAATAAGATTCTGATGATTGATGACGGTAACTGTTTGCACAGCCAGGTGCTGCGCTACTGCTATCAGTTTGAGTTGGAGCCAGATTCACGTTTTGTGGCGATGCACCTGGAAACCCTGCGGCGCGGCGTGGCGTTTAATCGCGGTGTATCATTCTTCCCGCTGCTTTCCACCCAGCAAGGGAGTAACGAAAATATTCGTTATATCCGCTGTGTCAGCCCGGAACCGAAACGTAAAGTGGTGTTGATATTTCATCGCAGCGATCCGATGCGGAAGAAATATGAAATTCTGCGTAACGCGATCGCGCGCTATATGGAGCGCTACCTGGTCGACTATAACGCGATGGCGTAATGCTAACGACGCGGCGCTGAAGCTGCGGCGGAATCATGATTATGACGGCAATCTTGCGCCTGCGAGGTTGCCGATTTTTTTATCAGCCCCTGCAATAATTCTTCCGGTAATAACGTGCCCCGGTGGTACATCTCTTCGATATTCAGCCACAGGCTCACCAGCATAATGGTGTAATCCGCCACCGAGGCGGGCGCATGCAGAGGGGCCATAAAAGGAAAATGAACCAGCAGCTGCTGTTTATCCTCTTCCGTCACCACGCCGTGATGCCAGGGCGCAGAGAGTTGGCGATAGACGTCTGCTTCCTCCAGCGAACAGGCCCAGCTCAGGCGCACGGCAATGGTTTTCACGAACGGTGGGATCAAGGCGTTTTGCTCCGCAAGCGGAGCCAGACCCGGCGTAAGACCGTGGCAGTGCGATTCAGCGTTCATTTTTTTCCTCAATGCCTGGCGGGTAGCAAACTATATTCATCGACCCGTGCGGAAAATACTTTAGGCTTATTATTTAAAATAGAGAATAAAATGAAAATGATCCATACGGATTGTCTGAAATCTTAAAAAAAGATCATATAAAGCAATGGGTTATTTTACAACCAATTATTGATGGCATCGATCTAAAATAGCCTTTTTGATTTATTCTATAAATTAAACCACACCATTAATCGATTCATCCTCAGGATTATTGCGCTTATTTCATTATTTACGTGAAAATCTTTCCCCTGCCATCTGCAGGTTTAATGACGTTATCGGTGAACGGATTCCGCACGAGGCGTTTTTTACCGACAAATACCGCGCTTTATTCCATCTATTTGCTGCATCAATGGATGAGATCCTGTGCTCTGATAACCTGATATTTTTCCCTTTGCCGCTCACAACAGGAACAGTGACTCATGGATCCGTTTCAGAAAATTTTGCAGTCTACGCTCGCCCGCACAGAGAGCGTGCCGCAGACCACCACGCCGCCGACGTTGCCGGAAACGGAGCGCGCTCCCTGGACTGCCACCGTCACGGCGGAAGATTTTCTGGCGCTGGCTAAAGCACGGCGCACCATTTATACGCTGGGCAAAGATCTGCCGGTCGCCGAAGAGACGGTGATCGATACCATTAAAGAGGCGATTCGCCACGCGCCATCGGCGTTCAATTCACAAAGTTCGCGCGCGCTGATCCTGTTAGGCAAAGAGCACGATCGCTTCTGGGGGCTGGTGCGCGAACAGTTGCGTAAAGTGATCCCGGCAGAAAGTTTTCACGCCACTTCCGACAAACTCGACGGCTTTACCGCCGCTGCCGGTTCGGTGTTGTTTTTTGAAGATCAGGAAGTGGTGACCGCGCTGCAACGCCAGTACATCGCCTATGCGGATAACTTCCCGATCTGGTCAGAACAGAGCAGCGGTATTGCCCAGTATGCTGTCTGGCTGGCGCTGACAGAGAAAAGCATTGGCGCGAACCTGCAACACTACAACCCGCTGATCGATCAGGACGTGCGCGAGACATGGAATATTCCGCCGAGCTGGAAACTGCGCGCGGAGATGAACTTCGGCAGCATTACTGCACCTGCCGATGAGAAAACCTGGATTGATGATGACCGGCGTTTTATCGTCGCCAGATCATGCACTGTAAATAGCTGACTGCGGGCAGCTATTTGTTTTTAGGGGAAATCTGTCGCGCAAAGGAGATGGCCTTTTTCCTGCGTGAAGATCTGGAGATGTACCACATCAAGAACGACCATCTGGTCTGCTCCGGCGAAAGCGCCTGACAGGAAACCCTCCGCGGCATTGCGCGGCGCGGAGGGCGGAGCTTATTCGTCGAAGAACCAGTAGCCCTGATTTACCAGCCAGGCCAACTCTTCGGCAAAGTCCGGGTTGTCCAGCGCGTTACCCAGTTCTTTCTGCCCGATCACCGTATAACGGCACAGCGCGTCGGCGGCCTGCGGCTCGGTCGTTTCCAGGCATTCGCTGTTCACAAAGAAGCTGTCGCCGATGTGCAGCACGCGCAGCCCGCTCAGGCGAGTCAGTACCTGCCCTTCCTGCAACGCCGCAACAATCTCTTCGCCGCTGTAGTCGTCCGGCTCCGGCGATACATCCAGTTCGTGGCGCGGCGTGGTAATAAAGCTGCCAAACCACTGCTTGAAATGTACCGGATCGTTGATCATGTCGATCATCATGCCGCGCAGGCGCTCGAGTTCATACTCTTCCACCCGTCCCGGATGTTCACGACAGGTTAAATCCGGATCGCTGTAGTGCTCGTTACCGAGATCGTTTTCCAGCGCGTAGTCGGCAAAGCTGCTGATCAGATCGCGACCGTTCGGCCCACGAAAACCGATCGAGTAGTTGAACGCCGTTTCGTGAGTGAAACCATCGTGCGGGAATCCAGGCGGAATGTAGAGGATATCGCCCGGCTCCAGATCTTCATCAATGATCGGTTCGAAAGGATCGACGTGCAACAGCGCCGGATGCGGGCAGAACTGACGCATCGGCAGCTTATCGCCCACGCGCCAGCGGCGGCTGCCCATCCCCTGAATAATAAACACATCGTACTGGTCGATATGCGGCCCAACGCCGCCGCCCGGTACGGAATAAGAGATCATCAGATCGTCAAAACGCCACTCCGGCAATACGCGAAACGGCTTCACCAGTTCGGCGGACGGCGCGTGCCAGTGGTTTACCGCCTGCGCCAGCAGCGACCAGTCGGTTTCGCCCAGATGATCAAACGCCTCGAAAGGGCCATGCCACGCCTGCCATTGCCCATTTTTGTGACTGACAATGCGGCTGTCGATTTCCGGTTCCATCGCCAGACCAGCCAGTTCATCAGGCGTGATCGGGTCAACGAAGTCCGGAAAGGCGCGCTTCAGAACGACAGGTTTCTTTTGCCAGTATTTTTCAAGAAATTCCGGCCAGTTCAGGTTGAGTTGGTAAGCCATGGATTCACACCAGTAAGAATGGACACCGGCAGATTATAAAGAGCGCGACGGGTTGCCCGCCTTGTCATTGGTCAAGCGCATGCAGAACTCATGACGGCGCAATATCCAGCAGGCTCAATACTGCAAGCAAGGCATCCACCTTCGGTAATAGCTGTTTGCGTCGCGGCCACACCAGAGTCAGCGCCAGCCCTTCCGGTTGATGCTGGGGCAAAATCGCCACCAGTTCGCCGCGCTGCAATTGCGTATGCACCAGCCAGGTGGGCAACTGACCGACGCCCAGCCCGGCACAAATTGCCTGTACTTGCGCATCGACATCACCCAACGCCATGCGCCAGGGCACCGTGCGCCACTCCGGGTAACCATCGGCGGTGGTGAAGATCCAGGGTTTGCTGCTGCCATCGACCCGCTCGTACAGGATCGCTTTATGTCGCAACAGTTGCGCCTCATCCTGCGGCGTACCTTCACGTTGCAGGTAATCGGGCGATGCGCAAAACACCATCTTTTCGCGCCCAATGTGCCGGCAACCCAGCGAGGCGGGCAGTTCAGAGGTTTGGCCAATACGCACGGCAACGTCGATTCCCTCTTCAAACAGATCGACGAAGCGATCGGAAAAGGTCAGGCTGAGTTCAATCTCCGGATGTTGCTGGCAAAAAGGGATCAGCAGTGGCATCACGCCCAGCCGTCCATAAGTGTTCGGTACCGCCAGCCGCAAACGGCCGGAAGGGATGGTGCGGTGCGCCGCCAGCACCGATTCGGCTTCCGCCAGATCGTCCAGAATGCGCAGGCAAGTCTGGTAATAAGCCTGCCCGGCGTCGGTTAACTCCAGACGCCGGGTGGTGCGCTCCAGCAGCCGCGAACCCAGCCGGGCCTCCAGACGAGCGACGCTTTTACTGATTGCCGACCCCGTCAGATGCAGCCGTTCGGCGGCGGCGGTAAAGCTTCCTGCTTCGACGCAGGCGACAAAGGGGATGATATCTTTAAGACGTTGGTCGCGCATGGATTCGTGAATTCAGGTCAGTAATAGCGTGAATTAATACCAGAGATAAGAAATAAATTCTTCATTAGTCTGTACTCATCACTATAGAGGAGAACATGCATATGCAGAAGAAAGCATTAATTGTCGGCATCAGCGGCGTTATTGGCCGCGCTCTGGCCGAACAACTGCTCGGCGAAGGGTGGCAGGTTTCCGGATTGTCACGCGGGCGCGGCGCTGTCCCCGCTGGTTGCACCAGCCTGACAGCGGATCTGACCGACGCGGCAGCCGTGGTTGCGGCGCTGCAAACGCAGCAACCGGATGCGCTGTTTTTCAGTGTCTGGGCGCGCCAGGAAAACGAAAAAGCCAATATTCGCGTCAATGGCGCAATGGTGAAAAATGTTATTGAAGCGCTGGGTGAACGGCTGGCCGGGAAACACGTGGCGCTGGTCACCGGCATGAAGCACTACCTTGGCCCGTTCGAGGCCTATGGCAAGGGCAATGTTCCGGTCACGCCGTTTCGCGAGGAACAGGGCCGCCAGGAGGTGGAGAATTTCTATTATGCCCAGGAGGATGAAGTGTTCGCCGGGGCGCAAAAATATGGCTATCGCTGGAGTGTTCATCGCCCGCACAGCATCATTGGCTATGCCGTCGGCAATGCCATGAATATGGGGTTGACGCTGGCGGTTTACGCCACGCTTTGCCGGGAAAAAGGCTGGCCGTTTATCTTCCCCGGCTCGCCGGAACAGTGGAACGGCGTGTCGGACGTGACGGATGCAGGCCTGCTGGCTGAACAACTGAGCTGGGCGGCGCAAAGCGAAAATGCGGCAAATAAAGACTTTAACGCCGTCAACGGCGATGTTTTCCGCTGGAACTGGCTCTGGCCACGGCTGGCTGCTTATTTTGCCATTGAAGCTGCGCCCTACCCGGAAAGCATGCAACCGCTGGAAGGAAGAATGCAGGATGCGCAAGCGGCGTGGACAGAGATTGCGGCGAAGCACCATTTGCGCGAGGCGGATATCAGCAAACTTGCCTCCTGGTGGCATACCGACGCCGATTTGGGTCGTCCAATGGAAGCGTTCGCCGATATGAGCAAAAGCCGCAAAGCGGGCTTTACCGGCTATCGCAGCACGCTGGATGCGTTCACCGCACTGTTCGATCGCCTGAAAGCGGAAAATATTATTCCGCGCTAAGACAGAATGCCCGGAGGGCGCTCCGGGCGCAGTGTCAGGAAGTCGGATTGTTGATGCGGACCGCGCATACCTCAATATCAGCGCGGTTGCGGATCACAATTGCTGATGAAAAATTTTCCGGCTGGCGCTCAGCTTTTAGCGCGAAAACGGGCTACTTTCGCTCGATTACCGCACAGCGCCATGCTGCACCAGCGGCGGCGATGCGCCTTGGTGCGGTCGTAAAACCAGAGTATGCACTCCGGATGCTCACACTGGCGAACATACTCAAATTGCCCGTGGGCAAGTAACTCTGCCGCCTGCTCGGCCACCGGCACCAGCGCCCGCAGCGGCGTATCCCGTTGATACAGACGCTGGATCTGTAACGCGCCTTCAGCGTCTGTATTTACCTGCAAATAGCTCTGCGCCTGCGCCAGGTAATCATTAAGCTGCGCCAGCGACGGCGTATGGCCGCTTTTTTTCTCTGCTACCAGTTGCAGGATCAACGCGCGCAACTTACGCGCTTCAGCCAGCAGCTCTCCCGGTTTAGCGACAAAGCTCTCTGGCAGTTTTCCCTGCCCGCTCTGTTGCAGCCAGTTTTTGACATCCTCATCGGACTGCCAAAAGTCGTGCGTGCCTTGCTCCGCCCAGGCCTGCGTATTGATAAAATCCAGCGCGCCTTGCTCGGCGATAAACCACGGGCCTTCGGCGCCTGTTGTCGAGGGTGCTGCCATTTTGCGACTCCGGTGAGGTATTCATCTCATCATTGTAACCGATAAAATTAATTTTACACAGTTACATTAATCCACCATACTCAATCCCGGCGTAACCACTTAAATATTACTTTAACGGTTTCAAGCGAGGTATTGATATGGCTGGCAACACGCATTTCCCTGTTCGTTATCAGTTCATTGACGCCGATGGCGTCCGGGTTTTCTACCGTGAAGCAGGTACGCCGGGTAACCCGGTGCTTTTGCTGCTGCATGGTTTTCCCAGCTCATCACACCAGTATCGAGAGCTGATCCCGCTGCTGGCGGATCGGTTCCACATCATCGCTCCGGATCTGCCAGGTTTCGGTTTTACGGAAGTGCCCGCTGAACGGAATTATGTTTACCGTTTTGATGCGCTGGCGGCGACGATGGTGGCTTTTGTCGATGCGCTGGATCTGCAACGTTTTGCGATGTATGTCTTTGATTACGGCGCGCCGACCGGTCTGCGCCTGGCGCTGCATTACCCTGAACGCATCAGCGGGCTCATTTCGCAAAACGGTAACGCTTATCTGGAAGGATTAGGGGATGCATGGGCGCCAGTACGCGCTTACTGGGATGCGCCCAGCGCCGAAAACCGCCAGGCGGTGAATGATGCGATTTTGCATTTAGAAGGCACGAAATGGCAGTATCTGCACGGCGTTAGCGATCCTGCGCTGGTTGCGCCGGAAGGTTATCAACTGGATGCCCTGTTGATGGAGCGGCCCGGCAATAAGGCAATCCAACTGGATCTGTTTCTGGATTACGCCAATAACCTGAAACGTTACCCGGAATTTCAGGCTTTCTTCCGCACCAGGCAGCCGCCAGCGCTGATCATCTGGGGCAAACACGATCCGTTCTTTATTCCGCCAGGGGCTGAAGCCTGGAAACGCGATAACCCCAATGCGGTGGTCGAACTGCTCGATACCGGCCACTTCGCGCTGGAAACCCATGCCGGTTACATCGCGCAACGCATTCGCGAAGTCATCGGTGAGGCGCTGGGCTGAGGAAAGTGTGCGCCCACTTACCGTGGGCGCAGATTGTCAGGCCTGAGTCTGGAACATGATGGTGTCCGAAGTAAACGAGCCATCTTCGCCAATCAGGAAGTGCTGCTTCACCTCTTCCGACGTTTGCTGTTGCAGAAAGCGAATTGCCTCGCGCAATACTTCCGGCGTTTTCATGCGTTCAACCCACGAACTGTATTCCAGCACCAGGCGATCGGTTAACAGCTTATCGACCGTCATCCCGCTCTGCTGCGTCATTTGCAGCCACTCCGCCGCCGAGTAATTGCGCACATGAGACGGATCGCGCAGCACTTCGATGGTTTGCAGCCAGATATCCAGCACCGGACGGCCCGGCGAGGCGATATCCATTAAGATAAATTTACCGCCCGGCTTCAGCACACGTTTCACCTCACGCAGCGCCAGCGCAACATCGTGCCAGTGATGGGCAGAGTAACGGCTGATCACCACATCAAACGCGCCATCGGCAAAGGGCAACTGTTCGGCCGCGCCATGCACCGTGCTGATATTGCTCAGTTGACGATCGCGGGCCGCCTGACGAACCACGTCGAGCATTTTTTCCGACAGATCGTAAGCTGTCACTTCACGGGCGACGCCAGCCGCGACAAAACTGGCGTGCCCGGCGCCGCAGCCCAGATCCAGCACCGCGGCAGCAGGATTTTCACTGAGCCACTCTGCCAGCCGCACCAAATCTGCGCCCTGCGCATGAACCTGGCTGGTGAGATAGGCCTGCGCCTGGTCGCCAAACTGTTGCTTCGTTAATTCATGATGATTGACCGCCATTCTCTTTTTCCTTTTTTCGCACGACAAAAATTTGCTCTTTGCCGACTATACGAGCCTCTTTATAGGGGTACAATATGGCTACTTATACTGGTATTAATGAGTACCACCATGGAAAATACGCTCTTTGCCGGGCCAAAAACTCTCGGCGCTTTTTTACGTGCACAGCGGGAAAAAACCGCGCCGGCCGATATTGGCCTGCCTGCGCAAGGTCGGCGGCGCACCTGCGGATTACGCCGGGAAGAAGTGGCGCAGCTCAGCGGTATCAGCACCACCTGGTATACGTGGATTGAGCAGGGACGCGACATTGTCGTGTCGCCGCAAACCTTGTCGAATATTGCCGGCGTATTAAAAATGACGCAGGCGGAGCGGAAGTATCTGTTCCACCTGGCGCTGCAAAACGATCCGCAGGAAGAGCATGTCATTACCGTGGAAGAATCGGTGCTGGCGACGGTGAATCAGGTGCAGTGCCCCTGTTATTTGCTGGATGTCACCTGGAATATGGTGGCGTGGAATACGCCTGCTGAAGCACTATTTAGCGGCTGGCTGGATAAGGATGCCCAGCCGAATATGATGAGTTTTATGTTTCGTCATCCCCTTGCGCAAACGCTGGTGGTTGACTGGGAGACGCGCGCCAGCCGGATTGTCGCGGAATTGCGTGCCGATGCGATGCACTATCCGCACGATCAGGGATTGAATCATTTCGTGCAGAGTCTGAGTAATGACAGCGAACTGTTTCGCACCTTCTGGTCGCGCCAGCAGGTGGTGGTGCGCGAAGGCGGAGAACGCGTTTTTCATCATCCGCAGCAGGGGGAGTTGCACTTCCGGCAGATAACCTGGCAATTAACCAGTAATCGCGCGATCAAAATGATTATGTTAATGGCGGAATAATGCAGAATAAAAAAAGCAGATCAGAAATCTGACCTGCTTTTTTTTATTTACGGAATTCGACAGTATTCGAACCAGACTGGATAAACGCAGCGATATTATCAAATGTGTTCATTGCAGATTTGCAAAAAATACATTTAGCACCGACCGGGTTTTTCTCAGTGACATCAAAACTGGAAATTCGGTATTGCGACCCGTGGCAGCACGGGCAGCGAAAATGGATACGATTCGTAATGGTAAATCCTTAGCGCGGAACCACGTTGGCCGCAGCCGGACCTTTCGGGCCGTTTTCGATAGTAAACTCAACCTCTTGATTTTCTTCAAGAGTACGGTACGCATTGCTCTGGATAGCAGAGAAATGTACGAATACATCTTTGCTGCCATCTTTCGGAGTAATGAAACCGAAGCCTTTCTCAGCGTTGAACCATTTAACGATACCGTTCATTTTAGTAGACATGCTTGTTACCTTCTATTTTGTTCGCCGAATGCGGCAGTAATGGTCTGAGACATTATTTTTATCAGAGTGTAAAGCGAAGACCCAAAAAGAAGTAGCAAGGAGGTACTTAGAGATGAGAAAGACTTTAGTGAACTGCTGGAGATAATGATTTATCAAACCGACGACGCATTAACTCATGGTTGCCCTTATTACGCAAGCGTTAATTTTAAAAAATTTGTCAGCGCCTTATTTCACCCGCATAACCAAACACCTCGGAAACTCTCCTGCCGACAACCGCAAACCAAACGGCTTATGTGTGAAGCCGATCGCAAAAACAGGCACAGGCAAACGCTACTATAAATACTAGTATGGCAGTTGAATGTTTTCTTTTAGAGGTGGCAATGAGCATGCAAATGACAATGCGCTGGTTTGGACCAGTTGAAGACAAAATCCCGCTGGAATACATCCGCCAGGTACCGGGCGTCGAAGGGGTGGTAGGTGCGTTGTACGATGTGCCGGTAGGTGAAGTATGGCCAAAAGAGAAAATCAACGCGCTGGCCGGGCAAGTCCATGATGCCGGCCTTAAGATGGAAGTCATTGAAAGTGTTAATATTCATGACGATATTAAGATCGGTCTCCCTAGCCGCGATCGGCTAATTGCCAATTACCAGCAAACCATCCGCAACCTTGCAGAAGTTGGGGTAAAAGTCATCTGCTACAACTTTATGCCGGTTTTTGACTGGATGAAGACCGAGATGAATTACGTGCTGCCGGACGGCTCGCTGACGATGGCGTTCGAAAAGAAAGGCATCGATAAAACGCTGGATGAAGTGGTTAAAGAGGTGCTGGAAAATTCCAACGGCTTTGCGCTTCCGGGCTGGGAACCCGAACGACTGGCAAAAGTACAAGAGCTGTTTGCCAAATATAAAGATGTCGACGATAAAAAATTACGTGAAAACCTGGTTTACTTCCTTGAGCGCGTTATTCCGGTCTGTGAAGAAGTCGGTATTAAAATGGCGATTCACCCGGACGATCCGCCGTATTCTATTTTTGGCCTGCCGCGTATCGTTAAAAATCGTGACGATCTCGACTGGATTTGTAATGCAGTCGATTCTGAAGCCAACGGTATTACCTTATGTACCGGTTCGATCGCCGAGGATCCGGATAATAATGTGTGCCAAATCCTGGCCGAATTTACACGCCGTAAACGTATTCACTTTGCGCACGTGCGCAATATCAAACTGATTAAAGATAAAGATTTCTATGAATCCGCGCACTTATCCCGCTACGGTTCACTGGATATGTACGAAGTCATGAAAGCCTTGCATGACAACGGGTTCGACGGTTACATCCGTCCGGATCACGGGCGTTTCATCTGGGGCGAAACCGGCCGTCCAGGTTACGGTCTTTACGATCGGGCGCTCGGCGTAACCTATTTACACGGACTTTGGGAAGCACTCGAAAAACAAAACTAATTTTATTCGGGCCGGTGGTTCCACCGGCTTTTCTTGATAGCCAATCCGTAAGGTATTCTCTATGTCCCCGCTGTTAGCCTTATTCTGGGTGCTGGTAGGTATTGCACTTTTGGTTTTGATGAACCTGAAATACAAATTTCATAATATTTTCGCGCTGCTGATTGCAGGTATATTTGTCGCAATCATGGAAGGCATTCCACTCGATAAAATTGTGTCTGTCGTTCAGGACGGTCTGGGCAGTATTCTCGGCCATCTTGCACTCATTATTTTATTCGGCGCGATTATCGGTAAATTTATGACCGAATCCGGCGCCAGCCAGAGGATTGCCGATAGCGTTATTGAGCACTGCGGCACACGTCTTCTCACCGTCGGTTTAATGTTTATTGGCGTGATTTTCGGCATCGCCATGTTTTATGAAGTCGCCTTCCTGATTGCCATGCCGCTGGTTTTGAACATCGCCAAAAAAGCCCATATTCCCTATATGAAACTGGTCGTGCCAACGGTGGTCGGCGCAACCATGGGGCACAGTTTGTTCCCACCGCAGCCAGGGCCGGTCGCGCTGATCAGCGCGTTTAATGCCGATATTGTGCAGGTCTATCTGTATGGCATCCTGGTCATTATTCCGGCGCTGTTTTGTGCAGGTATTTTATTGCCGAAATATTTACCGGGAATCAAAACGATTCCGCTGAATTCACTGCTAAAACCCGTGGAGGAAAAAACAGCACAGGATCTGCCGCGGTTTAGCATCAGTATTTTGATCCCGCTGATCCCGGCGGTACTGATGATTGTGGCCTCGCTGGTAAAAGGCCTGATGCCCGCTGGCTCGCAGCTGGTAAAAGTCTGTACTTTTTTCGGCAGTGCGGAAATCAGTATGCTGCTGGCAACGCTCGCGGCAATCTGGTTTCTCGGCATTAAGCGTGGCATGACGCCGGACGGAGTAACCCATTGCGTCAGCGACGCGATTGCTAAAATTGCCAACGTCCTGTTTGTTATTAGCGCCGGTGGGATCCTGAAGCAGGTGATTGTGGTTTCCGGCGTTGGCAACCATATCGTGGACATTATGAGTAACGTCCCGCTGTCACCGTTTATCGTGGCGTGGATCATCACGGCCATCATCCGCATTCTGACCGGGCAAGGCGCAGTTGCGGCGATTACCTCTGCAGGGATCGTCGCGCCGATGGTCAGCGCTTTTCATTTAAATCCCGCGTTGATGTGCCTGGCCGTCGCCTGCGGCAGTAATACCATTACGCTGATGTATGATGGCGGCTTCCTGCTGTTTAAAGAAACCTTTGGCATCTCCATGAAAGACACCTTCAAAACCTGGGGGCTGCTGGAACTGATTAACTCAGTTATCGGGTTAGGCATGGTGCTGCTGCTCAGCCTGTTTATCGCCTGACGTTTGCACTTGGGGGAACAAGGAAGTCCCCGCCAAAATAATCCGCCCTTCTCATTCGCCATGCTACGTTTATCAGCAATAACATCCAATCCGGCCAGCCAATGTAACGACATCTCATTGTAAACACACTTTTTTCATCGTGTAGTGCATGCTGCACGCGGAGCTTTGTTTGCCTGAGAATGTTAACAATGAATACGTTATGCATCGCAAAGTGCGCTGGCACTGGTGATGACCGTGCTGATTCGCTACCGACGGTAACGATGAAGGGTGGGCACCGGCTAACACCGGTGCACATTTTTATGCGCGTATGTCGTCATATTCACGAGTTTTATCAAACTCGTGTTTGGCAAACGGGCACAGTGGAATAATTTTACGGTTCTCGGCCCGCATTTTTTCCACCACGCGCGCCACAAGCTGTTTACCCACGCCTTGCCCTTTCAGGCTGGGATCAACATCAGTGTGTTCAATAATACTGAGATGTTCGCCCGTCGGCACAAATACAATCTCGGCAACCTGCACGCCCTGGGCGTCGTTGACGTAAAATTTGTTGTGACCTTCCAGTATTTCCATCTTTTCTCACTCAGTTATGGCGGTATTTGAGCGCACCGCTTGGGCAGGTATCAATCACGTTGATCACCGTCTCAACATCCACTTCGTCCGGAATGATCCACGGTTTACGTTTCAGGTTAAAAAGCTTCGCATTACCGCGTACGCAGTTTCCTGAGTGTTTACAAATGGCCGTATTGAAGTAAACATCAATTTTTTCACCGGTATACACGCGATAACCCGCGTCCAGTAGATCTTTATCCACGACATTGCCTCCGCTGTTTTTATCGGGCGTTGAAGACATCATAACCTTGTTACGGGATTGTGAATATCGTGACGCAAGATATGAAATCCCTCATCAGCACCCGGCTCGACAAAATAACGGGTGATCGCTTCAAACTGTGCATCAGAAGCAGCAAAATCGTGGTTACCCGCCGCATTCCTCCGTCGCAATCGCGCTTTGCACTCCTCATCCGCCACCGGCAAATAGTGCAGGCAATGCGTCGCGCCTGAAGCGTGAATCAAAGACATCATCCATTGGCGACTGGCAAGCGTATTAGCGGGAAAATCCAGCACGACGCTGACACCCGCTTTAAGCAACGCCACGGTATGCGGACCGATAGCGTTCCTGAGTTTTTCCGAGTAGTGAACATAGTCCGCCACGCTGCTCATCACATCCTTAAACAGCAACGCCAGCCAGCGATCTTCACTTAAGAGCACAGTGCCCGGTGTTTTTGCCAGTTCAGCGGCAAGCGTCGATTTACCGGACGCAATTTTGCCGCACAGGATATGCAGGGTCGGTGCAGAATGCGCCATCGTTCCTCCTTTATATACGCGACTTTTATCAACCGGGCCCGTCGCTGGCCGCAGCAAGCAGCGGCACAATCAGATCGCTTAACGGCGTTGGAATACCCCGCTTACGCCCGTACCGCTGTATAACGCCGTTACGGATATCCCATTCAAGCACTCGTCCGGCCTGGCGATCGGCGAGAATAGAGGTACCCAGATCCGCCGGTGCACGATGAAAAACATCAACGATCTCCTGCGGCACGTCATCACTTAATACCGCACCTTCCGCACGCGCCACCGCAAGGCATTCGCGCAAATAAGCTAATGCCACATCTGTAATATCGGAGCGTGAAAACATTCCGGCGCGACGCCCTGACAGCACCATCAAGCCCGCAACCGCATTCTGCAACAATTTGCGCCATGCAATAGAGGTGAAATCAGCAGCAAGATCGACTTCACAGCGCGTGCCCTGCAATACCTCGACCACACGTTGGGCTGCTGGCGTATCCGGCAATGTCAGACGCGGCTTAGCGCGCAGCCAGACAGAGGAATCGGGTTCACGCTGTGCGGGGAACCATACCACTGATGGCAGAACCGTCGCACCTGCAACATAAGCGGCGAATTGTATTTTCTGCTCAACACCATTTTGTAATACGCAGACCACCGTATGCTCGTCGCACAAAACATTCAGCCAGGCCGCTGTGGCGTCCAGTTGCGTTGTTTTCACTGCGACAAACACCAGATCAAACGGCTGTTTGATTTCGGCAGGCTCGGTCAACACCGGGCCCGGTACAATAATGCGCCCCTCGTCAAAACGTAATTCGAGCTGCGGATGCGGTGTACGTCCACAAATTACAGGAGTTCGACCTGATTCGTGCAGGGCCGCGACAACCGTCGTTCCGATGGCCCCCGGCCCAATGAGGGCCACTTTAGGATTTTCAGAAATCATGAACTTCCTCCAGGTGATCTTTAACTGCCCTTGCATCTTTATAATAAGGATGAAAAACAATACCACCGGCAATCAACCCGGTGACAGATGCTCTGCTTATCACGCTCAAATCGGCATCGTCTGGTGGTTATAAATACGCTTAATCTAATACAACTTTTTTACAAGTGTACGCCAGATGCTCTCAGCCGCCCCTTGTTTCGATAAAGCATTAAAAACCTGCGATCGGCGATGGACTGATGACAGGATAGAGAGAAAGGCGTCAACAACGTATTCGTATTTATTACCTATTCATTTTCTCGGAAAAAATCTTAATTATTAGTTCTTAAAACATCATCATCAATTACAGACAAACAATTAAGAACCATTTAAAAAATCATATTAGTTTAGATTTGTAAAATATTCGTAACTATATAAAATCATGATAGAAAAAACGTTACAATAAACATCTGCGCATCATTAAAAACCATCTGCAAATGCTGTGGATGAGGTTTAATTTAATTGATCTCGTTACTCTGCCTGTAATATCATCCTGGTATTGCAACAGCTAAATTGTTACCTACTCTGTTTTTATGGATGTCAAAAACAGAGCTTGTCCCTATTGACATTTGACAAGGAAGATATTTGTGGGAGTATTCAGTTACAAAGACCACGGAGAAGAAGAAACAGCGCATTATTTTATAACACACTGATAATGTTAACAAAGAATGACAATAATACTGATGATGGTTTCGCTGACAACCTGGGGTTTTATGTTCCCACGAACAACCTTCGTTACGGATTGATGGAACGCAGAGTCGCTCAATCTTATTGAATATCGGCGCTCACGCTCCCGGCCTTGATTCGGAATCTATGTTAATTGAAACGATGAATAACTCAGACTGGTCAGCAGCATCTGATAAAAATCGAATAACATTACCAGTCTGAATAATACACCTAACATTTACTGAATTTATGAAATAATTAATGCCATGAAACTCTTTTCTCATAAAATGACCGCCATATATTGTATGGCATTGGTTTTTATCACCGGTTGCCGTGATGAAAATAAAAAAAATCTGCAAGGGTATATTGAAGGTGAGTTCGTCTATATCTCGACTGAAAGTTCCGCGCTGATTTCAAAAGTGATGGTTAAGCGTGGCCAGCATGTTGCCGCAGGACAAACTTTGATTGTTCTGGATGATGATTATGAAAAAAAACAGGTCGAAATAGCGAATCAAACGCATGCAAGCGAGGCCTCGACTCTGGCCGATCTGGGCAAAGGCGGTCGCGATGCCGAACTGGATATTCTGAAAGCGCAGCTCTCACAGGCGCAGCATGACGCCGAAGTGTCCCGCTCGAAATTTGGCCGCTACCAGAAGCTGCAATCCAAAGGCTACGTGTCCGAGCAGGAACTTGAGCAGTCCGAAGCAGATAACAAAATGAAATGGGACAGAGTGCAGGAATTGACCTCACAACTGAAAAATAAATCCCTGCCTTCGCGCACCGATCAAATTGAGGCTCAAAAGGCCAGAGTGGAAAGTTCTTTATTGCAGGTCAAACAGAGCCAAATCGCGCTGAACAAACGCATTTTACGCAGCGCCGGTAGCGCCAAAGTTTACGACATTATGTATCACACTGGCGAAGTGGCCTCGCCTGGTGCGCCGCTCATCTCATTACTGCCGGAAGAGACCATTAAAATCCGTTTTTTTGTCCGCAACCCGCAGCTTTATAAAATCACGCAGGGTATGCAAATCGCAGTCAAAATCGAAGGCCGTGAAGAGCCAATGGCGGCAAAAGTGACCTATATTTCGCCCAAAGCTGAATTCACGCCACCGGTTATTTTCACCTCTGCGCACAAAGAGCGAATGGTCTTTATGATCGAAGCGATGCCGATCGAACCGGGAGAAAAGCTCCATCCTGGTCAGCCCGTCGAGGTCATATTATGATGGATTATTGCATCAAACTTCAGAACGTGAATAAGTCATTCGGGACCAAGCATGTCGTGAAAGATCTCACGCTGAATATCCCTACCGGTAAAATCACCGGTTTTCTCGGGCCAAATGGCAGCGGGAAAACAACAGCAATGCGCATGATGTGCGGGCTACTGAAGCCGGACAGCGGTTCAGGTAGCTGTTTTGATTTCGATATTTTTAAGCAGCGAGAGTCCATTAAACCGATGATCGGTTATATGACGCAGTATTTCTCACTGTGGGAAAATCTTACGGTCCGGGAAAACCTGCTATTTCTGGCCAAAATACGGAATATTCCCCAACCGATAAAACGCGTTGAAGAGCTTATTAACGAATTTGCTCTTCAGCGCTTTCGGGATGTTCTGACGCACCATTTATCCGGCGGCTGGAAACAACGCGTCTCGCTCTCGGCCAGCATCTTGCACGATCCGAAGATAATATTGCTGGACGAACCGACGGCGGGTGTCGATCCGTATGCCCGCCGGGAATTCTGGAAAATTTTGCATTATCTTTCCAGCAAAGGCATGACGATTCTGGTCAGCACGCACTATATGGACGAGGCTGAACGCTGTAACCATCTGGCGTGGATGTCCTATGGTAATTTGCTGGCTTCCGGTTCTGCTGAAAGCATTATTCAATCCCAGGGGCTGACTACATTCGCTATTAAAGGTCCGAATCTGCACGATCTGGAATACCGCTTCAGCGATATCGACGAGATCGAACAAACCGTGATCTTCAGCAACACACTGTTTGTTACCAGCAAACAGAGCAACACACTTAATACTATTGTTGGCGCCTTGCCCGATAACTACCACGTTGAAAAAACCGCCACCACACTTGAAGATTCGTTCGCGCATTTGATGAAACAGGCTGTACCAATATGAATAGATTAAAATTGATATACGAGCGCGTCATGGCAATTATCGTGAAAGAGATCTTTGAGCTACGCCGCGACAAGGTCAGCTTGCTGATGATCTTTGCGATTCCTTTGCTCAACCTCTGTATTATTGGTTTTTCGGTAAACACTGACCCTAAATTTGTACGCACTGCGCTGATCGATCACGATGTCTCATCCTTTAGCCGTACGCTGGTAACCGGGATGACCAATACGGATTATTTTGCTATCCAGCGGGTTACCAGTGAGCAAGAGGCCGATAAGCTTTTCCGTGAAGGCGCAGTGCAGCTGGTGGTCATTATTCCAGCCGGCTTTTCCAGAGATCTCATCGCCGCCAGGAAGCCGCAACTGTTAGTCCAGACCGATGCCAGCGATCCCGCGGCGACGGCAAATGCTACACAGGCACTGACAACACTGCTTAATGATGTGTTCAGACACGATACGAAAAACTTACCGGGCCTGCAAAAAGAGAGCACACAACTGGTCGATGTTATAGTGCATAAACTCTATAACCCGGAGGGAATAACCCGCCTAAATATCGTACCTGGGCTTGCAGGGGTCATACTTTCCATGATCCTGATTCTGATGACCAGTCTTTCTATCATCCGTGAAAGAGAGAAAGACTCCATCATGCATATCATCAATTCGCCAGTCACCGCATGGGAAATCATGCTGGGTAAGGTTTTCCCCTATTTTTGTGTTGGTCTGTTACAGGCTGCGTTTATCGTTATGATGGCGGTTTACGTCATGGACGTTCCGGTCATGGGATCGTTTATTTCGCTGGCATTTCTGCTAACGATTTTCATCATTCTCTGCCTGGCAATCGGCGTCATATTTTCTACGATCACGAAGAGTCAGCTCCAGGTGATGCAACTGGCTTCGTTTTACTTTTTATTATCGACCATGCTTTCCGGTTTCATGAATACGTTCTATGGCATGCCTTTCTGGTCGCAACTGTTGGGTTCAGTACTTCCGCTCACCTATTTTTTACGCCTTGTCAGAGGGATTATGCTGAAGGGTTACGCTCTGAACGAAATGGCGCCTGATTTCATGTCGCTGTTATTTCTTACCGTATTCTTATCGTTACTCTGTTGCATTCTTTTTCATCGCGTGGTTAAAAAGCTCTAGATCATCATTGATAAACGCGCTATCTGTTCTTATTTTTCCTGTCCATAACGTGGTTATGTATTGTTCGCATCGGCCAATAATATGGAAAAGAACTCAAGCATCCGTTATGAAAATACTTATCGGATGCTTGCCATTCGTCCAGCCTCCCTTCTATAAAATGTCATCAAGCTAAACCTGTCACTTTTTCAGTTATCGCACGCACGTTATTACCTGCCTTTTTAACAAGCAGTGAGCAATCGCCCCCCAACAGAATTAATTATCTGCTGACACACCCTATAACTTGCCACACCAATATTTGCCCGCCCAATAATTCCATTATTCACAACAAACAAATAAAAAACATTTAGTCCGTAAGTTGTTATTAAATGGCCTTAAATAAACATACATAACACACATTAAAATTCCTGCGCACGCCCGCCACGACTTAACCTACCTACTGAAAAAGAAGGTCTTTTTTATATAAGAGGCAATACAGATAGGTATAGCAAAATAATAATTTTCTTAAAAAGAGAGCAACTAAGAAAACACATCTTTGCAATATAAAAAACTGCATATAGAATTCTCACTGCAATCACGAGATGATTCTGCGTAATGTAAAAGTCGTAGCTGCAAATCATAATACCGTATAAAAAACTGCGGCAATAAAAATGATAAAACAGCCTGCGATTACCTCTGACGCGCTACACAAATATATCTTTTATATACCTGATGATAATCATTAGATTCGTCATCTTTATTAAACAAGGACTATGTTATGAAAAATCTGAAAACTACCGCACTGGCATCATTTGTCGTACTGGCATTATCTTCTATTTCTTCTGTAAGTGCAGCAGACGGTACAATTAACTTTACCGGTGAAATTACCGATGCAGGCTGCAACACTTCTGTTAACGGTTCCAGCGCTACGACTGGCGACGTTGATATGGGTAAAGTTGTAAAAACTTCCTTTAAAGGTGTTGGTTCAACTGTTGACGGTTCTGCAAGCAGCACCGGTTTCACCATCGAAATGGATGACTGCCCGTCTACCGTAACTTCTGTAACCTTCAAGTTTGACGGCCAGAACGAAAATGGCGACGACACTGTTCTTGCTCTGACCGCAGGTGCTAACTCCGCTACCGGCGTTGGCATCCAGCTGTACGATAAAGATCGTAATGTAATCCAGCTGGCTAAAGCTTCCGCACCGTACACCATTACCAACACTGGCGCAGGCAGCACCAACTCCCTGCCGTTCTACGCCAAATACATCCAGACTCAAAATACGGTAACCACCGGTCCGGCAAACTCTGTTGCGACCTTTACCGTTAACTACTAATCACCTTTGGCCTGTTCCCCCGAGGGGACAGGCCTCTTTTTCAAAAGATGTTAGCCATGTTAAAAATATCTGCATATGCATTTTCCCTTATTTTTTGCTGCGCTTCGGCACAGGCTGGCGTGGTGCTTGGCGGCACGCGCATTATTTATGAAGAAGGGAAAAAAGAAGTCTCCATCGACATCGAAAATAAAGGTTCAGTGCCTTATCTCATTCAATCCTGGATTGAAAATAAGGACGGAGTGAAAACCGGGGATTTTTTAGTTACTCCGCCATTATTCCGTCTTGATGGTGATAAAAAAAATGCATTACGCATTTTTAAATTGGTAAAAGAACTCCCTGGCGACCGGGAATCACTCTTTTTCCTTAACGCAAAATCTATTCCCGGCGGCATGCCGGACAGTAATACGTTGCAGATTGCAATCCGCAATCGGTTGAAACTTATTTATCGCCCCGCCGCTTTAAAAAAAGAAACGCCAGAGAGCCGCACTGAGGAATTAACCTGGAGCAGAACGGGTAATAAATTAAAAGTAACAAATCCCACTCCGTATTATCAAAATTTTATGTTTATCAAAATCAATGATAAAGACATTGAGCTGAAAGATAAAAGCTACGCAGCTCCTTTTACAGATACCTGGTTTGATATTGGTGCCATCAATGGTAATCAAGTTAGCTGGAAAATCATAAATGATTATGGTTCGGCTGGCCCTCTCCACAGGAAAAATTTATAATAATACATGAGGTTATTAAAATGAAAGATGAGTCTTTCAGCGTCAATTATAAGACGGGGTTAAGCCTGTTGATTCGCGTTACTCTTGTGTCATTTTTTTTTCGGATTGTGTCGCAGCCCAAAGCCTCTTCAACCCTGAATTTTTAAAAAACAGCGATCAGCAAAATGAAGTTGGCGACCTCTCTTATTTTGACATGGGATTACGCCAGAGCCCTGGCACTTACCGTGTTGACATTTGGTTGAATGGTAAAGCAATTGAAACGAGTGATGTTGAATTCAGGGCCCAAAAAGATGAGACAAGTGATACCATTGGGCTGTCGCCTTGCCTTAATCTGCCAAAATTAATTTCATTAGGTCTAAATGAAAATTACATCAAGCAGAATGCCTGGCTGGCAAAAGATCCTCAACGTTGTGATATTCTTTCACTTATACCAGAAGCTACGGCACAGTATGATACGGAACACCAACGTCTTAATTTAAGTATACCTCAAGCCGCATTAGTCCGTAAAAATAGGAATATTGTTCCTCCTGAACAATTTGATCAGGGTATTCCGGCATTTCTGCTGAATTATAAATTTCTGGCCAGCCAGACAAGTTCCAATCAAACCTCTGCCAAACAGGATAGTTACCACCTGAACCTGCGGCCGGGCCTGAATATTGGAGCATGGCGTTTACGCCATTATTCCACCTGGTCAAGAACAACCGATAATTATCGAAACGATGATTCGTGGGATAACATTTATACCTACGCGCAGCGCGATATTATTCCGTTACGTAGTTCTCTCGTTTTAGGGCAGAGTACGTCACCGGGCGATATTTTCGACAGCGTTGGTTTTACGGGTATGCAACTGGCGACAGACGAAACAATGTCTCCTGAAAACGTTACCGGCTATGCTCCAATCATCCGGGGTATTGCTAAAAGCAATGCCAAAATCGTTATTCGACAAAACGGTTACCAGATTTATGAAACCTATGTTTCTCCAGGTGCATTTGAAATTGATGATTTGTACCAGACGAACTCTAACGGCGATTTACAAGTTACCGTTCAGGAGTCCGATGGCAGCCAGCAAATCTTTACGGTGCCTTACGCCTCACTCCCCGTCATGCGACGTGAAGGCAGTCTCAAGTACAGCCTGACCTCTGGTGTTTATCGCACCTACGACAACAGCATTGCTAAAACGCCCTTTACGCAGGCCAGCGCCAGCTATGGCTTACCATTTAATGCCACTCTGTACGGCGGGATTCAGGCTGCGTCGAAATATCAGGCGCTGGCTACAGGGATTGGGAAAAATATGGGAAAGATTGGCGCAGTGTCAGTTGACGTGACGCAGGCGTGGTCAAAAAAACAGGATACCGATAAAAGCGATGGTCAATCCTGGCGTATTCGCTACAGCAAAAATGTTACCCAGACTGGTACCAATTTCGCTATTGCGGGTTATCGATACTCAACCTCTGGTTTCTACACGCTCGCTGATGTGCTGAATACGTATCGCGATGATCACCGCAGATATCAGATGTATCGTGTCAGAAACCGTACCGAAATGAATATTAACCAGAACATTGGCGATCGACTGGGCTACGTTTCCTTAGGCGGAGTCATTGAAGATTACTGGGATAATAACCGGCAAAACAGATCGATCAGTACCAGCTACAGCAATAGCTGGAATAATATCAGCTACAGCCTTAACTATAGCTATGTGCAATCCATACAGAACAGAGGGCGTTTCGAGAAAACGTATAATGATCAGATAATTAGTCTGACGGTAAGTCTTCCTTTCGATCAATGGCTGCACACCAATCATAGCCTCTATGCCTTTAATAACATGAATGTCGCCAGGCCTGGCGAGACCTCTTTTATGGCTGGCCTGGCCGGTACCGCGCTGGAAGAGAATAACCTCAACTGGAGCGTTCAGCAGGGCTATGGGAATAAATCGAATGCCAGCGGCAACCTGGATCTTTCGTACCAGGGAACGTATGGCGAACTGGTTTCTTCCTATGGCTATAGCCAACAGTCCCGTCGCCTCAGCTATGGCGTTTCAGGGGGAATGGTTGTTCATGAACGCGGCCTGACGTTAAGCCAATCGCTTGGAGAAAGCGTGGCTCTGGTTGAAGCGCCAGGAGCAGCGGGAACCAGCGTGTCAAACCATACTGGCGTGAAGACAGATTTCCGGGGTTATACCGTGGTGCCGTACGTTACTCCGTATCGTCTGAACGATATCGTACTTAACAGCGAGACACTTCCCGATAACATGGAGCTGAACAGCAACACGGCGACGGTTGTACCGACGCGCGGCGCAGTTGTGCGTTCAAGTTTTGCAGGCAAAGTGGGGATAAAAGGATTTATCAGGCTACTGGATCGTTCAGGAAAAATTCTCCCCTTTGGTGCGACGGTAACGCTGCAGAATGCAGAAAATAACGTGTCCAACTTCGTGGGTGAAGATGGGCAAGTCTATTTAACGGGTCTGAGCGAACAGGGTTCTCTTCTCGCGAAATGGGGCAATGAAGCTAATAAACAGTGCAAAGCTTCTTACGACTTCCGTGATACCCCTACGCCACCAACCGGCATCCAGCAGGTTGAGGCTGTCTGCCAGTAAGATTTCAGGAAAGTTAATATATGAAGAGATATGTTTTTATCACATCGTCAGTGATGTTATCACTATTCCATTCAGCTTCGGCCTGGGCTGTTGGATGCCGAGCCACAGCGTCTGGCATGGGAGTGGAAGGCAATAAGCTCGAGTACCGTCTGAATAGTCCCTTAATTGCCATTGATCCGAATGCCCCCATCGGAGAAATATTATGGACCCGCAATATGGATACTTCGGGGAGGAAATGGAGTTGCAACTCCACGGCGCAGCGTCCATATGCTTCAACAATGGGCGCGGCGTATTCGACGATTATCGGTAGCAATTCAAGAGGGAATATTTATTCGACGGGTGTCGAGGGGCTTGGTATTCAGATCAGCGATCTCTACCAACCTAACAAAGTTGTCCCCAATAAAGCCTGGCCTACAGCACCACAAACCTCAGACTGGACAAGTAACAGCTACACGCGTATTGATTTTATTAAAGTTGGTAAGATTGGTTCCGGTAGTATGCCCAATGGTCCTATCGCAACATATTCAATGGATGGGGTACCCGTTATGACAGTTTCTGCCTACAGTTCAACATTAAAATTTAAAAGCTGTACTATTGGTGGTGGTTATAATCGCACAATTAATCTGGGAAAGCTCAATGTTCATGATATAAACCCCACATCGAAAGATGTACCTTTTACCTTAACACTCACCTGCCAGGCAGATTCTGTTCCTGCTTATGTCCAGTTTGATGCGCTCAATGGCAGCAGCGGTGATGGTTTATTAAACATTGATTCAAGCGTTGCGAATCCAGCGACGGGTGTTGCGGTAGAGATTGTTGATGCCTATAGCCACGCGCCACTAAAATTTGCTCAAGAAACCAAATATCACTTGAACAACGAAACAGCAATTTATATCTCACTGGCTGCCCGTTATAAACGAATTGCATCCACGATTACGCCAGGCCAGGCTAATGCAGGGATGACTATTACTATTAACGAGCGTTGACCTCATTTTAAAATCTTAAACAGCACTCATACTATTTAGCAATAAGCATTTTCAGGGGCCAAATTAAATATTAAATGACCGGATTTCACAAAATTTAAGTTGTTTTTAAGACATGACATCCTGAAAATAAAAACTATCAGCACGGAACTCATTACCGAAAGCTGAATTTTGTCAGTTGAAAAATTTGCAATACTACAATTATCTGAAAACACATTTAAGGTAAAATTTATGAAAACTTTATCTGTTCAAGACATGAATAATGTCTCCGGAGCTTATTCCTGGAATAGCTGGACATCTATTTTTAGCAACACTGTTGAAGCGATCGCAAGCGCCGCGTTAGGTGCTGCGCTGGGCTTCGCTGCCGGTGCTGCTATTGGTGGTAAACACGGTGGTGACGGCGGTGGTCTGATCGGTGTTGGTTCCGTTGGCCAGTTGGTTGGTATGCTCGGGGCTGGTGTGATTGGTGCCGTTACAATCGGTATCACCGGAACTATCTCTGGTTTCGAAAGCACCATGAAAAACTACCAGAACTTCCTGGACGGTTTGTTCGACGGTACTTTTATTCCGTGATTAAGATTTAAGTTTAGATTTCAGGCCCGACATGTTCGGGCCTTTTTTAACTGTCAGGTAATATGCCCATGAGTCAAAAATTATTCAGGCAAGAAGCCGTAGACCACCAGAGAAGCTACTGGAAAGGCAAGGTCATTTTATTTAAAGGCATATCACCTTTTATTATTTCCGCATGCTGTACCGCTTTTATGGCGATACTTATCGCCATGCTTTGCTTCTTTAAATTCACACAGCGTATCGATGTCGTTGGCGAAGTGATTACCCTTCCCCATCCATTAAATATTTCATCACCGCAGCCTGGTTTTATATCTCAACAATTTATTCAGGTTGGTGATACTGTAAAAAAAGGTGACATTCTTTTTGAGCTGGATGTATCTAAAAGTACCAATGCGGGTAACGTATCTGATACGAATATTTCGATGATAAAGGCTAAAATTGCCAATGCCGAAGAAATCATCAATAAACTGAAAGTGAACAAAGATGATTTTATCGCTACAACACAACGGCAAATCCAGCGTTATGAGCATTCACTTGCGGAAACTGATGGACTGTTAGCTACCGCGAAACAGGGTTTAACGAAAATGGAAGACGCGCTTCAGAACTATAATCAGTATCTGAAGAAAGGGCTGATTAATAAAGATCAGTATAATAACCAGCATTCCCTTTATGTGCAGCAGCAGAATGCCTTTCAGTCCTTATCGACACAGAAGATGCAGCTCGAACTACAACTCACCCAGTCGCGCAGTGATATCACGGTTAAATCTGCAGAACTGGATAACCAGATTGCATCACAATATAACCAGTTAAGCGATTTCCAGTCTCAGCTTATTGAAACGAATGCCAATGGGAAAATCCTGGTAAAATCGACTATTGCTGGCAGAGTGGAATCCGTTGCAGTTACTCCTGGACAAATGGTTGATGCAGGAAGCAGTCTGTCCCAGGTCAAACAATTAACGGATGTTAAGTATTATTTATTATTATGGCTTCCCGACAACAGCCTGCCATATGTGAAAGTCGGCGACACTGTGAATATCCGTTATGATGCATTTCCCTCAGATAAATTTGGACAGTTTTCCGGGAAGATAAAGTCAATATCATCCATGCCAGCGACACGAAGAGAGCTATCGGAATATAGCATTGGCCAGACAAATACTAACTCACAGCTAACGTTGTACAAAGCAATTATAGATATCAAAGAAAATGAATTTATTTATAAAAATAAAAAACTAGCATTATCAAATGGCCTTAAAGCCAAAAGTATTGTCTTCATGGAAGAAAGACCACTTTATCAGTGGCTGTTCTCGCCCGTGTATAAAGTTGCACAGAGTTTGACAGGGCCAAATAATGAATAAAGCTATTCTTGATACTATATTTAAAAGAATCAATTTCTCCATTAGAAATAAAGTACCCGTGATTATTCAGTCTGAAGCGGCAGAGTGCGGCAATGCTTGTTTATCCATGATCTGTGGTTATTACGGTAAAGACATTGATCTCTTTAATTTTCGCAATCGCTATGGTTCGCCAGCGCAAGGGGCAACATTAACCGATCTTAACCAGGTTGCGCAGACGGCAGGGTTGAAAACGCGCGCCCTCTCACTCGACATGGATGAAATAAAAGAGCTGCGCCTTCCTTGTGTCCTGCACTGGTCATTGAATCACTTTGTGGTACTGGTTGCGATAAAAGGCAAACGCTTCGTGATTAACGACCCGGCAATGGGTCGGCGTGTTGTTCATCAGAAAGAGATGTCTGAGAATTTCAGCGGCATCGCCCTCGAAGCGTGGCCCGACAGCCATTTCAAACAGGAAAAACAGCGCTCGCGGCTCAAATTGCTGGATTTAATGCGCAATATTGTCGGCCTGAAATCGGCGCTGAGTAAAATCTTCATGCTTTCCATTGTCATTGAGGCGGTCAACCTTCTCATGCCAATGGGCACGCAGCTGGTCACGGACCACGTTATCACCGCCCATGACAACAACCTGCTGCTGGTGATCTGCGCCGGGTTGCTGTTTTTTACCCTATTCAAGACCGCAGTCAGCATGATAAGGGCATGGGTATCACTGAAGCTGAATACGCTAACCGATATTCAGTGGAAGACCAGCTTTTTTGATCATCTGCTGAGCTTGCCGCTCGCCTTTTTTGAAAAGCGCAATCTGGGCGATATCCAGTCGCGATTTTCTTCTCTGGATACCATCCGCGCCACTTTCACAAATAACATTGTGATGGGAACGATCGACTCCATCATGACCGTGGGCGTGTTGGTTATGATGAGTCTGTACGGCGGTTGGTTGGTCTGGGTCGTGCTCGGCTTTACCCTGTGTTACGCGGCGATGCGAATTATCACTTACAAATTTTACCGTACGATCAGCGAAGAGCTGATCGTTAAACGCGCGCGTTCAGGTTCCCATTTTATGGAGACGCTGTACGGTATCGCGACCATAAAATCGCTGAACCTTAAAAACCGCCGCTCTCAGCACTGGCTCAATACTAATATCGACGTCAGCAACGCCAGCCTGCGGCAGACGCGCTTTGATATGTTATTCGGCGGTATCAATACTTTTATTAACTCTGTCGATCAGGTTGTCATTCTGTGGCTTGGCGCACTGATGGTAATGGATAACACCATGACTATCGGTATGTTTATGGCGTTTAACGCCTATCGTGGCCAGTTTGCCCAGCGCGCCTCGTCGCTTATTGACCTGGCAATGCAGTTCAAGATGCTGTCGCTGCATAACGAACGTATTTCAGAAATTGTCTTCAGCAAACCGGAAGCGGAATCACCGCCGCGGAAAGTTTTTGCAGACAGCGCTGGCGTGCCGCTGCAGGTTCAGGATTTGTCGTATCAATATGACAAACTGACCAAACCGGTGTTTTCCAATGTGAATATTAGCGTTGCTGCGGGCGAATCCGTGGCATTAATTGGTGCCTCCGGAATTGGTAAAACTACGCTGCTGAAAGTGATGTCCGGCCTGCTTACACCCGATCATGGCGATATTTTCGTCGGTGATTTTGACGTCAAAAAAATCGGTGTAAATAATTACCGCGCCTGTACTGCCTGTGTATTGCAGGAAGATCGTCTTTTTTCAGGTTCTATTGCCGATAATATTTCCGGCTTTGAAGATAATGCCGATCAGCAACTGATTGTTGAATGTGCAGTAAAGTGCAATATCCATGAAGAGATTATGCGCATGCCAATGGGTTACGAGACGATTATTGGTGAATTAGGCAGCGGCATCTCGGGTGGTCAGAAACAACGCTTATTGATCGCTCGTGCACTTTATCAGAAACCCAATATTTTATTTATGGATGAGGCCACCAGCCATCTTGATGCAAATAATGAAAGAATGATTAACAACGCGATTGAGTCATTAAATATTACGCGCATTATTGTGGCTCACCGTCCGTCCACTATTGCCTGCGCAGACAGGGTTATTGATCTTTCCAAAATATCATCGCTATAAAGGAGAATGATAAATGAATATGTTAAAGGGAATAAACGCGGGAGTTATTAACTCGGCAGATGGTATACCTGTAATTGCGCTGAAGATGATTGATTCTGGCGATAGTGAGCAGTTACTTTTATTGCCACCTAACCTGTTACAGGAGGTGATGTTTGCTCTGTTTAGCTGCTACCGCTCTTTACATCGGATCTACCAGCAATCACCTGACCAGATCCGCGAACAGGTGAACACTCACACACAGATGTTGAGTACCAATGTTCCGGCCATTTCTCTCGATGAGGTACAAAGTATCAGCGCAGAACGTTGCGTAACGAACTTTGTGCTCAAGCAGCGGCAGGACAGAATTAATTTCTTGTTCTTATTACAGAACGGTGAAAATCTGTTGCTGGCCTTAGACTATACGCAAACAGAATATGTTCTCAGCCTGCTGGCAAACACCATCAAGAGCACGGGTAACGAGCAATTAATGGCGCTGTGTTTGACTATGAATGACTTTATTCCTTTTTATGTCACCACCTTTAATAAAGGTGAAAATAAAGGGATCGATTACAATCAATTTTCGGTGCCAGACTGGAAATCAGAGACCTTCGACACATTTCATTCCATTTTATTTATCCAGCCGGATGGCACAATTGCCTGTGGTGCGATCATTAAAGCAGAACCGGCATTCCCGGCAGGTCGTATTGAATTCATTGCGCAAATTTTATTGCAGAATAATAAAATGCTCGTGCCCTATAAGAATCACACTATGATTATCGATCATAACCGGCTGGATATACCTGCGGGCAATGAGAGTATGGAAACGTTATTACGCGCGCACATCGCTCATCGGACAACGAAACTGGGATAACCGGCTCACAGTAGAATATGGAGCGGTGAAGGAACATCGCCGCTCCAGAAATTTGCCAGCCCAATAAGTTTATAAACGACAACGGGATGTTGCGTTTAATGACGCTCTAATACCCTTCTCTTCTTCGTTCCATGCGCAAACGCGTCAATTCAGGAATATCTTCACATGATGCAGCGCTTCACCATAGCCTTGATGTGGTCTTTCGCTTAGGCTGTTTCCTTCCGTGGACAAACAGGGACAGCTTCCTCATCGTGGATAACATCCTGGTTTTGAAAGCAATCGTTGTGGCAATTCTTGCCCTGTGGGCAATTGATGTGCTCAGAACAAAGCGAAGAAAGCAGCACAGCGACCCCGCTATTGCCGAGGCTAACGCCAGAGAACGCCATGACTGGCGCTATTTCAGATGGGGTTTCCGGATAATGCAGATCGCCTGTGCGCTCTATTTCATCCTGTCAGCGATAAAATTCATACTGGCGTAGTCAAGGTCGCCCGGTTCAGAACATCGATTACGCGCCATTTTTTAGAGCGTGATAACGAGACGGAACAGTTAACCGCAGAACGTTGTTCCTGACGACATATCATCAACAGCATCGCTTCGCAGCCAGCAATAATCATGTTTCAGGGAAAGTTTGTGGGGAAATACAGCAGGAGATTCTGGAGCGGGCGAAGGGAATCGAACAAAAATCCATTCCACTTCTGTAACCTACTGACAGATAACGATATTGCGATCAGCATAGGTAACTGATTACGTGATAATAGAGGATCATTATCGTGTCAATCAAGGGCCAGGCGTACTTATACAAACGAAAAGACGGAATCTGGATGTTTCAGATCTTCGTACCGAAGTATCTAAGATTTTTATATCCGTGCCGTATGTGGCGTAAAACCACCTCAACCCGTGATCTCAATGAGGCTCGGCGATTCAGAAACCACCTGTTGTTAGAATGGGAAGAGCTTAAGCGGAAGTACAATCCGAGCAACCCCGATCAGTGGTTGCAGCAGTCTATAGCCGCCTTGCACACGGAAGGGAAAAAGAACAAGAGCCGCCCTCAGCCTGTAGCGCGATCCTGTTCTATTCCCACTCTGTGCCTCTTACGGGACGAATACGCCGAAAGCTATAAAGACCGCCGCTCATATTCAACGTTAAGCAAATCAGCGCGAGCCGTTGAGCTATTCCTTGAAAGTGCCAAACAACCCGACATTGCCTTAGAAAGGATAGGCCGTCGCCTGGTAACTGAGTTTCTCGAAGCGCAAAAAGAAAAGGGAGCCGCCGATCAATCTTGTCAAAACTGGCTAACGTGTTTAGGGAGCCTCTACGAGTTTGCAAAGCGCCGCTATGATGGCATACCAGACCGCAACCCTTTTCACGGTCATAACCTCGAAGCACGACGAACCATCGAGAGCTACCAGCCTTTCACACCTGACCAGATGCAAAAGCTACTTGATGCGGCAGAACCAGAGATCAGGAACATTATCACTATGGGGCTGTTTTCAGGATGCCGCCTTGATGAACTGGCAAGCCTCAAGAAATCGGAGATCCAGACGGTGGAAGGGGTTCGATGTTTCTACATCTCGAAATCAAAGACGAAAGCGGGGATCAGGCATGTGCCGATTCATTCCAGTCTATCTGCGGTTGTCGATGAATACCTGAGCCACGGTTCCGGCGAATACCTATTCCCGCAAGCTAACAAGATAAACAGGAAGGATGGTAAGAAAGGGCCGTACTACTCTCAAAACTTCACCAGACTGCGTGATAAGGTTTTGCCTACCGCTACAGATCGGCAATGCTTCCATAGCTTGCGCGGGATGTTTATCACTTGCTTAGACCGTGCAGGATGCCCTGAACAGCGCATAGGAGCCATCACCGGGCATACTGAACAGAAAGCAAAAACCGAAGCTTTTCGAACTTACTCACAAGGCGCGAGCATAGAAGAGTTAGCAGGCTATGTTGAGATGGTAAATTATGAGCAAATATCGATCAATAAAACCAGTATTATCCTCTGATTAAAAGGCTAATTTAGTTAATTCATTAGCATAAAACACCGCACTTTTTGTTATCTGTGAATTTATCCAGTAAAGTGATTATTCATCATTGCTAAGCGAAACGGTGAGGACTATCTTAAACACTATATGTAGTGCCATTTAGCACTTAAAGACACCACATAAGACCAATCAACTACCTAAGGGCTGAAAGAATGGCAAAGAATCCTAAGCAAACATCAAGTAAAATCGCTTCTGTTGCTGGTCAAACCTTAAACGATCCCAATGCTTCAAAGGTACAAAAACGGCTGGCAGCCTCCGCACTTTCTCAACGTGCCGCCTCCAGCCACACCAGTGATGTAATGGAAACAGTTGCAGCTAAAGCACTCGACAATCCACGCTCAAGCGAGAAAACCAAACAGCTTGCAGCAACTGTGTTAGCTCAATCAACGAAATAAGAAGTGAAAAAAGGGGCTTAAAGCCCCTTATTTCTTAAACGCAGTGGTCACCGTATCATTCTGCGGCGCAACAACTTTTTGTTTAACTGTTCCCCCAGCATTTTTATTGCTCTGCGTCTTAGTGGCGATAACATTCACCTCTGCTTTACTAACCAATCTGATCTGTTCAAATTCAAGGTCAAATTGCATAGCAAATTCCGATTTATAATCGTAACTGATACCGGAGAGAATGACATTCTCAAACACTTTATGCTCTGTCACTAATGTCAGAGGTTGTCTGCTGTCAAATATCTGATCCAGATAGGTTATAGCTTGTGATATACGCGTACCATTAACACCAGCACTGTATAATAAATCTCTCTCAAGCCTGATTGGCGTTTCCGTGATTATTCCAGACATTTTGAATGTATTATTCTTAATCTGAACGTGATCACTCACCTCTGCCCCGCTCTCAACGGGATAGCTCGTAATATCAGCCTGTCTACGGACTCCCGTGTCTGTCACTGCATCAAACACTATCGCCTGATAGTTACGAATATAGTTATCAGATGCCGGGTTATATACCGATGCAAGAATGGTGAATCCGTTTTCACCTTTGGTACGGGTAGCACTGCTGTTATTGCTGTTCTGAGTTGAATTGATTCGGGAAGCATCGCCCCCAATTGTTAAACTTCCTGGTGTTGTTGCCATTAGTCCCCCGCCCCTTGTCCAGATGAAATAGCCAGCACCATACGCTGATTACTTTCATTGATGCGCTGTTCAACGGTAGCATTTAGCATATTTCCAAAGGTTGGATCAGGGGAAATAGTGAGAGCAATCATTCCTGCCGGAAGATTGTTCTGTAACACCACAGGTTGCATAATTGGTGCATTGGCTGGCGTAGCTGTTGAAGTTGCACTCTGTTTCAACATCGAAACAGGAGAGTAATCTCCGTTAGCGCTCTGAGCGTAGCTGCTCACGTCTTTAGCATCGCCTGTGCCGTTCCACCACTCGCGCATCGTATCAAATACATTAGGCTGGTGTGTGCCATCTGCTTTCGGCTGGCTGGCTCCGTAAGCATTAGCTACAGCATTATCACCAGGCTGTGCAGGTGCTGACGTAGTGCCGTAATGCTGGCTAACAGCTTCTTTAGAGGTGTTATCCCCGTTCAGGAGGTTTAACTTGCCTGTGATCCAGTTGGTTAGCTTCATTAAGCCATCTACTACATCACCCGCCGCTCTTCCCACGCCTTTGAAGAAGGGTAACGCCTCCTGCATAGCTTCTTTAAACTCTCGCATGGTTTCAGGGTCAATCTCTGACATAAACCCTTCGAAGAAGGCCAGCTTCTGGCTATCGGAGAGAATGTCCATTTCCTGATTGAACTTGCGGTACGCCACTAATTGATCTTGCTGCTCCTGGTTCAACCATTGCCCGTTACGCTTGAGCACATCCACCTGATCAGTGATCGCTTTTCCTTGATTAGAAAATGCCTTGTGATACAAGCCTAAATCGTCTGCAAGGTCTTCCAGGTTATGGAGAATTTGCTCCTGTGAATACCCTTTCCCCTGCATGGTGTTGGTGTAAGCAGAAATGAAGGCGAAGGGGTTTGATTGAAAGCCTTTCAGATCTTCTTTTGTGAATCCCATGTTCAGGGCTGTATCTACTGCGGCGTTCCCGCCTTTCCATTTTCCAGACTTCTTATCAAAGGTGCTGTTGGTGTAGCTGTCTGCCAGCTTTTCTGAGATGTCTTTTCCGTTATCAAGCAACTTCCGCTGACCTTGCAGCCCCATTCCGCTATCGATCCCATTAGCCGTAGCATACTGGGAAAGTGCCTGGAGGACGTTATAATCCACCCCGCCCAGTCTGGCACGCTGCACAATCTCGCTGCGCTCTTCTTGTGCTGTAACAGCCTCTTTCCCCCATGAATAAGCGCCATAAGCCGCCGCCCCGATACCAGCGCCAGCCAGCGCACCAGTACCTAAGCCCATCAGAGAACCAGAGATAGCCCCTGTAGCCTTACCACCGCCACCAAGAGCGTTAGCCCCTCCCGCCTTTGCCGCTGCTCTACGCTCTGCGTTAATGCGTCTGTAGCTCTGCTGTAGTCGTTTGATCTCGCTGTTTTGGCGTTGTAGGGAGATAGTACCTGCTGCATAGGCTTTGGTGATCCGTGACGCAGCAAGCGCGGCCTGTGTAAGCTCAACATTGGTAAGATGTTGCATACTCTTAAAGCTGCTGGCAGTGTCGAGGAGTTTTAGCTCTGCACGTTCACGGCGCTGTGCGTTTCTTGCGGCCTCTTTCGCTGCCTGAGCCTCTACACGGGCTTGCGCCTTAGCTGCCCTTGCCTTTTCTCGTTCATCGCTATTACGTGGCTTAGAGGCTTTCTTATTCAGCTTATCTAATTCTCTTTCAGCAGACTTTAGCCCCTGGCTGAATCTCTTCATGTTCAACGTGGGATCTTTAATGCCTTTGGCTTTCTTCTGAATTTGATCGAAAGCGTCCATAGCTTCTTTCATTGAATTACGGTTAACCACGAATTCGACGGTATTACGGATCGTACTCGTATTAACGATTAGTCCACCTGACATTATTCACCGCCTTGTTTGTCTAAATAATGGTGAATAGCTTGCTCAATCGTATCCCCTCGGAAAATACGTTGTCTCACGCCATTATAGTCAACACCTAATAATCTGCACATTGCAGCAACATTTAATAACCCTTCGGCATCAGAGGCCGATAATTGAACATGCAGCCCTTTGTTAGATTTTAAAATTAATTGCATACTTTTTCCCCACGTTGGAAATAAAAAAGGGGCAAGGGCTGGCGCATTTGCTTTGCGTGTTCCAGTTCCCTACGCCCCTGATTAAAAGCTCTTCTGTTATTTTCCAGACGGGAAGAACTACCGTCTATCGCTCGTTATAATGAGACAGTACCGAAGATGATCGCTTGTGGCACATTCACAATAGGGAGATAGCTACACTCTGTAGCCACTTCTGGGAAGCCCCAACGCTGATCAACAATTACATACTGATGATATAGCTCTGCGCCTTTGCCTTGTGTCGCGTGGCGAACACCAACACCGCTATGCAGAACATAGGCGTTAGAGTCAGGACTCATGACAGGCAAGCTAACGAAGCCATCAACCCCGATTTTGTCAGTGATTAGGCTATAGCCTGTCACATCGATAACGGTGACACCGTTCAGTGTCCAGGTTTCGAAAGCAGGGTTAGCACCTTTAGTGCGGGTGTAGAAGTTATCGCCCTGCTCAAGAGGAAGCGTATACACCATGAAATCTTTCACGGATGGGTGATAGCGTAGCGCTACGGCTGCTTTGCCAGAAGCCAGAATCACCGCCCCTTGTTTAGCCTGTGCCAGTGCTGATCCCAGTTTCACATTCTGAATGCGCCCGATTTCGGAAAGTTGCTGGAACACGTTAGCGTCTGCGCTAATGTCCATCGTGTATGTGGTTTTGCTACCACCTGCAAGGAAATCTAAATTGCCCTGTCCGGCGTATTGTGACTGCACACGAAGCCCTAACAGCGCCTCTACAAGGTCAACTTCTACGGTGTTACTCACCTGTGCATATTGCGCATCGCTGAAATCGTTAATAGCGAGAGTAATTTGATCGGCAATATCAGCCGTTCCTCGCGCCTTATACTGTTCCAGATCACGAGATGTAACACTATTCAGGGAGTTAGTGTATTTAAGCTGGTAAAGGGCATTGGTAAATTCTGGACGTTCTGCACTGTTCCAATCTGACTGTGCATAGGGCATCTTTTCAGGTGCTACGAGATTTTTCACATCGGTAATCTTCTCAAGAGCGATTGAATTAACGTCGTGATGTTCAACACGGAATAACCCAAGATTGGTAACAATCTGGTTTAGCTGGGTAGAAAACGTAAATGGGGATACGAAATCAAACATACTTCCCGAAAATAAATCTGAATAAGCCATTTTTATTATTATCCTTAATTAGGTGGTGCGTAGCGCTACGGTGTCGTAGTCAGTGAATGTAAAGCCGAGAGTTGCTAATTGCGCTTGAGCCAGAGATTTATCCAGACTTCCAAATTCAACGCCTGCAAGAGAGAGAATCGTATGTTCTGGAGAAGCTGCAACAAAGGCAGCAGAGCCTGCTTTAGCTGGCTCAACAACAACATACGCAATATCGACAGGAGATGAGGCTAACGCCCCGTTAGAATCCACCAGATCGCCGACAATAAGGGAATCAGGGATGGCACTTGCAGTGCGGATAAGCTGATCCTGCATAAGCGCATCACTTGCGTAAGCCACCACTTTATAACGGGCGTGGCTATTATTCCCGTTCAGAGTTTGAAATGTTCCAAATTGCATTGGTTATTTTCCTTTAGCTAATTGTTTTAATCGTTCCTCAAGCCCTGATGATGGGCGAGGAGAAGAGGTTTCTTTCGATTTAGTGATCGTAGATATAGGCCAGAATTTTTCTGTAGCCTTTCGAATGACCTCAATATCTACATTGAGGAGATCAGCCGCCTGTTTCATCATCTTTTCAGAAAGAACAAGAGAAGCGCCTTTGTGAGTGATCACTCGGTCATAATTCATCAGAAACATTGCTTTGTTTCCTTGTTTTCGTAACAAATTTGTTATAACTAAATAAAAATAAACCCCAGTGAAGGGGCTTATTAGATAGGCTGGCAATCTCAGGAGGAAATCCAACCCAGATTATTAGACGTGTTTCCACGCTGGCACTAATAATCAATGGAATCTCGTTATCATCGCTGGAAACAATAATAAGAGAATACTACATTCACCCTAACGGAATGAATGAGCAAAGAGCGAATGCCCTTTCTGAAAAAGTCGGAGATGCGCGGTGATTGCGATGCAATACCAACACAACGAGATATTACACCCCGCGCATCCCCCTTTGGAACAATAACAAAGAAGAAAGAACCAACACTTTCAGAAAATAGCATTCAGAGGGAGAGAATGCCGCTATGGGAACGGCATTCTCAGAGAGTGCGTATTCGAGGAATGAAATGTGATTCGATACGTTTATTCATTCCCTATTTCTAATTCTATAACATTTCTGTTAACTTGTCAATACCAAATTGCAATTTCATTCACTTTTATTGCATTTTTATTCAGTTTCACTTGCGGTGTATTTCTCGGCAATGTTAATTGCCAGATCCGTAAGTTCGGTGGTGAGATTTTGCAGGGAGCAAGTAAGCTCTTCAAGCTCATTGGCTACTCGCCAGGCTTCTTCCGGTGTAATCGTGCTGCCTTCACGCTGCACCAAACGAGCTACAGACGTTTGCAGATGTTCAAGAGCGGTGATTGCCTTTTCAGTGTGTTGCAGCGCTTCCAGAAGCGCGGAGGGCGTTCTCTCACGCCACGCTGCATTAGCAAGCTGTAAGGTTGGTAAATGCCAGTTGTCGTGATAAGCATTAATTAGGGTAAGTATCGTGTTCACTGTGTTCATTCTTTTAATTGCTCCATTTTTATTTTAATTATATTTGCCACTGCAAGGAATGGCGCACTGAGGGTAAGGATTCTATTTTCCAGTTCATTAAGTTCATCTAATTTCTTGTCATCTGTCAGAAAAGCGTCATTGGTGATTTTCTCTATTTCATCGTAATACCATTCGCAACATTTGACGTGCTGTGCGAATCTTTTCGTTTGTGTCGTTTCGAAATCCATTATTCTTCGTTATGCTCCATAAAAAATAGGGTATCCAGTTCTCTGGCTCCTGCAACTGTGTTATTCATTGCATTGTATGTGAGGTAATGTCTTAAAGAGGTGAAGCCCAACATTTGCCATTTTTTTAAATTTGAATCATCCCAGGTGTAAACCTTGCGTTTGCGGGGGCGATAATAAACGCCCGGACACGTAGAAATAATGACATTCATCGCTGCCCACGTTTCACCATCTGGCGGGGGTGAATCCACTAATTCAACGTATTCTATTAATTCACCAGGAATTTCTTCGAATGAAGAGATAATGACTCTCTCTCGTTGCTTACGTGCGGCAAGGCCGATCCGTAAAATGTTATTTCGTTCTTTTTTTCCCATTCATTCCTCGCGATGGGAACCTTCCTTGTTTTCTCGTTAATGTCCATACAGCGTAAAATGCAAATAGCCAATAGATAGCGATGATCATAAAAGTTTCCCGATTGTTTGTTAGTGTTGTTCATCAATTGGATGTAGTGATAAAACTCACCGCATCATTAACAGTAATGTCATAATACTTGCCGTGACGCTCCATTGTAATAACGGCTGCATCGTGCATTAATAACATCCAATACCGCGCCCCGCTCTCACTTATTCCAACCCCATCAGCGATGTGTTTCACGGTGGCTTTTATTACTCCGCTTTCGTGTTTAAGGGATACAAGATGATAATAAAGACGTTGGCAGACGGTGTTACATTCAATTTGATGATGTGTAGATTCGTTCAAGAGGTATAGTTTGTTCAATGTATTTTCCTTGTTTTCTTCATTGTTTCTCTTAATAGCGTTTGGTATTGAGCAGGAGTGAATAACCCTCGGATGAAATCACCTTCTGATGTTGCAGGATTCAAAAGCCTACTCAATGTCTGATTTTCTGCTGCAAGCCTCACCCCTTCGCCGTGGGCGTTATCGTACATTGAGATCTCTGCATACCATTCATTAGAATAAGGCTGATTGGCCTTATAACCGTTTTCAATGTGCCAGGCATCATAAGCAGCCATTGCCGCCGCCGTGAGCGTGTCGAGTACCTCAGAGCGTTTTACTGAGCGTTTACGTTCCAGGATTGGGAAGCCCTGCATATGTCCAGATAAGTAGCGGTTAGCTAAATCACCTTTCCAGACAAACGAAGGATTAATCCACATCTTTAATACGCCTTTCTGGTGTTCAGCTTTATCAACCTTGATGTAATGCTTTCGCTCAAGACCCGATAAAACACGATTGAGATGATCCGGCGTGGTGTTGAGCACTGAGCACAAATCCGCACGTTTGATAAATGCTACGTTTCGTCTGTCAACTTCGTTACACAATGAAAACACTTTCGTGAAATCTGGCTTGCTTAATACGTCTGCGTATTCCTTGATCCCGTTATAAGTTGCATTGCCTGGGAGGTCGCCCAGCTTGTTAGCGTATTCACGGTGTGCCTGTTTAGATTTTGCTGTGTCTGCTGTCGAGTAGCTCAAATGCAGGTCCTGAACAATGCCACCACCCAGCAAATACTCTGTCGAGTCGTAGTGAAGAATTTCACCACTATCCATATCGACAACGTACAGAACATTATCAATAACGATGAGATTTTGGGATTGTCTGGAAAATGCTGAAAGCGGGTGATCGTGGTGCGGGGTATCTCTATAAAAATAACCGTCTTCGTATGCTTGAATCAATATTCCTCCTTAGTTGGTGTTCTCCTTTCGGTGTTGGTCATAGCGGATAATTGCAGATTGAAACATTTCCATTCGGTCTGTATACCCTCTCGATTTTGCTGCTTGCATAGATGCGTAAATAACGTGGCGTTTAACTTCGCCGCTTATCAGATCATTAAAAATCTGGTCACTACTGAAATATTTCAATAATGGCCTCCTTCGGATTTTGGATGTAAAAAGCCCCAGGCAGATTACCCCGCCCAGGGCCGAAATTTTAAGAAGGTTTTCTCCCCTTCTTAATATTAAGAATACCACGAATCACTAACGTTTGTCAACACCTACCACAATAAACACAGGATGTCAATAACACTTATTGCTACGTGCCATATGGTAATCTGGCTACTTCGCCAATCGCCATTTCTTGAAAAAAAAAGTGAAAAATGGCGATTTTTAACCTATTTTTCCATTTAAAATCAATAGCCTACTAAATCCGCTATAATAATAGAGAGATTCTCTCTCTGCGCTGAAGTGCATCAGCACGAGACAATCAGTGATGATTGGATTGGGATGTTTGCACGTATGGTAATGTCATAGCTACCTTGCACCAGATAAACAGACAGCCTAAAGGATTTAGGGTGGTTGTTTGGTTGGTGGCTAATCAAGATCGGTGGATGACATTAAGCAGGAATGCCATTGGATCATTGCGGAGTGTTGTTAATGGCGGCGTAGTCGCTGGATGGCATTAAGCACAGTTTGGGCGGTAGTAGCCCAAGAGAGAGAAAACCAATTAACTAACCTTAAGTTAGTTGGGTTTAATGGGTTTATGTTTGGGAGCGTAGCGAGCATAACAAGCATCTGTACAGGAGAAGCACCTTTGATGAAGGTAACTTGTCAAAAATGATCTCTCCTGTAATGGCTATCTTTCATGCGCGGCGTGAGCCTGGCACCGAGGCCAGCGCATAACAGTATGGTTCCGGCGCTTCGCGTCGATTACCTATCAGCCCTTCACCCAACGATAGACCGTCGCCCTGCTCACTGCGTATCGTTCCACCAACTCAATCACTTTAGCGCCCTTCCGATGAGCCTGGATTATCTGATCCCTGACACCATGCGAATGTTGCAGCGGCTTTCCGTTCCGCTTGCCGGAAACGTGTTGCAGCAATATCCCGGTGTCAGCACAATGCACCCCGATCAGCTTGTCATTACAAACTGTGTTCCTGTAAATGAGAATGCAAATTGGCAGTGGACTACGTACAGAAGGAATTCCTTCAGGATGCAGAAACTTCACCCCACGATGCAGAAACCGGATTTCATGACAATGCGGATTACCAAACACCTGTTTCAGGAAATAACTTGTCTGGGTACGTGCAGCCACAATAAAAGCGGCAACATCACATTCACCCGCTTTAGATAAAAACTCTTCCGTCTTTGAGAATGGAGGATTACAAAATCCCCTCTCACCTTGCCAGGGCATCAATAACGCATCATCTTGCTCAGAATAATATCGGTCGCAGACACTGTTATTTTTATCTGCTGCAAGGTCTATCGTGAAATCAAATTCATTATCCAGACTCTTTAAAAGCTGAAATGGCGTTTTCCAGTCATCCTTACCACCGTTATTTATTCCGTGTCTGATCCATCGGTAACACTCATCACGAATCGTCATTTTATCTCATAACCAACCCAGCTAATGAGAATAATCGTACATAAAATGACGGTTAAATCAACTGTTTGGCAAGTCTAAATAGCCCATAATGATTGAGGGGAAATGGTCATTCCCACCTTTGATAATAACCAGTGTAACTATCACTCACTTTACGTAATCCCTTGCGCCGTGCGGCTCACAGCGATCATTGTGGACAATGTACACTTTCATGACAGGTGCAATTTGTCGAACGAGTTTTCACAAGTGAAATTTATCATCGTGAAAAACCCTCATTTTGGTGCATTTTTTTAACAAATAAACAATAATGATTATCATTTACATCTGAATGGCCATCCAGCCATCTAAACACCAATTCAATTGGACATTTAGGTTATCTGTCCTATTAATCATGCAGTAGAAACAATCACTTATGTTTTAGCTCGATTTATTGGCCTTTTTTCGGCTATTCCTGGGGCAAAATCAGCGTTGAAAAATAAATCTGTTGACAAGAGATAGTTTCCATGAAACACACACTAAAGAATAAAAACCTTATAAATCAACAAGATATTTGACAATCAAGAAATCATCAGATCGGGGGCTACCTTGAACACCGTTAAGCCCCTCTCGCAATGGTTCTAACCTAAATACGGTTTAATACCAATTAACCCCCGTTAAATATCCCTAAAATCCCGTTTAATCATCTCAATAAGACATTTGTGCAAATATGTTAAAATTGATCTTGCCATCTATATGTTTTTGATCAATATTTACGCTATCAAGACAGATTAAGGAGGTAGAGAAATGGCAATCAGCAAGGGTGCAAAGCGTACAGACGGACTTGAGAGCGCCGATCAGGTGGCTCTGGTAGTTGAGGAAATCGCGAAGAAGAGCCAAACAGTGGCGGATCTCTTCCTTATAGGTGTAGAGACACAGCTTCGTGGCGTAGATATGCGTTCCTGGCGTTGGGATGAGCTGGACATCGGTAGCAAGGTACTACGCATCACCCAGGACAAAACCAAAGAAGCAGTAGAGGTGGAACTCACGGAGACAGCGAGGGAGGTGCTCAAAGCTCGTTATAATGAGCGCGGGGATAACGTGTATGTATTCCAGAATGACAGCAACCGGAGCAAGGGTAAGCCGATCAGCCGTTCTAAAATCCACGCAGAGATTCAGTATGCAGTGGACAAGCTAAAAATGCGGGGCTTGCTTCCACAAGATGCAGTGATCGCCATGCACAGCGCACGTAAGACAGTGGCAGTGATAGCCCACGCCCACGGTGAAGACTTAGAGGTGATTAGTAAGATGTTGGGCCATCGTTCAACGGAGCACACACGCGCCTACCTGGGGATCACTCAGGCCAAAGTAGACGCATTGAGAACGAAGTATTCAACGGGGATTAAGAGAGGAACACGCGCATGAAACGCTTGATTGTGCTGACACTGGCATTACTGCCAGCCCTTGCGACTCACGCCGGACAGATAACTATGGTCAACCCACAGGAGGAACGGACGGAGAACGGGAAAACGCTGTGCGTGTACGAAAACAGCCAGTTTGTTTTCTCTTACCACACGAGCGCTCAGAGTTGCCCCTATACCAAAACATTCGACGCTAATGATGCGGAGTAATAACAGCCAGGGGTTGCCCCCTACCTTTATACGTTAACTAACCATTTTGTAGGGATTTCAAGCCATTTCTGACTTTCTTCATCAAAGTAGGATACATCATCAATGCCATGCTCAATGAGATTAATATCCTTCTGTATATTCCTTGTACCGCCATTTCCCGTGCGTTCTTGAGCAGGAATCAGATTAGGTTCGACGTGCAAGCTAACAAGGTGAGTTAAGATACTATTGACCACGTCAAATCCAGCCCATTGAAAAACCAGTTCTACCGGCTCCCCTCTCAAGGTATAGCGAATCTGTAATTTTTTGTAATCAACCATTCCTAAGCCCCTATGCGTCAAACTCATTTCGGCATACTTTACAATACCAACTCGGTTTATACTCAGTATTTCCTGCAAAGTAATCCATGTGTATCGATTTAGTATCTTTCTCTATACATACAGGACAGAACGGAGTGCCATCCCCCACTCTCCAGTAAAGACGCCCATCAAAAATAAACTCCTGCTTGCTATCAAGTTTAGCTTTAAGCTCTTGTATTTCTTGTTCTTTAGTCAATAAAACAGCCTTGAGGCTAACGAATTCACTTTTTACTTCTACCAAATCATCAAGCAAATCAATCAACGTATTACGCATTTCTGCGGCATTAAGTTCGTTATCCCCTTTCTTACGAAGATTACGCACTAAGTCAACGGATTTGTTAACAAGTTCAAGAGTGCCTGAGATAGCAGCAATAGAAGCCGGATCAGCCATTGAAAAGTCCCTTACGAAAAATCAAAGTGAGCAGATTATAACCTTACCCTTAGACGCAAAAACCACTTTCTCTCGTAAACAATGTATCAGCTTATGCGGTTTACAACTTAAAGGAGTGTAAGGAATGCTTAGTTATTCTTTAAACTCGATTTCCTGACCATCAAGTTCCCCATTACGAGAAAGCTTGATTGAAAAACGTTTGAAGGTTTTGAAAAAATCCTCAAAAGTTATCTTAACTTTTTCGCGTCTCAATCCGTAATCATCATCAGTAATATATGCATCAACATTAAAGAAATGCTCTGCTGAGTAAAAGGATATACCTTTCACTATCTCACCTTCTTTCATTAACCCTTTGTCTCTAAGGAAATCGCTGAAGTTTTCTTGATCGGCTCGATCAGCAACAGCAGTGCCTTTCCAATCGTCATACTGAGCCTGCGCTTTAAAATATTCTTTTGGCATCCCATTATCCTTCAAGTGTGTATGGTCAAAGGTAGAGTAGCTCAGATTTTGGACAATACAAGCCATAAAGCCCCGTTAGTGGTAAGGAGACAAGCGGAGCGTAGCGACTTCATCAAATTGTCAGAAGGATCACACCTTATCAGGGTGCTCGTGTACCGTTAGGAGCGTGAGCGAAGCGCTGGTAGAGCCTGTATTTCGTGTACAGGTACGTAGCTACGGTTGAGCGCAGCGATTACCACTATTCACCTGTTTACGCAGCCACAAGGCCGCACATCGGGCTTAAATGCGTGTGATCGATCTGTCGATGACATAACTATGCCTGGATGGGCTTTTTCTTCACGTTGTGCTATCGCGGTGTGAGGATGCAACTGCCGCCAACGCTGAGTTATACTGTCATCTCACCATGTAACTTAGCGTGACAGTTACCAAGGGCGGATCACAATGGTAGAACCCATAGGCGACTAAAATAGGTAACTATTTAAGTTGCTGATAGAGAAGGCTTTTAAGGCTTCTCCACAAGGGGAGATTTCTGGAGCGGGCGAAGGGAATCGAACCCTCGTATAGAGCTTGGGAAGCTCTCGTTCTACCATTGAACTACGCCCGCGTCGAAGTGCGTAACGCATTATAGTCTTTACGCACCGTCTGGCAAGATACGCCTGCGCTAACAGGTTAATTTATCGTCTGTTAGGCGCATTTTTAACATTTAGGGGCGCTGCCCTGCGGCGGTAAATAACGCAGCGGATCAATCGCCGTTGCCCGGTAGCGCAGCTGGAAGTGCAAGCGAACGGAATCCGCATCGCTGCTGCCCATGGTGGCGATCTTCTGCCCCGCTTTCACGTTCTGTCCGTTATTCACCAGCATCGTATCGTTATGCGCATAGGCCGTAATGTAATCTTCGCTGTGCTTGATCATGATCAGATTACCGTAGCCACGAAGCTGGCTGCCAACGTATACCACCTTCCCTGCACCAGCAGCATAGATGGCTTGCCCGCGCGAACCTGCAATATCAATCCCTTTATTGCCGCCGTCGGACGTGGAGTAACCCATAATCACTTTCCCGCTGGTCGGCCAGCGCCAGCAGCGTTGCCCTACCGGCGGCCATGAGGATTGCGGCACGGCGGAGGATGGCGTGACTTTGGCGGTTTTCGTGCTGGTTTTACCCGAGGATGCGCTGGCTTTAGAACCATTAACCTTCAACCGCTGCCCCACTTCGATGGTATACGGCGGGGAGATCCCGTTCAGGCTGGCGAGATCTTTCACGCTGGTTCCGGTAATGCGTGAAATACGGTACAGCGTATCGCCCCGCTTCACCGTATAGGTGGAGCCGGAATCACTGCCTCCGGAAGAGGATTTCCCGGCGCAACCTGCCAGCAGCAAAGCAATCGCCAGGCAAAAGGCAATGCGGAACGGGTTACTCATCAGGCGTCCTGCGTGCAAAACAGATCCTCGATTAAAATAAATGGCGACCTATGATAACAGCCACAATCCGGATGCCAATACTTTCACGATGAATGGCGCGGCATCGGATAGCCCTGAGCAATGATTTCCATCATTTCCGGCAGATACGGCATCGCCGGCATCTTCACTAGCGCCGGGTAGAATACCTGCGGCGACGGAAAAACATCCACTACGTGGCAGTTCGTTAATTTGGCTGCATCCACCTCTGATGACGGCAGCAGCGTCGCCGCAGCGAGGCCAGACTCCAGCCATTCCAGAATCACGCCAGGCTGGGTGATATGCATGATCACCCGTGGATTCCCACCCGCTTTACGGAACAGGTCGATTAACATCTCATACGTTCCGGCATCTTTTGCCCGGTGCAGCAGCACCAGCGGAAATGCCGCCAGTGCCTGGTAATCAAATGGGCTCGCTGGCATTTCAGGCAAACACTGTTTGCTGATCACCGCAACCAGCCGTACCGGATCGAAGGAGACATAATCAAAGCCTTCACTGCGGTAGGGGCGTTGGATCAACGCCAGATCGATCGCACCTTCGTTAAGCATGGTTTCCAGATGGCTGGAATCCGTTACCGAAATATTAATCTCTGCATCGGGGTGACGCTTATAAAGCTCCAGCAACAGTGGCTTGAAATACGATTGAAAAAGATGGGTTAAGCCGATTCTTAACTGGAATTTTTCTTTATTGGCAATGGCGACCGTTTCGCGGGCGGTGTCTTCAACCTGGCGTAATATTTCGCATGCTTTACGATAAAGAAAATATCCGGCATCGGTTGGCTCAATACGATTTCCCTGGCGGGTAAACAGTGAAACCTGTAGCTCTTCTTCCAGTTCCTGTATCCGTTTACTCAGTGGCGGTTGCGCCATATTCAGCACTTTCGCGGCCTGGCTTACGGACCCCTGCTCTACAACGCGGCAAAAATAACGCAACCTTTTCAAGTCCATAAAGCTTTACTCCGCGATACCCAGGCGCTCAGTATCACACTTAGCGCAGCAAAGGAAAAGTCTGGTTTTCTAATCAAATTAGAAACCTAAATTTAACAATTTTATAAATAGTACTTTTTTGATCTGGTCTGAATCAGGAAAACGGTATTTGTTTAATGTTCCCTGGAAAAATAAGGTAGCCACCGACAGTAAACCCTTTTTTTCGATGGAACAGACTATGTCAAATAGCGAAAATAAAAATACCAGCGGCGTTACAGATTTACGCTCAGCGATTGAATTATTAAAAACACTGCCCGGCGAATATGTCGAAACCGATACTGAAGTTGATCCACACGCCGAACTTTCCGGTGTTTACCGTTACGTTGGCGCAGGCGGCACCTGCCAGCGCCCAACACGTAAAAACGGCCCGGTGATGATGTTCAACAAAGTGAAGGGCTTCCAGGATATCAGCGTGGCTATCGGCCTGAACGGCTCGCGCAAACGCGTCAGCCATTTCCTCAACTGCGCGCCGGAAAAATTGGGCCATCTGCTGAAAGATTCCGTGCAGAACCCAATCCCGCCAGTACTGACCAAAGATAATGCCGTCTGCCAACAGGTGGTTCATCTGGCCAGCGACGCTAACTTCGACCTGCGCAAACTGCTACCAGCACCAACCAATACCGAAGAGGATGCCGGCCCGTACATCACAATGGGTCTGTGCTACGCTTCCGATCCTGAAACTCACGAATCTGATATCACCATTCACCGCCTTTGTGTGCAGAGCCGCGACGAGCTGTCGATGTGGTTAACCCCGGGTCGCCATATCGATGCATTCCGCATGAAAGCGGAAGCCGCCGGGCAACCACTGCCGATCTCGATCAGCATTGGCGTCGATCCTGCTATCGAAATCGCCGCCTGCTTTGAGCCGCCAACCACCCCGCTGGGTTATGACGAACTGAGCGTTGCCGGTGCCCTGCGCGGCAAGGCTGTAGAAATGGTGCAGTGTAAAACCATCAACGAACGCGCCATTGCGCATGCGGAGATCGTTATCGAAGGCGAACTGCTGCCGAACGTACGTCTGCGTGAAGATCAGAACACCAATACCGGTAAAGCGATGCCTGAATTCCCGGGCTATACCGGCGAGGCCAAAGATGCGCTGCCGGTAATCAAAGTCAAAGCCGTCACTCATCGCTATAACCCGATCTGGCGTACCACTGTTGGTCCAGGCGAAGAACACGTCAATATGGCGGGCATCCCGACGGAAGCCAGTATCCTCGATATGGTGGGCCGCGCAATGCCGGGCAAACTGCTCAACGTATTCGCTCACTCGGCGGGCGGCGGTAAGCTGCTGGCGGTGATGCAATTCAAAAAATTCTCCCCGGCAGATGAAGGCCGTCAGCGCCAGGCAGCCCTGCTGGCATTCTCTGCCTTCCCGGAACTGAAACACGTGATTCTGGTTGATGAAGACGTGGATATTTTCGACAGCGACGATGTGCTGTGGGCGATGCAAACCCGTTATCAGGGTGATGTCGATACCGTCACCATTCCTGGTGTTCGCTGCCATCCGCTCGATCCCTCGCAGATCCCGGCTTACAGCCCAAGCATTTTGCAGCAGGGAATGTCCTGCAAAACCCTCTTTGACTGCACGGTGCCGTTCCATCTGAAAAGCCACTTTGAACGCTCGAAGTTTAAAGAGGTTGATGTGAAACGCTTCCTGCCAGATTTCGAGTAAGGGGAACAATGTGGCGGCATCTCAACGCATCATTGTCGGCATTAGCGGTGCTTCTGGTTTTCAGTATGGCGTTAAGGCGCTTGAGCTTTTACGTGCGCAGGATCCTGAAGTCCATCTGGTTATCTCAAAAGGGGCGGAAAAAACCTGTGAGCTGGAAACGGACTATCAGCTTGATGAGGTGATGGCGCTGGCGGATGTGGTTCACCCCATTGGTAATCTTGGCGCAGCCATTTCCAGCGGATCGTTTAAAACAATGGGCATGCTCGTTGCCCCCTGTTCCATGCGTTCGCTGGGCTCCATCGCAAACTGCCTGACAGATAACCTGCTGACCCGGGCCGCCGACGTGGTACTTAAAGAGCGCCGCCGTCTGGTGCTGCTGGCGCGCGAGACGCCACTTAACCTCGGACACATTCGCAACATGCAGGCGGTGACAGAAATGGGCGGGATTATTTTCCCGCCGGTTCCGGCGCTGTACCAGCGCCCGCAAACCACTGATGAAATCATTACCCACAGCGTCAGCCGCGCGTTAGACCTGTTTGGTATTGATGTGAAAAACCTTCCGCGCTGGGGCGAGGGCAACCTGGTTCATAACGCGTAATCATGCAGGAAACATTATGTTAATTGGTCCTTATGTGAATGGCGCTGCCGTTATTGTCGGCGGTTTGCTGGGTTCACTTGTTGGCAAGCGTATTCCGGAGCGCGTGAAAGTGGCGCTGCCCCTGACCTTTGGTCTCTGTTCGGTCGGTCTTGGCATCAACCTGGTGATAAAAGTGAAGTTCATGCCTGCCGTGGTTCTGGCGATGGTGCTGGGCGCGGTCATTGGCGAAGCATTCTTTCTGGAAAAACAGATCGGCAGAGCGGCGGGCACAACGCGCGGCTTAATCAACCGCGTTTTCCCACCGGTTCAGGGTCTGGGACACGATGAGTTTACGGAGAAATTTGTCGCAATTCTGGTGCTGTTTTGCGCCAGCGGCACCGGTATCTTCGGTGCAATGCATGAAGGTATGACTGGCGATCCCTCTATCCTGTATATCAAAACGGTACTCGATTTGTTTACCGCCGCCATTTTCGCCACCATGCTGGGCTTCTCAGTAATGACCATCGGTTTACCACTGATTGCCGTGCAGGTTGCGCTGGCAACGCTGGCGGTTTACATCCTGCACATGATCACCCCAGACATGATGGGGGATTTCTCCTGTGCAGGCGGGTTAATCATGGTCGCTACGGGGCTACGGATTTGTAATATCAAGCCGTTCCCGGTGGCGAATATGTTGCCCGGACTGGTACTGGTAATGCCCTTTTCCGCTCTCTGGGCAAAACTTTTCGCCTGATAGTTGGTTATAATCGCGTTTGCCCGGTGGCGCTGTGGCTGGCTGGTTTGCAGGGATCGTGTTCCCTGTAAACTGGCTAAGTCCAGCGCCACCCGGCGTTTTACGTTCGGGAGCCATTATGGGTACACAAGAGCACGTTATTTTAGTGAATGAGCAGGGAGTGGTAACCGGTACGCAGGAAAAGTACGCCGCACATACATCGCAAACGCCGTTACATCTGGCTTTTTCATGCTGGATTTTTAATGCCGCAGGACAGTCTCTGGTGACACGGCGCGCATTAAGCAAAAAAGCCTGGCCAGGCGTCTGGACGAACTCCGTTTGCGGGCATCCGCAAAAAGGGGAAACCACCGAACAGGCTCTTATTCGCCGCTGCCGTTATGAAGTTGGCGCCGGAGTCGGGCACATTACCGCCATCGCACCAGAGTTCCGTTACCGTGAAACCGATCCTTCCGGCATCGTGGAAAACGAAATCTGCCCGGTCTTCGCCGCGCAAATCACAACGCCGTTGACGATTAACTACGATGAAGTGATGGAATATCAATGGGTGGATCTGGAGGCGTTATTGCAGGCGCTCAATGCTACGCCCTGGGCTTTTAGCCCGTGGATGGTGGCAGAAGCAGCCACTGCGCGGGCCGCGTTCAGAGATTTTGCCGCCACATTGCAGGTATAAAAAAGCCCCGACGTTGTTCACGCTGGGGCTTTTTTTATCGCTGAGCGATTACTTCACCGGACGCATTGCCGGGAACAGGATCACATCGCGAATGGTGTGGCTGTTGGTAAACAGCATCACCATACGGTCGATACCAATGCCCAGACCCGCCGTCGGCGGCAGGCCGTGTTCCAGCGCGGTCACGTAATCTTCGTCGAAGAACATCGCTTCGTCGTCGCCCGCATCCTTCGCTGCAACCTGGTCAGCAAAACGCTGCGCCTGATCTTCCGCGTCATTCAGCTCGCTAAAGCCGTTACCAATTTCACGACCGCCGATGAAGAACTCAAAGCGATCGGTGATTTCCGGATTGACGTCGTTACGGCGTGCCAGCGGGGAAACTTCCGCCGGGTATTCCGTAATAAAAGTCGGTTGAATCAGATGCGCTTCGGCTACTTCTTCGAAGATTTCGGTCACGATACGGCCCAGACCCCAGCTCTTCTCAACTTTGATACCGATGCTTTCAGCAATCGCCTTCGCGCTGTCGAAGTTATCCAGATCCGCCATATTGGTTTCCGGACGGTATTTCTTGATCGCTTCGCGCATGGTCAGTTTTTCGAACGGTTTGCCGAAGTCGAAAACTTCATCGCCGTAAGGCACTTCGGTTTTGCCGAGGATGTTCTGCGCCAGCGTGCGGAACAACGATTCGGTCAGTTCGATCAGATCGTTATAATCCGCATACGCCATATAGAGTTCCATCATGGTGAACTCAGGATTATGGCGAACGGAGATACCTTCGTTACGGAAGTTACGGTTGATTTCGAACACGCGCTCAAAGCCGCCAACCACCAGACGTTTGAGGTACAGTTCCGGCGCGATACGCAGATACATGTCCAGATCCAGCGCGTTATGATGAGTGATAAACGGACGCGCGGACGCACCGCCCGGGATCACTTGCATCATCGGCGTTTCAACTTCCATAAAGTCGCGGCCCACCATGAACTGGCGAATACCGGCCAGGATCTGTGAACGCACTTTAAAGGTATTGCGGGATTCTTCGTTAGAGATGAGATCCAGGTAACGCTGGCGATAGCGCGCTTCCTGATCCTGCAAGCCGTGGAATTTATCCGGCAGCGGACGCAGGGCTTTAGTCAGCAGACGCAGTTCGGTGCAGTGAATGGAAAGTTCGCCGGTCTTGGTTTTGAACAGCTTGCCGCGCGCGCCGAGGATATCGCCGAGATCCCATTTTTTGAACTGCTCGTTATACACGCCTTCTGCAAGATCATCGCGCGCAACATACAGCTGAATTCGACCGCCCACATCCTGCAAGGTTACGAATGAGGCTTTACCCATAATGCGGCGGGTCATCATGCGGCCAGCAACGGCCACTTCAATGCCCAGGGCTTCCAGTTCTTCGTTCTCTTTGCCATCAAATTCAGCGTGCAGCTTGTCAGAGGTCTGGTCACGACGGAAATCGTTCGGGAACGGCACACCCTGCTCGCGCAGTTGCGCCAGCTTCTCGCGGCGGGTTTTCAGTTCATTGTTAAGATCGACTGCCGCGTCAGCGCCCTGTGCTTGTTGTTCAGACATGTTGGTTCCTCATAACCCTGCTTTCAAACTTGCTTCGATGAATTGATCCAGGCTGCCGTCCAGCACCGCCTGCGTGTTGCGGGTTTCAACCCCGGTACGCAGATCTTTGATGCGGGAATCATCCAGGACATAAGAACGGATCTGGCTTCCCCAGCCGATATCGGACTTGGTGTCTTCCATCGCCTGTTTCTCCGCATTTTTCTTTTGCATTTCCAGTTCATAAAGCTTCGCTTTCATCTGCTTCATGGCCTGGTCTTTGTTTTTATGCTGAGAACGGTCGTTCTGGCACTGCGTTACCAGCCCGGTCGGAATATGGGTAATACGCACCGCGGATTCCGTACGGTTAACGTGCTGGCCGCCCGCGCCGGATGCGCGATAGACGTCAATACGCAGGTCCGCCGGGTTAATCTCGATATCAATATCGTCTTCCACTTCCGGGTAGACAAATGCGGAGCTAAAGGAGGTATGACGACGGCCGCCGGAGTCGAACGGGCTCTTACGCACCAGGCGATGAACGCCAGTTTCGGTACGTAGCCAGCCGTAGGCGTAATCGCCGATGATCTTGATGGTCACAGATTTAATACCCGCGACTTCACCTTCAGACTCTTCGATAATTTCAGTTTTGAAGCCGCGCGCTTCCGCCCAGCGCAGATACATGCGCATTAGCATGCTCGCCCAGTCCTGCGCTTCGGTACCACCGGAACCCGCCTGGATATCCAGATAGCAATCGGCGCTGTCATATTCGCCGGAGAACATACGACGGAACTCAAGCTGCGCCAGCTTCTCTTCCAGCCCGTCCAGCTCGACGACCGCTTCGTTAAAGGTTTCTTCGTCGTCAGCTTCTACCGCCAGCTCCAGCAGGCCGGAGACATCTTCCAGCCCCTGCGACATTTGATCGAGGGTATCGACGATAGCTTCAAGTGAGGAACGCTCTTTGCCCAGCGCCTGTGCGCGCTCTGGCTCATTCCAGACATCCGGCTGCTCCAGCTCGGCGTTTACTTCTTCCAGACGCTCTTTCTTGGCGTCATAGTCAAAGATACCCCCTAAGAACGTCGGAGCGCTCCGTGAGGTCCTGAATACGATTTTTTACCGGGTTAATTTCAAACATGGTCTGATTTCTTTTAATGGACTTGTCAAAATGCGGTGATAAGGGCGGGAGTTTACCGGATCCACGCCCTTTTTTGTAGCGAATACTGGCGCTAAAGTGGCCAGAGATTTTCGATGATAAGCTGTACGCTACGATTCCCGCGGAACTCGTTGACATCAAGTTTATAAGCAATATTCACCTGCCGCACGCCGTTGTCCGGCCAGCAGGTGGTATCGACGTTAAACACAATGCCATCAAGCAGCGGGCCGCCGCCAACCGGCTCGAGCATTACCTTCAGGTGACGCTCGCCCACCAGCCGCTGTTGCAACAGTCGAAACTCGCCATCGAACAGCGGCTCCGGGAACATTTGCCCCCACGGCCCGGCTTCACGCAGCATTTCGGCGACATCCAGCGTCATCTCTTGCGGCGTTAGCGGGCCGTCAGAAACAATTTCGCCCTGCAACAGCGCCGGATCCAGCCATTCCGTCACCAGCTCGCCGAAGCGCTGTTGGAACTCTTCGAAACGCGGCTCTTCGAGCGTCAAACCGGCAGCCATCGCATGACCGCCAAACTTAAGCATCATGCCAGGGTAGAGCATATCCAGGCGCTCCAGCGCATCACGCATATGCAGCCCCTGAATCGAACGCCCGGAACCTTTCAGAACGCCATCGCCAGCAGGCGCAAAGGCAATCACCGGCCGATGAAAACGCTCTTTGATTCGCGAGGCAAGGATCCCCACCACGCCCTGATGCCATTCGGGATGGTACATCGCCAGCCCGCCGGGCAGCGTATCGCGGCTTCGTTCAAGCTGCTCGCACAAGGTTAGCGCTTCGGCCTGCATCCCTTGCTCGATCTCTTTGCGCGTCTGATTCAGCGCATCCAGATCGTTAGCCAACTGACGCGCTTCGCCGAGGTTATCGCATAACAGCAGCGCGACGCCCACCGACATATCATCCAGCCTGCCCGCCGCGTTCAGGCGTGGACCCAGCGCAAAACCCAGGTCGCTTGCCGCCAGTTTCTGCGCGTCGCGGTTGGCGATTTCAAGCAGCGCTTTAATGCCAGGACGACAGCGCCCGGCGCGGATCCGGCTCAGGCCTTGCCAGGTGAGAATACGGTTGTTGGCATCAAGCGGCACTACGTCTGCTACCGTTCCCAGCGCGACGAGATCGAGCAGTTCCGCAAGATTCGGCATTGCCAGCCCGCGCGATTCAAACCAGCCGTTGTCGCGCAGAAGAGCGCGTAGCGCCAGCATCAGATAAAAAGCGACACCGACGCCCGCCAACGATTTCGACGGGAAATCACAGTCGCGCAGGTTGGGGTTCACAATGGCTTCCGCCTCCGGCAGGGTATCGCCTGGCAGGTGGTGATCGGTCACGACCACAGGAATACCCAGTTCGTGCGCCCGCGCCACCCCGGCATGCGAGGAAATACCGTTGTCCACTGTCAGGATCAACTGCGCGCCGCGTGCATGCGCCTGATCGACCACTTCCGGGCTGAGGCCGTAACCGTCATCAAAACGATTCGGCACCAGGTAACTCACATTTTCACAGCCCAGCGCACGCAGCGCCAGGACGCTGAGCGCCGTACTGGTTGCGCCATCGGCATCAAAATCACCGACCACGATAATGCGTAAACCTTCGCGCAGTGCGTGATAAAGGTGCGAAACCGCCTCATCAATACCGGTAAGTTGCTGCCAGGGCAGCATGCCTTTTACGCTGCGCTCCAGTTCGCTGGCCTTACGCACGCCGCGGCTGGCGTAGAGCCGACGCAGTAACGGCGGTAAGTCTTCCGCCAGTTCCGCAGAATCATCCACCTTGCGGCGGCGAAGTTGTATCTGAGCTTTCACGCGTTTTATTTACCGCCGGTGGCTTGCTGATGTTTGTCGAGGAAGGCTTTCATCTCAGCCGGTGCCTGATAGCCCGGAACAAGGTAGCCATCGTTCAGCACAATGGCCGGTGTTCCGTTGACGCCAAACTGCACGCCCAGCGCGTAGTGGTTAGCAATATCAATATCGCAGCTGGCCGGTTTGATGCCTTTGCCATCCATCGCGTCATCAAAGGCTTTATTACGATCTTTGGCACACCAGATTGCTTTCATCTGGTTTTCGACTTCACTCGGCACGCCCTGACGCGGGAATGCCAGGTAGCGGACGGTGATGCCCAGCGCGTTGTAATCCGCCATCTCACTGTGCAGTTTCTGGCAGTAGCCGCAGGTGATGTCGGTGAACACGGTGATCACGTGTTTTTCTTTCGGCGCTTTGTAGACAATCATCTCTTTTTCCAGCGCGTTAAGGTGCGGCAACAACATTTGCGTGGTGACGTTTACCGGCTGCGCGCCGCTGACATCGTACATCGGCCCCTGGATAATATGTTTGCCGTCTTCGGTCACATACAGCACGCCGCTGTTGGTCAATACCGCTTTCATTCCGGCGACGGGAGCGGGCAATATCTCAGAGCTCTGTACACCCAGTTTTGCTAACGACTGCTTGATAGCGGCGTCGTCAGCATGCGCAACGCCAGAAAAAGCCGCTGCCAGCAGGGTGAACATAATCAAACCATTTTTCATAAAACATCCTTTAATTATCAGCGATCACGCCCGCGGGTGATGCTGTTCATGAAGCTTACGCAGCCGCTCGGTGGCCACATGCGTATAAATTTGCGTTGTAGAAAGATCCTGATGCCCCAGTAGCATTTGCACCACGCGCAGATCCGCGCCGTGATTAAGCAAATGCGTGGCAAAAGCATGACGTAAAACGTGAGGGGAAAGCTTTTCGCTGTCAATCCCCGCCAGCACGGCATAGTGTTTGATACGGTGCCAGAAAGTCTGGCGCGTCATCTGCTGAGCGCGCTGGCTGGGAAACAGCACATCAATCGATACGCCGTTCAGCAGCCACGGACGCCCGTGTTCAAGGTAGTTTTCCACCCAGTACACCGCATTTTCACCCAGCGGCACCAGCCGTTCTTTATTACCTTTACCAATCACCCGCAACACGCCCTGGCGCAGGCTGATATCGCTCATGGTTAACCCGACCAGTTCAGAGACGCGAAGCCCGGTGGCATATAAAACCTCAAGCATGGCTTTATCGCGTAACTCCAGCGGTTGGTCAACTACCGGTGCCTGTAAAAGTCTCTCAACCTGCGCTTCTGTTAGGTCTTTCGGCAGACGCTGCGGCAGCTTCGGCGAGGCCAGTTGCGCGCTGGGATCGTCGCTACGGATTTTCTCCCGGTACAGGTACTGGAAGAGTCTTCGCATGGCGCTGAGCAGACGCGCTGAACTGGTCGCTTTGTAGCCGCCATCCACGCGTTCGGCCAGCAGCGCCTGTAAGTCATCGCTTCTCGCCTGCGCCAGGCTACTTCCCCGATGATGCAGCCACTCGGCCACGCCTTGCAAATCGCGGCGGTAGGCGCTGAGCGTATTGTCCGCCAGGTTATTTTCCAGCCAGAGCGCATCAAGAAATTGTTCGATACGTGCGAAATCCTGTTCCATTGAAACGCCTCCGTTTCTCAATCGCTGCATTATGCCTGATAGCCGTACGATTCTGGTACACTGCTCACAAAGACACATCCGGAATTGAGAAGTTTACGTTATGAATATTGGCCTGTTTTACGGTTCCAGCACTTGCTATACCGAAATGGCGGCGGAGAAAATCCGCGAAATTATCGGGCCGGAACTGGTAACACTGCACAATCTGAAAGATGACGCACCCGCACTGATGGAGCAATACGATGCGCTTATCCTCGGCATTCCGACCTGGGATTTTGGCGAATTGCAGGAAGACTGGGAAGCCATCTGGGATCAGCTTGATGATCTCAATCTTGACGGCAAAATCATTGCGCTGTACGGCATGGGCGATCAGCTCGGCTACGGCGAATGGTTCCTTGATGCGCTGGGCATGCTGCATGACAAACTGGCGCCCAAAGGCGTGACGTTCATCGGCTACTGGCCGACGGAAGGCTACGAATTTACCAGCAGCAAACCGGTGATTGCCGATGGTCAACTGTTTGTCGGCCTGGCGCTGGACGAAACCAATCAGTACGACCTGAGCGATTCGCGCATTCAGTCCTGGTGTGAGCAAATCCTGACAGAGATGGCGGAACGGCTGGTTTAAAGGCAGCCATTTCCCCCTGTTAATGCAGCCCCTGCGCCGGTTTTTGTGATATCACCCGGCGCAGATCGCGCCACTCCTGCGCATCCATACTGTCTGCCGCCAGCCATAAATGTTGACGACGCCCATCCTCTTCACAGCGCAAACGCAGCATCATTCCACCGCGTAACATCCATGGCGTTCCGATGATATCCCATTCCACGCCCTGCCAGCGCAGGCGGGAATCCATCAGCAGCTTGAGTTCGCCATGGCAGGCATTGATCCGCCGCTGGCTGCGCACGCAATCAAAAACCACCAGTGACAGCAACAGCAGCCACAGCGGTGTGTAACTCAAAGGCCAGGGCATCAGCAAAATGAGTGCTGCACCCAGACCGTGGAGCAAAAGCGAGATCCATTGTGCGCGCCAGGAGACGCGTAACTCAGATTGCCACAGGACCACGATCCCGATTCCGTGTCTGGATTAACTGCACCATTCTTTGTAACCCCGCGTCCTGAGGCTTTCCATGATTCATTAACCAGTTGAATAAATCAGGATCGTCACTTTCCAGCAGACGAACAAACAGCTGTTTGTCGTCATCGCTCAGCGTGTCGTACTCATGTTCGAAAAAAGGCATGATTGAGATATCGAGTTCACGCATTCCACGGCGGCACGCCCAGTGGATACGGGCTTTGTTGTTAATATCCATGATCTTCTCCCTGCATCAGAATAATGGCCCCATTGTAACGTGTTTTTAATATTCCTTTTGCGGAATATTTCGCTTCGCGGGGCCGCTTCCAGCATTAATCGCACCCACTGCAAAAATATCATCACGCTGCGTAATGCTTCGCAACGCATGCACAATGGCACAAAACGCATGCTTTATTACTTGCAATGAACAACGGCTCTTTTACCATTAAGAACCAACACAGCGTTAAGCTAATCAGGACATTAATATGCCTTTTACTCCGTTTCCTCCGCGCCAGCCGACCGCATCATCACGTCTGCCGCTGACGCTTATGACGCTCGATGACTGGGCGCTGGCAACGATTACCGGCGCAGATAGCGAAAAATACCTGCAAGGCCAGGTGACCGCCGATGTCACCACTATGACGCCTGAACAGCACCTGCTGGCGGCACACTGTGATTCTAAAGGGAAAATGTGGAGCAATATGCGGTTGTTCCATTTCCAGGAAGGTTTTGCCTGGATCCTGCGCCGCAGCGTGCGTGAAGCGCAGCTTCGTGAACTGAAGAAATACGCCGTATTCTCCAAAGTCGCCATTGCGCAAGACGATGAACACGTGCTGCTGGGCGTGGCCGGTTTTCAGGCGCGTGCGGCACTGGCGAATCTCTTTACCACCCTTCCGGACAGTGAAAAACAGGTTGTGCAGGAGGGGGATACCACCCTGCTGTGGTTTGCGCATCCTGCCGAGCGTTTCCTGCTGGTAACCAGCGCCGCAACGGCGCAACAGGTGGCCGAAAAGCTGCGTGGCGAAGCGCAGCTTAATAACAGCCAGCAGTGGCTGGCGCTGAATATCGAAGCGGGACTGCCGGTTATTGATGCGCCAAACAGCGGACAGTTTATCCCACAGGCCACTAACCTACAGGCGCTGGGCGGCATCAGCTTTAAAAAAGGCTGTTACACCGGCCAGGAGATGGTGGCACGAGCAAAATTCCGCGGTGCCAACAAGCGCGCATTGTGGTATCTGGCAGGGACAGCCAGCCGGGTGCCGGAAGCGGGAGAAGACCTTGAGTTGAAGATGGGAGACAACTGGCGCCGTACCGGTACCGTGCTGGCATCTGTGCAGCTTGATGACGGACGCCTTCTGGTTCAGGTGGTGATGAACAACGATATGGAACCCGGCAGCGTGTTCCGCGTGCGCGACGATGCGAATACGCTAAGCATCGAACCGCTGCCTTATTCACTGGAAGAGTAAACGCGCTAAGCCGGGGCGGAAATCGCCGCCGGCTCTGACTCAAAGCTGTCCGACGTACAAATAAATTGCCAGGAAGTGGCAGACACTGCCGCCCAGCACGAAGCCGTGCCAGATCGCGTGGTTATAAGGGATGCGTTTGCAGACGTAAAAAATCACGCCGAGCGAATAGACCAGGCCGCCCACAGCCAGTAGCGTTACGCCTCCAACTGACAGGCGCGTGGCAAGCTGATAAATCACAATTAGCGACAGCCAGCCCATGGTCAGGTAGGTCACCAGCGACAGCACTTTAAAACGATGGGCAATGGTGAGTTTAAATAAGATCCCCAGCAGGGCGAGGCTCCAGATGACAATCATCAGCCCACGCGCCAGCGGCGAGTCCAGCCCAACCAACAGAAATGGTGTATAGGTTCCGGCAATCAGCAGATAAATGGCACAATGGTCAAATTTCTTCAGCCACGCCTTGGCACGCTGGTACGGAATGGCATGGTAAAGCGTAGAGGCAAGGAACAGCAAAATCATGCTGCCGCCATAAAGCGAGTAACTGGTGATAGCCATTGTACTGGCTTTTGCATCTACCGCCTGTACCAGCAGCAGCACCAGCCCGACGATACCGAACACCAGCCCAATTCCGTGGCTAATGCTGTTGGCGATTTCTTCTGCCAGTGTGTATCCCTGTGCGATTAAGGGTTTCTTGGCCATAGCTAACTCCGGGAGAACTCAAAAAAACATTGCGTCAATAGAGTAACTGAGAATGATTCCAGTGCACACCTGTACGCTAAAAAAATTCGTATCAATATATTCGCAGCATTTAAGCCGACGGCTGGCGTTACAACTGTTCATCCTTCTCGCAATGAGCGTACCCCATGAAACGTGAATGTAGGATGAAAGTATGAAGCGGAAATGACAATATGCAGGCCGCGAAATCAGATTCTTATGCCGGGGACAAAACTCAGGGCAAGCCAGCCGGAGTTATGGCAGCATGTGGACACGCAATTGCATGCCGGCTGGCAACGTTAACAAAGAGCAAAGGACACCACCGTGACGATGTTTACCCACTCCGCCATCGCCAGCCTCAATAATCTGGAGATGATGGTCTATCACTATGTGGTCAAAAACCGCGACAAAGTGATGTATATGACGATCCGCGAGCTGGCCGATGCGGCGGGCGTCTCCACCACCACGGTGCTGCGCTTCTGCCGCAAGCTCAACTGCGAAGGCTATTCGGAGTTTCGCGTCCGCTTCAAATTATATTTAGAGCAAAATGAGTTACCGCAGGCGAATTTTGGTGCCAGTGAAGTGATTAGCTTTTTTAAAAGCGTAAATAACGATGAATTTGATGTCCTGCTGAATAAAGCCGTCGATATAATATTATCCTCAGAGCGTATTATTTTTGTTGGCGCTGGCACATCCGGCGCACTGGCAAAATATGGTGCCCGCTTTTTCTCTAATATCGGGAAATTCAGCAACCATATCGACGACCCTTATTTCCCGGTCACCAATGATATGGCAAAAAATGCGCTGGCGATTGTCCTTTCTGTCTCTGGCGAGACCGAAGAGATCCTGCGTTTTGCCGGGCAGTTTAGCCTGCATCACTGCAAAGTGCTGTCCATTACCAGCCACGAACAGTCACGTCTGGCGAAACTGGCGGATTTTAATCTCTCCTGGCATATTCCTCCCACACGTATTCCCGGTGGCTACGATATTACGACGCAAATCCCGGTCATTTATATTCTGGAATCGCTGGGGCGCAAGCTGGCTAAGAAAATAGCATAAAAAAACAGGGCGTTTTTCTGGTGTAACAAATTACCCGGCCGGTAATTTGTTATATCGTGACATTTAATTCACCTTTGTTAGACTCGTTAATAGCCAATATGACGAGAAGAGCAAAGATGAAAAAACTGACCTTACCAAAAGATTTTTTATGGGGCGGCGCCGTTGCCGCGCACCAGGTTGAAGGCGGCTGGAATAAAGGCGGCAAAGGCCCGAGTATTTGCGACGTGCTGACCGGCGGCGCGCACGGCGTACCGCGTGAGATCACCACCGAAGTGGTGGCCGGGAAATATTACCCGAACCATGAAGCGATCGATTTCCACGGTCATTATAAAGAAGACATCAAGCTGTTCGCCGAGATGGGCTTTAAATGCTTTCGCACCTCGATCGCCTGGACCCGCATCTTTCCCAAAGGGGATGAGCAACAGCCTAACGAAGAAGGGCTGAAATTCTACGACGATATGTTCGATGAACTGCTGAAATATAACATCGAACCGGTGATCACCCTCTCCCACTTTGAGATGCCGCTGCATCTGGTGCAGGAATATGGCGGCTGGACCAACCGTAAAGTGGTCGATTTCTTCGTCCGCTTCGCGGAAGTGGTTTTCGAACGCTACAAGAACAAGGTCAAATACTGGATGACCTTCAACGAAATCAACAACCAGCGTAACTGGCGAGCGCCGCTGTTCGGCTACTGCTGCTCCGGCGTGGTCTATACCGATCATGAAAACCCGGAAGAGACCATGTACCAGGTGCTGCACCATCAGTTCGTCGCCAGCGCCCTGGCAGTGAAAGCGGCCCGCCGCATCAACCCGGAAATGAAAGTCGGCTGCATGCTGGCAATGGTTGCGCTCTATCCCTTCTCCTGTAAGCCGGAAGACGTCATGTTTGCGCAGGAATCAATGCGCGAGCGTTATGTCTTTACCGACGTACAGCTACGTGGTTACTACCCGTCCTATGTGCTGAACGAGTGGGAGCGCCGCGGCTTCTCCATCAAAATGGAACACGGCGATGAACAGATCCTGCGTGAAGGCACCTGCGATTACCTGGGCTTTAGCTACTACATGACCAACGCGGTGAAAGCGGAAGGCGGCAGCGGCGATGCTATATCCGGCTTCGAAGGCAGCGTGCCGAACCCGCACGTCAAAGCCTCCGACTGGGGCTGGCAGATCGATCCCGTCGGGCTGCGCTACTCTCTGTGCGAACTGTATGAACGCTACCAGAAACCGTTGTTCATCGTTGAAAACGGCTTTGGCGCTTACGACAAAGTCGAAGCCGATGGCAGCATCAACGATGACTACCGCATCGATTATCTGCGCGCGCACGTTGAAGAGATGATGAAAGCGGTCACTTACGATGGCGTGGATCTGCTGGGCTATACACCGTGGGGCTGCATCGACTGCGTCTCCTTCACCACCGGCCAGTACAGCAAGCGTTACGGCTTTATCTATGTGAACAAGCACGACGACGGTACAGGTGATATGTCCCGCTCCCGCAAGAAGAGCTTTAACTGGTACAAAGAGGTGATCGCCAGCAATGGCGAAAAGCTGTGATGCTTTGAGACGTTGCCGGATGTCGGCGGCATAAAGCATCGTGGGCTAACCAGAGCGGGACAAGTTTTCTCTGTGGCGTGCTCCGTAAAATGGCACGCGGGTTCACGGTGCTCTCGTCGCCGGGTCGGCAAGCAGCGTATCGGCGATATCCAGCATTGCGCGCAAGCGGTCCATATGCCGGAGATCCTGGTGGTAGCCGACCCACATCTCTCTGGATGGCAGTTGATCCTCAGTCTGAATACGTTGCAGACCGGAAACGGCGTCTCCCAGTGGCCGTGGCAACACGGCTACTCCCATCCCCTGCAAGCACATTTGCGCCTGAACAGCCCGGCTTGTGCTGGTGAAAACACGCCTGGAGCGGGGGAATCTGTCGAGCAACCATGTGACGTCAGGAAAATGTGACTGGGCGGTGTTCATCAGAATAAGCCCCACTGACGCCGGATCGTTGTATATGGTCTGTGCGATTTCAGGCGTACCGTACAGACCATAGGAAATGGTCATCAGGCGACGCTGGACGATGTCCGGTTCGGTAAAAGGTACGAGACGAAAGGCCACATCCGCATCGCGCCGGGATAAATTAAGTAAGCGGTAGCTGGCGATGATCTCCGGTACCACGCCCGGATGACGCCGCGTCAATTCAGCCAGCACCGGTGCCAGCACGTAGCCCGCAAACCACTCGGCACATGAGATTCGCAAAATGCCTTCGAGCCGTTGGTGATTACCCGCCAGGCGCCTTTCCAGCGCCAGCGCGGAATTTTCCATCGATTCCGCCAGATTCAGCACCGCGTCTCCGGCATCGGTCAGCACCAGCCCCTCACGCGTGCGGCGAAACAGCGGCTGTTGTGCCTCATCTTCGAGCGCTTTGATCCGTCGGCCCACCGTCGGATGGCTCACGCCCAGGCTTCGGGCGGCCTCGCCGAACGATCCCTTGCGGATCACCGCCAGAAATATCCGTACGTCGCTCCACTCCATACCCGCCCCCGTTCAAAAATGAACATCCAATATACATAAATGGCAGTTCCCTAACAATTATGCAGGCATCACCATAACGTCTCTTCACTGAACAGGCTGCTATGGCCTCATCCGGGATCTGAAAGTATGAACAAATTAAAAAACAAAGTTGCCATCGTCACAGGCGCATCCAAAGGTATCGGTGCCGGAATTGCCCGCCAACTGGCGGCGGAGGGGGCGAAGGTTATCGTCAACTACGCCACCAGCAAAAGCGGCGCAGACAGCGTGGTTGCGGATATCGAAGCCGCAGGCGGACAGGCCGTGGCGGTCGCCGCAGACGTTACCAACAAGCGTGAGGTTGAGGCGCTGGTTAGCTCGGCGATTGAACATTTTGGGCGGCTGGACATTGTGGTGAATAACTCAGGGATTTATCAGTTCGCCCGGATCGAAGAAACCACCGAAGCGCTGTACCGCAAGCAGTTCGACATCAATGTGCTTGGCCCGCTACTGGTCTGCGCCGCCGCCGTGCCGCATCTGGAGAAAGGCGGGAGCATCATCAACATCAGTTCGTTCGTCACACGCGTGTTCATGCCAGAGAGCGCCATTTATAGCGGCTCCAAAGGTGCGATTGACGCCATTACCGGCGTACTCGCGCGCGAGCTTGGTCCGCGCGGCATCCGCGTTAACGCCGTTAATCCTGGTCTTATCGAAACTGAAGGTACACACGCTACCGGGGCGATGGGTTCGGACTTCCAGACCTGGAACGAAGCGCAGACGCCGCTTGGTCGTATCGGTCAGGTGCAGGACATCGCGCCAATCGTCTCTTACCTGGCATCAGACGATGCGGGATGGGTGACCGGCGAGGTCATTATGGCGTCTGGCGGCATGCGCTAACGCGCCGCAATTCAATAAAGGCTGCCCGGGCGTTTGGTCAGGCAGTTCGCAGGCAGAAGAGAGCCGGGAATACCCCGTGCGCCTGGCTCCACATGTTTCATTTGATTGATTGATTGGAAACCACAGGGTTTCCGGGAGGGGTTATGTCAGCACATAACATGACGCACGCTGAGCCTCGTCGCTGGGCGATGTTCGTTATCTTACTGGTGGGCGCCTTTCTGCCACCGCTCGATTTTTTTATCGTTAATGTGGCGCTCCCGTCAATCCAGAGTGATTTAGCCTCTTCGTCTTCTGCGGAGCAACTGGTTATCTCATCGTATGCCGCAGTGTATGCGACCACGTTAATCACCGGTGGGCGGCTGGGTGATCTGTATGGTCGTGGCAGGATGTTTTTCCTTGGGCTGATGGGTTTTGCGGCTGCATCACTGTTGTGCGGGATCGCCGGATCGCCGTGGGTATTGATTTTCGGGCGCGCACTTCAGGGCGCTTCGGCCGCCATCATGGCACCGCAGGCGCTCGCGTCCGTGCAGGCCATTTTCCCTGAAACAGAGAAGCCATTAGCGTTGGGTTTATATGGTGCCGTGTTTGGCCTTGCCTCCGTTATCGGACAGGCGCTGGGCGGCATCCTGATTACATTGAATCTGTTCAACCTCGGGTGGCGGGCCATTTTTCTTGTTAACCTGCCGGTGGCGCTGCTGGTCATTGTTTTTGGTATTCCATTGCTGAAAGAGACACGGGCGCCACATGCCCGCAAACTTGATCCCGGCGGCATGCTGCTGGCAACAGCAACGTTGAGCGCGCTGATTATTCCGTTGATTGAAGGCCGTGAGGCAGGCTGGCCCTGGTGGACGTGGCTGTTATTCCTTGCGGCTCCGCTGCTGGCCTCGCTTTTATGGCGTTATGAAATACGCCTCAGCCGTCATGGCGGCTCACCGCTGCTGGATCCTGTCGCGTTACGTGCGCCTGGGCTGGGTTGCGGGCTGGCGATCGCGCTGTTGTTCTATTCCATCGCCGCATTCTTTTTGCTGTTTTCGGTTTATCTGCAAAGCGCACTGCATGTCGATGCGCTGACGGCTGGCCTGATTTTTCTGCCTTTTGGCGCCGGTTTTCTGATTGGGCCGTTGCTCACCCCGTACCTGCGGCGTTTTGCCGGAAATTACCTGAGCACGATCGGGATGGGATGCGAAACCGCCGGTTTAGCCGGACTGGCGTGGCTGGTGACCGCAACGGCGACGGGCGCGACTCCCGCAATGGCGCTACTCGCCGCGCTGCTGTTTATCACCGGTTTTGGCCAGGGCCTGGCGATGCCAATGCTGATGCGCATGCTAACAGGCCGTGTCGCAGCGGAATTTGCAGGCATGATTGCCGGCATCACCAGCTCGGCTTTGCAGGTTAGCACCGCGCTCAGCGTCGCAGTGATGGGCGGTATTTTTTACAGCATTGTGGGCGACAGCCATAGCGCGACGGATATCACCCATGCGTTTGTCGTCGCAGTCCTGACAATGGCGTGCTGCCTCGGCGCGGGAGCGGGGTTAAGTATCAGGCTTATCCGGCAACCTGTTGGCTTAACGCCAGTGACGAAGGGTTTTCCCTGAGCTGTTGCAGCTCAAAACATAACGAGCATCGCAGTATGTGAATCATGGAAAACGTTCAGTTGCGCCTTGCCTACCGCGGCGCCCGTCACTACTGCAATCGCTACGGTTCTCCCAATAGAAAAGGGCGCCGAAGCGCCCTTAAAGGATAGTTGAATCAGTGAATTACTGATATTCGCTCATCGGTACACAGGAGCAGAACAGGTTACGGTCACCGTAGACATCATCCAGACGTTTGACGGTTGGCCAGTATTTGTTTGCGAAGCCTGCCGGGAACACGGCCAGTTCACGGGTATAACCGTGGTTCCACTCCGCCACCAGTTCATTCTGGGTGTGCGGCGCGTTCACCAGCGGGTTATCTTCCAGCGTCCATTCGCCCTGCTTCACGCGCTCGATTTCGCCACGGATCGCCAGCATCGCATCGATAAAACGATCCAGTTCGACTTTGCTTTCCGATTCTGTCGGTTCCACCATCAGCGTACCGGCAACCGGGAAGGACATGGTCGGCGCATGGAAACCGTAATCGATCAAACGCTTAGCGATATCCAGCTCACTAATCCCGGTATCTTCTTTCAATGGACGAATATCGAGAATGCACTCATGCGCCACGCGGCCATCACGCCCGGTATACAGCACCGGGAACGCCTCTTTCAGACGGCTGGCGATGTAGTTAGCATTGAGGATCGCCACCTGGCTGGCCTGCTTCAGCCCTTCCGCGCCCATCATCCGGATATACATCCAGCTAATCGGCAGAATCGACGCGCTGCCAAACGGTGCGGCAGAAACCGCCCCCTGGCGCGTCAACATGCCTTCGATTTGCACCACGCTGTGCCCCGGAACAAACGGCGCCAGATGCGCTTTCACGCCGATCGGCCCCATACCCGGGCCGCCGCCGCCGTGCGGAATGCAGAACGTTTTATGCAGGTTGAGGTGGGAAACATCCGCCCCGATAAAGCCCGGCGAAGTGATACCCACCTGGGCGTTCATGTTTGCGCCATCGAGATAAACCTGGCCGCCAAACTGATGCACCACTTCGCACACTTCACGGATCGTCTCTTCATATACGCCGTGAGTGGATGGATAGGTGACCATAATGCAGGAGAGGTTATCACCCGCCTGCTCCGCTTTCGCGCGCAGATCGGCAAGGTCGATGTTGCCGTTTTTATCGCAGGCAACGACCACCACCTGCATCCCCGCCATCTGCGCCGACGCCGGGTTAGTGCCGTGCGCGGAACCAGGGATCAGACAGATATCACGATGACCTTCGTTGCGGCTTTCGTGGTAATGACGAATGGCCAGCAGACCTGCGTATTCGCCCTGCGCACCAGAGTTTGGCTGCATGCAGAGGGCATCGTAACCGGTGAGCTTGACCAGCCACTCGGAAAGCTGAGTAATCATCTGATGATAACCTTCAGCCTGTTCCGGCGGGCAGAACGGATGCAGTTCCGCGAATTCCGGCCAGGTGATAGGGATCATTTCGGCTGCCGCGTTCAGCTTCATGGTGCAGGAACCCAGCGGGATCATCGCCTGATTCAGCGCCAGATCTTTGCGTTCCAGAGAGTGCATATAGCGCATCATCTCGGTTTCGCTGTGATAACGGTTGAACACCGGGTGCGTCAGGAACGCATCGTCGCGCAGCATCCCGTGCGGAATGGAGCGGCTATCAAGCGCAACATCTTTGTCCAGCGCATCAATATCCAGACCATGATTGTCGCCCAGCAGAACACCAAACAACGCCTGCACATCTTCGCGGGTGGTCGTTTCGTCCAGCGTAATACCCACCGCGTTCAGAATGTCGCTGCGCAGGTTGATCTCTTTCGCCTGAGCGCGCGCCAGCACGGCGGCTTTATCCGCGACCTCAACGCACAGCGTATCGAAGTAGTGCGCATGACGCAGTTTCAGCCCCTTATGCTGCAAACCGGTAGCGAGAATGTCGGCCAGGCGGTGAATGCGGCCCGCAATGCGTTTCAGCCCTTCCGGGCCGTGGAACACCGCGTACAGGCTGGCGATATTGGCCAGCAGCACCTGTGAAGTACAGATGTTGGAGTTGGCTTTCTCGCGACGGATGTGCTGTTCGCGGGTCTGCATCGCCATGCGCAGCGCGGTGTTACCGGCAGCATCTTTGGAAACCCCGATAATGCGCCCAGGCATGGAACGTTTGAATTCATCTTTGGCAGCAAAGAATGCCGCGTGCGGACCGCCGTAGCCCATCGGCACGCCGAAACGCTGAGCGGAGCCAAACACGATGTCGGCGCCCTGTTTGCCTGGCGCCGTCAACTGCACCAGCGCCATAAAATCGGCAGCGACGCTGACCACGATTTTGCGGGCTTTCAGCTCAGCAATCAGTACGCTGTAATTGTGTACTTCGCCGGTGGTGCCAACCTGTTGCAGCAGAACACCGAAGACATCCTGGTGATCCAGCACTTTGTCAGCCGCATCAACAATCACCTCAAAACCGAAGGTTTCGGCGCGCGTGCGCACGACATCCAGCGTTTGCGGGTGCACATCATCGGCAACGAAGAAGCGGTTAGCGCCTTTCAGTTTGCTCACGCGCTTCGCCATCGCCATCGCTTCAGCGGCGGCGGTCGCTTCATCCAGCAGGGAAGCGGAGGCGATATCCAGGCCGGTCAAATCCAGCGTCACCTGTTGAAAGTTAAGCAGCGCTTCCAGGCGCCCTTGCGATACTTCCGGCTGATACGGCGTATACGCGGTGTACCAGCCTGGATTTTCCAGCATATTACGCAGGATCACCGGCGGTAACTGCACTGCGGTGTAGCCCATGCCAATGTAAGACTTAAAGCGCTTGTTGCGTCCCGCGATGGCTTTCAGTTCGGCAAGCGCGGCGAATTCGCTGGTAGCGTCACCCACCTGCGGCGGCGTGGCGAGCTGAATATCTTTCGGTACGATCTGCGCAATCAGGGCATTCAGCGAATCTGCCCCTACGGTGTTCAGCATCTCCTGCTGTTGCGATGCGTCCGGGCCAATATGCCTGCCGATAAATGCGGTGCGATTTTCAAGCTGACTTAACGTCTGAGTCATGAGCGATGGTTCCTGAAACGTGCGGTGAATCGTATATGTTGCTAACTCTATTGCCCGGTGGCGCTTACGCTTACCGGGCCTACGTACACCTGTAGGCCGGATAAACGCAGTGCCATCCGGCACAACATTACTCGTCTTCTAACAATGCGGCGTATGCCGTTGCATCCAGCAGCGCAGCAACTTCCGATTCGTCACTGGCTTTGATTTTGAAGATCCAGCCTTCGCCGTACGGCTCGCTGTTAACCAGCTCCGGAGAGTCATTCAGCGCATCGTTAACGGCGACGATTTCACCGCCGATCGGCGCGTAGATATCAGAAGCGGCTTTTACCGATTCGGCAACGGCGCAGTCATCGCCAGCGCTAACGGTCGCGCCCACTTCCGGCAGATCGACAAACACCATATCACCCAGCAGTTCCTGAGCATGTTCAGTGATGCCAACGGTATAGCTACCGTCTGCTTCTTTGCGCAGCCATTCGTGTTCTTTGCTGTATTTCAGTTCGCCCGGTACGTTGCTCATCTCATTCTCTCCAGATAAAAATTACGTTACGCGACAGCTTTGCCGTTGCGCACAAAAACAGGTTTGGTCACTTTGACCGGCATTTCGCGGTTACGGATCTGCACAATTGCCGTTTCGCCAATTCCGGCCGGAACGCGCGCCAGTGCAATACTGTAGCCAAGCGTCGGCGAGAAGGTCCCGCTGGTGATCACACCTTTTTGCACGTTGCCGTGCGCGTCAGTAAAGTGCACCGGTAACTCATTACGCAGCACACCTTTTTCCGTCATCACCAGGCCAACCAGCTGTTCGGTGCCCTTTTCGCGCTGTAGTTCCAGCGCTTCGCGACCGATGAACTGGCGATCCTGCGGTTCCCAGGCGATGGTCCAGCCCATATTGGCAGCCAGCGGAGAGATGCTTTCATCCATCTCCTGGCCATACAGGTTCATGCCCGCTTCCAGGCGCAGCGTATCGCGCGCGCCAAGCCCGCAAGGTTTTACGCCCGCTTTCAGCAGATCCTGCCAAAAGCTGGCAGCTTTTTCGTTCGGCAAAGCAATCTCGTAACCCGCTTCACCGGTGTAGCCCGTGGTCGCGATAAACAGCTCGTCCGCTTCAACGCCGAAGAACGGTTTCATTCCCTCAACCGCGCTGCGCTGCGCATCGGTAAACAGGCTGGCGGCTTTCGCCTGCGCGTTTGGCCCCTGAACCGCGATCAGTGACAGATCGTCACGGACGGTGATATCGATGGCAAAAGGTTCGGCGTGTTGGGTGATCCAGGAGAGGTCTTTTTCGCGGGTGGCGGAGTTTACAACGAGGCGGAAGAAGTCTTCGGTGAAGTAGTAGACGATCAAATCGTCAATCACGCCACCCGACGCATTCAGCATGCCGGTGTAGAGGGCTTTGCCGGGCTTCGTGAGTTTGGCCACATCATTTGCCAGCAAATATTGCAGAAACTCCCGGGTGCGGCTGCCTTTCAGATCGACGATGGTCATGTGCGAAACATCGAACATCCCGGCATCGCTGCGCACTGCGTGGTGCTCATCAATCTGCGAGCCGTAATGCAGCGGCATCATCCAGCCATGGAAATCCACCATGCGGGCGCCGCATAGCGTGTGTTGTTCATACAAAGGGGTCTGCTGAGCCATCTTGTCCTCGTCGAATAAGCTGCGCTATCACGTTTTTCGGCGGCGTTCATTTCGCCAAAACGACCAGCGTCAACGGCCATTTCGGACGCCGACGCAAACGTTATCTTTTGCCTGAACTTAACACCGAAAGCGGCACTTAACCATAAGAGAAAATGGGCCATCACATTAGCTTATGACCGGGTTAGCTAAAAACAGCAGCAGAGTTTTATGCTGGCTAAAAACGAAATCACCCAAACGAAACATCAATAAAGCGACGAGATTGCGCCTTATTTCAATATTTCACTCCGCAAAAGCATCATTTTTTCTGCAGTGGGAAAAATCACACATGAGTAAATCTAATCCGAAAAACGAGGTGAAATTAGAATATTTCAAATGAGGCAGGAAGTCCCCTTCCCGTTTGCGGGAAGGGAAATGTGATGGGGTTAACGTAACCACTCCGGAAGGTCATTCAGGCCGAGCGCCTGACGCAGCAATTGTGTTTTTACCCCAGGAAGGGTATCCGCCAGTTTCAGACCAATATCACGCAACAGTTTCTTCGCCGGGTTCGACCCGGCAAACAGTTCGCGGAAGCCCTGCATTCCCGCCAGCATTAGCGCCGCACTGTGCTTACGGCTGCGCTCGTAGCGACGCAGATAGAGATGCTGGCCGATATCTTTGCCTTCGCGGCGCAGACGACGCAGCTCGGTAATCAATTCCGCAACATCCATAAAGCCCAGATTCACACCCTGCCCGGCCAGCGGATGGATGGTATGCGCAGCATCGCCTACCAGCGCCAGACGATGGCCGGCGAAGTGGCGCGCATAGCGGCCGGTGAGCGGATAAACCTGACGCTCGCTTTCCACACTGCACAGACCAAGACGATTATCAAAGGCCACGCACAGCGCCTGATTGAACGTCTCATCGCTGGCCTGTTGCAGCGTTTTCGCCTGATCCGGCGGCAACGACCAGACGATCGAGCACAAATGTGGATCGTTCAACGGCAGAAACGCCAGAATGCCCTCGTTATCGAACACCTGCCGCGCTACGGCCTGATGCGGCTCCTCGGTGCGAATGGTCGCCACCAGCGCATGGTGGTGATAATCCCAGAAAGTTAGCGGAATATCCGCTTTGTTACGCAACCAGGAGTTCGCGCCGTCAGCCCCGACCACCAGCCGGGCCGTGAGCATCGTGCCATCTTTTAAGGTGAGAAATGCGTCGTTCTCACCCCAGGCCACCTGCTGCAATTCGGCTGGGGCAATCATGGTGACATCCTGACACTGCTGAGCTTTATCCCACAGCGCCTGGTGAATCACTGCGTTTTCAATAATATAGCCAAGATGGGGATAGCCCATACTTTGGTCGTCAAAGGTGATGCGGCCAAAGCTGTCTTTGTCCCACACTTCCATACCGTGATAGCGCCCCGCGCGGTGGGCAATGATGTTTGACCACACGCCAAGATGCGTCAGAAGTTTTTCGCTGGCGGCGTTAATCGCCGATACGCGCAGCGCCGGTGGTGCATCTTCCGCCAGCGGCTGCGGAACATTCTGCTCCAGCACCGCAACCCGTAAACCGCTCCCCTGCAACCCGCAAGCCAGCGCCAGACCTACCATGCCGCCGCCGACAATCGCAACATCAACACTCTGCACTCTTTGCTCCTTTGATTAACGGGTTACCCAACCGAGGGTACGCTGCGCCAGCACATCGCGCGCCGGGGTAAATAGTTCCATCGCCATCAGCCCAATATTGCGCCCGACGACAAGCGGTGCCCAGCGGTTGGCAAACAGATGCACCAGCCCGTCGGTAACGCCTATGGTGGCGCTTTTGTCCGACTGACGCCGATGACGGTAGCGCGTCAGCACCGGATAACAACCGACATCTTTCTGCTTCGCCCATGCCTCCGCCAGTGTTTCCGCCAGCGTCATGACATCGCGCATGCCGAGGTTAAACCCTTGTCCGGCAATAGGATGCAGCGTCTGAGCCGCATTGCCGACCAGCACCGCGCGATGAGAGACCGGCGATGACGCGTTAGTCAGCGTCAGGGGATAAACGCTGCGTTTTCCGGCGTGCTCAATACGCCCCAGACGCCAGCCGAAAGCTTTTTGTAGCTCATGGCAAAACCGTTCGTCAGACCAGCCAGTCACCTGCTGCTGTTTTTCCTGTGGATGGCACCACACCAGTGAACAGCGCCCCTGCGACATCGGCAACATCGCCAGCGGCCCATGCTCGGTGAAGCGTTCAAATGCGCGTCCCTGATGCGGAACAGAGGTGGTGACGTTGGCGATGACCGCGGCCTGGTGATAGGGCGTTTTCTGCCAGAGGATCCCCAGTTGCTCGCCCATGCCCGAACGGGAACCGTCCGCCGCAACCAGCAACTGGCCAATAATCAGCTCACCGCTTTCCAGCGTTACCGATACCTGCTGCTCATTACGGGTAAAGCTGCTGACCCGATCGGGGCAATGCAGCGTCACGCCCGGCGCATTTTGCAGCAAGGTAAAGAGCCGCTGGCCGATATCATGCAGTTCAACCACCTGGCCCAGCGCATCAAGGTGATAATCCTGCGCATCCAGCGTGACAAAACCGGCGTGACCACGATCGCTGACGTGAACAGTTGAAATGGGCGTTGCACAACGGGCTATTGCCTGCCAGATCCCGACGCGCGCAAGCTGCTGGCACGTACCTGCCGCCAGCGCAATGGCACGGGCATCAAAACCAGGATGATGGTGAGAACCCGGCGCTGTAGCCTCCACCAGGTGAACCGGTAATTTCCCCTGCGTCAGATGTGAAATGGCCAGCGCGAGCGTCGCACCGGCCATGCCGCCGCCAACAATAATCACACTCATGAACGGCTCGCCGCCATCAGTGCTTCAATATCATCCGCCTTTTTCACCACGCTGGCGGTGAGATTCTCGTTACCCTCGTCGGTAATAACGATGTCATCTTCCACGCGAATACCAATGCCGCGATACTGCTCGGGAACATCCGCATCCGGGGAAATATAGAGGCCCGGCTCAACGGTCAACACCATGCCTGGTGCCAGCTCGCGCGAACGATCCTGACCGTAAACGCCGACGTCATGAACATCCAGCCCCAGCCAGTGGCTTAACCCGTGCATAAAGAATGGGCGGTGGGCATTTTTTGCGATCAATTCATCAACTTCGCCCTGCAGAATGCCAAGCTTCGCCAGACCGGTGATCATAATGCGCACTACTTCGCCGGTAACGGCCTGAATGGAGGTTCCCGGACGAAACAGCTCCAGCGCACGTTCCAGCGATGCCAGCACAATGTCATAAATTTCACGCTGCGCCGGGCTGAATTTGCCGTTTACCGGGAAGGTGCGGGTAATATCCCCGGCGTATCCCCTGTATTCACAGCCAGCATCAATCAGCACTAAATCACCGTCACGCATCTGGCTTTCATTTTCGGTGTAATGCAGGATGCAGCCATTATCCCCCGAACCGACGATGGTGTTATAGGACGGGAAACGCGCGCCGTGGCGGTTAAATTCATGCTGAATTTCACCTTCAAGCTGATATTCAAACATTCCTGGACGGCAAACCTGCATGGCGCGGGTATGCGCCAGCGCAGAGATCTTCCCGGCGCGACGCATCACCTCGATCTCTTCGGCCGATTTAAACAGACGCATCTCGTGGACGATCGGGCGCCAGTCGGTCAGCGTGGCGGGCGCGGTCAGATTCTGCCGCGCGCCTTTGCGCAGCTTCTCCAGCGCAGTGAACAGGATGGTATCCGCGTACTCATACTCACCCTGCGCGTGATAAACCGCGTCGAGGCCATTGAGCAACTGGTAAAGGTGCGTGTTGATCTCCGGGAACGCCAGCGCACGTTCGACGCCCAGTTTTGCTGGCGCGGCTTCCTGACCAAGACGGCGGCCAAACCAGATCTCGGCGGTTTTATCACGCACGCGGTTGAACAGCACGCTATGGTTGTGGGTGTCATCGCTCTTTATCAGCACCAGCACCGCTTCTGGTTCGTTAAAACCGGTGAAGTACCAGAAATCGCTGTTCTGGCGATACGGATATTCACTGTCTGCGCTGCGGGTCGCTTCCGGCGCGGCAAAGATCAACGCCGCGCTACCCGGAACCATCTGCGCCAGCAATGTCTGGCGACGACGGAGAAACTCAAGCTGTGTCATGACACCTCCTTCCTACAAGACGAATTAATGTAACGTCGGCTTACGCACTTCCGGCGCGGTCGGCTGCGGATGCGTGAACGTGTCGTGGCACAGCAGCGCAGCAACGCGGACGTATTCGATGATCTCTTCAAGCGACATTTCCAGCTCTTCCTGATCTTCTTCTTCGTCATAACCCAGTTGCGCGATATTACGCAAATCATCAATCGCTTCGCCGGTTTCACCAGTCACTTTGTCGAGCTTCGGCTGCGAGACGCCTAACCCGAGCAGGAAATGGTTTACCCAGCCGGCCAGCGCATCAGCTCTGTCGAAAACGCTGACGTCATCGCCTTCCGGCAAATAGAGTTGGAACAGAAAGCCGTCGTCTTCCAGTGAATCGCTGGTTGCCGCATGCATTGCCCGCAGCGCCTGTGCCAGCTCATGACCAAAAGCCAGCCCGTCGTTAGTTAAATCATGCAGCAACGGCTGCCAGGAGCTGTCATTGTTGCCACCGCAGATCATCCCCGCGATAAGCCCATGCATTTCGGCAGGAAGCAGCCCCACGCCCTGTTGGTTGAGCAACTGGCCTACATCGTTGTAACCAGGTATTTCGTTCTGTATAGACATACGCATTCGTCGTCGTTGGTGGGAATATTCATGATATGCTACCACTTTGGCCCCTGGTGATATACCCGTGATACTTCACGTTACATGCCATTGCATGTGGCATGAGTAATTAAGGTATAGACGCAAAAAACTTGAAAGTGCTCACCAGGCTAGCTTATAGTGTCGCCCCTTCGCAGCCCAGGACTCGGATGCGAAGGCAGAGCGCAGTCAAACAGCAGGAAGGTGGCATGTCTGCACAACCCGTCGATATCCAAATTTTTGGTCGTTCACTGCGAGTGAACTGCCCGCCTGAACAGAGGGACGCTCTTAACCAGGCTGCGGAGGATCTGAATCAGCGGTTGCAAGATCTGAAAGTTCGCACTAGAGTCACAAATACTGAGCAGTTGGTGTTTATCGCCGCGTTGAACATCAGCTACGAGCTGACTCAGGAAAAGGCAAAAACCCGCGAGTACGCAGCCAACATGGAACAGCGTATCCGAATGTTACAGCAGACCATCGAACAGGCATTGCTTGATCAGGGTCGCATAACAGACAGGCCGGGGCCTAAGTTTGAATAACACTTCAGGATCAACTGTGGTAGAGTGATCGTGAAGACAAAATTTCTCTGAGATGTTTGCAAGCGGGCCAGTCCCCTGAGCCGATATTTCATACCACAAGAATGTGGCGATCCATGGTTGGTGAGCATGCTCGGTCCGTCCGAGAAGCCTTAAAATCATGACGACGCATTCACCTTGAACCAAGGGTTCAAGGGTTACAGCCTGCGGCGGCATCTCGGAGATTCCCTTCTTTTTCTTCTACCCAAAACCATGACGCAACTTCCTGATTTTCCCTCTTCACGACAAGAAATCCGCAAACTTATCCGCCAGCGTCGGCGTGCGCTAAGCAGCGAGCAGCAGGCGCATTTTGCCCAGCAGGCCGCCGCGCGCATGATGGCGTATCCGCCCGTCGTGATGGCGCATACTGTGGCGCTGTTTCTCTCTTTCGACGGTGAACTGGATACCCAGCCATTGATTGAACAGCTCTGGCGCAGCGGAAAACGGGTTTACCTGCCGGTGCTGCACCCGTTTAGCCCGGGCAATCTGCTCTTTCTGCATTACCACCCGCACAGCGAACTGGTGATTAATCGCCTGAAGATTCAGGAACCGAAGCTGGACGTGCGCGATGTCCTGCCGCTTAATCAGTTGGATGTATTGGTTACACCGCTGGTGGCGTTCGACGAACAGGGCCAACGTTTAGGTATGGGTGGCGGTTTTTACGATCGCACACTGCAAAACTGGCGCGCTTACAACTTACAACCCGTGGGTTACGCGCATGACTGTCAGGGTGTTCAGGCCCTGCCGGTGGAAGAGTGGGATATTCCGCTACCCGCGGTAGTCACGCCATCAAAAGTGTGGGAGTGGTAACAGGTTTCCCCCTCCCTTGCGGGAGAGGAAAACACACTACTTATCAGAACAGCAGGCGGGCGCGAATCGTACCGGGAATCGCTTTCATGCTCTGCAACGCTTTTTGCGCGACGTCTTCATCCGCTTCGATATCAACCACCACATAACCCATATACGGCGTTGTTTGCAGGTACTGCGCCGCGATGTTGATATTCTGGCTGGCGAAGATTTGGTTGAGTGCAGTCAGCACGCCAGGACGGTTTTCGTGGATGTGCAGCAAGCGACGGCCACCGTGCATCGGCAAAGAAACTTCCGGGAAGTTAACAGCCGACAGCGTAGAACCGTTGTCAGAATATTTAATCAGTTTACCAGCCACTTCAAGACCGATATTTTCCTGCGCTTCTTGCGTTGAACCGCCGATGTGCGGCGTCAGCAGCACGTTGTCAAATTCGCACAGCGGGGAATCAAACGGGTCGCTGTTGGTGGCGGGTTCCGTCGGGAAGACGTCAATTGCCGCACCGGCCAGATGTTTGCTTTTCAGCGCATCGCACAGCGCCGGAATATCGACCACCGTGCCGCGAGAAGCATTGATCAGTAGCGCGCCCGGCTTCATCAATCTCAGCTCTTCAACGCCAATCATATCTTTGGTTGACGGCGTTTCCGGCACATGCAGACTCACCACATCGCTCATGTTCAGCAAATCGGAAAGATGCTGTACCTGCGTGGCGTTGCCCAGCGGCAGCTTGCTTTCAATATCGTAGAAGAAGACGTGCATCCCCAGCGATTCCGCCAGAATGCCCAACTGCGTACCGATATGGCCATAGCCGATAATGCCAAGCTTTTTACCGCGCGCTTCGTAGGAACCGACCGCCAGTTTGTTCCAGATACCGCGGTGCGCTTTCGCGTTCGCTTCAGGAATACCGCGCATCAGCAGCAACAGTTCGCCAATAACCAGTTCCGCCACGGAACGAGTGTTGGAGAACGGCGCATTGAACACCGGAATACCACGCTTTGCAGCAGCGTCCAGATTCACCTGGTTAGTACCAATACAGAAACAGCCCACCGCGACTAATTTTTCCGCCGCAGCGATAACATCTTCGGTCAGTTGAGTACGGGATCGCAGGCCGATAAAGTGGGCATCACGGATGGACTCTTTAAGCTGCTCAGTGTCCAGCGCGCCTTTGTGGAATTCAATGTTGGTATAACCCGCCGCGCGGAGGCTATCCAGCGCTTTCTGGTGCACCCCTTCGACGAGCAGAAATTTAATCTTGTCTTTCTCCAGTGATACCTTTGCCATTTACCCGACCCTGTTTTTTGTCTTGACTGTGATGTTGTGCGAAATGCAGTTTTCTTCAGTCAACATATCAAAAAAAACTATTGCAGCAATATGAACGTTTGCGTGCACACTCTGAAGAAATGTCATCCAGCGGGAAATGGCAGATAAAAATGCTGGTAAAGCGAGGAATGATGGCAGGTAGTGCATAGCCAGCCGATAAATGTGACACATATCACCAAATTTGCCGATCGCGTTTTTTTACAGGGAGGCGAGCGCCTCCCCGTCAGATCATTTTATGATGGTTTTCACACCGTCGGCGGTGCCGATCAGCGCCACATCCGCGCCACGATTGGCGAATAACCCTACAGTGACTACGCCCGGGATGCTATTGATGCTGTTTTCCAGCGCAATCGGATCGATGATCTCCAGCCCATAAACGTCGAGGATCACGTTGCCGTTATCGGTGACAACATTCTGACGATATTCCGGGCGCCCGCCCAGCTTCACCAGTTGACGCGCAACGGCGCTGCGAGCCATCGGGATAACTTCCACCGGCAGCGGGAATTTCCCCAGGATATCAACCTGCTTGGATGCATCAGCGATACAGATAAATTTATCCGCTACCGAGGCGATAATTTTCTCGCGCGTCAGCGCTGCGCCGCCGCCTTTGATCATCTGCATCTGGCCGTTGATTTCGTCCGCGCCATCAACGTAGATACCCAATTTATCCACTGCATTGAGATCGAACACGGTAATGCCAAGACTTTTCAGTTTCGCGGTGGAGGCATCCGAACTGGAAACCGCGCCTTCGATCTGGCCTTTCATCGTGCCGAGCGCATCAATAAAGTGCGCCGCAGTGGAGCCAGTGCCTACGCCGACAATGGTTCCGGGCTCAACATACTTGAGTGCCGCCCAGCCCACTGCTTTTTTGAGTTCATCCTGCGTCATGGTCGTTCGCCTGTGGTGTGAAATTTCAGGCGCATTATAGACCACCCTTCGCCTAAATGTCCCTGTGACCCGTGTCACATTACGCGACGTCCAATTTCGTCTGATTCTAATAAAAATTTATGTCATAGTGCTGAGTAATCATTTTTCAGGAGATTGGCCGAGCAATGAAACGTCCGGACTACAGAACATTACAGGCGCTTGATGCGGTCATTCGTGAGCGTGGGTTTGAGCGCGCCGCGCAAAAACTGTGTATTACTCAGTCCGCCGTGTCGCAGCGCATAAAACAGCTCGAAAACATGTTCGGCCAGCCATTACTGGTTCGTACTGTTCCGCCGCGTCCCACCGAACAAGGGCAAAAACTGCTGGCGCTGTTGCGTCAGGTCGAGCTGCTGGAAGAAGAGTGGCTGGGCGATGAGCAAACAGGCTCGACGCCGCTGCTGCTGTCGCTGGCGGTCAACGCCGACAGCCTGGCAACCTGGCTGCTGCCTGCGCTGGCACCGGTGCTGGTGGATTCACCCATTCGGCTGAACTTGCAGGTTGAGGATGAAACCCGCACCCAGGAGCGACTGCGTCGCGGCGAGGTGGTTGGTGCGGTCAGTATTCAGCCGCAGGCGCTGCCGAGCTGCCTTGTCGATCAACTTGGTGCGCTGGATTATCTGTTTGTCGGTTCCAGAGAGTTCGCCGAACGCTACTTTCCTAACGGCGTGACCCGTTCCGCGCTGTTAAAAGCTCCGGCGGTAGCGTTCGACCATCTGGATGATATGCATCAGGCATTTTTGCAGCAGTATTTCGATTTACCGCCGGGCAGCGTGCCCTGCCATATCGTGAATTCATCGGAAGCGTTTGTGCAACTGGCGCGCCAGGGCACGACCTGCTGTATGATCCCGCACCTGCAAATCGAGAAAGAATTGAAGAGCGGCGATTTGATCGATCTGACGCCAGGCCTGTTACAGCGCCGTATGCTCTACTGGCACCGTTTTGCGCCGGAAAGTCGGATGATGCGCAACGTGACGGATGCGCTGCTGGAGTATGGACACCGGGTATTAAGGCAGGATTGAACAGCGAACCTCTCCCCGACAGGGGAGAGGATGAGCAACTTTACTTCGCCGCAGTCGCTGCCGGCTGCTCAGCCTGAGCAGGCTCAAGCTGGAATACCACATCAACCTGATCGTCAAACTGAATCGTCGGCTGCTCGTAGGTTTCCTGGGCGGAAACCGGCGCGGCATCCGCTTTCATCATCCGGACCATTGGGCTGGGCTGATAATTAGAAACATGGTAGCGAATGCTGTAAACCGGGCCGAGTTTGGCATTGAAACCGGCGGCCAGCTGCTGCGCCTGACGGGTCGCATCATCAATCGCCGCTTTGCGCGCTTTATCTTTGAAGGACTCCGCTTGCGCAACGCCCAGCGACACGGAGCGAATCTCGTTCAGACCCGCTTTCAGCGCGCCATCCAGCAGTGAGTTAAGTTTATCCAGCTCGCGCAACGTCACTTCAACCGTACGCACAGCGCGGTAGCCTTTCAGGATGCTTTTGCCGTTCTGGTAGTCGTAATCTGGCTGGGTGCGTAAGTTTGCGGAATTAATGTCTTTTCTGGCGATACCATTTTTCTCAAGAAAACTCAGGTATTGCGCAACGCGGTCATCGGCCTGTTTTTTCGCTGATGCGGCGTCTTTTGCGGCGACGTTCACTTCGATCGCCAGCGTGGCAATATCCGGAGTCGCATCCACGCTTGCCGTGCCTGAGGTGACAATATGCGGGCCGTCAGGCAATTCGTTTGCCTGTACTGCCATTGCACTAAAACCGACTGCCGCCGCCAGGGCCATCACTTTAAATTTCACAGTTGCTCCTCCATGTTGCGTTAATACGTCCGAATACGCAGACGCCTTGGCAGCAAGCTTAGCGGCTCAGCGTGAATTGTCCATCGGACTTACCCTAACTGAATAATCTCTGCACATGACGGATACCTTCACACGCAAGCTGGAAGGCAATAAACCACATCACCAACCCGACCACGGTGTTGATTACCCGCTGCGCTTTCGCCGTGCGCAAACGAGGAGCAAGCCAGGCGGCGAGCAACGCAAGGCTGAAGAACCACAGGAAAGAAGCGCTCATCGTGCCCAGCGCGAACCAACGCTTTGGCTCCGCATCCAGTTGGCCGCCAAGGCTACCCAGCACCACAAAAGTGTCGAGATAGACATGCGGATTAAGCCAGGTTACCGCCAGCATGGTCGCAATGATACGCCAGCGCCCCTGGCGTAACGCTTCAGTGCTTGCCAGTTCCAGATTACTGCCCAGTGCCGTTTTCAGTGCGCCAAAACCGTACCATAGCAGAAACGCCACGCCGCCCCAGGTTACCAGCGCCAGCAGCCACGGGGATTGCATCAACAACGCGCTACCGCCAAACACGCCAGCACAGATCAGCGCCACATCGCTCATCGTGCATAAAAAGGCGGTCATGATGTGATACTGCCTGCGGATCCCCTGGTTCATCACAAAGGCGTTTTGCGGCCCAAGCGGCAGGATCAACGCAGCTCCAAGCATAAGACCTTGAAAGTAATAGGATAACACGTCGTAATTCCATCAAATTGTTTCGGAAGCAGACTATAGCGCGGGAACATCATTAGCGGAAATTGATAATTTTAATCGTTAAGTAGCAATACTAATGTTGATGAGTAAAAAGAAGGCCGGCGATGCCGGCCCGCATCTTACTGCTCTGTCTGCTCGTGAGAACGCTTGAGGTTTACGTCCATCTGCGGGAACGGGAAGCTGATGCCATTCTCGTCAAAGCGACGTTTGATCAGTTCCAGCACATCCCAGTAAACGGCTTGCAGATCGCTGCTCTTACTCCAGACACGCACCACAAAATTAATGGAGGACGGTCCCAGTTCATTCAGACGCACCGTCATTTCGCGATCTTTGATGATGCGTTCATCAGCCTGGATAATGTCAGTCAGAATGCGTTTCACCTGGTCAATATCAGAATCGTAAGCCACGCCGATAATAAATTCGTTGCGACGTACCGGCTCACGCGAGAAGTTCACGATATTTCCGGCAATGATTTTACCATTCGGGATCACCACGATACGCCCGTCCACCGTACGCATAGTGGTGGAGAAAATCTGCACCTGCAACACGGTTCCGGCAACGCCGCCCAAATCGACATACTCCCCCGAACGGAACGGGCGGAAAGTCACCAGCAGCACGCCAGCCGCGAGGTTCGAAAGCGAACCCTGCAACGCCAGACCGATGGCTAAACCGGCGGCACCCAGTACGGCAATCACTGAGGCTGTTTGCACACCAACGCGACCCAGCGCGGCAATCAGGGTAAAGGCGATAATGCCATAGCGCACCAGCGCGGAGAGAAAATCAGCTACGGTGGCGTCGATGTGTCGCGCAACCATCACGCGATTAACCGTATTCGAGACAATACGCGCCACAATCATACCGACAATAATGATGGCGATAGCCGCCACAATGTTAACGGCATAGCTCAACAGCAGCGCCTGATTGTTCACCAGCCACGAACCTGCGTCGTTAATGCTGTCAACAACGTTAAGATCTTCCATTCGTGCTTCCTTATGTTGTTCCAAAATGGGAAAACCACCCCTTCGAGCAAGGAGAGATCCCTAAAGGGTAAACAAAAAGCCGCATTTACGCCAAGTCGATCACACTTTGTGCTCTACGCCAGCTTATTGAAATGGCAATAAAAAAGACCCGCAAAATGCGGGCCTTTTCAGATAAAGCAGCGAAAATTACAGAACGTCTACTGCGTTCAGTTCTTTGAAAGCCTGCTCCAGACGAGTCACCATGCTGGTCTGCGCTGCACGCAGCCATACACGCGGATCGTAGTATTTTTTGTTCGGCTGGTCAGCACCTTTCGGGTTGCCCAGTTGGCCCTGCAGGTAGCCTTCGTTTTCTTTGTAGTACTTCAGGATACCTTCCCAGGTCGCCCATTGGGTGTCGGTATCGATGTTCATTTTGATAACGCCGTAGCTTACGGAGTCTTTGATTTCCTGAGCAGTAGAACCGGAACCGCCGTGGAATACGAAGTTCAGGCTGTTGTGCGGTAGGTTATGTTTTTTGGAAACATATTCCTGAGAGTCGCGCAGGATAGTCGGGGTCAGTTTCACGTTACCCGGTTTGTAGACACCGTGTACGTTACCGAAGGAAGCCGCGATGGTGAAACGCGGGCTGATTTTGTTCAGCTCAGTGTAGGCGTAATCAACGTCTTCCGGCTGGGTGTACAGTGCAGAAGCGTCCATGTGGCTGTTGTCCACGCCGTCTTCTTCACCACCGGTGCAACCCAGTTCGATTTCCAGAGTCATGCCCATTTTGGACATGCGCGCCAGATATTTGGAGCTGATGGCAATGTTCTCTTCCAGAGACTCTTCAGAGAGGTCGATCATGTGAGAAGAGAACAGCGGTTTACCGGTTGCTGCGAAGTGTTTTTCACCCGCGTCCAGCAGACCGTCAATCCACGGCAGCAGTTTTTTCGCGCAGTGGTCAGTGTGCAGAATAACCGGCACGCCGTAATGTTCTGCCATCTGATGAACATGGTGCGCACCAGAGATTGCGCCGAGGATTGCCGCGCCCTGAGGCACGTCAGTTTTCACGCCTTTACCGGCAATAAACGCAGCACCGCCGTTAGAGAACTGAACGATAACCGGCGCTTTAACTTTGGCAGCAGCTTCCAGAACGGCGTTGATGGAATCAGTACCCACGCAGTTAACCGCTGGCAGAGCAAAGTTGTTTTCTTTAGCTACCTGGAACACTTTCTGAACGTCATCACCAGTGATCACGCCAGGTTTTACGAAATCAAAAATTTTAGACATGTACGTAGTCCTGTATCTTCGGCCGTTTCAGCTCGTCATAATTCGTGCTGCCAGTGCGCTGGCTTCTCTCGCGCCTCCAGTTACTCACTATGGCGAGTTTTTGGAGTTTCGCTGCGTGTCACCGTCTTCTGGCAGCGCGAATTATTTAGAGCAACAATTGAATCGTTTTGAAAATCAGGCGGGGTTATCCCGCCTGAACAATTTTACTTCTTAGCACGCTCTTCGAGCATGGCTACTGCAGGCAGAACTTTGCCTTCCACGAATTCGAGGAATGCGCCGCCGCCAGTAGAGATGTAGGAAATCTTGTCAGCGATACCGAACAGGTCGATAGCAGCCAGAGTGTCACCGCCGCCTGCGATGGAGAACGCGTCGCTGTCGGCGATAGCGTTAGCCACGATTTCAGTACCTTTACGGAAGTTCGGGAATTCAAACACGCCAACCGGACCATTCCACAGAATAGTTTTGGCATTTTTCAGGATTTCAGCCAGTTTTTCAGCAGATGCATCGCCCAGATCCAGAATTTGCTCATCATCTTTGATGTCATTTACGGATTTCAGGGTTGCCGTTGCAGTTTCAGAGAACTCGCTAGCAACGCGAACATCAGTCGGAACCGGAATATCGCAAGTGCTCAGCAGACGTTTTGCTTCATCAACCAGATCCGCTTCGTACAGGGATTTACCTACGTTGTGGCCCTGAGCAGCAACGAAGGTGTTAGCGATACCGCCACCAACGATCAACTGGTCAGCAATTTTGGACAGCGAATCCAGAACGGTCAGTTTAGTGGAAACTTTAGAACCGCCAACAATAGCAACCATCGGACGAGCCGGTTCTTTCAGCGCTTTACCCAGCGCGTCCAGTTCGTCAGCCAGCAGCGGGCCGGCGCAAGCTACGTCAGCGAATTTGCCGATACCGTGAGTAGAAGCCTGCGCACGGTGAGCAGTACCGAATGCGTCCATCACGAATACGTCGCACAGCGCAGCGTATTTTTTCGCCAGCGCTTCGTCGTCTTTCTTCTCGCCTTTGTTGAAGCGAACGTTTTCCAGAACGACCAGTTCACCGGCAGCAACTTCAACGCCTTCCAGGTAATCTTTAACCAGACGTACCGGGTTGGAGAGTTTGTCTTTCAGATAGTTAACAACCGGCAGCAGAGAGAATTCTTCGTTGTACTCGCCTTCGGTCGGACGACCCAGGTGGGAAGTTACCATCACTTTCGCACCCTGCTTCAGCGCCAGTTCGATAGTTGGCAGGGAAGCACGAATACGCGCGTCGCTGGTGACTTTGCCATCTTTAACCGGCACGTTCAGATCAGCACGGATGAAAACGCGTTTACCAGCCAGATCCAGATCGGTCATCTTAATTACAGACATGGTGAATCCTCTCAATGATTCTTAAAGTTTTGCGAGCGCTGTCGCGCCCTACCTGAAACCAATAGCCGACATTGCTAACGTCGTGTCGAGCATCCGGTTAGCAAAGCCCCATTCGTTGTCGCACCACACAAGGGTTTTAATAAGGTGCGCACCACTTACCCGCGTCTGTGTGCCATCAACAATGGCGCTGTGCGGATCGTGGTTAAAATCGGTTGAAACCAACGGTAATTCCGTATAATCAACTATACCATGAAATGTCCCACGCGCTGCTTTTTGCAGCAACATGTTGACTTCCATAGCTTTTACAGGTTTCTTCACCGTTACGCTCAGATCGATCGCGGTCACATTAATTGTCGGTACGCGCACCGCTATCGCTTCAAATCTGTCATTAAACTGCGGGAAAATTCGCGTGATGCCCGCCGCCAGTTTGGTATCTACCGGAATGATCGACTGGCTGGCCGCGCGCGTACGCCGCAGATCGGGGTGGTAAGCGTCAATCACTTGCTGGTCATGCATCGCGGAGTGAATGGTTGTCACCGTTCCCGACTCAATGCCATAAGCATCGTCGAGCAGTTTTATGACCGGAATAATACAGTTTGTCGTACAGGAGGCATTAGAGACCAGAAGGTCTTCAGAGCGAAGGGTTTCCTGGTTGACGCCGAAAACAATCGTTGCGTCGAGATCGTGGCTGCCAGGATGGGAAAAGAGTACTTTTTTCGCGCCCGCCGCCAGATGCGCCTCGCCATCCTCACGGTTGCCGTATACGCCGGTACAGTCGAGCACCACATCGACGCCCAGTTCGCGCCACGGCAGCGCCGCAATTGAGCGCTCATGCAGGATGCGAATTACGTCGTCGCCCACAAACAGTTGCTCGCGCTCCTGGTGAACATCCCAGGCAAAACGCCCGTGGCTGGTGTCATATTTCAATAAATGCGCCATGCCCACAGCATCGGCCAGTTCATTGATTGCCACCACGGTGATTTCCGCCCGACGCCCGGATTCATATAAAGCACGAACCACGTTGCGCCCAATGCGACCGAAACCATTAATCGCTATGCGTACGGTCATAATTCTCCTGCAAGGCTAGCTGGCCTGAAGTGGATGACAGAGTAATCCAGCCACCACATAAGGGGAATCCTCGCCTGCCTTAAACTGCGTCTGTTTGGTTAATTGTCGAACATTTAATCGACTGAAACGCTTCAGCTAGAATAAGCGAAACAAGGAATAAAAGGAATGATTGTCCAGACGGTTTCGCCAGTAATCTGACTTGCATCACATTTTCGCAGGAATAATTAGCGCGCCAAAAGGTACTTTCGTGAGGAAAATAACTGACAGAAAGAGAATGAGCGCAACAAAGCGTCCCTGCATGATCGGCTGATGAAGAAAGGCAAAATCCTTTCTGGCGCTGATTAAAACCAGCTCTGCTCCGGCGTCTTTGGCTCACTGCGTTCTGCGCGCGGCATCTCAACCGGCAACGAAGAGAGTTGCTTAGCCCACAGATCGGCCACCCACCTCACGCCCTTCGCGGTGAAACGCGCCTGAGACCAGCTACGTTTGTTTTCCCCGACGCCGCCATGGACGGTGAAGTAACCTTCGTCAATATGGTACGGCTGTGGCATCAACGTACCGTTTACACGCTGCATAATATTGCGCTCAAGCAAAAAGTCCCGGAACAGAGACTCTTTCACGCGCAGCATCTTGCAAAGCTGACGAAAACCAAGCGACTCTTCAACCCTGACATAGCGGTCAAAGAACTCCGCCTTTGGGGCTGAGAGAGCAAGTAACTCTTCCGCTCGCTGACGCTTTTCATACTGCTCAGCCCAGGCGCGTGCTGCGGCAGCAGGATTCGTAAAATCGGGCAGACTGATAAGCTTCTCTTTCTCCTGCCAGCGATCGAGCATTTCTGCCGTAAAGGTCGGCGAGAGGCGCGAAACCGTCAGCAATGAGTCCCGTTTATTAAGCAAAAATTCTTGTCGCATCTCGCCTTCTCGCTCGTACGGGTGCTCGTTCACCGGCTGGGAAAGCCGTTGCGCGGTTTCCAGACTTTTCACCATCCGCTTCACTTCGCCATGCGTCACGCCTGTCAATTTTGCGATTTCACGGCTGCTGATTGTCGCCAGCACAGGCTGCGAATTGAGATTTTCACCAGGAATTATCATAGGTTCACTCCTTACTCACACTCACCCTGGATAATTTGCAGAATTATTATACAACTTACTGGATGTATATCCAGTATATTTTTCATGCACGGATCAATGCCGTTTTCATCGAGTGGCTAAGAAGAGAGTGTTGGGTCAGAAGGCAGAAGATTAGGGGGATAACTAAATGACGGATGGCGCCTCGCTTATCCAGTCTACCTATTCCGCAACCCGTAGACTTGATAACGCATAAGCGCCATCCGAAATGACTTTTGATGCAGGCCCGGCAAGCAAAACGCCGCCGGGCAGGAGTGATTACAGCAGCGCTTTCGCTTTTGCCACCACATTGTCAACGGTGAAACCAAATTCTTCAAACAGCAGCTCTGCCGGAGCCGATTCGCCGAAGGTGGTCATACCCACCACCGCGCCGTTCAGACCGACGTATTTGTACCAGAAGTCCGCAATACCGGCTTCGATAGCCACACGGGCAGAAACCGCTTTCGGCAGCACGGATTCACGGTATGCCGCATCCTGTTTGTCGAAGGTGTCGGTCGATGGCATGGAAACCACGCGCGCCTTCACGCCTTCAGCGGTCAGTTTTTCATAAGCAGCAACGGCCAGTTCCACTTCGGAGCCGGTAGCGATCAGGATCAGTTCCGGCTGACCGGCACTCTCTTTCAGCACGTAGGCGCCACGGGCGACATCGGCCAGTTGCTGTGCCGTACGCTCCTGCTGCGCCAGATTCTGACGGGAGAGGATCAGCGCCGTCGGACCATCTGCACGTTCAACGCCATATTTCCACGCCACTGCGGATTCCACCTGGTCACACGGACGCCAGGTGCTGACGTTCGGGGTCAGGCGCAGGGAAGCCACCTGCTCAACCGGCTGGTGCGTCGGGCCGTCTTCGCCCAGACCGATGGAGTCGTGGGTGTAAACCAGCACCTGACGCTGTTTCATCAGCGCCGCCATACGCACCGCATTACGGGCATATTCAACGAACATCAGGAAGGTTGAGGTGTACGGCAGGAAACCGCCATGCAGCGAGATACCGTTGGCAATTGCCGTCATACCGAACTCGCGCACGCCGTAGTGAATGTAGTTACCGGCAGTGTCTTCGTTAATCGCTTTCGAACCGGACCAGAGAGTCAGGTTGGATGGCGCCAGGTCAGCGGAGCCACCGAGGAATTCCGGCAACAGCGGACCGAAAGCTTCAATGGCATTCTGCGACGCTTTACGGCTGGCGATTTTCGCCGGGTTAGCCTGCAGTTTTTCCACAAACGCCTGCGCTCTGGCATCGAAATCAGACGGCAGTTCGCCGTTCATTCGGCGGGTGAACTCCGCGGCCTCCTGCGGGAAGGCTTTGGCGTAAGCGGCGAATTTTTCATTCCACGCCGCTTCTTTGGCCTGACCGGCTTCTTTCGCATCCCACTGCGCATAGATTTCAGACGGGATTTCAAACGGCGCGTATTTCCAGCCGAGCGCTTCGCGGGTCAGCGCGATTTCAGCATCGCCCAGCGGCGCGCCGTGGGAATCGTGGGTACCGGCTTTGTTCGGCGAACCGAAACCGATGATGGTTTTGCACATCAGCAGCGACGGTTTATCAGTAACAGCACGCGCTTCTTCCACCGCACGTTTGATGGCGTCCGCGTCGTGGCCGTCAATGCCGCGTACCACGTGCCAGCC
>NZ_CP025697.1:4512400-4619295 GCF_013085925.1 Kosakonia sp. MUSA4
TTCCACGCCGCTTCTTTGGCCTGTTCCACGCCGCTTCTTTGGCCTGACCGGCTTCTTTCGCATCCCACTGCGCATAGATTTCAGACGGGATTTCAAACGGCGCGTATTTCCAGCCGAGCGCTTCGCGGGTCAGCGCGATTTCAGCATCGCCCAGCGGCGCGCCGTGGGAATCGTGGGTACCGGCTTTGTTCGGCGAACCGAAACCGATGATGGTTTTGCACATCAGCAGCGACGGTTTATCAGTAACAGCACGCGCTTCTTCCACCGCACGTTTGATGGCGTCCGCGTCGTGGCCGTCAATGCCGCGTACCACGTGCCAGCCGTAAGCTTCAAAGCGTTTCGCGGTGTCATCGGTGAACCAGCCTTCAACATGGCCGTCAATGGAGATGCCGTTGTCNTCGTAGAACGCCACCAGTTTGCCCAGTTTCAGCGTACCGGCCAGNGAGCAGACTTCATGGGAAATGCCTTCCATCATGCAGCCNTCGCCCATAAAGGCGTAGGTGAAGTGGTCAACAATGTCGTGTCCCGGACGGTTGAACTGNGCCGCAAGGGTTTTCTCNGCAATCGCCATGCCCACGGCGTTGGCAATACCCTGCCCCAGCGGNCCGGTGGTGGTTTCCACACCGGCGGTGTANCCCACTTCCGGGTGGCCCGGNGTTTTCGAGTGCAGCTGACGGAAGTTCTGCAGTTCGGACATCGGCAGGTCATAGCCGGTGAGGTGCAGCAGGCTGTAAATCAGCATCGAACCGTGGCCGTTGGACAGCACAAAGCGGTCGCGATCGGCCCAGGCCGGATTCGTCGGGTTGTGGTTCAGAAAATCACGCCACAGGACCTCGGCGATGTCCGCCATACCCATCGGGGCTCCCGGGTGACCGGATTTGGCTTTCTGTACCGCGTCCATGCTCAGCGCACGAATAGCATTGGCAAGCTCTTTACGTGAGGACATTTTGACTCCAGATCGGACTGTTAAGGGCTGTTCCCGTAACGACTTGACGACAGCGCGTTTTGGGCTACGCCGGAAAAAAGTGCCAACAATGTAACCCAAGCGGCATGCCATGTACATGGAGCATCCTTTTGCCGATTCAGAAATCTCTGGAAGCCGCTCGCATGTTGCGCAATCTACTCGCCTGGCGCTCTGACTCTTCCTTATACTGACAATCTGCAGGTTCGTCTTGAGCCGGCGTAGTTAGCAGCATATTGACTCAACCATTACGGAAAATAACAAATGAAAATTCGCCCGCTTCTCTTTGCTCTGGGAATAACAACCGTCCTTGCCGGTTGCCAGAATATGGACTCAAATGCTTTTCTCAGCTCCGGCGCGGAGGCTTTTCAGGCCTACACGCTGAGCGATGCGCAAGTAAAAGCATTAAGTGATGACGCCTGTAAACAGATGGACAGCAAAGCAACCATCGCGCCCGCCAGCAGCACCTATAGCCAGCGCCTGACGAAAATTGCTGCCGCGCTCGGCGATAACATCAACGGCCAACCGGTCAACTACAAGGTTTATGTGGCAAAAGACGTGAATGCTTTTGCCATGGCAAACGGCTGCATCCGCGTCTACAGCGCGCTGATGGATATGATGACCGACAACGAAGTCGAAGCGGTGATCGGCCACGAAATGGGCCACGTTGCGCTGGGCCATGTGAAAAAAGGGATGCAGGTGGCGCTGGGCACCAATGCGGTTCGCGCAGCCGCAGCATCGGCAGGCGGTATCGTCGGCAGCCTGTCGCAGTCGCAGCTCGGCGCGCTGGGCGAACAACTGGTAAATTCACAGTTCTCTCAGCGCCAGGAATCCGAAGCGGATGACTACTCCTACGATCTGTTGCGCAAACGCGGCATCAACCCGGCAGGGCTGGCGACCAGCTTTGAGAAACTGGCAAAAATGGAAGAGGGTCGGCAGAGTTCGATGTTTGACGATCACCCGGCATCGGCGGAGCGCGCGCAGCATATTCGCGATCGCATGGCCGCAGACGGAATTAAATAATCCCTCTGGGAGGCAATATCCGCTCAACGTATTCTGATAAAAAAACCCTTCCGCGCCTGCTGGCGGGGAAGGGTTATATTTCATCGTAGCGCGATTGCTGCGTTATTCATCTTCCAGATAGGTGTAACCGTACAGGCCCGATTCGAACTCTTCGAGGAACTGCTGTTGCAAAGCCTCATCCAGACCGGTCTGTTTCACCTGATCGCGGAACTGCGTCAGTAGCGTGTTCGGATCGAGCTGCACATACTGCAACATATCCGCCACCGTATCCCCTTCATCTGACAGTTCAACTTCCACACTGCCATCCGGGAAGACAAACACGTCAACCGCTTCGGTATCACCAAACAGGTTATGCATGTTGCCGAGGATCTCCTGGTACGCGCCCACCATAAAGAAGCCCAGCATTGGCGGGTTCTCCGGATCGTACTCCGGCATCGGCATGGTGGTCGCGATACCGTCGCCATCCACGTAATGATCAATGGCGCCGTCGGAATCACAGGTAATATCGAGCAACACCGCGCGACGTTCCGGCGCATGGTTCAGCCCTTCCAGCGGCAGCACCGGGAACAGTTGATCGATACCCCAGGCATCCGGCATCGACTGGAACAGCGAGAAGTTGACGTACATTTTGTCCGCCATACGTTCCTGCAATTCGTCAATAATCGGGCGATGCGCGCGGTTGCTCGGATCGAGCTGCTTCTGCACTTCATGGCACATATTCAGATAGAGCTGCTCGGCCCAGGCACGTTCTTGCAGGCTGAAAGTGCCAGAGGAATAGCCGACATGAATATCATGCAGATCCATCTGGCTGTCATGCAGCCATTCACGCAGAGAACGGCGAGTGCCAGGCTCGTGCATCTCCTGCCAGGTTTCCCACATGCTTAGCAGCGCACGCGGCGCATCTTCCGCTGGTGGAGTCGCTTGCGTGTACTCGTTACGTTCAACGCCAATAATGTTAGAAACCAGCACGGTGTGATGCGCCGTCACCGCGCGGCCGGATTCGGTGATCACTGTCGGATGCGGCAGACCATTTTCTTCGCAAGCATCGCCAATCGCCCAAATGATGTTGTTGGCATACTCGTTCAGACCATAGTTTACCGAGCAGTCGGACTGCGAGCGTGTACCTTCATAATCCACGCCCAGACCGCCGCCGACGTCGAAGCACTGGATATTGACGCCCAGCTTATGCAGCTCGACGTAGAAACGCGCGGATTCACGCACGCCCGTCGCGATATCGCGGATGTTGGCCATCTGCGAACCAAGGTGGAAGTGCAGCAACTGAATGCTGTCCAGACGCCCGCGCTCGCGCAGGATCTCCACCAGTTGCAACACCTGCGTTGCCGCAAGGCCAAATTTCGATTTCTCGCCGCCGGAGGATTGCCATTTGCCGGAACCTTGCGATGCCAGACGCGCGCGTACGCCGAGGCGCGGCACCACGTTCAGGCGTTCAGCTTCTTCCAGTACGATGGCGATTTCGGTCATTTTCTCAATCACCAGATAGACCTTGTGGCCCATCTTTTCGCCAATCAGCGCAAGACGAATGTATTCACGATCTTTATAACCGTTACAGACAATCACCGAACGGGTCATGCCAGCATGTGCCAGCACGGCCATCAATTCCGCTTTAGAACCGGCTTCCAGCCCCAGCGGTTCGCCGGAATGGATCAGGGATTCAATAACACGGCGATGCTGGTTCACCTTAATCGGATAAACCAGGAAGTAATCGCCGTTGTAGCCGTAGGACTCACGCGCGCGTTTGAACGCGGCATTAATCGAGCGCAGACGGTGTTGCAGGATCTGCGGGAAGCAGAACAATGCGGGCAAACGTTGCCCCTGTGCTTCACGTGCTTTTACCAGCTGTGCCAGGTCGACACGGGCTTCCGGGACGTCCGGATCCGGGCAAACGCTGATATGGCCCAGCTCATTGACGTCGTAGTAGTTATTGCCCCACCAGGCAATGTTATAAGTACGAAGCATCTTGCTGGCTTCCTGGGAGCTCATCGCAACCTCCTGCATGGAACGTAGTACACCCTGTTCGCCTGCTGACGAAGGCGAAAACGAAGACATGTCGTCAGACATAGCGAACCTCAATCTATAAAAGTGTATACCCTGCGCACATCACGCTGAGCAATTGCCGAAGCGCGAAGAGACACGGGTGTAAAATAGTTGACTACTATCGCAGTGACACATAGCGATAACAACCCATAAACAGCCTGGCTTAGCCTGATTTCAGCCCAACGCCACGCCTGTGCGACCGGTTTCTTTTTCATATTATTGTAAAACACGCATCCGAACGTCTGTATGACAGCCCGGCGAAACCACGAGAAAACCCCTGTATTAGCAGGAGAGCCCTTGTTCAGGTATCACAACGCCTTACCGGCCCTGGAGTCCTGGGAAGCGCCGAAATGGGTATAACATCGGCAGGTTTGCAGATTAGAAATGCAGGTTGCGGGGAATAAACGCACGCCAGAACGGCGCGACAGATTCTGCGGAAAACAACGGTTCATTATCTCTTATCACCTCCAACGCAAGCCATAGCGACCCGCGACAAGCCAAAGCCCTGAATCAACTGCTTAACCCGGCTGGAAGTGGCGACACGGCGTTTTGGCCGTGCGCTTTTTTTTAAGAGCCGCGCGCCGCGTTTTATACCGACAACGGGGTGAAAATGCAAAATAAAAAAGCTGTGTTTGCCGCATTGTCAGGAAAAATTTCCGTCACTATTTGTGTCAGGATGAGGCAGGGATCAAAAAAAGGCTGGAAATGGGTTCAACAAGTAACCTAAAATAGCCGTCCAGATGTTAATCCATCCAGATTGATTAACTCTCAGACTTCTTGTGCCATCATCTGCAATCTGCGCCGCCAGGCGTGAAAACATCCGGGCACAGAATTCGAGCTAACCGTATTACTCCAGGGTGAAAACTTACTATGGCAAAACACCTTTTTACGTCCGAGTCCGTTTCTGAAGGGCATCCTGACAAAATTGCTGACCAAATTTCAGACGCCGTGCTGGATGCCATCCTCGAACAGGATCCGAAAGCGCGCGTCGCATGCGAAACCTATGTCAAAACCGGTATGGTGCTGGTTGGCGGTGAAATCACTACCAGCGCATGGGTTGATATCGAAGAGATCACCCGTAACACCGTACGCGAAATCGGCTATGTGCACTCCGACATGGGCTTTGATGCCAACTCTTGCGCCGTACTGAGCGCCATTGGTAAGCAATCCCCGGACATCAACCAGGGTGTTGACCGTGCCGATCCGCTGGAACAGGGCGCAGGCGACCAGGGTCTGATGTTTGGTTACGCGACCAATGAAACTGACGTATTGATGCCAGCACCGATCACCTACGCCCACCGTCTGGTAGAGCGTCAGGCTGAAGTGCGTAAAAACGGCACCCTGCCGTGGCTGCGTCCGGACGCAAAAAGCCAGGTCACTTTCCAGTATGATGACGGCAAAATCGCCGGCATCGATGCTGTCGTTCTGTCTACGCAGCACGCTGAAGACATTGACCAGAAATCGCTGCAGGAAGCGGTTATGGAAGAGATCATCAAGCCGATCCTGCCAGCCGAGTGGCTGAACGCCTCCACCAAATTCTTTATCAACCCGACCGGCCGTTTCGTTATCGGTGGCCCAATGGGCGATTGCGGTCTGACCGGCCGTAAAATCATCGTTGATACCTACGGCGGTATGGCTCGTCACGGTGGCGGCGCGTTCTCCGGTAAAGATCCGTCGAAAGTGGACCGTTCCGCAGCTTATGCCGCCCGTTACGTGGCGAAAAACATCGTTGCTGCGGGTCTGGCCGATCGTTGTGAAATTCAGGTTTCCTACGCTATCGGTATCGCAGAACCGACGTCCATCATGGTGGAAACGTTCGGTACTGAGAAAGTGCCGACCGAACAACTGACGCTGCTGGTTCGTGAATTCTTCGACCTGCGTCCGTATGGTCTGATCCAGATGCTGGATCTGCTGCACCCGATCTACAAACAAACCGCTGCATACGGTCACTTTGGTCGTGAAACTTTCCCATGGGAAAAAACCGACAAAGCCGCTCTGCTGCGTGAAGCTGCCGGCCTGTAATAATCCGTTGACAGTTTTCCTCTAAAGGCCAGCCTCGCGCTGGCCTTTTGCATTTCCCGCCCGTTTATTTTCGCTATCTATACTGTTTACGCCTGTCTGGCATTTTTCTGAAAGCGATTACACCTCACCGCTTCGCTGATTTTTTTCAGAGTTTTCCTTTTGAAAAAGGAGCGAAGCAGAGTTGTTACATTACGTTTCGGCTTAGTCTGAAACTACACCTTTGCACTCACCTTTCAACGTAAACAATCCTATAATATTTAACACTTTTATTTACATTACCGGCCTTATCGGAATGTAACCGATTACACTCATGTGATGTAAATCACGTAATTTTGCCGGTAACTGGCCTACTTTTGTCACCGGAAAACCAATACATCAATGGAGGGCATCATGCCTGACAATAAAAAACAGGGGCATTCAAATAAGGCGATGACCTTTTTTGTTTGTTTCCTCGCTGCACTGGCAGGATTACTTTTTGGTCTGGATATTGGGGTTATTGCAGGTGCGCTGCCCTTTATCACCAAAGATTTTCAAATTAGCTCACATACACAGGAGTGGGTGGTCAGTTCAATGATGTTCGGCGCCGCCGTCGGCGCTGTCGGTAGCGGCTGGCTCTCCTGGCGCCTGGGGCGTAAAAAAAGCTTGATGATTGGCGCCGTACTGTTTGTCGTGGGTTCGCTGTGCTCTGCTGCCGCGCCGAATGTGGAAGTGTTGATTATTTCCCGTGTGCTGCTTGGCCTGGCTGTCGGGATCGCCTCCTATACCGCGCCGCTCTACCTTTCCGAGATCGCACCGGAAAAAATTCGCGGCAGCATGATCTCGATGTATCAGTTGATGATCACCATCGGTATTCTCGGCGCGTACCTCTCGGACACGGCCTTCAGCTACAGCGGCGAATGGCGCTGGATGCTGGGCGTGATCATCATTCCGGCGATTTTGCTGCTGATTGGCGTTTTTTTCCTGCCGGACAGCCCGCGTTGGTTTGCCGCCAAGCGCCGTTTCCACGATGCAGAACGGGTGCTATTACGCCTGCGTGACACCAGCGCAGAAGCGAAAAACGAGCTGGAAGAGATCCGCGAAAGCCTGCAAGTGAAACAGACCGGCTGGTCGCTGTTTAAAGAGAACAGCAATTTCCGCCGCGCGGTGTTCCTCGGCGTGCTGTTACAAATCATGCAGCAGTTCACCGGTATGAACGTCATCATGTACTACGCGCCGAAAATCTTTGAACTGGCGGGTTACAGCAACACCAACGAGCAGATGTGGGGCACCGTTATCGTTGGTCTGACCAACGTGCTGGCAACCTTTATCGCTATCGGCCTGGTAGACCGCTGGGGACGTAAACCGACGCTGGTGCTCGGCTTCCTGGTGATGGCTGTCGGAATGGGGATCCTCGGAACCATGCTGCATATCGGCATCCATTCGCCGTCAGCGCAGTACTTTGCCGTCGCCATGTTGCTGATGTTCATCGTGGGTTTTGCCATGAGCGCCGGTCCGCTGATCTGGGTGCTGTGCTCCGAAATCCAGCCGCTGAAAGGCCGCGACTTCGGTATTACCTGCTCCACCGCCACTAACTGGATTGCCAATATGATCGTCGGTGCAACCTTCCTGACGATGCTGAATTCGCTGGGCAATGCCAATACCTTCTGGGTTTACGGCGCGCTGAACCTGCTGTTCATCGTACTGACCCTGTGGCTGGTGCCGGAAACCAAACATGTTTCGCTGGAGCATATCGAGCGTAACCTGATGCGCGGCCGTCCGCTGCGCGAGATCGGTTCCCACAATTAACTCTTCAGGCTTCCTCTGCGGAGGAAGCCTCTGTTTTGCCTGTTGCACTCGCGCTTCGCCGATCCTATTCTCTGCAACTATGAAAACTCCCCGTCTTCCCATCGCCATCCAGCAAGCCGTCATGCAGAGCCTGCGGGATAAACTTGCCCTTGCGAACCAGAAACTGGGGCGCAGCTATCCCGAACCTAAAGTGGTGTATCAACAGCGAGGCACGGCTGCGGGCACCGCCTGGCTGGCGGATTACGAAATTCGTCTCAACCCCGTGCTGCTGCTGGAAAACCAGCAGGCATTTGTTGAAGAAGTGGTTCCGCATGAGCTGGCGCATCTGCTGGTGTGGAAACACTTCGGCCGCGTTGCGCCACACGGCAAAGAGTGGAAATGGATGATGGAGAGCGTGCTTGGCGTTCCTGCCCGCCGCACGCACCAGTTCAAACTGGAATCGCTACGACGCAATACTTTCCCATACCATTGTCGATGCCAGCAGCACCAGCTTACGGTACGCCGACACAACCGCGTGCTGCGCGGCGAGGCCGTTTACCGCTGTGTACGCTGTGGCGAACCGCTCATTGCCGACGCGACTAACTGAATCCATTAAGAAATTTTCTGCTCTTACTGATTGCATCAGACAACGCCTTCCGCTACGTTGCGAACTCGTTTCACAGGGAGTTCGCTATGTTTCGTCTTGTCTCACTTTTCATCACACTGATCGCCGTTCCCGCTTTCGCAGCGGATGGCATAAACAGCTTTGCCCAGGCAAAAGCGGCGGGAGCCAAAATTAACGCCGACGCACCGGGCGACTTCTACTGCGGCTGCAAAATTAACTGGCAGGGTAAAAAAGGCGTGGTTGACCTCGCTTCCTGCGGTTACACGGTGCGAAAAAATGAAAACCGCGCCAGCCGCATTGAATGGGAGCATGTGATGCCTGCGTGGCAGTTCGGCCATCTGCGCCAGTGCTGGCAGGATGGCGGCCGGAAAAACTGCGCCAAAGATCCGGTCTACCGCAAAATTGAAAGCGATATGCACAACCTGCAACCCGCCGTCGGTGAAGTGAATGGCGATCGCGGCAACTTTATGTATAGCCAGTGGAATGGCGGCGACGGCCAATACGGCCAGTGCGGTATGAAGATTGATTTCAAAGCGAAGCTCGCTGAGCCGCCAGCCCGCGCCCGCGGTGCAATTGCCCGTACCTACTTCTATATGCGCGATCAATATCAGCTCAGCCTTTCACGCCAGCAAACGCAACTGTTTACCGCGTGGGATAAGCAGTATCCGGTGACGGACTGGGAATGCACGCGCGATGCGCGCATTGCCGAGGTGCAGGGCAACCACAACCCTTACGTGCAGCGCGCTTGCATGGCGCGAAAGAGCTAACCTACACTAGCGACAACTGATTATTGACAGGTGCAGCGGCGCACTTTCTACCCATGAGCCGCTGCATCGCCTGACAGACGGAATTTCAAAATATGCGTATTCCCCGCATCCATCACCCTGAACCTCTTCAGCCGGGCCATGAAATCGCGCTGAGCGAAGATGCCGCAAACCACGTTGGCCGCGTGCTGCGTATGGGACCGGGCCAGGCTATTCAACTGTTCGACGGCTCCAATCAGGTGTTCGACGCCGAAATTGTTCGCGCGGATAAGAAAAGCGTGATGGTCAACATTTTGCGTAGCGAAGTGGACGACCGAGAATCCCCGCTGCATATCCATCTGGGCCAGGTGATGTCGCGCGGCGAAAAGATGGAATTCACTATTCAGAAGTCGATAGAGCTGGGCGTAAGCCTCATTACGCCACTTTTTTCTGAGCGCTGCGGGGTTAAACTGGACGCCGAACGCCTGAACAAAAAGCTCCAGCAGTGGCAGAAAATCGCCATTGCCGCCTGCGAACAGTGCGGTCGTAACCGTATTCCGGAAATTCGCCCGGCGATGGATCTGGAAGCGTGGTGCGCCGAAGAAGATGCCGGTCTGAAACTGAACCTGCATCCACGCGCCAGCCAGAGCATCAACACGCTTCCGCTGCCGGTTGAGCGCATTCGATTGCTGATAGGCCCGGAAGGCGGCCTCTCTGCCGATGAGATAGCCATGACCGCGCGCTATCAGTTTACGGACATTTTGTTAGGGCCACGCGTACTGCGTACAGAAACTACGGCACTTACCGCCATCACCGCGCTTCAGGTCCGCTTTGGCGACCTGGGTTGAAAGGAGAAGCAGAATGATCAAGCTTGGCATCGTGATGGATCCCATCGCGGACATTAACATCAAAAAAGACACCAGCTTCGCCATGCTGCTGGAAGCACAGCGCCGCGGCTATGAGCTGCACTATATGGAGATGGCGGATCTTTACCTGATCAATGGTGAAGCCCGCGCCCGCGCCCGCACGCTTTCCGTCGAACAGAACTACGACAAATGGTACGAATTCGGCAGCGAGCAGGATATTGCGCTGGCCGATCTGGACACCATCCTGATGCGTAAAGATCCGCCGTTCGACACCGAATATATCTATGCGACCTACATTCTTGAGCGTGCGGAAGAGAAAGGCACGCTGATCGTTAACAAGCCGCAGAGCCTGCGCGACTGTAATGAAAAACTGTTCACCGCCTGGTTCCCGGATCTGACGCCGGAAACGCTGGTTACGCGCAACAAAGCGCAGTTGAAAGCGTTCTGGCAAAAACACACTGACATCATCCTTAAACCGCTGGACGGCATGGGCGGCACGTCGATCTTCCGCGTCAAAGAGAGCGATCCGAACCTGTCGGTGATTACTGAAACGCTGACTGAACTGGGTAGCCGTTACTGCATGGCGCAAAACTATCTGCCGGCGATCAAAGACGGCGACAAGCGCGTGCTGGTGGTTGACGGTGAACCGGTGCCTTACTGCCTGGCGCGCATTCCGCAAGGCGGCGAAACCCGCGGCAACCTGGCGGCGGGCGGCCGCGGCGAACCGCGTCCGTTAAGCGAAAGCGACTGGGCGATTGCGCGCAAAGTTGCGCCAGTGTTGAAAGCCAAAGGGCTGATTTTTGTTGGCCTGGATATTATCGGCGACCGTCTGACCGAAATTAACGTGACCAGCCCGACCTGCGTGCGTGAAATTGAGGCTGAATTCCCGATCTCCATCACCGGCATGCTGATGGATGCTATCGAAAAACGTCTGGGCAAATAATCTCAGCGTACAGGGCGGGAAGGATCCCGCCCATGACAGCATTGCCAGGTGACAGCTTTGCGCTTTCCCCCCATACTAAGCTGTCGCTTTTTTGAACCAGGAAACAGAACCTCTGACAATGAATTTACAGCATCACTTTCTTATTGCCATGCCTGCCCTTCAGGATCCTCTCTTTCGGCGCTCGGTAGTCTATATCTGCGAGTACAACGACGAAGGCGCAATGGGGCTGATTATTAATAAGCCGCTGGAAAACCTGAAAGTTGACGGTGTCCTGGAAAAACTCAAAATCCAGCCAGAAGCGCGGGATCCGGCCATCCGCCTGGACAAACCGGTGCTGCTGGGCGGCCCGCTGGCGGAAGATCGTGGTTTTATCCTGCATACGCCGCCCGCCACATTCGCTTCCAGCATTCGCGTTTCGGATAACACCGTAGTTACCACCTCACGCGATGTGCTGGAAACCCTTGGAACGGCCGAACAGCCGAGCGAAGTACTGGTCGCGCTGGGGTACGCCTCGTGGGAAAAAGGGCAACTGGAACAAGAGATTATGGATAACGCCTGGCTCACCGCCCCGGCCGATCTCAACATTCTGTTCAAAACGCCGATCGCCGACCGCTGGCGCGAAGCGGCAAAACTTATCGGTATCGATATCTCCACCATGCCTGGCGTAGCGGGGCATGCCTGATGAGCGGAACCTTGCTGGCCTTTGATTTTGGCACCAAAAGTATTGGCGTCGCCATTGGGCAACGCATCACCGGCACGGCGCGTCCGCTCACCGCGCTGAAAGCGCAGGACGGCACGCCAGACTGGAAGCTTATCGAAAAACTACTGAAAGAGTGGCAGCCGGAAACGGTCATCGTCGGTTTGCCGCTCAATATGGATGGCACCGAACAGCCGCTGACGGCGCGCGCACGCAATTTCGCCAATAAAGTGCACGGCCGTTTTGGCGTAAAAGTTACGCTGCATGATGAGCGGTTAAGCACCGTAGAAGCGCGTGCCGGTTTGTTCGAACGCGGCGGTTTTCGCGCGCTCGACAAGGGCAGCGTTGATTCCGCTTCCGCGGTGATCATCCTCGAAAGCTATTTCGAGCAGCACGCCTGATCTCCGCCTCAATTCGGTTTCGTAACAATCTCACCTGAATAAAGCCGCGCGTCGACCGCGGCTTTTTGCCGATCGTTTTCACAGTTTCTGACCGCCCTTTTTGCATTTCCATTACTGTTTCTATAAAAGAAACATAACAGAGCGGTAAATCTGTCAGGCCTTTTCCGTCAGATGGCTGGCCAGCGTATGAAGCGCCTGCAAGCGGGTTTCGACCTCAACGTCTTCGATGTTCCACATCCCGGCAAAGGCCAGCGCCGCAGAGTGCGCGCCGAGGGGTTTGGCCATCGACACTTCGCCATCGTCATGATGCCAGACCACATGACCATGCTGACGCTGCAGAGCAACGTGTGGGCCAAGCTGCCGCCACTGCTCGTCGGTAAAGCGTTTTTGCAGTTCGTCATCGCTTTCCGCCGCCAGCAGCGCCATGCCGATGACGGATTGCCAGGCGGGCAGCATATGAAAACCGGCCAGCGCCTGGCTAACCTGGCTACCGGGTTCGGAGTGATAGATATAGATGACCTGATCCTCCCACAGCACGCCCATCGCCACCACGATGTCTTTCGGGGCGTAGCGTTCAAGCAAAGGAAGTGCCTGGGAGAAAAGCGCCGAGCCGCGAATCGCCTGCGCCGCCAGCGCATGAATGCCAGGCCCTGGCAGATAGCGTCGCTGAGCATCCTGCATGGTCAGGCCGATCGACGCCATGGTCATCAGCAACCGGTTGACGCGCGTGGTGTTAATGCCCATCAGACGAGCCAGCTCGCGGCAACCAATGGCGCGACCACTGGAAACCAGGTACTGCAGGCAGCGGATACCGTCAATCAGGCTTTGGTTAGGTTGTGAGGACATTCAGGATTCGCTTATCAGGTTGCTCAAAATTCGATTTTACCGTCAGTAAAGAAGGATACAAGGTTATGAAGATCTTTCCCCATAGCGAAGCGAGAACCTTTCCGACGCAGCATCTGCTCTGCGATTTGTTGGTCGCAGGCGGCGGCCTTGCCGGCCTTTGCGCCGCTCTTGCGGCTGCCCGCGACGGCTTACAAGTGGTGCTGATTCAGGACAGGCCAGTGCTTGGCGGGAATGCCTCCAGCGAAGTAAGACTGTGGGCGAATGGTGCCACGTCGCATATGGGGAACAATAACCGCTGGGCGCGCGAAGGCGGCATCATGGGCGAAATCATGGAAGAGAACCTCTGGCGCAACAAAGAGGGCAACCCGGTAATGTTCGATCTGGTCCTGCTGGATCTGGCGAAAAGCCAGCCGGGGTTAACGCTTTTACTGAATACTGCCGTTTATGAAGTGGAAAAAGAGCAGCAGCGCATTACCCAGGTCAAAGCCTTCAACCCGATCAACGAAACCTTTTACAGCGTAAATGCAGCACAGTTTTGCGACGCCACCGGCGATGGCGTGCTGGGTTTTCTGGCGGGCGCTGAATATCGCGAGGGCGCAGAAGACGCACAAGAGCTGGGCGAGAAAATGGCACCGGGGGATCATTTCGGCCATAAGCTGGGTCATTCGATCTACTTCTATACCAAGCAAACCGATGGACCGGTCAACTTTGTACCGCCCTCTTTTGCGCTGCAAGATATTACTGAAATCCCGCGCTACAAGCGGCTGACATCAACGCTGAACGGTTGCGATCTGTGGTGGCTGGAGTGGGGAGGCCGTCTGGATACCGTGCATGAAAGCGAAGAAATCAAATGGGAGCTGTGGAAAATCGTCTGGGGCGTCTGGGATCATATTAAAAACTCCGGCAACTTCCCGGAAGCCGCGAATATGACCATCGAATGGGTGGGCGCAATTCCTGGCAAGCGCGAGAGCCGCCGCTTCCTCGGCGATCATTTACTGTGCCAGCAGGATATTATCGAACAACGCGATCACTACGACGCCGTGGCCTACGGCGGCTGGTCGATCGACCTGCATCCGGCGGATGGCGTTTACAGCACACACGACGGCTGCCGCCAGTTTCACAGCAAAGGCACCTATACCATTCCATTTCGCTGCCTTTATAGCCGCTCGCTGGACAATCTGTTCCTCACCGGCAGGCTGATTTCCGCCTCCCATGTCGCGTTTGGCAGCGCCCGCGTGATGTGCACCTGCGGTCTGCTGGGCGAAGTGGTGGGACGCGCCGCAGCACTGTGTAAAACAGAGCGCCTTACCCCGCGCGAACTGGCGGAACCTGCACACATCGGCTTACTGCAACAGCAGTTACAGGCTAACGGCTGCCATATTCCACGACGCTGGCTGAACGATCCGGCGGCCGGAGCGGAAGTCAGCGCCAGCAGCGAATACCAACTGACTGAACTTCCCGCCAGTAGTCGCTGGCACGCATTAACCGGGCGGATGGCGCTACTGCTGCCGATACAGGCTGGCGCAAAATTGCCGGATATCACGCTGTTTCTGCGGGCCAAAACGCCGCAAACGCTGGCAGTATCCCTGCTCGGTAGCGCGCGAGCCGGAAATTTTACCCCGGATTATCAATACGCCGAGTCTGTATTACAGGTTTCCGGCGAAGGCTGGCACACCTTGTCATTCCGCTGGCAGAGCGAGCGCGACCAGTATCTGTTTATCGCCTTCGACGCGCAGGATGCGATCGAGATCGCCCTGACTGATACACATCTGCCCGGCATGATGACGGTATTTAACAGCCTGAATGCACGCGTAGCGAAACACACTCGCCAGGTTGTCGATGGCGATTATGGCGTTGACGAGTTCGACTTCTGGCTGCCGCGCCGTCATCCGCAACAAATTATGCCTGCCCTGCGCTTCAGCCAGCCGTTAACTGCCTGGAGCGTACAGAGTGTGCTCAACGGACGCCTGCGCCCGGAGCAGCAGATCAACGGCTGGACGCCGAATGCTAACGACCCAACACCGGAGATCGTCTGGCGTTGGGCCGCGCCGCGCCAGATCCGGCATATGACGCTGGTGCAGGACAACGACTTTGATAACGCCATGGAGTCGGTGCAAATGGGCCATCACTACGCTGTGACGCCACACTGTATTACGCACTACCGCCTGTGGGCGGACGATAAACTCCTGGCTGAAGTGCGGGATAATCACCACTCCGTCTGCCAGCACCGGTTCCCCGAACCGCTGACAGCATTGAGCGTTCGGCTGGAAATCCTCGCGACTGCGGGCGCCCTGCCTGCGGTTTATTCGCTAAACGTGCGTTAAAGCCAGCCCTGCTGAACGCGCTGCTGATGGCTTTGCGCAAAGGTCTGCATGCCCGCCTGCTGCCCGGTCTGCATCACACCGGGCAACTGGTGTGTTTTGCCTTCGCGGATCAGATTCGCGACCGCCGGAGAATTAATCAGCAGTTCAAACAGCGCGATCCGCCCTCCCCGTGTGTCTGCTTCCAGTCTCTGCGCCAGCACCGCTTGCAGGCTTCCGGCCAGTTGGCTGCGCACCGGATCTTTCTCCTGCGCCGGAAACGTATCCACCAGACGTTCCACCGCCTGCGCTGCCCCACGCGTATGCAGCGTGGCCAGCACCAGATGCCCGGTCTCTGCGGCGGTCAAAGCCAGACGGATAGTTTCGCTGTCGCGCAGCTCGCCCAGCAGGATCACATCCGGATCTTCACGCAGCGCCGCACGCAAACCGGCAGCGAATGAGCGACAGTGCTGGCCGATCTCCCGCTGCTGGATCAAGCACCGCTTGCTGGTATGGACAAATTCGATCGGATCTTCCAGCGTCAAAATATGTCCGTCATGATGTTGGTTGAGGTGATCAACCATCGCCGCCAGCGTTGTGGATTTGCCGCTGCCGGTGGCGCCGGTAACCAGAATAAGCCCGTTATCCCGCTCCAGCAGTGTGTTCAGCGCGGCGGGCGCATCCAGTTCTGCGAGTAATGGGTTGCTTTGCGCCAGCAGTCGCAGCGCCAGCGAGACGCCCTGATGATGGCTGAACGCGCCCGCACGCAAGCGCTGTCCGCGCGCGGTGGTAAGGGCGAAATCAACCTGCCCCTGTTCCCGCCATTGCTGCTGCAGCGCGCTGCTCAGATGCGCATTGATAACCCCGCTGACATCAGGCGTGGGAAAAGGCGCAGGCACCAGCCTTCCCTGCTGTCGCCAGCGCGGTGGACAATGACTGCACAGGTGTAGATCCGAGACATTATGCTTTACACTAAGCTCCACTATTTCATCTATATCCATAACGCTATCCTGGAAACATGAACGATATTGCGCACAACCTGGCACAGGTCCGGGACAAAATCTCCGCTGCCGCAACACAATGCGGCCGTGCTCCAGCAGAAGTTACTTTACTTGCAGTGAGCAAAACTAAGCCTGCGAGCGCTGTCGCAGAAGCCATCGACGCCGGACAGCGCGCGTTTGGGGAAAACTATGTTCAGGAAGGGGTCGATAAGATCCTTCACTTTCGTGAGGCGGGCGTGGAAGGCCTGCAATGGCACTTTATCGGGCCGTTGCAGTCCAACAAAAGCCGTCTGGTAGCCGAACATTTCGACTGGTGCCACACCATCGATCGTTTGCGGATCGCCAGCCGCTTAAGCGAACAGCGTCCCGCCGACCTGCCGCCGCTGAATGTGCTGATTCAAGTCAACATCAGCGACGAGCAGAGCAAATCGGGCATTGCCCTCAGCGAGCTGGATGCGCTGGCGGCACAGGTCGTTGAATTACCGGGCATTTGCCTGCGAGGTTTGATGGCGATCCCCGCACCGGAAACGGAGTACGCGCGGCAGTTTGCCGTAGCACGGCAAATGGCTGTAGCATTTGAAGCGCTCAAAACACGTTATCCAACGGTGGATACCCTGTCGCTGGGCATGACGGACGACATGACCGCCGCCATTGCGGCTGGCAGCACGATGGTGCGCATCGGGACAGCTATTTTTGGTGCGCGCGATTACACAAAAAATTAAGGAATACTGAGGAACGCCATGAAGACGTTGACTTTCCTGCTCTCGACAGTGCTTGAACTTTATACAATGGTTCTGCTGTTGCGCGTCTGGATGCAGTGGGCACGCTGCGATTTTTACAACCCGTTTTCGCAGTTTGTAGTGAAAGCGACACAGCCGATTGTCGGGCCGCTGCGCCGTGTCATTCCGCCGCTGGGGCCGCTGGATAGCGCCTCGCTGTTGATCGCTTTTATACTCAGTCTTATCAAAGCGATCGTGCTGTTTATGGTGATCACGTTCCAGCCGATCATCTGGATTTCCGCGCTGCTGATTTTACTGAAAACCATCGGTCTGATGATTTTCTGGGTACTGCTGGTCATGGCAATCATGAGTTGGGTTAGCCAGGGCCGTAGCCCGGTCGAGTACGTTTTAATACAGTTGACGGAACCGCTGCTGCGCCCAATCCGCAATCTGCTGCCAGCGATGGGCGGCATCGACTTCTCGCCGATGATTCTGGTGCTGCTGCTGTACGTCATCAATATGGGGATTGCGGAGCTGCTGCAATCCACCGGCGATATTCTTCTGCCGGGGTTGTGGATGGCACTATGAGTGCCGTTTCGACCTGTGAAGAGGGGCTGGTTTTGCGGCTGTACATTCAGCCGAAAGCCAGCCGCGACAGCATTGTTGGGTTGCATGGCGACGAACTGAAGGTCGCCATTACCGCTCCGCCTGTAGACGGCCAGGCAAATGCACACCTGGTCAAATACCTCGCAAAGCAGTTTCGCGTGGCAAAAAACCAGGTGGTGATTGAAAAAGGCGAGCTGGGCCGCCATAAGCAGATTAAAATTACCCACCCGCAACAGATCCCGACGGAAGTCGCGGCGCTAATCGATTAGGATCCACTATGCAGAAAGTTGTCCTCGCGACCGGTAATGCCGGTAAAGTGCGCGAGCTTGCCTCGCTATTGAATGATTTCGGCCTCGACGTGGTCGCACAAACTGAACTGGGCGTTGAGTCCGCAGAAGAGACCGGGCTGACGTTTATTGAGAACGCCATCCTCAAAGCCCGCCACGCGGCGCAGGTTACCGGTTTGCCCGCCATCGCTGACGATTCCGGCCTGGCGGTTGATGTATTGCAGGGCGCTCCGGGGATCTATTCGGCGCGCTATTCCGGCGTGGATGCGACCGATCAACAGAATCTGGAAAAGCTGCTCGATGCGCTGAAATCAGTCCCGGATGAACACCGTACCGCACAGTTCCACTGTGTGCTGGTTTATATGCGTCATGCGGACGATCCGACGCCGCTGGTGTGCCACGGTTGCTGGCCCGGCGTGATCGCGCAGCAGCCGGCTGGCAGCGGCGGTTTTGGTTACGATCCGATTTTCTTTGTTCCTTCCGAGGGTAAAACCGCGGCGGAACTGACCCGCGAAGAGAAAAGCGCCATTTCCCATCGCGGCCAGGCGTTAAAATTATTACTGGAAGCACTGCGTAATGGCTGATTTGCCACCTCTGAGCCTTTATATCCATATTCCCTGGTGCGTGCAGAAATGCCCGTACTGCGACTTCAACTCGCACGCGCTGAAGGGAGAAGTGCCGCACGACGATTACGTTCAGCATCTGCTGAACGATCTCGATGCTGACGCGCCCTGGGCGCAGGGACGCGAAATAAAGACCATCTTTATTGGTGGCGGCACACCGAGCCTGCTGTCCGGCCCGGCGATGCAAACGCTGCTGGATGGCGTGCGCGCCCGGCTGCCGCTGGCGGCCGATGCGGAAATCACCATGGAAGCCAATCCAGGCACCGTGGAAGCGGACCGTTTTATCGATTACCAGCGCGCGGGCGTGAACCGTATCTCCATCGGCGTGCAAAGCTTCAGTGAAACCAAGCTTCAACGGCTCGGGCGAATTCACGGCCCGGAGGAAGCAAAACGAGCAGCGAAGCTGGCAAGCGGGCTGGGGCTGCGCAGCTTTAACCTTGATTTGATGCACGGCCTGCCGGATCAGTCGCTGGAAGAGGCGCTGGACGATCTGCGCCAGGCGATCGAACTTAACCCGCCGCACCTGTCGTGGTATCAACTGACCATCGAACCCAATACGCTGTTTGGCTCGCGCCCGCCGGTGCTGCCGGATGACGATGCGCTGTGGGATATTTTCGAGCAGGGGCACCAGATCCTTACCGCGGCTGGCTATCAGCAGTATGAAACCTCAGCCTACGCGAAACCGGGTTATCAGTGTCAGCATAACCTCAACTACTGGCGCTTTGGTGATTACCTGGGGATTGGTTGCGGCGCGCACGGTAAAGTGACCTTCCCGGATGGGCGCATTCTGCGTACGGCGAAAACCCGCCATCCGCGTGGGTATATGCAGGGAAAATACCTTGATAAGCAGCACGATGTTGAAGCGCAGGATAAACCGTTCGAATTCTTTATGAATCGCTTTCGCCTGCTGGAGCCTGCGCCGCGCGCTGAATTCACCCGCTACACCGGGCTGGATGAAAGTACGATACGCTCGCAGATCGAGCAGGCGCTGGCGTTAAATTATTTGCGTGAATGCGACACATACTGGCAAATAACCGAACACGGTAAGCTGTTTCTCAATTCTCTGCTTGAGTTGTTTCTGGCTGAATAAAAACTTTGGCCCTCTGCACGGAACGCAGAGGGCTGAAAGCGCTACAGATATATTAATGGTTCCGCTGATATAACGCCTGGCGCACTAATACCACCGCGCTGGCAATAACCCCACCACACAACGCGGCTAAAATAGTAAGTAAAACCCGGCGCGGCCCATCCTTTTTGGTAGGAAGCGATGGAGAAAGCTGATATTTAAACGGCGTGAAGGTGATATCTTTAATATCCAGTTTGTCCAGTTCCGCCAGGCGATGTTCACGATAACGGAAATCCGCATTAAGCCGGGTAACATCGGCAATCGACTGTTCGATTTTAAGTTTTTCAGCAATGCCATCAGCACCCAGAGCAATCGAATAATCCGGGTCATCCTGTACGGATTGCCCATTACTGTAAACCGGACGTTTAATACCGGCAGCATTGGCCACTTCCAGCGAGTAATTTAGTCGCCTCAACTTGGTGTCATGGAGCATATTCATCCGCTCACGCTCCATCGCCAGCGACTCCCTCTCCGTATCCTTTTTTAAATCCACTTCTTCACGCAGATAATTTAATGTTTCTTTAACAACCAAAGCAGAAATATAACTGATGTAGCTATTAAGAATTTCCTTAGCCTCGCCAGCCGTCGGGGCGGTGAAGCTTAACGTCCAGGACTGGTAAGGCATGTTATCAGCGCTTTTCCCCGGCGTGTTATTGACCGCCTTGATCTTCCCGGACAGCAGTACAATGCCGCGGCGCAACTCTTCGGCATCAGGATTAGAGGCCATCAGCTTACCGACCACCAGCGGAGACGATGCCAGGAACTCTTCGCGCAGCGATTCAGAATTAAACTTTTTCAGGAACAGGTTAAATACTTCTACCTTATTAAGGGAAGGTTTAACATCGAGAACCTGCAAAGTAGAAAGCGCCTTTTGCAACTGGCTCCATTGCGGTTTTTCTGCTGGCGTGATTTCTGCCTGGCTGGTCCATTTTGGCGTTAATAACGCAGTAATAAAGAATCCGGCCAGAGAAAATATCAGAATAGTTGAGATAATTGTGCGTTTATTTTCCCATAACGTGCTAATTAGCCCGAGCAAATCAAGCTCAGTATTTTCGTATTGTTTAGGAAAATCCTCATAAATTGAGGCGTCATTCTTCGATTGAATGTGTAATGATGTCATACAGGTAAGCATCGAGTCCATGATTTGAAAGGCGATAATATCATCAATAAGAGAGTTCTTAAAGAAAATTAATTGTCGGGATTTCAATCACATTAATATGTTCCCCTGTCAACCTACCTTAATTAATATAGCCAGGAATTTTAAACGTATTCCATGCATATAATATACCACTCAGAATAGTAAGCCCGACTAATACTAATATAGCCGGGCTTTATTTGATTATTCTGAAAATAAAAAACTATAACAGCGGATCACTTTAATCCGGCGGTTAACGCTTTGCGGTTTTCTTCCAGCGAAACGACGCGCTTACAAACGTCTTTGCCAAACTGCTGGAAATCCGCTTCCTGGTTTTTCCACTCATCCTGAATGGCCGTCTGCAAACCGCCGAGGCTCCCCAGCACGCTCTGTAGTGGATTACCACCGCTCTTCAGCACGGCTTTAGCACCCATTTCGTTGATGCTGTCCTGCAAAATGCCGCCCATTGCCTGGTTCACCAGTTGCTGACCATTGGCGCGCACTTCATCAATCGCTTTGTAGTGGAATGTCAGGCCATCGTTGCGATGTTCAATAATGCGGTTCATCTGATCTTTCAGCTGCGCATCCAGCTTGGTCAGACGGTTGCGCATGCTGCTGTTCTCTCCCACCTGTTTGACGATGATCGTATCCAGCGCTGCGCGGCTTTTCTCCACGCGGCTGCGCGCGCCATCGTCAATCCATGGCAGAGCGCTGCGCAATTCGGCCTGGTAATCCTTCGCCTGCTCGCGCTGCGCAGCGGTTAGCGAAGGCTGTTTGCCATTAAACATGACATTGCCGTCCGGGGTGATCACCAGGTTACCGTTCTCACCTTTCACCTGCACGGTTTGCGGGCTGATGATTACATCGTCACGCGGCGTCACGCCACATTGATAATCAGCCTGAGCCGCAAATGCGGTAACCGTAAGAGCCGCCGCCAACAGCGTTTTGCGCATCATAAAAAACTCCTGTAGAGACAAAACGGGCCAGCTAATGCTGGCCCCTTATGCTTTATTAGTCCCACCAAACGTCGAAAAGTTCGCTGACGCGTACCTCGCTCAGTTTACGGTCTTCCAGCCACTTACGCACAATGGCCTGATGTTCTTCGGTACATTTACCGATTTCCTGCAAACAAATCAGACCGTCCCAGGCCAGATAACCACTGCCGTCAAACGCCAGCTTATTCGGCTCGATCACTTCCTGAATAAAGTCATCAACGGTTTTATCGATCTGCTCTTCGCTGGTGCCTTCCGGAAAACGCCATGCAACGGAAAAACCCAGTTCCTGGAACTCGTCGATATGCATTTTTTTACGCAAGCGACGACTGCGGTTTGTTGCCATTATTTCACCCTCTCGAACATTAAGTCCCATACGCCGTGGCCAAGACGGTGGCCACGCTGTTCAAATTTAGTCACTGGACGCGAATCCGGACGCGGCACAAAGTCATTCGTCGCCGACAGGTTTTTATAACCGTCGATAGAGGACATCACTTCAAGCATATGTTGCGCATAGGCTTCCCAGTCAGTCGCCATATGGAACACGCCGCCCAGCTTGAGCTTGCTTTTCACCAGTTCAGCAAACGGTACCTGAACGATGCGGCGTTTATTATGACGCGCTTTATGCCACGGGTCAGGGAAAAACAGCTGCACCATATTTAAAGAATTGTCAGGAATCATTTTATGCAGCACTTCGACCGCGTCATGGCACATCACGCGCAGGTTCTCAACGCCCTCTTCATGCGCAGAAGAGAGGCAAGCGCCGACGCCCGGCGAGTGCACTTCAATGCCAAGAAAGTTCTGTTCCGGACGCATTTTCGCCATCTCCACCAGCGAAGCGCCCATGCCGAAGCCAATTTCCAGCGTAACCGGCGCCGTGCGGCCAAACAGCGCAACGAGATCCAGCGGCTGTTCGCTGAACTCAACGCCCATCACCGGCCAGTAATTTTCCAGCGCGTGCTGCTGCCCCTTGGTCAGGCGGCCCTGGCGACGGACAAAGCTACGAATCCGGCGCAATGGGCGGCCGTTTTCATCAAATTCCGGTGAAATGACGTCGTTATTCATAAAGTGATCTGCTCGTGAGAGTGTTCAGGAAACGGGCATTATCCAAAGTTAATCGCATGATGCAAGCACCGGAAAGTTCCGGTTTACAGGCCAACGCCTCTGTGCTGCAATCTTTGCCCCTGACAACGCGATTCTGGTGACCATGCAAGCGTCTCAATTTTCAGCCCAGGTTCTGGACTGGTACGATAAATACGGGCGAAAAACCCTGCCCTGGCAAATTGAAAAAACGCCTTACAAAGTATGGCTGTCGGAAGTGATGTTGCAACAGACGCAGGTTGCAACCGTTATTCCTTATTTCCAGCGTTTTATGGCCCGTTTCCCGACGGTGACCGATCTGGCAAACGCTCCGCTGGATGAAGTGCTGCATCTGTGGACCGGGCTCGGTTACTACGCCCGCGCCCGCAATCTGCATAAAGCCGCGCAGCAGGTGGCGAACCTGCACGGCGGTCGTTTCCCGGAAACCTTTGATGAAGTGGCCGCGCTTCCAGGCGTTGGCCGCTCCACTGCAGGCGCGATCCTCTCGCTGTCGCTGGGTAAACATTTTCCCATCCTCGACGGTAACGTTAAACGCGTGCTGGCACGCTGCTACGCCGTTGCGGGCTGGCCGGGTAAAAAAGAGGTGGAAAAGCGGCTGTGGGATATCAGCAGTGAAGTCACACCGGCGAAAGGCGTGGAGCGCTTTAACCAGGCGATGATGGATCTTGGCGCTATCGTCTGTACCCGTTCCAGACCGAAGTGCGAATTGTGCCCGTTGCAAACCGGCTGCGAAGCAAAAGCGGCGCAGTCATGGGCACAATATCCCGGCAAAAAACCCAAACAGACGCTGCCTGAACGCACGGGCTATTTCCTGCTGATGCAGCATAAAGGCGAGGTTTATCTCAAACAGCGTCCGCCCAGCGGGCTGTGGGGCGGTCTGTTCTGTTTCCCGCAGTTCAGCGATGAAGCGGGGCTGCGCGACTGGCTGGCGCAGAGGAACATTAGCGCCGATAATCTCAGCCAGCTTGTGGCGTTCCGCCATACTTTCAGCCATTTCCATCTGGATATTGTGCCTATGTGGCTTGGCGTGTCCTCGTTCTCATCCTGCATGGATGATGGCGCGGGTCTCTGGTATAACTTGGCGCAACCGCCATCCGTCGGTCTGGCGGCTCCCGTGGAACGCCTGATACAGCAATTACGCGCCGAAGCGAAGTAGCGCGGCGCGCAAGTAGAGAGGATTTTTTATGAGCAGAACCATTTTTTGTACCTTCCTGCAACGCGAAGCAGAGGGGCAAGACTTCCAGCTCTATCCGGGCGATCTGGGTAAACGCATTTATAACGAGATCTCGAAGGAGGCCTGGAAGCAGTGGCAGCAAAAGCAAACCATGCTGATTAACGAGAAAAAGCTCAACATGATGAATACCGAGCACCGCAAGCTGCTGGAACAGGAGATGGTGAATTTCCTGTTTGAAGGTAAAGACGTGCATATCGAAGGCTATACGCCGCAAGAGAAAAAATAAGCAGCTGAACACCTGCACGGCTGGCAATGTCGCGAAACAGGGAGATATTGCCAGCGCCCGGGCGTCACAGGCGCGTTTCCCCCAACCCAACTGCATCCGGAATGATGAAAAAATTTTTAGCGCTAGTGATGATCGCGCCGTTACTGATTTCTTGTTCCAGCTCTAACAAATCGGGCGAAGCCTATAACGAAGCCTGGATTAAAGACACTAACGGTTTTGATATTTTGATGGGGCAGTTCGCCCACAACATTGAGAATCTTTGGGGATTTAACGAAGTCCTGATCGCCGGGCCGAAGGACTACGTCAAATACACCGACCAGTACCAGACGCGCAGCCACATCAACTTTGATGAAGGTACCATCACCGTCGAAACAATCTCCGGCACCGATCCGGCTGCACATCTGCGCCAGGCGATTATCAAAACCCTGCTGATGGGTGACGATCCGGGATCTATCGACCTCTATTCCGACACCGATGATATCCCGATCTCCAAAGAACCGTTCCTCTATGGCCAGGTGCTGGATAACAACGGCGAAGCGATCCGCTGGGAGTGGCGCGCGGCGCGCTTTGCGGATTACCTGCTGCAAACCCGGCTGAAAAGCCGCAGCAACGGCTTACGCGTTATCTATAGCGTGACGCTCAACCTTGTGCCGAACCATCTGGACAAACGTGCGCATAAATATATCGGCATGGTGCGCCAGGCCTCGCGGAAATACGGCGTCGATGAGTCGCTAATTCTGGCGATTATGCAGACTGAGTCGTCGTTTAACCCGTACGCGGTTAGCCGCTCTGACGCGCTGGGCCTGATGCAGGTGGTACAGCACAGCGCCGGGAAAGATGTCTTCCGCGCGCAGGGCAGATCCGGTACGCCGGATCGCAGCTATCTGTTCGATCCGCAGAGCAATATTGATACCGGCACCGCGTATCTGGCGATGCTAAATAATGTTTATCTCTCCGGTATCAGTAATCCGACATCCCGGCGTTATGCGGTGATCACCGCCTATAACGGCGGTGCGGGCAGCGTACTTCGCGTCTTTTCCAGCGATAAGATGCAGGCCGCCAATATCATCAACACCATGACTCCAGGCGATGTTTACCAAACCCTGGCCACCCGCCATCCGTCGGCGGAATCCCGTCGCTACCTCTATAAAGTCAATTCGGCGCAGAAGACCTGGCGTCGCAACTGATCCTGTGCCTCTTTCGTGCGTTTGTGCGAAAGAGGCATAAGGTATTCGTCTGCGTGATGCAAACGGTTGCGCTAAAGTGTGATATCCGTCACCATATGTAAATGCAATCAGAGGAAGTTTGCATTTTTATGTCGGGCATAACAAATTCACTGCCCAGGTGATGATAGAATCCTGACACATAACAATATTAATTGTGCCCATTCCAACATCTGTCCGTCTCCTTTGTGAGGAAATTAGCATGAATCTTAAGCTGCAGCTGAAAGTCATTATCTTTCTGCAGTTCTGCCTGTGGGGAAGCTGGCTGACGACGCTTGGCTCGTATATGTTCGTCACGCTGAAATTTGATGGTGCATCTATTGGTGCGGTGTATAGTTCGCTGGGCATTGCCTCGCTGCTGATGCCGCCGCTACTCGGTATCATTGCCGACAAATGGCTGAGCGCGAAATGGGTTTATGCTCTGTGCCACCTGGTCGGTGCGATCACTCTGTTTATTGCCGCAGGCGTTACCACGCCGGGCGCGATGTTTGCCATTATTCTGCTTAACTCGCTGGCCTATATGCCAACGCTGAGCCTGGTAAATACTATCTCTTACTTCCGCCTGAAATCCGCCGGGCACGATATTATTACCGATTTCCCGCCAATCCGTATCTGGGGCACCATTGGCTTTATCCTGGCAATGTGGGCGGTGAGCTTCTCCGGCTTCGAACTGAGCCATATGCAGCTCTATATCGGTGCCGCGCTGTCGCTGGTGCTGAGCCTGTTCTCCCTGACGCTGCCGCACATGCCGGTGGCGAAAAGCACCGAGAAACAGACCTGGGTGGAAATGCTGGGCCTGAACGCTTTCGCGCTGTTTAAAAACAAGCGCATGGCGATCTTCTTCATCTTCTCGATGATGCTGGGCGCCGAGTTGCAGATCACTAATATGTTCGGCAACACCTTCCTGCACAGCTTCGATGCCAACCCGCTGTTTGCTAATAGCTTCATCGTGACCCATGCGTCGGTGATGATGTCTATTTCGCAGATCTCCGAAACGGCCTTCATCCTCGCGATTCCGTTCTTTATGAGCCGCTACGGCATCAAGAACGTAATGATGATCAGTATCATCGCCTGGGTGCTGCGTTTTGGTCTGTTCGCCTATGGCGACCCGACACCGTTCGGCACCGTGCTATTGGTGCTGTCGATGATTGTCTACGGCTGCGCGTTCGACTTCTTCAACATCTCCGGTTCGGTGTTCGTTGAGAAAGAGGTTAACCCGGCGATCCGCGCCAGTGCGCAGGGTATGCTGCTGATGATGACCAACGGCTTCGGCTGTATCCTCGGCGGTATGGCCAGCGGCAAAGTGGTAGAGATCTACACCACCGCAGGCGTTACCGACTGGAAAACCGTATGGCTGATTTTTGCCGGTTATTCGCTGGTGCTGGCTTTTGCCTTCGTGACACTGTTTAAATACAAACATGTGCGCGAACCTGCGGCAGTCGCGCAGAAAGCGTAAGACAAAAAACCCGGCCTGAGCGCCGGGTTTTTTATGCCTTTTTCCACACCCTCAGCCTGTTCCTACCGGGTAAATCCACAGACCGGGTAATCCAGCGCCATCCGGCAATGGTTGCAGCCGCTATCCCAACCGACTTATCTGGCCCAGATACATAACACCACCCGATATTGCGTTATGGAAGTTGCGCCAACACGTACGCGACCGCCAGTAAATCGGCGCTGCCGCCGGGGCTCAAGCGTCGGGACATCAGCGCCCTGTCCATTTCAGACAACGCATCGTTATCCCAGCCCGCCGCCAGTAAAGTCGCCGCATAATCCTGCACGTAGCGTAGACCCGCAATGCCGCCGCGCGACACCAGATTGCTGTCCGGGTTTGCCGCCATCAGGCGCAATAACGCATTCTGCAACCGCCGTTCGCCCTGCTCGTGATGCCAGAACGGCAGCACCGCGCGGCGCACCGTGGCAAAACCTTGTTCAGCCTCACCACGCGCGCCGGTAAGACCATACTCCAGAAACTGTCTCTCACCTGCCGTCACGGCCTGCGGCCGGGCGGCCAGTTCACGCGCCACCAGCCCGCGGCAGATTTCACTGACCTGCCGGCACAACGTTTCAGCCTGTAGCGGCCGGCGTTGTCCCTGCAATCGTCCGGCGGCAAAACAGAGCAGACCCAGCGAAAAAATCCCGCCTTTGTGGGTATTCACCCCGCCGGTGGCAGCAAACATCGCCTGTTCGCACGCAATGCCAGCCGGTCGCAGCAGGCGCAACTGGGCTCCTGCCGCCTTGTGGGCATGTTCGCGCCCGGCCTGTTCAAAGACGGAAAACCATGGCGTGATGGCCGCAATGCTGCGTAAAAACAGCGCATGATCCATATCCTGGTGCGAGCCGTTGTTCGCCCGGTCCACCAGCCCCGGTTTCGGCGTGAGATCCAGTTCGAGGCGCAGCGCCCGGGCAGCAAGCTCCGGTACGCTGATAACCGCGGATTTAGTCGCGAGCAAACCAGCCATCAATCAGTTTCTCCACGCGGGCCACCACTTCATCCACCGGGTGGCGGCGCGAACGCGCGCAGCCGTGCGCCGGCTCATCGCACACCAGGCAACGGCGGGTGGTCAGATCCAGTGAATGCCGCCCGACCTGTCCTGCCTGCGGACACAGCACGTCAAAGTCCCACAGACGGCCCAGCGGATGCGTCTGTTCCATCTCAACGCACTGCGCCTTGATTTCCACCGCCGGATGCGCAACGCACCACAGGGCTTCTGCACCGGTCGGCAGCCACAGCACCTGTCGGTCCAGCACCTGCCAGCGGTTCTGCCACAGCAGTTGATCGCAGGCCTGTAACGCCACTCCCATGGTATTGCGATAGCGAATACTGTCTTTTACTGCGCCAGGCGTCACCAGCGTCAGTGAAATGACCGGTTGTTGATAGTGAGCGAGCCAGTCAGCCTGACGCGCTGCACGGCTGTCTTTCGCCGCCAGCAGCGCTTCAAGGCTGACGCCCGGTCGGACGGGCGTCAGTGTTGTCATGCATTTTCCTCTTTAACCTGATGGACAACGTCAATGACGGTGCCATCACGGTAGCGGATCACCCCGACAATACGGTCAGTAAAGGCGATCGGTTTAGGTTCACCGGTCAGCGAGATGGCGCGTTGATACAGTGCTTCGATATCAACAATTTTCAGCCCCGCCGCCAGCAGGCGTTCGCGGATTTCCGGACGCGCCGGGTTCACCGCAATCCCGTGGTCAGTCACCAGAACATCGATGCTTTCCCCGGGCGTCAGCAGCGTGGTCACGCGTTTCACCACCGTCGGAATACGGCTGCGCAGTAACGGCGCCACGACAATGGTCAGATTTGCCGCGGCCGCCACATCGCAGTGACCGCCGGATGCACCGCGCATCACGCCGTCTGAGCCGGTAATCACATTGACGTTAAACTCCGTGTCGATCTCCAGCGCGCTGAGGATCACCACGTCCAGTTGGTCGCAGCTGGCAGCTTTGCCGCCGGGATTGGCATAGACGTCAGTTGAGATCTCAACGTGGTTCGGATTACGGCGCAGCGATGCCGCCGCTTCGCCATCAAAACACTGCGTATCCAGCAGTTTGCCGATCAGCCCTTTCTCATGCAGATCCACCAGGCCGCCGGTGATACCGCCGAGCGCGAAACTGGCTTTCACCCCATGGCGTTCCATTTTCTCTTCCATAAAGCGGGTCGCCGCCGTCGCCGCAGCGCCAGAGCCGGTCTGCATGGAAAAGCCATCTTTGAAATAGCCGGAGTGCTCGATCACATCCGCCGCATAGCGCGCGATCATCAGTTCACGTGGGTTGCTGGTGACACGCGCCGCGCCGACGCTGATTTTTGCCGGATCGCCCACGCTCTCCACCTGCACAATCAGATCCACCTGATCCTGGCCAAGGCTGGCGGGCATATTCGGGAACGGCACCAGCGCTTCCGTCAGCAGCACCACTTTGCGCGCAAACTTCGCATCCACCATCGCATAGCCCAGCGAACCACAGCAGGATTTCCCCTGTGTGCCGTTGGCGTTGCCAAACTCATCGCTGCAGGGTACGCCAAGAAAGGCGACGTCAATCTTCAGTTCGCCATCCTGCAACAGTTTGACGCGCCCGCCGTGGGAGTGAATTTGTACCGGTTCCGCCATCAAACCGTGAGAGATGGCATCTGCCAGCTTGCCGCGCATGCCGGAGGTGTAAATGCGGGTAATCACGCCGCTCTCAATGTGTTCGATCAGCGCATCGTTGCAGGTCATCAGCGAGCTGGAAGCCAGCGTCAGATTTTTGAACCCCAGACGCGCCAGCGTGGCGACAACATGGTTAATCACCCGGTCGCCTTCGCGAAAAGCGTGGTGGAACGAGATGGTCATCCCGTCTTTCAGCCCGCTGCGGGCGATGGCGTCTTCCAGCGTGGCGCAGAGTTTGCGCGTGTGTTTGCTGTTAACGTCCGCCAGCCACGGCGTGGCGGCATGAGCGCTGTCGAAGGGTTTTAATTCACGCAGATGGGGAAAATTAACGTGAAGAAGCTCTGTCTGATTCATTGTTCTGTCCTTACCGACGCACGCCGGACGCGGCCGCACGTTCCAGCACCATCTGCGCGTGATTAATAATCGGGGCGTCGATCATTTTGCCGTTCAGCGAGACGACGCCAAGCCCGTTGCGTTCACCCTCTTCCGCCGCTTCAATAACCCGCTGCGCGTGGTCAACTTCCTGCTGCGTTGGCGCATAGGCGTTATGCAGCAGATCGATTTGCCGCGGGTTGATCAGCGATTTGCCGTTAAAGCCCATTTTGCGAATCAACTCGACTTCGCGCAGGAATCCAGCTTCGTCGTTAACGTCTGACCACACCACGTCGAAAGCGTCGATACCGGCGGCTCGCGCGGCGTGCAGCACGGCGCAGCGGGCATAAAACAGTTCGGTGCCATCGCCGCGTTCGGTCTGCATATCCATCACATAGTCAAAAGCGGCCAGCGCGATGCCGATCAGGCGCTGAGAGCTGCGGGCAATCGCGACGGCATTAATCACGCCGATCGCGGATTCGATGGCTGCCATCACGCGGGTCGATCCCACTTCACGTCCGCAGGCCAGCTCGATACGTTCGAGGTGACGTTCCAGTTCGTAGATATCTTCCGGGGTATCTGTTTTCGGTAAGCGCACCACATCCACACCGGCACGAACGACCGCTTCCAGATCCGGCAGGCCAAACGGCGTGTTCAGCGGGTTGATACGCACCACGGTTTCGATGTCCTGGTACATCGGGTGTTGCAGGGCATGCAATACCAGCAGGCGCGCGGTGTCTTTTTCACGCAGAGCGACAGCATCTTCCAGATCGAACATGATCGAATCCGGACGATAAATAAACGCGGTGGAGAGCATGGCGGCGTTAGCGCCCGGCAGAAACAGCATGCTACGACGGAGTTTTTTCACAGCAGTTTCCCCCAGTCGATCTCGGTTCCTTCCGATGCGCGCAGTACCGCACTCTGTAAACGTGCGCGGATAACGCAGTCCAGCGCGCCTTTGTCTTCAATGATGATCAAGCCCTGGTGAACCGACATTGCCCGCAGTGTGTCGTTCACCACCTTGCGGATCTGATCGCCAAACTGCTTGATAACCTCGCTGTGAACAACGACTTCCAGCTCGCCTTCGGCGGGGGCTATTTTCACCATCAGGTCGCTGGACTCCATGGTTCCGGCCAGCGCCTCCCTCACAATTTTCATATTTAGATTCCTGATTTTTAAACAGCTTCCGCGCTGTAGTGGGATTCGAGATGCGCGAAAGTGGTATCCGGTACAATTTCCCGAATACGGGAAAACTGATGTGTTTGCAGTAAACGGCGCACTTCAGACGCGGAGATGGCATTGCCAGTCGCTTTAATGCGCGGAATCTCCACCACCTCCACCGCCCCTGCCAGCAACTGATGCATGGTCTGGTTGTACTGGCGGGTGATGTCGCAAAAGGGTTCGCTACCGATAAAGCGGTGGGTGATCCCCAGCGCTGGCGCGATGTAATTGCGGAAAATCAGCAGGTCGATTTCGCTCCACGCCTGCTGTACTTTGCCGGTCTCTTTCAGGAAATAAGCCGGGAAAGTGGCGCGGGAAATAATGTACTGAGAGCCTTCGTGAACGATGACATTCGGCAGATGCGCCACGCCCGCTTTCACCATCTTCAGCCGTGCGGCAAAGGGGAAGAACGAAGCGTCTTCGCGTACCACGAACAGGTGCAGCCAGTCGCAGGCGCGTGCGGCCTGCTCCACCAGGTGGCGGTGCCCCAGCGTAAAGGGATTGGCATTCATCACAATCGCGCCGATGCGTTTGCCCGGCATGCGATCAACCTGCAACGTGCGGCAGTAACGCTGGATCCCCGACGGGGTATTCTCCATCAGCACCGCGTTGTTGCCGCTTTGCGCCACCGGCCAGAAGCCGCTGTGGCGAAAACGTTCCAGGTTGCAGGGGCGCGTGCAGAGGAACAGATGAAAATGCCCCCGCGCCAGCGCCAGATGGGAAACCTCCGCCAGCAGGCGCGCACTGAGATTCTCGCCGCGCAGCTGTTCATCCACTGCAACACACTTGATGACGTTGGCGGCCAGGCCCGCACAACCCACCAGCCGGTTTCCCGACCAGGCTTCAACGAAGGTGGTGATGTCACTGTCCATGCCTAATCCGCTGTCTGCGAGCAACGTGCGGATTGAAGCCAGCCGTTGAGTATTGCCGTTGACTTCCGCCACGCGGAAGTCGATGGAGGGTCGTGCCTGCATGGTGTTGCCTTCGTCCTTAGTGTGCCGCCGTCAGCGAATGGGCTGGCGCTGGCGCATCAATAATCACATTACTGAGGTGACCGATATTCTCGATCTCCACTTCGATGCGATCGCCCGCTTTCATAAACAGCGGCGGGTTGCGTTTTTTGCCGACGCCGCCCGGCGAGCCGGTGATGATGACATCGCCCGGCGTCAGGCTGGTGAAGGTACTGATGTACTCGATAAGCTCGGCGACCTTATGGATCATGCTGGCGGTGTTATCGTCCTGCACCATGCGGCCATTCAGCCAGGTGCGGATCGCCAGTTGATGCGGATCAGGGATCTCATCCGCCGTCGTCATCCATGGGCCGAAAGCGCCGGTTTGCCGCCAGTTTTTCCCGGCGGTAAACCAGGTGTGCTGCCAGTCGCGCGCCGAACCATCCATGTAGCAGCTGTAGCCTGCAACGTGGCTTAACGCCGCCTCACGGGAGATGTCTTCTCCGCCTTTGCCGATAATCACTGCCAGCTCGCCTTCATAGTCGAATTCACTGGAGTGACGCGGCTTCAGTACCGGCGCGTTATGGCCGGTTTGCGAATCCGCAAAGCGAACGAAGAGCGTCGGCGCCGGGTTATGCTGGTCGAATTCTTTGCGCTTTTCGGCGTAGTTCATGCCGACGCAGAGAATTTTGGCCGGGTTATCGATGACCGGCAAAAATTGCAGATCGTCGAAGCGGATATCCGGCGTTTCACCGTTCAGTTGTTGCGCTTCATTCAGCGCGTTGGCAGCGAGCAGTGATTTCAAATCACCGTAGCGATCGCCCAGACGCTGCCCCAGATTGATCACGCCATCAGCCTTGACGATGCCGTAACTCCGGATCCCCTGATGGACAAAGCTTGCGAGTTTCATATCAGTTCCTGTAACACTTGAATCAAACGAGGAAATTGCCGAGCACCAACAGCGATACCGAGACGTTGATCGCGCCGCCGATACGGGTAGCGATCTGCGCGAACGGCATCAGGCTCATGCGGTTACCCGCTGTCAGGATGGCAACATCCCCTGTACCGCCCTGGCCGCTCTGGCAGCAGGAAACGATGGCTACATCAATCGGATGCATGCCGATCTTTTTGCCCACGAAAAAGCCGGTGGCAACCAGTGCGGAAACGGTACTTACGATCACCAGCAGGTTGTCGATGGTGAACGCGTGAACCAGCTCTTCCCATGGCGTGATAGCCACACCGACGGCGAAGAGGATGGGATAGGTAACAGAGGTCTGGAAGAATTTGTAGACCACCTGAGAGCCTTCCAGCAGGCGCGGAGAGACGCCGTGCGCCAGCTTGATCAGAACGGCAACGAACAGCATACCGACCGGCGCAGGCAGGCCAATCAGCTTGTGGCCGAGCATACCGATCATATACAGCAGCACAGCCAACAGCGCGCCAGCCGCGATTGTGGTGACATCGGTTTTACCGGAGAAAGCCGGTGCAGCCGGAGCCGGTTCATCACCGTTGCTGCGGTTCGGCATTAACTGCCCTTCGCCGGTCAGGTGCGGGAAGCGTTTACCCAACTGATTCAGACAGCCAGAGATGATGATGGCTGTCAGGCCGCCGAGCATAACCATCGGCAATACGCGACCGAGCGCAACGCCCTGATCCATATGCAGCAGCGTCGCGTAACCGATGGAGAGCGGGATCGCGCCTTCACCGACACCACCCGCCATGATCGGCAGAATGATAAAGAAGAAGATCTGGAACGGCTCCATACCGAGCGCCAGGCCCACACCCATCCCCACCAGCATGCCGACGATTTCACCGCACAGCATCGGGAAGAAGATACGCAGGAAACCCTGGATCAGCGTGGTGCGGTTCATGCTCATGATGCTGCCAACGATGATGCAGCAGATGTAGAGATAAAGAATGTTGGTGGATTTGTAGAACTTGGTGGTGGATTCCACGACCACATCCGGCAGCAGGCCGTAGTAAACCATCGCCGACGGAATAAAGGTGGCGCAAATGGCCGCCGCGCCCAGTTTGCCGACGATCGGCAGACGTTTGCCGAACTCACCGCAGGCAAAACCGAAGAATGCCAGCGTGGCGACCATCACCACGATATCGCTCGGTAACTTACCGCCCAGGCAGTCAACGGCAATTAATGCACCGGCTAACAGGAATAATGGCAGCGGAATAATCCCAATTTTCCAGGTATCCATAATGTGCCACCATTTTTCTTTCAGTGGTTTCTTTTGAATCTCAAGCGATTCAGAGGTAACAGAAAATGAATCGTCAGTTGTGCTCATAATTAAGCCCCTTGGTTATTTTGTGCGTACAGAGTAAAGGGCTAAAAACGCACTTTATGTGAGGGAATGCATAATAAAATCGTTGTTTTAATGGCACCTATGGTTTTTATGGTTTCTTTTATTTTGTGTGATTCATCGCTTATTTATTACTGTGGTTTTTATGGTTTTTATATATATAAATACAACTTAATAACATTTCCAAAAAAGAATATTTAACAGGGCATTTTTAAGCACCAGACCACGCTGTGCAAGGGATCACAAGTTTCCAGTAAACTCCGCACGCATGTTAAAAAAGATGCTACATTGGCGCATGGTTGGCTGCTGTGCGTGATGTCATGAAAGTCTCTTTCCAAATCAAACTTTTTATTTCACTGGTGCTTTTCTTCTCCGGCCTCTTCGTTTTATTAGGCGTTTATTATTACAAGGACGTTGGTCGACAGCTATACCAGGAGATGAGCGCAAGAGCCAAAATACAGGCGGAAGAAATAGCGATCATTCCGAATTTACGCCAGTCGGTTGCTGATAAAGATATTCGAGCCATCGCGCAATTTATGCATAAAGTAGTGGCGCACAGCGATGCAAGCTTTATTGTTATCGGCGATGACAAAGGGCTGCATCTATTTCACTCAGTGCATTCTGATGTCGTCGGAAAAACGTTGATTGGCGGCGACAATGCCGAGGTACTACAGGGAAAAAGTACAACGACCATTCGCAAAGGAGGGCTGGGGATTTCACTACGCAGCAAAGCGCCAATATTTGATGATACCGGGCATGTGGTGGGGATTGTTTCCGTCGGCTACCTGACCAGCTATCTCGACACGATCACGCTGGGTAAAGTGATCAACATTTTTATCGCCGCAGTGCTGTTACTGGTAGCGCTGTTTGTTTTTTCCTGGTTTTTTACCCGCAGCATCAAAAAGCAGATCTTCTCACTGGAGCCGCGCGAAATTGGTCTGCTGGTGCGCCAGCAGAAAGCGATGATGGAGTCGATCTACGAAGGGGTGATCGCCATTGATAGCGAATTGCGTATTGAGGTGATTAACCAGGCGGCGCGTAAACTGCTGGGTTTAAGCCAGCCGACGCGTGCACTGCGCGAGCAAACCATCGCCGAAGTCATTGCGCCAGTGCCCTTTTTCGCCCGCGAGGTGATGCTGGAGAATGACACGCACGATGAGATTTGCCGGTTCAACCAGCTGACGGTCATTGCCAGCCGGGTGCGCATTATGCTGGAGAATAAGTTGCAGGGCTGGGTGATCACCTTCCGCGACCGCAATGAGATCGACAGCCTCAGCGCGCAACTGAGCCAGGTAAAACGCTATGTCGATAACCTGCGCATTATGCGACATGAGCAACTCAACCGCATGGCCACGCTGTCGGGGCTGCTGCACATGGAGCGTTACGACGACGCCATTCGCTATATTCAGGCGCAGTCGGAGCATGCGCAGGAGCTGCTGGACTTTATCTCATCGCACTTTAGTTCGCCGACATTGTGCGGCCTGTTGTTGGGTAAAGCGGCGCGCGCCCGCGAAAAAGGCGTCGAACTGGCGTTTGATCCGTCGTGCCGGATGGATCGCCCCTGCCGCACGCTGGGCGAGGCGGAGTTGATTTCGATCATCGGCAATCTGCTGGATAACGCCATTGAAGCGACACAGCGCGCAGAGTTGCCGCACGAGCCGGTAGAGGTGCTGATCCTGCAGCATGAACACGAGTTGATTATTGAGGTGGCGGATCGCGGCGTGGGGATCGCGCCGGAAATCCGTGAGCACATTTTTGAGCGCGGGATAACTACCAAACGCCGTGGCGATCATGGCATCGGGCTGTACCTGATCGCCAACTATGTCGCGCATGTCGGTGGTTCGATTGAGGTCTCGGCCAACGAACCGCGCGGCACCATTTTCTCTTTGTTTATTCCTGAAACGGGCAACGTACTGCGTCCCGTACCGACCCTGGAAGATCAGAATTATGCAACATGAACTGATAGACGTGCTGATAGTGGAAGATGAACACGCCCTTGCGCAGCTTCATGCGGAGCTTATCGGCAAACATCCGCGCTTGCGGCTGGTGGGGATCGCCTCGTCGCTGGCTGAAGCAAAAGCCATGCTGGACAGCATGCAACCGCAGTTGGTTCTGCTGGATAACTATCTGCCGGATGGCAAAGGCATTACGCTGATTAGCGATACGCAAATTATCCGCGCCAACTGCTCAGTCATTTTTATTACCGCTGCCAGCGATATGGATACCTGTAGCCAGGCGATCCGCAATGGCGCGTTCGACTATATCCTCAAACCGGTGTCGTGGAAGCGGTTGAGCCAGTCGCTGGAGCGCTTTGTACAGTTTGCCGATCAGCAGCGGGTGTGGAAAATCGTCGATCAGCAAAACGTCGATTCACTCTATCAATTGCAGGCCAAAAACTACCGCCAGGACAATGGCAGTAAGGGCATTGAGGAGAACACGCTGGCGCTGGTGCAAAAGCTGTTTGCCGACGAAGCCGAACGCTGCTTTTCCGTTGATGAAGTGGTCAGTGAAACGGGATTAAGTAAAACCACCACCCGTCGCTACCTTGAACACTGCGTGGAAGCGGGTTTTCTGGTGGTCGAGATGCAGTACGGAAAAATCGGCCACCCGCGCCGGATGTATCGCCGGGTGGCCGCGTAATGCTGTCCTTTACCGGACAAGGGAGCGAGGTTACTTCAGCACATAGCCGTACAGGCGTTTGATCCCGTCGGCATCGGTTTCGGAATAGACGCCCTGCAACTCCGGTGAAAAGCCCGGTAGCAGATTGACGCCCTCTTCCAGCGCCAGGAAGTAGCGCTGGACGGCCCCGCCCCACACTTCACCCGGCACCACGCACAGCACGCCCGGCGGGTAAGGCAGCGCGCCTTCAGCGGCGATGCGCCCTTCTGCCTCGCTGATACGCACCAGTTCAACGTTGCCGCGAATAAACTCGCTGTTAGCGTCCTGAGGATTCATCACCACCGCTGGCAGGCTCTCTTTGCGGAACATCGCTTTTTGCAGATCCTTCACATCAAAGCTGACATACAGATCGTGCATCTCCTGGCACAGCTCACGCAGAGTGTAATCGCGGTAGCGCACCGGATATTTGTTAAAGATGGTCGGCAGCACATCGGCGAGCGGCGTGTCATCCTCAATATGCTGTTCAAACTGGCCAAGCATCGCCACCAGTTGCGCCATCTTCTCTGCGCTCTCGGCTGGCGTCAGCAGGAACAGGATCGAGTTGAGATCGCACTTCTCCGGTACGATGCCGTTCTCGCGCAGGAAGTGCGCCAGAATAGTCGCCGGAATACCAAAATCGGCGTATTCCCCGGTTTCCGCATCGATGCCTGGCGTGGTCAGCAGCAACTTGCAGGGATCGACAAAGTACTGTTCGCGCGCATAGCCCTCAAAGCCGTGCCATTTGTCACCCGGCTCAAAGCTGAAGAAGCGGCGTTCGCGGGCAATCACCTCGGTGGGATGATCCTGCCACGGGCGACCGGCGATCTCTGGCGGCACGAAAGGTTTGATCATTTTGCAGTTGGCAATGATCGCCTTGCGCGCTTCGATCCCCAGCACCACACACTCGGCCCACAGGCGGCGTCCGCTCTCGCCCTGATGGATTTTGGCGTTCACATCCAGCGCGGCGAACAACGGATAGAAAGGGCTGGTAGAGGCATGCAGCATAAAGGCGTTGTTCAGCCGCTTATGCGGGCAGAATCGCGCCTGGCCGCGCAGATGGTTATCCTTCTTATGGATCTGCGAGGTTTGCGAGAAACCGGCCTGCTGTTTGTGCACCGACTGAGTGACAAAAATGCCCGGATCGTTTTCGTTCAGATCCAGCAGCAGCGGCGAGCAGTCCGCCATCATCGGGATAAACTGCTCGTACCCGACCCACGCCGAGTCAAACAGAATGTAATCACACAGGCTACCAATCTTGTCGATCACCTGACGGGCGTTGTAGATAGTGCCGTCGTAAGTCCCAAGCTGGATCACCGCCAGACGAAACGGGCGTGGATGATCGACCTTATGCGGTGCGACATCGCGGATCAGATCGCGCAGGTATTTCTCATCGAAACAGTGATCGTCGATGCCGCCGATAAAACCAAACGGGTTGCGTGCCGCTTCCAGATAAACCGGCGTGGCTCCGGCCTGGATCAGTGCGCCGTGGTGATTGGATTTATGGTTATTGCGATCGAACAGCACCAGATCGCCGCGGGTCAGCAGCGCGTTGGTCACCACCTTATTAGCAGCGGATGTGCCGTTGAGGACGAAATAGGTTTTGTCAGCGTTAAACACTTTCGCCGCGAATTTCTGCGCATGCTTTGCCGATCCTTCGTGGATCAACAGATCGCCCAGTTTGACGTCGGCGTTACACATGTCGGCGCGAAAAACGTTCTCGCCGAAAAATTCATAGAACTGGCGTCCTGCCGGATGCTTTTTGAAAAATTCACCGTGCTGATGACCCGGACAGGCAAAGGTACTGTTGTCCATTTCGACATACTGGCGCAGCGTATCGAAAAACGGCGGCAGTAAATTGTCTTCATAATCGACGGCTGCGGCTTCCAGCTCCAGCCACTCCTGATCTTTGCCAGCGATAACCGCCGTAATGCCTTCCGGCATATCGACCGGCTCAGCGGAGAACAAGAATACCGGCACGTTAAAACCTGTCCGTTTGAGCAGCGCCAGAATGCCGCTACGACTCTCCGCCACTGTTATGACGACTGCCGCCACATCCGTAAAGTCGGTACTCTCCAGCGTCACCACTTCGCGGTGGGTGGAAAGCAGGGATACCAGCTCGCAGCTGACGGCAATTTTCATCGATTTCATAAGCACGAATACCCGTTTCAGGGGAGTAAAAGGCCCCGGACGAAGCTGCTGCTTCGCCCAACGAACGTGTCTGACTGGAACCAGCTCCAACCGCCAGACATCAGTAAAAGCAGAACGTCTCTGATCTTACTGTTGTCCTACAGTGAGCGTGCGTTACCCTCACCGCATGGTGAGTGAAGTAGGCGATAAAATGAGACGGGTGCCCGTTTGCGCAGGCGCGCAATCTCGCTGGCTAACGGCTGAATGGTGCGTCATCAGGCGGCCCCGTAAGGTGGAAGAAAATTCGCGCAATCATGGCACCTTTCCCCCACTGGCGCAACCAACGCAGCCTCAACCGCGCATAAAAATGCTATTCTGGGCCGCATATTATTCAGTTATATGAAACACAGGAGTGATGGCGTGTTAACAGGACCTTTTATCAATGCCGCCGCCGTATTGATCGGCGGAACAATTGGCGCCTTGCTCAGCCACCGGCTGCCGGAGCGAGTGCGTAATTCAATGCCGTCGATTTTTGGCCTGGCCTCGTTAGGTATCGGCATCCTGCTGGTCATTAAGTGCGTGAACCTGCCGGTGATGGTGCTGGCGACGCTGGTGGGTACGCTTATCGGCGAGCTTTGCTATGTCGAGCGTGGGATCAGCGGCGGCGTCAACGCGCTGCGCAATCTGGTGCAAAAACGCAAAGACGGTGAAGCCAGCAGCGCGCATGAATCTTTTATTCAGAGCCTGGTGGCTATTATTATTCTGTTCTGCGCCAGCGGCACCGGGATTTTTGGCGCCATGCGTGAAGGGATGACCGGCGATCCGAGCATTTTGATCGCCAAAGCGTTTCTCGATTTCTTTACGGCAGTAATCTTCGCTACCTCACTGGGTTTTGCCGTCGCGGTGATTTCCGTGCCGATGCTGATTATTCAACTGACGCTCGCCACCTGCGCAACGCTGATCCTGCCGCTAACCACACCTGCGATGATGGGCGATTTCACCGCCGTGGGCGGTGTTTTACTGCTGGCGACCGGGCTACGTATTTGCGGCATCAAGATGTTTGCGGTGGCGAATATGCTGCCTGCACTGGTGATTGCGATGCCTATATCCGCGCTGTGGACGGCATTTTTTGCCTGAGCCAACGAGCAGTATCAACAAAGTGGTGATAGATTGTGCAGTCCGCTGCGAATTAAAGAAATTTCGTTGACGGAGCGTGGGGAATCAGGTTTAATGCGCCCCGTTGCCCGGATAGCTCAGTCGGTAGAGCAGGGGATTGAAAATCCCCGTGTCCCTGGTTCGATTCCGGGTTCGGGCACCACTCTTCAGAGCCTGTTCGTTAAGGGATGAGATCCTTAACGGGCATGACAGAGTCCCTAATCGTCATCGTGCAGGATGAGGTGAGATCGTTCTGCACCTGAGGGTTAAGGGATTAAGAATCCGGATGATGGTTGGAACATCATCCGGATTTCTCACATCCCAATAATTTCAGTTACAGTTATTTACCTTCTCATCGCTGCTCTGTCAACGATCTGTAAAGGAAAACCCGCCATTTTTTCCCATTTATATATCAAACTCTTATAAATTTGACTTAGGATTACTCCTAAGCTGCATACGCGGCTTCAAGGTTGCGCCTCAGGTTATCCATGTTTGCTTCGACATATTCCAGGGTCACTGCAACGCTGGAATGACCGAGCAGCATCTGTACATCATTCAGGCTTCTCTCTGGCCGTTTCATCAGGTCAGTGGCTATGGTATGTCTGAACCGATGCGGGCTCACATCACACTGGCACTCCCTGGAGAGCCTTCTGAAAAAAGCCCTCATCGGGAGGTGATCCATGTTTTTTGCCCGGATAATTCTTTTCTTTTTCGGTGTAAACCGGTTGATGTTGAATAACTGCTCCCCTTTTTTGGCTCCCTTCTGTACAGACATAAGATACAGATGTTCAAGCCTCGGTCTCAGCCGGGCGGTAATCGGCACACGATGCTCCCGGTGATTTTTAGAGCCTTCCGCCTGTAATTCAATGACGCCCAGCTTCAGATCCACATCACACAGCCGTATGTGCAGCAGCTGATTCTGGCGCATACCGGTGAACTTAAGTGTCTCAATGACGGTCATCCAGAACCAGGCGGGTTCAAGGGCATTTGGCCGGGGATCGTGAACACCCATCTGCTCAAGTTCAATTTTCCTTTCCATGATTAAATCAATTTTCTTCATCTGTTCACCGGAGAGTGTTTTTTTTCGTTTAATATCGGGTTTAACAATCACCCGGTTAAACGGATTCTCTCTGGCTGAAATAAGTTTATTTGTGATGGCATGATTAAATACTGCCCGCATATGAGCAACCTTGTTATTCCATGTCCGCTTGCTGGACATCTGTTCATTCAGAACATGCCGTCGCCATTTCAGAACATCCATCCGCGTTACATTTTCCGGAAGAATATCTTCACCGTAAAATTCCAGGAACGTTCTCACAACCTTTTTGTAGCTCCATTCAGTTGCACGACGAAGAACTTTATTGAAAAAATAGTCATCGAGAATTTTTTCAAACGTCATAATGTCTGCCATAATGACCTCGTAATATTAAATCAACCTCAGCAAATTATTTCTTCGCTGAAAGCCATATACTGTCCGCAGGACAGCTCCCTTTTTTAAAAATAATGTCAGCGTTAATCATGTAGCCTGACACTTTGGTAAAACGACCGCCTTTATCCGGCGTGTCGTATTGATGGTAATGGAATAACCCCTTACCACTTCGTGAATGGTGTACGTTCAGTGCCTCAAAATTTTTCTGCAGCCTGTCCTTATCTGCCCCGTCACCTCCCGCTGTTGAGTTGTAACGGTAAAAACAGACCGGTGAAACGAGGAATACAAACTGTGCCAGAACGTGCAGGATACTGTCCTTTTCATTAACGCTGAGCGTGCCGTCCTCAACGCTGTCCCGAACCCACTCCAGAAATAACTCACCGTCCTGCTTTCCCGGGGCAGTCTTCTCTTCAGAGGGAGGGGCCATTTCATCCGGGGGAAATGCAGCTGGCTTGTTGTCCGCAGGTGCATTTTCCGTTGCCTGAAGCACTTTCCCTTCTGCCATCAGGTCCAGCATTGACAGGAGGTTCTCAGTGGATACCTGCGTCTCACCATCTCCGCCGGTACTGACATCATTTTCTTCAGAATGCAGCAGTACCTCAGAAGAGAGAGCAGACTCCAGCGCCAGAGAAGGAAACGGCTGTAGTGTATCGACTGGCGAGTTCTCCCCGTCCTGACTCTCACTGTAGGTCAGGTCTCCGGTTTTAATTGGTACAGAAGGGTCCGGGGAATTATCGAGACTGGACAATGAGCCAGTATCAGCTTCATATAATTTAGGGGGGGTATGACCAGTTGCAGGCTCTGCCGGCACCAGAGGGATCTGACCGGAAGTCAGGCCGGACATAATGACCGTATCAGAGATGCCACAGCTGCGCAGCGCATCGTTCACAATACTGTTCAGTATCCCGGCTTCGGCACGGCGCCCCGACAGAAACAGCAGCAGCATATCTGACAGAGCAGGCCAGCGCTGCAGCCACAGCAGGGCGGCCTCAGGCAGGAGCCTGAACGCCACAAATACGCTGCTCATCTCACCTGATGGCTCACTGGCCGGCCTGACGCGCCATGATTCTCCGGGCACACTCAGCCCCGGATACCAGACCCGCCCGCTTTTCAGTGCCCCCTCCACCCGCATCAGCCAGGGCAGGTGATGGAACAGCCCCGCCCAGTACGCGGCACAGACCCACCCGGGCGTCTGCTCCGCCTGCTCTTCAGGCGTGGCCCCTGGTGGCAGCATCATGCCGCGAACCAGCCTCACTGCACGCGTGGCCACGTTCAGACTTTGTCCGGTAAACCCTCCCGGACCAGAGAACGGACCAGCCCAGGCCGCCGGGCACGCCTGCACCCGCGCCGCCATTTCCTCAAGCGGGCGCAACCACCAGGCTTCCGTGACCTGCTGTGACAGCGGACTGTTTTCTGTCAGCACCCGGATAAGGCGGAGGTGTTCTTCTGTCTGCAGCAGGGACCTCCCTGTCTGCACGGGACGCCAGCCATCGTCCGCAACAGCCCGGGGCGGTGTAACGCTCTGCGACAGACTCTCTTCGACCCGGCTTTCCTGCCTGCCCCGTCCTGTTAACCAGTTAAGTCCACGCACCGTTACCTCCGCCAGAATAAACCTGCTGAAAATGACGCTACGCTAAAAGCCCCCCCGATAATTTCAACCTAAAACCCTGAAACGCCCCTGACAGAAATCCTGCTTGAGAAAATATTCAGAAGTGGTTTCAGATTTTTGAGGTGCCGGGATAACAGCATGGTGCTCTCCTGCATGCCTCAGTTTCCACCGCTACCGGGAGTCTCTCCATGCAGCAAGCCTTTGTTTTCTCTGTTCTCCTTCTCTGGATTGCTCTCTCAGGGGCAATGAGCCTGAGTTTTACCGCTGGCAGCCCCCACATCAGGTTTTATCTGGTCTGGGCGCTGCTGTTCTGTCTTCCTTTCCTGCTGCGTCCGTTTGCCCGGGCAGAGCGACAGTTCAGGCCGGCGATGACGCTGATCAGCCACCGCCGCAGACGGGCATGGGTGCATCTTGCACCCTGGCAGCCCACCACAGACCTCACACCAGAGCGGGTCCATCAGTTCTGGCAGAGCGTGAACGCATCAACCCGGCAAGCACTGGAAAAACACCGCACCGTTATCATTTCCTCGCACCTTCTGACCGGCATTCGTGCCCGTCGGGTGCTGCTCTGTATCGCAGAAAGTGGAATAACCGTCCACAGCCGGACTTACTGCACTCACTTCACACCGGCAAAGAGAGCGCTGATGCAACTGGAAATCCTTTTCAGGCAGTGGCGCTGGCGCACGGACTTCCGCAGTGACTGGCCCGTACTGGTTCTGCGGCGTAAATCTTCCTGACCGGGAAAATAATTTCCACTGTCGCAGGCTGCCGCGGCGTTTCACACTGGATACATGCGTGTATTCGATCTGAACGATCGATTTTCTCCGTTATACACACGCCACTCAGCCAGGTAACGTAATCACAGCGGCTACAAAAGAGCGTGACTTAAGTCAAATCATGGCATTAGCCAGCACCAGGGAACTTATGAAACGAAAGAATATAACAACGCTCCTTTCCCGCATTGCGCTGGAGCAGGATGAGGAAATGGAGTCGCTGGTCAGTCAGTTTGCGACCGGTAAAAAAACGGCGGGCGCACCGGTAGCCATCCGTTTCCGGCCGGTCGTACGCGAGTTCATCACCCGGGTGTCGCAGAGGCTCGGTATTTCAACTGCCGAACTGGTCAATATTCTGATTGAAGGGGTGATGCTTGACACTCTCGCTCCCCGGCAGGCGGTGGTAACGCGCCTCTATGAGCGCTTCTGGCTGTTAATGGATGCGCACCGGCTGAGCATGGTCAACGTGGCTATGCTGCTGGCCGGCATGAATATGGGGCTCAGCGTGCTGGAAAGCCGCGATCGCACGCTGGATTATCTGACGGCCCCTGTTATCAGTCAGCTGGCAGAGTGGTTCGGCGTGTCCCCTGACTGGCTTGACGGTTCGGTGGAGCAGCCTGTCATGCCGGTGACGTTCACCAGCTGGCGGGATGTGGCAGACCGCATCTTCCCTGCGGTCAGAGCCGGAACAGCGCTACCTGCCATTACGCTTGTTCGCCGGGACAGCAGCACTGACAGTATCTGCGGTAAAAATGACACGGTCGTCTGTATTCGTCAGCTGAAACAGATTAACGGAATAACCCTGCGGGTCGTGGCCTGCAGTGGCATTATCCCGCATGCAGCGGCAGGGAATAACGAGACAAACGCTTTTCTGACTTTCTGCGAAATAATGAAAAGAGCGTCCCGACTGGGAGATATTGAAGCAGTATCAGCACCTGAACATATTTTTACGCAGTTTGTCCGTGGAAATGAACTGCCTGCTTCCATTCTTTCAATCCTCAGCACTTATCTCTCCGAACAAAAAGAGAGAGGAGTTAAATCTCTCTGGAGTGGCAATGAAATAAAAAGCATTGCTGACAGCGAAAGTCACCTTTCGCCTGAATGGAAGATTTATGCGGGGGAGATAATTAAAAACAGAACATGAACAACTGGTACGTCATACATTTTTAAATAAACCGTCACAGGGCCTCACCCTTATTTATTGATGCGTCAGCATCAGGGATTCGTTTTACCCAAAAAATACAACTGATGAAAGGAAATAAATGATGAAAGTATCAATGATTACACGCAGCATCGTACTGGCACTGGTCACCACGGCTATTCCTTCTGTCCATGCCGCGTCCACCTGGACAGAGGCGCGCAATGACGCAATGGGCGGAACCGGCGTGGCCTCATCCGGCTACGCGGCAGCGGCGCTGGTTAACCCCGCCCTGATGACGCGCCATGATGCCAGCGATGAGATCGGCATTATCCTCCCGAGTATCGGCGCGCAGGTCAGCGATCCGGATAATCTGCAGGACGGATTTGACCGCGTTAAAGACAGCTGGGATCGCCTGAGTGACTCTGCCGGCAGCGGAAACAGCGCAGCGCAGGCAGCAGAGTTGAAGAAAGCCCTGCAGGGCGTTTCGGGGAACAGCGGCCGGGCCAGCGCAGGTGTGTCGGCAGTTATTGCCATTCCGAATGACACACTGCCCTTTGCTCTGGTGGTTAAAGGCTGGGGGCAGGCAAAAGCCCGCGCGGTTGTCACTGACCACGATCTGGCCTGGCTCGATGCCGCACAGTCCGGCATTTTTTCGCCCTCCCGTGACGACCTCAGCCAACTGACCTCCCGTGCCGAAGGCGTGGCGGCGCTGGTCAGTGAATACGGACTCGCAATGGCCCATCAGTTCACGCTGGCCGGCGTGCCGGTATCGGCAGGGGTTACGCCCAAACTCCAGCGCGTGGATACCTGGAACTACAACGTATCTATCAATAACTACAGCACCTCTGACTTTCACAGTGGTGAGTGGAAACGCTCCGAAACTGGCGGCAACGTGGATATCGGCTTCGCCGCACAGCTGACGCCGGAATGGACGCTGGGGCTGACCGGGCAGAACCTGGTCTCCCGGAATGTGGAGACCCGCGAGATCAACGGTCTGAAAGACACCTTCCAGATCCGTCCGCAGGCCACAGCAGGTACATCCTGGAGTAACGGCTTCATCACTCTGGCGACTGATATTGATCTGACCCCTGCCAGCGGCTTTGCCTCCGATGAAAAAGCGCAGTACGCCGGTGTGGGTGCCGAACTCAACGCATGGGACTGGGCACAGCTGCGCGCGGGATATCGGGCAGACATACGCAACAGCGACAACAACGTGTTTACCGCAGGCATCGGCATTTCACCCTTCAACGTCGTCCATTTCGATCTGACCGGCATGGCCGGCACCGACCGCAGTTACGGCGCAGCAGCACAGCTCACCTTCACTTTCTGATAATCACGGGCTGTCTGTGCAGCCCTCAATTTTAAGGGTAATACCATGAAAAAAATGCTCTCCTTTACGACAATTCTGTTAACGCTGACAGGCTGCAGCGGCAATAACCTCTCAGGCTATCTCAGCCCCGGCAGTCTGAATTCGCTGATCAACCCAGCAAGTCAGCAGCCTGTAACTGACAACGCAGAGCCGGCACCACGTAATTCTGTGGTCTGGACGTCCGGAGCTATTTCAGTTCCTGTGGATACTGCCGCCATGCGCCTTAAACAGCATTACGGGTTTGTTTCGGACGACGATGTCTCCGCCGCGCGCAACAGCGGTCAGGGAAACGCAGGTTGGTCAGCATCAGCAATTTCAGAGGGAACCAGTTGGGAGGCTCAGCCGGGCAGTTACTATCGCATGAGCCGTAACTGGGCAGGTAATGACCGCCTGACACTTGAAATTCGTGGGAATAATAAACAGAGCGGTATCACGGCGACCTATATTTCCTCCAACCCAGAGCACCTTAAGAAAGCGTGGACATCACGCCTGTGGGAACAAATCCCGGATGTTGCTAGCGGTAATCTGCAATAATGTTCACAATCAGGGGGCTAATGGTCAGAGGGATAGATTCTTGTGTCCACTTGCATATCTTCCAACCCGCTGCGCCTTATAGGTGCTTGGACGGCCAGCATGTGTGAGCAAATCTTAATCGTTACCCAAAAGGCGAGTAAAATCGTGTATTGATGATGAAACGGGAAAGTGTCACATTAATTTTGTTAATGGAATGTATGTAAAACTTCCAGATAAACAATCAAGGATGTCCTTCCCACGTTGGCGTACCCTTCAATGTCATTGCCTCTATAATAATTATCTTATTGAAAAATAAAGATTTAAATAAATCTTGCATTTACAATATCTATACAAAGATTGTCTTTTCTGCGTATATGAATATGATGTTTGTTATCAAGGGATTGTGAGGTGGTTTAAAGCAAATTCACTTAGCAATCAGAGCGAGATGACGACGTTCCCGCAACCAGATTTTACATGTATAAGTGAAGGAAAGATGAAGAAAGTTAGTGCTATTGACCTTTTCTGCGGCGTGGGTGGATTAACTCATGGGCTAATCCGTTCAGGTATTAAGGTTCATGCAGGCATTGATTTAGACCCTGATTGCAAATGGGCATACGAGACCAACAACTCTTCGTCATACATTCACGCTGACATTAGCACAGTGTCTGGTAAAGATCTTTTAAGACTTTGGGAAAGAGATGCTATTAAACTTTTGGCAGGTTGCGCCCCCTGCCAACCTTTTTCATCCTATCAAAAGGGAAGAAAAAGTGTTGATAACAATAAATGGAAGCTACTTAATGAGTTTAGCCGATTAATCACTGAGACACAACCAGAACTGATAACTATGGAGAATGTTCCGCAACTCCAGGGCCATTCAGTATTTTTGAATTTTAAAAATACATTAAAGAAAAATGGTTATTTTATTTGGTCTAATGTTGTCAATTGTTTAGATTATGGTATTCCACAAAAAAGACAAAGGTTAGTTCTATTAGCATCAAAGTTGGGCGAAATTAAATTAGACGAGCCAACTCATGCTAACTCATATTTATCTGTGCGTGATGCTATTGGGCACCTTGCCCCTCTACGCGCAGGAGAGAGAGACGGAAATGATTATCTACACGCATGTGCTAATCTATCACCACTGAATCTAGAGAGAATCAAACAATCTAAACCAGGTGGCACATGGAAGGACTGGGATCCCGAAATAGTTGCAAATTGCCACAAGAAAGATTCCGGAAAAACCTACCAAAGTGTGTATGGAAGAATGAGCTGGAATGAACCTGCTCCAACAATGACTACTCTATGTTTTGGTTATGGAAATGGTAGATTTGGACATCCTACTCAAAATAGAGCCATATCATTGCGTGAAGCGGCTATTTTTCAGAGTTTCCCTGAACATTATGAATTTATTCCGGAAAATGGAAAGATACACTTTAGTAAACTAGGACGAATGATAGGGAATGCCGTTCCTGTAAGATTAGGTGAAGTGGTAGGTCAGAGTTTTTTGATGCATGTGAAGGATAAAATTGACGGGAGTGGAAATGGAAAAAGAAATAATTCGTCTTGAGGAAAACGAAAGCCCCCATAAATATACAATGCAAGTAGGGCTGAGCGTTCTAGGACATCTTGGTATAAATCTCTATAGCAATGTTGCAGCTGTTCTTACTGAGGCGGTTGCAAATTCTTGGGATGCTGATGCAACCAAAGTTGAGATATCCTTAGACGAAAACGAAATAACAATAAGTGATAATGGTTTTGGTATGTCTGTTGATGACATGAACCAGCGTTATCTATATGTCGGTTGGCGGAAGCGAAATCAGCCCGATTTAAGGTTAACTCCAGCGGGTAGAAAACCGATGGGAAGAAAAGGAATTGGTAAGCTTTCATTATTTTCCATCGCTAATACTGTTGAAGTTAGATCTATTAAAGATGGTCAACCTCATGGGTTAGTAATGCAAGCTGATAAAATTCAACAGGAAATCGACAGGGGAGGAACGAATTATTATCCTAGCCCGTTAGACCCCGAAGGATTAACTATAATCTCAGGGACGCAGATAATACTTCGTGACCTTAAGAAAAAAAGACTTTCTTTGACCGCAAGCGCTTTACGTAAAAAGATCGCACGTCGCTTTTCAGTTATTGGCGGTGATCAATTTAAAGTTCTTATTGATGGTGTGGAAATAACTGTCAAAGATAGAGATGACCTCTCAAACTTGCAATTTTTTTGGGACATGGAATCAGGAATTGATTACAAAAAAGTATGTCCAGAATTAAAGAATAGTACTCAGTTGTCAACTAATTTAGAAAAGGCTCCAAATCCTGCGTGGGTTGTAAAAGGTTGGATAGGAAGTGTTAAGAGTTCAGGACAGTTAAAATCCCCTGAAGGAAATCTAAATAATATCATAGTGTTATCAAGGGGGCGTTTATTTCAAGAGAACATACTTGAAGATATCAATGATGGCGGCCTTTATACGAAATATCTTACCGGACAACTTGAAGCTGATTTCCTTGATAGTGATGAAGAAGAAGATATCGCAACTAGCGATCGTCAAAGGGTCGTGGAAGACGACGAGCGTTATCAGTATTTATTGGCATTTCTAAAACAGACGATGAGAAAAATTGCCGGGCAGTGGTCCGCATGGCGTGAGGATACAGGCGTGGAAGATGCAACCGATGCGAATCCAATTTTATCAAATTGGCTTGATTCTTTAACTAGTGGCTCTCAACCACACGCTAAAAAATTACTTGCCCGAATTGAGTCATTACCTTTAGAGGATGAAAAGAAAAAAAGAGAACTATTCAAACATGCTATTTATGCTTTCGAAAGGTTGCGAATCCAAGAGATGAGTAATGAACTTGCCGATGATATGGTTCTAGATGCTTCCAGATTGCTACCTCTACTAGCAAAACAAGACGACCTTGAAGCAACATTGTATTATGAAATAGCTAAAAGTCGCGTTGATGTTATCAAGCAATTTGAAAACCTTGTTGATAAAAACGAAAAAGAAAAGGTTTTGCAAAAATATTTATTTACTCACCTATGGTTATTAGACCCTTCTTGGGAACGGGCTTCAGGTACTGAAAGGATGGAGTCAATAGTTCAAAAAGAATGGGATAATATTGATGCTGGGCTATCTGCAGAAGAAAAAAAAGGTCGTCTTGACATTAAGTATAGAAACGCAGCAGGTGTGCACTTAATCATTGAATTAAAAAGGGCAAGCGTAAAAACAACAGCTCATGCACTTGCTGGACAAGGCGGGAAGTATAAGCAAGCTGTTGAAAAATGCGCCAGGATTGCCGAGCCAGGAAAAGAACCACATGTTCAGGTCATATTTGTTCTTGGAGAAGAAGTCAGCGATATGGATCGTGGTCATAAATGGGTAGAGTCAATGATGGATGGGGTAAATGGCCGGATTGTATATTTTGAGACTTTAATAAATGGGGCGCTCAGTTCTTATAATGACTATTTAATTAAGCAAGAAAAAATAACTAAAATTGTTGAGTTGGTTAGTAAATTGTAATTCATTAATGGGGGCGTCATATTTATGTGTAACTTTTCATCCCTCTTTGAATAGAATGAGATATGTTTTTAAACGCGTAAAAGCAGACCTGTATCAGGTCTGCTTTACAACGTAAAATTGTTGTGTAATTGACCTTATATTCTACGATAAGACACGGTGTTACAGCCTCCTTGACCACCCTGCCCAGTAATGGGTTGGCGTTCTGAGTACCCGGCGGTGCTCGTCGCTCAGAGCGTTTCCGATTACTACTTCGCCAGCAACCCCACACAGTGACAGCTGTATGTACGCCATCCCTGCTGCCAGCGGATCGATGTCAGTTGCAGACACCCACAAATATCGATGAGGAGAATAGCCTGCTTCACGCAAAACTGAGGCAAAGGCCAGCGCCATACAGCCGGCGCCACAAGCTGGTTCGGAAAGCGTGATAAACGGCTTGTCTCTGAAATTTTCTTCGACTTTGCCAAGCTGCATTCTGGCCATCATCACACCGACGTTCCAGGGTGTAAAAAACTGACCACGGTATTTATCGCCCATCTCAAGCTGCATAAAGACCCGGCCAAGAAAATCACCCGGTTCCTCCTCAAGCCCGTTTACCACATGGGCCAGCAGATGCGCCAAGTTCTCCACGTCGGGCTTTTCATACCGGGACACGATGCGCAGATACTTCTGCTCGCGCTTTTCGCAGAACTGAAGGCGATTTTCCAGTGCGATGACGCTGCAACTGATGAAATCTTCAAACACCTGGTGCCGGCGGTGGTAACGTGCCGTCTGGCTGAAAAGTGAAAGAAAGGCCTTTTCGTGGTTTATGACTTGTTTCATGCGTGCTTCCTCTGGCGAAGAGAACACGCTCCCGGAGGGAAACGGTGTTCCCTTCAGGGTGAAAAAACGGCCACAGCTTTCGCTGCGGCCGGTCAGTGAAGCCGGTAAACCGGCTTTGGATCATTGTTATGCGCGAATACTGCCGTAGTGCACTGCGGTTGCAGCGGGTACAGCAGCCGTTTCCGGCGTCACCAGGTACATACGGGCCCCGTCGCCGGATGCTGACTGCAGCAGTTCTTCTGTCGGGTACGGGCCGCTGTCAACGTGGTCGCCCCGGTCAAAGCAGTTGTAGCCCGACGTGCCTGCGTCAGGTGAAATCCAGTAGTGCCGGATTTCACAGTCGAACAGCTGCGACATCTCGCCCATGACCTCACCTGACGGCGGATACCAGGGAGACGCAAAGCTCAGCGTAAGTGAACCCACCTCATCACGGCTCCAGCTGGCCTGATGGCCTGCCGGGAACTCAATGCCAAAGAGCTGCATGTAAAGTTCGGATGACGTGTTCAGCCCGGAGAACAGACCACTTTGACCATTGAGCTCCGTGGCCAGACGTGACGGCATCACCATCAGCATGTCGCAGGTACAGGTCGTCTCCGGCATTATGCTGAACCACTCCCAGCGCTCCTGCGGGTCAAACTGACCACCGGCACCGGCAGCGCCAAACCAGTCGGCATAGTGCACGGCCATCAGATGCGCCATTATCTGCCGCGACTGAAAGGGAATGGCTTCCCATTTCAGCGCATCGATGCCGGACTGCAGCCAGATTTTTTCCATGCGGGAGACTGTTTTGGTATCAAGCCACGCATCCTGCTCCAGCAGTTCGATAAAGTGCTGGAACGCCTGGTTGGGCGAGGTCTGTGCACCTGTACCAGATGCAGTCAGCATCGGATACGGTGCGTACTCCACCGCCCGGACGGGCTTCAGTATGCCGGCACAGCCGGCAAGAAACAGCTTTATCGCCTGCCGGATGGCGTGCCGGTAAAGCGGTTTTTCCGTGCCGGCAATCCAGGGCTGCATCACATCGAGGCAGACGGATTTACCGGTGATTTCCAGACGGTTATGGCACCATGAAAACATTGTGAAACTCCTCTTGTCGGTTGAAACAAAAAGAGGGCATCTCCCTGAGGAAGATGCCCTCAGGGGGATGATGGCGGCCGGAGCCGCCAGGTCAGGTTATGCCGCCTGTTCCGTATTCCGGTTCAGGGGCTCAAGTAAATATTCCGAGGCTTCCCGGGCGAAACGGCAGGCACGGAAAATCGCTCTTTTGTCTTCACGAAGGACTCTCAGCCAGCCGGCCAGATAGCTTTCGTGTTGCACGTCGCCGGTGATACCGAGCTCTGCGCAGAGAAAAGCACTGCCGGTTTCCGCTATCAGCTCCTCGAAAGCGTACACCGGATCACCGAACTGCCGTGATGACGAGGTAATACCTTCCCGGTTCAGGCGGCTGCCGTGGCCGGTGGCATGAACCAGTTCGTGCAGCAGCGTGGACCAGTAGTCCGCCTCCGTCCGGAACTGTGATACCGTCGGCATCACGATGCGATCGGCACCGGTCCGGTAAAACGCGCGGTCCTGCCGGCGATGGTCGCAGACGACGCCAGTGGCGCTGAGTATCTGCTGTACCTGCTGCAACTGCGTCGCGCTGAGTATGGTCGGCTGTGCAGCCGGAACAGCATCAGCGGCTTCCCCTCTGACAGATTCAGCCAGCCCTTCACACTGGGCAACGTTGAACAGCTGCAGATGCTTCAGTACGGCCAGCTGCTCCATGACCGGTTCACCGTCCCGGAACAGCAGGTTATCACTGCTGTCACGGGCCTGTTTCTCGAACGGTTTGTAAATGATGGCCAGCGCGCTGGTCTCATTCTTCCTGACGTAACCTCCGGCGGCTTTCGCCTGCCGGAAGGTCAGCCAGCGGTCGGACGTATACCCGTGTTCTTCTGCGGCCATCCACAGCAGCGGTACGTTAATGCCACTGTAAGCGCGGCCGGTGACGGCATTGACCGGCAGGCTGCTGCCGTGCACGTTCTGAGCTGCACGCCACGGAGGCCGCCAGGGCGGCACGCCGTTTTCGAGCGCAAGAATGATTTTATCGGTGACCTGCTGATACAGGTCGGAAGTATGCACTGCCGCCGCTCTACGCCGGCCGGTGGTTGTCTTCATGGGATGCTGCCTCTGTGTGCGGGACGCATCCCACCCGGTGGCGGACGATGCGCCACCGGTGAGTGGAAAAAATCAGTAATAACGTAAGGACCCGTCGGACATCACCGAACGGATACGGTCACGTACGCTCTCGACCGCCCGGTCAAACCTCTCCCGGTCGGCGGGTTTTGCCCGTTTTGAGTCCAGACGTATCACCTGGTCCAGAACATGCAATGCCTGTGAACGCCAGCTGAGGCGTTCAACATCACCCACACAGGCATGGAAGTGACGTAACGACTGCTCATAAAGCCACTGTATCCGGTAACGATATTCGCCCACCGGCACATACACCTTCTGGGGTGGTCTCGTTTCCTTGTGAAGCGTCAGCGCGTTATTCAGATTACTGATAACAGGCTTCATGAGCAGGTCATGATGGTCATTCAGCACGGCATCAAACATGCTCTGCGCCATAAAGGTCTGAAAGGAAAACTCATGTTCGGGTATGAGAGTGTCGACCAGTGTGAACCAGTCTGCATCTTTTGACGGATTGCAGCCTGCAGCCCAGGCTTTCAGCCACTCCCCCGGACGTCTGTCATCCGGTACACGAAGATAAATCCCCAGTTTCTTTTCAAGTATCAGCGGGCGCTGCATACCCAGATTCTGTGTAAACAGCGGACGAAGTTCATCAGAAGTAAAGCGGATCATATTTCCTCCGAGGAAAAAAAAGGAGGAAGCCTCCCCGGGAGGGAAGGCCCCTCCGGGAAGTGTTAATCAGTAAACGATGATTCAGTCGAAACGGTAACGCAGCCCGGCCATCTGCTGCGCCATCTGCCAACCCGCCCGTAAAGCCTTACGTGCGGAGGCAAACTGACCGGCACTGGCCAGTTGCTGATACTGCCAGTCATGCGAACTGTAGCCCGTTCTGCGTGAAATGATGGCGGTAAATCCCCCTTCAAACTGAACGACCTCGGCGCGGAAACTGCTGTGACCGCTGCGGTTGGTGAACCATTCGGCCTGCTGCTGCCGCATTGCCTCTGAAATGCGGCTGAGGACACGCGTGGTACGGGTGATAAATAACAGTATTATACTGCTCATGGTTTTCTCCTTAGTTAATGCGGAGAAAACCGTCACCGCAGATGCAGGGAGGTTTATCCCCGCATGGGTTGGTACATCAGTGATAAGCTGGCTTTAATCAGAAAGCAGCTTCGCTGTTTTCCATCATAATAAGCCACTCTTCGTCCTCAACCGCCCGGTCGTAAAAGTACGTCCAGACGGCTTCATTAAGTTTCCGCCCCCTCTCACAGAGACGGTCAAACATCTCCTGCCATGAAGGCGGAACCTCGCCGCGCACCGACAGCTCTGCGAGCTGCGCTGCCACATCGCCCAGTTTCCAGTCTGTGTTCCGGAAACTGTCATCGTCCGATTCGTCAACAAGTCCAAGACGCTGAAGGGCATCGATCATCATGAGATTACCTTCCGCTCTGGCCAGCTCAATGCGATGAGAAGTCCGCTCGTTTGCTAAAATGTGGAACAGTTCTTCTTTGGTATATGAGTCTTTCATGGTGGATTCCTTTGAGAATGACGGAACCCATCCCCCGGCGGGAACTGAGTTCCCCTGAGGGTGAAAAGCAAATTTCGTATCAGTCTTACGCAAACAGGTTGAAGTCGAACTGAAAGACGACCTTCAGTCCATCCAGCGTTCTTCGTTAATCAGGCTCTCTTCATCTGTGACTGCGCGCCCGAAAAAATACGTCCAGGCAGCTTCATCAATCTCTCTGGCCATATTGCAGAGGCCTTCAAAGAAAGAGTGCCAGGCTTCAGGGATAAGATTGCGTACAGACAACGTAGCAAGACCTTGTGCAACAGCAGCCATATCCCAGACGTAAAACGGAAACCCGTCTTCATCTGTCCCGGTATTAAGGTCAAGGCGGCGAAGCGCTGCGATACCCAGCAGCTCACCTTCTGCCTTTGCCAGCGTGATTTTGTGAGCGATCTGCTCGCTGGCATGGTGAGATTCGTAATAATCAGACAATGAGTGTGATGAATGCATGATCGGGTTCCTGTGAAGGAAACCCGCCCCGGAGGGAGCAAGTCCCCGTCGGGTGAGGTGAATGCCTGACTCAGTCAGACGTAATCAAAGGTTGATGAGCAGGGTACGAACGTACCTGCCTGGGACTTCCGCGCTTCCAGGAAACCGTTATGGCATCCTTCCTGCCACCGGGTGGCATCAAGCTCCAGTCCGGTTCTGGTTAAATACGTGAGTAATACACGGGGCCAGCGTTTCCTCATACCGTGATACTGACGGTCTCCGAAGAAATAAGCGGCATCGTAAACGCTGCACTCAGTGAACATCTTTGCTTCCGCTTCATCTTCAAGCAGAATAAAGGCTCTGGCACGCTTCAGCTGATCAGCAATAAGGCACAACGCCTCTGCGTCAACTCTGAACCAGTAAAACCACTCTGACAGTTGCGAGCGGGGTGCACATGAACGCAGTGTGCGTTCAGCAACGATGGAAAAATAATGAATTAAACCGAGTAAACGCATGGTTGCCTCTCCGGGATGCAGGGAAACAACCACCCGATACGGGAAGCGTTGTCCCGTGGGATGAAAATTCAGAAGATGAGTTGAATGGACCTTAACCTGATATCAGGTCCCTGTTTGCAAAGGTTAACAGGTTTGAACCGCCCGAAAGCGCCATCTCTCAGGTTGTGATGGCATTGGCATGTGATTACCCTAAGGCGTCCCTCTCAAATCACCGGAACATTGGCAGTTGTCACAGGGACAACGGTTAGCAAATTTATCGTACTTCAGGTTTTTACTTTCTTCAAGAGTATTGCTTAAGGAACCACCACAGAAAGTCGCATTCATGATTTTCATGGCACCAGAACGCATAGTCGGACAAAACATATCGCGCGTTTGTGACGCCTGTTGCCCGGGCCTGATTACACCAGTCATCGCTGGTGATCGTACTGAACAGATGAAAAAGGTCATCAAGATATTTAATCCTTTAATCAGGAATAAGTCCTAACTCCTCAGCCTCAGACATCCGTTCGGTCATGAGAAAGACATAACGCTGAATATAATATTCAGTGTCCCTCAAATAGTTCTCAGGGTAAGGCAAACCATATTCCATGAAAATGGAATCCAGTAATAATTTACTCCTGACTGACTGTAACTCACCTTCGATACCTGAAATGAGCTTAATGAAATGAAAGGCTGAAATGTCGCTTGCGGAAACAACCAGGTATTTTATGTCATGCGGTTTTAAAGTGTAGATCATTATTCACTATCCTGATGGTTACGGTAATATACCTGTCTGATATAACGGCCACGACCATCCCCATGACCAAGATCCATCGAGATCATTGCCATGACTTCATTTTCATTGAATCCCTGTTTTTTATGAAAAGATGAAAGCTCGCGGGCGAAATTATATCGCATACTGTGCGGCGCTTTTTCACCTGTCAGTCCGACTTTACGGACAAAATACCGATAACGATTAATTGCCTGATGAATTCCTGGTTTATCAATAAAGCGTCCATTACGCTCCCTGGCTTCCTTTTCAGCGTAAATTATTGCGCGACGTGCTTCATCGCGATCAATAATTGTGGTATCTCTGGGGCGTCCTCCTTTGGTTCCAAATACAACACGTATCGATTTATCACCATTTTCAATCGCTCGTTTCCATGTGGATATTGATTTACAGGCCTCAACAGCTTCTTTGGTTCTTAACCCGAAAACGAAGGCAAGCCTCATCGTTGCAGCTACGCCGCGATCCTGTTTTTCAATTTCATTAAATGCTTTCGAAAACTCTTCGCGTGTCAAAGCTGTTTTAGTGCCATCCCGGTTAACCCCCGAAATACCGAGCGCTTTATTACTCAGTCTTTCATTATCCGGGTCAGCAAGCCGGTGTTTCCCTGCTGCACTGAAAATTCCCCGGAATACAGACATTTCATTCTGGAGTGTACGATGGCTGATGTTTTGCGTTTTACGATATGCAATATAACTTTCGACGTAACGAACCTTCAGCGCGTCAACGCTGCGAAGTTTGATACCGGTGTCTTTAAGGTGATTAAGAAAGTAGCGGGCAACCCTCTGACGATCAGCGATGGTCGCATATCCTCCGGCCCCTTTCCTGGCAAGAGAAATAAAGTCCTTTCTGAATCCTTCGATCTTTGAACGCGTGCTTTTCTGCTTCATCGGGTCTCCATATCACTTTTCCCGGGTCTTTCTGACGCGAGCAACCCGCAGGCAGCTCCCGGCAGAAAGGCCCTCAACCATGACCAGTGCGTTGGTCAGACGTCCATGCGTGTCGGTTAATTTGCCCTCCTGGCCATCAGGTACTGTGTAGCATGGCGAGGCTGAGTTGAGTTGTTGCAGGAGCCCGTTAAGCACTCTGTGCGACGGTTGTTATGCTCCCCGTTCACCCGGTTCCGGTGAACGCCTCAGTACCTGGACGATTTCCTCCTGATTTCATGTAGTTAAGACTTAAAAAAGTCATTGGTTACGATTTGCGTTTTGCGGCCGTCCGTGAAAACGGACGCAAAACAGAGACGTATTACAAAGATGCGATTTGGTGATTCCCGTGAAAACACCTTTCAAATCGCCTGTGAAGGCACGTATTACGTGGTTTTGACGTATGCCGCTTTGCGGCGTCACTTGGTACTCGTTTCACTCGAACGCAAGTGACGCCGCGCTCCTCTGCTCTCAATGCAGTCGTGGAAGATGCCCAAATGTTCCAAATGGTCATACCCACGCCGCAAAGTTTGCAACGGATGCAGTCGTCAAAAATCGAGACGAAACGAAGAAAACAGACAGATGAGTCTGCAGGAAGGCTGTCAGAGACAGCTTGTTTGTGAAGGAATATCCTTTATCGCTGTAAACGCGATCCCCATTTTCAAAGGCTGACGGGTTTACCGCCCGAAGGCTCCGTCTCTCAGGTCATGACGGTTTTGGCATGCAATCACCCGAAGGCGTCCCTCTCAGATTGCGGGGGACATTGGCATGTTGCTTTACGCAACGGTACAACGGTGCAGATAGTAGATCGGGTCGGGATCACTTTTCAAGAGTGATCATCAAGACCGGGAAGCTCATCGTAGTTTCAGATGTGAAAAATGACTCAGCATGTTACAGTGAGAATATAAGGGTTTAATATCTGCGCAGTGGAATTTTAGCGAAGGGCGTATTATCAATGTGTTACATACTTAATAAAATCAGTCCGCACTCCGTGCATTGAACCTTAAAGATTATCAGATCTTAGCCCTAAACGTTTTGGAAAAATATTGAATGCCTATTTCAGACCCTGTTAAATCACTTTCTCCTTTTCGCTTACTTGGAAAAAGACTGGCTCACCTGGAAGATGAATACGGAAATGTTATCGTTATTGAAAATTGCACCCATTTAATTTTAACCTTTGATGAAATTTATGAACAAAGCAAAATGATGAAGGTGTCGCCATCCATGCCAGTTCATCATTACATCAGGGCGATGTTAATGTCGCTCTCTTTTACCCCTGTTGAAAAGGCGCTTGTTTTAGGACTCGGAGGTGGCTGCCTGGTTCGTGCTATTAACGCCAGTAATAATAAAATCGTACAGGACGTAGTGGAACTTCGTGAGACGGTGATGCGCATTGCAGAAAAATATTTTTCATTACCTGATGGCTCGAGAACGCATTACCATATTCAGGATGCGAATGATTTCATGACCCGAAAAAGTGCAGGAAAATATAATATTATATTTTCTGACCTTTATTCAGAAGATGCTATGAACCCACTTCAATCAAAACGGAGTTTTTTAGTTTCCTGTGCAGACCGTCTTGACGACAACGGATGGCTGGTCATAAATTACCACATCCCTCCTGACGTTCACTCGCTTTTTTCATATACATTACATTCGCTTTTTAAAACTGTTCTTTATTGTACTGTATCCAGTGGTAACGTCATTATTTATGCCAGCAAAAAAGATATTCAAATCCCTCTTTCAAAGTACCAGGAGTGGGGTAATACTGTCGGTAAGATGTTCGGCTGTGACGTCAGTACATTATCCCGAAGGTTATCATTCTGGCCAAAACCATTTTAATATATTATCAACATGAATTCTTACAACGTGGAATACGATTAGACATTATATGAGTGCTGTTTTGGATTCATATTTTAGAGTTCCGTTTGGGAAGCGTAAAGTATTGTACTTTGGGGTTGTTTTTGTACTGACTGACATCAACAGGTCGTAAATGGCGATACTTACCATCTGTCATTTTCTTATTGTTTCGCGAGATATAGTCTCGTGTCAGATTAATGTGCTCCCAGCCCAGAGGGGACAAGTGTGATAGAAATTACTCATTGAAATATAGTCCTTTATTTTTTAGGAGGTTAATAGCATTTTCTATATATACGGTATTCCATAATGTGACCGATGCAGTGAGCAGCGTAAGTCCACTGGCACGGTAAATCTGGTTTTCCAGACCACGATCCCTTATTTCTCCCAGACGATGCATGAAGATTGCTCTGACAAGGGGCATTCCGGGCTTTCCTTTGTTCAGGCCGTCCTGAACCCTGAGACGCAGCCCAGGATCGCGGAACCAGTCCAGCATAAACAGTATTCGGTCAATGTGGCTAATTTCCCTCAGTGCTTTAGCCAACCCATTGTGCTTCGGGTAGCTTTTCAGCATCAGAGAAGTGGTAACCGTTCCCTGTTTGATTGAGGTTGTCAACGCCAAGATTGTTGACCTTACCGTCTTACATCACAATTCACCGGATCGGGCCGGTAGGAATACCGTGTATATGGATAGAGCAGTCAATGCCCTGAAACTTAAAGGACTAAAGATCAATGTACAACTGCTGTCGCATTTGCCAACGCCAGGTTGGGAGCACATTAATCTGACAGGTGATTATATCTGAAAAAGCAACCAAATACAGCTTTCTGGTAAGTTCCGTCGACTGAGACCAGCTAAAGTCGGAAGATCAAAAAAAAGCCTTAACGTAGGGTTTTAAGGGCCTATGGAACCAAAACGTACTATAATTTTTAACATCCAAACTGCTCCCTCTATTCAACTCAGTGACAGACTTAGAGCGAAAGTTTAGTGAAAGTAGTAAAAATGGCATCCGTATTGCGTTCTTATGCTGTCACTATGCATATGGAGATGCCAATAAGATGTTGATAATATGAACATTCCAGGATAGAAATGTTCACATGCGAGTTTTAGGATTGATTTCGTGAAAGGACCCAGCAGAGAACTAAAAAGCGAATACCTTTCATCCTTATACGTTAAATAAAGTGGATATTCTGTAGCCAAAGAAAGAAGGTATAAGAAATTTTTAGTGGTACGTTTAACAAATATATGTTTAGTAATTAGGGGTAATGTAAAAATGTGTAATATAAATAATGAAATAATTTATGAGATTAGCGAAGATTCAGCCGCTGAATATACAATGCCAATTGAAGAAGGGCTCAATGATTTCAACGATTTAATCACAGGGATTAGTGATCGTAAGCCACTGAATATATTAATAAAATCCAATAAAACAGGTAAGGTCATTGGAGGTATGCAAGGGCGAACCTCACTTGGATTACTTTTTGTTGATCTTTTTTATCTTCCTCCCGAACTTCGTAGAAATGGTATTGGCACAGAAATCCTCCGAAGGTTTGAAGATGAAGGGAGAAAAAGAGGATGCTCAGCTGCTTTTTTGTATACAATAAGTTTCCAAGCGCCTGACTTCTACAAAAAGCACGGATGGGTGGAGTTTGGTCGTATTGAATGCATCCCAACAGGGACAAGTAGAATATTTATGAAAAAAACGCTGTGATAGTTATCCAGAAGTAGTTGAATTAAAATTGAAAAAAATAAATTGCTTTTTTAAGAGTACTACTGTTAAGGGGGGGCAAACTCAATAACAACCCGGTTGATTAAGTAAAATAAATATAGTTTTTTACCCAGCACTAAAATGCAAGGAGGCAGATTCTTTTAGTGTCGGAACGAGAATCCTTACTGACATTACCAGAGGGTGAGGTAACGCTGACCCGAAAGACGTATTTCAGTGAGAAGGATCTGGCACTTATTAATGCTCACCGTAAACCTGCCAACCGGTTTGGTTTCTCCGACCTTCTCGGTTACCTGAAAACTGGAAACACTGGACTATTAGAGAAAGGTATGAATTGTAAAACAACACTGAAAACAGATAGCACAATAGCCTGAAGACCTAAGGGGAAAAACGGGAGCGACTGATTATAAGCACTTGTATTTTTTAAAAAATGAAAGATTGAACTCACATCCTGAATATGACAATTTATTTATAGCAAAGAGTGCAAAGAACGGACAGAAAATATCGCATAAATATTAATGACAAACCATTACAATGAAAGGATAATTGTTTATGTTCAAGTCATCTCTGTTATCAAAAGATGAGATCGTAAAAAAATCATTGAGTGATATGGAAGAACATTTAAATGTCAGAGAATGGGACATCCGCCAGAAACTGGCGTTGACTTGCAGGATATTATTCATGATGGGTCATGACTCGGGTCTCGCGGGTCAGATAACAGCACGAGGGGCCGAACCCGGCACCTGGTACACCCAGCAACTGGGGTTAGGTTTTAATGAAATCAAGGCAAGTAATCTATTACTGGTTAATGACGATTTAGAGGTCATTGAAGGAGATGGGATGCCAAATCCTGCAAACAGATTCCATTCATGGCTATACAATAAGCGGAAAGATATTAATTGCATTATACATACACATCCCTTTAACTCGTCAACACTTTCAATGCTGGGTGTACCCCTAATCATATCACATATGGATGTATGTCCACTTTATGACGACTGCGCTTTTCTTGAGAAATGGCCAGGCATCCCGGTTGGAAATGAAGAGGGCAAGATAATATCTGAAACCCTGGGGTCGAAGAAAACAATTCTTTTGGCTCATCATGGCCAACTGTCAACGGGTGAAAATATTGAAGAAGCATGTAACCTCGCAATACTGTTTGAGCGGGCAGCTAAAATGCAACTAAAAGCCATGTCAGCAGGAATAATAAAAGAGCTGGATGAATGCCTGGCCAGCGAAGCAAGAAAATGGATAGCCAGACCTGTCAGACACAAGGCAGCTTTTGCATACTACTGCCGAAGATTTATGGAAGAACACGCTGACTGCATTAATTAAAGGGATCAAACCGCATTCTGAACCGGATGCGGTCTTCAATAACTTCAGCTATGTGAAGTGCCTTCAAATCATCTCCGTGACGACATACTATCTGGAAAGAAAGGGGCATACCGTTTGAATTTATCCCCATTGGAATCGAAATAGCACATAAATCAAGGAAATTGACAAATCTTGTGAAATCATTAGGAGGGGAGTATTTGCTATCCTCTGCTATCAACCATGCTGAGGAAGGAGTCGTTGGGATGACTAATGCATCAATCTGACTGAACCAGGAAAAAACACGATCCCGTAGGAACATGCAATACTTTATTGCTGATTTGTATTCTTCCTCATTGATATTTTTTCCCCGTGATAGTTTTTTTATAATATTTGGTCCGAGCCCACTACCGTCTTTGCAAAGATGAGAGTAGTTTCTCCAAGCTTCAAATGAAGTAATTGTACTGTTTACTCTCATGCACTCATTAAGAGAAGTGAAAAAGGAAATAGTTTTGATGTCTAAGGTGTCGGATTTTATTTTTTCTAAGGTCTTCTGAAATATTACTGCGTACTCAGTATCGATAGATGGCATATCTTCGTCTGGCAGTGATGCAAGCTTAAATGAAAGACGTTCCGGGAAATCGCATGCGTGAGAAACTAACTGTCTGTAAACCATACCGATGTCAGCAGCAGTTTTGCCAATAAGACCGACTGTGTCCATGGTCTGGCTGAGTGGCAGGACTCCCTTCACGGAGAGCCTCCGAGAAGAGGGCCTTAACCCGCTTACCCCACACCATCCGGCAGGTATGCGAATAGATCCTCCGGTATCTGTAGCAAGAGAAAGAGGAGTTAATGTAGAGGCAACAGCTACAGCTGAACCACTGCTAGACCCGCCGGGCGCGTAATGCCTGTGGGAAAGCCAGGGGTTAACTGCGGTCAGTCCAGATTCACTCACTCCAGATGCTCCCATGCCGAGTTCAACAGCGCTGTTTTTACCGATGGGAATCATTCCTAGATTTTTTAAAGATTGAATAACTGGCGCCGTGATAGTTTTTTTTTCATGAAAACATCGTGTACCACCTCCTGTAACCATACCTGAATAATCGAAGAAGTCTTTAAAGGAAAAAGGTATGCCATGGAGAGGCCCAAGACATCTTCCAGATAGAATATCTTTTTCAGCAAGTAAAGCCTGCTTGAGTGCTTCACTTCTGAATATTTCAACATAGCAATTAAGTGAAGGATTCAGGCAATCTATACGAGTCAGGTAGAGACGCATTAAATCAACAGGTGAAAGGTCTCCTCTCTGAAGATGAAAGGAGATCCTGGCTAATGAAAAATCAATTACTTCATTCATTACCTTTCTGCACCGTCAGAAGAGGTGGAGTTATATGTGTCCATATCATTATTAACTCCAAAGATGTTAATTAATACAATGGAGAAGGTCACCAGTATGATTGTCAGTACTGCATACTTTAGATTTGACACAAATATAGATTCAGAGCTCACCATCTTTGCAAACACAGCAACGGCTAAAGCAGATCCCATTTGTCCAGTTGCCCTTGATATACCAGATGCCAAACCAGTATATTTTCTTGGTACACTTTGCATAAACAAAGATGTTGACATAGGAGACCCTAGCCCTCCCCCGAAACCTATGAGAATCATGGGTAGAATAAGAAGGTAATAACTGTGTGAATATTGTGTAGCTAACAGTCCCGCAAAGCCAAACAATCTCAGCAACGCTCCAAAAATCATCATGCTGCTTGTCTTATACCGGTTAGATAAAACACCGGAAATTTTATTTCCGCCAATAACACTTAATGAAAGAGGGAGCATGAGCAGACCGGTTTCCATGGCACTAAAATGAAGGACATCCTGAAACCAAAAAGTTAAAATGAACAGAGATCCAAAAAAAGAGAAAGCTCCTGCAAAAAATATCCATGAGATAGAACGGAAATTAGAATTCCTGAACAAGGCCAAAGGCATTATAGGATTTTTAGTTTTCCTTTCAATTAAAACAAAAAAATAAACAAGTAATAAAACTATAAGAAATGATAATGTAGAATATCTATCAAGATGATTTTCCTTTGAAACTCTCATAACGCATGACAACGTAATCAGAAAAATGAAGAAAAGTAATAACTGCCCCTTCACATCAAATGAGGTTGATTTTTCCCCTTCGTCCATTAGAGAGACAGGGCAGGCCAAGAAAATACCTAATAAACACAAAGGTATGTTGATCAGAAATATAGACCTCCATGACAAATACTCTGTCATCCAACCTCCAACTATCGGACCAAACACGAGTGCCACTCCCCCCCAACTCGCCCAACTGGCGATGGCCTGGGTACGCTCACTTTTATCTTTAAAAGTATGAGTTATAAGCGACAATGAGCCTGGTACTAAAACAGCTGCGGTAATGCCCTGTAAAATCCGTCCAGAAAGGAGACTTACAGAACCCGAAGATGCACCACAAATTAATGAAGCTAGTGCAAAAAAGGACAGTCCAGATATATAAATGACTTTTGAACCATACCGGTCACATAATGCCCCCCCGGAAAGTAAAAGACTGGCAAATAATAAAAGATAGGCATTAACCACCCATTGCAGTGAAAAAACATCCAACATAAGTTCAGACTTAATTGTTGGAAGTGCAACATTGACTACAGATGAATCCAAAATCACAAGTACGTAGCTGACATTTGCAGCAAGCAACACTTTTCTTTTTACATCCTGACTTTCTGACATAATAAAACCTTATTGATGTTGAATTATATATTTTCAGCTATATCTGTTCTGTAATGCATTCCTTCGAACTTAACTTGCTTGGCAATATTATATAGCTTCTCCCTGGCATCACGAAAATCTGATCCGGTTGTACTTATGGCTATAACACGTCCACCATTACTTATTAGTTGACCATTTTCTGATACGACCGAAGAATGAAATATATGCGACTCACCAGAAACCTTCGGTAATGATATTGATTCACCAGATTTTTCAACAAAAGGATATCCCTCACTTGAAATCTGTAAAGCGACAGAAACTTTCTTACTCCAGGATAGTTTCACATTTTCAAGTTTTTTATTGAGAGCGGAAACAAAAAGATCATTTAAAGATGAGTCAAGACGTTCAAGGATTGTAAATACTTCAGGATTCCCCAACCTGCAATTAACTTCAAGGAGATATGGGTTTCCATAGGCATCAATAATAACCCCAAAATAAAGGAAGCCTAAATAACTAACTCCATCTTTTTTTAGCGAATCAATAAATGGGTCGATAATATTCTGCCTAATAATCGAATGTTGATCATCTGTGAGAACAGGAGAGTATGCACCCATTCCACCGGTATTAGGACCTAGATTACCGTTCAGAAGTTTTTTATAGTCACGACTTTCTGCCAGAGGAACATAATTTTCCCCATCATAAATAATTGTATACGAAACTTCTTCACCCATGATGAACTCTTCAATTAACACTTGTGACTCTTCGTTTACAATAACAAGATTAATTGCTTGATCAAATTCATCCTGGTCAGAAACAATAATAACTCCAGTCCCCCCATGAACGATGCCATCAGCTTTGAGAACGAACGGGAAAGATAAAGAGTTAGCAAAAGCGATAATCTCATCTTTATCCTTACAAATCATGCTTTTAGGTGTGGGGATTTCATGACGATTCATAAAAGATTTAGAATAAACTTTTGACCATTCCAGTTTGGAAGCGTCTTTGGTCGGTGCAATAATAGGTAACCCTAAATCATTAAAATGGTCAGCTACACCAGATGCTAAGGTTTGAGTTGGTGTTATCAATGTATAAGCAACATCCAGTTCGGACGCAGCCCTAGCTAGACCAATAATGTCGCTGGATTTAACTGGGATATTTTCCATTCGTAAATCCATTTCTGTGGCGGGGTTACCTGGAGCGAGATATACCTTATCTACACTATCAGATTGAAGCAATTTCCATGCTAAAGCCTGAGCGCCTGCACCGGATCCTGAAACGAGCACTTTCATAAATACTCCTTTGTTGTAAATTTTTGCGTTCTACTCACATCCAAACGACGTTATGCTCCAGCCACTTAATGAAGGTCGTAATATGCTCCTGAAGCTGTTTATCATCTTTACCAGTTATAACTGCACTTACCACATCATCTGTGTAGGTGGTTGCTTGGTTGTACTTTCCTCCTGATGTGCCAGATATACACATTGTAGATACCCAATCAAATGGGACACTTACTGGCAACATTAAAAGTGTCGACGTTCGCACAGGCATACGTATAGATGCAGCGTATACGTCCGGAGAGGAGTTATACTGTAATTTTTTAATATTGCCAGCACAGGCTTTAATCCAACTTTCATGTATATTGATACCCCATGTCTTTTCGATCAACTCACCTGTGAGTGAACCTGCTGTGCGAGATGCTATTTCACAGAGAATCAATTTATCTTGAGATGTGTGAAAAATTTCCGCATGGAATCCCAGTACCGATGTAGCAGGCAAAGCTGAAATAGTTTTTTTAGTCAGTTCAACTAATCTTTTTGCAAGTGGAGTGGTGGCTTCTATCGTTCTGCTGCCGAAGATGCCAGCAATCTTAAAGTCTAGGGCATTGTTGATGTAAGCGCATGGAGCAAAAAAGGCGTCCCCATTCTCTGTGATCACACCATTCACGTGATACATTTCACCATCAATAAATTTTTCAATCATCCATCCTTCAACGGTTTTATGCTGGAAAAAAGTTGCTAATTCAGATAGTTCTTTTGCCACCAGAATGTCTTTAGAACTGCATCCGTCAACCGGTTTTATCACTACGGGGAAAGGGTATTTTTTACAGAAAAGAAGGATGTCGGTCCAGTTATTAAGTCTTTTAAATGGTGCGACTTCAATATCAGCCTTTTCGAGATATTCCTTCATTAAGACTTTATCCCTATAAGCCATTGCACTTTTCACGCTCTGACCCTTTATGCCCAAATATTCTCTTAACTGTGCTGCGCGGACAAGATCAAACTCTGAATGGGGGAGAATATGAGTGAAAACAGTATGTTTAGCTAACTCAGTGGCGATAGACAACACTTCTTCACCGCTGTCAAAATTATCTAATTGACGGACAAATCTGTAATCATGCTGCAAAGGAAACTGAGGAACTGAAGTCAGAAGCCATAGTTCCTGCCCTGCATCCTTCAACCATTTCGCATAATTTATCTTTATGCTACGACCCAAACACAATATCGACATAAATCCCTCGGCATTAACTCACATTAAGTCAAATACAGAAAACCCTTTAATAGTTGTCCCTCGATCATCTAAAATACATTCATACATTCCCTGACTTGCACAAATAGACTGTATCTTCATGAATTCTGACCAGCGGGTGCTACCGTGTTCTATCGCTACCGGTGTATTTCCTTCAACATAGATAGGAAGCAAGTATGCTTTAGCTAATCCATTGACATCAAATGATGTAACTGTAACGCCAGAATATCGAGAAGAATCCTGTAAAAGAAATCCTGTGCTGTGGTTTGAGACTCTGTAATTCGGTTGGTCGAAAACTGCATTACCAAGACCATAACAGATTAATAATTTATCTTTTAACCTGAAACCTCTCATTTGATGGTGATGATGACCGACTACTAACTGTATTCCTAAACTCTGCATACGAATTGACATTTCTTTTTCAAATTGAGTAATTGAAAACTCCTGCTGATGATCACCCCAGTGAATCATTGCGACAATGATGTCATTTTCTAACTGTGCGTTTCTTACGGCAGCTGCAAAATAATTCCAGTCATCTTCATTAATTTCGGTATGAATTAGCGGTAATGCTCCTGGCACTACAGCTCCATTGTATGGAGAAGAATAATAATCTCTGGATCGAATTGCTGCTACTCCTCCTTGCCATTCATTAGAATCAGTTCCTGCGCGATACACGCCTGTAATACCGAAAATAGCAATTTTTAATCCTTTACATTCTACATAAACAGGTTCCCACGCTTCCTTATGAGTAAAACCTGCACCTATTTTCTTTACACCCACAGACTCAAAAAAATCGATCGTGTCAGATAAACCAGAAGTTCCTGAGTCTAGAGCATGATTATTTGCAAGTGAAAGCACACTAAACTTCTCTACTCCATAGACATTTTTCCCTGAAGATAAAGTAGCCCCTCTTCGCCCTCCTATCGGTTGAGGGTTGTCGGTCAGTACACCCTCATAGTTTCCGATGATTAGATCCATTTCATCCATAAAAGTTGATAAACAACCAAACACTTCTTTCGGTTTAGACCGATTTATCAATATGTCACCAAATGAAGCAATCAACACATCTGACATTTATCTCACCACTCAATATATTTATGCTTCAAGGGATTTACTCATGTAAATCCTTGAATTACCCTCTGGAAGACAATCAATTACACCGAATTTTTCATAACCAAATCTTGAGTAGAACCCTGGTGACTGCAGTGACATGGTAAAAAGTACCGCCTTAGTACAACCGCGTTCAATGGCTAATTTCTCAGCTCGTGTGAGTAATTCAGCACCTATACCCTGCCCCCTGAGAACCTCAGGAACATAAAGTAAATTAATAAAAAGAACGCCTAGTGAAGTTCTGCCCGCCAGACCGCCGACAAGCAATCCTTTATTATCTATCAAAGACATCTCTATGTTCTTGTCATCGGACACACCGGTTATGCTATTATTATAACTTGCAATTATTTTACTTAATTCATCACGGAAATTGATGATCGCGTCAGGATTTTCTTTAAAAACCCAACCGGTCGGAAGTTTATATTCAATCATGTTAACCCTAAAGTCCGGACCATGAAAACCCGGCTTTCCCTTATCGATATTCAATTGCTGTTTTCCATGAATAATTGTTCATAGTCCCTTCCACGTGCGGTTAATGAGGGAACAACAGGTCTACCGTCAGTAATTTCTAACCATAACCGCAGAAGATGGCGTTGATGCGTTTCATCGTCTGTAAACTCTGTTCTTGAATGTAGGGTTGTATAATTATTAAGAAATAATATTTCTCCAGGTTCTAGCATAAACTCGAACATGAATTCCTTTCTATTACACATTTCATAAAATAGGCGTAACCCGTCATCGAGATTATTGGGCAAGGGTTCTCCAATAGTTCTTGCTGCAGAACGCATATAAGCACCCAAGCACATTGAGCTCACTTTACCTGAAGTTCGGGAAAAAACAGGAACTTTATAATCTGTATACGGCTTACTACTGTTCTGTCTTTCAGCTGTTGCGTAATAGTATCCATCAAACAAAGCATCTAACAGTTCAGGATGTTTCTTTGAAAAATGATTGTAGATGTTAAGTCCACTTACAATCTGGTTTACTCCACCGGATGCGCTGCTGCTCAGACACATGAGTCCAACAATTTCGAACGCATCAGAATGAAACCCTAATTCACGGTTAGACATGTATCCCCTATTGGTAGGGTTATTTTTTTCGTTCCTTACGTGGCCAATTCTTGAACCCTGGAGATTTTGAACAACTGGCCGGCCCATACCAATCCCGATTCCCCAGAAAAGATTAGTCAGTTCACTATCAGATAACTCATGTCGGGGAAGTCCACGAACAATCACAGCCCCTTTACCATTCTGCAATCGTTCATGAATGTTATTTGTAAGCGAACTCAACTCTCTGCAGCGGAAGTCGGACCTCTTTAATTCTTCAGTTTTACGTCCTTCCAGACCTTTTAGTAAATCTACTAAAATCTCGATCTCCTGCTCATTAATGTCCAGAGCAATGTCATCTTTACTCTTCACAACCGATGCATCCCACACCGCATTGTCATCTAAAATAGGATCGTATCTCATTTGACTTTAACCTCTCGGGATGCACAGCATTCACACAGCGGATGTTGAGGCTTTTCTGTTACGTTGGTTTCTAACGTCGTAAAAGAAATCGAAACAAGTTTCCCGCTCGATATCATAGGCCAGCCTACTAATTTACGTATGATGTCAGCCGACATCATTCCACCTATGATCATTGCTGAATGGCTGAACGCGGATGTTGCTGGAATGAGATCGTGTTCTTCCCGCCAGAGACGCATAGCATAGTGGTCGGGATTGTTTTTCTCTGACCATTTTTCGTCGCACCGGAAACATCCACTTTTACCCGGATACTTTGTCCAGAACATCCCCATTCCTGCTGAAACACTATTGAAAACTCCGGGTATGCCTGTTTTGAAGCAAGCATCACTAATCCAGCGGTCTGCTGCTATGACAGGACGGTCAATCGCAGCGACAACTATATCGGGTTTGAACTTCTGAATCAGTTCAACTATATCAGGTACTCCTGTAATGCGCTGAACGACGGTGTTGACACTAGTCTCGGGGTTGACATCTTTTAGGCGGGCCTTCAACCCATCAACTTTTTGGAGACCAACATCACTGACGGTGTAAAGCTGTCTATTGAGATTGCTTAATTCAATGTCATCAAAATCAACAAGGGTTATTTGACCACATCCCGCCATCGCTAATGCAGTCGCAGTGCAGCTACCCAGTCCTCCGCATCCAAGAAGCAGCACATGACCTCTAAACAACTTCTGCTGGTACTCTTCTGGTGACATTTGTGCAGCTCCAAGTGCTGCAAATCCATTTAGATTTCTTGAATAACGTTCTTTTTGATCATTGGTTAAGGATTTGTAATCAAAGAATTCCCTGTCTTGGATGAAATTTTGAGATTTTAAATATTCCAAAAATAGATTTAACTCACTCTCGGTAACCAGGTATTCCTCATCATTAACTGAATTAAGAATTTCTTTTAATTCATATTCACCATTCAAGAAACTCAGAGCCCTTAGTTTCCATTTCGTTGGGTCTTCTATGATTTCACTTTTTTCCCCCTGACGGGTTCCCTGATGGATTGCAATACGTCCATCGTGTATAGGAACAGCTATCACTGTAGGCTGAAGACGGGGATAAATAAGTTGATTCATTTGATGTTCTCCTTAACGATAGCCACGGGAAGAAGAATTCCTCTTCTGCCAACATTCATGACGGGGTCAAAACTCGCTCTTGCCTGAAACCCTGCGAATTTACCACCAAATACATAGGTATCAATTCCTGACCACATCGGGTCTGTAACACCAATATCAGGATGAACGGCATTAACAAGACGCCCACGAATGTACTCCTGAACAATCCACGTTTCACCGTCATTAAGAGCTTTTTTTAATGTCATCTCCCATTCCTGAGACGCAGCGAAAGGACCAATTAAAAGTCCTTCACCTCTGGTTGCATTTGAAGGTTTAAGCACAAGTCGCTGCTTATTCTTAACAGCCCACTCAATAAGTTTGACCTTATCGCCATCCAGCGACGTGGTGGTTGCATCCTTTACCACTCGAGTCCATGGAATATGCTTAATGCAGAATTCCTTATCAAGTTCATCTAAAAAAAATGTCATTTCACGGTCGCTCAGAATCGCCAAGATAGCTTTATCTGCGAGCGGCCATTGGCAAATAAGTGGATTTATAAAGGTCACTTCACCGTTATATGCAGCAGTGAGGTATTCTTCAACTTCCGGTTGATCAACCAGATCTCTCAAATCCAGCTTATTATAAGCTAAATCAATCACTTCTCCATTCGGGTTGACGAGATGACTATCACGTCGCTTCAGTAAAGATGCATCGATAATTTCAGTTTTAACACCAAGCCTGTTTAAACCATCAGCCATCCAAGTAACTTCATTCTTGAAACGTCCCTTGTAGGTGACTATCGCTCCACGTTCAGCCGGTTTTCCAGTCCTTTCCTGATGGGTTGTCAGAAGCTCTTTAAGAAAAAGATCGGGGTCATCAACAAAAGGCTGGAATTCAACATTTACGGTATGATCTTTCAGCAGTGGATTTTCGACAGAAGACCAGATCTTACCAGCCAAACCATTTTGTATAACTCCACCAGGGCAATCCGTATTTGTTTCAATAATCTGATAAACACCTTCTTTGCTGAATAACCCATCCAGTCTGAATATTCTTGTTAAGGGGACATGATTAGGCAGGCTAAAGATGAAATGCTCACTTTTTTTATATGCAGGAAAATACTCTCTGATTTCTTTCGATTCAATCCAGGCCTTGGCAAACTTATCAAAGATAGTAGTAAAACGTTCACCAACCCCCTCTAATTCTTCCGCCATTTTTCCTGACATAATTAAGGGCCTGATAGATACCGGGTAACTTTTCCCTTCAAAGTTCAACCCATTTTTTTCTAACTTACTGCTCAGTTCTCGCTGAGCATCAATTAACAATCTTTCTTCTGATTTTGACAATGATGACAATTGGCTTTCAATTAAATTGTTGTCTTGTACAAAATTGTTATCATTATAAACTACACTCACATCGTTCATAACACACCTCTTATTTTCCAGTAAGAATATTTTGAAATGCTTTCTCCAATAATCTTAATCCTTCAATTAAGGTCTCTTCAAGAATAGTAAGGGGCGGCAATATTTTTACCGTATTATTATTAGATCCACATGACTCTATAACCAGTCCAAGCAGGCTTGATTCTTTGATAATCTTTGAGACTTCATCAGGACTTTTGCACTCAATACCCCAAATCATTCCTTTACCTCTAACTTCAACAATTTCATCTGAAAAGTTTTCAGCTATGCACATTAGTTTGTTTTCAATTAACTTACTTTTTTTCCTTAAAGATTCCAGAAAATCTACATCAGTCCAGTAGTCTAGAGCTTTTGTTGCGCCTATAAACGCCAGATTGTTTCCTCTGAATGTCCCGTTATGTTCTGCAGGTAACCATTTATCTAACTCAGGCTTGAGTAGTACCAAAGACATTGGCAAACCATATCCCGATATCGATTTTGCTAGGCAAATAATATCCGGTTCGATCCCCGCATTTTCAAAACTGAAAAACGTCCCAGTTCGACCACAACCCATTTGCACATCATCAATGATTAATAGTACTCCGTTTTTTTTACAGAATTTCTCAATCTTGTTTAACCATTGTTTGCTTGCAACATTCACTCCACCCTCTCCCTGAATAGTTTCGAGAATGATTGCCGCAGGCAAATTCAATCCTGAACCAGAAGAAAGCAGCATCTTCTCCAAGATGTTGTATGAATCTTCTTCTTCACCAAGAAACTTATCGTATGGCAATCGGATGATGTTGTTGAGCGATACTCCTGCTGCAGTTCTCTTAAAATCACGCGCAGTAGCAGCTAGGGCACCCAACGACATCCCATGGAATGCATTCGTAAACGCTACCACTTCTGTTCGACCTGTAACCTTCCTCGCTAATTTTAGAGCTGCTTCAACGGCATTTGTTCCGGTCGGCCCCGTAAACTGGAACTTATATTCATAATTGCGAGGGGTTAGGACTACTTCGTTAAATTTATCGATAAATTTCCTTTTTGCGCTTGTATATAAATCTAACGAGAGAGTAATACCATCTCTCTCAATATAATCAAGGATCTCTTTTTTTATGGATTGGTTGTTATGCCCATAATTGAGCGATCCAGCACCGGATAAAAAATCTATCCATGCTTCACCTTGATTGTTATATAATTTATCATTTTTTGCGACATCAAAGATTGTTGAATGTGTACGGCAGTAACTTCTGACATTGGACTCATGCAACTCAAAAATTTTATAACTATCAGTTTCTTCGGAAGACTCTTTTTGTATTCTCTCGTATATAGCATCAAACATTTTGCATCTGAGAAGTATCGTATTGCATCCAACTCTTTTAACTTGTTCAATCAATTTTTCATCATTATTGGTCAACTTATTCAGAATATTAAGCATGGTAATTGCGTGATCTTCGTCTTCCTCGATATGTAACCTGAAAAATTCAAGCCCCTCTTCCTCCACTTCCAAACTCGTGAGTGCGCTAAGAACAGGTTCATAAATCATTGGAACGATTGCTTCTGCACCTAAACAGAGTGCAGCTAAGCCATTAAGAGCGCCATCGTTGCGACAATATTGCATAACTGTCGACGCGAAGTTCTTGGTTTCCTCAAGTGCAGGGTAGGTATTTGGTTGCCCGCCAACAGCCCGTAGTGAACGCTGAAATAACTCTGCATGAGTAACTTTTCCATCTCCGTCTATACCGAGCTCTTCTAGAAGATTTTCCATTAAATGTTGAGAGTCTTCTAAATTGTCAATCTTGCTTATCAGAGCACACAGGAACCTCGTAAAATTCCTGGAGTAGTGATGATGCTGCACTAGGTAGTATCGAATCCCGCTCATACTTACCGTATTTTGCTTCATCGCATTCATCAAGGGATGGTTGATAAGTTTATGCAACGTCTCATGGTCAAGCCATTCATCCCAGATTCCACCTTCGGTAATTTGCCCTACCATTTTTTGATTTGATATCACATCATTGACTGAACTCACTTGTGTTCTCCATTCAAGTTACAGAAACAGTTAATTCGTGCTCTCTGGAATCACGAAAATTTATTGAGATCTGAACCGCATTTTTACAAGTTAGTCATTGCTAATTTATTTCCATTCAGAAAGTCCATCATCACTCCTCACTTTGTATTTTTGCCCAGAAAAACATAGTGTTATACTCAAAGCTGACAAATACTTTCTTTTCCTGACGTTAAAGTAACCTTAATGTTACGGCAAGTATTTTTTTGTTATTTTTTTGTTTCATGCCCTTATCTTGTTGAATTTAATGAATAATTAAAGCTAAACCTCCAATCCTTCCACCATAAAAACATGAGAATTAATTATTGGTTACAATTCATGCCATAATGATTACTATCGTTTATGTTAATAATTTAGTAATCCTTCACTTGGAAGAAGTGTCATTTTAAAAAGTAATACCTTTTCTCAAACTGTATTATTATCCACTACCACTTGGAGTAGATATGCCGATTTCTGATAACTTAGTAATAACAAGTACAATTGCCATTAGTAATGTTATCCTTCCAATACTCCTCGTATTAGACACTGATAGAAACATTGATTATAAAAGATTTAAAATTACACATTTACCTAAAGAAACTGGAAGCGTTAACCTGATGATTTATAGAAGGCTAGTGATAAAAAATGTCTCCACCACATCCAGAATAATTGCTAACTTTCTAAAGAAATGGTGCAATGAAAACTCGTCAAACCTAATCTATATTTCTTCAGGTTCAGTTTCACACAAAATAACTGACCTAAGCTTCAATCATTTACTTGATTTTTTAAATACCAATCGCGAAGTTTTTCTACATAACCCCTAACCCTTTTATTTTTGCAGATGATTTGCATCTTAAAAACTAGCGAAAAATATTTTTTTAATTGCACTATTATGCGCTTGTAATATCACCACAAGAAATAACAGCAATTGTTCAACAAAGCTTTTAATCTAAAATGAGTGTTTCAATGGTTGCCCGCCAACATGGTGTGGCGGCCAGCCAGTTGTTCCTCTGGCGCAAACAGTATCAGGAAGACAACCTTACGGCCGTTGCCTCTGGTGAACTGGTTGTTCCTGCTTCTGAACTTGCTGCCGCCATGAAGCAAATTAAAGAACTCCAGCGCCTGCTCGGCAATAAAACGATGGAGAACGAACTCCTTTAAGAAGCCGTCGAATATGGGCGTGCAAAAAATGTATGGTACACCCCTGTTTTGCAAGTCCGCCTTTGACCGAATCAATTGCGGAAATGTATCCGACCTCTCACGAGTCAGCCGCTTTTGACGGCAAGGCCATGATGGGATATGCACGCTCAGTTTCTATCAAAGGGGTCGGCTCAGGAAGCCGCTTTTTTGTCCCAGATTTACTGAACGTCGTTGCGCTGTTCTGTCATCAGGTAAACCCTGCAAACTTTTGTAGGTTGATGTTATCAAAATATATAAACTATACTTGTGGTAAATAAAGTGTCGATTTATGAGTTAACACTGCCCAGACCAATCGTGCAAGTTTGTTCGCCAGTGCCACGATCACCTTATTTCAGTGGGTACCTCTGGCCTCCATTTTATCTATCCATGCGCCCAATCGATCTTTCGTGCGATTAAGGTTTAAAACGCATGTCCTAGCACCATGGATAAGTAATTTCCGAAGATAGGGGTTTCCGCGTTTGCTGATACCCAGCAGCCGCTGTTTACCACCAGTAGAATGTTCTCGAGGGACCAACCCCAACCAGGCCGCAATATCGCGACCAGACTTAAACTGGTTGCCATTTCCGGCACAAGCAGTGATTGCTGTTGTGGTTAATTTATCAATACCGGGTACGGATGTTGGCCTCGTTTCCGTATCGTCTGCACTGGCATGATGCTCAATTCTTTTACGTAACAGCAGTAAACGTTCTTCGATAGCTTTATATTCGATCCAAAGCTCATTAAGAACAGTAGGCATTGCAGGCGTAAGCTCATTGTTTTCATCTGTCAGTTTATCCGGCACATCGCGGACAAAATAAGTCGCACCAGTACCACTGGTAATACCGTACTCAAGTAAAAACGCCCTGGAATGATTGAAACAGAAGTTTTATGTGAAACCAGACCTTGCCGAACCCGGTGCAGAGCCTGTAAATCAAGCTCCGAGAGGCCTTTCGGAAGAAATTAAAAAACGGGTTGAATCGCTGGCAGCGCTGACCCCGATAAAACATAAGTTGTCTGGTGTCGAAAAATGCTACAAAATTAATCTGCGTTATGGATGGTTTCTGGCTTGCCTATCAGGTGCTGAAAAGTGACGATGGCGGAGTTGATGTGGTTATCACCGTCATCACGGTAGGCCGTCGGGAAGACGTTTACAAGGCGCTAAAGTCAAAATTAGTGAAGGACTAACCAGCTAACCCACGTAAAAGGAGCTTTTACCATGAGTAAAAGTGGTTTCGATGCTGACGACCTGAGCGTCACCTTGGCCCGGTTCGCCGGTAAACGTCGTGACATCGTTTATGACGAAGCAAAGCTGAAACGTAAAGCGCCAGAACCTGTTGTGTTCTCCAGTGCTACGCAGGATTGCGGCTCTGTTGTCCTTACAGGAATGGCAACTATCCTGACTGAAACCCCTCAGCAAATAAAACGTAACGATGAATGGGCAGAGTTAAAAAGAAAGGAAGACGAAGATAGGTACAATTCATTCTATTACTATAAATAATAAAAACTGCATGACTATTCATAGTTCATGCAGTTTGGAATCATCATTTAGGGTTACTTTAACCCACCTTTAATCCCCCCTTGTATTTTATCCGTAACAAGTCCTTGCGCGTCTCGGCCCGCTTTAGCTCCAGCATCTTGAGGTGGAGATCCTGCCTTTTCCAACCCTGTCTGGACTATGGTTCCTAAATTTATCCCAAGCCAACTTAGCATCCCAACCCAGAACGTTGGGAATACCAAGTACATCATTCCCAGTACCAGATTCATGATCCAGCCGTCATTGGTTGAACTGATGAAACTCGCGAACGGCACAGAACTGCTGGTAAGCCCCTGCTGTGCCATATTGTCGTAGAGGATGGTGATCAGACGGTCATCGAGCCAGCCGGCAAGCTCCCACCAGAAGGTGATAAACTGCAGCGCAAACAGCGCAAATGAGATGGTCACTACCGTTTTGGGCTCGTAGGCACTGAACATCATCAGCACAGGGATCACCGTGATAATCATCATCTGCAGCAGCGCCTGAATCATAGGGAGTGCCTGCTTCAGAGCATCAAAACCCGGCAGTGCCTCTGCCTGTTTAAGACCAAGCCCTATAGTGGATGTCAGCCGAGTAACATTCCCTACCAAACCCGTAACGTTATCAGAACTGCCTGTGGCATATGTCGTTCCGTCACCTGACAGTCCTGCATTTCGGGGGCTGACAAGCCAGCGCAGGGCGACTTCTTCCCACTGCGTCCCCGGAAATGACCGCTGCATCTCTTTACGTGTGTTGTCACCAAAGCTGGTCAGCACGCGTTTACGCAGCCCGGATGAACCATCTGACCACCACGTTTTACAGGTTGGATAACCTCCCTGACCGGTATCAGGGTAGCCACTGTCACGCGTGCTGTCATACGGCCACTGGCTTCGGGGTGTAGTGGCGGTGTAGTAGTCATAATAACCGGACGTGTTGAGAAAATAGTCACTTCCAATCCAGCCCACGGAGTTGATGGTGGCATCGCTGAGCTGACTGTTACTGTTCTTGAGACGAAAGTACGCCCGTGAGTAGCACTGGCTGGCAAAATCCTGCACCTCCTGCAACAGCACCGGGTCACGCAGCTTCGTATTCTGCACGTCAAACCGCATCTGCCGCAGTTGCGTTCCGCAGGGAATGGACGCAATCATCGCCTGCGTGGTGCCCTTCGACATCATATGCAGCAGATACCACCAGATGGGTACTTCTGCCGTCCGGCCGTCAAAATCGTTCACCAGTCCGCTGTAACCGGAGTTCTGCGGCGTGGGGACACTGATACCGCACTCTTTTGCCCGGGAACTGTCGAATTTAATGGTGCTGATATCAACCGGCAGCAGTGGAATGCAGCAGAACAGCATCACCACGAACGACACGTATATGGCATGCTCGATACGGGGCAGTGCCAGGAGGCCTTTGTTGCCTTCATCCGCACCTTCCTCCCGGACCTTCAGCCAGACGCCCATGACCTTAAAGACCAGTGGCAGGGCAAAAAGCCCGGTGTTGCCGAGGATGCTCCACATTGAGTTGTTCAGCACCCAGCCGAACAGGACCAGAAAATATTCAAGAAAACTGTTTGCGGTCATCGACTTTTCCTCACGCCACGCCAGCCCAGGCCACACATTCAGTGGCCAGAATAAAGAGCACACAGAGCAGTTCTGTGCGTGGCAGACGGGCACGGACCTCCGGCCAGTGCTTCAGCATCTGCGGCCGGACCTTCATCAGCCAGGCCGCCGCAATGCCGGCATACATCACCAGCCGCCAGGCAAACAGCCCCCGGCGGTTGTCATGCAGCCAGCGGCGGGTCAGGTGACCATCCGGGTCGTACGCCATAAAAACAGAGGCCAGCGCGAACATGACCACGGTGACCAGCAGCAATGAGAGGATCACAAGCAACATGCGACCGGTGCGGCCGCGGAGGAAATTACGTTTCATATCACTCTGCTCCGGAGGATTGCGTCTGGTTCATCTGGCTGAAGCCCTGGTCCTGGTTGCCCACTTTCTGCTGCAGCTGGTTATCCTGATTACGGGCGCCCTGACGCGCCAGCGTAGTCAACAGGCTGTTGTTGCTGATGGACTTGCGCAGCTCCATCTCGTTACGCAGGGCATTCAGTTCGCGATCAAGCGCATCGATACGGCGGTCACCTTCTGCGATGGCCTCAGTCTGTTCGGCAGCATTGGGTTCAGATTCACCGGTGGTGAGCAGGCGGCGCATCGTGAGCGCGGTCTCCACGGTGTCGGCCATCGCCAGCTCACCGGCCAGACGCTGTACCAGCGCGGCTTTGTCCGGGTCATCTCGCAGCGACTGTATGACGCCACGCGTCACCACCAGACTGCCGGTTTTAAGCGCCGCCAGATTATCCGCGGTCGGCTGGAGCTGGCCACCGACCAGCTTATCCAGCTGCTCCAGATTGGTTTTGGTGGCGTCTTCCAGTACGGGGGAGAAGCCGGTGCCGGCAACGGCGCTGCCCGGCTGATTATCCGTGCCGCCGCTGGTGCATTCGCTGGTTTCACGGCAGGTACGGATGGAGCGGTCGCCCAGCACTTTTACCACGGCCGCGGCCGCATCGTCGGACGACGGCCAGCGCTGGCAGGCGGTGCCGGTACAGCCGGATGAACTCACGCTGCTGCTGCTTGTCGCGGGCAGGCTGTTCATCATGTTGTAGCCGGCCTTCGCCAGGTCCCGGGTGGGCTGGATGGCCTCCTGTCCCTTACCCCCGCGCTTCTGCCCCCCTATCCAGGTCACGCCTTCTTCACCGGTGGCTTTCTGCAGCTGCTGGTCACTGGAGACAGCATCGCCGCCGCTGGAAGCCACGATATCTTTATACTCTTCGGATACGGCCGCCTGCTGCCACTTGCTGCCCAGGGTGTAATCGGCGAGTTTTTTTGACATGTTCTGGCAGTTCAGCAACGCTTTATCGTAACTGAGGCCTGCCTGAAGCACCCCGTTGGTCAGCATTTCATACAGCCCCGGATTGGCACGCTGGATGGCCATCGCCGGCATGCTCATCACTGCGCCGGTCGCGCTCTGAATCACGTTGCCCATCAGGTCCTTAAACCCGCTGGTGATACCGTTAAGCTGATTGCCCACGGTGGTTTTCAGGTCGAAATTGCCGCACATGAGGTCGCTGCTCCAGCCACCGTTCAGCCCGAGGCGCGACATGTTGCTGCGGCTCGGCGGCGGTGAAATCACCGAGCCGCCCCCGATCGAGTAAAAAAGCCCGTCATTAATGGCGCCACTCACCGAGGCGCCGTCTGACGAGAGCGACGTATCCACCGCGAGTGCCGGCAGGGAGAGAACGGAGAGAAGCGCGAACGCCGCCAAGGGGCGGCGCAGTCGCCGCAGATGCTGCTGTTTCATCAGGAAAGTCCTCAGGAGAAGTCGGTGCTGTACAGGAAGGTCTGGCCGCGACGCTTACAGCAGCTGTAGGGCTGCCACAGTGCCCAGGCATAGTTGCCGTCCTCAGCAATCTGACCGCCGGTATCCGGGAATACCGCGCAGCTCTGCGTCAGCTGCGGAGACAGTCGCTGCCACTTGTGATTTTTTGTACCGGTGTTTTCCTGTACCGGGTCGGGCGGCCAGTACCCGGGGGAACGCTGGCCGGTCAGCGGGTTATAGACATGCAGTTGCCCCGGACGGGTGATAATGTCGGCCACGCGCTGCACCACGATGGCCGCCGATTTGTAGCTGTCGGTCTGGGTGACAAAACCGCTGCGGGGGTAGACGTTGCCCCACATATCGCCGGAAGTGGTGCTGCCGATTTCACGCTGCCCGGGTATCAGCGCCTCCGGGTAGAGTGATTCCGGCACGCCGGTGCGCCAGACCAGCGCATCGAGGCTGCTGGTAAAGTACGGCGCGAAAGGCGTGGCGGCACTGTCGCACGAATACCCCGGCACCATGCCGCCGATGAGTCTGGTGGCCGGATGGCCATACGCATCGCCATAGTAAAAGTGCAGATTCTGCTTGCGTTCGCCGGGAGCTTTCATCTCCTGGCGGCCACCGCCGGTGGCCACACCTGCAGCACCGCCGAGCAGCGCACTTTCCGTGCCGTCGGCCAGGCTGCTGACGGCCGACATCTCCGTCCAGGGATTGGCGCCCGGGCTGAGGTAGGCCGAAACCACGGCCTCCGGGATAAAATGGGTGACCTTCACGGAGGTTTTCACCGAGCAGCCGAACGGGGTGCATAAAAGCCAGTAACAGATGCCACTGATGCGCCAGCTGATACAGTCCGGGCTGGCGGCGCTGGAAAGCAGGCCTGCAGTATTGACGCTGGCCATCGTGCCCGTGCAGGCCAGTAACGTGGCGAGCGCCAGCCGGCGCGGACGGGAGAGTGCCATGTTCACTGTGCAGTCTCCTTCCATGCGCTCAGACGCTGCGTGGCCACACCGGTGTCGGTGGTGCCATAGACCACCCATTTATCGTCAAACACCACGGCGGGGTATTTCTCAAGACCGAGAGACCAGGCGTGCGTAAGGCCGGCATACGTTGCAGCAAGGTCCTTCTGACGCTGCTGAAAACCGGGTGAGCTGATAACTGCGCGCGCCTGTTGCTCAGCCTGTACCGGGTCAGCCGGCAGCGGGCCGAACAGCTCAGCCTGCAGCCGGTCAGGCGCATCCAGCAGAATGACGGTCACGTCAGGACCGGGATTGCCTGTGACCGGATGGCCGCTGTCGGTGTAAATGACGGTGCCGGCACGAACGCCGGCGGTAAGGAATAATGCTGCGAGGCAGCAGACGGGTAATTTCATGGAGAACACTCCCTGAGTGAGTAACCCGCTCAGGGTGCGTTCAATGGCAATGCCGGTCAGTAATTAACTATGAGCCCGGTGCTGATAATTTATTAACCGGGCTGGCTGGTTGACAGAACGCAGAATCTGCACCCTCCGGCCGGTTGACAAAACCGGAATTCTGCACCGTCAGGAGGGCTCGCCGGCGGCGCTGTCGCTACGCCATTCCAGATAATCCATCTCATTGATAAATCCGGCCGCAGCTGCATTACGTCTGATGCTCCATCGCGTCTCGCCTTCCTGCATCAGCGGTTGCCACGATGCCGGTATCTCTCGGTCTTCTTCCTCTGCACCGAGGAAAAAGGCCTCAGGCGTGGTATCTTCACAGCGGTTAACCGGGCGCGACGAACCTTTCTCCCAGGTTCGTCGCGCCCAGGCATCGAGCTCCTCTTCTTCTGAACGCGTGTCGAAATACAGGTAGCAGACTATCGCATCGGTCAGCAGCTCACTGGTCGCACCGGGCAGGAGCGTCAGATAACGCGCCCGCTGTTCACATACCATTTCTTCATGTTCCTGTAACATGTCTTCATACTCTTCACCGTCTGCCCCCGGCTCCCTGTTGCGCAGTTCATTTTCCCGTTCCTGCTGATGAAGAAGCCATGCAGCCTGTTTTTTCAGAGCCTGCTCAATTCCTTCCGCCACCACGCTGTTCCAGTCAGTCTCCGCCGGTGCTGCAGTGCCCGCACCGTTCAGCTGCCGGTTGAGAAAACTGAGCCGGGCAGCATCCTCCGGCTCAGGTTGTGCACTGATGGCGGCCTCAGCGCCTTCATTACTGATGACGCCCGGGAGTCCTTTTTTCTCCCGGCCGGTGCTTGCGCGCTCGGCCAGCCACCGCTCCCGCCAGGCCGTACCGGTGGCACGTTTTCCCTCCGCCTCCAGACTGGTGGTGTACTTCATCAGCCAGACGTGCATATAGCGCTGACGGTCGGGGGCACACAGGGTACTGATATCATGAAAGCGCTGGTAGAAGGCTTCATCGTGGCCACAGTCCAGGCTGTCGCCCTGGTGTGCCACCTCGTGCTCCGTCAGGCTGAACAGCTGGCTGGCGGTGCACAGCGCATCAGACTTCAGCCTGCGAACAATATCAATGTTGTAAGCGATATAGGTTTCACCGTCTGTCCAGGCATCCGCCGACGTGGACTCACCCAGCAGGATCTGGAAGCGAATGCCACCGTACGCACGCGACTGATAACCCGCCTCGCCGCCCGAGCAGACAACAGCGTATTCGGCCAGGCACCAGCGCAGCGCCGTCCAGGCCCGGCGTGTTTCCTTATCAAGATTTTTCTCACTGACCATCTGTGTTCGGTCAATAAAGTTTGCACTCAGGGCTTCAAAGTCGATCAGAGCCAGCTCCTCTCTCCAGCCACCACCCCACAGCCGCTGACCGGAGAGCTGCTCCCGGTACGCGACCAGGTTGGACCTTATGCGGCTCAGGCACTCCATGAATTCTTCCGGTTCATGACAACCAAAGCGGGTGAGCGTGACCGGATGCACCACAGGTGCGATACCAGCGCGGGCAATGATTTCTCCCCGCGGGACATGGCGGGCATACCGTGCGAGGGTAAAGCAGTTTTTATCCACAGCAGAAGGATAATGGCAACATTTACGGATGAAATGCTCAAGCGTGACGTGCTGTTTTCCCGGCAGCAGGGTTATCACTTCTTCGCCGTTGAAAAGACTCTGCATATCCCCCTCACCCGACAGCAGCGCCCGGGCCGTTTTCTCCCGTCGGGCTTCCGTTTTACGGTGCTTACCCTGATTGTCAGAAAAGGATGCGGCAAGCTCACCAAACCGGGCGGCAATCGATTTCCAGACAGGGCAGGTCTTGCGCAGAATTTCGGTGCGTGAGACGTTCAGTGCGATCGGCTTTTTACTGACGATAAGGCCGCCTACGCCCCAGATGTGACCCGGGTCGTGGCGCACCAGGACTCCCTGATTGTAAACCGACACAGCGCCGTCTTCCCGGAGACGATACCAGGCCTCATCGTCCTCTGCATCCCACGTTTCCAGCGCCGGATTACGGGTAATGATGGTGCCGTTGAGGTGCACCGTGACGGGCGTATAACGCACCAGATCACGGATTTCCTGGAGACACGACATCCGCTCCTGGCTGCTGAGCGGGTCATACCATTCACCGCTGATGAAGCATCCCTGTTCCGAATCAGTGATCTCTTCCAGATCATAGTGATACCCCATTTCGCGCGTATCGACGGACATCTGCCAGCATTGAGAGCGCCACAGCGTCCGGGCATGTGCCATAATCTGACCACGGCCCAGCCGGAAACGGCCGTAAGTGGCATCTCCCTCCTGGTGCGGAGTGCCGAACCGGCCAAAGTAGCGCTTAACATCGTCGTATGACGCAAAACCGCGGCCATCATCCCGGCAGCAGAAGCCTTCCGGGGTAATATTGATGATCACCGTGCCAGCATCGGCATCGACGCTGTTCATGATGAGCTCAATGACGGCCTTGCCGATGGAGCCGGCCTGGCTGTAGATGATGTGGTGGATAATCTGCGGATCAAGTTCAAAGGGATAGCGCATCAGAAGACTCCGGATTGTGGGTACCAGGGGAATTTTCCTGATGTGCGTGAAGGCTTAAATAAAGAACTGTGATTACGTCTGTGGAAGAATAACCGGCAATGTTCAGGCAGCCGTAATGCCGGTGGAGAAATATGGAACTGAAAGACAGTATTGCTGAATTACTGGAGGGCCGGGGGCAGTGGAGACGCGCCGCCCGCCGGTGGCTGGCCGTGATGGATCAGGCAACTGATGATACCGAGCGGGAAGCCATTGCACGCCGTCGGGAGCGTTGCATTGACATGGCCGCGAGCGTACCGCCGGACGGGCGACGGAGTGAAACACGGCGGTTGTATAAAATTCAGAGTCGCTACAACGAGGGGTATTGAGGCTAATACGTTTCGTTATGGCACCAGAGAGAAAACACGGCGCACGTTATCTGGGGTTAATACTGACTCTTCAACATATTCTGGATGGTTACGTAAAACAGACAGCTGTTTTATCAGGATCTGCTCAGGAATTTCATGCTCACTGATAATCCTAGCTGTATTTAACATAATCTTCCCGTGCGTCATCTGGAGTGAAACAAAGCGATTCCACTCTAGGCCGTTGGAACAGGTCAGATCAAAAAGGATTTCACCGTTATCATCACTGCCTAGCACACAGGAAAGTTTTGTCTCAATTTCGCGAATTGACGACAAAGGGTTCTCATAACCAGTCGCCATAACGACAGCCTTCAACGATTCTGAAATGTTAATTCCAGTAATTTCAAACACTATACAAATCCTTAATAATCCCCCACGCCTGTGTGGATTTGGTCATCAGATGTGCGATATCCGAAATCATACGACTTGTATCAACAGCGGTTTCCATGTGAAACAGGCTATGGCGTTCTCTGTTAAAGAAAGTATAGGCATCATTGATGATCTGATCGTGACCCGCTACTGCAATACTACCCACATACTGTGATTTCAGAATGAACCTTGTCTGAACTTTATCAAAGTAAGGCCCAAAACCGTCTTGTGTTACCGGCATGCCAAACCGATACATAACTGATTTTAAAACACCTTCTATTGCACGCAGTTCCGGGTAAAACAACATGCAGTAATCAGGCAAATCAGGACTGGCGAGTTTAACACAGAGCCCTGAAACGAGCAATTTTTCAACACTTTTGTCCATTTTGGGATAAGCATTGCCCATAACACACTCAAGGTGCGATCGTGCAACTTCTTTCTGAACGATAGATGCGTTGCCATCATCCTGACGGATGAGGACTTTTTCCAGGCCCTTTAAGTCGAGCAATTCCGATAGATTGAACGTAAATACTCTGTAGCAGGATAATGGTCGCCCCTGGAGCTGGAGTCTCCCGTGTCTACAGTGGAGACTCACGGTCAATTCATCCTGGAATTGTGGGGAGTGAATCTTCCATACGATGGTATGTACGTTACGAGCATACTCATTGAATTCAATATGCGGTTGTTCCGCCGATAGTTGAAGCACAGATAAAACGCTTTGTTCAACAAAACCTTCTAACACCATATTTACATTTTCGAATTCAGCAGGATTGATCGTCTCGTACAGATGATCGGCAAGTTCTTTTCCAAGGTTTTGATTGGCTCCAGTCAGATACTGAACTGTAGACGTACCGCCCATATTATAAAAAATGTTAACAGTTGCCAGAGACTCTCCCTGTTTCGCAAATACCACCCTCAGACCTGGTCTGGCACCGGGCATAGCCCCAACAGAGTGAACGGAGTAGGATTTCTGAGCAATGAATTCTCTTGAAGTACTTTCAATAGTTGCCCTGTCCAGATTTAAATCAGTGTATGTCCTGACAGTCATGAGCCAAATCTCACCAAAGGTTTTCGGCAAACTCTACGACATTCGATATCCGTAGTCTAATCAGAGTGATTGAATGGTCCTGTTTATGTCCCCAAACTGAATATCATTTGCGGGCTCTTTGCCGCCCGCACCCGCAGCCTGCGTGTTTGTCAGACAGCAAAAGACGCTGTCCGACAAACACGCAGGTCCTGTTTAACTGCAGATTTCCCCGCCGGTGACTCTGTCAATCTCTTTCAGCACCCACAGCAGGTCGGTGGCATCGGATACACAGATATTCCAGCGCAGGCTATTTCTGAATTCAGCCTCACCTGGCCACAGGGTGTTACCCGTCACGGTAATCAGAATATCCAGTTTTTTTTCATTCACATCAGTCAGGTGCACGGCCACGCAACTGCGACGGCCAATCCGATGCGGGTATACAGAAAACAGTACCGGCTTCTCAAGGCGTTTCATAATTTCGCGATGCAGTATCTCCAGCGATACACTGTCAGACTGGCCGATGGATGCTGTACCCTGCGGTGGTACGGTAAAAATGACAGAAGCAATCAGTGCCTTGTCCGGTACGACCACTGGCGGCGCCATAGTCAGTTTTTTCATGGATTCTCCTGTCAGATACTCAGTCCGCGATTTTCATCAAGCCGGCGCGCAACATGAAACGCAGCCTCAAGTTCACTGCACTGTAATTCATCCATAAGCAGCCGTCGTTCAGCTTTTTCCTCTTTTTCTGTCATACCTAAGGCGAGATACAGACTCGGAGGAACGGCGCGAAACAGGGCCTGAACCTTACGCGACAGAATCACACCCTCTGTATATTTTTTAGGGAGTTTGGTGGCAGACATCAGCATCGTCTTCTGCTCATCCGTCAGCGTTTTGAAGCGCGCAATCTGTTCCACTTCGTCAGGAGGCATTACCAGACAAATCCACCACTCCGCCATATTGAGCATTTTTTTGGCCGTATCCGGGAAGTCAGCGAGGTTCTGAGTGAACAGCCAGAGCCAGGCACCGAGCTTACGCCACATCTTCACTATTTTAGTCGCGTAAGGACCCAGCAGAGGGTTCGCGGTCACAATATGTGCCTCATCAATCGGCACGATAATATCCCGATCGCTGTACTGCTCCCGCTCGGCGATATTATTAATGGTATTAAGCAGCGAAATCACAGCCACCGCCATCTGTGCCTCATAGCCTTCACGGGCCAGTGTGCCGAGGTCAACAATGGTCACGTCAGCCTCCGGCCACGGCGTACCAGGCCGGTTAAAGAGATCCCCCTCAAATCCTTCAGTAAACATCCGCAATGCTTCCGACATCTCCTCCGCACGGGCCCGGCGGGCGGGAGTGCGTTTTTCACGACCATCCTCACCCAGACTGATATCCCGCGCAATATTCTGCAGCGCAAACATCAGGTCTTCCGGCAGCATCTGTCGATCAGCCTCAAAAGCGGTACGGGCGGCGATCATGATGGCCTCGCGTATCATCCCTCGATCGGCGCGTGTCATCCTCTGCTCCTCAGCCGATTCGCCACCTGTTATCATCAGGCGAGCAGCAATCTCCATCTCACCCAGCACGTCACGCTCTTCATCTTTATCCTCATCGTCATCAATATCGGGAAGCGCATCTTCACTGATGATGAGTTCATCCGGTTTTGCCTGCATCAGCAGATGCGAATCGCCAAACGGCGCCAGCGAGATGGCCTTACCGGGTTTGATGCTGAGTCGATGCACGGACAGCCCGAGCGAGCTGCAGTAATCGCCGAACAGCCCGAAGCTGTTACCGGCTTCAAGCAGAAAAATACGTGGCCGGTAGATGGCCATCATCTGTGCCAGCTCACAGAGTGCTGTGGCTGATTTACCGGCGCCGGTGGGGCCAAACAGCAGTTTGTGTGCGTTCTGCGTACGGTCATTTTTATTCAGGGGATCGACGGACAGCGGGCCACCGCCGCGGTTAAAGAACGTAAAGCCCGGATTGCCGGTGCCGGTATCACGCCCGTACACCGGTGCCAGGCAGGCAAAATGCTGCACAAACATCAGCCGCGTGTACCACTGATGTCTGTCCTGCGCCGGGTTAAAGCACATCGGCAGGGCGCGCATATAGGTACTGAGTGGCCCGATATCATGCTCAGGGTTGACCGGCTCAAGACCGCAGTTGAGCAGCTTGCTGCTGAGATCGAGATAGCGTCTGTCCAGTGAAGGCAGATCACGAGCTTTAATCAACAGGGTAATGGCAGCACGGTACAGTTTATGCTTGTTACCGAGGTAGGTTCGCGCCGTTGCCGCATCCTCCCGGGCACGCAGCGAATCCACGTTCTCGCCCATTGAGTCGCGGCTCAGACGGGCAAAATTTTCCTCCAGCTTATCCTGAGGATGGATAACCAGCGTCAGGGTGAGTACGGTGCCCTCCGGCAACAGGTCCATGATGGCATTGATATTATCGCCGCGTTTCACCTCACCGGTCAGGTGTCCGGTTGAGGGTGCGTTACGCAGGCGGGCCACCGGCACGGCCTTATGTGCCACATCATCAAACCACCATACGCCTTTTTCAGCATCGCTCCGGGGCCGTGTAAACCAAAGGCTCTCACTGAAATCATTCAGTAACGGCAGTTCGCCCGGGGCATCATCCGTATGTCTGGCACAGCGATAGAGAGTGGCCTTATCCACCCACTCTGGTTCCGGGTTGAACCAGCGCAGCAGCCAGTTGTGGATCTGTTCGCCGTTCTGCCGCTGGTTCTGTATACCAGCTCCGCTCATCGCGGCCGTAAGGCGATCGCACACCTGCTTCAGCAGCACTTCAGGTGCCATCGGGTCACGATACGGTGATTCAACCCAGCGGTATATGACCATCCGCGTACGTCGTATCTGACCGCGCCACGGCGCACCGGTGACGGCATCATCAAGAAACAGCCCTTTTTCAGTCGCCACATTCTCAAGGTGACGAGCCTGCTCCTTAAGCCAGGCTTCCGTAAAGGTGGTTCCCTGCGCCCGTGGTTTTACATATCCGCGGATTTTATCCATATACGCGGTCAGGTCTGACTCGTCCTGACAGTAGAACTGCACCACCCACTGATGGGCGTCGAGCTCCGGCAGGCTGTCCTGCAGGGCGTTTTCCACCACATCGCGGACTTCATCGAGCCGTGAATCCGGACGCCCCTCGGTGCCCACCGGAATAATTTCGTAAACGGCCCCGACAGAGACGCCGTCATCGAGCAGAATGCACTGATGTTCCGGAAGATACTCTCCCCACGGGATATGATCGATAATGGACGGGGCCGTATCATACAGCTTCGCTTCATCACCTCGGGTCAGTCGACCCTCGCGTGTGAGCGGCTCATGGCCGTTAACGGAAAACGGCCCGTCACCGTACTGGTGCGTTGCCTTCGCTTCGGCCCTGCGACGGAAAAGAGAAAAAGCCATCACAAATCCTCCGTGCGCTCACCGGGCAACGCATACTGCACCTGGCTGTAGAATGGGAAAACCGTGCTGTAGCCCGGCACCGGCGTATTGCCATCGGCCAGATGCGGGAACACGTACATCACCATATCGGGATTGGGCAGGCGCGGAAACGTCTGCTGGATTTCGTTCTCCTGGGTGCGACTGTAGCTGTCCCGCGTCTGCTGTGAAATAACCCGTTCGCTATCAGTGACCGGGCGGCGCAGGGTGGTCCGGCTCTCGCCGGTTGCATGGGTTGCGGAGGCGCCATCGTTCCACAGCTCCAGCATGGTGCTGTCGCCGGGCGGCAGCATCTCATCTTTTGACGTGCTGCAACCGGTCAGCAGCAGAACCAAAGCGGTGACTGAAAACAGGACAGAAAGGCTGTTACCGCTGCGCATCAGACACCTCCTCCCCTTCAGGATCAGTAATATATGCTGACAGACGCAGAATGCGCCCGTCAGGTAACGGAAAAAGCATATCGTTGTTTTCTCGGGCAAGTTTTTGCCCGACGGAGTACATGGCCCAGTCCGTCACATCGTGAGGCTGGCCCTCCCATTTCCCGTTGTCTTTTCTGACAAAGCCGGCATACAGCCGCCCACCGAGAGGGGCATACCCCACCCGGTATTCAAGATTAGTGTTTTGCATCGGAATCTCCGTCAGTCCATACCCGTGCCGCTGCCGGCAAGGCTGAAGTCGTATTTAACTTTGCGGCCTTTTTCTTCGTAATCGATGGCCAGCTGGCGCGTGATGTGCAGTGCCACGGTCTGACCCGGTGGCACATAGATGGCATCAAACGTCTGGCCGTAGCGGGCCTTCACCCAGTCGATCGTTTCCCGCATGCCACCGGAGAGCGCTTTACCCAGCACGGCCTGACCGGCATCACCGGTCAGCGTAGAGGTCACGCCTCCATAACCATTGGTCTGGGTGGTACTCTGGTTCTGGGCAAAGGCATCCCCTGCGGCACCTGCGGCGGCCAGTCCGGCGATAGTAGGCAGGTACGTCGAGGCATTGCTTTTGCGCGTCCCGGAGATGCAGGGAATACCGTTATCATCTGAAAGCCAGCCGATACTGCTGTTATTGCCGTTCGCGTTACCGCTGTTCTGGTTGCCGCCACTGTTCTGGCCATCCGGTGACGGGAGTGTCCTCACCGTGCCGTCGGTAAAGACAAAGGTGATACTGGTGATGGACCCGCGCACGCAGGACAGCGTCCAGTCCCCCGTCGCCGTACCGGAAACAATGGCTCCCTGCACGTCGGGCAGCTCGATGCCGTTTGCCGTCAGGTTGTCTTTGCCAATCATCACCTTGAAGGGATAGGGGTCTGTCACTTTGCCATCAATGGGGATACGCCCCAGCAGCGCGGTCATGGCGCGGCTCCCGACAAGCGTTGAATTTTCGGGAAGCGTATACACCGGGTCAGTCGCTTTCTGAGCATCGGTAAGCTGAGTCTGCACCGCCGCTGTCGCTTTCCCTGCGGCCTGCCTGCCTGCATCTCCGGCATCACCAAATGACGTGGCAAAGGAGAAGCCGGTGGCGTTACTCTTATTACTGTCGGTCACCGGCCGGCCGCTGGCGTCCACGGCAATACCGTCTTTTGGCTCAACCCACTGCAGGCCATCCGGGGAGGGCGATGCGCCGGGGGGGCCGGTGTTCAGTCCGTTGTCGTAGCCCAGCCCGACAGGAATATCACTGCCGGCACTGCTGCTTTTTCCTGATTCCGTTCCGGCACCGCCGTTCTGTAGCTGATCCATCAGCCGCTTAACCTGCGCGCTGAGGTCGGTGACCTGAGCGCTCAGTTGCTGACGCTTCTGCGCCTCCTCAGAGCGGGCATTGCTTACAGCCTGATTAATCTGCGTGTCCACATTGCTGTTGGTTGTTTTCAGGGCTTTATTTTCGTCACTGAGCTTTTTGTTATCATCCGCGAGCGCATCGAGACGGTCCTGCACTTTGCGGAAATTTCCCACCACCGTGCGCAGTGTGTCCTGTGGGGTGTCTCCTTCAATACCCAGCGCTTTGAGGTCTTCCGGGGACAGGTCCTTAAGCGCAACATTGTTGGCATTATGAGGCGCAGCCGACTGATTTCCGCCCCCTGAGCAGGATTTCACGCCCACCACCACCGCACTGGCCAGTACCACCGGAACGGCGACTTTCACGAGAAGATTTGAGGAGGGTGCCTTCATTTTTTCGCTCTCCGTTTACGTCCGTCAGCGGGCTGCAGCGAGGGTGGCTCTGCAATGAAGGCCCCTTCCGGGCGACCGGCCGTCACCAGATAGAGAACGGTTGTATCCTCGGGTGTGCCCGCGCGCCCCAGCCAGCGATGCTGAAACGTTGCCGTTACGAACTGGCCTTCCAGCACTCGGGGATCAAGAATGACCTTGCCTGCAGAACGGTTACGGACCTGCAGCGCGACGACGCTACTGCCCTGCAGACTCCAGGCCGCCATCGGCGTGACGGTGACCGGTTCAGCAGGCAACAGTGTGGTGATGACGGAAGGCAGCTTCAGTGACACCGGGCTGATACCCGGCACCGGTTCAACCGTACGCAGCGGACCGTACATATTCTGAGCCGCATAGCGGGTCAGGACCACCGGCAGCGGTGCATTCAGTTTCGCGGGCTTACGGTCCGGCTTTGTGGTTTCCGTATCAGCCTGTTGAGCATTGCGGCCGGTACTGTCTCCGTCGCTGCTGACGGACTGTTTATCGCTGGCGGTTGCAGTGGCCACTTCGCCGTCATAGACAATTTTGACCGGTTCACGCGTGGTTTTACCCGGTGCGGCTGATACATCCAACAGGATAAGTTCCCCGTTTTCTTTGTTCTGCAACTCAAGCCGCGTCACCGGAAAGGCTTCGCTGGCATCGAGATACACCGCGCCGCCGGTGCTCTGAATACGCAGCTTAGAGTTGAGCGACGGGGGAAATCCTACCCTTACATTTTTATTCACAAAAACGATACGCTCCTGCCCCACGGTCAGGGGCACCTGCAGCGGGATGCGCTCCCACTTCATCAGCTCAACGGCTTTCGCTGCACCAGACATCGCAAGCCCGGCGAGCAGAATAAGAACGCATTTTTTCACCTGGCTCTTCATCATTTTTTCTCCGGGTCAGGCAGCGAAATGGCCTCCAGCCGCTGCGGCGTGGACGCATAACAGTCGAGCGCCAGCCCGAAAGGGTTCCGCTCGGGGTCACCTTCCCAGCGCACCACTTTCATGGGATAGCGGACCAGCGCGCGCTTGACCGGTTCGGTGTGGTAATACTCGTCCGCCACGAGATCGAGCTGCGCAATCCAGTGGTCCTGATCGAGGATGGTGACGCTCCGACTGCTGTAACCCCGTCGCGGGATCTCGTACACCACGCGCACGCGGTCCCGCAGCTCATCGCTGTTTTTACGCATCTCCGCATCTTTGTTCAGAAAGTCCTGGCAGGACGGTGTCAGGTAAGGACTCATCTGCGCAATTTTCGCCGGGTAGTCCACCTCGCCATTTTTGGGCCAGGAATTAAGCTGCTGAAAGATGTAGAAGGCAAAGCTGTAAACAGTGGAAGGCGGCACTTCCCACCATTTACGCGTGCTACCGGAGCGCAAATCCGGTGGGTTATGAATGGTGAGTTCGGATGGCGCGCGCATCCAGCCGATACCGGTCACCAGCATGCCGGCAAAGAGCAGTACGCAGGCAATACGCAGGGAAAAAATGTGGTTGTCTCGTGCGGTCATACCGTTACGAAAGCGACTCATGACTGCCCCCCGCGTTTCATCGCTGTGGTGCGTCTCATCTCCCATGCCCGACTTTCGAGGATCATGGTTCGGGACAGGCGGGCACGACAGCGAATTTCTTCCAGTCGCTGCCAGATATAATTCTCCGGTTTACCGCGCTTATATCCCGCTATCCAGCCGCCACCGAAGAAGATGACGAATAACGGCATCAGCAGCATGCAGGTGGGAAAGGCCAGCCAGCCGATAAAGGGCACCAGTGCCAGCGGCACCGCCAGCGGTATACCGGCAATAACGCCGATGATGGCCGCCAGCAGGAATTCACCCGAGGTGAATCCTTTCCACACTACGGGGGGGTTATTCAGTCTGTCAGGCAGGAAGTCGATGACGGCCATACTCGCTCCTTAAAGGATGTCAGAGGCTTTGGTCGCCAGATAAATAACAATAAGGATAAGAATGATGCCGACCACGCCGTAAAGCAGAAATTCTGTCCATGAGCCTTTGCCCTTGCGGATATCATGGAAAGACGTGATGACAGCATGTGCAACGGCAAGAAAGGCGCCCACGCAGATAATCAAGCCGAGTGCGAGACCACCCATTTTGGCGTAACCCATCATGGTGTTGTACGTCCCGCCACCGCCGCCGGTAGTGGGTTGTTCAACACTGGGGAGATCGGCCAGCGCATTACCGGTAATCAACAGCCCGCTCAGCATCAGATGTTTTGCCCGGGTGAATGTGGCGCGATAAAGCCTGAGTAACATGGATTTCATTTGATTGTCCTTTCAGTGGAAAAACAGAAACAGCATTGCCAGGTAAAGCACCACCAGGCGAACGGCAAGCTCGGTAAACTGACGAAACGAGACGGATTTTGTGGGAAGACCGCGGTAGGCCTGTACCAGTGCCCAGGCGCTGAACAGGAGAATGACAACCGCAAGCGTGCCAAGGATCAGGATGTTCAGCTGTGAAGGTGTCAGACTGCTGCCGGTGCCAGCGCTCCAGCCATTCAGCTGTGAGCCATTCATCGCCATGACGGCTCCTCAGCACGGTACTGACCTGTTACAGAAGACTGACGCGAAGCGGGCTGCGCCCGGGAGGGTTCAAGATAGGTCGAGATACCCTGTTTCATGGTACTGATATCGCGCGTGGCCTGCTGATAGTCGAAATAAAATCGGGCGTCCTGGTTCTGATCCGCTACCACACGCGCACGATCAAGCCCGGCCTGCACCTGGTCCAGCTGACGCATGACCAGCGCCAGCTCGTCTTTCTCCGAGGCCTGACACTGCAGTACGGGTAGCGTTGCGATCAGCAGTGCTATTAAGGATTTGGTGTGACGCATTCTGCGGCTCTCCGGTTAACTGGTCGCAGGGAGAGTGACGCAAAGCGGCGGGGCTTACAGCAGGAAAATCTTTATGTGTCAGCGAAAATTAATGCCGGAATCCTCTGAATCCGGTATCGCCTGTGACGTCGAAAAAACCGCGACCTGTCCGAAATAACAGCAATACTGGTACACTTCTTTCAGGATAATTAAAGGGAGTGTGGCTGTATGGACAATGAATACGGACTGAGGGTGGCCATGTCGCCGGTGCAGATGGCGGCGGTATTGTCGGACCGGAGCATCAGCGAAGGGGAAACCCTCAGTAATCGCCTGTTCGGTGGACTGGGGCTGGCTGGCGGTGTGGTTGAAATGTTTGGCGCCGGTGCCCTGTGCGTTGTGCCTGAGCCCACGATGATCACAAAAGCAGGATGTGTTTTTGTCGGTACTCACAGCCTCGATACCATACAGGCTTCTGTCCGGCAGATATGGACAGGCCGTCAGACCAATACAGACACCTATAACTCTGCGGTCGCGCTCGCTGAATCACTTTGGGCCGACAAAGATACTGCGATGAAGGTCGGTATGACTGTCGATCTGGCGATACCGATGGGTTTTGCGCTTGCAGCCGGTGCGGTACGTGTTGCTGCGATCCGCGGGGGGCGTATACGCCTTGCAGAGCACGAATCCCTGTCCGGCCGGACTCCGGGCGGACACACGCTGGAACGGCACATTGGTAAAACGCCGGAGGAACTGATGGCACGGCTCGCCGCAAATCCGGATTTGCGCGCAACGAGCAGTTTCAGATCAACCAGGGAGGCTGAACAGTTGATCTCAAAAGTTTTAAGAGACAATAAGCATCAGATTGAAATGTGGGTAAAACACGCTCCCCCAGGACTGCCGGCAAGAATGCGCCTTAACCGTGCTTTTGCTCAGCAGACAGGCATAATTATCAAACGCGGATCACAGGAGGTTAAACCATGCTATGGAGTTCGGGTAATACTTGATTTTCAGACATGGCATGGAAAACCTTATTTTATTCTCACCGCATTCCCGGATATCTGAAGATGGACAGAATTAACATCAGCGAACTTGATGATCTGGTCAAAATCTACTTCGGTCAGGACCACGATCTCATTATCAAGGGCACAGAAATTGAACCCAAGATTGATGCTTACATTGCTGCATCCCACAAGGGACAAAAGCATGCTTTACTGGCCGACATTGACCTCTTTATTGCAGAATCCGACGATGTAGAAAAAGACTTTGATGAACGCTATGAATACGACTTTGGCCCGGAACTCTGGGGCACCACCGCGAGTGAATTCTTATCTCTTGTCAGAGATAAAGTCAGCCTCGCACTATCTGATGAAGGCGATTAGGTTCAAAGATCTAATCAAAGCGAATACACTGTGTTTCTGAGTCTTTATCCAAAAAAAAGCCCGCACCAGCTGCGGGCTTCCGGGCATTGTCCCGAAAACGGTACTACGGGCCATTTCGCTAGATATATTTTTTAAACGAGCCGGTAACCACGGCCAGCACACCACCTACCAGCAATGCAGATGGCAGTAACAGCAGGTTTGGCCACACTGCAGTGGGCCATGCCAGATAGAGCATGCAGGGGCCATACAGTGCGGGTTTGATAAAACGTTTGGCGTGGTGATAGACAAAGCTCGATTCATAGCCAGCCCCGTAGCGCCGCAGGTCACGCCTGACCAGCCCGTCCACCACACCCATAATCACGACCAGGGCAAACAGCGGAAGGCTGAGAAACAGGATCATCACCCGAATGAAGAAAATCAATGTGACCCAGACCGTGGCCTGAAGGTACACATCCAGCCAGCTCACCAGTGAAGCACCCAGCCCGTTCAGCGCCGGAATAAGCCCGCTGCCTTTTTCATTCAGGGATTTAAATGACTGTAGCCAGCCGCTGAATCCGCTGTCCACGAACAGCCACTGCCAGGCAACATGTACCCAGCGGCTGACTGTCTCAACCGGTGCGGCCATCAGCAGGCTGCGGGTATACCCCTCTGACAGCCACCGGCTTTCTGCCACCATAACCTGGTAGCTGTGGGCGGCTCCCTCATCCGGCCATAACAGCGCGATACAGGCATACTCAATCAACAGACTGACCAGAAGTGATCCCAGCAATATGCCGATAAGGCTTACCGGAAAATCCCAGAGCAGCAGACCAACCGGACCGGACTGTCGCTGTCTTGCCGGTGCACTACGCTGCCCGTTTTCACTGCCCTGCTGTGACATCCGGTCCTCCCGCATACGCCATGTCACCACCGGTCCACCAGGTTTCACCGGTGTGGTAATTCTTCTCCATGCTGTCGGCCAGATGTTTCAGGCTGGCTGGCATATGCGGATCGTTATTATCCGCCGGCAGCGGCATGCGGATTTTCCACAGTCGTCCCCCTTCCAGCAGCGCAAAGGCCTGACCTTTCGGCAGGTTGATGATGTCGGCGGGGCTTATCATCGGGACTTTAACCAGACTCACCTGGTCGTTGACGTTACTGTTAAAATCCGTGCCCTCGCCGGGCCGGGAGACATCCGTGACGCCGGATGTCAGCGTTTTCTGATAGACGTCCACCTCCGGGAGCTGATCGGTGAGCAGCATGGCGGTGTTCTTTTCGCGCACGCGCAGCATCACCAGGGTATTGAAGTTGCCCACCACCTGATTCGCTTTGGCCGTACTGCCGATGCGTGCCTCAATATCGGAAAGTGTCTGGGTGTACGCAGTCACCTGAAAACCGGCACCGCCTCCTTTGTTGATAAGGGGGATGAATTCATCCCCCATCAGTTCGTTAAATTCATCGCAGTGCAGGTTGATGGCCACCTTTGCAGATTTACCTTCATCCTCGTCACCAAGACCGAACTTGTAGATATGTCCACCCTCTGACACGAGGTCGGCGAACATGCTGTTACCGACTGCTGCTGCCACCACCGGGTCGGACAGCGCATCGAGGCCGACATACACCACGCCGCGTGACTTGATGATGTTGTGCCAGTCCAGAATCGGGCGCGGATCGTCCAGGTCTGTATAGTCGGGGGCAAGAAGCGCGGCCGTTTTACCCGTGGTGAGTTTCTCCAGGAGGGGAAGCAGTGACGCGACGATTTTATCGAAATATGTGCGGTCGTACTGGACAGCGCTGCGCAGGCCATCCAGCACCGGGTCCCAGAGCTTTTTCCCTTCCGGGCTGCCGAGCACCTGCTCTGACACCCAGATTTTCACGCCGTTGGGCCGCCCCTGAAGATGACGCGGCAGGTCTTTATCGCTGATCCCGCTCTGCATCATGGCCTCTGCCGTATTCATCAGCTGCGGGGCCTTTTCGCTCAGCAGGTTATCCACGTAGGTCTCATACAGTTCACCGATGTTGGTCACATACCGCAGAATGAGGCCGTAGTCGGGGCGCTGACCGAGAGCGACCAGCGCGCGCGTGATGATATTGACGAACCGCCAGGCAAATTCACGGAAGGCTGCTGAATTGCCCTCCCCGGAGAGCTGGCCAGCCACTCGGGAGGCCACCTCAGAAATACGGCTGAATCGTCCGACGGCGTTGTAGCGGGCACTGATATCTGGCCAGCCGAGGTGAAATACCCAGAAGTTATCCTGACGCCCCGCGCGGTGTGACTCCGCGTACATCCGGCGGAGCAAATCCGCATCGCCTTTAGGATCAAACACGATGACCACCTCATGATCGCCTGAAGCGTTTTTACGACGGATATCCTGAGTGATAAGCAGCTCTGCCAGGCGCGTCTTGCCCACGCGGGTGGTGCCGATAACCAGCATATGCCCGACGCGTTCACCGAGATCATAAGTGACCGTAGTTTCATCAGGCTCGACACCGTGATATACCGGGCTACCGCCGACCGGGGGTAAAGGGCGAAAAGGGTTGAGCGCAGTATCCGTGCGGGTCAGCCGGCACAGCCAGGGGAGGCTGTACTCCATCTTTTTTTCCATTTCGCGCGCCATGCGGTACAGCACCGAGGGCTGCACATAGATTTCGCACTCCGGGCGACGCGCCTCCCTCAGCCGCTGGGTATGGCGTGCCGACCACTGGAACCCCCTGCCCAGAAACAGATGGCGCCGGCTGACCGGTATCTGCTCACTGGTCAGCACGTAACGGGGGAGACGGCGGATATTACGGCGGTGACGCAGGATTTTCATGCCCTGACGGGTGCGCTTCAGGGCCAGCACGCCAAAACCGGCAGCCGTCACCCAGCTTACGGAAGGTGCGAGTGCCACCGCCCAGGGGGCGGTCAGGCAGATACAGGTCGCACTGGCCGCAACCGTCGCGGAATACAGTTCCACGGCCGGGCGTAGCAGGGACTCCATAACATAGCGATCGCTCATGCACGCCCCCGGCAGGTCAGCCGGCTGAAAAAACCGGGACGTTTCGCTGCGGTACGCTTATCCCGCCATGCCATCAGAGACACAAGCAGTTGCCATCCCTCATCCGGGCATGAAAATTCACGCGGTACAGCCAGTGCGCTGATTTCCAGATTGTCAGCGTGTTCCCTGCACCAGGCCCCCACACTGAAATACAGCGACGTTGAATAGATATCGGTTTTCCAGCCTGCAGTATCCTCCCGACCGCGATGGACGCGGTTGACATTCAGGTCCATGTGAAAACCCTGTGCCGCATGCTGTCTCAGTTCTTCACGGAGCGCCAGATACAAGGTCAGCAGGGGTTCATTGAATTCATAATGGTTCAGATGCACACCGTGCAGATACGCCATTTCGCGCTCATGAAACAGAAACCGGGCCAGACCGCTGCGGTGATTGCCGTCAGCGCCGACATACCAGTCAATGCCGTCATAGCTGTTGTAATACATGGAAGGCTTTTTACGTTCCGTTTCCAGGTAGTAACCCGGATTACGCTCCAGCATCGGAATATTCCGGTCCATGCGCTTACCACGGTGCAGAAACTCCTGCCACGTCAGCCCCTGATAGTCAGGATGGTCGGTGCCTTTTATGCAGAACACATTGATACTGCCTTGGTCGGTCCAGTAATGCCGGCGCAGAAAACCACTGTGCAGACGTAACTTATGGTCATCCCATTTGCCGATAATATCCCCCGACCAGTGCGGCGGGTTAGCATCCGTTCTCGCCAGAAAATCGCCCATCGCTTACCTCCCTTTTCCCTGAGCCGCGTCATCCGGCCAGAAATCGGGGAGGACAGTAAAGCGGCGGATCAGGTAAACCAGCTCAAACAGCGCACCGGCAACGCACAACGGGGTATACGCCCCGGGGAGCAGGTGCATCACCCGTAATATGCCCTGAGCCAGCACATCCGGGGTAAATGACGGGCTGATAAAGACCGCAACCGGCACGGTGGTCAGCACCGCGAACACCAGGCAGCAGAAGATAATGAGAGGAAGCAGAATAAATATCCTGATCAATAACTGTGCGATAGCACAAAAAGCCATCCATGCCGTTTTTGCCCTGTGAGAAGTGAGCTGGTCATAAATGAATTCGGTAAGGGAATACTGTATTTTGCGCATGGTAACGTTCCTTTTTTAATCGCGGATGATCGGGGATGGTGTCGGTTCTTTCCGGCCGCGTTGTCTGATGACCGGGCTGTGTGGCGGTTTGTTGAGTGTGTCCATCCATCGCCGGTCACCGGCCAGCAGCCAGAGCAGGCGCTGCCCGCTGATCAGGATGATGCCGTCATAGCGGCGAAAGGCCTCCCGGCTGACCTCGCCGGTACGGCCGGTGTGAACGAACAGCCCGGGATACCCCTCGCGCTCTGTCAGCAGTCCAAATGCCGAAACGTGCGCCGCGCTGATGGTAGCACTGTACCGTTTGGCCTGAATCAGCCAGCAACGGCCATTGATCCAGACTTTCCCGTCTGCGCCACCATCACCGCTGTATCGGGCATTACGCTGTATACGCAGGCCCTGTCGGGAGAGCGCCGTCAGCAGCATCTCCTCGAACACATACGGGTTCATCTTACGCAGCCAGACTGTCCGGGCTGCCTCGTCACGCAGCTGTGGCAGTCGAAGCAGCGCCCGGGCAGCCTGTTTCTGATAACGGCGATGCCGACGCTGGCTGACCGTGCGCGGTCTTAATACCATGAGTGTTAGCGCCACAGTCCCCGCCAGTGTCAGGGCAAACAGCCCCCGGTGCTGGCTCAGCAGCTCAGCGATAAGGGAGACCGGCATCACTGCGATATTCCTGTTGCGGTGATAAGTAAAGGGTAATGGGTCAGCGCCAGGCGGCGGGCCAGATCGCCGCCGCTGACAGGCACCATCGGCATACCCTGCGCCAGCTGACGCAGGGCATTTAATCCCTGCTCATCCCTGACGCTGATGACCATGCCGGTTGCCTGCATGCGGCTGAGGACTGTAGCGTGCTGCGTCAGCCACTGACGGGAAAATGCATCATCCCCCACGACAAACACCGGGGGCATACCGGGCAGGTTCAGGGGGCGGGCGGCGACAGTACCCGGTGACATTTCCGGTGTGCTGACCGGCAGCATATCGGATATGGACAGGGACAGCGGCGGCGGGGGGGGCAGTGCAGCAGTGTTGGCCGGCACCTTACCCGGATCGGCGTTTACAGCATCAAAGATCGGAGCGGCGGGTTCGCCTCCGAGATCACCGACCACGATCAGCGCGGCACCTGCACTGAAGGCAACGGTCAGCAGGACGGCAAAAATGCTGACGGTGAGGGTCTGACGGAAAAGTGTTTTCATTGCGGTTCAATCCAGGTAAGGGTGGCAAGTGTGACGGGCTGTTCGCTGCGTAACGGCGTATCTGCGGTCGCTATCTGACTGAGTTTGCGACGCACGATGGCCATGTAGGTCGCGGCGTGACGCCCCCCCGCCGGGTGGTGATAGCAGCCGGCCGCCTGCAGCCAACTGCCGGGCCGGGCGTCATAACATGCCCGCAGGATACGGGCAGCCGCGCGGAGGTTGGTGTACGGGTCAAACGCATCGCGGAACGTCGGGAAAAAGTGCCCGTTCCAGCCCAGGTTCACCTGCGCCACACCCACATCAATGTTCTTCAGCGGCCAGCGCTGCATAAACCCGAGCAGCGCTGAGAAGGCCTCCTCCCGCGTCTCATAGTGGTATCCCTTGCCCGCCACGTTAATCGTCCACGGCCACGGTTTCGCTCCCCAGGCGGTTTTACGCGTGCTTTCGGCCATTGCCAGCGAATACAGCGACTCGGCAGGCACCCGCTCAGCTGCGGCGATCTGCCTGTAGGCATCAGGAATGACCTGTAAATCAGCTGCCCGGGCGACTCCGGCCGCCAGCAGGAGTGCTGAGGCCATCATCAGAAAGCGGCAAGCTGCCATCCGTTTTCCCCCTGCTGCAGAATGACCGGCATCTGGCCCTGTCCGTAACGCAGCCAGAGTCCTCCGTCCTGGTTGAGCGTTATCTGGCGGCTACGGACTTTTTCCACCGGAATGTTGTGACGGATGGCCCAGGTCCTCACGGCTTCATCGCTGTTACCGCCGACCAGATAAATATCAACCGGCCGGTTATCTGCCAGCACGGCAGCAAGACGAGCATCACACCGGGAGCAGTTCTCCTTAACAAACAGGGCGAGACGCCCCTGTGTGTCATGTGCGAGGCCCGCCGCATTGCTGCCCAGATTGACGGCAAGGGTCTCCGGATACAGGCGCAACCAGGCGGCATTGATTTCCCGCTGAAAGGCCAGTTCTTTCTCGCTGCGCTGGTATTCATGCCTGACCCAGAGCTCTGCCAGACGACGACGTTCCGCACTGTTATCGGTCTCTACGCCCAGTGCTGTCAGCGGATCGAGCCCAGGTGACATGATGCCGCGCTCGCCTTTCATCAGTGTCTGATAACGGCTCCAGTCGCTGTCTGACAGTCCCCACTGCTGGGCCTGCTGCTGCGGGTTCATTACACCGGTCGCCGACTCCTGAAGTGATGACATGCTGCTCTGCGCTGACGGCGTCTGAACCGTGGCTGCGCCGGTCATCAGCGGAGCCAGACACAGCACTGCCAGTAATGTTCTTTTCATCACAGATTCATCTCCGATTATTCGGTCTGCAGCCGTTGTTCGCTGCCGTTCACGACAAAGAGAGCCGCATGGCTGCCCTCCGTTGACCTCAGCGTCCATCCGAGCATGGTGTCCCCCGGTGAGAGCAGTCGCATGGCTGATATCTGCGAGGCACCACGGGGAATGACGACGGCGAAGGTCTGACCACCCCGGCGTTCAATGCCGGTCAGTACAAACGGTGCAACCTGAGTCACCACTCGCCTGACTGACCGGTTAATCTTTTTTGCAGTGCCCGCCGTTCGGGTTTTAGCGGCCTCTGGTGCGGTTCGGGGCTTTTCAGGCTCTGTGGTTTTCTGCGCAAGCTGTCGGTTGATCTCACCCAACGCAACAGAAGACTGCTGAACGTCGTGTTCAAGTGAACTCACGCGTGTCTGCAACTGAGCAACCGCCTGGTTGCCGCTGTTGCCGGCTTCCTGAAGTTGCCTGACGGTTGCCTTCAGGGCAGTCTGCTCATTACCGGCCGACTGCAGGGCTGCGGGGAGTGATGCGAGCGTGGAAACCTGCTGTTCCAGCGTTTTGAGGCGTTCTTCCATCGCTGACACATTTGAGGTGAGCTGGCCTATCTGACCGCTGCGAAATGCGGCATCAAGCGTGTTGACGCGGATGGTCAGATCCGACATAGAACGGCCCATGACAATCAGCGCGCTCAGGGAACCGACCAGACTCAGGGTGAGAAGGACGATACCGCCGTTACGAAGAAACTTACGCGCGTTTAAGGGAAACCGCTTTCGGGGTAAACCTGCAGCGTCGGGCAGAACTTCCCGGGCACTTTCCTGAGGGTCAGGCGTTTCCGGAAGGAGCTCGTCGGGCGAGGCATGACTGAGTGACATACTGAGATTCCTTATGGCTGCACAGCAGAACGGCCATAAGGTGCAAAAACAGGCGGAGAATGACGATGATTAACTCATCAACCGTTTATGAAGATTTCCGGGTTCTGCTTCCGGGGAACGATCATTGCGTACGTGATGGAGGTGATTATTAGCATTATTTCAGTTGGTTACGGCCCCTCTTTGTTCTGAACAGTAAAGAAACGCGACCGTTTTCCCGGCCGCGGAATAAAACTCTGGATATGCATTTTTATTATCGGACTAGTATTGATCTGTACAAAATTATCCCTTTCTTCAGGTTCTGCTGAACATATCCGCCACCTCATCTCCCTTCAAAAAGGGATTAATAAGTATACGGTGAGGGTCACGTACACTTATCTCACCGGGAGGTGGAAGTCTTTTACCTGCTCGCGCCGCTAGCGCCTGAATGCGTAAAAGATCTGATGCAGCATTTTTCAGTGCCTCACAGCGATCTGAGGCTGTAATAATCGGATGTTCCAGGTCAGTAAAACGTACAGAGATCATCCCACCTGATTCCATAATCTCCGCCGGATAGGGGACGAACAATGCAGCCAGCTTCTGTGCCTGCCGACGGCGTGCATCAAGTTTACTGACCAGTTGGGTTGCCCGCAGATGTGTGTAGCGTTTCAGCATATTCATACTCTTATGTCCTGAAATCGCCGCCACCTCCATGACATTAAGCGTGCCCAGCTCAAACAACCTGCTGACCGCCTCATGACGCAGATCATGAAAATGGAGATCTTCAATTTCCAGCTCAGCCAGCAGCACCCGCCAGGCGCTTTTGAATCCATTCGAGGTGTAGTCAAAAACAGGCCCTGACACCGGCCCCGCAAACTCTTTAAGCACCTGCCTGGCTTTCCATGAAAGAGGCACATCCCGGGCTGTGCCATTTTTAGTCAGAGGCAGGTGGGCAATTCCCAGATGCAGGTCCACAAATTCCCAGCGCAGGGACAGAATTTCACCCTGTCGCATGGCCGTTTCCAGTGCCAGATGAAAAATAGCGAGAAGCTGCGGATTTTTCTGGCGGAGCGCGCGCGCAATACGGCGTTCTTCAGTAGAGGTCAGACGCCGCGTACGACCGGGAGACGCGGAGGGTTTACGGACGTGCTCGACGGGGTTGTGTGAACAGGTTCCCCACTCAATACGGGCGAGGTTATAAAGGGACGAAAGGAGTGCCAGTTCAAGCCTGACTGTATTGGAGCTGACAGTGCGCCCGGTGCGATCGCTGACGGTGTTAAGTCGTAAATCCCGATAATCAGCGATATCCACGGAGGTAATTTCGTCCATGTACTTCAACGCCAGCGCAGATCGTTTTATCACGTTGATGCGGTAAAACTCCTGAAGATGCCCACGCTTATGGACAGAGACAGCACTGAAGTATTTGTCCAGCGCCTTTGCCAGCGGCATTTTTTTTATCCGGTTCCTGACTGCCATCGTACTCCCCTGAAAAATCAGGAAAGATATCACATTAGCGCCTGACATCACTGTCAATCCGGTGCGTGGAAAGGCGGCGGTATTGGTAATGTTTCATTCTCTCAAACAGTCAGACAAGGACAGACTATTAACATTGGAAATTATGCTTTTTGTGCCCTGTCACAAGCATCTTACGACTACAATAACTGGCGTTCTTGCCAGGTGAGCCGTAATGGCGATGGTACATGGCAATTAACAGGAGCAAACGTCGGCAATGGTGAAGCCACCTGCCGGGCTGTATGCTTCTGAAAAAACTGTCAATCCGGTGNGTGGACGGGTGCCGGTAAAATCAATAATTCGTCCTGTAAATGGGTCTCAGCTCCAAATGCCAATGATGATATTGGTGGTTATAAAACAGCCTCATGTCCGACTGGATGGATTGTTCAATCTGTACGTTGGTTTCAGATTCCATCCTATGTTGACGATGAGCACGTTGATGCGTATTGCTGCCCTTTTAGCTAACTGTCAATCCGGTGTGTGGGCAAAAAGCAAAGTCAGTACAATTATCAGACAAAACTCAGGTTATGAAAGCACCTCTGTTAGTTGTGCAAATAATGAGTATTTGACCGGAGGAGGAGCGCAATGTGACCCCGGAAGTTCAGAAAGGTTGAAGTGGTCAAATCCAAATGGAAATGGATGGGCCGCTGCTTGCCCCCGTGAGAGCCTAACCGTGTTTGCAATATGTGCCACAAATTAAAGTTCAATCTCACTGTCAATCCGGTGTGTGGCGGGGAAATGTCAGCAACGGTAGTTATAGCTATGTAGGTACCTTTGATTCGCAGTACAACGGATACAATTCAGGAACAACAACGATGACTGTTTATGCCCAGGGCGGTAACTCTATTGTTTCACGCTCAGTAAAAGATGGGGCGTGCGTAAATACATGGAATTTATCAGGAATCGTTAATGGGGTAACAGTGTCTTACGGTAATGATAACAACCCTGAATGGTCAAAATCTGGCTCAATCACTTTTGAAGTTCCTG
>NZ_CP025697.1:4619395-4946536 GCF_013085925.1 Kosakonia sp. MUSA4
ACACTGTCAATCCGGTGTGTGGCGGGGAAATGTCAGCAACGGTAGTTATAGCTATGTAGGTACCTTTGATTCGCAGTACAACGGATACAATTCAGGAACAACAACGATGACTGTTTATGCCCAGGGCGGTAACTCTATTGTTTCACGCTCAGTAAAAGATGGGGCGTGCGTAAATACATGGAATTTATCAGGAATCGTTAATGGGGTAACAGTGTCTTACGGTAATGATAACAACCCTGAATGGTCAAAATCTGGCTCAATCACTTTTGAAGTTCCTGCGAATACGGCTTACACAATATTATCTACCCCTCTGCCATCAGAGGGGTGCTCTCCAGGCCGTTTTGGTGTTAATCAGTATCAGTAAAGGCCCATTGCCTGTTTTCAGGGCAGGCTGCAGGCAATCACAATGTGCAAAAATGCGTCTCGAAATACGTATCCCAGGGCACAAACATGTACGACTGCCCCGTCATATAGGCATTGTCCGTTGCACCGGCCGGGCAGTTACATCCACCTGTAACGGGGTTTGCCTGACAAAGCACCTGGATATCCGGCACAAGTGAGCCGTCTGACGAGTACCTGCGGAGAACATACTGACCGCCTCGGGGGGCCGGGGTTTTCCACACACCGGATTGACAGGAAAGTATGGCACCAGATGCATCACGGCTTACGAGCCCGTTTGGTGAGCAAGCAGCGCCCGCCGTGTTAACGCCATCGAGCTGCAGAACTTCCCCCGTGGACAGGCGTCCGTCTGCACGCACGCTACCTCCACGTACCTGACCGCCGGTGTAAATATTTTTGTTATTGACGGCCCGGACCCAGTCATTATCTGACATGTAAAAACCACCACCGTGGGTCTCATCGAGCCAGCCTTTACCGTCCCGCGTAATGAACCAGCCATTATTAGAACGGATATCGTTATTGGCTGTAATGGCATTACCGGCAGTGACATTTGAACCAGCAGTCAAGTTCTGCCCCGTCACCGTACCGTTTGCGGTGATATTTCCACTGGCCGTTACGTTGCCGCTAAAAGCGCCCGTTACGGCATTAACTGTACCGGTATTGTTCAGGTTATTGCCGCCCATATCGATACTGGTATGCATGGTATTGAGATCGGGCTTGCCGGTGACCGAAAATCGGTAAAGCCGGTCACTTTCACCGCGTGAGACGCCCAGTTCGTCAGCGGTCAGCAGAGTGGCGATATGCCCCTGTGTGCTGCTGACACCAAACTGTGCGAGAGGAACGGTCCAGCTTCCCATTGCTCCGGTCGCAATACCCGATGTCCAGACATAACCACCCATGCCGGTGGATATATCCATTGATATCTGGCGCAGCGCAAGAAACGGAAGTGCAGAGCCATCATGCGTGTAGACCATCGCCTGCAGCTGGTCGGTGTTGGTGGCATTGCGTATAACCGCAGCGGAATAAGCCTGGCCGTCAATGGTGGTCTCACTGAAGCCCTGTTCCAGAAAACCGGTATTTTTCAGCATAGCGGGTGTCACAATGACCGGCGCGGTGGTGGTGGCGCTGGTGAGCAGCGTATCGTAATAACGCCCGGTATAACTTTTTACGGCCTGCGTGAAGCGGGACACCTGCGCTGAGGTGTTCATCCAGGTCCGTTTCTGCATCCAGTCGCTGATGAGCGAATATCCCCATACGCTGACCAGCAGCAGAATCAGTAAAGCCGCACCCGTACTGAGAATAGCCCAGCCACGATCGGTTGTTTTTATTGAGTTCACTGGCATCACCATGTAATAAGCGGCTGATAAAGTTCAGGCAGTGTCACTGACATCGCACCGGCACACAGCCAGGGGCCCATCGGCCCGCCCTCGCTTATGCGACGGACGGATAACTGCCACAGGACAAAAAACATCACACCGGTCAGCAGGGCATAAAGCCCAACGGTTCCACCGAGCCATGCGGCAATGGCACCGGCCAGCCACACATCGCCCAGCCCCAGACACTCGCGACCATGAATCTTCGTTGAGGCATAACGCCAGCCGCCGAAGATCAACATCGCGATGACCGCAGAAAGGAGATGTTGGGTAAACCCCGGGTGCAGAAGTGCGGCCGCCAGCCCCGCCGTCAGGCAGCTCACCGTCATTTCGCGGGGCAGCAGTCCCGTCAGCGCATCGGTAAGCGTCATTCTGAAAAGAAACAGGCTGAGGAAAAATGACAGCAGGCGCGTCATCGCCGGTGCAGGTGCCAGCAGCATGACGCTGACAGCAGCGGCGTACAGCCAGACTATCCCGGGAGGCACAGGGGCACTGCGCCCGTTCCAGTGACCTGATGTCACCAGGTCAATACGGACGAGGCTCGCCATAAAATTAAACAAACCGAGGCTCAGTGGAAAAATGATGCCAAGCGTTGGCCACGGCATACTCAGCGTCAGCAGTGTCACAGTCTGATCCCCCGTTCTTTCAGTAAAAGGCGCCGGTAAATGGCATAAATCCGGTTGGCGTAAGATTCGCGCGTTTCGTGGCGATCCTGACGAAAACCAGCGTTGTAAGAACCCAGACAGTTCCAGCTGATGCCGCATACCTGAAAATGTTTCGCCAGAATCCATGTACCAATCTGCACATTGAGACAGGGACGGGTCAGCAGATCCTGTGAACTACGGATAACCCTCTGCGCTATCAGCGCCGGGATGTGTGAGGAGTTGACCTGCATCAACCCGTAATCAGTGCTGAGCGCACGCCCGGTCTTTTTATCGCGGTTAACATTCGTAATCCCCGGACGCAGACTGCTTTCGCCGGTGGCAATGGCCTGAATCAGCAGCGGATCGATGTGGTACTTTGTCCCTGCTGCGTCGAAGCAGAATGCCCCCGCGCGGGGGCTGAGCAGGATAAACAGCAGGAGAGCAGTCAGGCGCAGCATGTCATCAGCCGTTGTGCGTGAAGACCAGGGTGTTGTTACCGGTCATGCCTGTGTCAGCGGTACAGGCTTTGCCGGCATCTTCGGCGCTGACCAGGCCGTCACTGTAGTCGGTGCTGTTAAGGCTGATGGCACTGAACGCGCCACCGGAGCCGAGCTGGGTGGCAATGGAGATACAGTCGGCCTGCGGCACTTTCTGTGTGGTGACGGAGAAACCATTATTGAATCCGTTTGATGCCACCGGTGCCATGACAACCTGGCCGCCATAGCTGTTCCACATCGTCGCCGTGCCGGAACTGGCCGTCCCCTGAATCGTCCAGCCGGCCTTCGGCGCGCCCCCCTGCTGGATAAGCGTGCCGGTCATGGTGGTGCCACTGGTAAAGTTATACCCACCCTGGGTCTGCTTGAGCTGCTGGGCATTGGTCACAACTGTCTGGATATTTGAGGTTTCCACCGCAACAGATTTTTTGCCGGAGAGACTCCAGACAAGCGCCCCGACAATGCAGATGACGATAACCGTAAACAGGGCAATGCTGCCGTGCTCAAGGATGCCCCAGCCCCGGTCTGGCTGGCGCTGGTAATAATGTGATGTCTGAGATGACATAGTCGTTCCTTAATGTATGTTGAAGGTGTTCATGTCCTGAATCTGCATCACCATCAGCAGGATGAGTAAGAAGAAACTCATAATCAGAACGAGAGAAAAGAGTTTGGTAACGTTTGCCCGCCGGGCCACACGCGTCAGCGCCTGTTCGAGCCAGCGGTCGGCATAGTTCGTGATGAGTGACGCAGCACTGTTGCCTTTATCCAGCAGAGAGAGGTAGTTCACCGCCTCGCGACTTGGGAAGTCGTAACCGCTCTGGCGCAGCGCCATGCCCAGAGAGTTACCGTCGGTCATACACTCCATTGCCCCTTCGATACGCTCCTGCAGCCAGGGCGGAGCGAACTCGTTCAGGATCTGCAGCGCCTTGAGCTCCTGCACGCCGGCACCCAGCAGGGCCCCGATATTCATCAGGAACACCGCCCCCTGCAGATCTTTATAAACCGACCAGGGCAGCAGATAGTCGGCCAGACGACGCAGTTTTCCCCGCCAGCGCGGTAGCGACCAGAACGCCAGAATGACTCCCCCAACAGCGGCACCCGCTGTGGTCATTCCCCACTTATCCGTCCACTGTGCCACGCCGTTCATCAGCCCGAGTGCACCGGTCCAGCGTGCCGGGTCAGACATTTTGCTTAAGGTGGGCACCAGTGCCAGGTTGTTGGCCAGCAGCAGCCCCGCGCTCAGCAGGGCCAGCGCTGACGGAAAGACCGAGGCAAAAACCACCTGACCGAGGATGCGCCGGCGGGCGACAATCAGCTTGTCAGCCTGCATCAGCGCGCCGGGAATATTGCCGGTTTCCATCCCCGCGCTGATAAGCGCTGCCTCTTCATAAGGTGCCCAGGCAGCAAGCACATCCTGCAGGGAGCGCCCCTCACGGTTGTCCTTAACCCCTTCCAGGCAGTCCTGTACCAGCTCATGATAGGGGTGCCATCGCTGACCAAAGTCGGTATGCACCTCGCCTATCATGGTCAGAGCCTCTTTCAGCGGTTTGCGGTTTTCCAGCAGGAAGCGCAGGGTTTCGTAAAACGGCTGGCGATACTGACCCGTAAACGTTGCCCTGACCAGGCGATACCGCAGCATTTCCGCCAGCGACATGTCACGCTCAGGCGAAAAACGGGTCTTAACCGACATAGGGCACCTCACACTGCATGATGTCGTCCTCGTCCAGCGGACAGATAAGATCGCCTTCCACCGGATCAACGCGCCCCTCCCCGAGATAACGCAGCAGATGCATACGGCGGGTGATACCCCCCTGGTTTACCCAGTACTGACGGGCAACGGCCGGGCCGTGAGACAACCAGAGCTGCATCAGTCGGGCATCCGTCCGGACCACCTCGGCAATGGCCGTGCGACCGGTTACGCCGCGGCTGACGATGCGACCTGTCAGCGGCACCGTTTTCTGGCAGTGAGGACAGCCCTCGTGATTACGGAAGAAAAGTTTGCTTGTGTCGCACACCCCCTCCACGGTGCAGTATTTTTCCAGGCGCGCGCGGGTTTCGCCGTCAAGCTCAGGCGCTTTCACCTGCCAGGGAATACGGCATTTTTCACACAGCAGCGGCACCAGACGCTGGCCTATCAGGCCAGTAATGAGTGCGGCATCCGCCAGAAGGTGGCGGTCAATGCCGAAGTGCTCCATTCGGCGCAGGGAACCGATGGGGCTCTGGGTATGAAGGGTCGAGAACAGCGCATGGCCGGTTTCACTGGCGTAAATGGCGGCGATCAGGGAATACAGGTCACGCATTTCGCCGTTCAGGATGGCATCCGGATCGAGACGCAGCGCGGAGGCGTTGGCGTTACTCCAGGCGCGGCTGATGGCCTCCGGCGAGTTGTCAGCTGGCATGACGGGGGTCTGGATGGCGCCGGGGATACGTCCCTCCGGCGGGTTTTCCAGCGTCAGCAGGCGCTTTTTTCCCCCGGTCAGTTTCAGCCATATATCGCTGAACACACGCAGCGTGGCGCTTTTGCCGGAACCGGTCGGCCCGGTCAGCAACACCATGCCTTCCGGCAGGCGCAGGATCTGCATAATGAGCTTTATCTGCTCCGGCAGAAAACCCAGCTGCGGCAGCCCGGGAATGTTATCGCCGTCATCAGGAATGAGTCGCATGACCACAATAAGCCCGTCGGGCGTGGGGCGGTGTTCATAGCGGGCGCCATACAGACCGGCACGGCGGGCAAACTTCGCATCAATGCGCCCTGACTGCTCGCGGCCAGCAAAAAATGACTGCTCGCGTACGTCGCACATGGAAAGATAGGAGGTGGAGGCCAGCGTCATTCCCTCCACATCTTTCACTTCATCAACCACTTCCAGTTCGCCGTGAATGCGCAGCTGGACGATACTGAGCTTACGGTCGGCGCTGATTTCAATATGGATATCAGACGCACTGAACTCGTTCCCCAGTCTCATATAGCTGATGACTTTATCCTGCGACACGCTGATATCACGGCTGTTAAGGTCAGCCTCATTGACGCTCTGAGACAGGGCCAGCCCCTGACGTTCTGCCACTTCGCGCCGGCGGTTCAGCTCGCTCAGCGCCACAAACTCGGTTTTTGCCGTCGGATACTCGCGGGTGACATCCATTACCCAGCGCTGTATGGCCGGTTCTTTTCGCCGGTTACCGTCGATAAGCAGCGTCACGCCGCCAGACGGATGCTGTTCGGCAAACACAAAATCCATAATATCTTTATCGGGCGTCATCGTGGCCTCAGAAGGAGAGTTCAGAATCGTCACTGAGGCGCACGAGCGTGGACGTGACCTCCGTGACCCGTTTTGACGTGCCGGGGATCTGGTCGCCTTTTACCACCTCGGTTACACCACCGTCCGGCAGCACAATGCGGGCGCGCAGCTGTGTGCCGCGACCGTAAATCTCCTGCAGGCGCACACTGCCGGTGCGCTTCTCCGTGACAGATGTCGCGGCCGGTTGTGACTGGGCCGGTTGTGTCATGAGCGGTGCTGAGGGTTGCAGGGATGTCGCCAGATAATTACGGTCGGTACTCTGCCCGGACTGGCTTTCACGCAGCTGCTGTTCCAGACGGGCTGTCTGGACTTTCTGCTCCAGAATCAGGTTCCTGGCCTGAGCGGCTTCCAGCTCACCGAGGGTAACGTTTGGTGGCAGTACATCACCGGTGGTGGCTGACAGCGCGGGCCCGCTGAGCAGAACGGACAGCAGCAGCCCCGTCCGGGCGGGATTAATTCTGCGCATAAATGCTCCCCTTCATGGTGTATCCGAACTGCCCCTGCGGGCTCATGGTGATGGACACGCTGGTCAGGCGAAGCCCCGTGGCATCAAAATCCTGCAACAGGCGCTCAGGCTGCAGACGCGAGCTGACGGAGAAGGTAAATTCCCGCCAGTCCTGTACGGGCGCGATTTTCTCCTGGCCGGGTGCGACGGCAGGTGGCTTCACCTCGGTGAATTTCACGTCCAGGTTGCGGCGCTGCAGGTGTGAGATCAAGCGCATCAGCTGCGCATCGGCACCGGGCAGGGCTTCATCGGTGTACTCACTGACGTTGTATTTACGGAAGGGGATGAAAACATCCCCGTTTTTACCGCCTTCCTGCAGGTTGAAAACCGCCGCATGCCCCAGCAGTTCGCGGGCGCGGCGGGAGAAGTCTTCAACGGTTGAGCCGGGTGTGGCGACAAATCGCAGCCGCAGTCCTTCCGGCACACACTCACCATCGGTGAAACGCCAGCCGGCCACCGAAGCAAAGACCGGCTCCCGCGTCAGCCAGCAGTTGCTGAGCAGCACTGACACCGGCGGCTGTGAGGCCCACGGGTGCGGTGCACGGGCCGGGGCAACCGGTTTTTCCGGTGTCATCGCCATGCGGGCACGAAACGCCGCAGCGGCAGCCGCCTGTTCAGCCTTCTGCTGTACGGCGTCATACCAGTAAGCGCCGGAGGCGACGGTGACGGTCACTATGACGGCCGGCAGCATGAGTGACAGCAGTGTCCGGCGTTTTTGCAGTCGACAGCGCTTCAGCTGCGCAGCACTCAGCCGGTCCGTCAGTGACGTGGCATCGAGCCCGTCCTCTGCCGTGGCCGCACAGCGCAGGCCCGGCGCATCCGCATCGTTAAAGCGCAGAAAGTTCTGTGCTGCAGACTCAATGAATGCCCGTGAGCCGGTCACATCACCCATCACGGAAAGCTGACCACCACTGGCGGCAAAGAACACCCACAGGTCTTCATCCCGGCTCAGACGGTAAATGCCCCAGGCATTACCGCCCTCGGACAGCTGAAAGGCCACGGCCAGGGCATAAAGGCGGTAGCGCACGCGTCCCGGGGAGACTACACCCGCCATTGATGAGTTTCCTCTGCCGGCCGTCACGCAGTGGGTGTCCGACGAGGCCCTGTTCCGCAGACGGACCATGAATGCGCTCCGCTGCGGCACCCAGTGAAGACCGGCCATCCAGTCCCGCCGGTGGTGGGTGATACGAATACCGGTGCGGCGCGCTGTTTTTTTCTGTGATGACATAGTTACCTCAGCAGAACAGGGGTGATCATGATGACGAGCGTGGTACGGCCGCGCGTGCCTGTCTGACCGCCGCCCAGAATAAAGTTGCCCGGCGTGAACGTCCCCTGCTTATCCGCCGAGACGTTCTGCTGTTCAGAACCGGTCAGCACCAGCGTCTGGCCGGAACGCAGGTTGACCTTACGGGCGAGCCCTTCGGTAGAGGTGTCTGCTGTATCATTGCGGGTATTACCGTCCCGGCTGATAAAGCTTTTGATATCCGGCGGGCTGGTATAACTGAAGGCAAACTGCAGCTGCACATCACCGTTTTCCTGAATGAAGGGCAACATTGTCATGAACAGACCGGTGGTGACGTTGGTCGTGGTCATCGTTGACGTCACCCCCACGTTGGCGGTGGCCGTCGAACTGGAGCTGGTCAGCATCCCGGTGGATTTGGAGAGCTGATAGGCCACCGGCGTCAGGTTGGCGGTCGGGTCGGTCTGATTCAGCGCCATGCTGACGTTACCCTGCTCAGACAGGGCATGAATCAGCAGGCTGGAGCCGGAGAACTTCGCGGCATTGCCGCTGGCCGTATCAAGAATGGAGATACCGGCGCTGGCGGCGGATGAGGAGGCGTTCGCCATTGATCCGGTCAGGTTGGCACCCACGTTCTGCAGCGATTTATAGACCAGCCCCCAGTCCAGCCCCATCTGCTCGTTACGCGTCTGGTTGACGCTGACAATCTGGATATTAAGCTGGACCTGTCGGCTCAGAACCTTGTTCTGATACTCGATATAGCGTCCGATGCGGTTCAGCACGTCAGGCGTATCCGTGACGCTCAGCGTCCCCGTGGCCGCCGACAGCCAGAACCGGCCGGATTTTGGCGTCACCATCTGCTCAACCGTTTTTTTGATGTCATCGTACAGGTCGCTGTTCATGCCATAGTCGGTCTTCTGGTTCGAGCTGATGTCGCCGGTTGTCCCCCCGGACATACCGCCACCGCTGCCGAGCTGATTACCGGAGCCGGAATTGATGGAGGCACTGCTGTTCACCTTCGTATTGAGGATAACGAGCTGGAAGGTACGCGTATCCTGCTGATAGAAATACACGCCGCTGCTGTCGCTGCGCCATGACAGTCCCAGACCACTCGCCGCCATATCCAGCAGTCCGCGGATATCGCCCTGATATTTCAGGCCACGGATAAGCGAGGGGGCCTGCTGAGCAGTGACCGCCTGCGAAGACGTGGTGCCCATCTGGGCGAGAGGTACCCGGCCGTTATCATCCGGTGCGGGCAGATTACCGCTCATCTGTGAGGTCACGACCGATCCGGTGGAAGCACTGGTCAGTGCGGCAAAGGCATCCGGCGTGATGGAGACACGCACGCCGCAGAGCGCAGTGATACGCTGCCCCAGCTCAGGCAGCGAAATACCCTCCGGACGGTTAATGGTTATCTGGCAGGCGGGCAGGTTCTTCTCATCCGGCGTGGAGATGACCGGCGTGACAGGCTGCAGGTTCACCCAGGGTTTATCGGACCAGACAACGGTGGGCTGTGTCAGGGTCTGGCGGCTCTGCAGTACCCGCTGAGCGGTATCGGCCTGACCCGTGGCCTCCTTGTCCATTTTGCTGATTTCATTCAGCGAACATGATGACAGCGCTAACGCGGCGGCCAGCGCTGTCAGGCAGAAAGGTAAACGCGGCATCCGCAGCTCCCTGATGAGGTTAGTTGAGGTAAACAATGCTGCCCTCCGTCACGCCGGACGGCAGGGGCAGGTTCATATCAGTGCCATCCGCCATCCGCAGCCGCCCGCCGCTTACAGTCAGCGCCAGCGCCGAGGTCACGGACTGCGTAAGCAGTGCCGCAAACACGCCGTCGGTGGCGGGCACCCAGACCCAGAGGCGTCCCCCCTGTATCACGGTCTGAATACGGCTGTCAGGCACAGGGATGATGCCGGCCTGTGCAGGTGACACCGTGCCGTCAGCCACCGTCCGGCCGTGGCGCCAGTTGTTCACCGCATCTGCGGTGCGCAGCATGTCGGTGGCAAGCTGGTCAGGCAGAGTCTGCTGCAGCGCCAGCCGGACGTGTTCAGCGGAGTGACGCTGCGCATCACCGGCCATCAGCGCAATGACCAGACAGAAAACAAATATGGGCAGCGCATAGCCCATATCAGTGCCCTCCGCCCGCGGGGGTATCGCTCACCGAAATCAGGCACTGAATGCGGTTGGCTTCGGCAAACAGCGGTTTTTCCGCTTTTCGGTAGAGGTCAAAGACCTGTACCAGGACGGATTCAAAGTTGCCGTGAAACACCAGAGGCGCATCAATGCGGTAATCCAGTGATACCGGCCAGATGACCACCCAGTTCCCGCCATTGCTGCACGTAGCCTTTGATGCCCAACCGGTCAGGGTCTCTTTCAGCGTGGAACCCGGCTCGGCACGCCACGTCTGGCCGACCGGGAGGGGGGTGACCGGCGTACTCGGTATATATGAAGTGGCTGTCTGACTGGAGACAGGTGGGGCCGGCGGCAGTGAAGTGACGGGACGGACGGGCACAGTCTGGCGGGCAGCATTCACTGTAGTCGGCTGTACAGTAACGGGATGAACCGCAGTCACAGGGGGTTTCTGAGATGAGGCTGCTTTCGGTGCAGCTGCAGGTGGTAGCACCGGCGGGCTTCCGACTGGCGGCAGCGCAGCAGATTTCTGAGCTGCCGGTGCCTGCGCCGCTGTCAGTACTGGTGACGGGACGGCCAGACTCTGCGGCTTAAGTACAGGTTTTTGCCCGGAGCCCTGGGTGCTGTTGATGCGCGTATCACCGGTAAAGGGATTACGCGGCACGGCATTGACTGTGCTGGCTGCCCCTGCAGTCTGAGCTGGCTGTATGACAGGCGGGAGGCTAACTGATGCATGCTGTCGCGCAAGTGTGACCGGAACCGCTAACGGTGCAGAGAAGCTGCGATACTGGTCCCGCAGTTCAAAGCAGATTTCGCGGTTAACTTCATCCACCTTCAGTCGCCAGGCGGGTCCGGCCACAATCTGCAGGGCTTCACTTAGCCGGACCGGACCGATATCCCGCTGAACGGCCGGCAGTGGACGGCTGAGAAGTTCTGAAAATGCGGATGTTGTGGCTGAGCACAGTGAATAACCTGACTCCAGCAGCAGATAGCGAAAGCCTTCACCGACCGTGTTGACCAGCTGCGCCGGCATGCTGATATCGACAATCTGATTGAGCGGATCGCGCTGCGCATCGTCCGGGCGCGTGCTGACCAGCGTATAGCGATCGTACCTCACCACGTCGGGAGCACGGTTGCGGTAAATATCATCGAAGCGGGCGGGCTGCTGATAGCGGCCGGTTGCAAAGGGCGCGGGATCAGAAACCGCGCTGCTGCAGCCAGCTTGGATAACTGAACAGGCGAGGAGGGCGGCGCCCGTTGTCACACGTCTGGAAGGTACTGCCATCAGGATTCACCCCAGGATTAGTCTTAGTCAGGAGTGCTATTCTGGCGGTGAAGAAAAAACGGACAACGTGAAACTCTGACTGCCAAATAAAGAAAAAAGCCGGGACTCTGGGCCCGTCAGGCTGTCAGATCAGGTTTACGGACTGCCGGAGGCTCGGCAAAACCGATGAGAATTTAAAATCCCCATAAAAAAAGCGCCCTCAGGCGCTTTGTGGTCAGAAATGCTGACAGATCATTCCGGGTAAAATTCCTGCGACAAAATGTGTCCCATATCCCAGATGCAATCTTCAGGAAAAACATCGAGCTGTGTTTCCTGCGCGGCAGAAGACACCGCATCGGCCCAGACTGCCGCAATCCAGTCAGTATCAGAAAGCGCAGTTTTAAGACTGGGTGTTTCTTTTATATGAAGTGCCAGCACTTTTCTTTGTTCCTTAATGGTTCGCTGCCAGCTGCAGCCACGACGCCCCGGCTGGAACTTCCATTTGAGAAGATGCGCCAGCAGAACGGCTATGCGACAGGCAAATTCGCGCTTTTCGCTTTTACCCACGTCCTCGATCTCCTCGGCGATATTAGCTATATCAATCTCAGAGAACCGACCGGCACGGAGTAAAGCCGCCTGCTCCTGAGCCCAGGCAACAATGTCAGCTTCATATCGTGTGTTCATGGTTGATCTCCAGTGACATTCCTGATTAATACGTTGTGCCAGAAGAAAGATAAGAAAAACGCCGGAAAACCGGCGTTTAATGTGATTTCAGCTCCGGGTGTTCAACAGATGACTACCAGCATGAAACCATCATATTTTGTAGAATAACGTGTTAGTCGCAATCGGTGACGGCACAAAGCCAAAGTATTCGTAGAACGCTTTAGCCTGCTCATCAATTGCATGTACCATGATAGCCTTGATGCCGACCTGATCCGCCAGATTCGAAACGCGTACCACGGCATCATTCAGCAACCATTTCCCGAAGTTATTGCCCTGAGTAGATACATCGACTGCAAGGCGGCCCAGCAAAACAACCGGTACGGGATCGGGCATATTCTGTCGCAGGCTACGGCTCAAATCGACATGACTCACTGAGCCCGTCGCAATGGAATAATACCCCACCACACGCGCAGTACCTTCAGGACAGATGACGAATGTACGGGAAGCATTGAGATGCTGATTCTTCATCGCACGCCGGCGAAGCCAGTCATCAAGTACCTCATTCCCGCAATCGAACGAGTGAAGGACATGCTCTTCTGTCAGTAAAGCAGGCGCAGTGACATTTATTTCCATTCAGGTTTTACATCCATCAGCCGCTGACGACCTTCAACATTCTGCACAGGGGCTTCGAGCTGCCTGATGAATTCCTGGTAACGGGCATCATCAAGAACGAACACGCGCTGGTCCAGAATAATGTTCTGGGCCTCATGCACAGCCCTTTCAATGATGAAATCAGTACGGTTTTTGTTAACCAGACTCGCAGCATAATCAATCACTGCGCGTTCTTCATCCGTTGCACGGATATTGATTTGCTTATCTCGAACGGACTTACGGACAGTAGTTTGCATAATTACTCCTGTTGGTAACAAATTGCTATACACGCATGATAGCCTGAATGGTAGCAAATTGCTATACATAGTTTTCAGCTTAAGCTGAAAAAGAAAGCGCCAGACTGAACTGGCGCATGAGAGGGTATAATTATATGAATCCGTTAAGAAATTGCGTAAATGGCTTTCCGGCAAATGCCATACCCGTGCCGTTGGGTAGGGCACGTGCGCCCAGAACGGGTTAGCCGTTGCCCCCCCACCGAACCGTACGTGCACATTTCTGTGCATACGGCTCTCCATTGAATCAAACAAAGGTTCTTTGGTCTGGCAGTGTTCCTCGGTGAAGATTGACGTGACAAATCCGGCAGATCACTAATGTTTTCCTGTTACGGGCAATCATCAGTTTCTTCCAGTTATCTGTACCTGACTTAATATCCTTAAGTTTCCTCACATGGTGGACTTCAAAAGGACCGGTTCTGGTACCGCAATATTCACATTGGCGTGCAGCCATCCTGTCCAGCAATTCAGTTCTGCCAGAATATTTATGCGTATTCGGCAATATATCTGGTGAACTATGTTTTGGCGCACTTCTGTTTTTGAGTCTAAATACCTCCAACTCATATACCTTTCCATTACGATTTTCCCGATAAACATACCTGCCATCCGCTTGCCTTAATCGCTGTGCGATTTTGGTGCGTGACGTCCGATGTTTACCTGCCAGCGTCTTATAAAGACTATTTTCCCATATCCAATGCAACTTATTGAGATAGAGAACGGGGGCAAGATTGTAGTAATTCGCGTAACCGCGCATTTCGGCATTGTACTGACCAATGATTTCATAGTCAGACATGTGCATCATTGCTGGCCGACCAGTGCTATTACCATATCCACCATCGTAATTCCCATAGCCACGTAGAGAGCAGAATTTCAGGATTCTTTCCCTCGGTACGCCCAGATGGATATGTTCCGTTATCGTACGTTTTACCGCATGAGTTTTACTTCCATCTGTATTAAGCCCTACAACACATTTGACCTGTTTGCTTTCACGGCGTGTTTTAATTTCATAACCGAGAAAAGTGAATCCTTTCTTAGGGTCAATAATGCCGGATTTCTCCTTTGATATCTCCAGGTGAAGTTCAGTTTCAACAAAATCGACAACTTCCTTCATTATCTTTTTTGCCTCACTTTTACTTCCTATCACACCAATCAGAAAATCATCAGCATATCGAACATACCGCATTCTTTTGAATTCAGTATCATCCATAATAACACTGGATAGCGTGCGCAATTGTTTCTCCAGTTCATCCGCTTCATATTTCCATTTTTGGATTTTCTGCTCATCAGCAGGCATTCCTGAAGCGCCGAAACCTTGCCTGATCCATTTAATACGATTTGCCCGGTTCTGTAGTGCTCTTTTGTATATGGGATTGGGTTTCCTCCGTCCCCCTTTGCCGAACTCGCTGATTCTATTTTTCATAAACTCATCAAGTTCATGGAGAAATACATTGGCAAGAATAGGGGAAATAATACCACCTTGCGGTGTCCCACTGTGGGTGCCAAAGTAACGCCAGTTGTCCAGATAGCCAGCTTTCAGGAACTTCTTGAGAAACGCCAGAAATTTGTTATCAGCGATCCGCTTACTCAGGAACTTCAGCAGCAGGTCGTGGTCAATGTTGTCGAAGTAACCTTTGATATCAACATCACATACCCATTTTGTTCCTTTCCAACCGTTTCTGATTTCTTTTAATGCAGAGTGACAGGAACGTTTAGGCCTGAATCCATAGCTCCAGTCGCTAAACACTGGTTCATAGATTTCTTCCAGTAACATCCTCATTACTTCCTGTATTAATTTATCGTCTCCAGTTGGAATACCTAATGGACGTTTCTTTCCATTCGGTTTTCTAGCATCTTTAGGTATGTGTGTGCGCCTGCAAGGTTTGGGTTTATACGAGTCTGAGTTTATAAGCTGAATGAGATTAATAATCCTGTCCACGCTCATCTCATCCATCGTATTATTATTTATTCCTCTCGTCATGGCTCCCTGATTAGAATAAATATTGGCATAGGCCTGCGCCCAAAGATCTTTATTGCTACACATGATTTTGTGCAGCTTCTTGATCTTATGGCCTTGTGTACTGGCTTTGTTTATACCACTTAGAGCATTGAGTGTTCTTTGTGATAGCACTGACTATCGAACCTCGCTTCTATTAGTATAGATCCAACTGACTCCCTTCCCCCTTACGAATATAACTTCACCGATAATTACTTATCGACTTATATATTTTTTCAGATTGGTTAGCCAATTGCGACTCCATTACAGAGCTACGTTGGGTACTACGGAGTCTCCGTTACCGTATTGGTTAATGACTTAACCAACTTAGGTAATCCCGTATTTCTTTGTAGTCAAGGTGCATCCCACTTAGGTTCCACTTACGTTCAATTACCACTCTCACCGAGCAGGTGCCAATATTGTTGGATATAGTAGCCTTCTACACATAATTACTATAAATATTGGTATGACTCCTGAATAACCGTGAGCCATAGATATCCCGAAACCCACTATGAACTATGATTCAACCAATCAGGCTTAACCATATGGGACTTGCAATGGCTGGCGCAAAGTAGGTTATTTCCCCGCAACCAGCCTTTTCCTGACATGCTACACTCCCCTCCCTCTTTCGAGGTTCAAACCCATTACTGGGTAAGGATAAGTCAGGCTTGCAATAGGCACTCCAACAGCCTATGATTAACTCAATGACTTGAATTAACCACTTGATTTACAAAGCAAAACGGCGCACCCAGAAACGGTATGTCATCGTCAAAGTCCATCGGTGGCTCATTCTGCGGATTTCGTGGCGCTGACTGGCTCTGCTGAGGTTGCTGAGGCTGACCCCAGCCACTCTGCTGACCTGACGGCGCATTATTTCCACTGGTGTTGGTGCTGTTGCTACGGCTACCGCCCAGCATCTGCATCGTTCCGTTAACGCCCACAACGATTTCGGTTGTCCAGCGGTCAGTACCACTGTTATCCGTCCACTTGCGGGTGCGCAACTGACCTTCGATATAGACCTGTGAACCCTTACGCAGGTATTCACCGGCAACCTCAGCCAACTTGCCAAACAGCACGACACGATGCCATTCGGTATTTTCACGGTTTTCACCGCTCTGTTTATCACGCCATGATTCTGATGTGGCCAGACTTAAACCGGTCACAGCTTTACCATTTGGCGTATAGCGTACTTCGGGGTCCTGGCCTAAGTTGCCGACAAGAATGACTTTGTTGACGCCGCGTGCGGACATAATGATTTCCTCTTAAGAATGGGGTTGAGAGGAGCACATCCACCGGGATGTGTTCCGGTGGTGTGTCCGTGGCGCTTAGAATGAGTTCGGATCGTACTCTTTAGGAGCAGATGAACCGGATTCCGGCGTCTGGGAAGCATTAGGTGCTGTATAGACAACGTCCTGCCCTTTCTTGATAAACTCAACCTTAATCAGGCGAGCCTTCAGGGAAGGACGGCTTTCACCGGCATGATCACCCGACTGCAGGGTGAACACTTCAGCTTTAAGCCCACTGAGAACGAAACCGATTAACACCTTTTCCTCTTCATCCACCGCCTTCTGGCAGCGATTGATGAGTTTGGTGTTATCGGCGCCCGCGACAGTGACGTCGAAACGCTGGTAACTGGCATTATCTGTCGGACCGGTCAGGGCATTGATAACAGCGCAGGTGAACTCGCCATTACCACTCTGAACACGGCGGATCGAACTCAGATAGCCGATACCGTTAACGTTGAGGTTGAAATACTCTTTTTTCTGAGTACCAGAAGCAGAGCCGTTTGAAGCAGGGGTTTGAGTCGTAGTTGCAGTCATGATGGTTTCTCCGGAGTAAAACTGAACAGGTTGCGGAGAAACATCTGTCCCCTACGGGAAGTGTTTCCCGCAGGGAGGTCAGCAAGGTTTGCCGACTGGCTGAATTGGTGAAATGGACCTTAACCTGGTCATCAGGTCCCTGTTTGCAAAGGTTAACAGGTTTGAACCGCCCGAAAGCGCCATCTCTCAGGTTATGATGGCATTGGCATGTGATTACCCTAAGGCGTCCCTCTCAAATCACCGGAACATTGGCAGTTGTCGGAACGACAACGATTAGCCTCTTTATCATTCATTCAGATGTCATGGATGTCAACGCCGTCGCGTGCAAAAAATCATCAGTACACAAAAATAAAAAAGCGGCGCCCTGCGGCACCGCCTTCTGAGGTCTGCACCATCGACCTGAGGTTAACCTGCACATGGCAGTTGCTCCGCAGGCTGAAAGGGCCCGGCACGGGTTTCACGGAGTTTATGTGCCTTACCGCCTCCCGTTCAGGTGTGGACGGGGCCGGTCAGACTGTATTCAGGCAGCACATGCATTAGATGCTGCCTGAACCCGCAGTCACGGGGTGCGGCTTCAGAGCCGGGGTCACAATAACAGAGGCCACAACGCCCCGCAATCGGAGTCAGGGGATTAATTCTTCTTTGATTCAGGAGACTTAGATCTGCGCGGCCGTTTCTTTTTGCTGCTCCCGATGTTGATGACGCCTTTGCACGCCGGATAACGCTGGCAGCTCCAGAATTCCCCTTTCTCTCCCCTGCGCAGACGGGTCTTACCGCCGCAAAGTGGGCAGGCTGGTGAGGGCGGAATACGGATACGCACCTGCTGCTGTGCGCCCTGGCTGACCAGGTTTCGCGTCCAGCCGGCCTGCCGCTGCAGAAAGTTTTCCAGGGACATTCGACCGGCGGCGACCTCATCCAGCGCCTGTTCCCAGAGCGCCGTCATGCCCGGTTCGGTCAGCTGCGGCGGAAGGGCATCAATCACATCGGCACCCAGTTCGGTCGCCATTATTTTGCTGCCTTTACGCATAATAAAGTGACGGTTCAGCAGTTGTTCAACGATGCCGGCACGGGTGGCTTCAGTGCCCAGGCCCGCATTGTCTTTCAGCACCTTACGCAGCGCGATGTCGGTGACAAAAGCCGCAGCGTTCATCATGGCACCAATCAGGGTGGCAAAGGTATAGTGCGCCGGCGGACGGGTCATCAGCTGCGTGACCTCTGCACCTGTTACCGCGCAGCGGTCATTCTGCGCCAGCGGCGGCAGGGCAACGCCTGCTTCATCATCCTCCTGAACCTCATCGTCACCGGCTTTGTCAAACAGGACCTTCCAGCCCTTTATCACCTCCGTGCGCCCGGTGGTACGGAACAGTTGCCCGCCGATGTCGAACTGCAGCCGGGTAATGTCAGATTCATGCAGGGGGAGGAACTGAGCCAGATAGTTACGCCGGATAAGCAGATAGACGTTACGCTCGGTCTCCGTCAGCGCGGACAACTGAAACGCGTTGCGGGTCGGGATGATACCGTGGTGTGCCGTGATTTTTTTGTCGTTCCAGATGCGCGAGGTAAATGCTCTGTCGAGGCGTGCCAGTACCGGCGCACATTCCGGATCGGTGAGGCCGATGGCATCGAGCACACCGGCAATCTCCTCCCGCATGGATTCGGGCAGGTAACCGCAGTCTGTGCGGGGGTAGGTGGTGGCTTTGTGCTTTTCATACAGGCTCTGCGCGGTATCGAGCACCTGCTGCGGAGACATATCCCACAGCCTGCCACAGGCCTGCTGCAGGGACCCGAGCGAGAAAGCCAGCGGCGCAGCGGCTTTTTCGCGCTTTGTGTCGCATTCTGTCACCACGGCCTGACCTGTCTGCCGGCAGAGCTGCGCCACCTGCTGCGCGATGTTCTGGTGAATACAGCGCTTTTCCTCATCAGTATACACCTTCGCCGGCACCCATTGTGCCGGAAAGGTGAGCCCCCCGGCCGAAATGAACGCTTTAACCTGCCAGTAAGGCTTTGGCACGAAAGACGCGATTTCCCGGTCCCGGCGGACAACCAGCGCCAGGGTTGGAGTCTGCACGCGGCCGACCGAAATCACGCCGTCGAAGCCGGCCTCGGCGGCACGCAGGGTATAAAGGCGGGAGAGGTTCATCCCTATCAGCCAGTCGGCCCGGGCGCGCCCCAGTCCGGCGTGATACATTCCGAGTGTGGCCTGACCGGGGCGGAGGTCCTGCAGGGCTGCCCGGATGCTGAGTTCATCCAGCGCAGACAGCCAGAGCCGCTGTACCGGGCCTTCCCAGCGGCAGTAATCCAGCAGCTCGCGCGCAATGACCTCACCCTCACGGTCAGCATCAGTGGCAATGACCACGTCATCAACCTGACGCAGCAGCCGCTCGATGACTTTAAACTGATCCTGCGTCTCTTTTTTGACAACAACCTGCCAGGGTGCCGGCAGTATGGGCAGAGCAGAGAGCGACCAGGGTTTACCGTACTGCTGACCGTAGGCCTCCGGCGGGGCGGTTTCCAGCAGGTGACCCACTGCCCAGGTGACAGTGACGCCACCACCCGCCAGAAAGCCGTCACCACGTCGGGTGGCACCGAGAACCCCGGCAAGATCACGCCCCTGGGAAGGTTTTTCACAGATATAAAGCCGCATACCTGCCTCCTGCGACTCAGACTGCCTGATAACGCAGGCGCAGCAGGTTCACGCTCGCTTCATTCACCGGCGGTGAAAAGGCTGAGCGCTTTTCTCCGAGCAGAACGGCACGATCGGGCTCACCCGCCTCCTGACAGGCTTTCTGCCAGACTTCATTATTCTCAACCGCATCCAGACGGGTTGCGCCGGTTTTACGATATCGCAGCACGCATCCGTAAATTTCCCGCAGAAGGCGGCTGCCATCGCTGAGAAGATCATAGCGATGGGTACGGGAAATAACCCCATAGTGCGCTGCCTGAAGAACTCTTTTAGCAAACTGATCAAACCCCATCAGCAGGAACACGCAGCGATACCCCAGCGGAGTACCACTGAACACGGTCAGGTCCAGTGGTTCGGCAGCCTGGGCATCGCTGATGGTCACACCGGCCGGAATGAAGTTCATCTGCCTGTCCAGCGTTTCAATCAGCGTATTCATTTCTTTGCCGGCATACTCAATTTTTTCCTCCAGGGCCAGCATGGCCATATCTGCCCAGGGATCATTCTGAAGTGAGTCTTTGTTAATGAGGTTGGCACGGTAAAGGAACTGGGGCATTCCCATAATGGGTTGCTTTCCCTTTTTACCGTCCTCCCGCTTTTCAGCTTTTCTCCCTTCCCATAAACCGATCGCATAATTGGTATGGAGTTCAATATGAAGTTCGGACTGGAGCGCACCGGCCCGTTTTTGCTTTTCTGCCATCGTTGTCGTCACCTGTATTCAGTTAAGAAGAGCTGGCATAGTCCTGAATCACACGCATGACCAACAATGTGAAACTCATAACGCCAATTAAGAAATTAACATCTGGTTGTTTTTTTGATCTTGTTGCGCCCCGCAGTAAGCTCACTTTTTAACTACTTTGCAGCCCACAATGCCATTCACCTTTGAGCCACTGTTGCGCCTTGCAGTGTTGTTTATTTTTCAACCTTGCTGCGCCCCGCAGCAAGCTCACTTTTTAATCACTTTCGCAGCCCATAATGCCATTCACCTTTAAGCCACTGTTGCGCCTTGCAGTGTTGTTCATTTTTTAACCTTGCAGCGCCCCGCAGCAAGCTCACTTTTTAACCACTTTTGCAGCCCACAATGCCATTCACCTTTGAGCCACTGTTGCGTCTTGCAGTGCTGTTCATTTTTTAACCTTTCCGCGCCCCGCAGCAAGCTCACTTTTTAACCACTTCCGCAGCCCACAATGTCATTCACCTTTGAACCACTGTTGCGCCTTGCAGTGCTGTTCATTTTTTAACCTTGCTGCGCCCCGCAGCAAGCACACTTTTTAACCACTTTCGCAGCCCATAATGCCATTCACCTTTAAGCCACTGTTGCGCCTTGCAGTGTTGTTCATTTTTTTACCTTTCCGCGCCCGCAGTAAGCTCAAATTTTAACCGTCTGCTTATTTGGCAACACTCTGTCGAATGCTCGCGATCATCGCCTTGACCTCTTCCGCAGAAGGCCGGCTCGCAGGCTGAACAGGCAGGGTGGCTGCCGGTACAGCACGCATGCCGGTTGTCCGGGGATTGTTGCTGCCGGAACCGGCAGGTGCCGCGGCTTCCGGCAGATTCAGCTCTCCGCTGCGGGCACGACGCAGCATCGTGAACAGCCAGCCCACCGGGTTGTTGAGCCTGCCAAGCCGCAGTTGCTCGCGCAGCATGTCAGCCAGCGTTTTCGCTACCGTTTCAGGCAGTGAGGCCATCTGGGTTGTCAGCATCTGACGGTCCTCGCTGTTCAGCCCGTTCACAAAATCGTCAGGCAGAAAATGCGCTCCACCCGGTACGTACGTTTTTTTATTCACACTCTGTGTGAAAGAACGTACGTTACAGTCCGGATTTCGGACTCCGATGTAACTCGTTGATTTCAGACTGAGTCCTGATTCCGGACTCAGTGTTTTATCCGGTGACGGGGTACTGAGTCCGTTTTCCGGACTCAGTGAATCTGGATTGTTTTTTATGCTTTTCTGACTGAGTCCGGAATCCGGACTGCGGGGCAGGGACTGGCGATGACGGACCATCTGCTCAGGCGTGGACGGCACGCTCAGGCGACTTTCGATAAGGGCCAGGCGACTGTGACGGTGACGCATCCCCGGGTCCTGAAGGATGTCATTCACCACGGCCAGCGCGGTCATGCGAACCGCTTTATTACGGCTCAGGCAGCTCTCTTCAACAAGGGTCAGCCAGCCCGGGTCAAAGGTTTCAGCGTCACGGTAACCCAGCGGTTCATCATGCTGGGCGTAGATGTTGCCCCGGACGCGGCCACGGTCATCGCGTACCCGCTTACACAGGCTGAGCCAGCCGGTCAGGCGCAGCATCAGCAGAACGCGGCTCACCGTATCCCTGGAGGCTTTCTCTGAATGCGCGGAGGCAAGCTGAACCTGCAACTCATCGTAAGTCGGGAAGATGGCACCCTCATTCTGCTGCGCGTAAAGCCTTATCATCACCCAGGCGGTTTTATCCAGTGGTGACAGGCGCGTATCCAGGAACAGCCTGCGCGGAAACGCATCGTGGACGTTACCCATGAACAGCAGCCCGCTGCGCTCCTGGCTGACATCGCCGGTATCGGCGCGCCGCTCAAGATTCTGCTGCATTCTGGCGAGCGTGTGCGCCACAATACTGTCGGCCGGAATGGTCATTTTATGCTCTCCTCTTCAGCCTGAGACAGCACAGTGCCGGGATAAACCCGGCACTGTATGGTCATCAGCGGCAGTCCGTTACCTGCGTATTTCACGGTTGTAGGTCTCATGGTCCATCAGCCACCACTGCAGGCCGCCGTCTTTGCTGAGAATTCGCCAGAACGGCCCCACGTCTATCTTGAGGTAGCCATTCATCGCCAGCCGGCGGAACACCTTTTTTCCGCAGCATGCAGCATGAAACAGCTGCTGCGAACGGCGACGTACTGCCGGTGACACCTGCTGGCGGGGAGAAAAATCGCCCATTTCCATCACGCCTCCTTACGCACCTGAGGTTCAGCCTTGCGTGAGGCAGTATTTGCCTCACGACACCACTGGCAGACCCGGCTCCATACGGCCGTCAGGGAAAGACCCAGCTGTTCGGCTGCGAGCATCATCGCCTCCAGCGCCTGGTGGGAGTCAGGGGATGACAACCCGGCCGCTTTCCACTCGTCCCATAGCGCAGCGTCCTGTGGCTCTGTCAGGGCCTGAGTTCGCCCCTGACGGGACTCAATACCCATCAGACGGCGGCGTGCACTCACCTCCGAGGGGGACAGACCAAAGTATCGGTCAATCAGCTCCATCGATCCGCCGAGCTCCAGTGCGCGGTCAATCATCATGAAGCGCTTCTGCTCATTGCGGGCCTGATTCAGCATCAGCCAGAAGTTTTCATGATTCAGGGTGACATCGAGCACGGAAACGTGTGACTGGCTGAGGTAGTGCAGTTCATCAAGACTCAGATGGCTCAGCGCGCGGATTTCCTCAACCGACATACCCAGCGACTCACAACGGCGGATATTGCCGTTTTTGACGTCCATCAGCAGTGAGGACAGAATGGCCGTGGTGGCCTGAGAAAGATTATGCTGGCTCACAGGCCACCTCCTGATATCGCCTGGTCAGCGACAAGCAGAACATCGAAAAGCCAGCCCGACAGGCAGGCACACCATAAAAGAAAATCAGTCATGTGAATGTCCCCCTGCCGCAATCTGCCGGGTAGCCTGTGCGCCACTGAGGCCATGATGCAGGTCGGTATCACGACCGGTGAGAAAACCGGCCACCCGGGCCGCTCTGTCACCGCGACAGTGACCCGCCACCCGGACAGTCAGACCGGCCAGCGTATTACCTTCATGACGCAGAGACAGCCAGCGCTGCAGTACGGCGTTCTCTCCCTCTGAGGGCGCGAACGACTGCAGCACCTGCCAGACGCCGGATACCCAGCCTTCACGGAACTGGTCTGCCCGGCGACGGCGCGTGCGCAGAAGAATGCGGCGGGTACGATATCCGGCCATGTGGGCGTCAGTCGCTGCACGCAGCTGGCGCTGGAGAACGGTATAGATGTAGAGCGCCACCTCCGGCCGTTCGCTGAAACCATAAAAGTGCAGTGAACGGCGCACGCTTTCCACACCCTGTGTACTGACATGAATATGCCAGCCAAACCAGCATCGGCACCCCGTGGCGATACAGCCCCCTGTTGCCAGCGAGTTAAGCCAGGCCGGCACCTTTTCCGCATCACTGGTCAGGCTGAGGCAGACTGTTTCAGTGACGTCACTGAGGGAAAGCATGTCCGGCGTCAGGCCGTGACGTTGCATCAGGCGCTGAGCCAGTGCCACCGCGCGGGCGGCTTCATGAGGGTTGCTGTTGCGGGTGCCCAGCGCCATCAGACGCCGGATACGGGCGGTAATTTTTACGTTATCCGACATGGCGCATCCTCCTTCCGCCAGAAGCATGGTGACGGCCCTGCCGCTCTTTCACGTCCTGGCAGCCGGCACAGAGTTCCACGCCGGGAACCGCCCGCTGGCGGGCAACCGGAATATCTGCACCGCAGCATTCGCAGAACGCTTTTGACGGTTTTACAGAATGCACCTGTGCCCGGATGGCATCGATGCCGCGCTGGGTGAACAGGGCCGTACTGGCCTGCGCCATTTCATCGTTCAGGTCATCAGACATTGTCCCCTCCTTTTGCAGCCAGTCGCTGCAGCTCGCGCAGACGGCGGATAACGCGGATAAGACGCAGGGTCTTTACCACGGTGATATCGTCGAATACAGCTGTGTCAGCCGGTGACTGAGAACCGAAGAAATTCAGGCAGAACATGAACATGTTGAACTGTCTGTTGGGGAGCGAGCCGGACAGACCGGCAAGAAACAACGAGAATTCACTGCCGGTTTCAGAAACGGAAAAGCCAGCTGACTGAGGGTGTTTATCCTCACGCACATTATCCGCGCAGCCCATCGCCTCAGCGATTTCGAAGACAAGCCGGTAGGCCATATCCTGCAGGTGCTCAATATCATCCTGGAGTGCCGGGATGTGCCAGATATCGCTGACCGGCTCAAGGCCGGTTGCCGCGAAGGCAACTGAGTTCACGCCAGCAGAAGAGGATTCCTCCTGCTCACCGAATGCCGATACGAGCTCACTGTTCCCAAAATCAGGCAGAACAGTGCTCTCAGCACTGCCAGCAGAGATGCCACTCTCTCCGGTAATAACCGGACGTCCGCCAAACAGGTCATTCTGAACCTCACGACGCGGTTCACTGCCGGCAGTAACAAATGGGCTGTCCGGCAGAACGGCACTGTCAGGCAGTTCCGGTGCGGGTTCAGGCCGCCCCTGCGTGGTCAGCGTACCGCTGCGCAGGCCTGTGAGCGGCGTTTCAGATGCAGTATCCGGAGGCAGGACAGTAACCTGTTGCTCAGAAAATTGACGGCCTGCCGCTCTTTCCGGCGGTGGCGTCATAGCCGGCAGTGGCGGTGGATCACCAAACTGCTCACGGCGTTTCTGCTCACGGGGGTCCAGTTCAATCAGCCAGCGATCATAGTTCAGGCTTGAATGGGGCAGCGCCTTAACCAGTTGGCCGATGAACTCATCCCTGAAAACATCAAGAGCATAGCTGTCCGGTTCGTCAAAACACCGGCACGTTGCACCAAAGACATCATCAAGTGCGCAGTCAGGTTTGACGTCACTGCTGAACGATTTCCAGACTTTCATGGCTGAGGAGCGAAGGCTCAGGAGCGGTGTTACCTGACCGCGGCTCATACCACTTTCGAGAAGGTTTGGCATATAGGGATATAGATAATTAAGCGTATCCTCCATCCGGCTCACACTGGAATTATCAATGGGATAGCCTTCCTGGCCGAGCAGATCAGACAGCTCCCGGAGGGTCACAGACCGACCAAGTTGTTCTTCATAAATGACGCGTGCCTTATGAACGCCAAAGGCTTTCTCGATATAGGTCAGATCACCGCGTACCTCATTTTCTGCCAGGTGGCCGACGAGACATTTAAGCCGCCCTGGCCACGGTTTAAAAATGGTGTGAACCCGATAAAAACGCTCATCGCTGGTTTCCTGCCACAATTCGCAAAGGATCTGATACCGGGTATTGCCGCCGTCACTGAAGATATAGACGTCCTCACCGTCCGGATCGCGTGTCACTTTGGGAATGGAATCCAGTCCACGCGCACGCACGGAGGCTTTAATTTCTTCATAACGCGGATTGCGCCCTTTACGGGGGTTGTCAGGATTCGGGCGCAGCTGGTCGAGAGTGAGCACCATTGCCATCTCGCTGACCGGCAGTGGCACCTCCGGCGTCTCCGCGGTCTGAGACGGTGACTTACCCCGCTGCAGCATGGCTGCACCGAGATTAATGTGACGCACGTTGTTCACGTTGCTCATGCGTACCTCCCTGACCGATCAGCGATATCAGAAAAACGGGTGTGGCGCCCTTCATACCGCAGGCGGATCGTCCCTGTTGGACCTTGCCGCTGTTTGCTGATGATGATTTCAGCAACACCTTTATCCTCGGTATTTTCGTGATAAACCTCATCACGATAGATAAAGACAATAACGTCAGCATCCTGCTCAAGTGACCCCGAATCACGTAAGTCACCGTTATTGGGGCGTTTATCAGCACGGCTTTCCAGTTGGCGGTTCAGCTGTGACAGCGCCACTACCGGACACCCCATCTCTTTGGCCAGCGCTTTAAGGGAACGTGAGATTTCAGCAATCTCCTGAGTGCGGTTTTCCTGATCCGGGCAGCGCATCAGTTGCAGGTAATCAAGCCCGATGATCGAGGGATGACCATAGCGGCGGGCATTACGCCGTGCACGGATACGCAGTAATGAGGGGGTAAGGTAGCTGGTATCATCGATAATAAGACTGTCGTTCAGATCACCCATCAGCAATGCTGCCGCGTTTGAGGTACGAGCCCAGTCCTCGTCGTCCATGAGGCCGCTCTTTAGATGCGTGAGGTCAACGCTGCCAAGCGAAGCGAGCATACGCATCAGGATCTGATCGGTTGGCTGCTCCATGCTATAAAGCTGCCCCTTTGAACCCACTTTTTTCTGAAGTGAGTTGAGTAAAAGGCTTATCAGCAAAGCCGTTTTACCCATTGAGGGGCGTGCCGCGATAAGAACCAGGTCGCCCGCCTGGAGACCGCTGGTCATGGCATCAAACTCGTCAAATCCGGTAGGGGTCCCGGTGATACCGTCAGGCACATTACAGCGCCGCTCCAGCTCTGGCAGCAATTTTTCCATACCATCAATCAGTGTGACACCCTGTTCCGGTTCACCACGCTCTGCCAGTCGGGTAATTTTCTGCTCGGCAGCCTCCATCACCCTTTCGATATCGGTTCCGGGCGCCCTGACGGATTCTGTTATCTCCGCGCCAATAGCAGCCAGCTGCCGCGCCCGGCTGTTTCTGGCCACAATGTCAGAGTAAGCGGCAATATTGGCCGCACTCGGGGTATTTTTACTGAGCTCAGCCAGGTAGGCGAAACCACCCAGTTGTTCAAGGGCATCTTTACCACCGCGACTTTCAATACTTTCGGCAAGGGTAATCAGGTCAAGTGGCTTTCCGGCCGCAACCAGACGGGTCATTTCCTGAAAAATAACCTTATGAACTTTTTGAAAGAAATCATCAGCATTAAGACGGAGAGCGACTTCATCCCAGCGCTCGTTATCCAGCATCAGACCACCGATAACGGACTGCTCCGCATCAGGCGAATAAAGACCCGGGATATTTCTGCGGTTGTCAGACATACGCACCTCCACTGAGGGAAGGCATTACCGCAGGGCGCTTCATTACACTTGCCTCACACGATAACTCTCGTCTTTTCAGAGAACTGACATTAACGCAAACATACGTAAAGGGTGCCAGACGAACAGCTGCCGGGAGTACACTCCCCGAGACTGTCTGCACATTTTCAGGCCGGTAAGTTTGGCGACCCCGGAATGAAGGTGCGGACAGCATATTCATATCAACATTTTTGAAGGAGAATCTATGAATACACATGCACACCTGCCGTCCAGCGGCGCACATGCTCAACTGCCGTCCGGCATTGATTTGGTTTATAACGATGACGTTTTTGACAATCTGAGCAAACGTTTCTGGGAAGAAGCGAAGAAAGCCCCGAAAGAAGAACGTCAGATGGTCTATCGTCTGTTGTGGTTGGGGGAGTGGCTCAGCAAAAGCAACCAGTGGAAACAGCAATTCCGAAAATGCTCGCCGAAAGATGCCCTGCATTATGCAGTAATCCGTCGCCATCACCTGCTTCCTGCAGATGTGTCCAAAATGTCCTGGGCCGAACTGTCCCTTGCTCTTACAGATGACTGGACTGACTTCGCCGGTCTGAAGCAATTGCAAACCCGCATCGAGAGAAAACTCGACTGGCTGGATACGCCTTTTCGCTTTGAGGCTGCGTGATTGTTTGCCTGCTGGCAGCTCATGCTGCCAGCATGTCAAAACTGATTCAGGGGTTGGTTTAACGTCAGACATTATTCCCCCTCACCAGCGTTTGCTAATGCATCAAACTTCTCTTTCCATTCAGGGAAAAGTTCACAGGCGAGTTTGTGCATAGAATCAAACGCAGAATCACTTTTACGGCTGGTTTTCTTCTCAAGGCGGTGCACGGGCTGACCGGCCGCATGCCCCTGCTTGTAAACATCCAGATCATAAATGCGTGTCTGGAGCATATCGATGAAGATCTTATTCGCATGCTGGCTGTAATCACCGCTCAGTATGATGCTCTCAGCTTGTTCAACCGTAGTTTTGGCAAGCAGCGTATAATCCATGCAGTTCACCAGCATACGTATGCGTGGAAGACTGATACCAAAAGCCATGTACGGGAGCAGCTCTTCCATCAGAGCAACGGTGCCGCGCATAAATTCACGTACATCAGGCAGCACCGGCTTGACCATTCCAATCATTTCACCGGTAGCTGCAAGAATAATCAGTTCCGACATCACCGAGCGTGAACCCTGTGAATCAATCAGGATGACGTCATACTGGCTGAAGACCGGGTTTGATAAGGCATTGCGGAGACGCACGCGTCCGTCAGCAACATTGAGCATATAGGTAGGTAAAAGGTTGCGGGGATCATTGGAGACGATGACGTCAAGATTATCGATCTCGGTGCGCGAAATAATGTTTTCGGTCTTTGAGAGGTCTACGGTCTGCATGAGCAGTTCATAGAGGCCACATGGTGCTTCGTATGCTAAGGGATAGATACTGCTGGCAGTAGGCTGGGCGTGGTCGCCGTCAATAATGAGGGTTTTTATGCCTGCATCGGCGAGAAAACCGCCGAGATTAGCGGCCTGGGTTGATTTCCCCTCGCCACCTTTGGTAGAAACTACGGGAACAACTTTCGTTTTTGAATGCATTTCGTCACCTGAATAACATTATTCAGATGAGAACGATTGCTCACTTCACTGCTTTCCAAAAACACGGGGATTGAAAATCCCCGTGTCCTTGGTTCGATTCCGAGTCCGGGCACCACTATTTAAAGAACCCAGCCTATGGCTGGGTTTTTGCTTTTCTGTTTCCGGACTCTCCATCGAACTTCGTTCGATTATTCGCCGCAGGCGGCTCACCCCTTCGGGGCCAGCGCGACAAGCGCGCTGTTCAACGCCTGACGGCGTTAGTCCGGGTCCGGGCACCACTATTTAAAGAACCCGCCCAAAAGGCGGGTTTTTGCTTTTCTGTTTCCGGACTCTCTATCGAACCAATGCTTCCTGGACCACCGGAAGTGTGATGCCCGGCGCCGGGTTTTATGCAGCAACGAAAGCAGCATTGCTTGCAATAATGCGTACACTTGCCGTGGAATGAGGTAATAGCTTTTAGATCAGGACCATGTGATGAAATCATTTTTATGACATGGTCGCTGGCAATCGCGGTGATTTCTCCACAGGAGCGCGACCTTCTCTACGGCTGAATCAGTCTCACCGCGGCCTCTGCGCACGAGCGAGATAACCATCCATTGCGGATTTTCTGTTTCCAGAAGTGAATGAGTCACTTAAGCGGAATACTTACAACAGTAAGCTAAAACCCGCTTTTAAACTGTAGTCACAAAACCTGACTTAAAACATTTCCCGGAAAAGCATCCGAATTACCGTGGAAGAAAGAATTGACTTCTGTTGTTGATGTTCTGGCGTTGGCAAAATCTTTGTATTTAATAATCGCGTTATTGTTGAACCCCGATCTGAATTCACTTGCCCAGGTATTAAGGTACTCGGTAGAAGGAAAAACGTTATCAAATTGTCCGCCGGTCGGATCAATGGCAATTTTGATACCCTCCTCAGGGCAAGCGACAACCACATAGTGTGTTTTAGGAACCGTATCGTTTTTGTTAAACCAGATATACATCGCTCTGGTAAAGTGCGGAATGTTTTGATAGTTCAGCATCTTTTCTACTCGTTGTGCGCAGTCAAAACATTTCTCTCGCGGGGAGAGCATCATCGACTGAATTTCATCATCGTTACTCATATAATTATCGATATCTTCAGGCGTTGATAACCCTGCTCCCCCTCTCAGCCCCGTATAGGGTGCCAACATCCAGGCCTGTTTTCCGCTAAAAAAATCCTCCCTCCCATTAATTATCCGGCTTTCTGCCAGGGTGGTTTTCTTTAGCGTGGCAATATGCGCTCCGCTATCCCGATCTTTAACATGGAATTCAGCCGGATTTTCAGGATTAAATTGCCCCACGACCTTGTTTTGATGTCCATCATTAGATAAAAAAACAACAACATCATAGCCAGAGGGTAATTGTTCTCCATTTTTGTATACCGAATTTTTTATCGGGTCGTTCTTTTCAGGAACGTCAGGATACGCGTCTGCTGCCGTGCGGGGGAGTGATTGATTCGCCTGAGTATTTTGAAAATAACTATTCGCATGATCAGAGAGTTGTACAGCAGTAAAATCAGCGGAAATTTTCATAGCGTATTCCTGATATTTAACAGATAAAGGGTCTGATTACGTCTTCCCAAAATATAAAGCTGTATCAGAAAGTGATTTCCCCCCCTTCCCTGGATGGTTAACGACATGACACTACTCCTCCGACTGCCAGTCGACTTCATTTTTTAACGTCTGGCGTAGTCGGGACAGCCGGGATCGCACAGTGCCGACAGGAATCATTAATTCGTCCGCGACTTCCTGATAACTAATATCGTGATCGACAATCAACTGAAGGATCTGCTGGTAATCCGGCGGCATCCTGGCAATATGCCTTAATACCTTGTGCAACGTATCTTTATATTCCGTAATATCATCAGGAAGATCGTTTTGTGTTAACACATTGTCGTTCAGTTCATCATGTAAATAACTTACCTTGAGCGACTTATAGTGATTTTTTACCAAATTAAGGGCAATACCAAACATCCAGGTTTCAGGCTTTGATAATCCTCTGAATCTATGACAATTGCAGAGGACTTCCAGCCATGTTGACTGTACTAAATCTTCCACATCAGACGTATTCGCTACCCGCTTGTGAATAAAATTATAAAGCCGCTTCTCATTTTCACGCATCAGAATCTCCCAATAGGCAGGATTTAAATTTCCTTCTAATGCTGCAGGTTCAAAACAAAAAATTGCTGACATAATCGCATCCTCATTATTAGCAAGCGAATCTTTCATAGCAAAAGACATGCCACGCCAAGAAATGAGTCAACGTCTTATTTTCATTAAAAAAAGCAAATACCCATAAAATATTAATGAGAATAAACAAGCACACCTGGGCGCTTATTTTTACGCAATTTCTTGCACAACCCCTATTAAGAAAAAACACAATGTAAATATTCACCCGTACAGGGAACCGGGAAAGAAACGCCATTACACATCAGTAAGCATGCAAGCCGAGGCGTAAGTGCAATGAATATGAAAATCCCACAGCACTATTTACACAGACAGCCGCAGGAACTGAGGCAGCAAGAGAGCCTGCTGGATGCGTTAAGCCCGGACGAAAAGAGCCAGCCCCGCGATCCCAATGTGAGAACGCGGCAAACCCGCGTCGCCAGTACGCCGGGAGATGTCGCCACGTTGCTGGCTGAAACAAATGAAATGCAACACAAACGCGATGAACAACGAGTCCTGAGCCGCAATCAGATTCGTGGTCGCATTGCGCTGACGAAAATCGAGCGCCTCACCGATCTTTACCAACTGCTGGAGAGCCCTGATCCTGCCGCCCGGCAACAGCGTCAAAAGAAAATTGAACATCTTTTATCCAGCGATAACGCCCCTGACGCCGGGCAATGGGTTGCGGTAACAGAGGGCGATCCCGTGCTGGCAGATACGCTACTGCGTGCCGCGTTGAGTACTGCGCAACGCCTGGGGCAACAGGAGAAAATTGATGCAATCAACACGGCATTAAAAACGCTGGAGCAGACGTTTGCACAAGAGATCGGCGCGGGTATCAATACGGCAGAGGCGATCGCGGCATTCACCACGCATCCGGAACATAAACTGGCTATGCGCCAGCTTTACTACAGCGCAGTCATCGGCCAGCAGTCCGTGGAAACCCTGTTTGATGTCTTGCTGGAAAAGTTCGGTAGCAGCCGCTTTGAACTGGCATTACGCACCATGAAACGCGCTCTGGCAGACGATATCGCCGCCCTGGCTCCCTCCTCACCACGCAGAGCCTTACACCACATCGCCACTGCGCTGAATGACGCCAGCGCTATCAGTACCACGCTGGTGATGGTTGAGGATTTTCTTGCAAATCTGAAGGGAAAATTCGCTGACGTCACCACGCCCACAGACTCGCTTATCCGTTCTCTGATAGGTATGTGCCATAGCGGTTTTCAGTCTCACCAGTTAACGCAATTAGGCCCACAGATTGTTGGCCAGAACCCGCTCCATCAATCCTTTTTTTACAACCAATTCCTGATGTTGGTGGTAAAGCTCCCCTCCTCGCTGTGGAAAAACGATCCAGCCGATCAACAACGGGCAGTAAAAATGGTGCGCATGCTCACCAGTGAATATCGCGCCTGGGAAGAGAAGGTTCGCCCGCGCGCGGCTGCGAGGGTGAATGAATCCAAATGAACATGTTGTTTGTCGTCCTGAACAGGATCGCTATCAGCGCCATGCAGCGTTCGGAAATTGTCGGTGCCACTATCGCGCTGGCGGTGGTTTTTATGCTGATCATTCCGTTGCCATTACCGCTGATCGATACATTAATCGCTATCAATATTAGCGCCTCGTGCCTGCTGATTATGCTGGCAATGTATCTGCCTAAACCACTGGCATTCTCAACATTTCCTTCCGTGCTGCTGCTAACCACGATGTTTCGCATGGGTTTGTCGATATCCACGACGCGCCAGATTTTGTTGCAGCAAAATGCCGGACATATCGTTGAGGCTTTTGGCAACTTTGTGGTGGGAGGCAACCTGGCGGTAGGGCTGGTGGTGTTTTTCATCCTCACCGTAGTGAATTTTCTGGTGATAACCAAAGGCTCGGAGCGCGTGGCGGAAGTTGCCGCTCGTTTCACCCTTGATGCCATGCCCGGCAAGCAGATGTCTATCGATAGCGATCTGCGCGCCGGCTTAATTACCGTGCAACAGGCCAAAAGTAAACGTGAAGATTTAGCGAAAGAGAGCCAGTTGTTTGGCGCGATGGATGGCGCAATGAAGTTCGTGAAAGGTGATGCTATCTCTTGCCTGGTGATCCTGTTTATCAACCTGGTCGGCGGCTTTTGCATTGGCGTTTTGCAATCAGGAATGGATGCCAGCGACGCCATGCATATCTATTCTATTCTGACCATCGGCGACGGTCTTATCGATCAAATTCCGGCATTATTGATTTCTCTGACCGCCGGGATGCTGATTACCCGTGTTTCCGGCGATGAAGAGGTGATTGATAACAATATCGGCCGCGAAATCACCCAACAACTTACGAGCCAGCCGAAAGCGTGGATTATGGCGGGCTGCGGTATGTTCTGCTTTAGTCTGTTGCCGGGTATGCCCACGCTTATCTTTATCGTCCTGGGAGCCATTACCCTGGGCTCCGGTTTGTTTCAAATCTGGCGCGCGCGCATACAAGTACAACAACATTCCGTCCAGCAGATCGCGCCGGAAACCAACGGCGAAGAAGATCTGCGCACCTTTAATCCCAGCCGTCTCTATTTGCTTATCTTTCCCGCTTCCCGCATCGGCGATCCGGCGGTAACCGCGCTAATCGAGGATATTCGCCGTCTGCGCAACCGCATTGTCAACCAGTTCGGCTTTACTCTGCCGGTATTCAATATCGAGTACAGCCCGCAACAGGCGGAGGATGAGTTTCGTTTCTGCATTTATGAAGTCCCCAAAGTGATTGGCACTCTCGTCAACGGGCGACGGATGATCGACAAAAAGTGGCAGGAGGAACTGGGCGATAACGCCGATGCGCAGCCAGGCAATGCGCTGCGAAATGAAAACCAGTGGCTATGGTTAGGGGAAACGCATCCGCTACTGCAACGTGAAGATGTGGTCTCCTGGGACGCGCATCAGATGCTGTTGGCGCGGATGGAAGAAGCACTGTTTGCCAGCGGGTCGCGCTTTATTGGCCTGCAGGAAACCCGGGCAATCATGACGTGGATCGAGATGGAACAGCCTGAACTGGCGCAGGAGTTCCAGCGTATGTTTCCTCTCCCCTTGTTTAGCACCGTTCTGCAACGCCTGGTTTCCGAACGTATCTCGTTGCGCTCGGTGAGAACGATCTCCGAATCGCTGCTCGGACACAGCCAGAACGGGCGCGACATCGACATGCTGGTTGATCAGATTCGTATCGATATCAAAGAACATATCTGCCACCAGTACGCACAGAATAACAGCATGCAGGTCTGGCTACTGACGCCGGAAACCGAAGAGGTACTTCGCGATAGCCTGCGCCAGACGCAAAACGAGACCTTCTTCGCCCTCGATCAGCAGCATTACGCAAATTTGCAGGAGCAACTGCGCGATATCTTCCCGCCGTTTCGTGCATTTAATGGCGTATTGCTGACGGCCCAGGATTTGCGAAGCCCGCTGCGCTTGCTAATTCAGAATGAATTTCACCATGTTCCGGTCCTCTCCTTCGCCGAGTTGCAGTTCAACCTCCAGGTCAGCGTGATGGGGCGCATTGCGCTCAGCAGTACGCCTGATTCCTTCGACGCATAAGGAGCCCATCATGTTCGAGCTACGAGTTCTGAATGGGTTACAGGAAGGCGCGGCACTGCCACTGAGCGGCGAATCATGGTCCATTGGTAACGCCGCGGAACGGGAACTTCAGCTATCTGATAACGGCATTGAACCTCTTCACTGCCAGCTTGCATTGACGGCTGAGGGCTGGAAACTCACCCCCTGTGCAGGCAACGTTGGTAACCATCAGGGTGAAAAGAGTGATGTTCCGCTGCTGCTCCAGCCGGGTGATATTTTTACGCTGAATGGGATCTGGCTCAGCCTTGACGACGCGGCCTCGCCGTGGAAAAAGGCTCCGCCAGGCAGCCCCATCATCGCGGTTGCCGCGCAAGATAATACGCCGCCAGCAACCAGTGCGGCACCGGTGAGTTTCGCGTCTGTCCTGCCGCGCTGGGCACAGATCGCCGCCATGACGCTCTTACTTCTGCTGACCGTCACAATCACCAGTTGGATTCTGCAACCCGGCATGGCGCAAGAAAACGCTAACGAATCCCTGAACGTCCGGCCATTGCTGAAAGACAACGCCGCATTGCGCCAGGTGCTGGTGCAAAAATTACGTGAACGCGAGCTGTGGCCGCAAGTACAACTCATTTCCAGCACCAATGGCATCACCCTGAGTAGCGAGCTATCACCGGAGCAACTGCCGGTCGTTCGCCGCATGGTAAAAGCGATCCGCGATGAATATCAGCTTGGCGTCGCGCTGAATGACGATACCCGACTGAAAAACATTTCCCTACCCTTTCGCATTATCCAGATCACGTCCGGCCTGCGCGCCAATATCGTCACGGAGGGCGGTCAGCGCTTGTTTATCGGAGACGAACGCGACGGATGGCGCCTGACCGAAATTACGGATGACCATGTGAAATTCGCGGGCCGGGAAAACATTACGGTGAAATGGTGATGAATATGACGGCGCTGGAAAACTGGTTCGAGGAACGGCTGAATGCACTGACACAGGTGTCGGCGGTTTCAGCACAGGGCAAGATCACGGGTATTAACGGTATTTTGCTGGAAAGCAGTTTACCGCAGGCGCGGATTGGCGATCTGTGTCGCATCAGCCGCACGCAAGATACGGAAATCATGGCGGAAGTGGTCGGTTTTAACCCCAGCCATACCTTACTTTCCGCGCTCGGCCCTCTTGATGGTATCGCCCAGGGCGCACGCGTCACGCCGCTGTTTCAGCCACACAGTATTGTGGTATCAGAGCAGCTCGCTGGCAGCGTGCTTGATGGTTTTGGCCGCGCGATCGATGAAAAGAGCCTCTCCGCCTTCGCGCTTGCCAGTGAGAATGACAATACCACCCGCGTTCTGGCTGATGCGCCATCGCCAACAGAGCGTCCCCCCATTGATACCGCGTTGCCCACCGGTCTTCGCGCCATTGACGGCCTATTGACCATCGGCATCGGTCAGCGGGTTGGCATCTTCGCCGGGGCCGGCTGCGGTAAAACCACGCTGCTGGCGGAAATCGCGCGTAACACGCCCTGCGACGCCATCGTCTTTGGAATGATTGGCGAACGCGGACGCGAGCTGCGCGAGTTTCTGGACAACGAACTGGACGCGGAATTACGTGCCCGTACCGTATTGGTCTGTTCGACGTCCGATCGCAGCAGTATGGAGCGCGCCCGCGCGGCCTTTACCGCCACGGCTATCGCCGAAGCGTTTCGCGATCGCGGCAAAAATGTGCTGCTCATTATCGACTCGTTAACGCGCTTTGCTCGCGCCCAGCGAGAGATTGGCCTTGCGCTGGGTGAGCCGCCGGGACGAGGCGGTTTGCCCCCCTCTGTTTATACCTTACTGCCAGGTTTGCTGGAACGGGCCGGGAAAACGTCGCGCGGCGCAATTACCGCGCTCTATTCAGTACTGATAGAGCAGGACTCGATGAACGATCCGGTGGCGGACGAAGTGCGATCGCTGATCGACGGGCATATCGTTCTGGCGCGTCGTCTCGCCGAACGCGGTCACTATCCGGCCATTGATGTGCTCGCGAGTCTGAGTCGCACCATGGGCAACGTGGTGGAAAAAGAGCACGTCAGCGACGCATCGCGTATCCGCCAGTTAATGTCGGCGTATCAGCAAGTGGAAATGCTGATACGCCTGGGGGAATACCAGCCAGGAAACGACGCCACCATCGATGCCGCCGTCCAGATGCAGGACGAGATTAACGCCTTTTTGCGTCAGGCCAACCATGCTCCCAGCGATTTCGCTCTCACCCGTCAACAATTACAGGAAGTCGCTCATCATGCGCCGTCACATTGATACTGAAACGCCAGCCGACATCGATCCCCGCGAACAAGAATTACAGCGTGTTCTTACCGTGCTGTTGCCGATCCGTCAGCAGCGCCTGAACCGCAGCGAACGCCTGCAACGCAAACAGAAACAGCAGCTACAGCAAAGCCAGCAGACCTACCATCACGGTACACAACAGTTGCAGCAGAGCCAGCAGCGCTATCAGCAAATGGTGGACGCTTTTACCAAAGCGCATCAGGGGAAAAGCGAGCCGCAAAGCCAGTTATACGACGCGATAAATACTGAGCAACGGCAGCGAACCGACATGCTGTGCCAACAACAGCAGGTCATCCTGCTGCACCAGGAGATGCAGAAGCAGCAATTGCTGACGGATGACGCACAGCGCGAAGTGCAACGCAACCAGCGTGACGTCGAGAAAATCGAATATCTGCTGAAAATCAGCGGGGTGACGAAGCCATGATCAACAAACCTTCGCGCCGCCTTGCGGACTGGCACGACGCGGAACAAAACAGCCAGCCCACTAGCGTATCACCGCTCCCCGCCAAGAATTCTCCGCGCCAGAAACTGCCTGCACACCCGCTGTCACAAAGGGCTACGGTTCACCACACCACGCAAACGCCGATGAAAACGCCTTCCGGGGTTGCGGATAACGCACCGCTGGGGCGTGACAAAGAGGCGTTCAGCCAGTGGCTCAACGCAGAAGATGCGCCGTTGGCTCTGGCCACACTGTGGTTGTCTGGCAATCCTGATGCGTTACGCCAGTCAGCGCAGGAAATGGCGCCCCCGGAAAGCGCGCAAGCCACCGTGCTGTGGCAACAAATTGAACCTGCGCTTAGCCAGAATCTGGCGGCGCAAGCCGCGTTTCCGGCCCGCTTCAGCCTGCTGCTGCCGCTGTTGGGCGAGGTACACGCGCATGTCGGCTTACTGAGCGACGGCGGGATGGATATTGCGCTCGGCTTTTCGCCTTCGTTGTATGACCGCGTGCGCGGCAGCGAACTGAGCTGTCGCGAGGCGCTGGCGCGCCGCACGGGGAAACGGATACGTCTGCGTTTTCAACATCAGGATACGTTGTCATGAAAATCGATTTTACGCCGCAAACCTGGGACGAAGCCCGCGCCCGCCTCTGGCTTGGCAGCGGCTGGCGTTATCCGTTTACCCTCGGGGAGAGGCAAGGCGAGCTGTATCTGCTGCCCGCGCCTGAAAGAGACGAAGACGATGGACTGGCGCGTAGCTTTCACAGCGACGCCGGTCTGCTGATCTTCAGCCATCCCTCGCCGCTGCTGACGCTTCTGGCTAACTGCCCGGCGCTGATGGGGGAAGATGACAGTAATGACGACTGGTACTGGCCTTTTTTCAGTCAACAACTCAGCCCGCAAATTATCGACTTATTTGGTCCGTTGACGAGAGTACTCACCGAGGCAAAAACGGCCCCCGGCTTAACGCTACGGCTGCATGCCTATCTTGGCGAAGAGCACGCCTGGAGCAATTTGCGCATCACGCCACAGACATTGCAGCAGTTGGCCAATCGCCCCGGCTGGCAACGTCGATGGAATACGTTGCATCAGGGCATACCGCTAAGCCTGCCGCTGATCATCGCTACGTTGACACTCTCTGTACGCCAGCTTGCGGCGCTGCGTTGCGGCGATCTGCTGATGCCTGGGCGTCTTTTTTTTACGCCGCAAGGCCAGGGCTGCGTGACGGTCGCCCGGCAACAATTCCAGGGGCAACTGACAGCCACTTTTACGTCAGGCGAACCCGAACGGTTTCTCATTACATTGAAAAAGGAGTTAACCATGTCTCACTCTCAGGAGCCGTTGTTACCGGAAGACGATCGGGGCGTTAGCGCAGCGGGAGCCGATGAAGAAAAACAAAATGTAGATGTTCCTGCGGAGAAAATGCCAGCACATGACGCCAGTTTTGATGAACTGCCGCTTGAGCTCACCCTGCGTTGCGGCACGCTGAAACTGACACTCGGCGAACTCCAGCAACTGGACGCGGGTTCAACGGTACTTGTCGAGCATGCCTCGCCGGGAGAAGCCCTGTTGTGCCACGGCAATTTTCCGCTGGCAAAAGGCGAACTGGTGAATGTTAACGGTAGCCTGGGGCTGCAAATCACCCACGTTCTCTGCAACCGGCCGCAAGCGGCAGACGGCACGTTATGACCGAAAATATTAGTTCATTCAATCCGTTGGCGCTGGCCATTTTACTCGGCGCACTCTCGTTATTGCCGCTGGCATTGATGATCACCACCAGCTTTCTGAAGATTTCAATGGTACTGATGCTGACGCGCAACGCGCTGGGCGTACAGCAGGTGCCGCCGAATATGGCGCTATACGGCATTGCGCTGGCAGCGACGCTGTTTGTGATGGCCCCCGTTTTTAACGGCATGCAGGAACGCTTCAAAGAACATCCCATCGAAACCAGCACCGCGGAAAAGCTGGAGGAGAGCCTGATGTACGGCATACAGCCGCTAACCTCGTTTATGAGCCGCAACACCGATCCTGATGTGGAAACGCATCTGATGGAAAACAGCCAACGTATGTGGCCTAAAAAGATGGCAGACGAAGCGATACAGAACCGCGACAACCTGCTGCTGTTGATTCCTGCATTTGTCCTGTCTGAGCTGCAAAACGGCTTTAAGATCGCGTTCCTGATTTTCATCCCGTTTGTGGTCGTGGATCTGATCGTGTCCAACGTCCTGCTGGCGCTGGGGATGCAGATGGTCTCCCCGATGACTATCTCCCTGCCGCTGAAAATCCTGCTGTTTGTGATGGTCAGCGGCTGGACGCGATTACTGGATGGCCTCTTTTATAGCTACCAGTGAGGCGGGCATGGATATTATCTATATGTTTAAGCAGGCAATGCTGATGGTGGTCATGCTCTCGGCACCGCCGCTGGCGGTTGCAGTTATCGTCGGGATCGTCGTTTCGCTGTTGCAGACGGTGATGCAACTTCAGGATCAGACGTTACCCTTCGCCATTAAGCTGGTGGCGGTGGGCGCGACGCTGGCGCTTTCAGGCCGCTGGATCGGCGTACAGCTTATCGATCTGACGCAATCGGCGTTTACCATGATGTCCGCGGCAGGGTCGTTATAATGCTGGTGCCGATGATCGACTCGCTGTTTACCGCCATGCTGGGGCTGGGGCTGGGTATCGCACGTATTTTCCCTTGCGTACTGATTGCGCCAATTTTTGCTTTCTCGACGCTAAAAGGCATGGTCCGCACGGCCATCGTGGTCTCTCTGGCGCTTTTTATTACGCCCACGATCGTGCCGCAGATATCTGCCTTATCGCTCAGTGCCTGGGCGATGGTTGGGCTGGCGCTGAAAGAGATCATCCTCGGCCTCGTTCTTGGGCTGTTGCTGGCGTTGCCCTTCTGGTTATTTACCTCGGTCGGCGCATTGTTCGACAACCAACGCGGCGCACTGGCTGGCGGGCAGCTCAACCCGACGCTGGGGCCAGATGCCACGCCCCTCGGCGACATGCTCCGGCAGTGGTTTATCATGTTGCTCATTCTGAGTTTCGGCCTGCGTCTGGTGACGCAGGTTATTTGGGACAGCTACAACGTGTGGCCGGTCAATGCCTGGCTTCCGGCATTCAGCCAGGCGGGTTTCGCCGAACTCCTTAAGCGCATCTCCGGTATGTTCGTCGATATGGTGTTGTATGCCGGGCCGCTGGTGTTGCTGCTGATGTTGCTGGATTTTTGCATTGGTATTCTCAGTATTTACAGCCCGCAGCTACAGGCCACAGTTCTCACCGTCCCGGTGAAATGCCTGGCCGGGACACTGTTTTTTATTATTTATCTTCCAACGCTTGAATATCTCGCCAGACACCAGTTGCTGTCGCTGCACGATCTTATCCCGCATCTTTCGCACATTCTGCCGCCTAAAAGGAAATAGTGATGGGAGAAAAAACCGAAAAAGCCACTTCGCAAAAACTACAGGACGCACGTAAGAAAGGCCAGGTTAGCCAGAGCCAGGATATTCCCAAACTGCTGGTGATGCTCGGCGTGATGGAAACCGTCTTTGCATTGATGGACGACAGTATGAGGAAGCTGGTCGCGTTAATGTCGCTACCGCTCCGGCGGCTGGATCAGCCTTTTGTACTGGTGGTGGGAGAAATTGTCAGCGCCGCACTGCTGACACTTCTGGTGTTCTTTATGCTTACCGTCGGCGTGGTTATTCTGCTGCGCGTTCTCGGCGGCTGGCTCCAGTTTGGCCCCCTGTTCGCCACCGAAGCGCTGGCCCCGAAGTTTTCTGCACTTAATCCACTCAGCAAACTGAAGGAGATGTTCTCCGCGCGCCAGTTTATACAGATCCTGACCAGCCTGTTAAAAGCCATCGTCATCAGCGTGGTGTTCTGGCTGCTTATCAAACCGCGATTGCCGCAACTTGCCGCCATGTCGGACGGCTCTCTGATCGGTTTCTGGCACGATGCCGCCGCCATGTTAAAAACGCTCTCCCATACCATTATTGGCGTGTTGCTGGTGTTCGCCATCGCCGATTTCGCGGTGCAAAAGTATTTTTTCCTCAAGCAGAACCGCATGAGCCATGAGGATATCAAGAATGAATACAAGCAAAACGAAGGCGATCCCCACACCAAAGGACACCGGCGCCAGTTGGCGCGCCAGCTGGCGAATTCACCGCCCAAAAAAGTAACGCCCAAACAGCTGGAAAAGGCCGATGTCCTGCTGGTAAACCCTACCCATTTCGCGGTGGGGTTGTACTACCGGCCGGATGAAACGCCATTGCCGATACTCCTGTTCAAAGCAGAAGACAAAGAGGCGCAGGATCTGATTACCCTGGCGCACCAGGCCAATATTCCTACGGTGCGTTATATCTGGCTGACGCGCACGCTATTTCGTACGACCGATGAAGGGAGTTATATCCCGCGTGAAACGCTGAAAGCGGTAGCGCAAATTTATCGTTTGCTGCGCAGCCTCGAAGACCATCTTCGCGGCGAGTTAATCGAATTCGACGAAGAGTAAAACGCGACCGACAAAAACGGGCCGGGGGTGATTTCCCGGCCCGTTGTGGGTGACCCGATCTGGGGTTTCAGGAGAGTAATTTTAAGGCATCCTGTTTTATGTTGCTGGCATACAACTGCGCATCCGTATTGACCAGCGCAGAGATATTAGGCGCAGAGCCCTGAGGTGCGGAAATCGTGCCGCCAGTCATCACCATCTGTAGATCATTTTTCGCGATCTGGAACTGTTTCAGTGAATCGTTGCTTAATGGTTTGCCGTCTTTAAGCGCGTCTTCCCAGCTTTTGGGGTTCTCCGCGCCATTCGGGCTAGTGGGGTTGCCGAAAATCTCCGGGTGTTGATCCATAAATTTACCCAGTTCAGCTCTGATCTGCGGCGAAGCGCCAGCAACTTTTCCGCCGCCGTAAAGTGCCCCCTCGACACCTTTTACCGAACTGGCACTCACATCCATCAGCGCGCCCAGTCCCGCTTTATTGGCCAGTTCAAAACCCATGATATTGCCGAGTTGATTAAAATCCCGGCTGTTATGCAGTGACAGCATATTCTGTAGCGGCATCCCGCTGATGCCTTCCATCATTCCCTTGGCCAGCCCCTGGTTGAAGGCATTCATTTCATGCTGGCCCGAACTCATCGTAAAGGGGCTGTTATGCGGCATAATGCCCATGTGTCTGAGCACCTGATCCATGAGGTTGTCCCGCAGAGAGGGCGCACCTGACTCATGAGACTGTCCCCCACCAGAAAACAGACTGTTGGTTAATTTTTCAGCGAGATTGCCAATCATCGATTCACCCATATTTTTCAAAAGATTTGCCGCTGCTCCCTGCGGTGTAAGGCTGACTAACGGTGATATCTTGTTAAGCATCCCCAGCGTTCCACTAATTAATTGACTCATAGCGTTAACCTCATATATCAGGATGATTGCACTTCAGCGAACGGGAACCAGGGAGTAATCCTGTGTACCATTACGCATATCCGACGGCCACCAGATGACCAGTTGGTGACTCGCCGACAAAGGACGGCACTGGGCTGAACCGCAGCCATTACCGTGATAAGAAGAGCAGTGGGAAAGCAGAGCGCACAGCAGCGCCAGCATGAATAAACGCAGCCTCATCGTGGCTCCTTACGTTCTGCAATGGGGGACAACAGAGAATGGCGGGAACGGCGAGCGCCGTCGCGCGTCTGCCAGGCAACGTAAACTTCCGCCGACGCTCCCGGTTGCAGTAAAGCGCCCGGCCATACTGCAACGGCCAGCACTTCATCGTCGCGGCATACCGCCTCATCAAAACGCAGGGGTTTCAGGGTGATGTTTCTTATCACGCCGACCGTTATCTGTATGTTGCGGTTGCTGTACCACTGACTGCGCGAGACGTCGTACTCGATACCGTTGAGGTTGTCGCATAACCCCGCCAGACTGACTCCTTCGCCGCCTGCGCTAAAACCGAGCGGTATTTTATCTTCCGCCAGATCGCGCATCGCATTTTCGACGTCACCTTTCATGGAGACGTACTTCTGCCGACGCTGGACCTCACTCATCGCGTCGCTCAGTTGGTTGCGTGATTCATCACCGATATAGCGGGTCGGATCGACCTGATCCCCCACCAGGTGCGGCGTGATAATAAACAGTCGTTCGCGTTGCGAGGTTTCATGCCGGGTATAGGAAAATAACGCGCCAATAAAGGGGATGCTGCCCAGAATCGGGATGCGGCGGCTAACATTGCCGGTTTCGCGCGAGTGGAAGCCCCCCATGACCAGCGAACCACTCTGTTGCACCAGCGCCTGGGTACTGACAGTCGCGCGCTGCGCACCGGTCGCCTCGCCCTCGGCGCCCCGGTCCACTTTGCCATCCTCGATATCCACCACCAATTGAACCGTCCCTTTACTGCCGCTGCCAATGGCACGCGGCACCACCTGCAAACTGGTCCCGGCAGTGACAGGTTCGATATCCACGACGCGTTCACCGGTAGCGGTAATGAAAGCGGTGTCACTGAGATCGATCACGGCGGGCTGGTTTTCCAGCGTCAGTACCGATGGATTGGCGACAATTGAGGCATTTCCCTCCCCTTCCAGCGCCTGAATCTGCGCAAAGAAACGGCGGTAATCCGTGACAAAAAGCGTGCTGCTGCCTTGCAACATTGAGGAACCCACAGTCACGTTGCCAAAAGTGCCGCCAGGGTTGGCAGAGAGTGTTGAAAGGGCGTTACGGTCAACATCCACGATCAGCGCGTCGATCTCCACCAGCTTTTGCGGGATGTCGATTTGCGACACCAGCGCCCGGTATTGTTCACGACGTTTAGGATCGTCGCGCACTAACAGCGCGTTGTTACGCACGTCCGCTGAAATCATCGGGTTCATGCCGGGAACGATGGGATCGTCGTCATCGTTAATACGCGTGTCCTGACTTTGCACTAATTGGGATAAAATGCTGTCCGATTGTTCTTCAAACGCGCTAGTGGTGGCTTTGTGACCGGCATCGTCCCCCGCGCGCACGCCCGATGCAGTCCGGGGGTTTTTCTTGCCAAGCAACTCATTAATGATGCTGGCCACGCCCGGCACAAGCAGCGTTTTGTCGCGGTATTTAATCTGACGATCGGCCACTGAGGCATAGCGCAGCGGGAAGACCATCATCTCCTTATTCTCTTTGTTATCCTTATCCTGCACGCTGAAATCGTTCACCAGAGAGACATATTCCGGCGGTCCGGTGACCAGAACGACGCCATCATCCGGCAGTTCGCCCCAGCCGAATTTCGGCTCCAGCAGGCCAATACCTTCCAGCGCCTGTTTCAGGTCGGGCGCGGCATCGGCCGAGATATGAATGCGCTTAGAAACCTGCGACGATTGCGGACTGATATAGAGCGTGTCGTTGTAGACAAACCACTGGAATCGATACTCCAGCGCCAGACGGTCAAGAAAAGTGGCGGCACTGTCGGCGCGCAACCGCCCATTAACGGTGCTGTCCGGAATTTCGCCCAGATGCAAATTCACGCCGTGACTGCTGGCGAAATCCTGCAAAACCGTACGCAAGGGTGTCTCCTGCGCCGCGTAAGCGTAAGCGCCGTTTTGCCATTCGGCAGGCACCCGCGCCAGGGCGCTATTTGCGTAAATACCCAACGCGCTCGCCAGTAAAAACAGGATGACGCGTAACAAACGAGCAAACGCATGCAAGGCGTCGCTCTCCCTGTCTTCGCCCCGGGTAAGGAGTGTTCTCAGCATTATTGATGCATCCCGAATGATGTTGACTGCGCAGTACAAGAACGGCTCAGAAACGAGCCGTTCCGGGCATTAGTTAATCGAGTCGATAATCTCTTTACTCAGATTGTGTTTCAGGGAACCAAGCTGGCTTGCGGTGTAATTCGCGGCGGACTCTTGCAGCAGTTCCTGTTTAAAGGCCATGACATCGCCGATCCCCGGCCCGCCTTCCAGTGAGAGTGTCCCTTGCGCAAATTCAGCAACCGAGTGGTGAACGCGCGCCAGCTGCAAATCCAGGTTTCGTTGAATATCGTAGGAATTACTCATACTTTCCTCCTTTGGGTGGATATCACTTAGTAAGTGGGAAGTTTTCCTGAAAGTTCCTTGCGGCAAAAAAATTATGCCTGCAGCGTGTTCAGCAGCCGTTGTTGCAGATGTTCCCAGTTCACACTGAGTTCACCGTTGGCGGTTTGTAATCGCAGTTGATGTGTTTCAAGCGCGTCGTCGGTCTGAAGGAGCCAGTCGAGGCTTGCATGAGCCTGCAACCAGTTGCCGACGGCATCAAACTGGGAGGGATGGCACCAGAGCGTGGCGCTGCGCCCTTCTTCATGTTTCTGCGCCTGTAATATCTGGCGCAACAGGGCGCTTATTTTTTGCTCTTCACTGGCCCGGGCAAACAAATGAGCGAATACAGCGCTGACCAACTGTTGCGCCTGCGACACCAGCTTTTCCTCCTGCTGCGCTCGCGCCTGCCGCCACTCTTCAAGCACGACTTCGGCGTTTTGCAGAAACTGCATCTCGCACTCAGCCCGTGCTGCCAGTACCTGTCGTTCAGCTTCTTCACGCGCAGCCGCAAGGATCTGCCCGGCCTCCTGTTTCGCCTGGCGCAGCAGCGCCTGAGCCTGCCGATGTTCATCCAGCACTTTGCGGGGCAATATCGTGCCCTCGTCAGCCGTCAGCGAGGGAGGCAGAACAATTTCTCTAACTTTCCACATGCGACGCCTCATTTTGCTGCTGAGTGCGCCAGATAACCGCATCCCATAATGTCTGGAGCTTGTTGCCGGGTAATGGGCGCGAAAACGCGGGAAGCTGGGTGACAGTCTGGTGATCAAAACAGAAACGCAGCCGTAGCCAGGTGGAGACGGGAAAGAGCGATGCCAGTAAAACCAGCGCCATTCGACAAGGTTCAGTCGTGAAATCCAGCGCTGACGGTAGCCACTGTTCCGGACGCAGCGCTTTGCTAATTCGCAGGCACCAGAGGCGCTGCTCATCATCCAGATCCGCGGTCATGCTGTGTTGCTGGCAAATTTCACTCGCCAGCCGCAACATTAACTGGCGTTGCGAGGCGCCCGCCTGCCACAACGCCAGCAGACGGGTATCCGGCGCACCCGGCAACGTGTCGGGCACGCTGAGCTGATGCGCCATTGCCGTGTGGTGAAAGCGGGATAGCCGGGTACGCCACTCCGGAGCGAGGCGGAAAAATGGCAGGTAGTGCCAGCTGGTATCTGCTTCAAGCCAAAAGCCCCGCATCCACCATTCAAGCCACTCGATTTCCATATCGCGCATCATTTACGTCTGCCCGAATCCGCTACCGACGCCGCAGCCAACTTTTTCTTTGCCAGCCGTTTCTGAATGCGTGGTTTCAGCACCATCACCGCGCCAGTGAGGAGCAGTAACCCCAGCACAATAAAGAACCCCTGCTTGACCGTAGCGTATTCAGACAACGTAAAGCGAAATGGCCCAAGGATGACCTGTTCAATATGATCGTGGTACACCTCGGCAGGGACAAAAACGATAGAAATTACGTCATCGCTTTTTCCCGCAAGCCCAGGAATGCTGGCCGCCACCAACTGGCGAATTCGGGGTCTAATGCTGTCGGGATCCAGATCGGGCGTGTGTTTAATAAACACGGAAGCAGAAGCGGGCTGTACTGGCTCGCCAGGCGCTACGCGTTCCGCCAATACGACGCTGACGCGCGCCACAACCACACCGTCGATTTGCGACAATGTGGCTTCCAGTTCCTGTGACAACGCGAAGATATAACGCGCCTGCTCTTCCAGCGGGCTGGAGATAATGCCGCTTTTTTGGAATTCCTCACCCAGATTGGTTCGGGCCTTATGCGGAAGCCCGCTGGTATTCAGAATTTGCACAGACCGGGCGATGTCATCGCTATCAACCCGTATCGTTACGCCCTCTTTATCAATCTGCTTATCCACCGCGATATTGTAGCGGGAGAGTTCGGCAATGATGTCGTTAGCATCATTTTCAGAGAGCCCGGTGTTCAGCACGACCAACGGGTTACATCCTGTGAGCGAGAGGGCCAGCAGCGCAGCCAGAAGTGATTTTCGCCAGAATTTTTGCATGATGCGATCACTGCATGTTGGTGAGTTTTTCCAGACCCTGAACTGTTTTAGACACAATTTTGGCGTTCATCATGCTTTCCAGATAGTAGTTGGAAAGCTGGCTATCGACCTGGTTCAACACCAGCGGGTCGGTCGAACGGGAAGCCTTACGCAGCGCGCTATCCATGCTTTTTTGATCGCTTTCAAGATTGTTGAACGCAGAAGAGAGCTGGTTGAAGAGATTGCTGGTGCCATGTGCGCTCAATGAAGCCGTCGCGGCTTCGGGCTGCTCAAGGACGGAAGAGAAAAAAGCGACATCGCCGCTCTCGGGTTGCATCCCGGCCGGTGCCAGAGCGTCATTAACCGGCAAAACATGTTGTGATGCAGAAGAGGTGATCTTCATGGTAAGTACCTCAGCAAATTAAAAAAACAGGGAACCCATGAGAAAGGGCTCCCTGTTGCTTTAAAACTGAATTTTGTTCTGCGCCAGCGAGCTGATCATTGTCGTCACTGAGTTCGCATAACCCGATACGAATGCGTTTTTACGATCGCGTTCTGCTTTAGCCACATCATCCTGCATGGATTCACTTTGTACATTATCCATCTCAGACTGGTACTGATTACGCAGAGCATCGCTGTTACCGCTACTTACACCGTTAGTCGTATTGCTCATGACCTTACTCCTCATCAGATTTAGGATTGAATGACGTGTCATTCATCTGTTGAGTATTGCGGCCAGCTGACGCGTTCCCGCCGGAATAAAAAATTAATCCTGCCGGGACGAAAGAGATTTAATGCGTTGGTATAGCGTGCGTCGCGGTACTCCCAGTTCATTAGCAGCGCTCACGATGCGATTGGAATGGCGGATCAGGCAATCTTCAATCAGACAATATTCGATGCGCCGCATGCGGTCGCGCAGGCGCAGACACTCATGCTCCGGGCAACTATCATTGTTCAACGGCGGTATTCCGAGCACAAACCGTTCTGCCGCACCACGCAGCTCGCGAATATTCCCCGGCCAGTTATGCAACAATAAGCGCTCCACAAGTTGCGTGGACATCTTTGGCAATGCACACCCCAGCCGTTGTGCTGATTCATCAGAAAATTTACGGAAAAGCGGAATAATACATTCAATTCGCGTGCGCAAAGCGGGTAACGCAATCTTTACGGCGGCCAGACGGAAATAGAGATCCTGGCGGAAAAACTTCTTTTCAACCAGCTCATTCAGCGGTTTCTGGCTGGCGACAATCACACGTAACTTCAGCGGCACGCTTTGCGTGCTTCCAAGCCGGCAGATGGTACGGCTCTCCAGAACACGCAAAAATTTAACCTGCAGGCTCAATGGCATACTGTCGATTTCATCAAGAAACAGTACGCCATCATTGGCGCTTTCAATATAACCCGCCCGAGAATGGTTGGCCCCCGTATAGGCGCCCGCAGTGACGCCGAATAGCTCGCTTTCAGCTAACGACTCGGGAATAGCCGCGCAGTTTATCGAAACAAAACGGCCCTTTAACCCGGAGTTATTATAAAGCCGCTGAGCCAGGGTATCCTTCCCGGTACCCGTTTCCCCCTCCAGTAATAAATCAACGTTAAGCGGCGCTATGGTGTTTAGTAAAGGCATTAAATCACGATGAATATCCTCCATATAATTGAGTTCATCGATTTCTTTTGCATCACCCAGTACTACAGGTAACTCCATTATTGTTCTTGTTGCCATTTCATCTTTTTTCATATAGCTCAATTCCGGACCAGTTCAAACACATAACAAATTATTAGCGCTTGCTTATTGTTAACAATTCATCACTTAAATACTCATCCGCAAAACAATAAGAATCATCTTATTTAATAAATAAACCGCAACAATAGGCAGAGCAATCCCCGATAAAAATATCAGGGGATGTTTTCAATAAAAAAATAAAACCAGTAAATCTCCCTTCAGGAACCAGCATAACTATTAGCTATATTTATAAATAGCATAAAATATCCTGATGGAATATCCGTCAGCACGGTAAAAACAGGAGTACTCACCGTTGCCCACCCTGACCTCATTGAAATAAAAAAACAAAAATTAATAAAAATAAAGAACAATAAACCATGATTAAAAATAATTTAAACATTAAAAACCAACTCAATAGGATTCAACTATTGATTGAGCACAGGACAAACGTGACAAAATAAAAATAGTGCATTAACATCCAGCAATTAATTAGCTTTAAATGTCACATTTTTACTAAAAACTGGAATAATATTCCATTTGCCATGCAAATAAAACATATAAATTCATTATCATTTTAAATGTATTTTTTACTTTCATCAAAATTAAGAATAATCATGCGCAAGCCAAAAACCTCCTTCAGAATATCCACCTTATTCCCTTCAATATGACAACACTGCAAAAAACATCATGCACTCTATAATGTCCCCCTATCGACTGACAGAATTACAGGTCAGCACAGATCGCTAAATAGCGGGCTCGCGGTTATGATCGCCCCCTTCTTTTTATTAAAGGGGGGAGCCTGATTTATTATCAATAAGTGGATATGCGGTTCAGCTCTTTACAACCCAGGAGGGGAAATAAGATCTTATTTCGCTGAAACAAGAATCCTCTGTTACATAATTCTCTTGACAAAAAAGATAATAAAAATTGCACAGGATTGCGAAGAGTGGCGTTTCATCGGCTCTGTATACGCAAGCGCGGTTCCTGCCGGGAGGCGCGTCTCGTCATGGCGTCATACCTCATCTCCTTGTGGGCGTTTAAATACAATTCGATTTGTGAAAGCAGGCCGGGTTTAATTTCATCCTTTTTATATTTTCTGACTTACCAGGCGTTCAGCGAGCATCTCGCTTTGATACTGATTCTTTTCCTGTAGCAACTTAATGTAGATATTTTTAATTTCACGTGCATAGCGCATCCGCAGCGTTTGCCGGGCGGGAGAAGAGCCCGCGTTATACATGCCGACGGTGTTCCAGGAACGACCATAATGTTGAAAAAGGCCATGCAATACCCACGCGCCTGTCGACACGCAGGTACAAGGTTCAAGCAACAAACGTTCGGGCGTGATCCCCAGGCGGGCCAGACGGGCAAAATGCGTACTGTTAATCTGCATCATACAAACATCCTGCGTATGGTTACGATTAGCCTGGTTTACGGCGGCAGGATTCATTCCGGACTCTTTAATCGCTATTGATTTAAGCAGCACAGGCGAAATACCAAATGCCCGTCCGACAGTATTGAAACAATCGGCGTGAGCGAATGGCGAAATGCAGAATGTGAAAAGGCCAATTTTCAGGAGTTTCATTTTTCTTTTCTCAACGGACGGTATTTCTGGGTGACATTCGGTAAGGGAAAGTTCCGACAGAGAAAACACAAATAAATAAGTGGGAACCAGCTCGATGGTGCGGTCACTTAAGCTATATAAAACCAAACCATTCTTAATTGATGGATTGTGGCTTTGTCACCACTTCGTTGAGGAATATCCTATGCAAATTACGTCAAATGCATCCCACTCTCCGCTTACTGACATTCCCGATGCAAATTTGTCACCGGCAGAGGATGGAAAATTCTCAGGAAATCATATTTACCGGGCAAGCGCGAACGCTTCAATCGCACCGCGGCCTGTCGATTTCAGTGCATCACCGCAGGGGAGTAAGGTCGATAAACCGACATCTCCGGCAGGTTCTTTCGGAGGGAGTGAGGTGAATTCCTCCGAAGCCCTGGTGAAAATGATGCAAATTATGCTGACTGAACTGATGCAGCTACTTTTTAAAATGCTCGCCAGCTTTCAGGACCCTGCTAACGGCCAATCGGGCGGAAGCTCTGTTGACGGTGGAGGAGATAGCAGAACCCCTTCGTTCAAACTATCACCGAATACGACATCGCCAGCAATGGGATCTGGCAGCCCGGTTAATGCTGACACCCCTGCGAATACAGCGGCAGAGACGTCAATGCCTGGTTTGCCGCCACAATTACAGCCGTTCAGTAAGGAATATGCCGATGCAGCAAAAGAAACTGGCGTTCCTGCCAGTACCCTGGCAGCGCTGACCTGGACAGAATCACGCGGCAATGTCCAGGCGACCTCGACCAACCCCGGTAACGGGGAGACGGATGGCGGTATGAATCAGATAAACCCGGATACCTACGAGGCGATGCGCCAGAAATACCCGGATAAATTATCCGGCGATGCGAACGATCCGCACAACCAGATCCTCTGCTCCGCTCTGATGTTGCGTGATTATCAGCAACAGTTCGGCGGGAATATGGATGCAGCGTTACGCGCATATAATTCCGGGCCGAATCAGGTCAATCTGAATGACTTATCCCTCGTGACGCTTGGTAACCCAAACTATATCAATGAGGTTAACAGTACGGCTGAAATTATTGCATCCGGCCAGGGTACTGTCCCGGCTTGACCATTGACGGACTATTTATAAAAAATTGCCCATATAACAACCTGACATAATAAAAGAGTGGTGAATTTTACCTTGACTTGCCTTGCTGTCATATTGATAAGCCACTCACCGTACGACTCAGGAGGTTAACTACAACGGGCCTTGATAGCAGCAATATTACTTTCCAGGTTTTTTGGGTCATATTCAGCTAACTGGAAATTAAAGCCCTGATAATTACGCGAGTTTAAACGCTCAAGGCGCAACATTTTCGGATTGCTGTCAATATCAAATAGCTTTGCAATATGTTCGGGATCTATATTTCCATGCGCCATATTTATAAAGTGCGCATTGATATCGTTCAGCGACAGCGGGTGTGAAGCTTTTTTATTCATCCAATCCCTGAAGCGCAATGGGCGTGTTGCACCATCGCCTAAATCTGACTGATAAAGAAACGCATCGCGTTGTGGCTTCGCATTGTCAGGAAGATCAATCACGTAGGCATGTCCTAACCGTGAGTCGTTAACGCGCAGAACAAAATGCTTATCGGCAGATAAGTTGACTAATTGCTGCTGAAGTTGTGGCAGGGATAGCGTTTGCCCTCGCTCGAAATCGTAGCTGAAATGATCGGTATCGAGGAACAGCTTCATCACGTTATTAGCCGTTACGCCACAGACTGGTTCATTGATGCGCTTGCTGCTCCCCAACATCGCTTCCACCTCCATTGTTGAGCATCCCCACTCTTTGGCTGTCTGTTCGATATTGTCATCGATCGCTTTCAGCAATGCGGACGGGCTTTTATGATGGATGGGTATAGCGTTGTCAATACTGTTTAACAGCACGTTAGCTCTCAAATTGAAGGAGCTTAATATGGCAAAATCCAGGACGTGTTGGGTGGAGAGGTTATATACGCTGCGCGAAGACGAAATATCTTTTTGAACGGCCAGACTTTGCGGGTTGGCATAAACGTGCATATTTAAATCAGGATGATTCGAATAAAAAGGAGGGATTGTATTTTTCATCACGGCCTATTCCTGTCGTTGTATCATCATGCTTACAAGGCGAAATAAAATCAGCACAAAATATTTCTCTAATAAACTCATAAATCATCTTCATATTCGTGAAAGTGGCGTGACGTCACGACCCTCATGTGAATACATGGGTATTCCCTTCATTTTCAATATCACTTCGCATTATTATATTGCATACTAAAATACTCAATACCGAACAGCGTTCTGTATTTTCGCCAGGTATTATAGATGAGTAAAAGCTCAGACAGACTATTCAATTTTAACTTATGCAGAACAATGTTTTTATAATTACTAGAAATTTTGGAATTAAAACTAAACAAGGAGGAGATTTCATAATTTGTTTTGCATGCCAAAAGTGCCAGCAGAACATTATTTTCAACGTTGCTTAAATGGGCCTTTCTTATTCTTGGCTCATTTAAATTTCGTTGAAAGAGCTCCAGTTCATAACTAATTTCTTGTAAAGGGGATGATTTATGTACCCGCCTCACAAGAGGGGAAAATAAACATAAAAAAGACGAATCATCACCATTAACAATATAATGGAGAAGTTCTTTTTGTAGAAGAAGAAGATATTCATCACCGCGATCATATAAAACCACGTCCATGCAATGAAAATGACTTGTTTTTGAAAAAGTCTTCATTCCCATAAGAACATACCGATCGAATGAAATAACATCCATTGACAAATCCCTTACGTGATTTTTTAAATACATACCCTGACGCTCAGTTAACATATGTAATATATGATGACATCAGGAGGAAATTTTATTGCAAAACTTATAACGGACTTTAAAAATAGCGGCTAAAAAAAATCGAAACATGCTTTGAGATAGCATGACGGAATGTCAAAACAGGCCTACTGTAACGTACTGCGAAGTTTATCCAGTGCTGCGTTTACGTCGGCTCAATAAATAATCTAAGCACAACCCATCAATTTAATTCGCAAATTAAATAAAAACTTAATGGGATCACAACATCGTCACCGGATAAGTTTCTCTAACTGAGTGTAAGTCTCGTCATATTAGTTCCAGGCATTTTTGTATTTTTATCTGAGAGAGGGAATGCAGACACAGGAGCTGCATAGGGAGGCATCAGTGAGCCCGATCTGAAGGCATAATACCCTTCTTTAAAGGTGGATATTCGCGTTCAAATACAACCCCTCCCTTTATCGTGATAACACAGGTGTTCCCATGCTAACGACTGAGATAATGAACTATGCATCCGGGAACTACGTTCTTCCTCAATACACTAAAGTGAAAATTTCATGACGCTGTGTTGAGGCTTGCGTACCGATGAATATTTCCAATTACAACCCGCCAGTGAATACCCATAACCTGTCTGAACATCGACATGATCAATCGTCTATGCAGAATACCCAGCACAGCAGGGATATTCAGCGACCGGGAGATGGAAGCATTTTTATCAACAAACAGCGAGTAGAGCTCACCGCGATGAATACTTCAGGCTTTGTCTCTTCTTTTCGCACCAGTGTCGAACGCCGGATGATGCATCGTAATAAGCTGGTGATACCTGTCCGTTACGCAGAAAGATTGCTGAAAGGTGAAATAAAAGACATCGCTAAAAGCGCCAGCCAGGATATGTATGAGATAGCCACTAAGCAGCTAAATCGCACCTCCGAAAAATATCAGCAAATACAGCAAAAAGCGCTCGATCATCTTGCTGGTTTTTCAGAAGATGATATTACAAACATATATAATGCACTACTGACTTACCAGGATGTGTATGGTGATAATTTTTTGATGAACGTGGCCAGCATGGGTTATAAAAAACTGGAAAGTTATCTTTGTGCACAAGACGAAAAATATAATGACCCAAAAGAAATAGAAGATTTCCTCCATGAATTTAATGAGCATTATGAAGATAATATCATCATGGACAATCTCGGCCTGCAATACTCACGTGGGCGGCTGGAAAATGAAATATCAGACAAAGCAAAAATTCTTGACCATTTTTTACATACAGCTCCGCGGCTGAACGATATTCCTTTACTTAAAGGTGCGGCGGGCCTCAATAATTCTCTCAGTACCCAGGTCGACGGAAAATTAATGGTTAACTCTCTTTTACAAGGGAAAGGATTGCATTTCAATGGTTTTCTGAGCACAACTTCAAGTTATGAGATCGCCCGTCGATTCTGTTCAAGTGAATTAGGGAGACCAATTTACAGTATTGATCTCATGGATACGAGTGATGAATCCGAGGTGCTGAGACGCGACATATTGCATGCGCTTGAATCCCCTGACGGAAAGATCGAAAACATTTTATATTCATTTAAAGCAACCAATGTTGCGGGTATAAGCATGAGAGCATTAAAAAATGTGATTAGATCTGAAGGTATTAATAAGAGTCTGGATGCAGAAGATGAAATACTTCTCGCACCGGGTCATTACCTTATTCCTGAAAAAATAGTGCGTTTGCAATATGGTGTCGCGATAACGGGCTCTCTTGCATATGGAAGAGAATAAAGATAACGGTAGAGTGAGGTTTATATGCCACTAAATATTTCCAGCAACAACCCGGCTTATGATATCCATAACCAGTCTGAACATTCAAACTCTCCGTCACCTGTTCATCATTCTCAGGAAAACAATCCCATTCTGCAGCGGCCAGGCTTTAGCCATGTTTTTATTAAAAACCAATATGTTGAACTAACCCCAATGAATACTACGGGCTTTGTCTCTTCGTTCCCATCCCCTATAGAAAAAGAAATGTTACATCGCGGCAACATGATGATTCCTGTTCGTGTTGCGAAGCGATTATTAGTCGATGAATCAAGTTACCTCTCTGAAGTCGCCAGCCAGGATATGCATCGTATGATGATGTCAGAACTTAACCAATATCCCAATAAACTGGCCCAACTTCAGCAAAAAACACTGGAGCATGTTGGGTCATTTTCAGGTGATGATATTGGAGACATCTATAGTGCTCTTCTGGCTTATCAGGATTTATACGGTGATAATTATTTGATGAATATCGCCTGCCTCGGTTATACAAAGCTGGATGAGTATCTTCGCAATCAGGATGATGTATTTAAAAAACATGAAAACATAAACTATTTTCTTAAAAAATTTAACATTAAATATGACGATAATATCATCATGGATGAGCTTGGTTTGAAATATTCACTCGGTCGACTGGAGAATGAGATAGTAGGACAGGCCAAAGTGCTGGATCATTTTTTAAAAACAGCGCCTCGTCTTTCAGGCGTCACTCTGTTTAAGGGAGCGGGAGGTCTTGATCAACCCTTAAGCACTCAGGTTAATGGAAGTCTGCTCGCACAATCTCTGCTGCACGGACAGGGGCTACGTTTTAACGGATTTCTGAGTACAACCTCAAGTTATGAAGTGGCTGATAATTTTTGCTTCAGTGAAATAGGTGGCCCCCTTTATACGATTGATCTTACTACTAATAGTGATGAATCTGAGGTGCTAAGGCGAGACGCATTGCATTTCCTGCAAGATGATGACTTAGAAGTAGAGAATATTATGTTTTCCTTTAGGGCAAAAAATGTCGCAGGCGTTAGCGTTAAAAGCATAAAGAACGCAGCCGAGTCAGGGGAATCAGCAAACGCACTGGACGATGAGGATGAAATACTCCTCGCCCCTGGCCATTCTTTTACCCCCGAAAAAGTGGTGCGTATGGAAAACGGCTTTACTGTCATCGGGACGCTAACATACGAAGAGGAATAAACCTTCGCTAAAACCCGGCGCGGCATCAGGATGATGGCAAACCCGGTTTTTAGTATCACAGTCAGTTACAGCGCGCGGCGCTCGCGGGTCTGATGTTCGGTATAACGTCATGCGCCAGGACACGTTTCCTCATTATTAACGCTTTTTTTTGCTGCACCGCGATATTCCCCTGCGGCACGGGTTAACCACATGCAACCCATGCCGGAACAGATAACAGAGAAACGGGAAAGTTATGAGGGAGTTTAAGCCACAGTTAATTGGTCGCTGGAACGCCTGGCCGCTTCATTATTCACACGGAAAGTGGATATTGCCTGCGCCAGCGCGCTGGCTTGCATCTCCAGTGAATTGGCGGCGGCGGCGGCTTGTTCAACCAGCGAGGCGTTCTGCTGAGTGACGCCATCCATCTGCGAAACGGCAAGATTAACCTGATCGATCCCGGTGGCCTGTTCGCGCGAAGCATGTGATATTTCCGCAACGGTATCAGTCACATGTTTAACGGACGTCACAATCTCGCGCATGGCAGCCCCCGCCCGCCCGACCTGCTCAGTCCCCGCGTTGACCCTGTCCGTTGAGTTCTGGATCAAGTCTTTAATCTCTTTAGCCGCTGAAGCGGAACGCTGAGCCAGCGTACGCACTTCACTGGCAACGACCGCAAAACCTTTCCCTTGCTCACCGGCTCTGGCGGCTTCAACGGCAGCATTGAGTGCCAGAATATTGGTCTGGAAAGAGATGCTGTCAATCATGGAGACAATGTCAGCAATTTTGCTGGAGCTTGTCGCAATTTCGTCCATGGTCTGCACCACTTCCGATACCGCTTTTCCGCCCGATTCGGCAATTTCTGACGCTTTAAGAGCCAGCAAATTCGCCTGGTACGCGTTGTCAGCATTCTGCTTCACGATGGAGGCAAGCTGTTCCATTGATGCCGCTGTTTCTTCAAGCGAGGATGCCTGTTCTTCCGTGCGGGATGAAAGATCTAAATTCCCTGCGGCAATCTCCCGGGAACCCACATGTATTTCATCCACCCCGTTTCGAACCTGCGCCACTAAATTGCGCAGGCTCTCCTGCATACCACGAATAGCGTTGAGAAGTTTGCCGATTTCATTATTACCGGCCACCTGAATATTTATTGTTAAATCACCTTTGGCGACGGTATCAAGATGTTCAATAGCATTGTTTAGCGGCCGTAATATCACATTACGAAGAACATACAAAACAGCAACACTAATTAAAAGAGCAAGCAACAATCCCACAAACATCACCCATAATAACTGCTGGTATTGTCTTTGTTGCTCATCCATCAAATTATTAACAGTTTCATTGGTGCTTTTTTGATATTTTTCGAGCGCGGCTGAGAAACGCCCGCCAGCTTTATCAATTTGCTGTACGTTAACGTCGTAGTAACCTTGTACGTTCCCAGCCTTAAGCAGTTGCTCAGCTTTTTCAAGGAGTGTATTCAGCGCGCCAGCCGAGGTAACCAGCTCGGTTTTTATCTCTTCATCCCGGCTATCCATCACCGGTAGAGTTTCAAATTTTCGCAGGTTGACCAGCATCCTTTCGTGAGTGGTCTGAATATTTTTAAATACCCAATCTTCAGTTTTTCCCTCCTTTAACAAGCTTGCATAGACCAGCGCAAAACCGGCACGCGTACGGGCCGAGTCTTTGTAGATATCATTAACCAGGATCACCCGACTGTCAGAATTATGAATAAATTCAGTCGTGTTTGTTGAACGTGTAAATGCGAAAAAACCTACAGATGAGATAGCCACAATAATCAATACAAATATCGATATTGCACCTGACAGCGCCACCCTGACAGAAATATTTTTCATTAATAGATCCTTACCTGCGTGTTCCGTAAACCCTTATGTTATCGGTAACACATCATCGGCAAGGCCGCTGGATTGTTTAATCTCTTTCTGTAAATTTTTTAAGTCTGCCGTTGCGCTCCTCTTACAGGCTATTAGCAGCTGGCTGCGGTAAGAAAAAAACTTAAAAATGAATACTGGCTGCAATTAAGCTTGTGCTACGTCGGAATAGCGGGTTTACTTCCGCAGTGTTTACAAACGCGATGGCTTTCGACCATTAGCAACATTAACCAATCAGGAGGGGAAATGCATACGTTGGGAATGATTACCGGTGCAGCAATTGTGTTCTTTATTTATTTTTTGGTTAAAAAAAGACGCCATTCGGCCTCAGGCAGCAAAGCGCAAAAAAAGGATTAAACTGTTTTATCGGGGTCATTTCCTGGCCCCATAGCACGCAGCTTCTTTTCATGTAGTGCCGCGAACCGGCCTTCCCCACCGCAGCCTGACCATCGTTAAACCCGTTTAGCTACAAAAGAATACTTCCCTGCCGATAATTATATTTCTTATCCTCTGAAGAAATTACTGATATTCGTTGCGCCCTCTACTCATATTCTCTCGTTTTTCTTGCCAGTAAACTCCCACCATTATTTAACGCAAGGAAAGGGTTATCCATGAAAATTAAAATTATCGCGCTGGCCGTGGCGCTTTTCAGTGCCAATAATGCATTGGCTACCGAAAATATCTCTCTTGATATGTATCGTCAGTTATTACCCAAAGATTCCTCAGGCCAGATTGATTATGACCTGCATCTGGCGGATAAATTGTCGCTGCCGTATCACTGCAATATTAAGCAAGACAGTGAAGGCCGTTATGAAATCGATCTGGATAACTGCGAACATCATGACCTTGACTGGAAAAAAGATCGTTCCGGCGTGGTGAAACTGGATCTGCTGGGTGATAGCTCCGATGCCACCATGGTTGAACATAAACTGTGGGCCATGGCCTTCGCGCAGGCCTATGTCAGCACCATGATCCAGATGCAGTTCGGGCTGGACAAAGAGAACGGTACCTTTGATTTGCAGCGTCCTTTCGGCGTGGGTGAGAGCTTTGGTAACTATTTCGCACGAAATATGGGGCCGAACTACTTTGTCTCTAAAGGGCTTCAGGAAAGCTCATTAGGCCGCGATCTTCCGGCGCCATCGGAAGAAGGGGATGACGGCGTGCTGCAAATTGAATATCCGGGCAGCGCCTGGAGTGAATTGCAGGGAACGGGCGGCGGCGGTTTCCCGCGTATTTTTGGCATGATGCAGCCGAAAAAAATCCTCGACTCCTTCTCCGGCCCGGCACGCAATATTATTGGTTCAGCCGTAACCAGCGGATTTTATAACGGTTCGGTGATTGGAATTAATACCGGTTCTCTGCCGTGGGATAAAAATAAGACCGATACGACAGTGCGTATTCAGGACTTTATTCAGGGCAGTAAAGATAAAGATACATTAGCGATGGTAATGAGCTACATGTACAACCGTGGCCCGTACTCCGTGAAAGAACTGCTGCTGAAAAGCGAGCAAAGTTTCCAGCATTGTATGGCGCTGACAGATCATCTGGAGAGCGATCCGGCCTGTTTCGTTCAGTTGAATGATTTCGGCACTCGCTATATTCGCCAGATCCCGTATGTCACTCAAATGCTTAACGAAGCAAGCCTGAAAGAAGAAACCCGCTATGAAACGCAACTGACGCGCCTTGATGTCAGCAACTACGTTGATCTGCTGGCACGCTATGGTTTCTACAGCAATGCAGAGATGGCGAAAGCCAAGCCTGCCGCGATGGCCCGCTTCGATGAACTGGCGAAAAACGGCGAGATTTCCTGGTCTCACGATTTTGCCAAAGTTCTGGAAGCGCTGATGGTGGAACTGCCGGTCACCCAGTTTGCCGAGAAGAGCGCCATTGACGAGTCGCTGGTTTCCACGCTCACTAACAGTGACGACCAACGTCTGTTCCTCTCCGTGGCGGATAATGTGGGCACGATCGTCTCGCACGACTGGCTGGAGCCGAACGCTAAAATCGCGCTGATGCCGGGTAGCCAGGTGCAGCAGGCCGCATTTGAAAATGGTGCAGGTATGGATTGTGCAACGCTGATCCAGGATCAGCTCAGCAGCCTGGACGGTGCGGCACCGGTGCATATTTTCATTCAGCAGGAGAATGGCCAGTGCTCGATCAGCCAGGAAGGGGATGAAACCCCGTCCGAAAAACCGGGCGTTCCGCAGAACGTTCAGGCCAGCAATATCACCACCACCACCGTCACTTTAAGCTGGAAAAAAGTGGCCGGGGATGTCGCTCGCTATCAGGTATACCGTAATGGTGAACTGCTCGAAAGCCCGCAGTCAGAGTCGTTTACCGACAGCAATCTGAAGCCAGGCACTGCGTACGTTTACCAGGTCGCGGCAGAGCTCAGCAACGGTTTAGTGTCAGAGCTCAGCGCTTCGCTGAATGTGAAAACGTTAACGGATGATGCGGAAGAAACGCCAGCACCGGGTGACCTTGCGCCGTGGGCAGAAGGCACCGTATATAAAGCTGGCGATCGCGTGTCGTTCAACGGCAAAACCTATTCCTGCCTGCAAGCGCACAGCGCTATTGTCGGCTGGGATCCGGTCAGCGCTCCGGCACTCTGGAAGCTTGAAAGCGCCCGTTAATAGCGCGCGTTGGCAATAAAAAAAGCCCGGTACGCAAGTATCGGGCTTTTTTGCATGGTGAGAGAAAATCAGAACAGCGCTTTGCCGGAAGCGTCCTTGACATTCGCTTTCCAGGCGGCACGAACCTGGCTGGTTACAGAATCTGGCAGCGGCGCATAATCGAGGCTGCTCGCAATCGCGCTACCGTTTTTGTAAGACCAGTCGAAGAATTTCAGCACTTCTGCGCCTTTCGCTGCGTCATCCTGTTTTTTGTAGACCAGGATAAAGGTCGTGGAGGAGATCGGCCACGCGTCTTTGCCTTTCTGGAAGGTCAGATCCTGGGCGAAAGATTTGCTCCAGTCAGCCCCTTTAGCGCTGTTGCTGAAGCTCTGCTGCGACGGTTCAACCACTTTGCCGTCGGCATCAAACAGTTTGGTCCAGGTCAGGTTGTTCTGTTTGGCATAGGCGTATTCCACGTAACCAATGGAACCAGGCAGGCGCTGTACAAAAGCGGCCACGCCGTCGTTGCCTTTACCGCCGAGACCAACCGGCCAGTTAACGGTTGAACCTTTACCGATTTTGCTTGCCCAGTCTGCGTTCACTTTAGACAGGTAGCTGGTGAAGACGAATGACGTACCGGAGCCATCTGCACGACGCACAACGTTGATATTGGTGTCCGGCAGTTTTACTTTTGGGTTCAGCTTAGTGATTTCCGGATCGTTCCATTTTTTGATGGTGCCCAGGTAGATATCACCCAGCGTTTTACCATCCAGAGTCAGCTCGCCGGATTTCACACCCGGGATGTTCACCGCCAGCACCACACCGCCGATCACTGTCGGGAACTGGAACAGGCCATTTTTTGCCAAATCGTCATCGCTCATCGGGGCGTCGGATGCACCGAAATCAACGGTTTTTGCAATGATCTGTTTGATACCGCCAGAAGAACCAATCCCCTGATAGTTGACCTGAGAACCCACTTGTTTCTGATATTCAGCGGCCCACTTTGCGTATACCGGAGCGGGGAAAGTACCGCCTGCGCCAGTCACATTGGTTGCTGCGAAAACGGTAGTCGTAGAAAGCGCAAGTGCTGCGGCCATCAGGCGAACAGATGCATTAAACGTTGCCATAATCTCTCCAAAAACGAAAAAGTTGATAGATTTTTGAATAATTTTGCGGACGGAGGGAAGGATAGAGCGCTTATATGACAATTTTGTGTCATGACAAAAAATAGAGCGGCATCAACCAGCATAAAAAAAACTCCGGGCAGTAACCCGGAGGAGTGAATGAAAAGCGAAATAAAAATGAAATTAACCTAAGGGTTAAAATGTGCAACCCGGCAATCATAGATTGAGCGAAGTTGCAGTAGCCGGGGATTATTAGATAGTGAAAAAATCGCAGCTATATGACAAAAGCGCCGAAAGAGTGTAAGTGTATTTTTCTACGCATGACCATATTGTTACATTTTCCACAAGGCGACGCTGACGCTATTTATCGCCGCCCGGAAGACTTTCCATCCTGTTATTTTCCGGGCGGCGCTTTACTTACGCCGGTTATTTCCGTAGTGCCATAGCGTTATTTAGCATGACCGGCTCAGACTGGCCCGCAGAATCTTTACACCATAGTTTTTCATAGGCATAACCGGTCAGATCTTCCACCACCGCGCGCGCTTGCGGCGCAACATTCTGTTTCAGACCGTTCGCTTTCAGACGATCAAGTTCATCAACGAAAATCTTATGCGTGCGCTTATTCAAATGGAATGTCAGCGCCTGCCACAATGCCACCAGTAATAACCCAACGGTACCGACAAACAGCAACATCACAATGGTGGTCACCGCTTCCTGCGGCTGTACCTGGCTGCCTTTAACGAAGCCGCCGCTTTGCAGCAACAGACCGACAATAAAGGTGGCAATCGCGACGGTGGTTTTGCGTGAGAAGGTCATGACGGCGGCAAACAGCCCTTCCCGGCGCTGACCGGAAATCATTTCGTCAATATCCGGAATGAACGGGAAAACGTTCCACGGCGTGAACTCCAGCACACAGCGGCCAACCTGATACACCCCGGCAAGAATCACCAGCAATACCACTTTGTTCTCCGTCGGGAACTGGTACACCAGGAAGAAACCGCCCAGGCACAGAATCATCACGCTGTAGGCGAAAACATAAAGCCGCGATGGGCCATATTTAATCATCGCCACACCCGCCGCCAGCGTTACCGGCAGCCCGACGATACTCATCGACAGCAGGGTTCCCGCCAGTGAAGAGGAGACGTGCAGGCAGTAGACGCAGAAGAAAACAAACACCGTGTTATAGACATCTTTTGCTGTGAATGAGAACAGATAGATAGCCAGATGTTTACGAAAAGCCCGCACTTTGAGCGTTGAAGCGTAATCTTTAAACAGGGTGAAAAGCGCCTGCAATTTCTGGCTCGCGCTGGTCGGCTGGTAGCCTTTTTCCATCTCCGCCAGCATTTCCGGCGTTAATTCACGTTCCCAGGTGACTCGCCAGGAAATAAACACGCAGAGCATAAACAGCACGGCAAAAACGATACCGTTAATCAGGTAGGCATCGGCGTTTTTCTCCCCCAGCCAACCAATCAACACGCCGGGAATAAACGTGGCGAGAAATGTACCGGCAGCGGAAAGAAACATACGACAGGTGGAAAGTTTGGTGCGCTCATTAAAGTCTTTGGTCATTTCCGAAGGCAGCGTTTCCCAGGGAATAAGCACCATTGCCGCAATAACTTCAAATGCCAGGTACACGGCGAGATAAAAGAGAAAACTCATCCCGTCGAGCCATAACAAAATATAAACCAGCATTAATGGCGCGCCGATCAACAGGAAAAACCGGCGGCGGCCAAATTTCTTGCCGAAATAGTTTTTGTAAAAATGGTCGGTAAAGCGCCCCATAAATAAGCTGACGATAGCATCAACAATACGGGCAATCGCCACGATCGAAGCTGCTTCAATCGGCGACAAGCCCACGAAGGTGGTATAGAAAAAGAGTAACCATGCACCAATAACGGTAAATGCGCCGCCGCCCATAATATCCGTCATGCCGTAGCCGATACTGACGGGAATGGTGACTTTCCGGTTTTTGCGGATCATAGTATCTCTCCGCGTTTATGCAGCTTACCCGCCAGCGGGAAACCGTTAACCCAATGAGTTTGTTGTTTATTTGTCATGGACATCAAAACTCCGTAAGCGAATCTTCGTTCAACCATGTCCAGCCTGAAGCCGGGATCGTTTAGGCAAATACATCACGGCTTTCACGGTATCGCCCTTACGGTTTTTGTGTCTACTACCATACAAGATAAGGTGTTTGAATTGTGACCGAAGGCTAAGGGTGTAGAAAAAAATCTCCTAAAAAGGCAGAAATGAGAGGTGAAACGCAATTTCAAAATGGATTTTGGTGGGGTAAGAAAATAAAAAACCCGCCTGTTTTCGGGCGGGTTCTAATCCGGTACGCACAGTTCATTCCAGTAGCTGTAGCGCATCACCAGATGGAAGCGCTCATTTTTCATCGTAAATCCATACAGAAGGATGATAATCAAGGCCGTAGAGCAGACCGAATGGGATCATCAGCGCCACATGGCGACCAGAATCATATTCCCCCTCCTCCACCTGTACTGGCAGCACAGGAGCAAGTCGCTCAAGCCACTGTTGCAATATTTTCTTCATCCGCGTGTTCTCCGGTTAAGGGTTGACCTTTTCAGTTAAGCGCAAACGCTTCCATAACCCAAACGAGAATTTTTGCGCTGGATTGCCGAAAATCGCATATACCGCAGCTGATCATTGTCGCGAACAGCTGGCGATATAGGTTCGCCATCTGACGCACCTCATTTAAAACGTTTATAGATGAGAATGACCTTCATTGCGGGATATAAAAAAGCCCCTGCGCGATCGCAGAGGCAAGGCTGTGTCCGAGCCATCAAACGTATTAGTTAAATACCATACCGCCATCAATCAGCAGGGACTGACCGGTCATATAGTCTGAATCCGGCCCTGCAAGATAGGAGACGCAAGCTGCCACATCTTCAGGTTCTGACAGGCGCCCAAGCGTGATGCGTTTGGCGAACTGTTCGGTACCGTAACCGAGCGGTTTGCCCGCGGCTTCAGAGACCTGGCGATCGATTTCGGCCCACATCGGGGTTTTCACAATTCCCGGACAGTAACCGTTAACCGTAATGCCCAGCGGCTCCAGATCGCGCGCGGCGGTCTGGGTTAAACCGCGCACGGCGAATTTGCTTGAGCTGTAAACCGCCAGTTCCGGGTTGCCGACATGCCCGGCCTGTGAGCAGGCATTGATGATTTTGCCACCGTGTTTTTCCGCTTTAAAAGCGCTGACCGCCGCCTGAATCCCCCAAATCACGCCTTTGACGTTGATGTTATAAACCTTATCCACCACTTCCGGGGTGATCGATTCAATAGGCGTTGAAGGCGCAACGCCCGCATTATTGACGATGACATCAAAGCCTTTTAGCTTGCTTCTGGCCTCTTCCACCGCGGCAAAAACCTGTTCGCGATCGGAAACATCGACTGTCACAGCAATCGCGCTGCCCTGATGGCTGTTGATCTCGTCGGCCACGGCTTTGGCGGTGGCGGCGTTATAGTCGGCAACGGCGACGGCAAAACCATCTTTCGCCAGACGCAGCGCAATGGCTTTACCAATTCCCTGACCGGCACCGGTCACGAATGCGACTTTTTTCATCACTTCTCCTTGGTTATTCAAAGAATCTGGTTAAGGTTGAGCTGGCCCATCAGCAGCGGGTTATCGCTGTAATCCACCGGAATGGCGACGACTGCCGGGCCATCTGTGTCCATCGCTGCACGCAGGGTCGGTTCAAGTTCCGCTGTGCTCCCGACGGCAAAACCTTTCGCGCCAAACGCTTCGGCATAGGCTTTAAAATCCACCGGCCCGAAATTCACCCCGGAAAGACGCTGGTATTTTTTCTCTTCCTGAATCGCCACCATGTTGTAGGCGTTATCCACCCAGATGATGTGCAGCACATTCGCGCCGAGGCGCACAGCGGTTTCCAGCTCCATGCTGGATTGCAGAAAACCGCCATCGCCGGAAACCGACACCACTTTGCGCCCGGGGTTAACCAGCCAGGCACCAATCGCCCACGGCAAGGAGACGCCCATCGTCTGTTGACCGTTAGAAATCATCATCTGACGAGCGCGGAAGCTGTAGAGATAGCGAGCGATCCAGATGTGAAAACTGCCCATATCGACCGTCAGCGTCACGTCGCTATTCACGATGTCCTGCATCGCCCGCACAATGCGCAGCGGATGAATGGCGAACTGGTTAAGCTGTGCGCCTTTGCGATTGAGCAAATCGCGCTGGTTGCAGCGATCAATCAAAATCTCCGACGCGCGCGGGGTGAGGATGAGCGGTTTTTCAATCTTCGCTGCCAGTTTGTCCAGCGTGCTGGCGATGTCGCCAATCAGCTCAACATCCGGAATATAGTTGCGCTCTTCATAGGCGGGCAGCACATCAATATGCACCAGTCTGGCGCTACCGGTATTCCACATCGCAGGTTCATATTCCACCGGGCTGTAACCAATACAGATCACCAGATCCGCCAGATGCAACAGCCGATCCCCGGCCTGGTTATTGAATAAGCCAACGCGTCCGGCGAAACGGCTGAAATGTTGCTGGTTGACTGCGCCTGCCGCCTGGTAAGTGCTGGTGACCGGAATGTGGCTTTTTTCCAGCAGCAGATGTAGCGCCTCGATATTCTCCTGTCGGCTGGCCATCAGCCCAAGCAAAAACACCGGGTTTTCCGCCGCGGCGATCATTTTTGCCACGTCGTTAATCATCGCCTCCGGCGCAGCGCCTAATGCAGGAGGCGAACCGGCAGGCAGGATCGCGCCGCTGGCGGGCCGATCGGCAATATCCTGCGGCAGGCTGACAAAAGCGCTGCCTGGTCGCCCCTGTTCCGCGGCGCGAAACGCATTCGACACCACTTCGGCAATGGCATCAGAAGAAGGGACTTCTACGGCGTACTTGGTCACCGGGCTAAACATCGCGACGGTATCCATGCTTTGGTGCACCAGTTTGGCTTTGTCGGCGCGTTTAACCGCGCCGCCCAGCGCCACCACCGGATCGCCTTCACTGTTCGCGGTCGCCATGCCGGTGATAAGGTTGGAGCAGCCGGGCCCGGAGGTGACCAGCGCCACGCCCGCCTTGCCGGTAATACGTCCGACCGCACCTGCCATAAAGGCGGCGTTGGCTTCGTGACGAACCGGAATTATTTTGATGGATGAATCCAGAAGGGAGTCAAAAACTTTATCGATTTTCGCGCCTGGAATGCCGAAAACCTGTTTAACGCCCTGAGCTTCCAGTTGTTTCACCACCATGTCGGCGCCATGCGCCCACTGCTGCGTATGGTTTTCATTGCTCATTAGTCACTCCTTTGTCTGTGTCTCAACTCTCTACCGAACGAATTGCGGCATCGAGATTATCCGGGTGCAGATCGGCCTGAAGAAACGCCGCATCCGCGGGCAAATCAACCATCAGTTGGTGGATCTCACCGAAGGTCAACGTGCCGTGATCCAACTGGTAATCCAGCAAATGGCCACCGCCGCGCCGATCGTCGGTAATAAAGTGTTCGTGATAACCGGCAACATTGATTCCCTGCATATGCTGCGGCGTGCGGAAGCCGACCAACACGCCCGCGCGGCTGTTAAAGCGAAAAACCGGCTGATCGTCGAGCACGTCGGTCATCGCCCGGTAAGGCGGCATCTGGCGCGGTACGGTGCGGGTATGCGCATGGCGAAAATGGCCCTCAATGCGCAGGGCGCAAAAGAGGTTGTCGGAAGGAATCTGTTTATCAATGATCTCGTGCAGTTGTTGCCGGCTGACGGGAGCATCAAACTGCTGGCTGTAGCTCGGCCGGAACCAGGTCATCACGGCGAACGGCGTTTTTTGCTCGGGGCGCGCCTCCCTGGCGCTGCCATCTGCACGCAACTGATAGACTTCGCTGTTGAAGGCAATCAGTTCGCCATCCAGTTCATTAAACGTGCCGAGTCCAAAATCGCCGTGATTGAGTAAATCCTTAATCGTGGTATTTCCTTCGTAAACTCCACTTAATAGCGCACTCATTAGCGATGTTTGATATATCACACATTCAGGTTTGCTTTTAGAAAAAGCACGAATTGTTTCACTTAGATTTTCTTTGCAGGAACAATCAGTTAGATTAGTCATCCTCTAATACCTCATTGAGTAGACCTTTAGAAAAGCTGATTAAATATTGACTCGTTTCAGCGAGAGATTCCAATATACAAACCATCAAGGTTTGAGATGTTTTCGATATGGAACTTCGTTATCTACGCTATTTTGTCGCCGTTGCGCAGACGCAACATTTCACCCGCGCGGCGGAAATACTGGGCATATCACAGCCGCCATTGAGCCAGCAAATTCGCCGTCTTGAGCAGGAAGTGGGAACGCCGTTATTTCACCGTTTAACGCGCGGCGTGGAGCTCACCGATGCGGGCGAAGCCTTTTACGAAGATGCCTGCCAGATCCTCGCCTTAAGTGATGCCGCGCTGGAAAAAGCCAAAGGCATCGCGCGGGGGATCAACGGCAAGCTCTATCTTGGCGTGACCAGTTCCAACGCTTTTCACATCCGCATTTTTGCCGTGCTGCGCCAGTTTCAGCATGACTATCCGCAGGTCATGCTCCATCAGAAAGAGGACAATATGGCGACGCTCATGCAGGAGCTGGATGAAGGGCTGATCGACGTCGCTTTTGTGCGCCTGCCCTGTGAAAACAGCAAAATATTTAATCTGAAATTGATTGATGAAGAGCCGATGCTGATTGCGTTGCACCGCTCACATCCGCTGGCTGATGAAGCCGAACTCGCGCTGTCGGAGCTGTGCGACACGCCTTTGGTGATCTTCCCGCAGGCGGTAGCGCCGGGGCTGTACGAACTGATTTACAACGCCTGTCTGCGCGCCGGCATCGATATGAGCCACCCGCAGCAGGCATCGCAATTCTCTTCATCGCTGAGCATGGTCAGCGCAGGATTTGGTTTCGCCATTGTCCCGCAATCCATGTCCTGCTTTAGTCATCCGCTGGTGACGTTTCACCGCATCAAAGGTGAAGTGTTGAAAACAGACGTGGCGCTGGCGTGGAGGAAATTTGAGCGTTCACCGGCGGTGAAGCGGTTTATTGATAACTTCTGAACGAAAACGCCCGGTCTGCGCCGGGCGCATGGCGTTTAGCTGCGGTGCGTATTGACCACCTGACCGATCCCTTTTCCTTCCAGCGCTTCGTGCGGATCGGCAAAGAAATCAATATTGAAGTACGTGTCATCGGTAAGTAATTCAATGTGATGCCAGTATTGCGGTGGGCTGATGCCAAAGTGCCCGGCTTCAATCACCACTTCCACTTCCGGCGTGGTGTCGTGCTCACCGGCAAAACCGAAATACTTCACCGCGCCCTGCATCACCGACAAACGGCCATAAACGCCCTTTTTGGTATTGTGATGGGTGAGCAGCGCCTGCGGTACCGTCTCTTTCGTCCAGAAAGGCGTGGAGCGGGTATGGCGGAAGTGAAGCGGAATTTGATAGGCCATCATGAACCTCCTGAAGCGTCGTATTACCAGCCACACACATTGGTTTCTTCATCCGATTCGTAGCCACGGACAATGTTAATCAACTCTTTTACCGAATCGGCAGCATTAAGCGGATCTTTCAATGCATCAAGGCTGGAAAATTCTTTATCGACAGAAACGCCATTATTGTTGTTCGTAACCGTCAGAACATATTCACTGTTATTTTCGCTAAACCCGGCAGTCAGCTCGGCAACCGCTTCTACGGCGACATCCGGCACATATAACGACATCGGCTTCAGCCATATTTTTTCTTTCGTTTCATGCTTGCCGGAATGAGAAATCGCTAAAGAATAGCCTTTATTTTCAGTCGTCATGATAAATACCTCACTCTTCTAGCAAAATTTTCGGGTCAACATAGAAATCGACGCTAAATATTGTGTCGTCGGTTAATGCTTCAATGTTGTGCCATTTTTCCGGCGGAAAGACGGCAAATTCCCCGGCATTGATCGTCACGGTTTCTACCGGTTGCGGGCTGGTTTCATCCGCGTAGCCGTTATAGCGGATCGCCCCTTGCGACACGCTCAGTCGCGGGTAAACACCCTGCCGGGTACCGGCGTCCAGATGGCGTTTCCAGATAGACGCCGGGGCGGTTTCTTTCGTCCAGAACGGCGTCGTGCGGGTGTGAACATAGTTTGCGGGTATGGCGATACGTTGCATGTTTCATCCTCAAAGTTCTCAGCAAGCGGTGCTCACCGGGAGGGGAAAAGCATATGTTGCATATCATATACCTCTTTGAAAATTTGTGGACTACTTTTTTTAGTGGCTATTTTATGATGATTCTCGCTACTCAAAAAGGGTTATTGTAAAAGACCATTAACAGGGTGAAAAATAGTCTCATTACGGCTTTAAATATAAGGGAAAAGGGACAATGAAAAGCAAATCAAAACTCAACTCATTCTATTATGGCTTTCCTGTTTTTATGGTCACAACGCAAGACAGCGAAGGGAAAAATAATATCTGCGCCGCTTCATCATCAATTTCACTTGGCGAGAAAATTATTATCGGAATAAGTAAAGGTAGCAAAACACACAGTAATTTAGTTGCCGGTTCCGATGCGGTGATCAATATTCCCGATCATACCTTGTGGGAGAAAGTCGAGCAGGTTGGCAGGCTGACCGGCGGCGATATGCTGTCGGAAAACCAGACCAAATGGGGCGTGGAAATCTGCCATGATAAATTCGCTAAAGCCGGGCTGACTGCGGAAGCCTCGATTGACGTGGCACCGCCGCGTATTGCTGAATGCCCGATTCAGGCGGAATGCCGTTTAGCGTCCATCAGCGATAAAGGCCGTTTTATTCTCGCCGAGCTGGATATTGTCAATCTGTGGGTAGAAAACCCACTCTTAGGTGAAAACGGCATTGTCGATTCCAGCAAATGGAAGCCGCTTATTTTTAATTTCCGCGAATACGACACCGTTGGGGATGCGCTGGGCTTTAACGTTAAATATGGCAACTGATGACGATAATTGCCCCCGTTACCGGGGGCAATACTTAAAAATTTACTCCAGCAGGGTTTTATCCCAGCCATCAAAAATCGCGGCCAGGCTGTATTGCGCTGCGTTCGCCTTCGTGAGCTGGTAGCGCGCGCCGCCCTGCCCGGCACCAGGCCCGCGATTGTCGGATTCATAAAAACGGCTATCTTCCGGGTAGAACCAGATTTTATTTCCGGCTTTATCTTTGCCGGACATTTTGTCCCAGCCGTAAATATGGTCATCAATCTCGCAGTGAATAAACGCCGCCAGGCCAATGGCATGCGGATCGGCATAGCGCCCGTCACTGAATTCAGTGGTTGGATGCCACGGACGCCCGAGCGCAAAGCTGTTTGCCGGTACACCCGGCTCTTTGCTTAATTTACTGTTGATAATAAACAGGCCAAATTTCTGATCGATCTGGGTGGCGGGTGCGGTGATATAGCCGTACGGCGGGTCGGTATCATTGCGGTTGCGGGCAATAATGTCGCAGCGGTCAAATACCGCAATGCCAGGGCCAAAGATAAAATCGACATGACCGCTCACTTCACAATCGGTGAAATAACTGCGGCTGCCGCTTTTGCTGTAGAAGGTGTCCTGATATCCCTCCAGCCGGACATGGCGGAAACGCGCCTTATCCGCGCCTTCAGAAATCATCAGCGCGACCGCCTGCGTATCTTTTAGCTTTTTCGGATCGGTATCCGCCAGCGCGGCATTGGCCGGAAAATCAAAGCTGTTGCGGATGGTCAGGTTCTCGATCGTCACGCCGGTGGCGCGGATCTCCACCGTGCTGGTACGCCCGGTTCCCCACTTTTTCCCGCTGGTATCCAGCGCGCCCGCCGGGGTATTCGCCTCAATCTGCGTCCGATCTTTTGACTGCCCCACCAGCATGACCGGTTTTTCAATCACCAGCCGCTCGTTCCAGCGTCCCTCTTTGATCAGAATGCGCCACGGTGTACCGCTTTTCGGCGCAGCGGTCAGCGCCTGGCTGATGGTGGCAAACTCACCCGCCTGCGGCGTGGCGGAAACGACCGCGTTCCACTCTTCTGCCAGCGCAGTGAACGGGCTGGCGCCAATACAGGCCAGCAACAGCGCGGAATAGTACAGTGTCTTCATCAAAACTCTCCTTCGTTTTTCAGGGTGTCAGCCAGCGCGCGCAACGAATGTGTCTGGCGAATTTGCCATTACGGGCAAACAGCCTGGCAGCACAGTAAATTCCGGAGGGTATTGCCCAGGTATTCTCCTGAAAACAGATCCTCCCGGCCTTACAGCACCGGCGTAATCGAGAGTTTCTGTTTCCTGGAAAATGCGAACTTAACAAAATGCCGGAACGCGCAATGCACATCCGGCTAAGAGAAGGTGTTAATTATTATAGAGATAAAAACAAAACGAAGTTTTACACATTAAAAAACATCGTTTTGAGATCGAATTCAAAAATATGACAGAGGACAAACAAGCCCGCTGCAAAGCGGGCGGGCGATCACAAAGCAAACACGCGCGCGCAGCCGTTAATCTGGATATTGACCTTCATACCCGGCAACCAGCCGGGCCGCGTAACGGTCTGCACGGTAATGTGTTCGTCTGTATGCGCAAAAGCGAGCGTCAGCGCGGAGAGGTAACCGACGAAATCGATATCCACGATGTGCGCCTGCGGCAGACCCGCAGCGCTATCGCACGGTTCGACGCTGATTTGCTCCGGGCGCAGCATAATGCGCCGCGCGCCGGATGCCGACGCATCATCAACCGGAATATCGCCAAGCTGGCAGCGCGCTTTCCCTTGAGCCACCTCGGCTGGCAGAATCAGCGCGTCGCCTAAAAACAGCGCTGTTTCTTCATCCGCTGGCTGCGAATAGACCTCAAAGGGCGAGCCAATCTGGGCAAAGCGCCCGTGGCGGATCACCGCAATCTGGCTGGCGAATGACAACGCCTCTTTCTGATCGTGTGTGACCAGAATCGACGCCACGCCCGCCTGAGTCAGTAAATCTGCCGTCGCTTTACGCGTGGCGGCACGCAAACCGGTATCCAGCGCGGAGAAAGGTTCATCGAGCAGCATCAGCGCCGGTTGTTGCGCCAGCGCACGCGCCAGAGCGACGCGCTGCTGCTGGCCGCCGGAGATCTCATGCGGCCAGCGCTGGGCCAGTTTGCTATCCAGCGACACCATCGCCATTAACGCGTCCACGCGCGCACGCTTCTCATGACGGGAGCCGCTCAGCCCCCAGGCAATGTTTTCCCCCACGCGCAGATGCGGGAACAGCGCACCTTCTTGCGGGACAAAACCAATTTTACGTTGATGGGCGGGAACAAACTGATCGCCAGCAAACAGCGGCTTTCCGTTCATCATCATCTGCCCGCTGTCCGGCCGCTCAAACCCGGCAATCAACCGCAGTAACGTGGTTTTCCCCGAGCCTGACGGGCCAACAATCGCCGTACGGCTACCGGGTGGAATAAGCAGGTTCACACTGTCCAGCACACGTGCGGAGCCAAAGGATTTGGAAATATTGCTCAGTTCTAACATCTTAAAGACCCGACAGTTTTTGTGATTGCTTATAGAGAAGGCCGGTCAACGGCAGGGAAATCAAAATCATCAGCAGCGCGTAGGGCGAGGCCGCAACATAATCGATCTCGCTGGTGAGCGCCCAGAAACCGGTCGCCAGCGTGCGGGTGCCAAGCGGTGAAAGCAGCAGCGTGGCGGTCAGTTCATTGCTGACGCCGAGAAAGACCAGCGCCGCAGCCGCCGCAGCACCTGGAGCCGCCAGCCGCAGCGTGACGCTCAACAGTGCTTTGCCGGGCGAAGTGCCAAGGCTTTGCGCCACCTGTTCCAGCTCCACCGGCGCTTGCGCAATCCCGGCGCGCAGATTGATGAGCGCTCTGGGCATCAGCATCAGCATATACGCCAGAAACAGCGTGACTTCGGTTTGGTAAATCGGTCGGGCGTAATGGATAGTGACGGTGACCAGCGCCAGCGCGACAACAATGCCCGGCAGCGAACTGGTGACGTAGTTGCATCCCTCCAGCACGCGGATCAACGGACTCGGATGGCGCACCGCAAGCCAGGCCGTCGGCAGGGCAAACGCGGTTGTCAGCAACGCGCCGCAAAATGCCAGAAACAGCGTCTGACGCAAAGAGAGCCACAAATCGGCGCTGGACCAGTTCGCCAGCCCGCCAAGCCACAGCCAGCGGGCAAGCACCACCATTGGCGTACCGAGCGCGAGAAGAGCCATCACCAGCATCAGCGCGAATCCGCACGCCGAACTCCCACGCCGAAGCACAAAGCGATGCTGTTGGCGCGCTGCGCCTGCGCCGACGCGGGCATAACGCGCTTTACCGCGCGCGGCGGTCTCCAGTAATAACAACGCCAGGCAGCAGAGAGCGAGCACACCCGCCAGCATGTTGGCAGCCGGGCCGCTAAAGGTGGACTGAAACTGGTCATAAATGGCGGTGGTGAAGGTATCAAAACGGATCATCACGAACAGGCCATATTCCGCCAGTAAATGCAGCGCAACCAGCAGCGCACCGCCGCAAATTGCCAGCTTGAGTTGCGGCAAAACCACGCGGAAAAAGATGCGCCACGGAGGCGTGCCCAACGAGGCCGCAACATCTTCAAGACCCGGATCCAGCCGACGTAATACGGCGGCTACCGGCATATAAATAAAGGGAAAATAGGCCAGCACCGCGAGAAAAACGGCAGCGGGCAAACCGTTGAAACCCGGCGCGACGCTAACCCACGCATAACTTTGCACAAACGCCGGGATCGCCAGCGGCGCAACGGCCAGCAGCGACCAGACGCGCCGCCCAGGCAGCGTGGTTCGCTCCGTCAGCCAGGCCATGGCAACGCCTGCCGCCACACAGGCCGGAACGGCGCAGGCAATCAGTAAAAAAGTGTTGTTGAGCAGCTCACCAACGCGCGGGCGAAAAATGAGCGCCTTCACCGTCGGCCACCCGGTATCAATACCCACCCCAATAACAAATCCCACGGGGAGTAAAGCAAGCAGTGCCGCAAAAGTGGCTAATACCACCAGCACCCCGGAAGGGCGGCGCCGGACGGTTTGGCTGGCCGCGCGGCGTGTCGCCGGAAGACTCAAACTGGACATAAGACGCTCATTCATACCGCAATTACAGGAGACCGGCCTCGGTCATTAACTCGCTCACTTTTTTGCTGTTCAGCGCAGAAGGCTCAACTTTTGGCGCATCCAGTTGATTCAGAGGCACCAGTTTCGCGTTGGAAGCCGCGCCCGCACCAACGGCATATTCAAAAGCGGTATTGGTACGCAGCATATCCTGCCCGGTTTTACCGGTGATCCACTTGATGAAGGCCTGCGCCTGTTTCTGGTGCTTACTGGAGGCTAAAACACCGCCGCCGGAAATGCTGACAAAAGCGCCCGGATCCTGATGCTTGAAGTAGTGAAGCTGGGTGTTTTTGCTGTTTTCGCCGGTTTTGGCCTGATCAACAAAGTAGTAATAGTGGTAGATAACGCCGCCATCAATCTGCCCGGCATTCACCGCTTTTAAGACGGTGCTGTTGCCTTTATAAGGCACGAAATTGGTTTTCATGGCTTTCAGCCAGTCGAGCGTGGCCTTTTCACCTTTCAGCGTGAGCATTGCGCTGACAATCGCCTGGAAGTCCGCGCCTGACGGAGACGCCGCCCAGCGGCCTTTCCATTCTGGTTTGGCTAAATCCATCATTGATGCCGGAAGCTGCGCTGCGCTGATTTTGGTCGGGTTATAAACAAACACCGTGCTGCGCGCGGCAATACCGATCCAGCGGCCATGTGCCGGGCGGAACTGCGCCGGAACCTGCTTCAGAGTGTCGGCATCCAGCGGCGCGAACAGATTGGCATTATCGACCAGCGTCATTGCCGGTGAGTTTTCGGTGAGGAAGACATCCGCCGGAGAAACCTTTCCTTCCTGAACAAGCTGGTTGCCCAGTTCCGTGTCGCCGCCGTTACGCAGCGTCACTTTAATACCCGTTTCTTTGGTGAATTCATCAACCCAGGATTTTGTCAGGTTTTCATGCTGCGCGTTATACACCACGATCCCGTCGTCGTTAGTGGCGGCAGATGCCGCAGACGCGGCGAAAACCGAAGAGATGACCAGTGCAATTGAACAGAACGGCAAAAAGCGATTCTTCATCCTCATTCCTTTTAAAATAAGTGTAATAGCCAGTGCATGCGACCCGGCAGAAGTTTAATACTAGCAAAGGTGAAATGAGAATCGAAATAATTATCAAAAAGAGCGTTTCAAAATTAAATACCATAAAAATGCGAATAACTAAATTAATCTTCCGTTATTAACTACAGGATATTCTTAAGATTAAGACAACCTTAAGTTAAGCAGAAATATTTCATCTATTATTAAGCATGAGGTTCTGGCAACCGTTGATTTTCTTTGAGAGGATAACAAATTAGCATCTGAACACGCGGAATAAAATACAGGCATCGCATAACAGCCTGAAAAGGTAAACAAAATAGCTATGAAAAATAAAAAGATAGATACGATGGCAAAAGTGGCTATGCGCAGCAGAGGCTTGTCGGTCAAGGAGAGACGCGTTCGCTATCAGGGGAAAATTTTCACATTTAAATATGTATCCGGCCACTATGAAGTGTTCTTTAACGATGAAAAGGTCGATGTTATCGAAACAGAAAACATCAATCAGGCGATTGCCGACTACAAAGAAAAACACAACAAAACCAAACGCCAGATACCGTAAAAATTAACCGCATAATTAATGCGGTTGTACAACTCATCTTCATCATAATAACCCATCGTTTACCCGGCATATTCCTCACACAGCCAATATTAAGCCTGCTAAGTAAGTGGTGCATTCTGCCGTCAGTGAAAACAACAGCGATGTACCTTTTCTCGCGGGCGAACGCCAGACAGCCGCAATCCTCAGCAATAAATAGCTGAAGCAAAATGACATCGATACTGACTTAAACTAAATACACACCAACACGTTTACGATATTCAGCTCAGGCCGCCCATAACATATAAGATATATTTTATGGATAAATTCTGAATAGCCTTTGCCTTTATTACGGATTTACCGCCAGAGGATTATTCCAGATCCGTCGGCTGTGATTCTCCGGGAGTGAATGCCTGCACTTCCTGCGCAACCTTTTTCGCTTCCTGCTTGCGCTGCACATGTTCGCTGTTTTCTTTCGCGGCGCGGGCGATGTCTAATTCCTCCTGCGTCACTTTTTTGCCGGAAAAGGCGTCAATCATTTCCGTACTGCCGTCAGGATATTTAACAACCGTTACCAGACGTCCACCAAATTGCGGAATGCCGGTCATCGCCAGCGAATAATCAATTTGATGATTTTCGACTTCTTTCTTTTCTTCGAGCTGCTGCTCCGCCTTTATACCCTTCGCCTCTTTATGGCTTTCGGCGCGGCTGGAGAGCGTGACTTTGGTACTTTCATCCTGATGAGATTTGTTACCCGCTCCGCTTTCAGTGGTGGTGTGTAGATCGGCTTTGGTGGCCGTATTTTCTTGTGTTGCATTGGCAAGGTGCGTGGCTGCCTGAATCGCCTGAATCTCCTGCATCATTATCTCCGCTGCTGGTTACCCGGATAATTCGCTAATGACTCCTCCGATCTGAGTCGAAAAAAAACTCTCATAACGATTATCGACAGCGGAGAGAAACAGATTAATAACAAATAATGATGAAATAATCAGCGCTACAGACAAAATGTAAATAAGCAAACACAGAACAATCACATTAATAATTTACGTTAGAGTGGATTTATTAATTTGAATATCATTTAAGTTATCTCTTAAAAATTAATTATGTACATTGCAGCAGTGTTTATTTCTTATTGTTAAAACATTCATATGTGGAAATGCTATAGCCATCGACCACCGCGCGATAACCGCATCCGACGCCAAACGAACTCCCCACGCCTGCGGCATGCTGCTACTCTCAAACTCTCACAAAATGAAAAACAGCAGGAGTGACCATGAGCCAACAACCTTTACATGCCGCACCGCTAAGCTGGGGCCACGGCCCCCGGACTTTCGAGATCTTTATCGAACCCACCTGCCCCTTCTCCGTCCGGGCGTTTAACAAACTGGACGCGCTGTTAGAAGCCGTTGGCGAAGAGAACGTGACGGTCAAAATTCGCCTGCAATCACAGCCCTGGCATCTCTTCTCTGGTGTGATTGTGCGCTGCATCCTGGCAGCTTCGACGCTGCCCGATGGCAAAAACGCCGCGTATAAGGTGCTGCGCGCGGTTGCCGATCATCGTGAAGAGTTTGAATTTACGGATCATTGCAGCGGTCCGAATATGGATGCCACACCGCAGCAGATTATTGAACGCATTGAAAACTACAGCGGCGTGCAACTGGCAGAGGCTTTTGCTCGTCCGGAGCTGCAAACTGAAATCAAATGGCACTGCAAATACGCGCGCCAGAACGGCATTCATGTTTCTCCAACCTTTATGGTCAATGGGCTGGTGCAGGCCGATCTTGGCAGTGGTGATGACATCAGCGTCTGGGCGCAGCGCATCCTTGCCTGACCCCGCGACCACTTATACTCACTTAACACTTCAACACATCAACGAAAAGGCGGACCAAAATGTCAGACAACTATCAGCCACCGAAGGTCTGGACGTGGGATAAATCCGGCGGCGGCGCTTTCGCGAATATCAACCGCCCGGTTTCCGGCCCGACGCACGACAAAACATTACCGGTGGGCAAACACCCGCTCCAGCTCTATTCGCTCGGCACGCCGAATGGTCAGAAAGTCACGATCATGCTGGAAGAACTGCTGGCAAAAGGGGTTAGCGAGGCGGAGTACGACGCCTGGCTGATTCGTATCGGCGAAGGGGATCAATTCTCCAGCGGTTTTGTCGACGTCAACCCGAACTCCAAAATCCCGGCACTGCGCGATCACAGCACGACACCGCCGACGCGCGTGTTTGAATCCGGCGCGATCCTGCTGTATCTGGCAGAGAAATTCGGCCACTTCCTGCCAAAAGATCCGGCAGGACGCACAGAAACGCTGAACTGGCTGTTCTGGTTACAGGGCTCTGCGCCGTTCCTCGGCGGCGGCTTTGGCCATTTCTACAACTATGCGCCGGTTAAAATCGAGTACGCCATCAACCGCTTTACCATGGAAGCCAAACGTCAACTGGACGTGCTGGATAAACAGCTGGCCAACCATAAATTCATTGCGGGTGATGAGTACACCATTGCCGATATGGCGATTTGGCCGTGGTACGGCAACGTGGTGCTTGGCAATGTGTATGACGCCGCCGAATTCCTTGATGCGGGCAGCTACAAAAATGTGCAGCGCTGGGCACAGGAGATTTTCGCCCGCCCGGCAGTGAAACGCGGTCGCATCGTTAACCGTACGTTCGGCGCGCCGAACGAGCAGCTGCACGAACGCCATGACGCCAGCGATTTCGATACGCAGACCGAAGATAAACGCAACGCCTAATCTTCCTCACCGGGCGGAATGCCGCCCGGTTTCTTATCCCGCTGCCAGCTCGTCGCTCTCCATTTGTCGAAGCGCCGCAAGCGTCGCCAGCGCCTCCTGCTCGTCAATAATGCTCATGGCAAAGCCAACATGCACCAGCACCCACTGGCCGAGCAATTGGCGCGGCGATTCTTCGCACACCAGCGCAATATTGACATCGCGGCGCACACCACACACATCCACTTGCGCCAGTTGATGAAAATCGTCGCCAACGGCCACCACCTGGCCCGGTACGCCTATACACATCGTTGCCTTACTCCACTTCAATACTTTTGATCTGCACGCCGTCGCTGTGCTCAATATGCAACGTCGGGCAGTGACAGCGCGGACACTCATCGTGCCGGGTGATCTCTACCGACGCGCTACAGTTCCAGCACCACGCCTGCGCGGGTTTATGGATGATATGCAGCGTGCACCCCTGTGCCAGCGTATCGCGACAGGCAATATCGAAACCGAACCGCAGGGCGCTCTCTTCGATACAGGCCAGCGCGCCGATTTCCAGCCAGACGCCAGTCACGCGCTGCGCGCCGTGCTGCTTCGCCTGCTGTGCGATAATTTCCACCGCATTCTGGCACAGCGATAACTCATGCATGCTGCGCGCCTCGCTGGCCGAACAGCAGCGCACGGCGGCTTACGCTGGCATCCGTGACCGGTAGCGAGAGCGCCATCTTCAGGCAGTTATCCGCCAGTTGTACGCCCTGCTGCGGGCTGAGATCGGGCGTTAATGGCGACATCAAGGAGCAACTCAGGTACTGCCCCAGCGCCGGTAATTCGCCAACGGTAAAGGTCATCTCGCCGTAGGGCAGTTGCAACCCCAGCCGCTCGCTGACGCGCCGCACTGGCCAGCATTGCTGCGGGCCGGGATAGATGTGCAAACTCAGCATCCACGGCGTCAGCACACAGCCAAGCCACTGGTTTTCAAACAGAGTAAACGGCGTGGCGTACACCTCCATTTGCGGGTGCACAAACGGCAGCCCCTGCATTTCATGGGCGGCAATCGCCTTAAAAGCCTGCTGCACTTCGCGGTGCGGCGAAACGTCAAATCCTGGCAATTCATCATTGTGCATGAGCAGCCTCCCGTGGCGTCAGCACAACGCCGGATTCAGCCAATGCATCAATCACCGCCGCCAGCGCGCTATCAAGGCAGGCTTCCACCACCGGCGTCATGCCGATATGCGGCTCCAGCGAGGCTGGCGTAACGCCAATCAGCGTCAGTTTCGCCGGAAACTCACCGGTAAAACGCAGCGCCGACAGGACGTCCGCCAGCCCTAACTGGTGCGGAGAAATTTTATTGCTGAACAGCGTCGGCACTTCGTCATCACGCAGAATGATGATCCTTCCAGGCTCGCTTTTCCGGCTGACGATCGCGTCGGCAATAATCAGGTGATCGCGGTTAGCCATCGCGTCGAGCAGCTCCATTCCGGCGGTACCGCCATCCAGCGCTTCAACCTCTTCCGGCAGATGGAAGCGCTGCGCCAGCGCTTCCACAACCCGTACGCCAATCGCTTCGTCGGTCAATAAAATGTTGCCGACGCCCAGCACTAAAATCGACATCACAGCACCTTCACCGACACAACGTCGTTGCCATCCGCGTCCAGCACATGCACTGCACAGGACATACAGGGATCGAACGAATGCACGGTGCGCACCACTTCCAGCGGTTTTTGCACGTCCGCAACCGGTGTGCCCACCAGCGACAGTTCGTACGGCCCGGCGTCATCATTAAAGTTGCGCGGCCCGGCATTCCAGGTCGATGGTACAACCGCCTGATAGTTGGCGATTTTACCGTCTTTGATCACCACCCAGTGGGAAAGCATGCCGCGCGGCGCTTCCAGAAAGCCGACGCCTTTAAACTCGCCGCTCTGCGGAATGTCGGTTTTCGCATAGGTTTGCGTGTCGCCTTTGCCGATATTATCGATCAGCGCCTGATACTGATTTTGCAACACGCCGTGCAGTTCGCAGGCGTGAACGGTGCGGCCAATAATGCGTCCCAGCGTTGAATGTAGCTGCGCCACGCCGATCGTTTTACCGGTTAATTTCTGGTAGATAGCGACAATATCATTCAGTTTCGTTGCTGTAGTTTCGTGCTTCGCCGCCAGTTTGCAGAGCATATTGGCCAGCGGACCCACTTCCACCGTTTTGCCGTAAAAGGTAGGCGATTTCACCCAGGAATATTTGCCCTCTTCCTGCCAGCCGGTGTACTGCGGCAATGTCGTGCCCTGCCACGGCTCCTGCGGCGCCTCGTCTTTGTACCATGCGTGTTTCGCACTCTCCTGGATCCCTTTCACCATAAACGGATCGTCACCGGTGGTGATCGCCCGGAAGGTGCTGAGATCGGCATTTTCGATATACCCGCCGGGGAACAGGAAGCTGCCGTTGTTCGCATCGGTGGGAAATTCCGGCGTGCTGAGGTAATTCACCGCGCCTTTGCCGAGCGACAACCACTCGGGATAGAACGCGGCAATGACGGCGGTATCCACTTTATAAACCTGCTCAATAAAGCCCTCGAGGCGATCGATAAACGACTTCAGGTACATCAGGCGTTCAAGGTTCAGCACTTCAATGCTGTCAAGGTTGATCGGGTTGGCGACACCGCCGACCGCCAGGTTCTGGATATGCGGTGACTTACCGCCGAGCAGCGCCACAATGCGGTTAGCATCGCGCTGGCACTCCAGCGCTTGCAGGTAGTGTGCGACAGCTATCAGGTTCACTTCCGGCGGTAATTTCATTGCCGGATGTCCCCAGTAACCGTTGGCAAAAATACCCAACTGGCCGCTGGCAACCAGCGCTTTGATCTTATCCTGCACCGCTTTGAACTCACCTTCGCTGTTCAGCGGCCAGTCAGAGATCCCGTGCAGCAGCGCGGCGGCTTTTGCCGGATCGGCCTGCAACGCCGAGGTGATATCCACCCAGTCGAGCGCCGAGAGCTGATAAAAATGGACGATGTGATCGTGGATCGAGTGCGCGGCAAGAATAATATTGCGGATGTACTGCGCATTCAGCGGCACATTGACCTTCAGCGCACTTTCTACTGCCCGCACTGAGGCGATCGCGTGAATGGTGGTACAAACACCACAAATACGCTGCATGATGATCCAGGCATCGCGCGGATCGCGATCCTTCACAATCTCTTCCATTCCGCGCCACATGGTTCCCGAGGACCAGGCCTTTGATACGACGCCGTTTTCAATTTCGCAATCAATGCGTAAATGACCCTCAATGCGGGTCACCGGATCGATGGTGATACGTTGACTCATGCTTCGCTCGCCTCATGTCGCGCAGGTGTTTTTAACGGAGGAATAATCGGCAACAGACGTATGAGTAAGATGTATGCACAGACTTCAATTGCCACAAAACCAATAGAGATCATCAGCTCCTCCCCGGTCGGGAAGTAGCCGTATCCGTTGCCAGGATTGAACGCCAGCAGCGAATAGGAGAGCCGCCACAGCGCGCAACCTAACAGCATGCTGAGAGCGGCCAGGAACAGAACGCGGGAATCGTTGCGCCAGCGGGAAATGCGCAGCGCCAGCAGCGGGAACGCCAGCAGCGCCAGTTCCAGCCAGAATATCAGGCTGTAAAAATCCCCGGCGAATGCGTAATGCCACTTGCCGCGCCAGCTGATTTCACCGACGCGCAGCAGCAGGAACAGCGCCAGCAGAACGCTTATCACGCCCATCAGTTTATTGAACAGGCGCTTCTCATCCGGGCCGTTGCCGCGCAGGCTGGCCTGCATTAAGGAGCCTTCAAAGATAACGATCGAAAAGCCCATAATAAAAGCGGTCAGCAGTGAGAAGAGCGGCAGCATTTCGTAGCTTTGCCACAGCGGATAAACTTTGTATCCGGCGGCAATCATCAGCGAGCCCATCGATGACTGGTGCATCGTCGGCAGCAGCGCGCCAAGGGCGATGATAAAAAACATCACCTTATTCAGGCGGCGCAGCGAGACCTTCCAGCCCAGCCTTTCCAGCAGCGCAGGCGCAAATTCCAGCGCCATCACGCCGATATAGATGGTCATACAGACAGCCGTTTCGAACAGCACCGAATTAACGTTGAAGTATCCGGGAATGTAGAAATAGGGCAGATTCCAGTAACGGCCAACGTCAATAGTGATGGATAACCCGCCCAGCGAATAACCGAACAGGCTGCACAACAGCGCCGGACGCACCAGCGGATGATAATCGCCGCGATTGAAGACATAGACTGCCCACGCCAGCGCCCAGCCGCCGCAGGCGAAGCCGGTGCCGATCAGCAGGTCGAAGGCGATCCAGATCCCCCACGGATAACCGCCGTTCAGATCCGAGACCGATCCAAGGCCGAAGATCAGACGTTTGAGAATAAAGATCGCGCACAGCACGATCAGCGGGGCGAACAGTAGCACGGGTTTGCTCAGCAGCTTACCGCCCATGGCTTGTGGATCATGACTCATGGTCATCCTCCTCGTGGTGCTCATTCTTCGTATTGCGCCGCACCAGCGCCGTCAGACCTGCCAGCACCGCCAGCGGCAACATCATGCCTTTGTACACCGTATGCTGAACGTGTTCGGATCGCGCGCCGGTCGCCAGGGAGTCCAGCGCCGGTAAACCGAGATCGGTATAAGGCACGCCTGTCAGCACCAGCACCTGCGTGCCGCCGCCCTCTTTCTCGCCGTATAAGTGCGGGTAATAGTGCGGGACATCGTGAAGGTAAACATCGTCGGCATGCAGCGTCTGACGGGGATAGCGATATTCGGAACCCGGCTTCAGCGTGAGGCGTTTTTTGGCTTCGGCCAGCAACTCCTCGCGGGTGCCGTAAATCACCGCCCCTGCCGGGCAAACCTCCACGCAGCCGGGAAGCTCGCCTTTATCAAGGCGCTCGACGCCTTTCTGATTGCAGAGCTGGCATTTGTGGATCTGGCCGAACGGATTGTCGTAATCATATTTCGGCACGTCGAAAGGACAGGCGACCATACAGTAGCGGCAGCCGGTACAGACATCCGGGTTGTAGTGAACAATGCCGGTGACGGCGTCTTTCTTCAGCGCCTGTACCGGGCAGACCGACACGCAGTTAGCATCCACGCAGTGCATGCACTGTTTTTTGATGTAGGCATAGCCATTTTCGGCCTGGTCTTTGTTTTGCCCGTTGCCGCTGTGCCAGACCTGAATAATGTTGTTGGTATACGGAGAGAGTTTGTCGTTGTTCGACCAGGTTTGTTCACCCTGCGGGTTAGGCACCGGCGAGTTGATCGCCTGGCAGCGTGAAACGCAGGCCTGGCAGCCGACACAGAGCGTCGAGTCATATAACATGCCCAGCGCTCCGGGGATCGGCGGCCGGTTTTGCGCAGCGGCAAAACTGGCGGACGATCCCCCCACCAGCAGCGCCCCGCCGGACGCCACTTTGAGAAAATCACGTCTGTTCACGGCTATTCTCCCTGCGAATCAGCGTCGTTTTTCTTCTGTTGCCGCCCCAGCTCGCGCACCGTCATCACGCCAACGCCCGCCACCAGACCGACTACGCCACCCAGCAGGCCGACGGCCGTTGCTGACACCGTGCCGCCTTCTTTCAGTTGCACGTCGGGTTTTTCAGCGCGCGGTGTGGGATTTTCGACATGGGCAAGCTGAGAAATGCCTTTATGAAAGCCAACGCCTTCTTCATTACAGCCGTAACAAGGGTGACCGATAGCAACTGGCCATGCGCCACCAACATCGCAGAACTGTAACGTCGAGCAGTTACCCCAGGTTTCCGGGCCTTTACAGCCGAGGTGATAAAGACACCAGCCCTGCCGGTGCCCGGCATCGCCGAACTCTTTTGCAAAACGTCCGGCATCAAAGTGCGGACGGCGTTCGCAGTGTTCGTGGATCAAGCGCCCGTAAGCAAACGCGGGCCGGTTTTTGCTGTCCAGCGCCGGGGGTTTGCCAAAGGTGATGAGATGCGCCACGGTAGCGAGGAAATTTTGAGGGTTCGGCGGACAGCCAGGAATATTAATCACCGTTTTCCCCGGCAACACCGCCTGCAAACTGACCGCGCCGGTAGGATTCACACCTGCCGCCGCCACGCCGCCCCAGGCGGCGCAGGAACCGATCGCGATAATGGCGGCTGCGTTTTCTGCCGCCTTGCGAATATGGTCAACAATAGGCTCGCCGGCCACCATGCAATAAATACCGCCGTCTTTCATCGGAATGGAGCCGTCAACCACCAACACGTACTGGCCTTTATATTGCTCCAGCGCATGGTGTTTGTTCTCTTCAGCCTGATGCCCGAACGCGGCGGAAAGCACTTCGTGGTACTCCAGCGAAATGGTTTCCAGCACAAGGTTTTCAACGGTGGGATGAGTGGCGCGAAGCAGCGATTCGGTACATCCGGTGCACTCCTGCGCACCAATCCAGACAACCGGAGGACGTTGCGGATGGCTGATGGCTTCAGCCATCTCTGCGGCCGCCTTGCCGCTCAGCCCCATCGTGGCCGCCAGCGCGGCACACAGCTTCATAAAATCACGACGACTCACACCCTGGGATGCTAAATGTAAATTATCTCCTGCCATTTATTTTTTATTCCTCAGCCCGAACTAAGAATATTCTCCATCCAACAGGAAGAAGAGTGCTGCGATCGCTCCGACAATTAAGCACATAAAAATCAGGGGCATTATGCAAAAATGAGACGAGGATTACATTACACGGACTGGGTGTAGGGGTATTAGGGCACAAATGAACAAAAAAAAATGAAAGTCACCCTCGACAAAAGTGACCTTCACAAAAGAGAACTACATATTGAGCGAAGCGTATTGTTATGTTTCGAGGCGGTATCCCGCCATAAAAAATCGGATCACCGTGCTGGAGTGATTCTCGCGAAAGAAGTCCATCACCATCTCTTTATCCAACCCGTAGCGGCGAGTGAGAATGCCTGCTTCCCACGCGCTGAGTTGTCGATCGCCTGTCTTTTCAAACATGCGGTGCGAAAACCCAAGGACAAAACCCCGCTTATAGTCCGGGCAGAAATGCGCCACATTGCTGGCGCTATCCGCCTGTGCTGCATTCAGCCCGGCCATTAAACCTTTACCAAAATGGTTTTCCATCGTTATCACCCCCAATCGTTATATAAAAAATTATATAACGATCTGTTGCGAGGGTGATAGCGCTGATTAAAACGCCACCCACTCGTCCGACGATGCGGCAGATTTAGAAGTGGTTTTGCGCGACAAATCCGGTTTTACCAGCGCTGTCGTTGCTGAGTTATTCTGCTCGTTACTGGAAAGACGGAACTGCTGAACAGAACGTTGCAGCTCTTCTGTCTGGCGCTCCAGCGCCGCTGCGGCCGCAGAGATCTGCTCCACCAGCGAGGCGTTCTGCTGCGTGACGCTATCCATCTGGCTGATCGCGACGCCCACCTGAGAGATACCTTTACTCTGCTCCGCAGAGGCCGAGGCAATTTCTTTCATAATGGTGGTCACTTCGGTCACGGCCCGCAGGATACTTTCCATGGTGGTGCCGGTGTCATTCACCAGTTGCGCCCCTTTCTCGACGCGGCTGACTGAATCGGCTATCAGCGTTTCGATCTCTTTCGCCGCGCCCGCACTGCGGCTGGCAAGGTTACGGACTTCCCCGGCGACGACGGCAAAACCACGCCCTTGTTCACCCGCGCGCGCCGCTTCAACCGCAGCGTTCAGCGCCAGAATGTTCGTCTGGAAGGCAATGCTGTTAATCACGGTGGTGATCTCAGCAATTTTCTTCGAGCTACCGGAAATTCCGTCCATCGTGCTGATGACATCTTTAACCAGCGCGCCGCCTTTGCTGGCGGTAGCTGAAGCCACTTCCGCCAGTTGGCTGGCCTGGCTGGCGTTGTCAGCATTCAGTTTGACCGTTGAAGTCAATTCTTCCATGCTGGCTGCCGTCTGCTCCAGCGCGGCGGCCTGCTCTTCGGTACGGGAAGAGAGATCATTATTGCCGGAAGAGATCTCACTCGCCCCGCGCCAGATATTTTCGCTGCCGTGGCGGATACTGCTAACCGCTTCACGCAGGCTATCCTGCATCGCCAGCAACAGCGGCACGACTTTGCCGACGCAGTTACGACCAAAATCTTCCAGCGGCTGGCTGAGATCGCCCTGCGCCATCAGCGTGAAATGCGCGCGGATACGATCCAGCGGGCGCACCAGCATGGTGACCAGATAGCGGTCGGTAAAGAGCAGGATCAACAGGCCAATCACCATCGCTGAAATAATTGCCACGCGAGTGGTTTTCGTCTGGCTATCGACGACAACGCGCGTCTGATCGAGCATCTCACCCGCGGCTTTATTAAAGCTTTCGGTCGCCGCCCCAAAGCTGCGGCTTAAACCCGGCGTGACATTATTTGCTTGCTGGCGATAGGCGTCAGGCGTTCCCTGCTGTGCCAGTTGAAATTGCGGCGTGATCCCCTGTTCCAGCAGCGCCTGCCAGTTACTGATCACTTGCTCAGAGACTTTCTCATCTATCGGCCCTGGCGAAATCGCTTTAAACGCCGCCAGATAACGGGTCATATTGTCCAGCGCCTGTTGAACCGGCGCCATATCCGGCGAGCCACCCGCAGCTTTGGCTTCCATTACGCGGCTGAGACGAGTCACAAACCGAAAGTACTGATCATTGCCCTGGCTAAGCAGAGTCATCTGTGACACTAACTGGCGATCCACCTCATTGCCGTCGGCCACTTTTGACAGAGAAAAAACGCTATACAAACCGACGCCTGACCACATCACGCCGAAGATCCCGAGGATCGCCAGCATAACGGCTCGTATAGTAAAGTTACGAAGCATACTCATAATATTATCCTTGCGGTGAAGGTACATTCTCGCCTGCGGGCGAGACTTATCTCCGTTATCGGCATGGACAAGAAAATTCTGCATGGTAAAAGTGAAAAAAATGATAAAAAAATTTTTACCCTTATGCTTTTTCATCATGCTGTGCCGGGGCGGTACAGGATCTTATTCTGTCTCATCATCGGGTTATTAATCATTGTGATTCTCATGTCGTTTATTTACAAAAAATAAACATAACTAGTTGTTTTTTAACAAAATAAAAAATAAATTCCACTCAGATAATTGTTTCTTAAGTTAATGGTTTTAAAATCCATAATTAATAAGATGGAAAAAACAAACAGCCTCGTCGATATATAAAAAAGAAAAACACAAATGTTAATAACAATTAAAATAAGATTTTTTAAAAGTTGAACAAATGAATAACGGCACACAAACAAAGGATGCTTTTAATAATAAAAAAGTTATTAACAATAAATAAAAATGATGATTAAGGAGTATTGAAATTTACTTTAAGCAGGGTTAACTGATTATTTATTATTCTGACAACTGTGGTGCTTTTTCGAACTTACTGGCACGGACATCGCGCCGTAAGCCGCATGCACACTGGCCTGAAGCGATACAGCAGCGAACCTGAGAACGCAATCATGCACCCGATTTCAGCCGCTGTGAGAAGAAAGACTTATATTCGGCGCGGCATCCGTGCTATTTCCGATCGCTCACTGGCCTTTCGCCCGAAAGATTTTTCGCAGATATTTATCCAGGAATTTTCGCAGAAGAACAGCAACACCTAACGTAAATTAATAGCGCAGTTTTACTTGCAAACCGGATAATAAAAATGCGCCATTATCTTTACATAATGTGTCTTTTGCCACTTAACAGCATAAAAATCCGCAATAACGACTTCAAATACCATTGGAAATCACTAATTTATCATTAACGATACATTCCGCTACTGGCGATTTCCTGCTCTTTTTGCGGGAACGCTCCACTCAATGCAGATATTTTTCAAACCATCCAAGGGTTCGTTGCCAGGCCAGTTCCGCCGCCGCATGATCGTAGCGCGGCGTTGAATCGTTATGAAAACCATGGTTAACGGCCGGGTAGATGCAAGCTTCAAACACCTTGTGGTTGGCCTTCAGTGCCTGTTCATAGGCAGGCCAGCCTTCGTTAATATTTTTGTCCAGTGCAGCATAGTGGAGCAGTAACGGCGCCTTGATTTTTTCCACCCCGGCGACGGGCGGCTGGCGGCCATAAAACGGCACCGCACAAGCCAGCTCCGGGTAAGCAACTGCCGCTGCATTAGCAACGCCGCCGCCGTAACAAAAGCCGGTGATCCCGACTTTGCCAGTGGCATCCGGATGCTTTTGCAGAAACTCAATGGCGGCAAAGAAGTCATTCATCAGTTTTGTGGGATCGACTTTTTGTTGCAGCTCGCGTCCTTCATCATCATTGCCGGGATAGCCGCCAACGGAGCTTAAACCATCCGGAGCCAGCGCGATGTAACCGGCCTTGGCAACGCGGCGAGCGACATCTTCGATATACGGATTCAGCCCGCGATTTTCATGCACCACCACGACGGCCGGCACTTTGCCCGTCGCTTTTGTCGGTTTAACCAGATAACCGCGAACATCGCCGTGACCGTTGGGCGATGGATAGGTAATGTACTCGGGGCGAATATCCGGATCGGTAAATTCGACCTGCGTTGCCAGCGCGTAGTTGGGCTTGAGCAGATTGAACAGCGCCAGCGCGGTCATGCCGCCGACCGTGTATTTGCCAGCCATCTGTAAAAACTCGCGCTTGTTGATCTTGCCGTGCGCGTAGTAGTCATAGTAGTCGAGCAACTCTTGCGGGAAATCTTTCGCCGTCAAACGCGTCATTCTCTGTCTCCTCCATTTAGCCACTCTAAGCAAAGCATAGCGTTACAGTTTTTGCCCAAAAAATGCGCAGGTATAACCATAACCTTTTGATAAGCTGAAAACGGACGTAAGATAAAAACGCTGTTTCGATTTTCATATAAAAGCCAGATAAGAAAGGAGACATCATGCCCGGTTTCGCCAATCCGAATCGCTACGAACAGATGCAGTATCGATACTGCGGTAAAAGCGGCCTGCAACTGCCCGCGCTTTCTCTCGGTTTGTGGCACAGCTTTGGTTATGGGCAGGCGCGGGATTCGCAACGCGCCCTGCTGCGTAAAGCCTTTGACCTTGGCATTACCCACTTTGATTTAGCCAACAACTACGGGCCGCCGGCCGGCAGTGCGGAAGAGAATTTTGGTCGTCTGCTGCGCGATGACTTCGCCGCTTATCGCGACGAAATCATTATTTCCACCAAGGCTGGCTACGATATGTGGCCTGGCCCGTATGGTTCCGGCGGCTCGCGTAAATACCTGCTGGCCAGCCTCGATCAGAGCCTGAAACGCATGGGCGTTGAATACGTGGATATCTTTTATTCACACCGCGTAGATGAAAAAACGCCGATGGAAGAGACCGCAGCAGCGCTCGCCCAGGCGGTGCAAAGCGGTAAAGCGCTGTATGTTGGCATCTCTTCTTACTCCACTGAACGTACGCAACAGATGGCAGCGTTGCTACGCGAGTGGAAGATCCCACTGCTTATCCATCAGCCTTCGTACAACCTGCTGAACCGTTGGGTCGATAAAACCGGCCTGCTCGATACGCTGGAAGATAACGGCGTGGGATGTATCGCGTTTACCCCGCTGGCACAGGGACTGCTGACCGGCAAATACCTGAACGGCATTCCGGAAGGTTCCCGTATGCAGCGTGAAGGCAAGAAAGTGCGCGGTTTGACGGAGAAAATGCTGACACAGAGCAATCTCAACAGCCTGCGGTTACTCAATGAGATGGCGCAACATCGCGGGCAGTCGATGGCGCAAATGGCGTTGAGCTGGTTATTGAAAGATCAGCGCGTTACCTCCGTGCTGATTGGCGCAAGCCGTCCGGAGCAAATCGAAGAGAACGTACTGGCGCTGAATAACCTGACATTCAGTGAAGAGGAACTGGCGCAAATCGATAAGCATGTTGCCGACGGCGAGTTGAATCTGTGGCAGGCATCGTCAGATAAATAACAAAAAAGCCGGGTAGCGCTGCTTGCCCGGCTTTCCGCCCTCTTACGGCTTTTATCAGTGATTATGGCGCGTCAGACGATCCAGATATCCCATAACGAAAGCAGACAAAACAAACGTCAGATGAATTATCACGTACCACATCAGTTTATTGTCCGGGACGTTTTTCGCGTCCATAAACACACGCAGCAGATGAATCGAAGAGATCGCCACAATGGACGCCGCCACTTTGTTCTTAAGTGAAGTCGCGTCCATTTTGCCGAGCCAGTTCAGCTTCTCTTTGTGCTCGGCGATATCCAGTTGCGACACGAAATTCTCATAACCGGAAAACATCACCATCACCAGCAAGCCACCCACCAGCGTCATATCCACCAGCGATAGCAACGTCAGGATCAGATCGGCTTCCGCCAGGTTGAAGACATTGGGCAGGACGTGAACAATCTCCTGGAAGAATTTCAGCGTCAGCGCAAGTAAAGCGAGGGAAAGGCCAAAGTAGACCGGGGCGAGCAACCAGCGCGAGGCATACATTGCGTTTTCCAGAAAGCGTTCCATGTAGCGTTAGTGTCCTGTCAGATAACGAAACCGACGCCCAGTATATCTCAGGATGGCAAACATTTTGCAACACCTGGCCGGGCGGGGTTACACATCCTCCGGATTCACCCACGGCCGCTGATTCTCAGGCCAGACCAGCACCACCAGCGCCGGATAGGCTTCCATACTGAACTCGCGAAAACACTGGCGCAGATTGAGGACATCCAGATCGGACTGCGAGACTTTTTCACCGTTGACACAGCGTTTTTTTATATTGTCGTAATACTTATACACCGCTGAATTGAGATCGCTACAGCGACGCTGTGCTTCAAATAAACCCGGCGTACTATTTAATTCCGCCATGTTCATACGTTTAATTGTCGCATGAAGAAAATCAATATATTCATGGTTGACGCGCCAGTACCATACCGGAGTAATCGCGTTCATTAATACCGAAAAATGATCTTCGCCTTCCTCTTTCGACAATGGCTGATACTGCGGAGGGCGATTGTCAATTTCACTAAGGGGAGTGTTTTTATTGTACTCACGCATCAATAAAAGTACGCCGCCCGTCAGCAGCAATATAGCAATAACAGAATAAAAAATACTGTTCATGAGCAGGCTCCTTTTTTTTGATTTTAAAAGTGCGCCGTGATATTGTCAACGAACCTCACGCCCGCACTCCCTCTTCCTTGTTGATATTAAAGGACATTAGAAATGCTTCCCGAGAATCTTGTCCCGGCACGATTTCATATTTCTACTGCTGAAACCAGCCCTGGAGAAGAAGGAACAGAAACTAATTTAGCTCAGGGGAAAACAACCCTCGCCGATCATGCCAACGATATATTAGCTAATGCCAGCCGCGGTGGGCAGTCAAGAAATATGTTACTTGAAGAGCGCGATCGCCATATAAAAGAGCGTCTGTTGCGGGTGGTAAAAATCGAGACATTCGCTCGTCTGCTTAATGACTTACAAGAAGAGGGCGAGATTGAACCCCAAGTATTAAGTCAAATAATTACCGAAAAAACGCAGCAAATTAATGAAAACGGGAATGAGATTTGGCTTAACCTGATTACTCGCGAAAAGGACGGGCCACTATTTTATAAGCTTGGGGATGAATAACATGAGCGATGTCGATAATAATGTTTATTTAACTTTAATTGACAAAAATAGCGATGAATTTATCTTAGAGCACAATAAAGAAGCGCTGATACTCAGTAAAAATGAAACCATCGCCCGTATTGCCCATGAGCTGGTTTCCATTCCTGCGGCGCTCGTGCGCCTGAAATGGCAGAACCGCCGGGAAATCTACCCGTTACAGATAAAAGAGGAAATTTACGGCGCGGTGATCAATGCCATCATCGAGCTAAAGCCGGAACTGCGCGACAAAATCATGGGGCGACTGGAGGCTAACTACCAGCATTTGCTGGCGCGGGAAACCGCAACGCTGCGCCTGACCCGCAAACTCAGCGACGGCGAATACCATACGACGACGGTCACCACCGTCGCGCCAGAGGCAGGCAACCAAAAAGCCGCGCCGGAGAAGCAAGAAAAAACCGCAGGCACAAAATTAAAGTAAGCGCGTCGCCTTTTTATTCCCCACATATATCAGACATAAAAAAAGCTGGCCTTTGCCAGCTCTTATCACTCAGCACCGCGTTTAGTGTGCTTTAACCGTCTCTTCACCCACCAGACCGATTTTGAGATAGCCCGCCTGATGCAGGGTATCCATCACTTTCATCATCGTCTCGTAGTCCACGGTTTTATCCGCACGGAAGAAGATCGTGGTGTCCTTTTTACCTTCCGTTACGGCATTGAGCTGGTTAACCATCGTCTCGTCGGTTACCGGATCGTTGCCGATGAACATGGTGTTATCCGCTTTCACCGACAGGTAGACCGGTTTTTCCGGGCGCGGCTGCGGCTGGCTGGTAGAGGCAGGAAGATTCACTTTTACATCAACGGTGGCAAGCGGCGCGGCCACCATAAAGATAATCAGCAACACCAGCATAACGTCGATAAACGGCGTCACGTTGATTTCATGCATTTCGCCGTTATCATCCAGGTTTTCGTTAAGACGCATTGCCATAGAGCATCAACCTACACGTAATTTTGACGCAGTGCGAACCGGCTGCGCATTGCTGGCGGCCAGGTCAAGATCGCGGCTTTGCAGCAGCAGAACCTGCGCAGCAACATCGCCAAGCATGGCTTTGTAACTGCCAATCATGCGGGCAAAGACGTTATAAATTACCACCGCCGGAATTGCCGCTACCAGGCCGATAGCCGTTGCCAGCAGCGCTTCTGCGATACCCGGCGCCACAACAGCAAGGTTAGTGGTCTGCGTCTGCGCAATACCAATAAAGCTGTTCATGATGCCCCAGACCGTACCAAACAGGCCGATAAACGGTGAAATCGCGCCAATCGTCGCAAGATAGCCGTTGCCGCGCCCCATATGGCGACCTATTGCCGCAACACGGCGTTCGAGGCGGAAGCCGGTACGCTCTTTAATGCCGTCGTTGTCTTCGCTGCCTGCGGATAACTCCAGTTCATTCTGGGCTTCATTAATTAATGACAGGCTCAGACTTCTGGCGTGGAAAGAGGAGGCAATTTCGCTGGCCTGATCCAAAGAACGCGCTTCAGCCAGTTTCTGCTGCTCGCGCTTAAGGCGGCGCTTCTGCGAGATCATTTCCGCGCTTTTACTGAAGAACAGCGCCCATGTAGCGACTGACGCGAGAATCAGGCCGATCATCACAATCTTTACGACGATGTCAGCATGGTGATACATACCCCACACGGATAGATCCGTCTGCATCAAATTATTACCCACTGTGTATCTCCGAGACGCAAATCACAAAACCTGCGCGTAATAATATCAAAATGCCACCGAATTGATAGTGGTTCTCATTAGTATTTACATAGTGCCGTAAAGAGAGGCCTGTTTCTTTGCGCTAACACAGTAAACGCCCGCGCAAGGCACGGAATGCGAAAAAATTAACGCTCTGCCGCCAACATGGCGATGCATCAACGCGCAATCATGGTAGTCTGGACATCCAGACGTATAAAAACAGGTTGAGCAACAATGACGGCGAAGCATATAGATACCGCTCTGGTAAACGCAGGGCGCAGTAAAAAATACACGCAGGGTTCGGTGAACAGCGTTATCCAGCGCGCGTCTTCACTGGTATTCGACACGGTTGAAGCCAAAAAACATGCCACACGCAATCGCGCCAATGGTGAATTGTTTTACGGCCGTCGCGGTACGCTGACGCACTTCTCCTTACAGGAAGCGATGTGCGAACTTGAAGGCGGTGCGGGCTGTGCGCTTTTCCCCTGTGGAGCGGCAGCGGTGGCCAATACCATTCTGGCGTTTGTCGAACAGGGCGATCATGTGTTGATGACCAACACGGCCTACGAGCCAAGCCAGGATTTCTGCACCAAAATTCTCGCCAAACTGGGTGTCACCACCAGTTGGTTTGACCCGCTGATCGGCGCCAGTATCGTCAAGCTGATCCAGCCCAACACCAAAGTGGTGTTTCTCGAATCTCCCGGCTCGATCACCATGGAAGTTCACGACGTTCCGGCTATCGTTCAGGCGGTAAGAAGCGTCGCGCCAGAGGCGATCATCATGATCGATAACACCTGGGCGGCGGGGATCCTGTTTAAGGCGCTGGAATTTGACATTGATATCTCCATTCAGGCCGCCACTAAATACCTGATTGGCCACTCCGACGGCATGATCGGCACGGCGGTATCGAATGCACGTTGTTGGGAACAACTGCGCGAAAATGCCTATCTGATGGGGCAAATGGTCGATGCCGACACCGCCTATATGACCAGCCGTGGTCTGCGCACGCTGGGTGTTCGTTTGCGTCAGCATCATGAAAGCAGTCTGAAGATTGCCGAATGGCTGGCAACGCACCCGCAAGTGGCACGCGTTAACCACCCCGCACTGCCTGGCAGTAAAGGCCATGAATACTGGAAACGCGACTTCACCGGCAGCAGCGGTCTGTTCTCGTTCGTGCTTAATAAACGCCTGAGCAACGAAGAGCTGGCGCAATATCTCGACCACTTCAAACTGTTCAGCATGGCCTATTCATGGGGCGGCTATGAATCACTGATTCTGGCGAACCAGCCAGAACAGCTCGCGGCGATTCGCCCGGATGGCGGCGTCGATTTCAGCGGAACATTAATCCGTCTGCATATCGGTTTAGAAAATGTTGATGATCTGATTGAAGATTTAGTGGCAGGTTTCCAGCGCATCGTGTAAACCTGACGTTCGGGGCAGCAAGGCGGAAATTTCTTATTTCTTGCGCCCCGGATCAAGGTGTTTCAGGCGAGTTGGAGTACAATAGCCTCCTCTACGCAGTACCACAGGAAAGTCCATGGCTGTTATTCAAGATATTATTGCTGCGCTCTGGCATCACGACTTTGCTGCGCTGGCAAACCCACATGTTGTCGGTGTCGTTTATCTGGTGATGTTTGCTACGTTGTTTTTAGAAAACGGCTTGCTTCCTGCCTCATTTTTACCGGGCGACAGCCTTTTACTGCTCGCTGGCGCACTGGTTGCGCGCGGCTGCATGGACTTCATCTCCACTATCGCAATCCTCACCACCGCTGCCAGCCTCGGCTGCTGGCTGAGTTATCTGCAAGGAAAATGGCTCGGCAATACGCGGGTGGTAAAAAGCTGGCTGTCGCATCTGCCGGTGAAATATCACGAACGGGCGACTTATATGTTTGACCGTCATGGTCTGCTGGCGCTGCTGGCCGGTCGCTTTCTTGCATTTGTGCGCACGCTGCTGCCTACCATGGCGGGTATTTCTGGCCTGTCGAATCGCCGCTTCCAGCTGTTTAACTGGCTGAGCGCGCTGCTGTGGGTTGGCGTGGTGATGTCGCTGGGCTATGCCATCAGCATGATCCCTTTCGTCAAACGTCATGAAGATCAGGTGATGACCTTCCTGATGCTGCTGCCGCTGTTCCTGCTGGTGATTGGCCTTGTCGGCGCGGTCACCGTGGTGCTGAAGAAAAAGTATTGCAGCGCCTGATTCTCCCCTCTCCGCTCCGGGAGAGGGAAAATCACGCGCCCTGTATCAGGCGGATCCTTGCCACATCTTCACCCGGCGTCAGGCCGAAATAACGCTTAAATTCGCGGCTGAATTGCGACGGGCTTTCATACCCTACGCGTATTGCCGCCGCGCTGGCTTTCATCCCGTCATGCACCATCAGCATCCGCGCTTTGTGCAGGCGGAATGTTTTCAAATACTGCAACGGCGACGTGCTGGTAACGGACTTAAAGTTGTGGTGAAACGCCGAGACGCTCATATTGGCTTCCGCCGCCAGTTGATCCACGCTGAGGTTTTCCGTGTACTGGCTTTCAATCCGTTTCAGCACGCGGCTGATCAGGCTGAAATGCGTCTGACGGCTGACCAGCGCCAGCAGCGCTTCGCCACGCGGCCCGGTCAGTACGTGGTACAACATTTCGCGGATAATCTGCTTACCGAGAATACGGGCGTCCAGCGGATGCTCCATCACATCCAGCAAACGTTCTGCCGCGCAGAGGATCTCCTCTGACAGCACCGCCGAGTTGATACCGCTGGCCGCAGCGCCCGGGTGGAAATATTCGTCTTCACCAATATCCATCAGCAGTTCCTGCAATTGCAGGATATCGACATTTAAGCGCAGCCCCGCCAACGGCACCTCCGGGGTAGCGAAGGTTTCGCACTCAAACGGCAGCGGAACCGTCAGCAGCAAATATTCATTGGTGTCATAACGGAACACCCTTTCATTGATATAACCAATTTTATGGCCGGAAAAGAGAAAAACGATCCCCGGCTGGTACATCACCGGCGTGCGGGTTCCCGGCTGCGTACCGTACAGCAGGCGAATATCCGGTAACCACTCAGCCAGGCGGTTTTCGTTAATTTTCAGCCGTTTAACTTTTTCTGTCAGTTGCAGGCATATCTCTTCACGCTTCATTTTTCGCTACTCCGGCAAGACATTTTGACGAGCACAGTGTGCAGAGTTTTGTGCTTTTTCTCCAGATGCATGGAGAAACAGGCAAGACATCGGCAGGAATGTGCATTGAGAGAGTGGGCGCGCACGCCCACAATAACCGTCATCAGGCAGTCCGCTGCCTCTTTTTTTCACCTCTAGTTAGAAGGGAACGAGCAATGAACAACTTCAATCTGCATACCCCGACCCGCATTCTGTTTGGTAAAGGCGCGATTGCCGACCTGCGTGGGCAAATCCCAACTGGCGCGCGCGTGCTGATCACTTACGGTGGCGGTAGCGTGAAGAAAAACGGCGTACTGGATCAGGTTTACAGCGCGCTGGAAGGGCTGGACATTGTTGAATTCAGCGGTATCGAGCCAAACCCGACGTACGAAACCCTGATGAAAGCCGTAAAAATCGTCCGCGAAGAAAACGTCACCTTCCTGCTGGCCGTGGGTGGCGGCTCTGTGCTGGACGGCACCAAATTTATCGCCGCTGCAGCAAACTATGCTGACGGCATCGATCCGTGGCACATCCTGCAAACCGGCGGTCGCGAAATCAAAAGCGCTATTCCGATGGGGTCCGTGCTGACACTGCCCGCTACCGGCTCTGAATCCAATGCCGGTGCCGTGGTTTCACGCAAAGCCACAGGTGACAAGCAGGCATTCCACTCGGCGTTCGTCCAGCCGGTGTTTGCCGTACTGGATCCGGTTTATACCTACACTCTGCCGCCGCGCCAGGTGGCGAATGGTGTGGTCGATGCGTTCGTGCACACCGTTGAGCAGTACGTCACTTATCCGGTGAACGGCAAAATTCAGGATCGTTTTGCCGAAGGTATTCTGCTGACGCTTATCGAAGAAGGCCCGAAAGCATTGCAGGAACCGGAAAACTACGATGTTCGCGCCAACGTAATGTGGGCAGCGACACAGGCGCTGAACGGCCTGATTGGCGCGGGCGTACCGCAAGACTGGGCAACCCATATGCTGGGCCATGAACTGACCGCAATGCACGGGCTGGATCACGCACAAACGCTGGCGATTGTGCTGCCGGCGCTGTGGAATGAAAAACGTGAAACCAAACGCGAAAAACTGCTGCAATATGCAGAACGCGTATGGAATATCACTGAAGGTTCCGAAAATGAGCGCATTGATGCCGCAATCGCAGCCACCCGCAACTTCTTCGAACGCATGGGCGTACCGACGCGCCTTTCCGGCTACGGCCTGGACGGTAGCTCCATCCCGGCGCTGCTGGAGAAACTGGAAGAACACGGCATGACGCAGCTTGGCGAACATCACGATATCACGCTGGATGTCAGCCGTCGTATCTACGAAGCGGCGCGCTAAGCACTGAAAAGCCCGGCTTCCGTTTTTGGGTTTTTCGACCACACTTAATGCAAACCACCTTACCGGGCCTGTCCCGGTAAGCCTATTGAAAGGAGAAATGCATGACACATCCCACCGTGATTAAGCTTTCCGATGGCAACCTGATGCCGCAGCTCGGCCTTGGCGTGTGGAAAGCAAGCAACGAGGAAGTGGTAACCGCCATTCATAAAGCGCTGGAAGTGGGCTATCGTTCTATCGATACCGCAACGGCCTACCAAAATGAAGACGGCGTTGGTAAAGCATTAGCCAGTGCAGGCGTGGCGCGTGATGAACTCTTTATCACCACCAAACTGTGGAACGACGATCATAAACGCCCAGCGGAAGCCTTGCAGGAGAGCCTGAAAAAACTCCAGCTCGACTATATCGATCTCTGGCTAATACACTGGCCGGTTCCGGCAATCGATCATTACGTGGACGCCTGGAAGGGCATGATCGAACTGCAAAAACAGGGGCTGGTGAAGAGTATCGGCGTGTGCAACTTCCAGATTCCTCATCTGCAAAGGATCATCGATGAAACCGGCGTAGTGCCAGTGATCAACCAGATCGAGCTGCACCCGCTGATGCAGCAGCGCCAGCTCCATGCCTGGAACGCCACGCATAAGATCCAGACTGAATCCTGGAGCCCGCTGGCGCAGGGTGGCGAAGGGGTGTTTGATCAGAAAATTATCCGCGATCTGGCGGATAAATACGGCAAAACACCGGCGCAGGTGGTGATCCGCTGGCATCTCGACAGTGGGCTGATAGTGATCCCGAAATCGGTCACTCCGGCGCGTATTGCCGAGAACTTCAACGTCTGGGATTTCCGTCTGGACAAAGATGAGCTGGCGGAAATCGCCAAACTGGAACAGGGTAAACGGCTGGGGCCGGACCCGGATCAGTTCGGCGGTTAACGTTCTGTCCGGTTTACTGATAAACAAAACCCGGCGTTTTTTGCCGGGTTTTTTTATGGCTCTTAACGAACGCGCGGCGCGCGCTTTTTCGCCGGTGCCGCAGCGGCACTCTTGCCGTTGCTGCGCTGATGCACAATCGGCGTGTGTTTGGTCAGTGCCGGGCGCGACTGGCGATTCTGGCGGCGTGCTTCGCGCATCTCGTCCATCGTCGGCGCAGGCACCAGGCAATCACGGCGTGAACCGATCAGATGCTTTTTGCCCATGGCTTCCAGCGCTTCGCGCAGCAGTGGCCAGTTCGCCGGATCGTGGTAACGCAGCAGCGCTTTATGCAGACGACGCTGTTTATCCCCTTTCGGCACCACCACTTCCTCGCTCTTGTAGTCGATTTTCGACAGCGGGTTTTTGCCGGTGTAATACATGGTGGTTGAGTTAGCCAGCGGCGAAGGATAGAAGTTCTGCACCTGGTCGAGACGGAAACGGTGGCGTTTCAGCCACAGCGCCAGGTTCACCATATCCTCATCACGCGTGCCTGGGTGCGCCGAGATAAAGTACGGGATCAGATACTGCTCTTTACCCGCCTCTTTCGAGTAGGTATCGAACAGCTGTTTAAAGCGATCGTAGCTGCCCATGCCCGGCTTCATCATTTTCGACAGCGGCCCCTCTTCGGTATGCTCAGGGGCGATCTTCAGGTAACCACCCACGTGATGCGTCGCCAGTTCCTTCACATAGCGCGGATCTTCCACCGCCAGATCGTAACGCACACCAGAGGCAATCAGGATCTTCTTGATGCCTTTCAGGCTGCGCGCACGGCGATAGAGATCGATGGTCGGCTGATGGTTAGTGTCCATGTGCGGGCAGATATCCGGATAAACACAGGAGAGACGACGGCAGGTCTGCTCTGCGCGCGGCGATTTGCAGCGCAGCATATACATGTTGGCCGTCGGGCCGCCCAGATCGGAAATCACGCCGGTAAAGCCCGGCACCGAATCACGGATTGCTTCGATTTCATTGATGATCGAATCTTCAGAGCGGCTCTGAATAATGCGCCCTTCATGCTCGGTGATGGAGCAGAAAGAGCAGCCGCCAAAACAGCCGCGCATGATGTTGATCGAAAAGCGGATCATCTCGTACGCCGGAATACGGCTCTTACCGTATGACGGATGCGGCACGCGCTGGTACGGCAGTGCAAAAACGCTGTCCATCTCTTCGGTGGAGAGCGGAATCGCTGGCGGGTTGATCCAGATATAACGATCGCCATGTTTTTGTAACAGCGCACGGGCGCAACCGGGGTTAGTTTCATGATGCAAAATACGCGACGCATGCGCATAGAGCACCTTGTCGCTTTTTACCTTCTCGTAGGAAGGCAACAGCACATAGGTTTTCTCCCACGGTTTCGGGCGCGGCGGCTGGACGGTGACGCGCTTCACTTCCTGCGCCTGCGGTGCGACCTGTTTATTATCCGCGCACGGCAGATCTTCACCATAAGGATGCGGAATCGGATCGATTTTGCCCGGCGTATCCAGACGGGTGGAATCCACCCCGCTCCAGCCCGGCAGCGCTTCCTTAACAATGATCGCTGTGTTGCGAACATCGCGGATCTCCGCGATCGGCTCTCCGGCGGCAAGGCGGTGCGCCACTTCAACCAGCGGGCGTTCACCGTTGCCGAACATCAGCATGTCCGCTTTGGCATCGATCAATACCGAGCGGCGCACGGTATCAGACCAGTAATCATAATGCGCGGTACGGCGCAGGCTGGCTTCGATACCGCCGAGGATCACCGGCACATCTTTCCATGCCTCTTTGCAGCGCTGGGTATAAACCAGCGTGGCGCGATCCGGACGTTTACCGGCAACGTTATCCGCCGTGTAGGCATCGTCGTGGCGCAGCTTACGATCGGCGGTATAGCGGTTGATCATAGAGTCCATGTTTCCGGCGGTTACGCCGAAGAACAGGTTCGGTTTGCCCAGACGCATAAAGTCATCTTTGCTGTTCCAGTCCGGCTGGGAAATGATGCCGACGCGGAAACCCTGCGCTTCCAGCATACGGCCGCAAATCGCCATGCCGAAGCTCGGGTGATCGACATACGCATCGCCGGTAACCAGAATAATGTCGCAGCTATCCCAGCCAAGTTGATCCATCTCTTCGCGCGTCATCGGCAAAAAAGGCGCAGGGCCGAAGCAGGCCGCCCAGTACTGGGGCCAGGAGAAAAGGTCTCGATCCGGCTGGATCAGGGATATTGCGCTCATCTTGCTTCCAAAATTGGTAAAAAAATAATCAAAGGCCGGCGATTATACGCCGGATTGTAGCGGGAAATGAAGGAGTATTACGCGCTTGTTTCCGGTGCCCGAAAAGCTCAGGAAACATGAGCCTGATAAGTGCGTTATCAGGCTGTGGAATTTACGCCGACGGGTTGACCAGCAGTTGCCCCACCGAGCCGCGATCGGCCATTTCCAGCGTCTGGCTCTGGAACTGAAAAGGAAAGTGCGGCCATGAAGGCTGGCCGAACCACACCAGCAGTTCAACCTGCCCGTCGATCCACACCGTATCTTTCCAGCCCCGATCTTCCGGGAACGGCAGCGCGCCATTCACGTTGCGCACGAGGAACATCACGCCTTCAATGTGGAATGACTGCGGCATCTCTGCGCGCACGGTCCAGCGTTCCCATGTCCCTTGCTGAGCGGTGATATCAATACGCTGCGTGTCCCACAATTGACCGTTAATGCCCGGATCGCTGCCCAACGTAATATCGCGGCTGCGCGTCGGCGTGCCAGCCAGGACATCAGACGGCAGCAGGCGCATCGGCAGTGTATCAGTCACCAGCGGCAGCAGCCCGGTCGGACGCAGCGTCAGCACCAGCGTGGAGATCAAAATGCTGGAGGGTTCAAAGATGCCGCGCAGTCTGTCCATCAAACTCGCCGCCTCGCCGCAGGTGATCGACACTTCATCGCCGTTGGTCATATCCACCAACACTTCGCGACGCTCGCCGGGCGCCAGCGACAGTTGTTTCACGGAAACCGGCGCAGGTAAAAATCCCTGATCGCCCGCAATCACATGCAGCGCGCGGCCATCGCTCATTTGCAACTGATAGCGGCGGGAGTTGGAGGCATTCAGCAAACGCAGGCGCACCCACCCGCGCGAGACCTCAACGTACGGGCTTTGCGCGCCGTTCACCATCAGGGTATCGCCAACAAATCCACCGCTTCCCGGCTCGCTGTACTCCGGCGTACCGAAGTTATCCAGCCTTTTGTCCTGAATAATGACCGGAAAATCATCCACGCCGTAGTGGTTCGGCACCGGCAGCGATTTGCTGATTTCGTCTTCCACCAGCCACATACCGGCAAGACCGCTGTAAACCTGTTGAGCGCTGCGGTTCGGCGTGTTGGCGTGATACCACAGCGTCGCTGCGCTCTGGCGGATCGGCAGCACCGGCGCCCAGTCGTTGTTCGCCGTCATCATCCGCGCGGCACCGCCCATCAACGGGCCAGGCACCTGCAAACCACTGACGGTCATGGCGACATTCTCTGCCAACCGGTTACTGTAAATCAGCTTAACGTCGTCACCGTTCCAGACGCGAATGGTCGGCCCCAGGTAACGCCCGTTAATGCCGGAGACCTGCGCACGGGTGCCGGTAGCAAATGACCAGTGCGCGCGTTGCAGCGTCATAAATAGCGGCTGGCCGCGTCGCGATTCCAGCAGAGGAGGAACCGGCAGCGGGGGTTGCTGCCCGGCAGCATTTGCCCTCAGCGGCACCGCGCCTGCACAAAGCGCAACTCCTGATGCCTGAAGAAACTGACGCCGACTGAGTGACATATTTGCTCCGTGTAAAACTAACTCAATACGCCGAAAGCGATACCGCCGCCGGACTTTCCTGGTGACGAAAGATTAAACCCGACCGGCTGCTTCGCGTTCGGCAACTTCTTTATCCAGCTCTTCAATCTTTTTTGCCATCAGATCATGGCAGTGCATCGCCAGTTGGCGAACCTGATCTTTACCAAACTGCGCCACATCGATAGGCGGCAGCATCTCAACAATCGCCAGCCCGTTACGCAGGCGGTTAAGGTTGATTTTGTTAGAGGTGGTGGAAACGCAAACCGGGATAATCGGCACGCCCGCCGCAATCGCCGCATGAAACGCGCCGGTTTTAAACGGCAGCAGACCGCGTCCACGGCTGCGGGTGCCTTCCGGGAACATCCAGACCGAGATATTGCGTTTCTGGATCTGTTTCACCACCTGAGCAATGGTACCGTGCGCTTTCGCACGGTTATCACGGTCGATCAGCAGGTTACCGGCCAGCCAGTAAAGCTGGCCGAAAAACGGGATCCACAGCAGGCTCTTTTTGCCCACTGTCACCGTTGGTGGCAGCACAATGCTGGACGCCGTAACCATATCGTAGTTGTTCTGGTGGTTGGCGATGTAAATCGCGTTACCGAATTTCTCAGCGCCCGGCGGCAAACGGGTTTCCACTTTCAACCCAAGCACCGGCGCAAGGCGGCCAAACATATGGCCGAACGTGGCGACATGCTTAGGATTACGCGGACTAAACAGACAGTAGATTGACCCGAATACGCACACCAGAATGGAGTAAACAACAACGATGATCATACGAAAAATGAATAGCATAGCGACCTCTGAAGCCCATACCTTTGAGCATAATATCCATGCCTGCAATGACGCTAAAACAGGCTGTGCCACCAATGACCATTACCTGGTCTGGACTTTTGTGTTATGCGGCCTTTAAAACAACGTATTGTTAATCGCAATGCACGAATAAACAACGCTTTTACGGGAAATTTTACGTGTACATGCGCCTCTCCAGGAAGGAGAGGCGCACACTTTAGGAAGATTATTCTTCGCTATCGCCTGCCGTCGGACGGGAAGGTGCATCAATCTCCACGCGGTCGATTTTCTGCAAGCCGCGCATCAGCGTACCGCGGCGTCCGCGCTCGCCCTGCACTTTCTGCAACTCTTCCGGACGCAGTTTGATTTTACGTTTGCCGACGTGAATGGTCAGCGTGCTGAGCGGCGGCAGCAAATAAAGATGCGCCAGGCCATCAACACCTTTCGCCGCATCCGCCGACGGGATGCCGATGATCTTGTTGCCTTTGCCTTTCGACAACTGTGGCAGCTCGCTCACCGGGAACATCAGCATGCGCCCTGCGGTGGTGATAGCCAGCAGCATATCGTCATCGTTGTCGATCGCCAGCGGCGGCATCACTTTCGCCCCATCCGGCAGGCTAATCAGCGTTTTACCAGCGCGGTTCCGCGCGACTAAGTCGTTGAAGGTGCAGACAAAGCCGTAACCGGCATCGGAAGCCATCAGCAGCTTCTGATCGTCGCTACTCATGATCATATGCTCAACCGTCGCGCCCGGCGGCAGCGTCAGCTTACCGGTTAACGGCTCGCCCTGGCCGCGCGCAGACGGCAGCGTAATCGGATCGATAGCGTAGCTGCGCCCGGTGGTATCAATAAACACCACGGGCTGGTTGCTCTTACCTTTCACCGACGCTTTCCAGCTGTCGCCAGCTTTGTAGCTCAAACCCTGCGCATCGATGTCATGGCCTTTGGCGCTGCGCACCCAGCCCATTTGCGACAGCACGATAGTGACCGGCTCAGACGGCTGCATGTCATGCTCATTCATCGCTTTCGCTTCTTCACGCTCATGCAGCGGCGAACGGCGATCGTCGCCAAATGCCGTGGCATCAGCCTGCAACTCTTTCTTCAGCAGATTGTCCATCTTGCGCTCGGAAGCCAGGATCGCCTGCAACTGATCGCGCTCTTTTTCCAGCTCGCTCTGCTCACCGCGAATTTTCATCTCTTCCAGTTTGGCGAGATGACGCAGTTTTAACTCAAGGATCGCTTCCGCCTGCGTTTCACTGATGCCAAAACGCGACATCAACGCCGGTTTCGGCTCATCTTCAGTACGGATAATGTCGATCACTTCGTCGATATTGAGAAACGCCACCAGCAAACCTTCAAGGATATGCAGGCGCTTAAGCACTTTCTCCAGACGATGGTTCAGACGGCGGCGTACGGTATCGCGGCGGAACGCCAGCCATTCGGTCAGGATCTCCAGCAGGTTTTTCACCGCCGGGCGACCATCCAGACCGATCATGTTCAGGTTGATGCGATAGCTCTTTTCCAGATCGGTGGTGGCGAACAGGTGATTCATCACCTGCTCCATATCCACGCGATTAGAGCGCGGCACAATCACCAGACGCGTCGGGTTTTCATGATCCGACTCGTCACGCAGATCGTCGACCATCGGCAGCTTTTTATTGCGCATCTGGGCAGCAATCTGCTCCAGCACACGCGCGCCGGAAACCTGATGCGGCAGCGCCGTGATCACCACTGCGCCATCCTCTTTTTTCCACACCGCGCGCATGCGCACCGAGCCGCGACCGTTCTGGTAAATTTTACGGATTTCAGCGCGGGAGGTGATGATCTCTGCTTCGGTCGGATAATCCGGCCCCTGCACAATATCCAGCAGTTGCTCGAGCGTGGTTTTTGGCTGTTCAATCAGGGCGATGGCGGCGTTTGCCACTTCGCGCAGGTTGTGCGGCGGAATGTCCGTCGCCATCCCGACCGCAATACCGGTGGTGCCGTTCAGCAGGATGTTCGGCAACCGCGCAGGCAGCATTTTCGGCTCCTGCAACGTACCGTCGAAGTTCGGCACCCAGTCAACGGTGCCCTGGCCCAGTTCACTGAGCAGCAGTTCGGCATATTTCGACAGGCGGGATTCGGTATAACGCATGGCGGCGAAGGACTTCGGGTCGTCCGGCGCGCCCCAGTTGCCCTGGCCATCCACCAGCGGATAGCGGTAGGAGAACGGCTGCGCCATCAGCACCATCGCTTCGTAACAGGCGCTATCGCCGTGCGGGTGGTATTTACCTAATACATCACCGACCGTACGGGCGGATTTTTTAAACTTCGCGCTGGCGTTCAACCCCAGCTCTGACATTGCGTAAACGATGCGGCGCTGAACCGGCTTCAGGCCATCACCGATAAACGGCAACGCACGATCCATGATGACGTACATGGAGTAGTTCAGGTATGCGTTTTCCGTAAATTCATGCAGCGCAAGGCGCTCTGCCATATCGCTCATTAATCGAGATTCCTCAACGTATGCGACCGCCTGTGCGGCGGCAATATTGCCGCAGATACTACCTTATCTGCGGCTAAGAGTCATAGCGATGAGCGATTTTTCGCGCGCAGCAGGCGCTTACGGAGTGACTTTACGAATCTCTTTGACGTCGATTTCCACGGAATTCCAGTCTTTATCGACTTCGCCCTGAATTTCGACCGCATCCTGTGGCCCGACCGTCACGCCTTTCCAGCGCTTATGGCTAATCTCGATATTGATGGTGCCGGTTGCATCCTTAAATAAATAGGTATTGTCAGAGAGGCGCTCGACAATGTTGCCACGCAGCGTAACCCACGCATCGTCACGCAGCGATTTAGCGCTTTCGACGGTAGCTTTGCTGCTGTCCGGCCCGGTAAATCCACCGCTCTGCTGCGTGGAACCCGGACCGGTAAAGCCCCCCTGATTCGCCGCGAAAGCGGGGGCGGAACACAGTGCAATAGCGGCGATAATTGCAGAAATCTTCTTCATCTTTTCTCTCCCTTTTCCTGTGGTTTCCGCTCATTTAACCTGCAACTTCTTAACAACTTCTTAAGGGGCGAAAAGAAAAATTTCCGCTGTACATTACTTGTCACAAGCGGTTTAACTGCATGAAAGTCGAGTGTGAAAGGAGGCGATGTGCGCATTTTATTGATTGAAGATGACACGCTCATCGGCGATGGCATCAAAGCCGGGCTGAGCAAAAAAGGATTTAGCGTTGACTGGTTCACCGAAGGCAAGCAAGGTCAGAGCGCACTGTTTGCCGCACCTTACGATGCGGTGATCCTGGATTTGACGCTGCCAGGCATTGACGGGCTGGATATTCTTCGCCACTGGCGCAGCCAAAAACGCAGCGAACCGGTATTGATCCTCACCGCCCGCGATGCCATTGACCAGCGCGTCGAAGGTTTGCGCCTGGGCGCTGACGATTATCTGTGCAAACCTTTTGCGCTGGTCGAAGTCGCCGCCCGGCTGGAAGTGCTTATTCGCCGCACTCACGGGCAGACGCAAAGCGTGCTGCGACACGGCCCGGTAACCCTTGATCCGGCCAGTCTGATCGCCACGCTGGAGGGCGAAACGCTGGTGTTAAAGCCGAAAGAGTTTGCCCTGCTGGAGCTGTTGCTGCGCAACGCCGGGCGCGTGTTGCCGCGAAAATTAATCGAAGAGAAACTCTATAACTGGGACGATGAAGTCTCCAGCAACGCGGTCGAAGTGCACGTCCATCATTTGCGGCGCAAGCTCGGTAGCGCGTTTATCCGCACCGTTCATGGCATCGGTTATACGCTGGGAGACGCATGAAAATCGCCCGTCCACTGAGCCTGCGTCTGCGCCTGACCCTACTCTTCTTTCTGCTGGCGATGGCGGCCTGGCTGTGCGCCAGCCTGGTGGCCTGGGATCAGACGCGTTCAAAGCTCGATAACTTGTTCGATACGCAGCAAATGCTGTTTGCCAAACGCTTAAGCGTGATGGAATTTGAACAGCTTAAAAACCCCGCGCCACAGATCGCCAGCAAGAAGATCAAACACGGTCATCTGGACGATGACGCGCTGGCATTCGCCATCTATTCAACCGACGGCAAAATGCTGCTACACGACGGCGAAAACGGCAAAGAGATCCCTTACAGCTATCGGCGCGAAGGTTTTGATAATGGCCATTTGCGCGACGATGATGAACGCTGGCGTTTTCTCTGGCTGACCGCACCGGACAATACCTTCCGCATTGTGGTCGGCCAGGAGTGGGAATATCGCCAGGAGATGGCGCTGGACATCATTACCTCCCAGCTCACGCCCTGGCTGGTCGCCCTGCCATTAATGCTGATCTTACTGATCGTACTGCTGAGCGTTGAATTGCGACCGCTGAAAAAACTGGCGCTGGCGCTGCGTCATCGCGCGCCGGATCTCGCTCAACCCCTCAATACGCAAGGCGTGCCCAGCGAGGTGCGGCCGCTGGTCGATGCACTGAATCAGCTTTTTGCCCGCACGCACACCATGATGCTGCGCGAGCGGCGCTTTACCTCTGATGCCGCGCATGAGCTGCGTAGCCCGCTGGCGGCGCTGAAAGTACAAACCGACGTGGCGCAGCTTTCCAATGACGACCCCGAAGCGCTGCAAAAGGCGCTCTCCCAGTTGCATCGCGGCATTGATCGCGCCACACGCCTGGTCGATCAGTTGCTCACCTTATCAAGGCTGGATTCGCTGGATAATCTGGCGGATATCGAAACCGTTGCGCTGGAGAATGTGCTGCAAGCAGCCATCATGGATATCTACCACCCGGCGCAGCAGGCGGGCATTGAAGTGCGTTTACATCTGAACACGCCTTCCGTCAGCCGCGAGGGCCAGCCGCTGTTACTCAGCCTGCTGATCCGCAATCTGCTGGATAATGCGATCCGCTACAGCCCGCCGGGAAGCACGGTGGATGTCACGCTGGATACCCACTCACTGACCGTGCGGGATAACGGCCCCGGCATGAGCGAGGAGATGCAAAAGCACGCCGGTGAGCGTTTCTACCGCCCGCCTGGGCAAAGCGCCACCGGCAGCGGGCTCGGTTTGTCGATTGTTAAACGCATCGCCAGGCTGCATCACATGTCGGTTTCCTTCAGCAATCATCCTGACGGAGGCTTTGTCGCGCAGATAACGTGGTAGCGCGATTATTGCCCCCAACGTAAAAGTCTTTGCACATTTTGCCAATTTTTCCGTACCGATGTTCAGGGTAACATTGCCGTCATTCGATTTTGATTGAGGACATCCCATGAGCAACATTCTGATTATCAACGGTGCGAAAAAATTCGCGCACTCCAATGGTCAACTGAACGACACCCTGACCGAAGTCGCGGAAAGCTATCTGCGCGACCTCGGACATGATGTTAAAACCGTGCGTACCGACGGCGATTACGACATCCAGGCTGAAGTGCAGAACTTCCTGTGGGCCGACACCATTATCTGGCAGATGCCGGGCTGGTGGATGGGCGCGCCGTGGACGGTGAAGAAATATATGGACGACGTGTTCACTGAAGGTCACGGTTCACTGTACGCCAGCGATGGCCGTACCCGTTCCGATGCCTCCAAAAAATACGGTTCCGGCGGCCTGATTCAGGGCAAAACCTATATGCTGTCGCTGACATGGAATGCGCCGATGGAAGCATTCACCGAGAAAGATCAGTTCTTCCACGGTGTCGGCGTTGATGGTGTTTACCTGCCGTTCCACAAAGCGAATCAGTTCCTCGGTATGGAAGCGCTGCCGACCTTTATCACCAATGACGTGATTAAAATGCCGGACGTGCCGCGTTATATCGCAGAATATCGCAAGCATCTGGCGGAGATTTTTGCTTAACTGTGTAGCTGGACTTAGAAGGAGTTAGCCAATTATGTTGACAGTTATTGCCGAAATCCGTACCCGTCCGGGGCAGCATCATCGCCAGGCGGTACTCGATCAGTTCGCGAAAATCGTTCCTGTTGTGTTGCAGGAAGAGGGTTGTCACGGCTATGAGCCGCTGGTCGATCACGCTGCGGGCGTTAGCTTCCAGGCTACTGCGCCGGATTCCATTATGATGGTGGAGCTGTGGGAAAGCGTGGCGCATCTTGAAGCGCACCTGCAAACGCCACACATGAAAGCGTGGAGCGAAGCGGTCAAAGGCGACGTGCTGGAAACGCATATCCGTATTCTGCAAGCGGGTCTTTGAGCATTCCTCCTCACCGCGCGGCGAGGGAAGTGACGAAAGCCGGATAAGCGCAGCCGCTATCCGGCGTTTTTATTTCTGGCAGTACAGTTTCCAGCTCTGCGAAAAGCGCGCCAGCGCCTGCACATAGAAGTAATCCCCCAGCTACAGCATTCATCCATCCCTTCGCGATATCGCCGCGCGGGTGGGATTTTCTGACGTCACCTGGTTTCAAAACGCCGCTGACTGTTGCCCGTGGCGCGCTTTTGCTATGGTGAGGCACTGATAATTCTGCGGAAAAAGACGTATGGAACGGCTGGATTGCGATCGCATGTTTGTGGCGGTGATGGAAACGGGCAGCTTTACCGGCGCGGCGCTACGCTGCGGTACCAGCCACGGCCAGGCGTCAAAACTCATCTCCCGCCTGGAACAGGAGTTGGGCGTTAATCTGCTGCGGCGCAGCACCCGCTCGCTGACGCCAACCGAAGTGGGGCTGGCCTATTACGACCGTATCCGTCAGTTGCTGATTGATTACGATGCGCTTAACGATGCGGTACGCAACATCGCCAATGCGCCCTCCGGCTTGCTGCGCATCTCTGCGCCCGTCACGTTTGGCACTTCCCAGCTCACGCCGCATCTGGTGGCGTTTGCCCGCCGCTACCCGGAAATCGAACTGGATGTCAGCTTTGCCGACCGTCTGGTCAACGTGGTGGATGAAGGGTTTGATGTTGCCCTGCGCATCGGCGCGCTTTCCGACAGCAGCCTGGTGGCCCGCCGCCTGTGCGCGATCCGCAATGTGGTGGTAGCCTCGCCGGATTACCTTGCCCGACAGGGTGAGCCCACACACTGGCAGCAGCTTGAGCAGCACAGCCTGATTGTTGATACCAACTTCCGCGATCCCTGGCACTGGCCTTTCCTCGATGAGCACAAACAACTGCATCTTCAGCCGGTGCGCGGACACAGTAAATTTTCCAACGCTGAAGTGTGTCTTGAAGCTGCCTGCGCCGGCCTGGGCGTGGCGCGTATCCCGGTGTTTGTCGCCGGTAAAGCGTTGAAAGAGCAGCGCATAAAACCGGTGCTCACTGCCTATGAAGCTCCACCGCTGGCGCTGTTCGCCGTTTATCCGCCCGCCCGTTACCTGGCGCAGAAATCCCGCGTGCTGATCGATTTTCTGGTGGACGCTTTCTCGCTGCAGCCGGAATGGGAACAGGGGTGGTGATAATTTCCAAAATGGAAATAAACATCCCTGTTTTACGCGGATAATTTTCCAGCCGGAAAGACTTTACACTCCTCTCATCAACTGACTGAGAGGAACACCACCATGTTTGACCAACGCACTACTCCGTATGCCGCACTGATTATGCGCCTGGCGCTCGGTATTCTGTTTCTGGCGCACTTTAGTCTGAAATTTTTCGCCTTCACTCCGGCGGGCACCGCGAAATTCTTCGCCTCACTCGGTCTGCCAGGCTGGCTGGCGTATATCACCATGGCGGTTGAACTGGTCGGAGCGATTGCCCTGATCCTCGGTGTTTACGCGCGTATTGTGGCGATTGTGCTGATCCCGATTCTGCTCGGCGCTATCTTCACCGTTCATGGCCCTGCCGGTTTCTTCTTTACTAACCCGAACGGCGGTTGGGAGTTCCCGGCCTTCTGGATTGTTGGTCTGTTAACACTGGCGCTGACGGGCGACGGCAAATTTGCCCTGAAACCCACCCCGGTAAAAGGCTAACGGAGGCGGCATGCTGATTGAGGGTAAATGGACGGCCGACTGGCACCCGGTTCAGGCCACCGACGAGAAAGGCGGTTTTGTTCGCCAGACCTCCAGCTTTCGCCACTGGGTGACTCCGGACGGCGCGCCCGGTATCACCGGCGAAGGCGGATTCATCGCCGAACCTGGCCGTTACCATTTGTATGTGGCGCTCATTTGCCCATGGGCCTCGCGCACGCTGATTGCCCGCAAGCTGAAAGGGCTGGAATCGGCGATCAGTGTGTCAGTGGTTGAACCGTGGCTGCTGGATGAAGGCTGGCACTTTGGCGACTACCCTGGCGCTGACCGTGACACACTGAATCAGGCGGAATGGCTGCACCAGCTCTATACCCGCGCCGACCCGCGCTTTACCGGGCGCGCAACGGTGCCGGTGCTGTGGGATAAGAAAACGCATACCATTGTTAATAACGAGTCGGCAGACATTGTCCGCATGCTGAACAGCGGCTTTGGTTCGCTGGCAAACAACGCGGTCGATCTCTATCCGGCGCACCTGCGCGATGAGATCGACCAGTGGAATGCGGAGATCTACCCGAACCTCAATAACGGGGTCTATCGCGCCGGTTTTGCCACCACCCAGGTGAGTTACGAAGAAGCGGTGAACGATGTGTTCAGCCAGCTTGATAAGCTGGAAAACCACCTCGCCCGGCGCCCGTTCCTGTGCGGCACGCAGCTTACCGAGGCAGATATTCGCCTGTTCGTCACGCTGGTTCGCTTCGATGCGGCTTACCACGGATTGTTTAAATGCAATCTTCGTAAGCTGGCGGAGTATCCGCATCTGGATCGCTATCTGCGCGAAATGCTGGCGGTTCCCGGTATTCGCGAGACGGTGAATATTGACCATATCAAGCAGGGTTATTACTCGATTAAGGCCCTCAACCCCAATGGTATTGTTCCGCAAGGGCCAGATTTACGCGCTTACGGGCTGTAACAGGAAGCGATAATGAAAAAATTAATTGTGCTGTTGCACGGCGTCGGTAGCCGCGGCTCGGACTTGCAAGGGCTGGGGAAATACTGGTCGCAAACCCTCGACGATGTGATTATCGCCACGCCGGACGGGCCGTCGCCTTTTGATATGGGGCCAGGTTTCCAGTGGTTCAGCGTTAACGGCATCACCGATGAAACGCGCGCCGCGCGGATTGCCGAAGCCCGCAGCGCCTTTAACGCCACCATCAACGGCTTGCTGGAGAAATACGATGTGCAGCCCGGACGAGACAAGCTGGTGCTGAGCGGTTTTTCGCAAGGGGCGATTATGTCGCTGGATGCGCTGGTTAACGCCCAGTGGCCGCTGGCGGCGGTAGTAGCGTTTTCCGGTCGTCTGGCCTCGGCGCAACCGTGGCAACCTGCGCCGCATACGCCGGTGCTGCTGGTTCATGGCGCGAGCGATCCAGTTATTAGCTATCAGGAGAGCCAGCGCGCTGCCGAACAGCTTGGCGCGGCGGGTGTCGATGTTGACACCTATTTTGAAGCGGGCGTACCGCACACCATTACGGCGAACGGTGCGATGAAAGCGGCGAACTTCCTGCTGCCGCTGCTTAACCGCGTAGATTAAGAGAGCAAAAGGGATGCCGCCCGGCATCCCTTGTTTTACGCCACCAGTTGCTGCATGACCTTGATAAACGCGGCTGTCACCTGCTCTTCCTGCACGTGACGCCCCTCTTCAATCACCCAGCGTCCTCCGGTCATCACCCTTTTTATCGGGTTCGTCGAACAGGCGAAAATCCAGCGGTTCAGACGTTCACGATCGCCTGCGGCGGCAAGGAAGGGATCGCGGCTGTCGAGCAACAGCATATCCGCGCGCTCACCTGGCGCCAGTTGACCAATCGCCTGCCCCAGCGCGCGGCGTCCACCCTGCAATGCGCCCTGATACAACACATTGCCGATGTACGGTTCATCCGGCAGATGGAGCAAGTTGCGCCGCCGTTTGTTTAACCGTTGCCCGTACTCAAACCAGCGCAAATCCTCACTGACGCTGACGCTGATATGGCTGTCGGAGCCAATCCCCCAGCGCCCTTGCTGTGCAAGATAGTCTGGCCCCGGGAAAATACCGTCGCCAAGATTGGCTTCGGTGGTCAGACACAGGCCCGCCACTGCGCCGGAAGCGGCAATCTGTTGGGTTTCCTGCGGCGTAAGGTGCGTAGCGTGAATCAGACACCACCGCTCATCTACTGGCATATGCTGGTAAAGCCACTCCACCGGACGCAGCCCGGACCAGGCAACACAGTCATCGACCTCTTTTTGCTGCTCGGCAATATGAATATGCACCGGCTGCGGTTGCGGGCAGGCGTTGAGCACGCTCTGCATCTGCTCCGGCGTAACGGCCCGTAGCGAGTGGAAACACAGCCCGGTACGCTGCATCGGCTCAGCAGCAAGCTGCGACGTCAGCGTCTCATGCAGCGCCAGATAGCCTTCTGTATCGTGAATAAAGCGGCTCTGTCCGGCGGTCGCTGGCTGCCCGCCAAAACCGGCGAAGCTGTAAAGCACCGGCAGCAATGTCAGGCCAATGCCCGCTGTTTTCGCCGCTTGCGAAATACGCAACGCCAGCTCGGCAGGCTGCGCATAAGGTTTTCCGCCGCGATCGTGGTGCAAATAGTGAAACTCGGCAACCGAGGTATAACCGGCCTTCAGCATTTCGATGTACAGATAGCTGGCGATGGTTTCCAGCTGTTCGGGGGTGATTTTATCCACCAGCCGGTACATCAAATCGCGCCATGTCCAGAAGCTGTCTGCCGGATCGCCCACCACTTCGGTCAGCCCGGCCATGGCGCGCTGAAACGCGTGCGAATGCAGGTTTGGCATACCTGGCACCAGGAAACCGTCCAGGCGAATTGTGTGGTCGTCTGGCTGACTACCGCTTTCCAGCGCGGTGATGATGCCCTGCGCGGAAACCGTAATGCGGACATTCTCCGCCCAGCCCTGCGGCAACAATGCTTTTGCCGCGAAATATACCGTCATATATCCCCTCACCGCCTGCCGTTATAGAAGATGTATATACATGTTTATATATATACATCCAATTGTGCGTAGAGTAAACTTCAACGGTTATCCGGCCGAGGAAAGGGTTAATGGAGCAAAGCGAAATTTTTAAAGCAGTCGCAGGCGAGACGCATCTCGATCAGCCCGCCCCTTTCTATGAAAGGGTGAAGAGCATGATCAAAACCAATATCCACAGCGGTGCCTGGCCGGTGAACTACCGCGTGCCGTCCGAAAGCGAGCTGGTCAGCCAGTTTGGCTACAGCCGGATGACCATTAACCGCGCGCTGCGTGAACTGACCGCCGAAGGGCTGCTGGTGCGCATGCAGGGCGTTGGCACCTTTGTCGCCGAAGTGCGCGGGCAGTCGGCGCTGCTGGAAATCAACAACATTGCCGATGAGATTGCCAGCCGCGGCCATCGTCATCACGCCAGAGTGCTGGAGCTGACCCAATTGCATGCGGATGCCCAGCAAGCGCTCTCCTTTAATCTGCCGAAAGGCAGCCGCCTGTTCCATTCGCTAATTTGTCATTATGAAAACGGCGTTCCGGTGATGCTGGAAGACAGGCTGGTGAATGCGCTGATTGTGCCGGACTATCTGCAACAGGATTTCACCCGTATCACCCCGAATGCCTATCTCTCTTCCATCGCACCGATTATCGAGGGCGAGCATATTATCGAAGCCGTGAACGTGCCCCGCAGCGAGTGCGTTTATCTGGAAATCGATGAGCACACCCCCTGCCTGCAAGTGAACCGCCGCACCTGGACCGGTCGTCAGGACAAGAAAATCGTCACCAGCGTGCGCCTGGTCTATCCGGGTTCGCGCTACCGCCTGGAAGGAAGCATGCGCAAATGATACTGCTGCCTTACAGCGGCTACGCAGAGATGCGCTGGAAAAATGGCCAGGGCGTCACCCGCGAAGTGTGCCGTTTTCCCGCCAGCGAACAGTATGACTGGCGCATATCGGTGGCGACGATCCGCGAAGATGGCGCGTTCTCACGTTTCTCCGGCTACCTGCGAAATATCAGCGTGCTGGAAGGCGAAGGCATGTTTCTGACGGTTGATGACCAGCGCAGCGCGTTAATCCCGCCTTTTCAGGCAACGGATTTTAATGGCGACAGCGAAGTGTTTTGCGAGGTCGTCGGCGGGCCGTTACTCGATTTCAACGTGATTTATCGCCGTGAAACCACCCAGGCAACGGTGCGCTGGCTGCGCGATGGCGCATGGCAGCATCAACAGGGAACGATGCTGCTGTTCAACGCCGGAAAGTCGCTTGATGTCACCGTCGAAGGTGAACGCCATACTCTGCAACATTACGACAGCCTGCTTATTGATACCCCGGCGACGGTTGCCGTCCCCGCAGGCAGCGACACGCTTTTCGCCTGCGTGACGCTGGCATCCCGTTAACGCCCGCTAAACTGCGGCGTCTGCCGGTTCTGAAACGCCGCCAGCCCGGCGGCGCGATCTTCACTATCGGCAATCAGCGCCGAGAGCGCCCGCTCATACGCCACGCCCGCACTTAATGGCATTTCGTAGCTGGCCAGCACCGCTTTTTTGATCATCGCGGCCGCCAGCGGCGCGGCTTTGGCGATTTGTCGCGCGACGCTTAGCGCCTGCGCTTCCAGTTCATCCGGCTGAACCAGTTGGCTAAGCAGCCCCGCCTGGCGCGCCTCTTCGCCATTGATGCGTCTGGCGCAAAGCAGCATCTCCATCGCCAGCGATTTCCCGACCGCGCGCACCAGCCGCTGGGTGCCTCCGGCGCCCGGAATAATGCCGATGTGGCTTTCCGGTAACCCAAACTGCGCCGTGGTGTCGGCAATAATGATGTCGCACAGCAGCGCCAGCTCCAGCCCACCGCCGAGCGCGTAGCCTGAAACGGCAGCAATTAATGGTTTTTCGATGGCGGCAATACGATCCCATTTCTCGCTAAAACCGCTGCGCCATAAGGTGATGGCGGAAGCCGACGCCAGCGTGCCGGTATCCGCTCCGGCGGAGAAGGCTTTCGGGCCGCCCAGCAGCACAATGGCGCGCACCTGCGGATCCTGCTCAAGCTGCTGAAGCGTGGTGACCAGCGCATCCAGCATTTCTGCGGTCAGGGCGTTATATTTCTGCGGGCGATTCAGCGTAACAATGGCGACGGCATCTTCATGGCGGCAAACAATATCATTCATTGTCCGCGCTCCTCGCCGTCAGGCGGGTGACGATCGCTTCACGGTGACGCATTGCCGCCGCCGCGCTTTGCTCGTCCCAGGAATAAAAGCCTTCCCCGCTTTTCACTCCCAGTTGTTTCGCCGCGACTTTCTCCAGCAGCCAGGACGGCAACACCGTGCTGTTATCCAGCGCGGGCAGCAATATCCCGGCGACTTTCTCGACCGTATCCAGCCCGGCGAAATCCATCAGTTTCATTGGCCCCATCGCCGCCCAGCGCGGTGCCAGCGTACGCTGCACTGCACGGTCAACATCCTCAACCGAGCCAATCCCGGCGCTCACCAGGTAGAGCGCCTCGCGCAGCATGGCGTATTGCAGGCGATTGATAATAAAGCCCGGAATGTCCTGATTCACGGTGATGGTCTCTTTACCAAGTTGTTCGCACAAATCGCGAACGCGCTGGCAAACGTCGTCAGCGGTTTTCTCGCCGCGCACAATTTCAATCATCGGCATGGTATCTGCCGGGTTAAACCAGTGCATACCAATCAGCCGCTGCGGGTTACTGAGCACCGATGCCAGCTGCGTGATGGAGACGCTGGAAGTATTGGTGGTCAGCAGGCAGTCGGCGGAAACCTGTGGCTCAATGAGGCTAAACAGGTGCTGTTTGAGCGCTACATCTTCCGCCACGTTTTCCGACACCATATCCGCGCCTGCCAGGCAGCTTTCCAGCGATGTGCTGTACTGCACATCGGCCTGAGCGACCCGCGATTCGACAATCGCCTGAGCGTTATCCAGCGTTTCCTGCGAGCGGGAATAGAGACTGACGCGACAACCCGCGCGGGCCATCACGACAGCAATACGTGCGCCCATGGTTCCGGCGCCAATCACCGCTACATTGTTAATTTGCGACATGCTTTTCTCCACTAAATCACGCCCTGCGTTTGCAGTTGCGCGAGCGTTGCCTCATCCATACCCAGCACTTCACGTAATACCGAGAGCGTATGTTCCCCCAACACTGGCGGGATCAACGCCGGTTCGCCCGGCGCACCGCTCATTTTCACCGGCTGCGGCACAATGGAGATCGCGCCTGCACGCGGGTGCTGGGTCTGTTTCACCAGTTCGCGTTCCTGAGCGTAATCGCTGTCAAGGATCTGGTCGAGGCGCAGCACCGGCGAGGCCGGAACGCCAGCGCGATCCAGCACTGCCTGCGCGTCGCTGACGCTTTTATCTGCCAGCCAGCGTTCAATCTCTTCGCGCAATGGCTGTTGATGCGCCAGCCGCTGCGGATCGCTGGCAAAGCGAGGATCGTCCACCAGCGCGGGATTTCCCATTGCACCGGCAAGCTGGCGGAAGAGTTTGTCGTTGGCGACGGCAATAACAATATGTCCATCCTGCGCCCGGTAGCTGTCCATCGGCGCGCTGATCGGGTGCGCATTACCGAGCCGCCCGGCGCTGGGCTGGCCGCCGAGCCACTGGGTTAACGACACCATTTGCAGCGTCACCATGGTATCGAGCATCGAGACATCCAGATGCTGGCCTTTGCCGGTAATGCCACGCTGAAGCAGCGCCGCCAGTACCGCCCAACTGCCATACAGCCCGGCGACCACATCACCAATCGCATCGCCAACGCGCGTGGGTTCGCCGTTCGCCCAGCCAGTCACCTGCATAATGCCGCCAATCGCCTGGATGATATGGTCGTAAGCCGCTTTATGCGCCAGCGAACCTTGCTGGCCAAAGCCGGAAATGCTGACGTACACCAGCCGCGGATTGATGGCCTGTAGCGTCGCGTAATCGATCCCCAGCCGCTGGGTTACGCCGGGGCGAAAGTTCTCCACCAGCACGTCCGAACAGGCGACCAGATCTTTGAGGATCGCTAAGCCCTGCGCGCTTTTCAGATCCAGCGTGACGCTTTTTTTGCCGTGGTTGAGCTGCATAAAGTAGCTGCTCTCACCGTTGATATGCGGCGTAAAAGCGCGGGAATCGTCGCCGCTGCCCGGCATCTCGATCTTGATAACTTCAGCGCCAAGATCGTTAAGCAGCGAGGCGCACCACGGGCCCGCCAATACGCGCGACAGATCGAGTACCCGTACACCACTGAGCGGCTTAATGGCTTCACTCATCAGCCCCCTCCTTAATCAGTACAGCGAGCTGGCAGCTCAGTTCGCCATCCGCGATCAGATCGCGGACGGCGTGCATATCGGTGTACAGCGGCGTATCGGTTTCACGAAACGCCACTTGCTGGCGCACCTGCGACAGCGTCAGTTCCGCCCCCACCGAGGCGCGTAACGGGCGGTGAAATTCAATTGCCTGACAGGCGCACAGCAGTTCAATCGCCACGATGTCCACGGCGTTTGCCACCGCCTGCATCGCTTTTCGCGCCGAGGAAACGCCCATGCTGATATGGTCTTCCTGCCCGGCACAGGTGGAAACCGTATGTACGCTGGCGGGCGCCGCCAGGCTGCGGTTATCCCCGGCGAGCGCGGCGGCGACATACGGCGGGATCATCATCCCGGAATTGGCCCCGCTTTTGCCGACCAGAAACGCCGGTAAGCCGCTGAGATGCACGTTGGTGATACGGTCAGAGCGCGTCTGCGACGCCGTACTCAGTTGCGCGATAGCCACCGCCAGCGCATCGAGCGCCAGCGCCAACGGCGCACCGTGACCGTTGCCGCCAGGCAAAATCACCAGCGCATCGTCTTCAATTAAAAACACCGGGTTGTCAGTCACCGAATTGAGTTCAGTGGTGACGATATGACGGCAATGCGCCAGTTGATCGCGCACCGCGCCGTGAATTTGCGGGATGCAGCGCAAGCTGAGCGCATCCTGCACCCGATGGTCGCGGTAACGCTGAAGGATCTCGCTGCCGTGCAGTAAGCGGCGCAAAATCTGCGCCGTTTCTTGTTGCCCGTCATGGGGACGCAGAGCGTGCAGACGCGCGTCATAGCCGCGAGTGTTGCCTTTCAGCGCTTCGAGACACATGCCGCCAGCCATATCCGCGACCGGCAGCAACTGTTCGAAATCCCGCACCGCCAGACAGGCCAGTGCGGTAATTTCGTAGGTGCCACTGATCAGCGCGTGCCCTTCGCGCGGGCCGGGAATGCGCGGCGCAATGCCCGCTTTCGCCAGCGCTTCGGCGGAGGGCAACAACTCGCCCTGATACCAGCACTGCCCTTCGCCAAACAGCGATAAGCCGATATGCGCGGTCGCAATCAGATATCCCACGGAACCGCTGGCAGGCGACCACGGCGTCACCTGCCGGTTCAGCATCAGGCACATCCGCTGCGCCAGTTCAGCGCTGACGCCGCTGTAGCCCTGCAGCAGCGATTTCAGCATCACCGCCATCATCGCCCGCACTTCCCGCACCGACAGATCCGGCCCCATCCCGCAGGCATGGCTGCGCAGCATATTGAGCTGTACGCTGGCAATTTGATCCGCAGAGAGACGCTCAGTTACCAGGTCTCCCACGCCGGTCGTCAGACCATAAATCACCTTCCCTTCAGCAATCGCGTTGTGAATGTAGCCGCTGACCTTATCCATTTGCGCCAGCGCATCATCAGCCAGAACCACCGGCGCGCCATCGGCAATGCGCACCAGTTCATCAATGGTGGTGGCGGCAATGCCTAAGGTGACCGCATCCGCCTGCGGCGTGGAAGAACGGGTTGTTATCGTCATCTCGCAGCCGTTCCTTACTTGCTCAGTTGGTGTTTAACCAGCCACTGGTGCGCCACATCATCAATGCTGGCGAACTCAGCAAGCTGTTCGTTCATGGAAATCAGATCTTCGGTGGTGAGCTGCGCGGAGATTTTGTTCAGCGTGCTTTCAATGGTCGGGTTCAGCGTACTGCTGGCGACAATCGGCACGATGTTCTGCGCGGCAAACAGGTGCTTCGGATCTTCCAGCGCGACCAGGTGATCTTTTTTGATCTCCGGCGTTGTGGAGGTCAGGTCAGCGACCTGGATCTGGTTGTTTTTCAGCGCCGTCAGCGTCAGCGGGCCAGCGACATCCAGCACTTTGAAGGTTTTGAAATTCAGACCGTAAACGTCACGCAGGCCGGGAACGCCTTCATGACGGGTTTTCCACTCCGCCGGGCCGCCAAGCACTAACTGCGCCGCGACAGGCTTCAGATCGTCGATGGTTTTCAGTTTGTATTTGTCGGCCGTTTTCTTGGTTACCGCCAGCACATCGCTGTTCTGCGCCGTGGAAGTGTTGAGCATTTTCAGTTTTTCCGGCAGCTTAGCGGCCAGCGCTTTCGCTACATCTTCCGAGCTGTGCGCTTCGTTTTTCTCATCCAGGTAGCTCAGCAGCGCGCCGCTGTACTCCGGGATCACAGTGATGGAACCGTCCAGCAGCGCCGGGATATAGACTTCACGGCTACCAATATTGAGTTTTTTCTCAACGGGAATATTTTGCGCTTCCAGCGCCCCGGCGTAGATGGTCGCCAGCAGCTGGTTTTCCGGAAAATCCGCCGAACCAATAATCACTTTCTGACCGGCATCAGCAGCCCAGACAGAAGAAGCGACAGACAGCAGCGCGGCACTGAACAACGTTAAATAGCGTTTCTTAATCATCTTATTAACCTTCTGTAATTAAAGGACTCAACATCACTGGTTTTTGGTTTTCCGGGTGATGCCCGGTGAAACCACGACTTTCCCTGAAAGCGAAAAAAAGAGATCAATGATCAATGCCAGCAGCGCGACGAGGATGGCCCCGGCGGTCATCTGCGCAAAGTCATTGGCGGCGCGCCCGTCGATAATCAATCGCCCCAGGCCGCCGAGTGAAACGTATGCCGCGATGGTCGCGGTGGAGACAATTTGCAGTGCGGCGCTGCGGATCCCGGAGAGGATCAGCGGCATTGCGCAGGGCAACTCGACCTGCAACAGCACCTGAAGCGGCGTCAGACCAATCCCTTTTGCCGCGTCATGCACGCTGGGATCGACAGAACGGATACCCGCATGTACGCCCAGCGCCACTGGCGGTAGCGCCAGCACCACCAGCACGATGATGCAGGGCAAAACAAAGGCCATATCCGATTCGAAATAGCCCGCCAGCAGGATCACCAGCAAAATAATCAGGCCAAAAGAGGGCAACGAACGCAGGGCGTTGGTGGTGCCAATCAGCATCGCCTCCCCTTTCCCGGTATGGCCGGTATAGCAGCCGACCGGAAAAGCAATGGCAACGGCAATCGCCAGCGCCGCCGCGCTGTAACCGATATGCTGCAACAGCAGCGGCACAATGCCGTCGTCGCCGTACCAGTGGCTGAGATCGAGAAACCATTCACTCATCAGTTATCCCCTTTGCGGTTGCCAACGGCTTAAAGAACGGGTTATCGCCACCACCAGGCAATCCAGAATGAAAGCCAGCGCGATGCACAGCACAATCCCGGCGATAATCGGGGTGAGGAACTGAAGCTGAAAGCCCTGGGTAAACAGCGAACCTAGCTGCGGCGCGCCAATCAGCGCGGCCACCGACACAATGCTGACGTTAGAAACCACCGCCACGCGCAGCCCGGAACCGATCACCGGCACGGCAAGCGGCAGGTCGATCTGCAAAAATTGCTGTAGTGGTTTGTACCCCAGCGCGAAAGCGGACTGGCGGGTATCTTCAGCAACGGAATCCAGCCCGTCGCACACGGTTCTTACCAGCAGCGCGAAGCTGTAAATGGTCAGCGCCACGACCACGTTGATCGGGTCGAGAATCTGCGTATTCAGCAACGGCGGCAGCAGCACGAACAGCGCCAGCGAAGGAATGGTGTACAGCAGGCCGAACAGGTTCAGCACAATCCCTTTCACTTTCGGCAGGTTGTTCACCGTCCAGCCCACCGGGATCGCCAGCAGCAGGCCGATCAGGATCGGCGTAATCGACAAATAGCAGTGCCAGAGCAGCAGGTTGAGGATCCTGTCGCTTTGCCCCCACAGCCAGTCAAATCTCATAGCGCCTCCTGGGTCAGCGACTTGCAGGCATCCAGCACATTTTCCAGCGCCAGCGATCCCAGCGGGGCAAGCTGTTCATCAACCACCACGGCGCGATGGCAGGGAGAGCTGAGCGCCGAATCCAGCAACTGGCGCAGCGTGCCGCCCTGCGGAGAAAACGTCGCGCCGAGATTCACGTTTTCCGGCGCAATCACCGTGACCTGCTGATGCGTGTCAAACCAGCCGCAGGCTTTGCCCTGCTGCGTTACCAGCAGCCAGCGTTGCGCGCTGACACCACGCGCCTGCGCAAGAGTGGCGCCCATTTCGATGGCCGGTTCCGCCTGCAACGCGGTCAGCGGCGCGGAGGTGTGGAAACTGAGTTTGCGATAACCGCGATCGCGGCCAATGAAGTCGGCAACAAATTCGCTCTCCGGCGCATTCAGCAATTCGCCCGGCGTCGCCAGCTGCGCCAGCTTGCCGCCGGGTTTCAGCACCGCAACGCAATCACCCAGTTTCATCGCTTCATCGATATCGTGGGTGACCATAATGATGGTCTTGCTGACCTCTTTCTGAATGCGCAGAAACTCTTCCTGCAACTGTTCACGCACCACGGGATCGACGGCGCTGAAGGGTTCATCCATCAGCATAAATTCCGGGTCGGCAGCCAGCGCGCGCGCCACGCCGACGCGCTGCTGTTGCCCGCCGGAGAGCTGCCACGGGTAGCGTTTCGCCAGTTGCGGCGCCAGACCGACCACTTCCAGTAATTCCGCCGCTCTGGTCCTGGCTTTGCTTTTCGCCGCGCCATTAAGGATGGCAGTAGTGGCGATGTTATCGATGATGGTTTTATGCGGGAACAACCCGGCATTCTGGATCACGTAACCAATGCGCCGACGCAACTGCACCACATCCATCTGCGCGGTGGATTCGCCATTGAGCAAAATCGTGCCGGAAGAGGGTTCGACCAGCCGGTTGATCATGCGTAATGAGGTGGTTTTGCCACAGCCCGACGGCCCTACCAGCACGGTAATCTTGCCTCCTGGCGCGACAAAGTTCAGGCCATCGACCACGACGGTACCGTCGTCGTAATGCTTGGTCACATTGTTGAAAGTAATCATCGTTACGCCTTATGGTCATCATTTGCCGTCCCGTTGTGACGGCGATGCAAAAATGCTTTATGTATATCCTTGTATGTACAACTTGCAAGCCATGTGCCATAACGTAATCGCAACATATACCGATAAATTAAAAATCATATAAAACAATAATATAATAATATTTCGTTAATAAAATCAGTATAACCTGGCAGATTACCCCTGCTTGATTGCCCTGGTCTCTCGCCATAAAACAGCGCATAGATGCACTTAAAATGATCACTTTTCTGCCGTTAAGCACAATAATGGTGCAGGAAAGCGCGCTAAAATCCTTACCCTCAGCGCCACGTAAAAAAGCAAATAATTACAAATTACTGTTTTTTATAGATAATAAATAAATAGATCAAAGTGGCACCATATGTGCTTATCATGTATATACAAGACAACATCAATAAGCATTTATTCTGCTATCAAACAAAGAAGGTAAACCGCATGAGTAGTGAATTTTCCCGTTATCGTGATGTTGAGATCAGAGCGCCGCGCGGCACGACATTGAATGCGAAAAGCTGGCTGACCGAAGCGCCGCTGCGCATGCTGATGAACAACCTTGATCCCGAAGTCGCGGAAAACCCGAAAGAGCTGGTGGTTTACGGTGGGATTGGACGTGCAGCGCGTAACTGGGAGTGCTTTGACAAAATGGTGGAAGCACTGAAGCAGCTTAACGATGACGAAACGCTGCTGGTGCAGTCCGGCAAACCGGTCGGCGTGTTTAAAACCCACAGCAATGCGCCGCGCGTACTGATCGCCAACTCCAACCTGGTTCCCCACTGGGCTACCTGGGAGCACTTCAACGAACTGGACGCCAAAGGGCTGGCGATGTACGGCCAGATGACCGCAGGCTCCTGGATCTACATCGGCAGCCAGGGGATCGTTCAGGGCACCTATGAAACCTTCGTCGAAGCGGGTCGCCAGCACTATGACGGTTCGCTGGTCGGCCGCTGGGTGCTGACCGCCGGTCTGGGCGGTATGGGCGGCGCACAGCCGCTGGCCGCCACGCTGGCGGGCGCCTGCTCGCTGAACATTGAGTGTCAGCAATCCCGCATCGATTTCCGCCTGCGTACCGGTTATGTGGATGAGCAGGCAACGGATCTGGACGATGCGCTGGCGCGTATTGAACGTTACACTCGCGAAGGCAAAGCTATCTCTGTTGCGCTGCACGGCAATGCGGCGGAAGTTTTACCGGAACTGGTTAAACGCGGTGTCCGACCGGATATCGTGACCGATCAAACCAGCGCCCACGATCCGCTGAACGGCTATCTGCCGATTGGCTGGCAGTGGGAAGAGTATCGCGAACGCGCGAAGACAGAACCCGCAGTGGTGATTCAGGCGGCGAAAGCCTCAATGGCAGAGCACGTTAAAGCGATGCTCGCCTTCCAGCAGCAGGGCATTCCAACCTTCGATTACGGCAACAATATTCGCCAGATGGCGAAAGAGATGGGCGTCAGCAACGCCTTTGATTTTCCGGGTTTTGTGCCCGCCTATATTCGCCCGTTGTTCTGCCGCGGTATCGGGCCATTCCGCTGGGCCGCGCTCTCCGGCGATCCGGAAGATATCTATCGCACCGATGAAAAGGTGAAAGAGCTGATCGCGGATGATGCGCATCTGCACCGCTGGCTGGATATGGCGAAAGAGCGCATCAGTTTCCAGGGCCTGCCAGCACGTATCTGCTGGGTTGGTCTGGGGCAGCGCGCGCGTCTGGGGCTGGCGTTTAACGAAATGGTGCGTCGCGGCGAAGTCTCGGCACCGATTGTCATTGGCCGCGATCACCTGGACTCCGGCTCCGTTGCCAGCCCGAACCGCGAAACCGAGGCGATGAAAGATGGCTCCGATGCGGTTTCCGACTGGCCGCTGCTGAACGCCTTGCTTAATACCGCCAGCGGCGCAACCTGGGTTTCCCTGCACCACGGCGGCGGCGTCGGCATGGGCTTCTCACAGCATTCGGGGATGGTTATCGTCTGCGATGGCACGGATGAAGCGGCAGAACGTATCGCCCGCGTACTGCATAATGATCCGGCGACGGGCGTGATGCGCCATGCCGATGCAGGCTATGATTCCGCTGTCGCCTGTGCCAAAGAGCACGGCCTCAACCTGCCGATGATTACCAAGTAAAACCGGCGGCGCGGTGATTGCCGCGCCGAACCATGACGGGAGAACGCGGATGCGCATTTTATGGCGTCACTGCCAGATTGCCACCATGGAAGCAGGCAAATACAACCTGATTCCCCATGCGGCGATGATCACCGATGGCCCGCGCATTGTATGGCTGGGCGAAGAGGGAACGCAGCCGGACGATGCAATTGATCGTGAAGTGGATCTGCACGGACGGCTGGTTACGCCCGGGCTAATCGATTGCCATAGCCATAGCGTGTTTGGCGGCGATCGCAGCCAGGAGTTTGAGATGCGCCTCAACGGCGCGAGTTACGCGGAGATCGCCGCAGCCGGCGGCGGCATTATCAGTACCGTGAATGCCACCCGCCACGCCAGCCAGCAACAACTGCTGGAAAGCGCCCGCAAGCGCATTCACGCGCTGCGCAAAGACGGCGTTACCGCGCTTGAGATCAAATCCGGCTACGGCCTTAGCTTCGCCGACGAAGGCAAAATGTTGCAGGTGATCCGCGCGCTTGGCGCAGAAATGCCGCTCACTGTCTTCAGCACCTGCCTTGCAGCGCATGCATTGCCGGGCGAGTATCAGGGACGCCCCGACGACTACATCGACGAGATTTGCCAGCACTGGCTGCCCGCCTGGCACGCACAAGGGCTGGTCGATGCGGTCGATGCTTTTTGTGAACATCTGGCCTTTTCGCCGCCGCAAGTGGAGCGGGTTTTCCACAAAGCTCAGCAGCTTGGCTTGCCGGTAAAACTGCATGCCGAACAGCTTTCACTGCTGCACGGTGCAGGGCTGGCGGCCCGCTACAACGCGCTTTCCGCCGATCATCTGGAGTATTTGTGCGAAGAAGATATCGTGCTGATGGCGCAGCATGGCACCACGGCCGTTCTGCTGCCGGGCGCCTTTTACTTTTTACGCGAAATCCAGCAGCCGCCGGTGGCGCTACTGCGTCAGCATCAGGTGCCGATGGCCATTTCCAGCGATCTGAACCCCGGCACGTCACCGGTATTGTCTCTGCGCCTGATGATGAATATGGCCTGCACGTTGTTCCGTCTGACGCCTGAAGAAGCGCTGGCGGGAGTGACCTGTCACGCCGCCCGCGCATTAGGTATCAGCGATCGCTGCGGTACGCTACAGGCAGGTAAAGAGGCCAGCTTTGTCGCGTGGGATGTCGCTCATCCGGCAGAACTCAGCTACTGGCTGGGTGGAACGCTGTCGAAACAGGTTATTTATCAGGGGGAGGAAGTGTGGCATGACTAACGGATTCGAATTACATCAGGGTCGGCTGCCGCTGCTGGTCAGCATGCCCCATCCTGGCACGCAATTGACGCCGGAGATCGCTGGCGCTCTTACCGCGCGGGCGCAGCGCCTGGAGGATACGGACTGGCATATTCCGCTGCTGTATCAGCCGATTCGCGAGCTTGGCGCCAGCGTGCTAAGCGCCAGGTATTCCCGCTATGTGGTGGATTTAAACCGCCCGGCGGATGACAAACCGCTATACAGCACGGCGACCACCGGCCTGTTCCCGGGGACTTTTTTTGACGGCGAGCCGCTGTTCGAAGCGGGCAAAGCGCCGGATGACGCCACGCAAGCCGCCATTTTGCACAACATATGGCAGCCTTATCACCAGGCACTGGCGCAGGAACTGGCGCGGTTGCGCGACACCTTCGGCTACGCGTTACTGTGGGATGCGCACTCCATCAAATCGGTGGTTCCGCGTCTGTTTGAAGGCAAACTGCCGGATCTGAATTTCGGCACTGCCGATGGGGCAAGCTGCGCACCGGAACTAAGCCGCGCATTGCTGGACTGCTGCGAGGCGTTTCCGCACTACAGCAAAGTGCTCAACGGCCGCTTTAAAGGCGGTTATATCACCCGCCATTACGGCGCACCGCAACAGAACATCCATGCGGTACAACTGGAAGTGGCGCAGTGCTGTTACATGGATGAGACGAGCTTTGCGTTCTCCGAAGAGAAGAGCGAACGCTTTCGCGAACTGCTGAGCGCCCTGATAAGCACGGCGCTTGCGTGGGGCGAACAAAACCTGAGCCGCTAAATAAAAAAGGGATGCGCTAAGCATCCCTTTTTCGTGATGGGGTTTATCAGGCTTCGATATCGGCCATATCGCCTTTTTCTTGCAGCCAGTTGCGGCGATCTTCGGAACGCTTTTTGGCCAGCAGCATATCCATCATGGCTGTGGTTTGCTGCTCATCTTCATCGCTGATGATCAGCTGTACCAGACGGCGGGTGTTCGGATCGAGCGTGGTTTCACGAAGCTGCATCGGGTTCATCTCACCCAGCCCTTTAAAGCGCTGCACGTTCGGTTTGCCTTTCTTGCGCTTCAGTTGCTCCAGCACGCCGGTTTTCTCTTCTTCCGTCAGCGCGTAATACACCTCTTTGCCGAGGTCGATACGGTACAGCGGCGGCAGCGCCACGTAGACGTGACCATGCTTCACCAGCGCGCGGAAGTGACGCACGAACAGCGCGCACAGCAGCGTGGCAATGTGCAGACCATCAGAATCCGCATCGGCGAGGATACAGATCTTGCCGTAGCGTAGCTGGCTGAGATCGTCGCTGTCCGGATCGATGCCGATCGCCACGGAAATATCGTGCACTTCCTGCGAGGCCAGCACTTCGTCCGAAGAGACTTCCCAGGTGTTCAGGATCTTACCTTTCAGCGGCATGATCGCCTGATATTCACGATCGCGCGCCTGCTTGGCGGAGCCGCCCGCCGAGTCACCTTCCACGAGGAACAGCTCGGTACGGTTCAGATCCTGCGCGGTGCAGTCCGCCAGTTTACCCGGCAGCGCCGGACCGCTGGTCAGCTTTTTACGCACCACTTTTTTGGCGGCGCGCATGCGACGCTGGGCGCTGGAAATCGCCATTTCGGCCAGCAGTTCAGCAATCTGAATATTCTGGTTCAGCCACAGGCTGAAAGCATCTTTCACCACGCCGGAGACAAACGCGGCGCACTGACGGGAAGAAAGGCGCTCTTTCGTCTGACCGGCAAACTGCGGATCCTGCATTTTTACCGACAGCACGTACGCACAGCGTTCCCAGATATCTTCCGCCGAAAGCTTCACGCCGCGCGGCAGAATATTGCGGTATTCGCAGAACTCGCGCATGGCATCCAGCAGCCCCTGGCGCAGGCCGTTAACGTGCGTCCCGCCCTGCAAGGTCGGGATCAGGTTGACGTAGCTTTCCGTCAGCAGCTCGCCGCCTTCCGGCAACCACAGCAGCGCCCAGTCCACCGCTTCAGTTTCGGCAGAGAAATTGCCAATAAACGGTTTTTCCGGCAGCGTCGGCAGGCCGTTGACCGCTTCACACAGATAGTCGTTCAGGCCATCCTGATAACACCAGCGCTGCTCGGCGTTGTTCACCTCATCTTTGAAGAGGATTTCCACGCCGGGGCAGAGTACAGCTTTTGCTTTCAGCAAATGCGTCAGACGGGAAACCGAGAAACGCGGGCTATCAAAGAAGGACTCATCCGGCCAGAAATGAACGCTGGTTCCGGTATTGCGTTTGCCGCAGGTACCGATAACCTGCAGATCCTCGACCTTTTCGCCATTTTCAAACGCAATGCTATAAATCTGTCCGTCACGTTTTACCTGCACTTCCACGCGACGCGACAGGGCGTTCACCACGGAAATGCCAACGCCGTGCAGGCCACCGGAGAACTGATAGTTCTTATTTGAGAATTTACCGCCCGCGTGCAGACGGCAGAGGATCAGCTCAACGGCAGGAACGCCCTCTTCCGGGTGAATGTCCACCGGCATGCCGCGCCCGTCATCGATAACTTCCAGCGACTGGTCGGCGTGCAGGATCACCTCCACGCGTTTGGCGTGCCCCGCCAGCGCCTCATCGACGCTGTTATCAATGACTTCCTGCCCGAGGTGGTTCGGGCGAGTGGTATCGGTGTACATCCCCGGACGGCGGCGAACCGGCTCAAGCCCGGTGAGTACCTCTATGGCATCAGCGTTATAGGATTGCGTCATGGTTTGTTCGTAGATAGTGACCGCATCGTTTCCCTGTTGGCTCAATGCAGCCCAAGGAAATCGATAATCTGTGTGAAATGATTCTCAAAGCCCACAAAGGCATGATTCCCGCCCTCTTCTACAGTCTGGCGACAGGCATCGTAATAGGCCACCGCCTGGCGGTAATCGAGCACTTCGTCCCCGGTCTGTTGCAGCAGCCAGATAAGATCCGGCGCTTCAAGCGGGTCAACTTGCATCACTTTGAGCTCGTAAATATGGCGAGACTCTAGCACATATTGTTCCCCAGTGTAGGGATTCTCGTTATTGCCGAGGTAATTGGCCAGTAACTCAAACGGGCGCACCGCCGGGTTGATCACCACCGCTGGCACCATAAAGCATTGCGAGAGCCAGGTTGCGTAGTAACCGCCCAGCGACGATCCGACGACGCCAAGCTGCCGCCCGCCCTGCTCAAGCACCAGCGACTCCAGCAATTCGGCAGCCGCGGCGGGATAAGGCGGCAACTGCGGCACCAGCACGTCGATGTCGGGATAGTGCTGCGACAACCATTGCGACAACTGCGTGGCCTTCGCCGAACGCGGCGAACTGTTAAAGCCATGCAGATAGAGAAGAGTGGACATTAGTAGCCTTCTGAAGCCGTATCGGGGCGGAACTGCGTGCTCTCCAGCCGGCAGACTTCGGTATGCAGCGTTCCGTCATCGTACAGATCCAGCCAGCGCCAGCCCGGTGCAATGGTATCGAGCGTAAAGTTGGCGCAGTGCGGTTTGAACTGCACGCAGGTTGACGGCGTCGCCAGCAGGCGGCGGCCATTCCAGTCGAGATCCAGCTCCTGGTGAATATGCCCGCACAGCAGGTGGCGCACTTTCGGGAAGCGCTGAAGCACATTATTCAGTTCGCCCGCGTTACGCAGGCTGTGCTGATCGAGCCAGCTACAACCGGATGGCAGCGGATGATGGTGAAGCAACAGCAAGGTGTGCCGCTCCGGGCTGTCGGAAAGTTTATTCTCCAGCCACTCAAGCTGAAATTCGCTCAATTCGCCGTGTGGGACGCCAAATACCTGGCTGTCCAGCAGCAGAATTTGCCAATGATCGCCGATAAATACGCGTTTTGCCGGTGAAATCCCCGCGTCCTGCAACGCGCTGTACATGGCGGGCTGGAAATCGTGATTACCCGGTAACCAGACGCAAGGCGCAGTGAATCTTGCGATGCCTTCAGCAAAATGCTGATAAGCCGCAGCGGAGTGATCCTGTGCCAGGTCGCCGGTGGCGACGATCAGATCGCAAGGGCGCTGCTGGGCCTGGATAGCGTCCAGTACCGCCTGATAACTTTCCCAGGTATTGACCCCTAACAGCGTCTCGTGCTTTTCGGCAAACAGGTGAGAATCAGTAATTTGTAAGACCCTGACTCTGGACTCACCGGCCAGAGAGAGGTTTAACAGGCTTTCCAAATGGTGTCCTTAGGTTTCATGACGCTAACAAACCGGAATCGCCATTGCTCCATGTGCTAAACAGTAACGTAGCCAATCGGCCAGAAACTGATTAATTTGATGCTTTTCGTCGCGTTGATGCAACTTTTTATTAGGATAATCATAACGTGCTTTGAAACGAAAGATCTGCTGACTTGAACACACTTCAGCGACCATCGCATCGTGGTACAGGCGCACCGTCATGGACGGCAGGCTCCAGTAGCTCACGGCAGGCACCGTCTGTTCAATTTCCACCAGCGTCGTATAACGCGTCGCTTCTACAATCGTTAACCGATATTGTGCGTTAGTCACCTGATAGCTCACCGTTTGGCCCGCTTCATCATTACGCGGCAACAGACGACGCAATTGAGCGAAATTGGTTTCGCACAGGCGCATCATTTCAGGGAAGTCAGGTGTATAGCGCTTCATTTTTTCCACTCGTTTCGTAAGCTCTCATGATGCAGTTGCAGCCATTGCAGGGCGATGACAGATGCTGCGTTATCGATTTTCCCCTCTTCTACCCACTGGTAAGCCTGCTCCCGACTCACCACATGAACCCGAATATCTTCGTTTTCATCCACCAGACCATGAACACCTTCGGCCTGAGTGGCATCCACTTCACCGACAAAGACGGCAGAACGCTCGCTGGTGCCGCCAGGGCTTGCCAGATAGCTCAATACTTTTTTTGCGCGCCCGACGGTTAACCCCGCCTCTTCAACAGCTTCACGGCGCACAACATCTTCTTCGGTTTCGCCCTCTTCAATCATACCGGCGACCATCTCCAGCAGCCACGGGCTTTCGCTGGTATCGAATGCCGCAATGCGGATCTGTTCGATCAGCACAACTTCGTCGCGCACTGGGTCAAAGGGTAGCAAGACTGCGGCGTGACCGCGTTCAAAAATTTCACGGCGTACTTCGCCACTCATCTCACCATTGAATAAACGGTGGCGAAAGCGGTAAAGATCAAGCGAAAAAAAACCGCTATAGAGTGTTTCTCGTGCAATAATTTCTACATCGTTTTTTGTGAAAGTCATTTCGGGGGATATTGGCTTACTCATTGGCGGCATCTCATTCGAAAATAATGACAAAAATCTGGATTTCAGACCCGTTTAATTACTGTTGCAAGCGCTATATGGTACATTGGTGCAAATTTATGCCAATGGCACGGAACGCCAAGCTGAGGCGATGCCCGTTTCTGCTAGAATCGGCGATTATTTTTTCCCAATTTAGACCAGCGCTAATACTGCTTCACAACAAGGAATGCAAATGAAGAAATTGCTCTCCCTCCTTATCGGTCTGAGCCTCACCGGTTTCAGCACCATGAGCCAGGCAGAAAACCTGCTTCAGGTATACCAGCAGGCTCGTTTGAGTAACCCGGATCTGCGTAAATCCGCCGCCGATCGCGATGCTGCCTTTGAGAAAATTAACGAAGCGCGCAGCCCTTTATTACCTCAACTCGGTTTGGGCGCTGATTATACGTATACCAACGGCTTCCGCGATAATAATGGCGTTGATTCGAATGTCACCAGCGGCTCTCTGCAATTGACGCAGACTATTTTTGATATGTCAAAATGGCGCGCGCTGACGTTACAAGAGAAGACAGCCGGTATTCAGGATGTCACCTGGCAAACCGATCAGCAAACCCTGATTCTGAACACTGCGACTGCCTATTTTAACGTGTTAAGCGCCATCGACGCGCTTTCTTACACTGAAGCGCAGAAACAGGCGATTTACCGTCAGTTGGATCAAACCACCCAGCGCTTTAACGTTGGCCTGGTCGCCATTACCGACGTACAGAACGCCCGTTCCCAGTATGATACCGTGCTGGCGAACGAAGTGACCGCTCGCAACAATCTCGACAATGCCCTGGAATCACTGCGTCAGATCACCGGCAACTACTATCCGGAGCTGGCGTCACTGAATGTCGACGGCTTTAAAACCGACAAACCGAAGCCGGTGAATGCCCTGTTGAAGGAAGCGGAAAGCCGCAACCTGACACTGCTGCAGGCGCGTCTGAGCCAGGATCTGGCGCGTGAGCAAATTCGCCAGGCACAGGACGGCCATCTGCCGACGCTTAACTTAACGGCGTCCACCAGCGTTTCGAATACCAAATACAGCGGTTCCGCGACACGTGGCAACGCAATTTCCTCCTCTTCCTATGCGGATCGGGACATTGGTCAGAACTCTGTTGGCCTGAGCTTCAGCCTGCCGCTTTATAGCGGTGGTTCGGTAACGTCCCAGGTTAAACAGGCGCAGTACAACTTTGTTGGCTCGAGTGAACAGCTGGAAAGCGCGCATCGTAGCGTCGTACAGAACGTGCGTTCCTCTTTCAACAACGTGAACGCGTCTATCAGCAGCATCAACGCCTACAAACAAGCGGTTGTTTCGGCCCAAAGCTCCCTGGATGCGATGGAAGCAGGTTACTCCGTGGGTACGCGTACCATTGTTGATGTGCTGGACGCGACCACCACGCTGTATAACGCCAAACAACAGCTCTCCAGCGCACGTTATAACTACCTGATCAATGAGCTGAATATTAAATCGGCGCTGGGTACGTTGAACGAGCAGGATTTGCAGGCGCTGAACAACTCGCTGGGTAAAAACGTCTCCACAACGCCGGAAAGCGTCGCGCCGGAGAACCCGCAGCAGGATGCAAGCGTTGATAACTTCAACGGTAACGTACAGCCTGCCGCAGCACGCACCAGCGTTAAACGTTAATTAATCAGCATCGATCCGCAACGGGGGCAATCCAGCCCCCGTTTTTACGTAAGGCAACGTAAAGGCTTCCCCTCCTCGCTTTAACTTCAACCACTCATCCTCTATCCTGAGCGTTTTACATATGCCTTTGGGATCCAGGAAGATAACAATGAAACGGACAAAAAACATCCAACACGCGACGTTCCGCAAAAGCTGGAGCGCACGTCATTTAACACCTGTCGCACTGGCGGTGACTGCCGTTTTCATGCTGGCAGGCTGTGAAAAAAGCGACGAAACGGTTTCCCTGTACCAGAATGCGGACGATTGTTCGTCGGCAAATCCGGGGAAAAGCGCTGAGTGTAAAACCGCTTACAACAACGCGCTGAAAGAAGCAGAGCGTACGGCGCCGAAATACGCGACGCGCGAAGACTGCGTGGCAGAATTCGGCGAAGGCCAGTGCCAGCAGACGCCGGTTCAGGCAGGCATGGCGCCGGAAAATCAGGCGCAGGCACAGTCCGGCGGCAGCTTCTGGATGCCGCTGATGGCGGGCTATATGATGGGCCGCCTGATGGGCGGTGGCGCAGGTTTTGCCCAGCAGCCGCTGTTCAGCTCGCGTAATCCGGCAAGCCCGGCTTATGGTCAGTACACCGATGCATCCGGTAAAGGCTATGGCGCAGCGCAGCCGGGCCGCACCATGACCGTACCGAAAACGGCTATGGCGCCAAAACCGGCGACCACAACCACGGTGACCCGTGGCGGCTTTGGTGAGTCTGTCGCGAAGCAGAACACGATGCAGCGCCGCGTAAGCGGTACGCCGACCCGCTCAATGGGCGGTTGACGGTCATGGAAAGAATCGCAATTACCGAGCGCCCGGACTGGCGCGAAAAAGCCACCGAATATGGTTTTAATTTCCACACCATGTACGGAGAACCGTACTGGTGTGAAGACGCTTACTACAAGTTGACGCTTGCTCAGGTTGAGAAGCTGGAAGAGGTTACCGCTGAGCTGCACCAGATGTGCCTGAAAGTGGTGGAAAAAGTGGTAGCCAGCGACGAGCTGATGGCCAAATTCCGCATTCCAAAACACACCTGGGGCTTTGTACGCCAGTCCTGGGCCACGCAGCAACCGTCGCTCTATTCGCGTCTCGATCTTGCCTGGGATGGCGTGGGCGAACCCAAATTGCTGGAGAACAATGCAGATACGCCAACGTCTCTGTATGAAGCCGCTTTTTTCCAGTGGATCTGGCTGGAAGACCAGCTTAACGCCGGAAACTTGCCTGCGGGCAGCGATCAATTCAACAGTCTGCAAGAGCAGCTCATTGCGCGTTTCGCCGAGCTTCGCGAGCAGCACGGTTTCCAGTTGCTGCACTTCACCTGCTGCCGGGATACCGTTGAAGATCGCGGTACCGTGCAGTATTTGCAGGATTGCGCGGCAGAAGCGGAGCTGGCGTCGGAGTTCCTCTATATCGAGGATATCGGCCTTGGCGAGAAAGGCCAGTTTACCGATCTTCAGGATCAGGTGATTGGCAACCTGTTCAAGCTTTATCCATGGGAATACATGCTGCGCGAAATGTTTTCCACCAAGCTGGAAGATGCCGGTGTTCGCTGGCTGGAACCCGCCTGGAAGAGCATTATTTCCAATAAAGCGCTGTTGCCGCTGCTGTGGGAGATGTTCCCCAATCACCCCAATCTGCTGCCTGCGTACTTTGCCGAGGACAATTATCCGCAAATGGAAAAGTACGTCGTGAAACCGATTTTCTCCCGTGAAGGCGCAAATGTGTCGATCGTTGAGAACGGGAAAACGGTTGAGGCGGTTGAAGGGCCGTACGGCGAAGAGGGCATGATTGTGCAGCAGTTCCACCCGCTGCCAAAATTCGGCGACAGTTATACGCTGATCGGCAGCTGGCTGATCAACGATCAGCCGGCAGGAATCGGCATTCGTGAAGATCGCGCGCTGATCACCCAGGATCTGTCACGTTTCTACCCGCATATCTTTATCGAATAACGTAAAAGCGCATCTCCGTGATGACCATAACAACCCGGCCAAACGCGCCGGGTTTGTTTTTACAGGCCCAACTGCCATCCCTAAAGTACGCCAAACAGTTTCGGCAGAAACAGCGAGATCGCCGGAATATACGTCACCAGCATCAGCACCAAGAACAGAATCGCATAGAACGGCAGCATCGCTTTCACCACCTGCTCGATCTTCTGTTTACTCACCGCGCTGGCGACAAACAATACCGATCCCACCGGCGGTGTAATCAGCCCAATACCGAGGTTAACCAGCATGATCATGCCGAAGTGCACCGGATCGATCCCCAGCGCATTTGTCACCGGCAGCAACACCGGCGTGAGGATCAGGATCAGCGGCGCCATATCCATCAACGTGCCAATCAGTAACAGCATGATATTAATACACATCAGAATAACGTACTTGTTATCTGAGATACTGGTGAACGCTTCGGTGATGCGGGCAGGAAGCTGCATATAGGTCATGATCGCGCCGAATGCAGCGGCAAAACCAATCAGGATCATCACAATGCTCACCGTTTTTACGGTGCGATACATTAGCTTCGGTAACTCCGACCATTTGTAATCGCGGTAGATGAACATAGTGACGAAGAAAGCCCACAAGCAGGCAATTGCCGCTGATTCCGTGGCGGTAAAGATCCCCGAGAGGATGCCCCCCATGATGATCACCACCGTCATCAGCCCCCATAGCGTATCAACAAAAATCTTTAACGCCTGGCGAAACGGTACGCGCTCTCCTTTCGGATAACCGCGTTTGTGGGCAAACGCCACGCACATCACCATCAGGGTAAAACTCAGCAGCAACCCCGGCAGGATCCCGGCGATAAACAGCGCAGCAATCGAGACTGTGCCGCCAGTTGCCAGCGAATAGATTACCGAATTATGGCTGGGCGGCGTCAGGATAGCCTGTACCGAGCCGCTGGCAGTTACGGCCGCAGCAAAATCGCGCGGGTAACCTTTTTTATCCATCTCCGGGATCATCACCGAGCCGATCGAGGCAGTATCCGCCACCGACGATCCGGAGATCGCGCCGAAGAATGTCGATGCGACAATATTCACCAACGACAGGCCGCCGCGAATAAAACCGACAAATATATAAGCAAAATTCACCAGCCGGCGCGCAATACCGCCCTCGGCCATGATCGCTCCGGCGAGAATAAAGAAAGGGATCGCCAGCAGTGAGAATTTATTGACGCCGTTGGTAAGTTGGATCATTACAGCTTCCAGCGGAATATCGATATACCACGCGCCCAGTACCGCGCTAATCCCCACGGCATAAGCGACAGGAACACCCACCGCCAGCATAATGGCTAACGTAAAAACGAGAATAAATGCATCCATAAACATTCCTTACTGGATGATCGGATTAACCCGACGAGCCCACCATCACCACCGGGCGGTGATATTGCGCGCCACACAACATCTTTTCGAGAATAAACAGCAACGTGATTGCCGAACCGATCGGCAGCGGTAAATAGGTTTCACCGGCGGTAAAAAACGGGAATTCAGCGACAGGCTGCTGCCATAATTCGGCACACAGCGCGCTGCTGTACCAGAGAATAAAGAGGCTAATCGCCATCAGCATCAGATCGGCGACCACAAAACAGATCTTACGCGCGCGCTCGTTTAAGCGGTCAGTGACCATACTGACGGCGATATGTGAACCCGCGCGGTAACTTACCGCTGCGCCGACAAAGGTAAACGTCACCATGCAAATAATGGCGATCGGTTCCGGCCAGGATAAAGCGCTGTTCATCACGTAGCGCGCAAAGATCCCCACAGGAATAATCGCCACCATAATCAGTAGCGCAATACCGGTGATCCACATCGATATTCGGTAAAGAATATCCATCAACAACGAATAGCGTTCAGCCATAACGATTTTCCCGCGGCAGAAAATAAAGATATAACCAATAATTATCGGGGCAAGGTTTCCCCTGCCCGTCGCCTTTATTGCACGTCTTTAATGCGGGTCATCAGATCCTGATGGTCTTTGCCGTATTTATCGCGTACCGATTGTGTCGCCTCGTAAAAGGCAGTGGTATCCATCTCATGGAATTGCACGCCGCCCGCTTTCATGGCTTCCAGCGACTTCTCATTGTAGGTTTTCCACAATTCACGCTGTTCAGCCTGGGCTTCTTTCGCCAGCTTGAGAATCAATTCCTGATCCTCTTTTTTCAACTTATCCCATTTAACTTTAGAAAATAAAAACAGCTCCGGAATAATAAAGTGCTTACTCCAGGTGTAATTCTTCACAACGGGTAAATAGTTATGCGCAACAAAGGTTGGAGGGTTATTTTCTGTGCCATCAATCACGCCGGTTTGCATACCGCTAAATACTTCGCTAACGCCCATGGCGACCGAGTTGGCACCCATGGCTTTCAGCGTATCGAGCGCAATCGGGCTACCCTGCACGCGGATTTTCATCCCTTTCAGGTCTTCCGCTTTCGTGACGGGTGCTTTGGTAATCAAATTACGCGTACCGGCATCCATCCAGCCAAGGAATACTAACCGCGATTTACTGCTCTCCGACAGGCGATTGCCAATCTCCTGGCCAATCATTCCGTCGAGCACTTTATGCATATGATCTTCATCGCGGAAAATATAGGGCAGCGTAAAGACATTGATCTCCGGTAATATTGCCGCCACTGGCGTCATCGACACGCGAATAATATCTATTGCGCCGATTTGCGCCTGCTCAATAACCTGTTTCTCATCGCCTAACACACCGCCAGGAAAGGTTTTAATATCCAGTCGGCCGTCCGTAGCTGCACTGAGTTTTTCCCCCATATGTTTTACCGCAACAACATTGGGGTAATCCGCAGGGTGAACATCGGCGGCACGAAAAGTTTGGGCTAAAGAGGCGTGAGAGATAAACAGCAGAGCGGAACTAATACAGACTTTTAGTAAGGTTTTCGCTGAATTCATATTTCCGTGTCTCCAGAGGTTTACTGCTTTTTAGGTAAATAAGAGCGACCACGAACAAGGGTTCGAGGTACAACACCAGATAATTTTTATGGGATTGTCTGAGACATTAGACTCTTTGAGAGTAGTCACTCGGCGGGATTCTTGCGACGATAATGTTCACAAAAAAGAGTAAATTCAGCACAGCGTTTTATTTTTGCAGCACAGGTCTTTTTATTTTCAAAAAAACCGTATTTCAGTTGTGATTTTTTGCGATCTTCCTCGAATTTCTCCACATCCAGGAGAATGAAAAGGGTGGCTGCCAGAGCCACCCTTTATTTTAACCCACCTGAACCGAAAGCATACTCAGCGAACCCATCTCAATACCGTCCACCGGGATAGTAATGGCCTCGGTACCGTTCCATGCGCCCAGCACGTACAGCAGCGGCAGGTAGTGATCCGGCGTTGGGTTAGACAACGATCCGCCTTCATGATCGAGGTAATTTACCAGCGGATGCTGCTCAACCGGCCCCTGCCACGTGAGGTTCGCTTTCACATAATCGTTGAATGATGTGGCCCACGGATACGGCGTATTTTCGCCATGCCAGCGCGCGGTACGCAGGTTATGCACCACGTTGCCACTCGCCACCAGCATAATGCCCTCATCACGCAGCGCCGCCAGCTTGCGGCCCATCTCAAAATGCCATGCCGCGGGTTTCGTGCTGTCGATACTGAGCTGCACCATTGGGATGTCGGCATTCGGGTACATTTTAATCAGCACGCCCCAGGAGCCGTGGTCAAAACCCCAGGCTTCCTTATCAAGCACAACGGGCACCGGCGCCAGTAAATCAACCAGGTGCTGAGCCAGTTCCGGCGATCCCGGTGCCGGATAATGGGTATCGTACAACGCCTGTGGGAAACCACCGAAATCATGAATAGTTTTCGGCGCTTCCATCGCGGTAACGCCAGTACCGCGGGTAAACCAGTGGGCGGACACCACCACAATCGCTTTCGGGCGCGGCAGCGTCTCGCCTAACATTCCCCAGGCGCGGGTATAAACGTTATCTTCCAGAACATTCATTGGGCTACCATGGCCCAGGAACAGTGCTGGCATACGAGGTGCAGACATGGTGATATCCTTACTGAGTGTGTCAATTTGATAACGACACATTACGCCTTTTCATGGTGCGAAGAACTCAGATAACCATGATGAAGATCTTCAGTAATTTTGAATGTAAGCATCAAGTAAAGATAAGGCTCCGGCCTCGCTTTTCAGGTAACAAACTCTTACATTAATGAGAATGATTATCATAAAGGAGTGATTCATGTCAGTACCGTTGATTCTGACCATCCTGGCTGGCGCTGCGACCTTTATCGGCGCGATTCTTGGCGTAATAGGCCAGAAACCATCAAACCGCGTACTGGCGTTCTCACTCGGCTTTGCTGCCGGAATCATGTTATTGATTTCGTTAATGGAGATGTTGCCCGCTGCACTGGCGACGGAAAATATGTCACCGATGCTCGGTTATGGCATGTTTGTCGTGGGTCTGTTGGGGTATTTCGCGCTGGATCGCATGTTACCCCATGCACATCCGCAGGATTTAATGCAGGGTACACAGAGAACCTTCCCGCGCGGTCTGCGCCGTACCGCCATTTTGCTGACGCTGGGTATCAGTCTCCACAACTTCCCGGAAGGCATCGCCACCTATGTCACCGCCAGCAACGACCTGGAATTAGGGCTCGGTATCGCCTTTGCAGTCGCATTGCACAATATTCCTGAAGGACTTGCGGTTGCCGGGCCGGTTTACGCGGCGACCGGTTCAAAACGCAGCGCGGTATTCTGGGCGGGGATCTCAGGGCTGGCGGAGATCCTCGGCGGCGTCCTGGCGTGGTTGATCCTCGGCAGTCTGGTCTCGCCAGTGGTAATGGCCGCCATTATGGCAACCGTCGCCGGGATCATGGTGGCATTGTCGGTGGATGAACTGATGCCGCTGGCGAAAGAGATCGATCCCAACAACAATCCCAGCTACGGCGTGCTGTGCGGTATGTCGGTGATGGGCTTAAGCCTGGTGGCGTTGCAGGCGATGGGATTTAGCGGCTGAGAATCGGGGTGCTCTTGCTGAGGGCTGGCGCGTCTTATTCGCCCTGCCCAACGCGGCGAGTTTTCTTCAACTCTTCGAGCACCCGTTGATACGCTTTATAGATCGCTTCGCGATCGTGGCGGCAGGCTTTGCAATGACGTTTAAGTACGTGGACATAGCCGAAAACGACGATGACAATCGCCAGAAGCCAGTACCATGAGATAAACATATTGCCTCCCTTATTTCCAGCAAACATTGGTTAACAAACCAATGACAAAATAGCGTTAACTTAATGACTTATAAGTTTTTAAACCTGTTTTTCATGCCCGTAGAGCAGGTACCACTTTATAAGTAGCTCCGTGGAATTTCAATGTGTGAATATTATAAACGCGACAAATATTGACGCAGGACAGGCAAAAAAAATCCGCAGCTTTCGGCCGCGGATTTTTTATCACTAACGCAAGTTAGCTGGCTTTGCGCTCATGTTCCTGGCGGTAGGCCACCAGATCTTCAATGGTCACAACAGCCATATTGTGCCGCTTAGCAAATTCGATGCACTCCGGCGCGCGCGCCATTGAGCCATCATCATTGGTTAATTCACACAGCACGCCCGCCGGTTTAAAACCAGCCAGCGTCACTAAATCGATCGTTGCTTCAGTATGGCCGCCACGGGTCAATACGCCGCCCGGCTGCGCGCGCAGCGGGAAAACGTGGCCAGGACGGTTCAGATCGGAAGGTTTCGCGCCATCGGCAATCGCCGCGCGAACGGTGGTAAGACGGTCAGCCGCCGAAACACCGGTTGTCACGCCATGCGCCGCTTCGATGGTCACGGTAAAACCGGTGCCGTAAGCACTGGTATTGTTCTCGACCATCATCGGCAGATCGAGCTGTTTACGGCGCTCGTCGGTCAGGCACAGGCAAACAATGCCGCTGCCGTGGCGAATAGTCAGCGCCATCTGCTCAACGGTCATGGTTTCTGCGGCGAAAATCATATCGCCTTCATTTTCACGGTCCTCGTCGTCGAGCACCATCACACCACGGCCTTCGCGCAGCGCGGCGAGAGCATGTTCAATACGTTCGAAAGGCGTGCCAAAAGAAGAAAGCAGCGTCTGATTCATGGTAAAAGACCTCAATAAAGTTATGGTTACCAGAATCAGGGCAGTCTTAGGAGTGTCGCAATGCGGCAAAAAAATAACGCGAGCGGGCGTCATTGCCCGACAGATTCGTTACTCTCTCCCATCCGGACTTTAACCGTCGGCCCCGGAATTACACCGGATCTGCTGACCTTCAAACGTTAGCCTGAAGCGCTCGCGGGCTTTCAGCATCTGCTGATTTACCGCCGGTGGGGAATTTCGCCCCGCCCTGAGAATAAGCGGGATAACTATAACGCCATTGATAATCTTCGGCAATGCATAACCTTCAAACAATTCTGGTTTATCACCTGGGGTTATCACACTACAATGACTTATTGAGCCTATCCGAGCAGGGAACCTAAAATGATTGACCCAAAGAAAATTGAACAGATTGCGCGTCAGGTTCACGAATCCATGCCCAAGGGGATCCGTGAGTTCGGGGAAGATGTGGAAAAGAAAATTCGTCAGACGTTACAGGCGCAGTTAACCCGCCTGGATCTGGTGAGCCGCGAAGAATTTGACGTGCAAACGCAGGTATTACTGCGCACCCGCGAGAAACTGGCGCTGCTGGAGCAACGTCTGAGTGAACTCGAAAACCAGGGTAAAAGCGCAGAAGTCAAACCCGCTCCGGCCATTCCACCGGTAGACGATCAGGCGTAATTATTTTTGCGCCGAATGGCGCGAGCGCTTTCCGGGCCTGCTCATTATGCAGGCCCGATAACAGGTTTAATCGCCCTGCTTCTGGATCTTTTTGATGATATTGGTGGTTGAACAACCATCTTCAAAGTTGAGCACCAGCACTTCCCCGCCGTTAGCCCAGACTTCTTTGCTACCGGCAATATCTTCCGCCTTGTAGTCACCGCCTTTTACCAGCAGATCCGGCAGGATCCCGGCAATCAGACGCTGCGGCGTATCTTCTTCAAACGACACGACCCAATCCACCGCTTCCAGCGCGCTCAGCACGATCATGCGTTGCTCCAGCGGGTTGACCGGACGGGTTTCGCCTTTCAGCCGTTTGGTGGAAGCGTCGCTGTTAACCGCAACAATCAGGCGATCGCCGAGCTTGCGCGCATTCGCCAGATAAGAGACATGCCCGGCGTGCAAAATGTCGAAGACACCGTTCGTCATCACCACCTTTTCACCGCGCTTACGCGCCGCAGCGACTGCCGCTTTCAGCTCTTCTTCGCCCATCACGCCGAAGCCGGTTTCTGCACGGCCGCGCACGGCGTTTTCCAGCTCGATAGGCGATACCGTTGAGGTACCGAGTTTACCGACCACCACGCCTGCGGCTGCGTTCGCAAAGTAGCAGGCTTCTTCCAGCGAATTACCCGCCGCCAGCGTTGCCGCCAGCACGCCAATCACCGTATCGCCGGCACCGGTTACGTCATACACTTCCTGCGCCTGGGTCGGCATGTGCAGCGGCGCTTTGCCCGGTTGCAGCAGTGTCATACCTTGCTCGGAGCGGGTCACCAGCAGCGCAGAAAGGTCGTAATAGGCAATCACTTTCATGCCGCGTTCGACTATCTCGTCTTCGTTTTTGCATTTCCCGGCCACCGCTTCAAACTCCGACAGGTTCGGGGTCAGCAGCGTAGCGCCGCGATAGCGCTCAAAATCAGTGCCTTTCGGATCGATCAGCACCGGCACGCCCGCTTTACGCGCCAGCGCAATCATCTGCTGAACGCTGGACAGCGCACCTTTGGCGTAATCAGAAAGTACCAGCGCGCCAATGCTGCCGAGCGCCTGGCTGATGCGCTCATGCATCGGCAGGGGATCGACGCCTTCAAACCCTTCTTCAAAGTCCAGGCGGATCAGTTGCTGGTTGCGCGACAAGACGCGCAGCTTGGTAATGGTGGGATGTGTGGGGACAGAAACGAAGTCGCATTTTACATTGACATCCGCCAGCGCCTTGCTCAGCGCGCGCGCCGCATCATCAATACCGGTCAGACCCACCAGACGCGCCGTTGCGCCCAGCGAAGCAATGTTCATCGCCACGTTCGCCGCGCCGCCCGGGCGTTCTTCAATCGTATCGACTTTCACCACCGGCACCGGGGCTTCCGGAGAGATGCGGCTGGTTGGCCCGTACCAGTAACGGTCCAGCATCACATCGCCAACCACCATTACACCCGCCTGGTTAAACTCTGGCAGCGTCACTTTCATTCCTGTCTCCTGAGAGATACAAAATTTGCGCGCGATAATATCACACTTACGCCGGGGCGCACGGTTCCACCAGCCACTTGTCCCAACTGGTTTTGATCAGCTGGCGTTCGGCGACAAAACACGACAACGCCACATGCCCCGGCAATTCCTGTAATGCCAGGTGGTGCAACGCATCGCGCAGCGTGGTGTAAGCCTGCGTCAGCGCCAGCGCTTCCTGTTCATCCATGATATTGTTCTGCGCCAGCCCTTCCAGAATGCGCACGTTATCAGACCAGCGCGTCAGCTTCGGTTTGTCATGCGCATAGCGCAGCACCAGATACTGAGCGATAAACTCAATGTCGGTAATACCGCCTTCATCGGCCTTCAGATCGAATCGATCTTTATGCTTGTTGCCAAGATGGGCGCGCATCTTCTCGCGCATCTCACGCACCTCAGTTTGCAATGTTGCGCCATCGCGCGGGCTCATCAGAATATCGCGGCGAATGGCATCAAACTCCACGGCCAGTTGCGGATCGCCGTACACCACGCGGGCGCGCGCCAGCGCCTGATGTTCCCACGTCCAGGCTTCATTTTTCTGGTAATCCGCGAAGGATTCGGTGGTCGTCACTAACATTCCCGCCGCGCCGGACGGGCGCAAGCGCGCATCCACTTCATAGAGAATGCCGGACGAAGTACGCGTGCTGAACAGGTGCATGATGCGCTGGGCAAGGCGCAGATAGAACTGTCGGCCATCGATCTCCCGCTCGCCGTCGGTCATCACATCCATCGGGCAATCGTGCAAAAAGACCAGGTCGAGATCGGAACTGTAACCCAGTTCCCAGCCGCCCAGTTTACCGTAACCGACCACGGCAAACCCGCGCCCTTCCCGATCGCGCAGATGCATTGGCTGGCCAAAACGCGCCACCATTTGTCCCCACGCCTGCTGCACTACCGCATCGATAATCGCTTCCGCAAGCCATGTCAGATGATCGCTCACTTTCATTACCGGTAGCGTACCGGCGATATCCGCCGCGGCGACGCGCAGCAACTGCGCCTGTTTAAACTGCCGCAGCGCTTCCAGTTGTTGCTCTTCATCATCCTCCGGCACGCGGAGCAGATATTGCCGCAGTTCGTCGCGGTAGGCGTTCATCGCCGTCGGCTGGTAAAGCGTAGTGGGATCAAGCAGCTCATCGAGCAGGATCGGGTAACGCGCCAGTTGGCTGGCCACCATCGGCGATGCCGCACAAAGGGAAATAAGATGCTTCAGCGCGCCGGGGAATTCGCTCAGTAACTCAAGATAAGTGGTACGCGTAATGATGCCTGTCAGCAGCGGCGTCAGGCGCGACAACGGCACTGGCGCGTCGTCGCGCGAGCAGACATCGCTCAGCAAATGCGGCATCAGATGATCCAACACCTGGCGCCCGCGCGGACCGATGGTGCGCTTATCCATCTCTTTACGGAAATCCGCAATCAGCGCCACTACACGACGGCGATCGTCATCGGAAAGATGCGCCAGCACCGGCGTGGTGTCATCTTCCTGCAGCGCATCCTGCCACAGTTCACGCCAGTTTTCGGAAAGCACATCTTCCGGCGAGTCGCTCTCGTCGTCGCCGATCAACTCATTGAAAACACGGCGTACAGCGGCCATATGCGTTTCCAGCGTGCTGCTGAGTTCATCCCAGCTTGCCACACCCATTCCCCAGGCAAGACGGGCGCGGTTGAGATCGTCGCCCGGCAAGGTCTGCGTCTGTTCGTCATTAATGCTTTGCAGCAGGTTTTCCAGACGCCGCAACCAAAGGTAGGCCGCCCGTAACCTGCCAGCTTCGCCTTCAGGTAACAGGTGCAACTGATCGATGGCTTCCAGCGTTGGCAACAGCGAGCGGGATTGCAGCGCCGGTTCACGGCCGCCGCGAATCAACTGAAAAACCTGCACGATAAATTCGATTTCACGAATGCCGCCCGCGCCGAGCTTAATGTTGTCTTTCAGGCCACGGCGGCGCACTTCGCGGGCAATCATGCCTTTCATATTACGCAGCGACTGGATCACGCTGAAATCGATATAGCGGCGGAAAACGAAGGGGCGCAGCATGGCGCGTAGTTCACGCGCGTGTTCACCGTCGTTATCGCCCATAATGCGCGCTTTCACCATCGCATAGCGCTCCCAGTCGCGCCCCTGCTCCTGGTAATAATCCTCCAGCGCGGCAAAGCTGAGCACCAGCGGACCGCTATCGCCGAAGGGGCGTAAACGCATATCCACGCGGTAGACAAACCCATCCTGCGTTGGCTGGTCGAGCACCTTGATCAGCCGTTGCCCAAGGCGGGTGAAGAACTGCGCGTTATCCAGCTCGCGTCGGCCGCCACGGGTTGCGCCGTTTTCCGGCCAGGCAAAGATCAGATCGATATCGGAAGAGAAATTGAGTTCGCCGCCGCCAAGTTTGCCCATGCCTAAAATCAGCATCGGCTGCGCAACGCCTTGCGGGTTACAGGGCGTTCCCCATTCGCGACAGCAGGCGTCGTACAGCCAGTCGCGCGCGGCGACGATCAGCGTTTCCGCCAGCACGCTCAGTTGCTGCAGGACATCTTCTTCTGCCACCAGCCGCAGTGCCTGCACCCAGGCAATACGCACCATCACCCGACGGCGGAACTGACGCAAAACGCGCATCAGCGCCGCTTCATCCGTGACATCCCGCAGTGCCGCGCTAAGCCATTGCGCGTAGTGCTGCCACTCCGTTGCCTGCGGCGGCGCGCTTTCCAGCTCAGCCAGCCATTCAGGATATGTGATGATACTGTCCTGAACAAAATCACTAAAAGTGAGTACTGACTGCGCCTGCGCACTGAGTGGCTGCGCGGTTAGCGACTCCGGCAGACGGGAAAGCACAGTGTGCCAGTGCTGCGATAACGGCGAGGCATGCGGCATCCGAAGTATCCTTTAGTTAGCGTTTTCCGCTGTGCAGCCAGAACGGCTCCTGCGTAATTGCGGTATTACGAAAGTGTTCGATCTCGATTCTCTGGCGCGTGTCAATGGCGTGGTACAGCCCCTGCCAGTTCTCCAGCCATTCGTTTGCCAGCGCGCGATCGTAATGGCCCGCCAGCAGCAATGCGCTGTCGATGTCACGCGCCAGACGCGGCAACTGGTCGCGATAGCTGTCACCCAGCGGTTGCGCGAAAGCTTTTTTCAGCTCTGCCGCGATGCGCGAAAGATGTACATCGGCGAAGCGTTTAAATGAATCGGCAAATTTTGCCTGCGCTTTTTCATCAAGGAAGGCGCGCCAGCCCTGCGTCACCAGCCACTCGGTCAACAGCAGTTTTGCCATTGCCGAAGGCGCATCCCACACCGCAGTAGCGGCAGAAACCGCCGAAGTCAGCGTGGCTTCCACCTGCGTCAGTAAATCACGTAAGTGAGCGCTCGCTTTACGCGGCACAATACCGCCAAAAAGCGCCAGCGTATGACGGATTAACGCAATTGCACGCAGCACATCCTGCTTTGCCGCGTTGTTGTCGCGCACCCACAGCTCTTCATGGTATTGCCACTGGGAAAGCGCCAGTTCCAGTGCGGCAGCAAAAGCTTGCTCAACGCTGGCCTTCGGGGCCGTTTGCAGAATGGCCGTTGGACGGCGCTCACGTGGAGCATTGCCCTGCGCCAGATGGTAACCGCGCGCCGCTTTGCTCAGGCTTCCCTGACGCAAAACGGAGAGCGTCACTAATTGGCGCGCCAGTTTAAGGATATCCGCGGGATCGCCACTCAGCAGTTCCAGCTCCAGCTCGCAAATCGGCTCGGCGGATTCCCCGGCTTTTACTTCGCCGAGATCAAGGCCAATCTCAATTCGGCTCTCCCCTACATTGACCAGCCATTTTTCACGGTAAAAATCGGTGCTGAACAGCGGACGCGTACGCGCCTGTAAATCGGCAGGCAGCTCGCCGTCCGGCCACACTTCGGCGGGAAAGCGCGACAGATCAAGCTCCGGGCTGGTAAGCGGAATATTGTATTCAGGACGTTGATGTAAACCGCCGATCACCCGTCCGGCAATTTTCATCGTCATCTCATACTGACCGTCAAAACCCCGGATGCGCAGCCCCATATCATGGCCGCGCAGCCAGTTGTCCGGTGTCTCATAGTAAATATTCAGTAACTGGCTGGCGGCGATATGTTCTTCGGTCAGCGTATGCAAATGGTGACGAAGCGTTTCCACGCTGTCGGCATTAACGATAAACTTTAATTCGATTTCCTGAGCCATGGCCTTGCACTTATGGTTATGTCACATCAGTGAAAATTTCGGCGAACTAACGCCCCTGATGTTTGTCAGTAGATAGTATTGTGTGCCAAATTGCCATGCAATGCGCAAATTTGCTGGGTGCAAAAGTTCGTATAAGCGCGCAGTTTGACCCGGAAGATTCCGATTGATGCCACCTGCCGGGTGTCGTCAGACTGATGTCACTGTTTCCCATTCACATTTAACGAAAATAATGACTGCCTGATGCCAAAATTACGCCTGATTGGATTGACCCTGGTTGCACTGAGTGTGTCCGTTGGGATCCACGCTGAAGAAAAACGGTATGTTTCCGACGAACTGAATACCTGGGTACGTAGTGGCCCTGGCGATAACTATCGCCTTGTCGGTACGGTAAATGCCGGCGAGGAAGTGACTCTGCTGCAACAAAACAACGATTACGGCCAGGTGCGCGACAGCACCGGGCGCACCTCCTGGATCCCGCTGAAAGAGTTGAACGTAGAGCCGAGCCTGCGTACGCGCGTACCGGAGCTGGAAAACCAGGTCAAAACGTTGACCGATAAATTGAACAATATCGATAACACCTGGAACCAGCGCACGGCTGAAATGCAGCAAAAAGTGGCGCAGAGCGACGGGGTGATCAACGGCCTGAAAGACGAAAACCAGAAGCTGAAAAATGAGTTAATCGTCGCGCAGAAGAAAGTGAACGCGGCGAATCTGCAACTGGACGACAAGCAGCGCACCATCATTATGCAGTGGTTTATGTATGGCGGCGGCGTGCTGGGCGCGGGTTTAATCCTCGGCCTGCTGTTGCCGCATATGATCCCAAGCCGCAAGCGCAAAGATCGCTGGATGAATTAAGGACATTCGCCATCTTCTCTACACTTACGTATTATCTGTCGACTTATGTGTAGAGGAGAGTGGCGTGAAGAGTTATCTGGTCGGTGGTGCTGTACGTGATTCGTTGTTAGGCCTGCCAGTCAAAGACAGAGACTGGGTTGTGGTCGGCGCCACGCCGGAAGAGATGCTCAACGCGGGCTACCAGCAGGTCGGCCGCGATTTCCCTGTGTTCCTCCACCCGCAAAGCCGCGAAGAGTATGCGCTGGCCCGCACCGAACGTAAATCCGGCTCGGGTTATACCGGTTTTATCGTTCATGCCGCTCCCGATGTCTCCCTTGAACAAGATTTACTGCGCCGCGACTTAACGGTCAACGCACTGGCGCAGGACGAAAACGGGCACATCGTTGACCCGTTTAATGGCCAGCACGATCTGCGTAACCGCATTTTGCGGCATGTCTCCCCGGCGTTTAGCGAAGATCCGCTGCGCGTGCTGCGCGTTGCCCGCTTCGCAGCCCGCTATGCTCACCTCAGTTTTCGTATTGCCGACGAAACGATGTCGCTGATGCGCGCCATGACCGATGCTGGCGAACTGGCGCATCTGACCACGGAGCGCGTCTGGAAAGAGACCGAGAATGCGCTGCATGCCCGTAATCCTCAGGTCTATTTCCAGGTGCTGCGCGACTGCGGCGCGCTGAAGGTGCTGTTCCCGGAGATCGACGCGCTGTTTGGCGTGCCCGCTCCGGCGAAATGGCACCCGGAAATCGACACCGGCGTTCACACGCTGATGACGCTGACGATGGCCGCGATGCTTAGCCCGGAAGTGGACGTGCGTTTCGCCACGTTATGTCACGATCTGGGAAAAGCGCTGACGCCAAAAGAGCTTTGGCCGCGCCATCACGGCCACGGCCCTGCGGGCGTCAAGCTGGTCACAGGGCTGTGCCAGCGTCTGCGCGTACCGAACGAGATCCGCGATCTGGCAAAACTGGTGGCAGAGTTTCACGATCTGATCCACACCTTCCCCATTTTGCAGCCCAAAACCATTGTGAAGCTGTTCGACTCAATTGATGCGTGGCGTAAACCGCAGCGCGTAGAACAAATTGCCCTGACCAGCGAAGCCGACGTGCGCGGGCGTACCGGGTTTGAAGCCTGCGACTATCCGCAAGGACGTTTATTGCGTGAAGCGTGGGAAGTGGCTCGTGCCGTTCCAACCAAAGCAGTGATTGAAGCCGGTTTTAAAGGGGCGGAAGTCCGCGAAGAGTTGACGCGCCGCCGGATAGCCGCGCTGGCGGAGTGGAAAGCCCATCGTTGCCCTCAGCCCGCAGACTGAGGGCGCGAGCCTTAGAAGAAGACCAGGTACACTGCCGCTGCAACAATAAAACGGTAAATCGCGAACGGGATAAAGGAGATGCGTTTAATCAGCTCCAGGAAGGTTTTGATGGCGACCAGCGCGACAATAAACGCGGTGATGAAACCGACGGCAAACATCGGAATATCGCCCGTGGTGAGAAAACCCATGCTTTTGTAGAGATCCAGCGCGGTTGCGCCCAGCATCATGGGTACAGCCAGCAGGAAAGAGAACTCCGATGCGGCATAACGGCTAACGCCCATCAGCATCCCGCCGGAAATGGTCGCCCCGGAACGGGAAAAACCCGGCCACAACGCCAGACACTGGAAACAACCAATAATAAACGCCTGGCGATAAGTCATATCATCCACGCCCTGCGCGCGCGGCACTTTCGGTTTCAGCACTTCTGCGGCAATCAGCAGGAAACCACCAACCACCAGCGCATAGGTTACGTTGAGCGGGTTAAACAATGATTTGATGGTGTCATGGAATACCAGCCCAATCACCACTGCCGGAATCATACCTAAAATGATATGAATCAGAGAAAGGCGTCCCGTACCGGTGCCTTCATGCGGTTGCTTGCCGAAGTGAATGCCAATTAAACCAAACAGGCGTCGCCAGAACATCACGACAACCGCCAGAATCGAGCCCAGTTGAATCACAACCTCGAACGTTTTTGCTGTATCGCCTTCAAATCCCAGCAAATGCCCGACGATAATCATGTGACCCGTACTGGAAACCGGCAGGAACTCCGTTAATCCTTCAACGACACCCAAAATGGCTGCCACCAGCAGCGAATGCAGATCGCTCATCAATAAACCCCTAAAAAAGATATAAAAAACGGCCCCCCGAGGAGTAGCCGTAAATGGCCATCATCTATGACCTGAATACTAGCGCTTGGTTTAATTATTATGAATTTAAATAGTTTCTTTCAGATTTAACCCACGCTCAATGATGACGCCGACGCTTTGCGCCCGCGCAACGGCGCCAGGTTTGCTTAGTTTGATGCGTATCCACGGCGACTGAAAACGCGCCAGCAGCAGTTCAGCAACCTCTTCCGCAACACGCTCGACCAGCGCAAAACGCCCGCCTTCCACATGAGCGACAACCACCTCGGCAATATCGGCATAGCTGAGACAATCATTTACATCATCGCTTTTCGCCGCCTGGCGGTTATCCCAGGCCATTTCGATATCGAACACCAGCTTCTGCTCAATGGTCTGTTCCCAGTCGTAAACACCAATGGTGGTGATTACCGAAAGCTGCTCAATAAATACAATATCCATCACATTCCACCCGCAGTTTGTTTCAACACTGTGCTGCCAGGCCCGATCTTTCCTGCGCTCTGGCAGATTTTGCGCATTCACTGGATACCACTTTCCAGAATTTATGCGTATTATCCATCGATGCAGAGAATAAAACGACTTTTTCACAACGGAACAGCGTCATGAGTGCAATCGCGCCTGGAATGATCCTCCTTGCGTACCTTTGTGGCTCAATCTCCAGCGCCATTCTGGTCTGCCGCCTCGCCGGTCTTCCCGATCCGCGAGCAAGTGGTTCCGGCAATCCCGGAGCGACCAACGTTTTACGCATTGGCGGCAAGGGAGCAGCCGTAACGGTACTGATTTTCGATATTCTGAAAGGAATGCTGCCCGTCTGGGGCGCTTACGCGCTTGGCGTAACGCCGTTCTGGTTGGGGCTTATTGCTATCGCCGCCTGTCTTGGTCATATCTGGCCGGTATTTTTTAAATTTCATGGTGGCAAAGGCGTAGCGACGGCGTTTGGCGCGATTGCGCCGATAGGCTGGGATTTAACGGGCGTCATGGCGGGAACCTGGCTTTTAACCGTGCTGTTGAGCGGTTACTCATCGCTGGGCGCGATTGTCAGCGCGCTGATCGCGCCGTTTTATGTCTGGTGGTTCAAACCGCAGTTCACCTTCCCGGTGGCGATGCTTTCCTGTCTGATTCTGCTGCGTCACCATGACAATATTCAGCGCCTGTGGCGCCGCCAGGAAACCAAAATCTGGTCGAAGCTGAAGAAGAAGAAAAAAGAAGAGTAAGCCCGGCGGCATCTCAGCAACCGGGCAGTCGCAGTTTACGCCGCCGGCAGATCCGCCAGTGGCCAGCGCGGACGAACCGTTACGCCGAGCCCGGCATCATTTCCTGCTTTCAGACGGACCATGCCCGCATAGGCGATCATCGCGCCATTATCGGTACAAAACTCCGGACGCGCATAAAAGACTTCGCCGCGACGCTTTTGCATCATTTCTGCCAGTTTTGCCCGCAGAGTGCGGTTGGCGCTCACACCGCCCGCCATCACCAGACGCGTAAAACCGGTCTGATCCAGCGCGCGTTTGCATTTGATCATCAGCGTATCAACCACCGCATCCTCAAACGCTCGTGCAATGTCGGCACGGGTTTGCTCGTCATCGCCATTGGTACGAATGGTGTTCGCAGCAAAGGTTTTCAGCCCGGAAAAGCTGAAATCCAGCCCCGGACGATCGGTCATCGGGCGCGGGAAGACAAAACGGCCTTCCGTGCCCTGCGATGCCAGTTTTGACAGCATCGGCCCGCCCGGGTAATCAAGCCCCAGCAGCTTGGCGGTTTTATCAAATGCTTCCCCTGCGGCATCGTCAATTGACTCACCCAGCAGTTCGTAATGACCAATGCCGGTAACGCTGATGAGCTGCGTGTGCCCGCCGGAAACCAGTAGTGCCACAAACGGGAAAGCCGGCGGGTTTTCTTCCAGCATCGGCGCCAGCAGGTGCCCTTCCATATGGTGAACCGGAATCGCCGGGACATCCCAGGCGAAAGCCAGCGAACGTCCGACCGTCGCGCCAACCAGCAGTGCGCCGACCAGGCCGGGCCCAGCCGTGTAGGCCACCGCATCAATGTCTTTTGCCGCCAGCCCGGCTTCTTTCAGCGCGGCCTGAATCAGCGGCACGGTTTTACGCACATGGTCGCGGGAAGCCAGTTCCGGCACCACGCCACCGTAATCAGCGTGCAGTTTTACTTGACTATACAGTTGGTTGGCTAAAAGCCCTTGCTGGTCGTCATAAATTGCGATGCCAGTTTCATCGCAGGATGTTTCAATGCCCAGTACGCGCATGGATCTGTTTACCTCTTTGCAATACCGCGCAGTGTAGGGCGAATGCCGGTCGATGTAAAACTTTGCTCACCCCAGGTGAGGAGTTCGTGTATACTCCTCACCCTTACAAAAGTCCCTTTCAAAAAGCGCGTCGGTGCTTTACAAAGCAGCAGTAGTTGCAGTAAAATTCCGCACCATTTTGAAATATGCTGGTGTGAACGCCAGCGGCAAACCGAATTAATCAAAGGTGAGAGGCACATGCCGGTAATTAAAGTACGTGAAAACGAGCCGTTCGACGTAGCTCTGCGTCGCTTCAAACGTTCCTGTGAAAAAGCAGGTGTTCTGGCGGAAGTTCGTCGTCGTGAGTTCTATGAAAAACCGACTACCGAACGCAAACGCGCTAAAGCATCCGCAGTGAAACGTCACGCGAAGAAACTGGCTCGCGAAAACGCACGCCGTACTCGTCTGTACTAATCTCTTGAGAGCAGCACGCTCTCAGATTTAGACCGAGTTGTAGTTGTAAGGCCGTGCTTCCGAAAGGAATGCGCGGCTTATTTTCGTTTATAACCTGATATAACCAGCGTGATTTGCGCCACATTCAGCGGCCTGAAGAACGGGGGGTTATAAAAGATCAAAACGGGGCCTATGGCTGGACGAATCCCACGTGTTTTTATCAATGACCTGCTGGCGCGCACCGACATCGTCGATCTCATCGACGCGCGTGTAAAGCTGAAAAAGCAGGGCAAGAACTACCACGCGTGTTGTCCATTTCATAATGAAAAAACCCCTTCTTTCACCGTAAACGGTGAAAAACAGTTTTATCACTGCTTTGGCTGCGGCGCGCACGGTAACGCCCTCGACTTTTTAATGAACTACGACAAGCTCGAGTTCGTGGAAAGCGTCGAAGAGCTGGCTGCCATGCACAACCTTGAAGTGCCTTTTGAAGCAGGCAGCGGGCCCAGCCTGATAGAGCGCCATCAACGGCAAACGCTCTACCAGTTGATGGACGGGCTCAACGCATTTTATCAGCAATCTCTGACGCAACCTGCCGCTGAACCGGCGCGCCAGTATCTGGAAAGGCGCGGTTTGAGTAGCGAAATTATTGCGCGTTTCGCCATTGGTTACGCCCCTCCCGGTTGGGACAACGTGTTAAAGCGTTTTGGCGGCAATAGCGAAAACCGCAAATCTCTGATCGATGCCGGCATGCTGGTAACGAACGATCAGGGGCGCAGTTACGATCGCTTCCGTGAACGGGTGATGTTCCCCATTCGCGACAAGCGTGGCCGGGTGATTGGTTTTGGCGGGCGTGTTTTGGGTAACGATACTCCCAAATACCTCAACTCCCCGGAGACCGATATTTTCCATAAAGGCCGCCAGCTGTATGGCCTTTATGAAGCGCAACTGGATAACGATGAACCTCAGCGCCTGTTGGTCGTCGAAGGGTATATGGACGTGGTCGCGCTGGCGCAGTACGGCATCAATTATGCGGTTGCTTCGCTGGGCACCTCCACCACGGCGGATCATATCCAGCTGTTATTCAGAGTGACGAAAAACGTCATCTGTTGTTATGACGGTGACCGGGCAGGTCGTGATGCCGCCTGGCGTGCGCTGGAAACCGCGCTACCTTATATGAGCGACGGTCGCCAGCTGCGTTTTATGTTCCTGCCGGATGGTGAAGATCCGGATACGCTGGTACGTAAAGAGGGCAAAGCGGCGTTCGAAGCACGGATGGAGCAGGCTCAGCCGCTCTCCACGTTTTTGTTTAACAGCCTGTTGCCGCAGGCGGATTTGACAACGCCGGATGGCACCACGCAACTTGCCGCGCTGGCGCTGCCGTTAATCAATCAGGTGCCAGGCGAGACGTTACGCATTCAACTGCGGCAGCTGCTGGGGAACAAGATTGGTATTTTCGACGATGCACAACTTGATCGTTTAATGCCAAAACAGGCGGAAAACAGCGCTCCGCGCCCCGCTCCGCAGCTAAAACGCACAACCATGCGTATACTTATAGGGTTATTGATCCAGAACCCGGAGCTGGCATCGGCGGTTCCGTCGTTAGAGGGGCTGGATCAATCCAGGCTTCCCGGGCTTGGCTTATTTGCAGAACTGGTCAACACTTGTTTGTCACAGCCAGGCCTGACTACCGGGCAGTTGCTGGAGCACTATCGCGGCACCAAAGAGGCTGCAACCCTTGAAAAACTGTCGATGTGGGACGATATAGCAGATAAGGAAATCGCAGAAAAAGCGTTTACCGACTCGCTCAATCATATGTTTGATTCGATGCTTGAACGGCGACAGGAAGAGCTGATAGCTCGCGATCGTACGCACGGTTTAAGCAGCGAAGAACGCCGGGAGCTCTGGCAGTTAAACCAGGAACTGGCGAAAAAATGAATTCAACGGCTTAAGTGCCGATAACCGATCGGGTTGATCCCGACAGCCGCGATGAGGGCCAGCGGCAAAAATATAAATACACCCTCGCGTTAAATGTTGGCTGTTTATTTCGCCGACCGACACCAACCCTCATGAATTTAAGTGTGGATACCGTCTTATGGAGCAAAACCCGCAGTCACAGCTGAAGCTTCTTGTCACCCGTGGTAAGGAGCAAGGCTATCTGACCTATGCCGAGGTCAATGACCATCTGCCGGAAGATATCGTCGACTCCGATCAGATCGAAGACATCATCCAAATGATCAACGACATGGGCATTCAGGTGATGGAAGAAGCACCGGATGCTGATGATTTGCTGCTGGCTGAGACCACTGCCGACACGGACGATGACGCTGCCGAAGCGGCTGCGCAAGTGCTTTCCAGCGTGGAATCTGAAATCGGGCGCACGACCGACCCGGTTCGCATGTATATGCGTGAAATGGGTACCGTTGAACTGCTGACCCGTGAAGGCGAAATTGACATCGCCAAACGTATCGAAGACGGGATTAACCAGGTTCAGTGCTCTGTTGCCGAGTACCCGGAAGCCATTACCTATCTGTTAGAACAATACGACCGCGTCGAAGCGGAACAGGCACGTCTGTCTGATTTGATCACCGGCTTTGTCGATCCGAATGCGGAAGAAGATCTTGCGCCTACAGCAACGCACGTCGGCTCTGAGCTCTCCAGCGAAGAGATGGATGACGACGATGAAGACGAAGATGAAGAAGACGACGACAGCGATGATGACAACAGCATCGATCCTGAACTGGCACGTGAAAAATTCGGCGAGCTGCGTACCCAGTACGAACTGACTCGTGACACGATCAAAGCCAAAGGCCGCAGCCACGCTGCAGCACAGGAAGAGATCCTCAAGCTGTCTGAAGTCTTCAAGCAGTTCCGCCTGGTGCCGAAACAGTTCGACTACCTGGTGAACAGCATGCGTGTCATGATGGATCGCGTGCGCACTCAGGAACGCATTATCATGAAGCTGTGCGTTGAACAGTGCAAAATGCCGAAGAAAAACTTCATTACGCTGTTCACCGGCAATGAAACCAGCGAAACCTGGTTCAATGCCGCACTGGCGATGAACAAGCCGTGGTCCGAAAAGCTGCATGAAGTAACGGAAGAAGTTCAGCGCAGCCTGCAAAAACTGCAACAAATCGAAGAAGAAACCGGCCTGACCATCGAGCAGGTAAAAGATATCAACCGTCGTATGTCCATTGGCGAAGCGAAAGCGCGCCGTGCGAAGAAAGAGATGGTGGAAGCGAACCTGCGTCTGGTTATTTCTATCGCCAAGAAATACACCAACCGTGGTCTGCAATTCCTCGATCTGATTCAGGAAGGCAACATCGGTCTGATGAAAGCGGTTGATAAGTTCGAATACCGCCGTGGTTACAAGTTCTCCACCTACGCAACCTGGTGGATCCGTCAGGCAATTACCCGCTCCATCGCGGATCAGGCGCGCACCATCCGTATTCCGGTGCATATGATTGAGACCATTAACAAACTCAACCGTATCTCCCGCCAGATGCTGCAGGAAATGGGTCGCGAACCGACGCCGGAAGAGCTGGCCGAACGCATGTTGATGCCGGAAGACAAAATCCGCAAAGTGCTGAAAATCGCCAAAGAGCCAATCTCCATGGAAACACCGATTGGTGATGATGAAGATTCGCATCTGGGTGATTTTATCGAGGATACCACCCTCGAGCTGCCGCTGGACTCAGCCACCACCGAGAGCCTGCGTGCGGCGACGCACGACGTTCTGGCCGGTCTGACCGCCCGTGAAGCGAAAGTGCTGCGTATGCGTTTCGGTATCGATATGAACACTGACCACACGCTGGAAGAAGTGGGTAAACAGTTTGACGTTACCCGCGAACGTATCCGCCAGATCGAAGCGAAAGCGCTGCGTAAGCTGCGCCATCCGAGCCGTTCTGAAGTGCTGCGTAGCTTCCTCGACGATTAACTTGTCACATCGTTATAATGAAAGGCTCCCACCGGGAGCCTTTTTTATTTCCGCCGCACTACAGACCTCTCGTCACCAGCGCGTCATCCAGTTCGCGGTAAGCGGCGACCAGTTTATCCAGCGTCGCGCGATTTAACCCACTGGGGTTCGGCAGTACCCAGATCTGCGTCACGCCGATGCTCATCGTCTGCTTACCCCAGTTAGCGCCTCTGACGCTGAATGCCTGCTCGAAGGCCTGTTTACCGAGGATCGCCAGCGCCGCAGGCTGATACTCTTCGATCTTCATAACCAGCTCTCTGCCGCCGGTACGCAGCTCGTGCAGCGCCACTTCGCTGGCCTGCACCGTCGGGCGTTCCACCAGCATGGTGATGCCACAGCGCGTATCCAGCAGATGCTTTTCCTCTTCCGGTCGCAGCTGCTGGTCGGTAAAGCCAGCCTGATGGATCACCTTCCAGAAACGGTTGCCAGGGTGCGCAAAGTGGAAGCCGGTATGGGCAGAAGATTTACCCGGATTGATACCACAAAACACCACGCGCAGCCCGGGAGCGAGAATATCATTGATCATAGTTATTCCTGGTCAATTGTCATAAATATCAGTATAAGGGATTGAAAATCCGCTGTTTATAAAAACATCAGCCAGGATATTCTTGCTGGATTGCAGGGGTAAGTTACTTTATAATCCCCCCGCTATGGCCCCTTAGCTCAGTGGTTAGAGCAGGCGACTCATAATCGCTTGGTCGTTGGTTCAAACCCAACAGGGGCCACCAAATTTTAGATTTAGAAACAGACAGTTAAACCACCTCTTATGGTGGTTTTTTGTTTTTTTAAATCCTGAGTGTCCCAAATGTGTCGCTCAAGCTTTTGACAATCCCCGCCACTCTGTCGGCTTCTATCGCTACAGCTACGGTCACAGAATGGCGCAACGCTTTCCCTTCCCGATGAAGCCATCACTCAAGCGACAATATTTTCATGCAGTGTCTTCAGAATATTAATAAGATCTGCATCTCTTCACATGAGAATAACGTATGCCCAGCACTAACATAAACAGTTAATCAATGCCTTACTAAAAAATAATTATTCTCTGCACTATAATTTCCTTAATAAATTACCCATGATATATCTTAATATAAATTATCAAATAAGAACATAATACAAAACGTGATAACACCTATTAATAACCATCACCGCATACGCTAGAATAAATTCCATAGCACTGTCTGGATTACTCCAGCGACGTGAATTATGGGTTATTTTTCTACGCACCTTGTTATAAGGCAGAAACGGATAATGTATCGCTATAATGCTTTTGACTATCCGTATTGAGATAACCACCTATATAAAATATATCCAGGATGATTCAATGAAGAAAATGATATTCGGTAACAATACCCAGCCAGGACATTCAGCCAGTAAACCTGAATTAAAAAATGGTCTGGAAGCTGCAACAGCGATAACAAACAAAATGCCGAAACAAGGTTATCTGTACATCCCTTTTGCCGCAGAGGATCTGGTTGATCAAAGTCTTGGCTTAAATTTGCTTCGCCACCTCAAAGGGAAAAGGTTATACCCTTTAATTGCACCAAATCAGAAAATTCTAATCGAGATGGAAAGACTACGGGCGGTGGAAATTACGAAACTAACGGAGCAAATAAATACCATCAGCGATAAATTGCAGGACGTAGATAAGTCTCTGAAAAATGAAGCTGGCTGGAATGCTGAAACCTTAAGAAATAGGGTTTCACCAGAAGTGTTCGATACATTTACGACAGGTATCGCAAGATTATCGCAGCAGCTGTCAGTATTAAAGAAAATGAGTTTCATACATAAACCATTGAGCCAATTATCGTCCGTAAGAGATAAATTATATATCCTTGGGCACGGAGCCGCCGGAAGAAACATATTGGCAGCGGATCAAGCAGCGACTCTGGGGCAGATGACGGCAAAAAGCCTCGCGGAGCAATTACACGCATGCGGGCTACCAAAAACATTCAGCGATCTGCGAATAACGGCCTGCTTCAGTGCAGATTCAATCGAACCGCTCTCATTTGAAGCCGACGAACTGGATGAAACGTCCGGAACGGTTAGCGAAAAAAGGAGAGGAATAAAAGGAATATTCAAGCCGCTGAAAGACACAAATCCCCTTGCGCTCACAATAAGTAAAGAAATGAAGCGCCTCGGTTACCACAATATTCAGGTAACCGGGTACCACGGTGCAGGGGTAACATACAGCCCTACGGAATTCCGGGCGCGCAGGCTTGAGAAGGGGACGGATATTCGCCGTTCACTTGTCAGACGTACTTTCTGATATGTTTGTTCAGGGGCGTTCCGGCAAGCAGAACGCCCTCGTTTCAGGACGCTAACGCTCTTTCAGCATCTGCAGATTTTTGATCATACTCATCCTGCGCCGCCGTAAGCTGCGGCCCATATTCCAGCGCCCAGCGATACAGCGCTTCAAATGGCTGTCGGAGTGATTCGCCAAGCGGCGTAATCCGGTATTCAACGCCCACCGGCATTGTCGGCAACACTTCCCGATGCACCAGCCCGTTGCGCTCCAGCCGTTTCAGAGCGTCGGCCAGCGCCTTATGGGTGATACCATCCAGCCTGCGCCGGATCTCATTGAAACGAGAGGGTTTTGTACACAGCACGGTCAGGATCAAAATCGACCATTTATTGGTGATGTGCTCAAGTATCGGGCGCGTTTTGCCCACATTTCCTAAATCGCAGTCATCAATTTTTGTCATAGCGGTATATCCATTGATATCTAATATAAATAAAGTGCGTAATTGATACTAAATATAAAACTTATATCATCGATTTTCCACTCAACAGGAGAATCATCATGAACAGACTGCACAACAAAACGGCCCTTATACTGGGCGGCGCAAAAGGAATTGGCCTGGCGATAACCCAGCGTTTTGCCCAGGAAGGCGCCACGACATGGTTTACCTCCCGCCGCGAGGAAGAGTTACAGAACGCCGCCGCTAGAATCGAAGGAGATGCGCTGCCGCTGCGTGCTGATGTCAGCCAGCACAGCGAACTGGCACGCATAATGGAAAACATTCAGCAGCAATCCGGGAAACTGGATGTGCTGGTGATTAATGCCGGCATGTCAGAGTACGCCACCCTTGAGCAGGTTTCAGAAACGCACTTTGAAAACACCTTCGGGTTGAATGTCCGCTCGCCGCTGTTTGCCCTGCAAGCTGCGTTGCCGCTGCTCAAACCTGGCGCCAGCGTGGTGCTGATAGGTTCGATTGCCGACGTTATCGGGACGGAAGGCTATGGTGTTTATAGCGCCAGCAAAGCCGCGCTGCGCTCTTTTGCCCGAACCTGGACGCGCGAACTGGCGGCCAGAGGCATTCGCGTTAACGTCGTCGCGCCCGGCCCTATTGATACCGAAATGATGGCTGCGGCATCGGAAAATGTTCGTCAGGGGTTAACGCAGGCCATTCCGCTGGGTCGCATGGGCCAGCCGGAAGAAGTGGCCAACGCCGCGCTGTTTCTTGCGAGTGACGAAAGCAGCTATATCGCCGGTGCCGAGATTTGTGTCGATGGCGGGTTAACGCAAGTGTAAAGGCTCCTTTCAGGCCGCAATGCACGCCAGCGGAGTGGCCTGAAAGCCGCAATGCGCGCACTTTTTCGCGTATTTCGCCGATTTAAGCCACCATAAGCGCAATTTTCACAGAAACACTAACGCATTGAAATATGTCCCATGTAATATGGATGCAGACTATTGCGAGATTCATATCTATAGTCCAGATTTGTTGAATAACCACACCCCTTAATAAACTCTTAAGCGCTTTGACGAAACGCCATGAACAAACCTATAAAACGGCTTGAAATCATCAAATACGCCATCGAACTGGAGGATGACGGCATCATCCACAGCCAGCTTCCTTTGTTGAAAAATGAAGTTACGGATCCGGAGTTAGCGTTTATCGTCCATGCGCTTGAAGAGAAGAATTACAGCGAAGCGATGCGCGCCATAACGAACTGGCTGCAAAACCAGCGTTCCGTCGTGAGCTGGCAGGATCCGCAGGTGGCCGCCAGCAAGCTGGAACTGAAAGCGCTGGAAGAACAGCTGCGCGAACTGATTGATAAACGCAACGCGCGCATCCAGTTGCTCGACGAGTTCAACGATCTCTACTTAACCCGCCTTGGGCCGCTGATGTCGCAGATCCTGCGTCTGCGCAAAACCCTGGCAGAAGCCGCCGTTCGCCGCCAGGAAGCGGAAGCGCGCCGTCGCGAAGCCGATTATTTACGTTGCCAGAAGTATCTGTCGCAGGCGGTAGAAGTGCTGGTTACCTTGACGCAGCGCTGGCAAAGCATGCCGCCGCACTCATTGCAGGCTGCCAAAGCACGCAAACATTTGCAACAGCAAAGCGAGCTGATCGCCTCGTTGCTGGCCGAAGCGCAAGAGCTGGAACGCGGTCTGACGCGTGAAGAAGAACCGGCTCGCCAGGCGCGTGACGAAGCGCGTCAGGAATACGAGAGCTATCAGGAACAGCAGCACGATGCGGAAAAACGCTTTAGCTTCGAGCAGAAGATGTCAGAGGATGAGCGTCACGAGCTGAAGCGCCTGTGGCGCCAGGCCAGCAAACTCTGCCATCCGGATCTGGTGGACAACGATTTCAAAAACGAAGCGCACGGTATGATGGTGCAGCTCAACCAGGCGCGCCAGCGCGGCGATCTTAGCGCTATCCGCGCCATTCTGACTCGCCTGCAGAAAGGGCTGGAGCCGTTGATGGCCAGCGATCGTTTAAACGATCTGCAGCGCCTGCGTCAGCGAATTGCTGAAGTGAAACAGCATATCGCCAGCCTGATTGAAGAGCTGGCAACGCTCGAGAAAGAGGAGTCCTGGCAGCTCGTGTCGTCGCTGGGCGATCGGGAAACCTACTTCCGCCAGCAGGAAAAAGCGCTGGGCGAAATTCGCCAGACGCTGGAGCAGCAAGTCAGCGAAGCCGAATACGACGAAGTGGCCTGAAAGCAGCAAGCCCGGTGAAATACCGGGCTTCGTCGTTATTTCTTGTGCCAGTACGCCTGCGCGCGTACCCGTTGCTGATCGATATTGTCGGTCGCATAGCGCGCCATCAGCGATTTCACCACCTCTCCTTCCCCGGTCAGCCAGATAAAATAGTCCTCATCGGCGACGGTCAGCGAAGCCAGTTTATCGTGCAGCGCCTGCGGGTTATGACCAACCACCCATTGAATATCAAAGCCGCTCAGATGCGCCAGATAATCCTGATACGCCGCATCGGCAACCGTCACCACAGCCGTCACTTTCGGGCGAACCGCGAGCAGGCTTAGCGCTTCCAGACGGCGACGCAGCGCGGGCATACCGGATTCATCGCACACATAGAGTTGCCAGGCGTAATCTTCCGGCACCACCAGCGAACCGCGCGGGCCGCCAATCGTCAATGTATCTCCTGCCTGCGCATTGACCGCCCAATGGCTCGCCACGCCACCGTCGTGAATATAGAAATCCACCACCAGTTCGTGACGGCTGGCGTCATAGATCGGCGTGTAATCGCGGGATGCCGGGCGCGGTCCATCGCCCCAGACGATGCCGTCGTCGGTCACCGTCGGCGGCACAAAGTGCGACCCCGGCTGCGGAAAGAAGACTTTTGTATGATCGTCAAAACCGCGCGACGTAAAGCCTTCCAGTTGTTCACCTCCCAGCACAATGCGCTGAAAACCACTGCCAGCGCGTTCCGCGCGCAGAACAGTTAACTCGCGAAAGCGCAGTTCATTGCGTACGCGTTGGGGATAACGTTGAGAATGAGTTGTCATAATCGGCCTTCGTGAAAGTGAATACGATATATCTAAATGTTGTGCAAATGATAATGATTGTTGATTGCGCAGAAGACAAGCCATTTTTATGATATAAACCACATGAAAGCACCGATTGCCAAAAAATAAAATTATTACGTTTATTATCAATAATATAAAAACAAAACCCATTATAACATTGTCTAAAGAATCAATTTAGATATAAATTAGATATATCAATTCATCAGGAGCACAGTATGCGCCATCATCATGAGCGGGCCGACCGCGAACACCCGCACCACGGCGGTGGACGACGCCAGCGCTTTTTTGGTCACGGTGAGTTACGTCTGGTCATTCTCTACTTGCTGAGCAGCAACGCCAGCCACGGCTATGAGCTGATCAAAGCCATTGAATCCCTGACTCAGGGCAACTATACGCCCAGCCCTGGCGTTATTTATCCCACGCTTGATTACCTGCAAGAGCAGGGTTTCATTACCATTGACGATGAAGAGAATGGGCGCAGAACCATTGCGATAACGCCGCAGGGTTTGCGCTGGCTGGAAGAGAGCCAGGCGCAGATTGCAGAGATTCAGGAACGCATCCGGGTGCGTAACGTCGGTTATCAGCTGCGCAGAAACCCGCAAATGAAGCGGGCGCTGGATAACTTTAAAGCGGTACTGGATTTACGGGTGAATCAGGGGGAACTCAGCGCCGCACAGCTTAAGCAGATAATTGGCATTATCGACCGCGCGGCGCTGGATATTTCACAACTCGATTAAGCCATTTCTGGCGTATCGCGCAGACGGAAAACCTGAACCAGTTCGCGCAGGTGCAGCGCCTGATCGTTCAGTGCCGCCGCCGCCGCAACCGACTCCTCCACCAGGCTGGAGTTCTGCTGGGTGGTTGAATCAATCAGGCCAATGGCGCTATTAATCTGCGAAATGCCATCGGTCTGTTCGCGGCTCGCCTGGCCGATCTCACGCAGGATCACATCCATCTCTTGTACGTTGCTCACCATGCCATTAATCAACCCGCTGGCTTTTTCCACCAGCGCCATCCCTTCACGGGTCTGACTGGTGGAATTTTCGATCAGATGGCGGATCTCATTCGCCGATGAAGCGCTTTTCTGCGCCAGTTGACGGACTTCGCCCGCAACCACCGCAAAACCACGCCCGTGTTCCCCTGCACGCGCAGCTTCAACGGCGGCGTTCAGCGCGAGGATGTTGGTCTGAAACGCAATGGAATCAATCAGGTTGATAATGTCAGACATCCGGTTCGAGGTGTCGTTAATGACACGCATCTTCTCCGTAACCTGTTTCATCATCTCGCCGTTATTTTTCACCACCGTCGCCGCGCCCGCGGAAAGCTGCGTGGCTTCTGACGTGTGATCGGCGGTATTTTTCACCGTGGCGGTGATTTGCTCCATCGATGCTGCGGTCTGTTCCACTGAGCTGGCCTGTTCTTCCGTTCTTGCCGCCAGATCCTGGTTACCGGCAACAATCTGCGCCGCCGCGCTGGAGATGCTCTCCGAACCGTTCTGTACCTGATGAACAATCTCTACGAGGCGCTCTTTCATCTCCATTAATGCCCGCAGCAGTACACCGGTTTCGTCGCGATGGTGAGCGTCGATCGTACGGGTCAAATCACCGTTCGCGATGGCTTCTGCGAAGGTGACGGCCTCACGCAATGGACGCGTAATCATCCGTACAATGATCCAGCCGATCAGGCTGCCAAAGCCAATGCTAAAGACCGCGAGTAGAATGAGGATCAAGCGGCTCACGGCAAAATCGTGCTGCACGACCTCACCCGCCCCTTTCATCTGCGCATCCTGGATAGCAATCAGCTCCAGCACCTTTGCTTTGTAGGCGTTCTGGATATTCACCGTGTTGCTCATCATCTCCTGTATCGCAGCCGCACGATCGTTATTTTTCACGGCGCCGAGGATACGAAAGCGAGAATCAAGGTACTGCTGGCGTACGGTGCGGATTTCAGCGAGGATTTTCTGTGATTTGTCATCACGCAGGTTTTTCGCCAGATCTTCGAGCAACGCGGTAATGTGGCTGCTGATCTCAGAAAGCTGCTTCTGCGACTCGCCGGTCCACTTCCCTTCACTATCAAGTAGCATCAGTTGCTGAATGCTGACAAAAGAGTTGAAGTTATCGATCAGCTGATTGGCTTTAACAGTGGTTGGATAGTCATCACGCACGATTTCCTGCATTCCATTATTTGCGCGATCCAGGCTGGAGAGTGACATTGAGGAACTTATCACCATCAACACAATAAAAAAGCCGAACGCCAGAAATAATTTCGTGCCTATTTTTACATTATGTAAAAACATATTTTCTCCATGGGTTTGATTATTTTACCGACGAAAGTGTCGGGCGCTTAACCCTAAAGGCCCGCTTAAGTCCCTGGCGCAAATTAAAGATATGCAACCAAAACACGTTATCGGTAACCACATCGCTAACTTTATGAGTTTGATCGTTTTTTTAATTATTTATTGACAGATCTGATAGTTAAGAACTATTAATTGCTGTTTATCGATCGTTATATTCGCGAGAAGAATGATTTGCGCAGCACATATTAACGCTGCTTAAAGAGGTTTAATTCGTGGTTAAGTAGAAGTGATGGGAATATATTAATACTTCGCATTGCCAACTATAATTAATAATATTTTAACAAAAAATAAAAAATATCATTACATATGCGTATTGGATTTATTCTTAACAGATAAAAAAACCGCCACAGTATTGCATGGCGGTTTTTAATAGGGCAATAAAACGTTAATGCAAGACGGACACGGCATCCTGCAGGCGACCAGCGCGATGTTTCACCATCGCCGAGACGGTAGCACTTTCCTCTACTAAACCGGCATTCTTCTGGGCGATGGCATCCAGCTCAGCCACCGCGCGTGTCAGATCGGAAAGCCCGTCAACCTGTTCGGAAGTGGAACGGCTGATCTGCCCAATCAGCGACGTCACGTTCTGCACCTGGCTGACAATATCTTCCATCGTACGACCAGCGGCATGCACCTGATCGTAACCCGACTGCACTTTGCTGGCGCTGGCATCGATAAGCTTACGGATGTCGTTTGCCGCGCTGGCGCTGCGGCTGGCGAGATGGCGAACTTCACCCGCCACCACAGCAAAGCCCTTGCCCTGCTCCCCGGCCCGCGCCGCCTCCACCGCTGCGTTCAGTGCGAGGATATTGGTCTGGAAAGCAATGTCGTTAATCAGCGTCGTAATGGAGCCAATACGTTGCGTGCTGTCGGCAATCTCATCCATGGTTTTTACTACCGTCTCCATCGCTTTACCGCCGTGGGTTGCCGCGCTACTGGCAGAACTGGAGAGCTGATCGGCCGCCGAAGCGGTTTCCGAGTTAGTTTGCAGCGACGCCGCCATCTGGCTCATGGTCGCCACCGTCTGCTGTACATTCACCACGGTTTGGCGAGTGCGTTCATTCAAATCATCATTGCCTTTCGCCAGCGTCTCGCTGCCGCTAAGCACGCTGCTAACCTGGCCAGAAACATCATTGATCAACCAGCGGCACATCAGCCCAAGCTGGCCGATGGCGCGTAACGTCAGCCCGAGTTCGTCGCTACGGTTCAGCGGCTGTATGCTGTTGCTCTCGCCGGTAGCCACGCTGAGCGCCTGCCGGGCGACATTCTCCGCCGGGCGGACAATCTGCCACTCAACGGCCATACAGCCCACCAGCATCGCCAGCGTACCGATCGCCAGCGCCATCCCACCTGCGCCACTCAGCCACAGCCCGGCCATCTGCGCAAGCCACAGCAGCGACATCACGCTGCGCGTACGCCAGCGCAGCGACAAGGAAGCGAGTTTCCCCCACCAGCCTTTGCTGATCACCAACCCTTTATGCACCCGTTTATTACAGCGCCCCTCATTCAGGGCTTTGTACAACGGTTCAACCGCGGCAATCTCTTCATCGGTCGCCTGGGTACGAATCGACATATAGCCGATAGTCTTACCGTTGCGCACCATCGGTACGGCGTTAGCGCGAACCCAGTAGTGATCGCCGTTCTTGCGGCGGTTTTTCACCACACCGCTCCACGGTTCGCCCTGTTTGAGGGTGTACCACATATCGGCAAATGCCGCTTTGGGCATATCAGGATGCCGCACCACGTTATGGGGCTGGTCGAGCAGTTCGGCCAGGGTGTAACCGCTGGCATGGATAAAAGCGTCGTTCGCGTGGGTAATGTAGCTTTGCTGGTCAGTCGTTGACATCAGAGTTGTATCAGCATCCAGCATAAAACGCTGCTGGCTGACATAAGGAGGAGAAGACATGGTTGCGTCCTGTGCGGGTTATATTGCTGTTAAAAATTAATGCGAATGTTATTTCGGCGATAATGAGTTTATCTTTAATTGTTAAATTTGATTTAGATCGCAATTCGCAATAAAACCCTGGTTTTCATGGGCTCGTTAACTTTCTGTTTTTAATAGTTTCACTATGTTACCACTAAACGGCGTTAACATAATTGCTCCATCATCGCGCATTAACCGCACCATATTGGCGCAACGCTGCAATAACCCGGCCAAACATGTACAAATTTTAATCACAAAAGATACAAAATATTAACGTAGCGGCATGATTAAATTTTGTACGCCAGCGTTTTCCCCTGGTGTTTATCCCGATTTCATCTGCCCACGCCGATGTGGCGCAATCCCTGCAATACTTAAATCGGTATCATGTGATACGCCAACCCCCGGAGGCCATTTTGAACAGGTTACCTTCCAGCGCATCGGCATTAGCGTGCAGCGCTCACGCCCTGAATCTCATTGAGAAGCGAACGCTTGATCATGAGGAGATGAAAGCATTAAACCGAGAGGTGGTGGATTACTTTAAAGAGCATGTCAATCCGGGGTTTTTGGAGTACCGCAAATCTGTTACCGCCGGCGGGGATTACGGAGCCGTAGAGTGGCAAGCGAGCAGTCTCAATACGCTTGTCGACACCCAGGGACAGGAGTTTTTAGATTGCCTGGGTGGTTTTGGAATATTTAATGTGGGGCACCGTAATCCAGTTGTGATTTCCGCCGTACAGAATCAACTCGCCAAACAACCTCTTCATAGTCAGGAACTGCTCGACCCACTGCGGGCGATGCTGGCAAAAACGCTGGCGGCTCTTGCGCCAGGCAAACTGAAATACAGCTTCTTTAGTAATAGCGGGACGGAATCCGTCGAAGCCGCCCTGAAACTCGCCAAAGCGTACCAGTCGCCGCGCGGCAAATTCACCTTTGTCGCCACCAGCGGCGCGTTCCATGGCAAATCATTAGGCGCGCTGTCCGCGACCGCAAAATCCACCTTCCGCAAACCCTTTATGCCGCTGCTGCCGGGCTTTCGCCACGTGCCGTTCGGCGATATCGAGGCGATGCGTACCCTGCTTAGCGAATGCCATAAAACCGGCGACGATGTGGCGGCGGTGATCCTGGAACCTATTCAGGGTGAAGGTGGCGTGATCCTGCCGCCGGTCGGTTATCTGCCGGCGGTTCGCAAGCTGTGCGATGAGTTTGGCGCATTGCTGATCCTCGACGAAGTGCAAACCGGCATGGGTCGCACCGGTAAAATGTTCGCCTGTGAACATGAAAACGTGCAGCCGGACATTCTGTGTCTCGCCAAAGCGCTGGGCGGCGGCGTAATGCCGATTGGCGCGACGATCGCCACGGAAGAAGTTTTCTCTGTGTTGTTTGATAACCCGTTCCTGCACACCACCACCTTTGGCGGTAACCCACTGGCCTGTGCGGCCGCGCTGGCGACCATCAATGTGCTGCTGGAGGAGAACCTTCCGGCGCAGGCGGAGCAGAAAGGCGATATGTTGCTGGATGGCTTCCTGGCGCTGGCGCGCGCGTACCCGGATTTGGTACACACCGCGCGGGGCCGTGGCATGCTGATGGCGATCGAATTTGTCGATAACGAAACGGGTTACAACTTCGCCAGCGAAATGTTCCGCCAGCGCGTGCTGGTTGCCGGAACGCTCAACAACGCGAAAACCATTCGCATTGAACCACCGCTGACGCTGACTATTGAGCAGTGTGAACAGGTGCTGAAAGCGGCAGGCAATGCGCTGGCCGCGCTGCGGGTGGCGGTAAACGCTGAGTAATCCTGTGCCCGGTCGCGTCTGCGCTTACCGGGCCTGCAAATCCCCCATGCCGGAGAGGTGCCTGCGCCCTCCGGCTTTTTTTGACGCTACTCCGGCAGCAAGCCAATAAAACTGCGTTTTTTGCGCGGCTCGGACATCAGCGCCTCCAGCTTCTCCACGCACGCCAGGTAATGCGGCGTCTTCTTATGCGCCGCAACGGCCGCATCATCCTGATAGGCTTCGTAAATAAAAAAACGGGTCTTCACTTTGGGATCCTGCAACACATCAAAACGCAGATTGCCCGGCTCGCGGATTGCGCCTTCATGATTGGCGCGAAACACCTGCAAAAAATCCTCCACGCAATCGGGTTTAATATTGATTTCCACCAGCGTCACATTCATGGTTGCTCTCCTTGTTTTTCTTCCAGCCAGAACTGATAAGCCTCATGGGCGCTCATATTGTCGTGAACCACTTTTTTCACCGCTTTCAGCATGGCGAGCGGCGCGCTGGACTGGAAGATGTTGCGCCCCATATCCACGCCGGATGCGCCCTGATCGATGGCGCGGAAACACATCTCCAGCGCCTCCTGCTCCGGCAATTTCTTGCCGCCAGCAATCACAATCGGCACCGGACAACTGGCGGTGACTTTTTCAAACCCCTGCTCCACAAAATAGGTTTTCACAAACTGCGCGCCCATTTCAGCGGCGATACGGCTGGCGAGCGAGAAATAACGGGCATCGCGCGTCATCTCTTTGCCAACGCCGGTCACCGCAAGCACCGGAATACCGTAGCGGCTCCCCGCATCGACAAGCTTGATAACGTTGCCGATGGACTGATGTTCATATTCGCTGCCGATATACACCTGTGCCGCTACGGCCGATACATTCAGGCGCAGCGCATCTTCCATCGCCACCGCGACGCATTCATGGGAAAGCTCAGTCAGCATCGAATTTCCGCCGGAGGCGCGCAGCACTACCGGTTTGTTAGTGGCCGGAGGCACCACGCTGCGTAAGATCCCCCGCGTACACATCAGCACATCGGTTTCACCAAACAGCGGCGCAAGGGAGAGATCGATACGTTCAAGCCCGGTGGTTGGCCCCTGAAAGTATCCGTGATCGAAGGCCAGCATTACCGTGCGATTGCTCTTCGGGTTAAAGATCCTTGCCAGTCGCGACTGCATCCCCCAGTCCAGCGCGCCGCAGCCTTTCAGGGTAAAGGGCACATTCTGTTGCGGTATGCCAACGCCAAAATCCTTCCCCTCTTTGTGATCGTCCAGGTCCGCCATCTCTCCTCCCGCGCAAAGCTGTGATTGAACTGTTGATTTTGTGATTGAAGATTGTTCAAAAGCGTAGGCGCTGAACTATATTTTCGACCATACGAGGATCACAGTTTTATCTATAACGCTGGTCGAGGGGGCCAAACCCATGAGTTACCTGATGGCACTAGATGCAGGAACCGGCAGCATTCGCGCAGTGATCTTCGACTTATCCGGGCGGCAAATCGCCGCAGGCCAGGCCGAATGGAAACACCTGAGCATCGAAAACGTGCCGGGATCAATGGAGTTCGATCTCGACAGCAACTGGCAGCTCGCCTGCCAGTGCATCCGCAAGGCGCTGGACAGCGCTGGCCTGAGCGGTGCCGATATTCAGTCCATTGCCTGCTGCTCAATGCGTGAAGGCATTGTGCTCTACGATCGCAACGGCGATGCCATCTGGGCTTGCGCTAATGTCGATTCCCGCGCCAGCCACGAAGTGGCAGAGCTCAAAGAGATCCACGACTGGCAGTTTGAATCCGAAGTCTACAGCGTCTCCGGGCAGACGCTTGCGCTCAGCGCCATGCCGCGCCTGCTATGGCTGGCGCACCATCGTCCCGATATCTACCGCAATACCGCGACCATGACCATGATCAGCGACTGGCTGGCGTCACGCCTCTCCGGCTGGCTGGCGGTTGATCCTTCCAACGCCGGAACCACCGGCATGCTCGATCTCTTCACCCGCGACTGGCGAGCAGAGCTGCTGGATATGGCCGGGCTGCGTGCGGATCTTCTGTCGCCGGTGAAAGAGACCGGCAGCCTGCTCGGCGAAGTGACACAGCAGGCAGCGCAAGAGTGTGGGCTGCGCGAAGGAACGCCCGTGATTATGGGCGGCGGCGATGTGCAGCTTGGCTGCCTCGGGCTTGGCGTGGTCCGCGCCGGGCAAACTGCGGTGCTCGGCGGCACATTCTGGCAGCAGGTGGTTAATCTGCCGCAGGTGCGTACCGATCCGGATATGAATATCCGCGTGAATCCGCATGTGATCCCCGGCATGGTGCAGGCGGAGTCGATCAGCTTTTTTACCGGGCTGACCATGCGCTGGTTCCGCGACGCGTTCTGCGCGGAAGAGAAGCTGATCGCTGAACGTCTCGGCACCGACGCGTATCACCTGCTGGAAGAGATGGCCAGCCGGGTGCCCGCCGGTTCGTGGGGCGTGATGCCAATCTTCTCCGACGCCATGCACTTTAAGCAGTGGTATCACGCCGCACCATCGTTTATTAACCTCTCCATCGATGCGGAAAAATGCAATAAAGCCACGCTGTTTCGCGCGCTGGAAGAGAACGCCGCCATCGTCTCGGCCTGTAACCTGGCACAGATCTCACGCTTCTCCGGCGTACAATTCGATAGCCTGGTGTTTGCTGGCGGCGGCGCAAAAGGGGCGCTGTGGAGCCAGATTTTAAGCGATGTTACCGGCCTGCCGGTACGCGTGCCGGAAGTGAAAGAGGCCACTGCGCTCGGCTGCGCGATTGCGGCCGGTTTCGGTGCCGGGCTGTATGACGACATGGCGGCAACCGGCGAGCGGCTGGTGCGCTGGAGCCAGACCTACATGCCAAACCCGGGGCATCGTGAGCTGTACGACAACATGATGCTGAAGTGGCAAAAAATCTATGCCGATCAGCTGGGCCTAGTCGATAGCGGGCTGACGACATCAATGTGGCGCGCGCCCGGCCTTGCGGAAAAAGCCTGACCTCCCTCCTCATCCGGCCCCTTTCCCCCTGCGGGGAACGGGGTCACTATTTTGAATCCCATCACAATCATTACCTCCCGCTTTTCCCTTTTTGGCGGCGACGGCTAAAGTAGAACTCATCCGACCACATAACAATAATTTTACACTGGAAGCGCGCATGAGCCATTACCCGTCGTTATTCGCCCCACTCGATCTGGGCTTTACCACATTGAAAAACCGTGTGCTGATGGGATCGATGCACACCGGTCTGGAGGAGCGCCCGGATGGCGCAGAACGGCTGGCGGCCTTCTACGCGGAGCGCGCACGTCACGGCGTAGCGCTGATTGTGACGGGCGGAGTCGCGCCTGCGCTCTCCGGCGTTACGATGGAGGGTGGTGCCGTATTGCAGGATGCCAGCCAGCTTCCGCATCACCGGCTGATCACCGATGCCGTGCATCAGGAAGGCGGCAAAATCGCGCTGCAAATTCTGCATACCGGTCGTTACAGCTATCAGCCGCATCTGGTGGCGCCCTCTGCGCTACAGGCGCCGATCAACCGCTTTACGCCGCATGCCCTGAGCCACGACGAGATCCTTGCGCTTATCGATGACTTTGCCCGTTGTGCGCAACTGGCGCAGCAGGCCGGTTATGACGGCGTGGAAATTATGGGCTCCGAAGGCTATCTGATTAATGAATTCCTCGCCGCCCGTACCAACCAGCGGGAAGATGAATGGGGAGGCGATGAAGCCCGCCGCCGCCGTTTTGCGCTGGATGTGGTGCGCGCGGTGCGCGAACGAGTCGGTCGCGAGTTTATTATTATCTACCGTCTGTCGATGCTGGATCTGGTCGAAGGCGGCGGCACGCTGGAGCAGACCATCACGCTGGCGCAGGCAGTCGAAGCGGCAGGCGCGAACCTCATTAATACCGGTATCGGCTGGCATGAAGCGAGGATCCCGACGATCGCCACGCCGGTTCCGCGCGGAGCCTTTAGTTGGGTGACGCGCAAGCTGAAAGGGAAAGTGGGCATTCCGCTGGTCACCACTAACCGCATCAACGATCCGCAGGTTGCCGAAACGATCCTGAGTCACGGCGATGCTGATATGGTGTCGATGGCGCGTCCGTTCCTTGCCGATGCCGAGCTGCTTTCTAAAGCGCAAAGCGGTCGCGCAGATGAGATCAACACCTGCATCGGATGCAACCAGGCGTGCCTCGATCAGATCTTCGTCGGCAAGGTGACCTCCTGCCTGGTCAACCCGCGCGCCTGCCATGAGACGCTAATGCCGGTACTTCCGGCGATACGCAAGAAAAACCTTGCCGTTGTTGGCGCTGGCCCCGCCGGGCTGGCGTTTGCCGTGAATGCTGCCGCACGCGGGCACAGCGTGACGCTGTTTGACGCACAAGCGGAGATCGGCGGGCAGTTTAACGTTGCCAAACAGATCCCCGGCAAAGAGGAGTTTTACGAAACGCTGCGCTACTACCGGCGCATGCTCGATCTGACGGACGTGGCGCTGTGCCTGAACCAGCGCGTCGATCCTTCGATGCTGATGCTGTTCGATGAGGTGATCCTCGCCTGCGGTATTGAACCGCGCATTCCGCCGATCGAAGGCATCGATCATCCTAAGGTGCTGAGCTACCTCGACGTACTGCGCGACAAAGCCCCGGTCGGCGAAAGTGTGGCGATCATCGGCTGTGGCGGGATCGGTTTTGATACCGCGATGTATTTAAGCCAGCCAGGCGAACCGACCAGCCAGAACATTGCCGAGTTTTGCGTGGAATGGGGGATCGACACCAGCCTGAACGAAGTGGGCGGTCTGCGCCCGGAAGGGCCGCAACTGGCGAAAAGCCCGCGGCGCATTGTGATGCTGCAACGTAAAGCCGGTAAACCGGGAGAAAATCTGGGTAAAACGACCGGCTGGATCCATCGCGCTACGCTGCTGTCACGCGGGGTGAAAATGATCCCGTCGGTCAGTTATCAGAAGATCGATGATGCCGGGCTGCACCTGTTGGTTGGCGGCGAACCGCAACTGCTGGCAGTGGATAATATCGTGATCTGCGCCGGGCAGGAGCCAAAGCGCGAGCTGGCACAACCGCTGCGTGAAGCGGGCAAAACGGTGCATCTGATTGGCGGCTGCGATGTGGCGCTGGAGCTGGACGCTCGCCGGGCGATTGCCCAGGGCACCACGCTGGCGCTGGAGATTTAACGCAAAGTGCCGGATAGCGGCGTTGCCTTATCCGGCTGAAACAGCGACAAACATCGTAGGCCTGATAAGCGAAGCGCCATCAGGCAAAGTACCGGAGGGCGGCTTCACCTTCTCCGGCCTGGAACAGCGACAAACATCGTAGGCCTGATAAGCGAAGCGCCATCAGGCAAAGTACCGGAGGGCGGCTTCACCTTCTCCGGCCTGAAACAGCGACAAACATCGTAGGCCTGATAAGCGAAGCGCCATCAGGCATGGCGTTCATCCAACCGTTAGCGCTTCTTACGCACTTTCACCGCTTTAAGGATCACGAATTTGTTGTTCGTCGCGATCGTTTCACAGTTGCCAAAGACGCGCTTCAGCTTGCGGAAGTAATCCAGGTGGCGGTTGCCAACGATCCGCAGCTCGCCGCCATATTTCAGGCAAAAACGCGCATCGTTAAACATCTGCCAGGCGATGTGATCGGTGATGGCGCTTTGCTGATGAAACGGCGGGTTGCACAGCACCGCATCAAAGCGATCCGGCTCAATCCCGGCGAGGGAGTTGTTGATCATAAAGTCGCTGCGCGCGCTTGCTTCCGGGATATTGCTTTCCACATTCAGCCGCGCGGATGCCACAGCCATTGCCGACTCATCGGCAAACAGCACGCGGCCAGGATTTTGCGCCAGCAGTTGCAGGCCAATCACCCCGTTGCCGCAGCCGAGATCCACCATCTCGCCTTCTATCCCTTCCGGCAGATGTTGCAGGAAGAAGCGTGCGCCGATATCCAGCCCGCTGCGCGAAAAGACATTGGCATGGTTATGGATAGTCCAGTCGGTACCCTCCAGCTTCCAGCTGGCGAGCTGCAACCCGCTGGCGAGCGCAGGCGCAGTAAAGGTGCAGTTGATCAAACGCGCCTTTTTCCATGCCAGCGTGGTCGTCGTTGGGCCAAGGATTTTTTCGAACAGCGCCAGCGTCGAATTATGAATATCACGCGCTTTCGCCCCGGCGATAATCCGCGTTTGCGGCGTCACCACGTCGCGCAGCGCGTGCAGTTGTTGCTCCAGCAACGCCAGTTGTTTCGGGACTTTGATCAGCACCAGCGCCGGGTTGGCAGGCAGCGGGCTAAGGCTGTCTTGCAGCGTGACGGAGCTTTCATCCATCGCATTGATGCGCAGGTTATGCTGCGTCGCTAATTCGGCAATGTACGAATCATTAATGCAAACCGGGTGATGCTCCGCCAGTGCGCAGGCCAGCGCACCGAAACTGTCGTTAAAGATCAGAACCGGGCCTTCGACCTCATTCACCTGTTGCAGCAGATATTCGTCCGCCGCGTCCCACGCCTGTAATGACGCCTCTTCCACGCCGACAGGAAAGCGGTCTAAAGTAAATGATTGTCCGTTTAACTCAACCTGGCTCATCGCCCCTCCGAAGTGCTAAAATTCGCGCGTTTTATCGCTTAATTATCCGGAGATGTAAACACATTTCGCCATGAATACGCTTACCTACCTTCAGGGCTATCCTGAATCCCTGCTGGCGCAGGTAACCACGCTTATCGAACAGAACCGGCTTGGCGAGGTGCTGCAAAAACGCTATCCGCTCAGCCATGACATCACCACCGATAAGGCGCTGTATCAGTACACGCAGGAGATGAAAAACCAGTATCTGCGTAACGCCGCGCCGGTCAATAAAGTGATGTACGACAGCAAAATTCACGTGCTGAATAATGCGCTCGGCCTGCATACAGCGGTCTCGCGCGTGCAGGGCGGCAAGCTAAAGGCGAAAGCGGAAATCCGCGTGGCGACGGTGTTTCGCGAAGCGCCGGAAGCGTTCCTGCGGATGATCGTGGTGCATGAGCTGGCGCACCTGAAAGAGAAGGATCACAATAAAGCGTTCTATCAACTCTGCTGCCATATGGAGCCGCAATACCACCAGCTTGAGTTTGATACCCGCCTGTGGCTGACGCACCTGGCGCTGAAATAATCCCGCCTTTGCGCCGGGCAAAAAACTGGTAGTCTGTTAGCCACTCTTTTTTGCCCACCAGGCAGACCTATGTACAACATTGATGATTTCGATCTGAAGATCCTGACGCTACTGCAATCCAACGGTCGTTTGACCAACCAGGAGCTGAGCGAGCTGATTGGCCTCTCCGCGTCGCAGTGTTCCCGCCGCCGAATTGCGCTGGAACAGGCGCAGTTGATTCTCGGCTATCACGCAAGACTCGCGCCGGATGCCGCAGGCCAGGAGATGCTGGGCCTGATCGAGGTGCGTCTGCTGAACCATACGCCGGAGTGCGTGGCGAGCTTTCACCAGATGGTCAGCGGCGTGGATGCTATCATTGACGCCTATAAAACGACGGGTGACGCGGACTATTTACTCAAAGTGGCGGTTGCCGATCTGCCGGGGCTAAACCACTTAATTAGCGGCATCCTCGCGCAAAATAAGAGTGTCGCGCATCTGAAAACCTCGGTGGTGCTGAATCGCCTGAAAGAGAACGGTTTGTTGATGCCGGGCAGCAGCGCATTGCCCTGAAATGGGGCATAACGCCTCTTTCTGGTGCGACGCAGTAATGTTTTCATGCATAAATCATCGTCGATACGCACATATCACCCGAAAATAACGCCATACACGCACGTAACGTGCAAAATCTTCTTTTCCGACATTTCAATATGTTAGTGAGTGTGTCGGTGGTTTATCCACCGTTCGCGCTTCACAGCCCCACCATCTGGTGCATTTATTGCAGGTGATACTTATCTTTATCACTTAAATAATTGTGCACACTTATGGATAACGTCCTTACCCCAGATAAACTCGCCCATAGCTGGCTGGAAGATGCGCTGGCGCTGCTGTTTGGCACGCTGATGATCTCTTTTGGCGTCGTGCTGTTTCGTCAGTCCGGCGCGCTGACCGGCGGGACGGCTGGACTGGCGTTTCTGATCCACTACACCACCCATGTTTCGTTTGGCGTGGCGTTCTTCCTGATTAACCTGCCGTTTTACTGGCTCTCCGTGCGCCGCATGGGCGCGCAGTTTACGTTGAAGACCTTCTGCGCCGTAGCGATGGTATCGCTCTTTTCCGATCTGCATGGCCGTTTTATTCATATCGATCAGCTCAACCCGTTCTACGCCACGCTGTTTGGCAACATCATGATGGGGATTGGTTTTGTGGTGCTGTTCCGCCATAAAGCCAGCCTCGGCGGCATGAATATTCTGGCGCTCTGGCTTCAGGAAAAGAGCGGGATCCGCGCCGGGAAATTCCAGATGGTGGTGGATGCCTGCATCGTCACCGCTTCGCTGTTTGTGGTGAATTTGCCGATGCTGGTGGTGTCGGTTGTCGGCGCAACCATCCTTAATTTGATTATCGCCATGAACCACCGCCCCGGACGCTACGCAGTGTAATGGATTGAACCTCTGACCAACCCCAGGAGTTGTAACGTGTTCCAGAATGTTGATGCCTATGCGGGCGATCCGATCCTCTCTCTGATGGAAGCTTTCAATCAGGATAACCGTGGCGACAAGGTCAATCTCAGTATCGGTCTTTATTACAATGAGCAGGCGATCATTCCGCGCCTCGACGCCGTACAGCAGGCAGAAGCACGTCTGCAAAGCCAGCCGCAAAGCGCCAGCCTCTATCTGCCGATGGAAGGCTTTGCGCCTTACCGCAGCGCAGTGCAAACGCTGCTGTTCGGTGAGTTACATCCGGCGCTGCGTGCCGGGCGTATTGCAACCATCCAGACGCTGGGCGGCTCCGGTGCGCTGAAAGTGGGTGCGGACTTTCTCAAAAGCTACTTCCCGGATTCCGAAGTCTGGGTCAGCGATCCGACCTGGGAAAACCATATCGCGATTTTCGCCGGTGCCGGGTTCACGGTGCATAGCTATCCCTACTTTGATAACGCCAGCCGCGGCGTCGATTTCGCTGCGATGCTCGCCACGCTGAAAACGCTGCCGCCGCGCAGTATCGTGCTGTTGCATCCCTGCTGCCATAACCCAACCGGGGCGGATCTGACGCGTAATCAGTGGGATCAGGTCATTGAAGTGCTGATTGCCCGCGAACTGATCCCGTTCCTCGACATCGCTTACCAGGGCTTTGGTGCCGGGCTGGATGACGATGCCTATGCCATTCGCGCCATTGCCAGCGCCGGTTTGCCTGCGCTGGTCAGCAATTCGTTCTCGAAAATCTTCTCACTCTACGGCGAGCGCGTCGGCGGATTGTCAGTGGTGTGTGAAGATGCGGACGCTGCTGGCCGTGTGCTTGGGCAGCTTAAAGCCACGGTGCGGCGTAACTACTCCAGCCCGCCGAATTTCGGCGCACAGGTGGTTTCGCTGGTGCTGAACGACCCGCAACTGAATGCACTCTGGCGTGCTGAAGTGGAAGCGATGCGTAGCCGTATCAGCGAGATGCGGCACGCGCTGGTAGCGGCGCTGAAAACCGCGTTACCGGAGCAGGATTTTAGCTTCCTGCTAAGCCAGCGCGGCATGTTCAGTTACACCGGTTTTAGCCCTGAGCAGGTGGAAAAACTGCGTGAAGTCTTTGGCGTCTATCTGATCGCCAGCGGCCGGGTCTGCATGGCAGGGCTGAACCACCACAATATCGCCCGCGTGGCGCAGGCGTTCGCCGCCGTTCAGTAAACGGTGGCGGGTTCCGCAGGGACGCGGAACCCGGTTTGTTAATGCATGGTCATGCCGCCGGTGACATTGATGGCCTGCCCGGTCATATACGAGGCTAACGGGCTGGCGAGAAAGGCGACCACGTTGGCGACATCCAGCGGCTGTGCCGTGCGCCCGAGCAGCACTTGCGAGCAATCTTCCGCGTAGATATCTTCCGCCGTTAAACCGCGCAATGCAGCACCTTCGCGACGTTCGCGCCACTTCATCTCCGTCTCGACAATACCGGGGCAAACGGCGTTCACCAGAATGTTATGTCGCGCCAGTTCGATAGCCATCACCCGCGTCAGCCCCAGCACCGCATGCTTGGTGGCGACATATTGCCCCATCAACCGGTAACCGTTTTTCCCGGCCTGCGACGCAATATTGATGATGCGCCCGGCGGATTGCGGCTTCATCACGCGGATCGCCGCTTCTGACAAATAACTCAGCCCTTTGACATTGATGTCCAGCAACCTCTGCCAGTCGCTATCGCGCATGGCATCTACCGGGCTCATCGCCGAAACGCCGCAACTGTTGACCAGAATATCCACCCCGCCAAACCTATTCACCGCAGCGTCGATCAAGGCCTCCGCCTGCGTGCGCGAAGCCACATCGCAAGGTTGCAGCAGATAGCGTGCATGCGGCTGTGCGGCTGTCGCGGCGATATCGCCGACGACGACATTCGCGCCGCCCTGGTGCAGCAGATCGGCAATCGCTTTGCCGATCCCCTGTAACCCGCCGCTCACCACGGCGGTTTGCCCGCTAAAGTCGAGGGCAATCATGGTTAGTTACGCCGGAACGGATCATCGCTGATCCCGACTTCAAGCACCTGTTTTGCGTACTCCTGCGCCGAGAAAAGCGAATGGTCGCGATAGTTGCCGCAGGCCAGCGGCGTCACCGCCGGAACGTCGGTCGCGTCAAGTACGCGGCGCAGGACGCGCGTCAGAGCGGCAGCCACATCGGCAGGTTTGTGCTCATCCCACAGGATCAAGTAGAAACCGGTGCGGCAGCCCATCGGCGAAATATCGATAATGCCGTCCAGCTCCTCGCGCAGGCCAAAGGCCAGCAGATGCTCCAGCGTGTGCAGCGCCGCCGTGGGAATGGCGTCAACATTCGGTTGCAGCAAACGCAAATCAAACTTTTGCACCACGCTGCCCAGCGCGTGGCGTTCAACGCCAGCAACGCGAACGTAAGGGGCTTTCACTTTGGTGTGGTCGAGCGTAAAGCTTTCAACAACAGGCATGATTTTCTCCTCAGGGTTACCGCGACGACTCGCGGCGCAGACGGCGCGCCAGGCGGGTGCCGAGGGTCTGGATTAACTGCACAATGACAATCAGAACAAGGGCGGTCACCAGCGTGGCAAACGCATCAAAGCGCTGGTAACCGTAAGTAATGGCGAGATCGCCGATGCCACCGCCGCCGACCGTTCCGGCCATTGCGGTGGCGCCCAGCAGACCAATGGTGGCGGTTGTTAATGCGAGGACCAGCGAAGAGGCAGCCTCCGGCAGCATAAAGTGCCAGATCGTTTGCAGCGGAGAAGCGCCCATCGCATCTGCCGCTTCCAGAATGCCGTCGTCAATATCCAGCAGTGAACTCTCCACCAGCCGCGAAATATACGGCGCGATAAAGACAATCAGCGGCACAATCGCCCCGGCAGTGCCGATAGTGGTGCCAACCAGCAAGCGGGTGAAGGGCAGAATGGTGATCAGCAAAATGATAAAAGGCAGCGAGCGCACGACGTTGATCACCGGGTTTAGCAGCTGATGAACCACGCGATTAGGCACAATGCCGCCGGGTCGGCAAATCACCAGCACAATCCCCAGCGGAATGCCAAGCAGCGAGCCAAATCCTAACGACACGCACACCATCACCAGCGTGTCATGCAGCGCCAGCACAAACTGGTCGCCGGTCACGGCAGTATCAAATAACTCAAACATCGCTGATTTTTACCCCCGCCTCGTGAAGATCGGCAATGGCGCTGGCCACCGCCGCGTCGTCCCCCTGAATTTGCACAATCATAAAACCGATAATGCGGTTCTGGACTTCCGACATGCTGGCAAAAAGGATATTGATTTCAATCGCATAACTTTTGATGATGCGGTTGATGATCGGCTGTTGCGCGGTGCTGCCGACAAACTCCAGCCGCAACCCGCGCCCGTACGCCTGAAGCAATGCATCAACGCGCGCCGGAAGCCGGTCATGGATCACCGACTGCACAAAGCTGGCGGTTACGGCATGACGGGGTTCAGCAAACAACGTAAACACCTCGCCGTGCTCCACTACCCGGCCCCGCTCCATCACCGCCACTTTGTTGCAGATCTTTTGCACCACTGACATTTCATGGGTAATCAAGACGATAGTGATGCCATAGCGCTGATTGATCTCTTTCAGTAGCAGCAGGATCTGCACGGTGGTGTGCGGATCCAGCGCCGAGGTCGCTTCGTCGCACAGCAATACCGAGGGGTTAGTGGCCAGCGCGCGGGCGATGCCAACACGCTGTTTCTGCCCGCCGGATAACTCGTCCGGGTAGCTGTGCGCCTTGTCGCCAAGGCTGACGAAATCGAGCAGCTCCGTAACACGCGCCTGGATAAAAGCTTTATCTTTCCCTTGCAGAATCAATGGGATGGCCACGTTATGAAAAACAGTTTTCGCATTCAGCAAATTAAAATTCTGAAAGATCATGCCGATGTTTTTTTTGATCGCCTGCAAGCGCTTTCCGGTTACGCCCTGCAGCGATTCGCCATTCAGCACGACATCGCCTTTCCCTGGCGATTCAAGACGATTGATTAAACGTAGCAAGGTACTTTTCCCTGCACCGCTGTAACCAATAATCCCGAAAATATCGCCCTTTTCAATTTTCAGAGAAATGTTATCCAGCGCCTGGATTTGGTGGCCGTTACGCGCAAAGGTTTTACTGACGTTACGAAACTCAATCATCGGATTATTTATTTAAAGTAATCAGGCAACAGATAGCCGCTATATTGCGATTGTCCGTGAATATAATTTTTGAATTCGGCCGAGTGATAGCCAGCAATAATATCTTTGGCAAACTGCGCATCTTTATTTTTGCCTGCGATGGTCACGACATTAATAAAATTGCTGGTGGGATCTTCCAGTTTTAATGCCGAAGCCAGTTTCATTCCGCTGGAGACCGCAAAATTCCCCTGAATTAATCCATAATCCACATCCGGCAGGGCGCGAACCTGCTGGGCGTTATCCATCTCTTTCAACACGATTTTATACGGGTTTTCACTGATATTACGCTGGGAGAAGGTGGCCGGATCGCTCTTCGGATCGATCTTTATCCAGCCCAGACTTTGCAGCACCAGCGCGGCGCGATACTCGTTTGAGGGCTGATTCGGTACTGAAACCGTGGTGCCAGCTTCGGGTTTCGCCAGTTGTTTTATCTTCGCGGAATAGAGCCCCATCGGCGGCGTCGGCACCTGCACAATGCCGATATTATCGATGCCTAAACGTTCATTCACCGATTTAAGGTACACCGGGTGCTGCATGATATTGGCTTCAATATTCCCACGCGCCACCGCATCATTAACCTGAATACCGTCGCTGAAATCTTTAAATTCAACGGTGTAACCCTTCGCTTGCAGAAAAGGCACTACCCCTTTTTCAAATTGCTCTTTATAAGGGCCAGGGTTAAAACCCACGCGGATAATTTTATTAGTTTGCGCATCCGCCGCCTGCGCCAGCGAAGAGGAAGTGGCTAATAATGCAAAGATAACACCCAATATGACTGGCCTGCTCATTAACAATGTCCCCATCAGAATAAATTTCAATCTGATTAAATCACAGGCGATATATTTTTATTTTGCTTTTTTAGCATAACGATAATTACCCACCGAATATTCAAAAAATAAAAAACCATTGCCGCTTTTATTCTTTAGTGAATCCGCTATTTGCTGTTATGCCATAGGGAATAATGAATAGTGTGTTGAGCAAACTATGCCTGATTTTTCCCCTTCACCGTTGATCGATGCGCTGGAAGAGAACCTGTTTAGCGCGCTGGAAAAGGTGGCGGCAACCATTGATACCGCCGCGTTGCCGCTTGTCGATCTCTCCAGCGGCAGCCCTGGGCAACCCACACCGCCGGAAATCATTGCCCGCCTGCAACAGGCCGTTGCCGACGAGCAGAACCACGGCTATCCCTCGTTCTGGGGCAAAACAGAGGTGCGTCAGGCGATTGCCGATTTTTACCGGCAACGCTATGGCGTCGAACTGGATCCGGAGCGGGAAGTGGCGGTTTTCCAGGGATCGCATATCGGCGTCAGCGGTCTGCCGCGCGCGCTACTCAAGCCTGGGCAATACCTGATCTCCACCGATCCTTGTTACCCCATTTACCGCTCTGCCGCGCTACAGGCGCAGGCTCGCTTTTATGGCATCCCGCTGGAGGAAGCCGATGACTTTTTACCGGACTTCAGCCGCGTACCTGCCGACGTCGCCCGTGATGCCGGTTTGTTGATGCTCAACTATCCGCACAACCCCACCGGCGCGCTGGCCACGCCAGCGTTATTCGCGGCAGCGCTCGATTTTGCCCGCGAGTACCATCTTCCGGTGGTGCATGATTTTGCCTATGCGGCGATTGGCAGCCACGTAGAAGAAGCGCCATTAAGCCTGCTGTCGATGCCCGGCGCTAAAGCGTGGGGCGTGGAAACCTATACGCTGTCGAAAACCTTCAGCATGGCGGGCTGGCGCTTTGGTTTTGCCGTCGGCAATGCGTCTGTCATTCAGGCGTTTAAAAAGCTGCATACCCACAGCTACAGCACCGTTTTTGGGGCAGTGCAGGATGCGGCAATCGCGGCGTTAGCGCTGCCGCCACAGCGTATGCAGCAACTGGTCGCGGTTTACCATCAGCGGCGCAAATGGGTGCTGGAAATGCTGGCCGCGATATCATGGCCGGTACATGCCAGGCAAGGCACATTCTTTCTCTGGTTGCCCGTACCTGCGGGCTTTAATGCCGCGACGTTTTCCGCTTTACTGCTGAACGAGGCGCATGTGCTGGTTGCACCGGGTTCTGGCTTTGGTAAAGGAGGCGAGCAGTTTATTCGTATCAGCCTGACGGCCAGCGATGAAGCGCTCGAAACCGCGCTTGCGCGTATTGCCGCGCTGCGTCTCTTTCCCGGTTGAGGCCATTTGTGCTTCTGCGTAGCAGTGCACTGGTTTTGTCATTATGACGTGGTAGAGTGCACAAAGACCCCATTTACGGAGAAATTGCGCCCTTATGATACGTTTCGCTGTCATAGGTACAAACTGGATCACCCGCCAGTTTGTCGATGCCGCCCATGAGACGGGCAAATATAAACTCGCCGCCGTTTTTTCCCGCAGCCTTGAACAGGCGCAAACCTTCGCCAACGACTATCCGGTAGAACATCTTTTTACCTCACTGGAAGAGATGGCGAAAAGCGATGCCATTGACGCGGTGTATATTGCCAGCCCGAACTCTCTCCATTTCCCGCAGACCCGACTGTTTCTGAGCCACAAAAAGCATGTGATCTGTGAAAAACCGCTGGCCTCGAACTTACAGGAAGTCGAAGCGGCGATTGCCTGCGCGCGGGAAAATCAGGTGGTACTGTTTGAAGCCTTCAAAACCGCCAGCCTGCCGAACTTCATCCTGCTGAAACAGTCGCTGGCGAAAGTGGGCAAAGTGCGAAAAGCCTTTATCAACTACTGCCAGTACTCTTCGCGCTACCAGCGTTATCTGGATGGCGAAAACCCGAATACCTTTAATCCGGCGTTCTCGAACGGTTCGATTATGGATATCGGCTTCTACTGCCTGGCATCTGCGGTAGCGCTGTGGGGCGAGCCGCACAGCGTGCAGGCCACCGCCAGCCTGCTCGACAGCGGCGTTGATGCGCACGGCGTGGTGGTAATAGATTACGGCGATTTCAGCGTCACGCTGCAACACTCGAAAGTGAGCGACTCCGTTTTGCCAAGCGAAATCCAGGGTGAAGCCGGTTCGCTGCTGGTGGAAAAGATCTCCGAATGCCAGAAAGTGTCGTTCGTGCCGCGCGGCAGTAAAGCGCAGGAGCTGACGCAGCCGCAGCATATCAACACCATGCTCTATGAAGCGGAGACATTCGCCCGGCTGGTGGAAGAGAACGAGATCAATCATCCGGGGCTGGCCATCAGCCGTACCACGGCCAAACTGCAAACGGAAATCCGCCGTCAGACCGGCGTGAAATTCCCGGCAGATGATGTGGGTGCCGAACTCACTGCGTAAAGGTTCGTAAACCAGGTAAGCCGAATCATTGACGGCGCGAATGGACTGACATATTTTGTTACTCGCAAAGGGGAGTAACTTCATTGCCGGTGGATCGTCATTACGATGCGTTACCGCATCCGGTCGCCGGGCGTCTTCACCGACGTAAGTGAGACCTTGCCGAAAGGCGAGACTCCCTGCATCTAAAGCAAGCGGCTGACGTCTTTCGACGTTAGCCGTTTTTTGTTTTAGGTAAGGAATTCACTATGAATACAGTCGGCACACCAATGTTATGGGGCGGGTTCGCTGTCGTGGTCGTGATTATGCTGGCCATCGACCTCTTGCTTCAGGGACGACGCGGCGCGCACACCATGTCCATGAAGCAAGCGGCCGTCTGGTCGATCGTCTGGGTTAGCCTCTCGTTACTCTTCAATGCCGCGTTCTGGTGGTATCTGACGCAAACCGAAGGGCGCGCGGTGGCAGATACGCAGGCGCTGGCGTTTTTCACCGGTTATCTGATTGAAAAAGCGCTGGCGGTGGATAACGTCTTTGTCTGGCTGATGCTGTTCAGCTACTTTGCGGTTCCGGCGGCACTCCAGCGGCGGGTGCTGGTTTACGGCGTACTCGGCGCGATTGTGCTGCGTACCGTGATGATCTTTGCCGGTAGCTGGCTGATCACGCAATTCTCATGGTTGCTGTACGTGTTTGGCGCTTTCCTGCTGTTTACCGGCGTGAAGATGGCGCTGGCGAAAGAAGATGAAACCGGGATCGGCGATAAGCCGCTGGTCCGCTGGCTGCGCGGGCATTTGCGCATGACGGATCGCATCGAAAACGAGCATTTCTTCGTGCGTAAAAATGGATTGCTGTCCGCCACGCCGCTTTTACTGGTGCTGATTCTGGTGGAATTGAGCGATGTGATTTTTGCCGTTGACAGCATTCCGGCGATCTTTGCAGTGACCACCGATCCCTTTATCGTGCTGACCTCAAACCTGTTCGCGATTCTCGGTCTGCGCGCCATGTACTTCCTGCTGGCGGGCGTCGCGGAGCGCTTCTCAATGCTGAAGTACGGGCTGTCGGTGATCCTGGTGTTTATTGGCATCAAGATGCTGATCGTGGATTTCTTCCATATTCCGATCGCCATTTCGCTGGGTGTGGTCGGCGGGATCCTGGCGCTGACGCTGCTGATCAACGTCTGGGTTAACTACCAGAACGACAAGAAAAAAGCGCAGGAATAGCAAACCTGCCGTCAGCGGGCGGCAGGCTCTTTATGCACCGCGGTTTCGACTTTAAACGGATCGATACCGCGTCGCTGCATACGCCAGAAACGAATGATGTTCAGCCCGTTCATCACCAGAAAACTGCCTTCGATCAGCGTACCGCCAATCGATCCGAGCCAGAAGTTGTGGATCACCCAGCATGCGGTCGAACACCAGATAACGCAGCGCATCGGCAAACCTTTAAAGCGGAACAGCGCCCAGGTACTGACGATCGTGCCCGCCACCGGCAACAGCTCGATCGGATTATGGAATTTTGCCAGCCCCAGCCCGCTGGTCAGCACAATGAACAGCACCATCACCCACACATTGCGGGTGCGCAGCGTGATCAGCGTTCGTATCGCGTTGAGCATGGCGCTCGATCCGGCGGGAAATGCACCCATGAGAAAAAAATGTACGCCGATAATGGCGCTGTAGAGCGAGAGCTGCTTTTTGAAGCGCCGCTCATCACGATTGATGAAGGTTGTAATACCAATCAGAAAGGCAATGACACCAACGCCCTGGGCAAGCCAATACGCGGTCATGAAAAATCCTTGTCAGGTCCAAAAAAGAAAATGTTACACCAGGTCAGCACTCACGTACTTAGCAAAATATTTCGCGCCAGGGCTACTTTGGCGGCCCTGGCGCGAAAGAGAAAGGTCAATCAGAGCGTAACGCCGCTTTTGAAAATCGCTAACTCGCGGAAATCGTTCTTCTCGTTACAGGTTTGCTTACCGTTAGCGATATCGACAATCACATCAACAAACTCGTTCAGCAGTTGCGGCATCGCTTTGCCGTGAATCAGTTGACCTGCGTCGAAGTCGATCCAGTGTTTTTTCTTCCCGGCCAGTTCGCTGTTGGTGGCGATTTTCACCGTCGGCACAAAACCGCCGTACGGCGTACCGCGACCGGTACTGAACAGCACCATATGGCAGCCAGCACCTGCCAGTGCGCTGGTGGCAACGGCATCGTTACCCGGCGCGCTCAGCAGATTCAGGCCGTGAGTTTTCAAACGTTCGCCGTAGCGCAGCACATCCACGACCTGGCTGGCCCCTGCTTTTTGCGTACATCCGAGGGACTTCTCTTCCAGTGTGGTGATGCCGCCTGCTTTGTTACCCGGTGATGGGTTTTCATAAATCGGCTGATTGTGAGCGATGAAGTACTGTTTGAAGTCGTTCACCATGGTGACGGTCTTCTCAAAGGTACTTTCGTCGCGGCAATGGCTCATCAGAATACGCTCAGCACCGAACATTTCCGGCACTTCGGTCAGCACGGTAGTACCGCCGTTACCGATCACATAATCGGAGAAACGACCGAGCATCGGGTTCGCGGTAATACCGGACAGGCCGTCTGAGCCGCCGCATTCCAGACCGAATTTCAGCTCGCTCAGTTTACCCGGCTCGCGTTTGTCGTTACGCATTGCCTGATAGAGCTCATGCAAATGTTCAAGCCCGGCTTCCACTTCGTCGTCCTGGTGTTGGCAAATCATAAAGTGAACGCGTTCCGGGTCGAACTCACCCAGCGTCTCGCGGAAAGCATCGACCTGGTTGTTTTCGCAACCCAGACCAATCACCAGCACCGCTCCGGCGTTAGGGTGACGCACCATGTTTTGCAGCATGGTGCGGGTGTTGATGTGGTCGTCGCCCAACTGGGAACAACCATAGGTGTGGCTGAACAGGTAAACGCCGTCGATACCTTCGGCATCCTGGGTCTCTTTCAGGAAACGGTTCTGGATCTGGCGGGCGATGCCGTTAACGCAGCCCACGGTCGGCAGGATCCACAGTTCGTTGCGGATCCCGACTTCACCCTTTGCGCGACGGTAGATCTGAATGTCCCGATCCACCGCCTGTGCGCCTTCATCCTGAAAATCAGGTTGATAGCTATACTCGTCCACATCGCTCAGATTGGTACGCGCGTTATGGGAATGAATGTACTCGCCCGGCGCGATATCTGATGTCGCATGACCAATTGGCAGACCATACTTGACAACATTTTCACCTTCGGCAATGGCTTGCAGAGCAAACTTGTGCCCGCGTACCACCGCCTGGCGCAGCCGAACGGTCTGGTTGTCGACAACGACTTCCGTCCCTTCGGCGAGATCCGCCAGTGCTACCGCAACGTTATCCAGCGAATGGATCTTGATGTATTGCATATCAACCTCAAACGGCCTTAGTTCAGTTCAATCGCGAAATAATCACGCGCATTGTTAAAGCAGATATTTTTCACCATCTCGCCCAGCAACTGGATATCTGCCGGCGCTTCGCCTGCTTCCACCCAGCGACCAATCATCTGGCACAGAATGCGGCGGAAGTATTCGTGGCGGGTGTAAGACAGGAAGCTGCGGCTGTCGGTCAGCATGCCGACGAAACGGCTCAGCAGGCCGAGCTGCGCAAGCTGGGTCATCTGACGTTCCATGCCATCTTTCTGATCGTTAAACCACCAGCCGGAACCGAACTGCATTTTGCCCGGCATACCTTCACCCTGGAAGTTGCCGACCATGGTGCCCAGCACTTCGTTGTCGCGCGGGTTCAGACAGTAGAGGATGGTTTTCGGCAGCAGGTTTTCTTCATTCTGCTTGCTCAGCAGCTTAGAAAGCTCTTCCGCCAGCGGACGGTCATTGATGGAGTCAAAGCCGACATCCGGCCCCAGCAGTTTGAACTGGCGCAGGTTGTTGTTACGCAGCGCACCAATGTGGTACTGCTGCACCCAACCGCGACGTGCGTATTCCGCACCCAGCCAGACCAGTACTGCCGTTTTGAACTGCGCGATCTCTTTTTCGCTCAGGCTTTCACCGGACAGGCGGCGGGCCAGGATGCTATCCAGCTCTGCTTCGCTGGCTTCGGCGAACAGCACAACATCCAGCGCGTGGTCGGAAACTTTACAACCGTGTGCCGCAAAGTGATCCAGACGTTTGGCCAGTGCAGTTTGCAGATCGGCAAAACGACGAATGTCGGTATCGGACACTTCACCCAGTTTCGCCATGTAATCGTTAAAGGTCGCCTGTTCAATGTTGAACGCTTTATCCGGGCGCCAGCTCGGCAGCACTTTGACACTGAACGTTTTGTCTTTGGCGACAGAAGCGTGATGCTCCAGAGAGTCGATCGGATCGTCAGTGGTACCGACCATTTTCACATTCATCTGCTGCATGATGCCGCGCGCGGAGAATTTATCCTGCGCCAGCAGTGCATTGCCCTGCTCCCAGATTTCATCCGCAGTCGCCGGGGAAAACAGCTTACCTGTAATACCAAATGGGCGACGCAGCTCAAGATGTGTCCAGTGGTATAACGGGTTACCGATCGTGTGCGGCACCGTTGCCGCCCAGGCGTCAAACTTCTCGCGATCGGACGCATCGCCGGTACACAGGCGCTCAGGCACACCATTGGTACGCATCGCGCGCCACTTGTAGTGGTCACCTTTCAGCCAGATGTCATACAGGTTTTTAAAACGATAGTTTTCAGCGATCTGCTGCGGCGGTAAGTGGCAGTGGTAGTCGAAAATCGGTTGGTCTTTGGCGTAGTCGTGGTACAGGCGGCGCGCAAATTCGGTATCTAATAGAAAATCTTCAGTCATAAACGGGGTCATTATCGTCTTCCTCTCAACGAGTGCGTCTGATGTTTACCTTTGATGCTGACAAAGTTATCACACCAATTTCTATAGACCGAAGATATTTTCGTGAGTTGGATCAATAAAAACAGACAAAAATTTACGCTTCTGCGCGATAAATACCCCGCCAGACCGCGCCAAATCTGGCTTCTTCCGGCAAAGTTAAAGACCACACAAAGAAAAACACTTTTGTGATATCACTCACCTTTTCAAGTTGTATGACAAGTTATCTTTCAGCCGTCGAACACATAGCCGACGGAATGCATTCCCGATAACACATTAAATCGGTCTTGACGGTACGGATGCCGGATTAAAAAAACGCTTACTTGTGGCAAGGTTTGGGCCGTACCGGGGACGATCCCGGTTACGTCCTCCCGTTTTCATCCTCCGAACACGATCGAAGGGTGACCGCGCAAGCGGTAATAACATAACGATGAGGTTTACATGCGTAAAATCAAAGGATTACGTTGGTACATGATAGCACTGGTGACGGTCGGCACCGTATTGGGCTATCTGACACGTAACACAGTGGCAGCCGCGGCTCCGACATTAATGGAAGAGCTGCACATTTCTACCCAGCAATATTCTTACATCATTGCAGCGTATTCCGCGGCTTATACTGTTATGCAGCCTGTAGCCGGCTATGTGCTGGATATTCTGGGCACCAAAATTGGTTACGCCTTCTTCGCGATTACCTGGGCTGTATTCTGCGGCGCAACTGCGCTGGCAGGCAGCTGGGGCGGCCTGGCGCTGGCGCGTGGTGCGGTCGGTGCGGCTGAAGCAGCCATGATTCCGGCAGGCCTGAAAGCCGCGTCTGAATGGTTCCCGGCCAAAGAACGTTCTATTGCCGTCGGCTATTTCAACGTTGGTTCTTCTATTGGCGCCATGATCGCTCCGCCGCTGGTGGTGTGGGCAATTGTGATGCACAGCTGGGAAATGGCGTTCATCATCTCTGGTGTGCTGAGCTTCGCATGGGCAATGGCCTGGTTGTTCTTCTATAAACACCCGCGCGACCAGAAAAAACTGAGCGAAGAAGAACGCGAATACATCATTGGCGGTCAGGAAGCACAGCACCAGACCAACAATGGCAAGAAAATGTCCGTCTGGCAGATTCTGGGCACCCGTCAGTTCTGGGGTATCGCACTGCCGCGCTTCCTGGCAGAACCGGCCTGGGGCACCTTCAACGCCTGGATCCCGCTGTTCATGTTTAAAGTGTACGGTTTCAACCTGAAAGAAATCGCCATGTTCGCCTGGATGCCGATGCTGTTCGCTGACCTGGGTTGTATCGTCGGTGGTTACCTGCCGCCGCTGTTCCAGCGCGTGTTTGGTGTTAACCTGATCGTTTCCCGTAAAATGGTGGTGACCATGGGCGCGCTGCTGATGATCGGCCCTGGCATGATCGGCCTGTTCACCAGCCCGTACGTTGCAATTGGTCTGCTGTGCATCGGTGGTTTTGCTCACCAGTCTCTGTCCGGCGCGCTAATTACGCTCTCTTCCGACGTCTTTGGTCGTAATGAAGTGGCAACGGCAAACGGTCTGACTGGTATGGCTGCCTGGACCGCAAGTACGATGTTCGCTCTGGTCGTCGGTGCGCTCGCGGATACTATTGGTTTCAGCCCGCTGTTCGCTGTGCTGGCACTGTTTGACCTGATGGGCGCTATCCTGATTTGGACGGTACTGAAAAACCAGACCGCCGAAGAGGTCGTAAACCATACCGTTGGCGACACCGCTGCGCAAAATTAGCGGTTCACGAGAGTGTGACAAAAATATGTAAAAGCCGCCCCTGAGGCGGCTTTTTCGTCAGAGATTCTGGTGAGTAAGCAGTAAAAGTGGTATAACAAATCTACTCTCGCCTTTCTTCCCCTGGAGCCTATATGGAAATTTCCGAGTCACGTCGTTTGTACCAGCAGCTTGCCGCCGAGCTTAAGAACCGAATCGAGCAAGGTGTGTATCTTGTGGGGGACAAACTGCCCGCGGAGCGCTTTATTGCCGATGAGAAAAGCGTCAGCCGCACCGTGGTTCGTGAAGCGATCATTATGCTGGAAGTGGAAGGGTACGTTGAAGTTCGCAAAGGCTCCGGCATCCATGTCATTTCCAACCAGCCGCGCCATACGCAAGCGCCGGATGAGAGCCTGGAGTTTGCCAATTACGGCCCGTTTGAACTGTTGCAGGCACGTCAGCTTATCGAGAGTAATATCGCTGAATTCGCCGCCACTCAGGTGACGAAACAGGACATTATGAAGCTGATGGAAATCCAGGATAACGCCCGCAAAGAGAAGTGCTTCCGCGATTCAGAATGGGATTTGCAATTCCATGTGCAGGTCGCACTGGCCACGCAAAATAGCGCACTGGCGGCGATTGTCGAGAAGATGTGGACGCAGCGCGTACATAACCCGTACTGGAAAAAACTGCACGATCATATTGATTTACGCACCGTCGATAACTGGTGTGACGATCATGACCAAATTCTGAAGGCGCTAATCCGCAAAGATCCGCACGCGGCGAAAGTGGCGATGTGGCAGCATCTGGAAAACACCAAGCAGATGCTGTTTAACGAAACCAGCGATGATTTTGAGTTCAATGCTGACCGTTACCTGTTTGCCGAAAACCCGGTCGTACATCTTGATGCTGCCGCTACCGGCACGAAATAAAAAACCGCTATCCAGGCGCACACTTACGCTGCGCCGCCCCCTTTTTGGGTCAGTGAATGGTATAGAGTGTCAGCCTTTGTAAATACCCTCGCCACCCCCTCTCCTGGCAAGCAAAATCGGTTGCGAGCGTTATTCTGACTGACGCACACGGTCAGCTTTTGTTACAATTAGATGCATTTCGCCATTGAATGAGTTAGCGCTTACTCACAGCGTCTTTTAGCTGCATAACAATCGCACCCGGATGTGCCATGCGCGGTCATAATATATTAGAGCCCGCCGCCGTGTTGTTCTGTGCCAGTAACAGACGTGACGTAAACCGATGTACCAGGAACACCGAATGGAACTTTTAAGCCAATTACTCCATGCCCTCTGGAGCCAGGATTTCGAAACGCTTTCGCATCCCGGCATGATCGGCATGCTCTATTTTGTTTTATTTGTCATCTTATTTCTGGAAAACGGTCTGCTTCCGGCGGCGTTTCTGCCTGGTGATAGTCTTCTGGTGCTGATCGGCGTGTTGATTGCCAAAGGCGCACTGGGCTACCCGCAAACCATCCTCCTCCTGACCGTTGCGGCCAGCCTTGGCTGCTGGCTGAGCTACATCCAGGGACGATGGCTTGGCAATACGCGCATCGTACAAAACTGGCTATCGCATCTGCCGGCGCATTATCACCAGCGCGCGCATCACCTGTTCCATAAGCATGGGCTTTCCGCGCTGTTAATCGGGCGTTTTATTGCCTTTGTTCGCACATTGTTGCCAACGATTGCCGGACTTTCTGGTCTGAGTAATGCACGCTTTCAGTTCTTCAACTGGATGAGCGGCCTGCTGTGGGTGTTGATTCTGACATCGCTCGGTTACCTGCTGGGTAAGACGCCCGTGTTTCGTAAGTATGAAGATGCACTGATGTCCTGCCTGATGTTGCTTCCGGTCGTATTGCTGGTGATTGGCCTGGTCGGCTCACTGGTGGTGCTGTGGAAGAAAAAATATCGCGATCGAGGCTAAGAACATGGCATTGCAACGTCCCTTCCTGCGCCGGTTATTCATAGGCTTAATGACGATGGCGATTTTCAGCGTCATGTTTATTGCATGGGCGACGCTGCAAAACCGCGAATCCACGCTGGCGATTCGCCCGGCGATGCAGAACGTCAGCGTGCCGGATGGTTTCTCCGTCTGGCACCATCTGGACGCCAACGGCATACAATTCAAAAGTATTACGCCGAAAAACGATACGTTATTGATTACTTTCGAATCCAGCGACCAAAGCGCAGCGGCGAAAGCCGTCCTCGATCGTACCTTGCCCCGTGGCTATATCATCGCCGCCCTGGATGATGACAACGGCCAACCCTCTGCGTGGCTGGCGCTTCTGCGCAATACCACTCACCGATTCGGTTAATCCTTCCAGGATTCTGAATCTTTTCACTCACTTTGGTGTTTAGCAGTTTACTTACTATGCTTGAGTAAACGGAACCAGGGTTCACTTTGTACAACTGGATGCTGGCGCAACGACCGTTTCGCTGGCCAACAATGGAAGGTTTCGATGATGAAAAACCGCATCGCACTGGCGTTGGTTCTTCTTTCTCTGAGCGCTGTTGCACAGGCTGCAAGCCCCTGTCAGGAGAAAGAACATGATATCCAGCGCGAAATCAGTTATGCCGAAAAGCATAACAACCAGAGCCGAATTGTGGGGCTGAAAAAGGCGCTGCGTGAAATGCGCGCTAACTGTTCAGATACCCAACTCCGCGCCGCCCACCAGAAAAAAATAGCCGAGCAGAAAGAAGAGGTTGCCGAGCGCCGTCGCGATCTGGCGGAAGCAAAGCAGAAAGGCGACGCAGAGAAAATAAGCAAACGCGAACACAAGCTGAAAGAAGCACAGCTTGAGCTAAAAGAGCTGGAGGCTCGCGATTACTGATTTTTAAGGACGTTACCACTCACTCACCTGGAGAAAATTATGTCAAAAGATAATGCCGATCATTTGCGCGCTGAACTGAAATCCCTCGCGGATACGCTGGAAGAAGTGCTGAGTAATTCTGGTGAAAAATCGAAAGAAGAGCTGAGTAAATTACGTGGAAAAGCCGAGCAGGCTTTGCGTGACAGTCGTCATCGCCTCGGCGAAACGGGTGATGTTATCGCCAAACAAACGCGTGAAGCCGCCGCCCGTACTGACGAATATGTCCGCGAAAACCCATGGGCCAGTGTAGGCATCGGCGCCGCTATTGGGGTGGTGTTGGGCGTGCTGCTGACGCGTCGTTGATATGACGGAGCCACGACACGCGCAGGGGCCTGGCAAAAGCGCACTGGGGATTGGTCAGCGTATTCTGACGATCCTTGTAGAGATGGTTGAGACCCGCCTGCGGCTGGCGGTTGTCGAGCTGGAAGAAGAGAAAGCCAATCTGTTCCAGCTGTTGATGATGCTGGGTCTGACCATGCTTTTTGCCGCATTTGGCCTGATGAGTCTGATGGTGCTGATTATTTGGGCCATTGATCCGCAATATCGCCTCAACGCGATGATTGCCACCACGGTAGTGTTACTGGTGCTGGCGCTGATTGGCGGCATCTGGACGCTACGCAAAGCGCGCGCATCAACACTGCTGCGCCATACCCGGCAGGAGCTTGAAAATGACCGCGCCCTGCTGGAGGATGATAAATCGTGAGCAGCAGAGCGGAGCGTCTGAAACGTAAAGCGCGCCTGCTCAGCGAGATCCAGCAGCAACGGCTGGATCTCACCGCCGGGCGTCGCGACTGGCTTGAAGCGACCAGCCCTTACGATCGCGGCTGGAATACTCTGCTCAGCCTGCGTTCATGGGCATTAATTGGCAGCAGCGCGCTTGCTATCTGGTCGGTTCGCCATCCGAATATGCTGGTGCGCTGGGGTAAACGCGGTCTCAGCATCTGGAGCCTGTGGCGCCTGGTTAAAACCACGCTCAACTCACCGCGTTAATGCATTAAGGGCGGTCACGACGATCGCCCTTTTCTCCTTGCTCAGTTTTTTTGATAAAATTCGACAGTTTTCCTTGCTAACAATCTTTTCCCGCCACGATTACTATCCTCTCCATCGACAGCAAGCACGCGGCATCTGCCCGTAATTGCACACTATTTACTGATAGCCGCGGTAGTGGCCCCCTGGAGAGAAAGATGAAAAAATTAGAAGATGTTGGTTTTCTGGTCGCACGTATCCTGATGCCGATTCTGTTTATCGTGGCTGGCTGGGGAAAAATTACCGGTTATGCAGGTACACAGCAGTATATGGAAGCAATGGGCGTGCCGGGATTCCTGCTGCCGTTGACCATCCTGCTTGAGTTCGGCGGCGGTCTGGCAATTCTGTTCGGTTTCCTGACCCGTACCACCGCACTGTTCACTGCGGGCTTCACACTGCTGACCGCATTCCTCTTCCACAGCAACTTTGCGGAAGGCGTGAACTCACTGATGTTTATGAAAAACCTGACCATCGCTGGCGGTTATCTGCTGCTGGGCATCACCGGGCCGGGTGCCATCAGTCTCGACCGCGTGCTGAATAAAAAATGGTAAGCGCTCTATACTGAGTAAAGAGATCAAAGCGAGGAGTTCACTCCTCGCTTTTTTGCTATCAGAAGGAGGAAGCAAAATGGGACAACTGATTGACGGCGTCTGGCACGACACCTGGTATGACACCAAATCCACCGGTGGGCGGTTTAAGCGCTCCGTTTCCGCATTTCGCAACTGGCTCACTGCCGACGGCGCGCCTGGCCCGTCCGGCGAAGGGGGCTTCGCCGCAGAGAAAGATCGCTATCATCTCTATGTTTCACTGGCTTGTCCGTGGGCGCACCGCACGCTGATCCTGCGTAAACTGAAAGGCCTGGAGCCGTTTATCTCTGTTTCCGTCGTTCACCCATTGATGCTAGAAAATGGCTGGACGTTTGATGACGATTTCCCGGCGGCGACCGGTGATACCCTCTATCAGCACGAATTTCTCTATCAGCTTTATCTGCATGCCGATCCGCACTACAGCGGCCGCGTCACCGTGCCGGTGCTGTGGGATAAAAAGAATCACACCATTGTCAGTAATGAGTCAGCGGAAATTATCCGCATGTTCAATACCGCTTTTGACGGGCTGGGCGCCAGAGCCGGGGATTACTACCCGCCGGAACTGCGCGCGCAAATCGATGAGCTCAATAGCTGGATCTACGACAACGTCAACAATGGCGTTTATAAAGCGGGTTTCGCCACCAGCCAGCAGGCCTACGACGAAGCCGTGACGAATGTCTTTACCTCGCTGGAACGGCTGGAGCAGATCCTGGGTCAGCACCGTTATCTGACCGGCGATCGGCTGACAGAAGCCGATATTCGCCTGTGGACCACGCTTATTCGCTTCGATCCGGTGTATGTCACCCACTTTAAATGCGATAAACACCGCATCAGCGACTACCTCAATCTGCACGGTTTTCTGCGCGATATTTACCAGATGCCGGGCGTTGCGGAAACCGTCGATTTTGCGCATATCCGCAATCACTATTTCCGCAGCCACAAAACCATCAACCCAACCGGGATCATCTCTGTCGGGCCGTGGCAGGATCTGGATGAACCTCACGGGCGCGACATTCGTTTCGCCTGATCTTTCGGGCGCGTGACCGCGCGCCCAAATTATTTCCCGCCGGATTTATCGCTTTGTATTTTTGCCGTCTATTCTTACTTTGATCGTTTAGAAAACAACGAATTGACCATTGTTCGAGGTTAAAAATGGACTGGTATTTTAAGGTACTGGGTAACTATGCCACCTTCCACGGACGGGCGCACCGGCGTGAGTTTTGGATGTTCGTGCTGGTCAATATCATTCTTTCCGGCGTGCTGGTGATGGTGGACCACATTCTTGGCTGGCACTTTGACGGCGGATTTGGCCCATTGAGCCTGATTTACACGTTGCTGGTGCTGGTGCCTTCGCTGGCGGTGCAGGTTCGCCGCCTGCACGATACCGATCGCCGCGGTCGCTGGTTGTTGTTGCTCCTGCTTCCGGTGCTGGGCTGGTTAATGTTGCTGGCCTTTTACAGCCAGCGCAGTACGCCGGAGGAGAACCGTTTTGGGCCGCAGCCGAAAGCGTTTCCCTGAAAGCGATTATTTACCGGCGAACAGCTTGGGGATTTCACGCAGGCACCAGGCTTTACCTTCACCCATGCTGTCGCGACGCCACGCCATAATGATATCCACCTGGCTGGTATATTCCGGGCTCACCACCCGTAACCGGCCTTCGGCAATATCCTGTTCCACCAGCGGGTAAGGCATTGTCGCCACGCCGAGGCCTGCCAGCAACGCCTGGCGTTTATCTTCAATGGTACTGACCGTCAGACGCGGCTGTTTGTCCAGCAGTTGTACTGTTAACACCGGCCGTTCGCGGGCGGTATCCGCCACTGCCACGCCGCGGTATTTCACCCGAGTAACTTCCGACAGCGGTTCCGGCTCCTGATGAATCGGGTGATCCGGCGCGGCAACATACACATTCATTACCGAGTAGAGCTTGCGGGAGTTAATTTCCGAGGAGGAACGAAAGTGCATATCCGGCGCGACAACAATATCCGCACGCCCCTGCTCCAGCCGCTCCCACGCCCCAGCCAGCACTTCGGTAATAATCGATAATTGCGTATTGGCTTTCGCCGCCAGCCTCTCCACCAGCGGGAAGAGTTCAACCGTCGGCACCAGCGCTTCGGTAACCAGCGTCAAGTGCGTTTCCCAACCGCGCGCCAGCGCTTCGGCATCGGTCGTTAGTTTATCTGCCGCTTCCAGCAGCACGCGTCCGCGCTCCAGCAGCATACGCCCGACGTTAGTGAATTTGGTCCGGTGGCCGGAGCGGTCAAAGAGCACCACGTCCAGTTCTTCTTCCAGTTTTTGCATGGTGTAGCTGAGTGCGGAAGGAACGCGCCCCAGCTCATCCGCCGCAGCGGCAAAGCTTCCGCGCCGATCAATCGCATCCATCACGCGCAACGCTTCCAGCGTAAGTGCCCTTTCTTTCGACATTTATTGTTCTCATTCAGTAAATTTGAACATACCAGGCAGAATATCTGGCTAACAATGCATCGTCCATACCTTTAACATTGTTTTAAGTAAAGAGAGGTCAATAACGATGATTACTACCCGTACTGCAAAACAATGCGGACAAGCTGACTTCGGCTGGCTTCAGGCCCGCTACACTTTTTCTTTTGGACATTACTTTGACCCGAAACTGTTAGGTTATGCCTCCCTGCGTGTACTGAACCAGGAAGTCCTTGCTCCAGGTGCCTCCTTCCAGCCACGGGCCTACCCGAAAGTGGATATTCTGAACCTGATCCTTGAAGGTGAAGCAGAATACCGCGACAGCGAAGGGAACCATGTCCAGGCGAAAGCCGGTGAAGCGCTGCTTATCGCCACTCAACCCGGCATCAGCTATAGCGAACATAACCTGAACAAAGACAAGTCGTTAACGCGTATGCAGTTGTGGCTTGATGCCTGCCCGGAGCGCGAAAATCCACCGGTGCAGAAAATGACGATTGCCGATGCATCGCAACAACTGCTGGCTTCGCCGGATGGCAGCCAGGGAAGTTTGCAACTGCGTCAGCAAGTGTGGCTGCACCATATCGAATTGAAAAAAGGCGAAGAGCTGACAATTCAGTTACATGGTCCGCGCGCCTATCTGCAATCGATCCACGGCACGGTGCATGCGGTTACGCATTGCGAAGCGAAAGAAGCCCTGACCTGCGGTGACGGCGCTTTTATTCGTGATGAGGCTAACATAACGTTAGTTGCCGACACGCCGTTGCGCGCTTTGCTGATAGATTTACCAGTATGACAGTTATGTTTTAGCAGGTGAGTATATGAATAGCTGCGTAACTAAAATATCTTTTGAGAGCGTCCTCGCACAGCCTACGCTCCATGAACCGCTTCCGGCCTTTGGGTTTGAAGAGATGCTGACCGAGCTGGAAGCTATCGTCGCCGAAGCCGAAATCCGGCTGGCCGAAGAAGAAGCCGCCTGACCTTCCTGCCCCGGTTTATACCGGGGCATTTTCATGCATTTCCCCAGCGATAAGCCTCTATGGCAATAAAGCCGCTTCCCCAAAAATGGGGAGGCAAAAGCGCAAGAGATTTAATGCGCGCGTTCTTTTCAGCGGAAGATCGTTCACTGGGCAGCGTGAATTGAGCGCCGCACCTTGCTGTAACCGGTAACGTCCTGCACGAAGCGACGCAGGATCTCTGCGGCATCCGGCGCAGGAAGCACACCAGCGACTAAGCGATCGGCATCGGTGCCCTCTTTTTCGATGTTAGCGCGGTTAAGACGCAGCAGATCCGTGGCAATTTCCGGCGTCATTTCCGGGTGGAACTGTACGGAAACCGCGCGCGGGCCATAGCGGACGATTTGATGATTATCATGCGCAGACGAGGCCAGTACCGCTGCGCCTTCCGGCAAGCGAGTGACCGTTTGCCGGTGCGTCAGGTGCGCCGGAAAAGGCTCCGTCAGATGGCTGAGCAGCGGATCGTTTGCCGCTGCGGCATTCAGGTAGACCGTTTGCGTTCCCGCTTCCCGGCCTTTCGGATGATATTCCACGTCGCCACCCAGCGCCCATGCCATTAACTGATGACCATAACAAACGCCAAACAGCGGCATCTCTATCGCCATTGCATCGCGGATCCATGCGGCAGTCTTTTCACTCCATGGCAGTCTGTCCGAAACCATCGCCCACGAACCCGTGATGATCGCCACCCGGCTGGCATCCGGGGCGGGCAGCGTTTCGCCCTCGAAGACGCGCACAACGTCCACTTCCTCCGGCGAATATCCAAGCAGCTCGCAAAACCAGAGCGGAATATCGCCATGAGCCTGGCGCAGCGGTTCCGGGGCATCTCCCACCTGAATGATAAGCACTGAATTTTGTTCCATAGCGGCAAGACTCCCGTAGCAATAAAACCCTTCTGAAACAGAGTAGCGCTTTTCGTCATATGCCCGGGTGGATATTTTTTTATATGGTTAGAAGCAATGGAGCTTAAGGGAACAGTACGATGTTCTTGATGGTTGTGGAGTTGAGGAGTTGCAGGTCAGGGAGTAGGCCTGATAAGGCGTAGCCGCCATCAGGCAATTTGCCGGATGGCGCTGCGCTTATCCGGCCTACGAAAAGTGGCAGAAAACGGAGTGGACAGTCATTCATCTCTCGCCGCAGAAAAGCAAAAACCCGCCGAAGCGGGTTTTGCCTGAAAAATTGAAACTGACCGATAAGCCGGGTTCTGTCGTGGACAGTCATTCATCTAGGCCAGCAATCGCTCACTGGCTCAAGCAGCCTACCCGGGTTCAGTACGGGCCGTACCTTGTGAACCCCTATTTGGCCTTGCTCCGGGTGGAGTTTACCGTGCCGCGAACTGTTGCCAGACGCGCGGTGCGCTCTTACCGCACCCTTTCACCCTTACCTGATCCCACTTGCGTGGGCCATCGGCGGTTTGCTCTCTGTTGCACTGGTCGTAGGCTTGCGCCCCCCAGGCGTTACCTGGCACCCTGCCCTATGGAGCCCGGACTTTCCTCCCCTCTGCCCGTCTCCCCCGAAGGAGGACTGCAACAAAGCGGCGACTGTCTGGTCAGCTTCGGCGCGCAGTATAGTGGGTTTGCGCGCGCCTGTCACCCTTCCGTCAGCATTCCGACCTGCAATGTGGCCGCAATATTGCGTGACGCGCGGTAAATATTATCAAACGCGCCGCGGAACGCCTCTTCCAGCGTGGTAATGCCGGTCAACACGCTGAACACCGCATCGATACCGTACTGGTGAACCACGCCGACATCGCTGGTCAGACTGCCGGCAATCCCGATTACGGGCTTATGGTATTTTTTAGCAACGTGCGCTACGCCGACCGGTACTTTGCCGTGAATGCTCTGACTGTCGATACGCCCTTCGCCGGTCACCACCAGCGTACAGTCATGAATATGCTCTTCGAGATTCAACGCCTGGGTCACAATCTCAATACCGCTGCGCAGTTCCGCGCCGAGGAAAGCCATCAGCGCCGCGCCCATACCACCTGCCGCACCGGAGCCAGGAACCTCTTTCACATCCACTCGCAGCGATTTTTTGATGACGTCGGCGAAGTGACCAAGGTTTCGATCCAGCTCAACGATCAGCGCTTCGGTGGCCCCTTTTTGCGGCCCAAAAATACGCGATGCGCCCTGCTCGCCGGTCAGCGGGTTGGTCACATCGCAGGCCACGCGAATCGTACAATCGCTCAGGCGCGGATCCAGCCCGGAAATATCAATCGCATTCAGGCTTATCAGGCTGCCGCCGCCGTAACCAATCTCGGTGCCGTTCGCATCGGTCAGTCTGGCGCCCAGCGCCTGTACCATACCCGCCCCGCCATCGTTGGTCGCACTGCCGCCAATGCCGATAATAATGTTGGTCGCCCCATGTTCCAGCGCATGCAAAATAAGTTCCCCGGTGCCGCGCGAAGTGGTAATCAAAGGGTTACGTAATTCTGGTGGCACCAGCGCCAGACCGCTGGCCGCCGCCATTTCAATAAAAGCGGTTTTCCCGTCGCTGGACATCCCCCACCGGGCATCAACATTATTCCCCAGCGGGCCTGTAACGTGCGCGGTGTGCACAGTACCTTTAGTGGCGGCAATCATGGCTTCAACTGTTCCCTCGCCGCCGTCGGCAACCGGAACTGACACGTAGTGAGCATCAGGAAAAATTTCCCGAAATCCTTTTTCTATCGCCTGAGCTACTTCAGTAGCAGAAAGGCTTTCTTTATAAGAGTCTGGGGCGATTACGATTTTCATAATTGTGAGCCTGATAGTGCCGCGCACTTCACCCTTCAGGCCCACAGTGGCCTGAAGATGTGGATGTACAAGAAATCCAGGGCGCAGAGCCGCGCCCTTCTTAATTAACGAGTCACTTCGATTTTCGCCAGTTTCTCGTAGTAGCACGCAATGGCGCTGTGGTCGGCGTTGCCCAGACCATCAGCACGCAGCGCCTGCATCATTTCCATCACTGCGGCGGTCAGCGGCAGTTGAGCGCCCACGCCATGCGATGTATCCAGCGCGTTGGAGAGATCTTTGATGTGCAGATCGATACGGAAACCCGGTTTAAAGTTGCGATCCATCACCATTGGCGCTTTCGCGTCCAGCACGGTGCTGCCCGCCAGACCACCACGGATAGCCTGATACACCAGATCCGGGTTAACACCGGCTTTGGTTGCCAGCGTCAGCGCTTCAGACATCGCAGCGATGTTCAGCGCCACAATCACCTGGTTTGCCAGTTTGGTCACGTTGCCCGCACCGATATCACCGGTGTGCACGACAGAACCGGCCATGGATTTCAGCAGGTCGTAGTATTTGTCGAAGACCGCTTTGTCGCCGCCAACCATCACAGACAGCGTACCGTCGATCGCCTTCGGTTCGCCACCGCTTACCGGCGCATCAAGCATTTGCACGCCTTTCGCTTTCAGCGCGTCACTGATTTCACGGCTGGCCAGCGGTGCGATGGAGCTCATGTCGATCAGCACGGTACCGGCTTTAGCGCCTTCAATAATGCCGCCTTCGCCCAGCGCCACTTCTTTCACATGCGGGGAGTTCGGCAGCATGGTGATGATGACATCGCACTTCTCAGCAATCGCTTTGCCGTTCGCTGCCGTTTCCGCACCCGCAGCGATAAGTTCAGCCACCGCTTCCTGGTTACGGTCCACGACCACCAGTGAGTAACCTGCTTTAATGAGGTTTTTACTCATTGGTTTACCCATGATGCCAAGGCCAATGAAACCAACTTTCATCGTCATAATTGCGTCTCTCTTTTAAAGGGTGGTTTGGTTATTTTTTAAAGGTGTCGGCCAGTTTCTGCGTCGCCGAACGGAACACGCCCAAATCGCTGCCAACCGCAACCACGGTCGCGCCCCACTCCAGGTAGCGGCGAGCATCAGCTTCCACCGGCGCCAGAATGCCGCTCGGTTTGTTGTGCGCTTTCGCACGGGCAAAAATGTGCTGAATGGTGCGCTGAACTTCCGGGTGTGCCGCGTTACCGATATAACCCAGCGTCGCCGCCAGATCGCTTGGGCCGACAAACACGCCATCCACGCCGTCGGTGGCAAGGATTGCATCAAGGTTATCCACACCGGCCTGGCTTTCGATCTGTACCAGGATGGTGATATTGGCGTTGGACTGACGGAAGTAATCCGGCACGGTGCCGAACATATTGGCGCGATGCGAAACCGACACGCCACGAATGCCTTCCGGCGGATAACGGGTTGCCGCTACCGCATTTACCGCTTCTTCTTCGGTTTCCACGAACGGGATCAGGAAGTTGTAGAAGCCAATATCCAGCAGGCGTTTGATGACCACCGGCTCGTTAGTCGGCACGCGTACTACCGGCGCGCTGACGCTGCCTTTCAACGCCATTAATTGCGGTACAAAAGTGAGCACGTCGTTTGGGGCGTGTTCGCCGTCCAGAAGCAGCCAGTCAAAGCCTGCCAGGCCCAGAACTTCAGTGCTGATATGACTACCCAGCGCAGACCAACAACCGATTTGAATCTGTTGGGCCGCCAGCGCGGCCTTGAATTTGTTTGGGAAGATATCGTTATTCATCTTTTGTACCTTAAAATGTGTCGTTGCTTATTTCTTCAATTCCATACGTTTGATGTCGCCAACCACGAACAGATAGCAGACCATCATCATCAGCGCTGAACAGCCTACGAACACCAACGCACCGTTGAAAGAATGCAACTCTTTAACCATGTATCCGATGACCAGCGGCGTCACGATAGAAGCCACGTTACCAAATACGTTGAATACACCACCGCACAGACCGACGATCTCTTTCGGCGCGACGTCGGAGATAACCGGCCAACCCAGCGCGCCAAAACCTTTACCGAAGAAGGCGAGCGCCATCAGTGCGACTACCATCGCCGTGCTATCGGTGTAGTTACACAGAATGATGCTGGAAGCCAGTAACATCCCGACCACGATAGGGAACTTACGCGCCATCGTCAGGGTGGAGCCGCGCTTGATCAGATAATCAGAAAACAGCCCGCCCAGCACGCCACCGGCAAAACCACACAGCGCCGGAATGGACGCGACAAACCCAACTTTCAGTATCGACATGCCTTTTTCCTGCACCAGGTAAATCGGGAACCATGTCAGGAAGAACCAGGTAATGGTGTTCAGGAAGTATTGCCCGAAGAACACGCCGAGCATCATGCGGTTGCACAGCAACTGCTTGATATAATCCATTTTTGGACCCGCATTTTTGCCATCGTCGGCTTTTTTGTGGTCCATATCGACAACCGCGCCGTTTTTCTCAATATACTCCAGCTCTTCGCGGCTCATACGCGGGTGATCGGTCGGGTTGTGGACAAATTTCACCCAGGCAAAGGTCAGCACAAAACCGATCACGCCCATCACGGTGAACACATGTTCCCAGCCCCAGGCAAAGGTCAACCAGCCCAGCAGCGGCGAGAACAGCGCCAGCGAGAAATACTGCGCAGAGTTAAAAATCGCTGATGCCGTACCGCGCTCTTTCGCCGGGAACCATGCCGCAACAATGCGGGCATTCGCCGGGAATGAAGGCGCTTCAGAGAAGCCCAGCATAAAACGCATGAAAAACATGGAAATGCCGGCCCAGGCGATCGGGAAAACATCGACAAAACCTTGCAGGAAAGTAAAGAGCGACCAGAAAAAGAGGCTCCACGTGTACACTTTTTTAGAGCCGAAGCGGTCAAGCAGCCAGCCGCCAGGGATTTGCATCAGCAGGTAAGCCCAGCCGAAAGCCGAAAAAATGTAGCCCATCGATACAGCATCCAGTTGCAGCTCTTTCGCCACTTCTGTCCCGGCAATGGACAGTGTGGCGCGGTCTGCATAATTCACTGCTGTTACGATAAATATAATCAGCAGAATTAAATAACGGGTGGGCAAACCCCGTTTTGTTTCCACGGCAGAATGTTCGATAGTCATTTTTAATTTCCTCGGGCACCGCTAACTTTAAAATATAATTATTGTGATGTTTCTTATCTGAGATTTTATTTAAGCACTCGAAACTTATTATCAGATAATTGGCACTTCGATTTTATTAGCCTCAGTATAATCACCGACCGGACGCCACACACTGGTGGGTTGCTCAATTTTAACAATGCCCTAAAAGATTATTTTGAGCATTTGCACATAAGCCTGGGCGCTGATGCACAGATCTTGCAATATGCAGCCCCGCCAGATAGGGAATCGGGATAATAAGTGATTTAGATCACATTTTACTATTTAAACTCCTGACATTCTTATTTCAGCAAACAAGATTTTTATTCCCGATATTAATTCCAGAATAAAGAATGATTCCGCTTTTATAGAGCACTGCATCGTATAAGTTAGCTGGAGATTACTTGACAATGTCCAACATTGAAATTAGACAGCAACCGCCAGGGGCGTTTTATATTAAGGTACACGACACGGATAATGTCGCTATCATCGTCAATGACAATGGCTTAAAGGCGGGAACCCGTTTTCCGGATGGTCTCGAGCTAATTGAGCATATTCCGCAAGGCCATAAAGTGGCGCTGGTTGATATCCCCCATCACGGCGAAATCGTGCGCTATGGCGAGATCATTGGCTACGCCATGCGCGATATCCCCCGCGGTAGCTGGATTGATGAATCCATGGTTGAGCTGCCGAAAGCACCGCCGCTGAATACACTGCCGCTGGCGACGAAAGTCCCGGAGCCGCTGCCGCCACTGGAGGGGTATACCTTTGAAGGTTACCGCAACGCGGATGGCAGCGTCGGCACCAAGAACCTGCTCGGCCTGACCACCAGCGTGCACTGCGTTGCAGGCGTGGTGGATTACGTCGTGAAGATCATTGAGCGCGATCTGCTGCCGAAATACCCGAACGTTGACGGCGTGGTCGGCCTGAATCACCTGTATGGCTGCGGCGTGGCCATTAACGCACCGGCGGCAGTCATTCCCATTCGCACCATTCATAACATTTCGCTGAACCCGAACTTCGGCGGCGAAGTCATGGTCATTGGTCTGGGCTGTGAAAAATTGCAGCCGGAACGTCTGCTGGAAGGGACCGAGGACGTGAAAGCCATTCCGGTCGACAGCGCCAGTATTGTTCGTTTGCAGGATGAGCAGCATGTGGGCTTCCGCTCGATGGTTGACGATATTCTGCAGGTTGCAGAGCGCCATCTGGCCAAGCTGAACCAGCGTAAACGTGAAACCTGCCCGGCTTCCGAACTGGTAGTCGGTATGCAGTGTGGCGGCAGCGATGCATTCTCCGGCGTTACCGCGAACCCGGCGGTGGGTTATGCCTCTGACCTGATTATTCGCTGCGGCGGTACGGTGATGTTCTCCGAAGTGACCGAAGTCCGTGATGCGATTCACCTGCTGACGCCGCGCGCCATCAACGAAGAAGTGGGCAAACGCCTGCTGGAAGAGATGGCCTGGTACGATAACTATCTCGACATGGGTAAAACCGACCGCAGCGCCAACCCTTCTCCGGGGAACAAAAAAGGCGGCCTGGCGAATATCGTGGAAAAAGCGCTGGGTTCGATCGCGAAATCCGGTAAGAGCGCCATCTCTGAAGTGCTCTCTCCGGGTCAACGTCCGACCAAACGCGGGCTGATTTATGCCGCAACACCGGCGAGCGACTTCGTCTGCGGTACGCAGCAGGTGGCTTCCGGGATCACTGTACAAGTGTTTACCACCGGGCGTGGCACGCCGTACGGCCTGGTTGCCGTACCGGTAATCAAAATGGCGACCCGCACTGAGCTGGCAAATCGCTGGTATGACTTAATGGATATCAATGCCGGGACGATCGCTACGGGCGAAGAGACCATCGAGGATGTGGGCTGGAAGCTGTTCCACTTTATCCTTGATGTCGCCAGCGGTCGTAAGAAAACCTTCTCCGATCAGTGGGGGCTGCATAACCAGCTGGCTGTGTTTAACCCGGCTCCGGTGACTTGATTTTAATAACAAAAGCGTAAACCTCACTTTTAAGCATGGCTTCGGCCATGCTTTTTTTTGTCTGCTTTTTCTTTCACAACCTTCCTTTCACTTTCGAACCTTTCATTTTTCAGACGCCAATCACAAAAAAACATTACGAAAGCCTATAAATTCTTTCGAAGAAAACAAACGAAAGATTTCGGAGGCTGTGTGTATATCATTTCGACGAAAACCATGCTTAACAAAGCACAACGTGAAGGTTACGCGGTGCCCGCCTTCAATATCCACAATCTCGAAACCTTACAAGTGGTGGTCGAAACGGCTGCCGAATTGCGCTCCCCGCTGATTGTTGCGGGTACACCAGGGACATTCAGTTATGCAGGCGTCGGCAATCTGGTCGCTATCGCCGGTAATCTGGCAAGGCACTATAACCAGCCGCTGGCCATTCACCTCGATCACCATGAAACACTCAGCGACATAGAAACCAAAGTTCAGGCCGGAATTCGTTCGGTGATGATTGACGGTTCCCACTTCCCCTACCACGACAACGTTGCGCTGGTGAAAGCGGTAACGGATTTATGCCATCGCTACGACGCCAGCGTGGAAGCGGAGTTGGGCCGCCTCGGCGGGCAAGAAGACGATCTGATTGTCGATGCAAAAGACACCCGCTACACCAACCCACAACAGGCCAAAGATTTCGTCGAGAAAACCGGTATTGATTCGCTCGCAGTGGCGATTGGCACTGCGCACGGCCTTTATACCGCCGAGCCGAAACTCGATTTTGAACGGCTGGCGGAAATACGCCAACAAGTTGATATTCCGCTGGTTTTGCACGGCGCATCCGGGCTGCCTGCTGCGGATATTCGCCGCGCCATCGCGCTGGGCGTTTGCAAGGTGAACGTCGCCACCGAACTGAAAATCGCCTTCTCGGATGCGTTAAAGGCCTGGTTTGCCTCGCACCCGGATGCCAGCGATCCGCGCCACTACATGGTTCCGGCCAAAACAGCCATGAAAGAGGTGGTGCGCAAAGTGATCGGCGTTTGCGGCTGCGAAGGCAAGCTGTAACGCCACAACCTTTTGAAAATATTGCGTAATAACCGGAGGAAGAAGTGAAAGAGATTATTGCCCGCCATAAAGCGGGGGAGCACCTCGGTATCTGTTCTGTTTGCTCAGCGCACCCGCTGGTCATTGAAGCCGCGCTGCGCTTTGATTTATCGACCGACGCGAAAGTATTGATCGAAGCAACCTCGAATCAGGTCAACCAGTTTGGCGGCTATACCGGTATGAAGCCCGCCGATTTTCGCGACTTCGTCTACCGCATCGCCGATGAGGTCGGCTTTCCACGGGAGCGGCTGATCCTGGGCGGCGATCATCTTGGGCCAAACTGCTGGCAGAACGAAACCGCCGCCGCTGCGATGGAAAAATCCGTCGAGCTGATTAAAGCCTATGTCGCTGCCGGTTTCAGCAAGATCCATCTGGATGCATCGATGTCATGCGCTGACGATCCAGTTCCGCTGGAACCGCATGTTGTCGCCGAACGCGCCGCACGTCTGTGCCAGGCAGCGGAAGAAACCGCCAGCGACGCGCTGAAAAAAAACCTGACCTATGTGATTGGCACTGAAGTACCGGTTCCCGGCGGCGAAGCCAGCAGTATCAATACGGTTCACGTTACGCGCGTCGAAGATGCCGCACGCACGCTGGAAACGCACCGCGTCGCTTTCCACGCATTGGGGCTGGATGACGCAATGAACCGCGTCACCGCGATCGTCGTGCAGCCAGGCGTTGAATTCGATCATACCCAGGTGATCCACTATCAGCCGCAGGCAGCAGAAGCGCTTTCCGGCTGGATCCGCCAGACGCCAATGGTCTACGAAGCGCACTCCACTGATTACCAGTCCCGCCAGGCTTACCGTGCGCTGGTACGCGACCATTTCGCCATTCTGAAAGTTGGGCCTGCGCTGACCTTTGCGCTGCGCGAAGCCATTTTTGCGCTGGCGCAAATGGAAAACGAACTGATTGCGCCGGAAAACCGCAGTCGCGTACTGGAGGTGATCGATGAAGTGATGCTTAACGAACCGGGTTACTGGAAAAAGTATTACCGTCCGACCTGGAGCCAGTCGATGGTGGATATCCACTTCAGCCTTTCGGATCGCATTCGCTACTACTGGCCGCACCCACGCATTCGCCAGAGCGTCGAGAAACTGCTGGCGAACCTCAGCGCCACAACGCTGCCGTTAGGGCTGATTAGCCAGTATTTACCCGTACAACTGGAACGCGCGTCGCTAAATGAGATCGCCGCAACGCCACACAGCCTGATCATTGACAAAATACAGGATGTATTGCGCGCCTATCGCTATGGATGCGCCCCTGAAATTGCCTGATGACTGGAGAATGTATGAGCCAACTGTTTGTCCGTACCGGAATTGAATTTACCTCGCGTCAGCATGTGCTGGCGCATATTGGCGAGGAGATGCTGGCGCAGGGCGTCGTGCATGAAAGCTATCCGGCAGCGCTTCTGGCGCGCGAAGCAATTTACCCGACCGGCATTGCCCTTGAACACCACGCGGTGGCCATCCCGCACTGCGAGGCTATACATGCTAAGTCCCCGGCACTGTATCTGATCCGCCCGGATAAACCGGTTTATTTTCAACAAGCTGACGATGATGCCGACATCGCCGTCTCGCTGATTATCGCCCTGATTGTGGAAAACCCGGCCGAGCAATTGAAGTTGTTACGCCGTCTTTTTAGTGAGCTGCAAAACCCGAACACGCTGCAAGCGCTGCTGGATACGCCTGCCGATAACCTGGCGACGCTTTTTCGGGACACGATCCTGGAGCCTGAGAAGTGCGAGCAGGCTTAATAACATACTGATAATAAAAGGAGTACCCTATGAAACGTAAAATAATCGTCGCCTGCGGCGGTGCGGTCGCCACCTCCACCATGGCAGCGGAAGAGATCAAAGAGCTCTGCGCCGACCACCAGATCGAACTCGACCTCGTGCAGTGCCGGGTGAATGAAATTGAAACCTATATGGACGGCGCAGATCTGATCTGCACTACGGCGAGAGTCGATCGTACCTTTGGCGATATTCCTGTGGTACACGGCATGCCTTTCGTCTCCGGCGTGGGCATTGAGGCGCTGCAACAAAAAATCCTGACGATCCTCAGGGGGTAACGCGATGTTTAGCGAAATTATGCGTTATATCCTCGACTTAGGTCCTACCGTCATGCTGCCGGTGGTGATCATCATCTTCTCGAAATTGTTGGGGATGAAGCTCGGGGATTGCTTTAAATCGGGCCTGCACATCGGGATTGGCTTTGTCGGTATTGGGCTGGTGATTGGCCTGATGCTGGACTCCATTGGCCCGGCGGCGAAAGCGATGGCTGAACATTTCCAGATTAACCTGCATGTGATTGATGTCGGCTGGCCTGGCTCATCACCGATGACCTGGGCGTCACAGATCGCGCTGGTCGCCATCCCGGTCGCGATTGCCGTGAATATCCTGATGCTGGTCACCCGCATGACGCGCGTAGTGAACGTCGATATCTGGAATATCTGGCACATGACTTTTACCGGCGCCATGCTGCACCTCGCTACTGGCTCTTACTGGATCGGCATACTCGGCGTTGTGGCGCATGCGGCATTCGTCTTCAAGCTGGGCGACTGGTTTGCAAAGGACACGCGGGATTTCTTCGGGCTGGAAGGGATTGCCATCCCGCACGGCACCTCCGCTTACCTCGGCCCCATTGCCGTACTGGTTGATACGATCGTCGAAAAAATCCCCGGTCTTAACCGCGTTCACTTTAGCGCCGACGATATTCAGAAACGTTTTGGCCCGTTTGGCGAGCCGGTCACCGTGGGGTTTGTGATGGGGATTGTCATTGGTCTGCTGGCAGGCTACGACCTGAAAGGCGTACTGCAACTGGCGGTGAAAACGGCTGCCGTGATGCTGCTGATGCCGCGCGTCATCAAACCGATTATGGATGGGCTAACGCCTATCGCGAAACAGGCACGTAAACGGCTACAGGCTAAATTTGGCAGCCAGGAATTCCTGATTGGTCTCGACCCGGCGCTGCTGCTCGGCCACACCTCAGTGGTCTCCGCCAGTTTGATCTTTATTCCGCTCACCATTTTAATTGCGGTGCTGGTGCCGGGTAACCAGGTACTGCCCTTCGGCGATCTGGCAACCATCGGGTTCTTTGTGGCGATGGCGGTTGCGGTACATCAGGGCAACCTGTTTCGCACGCTGATCTCCGGCATCATTATCATGAGCATCACGCTGTGGGTCGCCACGCAAACCATCGGCCTGCATACGCAGCTTGCCGCCAACGCAGGCGCGCTGAAATCGGGCGGTCTGGTGGCATCAATGGACCAGGGCGGTTCGCCGTTCACCTGGCTGCTTATTCAGCTTTTCACCTGGCAAAACGTGGTGGGGTTTGTAGTGATTGCCACCCTTTATCTGGCCGGTGTGCTGCTGACCTGGCGCAGAGCACGCAACTTCAGAGCGGCCGAAAAAGCCTCGCTCGCCGCACAAAACCAGACCGTATCCTGATCCCCGGGGAGCCCCGCTCCCCCTTTGTTGTTCCTGGAGAGTGTTATGAAATCAGTGGTTATCCATGCTGAGGGCCACGTCTGCGTTGAAGAACGCCCGGAACCTCAGTTGCAGCACGATGATGATGTCAAAGTCAGGGTCGTCAGCTCCGGCCTGTGCGGTTCTGACATCCCGCGTATCTTTGCCGGTGGCGCACACTTTTACCCGATTACCCTGGGACATGAATTCAGCGGTTATGTCGAAGCCTGCGGCGCGGCAATCAACGACTTACACGCCGGAGATGCGGTGGCATGCGTGCCGCTGTTGCCCTGCTTTAACTGCCCGGAGTGCCGCCGCGAGTTCTTCTCCTTGTGCAAGCGCTACCAGTTTGTCGGTTCGCGCAGCGATGGCGGTAATGCAGAATACATCGTGGTGAAACGGGCAAATCTGATCGCGTTGCCGAAGGATATGACGATTGAAGATGGCGCATTTATTGAACCCATCACCGTCGGCCTGCACGCCTTCCACCTTGCTGGCGGTTGCGAAAACAAAAACGTGATCGTTGTCGGTGCCGGTACCATTGGCCTGCTGGCCATGCAGTGCGCACGGGCGCTGGGCGCCAAAAGCGTTACCGCTATCGATATCAACCCCGACAAGCTGCAACTGGCACGCGAACTCGGCGCAACCTACACCTTCAATAGCCGCGAGCAGAATGTGAGCAAGATTGCCGCTGGCCTGGAAGAGGCGCGTTTCGACCAGTTGGTGCTGGAAACGGCAGGAACGCCGCAAACCGTCTCACTGGCAATCGAAATCGCCGGGCCGCGCGCCCAACTGGCATTGATCGGTACACTGCATCATGACCTGACGTTAACCGCGCCCGTGTTCGGCCAAATCCTGCGCAAAGAGATGACCCTGATTGGCAGTTGGATGAACTACTCCGGCCCGTGGCCGGGCGAAGAGTGGACAACGGCTACACGCCTGCTGACAGAGAAAAAGCTAGTGCTAGAGCCGTTGATCGCCCATCGCGGTGATCCGGAAAGTTTCGCCCGTGCAGTACAGAACCTTAACGGTGCGCCGATGCAGGGCAAAATCCTGTTACGACTCGATTAAGCGAGAGAGCCAGCAACCTGCGCTGGCTCACATTTCCTTTCGAAAGTTAGCGTTCAACTTTCACAATCCTTCGATTACACTAGAGGAAGTTAATTATCAGGCAAATTAATATGAACTCATTTGAACGAAGGAATAAGATCGTCGAACTGGTTAACTCACAGGGAAGTGTGCTGGTGATTGACCTTTCGAACAGCTTTGGCATTTCTGAAGTCACCATCCGCGCAGATCTGCGTCTGCTGGAAGAGAAAGGCCTGGTAACACGCTTTCACGGCGGCGCCGCGAAACCCGGCGCAACGGTGCTGGATAACGAAAATCAGGAAGTGGTGCTGGAAGAACGCTACCGACTGGCGAGCGATCCGAAAAAACGTATCGCCCAGGCCGCCGCCAGCATGATCGAAGAGGGTATGACGGTGATCCTCGACAGCGGTAGCACCACCATGCTGATTGCTGAGGCACTGACGAAAAGAACCAACATTACCGTTATTACCAACAGCCTGCCCGCCGCATTTGCCCTGTCGGAAAACAAAGACATCACCCTTGTGGTTTGCGGCGGTACCGTGCGGCATAAAACGCACTCCATGCACGGCACCATTGCCGAACGCTCTTTGCAGGGCATCAGCGCAGATTTAATGTTCGTCGGTGCGGATGGCATTGATGCAACGAACGGCATCACCACCTTTAATGAAGGCTACTCCATTAGCAGCGTGATGGCCGCCGCCGCGCATAAAGTCGTTGCAGTCGTGGATGCCAGCAAATTCAACCGTCGCGGTTTTAATCAGGTGCTACCGATGGAGAAAATCGATGCGGTGATCACCGATGACAGTATCAGCGACAAGGACAGAGCCGCGTTTCGCAAAATGGAGAAGGAACTGGCGGTAGTGTAAAAAAACCGGGGCTACGGCGCTGTGGTCGCTGACGCGGCTCTCCAGCGCCTGTATTGATCGGGTTACTGCTGATCCAGCGCGTACTTGTACAACGCGTTTTTCTTCACGCCGTGGATCTCCGCGGCAAGGGCTGCGGCTTTCTTCAGCGGCAGTTCAGCCTGCAACAGCGCCAGCGTACGCAGCGCATCAGCGGGCAACTCATCTTCCTGCGCTTTATGGCCTTCGACAATCAGCACCATCTCGCCTTTACGGCGGTTTTCATCCTCTTTCACCCACGCCAGCAGTTCGCCTACCGGCGCGCCCTGAATGGTTTCCCAAGTTTTGGTCAGCTCGCGGGCCAGCACGACATAGCGGCTCTCGCCCCACACTGCGACCATATCTTCCAGGCTTTCCAGTAAACGGTGGGTGGATTCATAGAAAATCAGCGTGCGACTTTCCGTTTCCAGCGCTTTTAACGTATCGCGACGCCCTTTCGATTTGGCGGGCAGAAACCCTTCGTAACAAAAACGATCCGACGGCAATCCCGCGGCGCTCAACGCGGCGATCGCAGCGCACGGGCCAGGCAAAGGCACAACGCGAATCCCCGCTTCACGGCAGGTGCGCACCAGGTGATAACCCGGATCGTTGATCAGCGGCGTTCCGGCATCCGAGACCAGCGCAATGTTCTGCCCCTCTTTCAGCTTTGCCACCAGCGTTTCCGCCTTCTGCTGCTCGTTATGGTCATGCAAAGCGAACAGGCGGGCATTAATGGCAAAGTGTTGCAGCAATAAACCGGTGTGGCGGGTATCTTCCGCCGCAATTAAATCAACGGCCTGCAACACGTTGAGGGCGCGTTGCGTAATATCAGCCAAATTCCCAATGGGAGTAGGTACAATATAAAGCTGACCCTGAGAATTCTCCGCCGATTCGTGTTGTTTCATTGTTTCATCCGTATTGCCGATTTAATATTGAGCATTGCGTAAAAATTATCACTGGATACAGTATGCTACCGTCAAGATTTCTACGTTCGAAAGCCACGCGCTGCGTGCCTGTGGTGCTGGCCGCCCTGCTGTTTGCAGGCTGCGGTACCCAGTCGACAGACCAGAGCGCCACGCATCTGCAAGGCTCGGCGCAAGCTGATTCTGGCTATTACCTGCAACAGATGCAGCAAAGCACAGATGATAGCAAGACCAACTGGCAATTACTCGCCATTCGTGCACTGCTTAAAGAGGGCAAAACCCAGCAGGCAAGCGAACTCTTCAGCCAGCTACCGCAGAATCTGAACGACAATCAGCGTAAAGAATATTCTCTGCTCGCCGCCGAAATGAAACTGGTGCAGAAAGATTTCGCCGGCGCACAGGCGCTGCTGAGTAAGATCGATCCTGCCGATCTGGAGCAAAATCAGCAGGCGCGTTACTGGCAGTTAGGGATTGAAGCCGCGCAAGGCAAGCCGTCCCTGACATTGCTGCGCGCGCTGATTGCCCAGCAGCCGCTGTTAACAAAACCTGAAGCGAAGCAGAAAAACATCGATGCTACCTGGCTGGCGCTGGCTTCGATGACGCAGGATCAAGCCAGAGCGCTGGTGATCAACGCGGATGAAGTCACCTTGCAGGGCTGGCTCGATCTGCAACGCGTCTGGTTTGATAATCGCAACGATCCCAACATGCTGAAAGCGGGCATCACCGACTGGCAGACCCGCTACCCGCAAAACCCGGCGGCGAAAATGCTGCCGACGCAACTGTCGAATCTACAAAACTTCAAACCGGCATCGGCCAATAAAATCGCGCTGCTGCTGCCGTTAAATGGCCAGGCCGCAGTTTTTGGCCGGGCGATTCAGCAGGGCTTTGAAGCCGCTAAAAACGGCGTTTCCACCGTTTCCGGCCCGGCCGTTCCGCAGCAGGTGGCGCAAGCAGCCAATGCCGCGGTGGTTAGCCCATCGCAGACCAGCGTCAGCGATTTAACCAGCGCTGCCGCACCGGACGCCCAGCAGGTGCAGGCACCGGACAGCGCCGCGCAGAGCGAAACAGACACGCAATCCGAAACCACAGCAGAGCAGGATCCCGCAGCGGTAACGCCGCCTCAACCTGCCGATGCCAATGCGACGCAGCCGGTTGCCGCGCCAGCCGTTGCCGGTACGCCAGCAAACCCGGGCGCTGAACTGAAAATTTACGATACCAGCGCGCAACCGATGGATCAGATCCTCAATCAGGTGCAGCAAGATGGCGCGAGTATCGTGGTCGGCCCGCTGCTGAAAAACAATGTTGAAGAGCTGATGCGCAGCCACACCACGCTGAACGTACTGGCGCTCAACCAGCCTGAAAGCGTCGAAAACCGGGCAAATATCTGCTATTTCGCACTCTCGCCGGAAGATGAAGCACACGATGCCGCACGCCACATCCATGAACAGGGCCGTCATGCGCCACTGCTGCTGGTGCCGCGCAGCAATCTGGGCGAACGAATCAGTAAAGCCTTTGCCGAAGAGTGGCTGAAACTTGGCGGCGGCGTGGTTCTGGAACAGAAATTTGGATCTACCGCTGAACTGCGGATGGGTCTGAATGGCGGTTCCGGTATTGCCATGACCGGCAGCCCGGTGGTTGCCAGCCTGCCACAGCAGCAGGGCGTGACTATTGGCGGTCTGAACATTCCGGCCCCACCGACCGACGCGCAAATCAGCGGCAGCGGCAACGTGGATTCGGTCTATATCGTGGCGACACAGGATGAGATCGCGCTGATTAAACCGATGATTACTCTGCGCACCGGAAGCCAGAGCAACGTGATGCTGTACGCCAGCTCACGCAGCGCGCAGGGCGGCGCAGGCCCGGATTTCCGTCTGGAGATGGAAGGCCTGCAATTTAACGAAATCCCGATGCTGGCGGGCGCGAACCCATCGTTAATGCAGCAGGCGCTGAAAAGCGTTAACAATGACTACTCACTGGCGCGCCTGTATGCCATGGGCGCAGATGCCTGGTCGCTGGCGAATAACTTCTCGCAGATGCGTCAGGTTCCGGGGTTTGAACTGAACGGAAATACCGGTGATTTAACCGCCACTCAGGATTGCGTGATCAACAGGAAGTTGTCATGGCTCAAATACCAGCAGGGGCAGATCGTCCCGGCCAGTTAACCCGTAAACAGACTGGCGACGCGTGGGAAGCCAAAGCGCGTCGCTGGCTGGAAAGCAAAGGACTGCATTTTTTAGCCGCCAATGTGCGCGAGCGCGGCGGCGAAATCGATCTGATAATGCGGCACAAAACTACCACCGTATTTATTGAAGTGCGCTATCGCAGATCGTCACGTTTTGGCGGCGCTGCGAGCAGTATCACACGCGCGAAACAGGCCAGGCTCCTGCAAACAGCCCGTTTATGGCTCGCCCGACACAATGGGAGTTTTGATACTGTGGATTGCCGGTTTGATGTGGTAGCCTGCACCGAAAATGACGTTGAGTGGATACAAAACGCCTTTAACGACCACTCATAATTACAAAATGATAGGGATTACTGTGCTCGAACGAATTAAAGTTTGCTTTACGGAAAGCATTCAAACCCAAATTGCGGCGGCGGAAGCGTTGCCTGATGCCATTTCCCGCGCAGCCATGACGATGGTTCACTCCCTGCTTAACGGCAACAAAATCCTCTGTTGTGGCAACGGCACTTCTGCCGCCAATGCACAGCATTTTGCTGCCAGCATGATCAACCGTTTTGAAACAGAACGTCCCAGTTTACCTGCCATTGCACTTAATACCGATAATGTGGTCTTAACCGCGATAGCAAATGATCGTCTGCATGATGAGATTTACGCCAAGCAGGTTCGCGCGCTCGGTCACAGCGGGGATATCCTGCTGGCCATTTCCACGCGCGGCAACAGCCGCGATATTGTTAAAGCCGTGGAAGCGGCGGTAACGCGTGATATGTCCATCATCGCGCTGACCGGCTACGACGGTGGCGAGCTGGCGGGTCTGCTGGGGCCGCAGGATGTCGAAATCCGTATTCCTTCCCATCGCAGCGCGCGCATCCAGGAAATGCACATGCTGACAGTGAATTGCTTATGCGATCTGATTGATAACACGCTTTTCCCTCACCAGGATGATTAAGGAGTACACATGAAGGCATTTACGCCCCTCGCAGTCCTTATTTCCGCGCTGCTGTTACAAGGTTGTGTTGGCGCAGTCGTGGTCGGTTCTGCCGCCGTTGGCACTAAAGCCGCGACGGATCCGCGAACCGTTGGCACCCAGGTGGATGACAGCACGCTGGAACTGCGCGTCAACAGCGCACTGTCCAAAGATGAGCAGCTTAAAAAAGAAGCGCGTATTAACGTCACCGCGTATCAGGGAAAAGTTCTGCTGACCGGGCAGGCCCCGAATACCGAGCTCTCTTCCAGAGCGAAACAGATTGCCGTGGGCGTTGAGGGCGCAACCGAAGTATTCAACGAAATTCGCCAGGGTCAGCCAATCGGCCTCGGTACGGCGTCTTCAGACACCTGGATCACCACCAAAGTCCGCTCGCAGTTGTTGGGCAGCGATCAGGTGAAATCCTCTAACGTGAAAGTGACCACCGAGAACGGCGAAGTGTTCCTGATGGGTCTGGTCACCCAGCGCGAAGGCCAGGCAGCGGCAGATATCGCCAGCCGCGTCAGCGGTGTGAAGCACGTAACGACGGCATTTACCCTGCTGAAATAACCAAAAAGGCCCGGCAAATTCTGGACTGCACCCCATAATTCGCCGGGCCTTTCTTGCTCTGTCAAACCTCAGAACAACGCAATAGCGCCAGTGATCGTCCCGCACAGCGCCACCAGCCCGCCGGTCAGCCACAACGCTTTTAACGGAAACGATTTACGCAGCATGATCAGCGACGGCAGGCTTACCGCCGGCAGCGTAATCAACAGCGCCAGCGCAGGCGCCATTCCCATACCCGCCAGCATCATGGTCTGCACAATCGGGATCTCGGCGGCCGTCGGGATCACAAACAGGCAACCGACAATCGCCATCGCAATCACCCACAACAGCGTGTTATCGATCGCGCCATCCGCATGCGGGAATACCCACACGCGCGCCGCGCCCAGCACCAGGACAGCGAGAATATAGACCGGAATGGTGCTCCAGAAGAGTTGCCATAAGGCTTTGCCCCAGCGCGCCATAAAGTTGCCCTGCGGCTCCGTAAGCGTAATATCCACCGCTTCAGCCTGCTGCGGGTTCTCTTTGACCAGCGCCTGTACCAATAAAGCAACGCCCAACACTGTCACCAGACCCGCAACCAGACGGATTGCGGCAAAATGCCAGCCAAGAACAAAGCCCATAAACACCAGCGTAGCCGGGTTAAGCAGCGGGTTGCCCATCCAGAATGCCAGTGCGCCGCCCATAGAAACGCGCTGACGGCGCATGCCTGCCGCCACCGGTGCGGCACAGCAGGTGCACATCATGCCAGGCAGAGAGAACAGCGTACCAAACAGCGTGCCGCTAAAGCGTTTTTGCCCCAGCGTGCGCAGTAGCCAGTCGCGCGGGATCAATACCTGAATCAACGAGCCCAGCACTACGCCCAGTACGGCCGCTTTCCAGACGGCAAGAAAATAGACCAGCGCATAATCCCACGCCGCCTGAATCGGGCTGGAATCGGCCTGCGCAAGAATAGATTTACCAATGCTGTGCGTCTCGGCAGCAGTGAAGGCTTTACCGTAATAAGGCTGCCATTTCACGTACCAAAGACCAACGATAACCACAAGAAAGAACAGCGCGGGTTTCCACCACTGAATGGGTGTTGCCGCCTGAGGTGAAGACTGACCAGTCATAACATTCCCCGGGGAAATAGGTAATAAGCCAGGGAATAGTACGCCGGGAAAACTATTTTGCCAATTGCGAGCCTGCTGCAATCGCGCGTAACTGCGCGGAGGCGACAACCTCGATGCGATTTTCCGCTGGCGTGAAGGACAATGCCAGCAGCGCGCGGGCGACATCCTGTGCGCGGATCGACTTCCAGTTGCCCGGCAGCAGACGAAACAGCGGTGCGAGCAGAGATTCACTGGAGCGCGGCTTTTCGCGCGCCCCCAGCAGCATCGACGGACGGGCAATAACCAGCCGGCGCCACTCCTGCGCGATGAGCGCTTTTTCCATTTCACCTTTTACCCGGTTATAGAAAAACGGTGAACGCGCGTTTGCGCCCATCGAACTGACCACCAGCATCTGCCTGGCGCCAAGCCGCAGCCCGGTTAATGCCGTATCGACCACCAGCGTATAGTCCGCATGCACGAAAGCCTCTTCGCTCCCCGCTTCGCGCCGCGTGGTACCAAGGCAGCAAAAAACCGTATCCACCGCGCCATTCACCTGCGCCAGCGCATCGCTTAACTGCGGATCATATGGATTTTCAACATCGGGAAATCCCGATAACGGGCGGCGCGTTGGCGCTACGATCGTGCCAACCCGCGCGTCGTTGCTCAGCAATCGCAGCAGATGTCCGCCAACCAGACCCGTTGCGCCAGTGATCATTACGCGTGGCATTTACTCTCCTTTTGCAGATGAATCTGCCTTGCAATACCCGCCTGCTAAACCAGGCTTAATAGTCTGATGGGTTATCAGTATGGATAGCAACGAGCGCTGAAGCCAAAACAACGGAGGAACTATGAGCAAGAAAATCGCAGTCTTGATCACCGACGAGTTTGAAGATTCAGAATTCACCTCTCCGGCACAGGAGTTTCGTCAGGCCGGTCATGAGGTGATCACCATAGAGAAACAGGCGGGGAAAACCATCCACGGCAAACAAGGCGAAGCTGAAGTGGTGATTGATAAAGCCATCGATGAGGTGCGGCCAGCGGATTTTGACGCCCTGCTGCTACCGGGCGGCCACTCACCCGATCATTTGCGCGGCGACGACCGGTTTGTCACCTTCACCCGCGATTTTATCAGCAGTGGCAAGCCCGTCTTCGCCATTTGTCACGGCCCGCAGTTGCTGATCAGCGCGGACGCCATACGCGGGCGTAAGCTGACAGCGGTGAAACCTATTGTCGTCGATGTGAAAAACGCCGGGGGCGAGTTCTATGACCAGGAAGTGGTGATCGATAAAGATCAACTGGTGACCAGCCGCACCCCCGAAGATTTGCCTGCGTTTAACCGCGAAGCATTGCGTTTACTGGGTGCCTGAGTCGCGGATCCAGTGTAATTTTTTACCAAAACCCAGCGTGTTGTCAGTGAATTTCAATTCGTGAAGGCGAATCTCCCACATTGGGGCTGACAACACGCGCGCAACAGGAAAGCGACGGTTGTACTGCGTACGCGGCACCTCGCTTTCCTCCCCCTCCAGACGACGGATCTCCCCGGTAAATTGCACGCCGCGAATCAGCGCCACGGTTTTCGGCTGGCCGTTGACGGTTCCCGCCACCTTCGCCTGAAGCCCGGTCATCTGCGAGTGGCGCGTGTGATCTTCACTGAGGATGTAAAACGCCACTTTTTGCGCATCGTAAACGTAAAACGCATTCGCACACCACAATTCGCCCCGGTTCGCCACGCACCAACTGACAACATGCTGTTTCGCCAGCCAGCGGTTAATGGCTGCAAGCGTCTCCATTTTTTCTCTTCCTCGTGTTATTTTTTCGTTCACATTAACACAATGAATAATGCCATGACGCTCTGGTTTCTTTATCTAATTCGCACCGCCGACAACATGCTGTATACCGGCATTACCACCGATGTGGCGCGTCGCTTTACGCAGCATCAAAATGGCAAAGGGGCAAAAGCGCTGCGGGGAAAAGGCGCACTGGCGCTGGTTTTTTCAGCTCAGGTAGGAGAAAGATCGCTGGCGTTACGCCTGGAGTACCGCATCAAGCAGCTAACTAAAAGCCAGAAAGAGCGCCTCGTCGCCGGAGATGGCACATTCGAGGCGCTACGGGAAAGCCTCGTCGTTAAAGGCGATTGAAGTGATCGCTGTATTCCACCAGTCCACTGACGCCATTCAGCGCATCATCCGCAAGAGGGTGAACTAAAAACGCCTCATCCGTTTGCGGCCAGCGGCAGCGCAGATCGTTCTGCGAGGCATTTTTAAACCCCAGACGGCTATAGAACGCCGGATCGCCCAGCGTAACCACGGCGGCATAACCAAACTCATTCAGCGAATCCAGCCCTTCATAGACAAGCTGGCGCGCAATGCCCTGGCCGCGATACTGCTCATCGACCGCCAGCGGCGCAAGCCCGACCCATTGCAGCTCTTCACCGGCAACCGTGACCGGGCTAAAGGCCACATAGCCCACAACCTGACCTTCATCATCAGTTGCGACAAATCCCAGCGTGATCAAACCGTCCTCACGCAGATTGTGCACCAGCATGGCTTCGCCTTCACCACCAAAACTACGACGCAATAACGCGTCGATACCGGGTGCATCAATGGGAATTTCAACTCTAATCAGCATGGCTCACCTACAGAAGGTTGTGTCGTTGCAGGCGGCGCTTGCAGGCCGGCCTCAACAAATTCCGCCAGTTGCAGCAGCATCACCCGCAGGGGTTTTGGCATCTGCTCCAGTTCAATGGCGTCCATCAGATTTTTTACGTACAGCCCAAGCTCCGTATCGCCTTCAATCGCCAGCCGACGCTGGAAAAAAAGCGTGTCCGGATCCTGTTTGCGCGCGGCAATCATCAGCAAATCGCTGGCGTCCGCGCTGAAGCTGACATCGGCATCAGCTGACTCACGCACAATCAACTGACCATTCTCAACAGAGGTATACCACGTCAGGCCGATATCCCGTACCTGAATACTTAACCAGCGACCTTCGAGAAACTCAAGCTCTCCGTCCGCCAGCGCCTGCTGGAATTGCCATCGCAGCACCTGCTCCAGCACCTGACGCTTAATGGCGAAAGGTGTGAGCTTAACCGGAACACTCAATAATGCCGGGCCGAAGTGAACAAGACGTGAGCGCAATGAATCCAACACGGGCTTAACTCCCAGAAATGATAATTGCGGCTATTTTGCCACATTCCCGTCATGGCATAGCGGCGCAAATCAACAATCCGGCAATAAATAGACGGCAGTTATGGCTCCATCAATACGCATTTAACTGCCTCAAATCAAAAATTGTCGCCAGCAGGTTAACTAAAATCCCAGTTCGTTAACAATTTGGCGGCCCTGCGGGGTACGTCCGGGCCTTCTGGCCACTGATTGCAGGATACACTATGGAGTTGCTCTGCCCTGCCGGAAACCTTCCGGCATTGAAGGCGGCTATCGAAAACGGTGCCGACGCGGTTTATATCGGCCTGAAAGATGATACGAACGCCCGCCATTTCGCCGGACTCAACTTTACGGAGAAAAAACTCCAGGAGGCGGTGAGTTTTGTTCATCAGCACCGCCGCAAACTGCATATCGCCATTAATACTTTTGCGCACCCGGATGGTTACCAGCGTTGGGAGCGGGCCGTGGATATGGCCGCGCAGATGGGTGCCGACGCGCTGATCCTCGCCGATCTGGCGATGCTGGAATACGCCGCCGAGCGTTATCCGCATATTGAGCGTCATGTGTCCGTGCAGGCCTCCGCCACTAACGAAGAAGCAATCCGCTTTTACCACCGTCACTTTGATGTCGCACGTGTGGTACTGCCGCGCGTTTTATCCATTCATCAGGTGAAACAATTGGCGCGCGCAACGCCCGTTCCGCTGGAGGTCTTCGCTTTCGGTAGCCTGTGCATTATGGCCGAAGGCCGTTGCTACCTCTCCTCCTATCTCACCGGCGAATCACCCAATACCGTCGGCGCCTGTTCGCCCGCGCGTTTTGTCCGCTGGCAGCAAACGCCGCAGGGGCTGGAATCCCGTCTGAATAACGTGCTGATCGACCGTTATCAGGAGGGTGAAAACGCGGGTTATCCCACGCTGTGCAAAGGGCGTTATCTGGTGGATGGCGAGCGTTATCATGCGCTGGAAGAGCCTACCAGCCTGAATACGCTGGAGCTGTTGCCGGAATTGTTGGCAGCCAATATCGCCTCGGTAAAAATCGAAGGCCGCCAGCGCAGCCCGGCGTATGTCAGCCAGGTGGCGAAGGTGTGGCGTCAGGCTATCGATCGCTGCATGGCCGCGCCGCAGGACTTTGTCCCGCAATCCGCATGGATGGAGACGTTAGGAGCCATGTCGGAAGGCACACAAACCACGCTCGGCGCATATCACCGTAAATGGCAGTAGGAAGACAATGAAATATTCATTAGGGCCGGTCCTTTATTACTGGCCAAAAGAGACGCTGGAAGATTTTTACCGCCAGGCAGCCAGCAGCAGCGCTGATGTGGTTTATCTTGGCGAGGCGGTGTGCAGCAAGCGTCGCGCGACCAAAGTGGGCGACTGGCTGGATATGGCAAAAGCGCTCGCCGGTAGCGGCAAACAGGTGGTGCTCTCCACGCTGGCGCTGGTACAAGCCTCTTCAGAATTAAATGAACTGAAGCGCTATGTTGATAACGGCGAATTTCTGCTGGAAGCCAGCGATCTGGGCGTAGTGAACATGTGCGCCGACCGTAAGCTGCCGTTCGTCGCCGGGCATGCCCTTAACTGCTATAACGCCGTGACGCTGCGTCTGCTGCTCAAGCAAGGCATGGTGCGCTGGTGCATGCCGGTCGAGCTTTCCCGGGACTGGCTGGTCAATCTACTCGAACAGTGCGAAACGCTGGGCATTCGTCGACAGTTCGAGGTAGAAGTGTTGAGCTACGGCCACCTGCCGCTGGCGTATTCCGCCCGCTGCTTTACCGCGCGCTCGGAAGACAGGCCGAAAGATGAATGTGAAACCTGCTGCATTAAATACCCGAACGGACGCAGCATGGTGTCGCAGGAGAACCAGCAAGTATTTGTTCTCAATGGCATCCAGACGATGAGCGGCTATGTCTATAACCTCGGCAATGAACTGGTTTCGATGAAAGATGTTGTCGATATCGTGCGTCTGTCGCCGATGGGACCAGAAACGTTCGCCATGCTGGACGCGTTTAAAGCTAATGAAACGGGCAACGCGCCGCTGCCGCTCACGTCTCACAGCGACTGTAATGGCTACTGGCGCAGACTGCCCGGCTTGCAGTTAGAACTTTAATAAAGCTCACTTTGTTAACAGCTTTCAGCAAAGGTTAATGCACTATAAAAGTTGCAGCTTTTCTGGCCTGTCCCGCGACTCTGGGCCAGGCTGGAAGAAGACCTTCAATCTGATGACGATGCTGTAGCAAAGTGAGTTTCTATGTCTGAGAAAACAATTCCCTTTTCGGTGCTGGATCTCGCGCCGATCCCACAAGGATCCTCTGCCCGCGAGGCGTTTACCCATTCGCTGGATCTGGCGAAATTGGCTGAGAAGCGTGGCTATCACCGTTACTGGCTGGCCGAACACCACAATATGACGGGCATCGCCAGCGCCGCGACGTCGGTGCTGATTGGCTACCTTGCCGCCAATACGCAAACCCTGCACCTGGGTTCCGGCGGCGTGATGCTGCCGAACCACTCGCCGCTGGTGATTGCCGAGCAGTTCGGCACGCTGAATACACTCTATCCGGGGCGCATTGATCTGGGTCTCGGCCGCGCGCCGGGCAGCGATCAGCGCACCATGATGGCGTTACGTCGCCATATGAGCGGCGATATCGATAACTTCCCGCGCGATGTTGCCGAACTGGTGGACTGGTTTGACGCCCGCGATCCGAATCCACATGTCCGTCCGGTGCCGGGTTACGGCGAGCAGATCCCGGTCTGGTTGCTGGGATCCAGCCTGTACAGCGCGCAACTGGCTGCACAACTCGGCCTGCCGTTTGCTTTTGCCTCGCACTTTGCGCCGGATATGTTGTTCCAGGCGCTGCATCTCTATCGCACGAATTTCAAACCTTCCGCGCGGCTGGAGAAACCTTATGCGATGGTGTGCATCAACATTGTCGTCGCCGACAGCAACCGCGATGCGGAATTCCTCTTTACCTCCATGCAGCAGGCGTTTGTGAAACTGCGTCGGGGTGAAACGGCGCAGTTGCCGCCGCCGATCGCTAATATGGATCAGTTCTGGTCACCGTCGGAGCAGTATGGCGTACAGCAGGCACTGAGCATGTCGCTGGTCGGGGATAAAGCGAAGGTGCGCCACGGGCTGGAGTCGATCCTGCGGGAAACGGACGCGGACGAGATTATGGTGAATGGGCAAATTTTCGATCACCAGGCACGGCTCTACTCGTTTGAGCTGGCGATGCAGGTGAAAGAAGCACTGCTCGGGTAGCTTTTGTCTGTGCCGGATGGCGGCTTATCCTGCCTACAGCATTGAATAGGCCGGGTAAGCACAGCGCCACCCGGCCTGCAATTACTGATAAACCGGCAGCAGATTAAAGCTGGAAAGCAGGTGTACTACGGCGTTACCGATGCCAAACAGCAGAATCAGCATAATCATTGGCTTGCCGCCCCAGACGCGAAACGCCGGGCTGCCGAAGCGTTTACGTGACGCATTCGCCAGCAGCGCAGGAACAATCGCCGCCCAAATCGTCGCCGCCAGCCCCGCATAACCAATGGCATACAGAAAACCATTCGGCCACAGTAAACCACCGACAATTGGCGGTATGAACGTCAGCAAAGCCGTTTTGAAACGTCCAGCCGGTGAATCATCAAACCCAAACAGATCCGCCAGGTAATCGAACAGCCCTAAAGTCACGCCCAGGAATGAGCTGGCAACCGCAAAGTTTGAGAAAATCACTAACAGCAGATCCAGGCTACGGCTGTTCAACACGCCGCTGAGCGCCTGCACAAGTACATCAATATTGCCGCCCTTCGCTGCGATCTCAATAAATGCCGGACGTGGGATATTGCCCATCGTCACCAGCAGCCAGACAACATACAGCCCCAGCGCCAGTAACGTGCCGTAGACCAGGCAACGGGTGATGGTGCGCGGATCTTTGCCATAGTATTTCATCAGGCTTGGAACGTTGCCGTGATAACCAAACGAGGCAAGGCAAAACGGCAGCGTCATCAGCAAATAGGGGGTATAGGATGCGTCGCTTTGTGCCACATTAAACAGCGTCGCGGGCTGCACGTGCCCGAGCAGGCTGCCAAAGGTGAGGAAAAAAGTGATCACTTTCGCCCCCAGCACAATCGCCGTCATGCGGCTAACTGCGTGCGTGGAGAGCCAAACGATAAAAGCAACGCCCAACGCAAAGCAGAGTCCCGCCAGACGCGGCGACACGTTCAGCGACATTTCGCCAAAGGTGTGATGCAGAATGGAGCCGCTCGCCGAAATGTAAGCGTAGGTCAGAATATAGAGCACGAAGGCAATCGAGACGCCATTCACCAGATTCCAGCCTTTTCCCAGCAGATCTTTGGTGATGGTGTCGAAACTTGCCCCGCTGTGATAGTTAAGGTTGGCCTCAAGGATCATCAGACCCGAGTGCAGCATACAGAACCAGGTAAACAGCAGTGCCAGCAGTGACCAGAAGAACCACGCGCCGGACATCACTACGGGCAACGAGAACATGCCTGCGCCAATGATGGTGCCGCCGATTATTACCACCCCGCCGAACAGCGAAGGGGAAGCCTGTGTGGTTGTCAGTGTCGACATCTGAAATATTCTCCTGTGAATTCAACGCCTGGATTCAGGCCGCCGCATTGTACCAGTACAAGAGTACATTTCAGATAAAAAAAGCCCCGATCGTTTTGACCGGGGCTGTATCTTTTTCTTTACAGATCGTAAGGAAAATTATGCGTCGTTGCGACGACGGCTGGTGTTTTCGTCACGATCGCGGCGCGGAGCACGACGTTCGCCACCAAAACTACGGCCTTCCTGACGCTCACCGCTGAAACGACGGGCTTCGCCACGACCGCCTTCACGACGTTCGCCACCGAAACCACCACGGCGCTCACCGCCACCGCCACCGCGACGTTCGTTACGCTCGCGCGGCTGTGCATCGCCCAGCAACTGCATATTCATCGGTTTGTTGAGAATACGCGTACGCGTGAAGTGCTGCAGAACTTCACCCGGCATACCTTTCGGCAGCTCAATGGTGGAGTGGGAACCAAACAGCTTGATGTTACCGATGTAACGGCTGCTGATATCGCCTTCGTTAGCAATCGCGCCAACGATATGACGTACTTCAACACCGTCATCACGGCCCACTTCAATGCGGTACAGTTCCATGTCGCCAACGTCACGACGTTCACGACGCGGGCGATCTTCACCACCGCGCTCGGAACGCTCGCCACGCGGGCCACGGTCGTTGCGATCGCCACGACGTTCGAAACGCTCATCACGTTCGCGGAATTCACGCTTAGGACGCATCGGCGCATCCGGCGGCAGAATCAGCGGACGTTCGCCCTGTGCCATTTTCAGCAGTGCGGCGGCCAGCGTTTCAATGTCCATCTCTTCTTCAGAAGAAGGCTGGATTTTTGCCAGCAGCGCGCGGTACTGCTCCAGATCGCTGCTTTCCAGCTGCTGCTGTACTTTCGCGGCGAATTTTTCCAGGCGACGTTTGCCCAGCAGTTCTGCGTTCGGCAGCTCGACTTCCGGAATGGTCAGCTTCATGGTGCGTTCAATGTTGCGCAGCAGACGACGCTCGCGGTTCTCAACGAACAGCAGTGCGCGGCCAGCGCGACCCGCACGACCGGTACGGCCGATACGGTGAACGTAGGATTCAGAATCCATCGGAATGTCGTAGTTAACGACCAGGCTGATACGCTCAACGTCCAGACCACGCGCCGCAACGTCTGTTGCGATCAGGATATCAAGACGACCATCTTTCAGGCGTTCCAGGGTCTGCTCACGCAGCGCCTGGTTCATGTCGCCGTTCAGCGCGGCGCTGTTATAGCCGCTGCGCTCCAGGGCTTCAGCCACTTCCAGCGTCGCGTTTTTGGTACGAACGAAGATGATCGCCGCATCAAAATCTTCCGATTCGAGGAAACGAACCAGCGCTTCGTTTTTGCGCATGCCGTACACCGTCCAGTAGCTCTGGCTGATGTCCGGGCGAGTGGTTACGCTGGACTGAATGCGCACTTCCTGCGGCTCTTTCATAAAGCGGCGGGTAATGCGACGGATCGCTTCCGGCATGGTTGCAGAGAACAGCGCGGTCTGATGACCTTCCGGGATCTGCGCCATAATCGTTTCAACGTCTTCGATAAAGCCCATGCGTAGCATTTCGTCGGCTTCATCCAGAACCAGACCGCTCAGTTTAGAGAGATCCAGCGTGCCGCGTTTCAGGTGATCCAGCAGACGCCCCGGCGTACCGACGACGATCTGCGGCCCCTGGCGCAGGGCGCGTAATTGCACGTCATAACGCTGGCCGCCGTACAGGGCAACCACGTTTACGCCATGCATATGTTTAGAAAAATCAGTCATTGCTTCAGCTACCTGAACCGCCAGTTCGCGGGTCGGAGCAAGCACCAGGATCTGCGGCGCACGCAGGTCCGGATCGATGTTATGGAGCAACGGAAGAGAAAACGCTGCGGTTTTACCGCTACCAGTCTGGGCCATGCCCAGTACGTCACGACCAGACAGCAGGTGCGGAATGCACTCAGCCTGGATCGGAGATGGTTTTTCGTAACCGAGATCGTTCAGGGCTTCAAGGATAGGAGCCTTCAGCCCCAGATCTGCAAAAGTGGTTTCGAATTCAGCCATGTAGTACAAGTGCCTCTATGTCATTGGCGGCCAGTCTACATAACTCATCGTGAAAATGATTAGCAATTTTCATTGAAAAGTGTGAACCGGCTCAAAGTAGGTTAATTAACGAACAATGAAGCCCTCACCCGCGAAGATGATGGCAATCAAAAGAGATTACGGGCTGATATGTTCGTCAGCTATTGCTGGTCCGATTCTGCCAGGTCATCGTGCTCCTGGCCCAAGAGCGCTAATTCCAACAATGCGTAACGGTGCTCAACAAAATTATGGACATTGTTGGCAACCGTTAGTTTGAACAGTGCCGTGGCGCTGTCCTTATCCCCCAGACTTAGGTAATACTTACCTAAATAGAAGTTGGTTTCACTGAGATGCTCAGCGAGCGAGGTGTTATCCGTTGCGTCTGCCTTCAGGCGATCCATCAGCGTTGCTTCGCTAATGTCACCGAGGTAGAACTCGACAATATTCCATCCCCATTGTTCCTTGTCCGATTTCTCAAAGCGCTGTTTCAGTGCTTCTTTCGCCTGCTTCTCATCAAGCTTTCGCTCAACGATGTAAAGCCACAGGCTGCGGAAAGGATCATTAGGATCGTCTTGATAAAACGCCAGCAGATCATCTTGCGCTAACTTATCGCGACCGCCGTAATACAATGCGATCCCGCGATTTAAGTGCGCGTAGTTGTAAGTTGGATCAAGCTCAAGTACAGAATCAAACGCTTCATAGGCAGCATCAAAATTGCCTGCCTGCGTTAAATAAATGCCTAAGTAGTTGAATACTTCAGGCATATCCGGTCGAATTGCCAGCGCTTGTGAGAAATCATTCCGCGCTAAGGCCCTCAGACCGAGACTATCATACAACACTCCGCGCTCATATAAAAGCTGTGCGCGTTCGTCATCGGTTAAAGCCCGACTGGCAAGAATTTGTTCCATGCGTGCCAGAATCACTTCTTGCTGCAAAGTCGGTTGCAATGGCACCGCGAGGACTTCGCTCTTACGCCAGGCAGAGTTGCTGCATCCTGCCAGCGTTAAAGCTGTCGCAACGAAACACCAGCGCAAAAAAGGCTTCATTTCCCACTCCCGAAGACAACAATTGGATGAACGTCCTGTCCCCCGGCTGCAAACATGGCGTCCTGCCTGCGAATAAGCCCTCCGCCTGGTGGCGGAGGGTAAAGGCAACCTTACTCGCCCTGCTCTGCTTGCGGCGCTTCTAACGCTTCAGCAGGCTGAGTTTGTTCAGTCGCTTCTTTGATACTCAGACGAATACGGCCCTGGCGATCAACCTCCAGAACTTTCACCGGAACTTCCTGGCCCATCTGCAGATAATCGGTCACTTTCTCAACGCGCTTATCAGCGATCTGAGAGATGTGTACCAGACCTTCTTTACCGCCGCCGATGGCCACAAATGCGCCAAAGTCAACGATACGGGTCACTTTACCATTGTAGATACGGCCCACTTCGATCTCAGCGGTGATTTCTTCGATACGACGAATAGCGAATTTCGCTTTTTCACCGTCGGTGGCCGCGATTTTCACGGTACCGTCGTCTTCGATTTCAATAGTAGTGCCCGTTTCTTCGGTCAATGCACGGATAACAGAACCGCCTTTACCGATAACGTCTTTGATTTTGTCCGGGTTGATCTTGATGGTGTGGATACGCGGTGCAAACTCAGAGATATCGCCACGCGGCGCGTTAATCGCCTGCTCCATCACGCTCAGGATATGCAGACGTGCGCCTTTCGCCTGGTTCAGCGCGACCTGCATGATCTCTTTGGTGATACCTTCAATTTTGATATCCATCTGCAGCGCAGAGATACCGTCGCGGGAACCCGCTACTTTGAAGTCCATATCGCCCAGGTGATCTTCATCGCCAAGGATGTCAGACAGAACAACAAAGTTGTCGCCTTCTTTCACCAGACCCATTGCGATACCTGCAACGGCTGCTTTCACCGGCACGCCCGCATCCATCAGCGCCAGAGAAGCACCACACACAGAGGCCATGGAAGAAGAACCGTTGGATTCGGTGATTTCAGAAACCACGCGAACGGTGTACGGGAATTTTTCTGCATCTGGCATCACCGCCAGCACGCCGCGTTTTGCCAGACGACCGTGACCGATCTCACGACGCTTCGGCGAACCGACCATCCCGGTTTCCCCTACGGAATACGGAGGGAAGTTATAGTGGAACAGGAAAGAGTCAGTGCGCTCGCCCATCAGCTCGTCGATGATCTGAGCATCACGCGCAGTACCCAGCGTTGCCGTTACCAGCGCCTGAGTTTCACCACGGGTGAACAGTGCAGAACCGTGAGTACGCGGCAGAACACCGGTACGAACGTCCAGACCACGGATCATATCTTTTTCGCGGCCATCGATGCGCGGTTCGCCAGCCAGTACGCGGCTACGAACAACATTTTTCTCGATAGCGTGCAGAATTTCGCCCAGCTCGTTAGCGTCCAGCGTTTCATCTTCGGCAGTCAGAGCCGCGATAGTTTCAGATTTGATTACATCAACCTGAGCGTAACGTTCCTGTTTGTCGGTGATGCGATAAGCATCGCTCAGACGAGATTCTGCCAGAGCAGCGACGCGCGCGTTCAGCGCTTCGTTCACCGCTTCCGGCTGCCAGTCCCAACGCGGTTTGCCGGCTTCTTTCACCAGATCGTTGATGTTCTGGATAACAATTTGTTGCTGTTCGTGGCCAAATACCACAGCGCCCAGCATTTGATCTTCGCTCAGCAGTTCTGCTTCGGATTCCACCATCAGAACAGCCGCTTCAGTACCGGCAACAACCAGATCCAGCTTGCTTGCTTTCAGCTCTTCCTGGGTCGGGTTCAGCACGTACTGGTCGTTGATGTAGCCCACGCGAGCGGCGCCAATCGGACCATTGAACGGAATACCGGACAGAGACAGGGCCGCGGAAGCACCGATCATCGCGACGATATCCGGGTTAACCTGCGGGTTAACGGAAACGACGGTGGCAATAACCTGAACTTCATTAACGAAGCCTTCCGGGAACAGCGGGCGAACCGGGCGGTCAATCAGACGCGCAATCAGGGTTTCACCTTCGCTCGGACGGCCTTCACGACGGAAGAAACCACCGGGGATTTTACCAGCAGCGTAGGTACGCTCCTGATAGTTAACGGTCAACGGGAAAAAGTCCTGACCTGGTTTCGCTTTTTTCTGGCCAACAACGGTCACGAATACTGCGGTGTCATCCATGCTTACCATTACGGCAGCGGTGGCTTGACGCGCCATCATGCCGGTTTCCAGCGTAACGGTATGTTGACCGTACTGGAATTTACGAACGATCGGATTCAGCAAAATTCTGTCCTTTCTTAATGAATGTCAGCACACCAAAGGCGTGCTGACAATTAAACCGAATCTTCATGCATCCTCGCGACTAATGACAACCCTGACCCGCCCCATTGCGGATAAAGCCTCTCATTAGCCGCGCGAACCTCTGCAGTGAAGACATACATGGCAACAATACATTAGTTTACTGCCAATTGCTGCCGCCTGGTTGAAAAAAGGGGCCATAAAGGCCCCTTCTTGAAACTCGCCAGAATTAGCGACGCAGACCCAGACGCTCGATCAGCGAGGTGTAGCGCGCAACATCTTTGCGTTTCAGGTAGTCGAGCAGTTTACGACGCTGAGAAACCATACGCAGCAGACCACGACGGCTGTGGTGATCTTTTTTGTGCTCTGCAAAGTGACCCTGCAGGTGGTTGATCTGTGCAGTCAACAGAGCAACCTGAACATCGGTAGAACCGGTGTCGTTTGCATCACGACCAAACTCAGAAACGATTTTAGCTGTAGCTTCAGTACTTAGAGACATTTTAAAACTCCAAAGTATATATAAATGAAAGGGCGCCGATCTCTAATTCAGCGCTCCAGGGTTTAGCGCCGGGCAATGTTAAATACATGGCCCAACGTTAAGCGGCAATATTCTACTCGTAGTGACAGGTTCTCGCAAGGTAAGCCCGTTATACAGCAGGATACTCTACAACCAGACGACGCGGCGCCACGCGACCATCATCGTCCATCTCGCCCATACCGATAAATTTACCTTCATCACCTTCCGTCACGCGTACCAGCCCCTCTTTTGGTGCGGCTGATGCACGTACTGGCTGACCGTTTTTGAAATACGCGGCCACGACAGAAGGAATGTTGACGACGGGAAAATCGGATGCCGGGCTGTCCATCGGCATCAACAGCGGATCCAGTAGCTGCGCCGCCGGAATATTCTGCTGCTCAGCCTGGGCCACCAGCTCGTGCAGGTGCTCCAGGGTGACCATCCGCTCAACCGGGTATTTGCTCACCGCCAGACGACGCAGGTAGATAACATGTGCGCCACAACCCAGCTTCTCACCCAGATCGTCAATAATAGTGCGGATGTAAGTCCCTTTAGAGCAGTGGATTTCCAGCTCCAGCTCATTACCTTCATGACGAATAAATAGCAGCTCATAAACGGTAATAGGCCGGGCTTCACGCGGCACTTCAATACCCTGACGCGCATACTCGTAGAGTTTCTTTCCCTGATACTTCAGCGCGGAATACATTGACGGCACTTGCTGCGTATCACCACGGAAACTCTCCAGCGCCGCAGCCAATTGCTCGTCGGTAAAGGTTACCGGGCGCTCTTCGACAATTTGCCCGTCCGCATCAGAAGTATCAGTTCGCTGGCCCAGCCTCGCAATGACCCGATAGCGTTTATCAGAATCCAGCAGATACTGGGAAAACTTTGTCGCTTCGCCCAGACAAATCGGCAACATACCGGTCGCCAGCGGATCCAGCGCCCCGGTATGCCCGGCACGGTTAGCATTGTAGAGACGTTTGACCTTTTGCAGCACATCATTGCTCGACGCGCCTTGCTGTTTATCAAGCAGCAACACGCCATGCACGTCGCGACCACGACGACGAGGACGACTCATCAGTCCTCCTTGCTGTCGTCCGGATTCACACGACGTTCGTCATCGTGCTTCACCACGCTGGTCACCAGGTTGGACATACGCATCCCTTCCACCAGCGAATTGTCGTAGAAGAAGGTCAGTTCCGGCACGATACGCAGACGCATCGCTTTACCCAGCAGGCTACGAATAAAACCGGAAGCGTCCTGTAGCGCTTTGATGCCCGCTTTAACAGAAGCTTCATCTTTGTCGTTAAGGAAGGTGACAAACACTTTGGCATAAGCCAGATCGCGGGAAACTTCAACACCGGATACGGTAGTCATCATCCCCAGTCGCGGATCCTTGATTTCACGCTGCAGGATAATCGCAATTTCTTTTTGCAGTTCCTGGGATACGCGCTGCGGGCGACCAAATTCTTTCGCCATAATAATTCTCCAGACTAAAAAGGGGCCGTAGCCCCTTTTGATATTCTGCCGGGTGGCGTTTCGCTTACCCGGCCTACAATATTTGTATCCACGATGAATTACGGATTGCAGAAGGGCGGCAAATTCGTGCCCCCAGGAGCACAGATAACTCTGTAACCAGGGGTACACATGCCACCAACGCAGCAGCCCGAAAGGCGATGTGGATTACTCGATTGTGCGCTGAATTTCGATAATTTCGAACACTTCGATCATATCGCCAGTGCGCACATCGTTGTAGTTCTTCACGCCAATACCACATTCCATGCCGTTACGGACTTCGTTCACGTCATCTTTGAAACGACGCAGGGATTCCAGCTCGCCTTCATAGATAACCACGTTGTCGCGCAGGACGCGGATCGGGTTGTGACGTTTAACCACGCCTTCAGTAACCATACAGCCTGCGATCGCGCCGAATTTCGGTGATTTGAACACATCACGAACTTCCGCCAGACCGATGATCTGCTGTTTCAGTTCCGGAGAAAGCATACCGCTCATCGCTGCTTTCACTTCGTCGATCAGGTTATAGATGACCGAGTAGTAACGCAGATCCAGACCTTCAGCTTCGATCACACGACGCGCAGAGGCATCAGCACGAACGTTAAAGCCAACCAGAATAGCGTTGGACGCAGCTGCCAGAGTCGCGTCGGTTTCGGTGATACCACCTACGCCGGAACCCACGATCTTCACTTTCACTTCTTCAGTAGAGAGTTTCAGCAGAGAATCGGAGATCGCTTCTACAGAGCCCTGAACGTCAGCCTTCAGTACGATGTTCACTTCATGAACTTCGCCTTCAGTCATGTTGGCAAACATGTTTTCCAGTTTGGATTTCTGCTGACGCGCCAGTTTAACTTCACGGAATTTGCCCTGACGATACAGCGCAACTTCACGCGCTTTCTTCTCGTCACGCACAACGGTTGCTTCATCGCCCGCAGCAGGAACGCCCGAAAGACCGAGGATTTCCACCGGAATAGACGGACCCGCTTCAGTGACTTCACGGCCCAGCTCGTCACGCATCGCACGCACACGACCGTATTCGAAGCCGCACAGAACGATATCGCCTTTATGCAGCGTACCTTCGCGAACCAGCACGGAAGCAATCGGACCACGACCTTTATCCAGGAAGGATTCGATAACTACACCGCTCGCCATACCGTTACGAATAGCTTTCAGTTCCAGGACTTCGGCCTGCAGCAGGATTGCATCCAGCAGGTCGTCGATACCTGTACCGGCTTTCGCGGAAACGTGTACGAACTGGCTTTCGCCGCCCCACTCTTCCGGAATGATACCGTACTGAGCCAGCTCGTTTTTAACGCGATCCGGATCGGCTTCAGGTTTATCAATCTTGTTCACTGCAACCACCACCGGCACCTGCGCTGCTTTCGCATGCTGGATAGCTTCGATGGTTTGCGGCATTACGCCGTCGTCGGCAGCAACAACCAGAACAACGATATCCGTTGCCTGAGCACCACGGGCACGCATTGCGGTAAACGCGGCGTGGCCTGGGGTATCCAGGAAGGTGATCATGCCGTTGTCGGTTTCAACGTGGTATGCACCAATGTGCTGAGTAATGCCGCCCGCTTCACCGGAGGCCACTTTCGTCGAACGAATGTAGTCCAGCAGAGAGGTTTTACCGTGGTCAACGTGACCCATGATGGTCACAACCGGCGCGCGCGGTTCAGCCGCTGCACCAGTATCACGGTCGCTCATTACCGCTTCTTCCAGCTCGTTTTCACGACGCAGGATAACTTTGTGGCCCATTTCTTCCGCAACAAGCTGCGCGGTTTCCTGGTCGATAACCTGGTTGATGGTTGCCATCGCACCCAGTTTCATCATGGCTTTGATGACCTGAGAGCCTTTAACGGCCATCTTGTTCGCCAGTTCGCCAACGGTGAGGGTTTCACCGATTACCACGTCACGGTTAACTGCCTGCGCTGGCTTCTGGAAGCCCTGCTGCAGAGCGGAACCTTTACGCTGACGGCCACCTTTACCACCACGAACCGCTGCACGCGCTTCTTCACGGTCAGCTTTGCTTTCAGCGTGTTTGTTACCTTTCTTCGGACGCGGCGCTTTAGCAGTGCGGGTACGACCTCGACCACCTTCAACTTCACGGTCGTTGTCATCTTCCGCCTGGCGTGCATGCTGCGAAGTGGTTACGTGATAATCGCCGGTAGTCTCTTCTTCATCGCTGCTGGCTACCCAGCCATTTTCATTTTGTTCCGCCATACGACGAGCTTCTTCCGCTACGCGGCGCGCATTTTCTTCCAGTTTGCGGCGAGCCTCTTCTTCCGCTTTGCGCTTGAGTTCTTGCGCTTCAGCTTCGCGACGGGCTTTCTCCGTCTGGGCTGCCCTGGTCATTTCGTCAGATTGTTGGTTGCTCACTTTGCTATTTTCCGCAGCCTCGCGTTTTGCATTTTCAGCATGTTCGCGTTTAGCTTTTTCTTCAGCTTCACGTTTCAGGCGACTTTCGGCCTCACGCTTCGCTTTTTCCTCGGCTTCGCGCTCAGCGGCTTCCTCTGCTTCACGACGGGCCTTCTCTTCCGCTTCACGCATCGCCTCTTCTTCCGCAGCGAGACGTTCAGCCTCTTGTGGATCGCGTTTTACAAAGGTGCGTTTTTTACGGACTTCGATCTGCACCGATTTACTTTTACCACCGGTGCCCTGGATACTTAATGTGCTGCGCGTTTTGCGCTGCAGCGTCAGCTTATCAGGCGACGAACCATGTTCACGGTTCAGGTGCGCCAGAAGCGTCTGCTTTTCTTGTGCCGTCACTGAGTCTTCAGCGGACTTGCGGATCCCTGCATCAGCAAATTGCTGTACCAGGCGGTCCACGGAGGTCTGAATCTCAGCGGCCAGCGTTTTTACGGTTACATCTGTCATGCTGTTCCTTCCTGCTACAGTTTATTACGCTTCGTCACCAAACCAGCAAATATTACGTGCGGCCATGATGAGCTCACCTGCTTTCTCGTCGGTTAACCCTTCGATATCACTCAGGTCATCCACGCCTTGCTCGGCGAGGTCTTCAAGCGTACAAACACCACGAGCAGCCAGTTTGAAAGCCAATGCACGATCCAGACCTTCCAGATTCAGCAGGTCTTCAGCCGGCTCTTTATTGCCGAGACTCTCTTCCTGCGCCAAAGCCAGAGTGGTCAGGGCATTTTTCGCACGATCGCGCAGGGCTTCAACGGTGTCTTCATCCAGACCGTCGATTTCCAGCAGCTCTTTAATTGGCACATAGGCCAGTTCTTCCAGCGTAGAGAAACCTTCTTCGACCAGGACGGTAGCGAAATCTTCGTCAATATCCAGGTAACGGGTGAAGGTATCAATTGCTGCATGCGCTTCAGCCTGATGCTTGGACTGCAGATCTTCAACGGTCATAACGTTGAGTTCCCAGCCGCTCAACTGAGACGCAAGACGCACGTTCTGACCATTACGGCCGATAGCTTGCGCCAGGTTACCCGCCTCAACGGCGATATCCATGGTGTGCTTGTCTTCATCCACAACGATAGAAGCGACATCGGCCGGCGCCATCGCGTTGATCACGAACTGAGCCGGGTTGTCGTCCCACAGCACGATATCGATACGCTCACCGCCCAGCTCGGTTGAAACCGCCTGAACGCGCGCGCCACGCATACCAACGCAAGCGCCGACCGGATCGATACGCTTATCGTTGGTCTTCACAGCGATTTTGGCGCGTGAACCCGGATCGCGGGCTGCGGCTTTAATCTCAATCACTTCTTCGCCAATTTCCGGCACTTCGATGCGGAACAATTCGATCAGCATTTCCGGTTTGGAACGCGTGACGAACAGTTGAGCACCGCGCGCTTCAGGACGCACTGCATACAGCACGCCACGGATGCGGTCGCCCGGACGGAAGTTTTCACGCGGCAGCATATCTTCACGCAGGATCACGGCTTCAGCATTGCTACCGAGGTCAAGAGTGATGTTATCGCGGTTAACTTTCTTCACCACGCCAGTGATGATTTCGCCTTCGTGTTCGCGGAACTGATCGACCACCATCGCACGCTCAGCTTCACGCACTTTCTGTACGATAACCTGCTTCGCAGTTTGCGTGGTGATACGGTCAAAGGTCACGGATTCAATCTGATCTTCGACGTAATCGCCGACATTCAGACTTTCGTCTTCGTAGCGCGCCGCTTCAAGCGTGATTTCACGTGTCGGTTGCGTTACCTCTTCAACAACCATCCAGCGGCGGAAAGTATCGAAATCACCACTTTTACGATCGATGCTTACGCGTACATCGATCTCTTGTTCATATTTTTTCTTGGTTGCTGTAGCTAAAGCACTTTCCAGCGCTTCAAAGATTTTTTCACGCGGAAGCGACTTTTCGTTAGAAACAGCTTCAACAACAGCCAAAATTTCTTTGTTCATCGGGGGCCTTTCACCTCAATCCAGACTGTTAAAAGTGGGGGACCAGGTTCGCTTTCTGAATATTACTCAACGCGAACACTTCATCTTTACCTTCGACCGTAACGGTGATCATCTCGCCATCGACATCTTTAATGATGCCCTGCCATTTACGGCGGTTTTGCACCGCCATACGCAGCACCAGCGAGACTTCGTCGCCCTTAAAGCGCGCATAGTGCTCAGCCGTAAACAAAGGACGCTCAAGACCTGGTGAGGAAACTTCCAGGTTGTAAGCAACGGTAATCGGATCTTCAACATCCAGTACCGCACTGACCTGGTGGCTGACATCAGCGCAATCATCAACATTGATGCCATCTTCACTATCAATATAGATGCGCAGCGTAGATGTGCGACCACGCACAAATTCGATACCGACCAGTTCATAGCCCAGTGCTTCAACCGGCGCCGTAATCATCTCTGTTAATTTTTGCTCTAATGTGGACAAGTCCACCCCCAAGACATAAAAAAAGGGCGTATAGCCCAGTTATTTCGTACTCAGATAACAAAAAACCCCGATAAATCGGGGCTTTAAATAACTGAACCCTATAGCCGCAACTGCGGCCTGGAGAACCTTCCGTGAGTATTTTCTCAAATCCAGCTACGAAGGCGTTAAGTCTTCATAGTATATTTGAAAAAAAACACTTAGGGAAAGTGGTTGCGGGGGCCGGATTTGAACCGACGACCTTCGGGTTATGAGCCCGACGAGCTACCAGGCTGCTCCACCCCGCGCCTGAAACGTGGCAAATTCTACCCGGTTGAGCGCGAATTTGCAAATAATGCTGGGATTTGGTACCGAAGACGGGACGTAAAATCGGCCTACATTATATTGATAAATATAACTATCTGTCAACCATATGTTATGTGCATCCGGCGCACTCCCGACTATGCATTTTATTGCGGCAAATTATGCCTGTATAAAAGATGTCTCATACCAATAATTCCGATGAAAATTGCACTCTTCTCTTCCGGTCATCACCAAAAGATGATTAAATGAAAACTCATTTATTTTGCATAACCATTCACTGAGATTTTCAAAATGAGTGGTAAATAGTATGGCGTGGCTGTTAAGCCTCTCACCATCTGTCTATCAAGCAGGGATTTTTTTATGACGACGATTCTCAAGCATCTTCCTACAGGTCAACGTATTGGTATCGCTTTCTCCGGCGGCCTGGACACCAGTGCAGCGCTGCTGTGGATGCGCCAGAAAGGCGCGGTTCCATATGCATACACCGCAAATCTGGGTCAACCGGATGAGGATGACTATGACGCGATTCCCCGTCGCGCGAAGGAATATGGTGCGGAAAATGCCCGCCTGATCGACTGCCGCAAGCAACTGGTCGCTGAAGGCATCGCAGCCATTCAGTGCGGCGCATTCCACAATACCACCGGCGGTTTGACCTATTTCAACACCACCCCGCTCGGCCGTGCAGTTACCGGCACCATGCTGGTTGCAGCAATGAAGGAAGATGGCGTGAATATTTGGGGTGATGGCAGCACCTACAAAGGGAATGACATTGAGCGTTTCTATCGCTACGGGTTGCTAACCAACGCGGAGCTGAAAATCTACAAGCCATGGCTTGATACTGATTTTATCGATGAACTGGGCGGTCGTCAGGAAATGTCTGAATTCATGACTGCCTCCGGTTTTGATTACAAAATGTCAGCAGAAAAAGCATACTCAACCGATTCCAACATGCTGGGCGCGACGCATGAAGCGAAGGATCTCGAATTCCTTAACTCCAGCGTTAAAATCGTCAACCCAATCATGGGCGTTAAATTCTGGGACGAGAACGTCAAAATTCAGGCCGAAGAAGTGACTGTCCGTTTTGAACGTGGTCATCCGGTAGCGTTGAATGGTAAAACCTTTGCCGATGACGTTGAACTGATGCTCGAAGCGAACCGCATTGGCGGACGTCATGGGCTGGGCATGAGTGACCAGATTGAAAACCGTATCATCGAAGCGAAAAGCCGTGGTATTTACGAAGCACCGGGGATGGCTCTGCTGCATATCGCATATGAACGTCTGTTAACCGGTATTCACAACGAAGATACCATCGAACAGTATCACGCTCATGGCCGTCAGTTGGGTCGTCTGCTATATCAGGGCCGCTGGTTCGATCCGCAGGCGCTGATGCTGCGTGACTCTTTACAACGTTGGGTGGCCAGTGCGATCACGGGTGAGGTAACGCTGGAGCTGCGTCGCGGCAATGATTACTCGATCCTCAATACCGTTTCCGACAATCTGACTTACAAAGCAGAACGCCTGACGATGGAAAAAGGCGAGTCTGTGTTCTCTCCGGATGACCGTATTGGGCAGTTGACTATGCGCAACCTGGATATCACTGATACCCGAGAGAAACTCTTCAATTACGTGCAAACCGGTTTGCTCTCCACCACTTCCGGCAATGGTCTGCCGCAGGTTGAAAATCTGGAGAACAGCGAGAAGAAATAATTGCTGACGGATTAAAAAAGACGCCATCAGGCGTCTTTTTTATTGTCTCTCTTTCCGGATTACAGACGAAAAAAAAGACATCTTACGATGTCTTTTTTCTGGAATATTGGTACCGAGGACGGGACTTGAACCCGTAAGCCCAATCGGGCACTACCACCTCAAGGTAGCGTGTCTACCAATTCCACCACCTCGGCACGACTTACTTAGTGTGGGATATCGCTGGTCGGCTGCGCCGGCGCTGCAGGCTGAGTTTGTTCACTCTTCGCCGGTGCGCTCAGATTTTCCCACTCGCTTCCTTTATTGGTTTTATTGCTGTTAACATTACCCAGCACAAGGCTGATGATAAAAAACAGGGTTGCCAGTATACCAGTCGTGCGGGTCATGAAGTTGCCAGAGCCACTTGAACCGAACAACGTGCCAGACGCGCCAGCGCCAAAGGAGGCTCCCATATCAGCGCCTTTACCTTGTTGCAGCATAATCATGGCAACAAGCGCCAGCGCCACAATAAGGAAAACAACTAAAAGAGCTTCGTACATAATCAACCTGTTCCTTGCGGTATTGCCGCAGCAAATGCTTCAACCAATAAAAGTGGGTCGTTTTTTGCTTTCCCACTGAAGCGGGTGTGAATACTAACCAAAGCGAATGACCTTCGCAAGGGCAATTTCAGTGCATTTTATCAAGTGCGGAAAAAAACAGCAAAACTACAACTTCTGCCCCGTTAAAAGGCAGCAATAGCCGCCTTTTTAAGCACTTATCACACCATTATACGGCTTTCACCGCGTCGGCAATGCGATTTGCCATCGCCGTCACCTGAACTTCGTCTTCGCCTTCCACCATCACACGGATTAGCGGCTCGGTCCCCGACTTACGCAACAGCACGCGCCCACGGTTGCCCAGAGTAGCTTCCACCTCAGCCGTCGTCGTTTTTACATGCTCATCTTCCAGGGGATCACCTTTGCCAGCCGTAAAGCGCACGTTGACAAGCACCTGCGGGAACATCTTCATACCGCTACATAAATCGTGCAGCGACATATGGTTGCGTACCATTGCTGCCACAACCTGCAAACTAGCAACGATACCATCTCCGGTCGTCGTTTTATCCAGCAGAATCACATGCCCGGAGTTCTCTGCACCAATGCGCCAGCCTTTTTCCTGCATTTTTTCGAGGACATAGCGATCGCCTACTTTGGCACGAGCAAAAGGAATGCCCAGTTGCTTGAGCGCCAGTTCCAGACCCATATTGCTCATCAGCGTGCCGACAGCGCCACCACGTAATTGCCCCTGACGCAAACCTTCACGCGCAATGATGTACATGATCTGGTCGCCATCCACTTTGTTACCTTCATGGTCCACCATAATGACGCGATCACCATCGCCATCAAAAGCAATACCAAGATCCGCTTTTTCTGCCAGAACGCGTTGCTGCAATGCTCTGACATCCGTGGCACCGCATTTTTCATTGATATTTACGCCGTCAGGCTCACACCCCATGGCAATGACTTTCGCGCCTAACTCGCGGAATACATTCGGTGCGATGTGGTAAGTTGCCCCGTTAGCACAATCAACGACAATTTTTAGCTCGTTCAGGCTCAGTTCATTGGGGAATGTGGCTTTGCAGAATTCAATATAACGTCCAGCAGCATCAACTATGCGGCTTGCTTTACCCAGCTCAGCGGAATCGACGCAGGTCAGTTCTTTCTCCATTTCTGCTTCAATCGCCTCTTCAACCGCATCAGGCAGTTTAGTGCCATCGATTGAGAAGAACTTGATGCCGTTGTCATAAAACGGGTTATGCGATGCGGAAATAACAATACCTGCTTCAGCACGAAAAGTGCGGGTCAGATAGGCAACAGCAGGTGTCGGCATCGGGCCGGTGAAGGAAGCGGACAACCCCGCTGCCGCCAGTCCGGCTTCAAGAGCGGATTCCAGCATATAACCGGAAATACGGGTGTCCTTACCAATAATAATCTTCCGTGAACCGTGGCGTGCCAGTACTTTTCCGGCAGCCCAACCCAGCTTGAGAACAAAATCCGGGGTGATCGGTGCGTCGCCTACCCGGCCACGAATGCCATCGGTACCAAAATACTTACGATTACTCATAGCGTTTATTTTCCTTCGCTGACAGCGTGGCTTCAACCACGCGCATAGCTTCTACCGTTTCTTTTACATCGTGAACACGAATAATCTGCGCGCCCTGCATTGCCGCAATCACCGCACACGCAAGGCTCCCACTTAAACGCTCAGAAGGACCAACATTAAGCAGTTGTCCGACCATGGATTTACGTGACATCCCAACCAGCAGTGGCAACCCAAAGTGATGAAATTCCGCCAGGCGGGCCAGCAGCGCATAATTGTGCGAGAGATTCTTACCGAAACCGAATCCCGGGTCGAGTATCAATTTCTCTTTTGCGATACCTGCCTTTTCGCAACGGGCAATATGCTCAACAAAGAAGCGATCTACATCAGCAAACACATCGTCATACTTCGGCGCTTCTTGCATCGTTTTTGGTTGTCCCTGCATATGCATCAGGCACACCGGTAAACCAGTCTCGGCGGCAGCGTCCATCGCACCCGGCTCCGTTAACGAGCGGATATCATTAATAATATGTGCTCCTGCCCGTGCGGATTCGCGAATGACTTCAGGCTTCGACGTATCAACAGAGATCCAGACCTCAAAACGCTGGGCTATCGCTTCAACCACCGGGATCACACGCTCCAGTTCCTCCTCAACGCTAACTTCCGCCGCGCCCGGCCTTGTGGACTCTCCGCCAACATCAATAATTGTCGCCCCGGCGTTGATCATCAAATTGGCATGTTTGACTGCCTCAACTAACGTATTGTGCGTGCCGCCATCGGAAAATGAGTCCGGCGTAACGTTGAGGATCCCCATCACGTGCGGGTGGGAGAGATCGAGTATGGTGCCCTGGGCGTCGAGTTTCATGACTTAAAGTCCCTGCGTTGTTGCGGTTAATACAATAAAGAAAACCCCGGAGCATGCCCCAGGGTTTTTCAGTTAGAACAGGTCCAGCAACGGATAACTTATTTGTCGCCCAGTTGCTCAGACATGGTGTTGCCCGGGTTCGGCGTACGCGGTTCATCAACCGGACGCGGTGCACGCGGAGTACCATTGTTGTCAGAGTTGTTCGCGCCAGGATCTTCCCAACCAGCCGGCGGACGTACGTCGCGGCGCGCCATCAGGTCATCAATCTGCGGTGCATCGATGGTCTCATATTTCATCAGAGCATCCTTCATTGCATGCAGAATATCCATGTTATCGTTCAGGATCTGACGTGCGCGATCGTAGTTACGTTCGATCAACGCTTTCACTTCCTGGTCGATAATACGCGCAGTCTCATCAGACATATGTTTCGCTTTCGCTACAGAGCGGCCAAGGAAAACCTCACCCTCTTCTTCGGCGTAGAGCAACGGACCGAGTTTGTCAGAGAAACCCCACTGGGTAACCATGTTACGCGCCAGGTTGGTCGCAACTTTAATATCGTTGGACGCACCGGTAGAAACATGTTCAACACCGTAGATAATCTCTTCAGCCAGGCGCCCACCGTACAGCGTTGAGATCTGGCTTTCCAGTTTCTGACGGCTGGCGCTAATCGCATCACCTTCCGGCAGGAAGAACGTCACACCCAATGCACGACCACGCGGGATAATCGTCACTTTATGCACCGGATCGTGTTCCGGCACCAGACGGCCGATAATCGCATGACCTGCTTCGTGGTAGGCCGTGGACTCTTTCTGCGCTTCCGTCATCACCATGGAGCGGCGTTCCGCACCCATCATGATTTTGTCTTTCGCTTTTTCGAACTCGACCATCGAAACCACGCGTTTGTTACCGCGAGCGGCAAACAGTGCAGCTTCGTTGACCAGGTTCGCCAGATCGGCACCAGAGAAGCCCGGCGTACCGCGCGCGATAATCGCAGCATCGACATCCGGCGACAGCGGTACGCGACGCATATGGACTTTCAGGATCTGTTCACGACCGCGAACATCCGGCAAACCAACCACAACCTGACGGTCAAAACGGCCAGGACGCAGTAACGCAGGGTCGAGCACGTCCGGACGGTTCGTTGCAGCGATAACGATAATACCTTCGTTACCTTCGAAGCCGTCCATCTCAACCAGCATCTGGTTCAACGTTTGTTCGCGTTCATCGTGACCACCGCCGAGACCGGCGCCACGCTGGCGGCCAACGGCGTCGATTTCATCGATGAAGATAATGCACGGTGCCGCTTTCTTGGCCTGCTCGAACATGTCGCGCACACGAGAAGCACCAACACCCACAAACATTTCCACGAAGTCAGAACCGGAAATCGTGAAGAATGGAACCTTCGCTTCACCCGCAATGGCTTTCGCCAGCAGCGTTTTACCGGTGCCCGGAGGACCGACCATCAGTACGCCTTTGGGGATCTTACCGCCCAGTTTCTGGAAACGGCTCGGCTCACGCAGATATTCGACCAGTTCGCCAACTTCTTCTTTCGCTTCGTCACAGCCAGCAACATCAGCGAAAGTCGTTTTGATCTGATCTTCCGTAAGCATGCGCGCTTTACTTTTACCGAACGACATGGCGCCTTTGCCGCCGCCGCCCTGCATCTGGCGCATAAAGAAAATCCAGACACCAATCAGCAACAGCATCGGGAACCAGGAAATGAAGATGTTAGCCAGCAGGCTCGGCTCTTCAGGCGGCTCACCAACAACCTTGACGTTTTTCGTCAGCAGGTTATCAAGCAGTTTCGGATCGTTGACCGGGATGTAAGTCGTGTAACGGTTACTATCTTTCTTGGTAACGTTGATCTCACGTCCGTTGATACGCGCTTCGCGAACCTGGTCCTGGTTGACCTCTTGCAGGAAGGTAGAATAATCCACCTTGCGGCCATTAGACTCGCTGGGCCCAAAGCTCTGGAATACTGACATCAGCACAACGGCAATGACCAGCCAGAGTATTAGGTTTTTCGCCATGTCACTCAAGGGATTAACCTCATATTACAACTGTGTTAAAAACAGCGTCAGGATACAACATATCCAGTTTCTTTCAAACCAAAGGCCGAAATCAACGGGGTATCATTTTCGCCCGGTCGCTACAATATACACTTCGCGTGAACGCGCACGCGAAGAGTCCGGTTTACGCACTTTTACCTTCGTAAACATGGAACGAATTTCCGTGAGATATTCATCGAAACCTTCGCCCTGAAACACCTTAACTAAAAAACTTCCGCCTGGCGCCAACACATCGCGGCACATATCCAGCGCCAACTCAACCAGATACATTGAGCGAGGAATATCCACCGCTGGCGTTCCGCTCATGTTCGGCGCCATATCAGACATGACAACCTGGACTTTACTGTCGCCAACACGTTCCAGTAATGCTTTCAGGACTAATTCATCACGAAAATCGCCCTGAAGGAAGTCCACACCAACGATTGGATCCATCGGTAAAAGATCGCAAGCGATAATGCGGCCATTGCCGCCAATCTGAGTGACCGCATATTGCGACCACCCACCGGGCGCCGCACCGAGATCAACAACTGTCATCCCCGGCTTAAAAAGTTTGTCACTTTGCTGTATTTCATCAAGTTTAAACCAGGCACGGGAACGCAACCCTTTTTTCTGCGCCTGTTGAACATATTTATCGCTAAAGTGTTCCTGAAGCCAGCGGCTCGAGCTGGCAGAACGCTTTTTACCTGTCATTTAACTTTCCATCCGGGTTCATCGTCGACATCGATAAATTTCGACGCGCAATTTGGCGATACACAGGAGATGGCGGTAGAATGACCCGTTTTCAATCCCAACGTAAGCAAAATATACGATGAATCTGAGTACTAAACAAAAACAGCACCTGAAAGGTCTGGCACATCCGCTCAAGCCGGTAGTTATGCTTGGCAATAATGGTTTGACCGAAGGGGTACTGGCCGAGATTGAACAAGCGTTAGAGCACCATGAACTTATCAAGGTGAAGATCGCCTCTGAAGACAGAGAAACTAAGACCTTGATTGTGGAAGCTATCGTTCGCGAAACCGGCGCCTGCAACGTACAGGTCATCGGTAAAACGCTGGTGCTTTATCGCCCAACCGCGGAGCGTAAAATTTCGCTGCCACGCTAAGGATATCCTGAATTGAACACAAAAGCTGTGTAAAACGAGGGGTTTCCGCCAGCAGACGAGCAAAATGCCACGCTCCTGGTATTGATAAAAGGCCGCAATGCGGCCTTTTTCTTTTCTTTACAATAGATCAACAAACGTGACCTGTATTGTCATCACAGGTATTCCACTTTGATGATTTCGTATTCAACTTCGCCGCCAGGCGTACGGATCACTACGACATCATCCTGCTCTTTACCTACCAGACCACGCGCGATCGGTGAATTTACAGAGATGAGGTTCTGTTTAAAGTCAGCCTCATCGTCACCCACAATGCGGTAAGTCTGCTCTTCGTCATTATCCAGATTCAAAACGGTAACCGTTGCGCCAAAAATGACGCGGCCGTTTTTCGGCATTTTCGTGATATCGATAACCTGCGCATTGGAGAGCTTCGCTTCAATGTCTTTGATTCGGCCTTCGCAAAAACCCTGCTGTTCACGCGCAGCATGGTATTCAGCGTTCTCTTTTAGATCGCCATGCTCGCGGGCTTCCGCAATAGCGGCGATGATTTCAGGGCGGCGAACGGATTTCAGAAACTCCAGTTCTTCGCGCAGTTTTTCGGCACCACGTAAGGTCATCGGAATAGCTTGCATTTGTTATACCTCTTAAACATTCCTGTAAGGAGCGTTAACCCGCCCCGTCTGCTCTGTCTCCCCGCATACAGGGCTTCTCGCTAGGCAGGAGCAAAAGAAAACTGACCCGGGGACAAAGCCCCAGGTCAGCTACAATTTTTCAATTTGATACGTATTTTACCCGGAAGTTCACTATGGGTCATCGTTTACTTTCCGGGGCGTTGCGCCGTAGTATGACGGCTTGTTTCCAGGTTGTTAGCGCGAGATTATGCGATTTTCTAGCTTTATCATCGGATTGACCACTAGTATAGCCCTGACTGCTCAGGCCGCGAATGTTGACGAATATATTAATCAACTTCCGGACGGCGCGAATTTAGCACTGATGGTTCAAAAGGTAGGCGCTCAGGCGCCCGAGATTGATTACCACGGTAAGCAAATGGCGCTTCCCGCGAGTACGCAAAAGGTGATCACCGCACTGGCGGCACTTTTGCAACTCGGGCCGGACTTTCGCTTTACAACCACGCTGGAAAGCAAAGGTTCTGTCGAGAATGGGGTGTTAAAAGGCGACTTAATTGCACGATTTGGCGGCGATCCGACGTTAAAACGCCAGGATATTCGCAACATGATTAACGCGCTGAAAAAGTCAGGCGTGCAGAAAATCGACGGTAATGTACTGATCGATACGTCCATTTTCGCCAGCCACGATAAAGCCCCGGGCTGGCCCTGGAATGATATGACGCAGTGCTTTAGCGCTCCCCCGGCTGCGGCGATTATCGATCGCAACTGCTTCTCGGTATCACTTTATAGTGCGCAAAAACCAGGCGATCTGGCCTATATTCGCATCGCCTCTTACTACCCCGTCAATATGTTCAGCCAGGTTCGCACTCTCGCGCGTGATTCATCAGAAATACAATATTGTGAACTCGACGTCGTGCCCGGCGATTTAAACCGCTTCACACTCACCGGCTGCCTGCCACAGCGCGCAGACCCGCTTCCCCTGGCTTTCGCCATCCAGGACGGTGCCAGCTATGCCGGTGCCATTATTAAAGACGAACTCAAAACCGCAGGCATCACTTACACCGGCACGCTGCTGCGACAGACGCTGGAAAACCAGCCAGGCACGGTGATCGCCAGTAAGCAATCAGCACCATTACATGACCTGCTGAAGATCATGCTGAAGAAATCGGACAATATGATCGCCGATACCGTCTTTCGCATGATCGGACATGCTCGTTTTGGCGTGCCCGGCACCTGGAGAGCGGGCTCAGATGCAGTTCGTCAGATTCTGCGCCAGCAGGCTGGTGTTGATTTGGGGAATACGATTATTGCGGATGGTTCAGGTCTGTCGCGCCATAATTTGCTGGCGCCGTCAACCATGATGCAGGTCCTGCAATATATTGCGCAGCATGATACTGAGCTCAATTTTATCTCAATGCTGCCGTTGGCTGGCTATGATGGTTCGCTGCAATACCGTGCGGGCCTGCATGAAGCTGGCGTGGACGGGAAGGTTTCTGCGAAAACCGGATCATTGCAGGGCGTGTATAATCTGGCCGGATTTATTACCACCGCCAGCGGCCAACGGATGGCCTTTGTACAGTACCTTTCGGGTTATGCGGTAGAACCTGCGGATCAACGAAATCGCCGTATTCCGTTGGTGCGTTTTGAGAGCCGTCTGTACAAAGATATCTACCAGAACAACTAATAAAAAATGCCGGGATAGTTCGCACTGTCCCGGCATTTCACAGATTACAGCGCCCCACTAAACCGGGGCGTTTCAGGCATTAACGCTTGTAGATGAACTCGACGCCTTCTTCGTCGTCTTCGTCCCAGTCGTCATCCCACTCTTCATCATCTTCAGCAGCTGCTTCAGCATCTTCGAGTTGTTGGCGATGATAATCATCCCACATAAACTCAACTTTCTCAGGCTGCTGCTCTTCCTGTGCCTGCGAGATCGGGTTTTCAATGATAAACGTCATCACGTCCCAGCACAGCTCTTTGACGCCCTGCTGGCTGGCAGCAGAAATCAGGTAGAATTTATCTTTCCAGCCCAGAGCTTCAGCGATCGCTTTCGCTTTCTCTTCCGCTTCGGCTTTGTCCATCAGGTCAATCTTGTTGAACACCAACCAGCGCGGTTTAGAAGCCAGCTTTTCGCTGTATTTTTCCAGTTCGCCGACGATAACGCGCGCGTTTTCAGCCGGATCAGAACCATCGATCGGATCGATGTCGATCAGATGCAGCAGCACACGGCAGCGTTCCAGATGTTTCAGGAAGCGGATGCCAAGGCCTGCGCCATCAGCAGCCCCTTCAATCAGCCCCGGAATATCAGCAACCACGAAGCTCTTTTCGTTATCCATACGGACAACGCCCAGGCTCGGTACCAGCGTAGTAAACGGATAATCCGCCACTTTCGGTTTAGCAGCAGACACGGCACGAATAAAGGTTGATTTACCCGCATTCGGCATCCCCAGCATTCCCACATCCGCCAGCAGCATCAGTTCCAGTTGCAGATCGCGTTTATCACCCGGTGTACCCATCGTTTTCTGACGCGGAGTACGGTTAACAGATGATTTAAAACGGGTGTTGCCCAGACCGTGCCAGCCACCTTTTGCGACCATCAGACGCTGACCATGTTTGGTCATGTCACCCATGGTTTCGCCAGTGCCCTGATCGATAACACGCGTACCAACAGGCACCTTCACGGTGATGTCTTTACCGCGTTTCCCGGTACAATCACGGCTCTGACCGTTCTGACCACGCTCTGCGCGGAAAGATTTTTCAAAACGGTAGTCAATCAGCGTGTTCAGGTTTTCATCCGCTTCGAGCCAGACATCGCCACCGTCACCGCCATCGCCGCCGTCAGGGCCGCCTTTCGGAATATATTTCTCGCGACGGAAGCTTACACAGCCGTTACCACCATCACCCGCCACGACAAGGATCGTAGCTTCATCAACAAACTTCATTTTACTCTCCGTAACTCATTCGCCTGAGCGGGGCACAGTGACGACCACTTCACGACTGCGCCAACGTCCCAGCAGACGATGGCCAATAGCGGAAAACATGGCGCCCGCAACCACGACAAACGCACCGAGATAACCGACCAGGTTTAACATCGGTCTGGCGAAAACATCGGGCCAGGCCATTGATAACAAATCTGAAAATAACAGCGTAAACAGCGGCGTCAGCGTAATCAATGCGCTCACTTGCGCCGCCTGCCAGCGCGCCATTGCCTCCGCCAGCGCACCGTATCCAACCAGCGTATTCAGCCCACAGAAAATCAGGCAAGCGAGTTGCCAGTCGTTCAACTGGAACAGTACGCCGGGCTTTGCCAGCGGCAATAACGCTATCGTACATAAAGTGTACAGCAAAAAGAGGATTTGCTGAGACGCCAGTCGACGCAATAATATTTTTTGCGCGACGCCGTAGCTCACCCACACCATTGCCGCACCGACCCCGAAAATGACACCCCAGGTGTAATCCGTCAGTCGGGTAAAAATCTCCACCAGGCTGGTATTGAAAAACATCACCAGACCGCTGATTAGCATCAATGCACCAATCACCTGAGTACCACGCATCTTCTCTTTCAGAATAAAGACGCTGGCAACCATCATACCTACGGGAGAAAGCTGACCTATCACCTGCGAGGCCGTCGGGCTGACATACTGCAGGGAAGAGCTGAACAGGATAAAGTTCCCGAACAACCCACCAGTGGCAATAGCCAACAAAATTAACCAACGCGGCTTACGAAACATTTGCAGTGGAGGAAGTTTCCTCTTGTAGCCCAGAATCAGGCCAAGGCCGATCCCTGCCATTAAAAAGCGATAAAACACCACCGTAGGCGGCTCCATCACTTCCAGCACCTGCTTCATCGCAATAGGTAGCGCACCCCAGCATATCGCGGTGATGAGCGCCAGGACGATACCTATGCCTGCCTGCTGTTTCATGCCCGTATTCCCTGCCAGAAATTTTGCCGGACTTCTAATGTAAAAAGCCCCGCAACGTGTGCGGGGCTTTCTTCCGTTACCGGGACGCGAAAAACTTATTCAGCAACGATGCTGATGAATTTACGGTTTTTCGGGCCTTTAACTTCGAACTTAACTTTACCGTCAGTCAAAGCGAACAGAGTGTGGTCACGGCCGCAACCTACGTTAGGGCCAGCATGGAACTTGGTGCCACGCTGACGAACGATAATGCTACCTGCCAGAACTGCTTCACCGCCAAAGCGTTTTACGCCCAGACGTTTAGCTTCTGAATCGCGACCGTTACGAGTTGAGCCGCCAGCCTTTTTATGTGCCATTTAAATCTACTCCTCAGGTCTTAGGCGCTGATGCCAGTAATTTTCACATCAGTGAACCACTGACGATGGCCCTGCTGCTTACGGTAGTGTTTACGACGACGAAACTTAACGATTTTAACTTTCTCGCCACGACCGTGAGCAACAACTTCAGCTTTGATTACGCCGCCATCAACGAAAGGAACGCCGATTTTGACTTCTTCACCGTTTGCGATCATCAGAACTTCAGCGAACTCAACAGATTCGCCAGTTGCGATGTCCAGCTTTTCCAGGCGAACGGTCTGACCTTCGCTTACTCGGTGTTGTTTACCACCACTTTGGAAAACCGCGTACATATAAAACTCCGCTTCCGCGCACATATTCTGATCGATCAGAGTGCGCTATAAATATTCACAATAGGGCGCGAATATTACGCAAATCGTGAGCCTTTGACAAGAGAGATCGTCACTCAACGAAGAAAAAAAACACAACGTGTAAGGTATCGTTTATCTGGCGCGTTTTTACAGTACAATCAACAATACTATTCTAACCCGTAACCCTTTGTTATCCCATTTTGATATGTGGTAAACAGGACTGAAAGCCCGGCTTTTGCGATGAATTTAGAAAAAATCAATGAGTTAACCGCGCAAGATATGGCGGGTGTGAATGCGACAATCCTGCAGCAACTCAACTCGGATGTTCAGCTAATTAACCAGTTGGGTTATTACATCGTGAGCGGCGGTGGCAAACGCATCCGCCCAATGATAGCAGTACTGGCGGCGCGCGCCGTTGGATATGAAGGCAATTCACACATCACGATCGCAGCGCTGATCGAATTTATTCACACTGCGACACTTCTGCATGACGATGTTGTGGATGAATCAGACATGCGTCGCGGCAAAGCGACAGCTAATGCCGCATTTGGTAATGCCGCCAGCGTGTTAGTCGGGGATTTTATCTATACTCGCGCTTTTCAGATGATGACCAGTCTCGGTTCGCTGAGGGTGCTGGAACTGATGTCCGAAGCCGTGAATGTCATTGCCGAAGGTGAAGTGCTGCAATTGATGAACGTCAATGACCCGAACATCACCGAAGAAAACTACATGCGCGTCATCTATAGCAAAACCGCACGTCTGTTTGAAGCGGCCGCGCAGTGTTCCGGTCTGCTGGCCGGCTGCAACGAAGCACAGGAAAAAGGGTTACAGGATTACGGCCGTTATCTGGGAACCGCGTTCCAGTTGATCGACGACTTGCTGGATTACAGCGCTGATGGCGAGACATTGGGTAAAAACACCGGTGATGACCTGAACGAGGGGAAACCGACGTTGCCGCTGTTGCATGCTATGCACCACGGTACTCCGGAACAGGCACAGATGATTCGCGAAGCCATTGAGCAAGGTAATGGTCGGCATCTTCTGGAACCTGTACTGAAAGCAATGGCAGCTTGCGGCTCACTGGAGTGGACCCGTCGTCGCGCCGAAGAGGAAGCGGATAAAGCCATTTCTGCTCTACAGGTTCTGCCTGATACTCCATGGAGAGAGGCGCTGATCGGCCTGGCTCATATCGCGGTGCAACGCGATCGTTAATCCTTCCAGATTCCCGCGCACTGTCGCGGGAAAGTTCTTGTAAGTTTCCATAAATAAATCAAAACCTTTCAAATCACCTGACACTATTGCATTGTCAAAATCCTAAAACACAAAATATATATGAACTTTTTAGAACAAAAATTCCTGTATGAGTATAGTAAGAACCACAAAAGGATTGGTATCAACTTCTATCAGGGAGATGTTATGGAAACGAAATTTATCGACTGGCATCAAGCCGATATTATTGCAGGGCTGCGTAAAAAAGGGACATCACTGGCAGCAGAATCGCGAAAAAACGGGTTAAGCTCATCCACCCTTGCGAATGCATTGACCCGTTCCTGGCCGAAAGGAGAGTTGATTATCGCCAGGGCGCTGGGAACAGAACCGTGGGTAATATGGCCATCGCGCTATTACGATCCCGTCACTCATGCGTTTATTGATAAAACAAAGCTCATGCGCAAAAAGCGCAGCGATAAGTAAGTAAAACCGGCCAGTAAAAAAGGGAGCAGAGGCTCCCTTTTTTGTCGCTAACTATCGCTTACTCGCCTTTGACGCGCTCGATGTTTGCACCGAGAGCGCTGAGCTTATCTTCAATGCGTTCATAGCCGCGATCGATATGATAGATACGATCGACGATGGTTGTCCCTTCAGCAATACAACCCGCGAGCACCAGGCTTGCAGAAGCACGCAGATCGGTCGCCATAACCTGAGCGCCGGAAAGTACTTCTACGCCGTGGCAAATCGCCGTATTGCTTTCGATTTCCGCATGCGCGCCCATACGGATCAGCTCCGGAATGTGCATGAAACGGTTTTCAAAAATGGTTTCAGTGATGACGCCGGTTCCTTCAGCGACCAGATTCAGCAGCGTAAATTGCGCCTGCATGTCGGTCGGGAAACCCGGATGCGGCGCAGTACGCACATTCACTGCTTTCGGGCGTTTGCCGTGCATGTCGAGGCTAATCCAGTCTTCACCAACCTCAATTTCAGCCCCTGCATCACGCAGTTTCGCCAGCACCGCATCCAGCGTATCCGGCTGAGCATGACGACAGACAATTTTGCCGCCGGAGATCGCCGCCGCAACGAGGAAAGTCCCCGTTTCAATACGATCGGGCAACACGCGATAAACACCGCCGCCAAGGCGTTGTACGCCTTCGATAGTGATGCGGTCAGTACCCATACCGGAGATTTTCGCGCCAAGCGTGTTGAGGAAGTTTGCCGTGTCGACAATTTCCGGCTCGCGGGCAGCATTCTCGATGATGGTCGTACCTTCCGCCAGAGTGGCTGCGGACATAATCGTAACCGTCGCGCCGACGCTCACTTTATCCATCACAATATGTGCGCCTTTCAGGCGGCCATTGACAGAGGCTTTTACATAACCCTCTTCCAGTTTGATCTCAGCACCCAACTGCTCAAGGCCGGTAATATGCAAATCAACCGGACGCGCGCCAATTGCACAACCACCCGGCAGTGAGACCTGCCCCTGACCGAAACGGGCAACCAGCGGCCCCAGCGCCCAAATAGAGGCACGCATGGTTTTCACCAGATCGTACGGTGCACAGAACACGTTCACTTTGCTGGCGTCGATCCATACGGATCCGTTACGCTCCACCTTCGTACCCAGCTGGCTCAGCAGCTTCATGGTGGTGTCGATATCTTTCAGTTTCGGAACGTTGCGGATTTCGACCGGCTCTTCTGCCAGCAAAGCGGCAAAGAGGATCGGTAGTGCGGCATTTTTCGCACCTGAAATTGTCACTTCGCCCTGGAGACGCGTTGGCCCCTGTACACGAAACTTATCCATTCATCTGATCTCTGTTAAGAATTCACACGCGCAGCGGGACGAGACCCACCTACGCTCAAAAGCCGTTTAATTTGCGATCGCGAGCCCACTCTTGCGGCGTATACGCTTTGATCGACAGGGCATGAATACGGTTATCCGCGATGTATTCCATCAGCGGGCCATAGATGGTTTGTTGTTTCTTTACCCGACTCATGCCGTCAAAAATCTCACCCACAGCGACAACCTGAAAGTGACTGCCATCGCCAGTGACGTGGGCTTCCTGGAGAGAAAGTGCGTTCATAAGCACTGTCTGAATTTCATGATTTTCCATGGGTGTAAATATCATCTGATAGTGAAAACAGTCACACATCTTAGAGGAAAGTGACGCGGTCTTAAACAAGCAAAAAGCCCCATCAATATAAAGGATGGGGCTTTAGATAGTAACGCTTTGAAAAAATTAGCGAGGGAGTACATCTTCGGGCAGGTTATACAGTGCCGCAAGCGTCGCGACACTATCACTCATGCCAGCCAGCGAAATAGCGGCACCCTGCTTTTTTCCCTCAGCGATAAGATGAATCAATAAAGCGACACCAGCCGTATCAACACGAGTCACGCCCTGTAAATCGATGCACGTTACGCCTTTCATTGTCTCGACGCGCGCATTATACAGTGGGTTGAGAACGTCCTGGTCCAGCTCCCCCTGCAACATCAGGCTTTCACCGTCGCGCGACCAGTTGAGCTGCGGTGTCATTGCTTCTTCTCGTCCAGGGTAATTTTCTGGCGGGAAATCGACTGCAATTCCGCAGTCAGACCATCGATACCTTTCGTACGCAGCAGATCGCTCCACTCATTCTGTTTGGTGGTGATCATGCTGACCCCTTCGGCAATCATGTCGTAGGCCTGCCAGTTTCCGGTCTGCGTGTTTTTACGCCACTGGAAATCCAGGCGCACAGGCGGACGGCCGTTCGGATCAATAATGGTTACGCGGATCGGCACAATCGTGGCATCGCCCAGCGGCTGTTCCGGCGCAATCTGATAAGTCTGACCGTGATACATCGCCAGCGCCTGGCCGTAAGCCTGTTTCAGATACTCACGGAAAGCGGCGAAATACGCGTCGCGCTGCGCTGGCGTAGCTTCTTTATAGTAACGACCCAGCACCAGCGCACCAGCATACTTCACCTGTACATACGGCAGCAGTTCCTGATCGACGACATTACGCAGGTAGTCCGGGTTAGCGCGGATCTGCGGTTGCTCATTTTTGAGGCGATCGAACGTTTTCTGCGCCGCTTCTTTCATTGCAACATACGGGTTGCTTTGATCGGCAGCGACTGCCGCACTCAGCGGCGCCACGACCAACAGGGCAACCATTAATAAGCGTTTAAACATAACTCGATTCTCCTCTTAATTCGTCTGACCAGCAGACGGTGCGGCTTGAGTATTCCCTTCACCATGCGCTGCCGCATCGCCTGAATTCTTATTATCACCGCCTTTACTGTTGTAAAGGAATTGTCCGATGAGATCCTCAAGCACTATCGCTGACTTGGTGTCCTGAATCGTGCTGCCATCTTTAAGCATCGAGGTTCCCATTTCTGGATCGTCAAACCCGACATTCAGCGCCAGGTACTGTTCCCCCAGCAAACCCGACGTGCGTATAGCCAGCGAACTGGTATCCGGGATCTGGTTGTAGCGATCTTCGATATCCAGTGCCACGCGCGGCAGGTAGGTTTTAGGATCGAGGGAGATATCAGCAACGCGACCAATCACTACCCCGCCAATGCGGACCGGCGAACGCGCTTTCAGTCCACCGATATTGTCGAATGTCGCGTAAACGCGGTAGGTCGGTTCAGTACGCATTGACGTGACATCAGCCGCCTTCAGGCAGATGAAGAGTGCAGCCAGCAGCGCCAGCACCAGAAAAACACCTACCCAGATTTCACTTTTTTTCGTTTGCATGAACTCAATTCCCAAACATCAATGCGGTGAGCACAAAATCAAGACCAAGTACGGCCAGCGAGGAGTGCACAACAGTGCGCGTTGTCGCACGGCTGATCCCGGCAGAAGTCGGGATCGCATCGTAACCGTTAAACAACGCAATCCAGGTCACGGTAATAGCAAAGACTACGCTTTTTATCAGACAGTTAACCAGGTCCAGGCGCAGTTCAACGGCGTTTTGCATTGCCGTCCAGAAAAAGCCGCTATCAATACCTTTCCAGTTAACTCCGACCAGCGAACCGCCCCAAATCCCGACCGCGACAAAAATAATCGTCAGCAGCGGCAGCGAGATAACACCAGCCCAAAAACGGGGAGAAATCACGCGACGTAACGGATCAACCGCCATCATCTCCAGGCTGGAGATCTGCTCAGTAGCGCGCATCAGGCCAATCTCGGCCGTCAACGCAGAACCCGCGCGACCGGCAAACAGCAGCGCAGCAACCACCGGCCCCAGTTCACGCAGCAGCGACAGCGCCACCAGCATGCCAAGGCTCGTTTCTGCGCTGTAAGTCGTCAGCACCAGATAACCCTGCAGGCCGAGCACCATACCAATAAACACGCCGGAGACAATAATGATGAGCATGGATAACACGCCGACGTTATAGAGCTGGCGAACCAGCAACGGCGCATGCTTACGGAATTCTGGCTTGCCAACCACCGCGTTGAACAACATCAAACCGGCACGCCCAAATGTGGCGATCGTTTTGATGCCGCGATGTCCTAGCGCCGCCAGTGCATTTAACAGCATGAGCGTCTTAACTCCCTGAATCTAATAAATCGAGCTGGTAATCACCAGCCGGATAGCGGAACGGCACCGGGCCATCGGCAATGCCATCAAGGAACTGACGCACGCGAGGATCGCTATTTTCCTGTAGCCCCTGCGCGCTACCGTGGGCGATGATCTTACGGTCAGCCACGATGTAGGCGTAATCAGCAATGCTCAGCACTTCCGGCACATCATGAGAAACCACGATGCATGTGACGCCCAGCGCGCTATTGAGTTCAGAAATTAATTTTACCAGCACGCCCATGGTGATCGGATCCTGGCCAACAAACGGCTCATCAAACATGATCAGATCCGGCTCCAGCGCGATAGCACGCGCCAGCGCAGCACGTCGCGCCATGCCACCGGAGAGCTCCGAAGGCATCAGTCGTGCGGCGCCGCGCAAACCGACGGCTTCCAGCTTCATCATCACCGTGCTGTGCAGTAGCGGCGCGGGCAAATGCGTGTGCTCACGCAAGGGATAAGCAACGTTGTCAAAAACGTCCATATCGGTGAACAGCGCACCCGACTGGAACAACATGCTCATTCGTTTACGTACGGTAAAAAGACGCGAACGGCTCATTGCCGGCACGTTCTCGCCATCAAACAATATCTCGCCTTTGTCTGGCGGGATCTGGCCGCCAATCAGGCGCAGCAGCGTTGTTTTGCCGATCCCCGACGGCCCCATGATCGCGGTGATCTTACCGCGCGGTACCGTCAGTGAAATATTGTCGAAGATGGATCGATTACCGCGGGAAAAACTCACGCCACGGACATCGACCAGATTCGCCACAGTCTGGCTCATTTTCTTTTCCTTTCGACCTTATCGGATATAAGCATGACGCTTGCTAACATCTAAAACCCAATATTTTTACAGAATATTACCCGCGGAGGTTAGCGAAAGCTGGCATTTGTTTTACTTTTGAGCCGCATAAAGTCAAAATTAGGAATCATTACGCTATGCGTAACGTCCGGTTTCGCACGACATGGCGGCCTGCAAACCGGCAGAATTATACCTTAAGAAAGGACGTTAGATGCTTTTAGCCACGGCGCTATTGATAATTGGTTTACTCCTGGTGGTCTACAGCGCCGATCGTCTGGTGTTCGCAGCTTCGATACTTTGCCGGGCATTAGGCGTACCGCCCTTAATCATCGGGATGACCGTGGTCAGTATCGGCACGTCATTGCCAGAAATTATCACTTCGGTTGCAGCCTCCTTGCATGGTCAGCTTGATCTGGCTATCGGTACCGCCATCGGCTCCAACATCACCAATATCTTATTGATTCTCGGCGTCGCGGCGCTGCTGCACCCGTTTACCGTGCATTCCGATATTCTGCGTCGAGAATTACCGCTAACCTTGTTAGCCAGCCTGCTGGCTGGCGCTGTGCTTTACGATGGGCAGCTAACGCGCATAGATGGCATTATTTTACTGTTATTAGCCGTGCTATGGCTGGTGTTCATTGTTAAAATTGCCCGCCACGCCGAGCGTCAGGGCAATGACAGCCTGACACGCGAGCAACTGGCTGAATTGCCACGCGATGGCACGCTCTCTGTAGCCTGCCTGTGGCTGGGCGTCGCGCTGATTATTATGCCGATGGCAACACGCATGGTGGTGGATAACGCCACTGTGGTGGCGAACTATTTTGCGATCAGCGAACTCACCATTGGCCTGACGGTTATTGCTATCGGCACCGGGCTTCCGGAACTGGCAACAGCCATTGCGGGAGCACGCAAGGGGGAAGACGATATTGCGATAGGCAATATCATTGGCTCCAACATTTTTAATATTGCTATCGTGCTTGGCTTGCCCGCGCTGATTGCGCCGGGCGCGTTTAACCCGATGGCTTTTACGCGTGATTATGGCGTGATGCTACTGGTCAGCGCCATTTTTGCCCTTACCTGCTGGAAACGTAAGCAGATCAGTAAGGGCGTGGGCGCGCTGCTGTTTAGCGGGTTTATCGTATGGCTGGCGATGCTGTACTGGCTGTCGCCGCTTTTGACTGGATAATCGGATACGCATTATGTCGCAAATAGATTTGCAGCCGGGTTTTGACTTTCAACAAGCAGGCAAAGACGTCCTCGAGATTGAACGTGAAGGCCTCGCACAGCTTGATCAATATATCAACCATGACTTCGCTCAGGCGTGCGAGAAAATGTTTTATTGCGCCGGCAAAGTGGTGGTGATGGGGATGGGCAAATCTGGCCATATCGGCAGAAAAATGGCGGCAACATTCGCCAGCACGGGCACCCCTTCCTTTTTTGTCCATCCCGGCGAGGCGGCTCACGGCGATCTGGGTATGGTCAGCCCGCAGGATGTGGTGATCGCCCTGTCGAACTCTGGCGAATCAAACGAAATACTGGCGCTGATCCCGGTACTGAAACGGCTAAAAGTTTCGCTGATCTGTATGACCAGCCGCCCGGAAAGCAGTATGGCGCGCGCAGCGGATATTCATCTCTGCGTGAAGGTTCCTAAAGAAGCCTGCCCATTGGGCCTGGCGCCCACGTCCAGCACCACAGCCGCGCTGGTCATGGGCGATGCGTTGGCGGTTGCGCTGTTGAAAGCGCGCGGGTTTACCGCAGAGGATTTCGCCCTTTCTCACCCTGGCGGCGCGCTGGGACGCAAGCTGTTGTTGCGGGTAAACGATATTATGCACACCGGCGACGAGATCCCGCATGTCAGCAAGGCCGCCAGTTTGCGCGATGCGCTGCTGGAAATCACACGCAAAAATTTAGGTATGACGGTGATCTGCGACGATCTGATGAAGATCGAAGGTATCTTTACCGACGGCGACTTACGTCGCGTATTTGATATGGGCGGAGATGTACGCAGCATGGGTATTGCCGACGTGATGACACCGGGCGGCATTCGCGTACGGCCTAATACGCTGGCGGTCGATGCGCTGAACCTGATGCAGTCCCGCCACATCACCTCGGTGATGGTTGCCGATGGCGACCAGTTACTGGGTGTGTTACATATGCATGATTTGCTGCGCGCTGGCGTAGTGTAAAGAAGGACATCAGAATGAGTAATGCTGGCGCGTCGCTTCCAACCTGTTATGGGCCGGTTAGCGCGCAAGTCATGAGCAAAGCGGAAAAAATTCGCCTGCTGATCCTCGATGTGGACGGCGTGCTATCCGATGGCCTCATCTATATGGGCAATAATGGGGAAGAGCTAAAAGCGTTTAACGTTCGCGATGGCTACGGGATCCGCTGTGCGTTAACTTCCGGCATTGAGATCGCCATTATTACCGGTCGAAAAGCTAAACTGGTAGAAGATCGTTGTGAAACCCTGAAAATTAAGCACCTGTATCAGGGACAGTCGGATAAACTGCTGGCCTACCGTGAATTACTGGCCAGGCTGGCGCTAACGCCGGAGCAGGTTGCCTATGTGGGTGACGATTTAATTGACTGGCCAGTGATGGCCGAAATTGGTCTCAGCATTGCCGTCGCCGATGCGCATCCTTTGCTGCTCCCGCGTGCCGATTACGTCACGCGCATCAATGGAGGTCGCGGTGCAGTCCGTGAAGTGTGTGATTTGTTGCTGCTGGCGCAGGGCAAGCTGGATGAGGCCAAAGGGCAATCGATATGAGTAAAACCAGACGTTGGGTCATTATTCTACTGGCGCTGGTCGCTTTGGTACTGATTGGTATTAACCTGACCTCTCAGGATGAGTCTGAACCAACCACAACTGACGACCAGGCGCCAACCTACACCAGCAAACATACCGACACGGTGGTTTATAGCCCGGAAGGTGCGCTTAATTACCGCTTGATTGCGCAAAATGTCGAATACTACTCCGTCGATGGCGTGAGCTGGTACGCACAACCAGTGCTGACAACCTTTGATCAGAACAAAATACCGACCTGGTCGATTAAGTCAGATAAAGCGAAATTAACAAGCGACAGAATGCTTTACCTTTACGGACATGTTGAGGTCAACGCATTGACAGCAGATGCACAGCTACGAAAAATCACCACGGATAACGCCCAGATCAATCTGGTAACGCAGGATGTTACTTCCGATGATCAGGTAACATTGTACGGAACAACATTTAATTCCACCGGCCTGAAAATGCGCGGCAACTTACGCAGCAAAAACGCCGAGCTGATTGAAAAGGTTAGAAGCTCCTATGAAATTCAAAACAAACAAACTCAGCCTTAACCTGGTTCTCGCCAGTACGCTTTTTGCCGCTGCGCTTCCGGCTTTTGCCGTGACCGGTGATACCGAACAGCCGATCCATATCGACTCCGATCAGCAGTCGCTGGATATGCAGGGCAATATTGTCACCTTCACCGGCAATGTCGTGGTGACGCAGGGAACCATTAAAATCAACGCCGATAAAGTGGTGGTAACACGCCCGGGCGGCCAGCAAGGCAAAGAGATCATTGATGGTTATGGCAACCCGGCTACGTTTTATCAGATGCAGGACAACGGCAAACCGGTGAAAGGCCACGCTTCACAGATGCACTACGAGCTGGAAAAAGATTTTGTCGTGCTGACCGGTAAAGCCTATCTCGAGCAGCTGGACAGCAACATCACTGGCGACAAGATCACCTACCTGGTGAAAGAGCAGAAAATGCAGGCGTTCAGCGACAAAGGTAAACGCGTCACCACCGTACTGGTGCCGTCGCAGTTGCAGGACAAGGGCAACACCCAAACCCCGGCTCCTAAGAAGAGTAACTAATTCGTTATGGCAACATTAACTGCAAAGAATCTCGCGAAAGCCTATAAGGGCCGCCGCGTGGTTGAAGACGTCAGCCTGACCGTTAACTCTGGCGAAATTGTTGGGCTGCTTGGCCCTAACGGCGCAGGGAAAACGACCACCTTCTATATGGTGGTCGGGATTGTTCCGCGTGACGCGGGCAATATCATTATTGATGACGACGATATCAGCTTGCTGCCACTGCATGCGCGCGCGCGTCGCGGCATCGGTTATTTACCGCAGGAAGCGTCCATTTTTCGTCGTCTGAGCGTGTATGACAACCTGATGGCGGTACTTCAGATCCGTGACGATCTGACTTCCGAACAGCGCGACGATCGCGCTAACGAATTGATGGAAGAGTTCCATATTGAGCATCTGCGAGACAATATGGGGCAGTCCCTTTCCGGTGGTGAACGTCGCCGTGTTGAAATTGCGCGCGCACTGGCGGCAAATCCTAAATTTATTTTGCTGGATGAACCCTTTGCGGGCGTCGATCCTATCTCGGTTATCGACATCAAGCGCATCATTGAACACTTACGTGACAGTGGGTTAGGCGTGTTGATTACTGACCACAATGTTCGCGAAACGTTGGCGGTGTGTGAACGAGCTTATATCGTCAGCCAGGGGCATTTAATTGCTCATGGTACACCGCAGCAAATCCTTGAAGACGAACATGTTAAGCGCGTATATCTTGGGGAAGACTTCAGACTCTGATAGGGTAGAGTTTATCGAGGTATTTTGTCGGAGAGTGCTGCTCTGAATATGAAGCAAGGTTTGCAATTAAGGCTTAGCCAACAGCTAGCTATGACGCCGCAACTGCAACAGGCTATCCGTCTGTTGCAGCTGTCTACGTTAGAACTTCAGCAGGAACTTCAGCAAGCGCTGGAGAGTAACCCATTGCTGGAACAAGCCGATCTTCATGAAGAAGTGGATAGCCAACAAACCCAGGAAAATGAAGGCCTGGATACTGTAGACGCGCTCGAACAGAAAGAGATGCCCGAAGAGCTGCCGCTGGACGCCAGTTGGGATGAGATTTATACCGCTGGAACACCTTCCGGCAGCAGCCACGATTATATTGATGACGAACTGCCGATTTATCAGGGGGAAACGACACAGTCTCTTCAGGATTACCTGATGTGGCAGGTAGAGTTAACGCCGTTTTCCGATACCGATCGCGCAATCGCAACCTCTATTGTCGATGCGGTCGATGAGACCGGCTACCTTACCGTGTCGCTTGAGGATGTGCTGGAAAGCATGGGTGATGAAGAAATCGGTCTCGATGAAGTTGAAGCGGTGTTAAAGCGCGTTCAGCGTTTCGATCCGGTTGGCGTCGCTGCGCGCGATCTGCGCGACTGCCTGTTGATCCAACTTTCCCAGTTCGCGAAAGATACGCCCTGGTGCGAAGAGGCTCGCCTGATCATCAGCGATCACCTCGATCTGCTCGCTAACCACGATTTCCGCTCTCTTATGCGCGTCACGCGTCTTAAAGAAGACGTGCTGAAAGAAGCAGTAAATTTGATCCAGTCGCTAGATCCGCGCCCCGGCCAGTCGATCCAGACCGGCGAACCAGAATATGTCATTCCGGATGTGCTGGTGCGTAAGCATAACGGGCGCTGGACGGTAGAACTGAACTCCGACAGCATTCCGCGTCTGCAAATCAACCAGCACTACGCTTCAATGGGCGGCGGCGCGCGCAATGACGCCGACACCCAGTTTATCCGCAGTAATTTGCAGGAAGCGAAGTGGCTGATCAAAAGCCTTGAAAGCCGTAACGACACGCTATTGCGCGTCAGCCGCTGCATCGTTGAGCAGCAGCAGGCGTTCTTTGAACAGGGCGAAGAGTTTATGAAACCGATGGTGCTGGCGGATATCGCCCAGGCCGTCGAAATGCACGAGTCCACGATTTCCCGTGTGACAACTCAGAAGTACCTGCACAGTCCTCGCGGCATTTTTGAACTGAAGTATTTCTTCTCCAGCCATGTGAATACGGAAGGCGGCGGCGAAGCCTCGTCAACAGCCATTCGCGCGCTGGTTAAGAAATTAATCGCCGCAGAAAACCCTGCAAAACCGCTGAGCGACAGTAAGCTGACGACGCTGCTTTCCGATCAAGGAATTATGGTAGCGCGGCGTACCGTTGCGAAGTATCGAGAGTCTTTATCCATTCCGCCGTCTAACCAGCGTAAACAGCTGGTGTGACCCAACCGATAAGGAAGACACTATGCAGCTTAACATCACAGGACAAAACGTCGAGATCACTGATGCTTTACGTGAATTTGTGAACAGCAAATTTGCCAAGCTTGAGCAGTATTTCGAAAGGATTAATCAGGTCTATATTGTGTTGAAAGTGGAGAAAGTGATCCATACCTCGGATGCAACCCTGCATGTAAATGGAGGTGAGTTGCATGCCAGCGCGGAAGGACAGGATATGTACGCTGCCATCGACGGTTTGATTGATAAACTATCGCGGCAGTTGACAAAACATAAAGATAAACTGAAACAACACTAATTGTCCGGGCGTTCGTTTGGCGCGTTGCACCCTACCGTAACCCGGTAGGGTGCTTAGCTCTGACGGCGCTTAGGTGAAATTATGATGAATAACGATTCGGCTCTTCAACTGAGCAATGTCCTTAACCAGGAATGTACACGTAGCGGCGTTCACTGCCAGAGCAAAAAACGAGCGCTGGAAATCATCAGTGAACTGGCGGCAAAACAGCTCGGCCTGCCGCCACAGGTCGTTTTCGAAGCCATTCTTACGCGTGAGAAAATGGGCAGTACCGGTATTGGTAACGGTATTGCCATTCCCCACGGTAAGCTGGAAGAGGACACGCTGCGTGCCGTCGGCGTTTTTGTGCAGCTCGAAACGCCCATAGCTTTCGACGCTATCGATAATCAGCCCGTTGATCTGCTGTTTGCACTGCTGGTGCCGGCCGATCAAACCAAAACGCATCTTCATACGCTCTCGCTGGTGGCTAAACGGCTGGCGGATAAAACCATTTGTCGTCGCCTGCGCAGTGCGCAGAACGATGAAGAGCTGTATCAGATAATCACGCAGACAGAAGGCGAAAGCGACGATGCGTAACGGGAAGAACACCTTTTTTGTCGTTGTGGGGAGAAACGGTTCATGGTCCTGATGATCGTAAGTGGTCGTTCGGGTTCAGGAAAATCCGTGGCCCTGCGCGCCCTGGAAGATATGGGCTTCTATTGTGTCGATAACCTGCCGGTCGTGCTGCTGCCGCAACTGGCGCAGACGCTCGCCGATCGTCAGACCTCTGCCGCCGTCAGTATTGATGTGCGTAACATGCCGGAATCACCGGAAATTTTTGAACAGGCGATGAGCAGTCTGCCAGATGCCTTCTCGCCGCAGCTGCTGTTCCTTGATGCTGACCGCAACACGCTGATTCGGCGCTACAGCGATACGCGCCGCTTACATCCGCTCTCCAGCAAGAATTTATCGCTGGAAAGCGCTATCGATGAAGAGAGCAACCTGCTGGAGCCACTGCGTTCCCGCGCGGACCTGATTGTCGATACCTCCGAAATGTCGGTACATGAGCTGGCCGAAATGCTGCGCACCCGCCTGCTCGGCAAGCGCGAGCGCGAACTGACCATGGTCTTTGAGTCGTTCGGCTTTAAGCACGGCATCCCTATCGATGCCGACTACGTCTTTGACGTTCGCTTTCTGCCCAACCCGCACTGGGATCCGAAACTGCGCCCGATGACCGGTCTCGACAAACCTGTCGCGGCGTTCCTTGACCGGCATACCGAAGTGCACAATTTTATTTACCAGACCCGCAGTTATCTTGAACTGTGGTTACCGATGCTGGAAACCAACAACCGTAGCTATCTGACCGTCGCTATCGGCTGTACTGGCGGTAAGCATCGTTCTGTTTATGTCGCCGAACAGCTGGCGGATTATTTCCGCTCGCGCGGTAAAAACGTTCAGTCCCGTCACCGTACGCTGGAAAAACGCAAAACATGACCGTAAAACAAACCGTTGAGATCACCAATAAACTGGGCATGCATGCGCGCCCGGCGATGAAACTGTTTGAGCTGGTACAGGGATTTGACGCAGAAGTGTTACTGCGCAACGACGAAGGTACCGAAGCGGAAGCCAGCAGCGTGATTGCATTGCTGATGCTGGATTCCGCCAAAGGGCGGCAAATTGAAGTCGAAGCCAGCGGCCCACAGGAAGAAGAAGCCCTGGCAGCCGTGATTGCCCTGTTCAACGCGGGCTTTGACGAAGACTGAGTTAGTACAGCTTATTGCTCTGCAAAAAGCCTTCTCCTCCGAGCTGGCGCATCTGGCGCAGGATCCACGCCTGACGGCTGCGAACATAGCCGGATGGCGCTGCCGCCTGGAAACGTATTGGGTTTGGCAGTACTGCCGCCAGCAATGCCGCTTCCGACATGGTTAACCGGCTGGCCGGTTTGTGGAAATAGCGCTGAGCCGCCTCTTCCACGCCAAACACGCCGTCGCCAAACTCTGCAATATTGAGATACACCGTCAGGATACGCCGTTTCGTCCACACCGCTTCCATCCCCAGCGTCAGCCCGGCTTCCAGCCCTTTTCGCACCCAACTTTTTCCATCCCATAACAGCAGGTTCTTCACCGTTTGTTGAGAGATAGTCGATGCGCCACGAATACGGTTCTCATGGCGTTCATTATGTGAAAGCGCCTTCTGGATCGCGCCAACGTCCAGCCCCCAGTGATCGGGGAAACGCTGATCCTCTGCTGCGACAACAGCCAGCGCCATCCACGGTGAAATCTCATCCATACTGACCCAGTCGGAATGAGCAACATAGCCAAAGTTACCCGTCAACCAGGCCCCAATTTGCCGCTCGGCCATCACGGCAGAAAATGGCACCGGCAGAAAGCTGAACAGCACAATGCCGCCGCCCCAGAAAATGGCCAGTACCAGTAAAACCCGCAGCGCAATACGCTTGAGCATAGTTTTCAGCGGGCCGCGAAAGCCGTTTCTCATTCCGCCAGCACCAGTACGCGCGCCACCAGCTTTTCGATCCCCGCCGCAGCCTGCGCAATATCCTCAGCAAGCATATACGCTGGCGTGGTTACCACTTTATTATCTTCATCCACCACTATATCGTCCACCGGGCACGGCACATGTTCCGCCCCCATCTCCTCCAGCACTTCCGCGATATCGACATCCGTACCGATTGTCAGACGCAGCGGGAAGTCGAAAATTTTCGGCAGCAACGCCGGAGCGATACACATAAATCCCAGCGGTTTACCCGCCTGATGCATCTCCAGCACGCGCTGTTTAAGCGTATCATCGACGACGCACTCGCGGCCCTGGCTGGCGAAATTACTCAAATTTTTGGCGGCACCAAAACCACCAGGTACAATCAGCGCATCCAGATCATTTACTGATAGTTGTGCCAGCGGCCGGATATTTCCACGCGCAATTCGGGCAGCTTCGACCAGCACGTTGCGACTCTCAGTCATGACATCACCCGTCAGGTGATTCACCACATCGCTCTGCCATTTATCCGGCGCGAAGCAAACTGCCTCAGCGCCTGAACGGGCGATCGCCAGTAATGTGATCACCGCCTCATGGATTTCCGCACCGTCATAGACACCCGCGCCGCTAAGAATCACGCCCACTTTTTTCATTTTGCTCATCCTTTATGCAGCGTACTGTCGATAATTAAAAATTTTGATAAGGGAGCCTTGCTTCACACATTTCACTGATTGATGTAACAAATCATTTAAGATTTGCTATCTTATGTGCGTGTGGTCGAATTTTTTCAGGCTACGCCCTTGCAAAAAAGAGTAAAAATTACGGCGCAGCCACGGTTTCCCTGGTGTTGGCGCAGTATTCGCGCACCCCGGTTAATCCGGGGTCATTTTTTTCCAGCGTCCACCGCCGCAACCCAGGCTTTCAGTACCGCCACATCGTTCTGCCACTCCTGTTTCATCTCTTCCACCCATTCACCGACATTGTCCCACCACGCCGGAAGATCGGGAGACTGGATCTGTTGCCCCAGTTGCTGCAGATGGCGTAAACCGACAGAGCCTGCCGCGCCTTTAATCTTATGTCCCTCTTCGGTTATGCCTTTCTGATCGCGTGCCGTAAGATTTGACTCAAGCACATTGAGATAGCCCGGCATCATTTTTTCAAAGACAGCCAGCCCATCGGTGATCAATTTAGGCCCCACCAGCTCGATATATTGCTCAAGCATGGCCGTATCCAGCACCGTTTGTACTTTGCTGTTATCGACAGTTATCACCTGCTCCTCCTCGTTGGCGTTTGTATCCCAGAACTTTTTAATCATGGCAGTTAATGCCGGGACCGCCAGCGGTTTGCTCAATACGTCATTCATGCCCGCATCGAGATACTCCTGCTTGTTTTTCAGCACGTTGGCCGTCAGTGCTACCAGCGGCGGCAGATCTTCGCGCGGGTAACGGCTGGTTAGCGTGCGGGAAATATCCAGCCCGGTCATGTCCGGCAGTTGAATATCCAGAAGCAGCAGATCGTATTCGCCCGGGGCAAACATCTCCAGCGCCGCGCTTCCGGTCATCGCCACATCAACGCTACAACCCAGCTTTTCCAGCACCGAGCGCGCAACAATGACATTCAGCTCAATGTCCTCAACCAGCAGCACATGCAGCGCGGGCAACGGCATATCATCATCTTCGAAAGCGTCATCAACCTCTTCCGCCACTGCGGGCGCATGAACGGTCAGCGTAAAGATGGACCCGGAGCCAGGCTGGCTGCTGACAGAGATGTCACCGCCCATATTTTTGGCGAGGCGACGCGAAACGGCCAGGCCAATACCCGTCCCTGTGGCTGGCTTGCCGCCGTGACTATCTTTCACCTGGTAATACATGGCAAAGATCTTATCCTGCTCGTCGCGCGGAATACCGATACCCGAATCCTGCACTTCGAAGTGCAGCATTTCGCCTTCATCGTAGCGAACGCGCACTTCAACCTGCCCTTGAGGGGTAAATTTCACCGCATTGCTGATCAGGTTCCACAGAATCTGCCGCAGACGCGTACCGTCGGTAATTACCTTGTGCGGCAGCGGCAACGTTGGCTCCAGTACAAAACGCAGCCCTTTTTGATGCGCCTGCAAACCGGAAAGGTTTTCCAGATCGGCTAGGAAGCTGGTGAAATCCAGCGGCTGGTTATCAAGCTGAACTTTGCGGCGCTCCATTTTATCCATGTCGATAATATCGTTGAAGATATTCCCCAGCGTCACGGCTGAGACATGGATTGTCTTCAGGTATTTCTCTTGCTCCTGCGTTAACTCCGTGTCGAGCAGGATCCGGCTCAGGCCGACGATGCCATTCAGCGGTGTACGCAGCTCATGGCTAATCGTGGAAATGAAGGTGGTCTTGTCCCGGCTGGCCCGCTCCAGCGCATCCTGGTAGCGTTTACGCTCAGTAATATCGCGGCCAAAGCCCATCAGCCCGTGGCGTTTACCCACGCGGTCGTAATAAGGCACTTTACGGATTTCGAAACAGGCTTTGCGCCCGTCCGGATAATCCAGCCACTGTTCGTAGGTCAGCGATACGTTATGACGAAAGACTTTTTCATCAGTTTCAATGACTTTCGCTGCGGCTTCCTCCGAATAGACATCCTGCGGTTTCAGGTGAATGAGCTGCTTCTCGCTTTTGCCGGTCAGCAGTTCCATCGCCCGGTTACAGCCGGAAAACTCTTTATCTTCGTTACGGTAGAAAACCAAATCCGGTGAGGCATCAAGGAAAGAGCGCAGAAAGGAGGATTGTTGTTCGAGCTGGATCTGCGTTTGCTCACGCTCCTGCATCTCTCTTTTTAGCTGTTCAAAGGTCTCCTGGCGCTCCGCTTCAGCCTTTTCACGATCGCTGATCTCCTGGTTAAGCTGGGCAATATTATCTTTTAACTGCACATTGAGCTTCAGATCGCGATCGCGCATCTCTTCGAGTTTTTCTACCAGCCGCGATAACCGCTGGCGAGATTCTTCCAGTTGCTCAACCACCACCGATAAGAAGTAGACCGCCCACGGAGTGATCAGCAGACCAAAAAAGATCGAGCGGATGACATCGATGCTCTCCACCTGCCCCTGCAATACCATGGTGACCGCCATCTGCACGACGATAGCCAACACCACCAGCGCTAAAGCCAGCAGCAAGGAAAAGCGCACCAGACCAAGCTTCATCATCAGATCGACGTAGTATTGCGCCAGTAAACGGATTTGCTTCATAGAGTTTCCCTCGGACAATTGCGCTCAATAATACTCAATTCTGGGCAAGGGATTGAAGCTTGTGTGAAAAATGCGGTGAGAGTTAAGGTTTCGTCGCCGGTTCAGGCGGGTAATTGCCAGCAGCGACCAAGCGCCGAACCTTGTCCGCCCTGCTCATTCAGATAGCGATCCAGCTCCACCATGCCGGTCCAGCGGTTTTCGCACCACAGCGGCGCCAGCAGCGTCGGGCGGCGCGCGCTGGCGGAAACGCGATGATAGACAACCTCCGGCGGCGTATGGCGAATCATCTCTCCGGCAATAACGGTATACTCTTCCAGGCCAATACCGTTCAGGCGGCCAGCTTCCCATGCCTTCGCCATAATACTGCCTTTCACGATATGCAGCGGATGCAGCTTAATGCCATCAACGCCAGCATCTGTAACGCGCTGGAGGGTCTCCAGGCAATCCACGTGACGTTCCCCTGGTAACCCGACAATCAAATGCGTGCAGACCTTCAGGCCGCGTTTACGGGCCTGCTGCGCCGTTTTCTGGTAGCAGGCGAAATCATGCCCACGGTTGATGCGATGCAGCGTTTTATCGTGAGCGGTTTGCAGGCCCAATTCCAGCCACACTTCATAGCCCTGTTGATGGTATTCACAAAGCAAATCCAGCACCGCTTCCGGCACGCAATCAGGGCGCGTGCCGACGCACAAACCCACAATATTCGCCTGGCTTATCGCCTGCTGGTACATCGACCGTAGCACCTGCACTTCCGCCCAGGTGCTGGTGTAAGCCTGGAAATAGGCGAGATAGCGACGTGCGCGATTGACGAGGTTCGCCTGATGAGCAAGCTGGTCAGCAATGGATTGGTGCTGCTGTGCCTCATCGGCAAAAGAAGCGACATTACAGAACGTACACCCGCCGCGTCCAATGGTGCCATCGCGGTTTGGACAGCTAAAACCGCCATGCAAAGTGAGTTTATGGACTTTTTCTCCATACCGGCGAGCAAGATCCCCACCAAACATATTGACTAATTTCTGTAACTGCATAATCTGAAAGGCCGCCCAAACGAAAGGGCGTAGCCTGCCACTTTTAGCTTTCATCGGCGATGACCTGGATCAATCGCCCCGGAAGGCTTTTATTCATTGCATAAACAGTCAATATAATCGCAATTTCATTCACCTCAAAGGCGATTACTTTTCCTTATATTCCTGCCTTATTTTGCAGAAATACGCGCATAAGTGAAAAACAGTGACTTCATGCAACTCCCACCTGCACAGCAGAATAAAAATCTGCTGTTAAAGATACACTCAGGACAGAACATCAGAAACTACGCTTTGGTATAGTGAGTCAGATCACACTCCGCTACCGCTTGTCGTTGCGCTTTCTGAATGTAAAAAACATTAAATAAATATAAATATCAAATAGATAAACCATCTTTAGCACATTTTTGTATAAATAAGCTCGGCATTTGACCTGTGTACGGATTCCCGATAACTTGGGAATCCGCTGGAAGCTTTCTGGATGAGCAGTCTGCTCATCATATTTATGCAGTAATTGAGATTCCCTCTTAAGCAAGTCCTCAACACTTGTGTATCGATGCGAAAAGGAAATTAAAGAGGGCGACATGCGAGGCATATGCCCCGTCGCCATGCTCTTTTTGCGCCTGTGCGTATCGATCAACGGAGGGTGTCTCGTAGAGCCTGGGGAGGTTCACTGATATGTTGTACGATAAATCTCTCGAGAGAGATAACTGTGGTTTCGGCCTGATCGCCCACATAGAAGGCGAACCTAGCCACAAGGTAGTGCGTACCGCTATTCACGCACTGGCCCGAATGCAGCACCGTGGCGCAATCCTTGCCGATGGTAAAACCGGCGATGGTTGCGGCCTGCTGCTGCAAAAACCCGACCGTTTCTTCCGAATTGTGGCGGAAGAGCGCGGCTGGCGCTTAGCCAAAAATTATGCCGTGGGCATGCTGTTCCTGAATCAGGATCCAGAAAAAGCCAGCGCGTCGCGTCGCGTTGTTGAAGAAGAGCTGCAACAAGAAACCCTGTCGATCGTCGGCTGGCGCGATGTGCCAACCAACGAAGGGGTGCTCGGTGAAATCGCCCTCTCCTCGCTGCCTCGTATTGAACAAATTTTCGTGAACGCCCCCGCAGGCTGGCGCCCGCGCGATATGGAGCGTCGTCTGTTTATCGCTCGTCGCCGCATTGAAAAACGCCTGCAGGAAGATAAAGAGTTCTACGTTTGTAGCCTCTCCAATCTGGTGAACATCTATAAAGGTCTGTGTATGCCGGCGGATCTGCCGCGCTTTTACCTGGATCTGGCGGATCTGCGTCTGGAATCGGCCATTTGCCTGTTCCACCAGCGCTTCTCCACCAACACCGTACCACGCTGGCCGCTGGCGCAGCCGTTCCGCTACCTGGCGCACAACGGTGAAATCAACACCATTACCGGTAACCGTCAGTGGGCGCGCGCGCGTACCTACAAATTCAAAACGCCGTTGATCCCGGATCTTCATGATGCCGCGCCGTTCGTCAACGAAACCGGTTCTGACTCCAGTTCAATGGATAACATGCTCGAGCTGCTGCTGGCAGGCGGGATGGATATCGTGCGCGCCATGCGTTTGCTGGTACCGCCAGCCTGGCAGAACAACCCGGATATGGATCCGGACCTGCGTAGCTTCTTCGACTTTAACTCCATGCACATGGAACCGTGGGATGGCCCGGCGGGCATCGTGATGTCCGATGGTCGTTTCGCTGCCTGTAACCTCGATCGTAACGGTCTGCGCCCGGCGCGCTACGTCGTCACCAAAGACAAGCTGATTACCTGTGCTTCAGAAGTGGGGATCTGGGATTATCAGCCGGACGAAGTGGTCGAAAAAGGCCGTGTCGGCCCGGGCGAGCTGATGGTTATCGATACCCGCGACGGGCGCATTCTGCACTCGGCTGAAACTGATGACGATCTGAAAAGCCGCCACCCGTATAAAGAGTGGATGGCGAAAAACGTTCGCCGTCTGGTGCCGTTTGAAGATCTGCCTGACGAAGACGTCGGTACCCGCGAGATGGACGACGATCTGCTGGCAAGCTACCAGAAACAGTTTAACTACAGCTTTGAAGAGCTGGATTCGGTTATCCGCGTGCTGGGTGAAAATGGTCAGGAAGCGGTCGGCTCCATGGGCGATGACACCCCGTTTGCCGTGCTCTCCAGCCAGCCACGCATTATTTATGACTACTTCCGCCAGCAGTTCGCGCAGGTCACCAACCCGCCGATCGATCCGCTGCGTGAAGCCCACGTTATGTCGCTGGCGACCAGCATCGGTCGCGAAATGAATGTCTTCTGCGAAGCGGAAGGCCAGGCACATCGCCTGAGTTTCAAATCACCGATCCTGCTGTACTCCGATTTCAAGCAGCTGACGACGATGGAAGAGGAGCACTACCGCGCCGACACGCTGGACATCACCTTCGACGTGACCGAAACGTCGCTGGAAGAGACCGTCAAAGCGCTGTGCGATAAAGCAGAGCAGATGGTGCGTAACGGTACGGTATTGCTGGTGCTCTCTGACCGAAACATCGCCAAAAATCGCCTGCCGGTTCCGGCACCGATGGCGGTGGGCGCGATCCAGACCCGCCTGGTGGATAAGAGCCTGCGCTGCGATGCCAACATTATTGTTGAAACAGCGAGTGCCCGCGACCCGCACCACTTTGCGGTGCTGCTCGGCTTCGGCGCGACGGCCATCTACCCGTACCTGGCGTATGAAACGCTGGCGAAACTGGTCGACAACAATGCCATCGAGAAAAATTACCGTACAGTGATGCTGAACTACCGTAACGGCATCAATAAAGGGCTGTACAAGATCATGTCCAAAATGGGCATTTCGACGATCGCCTCATACCGCTGCTCAAAACTGTTTGAAGCCGTGGGCCTGCACGATGACGTTGCTGCGCTCTGCTTCCAGGGCGTTATCAGCCGTATCGGCGGCGCGGGCTTTAGCGACTTCCAGCAGGATCTGCTGAACCTCTCTAAACTGGCCTGGCTGGCGCGTAAACCGCTGTCGCAGGGCGGCCTGCTGAAATATGTCCACGGCGGCGAATACCACGCTTATAACCCGGATGTCGTGCGCACGCTGCAACAGGCAGTACAGAGCGGCGAGTACAGCGATTATCAGGAATATGCGAAGCTGGTTAACGAACGCCCGGCGGCTACGCTGCGCGATTTGCTGGCCATCACGCCGAACGGTGAAGCGGTTAGTCTGAAAGATGTGGAACCGGCGACCGAGCTGTTCAAACGCTTCGATACCGCAGCAATGTCTATCGGCGCGCTCAGCCCGGAGGCTCACGAAGCGCTGGCGGAAGCCATGAACAGCATCGGCGGCAACTCTAACTCCGGTGAAGGCGGTGAAGACCCTGCTCGTTACGGCACCAATAAAGTGTCGCGTATCAAGCAGGTTGCTTCTGGTCGCTTTGGCGTCACCCCGGCATACCTGGTGAATGCGGATGTCATTCAGATCAAAGTCGCCCAGGGGGCAAAACCGGGCGAAGGCGGTCAGTTACCGGGTGACAAAGTCACACCGTACATCGCCAAACTGCGCTACTCGGTGCCAGGCGTGACGCTGATCTCTCCGCCACCGCACCACGATATCTACTCTATCGAGGATTTAGCGCAGCTGATTTTCGACCTGAAGCAGGTCAACCCGAAAGCGATGATCTCCGTGAAGCTGGTTTCCGAACCGGGCGTCGGTACCATCGCTACCGGTGTGGCGAAAGCCTATGCCGACCTGATCACTATCGCTGGTTACGACGGTGGTACAGGCGCAAGCCCGCTCTCTTCGGTGAAATATGCCGGTTGTCCGTGGGAACTGGGGCTGGTGGAAACCCAGCAGGCGCTGGTCGCGAACGGTTTGCGTCACAAGATCCGTTTGCAGGTGGATGGCGGTCTGAAAACCGGGCAGGACATCATCAAAGCCGCCATTCTGGGTGCCGAAAGCTTTGGTTTCGGTACCGGGCCAATGGTCGCGCTGGGCTGTAAATACCTGCGAATTTGTCACCTGAACAACTGCGCAACCGGCGTAGCGACTCAGGATGACAAACTGCGTAAGAATCACTATCACGGTCTGCCGTTCAAAGTGACCAACTACTTTGAATTTATCGCCCGTGAAACCCGCGAGTTAATGGCGCAGCTGGGCGTGAAACGCCTGGTCGATCTGATTGGCCGCACCGACCTGCTGAAAGAGCTGGACGGTTTTACCGCCAAGCAGCAGAAACTGGATCTGGCGAAGCTGCTGGAAACCGCCGAGCCGCACCCAGGCAAAGCGCTGTACTGCACGGAAAACAACCCGCCGTTTGATAATGGCGTGCTGAACGCGCAGTTATTGCAGCAGGCGAAACCGTATGTCGATGAGAAGCAGAGCAAAACTTTCTGGTTCGATATCCGCAACACCGATCGTTCAGTGGGGGCTTTGCTGTCTGGATACATCGCGCAGTCTCACGGCGATCAGGGGCTGGCAGCCGATCCGATTAAGGCGCATTTCAGCGGCACCGCAGGCCAGAGCTTCGGCGTGTGGAACGCAGGCGGCGTTGAACTCTATCTGACCGGCGATGCCAACGACTATGTGGGTAAAGGTATGGCGGGCGGTTTGTTGGCGGTGCGTCCGCCGGTGGGTTCGGCCTTCCGTAGCCATGAAGCGAGCATTATCGGTAACACCTGCCTGTATGGCGCAACCGGCGGTCGTTTGTACGCGGCGGGCCGCGCAGGTGAGCGTTTTGCGGTGCGTAACTCCGGCGCCATCACGGTTGTAGAAGGCATCGGCGACAACGGCTGTGAATATATGACCGGCGGCATTGTTTGCGTGCTGGGTAAAACTGGCGTCAACTTTGGCGCAGGGATGACCGGCGGCTTTGCCTATGTACTGGATGAAGACGGTGAATTCCGTAAACGCGTTAACCCGGAGCTGGTGGAAGTGCTGAGCGTCGATGACCTCGCCATCCATGAAGAGCATTTGCGCGGTCTGATCACCGAGCATGTGCACCATACCGGTTCTCAGCGCGGCGAAGAGATCCTGGCGAACTGGCCGGCATTCTCGTCGAAATTCGCCCTGGTGAAACCGAAATCCAGCGATGTAAAAGCCCTGTTAGGTCACCGTAGTCGTAGCGCGGCAGAGTTGCGCGTGCAGGCGCAGTAAGGAATTGAGATGAGTCAGAACGTTTACCAATTTATCGACTTACAGCGTGTTGATCCGCCCAAGAAACCGGTCAAGCTGCGTAAAATTGAGTTTGTTGAAATCTACGAGCCCTTCTCTGAAGGGCAAGCGAAAGCGCAGGCCGATCGCTGTCTCTCCTGCGGTAACCCGTATTGCGAGTGGAAATGTCCGGTTCATAACTACATTCCTAACTGGCTGAAGCTGGCCAACGAAGGACGTATTTTTGAAGCAGCAGAGCTGTCGCACCAGACAAACACCCTCCCGGAAGTATGCGGACGCGTCTGCCCGCAGGACCGTCTTTGTGAAGGTTCCTGCACGCTGAACGATGAGTTTGGCGCGGTTACCATCGGCAACATCGAGCGCTATATCAACGATAAAGCGTTCGAGATGGGCTGGCGTCCCGATCTGACCGGCGTGAAGCAAACCGGTAAACGCGTGGCGATTATCGGTGCAGGTCCGGCAGGTCTGGCGTGTGCCGATGTGCTGACCCGCAACGGCGTAAAAGCCGTCGTCTTCGACCGTCATCCGGAAATCGGCGGCCTGCTGACCTTTGGTATTCCGGCCTTCAAGCTGGAGAAAGAGGTGATGACTCGCCGCCGTGAGATTTTTACCGGCATGGGTATTGAGTTCAAACTCAATACCGAAGTGGGTCGCGATGTGCAGATCGACGAACTGCTGAAAGATTACGACGCGGTGTTCCTCGGCGTCGGGACTTATCAGTCAATGCGCGGCGGGCTGGAGAATGAAGACGCTACGGGCGTATTCGATGCGCTGCCGTTCCTCATCGCTAATACACGTCAGATTATGGGCTTTGGCGAAACGCCAAATGAGCCGTATATCAGCATGGAAGGCAAACGTGTCGTGGTGCTTGGCGGTGGTGATACCGCGATGGACTGCGTGCGTACTTCCATTCGCCAGGGTGCAACGCACGTAATTTGTGCTTATCGCCGTGATGAAGAGAACATGCCGGGCTCCCGACGCGAAGTGAAAAACGCGCGTGAAGAAGGTGTGGAATTCCAGTTTAACGTGCAGCCGCTGGGTATTGAAATCAATGCCAACGGCAAAGTGTGCGGCGTGAAGATGGCTCGCACCGAAATGGGCGAGCCGGATGCAAAAGGCCGTCGCCGTGCGGAAATCGTTGCGGGTTCTGAACATGTGGTTCCGGCCGATGCCGTGGTAATGGCGTTTGGTTTCCGTCCGCACAGCATGGAGTGGCTGGCGAAGCACAGCGTTGAACTTGACGCTCAGGGTCGTGTTATCGCGCCGGAAGGCAGCGAAAATCCGTTCCAGACCAGCAACCCGAAAATCTTTGCTGGTGGCGACATTGTACGTGGATCCGATTTGGTGGTGACTGCGATTGCCGAAGGCCGTAAAGCGGCTGATGGCATCATGAACTACCTCGAAGTGTAATACCCATGTAGCGACCCAAAAGGAGGCTTCGGCCTCTTTTTTATTGGCGGATCGCGGATAGTAAAACAGGGCCATTCGGCCCTGTTTGATTACTTAACTACCCGCAACGACGGGCGTCCACCGCGCGGCGGCGGATCGTCATCAGGGTCGTTGTCCTGATCGTCAGCATGATCGGGTTTATCACCGTCGATAACCGACATCACCGTCTCGCCTTCCTGCTCTGAAGTCTCGAGGTCGTCATTCAGCATGGCGACATCTTCATCGTAGGCAGCTTCCGGTTCGAACATAGTGCCTGCGCCGTTTTCACGGGCGTAAATAGCCAGCACGGCCGCCATCGGCACAGCAACCTGACGCGGCACACCGCCGAAGCGCGCATTGAAACGCACCTCGTCGTTCGCCAGTTCCAGGTTACCTACCGCGCGCGGCGCGATGTTCAACACGATTTGACCGTCACGCGCATACTCCATCGGCACGCGAACATCCGGCAACGTCACATCAACAACCAGATGCGGCGTTAGCTGGTTATCCAGCAGCCATTCATAGAAAGCCCGCAGCAGATACGGACGGCGTGGAGACAGTTGTGACAAATCCATTCAATTAACCCCGGCCAAGGCGCATTTCGCGCTCGGCTTCAGTCAGAGAAGCCAGGAAGGAATCACGCTCAAATACGCGCGTCATATATCCTTTCAGCTCTTTGGCTCCTGCGCCGCTCAGCTCGATGCCCAGTACCGGTAAGCGCCACAGCAACGGTGCGAGGTAGCAGTCAACGAGGCTGAACTCGTCGTTCAGGAAGTAAGGTTTCTGGGTGAACAGCGGACCAATTGCCAGCAGCTCTTCACGCAGTTGTTTACGGGCAGCATCGGCCTGTGCGCCGCTGTTGTTCTGGATGATATTCATCAGGGAATACCAGTCCTTTTCAATGCGATGCATGTACAGGCGGCTTTCACCGCGCGCGACCGGGTAAACCGGCATTAGCGGCGGATGCGGAAAACGCTCGTCCAGATATTCCATAATGATACGTGATTCCCACAGGGTGAGTTCACGATCTACAAGTGTCGGTACGCTTTGATTCGGGTTGAGGTCAATCAGATCCTGAGGAGGATTATCCTTTTCCACGTGCTCAATTTCGAAGCTGACACCTTTTTCGGCCAGCACGATACGGACCTGATGGCTATAGATGTCCACAGGACCAGAAAACAGCGTCATTACCGAACGTTTGTTGGCAGCGACAGCCATGAAAACCTCCAGGTATATTCAAGAATTTACTGCTACCGGACTTACTCGACCGGTCAGATGTGAGTTACCTACCCGCCCGTACTGTCACTTTCGTTCAGGAAGCAAACAAAAAATGAACAATCCCAGCCATTTGGGCAGAAAATTGGATGATAGCTTACCAGATTTTGCGGGGTTTGTGGTGAGGGGATTCTGCAAATGCTGAAAAAGACGCAATAAATGATTGATTACTGTGGATAACACGTTTTTTATCCATAAAAAAACCCGGCTTGCACCGGGTTTTTTCGCCAATCGTTCTGCCGAAGCAGAAAGCAATTAACGTTTGGAGAACTGCGGACGACGACGTGCTTTGCGCAGACCGACTTTTTTACGTTCAACCTGACGAGCGTCACGAGTGACGAAGCCAGCTTTACGCAGTTCGGAACGCAGAGACTCATCGTACTCCATCAGAGCGCGGGTGATACCGTGACGGATCGCACCTGCCTGACCGGAGATACCACCACCTTTAACGGTGATGTACAGATCCAGTTTTTCAACCATGTCGACCAGTTCCAGCGGCTGACGAACTACCATGCGGGCAGTTTCACGACCGAAGTACTGTTCCAGAGAACGCTGGTTGATTACGATTTTACCGTTGCCCGGTTTGATAAACACGCGAGCGGCGGAGCTTTTGCGGCGACCAGTGCCGTAGTATTGATTTTCAGCCATTGCCTATAATCCCGATTAGATGTCAAGAACTTGCGGTTGCTGTGCCGCGTGGTTGTGCTCGTTACCCGCGTAAACTTTCAGTTTACGGTACATAGCACGACCCAGCGGGCCTTTTGGCAGCATGCCTTTAACCGCGATTTCAATCACACGCTCAGGACGGCGGGCAATCATCTCTTCAAAGGTCGCTTCTTTGATACCACCGATGTGGCCGGTGTGATGGTAGTACACTTTGTCAGAACGTTTGTTGCCGGTTACAGCAACTTTTTCTGCGTTCAGAACGATGATGTAATCACCAGTATCAACGTGCGGAGTGTATTCCGCTTTATGCTTACCGCGCAGGCGACGAGCCAGTTCGGTAGCCAGACGGCCCAGAGTTTTACCGGTCGCGTCAACAACATACCAGTCGCGTTTTACGGTTTCTGGTTTAGCTGTAAAAGTTTTCATTATAAAGCTTACCCAAATAATAAGTTACACGTTGGTGAACACCCAAACGCCTAAATACAAGTGAGGTTCACACGACATTGTCCAGTAAACCTACCCCTTCGGATATGTTTAGCCGGCACACAAGAGTTTCGGGAAAAAAACCTTGTAGTAACGTGGGGTCGCAGGATTATAGAGAAGTCGTGGGCAAAGATCGACCCCTTTTTGTGATTTGGCACGGCTTTTGTGCAAGGCGAATCCCTCTCCCTCCGGGAAAGGGAGTTACCGATTACGGCATATGCGCACGCTTGAGATATTCTTCGCTCTGCATCTCTTGCAGGCGGGACAAACAGCGCTGAAATTCAAATTTCAGCCGCTCGCCCTGATAAATCTCATGCAGCGGCGCGGTAGCACTCACCACCAGCTTCACGTGGCGCTCGTAAAACTCATCCACTAACGCAATAAAGCGTCGTGCTTCACTCTCCATCAGCGGCGTCATTACCGGCACATCGAATAACATTACGGTATGGAACAAGCGTGAGAGCGCGATGTAATCGTGCTGGCTGCGCGCATCGACGCAGAGCGTGGCAAACGACACCGCCAGCGTCTGGTTTTCCACACCCAGCGTTGGCAGCGCACGGTGATTAATCTCCAGCTGCGGCGCATGCTCACGCTTTGCGCCCGCCAGCGCTAACCACAATGCATCCATTTGCCGCGCGGTCTCGCTATCCAGCGGAGTCAGCCATAAGTGCGCCTGGGTTAATGTGCGCAGACGATAATCGACGCCTGCATCGACATTCATCACATCGCAAAACTGCTTGATGGCATCGATAGCAGGTAAAAAGCGCGAGCGCTGTAAGCCGTTGCGGTAGAGCTTATCCGGCGGAATATTCGACGTCGCCACCAGCGTAATACCACGGGCGAACAGCGCTTTCATTAACCCGCCCAGCAGCATGGCGTCGGTAATATCCGAAACGAAAAATTCATCGAAGCACAGCACATCGGTTTCAGCTTTGAAACGATCGGCAACAATTTCCAGCGGATCGCTATGCCCCTGAAGCGAGGTGAGTTCTTCGTGAACGCGCAGCATAAAACGGTGAAAGTGCAGACGTTGTTTACGCTCACCCGGCAGGCTCTGATAGAAGATGTCCATCAGCCAGGTTTTGCCACGGCCAACGCCGCCCCACATATAGAGGCCGCGCACCGGCGCGCTTTCACGCGGTTCACGTTTTCCCAGCAGTTTGCCAAACTTCGCCAGCAAACCACCGTTTGTCGGTGCACTGTTGTCGCTGCGGGTAATAAGTTCTTGATAGATATGTTCCAGCCGCTGAACGGCTTCTTTTTGCACATCATCAGGCTGATGGCTTCCCTCGTTGAGGGCGCTGTTGTATCGCGATGTCGGGGTAAGGCTTTGCATGGTGTTATTGTTGTTCCTTGAAAATCGATCCGCCCCCACAGGGTTGACGAAAAAAAGGCCGTTCTACACTACGCGATGATTTGTCAGGATTCCACTTCTACACCAGAAGCGGTTATAGTGGCACTATCAGGCGCAGGCAAGGAGCTTGCAGCCCACACCCTACGGAATCACACAATAACGGGAGAAGTACATGACCTGGGAATACGCGCTAATCGGGTTGGTTGTCGGCATTATCATTGGTGCCGTGGGTATGCGTTTCGGAAACCGTAAATTGCGCCAGCAACAGGCCTTGCAGTATGAACTGGAAAAAAACAAAGCGGAACTGGAAGAGTATCGCGAAGAGCTGGTGAGCCATTTTGCCCGCAGCGCGGAACTGCTGGATAACATGGCGCATGATTATCGCCAACTGTATCAGCACATGGCGAAAAGCTCGACCAGCCTGCTGCCGGAAATGTCCGCAGAAGAGAATCCGTTCCGCAACCGTCTGGCCGAATCTGAAGCCAGCAACGATCAGGCGCCGGTGCAGATCCCGCGTGATTATTCTGATGGCGCTTCCGGCCTACTGCGCGGCGGCGCAAGCCGTAAATAATCCCGCCCTGCCAACTGTTTTTTTCGGGCGCGTTCCCCGCGCCCACCCCATCTTCCGCATCACAGCTATTATTTAGTCATTCACCTCATTGTTACCCGGTTGAAATTTCAATAACATCAAACTGTTTTGGGGCGTCATTCCTTTCACTTCAGGTTACGAGAGCCAGCATCAATGAAGAAACCAACCCTGCTGTTGAGTGCATTTGCGTTAAGTGTCGGGTTAACTCTCTCGGCACCGTTTCAGGCGATGGCAGCAATGCCATCACAAGTGCCCGGTCAGGGCGCGTTGCCAAGCCTTGCGCCCGTGCTGGAAAAGGTATTGCCTGCAGTGGTTAGCGTGCAGGTAGAGGGGACGACACAAGGTCAGAAAGTTCCGGAAGAGCTTAAGAAGTTTTTCGGCGATGATGTACCGGATCAACCGCAGCAACCGCAACCTTTTGAAGGGCTGGGTTCCGGCGTGATCATTGACGCCGCAAAAGGCTACGTGCTGACAAACAACCACGTTATCAATCAGGCGCAAAAAATCAGCGTGCAGTTGAACGATGGTCGCGAGTTCGATGCCAAGCTGATCGGCAGTGATGATCAAAGCGATATTGCTCTGCTGCAATTACAGAACGCCAGCAACCTGACGCAAATTGCGATTGCCGACTCCGATAAACTGCGCGTTGGCGATTTTGTCGTTGCCGTCGGCAACCCGTTCGGCCTTGGGCAGACGGCCACTTCCGGTATTGTTTCCGCGCTGGGCCGCAGCGGCCTGAATCTGGAAGGGCTGGAAAACTTTATCCAGACGGATGCCTCCATCAACCGCGGTAACTCCGGCGGCGCGCTGCTTAACCTCAACGGCGAGCTTATCGGCATTAATACCGCTATCCTCGCACCGGGCGGCGGTAGCGTAGGAATTGGCTTCGCCATTCCGAGCAATATGGCGCAAACCCTCTCCAAACAATTGATTCAGTTTGGTGAGATCAAACGCGGTCTGTTGGGTATTAAAGGTACGGAAATGAGTGCGGATATCGCCAAAGCCTTTAATCTTAACGTTCAACGCGGCGCCTTTGTCAGCGAAGTGCTGCCTAACTCCGGTTCGGCAAAAGCCGGGATCAAATCCGGTGATGTTATCGTCAGTCTGAATGGTAAGCCGCTGAACAGCTTTGCCGAACTGCGTTCACGTATTGCCACGACAGAGCCAGGCGCGAAAGTGAAGCTCGGCCTGCTGCGCGATGGCAAGCCGCTGGATGTGGAAGTCACGCTGGATAAAAGTACCTCTTCATCCGCCAGCGCCGATCTGATTTCACCGTCATTGCAGGGTGCAGAACTGAGCGACAGCCAGCTCAAAGATGGTACCAAAGGCATCTCGGTAAATAATGTCGAAAAAGGCAGCGCCGCCGCGCAGGCCGGTCTGCATAAAGATGATGTGATCATTGGCATTAACCGTGAGCGCGTTCAGTCGATCGCTGAAATGCGTAAAGTGCTGGAAACGAAACCTTCGGTAATGGCGCTGCACATTGTGCGTGGCAACGACAGCATCTATCTGCTGCTGCGCTAAGTCCTTCACTCTCCGGACATCATCATGTGATGTCCGGAGAACTCATGTTATGCTGCTGCCGTTCTTCCTTTTAGCGATAATCCCATCATGTATGTGAAGATTTTACGTTCAGTTGCAATCGGTTTGGTTGTGGGTGGCCTGATCATCGTCGCCATGCCTTCGCTGCGCAAAAACATCCCACTTAGCGCTCCCCAGCTTGAAAGCGCTGACGAAACGCCGGCCAGCTATAACCCGGCAGTACGCCGCGCAGCGCCCGCGGTGGTCAACGTCTATAACCGCAGCCTGAATAGCTCCACTCATGATCGCCTGGAGATCCGTACACTTGGTTCCGGCGTGATTATGGATCAGCGTGGCTACATCATTACCAACAAGCACGTCATCAATGATGCGGACCAGATTATCGTTGCCCTACAGGATGGGCGGGTGTTTGAAGCACTGCTGGTTGGCTCGGATTCCCTGACCGACTTAGCGGTGCTGAAAATCAATGCAACCGGCGGTCTGCCGGTGATCCCCATCAATACAAAACGCACGCCGCATATCGGCGATGTGGTGCTGGCAATCGGTAACCCATACAACCTTGGTCAAACAACAACGCAGGGGATTATCAGCGCTACCGGGCGTATCGGCCTGAACCCGAGCGGGCGGCAGAACTTTTTACAGACCGATGCGTCCATCAACCATGGGAACTCCGGCGGCGCGCTGGTCAACTCGCTGGGCGAGCTGATGGGCATCAACACGTTGTCGTTTGATAAGAGCAACGACGGCGAAACACCGGAAGGCATCGGTTTTGCCATCCCTTTCCAGTTGGCCACCAAGATTATGGATAAGCTGATCCGCGATGGTCGGGTGATCCGGGGTTACATTGGTATCGGCGGGCGAGAAATTGCGCCGCTGCATTCACAAGGCGGCGGTATCGACCCAATTCAGGGGATTGTCGTTAACGAAGTGTCGCCTGGCGGTCCTGCCGCACGCGCCGGGATTCAGGTGAATGACGTCATCACCTCCGTCAATGGTAAAGCGGCCGTTTCCGCGCTTGAAACGATGGATCAGGTCGCCGAGATCCGCCCTGGTTCCGTCATTCCGGTTGAAGTGATGCGCGACGATAAGAAACTGACGCTGCAAGTTACCATCGAAGAGTATCCGGCAACTAACTGATTGCCATAAAAAAACCGGAGCACAGGCTCCGGTTTTTTTGGGGCAGCGATTGCGTTAGCGGTTAACGAAATCCACACCCAGTTGAATATCTTTTTTCAGCGTGTCCAGCATACCTTCCAGCGACTGTTGTTCATAAGCGCTAAGCTTGCCGATGGCATGACGCTCTTCAATGCCGTTTTTCCCCAGTAACAGCGGCTGTGAGAAGAAACGCGCATACTCGCCATCGCCTTCAACATAGGCGCATTCAACCACGCCTTTCTCGCCTTGCAGCGCGCGAACCAGCGACAAACCAAAACGCGCAGCGGCCTGCCCCATCGAGAGCGTAGCCGAACCGCCACCCGCCTTCGCTTCCACCACTTCAGTACCGGCATTCTGAATGCGTTTTGTCAGGTCTGCGACTTCCTGCTCACTAAAGCTGACGCCCGGTACCTGCGACAGCAGCGGCAGAATGGTTACGCCGGAATGCCCACCAATCACCGGCACTTCGATATCGCCCGGTGATTTATGTTTCAGTTCAGCAACAAAGGTATTGGAACGAATAATGTCCAGCGTGGTAACGCCAAACAGTTTGTTCTTGTCGTAGACGCCCGCTTTTTTCAGCACTTCCGCCGCAATGGCGACGGTGGTATTAACCGGGTTAGTAATGACACCAATACAGGCTTTCGGCGCGGTTTTCGCCACCTGGGTGACCAGGTTTTTCACAATGCCCGCGTTGACGTTAAACAGGTCGGAACGATCCATACCCGGTTTACGCGCCACGCCAGCGGAAATCAGTACGACATCGGCCCCTTCCAGCGCAGGAGTCGCATCATCGCCGGAGAAACCTTTAATGCTCACATCAGTTGGAATATGGCTGAGATCAACAGCAACCCCGGGGGTTACAGGAGCAATATCATAGAGAGAGAGTTCTGAACCAGAAGGCAGTTGTGTTTTCAGTAGTAGGGCTAGCGCCTGACCGATACCGCCGGCCGCGCCGAGGACTGCGACTTTCATCCTAAACTCCTTATTATGGTTAGCTAAATATCTTGTTACTCCGTTGCGGCGACCTTAATTCACCCTGATAATTATGGCAATGCATGCGCAAAAATTCTGCGGCATACTCCACTTTAAGATCTTATAAGAAGGTAAATACGTCGTCAGATCGGCAAACTAAGCAACTAACACTGAGAGTTTATAATATAGCTGCGATATCCACCAAAATAACATCAACTTTATAACATTTAATTTACTTTTTAATGTTATTTGCGACGTAAGGCACATGTGCCTGTCCTTCAGCGCAAGATTTGGTAAACTCCGCGCCTTTCAGCATACATTTCAGAATTTCCCACATGAGATTGTTTGCATAAAAATTCATTAATATGCATAATAATGTTGTTTTCACGGCCATATTACGGGTGACTTATGCGAAGCTCGGCAAAACAAGAAGAATTAGTTAAAGCGTTTAAGGCGCTTCTTAAAGAAGAGAAATTCAGTTCTCAGGGAGAAATTGTCCAGGCTTTACAAGAGGAAGGCTTCGACAATATCAATCAGTCTAAAGTCTCCCGCATGCTGACCAAATTCGGTGCGGTGCGTACGCGCAACGCAAAAATGGAGATGGTCTACTGCTTGCCGATTGAACTGGGCGTCCCGACAACCTCCAGCCCGCTGAAGAACCTGGTGCTGGATATCGACCACAACGATGCCGTGGTGGTGATTCACACCAGCCCGGGCGCTGCGCAGCTTATCGCGCGCCTGCTGGATTCCCTGGGTAAAGCGGAAGGTATCCTCGGCACCATTGCTGGCGACGATACGATTTTTACTACCCCGGCCAGAGGCTTCACCGTTAAAGATCTCTACGAAGCGATCCTCGTTTTGTTCGAACAGGAACTCTGATATCACTTTTCCCCCGCTTTGATTGCGGGGGAATGTTCTGCCTCTCCCCCTCTGCTCGCGACTTTTCACTCACATTAATTTAACAGTTAGTGCGATTTTCTGTTTCAACTCCCCGGTGCAGTGAATGCCATCGCACAAAAAATCAAATTCAAATATCTATATGATTTTCTTAGCTATCACCAATCATTTTTTAATCATATCCAGGTCTTTTATTCCTTATCGTTATAAAAAATGATTTCAATAAGGCTTAATTACCATAGAAATAATTAGCGTGGTATTAATTTTTTCAGTGACTAGTGTATACTTGATTTTGTGATGAGGGTCACGAAACAAGACCCCAATGAATTGAAGTAAAAGAATACGACGAGGTAAAGAATCATGAATATCAAATCAACTGTTGCAACACTCGGCATTCTCTCAGCACTGTCATTTGGCGCTTTTGCTGCCGATTCCATCAGCGCAGACCAGGCACAATCACGCCAGCCTATCGGTACCGTATCCGTAGGTGCTGTCGCCTCCTCTCCGATGGATATGCGTGCTGAACTGAACAAAAAAGCAGAAGAACAAGGTGCTTCTTCTTACCGCATTATCGAAGCACGTACCGGTGACAACTGGCACGCAACAGCCGAACTGTACAAATAAGTTTTACCGATAACCCTATGTCATCACTCAACGGCGCCAGGCACAAAAATAGCTGTTTAATCCTCCCTGCCGTTGAGACTCTCTTAAGGAGACAAACTATGAAACGCAATCTCATCATCGCATCCCTTGGCCTTGCATCCCTGATCTCTTTCGGCGCAAGCGCTGCAACGCTGGTTAACAGCGAACAGGCAAGCAACCTGCAACCTATGGGCAGTGTTTCTGTTTCACAGGTTGCTGGTGTACCGATGGATATTCGCCAGGAACTCTCCGCAAAAGCTGACCAGGCGGGCGCCAGCAGCTATCGCATCGTTGAAGCACGTACGGGTGACCACACCCACGTCACGGCAGAACTGTATAAATAAACCCTCGTCGTCTAGTCCGACGACTTGCCCCTGCCTGTCAGGGGCTTTTTTTTGCCTTCAGCGCACGTTAAAACGCAGCTCGCCTTCCAGCTCCTCTTCCGCTTCATCAAACAACAGGATCAATGCGCCAAAACGGCGGCGCTGTCGCTCCGGCAGATGAACAAACTCAATCTCCAGCGGTAAAGGTAATGCCCCCGCCATCACTGCATCCCACAGTGAATCAAGATCGTGAATTTTGTCGCTTCCCAGCTCGAACCGGCGCGAGAACTCGCGGTAGAACGCGCCCTGATCGTCGATGTTTTTAAAATCGAAAGTGTAGGTATTCATTATTTCCGCCACCAGCCCAACAGGGCGGCATCCGCCGCCCGACGCGTTATAATCCGCCGAGATGCAGGGTTTTCACCTCAAGGAACTCCTCCAGCCCCAGCACCGACCCTTCGCGACCCAGACCCGACTCTTTCACTCCACCGAACGGCCCCAGTTCGGTGGATACCGCACACTCGTTAATACCGATCATTCCGCTCTCAATGGCCTGCGAAACGCGGAATACCCGCTGCAAGTTTTGCGTATAGAAGTAAGCCGCCAGGCCAAACGGCGTCGCATTCGCGCGCTGGACGACTTCTTCTTCGCTGGTAAAGCGGAAACAGGCTGCCACCGGGCCAAATGTCTCTTCCTGCGCCAGCTTCATGCCATCGCTACAATCGCCCAGCACGGTTGGTTGCCAGAAGTTACCGCCAAGACTGTGCGCTTTACCGCCAGCCAGCACTTTAGCGCCTTTAGCCACCGCATCTTCCACATGCTCACGCACTTTCTCGACGGCGGCAGGCTCGATCAACGGCCCCACCACCACGCCCTCGTCCAGACCATTTCCCACTTTTAATGCGCTTACCGCCGTACTCAGCTTTTGTGTGAAAATGTCGTAGACAGACTCATGAATGTAGAAGCGGTTTACGCTGACGCAGACCTGACCGGCATTGCGGAATTTGTTCGCAATCGCCCCCTGAACGGCCGCATCGATGTCGGCATCTTCAAAGGCGATATACGGTGCGTTGCCCCCCAGTTCCATCGACACTTTTTTCATGGTTTCGGCGGCGTTGCGAACCAGCGTTTTCCCTACCGCAGTTGAGCCAGTGAAGGAGATCTTCCGCACCTCGTGGCTGGCCATAATCGCATCGCTGATTTCTGCCGTGTTACCGGCAACCGCATTGAGCACACCATCCGGTACGCCCGCTTTCTTCGCCAGCGCCAACAAGGCAAACGCGCTGAGCGGAGTATTGTTCGCCGGTTTGATAACGCCGGTACACCCTGCCGCCAGCGCTGGCCCCAGCTTGCGGGTCAGCATCGCCATCGGGAAGTTCCACGGCGTGATGGCAGCCACCACACCAACCGGTTCCCGGGTTGCCAGAATGCGCGAACCCGGCTTGATCGGTGGGATAATCTCACCGTTGGCGCGTTTTGCCTGCTCGGCAAACCACTGAATGAAGCTGGCGGCATACTCGACTTCCCCCTCAGCTTCTTTCAATGGTTTCCCCTGCTCGGTGGTCATTAAGCGCCCTAACCAGCTTTTATTTTCAATGATCAATTCATACCAGCGATAGAGGATGGCGGAACGCTCTTTCGCGGTTTTCGCCCGCCAGCCAGGAAAAGCCCGACTCGCCGCAGCAATGGCATCTTCGGTCTCTTTTTTTCCTGCTTTAGCGACGCTGGCGATGATTTCATCGGTGGCCGGATTCAGAACGTCAAATGTGGTGTCCAGGGATTTCCAGACGCCATCCACCAGATAGCCGGTCTGAAACAGTGGGTTGTCCTGCAATACCTGAGTTGTCATTTGCTCTCCCGATCGGTGTGTTATCAGTTCCCACCAAGTATAGCCATAAAAAAACCGACGCTTTTTGGCGTCGGTTCTCTGTTTAGTTGCTGGTCAGCGCATGCTGATATTTGTGGAGCATCCCGGTTAATCGCTGCACCGGCTCGGTCACCTGCGGCGGCGCATCCCAGATGCGCAGTTTCTCCTGGTAGATATCCAGCTCTTCCAGCAGTTGCGTAAAGTAACGCCGTCGTCTGTTATCCGATCCGGCCGAAATCACTTGCGACGCGGTACGGCGTAACTGGCGATGAAAAGCGGAAAGATCATCGTTGATCGGCACCGGCGCATCGCGCAGACGCTGGTGGGCAATAATCAACGTTAATGCCAGACGAAACTTCGCCACGTCGCCGGGGAATTTGTTCAGCAGTAAAAACAGTTGCTGATACAGCGCCGGCAGATGGTTCTCTTTACGTCGCGCCGTATTGGTGGTCATTGCCGATACCGCCGCCGAAACAAACTGATTCAACAACGTACGCCCGGTGCGCGCCTGCGAGTTATCCCGCACCAGCAGCAGAACCACCATCGCCAGCACCACGCCCACTAACTGGCCGAGCGCATTATCGAGAAACTGGCTGAATTTAAAGGTCATTGGGTTATCAAGCACCAGAATGTTGATGGTGCCCGCCAGCGTCGCCATCGATCCCAGACGGCGCTTCTGTACCTCAATGCCGATGAAAAAGGCCAGCACCGCCAGACTGATACAGAGCAGTAGCATGCTTTGTTGTGTCGAGGGAATAATCACCAGAAAGAACAATGCTCCGATCGGTAGCGCCCACAGCATGCCGTAGATAAAGTCTTTTGCCACCATTTTCGGGTTCGGCAGACGCATCGCCAGCGAGGTAACAACGGCAATCATGACCATTGATCCACTGCCGGATGTCCAGCCAGTCCATAGCCAGAAAAGCGTACCCAGCATGCATGATAAGGTGGTGCGCCAGAAGTTAACCATTGCGTGGTGACGTTCGGCGGATTCCGCTTTTACCACCACTTCGCCCTGGAGAACCTCTTCTTCAACTGCACTGATTTTGGCATTACCGATGACACCGCGTTTCAGCAGCAGATAGCGCGTCGCCGCGCCCACCCAACTGTAGATGGTTACTGGCGTATCACGCTCACCGGTCCAGGCCACCACCCGGCGCATGCGTTTCAACTGTTTATGCACATCCTGCACATTGTCGACAGGATCCGCGAACAGTTCCCGGAAGGTATCAGTGACCAGTTCCGGGCGCGTATTCTGAATAAGGTAGGTTTCGCAAGCCTGAGTAATCAGCGTCAACGACAGCGTGTTGATGACTTTTAACCGCCGGTTAGCACGCCCCCAGCGGGAGGATTCAATCTTCAGATTGCTGCGCATGCCTTCCAGCGCGGTGGTACGGCGCACCAGCGCAGCCCACGCTTGATCCACCTCTTCTCTATCGCCGTGCTTGATACACAATTGCATCAGTTGATAGTGCGCCACCAGCAGAGCGTCCAGCTCACGGTCAATCTCACGTTTGATCGAGCGTGGGGAAAACAGCAGATCGGCAACAATAGCGCAGAGGATGCCGACGACGATTTCGCTACAACGCTCCACGGCATATTGCGGCGCCAGCAGCGGCTCGGTCTGAATGGTCACGACGATGATTAACGCGGTATATCCTGCCAGCCCCCAGGCATAAGAGTTTTCAACCCGTACCAGCGAGGAGAGCCAGGTACAAAAACCAGCCCAGATACAACACACCATCAGCATCAGTAGCGGCGTGCGGATCAAGACAATGATGATCGCCAGACCGGCAATACAGCCGATAAACGTCCCGACAATACGCAGCATCCCGCGGTAACGGATAGCGCCAGAATAGGGCTCGCCACCGGCGGCAAACGCCGGGCCAGCCGCAACGATCGCGGCGGTCAGCACCGCCCAGCGCGGCGTTTCAAGCTGAAAGTGAAAACCGACAAACAGCGCCAGCACCACGGCAAAGGCCAGCTTGACGGCAAAGCGCAAATGCTGGCTGGCTATCGACAACAGCCCCATAGCGATTACCCCAGCTCACGCAGGCGGTGGGCCATTTTACGGAAGAAGGAGTCCTGGCTTTCGTCACGATCGGTTTTCCCGGTCACGACAACGGTCGCGGTCGTGCCCGCAGGCCAGAGATTTCCCAGCTGTTTGTCGAGGCGAATACGTACCGGCACGCGCTGGGCCAGACGCACCCATTCCAGGTTGGAATCGATGGTTGCCATCCCTTTGCTGTCGTTGCTGCTGCTGGAGTTGGTCACACCGGCGGCAATACTGTCCACCGTGCCTTTCAGCACCCGGTTACTGCCGAGCGGCGTGATCTCCGCCCGGTAGCCAGGACGAACGCCTTCGAGTTTGGTCTCTTCCATATAAGCCAGAATATAGAAAGAGTTCTGTTTCACCAGCGCCACAGCGGTGGAACCGCGGGTAATAAACTCACCGGCGTAAACATTCAGGTTGGTAACCCAGCCGTCAGCCGGTGCGCGGATGATGGTGCGCTCCAGATCGAGTTTCGCCAAGTCGCGAGCCGCTTGCGCTTTCGCCAGCTGGTGCATCGCCGTTTGCAGTATGTTGTTCGCCTGGTCGATCTCTTCGCGCGACATCGCCTGTACGCCTAACTGATTACGACGTCCGGCCTCGCGGCGCTTCTCGTTGACCAGTGCATCGTAATAAGCAACATCCGCCTCATCTTCTGCCAGCGCTTTCTGGTAGCGGGGCTGATCGATGGTGAACAGCACTTGCCCCTCTTTTACCAGTTGGTTGTCATGCACGTTGACCGAAGTCACCAGCCCGGTGACATCCGGCGCAATGGCAACGACATCTGCGCTGAAGCGCGCATCGCGCGTCCAGGGAGATTCGGTGTAATAGACCCAGGCGCGGAAAATTGCGATGAACGCCAGGATAACCAGAACGACCGTAATGGCGGTACGGGAGATATTTCTTGTTAGTGTTTTCACTTCGACCTCAAACAAACAGACGCGACAGCAGATAAAACAAGCAGCAGTACAGCGCAGTATTAAATAACGCGGGATGCCAGACGAAATCATAGATTCCGGTGGGGATCAGCACCCGTCGCACCAGCCAGAAAATCGCCAGTGACAAAATCAATTCGAAAAAAATCGGTGGGAACGACAAACCGAACACCACGATTACGGGAAACAGACTCATGTTGACCTTGATTCGAGAACAAGCAGGTGAAATTGTTTTTACGTCACCGCAGGAATAGGACAAGGAGTGCCAGGGCGAGAGTGACGTGAATATTCTTCAGAGATAGTATATTAACGTAACTGTTATGCTGTTATCTATATTGTGTGATCTAAATCACTTTTAAGTAAGAATGAATAATGGAACGACTAAAACGCATGTCGGTGTTTGCCAAAGTGGTGGAATTGGGTTCATTTACCGCCACCGCCCGACAGCTGGAAATGAGCGTTTCGTCCATCAGCCAGACGGTGGCGAAACTGGAAGATGAATTACAGGTCAAGCTGCTAAACCGCAGCACACGTAGCCTGGGGCTGACCGAAGCCGGAAAAATTTACTATCAGGGATGCCGTCGCATGCTGCATGAAGTGCAGGATGTCCATGAACAACTTTACGCTTTCAACAACACGCCGATTGGCACGCTGCGCATTGGTAGTTCTTCAACCATGGCGCAAAATGTGCTGGCAAAAATGACGGCAGAGATGCTGAAAGAGCATCCGGGGTTGACCGTTAACCTGGTAACCGGCATCCCGGCGCCGGATCTGATCGCCGACGGGCTGGACGTGGTGATCCGCGTCGGCGCATTGCAGGATTCCAGCCTCTTCTCCCGCCGCCTTGGCGCGATGCCGATGGTGCTGTGCGCGGCGAAAAACTATCTTGCCCAATATGGCGTGCCGGAAAAACCCACCGACCTGGCAAATCATTCGTGGCTGGAATATAGCGTCCGTCCGGATAATGAATTTGAACTGATCGCGCCAGAAGGGATCTCAACGCGGCTGATCCCGCAGGGACGTTTTGTCACCAACGATCCGATGACGCTGACGCGCTGGCTGACCGCCGGTGCCGGGCTGGCTTATGTCCCGCTGATGTGGGTGATCGATGAGATCAACAGCGGCCAACTGGAGATCCTGCTGCCGCGCTACCAGTCCGATCCGCGCCCGGTTTATGCGCTGTATACGGAAAAAGATAAGCTCCCGCTGAAAGTGCAGGTCTGTATTAACTACATGACGGAATATTTTATTGAAGTGGCGAAGGTGTATCAGGGAATGCAGGGGCGCAGTGCCTGAGCGGGTAATCCTCTCCCCACAGGGAGAGGATTTTAACGATTAAGCCGTACCGCCCACCGTCAGGTTATCTACTTTCAGCGTCGGTTGACCCACGCCAACCGGCAGGCTTTGTCCCTCTTTGCCGCATACGCCAACGCCGTTATCCAGCTTCAGATCGTTACCGACCATCGAGATCTGCTGCATGGCTTCGATCCCGGAGCCAATCAGCGTTGCGCCTTTCACCGCTTTGGTCACTTTACCTTTCTCAATCAGGTACGCTTCCGAGGTGGAGAAGACGAACTTGCCGGAGGTGATATCCACCTGGCCGCCGCCGAAGTTTGGCGCGTAGATCCCGTAATCAACGGACTCGATAATTTCCTGCGGCGTCGATTTACCGGCCAGCATATAGGTGTTGGTCATGCGCGGCATCGGCAGATGAGCATAAGATTCACGGCGGCCGTTGCCGGTCGGTTTCATGCCCATCAAACGCGCGTTCATCTTGTCCTGCATGTAGCCTTTCAGCACGCCATTTTCGATCAGCACATTGTACTGCCCCGGCGTGCCTTCATCGTCAATCGCTACCGACCCGCGACGATCGGCAATCGTGCCGTCATCAACCACCGTACAAAGCTCTGAAGCCACCAGTTGGCCCATCTGCCCGCTGAATACCGATGTGCCGCGACGGTTGAAGTCGCCTTCCAGACCGTGACCAACCGCTTCGTGCAACAGCACGCCCGGCCAGCCCGCGCCCAGCACCACAGGCAGCGTGCCCGCAGGCGCCGCAACAGCAGACAAGTTCACCAGCGCCATGCGCACGGCCTCTTTCGCCCACGCATCTGCACGCACATCGCCATCAACATCTTGCAGGAACCAGTCATAACCGAAACGACCGCCACCGCCGCTGGAACCACGCTCGCGTTTACCGTCATCTTCCACCTGCACGCTCACCGAGAGACGCACCAGTGGACGCACATCGGCGGCCAGCGTACCGTCGGTCGCCGCAACAAGAATCAATTCATAAACGCCGGTCAGGCTGGCGGTCACTTCCTGCACGCGCTTGTCGGCCGCGCGCGCCACTTTATCCACGCGGCGCAGAATATCCAGCTTCTCTTCGCGGCTCATGCTTTGCAGCGGATCAAGGCTGGTATAAAGCGCCGTATGTTCCACCGCACCCAGCGTCTTCACTTTGCCGTCGCCGTCTTCACGCACAATGGTACGCGCGGCCTGCGCGCTCTGCTCCAGCGCCAGCAGGCTTATCTGGTCGGCATAGGCAAAACCGGTTTTCTCACCGCTCACAGCGCGAACGCCCACGCCCTGATCGATATTGTAAGAGCCATCTTTAATGATGCTGTCTTCTAAAACCCAGGATTCGTGATAGCTCGACTGGAAATAGAGATCGCCATAATCAAGACGACGCGCGGTCAATTGACCGAGAATGGCAAACAGATCCTGATGACTCAGGCCATTCGCTGCCAGCAGTTGTTCACTCACCAGATTAAGACTCATCATTTTTTACTCATCGTTGCCGCCACATCGGGCAATAAAAAAAGCGATACAAGGAGCTTGAGGCAATTCGCCGATGCCGTCAAATCATTGCGTTTTGTCCGTGCGCGGCTGGCGCAGGACTTCGTTAATCTGCGGCTGATCGACCGGGCCAGTAATGCGGTAGCGCAGAATAGAGACTTTATTCCATAGCGGCCCCAGCACTTTACTGGCGGCAAACACTGCCGCGCCTACGATCGGGTTGACGGCGAAAGCGGCCGCCACGCCTACGGTTGCCGAAATTTCCGGGGCCACTACCGCTTCAACATCCAGCTCGCGGCGCACCAGATCGACCGAACCTTTCATCGCGATATCCGCTTCCAGCCCGTCCACCAGCGTATCGTCGCTGTGCAGCACGCCATCTTTGATCCATGCAGTGCTGCGGATCGAATCAAACCAGAACCCTTCACTGCTGAAGGTATCGCTAAAATCGAAGCGCAGTTTGCGCAGTAGCGCATCGACGCTGAACAGGCGCAACACCTGACCCGCATGACCGGTACTGATATCGGTGATCTGCCCTTTCCCCAGCCGCGTACGCAGAATGCCGTTCAGCGACTCTTCCTGCGGCTGCCACGGCGGGCTGCGCCAGTGCAGGTCGTAGTTGATATCGAAAGAGGCGTCGCGTACCGGCGTCGGCACGCCAAAGAAACTCATTGCTGAATCAAGTTTCTCACCGCGCAGCACACCTTTCAGCGAGGTGCGTTCCGCCCCTTCCCGGTTCACCCATTCGCCGTCTGCCGTCAGCCGCGCGGTGCCGCTGTCCACCAGGCCATTCGCCAGCGTCATCGTATCGCCATTAATCGAGAAATCACCGTCGATGCGGCCATATTTTTGCCCCCACAGCCAGCATTCAGCACAGCGCAACTGCAAATCCGGCCAGCCGGTAAAATCAATACGGGTTTTGCCGCGCAGCAACGTCGACGGCGACGAAATATCATCATCATTCGGCTGCGTATTCGACGGATTGTAATAGAGGTAACGAATGGCCGCCTGCCACGGCGCATTATCGCGCAGCGTCAGCGTACCGCTAATTTCCCGCGCCTGCGCCTCAATGGTCGAGCCGGAAAGCTGCGGCTGCGAGACGATACTCAGGTTATTCCACTGCTGCCCGCCCAGCGTCAGCGCTGGCGTGCGTAACGTGATGCTGGAGGGGAAACTCGTTGAATTACTGACATTATTCGCCACGCCCTTGCGGAACAGCGCCAGCCACTGCGCGCCGTTCATCGCGGGGAGATTCAGCTCCAGCCCGGCCTGTTCCGGCAATGGCGGAAGGGTGCGGCTATCCGACGCCCAGATCCCACGATCGAGCGTAAGTTTATTGTTAAGCAGCCAGCGGCTGTTGAAGTGATTATTGCTACCGGCGTTGCCGGTCAGCGCAAAGCTACGCAGATCGCCATCCACTTTTAGTTTTACCGGCAGCGCCTTACCTGCGGCTTTATCCAGCGGCGGCGGCAAGGTGCTGGCGATGTTACTCAGATCGCCATCAATATTGACCTTGTAGGTCGCACCGCCGCGATGCGGCAGTTCGACACCAACATCCCCTTTCCACGCCACGCTGCCACCGAGCGCAGACTCAAGTTGTGCGGGTAATACGCCCGTGCGCGCTGGCTGCCAGTTGCCGTTGAGATTGACCGCAACCTGGTACGCTTTATCGCCTTCGGTGGTGGAAAAATCGAGGTTCAGCGGCTGATTAAACCAGGTCGCCTGTAACGGCTCGCTCTTCAGGGTGCCATTATCGAAACTGAATTTGCCGCTGAGGTTTTTCAGCGTGCTGTTGAGCGGCTTGATAAACAAGCTGTTGTTACGCAGTGCCACATCGCCTTTGGCGACGGTCATCTCGCCATCCAGCGGAATATCAAGATGTAAGCGAGCGCTTACGTCGCCATCAAGTTGCAGCTCATCCAGCGCGCTGGCCAGCGTATCGTGCAGCGGCGTCTCTTTGAAATAGGGGCCAACTGCTTTGCCAGGGCCGTTAATATCGGCATCGATCAGCAGCTTCTCTTTTTCGTAATCCGGAATAATCGCGGTCAGATTGCTGGCGGTCACGCCGCCGAGGGCCACCTTATCGCTTTTCATCCACAGACCGTCATTGAGGAAATCCAGCTCGATATCCAGATTTTGCAGCGCCGGCCAGTCAGGCTGAAAAGCAAAGGTCGCATTGCGCAGCGGCACCAGCACTTCAAACTGACCTTCATTGTGCTTATAGGGGAATAAGTGCGGGTTACCGCCGTACACCAGCGTGGCATCCTGCGCCTGTCCGCCTTTAATGGCGGCGCTGAGATACGACACCAGCGCTTTGCCCATCAGGTTTTGTGGGAAGTAGCGCCAGGACTGCCCGGCGTCGGAAACATCAATCCCCGCCAGAATGCCAAGCCAGGGTTCATCACCTTGGGGCTGGAGATAACGGAAACCGCCGTGCGCATGCAGCGCGTTCGCCTGCACATCAATGTTATGCCCATCAAGCTGGAAGCCATGTTCGTTCTTCTGCCAGTTCAGCGTAGCGTCCGCTTGCTCAATCTCCAGCGGAGCCGGGAACACGCCGACGTATGGCATTTTCGCCTGTGTCACTGCGCCCGTTAAGCGCCCATCAGCGAGGCTGCCTTCCAGCTTGCCGCTGAAATGTTCAACGCCCGGCAACAACTGCCACTGTTTCCAGCGGATATCTTTCCACTGTGCCTGAAAACGCGTTTTGTCGGCTGCCTGCAGCGGGATATCCAGCGCCAGTTGCTCCAGCGAACCTTCCGGCTGCATGGTGCGCCAGATGTCGTACAGGGACGGCGAGATCTTCTGCGCAATAGGCAGCAGCCCTTCCAGCCCGCTCAGCTCAAGGTTGTTGGCGCGAACGCGTAATTCATCGCTGCGAACGCCGTTCACTCCGCCCGCTTCCTGCGCCGGAACCCAGGCGAAACTCAGCGCGCCCTGCGGCCATGCGCGGTCATCAATAGCGATACGTGTTACCGGCACATCAAACTGCCAGCCTTGCTGTTGACGGGAAACATGAACAGTCAGGTTATCGACCGTCAAACGATGGGTGGTTGCCTGCTCTCCCTGCCAGCTTGCGCCGCCTTTTTTCAGCCACGCATCGCCGCTTTCCACCACGCCTTTATTCAGCGTCATCCAGCCCTCAAGGCTAAAACGGGCAGAGTCGAGCGCCACGTTGTCCTGCATCCATGTGCCGAGCCACGGTTTAACATCAATATCATCGGCTTGCAGCCAGACACGGCCATTATTCAGCAGCCCGTTGTCGTCGCGGAGATCCATCCGAACCTGCATCACACCGTGCTGCCCGGTCAGGCTCGAGAGACTGACTTGCCCCTCAGCGCGGTGACGATCGTTGCCGTTAAGCCAGGTAAGCTGCGGGATCGCCAGTTCGGCGCGTTGGCCGGAAAGCGTCAGAAAACTGACGCGGCTGTCGCGAAGATCGAAATGATCGAACTGGCGTAAGAAGAGATCGCTGATGCGATCGCTGGCAATCGGCTCACCGTTGTCATTCCGTTGCAACGGCGTATTGGTGCGCGCGACCAGTTGATAAAAGGTGAGATTGCGGAACTGCCAGCGCAGGTGCAGCAGGCTCTGCCAGACATCCAGCGCCAGCGTCACGCGCTTAACGGAAAGATCGCCGCCATCATTCAGGCGGGCTTTGATATCGCGCACTTCCAGCTCAGGGCCGAAATTCTCCCAGCGCGCCTGCAACTGGCTGGCCGAAACCGGAATGCCGGTTTGCGCCGTGATGCGCGTCAGGATCTCCTCGCGCCAGTTATCCAGGTGCGGCAACACCAGGCGCAAACCGCTCACCAGCAGCGCCGCGATAACAATCAGCGTCGCCCCTGTAAGCAGCAATATCCCCGGCAGTCGCCTCACGCCTCTCTCCTTGTCAACCCAATCAGCCCCGCTCGTGCCGCAGCACGCTGCGCATTACATCATGACTACGTCAAACTGCTCCTGATTATAGAGCGGCTCGATTTGCACTTTTACCTGCTTGCCGACGAAGATTTCCACCTCGGCCAGCGCGTGCGACTCTTCGCCTTTCAGGGTTTCCGCTACCGCAGGTGAAGCATAGACCAGGAAGCGATCGGAATCGTAGGCATGGTGGACGCGAACGATCTCGCGCATGATCTCATAGCACACGGTTTCCACGGTTTTCACCGTTCCCCGGCCATGACAGGTGGGACATTCGTTGCACAGGACGTGCTCCACGCTCTCGCGCGTGCGTTTGCGGGTCATCTCTACCAGCCCAAGCTGGGAAAAACCGTTGATACTTGTTTTTACCCGATCTTTGCTCAGCGCCTGCTCCAGCGAATGCAGCACGCGGCGGCGGTGATCCTCATTATTCATATCAATAAAATCAATAATGATAATGCCGCCAAGGTTACGTAACCGTAGCTGGCGGGCGATCGCCTGAGTGGCTTCGATATTGGTGTTGAAGATAGTGTCATCGAGATTGCGATGGCCGACAAATGCGCCGGTATTAATATCGACAGTGGTCATCGCTTCGGTTTGATCGATAATCAGATAGCCGCCCGATTTCAGTTCGACCTTACGCTCCAGCGCGCGCTGAATTTCGTTTTCCACATCGTAGAGATCGAAGATCGGCTGGCGGCCGCTGTAATGTTCCAGTTTGCTGGTCATTTCCGGAATGTATTCAGCCGTAAACTCAAGCAGCGCCTCAAAGGTCAGCCGTGAATCAACGCGAATACGATCCAGATGCGCATCGGCAAAGTCGCGCAGTACGCGCTGCGCCAGCGCCAGTTCGCCGTAGAGTTTGCAGCGCGTCTGCTGGCGCTTCTTGCGCTCCATCACTTTCGTCCAGACACGCTTAAGATAAGCGGCATCAGACGCGAGATCCTCTTCGCATACGCCTTCGGCGGCGGTACGAATAATAAAGCCGCCCTGCTCATCGCAGTAGCTGGCGACGACCTGCTTCAGGCGGTCGCGCTCGGCTTCACTTTCAATACGCTGGGAAACGCCAACGTGCGCCGCACCCGGCATAAACACCAGATAGCGGGACGGTAGCGTAATATCTGTGGTGAGGCGCGCACCTTTGGTGCCGAGCGGATCTTTGACCACCTGCACCATCAGATCCTGCCCCTGGCGAACCAGTTCGGAGATATCGCGAACGGTGAAGTTTTTCTGCTCTTCCCCGGCGACGCATTCGGTGTGCGGCATAATGTCGGAGGCGTGTAGAAACGCCGCCTTTTCCAGACCAATATCTACAAAAGCCGCCTGCATACCCGGAAGTACCCTGCTGACCCGACCTTTGTAGATATTGCCTACTATCCCGCGCCGTGCTTCGCGCTCGATGTGAATTTCCTGAAGAATACCGCCGTCAATATAGGCGACGCGTGTTTCCGATGGTGTAACGTTGACCAACAATTCAGCCGTCATGATTATCTCTTCCTTCACGCAGTGCGTTAAAATTGCTCAGCAATTCCCAGGTTTCCACCAGCGGTAAACCCACAACGGCATGATAACTACCGTTAATTTTCCTGACGAAACACCCACCCAGCCCCTGAATGCCGTACGCGCCGGCTTTATCCAGCGGTTCTTTGCTTTCGACGTAGGCGGCAATATCCTTTTCTGATAACACTCTGAAGGTCACTTCTGTTTCCACCAGACAATCGAGCAGGTGCTGGCGATCGGCCAGCGCCACAGCAGTCATGACCTGGTGTGTTTGCCCGGAAAGCAGACGTAACATACTGGCAGCATGCGAGGAGTCTTTCGGTTTTTCAAGCACTTCACCATTAAATATCACAATCGTGTCCGCGCCTAACACCGGCAGATCGCGCGGCACCATCGCTACGCCCGCCAGCGCCTTCTCACGCGCAAGGCGCAGAACGTACTGCCGCGCGCTTTCTTGCGGCTGGCGTTGTTCTTCAATTCCCGGAACGATACGTTCGAAAGCCACACCCAATTGGGTGAGCAGTTCCTGACGACGGGGGGAGCCGGAAGCGAGCCAGATATCTGTCATAACAACCTTTATTGCACCGCAAACTGCTGGCGGATCTTACGCATTAACAGGAAGAGCCACGGCCAGAGCACGCCATTTACGAGGCTGCTCCAGAAAATGTCGGGCTTGAACGAAACGTTAATGACCAGGAACTCAGCCCAGAAAACAATCACTTCGGTCGCCAGCGACAACAACATTACCACCAGCGCCTGTTGCCAGAGCGCCAGATTACGGAATAACTGAAATTTCAGTGCAACCAGATAGGCGACAATGCTTAATGACAACGCACGAACGCCAAGGGTGGATCCGCTAATCAGATCCAGTATGGCACCCATAGCGAACCCCGTACCGACATTTACGCGGTGCGGGAGCGCCAGGATCCAGTAAAGCAGAATAAGCAGCACCCAGTTTGGCCGGTAAACAAGAATGTCGTCCGGCCAGGGCATGATTTGAAGCAACAGAGCAATGAAAAACGAGAGCCAGATAACCCAGCGCCCCTGGCTACGGTAACTTGCCACTATTGCCCTCCCGGAGAGAGTTGCGGCGGCGGCTGTGTAATACCGGTTGCCGGAGCAGGCATCGGCGCAGGCGGCCCCATCACATCAGGCGAAGGCAGAACCTGCGGCATCATTTGCAGTAGACGTTCATTCGCCACGCGGTGTACATCTTCCGGCGTCCGTGGATTGGTACCGTTACGATCCGCGCCCCACAGCAACAACAGATAACGTAAACGTTGCAGACCCGCCGTCGGACGCGCCTGAATCACCGTATACGCACGCTGCGTATCCAGTTTCACCGATGAAACAACGGCAACCGGATATCCCTCAGGAAAACGACCGCCAAGACCGGAGGTAACCAGCACATCGCCCACGCGAATATCGGTGTTCGCGGGAAGGTGTTCCAGTTGCAGATCATCGGTACAGCCGTTACCGGCGGCAATCACGCGGATGTCGTTACGCAGAACCTGAATCGGCAATGCGTGCGTCGCATCGCAAATCAGCAGCACGCGGCTGGTCAGTTTCGCCACTGCAACGACCTGACCGACGACGCCTTTGTCGCTGATCACCGGTTGGCCTTCGTAAACGCCGTTCGCGCTGCCCTTATCGATGACAACCTGATCGCTGTACGGATCGTTCACCGTTGAGATCACCTGGGTCACCATCTTCTGCTCATCCTGACGCAATGGCGATCCCAGCAGTTCACGCAGGCGCGCGTTCTCCTGTTTGTACTGACCTAACATCAACAGTTCGCTGTTTTTCAGCAGCAGTTCCTGACGCAATGCCCGGTTTTCAAGCTCGAGTTGGTCGCGCGATGCCAGCGTTTGCGACACGCTGTCGAGTAATTCACGGGGACCGTTGGAAATAAAATAGAAGGGACTGACGGCAGTATCCATGTACGTTCTGATCTGGCTGAACGTACCGAGGCGGCTGTCGGCGATGATGACTCCAAGCGCCACCAAAACCGCCAGAAAAAGGCGAATCTGTAGCGACGGGCCACGGCTAAAAATTGGCTTCATAGGCTTTGCGTATTCTCAGGCCAGACAGAACCGGAGCGGAATATCACTCCGGTTCTGACGCGGACTATTCTTCGCTGAACAAGTCGCCGCCGTGCATGTCGATCATTTCCAGCGCCTTGCCGCCACCACGCGCTACACAGGTCAGTGGATCTTCTGCAACCACAACAGGAATACCGGTCTCTTCCATCAGCAGGCGATCGAGGTTACGCAGCAGCGCGCCACCACCGGTCAATACCATGCCGCGTTCGGAGATGTCGGAAGCCAGTTCCGGCGGGCACTGTTCCAGGGCAACCATCACGGCGCTGACGATACCGGTCAGCGGTTCCTGCAGCGCTTCCAGGATTTCGTTGGAATTCAGGGTAAAGCCGCGCGGTACGCCTTCAGCCAGGTTACGGCCACGCACTTCGATTTCACGCACTTCGTCGCCCGGGTAAGCGGAGCCGATTTCGTGTTTGATACGTTCAGCGGTAGCTTCACCAATCAGGGAACCGTAGTTACGACGGACATAATTGATGATCGCTTCGTCGAAGCGGTCGCCGCCAATACGCACAGAAGAGGAGTAAACCACGCCGTTAAGAGAGATAACCGCAACTTCCGTGGTACCACCACCGATATCCACAACCATAGAACCGGTCGCTTCAGATACCGGCAAGCCTGCGCCAATTGCGGCCGCCATCGGTTCTTCAATCAGGAAGACTTCACGCGCGCCTGCGCCCTGTGCGGATTCACGAATCGCGCGGCGTTCAACCTGGGTCGCGCCAACCGGCACACAAACCAGAACACGCGGGCTAGGACGCATAAAGCTATTGCTGTGCACTTGTTTAATAAAGTGCTGCAACATTTTTTCGGTCACGAAGAAGTCAGCAATAACGCCATCTTTCATCGGGCGAATCGCTGCGATGTTGCCCGGTGTACGCCCAAGCATCTGTTTCGCTTCATGACCTACAGCGGCCACACTTTTCGGTGAACCGGCACGATCCTGACGAATGGCCACCACGGACGGCTCATTCAATACGATGCCTTGTCCTTTTACATAAATCAGGGTATTCGCGGTACCCAGGTCAATGGACAGGTCATTGGAAAACATGCCACGAAATTTTTTCAACATACTAAGGGATAATCCTGAAAGCTGGGGCGGATACAAAATCCGCTTACTTTACCAACCACACGCAGCAGCGACAAGGCGTAAGAATCATCTGCTACGGTGAAAATTAGTGCAGTTTGTTTCCTTTGTTGCAAAACGACACGACTTCGGCCGGAAGCAGAAAAAACTCTTCTGTTCCAGCGTATTGCTTTTGCGTTATTTCAAAGGTCAAACCGGCTTTTTATTACTGTCGCAATCCGGCAGGCAGACAAGCACACCCCCAAAAATGGCAGCGCGCATTATTCTACGTGAAAACGACTCAAACAGCAGTTCAAACCGAGTATCTTTGCGAATATTTTTTCACATTGGTATCGAGCGGTTGAGAAGACGCGAAGAAATCACCCTGTCCCCCGACAACGCCCCGATCCACCAGCGTCTGCCATTCAGCCCGCGCGCGAACGCCTGTCGCGAAAACGCGTGTCCGCGTGCCTTTGCACGCCTCCACAAGACTCTGAACCAGCAACTGATTTTCGGTACGCTTTTCAATGTTCCTGACCAGACCCGGATGCAGCTTTAATAACTCCACATCCAACACTTTAATCCAACTGGTGCTCACCAACGTCAGACCCGCCTGCACTACCGCTACGCGCGCGCCCAGAGCGTTAATTAATCGCACCACCGACTGTAACCGGCTGATATGTTGACAAACATCAGCCTCAGCAAGTTCAAAAATAATCCGTTTACGTTGAGATTTTTCGCATTCCATTAATGTGTCGCGCAGCCAACGCTGAAAACGCGGGCGTACCAGAGACTGAACAGTTACCTGCATCGCCAAATTTTCTTCCGGCCAGAACCCCAGGAAGGGAATAAGACGAGTGATCTGCTGGCGGTCATACTCTTCGGAGAGGCCAAACTGGAGCACCATCGGCATATATTCTTCGGCGATCACTTCTTGTTCCCCGTCGAAAATACGACACATCAGCTCACGGTGATGCACCAACCCGTCGCGATTGACCGCGGGTTTCTGGTAAACGCGCGGCCCGCCCCGGCTCAGCATCTGCTCTATCAGCGTCCGCCAGCGCACATTGCCACGCCCTTGCTCGGGTAATGAATCATCATAAACTGACCAACTGTTACCACCCTGCAATACCGCATTACGCGCCGCAGCTTCCGCGTGCTCCATCACTTGTTCCGTTGACTGACCGCTACGCCATGCACAAACCCCAATGTGCATAATATCTTCGCGGTTCTGTGCCTTATTGTGCGGCAGCCCATCGACAGATTTCAGGATCTGCCCGGCGATACTTTCCGCTTCCTTTAATGTCCGGTGCGGCAACAGCACGGCAAAATCGCTGCGGTGATAGCGCGCGAGCAGCGCGCCAGGGTAACGCATAATAAAAGTAGAAAGTAAGTTGATGAGGGTGAAGAAATACTCTTCCGACGCCGTGGTCAGCCCCCAGCTCTCGCGCATAAGATCAAAATCCGGCAGGCGGATCATCATCACGACCCCGTGCGAACCGACTTTTTCCTGATCTTCCAGCAGTGTCGCCAGTTGATTATCAAAAAACAGACGGTTGTTCAGCCCGGTACGCGTATCTTGCGCCGCATAAGAGCGGATCAGCGTATCCATCCGGCTGCGCTGATCGCTGGCGAACTGGATATCAGTCAGCAGCACATCCAGCGCGCTGCTGGTGCGAGATGGCCACTCGTAGATGCTGCCGCGCACCAGCGGGCCTCGCTCGCCATTAAGGATCCGCGTCGCTCGCCCTTCCAGCAGTTCCTGTCCGGAAAGCTGGCGACGCAGCCAGCGCACAGCAAGAAAGATAATGACGATCATAAAACCGATCGCGACAGTCAACGGTGCCGTATTGACCAGCGAACGAAAGTAGTTGGCCATCGGATCCTGGTAGATAAGCGAAATCGTAAGGCCGGGGTTTTTCAGCGCCGGAACGGACAATTCACGGGTCTGTAAACTACTGCCTGCCGGACGGTAGCTGCCGTTGTGCGCATAGCTGAGCAGGATTTTCTTCCCCTGCTTGATCTCAACTTTAATGATATCCAGCGGCACCATCAGCTCATCAAGTTGAGGTGAAAGCCGGTTGACAGGCATAGAAATCAGGCGGGTATCCACAACCGCTGCGACCGCCGCCACACGGTTAGCCACCTTATTTTGTATGGCATTATAAAAGCTCAGTGAGCAGCCGATCAGCGTGACGAAAATCGCCAACGCGGTGAGCAGCGTCACAAAAGCGGAAAATTTCGTCGTTAATCGCATCCCTGTGTTAACTCCGTTGTATTAAAGAACAAGACGATACCGACCCAGCGCTTTAAAAAGTAAGCACTAACTTTCAAATCTAACCGCGATATGGAATAGTCAGGAGTAAAGTTAGAAAAATCTGAGGCCGTTTTACCCCAGCGAGTATAGTCCTCATAAATATTTTTCCAATCAGCAATCGTCCGGATGATTGTTTTCAACAAAGAATCCCCAATGTTTGGTAACACACTCCCACTCGCGCTATCGCATCGCTTACACCATGCTTATTAACAAAATTCGCGGAGGATGCAATGAAGAAAAAACTGACTGAAGCCGACGTAACTGCTGAATCCGTATTTATGTTACAGCGCCGTCAGGTACTAAAAATGCTCGGTATTGGCGCAACAGCGCTCAGTTTGTCGCCGATGGCGCAGGCGGATCTGCTGGATTGGTTTAAAGGTCATGACCGACCAAAAGCGCCTGCGGGAAAACCCCTCGACTTCAGCCAGCCTGCGCAATGGCAAGCCAAACTTGCGTTAACACCTGAAGATAAGGTCACTGGCTACAATAACTTTTATGAATTTGGCCTGGATAAAGCCGATCCCGCCGCTAATGCCGGGGGGATGAAAACCGATCCCTGGACATTGACCATTGATGGCGAAGTGGCAAAACCATTAACCCTCGATCACGCAGCGCTGACGTCGCGCTTCCCGCTGGAAGAGCGCATTTACCGCATGCGCTGTGTCGAGGCGTGGTCGATGGTGGTGCCGTGGATTGGTTTCCCGCTGCATAAGCTACTGGCGCTGGTCGAACCCACCAGCAACGCCAAGTATGTCGCTTTCGAAACCCGTTACGCACCGGAGGAGATGCCGGGGCAAAAAGATCGGTTTATCGGCGGTGGGTTGAAATACCCCTATGTCGAAGCACTCCGTATAGATGAAGCAATGCATCCGTTAACGCTGCTGACGGTGGGTGTCTACGGCAAAGCGCTACCGCCGCAAAATGGCGCGCCGATTCGGCTGACCGTACCGTGGAAGTACGGTTTTAAAGGCATCAAATCGATCGTCAGCATTAAGCTCACCAGTAAACGACCCCCCACCACCTGGAACCTCGCCGCGCCGGACGAATATGGTTTTTACGCTAACGTGAATCCACATGTGGATCACCCGCGCTGGTCGCAGGCAACGGAGCGCTTTATTGGTTCCGGCGGCGCGCTGGATGTAAAACGCCAGCCAACATTACTGTTTAACGGCTACGCTGAGGAAGTGGCTTCGCTTTATCACGGGCTGGATCTACGGGAGAATTTTTGAGTGCGTTTAACAGCAAAACAGGTTACCTGGCTTAAAGTCGCGTTACATCTGGCGGGACTACTGCCTTTTCTCTGGCTGTTCTGGGCGGCAAATCAGGGTTACTTCAGCGCCGATCCGGCGAAAGATATTCAGCATTTTACCGGCAGAATGGCGCTGAAATTCCTGCTGGCGACGCTGTTGGTGACACCGCTGGCGCGCTATGCGAAACAACCTTTATTGATCCGCACGCGGCGACTGCTCGGGCTGTGGTGTTTTGCCTGGGCGACGCTTCATCTGACCAGCTATACGCTGCTGGAGCTGGGTATCAATAACCTGGCGCTGCTCGGCCAGGAGCTGGCTACGCGTCCTTATTTAACGTTGGGAGCCGTAAGCTGGCTGCTCTTGCTGGCGCTGGCGGCCACCTCAACGCAGTGGGCGCAGCGCAAAATGGGCAAACGCTGGCAACAATTACATAACTTCGTCTATCTGGTGGCGATCCTCGCCCCGATTCACTATCTCTGGTCCGTGAAGATTCTCTCCCCGCAACCGCTCCTGTACGCCGCTGCCGCGATCGTGCTTTTAGCATGGCGTTACAAGAAGTTCCGCCAATGGTGGCGTTAATGCAGCAATCTGTGCAGTTTCCCGCAAATCTATTATCATCCGCGTCCATATGTCAGCCGGGTGGTTAATAATCTTCCCTGATAAGACCAGTATTTAGCTGCCAAATGCTACGAAATCGTTATAATGTGCGACCTTGGTTTTCACGGCAGGGTTTTCGGACTTTAACAACGTGACAACCACGCAACGAAGGTATATTTTGTTTTTTACCGGAAAATTGCAGGAGATAGCAGCACAATGGCGGACAAATTGCGTATTTTGCTTTTGAACGGCCCCAATCTGAATATGCTGGGAACCCGTGAACCAAAAACCTACGGTTCACTCACCCTGCAGCAGATTGTTAACCGTTTAACAAATGAAGCGGAAGCGCTAAACGTCACGCTCACGCATTTTCAGTCGAACGCCGAGTTTGCGTTGATCGACCGTATTCATCAGGCAAAAGACACAATGGACTTCATCCTGATCAATCCGGCCGCTTTTACGCATACCAGCGTCGCGATTCGTGATGCGCTGCTGGCGGTGGATATCCCGTTTATCGAGATCCATCTGAGTAATGTCCATGCGCGCGAGCCATTCAGACATCACTCTTATCTCTCCGATATCGCTGTCGGCGTTATCTGTGGATTAGGCGCCGATGGTTATACATACGCTTTACAGACGGCGGTAAAACGCCTGTCACAAACACACTAAACAAGAGTACGGAACCCACTCATGGATATTCGTAAGATTAAAAAACTGATCGAGCTGGTTGAAGAATCAGGCATCTCCGAACTGGAAATTTCTGAAGGCGAAGAGTCTGTTCGCATCAGCCGCAGCGCGCCGAATGTTGGCTACCCGATGATGCAGCAGGCTTATGCTGCGCCGGTAGCCCAGCCTATGGCAGCCGCTGTCGCACCAGCCGCAACCGCTACGGAAGCACCTGCCGCAGCAGAAATCAGTGGCCACATCGTACGTTCCCCGATGGTTGGAACCTTCTATCGCACCCCGAGCCCGGACGCGAAAGCGTTTATCGAAATCGGCCAGAAAGTCAACGTGGGCGACACCCTGTGCATCGTTGAAGCCATGAAAATGATGAACCAGATCGAAGCGGATAAAGCAGGCGTGGTGAAAGCCATTCTGGTGGAAAGTGGCCAACCGGTTGAATTTGACGAGCCGCTGGTCGTCATCGAGTAACGAGGCGCACATGCTGGATAAAATTGTTATCGCTAACCGCGGCGAGATCGCACTGCGTATTCTTCGTGCCTGTAAAGAACTGGGCATCAAGACTGTCGCCGTGCACTCCACTGCGGATCGCGATTTAAAACACGTACTGCTGGCGGACGAAACGGTCTGTATCGGTCCGGCACCGTCCGTGAAAAGCTATCTGAACATCCCGGCGATCATCTCTGCTGCCGAAATCACCGGCGCCGTGGCGATTCACCCAGGTTACGGCTTCCTTTCTGAGAACGCCAACTTTGCAGAGCAGGTTGAGCGCTCCGGTTTTATCTTTATCGGCCCGAAAGCCGACACCATTCGCCTGATGGGCGACAAAGTGTCCGCGATTACCGCCATGAAGAAAGCTGGCGTTCCGACCGTTCCAGGTTCCGACGGCCCGCTGGGCGATGATAATGACGCTAACCGCGCGCATGCCAAACGCATCGGTTATCCGGTCATTATCAAAGCCTCCGGCGGCGGCGGCGGTCGCGGTATGCGCGTTGTGCGCAAAGATGCCGACCTGGCGCAGTCCATCGCCATGACCCGTGCGGAAGCGAAAGCCGCTTTCAACAACGACATGGTGTACATGGAAAAATACCTGGAAAATCCTCGTCATATCGAGATCCAGGTACTGGCAGACGGCCAGGGCAACGCCATCTATCTGGCTGAGCGTGACTGCTCCATGCAGCGCCGCCACCAGAAAGTGGTCGAAGAAGCACCGGCACCGGGCATTACCCCGGAACTGCGTCGCTATATCGGCGAACGCTGCGCCAAAGCCTGTGTCGATATCGGTTATCGCGGGGCGGGTACGTTCGAGTTCCTGTTTGAAAACGGCGAGTTCTACTTTATTGAAATGAACACCCGTATTCAGGTTGAGCACCCGGTTACCGAGATGATCACCGGTGTTGACCTGATCAAAGAGCAGCTGCGCATTGCAGCCGGTCAGCCGCTGTCCATCAAGCAGGATGAAGTTGTGGTCAGGGGCCATGCGGTGGAATGCCGTATCAACGCCGAAGATCCGAACACCTTCCTGCCAAGCCCGGGTAAAATCACGCGCTTCCACGCGCCGGGCGGCTTTGGCGTTCGTTGGGAATCGCACATCTACGCCGGCTATACCGTGCCGCCGTATTACGATTCAATGATCGGCAAACTGATCTGCTACGGTGAGAGCCGCGATGTGGCGATTGCGCGCATGAAGAATGCGCTGCAGGAGCTGATTATCGACGGTATCAAAACCAACGTGGATTTGCAGACCCGCATCATGAACGACGAGAATTTCCAGCACGGTGGCACCAACATCCACTACCTGGAGAAAAAGCTCGGGTTGCAGGAAAAATAATCTGTAATCGCTGCAAAAGGCCGGATTTTCCGGCCTTTTTTCTTTTTCTCTCCCCTCATCTTTTCCATAGGGTACAATCCCCGCTTTCTTCATCCACAAGGGAAAAAAATGGACAACCGTTTTGTTCAGGCCCACAAAGAAGCCCGCTGGGCGTTGTGGCTGACCCTTCTCTATCTTGCTGCATGGTTAGTATGCGCTTACATACCTGGTACGGAGCAGGGATTCACCGGGCTGCCGCGCTGGTTTGAGCTGGCCTGCCTGTTGACGCCGCTGGTCTTTGTGCTGCTGTGCTGGGCCATGGTGCGCTTTATCTTCCGCGATATTCCGCTGGAGGATAACGATGCAGAGTGAAATTATCGCCGTACTGGTTATCTACCTGATCGTGGTCTTTGGTCTCTCCTTTTATGCTATGCGCCAGCGCAGCAAAGGCACGTTCCTGAGTGAGTACTTCCTCGGCAGCCGTTCGATGGGCGGTTTTGTGCTGGCAATGACGCTGACGGCAACCTATGTCAGCGCCAGTTCATTTATCGGCGGACCGGGCGCGGCCTATAAATTTGGTCTTGGCTGGGTGTTGCTGGCGATGATCCAGGTGCCGACCATCTGGCTCTCTTTGGGTATTCTCGGCAAAAAGTTCGCCATCCTGGCGCGCCGTTACAATGCGATTACCCTGAATGACATGCTGATGGCTCGCTACCAGAACCGTGCGGTTGTGTGGATCGCCAGCCTTAGCCTGCTGGTTGCCTTTGTCGGCGCCATCGCCGTGCAATTTATCGGCGGCGCCCGTCTGTTAGAAACCGCGGCGGGAATCAAGTACGAATCCGGTTTGCTCATCTTTGGCATCACCATTGCGTTGTACACCGCGTTCGGCGGTTTTCGCGCCAGTGTACTCAACGATACGATGCAAGGTATGGTAATGCTGATTGGCACGCTGGTGCTGCTCGTCGGCGTGATCCATGCCGCTGGCGGGCTGCACAGTGCCGTAGAAACGCTGCAACAGATCGATCCGCAACTGGTAAGCCCGCACGGCGCCCACGATATCCTTTCACCCGCATTTATGACCTCATTCTGGGTGCTGGTCTGTTTTGGTGTGATCGGCTTACCGCATACCGCCGTTCGCTGTATTTCCTATAAAGACAGCAAATCTGTTCACCGCGGCATTATTATCGGCACTATTGTCATCGCGCTGTTAATGCTGGGAATGCATCTCGCTGGCGCACTCGGCCGCGCCGTGTTGCCACATCTTTCGGTACCCGATCAGGTGATCCCGACGCTGATGGTCGAGGTGTTACCGCCCTGGGCTGCAGGGCTGTTTCTTGCTGCGCCGATGGCGGCGATCATGTCGAACGTCAATGCGCATTTGTTGCAGGCTTCGGCCACGATCATCAAAGATCTGTGGTTAAGCGCCCAGCCGACTAAAATTCGTCATGAACCACGTTTAAAACGGATCTCCACCGTGACAACCCTGGTGCTCGGGGTACTGATGATGCTGGCGGCATGGCGTCCGCCAGAGATGATTATCTGGTTAAACCTGCTGGCGTTTGGCGGTCTGGAAGCGGTATTCCTGTGGCCGCTGGTTTTGGGGTTGTACTGGGAGCGGGCGAATGCTGCTGGCGCATTGAGCGCCATGGTCACGGGCGGCGTGCTGTATGCCGTTCTCGCCACCTTTAATATTCAGTACCTGGGCTTTCATCCGATTGTGCCCTCGTTGCTGTTAAGTTTGCTGGCCTTCGTCGTCGGGAACCGTTTTGGTCAACCGGCGCCGCAGGCTCCGACTGTTTCTGTTAATGAATAAAGAGTTACGACATGCCATGGATCCAACTGAAACTGAACACCACCGGCGCAAATGCTGAAGATCTGAGCGATGCTTTGATGGAAGCAGGTGCGGTATCCATCACCTTCCAGGATACGCACGACACGCCTGTGTTTGAACCATTGCCGGGCGAAACTCGCTTATGGGGCGATACCGACGTTATCGGCCTGTTTGACGCCGAAACGGAGATGGCCGATGTGGTCGCCCAGCTTGCGTTGCACCCACTACTGGGTGAAGGCTTCGCCCATAAAATCGAGCAGCTGGAAGATAAAGACTGGGAGCGCGAATGGATGGATAACTTCCACCCGATGCGCTTTGGCGAGCGGCTATGGATCTGCCCAAGCTGGCGCGATGTGCCGGACGAAAACGCGGTCAACGTGATGCTCGATCCGGGTCTGGCGTTCGGCACCGGCACCCATCCAACGACGGCGCTGTGCCTGCAATGGCTGGACAGCCTCGATCTGAACGGCAAGACGGTGATCGACTTTGGCTGCGGCTCGGGGATCCTGGCGATCGCGGCGCTGAAACTGGGTGCCGCAAAGGCGATCGGCATTGATATCGATCCGCAGGCGATCCAGGCCAGCCGCGACAACGCCGAACGTAACGGCGTATCCGATCGTCTGGATCTCTATCTGCCCAATGACCAGCCAGAGGCGATGAAAGCGGATGTGGTGGTCGCTAATATCCTGGCTGGCCCTCTGCGCGAGCTGGCACCGTTAATCAGCGTACTGCCCGTTGAGGGCGGCCTGCTGGGGCTTTCCGGTATCCTTGCCAGCCAGGCAGAAAGCGTCTGCGAGGCTTATGCCGATCTCTTCACGCTCGATCCGGTGGTCGAGAAAGAGGAGTGGTGCCGTATCACCGGCCAGAAGAAGTAGTGCTTAAGCGTGGCCTGCGGGCCACGTTTTTTATCTCCCCTGCCTTTATCTGCCGTCAGTCTGTAGGCGAAACACCCTTTGACAATTTTCCCGTCGCAATCCGGACGCTTTTCATGCACATCATCGCCCGCTAAAGCCGATGTGTGGCGGCCTGGCCGCGAAAAACCATCGGCATAAAAATGGGAGCAAGTTCGCAAAATCCGCTTTTTTCTGCTGTAAAAAACAACAATTCTGCCGCTGATGGCCAGGCAAAAAACGATAACTCGCGCGAATTTATTAGTTACATGAAATTTTTATCTTCATCATAACCACATGAAATATATAATTTAATTTTAAAATCGCTCTGGCGGACTGGCGATTCCTTGATCTACAACAGAGGATTGCTCAAAGTTTGGCCTTTCATCTCGTGCAAAAAATGCGTAATATACGCCGCCTTGCAGTCACAGTATGGTCATTTCTTAACTCATGCGTATCGGACATCACCAGCTCAGAAATCGCCTGATCGCAGCGCCCATGGCTGGCATTACCGACAGACCATTCCGGACGTTGTGCTACGAGATGGGAGCAGGTTTGACCGTATCCGAGATGATGTCGTCTAACCCGCAAGTGTGGGAAAGCGATAAATCCCGACTGCGGATGGTGCACATTGATGAACCTGGTATTCGCACCGTGCAAATTGCAGGGAGCGATCCGGATGAAATGGCGGAAGCCGCACGCATTAACGTGGAAAGTGGCGCCCAGATTATTGATATCAATATGGGTTGCCCGGCGAAAAAGGTGAATCGCAAGCTGGCAGGCTCGGCTCTGCTACAGTACCCGGATCTGGTGAAGTCTATCCTGACCTCGGTAGTGAATGCAGTGGATGTGCCTGTTACGTTGAAGATTCGCACGGGCTGGGCTCCGGAACACCGTAACTGCGTAGAAATTGCCCAACTGGCTGAAGAATGTGGTATTCAGGCTCTGACCATTCATGGACGCACCCGCGCCTGTTTGTTCAACGGAGAAGCTGAGTACAACAGTATTCGGGCAGTTAAGCAGAAAGTTTCCATTCCGGTTATCGCGAATGGCGACATTACTGACCCGCTAAAAGCCAGAGCTGTGCTCGACTATACAGGGGCGGATGCCCTGATGATAGGCCGCGCAGCTCAGGGAAGACCCTGGATCTTCCGGGAAATCCAGCACTATCTGGACACTGGGGAGCTGCTGGCCCCGCTGCCTTTGGCAGAGGTTAAGCGCTTGCTTTGCGCGCATGTTCGGGAACTGCATGACTTTTATGGTCAGGCAAAAGGTTACCGAATCGCACGTAAACACGTCTCCTGGTATCTTCAGGAGCACGCTCCGAATGACCAGTTTCGGCGCACATTCAACGCCATTGAGGATGCCAGCGAACAGCTGGAGGCGTTGGAGGCATACTTCGAAAATTTTGCGTAAACAGAAATAAAGAGCTGACAGAACTATGTTCGAACAACGCGTAAATTCTGACGTACTGACCGTTTCTACCGTTAACTCTCAGGATCAGGTAACCCAAAAACCGCTCCGTGACTCGGTAAAACAGGCACTGAAGAACTATTTTGCTCAACTGAATGGTCAGGATGTTAATGACCTGTATGAGCTGGTACTGGCTGAAGTAGAACAGCCACTGTTGGACATGGTGATGCAATACACCCGTGGTAATCAGACCCGCGCGGCGCTGATGATGGGCATCAACCGCGGCACGCTGCGTAAAAAACTGAAAAAATACGGCATGAACTGATTCTGAATCAGTCAGTTGTATTGATAAAAAGGCGCTAACCGGCATGGGGAAGCGCCTTTTTTATTGCCTGAAATGACGCTAAAAACCCCGCTTTCCCGCTCTTTGTACGGTTGCGGATTCGTGTATATTTTCAGCCAATGGTTGCAAGAAAGGGAGATACGGAATGATTCGCAAATATTGGTGGCTGGTCGTTTTCGCCCTCTCAATCCTTGCGCTGGATGGCTTAATCATGCACTGGGTGGAGTACATCACCACCGAGGTCGATAAATGCCGCAACATGAATTCCGTCAATCCTCTCAAACTGGTGAATTGCGATAATCTGTAAGTGATTGCTTGTAGCGAAAGTTCGCGAACTTGCTGCTATCCCCTGCATATATCGGGGATTTAAATCATTTTGCGTCATCTTTAGTCGATGATAATGTCTCAGCCCTTTTCGCCCGTACGACCGTAGTAATACGTAACGATCTTAGTGAATGAGTTGATGACATCATGCTGGTTAGCCAATACGACTATATCCTTGTTGTTGTTTCTTTTATTGTCGCCATTCTGGCCTCTTACACTGCCCTGAATATGGCCGGACGCGTCACCTCCAGTAGCGGAACCGCGTCGTGGGTCTGGCTAAGCGGCGGCGGCGTGGCGATGGGGATCGGCATCTGGGCGATGCATTTTATTGGCATGCTGGCGATGAATATTTCGATGAGCATGCTGTATGAACCCATTCTGACTGCCCTTTCGATGGCCATCGCCATCGGCTCATCACTGTTCGCCCTTTGGCTCGTCAGCGGCCCGCAGCTTCATCTCCAACGCCTGATACCCGGCGCCATTATTATGGGGTTGGGGATTGTCGCTATGCATTACACCGGCATGGCTGCATTACAGGTTTCACCCGCTATCGTCTGGAATATGAACTGGGTCGCGCTGTCGGTGGTAATTGCCCTGGCGGCATCCTTCGCTGCATTGTGGCTCACTTTCCGTCTGCGTCATGAAGCCGCTCAAGTGGCGCTGATGCGCTTTGGCGCGGCGATCCTGATGGGGATTGCCATTGCCGGAATGCACTATACCGGCATGATGGCGGCGCAATTTCCTCCACAGCATGCAACGGGGCACCACGGATTCAACAACAACTGGCTGGTCATTCTGGTCAGTATGATGGCGTTCTCGGTTCTCGGCATTACGCTGCTGGTCTCAATGTTCGATGCTCGTTTACAGGCGCGGACTTCCCTGCTGGCAGCGTCACTGGCGGCGGCTAACCGCGAGCTGGCGCGTCTGGCCCTGCATGATACGCTGACCCGTCTGCCAAACCGCGTATTGCTGGAAGACCGCCTTGAACAAGCGATTAATAAAGCCAGACGCGAAGGATCTTTCTTTGCGCTGATGTTTATGGATCTGGATGGTTTCAAAACCGTAAATGATGCCTGGGGGCATGATGTTGGCGATAAGCTTCTGGTAGCAGTTACCGATCGTCTGCGGCAGCCGCTGAAAGGGCAATATACGCTGGCGCGTATCGGCGGCGATGAGTTTGTTCTGCTGGCGGAAGTCAGTGCCCCGGATGAAGCCGCAACGCTTGCCAATGCGCTGGTCCGCGCAATCGACAAACCCTTCAATATCGATCCTTACGACGTGATCGTCACGCTGAGTGTCGGGATTGCCCTCTACCCGCACGATGGTAAAAACGAGCGCGAGCTGATGTTTAACGCCGATGCGGCGATGTATCACACCAAACATATGGGTCGTAATGGCTATCACTTCTTCCAGCCCTCGATGAATACACTGGCGCAAACCCAACTGCAACTGCTCAACGATTTGTGGTTAGCGCTGGAACGCCAGGAGTTTCGCCTGGTCTACCAGCCGAAATTTAAAGCGCCGTCCGGGCCGGTCATTGGTTTTGAGGCGCTATTGCGCTGGCATCATCCTTTCCAGGGTGTTCTGTCGCCGGACGTGTTTCTTCCGCTGGCGGAGAAAACCGGCCTGATTGTGCCGCTAGGTAACTGGGTGGTGGATGAAGCCTGTCGGCAGCTTAGCGAATGGCGCAAACAGGGCCATCTGGAGTGGTCGATTGCCGTTAATCTTTCCACCATGCAATTCGAGCAAAATGGGCTGGTACAGACCATTTTGGAGGCGCTGAAAAAACATAATGTTCCACCAGAAAAGCTGATTCTTGAGGTGACGGAAACCACCGCCATGAGCAATCCTGATGAGAGCGTGCGCGTATTAACCGAGTTAACGGATGCGGGTGTGCAGGCCTCGATTGATGATTTCGGCACCGGTTACTCCAGCCTGCTTTATTTAAAGCGTCTACCGGCCTGCGAGTTAAAAATCGATCGCGCCTTTGTTCGGGAACTGTGTAAAGAGGGTGAGGATGCGACGATTGTTTCGGCGATCGTCGCGCTGGCCAAAACGCTGAACCTGAAAGTTGTGGCGGAAGGGGTGGAAACGGAAGAACAACAGGCTTTTCTCACTGAATTGGGCTGCAACACGCTACAAGGTTATTTATTAGGGAAACCAGTAAGTGCGGAATCCATTACCGCTTATGGTAATAAACTTACCCCACCGGATACCTTTTCCTGAAAATAATTAAGCAGTTAAATCAAGGCGCTTAACAGCGCTTTTATTTTACCTGAGCGATAAACTGGATTATTATTCGCACACCGTTAATTTCACAGTGCCGTGCCTGGTTGGCCATTAATCAATATGTTGTAGTTGAACCAGCGCTATTTTTATTCTCTGCTTCATCTTTTCTGCATTTTCTATTCCGGGCCGCACTTTTCTCTCCATGATGTTTACACTGCACATACTTTGAGATTATTACCCCAGGGAATCGCCGTTACCGGATGGTAAAATAATCAACATCGACTCAGTAGAGATATCACGGGTATTGATATCGGGAGTTGTGTTTATTTCGAGGTAACATTATGAAAAATTTCATCGCTGTAGCATTACTGACAACACTGCTTGCCGGTTGTGCTCATGATTCTCCTTGCGTGCCGGTGTATGACGATCAGGGTCGCCTGGTGCATACCAATACCTGCATGAAAGGGACAACTCAGGATAACTGGGAAACCGCCGGAGCGATTGCAGGTGGCGCAGCGGCGCTGGCCGGTCTGACGCTTGGCATCGTGGCGTTGACCCGATAAATTATCAAAAGCGCGGTGAGCCGCGCTTTTGCTTTATTGTGGTGCACTCTTTTTCCCGCCAGTAAATGTCCAGCATTTCATAGCTGCCGTTATTCAAAAATAAATCATTAACCGCCGCGTATTAATATCCTGTTTTTGTATATCCGCCCTTTCTTCGTGAGCTGATTCACACTCTCTGCCCATTCACTATATTGCTTATATTCACCTGCGAAACTTGTCTGTTAATAAAAAGTAATTCCTGTAATTTTTTTGCTCCATTTTGTGGCGCAGGTTGTAGTTTTGCACCACGATGGAGCGCTGGTTTTATTTTTTCCTGTCTACACTCTCAATATTGCGTATACGCCCCTTTCAAACACGTCATTCGCAATATTGGCATTCCCTTTGCTTAAAAGAGAATGGCCATAGCCACAGACAGGTTTCAGGCGTTTCCCGGACGCCTTTATATAACGATAAATTTTTCGCCACACAGGATACATTATGAAAAAGATGATGATCGCCAGCCTGGTCGCTGCCGGTACGCTGTTTGCTCTTGCAAATCAGGCGCATGCCGGTACAACGCTGGATGCCGTTAAAAAGAAAGGTTTTGTACAATGCGGTATCAGCGACGGCCTGCCTGGCTTCTCCTACGCGGACGCGAGCGGTAAATTCACCGGTATCGACGTAGACGTTTGCCGTGGCGTTGCCGCCGCCGTTTTCGGTGACGACAGCAAAGTAAAATACACCCCGCTGACTGCGAAAGAGCGTTTTACCGCGTTGCAGTCCGGCGAAGTGGATATTCTTTCCCGTAATACCACCTGGACTTCTTCCCGCGACGGCGGCATGGGGCTGTCATTTACTGGCGTAACTTATTACGACGGTATCGGCTTCCTGACCCATAACAAAGCGGGTCTGAAAAGCGCGAAAGAGCTGGATGGCGCAACCGTTTGTATTCAGGCCGGTACAGATACCGAGCTGAACGTGGCGGATTACTTCAAGTCCAACAACATGAAATATACCCCGGTCACCTTCGATCGTTCTGACGAATCGGCAAAAGCGCTGGAGTCAGGCCGTTGCGATACATTGGCTTCCGACCAGTCTCAGCTGTACGCGCTACGCATCAAACTGAGCAACCCGGCTGAGTGGATCGTCCTGCCGGAAGTGATTTCGAAAGAGCCGCTGGGTCCGGTTGTTCGCCGTGGCGACGACGACTGGTTTGCCATCGTGCGCTGGACGCTGTTCGCGATGCTGAATGCGGAAGAGATGGGCGTTAATTCGAAGAACGTTGATGAGAAAGCCGCAAACCCGGCGACACCAGATATGGCTCACCTGCTGGGCAAAGAAGGCGACTTTGGTAAGGATCTAAAGCTTGATAATAAATGGGCTTACAACATCATCAAGAAAGTCGGTAACTATTCCGAAATCTTTGAACGTAACGTAGGTTCTGAAAGCCCGCTGAAAATCAAACGTGGCCAGAACAATCTCTGGAATAACGGCGGTATCCAGTACGCTCCGCCAGTGCGTTAATTCGCAAGTGCTGTAACGGGCACCACCTCGCGTGGTGCCCAGCCCAGAGTCATGGTTACTGAGGTTTTTGCTATGTCCCATCGCCGCCCAACCGTGAAAGGCTCCTTCTCCCTTTCTAACCCTGCGGTTCGTGCCTGGCTGTTTCAAATCCTTGCGATTGTCGCCGTGGTCGTTATCGCAATCTATTTGGTACACAACACGGTTACTAACCTGAACAATCGCGGGATCACCTCCGGCTTTGCGTTCCTCGATCGCGCCGCTGGTTTCGGTATTGTTCAACACTTGATTGATTATGAGCAGGGCGACACCTATGGCCGGGTGTTCCTTGTTGGTTTACTTAACACCTTGCTGGTCTCGGCATTGTGTATTGTATTCGCCTCTTTCCTCGGCTTCTTCCTTGGCCTGGCGCGCCTGTCGGAAAACTGGTTACTGCGAAAACTCTCGACGATTTATATCGAAACCTTCCGCAATATCCCGCCGCTGCTGCAAATCTTTTTTTGGTACTTTGCCGTACTGCGTAACTTGCCCGGCCCACGCCAGGCGGTTAATGCGATGGATTTGCTGTTTTTAAGCAACCGTGGCCTCTATATTCCTTCTCCACAAATTGGCGAAGGTCTGCTGGCCTTTGCTGCCGCTGTTATCGTGGCAGTGATCATTTCTGTCGGTCTGTTTCGTTTTAATAAAGCCTATCAGATCAAGACCGGTCAGTTGCGTCGTACCTGGCCGGTTGCGCTGGGGTTGATTATTGCGCTACCGCTGCTGACACACTGGGTTTTCGGCGCAGCATTGCACTGGGAGATTCCGCAACTGCGCGGCTTTAACTTCCAGGGCGGAATGGTGCTGATCCCGGAACTTGCCGCGCTGACGCTTGCGTTATCCGTTTATACCTCAGCGTTTATCGCTGAGATTATCCGTTCAGGCATTCAGTCCGTTCCTCATGGTCAGCATGAGGCCGCACGTTCTTTGGGGCTGCCGAATCCGGTGACGCTGCGCCAGGTCATCATCCCTCAGGCATTACGCGTCATTATTCCGCCACTGACCAGCCAGTACCTGAACATTGCGAAAAACTCCTCTCTGGCGGCCGCTATCGGCTACCCGGATATGGTGTCACTCTTCGCGGGAACGGTGCTGAATCAGACCGGTCAGGCCATTGAAACCATCGCTATCACCATGTCTGTTTATCTGCTTATCAGTCTGTCGATCTCGCTACTGATGAACATTTATAACCGTCGCATTGCACTGATTGAGCGCTAAGGAATTACGATGACAAAAGCTATTCTGTCTCCCTCTGCGCGCCAGACACCTGCAAGAAGCAATGGCGCGGTGTTGTGGGTACGAAAAAACCTGTTCTCCAGTTGGTCTAACTCGCTGCTAACGATCGTTTGTCTGTGGCTGATGTGGGAACTGATCCCGCCACTGCTGGAGTGGGCGTTCTTTCAGGCGAACTGGGTGGGTTCAACCCGGGCGGACTGCACAAAAGCGGGCGCCTGCTGGGTGTTTATTCATGAGCGTTTTGGCCAGTTTATGTATGGCCTCTACCCGCATGAACTGCGCTGGCGTATTAATCTGGCGCTGATTATTGGCCTGCTCTCGATTGTGCCGATGTTCTGGAAAGCTTTACCAAGCCGTGGCCGCTACATTGCCTGCTGGGCTGTTATCTACCCGATCGTTGTCTGGTGGTTAATGTTTGGCGGCTTTCTGGGACTGGATCGCGTTGAAACCCGCCAGTGGGGCGGTCTGACGCTGACGCTGATTATCGCTTCTGTCGGTATTGCCGGGGCGCTGCCGCTGGGCATTTTGCTGGCGCTGGGGCGTCGTTCAAAAATGCCAGTCGTGCGTATTTTGTCGGTAGTGTTTATTGAGTTCTGGCGCGGTGTGCCACTGATCACCGTTCTGTTTATGTCCTCGGTCATGCTGCCGCTGTTTATGTCGGAAGGAACCAGCATTGATAAGCTGATCCGCGCGCTGGTCGGCGTAATCCTGTTCCAGTCTGCTTATGTGGCGGAAGTGGTGCGCGGCGGTTTGCAGGCGCTGCCAAAAGGCCAGTACGAAGCCGCAGAGTCTCTGGCACTGGGCTACTGGAAAACGCAGGGCCTGGTGATTCTGCCGCAGGCGCTGAAGTTGGTTATCCCGGGCCTGGTGAACACCATTATTGCGCTGTTTAAAGATACCAGCCTGGTGATCATCATCGGCCTGTTCGATCTTTTCAGCAGCGTGCAGCAGGCTACGGTCGATCCGGCATGGCTCGGCATGTCGACTGAGGGCTATGTTTTCGCCGCGTTAGTTTATTGGATTTTCTGTTTTAGCATGTCGCGCTACAGCCAGCATCTGGAAAAGCGCTTTAACACCGGGCGTACACCGCACTGAGGAACACCATGAGTAATATGATTATGCAACCTGCCGACGCGATGATTACGCTCGATAATGTGAACAAGTGGTACGGGCAGTTCCATGTCCTGAAGGACATCAATCTGAACGTTAAGCAGGGTGAACGTATTGTACTCTGCGGCCCTTCCGGTTCAGGGAAATCAACGACTATCCGTTGTATCAACCATCTGGAAGAGCATCAGCAGGGCCGTATCGTTGTTGATGGTATCGAGCTGAACGAAGATATCCGCAATATTGAAAAGGTCCGCCAGGAAGTGGGCATGGTTTTCCAGCACTTCAATCTGTTTCCGCATCTCACCGTATTACAGAACTGTACGCTGGCACCAATTTGGGTGCGCAAAATGCCGAAGAAGGAAGCTGAAGCGCTGGCAATGCACTATCTTGAGCGCGTGCGTATTGCCGAGCATGCGCACAAATTTCCCGGACAGATTTCGGGTGGTCAGCAGCAGCGTGTGGCGATTGCCCGTTCGCTCTGCATGAAGCCAAAGATCATGCTTTTTGATGAACCCACGTCAGCGCTGGATCCGGAAATGGTGAAAGAAGTGCTGGATACGATGATTGGGCTGGCACAATCTGGTATGACGATGCTGTGCGTCACCCATGAAATGGGCTTTGCCCGTACCGTCGCTGATCGCGTGATCTTTATGGATCGTGGTGAGATTGTTGAGCAGGCGCCGCCTGAAGAGTTCTTTGCGAACCCGAAATCAGAACGTACCCGCGCTTTCCTGTCGCAAGTTATCCACTGATCGTTATCGCCGTGTTTCAGGGCCACCCGCAGGTGGCCTTTTTTATCGCTCTCGTTCTAATGTCAGGTGTTTTACGAGAGGTCGTTGCAGCGCAACATTTGAGGCACTGAACACGAATTGATTTTTGCTAAGAGATAGTGTTTGCGGATAAGCAACAGATAAAACAAAAGGCCCCGTCTTTCGACGAGGCCTTTTGTTTTGTTTGATGCCTGGCAGTTCCCTACTCTCGCATGGGGAGACCCCACACTACCATCGGCGCTACGGCGTTTCACTTCTGAGTTCGGCATGGGGTCAGGTGGGACCACCGCGCTAGTGCCGCCAGGCAAATTCTTTCTAAGTGCCGAACTTTAACCGCTATAACTGGTGCTGATACCCAGAGTCGAACTGGGGACCTCACCCTTACCAAGGGTGCGCTCTACCAACTGAGCCATATCAGCACGCTAAATTTGATGCCTGGCAGTTCCCTACTCTCGCATGGGGAGACCCCACACTACCATCGGCGCTACGGCGTTTCACTTCTGAGTTCGGCATGGGGTCAGGTGGGACCACCGCGCTAGTGCCGCCAGGCAAATTCTGTTTACCGTCATGCCCTCAGGGCACACCGGTCTAATCTGTATCAGGCTGAATATCGTCTCTCACCGCCAAAACATCTTCGGCGTTGTAAGGTTAAGCCTCACGGTTCATTAGTACCGGTTAGCTCAACGCATCGCTGCGCTTACACACCCGGCCTATCAACGTCGT
>NZ_CP025697.1:4946636-5463983 GCF_013085925.1 Kosakonia sp. MUSA4
TCTGATGGCAAGAGGCCCGAAGGTCCCCCTCTTTGGTCTTGCGACGTTATGCGGTATTAGCTACCGTTTCCAGTAGTTATCCCCCTCCATCAGGCAGTTTCCCAGACATTACTCACCCGTCCGCCACTCGTCACCCGAGAGCAAGCTCTCTGTGCTACCGTCCGACTTGCATGTGTTAGGCCTGCCGCCAGCGTTCAATCTGAGCCATGATCAAACTCTTCAATTTAAAGTTTGATGCTCATCGAATTAAACTTCGTAATGAATTACGTGTTCACCCGTGAGACTTGGTATTCATTTTTTGTCCGAGGACATCAAGAATCCATGTCACCTGAGTGCCCACACAGATTGTCTGATAAATTGTTAAAGAGCAGTTGCGACGCGGCTTTCAGCGCTTCGTCGCGAGGTGGCGTATATTACGCTTTCCTCTTTCAGAGTCAACCCTGAATTTCAGGATTTTTCTCTTTCGTTGCCCGACCATCTCGTGAAGTGATTCACGTTGTCGTGTCAACGGAGGCGCATTATAGGGATCCCAATTTTAAGCACAAGTCTTTTTGCGATCTTTTTTTCTGACTGCTGTTTTTTCATTCTTTTTGCTGCGATCCCGTACGATCTGCACATTTAATGACGCGTAAAAGGCTTGCAGAAGGCCTTTCTAACGATCAAAGTCTTTCTCTCAGCCCGTTTTTAATGAGGTAGCTATGTCAGTTGTTTTACGTCCTTATAAGGATCTCTTCCCTAAAATCGGCTTGCGGGTCATGGTTGATAGCAGCAGCGTGGTAATTGGTGATGTCAGAATTGCTGATGATGTAGGCATCTGGCCGCTGGTCGTTATTCGCGGTGATGTGAACTATGTAGAGATCGGTGCCCGTAGCAATATTCAGGATGGTAGCGTTCTGCATGTTACGCATAAATCCTCTTCTAACCCAGAAGGAAACCCACTCATCATCGGCGAGGATGTCACCGTTGGGCATAAAGTGATGCTGCACGGCTGCATCATTGGCGATCGCGTGCTGGTTGGGATGGGCTCTATTTTGCTGGATGGCGCGGTTATTGAAGACGACGTCATGATCGGCGCGGGCAGCCTGGTGCCGCAAAATAAGCGGCTGGAGAGCGGATATTTGTATCTGGGAAGCCCGGTAAAACAGATCCGCCCCCTGAAGGAAGCGGAAATAGAAGGATTAAAGTACTCGGCGAACAACTATGTGAAATGGAAAGATGAGTATCTGGATCAGGATAACCAGACAATACCCTGATCATCTTCCTTCTGTTGGCGGATCAACTGTTCCGCCTCTTCCTCCAGATCCCAGCGATAGTCACGAAACGTCGCCAGAAACTGCTCCGGCGTTTCAGCATCGAAGCGTTGCTTGAGATCATCACCTTTAATGGCGCATATCATCTGCATTCCATTAACCAGTGCAGGAAAGCAGACGGCCTGCATTGAAGGATCCCACTCTTCGCGATCCGGAAACTGGATAGCCTGATTCATTTCGCCAGCTCCTGCTTCAGCATCTGAATGACTGGTTCAACATCCGGCAACACGCCGTGCCACAGCAATACCGCATGTGCAGCCTGCCCCACCAGCATACCCAAACCATCTGCGCACTGTTTTGCACCCAAGTTTATACACCAGTCCAGAAACGGTGTGTTCCCTTTTTGGTAGAACATGTCGTAGCAGTAAAGTTTGGCATGAACGAGCGATGACGGTAATGCCGGGATATTCCCACCAATCCCGCTGGAAGTTGCATTAATGATCAGATCGAATTCATGCCCCTGAAGATCATCCATTTGCACGGCAACGACACTACCGGTATGAGCAAAGAGCTTCGCCAGCTCTTCCGCTCGTGAAAATGTTCGGTTAGTCATCGTTATCGCACAATCCAGTGATAACAGAGGAAGTAATACGCCGCGCGCCGCGCCTCCCGCGCCAACCAACAGGATACGAAATCCCGGGCGGATAAAGCCCAGCCGTTGCAAATCGCTGAGCAAACCGATGCCATCGGTGTTATCTCCCACCAAACGCCCATCATCAAGGCGCTTTAATGTATTTACCGCACCAGCCAGCGCTGCGCGTTCTGTCAGCTCATCGGCTCGAGCAAATGCCTCTTCTTTAAAGGGAACCGTAACGTTCGCGCCTTTACCACCAGCAGCAAAGAAGGCATCCAGCGCATTCCCAAAGTCATTCATGGGCGCAAGCACGCGCCCATAGGGATGTTCGATGCCAAGCTGAAGGGCAAACTGTTGATGGATAAAAGGCGACTTACTATGAGCAATAGGGTTACCGAAGACTGCGTAGGATTCCATACTATTATCCCTGGCGAAAAAGTTCGCCGGTGAGGGCATCACGGATTTCAGAAGGGTTCTGCCGGCCGCCCGTTGGCGCATCAATCACCGGAAAGCTGGCACCAAATTGTTCGATAACCTCTTGCGCCGTTCTGCAAGGTGGCAGCCCGGATAAATTGGCACTTGTCGAAACCAGCGGTTTGCCGTAAGCCGTGCAAAGTGCAATCACCATTGGGTGATCGGTGACACGTACAGCCAGCGAGTCAAAACGCCCGGTTAACCAGCGCGGTGTGGTTGGTTTTGCCGGAAACACAAAGGTTACCGGGCCAGGCCAGCATCTGAAGACAGCCTTGCGTTGTTCGTCTGTCAGCATGCTGTCATCAATATAGGGTTTCAGCTGATCAAAGTTGGCTGCAATCAGGATTAGGCCTTTATCAACCGGACGCTGCTTCAGTTCAAGCAGACGATAGACGGCAGTTTCACTGTCTGGGTCGCAGCCGACACCAAAAACAGCTTCAGTTGGATAAGCGATGACTTCTTCTTTATTCAGAACCCCGATCGCCGAAGCAACAGGATCTGTTGGCAGGTTATTCTTCACGAGTTTGTTCCGCCGTTACCGGCTTTCCACATTGTTTACTGGCGCAGAAGCGTTTTACACCTTGCGCGGTTTTCTTTTCGATAAGCAGCGGGTAGTGGCACGCAGGGCATTCACCCGCCACCGGCTTGAAATTGATAACGAACTGGCAATCAGGGTAGCGATCGCAGGAATAGAAGGTTTTGCCGTATCGGGAACGGCGCTGCACCAGATGTCCACTCTGACACTGCGGGCAGGTAATGGCAGTATCGTCGGGCTTATCAATCAGCTCGGTATGTTCACACTCCGGATACTGACTACAACCGATAAACATACCAAAACGCCCTTGCCGTAATACCATCGGCGCGCCGCACTCTGGACACAGGTGCCCATCCAGAACTTTAACAATATGTCCATCCGCCTGGCTCTTCAGGGGACGAACATAGTCACATTCCGGATAATGGGAACATCCGAGAAACGGGCCGTGTTTCCCGGAACGAATAACAAGTTCAGCCCCGCATTGTGGGCAGGGCTCGTTGTTGCGCACCGAAAACAGTGCTGATTTGGCCATAATGACTCTTGAAGCTGCAAAAATGATTAGTGCAGCATACCTTCATTCACTTCAAAGAGTAATTCTTCCATCTGCTGGTATGCATTTTCACATCCAGGAATATTGAAGAGTACCATCAGGATGACCCATTTAAGATCTTCCAGATCGAACTCTGCCGTATCCAGCGCCAGCACACGTTCTATCACCATTTCTCGGGTTTCGAGGTTTAGCACCTGAATCTGCTCAAGGAACAACAAAAATCCCCGGCAACTGGCATCCAGCCTTTCACACTCTTCAGCAGTATAGATACGTACTGAGAGTGGATCAGAAGCAAGCTGCATCGGTTCGGCGAGGCCTTCCTGATAATCAGCCAGCTTTTCCAGCCACAAAAGAGCGTTGTAGATATCTTCACGATCAAATCCGGCGTCGGTAAGATCCCGTTCCAGTTTGTCTTGATCCACACGCATTTCAGCTTCGTTATGGATGTAAGTCTCAAACAAGTACATTAGTACGTCGAACATGGCTTGCCCTCCTCAATCGGACATAGCCGCCGGGTACAGCTGCGATCCATCCTGCTAACTCCAGTTCAAGCAATTGAGCGGCTGTGACTGGCACAGGTTGGCCGGCACGTTCAGCGACGACGTCAACAGGTGTTACCTCATCTCCTACGTTAGCCAGGAGCTCAGGAAATGGCAATGCCACCTCTTCTTGATCTGCAGAATAAAATGAATTTCCACCTGGTTCAGGTAGCCAGCTTAGCCCGTATTGCAAACTTTCGAGGATCTCACCGGCAGATGTCACCAAAGTTGCCCCTTGTTTGATTAACCAGTGCGGCCCCTCACTACCGGGACTACCAATCGGGCCGGGCAGCGCAAAAACCTCGCGGCCTTGATCAAGCGCACTTCGGGCGGTGACGAGCGACCCGCTGCGTAATGCTGCCTCAACAACCAACACACCACGACTAAGGCCGCTGATAATGCGATTTCGTCGAGGAAAATGTTCCCGTTTGGGATGCGCCGCAAGGGGAAATTCGGAAACCAGTGCACCACCGCAATCAATAAGCTGGCTGGCAAGCACCGAGTGCCGCCGGGGATAGAGACTAAAAAGGCCATTTCCCAACACAGCTACGCTTTTGCCTCCAACATTCAACGCGGCCCGGTGGGCAATACTGTCGATCCCCAGAGCCATACCGCTGGTAATGGTAAAACCACTTCGGGCAAGCGCCTCGCAAAACAGACGTCCCCAGCGCTCTCCATACCAGGAATGGGCTCGGCTGCCAACAACTGCCAGTTGTTGAGTTTTTAGCGCTGAGACTTCGCCCTTCACCAAAATGGCACCCGGATAATCAGCAATAGCGCGCAGAGATTCGGGATACGCCGCATCACTGGCACTAATGAGATGATGGTTTGCCTGACTCAGCCAATCCAGGTTCTTCTCCAGCTCCTGCGCCGACAAAGAGAAAAAACGCCTGGCCTGAGCTGTTGTCAGCCCGAAATGCTCAAGCTCTTCAGGCGTTGCTCCTTTGTTTTTCTCCAGCCATTGTGCTGTATGTAGCCATTTATCGCCGCACAGGTCTCCGACCTGTAGTAAGCGTAATCCTATCTCTGTGGATGTCATCCATTTCCCCTGCCACAAGCCGTCCTGGCAATCCTTGCGATTGGTCACCGATGCTGTCAATCAGTGGGGGTTTTGTCTAGAATAGAGGTAATATTCTCACCAACTCCTGAACACGACTCTGGATATTTATGGCAGTTTTGCATGTGTTACATATTCCGGACGAGCGCCTTCGCAAAGTCGCCGAGCCGGTTAAAGAAGTGAATGCGGACATTCAACGTATTGTGGATGATATGTTTGAAACCATGTACGCAGAAGAAGGTATTGGTCTTGCAGCAACGCAGGTTGATATCCATCAGCGCATTATCGTCATCGACGTTTCTGAAAATCGCGATGAACAACTGGTACTGATTAACCCGGAACTGCTGGAAAAAAGCGGGGAAACAGGCATCGAAGAAGGCTGTCTGTCAATTCCGGAACAACGTGCATTGGTACCGCGCGCTGAAAAAGTGAAAATCCGTGCGCTGGATCGTGATGGAAAAACATTCGAACTGGAAGCTGATGGGCTGCTGGCTATCTGTATTCAGCACGAGATGGATCATCTGGTAGGTAAACTGTTCATTGATTACCTGTCGCCGATGAAACGTCAGCGCATTCGCCAGAAAGTTGAAAAACTGGATCGCATGAACGCTCGCGCTTAAACGCAGGCAAAAAGGGATAAACGTGTCAGATTCTCTACGTATTATTTTCGCCGGCACACCTGACTTCGCAGCGCGTCACCTTGACGCGCTGTTGTCTTCTGAGCATCAGGTCGTTGGGGTTTTCACCCAGCCCGATCGCCCCGCTGGCCGCGGTAAAAAATTGATGCCCAGTCCGGTGAAAGTGCTGGCAGAAGAAAAAGGCTTGCCGGTGTTTCAACCAGCATCTCTGCGCCAGCAGGAAAATCAGCAACTAATTGCCGACCTTAAGGCCGATGTCATGGTCGTAGTGGCATATGGTTTGATTCTTCCCAAAGCCGTTCTGGACATGCCGAGCAAGGGCTGTATCAACGTCCATGGTTCTCTGCTGCCGCGCTGGCGCGGCGCGGCGCCGATCCAGCGCTCATTATGGGCTGGCGATGAGGAAACCGGCGTTACCATTATGCAGATGGATGTGGGGCTCGATACTGGCGATATGCTATATAAGCTTTCATGCCCTATTACCGCACAAGACACCAGCGCCACGCTATATGCGAAATTAGCGGAGCTTGGCCCGCAGGGGCTGCTTGTCACACTGCAACAGCTCGCTCAGGGCAACGCGCAACCGCAGGTGCAGGACGAAGCTCTGGTCACTTACGCAGAGAAACTGAGCAAAGAAGAGGCACGTATTGACTGGTCGCTCAGCGCCGCGCAACTGGAACGCTGCATCCGCGCTTTCAACCCGTGGCCAATGAGCTGGTTCATGGTTGATGAGCAGCCAGTGAAAATATGGCAAGCTTCGGTGATTCCTTCTGCCACCCGTGCTGAGCCGGGTACGGTTCTGGATGCTTCAAAAGCGGGTATTCAGGTTGCCACCGTTGATGGAATACTGAATCTTGAGTCGCTACAGCCGGCAGGTAAAAAAGCCATGAGTGCGCAGGATCTCCTGAACTCGCGGCGTGAGTGGTTTATCCCCGGCAATCGCCTGGCGTGATACACATTTCTTAGCCCGGTTTTGCCGGGCATTTTTATGTTTGTGGTTATGAAAAAACAGAACAATTTACGCAGTATGGCTGCGCAGGCCATCGAGCAGGTGATGGAACAAGGGCAATCGCTCAGCAATATCCTGCCGCCGCTTCAACAGAAAGTCTCTGACAAAGATAAGGCACTGCTCCAGGAGTTGTGCTTCGGTGTTTTACGCGTGCTGCCACAGCTCGACTGGCTGATCAATAAGCTGATGTCGCGTCCGATGACCGGAAAACAACGCACGGTACACTACCTGATCATGGTCGGATTTTATCAGCTTCTACATACCCGAATTCCTGCGCATGCAGCGCTGGCAGAAACGGTAGAAGGTGCGGTTGCCATCAAACGACCGCAACTTAAGGGGTTGATTAATGGCGTGTTGCGCCAGTTTCAACGTCAGCAAGAGGAATTACTGGCGGAATTCGCCAGCAGCGATAACCGCTATCTGTTTCCGGCATGGCTGCTAAAACGAGTACAAAAAGCTTATCCGCAGCAATGGCAGCAGGTTATCGAGGCCAGTAACCAACGTCCACCAATGTGGCTGCGCGTGAACCGCCAACACCATACCCGAAACGGCTGGCTGGCATTACTGGAAGAACACGGTTTGCAAGGGTTTACCCATGCGGATTACCCGGATGCCGTTCGTCTGGCAACGGCAGCTCCCGTTGCTGCGCTTCCTGGATTTGCGGAAGGCTGGGTCACGGTGCAGGATGCGTCAGCCCAGGGTTGTATCAACTTCCTCGCCCCGCAAAATGGCGAACGCATTCTCGACCTTTGTGCTGCGCCAGGTGGCAAAACGACGCACATTCTTGAAGCGGCGCCGGAAGCCAGCGTCCTGGCTGTGGATGTTGACGAACAACGCTTATCCCGCGTTTACGACAACCTGAAACGTCTTGGTATGAAAGCGCAGGTCAAACAGGGCGACGGTCGTTTCCCGTCACAGTGGTGTGGCGAAGAAGTCTTTGACCGTATTCTGGTAGATGCGCCTTGTTCTGCGACAGGGGTCATTCGTCGACACCCGGACATCAAGTGGTTGCGTCGCGATCGTGATATTCCTGAACTGGTGCAGTTGCAGTCAGAAATTCTGGATGCTATCTGGCCGCATCTAAAATCTGGCGGCACGCTGGTATACGCAACCTGTTCGATCCTGCCGGAAGAGAACAGCCAGCAGGTTGCAGCTTTCCTGAAGCGTACGCCAGATGCGCAGCTTAGCCTGACCGGTACGCCGGAACAGCCAGGGTTGCAGAAATTGCCGGGAGCGGAAGAAGGCGACGGTTTCTTTTACGCTAAGATAATCAAACAGTGATGAGAACAACGGGTCACAGCAGATGAAAATAATTATTCTGGGCGCAGGGCAGGTTGGCGGCACGCTGGCGGAAAACCTGGTCGGGGAGAATAACGACATTACCGTTGTCGATACCAATGGCGATCGTCTGCGCAGCTTGCAGGACAAGTTTGATCTGCGAGTTGTGCAGGGGCATGGCTCGCATCCACGCGTATTACGTGAAGCTGGCGCAGATGACGCCGATATGCTGGTCGCTGTGACCAGTTCAGATGAAACCAATATGGTTGCCTGTCAGGTTGCTTACTCACTGTTTAATACGCCGAACCGCATTGCACGTATTCGTTCGCCAGATTATGTGCGCGATGCCGATAAACTGTTCCATTCAGAAGCTGTGCCGATCGACCACTTAATCGCACCAGAACAGTTGGTGATTGATAGTATCTATCGGCTGATCGAATATCCCGGAGCGCTGCAAGTAGTAAATTTCGCCGAGGGGAAAGTCAGCCTTGCCGTAGTTAAAGCCTATTACGGTGGGCCGCTCGTTGGTAATGCGTTATCGACCATGCGCGAACATATGCCGCATATTGATACCCGCGTTGCGGCCATATTTCGTCACGACCGCCCTATTCGCCCGCAAGGTTCCACCATAGTAGAGGCCGGGGACGAGGTGTTCTTTATTGCCGCATCGCAGCATATTCGCGCAGTAATGAGCGAGCTCCAGCGCCTGGAAAAACCGTACAAACGCATCATGCTGGTTGGCGGCGGGAATATAGGCGCAGGTCTGGCACGCCAACTGGAGAAAGATTACAGCGTCAAATTGATCGAACGCGATCAGCAGCGTGCTGCAGAACTGGCAGAAAAACTACAAAATACCATCGTTTTCTATGGTGATGCGTCGGATCAAGAATTGCTGGCCGAAGAACACATCGATCAGGTTGACCTGTTTATTGCCGTCACCAACGATGACGAAGCGAATATTATGTCGGCAATGCTGGCCAAACGTATGGGAGCGAAAAAGGTCATGGTGCTGATCCAGCGCCGCGCTTACGTCGATCTGGTACAGGGCAGCGTAATTGATATTGCGATTTCACCGCAGCAGGCAACTATCTCCGCACTGCTTAGCCACGTGCGCAAAGCCGATATTGTCGGGGTTTCTTCGTTGCGTCGTGGCGTCGCCGAGGCGATCGAAGCTGTCGCTCACGGTGACGAAACGACCTCTCGCGTAGTGGGTCGTGTTATTGATGAGATTAAACTCCCGCCCGGCACGATTATTGGCGCAGTGGTACGTGGCAACGATGTGATGATTGCTAATGATAATTTGCGTATTGAGCAGGGCGACCACGTAATTATGTTTTTAACCGACAAAAAATATATTACAGACGTTGAAAGACTCTTCCAGCCAAGCCCCTTCTTCCTTTAATCTCAAAGGACGCGGATATCCGCATCCTTTCTTAATCCCTGAATTAATAAGGGATTAAAAAATCTGGTTAGTTATGCCTGCAAATGGAAATTGAACGGTAATTTGTTAAACTTATCCAGACAGCCTGCACATGGAGAAGGATATGAGTATTTTGAAAGAGTTCCGCGAGTTCGCAATGCGCGGCAATGTAGTGGATTTGGCCGTTGGTGTGATCATCGGTGCAGCGTTCGGTAAAATCGTATCTTCCCTGGTTGCCGATATCATTATGCCGCCACTTGGATTATTAATCGGTGGAATTGATTTCAAACAGTTTGCATTAACGTTACGCGATGCACAGGGCGACGTGCCCGCTGTCGTAATGCATTACGGCGTGTTTATCCAGAATGTATTTGATTTTATCATCGTTGCTTTTGCCATCTTCCTTGCGATCAAGGTAATTAATAAGCTGAAACGCAATCAGGAAGAAGAGCCTAAAGCCCCGCCGGCGCCAAGCAAAGAAGAAGTATTGCTGAGTGAAATCCGCGACCTGCTGAAAGAGCAGAATAACCGTAATTAATTAAGCAGAAACCAGAAGGCCAGTGGTAAATAAGCGATGTGCTTGCTTGCCACTGGCCTCCTTATCTCCCCAGTTTGCATGTTTTTCTTTTCGAAGATAACTCCCTTTCCCTTTCTTATTTTTCTCAATACGCTGCCTGAACAGTGGGTCATGCAACAATGCCTCAATGGCATTATCATTAATCTGCCCTTTAGTATGCTGATAGCGGCTCATAGCTTCTCCAGTTTGTATGTTAAAACGGCCGAAGTGTAGATCTCTGCGCAGAGAAGATCAACAGGTCGACGAATTAGTCTTACCACTCGCGCCCTGTTCCAGCGCTTCCAGAATGGAACAATAGACACTGCTGTGCGCAGTACCACAACAGGCATCGTTCAGTTTCTGTAGGGAACGCCGCATTGCCTGGAGTTCATCAATACGCGCTTCCACTTCAGCCAAACGGGTCTGCACAATACTCTTCGACTCCTGACATGTATGATGTTCAGGATCAATTCGGATCGACAGTAATTCACGTATCGCTTCTAACGTAAATCCTAACTGGCGCGCATGGCGGATAAATTTTAGACGTTGCAAATCTCTGTCCGTATAAAGACGAAAACCGCCTTCCGTCCGTATTTCATGATCCATCATCTGTTGTTTTTCATAGTAGCGGATGGTATCCGGCGTCACTTCAGCTAATTTCGCAATTTCACCAATGCGGTACATAGGCTATTCCTCGTTTAACTTCTGCTGCAGTTTTATGGCGTAATCACCGCGCAAAAAATCAGTGCTTAAACCTGCCTGGCGCAATTTGAGCTCAAGTAAAGATAAGCGGCGTTGTAACTCCCGATGCTGTGGATGATTTTCCTCCACGCCATTTAACAAATCAGCCAGCGCGATCGCTTCTCTACGATATTCAAGCTCTGGCGGTAGACAGCCCGCATTCTTCAATAAACGGTATCCAGTTCGAAGCTCTGGAGGAACATGAGAATCATCATCCAGAGTGAGCGGCTCGCCGAGACCGGGAAGGTTGTCGAATTCACCTTTATTTTGGGCGTCAAGGATATGCCGTTCTGCCCACTGATCAAGCAACCACATAATGGGTCTCCAGGGATGAGCAAGAAAGATACGAACATTGTAGGAAAGTGGTAATGCTCAGGATATAAAAAAACCCGCCGAAGCGGGTCTTTTTACGTTACTACAGATTACTCTGCAGCAGCTTCTGCTTTCGGCTCGGCGCGATCAACCAGCTCGATGTAAGCCATCGGAGCATTGTCACCAGCACGGAAGCCACACTTCAGAATGCGAGTGTAACCACCGGCACGGCTCGCGAAACGCGGGCCCAGCTCGTTAAACAGTTTTGCCACGATCTCGTTATCACGAGTACGGGCGAATGCCAGACGACGATTAGCAACGCTATCAGTCTTGGCAAGAGTAATCAGCGGCTCAACTACGCGACGCAGCTCTTTCGCTTTCGGCAGAGTCGTCTTGATGATCTCATGACGAACCAGAGAACCTGCCATGTTACGGAACATGGCCTGGCGATGGCTGCTGTTGCGGTTCAGTTGACGACCACTCTTACGATGGCGCATGACCTTATCCTTCTCAGTAAAACCTTAACCTGTGATCCGGTTACTCGTCAGCAATGCTTGCCGGCGGCCAGTTTTCCAGGCGCATGCCCAGAGACAGACCACGTGAGGCCAGCACGTCTTTAATCTCAGTAAGAGATTTTTTACCCAGGTTCGGCGTTTTCAGCAACTCAACCTCGGTACGCTGTACCAGATCACCGATATAGTGGATAGCTTCTGCCTTGAGGCAGTTAGCAGAGCGGACAGTCAATTCCAGATCGTCAACAGGGCGCAGCAGGATCGGATCGAATTCTGGTTTCTCTTCTTTAACTTCCGGCTGACGTACATCACGTAAATCAACGAAAGCTTCCAGTTGTTCTGCCAGGATGGTTGCCGCACGACGAATCGCCTCTTCAGGATCGATTGTGCCGTTGGTTTCCATTTCGATGACCAGCTTGTCCAGGTCGGTGCGCTGTTCAACACGTGCTGCTTCAACATTGTAGGCAATTCGCTCTACAGGGCTGTAGCACGCATCAACCAGTAAACGGCCGATCGGGCGCTCATCTTCTTCCGAATGAATTCGGGCAGACGCCGGCACATAACCACGACCGCGCTGAACTTTGATACGCATATTGATAGATGCGTTTTCATCGGTCAGGTGGCAGATCACATGCTGCGGCTTGACGATTTCGACATCACCGTCGTGGGTAATGTCGGCTGCAGTCACAGGGCCAATGCCAGATTTATTCAGAGTAAGAATAACATCATCTTTACCCTGAACTCTCACCGCCAGCCCTTTCAGGTTGAGCAGGATTTCAAGGATATCTTCCTGAACGCCTTCTTTGGTGCTGTACTCATGAAGTACACCATCAATCTCAACCTCAGTCACCGCGCAACCCGGCATCGATGAGAGCAGAATACGGCGCAGTGCGTTACCCAGAGTATGGCCAAAGCCACGCTCTAAAGGCTCAAGGGTCACCTTGGCGTGCGTCGAACTCACTTGCTCGATATCTACCAGGCGCGGTTTTAGAAACTCTGTCACAGAACCCTGCATTGTGTCCTCTCTTTGGTACTAAGCTTTACTTGGAGTAAAGCTCGACGATCAGGTGTTCGTTAATGTCCGCAGACAGATCAGAACGCTCCGGCTTACGCTTGAACGTACCTTCCATCTTGCCAGCATCAACTTCCAGCCAGGTTGGCTTTTCACGCTGCTCAGCCAGCTCCAGAGCGGCTTTCACGCGAGACTGCTTTTTCGCTTTCTCACGAATGCTAACCACGTCATTCGGACTAACCTGATAAGAAGCGATGTTAACAACACGACCGTTTACCATGATTGCTTTGTGGCTAACCAGCTGACGTGCTTCTGCACGAGTGGCGCCAAAGCCCATACGGTATACAACGTTGTCCAGACGACCTTCCAGCAGACCCAGCAGGTTTTCACCTGTGTTGCCTTTCAGACGTGCTGCTTCTTTGTAGTAGTTACGGAACTGACGCTCCAGCACACCGTAGATACGGCGAACTTTTTGCTTTTCACGCAACTGCACACCATAGTCAGACAGACGCGGTTTACGCGCACCGTGCTGGCCAGGAGCTTGTTCAATTTTACACTTGGTATCGATCGCGCGAACGCCAGACTTAAGGAACAGGTCTGTGCCCTCACGACGGCTCAGCTTGAGCTTAGGACCCAAATATCTTGCCATTTTCTTTCTCCAACAATCCTAGAAAACGAGCGCGTTATACGCGACGTTTTTTCGGCGGACGACAACCGTTGTGAGGGATCGGAGTCACATCAGTAATATTAGTGATGCGGAAACCAGCGGCGTTCAGAGCACGAATAGTAGATTCGCGACCCGGACCCGGTCCCTTAACCATAACTTCCAGATTCTTGATGCCGTATTCTTTTACGGCTTCAGCGCAACGCTCTGCTGCAACCTGAGCTGCAAACGGAGTGGATTTGCGAGAACCACGGAAACCGGAACCACCGGCTGTTGCCCAACCCAGCGCGTTACCCTGACGATCAGTAATAGTAACGATGGTGTTGTTGAAAGAAGCATGGATATGAGCCACGCCGTCAGAGACTTGTTTTCTTACACGTTTACGTGCACGAATTGGTGCCTTTGCCATTATTCAATCACCCCGATTATTTCTTGATCGGTTTGCGCGGACCCTTACGGGTACGTGCGTTGGTCTTGGTACGCTGACCGCGAACCGGGAGACCACGACGATGACGCAAACCGCGATAGCAACCAAGATCCATCAGGCGCTTGATGCTCATGCTAATTTCACGGCGCAGATCACCTTCAACGACAAATTTGGCAACTTCGTCACGCAGCGTGTCGATTTGTTCTTCAGACAGCTCACTGATCTTAACATTTTCAGCGATGCCCGCAGCCGCCAGAATGGCTTGGGAGCGGGTTTTACCGACGCCATAGATCGAAGTTAATGCGATCACAGCATGTTTCTGATCAGGAATGTTAATGCCTGCTATACGGGCCACTATGCACTCCTATAATTTTACTAGTACGTACCATGCTGAAAAGCCCGTTTTCAGGATACTCAAATGGAAACGTACAGACATACAAAAGATTGGCTGGCTAATCTAGCCAGCTCAACCCAACTTTGCAAGAAAAATATGCGAAATAATCAGCCTTGGCGCTGTTTATGCTTCGGCTCGGCACTGCAAATCACACGGATGACGCCATCACGTTTAACGATTTTGCAGTTACGGCATAATTTCTTGACGGAAGCACGAACTTTCATTTTTACTCTCCGTAACTTCTCGGGCGACCATTAACGACCGTAGCCTTTCAGGTTCGCCTTCTTCAATGCAGACTCATACTGACTGGACATCATCAGAGTTTGCACTTGAGCCATAAAGTCCATAATCACGACAACAACGATAAGCAGAGAAGTCCCACCGAAGTAGAACGGCACTTTCATTGCATCACGCATGAACTCCGGGATCAGGCAGATAAAAGTAATATACAGCGCACCAACCAGAGTCAGACGAGTCATTACTTTATCGATATACTTCGCCGTTTGCTCTCCCGGACGAATTCCTGGTACGAATGCACCGGACTTCTTCAGGTTATCTGCTGTTTCACGCGGGTTGAAAACCAACGCCGTGTAGAAGAAACAGAAGAAGATGATTGCAGATGCATAGAGTAACACATAAAGCGGTTGCCCAGGCTGCAAATACAGCGAAATTGTTGTCAGCCAGTTCCAACCAGTACCACCCCCGAACCATGACGCGATGGTCGCCGGGAACAGAATAATACTGGAAGCAAAAATAGCCGGGATTACCCCCGCCATATTTACTTTCAGCGGCAAATGTGTGCTCTGAGCAGCATAAACACGACGACCTTGCTGACGTTTCGCGTAGTTTACCACAATGCGGCGTTGACCACGCTCAACGAAAACAACAAAGAACGTCACTGCAAATACTAATACTGCAACCAACAGCAACAGGAGGAAGTGCAGGTCGCCTTGACGCGCTTGCTCGATAGTATGGGCAATGGCTGGCGGAAGGCCCGCCACAATACCAGCGAAAATAATGATCGAGATACCGTTACCGATACCACGTTCAGTAATTTGTTCGCCGAGCCACATCAGGAACATGGTTCCTGTAACCAGACTTACAACAGCGGTGAAGTAAAATGCAAAGCCCGGATTCATTACCAGGCCCTGCATTCCGGGCATATTCGGTAAACCGGTAGCAATACCGATCGACTGGAATATAGCCAACACCAGGGTACCGTAACGAGTGTACTGGCTAATCTTACGACGACCAGACTCCCCTTCTTTCTTTAACTCCGCCAGGGCCGGGTGAACGACCGTTAGCAATTGGATAATAATTGATGCCGAAATATACGGCATAATACCCAGAGCAAAGATAGAAGCACGGCTGAGAGCACCACCAGAGAACATGTTAAACATTTCAATGATGGTGCCACGCTGTTGTTCAAGCAGTTTGGCAAGTACAGCGGCATCAATACCAGGGATCGGAATAAAAGAGCCAATACGGAACACAATCAGCGCACCGATAACAAACAGCAGTCTGCGTTTCAGTTCGCCAATTCCACCTTTGGCACTTTGGAAATCTAACCCCGGTTGTTTAGCCATCTGCTACTTATTCCTCAATTTTACCGCCAGCAGCTTCGATAGCAGCACGAGCGCCTTTAGTAACACGCAGGCCACGAACAGTTACCGGGCGAGCTACTTCACCAGCCAGGATCACTTTCGCGAACTCGATCTGGATGCCGATAATGTTAGCTGCTTTCAGCGTGTTCAGGTCTACTACGTCGCCTTCTACTTTAGCCAGATCGGACAGACGAATCTCTGCCGTGATCATTGCTTTACGAGAAGTGAAACCGAACTTCGGCAGACGACGATACAGTGGCATCTGGCCACCCTCGAAACCGCGACGTACGCCACCGCCAGAACGAGACTTCTGACCTTTGTGACCACGACCACCGGTTTTACCGAGGCCAGAACCGATACCACGACCCAGGCGTTTACCCGCCTTTTTGGAGCCTTCGGCCGGAGACAGAGTATTTAAACGCATCTCTTACTCCTCAACTTTAACCATGAAGGAAACCGCGTTGACCATACCACGAACCGCAGGAGTATCCTCACGTTCTACAGTATGACCAATACGACGCAGACCCAGGCCAAGCAGCGTTGCCTTGTGTTTCGGCAGACGACCGATTGCACTGCGGGTTTGAGTGATTTTAATAGTCTTTGCCATGGTCAATTACCCCAGAATTTCTTCAACGGATTTACCACGCTTGGCAGCGACCATTTCCGGAGATTTCATATTTTCCAGGCCAGCAATAGTTGCACGAACCACGTTGATCGGGTTGGTGGAACCGTATGCTTTAGCCAGAACGTTATGAACCCCAGCGACTTCCAGAACGGCGCGCATTGCACCACCGGCGATAATACCGGTACCTTCGGAAGCCGGCTGCATGAATACACGAGAACCCGTGTGAGTACCCTTAACCGGGTGCTGCAGGGTGCCGTGGTTCAGCGCGACGTTAATCATATTGCGACGGGCTTTTTCCATCGCTTTCTGGATCGCTGCCGGAACTTCGCGGGCTTTACCGTAACCAAAACCAACGCGACCGTTACCATCACCAACAACAGTCAGAGCTGTGAAGGAGAAAATACGACCACCTTTAACGGTTTTAGATACGCGGTTTACCGCGATCAGCTTTTCCTGCAGTTCGCCAGCTTGTTTTTCGATGTGAGCCATCTTACACCTCTACCTTAGAACTGAAGGCCAGCTTCACGGGCAGCATCTGCCAGTGCCTGGACGCGACCATGATATTGGAACCCGGAACGGTCAAAAGACACATCTTTAATGCCTTTTTCCAGAGCGCGTTCAGCTACAGCTTTACCCACTGCTGCGGCCGCGTCTTTGTTGCCGGTGTACTTCAGTTGTTCAGCGATAGCTTTTTCTACAGTAGAAGCAGCTACCAGAACTTCAGAACCGTTCGATGCGATTACCTGGGCGTAAATATGACGCGGGGTACGATGTACCACCAGGCGGGTCGCACCAAGCTCTTTGAGCTTGCGGCGTGCGCGGGTCGCACGACGGATACGAGCAGATTTCTTATCCATAGTGTTACCTTACTTCTTCTTAGCCTCTTTGGTACGCACGACTTCGTCGGCGTAACGAACACCCTTGCCTTTATACGGCTCAGGACGACGGTAGGCGCGCAGATCTGCTGCTACCTGACCGATCACCTGCTTATCAGCGCCTTTCAGCACGATTTCAGTCTGAGTCGGACATTCAGCAGTGATACCGGCCGGCAGCTGATGCTCTACAGGATGAGAGAAACCCAGTGCCAGGTTTACTACGTTCCCTTTGACCGCTGCACGATAACCTACACCAACCAGCTGCAGCTTCTTAGTGAAGCCTTCGGTAACACCGATAACCATTGCGTTCAGCAGGGCACGCGCGGTACCAGCCTGAGCCCAACCATCCACGTAACCAGTACGCGGACCGAAGGTCAGAGCATTGTCTGCATGATTAACTTCAACAGCATCGTTAAGGGTACGAGTCAGCTCGCCGTTTTTACCTTTGATCGTGATAACCTGACCGTTGATTTTTACGTCAACGCCGGCAGGAATAACGACCGGTGCTTTAGCAACACGAGACATTTTTTCCTCCGATTAGGCTACGTAGCAGATAATTTCGCCACCAAGACCAGCCTGGCGCGCTGCACGATCAGTCATAACACCTTTAGAGGTAGAAACAACTGCGATACCCATACCACCCATAACTTTCGGCAGCTCATCTTTTTTCTTATAGATGCGCAGACCTGGGCGGCTGATACGCTGAATGCTTTCTACCACAGCTTTACCCTGGAAGTACTTGAGAGTCAGTTCCAGTTCCGGCTTGGTGTCGCCTTCAATTTTAAAATCTTCAATAAAACCTTCGTCCTTCAGCACGTTGGCGATTGCCACTTTCAGCCTGGAGGAAGGCATGGTGACCGCAGCTTTATTCGCGGCCTGACCGTTACGGATACGGGTCAGCATATCCGCGATCGGATCTTGCATGCTCATCTGTCTTTACTCCCGTGATTCAATTGGTGACAATTACCAGCTAGCCTTTTTCAAGCCTGGCACTTCACCGCGCATGGCGGCTTCACGCAGCTTAATACGGCTCAACCCGAACTTGCCCACATAACCATGTGGACGACCTGTTTGACGGCAGCGGTTACGCTGACGAGACGGGCTGGAATCACGCGGCAGACTCTGCAGCTTGAGAACAGCGTTCCAACGATCTTCGTCGGAAGCGTTCACATCAGAAATGATCGCTTTCAGTTCAGCGCGTTTCGCGAAGTATTTTTCAGCTAAAGCTACGCGTTTAACTTCGCGTGCTTTCATTGATTGCTTAGCCATGAAGTAACCCTACCTTACTTGCGGAACGGGAAGTCAAAGGCAGCCAGCAGAGCACGGCCTTCTTCGTCAGATTTCGCAGTAGTGGTAATGGTAATATCCAAACCACGCACGCGGTCGACTTTATCGTAGTCGATCTCTGGGAAGATGATCTGCTCACGGACACCCATGCTGTAGTTACCACGACCGTCGAAAGACTTAGCGGACAAGCCACGGAAGTCACGGATACGCGGTACAGCAATAGTGATCAGGCGCTCAAAGAACTCCCACATGCGTTCGCCACGCAGAGTCACTTTACAGCCGATCGGATAGCCCTGACGGATTTTGAAGCCCGCAACAGATTTGCGCGCTTTGGTGATCAACGGTTTTTGACCGGAGATAGCTGCCAGATCAGCTGCTGCGTTATCCAGCAGTTTCTTGTCAGCGATCGCTTCACCAACACCCATATTCAGGGTGATCTTCTCGACCCGAGGGACTTGCATGACAGAATTGTAGCTAAACTCAGTCATGAGTTTCTTAACTACTTCGTCTTTGTAGTAATCATGCAGTTTCGCCATCGTACTACTCCAAATTACTTGATAGTTTCGCTGTTAGACTTGAAGAAACGGACTTTCTTACCGTCTTCGAATCTAAAGCCTACACGGTCAGCCTTGCCGGTTGCCGCATTGAAGATTGCAACGTTAGAAACCTGAATTGCAGCTTCTTTTTCAACGATGCCACCTGGTTGGTTCAGGGCCGGAACCGGCTTCTGATGTTTCTTAACCAGATTGATACCTTCAACAATGATCTTGCCGGAAGACAGAACATTTTTTACTTTACCGCGTTTACCTTTATCTTTACCGGTTAACACGATAACTTCGTCATCACGACGGATTTTAGCTGCCATGATTCGCTCCTTAGAGTACTTCTGGTGCCAGAGAGATGATTTTCATAAACTTCTCAGAACGAAGTTCACGAGTAACCGGCCCAAAAATACGCGTACCGATAGGCTGCTCGCTGTTGTTGTTCAGAAGAACACAAGCATTGCCATCGAAGCGAACGACAGAACCGTCAGGGCGACGAACACCCTTCTTGGTGCGCACCACTACCGCCTTCAGCACATCACCTTTTTTGACCTTACCACGCGGAATTGCTTCTTTGATGGTGATCTTGATGATGTCGCCTACGCCTGCGTAGCGACGGTGCGAGCCACCCAGAACCTTGATACACATTACGCGACGTGCACCGGAGTTGTCGGCGACGTTCAGCATAGTCTGTTCTTGGATCATTTCAGTGCTCCGCTAATGTCAACTACTACTGAAGACCCTAAAATCAGGGTCGTTAAAAAGCCCCATATCGAGGGCGCAGCATTATAACACCGGATCTCGGATATGGGTAGAAAAAATAAACGGCTCATCGCTGAGCCGTTTATTCGTTTGAGAACGCGTACTGTATTACAGAACCGCTTTCTCTACAACGCGAACCAGCGTCCAGGACTTGGTCTTGGACAGCGGACGGCATTCGCGGATTTCAACCACGTCGCCAGTGCCGCATTCGTTGTTCTCGTCATGTACGTGCAGTTTAGTCGTACGTTTGATGAATTTACCGTAGATCGGGTGTTTCACGAAACGCTCGATAGCTACAACAATGGATTTCTCCATTTTGTCGCTAACAACACGACCTTGCAGAGTACGGATTTTATCGGTCATTACGCACCCGCCTTCTCAGTCAGTAAAGTCTTAACGCGTGCGACATCACGACGCACTTGCTTCAACAGGTGAGTCTGTTGCAGCTGGCCACTTGCAGCCTGCATACGCAGGTTGAACTGCTCGCGCAGCAGGTTAAGCAGCTCGGTGTTCAGCTCTTCAACGCTCTTTTCACGCAGCTCTTTTGCTTTCATTACATCACCGTCTTAGTTACAAAGGTGGTTTTAATCGGCAGTTTTGCTGCTGCCAGCTCGAAGGCTTCACGGGCCAGCTCTTCCGGAACGCCGTCCATTTCATACAGGACTTTACCCGGCTGAATCAAGGCAACCCAATACTCCACGTTACCTTTACCTTTACCCATACGAACTTCCAGCGGCTTCTCGGTGATCGGTTTGTCCGGGAATACACGGATCCAGATCTTACCCTGACGCTTAACAGCACGAGTCATAGCACGACGTGCTGCTTCGATCTGACGAGCGGTCAGACGACCACGGCCAACAGCTTTCAGACCGTAAACGCCGAAGCTCACATCCGTGCCCTGCGCGAGACCACGGTTACGGCCTTTGTGCACTTTACGGAATTTTGTACGCTTTGGTTGTAACATCAGCGACGCTCCTTATTTACGGCCTTTACGCTGCTGCTTTTTAGGTTGAGCAGCCGGTTTTTCCGGTTGTTCAACTGCAGCCATACCACCAAGGATCTCACCTTTGAAGATCCACACTTTTACGCCGATTACACCATAAGTGGTGTGCGCTTCGGAGGTGTTGTAGTCGATGTCAGCACGCAGAGTGTGCAGCGGAACGCGACCTTCACGGTACCATTCGGTACGTGCGATTTCCGCGCCGCCCAGACGGCCGCTAACTTCAACTTTGATACCTTTAGCGCCCAGACGCATTGCGTTCTGTACAGCACGCTTCATAGCACGACGGAACATAACGCGACGTTCCAGCTGAGAAGTGATGCTATCAGCAACCAATTTTGCGTCCAGTTCAGGTTTACGAACTTCGGCGATATTGATCTGAGCAGGAACGCCAGCGATATCCGCTACGACCTTGCGCAGTTTTTCAACGTCTTCACCTTTTTTACCGATAACGATACCCGGACGAGCAGTGTGAATGGTCACACGGATGCTCTTAGCCGGACGCTCGATAACGATACGAGATACAGACGCTTTAGCCAGTTCCTTAGTCAGGTACTGACGTACTTTAAAATCGCTGTCCAGGTTGTCAGCGAATTCTTTGGTGTTCGCAAACCAGGTAGAGTTCCATGGTTTTACAATACCCAGGCGAATACCATTAGGATGTACTTTCTGACCCATTGCTAGTCTCCAGAGTCTCAGCGATCGGACACAACCACAGTAATGTGGCTGGTGCGCTTCAGGATGCGATCTGCACGACCTTTTGCACGAGGCATAACGCGCTTCATGCTCGGGCCTTCGTCTACGAAAATTTTCGCAACTTTCAGATCGTCAATGTCAGCGCCATCGTTGTGTTCAGCGTTAGCAATGGCAGATTCCAGAACTTTCTTGACCAGTACAGCCGCTTTCTTGTTGGTGTAGGTCAGAATATCCAGGGCCTGCGACACTTTCTTACCGCGAATCAGGTCAGCAACAAGGCGAACCTTCTGAGCAGAAGAACGAGCATGGCGATGTTGAGCTAAAGTTTCCATCTCTTCCTCCTACCTTATTTCTTCTTCGCTTTTTTATCAGCAGCGTGGCCGCGATAAGTACGAGTCGGTGCGAATTCACCCAGTTTGTGACCGACCATTTCGTCGGAAACAAATACCGGAACGTGCTGACGACCATTATGGACAGCGATGGTCAAACCGATCATGTTAGGAAAGATCGTTGAACGACGGGACCAAGTGCGCAGGGGCTTCTTGTCTCCGCTTTCCACCGCTTTCTCTACCTTCTTCAGCAAGTGCAGGTCAATAAAAGGACCTTTCTTGAGAGAACGTGGCATGGCTTATCCTCTAAAATTATTTGCTACGGCGACGTACGATGAATTTATCAGTACGCTTGTTGCTGCGGGTCTTCTTACCTTTGGTCTGAACGCCCCACGGAGTTACCGGGTGCTTACCAAAGTTACGACCTTCACCACCACCATGTGGGTGGTCTACTGGGTTCATCGCAGTACCGCGAACGGTCGGACGAACACCACGCCAGCGTGCAGCACCTGCTTTACCCAGAACGCGCAGCATATGCTCAGCATTGCCAACTTCGCCCAGAGTAGCGCGGCACTCAGCTTCAACTTTACGCATTTCACCAGAACGCAGACGCAGGGTGACATAAGCACCGTCACGTGCAACGATCTGAACGTAAGTACCAGCAGAACGTGCCAGCTGACCGCCTTTACCTGGTTTCATTTCTACGTTATGAACAGTAGAACCAACCGGGATATTGCGCATCGGCAGGGTGTTACCCGCTTTGATTGCAGCATCAACGCCAGACTGAATCTGGTCGCCAGCTTTCAGGCCTTTAGGGGCCAGGATGTAACGGCGTTCGCCATCTTTGTACAGAACCAGCGCGATGTTCGCGGAACGGTTCGGATCGTACTCAAGACGTTCAACAACTGCCGGGATACCATCTTTGTTGCGTTTGAAGTCAACAATACGGTAAGCCTGCTTGTGGCCACCACCGATATGACGAGTGGTGATACGGCCATTGTTGTTACGACCACCGGATTTGCTGTTTTTTTCCAGCAACGGAGCAAAAGGTTTGCCCTTGTGCAGCTCAGGGTTAACCACTTTAACTACGTGGCGACGACCCGGAGATGTCGGTTTACATTTAACAACTGCCATTGTATTACTCCTCCGACTTACTCAGCGCCGCCAACGAAGTCCAGATTCTGGCCTTCTTTCAGGGTGACGTAAGCTTTTTTCCAGTCGCTACGACGACCGATACGCTGTCCGTGACGTTTAACTTTCCCTTTAACTACCAGGGTGTTAACGACTTCGACTTCGACTTCGACTTCAAACAGTTTCTGCACAGCAGCTTTAATTTCTGCTTTGGTCGCGTCTTTAGCAACTTTGAGAACGATGGTGTTAGTTTTTTCCATCGCAGTAGACGCTTTTTCAGAAACGTGCGGTGCACGCAGCACCTTCAGCAGACGTTCTTCACGAATCATGCCAGCATCTCCTCAACTTGCTTAACAGCATCAGCAGTCATTACGACTTTGTCGAAGGCGATCAGGCTAACCGGGTCGATACCAGTCGCGTCGCGAACGTCAACCTTGTGCAGGTTGCGCGCGGCCAGGAACAGGTTCTCGTCCAGCTCACCGGTGATGATCAGCACATCTTCCAGAGCCATGTCTTTCAGTTTCTGAGCCAGCAGCTTGGTTTTCGGTGCTTCAACAGAGAACTGCTCGACAACGATCAGACGATCCTGACGTACCAGTTCGGACAGGATGCTTTTCAGCGCGCCGCGGTACATCTTTTTGTTAACTTTTTGACTGTGGTCCTGCGGACGCGCAGCGAAGGTCACGCCACCAGAACGCCAGATCGGGCTCTTGATAGAACCAGAACGAGCGCGGCCGGTGCCTTTCTGGCGCCACGGTTTTTTACCGGAACCAGTTACTTCAGCACGGGTCTTCTGAGCACGAGTACCCTGACGAGCACCAGCTGCATAAGCTACAACAACCTGGTGTACCAGCGCTTCGTTGAAGTCACGACCGAAGGTAGTTTCGGAAACAGTCAGCGCGCTCTGCGCGTCTTTCAATACTAATTCCATTGCTATCTCCTCACGCCTTCACAGCTGGTTTAACGATCAGGTCGCTACCGGTTGCACCCGGGACAGCACCTTTAACCAGCAGCAGGTTGCGCTCAGCGTCAACACGTACTACGTCCAGGCTCTGAACGGTTACACGCTCATTACCCAGCTGACCTGCCATTTTCTTGCCCTTGAACACTTTGCCCGGAGTCTGGTTCTGACCGATAGAACCCGGAACGCGGTGAGACAGGGAGTTACCGTGGGTAGCGTCCTGGGTACGGAAGTTCCAGCGCTTAACGGTACCTGCGAAACCTTTACCTTTAGAGGTGCCAGTTACGTCAACTTTTTTAACTTCAGCAAACAGCTCAACGCTAATCGCCTGACCTACGGTGAACTCTTCGCCATCAGCAAGACGGAATTCCCACAGGCCGCGGCCAGCTTCTACGCCAGCTTTAGCAAAATGGCCAGCTTCCGGCTTGGTTACACGGTTAGCTTTTTTAGCACCGGTGGTAACCTGGATAGCGCGGTAGCCATCGTTAGCCAGATCTTTAACCTGAGTAACGCGGTTTGCTTCAACTTCGATTACGGTTACTGGGATAGATACGCCATCTTCAGTGAAGATGCGGGTCATGCCCACTTTTTTACCGACTAAACCAATCATTGTTTCAACCTCTCAATCGCTCGATGACCTGATTAACCCAGGCTGATCTGCACGTCTACACCGGCAGCCAGGTCCAGACGCATCAGAGCATCAACGGTTTTCTCGGTTGGCTCAACGATGTCAACCAGACGCTTGTGAGTGCGAATTTCGTACTGATCGCGCGCGTCTTTGTTAACGTGCGGGGAGATCAGAACGGTAAAGCGCTCTTTGCGGGTCGGCAGCGGGATCGGACCACGGACTTGCGCACCAGTGCGCTTGGCAGTCTCGACGATTTCCGCGGTTGATTGATCGATCAGACGATGATCAAACGCTTTCAGGCGGATACGGATTCTTTGGTTCTGCATGAGACCAGAGCTCCAATTATTTATAGACGAAAATAATTACTCCTCACACCCATTACGATTGATGGGGGAGTGTAATCGTTCATAACATAGCCCCCCGATTGGGAGCATTGTTAGCAGCTAAAAGCACTGCCAGGGTTCAGATTGAACCCGCCGTCAATTACGACAAGCCCGCGCATTATACGTAAATCTGGGCTGGAAGCAAGTGCCGTTTAGAAAATAAGCAACATTGCGCGCAAGTTCGCAGAAGGAATGTCATTGCAATCAATCAGGCGATATTTCTGGCGAAACCTCTCGTGATTTTGCAGAAATACATTATGCAATCATCCCCTCCTCCGCCACTCTCCAGGTACGACATCACTCTTTACTTGAGACAAAATGCTCTTTCTCTTTATCTACTTATTCCTGAACTTGCTACTCGTCTGGCATGACATTCGTAACGGTCTGCTCCCTGACCGTTTTACTTGCCCTTTATTGTGGACAGGGCTTTGCTGGCACAGTCTTTCCCACGTGGCTTTTTTGCCATATGCCGTGTGGGGAGCAATCGCCGGCTATTCTGCTTTTGCTGCTGTCTACTGGGGTTTCCGCTTGTGGCGTGGTCGGGAAGGAATGGGATATGGCGATGTAAAATACCTTTCTGCGCTGGGGGCCTGGCATGGTTGGGAAAGTTTGCCCACGCTGATTGTTATTGCATCTTTGTTGGCCTGTTGCGTCGCAGGAATCAGATGCATCTGCACTCATAACTGGCAATCATTAAAAAACCCGCTGCCGTTAGGCCCATTTCTGGCGGCTGCGGGTCTGTTGGCTGGATACCCAACACTGGTATCGTTTTAATCTTCAACTTTGATTTGCGATTGCAGGTAGTTCTGAATACCAATTTTCGCAATCAGATCGAGTTCTGTTTCGAGCCAGTCAATATGGTGCTCTTCTTCGGCAAGAATATTGATCATCATATCGCGGCTGACATAATCATGAACGCTATCAGCATAGGCAATGGCTTCGCGCAGATCTTTTGCGCCTTCCAGTTCCAGCCTGAGGTCAGATTGCAGCATCTCTTCGACATCTTCACCTATTCCGAGCTTGCCCAAATCCTGCAGGTTCGGTAATCCTTCAAGAAACAAAATACGCTCGATGTACCGATCAGCGTGTTTCATTTCATCAATGGATTCGTGGTATTCAACATCGTTGAGGCGCGTCAGTCCCCAGTTTTTGAACATTCTCGCATGGAGAAAGTATTGATTTATTGCGACAAGCTCATTTCCCAATAATTTATTGAGATAATTTATGATTTTAACATCACCTTTCATTATGTAGTCCCTCCGCTTCCACTTATTGAAGCGTAGATGCGCCTACAGGGATGTCAAAAAAAGATAGCGCCTTAAGCGATCTCTTTATATTCCGGCATCTGTGTAAGTTCGTTCTGCATAATCTCTCTTGCCGCACGAACACACTTACCGCATTGATTTCCCACCGGAACAAATTTGCGAAGCTGCTGAAATGATTGGGGGTGAAACTGGCGAACTGCCTGACGAATTTTTTTATCACTCACACCATTACACAAACAAACGTACATGATCACTCCCGTTCAATTTATGCACAAAAGTGTAAATGAGAATGGTTCCGATTACAATAGCACAACTGTAAAGCCTTCGTCAGAAGCGCAGGGAAAATTTCAGGATATATGTCCGTCACTAATTTAACAGGCAGCAAAAAGGGCGCCGAAGCGCCCTTTTTCATTCAAAGCCAGATAATTAGCTGAGAACTTTTGCTACAACGCCCGCGCCAACGGTACGGCCGCCTTCACGGATTGCGAAACGCAGACCATCGTCCATCGCAATCGGGTGAATCAGGGTAACAACCATTTTGATGTTGTCGCCCGGCATTACCATCTCCACGCCTTCCGGCAGTTCGATGGTGCCTGTCACGTCAGTTGTACGGAAGTAGAACTGCGGACGGTAACCTTTGAAGAACGGAGTGTGACGGCCGCCTTCATCTTTGGACAGGATATAAACTTCAGATTCGAATTTGGTGTGCGGCTTGATGGAACCCGGCTTAGCCAGTACCTGACCACGTTCGATTTCTTCACGTTTGATACCACGCAGCAGAACACCTACGTTCTCGCCGGCACGGCCTTCGTCCAGCAGTTTGCGGAACATTTCAACGCCAGTACAGGTGGATTTCGCGGTGTCTTTGATGCCCACGATTTCAACTTCTTCACCCACTTTGATGATACCGCGCTCTACACGACCAGTAACAACAGTACCACGACCGGAGATGGAGAATACGTCTTCGATCGGCAGCAGGAACGGCTTGTCAATCGCACGCTCTGGTTCCGGGATGTAAGAATCCAGGAAGCCTGCCAGTTCGATGATTTTCGCTTCCCACTCTGCTTCGCCTTCCAGCGCTTTCAGGGCAGAACCACGAATGATCGGAGTGTCGTCGCCCGGGAAATCGTACTGAGACAGAAGCTCACGCACTTCCATCTCAACCAGTTCCAGCAGCTCTTCGTCATCAACCATGTCGCATTTGTTCAGGAACACGATGATGTACGGAACGCCTACCTGACGACCCAGCAGGATGTGCTCACGGGTCTGCGGCATCGGGCCGTCAGTCGCAGCAACAACCAGGATCGCGCCGTCCATCTGCGCAGCACCGGTGATCATGTTTTTAACATAGTCGGCGTGGCCCGGGCAGTCTACGTGTGCGTAGTGGCGAGTCGGGGTGTCATATTCAACGTGAGAAGTGTTGATGGTGATACCACGCGCTTTTTCTTCCGGCGCGTTATCGATCTGATCGAATGCGCGAGCAGAACCACCGTAGGTTTTTGCCAGAACGGTAGTGATTGCAGCAGTCAGGGTAGTTTTACCATGGTCAACGTGGCCGATTGTGCCGACGTTGACGTGCGGTTTTGTACGTTCAAATTTTTCTTTAGACACGGCTTTATTCCTTACTATAGTGCTCTCCCCTTCTGGAGAGAGCACGGACTTTGGTTTTAACCCTGAGGCTTATTTACCACGGGCTTCGATTACGGCCTGAGCAACGTTGTTCGGTGCATCATCATACTTCAGGAATTCCATAGTATATGATGCACGACCCTTGGTCAGAGAACGCAGCTGGGTTGCGTATCCGAACATTTCAGACAGCGGCACTTCAGCGTGAATCTTAACGCCAGTGACTTCAGATTCCTGACCGCGCAGCATACCGCGACGACGGCTCAAGTCACCGATAACGTCACCGGTGTTCTCTTCCGGAGTTTCTACTTCAACCTTCATGATCGGCTCAAGCAGAACTGGTTTTGCCTTCTTAAAGCCTTCTTTAAAGGCAATAGACGCAGCCAGTTTAAACGCCAGTTCAGAGGAGTCAACGTCATGGTAAGAACCGAAGTGCAGACGAACACCCATATCTACTACCGGGTAACCAGCCAGCGGGCCAGACTTCAGTTGCTCCTGGATGCCTTTATCAACGGCCGGGATGTATTCACCAGGAATTACACCACCTTTGATGTCGTTGATGAACTCGTAACCTTTCGGGTTAGAGCCCGGCTCCAGCGGGTACATGTCGATAACAACATGACCGTACTGACCGCGACCACCAGACTGTTTGGCGTGTTTACCTTCGATATCGGTAACTTTCGCGCGAATCGCTTCACGGTAAGCAACCTGAGGTTTACCAACGTTCGCTTCAACGTTGAATTCACGTTTCATACGGTCAACGATGATATCGAGGTGCAACTCACCCATACCAGCGATAATGGTCTGGTTAGATTCTTCGTCAGTCCATACGCGGAATGACGGGTCTTCTTTCGCCAGACGGCCCAGAGCCAGACCCATTTTTTCCTGGTCAGCTTTGGTTTTCGGTTCTACTGCGATGGAGATTACCGGTTCCGGGAATTCCATACGTTCCAGAATGATCGGGTGATCCGGGTCACACAGAGTGTCACCAGTGGTCACGTCTTTCAGACCGATAGCAGCAGCGATATCGCCTGCACGAACTTCTTTGATCTCTTCACGTTTGTTAGCGTGCATCTGAACGATACGACCGAAACGCTCACGTGCAGACTTCACGGAGTTCAGGATGGTATCACCAGAGTTAACCACACCAGAGTACACGCGGAAGAAGGTCAGGTTACCAACGAACGGGTCGGTAGCAATTTTGAACGCCAGAGCAGAGAACGGCTCTTCGTCGCTTGCGTGACGCTCAGCCGGAGTATCTTTACCGTCATCCAGGATACCGTTGATCGCAGGTACGTCAGTCGGGGACGGCAGGTAGTCAACTACCGCATCCAGCATCGCCTGAACACCTTTGTTCTTGAACGCAGAACCACAGGTTACCAGGATGATTTCGTTGTTCAGAACGCGCTGACGCAGAGCAGATTTGATTTCCGCTTCAGTCAGTTCTTCACCACCCAGGTATTTCTCCATCAGCTCTTCAGAAGCTTCAGCAGCGGATTCGATCAGATTCTGGTGCCATTCGTCAGCCAGATCCTGCATATCTGCCGGGATATCTTCGTATTCGAAGGTTACGCCCTGGTCTGCATCGTTCCAGTTGATGGCTTTCATTTTCACCAGGTCAACAACACCGGTGAAACCTTCTTCAGCACCAATTGCCAGCTGCAGCGGAACCGGGTTCGCGCCCAGACGGGTTTTGATCTGACCAACAACTTTCAGGAAGTTAGCGCCCATACGGTCCATTTTGTTAACGAACGCGATGCGCGGAACTTTATATTTGTTAGCCTGACGCCATACGGTTTCAGACTGCGGCTGAACACCACCAACTGCGCAGTAAACCATTACCGCACCGTCAAGAACACGCATGGAACGTTCTACTTCGATAGTGAAGTCAACGTGCCCCGGGGTGTCGATGATGTTTACGCGATGCGGTTCATACTGCTTCGCCATACCAGACCAGAATGCAGTAGTTGCTGCGGAGGTAATAGTAATACCACGCTCCTGCTCCTGCTCCATCCAGTCCATGGTTGCGGCGCCGTCATGAACTTCACCGATTTTGTGGTTTACACCGGTGTAGAACAGAATACGTTCGGTAGTCGTGGTTTTACCGGCGTCGATGTGCGCACTGATACCGATGTTACGGTAACGTGCGATGGGTGTTGTACGAGCCATTTGATTCCTCGTTTGTCTCTTAGGCGCTCAGATTTAAGTTGCCAAACGGCGGGCGACTTACTGGAAGCGCCCGCCTGGTGACTAAAACTCCGAAGGGATTACCAACGGTAGTGTGCGAACGCCTTGTTGGCTTCGGCCATACGGTGAACGTCTTCACGTTTCTTAACTGCGGTACCTTTGTTGTCCGCAGCATCAGAAAGTTCGTTCGCCAGGCGCAGAGCCATGGATTTATCACCGCGTTTACGAGCAGCTTCAACGATCCAACGCATTGCCAGGGCATTACGACGAACCGGACGAACTTCAACCGGAACCTGATAAGTAGAACCACCAACGCGGCGAGACTTAACTTCAACAGTCGGGCGCACGTTTTCGAGGGCTACTTCGAAAGCTTCCAGTTCATTTTTACCAGAACGCTGAGCCAGGGTCTCCAGCGCGCTGTATACGATTGATTCTGCAGTAGATTTTTTACCATCTACCATCAGGATATTTACAAATTTAGCCAGCAGTTCTGATCCGAACTTCGGATCCGGCAGAATTTTACGCTGACCAATAACACGACGACGTGGCATGGAAATACTCCGTTGTTAATTCAGGATTGTCCAAAACTCTAAGAGTTTAGTTTGACATTAAAGTTAAAACAGTTTGGCCTTACTTAACGGAGAACCATTAAGCCTTAGGACGCTTCACGCCGTACTTGGAGCGAGCCTGCTTACGGTCTTTAACACCAGAGCAGTCGAGCGCGCCACGAACAGTGTGGTAACGAACACCCGGGAGGTCTTTAACACGACCGCCACGGATCAGGATCACGGAGTGCTCCTGCAGGTTGTGACCTTCACCACCGATGTAGGAAGTCACTTCGAAACCGTTGGTTAAACGAACACGGCATACTTTACGCAGTGCGGAGTTCGGTTTTTTCGGGGTGGTAGTATATACACGAGTACATACGCCACGTTTTTGCGGGCATGCTTCCAGCGCAGGCACGTTGCTTTTTGCAACTTTGCGAGCGCGTGGTTTGCGTACCAGCTGGTTAACTGTTGCCATTAAATAGCTCCTGGTTTTAGCTTTTGCTTCGTAAACACGTAATAAAACGACCTCATATAATATGAGGACGCAGAATTTTATGGCTGTGCTTAAAAGGTGTCAAGAAATATACAGCGTTCCCACATTACCAATGCATCTGAACGGCGTGTTTTACCGTCAGGCTAACGAAATCAGTATAGCTAACCCTGACAACACTGCTCGAAATTTGACCGCCCAATCCGCGTGCTTGCACATCATCATTTAACGCATGAATGGTTATGGGGGCATTTAGCAATAAAGCAATATAGTGACTATCTTCCAGCGCCGCCGTGACGCCATCCGATAACAGTAGTACATCATCGCCAGAGCGCAGCATGCGCAGCAGCGACGCCATATCGCATTGCCAGGGAGAGTGGGACAAAGTATGCAGCATAGGCGCCTCAAAACGTCAGTACGACAGTGTACTCATCAAGCTGTTCACGCAGCGCTTCCGGCTCCAGCTGTTGCGCAGGCAAGACGAAAGCCGTCTCCTCGCCGAGACCGCGTTCGCGTAGCGAGGCCGCACACAGCCAGCACTGTTCGATGTCGTACAAAGGAAGGACTTTAAAGGTAGAGATGTAATCGCGCGTCAGAATCGCATCCGGCTGCTGCCCGGCTAACAGCTGAAACACGCCGTCTCCGATAAAAAACACGCCAATCTCGTCGGTGAATGCCGAGGTAGCGAGTAAGGCATCCAGCCCTTCACGCCCGGAGGATGAGCCGTGCGGCGCGGAAGTAAAGACAAATGCAATACGCTTCATCAAAACTGTACCACCCGATCGCAGGAGAGCGCAGCTTCCGCCAGCGCGCCCAACCCGGTGAGTGAAAAACCTGCCTGTAAATTCGCGGCAGGCAGCGCTAATCGCTCAGCTTCATTGTCATCAACCACACCACGGCGCAGTGCGGCAGCGACACAGATATGCAGTTCAACCTGCTGTTCATCATGCAAACGCTGCCAGGCGCGCACAAGGTCAAACTCATCGCTGGCGGGTGCCGTAAGTGCATTCGCGTTATTCACCCCTTCACGATAGAAGAAGACGCTGCTCAGCGTATGTCCGGTTTCCAGCAACGCCAGCGCAAATTGATAAGCGCTACTGGCCTGCTGAGTACCATACGCCGGGCCGGTGACCATCAGGGCAAAACGCATTACCGCTCCTGTCCGGAAAAATCACCGCTTTTGAACTGGCGGATGTAAAGATAAACGGTATGTTTCGAGATATTCAGGCGATCGGCTACCTGGTTAATCGCGTCTTTAATGTCGAAGATGCCTTTCTCATAAAGGTTCAGCACAATCTGGCGATTCTTGGCATTATTGGAAACGTTGCGATCGGCATTAACCTCTTCGATGGTGAACTCCAGCGTTTGCATCACCAGATCTTCTACCGAGGAGGCAAAGTTGACGGACGAGCCAACATCCGGAGTTTCCGGCGGAATAAAGGTGTTCATGATTTGCGAGAACGGCACATCAAGATTCATGTTGATGCACAGCAGGCCAATCACCCGGTGATCGCGGTTACGGATAGCGATAGTCACTGACTTCATCAGCACGCCGCTTTTCGCGCGCGTGAAGTAGCATTTGGAGACGCTACTGTCGGCACCGGTCATATCGTGCAGCATGCGCAGGGCAAGGTCGGTAATCGGCGAGCCAATTTTACGTCCTGTGTGTTCGCCGTTCGCAATGCGGATAGCGGAACATTTCAGGTCTTGCAGGGAGTGCAGAACGATTTCGCAGTGTGAGCCAATGAGCATCGCTAACCCGTCCACCACCGCCTCGTAGGATTTAAGGATATCGAAGTCGGTCTGATCGAAAGGACGTTGATCCAGTAAATCAAGTTCACTGGTTTCGTTGGTTAATAGCGACCTGGACATGAAAAAAAACACTCCTTTTCAGGAGCCTGTCGTTAACTTTTCAGGGCAGGCTCATTATTTATATGGGGATATAAATTAATACATCGTACGTTAAGATTATATCCTTACTGCAAAAAAAAACGCCGCCCGGAGGCGGCGTTTTTTTCACACTGTTACTTGGTGCCAGTATCGGCAGCCTTCGCATCAGCGGGCTGATCCGCAGCGGCCGGAGCCGCATCTGCCGCGCCAGCATCCGCTTTCGGCGCCGCGGCGTCAGCTTTCGGAGCCGGTTTGATATCCAGCAGCTCTACGTCAAACACCAGCGTGGAGTTAGCCGGAATGCCCGGAACACCAGTTTTACCGTAAGCCAGAGCCGGTGGGATCACCAGCTTGATTTTGCCGCCTTTCTTGATGTTTTTCAGGCCTTCAGTCCAGCCCGGAATCACGCCGTCGAGGCGGAAGGAGAGCGGTTCGCCACGGGTATAGGAGTTATCGAACTCTTTACCGTCAATCAGCGTACCTTTGTAGTTCACAACGACAGTGTCGCTGTCTTTCGGCGCATCGCCAGTCCCTTCTTTTTCGACTTTGTACAGCAGGCCGGTATCAGAGGTTTTCACACCTTTCTCTTTGGCGAAGGTGTCGCGGAAGGTTTTACCTTTCGCTTCGTTGTCAGCGGCGTCTTTCTCCATGCGGTCTTGCGCGGCAGTTTTCACACGCGTTTCGAACGCTTGCAGCGTTTGTTCAATTTCCTGGTCGCTCAGTTTGCTCTTATCAGCAAACGCGTCCTGAACGCCAGCGATCAACTGGGCTTTGTCCAGTTTGATGCCCAGTTTTTCCTGCTCTTTCAGGGAGTTTTCCATATAGCGGCCCAGAGATGCGCCCAGCGCATAAGCAGATTTCTGGTCGTCATTTTTAAATGCCGCTTTGCTGTCAGCTGCTGTAGCAGTCTCTTTCTTCGCCGTCTCCGCAGCGAAAGAGATCGGTGCATGAAGGGCAACGGCCATCGTGGTCGCCAGCAGCGTGACTTTAAACAGTGATTTCATCCATTTCTCCAGGGGTCGGGGCATCTCGCCCCAGGGTTAAACATTAAGTAAGAAGCGTACTATAAAGCGTTGCGGTAGAAATCAACATAAGGACACTACCCGAATTCACCTGTTTTCTGACTATTTTTGTTTAAATTAGTTTCTGATTTTCTGACGTAATGCTGTATCGCATGACAAACTTCAGTAAAATTCGTCCGGTTTATGAAATTTGAGCCGGAAGCAGACCCGAGGTGAAGAATGCAAGAGCTAACAACAGAAGCGCGACTGGCTGAACTGGAGAGCAAACTGGCTTTTCAGGAGATAACGATCGAAGAGCTAAACCAGACGGTTATTGCCCACGAACTGGAGATGGCAAAGCTGCGCGAGCATCTGCGACTGATGGCAGAAAAGCTCAAAGCCAGCCAACCTTCCCATATGGCGTCGCCGTCAGAAGAAACGCCGCCGCCCCATTATTGAGGCGTAAAAAAAGCGGGTTTCCCCGCTCAGTGCATAAATCCCTAAGTATTTCGTGTTACAGGCAGGCGGCAAACTTGAAAATCCCCGGGAGCATAGAAAACTATGTGACCGGGGTTTGAAAGTGAAGCTAACGCACCTGCAGTGCGAAAGACGACGGGGATTTTATTAGTGGCAACCGCAGCCGCCGTTACCACCGCAACCGCCTTTACCATGGTCGTGATCATGATCGTGGCCGTGACCACCGCAGCAACCGTCGTGATCGTGGTCGTGGTCATGATCGTGGCCATGCGCACCGTGAACGTGGCCATGAGCCAGTTCTTCTTCAGTCGCTTCGCGGATCGCGACAACTTCAACGTTGAATTTCAGGTTCTGGCCAGCCAGCATGTGGTTGCCATCAACCACAACGTGGTCGTCTTCGACTTCGGTAATTTCTACCGGTACCGGGCCCTGGTCGGTTTCCGCTAGGAAGCGCATGCCAACCTGCAGTTCGTCAACGCCCATAAAGACGTCTTTCGGTACGCGCTGCACCAGGTTTTCATCGTACTGACCGTAAGCGTCGTTCGCGCCAACCGCCACATCGAATTTATCGCCGACTTCGTGACCGTCCAGCGCGTTTTCCAGACCAGAGATCAGGGAACCGTGACCGTGCAGGTAGTCCAGCGGCGCACTCACCGGAGACTCATCAACCAACACACCGTCTTCTGTACGTACCTGGTAAGCCAGGCTGACCACCAGGTCTTTTGCTACTTTCATGATATCTCCTGAGCGTGGGAAAATTACTGGCGCAGATTGTAGCGGAATTCTGCACCCGTGTACCCTTTAGCTTAAAAAAAGCTGCCCGATATGGCTAGTCCGGATGAAAAATCCCAATAACTTGCTCATCTTTGCGAACATGATCGCGAGCCTCTTTATCGGCTTCACGCATCTGGTGTCCGCACTTAACACATTCAACAATATCGACATTATTTTCACGCCACATCGCCAGCGAATCCTTCGCCTGGCATGACGGACAAACCGCCCCGGCAATAAAACGTTTACGTACAGCCATTCAAATCCCCTTATTCAAACTCGTCCCAGCCATCCAGCTGGCGACGCTCTTGTTGCATTTCACGCTGGAAAATCTCCTCCAGCTCGCGCCGCGCTTCGCGTACGCGGGAAATTTGTAGCGTATCGGTATGCACCGGCATCAGTTCGCGCAGCATACGCATATCCAGCCGTTTAAAATGCAGCTGCGCGCGCTGCGCCTGGTGAGGGTGCATCCCCAGCGAAATAAGCGCCTTGCGCCCCAACTCCAGCGCACTGGAGAAGGTTTCGCGGGAGAACTGCGTCACACCGGCCTGCAACAGCTCGTGCGCTTCCACACGTCCCCGCGCCCGCGCCAAAATGGCCAGATGCGGGAAATGTTGCTGACAGATTTCCACCAGTTTCATCGTATCCAGCGGATCGTTGCAGGTAATGACGATGGATTGTGCTGATTCCGCGCCCGCCGAGCGCAGCAGTTCCACCTGCGTCGCATCGCCGTAATAAACTTTATAACCGTACTTACGCATCAGGTTAACGGCGCTGATATCCCGCTCCAGCACGGTAATGCGCATCTTGTTCGCCATCAGCAGGCGGCCAATCACCTGACCAAAGCGACCAAACCCCACCACAATCACCTGCGGTTTATCATCTTCCACCCACGGCGTTTCGTCTTCATCTTCTGGCGTGTTAAAGCGCCATGAGAGCAGCTTATCGATGCCGCGCATCAGCAACGGCGTGGTCATCATTGACAGGGTGACGGTCACCAGCAACAGCGCCATCTGATCGTGCTGAAACAAGCGCTGGGACGAGGCAGAAGAGAAGAGCACAAACGCAAACTCTCCCCCCTGGCTAAGCACGCCGGCAAACTGCATCCGCTCCGAACTGCGCAGCCCATACACACGCGCCAGCACATACAGCACCAGCGTTTTGATCACCACCAGCACTGCGACGCTCATCACCACCCATAATAAGTGGGTATAAAGCACGCCCAGATTCAGCGCCATACCGACAGAAATAAAGAACAGACCGAGCAGTAAACCTTTAAACGGCTCGATAGCGATTTCCAGTTCGTGGCGATATTCGCTCTCCGCCAGCAGCACCCCGGCAATAAAGGTGCCTAACGCCATCGACAACCCCAGCGCATCCATAAACAGCGCCGAACCGAGCACCAGCAACAGCGTGGCTGCAGTAAAAACCTCGCGGACGCCAGAACCGGCGATAAAGCGAAATACCGGGCGCAGCAGGTAACGCCCGCCAATCAACATGCCGGCAAAGGCCAGCACCTTCATGCCGACCTTCATCCAGTCAAGGTGATCGCCGCCATTTCCCGCCAGCAGCGGCACCAGCGCCAGCGCCGGGATCACCGCCAGATCCTGAAACAGCAACACAGAAAAACCCAGTTGCCCGGATTCGCTGCGATTCATGCCTTTATCGCGCATCAGTTGCAGCGCCATCGCCGTCGATGACATCGCAAGGCCGATACCGCCAATCACGGCAGCTTGCCAGGCGAATTGCGTCAACATCAACAACCCAGCCAGAATCGCCGCGCTCAGCAGCACCTGCGCGGCACCAACGCCGAAAATCGAGCGCCGCAGTTCCCAAAGCTTGGCCGGATTCAGCTCCAGCCCGATGATAAACATCAGGAACACCACGCCCAGCTCGGAGAAGTGGAGAATTTCGTCAACGTCGCTGATAAACCCCAGTCCCCACGGGCCAATGGCTATCCCCGCCAGTAAATAACCAAGCACGGCCCCAATGCCAAGCCGGGCAGCCAGCGGTACGGCGACAACGGCAGCGAAGAGAAACAGCACGCCTGCCAGTAACAGCGTGGAACCCTCCATCAGCGACCTCCTGGCGACAGCGGCGACGCCAGCCAGTCGCCGTAAGCTTTGGCGTGATTCGCCAGTTCCTGCGGCGGCTGCCTGCGTGCCCAATAAACAATGATCGGGCTAAGCCAGTGCATACGGCACATGGCGGCGGTCAGCTCAAACGGGCGCAGAATGTCATTCATTGAGTAGCGATTCAGGCCATCATGGCGATAAGCCGCCTCCGGCTCACCGGTGGTGACCACGCTACGCCAGTACTTTCCCGCCAGTTGATTCCCGCCAATACCGCTGGCAAAACCGCGGCTTAATACGCGATCCAGCCACTCTTTGAGCAATGCCGGACAGCTATAGGTATACAGCGGGTGCTGGAAGACGATCACGTCATGCTCACGCAGCAACGCCTGTTCACGAGGAATATCGATAAAGAAATCGGGATAGCGCGCGTAGAGATCGTGCACCGTGACATTTTGGAGCTGCATTGCCGGTTTAAGCAAAACCCGATTAGCCACCGAGTCCTGAGATTCCGGATGGGCATACAGCAGCAACACTTTGGCTGTCTGCGACATCATTCCCCTCCCGGGTGTCGTACCTGTTATTCTTCCGGCGCGGCTGCTTTTGCCCGCCCAGAATGATTTTGTCTATCGCCTTCATTTTGGGCTACCATTGCGGCCCCGGTACGGCATTAGGCCGTAACCTTACATTATCATAATGACAAATTAACATAGTCTGAACATACGGCGCCTTATGATTGTTTTCTCCTCGTTACAAATTCGTCGCGGTGTGCGTGTCCTGCTGGATAACGCCACGGCCACCATTAACCCGGGCCAGAAAGTCGGTCTGGTGGGTAAAAACGGCTGCGGCAAATCAACGCTGCTGTCGCTGCTGAAAAACGAGATAAGCGCCGATGGCGGCAGCGTCACGTTTCCGGGCACCTGGCAACTGGCGTGGGTGAATCAGGAAACCCCGGCCCTGAACGAGGCGGCGATAGACTATGTAATAGATGGCGATCGTGAATATCGCCAACTGGAAGCCGAGCTGAACAGCGCTAACGAGCGCAACGACGGCCATGCCATCGCCACGGTACACGGCAAACTCGATGCCATCGACGCCTGGACTATCCGTTCCCGCGCTTCCAGCCTGTTGCACGGGCTGGGCTTTACCAACGAGCAACTCGATCGCCCGGTGAGTGATTTCTCCGGCGGTTGGCGTATGCGTCTGAACCTCGCGCAGGCGCTGATCTGCCGTTCAGATTTGCTGCTGCTCGATGAACCGACGAACCACCTGGATCTGGACGCGGTGATCTGGCTGGAGAAGTGGCTGAAGAGCTATCAGGGCACGCTAATTCTGATCTCCCACGACCGCGATTTCCTCGATCCGGTGGTCGACAAAATTCTGCATATCGAACAACAAAACCTGTTCGAATATACCGGCAACTACAGTTCGTTCGAGCGCCAGCGTGCAACGCGTCTCGCCCAGCAGCAAGCCACTTACGAAAGCCAGCAGCTACGCGTGGCGCACCTGCAAAGCTTTATTGATCGCTTCAAAGCGAAAGCCAGCAAAGCCAAACAGGCGCAGAGCCGTATCAAAATGCTTGAACGCATGGAGCTGATTGCGCCAGCGCACGTCGATAATCCGTTCCATTTCAGCTTCCGCGCGCCGGAAAGCCTGCCGAACCCGTTATTGAAAATGGAAAAAGTGAGCGCGGGTTATGGCGATCGCACCATTCTGAATGCCATCAAACTGAACCTGGTACCCGGTTCGCGTATTGGCCTTCTGGGGCGCAACGGCGCAGGTAAATCGACGCTGATCAAAATGTTAGCCGGTGAACTGGCGCCGCAAAGCGGTGAAATCGGCCTGGCGAAAGGCATCAAGCTGGGTTATTTCGCCCAGCATCAACTGGAGTTTTTACGCGCGGATGAGTCGCCGCTGCAACACCTTGCGCGCCTGGCGCCGCAGGAGCTGGAGCAGAAGCTGCGCGATTATCTCGGCGGTTTCGGTTTTCAGGGCGATAAGGTTACCGAGGTGACGGAACGCTTCTCCGGCGGCGAAAAAGCGCGGCTGGTGCTGGCGCTGATCGTCTGGCAGCGCCCGAACCTGCTGCTGCTTGATGAACCAACCAACCACCTGGATCTCGATATGCGCCAGGCGCTGACCGAAGCGTTGATCGAATTCGAAGGCGCGCTGGTCGTCGTTTCGCACGATCGTCACCTGTTGCGCTCCACCACTGACGATCTCTACCTGGTGCACGACGGCAAAGTGGAGCCGTTTGAAGGCGATCTGGAAGATTATCAGCAATGGCTGAGCGACGTGCAGAAGCAGGAAAGTCAGCCCGCGGAAGCCGCAAAAGATAACGGCAACAGCGCTCAGGCACGTAAAGATCAAAAACGCCGCGAAGCGGAACTGCGCACGCAAACTCAGCCGCTGCGTAAAGAGATCGCCCGGCTGGAAAAAGAGATGGAAAAGCTCAATGCACAGTTGGCGCAGGCCGAAGAGAAGCTCGGCGACAGCGGGTTGTACGATCAAAGCCGTAAAGCCGAGCTGACCACCTGCCTGCAACAACAGGCGACGGCGAAAGCCGGTCTGGAAGAGTGTGAAATGGCGTGGCTTGAAGCGCACGAGCAGTTGGAAGCGATGCTGCAAGGGGAATAACGGGCGATAACAGCGGGCGAGAGAGTTATGAATCTGGATATCACTAACGACATTACGTTTCGCAAGCTGGGCATTTTCATGACGTTTATGGAAAAGGGAAATATCGCCCGCGCGGCGGAAACCCTTAACCTGAGCGGCGTCAGCGTCCATCGCGCGTTGCACACGCTGGAAGAAAATGTGCGTTGCCCGCTGTTTGTGCATAAAGGGCGCAATTTGATCCCTCTGCCTGCGGCCTGGACGCTGATGGAGTATTGCCAGGAAGTCATGCAGTTGATGGAGCGCGGGCTGGATGAAGCGCGGAAAACGGCGGGCGTCGGTCAGGGCCGTTTACGTGTTGGCACGCTTTACTCGCTGACGCTGGAAACCGTGCCGAGACTTATTATGGGCATGAAATTGCGCCGTCCGGATCTGGAAATGGATCTGACTATGGGGTCAAACGAGACGCTGCTGCATATGCTGGAAGAGGGGATGCTCGATGCAATCCTTATCTCAATCTCCGGCAGCGAACTCGACCACAACAACTTCGAAATGCTGCCGCTGTTCCATGACGATATCTTTCTTGCTGCGCCAGCCAGCGCCGGGCTGAAAAGCGACGACCTGGCCGATCTGCGCGATTATCGTACGCAAAAATTTGTCTCGCTGGCCGAAGGGTTCGCCACTTACGCCGGGTTTCAGGAAGCGTTTCATATTGCCGGGTTCGAGCCGGAAATCGTCACCCGCGTTAACGACATCTTTTCCATGCTCAGCCTGGTGCAGGCGGGCGTGGGTTTTTCCCTGATGCCGGGAAGAATGAAAAAGGTCTACGAAAGCTCCCTGCAGTTGCAGCGTCTCGCCGAACCGTATCAGATGCAGCAGTTGATCGCCATTGTCTTTGCCCGCAACCGCGAGCACGATCCCAACTTACTGGCGCTGGCCGCCGAAGGGCGAATGTACGCCCGCAGTCTGGGGGATAACGCCTGATTTTTGCCGGATGGCGGTTGCGCCTTATCTGGCGAAGATCCGCGCCATCAGGCAATCAACCATCCCCGCAAGCCGTTCGCTGACCTGCAAACCCGAGAAGCGGAGCGCCATCGGGCAAGCAAACTTATCCCCGCAGTCGTTTAGCCAGATGCAGCGCGACATCCGCACCACTTCTTTCCAGCGAAATACATTCGCCGTTCCACGCCGCCTGGCGCGTCAGACAGGTCAGAATGCCGCCCGGCGGCATCTCAATCGCCAGCCTTGCGTCGCGTTCATTCGCGGCAACCATCGCCTCCTGCCAGCGCACGGTGCGCGCCATATTACGCGCCAGATCGTCAGCAATTTTTTCCGGCTGCCACAGCACACGGCCAGTGCTGCCGCTTAAATAAGCGCATTGCGGCCGGTTCAGCGTGATGTGAGTAAAGGCCTGCGCCAGTTTTTCCGCGGGCGCAGCCAGCAGTTCACAATGCGAAGGTACGCTGACCGCCAGACGTTGCGCTTTGTTCGCACCTTTGGCCAGCGCACGCTGCGCGACCAGCGCCATCGCTTCATCACTACCGGCGATGACAATCTGCGTTTCCGCGTTAAGGTTGGCGATATACGCCCCGCTCCCTTCGAGTAGCGTTTCCACGACAGGCAGCGTCAGCCCCATAATCGCCGTCAGGCCGTACCCATGCGGCCAGGCCTGTTCCATCAAGTCGCCACGCAGCGCGACAAGCTGCAGAGCATCGCGGAAATCAAGCGCGCCGGCCACCACCGCGGCGGGAAATGCGCCAATCGATAATCCACAGGTGATATCCACTGTCATGCCCCGGCGCTGTAATTCCCGCGCCCAGGCCACACCGGAAATCAGCAATGCCAGTTGTACGGCTCGCGTATGTTCTAATGCCTGCGGCGTATCGAGTGAATCCACTTCCGCGCCTAATACTTCACGCGCTTGCGCCAGTTCCGTGCCTGGCAGCCCGTGCAACATACCGGGACGCTGCGTCCCCTGCCCCGGAAAGGTAAACAGAATTTTCATTACGCCTCCCTGTACCACGGATCGCTAACCAGCTGCGGCCCATGATTGGTTTTCAGCATTGCCCGTCCGTCGCGTAACCACTCAGCCAGCGCAAAGCCGCCATTTGGCGTCTCAAGCTGGGTATCCGCCCGGCACAATCCGCCGCTCAGTTGCTGCTGCCAGCGGGAAAGTTCAGCGTGGGAAAGTGGCTGCGGAGCGCGGATCAGCAGGTCAAGATCGCTGGTCGCATGGATAACCGGAATCCCCGTCGCCAGCGCGTAGCCGGTGCTGCCGGTCACGCCCCATACCCACGGCCAGTGCTGCTGCGCCAGCTGCGCAGCCAGTTGCACCGGCGGCTGAGAAATAAAGGGGGAACGAAGCAGCGCCTGCGGAGCAACAAGCTGCTCTGGTGAGACGATGCGGGTAATGCGCTCTGGCTTCACCCACCCCGCAGCACGCTGATCGCGTCGTAAACCGCGCACGCCAACGGGGATTCGACCGTCCTGAACAACATCACGCCGCACCACCACCGGTAAACCGGCGTGCCACACTTCATCGACCCAGGGTTCCGTTACCCCTTCCAGCGCATCGCGTGCGCCAAGCCAGAGAAGATCGTGCGGGCGTAATGTTGTGGTCATGATTACATTCCTGAAGTCAGCGAGATAAACAGCGGCAGCGACAGGATACACAGTACGGAACTTAACAGCAGCACCGCTTCCGCATCCGGCGACTGCACGCCAAAGCGGTTACCAAATACCACGCCGAAGAAGCCAGCCGCCAGCGCAATCATCAGGATCGCGGTGATAGCCACAGAGCCATGCAGGCCCAGCACCAGCACAATCCCCCAGGCGATAGCGGGCTGGATCAGCAGCTTGGTGATCGTGGCGGAGATAACCATCGTGTTGATGGCGAGTTTACGCGCCGAGAGGATCACACCGGTCAGGAACAGCGCCGCAGCGGTCGCAGACAGGCCAAGCGGTTTGATGGAAGCCAGCAGCAATTCCGGCATTTTGAGACCAAACGCTGAAAGCACAACCCCCAGCAGCGGGCCCCAGACAATCGGTTTTTTCACCGAACGCCACATCAGCACTGGCAGCATTGCCAGCGTAGAACCTGTGTTGCTGCCTTCTGCACGCGCTTTTTCACGTTCGAGGATCAGCAGGCAGAACGGCGTCATCAGTACCGAACCGCAGGCAATGGAAACGGCGACGGAAAGCGACGTTGCAGACCCTTCACCCAGTACGCTACCGAGGATCGGCAGCCCCAGCGCCGCGTAGTTCGGCAGCGCCACTGTCAGGGTTAATACGGCAGCATCCTGCGGCGATTTTTTGAAGACAGAGACCGCCAGGAAGTAGATAGCCGCGTAGGTGATCCACATAGCGAAAACCAGCACCACAATCAGCGGCGACTGGGCGATGATACCGGCCCACGGCGTTTGTACGGTCGCGCTAAACAGCGCGGCGGGCAGGGCAAAGTCCATTACGAAGATATTCAGCAGGGAAACATTCTTGTTGTCGACCATTTTGGCCTTCCCTGCCCAGAAACCCAACAGCATGATGACAAAAATGGGTGCGAGGGCATGAACAATTACATAAGTCATAGATCACCTATAAGCCTTTAAGAAAAAAGAGAAATAGCGCGATGGTTATTATTTTCAGATGCAGAATGCCGCGTGGGCGCGGCGTACGCGCCCACGGGTTTGCTATCTGGCAGGTTTCTTTTTTACTTACCAGCTTGCTTTCATGCGTTCGCGCACAAGAGCGGAGCTGCGGCGGTTGTCAGCACCCAGACGGTTTTTCAACGTGGTGTCCTGACGAGCGTCTTTGATTGCCTGTTGCAGAGTGGACTTCACCTGCGTCAGATCGCTTTCTGAAGGGGCATCCGGATTGCTGATATTCAGCAGATCCGACAGCAGCCCCAGCGTGGCATAGTTGCTAATGTCGTACGCCATCGGCGGAATGGTCGCCGCCAGTTTTTCCAGCGCTTCCACGGTGCGCAGCGTAATGCGCGCCGCCGAGTCTTTGCCCATCGCGTGGATCAACACACCGGAATCGTTAAAGGCGATCAGGCGGTTGGCCTGGTAGCCGTGGGCCAGAAACGCCCCGGACATCGCTTTACCGACGATCAGACCAATCACCGGGTGGCCCGCCAGACGCGCATTGGCATACGCCGCAGCCGCGCCAGCCAGCGCCTGGTGAATACCAAATGCCTCTTCGCGACGGCCGTAAGCCTGGCTTGGCACGTCAATCACCGCAATAATTGGGCGTTTCACGCTGCTGTTAGCATCGGCAGCGACCGTTTCGCTGACCACTTTCGCCAGCGTCCAGCCCTCCAGCAAACCGACTTCGCCTTTCGCGGCGCGAGGATAGTGGTTGTTGGCATCCGGCACCACGGCGATAAAACGTACCGCTTCACCGTTCACCTGGCCATCAGCGGCCTGTACGGACGGGCACAGCCCGCTCAGACGTTGCGCATTCGGTGCCAGTTTTTCCAGCCATAAGGCACCACGGCTGACTGTCGTACTCATGCTTTACCCTCCCCGGCAAATAACGCGTTGATCTGTTCGGCATCCGCTTGTTTACGGGTGTCGAACCGGGTCAGACGTTGCAGATAATCGTCGTAGTTATCGGTGCGGTGTTTCGCCGGAACGCCTTTGGCAATGGCGTCATTCATCGCGTTTTTCACCGCATTCACGCCGTCGCCGACCAGCGCATCCACCAGCCCGCTGCGATAACGCACCTCACCGCCGGTCATGCTCCAGATAAACGGACGGTCGCGGGAGTCGTACTCTTCAATCCCCGCTTCCTGCTCAATCACCTGCGGGCCGTTCAGACCGAGACGCGCTTCGCGGGTCACGATCAGATAGCTGCACAGCGCGGCGGCGATAGACATCCCACCGAAGCAGCCCACCGTACCGGCAACAATGCCCACCACCGGGGTATAACGACGCAGGTCAACGATCGCCGCATGAATATCGGCAATCGCCGCCAGGCCGAGGTTGGCTTCCTGCAAGCGAACACCGCCGGTTTCAAGGCACAGAACAGCCTGTGTCGGGATCCCTTTGCGGTTATCTTCTGCCGCCAGTTCCAGCGCCGCCGCCATTTTCGCGCCGGAAACTTCACCCATGCTGCCGCCCTGGAACGCGCCTTCAATCGCCACGACAACAGCCGGTTGACCATTGATGGTGCCTTTGGCGACAACCATGCCGTCATCCGCCTGCGGAACAATGCCCTGCGGCCCTAACCACGGGGAGATAATGCCCTCAAACGGATCCAACAATTCGCGGTAGCTGCCTTCATCCAGCAGCGCCTGCGCGCGCTGACGCGCTTTGAGTTCGATAAAACTGCGATCGTCACGCATAGCTCACCTCTTCGAATACCTGTTCGATACGGATGCGCGCCACACCGGGCGTCGCGCCGAAATCGTGAATCACAAGCTGACCGGCAGGTAGCGTGCTGACCAGTCCCAGACGGGTGAACAGTGCTTCCCAACGTCCACGGCTGTTGTCCACGGAGGTGGTGATATCGATTGTCAGTGTCTGCCCCTGGTCGGCGGTGAATAACACCTCCATATCCCCGGAGCCCACAACGCCTGCCAGTGCTTTACCGCGCAATACGCGGCCGGCAGGCACAGTGATCGTGATATGTTCCATAACTTCCTCTTAATTCGCTAAATAAGGCGTGGTCAGGCGATCGAGAAACAGTGTGGCGGCCAGTAAATCCGCCGCGCCGCCGGGTGAAGCATTCAGTGCCAGCATTTGCCTGTCGAGGTTGGCCAGCGCTTGCCAGCCGTGCGGATGGGCAACACCGCCTGCCTGCAACACACTCCGTGCGCCTGCGCGCATCGTCTCCAGCCCTTCCAGACCGGCGCGCGATAAAACACAGGTGTCGCTGAGCGAGGTCATGATCGCCATCAACGCGTCCAGCCGTGCGGCAGTTTCGCTGCCGCCGCGCTGGCGGCTTTGCTGCAACTGCGGCAGTGCCAGCTTCACGATGTGCGGAAACGCCTGCTGCGCTTCTTCGCGCGCGCCGGGCACCCGATAACGGTGGGTGGCGCGCAGCCCTTTACTGAACACTTTCGGCGCTGCCTCGTCCGGCAGTTGCGCCAACTTTGCGGCGGTGTCGGTAATCGCCTTAGACGAACCGCTGCCACCGAGCATGGCGACAGCGCTGACCAGCAGCCCCAGCGCCCAAATCGCGCCACGGTGCGTATTCACACCGCCGGTTGCCGCCATCATCTGCTGCTCGCCTTCGCGGCCCAATCGCCCGATGGTTTGTCTGAGCGCCACATCCACCGGCCGTAACCAGCTCTGTTGCGCCAGCGCCTGAAACGTAGGGGTCAGGCTGTGCGCGGAACGCTCCATCAGTTCAAGCGTTAAATCGTGGTGCGCGCCGTTCCCCCGACTGTCCACCAGACCGGGCTTGGGGCTTAATCGTGCTTCGTCAATCAGACTCTGTGTGGCGGCTCGCGCCAGCCAATCGGCACCGCCTTCAGCTTCAATCCGTGGCAGAAGTTTCATTACCAGCTCCGGAATTTCGCAGGTGGGTTGTAAAGGCCGCCGGACCATTCCACCAGGTCCGCCACGCTGCTGGCGGCCAGCAACGAACGGGTGGCGTCAGTACGACGAATTCCCATATCTTCCGGGTAAACCACTTTGCCGCTCTGACGAAGTTGCGCCACGCGTTTGGCGTCAACCCCCAGACCGATATCGGTGATACCGGCCACCGCCGCTACCATCGCGCGGCGCTCTTCGATGCTTTCCGCACGATAGAGGTAAGCAATCCCCTCTTCAGTCAGCACGTGAGTCACGTCATCGCCATAGATCATGACGGGCGCCAGCGGCATGCCGGAGGTTTTCGCCACTTCAACAGCGTCGAGTTTTTCCACAAAGGTCGGTTTCGCCCCGGCCTGGAAGGTTTCGACCATCTGCACGACCAGTTTTTTACCGCGTTGCATCGGATCCGGTTCAGTGATCATGTTCAGCCAGGCAGGCGTTGCATGGCGACGACCGTGCGGGTCATGCCCCATATTGGGCGCGCCGCCGAAGCCGGAAAGACGACCGCGGGTGACCGTGGAGGAGTTCGCCAGGCCATCAACCTGCAACGTGGAGCCGATAAACATATCCACCGCGTACTGGCCAGCTAACTGGCAGAACGCACGGTTGGAACGCATTGAGCCGTCAGAACCGGTGAAGAACACGTCCGGACGCGCGCGGATATACTCTTCCATCCCCAGCTCGCCGCCGAAGCAGTGCACACTTTCCACCCAGCCGCTCTCAATCGCCGGGATCAGCGTCGGATGCGGGTTCAGCGTCCAGTGTTTACAGATTTTGCCTTTCAGGCCGAGCTGTTCGCCGTAGGTCGGCAGCAGCAGTTCAATCGCCGCCGTATTGAAACCGATACCGTGGTTCAGCGACTGCACCTGATGTTCTGCATAGATGCCTTTTATCGCCATCATCGCCATCAGGATGTGTTCTTGCTTGATCAGACGCGGATCGCGGGTAAACAGCGGTTCGATAAAGAACGGTTTGTCCGCCACCACCACGTAATCAATCCACGAGCCAGGGATATCGACGCGCGGCAGATCGCACTCGTCATCCACCAGTTCGTTGACCTGGGCAATAACAATGCCATCGCGGAATGCGGCAGCTTCCACCAGCGCTGGCGTATCTTCGGTACTTGGGCCGGTGTAGAGGTTACCTTTACGGTCGGCTTTGTAACCGGCGATCAGCGCCACGTTCGGACACAGGTCGACGTACAGACGGGAGTAAAGTTCGATGTAAGTGTGGATGGCGCCGATTTCCAGCAGGCCATCTTCCAGTAGCTGCGAAATACGCAGGCTCTGCGTACCGGAGAAGGAGAAATCGAGCTTGCGAGCGATGCCTTTTTCGAAGATATCAAGATGTTCGCTACGGCCGACGCTCGGCATAATCATATGCAGATCGTGCACTTTCTGCGGATTAACTTCAGCCAGCGAGCGGGAGAGAAAATCCGCCTGCTTTTGGTTGTTCCCTTCGAGAACGACACGGTCGCCGGGGGCGATCAGTTTTTCCAGCATGGCGACAAGGTCGCCGGTCGGCAGTACCTTGCCCTGCACGGGAATGGATGCCAGGCGACGCTGTTTCTCGCTGCGCCGCGTGTTCCATACCTGTGCTGGCGTTTGCCCAGATAACATTATTAACCTCCTGATTCAGCTCATCATTTTGACTTGCTTAACACTGAACTCAGTGTGCGCGTTGCTGAGAAAGGCATCAATTAAGGAGGCGATAAAATCATTAGCCTGAAAGTAATAATCAACGAAACAATTTGTGATGTGGATCAGTTTCGCCGGATAAGAAAAGTATTATGGCGGGAGGGATGAGAGTGGGTAACGGCAGAAGAAAAAGGCCTGTACCCACGTTATTGCGGGTACAGGTACGTTTTTATTTCACATAGCCGTCTGTTTTAAGAAGTTTATCCAGCGTTCTGAGCTCTGAGTCAAAATCGTCCGTGTCATTTTCCAGTAGCGCCTGATGCTGCTGATGAAAAGCACTTCTTAAGCGGATCAACATATCCAGTTGATCTTCTGTCGTCTTTTGGCGCAACTCATCGTCTATCAACTGCTTTGAAAGGGACTGCCCCTGCGTCACGATCATTTCAACGCCCGGCAAGTAGCGATCCAAAAACCGCCGTCCGGGCACTTCATCCCGCTCGTCCGTCTTCATGCACACCACAATCTGCTGCGCCGAATGAATGATTTGAGCAAGCTCGATCAGTAGCGGTCCTGGCAGATTGCTGATTTGTTCCAGACGAGATATCCGCTGCGTCAGCGCTTTATCCGAATCAGCCAGTTTTTCTTTCTCTCTTTCCGCTTCGGCAAACATTGCCAACCGGTCCTGTTGCCGGCGGGCGTTAACTTTCAGCGCCAGCTCGTACAGGAGGTATCCGGCAAATAACAAGGCAAACAGCGTCAGGTAAACAGGATGTGCGGTGTATTCATAGATCGAGCCATACTTCAACGCGGCCGAGAACCATAAAAACAGATACCAGATGTGGATTTTACCCAGTTTGCTCCACCCGCTTCTGTAGATGTGCACCAACAGCGCCATTGTTCCTGCCCAAAATGGCAGCGCTACCGCATCGCCCACAAAAAGCCAGCAAAAGCCCGCCAGCATCCCGACACTCAGCGCGATACGATCGAAGAACAACGTGCGGCAGAGCAAAATAAAACAAAACCAGTCCACCGCAGCGAAGCTCGTTTCTATCCCGCCCGCTTCACTACCCAGCCCTGTATTAGCCTGCGTGGCGTACGGAGCAAAATAAGTGGCATACATCGCTCCAATAAAAAACATAAGTAGCTGGAGAGCGACCCGATTCAAACGCTTGCTATAAATAGTATCCAGCCGCATTCCTGCTTTATCGAACATCGTCTTTCTCCCGCCTTACTGCTGACGCACCGCGCCGTTGGCAATAGACGCCAGGCGGCTACGCAGATCGTTTTCCATCGTGACCAACTCTTTTTCCACCTCGGCTCTGCGCTGGCGCGCATCGGTAGCGATCTTCACGGAGTCTTCAATGGTGCTGAGCAACCGCGTCTGCACCTCACGCAGGGTTTCGATATCCACTACCGAACGCTCCACTTCACGCGCTGTTTCCAGCGTTCCGGTTTGCAGCATTTCCGCATTGCGGCGCAGTAAGTCGTTGGTCGTATCGGCCACGTCTTTTTGCAGCTTTGCCGCCTGACGCTGAGTCTGTAGTGACATCGACAGCGCAATCTGGCTCTTCCAGACAGGAATAGTGGAAAGAATGCTGCTCTGGATCTTTTCCGCCAGGGACTGGCTGTTACTTTGCATCAGGCGGATTTGCGGCGCGGACTGCATCGCAATGGTGCGCGACAGCATCAAATCATGCAGACGACGCTCAAAGCGCTGAATACCCTCCAGTAGATCCCGAAGGCGCTGTGCGTTCATCGGATCGGTTGTCGCCTGCGCCTGCAAAACGGGTAGTTCGTTCTGTTTGATCTGCTCCAGCTTTTGCTTGCCGGCAATGATATGCAGCGTAATTTGCTGAAAAACGTCGCGGTTACGATCAAAGAGGATCTCCAGAACCGAGATATTACGCAGCAGATCGACCATCGCTTCATTCAGCTTTTCGGTGATGGTATCGACCTGCTTCGCCAGCGTCTGGTACTCCAGCATGGTGCGCTCGATCCGGTTAAACAGCGATCCCAACAGCGGTAGTGAAGCGAGGAAACCTGGTTTTTGCTCGAAGGCGCTGATATCCACCTGCTTGATTTTCATCAGTAGATCGGTCAGCTGCGCGCCAATCACGCCAGCGTCTTTTGCCCGGACTTCCTGCATCAGCGATTCAGAAAACTGCGAGATGCTGTTCATGGTTTTGGCGCCAAAGGCCAGCGAGAACACCGGATCGTTAATATTAATTTCTGCAACGATATTCTGGATTTGCGTTTGCTCGGCTGGGGTTAAATTTTCACTGCCGGGTAAGTCGTTAATTGCCTGATTGAGTTGCTGTGGCGCCGCAAGGTCAAGCGAGGTATTTTCCGTCATCCAATGAGTCCTCAATGAGTGAAAAGCGGACAGCAGTAATGGAATAAAATTGCTGATTTATTAAATCGTTATAAGGCTGTCCGTAGAGCGTAATACGGTACAACAGCAGCAAAGTATTAAACAGCTTAAATATTCGCAAGTATAATAAGCGTCAGTTTCTTGAGATGATTTAACACGATGGCAGATATTACACCTGCAAATCTTCTTGAAAATCAGGAAGATTCGCACAACTTTCATCCGATGCCGGGTGCGCGGAATCCGCATCTACAAACGATGCTGCCTCGCATTCTACGCCGCCGCTTACAGTTTGATCCCTGGTGGCAGCGCCTGGAGCTGCCGGACGGCGACTTCGTCGATCTCGCCTGGAGCGAAGAGCCCGGGCAGGCAAAACACAAACCGCGTCTGGTCGTGTTTCACGGCCTGGAAGGTAGCCTGCACAGCCCGTATGCGCATGGTCTGATCCATGCAGCAAAAGAGCGCGGCTGGCTGGGCGTGGTGATGCATTTTCGCGGCTGTAGCGGCATTCCCAACCGCCTGAACCGCATCTACCACTCCGGCGAAACCGAAGATGGCACCTGGTTTTTACGCTGGCTGCCAGAAACCTTCGGCCCGGCGCCGACCGCGGCGGTAGGCTATTCGCTGGGCGGCAATATGCTCGGCTGCCTGTTAGCCAGAGCCGATGATTCTCTTCCCGTTGATGCAGCCGTGATCGTCTCTGCGCCATTGATGCTGGAAGCGTGCAGCTATCATATGGAAAAAGGGTTTTCCCGCTTTTATCAGCGTTACCTGCTGAATTTGCTGAAAGCGAACGCCGCACGCAAATTAAGAGCCTACCCCGGCTCGCTGCCAACGACGCTGCCTGCGCTGCGGAAAGTGCGGCGTATCCGCGAGTTTGACGATCTGATCACCGCCAAGATCCACGGCTTTGCTGATGCGCTGGATTACTATCGCCGCTGTAGCGCCATGCCGCAGTTGCCGTTGATCCGTAAACCGACGCTGATCATTCACGCCAAAGACGATCCGTTTATGGATCATAACGTTATTCCGGATGCCGGCCATTTACCGCCGAATATTGAGTACCAACTGACAGAACACGGCGGTCATGTCGGTTTTGTCGGCGGTACGCTGCGCCGACCAGAAATGTGGCTGGAAAAGCGCATTCCGGACTGGCTTTCCCCCTGGCTGAGAACATCATGATTATTCCCTGGCAAGAGATTGACGCCGACACGCTGAACAATCTGATTGAGAGCTTTGTCTTGCGCGAAGGCACCGATTATGGTGAACATGAACGTTCGCTAGAACAAAAGGTCGCTGACGTTAAACGTCAACTGCAACGCGGTGAAGCTGTACTGGTGTGGTCGGAACTGCACGAGACGGTAAACATTATGCCGCGGGGGCAGTTTCACGATTAACCGGGTAGATGGCGGCTGACTATACTGCAAACACAGTTTTATTCAGGGAGTTGCTATGTCTGCCAAACATCCGGTCATCGCCGTTACTGGCTCCAGCGGCGCGGGAACCACCACCACCAGCGTCGCCTTCCGTAAAATCTTCGCCCAGCTCAATATGCACGCCGCAGAAGTGGAAGGAGACAGCTTCCATCGCTTTACCCGTCCGGAAATGGATATGGCGATCCGCAAAGCCCGCGATCTTGGGCGGCATATCAGTTACTTTGGCCCGGATGCCAATGACTTCAGCCTGCTTGAACAAACCTTTAGCGAATATGGCCAGAGCGGAACCGGGCAAACGCGTAAATATCTGCATACCTACGATGAAGCGGTGCCGTGGAATCAGGTGCCGGGCACGTTTACGCCCTGGCAACCGCTGCCGGAACCCACCGACGTGCTGTTTTATGAAGGGCTGCACGGCGGCGTAGTGACCCCGCAAAATGACGTGGCGCGCCATGTTGATTTACTGGTTGGCGTGGTGCCGATCGTCAACCTGGAGTGGATCCAGAAACTGATTCGCGATACCAGCGAACGCGGACACTCCCGTGAAGCGGTGATGGATTCGGTGGTTCGTTCGATGGAAGATTACATCAACTTTATCACCCCGCAGTTTTCCCGTACGCACATCAACTTTCAGCGCGTGCCGACGGTCGATACGTCTAACCCTTTCGCCGCAAAAGGCATTCCGTCGCTGGATGAAAGCTTTGTGGTCATTCACTTCCAGAATTTGCAAGGCATTGATTACCCGTGGCTGTTGGCGATGCTGCAAGGTTCGTTTATTTCCCATATGGATACACTGGTGGTACCGGGCGGCAAGATGGGGCTGGCGATGGAATTGATTATGACGCCGCTGGTGCAACGGCTGATGGAAGGGAAAAAGATTAAGTAGCCCGGCAAGCCGATTGCCGGGCCAGGGCATCAGGCTTCGATAACTTCGTAGGAGTGGGTGATCTTCACGGCCTTCTCCAGCATCAACGCTACAGAGCAATATTTTTCCGCCGACAGATCCACCGCGCGGGAAACTGCCGCGTCTTTCAGCGCTTTGCCGGTGACGATAAAGTGCAGATTGATGTGCGTAAACAGACGCGGCGCTTCTTCACGGCGCTCGGAAGTCAGCTTCACTTCGCAGTCGGTCACGTCGTGGCGCCCTTTCTGCAGGATGGAAACGACGTCAATTGCGCTGCAACCGCCCGCCGCCATCAGCACCATCTCCATCGGGCTTGGCGCTTTATCCCCGGAATTACCGTCCATCAGAATTTGGTGGCCAGATGCGGACTCACCCAGGAAGGTCAACCCTTCAACCCATTTCACACGTGCCTGCATTTTATTCACTCCGGAGTAGTAATTTTCTCCACAGATTACGCGTACATAACAAAACTCGCAACGGAAGGCGACCTGCGTCATGCTGAAGCGAGACACCAGGAGACAGGCGTGAAAACCTATGCTAAAACAATCTGGATGCTACAAAGATAAATGGATGTTACGCATGTATGCATGACATCGTAGATTAGAGGCCGCAGATAACCCTGACGGCCCACTTCTCAGGACATGAGAAGCTTTGATTGCAACCCCGGAAGCAGGCTGAAACCTACATCCCCGCTTTCGGAGCCAGCTTATAACAGAGGATAACCGCGCATGGTGCTTGGCAAACCGCAAACAGACCCGACTCTCGAATGGTTCTTGTCTCATTGCCACATTCATAAGTACCCGTCGAAGAGCACGCTGATTCACCAGGGTGAAAAAGCGGAAACGCTGTATTACATCGTTAAAGGCTCAGTGGCAGTGCTAATCAAGGATGAGGAAGGTAAAGAGATGATTCTCTCTTACCTTAATCAGGGTGATTTTATCGGTGAACTGGGCTTGTTCGAAGAAGGTCAGGAGCGCAGTGCCTGGGTACGCGCCAAGACCGCTTGTGAAGTCGCCGAAATTTCCTACAAAAAATTCCGTCAGCTTATCCAGGTGAACCCGGATATTCTGATGCGCCTCTCCTCGCAGATGGCGCGTCGCCTTCAGGTGACCTCGGAGAAAGTCGGCAACCTGGCGTTCCTGGACGTAACGGGCCGTATCGCGCAGACGCTGCTGAATCTGGCAAAACAGCCGGACGCAATGACTCACCCGGACGGCATGCAGATTAAAATTACTCGCCAGGAGATTGGCCAAATCGTTGGTTGCTCCCGTGAGACTGTCGGCCGCATCCTGAAAATGCTGGAAGATCAGAACCTGATCTCCGCCCACGGTAAAACCATCGTGGTATACGGAACACGTTAATCCGTAAAACGGCGCATCGTTTATCCGGCGCGCCGTTTTTCTCTCCTCATGTGGCGCAGGCTGATTTATCACCCCGAAATCAACTACGCACTGCGACAAACGCTGGTGTTATGTCTGCCTGTGGCGATTGGCCTGATAGTCGGCCATCTGCAACAGGGCCTGCTTTTCTCACTCGTTCCCGCTTGCTGCAATATTGCCGGTCTCGACACGCCGCATAAGCGTTTCTTTAAGCGCCTGATTATTGGCGGCTGTCTGTTTGCGGGTAGCAGCCTGGCGGTGCAATTGTTGCTGGCGGAAGATCTTCCGCTGCCGCTGATCTTTACCATGCTGACCCTGCTACTGGGCGTCACGGCTGAGATCAGCGCATTGCACGGGCGCTTACTGCCCGCCTCGCTGATTGCCGCCATCTTCACGCTCAGCCTCGCCGGGAATATGCCGGTGTGGGAGCCGCTGCTGATTTACGCGCTGGGCACACTATGGTACGGGCTGTTTAACTGGTTCTGGTTCTGGATGTGGCGGGAACAACCACTGCGCGAATCGTTAAGCCTGCTCTACCGGCAACTGGCTGATTATTGCGAAGCCAAATACAGCCTGCTGACGCAGCATGCCGATCCGGAAAAAGCCCTGCCGCCGCTGCTTGCACGCCAGCAAAAAGCGGTGGATATGATAAGCCAGTGCTACCAACAATTGCATATGCTGGCGGCCAATCAGCATAACGACTACAAACGCCTGCTGCGCGTTTTCCAGGTCGCGCTGGATTTGCAGGAGCATATTTCCGTCAGCCTGCACCAGCCGGAAGAAGTACAAAAACTGGTTGAACAAACCCACGCCGAGCAGGTTATCCGCTGGAATGCGCAGACCGTCGCCGCCCGTTTACGCGTGCTGGCGGACGACATTCTCTACCATCGTTATCCGACGCGTTTCACTATGGAAAAGCAAATCGGCGCGCTGGAAAAAATCGCCCGCCAGCACCCGGATAATCCGGTAGGCCAGTTCTGCGCCTGGCACTTTAGCCGCATCGCCCGCGTACTGCGTACGCAGCGGCCTCTGTACATCCGCGATCTGATGGCGGAGAAGCAGCGTCGATTGCCATTGCTCCCGGCGCTGAAAAGCTATTTATCCCTGAAATCCGCCGCGCTGCGTAATGCGGCGCGCATCAGCGTAATGCTCAGTATTGCCAGCCTGATGGGCAGCGCCCTGCATCTGCCGAAGCCCTACTGGATCATGATGACGATTATGTTTGTCACGCAAAATGGTTATGGCGCGACACGCGTGCGCATTGTCCACCGGGCGGCAGGAACCCTTGCCGGGCTGGTGATCGCCGGGATCACGTTGCACTTTCATGTTCCGCTCGGTTTTACGCTGACAGCCATGTTATTGATTACGCTGGTCAGTTATCTGATTATCCGCAAAAGTTACGGCTGGGCGATGGTCGGCTTTACCATTACCGCGGTGTACTCATTGCAACTGCTGACCTTAAACGGCGAAGAATTTATTGTCGCGCGGCTAATCGATACCTTAATTGGCTGCCTGATCGCCTTTGGTGGTATGGTCTGGTTGTGGCCGCAATGGCAAAGCGGTCTGCTGCGCCAGAATGCCCACGACGCGCTGGAAACAGACCAGCAGGCAATTCGCCTGATCCTCAGCGATGACCCGCAGCCCACGCCGCTCGCCTGGCAGCGTATGCGCGTCAACCAGGCACATAATGCACTGTTTAACTCGCTCAATCAGGCAATGCAGGAACCCGGCTTTAACACCCGTTATCTGGAAGATATGAAGCTGTGGGTCACGCACAGCCAATTTATTGTCGAACATATCAATGCGATGACCACGCTGGCGCGTGAGCATACGATGCTGACGCCGGAGCTGGCGCAGCGCTATTTGCAGTCCTGCGAGATTGCGCTGCAACGTTGTCAGCAGCGGCTGGAGTATGACGGGCCGGGAGAGTCCGGTGATGTGAATATTCTGGAAGCGCCGGAAACGTTGACCCACGGGCCAATGAGCACGCTCGAACAGCATCTACAACGGGTTATCGGGCATCTGAACACCATGCACACCATTTCGTCAGTGGCATGGCGTCAGCGCCCGCATCACGGCATCTGGCTAAACCGACACCTTAACCATTAACCACTTTCTCTACCGCGCTGGCAAAGCGGCGCATCCCTTCATCGATATCCTGCTCGTCAATAACCAGCGACGGCGCAAAGCGCATTACGTCCGGACCGGCATTCAGCACCATTACGCCCGCATCTGCGGCAGCATAGAGAAAATCACGTGCGCGGCCTTTGAATGGCGCAGTTAATTCAGCGCCAACCAATAGCCCCATGCCGCGAATTTCGCTGAAGAGTTGATATTTTTCGCCGATCTGCTGCAAATGCTTAACGAAAAGCTGGCGTTTAGCATTCACACCGTTGAGCACTTCCGGCGTGTTGATAATGTCAAAAGCCGTTCCCGCTACCGCGCAGGCCAGCGGGTTGCCGCCATAGGTGGAACCGTGCGAACCGGCGTGGAACACGCTGGCGATCTCATTGGTCGTCAGCATCGCGCTGATCGGGAAACCGCCCCCCAGCGCTTTTGCACTGGTCAGGATGTCCGGCGTCACACCATAGTGCATATAAGCAAACAGATCGCCGCTACGGCCCATGCCGCACTGCACTTCATCAAACACCAGCAATGCTTTGTGCTGATCGCACAGTTCTCGCAGACCTTGCAAAAACTCCGGCGTTGCCGCCGTAACACCGCCTTCCCCCTGGATCGGCTCGACCACCACCGCGCAGGTATGATCGTCCATCACCGCTTTCACCGCGTGCAGATCGTTGAACGGCACATGAATGATGTCGGCCGGTTTCGGGCCAAAGCCGTCGGAATATTTCGGCTGACCACCAACCGTGACGGTAAACAGCGAACGACCGTGGAAGGCATTGTGGAAGGCAATAATTTTGGTTTTATACGGACTGTGGCGAGTAGATGCATAAAAACGCGCCAGCTTAAAGGCGGTTTCGTTCGCTTCCGTGCCGGAGTTCATAAACACCACGCGCTCGGCAAAAGTCGCGTCAATCAGTTTACGCGCCAGACGCAGAGCCGGTTCGTTGGTGAACACATTGCTGATATGCCACAGCGTTTCACCCTGCGTTTTCAACGTTTCTACCAGCGCGGGATGGCAGTGTCCTAACGCAGTTACCGCAATTCCACCTGCAAAATCAACATACTCTTTACCCTGCTGATCCCACACACGACTGCCTTTTCCCTTCACCGGGATAAACTCGGCCGGTGCGTAAATTGGCAGAATCACTTCATCGAAGTTTGCACGCGTTACCGCGTCTTGCTGAGTTGCCATGTCTTGCCCATCCAGTTTTTTGTTGCATTGATTATGAAAATATAATCACAAAATATGCATAAAAAATCACTGCATGGCAACCAGAAATCATCGTTTGAGGAAGTTTTCCAGTAATTGATGGCCCTGCTCGCTAAGAATGCTTTCCGGGTGAAACTGTACGCCTTCCAGATCCCACTGCCGATGGCGAATCCCCATTATTTCCCCGCTTTCCGTACGCGCAGTGACTTCAAAGCAGGCGGGCAGCGTAGGCGGGTCAATCACCAAAGAATGGTAACGGGTGACGGTTAACGGATTATTAAGCCCGGTAAACACACCGCGGTTGTTATGGGTAATGGGCGATGTTTTGCCGTGCATCACTTTTGCCGCACGGACAATCGTCGCGCCAAAGACCTGGGCAATCGCCTGATGACCAAGACAGACGCCCAGCACAGGGAGTTTGCCTGCATAATGACGAATGACTTCCAGCGAAATACCGGACTCATCCGGCGTACAGGGGCCAGGCGAGATAACGATTTTTTGCGGTGCCAGCGCGGCAATATCCTCAAGCGACAGCTCATCGTTACGCCTCACCTCCACCCTTGCGCCCAGTTCGCAAAAGTATTGATACAGGTTCCAGGTGAAGGAGTCGTAATTGTCGATAAGCAGGATCATAGCGGCCTCGGTAAAATAAACCGCGCTAGTTTACTCGCTTTCGACAGCTTCGCTTACCACTTTACGGAAGATGGCGCATAGCGGATCTAAATCTCCCATCGCTCCGGCCTGGTTCGCCGCGCTCCAGCGTTCAGGGACGATACCGCGCCAGTCCAGAACATAACCGGCGTGCAGCGCAAGCTGTTCAAAAAAAATGCGCTGTGCAATGCCATTGCCGAGGCGGAAGGGATGCAGCACATTGATCTCACAGTAGTAGTGCGCAAGCCGTTCAATAAACGTATCCGCAGACAGGCCGCACAGCCACTCCTCCTCTTCCAGTTGCTGCATCAGCGCGTTGCCCTCTTTTTCGATGTATTCGAAATGGCAAAAACGCGTATCGCCCTCGTAAATATCCACTTCCCGGAACTTTCCGGCCCAGTCGAACACATCCTGATAAAGGTGATGATGAATAGCGCACAGATGCGGAAGCCCGCGCGCCAGCGGCCCCAGTTCGAGCGTCGCTGCGCGTAATGCCGTCAGCTCGTAAACGGCTTGCTCCAGACGCTGCGCCTGGTGAATACCCAGCAAGTTGCGCATCACATTCAGGCCTGGATAGAGGTAAGGATCGCGACCATCGCCAAATTTATCGCTCATAGTGCCTCCGGAGTTCTGCAAGTCGGATGTTGGCTTCTTCGGCGGTGAGCGTCACCAGCGCGCTGTCAACGCCTTCCAGTCGTCGGCTGGCCTGGAAGTTAACATTACGCTGCCGCTCCCAGAGACGGGATTTTTGCCTGTCGGTGAGTTTTTTCGGCATAGCGCCTCCCTGTTTGCACATGTAGTTGCCCAAATTATAAGCAGCAATTTAACGTTACGCAGGGAAGCGAGCTAAGCACGGGCGAAAAACCCGTGCGAAAGGCGTGTTACGGCAGCACTTTTGCGGAAAGGATAACAACCGGTTTTGACGGGACATTCTGGTACGGGCCAACATCGTGCGTGGGCACCTGAGAAATTTTATCCGCCACATCCATCCCTTTTACAACTTTACCGAATACCGCATAGCCGAAATCACGCTGGCCGTGGTCGAGGAAAGCGTTATCCGCAACGTTGATGAAGAACTGGCTGGTGGCGCTGTCTTTATCCGCAGTACGCGCCATCGCAATGGTGCCGCGCGTGTTACGCAGGCCGTTGTCAGCTTCGTTTTTGATCGGCGGGTTAGGCTGTTTTTGCTGCATCTGCTCGTTGAAACCACCGCCCTGCACCATGAACCCCGGGATCACACGATGAAACGTCGTGTTGTTGTAGAAACCGTTGTTAACGTAATCAAGGAAGTTTTTCACCGACACAGGGGCTTTCTGGTTGTTCAGCTCCAGTTCGATATTACCTGCGGAGGTGGTGAGCAGAACATGCGGGTCGCCTTTTGCCGCCATCGCAACAGGGGAAAGAGCAGAAAGGGCAAACACAGCCACAACAGCCGCCAGAGTCGATTTAACCATAGGGTTTCCTTAACGAAGTGCAGTAAAGAAAGCGAGTGGCTTGATTCTAAAGAGCCGTCAGCCAGCAGGCCAGCCTTTTACTTAATTTTACGTATTTGGAAACATATGTAACATCAGACCGCTCACAACCGCAAGAATACGGCCTGACGCCGCAGGTTATCGTGCGTGATAACGGCTGAACTGCACCTCTTCACCGCCGCTGTCCATCTTCACCCAACTTTGCGCAGGCTGCGTACTGGCAATCACTCGCCCCTGGCGAATAGACCATCTCACCGGTGCCTGGCAACGCACAGCATCAAACCCGTTTTCCACCGGCAAAATAATCATATTGGCCGGGTTGCCGGGGACGATACCGTACTGCGTCAGACCGAAAGTTCTGGCGCTGTTATGGGTGATTAAACGCAGCCCCTGATCAATTTGCTGATAGCCCATCAACTGGCAGACATGCAGCCCCATATGCAGCACCTGCAACATATTGCCCGTACCGAGCGGATACCAGGGATCAAACACATCATCATGACCAAAGCAGACGTTGATATCAGCGGCCAGCAGCTCTTTCACCCGCGTGATGCCCCGGCGTTTCGGATAATCATCAAAACGCCCTTGCAGATGAATATTGACCAGCGGATTGGCGACAAAGTTGATGCCGGAAAGCTTCAGCAGGCGGAACAGCCGCGAGGTGTAAGCACCGTTATAAGAGTGCATGGCGGTGGTATGACTGGCCGTCACACGCGGGCCGATGCCCATTTTCAGCGCCAGTGCCGCCACCGTCTCGACAAAACGCGACTGCTCATCATCGATTTCATCACAGTGAATATCCAGCGGACGGTCATATTTTTGCGCCAGTGCAAAGGCAATGTGCAGCGATTCCACGCCGTACTCGCGGGTAAACTCAAAATGCGGGATCGCGCCAACCACATCGGCGCCCAGACGTAACGCCTCTTCCAGCAACTCCGCACCATTGGGGTAAGAGAGAATGCCTTCCTGGGGAAACGCAACAATCTGCAAATCGATCCACGGCGCGACTTCCGCTTTCACTTCCAGCATCGCTTTCAGCGCAGTCAGGGAGGGATCGGAGACATCAACATGGGTGCGCACATGCTGCACGCCATTGGCCATTTGCCACTTCAGCGTCTGCCAGGCGCGTGCTTTCACATCCTCATGGCTAAGCAGCGCCTTGCGTTCCGCCCAGCGTTCAATCCCCTCAAACAGCGTACCGGACTGGTTCCAGTTCGGCTCACCGGCGGTTTGCGTGGTATCAAGGTGGATATGCGGTTCGATAAACGGCGGCAGCGCCAGGCCGCCACGGGCATTCAATACTTCGAGGCTATCGCTGTGCATTGCGCCCATCGGCGTAATTTCGCCAAAGCGCCCCTGCTCGATGGCGATTTGCCACAGCCCTTCACGATCGGGTAAATGCACATTCTGAATCAACCAAAGCGGTGTTGCCGACATAGCATGCCTCCGTGTTTTCGTCAGATATCTTGTATCAGAGACGCGAGCAAAAACCCGCTTTTTTTGCACACATTTAACGCAAACCATAAAAGCCATTGATATCCATAACTTATAAAAACTAAGAAAAATCAATAAGCTACTCATTAAGTGGTAGGCGAAGATGTATTTGATGCACATCAATAAGTGGGGGGGCTGAATCGTTAAGGTAGGAGGTAATAGAAAAGAAATCGAGGCAAAAATGAGCAAAGTCAAACTCGCTATTATCGGTAACGGCATGGTCGGCCACCGCTTTATTGAGGATCTCCTCGATAAAACCGACGCCGCTCAGTTCGATATTACTGTCTTTTGTGAAGAGCCGCGTAAAGCCTACGACCGCGTCCATCTCTCTTCCTATTTTTCTCATCATACTGCCGAAGAGTTGTCGCTGGTTCGCGAAGGCTTTTACGAAAAACACGGTGTAAAAGTGCTGGTAGGCGAACGCGCCATCACGATCAATCGGCAGGAAAAAGTGATCCACTCCAGCGCCGGGCGCACGGTCTATTACGACAGGCTGATCATGGCGACTGGCTCCTATCCGTGGATCCCGCCGATCAAAGGTTCCGAAACGCAGGACTGCTTCGTCTACCGCACCATTGAAGATTTGAATGCCATTGAAGCTTGCGCGCGCCGTAGCCGTCGTGGCGCGGTGGTCGGCGGCGGCCTGCTGGGCCTGGAAGCCGCTGGCGCGCTGAAAAACCTCGGCGTCGAAACGCATGTGATCGAATTCGCCCCGATGCTGATGGCCGAGCAGCTCGACCAGATGGGCGGCGAACAGCTGAAGCGTAAAATCGAAAGCATGGGCGTGCGCGTTCACACCAGCAAAAACACCAAAGAGATCGTGCAGGAAGGCAGCGAAGCGCGCAAAACCATGCGCTTTGCCGACGGCAGCGAGCTGGAAGTGGACTTTATCGTCTTCTCAACCGGTATCCGCCCGCGCGACAAGCTGGCGACTCAGTGCGGCCTGGAAGTGGCGCAACGTGGCGGTATCATGATCAACGATCACTGCCAGACCTCCGATCCGAACATCTACGCCATCGGCGAATGCGCCAGCTGGAATAACCGCGTGTATGGCCTGGTCGCGCCGGGTTATAAAATGGCGCAGGTCGCAGTAGATCATATTCTGGGTACGCAAAACGCCTTTGAAGGCGCAGATCTCAGCGCCAAACTGAAGTTGCTCGGTGTCGATGTCGGCGGTATTGGCGATGCACATGGTCGTACGCCGGGCGCACGCAGCTATGTTTATCTCGACGAAAGCAAAGAGGTTTACAAGCGTCTGATCGTCAGCCCGGATAACAAAACCCTGCTCGGCGCGGTGCTGGTGGGCGACACCAGCGATTTCGGCAACCTGCTGCAACTGGTGCTCAACGCCATCGAACTGCCAGAGAATCCGGATGCGCTGATCCTGCCTGCGCATGCCTCAAGCGGCAAACCGTCCATCGGCGTCGATAAGCTGCCGGACAGCGCGCAAATCTGCTCCTGCTTCGACGTGACCAAAGGCACGCTGATCGCCGCCATCAATAAAGGTTGTCACACCGTTGCTGCGCTGAAGGCCGAAACCAAAGCCGGTACCGGCTGCGGCGGTTGTATCCCGCTGGTGACGCAAGTGCTGAACGCAGAGCTGGCAAAACAGGGTATCGAGGTCACCAACAATCTGTGCGAGCATTTTGCCTACTCGCGCCAGGAGCTGTATCACCTGATCCGCGTGGAAGGGATTAAATCCTTCGACGAGTTGTTGGCGAAATACGGTAAAGGCTACGGCTGCGAAGTGTGTAAACCGACCATTGGTTCGCTGCTCGCTTCCTGCTGGAATGAGTACATCCTGAAACCGCAACATACGCCGTTGCAGGACACCAACGACAACTTCCTCGCCAATATCCAGAAAGACGGTACGTATTCGGTGATCCCGCGTTCCGCAGGCGGCGAAATCACGCCGGAAGGGTTGATGGAAGTGGGCCGTATTGCCCGTGAATTCAACCTGTACACCAAAATCACCGGTTCGCAGCGTATTGGTCTGTTCGGTGCGCAAAAAGACGATCTGCCGGAAATCTGGCGTCAGCTTATCGACGCCGGTTTCGAAACGGGCCACGCGTACGCTAAAGCATTACGTATGGCGAAAACCTGCGTCGGCTCTACCTGGTGCCGCTACGGCGTTGGCGACAGCGTTGGCTTTGGCGTCGAACTGGAGAATCGCTACAAAGGCATCCGTACGCCGCACAAAATGAAATTCGGCGTTTCCGGTTGCACCCGCGAATGTGCGGAAGCGCAGGGGAAAGATGTCGGCATTATCGCCACCGAAAAGGGCTGGAACCTGTATGTTTGCGGTAACGGCGGTATGAAACCTCGCCATGCGGATCTGCTGGCAGCCGATCTCGACCGCGAAACCCTGCTGCACTACCTCGATCGCTTTATGATGTTTTACATCCGCACCGCCGACAAACTCACCCGTACCGCCTCCTGGCTGGAGAGCATGGAAGGCGGCATTGAGTACCTGAAAAGCGTGATCATCGATGACAAGCTGGGCTTTGACGCGCAACTGGAAGAAGAGATGACCCGCCTGCGTGAAGCGGTCATTTGCGAATGGACAGAAACCGTGAACACGCCTGCTGCCCAAACGCGCTTCAAACACTTTATCAACAGCGATCGCCGCGACCCGAATGTGCAAGTGGTGCCGGAACGCGAACAACATCGCCCGGCAACGCCCTATGAACGTATTCCGGTCGTATTAGTGGAGGAAAACGCATGAGCCAGTGGAACACTATCTGCAAAATCGATGACATTGTGCCTGCCACCGGCGTCTGTGCGCTGGTAAACGGCAAACAAGTCGCCGTTTTCCGCCCGCGCCATGACGATCAGGTTTTTGCCATCAGTAATATCGATCCCTTCTTTGAAGCCAGTGTGCTCTCTCGTGGGATTATCGCCGAACATCAGGGCGATCTGTGGGTGGCAAGCCCGCTGAAAAAACAGCGTTTCCGCCTGCGCGATGGCTTATGCATGGAGGATGAAAGCCGTTCTGTCGCGCATTTCGACGCGCGAGTAAAAGAGGGCGAAGTCCAGATCAAAGCCTGACTCTCCAGCGGGAGCGCAACGCTCCCGCGCCTTCAAGATTCCCTTAACTTCCGCAGTTCTCTTGCTGGTATGCTACGTCGAACAACAACAATACCGAGGTAATGTCGTGGATCATTTGCCCATTTTCTGTCAATTACGCGATCGCGCATGCCTGCTGGTTGGCGGCGGCGATGTCGCCGAACGCAAAGCCCGGCTGCTGATGGACGCAGGCGCCCGGCTGACCGTTAACGCACTCGCGTTTACGCCGCAGTTTACCGTCTGGGCGGCGGAAGGCATGCTGACGCTGGCGGAAGGCGCATTCGAAGAGACGTTGCTTGACGATTGCTGGCTGGCGATCGCCGCCACGGACAACGAAGCCGTTAACCAGCAGGTCAGCACTGCGGCTGAAGCGCGCCGCATCTTCTGCAATGTGGTCGATGCTCCCACGCAGGCGAGTTTTATCATGCCGTCAATTATTGACCGCTCACCGCTGATGGTGGCCGTCTCCTCCGGCGGCACTTCGCCGGTGCTGGCGCGCTTGCTGCGTGAGAAGCTGGAATCGCTGCTGCCGCAGCATCTCGGCCATGTTGCCCACTTTGCCGGTAAGCTACGCAGTCGTGTAAAGCGCCAGTTCGCCAGCGTCGGCGAACGCCGCCGCTTCTGGGAAAAACTGTTTGTTAACGACCGGCTGGCGCAATCTCTGGCAAACCAGAACACGTCGGCGGTAGAGAAAATCACCGAACAGCTACTGGCCGAACCGCTGGATAACCGCGGCGAAGTGGTGCTGGTGGGCGCGGGCCCTGGCGATGCCGGATTACTGACGTTGAAAGGTTTGCAGCAGATCCAGCAGGCCGATGTGGTGGTCTACGATCGTCTGGTTTCCGATGAGATCATGAATCTGGTGCGCCGCGACGCCGATCGTGTCTTTGTCGGCAAACGCGCAGGTTATCACTGCGTGCCGCAGGACGAGATCAACCAGATCCTGCTGCGCGAAGCGAAGCAGGGCAAACGCGTTGTGCGTTTGAAAGGCGGCGATCCGTTTATTTTCGGCCGCGGCGGCGAAGAGCTGGAAACTCTGTGCCATGCAGGAATTCCTTTCTCCGTTGTACCGGGGATTACCGCGGCATCTGGCTGTTCGGCCTATTCAGGCATTCCCCTGACGCACCGCGATTATGCACAAAGTGTACGGCTGGTTACAGGTCACCTGAAAACCGGCAGCGAGCTGGACTGGGCCAACCTGGCGGCAGAAAAACAGACGCTGGTGTTTTATATGGGCTTAAATCAGGCCGCCACCATTCAGGCGCAACTCATTGAGCACGGCATGCAGACCGATATGCCGGTGGCGCTGGTGGAGAACGGCACCTCGGTGCAGCAGCGTGTGGTGAGAGGTGATTTATCGCAACTCGGCGAACTGGCGCAGCAGGTGGAAAGCCCGGCGCTGATTATTGTGGGTCGCGTCGTGGCGCTACGCGATAAGCTGAAGTGGTTTTGAAATAAATTGCCGGATGGCGGTTTCGCTCATCCGGCAATTATCAATTACGGTTTGGCGACAAAGCCAATCGCTTCGTAGACTTTTTTCAGCGTTTCAGAGGCGCGCGCGCTGGCTTTCTCAGCCCCCTCTTTCATCACTTGCTGCAGGAAGGCTTCGTCATTGCGATAGCGATGATAACGCTCCTGCAACTCGGTCAGCATGCCGGAAACCGCTTCCGCCACTTCGCCTTTCAGATGGCCATACATTTTGCCTTCGAAGTGCTGTTCCAGCTCAGGAATGCTCTGGCCGGTGACGGCAGAGAGAATATCCAGCAGGTTGGAAACGCCCGCTTTGTTGGCGATATCATAACGCACAACCGGCGGCTCGTCGGAATCGGTCACCGCGCGTTTGATTTTCTTCACCACGGATTTCGGATCTTCCAGCAGGCCAATCACGTTATTACGGTTATCGTCCGACTTGGACATTTTCTTCGTCGGCTCCAGCAGCGACATCACGCGCGCACCGGATTTCGGAATGAACGGCTCCGGCACTTTAAAGATATCGCCGTAGATGGTGTTAAAACGCTGAGCGATATCGCGGCTCAGTTCCAGATGCTGCTTCTGATCTTCCCCAACCGGCACCTGATTGGTCTGATACAGCAAAATATCCGCCGCCATCAGTACCGGATAATCAAACAGACCGGCGTTGATGTTTTCCGCATAGCGAGCGGATTTGTCTTTAAACTGCGTCATACGGCTCAGCTCACCAAAATAGGTGTAGCAGTTCAGCGCCCAGCCCAACTGGGCATGTTCAGTCACATGCGACTGAACGAAAATGGTACTTTTCTGCGGATCAATACCACAGGCCAGATACAGCGCCAGTGTATCCAGCGTCGCTTTACGCAGCGCCTGCGGGTCCTGACGCACGGTAATCGCGTGCTGGTCAACGATACAATAAATACAGTGGTAGTCGTCCTGCATGTTTACCCACTGACGCAGCGCACCCATATAGTTGCCAATGGTTAGTTCACCTGAGGGCTGTGCGCCACTAAAGACGATGGGCTTAGTCATTTTTCATTTCCTGATGTTCAATATGCGAAAGCCCAAATGCGGGCAGTAAGTCCTTAAAGTGATCAAAGACGAGGTCTGGTTCGCTCAGGGTGATCGCTTCGCCGTAGTTATAACCGTAAGTCAGGCCTACAGAAACGCTGCCTGCCGCTTTCGCCGCCAGGATATCGTTACGCGAATCACCCACGAAAAGTAGCTCGTGAGGCTGAATATTGAGCTTTTTACACACCAGAAGCAACGGTTCCGGGTGCGGCTTTTTGTTCACCACATCGTCGCCGCCGACGACAAACGAGAAGAATTGTGCGATATCAAGCGCTTCCAGCAGCGGAGCGACAAACGGCGTCGGTTTGTTGGTTACCAGCGCCAGCGGCAGGCCTTTAGCGTGCAGTGCAGCCAGGGTGTCTGCCACGTCCGGGAACAGAAAACTACCCTCTTCCACCGTCTCTTCGTAATAACGGTTAAACAGCTTTCGCAGCATGCGAATCTGCTCTTCCTGCGGAACGTGATCTTCAATGTCTGGCTTGCCCTGCGCCGCACGCTGAATAGCACGTTCCTGGCGCGACCAGTTGAATGCGCGCTCCATCAGCACATCCGCGCCGTTACCAATCCAGGTCACCACGCGCGCTTCACCGGCCTGAGGGAGTTCCAGCGCATACAACGCGCTGTCTACGGCGGCTGTTAACCCCGGCGCGCTATCCACCAGCGTGCCATCCAGATCGAAAGCCACACCTTGAATCGACTGCAATTTATCCATGACTTACCTTCGCCAGTTCGCTACGCATTTCATCAATAACCTGTTTGTAATCCGGCTTATCAAAAATCGCTGAACCCGCCACGAACATATCCGCACCAGCGGCGGCAATCTCGCCGATATTGCTGGCTTTAACCCCGCCATCAACTTCCAGACGAATATCAAAACCGGAAGCATCAATGCGGCGGCGAACTTCGCGCAGTTTATCCAGCGTATGCGGAATAAAGGACTGACCACCAAAACCGGGGTTCACCGACATCAGCAGGATCACATCCAGCTTGTCCATCACATAATCCAGGTAGCTCAGCGGCGTCGCCGGGTTAAACACCAGCCCCGCTTTACAACCCTGCTCTTTGATCAGTTGCAGTGTGCGGTCAACATGCTCGGAAGCTTCGGGATGAAAGGTAATGATGCTCGCGCCTGCGGCGGCGAAATCCGGCACCAGGCGGTCAACCGGTTTCACCATCAAATGCACGTCGATAGGCGCGGTGATGCCGTAGTTGCGCAGCGCTTTAAGCACCATCGGCCCGATAGTCAGGTTCGGTACATAATGGTTGTCCATCACATCGAAGTGGACAACGTCACCGCCAGCGGCCAGCGCGTTGGCAGTGTCTTCGCCCAGACGAGCAAAGTCAGCCGATAAAATCGAAGGGGCAATCAAATACTGTTTCATCCGCATCTCCTTGAGAAAATAGGGTCTGGCAACGCGGCGAAAGCGAGTTAAGGTGTCGCCGGTCGGTAGAGCGCCAGCAATTCATCCACCTTTTTACGTGTGCCGCCGTTACTGCTGATGCTGCGGCGCACTTTCACCACATGTAATTTTGCCTGATGATACCACTCACGTGTCAACGCGGTGTCGTGGTTGGAAATCAATACCGGGATCCGGTTCTGCACCAGATTCTCGGCAATGGCGGCAAGGTGCGCCTGCTGCTCCAGACTGAAGCTGTTTGTGTGGTACGCCGTAAAGTTTGCCGTTGCAGAAAGCGGGGCATAAGGCGGATCGCAGTAGACGACTGAATTCGCGTCAGCGCGCGCCATGCTCTCGGCGTAGGATTCGCAGTAAAAAAAGGCATTCTGCGCTTTTTCCGCGAAGTGATACAACTCCGCTTCCGGAAAATAGGGTTTCTTATAGCGACCGAACGGCACATTAAATTCGCCGCGCAGATTATAACGGCACAGGCCGTTATAACCATGTCGGTTGAGGTACAAAAACAGTATCGCGCGCCGGAACGGATCCTGGCATTGGTTAAATTCCTCGCGCAACTGATAGTAAATCACCGACTGGTTCGTCGCAGGCATGAACAATTCCCGCGCATGCTGAACGTATTCATCAGGGCGGTCTTTGACGATGTTATAGAGGCTAATCAAATCGCTGTTGATATCAGCGAGGATGTAGCGGGAGAACGAAGTGTTAAGAAACACCGAACCCGCGCCGACGAACGGCTCGATCAGGCATTCACCCTTTGGCAGATGCCTTCCGATATCGTCCAGCAGGGGGTATTTCCCCCCTGCCCATTTCAAAAAAGCGCGATTCTTTTTCATGCTGACTGATTACTTACACTCTCTCCGGCTGTGGAGAAAGCTCCGACAGCATCCTGCGCTTTAAACATTACTTCAGATCGGCCTGAACCTGATGCAGCGGCTTAGCCCACGGGTTTTTCGCCTGTACATCAGCGGGAAGCGTAGCAACTGCGCGTTTTGCATCATCTTTTGATGCATACACGCCGCTTACCAGCACATACCACGGCTGGCCGTTACGCGTCGTCTGATAAACCACGAAGTTTTTCAGATTTTCTTTCTTCGCCCACGAATTCAGATTGCTGTAATTCGAGGAACTGCTCAGTTGCAGCGTGTAGTGGCTGCCCGGAGCCGATTTCAGCGCGCCAACATTCCCGGTAGAGACTGCGCTGCTTGCAGCAGGTACGGCAGTGGCTGCCGGCGCGGCGGCCTTCGGCTGTTGTACCGGCGCAGCAGTCGCGGCCGTTGTCGTTGTCGCGGGTGCTTTCACCGGCGCGGTTACCGCAGTTTCAGTGCGTTTTGGCGGCTGGGCAACCGGTTTTGACTCGGCTTTCGCGACCGGCGCTTTAACGACCGGTTTCGGCTCAATCACCATCTGTTTACGCTCTGGACGCGTTGCCGCCGAATGACTTTCTGTCGTCTGCCGCGCGTTGCCGTTATGCACCGGCGCTACCGTTGCAGGTTCTGTTGGCAACGTGGAGCTTACCGCATTGTCAATCTGCGACTGGCTTTGCGGCTGCGACAGCGCGGTGTTCAGATCGCCCTGAACTTCCACACGCTGCTGACCCGCAGGCGTTGCAGGCGATTCACCCTGAGATGGCGTCGAGGAGATCGGCGGTAAGGTGACATCCTGCGGCGCTGGCGCATTGCCAGCAGGTTGCTGGGCAGGTGATGTACCGGCAGCGGGCTGTGCGTTATTCGCCTGGTTCGCGGCGGCGGAGCTGTCCGCACTGCCATTGTTACCGGAGAGATCGATATTCTTCTCTGCCGGAGCATTCTGTTCATTGGCCGTGGAGGGCGCAGGGGATTTCAACGCAGAACCGATACCGATAATGAGCAACAGTAGCACCAGAACGCCAATGCCCATCATTATGTACTGGCGCGAAGCAGGTTTCGCGGCAGCCGCTTTCTTACGCTTGCGCGGACGACGTTCTTCACGCTCTTCGTCCAGAGCATCTTCTTCTTCGTCGTAGCCCTCTTCTTCGCGCTCATCACGCGCCCGGCGGGTACGCGAAGGACGGCGGTCGTCGGCATCGAGATCAATATCATCGAAATTGATCTGCGGTTCATCGACACGATCGGAAGATTGACGAGAACGACCAGTACGACGATCGCTGGGATCGGTTTTCAGCTCGTCTTCTGGTTTGTATTCATCCATTTAACACCCCACACAAAGGCGTATGCCACGACATGCATAGCGCCCGAAGTTAAACGTCACGCAACAGGTGACCTGACCTTTCTAATAGTTACGCCTGCTGGCAATCAGCAATAGCGCCAAGTACTACGTCGTGCGACACTCCGCCGCGAACTTCGCTCTTCCCTATGGCTAACGGGAGCACTAAGCGCATTTCCCCCGCCAGCACTTTTTTATCGCGCATCATATGTGGCAGATAGGCTTCCGCCGCCATTTCATGCGGCCCCTGAACTGGCAGGCCTGCACGTTTGAGCAGCGTTTTTATACGCTGCGTGTCTGCTTTGCTGAACTGGCCAAGACGCTCAGAAGCATGTGCCGCCATCACCATGCCAGCCGCGACAGCTTCGCCGTGCAGCCAGTTACCGTAGCCCATTTCTGCTTCGATAGCATGGCCGAAGGTATGCCCCAGATTCAGTAAAGCACGTAAGCCGGTTTCCCGCTCATCGGCAGCGACAACTTCGGCTTTCAGCTCACAACAACGCCGAATGCAGTATGCCATCGCAGGGCCGTCGAGACGCAAAAGCGCATCCATATTCTGTTCCAGCCAGTCAAAGAACTCACCGTCAAGAATAATGCCGTATTTGATCACTTCCGCGAGACCGGAGGAGAGCTCACGGGCGGGAAGGGTTGCGAGGCAATCAAGGTCAACAACGACAGACGCCGGCTGGTAGAACGCGCCGATCATGTTTTTGCCAAGGGGATGGTTTACCGCCGTTTTACCGCCAACGGAGGAGTCAACCTGAGACAGAAGCGTGGTTGGAACCTGAATAAAGCGTACGCCGCGCTGATAGCTGGCCGCTGCAAAACCGGTTAAATCACCGATTACGCCGCCGCCCAGGGCAACCAGCGTCGTGTCACGCCCGTGTGGTTTTTGCAACAAAGCAGTAAATACGGTATCCATCACCGCCAGGCTTTTGTATTGCTCGCCGTCGGGAAGAATCACGCTATCGACCTTCACGCCAGCCTGTTCAAGAACGTGGCGAACCTTATCAAGATAGAGCGGAGCCAGTGTTTCATTAGTGACCAGCATCACCTGATCACCAGACTTCAGGGGCGAGAAGAAAGCTGGATCGTTAAACAAACCAGCCGCGATGGTGATGGGGTAACTACGTTCCCCGAGAGTGACTGTGATCCTCTCCATGACGCGACATCCACCTTAGTTGCTTAAACCCGCAGGCCTGTGTATTAAGCCAGAATTAGTTGCTTTCCAGCATATGGATAATCTGGTTTGCGACCACTTTAGCGCTCTGGTCGTCGGTGCGAATGGTCACGTCTGCAATCTCTTCGTACAGAGGATTGCGTTCGTCAGCCAGTGCTTCCAGTACTTCACGCGGTGGCGCGTCCACTTGCAAAAGCGGGCGTTTTTTATCACGTTGAGTGCGAGCCAATTGCTTTTCGATAGTGGTTTCCAGATACACCACTACGCCACGGGCGGAGAGACGATTACGGGTTTCGCGAGATTTCACAGAACCACCGCCAGTCGCCAGAACGATGCCCTGTTTTTCCGTCAGCTCATTGATGATTTTTTCTTCGCGATCGCGGAAGCCTTCTTCACCTTCAACATCGAAGACCCAGCCCACATCAGCTCCGGTTCGTTTCTCAATCTCTTGATCAGAATCGTAAAATTCCATATTGAGTTGTTGAGCTAACTGACGCCCAATAGTGCTTTTGCCGGCACCCATAGGCCCAACCAGAAAGATATTGCGTTTCTCTGCCATTTTTTCGGTACTACTAAGACTATTCGTTGATGATAAACCCGCTTCGCAGATACCTAGCGTAGCAGGACATGAACTGAAACCTCATATGCGATAGTGCGAGAGTCAGATCGAAAATTATCTCAGTACTCCGGCTTGTTTGGCAACTGAATAAACACGTTATCCTTCACGCTGCTTGCTATACGACGGAGACCACTGACGCTCAAATCGGTACTCCTTGTAAGCTAAATCATCTCTCACGTCAAACACCTGGACCAAGTTCCGAAGAAAAAGGGGGATTACGGCAGGTTTAATGTACCGCAGCCAACCTGGGGGTAATAAATACGACCAGCTCTCGCCGTTCACTATCCTTCCCATCCTGACGGAATAGCTGACCAATACCAGGCAGAGACCCAAGCCCCGGAATTTGGTTTTTATCCGTGGTGCGCTTTTGCGAAAAAATTCCGCCAAGCGCCAGCGTGTCGCCACTTTTTACCTCCACCAGCGTTTCAATTTCCTGTTTATCAATCGCCAGGGCTTCGCCTCCTGACTGTTGCAACACCTGGCCAGGCATATTCTGACTGATACGCAACTTCAGGCGAACGCGTTTATCAGGCAGCACAGTTGGCGTCACTTCCATCCCCAACACAGCCTCGCGAAATTCGACCGAGGTATTATTTTCGCCGTTGGCAACCTGATAAGGAATTTCGCTCCCCTGTTTGATGCTGGCAGGCTGTCGGTGTGAAGCCAGCAGACGTGGACTGGCGATAATCTCCAACTGCTGCTTTTGCTCCAGCGCAGAAAGTTCCAGATCGAGCAAGCGGGCATTAATACTGCCGATATTGAACCCCACGCGCGTACTGGCATCGGGAACGGAGAGATCCGCAGATAATGCGTTTATCTGCCCCCGCGCTGTTTCGGCACTCTGCGCCAGCCCCCATTTCACACCCAGCTCGCGCAGGCTTTTTTCATTGATGGTGACAATATGCGCCGCCAGCTCAACCTGTTCGACCGGTAAATCCATTTGCGCCACCCATTTTTCGAGTGTTGCCAGCCCCTCTTTATTATCCCGGATCAGCAAGCGATTAAGCCGCGAGTCTACGGTTATCGCGCCTTGCGGGCTAAGCAGTTTCCCTCCCGCTTTTGCCAGTTCTTCGGCGTCCGCATAACGCAACACGATACTGCGCGTTTGCAGCGGGGCATTCTGTTTTTGTCGGGCCTGCCGGGCATCCTGTTCCGCCTGTTTTTGTTGCTGCCACGACGCGGAGTGAACCTGCCAGATTGTCCCTTTCTGACTGAGCGTTAACCCGGCGCTTTCCGCCACGATTTGCAGTGCCTGCCGCCAGGGGACATCGGTTAAGTGCAGCGACAGCGTGCCGCTGACGTCTTTCTGGATCACCAGATTTTGCTTTTCAATCGCGGCCAGCGTCTGTAGCACCTGTACAACCGGCACATCATCAACGGTCAGCGTGACGAGCTGCGTTGTCGCTGTGCTGGCGTAAGGCAGGGCGAAGAGCACGAGGCCCGTTATCCATTTTTTCATTCTGAGTTCCTTCTCGTTTCCAGCGCCACTGCGCCGGGATGCAATCTTTACCCGTGGAAATGTGCAGCTCATCCACGGTGACAGAAACAACGCGCCAGCCTGTTGGCAGCAACTCGCCAGCAGCGACCCGATGCCAGTGTTCACCGGCATCACGCAATATGCCCACCGCATGCTTGCCCTGAATCATGCCGCGAAACTGCCATTGGTTCAGTTGGGCGAGCTGGCAGGTATCCGGCGGCGGCTGGAAGGGGTCGCGCATTCCGCTCAGCAACAGGCATAACGCACAGGCAAAAACCACGCGTTCAGCGATCATCGTCATGCTCCAGTTGCAGGGTAAAACGCAATAAATCAGCGCCCGCAGCCAGCGAAAATGCCGGAACCTGCATGCCGCAACCGGCAAGGTGCGCAAAAGTTTCCGTCACCGCTTCCCAGCGAGATTCCAGCACCAGCTCCCCGCCGTTTTTCCCTGGCTGCCAGCGGATGAGCTGCCTGTTGGTTTCCTGAAAATCCAGAGGGCTAAAAGGCTGCGCGGCGGGTAAAGGCACGCTTTCTGTCGGCGGGAATAACGCACGTAGCGCGCGCCACTGATCCTGTAATGCGGCCTGTTGACCGCTTTGCTGAATGATCAACTGCGCCTGCGCCGCACTAAGCGGAGAAATGGCTAACCACCATATCAAAAGCAGGCCGCAAAAAACGCTGAGCAGCCAGCATGCTGTACGTTGCCACGGCGATAATGCAAACCAGAAATCAGCGTTCAGGGACATCCTTGTTCTCCTTGTTAAGCTGGTAGTGAAATTGCCAGCGCCCCTGCGCATCCCGCTCCATTGCGCCAGTTTGTTGTAACTGAAACCCCGCGATGCTGCGCAGTTGCTGCTCAAGCACACCTAATGCCCGAACCGAGCTGGCAAAGCCTGATAGCGTCAATTGGTTTTGCTGCCAGCGCAGTTGCGTCAGCCAGACGTTCTGCGGGAGATTTTCGGCCAGGCTAAGCAAGCGGGGCTGCCATACCTGCGTATCCTGCCGCCGCTGCCTGCGAACCTGCTCCCTGCGCCACGCCTCTTGTCGCGCCAGCAAAGTTTTTTCACCCGCCGTCAGCGAGGCCAGCAGCGCCGCATCGGCTTGCTGCCAGAGAACCCGCCCGTGAAGATTGACAGCTACCGATGCTCGCCAAAGCAAGCCAACACCACCTGTCAGCAGGAGGCTGGCGATAAAAACGCCCGCCCAGAGACGCACGCTGCGTTGCCGCCGGTATCGCCGCCAGGGCAGAAAATTCACGCCAGCCATCAATATCCCCTGGCGACGGCCAGCCCGAGAGCGACAGCATAGCGATCGCCTGCTGTCGGCAACGGCGGCTGACGCGAAGGGACTGCGCTCCAGCAATCAAAGCCGCCGGGTAAATCGCTGCACTGCACAATTTCATCCGCAGGCAGCCCCAGTACACTGGCTAACTGAACAGCGCTATCGGCATCCTCCTGCGCACGCCGGCCCCAGCTCTCTTTTGTTGCCCATAACCATTGCCGTTCGTCGCACCACACCAGGCAACGGGCAGGCGGCGCGAGCCAGGGCAGTAAAGCCTGCAACGCACTGGCATCGGGCGTTATAGAAGAGAGATGCAGCGAGAGGGCCTGCGCCATATCGAGCAGCACCGCCACGTCTTTATTCTGCGCCGCGGTCACGCCATAGGTTTTTCCCGGCTCATCTTCCGTAAAGTCAAAACAGAGCTCGTTTTCCGCCATTTCCAGTTCGCGCGCCATAGCCTGCGATACCCAGCGATTAAGCGCCTCTTCGCGCAGTGCAATAGCCGGGCGTGGCAGCTTTTTTTGCAGGGTTTGTCCGGCGGGAAAGGCCAGTCGAACACAGTGCCGTTGTGGTAAGGATTGTCGCCACGGACGCAGCGCGGCAAGAAGCGGCTCGGGTGTTTTAATACGCCCCTGAACAATCGTTCCGGCAGGTAAAGGAAAATGCCACCAGCGGCGTAAAGCCTGACCGCTACGTGCAGCGGCAAGCGCCACAATAAAGATTCCATCTTGTTGAATATGCAGCCCAATTTGCCAGTGCCTGAATGCCATAAGTTACGATCTCCTTATCGTCTGCGGGGATGACGCTATATCAATGAATCAGGCTTGCCTTTATACTACCGCGCGGTTGTTTATAAACTGCCCAAATGACTCTTAATGGGAAATCTCCAGTGAAGTTCGTAAAGTATTTATTCATCCTTGCAGTCTTTTGCATTCTGCTGGGAGCAGGCTCGATTTACGGTCTGTACAAATATATTGAGCCACAGTTACCCGACGTCGCGACGCTCAAAGACGTCCGGTTACAGATTCCAATGCAGGTGTACAGCGCAGATGGCGAATTGATCGCGCAGTATGGTGAAAAGCGCCGCATCCCGCTGACCCTGAGCCAGATCCCGCCAGAACTGGTAAAAGCGTTTATCGCGACTGAAGATAGCCGTTTTTACGAGCACCACGGTGTTGACCCAGTGGGGATTTTCCGTGCCGCCAGCGTAGCGCTCTTCTCCGGCCATGCATCACAGGGAGCCAGTACCATTACGCAGCAGTTAGCGCGTAACTTCTTCCTGAGCCCGGAACGCACCATGATGCGTAAAATCAAAGAGGTGTTCCTGGCGATCCGTATTGAGCAGTTGTTGAGCAAAGACGAGATCCTTGAACTTTACCTCAACAAAATCTACCTCGGTTATCGCGCTTATGGCGTGGGCGCTGCGGCGCAGGTCTATTTTGGTAAGTCGGTCGATCAACTGACGCTAAGTGAAATGGCGGTGATTGCCGGTTTACCGAAAGCGCCATCGACTTTTAACCCGCTCTATTCGCTTGACCGGGCAACCGCACGTCGTAACGTTGTGCTGGCGCGTATGGAAAGTGAAGGCTATATCACCGAACAGCAAGCCGACCAGGCGCGCAGCGAGGCGATAGACGCAAACTACCATGCGCCGGAAATCGCCTTCTCCGCTCCTTATCTTTCCGAGATGGTGCGTCAGGATATGGTCGCCCGTTATGGCGACAAAGCCTATGAGGATGGCTACCGCGTTTACACCACCATTACGCGTAAAGTGCAACAGGCTGCGCAGGATGCCGTACGCAATAATGTGATGGATTACGACATGCGCCACGGCTATCGCGGTCCGTCGAATGTGTTGTGGAAGATCGGTGAAGCCGCATGGGACAGTAAAAAAATCACTGACTCGCTGAAAACGCTGCCGACGTACGGGCCGCTCTCTCCGGCGGTCGTCACCAGCGCAAATCCGCAAGAAGCCGTAGCGATGATGGCTGATGGCACCTCGGTTTCATTGCGCATGGACGGTATCCGTTGGGCTCGCCCTTACCGCTCAGATACGCAGCAAGGCGCCACGCCACGTAAAGTGACGGATGCCGTACAGGCCGGGCAACAGATTTGGGTGCGCCAGGTCGATAACGCCTGGTGGCTGGCGCAAGTGCCGGATGTGAACTCTGCGCTGGTCTCTATCAATCCGCATAATGGCGCGGTACTGGCGCTGGTTGGCGGCTTTGACTTTAACCAGAGCAAGTTTAACCGTGCAACTCAGGCGCTGCGCCAGGTGGGTTCGAACATCAAGCCGTTCCTGTACACAGCTGCGATGGATAAAGGCCTGACGCTGGCAAGTATTCTCAACGATGCCCCGATTTCCCGCTGGGATGTGGGTGCAGGTTCCGACTGGCGGCCAAAGAACTCGCCGGATGAATATGCCGGTCCAATCCGTCTGCGCCAGGGACTGGGGCAATCGAAGAACGTAGTGATGGTACGAGCGATGCGTGCAATGGGCGTCGATTATGCCGCAGAGTATTTGCAGCGCTTCGGTTTCCCGGCACAAAACATTGTGCATACCGAATCACTGGCGCTGGGCTCAGCCTCATTTACACCAATGCAGGTGGCAAGAGGCTATTCGGTGATGGCGAACGGTGGGTTCCTGGTCGATCCGTACTACATCACCAAAATCGAAAACGATCAGGGCAATGTGCTATTTGAAGCGCGCCCGAAAGTGGCCTGCGCCGATTGCGACATTCCGGTGATTTACGGCGAAACGCCGAAATCTAATGTGCTGGAAAACAAAGATATGGAAAACGTCGCCACGTCACTGGAGCAGCAAAACAGTTCGGTGCCGCAGCCACAACTGGAGCAGGCAAACCAGGCGCTGGTTCAGCGCAGCGGCGGCGAAGAGTATGCGCCGCATGTAATTAGTACGCCGCTGTCGTTCCTGATTAAAAGCGCGCTGAACAGCAATATCTTTGGCGAACCTGGCTGGCAGGGTACGGGCTGGCGCGCGGGACGCGATCTCAAGCGTAACGATATCGGCGGTAAAACCGGTACCACCAACAGCTCGAAAGATGCCTGGTTCTCCGGTTATGGTCCGGGCGTTGTCACTTCCGTGTGGATCGGTTTTGACGATCATCGTCGCGATCTGGGGCGAACCACTGCTTCCGGCGCGATCAAAGATCAGATTTCCGGTTACGAAGGTGGTGCGAAAAGCGCCCAGCCAGCCTGGGATGCTTACATGAAAGCAGTGCTGGACGGTGTGCCGGAAGATCCGTTAACGCCGCCGCCAGGCGTGGTCACCGTCAACATCGACCGTAGCACCGGGCAGTTGGCCAGTGGTGGCAGCAGCCGTCAGGAGTACTTCATAGAAGGAACTCAGCCGACGCAGCAAGCAGTACATGAAGTGGGCACGACGATCATTGATAACGGGGAAACGCACGAGCTGTTCTGATAGCGCGTGAACCCAGGAAAGCAAAAAGGGCGCTGCGGCGCCCTTTTTATTTATGATTTTGTGCGGTCAGAGCCGGCCCTGCCCTTTTAGCCATTCGCGCACTAAAAACAGCGCGCTGACATTGCGGGCTTCATTGAAATCCGGGTCTTCCAGCAAATCCATTAAGTGCTTCAGCGGCCAGCGCACCTGCGGTAGCGGCTCCGGTTCATCGCCCGGCAGCGACTCCGGATAAAGGTCTTCCGCCACAATAATGTTCATCTTGCTGGAGAAATAGGAGGGGGCCATACTGAGTTTTTTCAGGAAAGTAAGCTCTTTTGCGCCAAATCCTACTTCTTCTTTTAACTCACGGTTCGCCGCTTCGTATATACTCTCACCGGGATCGATAAGCCCTTTGGAAAACCCCAGCTCGTAAGATTCGGTTCCAACGGCGTATTCGCGGATCAGAATCAGGTGCTCGTCCACAATCGGCACAATCATTACTGCTTCGTGCATAGAAGGACGCATGCGCTCGTAAACACGGCGCACACCGTTGCTGAACTCCAGATCCACGCTTTCAACGTTAAAAAGTCGTGAAGAGGCGACCGTTTCTACGTTAAGAATGGTGGGTTTTTGCAATGATTTGCTCATTATTATCGGTCTTTGCAGAGAAACTTACGTTATTGTGCGACACTACGCACTGTTTCGGCAATGTCAATCGCCGCTAATTTACATTCTTGTAACCTCCCCGAAAGCAACCCCAATTTATCCAAAAAGTCAATAGGTTGATTTAAAACTAAGAATTTGCTGATATTCCCGCTTGGGTGGTTTTGCTATTCTTTCTCGCAATGGTATGCGCTTAAAAATTCTCAAGTAATTTCTTGCTTACAGCGGCCAGCCACATTAAATGTTTACAGGAAGGGTGCAACTGACTACACCTGTTAGAAAAAGTAAGATGGGGAAAGCATGAGCACCATTTTGATTTTTTTCGCTGCTATGCTGGCCTGCGCATTCCTCGCTGGATGGATTTTCAGGTTCAGGTCTCAACGCCGGTACAGGTTGCCTCATTTACAGGCATTTACCGGCGCGACAAGCCGTAAACTCTTGCCAGAGGAGCGCGATGCTGTTGAGCGCTATCTGGACACGCTTTCCCGTATACAAAATACGCCAGGCCCAACGGGCGCTACGGCTGCGCCGGTCTCCATCAAACTCAATGCTCACAGCAATACCGTCCTGTTTGTCGCGCACTCGATCACGCGTTATGGCATCACCACCGATGCTCCCAACAAATGGCGCTATTATCTCGATTCTGTCGAAGTGCATCTGCCGCCCTCCTGGGAGCAATACATTACCGATGAGAACAATGTTGAGCTGATCCGCACCGATTCCATGCCGCTGATCATTTCGTTAAACGGCCATACGCTTAGCGAATATATGCAGGAAGAGCGCAGCGGCGAATTGGAGCGTGTCTCTTCCGCACGCTCCGCTATTCGTGGCGAAGAGACAGAACAGATCGAACTGCTGAATATTCGCCGCGAAACACCGGAAGAGTACGCGTTAAGCCGCCCGGACGGTATGCGTGAAGCGTTGTTGATCTGCGCCTCTTTTTTACTCTTTTTCTTCTGTCTGGCGGCGCCGGGGGTTTTCGTTCCGTGGCTGGCGGGCGGCGCCGTGATGCTGTTCGCTGCGGGAATGTGGGGGCTGTATGCGCCGCCGGCGAAAAACACATTGCGCGAAATTCATTGTCTGCGCGGTACGCCAAAGCGCTGGGGGCTGTTCGGTGAAAACAATCAGGAGCAGATGAATAACATCTCTCTGGGGATTATCGATTTGATTTATCCCCGCCACTGGCAGCCCTTTATCACCCGCGATCTCGGTCAGCAAACGGATATCGATATTTATCTGGATCGCCACGTTGTTCGCCAGGGACGCTTTTTGTCCCTGCATGACGAAGTGAAAAATTTCCCGTTGCAGCACTGGGTGCGCAGCGCGGTGATCGCCACCGGTTCGCTGGTGGTAGTAGCGATGCTGCTGATTTGGATGCCGCTGGACATGCCGATCAAATTCACCGTTTCGTGGATTAAAGGCGCGCAAACTATCGAAGCCAGTAGCGTTAATCAGCTTGAATCCGCCGGGTTGCGCATCGGCGATACGCTGCGGATCAGCGGTACAGGAATGTGCAACATCCACACGCAAAACTGGTCATCGCGCCAGATATCGCCATTTACACCGTTCGACTGCTCGCAGATTATCTGGAATAACGCCCCCCCGCTGCCTTTGCCGGAATCGGATACCGTGACCAGGGCCACTGCGCTTGCGCAAGCGGTGAGCCGTCAGCTGCATCCGACAGCCGAAGATGATTCACGCGTTAGCCCGGTGCTACGCTCAGCTATTCAGAAGTCTGGCATGGTCTTGCTGGATGATTTTGCCGATATCGTACTGAAAACAAAAGATTTATGCTCAGCAGAAGACGATTGTTTGAGGTTAAAAAATGCACTGGTAAACCTCGGAAACAGTAAAGACTGGGATACGCTGACCAAACGCGCCAGCGATGGCAAGCTAACCGGTGTTAACGTGTTGCTGCGCCCGGTGAGCGCCGAATCGCTGGATAATCTGGTGACCACCTCAACCGCGCCCTTTATCCTGCGCGAGACAACCCGTGCCGCACAGGCACTGAATAGCCCGGCGCCGGGCGGGTTTCTGATTATTAGCGAAGAGGGTAACGAACTGGTGGATCAGCCGTGGCCGCCAATCGCGCTGTATGACTACCCGGCGCAGGAGCAGTGGACCGAGTTTCAACGGCTGGCGCAAATGCTGATGCAGACGCCGTTCCACGCTGAAGGGATCATTACCAGCATCTATACCGATGCCAACGGTACGCGACACATTAGCCTGCACCGCATGCCGGATGCTACGGGCTTGTGGCGCTACGCCGGAACAACGCTGCTGCTGTTTGCCATGGTTGTTTGCAGCCTCTATAACAGCGTGCTGGCGCTGCGTCGTTACCAACGTAACCGTACGCGCCTCGAAGAGATTACGCAGTATTACGAAAGCTGCCTGAATCCGCACCTGCTTCCTACACAGGACAGCCTTACCTGATAACCACCCGCACCGTGAGCTGTGTTAATCTGTCGCGCACGTTTTCCCCTGGCTGGAGTTTTAATGCACCTTGATATTGCATGGCAGGACGTTGATACCGTTCTGCTGGATATGGACGGCACTTTGCTTGATCTGGCGTTTGATAACTTTTTCTGGCAAAAACTGGTGCCAGAAACCTTCGCCGCTCAACAGGGGCTAACGCCAGAGGAAGCGCAGAACGTTCTTCGCCAGGAGTATCACGCGGTGCAGCATACGCTAAACTGGTACTGTCTGGATTACTGGAGCGAACGTCTCGGGCTGGATATTTGTGCGATGACGACACAGCAAGGGCCGCGCGCAGTGCTGCGCGAAGATACGGTGCCTTTTCTGGATGCGCTGAAAAAAAGCGGTAAGCGCCGTATTCTGCTGACCAATGCGCACCCGCACAATCTTGCTGTCAAGCTTGAGCATACGGGTCTGGCTTCGCACCTTGATTTATTACTTTCCACCCATACATTTGGTTATCCGAAAGAGGATCAGCGCCTGTGGCAGGCCGTCGCGGAAGAGACCGGGCTATGCGCCGAACGGACGCTGTTTATCGACGACAGCGAACCGATTCTCGATGCGGCAGCAACCTTTGGCATTCGTTACTGCCTTGGCGTGACGAACCCGGATTCAGGGCTGGCAGATAAACGCTATCTGCGCCACCCTGGCACCAATGACTACCGTTATCTGATCCCCTCACTTCTCAAGGAGATGTGATGAAACAGCAGCCCGCGCAAGAAGTCCGTCTGGATAAGTGGCTGTGGGTGGCGCGTTTTTATAAAACTCGCGCCCTCGCCCGCGAGATGATTGAAGGCGGCAAAGTGCATTACAACGGTCAGCGCAGCAAGCCGAGTAAAATCGTCGAGCTGAATGCCACGCTCACGCTGCGCCAGGGAAACGACGCACGTACTGTGGTCGTCAAAGGCATTACGGATCAGCGCCGTCCGGCAACCGAAGCCGTTGAGCTGTATGAAGAGACGGCTGAAAGTATTGAGAAACGTGAAAAAATGGCGCTGGCGCGTAAGCTGAACGCGCTTACAATGCCGCACCCCGATCGCCGACCGGACAAAAAAGAGCGCCGCGATCTGCTGAAATTTAAATCTGGTGGCAGCGAGTAACGCGCACCTGCAAGAGAGATAATCATGGCCAATCAAGACCAATTACACCGCTATCTGTTTGAAAATTATGCCGTGCGCGGCGAACTGGTGACTGTTTCCAACACCTGGAAGCAGGTGCTGGAAAACCATAACTATCCGCTGCCGGTAAAAACGCTGCTCGGTGAATTGTTGGTTGCGACCAGCCTGCTGACCGCCACCCTGAAATTTGCCGGCGATATTACCGTGCAGTTGCAGGGCGACGGCCCGATGAATCTTGCGGTGATCAACGGCAATAACCGCCAGCAAATGCGCGGCGTTGCCCGCGTGCAGGGCGATGTCCCGGCCGATGCCGATCTGAAAACGCTGGTGGGTAACGGCTATCTGGTGATCACCATTACGCCGGAAGAGGGCGAGCGTTATCAGGGCGTGGTAGGTCTCGAAGGCGATACGCTGGCGGCGTGCCTGGAAGATTACTTTATGCGTTCAGAACAGTTGCCGACCCGCCTGTTCATCCGCACGGGTGAAGTGGATGGCCAACCGGCGGCTGGCGGTATGCTACTGCAGGTGCTGCCCGCACAGGAAACCCAGGCCAATGACTTCGAACACCTGGCGGTGCTGACCGAAACGGTAAAAGCGGAAGAGCTGTTCTCCCTGGCGGCAGAAGATGTGTTATGGCGTCTGTACCATGAAGAAGAGGTCACGCTGTACGATCCGCAGGACGTTGAATTTAAATGCACCTGCTCGCGCGAGCGCTGCGCTGGGGCGTTGAAAACGCTGCCGGATGAAGAAGTGGACAGCATTATTGCCGAAGAAGGTGAAATCGACATGCACTGCGATTACTGCGGCAATCACTATCTGTTTAACGCGATGGATATTGCGGAGATCCGCAATAACGCCTCCCCGGCCGACCCGCAGGTTCATTAATTCCCTTCCCTCATGCCGCTTTCGAGCGGCATTTTTTGCATTACACATCACGTTTCCGCTAAAATCTCAAATGTAATCCTTACGTAATTTTCTTTCATGAAAGCGATTACAGTCACAAAGTGACGGTTAAAAATATCGGCTTATAGCCTTTTGGGAACATTTTCCCGATTATTGTCACTGTTTTTGCCACAATACATCTCGCTAAGTGACGCAAATAACAGCGTTTTGCAGAAGTCAGCTTTATCGGGATTCGAAAATCTATGAACATCGTCCGGGTAAGCGGCGATAAACAACCCTACAATTTCAGGCAGTACAATTGGCTAAGGAGTAGTGACATGCGCGTTAAGAGCTTAACCCCGCAAGATCTCAAGGCTTATGGTATCAACGATGTTCAGGATGTCGTCTACAACCCCGATTACGATACGCTGTATCAGGAAGAGCTCCGTCCAGACCTGGAAGGATATGAGCGTGGTGTGCTGACGAATTCTGGTGCTGTCGCCGTCGACACCGGTATTTTTACCGGCCGTTCGCCAAAAGATAAGTACATTGTCCGTGATGACACCACCCGCGACACCGTGTGGTGGGCCGATAAAGGCAAAGGCAAGAACGATAACAAACCGCTCTCGCCGGAAGTCTGGAAGCATTTAAAAGACCTTGTGACGGAGCAACTCTCCGGCAAGCGTCTGTTTATTATCGATGCGTTTTGCGGCGCGAACCCGGACAGCCGTCTTTCAGTCAGGTTTATCACTGAAGTCGCCTGGCAGGCGCACTTCGTCAAAAACATGTTTATTCGCCCGACGGATGAGGAGCTGGCAGGCTTCAAACCCGACTTTATCGTGATGAATGGGGCGAAATGCACCAATCCACAGTGGCAGGAACAGGGCCTCAACTCGGAGAATTTCGTTGCCTTTAACCTGACCGAACGCATCCAGTTGATCGGCGGAACCTGGTACGGCGGCGAAATGAAAAAAGGGATGTTCTCGATCATGAACTACCTGCTGCCGTTAAAGGGGATCGCCTCGATGCACTGTTCTGCTAACGTCGGCGAGAAAGGCGACGTTGCGGTCTTTTTCGGCCTTTCCGGCACCGGCAAAACGACGTTATCCACCGATCCGAAACGCCGCCTGATCGGCGATGACGAGCACGGCTGGGATGACGATGGCGTCTTTAACTTTGAAGGCGGCTGCTACGCCAAAACCATCCGGCTTTCGGAAGAGGCTGAACCGGATATCTTCCACGCCATCCGCCGCGATGCGCTGCTGGAAAACGTCAGCGTCCGCGACGACGGCAGCATCGATTTTGATGATGCGTCGAAAACGGAAAATACCCGCGTGTCGTATCCGATTTACCATATTCACAACATCGTCAAACCCGTGTCGAAAGCCGGTCACGCCACGCGAGTGATCTTCCTGACCGCTGACGCGTTCGGCGTATTACCGCCGGTTTCCCGCCTGACGGCCAGCCAGACGCAGTACCATTTTCTCTCTGGCTTTACCGCTAAACTGGCCGGAACAGAGCGCGGCGTGAACGAACCGACGCCAACCTTCTCCGCCTGCTTCGGCGCAGCATTCCTGTCGCTGCACCCAACGCAGTATGCCGAAGTGCTGGTGAAACGGATGCAGGCTGCCGGTGCGCAGGCGTATCTGGTGAACACGGGCTGGAACGGAACCGGCAAACGCATCTCCATCAAAGATACGCGGGCGATTATCGACGCGATTCTGGATGGTTCGCTGGACGATGCGGAAACCCTCACTCTGCCGATGTTCAACCTGGCGGTGCCGACGTCGTTGCATGGCGTTGATTCACGCATTCTCGACCCGCGCAATACGTATGCATCGCCGGAACAGTGGCAGGAGAAAGCGACGCAGCTGGCGAAACTGTTTATTGAGAACTTTGATAAATATACCGATACCGCAGCCGGAGCGGCGCTGGTTAGCGCCGGACCGAAGCTGTAATTCGGCTACGCAAGAGAAACAAAACCCGCCATCCGGCGGGTTTTTTTATGCTTCTTTGGTGGGTCCGCTCAGGCGAACAACCGGAATTGGCAGCCAGGCGCGAATCGACAATCCGCCGCGCTCGCTGGTGCCTAACTCCAGCAGGCCGTTATGGTTATCGATAATTCGCTGCACGATAGCCAGGCCTAAACCGGTGCCGCTGGTGCTACGCGCGCTGTCGCCGCGAACAAACGGCTGGAACAGATGTTCACGCTGTTCAGGTTTAATCCCCGGCCCGTCATCCTCAACCTGGAACCAGGCGCGATTCAGTTCAGTACCGCTGCTGACTTTGATCCAACCGTTACCGTAGCGCGCCGCATTTACCACCATATTGGCGACTGCGCGCTTAATGGAGAGCGGATGCATGCGTACAAAGATCTCGCCGTCGTTCAGACCGGTTTCGATCTCACGTTCGTAACCGCTTTCAGCAGCGATGACCTCGCCCAGCACAGCATTCAGATCCGCCACTTCCATCGGCATCTCCTGGCCGGTACGCAGGTAATCGATAAACTGCTCGATGATCGCGTTACACTCTTCGATATCTTTATTAATCGATTCAGAGAGATAACCATCTTCTTCCGCCATCATCTCCGTCGCCAGGCGGATACGCGTCAGCGGCGTGCGTAAATCATGGCTCACCCCGGCCATCAGCAGCGTGCGATCGTCCGCCAATTGTTTCACCCCGGCAGCCATCTGGTTAAAAGCGCGGGTGACGGAACGAACTTCTGATGCGCCGTACTCACGCAGCGGCGGCGGAATATGCCCTCGCCCAACCTTCAGCGCCGCGTGTTCAAGGTCAACCAGCGGTCGGTTCTGAATACGAATAAAGAGCCAGGCGCCGCCTATCGCCAGCAGCATAATCGCCAGCGTGTAGCGGAACAGCGGCGAAAAATCGCCCTGGTGGATTTCCGTCAGCGGCACGCGCACCCAGATATTGGGCGACAGCCAGGTTTTCAGCCACACCACCGGAGAGCTTTTGTTCACCTCAACACGCACTTCGGTCGGGCCGCCGAGCTGCTGCGCCATCTGCTGACTTAAGAATTCATAGTGCTGCGCCCAGCGCAGACCCGCGTCTTCCGCCGCTTCATTGGAATAGAGAGAAATGCCCAGTTCGCGGTAAATTTCACGACGAAACGCGGGTGGCACCACCAGTTGCGTCCCATCCTCCAGTTGCAGTTTGTCGGTCATCAGCATACGAACTTCGTAAGCGAGCACCTTATTAAACTGCTGGAGGCTGGGCAAAATGGCGAAATTCAGCACCACAAGGTATGTCGTCACCAGGCTGACGAACAGCAAGGTGACGATAAGCAACAGCGTTCGGGCAAATGAACTTCGCGGCGAGAAGCGCACGCGCATCATGCTTTAGAACCGTCCGGCACAAATACGTAGCCCAGGCCCCAAACGGTCTGGATATAGCGCGGATGCGCCGGATCTTCTTCCACCATGCGGCGCAGGCGGGAGATCTGCACGTCGATGGAACGTTCCATTGCTGAATACTCGCGACCGCGCGCCAGATTCATCAGCTTGTCGCGGGAGAGCGGCTCGCGCGGGTGGCTAACCAGTGCTTTCAGCACGGCAAACTCACCGCTGGTTAACGGCATCGGCTCATCTTCACGGAACATCTCGCGCGTGCCGAGGTTCAGTTTGAACTTACCAAACGCAATGACCGCTTCTTCCTGCGACGGTGCGCCCGGCAGTTCATTCGCCTGACGACGCAGTACCGCGCGGATACGCGCCAGCAGTTCACGTGGGTTAAACGGTTTCGGAATATAGTCGTCGGCGCCGATTTCCAGGCCAACAATACGGTCCACTTCTTCCCCTTTTGCCGTCACCATAATGATCGGCATCGGGTTGCTCTGGCTACGCAGGCGGCGGCAGATGGAGAGACCATCTTCGCCCGGCAGCATCAGATCCAGCACCATCAGGTGGAAAGATTCACGGGTTAACAACCGATCCATTTGTTCGGCGTTAGCCACGCTACGAACCTGGAAGCCCTGCTCGGTAAGGTAACGCTCAAGTAATGCGCGCAGACGCATGTCGTCATCCACTACCAGAATCTTATAATTCTCTTGCATTGTTTATACTCCCAAAGGTTCCGAAATTTCTGTTTCCGTATTCTAAAAAAGTGCGCGTTAACGACCAGCAAAATCTGGTATAAATTCTAGTCGAAATTGTTACAAAGCATATTTAACAGCAAGTTATATGCATTCAACATCACATAAAACATGATTAATCCGCACTTTACGCAATACCGTTTGTAAAGTCTGTACATCAAAGCGTGTCACAAAGAGAAGGCCGAAGTATGAAAACGCCCCTGATCACCCGCGAAGGTTATGACAAACTGAAGCAGGAACTCGATTTTCTCTGGCGTCAGGAGCGCCCGGAAGTCACGAAAAAAGTGACCTGGGCAGCAAGCCTGGGCGATCGCAGCGAAAACGCTGATTATCAGTACAACAAAAAACGCCTGCGCGAAATAGACCGCCGGGTGCGTTATCTGACGAAATGTCTGGAAAACCTGAAAATCGTTGATTATTCACCGCAACAGGAGGGCAAAGTCTTCTTTGGCGCATGGGTGGAGATCGAAAACGATGACGGCGATACTCTGCGCTTTCGCATCGTCGGCTACGATGAGATCTTTGGCCGCAAGGATTACATCTCTATCGATTCGCCGATGGCCCGCGCCCTGCTGAAAAAAGAAGCCGGCGATGTGGCGGTCGTACAAACACCGGGCGGCGAAGCCACCTGGTACGTCAATGAAATCGAATATGTGAAATAACCGCCACAGAACAATCCAGGAACCACCCCGGCGGCTGGCATTTTACAGTGCCAGTCCGTATAACTATCCGCTGATTTTGTTCAGAAGATGATGAAAGAAATGATGAATGATTCGCTCTGCCGCATTATTGCGGGTGAACTTCAGGCACGAACCGAACAGGTGGAATCCGCCGTTCGCCTGCTTGATGAAGGGAATACCGTGCCGTTTATCGCGCGCTACCGTAAAGAGGTCACCGGCGGTCTGGACGACACGCAATTGCGTCAGCTCGAAACCCGCCTTGGTTACCTGCGCGAGCTGGAAGAGCGCCGCCAGGCAATCCTGAAATCGATTGGCGAGCAGGGAAAACTCAGCGATGAACTGGCAAAAGCCATCAACGGTACGCTGAGCAAAACCGAACTCGAAGACCTCTATCTGCCTTACAAACCGAAGCGTCGCACGCGCGGGCAAATCGCGATTGAAGCCGGTCTCGAACCGCTGGCCGACCAACTGTGGAATGACCCGTCACAGAATCCGGAAACGCTGGCCGCCACGTTTGTGGATGCGGATAAAGGTGTTGCCGACAGCAAAGCGGCGCTGGATGGCGCGCGTTATATCCTGATGGAGCGCTTCGCTGAGGATGCGGCCCTGCTGGCGAAAGTCCGTGACTATCTGTGGAAAAACGCCCATCTCGTGGCGACGGTGGTTAGCGGCAAAGAGGAAGAAGGCGCGAAATTCCGCGACTATTTCGATCATCACGAACCGGTTTCTACTGTGCCTTCGCACCGCGCGCTGGCGATGTTCCGCGGGCGTAATGAGGGCGTGCTGCAACTGGCGCTGAATGCCGATCCGCAGTTTGACGAGCCACCGAAAGAGAGCCATTGCGAGCAGATTATTATCGACCATCTCGGCCTGCGCCTGAATAACGCCCCGGCAGACAGCTGGCGCCGTAGCGTCGTGAGCTGGACGTGGCGCATTAAAGTCCTGATGCACCTTGAAACGGAATTAATGGGCACTGTGCGCGAACGCGCAGAAGATGAAGCGATTAACGTCTTCGCCCGTAACCTGCACGATCTGCTGATGGCCGCACCGGCCGGGCTGCGCGCAACAATGGGGCTCGATCCGGGCCTGCGTACAGGCGTAAAAGTGGCGGTGGTCGATGCTACCGGCAAACTGGTCGCCACCGACACGATTTACCCGCACACCGGGCAGGCCGCGAAAGCGGCGGTTGCCGTGGCGGCGCTGTGCGAGAAACACAACGTCGAACTGGTGGCGATCGGTAACGGTACGGCATCGCGCGAGACCGAGCGTTTCTACCTCGATGTGCAGAAACAGTTCCCGAAAGTGACCGCGCAAAAAGTGATTGTCAGCGAAGCGGGCGCGTCAGTCTACTCCGCTTCCGAGCTGGCGGCGCTGGAATTCCCGGATCTCGACGTTTCTCTGCGCGGCGCGGTGTCTATCGCCCGCCGTTTACAGGATCCACTGGCGGAGCTGGTGAAAATCGACCCGAAATCAATCGGCGTTGGCCAGTATCAGCATGACGTCAGCCAGACACAGCTGGCGCGTAAACTCGATGCGGTGGTTGAAGACTGCGTAAACGCCGTCGGCGTTGATCTGAATACCGCCTCGGTACCGCTGCTGACGCGCGTGGCCGGTTTAACCCGCATGATGGCGCAAAATATTGTCTCCTGGCGCGATGAAAACGGTCAGTTCCAGAACCGCCAGCAACTGCTAAAAGTGAGCCGCCTTGGGCCGAAAGCCTTTGAACAGTGCGCGGGCTTCCTGCGTATTAACCACGGTGACAACCCGCTGGATGCTTCCACCGTTCACCCGGAAACCTATCCGGTGGTTGAGCGAATTCTGGCGGCAACCGCACAGTCCCTGCGCGATCTGATGGGCAACAGCGCCGAGTTACGTAAGCTGAAACCGTCCGAGTTTACCGACGAGCAGTTCGGCGTGCCGACCGTCACCGACATCATCAAAGAGCTGGAGAAACCGGGCCGCGATCCGCGTCCGGAGTTCAAAACCGCGACCTTCGCCGAAGGCATCGAAACGATGAACGATCTGTTGCCGGGCATGGTGCTGGAAGGCGCAGTGACCAACGTCACCAACTTTGGTGCGTTCGTTGATATCGGCGTGCATCAGGACGGGCTGGTGCATATCTCCTCGCTGGCGGATAAGTTCGTTGAAGATCCGCATACGGTGGTGAAAGCGGGCGATATCGTGAAGGTGAAAGTGCTGGAAGTCGATCTGCCGCGTAAACGTATCGCATTAACCATGCGTCTGGACGAACAACCGGGCGACAGCAACAGCCGTCGCGGCAGTGGTAATGGTGGTAGTCGCGATGCCGGTAACCGGAACAGTGCACGCCCGGCGAAATCACCACGGGATCGCAACCCTCAACCCGGCGGCAACAGCGCAATGATGGATGCGCTGGCGGCGGCGATGGGTAAAAAACGCTAATCCTGTCCCCTCTCTTGCGGGAGAGGGGTTATTTTTTGTGCACCACCGTCGAAAAAACGCAATTTTCTCAGCGCTATTACTCACAGAGATTTATTAACTTATTATTTTTGTTGGCGATTGATATTCAAAATTATTAATCAATTTACTGCTATTGTATTTATTGATCGGAATTTATATCAGCGGACTTTCGGCCCGCTTTACATTTCAAACATTAATAAAACATTAAGATCCCGATATAAATAACAATTATTTATTTCCTGTTAATCTTTTACTGCACTGCGCAAAATTCAGAACCCAGCACATTTTTGAGCTACGTCAAAACAAAATCGAATTTTTATTTCCTCTCCCGTTCTGACGCATTTTTATTATTGATGATAAAAACTATTCTCATTATCATTGTTCTCGTTGGTTATTCTTTACTCTTCACTGGCTCACGGTGCGTCGTGATGGCGTATGGCAAACATCGGCTCGCAGCAAAAATAAGTAGGCACTATGCATTTCTCTCCTGACAGCGTGTGGAAAATTACCGGCTTCTCACAGCAAATAAGCCCGGCCTGGCGGCAAAAACTCCTGTCATTAGGTATGTTGCCCGGCTCATCTTTTAATGTGGTACGGGTGGCGCCATTAGGCGATCCCATTCATATCGAAACCCGCCGCGTTAATTTAGTGTTACGGAAAAAAGATCTCGCTTTTCTCGAACTGGAAGCAATTTCCCGTTAACCGGTCAGCTATGACATAGAGTGCTAAGTAAAATGAAAAAATTGACCATTGGTTTAATTGGTAATCCTAATTCTGGCAAGACAACATTATTCAATCAGTTAACGGGGGCGCGCCAGCGGGTTGGAAACTGGTCTGGCGTGACGGTAGAGCGCAAAGAGGGCTTTTTCACCACAACCGATCACCAGGTTACGCTGGTTGACCTGCCAGGCACCTATTCGCTGACCACCATTTCGGCGCAAACATCGCTGGATGAGCAGATTGCCTGTCACTACATTTTGAGCGGTGATGCCGATCTGCTGATCAACGTGGTGGATGCCTCGAATCTTGAACGCAATCTTTATCTGACACTGCAACTGCTGGAGCTGGGCGTACCGTGCATCATCGCCCTTAACATGCTGGATATCGCTGAAAAGCAAAAAGTGCGCATCGATATTGATGCCCTTTCAGCCCGCCTTGGCTGCCCGGTGATCCCGCTGGTATCAACACGTGGTCGCGGTATTGAAGCGCTGAAGCTGGCGGTGGATCGTCATCGCGCAAATGACAATATCGAACTGGTGCATTACGCCCAACCGCTTTCCCGTGAAGCCGACGCGCTGGCCGCGCAAATGCCAGATGAGCTTCCGCCGCAGCAGCGCCGCTGGATGGGCCTGCAAATCCTCGAGGGTGATATCTACAGCCGCGCGAACTCGGGCATCAACAACCAGCAATTCGACGCTGCACTCGCCCGTCTGAAAGATGGGATGGACGATCCGGCGCTGCATATTGCCGATGCGCGTTATCAATCGATTGCCGCCATCTGCGATACCGTCAGCAACACCTTAACGGCCGAGCCGAGCCAGTTTACCGCAGCCGTTGACCGCATTGTGATCAACCGCTTTTTGGGTCTGCCGATCTTTCTGTTCGTCATGTATCTGATGTTCCTGTTCGCCATCAACATTGGCGGCGCGTTCCAGCCGATCTTCGACGCCGGTTCAGTGGCGATTTTTATCCATGGCATTCAGTGGCTGGGCGCCACGCTGCACTTCCCGGAATGGCTGACAGTCTTCCTGGCGCAGGGGCTCGGCGGCGGGGTGAATACCGTACTGCCGCTGGTGCCGCAGCTTGGCATGATGTACCTGTTTATGTCATTCCTCGAAGATTCCGGTTATATGGCGCGCGCGGCCTTTGTGATGGACCGGCTGATGCAATCGTTGGGGTTGCCGGGAAAATCCTTTGTGCCGCTGATTGTGGGTTTTGGCTGCAACGTACCGTCAGTGATGGGCGCCCGCACGCTGGATGCCCCGCGTGAACGGTTAATTACTATCATGATGGCGCCGTTTATGTCCTGCGGCGCGCGCCTGGCCATTTTCGCCGTCTTCTCGGCGGCATTTTTCGGCCAGCATGGCGCGATCACCGTCTTCTCACTCTACGTGCTGGGGATTGTGATGGCGATCCTCACCGGCTTGATGTTGAAATTTACCCTGCTGCGCGGTGAAGCATCACCGTTCGTGATGGAGCTTCCGGTCTATCACGTACCGCATCTGAAAAGCCTGCTGCTGCAAACCTGGCAGCGCCTGAAAGGCTTTGTACTCCGCGCGGGTAAAGTCATCATCATCGTCAGCATTTTCCTCAGTGCGATGAATAGCTTCTCGCTGGATGGCCGTACGGTACATAAAATCGATGAATCTGCGCTGGCGTCGATCAGCCGGGTATTTACGCCGCTGCTGGAGCCGATTGGCGTGCATGGCGATCACTGGCAAGCCACTGTCGGCCTGGTCACCGGTGCGATGGCGAAAGAAGTGGTGGTGGGTACGCTGAATACACTCTATACCGCCGAAAATATTGAGCAAGCCGATTTTAATCCGGCGGAATTCAGCCTGAGCGGCGAACTGATTGCCGCGCTGGAAGATACCGCGAAGAGCGTGCGCGATACCTTCAGCCTGAGCGTGCTGGCCAACCCAATCGAAGCCAGTAAAGGCGACGGTGAAATGGCAACGGGCACGATGGGCGTAATGAGCCAGAAATTCGGCAGTGCAGCCGCCGCCTACAGCTACCTGATTTTCGTCCTGCTCTACGTGCCGTGCATTACCGCGATGGGCGCAATCGCCCGCGAAGCGAGCCGCGGCTGGATGGGCTTCTCGGTGCTGTGGGGGCTGAATATCGCCTACTCACTGGCAACGTTGTTTTATCAAAGTGTCACCTTTAACCAGCATCAACTCTACAGCCTGACCTGCATTCTGGCGGTTCTCCTGTTTAACGTGGTGGTGATTGGCGCGCTGCGCCGTGCCAGAAGCCGGGTGGATATCAGTACGCTGGCTACGCGTAAAACTGTCGCCAGTTGCTGTGACAGCCCGGCGGGCGACTGCCATTAAGGAGTGAAGCGATGGCATCATTACTTGAGATTCGCGATCTGCTGGCACTTCGGGGAAGAATGGATGCGCAGCAGTTGAGCAGCACGCTGCGCACGCCCAGAGCGATGATTGATGCCATGCTGGACCGCATGGAAGCGATGGGTAAAGTGATGCGTGTTCAGGAAGAGGCTACCGGTTGTTTGACCGGTAGCTGTAAACAGTGTCCTGAAGGAAAAAGCGCCTGCCAGCAGGAGTGGTGGACGCTGTGCTGAAGGCCCGATAAGCAGCACGCTACCGGGCAGCTTTCACAGCTTCGCTTTTAACGCCAGCAGGGTTTCGCAGAATTCGGCCGGATGCGAGATAAAAGGCGCATGCGCCGCTTTCGCAAACACTATCGATTCACTTGCAGGCCACATCGCATCCAGCACCGGCACGATTTTGCGCGGCACCAGCCCGTCGAGACGCCCGTAGAGGCGTAAAAACGGCAGCGTCAGCGATGATAATGCTTCGCGCAAATCCGCTGTTTTCAGGATTTCCAGCCCGCCGTTCAGCACCTCAGCAGAGGGCATTTCCAGCGACAGCACTGCGTTTTTTAGCTGACGTGCATCCTGCCTTGCGGTTTCCGTTCCCAGCGTTTGCAGCGCGAGAAAACGCTCGACGGTTCGCTGAAAATCCTCGCTCAACTGATGCTGAAAACCGGCCAGCACTTCGGGTTTAATGCCCGCCCATTCGCCCTGTGCGCTGAAACACGGCGAGGAAGCCACCGTCACCAGCGCGCTTACACGCTCCGGCGCCTGCAACGCCACGCGGCTGGCCACCAGCCCGCCAAGGCTCCAGCCCAGCCAGATCGCCCGTTCCGGCGCCTGAGCCAGAACAATTTCAACCATCTGCCCAAGCGATAACGGGCTAAATCCCGTACTTCTGCCATAGCCCGGCAAATCGACCAGATGCAGCGTAAAATGCGCACTCAGTTCCGGAGTTATGCAATCCCATACCTGGGCATTCAGTCCCCAGCCGTGCAGCAGCACAAGATGACAATCGCCTTCACCTTTGGTTTGCCACCAGATGTCTTTCATCCGCTATCGTTCTCTTTCTTCACACAAGGAGGTGGAACATGCTAACAGTGCCGGGCTTGTGCTGGCTATGCCGAATGCCGTTAATGCTCAGTCACTGGGGAATCTGTTCGGGCTGCGCCCGTGCGATGCAAATGCCGGGAAAAGTTTGCCCTTTGTGCGGTTTACCTGCGGCCCATGAAAATGTGCCCTGCGGCCGTTGCCTGCAAAAACCACCGCCCTGGCAGCGGCTCATCGCGGTGGGTGACTACGCGCCGCCGCTCAGTACGCTGGTACAGCAGTTTAAATTTCATCCGCGCCCGGAGCTTGCCAGCCCACTGGCGCGGCTATTGCTGCTCAGGGTGATACAGCGCGGTAAATGTCCGTTACCGGACCTGCTCCTCAGCGTTCCGCTACATGCCCGACGCCAGTGGCGGCGCGGGTTTAATCAAAGCGATTTGCTGTGCCGACCGCTGGCGCGCTGGCTGCCGTGCCGCTATTCGCGCACGGCGCTTAATCGTCTGCGGGCAACGCCGGTGCAGCATCATTTAAGCGCCAGGCTGCGCAGGCAGAACCTGAAAAATGCTTTTCGCCTTGAATTGCCAATAGCCGGGCTCCATATCGTTCTGGTGGATGATGTCGTCACGACTGGCAGCACTGTTGCGGAGATCTCCCGGCTGCTTTTGCGCAGCGGCGCAGCGACTGTTCAGGTCTGGTGCCTGTGTCGAACCTTGTAGACCCTCGATGATGGGCGTATTATAACCAAGTAAAATAGTCAACTATTAGGCCATTGCTATGATCCGTATTTCCGACGCTGCCCAGGCGCACTTTTCCAAACTGCTGGCAAATCAGGAAGAAGGGACACAAATTCGCGTATTTGTGATTAACCCAGGTACGCCAAATGCTGAATGCGGCGTCTCTTATTGCCCGCCAGATGCGGTTGAAGCGACCGATACCGCGCTGAAATTTGAACAACTGACTGCCTATGTCGATGAACTGAGCGCGCCGTATCTGGAAGATGCGGAAATTGATTTTGTGACCGATCAATTAGGTTCCCAGCTCACGCTGAAAGCGCCAAACGCTAAAATGCGTAAAGTTTCCGACGACGCGCCGCTGATGGAGCGCGTTGAGTACCTGCTGCAATCGCAAATCAACCCGCAGTTGGCTGGCCACGGCGGCCGCGTCACACTGATGGAGATCACCGATGAAGGCTTCGCCATTCTGCAATTTGGCGGCGGCTGCAACGGTTGCTCCATGGTCGACGTGACGCTGAAAGAGGGGATCGAGAAGCAGCTGCTGACCGAGTTCCCGGAACTGAAAGGCGTGCGCGATCTCACCGAGCACCAGCGCGGCGAGCACTCCTACTACTAAGCCTGTTCTGCAGAGCATTGCCCGGTAGCGTGAAAACGTGCCGGGCCTGCCTGTTATCAGGCTCGATCAACCGGTCCGTTTCCCTCGCACAAGGGTTATCTTCAGCATATCTCACCTGCACCCAATCCGTTTTCTCCCTGTTATCTCAGGCTGTTACCCGTATCTTTGCGCGCGTTTCCTGCCCTTTAAAACAAACTAGTTCCCCGGCGTTAATATGACGAATGTCTCAGATCTCACATTTAGATCGGTGGGGTGATTCTCTTTTCACAGATGTTACCCGTATCATTCCAGCCAGCACCAACAAGATAAAAACATCCGACTACAATTTTTAGCAATGGATGTTCAGCCGTAATGGTGCCGCAGTTCGCCCTTCCCGGTTCGGGAGCTTTTAGCGGCTGCCAAGAAACACTGACGTTACCCATAACAAATTAAAGGCCAGGTAAATCATGCCATTAGTCATTGTCGCTATCGGTGTTGCCCTCTTACTCCTGTTAATGATCCGTTTCAAACTCAACGGATTTATCGCTCTGATTCTGGTGGCGCTCGCCGTCGGGATGATGCAGGGCATGCCACTGGATGCCGTGATCAAATCGATTAAAGCGGGCGTCGGCGGTACGTTAGGCAGTCTTGCGCTGATCATGGGCTTCGGCGCCATGCTCGGCAAATTGCTGGCAGACTGCGGTGGCGCACAGCGCATCGCCACTACGCTTATCGAAAAGTTCGGCCGTAAATATATTCAATGGGCCGTTGTACTGACCGGTTTCACCGTCGGTTTCGCGCTGTTCTATGAAGTCGGTTTCGTGCTGTTGCTGCCGCTGGTATTTACTATCGCCGCCTCTGCACGTATTCCACTGCTGTATGTTGGCGTACCGATGGCGGCAGCCCTCTCCGTGACGCACGGCTTCCTGCCACCGCACCCGGGCCCGACTGCTATCGCAACCATCTTCCACGCAGATATGGGTAAAACGCTGCTGTACGGCACGCTGCTCGGTATCCCGACCGTGATCCTCGCAGGCCCGGTCTATGCGCGGTTCCTGAAAAGCATTGATAAGCCGATCCCGGAAGGCCTGTACAACTCCAAAACCTTTACCGAAGAAGAGATGCCAGGTTTCGGCGTCAGCGTCTGGACTTCCCTGGTGCCGGTGGTTCTGATGGCGCTGCGCGCGGTCGCGGAAATGCTGCTGCCGAAAGGCCATGCGATTCTGCCTTATGCAGAGTTCTTCGGCGACCCGGTGATGGCAACCATGATCGCGGTACTGATTGCGGTCTTCACTTTCGGTCTGAACCGTGGCCGTTCTATGGATGACATCAATGAAACGTTGACCTCATCCATCAAAATCATCGCCATGATGCTGTTGATCATCGGCGGCGGCGGCGCGTTCAAACAGGTGCTGGTTGATAGCGGCGTGGATAAATACATCGCTGCCATGATGCATTCCACGAACCTCTCTCCGCTGTTTATGGCCTGGTCGATTGCTGCGGTACTGCGTATTGCGCTGGGTTCCGCAACCGTTGCGGCTATTACCGCAGGCGGTATTGCCGCGCCGCTGATTGCCACCACCGGCGTCAGCCCGGAACTGATGGTGATCGCCGTTGGCTCCGGTAGCGTGATTTTCTCTCACGTTAACGATCCGGGCTTCTGGCTGTTCAAAGAGTATTTCAACCTGACCATCGGTGAGACCATGCGTTCATGGTCGGCGCTGGAAACCATTATCTCGGTGTGCGGCCTGGTGGGTTGTCTGTTGCTGGGAATGGTGGTCTGATTTTAATTGCCCGGTGGCGCTAACGCTTACCGGGCCTACAAAACTCCGTAAGCCGGATAAGGCGGAGCCGCCATCCAATAAATTGCCCGGTGGCGCTAACGCTTACCGGGCCTACATAACCCGTAGGTCGGATAAGGCGAAGCCGCCATCCGGCAAAGTAGCCAGAGAGCTACGCTTACAGGACAACAAATAGCCCGGATATCCGGGCTTTTTTATTAACGCTTTCCTGCGGCTTTGCGCCGTCGGTCAAGATCTTTAATCAGCTTGTTAACCTTCTCATCGCTGAACATCGCTTCCAGCGGCACCGATAGCTTACGTCGCCAGTTTTTGTACTGATAACTGGTGCCCGGAATGTTCACCGGCCCCGGCATATCCAGCCAGTCTTCCGGCTGCAACCCCAGTAATGCGCTGTTGCTGTCGGCAATATAGCGTTGCATCCCGCGATTGAGGATCGCCGTCATTGGCATGCGCGACGCTTTATGCCCGGCGCGCTTCGGCAGGCAACCGTGCTGATGTAGCGCATCCAGCAGCCCCTGCTTCGCCCGCTCGCGATCCTGATACAAACCGCGCAGTATCACTTCATCGGGGTATAACCCCAGCGTTTTGCCGAGAGTTAAATCGCCGCTCTCCCAGTAACCGCGCAGAGTTGGAAGATCGTGCGTCGTCGCTACCGCCATCGACTGCTGCGGCCAGGCCTGCGGCGCGCGGAAGTTTTTCTGATGATCGTTTTCGAAGTAGAGCACTTTGTAGGAGTAGACGCCGCTGCTGCGCAGCTTGCCGACAATCTCTACCGGCACGGTTCCCAGATCTTCGCCAATCACCATGCACTGATGCCGCTGGCTTTCCAGCGCCAGAATGGCCAGCAGGTCATCCACCGGATATTGCACGTAAGCGCCGTGATCCGCCGTTTCGCCGTACGGGATCCACCACAGACGCAGCATCGACATAACATGGTCGATACGTAACGCGCCGCAGCTGGTCATATTGGCACGCAGCAGATCGATGAATGGCGCATAGGCGCGCGCCCGCATCACGTGCGGATCCATCGGCGGCAGCCCCCAGTTTTGCCCGAGCGGCCCCAGAATATCCGGCGGCGCGCCGACGGAAGCTTTCAGACAGTACAGCTCGCGATCGCACCAGGTTTCCGCGCCGCCTTCCGCCACGCCGACTGCCAGATCGCGGTAGAGGCCGATGGGCATTGCATTGTGCTGGCTGGTTTCCCAGCACTCAGCAAACTGGGTATAAGCCAGCCACTGCAACCAGAGATAAAAATCGACCTCATCAGCATGCGCCTTGCAGAAGGCTTTTACCTGCGGGCTGCGGGTAGATTGATACCCTTCCGGCCATACCGGCCAGCCCCAGCGCAGCACATCTTCTTTCACCTGATTCGCATGCAGCGCGTCAAACGCAGCCTGCCAGTAGAGGCTTTCGCCCTGCTGTTCAACAAAGTGGCGGAACGCGGCTTGCTGCGCGTCATCGTCCGCACGCTGGCGGAAACGTCGCCATGCGAGGCTCAGCGCCGCCAGTTTCAGCGCCGTCACCGACGCGTAATCCACCCACTCCGCATCGCGCGCAGCGCGCAACGTTTGTTGAGTGGTGGGAAGTTGCCACCATGCCTGCGCCTCTTCGCTGTCGCGGAAATCCGTCACTGCGTTAACGTCGATGTAGATAATATTCAGCCAGCGCCGTGATGAAGGGCTATATGGACTGGCGCTCTCCGGATTCGCCGGGTAGAGCGCGTGGATCGGGTTGAGGCCAATAAATGCCCCGCCGCGCTGTGCCACATCGCCGAGCATCTTTTTCAGGTCGCCGAAATCCCCTATCCCCCAGTTATCATTTGAGCGCAGGGTGTAGAGCTGAACGCAGGCGCCCCACAACTTTTTCCCTTCCAGCAGAGCCTGAGGTTCATAGCAGCGGGCAGGCGCGATGATCAATCGGCACTGCCAGCGCTGCTTCTGCTGTTCCAGCGTCAGCGTGTGATAGCCCAGCGCCAGACCGCCTGGCAACGGCAGATTTTCTCCGCCGTTTACCTGGCCCTGATACTGCTTGCCGGCTTCCGTGACCAGTTGCCACTGGAAACTCCCCTTGCCTGCCACCGGCAAGGTTTTCTTTTTGCCGTGAATAAACACCTGCACAGCAGGAACCGGCGGTACGCTGAGCGCCGTTGCGTTTGCGGCGTGCATTGCCGCCAGCAAACGCTGTTTTGTCTGCGCCGTAATGGACTGCGGCTTACCGTGCGCATTGATGTAGTTTGGGCTGATCCCCGCCGCCAGTGCGGCCTGTTCCAGACGTTTACTCTCCATCGCCCTTCCTTAGCGTTTTGCCTGCCAGATGCGGGTTTGATAATCGCGGATTGAGCGGTCAGAGCTAAACATACCGCAGCGCGCCGTGTTCAGGATCGCCGCACGAGTCCACGCTTCCTGGTCGCGGTAGAGCACATCCACCTGCTTTTGCGCTTCCACATAGGCGGCAAAATCCGCCAGCACCAGATAGGGATCGCCCCCCTGTTTGCCAATGCTGTGTAGCATCTGGTCAAAAGCATGTTTATCCCCGTCGCTGAACTTCCCGCTTTCAAGCTCCTTCAGCACCGCATCCAGCAGCTTATCTTTTTTACGCCATTTCAGCGGATCGTAGCCTTTGGCTTTCAGCGCTTTCACCTGTTCCACCGTGTGGCCGAAGATAAAGATATTCTCTTCGCCAACCTGTTCGGCAATTTCAACGTTTGCGCCGTCCAGCGTACCGACCGTCAGCGCACCATTCAGCGCCAGCTTCATGTTGCCGGTACCGGAAGCCTCTTTGCCCGCCGTGGAGATCTGTTCTGATACATCCGCCGCCGGGATCAGCTTCTCCGCAGCCGAAACACAGTAATCCGGCAGGAATACCACCTTCAGCTTGTCACCGACCTTCGCATCGTTGTTAATCACTTCCGCCACTTTATTGATGGCAAAGATAATGTTTTTCGCCAGGTAGTAGCCCGGCGCAGCTTTGGCACCAAACAGGAAGACGCGCGGCACGCGGTCAGCTTTCGGGTTTTCGCGAATCTCTTTATACAGGGCGAGAATGTGCAGCAGCCCCAGGTGCTGGCGTTTGTATTCATGCAGACGCTTGATCTGGATGTCGAACAGCGCCTGCGGGTTGATCTCAATACCGGTACGGGCTTTGACGAACGCCGCCAGCCGCACTTTGTTCTGCTGTTTAATCTCGCGATACTGCTTGCGGAATGCCGCGTCGTCGGCGTACTTCTCCAGATTGATCAACTGATCGAGATCGTTGGCCCACTCTTTTTTCAACGTCTTGTCGAGCAGCGCAGCCAGTAACGGGTTGCACTGTTTGATCCAGCGACGCGGCGTGATGCCATTAGTAACATTATGGAATTTGCCCGGCCAGAGCTGGTGATATTCCGGGAACAGATCCTTAACTACCAGATCCGAATGCAGCGCCGCCACGCCGTTAACCGCAAATCCGCCCACCACGCAAAGGTTCGCCATGCGAACCTGTTTGTGATGCACCACCGCCAGTTTTGCCCATACCGCGTCGTCGCCCGGCCAGGTTTTCTCGACCAGCAGCTTAAATTTGTCGTTGATCTGTTTGATGATTTGCATGTGCCGCGGCAGTAGCGCTTTGACTAACGTTTCGTCCCAGCACTCCAGCGCTTCCGGCATCAGCGTATGGTTGGTATAGGCAAACGTCCGGCTGGTGATCGCCCAGGCATCGTCCCAGCTTAGCTGGTGCTCGTCGATCAGCACGCGCAGCAGTTCCGGAATGGCGATAGTCGGGTGCGTGTCGTTAAGCTGGATCACTTCGAAATCCGGCAACTGCGCCAGTTTGCGCCCTGCCAGATGGTGACGGCGCAGAATATCGGCAATCGAACAGGCGCACTGGAAGTATTGCTGCATCAAACGCAGCTGTTTACCGGCCTTGTGATTGTCGTTCGGGTAGAGCACTTTCGTCAGCTTTTCCGCGTCGATCCCGGTTTGCTCGGCGCGCAGGAAATCACCGTCGTTGAATTTGGTCAGATTAAAGGGATGAGCATGTGTCGCCTGCCATAAACGCAGCGGCTGCGTCACGCCGTTACGGTAGCCAATGACCGGTAAATCCCAGGCTTCGCCAATCAGCGTAAAAGCGGGCTGCCACTGTCCGGATTTGCTCACCTTGCCGCCAATCCCCACCTGCACATCCAACTGCTCGTTATGGCTGAACCACGGGTAGCTGCGGCGATGCCAGTCGTCCGGGGCTTCATGCTGTTGTCCATCAACAAAAGACTGGCGGAACAGGCCGTACTGATAATTCAGGCCGTAGCCGGTCGCCGACTGGCCAACCGTTGCCATCGAGTCGAGGAAACAGGCCGCCAGACGCCCCAGACCGCCATTACCCAGCGCCGGATCGATCTCCTCTTCCAGCAGGTCGGTCAGGTTGATGTTGTGTTCCTGCAATACCGCGCCAACATCCTGATACCAGCCCAGGCTCAACAGGTTATTGCCCGTCAGGCGGCCAATCAGAAATTCCATTGAGATATAGTTAACGTGGCGCTGCCCTTTCGCCGCTTTCGGCGCGGGCTGTGCCGCCAGCAGTTCTGCCAGCGCGCCGCTCACCGCTTGCCACCACTGTCGGGTTGTCATGTCACCGGCAACCTGAATCCCTAAACGCTGCTGCTGGCGCGTGAGCGCCGCTGCAAATTCCGCTTTATTAAACGTTGGCTTTGACATAAAGAATCCGGGTCCTGTAATGAAGTAAATCGACGTTTGCGTTAGTGTGCCTGGCTCGGTTTATGACTTCCTCATCCTGCCAGGGATTAGCCGGGGAGGAGCAGCGGGGAGGAGCAAAAAGTGTGATCGCCGCCACCTAAAGGTAGCGTTTTTTTCGCACGTTATTCAATCAAATTGAGTGGAAATTGTTCAATAAAAATGAAATGTCGTTTCGGAGGAAATTAGTTTTAGTTACGCGTTAAAAGCAGAAAAAATAATATTCACCACACGAACACTAATCAATTTTTGCTATTTGTGCGTTTTGTCTGATACGTCGGTTAATAATGCGAACAAACCCTTACTACATGTATAGCTATTAAGCTTTCTGCCATGCGCAGCGCGCCAGCCGTGCCCCGGCCATTTTTCCCTTTTTTGTCCTTAACTATTCATGAAATAAATAGAAATGTGACATAGTGCAAATTCACAATCGTTAGATCCGGACATAACTTGCAATATTTCCTCATCTGACCGACCTTATTAGGATTAATTACGAAGCGCAAAAAAAATCACACCCTCCGTTTTCGCACAGTGAAGTGATAACTATGTTGATTCCGTCAAAATTAAGTCGCCCGGTTCGTCTCGACCACACCGTGGTTCGGGAACGCCTGCTGGCTAAACTTTCCGGCGCGAACAATTATCGCCTTGCGCTGGTGACCAGCCCTGCGGGTTACGGAAAAACCACGCTCATTTCGCAATGGGCAGCCGGGAAAAATGATGTTGGCTGGTTCTCTCTGGATGAAGGGGATAACCAGCCGGAACGTTTTGCCAGCTACTTTATCGCTGCGGTTCAGCAGGCGACGGGCGGCCATTGCGTCAGGAGCGAGGCGATGGCGCAAAAACGCCAGTACGCCAGCCTGCCGTCGCTCTTTTCCCAGATGTTCGTTGAATTGATGGAGTGGCAGCGCCCACTTTTTCTGGTCATCGACGATTATCATCTGATCACCAACCCGGTGATCCATGATGCAATGCGATTCTTTTTACGCCATCAGCCGGAAAACCTGACGCTGATTGTGCTGTCGCGTAATCTGCCACAGTTAGGCATCGCCAACCTGCGCGTACGTGAACAACTGCTGGAAGTAGGCAGCCAGCAACTCGCTTTTACCCATCAGGAAGCAAAACAGTTTTTTGACTGCCGCCTGACGTCGCCGATTGAAGCAGCAGAAAGCAGCCGCCTGTGCGACGACGTTGCCGGCTGGGCGACAGCGTTGCAGCTTATCGCCCTCTCCGCGCGACAAAACCACAGTGCGCCGCACCAGTCCGCACGCCGCCTCGCCGGCATTAATGCCAGCCATCTCTCCGATTATCTGGTGGATGAAGTGCTGGATAATGTCGATACCGACACACGTAAGTTCCTGCTGAAAAGCGCCCTGCTGCGCTCGATGAACGACGCGCTGATCGTCCGCGTGACCGGTGAAGAGAACGGGCAAATGCGGCTCGAAGAGATTGAGCGTCAGGGGCTGTTTTTACAACGTATGGACGATTCCGGCGAATGGTTCAGTTACCACCCGCTGTTCGGCAGTTTCCTGCGCCAGCGCTGTCAGTGGGAACTGGCGACTGAATTGCCGGATATTCACCGCGCCGCGGCGGAAAGCTGGATGGCGCAAGGCTTCCCCAGTGAAGCCATTCACCACGCGCTGGCAGCCGGAGACGGCATTATGCTGCGCGATATTCTGCTGCATCACGCGTGGGGTTTGTTTAATCACAGTGAACTGAGCGTGCTGGAAGAGTCGCTGAAAGCGCTGCCGTGGGAAAGCCTGCTGGAAAATCCGCGTCTGGTCCTGTTGCAGGCCTGGCTGATGCAAAGCCAGCACCGCTACAGCGAAGTGAACACGCTGCTGGCGCGCGCCGAGCAGGAGATGACCACACAAATGGACGCCTCGTTGCACGGCGATTTCAACGCCCTGCGCGCCCAGGTGGCGATCAACGATGGCGATCCGGTGGAAGCGGAACGGCTGGCGATGGTGGCGCTCGACGAGTTGCCGCTGGCTAACTATTACAGCCGTATTGTGGCGACCTCCGTTCATGGTGAAGTGCTGCACTGCAAAGGCGAGCTGACCAGTTCACTGTCGGTGATGCAGCAAACCGAACAGATGGCGCGTCGTCACGATGTCTGGCACTACGCGCTGTGGAGCCTGATCCAGCAAAGCGAAATTCTGTTCGCGCAGGGGTTCCTGCAGGCGGCATGGCATCGGTGTACACCGCATCCACAAGGCCAATGCTGCCCATATTCACCATCGCGTTACGGCCAAATTTCGAGTGATCTACCACCAGCATGACGTGACGCGAGTTTTCAATGATCGCGCGCTTGGTGCGCACTTCGTGGTAGTCGAACTCCAGCAGCGAGCCATCCGCATCAATCCCGCTAATGCCGAGGATGCCGAAATCGAGGCGAAACTGAGAGATAAAATCGAGTGTCGCCTCGCCAACGATGCCGCCGTCGCGGCTGCGCAGTTCGCCGCCCGCGAGGATCACGCGGAAATCCTCTTTCTTCATCAGTGTGTTCGCGACGTTCAGGTTGTTGGTCACAACGCGCAGATCGCTATGTTCCAGCAGCGCATGGGCGACGGCTTCCGGCGTGGTGCCAATGTCGATAAACAGTGTTGCGCCGTTCGGGATCTGTTCTGCTACCTTGCGGGCAATGCGCTCTTTTTCCGCCGTCAACGTTGATTTGCGATCGTGCCAGGAGGTGTTCACCGAGCTGGAAGGCAGCGCCGCGCCGCCGTGGTGACGCAAGATTTTGTTTTGATCCGCGAGGTCATTCAGATCGCGGCGAATGGTCTGCGGGCTGACGGAAAATTGTTCAACAAGCTCTTCGGTACTGACATATCCCTGTTGTTTAACCAGTTCAATAATCGCGTCATGACGCTGTGTTTGTTTCATGAAATGTCCCTGGATAATTATGTTCGTTTCCGCACATTCTGTGAGTCCACCAGCGCCATCGCCAGCCCAATCACCATGCCAGCCGTGTGCGCACCGGTGGCAATCTCAAAGCCCATTACGCCGAACCACTCGGCAACCATCAGCGCAACCGTAAAAATAAACAGCCCATTCGGTAACGCCACCTGAGGAACCGGATCGCGTACGCCGTGCAGCCAGACATAACCAATCAGCGCATACACGACGCCGGATAAACCGCCAAACCACGGGCCGGTAAGTTGATGCTGCACAAAACCGCTTAATAAGGCGCTAATCAGGGTAATAACCACCAGTTTGCCGGTGCCGAGACGCTTTTCAACGGCTCCGCCAAGATACCACCACCAGAACAGGTTGAAGAGGATATGTACCAGCGAAAAATGCATTATTGCGTGAGTGAAGTAACGCCAGACCTCAAACTGCACGCTGGCATCCCACGGCCAGGCGAGCCACATCATCACGGTCTGATCGCCAATCACGCTCATCACCACGAAGACAAATATGCAGAGCGCAGTCATCAGTAGCGTCAATGGCCCGCCGCGTTCGCGAATGGCCGCCGTCAGGGGAAAACGACGATAGCGCAGACCGCTATTGACCTGCCCGGATTGCCAGCTCGCCGCCAGATAGCGCGGGTCGGCAGGATTTTCGATAAAGCGCGCCAGTTCAGTTTTGACGCGCTCAGCCTGGCTCTCATCTGCCAGCCAGATATCGCTTTGCTCGTGATGTTGAATGGTGAGGATCACGCCCTGGGTCTGCATATAATCGACAAACGCCTGGGCGACGCGAGGGTTAGTAAAAGAGGTAATCATCAACATGGCGGGCGTCGCTTAATCCATACAAAGAGAGACAGTATAGCGGCACGGGACGGATGCCTAAAGCGTACCGTGCGCCACTTCAGCCGGGAAATGACGGTGCCAGGCATCGAAACCGCCGTCCACACTGTAGACCTGATCGTATCCCTGCTGGAGCAGGTATTGCGCCGCACCTTTGCTGCTGTTGCCGTGGTAGCACATCACCATCACCGGAGTATCGAAATCGTTGTCGCGCATAAACGCGCCCAGCGTATCGTTGGTCAGATGGAATGCGCCCGGCGTATGCCCCATCGCGAAGCTTTGCGGATCGCGGATATCCACCAGCACGGCCTGCTGCTGATGCAATTTCTGATGGGTTTCTTCTACGTTAATGCATTCAAAGTGATCCATGACGTTCTCTTAATTGACACAGGAAATGGCTATTCTGCCGTCAAGTGTACGTCGTGACGGCGGGTAAACGCCATTATGTTATGCGTATCACTCTAAATTGTTTTTTTGATGTTACCAAAAGCGCATTCCTTTGCTATCATGAGCGATAACGAACATTTATGAGCTTTAACGAAAGTGCGTGAGGGCAGCATGGAAACCAAAGATCTGATTGTGATAGGCGGGGGCATCAACGGTGCCGGCATCGCGGTAGACGCCGCAGGGCGTGGTTTATCCGTGCTGATGCTGGAGGCGCAGGATCTGGCCTGCGCGACATCCAGCAACAGCTCCAAACTGATTCACGGTGGCTTGCGCTACCTTGAACACTACGAATTCCGCCTGGTAAGCGAAGCGCTTGCCGAGCGCGAAGTGCTGCTAAAAATGGCGCCGCATATCGCTTTCCCGATGCGTTTTCGTCTGCCGCATCGCCCGCATCTGCGCCCGGCGTGGATGATCCGCATTGGCCTGTTTATGTACGACCACCTTGGAAAACGCACCAGCCTGCCGGCTTCAGCCGGTTTGCGTTTTGGCTCAGAATCGGTGCTGAAACCGGAAATCGTGCGCGGTTTCGAATATTCCGACTGCTGGGTAGATGATGCGCGTCTGGTACTGGCGAATGCGCAGATGGTTGAGCGTAAAGGCGGCAAAGTATTGACCCGCACCCGCGCCACCAGCGCGCGCCGCGAAAATGGCCTGTGGATTGTCGAAGCGGAAGATATCGATACCGGAGAAAAATATAGCTGGCAGGCGCGCGGTCTGGTGAACGCCACCGGTCCGTGGGTTAAACAGTTCTTCGATGACGGTATGCATTTGCCTTCACCGTACGGCATTCGCCTGATCAAAGGCAGCCATATTGTGGTGCCGCGCGTACATTCGCAGAAGCAGGCCTATATTCTGCAAAACGAAGACAAACGTATTGTCTTTGTTATTCCGTGGATGGATGAGTTCTCCATTATCGGCACTACCGATGTGGAGTATAAAGGCGATCCGAAGCACGTTGAGATCGATGAAAACGAGATCAACTACCTGCTGAAAGTCTATAACGCGCACTTTAAAAAACAGCTCACGCGCAACGATATCGCCTGGACTTACTCCGGCGTGCGCCCGCTGTGCGACGACGAATCCGATTCGCCGCAGGCCATCACCCGCGACTATACGCTGGATATTCACGATGAGAACGGCCAGGCGCCGCTGCTGTCGGTGTTTGGCGGCAAGCTGACCACCTACCGTAAACTTGCCGAGCATGCGCTGGAAAAACTGACGCCGTACTACAAAGGCATCGGCCCGGCGTGGACAAAAAATTGCGTGCTGCCAGGCGGCGATATCAGCGGCGATCGCGACGACTACGCGGCGAAACTGCGCCGTCGCTACCCGTTTATCAGCGAATCGCTGGCGCGCCATTTTGCCCGCACCTACGGCAGTAACAGTGAACTGCTGTTGGCAAACGCCACCCGCATTGAAGATTTGGGGGAACACTTCGGTCATGAGCTGTATGAAGCCGAACTGCGTTACCTGGTCGAACATGAATGGGCACGCCGCCTTGATGATGTGATCTGGCGTCGTACGAAGCTGGGAATGTGGCTGAACGCCGAAGAGCAATCCCGCGTGGCGCAGTGGTTAACGCGTCATAACAAAGCGGAATTATCGCTGGCGTCGTAATAGTTGTGCCGGATGGCGGCTACGCCTTATCCGGCCTACAGAATTCTGCATATTTGTAGGCCCGGTAAGCAAAGCGCCACCGGGCAATAAACACCCCGCCGAAGCAAAATGCCGGATGGCGGCTACGCCTTATCCGGCCTACAGATTGGTGTGATTACAGGCGTACCGGATCGATATGCCAGATATATTCGGCGTACTCCTGAATCGTACGATCCGACGAGAAATACCCCATATTGGCGATATTGTGCATCGCTTTGGTGGCCCACTCTTCCGGGTGGAGGTACAGCTCATCCACCTTATCCTGGCAATCAACATAACTGCGGAAATCCGCCAACACCTGGTAATGGTCGCCAAAGTTGATGAGCGAATCCACCAGATCGCGGTAGCGACCAGGCTCGTTCGGGCTGAACTGACCGGTGGCGATTTGCGTCAACACCTGATGCAGTTCTTGATCTTTTTCGTAGTATTCGCGCGGCGAATAACCTTTGCGTCGCAGCGCCTCAACTTCATCCGCCGTATTGCCGAAGATAAAGATATTCTCCGCGCCGACATGCTCCTGCATCTCAACGTTGGCGCCATCCAGCGTACCAATTGTCAGCGCGCCGTTCAGGGCGAACTTCATATTACTGGTGCCGGAGGCTTCCGTACCCGCAAGGGAAATCTGTTCTGACAGATCCGCCGCCGGAATGATCACCTGCGCCAGGCTGACGCTGTAGTTCGGGATAAACACCACTTTCAGCTTGTCACCGATTTGCGGATCGTTATTGATCACCTGCGCCACATCGTTGATCAGATGAATAATATGCTTCGCCATGTAATACGCCGAAGCGGCTTTCCCCGCGAAAATATTAACGCGCGGCACCCACTGCGCGGTGGGGTCTTCCTTGATACGGTTATAACGCGTGATGACGTGCAGGACGTTCATCAACTGACGTTTATATTCATGGATACGCTTGATCTGCACATCGAATAGCGCTTTTGGATTCACCACCACATTAAGCTGATGGGCAATGATCTCCGCCAGCCGCTTTTTGTTCTCCAGCTTGGCCTGCCGCACCGCCTGGTTAACCAACGGATAATCGATATGCTGCTCCAGCTCGCTCAACTGGCTGAGATCGGTACGCCATGTACGGCCAATATGTTCATCCAGCACGCCGGAAAGCGAAGGGTTGGCCAGCGCCAGCCAGCGTCGCGGCGTTACGCCGTTGGTGACGTTGAGAAAACGCATCGGGAAAATAGTGGCAAAATCGGCAAACAGCGACTGAACCATCAAGTTGGAGTGCAGCTCAGACACGCCGTTGACTTTATGGCTGATCACTACTGCCAGCCACGCCATACGCACGCGGCGGCCGCTGGATTCGTCAATGATCGACGTCCGGCTCAGCAGCCCGGTATCGTTCGGGTACTGCTCCTGCAACGTTTTCAGGAAATAATCATTAATCTCGAAGATGATTTGCAGATGACGCGGCAAAATTTTGCCCAGCATATCCACCGGCCAGGTTTCCAGCGCTTCGCTCATCAACGTATGGTTGGTGTAAGAGAAAACCTGACAGGTTACTTCAAACGCTTCATCCCATTCGAATTTATGTTCGTCGATCAACAGACGCATCAGCTCCGGAATCGACAGCACCGGATGGGTGTCATTGAGGTGAATGGCGATTTTATCCGCCAGATTGCTGAAGGTTTGATGCAATTGATAGTGGCGGCTGAGGATATCCTGCACGGTCGCTGAAACGAGGAAATACTCCTGCCGCAAACGCAGTTCACGCCCGGAATAGGTGGAATCGTCCGGGTAGAGCACGCGGGAGACGTTTTCCGAGTGGTTTTTATCTTCCACCGCCGCAAAGTAGTCGCCCTGGTTAAATTTACCGAGGTTGATTTCGCTACTGGCCTGCGCATTCCACAGGCGCAGAGTGTTGGTCGCGTCGGTGTCGTAGCCGGGAATGATCTGGTCGTAGGCTACCGCAAGGATCTCTTCGGTTTCCACCCAACGACTCCGCTTACCCTCTTGCTGAACACGCCCGCCAAAACGCACCTTATAGCGCGTATTGTGGCGTTTGAATTCCCACGGGTTGCCGTATTCCAGCCAGTAGTCCGGCGACTCTTTTTGCCGCCCGTCGACGATATTTTGCTTAAACATGCCGTAGTCATAACGGATGCCATAGCCGCGACCGGGCAAGCCCAGCGTCGCCAGCGAATCCAGGAAACAGGCCGCCAGTCGCCCGAGACCGCCATTGCCGAGGCCGGGGTCGTTCTCTTCATCAATCAGCTCTTCAAGATCGAGCCCCATCTCTTCCAGCGCGTTTTTCACGTCGTCATAAATACCGAGCGAAAGCATGGCGTTGGAGAGCGTGCGGCCAATCAGAAACTCCATCGATAAGTAGTAGACCTGGCGTACTTCCTGGGAAAGTTGTGCACGGGTGGAACGCAGCCAGCGCTCCACCAGACGATCGCGAACGGCGAACAGCGTGGCGTTCAGCCATTCATGGCGGTTAGCAACCGCCGGATCTTTACCGATGGTGAACATCAGTTTATAGGCAATCGAATGTTTTAATGCCTCAACGCTCAACGTCGGTGAGGCATAAGTAAATGGCGCATTCATATAAGTGATTCCTGGAAAACTATTTCAACCGAAGGTAAAGATCGCGATAAGACTGCGCTGCGACCTGCCAGCTAAAATCCATGGCCATCGCCTGGCGCTGTACAAAACGCCAAAGCGAAGGCCGGGACCACAACACGAAAGCACGCCTGATCGCCCTTAACAGCGACCAGGCATTACTGTCTTCAAAAGCAAAACCGGTGGCGATGCCATCCGCCAGATTTTCCAAAGAACTGTCGGAAACGGTATCCGCCAGCCCGCCGGTTCGCCGCACCAGCGGCAACGTCCCATACTTCAGACCGTACAACTGTGTTAAGCCGCACGGCTCAAAACGGCTCGGCACCAGAATGACATCCGCGCCGCCCATAATGCGGTGGGAGAACGCTTCGTGATAGCCAATCTGTACGCCGACCTGACCCGGATGCTCCGCCGCCGCTGCGAGGAAACCTTCCTGCAATACCGGATCGCCCGCGCCCAGCAGCGCCAGTTGGCCGCCCTGTTCCAGCAGGCCTGGCAAGGCTTCCAGCACCAGATCCAGCCCTTTCTGGCTGGTCAGACGGCTGACCACGGAGAACAACGGAGCTTTGTCGTTGACCTTCAACCCCATGGCGATTTGCAACTGACGTTTGTTCTCCGCTTTCTCTTCCAGCGTATCCCGCGTGTAGCGCGCGCCGAGAAGCAGATCTGTTGCCGGGTCCCAAATCTTCTCGTCCACACCGTTCAGAATGCCGCTGAGGCGGCCCTCCTGCTGGCGCTGGCGCAGTAATCCTTCCATACCATAGGCATATTGCGGCTCGGTGATCTCCCGGGCGTAGGTGGGGCTAACGGCGGTAATATGATCCGCGTAATACAGCCCCGCCTTCAGAAATGAAATCTGTCCGTTAAACTCCAGCCCGTGCATGTTAAAGAATGACAATGGCAACTGGATGTCATTCATATGCTGGGCAAAAAACATTCCCTGATAGGCCAGGTTATGGACGGTAAAAACCGACTTCGCCGGGCGCCCTTTCGCCGCCAGATAGGCCGGAGCCAGCCCCGCATGCCAGTCGTGCGCATGCACCACATCCGGGCGCCAGAAAGGATCCAGCCCGGTTGCCATCTCGCTGCCCACCCAACCGAGCAGCGCAAAACGCAATACGTTGTCAGTATAGGCAAATAAATTGGTATCGTGATAAGGACTGCCGGGGCGCTCATATAAATGCGGCGCGTCGATCAGGTAGATCCCTACTCCATTGAAATGCCCAAACAGCAACGTGATGGGCCCGGCAAAGGTCTCCCGGCGGGTAACTACCTGAGCATCGCTCACGCCACGGCGAATATCCGGGAATGCAGGCAACAGTACGCGTGTATCAATACCACCGGCGATTTGCGCCGCAGGCAATGCACCAATAACGTCCGCCAGACCTCCGGTCTTCAGCAACGGAAACATTTCAGAACAGACATGTAAAACCTGCATTATCGCTCCTGTTCAAATCCATACGGCAAGGATGGCCGTCAGGGGGGGAAACAGCGCGCGGGCCTCTTCCGCGCAAGGTTTTAATTCACTTTTCAGCCTTGCAGTTTGCGTAGCATCTCTCGCGTGACCAGCACGATGCCCTCTTCGGAGCGGTAAAATCGGCGCGCGTCTTCTTCTGCGTTTTCACCGATCACTGTGCCTTCCGGGATCACACAACCTCTGTCGATAATGCAGCGGCGCAAGCGGCAGGAGCGTCCTATCCATACCTCCGGCAACAATATCGACGAATCGATATTGCAGAAGGAGTTGACGCGTACGCGATAAAACAACACCGACTGCACAACGACCGAGCCTGAAATAACGCACCCGCCAGAAACCAGCGAATTCAGCGTCATGCCGTGGCTGCCCGAGCGATCCTGAACAAATTTCGCCGGCGGCAGAGATTGATTATAGGTACGGATAGGCCAGTTTTGATCGTACATATCCAGCTCTGGCATCACCGACGCTAAATCGAGGTTCGCTTTCCAGTAAGCTTCAAGCGTTCCCACATCGCGCCAATAAGGTTCTGAATTCGGATCCGATTGCACACAGGATTGTGGGAAAGGATGTGCATAGGCCATGCCAGATTTGACGATTTGCGGAATGATGTCTTTACCGAAGTCGTGGCTGGAGTTCTCGTTTTTATCATCCTCCTCCAGCAGGTCGTACAGATATTCGGCATCAAAAATATAGATCCCCATACTGGCCAGCGCTTTGCTGTCATCGCCGGGCATTGCGGGCGGATTCGCCGGTTTTTCGACGAAGTCGACCACCTTGTCCTGCTCATCGACCGCCATCACGCCAAAAGCGGTTGCTTCGTGAATGGGCACCGGCAGGCAGGCCACGGTGCAACGCGCCCCTTTTTCGACATGGTCGAGCAGCATGCGCGAGTAATCCTGCTTGTAAATGTGGTCACCCGCCAGAATGACGATATATTCCGCGCGATAGCGGCGAATAATATCGAGGTTCTGCGTCACCGCATCTGCCGTGCCGCGATACCAGTTTTCGCCATGCACCCGCTGCTGGGCAGGCAATAAATCGACAAACTCGTTCATCTCATTATTGAAGAATGACCAGCCGCGCTGAATATGCTGAACCAGCGTGTGAGATTGGTATTGGGTAATCACCCCAATACGGCGGATACCGGAGTTGATACAGTTGGAGAGTGCAAAATCGATGATGCGGAATTTACCGCCGAAGTGAACCGCCGGCTTGGCACGTTTTTTTGTTAAATCTTTCAGGCGTGTCCCGCGCCCGCCCGCCAGAATCAGGGCGACGGATTTTAAGGGCAACTGGCGCGCTAACATTGTAGGGTCGTTCTTCTCTAATCTCACCATGACAGACTCCGTTTTTATGACCGCTGAAATACGCAAACTCCATGCGCAGGCCCATGCCAGGCAGTTATCACTACCGGATTGTCCTCTCCGGCAAAGGGAGGAATGGCATGCCAACCCCCTTGAGGCAAAACCATTTCTGCAACATCGCTGGTTGCGTTAATGGCGATTAAAACCGTATCGGAGAGCAGAATTTGTAAGCGCAGAGCGCCGTGCTGCCACGCCTGCGCCGTCAACGGTTGTCCGGCGTGATCCAGCCAGGCTACGCTGCCATCCCCTTCTTCCCACCAGACGTCGCGCGTCAAAGCGGGGATCCGTTGACGTAGCTGGATAAGCGCAGCAGTGAAGTGCATGAGCCCGCTATCCGCGTGCTGCCAGCTCAGCCATGTCAGCGCGTTATCCTGACAGTACGCATTATTATTACCGTGCTGGCTGTGTCCCAGTTCATCTCCGGCCAGCAGCATCGGCGTTCCCTGAGAAAGCAGTAGCGTGGTCAGCAGGGCATGCACGCTGGCGCGCCGCCGTTCGACCACATCAAAACTGCCGCCCAATCCCTCGTGTCCATGATTATTGCTGTGGTTGTTGTCGGTGCCGTCGCGATTGTCCTCGCCGTTCGCCTCGTTATGCTTGTGGCTGAAGCAGACACAATCACGCAAAGTAAAACCATCGTGCGCGGTGATCAGATTGACTGAAGCCGACGGCGAACGGCCCGCATGTTTAAACAGATCGCTGGAGGCAGCAAACCGCCCGGCCAGCTCTCCGAGCGACAACGACTGTTCCAGCCAAAAACGGCGCGTCGCGTCGCGGAAATGATCGTTCCATTCGGCAAACGGTGCGGGGAAATTCCCCACCTGGTAGCCGCCTGGGCCGATATCCCACGGCTCGGCGATCAGTTTCAGATCGCAAAGCAGCGGATCGTTTTTGATCGCAGTAAACAGTGGCGCCTGCGGATCGAAATTCGGTGTGCGTCCCATTACTGTCGCCAGATCGAAGCGGAAACCGTCAACGTGGAATGTTTCCGCCCAGTAGCGCAGGCAAGCATGCGCATAGTCCACGCCTGCGGGGTGGCTCAGATTCAGCGTGTTGCCGCATCCGGTCCAGTTGTGGTAATCGCCATCGTCTCTGATCCAATAATAGGTACTGTTATCAATGCCACGCAGGGAGAAAGTCGGCCCGTCGAGATCGGTTTCGGCGCTGTGATTAAGCACAATATCGAGGATCACTTCGATCCCCGCCAGATGCAGCGACCTCACCGCTTCACGAAACTCATTGATGGCCTGTTGCGGATCGCTGGCATAGTGCGGATGGAGCGCAAACAGCGCCAGCGGGTTGTAGCCCCAGTAATTAGAAAGCCCCAGCCGTTGCAGGCGCGGCTCACTGGCAAAATGGGCGACGGGCATCAGTTCCAGCGCGGTGATGCCAAGCTGCTTAAACCAGGCAATCATCAACGGATGCCCCAGCGCCTTATAGGTGCCACGGATATTTTCCGGTAACTGAGGATGAAGCCAGGTGAGCCCTTTGACGTGCGCTTCGTAAATGACGGTGTTGCCCCACGGCGTGCGCGGCAGCGCATCGCCTTGCCAGTCGAACGCGTCTTGCACCACCACGCTGCGCAAGCCAAGCGAGGCATTATCGTGAGGATCCGGCGAATCATGGCCGCCGTGGAACAGCGGGCTGTCAACGGCTTCGCCGTCGACGCGCTTCGCGCAGGGGTCGAGCAAAAGTTTTGCCGGATTGAAACGGTGGCCTCGCGCCGGTTCCCAGGGGCCATGCACACGGTAGCCATAATGCAGGCCGGGTTTTGCGCCGCTGAGAAAACCGTGCCAGATATCCCCGGTGCGGCCAGGCAGGTCGACGCGCTGTTCGTTACCTTCGTCATCGAACAGGCACAACTCGACGCGCTCCGCATGGGCGGAAAACAGCGTAAAATTAACGCCGTCCGCCTGCACTTCTGCGCCGGGCGGCAACGATTGCCCCACCGTCAGCTTCGTCATTCCCCCTCCCGCACCAGCCAGATGGTCGCCAGCGGCGGTAACGTCAGCAGCAGCGAGTGTTCACGCCCCCGGTTAGCAATCGCATCGCTGTGTACCACACCGCCATTACCGGTATTGCTGCCGTGGTAGTGCATCGAATCGGTGTTTAACTCCTCGCGCCAGCGGCCGGGCTGATTGATACCAAAGCGATAATCGTAGCGCGGCACCGGGGTAAAGTTACTGGCGACAATGATTTCGTTGCCCTGCTTGTCGCGGCGGACAAAGACAAACACCGACGCTTCATGATCATCCACCACCAGCCACTCAAAACCGTACGGGTCAAAATCCAGCTCATGCAGGGCTTTGTGGTGGCGGTAGAAATGGTTCATGTCGCGCACCAGCCGCTGTACGCCGTGGTGCCAGTTGTCGCCGCCCTCAAGAAGATGCCAGTCCAGGCTGCCGTCGTGGTTCCACTCGCGTCCCTGGGCAAATTCGTTGCCCATAAACAGTAATTTTTTGCCGGGGAAGCCCCACATCCACGCGTAGTAAGCGCGCAGATTGGCAAATTTTTGCCAGGCATCGCCGGGCATTCTGTCGAGGATCGATTTCTTGCCGTGAACCACTTCGTCATGGGACAGCGGCAGGATAAAGTTTTCGCTGTAGTTGTAGAGGATGCCGAAGGTGAGCTTATCGTGGTGGTACTTGCGATACACCGGATCGAGCTTCATGTAGTCCAGCGTGTCGTGCATCCAGCCCAGATTCCACTTGTACCAGAAACCCAGCCCGCCCTGCGAAGGCGGCCGCGAAACGCCGGCAAAATCGGTGGACTCTTCCGCCATACTGACGACGCCCGGTGCCTGCTCGCCGAGAATGCGGTTGGTGTTGCGCAGAAATTCAATCGCTTCCAGGTTCTCGCGCCCGCCAAATTCATTGGGGATCCACTCGCCCTCTTTGCGGCTGTAGTCGCGGTAGATCATCGAGGCCACCGCATCGACGCGCAGCGCATCAATACCGAAGCGTTCGATCCAGTAGAGCGCGTTGCCTACCAGATAATTACTCACTTCGCGACGCCCGTAGTTATAGATCAGCGTGTTCCAGTCCTGGTGATAGCCTTCGCGCGGATCGCTGTGCTCATACAACTTCGTCCCGTCAAACTCCGCCAGGCCAAAATCGTCCGACGGAAAATGGCCCGGTACCCAGTCGAGGATCACCCCCAGCCCGGCAGCATGTGCGGTATGAATAAAGTGCAGAAAATCATCACGGGTGCCAAAGCGGCGGGTCGGCGCGTACAGCCCGGTCGGCTGATAGCCCCAACTGCCATCAAAGGGGTGCTCATTCACCGGCAGCAGTTCAAGGTGGGTAAATCCCATCCATTTGGCGTACGGCACCAGCTGATCGGCCAGTTCACGATAGCTGAGCCAGAAGTTGTTGTCGGTATGGCGACGCCAGGAACCCAGATGCACCTCATAAATACTGATTGGCGCATCAAACTGGTTTGCCTGTTTGCGCTCATCGCTCTGGGTTTTCTTGCCCGGCAGACCGCAGATCAGCGAGGCGGTATCCGGGCGCATCTGGGCTTCAAAGGCGTAAGGATCGGCCTTAATCTTCAACCTGCCGTTTGCATCACGGATCTCGAATTTGTAGAGCTGACCGTTGAGCGCGCCAGGAATGAACAGCTCCCAGATCCCGCTTTCACGACGCAGGCGCATTGGATGACGGCGACCGTCCCAATAGTTGAACTGCCCAACCACCGAAACCCGCTGTGCATTCGGTGCCCAGACGGCGAATCGCGTTCCGACCACGCCATCCATCGTATCAGCATGCGCACCCAGCGTTTCATAGGGGCGCATATGTGTTCCTTCACTGAGCAACCAGCTATCCAGCTCCTGCAATAGCGGGCCGAAACGATAGGGATCATCAATCAGATTCTGCTGGCCATGCCAGATCACAGCAAATTGATAACGGAAAGGATTTTTGCGGCGCTCCATCACGCCGCTGAAGAAGCCCCGTGAATCCAGGCACTCCAGTTGTCCCACTTTGCGCCCGGTTTTCGGCTCAATGACCCACACTTCAGTGGCGTCAGGCAACAGAGCGCGAACTTCAATACCGGCGTCGGTACAATGCATGCCAAGAACGGAAAAAGGGTCGGCAAAATGGCCGGAAATTAGGGCGTTAATCACGTCTCTGTCGATATGAACAGACATGGCTTTCATCCTGTTATCGTGGTATCGCGCTTTCCACCGTCGTTTCAGGCGGTTGCGATACTTTTTGAACCTGAACGGAGCAGCACAAATGTGCGCATCCTCTATGCTCCGTCCCGCTTTCAGGTAAGGTGTTCAGACACCTTACTTAAAGCATAGCCAACACTTTTCAACTCCTGAGAAAATAAACACATCAACCACATTTTCCGGTAAAAACTCATAAAAAAAGGTGCCGAAGCACCCTTTTTTTTATTTTTCGCTTACGCCAGTTGGCGCAACATTCGACGCAATGGTTCCGCCGCGCCCCACAATAGCTGGTCGCCAACGGTAAAGGCGGAGAGGAACTCCGGCCCCATGTTCAGTTTGCGCAGACGACCAACCGGCGTGGTCAGCGTGCCGGTGACCGCCGCAGGCGTCAGTTCGCGCATGCTGATTTCGCGATCGTTCGGCACCACTTTTGCCCACGGGTTGTGCGCAGCCAGCAGCTCTTCCACGGTCGGAATCGACACGTCTTTTTTCAGTTTGATGGTAAACGCCTGGCTATGGCAACGCAGCGCGCCGACACGTACGCACAGACCGTCAACCGGAATGGTGGACGCCGTGTTGAGAATTTTGTTGGTTTCGGCCTGGCCTTTCCACTCTTCGCGGCTCTGGCCATTATCGAGCTGTTTGTCGATCCATGGGATCAGGCTGCCCGCCAGCGGTACACCGAAGTTATCAACCGCCAGTTCGCCGCTACGGGTCAATGCTGTGACTTTGCGCTCGATGTCGAGGATAGCCGAAGCCGGATCCGCCAGTTCTGCCACCACATGGCTGTGCAACTGGCCCATTTGCGTCAGCAGTTCGCGCATATGACGCGCGCCGCCGCCGGAAGCCGCCTGGTAGGTCGCCACAGAGACCCATTCCACCAGATCGTTGGCGAACAGACCGCCCAGCGACATCAACATCAGGCTGACGGTACAGTTGCCGCCAACAAAGGTTTTGATGCCGTTGTTCAGGCCGTCATTGATGACCGCCTGGTTAACCGGGTCGAGGATAATAATGGCGTCATCTTTCATGCGTAAAGAAGATGCTGCGTCGATCCAGTAACCCTGCCAGCCGCTTTCACGGAGCTTTGGATAGATTTCGTTGGTATAATCGCCGCCCTGGCAGGTGACAATGATGTCGAGTGCCTTCAGCGCTTCCAGGTTGAACGCGTCCTGAAGCGTACCTGCTGCATGGCCACCAAACGCTGGTGCAGCCTGCCCAAACTGGGAAGTGGAAAAGAAGACAGGGCGAATGGCGTCGAAATCGCGCTCCTCAACCATGCGTTGCATGAGTACAGAGCCGACCATTCCACGCCAGCCGATAAAACCAACATTTTTCATAGCGAAAGTTCCTGCAGAGGTATGTGCTGAAGATGTGTACCAGTATCCCACTGGGCCAGTGCTCACATTACAAAATGCAGCCAAAGTCGCAAGTGAAATTAATCAATGATAGCGAATGCATCAGAAATGCGGCTAATTACTGCAAGTTGGCCGCCAGCGTCAGGGATAATAATAAATGAGTGAAATCATCTCCGCAGCGGTGTTGTTGATCCTGATAATGGATCCGTTAGGCAACCTGCCCATTTTTATGTCGGTGTTAAAACATACCGAGCCGAAACGCCGCCGGGCGATCATGATCCGCGAACTGCTGATCGCCCTGCTGGTAATGTTTATCTTCCTGTTTGCCGGGGAGAAAATCCTCGCGCTGCTCAATTTGCGCGCGGAAACGGTGTCGATTTCCGGCGGCATCATTCTGTTCCTGATCGCCATTAAGATGATTTTCCCCAGCGAAACCGGCAGCAGCTCCGGCCTGCCAGCTGGCGAAGAACCGTTTATCGTGCCGCTGGCGATTCCGCTGGTCGCTGGCCCTACGCTGCTGGCGACGCTGATGCTGCTTTCCCATCAGTATCCAAACCAGATGAGCCATCTGGTGATTGCGCTGTTAATCGCCTGGGGCGGAACGGTCGCCATTTTGCTGCAATCGACGCTGTTTTTACGCCTGCTCGGCGAGAAAGGGGTGAACGCGCTGGAACGCCTGATGGGGCTGGTTTTGGTGATGCTCGCCACCCAGATGTTCCTCGACGGCATTCGGGTGTGGATGAAGGGCTGACACAGTATTTATGCCAGGTGCCTCTGGAGACATAGGTACACCTATATGCTAAAATTTGACCACTAATGGAGGTTAAATGTGATGATTAAAAATACGTCCCCAAGCGTGGCCAGTAAGATTCGCCACCTTGCCGCATCTCATAACATCTCTGATATTCGTGACGATACTAGCCGTATGGCTATGGTTATTACGCAGTTGGCGGGTGATACCATCGTTCTGGATAACATCGAGCAATTGCTGGTAAACCTTAAGAGAAAAGGTGTTCTGACTAAAGCTGAAACCCTTTCATTACAGGCCGATTATCTGCAAGAGAAACGAAAAGCGAACGGGAAGTTTCGTGCATGATTTTCGATCCGTTTGGCGACTTCGAAACAGCAGGATACCTGAAAAATTCATTAGGTTTAAAAGATCCTGAAGAAGTTAAACGATCTGAGCACCTTATGTTTGAACTGAGTATCAATGAAGCCCTCGACTTCCTTGCGAAGGTTGATCCCATTGATTACAAAGCGATACTTCATGTTCATAAAATCCTTTTCTGTGAGTTCTATCCTTGGGCCGGTCAGGATCGCTGCGAGCTCGTTCCAGGCCTCGCGGTTTTTAAAGGTTCGCCCGACAATCCTCGCCACACGGCATTTGAACATCCGAAAGGGATCAAACACGCCATTGATTATGCTTTGCAATTGGCTGCCAGACATGAGCGGTTTAAAAATAAACCGGGCGAAGTGATGGGACTTTTAGCGTTCGCACATCCTTTTCTTGATGGCAATGGTCGCACTATCTTATTGCTTTTTATGGAACTGTCATACCGTGCAGGCTTTACAATCGATTGGGCCAGAACAAATAAAGACGATTATTTGCAAGCGCTGAGCGCAGAGATTGAAAATCCGTCTCAAGGTCATCTTAACCGCTATCTGGCTCCCTTCATCGTGGACATTACGAGTCGAGACCAATGGGCGGAAATGATTGGCGGAATTAAAGGACTGGACGGTTTAGATAAAGAAAAGATCTCTTATGGCAGCCTGGATGACCCTGAAATTAAAAAAATATATACCACAAACCGCTATTACATCCCGGATGGTGATCTATCCAGTAACTAAGCGAGTCTCTAAATAACAAAAAGGCAGCGACCAAACGGCGCTGCCTTTTTCTTTACGAAGAACTTAACTCAACAACGTGAAAGCAATCATCCCGATAATTGCACCGGTGGTGCCGAGGATGGTTTCCATCATTGTCCAGGTCTTCAGCGTTTGCGCTTCGGTTGCGCCGGTAAAACGGCCATACAGCCAGAAACCGGCGTCATTCACGTGGCTCACCACGATGGAACCGCCCGCGATACAGATGGAGAGTGCCGCCATCTGCGCGCCGTTGAAGTGCAGTTGTTCGATAACCGGCATCACCAGGCCAACCGCCGTCAGACAGGCAACGGTGGCAGAACCCTGAATGATGCGCACCGCCGCCGCCAGCACGAAGCAGGTAATGGCGACAGGCAGGCCCATACCGGTCAGCGCTTCACCCAAAGCCGGGCCTACGCCTGAGTCCACCAGCACTTGTTTGAACACACCGCCCGCACCGATCACCAGCAGAATAATGCCCGCCGGTTGCAGCGCGTGGCCGCAGATTTCCATCACGCGATCTTTCGGCATACCCTGGCGCATCGCCAGGCCGTAAATCGCCACCAGGCACGCCACGAGGATCGCAGTGAACGGATGACCGATAAACTCCAGCCAGTCGTACAGGCTGCTGCCTTCAGTAACGAAACGCGCAGCAATTGTCTTCATCCCTACCAGCACCAGCGGCAGCAGGATCAGCGACAAGCTGAACGTGAAGGACGGCATTTTGCCTTCGCCAAGATGCGGCTCGCTCACGTCATCAGGAATGTGCAGTTCGACATAACGGCTGATGAAGTTGCCCCACAGCGGACCAGCAATCAGCATGCCCGGAATGGCGGCGCACAGGCCGATCAGGATCATCCAGCCGAAATCAGCATGCATCTGCGAAGCCAGCAGCATCGGCGCTGGCCCCGGCAGCAGAAACGCCGCCGCTGCCGCAACACCGGCAAACAGCGGAATCACCAGTTTCACCAGGTTGGTGCCCGTATGGCGCGCCATTGAGAAAGCAACGCTAATCAGCAGCACAATCGCCACTTCAAAGAACAGCGGTAATGCGCAAATCAGCCCGGCCAGACCAATCGCATAATGCGCGCGGCTGTGGCCGAAAGATCTCAGCATTTTGACGGCGATTTGGTCCACCGCCCCGGTTTCATGCAGGATTTTGCCGAACATTGCGCCAAGCGCGACCACAATCGCCAGAAAGCCGAGCGTTCCACCCATCCCTTTTTCCATGGTCTGCGCGATTTTAATCAGCGGCATACCGGAAAAGAGCCCTGCACCAATAGAAACCACCATCAAAGCGACGAAAGCGTGCATACGCGCTTTCATCACTAAAAACAGCAGCAACAGCACGGAGCCGACTGCTGTTAAAACCAGTGTTAATGTACTCACTGCACATTGCCTTTGTTAATAATCTCAATGGTGCTGGCAACAACACCTTCCAGCGGCTGGTCGATATCAACAACCAGAACATCGCGCTCGTCTGCTCCCGGCTCTTCAAGAGTGTCAAACTGCGTGACCAGCATCTGCGTTTTAAAGAAGTGGCCTTTACGCGCCTTCAGACGGCTTTCGATAACATCGAAATCCCCTTTCATATAGATGAAGGAGAGATTCGGGTTACCGTCGCGCAGCAGGTCGCGATAGTGCTTTTTCAGCGCCGAGCACACAATCAGCGACACTTTATTGGTGCGCTGCATGGCGAAAGCGGCATCGTTCAGCGCCTGCAACCACGGTTTGCGGTCGTCGTCGTTGAGCGGTTCGCCGGAGGCCATTTTCATGATATTGCTGCGCGGATGGAGGAAATCGCCATCGAGAAACGCGGCATGTAACTGATGCGCCACTTCGCTGGCGACAGCGGATTTACCGCTGCCTGAAACGCCCATCAGGACATAAATGTGGTGATCAAAGTTCGTCGTGCTCAAGGGTAGCCCCCACAAAGTGCAAGAGTGAATTGTTACGGGTAACTGTTATCGGTAACATTGTCCTGCCGGGGTCTGGGAGAAGCAATATCCATTCGTGCCAGAGATAAATAAGTGTGAGCTACTTCAAATTTGTCAGACTAAATAGATCCACCTGGTGACAATGTGAAACCTAAATCTAACATTTTCGGCGTAACTGCTTCACCGCGAATGCGCGCCAGTAAGCGCTCTGCGCCAATGCGCCCCATGCGCTCACGTGGCGTCAGGACGCTCGCCAGACGCGGCTCCATCACCTGGCCGATATCGTGACCGTGGAACCCGGCAATCGCCATATCTTCCGGGATCCGCAGCCCCAGACGCTGGCACTCAAATGCGGCGCCGACGGCAAGGTCATCGTTGGTACAGAAAATCCCGTCCAGTTGCGGGTACTCGCGGCGCGCCTGACGCATCAGTTCTATCCCTGATGTGTAAGAGGATGACTGCTCCATCATGACGCTATACGGCGTCAGCCCGGCATCCAGCATCGCCTGCTCGTAACCCTTCTGTTTGATAATAGTACGTTCGTCCAGACGTGCGCCGAGATACGCCACGCGCCGGTGGCCGCGTGCGAGAATGGCGGCGGTCATTTGCCGCGCGGCTTCGAAGTTGTCAAAACCCACCGCGATATCAATGCACGGCGAGCGGCTGTCCATCAGCTCCACTACCGGAATACCGGCAACCTGAATCATCTTCAGCGTGCGTGCGGTGTGTTTGCGTTCAGTGAGGATCAGCCCGTCGATATTCCATGAAAGCATCGATTCCAGACGTTCCTCTTCCATCTCCGGTTTATAACCGTAGTGGGCAAGCATCGTCTGATAGCCGTGCGCATCGGTCACGCTTTCTATACCGCGTAACACTTCAGCGAAAACCTGGTTGGTCAAAGAGGGAAGCAGAACGCCAACAGCCCGGCTGGTAGCATTGGAGAGAATATCGGGAGCGCGATTGGGGATATAACCCAGTTCATCAAGCGCAGCGGCGATTTTGCCACGTAATGCCTCGGAAACCTGCTCCGGGTTACGTAAGAAACGGCTGACCGTCATTTTGGTCACACCAACGCGATCGGCCACATCCTGAAGTACGGGTCTTTTCTTTTTCATCGTCCTGACATTTTTATCTGAGTGAGAGTTTCTCAGTTTATCACGGACAATGCGCAACCTTCCGGTAATAACCGAAAGGTTGCGTTATTTATTCAACTAAATCAGATCAAACCGGCGGCAGATCGAACAGCAGAATTTCACTGTCGCTATCGGCATGAACCGAAATAGCCTGCTCGTCCCAGATGGCCAGACCATCGCTGGTGGTCGCTTTAGTACCATTAATGGTCACGCTGCCTTTCACCACCTGGATCCAGACGCGGCGTTCAGCGGCAATCTGATGGACAGACTGCTCATCTTTCAACAGCGCCCAGCGGTACAGCTCCATATCCTGATTCACTTTCAGCGAACCGTCGCGGGCATCCGGCGAAAGCACAAGCTGTTTGCCCTGCAGGGCGTCGAAGCGGCGCTGTTCGTAACGCGGCGTGATACCTGTTTTTTCCGGAATGATCCAGATCTGGTACAAATGCAGACGCTCGGTGTCGCTCGGGTTGTACTCAGAGTGACGCACCCCGGTACCGGCGCTCATAATCTGGAATTCACCGGCGGGCACCTGCTCTTTATTGCCCATGCTGTCCTGGTGTTCAACCGCGCCTTCCAGCACATAGGTCAGGATTTCCATGTCTTTGTGCGGATGCGTGCCAAACCCCTGGCCCGGATCGATCACGTCGTCGTTAATCACGCGAAGTGCCGAGAAACCCATGAAATTCGGATCGTAATAGTCGGCAAAAGAGAAGCTATGCCAGGAATCCAGCCAACCATGATTTGCGTGGCCGCGGTCGTTTGCTTTACGTAAATAGATCATCTTTTTTACCCCCGTATGTTTTCGATGGGGTAAGTGTGGACGCAAACGTCAGGCAATCATAGAGGGTGAAAATTGACTCCTCTGTTCAAAAAAAATGAACAATCATCGAGGAGCCATTTGTACTTATTTCGCGAGGGTTATCGTGGCCGGAGAGGCTTGTTCAAAGGCACGTTCGAGCAGTTCAAGATTGGTGAGAACTTCAGATTCCTTGACGTAATTTGGTGTCCCGTTTGTCAGCGTCTGATAAAGCGCGTCATAGACGCGGCCATAGTCGCCGGTTTCCGGCGCAACCTCTTCGCGCACCGTTTCGCCCGCCGCATTCACATACTCCAGAATGCCGATACTGTCGTCAGCGGCAAAGCCCGGTTCACCCGGCATGATATTGGCTTTCAGGCTGGTTTCCTGCTGATCGATACCGTATTTGATAAACGACCCTTTCGTGCCATGCACAATAAATTTCGGGTAATCGATTTTTACCAGATGGCTGGTTTTCACGATGGCTTTTAAATCGCCGTAGAAGAGCTGAGCTTCAAAGGTATCGTCCGGATTGGCCTTGTTGCGCAGGCTGCGAATATCGTAGGCCGCATGATCGGGGCGGCCGAACAGCGAGATAATCTGGTCCATGGTATGCACGCCGAGGCCATAAAATGAGCCATCCTGCGGCAATCCAGGTTTGGTTTCCGCCACCGGGCGGTAATAGTCAAAGTGGCTTTCAATTTCAACAATATTGCCGAGCTTACCGCTTTCGATCGCTTTTTTAGCAGTCAGGAAGCAGGAGTCAAAGCGGCGGTTCTGGTACGGCGAAACCGTCAGACCTTTGCTTTTCGCCAGTTCAAACAGCGTGATCGCTTCCGCCATCGTCGGGGTAAACGGCTTCTCCACCAGCACGTTTTTCCCCGCTTCCAGTGCGCGCTTCGCATAGTCGAAATGGCTGTCGGCGTGAGTACAGACAATCACCAGTTTTACCTGCGGATCGAGCAGGATGTCGTCCAGATCGCTGGTGAAATGAATATGTTGATACGCGGGATGTTGCTCTTCCGGTTTGGCATGGCGGCGAAAGATGTGCGCCACTTTCCAGCTCGCTTTACGGTTGAGAACATAGGGAAGATGATAACGGGTCGTGCTTTTGCCAAACCCGATAAATGCGCAATGTAGAGTCATGATCCAGTCCTTGTTGAGGTGACTGTCACTACCATAGCGCAACTTCGAAAGCCGTGTCCCTCGCCCTTTTCTCAAAAGGCAGCCGTGAAGCGGGCCCACCGGCAAATGACAGGCAAAAAAAAGCCAGCACGCGGCTGGCTAAGAAATACTGGAAGCAATGTGAGCAATGTCGTGCTTTCAGGATTACCGCAACGGTTTCCCTGAACGCATAGCAATAATAATCATTATCATTCGCACTTGTCTACCACTTTTTGCAAAAAATGGCAGTTGACGCTTTTTAGGAAAGCCCGGAAGGTAGGGGTAAACCCAACCAAACGGAGAAGCAGGATGAGTGAGATAGTGATACGCCATGCCGAAGCGCGCGATGCCGAAGATTTACGTCAGTTCTATGCGCTACCTGAGGTGTATCACAACCTGCTACAGCTACCGCATCCGCCTGCCGAACTCTGGCAAGATCGCCTGAAACCACAGCCTGGACGCCGTCAACTGGTCGCCTGCATTGATAATCAACTGGCCGGAAACCTGACGCTGATGGTGGAACAAAACCCGCGCCGCAGCCATGTTGCCACCTTTGGCATGGCGGTTTCGTCGGCGTTTCATAACCGTGGCGTCGCCAGCGCGCTGATGCGCGAAATGATCAACCTGTGCGACAACTGGCTGCGCATCGACAGAATTGAGCTAACCGTGTTTGTCGATAATGCCCCGGCGCTGGCGGTGTACCGTAAATTCGGTTTTGAAATTGAAGGCACTGGAAAACGTTATGCGCTGCGTAACGGTGAGTTTGTCGATTCATACTTTATGGCGCGCATGAAAGCCTAAGCCTTTCCCTCTCCCCTGCGGGAGAGGGAAATCATTCAATATCCGGCCGTTAAATCATCCATCGAGCGCGGGTCCGACGCGCCATACAGCGTACCGTCCGGCGCCACCATAATGCTCTGCGTGCTGCCCATCGCCTCTTTCACCGCCACTTTTTGCCCTTTCTGTTCCAGCAGTTTCAGCGTATCCGGGCTAAAGCCTTTTTCGACGCGCAGCTCATCCGGCAACCATTGATGATGGAAACGCGGTGCGTTGGTGGCTTCCGCGACGTTCATCCCGAAATCGATGGAATTCACCACCATTTGCAGCACCGTGGTAATAATCCGGCTGCCGCCTGGGCTGCCGGTCACCAGCCACGTTTTACCGTCTTTCAGCACAATGGTTGGCGACATCGACGACAGCGGCCGTTTGCCCGGCCCAACCGCGTTCGCATCGCCGCCGACCAGGCCATACACGTTTGGCACGCCGGGTTTGGCGGAGAAGTCATCCATTTCGTTGTTCATCAGGATGCCGGTATTGCCGGCCACAATGCCGGTGCCAAAAACCGTATTCAGCGTATAGGTGACGGCCACCGCCGTGCCCTCTTTATCCACCACCGAATAGTGCGTGGTTTGGTTGCTCTCGTAGGGTTCGAGCTTGCCGGGGCGGATCTGGCTGGAAGGACGGGCTTTATTGAGATCAATCTGCGCGGCAATCGATTTGGCATACGCTTTGTTGGTCAGCGCCTGCCACGGCACTTTGACGAAGTCCGGATCGCCGAGGTATTCGGAGCGGTCGGCGTAGGCGTATTTCTCCGCTTCGGTCATCACCTGCATGGCATTGGCGCTGCCAAAGCCATATTTCGCCAGATCGAAGTTCTCCAGAATATTGAGGATCTCGACGACATGGATCCCGCCGGAAGAGGGTGGCGGCATAGAGTAAACCTGATAACCGCGATAGTCGCCGCTGATCGGCGTGCGCTCCACGGCTTTGTAATTGGCTAAATCTTCTTTGGTGATAAGCCCGCCGTTTTTGCTCATCTGCTGGGCGATTTGCTCAGCGATAGCGCCTTTGTAGAAGGCGTCCGGCCCTTTTTCCGCAATCATCTCCAGGCTTCTGGCCAGATTGCTCTGCACCAGTTTGTCGCCCTTTTTCAGCGGCTCGCCATCTTTCCAGAAGATCGCTTTACTGTTTTCATGATTTGGCAGCACTTCACTGCCGTAGGTTTTCAGATCGTTCGCCAGCGCATCGTTGACCACAAAGCCCTGCTTCGCCAGTTTAATGGCAGGCTGCACCACTTTCTTCAGCGGCAGCGTACCGTACTTTTCCAGCGCCATTGAGAAACCCGCCACCGTGCCGGGCGTCCCGGATGCCAGATGCGAGGTCAGAGATTTTTTGCTGTCCGGGTTACCTTGATCGTCAAGGAACATATCGCGCGTGGCGGCGGCGGGCGCCATTTCCCGGAAATCGATCGCCGTGACGTTCCCCTCTTTGGTACGAATCAACATAAAACCGCCGCCGCCGAGGTTACCGGCCTGCGGGTGCGTGACCGCCAGCGCATAACCCACCGCAACGGCCGCATCAACGGCATTTCCCCCTTGCTTCAGAATATCGACGCCGACGCGCGTCGCAGCTTCATCCACCGAAGCCACCATGCCTTGCTTCGCCACAACCGGGTGGAAGACATCGGCTTCAACGCCGTACGAGACCGGCGGCGGCGCGGTCGCCTGCCCTTCTGGCGGCGCAGCCGCAACGCTAAAACATCCTCCCGCTGTCAGCGCGGCAATCAGCACCCAACGCGCAAACTTCTGTTTCATCATCGTCGTTACTCCCAAGTAAGGGGCTACAGTTCCCGCTTAAGCCTGGTTCACAACTCTTAAAAGATCATTTTCATGAATGAAAGCAAGTAAACTAAAAGGAAGCCTCAACAGGAGGGAACAACAATGAAACATTTACTGATTCTGGCGGCTCTGCTGCCTTTTAGCGCCTTTGCACAGCCACAGCCGCTAAACCCGACGAATAACCCAAACCAGCCGGGGTATGTGATCCCGAGCCAGCAGCGGATGCAGACGCAGATGCTCAACCAACAGCAGCAACAGCAGGGAATGTTGAGGCAGCAGCAGCAGACGCAAAGCCGCCTGCAACAGCAAAATCTGCAAACGCAAATGGATAACAACTCACAGCGGATTAAACAGGCGCAGCCCGGCGCGCTTAACCAGGGCCAGCAGGTGCTGCCAAATACCGGTAGCGGAATGTTAAGCGGCGGAACGAATTCTGGCGGGATGACGACGCAGCAGCACATGCTGCCGCAGAATCAAAACGGCAGCCTGCTGCAAAGCACGCCGCCGTCGACAACCTCTCAATAACGGAAGTTCGGCCCGATATCGTCGATTTTATCGGTGCAGATGCTGTCCACGCCCCAGCGCAACAGCTCGGCAGCGCGCGCGGGCTGGTTTACGGTGTAAACCAGAATGCGTAAGCCCGCGTCGCGCAGCATGCGCACCCGCGCTTCATCCAGCAGTTTGTGATTGAGATGGATGGAGACACACCCGAGGCGCGTGGTCAGTTCCTGCCAGTCATCGCGCCACTCATCAAGCAACAGGCCGCGCGGTAGTTCCGGCGCGGCTTGTTGGGCCGCTTCCAGTGCGTCAATTTCAAACGAAGAGAGCAGCGGCGCGGTCATACCTGCCCACAATTCGCGGGCGGCCAGCGCCACCACTTTGCCGGTCAGCGGACCGGTGCCGGTGGTGGGTTTGATTTCGATATTCGCCATCATGCCGTGCTGGCGGCAACGTTCCGCCACCTGCGAAAGCAGCGGTAGCGGCTCGCCTTTGAATTCGCCGCTAAACCAGCCGCCGGCATCCACTTTCAGCAAATCATTCCACGCCAGTTCGCCCGCCACGCCCCAGCCATTGCTGGTGCGCTCAAGGTTGTCGTCATGCAGCAGGAAAATTTCGCCGTCTTTCGACAATTTGGCGTCGAACTCAATCATGGTATGCCCGTAACCCGCGCCAACGTCGATTGCCGCCAGCGTGTTTTCCGGTGCCAGTTTCCCGCCGCCGCGATGGGCGACAATGTGGGGATAAGGCCAGTTACTCATACGCGTTGTCCTGTTTCACCATCAAATAAGTGCAGGTGATTTTCCGGCAGATGCAGCCACAACGTGCTGCCCGCCGCCGGGCGTTCGTGATGCGATAAGCGAACCACCAGCTTCTGCTCGCCCCAGCTGCCGTGCGCCAGATTATCTGCGCCGAGCATCTCCAGCGTCTCCATCACCAGCGGAACGCCACCTTCGGCCTGTGAGCTTAACGCAATATGTTCCGGGCGGATACCCAGCGTCATTTTGCGCCCGGCGTAGCCGCGGTAGTACCAGTTGATCGGCAGCGCCATACCGCTTCCCAGATCAAAATGGGTGCCCTCGCTATTGATGCGGCCCTCCAGCAGGTTCATCGCCGGGCTGCCGATAAAGCTCGCCACAAAACGGCTGGCGGGTTTTTCATACACTTCCACCGGCGTACCGATTTGTTCAGCCACGCCTTTATTCATCACCAGCACGCGTTGCGCCAGCGTCATCGCTTCAACCTGATCGTGCGTGACATACAGCGAAGTGGTGTTCAGGCGGCGATGCAGTTGTTGTAACTCCAGACGCATCTGCACGCGCAATTTAGCATCGAGGTTCGACAGCGGTTCATCAAAGAGAAACACCGCCGGATCGCGCACAATGGCGCGGCCCATCGCCACACGCTGTCGCTGGCCGCCGGACAACTCGCGCGGACGGCGCTTCAACAAACCATCCAGCTCAAGAATGCGCGCTGCTTCCGCCACCCGACTGGCAATGTGCGCTTTGCCCATGCCGCGGATTTTCAGCCCCCACGCCATGTTCTCTTCCACGCTCATATGCGGGTAGAGCGCATAGTTCTGGAACACCATCGCAATACCGCGATCTTTCGGCTCCTTTTCGGTCACGCGCTGGGTGTCGATCCAGATATCGCCGCTGGAGACGCGCTCCAGCCCGGCAACCATCCGCAGCAACGTTGATTTCCCGCAGCCCGACGGGCCAACCATCACGATGAATTCACCGTCCGCGACGTCCACCGTCAGCGGCTGGATAACCTGCGTTTTGCCGCTGTCCCAGCTTTTGGTTACTGCCTGTAATTTTAAACCTGCCATCTTATTTCTCACTGTCCACTAAACCACGCACAAACGCGCGCTGCATGGCTAAAACGATAACGACCGGGGGGATCAACGTCAGCAGCATTGCCGCCATCACCTGGTTCCATTGTGTGGTGCCTTCACCGCTGGCAATCATGCCTTTCACGCCCGCGACGGCAGTGCCGAGGTTGACGTCGTTGATAATCAGCAGCGGCCACAAATACTGGTTCCAGCCGTAGATAAAGGTGATCACGAACAGCGCAGCCAGGTTGGTTTTAGAAAGCGGCAGCACAATGTCGCGGAAAAAGCGCATTGGCGAGGCGCCATCAATGCGCGCGGCTTCCAGCAGCTCATCCGGCAGGGTCATAAAGAACTGGCGGAACAGGAATGTTGCGGTGGCCGACGCCATTAGCGGCAACGTCAGACCGGTGTAGCTGTCGAGCATCTTCAGGTTGGCGATCACTTCCACCGTCGGGAAAATACGCACCTCGACCGGCAGCATTAAAGTGATGAAAATCATCCAGAAGAAGAGGTTACGCAGCGGAAAGCGGAACCAGACGATAGCGAAAGCCGACAGCATCGACACCGTGATTTTGCCCACCGTGATCGCCAGCGCCATGATGAAGCTGTTGGTCAGCATCAGCCAGAATGGCGCGCTGTTTACGCCGACGCCGTTCATCCAGATGTTGCGCAGGTTTTCCCACAGGTGAGTCCCGGGAATTAAGGTCATCGGCGTGTCATAGACGGCGTTGATATCCAGCGTCGCGGTCACGAAGGCGACATACAGCGGAAACAGCACCACGACGACACCGAGAATAAGCATGATATGGCTGAACAGCGCCAGTCCGGGGCGATTCTCAATCATTGGTAGCGCACCTTACGTTCAACATAGCGAAACTGGATAACCGTCAGCACAATTACCAGCACCATCAGCACCACCGACTGCGCCGCCGAAGCAGAAAGATCCAGGCCGACAAACCCTTCGCGGTAGATCTTATAAATCAACGTCGTGGTTGCCTGTACCGGGCCGCCAGCGGTCGCGGCATCAATCACCGGGAAGGTATCGAAGAAGGCGTAAACGAGGTTCACCACCAGCAGAAAGAAACTGACCGGCGCGATAAGCGGCAGCGACAGTTTGAAGAAACGGCGAACCGGCCCGGCGCCATCAATGGCCGCCGCCTCGACCAGCGAGCGGGGAATCGATTGCAGCGCAGCGAAAAAGAACAGGAAGTTGTAGCTGATCTGCTGCCACACCGAGGTGAAAACCACCAGAAACATCGCCTGGCCGCTGTTTTGCGCATAGTTCCAGTTGTAGCCGAACTGTTCCAGAAAATGGGTAATCAACCCGCGCCCGGGGTTAAACAGGAAGATCCACAGTACGGCGGCAACGGCTGGCGCAACCGCATAAGGCAGCAGCATCAGCGTCTGGTAGATACGGCTGCCGCGTACCACGTTGTCCACCAGCGCAGCAAAAAACAGCGAAACAAACAGGCCGCTAAAGGTAACCAGCGCGCTAAAACGCATCGTGGTCCAGAAAGAATCCAGATAGTAGCCGTCATGAAACAGCGCGATAAAGTTGTCCAGCCCGACAAACTGGCTGGAAAGTCCGAACGGATCCACGCTTTGTACCGAGTACCACAACGCTTCGCCCGCAGGCCAGATAAAGAAAATAATGGTGATGACCAGTTGCGGGGCAACCAGCAGATAGGGCAGCCAGCGCGAGCGGAACACCGGACGGGATGATGACATTGCGATTTGCTTCCTGAACAATGCCGGGTGGCGGCTACGCCTTACCCGGCCTGGGGCACATCGTAGGCCCGGTAAGCGCAGCGCCACCGGGCATTTCAGTGATTACGATTTCGTCGACTGCTCAAAGCGGCGCAGCAGTTGGTTACCACGCTCAACGGCAGAATCCAGCGCCTGTTGCGGGGTTTTCTTACCGGTCCACACGCTTTCCAGTTCTTCATCGACAACACTGCGGATCTGCGGCATGTTCCCCAGACGCAGACCTTTGGTGAAGGCCAACGGCGGCTTGTTCAGCATCTGACGCGTGGCGATATCGGCACCCGGGTTTTTGTCATAGAAGCCCTGCTTGCGGGTCAAATCGTAAGCGGCAGTGGTGATCGGCAGGTAACCGGTTTTCTGGTGCCATTCGGCAGCAATTTCCGGTTTCGCCAGGAAGTCGAGGAACTGCGCCACGCCTTTGTAGGTCGCGTTATCTTTGCCCTGCATCACCCACAGGCTGGCACCGCCAATAATGGCGTTCTGCGGCGCGCCTTTCACGTCAGCGTCGTAAGGCATCATGCCCACGCCGTAGTTGAATTTGGCGTAGTGACGAATATCCGCCAGCGAACCGGAAGAGGCGGTGGTAATGGCGCAATCGCCGTTGTAGAACTTCTCGGTAGATTCGTCTTTACGCCCGAAGTAGCTGAAATCGCCCTTCTTGTTCATCTCTTCCAGCATGGCGATATGTTTCACCTGCTCCGGCTTGTTGAACTCCAGCACCGCATCAGTACCGTCGAAGCCGTTATTTTTGGTCGCCACCGGCAGACCGTGCCAGGCGCTGAAGTTTTCAATCTGAATCCAGCCCTGCCAGCCGCTGGCGTAGCCGCATTTCATTCCGGCCGCTTTCAGCTTCGCGGTGTAAGCGGCCAGATCCTGCCAGGTTTTCGGCGGCTGCTCCGGATCTAAACCGGCTTTTTTGAAGGCGTCTTTGTTGTAGTACAGCACCGGCGTGGAGCTGTTAAACGGCTGAGAAAGCAGATGGCCGGATTTAGAATCGGTGTAATAACCGGAAACGGTCGGTACGAACTGGCTTTCATCAAAGTTGATACCGGCGTCTTTAAACACCTGATACACCGGTTTGATCGCTTTGGACGCCATCATGGTGGCGGTGCCCACTTCATAAACCTGCAAAATGGCAGGCGCGTTACCGGTACGGAACGCAGCGATACCAGCGCTCAGGCTCTGCTCATAGTTGCCTTTGTAAACCGGAACAATTTTGTAATCCGGGTGTGTGTCATTGAAACGTTGCGCCAGGGAGTCAACTTCTTTACCCAACTCCCCTTCCATCGAATGCCAGAACGGAATGGTGGTTGCAGCCATAGCGTTGCCTGCAAAAACTAACCCCATAGCCAGACCCAAAGCTGTATGCCGTAACGTTGTCATTGTGATCTCTCTTGTTATGCGGGATGCGCGATATCACGCGTTTTTATGCTCGCGAGGTAACATGACACGCTCGAATTACAGAAAAATAACCTTTTAATTACAATCAGATGACAGCCAGGCGTCAGAGAAATGTCGTTAAGATGATGCTCAGGTGACGGAAAAATGGCACTGGCGGAACGAGAAAAGAGCTCCCAGCCAGGCCGGGAACCCCTTCAGCGGCGGCCCGCATTCATTATCAGAAACGGCTTTTTTTCAACGCCAGCAGATACAACATATTTTTTATGATCACGGCGCTGATCATGAAAAACCCCATCAACGTGAACATCTGAAGCAGGTTCAGGGGCAACACCAGCTTGCAACCAATGGCGACGCCGATAGCAGAATCAGCCTGATCGAGAAAGATAAATGCTCCTTTATGCCGTGATGGCAGCGTTCCCGGCGCGATGCGCAAATACCTTTTGAGCGCGGAGTTAGGCAGTTCCGCCAGCATATACCCTAACCCTGTCGCCATTCCCACCTGTAGGCTGATGGCTGTATCGCCCAACACGCTGTTAAGGCACAGCGGCGCAACCAGCGAACTGACAGCGGGCACGAAGAGAAAACCGCGCCAGGTTTTATTGCGCCCAAACCCACGTTCATACACCGGAACGGCCAGCCCCGGCAGAATATTGCGCGTGACAATCACCATATGCAGGCATCCGGCAATCACAATCGGCAGCAGCAACAACCAGAGCCGGGGTAGCGAATCAACCATCCACGCCCCCCAGATGCAGCAGACCGAAAAGCGCGACACCGCCGAAGCACAAACCAACGATCGCGTTGAGTGAAGAGAATTTGAAAAACGGGCGATCGAGGATCATGGCAAAACTGAAGAGCGCCAGTGCCAGGCTCAGCAGCAGTGCGCTGATGACGTCGGAAACAAGCAGATTGAGGACTTTCCAGCCGCCCAGAATAAACAGGCTCCAGAACACGGGCATTCCCCGATAGGCCAGCGCGCGGTTATGGGTAATATTGCCGGATTCATTAAAGCGCGACAGACGGATGCTCCCGCAAACGATCATCAGCATGCTGAACAATGACCAGCCACCGCGATAGCCGCTCAGGTAAAACAGCAGCGCCGGGGCGATTAAATAGAGCAGCATGTCGCAGAAACCATCAAGATAGCGGCCAAACGCGCGTTCGCGGCCAAAATAGCGGGCCACTTTGCCATCCAGCGCATCCGCCAGCATCGCCAGAAAAAGCAGGCTCATACTCAGCCAGGCGTGCCCGGAAAGCGCAGCATACAGGGCGCATAGCGTAATACCTGCACCGGTCAGCGTGACATAATCCGGCAGTGAGAGACGAACAAGGAACAACGGCTTCATCACTGTGCTCCCTGCAATAACGGCGTCAGTTTTCCCTGGACGCGCATTTTGCGCAGGCAACCGCGATCCACCCGGCTGTGGTGTCGCGGGTCCATGGGGAAGTGCGGCGCATGGTAAAACCGAATATTTTCGCCAGGCAGCAACGCCTTCGCCAGCGTGGCGGCGGCCTGATAACTTTGCGGGTTTTGCAGCACCACCGCGATTTCACCTTCTGCGCCCTGTATCAGCGCGCTTAAGCCGACGCCGGGTAAATCGTTAAGCATTTTTTCAACGGTGAAAGGAGAAATGCGCAAACCGGTTCGGCTTCGCACCTCATCTTTTATCCTGCCCGTTAGCCAGATGCGTCCGCTGGCGTCAAGAAAGCCGCTGTCGCCGGTGCTGTGCCAGAGCCGCCCTTCGCGATCGCGGATTTTATGCTGGTAGTTCGCCTCCGGGTTATTGAGGTAGCGCTCCAGCACCTGCGGGCCGCTGACGATGATTTCCCCGATCTCCCCGTCAGGCACTGGCACGATCTCCTGCGGCGAGGAAGGCGACGGGCAACGGATGATAACGCGCGTCTCTTTTCCCGGCGCGCCGACAAGGTATCCCGGCTGCTGCTCCCACTGTTCCAGCAACGTCACCATGTCGATATAGCTTACCGGCTCCGCTTCCGTTGAGCCGTAGTTCACACCGCAGTGGGCAAAAGGAAAGTGACGCAGACAGGCAAGCAGCAGCGCTTTATTAACCGGCGCACCGCCAATCACCAGCCGTTTAACGGAGGGGAAAACGCAGCCCAGCTCGCGGGCGCACGCCAGGATCTGCGCGATCCACGCCGGTGAAGCGCTCAGCCGGGTCAGGCCGTAGCGATTAATGCGCAGCACAATTTGCGGAGCGTCGATAAGGCCGCTTTTTCCCGGCGGCGTCACGAGATGGCTGCAACCCGCGCCGTAGTGGCTGAACAACGTCAGTACCGGAAAAGAGCTCATGTCATTCTGCTGCATCTCCGGGAAGTAGTCGGCCAGCGCGCGGCTTTGCGCCAGCAGCGAACGGTGCGAACGGATAACGCCTTTCGGCATACCGGTGGAGCCAGAGGTGAAGGTGATCAGGGCGGTATCGTCAGAATTCACCGGCGTGACGCGAAACTCAGCGCTGTCGTTTGATGTCTGGCTCTTGCCTGCCTCCGGCAGATACGCCATGCCGCGCCGTTTGCTGTCGACGCTAAAACGGCGGATCCGCCACAGTTCCGGCAGCAGGAACCATCTCTTCGCCATTCCATCCGCCACCACCATTGCCGTCAGCCGCGCCTGCCTCAGGCAGTGGCGAAGCTGTTTAATGGTGAAGCCTTTTTCCAGCAGTACCGGAACAATACCGGCACCGAGCATGGCGTAGAACAAGCGATAAAAATCGGGGCCGGGAGAAAGCAGTAACAGTACGCGCGCGCCTTGCGTTAACCCGGCGTTTGCCATCCAGCGCTGAAATTCACCCGCCTGCGAAAATAACTGCCGGTAACTCACGGTGGCCGGGCTGTCGTCAGCCAGCGCGTAACGGATTGCGGGCAGTTCCGGCGAGTTGACCGCGTGAACGGCCAGGTATTCACAATAATTCATCCACAATATCCCTGTGAAAAAGTCCGTAATGGTGAAGCGTTCTGTTCGGGCTACAACATGCCCGTAGCGCCGTCTGCGTCGTTGGCCCAACCCTGTTCAGCAGCGCGCTGCCCAGACGGGTGTAGCCCGAACCGAAGCCGGTGAGAAAATGGCGGATCAACATGGCGTACAGCGGCGAGCGCCGATATGGCGAAGCGATCATGATGGTCTTAAAGATCCCGGTCTGGCGCTCCGGCAGCGCGAGATTGAACAGCAGACCGGCAATGTCGCCCTGCGGGCCGAAGGCAATGCAGGAGGCTGGCGCGTTACAGAACGGTTGAATCGTCTGCGCGTTAAAATGCCAGTCGAACAGCGCCTTGCTGCAAGGCGTCCAGCCGACGTTGTTACTGAATGCGTGCGTTACGACGTGCCACAGCGCGTGCTTATGAGCTTCCCATAGTGCCGGTGTCAGCGCTTGCAGGGTGAAGTCCTCGCTGCGCCAGCGGCCTGCCGTCTGCATGGGAAGTTCCAGCCTCAGCGCGGTCGCGGCATCATCAAAAATGGACAAATACCCAGCCAGCTGGCTAAAGCCCAACTGCGCCAGAATCTGTTGATACCACGGAGGATTAAACGGCTCGCCGGGAAAAGGCGCGCATGATGGGGTATCGAGCCGCAGCCTGAATTTGCCCAGCGTGGAGAAATGGATCGGCCCGACAAGCCGCGTCGCGCCCTGCGCGCGCGCCCAACGCGCCAGCGCAGCGAACAGCCGTTGACTGGGTGCCAGAGCGTTGATGGTTTCCCAATAACCGAACTGCACAACGGTTTCCCCGGTCGTTAATCGCGTGGCGAACCCGGCCAGCCGCGCTTCGCCGGGAATATAACCGCACCACGCCGTTCCCTGGCGGAACCAGGGATTAAGCGCGCTGAATTGCCGCGCCAGCGCGTTGCTGTCTTCGCCCGGCCACCAGCGGGAATCTGCGCAAACGTGATGAGGTATCGCCAAAAAGTCGCTGTCCAGCGTATCGCCCGGCGTCCATTGCTGCTCAAGCATCGGTTTAATCATGCGCGGGCTCCATCGGTTTAAACAGCCGTGCGATGCTACCGCTGGTGCCGTCCATGACGATGGTTTCGCCATCCTGCAACCGTTGGGTGACTTTTGGTACGCCAACAATGGCAGGGATCCCCATCTCTCTGGCCACAATGGCGGAGTGAGAGAGCATCGAGCCGCGCTCAACAATCAGCCCGCTCAGCCCAGGAAACAGCGGCGCCCAGCCGGGATCGGTACGCACGGTGCAGAGGATTTTTCCGCTCAGGTCGTCGGCATTCTCCGGGGAAAACACCACTCTGACTTTTGCCTGCACCTTGCCGGGATAACACCCCGAACCCTTCAGCTCGGCCTCATCGGTGGTCACACGTTTTTCCGCATACGGGTAACGGCAGGACTGTTGCTGGAACAACGTTTGGGTGATGAAAAAGTGGTGCGCGGGCTCTTCTTGCTCGCGGTAACTTTCATATTCCGCGCGGCGTTGTTCAATCAGCGGGCCTAAGCAGGTCTGTATCGCCGTGCCTTCTTGCGCCTGATAAATTTCCTCGCGGGTGAGCCAAAAAATATCGCGCTGACTGGCAATCACCCCCTCCAGCGCCAGTTGCTGCCCAAGCTGCAAGTAAATATCGCGGTACAACGCAAACAACCGGGTGCGGGTGAAACGCATGGTTTCGCGATTGCGGATCGCTTTGCGCAGCGTTTTAAGGTGGCGCTTAAACCGTGCCAGCGTCGATTTGCCGCCCTGTTCCAGCAAATAGTTAAAGATTTGCCCGGCGGCCTGCGCGTTGCCTTTCGCCTTTGTCGTGGTGCTTCCGCTATTCAGGTAATTACGCAGGACGGTAAACAGCCAGGCGGGATCTTGTCGCAGGGTCATGCTCTCCAGCTTCAGCTCACCGGCAGTGCGATCACCGTAAAGATTAATGTAATCAATGCACTGCTGATAAAAATCAGGATCGAAAGTCTTTAATCGCGGCAGCAGATGCGCACCGCTGTCGTGGAGAATCTTTTCCATTAACGCCGGGCGCGCACGCGCGTACTGGCTCATCGCCAGCAGCTTTCTCGTCGGTTCAGTGCTAATCAGCACGGTATCATCCGTAAGCAGTTCCGCACTAATACGTGCGCTTTCCTCAGGCCAGAATTTCTTCAGCACCCGCGCCACCTTGCCGTTATAGCGGGCAACGTAGAAATCATTAATGATCGGCGCAGTCCAGCGCTCCAGCACCTCCCGATCGAGGTATTTCAGCAGCCGGATAAGTTCGTAAGGCGATTTGGTGTGCAGGTTATCGCGATCGACCTGCGCCTGCGCCTGCTCATAGCGTTTGAGAAATTGGCGGATTCGGGGAGCCAGCGTGAGTTGCGCATACTGCACGCGCACCGCCATGCGCAGCATCGCCGGCGCACCGACGATTTTTTCGCGCAGAGAGAGTTTCTTGTCCTGCACAATATCGACAGGATCTTCCAGCCCCATCATCGCTTCCATGTCGCTTTTATTCATATTGAATAGCGGCAACAGCAGCAACGCGCGATACCAGTTCTGAATGTTGTAATAAATCCGCCCTCTGACGAGGCTGAGCATGTTATCGGTGATGGGTTTCCGGGCGTTGCTCTCTTTGGCTGAGCAACCGACCAGCCGCAATGTCTGCTCGTAAACCGTCGCATAGCCAGCGCGCGCAAATGAGAACGTTAACGGCGTGGTAATGCCGCAGTAAGATTCCTGGATATTGGCGTTATCGCAGATCAGCGCGTCAGCAGGATCGATACTCTCTTTGGGTAGATGGGTGATCGGACGCGTTTGCAGCAGGTAGAGTTGGTTATCCCTGAACGTCCATTCAATATCCTGCGGGCAGCGCTTCTGCTGCGCAATGCGCGCACCGGTATCTCTCAAAGCCAGAAGCTGCTGCGTGGTTAACGACGCGGCATCCGCTTGCTCGTCATCGAGCGCGATTTCGGTCGTTCCGCTGCCGCTCTGCTGGTCGAAAACGATAGCCGTGGTTTTATGGCCGATATGGTGGGTAATCTCGTCGCCATGCAGCGGCACGCTGAATTCATCGGTCTCGCACTGACCAGAAACCACGCCTTCACCGGTTCCCCACGCGGCAGAAATCAACATCGTCCGGCGTGAGCCGCTGACGGGATGCGCCGTGAACAGCACGCCGGAAACCTCACCGGCCACCATTTGCTGAACAATGACCGCGCAGCGGATCCCACTCAGCGGCATGCGCTTTTGCAGACGATAGGCGATGGCGCGCGAACTCCATGCAGAGGCGATCACGCGCCGCAGGGCATGGCCCAGTTGCTGCTGACCGCGCTGAAAGAGGAAGCTGTCCATCTGCCCGGCGAACGAGGCGCTGCCTGAGTCTTCGTCGCTGCATGACGAGCGAACCGCCCAGAAGGGTTCTGCATCCAGCGACGCCAGCACCTCTGCCAATTCATCCGGCAAAACGAGTTGCTCAATGCGTGTGCGAAGTGGCGCCGCCAGCATTTCTATCTGCGCCAGCGGCGTATCTACCGGCAAAGCCGACAGGTGAGCGAGCCGTTGCTTCAGGGTTTCATCGCTACACAGCAGCGCTGCCACCACGTTCGCCGGAACAATCCACCAGGCCGGAACCGGGTAATCGTTCGCGGTCAGCCACAGCAAATTGCTGGCTTTTCCGCCCAGCAGATTTTCATTGAGCCGCGCTGCTGCAGCGGAAGAATAGATAAACTCCATAATAATTCCTTTTATTATTCAGTCTGTTGATATTCAGGCGTCGTGCCGGGTTAAACGGACCAGATGTCCCCAGCATTCCCATAACGGAAGAAACCACGGCTGCGGGCTGACGTGATGGAGCATGAGATAAAATGAGAGTCGACGGACGCCGTAATCACGCAACGCCAGGCAGTAACCGCGATACCATTGAGCGGCATCAACCGGCTCGCCCGTCAGGGTTTCCAGTTGCTGGCGGTGGAATTCCACATGGCTTAGCATCTCCTGCTTGCTGACTGTCGCGGGCAGCGTGCAGGTCAATAATTCGGCCAGATCGCGTTGCGGAATATGCAGCGTCGCCAACTCCCAGTCCCAGCAGCACAAGCGCAAATCGTCCTCGCGCAGCGCGATATTGCGCGGATTAAAGTCGTTATGAACCAGCGTGCGCGGCATTGATTCCATCTCCCGCCAGCTTTCCGCGCTGGTATCGAGAAAAGCCAGCCACTCATGCAGCAGCTCAGCAGAAAACAGTGCCCCATGCTCGCGATGGATAAATTCCGCCGTTTCCTGCCACAGCGGGATCATGCTGCTGATGGCTTGCGCATCAGGGATGACAAGGTGGTGAAACGCGCGGGTTAGCGCCGTTTGCTGGCGATACCAGTGGGCGTGAAGTTGGGCAATCCCCGCCAGTGCGGCATTGATATGTTCAGCCTGCCAGCGAATACCCTGGGATAAGCTGTTCAGCAGCAACGCGTTCTGCAATCGCTCCTCAATGATGATGCTGTGCGTGGCATCCAGATAAAGGCCGTATAGCTGTGGGCTATGGCGGGTAAAAGCAGGAACGGTTTGCTGAATAATCTGCGTTTCCCTTTCGCGCGCCTGGCTAAATTCCAGTAGCGGCAGCAAGCGTTGCAGATGTTGTTCGATACGCGGGTTGCAGCCAGCGGCGACAGCGCGTAGCAGACGGCTAATCGCTTCGTTTTGCGGCTTATTTTTCAGCACCACGTCGATCTTTGCCCCATCGTCGCGCTGGAGTTGATAGGCAAAAATCCCCATCGGCAGCACATCTTCGTCGCTGCAGTTTGCCGTCAGAATGCTGTCCTGGTTGCCCTGCCAGGGGACGGCACGGATTTCGACGGGTGGGCGGAAGCCCCAGGCGGGCGTGTAGCGGGCCTGCTGGAAACAGCGCTGTAACGGGTCGCGATGACTGCCGCCGGTCGCTCTCTTCCCGCGCTGGCGGCCCAGCGTTTCGTGCGATCGTGCAAATTCATCGCTGGCCAGCGCGCTGAGGGTGGAGATATCCAGCGCCAGGCAAAAGCCCGCAATGATTTCTGCCAGCCGCGCGCGCCCCTGCTCGCCACGACAGCCCAGCATTTCCAGACACTCCGCCTGATCCGGCAGCCCGGTGCCGCCGCCAACCGTGCCGATTACCAGCGCGGGCAGCGTGATGCTGCAATAGACACTATTGTCTGGCATCAGGCGCATCTGCAACTGCGCCAGCGACGATTCGTGGCTACAGGCAATATCCTGTCCCAGCGCAGTGAACATGGCCGCAATAACGTTGGCCGCATTGATGTTCAGGCCGGTCATTCCCGCCGCGACTGCGCCTTCACTGACAATATGGAACGCGTCAACCAACTGCGCGGGCGCGATGCGCAGCAACGTCCGGCAGGCGGTTTCGGTCAGGCGGGCTTCGGCAATCACCTGCGTGCCGCGGCCCTGCGCAAAGGTCGCCCACGAAGCTTTTTTGTCGCTGGAGAGATTGCCGTCAATGATAAAGTGCCGGATCGCCAGCAGCGATGGGACGTGGCGCTGTATCCACTGGCAGGCCTGCCAGGTGCAGGTTGTCGTCATATTCTGACCGGCGGCGTCTGCCGTTTGATAAATAAACGCCAGATGTACTGCATTGCCGATAATCTTCGGCGTCATTTCGATGAGCCGCGCATAGCGGGAGTGTCGGGAAATAACTTCGCCGATTTCCCGGCTATGATCTTCAATCCACGCGCAGAACGCGAGGCAGTCGCGCACGGTGTCGAATGCAAAACGCGGCACCCGCATCATCCGCTGCCCCAGCACGTAGGTTGCAACCCCTCCGCTTTGGGTGATAGCGCTGGCGCCACGGGAAACTGAGGCCACCAGTGCCCCTTCTGTTGTGGCCATCGGCGCATAGAATAAGCCGCTGGCATATTGTCCGTTAATGTTAAGCGGCCCGGCGATACCTACCGGCACTTCAACCGAACCGATAAATCCTTCGAGATTCTTTTTTAATTGCCCGGCCTGCAAGCCGGTAGTCGAAACCCGCTCCAGCGCGTGCCCGGTATGCTGGCGCAGCCAGCACAACCGCTTTTGCCGCTCTTTTTCACTCCATGCATAGAGATGCCTTTTCGGCAAGGCGGGTTGCGGGGTACGCATTTCCTCAGCGGGCTGGCAGAGTTTCAGTTGCCAGTAGCAGCGCTTATTTTCCTGTGCCGAAAAACAGGTGAATGTTGCCTGCCAGTGACCATTCGGCAACGGTTCTTTATGTAATAGCGTCAGCGCCGGCAAATGAATAATTTGCCCATTCAGCGATAACGATACCCCTTCCGGTGAATGGCAGGCATGACATTGCTGTTCAGTGGCAAACTGAAAAGAGAATTCCGCTGGCCGCAGGGAGACAAGCCTGGCGGTGATATTATTATTCATAGGTAGTGAACAACCTTAATGGCCTGTTAAGAAAAACAAACGGAAAAAATACACAGCAAATAACCGATAAACGCCGATAAACCTACCGCGAGTTCATTTCTCTTTCTGTTTGATTGATCGGGCACGGAGAGAAAATGCAGTAATTGGCCGAGGGTCACCACAACGGAAGCGATATTAATCGCGTAGAACCACACCGGTGCGGATCCGCGAATATGAATAATAATTGCATATTGCGTTAACGCCATGGCAACCAGCAGACAGATAATAAATAAAACCGCCAGCGGTCGGCCCAGCAATTGTGAATAGGTCGTGACTTCCGGGCGATCTTCATCCGGGCCTTTACATTTACGCATAATTTCAAAATTCAGACCGGAGAAAAATGACAGCAGCATCAATAACTGAATCGGGCGATTCAGGGTGATTTCCGGGAAGGAGAGCGTGGCCAGCCACCAGATGATAAAAGGCATGATCAGCGTATGGGAAACGGCATACACGAAAAAGTGCTTCCTGAGCCATTCAGGAACGAAGAACTCCCGCGTCATCAGCAGCGTCCACAGCAGTAACAATCCCCAACTGGCCAGCATATTGCTCAATCCGGGTGCAAGTAATGCCATGCCTGCCAGTTGCAGAAAAAGACAGCCCGCACCGATAAACTTCAAATGTCGCAGGGTAATCAACCCGCGTTGTAATACTCTTCCCGGGTGATGAACGCAGTCATCCTGATAATCCTTATGCTCATCCAGCACCCGCAGCAATAAAAAGAATGAGACAGAGAGTATGCTGCCAATAATAATATGTAACCCATTCATGCTGACATCAGGCGCTAAAGCAACGGTCATCGAAAGAAAATAAATAATCACAAACAGCGGTGCATTTGATAACGGAAAACGTTCTGCGACCCACAGCATAACGCGTGAGAAGAGTGATGAATTTACACCATAAGCCATAAAATATACCTCGCCAGAAATTAGCTGCTTTTCTTATTAAAAAAGAAGGTCAACGCTATAAAGAGTAGAGTGAGCAGTAAAAGGAATAATGCTTCCAACCATAAATCAGACAACGAACTGCCCTTCAACATAATGCCCCGCATCAATCTCAGGAAGAATGTGGTGGGCAACATATTGCCGAATGCTTTGGCCCATTCCGGCATCCCCTGAAACGGAAACATAAATCCGCTGATCAGTACCGAAGGCAGAAAATAAAAGAAGGTCAGTTGCATTGACTGAAGCTGTGTGCGGGCAAAAACGGACAGGAAAATACCGATTGCCGTGCTGGCAGAGATAAACAGCAGGATGGTGCTCATCAATGCCCCGTAACTGCCCCGCATCGGAACATGAAAAATATAGAGACTAATCAACATGATGATAAAAGACTGGGCAATACTGATCAGAATATAGGGCGTCACCTTGCCAAGAATAAGCTCCAGCGAAGTCATCGGCGTTGCCCGTAGCGTTTCCATCGTGCCGTTCTCTTTTTCCCGCACGATGGCGAGGCCGCTCATTAGCACCAGCGTCATGGTGATGACGATGCCAAACAGGCCGGGAACGGTGTTGTATTGCGTGATGCTTTCCGGGTTATAAACGCGCTGAATAACAATGTTGATGGGGTTGCTTTGCTGCGCGGAACGCGCCGGTAAGGTTTGCCGCAGGATCTGTTCCGGCAGGTGCTGCGTGGCAGCAAGCGCACTCATCACCGCTGAAGGATCGGTCGCATCGGCCTGGAGCAGAAATTCGCTGTCTTCGCCTCTGACAAGGCGACGGCCAAAATCAGCAGGAATGGAAATAACGAATTTCACTTTACCCTGCTTCAGGGCATCGGTGGCCTGCTGTTCGCTGCTGTACGCCTGCGAGAAAGCAAAATAGCCGGTGTTGGTCAGCGCGCCGATCGCGTTGCGGCTGTAGGGGCTTTGATCATAATCGACGACGGCGGCAGGCAGATTGTGCGCATCGGTATTGATGGCATAACCAAACATGAAAACCTGCATTAAGGGAATAATCACGATAAGACCAATGCTGAGTTGGTCGTAGCGAAGTTCAGAGAACTCTTTGGCGACAATGCCCCACCAACGGCTGAAGAAGGATGAAAAAATCACGATCTTTCCTCTGGCGCGGCCTGCCTGAGCAGATGAGATAAAATGTCTTCCAGACCGGTCGCCGCAGGCTGTCGCGGATACTCTGCCGCCAGCGTGCGCAGAGTCTGTTCCAGCGCCGCGTTATCCGATCCAGTGATATGTAAAACATTGCCCAATAGCGTGGTGTAATCAACGCCCGCTGCGTGCTGCAGCGTGGATTCGAGCTTACTGAGATTGTTGCCGCGGACCTGCCAGGTAAACAGCTTTTGTTCGGCGATAATCGCACTGACCTCACCTGCGGCCAGCAGCGTGCCCCACGCGATATACGCCAGTTGGTGACAGCGCTCGGCTTCATCCATGTAATGGGTGCTGACAAGGATCGTTACCCCCTGCTGTGCAAGCTGATGCAGGATCTGCCAGAACTCCCGCCGGGCGTTCGGATCAACGCCCGCAGTCGGTTCATCCAGCAACAGCAGCCTGGGCTGGTGCAGTAACGCGGCGGCAAGCGCGAGACGCTGCTTCCAGCCACCGGAAAGCCCACCCGCACGCTGCTGCTGTCGCGCCGTCAGATTGAGTTGCTCCATCATGGCCGCCACCCTTCTTTGCGGCGTCGGCAAACCATACAGCCGGGCAATCAGCAGCAGATTTTCCCGAATAGTCAGGTTTTCCCACAGCGAGAAGCGTTGCGCCATATAACCCGTCAGGCGTTTTATCTCCGCCTGTTGCGTAAAAAGATCGAAACCGAAGCAGCGGCCGCTGCCGGAATCTGGCGTAATCAGGCCGCAGAGCATGCGCAGCGTGGTGGTTTTTCCGCTGCCATTGGGTCCCAGGAAGCCATATATCTGGCCCTCGTTTATCGCGAGCGAAAGGTTTTTTACGACATGCTGCCCGGAGAAGGATTTATTAAGCTGATGAACCTCGATGGCCGCGCTCATAATTTCACCTCAACAGGCAACCCTGGCGGTAATTTCTCGGCGGCAAATTGTGAATCTTCAGGTTGAGCATCAACCAGAAAGGTCATTTTTTCCCGACGTTCATTGCTGTAAATAATGGGTGGTGTATATTCTGCCGCCGATGATATATAGATTACTCTGGCTGCAAAGGCCGGAACATTGGCATTAATAATTTCTATACGCTGCCCATACTTAATATGTGCAAGTTGGGCAATGGAAATAAAAAACCGCACCTTTATATTTCCCGGCGGTAAAAGCGCAATGACCGGGCTGCCTGCCGGAACCCATTCGCCGGGACGATAATAAATGTCGGCAACACGACCGCGAGTCAACGCACTGCGCTGCGTATTACTCAATATCCATCTATTTTTTTCCAGGCTGGCCTGCGCCATGGCCACCCTTGCCGCCTGGGCATCGTAGCGATCCTGCCTTGCCGGAAGCGCATTCGCCGCAATCCGTTTTTTTATTTCATCCACGGCGGATTTTTTTTGCTGTAAATCGCTGACGGCTTTTTCATACTCAAATTCAGCAATGGCATTACGCTGATACTGTAATTGTTCGCGTCTCGCTTTCGACTGCGCAAGCGAGAGCGCCGCCGCGGCCTGATTCAGCTGTGAATGTAAGACATCAATTTCTGCATCACGCAGGCCGCTTTGCATGTCTTTAAGCAGCGCATTCTCGCTCGCGAGCTGCGATTGCGCCTGCTGGTAGTCCTGCCGCTCTTTGGCATTATCCAGTGAAAACAGCAGCGCGCCCGCTTCTACCTGCTGGCCTTTTGTGACGGTTACCGTCTGTAATATACCCGACGTGGATGAGGCGTAATGCACGTAGTCAGCCTCAATATAGCCATTAATCGTTGGGTTACCGGAATCACATCCGCCAAGAAAAAATAACAGTAAAAAAGATACTATTGCTGCTGGCCTCATGCCTCAAAATCCCCTTTTGATTGAACGACTATCAGAGGCATTCGCTAATTTTTTATAAAAACAGATTAGCGATGCAAATACTGATCATGCCGTCATAACGGCCAGCCGATAAAATTTAACTCACGACGAATATAATCCAGAACAAGAATAGATATCGGTAATCTGATATCGGAAAATTCACACTGAAGATGTTCTGCTGCCTCGCAATAAATCCTTTTTTTACTATAATGACGGCGCATAAATTAAAGTGTATTTTTTTAAACTATATCCAGATACCCGCCAGAATAAAAGCGTTCAACACCTCCTCATCAGATGGTTGAATCTATAATTTATGACTTTCCGATTTTTCTTTGTGCTGAGGGCAGAGATTTGTCGTTTATTCATATTACGTTAATATTAACGCAGCGTAATCATGCATTAATTATTAAGAAGCGCCTTGCAAAGGAAAATACCGGACACAGGGATAAAAAAAATGCCGATACTCACGTATCGGCATCGGTATGACTACCTGAACATGTTAACCGCCCAGATAAGCGCTGCGCACCGCTTCGTTCGCCAGCAGCGCGTCGCCGGTATCTTCCAGCACCACATGGCCATTCTCCAACACGTAACCGCGATCGGCGAGCTTCAGCGCCTGGTTGGCGTTCTGCTCCACCAGGAAGATGGTCATCCCTTCTTTACGCAGTTGCTCGATGGTGTCGAAGATTTGCTGAATGATGATGGGCGCCAGGCCCAGCGACGGTTCATCCAGCAGCAGCAAACGCGGCTGGCTCATCAGCGCGCGGCCAATCGCCAGCATCTGCTGTTCGCCGCCGGACATGGTGCCCGCACGCTGAATACGCCGTTCATGCAGACGCGGGAACAGCGCATAAACCCGCTCAATGCGGCTCTGGAACTGTTCACGTTCGGCGAAGAAACCGCCCATCGCCAGGTTCTCTTCCACGGTCATTCGTGAAAAGACGCGGCGCCCTTCCGGTACAATCGCCACCGCTTCACGCATGATTTTTGCGGTCTGCCAGTCGGTGATCTCTTTGCCGTCAAACACAATGTGCCCGCTGCTCGCGCGCGGATCGCCGCACAGTGTGCCCAGCAGGGTGGTTTTGCCCGCGCCGTTAGCGCCGATCAGGGTCACGATTTCACCCTGATTAATATGCAGACTGACATCGTGCAGCGCCTGAATCTTGCCGTAGTGGGCGCTAACTTTGTCAAAAGATAACATCACTTTTTCCATCTTATGCCTCACCCAGGTATGCGCGGATCACGTCCGGATTGTTACGGATCTCTTCCGGCGTCCCGTTCGCCAGCGGCGTACCCTGGTTCACCACATAAATCCTGTCGGAAATCCCCATCACCAGTTTCATATCGTGCTCAATCAGCAGAATGGTGGTGTTGTGGTTGTTGCGCAGCTCGACGATCAGTTCGTCCAGCTCTTTGGTCTCTTTCGGGTTCAGACCGGCCGCCGGTTCGTCGAGCATCAGGATCTCCGGCTGCGTTACCATGCAGCGGACGATCTCCAGACGACGCTGGTCGCCGTAAGCCAGGTTACTGGCCTGGCGGTTAGCGTGGGCTAACAAACCGATACGCTCCAGCCACACTGCGGCGCGATCCAGCGCTTCACTTTGTGCGCGGCGGAACGCCGGGGTTTTCAGCAGGCCGGAGAAGACGCCGGTTTTCAGTTGCTGATGCTGGCTGACCAGCAGGTTCTCAATCACCGTCATTTCACGGAACAGGCGCACGTGCTGGAAAGTACGCACCACGCCCATCCGCGCAATTTGCTGACCCGGCAATCCTTCGAGGTGCTTATCACGCAGCATAATGGTGCCGCCGGTCGGTTTATAGAAACCGGTGAGGCAGTTAAATACGGTGGTTTTCCCCGCACCGTTCGGGCCAATCAGCGAAACGATCTCTTGTGGATGCAGATCCAGCGCGACGTTGTTCACCGCCAGCAGACCGCCGAAGCGCATCATCAGACCGTTTACGGATAACAATGGCTGACTCATGCCTGCTCTCCTTTCGCTTGCCCGTTTTTCAATTTCAACTGCGGACGGGTCATCGGCAGCAAGCCTTGCGGACGCCAAATCATCATCAGTACCATCAAACCACCCAGCATCAACATGCTGTATTCATTGAAATCACGCATCAGCTCGCGGGAAACCACCAGCAGGATGGCCGCGAGAATAACCGCAAACTGCGAACCCATACCGCCCAGTACCACGATCGCCAGCACAAAGGCAGATTCGGCAAAGGTGAAGGATTCCGGGCTGACAAAACCCTGGCGGGCAGCGAACAGCGTTCCGGCAAAACCGGCAAACGCGGCGCTGATGGTAAAGGCGGTCAGCTTGATGCGCGTTGGATTCAGGCCCAGCGAACGGCAGGCGATTTCATCTTCACGCAGCGCTTCCCACGCGCGGCCAAGCGGCATACGCAGCAGGCGATTAATGACAAACAGCGTGACCACAACCAGCAACAGCGCGACCAGATAGAGGAAAACCACGCGGTCATTCGGATCATAAGGCACATGGAAGAAGTTGCTGAAGGTATCCCAGCCGCCTTCACGCGCGGTACGGCTGAACTCCAGGCCGAACAGCGTCGGTTTCGGGATCTGGCTGATGCCGTTCGGGCCGCCGGTAATTTCGGTGTTATTCAGCAGCAGGATACGCACGATTTCACCGAAGCCGAGCGTCACAATCGCCAGATAGTCGCCGCGCAGACGCAACACCGGGAAGCCCAGCAGGAACCCGGCAGCCGCGGAAACCAGCCCCGCCAGCGGCAGGCAAGTCCAAAAACCCAGCCCGTAATAGTGGTTCAACAGCGCGAAGGTATAGGCGCCGATGGCGTAAAAACCGCCGTAGCCCAGCACCAGCAGGCCGGAAAGCCCCACCACGACGTTCAGGCCAAGGCCGAGGATGATATAAATCATCGTCATGGTGGCGATATCCACCGTGCCGCGCGACACCACAAACGGCCACGCCACGGCGATAACCAGCAGCGCCAGCAGGAACAGCTTCTGTTTTACCGTCGAGCCATCAATCGCCGGCAGCACGAATTTCGGACCGGAAACGCCGCGCAGGCCTTTCTGTATCAGCGGACGCAGCAACTGGAAGAAAAAGACCACCGCAGTGCCGATAATGATCCACTGCCAGCGGATATCCGCCGCCGTGTTCACCACCAGTTTGGTGCCATCCAGCTCAAGCTGGACACCCATAAAGACGCCAGCCAGCACGAAGAACATCGCGGCGGAAAGCAGCGCCATCGCAAAATGCATCGGTTTCATACTTTTTCCACCTCCGGGCGACCGAGGATACCGGTAGGCATCACCAGCAGCACCACGATCAACAGCGCGAACGAGACCACATCTTTATATTCCGTACTGAGATACGCAGAGCAGAGCGATTCGGTAACGCCGAGGATCAGCCCGCCGATCATCGCGCCAGGAATGCTGCCGATACCGCCCAGCACCGCTGCGGTGAACGCCTTCATCCCGGCCATAAAGCCGATGTAGGGGTTAATCACGCCGTAGAACTGGCCCAGCAACACGCCAGCCACCGCCGCCATTGCCGCACCGATCACGAAGGTCAGCGCGATAACGCGGTCAGTGTTAATCCCCAACAAACTGGCCATTTTCAGGTCTTCTGCACAGGCGCGGCAGGCGCGGCCCATACGGGAGTAGCGGATAAACAGCGTCAGCGCCAGCATCGCCACGAAAGTCACAATCCAGATGACCAACTGCATGGTGGTGATGGAAGCAGAGAAGTTTTCACTGCTGCCGACAATCCACTGGCCGTTGAACAGGCTCGGCAGCGCCACATCGCGCGAACCTTCGGTCAGGCTGACGTAGTTTTGCAGGAAAATGGACATGCCGATGGCGGAGATCAGCGCAATCAGGCGCTTGGAGTTACGCACCGGGCGATAAGCCACCCGTTCGATGCTCCAGCCGTAGGCGCTGGCGATCACGATGGCGCCAACAAAACCGGCGGCGACCAGCAGCCAGCTGCTGTCGATGCCCATCATCATCAGCGCGGCGATGATCATAAAGGAGACATAGCTACCGATCATGTAAACCTCGCCGTGCGCGAAGTTGATCATGCCGATGATGCCGTAAACCATGGTGTAACCAATGGCGATCAATGCATAGGTGCTTCCCAGCGTGACGCCGTTAAACATCTGCTGCACAAAATAGAGAAACTGCTCGGACATAACTTAACCTTCTTAAAACTTCCCGGGCATTGCGCCCGGGAAGCGGGATGACAGTTATTTCGCCACAGAGGACGAACCATCGGCGTGCCATTGGAAGACGCCAAACTCAAATCCTTTCAGATCGCCTTTTTCATCCCAGTTCAGCGGCCCAATCACGGTTTTAGCCCCGTTGGCTTTTAAATCTTTGATAAGCGTCAGCGGATCGTCGCTGCCGGTACGCTCCAGCGCGGTCGCCAGCGATTGCACGGCGGCGTAGGTGATCCACACATACGGCCCGCTCGCATCTTTCTTCTGCGCTTTCAGGGCATCAACGATGCTCTGGTTCGCCGGATCCTGGTCATAGCGCTTCGGCATGGTCACCAGCATGCCTTCCGCCGCATTGCCAGCGATGTTAGACAAAGACGCGTTACCGACGCCTTCCGGCCCCATAAACTGGGTTTTCAGCCCGCTGGCGCGCGCCTGGCGCAGCATTTGTCCCATCTCCGGGTAATAACCACCGTAGTAGACAAAATCGATATTTTCTTTTTGCAGACGGGCGATAAGCGCGGAGAAATCTTTTTCTCCGGCGGTGATGCCATCGAAGAAGACAATGTTTGCGCCACCGGCTTTCAGCCCTTCCTGCACGGAACGCGCAAGGCCTTCACCGTACTGCTGCTTATCGTGAAGGATGGCGATACGCTGCGGTTTAACGGAATTCAGAATGTATTTCGCGGCGGTCGGCCCCTGCGAAGAGTCCAGCCCGGCGGTACGCATGATGTGCTGGTAGCCGCGCTGAGTCAGTTCCGGATTCGTCGCGCCTGGCGTGATCATCAGAATACCTTCGTCTTCGTAGATATCGGATGCAGGCTGCGTGGAGGAGGAGCAGAGATGGCCAATCACATATTTCACACCGTCGTTCACGATTTTGTTCGCGACGGCAACGGCTTGTTTCGGGTCACAGGCGTCGTCATACTCAACAGCAACCAGTTTGTCGCCCTTGATTCCGCCTTTGGCGTTGATATCGTGGATAGCCTGACGCGCGCCGTTAAATTCCATGTCGCCCCACTGAGCAACAGGACCGGACATCGCCCCGACAACCGCCACTTTAATATCCTTCGCCACGGCCGCGTGAGACATCGCAAGTGCAACCATTCCCGCGATTAATGTCTTCGCGTTCCTTTTCATTGTTGTAAATCCCCATTCGTGATGTCGTGTAATAATTTTGTTTTTTTATGGTTAAAAAGCATTCTGTACTTTTAATGCACAACGCTATTTTTACCAGCGCCTTTAATGGTTTAGCGCAGTTTTTTGGCAAAAACCAGACTAAATCCTCTATTTTTCAGGCGATTAAGCACAGATAATATTCTGTATTTAATCGGAGATAAACAAAAAAAGTCCCATTACCAGCATAAAATAATGGTACATAAAGCGGAATAAATCACTACCAATCAGGTTAAAATGCTGCCTGTTTTTCAATCCCTAATGTTTCACACTGGCTGAGCGTCTGCGGCAAAATTATTCACCTGCCGAATGAAAAATAAAAAACTCCCCCTCCCCGGCCGATGAAATTGATTACACTCACACTATCTTTTGCGTTTTGGACAAGCTGTACATGAAATTGACTATCATCCGACTGGTAACGTTTACCGAGCAGGATCATATTGATTTAGAGAAAGTCTGGCCGGAATACTCCTCCGCTTCCCTTGAAGTGGATGACGATCACCGCATTTATGCGGCCCGCTTTAACGATCGCCTGCTGGCTGCCGTGCGCGTAACCCTGCGCGGCACCGAAGGCGCGCTGGATTCACTGCGCGTGCGCGATGTCACCCGCCGTCGCGGCGTCGGGCAGTACCTCGTAGAAGAAGTGATTCGTGATAACCCCAGCATCACCAGTTGGTGGATTGCCGATATTGGTGTCGAAGATCGCAGTGTGATGGCAGCGTTCGCTCAGACGCTGGGCTTTACCGCGCAGGAAAATGGCTGGGAAAAACGATAACCTACCGCTGTAGACTTGCCTGATGGCGCTACGCTTATCAGGCCTACATTCAAAAAAAGCCGGGGGATTACCCCGGCCTGCAAAACCATTGACCAAGTAAGTAGGCCGGGTAAGGCGAAGCCGCCACCCGGCATAACATCACTTACTTAGCGTCAGTCGCCGTACCGTTCGCGTGCCAGGTAAACACACCAAACTCAAAGCCCTTCAGATCGCCCTTCTGATCCCATGACAGCGGCCCCATCACGGTATCAACAGTGTGCCCTTTCAGGTAAGTGGCAATCGCATCTGGTTCCGCAGTCTGGTTCAGACCTGCTGCCAGAGACTGCACGGCTGCGTAGGTGGTCCACACGAATGCGCCGCTCGGATCCTGTTTCTTCGCTTTGATAGCATCAACAATCGGTTTGTTCGCCGGAATCTGATCGTAGTTCTTCGGCTTCGTCACCAGCATGCCTTCCGCTGAATCGCCCGCGATGTTAGACAGGGAGACGTTCGCTACGCCTTCCGGCCCCATAAACTGGGTTTTCAGGCCAGCCGCGCGTGACTGACGCAGGATCTGACCCATTTCCGGGTGATAGCCGCCGTAGTAAACGAAATCGATGTTCTCTTTCTTCAGACGCGCCACCAGCGTGGAGAAATCTTTCTCACCGGCGGTGATACCGTCAAAGAACACCACGTTGGCGCCGCCTTTTTTCAGGCCGTCCTGCACCGCACGCGCCAGACCTTCACCGTACTGCTGTTTGTCGTGGATGACCGCGATGCGCTGCGGTTTCACTTTATCCAGAATGTATTTCGCGGCGGTCGGGCCCTGATCGGAATCCAGGCCAGTCGTGCGCAGCGTCAGTTTGTAACCGCGCGCGGTCAGCTCAGGCGCTGTCGCCGCAGGCGTGATCATCAGAATACCTTCGTCTTCATAGATATCAGACGCAGGCTGAGTAGAAGAGGAGCACAGGTGACCGATAACATATTTGATGCCGTCGTTGACCACTTTGTTGGCAACTGCAACCGCTTGTTTCGGGTCACACGCATCGTCATATTTTACCGCTACCAGTTTGTCGCCTTTGATGCCGCCCTTCGCGTTGATGTCTGCGATAGCCTGCTCAGCGCCGGTAAATTCCTGGTCGCCATACTGCGCAACCGGACCGGACATCGCACCGACAACGGCAACTTTAATATCTTTGGCGAATGCCACATTGCTCATTGCTAACGCAATACATCCTGCCAGTAACGCTTTGCCCTTCATTTTCATCCTGAGTTTCCCCATTGTTATGGTTATTGCATTTGTTGTGATGTTGTTGTGTGGCACATTATTTTGTTTACCATCATAAGCAAAGAATATGATAGTAGTTATTAGCCATTCTGCCGGTGCCTCAGCAGCATACTCTGCTAAAACATACCCCATTTTTCGGAATATGGAATAACAATTTTGAAGGTTATGCGACAGAGTGATGACACGCTGTAAAAAAGCCGCCCATAAGGCGGCTGAATAATTAGCGGGTCAGCGACTGGTGGATAATATCCAGCGCTTTGCGGAACTGAACTTCCGGAATGGTGAGCGGATAGAGGAAACGGATAACGTTGCCGTAGACGCCGCAGCTCAGCAGCAGCACGCCTGCCGCCAGCGCGTTGTCCTGTACCTGTTTGGTAAATTCAGGCGATGGCGCGCCAGTACTGGGATCGTTAAATTCCACTGCCACCATCGAGCCCTGCGCGCGGATATCCGCAATGTACGGGCACTGCGCTTTTGCCTGCGTCAGCACTTCTACCAGATGTTTGCCCAGATGGTTAGCGCGTTCACAGAGGTTTTCTTCGTCGATCACATCCAGCACCGCGTGTGCCGCAGCCACCGCCAGCGGGTTACCAGCGTAAGTGCCGCCCAGCCCGCCAGGCGCAGGCGCATCCATCACCTCTGCGCGACCGGCCACCGCCGACAGCGGCAACCCGCCCGCCAGGCTTTTCGCCATGGTGATCAGATCCGGTTTAACAGCGTAATACTCGGTCGCGAACAATTTGCCGGTGCGGGCAAAGCCGCTCTGCACTTCATCAACAATCAGCAGAATGCCGTGGTTGTCGCACAGTTTGCGCAGTGCGTTCATAAAATCCGCTGGCGCGACGTTAAAGCCGCCTTCGCCCTGGACCGGCTCCAGCAGGATGGCCGCAACCTGATCCGGCGCGATATCCGCTTTAAAGATGCGTTCGAGACTTTTCAGCGCATTTTCGGTGCTGACGCCGTGCAGTGCATTCGGATACTGCGCGTGGTAAATCGAGCCGGGGAACGGGCCAAACCCGATTTTGTACGGTGCGACTTTCCCGGTCAGCGCCATGGTCATAAACGTACGACCATGAAAACCGCCGCCGAAGGTGATCACGCCAGGACGTTTGGTGTAAGCGCGGGCAATTTTCACCGCGTTCTCTACCGCTTCCGCGCCGGTTGAGAAAAACGCCGTTTTCGCCGGGCCATCAACGGGCACGCGTTCATTAATACGTTCCGCCAGCGAAACATAGCTTTCGTAAGGAACGATTTGGTAAGCGGTGTGCGTAAATGCCTGCAACTGCTTTTCCACCGCCGCCATGACTTTCGGGTGACGATGCCCGGTGTTGAGCACCGCGATCCCGGCGGCAAAGTCGATGACCTCGTTGCCTTCGACATCCCACAATGTGGCATTTTCTGCTTTTTCCGCATAAAACCCGCACATCACTCCAATACCGCGCGGCGTCGCCTGTAAACGGCGCTGATGTAGTTCGTTATTCTTCACCTGATTACCCTCGTCTGTGTTCGTTGTTGCTGCGTCTATTGTGAAAACATGACATAAGTGGTTCTATAATCGAGTACCAGTTTTGAATAATTGAGGGATCCAATTGCGCTCACTCGTCTCTGACTTGCTGCAGCTGCGTCTGGACGAGCAGCACGAAGGCAAGCTGCATAAGAAATTATATAACGCGATTCGCCTGTCGATACTCGACGGTAGCCTGCCGACACAAAGCCGCCTGCCGCCAAGCCGCGATTTAGCCGCGCAACTGAATCTGTCGCGCAATACGGTGCTGACGGTGTATGAGCAGCTACTGGCCGAAGGCTATGTCGTTTCCCGTACCGGCAGCGGCACCTTTGTGGCTGGCACCGTCCCGGACAGCCTGCTTTCCGCGCCCCTGACAGCGAGTGAAAAACTCAGCGCCAGCCTGCCTTCACAGCTTTCTGCCCGCGGTCAGCATCTGTTGAGCCACAGCAATGCCAGCGCACGCCAGTGGGGCGCGTTTCTGCCTGGCGTCCCGGATATCAACGCATTCCCGCATGCGCTGTTGCGAAAAATACAGTCTCGCGTAAGTCGAAAACCGCAGGCAATACAGCTTTCTTATAGCAACGCTGGCGGCAGCAGCGCGCTGCAGCAGGCGCTGGTGGAGTATTTGCGGGTCACGCGCTCGGTTCGCTGTAGCGCGGAGCAGATCCTGATTACGGAAGGTATTCATCAGGCCATCGATCTGGTATCGCGCATGCTGTGTAATCCTGGCGATCTGGCGTGGATTGAGGAGCCCGCCTACTGGGGAATTCGTAATGTACTGGCGGTAAATGGCGTTAACTTGCAGGCCATAGAAGTTGACAGATCCGGGATGAACCCGCCGGAACCGGGCGATGCGCCGCCGAAACTGATTTTCGTCACGCCCTCACACCAGTATCCGCTGGGCTGTGTAATGAGTCTGGAGCGCCGCCAGCGGCTATTAGCGCTGGCGCGACAAACCGGGAGCTGGATTATTGAAGATGATTACGACAGTGAATTCCGCTTCTCGGGCCAGCCCATTCCCGCCTTGCAGGGGTTGGTGGACGATGCGCCGGTGATTTACACCGGTACGTTCAGTAAAACGCTCTACCCAGGATTGCGACTCGGTTATCTGGTGTTGCCGCGCCCGTTGATGCAGGCGCTTAAAACCGCGCACGCCGAACTCTATCGCGGCGGGCGTTTGCTGGATCAGGAAGCGCTGGCGCAGTTTATTCGCGAGGGGCATTACACGGCGCATATTCGCCGGATGCGATTGCTGTACGCCCGGCGCCGCGCGCGGCTGGCGCAACTTATCACCGATTATCTTGGCAAAGAGGCGCTTAGCGAGTTTAACGATAATGCCGGGCTGCATCTGGTGCTGTCGTTACCCGCGTCCTGCGATGATGTGGCGCTGGCGCAAACGGCTAACGCGCGTGGCATTCTGGTGCGGCCACTTTCGCGTTATTACAGCAACGACACGCCAGCGCGCGGCCTGTTGATGGGATTCGCGGCGATGGAGGAAGAAGAGATGGAGCCGGTGTTTGCCGGGCTTGCAGCACTGATACGCGAAGCGCCGGGAAGCAAAAACACAGCGCGTTAAGAAACAAAAAGCCGGGCGAGGCTTGCGCCGACCCGGCTTGTTCACTGCATACGCTTACGCTTCGATAGCGGCGCGCAGTTTTTTCATCGCGTTCTTTTCCAGCTGTCGTACGCGTTCGGCGGAAACGCCGTAACGGTCAGCCAGCTCCTGCAGCGTAGACTTGTTCTCTTCGTCCAGCCAGCGAGCGCGGATGATCTGCTGGCTGCGTTCGTCCAGCCCTTTCATTGCATCGGTCAGCTTGTTAGCGGCCTGCTCTTCCCAGTTGTCGTCTTCAATGCCATCAGCAAAGTTTGACGATTTATCCTGCAAATAGAGCACCGGAGCCATCGGCTGGCTGTCCTGAGCATCATCGTCCGGGGACATATCAAACGTCATGTCCTGCGCAGCCATACGCGATTCCATTTCACGCACGTCTTTGCTGGTCACGCCCAGTTCACGGGCCACCATTTCGACTTCGTCCTGGTTAAACCAGCCCAGACGCTGTTTCGCTTTACGCAGATTAAAGAACAGCTTGCGCTGTGCTTTGGTGGTTGCCACTTTCACGATACGCCAGTTGCGCAGCACATACTCGTGGATCTCAGCTTTGATCCAGTGCACGGCGAAGGAAACCAGTCGCACACCCACTTCCGGGTTGAAGCGACGCACAGCTTTCATCAGGCCGATATTACCTTCCTGGATAAGATCCGCCTGCGGCAGACCATAGCCCGAGTAATTACGAGCAATATGAACAACAAAGCGCAGGTGAGACAGAATCAGCTTTTTCGCTGCTTCCAGATCGCCCTGGTAATGCAGCTTTTCAGCCAGCGCCCGTTCTTCATCAGCCGTCAACATCGGCCATGCGTTAGCGGCCCGGACGTAAGATTCCAGGTTACCAACAGGGGCTAAAGCTAAAGTTTGCATTTCTTTGGTCATTCAAATCCTCTCAATTTACTTTCCACTGGCGGCGGTCTGTCCCCATCAGGCAACAAACATGCCAGTACTTATGAGCAACGAGATTAGCATTCACATTTTTATCAGACAGTGATTTTATCCACAAGTTCCATGTCGCCTTGTGAATAAATTACGCACAAATTGTGACATCTGGATGAAAAAGCCGGTGCAAGGAAAACATCAGAAAGGGGCGATACGCTTTCCCTGCTACGGGAATACTTCATTGCAGGGAAAGAGTATACCAGAGTTTTTTTAATCGGGAGTAAAGTGACGTAAATGTTGCACCGTCGCCAGCCAGGCGGCTATCCAACCGATCATCGAACAGACCAGCAGCAGCAATAAGCACTCGTCAAAAGACAAGCCGCTTAGCTCGAACTGCGTGCCGAACACTTTCGCCACTTCGGTAACCGCCGAGGAGAGCCGCATCACCAGAATCTCCGACAGGATTAGCGACAAAAACGCGCCGGAGAAGCCGAGCAGCGCGCCGCCATACAGGAACGGGCGCAGGATAAAACCGTCCGTTGCGCCGATCAATTTCTGCACGTTGATGGAGTCGCGGCGGGCAAAAATACTCAGCCGCACACTGTTGCCGATAACCAGGAAGACGGCCGCTACCATCAGTACGCCGATCATCGCCGACACGCGCCCGACCAGCCCGGTCAGCGACGCCAGGCGCGCAAACCAGCTATCGTCCATACGCACTTCATCAATGCCTTGGATATGAGAGATGCGATCGCGCAGCGTATTCAGCGAATCCGTGCTCTGAAAATCCAGTTTAGGAACCACTACCGCCACGGCGGGCAGCGGGTTCTCTTCCAGCATATCCAGCGCACCGCCAAACCCGGACCAGTTGCGGAACTCGCCAAGCGCATCTTCGCGAGAAAGGTAGTTCACCTTCTCCACGCCCTGTTCGGACTGGAGCTGGGCCACCACCTGCTGTGCGGCGTTATCATCCAGCGTTTTGTCGAAATAGACGGTGATCTGCGGCGACGGATAGTACTGCGACGCCGCCTGGTTGACGTTTTTGTAGACCATATAGCAAACGCTCGGCAGCGTCAGCGAGATGGCAATCACCATCACCGTCAGGAACGTCGCCAGCGGTTTGCTTTTCAGATCCTGCAACGCGCCGTGCCAGGCGTAGCGAACCTGCTCGTTAAACACATTGGTTTTACGTGATGGCGGTTTGTTTGCCGCTTTACTACGACGTGGAGCATTGCGATTACCGTCACCGGAGCCGGCGACGGATTTACGGAAACGGTCAAGCCGGCTGCCAAACTGCCGGATATGATTTAATGCGTCGCGCTTATTCACCCGCCAGGCCTCCATGCAAATGGCCATCGCTCAGGGTCAGCATGCGGTACGAACGCCGGGAAATCAGCCCCAGATCGTGAGTCGCCATCAGTACCGTAACCCCAACGCGGTTAAACTCTTCGAACAGACGTAAAATCCCTTCCGACAATGCGTCATCCAGGTTACCGGTCGGTTCATCTGCCAGCAGCACTGCCGGTTTATTCACTACCGCGCGGGCAATGCCGACGCGCTGCTGTTCACCGCCGGAAAGCTGAATCGGGAAGCTTTTCGCTTTATCAAGCAGCCCGACTTTATCCAGCGCCGCCGACACACGACGACGAATGTCATCACCGCTCGCGCCTGCGATGATCAACGGAATCGCCACATTGTCATACACCGTGCGATCCATCAGCAGATGGTGATCCTGAAAGATCATGCCGATCTGGCGACGTAAAAACGGCACTTCACGGTTCTTCAGACGGCTAATGTCGTGGCCGCTGAACAGGATTTTCCCGGTGCTTGGCCGCTCAATCCCGCAGATAAGCTTCAGCAGGGTACTTTTCCCCGCGCCGGAGTGCCCGGTCAGAAAGGCCATCTCGCCTGGTTGCAGGTGGAATGTCACCCCCTGCAACGCTTGTCTCCCACCGAGATAGGCTTTGCTGACATGTTCAAAGCGAATCATTGTTAATCCTCTCGGGCAAAAAGCGCCTCAATAAAATCGCCCGCGTTAAACGGACGCAGATCTTCGATACGTTCGCCGACACCAATGTAGCGGATCGGAATGCCGAACTGATCCGCCACCGAGAAAATCACGCCGCCTTTAGCGGTGCCGTCGAGTTTGGTCAGCGTGATGCCGGTAAGACCCACAGCTTCGTGGAACAGTTTGGCCTGGCTTATCGCATTTTGCCCGGTGCTGGCATCAATCGTCAGCATCACTTCATGGGGAGCCTCTTCGTCCAGCTTTTTCATGACGCGGACAATTTTCTTCAACTCTTCCATCAAATGCGCTTTGTTCTGCAAACGCCCGGCGGTATCGGCAATCAGCACATCAATATTGCGCGCTTTCGCCGCCTGAATGGCGTCAAAAATGACCGAAGCGGAATCCGCGCCGGTATGCTGGGCAATCACCGGAATATTGTTGCGCTGGCCCCAAACCTGCAACTGCTCTACCGCAGCCGCACGGAAGGTGTCGCCCGCAGCCAGCATCACCGATTTGCCCTGCTGCTCAAACTGACGCGCCAGCTTACCGATGGTGGTGGTTTTACCCACGCCGTTAACGCCAACCATCAAAATAACAAACGGCGTTTTACCTTCAATATTCAGCGGCTCATCAACCTTCGCGAGGATGTCGCTCATTTCCTCTTTCAGCAAACCATAAAGTGCTTCTGCATCGCGAAGTTGCTTACGGCTTGCGCCTTCCGTCAGGTTGGTGATGATTCTGCGCGTGGTCTCAACGCCAACATCCGCAATCAGCAGTTGCTCTTCCAGCTCTTCAAACAGATCATCATCGATTTTTTTACCGCGAAACAGACTGATAAATCCGGAACCCAGATTTTCTTTTGTTTTCAGCAAACTGCGTTTCAGACGGGCGAAGAAACCCTCTTTTGTCGGTTTCTCCTGCTCCTGCGCTGCGTCCTCTGGCGGCACAACCATCACCGCTTCTTCTGCGGCTTCAGCGGCCAGCGCCTGCGCGTCCAGCTCTTCATCGCTTAGCGGCGCATCTTCCTCTGCGGCTTTTTCAACCAGCGGTTCGGCTTCCGCCTGCCACTCTTCCGCGCCGATCTCCTGCTCTGCGACCTCTTCCGGCAGCGGCAGTTCTTCATGCTCAACCTGAAGCGCCGGCTCTTCGACGACGGGCTCCGGCTGCGCCTCTTCGTGCGCCAGCTGTTCGCTGACCTCAACGATCTCTTCGGCAAATTTTTCGCTGTCGGCGGCAGGTTCGGTCGCCGGTGTCTCTTCAACCGGCTGCTCAGTTACCTGCTGTGGTTCGGTTTGCGCCTCTTCGGCCTGTTCTTTCTGCCCAAAGCCGAGCCAGGAAAAAAAGCCACGTTTCTTCTCATTTGCCATTGGCGACTACACTCCCGCTATTGATTCATGGCGCAGCCCGTCTTACATGACAGGGACTGAAAACATTTGTTAATTAGTCGGATAGTCTAACACTTTCCTCAACTCGCATCACGGCCTGAGGATTAGGGTTTAACGTCCTTCGTCAGACCGCTAGAATAGCAGGCCGAAATGATGAGCAAAGCGAAAACCATGAAGAAACCTAACCGTGCCGCCAGCGGCCAGATACGCATTATTGGCGGGCAGTGGCGGGGCCGCAAATTACCGGTTCCGGATAGCCCCGGCCTGCGTCCGACCACCGATCGCGTGCGGGAAACCTTATTCAACTGGCTGGCGCCATCCATGGTTGATGCACACTGCCTTGATTGCTTTGCCGGAAGTGGCGCATTAGGGCTGGAAGCGCTCTCGCGCTACGCCGCCAGTGCGACCCTGCTGGAAATGGAGCGTAGCGTCGCGCAGCAATTGCAGCAAAATCTGGCGACGCTGAAAGCTGTTAATGCCAAAGTGGTGAATACCAATACGCTCACCTATTTAGCAGGCCAGGGCACGCCGCACACCATTGCCTTTATCGACCCGCCATTTCGTAAGGGGATGCTGGAAGAGACAGTCCGCCTGCTGGAAAACAACGGTTGGCTCGCCGATGACGCATTAATTTATATCGAAAGTGAAGTCGAAAATGGCTTACCGCCAGTGCCAGCGCACTGGCTTCTGCACCGGGAGAAAGTCGCGGGCCAGGTCGCGTATCGTTTATATCACCGCGAAGTACCACAAGGAGAGAAGCATGCCGCTGCTGATTAATCTGGGACGCCTGCTGATGCTTTGCGTCTGGGCCTTTCTGCTCTGGAATCTGATCCAGCCGTTTCCGCGCCCGTTGAACATTTTCGTCAACGTCGCGCTGGTCTTTACCGTTTTCATGCATGCCTTACAGGCGACAATGCTGAAAACTGCGCTGCCGAAAGAGGGCCCGCAAATGAGCAAAGCTGAACAGATCCGCATTTTCCTGTTCGGCGTGTTTGAGCTGTTGATTTGGCAGAAAAAACTAAAAGCGAAGAAGTAATGTTATAGCCCGGAAGCGTCACGCTTACCGGGTTTGTTCAAAGCTGACAAAACGCGAGCCTTTATAGCTCAGCACGCCTTTATCACCGACCGTCAGCGCATGATATTGCTGCGCATCAACGCGAAAAACCATCTCCAGCCCGCCGCTTTGCGGCTTGAAACGCGCTTCATAACGCATGGCGCTGCCCGCCGGGATCTCCTGCTGCTGACGCGTGCGGCGATCGTTGAGTGGTTTTTCCCGCTTACTGCTCACCACCACGTTTTTTTGCTGTAGCGGAGCCGCATCGTTATCCGCCTTTTCCCGTCGCTGTTGAACATAGCGAAAAGAAGCGAGTACGACGATCAAGCCAATGACAAGAATGAAAAAAAGGGGTGGTTTACTCATGGCGGCGCCCTGTCAGAAAAAGCGGAATTGAGCTTATCGCGGGTGAAATAGCATTGTCATCCTCCTTTTTCCGCCACTACACTGAACAGGAGAGATTTACGCAACAATAACAGATACAGGGACTTAATTATGCTGTGGTCATTTATCGCTGTCTGTTTGTCCGGCTGGTTGTATGTCGATGCGTCTTATCGTGGCCCGACCTGGCAGCGCTGGGTTTTTAAACCCGTCACCCTACTGCTCCTGCTGTTGCTGGCCTGGCAAGCGCCGATGTTCGACGCCATCAGTTATCTGGTGCTGGCTGGCCTCTGCGCCTCGCTGGTTGGCGATGCGCTAACCTTGCTGCCGCGGCAAAAAATGCTCTACGCCATCGGCGCTTTTTTCCTCGCCCATCTGCTTTACACCATCTACTTCGCCAGCCAGATGACACTCTCCTTTTTCTGGCCGCTGCCGGTGGTGTTGCTGGTTATTGGCGCGTTGCTGTTAGCAGTGATCTGGACGCGCCTCGAAGAGCTGCGCATGGCCGTATGTGCCTTTATCGCCATGACGCTGGTGATGGTCTGGCTGGCGGGCGAACTGTGGTTCTTCCGCCCGACCAGCCCTGCGCTGTCGGCGTTTGTCGGTGCGGCGTTGCTGCTACTCGGCAATATTGTCTGGCTGGGGAGCCACTACCGTAAACGCTTCCGTGCCGATAACGCCATCGCTTCGGCCTGCTACTTCGCCGGACATTTTCTGATCGTCCGTTCGCTGTATATTTAAAAAGCTTGACTCTGGAGTCGACTCCAGAGTGTATCCTCCGGTTAATGAGAAAATTATCATTCACCGGAGGATGCCATGCCGACCCCCACTTCGCCCGCCGACACGAAAAAAGCCCCACAGTTTGCGGCCATAAAACTGCGCCCGTTGCCGGAAAAACCGCAATCCTGCTGCGCAGATAGCGCCTGCGAAAGTAAAGCGCAACCAGCGCTGAGCGCGGAAGGCGAACGCTACAGCTGGCTGGTTTCGGGTATGGACTGCGCCGCCTGCGCCCGCAAAGTGGAAAATGCCGTCCGCCAGGTTGAGGGCATTGGCCAGGTCCAGGTGACCTTTGCGACAGAAAAACTGATCGTTGTGGCCAGCGACGATGTGCGCGAACGCGTCGAGCAGGCCGTTCAGCAGGCTGGCTACCAGCTACGCAGCGAGAACAGCGCGCCCGAGCCCGCACCTTCGCGGCTGCGGGAAAACCTGCCGCTGATTGTCCTGGTGGTAATGATGGCGCTCAGTTGGGCGCTGGAGCAGTTCAACCATCCCCTTGGCCAGGCCGCCTTTATCGCCACCACGCTGGTCGGCCTGTGGCCGATTGCCCGCCAGGCGCTGCGCTTAATCAAAAGCGGTAGCTGGTTTGCTATCGAAACGTTGATGAGCGTGGCGGCGATTGGCGCCCTGTTTATTGGCGCAACGGCGGAAGCGGCGATGGTATTGCTGCTGTTTCTGATTGGCGAACGCCTTGAAGGCTGGGCTGCCAGCCGCGCACGCCGCGGCGTCAGCGCGCTGATGGCGCTAAAACCGGATACCGCCATCCGCTTGCGTCACGGTGAGCGCCAGACGGTCGCTGCCAGCGAGTTACAGCCGGGCGACACCATTGAAGTCCCGGCGGGTGGACGTTTACCTGCCGACGGCAAGCTGGTGTCGGCATTTGCCAGTTTTGATGAAAGTGCCCTGACCGGCGAATCGGTGCCGGTGGAGCGTACCTGCGGCGAATCGGTACCGGCTGGTGCCACCAGCGTCGATCGTCTGGTGACGCTGGAAGTGGTCTCGAAGCCCGGCGAAAACGCCATCGACCGTATCCTCAAGCTGATTGAAGAGGCCGAAGAGCGCCGCGCGCCAATTGAGCGCTTTATCGATCGCTTTAGCCGCATCTATACACCAGCGATTATGGCAGTAGCGCTGCTGGTCGCGGTTGTGCCGCCGCTGCTGTTCGCTGCGCCGTGGTTACCGTGGATCTACAAAGGGCTGGCGTTGCTGTTGATTGGTTGCCCGTGCGCGCTGGTGATCTCTACGCCAGCCGCGATTACCTCCGGGCTGGCAGTCGCCGCACGGCGTGGCGCGTTAATCAAAGGTGGCGCGGCGCTGGAACAACTTGGTCGCATCCGCCAGGTGGCATTTGATAAAACTGGCACGCTGACCATAGGCAAACCGCAGGTTGTCGCGGTCACGCCGCTGGCGGGGATCGACGAAGCGGAACTGCTGGCGCTCAGCGCCGCCGTTGAACAGGGCTCCACTCACCCGCTGGCGCAGGCTGTTGTACAGGAAGCGCAGCGCCGCCAGTTGCCGATTCCGACAGCGCAAGCGCAGAGAACGCTGGCCGGGAAAGGGATCGAAGCACAGATTGACGGGCAATATGTTCGCATCAGCGCACCGGATAAACTGCCGCAAGGAGTGCCAGGCTCGCTGTTAACACACATTCATCAGCAGGAGAGCCTCGGCCAGACCGTTATTGTGGTTGAGCGCGATGGCGAAGCGATTGGCACGCTGGCGCTGCAGGATACGCTGCGCGATGACGCTAAAGAAGCGGTTGCCGCGCTGCATGCGCTGGGCGTTCAGGGCGTGATCCTGACCGGAGATAACCCGCGCGCGGCGGCGGCGATCGCCGGGGAGCTGGGGCTGGATTTCCGCGCCGGGCTGTTGCCGGAAGATAAAGTGCAGGCGGTACAGGCGCTGAATCAGCGTTCACCGCTGGCGATGGTGGGCGATGGCATCAACGATGCGCCCGCCATGAAAGCCTCAACCATCGGGATTGCGATGGGCAGCGGCACCGATGTGGCGCTGGAAACGGCGGACGCGGCATTAACGCATAACCGCCTGATCGGCATTGGGCAGATGATCCGCCTGGCGCGCGCGACGCACAACAATATTCGCCAGAACATCGCCATGGCGCTGGGTTTGAAAGCTATCTTTCTGCTGACGACGCTGCTGGGAATGACCGGGCTGTGGCTGGCAGTGCTGGCGGATACCGGCGCAACGGTGCTGGTGACCGCCAATGCGTTGCGCCTGTTACGCAGCAAAGATTAGTGGCTTTTACGCACCACGTAGCGATACGGCAGTGATTCGGTTTGCCCGGCGACCAGCTCGTGTTCCATAAAACGGCAAAAGCCGGGAATATCGCGGGTGGTTGCCGGATCGTCGGCGATAATCAGCAATGTTTCGCCAACCTGCATATTACGCACGGTTTTGCGCACCATCATTACCGGTTCCGGGCAGCGTAAACCCTGCGCATCCAGCGTATGGTCAGCAGTGGAAAAGAAATCGGTCATCTTCATCTCGCAAGGGAAAAAACCGCATTAGTTTACGCCGCCTTTTTTGTGACGCAAGCAAGGTTAACGATTGCGTTAAAATTAACCATTGCATCCGGCAATAGTTGCAGTATCATGCGGCGGCTCTGCGTGGCAGAGCACAAAAAAGTACTGGGTTCCCTCACCCCATTTACCAAAAAGGTCACAATATGACGCAATTTTCATCCTCGCAGCGCATGAAAGCGCTGGTCTGGCTTTCGCTTTTTCATCTGCTGGTGATTATCTCCAGTAACTATCTGGTGCAGCTGCCGGTCGCCATTTTTGGTTTCCAGACCACCTGGGGCGCATTCAGTTTCCCGTTTATTTTTCTCGCGACAGATTTAACCGTGCGCATTTTCGGCGCGCCGCTGGCAAGACGCATTATTTTCGCCGTAATGGTGCCTGCGCTGCTGGCCTCTTATGTGATCTCTTCGCTGTTTTATATGGGAAGCTGGCAAGGTTTTGGCGCGCTGGCGCATTTCAACCTGTTTGTCGCCCGTATCGCCAGCGCCAGCTTTATGGCCTATGCGCTGGGGCAAATTCTCGACGTGCATGTGTTTAACCGCCTGCGTCAGAATCGCCGCTGGTGGCTTGCGCCTGCGGCTTCCACCGTGTTCGGTAACGCCAGCGACACCGTTGCGTTCTTCTTTATTGCTTTCTGGCGCAGCCCGGATGCGTTTATGGCGCAGCACTGGACGGAAATCGCGATGGTGGATTACAGCTTTAAAGTGCTTATCAGCATCGCCTTCTTCCTGCCGATGTACGGTGTGTTGTTGAATATGTTACTGAAAAGGCTGGCAGACAAATCTGAAATTAACGCGTTGCAGGCCAGTTAAGAGTACCGCCAGGCAGATGTGATAAGATGGGGCGCTGAGCCGTTATGGCTGTTTATTGAAAGGAAGAAGTCAATGCGCAATCTGGTTAAATATGTCGGTATTGGCCTGCTGGTCGTCGGGCTGGCTGCCTGTGATAACAGCGACAGCAAGAAGCCGGTTCAGGCCGCTTCAGCTGAAAGCAATGCAACAGGCCAGCCGATAACGCTGCTTGACGGCAAGCTCAGCTTCTCGCTGCCGGCGGATATGACCGATCAGAGCGGCAAGCTGGGCACCCAGTCTAATAATATGCACGTTTACTCCGACGCCACCGGCCAGAAAGCGGTGATCGTCATCGTTGGCGACAACACGCAGGAAGATTTAGCGGCGCTGGCGAAACGCCTGGAAGATCAACAGCGTGGCCGCGACCCGCAGTTGCAGGTTGTGACCAATAAAGCGATTGAGATCAAAGGCCAGACGCTGCAACAACTCGACAGCATTATCTCGGCCAAAGGTCAGACGGCTTGGTCTTCCGTGGTGCTGGGCAAAGTTGACAATAAACTGCTGACCTTGCAGGTCACGCTGCCAGCGGATAACCAGCAGCAGGCGCAAACCGCCGCAGAAAACATCATTAATACTATCGTGGTGAAATAATCCCGCTGCGAGGAATAACGAGGGAACCTGCGGGTTCCCTTTTTTATTGCCGGATGACACCGTCGTCCCGATAAACAGAGCGCTAGCGGGCAATCATCCCACCAACACCGGCTTTTGTTTTAATCGCCAGGCCAACAACAAGGCGATTGCTACCAGCCCTGCCGCCGCCAGATAAATCGACGACACGCCCGCCCATGCCATCAGCAACCCTGCCAGCGGGCCGGTAATACCCAGCGATAAATCCATAAACACCGTATAGGTTGCCAGCGCGGAACCCTGGTTATTCTGCGGTACCGCTTTCACGGCCACGACGCCCAGCGCCGGGAACACCAGCGAGAAACCAGCACCGGCAAGGAACACACCGAGTTTTGCCATCCACGGATCGACCGCCAGCCCCACCAGTACCAGGCCGAGCGTTTCGACCACAAAACAGATCATCGATACATTCAGGCCGCCAAAACGGTTGATGCCGTTAGGGAACAGCAAACGGGCACCAACAAACGCACAGCTGAACAGCGTCAGGGCAAATGCCGCGCCGTCCCAGCCTTTGGCTGCATAATAAAGCGTGATGAAGGTCGCTATCACGCCAAATCCTGCCGAACCCAGCGCCAGCGCCATGCCGTACGGCCAGACGCGCCCCAGCACTGCGCGAAACGGCAGTGGTTTGCCTTTGCTGGCCTTTACCCTCGCCCGCGGTAATGCCAGCACGATCGCCAGCAACGCAATGCCCATAATGGTTAATGACAGCCCCTGTAACCCGCCATAGCGGTAACAGAGGACGCCGAGCGGCGCACCCAGCGCCATTGCGCCATAGGTGGCAATGCCATTCCACGAGATCACACGACCAATATGTATGGAACCGACAACGCCCACGCCCCACAGCGTCGCGCCGGTCCCGGCAAAACTCTGGCCGATACCCAAAATCACACGCCCGAGGCACAACAACACCAGGCTTAATATGCCAGGGCTGCTGCCCATTGCCGCCAGCAAGTAACTGAGACCGCTAAGAAAGGCGCCGCACAGACCAAAGATAACGACCTTTTTCGGCCCCAATAAATCGGCATAGCGCCCGGCGTGCGGTCGGCTGAGCAGCGTGGCGAAATATTGCAAACTGATCACTAACCCGGCCCAGAAGGCGCTATAGCCCATCACATCATGGACATAGCCAGGCAACACCGCCAGCGGCAGTCCAATGGTGAGATAACTGGCAAAGTTAAAAATAACGACGGACAAAATCCGCAGATTGAGGCGCAATCCGCTAAGCGCCGGTTCAGCGGCATTTTCAGGCATGAAGTTTGACCCAGAGATTCACAACAGTGTTTCACTATTATCACGTCAGGGCGCAGAAATCAGCATCCACTTTAAGAATATCTCTGTCGGGCGAAGACGTTACGGGGCACTACACTTAACGGGCGTGATGACAAAAGGAATGCTGAATGACACAACCTCAACCGGACCAGGCAGGTCTTCATATTCTGTTAAAACTGGCAGCACTGGTGGTGATCCTCGCCGGGATCCATGCCGCCGCTGACATTATTGTGCAACTGTTGCTGGCGCTCTTTTTCGCCATCGTCCTTAACCCACTGGTGAGCTGGTTTATTCGCCGCGGCCTGAAACGCCCGGTCGCCATTGCGATTGTAGTGCTGGTGATGCTGATTTTCCTCACCGCGCTGTTCGCGGTGCTTGCCGCATCGGTGAATGACTTTATGACCCTGCTGCCGAAATACAATCGCGAGTTCACGCGCAAATTTCTCCAGTTGCAGGATGCCATGCCCTTCCTCCGGTTGCATATGTCGCCAGAGCGCATACTGCAACGCATGGATTCCGAGCGGGTAATGACGTTCGCAACGTCCATGGCGACCCAGCTATCGAATGCGATGGCCAGCATTGTGCTGCTGGTGATGACCGTGGTGTTTATGCTGTTTGAAGTACGCCACGTTCCCTACAAAATGCGTTTTGCCCTGACCAACCCACAGGTGCATATTGCCGGGCTGCACCGCGCGTTAAAAGGCGTCTCTCACTATCTGGCGCTGAAAACGCTGCTCAGCATATGGACCGGTCTGATTGTCTGGCTGGGGCTGGTGTTACTGGATATTCAGTTTGCGTTAATGTGGGGCGTGCTGGCTTTTCTGCTCAACTATGTACCCAATATCGGCTCGGTGCTCTCCGCGATCCCCCCGATGATTCAGGCGTTGCTGTTCAATGGTACTTACGAATGCTTGCTGGTTGGCGCGCTGTTCCTGGTGGTGCATATGGTGATTGGCAACATTCTTGAACCGCGCATGATGGGCCACCGTCTCGGGATGTCCACGCTGGTAGTGTTCCTGTCATTGTTGATTTGGGGATGGCTGCTCGGCCCGATCGGTATGCTTCTGTCAGTACCGCTGACCAGCGTCTGTAAGATCTGGATGGAAACCACCACCGGTGGCAGCAAGCTGGCGATTTTACTGGGGCCGGGCAGACCGAAAAGCCGCCTGCCCGGGTAAACGTTATTTGCCTGACCGCCCAGGCAGAAAAATAACCAGCACACCGGCGACAATCAGCAACACGCCAAGCCCGCCGCGCAGAGAGAAGGGTTCATGCCAGCCGGGCAACCAGATGGCGGCGGCCCACACCAGAATGTAACTCACGCTGAGCAGGGCATAAGCCTTGCTCAGCGGCAAACGGTGCAGCGCAAAATACCAGCATCCCATCGACGCCAGGTAGCCGAACAGCCCGGCAATCAGCGCCAGCGTTCCTTTCTGCGGCTGAAGCAGTACCGACACAAACTCCCACGAGAGGCTCACCGGCGGCAATGAAATCATCGCGTAACGCAGCAACAACTGCGCGACGCTGACCAGCAGCACGCTCGCAAGCGCCCATACCATGCCCCTCATCGCGTACTCCCCAGCAGCACAATACCGGCAATGATCAACGCAACGCCCACCGCATGACGCGCGGTAACTCGCTCATGCCAGATAAACCGCGCGGCCAGCGTAACCCAGACAAAATTGAGGCTCAGCATCGGATACGCCACGCCGACCGGAATACGCTGGAGCACCAGCAGCCACAGCGCCATACCGGCGCCCAACGATGCCAGCGCCAGCCCCAGCCACAGACCGAGATGCCTGCCGCGATGCCCCGGCGGCGCGGGGCGTGTCGCCTGTTTCTGGCACAGTTGCCCTACGCAGCTCAACAGGCTGGCGAGGAGGAGCCAGATCCAGCTTGTCATTGCGGATAGTACTGAATAAAGACCATACGCCCCTGCACATAGACGTTATCAGGTTTCGGGATCGGCAAACGGGTGAAATCATCCGGTTTAGACTGGTGCAATACCAGCGATATCACGCCTTGCTGACGGTGTTGTGCCAGCCAGTCAGTAAAACCATCCTCACTGACAAAGCGGCCCTGCCCGTCAGGATACGCCATCCCGTAGGTAAGCTCACCCTGCGTACCGAAGAGAATAATATCTTTGCGCTTCAGCTCCCACGCCAGACCAGCGGCAACCCCGACGTTATCGGCCAGTACATAGCGGCTGGGGGCCAGCGAGTCGTTGACGAAGTTAATTAAAAATTGCGGCTGTTTGGAATCCATCACTTTGTCCGGGATAACAATGCCCACCAGCAGTGCAATCCCCAGCGGACACAGCGCGGCGTACGACCAGCGCTCGTGACTGGCGCGCAACGTAAACAACCCGACCAGCAACCAGCAGAAAAAGGCAAATGCTGCCAGCGCCGCTTTATACACTTCGATCGGCATCCATACCGGATGCTTTAAAAAGCCCCACGGCGACACCACCAGCGCGGCAACCGTACCGATCAAACCAAAAGCAATGTTGATCCAGGCGTTAATGCGCAGCGCCCGGCCATGCTCTTTGGCCACCTCTACCGCATAGCGCGCCATCAGGATCGCCAGGGGTCCGAAACACGGCAGAATATAGGTCGGCAATTTTCCCTTCGCGATGCTGAAGAAAATCAGCGGCATCACCACCCAACCCAGCAAATAGAAGGCTTCGCGCAGCCCCTCTTTACGCGCCAGCCAGCCCGTTTTCAGCGCGCCAGGCAACAGCGCGAGCCACGGCAGCGAACCGGCAACCAGGAACGGAATGTAATACCAGAACGGCGCTTTGTGCTGCGCATCCTGCTGAGCAAAACGCTGAATATGCTCCACCCAGAAGAAGTAGCGCCAGAAATCCGGCTCGCGGGCAGCAATCGCCAGTCCCCAGGGCAGTACAGTCACGACGCAGCAGATCACCGCCAGCCAGCCCCAGAGCAGCACCTCTTTCCAGCGTTTCTGCACAATCACCCACGGCAGCACGCCGATCACCGGCACCGCCAGTGCGAGGAACCCTTTGGTCATCACCCCCATGCCGCAGGCAATGCCCAACAGCACATAGCCGCCAAACTTACCGCGCAGCGTGGTGGCCTGCGACGCAAGCCAGAAGCTGAACATCGCCAGCGTCATCCACAGCGTGATCATCGGGTCGAGCACCGCATAAGTGCCGATACCGTAAACTAAAAACGCCGTCAGGAATATCACGCCGGAAAGCACGGCAATACGTTTATCGCGCCACATCTTCCACGCCAGACCGCCAACCAGCAGCGCCGAAAGCGCAATCGAGAAGATGGCACCGGAACGAACCGCGAAGTTATTGTGACCAAACAGCCACTGACCAATATTGTTGATCCAGTACCCGGCAATCGGTTTTTCGAAATAACGCAGGCCGAGGAAATGCGGCACTACCCAGTCGCCGCTGTGCAGCATCTCCCGGCTGATTTCCGCATAGCGGGTTTCATCGGGCTGCCAGAGCAAGCGATATTCAATGGGAACGAGATAGTAGAGGGCAAATAGCGCGAACAGCACCAGCGTAAAATAACGGGATTTCATGACCCTGAACTCAACAGTTGTTGGCAACCCAGCCAGCCTTCCCGGCCGACCACTTCTCCGCGCACGACTTTGCCCACCGGCAACGTGGCTACATCATCCGGCAATAGCTGGCTCAACGGGCAAAAGACGATTTGCTCGCGGGTCGCCATTGCCAGTAATTCATCAAATCCATCCGCGCCGATGATCCCTTCCACTTCAGCATGAATGGTATAAACCGGCGTCCCGTTATCACGATGGATACAGTCGAGAATATAGCGATTGTATTCAGCGGCGCTCACCGTGGTGCCGACCACTTCATCCCAGGTCGGCAACGTCACCGGGATCTGCGGAGCCGCACAGGTGTTGTCCGTCAGTTGCGGGCGAAACGGCTGCGTACCGCGACAATCGCTGTTATAACGGAAGTCGAACGCAGACTTCGCTTTCACCACCCGCTGATCGGCGCGCCAGCCTGCAACGGCCGAACAGGTCACCGAACGACCGATAATCACTTCCAGCGCCAGCAGGCCGCGTTCGATCTCTGCCTCTAAACGCTTTTGATCCCATACTCCGCTCCAGCGCTGCCAGCCGTGGTGATCCCAGGCGTGCAGCCCGACTTCATGGCCCTGCGCGGTCTGGCGAATAATTTCCGCATTCCCTTCGCCGATTAACCGTCCCGGCCAGGCCGTTCCGGCCAGCAGAATATCCCAGCCGTAGAGCGATGCCGCGCGCGAGCGCAGCATCTTCCACAGAAACTTCGGCTTAAGCAGGCGCCAGATATGGCGCCCCATGTTGTCCGGCCCGACGCTAAAGAAAAAGCTCGCCTGAATATGGTGCTTTTTTAACAGCTCCAGCAGGCGCGGTACGCCATCACGCGTGCCGCGAAAGGTATCGACATCAATACGTAAGCCGACATATTTCATGCTTATTTCTCATCCGTCAGTTCGACAGTGCGCAGGAAGAAATCCAGCGTCTCGTCGATGGTCTGGCGCATATCCACGGTCGGTTCCCAGTGCAGGCAGCGTTTAGCGTTACGGATGCTCGGTTTGCGGTGCTCCACATCCTGGTAACCTTTGCCGTAATAGGTGCTGCTTTCCACTTCGCGGAAACCGGCGAACGGCGGGAAACGATCGCGCAGCGGGTGTTTCTCAAAGCTCGCCAACAGCATTTCGGCCAGCTCTTTGATGCTCGCTTCGTTATCCGGGTTACCGATGTTGATGATCTCGCCGTCGCAGCGCCCATCTTTGTTTTCGATAATGCGGAACAGCGCTTCGATACCGTCGCTGATATCGGTGAAGCAGCGTTTTTGTTTACCGCCTTCGATAAGCTTGATCGGCGAACCTTCCACCAGGTTGAGGATCAGTTGGGTGATGGCGCGGGAGCTACCGATACGCGCCGCGTTCAGGTTATCCAGGCGCGGCCCCATCCAGTTAAACGGACGGAACAGGGTGAATTTCAGACCGTGCTTGTCGCCGTATGCCCAGATCACGCGGTCGAGCAGTTGCTTCGATACTGAGTAAATCCAGCGCTGTTTGTTGATCGGGCCAACCACCAGGTTCGAATTGTCTTCGTCGAAATTCTTGTCGGTACACATGCCGTACACTTCGGACGTCGACGGGAAAATGATGCGTTTATTGTATTTCACGCAGTCACGGATGATTTTCAGGTTCTCTTCAAAATCCAGCTCGAACACGCGCAGCGGGTTGCGGGTGTATTCGATCGGCGTGGCGATCGCCACTAGCGGCAGCACCACGTCGCATTTTTTGATGTGATACTCGATCCACTCGGAGTGAATGCTGATATCGCCTTCAACGAAGTGGAAGCGCGGGCTGCCGAGGAAACGGCTGATCGCATCCGATCCGATATCCAGACCGTAGATCTCGTAATTGTCATCACGCAGCAGACGTTCGGTCAGATGGTTACCAATAAAGCCGTTCACGCCAAGGATCAGCACGCGAGTACGGCGTTTTACCGCCACCACCGGTTTGCTGGTCAGCAATGCGCCAGCGACCAGCCCCAGCGACTGCGCCAGTTGCGTACCCTGCATATAAACGCCGTTATCGGCCTGGCCGGTCAAAATTTCCAGCGCGCCTTCGCCACAGGCGACAATCAGCGGCGCAACAGACAGCACGGTGCCTGCGCGGGCCGGGCTGAGATCGGTACGCACGCGGGATTTCCAGACGATAAATTTATGGGTACCGGCAAAGCTGTAGGCGCCCGGCCACGGATCGGAAACGGCGCGCACCAGGTTTTGCAGCGTCTGCGCCGGTTTTTCCCAGTCAAGACGGCCATCTTCCGGTGTGCGGCGGCCAACATAGCTGGCTTTGCTCTCGTCCTGCGCGGTTTCACTGAAGCGCTGCACTTTGATGTCTGGCAGCACGCTGCTCAGCATCGCTTTTGCCGCCTCGGACAGCTTACGGTGCAGCGAGAGGGCTTCATCATTTTCCTCAATCGCCACGCGCTGCTGCGCGATAATCGCGCCCGCATCGGCCCGCGCGACCATGCGATGCAGGGTAACGCCGGTTTCCGTTTCACCATTGACCAGCACCCAGTTCAGCGGTGCGCGGCCACGATAAGCCGGCAGCAGGGAGCCATGCAGGTTGAACGCGCCAAGACGCGCGGTGTTGAGGATGTTGTCGCACAGCAGGTTGCGGTAGTAGAACGAGAAGATCACATCCGCGTTGAGGTCGCGAATACGGTCCACCCACAGCGGGTGGTTAACATCCTCCGGTGCATAAACCGGAATGCCGCGCTCAGCGGCAATGCGCGCCACGGAGCCAAAAAAGTGGTTTTCATTCGCGTTGTCAGGGTGAGTAAAAATCGCTGCAATCTCAAATCCGGCATCCAGTAACGCCTGTGTACCAACACATCCCATATCATGGTAAGCAAAAACTACGGCTTTCATTGTTTTTTTTCCTCTTGCGAATCATCAGATTCTTGACGAACGACACGTTGAATAAAGTAGCGAGGACGGGCGCGCACATCGTTGTAGATGCGGCCGATATACTCCCCAAGCAGCCCCATGCCGATAAACTGCGCGCCGATAAAGGTGAACAGGATGGCGAAGAGCATAAACACCCCTTCCCCCGCCCACTGCGGCCCAAATGCCAGACGCAGCACCACCAGCAGTACCGCCAGCGAGAAGCCCACCAGGGCAATCACGCTGCCGAAGACGCTCAGCAAGCGCAGCGGCGTGGTGGTCAGGCAGGTCACCAGGTCGTACATCAGATTGATCAGCCGCATAAAGCTGTATTTCGAATCACCGAACTCACGTTCGGCGTGCTGCACCGGGATCTCAACCGCCCGGCGGGCAAAGGTGTTGGCGAGGATCGGGATAAAGGTGCTGCGCTCGTGGCAGTGCAACATGGCATCGACAATATGGCGGCGGTAAGCGCGCAGCATGCAGCCGTAGTCGCCCATCGCTTTACCGGTGGTGCGCTGAATCAGGCGGTTGATGGTGCGTGACGCCATTTTGCGGAACAGGCTGTCCTGGCGGTGCTGGCGCACGGTGCCGACCACGTCATAACCTTCATTGGCTTTCGCCACCAGACGCGGGATCTCTTCCGGCGGGTTTTGCAGATCGGCATCCAGCGTGATGATCAGATCGCCGGTGACATGGCTGAAACCGGCCATGATTGCCGAGTGCTGGCCATAGTTGCGGTTCAGCAACACGGCAACAATATGGCTGCCTGGCTCCTCTGCCGCGGCGGTTAACATCTGCGCGGAGTCGTCGCTACTGCCGTCATCGACCAGCAGAATTTCGTAATCAATGCCGAGCAGATCGCAACTCGCCGTGGTGCGGCGAATCAGTTCCGGCAGGCTCTCTTGCTCGTTGTAAACCGGGATAACCACGGAAACTTTTTCGACAAGCGGTAAGGTAAACATATCAGCGCCCTGCAATGTTTTTGAGCGCATCAATGACGCGGGTTGAGTCGTCATGGGTCATGTCCGGGAAAAGCGGCAGGGAACAGATACGTGCGCTGTTCCACTCCGTATTAGGTAAAACAATCGGGAAGCGTTCGCGGTAGTACTTCTGCGTATGTGCCGCGCGAAAATGCAGGCCAGTGCCAATGCCCTGCGCTTTCAGGGTTTCCATCAGTGCGTCGCGGGAGATACCGCAACGTTGTTCGTCAACGCGAATAATAAACAGATGCCAGGCGTGTTGATGCGGCCATGACGGCAGCGCCAGCGGCTGGAACGGGGTATCCGCCAGTTCCTGCAAATAACGTTGAGCAATCTCCTGGCGACGGGCATTGGCCGCTGGCAATTTACCAAGCTGCACCAGCGCAATGGCGGCGTTGATATCGGCCAGGTTGTATTTAAAGCCAGGGGAGATCACTTCCGCCTGCGGCGCTCGGCCGTGGGTCTGCCGATCATAGGCATCCACGCCAAGCCCGTGGAATTTCAGGCTGCGAATACGGTTGGCCAGTTGTTCGTCGTCCGTCACCACTAACCCGCCTTCAGCGGAGGTCATGTTTTTAATGGCATGGAAGGAAAAAATCGCCGTACCGCGCGAACCCACATGCTGACCTTTGTAGTACGTTCCGGCTGCGTGCGCCGCATCTTCAATCACCGGAATACCGTGCTTCTCGCCAATGGCGCGAATGGCATCAATGTCGGCAGGCGCGCCCGCATAATGAACAGGAATAATGGCTTTGGTTCGTGGCGTAATCGCCGCTTCAACCGCTTCAGGGGTGACCATCAGCGTGTCGCGATCGACATCGATCATCACCGGCGTCGCGCCGAGCAGGACGATCATGTTGAGAGTGGAAACCCAGGTCATCGACGGGGTGATTACTTCATCACCCGCACCAATCCCCAGCGCCATCAGCGTGACGTGCATTCCGCCTGTTGCAGAACTCACCGCAATCGCATGGCGGTTACCGGTCAGCGTGCAAAAAGCGTCTTCGAGCGCCTGGTTTTTCGGACCTGTCGTGATCCAGCCGGAAGAGAGCACTTGCTGAATGGCTGCGAACTCTTCATCTCCCATTGACGGGCGCGAGAACGGTAAAAAATCACTCATCATTTTTCCTTGGCGTCAAAGACGCATAAACAGACCGCCACAAAGACACTTTGCGGCTAGTGAGTAAAATGGCGGATGAATGTTAAACCACAATATAATGACTGCATTTTTTATGCGTTAATCATCATTCACAGTTGGTCGGTAGATGTTATCAAAGGAATATTAGGACAAGATTAAGAAATCTGAGAAGTGTCAAATTTAACAATTATAAAAAATATTTACTTTACAATGCGTTAAATTGCCAGGAAGGGAAATTAAGCTGTGATGATTGTCAAAAAAATGAAACAATTAACGCCTCTGTGTTGTATACAAAGGCGTTTTTCTTTGCTATTTAAACGATACATCAACAAAACAGAAAAATTAATATGGTTATGCAATTAATTATTTCTATCGTTACTGTTTAAATATATTTTCCTGAATAAGAAATCAGGACAAATTCTGCGGAAAATTAGCCGGTAATTCGCTGGCGGGGCAGTCTATTACGCTATCGTTATTCGCGCCGCAATCGCGCACAAACGTAATGGTGGCGAATTCATCAATCACTTCGGTCGGATAAGCCGGGCCCGCCGCGCGGTAAGACTCCATCAGCGGAATGTGATCGTTCTGGAAGCAGACGGTTTTTTCCGGGTTGTTGATCACCCAGCGCGGGAAGAAGATGGTGCCGTGGAACAGGCGATCGCCGAGGTTCACAATCAGGCTGACATCGGTGCCGGTCGGTTCAGTCCAGGAAATTTTATAAATACTTTCCCCCACGCGAACGATATACGCATGCTGGTTTTTCACCCAACGGTTCGCCACGATGCCGCTATGAATACGGTAATCCAGGGTTTCGCCGTTTTTCACGTAGATCTCGTAATTCCAGCCATTATCGTAGGTATAAACCAGATGTTTGCCGATAAAACCGCTCAAATCATGTTTATCAAAGGTGCTCATTTTTCATCTCCTCTGTTCGATAAGGTGATCCTACGCGCGTAAAAATCCAATGAATAATGCTATATTTGCATCAAATTAATTCAATTTTTAGATGAGTCATGCACAAGACCACGCTGGAACAATGGACGCTGCTGCAAAAAGTGGTGGAGCTGGGCAGCTTTGCCAAAGCCGCCGACGAAACGCACCGCAGCCAGTCATCCGTGAGCTACAACCTGGCGCTATTGCAGGAAAGGCTGGGCGTTGCCTTGCTGGTACAAGAAGGGCGTCGCGCGGTGCTGACACCCGCGGGCGAACTGCTGCTCAACCAGGTGAAACCGCTGCTCAAAGCCTTCGACTGGGTCGAAACCCGCGCAGCAACGCTGCGTAACGGCATGCGCACCCGGCTGGATCTGGTGGTGGATAACATCTTTCCCCGCGCGCGCCTGTTCGCCATTCTGCGCCAGTTCCAGCAGCGCTATCCGCAAACCCAGGTACGGTTGACCGAGGTGCTGGAAAACGCCTCCAACGAGCTGCCGGTGTATGCGCAGGCGGATGTGATGGTGCTGACCCGCCGCCAGGACACCACCGGGCGCGGCGAATGGCTGATGAATATCGATTTTGTCGCCGTCGCGCACCGCGATCACCCGCTGGGCGCGGCGCAACAGGTGAGCGAAGAGATGCTGGCCGAGTGGCCGTTAATCCGCATTGCCGAGAGTGATGCCCGGCAAAACCAGAGCGCGCAGGAGTCGTGGACTTTTTCCACCATCGATGCAGCGATAGAAGCGGTGCAGTATCAGGTCGGCTATGGCTGGCTGCCGGAAGAGCGCATTCAGCCCTTGCTGACAAACGGCGTGCTGAAAATACTGCCGCTCAGCCACGGCGCGCGACGCGCCACGCCGCTGCATCTGATCGTCAAAAAAGACCTCGCGCCGCTGGATGAGCAGGTCGAGATGTTGTTGCAGTTGTTCAAGGGGTAACCCCCTACCCCTGAATTTCTTCACCGCGTCATTTACAGACATGGTCGCTATATAATCTAATACATATCGTAAAATTCCTATTCCAGACAGAGCGATAATCATGTCGAACAAAATTTCCGCATTAATTCTGGGCACGGTACTGGCCTGTACCAGCCTTTTTGCCCATGCCGACCGCACCATCACCGATCAGCTCGGCCGCCAGGTCACCCTGCCGGATCACATCACTCGCGCGGTGGTATTGCAGCACCAGACGCTGAACCTGCTGGTGCAACTGCATGCCGCCGACGATGTTGTTGGCGTACTGAGTAGCTGGAAAAAACAGCTCGGACCGGAATTCGCCCGCTTTATGCCTGGCATTGAAAAACTGCCGACGCCAGGCGATCTGACGCAGGTGAATATCGAAAGTCTGCTGGCGCTGCATCCGCAGGTGGTGTTTATCGCCAACTACGCGCCCGCCGATATGATCCAGCAAATCCAGCAGGCCGGCATTCCGGTCGTGGCGGTTTCGCTGCGTCAGGATGCCGAAGGCGAGAAAAACAAAATGAACCCGACGATGGCGGACGAAGAGAACGCCTACAACGAAGGGCTGAAACAGGGTATCCGCCTGATTGCCGAGGTGGTCGATCGCAAACAGCAGGCTGAAGCGTTGATCGACTACACCTTCAGCGCCCGCGCGAAATTCAACGCGCCGGTGGCGAATATTGCGGAAGCGGACAAAGTTCGCGTTTATATGGCGAACCCGGATCTGAACACTTACGGTTCCGGCAAATATACCGGGCTGATGATGGAGCACGCCGGTGCGAAAAACGTCGCTGCCGCCACCATCAAAGGCGCGCGTCAGGTTTCGCTTGAGCAGGTTATTCAGTGGAACCCGCAGGTAATTTTTGTCCAGGATCGCTACCCGGAAGTGGTGAAAGCGATTGAGAACGATCCGGGCTGGAAAAATATCGACGCAGTGAAAAACCATCGTGTCTGGCTGATGCCGGAGTATGCCAAAGCCTGGGGTTACCCGATGCCGGAAGCGCTGGCGATTGGCGAACTGTGGATGGCGAAAAAACTCTATCCGGCACGCTATGCCAACGTGAATGTTGATGCCCAGGCGCAGGACTACTACCAGCGTTTCTATCGCGTCAACTGGCAAGCGAATGCGGGCAAATAACCGCTTTGCGCTGTTGCACGGCGGTTTTATTGCGTTAACGCTGCTGCTGGCACTGACCTCGCTCGGCCTGGGCCAGTACCGGCTCAGCATTCACGACGTGGCGTCGCAACTGCTCGCGTTCCCCGGCAACGGCGCGGCCGGGCAGATTGTCTGGTCGGTGCGCTTACCGCGCATTCTGCTGGCGCTGCTGGCTGGCGGCGCGCTCGGTCTGTGCGGTGCCGTGCTGCAGGGCGTGTTCCAGAACCCACTGGTCGATCCGCATATTATCGGCGTAACTTCCGGCTCCGCCTTTGGCGGCACGCTGGCCATTCTGCTCGGTTTCAGCCCACTGCTGATGATGACCTCAACCTTTGGCTTTGGCCTGGGTGCGCTGGTGCTGGTGTGGCTGATTGCCGCCTTACAACGGCGAGAAAATACGCTGATGCTGATCCTCTCCGGCATCATTATCAGCGGCTTTTTTGCCGCGCTGGTCAGCCTGATGCAGTACATGGCCGATACCGAAGAGACGTTGCCGAACATCGTTTTCTGGCTGCTGGGCAGCTTCGCCACCGCCAACTGGCACAAAGTGCTGATGCTTTGCATTCCGGTCGGCATCGTCAGCACCATGCTACTGATGCTGCGCTGGCGCATTAACCTGCTGGCGCTGGATGAGAAAGATGCGCTGGCGCTGGGCGTACCGCTAAAACGACTGCGCCGCTGCGTGCTGGTCGGTTGTGCGGTACTGGTTTCTTCGCAGGTGGCGGTCAGCGGCAGTATCGCGTGGATTGGTCTGGTGATCCCCCATCTGGCGCGGCTGCTGGTCGGTGCCGATCATCGCCGGCTGTTGCCGGTCGCTTTCTGGCTCGGCGCCAGCTTTATGCTGCTGGTTGACGATCTGGCGCGCACCTTAACGCAGGCGGAAATCCCCCTCGGCATTATTACCGCCCTGCTGGGCGCACCGGTATTCGCCGCTTTGCTGATTCATAACAACCGCCGGAGGTGGCAATGACGGAACCTGTATTAACGGTGAAAGATCTGGTGTATGGCCGCGAACGCGCGCTGTTTACCCCCCTCAGCTTCTGCTGTCATCCCGGCGAGATCTGGGCGGTGCTCGGCGCAAACGGGCTGGGGAAAAGTACGCTACTGGATACGCTGACCGGCGTGCTGCCTGCGCTGTCAGGCAGTTTTTCCGTGCAGGGTGGCGTCGGTATCGTGCCGCAGTCTTTCCGGCCGGCCTTTGCCTGGCGCGTACGAGATGTGGTGTTGATGGGACGCGCACGTCATGTCGGGCTGCTGTCGATGCCTTCCGCAGCGGACGATGTGCAGGTCGAAAAAGCGCTCAGCCAGCTAAATATCCGCCATCTTGCCGACACATCGTTTGTGCACCTTTCCGGCGGCCAGCAGCAACTGGTGATGATTGCCCGCGCGCTGGTCAGCGGTAACCAAACCATTCTGCTGGATGAGCCCTGTTCGGCGCTGGACCTGGCCAATCAGCAGGTGGTGTTACAACTGATTGATTCGCTTGCGCATCAGGAAGGGCGCTGCGTCGTTTTTACCACCCACGATCCGACCCATGCGCTGCAAGTTGCTCATCAGACGCTGTTGCTGTTGCCGGGCCAGCGCTGGCTGGCAGGTGAAACGCAGCAACTGCTCAGCGAAGCGAACCTGCAATCCGCCTACGGTCTGCCGGTGCGCCGCATTGAGCTGGCAGAAACCACGGCGCTGGTGCCGTTATTCCGCCTGCGGCGGCAAAAAACCGGCAGCGCGTAAACAGGCTTGCCCCTGCGAACCAACGATAAACTGCATCAACGGCGCGGCCGGTTCCTCCAGCAGCGCCAGCGCGTAGTTGCAGCGAATGTTGTGCGCGGGCGGAATATCCACCACCCGCACATCCCGTTCCGCCGCCAGCAACGTGGTGTAGTGCTGATAACCGATAAACATGTCGGCAAATCCTTCACGAATGAGCCACGCGCTGGCGATCTCTTTGGCAGGAACCGTTAAGCTGTCGCGCCCGCCCACCAGTGGCTGCGCGCGTTGCCGCAGTTGCTCTCCCAGCCCCGGTTTCAGCGTGTCGAGATGTGCAAAGAGCTGCCAGGTGTAGTCGCCAGAAGGATCGCAGCCGGGCGTGGATGTTCCGAGTCGCAACGTCGGATCGGCCAGCAACGTCAGCCAGTCCACCTGCGGTGCAGCGCTACGCACCGTCAGGCTCAACGCATTGGCGGCAAAAACCTGTATAGCCCGCGCACGCCGCGCATCCACCAGCGCCTGCGGGTGCGCGGTATTAGCAGACGCAAACAACGCACAGCGTTCCCCGGCCTCGATCCGTTCACGCAGCAGCCCCGCCGGGCCAAATCCGGCCTCAACCGCAATTCCAGTCTGCTCGCTAAACGCCGCCAGCAGTGGGGTAAACGCCCGTTTCAGGCTGCCTGCTGCCAGTACTGTTAATGTCATGTTCAGGTATCCGTGAGGTTCAACCGCCAGCCATCTTACGCGTCACGCGGCGGGAGATAAATCCTTGTGATTCACATGGTTTTTGATCCAGGACAGGCCATTAGTATGATGAATAAATAAAATCGTCATACCTTCTCGCCACCGACTTTCGTCAGGGAATTCAACGTGTCCTTCTTTCGCCACGCCGCCGCGCTGCTGTTATGCGTCTCTTTTGCCGCCTGGGCGGCACTACCCACATTAACCACCGCCTGGCCGGTGAATGTCGGCCCGCTCAACCCGCACCTTTACACGCCGAACCAGATGTTCGCCCAGAGCATGGTGTATGAACCGCTGGTAAAATATCAGGCTGACGGCAGCGTAAAACCCTGGCTGGCCACGCACTGGACGCACTCGGAGGATGGCAAAACCTGGGTGTTTACCCTGCGCGACGGTGTGCTGTTCTCCAACGGCGAGCCGTTTAACGCCCAGGCCGCCGCAGAGAACTTCCACGCGGTGCTGGAGAACCGCCAGCGCCATGCCTGGCTGGAGCTGGTAAACCAGATAACCGATGTCAAAGCCCTGAGCACCAGCCAGTTACAAATCACCCTGAAAAGCGCCTACTATCCGTTTCTGCAAGAACTCTCCCTGCCCCGCCCGTTTCGCTTTATCGCCCCGTCGCAGTTTAAAAACCAGCAAACCATGAACGGCATTATCGCGCCGATCGGCACCGGGCCGTGGGTATTGCAGGAATCCCGGCTCAATCAATACGATGTCATGGTGCGTAACGAACGTTACTGGGGGGAAAAACCGGCAATCGGCAAAGTCGTTATCAAAGTGATCCCCGACGCAACCAGCCGCGCGGTGGCTTTCGAAACCGGTGATATTGACCTGCTTTACGGCAACGAAGGGCTGCTGACGCTGGATACCTTCGCCCGCTTCAGCCACAACCCAGCCTGGCGCACGCAGCTTTCCGCACCGGTAGAAACGGTGATGCTGGCACTTAACTCCACGCGCGCGCCAACTAACGAGCAGGCGGTACGCGAAGCGCTGAACTACGCAGTGGATAAAAAAACGCTGATTGATGGCGCGCTCTACGGCACGCAGCAGGTCGCCGACACCCTGTTTGCGCCAACGGTGCCTTACGCCAATGTTGGACTCAAACCCCGCAGCTGCTCGCCGGATCGGGCGCGGACATTGCTGGAAAACGCTGGCTGGACGCTGCCCGCCGGGAAAACTATCCGCGAAAAAGCAGGTCAGCCGCTGCATATCGAGCTGGCGTTTATCGGCACCGACGCGCTGAGCAAATCGATGGCGGAAATTATCCAGGCCGATCTGCGCCAGGTGGGCGTCGAAGTGGCGCTGGTGGGTGAGGAGGAGAGCAGCATTTACGCCCGCCAGCGCGATGGCCGTTTCGGTATGATTTTCAACCGGAGCTGGGGCGCGCCGTACGATCCGCACGCCTTTATGAGCTCCATGCGCGTACCGTCCCATGCTGATTACCAGGCGCAGCGCGGCCTGGCGGATAAAGCCATCATCGACCACGAAATCGGCGAGGTGCTGACCACCCGCGATGAACACGCGCGCCAGGCGTTGTACCGCGATATTCTCACTCGTCTGCACAACGACGCGGTTTATCTGCCAATCAGCTATGTATCGACGATGGTGGTGGCAAAACCAGAACTGGGCGTGATTCCGTTCGCGCCGATTGCTTCTGAGATCCCCTTCGATCAGATTTCGCCGGAGGCGGCGCAATGAGCCGCTACTTACTCCGTCGTCTGCTTATCCTGATCCCGATGATCCTCGCCGCATCGGTGGTGATTTTCCTGCTGCTGCGCCTCGGTACGGGCGATCCGGCAATGGACTATTTACGCCTTTCCAGCCTGCCGCCAACGCCGGAGATGATTGCCGCCACGCGCGCGCAGCTTGGTCTTGATCAACCGCTGGCCGCGCAATATCTCCACTGGCTGTGGCGCGCGCTGCACCTCGACTTTGGCATCTCCTACGCCACCCAGCGCCCGGTGCTGGACGATGTGCTGCACTTTCTGCCCGCCACATTACAACTGGCGGGCGCGGCGCTGGCGCTGATTTTGCTCATCTCGGTGCCGCTCGGCATCTGGGCGGCACGCCATCGCGACGGCTTGCCGGACTTTATCGTGCGCGCGATTGCCTTTCTCGGCGTGTCGATGCCCAACTTCTGGCTCGCTTTTTTGCTGGTGATGTTCTTCTCGGTGCACCTGCAATGGCTGCCTGCACTGGGTTACGGCGGCTGGCAGCACCTGATTTTGCCTGCGGTGTCGATAGCGCTGATGTCGCTTTCGATCAACGCCCGTCTGCTGCGCGCCAGCATGCTGGAAGCGGCGGGCCAGCGCCATGTCACCTGGGCGCGGCTGCGTGGCTTAAACGAAAAGCAGACCGAGCGCGGGCATATCTTGCGTAACGCCGGGCTGCCGGTGATCACCGCGCTGGGCATGCATATTGGCGAGCTGATTGGCGGCACGATGATCATCGAAAACATCTTCGCCTGGCCCGGTATTGGCCGCTATGCGGTGTCGGCGATTTTTAACCGCGACTACCCGGTGATCCAGTGCTTCACGCTGGTAATGGTGGTGGTGTTTGTGCTGTGCAACCTGGTGGTGGATCTGCTGAGCGCCGCGCTGGATCCCCGCATTCGCCATCATGAAGGAGCGCACTGATGCACTTTTTTCTTACCGCGCGCGGGTCGGTACGGGGCGCGATGCTGATCCTGCTCCTGCTGCTGGTGATTGCGCTGACCTGTCAGTGGTGGGTGCCGTTCGATCCGCAGGCGATTGACCTGCCTTCGCGCTTGCTGCCGCCCGACAGCCAGCACTGGCTCGGCACTGACCACCTCGGGCGCGATATTTTCTCCCGGTTGTTGGCCGCCACCCGCGTGTCGCTCGGCGCGGTGATGATTTGCCTGCTGCTGGTGCTGACGTTGGGCCTTGCTGCAGGCGGCTGTGCCGGGCTGCTGGGTGGACGCGTCGATCAGGCGATTATGCGCGTGGCGGATATTTTCATGACCTTTCCCACGTCGATCCTGTCGTTTTTTATGGTCGGCGTGCTCGGCACCGGGCTGACCAATGTGATCATCGCCATCGCCCTCTCCCACTGGGCATGGTATGCGCGCATGGTGCGCAGCCTGGCGATCTCCCTGCGCAGCCGGGAGTATGTACTGGCGGCGCGCTTAAGCGGCGCGGGTTATCTGCCGCTGTTTCGCGACCATCTCGCGGGCGCGGTGGTGCCCTCGTTACTGGTGCTGGCGACGCTGGATATCGGTCATATGATGCTGCACGTGGCAGGCATGTCGTTTCTCGGGCTTGGCGTGACCGCGCCTACGCCGGAATGGGGCGTGATGATCAACGATGCGCGGCAATTTATCTGGACGCAGCCCCTGCAAATGCTGTGGCCGGGGCTGGCACTGTTTATCAGCGTGATGGCGTTTAATCTGCTGGGCGACGCCCTGCGCGACCACCTCGATCCTCATCTGGTTACGGAGCACGCACACTGATGCCTGGACAACTGTCTCTGGAGAGTCTCACCCTGCATGCCGAAAGGCCGCTGGTGCAGGAGGTTTCGCTGACGCTGCAACGCGGGCGCGTGCTGGCGCTGGTTGGCGGCAGCGGCAGCGGGAAATCGCTGACCTGCGCGGCAGCGCTCGGCGTGTTACCTGCTGGCGTGCGGCAGGTAAGCGGCCAATTGCGGCTGGATGCGCAGCCCGTCAGCCCGCAGGCCCTGCGCGGCATTACCGTCGCCACGGTGATGCAAAACCCGCGCAGCGCCTTTAACCCACTGCGCACGATGGCCGCGCACGCGCGGGAAACCTGCCATGCACTTGGCAAACCCGCCGATGACGCGACGTTAATTGCCGCGCTGCGCAGCGTCGGGCTTGAAGCGCCGCAGCGCGTGCTGGGCTGTTATCCCTTTGAGATGAGCGGCGGCATGTTGCAACGCATGATGATTGTCATGGCGCTGCTCAGCGATGCGCCGTTTATCATCGCCGACGAACCCACCACCGATCTCGATGCCGTAGCGCAGGCGCACATCCTCGATCTGCTCGATAAAATCGTACAACAACGCCAGCCAGGCATGCTGCTGGTGACGCACGATATGGGCGTGGTCGCCCGTCTGGCCGATGATGTCGCGGTGATGGATAACGGGCAAATTATCGAACGCGGCCCGGTGACAGCGCTGTTTACCGCGCCGCAGCATCCGGTGACCCGGCAGTTAGTGGCGGCGCATCTGGCGCTGTACGGCATGGAGCTGGCGCAATGAATATTCTTGAGGTTAAGGGTTTATCTCATCACTACCGGCAACAGCCAGTGCTGCAACATCTCTCCCTGCAACTTAAGCGCGGTGAAACCGTGGCGCTACTCGGGCGCAGCGGATGCGGTAAAAGCACGCTGGCGCGGCTGCTGGTCGGGCTGGAAGCGCCGCACGCAGGCGAAATTTTCTGGCAGGGCGCGCCGCTTTCCCGGCTGAATGCCCGCACACGTAAAGCGTTTCGCCGCGATATTCAGATGGTGTTTCAGGACCCGCTCAGCGCGGTGAATCCGCGCCAGACGGTGCATGAGATCCTGCGCGAGCCGCTGCGCCATTTGCTGGCGCTTAACAGAGCGGAGCAGCAGGCGCGTATCGCGCAGTTACTGGAAGATGTCGAGCTGGACGAGGCGTTGCAGCATAAGCGCCCGCCGCAGCTGAGCGGCGGCCAGCTTCAGCGCGTCTGCCTGGCGCGAGCGCTGGCGGTAGAGCCTGGGTTATTGATCCTCGACGAAGCGGTCTCCAGCCTTGATGGCGTGCTGCAAGCCGGGATGATTAATCTGCTGAAGCGCCTGCAACAGCGTACCGGCCAGGCGTGCCTGTTTATCACTCACGACCTGCGGCTGGTCGAACGTTTTTGCCAGCGGGTGATGGTAATGGAAAACGGCAGCATTGTTGAAACCGTGGAGGTCTCCGCGCCGCTGCGCTTTACCTCTACCGCAGGCCAGGCATTACAGCAGGCGGTGCTACCCGCCTTCCCTTCCCCACGACAAAGAAGAGCGCCATGCAACGCGTAACCATTACCCTTGACGATGATCTGCTGGAAACGCTGGATAACCTGAGCGAACAGCGCGGCTACAACAACCGCTCGGAAGCGCTGCGCGATATTCTGCGCAGCGCGCTGACGCAGGAATCGACACAGAACAGCGAGCAGCAGGGCTATGCCGTGCTCTCCTATGTTTACGAGCATGAAAAGCGCGATCTGGCGAGCCGCCTTGTCGCCACGCAGCATCACCATCACGAGCTTTCTGTCGCCACACTGCATGTGCATATCAGCCACGACGACTGTCTGGAGATCGCCGTGCTGAAAGGCAAAATGGGCGATGTGCAGCATTTCGCCGACGATGTGATTGCCCAGCGCGGCGTGCGCCACGGCCATTTGCAGTGCCTGACAGAAAAATAGCTACACCGCGTAACGCGGGGTGAAAAACTGCTCCGTCTGGCGCAGCGCGCGCTCAATACGCGCCGGATCGAGGGAAAACGGCAGGTGATCGGCCGCTACCTTCGGGAAGCTGATACTGCGCGCTACCGCCTGGATCACCGCCAGGCGGATCTCTTTTAACGGCGCCAGCGTCAGCGGCGCATCATACTGGCGCAGCAGCGCCAGCAGCGTGGCATCCGGCGTGTCGCTGTCATTCTCCAGAAACGACTGTACCAGCAGGCTGTAACCGACGCGTTCGCCGTGCAGCCAGTCGCGCAGCGCCGGTTCATAGGTCAGACGGTTATGAATCGCATGCGCCACGCCGGGCGTGGGAATTTCACCACGAATACTGTTGGCCATTCCGGCAACGGCAATATTGGCGTCAATAACGCTGATAAGCGCATCGCTGACAAGGTGCGCCTGATTATCCCGCAACGCCTGCTGACCGTGTTTTTCATAAATGTCCACCGCCAGCCGCGCGGTCTGTACTTTTAATTGCAGCGATAAGTTATCCGGCGTGTGCTGTAAATAGGGGCGGAATTCATACCATTTCGCTAACGCATCAACAATGCCCGCTTTTAAATAACGCACATCGCTTTGCGCAATAATCTCGCTGTCCACCAGCACCAGCCGCGGCAATGTTTTTAATGGCTGGCTGCGTAACTGCCCGCCCTCTTCGGTGTAAAACACCGACAGCGGCGACCAGGCCGCGCAGGTTGAAGCCACTGTCGGAATAGTGATCGATGCGCCGCCGTCAAGGGCATCCGCCACCGCTTTGGCGGTATCCAGCACGCGCCCGCCGCCGACGCCAACGATATACTGCACACCCAGTTTGCGCGCCCGTTTAACGTAGTGCGCTACCCGTTCATCGGTACAGTAACCGGTCATGATCTCCGTCTGCCACGCGACGCCGCTGCTGCGCAAACTGTTTTCCAGCGCCGGATTCACCCGCGCCCAGGCCTGCGCGCTGGTAATAATTAAAATATTCTGCGTCAGCGGCGCAATATATTCCCCTGCGTCATGACGAATACCTGCGTGATGAAACCAGGTGTGCGGCGTTTTTATTGCAAGCATGAGATTGTCCATATTGAGAGGGATTAACAGCCGTTATTCCCTCATGCTACAAAAATAAAAACAAAAAACAATCTTTGCTATTTCCTGTATTTTCATATCGATAGAACAATATTAGCTATAGCGACAAATACCTTGCCGCCGATATATTCATCCGTGAAGATGCTGAGCAGAAAATAAATTTAACCACGCTTCTTTTTTCATTTTTCACCGACAGGTAACAGCGACTATGTCATCGCATCCCATCGATTTTCTGATTATCGGCAATAACTTCGCCACGCCGGAAATGCGCGCCATCTGGTCGGAGGAAAACCGTCTTCGCCAGCAGGCCGCCGTGGAAGTGGCGCTGGCCCGCGCTCAGGGCGAACTGGGCGTCATTCCTGCGCAGGCGGCGCAGGAGATCGCCGAGCGCGCGCAACCGCAGGCGCTGCAACTGAGCGATATCGCCACGCTTGCCGCGCAAATGAAACACTCGTTTATGCCGACCCTGACGGCGCTGCAACAGCAGATTGGCCCGGCGGGCGAGTATCTGCACTACGGCGCGACGACGCAGGATATTGTCGATACCGGCACGATCCTGCAACTGCGCTATGCGCTGGCCATTATTCGCCGCGATACGGTGGGTGTGGCGCGCGCGCTGCGTCAGCTTGCTGAACGGCATCAGCGTACGCTGATGGTCGGGCGCACCCACGGCATGCAGGCGTTGCCCACCACGTTCGGTTTTAAGGTCGCCGTCTGGCTGGATGAATTTCTGCGTCACCTGACGCGCATCGATGAAATCAGCCCGCGCGTGCTGACCGGCAATATCAACGGCGCGATCGGCACTAATGCGGCGCTGGGCGATAAAGGGCCGGAAGTGGAACGCCGCGCGCTGGCGCTGTTGGGGCTGGCAAGCCCGAATATCGGCTGGCAATCGGCGCGCGATCGGCTGAGTGAATTCGCCTCGCTGGCGGTACTGATCAGCGGATCGCTCGGCAAGATTGGCAATGAACTCTATAACCTGATGCGCACCGAGATTGGCGAAGTTGAAGAGCCGTTCAGCGCCGGGAAAATCGGCTCCACCACCATGCCGCATAAACGCAATCCGGCGGCGATTGAAGGTCTGGCAAGCCTCACCGCGCCGGTGCGCCACAGCGCCGGGCTGATTTTTGAATCGATGCACGTTGAGCACGAACGCGACGCCATGAGCTGGCGGGCCGAGTGGCTGGCGCTGCCGGAAATCTGCCTCTACCTTTCGGCGCAACTGCAAAATGCGCAGGGCATTCTCAGCGGCCTGACGGTCAACGAAGCGAAAATGCGCGCCAACCTGGATATTCAGGCCGGGCTGCTGCTTTCTGAACGCGTGATGTTTGAAGCGGGCAAAACCCTCGGCAAACAGACGGCGCATCACTTGGTTTACACCTGTGCGATGACCGCTTTTGAGACAGGTCGCGACTTTAAAAGCGTGCTGGCGGAGCAGCCGGAAATCGCGGCGGTAATCAGCGGAGCCGATCTCGATGCGTGGCTTGATCCGGCGCGTTACCTCGGCAGCGCGGTGGAAAAAGTGAATGACGTTCTGCGCGCCGCCGACCGCTCCGCATTACTGGAGCCGCAATGAGCGAACATTACCGCCAGCTTACCGCTGCCGACAGCGAGATCTATCTGGCGTTGATGCTGGAAGCCTACGCGCAGGTGAAGGAGCTGGGGATCCATTTCGATGCCGCCACTACCAGCAAGGCGCAGGTGACGCAACACCTGCAACAGCACGGCGTCTGGGGGCTGTTTGTCGATGACGATCTGGCCGCCTCGATCACCCTGCGCTACCCGTGGGGACCGCTGCCAGGGCCATTTGGTTTGCCGCATATTGGCTGGTTTGGCGCGCACCCGCGCTATCGTGGCGAGCAGCGCGGGCGGCAAATCTACGACTGGGTGGAGACGCACATTCTGCGCGAGCAGCTTCGCGCCCCGGCGGTATCGCTGGGCACCGCCATCAGCCATCCGTGGCTGCTCCCGTTTTATCAGCAGTATGGTTTTGAGCCTTCCCATGAAGCGGATCTGGGCAAAGGCCATATCACATTGTTTATGAAGAAAATCCTTGATGAAGCCGCCCACAGCGCGTGGCTGGCACGTCAATCTCCCTGATGAGTAACCCTATGACTGATATCGCTGCATTATCCGGCTGGCTGACCGACTTTCGCCATGAATTACACCGTTTCCCTGAACTCTCAAACCAGGAGTTCGCCACCACCGCCCGCCTGCGCGCCGCGCTGGAACAACACCAGATTCGTATTCTGCCGCTGGATTTAGCCACCGGGCTGGTCGTTGAACTGGGCGGCCAGCAGCCTGGCCCGCTGGTGGTGCTGCGTGCCGACATCGACGCGCTGCCGATTGACGAAAAATCCGGCGTGCCGTTCAGCTCTGAGCATCCCGGCGTGATGCATGCCTGCGGCCACGACTTCCACAGCGCCAGCGCGCTCGGCGCAGCCATTCTGTTAAAAGCGCAGGAAGCCGAACTTCCGGGCCGGGTGCGCATTCTGTTCCAACCGGCGGAAGAGACGGGTCAGGGTGCGCCAGCGGTGATTGCCGCAGGCGCGCTGGACGGCGCAACGGCGATTTTTGGTATTCACAACGATCCGGCGCTGCCGGTCGGAGTGATGGGCAGCAAAGCCGGGGCGCTGACCGCCGGAGTTGACCGTTTCCGCATTGATATTACCGGCACCGGCAGCCACGCCGCGCGGCCGCACGAAGGCAACGATCCGGTGGTGATTGCCGGGCAGCTTATCGCCACGCTGCAAACGTTAATCAGCCGCAATGTTCCCTCAGATGAAAATGCCGTATTGTCGATTACCCAGGTTCACAGCGGCAGCACCTGGAACGTGATCCCAGACAGCGCCTGGCTGGAAGGTACTGTGCGTACCTTTAGCCAGACAGTGCGCGAGCAAATCGAGCAGCGCCTGCGCGATGTGATCTCCGGGCTTGGCACGGCGTTTAACGCGCAAATCGCCCTCGACTGGCAGCCCGGTCCGCCGTCGGTGGTCAACAGTGAAACGTGGGTTGATCTGGCGCTGGAAACCGGACGGCAGAGCGGTTTTGACGCCCGGCGCATTGCCGCCAACCCGATTGGCGAAGATTTCGCGTTTTACCAGCAGCATCTGCCCGGCGCGTTCATCATGATCGGTTCCGGCGGCCCTTATGCCCTGCACCATCCGCAATTCCGCGTTGATGACGCCGCGCTGTTTCCGACGTCACAATGGCTGGCAAACCTGGCCGTGCAGGCGCTAAAAAAGGCAGCCGCATGAGTGAACTGACCCAGACCGTTGCGCGGCTGATTGTTGACGCGCAACCTGACGATAACGCGCGGGAGCAGGCACGACGCGGCGTGCTCGATTTCTTTGCCGTCGCGCTACCACTGGTGAACGGCACGTTGCCCGACACCACGCTGCTGGCGTTGCGCAAAATTTGGCCGGGGCAGGATGCCCAGTCACGCGCATTGCGTCTGGGCTACAGCGGGCATGCGCTGGACTTTGATGATTTTCACCCGGATTTTCGCGGCCACGTCGGGACGGTTATCCTCCCGGCGCTGCTGGCGCTGTCGGCGGAAAACGATATAACGGAGGGGCCGCGTTTTCTCGATGCGTTTGTGCTGGGAGTCGAGATGGCGGGCCGCCTCGGGCTGGCGGTGGGCAGCGGCCATTATGTGCAGGGGTTTCACAATACCGGCACGCTGGGCGCGCTGGCTGCAGCCGCCGCCTGCGCACGGCTGATTAACGCCAGCGCAGAACAGACGGCGAATATCCTCGCCATTGCCACCAGCCAGGCCGCCGGGCTGCGCGTGCAGTTCGGCGCTGATATTAAACCGCTGCACGCCGGGCTGTCCGCCAGAGCGGCGGTGACCGCCGTGCAGTTGACACAGCATGGCGTGGAAGCGAAAACCGACGGCGCGCTGGCAGGTTTTCTCGCCGCCTATAGCCCGGCGACGGCCGATCCGGCAAAACTGACCGCAGGCTGGGGGGCGCCCTGGCGCATTATCACGCCGGGGCTGGAATTCAAACCCTGGCCGACCTGTAGCGGCACCCACGGCGCGGCGCTGGCCGCGCTGGATCTGCGCGCACAGTGGCTGGCGGCGGGGTTTTCCGTCGAACAGTTATTTGCTGAGGTGGAGCAGATTGCGGTGGCCTTTCCGCCCGGCGGCGATGTGGCGGCGTTTATTCGCATGCCCGCGAACGGTGTTGAAGCCCGTTTCAGCCTGGAATATGTGGTTGCCGAATGCCTGCTGGAAAAGGATTTGCCACTCGGCAGCTTCGCGCCCGATGCGGTGAAAGCCCGCACCGCCGAACTGGCGGCTCGCATCATCCGCACGCCGGATAACAGCGCTCCGCCCGATGCCCTTAACCCGTCAGCGCGTTTTCATCGCCTGATTTTAACCACCCGCTCCGGCACGCAGTTTACCGCGCACGCCACGCGCCAGCAGTTACTGGCGCAGGGGGTGGATTTAACGGAGAAGCTGCGCCGCTGCCTGCCGCAGGTGGATGATGCCACCCGCGAATACTGGCTTGCGCTAACGCGGCTGGAAAACGCGCAGGCATTATCGGCATTACAGGCGTTGTTGCTGGTTTAGAGCGGCGCAAAGGCCTGCACTTCGCCGACATCACCGGTGAAGAGGGAAACCTGCACCACGGTGATCTGCCCGCTGCAACCCTGGCCTAATGATGAGGTGCCGATATCGCGCGTTAACACGTTGGGGTTGCCGTGGCGGCACAGTGGGCGCTGCGCCAGCGGGTCGACGGGATCGTACCAGGCGCCGGTCGGAAGCTGGACGACGCCGGGCATAATATCGTCGGCAATCCGTACCGCTGCCAGTACCGCTCCGCGCGTGTTATGCAGCATCACAATCGCGCCCTCATCAATACCGCGCGCGGCGGCGTCTATCGGGTGCATCGTACACACCTCTTTACCCTGCTTTTTGTGCTGCGCGCTGTGTCGCCCGTAATCAAGCTGGCTGTGCAGGCGGGTGGCGGGTTGATTGGCGATCAGCCACAGTGGATGCTGCGCGTCGGGCTGCTCGTCCGGCGTCAGCCACACCGGAAGACCGGGGCAATCCGGGTAATTAAAACTGGCGATGGTCACCGAGTAGATCTGGATTTTCCCGTCCGGCGTCGGCAGCGGATGCGTATCAGGATCGGCGCGAAAGCGGCGCATCAGCCGCCCGCCGTCGTCCACCTGCGGCAGTTGCAATATGCCTTCCCGCCAGAAATCATCAAACGCGGGCGTGGAGACCCCTTCCTGCGCCAGTTTCCCCTGCATCTGGCCGTACAAATGTTGTAACCACTCGCGCACCGTCCGGCCTTCGGTAAACGCCTCTTCACGCCCCAGGCGGGCGGCAATATCGCGGAAAATGGCAAAGTCATCCCGTGCGTGTCCCCACGGCTGCGCCACCGGATGCATGGCGAACAGATAGCGATCGGTCGGCGCGCCGCCGATATCTTCACGCTCCAGCGTCATGGTGGCGGGCAAAATCAGATCCGCATGGCGGGCCGTGGCCGTCAGGCTGTGCTCATGCACGATTAAGGTATCAAGCTGGCAAAACGCATGGCGCAGCCGCGCCAGATCCTGATGGTGATGGAACGGATTACCACCCGCCCACCACGCCAATTTGATGTGTGGATAACGGCGACGCACGCCGTTGAAATCGAACGGCTCGCCGGGGTTGAGCAGCATATCGGCAATGCGCGCCACAGGAATAAGATCCTCCACGCCGTTGACGCCCTGCGGCAGCGCCGGGAAAGAGACGCGGTTAAATGCTTTACCGTAATGCCCCAGCGCCCCGAGCGCATAGGCGTATCCGCCGCCGGGCAGACCCGGTTGCCCCAGGGCAGCGGCCAGCACCAGGCCGAGCCAGACCGGCTGCTCGCCGTATTGCGCCCGTTGCAGGGAGTGGGCGACCGTCACCAACACCCGTTTACCGTGCAGACGCCGCGCCAGCGCGACAATCTTTTGCGCCGGTACGCCGCAAATGGCTTCTGCCCACGCAGCATCGCGCACGGTGCCATCCTGTTCGCCGGATAACGACGCCACCAGCGTCGGCCAGCCGGTACAGTAGCGGGCAAGAAATGCTTCATCGCTCAGCCCTTCGCGCCACAACGTGTGGAGCAGCGCGAGGATCAAGGCGGCGTCGGTGCCCGGACGCACCGGCAGCCACTCACCGGCGGCTTCCTGCGGTAAATCGCTGCGCAGCGGGCTGACGGAGATAAACGCCGCGCCACGCGCAGCGGCCTGCCGCATATAGCCGCGCTCGGTATGTTCACTCATTCCACCGCTGGCGACCTGCGAGTTTTTCAGCGCCAGCCCGCCGAACGCCAGCACAATATCGCTGTGTTCGGCGATCTCGCGCCAGCTTACGCCGCGCCGGGCGATCTCATCCTGCGGAGCAACAATGTGCGGCAGAATGACGCAGGCAGCGGCGGAACTGTACGACCACACCGAGCGCACATAACCGCCGATAGTGGTGTTGAGAAAGCGATGAAGCTGGCTTTGCGCGTGGTGAAAACGCCCGGCGCTCGACCAGCCGTAAGAGCCGCCGAACACCGCCTGCGGGCCAAAATTATCCGCTACGCGTTTCAGTTCATTGGCCGCCAGCTCCAGCGCCTGCTCCCAGCTAATGGCGATGTACTCATCCGCGCCGCGACGCGCATCCGGGCCGGGGCCGTTCTCCAGCCAGCCTTTACGTACCATCGGCTGCGTGACACGCGCCGGGTGGCGCAGAGTATCTGCAAGGTTTTCCAGCAGCGGGCTGGGATCGGGATCGCCGGGAAACGGCATAATCTGCAGTTCATCGCCAGTATCGGAGGCGGTGAATGCGCCCCAGTGCGAGCTGTGGGTAACAGAAGCCATAATTACAACACCGTAGAGAGGAAATGGCTGACGCGGGCGTTGGCGTTATTCTCCAGCAACTGGCGCGCCGGGCCGGAGGCGATGATTTTGCCGGCTTCCATAAAGACGATGTTGTCGGCCACTTCGCGGGCAAAACCGATTTCGTGGGTGACGATGACCATAGTGATACCGGAGTGCGCCAGCGCTTTGATCACCTGCAACACTTCGCCCACCAGTTCCGGATCCAGCGCCGATGTCGGTTCATCAAACAGCATCACTTCCGGGTCCATCGCCAGCGCTCTGGCAATCGCCACGCGCTGCTGCTGACCGCCGGAAAGCTGTTGCGGCCAGTCGTTTTCCCGCCCCGCCAACCCTACCTGCTGCAACAACAAGCGCGCTTTCGCCACCGCCTGCGCGCGCGGCTGTTTCTTCACGCGGATCGGCGCATCGATGATGTTTTGCAGCACCGTGCGATGCGGGAACAGATTAAATTGCTGGAACACCATGCCAATACGGCTGCGCTGGCGGGCGATTTTACTGTCGCTGACTTCAAACAGCGCCTGGCCTTTTTGTTCATAGCCAACCAGCTCTCCGCCAATACGAATGGTGCCCGCATCGAGTTTTTCCAGATGATTAATGCAGCGCAGCAGCGTGGATTTCCCGGAACCCGACGGGCCGAGGATCACGGTAACCGAACCGGCATCGACATCCAGATCGACACTATCGACCACCGTCTGCCCGGAGAAGCGTTTGGTAATGTTGCGTAATTCGATGGCTTCAGCCATTGCTCACTCTCCTGGCATTCAACAGATAAACCGGCAGCTTACGGGCAAACCAGACTTTTGCTTCCACGCGCTTCACGCCGCGCGAGAAGTAGCGCTCGACATAAAACTGCCCGACCGACAACACCGAGGTGAGCAGCAGATACCAGGCCGTTGCCACCAGCAGCAGCGGGATCACTTCATAGGTGCGCTGGTAGATGATTTGCGCCGAGTAAAGCACGTCCTGCAAGGAGATCACCGACACCACCGCCGTGGTTTTGAGCTGACCAATCACTTCATTACCGGCAGGCGGCAGAATCGCGCGCATCGCCTGCGGCAGCACGGTATGGCGGAAAATCTGCCCGCGCGAATAGCCGAGCGCCCGCGCAGCTTCCAGCTGGCCGTTGCCGACGCTCTGAATTCCGGCGCGAATAATCTCCGCCGCATAGGCCGACTGGTGCATCACCAGCGCAATGACCGCCGCGCTGAACGGGCTTATCAGCGCGTTCGCCGGGGAACTGTAGAGTTCGCCAATCCCTGGCAAGGTTACTGAAATCGTTGGATAGAGCGCCGCAATGTTGTACCAGAGGAACAGTTGCACCAGCATCGGCACACCACGGAAAAACCATGTATAGGCCCAGCTAACAGCGACCAGCACCGGATTCGACGAAAGGCGCATCAGCGCCAGCACAGTGCCACCAGCAAAGCCGAGCACCACTGAAATGGCGGTCAGTTGCAACGTCATTAGTACGCCGCTGAGGATGGACTCTTCGGTGAAGCTTTGCGCCACCACGCCCCACTCAAAACGCGGGTTGTTGAAAACAGAGTGCAGCAGCCCTGCCAGCAGCAGCAAAACGAACAGGGCGCTGAACCAGCGCCCGTAGTAGCGTTTTCCGATGATGCGCAGTTCATCCTGTGATGGTGAAGCGGTGGTGTGCGCCATTAGAAAATCTCTTCGTTACGTTTGGACTCTTTTACCGCGCCAAAACCGATCGACCAGTGGTCGAGGATCTTCTGGTAAGAACCATCTTTGATCAGGGAGTTGAGCGCGGCCTGAACGGCCTCTTCCAGCCCGGAACCTTTCGGGAAGGCGATAGAAACCGGTGCATCGTTAACGCTGATTTGCCCGCTCATGGTCAGCGGTTTCACTTTGCTGACCTGCCAGGTCAGGCCTTCATAAGGGCCAAAGAACATCGGCACGCGGCCGCTAACCACCGCCTGCACCCCTGCCGGGCGATCCGGGAAGACGGCGACTTTAATCGGCGGTTTACCCTGCGCTTCACAGGCTTTGCTGCCTTCGTTCAGGCGGTTGATTTGCGTGGTGCCAGCCCCGGCGCCAATCTCTTTGCCACACACCTGGGTAAGCTCAGTGAAGGCAGGAATATTGGCATCCTGGCGGGAAATAATGCCTAAGCGCGAGGCGTCGTAATAACTGACAAAATCAACCTGCTCAAGGCGTTTTTGCGTGGCGTTAATATTGGCGAGCGCCACATCGTAGCGGCCCGATTTCAGCCCCGGAATAATATTGTCGAAACCGCCGGTATCGTGCCATTGCACTTTCACGCCGAGACGTTCGGCAACGGCGGTCATAATATCGATTTCACGCCCGGCCAGCGTTTTATTATCTTCCTGATAAAACGTGGTTGGCGGCGTATTTGGATTGGTGCCGGCAATAATATAACCACGCTTTGCAATATCGGCGGGTAATTTCGCGTTTAATGTTTTGTCCGCCTGAATCGTGAATGTTGGATGCGCGGGTACACTCTCTTCCGCCGCATTGGCCTGCTGCACGCCGCTTATTGCGAGGAGAAGAGAAAATATGCCGTATTTATTCATCTGTTTGTCGGTCCCCTGAAATGAGCAAAAAAAACAATATATTTTGTGCAATCCATTCTGGTAGAGCGCTGAAAACGAGGGAACGAATAAAACCGGAAAAGCAATGCCAGGAATGGCATAAGCCAGCCTTCACGCGCAATGGCGCAACAATTGACAACGGTTCTGCGGCGCAGGTGCTAGCCTTAGTTATTTGTAAAATCCAACTGGCAAGGAGCGGACGATGAAGATTGAGCTGCACGATAAAGTCGCGCTGGTCACCGCCTCAACGGGCGGGATCGGCTTTGCAATTGCGAAAGGTCTGGCCCAGAGCGGTGCGGAAGTGATCCTGAACGGACGCAGCGAAGGGTCGGTCAATAAGGCGAAAGAGGCGCTGACGAAGCAGGTGCCGGGCGCGCGTCTGCGCACGGCGATTGCCGATCTCGGCTCGGCGCAGGGCGTGGAAACCCTGCTGAAAGCGGCGGCGCAGGCCGATATTCTGGTCAACAACGCCGGGATTTACGGCCCGCAGGATTTTTACGCTACCGACGATGAAACCTGGGAAAAATACTGGCAGACCAACGTGATGTCCGGCGTGCGCCTTTCCCGCGCGCTGCTGCCGGGCATGGTGAAAAAAGGCTGGGGCCGCGTGGTGTTTATCTCTTCGGAATCGGCGCTGAATATTCCGGCGGATATGATTCATTACGGCGTGACGAAAACTGCACAGCTCTCGCTGGCGCGCGGGCTGGCAAAATTCGTCGCCGGTAGCGGTGTGACGGTTAACAGCGTGCTGCCGGGGCCGACGATGTCGGATGGTTTTGCCGATATGATGAAAGACGAGATCGAGAAAACCGGTAAATCGCTGGAAACGCTGGCGAAAGAGTTTGTGATGGCGCACCGCTCAAGTTCGGTGATCCAGCGCGCGGCCACCGTCGAAGAGGTGGCGAACATGGTGGTTTACGTCTGCTCCAAACAGGCTTCGGCCACTTCCGGCGCGGCGCTGCGCGTCGATGGCGGCGTAGTAGACGATATTGTCTGAGCCAGTGGCTGCCCTCAACCCGGGTAGCCACTGTTTCAACTAAGCGTTTTCACCAGCACTTCGAACAGCAGACCGGGCCGGGTCGGAATGCCAAACCGGGTATCATCCACCGGAAACGGCTCGGTTTCTCCGGTGCGGCGATAACCGCGACGCAGATACCAGGCGAGCAACGATTCCCGCACCTGCAACACCGTCATAAGGATACGTTTCCCGCCGCGCGCCCGACACCATTGCTCCGCCGCTTCCAGCAGCCGTCGACCATACTGCGCATTCTGCTGCGACGGCGAAATCGCCAGCGATCCGAGATACCACACGCCATCCTGCTGCGGCTCTACCCAGACGCAGCCATCAATGCCGCTGGCGGTTTTCCAGACCAATAAAGTCGCCTGCGGTTTGCTCGCCAGCTCTTCACGTAGCGTTTGCTCGCTAATGCGATCGCCATCCAGCAAACCCGCTTCGGTTGTCCAGCCTGCTTCCTCGCCGCCGCTGCGATAAGCGCGGTTCAGTAATGTGACGACATCAGCGATTTCGTCTTCCAGCACGGGGCGAACATCGAGTTTGGTGTAACGCGCGCCGCGAACCGGCAACGGGCGCTCGGCAAGGCGTTTTTCAAGCTGCGCGATCTGCTCGATAAAGTTGCCCGAAAGGCCTGCCGTCAGCTCCTGAACCACTTTGCCCAGCAGCGGCCATGCCATCTCTTCGCCCCGCACAATGGCGTTTGTGCCCTCGTCCGTTAAGCGAATAAACGATTTTCGCCGATCCTCACCGTCACTCTGGCGGGTGACTAACCCAGCGCGGATCAGGCGGTTGATACTGCTGGTCATCGCAGGCTGGCTAACCCGCGAACAGCGAGCCAGCTCGCCAATCGTTAAACCGGGCTGCCGATAGAGCGCCAGCAAAACCGGGTACAGCCCGGCCGGTACATGGATGCCGGTATTTTGTACCAATACACTGGCTTCCGCCTGCAACTGCTCGGCCAGCCGTTTCAAGCGGCTGCCGAGAAAAGCGTAAGGCATATCAGAGAGAATATCCATTAGTCACCTGCAGAAATATATAACATCTTATATAGATCATTATATATACATACATACGATAAATGAATGCAACTCCTGAAGGCGAAAAAGAGAGAATCTTCAGGGCCAGTTGGGGTAGAAATGCGCCATCAAAATCATAAAAAGCGGCGTCGTTATGGTAGAGAACAGCGTGGAAAGCAACATGCTGGTTGCCGTCGCGCCCTGCAATACCTGGAACTTTTGCGCCATCAGATAGACATTGATCCCCACCGCCATTGAGCCTAACAGCACCACCACCTGGCTTTCCTGACGCGGCAAATGCAGCAGATACGCTATCGCCCAAATCAGCCCCGGCATCAGGATCAACTTCAACAGGCAGATAGCGCCGCTTTCGCGCAGCCCTTTGCGGATTTGATAGCGCGAGAGGCTCATGCCGAGGGTGATCAGCGTCAGCGGCGCGGCTACCTGCGCCACCATGCTGATCGGGCTGTCGAGGAAGGCGGGCACCGGGCGATGCAGCAGAAAACTCCAGGCAAAACCGGTGAAAATGCCGATGATAATCGGGTTACGCAATACGCTGAGCAGCGTTTTGCCAATTCCGCGCAGCGAGAAGCTACCGTTCTGCGCCCACTCCACCGACACGGTAACCAGCGTCCACAGGATCAAGCTGTTAAACACCAAAACCAGCGCCACCGAGGCGAGGCTCGCCGGGCCAAGCAGGATCACCGCGACCGGAATGCCGAGCATCACGTTGTTAGAGAATATGCCCGCGAGGCCAAACACCGAGGCGGAAACCGAATCCAGGCGGAATACGCCTTTCGCCAGAATCCGCCCGATAACGTAGATCACAAAGCAGGTGCCGAAATAAGCAATCAGTAGCCGCACGTCCACCGCCGGGCTTTCGTAGAATTTACTCATTACTTTGAATAGCATGCAGGGGATCGCCACGTTAAAGCAGAAGCGGTTTAACCCCTCGTTGACCGATTCCGGCCAGCCAGCAAAGCGCCCCAGCGAGTATCCCAACGCAATCAGTAAAAAGAGCGGCGCAGAGAGCAGTAGTTGCTGCACAAGCTGGCCGAAAAATTCAGCTGTATCCATCCCTTACCCTGTTGATATTGATAAAAGTGATTTTCTCTTTGTTTTCCGCAGTATAGGGGATGGTTTTGTGTACGTCTGCTTGTCTGGCGCCCGTTTTGTGATAAATGGCTTGCGCAGTAAAAAAGACTGCATCTTTTCCAGAGATATCAAAGCACAGGCCGCGGATTCTATTTATCGAGTTCTTAACACCAGGAGCAGCGCGTTGGTGAGGGGAAATTAAAGGGAAACCGGGAACAGGAGGGTAAAGCATTAACCAATGGCCGGAAGGATTGCGGGGATCGCTTTGGTTTTAATTAACGGCTGGCTAAAACGCCGAAACAATCCATTGTGGAAACATCAACATTATACCTTTCTCTCAATATAAAAATTCAGATATCTTTTCGTATATTCTTTAAATAGTCTTTACTTACCATTTTGTAAGTGGCATCAAATTTTCGAGCGCCTCACTATATTTTCATAGTCATCACACTCATATCCAAATAAAGTGACTTCAATGATTTTCTCCAATTCAGCATCCACCTTTGATAGTTTTTTCGTTACCCGTTTAAAATAAAATACTAATTTTTACCGTAATATACCCCCCAAAGCTTGGATAACCCACAATTAACGCTGACGGATTCTATACACGCCAGCATTGAATTATAAATTAATTCCTTAGCACACAACAAATTAAAAAATAATTATCAAAAATCAATCATACCTTGAAAAAAAATAAGATATGGTAGACTCATCATTTATTTGTTTAGCTGAAGCATTTTCTACCAACTCTGAATCATCATCATCCGTGATCGTTACAAATAAGACTGATGACTTCAAGTATTCATTTAACTCCTCATTTTTAACTCTCTTGAGAGTTTGCGTTAAGCATTCAATCAAGTTCTGCTTGAACGTTATAAAATTCGATCTAGCTGTTGATTCTCTGAGAAGTTTACTAATATCGGTAAAAGCAACAGCATTGAACCCTTCATAAGCCCATTCTGATGTAGCCCATTTGTAGTAAGTTTGGTTTTCCTTACTTTTATCGTCTTCAGAATCAAGAATAGCTTTTAGACGTTGCTCAGAATTAGCACTTAATGATACTGTCATCGCACTACTGTCAGTATATAGAGCAAACGCATAGAAAACCTCAGTTGGATTTTCAGACAGGAGTTTTTTAATCGACTCCACTGTAGCCCGAACGCATTGATCTTCCAATTCATTCCAGTTCATATATCACCTCGACGTTTAGCTTCCAAAAACTTCTATTCCGATTTTCTGAAGAGCCGATTTCATTTCATTCGTGGCCTCGATTGTGCTCAAGCCTTTACTGCTTATAACTTCGTGAGCAGCTTCAAGTTTATTTGCCACTAGCTTAGCATTTGCAACAGTATGGCCCCTATTTTCTGCCCACATTAGTGCAGAGACATCTTCAACAGGATTTATGTCATATTTCTTCAGGACGTCTCTGCTCCTATTCAGAGCTGCCTGCATTTGTGGTGACCTTGAAAAATCACCTTTGAATACAATGTGATGCGCATGAGGATTGAGCATCGATGCTGGAGGGGTCGTACCTGTTTTTCTTGAATAATATGCTCCCCAATCCCTGTCAAGGCACGAAGATGCCAACCCCAGCGGATCCACCCACACCAGCGGGTCAACCACATAGGTATACGTATTAATCCCACCCAGCAACCCTATCGGGTCCATCTGGGTGTAGCAGCCGCCGGTTGGGTCGTAGTAGCGGAACGTGTTGTAGTGCAGCCCGGTTTCGCGGTCGAGGTACTGGCCCTGGAAGCGCAGGTTCTGTGGAGTGTCCCACTTCAGCGCATCGTTTTCCCGCTCCGTGCGTCCCCATGCGCTGAACGCGCCGCGCCAGACGATGTCGCCGTTACTGTCGGTAACCGATTGCGGCAACCCGTTGATTTCGCTGTGATACCAGTAGATTTCCGCATACTGCTGGCGGCTGTCGACGCGCGCCAGCGGCTCGTAGCTGTTTTCCGTGTAGATATACTGCACGGCGGCTTCCGGGTCACGGTCACGGGTTTCGCCCACCATTTGCAGCCCGGACCATGCGTACTGCGTGCGTTCCGGCGTACGGCTGTGGCGTCGCCACACCTGTTTCTCCGTGCGGCGGCCCAGCGCGTCGTAACGGTATTCCGCTTTGCTGAACTCCGAGTCGCCTTGTTAATGCTCTGGTATGTTTAATAAAGCCCGAAGACAATCGTTATAACCATCGAGCTTTTCAGGCATTATTTTTAATTATCACCAGCCAGCCCAGGCATCATATTTGAAATTTTCGTCAATAGATTTAAAGTCAACTCCTTTTAAACCCAGCATTTCAAATTTTTCTTTAAAAGACCTGGAGCATACTGGCTTTGATAATTCCTGACAGAAAAAGAGATTGTTTTTTATTTCTTTTTTTACAATAAACAAATCAATTGTGTCATAATACGTTTTATCAAGCCCACGAGATTCCGGGGTATTCAGTAAACCTGACTCAACATCCTGAGAAATTGTATAGTCAGACTTTTTTCGATCGAGAATCTCAATATAGTCCAGCAAGAAAAATAAATAATACTCTTTTCCAGTTTTTTTCTTTCTAAGGAGTGAGATATCAACTGGGATATGTATGCTATGTACCAAACATTCTTCACACAGTTTAAGAAAATCAAAAGAGACCAGATTATCACTAATCAAAAAATCGCCATCTAATTGTGTAGCACTCGCTTTTAAACGATATACCGGAGAAAAATCAGTGGATTTTGGCGGTGCTGTAAAAATATCATAGTCCGGTAATTCCGGGTCCCACTCTTTATCCATAAAATACGGAGAATCAGCATCATCTGGTAAATATTCCATAACATAAAATTGTGCAGTCGTATTACTCATAGTAATCTCCCGGTATTCGGATCAATTTTAAAAATGCCAGACTCAAGACCTTTGCTTGCCCAAGCCTGGATGTTTTTTACGCCTAATGCCAGTTGAGTATCACTCATTCTGCTGGCCTGACTTGCAAAAGTAGCGGAACGTGTTGTAGTGCAGCCCGGTTTCTCGGTCGAGGTACTGGCTCTGAAAAAAACTAAGCAGGACATCCCATGCCTGCAAAATCTAAAATATCACAACAAAAAATTTACGAGATTAACCTTTTCAATATTTTCATTTCATAGACATAATTATTTTTATCAACTCCTTTGAAACTTGATAGGCTTTTAAAGAATGACAAGGCATATTTTGGCATTTCAGTAATAAAAACATTTTTATTCACAACAACCTTTTCTTCAGAATAGAAAATTACCGTTAGCAAGGCATCCTGTCTGATAGGCTTAAACTTTACTTTAATTGGCTGATCAGGAAAATTCGTCTCAAACGCTTTATTTTCCGAGACTTCCTTAAAATCTGTCGATATTGCTAAAAGTGATTTTCTCTTTGTTTTCCGCAGCATAGGGGATAGTTTTGCGTACGTCTGCTTGCCTGACGCCCGTTTTGTGAGAAACTGCCAGCAACTTTTCCAGAGATATCAAAGCTCAGGCCGCGGATTCTATTTATCGAGTTCTTAACACCAGGAGCAGCGCGTTGGTGAGGGGAAATTAAAGAGAAATAAGGAACAGAAAAATATCACTTCACTCACTTCTCCTGTAGCAGGATTACTTAACGCAAAGCAGATGCTATATAAAAATATATAATCCAGCTTTAAATCTCGCAGTCTAAATTTCACACAAAAAAAACAACCAGAATTAAAATAAAAACAATCATCTAATTTTTATTACCGTAGTTTCTATTACCACTTCCAATGATAAGGAATTCTCTTCTCCGCTTATTCATTAATATTAATGAGAGTTATAATTAACGTGCCAACTAAAAATATTTGTGCCGGAAGAGATTTTAAAATCACTTCCGACCATAGGGGACTAAAATTTATGGGTTAGGATCATCAACTATAGACTCCAGAAAAGATGAAAAAGATGGCCATTCACCAAAAATTTCAGCTTCTTCATGTAAAACATAAAAATAAACCTTTCCATAATCTTTTTTTCTTAGTGAAATTGAATAGATTCCAGCTCCCGGATCGTAAGCGAATGGTAATAACTGACCCTTTTTAAATCCTTCAGGTAAAGACTCATCATCAAATTCGTCATAACACTCGGCAATCTCATCCAGAGAATAAAATGAATTTATTGGATAAATATTTTTCTCATCATGAACAAAAGATGGCTGAGGTTGCCCACCATTATATTTTTTATAGAGAGAGATCATTTCCTCAGGCAAAGTTGATTTAGTTATAGAGCCTAACCTGGCAAAATCCTGGTCGCTTGCGGGAGGAAGAGATTCTGTAAAAAATAAACTATTCATAATAATCACCATGTTTTGAATATATATTTAATACCAGTAATTTCCTGATATTGGCTCACTCCACCTACATGTGGAATACCCCTATGTGCAGCTTGTTGAACTAATTGCATAGTACCCGTATTTGTTACAGCGTCATAATCATCCAAATGATGCCAGACATAGCCTTTAGGTGTCGATTTCTGCCCTAGTGCAGCCATATTTGCCTTTTCAAAATCTTGATGATAATTACCTGTATATTCAATCCTCTGTATAGGATTTACACCTTCTCTTGTAAAGAGGGCATTACTATCGACATAATCCAGACCACCATTTTTTGTTGCTCTTACACCCGTAAAGCCCTTTTCTTCTAATTTTTTGATAGGGCAAACAGCCAACCCCAGCGGATCCACCCACACCAGCGGGTCAACCACATAGGTATACATATTCAGCCCACCCAGCAGCCCTATCGGGTCCATCTGGGTGTAGCAGCCGCCGGTCGGGTCGTAGTAGCGGAACGTGTTGTAGTGCAGCCCGGTTTCGCGGTCGAGGTACTGGCCCTGGAAGCGCAGGTTCTGTGGAGTGTCCCACTTCAGCGCATCGTTTTCCCGCTCCGTGCGTCCCCATGCGCTGAACGCGCCGCGCCAGACGATGTCGCCGTTACTGTCGGTGACCGATTGCGACAACCCGTTGATTTCGCTGTGATACCAGTAGATTTCCGCGTACTGCTGGCGGCTGTCGACGCGCGCCAGCGGCTCGTAGCTATTTCCCGTGTAGATATACTGCACGGCGGCTTCCGGGTCACGGTCACGGGTTTCGCCCACCATTTGCAGCCCGGACCATGCATACTGCGTGCGTTCCGGCGTGCGGCTGTGGCGTCGCCACACCTGTTTCTCCGTGCGGCGGCCCAGCGCGTCGTAACGGTATTCCGCTTTGCTGAACTCTGCATCGCCTTCAATGATGACCTGGCTGATGCGCTGCTCATCGTCATAACTGAAGCGCTGCACGATGCCGCGATGCGTATCGTGGCGTTCCGTCATGCGCCCGAAGCCGTCATATTCGCGGCGCACGCCGTCGAGGCGTTTTAGCAGGTTGTCCCAGACAGGCGGCAAATCCGCTGTTGTGCGGTTGTCTGCCGCGTCATACCAGAAACGCTCCTCCCCGGAAGGCTGAATGCTCTGCGTCATGCGGCCTGCCGCATCGTATCCCCACAGCGACTGGCGATATTTATCCGCAGGCGTCGGCGGCGCGCCATCGGTGTACATCTGGCGGATGATCTGATCGGCCCGATCCCACTGGTAGCGGCGCTCAAACACTAACCGCTGGCGCACATTATCAACACAGCGCCGCTGGCTGATGCGCCCGGCGATGTCGTAGTGCGTTTCCAGCTCCACCGCACCCGTGGTGCGGCGGGTTTCCCGGTGCAGCTTGTCGCGCTGGTAACTGGCAACCGGCAGCGTATTGCCGCCAATGGCAAGCTGCATCTCCAGCAGATGCCCGGTACCGTAGCGCAGATACTGCAACTGCCGCCCGTCCGGGAAGGTAGTGGCGCTGAGGTTGCTTAACGCATCGTACTGATGCAGATACGCGCCGGAATGGTTCTCTTCCCCCACCAGATCGCCGAGTTTATTGCGGCGGAAAACCACCACTTCGCCATTTTCCGGCTCGCGCTGGGCAATCATCGCCTGCCGCCACGCGCTGTACGGGAAACGGTGAATTTCGGTGCTCAGGGCGTAGTAGCGATACTCGGTGCGGTGCTGCTCGGTTTCCCGCGCCACCATGCGGCCGATCGCATCGTATTCATAGTTCGTCACCAGCGGCGACAAACCGCTACCGCTGGCGGGATGACGTACCAGCGTCGCCACCTGCTGCATGGCGTTGTACTGATACTCCGTCTGCCGTCCGGCGTAATCGTGCTGGCGGGTCAGCAAACCGTCAGGCGTATAGTCAAAACGCCATTGCTGGTTGTTGGCGTTGGTCAGCGTTACCAGGCGGCCCGCGCGGTTGAAGCGAAAACGCGTCACCTGCCCGGCGGGATCGATAGCCTCAGTCACCTGGCCGCGCGCGTTGAGCGTCACTTTACGCTCCAGCAGGCCATCAATATTCTGCCCACACAGCAGCCCGGCGTGGTTATAGCTGAACAGGGTTTCACGCCCGTCGGCGCGGATCCAGGTTTGCAGGCGGCCTGCCGGGCTCCAGATATAGCGTTCGCTGTTGCCGAGCGGATCGGTGGTGCTAATCAGTTTGCCGGAAGCGTCGTACTGGTTGCGGCTCTGGTAGCCGGAACAATCCTCTTCGCGGATAAGCTGGCCGAGCGCGTCCCACCAGAAGCGGTGGCTGTTCTCCAGCGCATCAATGCGCCGCAGCAGATCGCCCTGCGCATTCCACTCAAAGCGCGTTACGCCGCCTTCCGGGTCGGTCAGCTTCACCACATCGCCCGCCACGTTGTATTCGTACTGCCAGATTGCGCCATCGGGCAGCACTTCTTTCAACGGGAAGGCGTACAGCGGATGCCAGTTGGTCAGTGTCGTGCGGTCCAGCGGATCGCGCTCCATGGTCAGATTGCCGCGCGCATCCCACGCATATTCCCAGATCGCGCCGTCCGGCTGCACCATCGCCAGCAGTTGTTCGGAGTTGCCCGCCCAGCGAAATTGCCAGTTGCCGCCATGCGGATCGGTATAAGCGGTGATGCGAAACAGTTCATCCCAGTGATGTTCGCTTGAGACGCCTTCGTCGTTGCTGACGCGCGCGCGACGCTGTGTTTCGTCGGCATCAATACGCCAGCGTTCCAGCACCTCGCCCCGATCGTCAAGCACCTGGTACGCCTCAACGCGCCAGTGCCGCGAGTTGGCGTCGGGCCGCCACTGGTACTGCACTTTTAGCCCGGTGGCGTAGGCGTGCCAGGCCATCATCTCGCTGGCCTGATCCCAGCCGAACTGGCGGGTGACGATGCCGTCAGCGTCGGTGACGGCGATCAGTTGCCCCTGCTCGTTAAAACGGTAAGAGACCAACAGATGGCGTGTGCCATCGTACGCCTGATAAACCGCGCCCAGGCGGCCGGAAAGCGCGTCATACTCCAGCTCAACGTCCAGCGCCTCGTTATCGCCGGAGATGCGCACCAACTGCCCGTGCTCGTTCCAGCTAAAGTGCTGTACGTTTTCATGGCGGTCATAAATGCGCTGAATGCGCCACTCGCCAGGACGCGTTGGGTCCGGTTCGTACAACTGGTGCTCGCCGTCATTTTGCTGAATGACCATCGCCCCATTCGGGCTACAGAACAGCTTAATGCCATCTTCCTGGTAATCGATCATGTCGCCCGGCTGCACATTTCCCATGCCCAGCTCGCGGCCAGTCATATCAAGAAAGATCAGCTGATTATCCGCCTGCCGGTAAAGACGGGTTTCAAACGGCAGCATCCAGCCAGTGCCGAGCATGCCGGTTGACAGGTTGCGGCTGTGGTAAATGCGCTGCCAGTAAAGCGGCATTCTGTCCGGCAGGACGAAATCGAGATCCTCTTCTTTACTGAGGATTTTCGCGCCGGTAAGGATATTGACCGGGTGTACGGTGTTTACTGCTGCCGCCAGTACCGGCATCACGCCCGCCGAAGCAACATAAGCGCCAAGCGGACAGATAATTTCCCGCATCAGGCGGTTCACGATCAGCCGGTTACAGCCCATCTTGATAAGCGAGGGGATAATCGCCACGACTGCGCTGCCCAGCAGGTTGCCCGCGAGGTAAGCCAGTTGGTTTTTGCCACTGTGGATATCGCGCACGGTGATGGTGTCACCACCGATACGCACGCGCGGGTTTTCACTGACTTTGATTTCCGCTTCGCAGGTGCTGAGGTGACCATTGCGGGCAGCGGGCTGGTTGTTGATCAGCACCGCTTTTGAACCCTGGGCGATAAAGTTGCTGCTGGTGACCATATGGCCTTTTTTGCAGGCCACGTTATCGTGCGGCGCGGGAGACGCATACGGGCTGGCGCTCTCCACCAGCGGCTGCGTCAGGTCGTTCCAGGTGTTTTTGCCCCACTGTTTAACATCGTCCAGGGTCAGCTTGCTGGCGCGTTCAGCAATCGCCATCAGCGCTGCGCCCGGCATCAGCGCCGTTTTCAGCGTTGCGGCTACGCCCGCCAGCGCCATCATGCCGAACCCGGCCCAGTCGAAGCTGCTCTCATCCGCAGAAGCGGTCGCATTCAGGTAATCGCGATCGACAGTGCCGGCAGCACGCGCCGCCTTTTTGCCCATGATCAGCACGTTATCCGAGCCGGAGATAATCTGCGCATCGGGAGGCCCAGGGTCTATCAGGCTATCGACGAGTTTCCCCGCCGCGTTGCCAACGCTCTCCAGCGCGCCGCTGAACATCAAACCAGCCACCGCCACACCGGCGACAACCATGCCGATTGGCGTGGTGGCGGCAATAAAGATCGCGGCGACAATCGCCCCTTCCACTAATCCGCCGACAAAATCTGCCAGCGCAGAGCTATGGATCAGCGGGTCATCGATGCGCGCTGCAAGGTAATCCGTCATCCGTTACGCCCCCGGCTGCACACCGCTTTTTACTGCTGTCCAGAACGCCTCTGCGTCGGCATCAAACGGGGCGACACGGCTGAGCGTGAACGCCATCAGGTGATCTTCCACGCGGGCGACGGCGAGTTTTTCATATACCGTAACGTGTTGATTTTCAAAACGCAGTGCGACTTCACGGGCGGGCAGCCCGCCGATGACGCTATCCTGTACCTCGCCCAGCACCACTTTTTTCATGCTGCGCTTCACTTTCGCCAACTGCTGCTGGAGGAAATTCTCTTCCTCGCCGGGTTTGATATCCCACGCGCGGGTGATGACAAGCGTTGCGCCCTGCTCTTTGAATTTCAGCACGTTGATGCTGTGATCCTGATACGCGCCCGGCAGCGCCAGCACGCCTTCAGAGAGTGTAAACGTCGCCATTATTTATCCGTTCCTTGATTAAATGCGGCTTTTACCGCGGCCTGAATTTGTTCTGGTGTCGGCTCGACAGTCGGCAGGCTCTCTGGCCGCGTAATGTTCAGATCCAGCGTGCCGCCGGTATTGATTTCGCCATTGCTCAGCGCATCGATGCTGAAGTTCAGGCATTGCAGCGAAACCGTGCCGTTAGCGCCGAGCGTCAGCACCGATTTGCCCGCCACCAGCATGATGCCGCTGTCGGAAGCCTGCACCAGCGCGCCCTGCACTTTTTGGGTAAAGCCGCCGCCGACCAGTTGTTCATGTGCCAGTTGCGTGGCCTGGGTATGCGATCCCGCCACCGCGCCGGTGTAATCCCGCGTCACGTTAACGGTCTGCGAACCGCCAACGGTATGCGTTTCGTCGTTTTTCACGTTGGTATCAAGATTGCGCTCGGCCTGCAGCCATACCTGCTCTTCGCCTGCTTTATCTTCAAAACGCAGGGCGTTGGCGTTATCGACCGAGCCATCTTTCGAGCGGCTGAGGAAGCCCATTTGCGTCGCGGCAGCAGGCAGTGCCCACGGTGGCATGCTGGCTTCGTTATAGACGCGCCCGGTGATGATTGGCCTGTCCGGGTCGCCGTTGATAAAGTCGATCACCACTTCGTCGCCAACACGCGGAATTTGTACGCCGCCAAAACCCTGGCCCGCCCAGGCGCTGGAGACGCGCACCCAGCAGGAGCTGGTGTCATCGCCCTTCGCCAGCCGGTCCCAGTGAAACTTCACTTTTACCCGGCCATATTTGTCCGTCCAGATGCTTTCGCCCTGCGGCCCGACGACGCGCGCGGTTTGCGGGCCGTAAGTTCGCGGCCAGGCGGTTTGCTGCGCGGGGCGGAAGACCACCGAGGAGGGAATGACGCTGAAATCAATGCGGTGCACCGTCTGGCTATCCGCACCGCTGGCATAGCGATTTTCTTCGAAGTTGTAGTGCGCAGCGGTCACCAGGTATTCGCCGTTATCATTGAAAAACGCGGCATTGGTCAACTGGAAAGTGCTGCCCGGCACGATGCCGATCGCCGTGGCGGTGCCTTCGATTTGCTGATGTTCAACCTGCCAGCGCTCCTGGCGGATGCGGGCATAAAACTCGCCGTGGCCGTGCTCGACAAAACGCCCCGGCCAGTCGTAAACATCAATGCTGCCCGGCTGCGGCGACGAAGGGTTCTGCCGCGCCTGAAACAGCCACGCATTCGGCTTGCGGAAATCATAGTCGTCAAGGCTGTAGATGCCCGGCGTGACGCTGTCTTCCAGCGCCCACTGGCTGATGCCCTCTTCATCCGTGCTGCCGCCGGACGGCGTCTGGTGATACGGAATGGTTTCATAGCCGCTGAACGGTTGATGTTGCGTGGCGGCGTCGGTCAGCACCAGCGTGTGTTTGTCGGCTTCATGCTTAAAGTGGTAAGCAACCCCTTCCAGCTCCATCAGGCGGCTGATGAAATCGAAGCTGCTCTCCTGGTACTGCACGCAATATTCCCAGACGCGGTAACTGCCACTCAGCTTATCTTCCAGATTCACCTGGTATTCGCCGAGCAGGGTTTTGACGATTTGCGGCACCGTCTGCCCCTGGAAGATGCGCAGGTTACGGTCGCGCTTCATTGGCCACAGATCCGGCTCGACGGTAAGCTGATAGACAGCGTAGCGCGTCCCGCTCAGTTCCACCGCGCTGACTGCCACGCGGGTAATTTTGCCGTTGAAGTAGCGGGAGCCGGAAAGCGATTGCGTGGGCACGGTAACGGTGACCGCTTTGCCGAGCAACTGGCTGCGATCCATGCGCGCGTCGGTTCCCAGCAGTTGCAGGTTGAATGCAAACGCCTCGGATAACGCCTCACGACCTGAAAATTTCCAGAAAAGCAGTCCTTCGACGGGTAACTGAACAGTAATACGATTGCTCATAAATCGGATCCTGACATAACGACGCAAGCCGCTCCGGGCTTCGCCTGTAAGTTTAACGTTACGGAATAATTGACACGCTACCGCACAATTTCTGTAAATGTAAAAGGACGCTATTGTCTGATTTTTCGGCGCAAGAAATGCCAGGAATAGTCCTAATCAGGTATCTAAAAGCCAGAAAACCCGCCAATTTTTAGAGGGTTAGCCACGTAGCACAATCTGGAAATAATACTTATACGAAATTTTTATGACATTTACTCACGCGGAAACGTGTCATATAGATGTTATTTACCACAGATAAAACTATACCAGTGATAACGTTTTCTCGCCTATTCTCGCACTTTCACATTAAAGATGAGACAGCCGACAGGAAACACGGTATAACGTTTTCATTACCATCGCATCCTTATTTTTTACTTATATTAAATTAAGCCATTATATGCCCAAGGGCATAGACCCTACGAATATTTAATACCCATTTAATGGTCGTTAAGCAGGATTAAATTAGTACTAAACTGGAGGGAATAATGGAAACGTATAATCAGTATGGACAACGTATTGGTCAGGAATTTTCGGAATGGACAAAACGGGCGATGCCCGAGAAAGTCGCGCTTGCTGGTCAATACTGTAACGTTGTTCCACTGGCGGTTGATCACGCCGAAGACCTCTTCCCGGAATGGCAGAGCATCGACGACGATCGCGACTGGACCTACCTTGAGGATGTCAGGCCAAAGGATATGACGGCCTGTTATTCCTATTTAAGAAATCTGTCTACACACAAAGAAAGAATTTATTACGCCGTACAGGATAAAGCCGATCAGCAAATAAAAGGGATATTTTATGCCGGTAAATTTGATCCGGAAAATGGCTCCTTCGATATTGGCGGCGTTAACTGGACGCCATTAATGAAAAGGACGCGCATCAGCACCGAAAGTCTTTATTTGGTTCTGGCTTATTTCTTTGATCAATTAAAATACCGCCGCTGTGAATGGCGCACCAGCAGCTATAATACGGAAGCAATTAAATCGGCAGAACGAATTGGCTTTGTGAAAGAAGGCGTATTAAGGGATAAGCGCATTCGCAAAGGCCATCTGACGGATATTTCGGTGTTCTCGATTACCTTACGGGAATGGCCAGCGATCTCGTCAATGATAACCGGCTGGCTGCGCGAAGAGAACTTCGACGGCCGCAGCCGCCAGTTGCATACGCTGGCGTCGTTTCGCCGCTACTGAGGTCGCCATGCGTTGGCTTACTGCGCAACGCATGGCTTGAGGGCTTATTTTCCGTGCTGTTTGAAACGGAAATCGTCCATAAAGTTGCTCAGTTTTTCCACCGCACCAAGCGTCAGCGCGTTATAGATCGAGGCACGGATGCCGCCGATCGCGCGGTGTCCCGTCAGACCAGAGAAACCCGCCAGCTCCGCTTCCTGCAGGAATTTATCCTCCAGCGCCGCCGTCGGCAGTGTAAACGCGGCGTTCATATCTGAACGGAAGGCCGCATCTCCCCAGTTACGATAGAAACCGTCGCTGTTATCAATGGTGCTGTAGAGCAGCGCCGATTTCTGCTGGTTGATGCGCGCCATATTTTCCAGACCGCCAATATCATTCAGCAACCAGCGGGTCACCAGCATCACCACGTAAATGGCGAATACCGGCGGCGTATTCAGGTTAGAGTGCGCTTCCACCTGACGGCGATAATCGAGAAACGCGGGCAGGTTAGTCGGGCCGTTTTGCACCACGCTGTCGCGAACCAGGACGATGGTCACGCCCGCCGGGCCGATGTTTTTCTGCGCGTGGGCATAAATCAGCGAGAATTTACCGGCATCACACGGTTTGGAGAGAAAATCAGAAGACATATCGCAAACGCGCGGCACATCATCACGACCCAGCACGCGATCAAACTGTAAGCCTTCCACCGTTTCGTTGGAAACATAGTGGATATAAGGCGCGTCCGGGGAGAAATCCAGCTCTTCGTCGGTCGGCAGACGACGGTAGCCCTCTTTTTCACCGCTCCAGATCACGCGTACCGGCCCTTCGCGCATGGCTTCGGTGATCACTTTGCGGCTCCAGTAACCGGTATCGAAATACTCAGCCGGATGCTTTTTGCCGCGCAGCATAGTCATGGGCACCATCGAGAATTGCTGCGTTGCGCCGCCCTGTAAAAACAGAATGTGATAATCCGCAGGCAGACCCAGCAGCGTGCGAATATTATTTTCGGTTTCGCGTACCACATTTTCGAACCATGCGGAGCGATGGCTGATACCAAGAATCGACAGGCCCACTTCCGGGACATTAATAATAGCCTGCTGTACCTGGTTTAATACGACGTCAGGTAATGCGCCCGGCCCGCCGGAGAAATTAAGGGTGTTGTTAGGATTTAATGACATGTTATTTCCTGAGTCATAGTTATCGTTTTAAAGGGCCTGACCGGCGTACTTAAGCAGCATTTCCCGCATCGCGTTTTTCACTTTCAGCATGTGAATTTGCTTATTCGGGAACATCTCTTCATCGTCCATCGCATGAACAACCATTGCCGGGTCGATTTCAAAAATCAACAGTTCGCCGTCGCGCGTTTCCGCGCAGTCGATGCCGATATACTCCAGCCCGGTACGCTGGCTGATAGCATTCAGCGCTTCGCGATGACGCTCAGCAAAGTCAGAAAACTCATTGAAGAAACGGCCTTCCTGCGCGCGTTTGTCCGCATCTTCGTACATCCCGNCGTTGACGTAGTGGATCATCCAGTGCGAAGAGACGCCCATATGGCAGGCGAACGGTTTACCGTCGATCAGTACCACGCGCATTTTGCGGAACAGGCCGTCTTCGCCGCTGTAATCGACGAAGCGCGAAACGAAAAATTCCTCTCCGGCCGTCTCTTCCAGATAGGCCGTAACAGCAGCGGCAGAGTCGATTTTTTGCAGGCCGTGACCACCGTGGCTGCCTACCGGGCGAACAATAATCGGGAAGGTGTGATCGGCGGCGATATCCGCCAGCGTTTTCTGACCACAAGCGACATCATGCAGCGCCTGGCGGGAGACATGCAGCACCGGACAAATCACTAAACCAGGGACATTTTGCAGCAGCAGGCTGGCGTTATGACGTTCAGAAGTCGGGACGTTTTTCGGCGGGTTCAGGACCGGTTTTGGCCAGTTGCGCAGAGCATATTCAAGACGCAGAAGCACGGATTCCTGCTCATCGCTGGCGCCAATCGCCACCATAACCACGTCATGTTCCGGCACCGGTGCCGTCAGCGGATTGTCATTCAGCGGATCGACGTAGTAGTAGATGAGGTCGATATCGCTGTCTTCCATCAGGCAGTCGAGCGGGATATTTGCCGAGAGATTGCCCGGCACCATCAACATCAGCAGGCGTAATTTTGTCGGCTGGCGCGCTGGCCAGTGATAAACGCGCTGCAAATCCAGCGCCTGCGCCTGGATTTGCAGGCCCAGTTCTTCGTGCTTCAGGCTCATCATCGCGGTCGCGAGATTCATCCATAACACGGCATCTTCAGGGGCATTTTGCGCCTGCGCGATCATCTCCTGCGTGGCGGAGGTGAAGTCAACGCCCGCAATACTCATACGCAAAAAAGGCGCCATTCCGAGGAATCGCGCCGACGAAACGCCTGATTCAGTCGTTAGTGGCATGGTGGTTAATCCTGTTTGTATGGTGCATATCGCTTATGATGCGACATAACGCCAACAAACAATTCGCGGAATAGCGGCCTTAGTTGTCGGGATAACTGAGCGTAAACCGGCCAAATCAGTGACGCGGTGAATAAATAAAAGTAAAAAAAAAGAGTAATACTCGAAAAATAATTAATAAAAACAATCAGTAAATAACGACGCGTCTGACAGGAAATATAATGAAATATTTCCGTTTTAGCTGCTTCGTTACTACAAATAAATCGTGCGTCTTTGGGATATGAAAACCTGAGCCTTTCGGCCCAGGTTGATTGGCTAGCGGGTTATCTGTAGATCTTTGATGGTGACGGGCAGCTCCGCGCCGTCTTTCCACTGCGTTAATGGCATAAAGACGTTGTAATCGACAAGCCAGGCCAGCGTCTGTTTCTCGCCTTTATCGTCACTCTCCGTTTCGCATGCGACTTTCCAGTAGCGGCCAGTAAGTACGCTGCTGATCTGGCGAGCCTCATCGCTGCCGGTCACTTCGCAACGGCGGTTGATCGCGGTTTTGTCGCCCGCTTTACCTTTCGCAGGCAGCACCGTATCAAAGGTGAATTTCTGTCCCTGATGCAGCGGGAAACGCAGGTTGGTGTGCAGTTCGCTGATGATACTCGGCGAGTTATCCAGGCTGATACCGCCTTTTAACTGCCCAAGGTTACCCAGGGTCAGGCGCTGCGCCTTAAACACGTTGTAATTTTCCAGCAACAGCATCAACCCATTGGGTTGAACATCCAGCTCCATCGGCACGCCTTCATCACTCCCCCAGATCAGAGTCCACTGCATTTTTTTGAAGCGCGGCGTCGCCCACGGGTTAACAAGCTGCTGCGCCTGTTTGTCGATCTCCGCAGGCAGCGGGAATTGCGCCAGCCATTGTGGCGAATTGCTGCTCATATCCGGCAGCATCGGGCCAAGCGTAGAGGAGACGCTTTTTTTCTTCACCTGGGGAACATAAGCCCCTTCTCCTTTAAAGGCAGAAGGTGTGCTCATTGCGCATAGCTGCTTAAACGCCGCAGCAGTGGCGGGCGTATTGGTAAAATCCGCCGCCCGGCGCAGCGCTGCTTTCCCACTCAGGCTATCGGATACATAACCTTCCGGCGTCATATCCAGCCCGGCGAGCACGCTGTCTTTATTGGTTGCGCAGTTATAAGCGTGTACTTCGATTTTCATGTCGTACGGCGCATCATACGGCGGATCGTACTGAATCTCGTTGTATTCGAAGCCGATTTTCGCAATCAACAGATCTTTAGCGCGGATAACCGAAGCGGTATCCAGCAGGATCGGCGTGTCATATTGCGATTTTTTTTCAATGTAGACCCAGTTGGCATTTTTCAGCCCGGGAGATTTGCAGAGGCTGGCGGCGACATCATTCAGTTCGCTGTTCGGGCTGGGCGCGGCGTAACGTCCGTAGCTATCACCATAAAAACGGCGCACGACCGCCTCTTTATCGTCGAGCATTTCCCAGTACAGTTTCACCGCTTTTTGCGTGGAGCAATCGAAGCCGTCCCAACGGTTAATGTTTTGCCCATCTGCAAAAACAATGTGATTCATTGCCGTGATGCGATCGTTAAGTCGAATCATTACCAGCGGGTTTACCGTGCTGCTAACGACTTTTTTGCCCTGCCCGTCAGCCGCATGGCTGCTTAACGTCGCGGCCAGTAATGCTGGCAGAAGAATCTTGCCCGTTTTCATTTTCATTCCTTTGTCAGCGCAAAAATGGAGTAGCGCAATAGATGTGTAGTGATGAGGTTATCGGCAGCAGGCAGGAAATATAAAGGTCTTAAAGGGAAGGCTGAAAGTCACCAAAAATGATAGTGATGGATGAACCCAATAGTGTGATTCACCCATCTGGCAACGCCGTCAGATTACTCCGCCAGCGCCTGCGCGCAGGCCCACGCGCTGGACCACGCCCACTGGAAGTTATAACCGCCCAGCCAGCCGGTGACATCCATCACTTCGCCGATAAAGTAAAGCCCCGGCACATTGCGGGCTTCCATCGTGCGGGAAGAGAGTTCGTGAGTATCAACGCCGCCCAGCGTCACTTCCGCCGTACGGTACCCTTCCGTGCCGTTTGGCTGTACGCGCCAGTGCGTGAGTAATTCGACCAGTGACTCCTGTTCGCGACTGTTGAGCTGCTTCAGCGTGACATCCGGGATCTGCTCCAGTTGCTGCAAACATTCGACCAGCCGTTTCGGTAACTGCATCGCCAGCGTGTTTTTCAGGCTTTGATTCGGGTGCGCTTCGCGCTGTTCATCCAGCAAGCTTGCCAGATCGCACTCCGGTAACAGATTAATGCTGACGAATTCGCCCGGCTGCCAGTAGCTGGAAATTTGCAGAACCGCCGGACCTGAAAGCCCGCGGTGGGTAAAGAGCAGATTTTCCCGGAAAACCGTGCCATCTTCAGCGGTAATAACCGAAGGCACCGACACGCCGGAGAGCGCCTGCATCTGCTCCAGTAGCGGTTTATGCAGAGTAAAAGGCACCAGACCGGCGCGTGTCGGCAACACTTTCAGGCCGAACTGTTCGGCGATTTTGTAGCCAAACGGTGAAGCACCTAGCCCCGGCATCGACAACCCGCCAGAAGCAATAACCAGCTTTGCGGCCTGCACGCTGTCACCATTCAGTTGCAACGTGTAACCCTGAGCATCGCGCGTCACGCTCAGCACTTCGCTGCGCAGGCGCTGAGTGACCTTGCCTTTTTCGCACTCGGCCACCAGCATATCGACAATCTGTTGCGCCGAGTCGTCGCAGAAAAGCTGTCCCAGCGTCTTCTCATGCCAGGCGATACCGTGCTTGCCGACCAGATCGATAAAATCCCACTGGGTATATCGCGCGAGAGCAGATTTGCAAAAATGCGGGTTCTGGCTCAAATAGGCTGCGGGTTCGACATAAAGATTAGTGAAATTGCAGCGACCGCCGCCGGACATCAGAATTTTACGCCCTGGTTTTTTGCCGTTATCCAGTAACAGCACACGACAGCCCGCCTGCCCGGCCAGCGCCGCACAGAACATGCCCGCCGCACCCGCGCCGATAACAATGGCATCAAACCTTTCCACACCTGCACCCTCATCAAAAAAATCGTGGCGGATTGTAAATAGTTCACGCTGGTCACACCAGCGCGAAGAGAGCTAAAAACAACATAGCATTGAAAAATATACGATAATTTTAAAGTTTCAGCGGAATGTAAGAAATAATGTCAAAAAAAATACATATTTCACTTTGCCGACACCGCTAATGTCCCTGATAATGCGCCGCGTTCATGACCTCAAAATGGCTTAACGTCTATGCTACATTTGTTTGCAGGCCTGGATCTTCATACCGGGTTATTACTCTTGCTTGCTCTGGTCTTTGTTCTGTTCTACGAAGCAATCAATGGCTTCCATGACACAGCAAACGCCGTGGCAACCGTAATTTATACACGCGCTATGCGTTCTCAGCTGGCGGTGGTGATGGCGGCGGTATTTAACTTCTTCGGCGTTTTGCTGGGTGGGTTAAGCGTTGCCTATGCGATTGTGCATATGTTGCCAACCGATCTACTGCTGAATGTCAGCTCCGCGCACGGCCTGGCGATGGTCTTCTCCATGCTGCTGGCGGCGATTATCTGGAACCTTGGTACCTGGTATCTGGGTCTGCCGGCTTCCAGCTCCCACACCCTGATTGGCGCGATTATCGGTATTGGTTTAACCAATGCGCTGATGTCCGGTACTTCAGTAGTGGATGCATTAAATATCCCGAAAGTGCTGGAGATCTTCGCCTCGCTCATTCTTTCGCCGATTGTCGGGCTGGTGATCGCCGGCGGTTTGATATTTATCCTGCGCCGCTACTGGAGCAATACCAAAAAACGCGCGCGTATTCATATGACGCCAGCTGAACGCGAGAAGATCGATGGTAAGAAAAAGCCGCCGTTCTGGACGCGTATCGCCTTGATTCTTTCCGCTATTGGCGTGAGTTTCTCCCACGGCGCGAACGATGGTCAGAAAGGCATCGGCCTGATTATGCTGGTGCTGATTGGCGTTGCGCCTGCGGGCTTCGTAGTGAATATGAACGCGTCAGGTTATGACATCACTCGTACGCGTGATGCCGTCAACAACGTGGAAACTTACTTCCAGCAACACCCGGCGCTGCTGCAAAAAGCCACCGGCGTTGATCCGCTGATTCCGGCGCCGGAAGAGGTGAACACGCAGCCTGGCGAGTTCCACTGTCATCCGGGTCGCGCAATTGTGGCGCTGGATCGTGCGAAGGTGATGCTGACCGGTATCGAAAACTACGAGCAGGTTCCGTTGGAGCAGCGCAGCCAGCTGCGCCGTATTATGCTCTGCCTCTCCGATATTACGGATAAAGTGGCGAAGCAGCCGGATATCAGCGCCGACGATCAGCGTCTGCTGAAGAAACTGAAAGGCGATATGCTGAGCACCATTGAGTATGCGCCAATCTGGATCATCATGGCGGTAGCGCTGGCGTTAGGTATCGGCACAATGATCGGCTGGCGCCGCGTGGCAACCACCATCGGCGAGAAAATTGGTAAGAAAGGTATGACCTACGCTCAGGGAATGTCCGCGCAGATGACTGCGGCGGTGTCTATCGGGCTGGCAAGTTATACCGGGATGCCGGTTTCCACCACGCACGTGCTCTCCTCTTCCGTGGCCGGGACAATGATTGTCGACGGCGGCGGTTTGCAGCGCAAAACCGTGACCAATATTTTGATGGCCTGGATCTTCACCCTGCCAGCCTCGATTATTTTGTCCGGCGTGCTGTACTGGCTCTCGCTGCATCTGATTTAACGCAGCGCAGGCGCAATAAAAAACGGGTCAGGAAACTGGCCCGTTTTTTTTATTCTCTGATTAGCGCAGCGCTCAATGCCAAATCATCAACGCAATCAGGCTGATGACCACCAGGCCACACAGCGAACTGGTCAAAATAAACTGACGGCGAACACGCTCACAGCGGCGGATGAATTCGTCATCATGGTGATCGCGGTAGCGCTGGGCATAGATATACCAAACCAGACGCATCTGCTTACTGGGCTGGCCGTGCGCGGTAAAAAAGCCGCCGCCATCCACGTACTGATAGAGTAAGGGATCACAACCACGAAGTACCACTAACAGCGCGCGTAGCGATGAGTAATAACGCGCCATGTTAACCAAACACACCACACATAAAGCCCAAAACAGCGCAACAGTGTTGATCACCATATCCCCTCCCCGGCGATCGCCCGCGGAGAAAGACTCCGGAACGCTCGCGCCTGGATACCCAACCAAGTCTGACAACGAATAGTGTTACCAATCCCCGGACGGGAAGACAAGCACAGGCGGAGTCCCGCAATTGACCGCATTTCCTTACGCGGATAACTGGGGGACGCCGTCTGTTTCCGTACGGTTTATTTATAGTGTAGGAGATCCGTTTATTTTTTTACCACAAGCTTAATCACCATCAATGCATCTGGCTGTAAATATTGCTTAAGTGATTCGTGATCCAGGTTAATTGACGGTGTGAAAAGAGCGTTATAAGGTAGAAATATCTTCTGAAAAGATCCTTAAGGCCGGGCGCTACGCTCACGTGAAACGCAGGATGCGGGCGCAGTGCAACTGTATCAGGGGCAACCACCCCGATGGTCATCGACAACTTATGGAAGGAGTACCACTATGGCTTACAAACATATCCTCATCGCAGTCGATCTCTCCCCCGAAAGCAAATTGCTGGTTGAGAAAGCAGTATCCATGGCGCGGCCATACAACGCGAAGATTTCCCTGATTCATGTCGATGTAAACTACTCCGATCTTTATACCGGTCTTATCGACGTTAATCTCGGCGATATGCAAAAACGCATTTCTGATGAAACTCACCAGGCGCTGACCGAGCTGTCCACTAACGCGGGCTATCCGATCACCGAAACCCTGAGCGGCAGCGGCGACCTGGGCCAGGTACTGGTTGATGCGATTAAAAAATACGATATGGATTTGGTGGTGTGCGGCCATCACCAGGATTTCTGGAGCAAACTGATGTCCTCCGCGCGCCAGCTTATCAACACGGTTCACGTTGATATGCTGATTGTCCCGCTGCGGGATGAAGAAGAAGATTGAGATTCCCGCTAACGAATAGCCGCTAGCCTGAACATAGCCCGGTACGCGCAACGCGACCGGGCTTTTTTATTCCCCGGAACCGGGGTAGATATCGAAACGATGGCTTTTGGTCACTACCGCCGATTGCGTGGCGATACCGGCCAGCGGCGGCGCGTAATCCGGGCGCTTCACCACCACGCGCTTGATGGCAAGCTTGCGCGCAGGCTCCAGCAAACCGTCGGCGTCGAGATCCGGACCAACCAGCGACTGGAATACCCGCATCTCCTTCTTCACCAGCGCGCTTTTTTGCTTATGCGGAAACATCGGATCGAGATAAACCACCTGCGGGCGCGGCGTGATATCCGCCAGGCTCGTCAGACTGGAAGCGTGAATCAGTTGCAGCCGCTCGCGCAGCCACGGGCCGATTTCCGCATCGGCATAGCCGCGATGAAGACCATCCTCCAGCAGCGCAGCAACGACCGGGTTACGCTCCAGCATCCGCACTCGGCAACCCACCGACGCCAGCACAAACGCATCGCGACCCAGCCCTGCCGTGGCATCCACCACCTCCGGTAAATAGCTGCCTTTGATGCCAACCGCTTTGGCGACGGCTTCACCGCGACCACCGCCAAACTTACGCCGGTGCGCCATACCGCCCGCAATAAAATCGACAAAGATGCCGCCCAGTTTCGGCTCATCGCGCTTACGCAGTTCCAGATGCGTCGGCGTTAACACCAGCGCCATCAGGTTGTCGTTATCCGGTTCCAGCCCGAAGCGGGCCGCAAGAACAGATAAGGCGCCGTCTCCGGCGCCTGTTTCATCCAGCAAACAGATTTTCACTGCATCAGCCTTCGATACCGTAATGCTCAAGCATGGCGTCAATCTGCGGCTCGCGACCACGGAAGCGTTTGAACAGCTCCATCGGCTCTTCCGAGCCACCACGGGTCAGGATGTTATCAAGGAACGACTGCCCGGTTTCACGGTTGAAAATGCCCTCTTCTTCAAAGCGGGAGAAGGCATCTGCCGCCAGCACATCGGCCCACAGATAGCTGTAATAACCCGCCGCATATCCGCCCGCGAAGATATGGCTGAAAGCATGCGGGAAGCGACCCCACGACGGCCCCGGCACCACGGCGACCTGACGTTTGATTTCGGCCAGCGTTTCGAGGATTTTCGCCCCCTGCTCCGGGCTGAATTCGGCGTGCAGGCGGAAGTCGAACAGGCCGAACTCCAGCTGGCGCAGGATAAACATCGCCGCCTGGTAGTTTTTCGCCGCCAGCATTTTGTCCAGTAGCTCCTGCGGCAGCGGCTCGCCGGTTTCATAATGGCCGGAGATAAACGCCAGCGCTTCCGGTTCCCAGCACCAGTTTTCCATAAACTGGCTCGGCAGCTCGACCGCATCCCACGGCACACCGCTGATCCCTGCCACACCGGCGGTTTCAACGCGCGTCAGCATATGGTGCAGGCCGTGACCAAATTCATGGAACAGGGTGATCACTTCGTCATGGGTGAACAGCGCCGGTTTGCCGTTGACCGGGCGGTTAAAGTTACAGGTGAGGTACGCGACGGGTTTTTGCAGCGAACCGTCGGCGCGGCGCATCTGGCCAACGCAGTCATCCATCCACGCGCCGCCACGTTTGTTCTCGCGGGCATAAAGATCAAGATAAAAGCTGCCGCGCAGCTCGTTGCTCTCATCGTAAAGCTCGAAGAAACGCACGTCCGGATGCCAGACATCAATATCCTTGCGCTCTTTGGCGGTGATGCCGTAAATACGTTTCACCACTTCAAACAGGCCGTTCACCGCGCGGTTTTCCGGGAAGTACGGACGCAGTTGCTCATCGCTGATGCTGTAGAGGTGCTGCTTCTGTTTTTCGCTGTAGTAACCGATATCCCACGGTTGCAGCTCATCAACGCCGAATTCGGCTTTCGCGAAGGCGCGCAGTTGTGCCAGCTCTTTTTCGCCCTGCGGACGCGCGCGTTTGGCGAGATCGGTCAAGAATTCCAGCACCTGCGCCGGGTTTTCCGCCATTTTGGTGGCCAGTGATTTAAAGGCATAGCTTTCAAAACCGAGCAGTTGCGCCAGCTCGTGACGCAGCGCGAGGATCTCGGCCATGATCGGGCTGTTGTCCCACTTGCCCGCATTCGGCCCCTGATCGGAAGCGCGGGTGCTGTAAGCGCGGTACATCTCTTCACGCAGTGCCTGGTTATCGCAATAGGTCATCACCGGCAGATAGCTCGGGATATCCAGCGTCAGCAACCAGCCTTGCTGCTCTTTGGCTTCTGCCTGCGCTTTCGCCGCCGCTAAGGCGCTTTCCGGCATGCCGGGGAGTTCAGCTTCGTCAGTAACCAGCTTGCTCCAGCCCATAGTGGCATCAAGCACATTGTTGCTATAGAGGTTGCCCAGTTCAGAGAGACGTGAGGCGATTTCGCCATAGCGCTGCTGTTTCTCTTTTGGCAGGCCGATGCCCGACAGTTTGAAGTCGCGCAGCGCGTTATCTACAGATTTTTTCTCCGCCACGCTCAGCGCCGCGTAATGCGGGCCGTCACGCAGATCGCGATAGGCGTTGTACAGCCCTTCGTTCTGCCCGACCCAGGTGCTGTACTCCGACAGCAGCGGCAGCGTTTGTTCATACGCTTCGCGCAGTTCCGGGCTGTTTTTCACTGAATTCAGATGGCTGACCGGCGAGAAGAGACGGCCAAGGCGATCGTCCACTTCAGCCAGCGGCTGACAAAGCGTGTCCCAGGTGTAGGGACCGCCCTGCGCAACAACGCGTTCCACTGCGCTCCGGCAGTCGTCCAGCGCTTTGGTCACCGCAGGAACAACATGCTCAGGAAGAATTTTAGAAAAGGGGGGGAGCACAAAAGGCGTCAATAATGGGTTGGTCATAGCGCAGTCCTTGGTATGAGGTATTGGTTAAGAATGGGGCCAAGTCCCGCAGATTTCAATCCCGCGCGCTACGCGTGCCAGGGTATCGCTGCAATAAGCAACAACGAAGAAAACGCCCGGCGGCATTGCGCTCGCCGGGCATCACACACGCAAACCTCAGCGGGATTTATGCGCCATCTCATAGGCCGCAGACAGGTTCAGGCGCTGCCAGAAGCTCTGTTCATCGTTATTGCCAGAGAGCGGGTAACCCGCCGGTATCGCCGTTTTCACCATCAGCGCACGGCGCTGGCTGGCGGAAAGATTCGGCAACGCTGCTTCCAGAAGCACATCAGCCCCTTCCGGTACTTTCAGTTTTTTCTCTGCCCCTTTCTGCTGCGGCAAATCGTACGTCATGGTGAAACGGTAGAAATCGCGCATCGCCGGGTCGCGATACGGATCGTATTTCCCGGCACTCTGCGCACATTGCGCAAGCGACGTGCCGCACTCTTTTTCCAGCGCGGCACGGAGCTGGTCGCGGGCTTCATTAAACAGGGCGCGGTATTTCGCATCATTCAGGTAATGCGCGACGTTACGCTCCGCCACCATCCTTGAACCGATGACATCCAGCGGATAGTGCACACCCAGCACCACGCGGGAATAACCGTAACGCGCGCCGCGCGACAGCAGTGCGTCAAAACGTTCCGGGATCATCTCCGCCATCAGCAGCGAATCGGTATAACCGGTATTGGTATGACCGCTGGGGAACGAGCCGCCATCCGCGGTATAAGCTTTGTTATCCTTCACTACCACGTCGTCCGGCACCAGGTGGATGCTGTTGTTCTGGATCAGGAACGGGCGCTTATAGTCGAAATGTTTTTTCGCCGCGCCGGTGCTCACTTCGCTGGCTTTGATTAACGCTGCCGCTTTGCCTAACTCGCCTTTGTCATAGGCGGTGAGAAAAGCGGTGCCCAGTTTTGGCCCCAGCGCATCGGCAATAAAATAGAGATAGCTGATCCCCTCAGCATCAGCCAGCGCCTGGCGGCGCAAACCCTGCGTGGCATCGCGGTTAATTGCCTCAACGGTATGCAGGTTGGCATCCAGCACCGGCTTTGGCAGAGCGCTAAAACTGGCGAGCAGCGCGATACCCGCCTGCTGATTCGCTTTGGTCTGGAAATCATAATCGCGCGCCTTCAGCCAGGCGCTGTCCGCCTGTTTAGCGCTCTGCGCGGAGTGCTCCAGTTGATCGCGGGTTAGCGCCGCCGCGTTACCCTGCAAGGCCTGGCGCAGCCCGGCCAGTGATTGTGCTTCCAGCGCAACATACGCCTGGCTGTCCGAGGCTGGCGTGGTGGTATTGGCGATGTCACGCGCCTGCACCAGCGGAATATCTTTTGCCATCGCCTGGTTAGCCAACAGCAGCGCGGCAGTTAAAAGAGTGAGACAGATTTTCATTTTTTATCCTTTTATTCAAACGATTACCTTGCCTGAACCCGACGCTAGCGCGGCAGTTTGACACTTTAATGACACCGTTATGTTTTGAAACCTTTTCCGCTGAAATGAAACAAGCCTGCGGTGCAGCGGTAATCTGCGGCAATCTACGGTAAACTGTGCAGAATCTCGTTTATTTTCCGGAATCTCAGTCCCCATGCTCAGTTATCGCCACAGCTTTCACGCTGGCAACCATGCCGACGTCCTTAAACACACCGTTCAGAGCCTGATCATCGAAGCGCTGAAAGAAAAAGAGAAACCGTTTCTCTATCTCGACACTCATGCGGGTGCCGGGCGCTATCAGCTTTCTGGTGAACATGCGGAGCGCACGGGCGAATATCTGGAAGGCATCGCCCGCATCTGGCAGCAGGACGATTTACCGGCCGAGCTTGAGCCGTACATGAATGCAGTGCGCCACTTCAACCGCGGTGAGCAACTGCGCTATTACCCGGGTTCACCGCTGATTGCCCGTGAATTGCTGCGCGAGCAGGACAGCCTGCAATTAACCGAGCTGCACCCGAGCGATTACCCGCTGCTGCGCCAGGAGTTTCAGAAAGACAGCCGCGCCCGCGTTGCACGCGCCGACGGTTATCAGCAATTGAAGGCCAAACTGCCGCCGGTTTCCCGCCGTGGCCTGATCCTTATCGACCCGCCGTATGAGATTAAAACCGATTATCAGGCAGTGGTGAGCGGTATTCAGGAAGGCCATAAACGTTTTGCCACCGGCGTTTACGCGCTGTGGTATCCGGTGGTGCTGCGCCAGCAGATCAAACGCATGCTGCGCGATCTGGAAGAGACCGGCATCCGCAATATTCTGCAAATTGAACTGGCCGTGCGACCGGACAGCGATCAGCGCGGCATGACGGCTTCCGGCATGATCGTCATTAACCCGCCGTGGAAGCTGGAAGCGCAGATGAACAATCTGCTGCCGTGGTTGCACAGCAAGCTGGTGCCTGCCGGTACCGGGCACACGCTGGTTCACCAGATCGTCCCGGAGTAATCGCAGCCATCGGTGGAACCTTTCGGATTGCGCGTTACAATCGCGACAATTTTCGACTTCGTTCAGGATTAAGGAAAAAACCATGAGCAAACATTACGACTACATCGCCATTGGCGGCGGCAGCGGCGGTATTGCATCGATCAACCGTGCAGCCATGTACGGTCAAAAATGCGCGCTGATTGAGGCCAAAGAGCTTGGCGGTACCTGTGTGAACGTGGGTTGTGTTCCGAAAAAAGTGATGTGGCACGCCGCACAGATCGCCGAAGCCATACATCTCTATGGCCCGGACTACGGCTTTGACACCACCGTCAACCATTTCGACTGGAGCAAACTGGTTGCCAGCCGTAGCGCTTACATCGACCGTATCCATACCTCGTACGAAAACGTGCTGGGTAAAAATAACGTCGATGTGATCCGTGGTTTTGCCCGTTTTGTTGATGCCAAAACCGTGGAAGTGAACGGCGAAACGATCACCGCCGATCATATCCTGATCGCCACCGGCGGCCGTCCGAGCCACCCGGATATTCCGGGCGTGGAATACGGTATTGATTCCGATGGTTTCTTCGCCCTGCCCGCGCTGCCAAAACGCGTTGCCATTGTTGGCGCAGGGTACATCGCCGTTGAGCTGGCGGGCGTGGTGAACGGTCTTGGCGCTGAAACGCACCTGTTCGTGCGTAAGCATGCGCCGCTGCGCAACTTCGATCCGCTGATCACCGAAACGCTGGTCGAAGTGATGGCGGCGGAAGGCCCGACGCTGCATACCCACGCGATACCGAAAACGGTGGTGAAAAACGCCGACGGCAGCCTGACCATCACGCTGGAAGATGGCCGCTCGCAAACCGTTGATTGCCTGATCTGGGCGATTGGCCGTGAACCGGCGACCGATAACTTCAACCTTGCTGCCACGGGTGTGAAAACCAATGACAAAGGGTATATCGACGTTGATAAGTTCCAGAACACCAGCGTGCCGGGGATTTACGCGGTGGGCGATAACACCGGTGCGGTAGAACTGACGCCGGTTGCCGTTGCCGCTGGTCGCCGTCTCTCCGAACGCCTGTTTAACAACAAGCCGGATGAACATCTCGACTACAACAACATTCCTACCGTTGTGTTCAGCCACCCGCCGATTGGCACCGTAGGTTTAACCGAGCCGCAGGCGCGTGAGCAGTACGGCGACGATCAGGTGAAAATCTATAAATCGTCGTTCACCGCGATGTATACCGCCGTCACCTCTCACCGCCAGCCGTGCCGCATGAAACTGGTCTGCGTCGGCCCGGAAGAGAAAATCGTCGGTATCCACGGTATCGGTTCCGGCATGGACGAGATGTTGCAGGGCTTTGCGGTTGCGCTGAAGATGGGCGCCACCAAAAAAGACTTCGACAACACCGTCGCCATTCACCCGACGGCGGCAGAAGAGTTTGTCACGATGCGCTAAGCATCAGCGGTAAAAACGACACGCCAGAGAAGCCCCAAGCGGGGCTTCTTTTTTTCACCAATGTCGCTAATGCAGAAAATCACCCTTTTTTTAAGAAGTAAGCCGCATCGCGAAACGTATCACGCGGGCAGCGTCAATAAATGGCTGGCGATTCCCCAGCGCATTACCCGGCAAGCTTGCTCGTCTACCGTCAGCAGCGAAAAGCTGGCATTCGGATGGTGGTAACGCGCGACATTGCTCAGTGAATTTTCCATCAGTTGCGCGATAACTGCCTGAATCACATGACCATGCGATACCAGCGCCACCGTTTCCTGCGAGCAAACATCCGGCAACCTGTTCAGGAAAGTGAGCAGCCGCTGCGCCGCCGCTGCCAACGATTCGCCCTGCGGCGGACGGAAATGTTCATCGTCGATAAACGGCGGATATGCGCACTGTATTTCGCTTAGACTGCGGCCTTCAAGCTCGCCAAAATGCTGCTCCTGTAGCGCGTCGTGCAACTGAAAATCACAGGCGAAATGCCCGGCTATTCGCGCCGCCATCTGCTGTGCTCTGCCCGCCGGAGAGGAGATAACAGCCCCAGGCGTTACCCCCTCGGCCTTTAACCCGGCAATCAGTGCGTTGCACTCTTCCTGCCCGCGCGGCGTCCACGGGCTGTCGAGCCGCCCCTGGATAATTCCGGCGCGGTTCCACTCGGTTTGCGGATGGCGAATTAATAACGTTTTCATCTAAACCCGCACCGCCTTCAACTCATTGATCAGCCACTGCACCGCAGGCTGATAATCATAAAGCCGATGGGTAAGCAGCAGTAAATCGTAAGATGGCGCGCCGTCGGGCAGCGCCATGATGCGCAGCGGCAACATCTTTGCCAGCTCCTGGGCAATACGGAACGGAACGCACATCAAATAACCGGTCGCGACGGCCACGCGTCCTCCGACAGCATAACTTTGCACTACCGTCGCCAGCGGACGGTAGAGATGCTGCGACAGCAGCCAGCTATCAATATGATCTGCGCCAGAGCTGACCGCCGGTAAATGGATCTGTGACTCGCTGACCAGATGTTTAAGCGTCAGGGTGTCCGGCAAATCGGTACGCTCCACGGAAGCGATCGCCACGAAATGGTCGGAAATCAGCGGGTGTCGATTAAAGTAGTGCGGAATATGCTGCACGGTATCAACGCCGATAAACGCGTCGAGTTGCCCTTTTTCTACCCGTTCAACCTTGATGGTTTCCGAAAGAATATCGACCGACAGCCGCACATTCGGGGCGATGGTTTTAAAACGGGCGGTCAGCACCGGCATAAACATAAATTCGAAGTAATCCACCGCGCCGATGTAAAAAGTATGCGCATCGCGGGCAGGATCGAAGTGGCTGGGCCCGCGCGTGGCGGTATCCAGCTTGCTGAGCGCATTCTCAATCACCGGGATCATCATCGCCGCGTACGGCGTCGGCTCCATGCCGTTGCGCGTGCGGATAAACATTTCATCTTTGAGCTGCTCGCGCAAACGGTTCAACGCATGGCTAAACGCAGATTGTGAAAGATTGGCCTTCTGCGCCGCCCGGGTCACGTTTTTCTCTTTCGCCAGGATCGGCACCAGCCGCAGCAAATTCAGATCGACTACCACTATGCACCTTTTTCATGTTTTCATGATAACAATACATTTTATGCATAACGAAGATCGTTGCTATAGTTTGCAGCAAAATAAGTGCGGATAATTTGCACTGTCTGAACCGAGACCAACGGGAGAGAATTGATGAGAAATGTAACTGTTGCCGCGACCCAGATGGCTTGCACCTGGGAACTGGAAAAAAACGTACAGAACGCGGAACGTTTAGTTCGCGAAGCGCACCGCCAGGGCGCGCAGGTGATCCTGATTCAGGAGCTTTTTGCAGCCCCTTATTTCTGCATTGATCAGAGCCCGGAGCACTACGCACTGGCACAGGAAGTGGCGACCAGCCCGCTGATTAAGCATTTCTCCGCGCTGGCAAAAGAGCTGGAAGTGGTACTGCCGCTGAGCCTGTTCGAAAAATGCAATAACGCTTACTACAACTCGCTGGTGATGATCGATGCCGACGGCAGCGTGCTGGACACCTACCGTAAAACCCATATTCCGAACGGTCCGGCTTACCAGGAAAAACAGTTCTTCATCCCTGGCGATACCGGATTCAAAGTCTGGAACACCCGCTACGCAAAAATCGGCGTCGGTATTTGCTGGGATCAGTGGTTCCCGGAAACCGCGCGTTGCCTGGCATTGCAGGGCGCAGAGCTGATCTTCTACCCGACCGCGATCGGCTCTGAACCGGCCTATCCGGATATCGACAGCCAGCCGCACTGGACCCGCGTTCAGCAGGGCCACGCCGCCGCCAACGTCATTCCGGTGATCGCTTCGAACCGTATCGGCACCGAAGCCAGTAAATACATTGAAGGCCTGGAAATGACCTTCTACGGCTCCTCATTCATCGCCGATCAGACCGGTGAACTGGTGGCGCAGGCCAATAAAACCGACGAAGCAGTGCTGGTGCACACCTTCGATCTGGATGCCGTTGCCGCACAGCGCGCCTCCTGGGGACTGTTCCGCGACCGCCGCCCGAACATGTACGGCGCGATTGCGACCTCTGATGGCAGCGTGAGGAGCTAAGCGATGGCGCAGCTGACCACGCCCGTAAAAGACGGGTTCGCAATGCCGGCAGAGTGGGCACCGCATCAGGCTGTGTGGATGATCTGGCCTTATCGCACCGATAACTGGCGCGCCAATGCCGCACCAGCCCAGCAGGCGTTTGCGGCCGTGGCAAAAGCAATTTCCCGCAATACACCAGTCATCATGGGCGTTCCTGCGGCCGAAATGGCGAAAGCGCGCGGCACCATGCCAGCGGAAGTTACGCTGGTTGAAATGGAGAGCGACGACGCCTGGATGCGTGATACCGGCCCGACCGTCGTACTGAATCAGGCAGGCGAACAGCGCGGTATTAGCTGGACGTTCAACGCCTGGGGCGGTCTGAACGGCGGGCTTTATGCAAGCTGGGATCGCGATCAGTTAGTGGCAGGCCAGGTGGCGAATTACCACCAAATGCCATGCTACAACACGGATTTAGTGCTGGAAGGCGGCTCCATCCACGTTGACGGTGAAGGCACTCTGCTGACCACCGCCGAGTGTCTGCTGAACCCGAACCGCAACCCGAATCTGAGCCAAGCGGAAATCGAGCAACAACTGCGCGATTATCTTGGCGTGTCGCAGATCATCTGGTTGCCGGAAGGCGTGTTTAACGATGAGACTGACGGTCACATCGACAACATGTGCTGCTTCGTGCGCCCCGGCGAAGTGGCGCTGCACTGGACTGATGACCAGAATGACCCGCAGTACGCCCGCTCCGCGGCGGCGTTGCAGGTGCTGGAAAACACCAAAGATGCGCAGGGTCGCACGCTGAAAGTGTGGAAAATCCCGTCGCCGCCAGCGCTGTACGCCAGCGCAGCAGAGACCAATGATGTGGAAAAAGGCACGGCGATTGAGCGCCACGAAGGCAATCGTCTGGCGGGTTCCTACGTCAACTATCTGGTCAGCAACCAGCAGATTATCTATCCGCAGTTGCACCCGGCCACCGATGGCGCGGCGCAGGCGCTGTTTGAGGAGATGTTCCCGGATTTCGTCATCACTGGCGTTCCGGCGCGCGAAATTCTGCTCGGTGGCGGTAATATTCACTGCATTACCCAGCAAATCCCGCGTTGATCCACAGCCCGGCGGTGAATGCCGTCGGGTGTTTTACAGCGTGCGCGACATCCGAATGTACTGCACCTCTTTTTTATAAAACGTCTCACCCTCAGGGGTAAAACCGAAGCGCGTATAAAACCCTGCCGCCGAGGTTCTGGCGTCCAGCGTGACCGTTTTCACCCCGTCCTGCATCAACTTATCCAGCACCGACTGAAACAGAAAACCGCCAAACCCCTGCTGCTGCCAGGCCTGCAAGGTGGCGAATTTGCGGATCTGACAACGCTGCTCGCCGATGATGAACACCGACAGGCAACTCACCACCTGAGCATTGAACAGCACGCCAAAATGTGCGGCGCTTTCATCGCCCTCCACGCGTGAAGCATTGCGCTCAAGATGCGGCCACAGTACCGCCTGGCGAATATCCAGACATTGCTCTAACGTAATAGTGGCGAAATTCACGGGTTCTCTCTCCATCGTCATGGGGCTTCCGGGCAATGTAAGCATGCAGGGGCGATTATTCATAAATCGTTGCAAATTGATTACTCTGAAAGCCGCCGCTGCGTTATTCGATTCGTTTTGCAATTTTAATAAAATTAATCAATAAGTTGCTTAATTTCTGCTTTCGCACAGCGGGAAACAAAACGTGATCTAACGCACATTTCATCCCCCAGAGATCGAAGCGAAAGTCTACGCTTTATAGATAGCCGGGACACACCCGTCATTTTTTACGACGACATCCGGAGGCCAGAGCCACTATGTTCAACCAGAAACTACAAAGCGCAGAAAACGTCGAGTTTATCATCGAAGAAGAGCTTCTCTATGAAACCGATCCGTGCGAGTTAAAACTGGATGAAATGATTGAAGCGGAGCCGGAACCCGAAATGATCGAAGGGCTACCGGCGTCCGATGCGCTGACGCCTGCCGATCGTTACCTTGAATTGTTTGAACACGTGCAGTCGTCACGTCTCTTTGCCGATAGCAAAACCTTCCCCGACTGTGCGCCGAAACGGGATCCGCTCGACATTCTGATTCGCTATCGCAAAATCAAACGCAAACCCGAGTTCGACCTGAAACAGTTCGTGAAAGCGCATTTCTGGCTGCCGGAAAACACGACCAAAGAGTATGTCTCCAATCCGGAGCATTCGCTGAAAGAGCATATCGACAATCTGTGGCCAGTGCTGACCCGCGAGCCGCAGGATCACATTCCGTGGTCGTCGCTGCTGGCGCTGCCGCAGTCGTACATTGTGCCAGGCGGTCGATTCAGAGAGACCTACTACTGGGACTCTTACTTCACCATGCTGGGGCTAGCGGAAAGCGGCCGCGACGACCTGCTGCGCTGTATGGCCGATAACTTTGCGTGGATGATCGAACGCTACGGCCATATTCCGAACGGCAACCGCACTTACTATCTGAGCCGTTCGCAGCCACCTGTTTTCGCTCTGATGGTGGAGCTGTTTGAAGAGGATGGCGTGCGCGGCGCGCGGCGCTACCTTGAGCATCTGCTGATGGAGTACGCCTTCTGGATGGATGGCGCTGAATCGCTGGTGCTGAACCAGGCTTACCGCCATGTTGTGCGGATGCCGGACGGTTCGCTGCTTAACCGTTACTGGGACGATCGCGATACGCCGCGAGACGAATCCTGGCTGGAGGACGTGGAAACCGCCCGCCACTCCGGCCGCCCGGCGAATGAAGTTTATCGCGACCTGCGCGCAGGTGCCGCCTCCGGCTGGGATTACTCCTCCCGCTGGCTGCGTGACGCGCACCGGCTGGCGAGCATTCGCACCACGCAGTTTATTCCCATCGATTTGAACGCCTTTTTGTTCAAACTGGAAAGCGCGATCGCCAATATTTCCGGGCTGAAGGGCGACCGCGAGCGTGAAGCGGAATTCCGCCAGAAAGCGAGCGATCGCCGCGCGGCGGTTAACCGCTATCTGTGGGATGAGGAGAATGGCTGCTACCGCGATTACGACTGGCGCCGTGAAGAGATGGCGCTGTTCTCCGCCGCCAGTATCGTGCCGCTGTATGTCGGTATGGCAACGCATGAGCAGGCGGATCGGCTGGCGGAATCAGTGAAAAATCGCCTGCTCACACCGGGCGGTATTCTGGCAACGGAATATGAAACCGGCGAACAGTGGGATAAACCCAACGGCTGGGCGCCGTTACAGTGGATGGCGGTGCAGGGCTTTAAGCTTTACGGTAACGACGCGCTGGGGGACGAGATCGCCCGCAGTTGGCTGCAAACGGTGAATCACTACTACCAGAATCACCACAAGCTGATCGAGAAGTACCACATTGCCAGCAGCACGCCGCGCGAAGGGGGCGGGGGTGAATACCCGCTGCAGGACGGTTTCGGCTGGACAAACGGCGTGGTACGCCGGTTAATCGGGCTGTACGGCGAGCCGTAACGCTCGCCGAGCTTCGTCAATTGCGCCATCGGGTTCAACGCCCGATGGCGCTTCGCTTATCAGGCCACCTTAATCGATGGCGTTATAAATGGCGGTCTGAATATCCGCCCACTTACGGTTTTCGTCATTCGGCTCTGCCTGGTAACGCAACTGCGCCTGTTCCATCTCATAACGCTGACGCTCAACCACCGGTTTTATGGTGCAAAATGCCCGCAAATAACTTTTGCTGATCGATGACAACCCCTTGTTATTTGTCGCCATTTCATGGGTCAACGTGCTGATAAACCGACGGCAGGGGCGATTCTCATCCATTTGAATCCGGTAACGCAGCAGCATATCCAGCACCTCAATATGATTGGCCTCCACCGCCTGCTCCGTCCACGACAGTTTCCAGTTCATTCCGGTACGCAAAAACAGCGACACCACGCGCGTATCGTTACGATCGATTGCCGAGCGGAAGTTGTTCTCGTCGCGCGGCAGCCCCATGCGGCTCAGCTCCTCTTTCGGCGAGATTTTTTCCTTATCCTGCGAAATGGGCACCGTAATGCCGCTTCCGTGCACCATCGGTGCCTGAACATCACTGAGGAACAGCCAGAACCCACCAATCGCCACGATTAGCGCCACCACGCCCACTGAACCCCATAACACGCTGACAAACAGCTGCTCGCGCTCTTCGCGGCTACGTACCGGGCGTTTAGCCGGTCTGTCGATACTGTCACGCATTGGCATCGCATCACCTCCTGCGGCGCGGTCTTTTTTTCGCGCCTGCTCCCAGAAAGCGTCTAAATTATCGCCCGCCTCGCGCAATATTTCGGCGGGATTGGTTGTGGTGCGCCCCTCTTCCCATGCGCTTTGTACCGGTCCCGTAATCTGCGGATAGTAGCTATTCAGTAAACTGAGCTGATTGGAGGTCAGCGGCTGTCCCGCCACGACCAAAGCGCGCATGTGTCGCACATCATCGAGGAACGTGTGCAACGTTTTACGCGTTTCCAGATACAGGTTTAATACCGCGTTATCGTTAAACAAACGGGCGTAATGCTGGCTGAACTCTTTTTTATCCACCAGCAGTAACGCCAGCTCGCTAAAGCGCATCCCGCTCAAAATATCGTTGCGATCGCCCAACCGCAGCCAGCGGCGCACATGATCGGCGCCAAACTGCGTTTTCAAATGGTTACGCAGCCGCTCCGTATCCGGCCAGGCCTGCGCCACCAGCGAGGTGATCATCATCTCCAGCGCGCGCAGTTGCTGCTGACCGCGCTGCTGCTGGCTCTCCTCCACTTTTAGCGATGTGCTGTAACTGAGTAGCGGCTGCCGGGTTCGCAGATTTTCCAGCGCGCTAACAAAGCGGAGCGCGGCAATCAGTTGATTTTCCGTCACGTTCTGCCCGCTCTCATAGCGCGGGACAAGCTGCTGCAAGTGGCGGAGCTGCAAAGTGAACTGTGTTAATTCCGCATCGTTGAGTTTTAGTCGTTTAGCCACCGCGCCCCAGCCACCCATGCTCAGACGCGCAATATCAAGTTGTTCTAAAAACCAGCGCGGATCTTTACCCTCGTCGAAACGGACATTCAGTAATAACAGAATTTCGACGGACGCCTGGCGAATCACGGCAATGCATTTCTCAAACTGTTCACCCGTATTAACAGGGGCGTTACTTGTCATTATTTTCCTTTAAGTACAACTGAAGAAATAATTATCTGGCCAGTGTTAGCGCTTAATTTTTTCTTTAATTACGTGTAGTTAAAAGATAGACCACTTAGGGATTATGATCAGTGATACTGGTTTCAACGCGTAAAAAAACGGCCGGAGACATTCGTCATGCTTATATTTCATACCCCCAGATTGACCTGTTCGCCGATGGTTGAAGACGACTGGCCTTTCTTTCTCGCGCTGCAACAGCACCCCGATGTCATGCGCTACATCTCTGATGCCCGTACCGAACAGGAGATTCGCGAAGCCTTTGACTCGCGTCTGGTCGCCTGGCAACCCGGTAGCACACACTGGCTCTGTCTGCTGGTACGCGATAACGCCACCGATACTCCGCTGGGCGTGACGGGCTATATCCATCGGGATATTGATTGTGCCGAAGTGGGCTTCCTGTTCGCCCCTGAAGCGCAGGGCAAAGGCTACGGTCAGGAATCGCTCACCGCCCTGTGTCATTACGCGTTTAACCAGGGCGGTATTCGTCGGCTGGTCGCTACAGTCACCGCCGGGAATCTGGCTTCGCGCCGCTTACTGGAAAAAACAGGGTTTGTACTGGAAGGCGAACTGCGGGAGGCCTGGTGGCTGGCGGGAGCGTGGCATAACGACTGGCTGTTTGGCTTACTGCGCCATGAATATACAGAAAAAGGCTAATTTACCAGCACATCGCACGCCCTTCTGCCAGGCTTAAAGACGTGTTCCGGCAACTGACAGGAGAAGTTATGAAGAAAACTGTGCTCACCCTCTGTGTAGCAACACTGTTCTCCATGACGGCATTCGCCGAAGATTCACCCGGTCTGAAAACCGATAAAGCCCCGCCACCGCCGCACAAGATGGAGGATGGCTACCGTGGGATGGAAGATGCGCGAAGCTCCACCATCAAAGACGCCAAAGCCATGCATGACGGCGCATCCGTCTCGCTGCGCGGCAACCTGGTGAAAAAGGAGGGCAAGGATCGCTACCTGCTTCGCGATAAAACAGATGAGATAAAGGTGATGATTCCGCTGGCGCTGTTCGACGGCAAATCCGTATCGCCGGATGAACTCGTCGGTATCAGCGGCTCGCTGGATAAAAAACAGCAGCCTGCGTTTATCCGGGTTACGCATTTTCAGAAACAGTAGCCGATGCGCGCCCGGCAGCCAGAAGCCCGCCGGGCGTCGTCATTTTACAGGAACATACCGCCAGAAACTTCCACGCGTTGCGCGTTCATCCAGCCCAGCTCATCGCTCAGCAGCGCCGCCATCGCATCGCCAATATCGTCCGGCAGGCCTACGCGCCCCAGTGCGGTTTGCGCAGCGAGATACTGATTAATCTGCTCGTTATCACGCACCTGGCCGCCGCCAAAATCGGTTTCGATAGCGCCCGGCGCGATGATATTCACCGCGATTCCACGCGCGCCCAGCTCTTTCGCCTGATAACGGGTCAATACTTCCATCGCCCCTTTCATGGATGCGTACGCGGCATATCCTGGCTGGCAAAAACGCGCCAGGCCACTGGAAACATTAAGAATACGACCGCCATTTTTCAGCAACGGCAGCAGATTCTGCGTCAGGAAGAATGGCCCTTTAACGTGGATGTTCACCAGTTGGTCAAACTGCGCTTCGGTGGTATCAGCAAACGCCGCGTGAATGCCGATTCCGGCATTGTTCAATAAATAATCGAACGTCTCACCCTGCCAGACCTGTTTCAGCTGTTCATGGACTTCACGGGTAAAGGCAGCAAAGCTCGAAATATCGCCGACGTTCAACTGCAATGCCACGGCTTTCACGCCTTTTTCTTCAATTTCGCGTACGACTTTCTGCGCTTCTTCGGCGTTGCTGTTGTAGGTCAGGATAATGCCCGTTCCCTTTGCTGCCAGCTTCAGGGCCGCATTTTTACCCAGCCCACGGCTGCCGCCGGTCACTAATGCAATAGGTTGTGTCATAAGAAACCTCGTTTTCGCTGATGTGGAGAGTGAGAAAAGCTTATTAGCTGACACAGAAACAATAAAGGTGCTAAATTACGCTTCACTGTTTCAGTCAAGACAACAATAGAGTGTCGGCATGGATAAAATTTACGCAATGCAACTGTTCATCCGCGTCGCGGAACTGGAGAGTTTTTCCCGGGCGGCGGATTCAATGGGATTGCCTAAAGGTAGCGTATCTCGCCAGATTCAGGCGCTGGAAACCCATCTCGGCACCCAGTTGTTGCACCGCACCACCCGCCGGGTACAGCTCACGCAGGACGGAATGGTCTATTACGAGCGAGCAAAAGATCTGCTGGCGAATATGGATGAGCTGGACGGCCTGTTTTTGCACGACCCTTCCAGTATCAGCGGGCGATTGCGCGTGGATATGCCGGTCGGCGTGGCGAAAAATCTGGTGATCCCGCGTTTACCCACTTTCGTGCAGCAGTATCCCGGTATTGAACTGGAGCTGAGCAGCAGCGATCGGCTGGTCGATATTATTCGTGAAGGTTTTGACTGCGTAGTACGCGTTGGCACGCTAAAAGATTCCGGCTTAATCGCCCGCCAGCTTGGTCGGTTATCGGTCATTAATTGCGCCAGCCCCGATTATCTGGCGCGTTTCGGTTACCCGGAAAGCCTTGATGATTTGTCCTCTCATGCGCTGGTGCATTACGCGGTGAACCTCGGTACACGTCCGCAAGGTTTTGAAGTCTGGCAGGATAAGCAGACGCGGTGGGTAAAAACCGGCGGCATTCTGACGGTGAACAGCACCGAAACCTATCAGGCCGCCTGCCTTGCCGGGCTGGGGATTATTCAGGTGCCGCGCGTCGGCGTGCGCGAAGCGCTGCGTGCCGGAAAGCTGGTCGAAATTCTGCCGCAATATCGCGCCGAGCCGATGCCGGTCTCGCTGATTTACCCGCACCGCCGCAATCTCTCCCGCCGCGTGCATCTGTTTATGGAGTGGCTGGTGACGGCGCTGAAGGATTATGTCGATTAGCGCCAGGCTATAATTTCCGTTACAGACATATTCAGGAGAAGGAAAAAAGCGCTGATGACGCCGGAAAATCATGAAAAACGCCCGACGCAAGATCTCGACTATGAACCCGTAAGGAAGATGACGGAACAGCCTGCCCAGCAGAAAAACGCCACGGAAGGAAAAGTCAGCAGCACGCTGGCGACCGTGACCGACACGGCGCAAAAACTCCGGCGCCTTCCCGTCATCGCGCACCTGATCCGCGCTACAGAACGCTTTAATGATCGTATGGGAAACCAGTTTGGCGCGGCCATCACCTACTTCTCTTTTCTGTCGATGATCCCGATTCTGATGGTCTCGTTTGCCGCCGCCGGGTTTGTGCTGGCCTCGCACCCGACGCTGTTGCAGGACATCTTCGACAAAATTGTGTTGAGCGTCAGCGATCCAACCATGGCGGCAATGCTGAAGAACACTATCAATATCGCCGTACAACAGCGCACCACGGTGGGGATTGTCGGGCTGGCCATCGCCCTCTACTCCGGCGTGAACTGGATGGGCAACCTGCGCGAGGCAATCCGCGCCCAGTCGCGCGATGTCTGGGAGCGCAATGCCCAGGACGCGGAGAAAATCTGGGTGAAATATTTCCGCGACTTTATTTCGCTGATTGGTCTGCTGATCGCCCTGATTGTCACGCTGTCGATCACCTCGATTGCTGGTTCGGCGCAGCAGATGATTATCTCGGCGCTGTATCTCGACAATATCGAGTGGCTCAAACCGGCCTGGCGGCTGATTGGCCTGGTGATCTCGATATTCGCCAACTATCTGCTCTTTTTCTGGATCTTCTGGCGCTTGCCGCGTCATCGCCCGCGCAAAAAAGCGCTGATCCGCGGCACCTTTATCGCTGCCATTGGTTTTGAGGTGATCAAAATCGTGATGACCTGGACGCTGCCATCGCTGGTGAAATCGCCCTCCGGCGCGGCGTTTGGTTCGGTACTCGGGCTGATGGCATTCTTCTACTTCTTTGCCCGTCTGACGCTGTTTTGCGCCGCATGGATTGCCACCGCGCAATACAAAGGTGACCCGCGCATGCCGGATAAAACCCGCCACTAAATTCGCGGTCGGGCTGAGTGAAAATGTAAAATATCAGCCCGATCTCGCTTTTCAGCATGAAAATCCAGGTCGTAACTTTTATTTAACCGAAAACCAGTTTTATCCACTAATTTATAAAATGTGTGAAGCATTTCATGGAAGAGAAATCGCACGTGTGAAAATTATCCGCTTTTTGCGCATTTTTCCCGCGATTTGCCGTTTTGTTACAGATTGAAATGTCGCTTTTGCTGTGGCTAATATGGCTGTTCGTTCGCGCAAAAATAAGAAAATTCTATGCAAGCTACAGCTACCACTTTCGACAACGAGCAGGAAAACCCACCGGTAAACTCACGCAATAAAGTCGTCGTTGCTTCTCTGATTGGCACCGCTATCGAGTTCTTCGACTTCTACATTTACGCGACCGCTGCGGTCATTGTTTTCCCGCATATCTTCTTCCCGCAGGGCGACCCAACGGCAGCCACGCTGCAATCGCTGGCGACCTTCGCCATCGCCTTTATCGCGCGTCCGATTGGCTCTGCGGTGTTCGGCCACTTCGGCGACCGCGTTGGCCGCAAAGTAACGCTGGTGGCGTCGCTGCTGACCATGGGCATCTCTACCGTGGTGATCGGCCTGCTGCCGGGCTACGAAACGATCGGCGTGATGGCGCCGTTGCTGCTGGCATTGGCTCGTTTTGGCCAGGGCCTGGGGCTTGGTGGCGAGTGGGGCGGCGCTGCGCTGCTGGCCACGGAAAACGCCCCGCCGCGCAAACGCGCGCTGTACGGTTCTTTCCCGCAGTTGGGCGCGCCCATCGGCTTCTTCTTCGCGAACGGCACATTCCTGCTGCTCTCCTGGCTGCTGACCGACGAACAGTTTATGAACTGGGGCTGGCGCGTACCGTTTATCTTCTCTGCGGTACTGGTGCTGATCGGCCTGTACGTGCGCGTTTCGCTGCATGAAACACCGGTGTTCGCCAAAGTCGCGGCTGCGAAAAAACAGGTGAAAATTCCGCTGGGTACGCTGCTGACCAAACACGTCCGCGTGACGGTGCTGGGTACTTTTATCATGCTGGCAACCTACACGCTGTTCTACATCATGACGGTCTATTCAATGACGTTCAGCACCTCGCCGCAGGGGCTTGGCATGCCGCGCAATGAAGTGCTGTGGATGCTGATGATGGCGGTAATTGGCTTCGGCGTGATGGTGCCGGTGGCGGGCCTGCTGGCCGATGCGTTTGGCCGTCGCAAAAGTATGGTGATCATCACTACACTTATCATTCTGTTCGCGCTTTTTGTCTTCCCGCCGCTGCTGGGTTCCGGTAACCCGGTGCTGGTGATGACTTACCTGCTGATTGGCTTAAGCCTGATGGGGCTGACTTTCGGCCCGATGGGCGCACTGCTGCCGGAACTGTTCCCGACGGAAGTGCGTTATACCGGTGCGTCATTCTCCTATAACGTGTCGTCCATTCTCGGCGCGTCCGTGGCACCGTATATCGCCACCTGGCTGCAGGCGAATTATGGCCTGATGTATGTCGGGTTCTACCTGGCGGCCATGGCGGGGTTGACGCTGATTGCGCTGCTGCTGACCCACGAAACCAAACACCAGTCGCTGTAATCCTTTCCCCTCTCGCCACCGGCGAGAGGGTCACTTCTTAGTGTTTCATCTGCGACAAAATCGTCTGACACTGATTCTGCTCCCCTTCTGAGGGTGAGATCAGCGCCAGCAACGCTGCCGCCGGCGTCACTAACGTCGCCAGCGCCGCCGCTACTGCGCCGCGCGCAATCAACGGCCCGGCTTTAACCCCGGCCTGTGGATTTTTGAAGCTGCCACGCACATACAGCGGCGAGCGCAGCGTCACGATGCGAATGCCTTTACTCTCCGGATCGATGGTTAAATCCAGTTGCTCAGAGGCAAAGCTGGCGGTGCCGGTGACATTAATCAGCGCATTTTCGGTGTCGAAAGCGAAGATTTGCGGGCGCGCCACGCCGTTCGTCAGATCCAGATTGGCCGCCGCGCAGTTGACCCGCACTTCGTCATCGCCAAACAGCTGGCCGATAACATAGTTGCCCACATTCAGGCCAAGGATCTCCATCAAATTACGGCTCACCAGCCCGTCGTTCATCAGCAACTTCAGATTGCCGTTACTGGTGCCGAGCAGCGCGGCGACCGAGTTCCCCACGCCACGGATGTCTGCATCACCGTTCATCTCGCCGAGTGTTTTTTGCATTAGTTCGACGTTCGGCATCAGTTGTTTCAGCTTCAGCCGCCGCGCCTGGATCTCTGCGCGGCCCTGCATCGGCTTTTTATCCCCTTCAAAATGGAGATTCGACGAGATGGTGCCGCCCGCAAGGCCAAATTTCAGCGGTTGCAGGCGCAGGTCGGCGTTGTTGAGGATGATGTGCGTGGAGAGGTCGCTGAGGGGCAAGGTTGAACCATGCTCGATACGGCGGCCTTTAAAGCGAACATCAGCATCCATCACATCCCATTTATCGGTTTCAAAGCGATCGTACGGCAGCACTTTGCCCGCCGGTTGCACCGCTTTTTCCCCTTTTTGCAGCTCACTGCGCCCGGAGTGCTGCCCTCCTTTGCCGGAATCAACACCAATAAGCGGCCCCAAATCCGCCAGCCGCAACTGGCGCGACTCGACATCGCCTTCCAGTTTCGGGCGCGGCTTACCGGTGGTGTACTTGAGCGAGCCGTGAATATCGCTGTCGCCGATATGGCCGTTGAAATCGCGGTAATCAAATGTCGAGCCTTTTTCATCGCCGATCTTCGCCACCAGATGACCGTCGGTCTCAAACGGTGGCGTATCCGGCAACAGCACGCCGGTTAAGTCATACAGATCGCCCAGCGAATCGCCGCCGAACTTCAGTTGCAGATCGATACCGCCGATGTTCAGCGGATCGTTGACCGTACCAACAAACGCGACGCGGGTATTGCCGGAGCGAAAATCCGCCTGTACCGGGAAAGGCGTTCCTTCGCCACGCAGCGCCAGCATGCCGCCGATTTTTCCCGTCCCGGAAAGTGGCTGCCCGTTGTAGCGTCCTTTTGCCGTCAGGCCAAAAACATAATCGCCTGCCTTCGCTGTGCCATCGTTTTTGCCGGTTACTTCGCTAAATGGCAGCGGCTTACCGAGCGGATCGACGAGGATCTCGATATCGGCGCGCGTCACCGCATCATCAATGGCAATACGCCCGCGATCGAAGAGAATGTTATCAAGGCGAAATGACCACGAAGAGGGCTGTTCATTCGCCTCTTTGTTGGTGTCGCTGGCGAGGGTGAACGTCCAGTTATTGAGTTTTTCTGAGCGGCGAATAAGGCGGGCATCCGGCTGTTGTAGTTTGATCCACGGCAGATAGACCGTTTTGCTGAGCAGCGCCAGCGGCGCAAGCGTGGCTTCTACGCGCGGCAGATGCACCATGGCCACTTCATCAATGCCCGGCGGATTGCCCAGCATAATATCGTCAGCGTGAACATGCGGCCACGGCACCCAACTGCGCCAGCCGGTCTCCTCTTTTTGCCGCTCCCAGACCACGCCCAGATCGCCACGAATGGCAAACGGACGATTCAGTTCGGCGGAGACTTTTTCATTGATGGTGGGTTTCAGGCGGTTCCAGTCGAAGGTGGCGATGATAACGACGGCAACCACAATCAGTAACAATACGGTGGCTATAACAGCGGTGATCGCTTTACGCGTTTTTGTCATTGTTTCCCTTTCCTCTTAAGCCTTACCTCTCATAAAGATAGTTTAGGCTCACTGAAAGGGCGGAATTACAAATCGAGTATCACATGTTCAAGTCGGGCCAGAGGAACCGGACGTGACAGAAAATAGCCCTGCGCCGCAAAGGCCGGGGACGCCTGCACGTCGCGCCACTCTTCAAGGGTTTCGACCCCTTCAACGATAACGCCCTGGCAGTAGCGGTTCATCAACTGCAACAGCATGGTGAACAGGTTTTGCCCTTCCGGGGTTTTACGCAGCATGATAAACAGGTCGCGCGCCACTTTGATGTAGTCGTAACGTACTTCGCTCAGCGCCGAGAAGTTCGCCATCCCGGTGCCGAAATCATCCAGCCACAGCGGGCCAATTTCACTGATCGAAGCAAAGGTGGAATCCTGCGGTAAACGAATGTGCTCCACCAGTTCAAAGCGGATCCACGGCAGCGACTCGACCAGCGCCATCAGTTGCGTATTCTCGCGCATCGCCAGCAGCGTCGGGCCATCGACATTGACCGAAGCCAGCACATCGTTATCAGCGAAGAAAGTCCCCTGTTCTGCCAGCAATTCGACCTGCTCATGTACCACTTCCACGCGCAGGCGCACGGGGATTTGGCTGAAATAACGATCGGGGGCAATTCGCTGCTCCGGCTGTGACGGATGCGTCACAATGGTCAATACTTCAACAGCCATCAGACGACCATCGGTTTTATAGATGGGTTGATAAGTATAAGCACGTTCGCATTGCAGCCAATAACGACGCTCCTCAAGGCTTTCAATGCTTGCTTCAGGAGTGTTTAGTCGCTGGGTGACCTGCTTTAACTTCATGTCTGGTGTCCTGTCGATGGGGATGAGCTGGAACAACTCGTCAATGGGTTATCGGCGCTACGACTAAGAACTTTATGTCCTGCTTTTCGGCAAAATTAAAAACCAGAATGCAGGAATCTGCGCAGAACAGGGTTTAGCTCAAAAAAATACTGGAACGTTGTTTTAATATGATTGACCGCGCTTCACGCAAAACGCACACTACCGTTAATTTATCTGATCCAGGTTCACGACTATGTCCAGGAAAATTGCCGTCATCGGCGAATGCATGATCGAATTGTCACAAAAAGGCGCAGAAGTTAATCGTGGCTTTGGTGGCGATACCCTTAACACCTCCGTTTATATCGCCCGCCAGGTCAATCCGTCAGCGCTTTCCGTGCACTACGTTACGGCACTTGGCACCGACAATTTCAGCCAGCAGATGCTCGACGCCTGGCAGAGCGAAGATGTCGATACCCGTCTGACGCAGCGCATGGAAAACCGCCTGCCGGGCCTGTATTACATCGAAACCGACAGCACTGGCGAGCGCACGTTCTATTACTGGCGCAACGAAGCGGCGGCGAAATTCTGGCTGGAGAGCGAGCAGTCTGCGGCAATCTGCGAAGAACTGGCGTCATTCGACTATCTCTACCTGAGCGGTATCAGCCTGGCGATTTTAAGCCCGGCCAGCCGCAACAAGCTGCTGTCGCTGCTGCAAACCTGCCGCGCTAACGGCGGCAAAGTCATCTTTGATAACAACTACCGTCCGCGCCTGTGGGCCAGCAAAGAAGAGACGCGCCTGGTGTATCAGCAAATGCTGGCCTGCACCGACATCGCGTTCCTGACGCTGGACGATGAAGATCTGCTGTGGGGCGAAAAACCGGTCGAAGAGGTTATCGAACGCACGCAGCGCGCGGGCGTGAAAGAAGTGGTGATTAAGCGCGGCGCAGACTCTTGCCTGGTGGCGATTGCCGGTGAAGCGCGGGTAGAAGTGCCAGCCGTGAAACTGCCGAAAGAGAAAGTGATCGATACAACGGCGGCGGGCGACTCCTTCAGTGCGGGCTACCTGGCCGTACGTCTGACCGGCGGCGATGCCACGGCAGCGGCAAAACGGGGTCACTTAACGGCCAGTACGGTCATTCAGTATCGCGGGGCGATTATTCCGCGCGAAGCAATGCCAGAGTCAGAGTAACGCTTTTGCCCCCTCTCAACCTTGCGGAAGAGAGAGGGCAAACATTACTGCTGCGGCGGGATATCCGACACATCGGTATGCCCGTCGTCAGCCGCTGCGGGCGCTGCTGCGGAACCCGCCGGTCTCATCACCTCATCCCACGTTGCCTGCAACTCTTTCATGTTGTATTCCGGCTCGCCTTTCGGCTGCATCAGAATCAACGCCATATCCTGCGACAACTGCTGATGCAGATCCTGATTCAGCATCTCCGGCGTAAGACCATTTAAGAAGCTCTGGCGCAGCTTTTGGTACTGCTCCGGCGCGATATCCACCACCTGGTTCTGCCACGAGCGCAACCGCTGGCCGATCAAAATATCGGTATCGGCGCGGGCGTAGGTCGCAAAAAGCTTTTGCAGTTCAAGGTTTTTCTGCGCAATCAGCGCCTTAAATTCCTCTTCCGGCAACCCTTTTTCACGGACTTTCGCCAGTTCGCGCGCGATCACGCCAACATTGGCGCTGAGCTTGTCGTTTGGCGTATCAACATTAATGGCGCACTGCGCGCGCTGGAACAGCACGCGGCAATCAAAGCCCAGGCCGATATCTTTGGCGTTATTTTTCGTCAGGTTCTGCTGGATATGCCAGAACAGCGCTTCGCGCGCCAAATCTGCACGCCAGTAGCGTTCCAGCGCGGCGGATTCGCGAATCGGCTGCCAGGCGGAATCCCACATAATCGACAATCGATCCTGGGTCACTGCCTCGCTCATCAGGCTGACCGCCTGGTGCGGCAGCGGAGAAAGCGTGGCCACCGGCGCGGGTGTCTGGCGTTTACCTTTCAGCTCGCCGAAGGTTTTACTAATTTGCTCGGCCACCGCGCGGCTGTCCACATTGCCCACCACCACCAGCGTCATGGCGTCCGGCGTGTACCATTTTTCGTAGTACGCTTTCAGCTGCGCCGCATCAATTGGCTCTTTCAGCGTTTCTGCCGGATCGTGTCCCAGCAGCGACGACCCCTTCAGACGGTAGCGCCACCAGCTATCTTTGGTATCCGCAGGCCAGGTTGCCACCATATCGTTACTGGCAAGCGCGTGACTGATGGTGGCAGGCGTAATGGTGAGTTTGCCCGTCGCATCCGCCAGATAGACCAGCGCTTCTTTCAGCAGGTCCGTGCGGTTATTCGGCAGGCTCAGGTTGTACTGAGTGTATTCATAGGAGACCAGCACCGGCGGCAGCGGGCGTTTAGGGTCGATCCCTTGTTGCCACAGCGAACGAACCTGCGCCGGTTCAAGACGACCGCTGTGGGTCAGCGCGACGCGGGGAATAAAATGGGTGTAGCCGCTCTGTTGCGTACTTTCGGCGAGCGAACCGGTATCAATAGACAGGCGAATTTCAATGCGATCGCTGGGACGCTGCGGCGTGGCCAATACCTGCCACTGAAAACCGTTCGCCAGTGTCCCCTGTTGCCAGGCCGGGTCAGGCTGGAGCGCATCTGCCTGCACATAACCGACGGCTGCCAGCATCAGCAAACCGCCCGTTAACAGTCGAATTTTTGTGCCCTGCATGTGAACCCCTAATCAACATTCCTGGTTAAAAAGTATGCCCGCCAGAAGGAGGCTAAAGAGAGATAAAAACACTTCGCTTTTAGACCGCAGGAAACGCAAAACGTCACAACACGAAGCGAATTTTCCCGAAAACTCATCATGAATGGTAACGGAGACAGGGGTCAATTATGCGCAGGAGCCAGCAGTCCGACAAGGGCTGCTGGCTTAAGTACCGAAATTACGAGGAGATTTCGCGCGTTTTCGCGGCGCTTGTACGATTATCCAGCGTATCGACGAGCTGTTTTTGATCGAGCTCTTTTACCCATTTAGCCACCACGATCGTCGCCACACCGTTACCGACCAGGTTGGTCAACGCACGCGCTTCGGACATAAAACGGTCAATACCCAGAATCAACGCCAGCCCGGCCACCGGCAGATGGCCGACCGCAGACAGCGTCGCCGCCAGCACGATAAACCCGCTACCCGTCACCCCGGCTGCGCCTTTGGAAGAGAGCAGCAACACTACCAGCAGCGTAACCTGGTGGACAATATCCATATGGCTGTTGGTGGCCTGCGCGATAAATACCGCCGCCATCGTCAGGTAAATGGAGGTTCCATCAAGGTTGAACGAGTAACCCGTTGGGATCACCAGCCCCACCACCGATTTACGACAGCCCAGCCGCTCCATCTTCTCCAGCATGCGCGGCAACGCAGACTCCGACGAGGAGGTGCCCAATACAATCAGCAGCTCTTCGCGGATGTAGCGGATAAATTTAAAAATATTGAATCCGGTAACGCGGGCAATCGTCCCCAGCACCACCACCACGAACAGGATACAGGTGACGTAGAAGCAGATAATGAGCTGCCCCAGTTGCACCAGCGTACCGACGCCGTATTTACCGATGGTGAAAGCCATCGCGCCGAAAGCGCCAATCGGCGCCAGACGCATGATCATATTAATGATGCCGAAAATGACCTGCGAGAAGCTTTCAATAACGTTAAAAATCAGCTGGCCTTTGTGCCCCATACGGTGCAGCGCAAAACCAAACAGCACGGCAAACAGCAGCACCTGCAGGATATTACCGCTGGCGAAGGCACCGATAACGCTGGACGGGATCACATCCAGAAGGAAGTCGATAATCCCCTGCTGTTTTGCCTGCTCGGCATAAACAGCCACGGCTTTTGCATCCAGCGTCGCAGGATCAACGTTCATTCCTGCGCCGGGTTGCACCACGTTAACAATAATCAGGCCGATGATCAGCGCCAGCGTACTGACGACTTCAAAGTAGAGCAGCGCAACCGCACCGGTGCGACCGACTGCCTTCATGCTTTCCATACCGGCAATACCGGTAACAACCGTACAGAAGATCACGGGGGCGATGATCATCTTGATGAGCTTAACGAAGCCGTCACCAAGAGGTTTCATCTGCGCCCCGATGTCAGGGTAGAAGTGGCCAAGTAAAATACCGATGGCGATGGCCGTCAGAACTTGAAAGTAGAGACTTTTAAACAAAGAGGTTTTCATAAGGTGTCCTTGAAATTAAAACCTCAGGCTTTTTAGGGCTTTCATTAAGCCTGCGGTTTAAAAATAACACCCTATAAACATGACAGAAATTAACTTACATCAAATCAGAAACAACAATGTTAAAAATTTGAACTGACTCGCACAACCTCGTAACATTTTAGGATTTCTCAACCCTTTCCGAAGCGGCAAGGTAGCGAAGTTCAAACTGATCTGCCGGCGTTGCCCGATCAAATAAAAAGCCTTGCACCACTTCCACGCCAGCCGCCGCCAGCCACTCCCGCTGCGCCTGCGTTTCGACGCCTTCGGCGATAATGTGCAGCTCCAGGCTACGCGCCAGATGAATGATGGCCGACACCATGCTGTCGTCTTCCGGCAAACCTTCAACAAACATTTTATCGATCTTCAGCATATCCACCGGCAGTGATTTCATGTGATGAAGCTGACGCAGACCGGCATAGCCCATACCGAAATCATCCAGCGCAATGCGCACCCCGGCATTACGCAGCGGGCGCAGGATCTCCACGGCGGCTTTCGGGTCATCAATGTGGCGGCTTTCCGTCACTTCCAGGATCATCGTCTGCGGGGCGATTCGGTAGCGATTCAGCAGCGCCAGCATGTCCGGCAGCATATCGTGATGCAGCAGTTGCAATGCCGAGAGATTGACCGATAGCGGCAACATAATGCCGCGCGACTGCCAGGCGGCCAGCAGACGGCAGGACTCTTCCAGCACCCAGTAACCGACGGTCACCATCAGGCCGCAGGATTCAATGCGTTCAATCAACCCCTGCGGTAAATCCCAGCGCCCATCGGGCTGACGAACCCGCAACAACGCTTCCGCGCTGACCAGTTCACCGCTGTCGATCGCCACCTGCGGCTGAAGCCAGAGCGCAAATTCGCCCTGCTCGAGGGCAGTGAGAATATCGCTCTCCTGCGTTAACCGCTGCTGCGCCAGTTCCATCTGCTCAGGATCGAAGAACTGGATCTGGTTTTTCCCTTTACGCTGTGCGCTGGTCACCGCTGACATGGCGCGATGGTAAAGCTGCCCGGCGCTCAGATCGCCATAACACATTGCCACGCCAATATTGGCGTTGGGCCGCAATTGAATACCGTTTAGCGGAACACGCTCATTAATGACAGTGAGTGCTTGCTTACCTAACGTCATCGCATGCCACGGTTCCTGAACGCCGTTGGCGATAATAGCAAAGTCATAACCGCTGACCTGCGCCAGCACCATGCCCGAAGAAAGCACCGATTTCAGCTTCTCGACCAGCGTGACCAGCAGCACTTCACGCTGGGATTCCTGCAACACACCGGCGGTGTCGCGCAGCGTTTCGCAGGAGACAATCATCAGCGCCATCGGCTTTTGCCGGGCCACGGTTTGCTCCAGCATCGCCATCAGAAACGCTTTGTTGGGCAAATCCGAAACCGGGAAGCGGGTAGACTGGATATTCATCTCTTCAAGCTGGCGCAGTAGCATCTGCTGGTTGCGGTTGTAGTTGCGCACCAGTACACCGATTTCATCATCAAAATGGTGGCCGGGCAGCGTCAACTGGTGGCCAATGCTTTCCTGCGCGGACAGCGCGTTCAGTTCGGCAGAGAGTTTGCGCAGCGGATGGACGATCAGCCGGTTAATACACCAGGTGATCGCCACGGTAATCATCAGCGACAAAAGTAAGTAAGTCGTTACTAACAAAGAGAGCGTGCTGAGGATAAATTTGTAGGTGCGCCAGGAATCTGCCTGCAACACCAGATACGCCAGCGGCTGCGGGTTCGCCGGGCGCTCAAGCGAGTAAATCGGCAGCGTAATCTGAATCGGTAATTCGAAAAAGCGGGTGATGGTGACTGGCACCGGGTGTTCCGCGATAAAGCGTACGCGCAGCGCCTGGAATTGATTCGGCAATACCACATCTGCCCGGCTGACCACGCCCGCCGGTTTGATCTGTTTCAGGATGGTTTCCGCTTCGGGGATATCGGCTTTCAAAATGGCCGCCGAGAGCGGTTCGCGCACAGAGCGGGCAATACTTTCCAGTTGCGTAGCCGTGTTATAGCGATTCTGCTGTAAGAAGTGAAACAGCAAAATAACGCAGAAAATAAAAACAAACACCATGGAAACACAGGCAACCATGGCCATCTGTTTAATGGTTAAAGAACGGCTGACACGCAAAATTACTTCTCCAGAGACACAAAGCCATGAGTTCAGAGCTAACACAGCAAACTCTGACGCCAGAGTATACTCGATCGCAATGCGGTTAGATAAACGGGCTGATAGATCGTTTTCGCGGGCGGAACAACGGCAGAAAAGGAAGATAACAGTTTGAATGTCTGGCGGTTAACCGCGTTTCGACAGCCTGTCTTTACCGCGTCTCCCGCCAGGAATGTTCTTGTATTACCAGTCAGCGTACGGCGTCAACGGCTGCGGAGGCATATCCATATCGCCCTGCCAGCCCGCCATTGAATACCGCACGAACAGAATGCCGTGGCTCGGAGTGTAATCCTTCGCCTGCTGAATATCGATGCCAGCACCAATCGACCAGTGCGATGTGACGCGCCGCTCGACCAGCAACCTTGCGGTATAACCGAAGCCGTTCGAACTGCTGCCCGCGCCTAAATTATCTTTATCCGCATACATTGCCGTACCGTCCGGGAAAAACTGGTTATCCGGGATCAGGTTCTGCAGCGGATAGCGCAGAATCGAATCGGTCTTCGAGTGCGACCACGAGACCGAACCACCCAGCTCCCACGACCAGTTTTCCGTGCGTTTGCGCCAGTTGACCGGCAAAGCAAAAGAGAGATATTGCTGCGGGCTGTAGTAACCGCCCTGGCCGAGCGAATAACCGCTCAGATCTTTATCGTAGTGCCACAACATATTGTTGACGCCAACGGTCAACCGCTCGTTGTTTTTGTTGATCAGCTTGTAGTAGTAACCGGTCATCCAGCGAACGCGCCAGTTATCTTCGACGTTTTTACCGGTGAGGGTATCGGCGTTCAGGCTCGACCACACGCCGTTAGCTTCACCTTTATCGTAACTGATGCTGACCCCACCGCCAGTCGCGCGCACGCCGCCCCAGGTGGTGCCGGTATTCGGGTCTTTCTGCCCGGCAAAGGCCAGCAGTGAGCTGGAGATCGGACGCCGGTGCGCGTTAACGGTATAGCCAATGGGGCCAAGATCGCTGCTGTAACTCACGCCGCCGACCACATCGACAACGTCAAATCCCATCGGCGTGGTGCCGATATCCGCCGCCCAGCTACGGTTTTGCCAGCCAACGGCAACGCTCGCGCCGTTCGCGGTCTGGCTGGTACTGCCGCGACACGGCGTGGCGGAACATGTCCCCCACGTCGGATCGTAAGTGCCGTTGGTGGTGGCAAAACTCCCGGCATCCATATTGACGACGTCGGTACGGAAGAACATACGCCCGTCCGATAGCGGCGCATCAACCTGCAACATGGTGGTATGCGCTTTCAGGTCAGAATAACCGCCCGTACCGCTGGAACCCCAGTAATCATGTTGCAGGGTGGCGTTAACATCTTGCTGGCGGTAAAGATCCGCCGCATCGCTGCGCACGCCGCGCTTCAGCCAGTCATCTTTTTCATCGTTGCGCGTCAGTTGGGTAAAGCTGTCGTTATCCGCCGGGCGCGTGGTGGTAATAGCGGAAGCGACCATCGCATCTTTCCAGGTTTCCAGCGCCTGCTGCGGTTCGCCATTTTGCGCCTCGAAACGGGCGGCATCGCGCAGTACCAGCGCATTCTCCATGGATGGCGGTCGTGATTTAGCCTGCGGTACAAGCGCACTGAAAGTCTGCTGCGCGCTGGCGCTATCGCCAAGCGACGCCTGCATCAGCGCAATACGCCGCTGGGTATTGATGGAACGCGGCTGCGCCGCTGTCGGCGCAGGCAGTTTCACCAGTTGATCGCGCGCCGCCATCTTATTGCCTTCTGCGGTATACACTTCCGCAAGGCCAAGTAATGCGTCCTCATTGGTCGGTTCACGGTCAAGTACGCGCTGGTAATATTGCCTGGCCGCGCTGAAGTCGCCGCGCTGCTGCGCCCAGTCAGCCAGCGTTGAATCAATACGCGTGGAAGCGGGCTGCTGGTTTAAGAAGGCAATCGCCTGTGCTTCGTCGCCGCTGTCCCGTAGCCTGTTCGCCTTATCCAGTAACTGGTTGGCTTGCAGCCGGTCGGCCAGCTCCTGAATATTGCTGTTCCATTTTGCCTTCGGCAGCCGGTTGAGATGATTCAGCGCCGCCATTTCCTGATTGTTGCCCGACAGATAGAGTCCGTAAGCAAAGACCTGCTCCGCATCGTCCGGCTTTTGCACGGCCAGTTGGCTCATCAGCGAATCGGCCTCGCCACGCCTTCCGGACTGGCGTAAATCACTGGCCAGTCGATACGTTATCCAGACGTCGCCGGGCGAGAGCGCCAGCCGTTTACGTTGCAACTCCGCTGCCTGCGCCCATTGCCCCTGGTTTTCCAGCGCTTCGGCCTGCTGCGACAGACGATCGTTCGTCATGCCGCGTTCAATATCGTCAATGCTGCGCCGCTGGCTGGCGGAGAGCGACTGAATAAAGCGTTCTACTTGTTCCGGCGACTGGGCGCGGTAAATGTTCGCCAGACCGCGCACTGCGTTGCTGTTGCCGCTGTCCATGCGCAATGCCTGACGATAGAAACCCTCCGCCGCCGCGTTATCTTTGCGCGCCACCGCCGCATCGCCGAGGCCCAGCACCGCATAGCTGTCGGTGTTATCAATGCTGCGCGCTTGCTGGTAAAGCCGCTCGGCCTGCGCCGGATTATTGGCTTTCAGCGCCGCATCGCCCTGCTGGATCAGCAGCCAGTAGCGGTTCACTTTCAGCAGACTTTCCCATTTGCTGCGGCTGCCGCTCGTCGGATCCATGGCGATGGCTTTCTCAAACTGCGTGACCGCACGGGCGCGATCTCCCCGCTGGGAATACGCCTGCCCCAGCGCGCCCACGGCTTCACTGTCGTTATGATTAGCGTTAACCGCCTGCTGCAATTCGCCCACCGCCTGCGCACCTTTACCGGCATCCACTGCCGCAAGGCCCGTGGCGCGAGCGCGAAACGCCGGATCGGCCATCTGTTTTTGCTGCGTAGCCAGCAGCGTGCGGGCGCTGTCAACGGCATCGCCCGAACTGAATATCGTCAGAAAATGCTGCAACGCTTTCACGCTGGCATCACTGATCGGCATGTTCTGAAGTTGCTGATACCAGAGTGTGGCAGCAGCATCACGTCCATTGCTCGATTTCGCCATCTGCTCCAGCACAGCGTAGCCTTCCGCGTCATGGCCATCGGCAAACAGCAACTGCGCCAGCGAGTTTTGCAACTGATCGTTGCCGGGATAACGGGCGTTCAGCCTTTTCAGTTGATTCACGGCTTCCGCGCGGCGCGCCGGGACTTTCGACACCAGCACCCAGTACTCGACCGCCAAATCGCCATCCGGCGCATTACCTTTAAACAGCGCGTTATAGGCGGCAATCGCCTCCTGCGTATGCCCGGTGGTGGCCTGCAAACGCGCCTGCTGCAACGCCTGACGCCCCTCCGCCGTGGCGAGCGACATCGCTAGCAGAGAGGAGTGGTAAGCCCCGGATTCCGGCGCCAGTTGCTTCATTCGATCGAGCTGCTGCTGCGCTCCGGCATTGTCACCCTGGCGCAGCAAATAGCGGAAACGGGCGGCAATCACGTCCGGGTTGTTCGGATCGATCAGTTCAAGGCGATAGAGCGACTGACGCACTAAATCTTCGCGCCTGGTTGTTTCCCCCAGTCGCACCTGATCCAGCAACTGTTGCTGTGCGGCGGTATCGGCCGCGCGCACGGCTGGCGCCAGCGCGAGGCCAAGTGAGAAACAGAGAAGACTTACTGTGAACTTGCGCATTCCTGGCCCCAGTCAGGTTGTAACTCACCACGAGGGGTGAAACGAAAACGGTGCTCATCCCACCCTTGTCCAAACAGGGTAAGAACATAGCTGAAATAGGCATCGTCACCGGGAAAATGGTCTGCGACATTCTGCCGCTGCCGGGCCTGAGCGTCGCGATCCGGTAAAAATGGCAACAGCGCAGCGGCAAAGCCTACCGGTCCGTTACCCTGGATCTTGCCGGTCGCCACATCCACTTTTTCCGGGACTACGTTATTTTTCGTTGTGAGCGTCGCCATCGGTTTAAACTTCGCCAGCAGCCGCGCTTTCTGCGTGTCGCTGCCATGCAGCATGCCAGCCCACAAATAGACGCGAATCGCGTCGTAGCTTCCGATCAGCGTCTTTTCGCTTTTAAGCTGCCAGCCCTGCCCCTTTTGATAGCGCACCCAGTCCGGCGAAAAGCCTTTTGGCGCGGTCTCCAGCAACAGCCGCAGATTGGTTTCGCGCAGCGTTGTCCAGGGCGCGCCAAAACGGGTGAAATAGCTCGCCAGTTGCGGCGGCAAATAGCTGGGGTTAAAACGCCATGCGCTGTTATCGGCAAAGCCGATTTTTCCCGGCAGCAGCATCAACCCAAGCCCTGGCACCTTCACCACCTCTTCTTTAGCGATGCGGTCTAACAGCGCTTTCCCCTCGCGGGTGTAGGCATCGTTTTTCCACAAGCGCCCGGCTTCCAGCAGTGACCAGGCGATCCAGAGATCGGCATCGGAAGCCGAGTTGGTATCCAGCACCGTCCAGCTCTCTTCGTCTTTTTTCCCCCACAGCCATGCGGGAAGATGGTCGCTGAGCGAGCCTTGCGCCAGGTTGTTTTGCGTCCATTGCAGCAGGTTATCGAATGCCTTGCGATCGTTGGCGGCCAGCGCGAAGAACAGCGCGTAGCTTTGCCCTTCCGAGGTGGTAATTTTGCGCGCATCACTCGGATCCACCACCCGTCCGCCATCGCTGATATAGGCCTGTTTAAAATGCTCCCAGGCAGGCCAGGTGCAGGCGGCGTGCGTACTCACCGCCGCCAGCATCAGCGCCATCATCACCATCCAACGTAGCGCCTTCATTGCTGATTACTCGTGGTCCGAATCAAGGCGGCGGCGGCTGATAATCCGCAGCAAGCGCCACAGTACCCATGCCAGCAATACAACGCTGACCGCAGCCAGAATGGCCAGCAGTACCGGGTGGTTCGCCAGCGCATACCAGATACGCTCAAACCACGGCAAGTGACCGACATAGTAGACATCGCCAACGCGCAGGCCGTTAACGCCGGATTCACGGATCACCGTTACTGAACCGAAAATCGCCGCACGTTTACCGCTGTCGTTCATGGCATTGTTCAGCAGTTCGTAGCCGCGCGGGCTGTCCGCCAGCAGCGCCACAACGCTGCGTTGATCGTTGAACGGCGACTGGAAGCTAATCACTGCCGCCATTGGGCCATCGGAACTGACTGCTGTTTTCGCATCGGCTTTGCGGTCGGCGGCATCCGGTTCACTCGCCATGAATGGCGACTGGCGCAGCGGCGTTTTCACCCAGCTTTGCGTCGCATTCACCAGCAGGTCGATCTTCTCGTCGTTCTTCAACGGTTGCGGAATCGAGCCGATGATCATGATGTCGGCATCTTTGTCCTGCAACTGGCTGGCATCGCTGGTCAGTTGCATATTAATGGCCGGGAAGCCGGTTTGTGCGCCGATGGTGCCAAGCATATCCAGCAGCGTACCGACCTGTGCTGGCGTCGGCTGAGCCGGTGTGACAATGAGGGTTTGCGACAGATCCGCCATCCGGCTAAACGGGAAGCCTGCATTCGCGAAGGCGCGCAAATCCGGCATGGCGATAAAGTGGTAATACTTCGAGAAATCGATGGTTGAGTCGTCGCCAATCACCACGCGGTTCGGTACTTGCTGGAACGTCACGCAGTTATCGATGCTGCCGCCCGGCATGGGATTCATATACTGGAAGTCGAAGCGCAACTGGTTAACAGCCCCCAGTTTCAGCGCCGGAATCGACACATCCGTTTTGCTGTCCAGCAGACCTTGCAGTACCGGCAGACGCAGCAACAGACGGTTTGTGTCCTGGTTGCTGGTCAGGTTGAAATATTGCAGGAACTGGTTATTCAGGCTGATATCCATGCGCGAGCTATCTTTGGTCAACGGCGCGGTATAACGATAGTTGAGATTCATATCGATACCGGTGCTGCGCAGCAGATAGAGATCCGGCGGCAAATTCAGCGACACGTTGATGGACGATGGCTCCAGCCCGGTGGACTGCAACTGTTCCTCATAGGTTTTCAGCTCGCCGAAGGTCACCGGACGGTCAGTACGCACCCAGTTTGGCGCGTCATACGGCTGACGAGCCAGCAGCGGTTTAACTTCATCCACCGTGACGCTATCGCCACGGAACAGCACGTTGCCCTGAGCGATACCTTTTGCCGCCTGCAACAGATCTTTATCGTCACGCCCCATCACGATCAGCAGCTTCACATACGGATTATCCGGATGGTTGATCATGCTGATGGTCGGCCCTTTCACCGCGGGCGCGTCACGCAGGAAATCCGGGCGTTTATCGTTAGTGGCGAAAACAAGGGCATTACGATCCGGCAGGCTGTTGTAAGAGACCGGGAAAGTCTGGCCGCGCCAGCCAGCACGTGAACCGAACCACGACGCGATGATCGCCGCAGCCTGCTGCTGCGCGATGTCCGGCGCACTGGCAAAGACCATCGGCAGGGTTAACGCCCGATTATCACGCGGGTCAAAGAACGGCACCGGGAAGTGGGAGAGATCGTTTTTCAGCGGCAGGCTTTGGTAGGTCATCTCCAGCGAACTGCTGCGACCGATATCCATCCACAGCGTGCTGCTGGACGGGTTTTCACAAACATCGCGATAGTGGCCAACAAACTCCAGCCGCACGCGGTTGAAATCGCTAATAAACAGCGGGTTGATCGGCACCTGCGCCAGCGTCTTCTTACCGAGCTGCTCTTTGGTGACCGGCAAGACGCCCATCAACTCATCATTCAGATAAACCTTTAACTGGGATTGAACCGGCAACAGCGATGGCGACGGCGTGTACTCAAGGTTAAGTACCGCTTTTGACACCACTTCGTCGCTACGAACGCCAAACTCAACGCCACCGTCCGGGTTAATGCCACGCAGTACCATGCTGCCCGGCGGCGGTGCGATCTGCGCAAAGGTGAGTTTGACGTCGCGGGATGGCGAATCTGTCGCTACCACCGGCGCATTAGCGCCTGGCAGGCCAGGCATCACCTGGCCTACAACATTCCCTGCGGTCGGCGTTGTTGGCGTTAGCGATTCAGCTTGCTGCGGCGCGGGCGTTGCGACCGGATCCGTAGCCGGTGCGACAGCCGGGACATTAGGCGCCGGAAGCGAGGGCGCGGCAGAAGTCATCATCGGGGTCAGGGTACTTACCCCTACCGCCACAGCACAAATCCAGGAAAGTTTTCTTTTCATCGCGTTTTCATCATTGTTGAGCCAGTCACGTCGTTGGTTGCTGCACGGCCATATTCCGTGCCGGACGACGCGGAATAAATGACACCACCCAGGCCACCAGATCGGTAAATGAGCGGAAAATCACTTTGACGGACGGTGGAGCAAATTCCGCGAGATGGCGATAGCCGCGGAAACCCAGTTTCAAAATATCAAACAGACTTTCCAGAGGCTTATCTTCCGGGAAGCTGTCCTGCCACAGCGCCCATGTGTCTGCACGGGCAAAGGTACACTGCACAAAATCGATATGTTGTTTGGTGGTGAGCGGCATCAGTTGCAAACCGACTTCGTTGCCAATGACGCGCGCTACCGTCGTCGGAAACGCATACTCTTGCTGGCCGCGCTTCAGCAGCAGGTTTACTTTCTGCCCTTCCAGCACCTGCGCCTGACCATTAATCTTGATGCCCAGGCCGCCGTCGGAGAAGTCATGGACGGTACAGGAGAAAAGATGGCCATCTTCGCGGGCAATGGCCGCTGGCATGGAGATTTCGACACGGTGCGCGCGGCGTACCTGTTTGCTTTCGACCGATACCGCTACCGCGCCGCCAAGAATCACCATGTTGTAAAACACCCAGGCCATACTGACGAACACGGTGAGCACTTCGTTCTCCGGGCCGTAGAAATAGCGCCAGATCCCCACCAACACGCCCACCAGATTCAGCAGTACCAGGAAGATGTAAGGACGAGAGATCACCCAGTCCACATACTCCTCTTCCACCAGCCCGCCTTTGGCGGTGACGTTAAACTTGCCTTTATGCGGGTTGAACAGCGCCACCAGCGTAGGCGGCGCGATATACCATGCCAGCACCGTTTCGTAGATCTCGCTCCAGAAAGAGTGGCGATATTTCCCCTGAATCTTCGAGTTCGTCAGGCTGGCGTGAATCATGTGCGGTAGCACGAACAGGGCGATCATCAGCGCCGGGGCGTAAATGATGTAGGCATGCAACAGCAGGAACGCCAGCGGCGCGGTCAGAAAAATCAACCGCGGGATGCCCGATAAGAAGTGGAACATGGCGTTGACGTAACATAGCCGCTGCGGCAATTTCAGCCCTTTACCAAACAGCGGGTTGTCGAGGCGGAAAATCTGCACCATGCCGCGCGCCCAGCGAATACGCTGACCAATGTGTGCCGAGAGGCTCTCGGTCGCCAACCCTGCTGCCTGCGGAATACGCATATACGCAGAGGTATGCCCAAGGCGGTGTAAACGCAGCGAGGTATGCGCATCTTCGGTGACGGTTTCTACCGCAATCCCGCCTATCTGATCCAGCGGCCCACGACGAATAACCGCACAGGAGCCGCAGAAGAAAGTGGCATCCCACATGTCGTTGCCGTCCTGCACCAGACCATAGAACAGCGTGCCTTCGTTAGGCGTTTTACGAAAGCGCCCGAGGTTACGTTCAAACGGGTCCGGCGAGAAGAAATGGTGCGGCGTCTGCATCATCGCCAGCTTTTTCTCTTTCAGGAACCAGCCCATGGTCATTTGCAGGAAAGAGCGCGTCGGAACGTGGTCGCAGTCGAAAATTGAGACAAACTCGCCCTTCGCATATTTCAGCGCATTATTGATGTTACCGGCTTTCGCATGCTCATGCGTCGTGCGGGCGATATACTCCACGCCCACCATGCTGGCGAACTGGCGAAACTCTTCGCGGCCGCCATCATCGAGGATCCAGATTTTGAGTTTGTCTTTCGGCCAGTCGATACCGAGCGACGCGTAAATGGTGTTTTTCACCACGTTGAGATCTTCGTTATAGGTCGGCACGAAAATATCCACCGACGGCCACAACGACATATCTTTCGGTAGCGGCACCGGCTGGCGGTTCAGCGGCCAGGCAACCTGGAAATAGCCCAGTACCAGCACTATCCAGGCGTACGTTTCGGCAAACAGCAGCACCAGGCCGCACACCAGGCTGACCGGATCGTCCCAGTTGAGGGTTGAGGTATAGCGCCACCAGATATAGCGACAAGAGACGGTCAGCGACAGCACAATCAGCATCAGCGCTGAAAAGCGTCCCGGAATGCGGCGCACCAGCAGCGCAACGCCCCACAGCAGTATCAGGAAAACAAACTGCGCCAGCGGGTTAAACGGCTGCGTAATGCACAACAGGGCAAGAATCAGCGAAAACACCACAATGACGCCTAAAATAAAGCGCCGCAGGCGCGGGCTGATATGGCTAAGCTCTTTTTTATGATCGAGATGACCGGTGCGATGCGTCACGCGTTCCGGCAAGGTATCAAGCCAGTGATACCAGCGCCCACGCAATGCGCGGATACGGGCAAAACGCTGGCGCCGCGCCGATTTCGGCGGTCCCCAGGGTAATGTCACCAGCAGCCAGAGGCTTTGCAGCAGGTAGCGCGCCGGATCAAGCGGGCGCGGTCTGTCAGGATCGATATGCGGAAACCAGTGCTGTTGCTGCGCCCGCAACTGCTGCCAGCGCGGATGCTCAAGCGGGATAAACATCCAGGCCAGGATCACCCAAAAGCAGCCACAAGCCGCGCTGAACCATGATGCGCCATGCTGGCGATAGTGCTGATAGCGCGCGCGTAAGCGTGCGCTGACCGGCGGGATCAGCAACCAGCTGGCGGGGCCGCTCATGGCCGGATCCTCTCTCGCTCACCACCTTCGCGCGGCTGTGCGCAATGCAGCAGGCACCAGTTCGCCAGCGTCACCATCTCTTCCGCGGCCAGCGAGTCGCTGCGGTATTCGCCCAGCGGTTGTTTCGATGCCAGACACTCCGCCAGCGCTTCATCACGATGGATAGTGGTCGGCAGGATGCGCGTCTGGCTTTGCAACCAGACCTGCCACAGATCGTCCTGCAACTGGCTACCAATCCGCAGGTCGTTAATCAGAATATGCGACCCCGCAGGCAGCGGCTGCTGATGCAGGCGAATATGGCAATTAATATCAGGTTTGATAATGGTGAAAACATGGTCGCACGCGGCGACGAATTGCCGCGCCAACGGTGAAAAACCGTGCGGCAGATCGATGAGCACCCAGTGATACTGTTGCTGCGTTTTTAACGCCTGTAAAAGGGAAACAAGCGGGTTTAACGCGTCATGATGAACAGAATCCCACTCGCTCGTTGTGAGTTGGCCGAACGGCAATACATCCAGTTGCGAAGTGTAGCGCATACCGGCATCGCGCCAGTCCTGACCATCCAGCACTGAGCGCGCCCAGCCGCCACGGCTGGCAAAATCGACATTAAATGACAGGCGCAGCAGATTGTCAGGGCAGGCATCAATAACCAGCACCGATTCGCCTAATAATTGCAATGACCAGGCCAGAGCCGCCGTAATCGATGTTGTACCCACACCGCCGCGGATCCCCTGTAATCCCAAAATGGCCATCTACAGTTGCCTTATTGTTGACGGGATAATTCAGCCAGTAGCGGCCAGCGCTTAATCGCCGCAGCCAACTGTTCACGCTGGGAAATATCGGCGTAATCTATTTCGGGTAGTGAAAAAGCCTTGCTCAGTGCCAAAAAATCATTTTGGAATGTATAACCCAGAGTGGGGTCTGTTTGCGTTTTTGGTTCATTATTATGCATTCTGGCCCGATCCCTTTGAATAGAAAACACATGCACTGATTGTAGCAAGGCATCATGCCCTACGAAATTTATTTACATGTTAAAACTGATGTTCTTTAATTTCAATGTTAGGTTTATTTCTCAGCTTTCGCTAGTAAACTGAGATACAGATAAATTTGTTTCAAGAGGGACATCGTGGACCCCATATTTTCTATTGGCATTCAGTCTTTATGGGACGAATTGCGTCATATGCCTACGGGCGGCGTTTGGTGGTTAAATGCCGATCGCGAAATTGACGCATTTAGCCTTATTAATCAAACCATTGCACAGCAAGATACCGAGGCGAACGTCGCGGTTATCGGTATGGACCACGATCTCCGGGGCATCCTTAAACTGGATAAAGATCACGGCCCCCAAAAAATTCGCCTATTTTCCATGCCAAACCAGAGTAATAGCCTATACTTTCTCTCCCGCGATTTACTTTGCACCATTGAACCTGAGAATTATTTACTTATACTGCTCTGTGCTAATAATGCCTGGCAGAATGTTCCTGGTCCCAAAATACATCAATGGTTAGAAAAAACGCATGAGTGGGCAAAATATCATAATTGCACTTTGCTGGTTATTAATCCCGGCAATAACAATGACAAACAAGCCTCGATTTTGATGAGTGAATATCGCTCACTGTTTGGTCTGGCAAGTTTACGCTATCAAAACGGTATGCATCTTTATGATGTCGCCTGGTGGTGTAATGAAAAAGGGATTAGCGCGCGACAGCAACTGATTCTTCATCACCATGATGACCGCTGGCAATTAGCGAAGCAGGAAGAAACCGCCGTACAACCGCGCAGCGATGAAAAAAGAATATTAAGCAATGTGGCGGTTCTGGAAGGTGCGCCGCCGCTTTCCGAATATTGGTCTTTATTTGAAACAAACGAAGCCCTGTTTGAAGAAGCCCGCTCAAGCCAGGCGGCAACGCTGATTTTCTCCCTGGCGCAAAACAACCAGATCGACAGCATCGCCCGCCAGGTACATACCCTGCGCCGCCAGCGCGGCAGCGCTTTAAAAATTATCGTCCGTGAAAGCCAGGCCAGCCTGCGCGCAACCGATGAGCGATTATTGCTGGGCTGCGGCGCGAATATGGTTATTCCCTGGAACGCGCCGCTGTCGCGCTGCCTGACGCTGATTGAAAGCGTGCAAGGGCAACAATTCAACCGGCTGGTGCCGGAAGATATCACCACCCTGCTTTCCATGACCCAGCCTCTGAAGCTGCGCGGCTACCAGCCGTGGAATATCTTCTGCGATGCGATAAGCAATATGGTCAATAACCAACTGTTGCCGCCGGATGGTAAAGGGGTAATGGTTGCGCTGCGCCCGGTACCGGGCATTCGCGTTGAGCAGGCGCTTACCCTCTGTCGCCCTAACCGCGTGGGGGATATTGTCAGCATGAGCGACAACCGGCTGGTGCTGTTTTTGTCCTTTTGCCGGGTCAACGATCTTGATACCGCCCTGAACCATATTTTCCCGCTGCCAACGGCCGATATCTTCTCAAACCGAATGGTGTGGTTTGAAGATAATCAGATTGCCGCAGAGCTGGTGCAGATGCGTACGCTGACGCCGGAAAAACTGGCTAAACCGCTGCCTGACACGGCCAAAACGGAGAAAGTCATTAACGCCGAACATGACGGTAATGGCTGGCGTCGTATTCCGGAGCCTTACCGCTTATTCAGTGATACCACGGAGCGCACATCATGATGTCAATCAGCGATATCGTTCAGCTTATTATCTTCTGTGCGCTGATCTTTTTCCCGCTGGGCTACCTGGCGCGCCACTGGATACGCCCGATCCGCTCCGCGTTTCGCATCTTATTTACCAGACCTCGCTATGTAAAACCGGCAGGAATATTGCACCGGGAATCGTTCGTCAAGGCAGACCGCAAACATGACTAATTCATCTACGACCACTTCACCGCCTTCGCCGCTGTGGCAATACTGGCGCGGCCTCTCCGGCTGGAATTTCTATTTTCTGCTGAAATTCGGTCTGTTATGGGCGGGCTACCTTAACTTTCATCCGCTGCTGAACCTGGTATTTATGGCATTCCTGCTGATGCCATTGCCGCGCGTGAGGTTACATCGTCTGCGCCACTGGATCGCGCTGCCGATTGGTTTTGGTCTCTTCTGGCATGACACCTGGCTGCCCGGCCCGGAAAGTATTCTGAGCCAGGGCTCACAAGTTGCGGGCTTCAGCGCCGACTATCTGCTTGATCTGGTGACCCGTTTTATCAACTGGCAAATGATTGGCGGGGTTTTTGTCCTGCTGGTGGCGTGGCTGTTTTTATCGCAGTGGATCCGCGTTACCGTGTTTGTCGTCGCCATTATGATCTGGCTGAACGTGCTGACCCTGACCGGACCGGCATTCAACTTGTGGCCTGGCGGCCAGCCAACCACCACGGTGACCACGACCGGCGGCGGAGCGGCAGCAACCGTCGCGGCGGCAGGCGATACCCCGGTAGTCGGCGATATGCCTGCGCAAACCGCGCCGCCGACCTCGGAAAACCTGAATGCTTATCTTGCCAGTTTCTACGCCTCGGAAGAGAAGCGCCAGAGCACTTTCCCGGCGCAGCTTCCCGCTGACGCCCAGCCGTTCGATCTGCTGGTCATTAATATCTGTTCCCTTTCGTGGGACGATATCGAAGCGGCAGGGCTGATGTCGCACCCGCTGTGGTCGCACTTCGACATCGTATTTAAACACTTCAACTCTGCCACCGCTTACAGCGGCCCGGCGGCGATTCGTCTGTTGCGCGCCAGCTGCGGCCAGTCGTCGCACAAAAACCTCTATCAGCAGGCCAATAATCAATGCTATCTGTTTGATAATCTGGCGAAACTGGGCTTTACCCAGCAGTTGATGATGGACCATAACGGCGAATTTGGTGGCTTCCTGAAAGAGATCCGCGATAACGGCGGCGTGCAGGTACCGTTGATGGATCAGTCTGGCCTGCCGCCTGTACTGCTCTCTTTTGATGGTTCGCCGGTCTATGACGATACTGCTGTGCTGAACCGTTGGATGGAGTCGGACAGCTTCAAGCAGGGGCAGCGCACCGCGACCTTCTACAACCTGCTGCCGCTGCACGACGGGAACCACTATCCGGGCGATCGTAAAACGGCGGATTACAAACTGCGCGCGCAGAAATTGTTTGATGAGCTGGATGCCTTCTTCACGCAACTGGAGAAATCCGGGCGGAAAGTGATGGTGGTGCTGGTGCCGGAACACGGCGCGGCGCTGAAGGGCGACAAAATGCAGGTTTCCGGCCTGCGTGATATCCCCAGCCCATCAATTACCAACGTCCCGACCGCGATTAAATTCTTCGGCATGAAAGCACCGCATCAGGGCGCGCCGATTGAGATTAATCAGCCGAGCAGCTTCCTGGCGATATCGGAACTGGTGACGCGCGTGCTGGATGGCAAAATCTTCACCGAGGACAGCGTCAACTGGCAGCAGCTCACCAGCAATCTGCCGCAAACGGCGCCGGTTTCTGAAAACGCCAACGCCATTGTGTTGCAGTACCAGAACAAACCCTATGTTCGCCTGAACGGCGGCGACTGGGTACCGTATCCGCAGTAACGTCCTGCGCCCTCTCCCGCCAGGGAGAGGGTCAATCGGTTAGTGCTGCTGCGCCAGCCACACCAGCATCTTCAGGCTGGCAGAGTAGTAATCATCCTGCGCGGTGATTTGCGGCTCGGCCAGCGTTTCTCCCAGCGTTAAATCACGTACCGCCAGCAGACCATCATTCATCATATACGGCGCCGTTTCGTTGGTTGTCACATTCACCCAGGCTGGCGTCTGATTGCGGCTAAAGCCCTGCCACCAGTTACGCCACGGCGTCAGCAGCGCGCTTTGCGGATCCTGCCAGCTGATATACAGCGGAATACGGATAGCGTCATAACTCATGCGCGGCGGCCACTCTTTCGCCGGGGAGAGCTTGCCATCCGCCGCCAGCGAAACCCAGTCTGTCGGGAGTTGCGCTTTGCCAAAGCGCATTTTTCCCAGCAGCTTTTGTCCGTCAGTGATCAAATCGCGCCACACCACTTGATGGCTGCGCTTCGCGAAATCCTGCCACGCCGGGAAAATGAAGTAGGCAGGATTCAGGTTCACATAGGTGTTGAGATTGAAGCCGTTCGCGCCCGGCAGCATCACGCGGTAACCGGCATAACTCACCACCGTATGTTTCAGCACGGCCTGGGTGATAGCGTCCGACGCGCTGGTATAAGCCGGAACATTCCAGCGCTCCCCCGCTTTCAGCAGTGCCCAGGCCAGCAGAACATCACCATCCGTCGCATCGTTTTTATCGGCAACAGGATCGGCTTCCACCGGGTTATAACGCCAGAAAAACAGGCCGTTATCTTTATTTCTCAGGGTCTTATTCGTCCAGTTCCACATGCTGTCAAAGGCCGCTCTGTCATCACTGGCCACCGCCATCAACATGGCGTAACCCTGGCCTTCAGTATGGGAAACACTTTTATTGCCGGTATCGACGACGCGTCCATCCGGCATCAAAAAACGGGCTTTATAACTATCCCAGGCCGCAGAAGCCTGGGAAAATGACGTAAACAACAGACTCACCATCACCACCAGTGCGGCGAATACGCGCTTCAACATGGGTTTACTCACTTGGGTTAGCGTAACGGAAGAGAACATCCGACACAGAATAGAGCCTTTCGCGGGTAAAAACGAGGCCTGCCGCGCCGCCCTGCTCTTGCATCCAGCGGGTATACAGCCCCTCAAGCACGGCGCAAAAGGCAAAGCACCAGCGCTTCCGGTGCGCATCTTCCCGCGCGACCGGCAAGCCCTGATGCCGAAATGCCAGCCCGTCATCACGGGTATCGATATCGATAAAGCCCCAGTTGAACAGCGCCAGTTGCGCATTGATATTGGCTTCCAGTTCGCCCACGGTTTCCGAAGGCGGGAGCGGCGTACGTTCCGCCATCGCATCGCCCATCTGGCGCAGGAACGGCAGACTTTCCGCTTCGCCGACGTTGCTTACCATGCCGTCAATCATCACGCTCAGCAGATCGAACCAGCCCGGCGCCGTTTGCTGCTGCTGAAACCACGAGAGCAACGGTGTATCAGAAGTGTGTGTCATCATTTGTCTCCCAACATATACCGGAGCCAAATCCCGGCGGTGCTTTCGTTATAATTGCCGAAGGTGTCGTAGCCGACTTTACCGCCCACGGTCATATTTTTATTCACGTTGTAATCCAGCCCCGCATGGAAGTTGTAGCCGATACCGTTTTGCGACGTGCCCTGGTACTGCGCCTCTTTGATAAAGCCCAGATCCGCCAGTTGCTGAAGCATCTTCTGTGCCTCAGGCTCGGTCGGGAAATAGTCGCTTTTATCCTGGGTATAAGACTGATAACCCACAGCGCCGCCGATGCTTAGCTTCCAGTTATCGATTTTCTGCGAAAGATCGACCGGTAAAGAGACGCTGACATAGTTCTGCGGGCTGAAATAACCGCCCTGGCCGTAGGTGAAGTAGCTGAGGTTTTTCGAGAAATCCATCCAGCTCACGCTCAACCCGGCCTGCAACTGGCGGAAATCGTCATGCCACGGGCGTAAATAGACTCCGGCATTGGCGTTCATACTGGTGTTGCTGGCAACGTCCGTCCCGAGATAGCTGTAACCCCCGCCGCCAACGTAAAACCCGGCATCGCCATCATCGTAACTTAACTGTACCGTTCCGCCGTTTTTGGTGACCTGCCCCCAGTGCTGACCGGAGTATTTATCCTGTAGCCCGACATACGACAGCAGGCTGTCGGTGATCGCGCGGCGCTCGCCAGTGAAGATCAGCGTCAGGTAGTTGGTCAGTTTCGGCGACCACTTCACGCCGCCCACCAGCGAGGTGAGATCCTGCCCGAGCGGCGTACTGCCGATATCCAGCTTGTAGCTGTCGCCGCTGAGCGCCATATTCAGCTCTACGCCGCTGGCGTTTTGCGAATCGGTAGAGGCGTTAATCGCATCGTTGTAATTCTTCTTGTAATTCGATGCGCTCAGGCTTTTCAGGCGGCTCGAAGCCAATAAAGAGGTCAGGTTGTTGTAACCCTCATCGGTAAACGGCGTCAGTTTGCTGGCATCGCCGTAACCAGCCAGATCGGTAAACTTATCGCTGCCGTCCGTTGCCGTAGAGCTGTTGGCATTACTGATGGAGGTGGCAATATTGCTCGCCGCATCCGCCAGCGGGTTGGAGCCATAACGACGCCAAGCGTCGCCCGAAGCGCTACCGGAACTGAGGCTGACCGGCGTGGCGGTAAATTCAAAGCGCGCATCGCCGAACGGCGAGCTGGACCAGGTCAGCGGCGCTTTCGCTTCCGTTAATTTACTGGTGCCGGTTTCCCCGTCGCGACCGCGAATATCCACTTCACCTTGCAGCCACATGCCGGTTTTTTCGTCCATCTGCTGCATCATGTCATCCACCTGGCGCAGCGTACGGCTTTGCGCCGTTTCCACTGGCAGATCGGTACGCGTGGTGCCCGGCAGGTTACTGCCCGGCTCACGGGCGACCTGCGCCACCTGCCACGGCAACGTCTGCCCATACAGCGACTGCGGCGCCGCTGTGTCTGCCGTGGTTTTGCTGGTGGTCATAAACGGGTTATCCGCCAACAAAACGCCGCCAATTGTTGGCGTGGCCGCGCTGTTGGTTGATTCCAGCCCCACCAGCTTGCCGCGTGCGCTACGCAACAAGGTCATCGCCTGCTGATGGTTGCCCTTTGCTTCTTCCAGCCGCGCCAGCAGCAGCAGGCGTTCCGGTGAACTGTTGCTGCGCAGGCCATTCGCCAGCACCTGTGCTTTATCAACGTTATTTTCCGCCAGCGCCACATCAATCGCGCCGACGCGCGCGGCCTGATCGTTGCTGTCGCGCGTCATCAGGTAGTCATACAGCACGCCCGCTTCTTTGTTCATTTTGCCGCTCTGATAGAGACGGCCCATGGCGAACATTAAATCGGTGTTCTGCGGATCGCTTTGCAACGCGCGAATCAGCTTGTCATAGGCGGCGGCATAGTTGCCCTGCTCGCGCAGACGATCGGCTTCATTAATCACATAACCGTTACGCACGCCCGCCAGTTGCGCCGGGGTGCTGCGCGCCTGCATCTCCGGGCTGGAAACAAACGTCTGCGCTTCCTGGTTCAACCCGGCCTGATTCAGCACGGCAATTTGATCGGCGTAATCCCCGGCATTGCCCTGCACACCCTGCTGCATATTGGCCCGCACCAGCGAAACCGCCGTGGTCAGATCGCCGGTTTGCGCCAGCATTCGCGCCAGTTTCCCGGCATCGGCCGGGCTTTCCGGCGGCGTGCTGGCGAGCGCTTTCAGGGTATTCGACGCGGCAACAGTATTGCCCTGCGCCAGATAACGATCGGCGGTCGCCATCTGCAGGTTGTAGTTCACCCGACGAGTGAGATCGCGCGTCTGGCTGTTTTGCCCCGCAGGCGAGATCCGCGACAACAACGCGCTGGCCTGCTGCCAGCCGCCATTTTCACTGGCGAACAGCGCGGCGGCATACAAGGAGCTGGCACCTGCGCCGCTGCTTTGCGCCGGAAGCATGACGCTCGCTGCTTCATTCTGCTGGCCGGATTGCTGTAATAATCGCGCCAGATCGAGACGCAGCCACGGATCGTCTGGCAACCGCTCAACGCCCTGACGCAACAGCGCAATCGCCTGCGGCGTATTGCCGCTGGCGGCCAGTTGTTGTGCCTGGCGGCGCAGCGGATCGCCCGGCGTGCCGGTGACCACGCGCGGTTGCAGCTTCGCCTGCAAGCTGGCCGGTAAGGTTCGCAGCATGCTCTGGGCTTCTGCCGTTTTGTTTTGATCACGCAAAACGTAATAGAGGTTTTCACGCGCCGGGGCATTCTGCGGTTGGTCGTTCAGAATAGCGCGCAGCGCCTGCTCCGCCTGCGGATAATCTTTGTTCTGGCGTAACACATCGGCGCGGAACAGTTTTGCTGCCGTTCCCCGCTCGCCGCTCTGCTGCGCCAGCGGTGCGGATAAGGCCAGCGCCTGGCTGACATTGCCCTCTTTCAGCGCCTGTTGCGCCTGCGCCAGCTGGCCGTAAAACGCCGCGTCCTCCGCCTGCGTTTTGCGCTCGGCGGAGGCATCACCGCCCTGGCTCGCCGCCCGGTTCAGGTATTGCGCCGCCGCCTGATAATCCCCCTTGCGCTGGGCGATATACCCCATGCCCGCCAGCGCATCAGCGTCCTGCGGATTGGTTTGCAGCACCTGTTCAAATTGCCGCTTCGCCGTACTGCTGTCGCCGCTGTTCAGGGCGGTAAAGCCCGCGCCTTTCGCCGCGCCGCCGATGTTTTTGCGGTAGTAATCCTGAACTTCGCTGTCCTGCGGATGGCGCTGCAACCAGGTGTCGTAGAAGCGCTCATCGCCGGACTGCGGCCCAAGCCACAGCAGCGCCTGACGTAAACCGGCATCGGCATCTTTGCTGCCGCTGGCCATCGGTTCGAGCAGTAAAATCCCGTCGCGGCGCGTCTCTTCACGCCAGGTGAGCATCTTGCCCAGCGCCACGCGCGCGGCATTATCCTGCGGATTCTGCGCCACAATGCGCTGCATCTGCGCCAGCGCCTGCGGATAGAGCGCTTTGTCGCTCGCCATCGTCAGATAATATTCCGGCGCCAGCCCCGGCGGCGGCGTATTGCCGTTAAACAGGCTGCGCCAGGTCTCCAGCGCGGCCGGAATGTTGCCGCTCCGCGCCTGCTGACGCGCCAGCGTGAGCTGGCCTTGCGGCACCTGCGCCATCTGTTTGGCGTTATCCAGCGCCTGCAATCCGCCATCGCCGGGCGCGGTTTGCGCCAGCCGCGAACGCCACTGCGCGGCGGTCTGCAAATCGCCATTTTGCTGCGCCCACAGCGCCATCAGATACATCGCCTGGGTGTTATTGGCATCAACCATTAACACCTTTTTCAGTGACTCCATCGCCAGGTCGTCATGGGATTTTTCATGCCAGTAGTTGGCCTGATCGAACAGCGCTTTTAATGCCGCATCATTCGGCGCGGCCTGCGCCTGCCCGGCGACGCTGAGCGCAAGTGCGCCGGAGAGGTAAACAGTCGTCCACCGGCGGGCGGTTTTGTTTCGCATTGTGATCACCCTTTTCACTTGCTGTTCTCCGGATCCAGACGTTTACGCTCGCGCTTTTTCAGCGTCAGATAGAGCAGCCAGCCCGCCAGCGAACCGACCAGCAAACCCAGAATAGCCAGCAGCACGGAGTGCTGGTTGGCATACCAGACCACCATCATCTGCGGTGGCATTTGACCACTCGGGAACTGTTCGCCAACGCGGAAGCTGCGCACGCCGTTTTCATTGGTGATGATGGCGGCATCGCCGCGAATACCGGCGTTAATGCGCGCCGAAGCCAGATCGCTGTGCAGGTGCGAAAGCTGTTCATCGCTGCTGCCCAGCGCCAGGACCACCAGGCGCTCATCGTTCCACGGCGAGCGGAAACTGATAAAACCGCGCCACGCTTCGTTAGAGGAGAAGTAGCGGTCAGCCTCCAGCCCTTCGGCCGCCCAGTCGCCCGCCATCCAGCGCTGCACTTTCTGCCACAGGGAAGGCGCGCGCACGCCCAGCGTGTTGTCATGGGTGATAAACGGCGAATCCGCCAGCAGCGCGTGGTTGAAGTCGTGCTGATCCATGCCCGTGACCGCCAGCACGTCGCGATCGCGCACCAGTTCCTGCAGACCGCCGCCGGTGGGAACGCCGAGCACCACGCGGTTATGTCCCAGCGCTGTTCCGGTGGCATTACCGGAGCGCGCGGCCATATCCAGTAGCATGGCGAGCTGCGTTTCTGACGGATTCTGCGGCAACATCAGCACCGTTTCTGCGTAGTCCGCCATGCGGGTAAACGGGAACGACGCACCAACGAAATAGGAGAGGTTCGGCAGCAGCGCAAAGTGACGCGTGTGGCTTAAATCGATCCATGAATCATCATCAATACGGCTTTTGATGTTGTTGTTAAGCAACGTGCTGCACGGCGCATTCTCTTTCGGCACGATGTTGAAGTAGAGCGAGAGCTGGTTGTCGCCGTAGATCATGTACGGCTCCAGCGGCATATCGAACGACTCCTGACGCGCATCGCCGCCCAGCTTGTGCCACAGCGTTTCCAGCACGCCCTGCTTATTGACCGGCAGGTTGTGCAGGAACGTGTCGTTCATGGTCATGCTCAGCCAGGAGCGCTGCTCGTCGATCCAGTTTTCCGTCGGGAAGCGGTAACCAATGTGCAGCGGGATGGTTTCACCGTCCCACAAAAACAGATCCGGCGCGGCGCGAAATGCCACCTGCAACGGCGAGTGCCAGATCCCGATGGCGGTCAGGATTTGATCTTTGCGGATCAACTCATGAAGCTTGATGGGACGATCGGTTGGGATCCAGCGCGGCGCATCATAGGGTTTGCTCAACGGAATGGTCTGCGCCGTAACATCGAGCGCAGGTGTTTGCGGCGTGAAATTGCCCCGCGTCAGCCGCCAGGCCGCCGCACGCAGTTCATGCTCATCTTTACCGACCACCAGCAGCAGCTTGTACACCGGGTTCGCCGGGTTATCGATAATTTTCAGCAGCGGCTGCGTGGTTTGCGGCAGCGTCAGGCCGCCGATCTGCTCGCCGGGATGGCCGATCAGGATGCCGTTCTGTTCCGGCAGACGATCGTGATACGCCGCAAAGGAGATGCCGCGATAATCGGCCTGGATCCCCATCCACGAGGAGATCAATGCGCCCGCGCTAATGGCATCGGCGCTCAGCGTCGCGCCGAACGCCATCGCAATGCTCGTCGGTGACATCTGCATGCTGTCAAAGAACGGGCGCGGGAAGTGGCTCAGATCGGTGCCGATATCCAGTTGCTGCCCTTCCAGCTCAAAACGCGAATCCGGCAGGACGGTGACACGATACTTATCGTTCAGATCGCGCTGGCACTGCATCGCCTCGCCATCATTGATTTTGAAGCTCAGGTTGTTGCTGGAAACCATCAGCGCTGCCGGAATATCCAGCTGGTAGCGCGACAGATCGCTATCGGTCGCGGTCAGCGGCACGGTGCCCAGCGGCTGGCCGTTAAGCATCAATTGCAGGGTAGCATTACGCGCCGCCATTGCCGGGGAAACCTTCAGATTCAGCGCCAGCCGGGCGTTGGTGATCACCTGATCCATCGGCAGGGTAAAATCGACGCCGCTCTGGAACTGGCCGCCGCTCAGGGTTAACCCCTGCGGTTGTCCCATTTGCGCCAGACTCACGCTGTTGACCACCGACGGCACAAAGGCCGATGCGCTTTGCGCCGCTGTCGGCGGGGGTAAATCGACCGGCAGCAGCGACGAAACCGTGGTTTCTTCACTGTGCAGCGGCACCATAAACAGTGTACCGACCAGCATAGCCAGTGTTGCCAGACGTTTCATACGCTGCCCTCCTCCGACGTCGCCTTCTCCGCCAGCTCTGCCCGCAGGCGGCGATTTTCCCGACGCGATGTCCAGGTCAGCCAGAAGAGATCAAAGACGCAGCGCACAATGGTCAGCATCGAGCGGAACGGGTTGTCCTGCGGTTTCGGCGGGTGGATCCACGCGTCCGCGCGGGAAAGCACCACGCGCACCAGTTCGCGGCGGCGCGACAGCGGAATATCGTCGAACATCAGGCGGATATACTCGGCATCGCTGGCGATGATACGAACCGGAATGGCAATCGCGCCCGATTGCAGCAGCAGTTCAATCTCTTCGATTTCATCGCTCTGGTGGCGCTCGTCCGGCACCACAATACGGCAGCCGCCCATCGATAAATCGGCGGTCTGGCTGCGCGAGGTAATACCGCTGGCATAGTGGATCAATACCGGAATATCGACATCAATACGGATTGTTTTGCGGGTCTGGCGGGTTTCCCGCGCCACGGCAATCGCCGCCAGCAGGAAAATCAGGCTGTACAGCCCCCAGCCGACGTTAAGGGCGATAACGCGCGGATCGACGCCGAAGTAATCATGGGCGCAGGCGCGGACAATCCCGGCCACCACGCCAGCCGCCAGCAACACCGCGATAATCAAATGCGGGCGCACCACGCTGAAATCGAAATAGCCCACGTTCAGCAGGCCGCCTTTATCGGTGACGTTAAATTTCCCGCGTTTCGGAAACAGCATGGTGACGACGGTCGGCAGGACAATATGGAACGCCAGCACGATGTCATAAATCTCTCCCCAGAAGCTGTAACGGAAACGCCCGTTCAGACGCGAGTTAACGTACACCGCAAGGAACAAATGCGGCAGCGCGTAGGCGAAGACCAGACTGGCCGAGGAGTGAATAATGTTCAGGTTAAACAGCAAATAAGCCAGCGGCGCGGTCAAAAAGGCGATTCGCGGCAGCGCAAACTGGTAATAAAGCATCGCGCTCAGGTAGCACAAACGCTGCGGAAGGGTCAGCCCGCGTCCCAGCAGCGGGTTGTCGAGGCGGAAAATCTGCGTCATGCCGCGCGCCCAGCGGGTACGCTGGATCACATGCAGTACCAGACGTTCGGTCGCCAGACCGGCCGCCAGCGGAATATCGATAAACGCCGTGCCCCAGCCCAGGCGCTGCAATTTCAGCGCGGTATGCGCATCTTCGGTCACCGTTTCCACGGCAAAACCGCCAATCTCCTCCAGCGCGCTGCGGCGGATCACCGCGCACGAGCCGCAGAAAAAGGTTGCGTTCCAGTTGTCGTTGCCTTGCTGGATCGGGCCGTAGAACAGCGAGCCTTCATTAGGAATATTGCGGCCTACCGACAGGTTGCGTTCGAACGGATCCGGTGAATAGAAGTAGTGTGGCGTCTGCACCAGCGCCAGTTTCGGATCTTTCAAGAAACCGCCGACCGTGGCTTGCAGGAAAATTCGCGTGGCGACATGGTCGCAGTCGAAGACGCAGATCAGCTCGCCGTGAGTAAGCTTCATCGCGTGGTTCAGGTTGCCGGCTTTGGCGTGCGCATTGTCATTACGGGTGATATACCCGACGCCGACATCGGCGGCGAACACCGCAAACTCCCGGCGTTTACCATCATCGAGCAGGTAGATTTTCATCTTATCGCGCGGGTAATCAATACACTGCGCGGCGAGCACCGTATCACGCACCACGTCCAGCGGTTCGTTGTAGGTCGGAATGTAGACATCCACCGTCGGCCACTGGCTCATATCATCCGGCAGTTGCACTATTTCACGCTTCAGCGGCCAGACAGTTTGCAGGTAACTCAGCAGCAGCATCACCCAGACATAGACTTCCGCAAGGAACAGCCCCATGCCGAGCAGGGTTTCAATCTCAGAGTTAAAATGCAGGGTTTGCGTCAGGCGGAAATAGATATAGCGTGTCGACAACAGCACCGACATCACGACCATAATCACCGAAATACTGCGCTTTTTGCTGAATCCAAGCAGGAACAAAATACCAATGCTGATCAGGCCAAAAATATACTGCTTTTGGCTGTCCATCGGCGTAATGACCACCAGCAGGGCGACAGGAACCATTGCCAGCACCAGCAAAACAGAAAGAAGCTTTTTCATAGGTTGCCCGTGAGCGTTAGAAACCTGACATGCGCGGCGAGTTGTGAACCGTCCCGTCACCGATTTTGACGCCTAAAATACCGGCGACGCGTTTTGCAATGAGTTCAATATCGAAAGCGGCGGCGGAAGCCGGGCTAAAATCGAACACCGATTGCTGTGAGGCATTCGCTTCGGCAACGCTTTCATCGCGGTGCAGCACGCCCAGAAGCTGGTTGCCCAGGCGCTGCTCAAGAAACGTGGTGACATCACGGCTGATCTGGCGGCGGTTGTCGCTCTGATTGACCACAAAAAAGTGACCGGCTTTACGGTTGAGCACCTCTCCCGTCAGGCGGTTGTTTTCTATTTGCGGCAGCAGGGAGAGCGATGCGGTATCCGCCAGCAACGTCACCAGATGCACATCGGCCAGCCGCGACATGGCTTTTAACGCCGCCGACGGCCCTGGCGGAAAATCGGCGACGATAATCAGCCCCGGATAGTTCAACAGCGTATTCAGCCCACGCGTTAAAAAGTGCTCGTCATTCGCCAGCCGCTCTTCAAATGTGAGGCGCTGATCTTCCGTGGCGTCGCCATAAGGCAGGACGAAGATATTGCCGCCCGCGGTGAGGACAAACTGGCTCCAGTCCGATGATTCCGCCGCTTTGGCAACGTAGCCGCGCCCGTCCGTTAGCGGTACGCCGAAATGCAGGCGCAACGCATTCTGCACGTCAAAATCGAGCGCCAGCACTTTGCTGCCTGAACGGGCCAGCGCGTACGCCAGATTCGCCGTCAAGGTCGTTTTTCCGACACCACCTTTCGGCGAACAAACACAAATCAACGGCATGACGCGATCCTTTCTAACAACGAATGTAATGGCTGGTTTTTTTCCGTTTTCGGCTTTGCTTCCGGCGCTTTGGCGGCGAAAAGCTGCGCGTAATTGACGGCGGCAGATTTTACCCCCTCAGCAGGCAACGCTCTCACCGGGGTGGGGATGGACACAGGCGCCGGGGGCGGGATGACCGCCGCAATCTGGCTGGCAACCGCCTGAAAAATGGAAGGAGCCGGTATTGACGCAGGCTCACTGACGTCGGCAGCGGGCGCATTTTCAGGGCGGGCAAAGAGATCCGGTTCAATGGATTGCGGGACAGGAAGAGAAACATGGCCGCCCATGGTCAGCGTCGATTCATCCGTTGCCGGAGAGAGCTGCTGAATCAGCGCCCAGTTTCCCTGGTCGGTGCCAGGGTTTTGCGCGGAGAGATCCTTAAAATTGTGCTTTTGGTTGCGGGTTTTATCCTTAAACCTCTGCAAATCATCATAATGATTCATGGTTAATCTCATGATTTACAAAATAATATTGTACCCGCCACCGCTAAAGATCTCAGCGCCCGGATATTGGTCGAGTTGTGGCTTTTTATTTTGGCTGTGCTGTGTTGCGTGGGTACAAGATAATGTTTCGGCGATGGCCTTCCGCCTGTTTTTACGTGTTAAATTTCATTGGTACTAACACGATGTTTATTTCCGGTAAATATATAAACAATACCCATACATGTGCCATCTTTTTTTGCTGCGGTATCTATTAAAGTGTTAACGTCCAAAAAAGGAGGGATATTATGGAGATAAAAACCAACTTAAGATAAATTAATATTAATTAGTATCACACATTTCATGATTAAAAGAGTAATAATCCATGAAAAGAAATAGCATCTTTAATTTTTACTTACCTGGAGAAATATTTAGAAATAATTATTGGGAGTCATAAAACTGTTTTATTCCGCTAAGCCATTATTCCTGCTGAAATTATCTCTCCGTTCGTTTTAAGGTAAATTTATTGGAAATTTCAAAAATAAGCCGAAAAGCTTATAAGGATTGGCAGCAACGGAGAATATCGATTGTCCGGGGTCAGCGTAAAGTAACAGGCCCGGCAACCTGAACGCTGCCGGGCACATGAGGATTACGCGTGCGGTTTCTCGCCGTTCTCATCCTGGTCGACGGCAAAGCAGGCAACCAGTTGACCACTGTAATCTTTCAGCTGCGGCTGCAGCTGCGTGCAGGGGCCGAAACGACGGGAGCAGCGGGCGTTAAACGCGCAGCCCGGCGGTGGATTCAGCGGGCTTGGCAGCTCGCCGGTCAGTTTAATGCGCTCGCGACGCTCATCCGGATTCAGGCGCGGCGTTGCAGAGAGCAGCGCCTGAGTGTACGGATGACGCGGGTTGGAGAAGATCTGGTCTTTCGTGCCTTTCTCCACGCAGCGGCCGAGATACATCACCATCACTTCATCGGCAATGTGCTCAACCACAGAGAGATCGTGGGAGATAAAGACGTAAGAGAGCCCCAAATCCTGCTGCAAATCCATCATCAGGTTGAGCACCTGCGCGCGCACGGAGACGTCCAGCGCGGAAACCGGTTCGTCGGCAATCACCACGTCCGGATCGAGCATCAGACCACGGGCGATAGCAATACGCTGACGCTGACCGCCGGAGAACATATGCGGATAGCGATCGTAATGCTCGGTTTTCAGGCCGACTTTCGCCATCATCTCCAGCGCTTTTTCCCGACGCGCCTCTTTGCTAAGAGAAGTGTTAATCAGCAGAGGTTCTTCGAGGATCTGCCCCACTTTTTTACGCGGGTTCAGCGATCCATACGGGTTCTGGAAGACGATCTGAATCTTCTGCCGACGCAGCTTCTGCGCATGGGGATCGTGTTTCAGCAGATCCTGACCCTGGTAATACAGCTCGCCGCCGGTCGGGGTTTCAATCATCGTCAGCAGACGGCCGAGCGTGGATTTACCACAGCCGGATTCGCCCACCACCGCCAGCGTTTTACCGCGCTCCAGGGTGAACGATACGCCATCCAGCGCTTTCACCAGGCGTTCCGGGGCAAACATTCCCTTCTTCACCGGGTAGTATTTTTTCAGGTCGATAGCCTGCAACAGCGGCTGCTGCGAGGTGGCCTCGTGCGTACTCATAGTGTCGGCCTCCCGGCGTCATCGAGTGGGTAGTGACATTTGGACTGACGGCCGCCATCGACGGTGTTCAGTGCCGGTTCCTGCTCGCGGCATTTGTCCGTTGCATACGGGCAGCGCGGGTTCAGCAGGCAGCCAGTGGGGCGGTCATATTTGCCCGGAACAACGCCCGGCAGCGAAGCCAGACGCGCTTTGTCCTGCGCAAACTCCGGCAGCGCACGCAGCAGCGCCTGAGTGTAAGGATGACGCGGCGCGCGGAAGATATCTTTCGCTTCACCGCTTTCCACCACCTGGCCTGCGTACATCACAATAATTTTGTGCGCCGCTTCCGCCACCAGCGCCAGATCGTGAGTGATCAGGATCAGCGCCATATTCTCTTTTTGCTGCAACTCCAGCAAAAGCTCGATGATCTGCGCCTGGATGGTTACATCCAGAGCGGTCGTCGGTTCATCAGCAATCAGCAGTTTTGGCTGACAGGCAATCGCCATGGCAATCATCACGCGCTGGCTCATCCCACCGGAGAGCTGGTGCGGATATACGTCCAGACGCGAGGCCGGATCGGGAATACCGACCTGCGTCAGCAGGTCAATCGCGCGCTGACGACGGGTTTTCTTATTCCCGCCCTGATGCACCTTAATCGCTTCCATTATCTGGAAACCGACCGTGTAGCACGGGTTCAGGCTGGTCATCGGATCCTGGAAAATCATCGCCACTTCGGAGCCCACCAGACTGCGGCGCTCTTTTTCCGAAATGCGTTTCAGATCCTGGCCGTTGAACTCCAGGTTTTCGGCCATTACGCGGCCGGGGAAATCAATCAATCCCATAATCGCCAGTGAACTGACGGATTTACCGGAGCCGGATTCACCGACGATGCCGACCACTTCGCCCTGGCTCACGCTGTAACTTACGCGGTCTACGGCGCGGAACTCGGAGCCAACGTCGCCGAAGTGCACCGATAATTTATCTACATTTAATAACGCCATCTCGAACCTCTTACTGCTTCAGTTTGGGGTCGAGCGCATCACGCAGGCCGTCACCCATCAGGTTAAATGCCAGCACCGTCAGCAGGATCGCGACGCCCGGGAAGGTCACGACCCACCAGGCACTCTGCGCGAACTGCAACACATCGGAGAGCATAGTGCCCCACTCCGGTGTTGGCGGCTGCGCACCCATGCCAAGGAAGCCAAGGGCGGCCATGTCGAGAATGGCGTTCGAGAAGCCCAGCGACGCCTGAACGATCAGCGGCGCGAGGCAGTTGGGGAAAATATTGACGAACATCTGGCGCATCGCACCCGCACCGGCAACGCGGGAAGCGGTCACGTAGTCGCGATTCACCTCCACCAGCACGGCGGCGCGCGTGAGTCGCACATAGTGCGGCAGGGCGACAAACGTCAGCGCCAGCGAGGCGTTGACAATCGACGGGCCGAAGATAGCCACCAGCACCAGCGCCAGCAGCAAGCTCGGCAGCGCCAGCATAATGTCGACGACACGCATAATGATGCTGTCAATAACGCCGCCAAAGTAACCGGCCACCAGGCCGAGCACGATGCCCGCAATCAACGACAGCACGACCACCAGACAGCCCACCAGCAGCGACAGACGGGCGCCAAACATCAGGCGCGACAGCGTATCGCGGCCAACATCATCGGTACCCAGAATGTGCGTCCAGGTACCGCCGTCCTGCCAGATCGGCGGCGCCAGCAGCGCATCGCGGAACTGATCGGCCGGGTTGTGCGGCGCAAGGAAGTTAGCAAACACAGCGATAATCAGCATGATCACCACGTAAACCAGGCCAACAACTGCACCTTTGTTGCGTTTGAAATAGTGCCAGAACTCCTGCAACGGCGTCATTGGCACCGGTGCAGCGATAACTTTATTTTCAGTAAATTGTGACATGATGGCCCCTTACTTCTTATGCCGAATACGCGGGTTCACCACGCCGTAGAGCAGGTCGACCAGCAGGTTGACGAGGATAATCATCGTCGCGACCAGCAATACCCCGCCCTGCACCACCGGATAGTCACGGCGTTGCAGCGCATCAATCAGCCAACGGCCCAGACCCGGCCAGGAGAAGATGGTTTCCGTCAGGATCGCGCCCGCCAGCAGCGTGCCGACCTGCAAACCGATAACCGTCACCACCGGCAACATCGCGTTGCGCAGCGCATGCACGATGATCACGCGCATGCGGGTCAGCCCTTTTGCGCGCGCGGTACGGATGTAATCTTCACCCAGCACTTCCAGCATCGAGGAGCGGGTCATACGCACGATCACCGCCAGCGGGATAGTGCCGAGCACGATGGCCGGTAGGATCATATGCGCAAGGGCATCGATAAAGTTGCCCTGCTCGCCCCAGATGGCGGTGTCTATCAGCATAAAGCCGGTTAACGGATTGCTGTCGTCAAGGAACACCATATCGCTGACGCGCCCGGAGACCGGCGTCAGGTTGAGCTGCACCGAAACCAGCATAATCAGCATCATGCCCCACCAGAAGATAGGCATGGAGTAGCCGGTCAGCGCAAGGCTCACCGCAGTATGATCGAAAATAGAGCCACGTTTGACGGCGGCCAGCACGCCCACCGGAATACCCACAGCGACCGCAAAAATCATGGCGCAGATACCGAGTTCCAGCGTCGCTTTAAAACGCGGCACAAACTCGTCCCACACCGGAAGTCGGCTCTTCAGAGAGATGCCTAAGTCACCGTGCAATACGCCCCAGACATAGTGGACATATTGTTCCCAAAGCGGCTTATCAAGACCAAGCTCAGCCAGCAATTGAGCGTGACGCTCAGGAGAGATACCACGCTCACCCGCCATGATCATTACCGGGTCGCCGGGGATCATATGGACAAAGGCAAAGGTGAGAAGGGTGATACCGATAAACGTTGGGATAACCAGCCCCAAACGTCGGAGAATGAACTGCAACATAACCCGGATTCTCAGTAGTGACGCAGCGCCTGGCGGCGGCGCGTCTGTATTGCTCACAAACAGGAACTCCCTCCGCAGAGGGAAAACACTTTACCCCCTCTCCCGGAAAGGAGAGAGGGCTGCTATCGTGCTTATTATTCGACAGACACGTTTTCGAAGTGGTGTTTGCCTAACGGATCAACAACATAGCCTTTGACTTCTTTACGCACCGGCTCATACACGGTGGAGTGAGCGACGATCAGCGCCGGAGCCTGGTCATGCATCACTACCTGAGCCTGTTTGTAGAGTTCAACACGCTTGTTGTGGTCGTCGGTTGCGCGAGCCGGTTGAATCAGATCTTCAAACGGCTTGTAGCACCAGCGAGAGTAGTTGGAACCGTCTTTCGCCGCTGCACAGCTAAACAGGGTGGCGAAGAAGTTATCCGGATCCCCGTTGTCGCCGGTCCAGCCCATCATCACCGCCTGGTGTTCGCCCGCTTTCGCGCGCTTCAGGTATTCACCCCACTCGTAGGTCACGATTTTGGCTTGTACGCCAACTTTCGCCCAGTCAGCCTGAATCATCTCAGCCATACGGCGAGCGTTCGGGTTGTACGGACGCTGTACCGGCATCGCCCACAGCTCAACGGTAAAGCCTTTATCCTGACCGGCTTCTTTCAGCAGCTGTTTCGCCTTCTCCGGATCGTAGGTGTAGTCTTTAACGTCGTCGTTATAGCCCCACATGGTTGGCGGGATCAGGTTTTTCGCCGCCACGCCAGCGCCCTGGTATACCGCTTTGATGATCGCTTCTTTGTTCACCGCGTAAGTCAGCGCCTGACGCACTTTCACGTCATCAAACGGTTTCTTCTCGGTGTTGAAGGACATGTAGCCGACGTTCAGGCCAGCCTGCTCCATCAGCGTGATGTTTTTGTCCTGCTTCATACGAGCGATATCCGCCGGGTTCGGGTACGGCATAACCTGGCACTCGTTTTTCTGCAGTTTGGCATAACGTACGGAAGCATCCGGAGTGATGGAGAAGACCAGACGATCGATTTGCGGTTTGGTGCCCCAGAAACCGTCAAACGCTTTGTACAGGATGCGGGAATCTTTTTGATATTGCAGCAGCTGGAACGGACCAGTACCGATCGGGTCGAGGTCCACTTTCTCCGGCGTACCGGCTTTCAGCATGTTGTCCGCGTACTCTTTGGAGAGAATAGAAGCGAAGTCCATTGCCAGGTCGGCCAGGAACGGTGATTCCGGACGGGTCAGCACGAACTGAACGGTATTGTCGTCGACTTTCTTCACTTCGCTAATCAGGTCAGGCAGACCCATGCCTTCGAAGTATTCGTAGCTGCCGCCAGAGACTTTATGGTACGGGTTCTGATCGTTTTTCTGACGGTCGAAGGAGAACACCACGTCATCCGCGTTGAAATCGCGCGTCGGTTTGAAATCTTTGTTGTCCTGCCACTTCACGCCTTTACGCAGGTGGAAAGTGTAGGTTTTGCCATCAGCGCTGATATCCCACTTCTCAGCCAGGCCAGGAATCACTTCCGTGGTGCCGATTTTGAATTCCACCAGACGGTTATAAATCGGTACGGAGCTGGCATCATAGGTGGTGCCAGAGGTGAAAAGCTGTGGGTTAAAGCCTTCAGGCGAGCCTTCAGAACAATAAACCAGGGTTTTAGCCTGCACGCTTGCCGCGACGGTCATGGCCACCAGGCTAAGACCGAGCTTCAGCATCCCTGACTTCTTCAAGGAAATACTCATTGATTCTGCTCCAATGTGATATGTGTTGTTACCCATGCAGTGGGTATGTCCGACAGACCTTTATTAGTTTTTTACCCGGTCTGGTCGGTTGTGCCCGAAGGCGTTATGAGAGATGGGGATTCCTTTCACAAGGTTGACTGAGTTGCAGTGCAGATTCTCCTTGAAATGCCCCTCATGCCCTACAATCTGTCAACAGAATGTCAAAACGTCAATACAGGTAACCGGGATTTACAACGACGGTGAGAATCGGTAAACAAAGTTTAAAAAAACTTCAAGCCTCTATTTTCAGCAGGGAAATTTGTGCTACCGCCGCTACATCAGAATAATTCGCTTATTAATCTTCCAAAGCCAGTGATTAACTTTCATGCAGATTATGAAAAATTTCTTGCAGAATGATGATTATCTGAGCGATTAATGCCGTGAACGCTAAAACGCACAGCGAAAAATGCTGTCATTATCCATAAGCAACGCGAAAAAAGATCCAAACATATATAAAAAAATACAATGGAATATCGTACAAAATTGTGAACTGGCAGCGAGAAGTGGGGATAACAGAGATTTTCGCTCATTTCGCCGGATGGCGCTGCGCTTATCCAGCCTACGGGAACGCGTCAGGCTATTTTCCAGGATGCAGAAAGCAAAAAACCCAACCTTGCGGTTGGGCTTTTTTGAATTTGGTCGGTGATAGAGGATTCGAACCTCCGACCCCTTCGTCCCGAACGAAGTGCGCTACCAGGCTGCGCCAATCACCGAATGCGGGGCGCATCTTACTGCCGTGATGCTACCCCGTCAATCCCCTAATGTAAAAAAGCATACTGACTGGCGATAAAGCCAGCAGAGCGCTTACTTCGCCGCCTGAGTCGGCAAATGGCACCAGTTATTGTTCTCGTTAATCCCGCCATTTGGCGAGGTATAACCGAGGCAACCCATAATGGTGTCGTACAGTTCAACATGGCGACGCGGCGTTTTAAACGCTGCCTGCTGCTTAAGCTGGGCAAACATCTGCGCCTTTTGCGGATCCTCAAGATACTTGTCGGACATCCACACCATCATCGGCACGCGGAACTGCTCCGGTGGCGCCATTTTGCGCGGCGTACCGTGCAGATGCTCCTTTTCATTGATTGACTCCCCGTGGTCAGCGGCATAGAAAATGATCGCTTTCCGGTCGCGCATCTTATCAATCACGCTATCGATAAAGTGATCGACATAGCTGACGGAGTTATCGAAGGAGTTAATCAGCTCTGCTTTGCTGCACTTGTCATCGACGCCGACACACTCCGGCGTCCACTGCGCGAAGCTGCGCGGATAACGCTGGGTATAGTTAAAGTGTGAGCCTTTGGTATGCATAATAATCAAATGCTTACCTGCGGATTTATTGTCCAGAGAATTCTGCATTTCATCGACAAGCAGCATATCGTCTACGCTTCTGCCACGGTTACGCGGCTCGGCGCCAATCTGCTCGCGATACGCGATGTTGTCAGCCATGGTATTGCTGTAGAACCACATCTCGCTCTGCATGGCGTACAAATCGCTGGCGAAGCCCAGCTGTTTAAGCACGGCAAAGACGTTTTGCTCTTTCAGCGTGCGCTGCGGGTTATCTTCCGCGCCGCCTTCACGGACAAACATGCAGCGCAGAGAGAGCTTGGTCGCGGTGTCGCATGAGTAACCGCGAAACGCCACGAGGTTCTTCTCTTTCGCCAGATTCGGCGTGGTATTGCGCGAGTAACCCAGCAGCCCCATATGATCCCAACGCGTGGTCTCGCCAATAATGAATACCACCCAGGTATCATCGATATCTTTTGGCGCGACATAGGTAAACTTCGTCGCCGGGTTGATCAGCGATTTATTGCCGGAAGATTCATCCACCTGTGCCCAGGCATACAGCCCCAGCGCAGAGAGCCAGTTTGACGGCAGATAGGAGTTCGCCACTACCCCGCCATAGCTCGGCATATCAACCTTTGACGTTCGCTCGGCCTGTTTCTGCTCCATGTCCAGCAGGCGAATTGGCCCCCAGACCAGCAACCCCGCCAACAGCACCAGACCCAGGCTGCGAATGCGCATCCCCGGCGTACGCAGCTCGTTCAGCAGCGTAAAGCGGCAGCGGTTGCCCCAAATCAGCAGCAACGGCAGCGCACTCACTGCCACCATCCAGACAATAAGCTGCCAGCCCACCACTTCTTTGGAGAGATCGATATCCGTGGTCATTACCGAAGCAATGATGCCGTAGCCAATCACCACGTTGAGAAACGTCATGTAATAGCTGGCAGCCGCAGAGCACACCACCACCAGCGAAGCCAACACGCGCCAGACACGGCGTCCCGTCAGCGACAACAGGCGTAATAAAAAGAAAGTGACCAGTACCGTACCAACGAGTTCAACAACTGCGGAGATACCTTTCAACGCAGTGAAGGATTGCGCATATCCATCAAACCGACGGAAAAAAACCGCGCTATTCATAAACAGACCGATATATAGCGCTAGCAGGAAGCTCAGCTTCTGCTGCGTCATTGTTTTGATATAACTCATGCAAGCAACTCGACAACTAAGGGGAAAGAACCTGACTCAGGCAGGCTATTAATCAGCAGCGGAAGTTAACAGCGGAAACTTCTGAAGCGTGGTAAGTAGACCATAGCGGGGCGGAAAAGTGTCATGCGGAAAGCTTAACCAGCCATATATTTACAAAATACATGGCTGGCGTCAGAAAATTAGCACTAAAAGGCGTTATCAGGAGGTAATCACGTTAAGTTTTACGTCAATGTTGCCACGCGTTGCGTTGGAGTAAGGGCACACAATATGTGCTTTTTGTACCAGCGCTTCGGCTTCCTGATGATCCATGCCCGGCAGGTGAATATCCAGTTGCGCTTCAATACCAAAACCGGTCGGTAGTGGCCCAATGCCAACTTGTCCTTCAATGTAAGCATCCTGCGGTACTTTCTTTTTCTCTACCGAGGCAACATGTTTCAGCGCTCCAAGGAAACAGGCTGAATAGCCTGCGGCAAAAAGCTGCTCCGGATTAGTCACTTCACCGCCAGCGCCGCCCATCTCTTTGGGTACGCCAAGTTTTACATCCAGAACACCGTCAGAGGAGGTCGCACGCCCATCACGGCCACCGGTTGCTTTTGCTTTAGCGCGATAAACTACTTTTTCTAAAGACATCATTAGACTCCTTCAGTAAGGAAGAACCTGACCAATAAGGATAGACGCTCTGGAGAAGGTTGGCGGCAGAGACAGAAAAACCGCCAAAACGGCGGCTTTTCATGTTGTCGGTTAGCCATCAGGCGTGCGCTTCTTTATATACGCTACGCTGCGGCTGACGAATGGTGGTGGAGAGCGCCAGTGAAAGAATCAGCAGAGCGAAGATAACGCAGAAGGTGACATAGAAGCCGCCAAACACCGACGCAATCAGCGAACCACAGATACTGCCGATACCGAAGCCCAGGTAAATCACACCGTAGTTTTTCGCCAGGTTGTTGAGGCCGAAGAACTCGCTGACCAGCGACGGGAACACGGTGATCGTACCGCCGAAGTTAAAGGCGACACAGGCAATGGCTGCGAAGTACGTGGTCGCATTCAGCGGTGCGAACAGCAGAGCCGCCATACCGACCAGCGAAATCACCTGACCGATAGTAATCACACGAATACGGGCAATTTTGTCAGAGAGAATGCCGAGAACCAGGCGACCGCTGAGGTTAGCAATGGCGATAATGGTGACCGCATTCGCCGCTGTTGCGACATCCAGATGAACCATGCCCTGAGCGATATCTTTCGCCACACCAATCACATACAGGCCGCTCATGCAGGCGGTGAGGAACATAACGGCCAGCATCCAGTATTGCGGTTTACGCATGGATTGCGCCAGGGTGAAGTCGTTTTCAACCACGCCATTCACGGTAGCGGCTTTCTGCTGCGGCGCATCGGTCATCAGGGTTGCGCCGAAGACAATCATCACCAGCGCAATCAGGCCCCAGATAACAAAGGTTTTTTCCAGGCCAACACTTGCCAGCAACTGGCTGTCGATGAATTTAAAACCGAGGCTGCCGAGGCCATAAGAACCAATAGAGAAGGCAGAAATCAGGCCTTTACGTTCCGGGAACCATTTCACGCAGTTCGAGAGCGTTAACAGATAACCCGCACCATCTGCCAGACCCACCAGCACCCCTGCGCTCATCCACAGCATCAACAGGTTGTTGGAGTGCGCGGTCAGGAAGAACCCCAGACCCAGCAGAATACCGGAAGCCATGGTGACGCGTTTCACGCCAAAGCGCTCCTGCAATTTCCCGGCAATAGAGGATGAAAGCGCCAGGCCAAGGCTCAACAAACCGAAAGAGAAGGCAACCTGACTGACGGGCTCGTTCAGTTTTTCCGCCAGCGAGCTGTTGAACAGGCTCCAGGTATAAACAGACCCTAACGCGAATTGCGTAATAATGGTGCCGATAAGCGTCAGCCAGCGGGTGTGATTAGCAGTTGAAGTTTTCATGGCAGTTGTCCTGCAGAAATAAAAGAGAAGTTTCACTGCCGACAACCATAACGAAGCGCATTTCATGCCAGGTGAAAAAAGGCATGAAATGCAGCAAAGGAGGAATGAAATGCATCTAAGCGGGAATGAATGACACAGTGGAATTTCATGCCATCAATAAATCAAGGTAAGTTAGTACATACTATCAATAAGAAACGCGCCAGCTATTGTTTCTTAAGTGTAAAAAGTTTGTTTTAAGCGTGCTTCAAAAACGTGCACTAACGCCCATAGTGTATAAATAATGTTGCCCCAGCGTTACATTTTCCGACTGCGATAACGACGCATAAGCAGCGAGGTGCGGGTTCAACAGCATATCGGCGCCTAAGGTCACATCCATCCAGTTACCGTACTGGTTCGCCGCCGTTAAGCGATTAAGGCCGGACTGGGTTTTCCAGACGTTATCGCCGAACTGCTGATTGAAGCTGACTTGCGCCCACGGGCGAAGGTCGCCAAAACGGCTGTCTACGCGCCATCCAAGCGAGCTAATACTGGCGTGCCACAAGGGATCGCTGTACTGCGCGGCGGTCGCGCTGTCGCCAAATTCGTTATACATTGAGGTGGTTGAGCCATCGTAATGCCAGGCCGCAACCGGGCCGGTGGTCACGCGGCTGACCAGCGGAATGTTCCAGCCAATACTCATGGTGCTAATCGGATCTAACGGTGTGTCATCCGGCAAATTCAGCGCAATACCCGGCGAATTTTGCGCAGAGCGGATACGCTCTTCCAGAATATCGTTATAACGTGGTTGTCGTTCGCTATCCCAGGTATAGCGTTCGGTCGCGGTGCTTTGCGGGTCGGTAACAATATATTCTTGCTGCCACGCCGCCGCCGTCTGAACAAAAAGCAGACACGCAGGCAGCAGCGCCAGCGAAAGGCCACTGTTATTTATTTTCATCAAGTTGCGACTCCAGAAAAGAGCCGAATCCGGCGTATTCGTTATCATTGTTTATGGGCTAATGCCCTTTACTAAATATTGTCTTTCTGGTGTGCGCGTCAAGGCAGGCGGACGTTTATTTTACCAGGCATAAATGGAGTAAGAATATGCAGCGTTGTGGTTGGGTTACTCAGGATCCTCTGTATCTCACGTACCATGATACCGAGTGGGGCGTCGCGCAGAGGGATGGTAAAAAGCTGTTTGAAATGATCTGCCTGGAAGGGCAACAAGCCGGGCTGTCATGGATTACCGTATTGAAAAAACGGGAAAATTATCGCGTGGCTTTTCATCAATTCGAGCCGGAACGCGTAGCGGCGATGAGCGCAGAAGATGTGGAGATTCTGCTGCAAAATGCTGGCATCATTCGCCATCGCGGCAAGATAGAAGCCATTATTGGCAACGCCCGCGCCTACCTGGCAATGGCGCAAAACGGCGAGTCATTTTCAGAATTTGTCTGGGGGTTTGTCGATAACACGCCGCAAATCACCCAGGCGGCGACGCTCGGCGAAATTCCAACCTCAACAGCAGCGTCAGATGCTTTATCAAAGGCGTTGAAAAAGCGCGGCTTTAAATTCGTCGGCACCACCATTTGCTACTCATTTATGCAGGCCTGCGGTCTGGTCAATGACCATATTACCGGCTGCTTTTGCCACCCCGGAGGCATGCATGATCCGCGCGTGGCATAGCCGGGATTTATCGCCGCTGCTGACGCTGTGGATGGAAAGCACCTGTTTTGCTCATCCGTTTATTGACACGCGCTATTGGCAGGAGAGCGAAGCGCTGGTGCGTAATGCCTATCTCCCGTCGGCGAAAACCTGGGTCTGGGAAGCGAATGGCGAACTGGAAGGGTTTATCAGCGTGATGGATGAACAATTTATCGGGGCGCTGTTTGTGCGCCCTGCCGCCATTGGCCAGGGAATTGGCAAAGCGCTGATGAATCACGTCAAACAGCGCTTTCGTTGGCTAAGCCTGGAGGTGTACCAGAAAAACGAACGGGCGGTGAAGTTCTACCATGCGCAGGGCTTTCGTATTGAAGAGAGCGCCTGGCAGGAAGAGACCCGCCACCCGACGTGGATCATGAACTGGCAGGCGGATCAAAGGCCGTCAGCGTAAGCGCCGGGCCGGTATATTTCTCTACCCACGCCAGCGCCGTGTTTCCTGCACAGCCATTGCCCAGCCGCGAGCTGGGCAGATCTTTGGTCAGCACGTTCACGGCGCCGTTTTTACAGATGCCGCCCGCCGCAGGCTCCAGATCCGGCCAGGCGCCTTCGTGAATACAGATCACGCCAGGCTTGATACCCTCGGTCACCACCGCCCCCGCCAGAACCTGCCCGCGCGCATTCCAGACGCGCACAACATCGCCCGCGACAATTCCGCGCGCCTGCGCATCGGCGGGATGCAGGGTAATGGGCTCGTGGCCTGCAACGGCGTACTGTTCACGTAAACGGGTAAAGTTTAGCTGGCTGTGCAGGCGATGCGCCGGATGAGCCGACAGCACCTGCAACTGTTCCGGTTCGGCATTACCGTGCCATTCGTCCGGCTCCAGCCACATCGGATGCGGCGGACAATCAGCGTAGCCAAAGCTACGAATGCGCTCCGAGAAGATTTCGATTTTGCCGCTCGGCGTCTTCAGCGGGAACTGTGCAGGATCGCGACGGAAATCGGCAAAGCGCACAAAACGGGCGTTCTGCTCGCTTTCCGGCATCTCAATCAGCTGGTTTGCTGCCCAGAATTCGGCAAACGGCGGTAACGTCACCTGCTGGCTGGCACCGCGTTCAGCGGCAATGTTGTAAAAGGTTTCCAGCCACTGAAGCTCGCTTCTGCCCTCGGTAAAACGCTCGCGACCACCCGTTTCCCAACGCTCACTCAGCTCGGCAAACACTTCCCAGTCATCGCGCGCTTCATACTGCGGAGCGACCACGCGCTTCATCGGCACCAGATGCTGATTGCTGTAATCGCCGGTCATCGTCAGATCGTTGCGCTCAAACGAGGTAGTGGCAGGCAGAACGATATCCGCATGCTTCGCCGCTGCCGTCCAGAAACACTCCGAAATCACCACCAGCTCCGGCTTCTGCCAGGCGCGGATCAGGCGATTGGTATCCTGATGATGGGTAAAGTTCGCGCCGCCTGCCCACCAGACAAAACGGATCTGCGGGAAGTGCCTGTCCATACCATTATGCTGATACGGCGCGCCGGGGTTTTCCAGCGCTTCCACAATGCGGGCGACCGGGATTTTATCCACTGCGTCAACACCGCCCTGCACCGTGCCCTGCATCGACGCCAGCACGGCTGCGCGCCGCGTCGGGTTACCGCCGTTGGCAAAATGGTAAGAGAGACCAAAACCGCCGCCGGGCGTGCCAATCTGCCCGAGCATCGCAGCGAGCGTGACCAGCATCCAGTGTTTCTGCTCGCCATACTGCTGGCGCTGCATACCCCAGCCGGACATCAGCATGGTGGTATTTTCATGGAAAAGTTGCGCCAGTTCGCGGATTTTCGCCGCATCAATGCCGCAAATTTCCGCTGCCCATTCTGCCGTTTTCACCACGCCGTCCTGCTCGCCGGTCAGGTAGGCGGCAAACGTGGAATAGCCTTCTGTGCAGCGGGCCAGGAAGTCGTCATCCTGCCAGCCGTTTTCCACCAGCGTATGGGCGATGCCCAGCATCAGGGCGACGTCGGTTCCCATATGCGGAGCAATCCACTCCATGCTGTCGCCAAAGAAATCAACGGTCTCCGATCGCATCGGATCGATACAGATCACCCGCTTGCCGCTTTTACGCAGCGCATCAAAGTATGGAATGCCCTGTTCGTCAGTCGCATTCCAGGCAATTTTCAGGGTGTTGAGCGGGTTCGCGCTCCACAGCACCACCACGTCGCTGTGCTCCAGAATCAACGGCCAGCTGGTCTGCTGCTGATAGACTTCGTTGCTGCCAACGACGTGCGGCATGATCGCCTGCGCCGCGCCGGTGGAATAGTCGCCCAGGTGACCAGTGTAACCGCCCGCCAGGCTCATATAGCGTTGCAGCAGCGTCGCCGCTTTATGCAGCACGCCGTTGGAACGCCAGCCGTAGGAACCGGCAAAAATAGACGACGGGCCGTAGCTGTCGCGAATCCGTTTGTGCTGGGCGTGGATCAGCGCCAGCGCATCGTCCCAGCTCACGCGCACAAATTCGTCCTGCCCGCGCACACCCTGCGGATTTGACGGCGAAGCGAGAAAGCCTTTGCGCACCATCGGATAGCGCACGCGCGTCGGGCTGTGCACTTGCTCCTGCACCACAGTTTGCAGTGAGTTCGGATGGCGAGTCGGTAGCGCGCCGCGGGAAGCGAGCACGTTTTCACCGTCGGTTTCGACCAGCATCGGGCCCCAGTGGGCCGCCGTAAGAACTGTTTTGATAGCAGGGTTTGCCAAAGCGCGCTCCTGAATAGCTTGCAGGTGATGGCGGCACGATGCCGCTCTGATGTTCTGTTCGCTCTATCATCCACAGCCGCGGTGTAATCGCAAAGAATTAAACGTCATTACGCGCACACTCCGGGTGATATGCCTGTGTTAGTGCTTGATTGCCCGCGATTTCGCGCTAAGGTGTGGACAATCATTTACGGCGAGGGAAGCAGCAATGGCGAAAACGGCGCGCCCAACCATCAGCGATGTGGCAAAAGCAGCGAAAACGGGGAAAACCAGCATTTCACGTTACCTTAACGGTGAAAGGCATCTGCTGTCGGCCGCCTTGTTGGCGCGCATTGAGCAGGCCGTTGCCGATCTGGATTATCGCCCAAGCCTGATGGCGCGCGGTCTTAAACGCGGCCGCACCCGCCTTATCGGCCTGATCATCGCCGATATCACCAACCCCTATTCAGTGCATGTGCTAAGCGGCATCGAAGCGGCCTGCCGGGAAAAAGGGTTTACGCCGCTGGTCTGTAATACCAACAACGAGCTGGATCAAGAGCTTCATTACCTCGACCTGCTGCGCAGTTATCAGGTAGAAGGCATCGTAGTGAATGCGGTAGGCATGCGTGAAGAAGGATTAAATCGGCTGCAACAATCCGCCCTGCCGATGGTGCTGATTGACCGTAAAATCCCTGATTTCGCCTGCGATGTGGTTGGGCTGGATAACACCCAGGCCGCCACCACGGCCACAGAGCACCTGATTGAGCAGGGTTTTGAAGCATTACTCTTTCTCAGCGAACCGTTGGGAACGGTAAACACCCGCCGCGAGCGGCTCAGCGCCTTTCGCGCTACCCTCGCCCGCTATCCGGGCGTGGTGGCGGAAAACGCCGAAGTGCCGCTGCATGAAGCGGCGTTACTGGACAATGCCCTGCGCCAGTTCCATGCCCGCCACCGCGGGATGCGCAAAGCGGTGATCTCCGCCAACGGCGCGCTGACCTTACAGGTCGCGCGTTCACTCAAACGCATCGGCCTGAACTGGGGCAGCGACATCGGCCTGCTCGGTTTTGACGAACTGGAGTGGGCCGAGCTGGCGGGCGTAGGTATTACCACGCTTAAACAGCCAACCTGGCAAATCGGTTATGCCGCTGTAGAGCAGGTGGTACGGCGCATTGAAGGCCAGAGCGACACGGTGCGCGAGCAGGTATTTTCCGGCGAACTGATTGTCCGTGGCTCCACGTCTCGTTAACGACACTGCGTGATAGCGATCATAAATTCAACATACCGCGCTTTTCTTTGGAACCGGTTCCATCTAGCGTTAAAGACAGAATCTATTTGCTGTCTTTGCCGGGGAGCCGGAGTATGCCGAGAAAAATTATCGTTGTTACCGCCGCATACGGTCATGACACGATCCACACCATGGGCGGGCAGATGGCCCTGCTGCCGGTTATCGCCGCCGCCGGGGCTGACGGCGTAGAAATCCGCCGCGAGCTGCTGAGCAGCGAGGAGATCGACCGTCTGTCCTCGCTGGCGTTCGCCATTGAAATGCACAATCTGCAAGCCTGTTACTCCGCGCCGGAGCCGCTGTGCCTGGCGGATGGCGCGCTCAATCCTCGTTTACCCGCTTTGCTGCACGAAGCCCACACGCTGAAAGCCCGCTGGCTGAAAGTCTCGCTGGGCCATTTTACCCATCAGGCGGTACTGGCAACGCTGCGCGACTGGCTGCTGACCAGCCCGGTGCCGCTGGTGGTAGAAAACGACCAGACGGACTGCGGCAAACTTGCGCCGATGCTGCGCTTTAAAGCCGCCTGCCATACCCTCGCGCTGCCGGTGACGCTGACATTCGATACCGGCAACTGGTTGTGGGTCGGTGATTCCCCTGAAGAGGCCGCCCGCCATCTGGCACCCGCGGTCAGCTATATCCACGTCAAAGCGGCTGTCGCCGACGGGCAAACTTTTCGCACCGTACCGCCGGATGAAGCCGATGCCCGCTGGCTGGCGCTGCTGGATAACCTGCCCGCCGACGCGCCGCGCGGTATTGAATTCCCCCTGCAGGGCGACGACCTGATCGCCGTTACCCGTCATTACGTTGAACTGTTACGTAAGGAGCCACGCCATGCATAACGCGCTGGATGTCATCACCATTGGCGAAGCGATGGCCATGTTTGTCGCCACCGAAACCGGCGACCTCGCCGATGCCGGACACTTTATTAAACGCGCGGCAGGCGCAGAACTGAATGTGGCGACCGGCCTGTCGCGGCTGGGGTTGAAAGTCAGCTGGGTCAGCCGCGTCGGCGATGACAGCTTCGGGCGTTTCATCCTCAATACGCTGCGCCAGGAGGGCATTGATACCCGTTGCGTGACGCTGGATGGGCGCTTCGCTACCGGGTTTCAGCTTAAATCTAAAGCTGAAAATGGAACCGATCCCATCGTGGAGTATTTCCGTAAGGGCTCGGCGGCCAGCCATCTTTCGCCGGAGGATTTTAACGCCGACATCTTTAGCCAGGCGCGCCATTTGCACGTTAGCGGCGTGGCGGCTGCGCTATCGGCAACCTCCTATGCTCTGCTGGAACATGCCGTCGCGCGGATGAAAGCACAAAACAAAACCATTTCGTTCGATCCGAATCTGCGCCCGGTGTTGTGGAACAGCGAAGCCGAGATGGTGGAGAAACTGAACCGCCTCGCCTTTCAGTCCGATTGGGTTCTGCCAGGGTTGAAAGAGGGCGTCATTCTGACCGGCCAGCGCACACCGGAAGGGATCGCCGATTTCTACCTGCAACGCGGCGTTCAGGCGGTGGTGATCAAAACGGGCGCCGATGGCGCGTGGTTTAAAACCGCCAGCGGCGAGCAGGGCGCGGTGCCGCCGGTCAAAGTGGAAAATGTTGTCGATACGGTCGGTGCCGGAGATGGTTTCGCCGTGGGCGTACTGAGCGCTCTGCTGGAAGGTAAAACCCTGCCTGAAGCGGTACGCCGGGGTAACGCCATCGGCGCAATGGCCATTCAGGTGCCGGGCGACAGCGAAGGATTGCCGACACGCGCGCAGTTGGGCGCGTTGTAGTTGTAAAGCCTGAAGTTATTCAACCAAAAACATCCGCCGCACTGTGCCCTACACACAGGCGGTAAGTAACCTCAACCATAGAGGCAATCTTATGAGTAACGCGACAAATTCGTCCAAACGCTGGCTGTACATCATGCCAATTGTATTTATCACCTACAGTCTGGCGTATCTCGACCGTGCAAACTTCAGCTTCGCCTCCGCCGCCGGTATCAATGACGACCTGGGCATCACCAAGGGCATCTCTTCGCTGCTCGGCGCACTCTTCTTTCTCGGCTACTTCTTTTTCCAGATCCCCGGCGCGATTTATGCGGAGCGCCGCAGCGTCCGCAAACTGATTTTTATCTGCCTGATTTTGTGGGGCGGCTGTGCGTCGCTAACCGGTATCGTCAGCAATATCCCGATGCTGGCCGCCATCCGCTTTATTCTCGGCGTGGTGGAAGCGGCGGTCATGCCCGCGATGCTTATCTACATCAGCAACTGGTTTACTAAATCGGAACGCTCGCGCGCCAATACCTTCTTAATCCTCGGCAACCCGGTAACGGTACTGTGGATGTCAGTAGTGTCCGGCTATCTGATCCAGTCCTTCGGCTGGCGCGAAATGTTTATTATTGAAGGCATTCCGGCCGTGATTTGGGCGTTTTGCTGGTGGGTGCTGGTGAAAGACAAACCGGCGCAGGTAGCGTGGCTCTCCAGTGATGAGAAAGCGGCGTTGCAGGTCCAGCTTGAAAAAGAGCAGCAAGGCATCAAAGCCGTGCGTAATTACAGTGAAGCCTTCCGCTCACGGAATGTCGTTCTGCTGTGCCTGCAATACTTCGCCTGGAGCATTGGCGTATACGGTTTTGTACTGTGGCTGCCGTCAATTATTCGCAGCGGCGGTGAAAATCTCGGCATGGTCGAAGTGGGCTGGCTCTCTGCCGTTCCGTACCTTGCCGCAACGCTGGCAATGATACTGGCCTCCTGGGCTTCCGATAAGCTGCAAAACCGTAAACTGTTTGTCTGGCCGCTGCTGCTGATTGGCGCATTCGCCTTTATCGGTTCATGGGCTGTAGGTGCCCACCATTTCTGGATCTCTTATACCCTGCTGGTGATCGCCGGTGCCGCAATGTATGCCCCGTACGGGCCGTTCTTCGCCATCATCCCGGAGATGCTGCCGCGCAACGTCGCCGGTGGCGCGATGGCGCTGATTAACAGCATGGGCGCGCTCGGCTCATTCTGCGGTTCGTGGGTGGTGGGTTACCTGAACGGCGCAACCGGCAGCCCGTCGGCCTCGTACATTTTCATGGGGGTAGCGCTTTTCGCCTCTGTGTGGCTTACTTTAATTGTTAAGCCTGCTAACAATAAGCAGATTCCGGCAGGCGCACCATCACAAGGGAGAACCGCATGAAGCCGTCTATCATCCTGTACAAAGCCTTACCCGATGATCTGCAACAACGTCTGGCCGAGCACTTTACCGTAACCCAGGTGGCCAACCTGAAACCGGAAACGGTGCAACAGCACGCTGAGGCTTTCGCCACTGCGCAAGGGCTGCTGGGTTCCAGCGAGAAAGTCGATGCCGCGCTGCTGGAGAAAATGCCGCAGCTGCGCGCGACGTCAACGGTCTCGGTAGGCTATGACAATTTTGATGTGGACGCGCTGAACGCACGTAAGATTTTGCTGATGCATACCCCGACCGTGCTGACGGAAACGGTCGCCGATACCATTATGGCGCTGGTGCTGAGCAGCGCCCGCCGCGTAGTGGAAGTCGCAGGGCGGGTAAAAGCGGGGGAATGGACATCCGGCATTGGCGCAGACTGGTTCGGCGTCGATGTGCATCACAAGACAATGGGCATCATCGGGATGGGCCGTATCGGGCTGGCGCTGGCGCAACGCGCGCACTTCGGTTTCGGCATGCCGATTCTCTATAACGCGCGTCGCCATCACGCCGAAGCGGAAGCGCGCTTCCAGGCGCGCTATTGCGATCTCGATACCCTGCTGCAAGAGTCCGACTTTGTGTGTCTGGTGCTGCCGCTGACCGAAGAGACGCATCATCTGATCGGTAAAGCGCAGTTTGAAATGATGAAAAAATCGGCGATTTTCATTAACGCCGGACGCGGCCCGGTGGTGGATGAAAATGCGCTGGTGGAAGCCCTGCAAAACGGCGAGATCCACGCGGCCGGGCTGGACGTTTTCGAGAAAGAGCCGCTACCTGTTGATTCGCCGCTGCTGTCGCTGCCCAACGTCGTGGCGCTGCCGCACATCGGCTCCGCCACGCACGAGACACGCTACAACATGGCGGCCTGCGCGGTGGATAACCTGATTGACGCGCTCAATGGCAAGGTGGAGAAAAACTGCGTCAATCCGCAGGTCGCGGGCTGACGGTTCACCCTGCTGCGGACATAAAAAAGAGGCGATTAATCGCCTCTTTTTTTGTTTGCGCCCGCTTACTGCTGCGTGGCGTTAACGGTCGCGGTCCAGGCCTGAGTGAACGCCTGATGCTGCGCCGCCAGCGGCGCAATCAGCGCGTTATACTGGCTGGCCTGCTGGGACGTCGGGAACTGGATGCCGTTAGCAACAAAGCTCACCTGCGTATCCTGCTGGGCAATAAAGTCGCCCACCTGCACCAGTTGCTGAGTGAAGACCTGCGCCGCCGGGATCAGCGGTTGCAGCGCGTTGGCCGGATTGGTGACCACTTTGGTATACACCTGGTCAAACACCGGCTTGAGATCGTCCGCCTGCTTTAACGCCGCGTGGGAAGCATCTGCCTGCATTTTCGCATTCTGCAGCTGCTGGCTGAGTACGCCGAGCGAGCCATTGGCCTGACGAAGCGGTTCACGCTGGGTCATATAGTCCTGCGGTACGCGGATGGCGTTAACGCTATCCACTACCGGACGCAGACCGGAATCCATCGCCTGGTTCACCTGCTGGGAATAGCCATAAATCACAGCATAATCAGAGACAAACGGACCGAACTGTTTTTTCTGATCTGCCGTCAGAGCGGGCAGACGTTCGCTGCTACGCATTGCCGTATTTTGCAGGAAGTCGATAAACGCCTTGCGCTGATCGCCTTCTTTATCGAAACACCCACTCAGGCTAACTACCATTAATAACGCCGCAAGAGGCGCAAACCAGCGAGAGCAGGACTTTCCTGTCGCCATTTTCTTACTCCTTTCACCCATAAAAGCGCACACCGGCACACACGTGCCTGACGGCTTACAAGGATAGTCCAGGTCCGCCTCGCAAGATACCCTTTACTTACATTCTTAATACAATGAATTCGACCTGGCATGAAAATTTCCGGGAAGGTGTGCAGATAATTCTTAATCCAAATTAAACGAAAGGTTTTACAAAAAAATACTGAGCGCCGGGAGATGCAGATTAATCAAACAATTAAGCGGTAGAAAACCCACTTAAGATGCATCTGAAGCGCATGAAAAGTCATTTACCGTCTAATTAATCACAGCCAAAACCACACACCAGGAATTTTCACGACTATTCTTAATAAGCTGTATCACGATCCCGCTGTGTGATTTTTTAAGAGGAGTTCTCAATGGAATATAAAGATCCTATGTTTGAACTGCTGAGCAGTCTGGAACAGATTGTTTTGAAAAATGAAGTAACGCAGCCGGTAACTCTGAGCAAAAAGCCGAATGCCTTTAGTGACTTTGAACAATTGCGACGCGGAACCGGGCTGCAAATTGATGACTTCGCTCGTGTAATGGGAGTCTCAGTATCAATGGTGCATGAGTGGGAATCACAACGAATAAAACCCACCGCGACTGAAATGAAACTGATGCGTCTGATTCATGCTAACCCGACGCTCAGCAAACAGCTTATTGACTGAACATATTTACCACCAGAACCCCCGCTGAGCCGGGGGTTTATAATGCCCACGCGTTACCTGCGCCAGATTTCGCAATGCCAGTCCTCTTCCCGCCACTCAATCGTATGCGTTAACTTCAGCCCCTGTAAAAACGCGTCATCGTGCGACACCACTATTAACGCGCCGGGGAACGTCGCCAGTGCTGCTTCGATCGCCTGTGTTGAGGCTAAATCGAGATGGTTAGTCGGTTCATCCAGCAGCAACAGTTGCGTGGCAATACGCCGCCACAGCACGCAAGCCAGCGCAGCTTTCAGCTGCTCCCCGCCGCTCAGCGCGGCTAACGGCAGCATGACTTTATCCGCGCCGAGTTGCAGTTGCGCCAACCGGGTACGCAATACGCCTTCTTCCAGTGGTGTATCGGCCAGCCGGAGGTGCTCCAGTACCGACAGCGAGCAATCCAACTGCGACAGATGCTGATCAAGATACGCACCCGCGACCGAAAGCTGGCAAAGCCCGGACAGCGGCGCTTGCTCACCGAGGATGATTTTCAGGAGTGTGGATTTTCCACAGCCGTTTGGCCCACGCAACGCCACGCGCATCGGACCATCAATGCGCCAGTTGATCGCGACCGGCATACCATGCGGCAGCATAAGCGCTTCCATCACCAGCACCTGCTTGCCCTCTGGCACATGGCTACCCGGCAGAGTGAACATGACGGGTGCATCGTCTTCCAGCCGTTCCCGCGCCTGATTTACCGCGCCGTTCAACATCGCATTCTGTTCCCGATGTTGCCGACGCAGTGTACCGGGGCGCTCTTTTGCCGCGCCTTTGTATTTCACCCGCTCAAACGAGGCGATGTTGAGGGTATCGACAGTTCGCAATGTTTGTGCCGAACGCCGCTGGCTGGCGTCATGTTCTTTCTGCATGCGGCTACGAGTACGACGCCGCTCCGTCACGGCGTGTTCCAGTACGGCGCGGGCGGCCTGCTGTTCCGTATCACGCTGACGCTGGTAATCCTCGTAGTTACCGCCATAGCTGCGCAGGCCCGCGGGCGTGAGTTCAAGAATACGCGGCATCAGCGACAGCAGCTCGCGATCGTGGGTCGCCACCAGCGCGCCGCCGGTTCGCTGTAGCAAGCGGTCATAAAACCACTCGCGCCCCTGACGATCCAGGTGATTGGTCGGTTCATCAAGCAGCAAATAATCGGCATCGGTGCTTAAGGCGCTGCATAACAACGCCCGCATGCGTTCACCGCCGCTTAACTCTGCGGCAGGTTGATCCGGGATAAAGGCGGGTAGCCCGGCGCCAATAAACGCCGCGACAAGACGTTCCGGCAGATCCCAGAAACCCTCCAGGCATTCCAGGTCTTCCGGCTGATAGTCACCCTGTTCGACGCGACGGCGGGCAACAAATACGTCGCCATAGCCCAGAAGCTCAGCCAGAGTCGTTGTTGCCGCTACGGTGTGCTGCTGGGCGACATAGGCCACGGAAGCGACGCGTTCAATATCACCAACAGCAGGTATTGCCCGCCCGGCAAGAAAGCGCAGTAGTTGAGTTTTGCCGACGCCGTTACGCCCGACAAGGCCGCATAACGACAGCTCAAGCGAGAGATTCAGCGGGCCAAAAAGGGTTTCGCCTGTCGCAAACTGACAGGTGACTTGATGCAAAATAAACGCAGGGGATTGCGCACAATGAGCCATAAGCACTCCTGAATGAAATTAAAACCCTCCCGCCAACGCTTATGCGTTAAGCAAGGAACCTTTCATCAGTCGTGTTTGTTCATTTTCAGAGTGCACTCCGGTGAGACGAGAAGTTCGTCGGCACGTAGCATAGCCAGGTTACGGCTGGCGCTTCAAGGTTAAATTTCACGTGATGCTGTTATTCAGCGCTAATTTTTTGCGCGCGATTGCCGATGAATATGATGACTTAACTAAAAGCAGCAGACAGGGCGTGTAATCCAGGTACGCAATTTCACAAAGGAAACGACTAAACAAGGCGTTAGCGCAAAGTGCAACGCTGCGGCAAGCGCAAGCAATAATCAGGGAAGGCAGTTCCACAGAGAAGCATTGTTCTGGTGTTACGGCAACGAACCACTAAAAAGAGAATGAATGATGTCCAGATATATTCTGATTGTTGACGACAGCCGCCTGTCGCGCATGATTTCACGGCAGTTTGTCACAAATCTGCATAACGACTGGAAAATTGACGAGGCCGGCACGGGCGAAGAGGCGATCGCTCTGGTCGCGACAACGGCGCCGTATCTGATCTTGCTGGACGTTAATATGCCGGGCATTGGCGGGCTGGAGACGGCTTCACGCATTCGTAAAAGCCACCCGCAAACCCACATTGTTCTGCTCACTGCCAATGTGCAGCATTCCGTGCAAACCGCCGCCGAAGAACTTGGCCTTGGCTTCCTGCCGAAACCGCTGAAAGAGCCGCAGCTCCATGCATTGCTGAATAGCCTGGAGACAAATTCATGAACGCGCTACCGGATATCAGCGATATCGAAGCCGACAGCCTGATGGAGATCTTCAACATTGGCGTCGGCCATGCGGCCGCGGCGATGAGCAATATCGTCAATGAAGAAGTACGCATGTCGGTGCCGACCATCCGCTTTACCAACCGCTCGGAAGCCGCCGACGAGCTGGGCGCAGGCGTCTCGCTGTTTGGCATCAGCCAGTATTATGAGGGCGCGTATGCCACGGAAGCGATTCTAATGTTTCCGGAAGCCGCCAGCTTTGAAATCGTACGCATGATGGTTGGCGATCTGATCCCCGCCCACGAACTGGGGGAGATGGAACGCGAAGCGATGAGCGAAATCGGTAATATCGTGCTCAACGCCTGTGTCGGTACGCTGGCGAACATGTTCCAGAAAGAACTACAGGGCTCGCTGCCCGAGGTGCGCGTCGGCACCAGCAAGGAGATCCTCAATCCGGACAAAGATGAAAACGATCCGATAGTGATGATGCTGCGCATCGATTTTGCGCTGGAGCGCCAGCAAATTCAGGGGTATCTCGCGTTTATCCTCGATATGTCCGCGCTGCAAGACTTACGTGAGCAAATCCGGCTTTATATCAACCGCATTGAGTCCGGTTGTGTTCCCGACGGAATGTAATCATGAAAGATAAGTTGTTACTGGATGCATTCTCTGCGCTCAGCCTCGGCGTGATCATCGTTGATGCGCAATACCGCATTACGTTGTGGAACGCCTGGCTGGAAGCCCATACCGGTCTTGCCGCCAGCGAAACGCTGGGGGAGGATTTTTTTACGGTCTTTCCTGATTTGCTGTATCACCGCGTGGGCGATGCTATCCGTCAGGCAATTGGCCACAATTTATCAGCCCTGCTGTCGCAGTCGCTGCACCGTTCTCCGTTTCCGCTTTATGCCGAACCGGCGCGGCCTGCCGCCCGGCTGAGCCAGGCCGTAACTATTGTTCCGCTGGGCGATGCTGAACGGTTTTGCCTGATCCAGATTGTGGACGTGACGGCCGCAGTCCGCCGCGAATCCCTGCTGCGCGACCAGGCGCATGAGCTGTTATCACAATCGCTGTCGGACGGTCTTACCGGCGTAGGCAACCGGCGTTACTTCGATCTCTGCATTGACCGCGAATGGCGCGCCAGCAAGCGCAACAACAAATCGCTGTCGCTGCTGCTTATCGATGTCGATCACTTCAAACGCTATAACGATTGCTACGGCCACCAGCGCGGAGATGAATGCCTGCAACAGATCGCGAACGCCATGCGTAATGCGCTGGATCGCCCCAACGACATTCTGTTTCGCTATGGCGGCGAAGAGTTCTGCGCCCTGCTGCCGGAAACGCGCTCCGCCGATGCGGTGGAAATTGCCGAACGGTTGCGCACCAGCGTTCAACTGCTGGATTTACCCCATGCCAACTCGCCCGACCGTATCGTCAGCGTGAGCATTGGTGTCGCCAGTCATAACCAGCAACAGCACACAGAATACGGTCAGCTTATTCAGAGCGCTGATGACGCGCTGTACGTGGCCAAACGCGCTGGTCGCAACACGGTGCGCGTAAAATCCGCCACCAGACAACCGCGACCGGTTAAGAGCTGATGGAGTGGGGCTATAAAAAACCCGCTCCGGCAGCGGTGGTGAAACGGTGCTAAGGCAATTTCTGGCGCAATGAACGAACGGGCATAAAGGCGATCTCCCTGATTTGTTAGCATAACCAGTAGATCATATTTTTCTATGCCCCTCTTTTTTTACCCGCTTATTACCGGGGATTTCAGCGCATGAAATCAGCATTAAGCGAAATACCTTATGCTTGTCGCCAGCCTTTTTTTATGTCAGCCATGGCATCTGGCATAACTTCAGGCATACGCATCCAGCCTTTCGTATGCATATAGTCGATACAGCGCTCTTTTACTCCCTCCGCTGCGCCAGAATAATAGCCAAATCCGATGCCATCTTCTTTTAATCCGAGATTTTGGCAAACTTTATGCATTTCTGCGCTGACCACATTATCCACCACAAATTTATCGGCACCAAGGCGCAGTACGCTTTCTGCTGCCGCAAAATGTAATAAATAAATGATGCCTCTGTGCTGCATTTCCATTGGCAAAAAGATATCCGAATAACCTAACGTGGAGGCGTTATTGTAATTGTCGTCCCGATCGGTCACGTACATACGCTGGATATAAGAAGATTCCACCCCCTTTCCTGACAAGTTTATTTTAAAGTCCAGTGTGTTTTGCTTATCGCTTTTTGCCACGCGAAAAATTTCAATATTTCCATGCCGGGGATGACGAAAATGAAATGACCCGGCAAATAAATTTCTTTTTTCTACTGAAATTGCGTGAATATTCTCACTTGCCGGTAAATCTACCGCCAGATTCTGTGGTTGATTTGGCGCCGTCGCATGTACATCCTGCGGCGATACTGTTCTTACCGCCGATGTCTCCTGAAGTTCTGTGGGTTCCTCAATTTGAGGGGAAATACAGCACAACTGGCGCAAACTCTGGGCAATAGTATACATAGCCGTCATCTCCGAAAATGGTCCCGTTTAAGCAGCTCCATTTAGTCTTATGAGTGGACAACGCCATCAAAAAGTTCCAAAAGGCGTCATTATCGTGCGTCTTAGCATTATTTTTTGCGATTTATCCATGCTTTTAATAAGGACTAAATCCTTCCCTGCAAAGTCATGTTAAACAGAATGCATTATTTATAATTACATTCAGTCATAATAATTAACGGCCATACACATTCCACTTTGACGCTCAACAACCTTTTGAAGGTTCAGGAATATATTATTATAAAGTGATCACTTATCCTCATGGCAACAATCAAAACAACTCTTTATCTTTTTGATTTAAAAACAAAAAATGACACTTTAAGATACATTATTATTCTGCCTTGTGGCCTTAAAAAAATAGTGTACATTGTTTTTGCGCACTGCTGATTTATCTATTCAGCCTAATCAGCGGTGCCATCACCTGTATATAATTATTATCAACGAGGCTTAAAATGAATACTGTACGCGAACTGAACGTAGAAGAACTGAATATGGTTTCCGGTGCGGGTATTGGTCCGGCAACGGGTGCTCTGTTGAATGGCATCGAGGGTGGGTTGAAACCAACAGAAAGTATTCCGGTCGTGGGTACGGTCACTGGCATTGTTGATGGTATTCTTGGTGCCGGATCAAGCATCGTAACCGCGCTGCCGTAAATAATACCCTGCGCGGCCAGCAGTAAGATATTATTTTTATCTGGTTTGCTGGCCGGGAAATAATGTTAGCAATGAGTGAAATATACTTACCTGTGAGGTTTAAAATGAATACTGTACGCGAACTGAACGCAGAAGAAGTGAATATGGTTTCTGGTGCTGGTGCTGTTGGTTCTACAATTGACTCTACACTTAGCTCGCTTGATTCTGCAGTTAACGATTTGTTAAAAGGCAATACTTTAGGAATTAACCCCGACCTGACAGGTCCTATAGTAGCACCACTTAAAAAAACTCTCGATGGCGTATTAAGCGCGGGGGATGGAATCATAGTGTCAGCATTGTAACCCCCTGACTGCTAATTATGCTTTTTCGTAAAGAGGCTGCCGGGAATATCCGGTCGCATCAGTCCGGCCAGGTGTTATTATTAACCGGCTGGCCGGTCTGGTTGACCATTACAGTAACGCTATTATTTATTGCCGCGTTATTACTGTTTTTAATTTATGGCAATTACACCCGACAGGTTAATGTCAGCGGTGAAATCAACTCCTGGCCGCACACCACCGATTTATTCGCCCCCGAAGAGGGCGTTATTGCCCACGTTTTTATCGCGCCGGGGCAAACAGTACGCGCCGGGGCCGCTCTTTATGAGCTGGATGTCAGTAAAACATCACCTTCCGGCAACCTCAGTTCCACCACGCTGGCTGTGCTGGAAAACCAATCCGTGCAGATAGATAAGGTACTAAGCAATATCGAGTACAACCAACGCGTCACGCTGAATAGCCTGCAAAAACAGCTGGATCAGCTGTCGCTCGAACGAAAAAAAACCGTGGCCATGGTGGACATCTCTGCTGAAGGCGTTAATGCCATGCGTTCCAGCATGAAGGACTATGAGCGATATCGCAGCCAGGGGCTGGTTACGACAGACCAGCAAAACAATCAGCGCTACCTTTTTTATCAGCAGATGAGCGTCTGGAATAGCCTCAGTTCGCAGATTGTTCAGCAGGATATGCAGATAAATTCTCTGCGCAGCGATCTGGTAACCCGCGCCGCCCAGTTTGACGAGCAGAAATCGCGCTACCTTCTGCAACAGGCAGATATTAAGCGGCAACTGGCTGAAGCGAACGTGAGTAAAACCCGTCTTATTACAGCGCCCGCAGCGGGCCATGTTTCGTCCTTAAATATCACTCAGGGGCAAATGGTCGCTGCCGGAGATGAAGTGGTGCAACTGGTTCCTTCCACGGGGATCCTGTTTCATCTGGTGCTGTGGCTACCGGATGACAGCGTGCCTTATATCAAACCCGGAGAAAACATTAATATCCGTTATGCCGCCTATCCTGCGGAAAAATATGGACAATTCCCGGGGAAAATTATTTCCGTATCGTCAGCGCCGGTAACAGGTTCAGAGCTGAGAAAACGCGCCAGCATACCGCAATCACCAGGCAAAATATGGTTCAAAGCCGTGGTCGCGGTGGATAAAGAAAAACTACAGTGGCGGGGAAAAAGGCTGCCGCTGATCAGCGGAATGCAGGCGCAGGCCACCCTCTTTCTGGAAAAACGTCCGCTATATCAATGGATGTTCTATCCCTATTACACGTTGAAAAACAGTATTTCGGAGCCAGTGAGTGACGAAACCTGAGCTAAAACAACTACTTTCCCGCCTGCGTTTGACTCTGCGGCACCGAATGCCGGTACTGCTGCAAACGGAAACAGCAGAGTGCGGGCTTGTTTCGCTGGCAATGATTGCTGACTGGTATAACCTGCCGACGAATATCCATCATTTACGCCAGTATGGCGGTTTTTCTATCCGCGGCGCCAACCTGCGCATGGTGATGGATACCGCTGCGTCGATTGGCATGAAATCCCGCGCCCTGCAGTTGGATATGGATAACCTCCCCGCCCTGAAACTGCCCTGCATTCTGCACTGGGATTTGAATCATTTTGTCGTGCTGGTCGCTATTCGCCGGGGAAAGGTGGTCATCCACGATCCGGCAGCCGGGCGACGGATTATGGGCATGAAAGAGGTGTCGCTGCATTTCACCGGTGTGGCTCTGGAGCTGTGGCCTGCGGGTGAGATGAAACAGGACCCGCAACCGCGCAACCGGCTTCGTCTGAGTACGCTCACCGGCCGTATTGCCGGATTTGCCATTACACTGACCAAACTGTTCTGTTATTCAATATTGGTTGAATCTTGCGGTTTATTGTTGCCAGCAGGCATGCAGCTGATTATGGATCATGCTATTCCGGCAAACGACACAAGTTTATTGACCTTAATCTGTCTGGGGCTGCTTTTTTTTGTGCTGTTCAGAACCGGCATCAGTATGCTCAGAGGCTGGACTTCACTGGTGGCGAGCACGTTAATAGATATACAGTGGAAGGCCGGGTTATTTGAGCGCATGTTATCTCTTCCGTTAGCTTATTTTGAGAAACGCCGACTGGGGGATATCCAGTCTCGCTTCTCCTCGCTTGGAATATTGCGAACCACGCTCACTAACAATATCGTCAGCACGATTATGGACGGGATTATGTCTGTCGGGCTGCTGGTGATGATGCTGTTATATGGCGGCTGGCTGCTGTGGATTGTGCTGGCTTTTTCCCTCACATGGGGAGGGTTCCGTCTGATGACTTATCCGGCCTGGCGCCGGGCTTCAGAGGAATTAATTGTTCGTGAGGCCCGCGCTGGCTCGCATTTTATGGAAACGTTGTACAGCATTAATACCATTAAAGCGCTGGGACTGGATAAACAACGCGCCCAGCATTGGATAAATCTCAACATTGAAAGCGCTAATGCGACAGTACGCAAAACTCGTTATGAGATGTTATTTAGCGGAGGAAATATCCTGATCGCCGCGCTTGAGCAAATTTCGTTACTGTGGCTGGGTGCACATCAGGTAATCGACGGGCAGCTAACGTTGGGTATGTTTGTGGCGTTTAATACCTATCGCGGGCAGTTTGCCGATCGCGCCAATAATTTACTGAATATGCTGCTTCAGTTACGCATGCTTTCCCTGCATAAAGAACGCGTGGCGGATATCGCCCATGCCGAAGCAGAAACCACCCTCGGTGAACATACCCGCCAACTGCTGGCACCAGGGGAACCAGCAGCGCTAACCCTACACAATTTATCTTTTCAGTATGATCCTTTTGTTCCGCCCCTGTTTAGCGAGTTGCACATGGAAATAAGCGCTGGCGAAAGCGTGGCGATTATTGGTCCCTCAGGCAGAGGAAAAACCACGCTATTGAAAATTATGGCTGGCCTTTTACAACCTACAACCGGTGAAGTGCACATAAATGGCATGAACATACGAACCGCAGGGCTGCGTAATTATCGCGCATGTATTGCTTGCGTATTACAGGATGATTCGCTGCTGGCCGGTTCCGTTGCAGATAATATCAGTGCGTTTGATCCGCAGCCTGATGAAAAATGGATGCAACACTGCGCGCAGCTAAGCAATATTCACGCAGATATTATGCGCATGCCGATGGGGTATCAGACATTGATCAGCGAGCTGGGCGGCAGTTTGTCCGGCGGGCAGAAACAACGGTTATTGATCGCCCGGGCGTTATATCGCCGACCATCAATTTTATTTCTCGATGAAGCCACCAGCCATCTGGATACGGTAAACGAAGCGCAGATCAACACCGCCATAAAATCATTGCGCATAACGCGGGTTATTATCGCTCACCGCCCGTCCACTATTGCATCCGCAGACCGGGTAATTGATTTAAACGGGGGAAATAATTAGCCCTAAAAAATTGAGGATGCCACCAGGCATCCTCAATGTGATCAGGCCAAAATATTACCGCGACATTACTGCAGCAGAGAAATATCCGCCACCTGCAGGAACAGTTCACGCAATTTCGACAGCAGCGTCAGGCGGTTAATACGCACGTCTTTGTCGTCGGCGTTTACCATTACCTTTTCGAAGAACTCATCGACCGGCTCACGCAGTTGCGCCAGTTCGATCAACGCTTCCTGGTAGCGACCTTCTGCAAAGAACGGCTCCAGCTTATCGCGCAGCACCACCAGATTACCGGCCAGCTTGATTTCGGCTGCTTCTTTCAGCACCGAGGCGTGAACGATATCGTTCAGCGTTTCATCAGACTTCGCCAGAATGTTGGAGACACGCTTGTTGGCTGCCGCCAGCGCCGCCGCTTCTTCCAGGGTACGGAAGTGCGAAACCGCCTTCATACGTGCATCGAAGTCCGCCGGTTTGGTCGGACGGCGCGCCAGTACGGCCTGAATGGTGTCAACGCTGAAACCTTCGTCCTGATACCAGGCGCGGAAGCGACCCAGCATAAAGTCGATCACATCATCAACCACGTTAGCATTGGTCAGCTTGTCGCCGTACAGACGCACCGCTTCTTCGGTCAGCGTTTGCAGATCCAGCGCCAGGTTCTTCTCAACGATGATACGCAGCACGCCCAGCGCGGCACGGCGCAGCGCGAACGGGTCTTTATCGCCTTTTGGATGTTGGCCGATACCAAAGATACCCGCCAGCGTGTCCATCTTGTCAGCAATCGCCAGCGCGCAGGCAATCGGGTTCGACGGCAGTTCATCACCGGCGAAACGCGGCTGATACTGCTCGTTCAACGCAACGGCAACATCTTCCGCTTCGCCGTCGTGACGCGCATAGTGCATGCCCATCACGCCCTGGGTGTCGGTAAATTCAAACACCATGTTAGTCATCAGATCGCACTTGGAGAGCAAACCGGCGCGGGTAGCATGATTGACGTCAGCGCCAATCTGCCCGGCGATCCAGCCCGCCAGTGCCTGAATGCGGTCGGTCTTGTCGCGCAGCGTGCCCAGTTGCTGCTGGAACAGCACGGTTTGCAGGCGCGGCAGATGATCCTCAAGACGTTTTTTGCGGTCGGTATTGAAGAAGAACTCGGCATCCGCCAGACGCGGGCGCACCACTTTCTCGTTACCGGAGATAATCTGCTGCGGATCTTTCGACTCGATGTTAGCCACGAAGATAAAGTTCGGCAGCAGTTTGCCGTCGTTACCGTAAACCGGGAAGTACTTCTGGTCGCCTTTCATGGTGTAGACCAGCGCTTCCGCCGGAACGGCGAGGAATTTCTCTTCGAATTTCGCCGTCAGCACTACCGGCCATTCCACCAGCGAAGTGACCTCTTCCAGCAGGCTGTCGCTCAGATCGGCATTACCGCCGATTTTGCGCGCCGCTTCTTCCGCATCCGCTTTGATTTTGGCTTTACGCGCATCGTAATCGGCGATCACTTTGCCACGCTCGAGCAGAATTTGTGGATACTGATCGGCATTATCGATAGTGAATTCCGGCTCGCCCATAAAGCGATGGCCGCGGATCACGCGATCGGAATTAATGCCCAGAATCGTCGCCGGAACAACGGTGTCGCCCAGCAGCAGCGTAACGGTGTGCACCGGACGCACAAACGTTACTTCCGACGCGCCCCAGCGCATCAGTTTCGGGATCGGCAGCTTAGCAAGCGAGGTGGCAACCATGTTCGGCAGCAGCGTTTCGACGCTTTCGCCTTTTACATGGGCGCGATAGAGCAGCCACTCACCTTTGTCGGTGGTCAGACGCTCGGCCTGATCGACAGTAATACCGCAACCACGCGCCCAGCCTTCTGCGGCTTTGCTTGGTTTGCCTTCAGCATCAAACGCCTGCGCAATCGCCGGGCCGCGTTTTTCAACTTCGCGATCCGCTTGCGATGCGGCAAGTTTTGCCACTTTCAGCGCCAGACGGCGCGGTGCGGCAAACCACTGTACGTCGCCGTGAGCCAGGCCCGCGGCATCCAGTTCAGCGGTAAAGTTGGCAGCGAAGGACTCGGCCAGGCTGCGCAATGCTTTTGGTGGCAGCTCTTCGGTGCCGATTTCCACCAGGAATGTTTTCTCAGACATGGCCGCCTCTTATTTATTTCTGTTGCACATCGGGAAGCCAAGGGCTTCACGGGAAGCGTAATACGCTTCAGCGACTGCTTTGGTCAGCGTACGGATACGCAGGATATAGCGCTGACGTTCCGTTACGGAGATGGCTTTACGCGCATCCAGCAGGTTGAAGCTATGGGCGGCTTTCAGAATGCGTTCGTACGCAGGCAGCGGCAGCGGGTTTTCCAGCGCCAGCAGCTTCTGCGCTTCTTTTTCATACTGCTCGAAGCAGCTGAACAGGAAGTCCACGTCTGCGTATTCAAAGTTGTAAGTGGACTGCTCCACTTCGTTCTGATGGAAGACGTCGCCGTAAGTGGTTTTACCCAGCGGGCCGTCGCTCCAGACCAGGTCGTAAACGCTGTCTACGCCCTGAATGTACATCGCCAGACGTTCCAGACCGTAAGTGATCTCGCCGGTAACCGGTTTGCACTCCAGACCGCCCACCTGCTGGAAGTAAGTGAACTGCGTCACTTCCATGCCGTTCAGCCAGACTTCCCAGCCGAGCCCCCAGGCGCCCAGCGTCGGGTTTTCCCAGTTATCTTCCACGAAACGAATATCGTGAATCGTCGGATCCATACCCAGCTCTTTCAGTGACCCGAGGTACAGCTCCTGAATGTTATCCGGGGAGGGTTTAATCACCACCTGGAACTGGTAATAGTGCTGTAAGCGGTTCGGGTTTTCGCCATAACGGCCATCGGTCGGGCGACGGGATGGCTGGACATAGGCAGTCGCCATCGGTTCTGGCCCCAGCGCGCGCAGACTGGTCATCGGGTGGGAGGTGCCGGCGCCAACTTCCATGTCCAGAGGTTGAACGATGGTGCAGCCCTGACGGGCCCAATAATCCTGTAAGGTCAGGATCAGACCCTGAAAGGTCCTGGTATCAAACTTTTGCATATTCTTTCGTGCTGGATACGTGTGGATTTAAAGGAAGCGACCAGTATACCCGCTGGCTGCAAGATATACAGTATGAAACCGAGGTGTTTAAGGAAAATTGGGAAATTCACACGGCCGCGGGCCGCGTTCTGGACGCTTAGCGCATCGAAAGATGTAGAAACTGGCCTTCTGCGTCAAAAGCGCAGACAAACGCCTCGCTACGGGGGGTCATACCGCGCATTTCGTAACTGCCGCGAAACTGTTCAAAACCGGTAACGGCAATTTTTTGCGCGGCGGTATTGTAGCGATGCGCGGCGTTTTGCCGGCATAACTGCTCCATATCGAGGGAGTGAACCGGGTCCGGTCTGGCGTTTTGCGCGCGCTGCACGGGCGTGCCCGGTGCGGCGCTGCATCCTGCGACTAACAGCAGCAACATTATTGGTACAAGAGATTTCATCATTTTTATCACTGCCCTGTTCGCTGGCTGTTATTTTTAAAGGGTAAGAGCACTAGTTTTGCAAATCTGTGGAAAACTGCACAAGCGGATGCGGGAAAACTCAGAATTATCCAGAGCGTCAGGTGGATAAATGGCAGGTCAGAGGATATTTAACGTTAAAACAGAGGAACTGATGCAGTCGAAAATTTACTGGATAGATAATCTGCGAGGGATAGCCTGTTTGATGGTGGTGATGATCCATACCACCACCTGGTACATCACCAACCCGGCCAGCATTACCACTTTCGACTGGAATGTCGCGAATCTGCTGAATTCCGCCTCCCGCGTCAGCGTGCCGCTGTTTTTTATGATTTCGGGTTATCTCTTTTTTGGCGAACGCAGCGCGCAGCCGCGCCATTTCCTGCGCATCGCCCTGTGTCTGGTGTTTTACAGCCTTATCGCCCTGCTCTATATCGTGCTGTTTACCTCGATTAACAGCGAGTTATCCCTGCGCAACCTGCTGCAAAAACCGGTGTTCTACCATCTGTGGTTTTTCTTCGCGATTATCGTTATCTACCTGGTTTCGCCGTTGATTCAGGTGAAAGCGCTCAGCGGCAAAATGCTGCTGGCGCTGGTCATAGTGATTGGCATCGTGGCTAACCCGAATACGGTGTCACAGAAGATCGGCCATTTTGAATGGTTACCCATCAACCTCTACATCAACGGCGACACGTTTTACTACATCCTTTACGGCATGCTGGGACGGGCGATCGGCATGATGGAGACGCAAAGACGGCAGCTCACGCTTTTCAGCGCGGCGATATTTTTGCTGGCGATCTGGGGAATTTCGCGCGGTACGCTGCACGAGTTGAAGTGGCGCGGCAACTTTGCCGACACCTGGTATCTCTACTGCGGTCCGCTGGTGTTCCTTTGCGCCATCGCGCTGTTCACGCTGATTAAAAATACGCTGAACGATCGCACGCTGCCCGGCCTGGCGCTGATTTCGCGCCACTCGCTGGGAATTTATGGTTTCCATGCGCTCATTATCCATGCGCTGCGCACCCGCGGCATAGAGCTGCGCAACTGGCCGCTACTCGATATCGTGTGGATTTTTGTCGCCACGCTGCTGGCAAGCCTGGCGCTGTCGATGCTGGTTCAGCGCCTCGACCGACGGCGTTTCGTTAGCTAGCCATTCGTGACCGCGCCCGGTGCAACTGGCGCGGCGAAGAGAACCCGGCGGCCAGCGCCGCCTGCTCCGCGCCGTGCCCCTGCAACAAGCACTGCTCGGCAATCACCAGGCGTAACTGTTCAAGGTAGTCGCGCACGCTGATGCCCAGATGTTGCTGGAACAGGCGCGTCAAATGGCGCGGGCTGACGTGAGCACATTCGGCGATATCCGCCAGTTGCCACGCTTTTTGCGGCTCGGCGGTGAGCGCATCCTGCGCCCGATGCACTGCCGGGTGAAGATGATTGCGGTAACGCAGCCACGGCGAAATCTGCGGATCGTCGCCGGAACGGCGGAACCAGACCACCATCTCACGCGCCACCGCCAGCGCCGTTTCCGGCCCCCGCAGACGGTTGATCAGATGTAAGGCCAGATCGATGCCGGAGGTGATGCCCGCGCTGGTCCAGATGCCGCGATCTTCAATAAAGATACGGTTCTCTTTCACCTGCGCCGTCGGCGCTGCTGCTTTCAATCGCGCAATCACATCATGATGTGTGGTGCACTGCACGCCGCTCAACAACCCGGCTTTCGCCGCCAGCACGGCGCCCGAACAGACGCACATCAGGGTAATGCTCTGATTGTGGATCTGCGGTTGCAGGCGCATCAGCCAGTGCAGTACGAGACTGGCCTGCGGCGTGTTGAAAAAATTCGCCGAATCGCTGACGCCGGGCAACACCAGCAAACTGCCTGCCGGCAGTGTTTCCGGCAGCGGCGAGATGTTGCCCATATTCAGGCCAATCGATGTGGGCACTTCGGCGTCTGGCCCGATGTAATGCAGGCGGAAAGCATCCTGTGCCAGCACGAATGTTTCCGCCGGGCCGGTCATATCCAGCGCCAGCACTCCCGGCAACATCACAAACCAGACATCTGTCGTCATTAGCGTTCCAGAATTTCGTGGACGGTTTTAATCGTGGCGAAGCGGCCTTCCAGCACCGTTTCCGTACGATGGCGCAACGCATCGCAATCCAGCGTAATCCCTTTATGCGTCATCGGGAAGGTCAGCGTCGCTTCGCTGGCAAAAGTCACGCGATAACCCAAATCCGACGCCACGCGCGCCGTGGTTTCGCAGCACTGTTCAGTGCGGATACCACAGATAATCAGGTGGTTGATATCACGCGCGCGCAGCCAGTGATCCAGGCCGGTATCGGTAAAAGCATTGTGCACATGCTTATAAAAGGTCACGGCCGGTTGATGCGTCAGAAAAGGCATCGGCGCAACAAAACCGCTTTCCAGCGAGAAGGGGCCGCTGTCTGCAACGTGAAAGATATCGACAACCGGAATGCCGCGCGCTTCACAGCCGGAAATCAGAGCAGAAATGGCCTGCTGAAAGGCAGGAAAATCCGTCTCCTGCCAGTATTCACGATGAAAGAAAGATTGTTGTGTGTCGATATTGATAAGGGCGGTACGTGACATTTCAGGACTCCTTGCTCAGTGGGGATAACGCTATTCTGGCAAGGAGTGCCATGTCTGCTAAGACCAAAAAAGGACAACCTCAGGGTGATTCCGGCCCACTGAAGAAAGTGAGCCGGAACGATCAGGACATCAGCGGCAACAGCTGCTGATAAATGCGTCGGAACGTCTCGCGACGCGAAGCGTACCCGTTATGACGTTCGGCGTTCGGCAGATGCTGTTGTTCAATGGGAAGCTGCGGTAGCAGCGTTGCCAGCGGGACATACGGGTTCACCGCGACCTGCGCCAGCCGCGCCGCGCCCAGCGCCGGGCCAACATCGCCGCCGGTACGGTAATCGAGTTGCAGGCCGCTGATATCCGCCAGCATTTGCCGCCACCAGGCGCTGCGCGCGCCGCCGCCGATAAGCGTAATACTCTTCGGCGTCACGCCGCAGGCATGCACCACATCCATACCATCCGCCAGCGCATAACCCACGCCTTCCAGCACCGCGCGCGCCAGTTCGCCCTGCCCGTGCTGATGCGTCAGGCCAAAGAAAACGCCTTTCGCCTGCGGGTTGTTGTGCGGCGTGCGTTCGCCGGAAAGGTAGGGCAGAAACCAGAGATCGCCCGCCTTGTCGTCCGCCTGTTCCGCCGCGTGGATCAACGCGGGCACCGATTCCAGCCCCGTTAGCCTTGCTGCCCAGTCCAGGCAGGAGGCGGCGCTAAGCATCACCGACATCAGGTGCCAGCGCCCGGGCAGCGCGTGGCAAAAGCTGTGTACTGCGCTCTCCGGCTTGCTCAGAAACCCTTCGCTGACCGCGAAATAAACGCCGGACGTCCCCAGCGAAAGCATCGCCTGCCCCGCATCGGCCATACCCACGCCCACAGCGCCCGCCGCATTGTCACCGCCGCCCGCCACCACCGGAACAACGGGCATCGACCAGCGTCGTGCCACCTCCGGCAGCAGTTCACCGGTTATTTCGCTGCCTTCAAACAGCGCAGGCATATGTGCGCGGGTGAGCGAGCAGGCCGCCAGCATCTCATCGCTCCAGTCGCGCTTCGCGACATCCAGCCACATAGTGCCCGCAGCATCCGACATATCGCTGGCAAAAACGCCGGACATTTTCAGACGCAGGTAATCTTTGGGCAGCAATACTTTCGCGACTCTGGCGAAGACGTCCGGCTCGTGGCGCTGAACCCACAGCAGCTTCGGCGCGGTAAAACCGGGCATCATCAGGTTGCCGGTAATGGCGCGGGAATTTTTCACCTGCGCTTCCAGCAGCTTGCACTCTTCGCCGCAGCGGCCGTCATTCCACAAAATAGCCGGGCGAAGCACGCGGTTTTCGTTATCCAGCAGCGTGGCGCCGTGCATCTGCCCGGCAAGCCCGATGGCCTTCACCTGCTGTAGCGAATGCGCGGCGGCCAGCGCCTGAATTGCACGATCCGTTGCCTGCCACCACTGTTCAGGATCCTGCTCGGACCATAATGGCTGCGGGCGCGATACGCTGAGTTTTTCCGTATGAGAGGCCAGCACATCCCCCTGTTCACCGAGCAGAATAGCTTTCACGCCTGAGGTGCCGAGATCGATCCCGATATACATAGTGACCACTCCTGTTGATGTGCGCCGCGTTGCCCGCGGCGCGGCACCGGTTACTTGTCGAAGAGGTAATGATTAACCAGATTTTCCAGTTGTTCCTGATGGCCGCTCTGATGGCGCGGCGCCAGGTTCTGCTGCTCAGCGTACTTCGCCAGCTCCGCCAGACTAAGCTGCCCCTGCAAAATTTGCTGGCCCAGCTCACCATTCCAGCCGGCGTAGCGCTTCGCAACGCGTTTATCCAGCTCGCCATCTTGCACCATGCGAGCGGCCACTTTCAGCGCCAGCGCCATGGTATCCATTGCGCCGATATGTCCGTAGAAGAGGTCATATTTATCGGTGCTCTGGCGACGCACTTTGGCGTCAAAGTTCAGCCCACCGGTAGTGAAACCGCCAGCTTTGAGAATTTCGTACATCACCAGCGCATTCTCTTCCACGCTGTTCGGGAACTGATCGGTATCCCAGCCAAGCTGCGGGTCGCCGCGGTTAGCATCCACCGAGCCGAACAGCCCCAGCGCAATGGCGGTAGCGATTTCATGATGGAAAGAGTGGCCCGCCAGCGTGGCGTGGTTGGCTTCGATATTGAGCTTGATCTCTTTCTCCAGACCAAACTGCTTCAGGAAGCCATACACCGTGGCTGCGTCATAATCGTATTGATGCTTGGTCGGCTCCTGCGGTTTTGGTTCGATAAGCAGCGTACCGTGAAAACCAATTTTGTGTTTGTGCTCAACCACCATATGCATAAAGCGGCCGATTTGTTCACGTTCCTGGCGCAAATCGGTATTCAGCAGGGTTTCATACCCTTCACGCCCGCCCCACAGCACATAGTTTTCGCCGCCGAGCTTATGGGTGGCGTTCATCGCCGTCACCACCTGCGTGGCGGCCCAGCTGAAGACTTCCGGATCGGGATTGGTCGCCGCGCCTGCGCCATAGCGCGGGTTGGTAAAGCAGTTCGCCGTGCCCCACAGCAGCTTCACGCCGCTCTGCTGCTGTTTTTCCGCCAGCACATCCACCATCTGCGCAAAGTTGTTGAGGTACTCTTTCAGCGATGCTCCTTCAGGAGAGACATCGACGTCATGGAAGCAGTAATAGGGGACGTTCAGCTTATGGAAAAACTCAAAGGCGACATCAGCTTTGCGTTTCGCCTGTTCCATCGCCTCGCCGGGGTGTTGCCACGGGCGATCGAAAGAGCCCACACCGAACATATCCGCGCCATTCCAGCAGAAAGTGTGCCAGTAGCAGGCGGCAAAACGCAGGTGATCCTCCATGCGCTTACCGAGCACTAGCTCATCCGGATTGTAATGACGAAACGCTAAAGGATTCGTGGTTTTTGGGCCTTCATAACGAACCCGATCCAGCTGATCGAAATAAGCTTGCATAATGAGCTCCATTGGCGAGTGAACAATTCTGAAGTAATACTGGATTCTCTCTCTGGCTTGCTCAATTACGTTATTTCACACCGCTATTAAGAGAATGCACAAACGTGCGCTGGCTCGCAAAATAACGCCGACAATTGTTGCGTGTCGCCTTCCTCTTTTTTATGCAAAATCGGTTTTGCTTTTTTTAAAATAAGATCGCGGTCATAAATCAGCAAATAAACCAAAAAACGTAATGCGTGGATAAAAATCAGTAATTGCTAACTTAACGTTCCGTGTTAAAAATTTGCTCGTCCAAAGCAGTGCATGTTTCTTTTATCTCGCTCATCACCCTACGAAAGGTATTACTATTATGAAGATAAAGAACCTTTGCCTTACACTCTGCGCCTCCCTGATCCTTGCCAGCGCCGTTGGCCACGCCAAAGAAGTGAAGATTGGCATGGCGATTGACGATCTGCGCCTTGAACGTTGGCAAAAAGATCGCGATATTTTTGTCAAAAAAGCCGAATCGCTCGGCGCTAATGTGTTTGTTCAATCCGCCAACGGCAATGAAGAAACACAAATGTCGCAAATTGAAAATATGATAAACCGTGGCGTTGATGTGCTGGTTATTATTCCCTACAACGGTCAGGTATTAAGTAACGTAATAAAAGAAGCCAAACAGGAAGGAATTAAAGTTCTGGCTTACGATCGCATGATTAATAATGCCGATATCGACTTCTATATTTCCTTCGACAATGAAAAAGTTGGGGAATTACAGGCGCAAAGCCTGGTCAAGAAAGTGCCGCAAGGGAATTACTTTTTAATGGGCGGCTCACCGGTGGATAATAACGCCAAGCTGTTCCGCGCCGGGCAGATGAAAGTTTTAAAACCGTATATCGATAGCGGAAAAATTAAAATTGTCGGCGATCAGTGGGTCGATGGCTGGCTGCCGGAAAATGCGCTGAAAATAATGGAAAACGCGCTCACCGCTAACAACAACAAAATCGATGCTGTCGTCGCTTCAAATGATGCCACCGCTGGCGGCGCAATCCAGGCGCTTAGCGCCCAGGGGCTGGCAGGGAAAGTCGCTATCTCCGGCCAGGATGCGGATCTCGCCGGGGTAAAACGGCTGATTAACGGCAGCCAGACGATGACCGTCTACAAGCCGATTACGCAGCTTGCCAACACGGCGGCGGAAATTGCCGTCGAATTGGGCAACGGCCAGCAGCCGAAAGCAGATACCACGCTCAACAACGGTCTGAAGGATGTTCCGTCCCGCTTGCTGACGCCTATTGAGGTGACGAAAGACAATATCGACGCCACCGTCATCAAAGATGGTTTCCATCAGAAAAACCAGCTCTAGCACGTTCGGCGCGCCTCTTCATTGCGGGGCGCGCCCTCCGCCTCCTCTTTCAGGCGTTGTCAGACCAGCAAATGACGTGGAGCAGCTATGCCTTATTTACTCGAAATGAAAAACATCACCAAAGCCTTTGGTGCTGTGAAAGCCATTGATAATGTCAGCCTGCGACTGAATGCCGGCGAAGTGTTATCACTGTGCGGCGAGAATGGTTCCGGTAAATCAACACTGATGAAAGTCCTGTGCGGGATCTACCCGGCGGGCAGCTACGACGGGGAGATCGTGTTTGCCGGCGAAACCTTGCAGGCCAGCCATATCCGCGACACCGAACGTAAAGGTATCGCCATCATTCACCAGGAACTGGCGTTGGTGAAGCACCTGACGGTGCTGGAAAATATCTTCCTCGGTACGGAAATCACCCGTAACGGCGTGATGGATTACGACATGATGACGCTGCGTTGCGAAAAGTTGCTTAAACAGGTGAGCCTGGCCATTTCGCCGGATACCCGGGTGGGCGATTTAGGGCTGGGGCAGCAGCAACTGGTGGAGATTGCCAAGGCGCTGAATAAACAGGTGCGGCTGCTTATTCTGGATGAGCCGACGGCCTCGCTCACCGAACAGGAAACCGCAGTACTTCTGGATATCATCCGCGACCTGCGCAACCACGATATCGCCTGTATCTACATTTCCCACAAACTCAATGAAGTCAAAGCGATATCCGACGTGATTTGCGTCATTCGCGATGGCAAACATATCGGCACCCGCGATGCGACGGGCATGAGCGAAGATGACATCATCACCATGATGGTGGGTCGCGAGCTTACGGCGCTTTATCCCAGCGAGCCACATACTACCGGCACGGAGATCCTGCGCGTTGAACACCTGACCGCCTGGCACCCGGTTAATCGCCATATTAAACGCGTCAACGACGTCTCCTTCAGCCTGAAACGCGGCGAAATCCTCGGTATCGCCGGGTTAGTCGGCGCAGGCAGAACCGAAGCCGTGCAGTGCCTGTTCGGCGTGTGGCCTGGCCGCTGGGAGGGCGCGATTTACCTTGATGGCAAGCAGGTGGAGATCCACAACTGCCAGCAGGCCATTGCACATGGCATTGCGATGGTGCCGGAAGATCGCAAAAAAGACGGCATCGTGCCGGTTATGGCGGTGGGAAAAAATATTACCCTTGCGGCGCTGGATCAGTTTACCGGCGTGCTCAGCAGCCTGGACGATGCCGCAGAGCAGGCCTGCATTTTACAGTCTCTGCAGCGGCTGAAAGTGAAAACCTCATCGCCAGCGCTTGCCATCGGTCGTCTCAGCGGCGGCAATCAGCAAAAGGCGATTTTAGCCCGCTGCCTGCTGCTCAACCCGCGCATTTTAATCCTCGACGAACCGACGCGCGGTATTGATATCGGCGCGAAGTACGAAATCTACAAACTCATTAACCAACTGGTGCAGCAAGGGATTGCCGTCATCGTTATCTCATCCGAGCTGCCCGAAGTGCTGGGCTTAAGCGACCGGGTGCTGGTGATGCATGAAGGCAAGCTGAAAGCCGATCTTATCAATCGTAATCTGACCCAGGAGCAGGTTATGGAAGCGGCACTGAGGAGCGAACATCATGTCGAAAAGCAACCCGTCTGAAATGAAGCTATCCACGGTCTCACCGGGCCTATTTTCCGGTCTGAAATCCCTCAACTTACAGGTCTTTGTCATGATCGCTGCCATCGTGGTGATCATGCTGTTTTTCACCGGTATGACCGATGGTGCTTACCTGAGCGCGCGTAATATCTCTAACCTGCTACGCCAGACCGCCATCACTGGCATTCTGGCGGTCGGCATGGTGTTCGTCATTATTTCCGCTGAAATTGACCTCTCCGTTGGCTCAATGATGGGTCTGCTCGGCGGCGCAGCGGCGATTTTTGATGTCTGGCTCGGCTGGCCACTGCCGCTCACCGTGGCGGTAACGCTGGTGCTCGGTCTGTTGCTGGGTGCATGGAACGGCTGGTGGGTGGCCTATCGCAAGGTGCCGTCATTCATCGTCACTCTCGCCGGTATGTTGGCGTTTCGCGGCGTGTTAATCGGCATCACCAACGGCACCACGGTTTCTCCCACCAGCGCGGCGATGTCGCAAATCGGCCAGAGCTACCTGCCAGACGGTGTCGGTTTCGGCGTCGGCGTTCTGGGCATGGTGGTGTTTGTGCTCTGGCAATGGCGCGGACGGTTGCGCCGCCAATCGCTCGGCCTCACAACACCCGCCTCCACCAGCGCGATTGGTCGTCAGGCGCTTATCGCAGTGATTGTGCTGGGCGCTATCTGGCTGCTCAATGATTATCGCGGCGTTCCTACACCGGTGCTGCTGCTGGCATTTCTGCTGCTGGCCGGGATGTTTATGGCTACGCGAACCGCGTTTGGCCGCCGGATTTACGCCATTGGCGGCAACCTGGAAGCCGCCCGGCTTTCCGGTATCAACGTTGAGCGTACCAAGCTGGCGGTATTTGCCATCAACGGTTTGATGGTGGCAATCGCCGGGTTAATCCTCAGCTCACGCCTCGGCGCGGGTTCGCCTTCGGCCGGGAATATCGCCGAGCTGGACGCTATTGCCGCCTGTGTCATTGGCGGTACCAGCCTCGCAGGCGGGATCGGTAGCGTTGCGGGTGCCGTAATGGGGGCGTTTATTATGGCTTCGCTGGATAACGGCATGAGCATGATGGATGTGCCCACCTTCTGGCAATACATCGTCAAAGGTGCGATTTTACTGCTGGCGGTGTGGATGGATTCCGCGACCAAACGCCGGGCCTGAAAGGAGTGAATACTGGCGCGATCACACTGCCGGATCTTTTTTATCCGGCGGTGTGCTGAATATGATAATCAGAACAGGTGGAAAGCCAGGAATCCCAGAGACATGTTTGAAAAACGCCATCGCATCACGCTGTTATTTAATGCGAATAAAGCCTATGACCGCCAGGTTGTCGAGGGCGTCGGCGAGTATTTGCAGGCGTCGCAATCCGAGTGGGACATCTTTATCGAGGAAGATTTCCGCGCGCGCATTGAAAATATTAAAGAGTGGGTTGGTGACGGTGTTATTGCCGATTACGACGACCCGGAAATAGAACAGGTACTGGCCGATGTTGACGTCCCGATCGTCGGCGTAGGCGGCTCCTATCACACGCCAGAAAGCTACCCTGCGGTCCATTACATCGCCACTGACAACCACGCGCTGGTAGAGAGCGCATTCCTGCATTTGAAAGAGAAAGGCGTACACCGTTTTGCTTTTTACGGCCTGCCCGCTTCCAGCGGTAAGCGCTGGGCTGCTGAACGTGAATATGCTTTTTGTCGGCTTGTCGCGCAGGAGAAATACCGCGGTGTGGTCTATCAGGGGCTGACTACCGCGCCGGAAAACTGGCAGCACGCACAGAACCGGCTCGCCGACTGGCTACAAACGCTACCGCCGCAAACCGGCATCATTGCCGTTACCGACGCCCGCGCCCGCCACGTACTGCAAGTGTGCGACCATCTGCATATTCCGGTGCCGGAAAAGCTGTGCGTGATTGGCATCGATAATGAAGAACTCACCCGCTATCTCTCCCGCGTCGCGCTCTCTTCCGTGGCGCAGGGTACGCGGCAGATGGGCTATCAGGCGGCAAAATTACTGCATCGTCTGCTGGATAGCGAAACCCTGCCGCTTCAGCGGTTGCTGGTGCCGCCGGTGCGGGTGGTGGAACGTCGTTCGACTGATTACCGGTCGCTGAACGATCCGGCGGTCATCCAGGCGATGCACTACATCCGCAATCATGCCTGCAAAGGGATCAAGGTCGATCAGGTGCTGGATGCTGTCGGTATTTCGCGTTCCAATCTGGAGAAGCGCTTTAAAGAGGAAGTGGGGGAAACCATCCACGCGGTGATCCACGCGGAGAAACTGGAAAAAGCGCGCAGCCTGCTGATTTCAACGTCGCTCTCGATCAACGAGATTTCACAAATGTGCGGCTATCCGTCGCTGCAATATTTCTATTCCGTCTTTCGCAAAGAGTACGACAGCACGCCGAAAGACTACCGCGACCGCTACAGCGAAGTGCTGATATAACGCACAAAGAAAAACGCCTTCCACAGGGAAGGCGTTTTAGCAGCAAAAACAGTTACATGTGCGCGGCGATTAACTGCTGATTGTCCTGATACATGGCAAACAGGTAGTTGTTGTAACTCGCACCGCGGGTCGAGTAACCCTTCAGCTTATGAATCATGTTTGAAGCCGTCACTTCCTGATCGGCCTTGCGTAACTGCGCGCGGGATGTACGGAACGACGCATAAGCAGCATGCGTGTTCAGATTGGTGACGTAGGCGTCCACCGACTCCTGCAAGGATTCAAAGTGGGAATAGCCTTTCACCTTACCCGGGCCATTTTTACAGGCACCTTTGGCACACTTCATACCAAACAGATTGTTGTTGGTACGCGCCAGTTTGGAGGTGCCCCAGCCGCTTTCTGCCGCCGCCATGGTAGCGACCATGCTGTCAGGAATAATGTCCACGCGCTCCAGCAGCGTGTTCCAGGGGATACGGCGCGTATTCCCGGACCAGCTCACTTTGTAGCGTTTGGCAATATCCTTCAGGCGCGTGCGTTCGGCAGGCGACCATTGGCTGTCGTACTGTTTCTTTTGCAGCCAGTTACGCTCGGCGGTAATCGCTGAGTTTCTACTGGTGATATAAGGCATTACTGTCCGGAGAAACGCTTTTTTCCTTGGGGTTCCGGAAGGGTATTTTCGCAAATCAGGAAGTGAACTGCTATTTACACTATTGCGAGAATACTCTTGTTTACTGCTTGCCTGCTTCTTTACGTTTGCCTTAGTGACGTGGGCTTTGTGACTCGCTGTTTCTGTGTGCGTCTTTGCCAGCACCCCACCCGAAAATATAAGGGTGAAAAACATGAGTATCGTAGCCCCAGGTCGTCGCATGGGTATCGATATCATTAGGTCTCCTGGTCGGATATGAACATTCCAACACCTTCTTTTTTGCATAAATTTGAGAGCTGAATCTCAAATCATAGCAAAAATAGCGTACAAGAGCACGTACAGAAATAATCCAATTCCGAAACCATGTCACCAGGAAATTGTGCAGAAAATGGACAAAGAGTGATAAATGTGGTGGTTATCGCAAATCTGCGACGTTCTGTGTGGTTTATCACTCACCCGTTGTTCTCCTCCCTGGCGATAACGCGCGCAGGATGAGTCGGCCCTGTTTTCAGCGTGGCAAACTGAAAGAAACCGCTGTTAACGGGACATCAGATGAAACACGCCGCGCTTTCATTGCTCTTTATACCCTGCTTCGCCTTCGCCGACTGGTCCGCCAGCAGTTTTCCTGCCTTAACCAACGATGGCACCGGTCTGTGGCGCAGCCAGGCGACGCTGAAAAAAGGGGCTTACCCGCTCACGTTGCAGGAAGGCCAGCAATGCTGGCAACCCGCTGAAGGGGTGAAGCTCAACCAGATGCTTTCCCTGGTTCCCTGCACTGGCAGCGCGCCGCAGTGGCGTATTTTCCGCGACGGCGATTACCAGTTGCAGCTCGATACCCGTTCCGGCACGCCCACTCTGTTGCTGAGCGTGAAAAGCGAGAATGCCGACACCCGCGCGAATGTGGCGCGCCAGTGCCCGGTGCGCAGCGATAAGCCGCTGACGATAGACGTCGGCGCAACGTTCCCGGAAGGCAGCCAGGTGCGCGATTTCTACAGCCAGCAAATCACCACCGTCCGCAACGGCAAAATCACCCTTCAGCCTGCGGCGCAGAGTGACGGGCTGCTGCTATTAGAAAGCGCCGAAACCCATGGCCCCGCGCCCTTCCAGTGGCATAACGCCACCGTTTATTTTGTTTTAACCGACCGTTATGTGAATGGCGACCCGTCAAACGACAACAGCTACGGGCGGCACAAAGATGGTATGCAGGAGATCGGCACCTTCCACGGCGGCGATCTGAAAGGGCTAACCAGCAAGCTTGATTATTTGCAGCAACTGGGCGTAAACGCGTTATGGATAAGCTCGCCGCTGGAGCAGATCCACGGTTGGGTAGGCGGCGGCACGAAGGGCGATTTTCCCCATTACGCCTATCACGGCTACTACACGCAAGACTGGACGCGCCTGGATGCCAATATGGGCGGCGAAGAGGATTTACGCACGCTGGTCGATGAAGCGCACCGACGCGGCATCCGCGTGTTGTTTGACGTGGTGATGAACCACACCGGTTACGCCACACTTGCGGATATGCAGACGTATCAGTTTGGCGCACTTTATCTGAAAGAGGATGAACGGCGCAAAATCCTCGGCGAGCACTGGACAGACTGGAAGCCCGCCGCCGGCCAGACGTGGCACAGTTTCAATGATTACATCAACTTCAGCGATAAAACGGCGTGGCAAAACTGGTGGGGTAAAAACTGGATCCGCACCGATATCGGCGATTATGACAACCCCGGTTTTGACGATCTGACCATGTCGCTGGCCTTCTTGCCGGATCTGAAAACAGAATCGACCACGCCATCCGGCTTGCCCGTCTTCTACCAACATAAACCGGACACCCACGCGCGGGAGATTGCCGGTTACACGCCGCGCGATTATCTGACCCACTGGCTCAGCCAGTGGGTGCGCGATTATGGTATCGACGGTTTTCGCGTTGATACCGCCAAACACGTTGAGCTGGCGGCCTGGCAGCAACTCAAAACCCAGGCGACAGAGGCGCTGGCCGAATGGAAAAAAGCCAACCCGCAGAAGAAAATTGATGATGCGCCATTCTGGATGACCGGCGAATCCTGGGGCCACGGCGTCATGCGCAGCACCTACTACGACCACGGTTTCGACGCGATGATCAATTTTGATTATCAGGAGCAGGCCGCCAGCGGCGTGCCGTGCCTGGCGAATATGGATACCGTCTGGCAGCAAATGGCGGACAAGCTGCAAAGTTTTAACGCCCTGAGTTATCTCTCCTCGCACGATACCCGCCTGTTCCGCGAAGGCGGCCAGCAATCGGCAGAGCTGTTATTGCTTGCGCCAGGCGCGGTGCAGATCTTCTACGGTGATGAATCCGCACGTCCATTTGGCCCCACGGGATCCGATCCGCTGCAAGGCACGCGATCGGACATGAACTGGCAGGATCTTGACGGCAAATCCGCGCAAAGCCTGCGCCACTGGCAAACGCTGGGCCAGTTCCGCGCGCGCCATCCGGCACTGGGCGCGGGAAAACAAACCACACTGACATTACCGCAAGGGTATGGGTTCGTTCGCGAGCAAGGAGATGACAAAGTCATGGTTGTCTGGGCGGGTGCGGTCCCGCACTGAGTCATAAGGAAAATATCAGCATATTATGCTGACAAAAAATACAGAGTTAGTATAAACAGCGAAAATCGTCACGGCGCGGCAATTTGCACACTGCTCTGCGGAGCGTTATGGTTAGCCACTTTGAACAGTAGCGCGACAGAGCAGTAGCGATGACATTTTCACTTTTCGGCGACAAATTTACCCGCCATGCAGGCATTACGCGCCTGATGGAGGATCTCAACGACGGTTTACGCACCCCTGGCGCTATCATGCTCGGCGGCGGTAACCCGGCACAAATCCCGGCGATGACCGATTACTTCCATAACCTGCTCGCCGGGATGGTAGAAAACGGCAAAGCGATTGATGCGCTGTGCAATTATGACGGTCCGCAAGGCAAAACCGAGCTGCTGACGGCGCTGGCCGGGATGTTGCGTGAAGAGTTAGGTTGGGATATTGAACCGCAGAATATTGCACTGACAAATGGCAGCCAGAGCGCGTTTTTCTACTTGTTCAATCTGTTCGCAGGCCGCCGTGCCGATGGAAGTACCAGAAAAGTATTATTTCCGCTAGCGCCGGAGTACATCGGCTACGCGGATTCCGGGCTGGAAGAGGAGATGTTTGTCTCGGCGCGGCCCAATATTGAACTGCTGCCTGATGGCCAGTTTAAATACCATGTTGATTTCGAACATCTGCATATCGGCGAAGAGACCGGGATGATTTGCGTCTCGCGGCCAACCAACCCTACCGGCAACGTGATCACCGACGAAGAGTTGATGAAACTCGATGTGCTGGCGAATCAGCACAACATTCCGCTGGTGATCGATAACGCTTACGGCGTGCCTTTCCCGGGCATCATCTTTAGCGAAGCGCGTCCGCTGTGGAACCCGAATATCATCCTGTGCATGAGCCTGTCGAAGCTGGGCCTGCCGGGCAGCCGCTGCGGAATTATCATTGCCAACGATAAAATTATCTCCGCCATTCGCAACATGAACGGCATCATCAGCCTTGCGCCTGGCGGTATCGGCCCGGCAATGATGTGCGAGATGATTAAGCGCCAGGATCTGCTGCGCCTCTCCGAAGAGGTGATCAAACCGTTCTATTACCAGCGGGTTCAGGAAACTCTCGCCATTCTGCGCCGCTACCTGCCCGAAGAGCGCTGCCTGATCCATAAACCGGAAGGGGCGATTTTCCTCTGGCTGTGGTTCAAGGATCTGCCCATCAGCACCGAATTACTTTATCAGCGCCTGAAAAAACGCGGCGTGCTGATGGTGCCGGGTGATTACTTCTTCCCGGGGCTGGATAAACCCTGGCCGCACACACATCAGTGCATGCGCATGAACTATGTGCCGGAACCGGCGCTTATCGAAGCCGGGGTAAAAATTCTCGCCGAAGAGGTTGAAAAAGCCTGGCAAGAAAACAAGGCCTGAAAAGAGTTTAAAAAAGCCATCGTCAGGATGGCTTTTTTATGCCTGCCAGATAACCACACAAAGATTAATTTTAATTAGGCAGCGATTTGTTTTTACATGCATATATTGCAAAAATAAAAATGAACCTTACTTCATGTTAATTATAATAATTGTCAAGGATATATCCCTCCTTAATAAAATCTAAAAAAAGAAATCTTTATCAAGCGTGACTTAAATTATAAATCAACATATAACCAATTGATTTTAAACAATATATAGAATAAAAGTGCTGTCACTTTAGGAATATTCATATTTTTCATTTATTTGCAAAATATTAATGCACCAACGTTGCCGGTCTATAAATGCGATTTACACTTAATTCATGCACAGTCCGGAATTTTAATTGAGCGGAGTATCAGTATGGCAACTAATAACATTAACCACCTCAGCACCATTGCAGCGGAAGCAGTGTTTCTGCCAATGCGTCCGGGCTACTGGCGAACGTCAATGCCACCTTGAATACGGTCAACCAGCAATTCCTCCAACACCAGGGGAAGCACCACCTCGAAGCCTCTCTGCGGTGTGAGCGGTGTCGTCGTCGGCATATAAAAACCAACCCAGCAGTAAAAGTTTTTGTGCCCCCGCAAGGGGGCACGTCTTCGCAGCAACACGTGTCATCGCCGTTCAGCGCGCTGATTGAAAAGGGATTGCGTAATGAAACACTTATTGTGCCTCAGCCCGCTTCGCACTGCTCCACTGGCGAGCGCGCGCCGACACGCTGACGTAGAACTTTAACGACTTACGCTAGCTGGCTTCGCAGGCGACGCTCGCGCAACTGCGCCGGGTTCACACAGCTGAGCGCGCTGGTCGGGCAGGCTTCCACGCAGGCGGGTCCGGTTTCGCGGTGCTGGCACAGATCGCACTTCAGCGCCTGTACGCGCTCCTCAATCCGCGTCACCTGCATCGCGCCAAACGGGCAGGCGATCATGCAGCTTTTACAGCCGATGCAGCGGGATTGTTCCACCAATACCACGCCGTCGGCGCGATGAATCGCGCCAACCGGGCAGACATTCGCACAGGGCGCATCTTCGCAGTGATGGCAGGTCACTGCCGTGGAAAATGTACCGGTTTTAACCACCCGAATGCGGGCGGAAAAGGTGGAGGCCGAGAGGGTTGAGCAGTCCTGATTATCCTGGTGCGACACCACGCAGGCCACTTCGCAGGTGCGACAGCCAATGCATTTTGCCGAATCGGCGATAATAAAACGGTTCATTCTCCACTCCAGCGGGCGTTAAAAAAGCCAAGAGTGCCGAAATCGTCGCTGCCGCGCTTTGATCGCAGAGGGGAAAGGTGCCAGATTTGTCATTTGCATGAACATTTCTGGCGCTCTGCCTGGAGCTTATTCCTTCAGGAAAAGGGCTTTATCGCGCAGGATATGGTCATTGCCGCGTCGGCGGGTAAAACCAATGCGGTCAAAATATTCCAGAATCTGAATCGCCAGTTTGCGTCCCACATTCAGCGTATCGCGGAAATCGGCGGCGCTGGTGGAACCGCGCGCCTGATCCAGATCGCGGATCATGCTGGCGAAAGTGACAATCCGATCGTTACGGTAATAACGATCTTTCACGATCGCCGTAATAAGCCCCTGCTGAGCAGCCTGTCGCAGTACGCCGCGCATCACCTGTTCATCGCTTGCGGTTTCGCGCGCCAGATCGCGCACCCACCACGGTTCATCACCAAACAGCGGCGCTACTTTTTGCCACAGATGCTCCTGTTCATCGCTGAAGCCGGTTTTGTGATCCGGCAGATGCAGCCAGCCATGATGGCTGTGAATGTCGCCCGCCTCGCGCATCCGTTCGATAAGCGTGAGCACCAGCCCCTCATCTTCTATCGGCAATGCCATGCGCCGCAGACGCTCGCGCCCAGGGCCTGGCTCTTCGCGGTGCTGCTCATGGTAGATTGCCAGCGTATCCAGCAACTTACGCTGCCAGCGCGCCGCCACCGGCGCATTCAACAGGTTATTGCCAGCACGAATAAAACCGGGGTTATCCAGCAGCACTTCCAGCCCGCGCGCGCTGAGCTGCCGCGCCCAGCCAAACGCCGTCAGATCAACGGCACCGCGCGATAAATGCGCCAGCAGCGCCTGCGCATCATCGCCCGCTTGCGCCAGCTCCGCGATCCATTGCAGATACTCAGTTTTACGTTTGCCGCGGCGCGGTGAGTTGAGTGTTACCACCCGCGCTCCGGCCAGCGTACTGCGCGCAGAGATATCACGCAGTACCAGCCGATCGTTATCGGCCAGCCACAGCGGCGTATCCAGCACCAGCTCGGCGAGACCATTTTCCAGCAGCGAAACGCGGCCGGTAACATGGCTGGCGGCATGGTGGATATGCACCGGCTGCCACTGGGTCAGCGGCGTGTGCGTTTGCAGCGCGACAATCACCCGCTCCGTTGGCTCCGGCGGTTGCTGTGACAGCAACCAGTCACCGCGGCTGAGCGCCTCTTTTTCCGCGTCCCCGGCAATGTTGAGCGCAATACGCTGCCCGGCATGAGCATGATCAACCGGCTGATTCTGCGCATGCAGACCGCGCACGCGCATCGGTGTATTCACCCCGGTCAGCCACAACGTATCGCCCACGCGCACATCGCCAGAGAGCGCCGTACCGGTCACCACCAGCCCGGCGCCTTTGACGGTAAACGCGCGATCCAGCGCCAGGCGAAAACGTTGATTTTCCGGGTGCGCGCGCTCTGGCAACTGCAACAGATGCGCACGTAATTCAGCGATGCCACGCATCTCTGTTGCGGCGGTGACAAACAGGGTCGCCTGCGGATAACCAAAGGTTTTCAGCGTTTCTTGTACTTCTGCGCGCACCTGCTCAATTCGCGCGTCATCCACGCGATCGGCTTTCGTTAGCGCCACAGTCAGCGCCGGGTTACCAGTAAGTTGCAAAATGGCCAGATGCTCGCGGGTCTGCGCCATCACGCCATCATCGCAGGCGACGACCAGCAGCGCATGATCGATGCCGCCGACGCCCGCCAGCATATTCGAGAGGAATTTTTCGTGCCCCGGCACATCAATAAACCCCGGTACGCGCCCATCCGGCTGCGACCAGTAGGCGTAGCCCAGATCGATAGTCATGCCGCGTTTTTTCTCTTCCGGCAAACGATCGGCATTCACGCCGGTTAGCGCCTCAATCAGGGTCGTTTTGCCGTGGTCAACATGCCCGGCAGTGGCAATAATCATTTCAGCAACATCTCCAGCAAGCGGGATTCATCATCAAGACAGCGGCAGTCCAGCCACAGGCGACCATCATAAATGCGGCCAATCACCGGCTGCGGCAACGCCCGCCATTGCGCCGCCAGCGCTTCCAGCCGACGCCCGCTGCCGTCGCGCGGCGTAAAGGTCACGGCTGCGCCAGGCAGGCGATCGACCGGCAAAGAGCCGCTGCCGATCTGTGACAAACAGGCTTCGACACGCAGGTCGAACTCGCTATAGCGCGCATTCAGCGCCGCGCACAGCCGCTGCGCCTGCTCGCGGATCTCCGGCTCCGGGCGCGTCAGATAACGCAGCGTCGGCAGGCTCTGCGGTAGCGTTTCCGGGTGCAGATAGAGACGCAGCGTAGCTTCCAGCGCCGCCAGCGTCATTTTGTCCGCCCGCAGCGCCCGTTTCAGCGGGTGCTGCTGCAACTGCGCAATCAACGCTTTTTTACCAACGATAATGCCCGCCTGCGGGCCACCGAGCAGCTTATCGCCGGAGAAGCTCACCAGGCTGACGCCTGCGGCGATCAGCGCCTGCGGCATCGGCTCTTTTGGCAGGCCGTAGCGGCTTAAATCCACCAGCGAGCCGCTACCCAAATCAACAATCACCGGCAGACCAGCCGCTTCGGCAAGCGTCACCAGCTCTGCTTCGTCCACCGCAGCGGTAAAACCGTCAATATGATAATTGCTGGTATGTACCTTCATCAGCAGCGCCGTGTTGTCGTTGATCGCCTGGCGGTAATCTTTGGCATGCGTGCGGTTAGTGGTTCCCACTTCATGCAGCACGCAGCACGCCTGGCGCATCACGTCCGGAATGCGGAACGCGCCGCCAATCTCCACCAGCTCGCCGCGCGACACCACCACTTCACGCCCCGCCGCCGTGGCGGCCAGCATCAGCAACACGGCGGCAGCGTTGTTATTGACGATACAGGCATCTTCCGCGCCGGTTAGCTGGCAGAGTAAATCCGCCAGCGCACGATCGCGGTGACCACGTCCGGCGCCGTCGAGATCGTATTCCAGCGTCACCGCAGAACCCATGACCGCCGCAACGGCATCGATCGCTGCCTGCGGCTGCACCGCGCGGCCTAAGTTGGTATGCAGTACGGTGCCGCTCAGGTTAAACACCGGGCGCAGCGCGCTGGCGCTGCTCTGTTCCAGCCGGGTTTGCGTCTCGCGGGCCCAGGCATCGCACCAGTCGGGTAATGTCTGCTGCTGACGGATTTGCTCACGCGCTTCGTCCTGTAGCTGACGCAGCATCTGCGTTACGCGGCTGTGGCCGAAAAGGGTTAATAAAGTGGCGAACGCCTCGTCACGTAACAGGCGATCGGTCGATGGGATCTGGCTGTAAAGAGTTGTCATGAAAAGGCCTGGCTATGAGTTGCCCCCTCCCGTCAGGGGGATTGACGTGAGGGGATTGTACAGCGACTTTGCTCAGGCCGACACCATGCTTATCAGGCCCCTGGCGGCTCTGTACGGGCGAAACTTTCACGCTGGAAGAGGTTCTCGACCAGCTTCACCAGCAACGGGTGATTCACGCACCAGCCCGGCGAGACGTGGCGGAAGTTGAGATAGCTAATCGCGCAGGCGATGGCAATGGTCGCCAGGTTCAGCGTATCCACGCTGAGCGTTCCCTCTTGCAGGTAGCGTTCCAGCGTATCCAGCCCCTGCGAAACTTTCTCCCGCTGGCGCAGCAGCTCGCTTTCCGATTGCTGCTCAACCGGGCGCGCCAGTTCACGCACCGAGACCAGCGCAGCATCCATAATGCCGTCGGCCAGCGCTTCCAGTTGGCGGATTTTCAGCGCAGCCACAGGCTCCGTCGGCAATAACGCCGGTGCGATAGCCAGTAATTCAATGTATTGCGCGATGATCGGCGAGTCGAACCAGACTTCGCCCTCATCCGTAATCAGCGCGGGGACCTTACCGAGCGGGTTATATTGCGCCACGCCGTTGATCGCGTTGTAGGGCTGCTCGTTGATAAATTCAAAGGTGATGCCCTTTTCCAGCAGCATCACGGAGATTTTGCGGACAAAAGGGCTGGTGTAGCTGCCGATAAGTTTCATTTTTGGATCCTTTTTTGCCAACAAAAAGTTAATTATGTACTAGTCGTCGTAAATTGTTTCATCAACGTGAAAACTTCCGATACTAAATTAGCTTCGCCATCCTGCCTGAAAGGAAGTTACAGGTCGTCCTGATTGTAAAAAATACAGTTTGCTGGCGATCACACTCGGAAAACTCCTGGCACAAATATCTTGTGATTTAGATCACAAATAAATAACAAAGTCGCGCCCACTATTTGTGAACCTGATCACATTTAATCCCCGTAGGCGTTCAGTTTTTATCCTTTGTTCTTTTTTTACACTGATTTTTTGTGATGAATATCACGATAAGTGACGGGGTATCCCCCACATTGATGTGACCAAGATCACATTAAAGACCATCGTCTGGACAGTTACGCAATTCGGTGCGAGATTTCGCCTCACAGATAACCCAGGTCCGGCTACCTCTGCCGCCACGTTAACAACAAAACCTCGGGCTTCCGGCCTGTGCGATAGTAAACATAAGAAGGGGTGTTTTATGTCATCCGATATCAAGATCAAGGTGCAAAGCTTTGGTCGCTTTCTCAGCAATATGGTGATGCCCAACATCGGCGCGTTTATCGCGTGGGGTATCATTACCGCATTGTTTATTCCTACAGGGTGGTTACCAAACGAGACGCTGGCGAAACTCGTCGGCCCCATGATTACGTATTTGCTGCCGCTGCTCATCGGTTTCACCGGTGGTCGTCTGGTTGGCGGCGATCGCGGCGGCGTGGTGGGTGCTATCACCACAATGGGGGTTATCGTCGGTGCGGATATGCCGATGTTCCTCGGCGCGATGATTGCCGGCCCGCTGGGCGGCTACTGCATCAAGAAATTTGACGCCGCTGTAGACGGCAAGATCAAATCCGGTTTCGAAATGCTGGTGAATAACTTCTCCGCTGGCATCATCGGTATGATCCTCGCCATTCTGGCGTTCCTGGGCATCGGTCCGGCCGTTGAAGTGCTGTCCAAAGTATTGGCTGCGGGCGTTAACTTCATGGTTGTTCACGACATGCTGCCGCTGGCGTCCATCTTTGTTGAACCGGCGAAAATCCTGTTCCTCAATAACGCCATCAACCACGGCATCTTCTCGCCGCTGGGTATTCAGCAGTCTCATGAACTCGGCAAGTCCATCTTCTTCTTAATCGAAGCAAACCCGGGTCCGGGTATGGGCGTGCTGCTGGCGTATATGTTCTTCGGTCGCGGCAGCGCGAAACAGTCTGCGGGCGGCGCGGCAATCATCCACTTCCTGGGTGGTATCCACGAAATTTACTTCCCGTATGTGCTGATGAACCCGCGTCTGCTGCTGGCAGTGATCCTCGGCGGTATGACTGGCGTGTTCACGCTGAGCGTGCTGAACGGTGGCCTGGTTTCTCCGGCTTCTCCGGGTTCCATCCTGGCAGTGCTGGCAATGACGCCGAAAGGCGCCTACTTCGCTAACATCACGGCGATTCTGGCTGCGCTGGTCGTCTCTTTCGTTATCTCTTCTATCCTGCTGAAAACCAGCAAAGTGAAAGAAGAAGATGACGATATCGAAGCCGCTACCCGTCGCGTACAGGACATGAAAGCCGAGTCCAAAGGCGCAACTCCGCTGTCGGCTGGCGATGTCACCAACGACCTGAGCCACGTACGTAAAATCATCGTAGCCTGTGATGCCGGTATGGGTTCCAGCGCCATGGGCGCAGGCGTACTGCGTAAGAAAGTGCAGGATGCTGGCCTGACCAACATCTCGGTGACCAACAGCGCAATTAACAGCCTGCCGCCGGATGTCGACCTGGTTATTACGCACCGCGATCTGACTGAGCGTGCTATGCGTCAGGTACCGCAGGCGCAGCATATTTCGCTGACCAACTTCCTGGACAGCGGCCTGTACACCAGCCTGACTGAACGTCTGGTTGCCGCGCAGCGCCACACGGACAACGAAGTAAAGGTGACAACCAGCCTGAAAGACAGCTTTGATGAGACCAACAGCAATCTGTTTAAACTGGGCGCAGAGAACATCTTCCTTGGTCGCAGCGCGAACACCAAAGAAGAAGCGATTCGTTTTGCCGGTGAGCAACTGGTGAAAGGCGGCTATGTTGAGCCGGAATACGTGCAAGCGATGCTGGATCGTGAAAAACTGACCCCGACCTATCTGGGTGAGTCGATCGCCGTTCCGCACGGTACGGTGGAAGCCAAAGACCGCGTCCTGAAAACCGGCGTGGTGTTCTGCCAGTATCCGCAAGGTGTACGCTTCGGTGAAGAAGAAGATGACATTGCCCGTCTGGTCATCGGTATCGCCGCGCGTAACAACGAGCATATCCAGGTGATCACCAGCCTGACCAATGCACTGGATGATGAGACGGTCATTGAACGTCTGGCTCAGACTTCCAGCGTTGAAGAAGTGCTGGCGTTGCTGAACAAGTAATCCCCAAAGCCCGGTGGCAAAATGCTTACCGGGCTTTTGTTCTCTCCCTTCGGGGAGAGGGTCAGGGTGAGGAGAACAGTATGTGGTTCTTCACCCAGGCCCTCTCGGGTAAAACATTTATGAAGGTTAATTCTATGAAAGCATTACATTTTGGCGCAGGTAATATCGGACGTGGCTTCATCGGCAAACTGCTTGCCGACGCGGGGATTGAACTGACATTCGCCGATGTGAATCAGGTGGTGCTCGACGCCCTGAATGCCCGTCATAGCTATCAGGTTCACGTTGTGGGAGAAAAACAGCAGATTGATACCGTTTCCGGCGTCAACGCTGTCAGCAGCATCGGTGATGAAGTGATTGACCTGATAGCGCACGTCGACCTGGTTACCACAGCCGTGGGACCGGTTGTTCTGGAGCGTATCGCTCCGGCGATTGCCAAAGGTCTGGCGAAGCGCAAAGCGCAGGGTATCAACACGCCGCTGAACATCATTGCCTGTGAAAACATGGTACGCGGTACCACCCAACTGAAAGGCCATGTGATCGCCGCACTGGCCGATGCCGATAAAGCGTGGGTGGAAGAGCATGTCGGCTTTGTCGATTCGGCCGTTGACCGCATCGTTCCGCCAGCGGAATCCGCAACCAACGATCCACTGGAAGTGACTGTGGAAACCTTCAGCGAGTGGATTGTTGATAAAACCCAGTTCAAAGGCGCGCTGCCAGCCATTCCAGGCATGGAGTTAACTGATAACCTGATGGCATTTGTTGAGCGCAAGCTCTTCACGCTGAATACCGGGCATGCTATAACCGCGTACCTTGGAAAACAGACCGGCCATCAAACCATTCGCGATGCCATCCTTGACGACGCTATCCGCGCCGTGGTGAAGGGCGCAATGGAAGAGAGCGGTGCGGTACTGATCAAGCGTTATGGCTTCGATCCCGAAAAGCACGCGGCGTACATTCAGAAAATCCTCGGCCGTTTTGAAAACCCGTGGCTGAAAGACGATGTGGAACGCGTGGGCCGTCAGCCGCTGCGTAAACTGAGCGCCGGCGACCGTCTGATTAAACCGCTGCTCGGCACGCTGGAGTACAACCTGCCGCACGCAAACCTGGTGAAAGGTATCGCCGCCGCGATGCACTACCGCAGCGAGCAGGATCCGCAGGCGCAGGAACTGGCCCAGCTTATCGAAGAGAAAGGCCCGCAGGCTGCGCTGGCGCAAATTTCCGGCCTGGATGCCAATAGCCCGGTCGTTACCGAAGCCATCGACGCATATAACGCAAAGGCATGATGCCGGTTTTGGCGCGGGAATCCCCGCGCCAGTTAACGAAATTGTCAGATATGCAGGCAATAATGGAACAAACGCAGGCTTTCGAAAACCGTGTACTCGAGCGTCTGAATGCGGGCAAAACCGTACGAAGCTTTTTGATTGCTGCCGTTGAACTGCTCAATGAAGCCGTCAATATTCTGGTGTTGCAGGTATTTCGCAAAGATGACTACGCGGTGAAATATGCTGTAGAGCCGCTGCTTGACGGAGATGGACCGCTGGGCAATTTATCCGTGCGGCTGAAGCTGATTTACGGCCTGGGCGTGATTTCCCGTGCGGAATATGAAGACGCGGAGCTCCTGATGGCGCTGCGTGAAGAGCTGAATCACGACGGTACGGAATACGCCTTTACCGACGATGAAATTCTCGGGCCGTTCGGCGAACTGCATTGCGTGGCCGCCCTGCCGCCAACCCCGCAATTTGATACCAGCGATGCCGATCTGTTCGCCATGCAGAAGCAGCGCTACCAGCAAGTGGTGCGCTCTACCATGGTGCTTTCATTGACTGAGCTAATTTCCCGCATCAGCTTAAAAAAGGCATTCCATAAGTAAGCGCCGCCGCAAATGTTGTATCCTTGCATTTTCCCCCAACAAAACTGAGCACCATGAAAGACGTTGAAAAGAACGAAATCAAGCGCCTGAGCGACCGCCTCGATGCAATTCACCACCAGCAGGCTGACCTCTCTTTAGTCGATGCGGCAGAAAAATACGCCGAACTGGAAAAAGAGAAAGCCACGCTGGAGACGGAAATTGCCCGCCTGCGCGAACAGCACAACCAGAAGCTGAGCAAAGAAGCGCAAAAGCTGCTGAAAATGCCGTTCAGCCGCGCCATTAGCAAAAAAGAGCAGGCCGATCTCGGTAAGCTGAAAAAAAGCGTTCGTGGGCTGGTGGTTGTGCACCCGATGACGGCGCTGGGCCGCGAAATGGGTCTCGACGTGATGACTGGCTTCGCCAACAGCGAATTCTAATCGGTATCGCCCTTGTCGCGTACTGAGCGCGGGGGCGACCTGAATTGGCCCTACCAATTCCACTTTGATTCTCTCCCTGCTTCACAGTTCCATTAAATCCCGTCACATACCCATTGCTCAAATGCAACATTTGGATAACCATCCGTTATCACCAACCCTACACCATCGCATTGGCAGGACCACTTTTACAAAACGTGTGACGCAGCGTTAAGCACAGACTTACCGCGTACCGGCTTTGTTGTGGTTCTCGGGAGACACCTGCATGAGCCTCTGGCAACAGAATTACGACCCGGCCGGGAACCTCTGGCTATCGAGTCTGATCGCATCGCTACCGATCCTGTTTTTCTTTTTTGCGCTGATAAAACTCAAGCTCAAAGGCTATGTGGCCGCGAGCTGGACGGTCGCCATCGCTCTTGCGGTGGCGCTGCTGTTTTACCATATGCCCGTAGATCACGCCCTTGCTGCCGTGGTCTACGGCTTCTTCTATGGTCTGTGGCCGATTGCATGGATCATCGTGGCGGCGGTATTTGTCTACAAAATCTCGGTGAAAACCGGGCAGTTCGACATTATCCGCTCATCAATCCTCTCGATTACGCCCGACCAGCGCCTGCAAATGTTGATTGTTGGCTTCTCGTTTGGCGCGTTTCTCGAAGGGGCGGCCGGGTTCGGCGCGCCGGTGGCAATCACCGCCGCATTGCTGGTCGGGCTGGGCTTTAATCCGCTGTATGCCGCCGGTTTATGCCTGATTGTGAATACCGCGCCCGTGGCGTTTGGCGCAATGGGTATTCCGATTCTGGTCGCAGGCCAGGTCACCGGGCTGGAGAGCTTTGAGATTGGCCAGATGGTAGGCCGCCAGTTGCCGTTCCTGACCATTATCGTGCTGTTCTGGATCATGGCGATTATGGATGGCTGGCGCGGCGTGAAAGAGACCTGGCCTGCGGTGCTGGTGGCGGGCGGTTCGTTTGCTGTTGCCCAATATCTGAGCTCCAACTTTATCGGCCCGGAACTGCCGGATATCATTTCGTCGCTGGTTTCGCTGGTGTGCCTGACGCTGTTCCTGAAACGCTGGCGGCCGGTGCGTATCTTCCGCTTTGGCGATATGGGCGCGGCGCAGGTTGATCTCGATTTAAAACGCACGCATTACAGTGCCGGGCAGGTTCTGCGCGCCTGGTCGCCGTTCCTGTTCCTGACGGCAACCGTCACGCTGTGGAGCGTACCGCCGTTCAAAGCGCTGTTTGCGCCAGGCGGCGCACTGTATGACTGGGTATTCAATATTTCTGTACCGCATCTCGACAAGCTGGTTGCCCGCATGCCGCCAGTTGTCAGTGCCGCTACGCCGTATGCCGCGGTGTATAAATTCGACTGGTTCTCCGCTACTGGCACAGCCATTTTGTTTGCGGCGATCCTGTCGATTGTCTGGCTGCGCATGAAACCAAAAGAGGCGGTCAGTACCTTCGTCAGTACGCTGAAAGATCTGGCGCTGCCGATTTACTCGATCGGTATGGTGCTGGCCTTCGCCTTTATCTCGAACTATTCCGGGCTGTCGTCAACGCTGGCGCTCGCGCTGGCACATACCGGCAGCGCCTTCACCTTCTTCTCGCCGTTCCTCGGCTGGCTGGGGGTATTTCTCACCGGTTCCGACACGTCATCGAATGCGCTGTTTGCCGCGCTGCAAGCGACCGCCGCTCAGCAGATCGGCGTCTCGGATGTGCTGATGGTGGCGGCCAACACCACCGGCGGCGTCACCGGCAAAATGATCTCGCCGCAGTCGATCGCCATTGCCTGTGCGGCAGTCGGACTGGTTGGTAAAGAGTCGGACCTGTTCCGCTTTACCGTTAAACACAGCCTGATTTTCACCTGCATGGTGGGTGTGATCACCACACTTCAGGCTTATGTACTGACCTGGATGATCCCATGACGGTTTTACCCCGACGCCTGGCTGACGAGGTTGCAGACCGCGTTCGGGCGCTGATTGCTGAACAACAACTGGAAGCGGGCATGAAACTGCCCGCCGAACGCCAACTGGCCGTACAGCTTGGGGTTTCGCGCAATTCGTTGCGTGAAGCCCTTGCAAAGCTGGTCAGCGAAGGCGTGCTGCTGAGCCGTCGCGGCGGCGGTACTTTTGTGCGCTGGCAGCACGATGCCTGGTCAGAACAGAATATTGTTCAGCCGCTGAAAACGCTGCTCAACGACGACCCCGATTACAGCTTTGATATCCTCGAAGCCCGTCACGCCATTGAAGCCAGTACCGCCTGGCATGCCGCCATGCGCGCCACCGAAGCGGATAAAGAGAAGATTGCCCTGTGTTTTGACGCCTCGCAGTCGGATGACCCGGATCTCGCGTCGCAGGCGGATGTGCGTTTCCATCTCGCCATTGCCGAAGCCTCGCATAATGTGGTGCTGCTGCAAACGATGCGCGGCTTCTTCGACCTGCTGCAATCCTCAGTCAAGCAGAGCCGCCAGCGCATGTATCTCGTGCCGCCCGTTTTTGCCCGTCTGACCGAACAGCACCGCGCGGTGATGGACGCCATTTTCGCGGGCGATGCTGATGGCGCACGTCAGGCGATGATGGCGCACCTCGGTTTTGTGCATACCACTATTCGACAATTTGATGAAGATCAGGCCCGCCAGGCGCGCATCACCCGCCTGCCCGACGAGCAGCATTCGCATTCAAGGGAGAAAAAAGCATGATTATTTCCGCAGCCAGCGACTATCGCGCAGCGGCAAAACGCATTTTGCCACCATTCCTGTTTCACTATATCGACGGTGGCGCGTATGCCGAATATACCCTGCGCCGCAACGTGGAAGATTTGTCACAGGTGGCGCTGCGCCAGCGGGTGTTGAAGGATATGTCCACGCTCAGCCTCGACACCACACTGTTCAATGAGAAACTCAGTATGCCGGTGGCGCTGGGGCCGGTCGGGCTGTGCGGTATGTATGCCCGTCGTGGCGAAGTGCAGGCCGCAGGCGCTGCCGATGCGAAAGGCATTCCATTTACGCTCTCCACCGTTTCGGTGTGCCCGATTGAAGAAGTGGCACCTACCATTAAACGCCCGATGTGGTTCCAGCTTTATGTGCTGCGCGATCGCGGTTTTATGCGTAACGCGCTGGAGCGGGCAAAAGCCGCAGGCTGCTCGACGCTGGTCTTCACCGTGGATATGCCGACGCCCGGCGCGCGCTACCGCGATGCCCACTCCGGAATGAGCGGCCCCAATGCCGCCCTACGCCGCTATGTGCAATCGGTTTTGCATCCGCAATGGGCGTGGGATGTGGGGGTAAATGGCCGTCCGCATGATTTGGGCAATATTTCCGCCTATCTCGGTAAACCGACCGGGCTGGAAGACTATATTGGCTGGCTGGCGAAGAACTTCGATCCCTCCATTTCCTGGAAAGACCTGGAGTGGATCCGCGAATTCTGGGACGGCCCGATGGTGATCAAAGGGATCCTCGATCCGGAAGATGCCCGCGATGCGGTGCGTTTCGGCGCTGATGGCATTGTGGTTTCCAACCACGGTGGCCGTCAGCTCGACGGTGTGCTCTCTTCCGCCCGCGCATTACCGGCCATTGCCGATGCGGTAAAAGGCGATATCACCATTCTGGCTGACAGCGGTATTCGCAACGGTCTTGATGTAGTGCGTATGATTGCGCTCGGTGCTGATTCCGTGCTGCTGGGCCGCGCGTATCTTTATGCGCTGGCAACGCATGGCCGCAAGGGCGTGGCAAACTTGCTGGATCTGATCGAGAAAGAGATGAAAGTGGCAATGACGCTGACCGGCGCGAAATCGATTCGCGAAATCAGCAAAGAATCGCTGGTGCAAACGCTCCAACAGCTACCCGCCGCGCTGGCGCCGCTGACGCATGGCGATGCGGCTTAGAGAGTGCTATCCTGCCCCCGCTATTAAGGGGGCAGTATGTTAAACATCGTATTATTTGAACCTGAAATCCCGCCCAATACCGGGAATATTATTCGCCTGTGCGCCAATACCGGTTTCAGCCTGCACATTATCGAACCGATGGGTTTTACCTGGGACGATAAACGCCTGCGCCGCGCAGGGCTGGATTATCATGAGTTCGCTGCCGTGAAGCGCCACGCGAATTACGCTGCGTTTGTCGAAGCTCAGCAGCCGCAGCGCCTGTTTGCGCTCACCACTAAAGGTACCCCTGCACACAGCGCGGTCAGTTTTCAGGACGGGGATTATCTGATGTTTGGCCCGGAAACGCGCGGCCTGCCCGCAACAATCCTTGATGCGCTGCCGCCACAGCAAAAAATCCGTATTCCGATGATGCCGGACAGCCGCAGCATGAACCTGTCAAATGCTGTGTCCGTGGTGGTGTATGAAGCCTGGCGCCAGTTGGGCTATCCCGGCGCGGTGCTGCGTAGTTAACGGATTGTCGGGTAGCGGGGATGTCTTATTCGACCTACGTATAAACGTGGCTACCGTTACTTATACATTCGTTTTTTCTGGCGTTATTGGCGAAGGCAGATTGAACACGGACAGCGCGGAAAAACCGGAACGTGCCCGTAGGCCGGATAAGGCGTCGCCGCCATCCGGCATCTTTCAGATGCCGTCGCCGTACTCAAACCCCTGGTTAATCCCATTAAAATGCTGATCCATATCCATCGACGGTTTATCGCTTTCGGGTTTGCCCACGATGCGCGCCGGGACACCGGCCGCAGTGGTGTGCGGCGGTACGGGTTGTAGCACCACCGAACCGGCACCGATTTTCGCGCCGCGCCCGACTTCAATATTACCGAGGATTTTCGCTCCGGCACCAATCATCACCCCTTCACGGATCTTCGGATGGCGATCGCCGCTGGTTTTCCCGGTACCGCCGAGGGTGACCGACTGGAGAATCGAGACGTCGTCTTCAATGACGGCGGTTTCACCAACCACAATGCCGGTGGCGTGATCGAGCATAATACCGCGGCCGATTTTCGCCGCCGGGTGGATATCCACCTGGAAGCTCACCGATACCTGATTTTGCAGGAAAATTGCCAGCGCCTGGCGGCCCTGTGACCACAGCCAGTGACCAATGCGATAGGCCTGTAAGGCGTGAAAACCTTTCAGATAGAGCAGCGGCGTGGAGTATTTATCCACCGCCGGGTCACGCGTGCGCACGGCCTGAATATCGCAGGCGGCGGAAGCGATCATTTCCGGGTCGGCAGCATAGGCTTCTTCCACCACTTCGCGGATGGCAATCGCCGGCATAATCGGCGACGCCAGTTTGTTCGCCAGCATATAACTCAGGGCGCTGCCCAGATTCTCGTGCTTGAGTAGCGTTGCATGATAAAAACTGGCCAGCATCGGCTCACACTCCGCCAGCGCCCGGGCTTCGGCTTTGATATTATTCCAGACCAGATCCAGTTCTTCACACGACATTGCTTACTCCAGGAATATCTGCGTTTCAATAAACAAAAGTATTCAGGATGCGTCGAAGCAGCAAGCCCGTGCACCCTGGCGCTTATACAAGCAGCCGGGGGCACAGACTCAGCCAACAAAGAGGCAACAAGAAGAAGTGTATTTAGTGATTGCTGCGTTCGTCTTTGCGAGCACGACCCAATAGCGTCAATGCTGCCTCGCGCGCATTCTTTCCGCAATACAATACCTGATAAATTTCCTCGGTTATTGGCATTTCAACGCCAAACCGGTGCGCCAGCGCGCGAACTTCTTTGGTATTGCGATAACCTTCCACCACCTGGCCAATTTTGTCCTGTGCGCCTTGTACATCCATTCCCTGGCCAAGCATCATGCCGAAGCGGCGGTTACGCGACTGATTGTCGGTACAGGTCAGCACCAGATCGCCTAAACCCGCCATGCCCATAAAGGTGGACGGATCGGCCCCCAGCGCCGCGCCAAGACGCGACATTTCCGTCAGACCGCGAGTGATCAGCGCCGTACGGGCATTCGCGCCAAAACCAATGCCATCAGACATTCCCGCGCCGATCGCAATCACGTTTTTCACCGCGCCGCCGAGCTGCACGCCGATGAAATCCGGGTTGCTGTAAACACGGAAGCTTTTGCCGCAGTGGAGAAGCTGCTGAAGATCTTCAGAAAATTGCGGATCGGTAGAAGCCAGAGAGATAGCCGTCGGCAAACCTGCCGCCAGTTCTTTGGCAAATGTCGGACCGGAGATCACCGCCAGCGGGATCGCCGAACCTAAAACTTCACGCGCCACGTCCTGTAGCAGTCGTCCGGTTTCCGCTTCCAGACCTTTCGTCGCCCACACAATACGTGCATCATCGCGCATCAGCGGCTTTATTTGTGACAGCACATCGCCGAAAACATGGCTGGGCACGACCACCAGAATATTGCGGCTGGCGGCCAGCGCACGCGCAAGGTCGCTTTCTAATTGCAGCGAATCAGGAAAAGGCACATCGGGAAGAAATGCGGCATTGCAACGATCGTGTTGCAGGGTCGCAATATGTTTCGGGTCATGACCCCACAGCACAACCTGGTGGCCATTTCTTGCCAGTGTGATGGCAAGAGCGGTGCCGTAAGAGCCGGCACCGATCACAGTCATTGCAGCATTAAGTGCGTTCATCAGGCATCCTGATGTTGTTCAGCACCTTCGCCAGTCTGCTGTTGCAGGTAGTTCATGAACAGCGCATCAAAGTTAACCGGCGCAAGGTTCAGTTGCGGGAATGTACCGCGGGATACCAGACTGGTGATGCATTCGCGGGCATACGGGAACAGAATGTTCGGGCAGTATGCACCCAGGCAATGCGCCATCTGCGTTCCTTCGATACCCTCGATAGAGAAGATACCGCCCTGCTGCACTTCGCACAGGAAGCCGGTTTCTTCACCAAGAGAAGCCGTTACAGTAACGCGCAATACGACTTCATAAACGCCTTCAGCCAGCTGCGTGGAAGCCGTGTCGAGATCCAGTTTCACTTCCGGCTGCCACTCTTTCTGGAAGACGTGCGGTGCATTCGGCGCTTCGAAAGAGATATCTTTCGTATAAATACGCTGAATCTGGAAAGTCATTTCGGTGTTGTTTTGTTCAGACATGAGTGAATAACCCTTAAGTGTTGTAGTGCTTTAAAAGCATTAACGTAAAAGCGGATCCAGCCCGCCACGCGCATCCAGCGCATATAAATCGTCACAGCCGCCAATGTGCTGTGCATCAATAAAAATCTGCGGAACCGTTGTACGGCCACTACGTTGAATCATCTCTTCACGTTTTACCATGTCGCCATCGATCGGCAACTCAGCAAAAGCGACGCCTTTGCTGCTCAGCAGCGCTTTTGCACGGTGGCAAAACGGGCAGGTTGCTTTCGTGTAGATCTCAATATTGGCCATGACTTTAGTCTCCTGATCTCCCCTGCGAGCCGCAGCTCGCCGGAGCAATTATTTACCGCGAACCAGTGGCAGATTCTCACCGATCCAGCCAGAGATGCCATCTTTCAGCACAAAGACTTTCTCGAAGCCCGCTTTCACCAGCTCATTTGCCGGTGCCTGCGCCTGCATGCCACTACCGTCAACAACGATAATTGGCGCGCTTTTGTGTTTCTCAAGCTCACCTACATTATTGGCTTTGATCTCGTTTGGCAGCAAATTAACTGAGCCTGCAATGTGCCCTTTTCGGAAATCATCACGCTGACGCAAATCCACAACGACAGCCTCTTCTTTGTTGATCAGGCGTGTGGCTTCGCCGCGAGAAATCACTTTTACTTTCGACGCCAGGCCTTTGAAAGTAGTGAATAATACAGCCCCGAATAACGCAATCCAGGCGATACACAGTATGGGGTTGCGGCTAATAAATTGCATAATTTCTTGCATCTGGGGTAACAGCTCCCGACTAGTGATTAAAAAACCAGGAAAGGAGTATACCTGCGCAGTGTGGCAAATACAGCCAGCGAGCACGATGGAATGCATTTTCTGCGGCGTGTTACGAAAAAAAGAAAGAAACCCCCGTAAATCAGCCCGCCAGGCAGCCGCTTTCTTTGATCTTCTGCGGCTATTTTATCGATTCAGCTGTAGTAAAATTACGCAAAATTTTTTTGTCTTCTGAGCAAGAGGGTGTCGCAATGTCGGTTTCTAAAAAACCTATGGTACTGGTGATTCTGGATGGCTACGGCTACCGCGAAGACCAGCAGGATAACGCTATTTTCAACGCAAAGACCCCGGTAATGGACCAGCTGTGGGCAAAACGTCCGCACACCCTGATTGATGCGTCGGGCCTTGAAGTCGGTCTGCCGGATCGCCAGATGGGGAACTCCGAAGTCGGCCACGTCAACCTCGGCGCCGGTCGCATCGTTTATCAGGATCTGACCCGTCTGGACGTTGAAATTAAAGAACGTACCTTCTTCAGCAACCCGGTGCTGAGCGGCGCGGTGGATAAAGCCGTGGCCGCCGGTAAAGCCGTGCACATCATGGGTCTGCTTTCCGCAGGCGGCGTGCACAGCCACGAAGACCATATTATGGCGATGGTAGAACTGGCCGCAGAGCGCGGCGCTGACAAAATCTACCTGCATGCGTTCCTCGACGGTCGCGATACGCCGCCGCGCAGCGCGGAATCTTCACTGAAAAAATTCGAAGACAAGTTTGCCGCGCTGGGCAAAGGCCGCGTCGCTTCAATCATCGGCCGTTACTACGCCATGGATCGCGACAATCGCTGGGATCGCGTAGAGCAGGCATATGATCTGATGACGCAAGCAAAAGGCGAGTTTACTGTCGACAGCGCTGTAGCTGGCCTGCAAGCGGCTTACGCCCGCGGTGAAAACGATGAATTCGTCAAAGCGACCGTGATCCATGCTGCGGGTCAGGCTGATGCCGCGATGCAGGATGGCGATGCGCTGATTTTCATGAACTTCCGTGCTGACCGCGCGCGTGAAATTACCCGCGCTTTCGTCAATGCGCATTTCGACGGCTTCGCGCGTAAGAAAGTGGTTAACGTGGATTTCGTGATGCTGACGGAATATGCCGCAGACATCAAAACCGCCGTGGCGTATCCACCAGCCTCTCTCGCTAACACGCTTGGCGAGTGGATGGCGAAGCACAATAAAACGCAGTTGCGCATCTCTGAAACAGAAAAATATGCGCATGTAACCTTCTTCTTTAACGGCGGCGTTGAAGAGCCGTTCCCGGGCGAAGAGCGTATTCTGATCAACTCGCCAAAAGTGGCGACTTACGATTTGCAGCCGGAAATGAGCTCCGCCGAGCTGACCGAAAAACTGGTTGCGGCAATCGCCAGCGGCAAATACGACACCATCATCTGTAACTACCCGAACGGCGATATGGTCGGTCATACCGGCGTATTCGATGCGGCAGTTGCTGCGGTCGAAGCGCTGGATCACTGCGTGGCAGAAGTGACCAAAGCAGTCGAATCTGTGGGCGGCCAATTGCTGATCACCGCCGATCACGGTAACGCAGAGCAGATGCGCGACCCGGCTACCGGCCAGGCGCATACCGCACACACCAACCTGCCGGTGCCGCTGATCTATGTTGGCGATAAGTCAGTGAAGGCTGTTGCAGGCGGAAAACTTTCCGATATTGCACCGACCATGCTGACGCTGATGGGCATGGAAATCCCGCAAGAGATGACTGGTAAGCCGCTGTTCATCGTGGAATAATCGCTCCCCATGAGGGGAAAGGCGATTTTTTCAATTACATGGGGCAGGTTCCGGCCCCTTCTTTGCGCCAGCGCACTCTGCGCTGGCGCATTGCTGTGCGCCGTTTCCGCCCATGCGGATGACCGCGACCAGCTCAAATCCATTCAGGCCGATATCGCCGAGAAAGAGCGCGCGGTACGCCAGCAACAGCAGCAACGCTCCGGCCTTCTTGCCCAGCTTAAAGCGCAGGAACAGGCTATTTCCGCCGCCGCCCGCCTGTTGCGGGAAACCCAGAACACACTTGCACAACTCAACCGCCAAATCGATGAGATGAATGCCTCGATCGCCAAACTGGAACGCCAGCGCGCGGCGCAGGAACGCAACCTGGCTGCGCAACTTGATGCCGCGTTCCGCCAGGGGCCGCACACGGGCATTCAACTCCTTTTAAGCGGTGAAGAGAGCCAGCGCGGCCAGCGTTTACAAGCTTACTTCGGCTATCTCAACAAGGCGCGCCAGGAAACGATCGCCCAGTTGAAGCAAACGCGTGAAGAAGTGGCGACGCAGAAAACCGAGCTGGAAGAGAAACAGAGCCAGCAACAAACCCTGCTTTACGAGCAAAAAGCGCAGCAGGCCAAGCTTGAACAAGCCCGTAATGAGCGGCAGAAAACCCTTTCCGGGCTGGAATCCTCCATCCAGGAGGGGCAACAGCAGCTCAGCGAGATGCGCGCCAACGAATCCCGCTTGCGTGATCGCTTAGCCCGTGCGGAAGCGGCAGCCAAAGCGCGTGCCGATCGCGAAGCGCGTGAAGCGCAGGCCGTGCGCGATCGTCAGAAAGAAGCCAGCAGCAAAGGCACCACCTACAAACCTACTGAAAGCGAACGTTCGCTGATGTCCCGTACCGGCGGGTTAGGTTCGCCTTCGGGCCAGGCTATCTGGCCGGTTCGCGGTCCGTTGCTGCATCGTTATGGCGAACAGTTGCAGGGTGAGCTACGGTGGAAAGGGATTGTTATCGGTGCGTCTGAAGGTAGCGAAGTTAAAGCGATCGCCGATGGACGCGTGATCCTGGCCGATTGGCTACAGGGTTACGGCCTGGTGGTGGTGGTTGAGCACGGTAAAGGCGATATGAGCCTCTACGGTTATAACCAGAGCGCCCTGGTCAGCGTCGGCACGCAGGTGCGCGCAGGCCAACCGATAGCCCTCGTAGGCAGCAGTGGCGGTCAGGGCCGGCCTTCACTCTATTTCGAAATTCGCCGTCAGGGTCAGGCGGTCAATCCACAGCCGTGGTTGGGAAGATAAGTTTTGCTTCAGTTTCGTCATCTTGTGCTTTCTCTCGCCGGTGCGCTGGTTTTCTCCGCGCCGGTTCTCGCCGGAAAACTGGCTATCGTTATCGACGACTTTGGTTACCGTCCTCAGACTGAAAATCAGGTGCTGGCGATGCCGCAGGCGGTTTCCGTTGCGGTGTTGCCCAACGCCACACATGCGCGGGAAATGGCGACCAAAGCCCACAACAGCGGCCATGAAGTGCTGATTCACCTGCCGATGGCGCCGCTCAGCAAACAGCCGCTGGAAAAAGACACTCTGCGTCCGGAAATGAGCAGCGCGGAAATTGAACGTATTATCAGCGATGCCGTCAGCAAAGTGCCCTACGCCGTGGGGCTGAATAACCACATGGGCAGCGCCATGACGTCGAGCCTGTTCGGCATGCAGAAAGTGATGCAGGCGCTGGAGCGCTATAACCTCTACTTTCTCGACAGCATGACCATCGGCAACAGCCAGGCGATGCGCGCCGCGACGGGAACCGGCGTGAAGGTGTTGAAGCGCAAAGTGTTTCTCGACGATACGCAAAACGAAGGCGATATTCGTCGTCAGTTTAACCGCGCCGTTGAGTTGGCTCGCCGCAACGGTTCCGCTATTGCTATCGGTCATCCGCATCCGGCAACCGTCCGCGTCCTGCAACAGGCGCTGTCCAGCCTGCCTGCGGATATCACGCTGGTGCGCCCGAGCAGCCTGCTGAATGAACCGCAGATCGATACTTCTACGCCAAATACCACAGCGCCAGGCAGCATCACTCCGCCACCGCGTAACCCGTTCCGCGGCGTTAAACAGTGTAAAACGAAGCAAAAACCGCAGCCGGTTTATGCCAGCCGCTTCTTTAGCGTGGTGGGTGAAAGCATTAGCGACAGTTCGCTGGTTCACTATATGCAAAACCAGTGGCGCGGCTGGGGTCAAAAACACTAATTTCGCTCGCTGGTTAACTGAGATTCAGCACACGGTGCCTGTTCGTTTTAAGCATCACTATTGTGCAAGCCAAAAGGTTAAGAAATGCCGCAACGACATAAGATTCTCCTGCTTGATACGGGTAAAGAGTGGGGTGGTGGTACAAACAGCATGCTTGAACTTCTGAAGCGTATTGATCGCCAGAAGTTCGACATCACATGCTGTTTTTACACTAATTACAGCCGCGCCCTGGGACAAACTATCGAGCAGGTTTTACACAGCATCGGCATTCCGCTTATTGTCATCCCACAACGCAGGCAGCCCTGGTGGGCAAAACTCGCTAAAGAAACGGGCCGCGGGTTACTCTTTTTTTCCAGAACTGCGCGTAAATCTTATACCCGTTATATCGACCGGCTGTGGCGTATCCAGCCGAATGTACACAGTATTGAGAGCTTATTGAAACAAGGCGGCTACGATACGCTGTACATGAACAACCAGCCAGGTTCCAACGAAGAAGGCTACCTTGCGGCATCGAGGCTGCCGGTGCGCCTGATTCAACACTGCCGTATCGAGCCTGTGCTGAATGAACCTTTGGTGGCCCTGGTGAACCGCTATGCCACGCAGATCATTGCCGTATCCCACGGCGTTGAACGCGTTTTGCTTCAGCATGGCGTTAAGCCGGAACTCTGTACGACGGTAAATAACGCGATTGATATCCACCAGAAAATGCCGGACCGCCGCGCAATGCGCCAACAGTTGGGGCTGGATGATGAAACGTTTATTTTTGGCAGTATCGGCTCGCTTATCCCGCGCAAAGCGAACCATCATACTCTCAGCGCATTAAGCGCATTTAGCCAGCGTCACCCGCAGGCTAAATGGAAGATGATCATTGTTGGCGAAGGTGTGGAACGCGGTGCGCTGCTTAATCAGGCAAAATCACTGGGAATTGCGGAGCGGGTCGTGTTTACCGGCTTTCAGAATCAGCCTTTTGACTATCTATCTACTTTTGATGCCTTTATTCTGGCATCGCAAAGCGAAGGTCTACCGCGCGTTGTGCTGGAAGCCATGCTGTTAAAAATCCCCGTTATTGGATCCGCCGTGACCGGTACGGCCGAGCTTATCGAAGATCAGGTAACAGGATTATTGTTTCCGTGGAGTGATGTCGCTCAGCTTTCATCACATCTGGAGCAGGTATGGGCAAGCGAAACGCTACGCTCGCAGCTGGTCACCAGAGCCTACGAAAACGTATGCCGTCATTACGCCATTGAGCATTACGTGGCTGGCGTTGAAGCCGTGCTAGAAACCCCTTCTTCAGAACGAGAGCGTCATGTTTAAATTTCTCAACTCCCGATACCGCCATATTACCGGCCGCCACAATATTCCTTACGCGACGCTTTCTGCGAATGAGAAACGTGTTGCGGTAGATTCCGTCGTCATTCCCTGCACAGGCGCGGATTACATTGAAGAAGCGCTGTTATCGGCAACCTTTGCCGAACGTTATGCGCAAGAGATAACGGAAATTGTCATTGTCAGCGACCAGCCAGCATCCGCATTTGGTCAGTTACCTGCTAAAACGCGCATCGTGACGCTCGATCTGCCAAAACGTGAAGAGCAGTATCGCTACAAACAAATTTACCTGAGCCGCCTGATTAAGCTGAATGCACCTTTGCAGGCCAGGGGAGAAGGTATTTTGATGATCGATTCCGATCTGAATTTGCTCAAAATGCCTGAAATCCGTATGACAGATATGCATGTTTATTCCAGCTTCCGGCAGGGGAAAATGATTGCCAAGCTGGACGGCGCGCCCGCAGAAAAGGTTCCAGCCTACTATAAAGAGACGGTACGCCCGTATTTAGTGGATCACGTTAACGGTGCGTTTCTTGCGGCAACAAAAAAAACCTGGCGGCGTATTTGCCCGCTTTGGCTGACATTGTTCCAGGATACCTGGGAATTGATGGACGATAGCCAGCCGCCAACCGATCAGCTACCGCTTGCAGCGTTACTGGATTTGCTGGACCTCAGGACGATTAATTTGGGTGACTGGATGAACTGGCCGGTTTCCAAAAAAATCGGCGGTCAGGAAGCGGTTATTCCCAAAGAGGTTATTGGCGCCCATGGCGGTTTTCCGCTCTCCGAATGGCAAAAATATCTCGACTCGGCAGATAATAAATTGCTTTTCAAAGGTCAGGACTATACGCGTAAAGTGCGCTATCTGACCGATCAAGAGAAGTTGCAGAAATAATAAAGGGGCCACGGGCTAATGCCGATCGTTTAAGGATCGGCATTAGCCCGCAGGCGTCTTTTTTATTTATTCCCAGCTCAGAATCACCTTGCCGGATTGACCCGAGCGCATGGCATCAAAGCCCTGCTGGAAATCGTCAACGCCGAAACGGTGAGTGATAATCGGTGAGAGATCCAGACCAGACTGAATCAACGCCGCCATCTTGTACCAGGTTTCAAACATTTCACGACCGTAAATCCCTTTGATAAACAATCCCTTGAAGATGACCTTGTTCCAGTCGATCGACATATCCGAAGGCGGAATACCAAGCATTGCGATGCGCCCGCCGTGGTTCATGGTATCGAGCATCGTACGGAACGCCGGTGGCGCGCCGGACATTTCGAGGCCGACATCGAACCCTTCGGTCATGCCCAGTTCCGCCATCACATCGGCCAGGCTCTCTTTGGCTACGTTCACGGCGCGGGTAACGCCCATTTTACGAGCCAGTTCCAGGCGATACTCGTTCACATCGGTGATCACCACATGGCGGGCGCCGACATGCTTCGCCACGGCCGCCGCCATGATGCCAATCGGACCGGCGCCGGAGACCAGTACATCTTCCCCCACCAGATCGAAAGAGAGCGCGGTATGCACTGCGTTGCCAAACGGATCAAAAATAGAGGCCAGATCGTCAGAGATATTGTCCGGAATTTTAAACGCGTTAAACGCCGGGATCACCAGGTACTCGGCAAAACAACCCGGACGATTTACGCCAACGCCAATAGTGTTGCGGCACAGGTGCGTACGCCCGGCGCGGCAGTTACGGCAGTGGCCGCAGGTAATATGACCTTCACCGGAGACGCGATCGCCAATCTTGAAGCCTTTCACTTCCTGACCGATCCCCACCACTTCGCCAACATATTCGTGGCCAACCACCATCGGCACGGGAATGGTTTTTTTCGACCAGTCATCCCAGTTGTAAATATGCACGTCGGTGCCGCAAATCGCGGTTTTACGAATTTTAATCAGCAGATCGTTATGGCCGACTTCCGGTTCCGGTACATCGGTCATCCAGAGGCCTTCTTCCGCTTTCAGTTTGGATAACGCTTTCATGTCAGGCCCTCAGGCAATCACACCCAGTTGTTTACCAATGCGGATAAACGCCGCTACCGCACGTTCAATTTGCTCAGTACTGTGCGCCGCAGACATCTGCGTGCGGATACGCGCCTGACCTTTTGGCACCACCGGGTAGAAGAAACCGGTGACGTAAATGCCCTCTTTTTGCAGCTCGCGGGCAAAGTTTTGCGCCACCACCGCATCGCCCAACATCACCGGGATAATGGCGTGATCGGCGCCCGCCAGCGTAAAGCCTGCGGCGGTCATTTTTTCGCGGAATAAGCGAGCGTTGGCCCACAGACGGTCACGCAACTCCGCGCCGGATGCCAGCATCTCCAGCACTTTAATGGAGGCGGCAACAATCGCCGGTGCCAGCGAGTTGGAGAACAGATAAGGGCGGGAACGCTGACGCAGCCACTCCACCACCTCTTTGCGTGCGGCAGTGTAACCACCGGATGCGCCGCCCAGCGCTTTGCCGAGCGTACCGGTGATGATATCCACGCGTCCCATCACATCGCAGTACTCGTGTGTGCCGCGACCGTTCGCACCAACGAAACCAACCGCGTGAGAGTCGTCCACCATCACCAGCGCGTCATATTTATCCGCCAGATCGCAAACGCCTTTCAGATTCGCGATCACGCCGTCCATCGAGAACACGCCGTCTGTGGCAATCAGCACGTGACGAGCGCCCGCTTCACGCGCCTCTTTCAGGCGCGCTTCCAGCTCCTGCATATCGTTATTGGCATAGCGATAGCGCTTCGCTTTACACAAACGTACGCCGTCGATGATCGACGCGTGGTTCAGCGCATCGGAAATGATGGCATCTTCCGCGCCGAGCAGCGTTTCAAACAGCCCGCCGTTGGCGTCGAAGCAAGAGGAGTAGAGAATGGAATCTTCCATGCCGAGAAACTCGGCCAGCTTCTGCTCCAGCACTTTGTGGCTGTCCTGAGTACCGCAAATAAAGCGTACCGACGCCATGCCGAAACCATGGCTGTCCATTCCCGCTTTCGCGGCGGCAATCAGTTCGGGATGGTTGGCCAGACCGAGGTAGTTATTGGCGCAGAAGTTAATGACGTGGCTACCATTCGCCACGGTGATATCAGCCTGTTGAGCCGACGTGATAATGCGTTCTTCTTTAAACAACCCTTCCGCCCGGGCGGTTTCCAGGTCATTCGTTAACTGTTGATAAAAATCCCCACGCATCGCAATTCTCCAGACTGGGCAAATTTCGGCACATCTTACCGAAAGCTATGCGGTGATACGAGATGACGCATCACCCATTATGTAATTTGTAGCATAAATCACGCATCGCTAAGCCCTTCTCTGGGGGAATGGCTGAAGGGGCGACAATGTGATGGTATGATAAGAATATTAGTGTCTGAGATTGTCTCAACGCTCCATTTTCAAAGGTACAGTTATGATCATCGTTACCGGCGGCGCGGGTTTTATCGGCAGTAACATTGTTAAAGCCCTGAATGATAAAGGCATCACTGATATTCTGGTGGTGGACAACCTGAAAGACGGCACCAAGTTTGTCAATCTGGTTGACCTGCACATCGCCGACTACATGGATAAAGAAGACTTCCTGATCCAGATTATGGCCGGGGAAGAGTTCGGCGACATTGACGCGGTGTTCCACGAAGGTGCGTGCTCCTCCACCACAGAGTGGGACGGCAAGTACATGATGGATAACAACTATCAGTACTCTAAAGAGCTGCTGCATTACTGCCTGGAACGCGAAATTCCCTTCCTGTACGCCTCTTCCGCAGCCACATATGGCGGTCGTACCTCCGACTTCATTGAATCCCGCGAGTATGAAAAACCGCTGAACGTTTACGGCTACTCAAAAATGCTGTTTGACGAATACGTGCGCAGCATTCTGCCGGAAGCGAATTCACCGGTGGTCGGCTTCCGTTATTTCAACGTTTATGGTCCGCGTGAAGGTCACAAAGGCAGCATGGCGAGCGTCGCTTTCCATCTCAATACCCAACTGAACAACGGTGAAAGCCCGAAACTGTTCGAAGGTAGCGATAACTTTAAGCGCGACTTCGTCTACGTTGGCGATGTGGCCGCGGTGAATCTGTGGTTCTGGGAAAACGGCGTTTCCGGCATTTATAACCTCGGTACTGGCCGCGCGGAATCTTTCCAGGCGGTTGCCGACGCAACGCTGGCGTTCCACAAGAAAGGCACCATTGAGTACGTTCCGTTCCCGGAAAAACTGAAAGGCCGCTACCAGGCGTTTACCCAAGCGGATCTTACCAACCTGCGCAAAGCGGGCTATGACAAGCCGTTTAAAACCGTCGCCGAAGGCGTGACCGAGTATATGGCCTGGCTGAACCGCGACGCGTAAGTATGAAAATTTTGGTCATTGGCCCGTCATGGGTGGGCGACATGATGATGTCGCAAAGTCTCTATCGCACGCTCAAAGCGCGCTTTCCCCAGGCGATAATCGATGTGATGGCACCCGCGTGGTGCCGTCCTCTTTTATCACGCATGCCGGAAGTCAACGAAGCGATTCCGATGCCATTGGGCCACGGCACGCTGGAAATTGGCGAGCGCCGCAAGCTGGGTCATAGCCTGCGGGAAAAACGCTATGACCGGGCATACGTCCTGCCAAACTCCTTTAAATCGGCGCTGGTCCCCTTCTTTGCCAGAATCCCTCATCGTACCGGCTGGCGTGGCGAGATGCGTTATGGCCTGCTGAACGATGCACGGGTACTGGATAAGCAAGCCTGGCCACTGATGGTCGAACGCTACGTCGCGCTGGCCTATGACAAAGGCGTCATGGTCTCGGCGAAAGATTTGCCACAGCCGCTACTGTGGCCGCAGTTGCAGGTCAATGACGGGGAAAAATCACAAGCCTGTGCCGCGTTTGCCCTCTCCGCAGAGCGCCCGATGATTGGCTTCTGCCCCGGCGCGGAGTTCGGCCCGGCCAAACGCTGGCCACACTATCACTATGCGGAACTGGCAAAGCAGTTGATTGACGAAGGTTATCAGGTGGTGCTGTTCGGTTCCGCGAAAGACCATGAAGCGGGCAATGAGATCCTCGCCGCGCTGAATATCGAGCAACAAGCCTGGTGCCGCAATCTGGCCGGGGAAACCCAGCTGGAACAAGCCGTGGTGTTGATCGCCGCCTGCAAAGCTGTCGTCTCCAACGACTCCGGCCTGATGCACGTCACCGCCGCGCTCAACCGCCCGCTGGTGGCGCTGTATGGCCCAAGCAGCCCGGATTTTACCCCGCCGCTGTCGCATAAAGCGCGCGTCATCCGTTTGATTTCCGGCTATCACAAAGTGCGTAAAGGCGATGCTGCCGAAGGCTATCACCAGAGCCTGATCGATATTACGCCGCAACGCGTACTGGAAGAGTTAAATGCACTGCTGCTGGATGCGGAAGGATAACCGATGCGGGTATTGATCGTGAAAACCTCCTCGATGGGCGATGTGCTGCATACCTTGCCCGCGCTGACTGATGCCATGCAGGCGATTCCTGGGGTTCGCTTTGACTGGGTGGTCGAAGAGGGATTTGCCCAGATCCCCTCCTGGCATTCCGCCGTCGATCGCGTCATTTCGGTGGCAATCCGCCGCTGGCGTAAAGCCTGGTTTTCCGCGCCCATTGCGGCAGAGCGCAAAGCCTTCCGCGAAGCCGTGCAGGCTGAACGTTACGATGCCATCATTGATGCGCAGGGATTGGTGAAAAGCGCCGCGCTGGTCACCCGGCTGGCGCACGGAGTGAAACACGGGCTGGACTGGAGCAGCGCACGCGAGCCGCTGGCAAGCTTGTTTTACAATCGTCGCCACCATATCGCAAAACAGCAGCATGCGGTGGAACGTATCCGCGAGCTGTTTGCCAAAAGCCTCGGTTACGCAAAACCGCAAACCCAGGGCGATTATGCGATTGCGCGCCATTTTGCCGTTGCCGATACAGCACATCCGCCGTACGCCATCTTTTTGCACGCCACTACCCGCGATGATAAACACTGGCCGGAAAGCCGCTGGCGTGAACTGCTCGAATTAATGCAACCAACCGGTATCCATATTAAACTCCCATGGGGCGCGGAACATGAACGCCAACGAGCGGAACGCATGGCTGCGGGTTTTGATCATGTTGAAGTTTTGCCTAAACTTTCGCTGGCGCAGGTTGCGGCACAACTTGCCGGCGCGCAGACTGTCGTTTCCGTCGATACGGGGCTGAGCCATTTAACGGCCGCGCTCGATCGCCCCAATATCACGCTGTTTGGTCCTACCGATCCGGGGCTAATTGGCGGATACGGTAAAAATCAGCATCAGGTGGTAAGCCCAACCGGGCGGATGGGAGATATAACAGCGGATGAGATTTTCACGTTTCTTCAGAACCATCAGCTACTGCGCGACAGAGATGCCTAATCAATGAGTTATATTTTTCTGCTGATTTTATTACTGCCGGTGAAAATCATCGGCAAGCTATTCCGTAAGAAAACCGGGCGTAATCTGGTCATTCAAACGGCTAAAATCGGCGATTTTGTTAACGTGACACCCTTACTGGCGTACCTGCAGAAAAGTGACGTATTGATGAGCAGAAGCGTCAGCATGCTGGCACAGCATGATGAGACCATTGAAACGGCTTTTTTTATTGAGCAGCGCAAACGCAATCTGTGGCAAAAACTCAGTTTCGCCTGTCATATCATGAACCGCTACGACAATGTTTATCTGCTGCAACCGAATAGCGCAAACCTGTTCTTTGCCGCTGTTTGTAATGCCAGTAATAAGCAGTTTCTCAGTACTTACGCGCGCAAGTGGTATCACGGAGTCTTCTATGCAACGGCAGATGGCATCGTCGATCATGGAAAAAAGACGTTGTCCGTCACCAATTATCTGCAGCTGGCAGACCGTTCACTTTCATGGGAGATGTCTCCCAAGCACGCGACTAAACCGCTCTTCAGGCCTTCTGTCTATCCGGAGATCCTCGATAAACCCGGCGTCATTCGTATCGGTATCAGCATTTCCGCAGGTAACAAAGCCAAAACGGTTCCGCCGGTTATCTGGAAACGGATTGTTGATTGCCTGGCAACGTTACCCTGCGTGTTTTACGTGTTTGGAACGCCGAATGAGCAGTCGTGGATGGATGACATTACCGCAGCCTACGGCAACTTCCCCCATTTCGTTAATATGATAGGTAAAGTCTCACTTGAAGAATTGCCCTGGGCTATTTCCAAAATGGACTGCTATATCGCTTCGGATTCAGGGAATATTTATATCGCCGATGCGGTTAATGTTCCGGTCGTTATGCTGTTCGGGCCGTGTTGCCATTACGAACAACGCCCCTTAGGAAAGACCCTTTTAATTGGTGATGACAAGAATATTTGTTCTTATGTTTTTGAAACCCAATACTATTTCCCGCAGGATCGTGAGGAATTATTTGCCGTTACCGATACCTCGCTTGATCAGATTGAACAATTCATTCGTGAATTACCCAAAGCCAGCGCGTTACTAAATGTTCGCGACGCACAAGGTAACTGATTCTATGGCTTTTCTTAGCATCATCATCGCAGCACATAACGCTGAAAAAACACTTACCGCGACCCTTGAAAGCCTGCTGGCAGCAATCGATACCTGTGCTCAAGAGCTCGAAGTTATTATTTTTAACGACAGTTCAGAAGATGCAACGCAAACCATTATTGATGCGTGGAAGGATAAATTACCGCACGTTATTAGCCGTCAGGTAAGCTACCGCAATGTTGGCCAGGTTCGTCATAGTGCCGTTTCTCTGGCCTCAGGTGAATACATCACCATGCTCGATAGTGATGACCAGTTAAAACCAAATAGCCTGCGTGATGCAGTGGATTTCCTCAAAGCACAGCAGCCAGATATGCTATTGACGCGTTTGCTTGAGATCCGCGATACCAGCAAAATTTCCACCACATGGCAGGGTTTTAATCCAATACCGTTATCAACCCATGATGCTGTGCGACGTTTTCTGCTTCATAAGGATTTTCAGGCACATCTTATTGGGCAGTTTATACGCCGGGAGCTCTATAACAGCAATCCCATTCCTTCAATGATTTGTTATGAAGATTTTGCTGTCTTTCCCGGGATGTTGATGCAGGCTCAGAAAATATTTTATCAGCGTCAGGGATATTATTATTACATTAAACGTAACGACAGCCTCTCCAGCACCCTGAGCGCCAGCAAAATTGCGCCGCTTATTGAGTGTACGTTAGAGATGGAAAAAACCTTTCCACGTCAATTCCGGCACCTGGTTAATTGCCACTGGTTTGATATTTACAGTAATCATAAAAAATATCTTACTGATAAACAGTTGCTCATAGTCAGGCAGCGCGTCAGCGAGCTTTATTCGCTTTCATTTTATCTGTCCAGCGATGTTCGTTTCAGCTATAAAAAAAGGGTCATTGAGGCACTATGGAAAAAGTAAGACTACGGCTTTATCAGTTCACACTTGTTTTAGCATTTGCCTCGGTGGCACTTGCCCTTGTCAATTCAGGCATGCAGAGACAATGCTTTTATATTGCCGTATACGCCAGTATTATTGGCTTACTTTTTGAATCTAAACGAATTTCTCTTCGTCCTTTTAGTATCGCATTGCCAATTTTACTTATCGGCGTGTTAAATCTGGCATGGTATTTCATTTATGAGTACCAGACGGAAGGCATTAACAAATATAGCGACTACCTTGGCGCCAGCAAAAAGCTGATGCTGGCAAGCTTGTTAGTTTTCTATATTGACCGATTTAAGTACTACGTAACCAAAGAGAACTTTCAGAAATATTTTCTCATCGCCACCGCTACGGGTTTTACGCTGGCAACGGCTTACGGGCTGTGGCAAGCCTCACAGAGAGTGGATCGCGTTATGATGGCGATTGATCGCGCGACCGTGGCTGCCTATGTATATTCCGTTCTTTCGTTGGCCTTCGTTTATAGCCTCTATTTGCAGCAAAGTGTAAAACTCTACGTGCTGGCCGGCATCACTATTTTGCTTTCCTGGTTCATTATTCTGCTGACCGGTACGCGAGCGGCTATGGGGCTGTATTTAATACTGGCCATTGTGTTGACGCTTTACCATTTCCGTAAATTCCATCTTAAATCCATGGTGGTATTTTGCTGCATCGTAGCGGGTATTTTTCTCGTAAGTTATAAGCCGTTAATTGCGCCGAAAGTAGCCCAAACGCAAGTTGAAATTGAAAAATACCAGCAAGGGCAGGATCGCACTTCACTCGGCGCTCGCTTCTCCATGTGGATTATTGGCGTACAAAACGGCCTTGCACATCCATTAGGGCAGTCCATCGAGAGCCGTGAAATCTGGTCGCAAAATTACGTCAACGATGGGCATCCGCATCTTGCGGCCTCACTTGAATACATTAGGATTCATTTGCACAATGAATTTATCGAGAAGTACTCGCTTCAGGGTATCCCGGGGCTGCTGCTGCTCTTGTTCTTCTTTATTTCGGTGATTTCTTACGCCATCCGCAATAATAACGGGCTGCTGCTGGTGACAGTGCTGCTTTTGCTACTGTACGGAATGACTGACGTCATCCTCCTGAGTTCGGAGGCGGTGCTCTTCTTTATGGTCATCTTTGCGCTGGCCACATCTTTTTCGCGAAGGGAAGCGTGATGATAAAAAAATGCCCGATAAATCGGGCATTTTTTATTTCTGCTGCTGATAAAACCCGGCCAGCGTCATACCTTGTGTTCTGGCAGCCAGCCACTCAAACAGCTCTTCAAGATCCCGATACAGCCCCTCAATCGCGGCTTCATCCTTAAAGGTTGGGCTGCCGCCCGGCATAAATTCTGATGAATGCAGCATAAACTCGACGTATCCATTCCCTTGCGCCAGACATTTTTGCGCAACATCAATCATCTGTGCTGTATTCCCGCCAGAAGGGCGTAGCCAGTTCACCGAAGGCGAACGGTATTTGCCGCGCAACCGATCGTAGCTCTGCTTAATCGCGTTGAGCCACGCGGGATGCTTATATTGAATGCTCATCGGAACCTCAAGCAGAGAACTGGTTCCGGGCTTAGAAATATCATCAACATCAAGGAAATAGGCATGCTGCGGGAAGTGCTGGTAATCCGTACCACCCGAACCTTGCGGCGCGCCTTTCGCATTACGCCAGTTAACACGAGGTGTAACTGAACAGTCTACCTGGTAGCCCAGTTCGATAAGCAATTTCGCGTAGCGGCTGTCGAACGCCCAGCGCCCGGCGCGATGACTCAACATTTTGGTGTTGAATGTATCCTCAAGTAACTGCGTCATAAAACAGACTTTTTCACGCAATACTGCCGAGGGATATTCAATCAGATAGGGCTGCCAGCGCCAGTCATCGCCCGTTAAATCATGATCCGGGGGGCTATTCCATGCATGAAGGTGCATCCCAACCTCCCCTTCCCCCCGTGCGATGACATCTTTCGCGAACTCAACAAACGCCGGATCGGTTGCCATTTCATAATTGGTTAGCCAGACAGGTTTAAACCCGAAACGCTCACACAATGACTGGAAACGTGCCAGATACCGCGCGTTCTCCGTTTTGATCTCGCGGCGATTTTGCCAGAGGTTATCACCCTCTGTATCAATCGTGATGATAAACGCCGGTTTATCCATATTTAGCCCAGGTAAAATAAAGGTCAGCGCTATGTTACGCACTCTCATCACAATGAGTAAACCCTTAGAGATAAAATCCTGACGGCATGGAGAAAGAGTGCAAGACAACATCAGGTCTATTAGAATTGCAGGCAGGTTGTTGCCGATAAGACGATGATGAATAACATACTGAATACGCCTGATTTACGCATTTTATTGATTAAACTTCGTCATCATGGCGACATGTTGCTGACGACTCCGGTGATAAACTCGCTTCGCCAGCGCTTGCCGAATGCGCAAATTGATGTCCTGCTATACGAAGAAACACGCGACATGCTGGCAGCGCACCCGGCGATTAATACGATTTATGGTATCGATCGCAAATGGAAGCAACTTGGTACGCTCAAACATTTGCAAAAAGAGTGGCAGTTACTGTGCGCCCTCAGGGCCCGCCAATATCATCTGGTGATAAACCTTGCCGATCAATGGCGCAGCGCTATCGTTACTCGCTTTACCGGCGCACCGGTTCGTCTCGGCTTCGGCTTCAATAAACGTAAAAACGCCTTTTGGCGCTTTTGTCATACCGAACTGGTTTCCGTTGCAAACCACAATGCGCTGCATACCGTTGAGCAGAATTTATCTATTCTTTCTCCCCTATCGGTTCCTCCCGTCTCAACGGTGACGATGAGTTACAGCGCAGATGACTGGAATTTCGCCCGGCAACAGCTGACAGCACAAGGCATCAGCGATCGCTATATCGTCATTCAGCCAACATCACGCTGGTTCTTCAAATGCTGGGATGAGAACAAAATGGCGCAAACTATCACGGCGCTGCGGCAGGAAGGCCATACCATTGTGTTGACGGCCGGACCGGATAAAAAAGAGCTGTCGATGGTTGACAGGATCCTCAACGCATCGCCGCAGACTGGCGTTATCTCGCTGGCAGGCAAGCTCTCGCTGCGCCAGCTTGCGTCGCTTATCGATCATGCCGACCTGTTTATCGGCGTTGATTCTGTGCCCATGCATATGGCCGCAGCATTGCAAACGCCCTGCGTTGCGCTTTTCGGCCCGTCAAAACTCACTTTCTGGTCGCCCTGGCAGGTCAATGGCGAAGTTATCTGGGCGGGTGATTTTGGACCGCTTCCCGACCCTGACGCCGTTGATACCAAAACCAGTGAACGTTATCTCGACGCCATCCCCGTTGATGCGGTTGTCGATGCAGCGAAGAGGTGTCTGGCATGAAACGTCATCGTCTGGCTATTGTTCGTCAAAAATATCGGCCTGATGGCGGGGCGGAGCGCTTTGTTTCCCGTGCGCTCATGGCGCTGGGTAATCAGGATCTGGAATTAAACGTCATCACCCGCGAATGGCAAGGGGAACGCCAGGACGACTGGCACATCCATATTTGCAATCCCGCCAAATGGGGGCGTATTAGCCGGGAAAGGGGCTTTGCTAACGCTGCACGCGCGCTATGGCAGAAGCAGCAATTTGATATCGTTCAGAGTCACGAGCGTATTGCGGGTTGCGATATCTATCGCGCCGGCGACGGCGTGCATCAACGTTGGCTCCGGCAGCGTTCGCGTATTCTTCCCGGTTGGCGTGCAAAAATGCTGATGCATGACCGCTATCACCGCTATGTCATGCACGCCGAACGCGAAATGTATCAATCGCCAGAGCTGAAAGCGGTCATCTGCAATGCGGAGATGATTAAGCGAGAAATCATAGAAGACTTTTCTGTTGACGCAAAAAAGATTCATGTCATTTATAATTCAATAGATTCCAGCCGTTTCATTCCGGCGGAGAGCGCGCAGCGTGCAGCATTGCGCCAGCAGTATGGGCTTCCTGCGGCTGCCACTGTTTTTTGCTTTGTTGGCTCGGGTTTTGAACGAAAAGGCCTCGCTGCAGCGATTGAGGCGATAGCAGGGACTACGGCTTATCTGATTGTCATAGGCCAGGATAAAGCAGAAAAGCGTTATCAGGCGCTTGCCCAGTCACTGGGTTGTAAAGAACAGATCCGGTTTATGGGTATGCAAAAAGAGACGTTGCCTTTTTATCAAGTTTGCGATGGCCTGTTGCTACCAACGTTGTATGATCCTTTCCCAAACGTCATTCTGGAAGCGATGGCATGCGGTTTACCCGTCATCACGTCGAATAGCTGCGGTGGAGCGGAATTTATAGAGCAAGGAAGTAATGGTTTCTTCTGTGATGCCCTTGATATCGGCAAGTTAAGAGAGGCTGTGATGGCCATTCCATCACTGGAAAAGAGTAATGAAATGGGCAGGAAAGCCCGCGATAAGGTTAAGGACTCAACCCCAGGAAAGCTGTCAAGCCAGCTAATTTCGCTTTATCAAAATATTCTGGATTAATATGCGCATCCTGATGATTATTGATGGCTTACCCGGTGGAGGCGCAGAAAAAACCGTCCTCACGCTCTCCAGCGGCTTAGTGGAAATGGGACACCAGGTCTCGCTTTTCTCACTGCGTAAAGTGTGCGATTACCCCATCCCCGAAGGTGTGGATTTCCAGGTAATTCAGGATAAATGCAAAAAACCCTGGCGCAAGCTTACAGAGATCCCACGTCGTGCAAAGCTGTTAGATGAAGCGATTACTACGGCAGAACGTAGCGGAAAGTTTGATATTGTTTTTTCCCATCTGCATAAAACCGACCGTATTGTCGCCCATAGCCGCGCGCTTGATCGCGACAAAGTCTGGTTTTGTATTCACGGCATGTTCTCATTTTCCTATCTTTGCCACCGCCGTGGGTTTTCCCGCTGGTTTAAGCATCTGAAGATTCGGCACACCTACGAAAACCGCAATGTGGTGGCCGTCTCGTCAGCCGTGCTGCACGATCTTTCCGACACGCTGGCAATCCCTCTGCGTCGCAGCGCGGTTATCCATAACCCCTTCGATATTGAAGCTATCCAGGAACTGGCCGAACAGCCGTTTGAAATGCAGGGGCAGGACTACCTGATTCACGTTGGACGTTTCCACGAACACAAAAGGCACGACCGCTTGCTGCGCGCTTATGCGCTTAGCAAAATCGAGGCGCCTTTAGTGATGATGGGTAACGGCTCAGAGGCAAAAATCGCCCAGTTAAAGGCGCTTGCCGGCAGCCTCGGAATCGCTGACAGGGTGGTGTTTCGTTCATTTGTACCTAATCCCTATCCCTGGATCAAAGGCGCCCGCCTCTTAGTGTTAAGCTCGGACTGCGAAGGATTTGGTAATGTTCTGGTCGAGGCGATTATCTGCCAGACACCACCGGTCAGCACTAACTGCCCAGGTGGGCCGGCGGAGATTTTGACGGGGCCACTTGCTCGCGGCCTGAGCGGCCTGAGCGACGAGTCGCTGGCAAAAACGTTATCCGATATGTATGCCAATACTTCCCATGGAATAGATGGCGAGAAAATTTCATCTTACGGTATCAACGCGATTTGCCAGCAGTATCTTGCTCTGGCGGAAAATAATAAGTAATCAGGTTTCTTATGCAAATTTCAGCGCCTATGTTAAGCGTGGTGGTTGCCGTCTATAACGGCGAAGCATTCCTCGACCAGTTTTTCACTTGCCTCGTCGCGCAAAAAATCGACAGCATGGAAGTGATCATTGTTAATGATGGTTCTACGGATGGATCGATGCAGATCGTGGAGCAATGGCGCGATCGACTACCGCAGTTACAGATTATTGAGCAAGAAAACCAGGGCGTATCGGTTGCCCGCAATTCCGGGCTGGCCTGCGCAAAGGGAAAATACCTCTCTTTCCCGGACATTGATGACGTTTTCAAACCCGGTATGTATCAGCGCCTGCTTGATATGGCCAACACGGGGAATCTGGATGTTGCGACCTGTAACGGTAACTATGTCTGGGAAAACGATAAAAAACCTACCCGTCCAATTTTTCCGCCTGAAAAGTTACAGTCAACGGCTGTAGTGACCGGCCCGGCATGGCTTAAGCAGGCTCTGGATTCACGTAAATTCCTGCATGTCACCTGGCTGAATATCTATCGCCACGATTTCATTCGTCAGCATAACTTTCATTTCGAACCGGGTCTTCGCCACCAGGATATTCCCTGGACAACGGAAGTCCTGCTCGCTGCCGAGCGCGTGCAATACACCAGCGAGCAATTTTACGATTACTACATCCACTCAGCGTCTGTTTCGCATATGCCGGACACTGACGACACGCTGATTCGCTCGGCGCGCCACTACATGAAAATCCTGCAAATGCTGGACGCCATTAACCAGCGCTATGCGGATAAAGTCAAAAATATACCGGCATGTTACTGGCAGATAGCCAAAGAAGGGCTCGGCATCATCCATACCTTTGATAACATGAAGGATGAAAGCAAAAAGGCGATGATCATTCGCGAGTTTTTCGAGAAAGGCATCTGGAAGCTCATCTGGAAAAGTGCAAAAAGTCCACGTTTGCGCTGGCGCCTTGGCCGCCGCTACTTCCGTCTCAAAAGGTATCTGGCATAAGGTATAGCTTTAGCTGTCCTAAATGCTTAGAATTTGCCCGCCGAATCTTAAAAAAACGGATAGTCGCTTGGAATTGTTGTATACCACCCTGCTTTACTTAATACAGCCTCTGGTGTGGTTGCGATTATTACTTCGCAGCCGCAAAGCCCCTGCTTACCGTAAGCGTTGGGCTGAACGCTATGGATTTTGTCGTAACAAAGTGAAGCCGGACGGTATTTTGCTGCATTCCGTCTCCGTAGGCGAAACCCTGGCGGCCATCCCGCTGGTGCGCGCACTGCGTCATCGCTACCCTGCATTACCGATCACCGTCACCACCATGACGCCAACCGGCTCGGAACGCGTGATGTCCGCGTTTGGTAAAGACGTTCATCACGTTTATTTGCCCTACGATCTGCCGTGCGCCATGAACCGTTTCCTGAATACCGTACGCCCGAAGCTGGTGATCGTAATGGAAACCGAGCTGTGGCCGAATATGATTTCTGCCCTTCATGCCCGGCAAATTCCGCTGGTAATTGCTAACGCGCGCCTTTCCGAGCGCTCGGCGAAAGGCTATGCCCGGTTGGGTAAAGCGATGCGTCGTTTGCTCAGCAAAATTACCTTAATTGCCGCGCAAAACCAGGAAGATGGCGACCGTTTCCTGCAACTGGGCCTGAAACGCAATCAACTAACCGTCACCGGTAGCCTGAAGTTCGATATTTCTGTGACGCCGGAACTTGCCGCGCGCGCCGTGACGCTGCGCCGCCAGTGGGCGCCGCGCCGTCAAGTATGGATTGCCACCAGTACGCATGAAGGTGAAGAAGCAATTATTTTGCAGGCGCACCGCAAGCTGCTGGAGACATTCCCCGATTTGCTGCTGATCCTGGTTCCTCGCCATCCTGAGCGTTTTCCGGATGCGCGCAACATGGCGCAAAAAGCCGGATTCAGCTACACCCTGCGCAGCTCGGGCGAGATCCCGTCCGGCAGCACCCAGGTGGTTATTGGCGATACCATGGGCGAACTGATGCTGCTGTACGGTATTGCCGATATTGCTTTCGTCGGCGGCAGCCTGGTTGAGCGCGGCGGTCATAATCCTCTGGAACCCGCAGCCCATGCCATTCCGGTGCTGATGGGGCCGTATACCTTTAACTTCAAAGATATTTGCGCACGTTTGCAGGAAGCGGAAGGGCTGATCACTGTGACCGATGCCGATTCGCTGGTGAAGGAAGTTTCCACACTGCTGACGGATGAAGACTACCGCTTATGGTACGGTCGCCATGCCGTTGAGGTTCTGCACCAGAACCAGGGCGCGCTGGCGCGTCTGCTGCAACTCCTGCAACCGTATTTGCCTCAGCGGAGCCATTAATGTCCAGACGTTTGTCGGTGGTGATGATCGCCAAAGATGCGGCGGATCTGCTGCCCGATTGCCTTGCGTCCGTAGCCTGGGCGGATGAGATCGTGCTGCTGGATTCCGGCAGCCGCGACGACACCCCCGGCATTGCCAGCCGCGCCGGTGCTAAAGTCTTCAGCCATACCGACTGGCAGGGTTATGGCATTCAGCGTCAAATTGCCCAGCGTTATGCCAGCGGCGACTATATTCTGATGATTGATACCGACGAGCGCGTAACCCCTGAGCTGGCAGAACAACTGCGTCAGGCGCTGGCTGCGCCGCAGCCAGGCGCGGTGTACAGCATTGCTCGTCGCAATTACTTTCTCGGGCGTTTTATGCGCCACAGCGGCTGGTATCCGGATCGCGTCACGCGCCTGTACGAACGCGAACGTTACCAGTACAACGATAACCGCGTTCATGAGTCACTCGATGCGCCACAGGCGCAGATCATCGCCCTGAGCGGTGATTTACTGCATCTGACCTGTCGTGATTTCGCCAGTTTCCAGCGCAAGCAGCTCAATTACGCCACGGCGTGGGCGCAGGAACGCCATCAGCGCGGGAAAAAAACCTCGCTGCCGGGGATTTTCGCTCATACTTTGGGCGCATTCGCAAAAACGTTGCTGCTGCGCGGCGGCGTGCTCGACGGCAAACAGGGCTGGCTGCTGGCGGTGGTTAACGCGCAGTATACGTTTAATAAATACACCGAGCTGTGGGCGCTGAACCACGGTTATTCAGAGAAAGGATAAGCGATGAGTACAAAAGCGATTTATCCCGGTACTTTCGATCCGATCACCAATGGCCACATTGATATCGTGACCCGCGCGGCGACCATGTTTACTGAAGTGGTACTGGCTATTGCCGCCAGCCCAAGTAAGAAGCCGATGTTCAACCTTGAAGAACGCGTAGCGCTGGCACAATCGGCAACGGCGCATTTACCGAACGTTACGGTAGTGGGATTCAGTGATTTGATGGCGAACTTTGCCCGCGCACAGCAGGCAAATATTCTGATCCGCGGTCTGCGTGCCGTTGCAGATTTCGAGTACGAAATGCAGCTGGCGCATATGAACCGCCATCTGATGCCGGAACTGGAAAGCGTGTTTCTGATGCCGTCGAAAGAGTGGTCGTTTATCTCTTCATCGCTGGTGAAAGAAGTGGCGCGCCACCAGGGTGATGTCGCCCACTTCCTGCCGCCGAACGTGCACCAGGCTTTGCTGGAGAAGCTTAGAGTCTGATGGCGCTTCGCTTATCAGGCCTGCCGCACCGGTGTGCCTGAAAAATAGAGCCGCCATTTAGCAAAGCACAACAGCATTCCGCAGCCGCCATCCGGCAAAAAACACGCTTATTTCTGGCAGCGGCGACAGTAAAACGTTGAGCGCTGCGCGTGCTTCGCGGCCATAATCGGCGTACCGCAGACGCGACAAGGTTCCCCTTCCCGCCCGTATACCTGTAACTCCTGCGCGAAATAGCCTGGTTTCCCGTCGCTTTGCAGAAAATCTTTCAGCGTGGTTCCGCCCTGTTCAATGGATCGCAACAGCACGGCTTTGATCACCCGCACCAGCATTTCACACTCCTGACGCGACAGCGAAGAGGCCAGGCGATCCGGGTGGATCCCGGCGGCGAACAGCGATTCGCTGGCGTAAATGTTTCCTACACCGACCACCAGCTTGTTATCCATCAGCCAGGGTTTGATAGCCGTTTTTTTCTTCGCGCACTTCTGCTGCAAATAATCGGCATTAAAGGCTTCGCTTAACGGTTCAGGGCCAAGATGTGCCAGCACATTGTGGCCTTCCAGCTCTTTGGTCCACAGCCATGCGCCAAAGCGGCGAGGATCGGTGTAACGCAGCACTTTGCCGTTGCTCATCACCAGATCAACATGGTCATGCTTTTCAGCCGGAAGCTCATGGGGAAGGATGCGTAAACTGCCGGACATACCCAGGTGGATGATGATCCAGCCATCCGGCAGCTCCAGCAGCAGATATTTCGCGCGACGCTGAACGCTCAGCACCGGTTTATCGCTCAGGGCGTGGATCTCATCGGAAACCGGCCAGCGTAATCGCCCGTTGCGTACCACCGCATGAAGAATGGTTTCGCCAACCAGGTGCGGTTCGATACCCCGGCGGCTGGTTTCTACTTCGGGTAATTCAGGCATCTCATCTCCGGCTTGCGGGTTATCAGAAATGCAAAAACCCCGACAGTGCGGGGTTTTTGTGCAAGAAAACTAAAATTATTTGATTTTAGCTTCTTTGTACAGCACGTGCTGACGGACAACTGGATCGAATTTTTTCAGTTCCAGTTTTTCCGGCTTAGTACGTTTGTTCTTCGTGGTGGTGTAGAAGTGACCAGTACCAGCGGAAGAAACCAGCTTGATTTTCTCACGAATACCTTTAGCCATGATTTATATCCTCTAAGTACTTAGTACTTTTCGCCACGGGCACGCAGTTCAGACAGAACTGTATCGATGCCTTTCTTATCAATTACACGCATACCTTTAGCAGATACGCGCAGGGTGACAAAACGCTTCTCGCTCTCAACCCAGAAACGGTGAGAGTGCAGGTTCGGCAGGAAACGGCGTTTAGTCGCGTTCAGTGCGTGGGAACGGTTGTTACCGGTCACCGGACGCTTGCCAGTAACTTGGCAGACTCGGGACATGTCTATTCTCCAAAAATCAAATTAGCTCGAGCTTCGTATGGGGTATCGGCGCCTCGTCAGGCTTTACAGCCCGGTCATCGCAGTTCTACACACCATCTTTCAGGCTGCCTCTGCATTGGCTGCACTCGCTTATCCAGGTCACGTACTTATGTACGTTCACAGGGATTCACTCTCTTGCCGCCTTGATGCAACTTGAATGATTTAGTGTCTAAGTGAACTCTCGATTGCCAGGCCCAAATGCCAAACCCGAGATTCTCAAAGGTGGCGTAGTATACGCTGAGTCGGCGGTGTGCTCAAGTCCCGAACAGACAAAGATCCCGGTGGATCGCCTAAAATGGCTTAAATCCAGCCGCGTTCTGCAAACGAAACGCACTCCCCGCGACCGACAACCAGGTGATCAAGCACACGGATGTCCATGAACTGGCAGCATTTTATCACTCGCTCAGTGATTTGCTTATCCGCCTTGCTTGGCTCAGCGTTACCTGAAGGGTGATTATGCGCGAGGATCACGGCGGCTGCATTCACTTTTAACGCTTCACGCAGAATTTCCCGCGGATGCACTTCGACATGGTTAATGGTGCCGCTAAACAACCGGCAGTGCTTCAGTATCCGGTTCTGGTTATCCATCAGGATCACCATAAAGATCTCGCGCTCTTCTCCCGCTAGCTGACTCTGCAAGAATTCACGCGTCATATCAGGGCTTAGTAACGAGCTCTCTTCCAGCAGGCGCGCATTATAGTAACGACGCGCCAGCTCGCCGATGCCCCTTAACTGCGCATATTTCGCCACGCCGATTCCGTGTACATCCTGAAAATCTTCCAGCTCGGAAGAGAGCAATGTATAAAGCGAACCAAATTGCTTCAGCAGTTCGCGGGCAACGGTTATTACACACTTTCCTCGCGTTCCGGTGCGCAGAAAAAGCGCTAATAACTCCACATCCGATAGTGTCTCAATGCCGTACTGCATCATCTTTTCGCGCGGCTTCTGGGGTGTCAAAACAATGTCCATATTCCCTCCTCCCGATCCCACGTTTATGGTGCCATTTCACGCCCCCTCCTTCGACAACCAATTTCAAAGCCTGCGTAATGCCTCGCAAAGTGCTCTGCGGGCAAAAGCACGACAACATCAGGATTGTGATAAAATGCCCAGCTTCTGGTGAAATCCAACAGGAAAGAATCATGATCAGTCTGGCGGGTAAAAAAATTGTCCTCGGCGTAAGCGGCGGTATTGCGGCTTACAAAGCGCCTGAGTTGGTGCGCCGTCTGCGCGATCGCGGCGCGGAAGTTCGCGTGGTAATGACCGAAGGCGCCAAAGCCTTCATTACCCCGCTGAGCCTGCAAGCCGTTTCCGGGTATCCGGTTTCCGACAGCCTGCTCGATCCCGCTGCCGAAGCGGCAATGGGCCATATCGAGCTCGGTAAATGGGCCGATCTGGTGATTCTGGCGCCCGCCACCGCCGATTTGATTGCCCGCGTCGCCGCCGGAATGGCCAACGACCTGGTTTCCACGATTTGCCTCGCCACCCCTTCTCCTGTCGCGGTAGTACCAGCGATGAACCAGCAAATGTATCGTGCCGCAGCAACCCAGCATAATTTGCAGGTGCTGGCCTCACGCGGTCTGCTGCTCTGGGGGCCGGACAGCGGCAGTCAGGCCTGTGGCGATGTTGGCCCTGGCCGCATGCTGGATCCGCTGACGATCGTTGATATGGCAGCCGCGTATTTTTCACCTGTCAAAGATCTGCAACATCTGAACATCATGATTACCGCCGGCCCGACCCGTGAGCCGTTGGATCCGGTGCGTTACATTACTAATCTCAGCTCCGGTAAGATGGGCTTCGCCATTGCCGCCGCCGCCGCCAGCCGCGGGGCGAACGTCACGCTGGTTGCAGGCCCGGTCACGCTGCCGACGCCTGCGCTGGTGCAACGCATAGATGTCACCACCGCGCTGGAGATGGAAGCGGCCGTGCAGCGTAGCGCACAGCAACAGCACATTTTTATCGGCTGCGCCGCCGTCGCGGATTACCGCGCAGCCAGCGTGGCGGAAGAGAAAATTAAAAAGCAAGGCGATGAAATCACGATAAAAATGGTAAAAAACCCGGATATCGTCGCTGGCGTTGCCGCACTTTCTGCCCATCGCCCCTTTGTCGTGGGGTTTGCCGCCGAAACAAATAATGTGGAAGAATATGCCCGGCAGAAACGCGCCCGCAAAAACCTTGACCTGATTTGCGCTAACGATGTTTCCCAATCAGATCAAGGCTTTAATAGCGACAACAACGCATTACATCTTTTCTGGCAGGAGGGCGACAAACGTCTGCCGCTGGAACGCAAAGAACTTCTGGGCCACCAATTACTGGACGAGATCGTTACCCGTTATGATGAAAAAAATCGACGTTAAGATTCTGGACCCGCGTGTCGGCAAGCAATTTCCGCTACCGACTTATGCCACCTCCGGTTCCGCCGGACTTGACCTGCGCGCCTGTCTCGACGACGCCGTAGAGCTGGCGCCAGGCGCAACAACGTTGCTGCCAACCGGTCTGGCAATTCATATTGCCGATCCGTCGCTCGCTGCGGTTATTCTGCCGCGTTCAGGGCTGGGCCATAAGCATGGCGTGGTGCTGGGTAATCTGGTTGGTCTGATTGACTCGGATTATCAGGGACAACTGATGGTTTCCGTCTGGAACCGCGGCCAGGACAGCTTCACTATCGTTCCGGGCGAACGCATCGCACAAATGGTGTTTGTACCGGTTGTGCAGGCCGAATTTAATCTGGTGGAAGAGTTCGACGCGACTGAACGCGGCGAAGGCGGCTTTGGCCATTCCGGGCGTCAGTAAACCGCTCTATTTAACGCATCACACGGCGAAATAACGCGATAACATCACCGCAAACGCACCTTGTTTGCGGTCGCCGTGTGGTCGCTCGCCTGACAAGTGTTTATTTTCAGGGGTATTTTAGAACATGGCAGAAAAACAAACTGCGAAAAGGAATCGCCGCGAGGAAATACTTCAGTCTCTGGCGCTGATGCTGGAATCCAGCGATGGAAGCCAGCGTATTACTACCGCGAAACTGGCCGCTTCCGTTGGCGTATCCGAAGCCGCGCTGTACCGTCATTTCCCCAGTAAAACGCGCATGTTCGATAGCCTGATTGAGTTTATCGAGGATAGCCTGATCACCCGCATTAATCTGATTTTAAAGGATGAGAAAGACACCACCACGCGCCTGCGCCTGATTATGCAGCTAATCCTCGGCTTCGGTGAACGTAACCCTGGCTTAACGCGCATCATGACCGGCCATGCGCTGATGTTTGAACAGGATCGCTTGCAAGGGCGCATTAACCAGCTCTTCGAACGCATTGAAGCGCAGCTGCGCCAGGTCCTGCGCGAGCGCAAAATGCGCGAAGGCGAGGCCTATGCCACTGACGAAACGCTGCTGGCAAGCCAGTTGCTGGCGTTTTGTGAAGGGATGCTGTCGCGCTATGTGCGCAGTGAATTTAAATACAGCCCAACCGACGATTTTGACGCCCGCTGGCCGCTGCTCGCCGCGCAACTGCAATAATCTCTCTTTATGCAGCCTTTGTGGCTGCATTCTCATTTTCCGGCAATCTGTGAAAAGGCCCAACGCAATTCGTTGAGATGCCAGATGTTGCACCGCCCACTATTTCCTAACCTCTCTTTGACAATATCGTTCCACTTAAGCGAAATAACCTCTTAAATACCCTACAAATAAGGAGACGCTTGATGGCAACATCACGTCGGGAACTGTTGAAACTGAGCGGAATTGCTACCGCGTCATTACTCCTCAGCCAGAAAAGCATTGCTGCCTGGGCTCCTTCCGCTCGCTACCCCGATCCCAGTATCGTCGCGCTGGATGACAGCTTTCGAAACTATATGGTTTCCAGCGCTAAAGTGGAGCAAATCGCCACTGGCTGCCGATGGGCGGAAGGGCCAGTATGGTTTGGCGATATGCGTATGCTGTTGTGGAGTGACATCCCCAACAATGCGGTGATGCGCTGGGATGAAGCCACCGGTGAAACCCGCGTTTTTCGCCATCCGTCAAATAATGCCAACGGCCACGCCCGTGACAGGCAAGGGCGGCTGATCAGCTGCGAGCACGATACCCGGCGGATCACGCGCACCGAGTATGACGGTACGATTACGGTGCTAGCCGACAGCTTTGACGGCAAACCGCTGAACTCGCCAAACGATATCGCGGTGAAATCAGATGGCACCATCTGGTTTACCGATCCGCCATTTGGCATTGCCGGGTTTTACGAAGGGCATAAAGCGGCAGCGCAGCTCCCGCAGAATGTCTACCGGCTCGATCCACAAACCCGCAAACTGGAAGTGATCCTTGGCGATGTCAAAGGCCCGAACGGTATCTGCTTCTCGCCAGACGAAAAAACGTTGTATGTCGTAGAGAGCCGCGCCACGCCAAACCGGCTGATTCTGGCGTGGGACATTGTCGATAACCAGCTGAAAAATAAGCGCGTACATATCGACTGCGGCAACGGCACGGCCGACGGTATTGCCTGCGATATGGACGGCAATCTGTGGTGCGGCTGGGGAATGGGTACGGAAGAACTGGACGGCGTGCGCATCTTCAATACGCAGGGAAAAGCGATTGGCATGATTCATTTGCCGGAGCGCTGTGCCAATCTCTGCTTTGGCGGCGAACAGCGTAATCGCCTGTTTATGGCCTCCAGCACTTCAGTTTATTCACTCTATGTGAACACGCAGGGCACAAAACTGTTATGACACACGCCCGGCAGGCACCTCCTGCCGGGCGCTACGGTTATACGCCGTACTGTTCGCGATACGCGCGAACCGCAGCCAGGTGATCGGCCATCTCCGGCTTCTCTTCCAGATACGCAATCAAATCTTTCAGCGTGATAATTGAAATCACTTTGCAGCCGTAATCACGCTCCACTTCTTGAATCGCGGAGATATCAGCGCGGCCGCGCTCCTGGCGATCCAGCGAAATCAGCACGCCTGCCAGCGTCGCGCCATTGGCCTGGATAATTTCCATCGACTCGCGGATAGCGGTGCCCGCGGTAATGACGTCATCCACCAGCATTACACGGCCCTGTAACGCGCTGCCGACCAGATTACCGCCTTCACCATGATCTTTCGCTTCTTTACGGTTAAAGCAGTACGGTACATCGCGCTCATGATGTTCCGCCAGCGCCACCGCAGTGGTAGTCGCAATCGGAATACCTTTATAAGCCGGGCCAAACAGCAGGTCGAAATCAATCCCGGAATCCACCAACGCTTCGGCGTAAAAACGGCCTAACAGAGCCAGATCGCGCCCGGTATTAAATAGCCCGGCGTTGAAGAAATAGGGGCTTTTACGCCCGGATTTCAGCGTGAACTCGCCAAACTTCAGTACCTGCTTATTAAGCGCAAATTCAATAAACTGACGCTGATACGCTTTCATGGATTCGCTCCTCATCTCACTTTTCAATTTACAGATTACGCAAAATAGTTCGCGCAGCATCGCGAAGGCAACCAGAGCCTGCCGCTAACAAAGAGGCTGCGTGAAGTATGACGCGCAAAAAAAAGGGCGACTCTCAGTCGCCCTTATAATTAATTCGCCAGCGCCGCTTTCTGCGTCGCGATAATCGATTCGATTCCCCCTCTGGCCAGCGCCAGCAGGGCCAATAACTCTTCGTGGGTGAACGGTTCGCCTTCCGCCGTGCCCTGAACTTCAATCATGCGGCCATCTTCGGTCATCACCACGTTCATATCGGTCCCGGCGGCGGAGTCTTCCACATACTCCAGATCGCACACGGCCTCGCCGTTAACGATACCCACGGATACGGCGGCAACCATGCCTTTCATCGGATTGGTTTTCAGTTTCCCGGCCGCAACCAGTTTGTTCAGTGCATCCGCCAGCGCCACACAAGCACCGGTAATAGACGCGGTACGGGTGCCGCCATCGGCCTGGAGCACGTCGCAGTCGAGCGTGATGGTGAATTCACCCAACGCGTTCAGGTCAACCGCTGCACGCAGCGCACGGGCAATCAGGCGCTGGATTTCCATAGTGCGACCGCCCTGTTTGCCTTTTGCGGCTTCACGCGCGTTGCGGGTATGGGTGGAACGCGGCAGCATGCCATATTCCGCGGTGATCCAACCCTGTCCCTGACCTTTCAGGAAACGCGGCACACCTTCTTCAATAGAGGCGGTGCACAGCACTTTGGTATCACCAAATTCAACCAGCACGGAGCCTTCAGCGTGTTTTGTATAGTTACGGGTCAGGGTGACGGGACGTACCTGAGTGGCGCTACGACCTGCTGGACGCATGATGATTTCTCCGGCTATTCGAATGTGGCTGCGCATTATACTGGCTTAGCGTGGTTATTCCTATCCTGATAAGGCCACGAAAGCTATAATCCCCGCATCTCTCTTTAAAAACGGGAACGTCTATGATCCGCAGTATGACCGCCTACGCCCGGCGTGAAATCAAGGGTGAATGGGGCTCAGCCTCCTGGGAACTGCGCTCGGTAAACCAGCGTTATCTGGAAACTTACTTCCGCCTGCCGGAGCAATTCCGCAGCCTTGAACCGGTTGTCCGTGAACGTCTTCGTACCCGTCTGACTCGCGGCAAAGTGGAGTGCAACCTGCGTTTTGAACCCGATTCCAGCGCGCAAGGGGAACTTATCCTCAACGAAAAACTGGCTAAACAGCTGGTATCTGCCGCCAACTGGGTGAAATTGCAGAGTGACGAAGGGGAAATTAATCCGGTAGATATCCTGCGCTGGCCTGGCGTGATGGCCGCACAAGAACAGGATTTGGATGCCATTGCGACACAAATTCTCGCTGCGCTGGACGGTACGCTGGATGACTTTATCGTCGCCCGTGAAACCGAAGGCCAGGCGCTGAAAGCGCTCATCGAGCAGCGTCTGGAAGGTGTAAGTACCGAAGTCGCCAAAGTGCGTGCGCATATGCCGGAAATCCTGCAATGGCAGCGCGAGCGGCTGGTTGCCAAGCTCGAAGAGGCGCAGGTACAACTGGAGAATAATCGCCTTGAGCAGGAACTGGTGCTGATGGCGCAGCGTATCGATGTGGCCGAAGAACTGGACCGGCTCGAAGCGCACGTAAAAGAGACCTACAACATTCTGAAGAAAAAAGAAGCCGTGGGTCGTCGCCTCGACTTTATGATGCAGGAGTTCAACCGTGAATCAAACACGCTGGCATCCAAGTCGATTAATGCTGAAGTCACCAATTCCGCTATTGAACTGAAAGTGTTGATTGAGCAGATGCGCGAGCAGATTCAGAATATCGAGTAATCTTTTTCGCTCTGTAGCTTTATCATTAAAAAAGCCATTTAAAAAATGGCTTTTTTGTTGAGTTTTATACCGGATAGAGGACACATCGTCTACGAATGATAATCTTCCGGTGTTGTTCCATAAAAGCAGCATTGCTGCTGCTTTTATGTGGAACATTGATATCAGAACTACTTACCGACAACCGTACCCAAAATATTGCTCACAGGAACACTGGAGTTTAACCCCTGAACGCCGCCAATAACCCCGAGCAGGTTATTCACCGACTGTGCCGTGATATTAACAACACCATTACTGAAAAGATTGCTATAGTTATAAACACCGCCACCCGCTTTGATGTTAATAACTTTACCGGCAAAAATATCGCCATAGTTATTCAGGTTGTTCGCTACGTTGAAGTTCACTTCATTATCAGAAGAAATAGTATTTCTGTTAGTTAATGAACCCTTTGTCGTGGTAAATGAAACTTTATTTTTCCCAACAAGATATCCTTTGTTCTCAAAAGAATCGCTCATTGTCACTACCAAATCTTTATCCGCAGTGATAACACCCGTCAGATTGCCATTTTTGGCGCTACCGGAGCTGCGGTTATCCAGTGATGCGGTGGAGATATTAACATCACCATAAGACTTGATAACGGCGTAGTCATTGTTTATAGCATTAGCTTTAATATTTGCTGCCGCGCCCCCTACTGTCTGGCTATTGGCATTAGAGAACAAACCGGTGGTAGTAACATCTAATGTACCTGCCTGAGCAATAATACGGCTATTTTCGCTATAGATATTTTTTGCGGTCAGATTAACTGAACGTTTACCGATGAGCCCGCCTTTTTGGTCAGCCATACCAAAATAGAACCCATACGGATCGCCATAGCTGTTACCATTATTATTAAAAAGATTACCTTTGGTGGTGATGTTGATATCATTAACAGCAACAACCAGCGCTGCGTTGCTGTTCACATCACCTGTAGCAGTAATATTGATATCTTTACCGAGCAACATGCCGCCGTAGTTATCAATTAACCCGCCGTTTATGCTCAGTGTTCCTTCATCAGAACGGAGCACACCCACATAGTTTTCAAGTTTGCCGGATGCAGCAACGCTTAAATTACCCACAGCACCGATGCTGCTTGCATAGTTAACCAGATTTTTTGTTTCAACGTTAACGTTTTTCTCTGAAGAGATTTTGCCGTAGTGATTATCGATATTATAGCTGCTCTTAATATCGATATTACCATTCGATGAAATTTGACCATTATTTTCCAGCGCATAGGATGAAATCATAATGCCACCATCACCGGCAATAATCCCGCGAGAATCACTGCTGCCAACATCGGCGGTCTTCGTATTATTGTTAATCAGAGTACTGTTTTTAGCATCAATTTTGATATGACCATTTACAGTACGGATACGACCACCGGTATTGTCGATAGTATTATAACTATTATTAACTAACTCGATATTCTGAATCGCATCCATAGTACCATTTCTGTTTGCGGTATTCAGAGAGTTAATGCCAATATAGCCGCCGTTAATCTGTCCATCGCTATTGTCAAAGAACCCTGTTTCGAGAGCAACGATTCCACCGGTCAGACCGTATGTTTTTTCCGTTCCGGAGTTACGCAGTGTATTACCATTGGTGTTGATCGCCAGCAACCCAGCCGAAGCCATTTTGCCGTTCATGTTGTTCAGATAGCCGCTACTGATTGCGATGTCTTTACCTGCCTGAATATTACCAAGGCCAGAATTGTTTAACGTATTTTTGGCAGTATCAATGTACACTGACGCGTCACTGGCAATACTGCCGCCAGAGTTATCAAGATCGCCAGCCAGCTTCATCAGAACAGTGGCATTTGATTTAATCGACGCATTTTTATTATGTAACTGGCCCTGGGCATCAAGGGTAAAGCCTCCCTTACCCGCGGCGATCACACCGCTATTATTTACGCCAGCGCCTTGTTCTGTGCTGATAAGCGTGATTTTGTCCGCATACATTCCCCCCAGCTTCGCAACGTCGAGGCTATTGCTTTTACGGAAACCTTCAGCTCTCACGCTGCCCGTGATTTGATTGTTCGTATTGACATAGTTATTGCCCAGAACGAGCGTCAGATCTTTAGCTACGCCGACATAACCATTGACCGTCACAGCACGAGTAATAAGTTCCGTTGGGGACTCATTAAGCAACTGAGCCTCAACGCTAATATCACCGCTATTAACGGCGTATCCTTTCAGTACGCCATTCTGCACATCAGGCGTCCCGGAGGTTAACGTCACCTTATTGGTATTAATAAAGCCGCAGCCCGAACAGGTGATACCCGATGGGTTTGCAATGATCAGATGTGCTTCATCACCCGCAACTTCCAGCATGCCGGCCAGGTTACTACGGCCCGAACGCACTTCGTTGAGAATAATTTTGGCGCTACCGGAAGTCAGGTTACTGTTACCGCTTATCATTCCGCCGAGAGCCGTATTGGCACCATTGGTGCTATTATTAAATATTACCCCTTCCTTTCCCACATTCAATTTGTCATAGATATTATGCGAGAGCCCATTTTCATTCGCTTTATTGATATCTATAACTGGCACATTATTAACAGCTCTGGCCGCTGCTGCGCGATTACTGTTAATCATGTCCGCATGGACGACCAACGGCAATGACAAAATAACCGCAGTAGCAATAGGTGTTACTTTAACTAAATAACGTTTTTGTTTCATTGTAACCTCTGAATATGATCTTTAGTTATTTGTGCATGTCTGTATACGGAAATTGTTGTCAATCAGTAATTAAAGAAAAACTGACACCCAGAAAAATAAACAATATTCGTCCGGGAAGAAGGATTGAAGCCATGGTTATAAATGCTGTTGCTATTCGATTAACAACTGCACCAATAAAATGAATTTAATAACACAACACAGTAAACATCCGAACTCCCTGTCACTGGTTATTCCTTCATTTATTTATCGATAAACATCGACCCACAATTCCATTCACAAATAAAGTGACAACAGGTCATGCTCAAATCGCATTAAAATTCCGACAAATCATTACTGTAAAAGAAAAATCTTCATAACCAGCCGTCCTTTATTTACCAAAGGCGATACTAATTGTATTGTCGCCGCTCTGGCAAGCCTGTTTTATCCCGATAACTAAAAATCATATTTTTCTCACCACCTACACAAGACATATTATTATAAAAAATAAAAGAAATTAAATTATTAACACCGAGAAATAAATCACACTGTTAAAAAATAGAACATGTTCGATAAACCCAAATCAAAAGAATAAATATTGACTTATCTTTCTTGAGAAAAATAAAATTAAAACGTCACCAAGACATTTATTCAAGGGAAAAGAAATGCGTGAATTAAACACTCAAGAAATTGCAGCAGTTTCCGGTGCGAGCCTGGCCTCCATTGGTAGCTTTTTAGGTTTCCAGGCAGGAAATCTTGCCGACTACCTCACATCAAAAATTGGTCTGTCTACTAACTTCGGCAGCTATACCAGCCAGATTGGCACAGGTATCGGTCAATTATTGTCGCTGAATTTTACTGATGCCAAAGCAAACATTGCCAATGGTTGTAATGGCCTGACAAGCGCATTAATTACGGCTGTTGGCAACCTTTTTAAATAATAAAAAAACTGTCATTAGCAGGAAGAGCCAGTGCATTACTGCTGGCTCTTTTTATTAAAAACCAGCGTTGTTGTCCAAATTTAATGTGACGCTGTTCAATTGATTTATCTCTAAAAATATCGAATGGCTATTCACTGCCCACGGTAAATCCTTGTACTTTCTGTTTTGCCAGCCAGTCCGCCAGTGATGTCACTTCCGGCAGACTTAACCAGCGCCGTATCTGCCGAACACGCTCTGTCCCCACGCCTGGCAGCGTAAGCCATTCTTGCTCTGTCTTGCCGACAAGTTCTTGCCAAAGGCTGATGCCCTGCGCATTTAATGCAGCCTGAGGCAAAGGAATTCCTAACGCGTTAACCCAACGGATAAAAGGATATTGGCGTACCACGTTAAAACGGTGCCAAAGCTTTAGTCCGCGAGCGGGAGAAATACCGGGCGTCGCCTGCAACTGCTCCTTTGTTAATGCCAGCCAGGAAAAGAGATGTTCGAAATGATGTGTCTGATGCAACATCCGCCAACCACTTTCTCCCAGCCCCTCGATCCCCAGTGCTTTTGCAGAACTTAGCCATACCAGTCGGGCAATAAACTGTTCATTGCACTCTGCCGTGGCATAAAAGCAGCTAAGCGATGAAAAAAGCGGAGCTGGTGGAACCGGTTTTTCGCGAACAAGACTGCGCCAGACCACGCGGTTAAGACGCGGAATCCCCTGCCCGGCAAGACTTACAGAAACCTGATCACCCGGTGCAATATCCAGTTCCTGCCAGCGCCGGACAGAACCAAGATTGACCCTCTGGACGCGTTTATCATCCAGTTGCACAGGTTCAAGCTGTGCAACGACGGCAATTTTCCCGGTACGCCCAACGGCAAACTGAATATCTTTTACGCTGGCGACTTCCTCTACCGGATCATATTTCCATGCCACCACCCAGTCGCCGTGCCCAGGCAACCACGCCTTGCCCTGAGGTTCTGCCCCCGAGCGAACGACGATACCGTCTGTCACGAAGGGCAAGGGTGAGGTAAACCAGCGGGCACGTAAACGCTCCACGTCCTGCACAGTATTGACTGGCACGCTGTAATCGAGCACCTCACTAAATCCGCTCTTACTCAGCGCAACCAGCCGTTGTGCCAGCGTTGCCGGGCCATCCGGCCATGCCCATACAAAGAAATCCAGCTCACGAAGCAGGGCCGGAGCGTCGCGTCGCATCATCGCACCTGCAACCCTGGCCCGGGCATTTAAGCCGCCCGACTGTTTCTGTATATGGTTTTCACGGCGCAGAAAGAGTTCGCCCTGCAAAACGCTGTTCGCCAGCTCGCCGCTAACATTGTTGGGAATCGCCGGGATTGCGTGAACCTTCGCCGTCCAGTCCTCACCCGACAGCCCATTTCCACGGCTGATCGCCTGTACCAGCTTGCCCTGACGGTAGACCAGCGTGAGCGCTACGCCATCCACTTTTGGTTGTACCCAGAGATCTTTTTTCCCGGCCATCCACTGTTGCAGCGCCTGCTTATTCGCCAGCTTGCGCACACCGGTATGCGCAACAGGATGAGCGGTATTACCGCCAGGTGGTATTGATGAGTTGAAGGATATTTCGAGCGAAAAGCAGCGCTGCCAATAGGCAAGCCGGGCGTTTAGCCTATCGTACACATCATCGCTGACGTCGCTTGCTCCCGATTTCCAGTACGCCGCATTCCACTGCGCGAGCTGCTGCTGCAAACGACTTACTTCTTCCTGCGCCCGCGAAGGCGACCAGACGGGGCAAGTTGCAAAGCTGAATGCGCTCCATAGCAACAGACAAACTGCGGCTCCGGCTCTTCTCCACATAGATATTTCTCCCTTTAGATAGCGCAATCGTTATAACGCCAGGAGGGAATAGCTTTCGATCAATAAACAGAGCGGTTGCGAGGCAGGTTCCGGAGATTCGCTACGGTGGTGAAAATTTGCAAACAAAACAGGAAAGCGGGCCGCAAAATGCCATACTGAGAGGGAAAAAGTGTGACAAATGCTACGTCACGTAGCGCTGATGTGTATAATAGGCACGTATGTAAGTTTCCTTTCGCAATTCACATACAAAAGACTCTCATGGCTCAAGGCACGCTATATATTGTTTCCGCCCCCAGCGGCGCGGGTAAATCAAGCCTCATCCAGGCTTTGCTGAAAACCCAACCGTTATACGACACTCAGGTTTCTGTTTCACACACCACGCGCGCACCGCGCCCGGGTGAAGTGCACGGCGAACACTATTTCTTTGTTAATCATGACGAATTTAAAGCCATGATTAACGATGACGCGTTTCTTGAACATGCCGAAGTATTTGGCAACTTTTACGGCACCTCCCGCGCAGCCATTGAGCAAGTACTGGCGACCGGCGTGGATGTGTTCCTGGATATCGACTGGCAGGGCGCGCAGCAAATTCGCACCCGCATGCCGCAGGCGCGCAGTATCTTTATTCTGCCGCCGTCAAAGCTGGAGCTGGATCGTCGCCTGAGAGGACGCGGTCAGGACAGCGAAGAGGTAATTGCAAAGCGGATGGCGCAGGCCGTTGCGGAAATGAGCCATTACGCAGAATATGATTACCTGATTGTGAATGATGATTTCGATACCGCTCTGGGCGATTTGAAAACCATTATTCGCGCCGAACGCCTGCGTATGAGCCGCCAGAAGCAGCGACATGACGCTTTAATCAGCAAACTATTGGCAGACTGAGCCTGGTTTCAGTATCATGCCCAGTCATTTCTTCACCTGTGGAGCATTTTAAGTATGGCACGCGTAACTGTTCAGGACGCTGTAGAGAAAGTAGGTAACCGTTTTGACCTGGTGCTGGTCGCCGCGCGTCGCGCTCGTCAGATGCAGGTTGGCGGTAAAGATCCGTTAGTACCGGAAGAAAACGATAAAACCACCGTTATCGCGCTGCGCGAAATCGAAGAAGGTCTGATCAACAACCAGATCCTCGACGTGCGTGAGCGCCAGGAACAGCAAGAGCAGGAAGCCGCAGAACTGCAGGCCGTTACCGCCATTGCTGAAGGTCGTCGTTAATTAACCTGCAGGTCACCCTTGTATCTGTTTGAAAGCCTGAATCAACTGATTCAAAACTATCTGCCTGAGGATCAAATTAAACGTCTCAGGCAGGCGTATCTCGTTGCACGTGACGCTCACGAGGGCCAGACACGTTCAAGCGGTGAACCCTATATCACGCACCCGGTAGCGGTGGCCTGTATTCTGGCCGAGATGAAACTCGACTACGAAACGCTGATGGCCGCGCTACTGCATGACGTGATTGAAGATACCCCAGCCACTTACCAGGATATGGAACAACTGTTTGGCAAAAGCGTTGCCGAGCTGGTGGAAGGGGTATCCAAACTTGATAAGCTCAAGTTTCAGGATAAAAAAGAAGCGCAGGCCGAAAACTTTCGCAAGATGATCATGGCGATGGTGCAGGATATCCGCGTCATCCTGATCAAACTGGCCGACCGCACCCATAACATGCGTACGCTGGGCTCGCTTCGCCCGGACAAGCGTCGCCGCATCGCCCGTGAAACCCTCGAAATCTATAGTCCACTGGCGCACCGTTTAGGTATTCACCACATCAAAACCGAGCTGGAAGAGCTGGGTTTCGAAGCGTTGTACCCGAACCGCTATCGCGTGATTAAAGAAGTGGTGAAAGCCGCGCGCGGCAACCGCAAAGAGATGATCCAAAAAATCCTCTCGGAAATCGAAGGGCGTTTACAGGAAGCGGGCATTCCCTGCCGTGTTAGCGGTCGTGAAAAGCACCTCTATTCCATCTATTGCAAGATGGTGCTGAAAGAGCAACGCTTTCACTCGATCATGGATATTTACGCTTTCCGCGTTATCGTTCATGACCTGGATACCTGTTATCGCGTGCTGGGCCAGATGCACAGCCTGTACAAACCGCGTCCTGGCCGCGTGAAAGACTACATTGCCATTCCGAAAGCGAACGGCTATCAATCCCTGCACACCTCGATGATTGGTCCGCATGGCGTACCGGTAGAGGTGCAGATCCGTACTGAAGATATGGATCAAATGGCGGAAATGGGGGTTGCTGCGCACTGGGCCTATAAAGAGCACGGTGAGAGCAGTACCACCGCCCAAATCCGCGCTCAGCGCTGGATGCAAAGCCTGCTGGAGCTGCAACAGAGCGCCGGTAGCTCGTTTGAATTTATCGAGAGCGTTAAATCTGATCTCTTCCCCGATGAGATTTATGTTTTCACCCCGGAAGGCCGCATTGTCGAGCTGCCCGCTGGCGCGACGCCGGTGGATTTTGCCTACGCGGTACATACGGATATCGGCCACGCCTGCGTCGGCGCACGCGTTGATCGCCAGCCTTATCCGCTGTCGCAATCGCTCGCCAGCGGCCAGACGGTAGAGATTATTACCGCGCCGGGCGCCCGCCCGAATGCCGCATGGCTGAACTTTGTCGTCAGCTCAAAAGCGCGTGCGAAAATCCGTCAGATGCTGAAAAACCTCAAGCGCGACGACTCGGTAAGCCTCGGTCGCCGCCTGCTGAATCATGCGTTAGGCGGCAGCCGCAAGCTGGCCGAAATTCCGCAGGAGCATATTCAGCGCGAGCTTGAGCGTATGAAGCTGGCGACGCTTGACGATCTTTTGGCTGAAATCGGCCTTGGCAACGCCATGAGCGTTGTGGTCGCGAAAAACCTGCAACAAGGGGAAGCGGTGCAAGCCGCGCCAACGCCGTCCAATTCCAGCGGCAACGGTCATTTGCCGATCAAAGGCGCAGATGGCGTGCTGATCACCTTTGCCAAATGCTGCCGTCCGATCCCCGGCGACCCGATTGTCGCTCACGTCAGCCCGGGTAAAGGGCTGGTTATCCACCATGAGTCCTGCCGTAATATTCGTGGCTACCAGAAAGAGCCCGAGAAGTTTATGGCTGTGGAGTGGGATAAAGAGACCGCGCAGGAATTTATCACCGAAATCAAGGTGGATATGTTCAACCATCAGGGAGCGCTGGCCAACCTCACGGCGGCAATTAATACGGCCTCATCCAACATTCAGAGTCTGAATACGGAAGAGAAAGATGGCCGCGTGTACAGCGCTTTCATCCGACTGACGGCGCGCGATCGCGTCCATCTGGCGAATATCATGCGTAAAATCCGCGTGATGCCGGATGTGATTAAAGTCACCCGCAACAGAAACTAATTCTATGAATTCTCAACGTTATGCGCGTATTCGCGAGATGCTCGCCAGACGTCAGCCCGATCTGACAGTTTGCATGGAGCAGGTTCACAAGCCCCATAACGTCTCTGCCATTATCCGCACTGCGGACGCCGTCGGCGTGCATGAAGTCCACGCTGTCTGGCCGGGCAACCGCATGCGCACTATGGCCTCCTCCGCCGCAGGCAGTAATAGCTGGGTGGAAGTGAAAACACACCGTACCATTGGCGATGCTGTCGGCGTGCTGAAAGCGCGTGGCATGCAGGTACTCGCCACGCATCTGTCGGACAAAGCGGTCGACTTTCGCGAGATTGACTACACGCGCCCGACCTGCATTCTGATGGGCCAGGAGAAAACTGGGATCACTCAGGAAGCCCTGGATCTGGCGGATCAGGACATCATCATTCCGATGATCGGCATGGTGCAGTCGCTCAACGTTTCCGTGGCCTCAGCATTAATTCTGTATGAAGCGCAGCGTCAGCGGCAAAACGCCGGTATGTACCAGCGTGAAAACAGCATGCTGCCGGATGAAGAGCAGCAGCGCCTGCTGTTCGAAGGGGGTTACCCGGTGCTGGCGAAAGTCGCGAAACGCAAAGGGCTGCCTTACCCGCACGTCAATTCGGAAGGCCAAATTGAAGCCGAGCCCGCGTGGTGGGCCACTATGCAGGCGGCGGGATAACCGATGAAAGGTAAGCTGCTCGACGCGGTGCCCTTAAGTTCGCTGACCGGCGTCGGCGCGGCGCAGAGCAGCAAACTGGCGAAAATCGGTCTGCACACCGTGCAGGATTTGCTGCTTCACCTGCCGCTTCGTTACGAAGATCGCACCCAGCTTTACCCCATTGCCGACCTGCTGCCGGGCATCTACGCCACGGTGGAAGGCGAAGTGCTGAACTGCAATATCACTTTCGGTGGTCGCCGGATGATGACCTGCCAGATCAGCGACGGTTCCGGCATCCTCACCATGCGCTTTTTCAACTTCAACGCGGCGATGAAAAACAGCCTCGCCACGGGCCGCCGCGTGCTGGCCTACGGCGAAGCAAAGCGCGGGAAGTATGGTGCGGAGATGATCCACCCGGAATACCGCGTGCAGGGCGATCTCAGCACTCCCGAATTACAGGAAACGCTTACGCCGGTTTATCCCACCACCGAAGGGATTAAGCAGGCGACATTGCGCAAACTGACCGACCAGGCGCTGGAACTGCTGGCGACCTGCGCCATCAGCGAACTGCTGCCGCCTGAGCTGGCACAGGGCATGATGAGCCTGCCGGAAGCGCTGCACACGCTGCATCGCCCGCCGCCGTCATTGCAACTGGCCGAACTTGAAGCGGGTACGCATCCAGCGCAGCGTCGTTTGATCCTTGAAGAATTACTGGCGCATAACCTGAGTATGCTGGCGCTGCGCGCCGGGGCTCAGCGCTATCATGCGCAGCCGCTCGTTGCCAAAGATGAACTGAAACAAGGCCTGCTGGCGTCGCTACCGTTTAAACCAACCGGCGCACAGGCGCGGGTTGTGGCGGAAATCGAGCGCGATATGGCGCTGGATATCCCGATGATGCGCCTGGTTCAGGGCGATGTCGGCTCCGGTAAAACGCTGGTTGCCGCACTGGCCGCGTTACGGGCGATCGCCAACGGTAAACAGGTGGCGATGATGGCACCGACCGAACTGCTGGCTGAGCAGCACGCCAACAATTTCCGCAACTGGTTTGCGCCGCTCGGTATCGAAGTGGGCTGGCTGGCGGGAAAACAAAAAGGGAAGGCGCGCCAGGCACAGCAGGATGCCATCGCTAATGGCGAAGTGCAGATGGTGGTCGGCACACACGCTATTTTCCAGGAGCAGGTGCAGTTTAACGGCCTCGCGCTGGTGATTATCGATGAGCAACACCGCTTTGGTGTCCACCAGCGTCTGGCGCTGTGGGAGAAAGGCCAGCAGCAGGGCTTCCACCCGCACCAGTTAATCATGACGGCCACCCCGATTCCGCGCACGCTGGCGATGACCGCCTACGCCGATCTCGATACGTCGGTTATCGACGAACTACCGCCGGGCCGCACACCGGTAACTACCGTCGCCATCCCGGATACGCGCCGCAACGATATTATCGATCGCGTGCGCAACGCCTGCATCGACGAAGGCCGTCAGGCATACTGGGTGTGTACGCTGATTGAAGAGTCCGATCTTCTGGAAGCACAGGCGGCGGAAGCCACCTGGGAAGAGCTGAAGCTCGCACTGCCAGAGCTGAATGTCGGGCTGGTGCATGGCCGCATGAAGCCAGCGGAGAAGCAGGCAGTCATGCAAGCCTTCAAACAGGGCGAGCTGCATCTGCTGGTCGCCACCACGGTCATTGAAGTCGGCGTGGATGTGCCCAACGCCAGCCTGATGATTATCGAAAACCCGGAACGGCTAGGCCTTGCGCAACTCCACCAGCTCCGCGGGCGCGTTGGACGCGGCGCAGTGGCCTCACACTGCGTTTTGCTCTACAAATCCCCGCTCTCAAAAACAGCGCAAAAACGCTTACAGGTGCTGCGCGACAGCAACGACGGTTTTGTCATTGCGCAAAAGGATCTGGAAATTCGCGGCCCCGGCGAACTGCTCGGAACCCGCCAGACCGGCAATGCGGAATTCAAAGTCGCCGACCTGCTGCGCGACCAGGCGATGATCCCGGAAGTTCAGCGCGTCGCCCGCCATATTCACGAGCGTTATCCGCAGCTTGCAGCAGCATTAATCGAACGCTGGATGCCGGAAACAGAACGCTACTCCAACGCCTGAGTTTCAGGACCTTAGCCGGTAGAAAGAACATCCCTTCGAAAAGTGTGTTTTTAACATAGCAACCGTTTGCTTTTACCAAACAGTCCGATAAAATCAGCGCTTTTCCATCAGGGGATTGTCTGAGATGTCCTTAAACACCATCGAGTCCGAAAATGCGCAACCGGTTGCGCAGACTCAACCCAGCGAGCTGATCTATCGCCTTGAAGACCGCCCGCCGCTGCCGCAAACCCTGTTTGCCGCGCTGCAACACCTGCTGGCGATGTTTGTTGGCGTGATTACGCCCGCGCTGCTGATCTGCCAGGCGTTGGGGCTACCGGCTCAGGACACTCAGCACATCATCAGCATGTCGCTGTTCGCCTCCGGCGTCGCTTCCATCATCCAGATTAAAGCCTGGGGCCCGGTGGGTTCCGGTCTGCTGTCGATCCAGGGCACCAGCTTCAACTTCGTTGCGCCGTTGATTATGGGCGGCACGGCGCTGAAAACCGGTGGTGCGGATGTACCAACCATGATGGCTGCGCTGTTCGGCACCCTGATGCTGGCAAGCTGTACCGAAATGGTTATCTCGCGCATTCTGCCGCTGGCACGCCGCATTATTACCCCGCTGGTCTCCGGCGTAGTGGTGATGATTATCGGCCTGTCGCTGATCCAGGTTGGTCTGACTTCCGTCGGCGGCGGCTTTGCCGCGATGGGCAATCACACCTTCGGCGCGCCGAAAAACCTGCTGCTGGCGGGCGTGGTGCTGGCGATCATTATTCTGCTCAACCGTCAGCGTAACCCGTACCTGCGTATTGCTTCGCTGGTGATTGCCATGGCGGTCGGTTATGTGCTGGCGCTGTTTATGGGCATGCTGCCGGAATATAGCGCGCCAGCGAACGCCTTTATGGTGCCAACGCCGCTCTATTACGGCCTGAGCATTGACTGGAATCTGCTGCTACCGCTGATGCTGGTGTTTATGATCACCTCGCTGGAAACCATCGGTGACATCACCGCCACCTCTGACGTTTCCGAGCAGCCCGTCGCCGGGCCGCTGTACATGAAGCGCCTGAAAGGCGGCGTGCTGGCGAACGGCATCAACTCGTTTGTTTCGGCGGTGTTCAACACTTTCCCGAACTCCTGCTTTGGCCAGAACAACGGCGTTATTCAGCTGACCGGCGTCGCCAGCCGCTATATCGGTTTCTTCGTGGCGCTGATGCTGGTTGTGCTGGGTCTGTTCCCGGCGGTCAGCGCTTTCGTTCAGCAGTTACCTGAGCCGGTACTCGGCGGCGCAACGCTGGTGATGTTCGGTACGATTGCCGCTTCCGGCGTGCGTATCGTCTCCCGCGAGCCGCTGAACCGCCGCGCGATTATGATTATCGCGCTGTCGCTGGCCGTGGGCCTTGGCGTTTCCCAGCAGCCGCAGATCCTGCAATTCGCGCCGGACTGGCTGAAAAACCTGCTCTCCTCCGGTATCGCCGCTGGCGGTATCACCGCAATTGTATTGAATCTGATTTTTCCGCCAGAGAAAAATTGATCGCGCCACGGCAGCCGGGCTTACCGGCTGCCGCAGTCATCTCCTTTCATCATTCCGCCCTTGAGCATTGCGCATAAATCGTGCATAACTGCCTGATTGACACTTCGGGGATGGAAGATCATGAAATTTCTTGGAAAGCTGCTGTTCGTTGTCGTTATCGTCCTGCTACTGGCGATAGTGGCCGCTTATTTTCTGCTGCAAACCCGTTGGGGTGCGACACAGGTCAGCAACTGGGTAAATAACAACAGCGACTATCACCTCACTTTTGATGCGATAGAACATCGCTTCTCCTCGCCTTCCCATGTGTTACTGAAAAACGTCAATTTCGGCCGCAAAGGCAACCCGGCGACGCTGGTCGCTAAAACGGTGGATATTGGCCTGAGCAGCCGCCAGTTGACCGATCCGCTGCACGCCGACACCATTTTATTGCAGGATGGCACGCTCAATTTCTCCCCGTCTGCTGCGCCGCTTCCCTTCCAGGCCGATCGCCTGCAACTCAATAATATGGCGTTCAATAGCCCGACCACTGGCTGGGATCTGAGTGCGCAACGGGTGATGGGTGGCGTCTCGCCTTGGCAGCCGGTGGCCGGCAATGTGCTGGGCAGTAAAACGCAAATCCAGATGAGCGCCGGTTCGCTGACGTTAAACGGCGTTCCGGCCAGCAACGTGCTTATTCAGGGCAGTATCGACAAAGATGTTGTTACCCTGACGACTATCGGTGCGGATATGGCGCGCGGCTCCCTGACCGGCGATGCGAAACGCACTGCTGATGGCGGCTGGGTGGTGAATAACCTGCGCCTGAACGATATTCGCCTGCAAAGCGATAAAACCCTGCTCGATTTCTTCAATCCGCTGACCACGCTGCCGTCATTACAGATTGGCCGTGTCGATGTGACGGACGCTCGTTTACAGGGGCCGGGCTGGGCGGTTACCGACCTCGATCTGAGCCTGAGCAATTTGACGCTGATTAAAGGCGACTGGCAAAGCGACGACGGAAGGCTGTCGATGAACGCCAGCGAGTTTATTTACGGCTCGCTGCACCTGTTCGACCCGATCCTGAATGCCAACTTTTCTCCGCAGGGAATTGCGCTACAGCAATTCACCTCGCGCTGGGAAAACGGCATGGTGCGCACCTCCGGCAACTGGTATCGCACGGGCCATGCGCTGGTGCTCGACGACGCCGCGTTCGCCGGGCTGGAGTACACGCTGCCGGAAAACTGGAAGCAACTGTGGATGGACGATCTGCCGTCGTGGCTGAACACGGTAACGCTGAAGAAATTCAGCGCCAGCCGCAACCTGGTGATTGATATCGATCCGACGTTCCCGTGGCAACTCACCGCGCTGGATGGTTATGGCGACAACCTGCAACTGGTGCGCGAAGGGAAATGGGGCGTCTGGGGCGGTAGCGCAAAACTGAATGCCGCTGCAGCAACATTCAACCGCGTGGACGTGCGCCGCCCGTCGCTGGCGCTGAATGCCAACGGCAACATGGTCAATATTACCGAGCTGAGCGCCTTCACCGACAAAGGGTTGCTGGAGGCTAAAGCTGTGGTTTCACAAACGCCGGATCGCAGCGTTAATGTCAGCCTGAACGGACGCGGCGTACCGCTGAATGTGCTCCAGGAGTGGGGCTGGCCAGCGTTACCGATTAGCGGCGATGGCAACCTGCAGCTGACCGCCAGCGGCAGCGTGCGCGCCGATGCACCGCTGAAGCCCAGCGTCAACGGCGAGTTATCTGCGGTGAACGTACAGAAACAGCAGGTAAAACAGAGCATGCATGGTGGCGTGGTATCGGGCGGAGTGGTTGCACCTCCGGCAGAGCCTGCACCGACACAGCCCGCGCCCTGACATCTGATATTGCCGGATGGCGCTAACGCTTATCCGGCCCGACAAATACCGGCATTATCTACGGGGGACTGTAGGCCGGGTAAACGCAGTGCCACCCGGCGACAACCCATTCTCAGCACTCCAGGCCCGGCCAGCAACAGCATTCCCTCCGGGAATCACAGGCCGGGCTGCCATCCGGCAACGTCCTTCAAAGCGTAATACGCACTTCACTACCCTGCGGCGTAATCACCACACCCAGCTCGCTGCCGGACTGCGTTGCGCCCTGTACACCGGCAATCTGCGCGATATTGCGCAGGCACAGCGTCCAGTTACGCCCTGCACCGTCAGCCTGCACCGTAATCACGCCATTTGCCCGTTTCGCCCGCAGACGGAAGATCACCGCGCCGCTGGCATCCGGTACTTCGCACAACGCTTCACACCCGTCATCCAGCGCAAAAAGCTGGAATGCCGTGCCCTCATGCCAGGCATAATCCGGGCGTTGATCGTTACTGCCCAGCGCCAGCAGCGTGTTGTCGCGCACGTAAACCGGCAGGCTCATAAAGTTGTGGCGCTGTTTATGCCAGCGGCTGCCGATCTGTACGTCGTTGTGCCACAGGTGCGTCCAGCGTCCTTCCGGCAGATAAAACTGCACATCGCCCGCTTCGCTGAACACCGGCGCAACCAGCAGCGCATCGCCGAGCATATACTGCCTGTCGAGATAGTCGCAGGCTGGATCGTCCGGGAAGGCCAGCATCATGGCGCGCATCATCGGCACGCCGGATTCATGCGCCTGCGCAGCCTGGCGATAAAGGTACGGCATCAAGCGACATTTCAACTGTGTAAAGTGGCGAACCACATCGCAGGACTCTTCATCGTACGCCCACGGCACGCGGTAGGATTTACTGCCGTGCAGGCGGCTGTGGCTGGAGAACAGCCCGAACGCGCACCAGCGTTTGTAGACATGCGCAGGCGCGGTATTTTCGAAGCCGCCGATATCGTGGCTCCAGAAACCAAAGCCAGAAAGGCCGATGGATAACCCGCCGCGCAGGCTTTCAGCCATCGATTCGTAGTTGGCGTAGCAGTCGCCGCCCCAGTGAACCGGGAACTGTTGCGCGCCCACGGAAGCCGAACGGGCAAACAGCACCGCATCCTGCTCGCCAACCGTCTCTTTCAGCACGTTCCACACCAGTTCGTTGTAGATGTACGCATAATGGTTGTGCATCTTCTGCGGGCACGCGCCGTTATGCCACGCCACATCGGTCGGGATGCGTTCGCCAAAGTCGGTTTTGAAGCAATCCACGCCCATCGCCACCAGGCCTTTGAGCTTATCGGTATACCACTGGCAGGCTTCCGGGTTGGTAAAATCATAAATCGCCAGCCCCGGCTGCCATTTGTCCCACTGCCACAGCGAGCCATCCGGGCGTTTCAGCAGGTAGCCCTTCTCTTTCAGTTCGCGGAAAACGGGCGATTTCTGCCCGATGTAGGGGTTGATCCAGACACAGATTTTCAGCCCGCGCGCTTTCAGCCGCTTCATCATGCCAGCCGGATCCGGGAAGGTCAGCGGGTCCCATTCGAAATCGCACCACTGGAAGGCCTTCATCCAGAAGCAGTCGAAGTGGAACACATGCAGCGGCAACTGGCGTTCGGCCATGCCATCGATAAAACTGTTCACCGTCGTTTCATCGTAGTTGGTGGTGAACGAAGTGGTCAGCCACAGGCCGAATGACCACGCGGGCGGCAGCGCCGGGCGGCCGGTGAAGCGGGTATAGCGATCCAGCACCGCCTGCGGCGTCGGCCCGTCGATAACGAAATACTCCAGATGCTCGCCTTCAACGCTGAACTGCACTTTGGAGACCTTCTCCGAACCGATTTCAAACTCCACGGCTTCCGGGTGATTAACCAGCACGCCGTAACCGCGATTGGTCAGGTAGAAGGGGATATTTTTGTACGACTGCTCGGTGCTGGTGCCGCCATCGCGGTTCCAGGTTTCCACCGCCTGGCCGTTGCGCACCAGCGCGGTAAAGCGCTCGCCAAGGCCATACACCGTTTCGCCCACGCCGAGATCCAGCCGCTCGAACAGGTAGTTGCGCCCGCGGTTGCCATCCTGCACGTAGCCGTTGTTTTTCAACTGGCTGCCGGTAATACGCTCGCCGTCGCGCAGAAAATCGATCGCCCAGTTGTCGCCTTTTCCCACGCGAACGCTAAGCGAACCGCTTTGCAACTCGGCAAATTCGTCGGTGTTGTGCATTTCCACGTGAACATTTTGCGCAACGTTAAGCGGGAAATGCGGGCCGTTATCCAGCGCGCCCTGAAAATGCTCAATGCGCACACCGATAATCCCTTCCTGCGGCGAGAAAAAGCGCAGCGTAAACAAAGGGGTATCCAGTTGCCAGGTGCGCTCACGCACGTCGCGCGGGGCGGCATAGACCACCATCTCATTGCCCTGCTGTTCAACCTCAAAGACCTGAACCGGCTGGATTAACGTCAACCCCGGCTGGATAAGCCAGTTGCCATCACTAATTTTCATCTGTCACTCCTTACAGTAATTCTTCCCGGGTAGAAACATGATCAAGCCCCTGTTCACCGCGGTGCTCGCCACGCGCCAGTTGCGCCATGATCGATTTCAGGAACGGGGTTTTCAGCGTGTAAAAACGTTTGGCGATAATGGCGCTGAGCAGGTAGCAGAGCGCCGGAACCAGCGTGAACAGGGCAATAATGATGCTAATGGTCGTGCTGTTCTGGCTGTGAGCCGCGGCATCGTAACCGCCACCGGCCAGCGCCCAGCCAATCAACGCGCCGCCAAGGGCAAGGCCGAGTTTCAGCACAAACAGCGTACCGGCAAAACTGATGCCAGTAAGGCGCTTACCGTTGCACCATTCGCCGTAATCGACGGTATCGGACATCATCACCCACTGGATTGGCGTCACCAGTTGGTGCAGCACACCGATAACAAAGATAAAGATGAACATGGTAACGCTGGCCTGGATCGGCACGAAGAACATGGCGATGCTCAGCACGGTGAGCGCGGCGTTAGTCCACCAGAAAATGGTGACTTTGCATTTCCAGTCGGTCAGCGGTTTCGCCAGCGCGCTGCCAATCAGGTTGCCGACGCAATAGGTGGTGAGGAACGCGGTAAAGATGGCGGCATCGCCCATGATCCAGGTGACGTAATACATCATCGCGCCGCCGCGCACGCAGACGGCGAGGATATTGAGGATGGTCAGCACGCCGACGATGCGCCACTGGTCGTTCTGCCAGATATCACGCAGATCTTCACGCATTGAGGTGGTGCTCGGCGGTGCCTGGATACGCTCTTTGGTGGTGAAGAAGCAGAATGCCAGCATCATAAAGGCGACCACCGAGAGCACCGCAATCCCGCCCTGGAAACCGGCAACTTTGTCTTCGCCACCAATTAATTTCACCAGCGGCATCATCAGCACCGTGGAGAGCATGCCGCCTGCGGTGGCGAGCACGAAGCGCCAGGATTGTAGCGAGATGCGCTGTGTCGGGTCATTAGTGATAACGCCGCCGAGCGCGCAATAAGGAATATTGACCACGGTGTAAAGCAGGGTGAGTAACGTATAAGTTACAGCGGCATAAATCATTTTACCGCTCGTGCTGAGATCCGGCGTGCTGTAGGCCAGCACGCAGACCACGCCAAACGGCAGCGCGCCGAAGATAATCCACGGGCGGAATTTCCCCCAGCGGCTGCGCGTGCGGTCGGCAAGCAGCCCCATGCACGGGTCGGAAATGGCGTCTAACGCACGCGCCAGCAGGAACATGGTGCCGACAAACCCGGCGGGAATACCGAAAATATCGGTATAGAAAAACATCATGTACAACATCACGTTATCGAAGACGATATGGCTGGCGGCATCGCCCATCCCGTAGCCAATTTTTTCTTTCACGGAAATAATCTGACTGTCCATTTTTGTTTCCTTTACGCGTGAAAAGTGCACAGAGAGCGGTTTCACACGTTGTAAACGATTGGTTTTCAGCCGGGTATTGCGATTTCTTGTTATCAAATTACGTTTATTCTTTTCTGTGATCGCTCCCCCTTTCAGTGGAGCGAAGCGGCTAAGCGATGGAAAAGATAAGGATTTATCTTAAACGACCGATTTTACTGGCCGCACAATGAGAAAAATTCTGATGAGGGTATGTGGTAAATGACTGAAAGTAGCTATAATGCGCCCCGCCTCCATGTAGCAATGCAGGCGCGGAAGATCGTCATCTCCGGTGAGGTGGCTGGACTTCAAATCCAGTTGGGGCCGCCAGCGGTCCCGGGCAGGTTCGACTCCTGTGATCTTCCGCCAAAGTTGAATAACGCTTCATTCATACTAATAATTTATTTAATTCTCATTAATCATTCCTTCAATTTATTTATTATAAAAATATAGATAAATTTTTGTGAAATTGATCAAAACATCAGCAACGCAAGTAATTTCACAACTCTTCTTGTTGGTAAGTTATACATTCACTCTAACAAGGTTGAATATATGACTACGACCATTCGTTTCAGAGCATCCTGTATCAAAACACTATCACCGGTTGAAGCAAATCCAGAAAGATCACATCAGCATGAATTTAATGGCGTTAAGGAATTAAAGAATTTGTTAGGTCCAAATTCATTTCAATGTGACGCCAGATTTTCTATTCGAGGAACACAAATAGAAAAATTAGCACAAGTCACTTGGTATGATGCGCGTGCATCACATCCATCAAGATCAGAGCATCGGCTATACTTTACCCCAAATGAAGTAATGAATAATGCAATTGCGGGCGATAATATAATTGTAGGGTATGATAATAGCGATAACCTACAAATCATACTAATAAAAATTGGTACCCCATCCCATGAGGGGATAATTGAAAACTGGCGAAGAAATTAGTTATGCCTGGTTTTATTTACTGATGCCAGTATAAACCTGGCATCAGACATTATCTCTAATGAGTTTCCTGACAATATCCGCATGATTAACAATCAGTTAAAATAACCGCCAAAAATATAATTAATGTTTATTATTTTTTGAAATATTGTAGGCATCTTAAAAAGATTAATTTATAAAAAATCTGGTAATAATATTTTGATACTATGTTTTCTGGAATTTTTTAATTCTTTAAAGATAAGAACAGGGAATTTATTCTTCTTTTCCCTGTTTCATCTCCAAACGCATCCTACAAGCCTCTTTCACCCACTTACTAAAATTCCCTTTTCCGGCTGCTTTCTCAATCTGCTCCAAAAGCTCGTCCTCAAAGCGGATGTTCTTCATCGTGCTTTTAGATCGATCAAAATTCAGCTTTTTCTTCTCTTGCATGGTAGGTACCATTTCGGTTAAGTTATATTCACGTGGTACCTACCACATGAAACCGGACTTCATAAACAACGCCCCGATGTGCAGCAACACAACCGGAGCGTCTAACCATCCCCAACTATCAAGGAGTTGATAATGGCTGATCCGCATTCTACCCCAGACTTTACGCCCACCGGAACCGAGCACAGTGTAATTGTGCGCTATCGCCCGAATCAGGGCGACACCAGTACGCCGTGCATTATGATTTCCGGCAAGTGGCTGCGCGATGCCGGGTTTGATACCGGGCAACATCTGCTGGTGAAAGTGATGCAGGGTTGCATTGTGCTAATCAAACACAGCGAGAAGGAAGAGTGGCTGGCAAGCGAGCTGGATAAAACCCGCAGGCAACTCAGGGAAGTGAAAAGCGTCATGAAAAACGCCTATCTGCAATCAAAGCCTAACTGAGCGCCCTTTCTCCTTTATCTTCATAGTGGTTGCACTAATGAAATGCAGTATGAGTATCTGGCATACTGCATAGCTTATTCAGCAACAGAACGCATATCGCGGAGGCGGCATGGCAGATGAACGCTTAACCCAATCCCCGGCAGGTGAATTTATCATGTTCGCCAGCGGTGACGGGAAAGTACGCGTTACATGCCGCTTCGAGCATGAAACCTTGTGGCTCCCGCGGCGTCCATTGCCGCACTTTACCAGGTCACCCCGCAAGCTATAACCCAACATATCAAAGCCATTTATGAAGAGGGACAAAACGCAACCTGTAAGCCTTACTTACAAGTTCAACAGGAAGGGACACGGCAGGTAAGTCGCAACACTCTTCACTACAGTTTGCCAGTCATACTCGCTATCGGCTATCGCGTTCGCTCCGTCCGCGGCACACAGTTCCGCCAGTGGGCAACCCAGACGCTCCAGGAATACCTGATTAAAGGTTTTGTGATGGATGACGAGCGGCTGAAAAACCCGCCAGTCGGTTCTTCTGCTGTGCCTGATTATTTCGATGAGATGCTGGAACGCATCCGCGATATTCGGGCCAGTGAGCGCCGGGTATATTTACGGGTTCGGGAGATCTTTGCGTTAGCCGCCGATTACCAGCCGTCACTCAAAGAAACGACGCTATTTTTTCAGACTATCCAGAACAAATTACATTTTGCCTGTACCGGCCTTACCGCTGCTGAGCTTATTCATCAACGGGCTGATGCTCGTCAGCCCAATATAGGGTTAAGTAAAAAATTGCATAAAGGCGACGTTTATATATTATAAAATTGATTTTTATTTTTAACACTCGCGATTGTCAATGGGGATATAGAATACCCCCGAAATGTTATGATTCATCAGTTTTTTATAATCACGACCGCATTTTTTTCAAGCGCATAAAAACATGACCATCCCAGCGCAGATCATATTTTATGTTTCCGATACCGGATAAGCCAAGGTTATTGGCGATAATATTAAAAACAGCCTCGCACGAACAGGCATTATTTTTTCTCAGCCTGTAAACCCCTTCATTAACATCAAATAAATAAACTGACCCGCCACAATTTAGCAATGCCGTAGAATGTGAAAAGCTGGAAGGGGTATGTTCAAGGGGATGCAGGATCCTTTCGCTTAATGCTGTGGATATAACAATGGCTGTATTATTATATGCAGGGACATTGTTCAGAATACATTCCATGTGAAATCTCGCAGCAGTATCGCCCGCCAACTCATAATGTAATCTGTAGCCGGCTCGCTTTGCTAATAAATCCTCCTGCCTGTTTAGCGTTTGCAGAAGTTGTATACGCCCCTCTGTTGTTCTGTGCATTTTTATGGCAGCATTTTGTACATAGTTACCAAAATCAAAAAAACGCCGTTTGTCATTAATGGCAAATCCAACTGTATTTTTATCATTGGCAATTTCTCGCAGCGCATCAGAAGTCCAGTACAGCGAAGAACCGAAGCAAATTCCATTAAGCTGATGTTTATCAAGATAATTATTATAATCTCTATTAATATCGACGCACTTCTCAAATCCATTTAGTATTTCAGTCATTTGCATTGCACCTTAATTTTATAACTTATTAATCCGTTAAAGAAGACATTCAGATCGAATTGCATGGCTGAAAACTATATAATCATGCACTGTAAGAATCTTCTAAAAACGCTTTAAATAAGAATTACAATAAACACTAACGTGCTTAACACAATGATTTCCATTTCATGATTTGTTATTTGCGTTACGACGCAGTGCAAACAGCATTAACAATGCAATACAGTATTTTCCCTTCACCTCTAATGAGAACACCCTGTATTTGCAAGGGGAACGATAATAATTGAGGATGAAGAAAATATTACCGCATTCGCCAAACGCGCCCGGCCAGAAAGACACACTCCGTAGCATAAACCTCACCAACGTTACCCGCGCAGAAAACAACCAATATCGGGCACCACCGTGATTTATCACTCAGGGCGTTCAGGAGTAACATAGGCACTCCAAAAACCAATAGATAACCACCAACAGACAACAACCGATGAAACGCTCACTTTTTATCGTCGCCACCGTTTTTTACTTCAACACCACTTTTGCCGCAGCGCCGTTACCGAAAGATGTCAGTGATTTCCGCACGCTTGCTGAGCAGTGTGAACATTTTGCCAGTGAACAGGACAGCGATCTCGATGAGCAACAGCAAAAAGCGCTGGATGCCAACCTTGAAGCTACCTGCGGCAAAGCCGTGGCTCAGCTCAAAACGTTACGGGAAAAGTATAAAAACGACGAGGGATTAATGAAGATCATTAATGCCTATGATTTCTGATCGCCTCTGCGGGTGTGACTACATCATGAAAGGTGCCAACAGAATCTCCTGGTGCATTATAGCGGTAGTGCGCCAGGCGACCTGAACGGTTTTGCGAAGAAGGCTTATTGCGTATGCATTAACAAATGTCGGGTAGGGGGAACAGGGAGAGTGTAGCGCGTCGGGGACCTGACCATTTTCAACTCGTTGCTGTCTTTACGCTCCTGAAAGGTAGCCTCCGGTACAACTTTGCCGGCAATACAGCAAAAACAGTCATTCCAGTTATTGTAGATCTGGATCAGTTCCGCGACACTGTTTAACCCGAGTTTCCGCAGGATCGCGTTTTTGTAATTACTGACGATTTTCTTATCCAAACCGAGCGCTTGCGCAATGTCATCACCCGCCTGGTAATCCAGCAGCATGAGTAAAATCTTATGTTCCGTTTTATTCAGGTGAATTTCCCGGGTGATATCAAATTTTGTTTTTCCTTTCAATAGCTTAATGGTTTTCTTAAGCTCATGCTTCAGAAAAGACAAAGAGGAAGATTTATCCACTTTTATGAATCGTGAACATATAAACGAAGGAAAACTTTTTTCTTCACTCAGGATTAAAATGAGTTTATCAACACTAAAGAATAATATTTGTTCATCCCCACGATCGTACGCAATCAATGTATGTGTTGCGCAAGGATTAATCGCTTTGAGCAGTATATCCATGCCCATCACAAAGTAACTATCCTTTGAGATGATATACATATTCAGCCTCCCGATAAGGTTATTTCTCGCCTCGTCCACATGACTGATACGTTTGTCAGAGTAATGTTAACGTTTGCCGCAGGATTTATCTTTCACATTGAAAAATAAAGGTTTTCAACCCATCACATTATTAATAAATAATGCCTTTAGGTATTCTGATCTACCGTCTCGCCTGCACCATCCGAGTTGTTAATAATACATTATATTTCCGTTAAAAACTTCGCAAGCTAATCGGTAAAATAAAACGAAAAAAATAACTGGAATATATCAAGGCAATGCACTATGAGAACTGAAACACTTATTCATACGGAATTTTGTAACACCGTATTAATTAACAGGTTGATTAACATATCTTAATTATTAAAAAAGAAAAAAAAGGATGAAGGGAAAATTTTATTTTCTAATTTTTGCTACCTGTCGAATAGTCACCTACTAAAATTAGTTATCTTTTTCTTAATAGCAAGAATACCGATCATGTTTTAGGATTTTTCATGTGGCAAGTCAGTGATTAAGAAATTAATTAACAATTGCAGATTACACAAAGCTGACAAACGCCGTTGTTAACCTGCTTCTTAAATTTCCCCTGTAATATTAATGTAATATAAAAAGCGAACTGTGCTGCACAGTGCCAGATCAAAGATTGCACCGCCCGGAGAGAACGCTTACATTCGAAAGACATGCCTTGCTTTTCAAACTGTTATTGTTCGGGGAGTGTTATGTCTTTCGCTGATCCTACAGTTATCACTGTCACTCATCCGGAGTGCTGCTGATGGCGATGCCCAAACTGCGTAACGGGTTGCCGCTGCTTATCCTCTCACTGCTCTTTGTCGCCATGATGGAGCTGGTCCATCTGCCCGCTGCGCTCCTGCTGGGGCCGATGTTTGCCGGGATTATTCTCGCCATCCTTAACCGGCCTGTGGTGGTAAGCAAAACCAGTTTCGGCGTTGCGCAGGCGGTGGTCGGCGCGATGATCGCTCATGCCATTCCCCCTTCGGTGTTCGGTCGCATTGCTGCCGACTGGCCGCTGTTTATCAGTTGTATTGTCTCGGTGATTTTCGCCAGCGCCATTCTCGGCTGGATTATGGCGAAACTACAGGTTTTTCCAGGCTCCACGGCAATCTGGGGTTCGTCGCCGGGCGCGGCAGCAGCCATGACCATTATGGCGGAGAGTTTCGGTGCCGATGTCCGCCTGGTGGCATTTATGCAGTATCTGCGGGTAATGATTGTGGCGCTGGTCGCGGTGCTGGTAACCCGCATATGGATGGGCGCGACCAGCCCGGATCACGCGGTCGCGACATTTACTCTGTTCGGTCCGGTACGCTGGCTGCCGTTTGTCGGTACGTTGCTGGTAATCGCGGTAGGTTATCTGATCGCCCGGCGAGTAAAACTTCCCTCCGGCCCGATGCTGATAACGTTAATACTGGGAACCATTATCGAAGATACCGGGGTGCTGTCGCTGGAATTGCCGCCGTGGCTGCTGGCGCTCTCCTACGCGGTGATTGGCTGGAGCATTGGGCTGCGCTTTACGCGGGAGATTGTCTGGTACGCCGCCCGCGCACTGCCGCGCGTGCTGCTGTCGGTGCTGACACTGGTGGCTGTGTGCTGCGGCTTTGCATTTTTGCTGGTGCAGTTCGCTGGTATCGATCCGCTCACCGCCTATCTCGCCACCAGCCCCGGCGGAGCAGATACGGTGGCGATCATCGCCTCTTCAAGTCACGTTGATATCTCGTTTGTGATGGCGATGCAGACCGGGCGCTTTATTCTGGTGCTGATCACCGGCCCGGCGATTTCACGCTTTGTGGCAAAGAGGCTGGGAGCATAACCCCGGCAAGAACGTCAATGCCGGGACGACAATCACTCCGCAGCCAGACGCAGCCTTTCGATCACCTCAGCCACTTCACGGCGCGCGTCGCCTTGCAGCGTCTGTAATGGCGGTGGCAGACACGGTGCCGCTACCACGCCCAGCAATTCGGCAGCAGTTGCGATCACGCGCATGCTGCCGCCATAACGATTGAACAGATCCCACAGCGCCGCCAGCGCGTCGGAATGCGCCCGTGCCAGCGCCATGTCGCCGGCCTGCGCCGCGCGGGAGATGGCCAGCGCCGCTTGCGGGAACAGTCCGCCCAGCACCGAATACCAGATCCCGCAACCGGCGCTCAGGCCGTCAACCGCGATGGCATCGCCGCTGATGCCGAGCGTAATATGTGCCGGAATGAGCCCCCGCAGCGCTGCAATCCGCTCCAGCGCGGCAATGGGAGGAATTTTGATCGAGCCGACATTGGGTAACTGGGCGATGCGGGCAAGCAGCGCATCGCTGAAGGTGAAATGCGTTGCACGAGGATTATCGTAAACGCAGAGCGGCACCGACAATTCGCGAGTCACCGCCGCGTACAGGCCAAAGACTTCCTCTTCGGTTAACGCGTGATAGGAAACCGGCGCCAGCAGCACCGCGCTAACACCCGCTTTTTGCGCATCCTCCGCCAGCCACAGCACATCGCGGGTACGCAGTGCGCCAATCCCGGCAATCACCGGCACCGCGCCGGAGTGTTCCGTCGCCAGGCGCAGCGCGGCGGCGCGTTCATTACGGCTGAAATAGGGATAGCAACCCGTCGATCCTAACGCGCCAATCGAATCCACCCCGGCCACGCGGAGCCTCTCGATCAGTCGAACGTATGCCGCTTCATCCAGCCGCTCGTCAACCAGCGGCGTCAGCGGAAATGCGCTCAGTCCCGTGAAATCCATGCTTTACCCCCTTCAGAGTCAGAAACCCAGCGCTGTTTTCTCACAGCAACAGCCTGGCATCATACGTTGCAACCCGGCGATCGGTTCGTCGCCTGCCTCACATAATGCGGCCAGCGGCATCTCCGGCAGACTTTCGAGGATGAACCACCGTTTTCGCCGCCAACCGGAACAGCGTAGCGCAGGCTGATAGCGTTGTAGAGATCCACCTCCCGGTCAATGGCCGGTACCACGCTGTGGCGCAAACCGATATCCCGCACCACTATGCCAACGACAGCGCGCAGCCGGTGGTCTTTACCATGACGGTCAGCGAACGCCATTCATGAATCCCGCTCATAACGTCATTATGATTTAATGACGTTATCATTTGTGTCGCTCTGATTAAGATAACGTTCCGCCTTTGTCGGCACCCTCCTCGTTACTGAATCAGGATCCTATGACCAACAAGATACACGGGCCGCTATTCCTCGCGATCCTCAGCGCGCTGATGGCCTTTACTTCTCTGTCGACAGATATCTATCTGCCCGCTATGCCGCTGATGGCCAGCGAGCTGCAAGGGGATATCGAACTGACCATTACCGGTTTCTTAATCGGCTTCGCGCTGGCGCAACTGGTATGGGGGCCGATCAGCGACGCCATTGGCCGCCGTCGGCCGCTGTTTATCGGTATGCTGCTGTTTATTATCGGTTCCGCTGGCTGCGCCCTGTCGACGGACATTCAGCAAATTGTCTTCTGGCGCGTATTCCAGGCCTTTGGCGCCTGTACCGGGCCGATGCTGGCGCGAGCGATGATCCGCGATCTGTTCGCCCGCACCCGCGCTGCGCATATGCTCTCTACGCTGACCATCATTATGGCTATCGCCCCGATTATCGGGCCGCTGGCGGGCGGGCAAATCATTAAGATCACCAGCTGGCACGCCATTTTCTGGCTGCTGGCGGTGATTGGCGGGCTGATGTTTCTCTCCCTCTATGCGCTGCCGGAAACCCTGCCGCCGGAAAAACGGGTCAACACCTCGCTGGCGGGCGCGTTTACCAACTATTTCTCGCTGCTGCGCAATCGCGCCTTTATGCGTTTTACGCTGTGCCTGACCTTTTTCTACGTTTCCGCGTACGCGTTTATTGCCGGGTCGCCGTTCGTCTATATCCGCTATTACGGTATCGATCCGCAATATTACGGCTGGCTGTTCGCCATCAATATTGTGGGGCTGATGGGGATGAGCATGGTGAACCGGCGGCTGGTGCAGCGCCATCCGCTGGAACGGCTGCTGAAAATCGCCGTGGCGGGCGCGGCTGTTGCAGCCGTCGCACTGGCGCTGGTGGTGAAACTGCAACTGGGCGGCATTGCTGCGGTCGTTATCTGCGTGTTCCTGTTCTTCTCGATGAACGGCATCATCGCCGCAACCTCCACCGCCGCGGCGCTTGATGCCGTGCCAACCATTGCCGGGTCAGCCGCCGCATTAATGGGTTCCTTGCAGTACGGCAGCGGCATCATTTCCTCACTGCTGCTGGCGTGGTTTCGCGACGGCACGCCGTGGACAATGGCGTGGATCATGGCACTCTTCACGCTCGCCAGCGCGGCGATAGTGCTGCGCCGCCATTCATGATTCAAGCTCATAAGCTCATGCCGATTTCCCCCGATAGTCGCAGGTCATTGGCAGGGCTATGATCGCTGTTCCCGGAAAACGAGCGGAGCGTCAATCACGCCAGCCACCACCGATTTTCCGCCCGGTGAGTAAACTTAACGATAAGACCCACACTGGAGAAGACCATGAAGATCACCCGCAATGCTTCCGTTCCTTCCGCGCAAGGCCCGCAGGAATATTTCACTGGCCGCGTGCGGATCGACGCGCCGTTTAAGGCCGAAGAACCTGCCCGCGTAGGCGGCGCAACCGTAACGTTTGAGCCGGGCGCGCGCACCGCATGGCATACCCATCCGCTCGGCCAGACGCTGATCGTCACCCACGGCAAAGGCTGGATCCAGTGCGAAGGCGAAGCCATTCAGGAGATGAACCCGGGCGATATCGTCTGGATCCCTGAGGATGTTAAACACTGGCACGGCGCGACGGCGGATACTGCCATGACCCATATCGCCATCGCCGAGTCGTTAAATGGCAGCCCGGTGACCTGGCTCGAACAGGTTACCGACGAGCAATATCGCGGCCGCTATACGGCGTGAAAACGGGTATGTAAATCCTGTTCAAATTGCTCGCGCAGCGAGGCGGGAGAAAGAATGCCGATGTCCGGCAGCCAATAGCGCAGCCAGCGAAACAGCGTATGCGGATCGCCGATCGCCGTAGAGAGCGTCAGGCTGCCGTCGTCGTGGTGTTCAATAATGCGTTGCGCGGGGAACAGCGCCCGGCGGGTGACATATTCCGCGGCATGCGCCGATACGCTCAGTACCGTCTCCACCCGCGAGCCAAAGCGAATACCGGCATGACTTTCCAGCTCGGCGACCACGTCAGCGAGCAGTTCAAAGCGCTGGTCGGTGCTGGTTAGCCGCTCAATACGCGCCACTTCGAACGCCTTTAACTGCCCTTTTTCCATCGCCGCCAGGTACCACAAGCCGTACTGGTTAATCAGCCGGTAAGGCTGCGCGCGCCGGGCTTTGTCGCGGTAGCAATATTCCACTTCTGTACGCTGGCTAATGGCCTGATTTAACTGGTTAAGCAACGGCTCAAGCTGCTGATTTTGCCGGCTGCTCGGTGCGTGAAAGGCAATATTGCTGCGCTGTTTCATGCTGTTACGCAGCGATTGTCCATCCTGGCGCGGGAAGAGATGCGCCACGCCGGTAAAGTCGGCGAATTCCACCAGATGACCGCTGTGTAATGTCGGAAGAAGGTGGGCGCTGAGTTTATAGCGTCCTGGCGAAACCTGATCGAGGATATGTCCCAGCCGCGCAAGGTCGCGGTAAGCCGTGCGTTCCGTTATGCCGAATTTATCGCACAGCCACGCCTTATCGATGGTTTTGCCCTGATAGAGCGCAGCGAAAATTTCGCACAGCCGCTCAATCAACGGGTCGTGTTTTCTGTCGTGACTTTCCTTCATTGCTGCGGGTTCCGGAATAAAGTCTCACAAGACGTTAAAAGTACAGCCTGACCATCGCGCCACGGCCCGAAGTTTCAGGTAAGACCTTGTTTTTGTTCATAGGGATTAACGGCAAAAAACAGGAAAACTAAAATGAAATTTCCGCGTGCTATGCAATTCCCTGATTCTATTAAGGGAAAGATAAATGTCCTCGCAGAGAGGAGATGCCAGTGCAGGGTAATTGCCGCCTGCCGCTTCGCTAACTTCAACAAACCATCAACGAATCTGCCGCTTACGTTGTTCATTCCCCGTGCGGAAAAGATAATCGTTATTTACTTTGGTATATAACGAGAAGCATGATGAAAACAATGGCAGGCAAGTATGCAGCGGTAATGGCGCTGGCGGCGTTTAGCGCTACGCCCGTTCTGGCAAAAGATATTCGCGTCACTTATGCCGGTTCGATGGGTAAAGTGATGGATCAGGGGCTGGGGCCGGTGTTTGCGAAAGCGGAAAATGGCGCCTGGCAGGGCCAGGGACAGGGCGCTTACGGTATGGCGCGTTTGCTGGCGAGCCATAAACTGACGGCAGACGTGTTTGTCTCCATCAACCCTGGCCCCATGCAGATCCTGAAAGATGCAGGCTTAATCGATGATGCCGTCCCGGTCGCCAGCACCAGCATGGTGATAGCGTACAGCCCGAAAGGCAAATATGCCGCGCAGTTTGCCGAATCCAGTAAACAGCATGATGCCGGCTGGCTGAAGCTGCTGGCGCAGAAAGATATTCACTTTGGTCGCACCGATCCTTATGTCGATCCGAAAGGGCAGAACATTGTCTTTACCCTACTGCTGGCGGAAAAATATTACCACCAGCCGGGCATGGCGCAGAAAGTGCTGGGCGACCTGCAAAACCCGGAACAGACTCACCAGGAAGGCGGCCTGCTGGCGCGCCTCGAGAGCGGCCAGATTGATGCCGCAGCCGGTTACGAAAGCGAAGTGCGTTCCGCCCATCTGCCGTATGTTGCGCTACCGGATGAGATCAACCTCAGCAACCCGGCGCTGGCGAAACAGTGGTATGACACCGTCAGTTTCACCATTAAAGACAGCGCAGGCAAAGATCAAACCCTGCACACGCAGCCGATGGTGTTCTACGCGGCAGTGCTAAAGAACGCGCCAAACGGCACCGATCAGGCGAAGAAATTCGTTGAATTTATGCAAAGCGCGCAGGGGCAGCAGATCCTTAATCAATATGGTTACGCCGCGCCGAAAGGCGACGCGCTGTACCGCTGATGCACCAGGCCGGGCGTATGGCGGGCTGGTTGTCGCTTCCCGCATTACTGCTGTTGTGCATTCCGTTTGTTACTCTGCTGCATGAAACGCCGTGGGGCCACTTCCGCCTTGCCTGGCGGGATAACAATGCGATTGCCGTGTCGCTCGGCCTTGGGCTGCTGGCGCTGTGCCTGATTATCCTGATCGGCCTGCCGGTGGCCTGGTGGCTGGCGCGGGCTACCGGGCGCAAACGTCTGATCGCCGAGCTGCTGGTGATGGTTCCGCTGCTGACACCGCCGCTGTCGATGGGCATTTTGCTGGTTTCCGCATGGGGGCCGTACGGCCTGTTTGGTCAGTGGCTGTCGCAGGTCGGCATGACGCTGGTCAATAATCCTGCCGCCTTTGTGCTGGCGCAGCTTTACGGTGCGCTTCCCTATTTTATTGTGGTGGCGCGCAGCGCTTTTAGTACCGTACCGAAAACGATCCTTGAAGCCGGGCAGACGCTTGGCGCGGGCGGCTGGCAGCGCTTTCGCTATCTGGCGCTGCCAATGGCAATGCCAGGGCTGGCTTCGGCGGTCGCGCTGGCCTGGGTGCGGGCGGTTGGCGAGTTCGGCATTGTGATGATCTTCGCTTACTTTCCGCAGGGTATTCCGGTCAAGCTCTACACCAACCTGCAAAATGACGGCGTTGATTCCGTTTATACCCTGCTGTGGCTGCTGCTGATCGTCACGCTGCCGCTACCGATGGTCTGTATGGCGCTGGGTAGACGGGCGCAGGTGAATCAGCTTTGAGATAAGCTAACTCTTGCCGCATTAGCGCAACCTGTTCGCATTACCATGGAACGGAGAGGGTAAAAAAATAAGGCTCCCTGTGGGGGCCTTACCTCTCTACGTAAAACTTATCAGGCGGTTTTGGCGAATTTCGCCTTCTTTGTCAGCCCTACAATATCCATCTCTTTGTTATTTTTACCGAATTTCGCAAGCTTGTTACTATCAATGGCGGACCAAAAATCTTCAGAGCGTTTGGCTGCGGCCATCGCTTTTACGGAATCGATTTTTTTCTTTTGCGTGATCATAACGCCTCCTGTCCGGCTTTCAGCCATGACGCAATACTATCTTATCCCTGCTCACTTAACAAACAACCGGCTCGGCACATAACGGTACCCGTTACTCTTCGTCAGCAACGATTCCATTCATTTTCCGTCGAATAGTATCAAGTATATCAATTACTTCCGCTGACATTCTGTTATGAGCGTTTGCAACATGCGCAAAACCATATGCTCTATAATGTGGCTGAGCTGCAACGATCGGATCCTGAAGGTAAACCTCTTCAATACCCACCATGTCGCAAAAAGTTGTTGAGTAAATAAGCGCGATTACCAGCACATTGCCTGTTAAAACCGTGTCTTCATGAGCAATAAAGTTTTCGAGCATACAAATAGCAAATTCGTTACGTCGAAAATCATATTTGCAAATAATAACGGCGTGCAGCGAATCAGGAGCGACCCAATCGGCAATTTTTAAATGAATGTCCAGGATCCCATCATCGGCAAAGCCTCTGTAGTGCTGCATTGCCCACGTCCAGTTGAGGACACTTGAGTCAATCTTCTTTTCAAGGCGAGCCCTGTCATCTTCACTCAATACCCCAACAGAAAGCGTATCCCACCCGAAGCCGTTAATAATTTTCTGGGTCGTCTCAAGGCAGAAATTATGAATCTCTTGAATCGATAAATCGCTCACCCGTCCATCCTTATTAGCAATGCGTCCTGGAGGGCATCATAAATGAGCGTCGTTCATATGTTAACCAGGTGACGGTCAAAAACCGGCCCGGCACGCTTTCCGTCGCCGGGCCGCTGAGGATCAATCACCCGCTTTGGTCAGGGTTGCCAATTCATCAGCAGAGAGGTTTAACGCTACGGCAGTGACAAAGCTTTCAACGTGGGCAATGTTGGTGGCGCTGGCGATCGGCGCGGTGACGCCCGGCTGGTTAATCAGCCAGGCGAGCGCGACTTCGGCCGGTTTTACGTTGTGTTTTGCGGCAATGGTTTCCAGCGCATCAACAATGGCGAAACCGCGTGGATTCAGGTATTTGGCAATGCCCTGCCCACGCTGGCTCTGGCTGAGATCCTTTTCGCTGCGGTACTTCCCGGAGAGGAAACCGGAAGCGAGGCTGTAGTAAGTCACCACGCCGATATTCTCCCGCACTGTTAAGTTCTGCAACGCGCCTTCAAAACCGGAACGATCGTAAAGATTGTATTCCGGTTGCAGCACCTGGTAACGCGGCAGCCCTTTCGCATCCGCCACTTTTAGCGATTCCGCCAGTTGCTCCGCATTGAGGTTCGACGCGCCGACGGCGCGGATTTTCCCCGCTTTCAGCAGCTTCTCATACGCGCCAAGGGTTTCCTCATACGGCGTGTCGTTATCCGGCCAGTGAGAGAAGTAGAGATCGATATAGTCGGTTTGCAGACGGCGCAGTGAATCCTCAACCGCCTGCGCTATCCAGCGGGCGGAAAGCCCTTTTTTACCCGGTTCGCGCAGATCGGCACCCACTTTGGTAAAGAGCGTCACTTTGTCGCGCGCGCCTGGATGCGCCGCCAGCCATTTGCCGATAATGGTTTCTGATTCGCCGCCTTTGTTGCCCGGCGCCCATGCCGAATAGACATCGGCGGTATCAATCGCGGTAAAGCCGCGTTCGAAAAGCGCGTCCAGCAGGCTGAAGCTCTGCTTTTCATCTACCGTCCAGCCAAAAACATTACCGCCGAAAACCAGTGCGGGGATCTGTAAACCAGTCGTACCCAGTGAACGTAAAGCCATTTGCTCCTACCTCCGTGAAATAGCGTATCTGTTTACGCAAAGACTTTAATCCTGGTCTGCTGAGCCGTACGTTTTTTGGTCATCCGTGCGGTTTAAACACCGGATGCGTCTGCAACAGCGCGGTGATCGGTCGCAGATTCTCGCGCAGTACGCTATGCAGGTGGCGGATGGCCGGGTTGAACTGTTTGCGGTGCGGGCACACCAGATTCAGCGGCGCGGCTTCGCCAGCATGCTGCGGCAGCAGCACTTCCAGCCGGCCTGCCAGCACATCCGCGCTGATGTCGATCCAGGATTTATAGACGATGCCCATTCCGTCCAGCGCCCAGCGGCGGGCAATATCCGCGTCATCACACAGCATACGGCTTTTAACAATAAGCTGACGCCGCATGCCGTTTTCCGGAAAGCTCCATTTGTCATACACCTGGTTGTTCATGGTGAATAACAGACAGTGGTGATTTACGACTTCATCCAACGTTTTTGGGCGACCGTGTTGCGCCAGATAATCAGGGGAAGCGGCCAGCACCCGTCGATTATCCTCGGCCACCGGCAGCGCGACATAGCTGCTGTTATCCAGCACGCCGTAGCGAATGGCAATGTCTACCGGATCGCGAAAGACATCGCTTATCTGATCGGAAAGCGACAGGCGCAGCGAAATTTTCGGATACTGCTGGCAAAAACGGGTGATCAGCGGCAGCAAGACATTGCGGCCAATGTCCGAAGGAACGGCAACGCGCAGCTCGCCGCGGATCTCGTTATCGCCGCTGTGCAGGCTCTCAGCGCCTGCCTGCACCACTTCCAGCATCTCCTGGGCGAAGGGCAGATATTTCTCGCCTTCAGCGGTCAGACGCAGGCTGCGCGTCGAGCGCACAAACAGGCGCTTATCCAGATCGCGCTCCAGCCGGTTGACGGCGGCGCTGACCTGGCCCGGCAGTAATCCGGCTTCTCGCGCGGCATTGGAAAAACTGCCCAGCATTGCCGAGCGAACAAACAGCGTGACATCTTCCAGGCGAATCATGGTGGCTCCCGTAGCGCAAAAACCCTTCTGTTTTGCCAGAAATCCCTGTGGCGGGAAATGTTATTTTCACTCCACGAGTGAAAGTGCTGCCTTTTTACACCGATTTATCTGGTTATGTTTTGCGTTTATGCTCGCTGCAATCAACAGTACCGTCCCTGATTTGTTTATATTTCCATCCGGAGAGAAAAAATGACCCTTGATGATGCCGTCGTTGCCCGCCATACCGTAAAAGCGTTCGAACCCGGCCAGACGCTGCCGCAGGATAAAATCGAAACGCTGCTGAACGTGCTGCAAAACAGCCCTTCTTCCGTTAACTCGCAGCCGTGGCATTTTGTCGTTGCCGCTACGGCGCAGGGGCGCGAAGCCATTGCTAAATCCACCACCGGCGCTTTTTCCTATAACGAGCCGAAAGTCCTGAACGCTTCTCATGTGATTGCGCTGTGCATCCGCAGTGATATTGACGACAAACACCTGCAAAACGTCCTCACGCAGGAGCAGAAAGATGGCCGCTTTGTCGCAGAAGGCGCGCAGGCGGGCCAGGATAAGAGCCGCCGTTCCTACGTCGATATGCATCGCTATGAACAGCGCGATCTGCCGCAGTGGATGGAGAAACAGGTGTACCTGGCGTTAGGCGGCCTGCTGCTGGGCGCGGCGATGCTCGGCATTGACGCCACGCCAATGGAAGGTTTTGACCAGCGCGCACTGGATCTGTCGCTGGGCCTGCGTGAAAAAGGGCTGACCAGCGTGGTGCTGGTCTCGCTCGGCGTACGCAGCGAAAAAGACTTCAACGCCGCCCTGCCGAAATCCCGCCTGCCGCGCGACGAAATCTTCACCTTTATCTAATCCCGACAAGCCCGGTTCTGGACTGCGCCGCAAAAGTTGGACACCCAACTGAGTAAGGTGCAGTCCATTCGCCGGGCTTTTTTATTGTCTGTATTTTGAGCCTTATCACATAACCTCTTTTTCTCCCACTCACGGGCATGTTTCTTAAAAGTAAAATTCTGCCGTTATTTTTGTTAAAAATCACACGGTTTGTAAGGTTTTATTGATCGCGCACGGGATTCAGGTCGTGTTTTATACCCTGACTTAGATTATTCGCATTTTTTATATAATCTCCCACGGATGATCCCCCGTTTTATTCCTCTCATAGTTATTCCGTCAGCAGGTCGCAATTTTTTAATCCGTAACGTTGCCTGTCATTATTATTTTAACTGCTGGAATACAATGTTATGAACTCTACAACTGAACAGATCACCCTGAAGAAAATATCATGGCGAATCGTCCCCTTCGTGATGTTTGCCTATTTTATTGCTTTCTTCGATCGTATAAATATTGGCTTTGCCGCCCTCACCATGAACCAGGATTTAGGTTTTTCCTCCACGGTATTTGGTATTGGCGCGGGGATGTTTTTTATTGGTTATTTCTTAACGGATATTCCGTCGAACGTTATTTTGCAGAAAGTCGGGCCGCGTATTTGGCTGGCGCGCATTATGGTGAGCTGGGGAATCATCGCCGCTTGCATGATGTTTGTTGAAACTTCGACCGGTTTTTATATTCTGCGTTTCTTATTAGGCGTTGCCGAAGCCGGTTTTTTTTCGGGAATTATTCTTTATTTAAGCACCTGGTTCCCGATTAAACGCCGCGCACAGGTGATTGCCTTTTTTATGGCCGCCGCGCCGATCTCGTCAATGCTCGGTTCACCACTGGCCGGAACCATCCTCAGCCTGCACGGCGCTTTCGGCCTGAAGGGCTGGCAACTGATGTTTATGCTGGATGCCGTGGCCGCGATCCTGCTGGGTATTTTCACCTTTTTCTACCTGAATGACCGCCCGGAGAAAAACCGCTGGCTGAATAAAGAAGAGACCCAGTGGCTGATTACGACGCTGGCGGAAGAGAATCAAAGCAAAGCCAGCGGCGCAAAAACCAGTATCTGGAAAGGGCTGACCGATATCCGCGTTCTGACGCTGGCAGTGGTCTATTTCGGCACCTCGGCAGGCCTCTATTCGCTGAATATCTGGTCGCCGCAGTTTATAAAATCTTTCGGTCTCAGCACGCTGCAAATTGGCTTTATTAACGCTATTCCGGCCGCGCTGTCGATTGTCGCGATGATCCTGTGGGCAAGACACTCCGACAAAACCAAAGAGCGCACCTGGCATGTGGTCAGCGCCTGCCTGTTCGCCTGCCTGGGTTTTGTGCTGGCCGGTTCGGTTCACAGCCTGCCGCTGGCGATCTTCGCGCTGGTGATGGCGAACGTTGGCATCTCGTCCTGTAAACCGCCGCTGTGGAGCATCCCTTCGCTGTTCCTCAATGGCCCGGCAGCCGCGGCGGGGCTTGCGGCGATCAACTCAATTGGCAACCTCGGCGGCTTTGCCGGCCCGGCGGTCATCGGCTGGCTAAAAGAGACCACCGGCGACTTCTCGCTCGCCCTCTACTGCGTGGCAGGCATGCTGGTGGTGTCCGCCGTGTTAACCCTCTCTATCGAAATCAGCCGTAAACGCAAGGCGATGAAAAGCTCATTAGCCTGAGATAAAAAATGGAGCACATTGTGAGTACATCTGAAGCAATTTCGTCCTTAACGGACGTGATGACCCGCTTTACCGGGTATGTCGGAAAACGTCTGCCAACAGACGTAATGAAAAAACTCGAAGAGCTACGTGACGCAGAAGACGCGCCGCTGGCGAAAGCGATTTATGACTCGATGTTTGAGAACCAGAAACGGGCCGATGAACTGGATCGCCCGTGCTGCCAGGACACCGGCGTCATTCAGTATTTCATCACCTGCGGCGCGAAGTTCCCTTACTTAAGCGGGCTGGAATCCATCCTGCGTACCGCCACGCTGGAAGCGACAAAAAAAGCGCCGCTGCGCCATAACGCGGTGGAAACCTTTATCGAGAAAAATACCGGCACCAATACAGGCTCCCGCGTGCCGTGGCTGGACTGGGATATCGTTCCGGACGACGACAGTTGCACCATCGAAGTCTATATGGCGGGTGGTGGTTGCTCGCTGCCGGGCGCGGCCAAAGTGCTGATGCCAGGCCAGGGCTATGAAGGCGTGAACCAGTTTGTCTTTGACGTGATCACCTCTTACGGCGTGAACGCCTGCCCGCCGCTGCTGGTTGGCGTGGGCGTTTCAACCTCTGTCGAAACAGCGGCGCGCCTGTCGAAGAAAGCGATTTTGCGCCCGGTGGACTCCTCACACCCGAACCCGGACGCCGCCAAAATGGAAACGCTGCTGGAAGAGGGGCTGAATAAAGTAGGTCTGGGGCCGCAGGGACTGGGCGGTAACGCCACGGTGATGGGCGTCAATATTGAATCCTCTGCGCGTCATCCATCGACCATTGGCGTGGCGGTCTCAACCGGCTGCTGGGCGCACCGTCGCGGCGCAATCCGTTTTAACGCCGACCTTTCTTACGAAATTCTTTCCCATCAGGGAGCTGTATTATGAAAAAAGTACTGACGACGCCGATTAAAGACGAAGATTTACTCGCCCTGAAACCGGGCGAGGTGGTGTATCTCACCGGAACACTGGTCACCTGCCGCGACGTTGCTCACCGCCGCCTGATCGAGCTGAAACGCGAACTGCCGGTCGATCTGAACGGCCTTGCGATCTTCCACGCGGGCCCGATCGTGGTGGAAAAAGGTGAAAACGAATTCGAAATGATCTCCATCGGGCCGACCACCAGCATGCGCATGGAGAAGTTCGAGAAAGAGTTTATTGAACAGACCGGCGTGAAGCTGATTGTCGGTAAAGGCGGCATGGGGCCGAACACGGAAGAGGGTTGCCGTACGCATAAAGCGGTTCACGCGGTATTCCCTGGCGGTTGCGCGGTGCTGGCCGCCACCTGCGTGGAAAAAATCGAAGATGCCCAGTGGCGCGATCTCGGTATGCCGGAAACGTTATGGGTGAATAAGGTTAAAGAGTTTGGCCCATTAATTATTTCCATTGACTGCGAAGGCAATAACTTATTCGAAGAGAATAAGAAGGTCTATAACGCGCGCAAGCTGCCGATTATTGAAGAAATTAATCAGCAGATTAAGTTCATTAAATAACTCGCCCTTCAGGCACAGGTATTATCATGAAGTTACTGAGTTTTGTTAATCCGACATCCGGCGAAAAAACATGGGGCTGCATCGACGGCGTGCAGGTTTTTGATTTGGGAAAACGCTTATCAGCTTATTTCCCGGATCTGAAATCCGCCATTGCCGGAAATGCGCTGGCAGAACTGCCGTCAATTATTCCGGCACAGGCCGATTTTCACGTCGATGAAATTCATTTTCTGCCGGTCATCGAAAATCCGAATAAAATTTTCTGTGTCGGCATGAATTACATGGAGAAACGCATCGAGTTTGAACAGACAATCGATGCGCCAACGCTGTTTGTTCGCTTTCCGGATTCTCTGGCGGCCCACGGCGACGTGGTGTGCAAACCCGACAGCAGCAATGAGTTTGACTACGAAGGCGAACTGGCAGTAGTGATCGGCAAACCGACGGACAATGTCCGCCGTGACAAGGCGTTAGAGCACATCGCCGGTTATAGCTGTTTTATGGATGGTTCGGTGCGTGATATGCAGTACACCTGGTTCACATCCGGTAAAAACTGGCGTAAAACCGGCGCGTTTGGGCCGTGGATGGTGACCGGCGATGAGATCCGCGATCCGCAGGATTTAGCCATCAGCACCTGGCTGAACGGCAACCGCGTGCAGAACGACACCACCCGCAACATGATCAACTCTGTCGCTATGCTGGTGGAGTATATCTCCCGCTTCAGCCCGTTACAGGCGGGGGATGTGATCATTACCGGTTCGCCGGGCGGCGTGGGGAAAAAGCGCACGCCGCCGCTGTTTATGCAGGAAGGCGATGTGATCGAAGTGGAGATCGGCAAGATTGGTCGCCTGGTAAACCGCGTCACCGCGCTGTCAAATGCGGTGGCGTAAGGCATAGCGTGTAGGCCGGGTAAGCGTAGCGCCACCCGGCGAAATTGCCGGATGCAGTGGTATAAGAAATCATTTAGCCCCGGCAGATCATGCCCGGTGGCGCTACGCTTACCGGGCCTACAACTACGCGTCGCTACCGGCTTTTAATACAAACCGGAAATCACCGGCAGTTCATCCATGACGATTTTCATCATATTATCCCGCGCTTCGTCCCGCGCGCCCTTCACCCACACCGCCGACATCGGCAGCTTGCTGCGGATATTTTCGTAGCCCTGGCCTATCGGGATAAATTTGATATTCAGCGCCGCCATGCGCATCACCCAGCGCGGCATCACCGCCGCGCCAAGCTCCGCCGCCACCATATTAATAATGGTCTGCTTTTCATCAGCAATCTGGATTAACTGCGGTTTAAACCCGGCATTGTCGAACAGGCTCAACGTCAAATCATAGCTGTGCGGACGCACGCGTTTTTCCGGCACAATCAGCGGAATATCACGCAGATCGGCGACGTTGATCTCACTACGGCTCGCCAGCGGATGCTTGTCAGAAATCGCCATCACCACATCTTCGTAAAACAGAAACTGGCTGACCAAAGAGCTGTCCATAAAGTTTTGCGGACGGATAAAAATCAGATCCAGCCTGCCGGTTTTCAGCTTCGGCAACAGGCGCGAGGATTTATCTTCCAGAAAGCTGATCTCCACGCCCGGCCACTGTTCACGAAAGTGGTGCAGTACATGGGGGATCAGGCTGACCGCCGCGCTATCAATAGCGCCAATGCGCAGCCTGCCGGCATTCTGTCGCGCCAGCTTCTGAAAGCATTTTTGTACGTCATCAGCCCGCTCCACCAGCTCGCGCGCTTCCGGCAGAAACAGCGCACCATGTGGTGTCAGCGCGACATTGCGCGTCGAACGCGTCAACAGACGCGTACCGAGATCCTCTTCGAGCAATTTAATGTAGCGGCCAAGGGCAGAGGGCAGCATATCCAGCTTTTGCGCGGCGTGCCCGAAGTGCAGTTCGTCCGCCACGGCGATAAAACACCTGAGCTGATGTAATTCCACCGGCACTCCTCGCGTTAGGCCTGATTTTTTATGCGCTTATAATAATGTTTCTCCGGGCGCTATCACACATTTCTGCCATGAATATGTGACCACAAACCAGGCTATGTTCGCCGGTATTGCGCAGGGGTTTGCTGGTAACGTTGCTTAAACGCGCGGGAAAACGAAGAGAGTGAGAGAAACCCGCAACGTTCTGCAATGGCATCGACCGTCAGACCACGCTGCTGGTGCAGCAAACGCGCGGCCTGCGCGAGGCGGATTTGCGTCAGCCAGCTTTGTGGCGTCAGGTGATAACAGCGGGAAAAATGGCGGGCGAAGGTTGCGCGGGAGAGAAAGCAGCGCTGTGCCAGCGTCTCCAGTGTCCACGGCTGCGCCGGATCGGCCAGCACCGCCAGTACCGCAGGCGCGAGGCGCGGATCGCTCATCAACCGCAACAGCCCGGCTGGCGGCTCCTGCGCTGCCAGTAAAATACGCAGCAGCATCGTTAAAAACGACATCGCCAGGCTTTGTACCATCTTCGCGCCGCCGGGCTGGTTGCTCAGGCTTTCACGCACCAGCATCGCCAGCAGGGTTTGCAGCTCCGGGAAATCCTGCTGCCCGTCAGTATGCAAATGGATAACATCGACTTCATGGGCAAACAGCCAGCCGCTGTGCGGGCCAAAATGGAACTCGCCGCATAACACTTCCACCGCGCTGCCTTCGCCTTTCGCGACAACCTCCGTCAGCGTGCCGTTGTGCTGGCTGGCCACTGGCGCAAGGTGTCCCCACTCAATCAGCCCCTGCAACAGATGCGGAGAACCGTGCGGCAGCAGCAGCACGTCCCCGGCGCGCACATCATAGATTTTCCCCGCCACATTCAGCCGCGCTTCCCCTTTCAGGATCACATGCCAGGGCACCGCGCCGGGCGCGAGCTGAACGTGATCGGCCTGCCAGCGCCCGGCGAAACGGCAGTGAAGATTCACCGCGCAGACTGGCGCAAGCAGAGTCAGCATCTGGCTAAGAGTATCCATCTTTCTCCTGAGACGATAAGACAAAAAACAGAGACGATTTGGCGCATTCTACACCGTCCGCGCAGCCTAACATAAGCCCAACGCCGCCACTGCGGCCCTCATTTAACACTGAACAGGAGCGAATCATGAGCCGTTTAACCCACATTCAGACTGAAGAAGCCACTGGTAAAGCCGCAGAATTATTTGCTGCCATCAAACGCGCAATGGGCAAAGTGCCAAATGCTTATCTGACCATCGGCAGCCATTCGCCGGAGGCGCTGGGCCAGGCGCTGCAACATAACGCCATGCTGACGAAAAGCAGCCTGAACGCCAAAGAGCGTGAAGCCATTAACCTTGCCGTCAGCGAAGCAAGCGGCTGTGATTACTGCCTGGCCGCCCACACGCTGGTAGCAAAAGGTGCGGGCTACAGCGAAGAGCAGATCCGGCAGTTGCGTCGCGGGGAATACCCGCAGGATGCGCGCATTGATGCGCTGGTGAAATTCGTGCAAACGCTGGTCACCACGCGCGGCACACTGGCTGACGACACCGTTGCCGCCTTTCGCAATGCCGGTTTCGACGATCGCCAGGTGGTGGAAACCATCAGCGCCGTCAGCGCGATTCTGTTCACCAATATGATTAACCGCGTCAATGATACGGTGGTGGATTTCCCGAAAGTGAATTGATCAACCCGGGAGGCTGAGGCCTCCCTTTTTTATTGCGCCGACTCCACCCAGTGGCACGCCACCTGATGGCCGGGCCGCAATTCGCGCAGTTCCGGGATTTCAGTGCGGCAGCGTTCCGTTGCCAGCGGGCAGCGGGAAGAGAAGCGGCAGCCGGAGGGCGGGCGCGATGGATCGGGGATTTCCCCCTGCACCACTGCCACGGGCTCGCTTTCCGGGTCGAGCGTCGGCACCGCCGCCAGCAGCGCCTGGGTGTAAGGGTGCAGCGGCTGGCTGAACAGCGCATCGCGGCTGGCGGTTTCCACCAGTTTCCCCAGGTACATCACCGCCACGTCATCACACAAATGTTCCACGACACCGAGATCGTGAGAGATAAACAGGAAGGTGACGCCGTGGTCATCGCGCAGATCGGAAAACAGATTAATGATTTGCGCCTGAATGGAGACATCCAGCGCCGAGATAGGTTCGTCGGCGATAATAAAATCCGGGTTGAGGATCAGCGCGCGGGCAATGCCGATACGCTGGCGCTGGCCGCCGGAGAACTCATGGGGAAAGCGATTGTAATGCTGCGGCGCCAGGCCACAGATTTTCATCACCTCCAGCACCTTGTCGCGCAGCTCCGCTTTACTGCACAGCTTGTGTTCCAGCATCGCTTCGCCAATCGCATCGCCAATGCGAATGCGCGGGTTCAGCGAGCTGTAAGGATCCTGAAACACCAGCTGGATTTTCGGGCGCAGCGCGCGCATCTGTTTCGGCGTCAGATCCTGCAACTCCTGACCGCGATACTTCACGCTGCCCGCCGTTTTGTCATACAGCCCCAGCAACGTGCGTCCGACGGTGGTTTTACCGCTGCCGGATTCACCCACCAGGCCAAAAATGGTGCCGGGTCGAATGTTAAAACTGACGCCGTCCACGGCGCGTAGCTGTCCGGTTTCCTGACCAAATAGCCCGTCGCGCAGCGGGAAGTGCTTTTTCAGACCGTCCACTTCAATGACATATTGCTGGCTCATGCGACCGGCTCCGCTAACTCACTGTGAATACATGCGGCTTGCCGCGTTTGCCCGATCAGCGGCGGAATGCCCGCGCGGCACTGCGGCGTGGCGCGTTCGCAGCGATCGTAGAATGCGCAGTACGGCGGCAGTTCGGCCAGATCCGGCACCTGGCCGGGAATCGAATAGAGGCGGCGTCGGCGCTCGCCCGGAACAGGGCGCGACGCGATCAGCCCTTTGGTATAAGGGTGCTGCGGGTTGCGCAATACGTCGGCGGTCGGGCCTTGCTCAACGATGCGCCCGGCGTACATCACCACGACGTGTTCCGCCATCTGCGCGATAACCCCCAAATCATGGGTGATCAGCATCAGCGCCATCTGCTGCGCCCGCGCCTGATCGCGCAGTAAGCGCAGGATTTGCGCCTGCACGGTGACATCCAGCGCCGTGGTTGGCTCGTCGGCAATCAGCAGTTTTGGCTGGCAGCTCAGCGCCATGGCAATCATGATGCGCTGCAACATGCCGCCGGAAAGCTGGTGCGGATAGCTGCTCATCAGGCTCTCCGCCCGCGCCAGCCCGACATCGGCGATCAGTTGCGTGGCGTGCGCCCAGGCCGCTTTCGGCGTTTCACCGCGATGGCGAATCAGCGGTTCACAGAGCTGCTCGCCGATGGTCAGCACCGGGTTGAGCGCCGTCATCGGCTCCTGAAAAATCATCGCTAACTGGTTACCGCGCAGATCGGCCATTTTCGACGGCTTCAGGCGCAGCAGATCGGTGCCCTGAAAGCGGATTTCTCCGCCGTCGATACGCGCAGCCTGCGGCGGTAACAGCCCCATCAGCGACATGGCGGTCACGCTTTTGCCGCAGCCGGATTCACCCACCACGCCAATGGTTTGCCCGGCCCGAATGGCAAATGAGACATCCTGTACAGCGCGCACGCGCCCCTGCTCGCTGGCGAAGGAGATGGATAAGTTGTTAAAGGTAATTAGCGGCTCGCTCATTTCAGGCTCCGTTTCATCTTCGGATCCAGCGCATCGCGCAGGCCATCGCCCAGCACGTTAATGGCGATAACGGTCAGAAAAATGGCGATACCCGGCGGCATCCACAACCACGGGCGACGCTGAAAATCGATCAGGCTGTTGGCCGCGTCCATCATATTGCCCCATGAGGGCGTTGGCGGTACGACGCCAAGGCCGAGATAGCTGAGCGCGGATTCCATCAGAATGGCGTTAGCCACCGCCATCGTCGCCATCACCACCAGAATGGGAATGGTGTTTGGCAACAGATGGCCGAACAGGCGGCGGCGCGAAGAGAGGCCCAGAACCTGCGTCGCCAGCATAAAATCGCGTTCGCGCAGCGAGAGGATTTGCCCGCGCACCAGCCGCGCCAGCTTCGGCCACTCCAGCAGGCTGAGCATTACCACCACCATGTAGATGCGCGAATCGGACGAGAAATCGAGCTCTGACAACATCGCCCCGGCGACAATCAGCAGCGGCAGGCTGGGGATCGTCATCACCAGATCCGCGAGGCGCATAATCAGTTTGTCCGTCCAGCCACCGGCATAACCGGAGACCGCGCCCAGCAGGTAGCCCAGCGCCACCGACAGCAGCATGGTCAGAAGACCAATAATCAGCGAGATACGCCCGGCAAGCAGCAAGCGGGTATAAATATCGCGGCCAAGAAAATCGGTGCCCAGCCAGTGCTCTGCGCCAGGCGGTTTGTTGATCATCAGCGCGTCGGTGGCATCATCTTTCCACGGCGACCACACCGGCCCCAGCACGCACCAGATGGTCATGACCACCAGCAGAACCAGGCACAGCATCGCCAGATGATTATGGCGCAGCGCTTTCCACGCCTGGTGCCACGGAGAGGGCGTGGCCTGTGCCAGCGCCGGAATTTCCGCCTTGCGCAGGCGGCGATTCGTTGAGAAAAGGGAACCGAACATCACGACCTCACGCGAATGCGCGGGTCGGCCCACGCGTACAGCACATCGGCAATCAGGTTGCCAACAATGGTTAATACCGCCAGAAACAGGGTGAACCCCATCAGCACCGGGTAATCGCGGGCGGCCAGCGAATCAATATGGATATGCCCCGCGCCCGGCCAGTTAAACACCTTTTCAGTGATGATCGCGCCGGAAAACAGCCCCGGCAGCTCAAAACCGAGCAGGGTGATGATCGGCAGCAGCGCATTGCGCATCGCATGTTTGAGGATCACCGTGCGTTCGCGCAGCCCTTTGGCGCGCGCGGTGCGGATAAAATCCATCTTCACCACGTCCAGCATGCTGGCGCGGAAGTAGCGCGTCAGGCTGCCCGCCTGCAACATCACCAGCGCCATGACCGGCAACACCAGATGCGCCGCAACCTGCATCACCCACGCCCAGCCGCTATCGTCGCTGCCGGTGTTGGTCATGCCGCCCACCGGCAACCAGTGCAGATCGACCGCGAACCACTTAATCAGCAACAGGCAGAGGAAAAAGGTCGGGAAAGACATGGCGGCGAACACCGCCACGCTCACCAGATGATCGAACAGCGAATTGGGTTTCAGCGCCGAGGCAATGCCCACCGCCAGCCCGATACCCCAGTAAAACACCAGCGCAACGCTTGCCAGCAGGAACGAATTCCAGATGTACTGGTTAAGTAGCTGACTCACCGGGATTTGGTATTGCAGCGAGAACCCCAAATCGCCGCGCAGCAACTGGCCGAGCCAGTGCAGATAGCGGGTGAAGAGCGGTTGATCGAGGCCATAAATGGCTTTCAGTTCGGCGGCGCGGGCGGCGGTAAGGGTAATGTTACCGTCGATAAAGTCGCCCGGCGTTTTCGCGAACAGCATAAAAATAATCAGTGATGCGAGCAGCAGCATGGGCAGGGTTTGCAGCAGTCGCCTGAGGATAAAATTTCGCATAGCTTTCTCATGACAACTGCCGGGGAGCCCCGGCAGTTGTTAGTGTTACTTGACGATTTTCACATCCGGCAGGCTACCGGTCAGTCCGTTGTAGATATCCGGCTTAAAGCCGGTGACGCGGGCGCTACTGGCCGACAAAATCTCGCGGTTACCCAGCAGAATCGCCGGCGGATCGTTCGCCAGCACTTTATACAGCTGGTGATAAATCGGTTTGCGTTTTTCCACGTCCAGCACCGCATTGCCTTCGTTGATCAGCTTATCGACCTGCGGATTGTTATAGCCGGACTCTTTCGCTTCCGTGCTGTAGTAATCCCACACGCCATCATGCGGATCGTTGAGTGTGCTGGTGCTGAAAGAGGCCAGGTCATAATTGCCCGCTTTTCGCTGCGCCATCAGGGCGTTGAAATCCACCACCTGCGGTTTCAGCAGCACGCCAATCTGCTGCCAGTTCTCTTTGGCGATGGGGATCAGCGCATCGTTCAGCACTTTCTTGCTTACCAGCAGCGTCAGCTCCAGGCGTTTGCCGTCTTTCACGCGGATGCCGTCCGGCCCCGGTTTCCAGCCCGCTTCATCGAGCAGTTTCTTCGCCTGTGCCGGATCGAATTTGTACGGGTTCACGCCGTCGGTGTTATACGCCCATGAAATCGGGGCGATAGGCTCAATCGCCACTTTGCCGTAGCCCTGATAAACCACATCAATCAGTTTCTGGCGGTCGAGGCCGTAAATCAGCGCCTGGCGCACTTTCACGTCCTGCAACGCCGGGCGACGCACGTTAAATTCCACTTTGCTGTAGTCGCTGGAGCCGTACAGGTTGATATTGGCGAAGCCCAGCATTTTCAGTTGTTCGATATCATCCGGGCGCGAGGTGAACGCGTCGTAATCGGTTTCGCCGGTCTGGAACAACTGGAAGTTGGTGGACGGGTTGGTCACGCGGTAGATAAAGCGCGGCGTCGGCGGTGTGCCACGGTAGAAATGGGTGTTGGCGTGGAAACGAATTTCCTGGCCCGGAATATATTTTTCATAGACATACGGCCCGTTGCCCAGCGGCTTGCCGTGCAGCGTGCGCAGATAATCGAGGTTGCCGCGCTGATACTCTTTACCGTAATACGCTTTCGACAGCACCGGGCCGCCGATTTTCGCCAGCGTTGTCGCGCCCGGCTGCGTGGTGGTGACCTGTAAGGTTAGCGGGTCGATCACTTTCAGGCCGCTGACGCTATCGGCTTTCCCGGCTTTATACTCCGCGCCGCCCGCAATATTGGCGAGAGTGATGTCGGTATCGCCATCATATTTCGGGTCGTACAGCACGGTCAGGGTAAACGCCACGTCTTCGGCGGTCAGCGGCGAGCCGTCGCTGAAAGTCAGGTTCGGACGCAGCTTAATGGTATAGACCTTGTTGTCCGGGCTGACGCTCCAGCTTTCCGCCAGGCCTGGCACCAGATTGCCGTGGCTGTCCCAGTCGATCAGGCGTGAGAAAATCACGTTGGTGACGTTTTCGTCCCAGCCGTTAACAAAGAAATAGGGGTTAAAAATGCCCTGCGGTTCAGAGATGCCTGCCACCACTGTGTCTTTACGCAGCTTAGCCGCCGCCGGAATTTGGCTGGCATCAGTGGCTGGCGTAATGCCCTCTTTTAAGGGTTCATCGGCGAAAGAGGCTGAAGAGAAAGCCACCAGGCTGCTGAGTAACGCGATTTTCAGCGCCAGAGTAAAGCGCGTGGGTTTTGTTTTTAAGCTATTCAGTAAGCTGGACAAAATTGCTCCCTCATCAAATGATTGCGTGGAATTTACAAATCATGACGAACGATAAAAGCCGCACCGCACCCTGTCTAACAACGAAAAAATCTGGCTTATAGCAAATCGTCATTAGCAAATTTATGGCAAACCAATGGCATAAATTTGCTAAGCGGCATACAAACCGCATCGTGCCGACGGGTTGAAGAACTCGCGGCTTTATTTCGCGCATGATTTCCACGACTCAGGCCGTTTTATCACAGTGAAAATACGCGCCTGAAAAAGAAAACAGGCAAACAGAAAGAAGCGCTTCCTGTTTGCCTGTGGCTGCATGTCTGGTGAGTTACGTTACTGAGGAATAACGTCCATCGTACAGAACTTTGTGATGTGCTTGTTGGCTAATTATATTCAGAGCTGATAAGGATCCGCTGATTTAAGTCATCAAACTCATCAGCAAGATAATTCACTTCAAACATTCCAAGTTTAATTAAAACATTACCTCTCTTATCATTGAATGCGAGAGAAAGATAAACACAGCCATTTGACTCGACCAGTGTTGTTCTGTCAGGAGTCAGCGTTGTATTGCTTTTATCTAACATAATATTCTCCATTAATATTCCAGTAATTCTCTTCGGCCTTCTATTGCCGACAGTGCTCCGTCAACCAGAGCAAACAATTCATCCTCGCCGGGGTAAACGATAATTTCAGGGGTAATAAAGCTGATGCGTTTACGAATGTCATTAATCACTCTGCCGCTCCAGGCAACGCCTCCGGTGAGGATAATGGCATCGACGCGGCCCGCGAGAACAGCCGCGCATGCGGCGATCTCTTTTGCGACCTGGTAAGCCATCGCCTCAAGCACCTCTAACGCTTTTTGATTTCCATCGCTAATGAGCTGCTCAACATCGCGAATGTCTTTCGTGCCTAAATAGCCAAACACACCGCCTTCGCCAATGAGCTTTTTCTTCAGCGAATCATAGGTATATTCGCCAGAAAAACATAAGCTTAATAAAGCCAGGCAAGGGAGGCGACCCACGCGTTCCGGCGAGAACGGTCCATCGCCACCTAATGCGGAATTCACATCAACAATCCGGCCATCGCGGTGAGCGCCAACGCTGATACCACCGCCGAGGTGCGCAACGATTAAATTCAGGCTGGCATAGGGTTTTTCCACCTGAATGGCGTAACGATGGGCAACCGCTTTCTGGTTAAGGGCATGAAAAGCGCCTACCCGTGATATTTCCGGCATGCCGGAGATTTTAGCGATGGGATCACACTCATCGACCACCACCGGATCGACGGTATAAGCCATATTCTCTTTATCAGCGTCTTTTGCCAGTTCCCAGGCCAGAATTGCGCCGAGATTTGAAGCATGTTCACCGTTAAGACCCACGCTTGCATCATGTAAATAGGCGTCGTTAATACGGTAAACACCACTTTCAAGATAGCGGACCAGCCCGCCGCGCCCGACAAACAGATCCATATCTTTGGTTCTGAAACCATGCTCATGCAACATGCCAAGAATGATTTCTTTGCGGAATTGTTTTTGTTCCAGGATATTTGAATACGGACCTAACTCAGCTTCATTATGGCTATATGTCCGGCAAATCAGTTGCGTCCTGTCGTTATAAATCGCCAGCTTGGTTGAGGTTGATCCAGGATTAATGACCAGAATATACATAACTAGTCCTTACACTGAGCTATCGCACAAGCAATAGAAAAATACTTCGTGGTGGCCGTGTCCGAGCGCGAAGTAAATACCACGGGAGCGGAAGTGCCTGTCAGAACACTGGCGCTTGAAGCGCTGCCGAGCTGCATCACGGTTTTATAGAAGACATTCGCGCTGTTAACATCGGGCAGCACGATTAAATCAACATCGCCGCCGACCCGCGTATCCAGCCCTTTATGCCGGCAGGAATCGTGGCTAAATGCCAGATCGACAGAAAGCGGCCCTTCAACGATGCAACTATCGAAACGTTCTTCGCTTAATTCCGCCGCATCTATCGTTGCCTGGATTGCTGGCGTGGCATGTTCCACGGCGGCGATGAGGGCAACTTTCGGATTACTGATGTCCAGCCGATGGAGTAAATCCACCGCCTGCGTAACCATGATTTTTTTATCCTGTTTTGTCGGGGAAATATTAATTCCGGCATCAGTAATAGCGAATAATTTTCTATAAAAAGGGCTCTGAATAAAAGCCAGTTGCGTGACCAGACTGGATTCAGCAATCCCGAAGGTCTTATTGAGGATGGCCCGCAGATAAACAGGGCTGTCAACCAGGCCCTTCATTAAAATATCGGCCTTTCCTGACTTCACCAGCTCCACGGCTTTATTACACGCTTGCGTTTTGTCGGGAAGATCAATAATTTCAACTTCTCTAATATCAAAATCCAGACGCCCGGCAATGGTGACGATTTTTTCACGGCAACCAACTAAAATAGCGCGACCTAACCCCTGCACAACGATCATCCTGATCGCATCGAGTGCAAAAGCATCCTCCGCAGCAGCTACTGCAATGGTTTTCTGACTTTTTCTCTTGGCTAACTCTAAAAATGAATCTAGCTGCTTTAGCATAATGGAATATCCTGAATACTCACTAAAAGCTCAGCAGGTATGAGCCATCATACCTGCTGAAATGCGGCAATCACTTGCCTGTTAACACATATGCTGGCCACCATTAATGGCAATATTAGAGCCGGTGATATAACCCGATTTATCACCACAGAGATATAACACAAGCTCTGCGATTTCATCGGCTTCACCAAGACGACCAACCGGAATTTGCGCTTTAATACTGTCCAGCACATCATCCGGAATCGCCTGCATCATTTCCGTGTTGATATATCCTGGAGAAATGGTGTTTACGGTAATGTTTTTACGCGCGACTTCCTGAGCCAGCGCTTTGGTAAAACCGTGAACACCTGCTTTAGTCGCAGAGTAATTCGCCTGGCCAAACTGCCCTTTCTGACCGTTAATGGATGACATGTTAATTATGCGACCGCGTTGGTTGGTTAACATATTATCAATCACCGGCTTGGTCATATTAAACATGCTATTCAGGTTAACCTCAATCACCGCATCCCACTGGGATTTATCCATTTTCTTAAATGTTGCATCCCGGGTGATACCTGCATTATTAACCAGCACATCAATGTGACCGTATTTATTCAATACCGAGGCAACGGCAGCCTGGCATTGTTCATAATCACTGACATCACAGACAACCGTATCGATTTTTTCAAAGCCTGCCGCTTTTTGCGTTTCCGCCCAGTCGTTCAGCCGACTGGCATCATTATCAAACGCAACGACCTGGTAGCCTTCTTTAAGAAACCGCAGGCTAATTTTTTCACCAATGCCCCGAATTCCGCCCGTTACCAGTGCAACTTTTTCTTCCATGACCTGTTTCCTGTATCAAATAAAATTCCGGATCGCAGCGTTAATCCATCTCAACCGTGACAGCAATACCCATGCCGCCGCCAATGCATAATGTCGCCAGACCTTTTTTACTTTTCCGGCGTTGCATTTCATGAATTAACGACACAAAAATACGGGCGCCAGACGCGCCAATAGGGTGACCGAGAGCAATGGCACCGCCATTGACATTCACTTTTGTCAGATCCCAGCCCATTTCGCGGTTAACCGCGATAGCCTGCGCCGCAAACGCTTCATTGGCTTCAATGAGATCAAGGTTGCTGACCTGCCAGTTTGATTTTTTAAGTACATTTCGGGAAGCTTCAATCGGCCCGGTTCCCATTAATTCCGGTGCGACGCCAGAGGTCGCAAATTCAACGACCCGGCCAAGCGGCGTAATACCCAGTTCTCTGGCTTTTTTCGCAGTAGCCAAAATAACCATGGCCGCGCCATCATTTACCCCGGAAGCGTTACCGGCGGTTACGGTTCCCTCTTTCTTGAAAGCCGGGCGTAATTTTGCCAGCCCTTCACGTGTGGTTTGCGGACGCGGAAATTCATCTTTTTCAACTACGATGGTCTCTTTACCGGGTTTGATAATAACAACCGGCGCAATCTCGCTGACAAAACGGGAAGCCTCAAGAGCAGCAGCGGCTTTACGCTGCGAGGCAAGCGCAAATTCATCCTGCTCTTCACGCGTAATGCCATATTTCGCCGCGATATTTTCCGCAGTCATCCCCATGTGATAATCATGGAATGCATCCCATAATCCATCATTAACCATGCTGTCCTGCATTTCCCAATTGCCCATTTTCATTCCATTACGGGAGTGAGGAAGAATATGCGGCGACTGACTCATATTTTCTTGCCCGCCCGCAATAATCAACTCAGCTTCACCGCACTTTAATGATTGATATGCAAGCTGTAATGCTTTCATTCCTGAGCCACAAACTTTATTAATTGTCAGCGCGGGAACATCCTGTGAAATACCAGAGTGAATTAATGTTTGTCGCGCTGGATTTTGCCCGCACCCCGCCGTTAAAACCTGACCAATGATAACCTCATCCACCTCGTTTACTGAAATATGAGATTTTTCAAGAAGTGATTTAATCACGATAGATCCCAGTTTAGGTGAGGATATATTGGCAAGGGAACCATTAAGCGAGCCAATAGCTGTCCTTGCTGCACCAAGTATAACAATATCAGTATCCTTCATTATTTTAGCCTTTCGCTTAATTAAACTACGAGAATTTTTATCCCAATTAGGTGAAAGGGTACTTTGATTAATGTCAATGTTTGAGTAAAAGCTGATCCATACAATTTATTCAATGTTCACTGTGAATTTTATATAAATACGGCGATTTCAAGATTGATAGTATTTAAATTCGATAATTCTTATCGCTGCTCACAAAGGATGTTTACATGATATATTTAAATGGAGGTTTTTAAAAAATGACAGAAAGAACCGAATGTTTACAAACAGGACAAACAGCGCAATTCACAAAAAAAATCACTGAAGAAGATGTGATAAATTTTGCAGAGGCATCAGGTGACATGAACCCCGTCCACCTTGATGATGATGCGGGTAAGAAAAGTATATTTGGCCAGCGTGTTGTTCACGGAATTTTGGTAAGCGGTTTAATCTCTGCGGTTATTGCAAATAAACTCCCCGGTAAAGGCTCTATTTATTTGGCGCAAGATCTTAAATTTACCAAACCCACTTTTATTGGCGATACGGTGACAGCAACCGTAGAAATTATTGCTATTGATACGGAGAAAAAACGGGTCAATCTGAAAACCACCTGCACAAACCAGCATGGTGATGTTGTTATTAAAGGAGAAGCACTTGTGTTATCTCCCGCCGTAAAACACTGACCGGAGATAATACATTATGAAACCGATTATTCAGGGCAATGTGGCTAAAAACTGCCACCCGGAAGGGCTGCAAAAAGCCATTGATAAACAGATTGCCTATGTCGAATCACACGGCGAGATCTACGGGCCTAAAAAGGTTCTGGTGATTGGCGCATCCTCCGGTTATGGGCTGGCTTCACGTATTGCGCTGGCTTTTGGCGGTGGAGCCGACACCATTGGCGTCTCGTTTGAAAAAGGCCCCGGTGAAAAAGGCGCAGGCAGCGCGGGCTGGTATAACAACGTTCTGTTTCAGCGACGGGCGAGTGAGAAAGGGCTGATCGCGAAAGACTTTATTGCCGATGCTTTTTCCGATACCACACGGCAAAACGTGATTGATTTTATCCAGCAAGAATTTGGCGGGAAAATTGATCTGGTGGTGTACTCCGTTGCGTCTGGCATACGTCTTCATCCTGACGGTACGCGTTATCACTCAACGCTGGGCGTTCGCGGCCAGGCTTTCTCCGGCCCTGGTTTTGAACTGGAAAGTCAGCGCATGGTAGAACAGACGCTGGAGCCGGTTACCGAACAGCAGCTTGCCGATACAATTAAAGTGATGGGTGGCGAAGACTGGCAGCGCTGGATCACCATGCTGGAACAAGCTGATGTATTAGCCGAAGGATTTAAAACGGTTGCCTATTCGTATATTGGCCCGGAATCAACCTGGCCGCTTTATAAAGATGGCTCTTTGGGTGCTGCAAAAGCGCATTTACATAACACCGCCGATGAAATTAATGCGCAGTTGCAACGTATCAGCGGCCATGCTTATGCGGTTATTTGTAAAGCGCTGGTCACCAAGGCCAGTGCGTTTATTCCGGTATTTCCGCTGTATATCACCCTGCTGTATAAGGTCATGAAACAAAAACGGTTACATGAAACCTGTATTGAGCAAATGCACCGGCTGATGCTGGATCATCTTTATCCCCCCCTTGGCAACGTGTCTACCGATGCCCAACGGTTGATTCGCATGGATGATTATGAACTTCGCCCGGATGTGCAAAACGCGGTGGAATTACTCAGAAAACAGGTGACTGCGGATAACTTTAAGATCATCGGCGATTTTGCCGGTTATTTGCAGGAGTTTCACGAACTGAACGGCTTTGGCATGGCGGGTGTGGATTATTCGGATGAACTGGATATTCACACGCTGGTTAAAGAATATAGCCTTGCGTAACGTCTGAGATGCCACTAAAAAAGCCTCCGCATGGAGGCTTTTTATTGATTAGCGCTTACCGACTTCAGGAATAATTAAATCGCCGCGCACGCGGTACGAGCCCAGCACGCTCTGCGTTTTCTCATTCAGCCACGCCACAATGCGCGCCGCCATCGCATCCATTGAATATTCAATCGCCGGGATAGTCGGGATCCCCGGTAAATGCAAAGAACCAGCAAGGCTGAAGACCATAATGTCGCCCGGCACGGATTTATTGAACGCCTGTAGCTGCGGGATCACGCGCTGCGCTTCCTGCTCGTCAGCCACCAGCAGCGCGTTAAAATTCAGCGTGGTGGCGTTATTGAGCAGCACCTGCAACGCCACCGATGAACTGGTGTCATCCATAAAGACCAGGTTGCGGTTAAACGGCAGGAAATTGTTTTCCAGCGCCAGCTTGTAGCCGTGCAGCACCTGCTCGGCCGCTGCGGTATCGGGATGGATAAGCGCAATCTGTCTGCGGCCTTGGCTAATCAGGTAGTTGCAGGCGGTTTCCGCCGCAAAAGCGTGATCGAACTGAATGCTGTTGGGTGTCGAATCGATGGATTCTTCGCAATCGACCAGAATCACATTTTCATCTTCAATTTTCAGCGGGAAACGCGCGCCGATAATCAATACATCGTCGCACAGCCCGCAGGTCAGTTCATCCAGCGCGCTCATCACCCCGGCTTTGGTATTGGCGAAGCGCAACAGCAAATGCTTTTGGCTCTGGCTGAGATGTTTTTCCAGCGCATACAGGTAACCGGTGGTCTGGTTAATATTCTCCTGGGCGCAAATCACCCCGATGCAGCCTGTCGACTGGCTGAGCAATGACTGGGCGATAACATTGGGCCGATAATTCAGCTCTTCGACCGCTTTCAGTACCGCGAGGCGACTGGCTTCCTTAACGCCGCGCGAACCACTCAACACCCGTGAGACTGTGGCTTTGGAGACCCCAGCTAAACGTGATACATCGTTGATTGTAGACATCTTTCTCCCCTGAGCGGCGCGTAGCCTGCGCCTGAAAATTCGTCCTGCAAAATCGGTTCAATCTATAACCACTCGCAGTATAGCGGTTTCCCTTTTTGATGGAAACCGATTTTCCATTTCACCTCTTTTGCCATCAACGAAGCGCAAAATTCCGTGATGTAAATCCAATAAAAATGCCTTATGGGCAATAGATATTGATAGCTATCACACTTCTGTGGAGAAAAAATGGAAACCGGTTTCCATATGATATCCAATCATCCCCGCAATAACTTTTTACACTTCGAGGATGGTTAACGATGTTCAGGATTATGTTGTGCTGCTCTGCCGGGATGTCCACCAGCTTGTTGGTGAGGAAAATGCTTGAGGCGGCGAAGGAACGGGAGCTGGAAGTGGAGATCGACGCGTACGGTGTTGCGGAATTCGACACGCAATTTCCGCGTTATCAGGTCGTGCTTCTCGGACCGCAGGTTAAGTACATGTTAAATACGCTGTCAGAAAAGGCCGCCGCACACGGCATTCCGGTTCAACCCATCAATCCGATGGATTACGGCATGCAACGCGGTAATGAGGTACTGGACTACGCTTTGTCGCTGATTGAAGCGGCGCATTAAAAAGGTGTTCTTATGAGTTCCTTATATCAATCAATGATTACGGTTATTGAGCAATCCATTACGCCGCTGGCCGGTCGTCTTGGACAGCAGAAGTACGTTATCGCCATCCGCGACGGTTTTACCGCTGCGCTGCCGTTTATGATCATCGGCTCCTTTATGCTGGTGTTTATCTTCCCGCCGTTTTCCGCCGACACCACCGTCGGTTTCGCCCGCGCCTGGCTCGATTTCTCTACCGAATACCGCGCGCAACTGATGCTGCCGTTTAACCTCAGCATGGGGGTGATGACGTTTTTTATCTCCGTCGGCATTGGCGCCAGCCTCGGCCGCCAGTTTAACCTCGACCCGGTGATGACCGGCCTGCTGGCGTTTATGGCGTTTCTGCTGGTTGCCGCGCCGTATGCGGATGGCAAAATCTCCACCCAGTATCTCTCCGGCCAGGGCATTTTTACCGCCTTGCTGACCGCCATCTACTCGTCGCGCGTTTACGCCTGGCTCAAACAGCACAACATCACCATCCGCCTGCCGAAAGAGGTCCCAACCGGCGTGGCGCGTTCATTTGAGATTTTGATTCCGGTGGTGGTGGTGATCGGTACGCTGCACCCGCTGAACCTGTTTATCGAAGCGCAGACCGGGATGATCCTGCCGCAGGCGATTATGCACCTGCTGGAGCCGCTGGTTTCCGCTTCTGATTCCCTGCCCGCCATTCTGCTCTCCGTGCTGCTGTGCCAAATCTTCTGGTTCGCCGGTATTCACGGTTCGCTGATTGTCACCGGCATCATGAACCCATTCTGGATGGCCAACCTCTCCGCCAACCAGGCCGCGCTGGCGGCGGGCGCTGCATTGCCGCATGTCTATCTGCAAGGTTTCTGGGATCACTATCTGCTGATTGGCGGCGTGGGTTCGACCTTACCGCTGGCGTTCCTGCTGCTGCGCAGCCGCGTCGCGCATCTGCGTACCATTGGCAAAATGGGCGTTGTGCCAAGCTTCTTCAACATCAATGAACCGATTCTTTTCGGTGCGCCCATCATCATGAACCCGATGCTGTTTGTGCCGTTTGTCTGCGTGCCGCTGGTTAACGCCGTGCTGGCTTACACCGCGACCAAAATGGGCCTGCTGGCACAGGTGGTTTCGCTGACGCCATGGACAACGCCTGCGCCAATTGGTGCCTCATGGGCGGCGAACTGGGCCTTTAGCCCGGTGGTGATGTGCCTGATTTGTATGGTGATGTCTGCCCTGATGTATCTGCCATTCCTGCGGGCGTATGAACACTCGCTGATGAAAGCGGAAGAACAAAAAGCGCAGACCAGCGCACCGATGACGGAAACCGTCCGCAGTAACTAAGCCGTAACGCATTAGCAGTAACGAAAAGGAGTCGGTAATGAAATACGAATTTCCCGCAAACTTCTGGTGGGGCAGCGCCTGCTCGGCACTGCAAACCGAAGGGGAAAGCCAGCAAGGCGGTAAAAGCGCCACCACCTGGGATACGTGGTTTGCCCGCGAACCGTGGCGTTTTCACCAGCAGATTGGGCCGCAGGAGACCTCGACGTTTTACCGCCACTGGCGGCAAGATATCGCGCTGTTGAAACAGCTTAATCACAACAGTTTTCGTACTTCGCTGAGCTGGTCGCGCCTGATCCCGGATGGAACCGGTGAAGTGAACCCGCAGGCTGTCGCCTGGTACAACGACGTCATCGACGAACTGCTGGCGCAGGGAATTACGCCGTTTATTACGCTGTTTCACTTCGACATGCCGATGGTGATGCAGGAGAAAGGCGGCTGGGAAAGCCGCGAAGTGGTTGAGGCTTTTAGTCGTTACGCGCAAATCTGTTTTGAACTGTTCGGCGATCGGGTGCAGCACTGGTTTACCTTTAACGAACCGATCGTGCCGGTCGAAGGCGGCTATCTGTACGATTTCCATTACCCGAACGTGGTGGATTTCAAACGCGCGGCGACGGTGGCGTACCATACGGTACTGGCTCATGCCAGCGCTGTCAGAGCGTTTCGCGCCGGGCACCACTCCGGCGACATCGGCATTGTGCTGAACCTGACGCCGTCTTATCCGCGCTCGCAACATCCTGCGGATGTGAAAGCGGCACACCACGCAGATTTGCTGTTTAACCGCAGTTTTCTCGACCCGGTACTGCGTGGCGAGTATCCCGCTGATCTGGTGGCGCTGCTCAAAGAGTACGATCAGCTCCCCGCCTGCCAGCCGGAAGATATCTCGCTGATTGCAGAAGGGAAAATCGACCTGCTCGGCATCAACTATTACCAGCCGCGGCGGGTAAAGTGCCGGGACAGCGCGGTCAATCCCGATGCGCCATTTATGCCGGAGTGGTTGTTTGATTATTACGAAATGCCAGGCCGTAAAATGAACCCGTATCGCGGGTGGGAAATTTACGAGCCAGGTATTTACGATATTCTCACCAATCTGCGTCTGAATTATGGCAACCCACGCTGTTTTATTTCTGAAAACGGTATGGGCGTCGAGAATGAAGAACGCTTTATTGAAAACGGACAAATTAACGATAGTTATCGTATTACCTTTGTTCGCGATCACCTGAAATGGCTACATAAAGGAATCAGCGAAGGCTGTAATTGTCTTGGTTACCATATGTGGACATTTATTGATAACTGGTCATGGTGTAACGCATATAAAAACCGCTACGGTTTTGTGCAATTAGATCTGGCAACTCAGCAACGCACTATTAAGAAAAGTGGAGAGTGGTTTGCCGCCACTGCCACGCTTAATGGTTTTACTCAGGAATAATGATGATGGTCGCACTTGAAGAAGCGGTAATGGAAATTATCGTCAACGCCGGACAGTCGCGAAGCCTGTGCTTTGAGGCGCTGCGCTCGGCCAGGGAGGGCAATATTGAAGAAGCCCGTAGCCTGCTGCGCGAGGCCGATGGTTATTCACGCCAGGCGCACAAAATGCAGACGCAATTGATTGAGCAGGATGCAGGTGAAGCTCGCCAGCCAATGACGTTAATTATGGTGCATGCCCAGGATCATTTAATGACATCATTACTGGCCCGCGAATTATCTGAAGAAATCATTCAACTGCATTCATTATATCGACAGTAATAAATGGAGAATTGATTACGGTAAATCTTAATTAATCTGTACCCGACTCTACAAAATAAATATTAGTTTTTGGTGATGGCAATATTTTTACCCTGCCAGCGCAGGGTAACTATTGTCTGCGAATAACTTACTAAATTGAGATAACCATGAGAATAAATAAAATACTTCCAGTGGCGCTGGCGGTTGCGGCCACCCTTTGCTCTGGCTCCGTCTTCGCACAAGAATTTACGCAAGAGCAAATCGATGCCATTGTCGCCAAAGCGGTCGATAAAGCGCTGGCGGAACGGCAGGCCAAAATGGATGCCGCCATCAATAAAAAAGCAGATGTCATTGTTGAACCACAAACCACCGCCCAGGAACCGGATAAAGCCATTCCTTACGGCGTGAAATTCAGCGGCTATGCCCGCTACGGCGCGCACTTCCAGTCTGGCGATCAGAAATATGTCGGCGTCGATGGTTCCTATAATGGCGCCTCCGCCATTGGCCGTCTGGGTAACGAAGGCAACGGCGGCGAATTCCAGCTCTCCAAGGCATTCAAAGGCGATAACGGCGCAATCTGGGACGTTAACGTGATGTTCGATCACTGGGGCGACGAAGTTAACCTGAAAAAAGCCTATGCCGGGGTAACCAACCTGCTGGCCTCGAACCCGAATGCTTACTTCTGGGCGGGACGCGACTTCCACCAGCGTCCGCAACAGGGCATTAACGACTACTTCTGGATGAACCATGATGGTCAGGGCGCCGGGGTGAAAAACTTCGATATTGGCGGCGTGCAGTTTGACGTAGCCGCCGTGGCGGCCGTGGAATCCTGTAGCCCGGAAGTACTGGAGGATGAAGCCAACCCATCACGCATCACCTGTACGGGCAGTTCGAACGTGGGTGATAAGGGTAACTATGCCGTCACCTCGAAAATTCACGGCATGAAGGTTGGCCCGCTCGATCTGGAGATCTATGCCAACTACGGCTTTGATTCCAAAGCGATCGAAAGCGAAGACCGCCAGCGCGCCTGGCAGGGCGGCGTGGTGCTGAGCCACACCAATGACCACGGCGTGAACAAAGTGATCGCCCGTTATTCCGATAACGCGGACAACAGCGTATTCAACAAAACCGACGATCTGACGGCGATTTACGCCAGCTTCGAAGGCAACTACAAGTTCAGCCAGCAAACCCAGGTGGAATACCTGCTGGCCTTCCACGATTACGATAACAGTGCCAACAAAGCCGATAACCGCCGCAACTACGGCGCGATTATTCGTCCGATGCACTGGTGGAACGATGTCCATTCAACCTGGCTGGAAGCCGGTTATCAGCGCGTCGATTATGACAATGGCGGCGATAACCACGGCTGGAAACTGACGCTGTCGCAGAACATCTCGATTGCGATGGGTCCGGAATTCCGCCCGATGCTGCGCTTCTACGTGACCGGCGGCGAAGTGGATAACAAACGTACCGCGCGGGTTAATGGCACCGACGACAGTACGCTCGATTCGTTTAACGTCGGCGCGATGTGGGAAGCCTGGTTCTGATGATACTGCGGGGGCGGCGAACCTGCCGTCTCCGTTTCTCATGGCGGAAAATATATTCTCGCGAGAAGATAAATATCTTTTTTATCCAATGTTACTTATCGTAAAAATGCTACAGAATTTACCTTAAGGTGTAGCAATAACTTTCTCTTTTCATTTTTTATGACTGCTAAAGACGCCAGTGTAAATATTTAGCAAGCTATTTAATTTAATTAGTTAGTCATTTCTTCCAGAAAGCGCCTCGCTTTAACGCGAATTGTTCCTGTTACAAAACATTCCTTCATACCATACCCGTTTATCTATAACCAAATTGCCACTCAATGAAATTACCGAACTAATAATGGTTGAAGGAGTTTCTCTTATGCAAAAAATATCCCGAAGAGGCTTCATGGCTTTTGCTGCGGGCAGTACGGTCGTGTTAGCTGCGGGACAAGCGCTTGCGCATGACAACACCGTAAAAACTTATCCAGTTGGACAACGCGATCCCGGACCACACGATCCTATTCGTGAAGGAGAAAATCCGGATATCGTAAATCCCCCCGCAACCGATAGTGGTACGTTACCGAATCTGCGTTATTCCTTCAGTGATTCACATATCCGTAAAGGAAGCGGAGGCTGGACCCGGCAAGTTACCCAGCGCGAATTAGGCATATCCACAACCATTGCTGGTGTGGATATGCGACTGAACGCGGGCGGGATCAGGGAACTTCACTGGCATAAGGAAGCCGAATGGGCATATATGCTCTATGGAAATGCACGGGTTACCGCGTTTGATACTAAAGGAGGATGGTTTGTCGATGATATTGGTCCTGGCGATATATGGTATTTCCCGTCAGGTATTCCGCATTCCATTCAGGGTCTCGGCCCCGATGGTTGTGAATTTCTTTTAGCGTTTGATAGTGGTGGATTTGATGAGGACAGTACATTCCTGCTCTCTGACTGGTTTAAACATATTCCACCAGAAATATTGGCGAAAAACTTTCAGGTTCCTGTGGCAACATTCGCTAATCTCCCTTCGCCCGCGAACGAATATATATTTGCGGGTAATGTGCCCGGTTCACTTTCATCGGACAGTATTAAAGGGTCAACGAAATCAGATATCGCCTTCACCCATCACATGCTCGGCCAGGACCCCATAAAAGCGCCGGGAGGAACGGTCAGAATAACGGACTCATCTAATTTTCCGGTGTCTAAAACCATTTCCGCAGCCTTAGTTGAAGTACAACCCGGCGGGATGCGAGAACTCCACTGGCATCCGAATAATGACGAATGGCAATACTATCTCGAAGGCGAAGGAAGAATGGGCGTTTTCGCGTCGTCAGGCCAGGCCAGAACGTTTGACTATCGGGCCGGAGATGTGGGCTATGTTCCCTTTGCTATGGGGCATTACATCGAGAATACCGGGGACTCGCCGCTGCGTTTTCTTGAGCTGTTTAAAAGCGATTACTATGCCGACATTTCACTCAATCAGTGGCTGGCAAACACACCGCCGGAGTTAGTGAAGCAACACCTGCAACTCGATGATAATTTTATGAAGGCGCTAAATCTGCAGAAAAACCCTCTCGTAAAATAACCGACTCACACGCAATTTACTGCTCTATCAGCAAGAGGTCGTCTGAAACGACCTCTGCTTACGCGGCCACACGGCTGGGAGTTCGGTACACTACCAATCAACTCTTCAACGCTGCCGATCTCGCCGTCACGCTTTTACCCGCACTTTCGCCGCCACCAGCAGCGCCGTCAGCAACATCAGGCTGCCGGAAAGCACCAGCGGCGACAGCAAACCATAATGATCCAGCGCGAAACCGCCAATCGCTGCGCCGCAGGTATTGGCAAGCTGAATCACCGCCACCTGAATGGAACCGGCTTTTTCCGCCTGATCGGCAAGCGTGCGGGTGATCCAGGTTGACCAGCCCACCGGCACCAGCGCAAAACCCAGACCCCAGATGATGGCGATCCCCGCGGCAACGACTTTATCGCTGCCCCACAAAATCAACACCAGCGCGCTGACAGCCAGCGTCAGCGGTGCAAGGGCGAGCGCCATTTTGACCGAACGCTTCATCACCATGGAAGAGAAGGACGTTCCGACAAAGCTGGCGATACCAAAGCTCAGCAGCACCAGCGTTAAGCCATCAACGCTAAACCCGGCGAGGTTCATATACACCGGGCGAATATAGGTAAAGAACGAGAACTGCCCGGCGAAGACCATAAAGATGGCGATCATTCCCGCCAGCACACCGGGGCGTTTCAGCAGGCCAAACATGTTCTCGTGATGTTCGGTTTTACCCGGCAGCGATGGCAGCGCTCGCCATACCCAGAGAATGCAGACTGCACCCATCAACGCCGCGCCGTTAAAGACATTGCGCCAGCCGATAATGCCGCCGAGGAAACTGCCCAGCGGTGCGGCGATCACCAACGCAATCGACACTGCGCCAAAAATCACCGACAACGCTTTCGGCACGGTACGCATCGGCACCAGACGTATGGTCAGCGAAGCCGACATCGCCCAAAAACCGCCGAGCGCCAGCCCCAGACAAGCGCGGCCTGCCAGCAGCAGCGTAAAGTTAGTGGCAAAGGAGACCAGCAGGCAGGAGAGAGTCAGCAGCACCGCGAAGGCGATCACCACATAACGCCTGTCGGCGGCGCGGATCACCGTAGTAATAAACAGGCTGGCGAACATAGCCACAAACGCGGTTACCGTGACGGTTTGCCCGGCAACGCCTTCGGAAACGCCTAAATCCAGCGCCATTGGTGTCAGCAGGCTCACCGGTAAAAACTCCACGGTGATCAGACAGGCAACGCAAAAAGCCACCGCGAAAACGGCTGACCAGTTAGGACGGGTTACCGCATCCAGCGGAGATTGCGCCACAGTTTGCTCACTCATTTGTCACCTGCTCAGTTATTCGTCGTGAAGGTCGCGCAGTGTAACATTCATCATCTGTGACGCAATTAACAATTCAACAACTCATTTTATGATGGGGGATCAGTGCAGCCAGTGGACGCCCTCTTGCGGGATAAACTGGGCGTTATAACGCAGCTGGAAGTTATTCAGTTCGATGGTATCCGGCTCCAGCTCGCGTAAAAACCCGAGCGCCAGACGCACCTGCGCATCGGTTATCGGCGCGGCAAGCCGCGCTTTTTGCATCAGCCGGTGCCAGTATTGCAGGTTCTGTTCGCTGCTATCGACGATGGAAACCTGCCAGATCAGCAGCACCTGCGCCGCATTTTGCAGATGTGCTTCATCCGGGCGCGCCAGGTAACTTAAGTACTCGTTGCCCGCCGTTTTGCCCATCTGATCCATCATCGATTCCACCGGAACAGGTTGAATGTTAAGCCGGTCGGTGAGACGGCGGATCGCCCGCCGGGAATCAGAGGTTAACACTCTGAAGCCAATCACAAAAACAACCACCAGCGTTGCCAACATCAACCAAATCATACCTGCTCCCGGTGCGTAAAAGAGGCTCATCATACGGGGAAATCCCCTCTGACGCACAGCCGTAAAGACAGCCGTAAGCCGACAGTTAATTATCGGCTTACCGGGCGCTTCGCATAAATAGCGCGATTACTCGAAGAACTGCCCCAGTTTGTTAAACACGCCCGGATCGCTCTGGTGACGGATGATTTGCACCACATCTTCCAGTTTGTCGATCTGGCTTATCATCTGCTCCAGCCGCTGGTCGTTGGCAACCTGTAGCCAGATGCGGCTCTGTTCGCCATTTTGTAGCGGTAAACAGAGAATGCCTTCCACGTTGAATGCCCGGCGCGCAAACAGCCCGCAAACATGCGTCATGACGCCCGGATGGTTACGCACGGTGAGTTCGAGAATGACGTTATCAGTTGTTTGCATGGCTTATTCCCCCACCATTTCTGTATTTGCCGCACCCGGCGGTACCATCGGATAAACTTTTTCTTGCGGGTCGATACGGACATGGATCAACGCCGGGCCTGGACGGGCGATGATCTCCTGCAACGCGGCCTGCGGATCGGCGGCGGCGTTTAAATCACACGTTTGCAGGCCGAAACCTGCGGCGATCTGCATAAAATTAATCATCCCCGGATAGGTTGCCGCAAACACGCCCGATTTATAGAACAGGCTCTGCTGCTGGTGAACCAGCCCCAGCGCTTCGTTGTTCATCAACACGATCTTCACATCGAGGTTATTCTCTGCGGCAGTGGCCATTTCCTGAATATTCATCATCAGGCTGCCGTCGCCGGAGAAGCAGATAATTTTGCGATCCGGGTTCGCCAGCGCGGCGCCAATGGCGGCAGGAAGCCCAAAACCCATGGTGCCCAGCCCGCCGGAAGTCAGCCACTGACGCGGACGGTTAAGCGGATAAGCCTGCGCCGTCCACATCTGGTGCTGACCCACATCGGTGGTAATAATGGCGTTATCGTCAACACAAGCCGCAACGGCGTTGATCAGACCGTAGTGGCTCAGCGGGTCGCCGCCCTGCGGAATGGCGCCCGGAAACTCGCGTTGCAGTTGCTCAACCGTGTTACGCCAGGCGTGGCGGGAGTGCGCCTCAACGTGCGGGATCAGCGCGTCAAGCACTTCGCCGACATCGCCCTGGATCGCCACATGCGCCTGCTTCACTTTGCCCAGCTCCGCGCGGTCGATATCGACATGAATAATTTTGGCATTCGGGCAGAACTGCTCTGTTTTACCAATCGCCCGGTCATCAAAACGCGCCCCCAGAACCACCAGTAAATCCGCCTCTTGCAGAATAAAGTTGGTACTGCGTGCGCCGTGCATCCCCAGCATGCCCAGCGACAGCGGGTGTTGCTTCGGCAGCATGCCGAGCGCCATCAGCGTCATGGTGGTCGGCAGATTGGCTTTCTCCGCCAGATGACGAATCTGCTGCGGCGCATTGATTACCCCGCCGCCGAGATAGAGCACCGGGCGCTGCGCGGCATTGATCATCTCTGCGGCTTCGCGCACCGCCTGCGCATTCCAGGCCGGGGCAGGGGCTTTGTAGCCTGGTTCCGGCAGTTCGCTGAGGGTGATTTCCGCCGTCTGCACATCTTTAGGAATATCTATCCACACCGGGCCAGGACGGCCAGACTGCGCAATGCGAAACGCATCGCAGATCACCTGCGGCAGTTCGGCGATGTCACGCACCAGGTAGTTGTGTTTGGTGATGGGGATAGAGATGCCGTAAGTGTCCACTTCCTGGAACGCATCAGTGCCGATCATCGAGGCGGGTACCTGGCCGGTAATGCAAACCAACGGGATGGAGTCGAGGCGCGCATCGGCGATGGCGGTCACCAGGTTAGTCGCACCCGGCCCGCTACAGGCCAGACAGACCGCCGGTTTACCCTGCGTACGCGCCATGCCCTGCGCAATAAAACCTGCGCCCTGCTCGTGGCGCGCCAGCACATGGCGAATCTGTTTGCTCTGGCTGAGCGCGTCGTAAAGCGGCAGAACCGTACCGCCAGGAATGCCGGTTACCGTGGTGATGCCCTGTCGTTCCAGTAAATGAACAATCAGTTGCGCGCCAGTGTAGCGCGTGGGTTGTGATGTGCTGCCCGAACTTGCCATGCTCCAGTCCTTTTCTTCTGGGCCAGCTTTCCGGAGGGGGGAGAACGAAAAACCCCGCCGGTTTGCGCCGGCGGGGTTTTGGAATCGTGTGTTGTTCCGGACCCTACGGCGCATTGCCGACGACCACCACCACACGCACGACGACCACCGCGGCGTTATGCGCGGTTTTTAGTAGGTTCATCGACATTGTGGAAGCGTTCATTAGGGACCTGTCTGTCATGTAATTAACAGGATTTATACAAACACAGGATCTCGTCGCCGACAACTGCTTTTTACGCACCCGCAGAAAACTGCACGGCGGATCACGTTTGGTTATGCAGCCGCTGAAAACAAAAAACCCCGCCGGAGCGAGGTTTTTATACAGTTTTTTGCGGTTGGTGGCCGCAAACACACTGCGTTACGTCAACAGGGAAACTATACGCGGAAACAGGCAGCCGTGCAATTTTCAGGCGTTTTTTCCCGCATTGAGTATGGATCAAGGTCAAAATTTCGTCCAATTAATGCTGTATATATAAACAGCATTAATATATACTGACCTTGCTAATCAGTGTGCAGGGGCCGCAACTCTACGGCGCAAACAAGTCCTGGCTGAAACGGGTGGTGCCGTCAGCGCCTAAACCCCTAAGCGAGCACACTGCGTTACGCCAACAACACGGCTGACAACAGGCAGCGGAAAGGTAAGCCAGCCGGTGCTCCTGAACCAGAGGAGACGCGTATGAGCGGAATGGAACTGTTTATTCTGATCCTGAAACTCATTGTTGCTTTGTTGCAACTGCTTGAAGCTGTCCTGAAATTCCTGCGTTAATTCAGGTTCAAGCCGCACCAAAGAGGGGCGGGCAACCGCCCCTCTTTAACACCGCTAATCTGGTATCCGCTGCGGGCGGCATGTTACATTTTGTTGACAACTCACTCGCCCGGGCCACCATGACACTCTCCGTTTTCTGCATTTTGCTGTTTGCCGCTCTGCTTCATGCCAGCTGGAATGCCATCGTGAAATCCGGCAGCGACAAACTCTATTCGGCGATTGCCGTCAGCGGTTCCGCCGCGCTGATTGCGCTGATTTTGTTACCTTTCTCGCCACAGCCGACGCTCGCCAGCGTGCCTTATCTCGCCGTCTCGTGCGCGTTGCAGGTGGTTTACACGGTGCTGGTGGCGAAAACGTACCAGGTTTCGGATATGAGCCAGACCTATCCGCTGATGCGCGGCACCGCGCCGCTGCTGGTGGCGCTTATCAGCGTGCTGATCCTCGGCGATTCACTTTCTGGCGTGGCGTGGGGCGGTATTGCCGTGATCTGCCTGTCGATACTGGCGATGGCGTTTAACGGACGCACGCAGTCCCGCAAAGGGATCTGGCTGGCGCTGATCAATTCGGGCTTTATTGCGGGTTACACGCTAGTCGATGGCACCGGCGTTCGTCTTGCCGGTTCGGCGCTGGGCTACACATTATGGACCTTCTTCCTTAACGGTTTTTGTCTGTTGTTCTGGGCGATGCTGGCGCGGCGGCAAGAGGTGACGCGTTATCTGCTCGTCAACTGGAAAAAGGGCATTCCCGGCGGCATCGGCACCATGGGTTCTTACGGCCTGGCGCTGTGGGCGATGACGCAAGCGCCGCTGGCGGTCGTTGCTGCGCTGCGCGAAACCTCGATTCTGTTCGGCGCGCTGATTGCCTTTGTTCTTCTCAAAGAGCAGGTTGCCGGGCTGCGGATTGTTGCCGCCTGTGGCATTGCCGCTGGCGCAATCCTGCTGCGCCTTTCCTGAAACTTACTGGCAACAAAAGTTGCCGAATGTTGTCTATAAAACCTGCCTCTCTCCTTCCTGTCTTTGCACCGGGTAATTGTGGTTCTGTCATCTGGCTGTGCTAGATTTCTCCGGCATTAAGGCTGTATCGCAGCCATATATTCTTTAATCTTCCATTTTTTAAAAGTAATCATCGACATGAAAAGGCAGAGAAACGTCAATTTGTTATTGATGCTGGTGCTTCTGGTGGCTGTCGGGCAGATGGCGCAAACCATCTATATCCCGGCGATAGCGGATATGGCGCTCACCCTGAATGTTCGCGAAGGCGCGGTGCAAAGCGTTATGGCAGCGTATCTGCTGACTTACGGCGTCTCCCAGCTCTTCTATGGCCCACTGGCGGACAGAGTCGGTCGCCGCCCGGTGATCCTTGCCGGAATGAGCATCTTTTTGCTGGCGACGCTGATCGCCATCACTACGCACAGCCTGTCGATGTTAATTCTGGCCAGCGCCTTACAGGGCATCGGCACCGGCGTGGGTGGCGTGATGGCGCGAACGCTGCCGCGCGATCTGTATGCCGGTACGGAACTGCGTCACGCCAACAGTTTGTTGAATATGGGGATTTTGGTCAGCCCGCTGCTTGCGCCACTGATCGGCGGCGTACTGAATACACTGTTTAACTGGCGCGCCTGTTTTATCTTTTTGCTGGTGCTGTGCCTGGTCGTCACTTGGAGTATGGCGCGCTGGATGCCGGAAACCCGACCCAAAGACGCGCCGCGCATCCGCCTGCTGGCCAGCTACAAAACCCTGTTCGGCAATGGCGCATTTAATTGCTACCTGCTGATGTTGATTGGCGGTCTGGCCGGAATTGCGGTCTTTGAAGCCAGCTCGGGCGTGTTGATGGGTGGCGTGCTGGGCCTGAACAGTATGACGGTCAGCGTCCTGTTTATTCTGCCGGTGCCAGCGGCCTTTTTCGGCGCGTGGTTTGCCGGGCGGCAGAACAAGCGCTTTACCTCGTTGATGTGGCAGGCGGTGATCTGCTGCCTGGCGGCCGGTCTGATGATGTGGATCCCGGGCATTGTCGGGGTGATGAATATCTGGACGCTGGTCGTACCCGCCGCGCTGTTTTTCTTCGGTGCCGGAATGCTGTTCCCGCTGGCGACCAGCGGCGCGATGGAGCCATTCCCGTTTCTGGCGGGCACCGCGGGCGCGCTGGTTGGCGGGTTGCAGAACATCGGCTCTGGCGGCCTGGCGTGGCTCTCTTCGCAACTGCCGCAGAACGGCCAGTTTAGCCTTGGGATGCTGATGACGCTGGCCGGGCTTTTAATTCTGTTGTGCTGGCTGCCGCTGGCGACGCGCTTTTCTCGCCATGAACCGGTGATTTAACCTCATGATGGCCCGGCCTCGCGTCGGGCTTGTCGCACTCCGGCGCAATCATCATTTTCAGTAACGGCTCCGGCCCTGGCCGCCATGCGCCCTCTTCCCCGTCATAAAATTGCGTATCGGTATTGATCGCATAGGGAATTTTCACCTTATTCAGTTCGCAGGCCATAAAGTGGGCGAAAGCCATTTGCGATTCTGTGGGCGCATTTTTAATGGATTCGCCAACCGCCCAGCCGCCAACCCAGCTGGCATGCCCGGATTTCTGCTGCCAGCGCACCGCCGTATTAATCCGCGCGCGAATGGCGGCTTTTTCCGCCGCCGTGCCCGATGTCCACGGATATTTACCGTTATTTTTCAGCGGCCCCCACGGAAAAATGTGCCACTCGGCCAACAGATAGTTCTGGCTGTGTGGCGGCAGTTTCAACGAGGAGAGATCTTCCGGCGCGGCGCGCAGGCGCGGGGCAATAAAAATCATGCGTTGAGCGTCGATATCATGCAGGGTGCGCACGACATTTTCATAAGCACGATTCAGGGCAGGCAAATCGCGGTTAAGTTTGTCAGCCGGTTCATAAATCACATCAAAACCGAGCGTCGGGTGCTCAGTACCGAAAAAGTTCGCTACCGTTGACCACCACGCCACCAGTTGCGCTTCGTTTTTGGCGTCCGGATCGGCTTTGAAGCTGTCTGCCTGATAGGCAATCACCGGGATCATCCCATACTGTTCGCAGGCCTCCACCAGTTTACGCAGGTGGATCAGCCGCGCTTCCGTCATGTTATCGGCAACGCGAATGCGCACATGACGGATACCGGCGTCGTAGAAATCACGCACAATCAGCGGGTCAAACTCGCGAATACCCCGATCGGTACGCGCCCAGTCGACATCCATCCCCACCCCCAGCTTTTGCGCATATTGCGCCGCCGTCAGCGGAGTATCAGCGGCAAACACAGAGGTTCCCGCCAACAGCATAACAACTGCAATCAGTGGCTTTAACACAGTTGACCTTGTGAAAATCAGGGATGAATACATGTATTTAGCATGCTTGCGTTTACACGTGTAGCAGCAAAACGTAATAAATTCTCAAAACCGCGGCCCACTTGCACCGCTGACCGATTCCTGTTTTCTTTAACGCTCCGATTCTTACGAAAACGAACCGATGAAAAACGCCGACATTCAGAAACTCATCCAGCAGTTTCCGCTTATAGAACAGTTGATCGCGCTGAAAGAAACGCAGTGGTTTAACCCTAATAGTACCTCCGTTGCACGGGCTTTGCCGCATGTTGGCCTGACACAACAGGATGTTAGCGATGCCCACGCGCGGCTTGCCCGCTTCGCGCCGTTTATTGCACAGGCTTTCCCGGAAACGGCGGCAAGCCGCGGCATGATTGAATCTGACGTGGTTCCGATCCCGGCAATGCAGCGCCGCCTCGGCCCGGATATCACCGGCGAGCTGTGGCTGAAAAAAGACAGCCATTTGCCGATTTCCGGTTCTATTAAAGCGCGCGGCGGCATTTATGAAGTGCTGACCCACGCGGAAAAACTGGCTTGCGCCGCCGGATTACTGACGCCGGAAGACGATTACAGCAAGTTGCTGTCGCCTGAGTTTGCCCGTTTCTTCAGTCAGTACAGCATCGCCGTTGGCTCGACGGGAAATCTGGGGTTGTCGATCGGGATTATCAGCGCGCGGCTCGGTTTTCGCGTCACGGTGCATATGTCGGCCGATGCCCGGGCATGGAAAAAAGCGCTGCTGCGCAGCCACGGCGTAAACGTGGTGGAGTATGCCGAAGATTACGGCGTGGCCGTTGAGCAGGGGCGCAAAGCGGCGGCGGCGGATGCGGACTGCTTTTTCATTGATGATGAGAACTCCCGCACCCTCTTTCTGGGCTATGCCGTCGCCGGACAGCGCCTGAAAGATCAGTTCACACGGCTTGGTAAAGTGGTGGATAACGCGCACCCGCTGTTTGTCTATCTGCCGTGCGGCGTCGGCGGCGGGCCTGGCGGTGTCGCCTTTGGTCTGAAGCTGGCGTTCGGCGACGCGGTACACTGCATTTTTGCCGAACCGACGCATTCTCCCTGTATGTTGCTGGGCGTGTATACCGGGCTGCATGACGGCATTGCGGTGCAGGATCTGGGGATTGATAACCAGACGGCGGCCGATGGTCTGGCGGTCGGGCGCGCTTCCGGCTTTGTCGGACGGGCAATGGAGCGGCTGCTGGACGGCTTCTACACCGTTGATGACAACACGCTTTACCAGCAACTCGGCTGGCTGGCGCAGGAAGAGGGCATTCAACTGGAGCCATCGGCGCTGGCAGGAATGTCCGGGCCGCAGCGGATTTGCAGCGACAGCGGCTATCATCAACTGCACGGCTTTAGCCCGGAACAACTGACGCAGGCCACCCATCTGGTATGGGCGACCGGCGGCGGAATGGTGCCCGCCGATGAGATGGCGCGCTATCTGGCGCAAGCCCGCTAAATCAGCCGCTCCGGCGCAGCCAGGCCATCAGTTCGACAGGAGAGCGCCGTTGGCGCAGCAGATCGCGCATCACGCGCATATGCGGCGCGCTGTGGCTGAAAAAGTGGTGATAACCATGGCACAGCGCGCTTCTTCCCTCGACGAAGCGGTGCTTCGGGCAGTCGCCCCGGCAAAAACGCAGCACGTCGCAACGCAGGCAAACTTCGCTGAGGCTGGCTTTTTTACTCTGCCCGAAAGCAGTAGCTTCGTGGCTGGCGTTGAGGGTTTTAATTGGGATCTGATGCAGATTGCCCAGCCGATAATCTGGGGCGACATAGTGATCGCACTGGTAGAGATCGCCGTTCGCCTCCAGCGCAAAAGCGTGGCCGCAGGTCTCGCCAAAGCTGCACATTTGCGACGGATAGCCGCTCCAGACGCCAAGCGTGGAGTCAAATAACTGCACGTAAACGCGGCCAATATCTTCCCGCGCCCACATGTCGAATACCGCAGTAAGAAAGTTTCCCCAGGCTTCGCCGCTGACCGATTCGGCAGACAAGCGCCCCTGCGCGTCCTGCTCCACCAGCGGAATAAACTGCAAAAACGGCGTTCCGAGCGCGCGTAAATAGCGATACAGGCGCAGCGGCTGCTGGCTATTGAGATTATTGACAACGCACAACAGGTTGTACTCGACCTGATGTTTCTCCAGCATCGCAATGGCATTAATCACTTTCGCATGTGATGGTTTACCGCTGCGGTTTACACGGTACGCATCATGCAGATCCGCCGGGCCATCGATGGAAACGCCCACCAGCCAGCCGTGGTCGTGAAAAAAACGGCACCACTCCTCATTCAGCAGAATGCCATTCGTCTGGAAGGCATTTTCAATACGTTTGCCGTTGGCGTGCTTTTCTTGCAGGGCGGCAACGCGCTGAAAGAATTCCAGCCCGCAGAGCGTCGGTTCGCCGCCCTGCCAGGCAAACGGCACGCTTTCGCCCGGCTGGGCGTCGATTTGCTGGAGAATAAACGCCTCCAGCGTGGTGTCATCCATAACATTTTGCTGCGGTTTTTCGAGGTAAAAACAGTAGCGGCAGTTAAGGTTGCAGCGCGAACTGGCGGGCTTAGCCATAACGTGGCAGCCTGGCATGAAACGTCCTCACAAGATAAGAATAAGCTGACGGATATGCGTTACAGCAAACAGTAATGCGAGGGAAAGCACCGCGAGGGAGATCAATAATTTGTCACGTATTGCGCCGGGCAAGGCGAAATCGCTTTTATTGACGTCCATTAAGATACGCTTATGGGTATAGCGCCAGAGCAGTAGCGCGGCCAGCGCCAGAATAATGAGCGAGATCCAGAAAGGCATACCCGAATGTTGCCAGTTATGCCTGACCGCCAGCGCCATCAGTGCGCCGTAGCCGAACAGCGTGCGCAGCCATGCCAGCGATGTCCGTTCCGGTTGCAGGCCAGGATCCGTTTCGCGCCGGGCTTTACGGTTATCCGGCATAGAACACCAGCACCATCACCACCAGCGCAACCGCCAGTAGCGAAACGCTTATCACCATCAGCACGCGGGTATAGGGCAGATCTTCTTTCAGGCGCATCGCTTTTTCATTGCGCAGCCAGCGCAGATAGCCATAGAGCGCCAGCGCGCCGGAGAAGAGACACAGCAGCAGCGCCAGCACTTCACGGATCAGCGGCGTGGCAAACTGCGGCGCTAACTGGTCCAGCCCAACGCCCGCCGCGAGAAACCCCAGCGCGGTGCGGATCCAGGCAAGAAAAGTGCGCTCATTCGCCAGCGAGAAGCGGTAGTCCGGCGCTTCACCGACGCGGGAAATTTTCATCTGTTCTCCTTCCACATTGATAACCCTGCCGGCGTTACCCTTTCTTGCAGCGGTAAAGGGAAAACCGATCCGGCCAGGCCTTCAAAGTAGCGGATAAACTGACGCTTTTCGACCCTTTCACGCAATGGAAAGCCGGCACCCTGACGGTGCCGGGCAGGAGAATTAATGCAGCGGCGGCCAGTACGCTTTGTTCGCTTCCAGTAGATCGTCGAGAATCGCTTTCGCCACCGTCGCGCTGGGCACGGTTTTCGACAGCGTGATGGCCTGCCACAACTTCTGGTAGGAGCGCTGTTCCCAGGCATCGACCACCAGTTTTTCTACCGCTACCTGCTGGCTCATCAACCCTTTCTGGAAGTGCGGAATATCACCGACTGTCAGCGGTTCCGGGCCGTTTTTCCCCACCAGGCAAGGGATTTCCACCATCGCATCGGCGTCAAAGTTATGAATTGCGCCATTGTTTGGCACAATCAACAACATGCGCTCCTGGGTGTTAAAGGCGATGGCAGTAGCCAGATCGACAATGTAAGAAGCATGTTCGTCAATCTCCAGCTCACCGGCGGAAGATTTCCCGGCAGCAATAATCGCCCGACAGGCACCAAACACCTGCTTCTCACGATGATCCATCACCTCATTGGCACGCGTACGTTCCGGATTGCTGTGGGCAACCACGTAGTCCGGGAAGAAGTAATACTTCAGATAAGTGTTCGGCATGGTATCCGGGTCGAGCGCCTGCACATCTTTCGCTTTGGCGAACGTATCGTTCCAGCTCGCTTCTGTATGCGCGTTGTCCGCAGGCGGAACATAACCGTGTTTCGCCACATATTCGCGCAATTTCGGCATCAAATCGTTACCGTTCAGATCTTCAATCGATGTCCACCAGCCGAAGTGGTTAAGCCCGTAGTAGCGTACCCGCATCTCTTTGCGGTCTTTCAGGCCGACAATTTGCGCCATCCGTCCTTCAATGCCGATAGGCATATCGCAGATGTTAAGAATTTTGGCCTGCGGGCGCAGGCGACGCGTGGCTTCCGCGACAATCGCTGCCGGGTTGGAGTAGTTAAGCATCCACGCATTGGGCGAATATTTTTCCATATAATCAACCAGCTCCAGCACGCCGCCAATAGAACGCATGCCGTAAGCGATACCGCCAGGCCCGCAGGTTTCCTGGCCTAATACACCGTGGCGCAGCGGGATTTTTTCATCTTTTTCACGCATCGGGTATTTGCCGACGCGGATATGCGCCATCACAAAATCGACGTCGGTAAAGGCTTTTTGCGGGTCGGTGGTGTAGCTGAATTCAATCTCCGGTGCCTGCTCCTGCAGGATAATTTTGCAGGCTTCGGCGATGGTTTCCTGGCGCGCGCCATCGTTGTCATAGAATTTCAGCGCCCGCAGCGGGAAGCGATCGCGGTTAGCCAGCAACATCAAAACGATACCGGGAGTAAAGGTGCTGCCGCCGCCGGCGATAACCACTGAAAACTGTTTCATGATACTGCCTCCGTCATGGTGGATGGTTCATTGGTCAAAGGGGTTTTCATCAGGGATTCAAGCTGGTCGCGCAGCAGGGGAACATGCAGGCCGACAATCACCTGGATGGCGTTGCCGCGTCGCACGACACCGTGCGCGCCCAGCGCTTTAAAGACGTCGTCGCTTTGGGTTTTCGCCGTATCGACCAGCGTGATGCGCAGCCGCGTCGCGCAGTTGTTGATGCTTTCGATGTTTGCCGCACCGCCCAGCGCCTGCAAAAATCCGGCGGCCTGGCCCAGCGAGTCTTTCGCTGCCGCCGTGGTTTGTCCGCGCGCCGCCTTGTAATCGGCTTTGCTGTAGAGTTTGATTTCACTCTCTTCCCGGCCGGGGGTTTTCAGGTTTAAGACGGCGATCAGCGTGCGGAAAACGACGAAATAGAGCGCGGTAAAGCAGAGGCCGACGGCAATCTGGGTGAAAACCGTCGCTGCATGGTTATGGAACATCGGGATCCAGTTTTGCGGCAGAAACTGGTCGAGCAGCCCGCCGCCCATATTGCCCACCACGCCGAAGCTATACATCACCGTCGCCATCGTCGCTGCCAGTACAGCGTGAACGGCAAACAACAGCGGCGAGATAAACAGGAAGGTAAATTCCAGCGGTTCGGTAATGCCCACCAGCACGGCCGTCAGCGTTGCGGGGATCAGCAGACCTGCCACTTTGACGCGGTTTTCCGGCGCGGCGGTATACCACATCGCCAGCGCGATGCCGATGGAGCCAAACACTTTCGAGTTACCGTGCAGCGCAAAGCCGCCTTCCGGGAACAGGACTTTCAGCGGTTCGGTGCTCTGGCTGAATGCCTGTAGATGTTGCGCCCAGTACATCTGAATACCGCCTTCCACCGCCGCCGGGCCGAAGATAAAAGGACCGTAGACAAAGTGGTGCAGCCCGGTCGGGATCAGGATGCGTTCCAGAAATGTGTAAATCCACACGCCCAGCGCCCCGGCAGAGCGCAGAAAAGCCTGCAGCGACTCAATGCCAAGCTGCACTTTCGGCCAGCCCAACAGCGTCAGCCAGGCGCAAGGGATCATCACCAGGAAGGCGATAATCACCACAAACGAAGTGCCCTGGAAGATGCCGAGAAACACGGGCAGCGGTTTGTCGAAAAAGCGGTTATGGATGGCGGTGACAATGCCGGAAATCGCAATCGCCCCGATAATGCTGGTGTCGAGGGTTTTGATCCCGGCAATCAGCGCTAAACCGCTGCCCGTCGTGGGTTCAATGCTGAAATCGACGCCGAAAAAGTGACCCCAGGTCATCCCCATGGCGTTAATGAAATAATTCCAGGTCAGAAAACTGATCAGCACCGCTAGGCAGGCTCGCCCTTGCGCCTGTTTTGCCAGGCCAATCGGTAAACCGACGGCGAAAATGAGCGGCATATTGCGAAACACCGCCCAGCCGCCCTCTTCGATGATATGGACACATTGCGCAAACAGATTGTCGGGTGCGGTTAATGTTGCGCCGACAAACAGGGGGTTACTTAGCATGATGGCGATACCCACCACCATACCGGCGAACGGGAAAAGCAGCACCGGTGTGAACATGGCACCGCCGAAACGTTGTATTTGACTGAGCATCGTAGAATCCTCATGTAACAACTTGTAGGGGGTAGAGGCCTTGTTGGTTTTTTGTGGGCCTGTGAGCAGCATAAGAAGCCGCCGCCGCGCCAACATGGCGCGCCGCTGCGATTCGTGATCGCTTTCATGGTTTTATTTCACGCGATCAGGTCTACTTTTTAGGCAAAACATGGACATGTTCAGAGGCAATGTTCCCGCTGACGGGGGCAGAGAGGTCTACAGGTGATCTACAAATCTATTGCCGAGCGATTACGCCTGCGGCTCAATTCATCGGATTACAATATCGGCAGCCCGTTACCGGGCGAAAAGGCGCTGGCGCTGGAGTTTGGTGTGGCGCGAATGACGATTCGCAAGGCGGTTGATCTGCTGGTGGGCTGGGGATTAGTGGTACGCCGCCACGGCAGCGGAACATTTGTCGCACGCAAAGATGTTCATCATGAAACGACCAATCTGACCGGGCTGGTAGAAGTGCTGCGCCGACAGGGCAAAGAGGTGCAGAGCCAGGTTTTGCAGTTCGAAGTGATGCCCGCGCCACCTGCGATAGCCAGCCAGTTGCGCATACAAATTAACGAACGGATCTACTTCTCGCGGAGGGTTCGCTACGTGGAGGGAAAACCGCTGATGCTGGAAGACAGCTATATGCCGGTGAAGCTGTTCCGTTCGCTGTCGCTGGGGCATCTGGAGGGGTCGAAATTCGATTATATCGAGAAGGAGTGCGGCATCACCATCAGCGGTAACTACGAAAGCCTGACGCCGGTGCTGGCCGATAAACAGGTGGCCAGCTTACTGAATGTGGCGGAACAAACGCCGCTGCTGCGTATTACTTCACTCTCCTACAGCGACAGCGGCGAATTTCTTAACTACTCAGTGATGTTCCGCAACGCCAGCGAATATCAGGTGGATTACCACCTGCGCCGTATTCATGCCGACACGCTATTAACCCATCCCCCAGAACAGTACAGCCAGAAGCTGTGGGGTGATAATACGTAAAAACATCACCAGCGGATAAACCGTCGCATACGAGAGTGCCGCCGCGCCGCTGGTGGCATGCAGGCCGTTGGCAAACGCCAGCGCTGGCGGATCGGTCATCGACCCGGCCAGCATGCCGCAGAGAGTCAGATAGTTCATCTTCGCCACCATTCGCGCCAGCAAACCGACGGTGATCAGCGGAATGGCGGTGATAAAGATGCCATAACACATCCATTTCACACCATCGCCATGGGTCAGCGTAGCGATAAAGTCACCGCCGGATTTCAGCCCCACCACCGAGAGAAACAGCACAATTCCCAGCTCGCGCAGCGCCAGGTTCGCGCTGGGCGGCATAAACCAGTACAGCTTGCCGATCGTACCAATTCGCCCAAGAATCAGCGCCATAATCAGCGGCCCGCCCGCGAGACCCAGCTTCAGCGCCGCCGGAAACCCCGGTATATACAACGGCACCGATCCCAGCAGAACGCCAAGGCCAATGCCAATAAACACCGGCAGCATTTGTACCTGCTGCAACTTGTGCTGCGCATTGCCGACCTCGTTAGTCACTGCTTCGATTGCCGCCGGACGCCCGACAAGATTAAGGATATCGCCGAATTGCAGGCTGGCGTCGCTGCTGGCTACCAGCTCCACGCCAGCGCGATTCAGGCGGGAAATCACCACGTCGTAGCGCTCCTTGAAGTGCAGATCGCGGATTTTTTTCCCCAGCACTTTTTCGTTGGTCACCACCACACGTTCGACGCGCAAATCCGTGCCGCGCGTCGACAAAGAGGTATCCACTTCTTTGCCTATCACCAACTGCGCGTTATGCAGATCCTTCGGAAGCCCTACCAGATGCAACAAATCCCCGGACTGAATCAGCGTGCCCGGCGAGGGCACCATCAGTAAATCATTCCGTTTGAGACGTGAGCAGATGATTTTGTCGCTGTTAAGAATGGGAACGTCCTGAATCGCCATATTATTGAGATTCGGGTTTTCCACGCGGATATTGATGGTGCGGATCAGTGAAGTGCCATGGCTGAGCGTTGCGTCGTGCTGTCGCGCCTCTTCATCGACATTAACGCGAAACAACACGCGCAGCAGCCACATACTGAGCAAAATGCCGCAAATACCAAACGGATACGCCATGGCATAGCTCATCCCCATCTGGTCGAGCAGCGGGCCAGGAATGCCTAAGTCACGCAGGATTTGCTGCCCCGCGCCAAGCGCTGGCGTATTAGTGACCGCGCCGGAAAAAATCCCCAGCAGCACCGGCAGCGGAATGGCAAAAAGTTTATACAGAATGGTAGTGACAAGACCGCCGAGAACCACGATTAAAACAGCGAACAGATTCAGGCGCAGGCCAGAAACGCGCAAAGAAGCGAAGAACCCCGGCCCCACCTGGATACCGATGGTATAAACAAACAGGATCAGGCCAAATTCCTGCACAAAAAGCAGTATCTGACCGCTTATAGCGATACCCAGCTTATCTATAAGGTGGCCGACAATTATCCCGCCAAACAGCACACCGCCAATACCGAAACCCACCCCGCGGATCTTCACATTGCCGATCCACAATCCGACAACGGCCACCAGCGCCAGTACGCTTACCGTTAAGGCAATATCACTCATGATCTTTTCCCTGTACATGATGACTGCAAGGAATTTGGCAGAACCCGTAATAGCTTTATAGGTTACACCCTACACAGTGTATGGAATTTCTTTGCCTCAGAATGTGGCGAAGGTTGCACCAGCAGAAAACCATTGCCCTCAACACAAGCCCCCCTTTTACCGACACCGGCGGGAAAAACCGTGCGCCTGCTAAGCATTCCGGGAATGTCAGACACAACAATAGGTTATGGCATGGTTAATGCAAAAGCTCATTTTTGTTAAAAACAGGGGGCGCGGCATGACGAATACAACACTGACTCAGGTAGTGGCTACCAGCCAGAAAAAGTGGACCCAGTTAGCGCTGGGCTTGCTGTGTATGATCTCCATCTCCAGCCCGCAATATGTCTGGGCGCTGTTTACGCGCCCCTTTATGGCAAAGCTGAACGTTCCGCTGGCGGAAATTCAGCTCACCTTTTCCCTGTTGATCATTTTGCAAACCTTCTTCTCGCCTTTTCAGGGGCGATTGATCGATAAGTTTGGCCCACGCAGGTTAATTGCCATGGGTACCGTGCTGAGCGGCGTAAGCTGGATGCTGACCTCAACCATCAGCAGCCTGAGCGAACTTTATCTCTATTACGGCGTGCTGGGCGGCCTTGGCACCGGGATTGTGTATATCGGCGTGGTGGGTCTGATGGTGCGCTGGTTCCCGGAAAAACGCGGATTTGCCACAGGGATGGTGGCGGCGGGCTATGGCATGGGCGCGATTCTGACCACCTTTCCGGTCACACAATCGCTGGCCGCGAAGGGGCTGGAAAACACGCTCTGGCAGTTCGGGCTGGTAATGGCGGTCATTGGTTTTATCGCCAGCCAGGGGCTACGTGCGCCACAGACGCTCAACACGCAGGAGATCAACAGCAACCTGGCGATGAGTGATAAGAGTTTTTCTCCTGGCGAGATGCTACGCAAGCCGCTGTTCTGGCTAATGTTTGTGATGATGACCATGATGTCCACATCCGGCCTGATGGTCACTTCACAGATGGCGATTTTCGCCGAAGATTTCGGTATTACCGCAGTGACCGTAATGGGCATGGCGGCACTGCCGCTGGCGATGACCATCGACCGCTTTATGAACGGGCTGACGCGCCCGGTGTGCGGTTATATTTCTGACCGCATCGGTCGCGAAAATATGATGTTTATCGCTTTTGGCCTGGAAGGCTGCGCGATGGCGCTGTGGTTGTTGTGTAAAGACGATCCGTTGCTGTTTGTTCTGCTCTCCGGGGTGGTTTTTTTCGGCTGGGGCGAGATTTTTTCACTTTTCCCCGCCACGCTCACCGACACCTTCGGCACGCAGCATGCGACGGCGAACTACGGCTGGCTCTATATTTCGCAGGGGATTGGTTCCATCTTTGGCGGGCCGCTGGCAGCGCTGATGTATCAGCAAACGGGAAGCTGGAATCTGGTGTTTGGCTGCGCCATCACGCTTGATATTCTCTGCGCGCTGCTGGCCTTTTTCGTGCTCAAACCCTGGCGGCAGCGTTTTTTGCAGCGCGTTCATGCATAAACAATAAAGGCTCCGCATGCGGAGCCTTTTGTTCTGCAACCGTTAGCTATTTAACGCCGGGCGATTGCTGATGGCAATGCGTTGCGGCGCCGCGCTTTCCGGCACATTGCGCAGTAGATCGATATGCAACAAACCGTTGGCAAAGGTCGCGCCGGAGACTTCCATAAAGTCGGCCAGCGTAAAGCTCAGGCTGAACGGCTGTATCACCAGCCCCTGATGCAACCATTTCGGCTCGTTGGCCGGTTTTTCCGGCGTGCCTTTAATGGTCAGACGGCTATTTTCCAGCTGAATATCCAGCTCTTCCTGGCGGAAACCGGCCAGCGCAAGGGTGATGCGGTAGTGGTTATCGTCGCCTTTCTCAATGTTGTAAGGAGGGAAAGAGTGCTGTTCAGTGGTGTTTTGCAGGGCGTTAGCCAGTTTGTCGAAGCCAATCCACTGACGAAAAATCGGGGATAAATCATAGTTACGCATGAGTGTTTCTCCTTCTAAGAAGCGAGTGAATACCTGCGAGCGCAATGGCTCACATATGCCCCCTGTCGGCGAGCATGTCGGGACCGGGCCGCCAGCGGCGACCCGAACAAATTAGTTAATTTCGATACGACGCGGTTTTTTCTCTTCCGGGATCACGCGTTCCAGATCGATATAGAGCAGGCCGTTCACCAGGTTGGCGCCATTGATGTGAATATTTTCCGCCAGCTGGAATTTGCGTTCGAAGTTGCGCTCGGCAATGCCCTGATAGAGGTAAGTACGCTCTTTTTGCTCGTCACTGTGGGAGCCTTTCACCACCAGCAGGTTGTCCTGCGCGGTGATTTCCAGTTCGCTCTCAGCGAAACCGGCCACAGCAATGGCGATGCGGTAGTGGTTTTCATCCACTAATTCAACGTTGTACGGAGGATAACCGCCATTGCTCTGGTTCTGGTTGTTTTCCAACAGATTAAACAGGCGGTCAAAACCAATAGCCGAACGATAAAGCGGGGAGAGATCGAAATTACGCATACTTAAAAGCTCCTGAAATCAGCGAGATTTTTCCATGCCTTCCAAAAGGGACAGGCCGTTACTGTAACCCAACACCCTTCCGGCGTGTTTTTTGGTTACATTCCTAAAATAGGGCTGACGGGTCTGATTTCAAGGGTGGAATACCGACTTTTTTTTGCACTTTCTGGCGCAATGCATAGACTGGGATCACAGCACAAAAGGACAAAGTGCGAATACCGCCACAGAGCGGAACCCGAATGCTATCTCTTTCCCAAAAGGGAGGCTATAACCGCCTGAGTAGCATTCAAACTACAAACAACGATGATTAATCGATGATGAAAACAACGCTTATAGTTTCTGCTTTGCTCTACGGAATGATGTTGTCAGGTTGCTCAAGCGTCATGTCGCATACGGGCGGCAAAGAAGGGGTTTATCCTGGAACGCGCGCCAGTTCGGCCATGCTTTCCGATGATGACACAGGCATTGGCACCAAGTCGCTGGTGGTGCTGGATATGCCTTTTACCGCCGTCATGGATACCTTACTGCTGCCGTGGGATCTCTTCCGCAAGGATGATTCGATCAAATCGCGGGTTGAAAAGAGCGAACAGGCAAATCTGGCGACCAACTCGGTGATCCCGCCAGCGCCCATGCCTGCTCCCTGATTTACAGTCTGGTTTCCGTCATCCACAACTGGCGGAAACCCTCCACCTCTTCCATCCAGGCGATCAGCTTCCCGTCCGGGGAAAACACCACGGCATCGGCAGAAGGCGGATTTGCGTGATCGGATGTCAAAAAGGTGATGTCGCCGCGCCCGGCATCGCATAGCGCAATGCGATTTTCCAGTACAAATCCCAGCGCACTGCCTGAGGGATGCCAGTTAAACGCCGACTGGATACCGCCGGCGGTAAAGGTTAACTGGCGCGGTTCACCGCCGTCCGGGCTTATCAGCCACAACTGCACAATACCGTGCTCATCACGCATCAAAAACGCAATCTGCGTGGCCTGCGGATTACTGCGCACCCAGTGGCGCGGCACGTTCACTAAGCCAGGATAACGGCGTTGGTGCGTGAATGTCAGACGTTTTTGCACCACGTCTTTTGGCGGCGCGGGCAGGGTTTGTTCGCTGCCCGCCAGCGGCGCATCACCTGCGGTTTTCCAGCCTTGTTCATCGCCGGGCAGCGCAACGATAAACAACTCCGGCACTTTTTCACCACCAGCCGAAAGCGTATCGCCGATAAACGCCAGCCTGTCGTTGCCGACCCATCCCTCTTCGTAAGCACGATTGATATCGTCGCTGCCCGGCACGGGCGTGGATGTTGTGCGGCTGATCAGTACGCACCAGTGGCTGCCGCCATATTCACGCGGATGCGTGCAGGGCGGCGTTACCGGGCCAAACGGCACCGCAACGCCGACATTACGTAGATCTTTTGCCGGAGAAAGCGCATGCATAACGTGGTCGTTATAGGTAAAGCTGACGTTTTCACCGTTCGGGCTGAACACATGCACGTGCGTGCCGCCGCGCAGCGCGCCCGGCGTGTAAGGCGCGGTGATATCCAGCGCATCCAGATTCCGCGTCACACCCTTTTCCGTAATCACGCCCCGGCGATGGTGAAAATCATACTGCCAGTTGTCGTCAGGGTTTTCCGGGCCGTGGATAAAGACATATTTTTCCGCCTGCGGGCTGACCGTCACCACGCCGACATGCGCGCCGTCCGTTGCGGTATACAGCGCTTCAACCTCACCGCTGTGCACATTGACACGCTCAATGGTTTTCCCGGTAAACGATGCGCCGGAAGGGCGAACGTCGAAAACCAGCCACTGGCTGTCCGGTGTCCAGCTATGAATATTGGTCAGTTGATGGTGACGCGCAGCGAAGGTGAGTTGTTTCATTAGCGGATAAACCCGGAAGCGGAGTAAGCGCTTCAGAGTAATGGATCCGTGCGGAAATGACTACGATTCAGGAAGGTATACAGGCAAGAGCAATGCGCTCCTGCCTGCGAGAATCGCTTAGTTCAGGGCAAATTTCTCGATGGCGTAAGCAACGCCGTCTTCAAGGTTGGATTTGGTGACAAAGTTGGCGATTTCTTTCACCGACGGAATGGCGTTATCCATCGCCACACCCACTCCGGCATATTCGATCATTGCGATGTCGTTTTCCTGATCGCCAATCGCCATGATCTCGTCCTGCTTGATATTCAGCGCTTCGGCAAGGGATTTCACACCGGTGCCTTTATTGACGCGTTTATCCAGAATTTCGAGGAAGTACGGCGCACTTTTCAGCACGGTATACTTCTCTTTCACTTCCTGCGGGATACGGGCAATAGCCTGATCGAGGATCACCGGGTCATCAATCATCATCACTTTAAGAAACTGCGTTGCGGGATCCATCTTTTCCGCCTCGCAGAACACCAGCGGGATCGTTGCTACGTAAGATTCGTGCACCGTGTAGTAGCTGATGTCCCGGTTTGCGGTGTAAAGCGTATTGCGATCAAGGGCGTGGAAATGGGAACCGACTTCGCGGGAGAGTTGCTCCAGGTAGCGGTAATCATCATAGCTCAACGTCGTTTGCGCCACCGTGCTGCCGTCGCTGGCGTTCTGTACCAGTGCGCCGTTGTAGGTGATGCAATAATCACCTTCCCGCTCCATATGCAGCTCTTTCATATAGCTGTGAACGCCTGCATACGGTCGGCCCGTGGTCAGCACCACGTTAATACCGCGCTCGCGCGCAGCGGCGATAGCATTTTTAACAGCGGGAGAGATGGTGTGATCCGGCAGCAGCAGCGTGCCGTCCATATCGATTGCAATAAGTTTTATAGCCATGAGATCCCCAGATGAGATTTTTCAGGACCCATGCTAACGCGATTCCGCTCAAAAAACAGCAGCGCGACGGGATGAAAAGGGGGATAGGAAGGGGAACCGGGATTCCCCTTTTGCGCCATAAAACGGAGGATACAGCCTCCAGGCCTGATAAGCGCAGCGCCAGCAGGCGCTTTTCTCCGGGTGGATTTGCGTTTACCCGGCCTACAGTTCGGCCTGCGAGCCGTTAAATATCGATATTCGCCGCTTTCAGGGCGTTCTCTTCGATAAACGCGCGACGCGGCTCAACGGCATCGCCCATCAGCGTGGTGAACAACTGGTCAGCCGCAATAGCATCTTTCACGGTGACGCGCAGCATGCGACGACTTTCCGGATCCATAGTGGTTTCCCACAGCTGATCCGGGTTCATTTCGCCCAGACCTTTATAACGCTGAATAGCGAGACCACGACGGGACTCTTTCACTAACCAGTCCAGTGCCTGCTCAAAGCTGGCGACCGGCTGACGGCGCTCGCCGCGTTCGATAAAGGCGTCATCTTCAATCAGGCCGCGCAGTTTTTCACCCAGCGTGCACAGACGACGATATTCGCCCCCGGTAATAAACTCGTGATCCAGCGGATAGTCGGTATCGACGCCGTGCGTACGCACGCGAATGATCGGCTCGAAGTGACTCAGCGCGCTGTTTTCACGTACATCAAACTTCCACTGGCTGCCGTGCTGTTCGTTCTCATTCAGCTCGGTAACCAGCGCGTTCACCCAACGGGTCACTTTCTGTTCGTCGGAAAGATCGGCTTCCGTCAGCGTCGGCTGATACACCAGCTCTTTCAGCAGCGTACGCGGGAAGCGGCGCTCCATACGACCGATCATTTTCTGTACCGTATTATACTCGGCAACCAGTTTTTCCAGCGGCTCCCCCGCCAGAGCTGGCGCGCTGGCGTTGGCGTGCAGCGTTGCGCCGTCCAGCGCGATGGCGATTTGATACTGATCCATCGCATCGTCATCTTTAATGTATTGTTCCTGCTTGCCTTTCTTCACTTTGTACAACGGCGGCTGGGCGATGTAGACGTGACCACGTTCAACAATTTCCGGCATCTGACGGTAGAAGAAGGTCAACAGCAGCGTACGGATGTGCGAGCCATCGACGTCCGCATCGGTCATGATGATGATGCTGTGATAGCGCAGTTTGTCCGGGTTGTACTCGTCGCGGCCGATACCGCAGCCCAGCGCGGTGATAAGCGTCGCCACTTCCTGCGAAGAGAGCATCTTGTCGAAGCGAGCTTTCTCAACGTTGAGGATCTTACCTTTCAGCGGCAGAATCGCCTGGTTCTTACGGTTACGGCCCTGTTTCGCAGAACCGCCCGCCGAGTCCCCTTCCACTAAGTAGAGTTCGGACAGCGCCGGGTCACGCTCCTGGCAATCCGCCAGTTTGCCCGGCAGACCGGCCAGATCCAGCGCGCCTTTACGGCGGGTCATTTCACGGGCTTTACGCGCAGCTTCACGGGCGCGCGCCGCATCAATAATCTTGCCGACCACGATTTTCGCGTCGGACGGGTTTTCCAGCAGGTATTCAGCCAGCAGTTCGTTCATCTGCTGTTCAACCGCCGTTTTCACCTCAGAGGAGACCAGTTTATCTTTGGTCTGCGAGGAGAATTTCGGGTCCGGCACTTTTACCGAAACCACAGCAATCAGGCCTTCGCGGGCGTCGTCGCCGGTGGCGCTAACTTTGGCTTTCTTGCTGTAGCCCTCTTTATCCATGTAGGCATTCAGCGTACGGGTCATCGCCGCGCGGAAACCTGCAAGGTGAGTACCGCCGTCGCGCTGCGGAATGTTGTTGGTAAAGCAGTAGATGTTTTCCTGGAAGCCGTCGTTCCACTGCAACGCTACTTCCACACCGATACCGTCTTTTTCCGTGGAGAAGTAGAATATATTCGGGTGGATCGGCGTTTTATTCTTGTTGAGATACTCAACAAACGCCTTGATGCCGCCTTCGTAGTGGAAATGGTCTTCTTTGCCGTCGCGCTTGTCGCGCAGACGAATAGAAACGCCAGAGTTGAGGAAGGACAACTCACGCAGGCGTTTCGCCAGAATTTCATATTCGAATTCGGTGACGTTGGTGAAGGTTTCATAGCTTGGCCAGAAACGCACCATCGTACCGGTCGATTCGGTTTCACCAGTGACCGCCAGCGGAGCCTGCGGCACGCCGTGCTCATAAATCTGACGGTGGACTTTGTTGTCACGCTGGATAACCAACTCCAGTTTCTGCGACAGGGCGTTAACCACGGAAACACCTACGCCGTGCAGACCGCCGGAAACTTTATAGGAGTTATCATCGAACTTACCGCCTGCGTGCAGAACGGTCATGATCACTTCCGCTGCGGAAACGCCCTCTTCCGGGTGAATACCGGTCGGGATACCACGGCCGTCATCCTGTACAGAGACAGAGTTATCGCTGTGGATGGTGACGACAATGTCTTTACAGTACCCTGCGAGCGCCTCGTCGATAGCGTTATCTACCACCTCGAATACCATATGGTGCAGACCGGTGCCGTCATCCGTATCGCCGATATACATACCCGGGCGCTTACGCACCGCATCCAGCCCTTTCAGGACTTTGATACTGGAGGAGTCATAAGAATTCGACATCAACGTTTCTCGCTCATTTTATCTTGGGTTAATCCGTTATTTTACCCTTTTCCACGGTGAACATCTTCGAATTTTTGTCCGACATGTCCATTACGTGCTCGGCGCTGATCGCGCTGACAAAAACCTGTGACTGCGTGGCTTTTAACCGGCTGGCTAACAGGCCACGCTTCTCGTCATCAAGTTCGGAGGCAAAATCATCTATCAGGTATAAACAGCGTCGTCCGCTTTCACGCGTTAAAAACTCGCCCTGCGCCAGACGCAGCGCACACATCAGGAGTTTTAACTGCCCGCGCGAAAGCGTATCTTCAACCGGCGCACCGTCCGCCCTGATGCGGAAATCCGCTTTATGCGGACCGTGAGCGGTGTAAGTCAGCATGCGGTCGCGCTCAAAATTGCGCTCCAGCACCTCACTGTAATCGGTCTCCTTTTCCCACCCGCGCTGAAATGAAAAAGTGAGGGAGAACTCCGGTAAAAACTGGCGGCAGGTATCTGCCATATCTTCCGCAATGGCGGCGCTGTATTCGGCGCGCCAGCGGCTTAGCTGCTCCGCCAGCGGGATCAGCTCTTTGTCCCACGGACGAAGCTGCGCATAGTGGCTCACCTGGCGCAATGCGGCGTTGCGCTGCTTCAGCAGGCGCTTGAGATTGCTCCAGGCGGTAAAAAACCCGCTCTCATTGTGAAAACAACCCCAGTCAAGGAACGCTCTTCGATATTTGGGGCCGCCGTTGAGCAAAGTAAACCCCTCAGGGGTGATGAGCTGCATCGGCATCAGCAGAGCCAGTTCAGCCACTTTGTGACCGTCGGTGCCGTCAATGCGCACCTTGCTGTCGCCGAGCTTATCTTTGGTCAAACCAATCGAAGTTTCGCGCTCTTCGCCCTGCAATCGTCCATGTAAAACAAAGGATTCCTGCTCATGACGAATCACGCGACCAATTTGCAAACTGCGAAACGCCCGGCCATGACCGAGCGTGTAAATGGCTTCCAGCACGCTGGTTTTACCGCTGCCGTTGGCGCCGACGAGGAAATTAAAGCCGGGAGATAACGCGAGATCTGCATTCTCGATGTTACGGAAATCTTTGATCAGTAATCGGGTTAGCGACATGATTTACTCATCACCAGGGCGTTATCGTCGCAGTTAGTCTGGTTACGGCCAGCGCACAGCAACCGGAGCGTACTGAAGTACGTGAGGATTGCGAGCACTGCCCGGAGCCAGAATAACAAGTAAGATAGCCCGATACTTTTCTACAAACGCATTGGCATGACGACGTAAGCTGCGCTTTGACTCGCCGCATCTTCAATCTGCACGCTGGAAACGGAATCCGTCAGCAGAATACGCACATTCTCACACTTCAGCGCATTCAGTACGTCCAGCACATAGCTGACGTTAAAGCCGATTTCCATTTCGCTGCCAGCGTAGGTGACGTCAAGAAACTCTTCGGCTTCTTCCTGCTCCGGGTTGTTGGCGGTGATTTTAATCTGGTTCTCACTGACATACAGACGCACACCCCGGAACTTCTCGTTGGAGAGGATCGCCGCGCGGGCAAAGGCCTGCTTGAGCGAATCGCAACCCGCTTCCAGCGTTTTGTCCGGGTTCTTCGGCAATACGCGACGATAATCCGGAAAACGGCCATCAACCAGCTTGGAAGTGAAGATGAAATCACCGACGTGCGCACGAATATTGTTGCTGCCAATTTGCACGCGCAGCGGCGTATCGCCACCATCGAGCATACGCATCAACTCAATCACGCCTTTACGCGGCACGATCACCGAATGGTTCGGCAACGATTCGCCAATAGGCATCGAACAGACCGCCAGACGGTGGCCGTCAGTGGCCACGGTACGCAGCTCTTCGCCTTCGGTTTCAAACAGCATGCCGTTTAAGTAGTAACGCACGTCCTGATGCGCCATGGAGAACTGCGTCGCTTCGATCAGGCGCTTCATTGTGGCCTGCGGCAGCGTGAACTCCACTTCGCTTTGCCAGTCGTCCAGATTCGGGAAGTCCGCAGCGGGCAGCGTGGATAACGAGAAACGGCTGCGCCCGGAACGGATCAGCATACGCTCGCCTTCCAGCTGCACGGCGATTTCCGCACCTTCCGGCAGACCGCGGCAGATGTCGAAGAATTTACGCGCCGGTACCGTGGTTGCGCCCTGTTCATGCGGCTGAACCAGCGCAACGCGCGCCACCATCTCCATTTCAAGATCGGTGCCGGTCAGCGACAGTGCGCCTTCAGTAACCTGAAGCAGCAGATTACCGAGAATGGGCAACGTCGGGCGCCCGCCCAATGGGCCGCTAACCTGTTGCAGCGGCTTTAATAAATGTTCACGTTCAACGGTAAATTTCATAGCGTCACGAAGATAATGTTCTGATTAAATTGGAAAAATCTTCTTTGATATCATGGCTTTCTTCACGCAACTGCTCAATCTTACGGCAGGCATGCAGCACGGTAGTATGGTCGCGACCACCAAAAGCATCACCGATTTCCGGCAGGCTATGGTTAGTCAACTCCTTTGCCAGCGCCATCGCCATCTGGCGCGGACGGGCTACCGAACGGGATCGACGCTTGGAGAGAAGATCCGCAACCTTGATCTTGTAGTACTCGGCCACTGTCTTTTGAATATTGTCGATGGTGACCAGTTTTTCCTGTAGCGCCAGCAGATCGCGCAACGCTTCACGGACAAAATCGATGGTGATCGCGCGGCCGGTGAAGTTGGCATTGGCAATCACGCGGTTCAGCGCCCCTTCCAGCTCACGCACGTTCGAGCGCAGACGCTTGGCAATAAAGAAGGCCACTTCGCCCGGCAGACGAATATCGTTTTCATCTGCTTTTTTCATCAGGATCGCGACGCGAGTTTCCAGTTCCGGCGGCTCGATCGCTACCGTTAAGCCCCAGCCAAAGCGGGATTTTAAACGATCCTCAACGCCATTGATCTCTTTCGGATAGCGATCCGATGTGAGGATGATCTGCTGATTGCCTTCCAGCAGCGCGTTAAAGGTGTGGAAAAACTCTTCCTGGGATCGTTCTTTATTGGCAAAGAATTGAATATCGTCAATCAGCAGGGCATCAACGGAGCGGTAGTAGCGTTTAAACTCTTCGATCGCATTGTTTTGCAGGGCTTTTACCATGTCCTGGACAAAGCGCTCGGAGTGCATATACACCACTTTGGCATTCGGCTTTCGCGCCACAATACCGTTACCCACCGCATGCAACAAGTGCGTTTTACCCAGACCTGTACCGCCATATAAAAACAGCGGGTTATAGGCGCCACCGGGGTTATCCGCAACCTGGCGAGCCGCCGCGCGAGCGAGCTGGTTGGATTTACCTTCGACGAAGTTATCAAAGGTATGTTTCACATTAACGTTGGAACGGTAGGTCGGCTCTGCCGGCGCAGGAACATTGTCCCAGCCTGGACGCGCCGCTGGCGCTGCGCGCTGAACGACAACCTGCGCCGTCTGTGCGGGCGCAGAGATTGTCGCAGGTTCTTTCAGCGACTGGCTGACCGGGCGGGAACCCACCTCAAAACGCAGCTGTGGGGCATCCGGGCCGCAGAACTCATTCAGCAGCCCATTGATATTATTAAGATATTTATCTCTTACCCAATCGAGCACAAAACGGTTTGGCGCGTACAGTGCCAGCGTGTTATCGCTCAGTTCCGCCTGCAATGGGCGTATCCACATACTAAATTCTGTGGCTGGTAACTCATCCTGCAATCGGGCAAGACAGTGCTGCCAAAGCGAAAGTGACACGGCGGACTCCACTCGAACGAAAATCGATAAATAAAAGACAGAAACATTAAAGTTTTTTGACGCACATCGATAAGACCCAACCGGGTGACGTGCGAACCGCTATCTACGGTTTGTGCCCTAAGAACGATCCTGGATCGCGATCGGGACCGCGGATCATAGCGTAAACCGCCGCAGAGATCTTCTGTTTCTCACAGATTCTTTATGATTTATCCACAGGGCAATTTGGAACCGGCTAAGTGTAATCGATCCTCGTAGGCGTGCGGGACGTTTTAGTCCGCATATTGGAAAATTTAATGAGTAATGATGATTTATTGCTTAAACGATCTAATGAAGATCCTGGAGGATCCTTGCGCTTTGCCGTTTGCCCCGTATAATTCTGCCCCCGGCGCGTCTTGCTCGTTTTCAGGCGTCGAATGCAGCTTATTTTTTGCACGATTATGTGCGAAAATACGTGCGCTATAAGGAAAGAGAATTGACTCCGGAGTGTACAATTATTACAATCCGGCCTCTTTAATTACCCATGGCTCGCGCGCCTGTCGTTCGATATCCGTTCAGGCATACGCAAAAGTCAGTGAATTTATTCAAGTTTAGGTAGAAACCGCCATGAAACGCACTTTTCAACCGTCTGTACTGAAGCGCAACCGTTCTCACGGCTTCCGTGCTCGTATGGCTACTAAAAATGGTCGCCAGGTTCTGGCTCGTCGTCGCGCTAAAGGCCGCGCACGTCTGACCGTTTCCAAGTAATAAAGCTAACCCCTGAGTGGTTAAGCTCGCTTTTCCCAGGGAGTTACGTTTGTTAACTCCCACTCATTTCACTTTCGTCTTCCAGCAGCCACAACGGGCTGGCACGCCGCAAATCACCATCCTCGGCCGCCTGAATTCGCTGGGGCATCCCCGTATCGGTCTGACCGTCGCCAAGAAAAATGTTAAACGCGCCCATGAACGCAATCGGATTAAACGTCTGACGCGTGAAAGCTTCCGTTTACGCCAGCATGAATTGCCAGCAATGGATTTCGTGGTGGTGGCGAAGAAGGGGGTTGCCGACCTCGATAACCGTGCTCTCTCGGAAGCGTTGGAAAAATTATGGCGCCGCCATTGTCGCCTGGCTCACGGGTCCTGATAGCCCTGATTAGGGTCTATCAACGCCTGATTAGTCCGCTACTTGGGCCGCACTGCCGTTTCACCCCCACCTGTTCGCAATATGGAATTGAGGCATTGCGCAGGTTTGGTATGTTAAAAGGCAGTTGGTTGACAATGAAACGCGTATTAAAATGCCACCCTTTACACCCGGGTGGCGACGATCCCGTCCCGCCAGGACCTTCTAAAACCAGAGAACACTAACGATGGATTCGCAACGCAATCTTTTTATCATCGCTTTGTTGTTCGTGTCTTTCATGATCTGGCAAACGTGGGAGAAGGATAAAAATCCTCCTCCGGCGCAGCAGCAGACCACGCAGACTACGACCACCGCAGCGGGTAGCGCAGCCGACCAGGGCGTACCAGCCAGTGGCCAGGGGAAACTGATCACGGTGAAAACCGATGTGCTTGAGCTGACCATCAACACCCGTGGTGGTGATGTTGAGCAGGCACTGCTTCCGACGTACCCGAAAGAGTTGGGCTCCAGCGAGCCGTTCCAGTTACTGGAAACTACGCCGCAGTTTATCTATCAGGCGCAAAGCGGCCTGACCGGTCGTGACGGCCCGGATAACCCGGCTAACGGCCCGCGCCCACTGTATAACGTAGAAAAAGATGCGTTTGTGCTGGCTGATGGTCAGAACGAACTGGCGATCCCGCTGACTTACACCGACGCGGCTGGCAATACCTTCACCAAAACCTTCACGCTGAAACGCGGCGAATATGCGGTGAACGTAGGCTACAACGTGCAGAACGCCGGTGATAAACCGTTGGAAGTAGCAACGTTTGGTCAGCTGAAGCAATCCATCAATCTGCCTTCTCACCGCGATACCGGCAGCAGCAACTTTGCGCTGCATACCTTCCGCGGTGCGGCATATTCCACGCCTGACGCGAAGTATGAAAAATACAAATTCGACACCATCGCCGATAACGAAAACCTGAACGTCAGCTCCAATGGCGGCTGGGTTGCGATGCTGCAACAATATTTCGCTACTGCATGGATCCCGCGTAACGAAGGCGCGAATAACTTCTATACCAGCAACCTGGGCAATGGCGTAGCCGCTATTGGTTATAAATCCCAGCCGGTACTGGTGCAGCCGGGTCAGACTACCGCACTGAACAGCACTCTGTGGGTCGGCCCGGAAATTCAGGACAAAATGGCTGCGGCGGCGCCGCACCTGGATCTGACAGTGGATTACGGCTGGTTGTGGTTTATCTCTCAGCCGCTATTCAAACTGCTGAAGTGGATCCACAGCTTCCTGGGTAACTGGGGCTTCTCCATCATCGCAATCACCTTTATCGTTCGTGGCATCATGTACCCGCTGACCAAAGCGCAGTACACCTCCATGGCGAAAATGCGCATGCTGCAACCGAAGATTCAGGCCATGCGCGAGCGTCTGGGTGACGACAAACAGCGTATGAGTCAGGAGATGATGGCGCTGTATAAAGCGGAGAAAGTGAACCCGCTGGGCGGCTGCTTCCCGCTGATTATTCAGATGCCTATCTTCCTGGCGCTGTATTACATGCTGATGGGTTCTGTTGAACTGCGCCATGCGCCGTTCGCACTGTGGATCCATGACCTGTCTGCACAGGACCCGTACTACATCCTGCCGATCCTGATGGGCGTAACGATGTTCTTCATCCAGAAGATGTCGCCGACCACCGTGACCGACCCGATGCAGCAGAAGATCATGACCTTTATGCCGGTCATCTTCACGGTATTCTTCCTGTGGTTCCCGTCAGGTCTGGTGCTGTACTATATCGTCAGCAACCTGGTGACCATCATTCAGCAGCAGCTGATTTACCGTGGTCTGGAGAAGCGCGGTCTGCATAGCCGCCAGAAGAAAAGCTCCTGATACGCTGTAGGCCGGGTAAGCGAAGCGCCACCCGGCAAAAGGAACAACACAAAGGGCGGTCAGTTGACCGCCTTTTTTATTTTGAGATTTCGGAAAACATACCATGAGCCATAACGACACTATCGTCGCACAGGCAACCCCACCGGGACGCGGTGGTGTTGGCATCCTGCGCATTTCGGGCGTAAAAGCGCGAGACGTGGCGCAGGCGGTGCTTGGCAAGCTGCCTAAACCGCGTTATGCCGACTATCTGCCGTTCCAGGATGCCGATGGCAGCGCGCTGGATCAAGGCATTGCTCTGTGGTTCCCGGGCCCGAACTCCTTTACCGGTGAAGATGTACTGGAGCTACAGGGGCACGGCGGCCCGGTTATCCTCGACCTGCTGTTAAAACGCATTCTGACCTTACCAGGGCTGCGCATTGCCCGGCCGGGCGAGTTCTCCGAGCGCGCGTTCCTTAACGATAAGCTCGATCTGGCGCAGGCTGAAGCGATTGCCGATTTAATTGACGCCAGTTCAGAGCAGGCTGCGCGCTCCGCGCTGAACTCGTTGCAGGGCGCTTTCTCCGCCCGTGTTAACCACCTTGTGGAAGCACTTACTCACCTGCGCATCTATGTAGAAGCGGCTATCGACTTCCCGGATGAAGAGATCGACTTTCTTTCAGACGGCAAAATCGAAGCTCAGTTGAACGACGTTATCGCCGATCTGGACGCGGTACGAGCCGAAGCGCGTCAGGGAAGCCTGCTGCGTGAAGGGATGAAAGTGGTCATTGCTGGTCGCCCAAATGCCGGGAAATCGAGCCTGTTGAACGCGCTGGCCGGACGTGAAGCCGCTATTGTGACGGATATTGCAGGCACCACGCGCGACGTATTGCGCGAGCATATACATATCGACGGTATGCCGCTGCACATTATCGATACCGCCGGTTTGCGCGAAGCCAGCGACGAAGTGGAACGTATCGGTATCGAACGCGCCTGGCAGGAGATTGAGCAGGCCGACCGCGTGCTGTTTATGGTTGACGGCACCACCACCGAAGCGGTTGATCCGGCGGAAATCTGGCCGGACTTTATTGCCCGTCTGCCCGCCAGATTACCGATCACCGTGGTACGCAATAAAGCGGATGTTACCGGCGAGCCGCTGGGTATCAGCGATGTGAACAATCACTCACTTGTGCGTCTCTCCGCGCGCACCGGCGAAGGCGTTGACGTGCTGCGTCAGCATCTCAAGCAGAGTATGGGGTTTGACACCAGCATGGAAGGCGGTTTCCTGGCGCGTCGCCGACACTTACAGGCGCTCGAGGCGGCCGCAGAGCATCTGCAACAGGGTAAAGCGCAACTGCTGGGTGCCTGGGCAGGTGAATTGCTGGCTGAAGAGCTGCGCCTCGCGCAGCAGAACCTGAGCGAGATCACCGGCGAGTTTACCTCCGATGATTTGCTGGGCCGCATCTTCTCCAGCTTCTGTATTGGTAAATAATCGTACGGAACGGCCATAAAAATGGCCGTTTCTGCTATAACGATGAATCCTGTAAAGTGCTGGATTGACCAAACAAAGTGTAAATATCCCCGTTAGGACTTTTCAGATGCCAATTTCCGCATTAAAACCTATGGACTATGGGCGATAATATTCACTATCGATTCGATTCATTCAGACCATTATCACGGAGAGAAAAATGGCTACGCATTTTGCACGAGGGATAATTTCCGAAGGGCACCTTGTCTCCACCCGACTACCGGTGTCCTGTCACGATACGGCTCGCCAGCTTCCTGAGCATCGCCGCACACGCTTTCTTGCTTCCCGTGCATTACTCGCTGAAATGATGTTTATGCTGTATGGCGCCAGCGAACTGCCAGAGATAATCATTGAATCCAGCGGTAAGCCGAAGTTTGCCGACGTGAGTCTGCCGCACTTTTCGCTGGCCTATGCCGGGAATATGGTGGGTGTCGCCATTACGACTGAAGGCGAATGCGGTCTGGATATGGAGTTGCAACGCGCTACGCGCAGTTTTCACGGTGTGCACGCGCAGAAGCCCCTTTTCAGCAATAATGAGCTGCTGTGGATCAATAACCAAAACGATCCCAACGAAGCGCAAACCCAACTTGTCACGCTGCGCCAGAGCGCAATGAAATTGATTCATCAAATGCACGACGATCAAGGCCTGCTGCAACTATTGCCAGGCTCAGGACGTCTGCGTCTGACGCCGCTAACGCGGGTTGAAGTGATGTGTGACGCAGAAGATGTGCTGATCTGGTCTGTCGCGGTATCACCTGCCATCGAAAGCCTGAAAATATGGGAATTCGATAGCCGTACAGGCTGGCGTTATCTCTCCGATGTGCAAACGCGCGCCAACGATCCTGCCTCCCGGTTAATGCGTTTCACCAGCTTGCCCGCCGAAAAAGCCCTGATCCTTAATTGATCCCATAATGAGGAGTCATCATGTCCGTTGAACTCAAGGTTGTGACCCTGCTCGGTAGCCTGCGTAAAGGCTCTTTTAATGCCATGGTCGCGCGCACATTGCCTAAGCTTGCGCCAGCGGGCATGGATATCACGCCGCTGCCTTCGATTGCTAATATCCCGCTGTACGATGCCGATATTCAGCAAGAAGAAGGTTTCCCGGAAAGTGTACAGGAGCTTGCCGAACACATCCGTGCGGCTGACGGCGTAGTGATTGTGACGCCGGAGTATAACTACTCGGTGCCGGGAGGCCTGAAGAATGCAATTGACTGGCTGTCTCGCTTGCCAGAGCAGCCGCTGGCGGGTAAGCCGGTGCTGATTCAGACCAGCTCAATGGGCGCGATTGGCGGCGCGCGTTGCCAGTATCATCTGCGTCAGATCCTGGTGTTCCTGGATGCGATGGTCATGAACAAACCGGAATTTATGGGCGGGGTGATTCAAAGCAAGGTGGATCAGCAGACGGGGGAAGTGGTCGATCAAAGCACGCTTGACCATCTGACTGGCCAGCTTACGGCTTTCGGCGAGTATATTCAGCGCGTTAAGCCGTAATGGAAACCCCTCCCGCAGCGCGAGAGGGGAAAAGCATTAATGCGCGTCGATAAAGACGATTTTCAGCAGGAACAGCACCGCAACCACAATCACGCACGGGCTGAGATCGCGCAGGCGGCCAGTACCGATTTTCATCACGCAGTAAGAGATAAAGCCCAGCGCGATACCTTCAGTAATCGAGAAGCTGAACGGCATCATCACCGCAGTGATAAACGCCGGTACGGCTTCTGTCAGATCATGCCACTTCACACGCGCAAGGCTGGACGTCATCAGCACGCCCACATAGATCAGCGCACCCGCAGCAGCATAGCCCGGCACCATACCCGCTAACGGCGACAGGAAAATCACCAGCAGGAACAGCAGGCCAACCACTACCGCCGTCAGACCGGTACGGCCGCCGACAGAAACACCAGAAGAAGACTCGATATACGCGGTAACAGAAGAGGTGCCGATAAAAGCGCCAGTTACCGAAGAGACGCTGTCGACAAACAGCGCCTGCTTCATGCGCGGGAACTTACCACTTTCATCCACCAGCCCGGCTTTATCGGTCACGCCGATCAGCGTACCGGAGGAGTCAAACAGGTTCACCAGCATAAACGAGAAGATCACACCCGCCAGGCCAATATTAAAGGAACCGGCCAGATCCACATTACCGACAACGCTTGTCACGCTCGGCGGCGCAGAAACAATACCGTGATACTGCACATCGCCCAGCAGCCAGCCCAGCAGTGTGGTGACAACAATCGACACCAGCACAGCGGCGTGAATGTTGCGCGACGCCAGAATAACGATGATAAAGAAACCAAGAACGCCCAGCAGAACGCTGTGGGAAGTCAGGTTACCGATACTCACCAGCGTCTCTTTGTTCGGCACGATTACGCCAGCGTTTTTCAGCCCCATCATGCCAATAAATAGCCCGATACCGCTGGTGATACCCACGCGCAGACTGACCGGAATATTGGCGATCATCCAGTAACGAACGCGGAACAATGTCAGCAGCAGCAGACCTACCGCGCCCCAGAAGATTGCGCCCATACCGATCTGCCAGGAAAGCCCCATGGCACCAACCACCACAAACGCAAAGAAGGCGTTCAGACCCATTGCCGGCGCTAGCGCAACCGGCAGGTTAGCTACCAGCCCCATCAGGATGCTGCCGAACGCAGCAATCAGGCAGGTGGTCACAAATACTGCGCTGGTATCCATCCCGGCGACGCCCAGAATCTGGGGGTTAACAAAAACGATATACACCATCGTCAAAAACGTCGTGAAACCGGCGATCACTTCGGTGCGTGCCGATGTGCCGTGCTCGCGTAATTTAAACACGCGGTCAAGCAACCCCTGGCCCGAAGCCTGGGTAGTGTGTTGTTGGCTCATTATCAATTTCCGGAATAGGAGGGAAAATTCGTCGCTATCCTATACCAAAATGAGACAATATTGACGGTTATCACATACTTTTTTTCATTGAATTTGCTTATACGGCAACGATTGCGTTTCGCTATCTGCGTTAAGTAAACGTTAAACTCGCAATACAGGAAATGGCATGTCCCACATTGATGCAATCTTTTTCGACTGTGACGGCACCCTGGTCGATAGTGAAGTTATTTGTTCCCGCGCCTATGTGCATATGTTTCAGGCTTTTGGCATCACGCTGGATCTGGAAGAGGTCTTTAAACGCTTTAAGGGCATGAAGTTATATGAAATTATTGATGTCATCGCCGGGGAGCGCGGTGTAAGCCTGGCGAAAGAGGAGCTTGAGCCCATTTATCGTGCGGAAGTGGCGCGCCTGTTCGACAGCGAACTGGAAGTGATTGCCGGTGCGAACGCATTGCTGGACGCAGTGAGTGTACCGATGTGTGTGGTGTCGAATGGCCCGGTCAGCAAAATGCAACACTCATTGGGCAAATTAGGCATGCTACATCACTTTCCTGAAAAACTGTTTAGCGGTTATGACATCCAACGCTGGAAGCCCGATCCGGCGTTAATGTACCATGCAGCCAGAGCGCTGAATGTTGATCCTGTAAACTGTATTCTGGTGGATGACTCTTCCGCTGGAGCACAATCAGGAATCGCGGCAGGGATGGAAGTGTATTACTTCTGCGCCGATCCGCATAATAAACCCATTGATCACCCTAAAGTGACGACGTTCACTGATTTAGCGCAGCTGCCGGAACTCTGGCGTGCGCGTGGGTGGCATGTTACGCGTTAATCTAAACCAGTAAACAGGATGTTTTTATGGCTCAGACAAACCGTTCTCTCCCGGTATTTAAGTACCACCCTCAGCCCCTGGACACGGGCGTCTTTTCACAAAGAAAAACCGTGACTTGCGCCTGCTGTGAACAGCTAACGGACGTGTATTACACCAACCCGTTTTACACCACAGCGGATGTCGATACCCTTTGCCCGTGGTGCATCGCGGATGGCTCTGCCGCGCAAAAATTTGGCGGTAGCTTTCACGATAAGTCCAGCATCGAAGGTGTCGACAGCCTGTTCGATGACGAGGGTGAATTTACCGGTTTCAAAAATCCGTGGTCGGAAGCAAGCCTGCAGGAACTAACACAGAGAACACCGGGATATTGTGGCTGGCAGCAGGAGTACTGGCTGGCGCACTGTAATGATTTCTGCGCGTTTATCGGCTACGTCGGCTGGCAAGATATTGCCGACAAACTCGATCAGTTCGTGGATATTCAGGCCGATTGCGATGCCTTCGGCATGGATTACGAGAAATTACCGGAACACCTGCTTGACGGCGGCGACTGCCAGGGATATCTCTTTCGCTGCTTGCACTGTGGCAAATTACGGTTATGGGCGGATTTTTCCTGAGCAGTTCCACGGAATAAGGAACAACAGATGTCGGAATTACTCGAACGTTATCAGGGCTGTCTGCTCGGTCTGGCCACCGGTGATGCCGTCGGTACGGCGGTGGAATTCAGCGCAAAAGATTCCTTTCCGCCCATCACTGACATGGTGGGAGGCGGGCCGTTTCATTTGCAAGCGGGGCAATGGACAGACGACACTTCTATGGCGTTATGCCTTGCGGAAAGTCTGATCGCTCGCCAGGGATTTGACGCAAAAGATCAGATGAACCGGTATATGAACTGGTGGCAATGGGGTTATTTAAGCGCCACCGGCCACTGTTTTGATATTGGTACGACGGTCGCAGGCGCATTGCAAAAATATGCGAATGACGGCGATCCGTTTGCCGGTTCCAGCCATCCCAAAACGGCAGGAAACGGTTCGTTAATGCGCCTTGCGCCGGTGGTGCTGTGGTATTTCCCCGATGAGTTACTGGCGCTGGAGTATGCCGAAGCCTCATCGCGAACCACGCATGCAGCACCGGAAGCGCTCGCCTGCTGTCGCCTGTTTGCGCAAATACTGATGAACTCCCTGAGCGGTAAAAGTAAGCGGGAAACGCTGACAGCTATCCCGCAGCTACCGGAACAGGAGAATCTGCGTCGCATAGCTGAAGGGCGCTACCTGAAGAAAACGCGTGCGGAGATCTTCGGTACTGGTTACTGCGTGCAGAGTCTGGAAGCGGCGTTATGGTGCTTTGCGCAGGGTAAAAACTTTAAAGAGACTATCCTGCTGGCCACCAATCTCGGTGACGACGCGGACACCACCGCCGCTATCGCCGGGCAACTGGCTGGCGCATATTACGGTGTTAACGGAATCCCGCAGCAGTGGCAGGAAAAACTGTGGCAGTACGGGGATATTGATACGCTGGCGAGAAAGTTACTGGCGAAATAACCCTGCAACAAAAACCCCCTCACAGCGAGGGGGTTATCGTCATATCACTCTTTAACATCTTTTCCGGCGAGCAGTTTATCCAGCTCATCGCCGCCAACATGACGGAAATCTTGTCCCTTCACGAAGTAGAAGATGTATTCGCAGATATTCTGGCAGCGGTCACCGATACGTTCGATAGAGCGGGCGCAGAACAGGGCGGTCAGAACGCTCGGAATGGTGCGGGAATCTTCCATCATGTAAGTCATTAGCTGACGTACGATGCCTTCGTATTCCTGATCCACTTTTTTATCTTCGCGATAGATTCGCACCGCTTCGTCCAGATCCATGCGCGCGAAAGCATCCAGCACATCATGCAGCATCTGCACGGTATGACGGCCCAATGATTCCAGGCTCACCAGCAGCGGCTGGTGCTGCTGAGAGAACTTCTCCAGCGCGGTACGGCAAATTTTGTCTGCCACATCACCAATACGTTCCAGCTCGGCAATGGTTTTGATGATCGCCATCACCAGACGCAAATCGCTCGCCGTTGGCTGGCGTTTTGCAATGATGCGCACGCAGGCTTCATCGATGGCGACTTCCATCATATTGACCTGTTTGTCGCCTTCAACAACGCGCCTGGCCAGCTCGCTGTCCTGATTGTGCATGGCGGTGATCGCATCAGAAAGCTGCTGCTCCACCATCCCACCCATGGTCATTACCTGAGTGCGGATACTTTCCAGCTCAGCGTTGAACTGCCCGGAAATATGTTTGTTAAGGTTGAGATTGTCCATGGTGCACTCCAAATGCCCGACAGATTTCACGTGGTAATAAGGTCGCTTATACCCTCAGGGTGCAGCAAATCAACCATAGCGCCCGGTAATATAATCTTCCGTTTGCTTCTTCTTCGGCTTCGTGAACAGATCATCTGTGTTGCTGAACTCAATCAACTCACCGAGATACATAAACGCCGTGTGATCGGAACAACGTGCAGCCTGCTGCATGTTGTGCGTCACGATAACCACGGTGTAATCCTGTTTCAGCTCCGTGATCAGCTCTTCGATACGACCGGTAGAGATCGGGTCAAGGGCTGAGCAGGGTTCATCGAGCAGCAGAACTTCCGGGCGAATCGCGATACCACGGGCGATGCACAGACGCTGCTGCTGGCCACCGGAGAGAGAGTACCCGCTCTGGTGCAGTTTATCCTTGGTTTCGTTCCATAATGCGGCCTTGGTCAAAGCCCACTGTACACGCTCGTCCATATCCGGACGCGACAGCTTCTCAAACAGGCGCACGCCAAAGGCGATGTTGTCGTAAATCGACATCGGAAACGGCGTCGGTTTCTGGAATACCATCCCCACTTTCGCGCGCAGCAGCGCGATATCCTGCGTATTGGTAAGAATGTTGTCGCCATCCAGCAGGATTTCGCCTTCGGCGCGCTGCTCAGGGTAAAGCTCAAACATTTTGTTAAACGTACGCAGCAGCGTGGATTTACCGCAGCCTGACGGCCCGATAAACGCCGTCACCTGATTTTTGGCAATATCCAGGCTGATGTTTTTCAGTGCATGGAATTTGCCGTAATAGAAGTTCAAATCACGAACCTGAATTTTGCCCGGCGTCATATCAACCATACTCATTATCTCTTTCCTCAACTCGACGCCGCTTTCGCCGCGTCGCAAAAATTAACCGTGTTTACCCTTGGCAAAAATGACGCGCGCCAGAATATTCAACAGCAGTACGCAGAGCGTGATAATCAGCACCCCAGCCCAGGCCAGTTGCTGCCATTCGGCAAACGGGCTCATGGCGAATTTGAAAATGGTCACCGGCAGGTTAGCGATAGGCTGCATCATATCGGTGCTCCAGAACTGGTTAGAGAGCGCGGTAAACAGCAGCGGCGCCGTTTCCCCTGCGATACGCGCCACGGCCAGCAGCACCCCGGTCATAATCCCGGAAACAGATGCTTTCAGCGTAATAGAAGAAATCATCTTCCACTTCGGTGTACCCAGCGCATAAGCCGCTTCACGCAGGCTGTCCGGCACCAGTTTCAGCATGTTTTCCGTGGTACGAATAACAATTGGCACCTGCAACAGCGCCAGCGCAATCACACCCGCCCAACCGGAGAAGTGCTGCATCTGCGCGACAACAATGGTATAGACGAACAGACCAACCACAATCGACGGTGCGGAAAGCAAAATGTCGTTGATAAAACGGATCACTTCGGCCAGCAGCGATTTCCGGCCATACTCCGCCAGGTAAATCCCCGCCATGATGCCGAGCGGCGTACCGACCACGGTCGACCACAGGATCAACAGGCCACTACCTGCCAGGGCATTCGCCAGACCACCACCTGCCGTGTTGGGCGGCGGCGTCATTTCAGTAAACATCGCCAGCGACATACCGTCAAAGCCGCGTGTTACGGTAGACAGCAGGATCCAGACCAGCCAGAAAAGACCGAACGCCATGGTCGCCATCGACAATGTCAGAGCGATGCGGTTTTTCAGACGGCGCTTAGCCTGCATTTTACGGCGCGATTCAGCCAGCTTTGCGATGCTTTGCATTTCGAGCGTAGCCATCAGCGTGCCCCCTCGTTTTTCGCCAGGCGCATGATCATAAACTTAGAGATAGCCAGGACGATAAAGGTGATCACAAACAGAATCAGACCCAACTCCATCAATGCTGCAACATGCAGACCGGATTCCGCTTCTGCAAATTCGTTCGCCAGCGCAGAGGTGATACTGTTACCCGGCATAAACAGCGAAGCGCTGTCGAGTTGGTAGGTGTTACCGATGATAAAGGTCACCGCCATGGTTTCACCCAGCGCGCGCCCCAGCCCCAACATCACGCCGCCAATCACCCCGTTTTTGGTAAATGGCAGCACAATGCGCCAGATAACTTCCCAGGTGGTGCAGCCAATGCCGTAGGCCGACTCTTTCATCATCACCGGCGTTTGTTCGAATACATCGCGCATTACCGCCGCAATGTAAGGAATAATCATAATGGCGAGAATAACCCCGGCCGCCAGGATCCCAATCCCAAATGCCGGACCAGAGAACAGTGCGCCAACAAACGGGATGTTAGAAAGCACGTTGCCCACCGGTTCCTGAAAGTAAGTTGCGAACAGCGGAGCAAAAATAAACAGCCCCCACATGCCGTACACGATACTTGGAATGGCAGCCAGTAATTCAATGGCGATACCCAGTGGACGCTTCAGCCAGTTCGGCGACAGCTCCGTCAGAAACAGCGCAATACCGAAACTCACCGGAACGGCGATCAGCAGAGCGATGACAGAGGTAACGATCGTTCCGTAAATGGGCACCAGCGCACCGTAAATATCATTGGGCGCATCCCACTCTTTGGTCCACAGGAATGAAAAACCAAACTTCTGAATGCTTGGCCATGAGGAGAAAATCAGCGACACGATGATGCCACTCAACAGCAATAGCACAATCAGCGCAGCCAGTCTTACCAGCGCGCTGAAAATCATGTCACCTTTTTTACCCGGAGGATTAAATGCCGGCTTGGTTGCAGCCATAAATTACTCTTCAGTTTAACGTCTTACGAATTTGCCCGGTGATGCTTACGCGGCCAGGCCTACAGAGGATCTGTAAGGCGGATGGTGTAAGCGCCATCCGCCATGTTCTAAAAAAACCAGCTGTTAGTACAGTGCTTTACCGCTGCTGTCTTTCACATTGGTTTTCCATGCAGCACGAACTTGTTCAACTACGCTATCCGGCAGGGTTGCGTAATCAAGGTCGTTAGCCTGTTTGCCGCCTTTTTTGTAGGCCCAGTCAAAGAATTTCAGGACTTCAGCACCTTGCTCCGGCTTAGCCTGCTCTTTGTGGAGCAGGATAAAGGTGGTTGAGGTGATCGGCCATACGTCAGCACCTTTCTGGTTGGTCAGGTCCTGCGCGAAGGATTTGCTCCAGTCGATATTTTTAGCCGCATTGGAGAAGCTCTGTTCAGTCGGGCTTACAGCTTTACCATCCGCAGACAGTAGCTTGGTGTAGGTCAGGTTGTTCTGCTTAGCGTAAGCATATTCAACATAACCGATTGAACCCGGCAGACGCTGAACAAATGCCGCGATACCGTCGTTACCTTTACCGCCCAGACCGGTCGGCCAGTTAACGGTAGAGCCAGAACCGACTTTCGATTTCCACTCTTCGTTTGCTTTCGCCAGATAGTTGGTGAAGACAAATGAGGTACCGGAACCGTCAGCACGACGAACGACGGCGATGTTCTGCGAAGGCAGTTTCAGGCCTGGGTTGAGTTTAGCGATCGCTGCGTCATCCCATTTTTTGATATTACCCAGGTAGATGTCACCCAGGGTTTTACCGTCCAGCACCAGCTCACCGGATTTGATGCCCGGGACGTTGATAGCCAGCACGATACCGCCGATTACGGTCGGAAACTGGAACAGGCCTTCCTGCGCCAGTTTATCGTCAGACAGAGGGGCATCAGATGCACCGAAATCCACAGTTTTAGCAGTAATTTGTTTTACGCCACCAGAAGAACCAATACCCTGGTAGTTGATCTTGTTACCTGTTTCTTTCTGGTAAGTATCAGCCCACTTGGCATACACCGGCGCCGGAAAAGTTGCGCCCGCACCAGTCAGGCTGGCTGCTGCATTAACAGCAAAAGCACTCAGAGAAAAGGTCGCGGCGACAACAGTTGCGACAGTGGTACGCATAACGTTCATAATGTCTCCTGCAAGGATCGTAAATCGTTGTTTAGTGGCTACGACGAGCAAAATAGGACACTTTGATGACAGTTATATGCAATCATTGTTACTGTTTGATGACAGCGGGAAAATATTGTTATCGCATGAGATAAAACAGATAGAAATCAAATTATTAGTAAAAAACATCACAGTAAGATTTCAGTCATATTTTATTTTTGTGACAATGAAAAAGTAGTTGAAAAGAACGAGAATTCACAAAATAAAGTCAAAAAAAAGAGGTTGCCCGCAGGCAACCTCTTTCGCATTTTATGGCAGTAAATGTTTACTCTACGGTTACTGATTTCGCCAGGTTACGCGGCTGGTCAACGTCGGTGCCTTTAATCAGTGCAACGTGATAGGCCAGCAATTGCAGCGGCACGGTATAGAAAATCGGCGCAATCACCTCTTCGACGTGCGGCATATCAATAATGTGCATATTGTCGTTGCTGGTGAAACCCGCAGCCTGATCGGCGAACACATACAGTACGCCGCCACGGGCGCGCACTTCTTCGATGTTGGATTTCAGTTTTTCCAGCAGTTCGTTGTTAGGCGCAACAACAATCACCGGCATATCCGCATCAATCAGCGCCAGCGGGCCATGCTTCAGCTCGCCTGCCGCATAGGCTTCGGCGTGAATGTAGGAGATCTCTTTCAGTTTCAGCGCGCCTTCCAGCGCGATCGGATACTGATCGCCACGCCCCAGGAACAGCGCATGGTGCTTGTCGGAGAAATCCTCAGCCAGCGCTTCGATGCGTTTATCCTGCGACAACATCTGTTCAATACGGCTCGGCAACGCCTGCAAACCGTGAACGATGTCGTGCTCAATGGACGCATCCAGCCCTTTCAGGCGGCTCAGTTTCGCTACCAGCATCAGCAGAACGGTAAGCTGAGTGGTGAACGCTTTCGTGGAAGCAACACCGATTTCAGTACCAGCTTTGGTCATCATCGCCAGATCGGATTCACGCACCAGCGAAGAGCCCGGCACGTTACAAATCGCCAGCGACCCCAGATAGCCCAGCTCTTTGGACAAACGCAGCGCCGCCAGCGTATCCGCTGTTTCACCGGATTGCGACAGGGTGATCATCAGGCTGTTACGACGCACAGCGGATTTGCGGTAGCGGAATTCAGAGGCGATTTCCACATCGCACGGCACACCGGCCAGCGCCTCAAACCAGTAACGGGAAACCATACCGGAGTTGTAAGAGGTGCCACAGGCAACGATCTGAATATGCTCAACTTGCGATAACAGCGCATTGGCATTCGAACCCAGTTCGCTCAGATCCACTTCACCGTGGTTGATACGGCCGGTCAGCGTATTTTTAATCGCGTTCGGCTGTTCGTAGATCTCTTTTTGCATGTAGTGACGGTAGATACCTTTGTCGCCCGCATCATATTGCAGGCTGGATTCGATATCAGGCCGTTTTACCTGCGCGCCGGATTTATCAAACACTGTCACGCTGCGGCGAGTCACTTCTGCAATATCGCCCTCTTCAAGGAAGATAAAGCGACGCGTTACCGGCAGTAACGCCAGCTGATCGGAGGCAATAAAGTTTTCACCCATGCCAAGACCAATAACCAGCGGGCTGCCAGAGCGTGCCGCCAGCAGAGTGCCGCTGTCACGGGTATCCATAATCACTGTGCCATAAGCGCCGCGTAATTGCGGGATAGCGCGCATAACCGCTTCACGCAGCGTGCCGCCCTGCTCAAGCTCCCAGTGAACGAGATGTGCGATAACTTCGGTATCCGTTTCAGAAACAAACACATAGCCACGCTCTTTTAACATTTCTCGCAGCGGCTCGTAGTTTTCAATAATACCGTTATGTACAACCGCAATATGTTCAGAAACATGCGGATGCGCGTTACCTTCTGACGGTTCACCGTGTGTTGCCCAACGGGTGTGAGCAATACCGGTTCCACCATGCAGCGGGTGCTCTTCTGCGGCCTGGGCCAGCATCTGGACTTTACCAAGACGACGCAGACGGGTCATATGACCTTCTGCATCTACAACGGCCAGACCTGCGGAGTCATAGCCACGGTATTCCAGACGACGTAATCCCTCGAGAAGGATTTCTGCAACATCACGCTGCGCGACTGCGCCAACAATTCCACACATATTTTTCGATTCCGATTTAGGCGTTATGCCTTTTGTTGTCGGTCAACCTGTATTGCCCCGAGCCTTGTAGAGAGTGGGGGTATTTTTATAGGTACTGCCTGCCGGGCGGAGGAATTATCTTTCCCCTCACCCTAAAATCGTTATGAATACATTGCCTGATGGCGCTGCGCTTATCCGGACTACTTCTTCTTAACCGGACGTATCCAGCCCTGTTTATTGACCTGCGGCACCCGGCTGATAACCAGTTCATTTTCCGCGACATCGCGCGTAACTGTCGTACCGGCGGCAATGCTTGCACCCTTGGCAACGGTCACCGGCGCCACCAGTTGCGTATCGGAGCCGACAAACACATCATCGCCAATAATGGTTTTGTGTTTGTTTGCGCCATCGTAATTACAGGTGATCACACCCGCGCCAACATTCACGTTGTCGCCGATTTCCGCATCACCCAGGTAAGTCAGGTGGCCTGCTTTCGAGCCTTTGCCCAAACGCGCTTTTTTCATTTCCACGAAGTTGCCCACGTGCGCACCGGCTAGCAGTTCAGCGCCAGGACGCAAACGCGCAAATGGCCCGATGGTGCAATCAGCTTCGAGACGCGCATCTTCCACCACGCTGTAGGGGCTGATTTCGCAGTCGTCGCCGATGTCGCTGTTTTTCAGCACGCAACCTGCGCCAATCTTCACGCGATCGCCCAGTTTTACGTTACCTTCAATGATGACGTTAGCATCGATCTCAACATCCCGCCCGTGCTCCAGCGTACCGCGCAGGTCGAAGCGCGCAGGATCGCGCAGCATAACACCCGCCAGCAGCAGCTTTTCGGCCTGTTCAGCCTGATACGCACGCTCCAGCCGGGATAGCTGAAGGCGGTTATTCACGCCTTCCACTTCGCTCAGGCGCTGCGGATGCACTGCGGTGATCTCACGGCCTTCATGCCAGGCAAGGCTGATGATATCCGTGATGTAATATTCACCCTGCGCATTATTGTTAGTCAGCTTGCTCAACCAGCGTTTCAGATCGCCACCGTTGGCTATCAGAATGCCGGTGTTGATCTCCGTGATCTTACGCTGTTCTTCAGTGGCATCTTTCTGTTCAACAATGCCTGTCACCGCGCCGTTTTCACGCGTGATACGCCCGTAACCCGTCGGGTCGTCGAGCACCACCGTTAACAGACCGATGCCGCCCTGCGGTTTCGCATCGCGCAGACGCTGCAACGTCTCCAGCGAGATCAGCGGCACATCGCCGTAAAGCATCAAAATATCTTCATCGTCGGCAAAGAACGGCGCAGCCTGTTGCATCGCATGGCCGGTGCCCAACTGTTCTGCCTGCAACACCCAGTTAAGCTTGCTATCAGCGAGACGTTGTTTGAGCAAATCGCCACCGTGGCCATAAACCAGATGAACCTTATCGGCGCCGAGAAGATTAGCCGTATCAATGACATGCTGAACCATCGCTTTCCCTGCAAGGGTATGCAGCACTTTGGGAATATCGGAGTACATGCGTGTGCCTTTGCCTGCGGCAAGGATCACCACACTCATTTTTGTGTTCAACATACGCGTCCTGACTGTCATTGGAGAAAGAAGTTAACCTCTTTCATATTGAAAATTCTACATATTTTGTAGCATGAAATGGAATGCTGGTGAAACGCCCAACATCCACAGTTACTGCGCTTTTGCGGGCTATTTTACCGACAAAGCCACCTGGTTTGCCGCTAAAAAATCTCTCCATTTCTGTTTGCCGCTAATTCATACAATAGGTTAGCTGTTTTTTTTCATCCTGAATAAAGATCGAGCAAAAACAAAACACTGTTTCGATCATTGAAGATTGTGACGCACAAAAAAGAAACAGTGTTTCATCTTGATGATAATGGCGAGCAATAATTACTCAGGAGAATAAAATGAATTATAAAATACCTCTGGCTTTAACGGTTTGCGGCTCCCTTATCGCTTTTCCGACATCAGCAGCAGTCTGGAAAGCCATCGCTTTTGGCCAATCGACCGACATGAACTTTTCATCAAATGTTCTGCCGGAAAAGATTGGCGTGAATGATGTCACCATCGACGGCAAAAAACTCTCCCTAACGGATAGTGCCGATCTCTCCAGACCCGTTACCCTCGAAAGTCGCGGCGGTAAAATCGCTAACTCTCATGACGGCCTGACGTTCTTTTATACCACTCTGCCCGGCAGCGAAAACTTCATTTTACAGGCCACCGTGACCGTTGAGCAGTTCGGCCCGGAAAACGGCGCGAAACCCGCAGCGCAGGAAGGCGCAGGATTGCTGGTGCGTGACGTGATTGGCAATCCGCGTCAGCAGCCGCTTAAAGAGGGTTATGAGGAGTTTCCTGCGGCGTCGAATATGGTGATGAATGCCATCATGACTCAGGATAAAAAAGACAATTTTCGCGTGAAGATGCAGGCGATCACCCGTGAAGGGATCACGCAGCCCTGGGGCAATGCTGACGCGGCAATCGTGAAACAGAGCTATCAGGAAGAGGTTGATCTGCGCCAGACGCCAACCTTCCGCCTGAAGCTGGAGCGCACCAATGACGGTTTTATCACGGCCTGGGCGCCACAAGGCAGCGACCAATGGGTTAGCCGCAGCGTACCGCGCGCAGATCTGATCTCGGTACAGGATAAAGATCGCTACTACGTCGGTTTCTTTGCCTCGCGTAATGCCAAAATCACCATCAGCGACGCTTCGTTGACCACGTCAACGGCGCATACCGCTGTGACAAAACCCTGGCAGGCCAAACCGCTACCGGTCGTGGTGCAAATTGCCTCTCCTGCGCAAAGCACCAGCGACACATACACATTACAGGCACGAGCCAATTATGATGGCCTGTTCAGCACCCGGCAGGACGAAGTGGTGATCGGTAATGAAAAACCGGTTAAAGCGGGGGAGATGTATGTCGTGCCCGCCACCCTGAGTGGCAATGCCACATTTGCAGTGACATTTACGCCCACCAGCACCAGCGACAATACGCCAGTCAGCCAGCAGATTAAGGTAGAGAAAATTGCCGGCCCGACAACAACAACGCTGTATGTCGCGCCGCAGGGTAAAAGCGAAGGTAAAGGCACGGCTGCATCCCCGCTGGATCTGACCAGCGCGATTCGTTTACTGCCGCCAGGCGGCAAAATTGTGTTGCAGACCGGTGATTATGCGCAGACAGAGATCCCTCTTTCCGCCAGCGGGCTGCGCGATAAACAGAAAATCCTGCAAGCAGATGGAAAAGCCGTGATCCACGGCTTGCTGGTTGACGCCAGCTACTGGCACATCAAAGGCATAGAGGTGACCGAGAAAAGTTTGCGTATTCAGGGCAGCCATAACGTTATCGAAAAAGTGGTCGCCTGGCGTAATGACGATACCGGTATTCAGATTTCATCGCCGGAAAAAGTGGGCCGCGCCCTGTGGGCGAGCAACAACCTCGTTGTCGATTCGGAATCCTGGGGTAATGAAGATCCGGGGAAAATTAACGCGGATGGTTTTGCCGTGAAGATGCGCGTTGGCGAAGGCAATCGCCTGAAACGCTGCTATTCGCACGACAATATCGATGATGGTTTTGACCTGTTTAACAAAATCGAGGATGGTGCAAATGGCGTTGTGGTGATCGAGGATTCTATTGCCAGAAACAATACCAGCAACGGTTTCAAACTGGGGGGAGAAGGGCAACCGGTCGCGCATCAGGTTCGTAATAGCAAGGCGATAGGTAATCATCTGGATGGTTTTACCGATAACTTCAATCCGGGGAAGCTGCGGGTTGAAAACAATATTGCTGTCGATAACCAACGCTTTAATTTCATCTTCCGTCCGGCCCCGTATGGTGATGCATCAACGCAGGGCGTGTTTAGCGGCAATATCTCTGTGCGCAGCAAACCGGGGAAATATGACGATGCTGTGGTGGGGAAGGTGGATGCGACGAACTACTTTATCGCCGACGGTAAAAGCGTAAATCTGGAGAAAAAAGAGCTGGATAGTAAACCGTATCTGGCGCAACTCAGCCAGTGATGCCAGATGGCGCTTCGCTTATCACACAACGGTAAGCGCGGCGCCACTCAGCATATCAGCACATTAATGGTTGAACGTACCGAAAGAGATGTTCATGTTGCTGAAAAGAGCGATGATTTTATTGATCAGTTTCATGATGGCGTCCTGATAAGTGAGAGTGTTTTCTGTGATTCACATCACAAAAATAAGTCTACGCCTCATTTTTTAACCGATCAACATTTTTGTGATACACATCACAAAATAATAAAACGCATTTTCAGTTCTACTTTTTCTGAAACGCAGCCATAAAAAAAAGCCAGCCTGGAAACCAGACTGGCTTTTAACGTTCAAGCCGGTGTTACATCGCTTTTTTCGTCAACTCGATAACACGCAGTTTCGCGATAGCTTTCGCCAGTTCCGCAGACGCCTGAGCGTAATCCACGTCACCGTGAGAAGATTTAATGTGCTCTTCTGCCTTGCGTTTCGATTCCAGGGCTCGCGCTTCGTCGAGATCCTGACCACGAATAGCAGTATCAGCCAGAACGGTCACTGTGCCAGGCTGCACTTCAAGAATGCCGCCGGACAGATAGATAAACTCTTCATGACCGTGCTGTTTCACGATGCGGATCATACCAGGCTTAATGGCGGTGAGCAGCGGTGCGTGACCCGGGTAAATCCCCAGTTCACCTTCGCTACCCGTTACCTGGATTTTTTCGACCAGACCAGAGAACATTTGTAACTCTGCGCTGACGACGTCCAGGTGGTAAGTCATTGCCATATCACCCTCCGATTAAGGCGTTAAAGTTTTTTGGCTTTTTCCACGACTTCGTCGATGGAACCGACCATGTAGAACGCCTGCTCCGGCAGGTGATCGTATTCGCCTTCCATGATGCCTTTAAAGCCACGGATGGTGTCTTTCAGGGAAACGTATTTACCCGGAGAACCGGTGAATACTTCCGCTACGAAGAACGGCTGGGACAGGAAGCGCTGGATCTTACGCGCGCGAGCTACCACCAGTTTGTCGTCTTCAGACAGTTCATCCATACCCAGGATGGCGATGATGTCTTTCAGTTCCTGATAACGTTGCAGCAGAGACTGAACGCCACGCGCAACATCATAGTGTTCCTGGCCAACAACCAGCGGATCCAACTGACGGCTGGTGGAATCCAGCGGGTCAACGGCCGGGTAGATACCCAGAGACGCGATCTGACGGCTCAGTACCACGGTTGCGTCAAGGTGCGCAAAGGTAGTTGCCGGAGACGGGTCAGTCAAGTCATCCGCAGGTACGTATACCGCCTGAACAGAGGTGATGGAGCCGGTTTTGGTGGAGGTAATACGCTCCTGCAGCACGCCCATCTCTTCTGCCAGCGTCGGCTGGTAACCTACCGCTGAAGGCATACGGCCCAGCAGTGCGGATACTTCAGTACCGGCGAGGGTATAACGGTAAATGTTGTCAACGAACAGCAGAACGTCACGACCTTCGTCACGGAATTTCTCTGCCATGGTCAGACCGGTCAGCGCAACGCGCAGACGGTTTCCCGGCGGCTCGTTCATCTGGCCATACACCAGGGATACTTTGTCGATAACGTTGGAGTCGGTCATTTCGTGGTAGAAGTCGTTACCCTCACGAGTACGTTCACCCACGCCCGCAAACACAGAGTAACCGGAGTGTTCGATCGCGATGTTACGGATCAGCTCCATCATGTTTACGGTTTTACCTACGCCCGCACCACCGAACAGACCAACTTTACCGCCCTTAGCAAACGGACACATCAGGTCGATAACTTTGATGCCGGTTTCCAGCAGTTCCTGAGAGTTTGACAACTCTTCATAGGTCGGAGCTGCGCGGTGGATAGCCCAACGCTCTTCTTCACCGATGTCGCCTTTCATGTCTACTGGTTCACCCAGTACGTTCATGATACGACCCAGTGTTGCTTTACCTACCGGGACTTCGATCGGGTGCTCGAGGTCTTTAACTTCCAGACCGCGACGCAGACCGTCGGAGGAACCCATTGCGATGGTACGTACGATACCGCCGCCGAGCTGCTGCTGAACTTCCAGCACCAGACGATCATTACCATTTTGCACCTCAAGAGCATCGTACACACGCGGTACGGCATCCTGAGGGAATTCGACGTCAACCACGGCGCCGATTACCTGGACAATTTTTCCAGTAGCCATCTTGAATCCTCTACGAATTAACCTGGTTATACCGCGGATGCACCACCGACGATCTCGGTGAGTTCCTGAGTAATGCTGGCCTGACGAGCCTTGTTGTATACCAACTGCAGCTCTTTAATCAGGCTGCCACCATTATCGGTTGCGGCTTTCATCGCCACCATACGTGCGGCCTGCTCGCTGGCCAGGTTTTCCACAACACCCTGATAAACCTGAGACTCGACGTAACGACGCAGCAGGGTATCCAGCAGCGCTTTCGGGTCTGGTTCATACAGATAATCCCAGGCTTTATGCTTCAAACCTTCATCCTCTGAAGCCGGCAGCGGCAGCAGTTGGGTGATGGTTGGCACCTGAGACATGGTGTTGATAAATTTGTTGCTGACAATATAAAGCTTGTCCAGACGGCCTTCGTCATAGGCCTGCAACATCACTTTTACCGGTCCAATCAGTTCGGACAGGGAAGGGTTATCCCCCATACCTGTCACCTGCGCGACAACGTTCGCACCGACGGAATTAAAGAATGCTACGCCCTTGGAGCCGATCATTGCGAGTTCGCTCTGAACGCCTTTATCGGACCATGCTTTCATATCCGCCAGCAGTTTTTTGAACAGGTTAATGTTCAAGCCGCCACACAGACCACGGTCGGTCGACACCACCAGGTAGCCCACGCGTTTAACGTCGCGTTCTTCCAGGTAAGGGTGCTTATATTCCAGATTACCGTGAGCAAGGTGACCAATCACTTTGCGCATGGTATCTGCATAAGGACGGCTGGCCGCCATTCTGTCCTGCGATTTACGCATTTTGGAAGCGGCGACCATCTCCATCGCTTTAGTGATCTTTTGCGTGTTCTGGACGCTTGCGATCTTACTACGTATCTCTTTTGCGCCGGCCATGAGCTTCTCCTCAATGCCTTGCGGCCTGCCCTAAGGCAAGCCGCCAGACGTTACCAGGACTGGGTTGCTTTAAAGGAGTCGAGGATGCCTTTCAGCTTGCCTTCGATCTCGTCGTTATAGCCACCGGTCTGGTTGATCTCTTGCATCAGCGGAGCGTGGTCACGGTCAACGTAAGCCAGCAGAGCGGCTTCAAAGCTACCGATTTTCGCCAGTTCAACATCCGCCAGGTAACCGCGTTCAGCCGCGAACAGAACCAGAGCCTGCTGCGCGACAGACATCGGCGCATACTGTTTCTGTTTCAGCAACTCGGTCACTTTCTGACCGTGGTCGAGCTGTTTACGGGTTGCATCGTCAAGGTCGGAAGCAAACTGAGAGAACGCTGCCAGTTCACGATACTGTGCCAGAGCGGTACGAATACCACCGGACAGTTTTTTCATGATCTTGGTCTGCGCTGCACCACCTACACGAGATACGGAAATACCCGGGTTTACCGCAGGACGAATACCGGCGTTAAACAGGTTGGATTCCAGGAAGATCTGACCATCGGTAATAGAAATTACGTTAGTCGGAACGAACGCGGAAACGTCACCAGCTTGCGTTTCGATAATCGGCAGCGCAGTCAGAGAACCGGTTTTACCTTTCACTTCACCTTTAGTGAAGCTTTCAACGTATTCCACGTTAACGCGCGCAGCACGTTCCAGCAGACGGGAGTGGAGGTAGAATACGTCGCCCGGGAATGCTTCACGTCCAGGCGGACGACGGAGCAGCAGGGAGATCTGACGGTATGCGACTGCCTGTTTAGACAGGTCATCATAAATGATCAGTGCATCTTCGCCGCGATCGCGGAAATATTCGCCCATTGCGCAACCGGCATACGGAGCCAGGTATTGCAGTGCAGCGGATTCAGACGCGGTTGCCACAACAACGATGGTGTTAGACAGCGCGCCGTGCTCTTCCAGCTTACGCACCACGTTAGAGATGGTGGACGCTTTCTGGCCGATAGCAACGTAGATACATTTAATGCCGGAATCACGCTGGTTGATGATGGCATCGATTGCCAGCGCAGTTTTACCGGTCTGACGGTCGCCGATGATCAATTCACGCTGACCACGACCGATTGGGATCATGGCGTCAACGGATTTGTAACCGGTCTGTACCGGCTGATCAACGGACTGACGATCGATAACGCCCGGAGCGATAGCTTCGACAGCAGCAAAGCCGTCATTATCAACCGGACCTTTACCGTCGATTGGCGCACCCAGGGTGTTCACCACGCGACCCAGCAGGCCACGGCCAACCGGAACTTCAAGAATACGGCCAGTACACTTAACCTTCATACCTTCGGCGAGGTCAGCATACGGCCCCATCACAACTGCACCCACGGAGTCGCGCTCCAGGTTCAGTGCGATAGCGTAACGGTTACCCGGCAGGGAGATCATTTCACCCTGCATACAATCGGCCAGGCCGTGGATACGGATAACACCGTCGCTTACAGAAACAATAGTACCTTCGTTGTGAGCTTCACTCACAACACTGAACTGAGCAATGCGCTGCTTGATCAGTTCGCTGATTTCGGTGGAATTCAGTTGCATGCTCCAGTCCCCTTAAGACTGCAAGACGTCTGCAAGGCGCTCAAGACGGCCGCGAACGCTGCCATCAATGACCATATCACCCGCACGGATGATTACGCCTGCCATTACAGACTTATCGATATTGCAATTCAGCTTCACTTTGCGTGACAGACGTTTTTCCATCGCGGCGCTGATTTTCGAAAGCTGTTCTTCACTCAGTGCAGTTGCTGAAGTCACATCAACTTCTGCAATAGCCTCGCTGGCTGCACGCAATTGAATAAACTGCTCAAGAACATCAGGAAGCACCTTGATACGACCATTTTCAGCCATCACCCGAATCAGGTTCTGACCTTTGTCGTCAAGTTGCTCCCCACAGACTGCGATAAACGACTTAGCGAGCGTTTCCGGCGCTAAAGCACCAGAGAGAAGCTCAGCCATGTGTTCATTTTTCGTCACCTCGGCAGCGAACGCCAGCATATCCTGCCAGCGGTCAACGCTCTGGTTTTCGACGGCAAAGTCAAAAGCTGCTTTGGCGTAGGGGCGAGCTACCGTTACAAATTCAGACATCAGCCCCTCCTCCTTACAGTTCAGCGACCAGTTTATTCACGATGTCGCTGTTAGCAGCTTCATCCACGGAACGTTCGATGATCTTCTCGGCGCCGGCTACTGCCAGCAGAGCCACCTGTTTACGCAGCTCTTCGCGCGCACGTTTACGCTCGGCATCAATTTCAGCCTGCGCTTGCGCGACGATTTTGTTACGTTCCTGCTCGGCTTCTGCTTTCGCTTCATCCAGGATCTGAGCACGGCGTTTGTTCGCCTGTTCAATGATAACCTGAGCTTCAGCTTTCGCTTTTTTCAGCTGGTCGGTCGCATTGGCCTGTGCAAGATCCAAATCCTTTTTAGCTCGTTCTGCGGAAGCAAGACCGTCAGCAATTTCTTTCTGACGTTTTTCGATGGCAGCCATTAACGGCGGCCATACATACTTCATGCAGAACAGAACGAACAGGACAAACGCGATGGCCTGGCCGAGGATTGTTGCGTTTAGATTCACAGCACAATGCCTCTTATCTGGTTAACGTTCTAAACAATTGCTTGTAAAGCAACCCTTACTACGCGACAGCAAACATCACGTACAGACCCAGACCTACAGCGATCATCGGGATAGCATCCACCAGACCCATTACGATAAAGAACTGAGTACGCAGCAGAGGAATCAGATCCGGTTGACGCGCTGCGCCTTCCAGGAATTTACCCCCGAGGATGCCGATACCGATCGCAGCACCGATTGCCGCCAGACCCATCATCACAGCGGCAGCCAAGTACAGCAGATCCATATTCAGGTTTTCCATGACAGTCTCCAGTTTGTTTCAGTTAAAACGTAGTAGTGTTGTTAAAAATCAATGCTCTTCTGATGCCATCGACAGATAGACAATCGTCAGAACCATGAAGATAAAGGCTTGCAGCGTAATAATCAGGATGTGGAAAATGGCCCATGGCACATTCAGAATCCACTGTGACCACCACGGCAGAAGACCTGCGATCAGAATGAAAATCAACTCACCCGCGTACATGTTGCCGAACAGTCGCAGACCGAGAGAAACCGGTTTGGACAGCAGGCTCACGCCCTCAAGGATAAGGTTTACCGGAATAAATACCGGATGGTTGAACGGCTGGAGAGTCAGCTCTTTAGCGAAACCGCCAATACCCTTCATTTTGATGCTGTAGAACAGAATCAGGATAAATACGCCCAACGCCATAGACAGGGTGATGTTGACGTCCGCAGACGGCACCACGCGCAGCGCAGGAAGACCCAGTACATGTTCAGCGATGTATGGCAACAGGTCGATAGGCAGCAAATCCATCAGGTTCATCAGGAATACCCAGACGAAAATCGTCAGGGCCAGTGGCGCGATAAGCTTGCTTTTGCCGTGGTACATGTCTTTAACGCTACCATGAACAAAACCAATCACCAGCTCAATCGCCGTCTGGAATTTCCCTGGGACTCCGCTGGTGGCTTTTTTCGCTACGCTACGGAACATCACCAGGAACAACAGACCCAGTACCACCGAGAAAAACATGGAGTCGATATTCAGCGTCCAGAAGGTGGCCGGGGGGTTATGCGGATCCACCATCGAGAAGGTACGAAGATCAATCTGAAGGTTATTCAGATGGTGACCTATGTACTCCTGTGGTGTAGAGATTTCTCCTGCAGACATGATGCCTCTTACCCTTTGTTGTTAATTACAGCGGGTGCCAGTATCTGAACAACCAGCACCGAAACCCACGTGACTATCAGCGGCAAAAAAGCCACCTTAAAAACCCCCAGCGCCACCACCAGTAACAAGAATGTTACCAACACCTTGAGCGCTTCACCGAAGGCGAAGGTCCAGGCCACGCGGCCTTTAGCAGGTGTATGCGCCTGATGACGCCAGGCAAAAATCATAAAAAACATATTCGGCAGTAAGACTGCCATACCTCCGCACACGGCGGAAATGCCCCAGAAGGGGTCTTTGAGGCTAAACAGCAATCCACTTGCCATTACCGCCAGAAACTGAATAAGCAGAAGCTTGCGAGCAACGTTTCGACTATAAAGCGACACAGACATGACGTTTCTTAACTCCTGCTCCCTTTGAGGTATGCCGCGTGTCGTATAAAACGTTCTTTATGGTCCGGAGTCAAGCATCAAAAAGCGGTCAAATTATACGGTGCGGCCTCGTGATTTCAAACAATAAGTAGCAAAAAGGTGAATAAATGTTTAAATATTTTTCCCGAGCGCTATTTTTAAACTTTTGAAGAAACTGTGAACTGTCGGGCAAAAGTGCGAATAACACCAAAAACCCAACGACAAAGCGTGCACTCGGTCACAAATTAAACATTTATGCATATGCAGGGTTAATCACGCAAAGAAATTACCACTTTTCAACTTTATGATATTCAAGACGATTTATCACAACTCTTTTTAAAACACCCGCCTATACATCGAAAACCTTCCATTGACATTTATAATAATTATTTTACATCCGTATTTCATTCTACCTGCCGACTTTTAGCGGGCTGATATTTTCACTGTTGATTATTATTTTCATGAATCAAATTCTGGACGTTAAATGTCAGAAAAATCCTGGTAACAAAACGGTGAAATGTAACTGAACGTATCGCCCTTTTTTCCTTCGTTTTTTAACATCTAAGCAACAGCACAAAAGATACATTTTTTGATAAGAATTAAACTTTATTTGGCTTAACGATCACCAGATGACGTTCGCCTTCCAGGTGTGGAACATTCAGTTTAACAATAGCTTCAACGGCCAGCTCCGCAGGTAACAGCGCGATCTCATCTTCCGGCACCAGCCCTTTAAGCGCGTAGAAACGCCCCTCTTCGCCCGGCAAATGGTGACACCAGTTCACCATATCATTCAGCGAGGCAAAGGCACGGCTAATCACACCGTCAAATGGCGGCTCGGCCGGGAAATCTTCAACGCGGCTCTGAACCGGCTCAACGTTGCTCAATTTCAGCTCATGCTGCACCTGACGTAAGAAACGAACGCGTTTCCCCAGGCTGTCGAGCAGCGTGAAATGGGATTCAGGACGGACGATCGAAAGTGGGATCCCCGGCAGACCCGGCCCTGTGCCAACATCGATAAAACGCGTCCCTTGCAGGTACGGCGCAACGACAATGCTGTCGAGAATATGGCGGATGAGCATCTCGTTCGGATCGCGCACAGAAGTCAGGTTATAGGCCTTGTTCCATTTGTGCAGCAGTTCGACATAGGCCACCAGCTGTTTCTGCTGTTCAACCGACAACGAAATGCCTGCTTCATCCAGCAGACGAGAGAGTTTATTGAGCACAGTGAATACCTGTTGAGATGCTAAGCGGCGGGCAGCGCGATGCTTCCCGTCCTAAGAGTTCAATTGGCCCGGCAAGCGCTGCCGGGCAATGTTGTTAAGCGCTGCGGCGCAGCATACCTTGTTTTTTCAGCCACACCAGCAAAATGGAAATTGCCGCTGGCGTGATGCCGGAGATACGCGATGCCTGACCGATCGAGGAAGGTTTGTGATCGTTAAGTTTGGCGATCACTTCGTTAGACAGGCCATTCACCTGACGATAATCCAGCGATGCCGGCAACAGCGTGTTTTCATTGCGCTGTTGTTTTTCGATCTCATCCTGCTGGCGTGCAATGTAACCTTCGTATTTCACCTGGATTTCAACCTGTTCAGCCGCCTGCTGGTCATCAAGACCCGGCGCGAACGGCGTCAACTGCACCAGTTGTTCGTAAGTCATTTCCGGGCGACGCAGCAGATCTTCGCCGCTGGCTTCACGCGACAGCGGTGCAGTCAGGTGCGCATTTACCGCCGGAGCATGTTCTGATGCCGGTGAAACCCACTGCGATTTCAGACGCTGGCGTTCACGTTCAATCGTTTCCAGCTTCTCGTTAAAGCGCGCCCAGCGTTCATCGTCCACCAAGCCCAGCTCGCGACCCGCCTCGGTCAGTCGCAGGTCGGCGTTATCTTCACGCAGCATCAGGCGATACTCCGCGCGGGAGGTGAACATGCGGTACGGCTCTTTGGTGCCGAGCGTGCAGAGATCGTCCACCAGCACACCGAGATAAGCCTGGTCGCGGCGCGGCGCCCAGCCCTCTTTTTCAGCAGAGAAGCGCCCGGCGTTCAGACCGGCCAACAGACCTTGCGCAGCAGCCTCTTCGTAACCGGTGGTACCGTTAATCTGGCCAGCAAAGAACAGGCCATGGATGTATTTGCTTTCCAGCGTCGGTTTCAAATCGCGCGGGTCAAAGAAATCGTACTCAATGGCATAGCCTGGGCGCACGATCTTCGCGTTTTCCATCCCCTGCATGGAACGGACGATTTGCATCTGCACATCGAACGGCAAGCTGGTGGAGATACCGTTCGGATAAATTTCGTTGGAGGTCAGCCCTTCCGGTTCCAGGAAGATCTGATGCTGGTTACGATCGGCAAAGCGCATCACTTTGTCTTCGATCGACGGGCAGTAACGCGGGCCGATCCCTTCGATCACGCCAGCGTACATCGGGCTACGATCGAGGTTATTACGGATCACGTCATGGGTTTTTTCATTGGTATGTGTGACATAACACGGTACCTGGCGCGGATGCTGCCCGACGTTGCCCATAAACGAGAATACCGGCATCGGGTTATCCCCGTGCTGCTGCGCCAGAACGCTGAAGTCGATGGTACGGGCATCAATACGCGGCGGCGTACCGGTTTTCAGACGGCTGACGCGCAACGGCAGCTCGCGCAGGCGGCGCGAGAGCGGAATAGACGGCGGATCGCCAGCGCGGCCACCGCTGTAGTTATCAAGGCCGATGTGGATTTTACCGTCGAGGAAGGTCCCGACCGTCAGCACCACGGCTTTGGCGCGGAATTTCAGCCCCATCTGGGTGACTGCGCCAACGACGCGATCGTTTTCCACGATCAGATCTTCCACTGCCTGCTGGAAGATCATCAGGTTCGGCTGGTTTTCCAGAGCGGTGCGTACCGCCTGACGGTAAAGCACGCGGTCTGCCTGCGCACGGGTGGCGCGCACTGCCGGGCCTTTGCTCGCGTTTAGTATCCTAAACTGAATGCCTGCCTGATCGATCGCTTTCGCCATCAGCCCGCCGAGCGCATCCACTTCTTTTACCAGGTGTCCTTTCCCAATACCGCCGATCGCCGGGTTGCAGCTCATCTGCCCCAGCGTGTCGATATTGTGTGTCAAAAGCAGAGTCTGTTGACCCATACGTGCTGCGGCCATCGCGGCCTCAGTACCTGCATGACCCCCGCCAATGATAATGACGTCAAAAGGATCCGGATAAAACATGGTGGTATGCCTCGCCTAAGCGGTTAGAAATTGGATTGAAGCCCGGGCCGTGGATTCTACTCAACTTTAGTCCAGTGAGAAAGATCCGGATCCTGGGTATTAAAAAGAAGATCTTTTATATAGAGAGATCTGTTCTATTGTGATCTCTTATTAGGATCGCGATGTCTTGTGGATAACCCGGATCATCGCTGTAAGATCAATTTATTAGAGAGGATCATTAGCTGTGAATGATCGGTGATCCTGGACCGTATAAGCTGGGATCAGAATGCCTGTTTATACACAGGCTGAAAACTACACAAGCGTTATTCATGGGATAACTACCGGTTAATAAGGCCTTTTAAGCATAGTTATCCACAACTGATCGCACGATCTTTAATCGTTCTTGAGTAAATTTTTCCAGGATCCCAGCCATTCTTCCGCTGGATCCTCCGGAATATCGTGTTCGAGAATGTTGATCTTCAGTGTTTCACCGATCTGTTTCGCGCCATTTGCCTTCAACGCGCCTTCAATCTTCTCGATTGCCTGGCAGAAGGTGTCATATTCACGACTGCCAATGCCGATCGCGCCAAAGCGCACCTGCGCGAGATCCGGCTTCTGCTCCTGTAGATCGTCTAAAAACGGTTGCAGGTTCTCAGGCAGATCGCCGGCTCCATGGGTGGAACTGATCACCAGCCAGATGCCCTGCGGAGAAAGATCCTCTAATAGCGGGCCGTGCAGCGTCTCGGTGCTATAACCGGCATCTTCCAGCTTTTCAGCCAGGTGTTCCGCCACATATTCCGCACCGCCGAGGGTGCTGCCGCTAATAAGAGTAATATCCGCCATGAAAACCCCGCTCCGTTTATTCGCCATCCGGCGACAAAGTGAGGCGTATTGTACGCTGTGAAAGGTCTGGGATCTACCTGTGGACAATATGGGTATTAAGGAAGGACGAAAATGCCCCGTTAAGGGCGGATCGTGCGCATGATAGGGTTTTGCAGGGAGATCAATGTTTCCGTGGACTGAATTTCATCAATTGTTTGGATCTTGTTGATAAGTACCTGTTGCAGGGCATCAATGGATCGGCACATCACTTTTATAAAGATGCTGTAGTGGCCGGTGGTGTAATAGGCTTCGGTCACTTCTTCCAGACTTTCCAGCTTGGCCAGCGCTGAAGGGTAATCTTTCGCACTCTTCAAAATGATGCCAATAAAGCAGCAGACATCGTAACCGAGTTGTTTCGGGCTGACATCGATACGCGCGCCGGTGATGATCCCGGCTTGCTTCATCTTTTCTACACGTACATGAATAGTGCCGGGGCTGACGCCAAATTGTTTGGCCAGTTCCGCATAAGCGGTGCGCGCATTGGCCATTAACGCGTCGAGGATGCCGCGGTCCAGATTATCGATCTGATAATTTTCCATAGGGTTTTCTTATGAAGAATAAAGATTATTTCTATTTTACCTGCTTATTTTATCGATTTAAAACCGTACAGGCCTTTTTAATTGTGGATTATTGAGTTGAGACGGCATTTTGTTGCTTAATTATCAGCAACAAAAGACAGGAGTAACATAATGAAAACCGCTTACATCGCCAAACAACGCCAAATTGCCTTCGTGAAATCTTTTTTCTCCCGCCAGCTGGAGGAGAAACTGGGCCTTATTGAAGTTCAGGCGCCGATCCTCAGTCGCGTCGGTGATGGCACGCAGGATAACCTGTCAGGGTGTGAAAAAGCGGTGCAGGTTAATGTGAAAACGCTGCCGGATGCCCGTTTTGAGGTGGTGCATTCGCTGGCGAAATGGAAACGGCTGACGCTGGGACAGCATGATTTCAGCGCCGGAGAAGGCTTGTACACCCATATGAAAGCCCTGCGTCCGGATGAAGACCGTCTTTCGGCTATTCACTCCGTTTATGTTGATCAGTGGGACTGGGAACGCGTGCTGGGCGATGGCGAACGTCATGTTTCAACGCTGAAATCCACTGTCGACGCGATTTGGGCCGGGATCAAAGCGACGGAAGCCGCCGTTAGCGAAACCTTTGGGCTTGTACCGTTTCTGCCGGAACAGATCCATTTTGTGCACAGCGAAACGCTGCTCAGCCGCTTCCCGGAGCTGGATGCCAAAGGGCGGGAAAAAGCGATTGCGAAAGAGCTGGGGGCGGTGTTCCTGATGGGGATTGGCGGCAAACTCAGCGACGGCAAGCGCCACGATGTGCGCGCACCGGATTATGATGACTGGAGCACGCCTGCTGAAGCCGGTTTTAGTGGCCTGAACGGCGATATTCTGGTGTGGAACCCGGTGCTGGAAGATGCGCTGGAACTCTCTTCGATGGGGATCCGCGTAGATGCGGAGGCGTTGAAACGTCAGTTGCGGATCACCGGCGACGAAGATCGGTTGCAACTGGAATGGCACCAGGCGCTGCTGCGCGGTGAGATGCCGCAAACCATCGGCGGCGGTATTGGTCAGTCGCGCCTGACGATGCTGCTGTTGCAGCTGTCGCATATCGGCCAGGTGCAGTGCGGTGTGTGGCCCGCAGCGGTTCGCGAGCAGGTTTCCGGCCTGCTCTAACGCCGCCAGCGTCGCAGCAGGCGGCTGCGCATCCCGGTATCAAAGCGCCATATATGATCGAAAATACGCATGATGCCGGGTTTACCATGTACCGACATTGCCACCGCGTGGAAGCGGTGCTGGTGAACGTTCTGCAACGCTTTCACTTTGCTGATGATATCGTCCGGCAGGCGCTGGGCGATAAAATCCGAGATCACCACGGCGTCGGCGTCAAACCATTCGCCGCCCTGCATCCGTTCAATGATCGCCCGAAAACAGCTTGCCAGATCGGTTCCGCCACGGAAGCGCTGGCTCAGAAAGCGGATTGCCTGCTCCAGCCCCTGCGCGCTGGTCAGTTCATAACGCACGACTTCGCTGGAAAACAGCATAATAAAGCAGCGCCGTTTGTCCGCCAGCGCCACACGCATCAGCGCCAGACAGAATGCTTTCGCGCACTGCTCATTAAACCCGCCCATTGAACCGGAAGTATCAACGCAGACGATAAACGGCCCGCGCGGTTGTTCATCAAAATCCTGATGGATCACCGGGCGTTCGGTCACCTTTTCCCGCCAGGCATCGCCGTGCAGACGGTAAGTGAGCAGTTGCTTTTCCACCAGCCGCCGGTAAAACTCATATTCCAGCTCCGTAATGCCGAGCGTTGCCAGCTCCGGCGGCAACAGGCGCAAAATATCATCGCTCTGATGCAATCCATCGACCTGTTCCGGTACGGTTGCCGGTTCACGCACCAGTGTGCGGAACGTTTCCATCGGCGCATCTTTGCGCGGCACTGATTTCGCCTCCCGCGAGCGGCCAAGCTGCTCCGCCAGTTGCTGAAGCTCCGGCTGCTCTTTCAGGAAATCACCGTATTTGATGATCAGCTGGTAGTCGCCGCGTTTAAGCTGACCGGCGCTCATATCCCACAAGCGTCCGGCGGCGTTCTCATTTTCGACCAGCACCGGTTCCAGTTGCCCGCTCAGCGTCATGCGCTCCTGCACCTCACTCAGCAACTGCTCGCGTTCCTCTTCCAGCAGTTGCTGATTAAAGGTCGTGGTTTGCACGACGAGGCTCAGACGCCAGCGCTGTAAAAAGAGGGTATGCAAAGCGGGTGTGAACTGTGGGTTATCCGTTACCATTTGTCGGGCCTGGGCGGCAAAAGGCGAATGCAGCTTTTCCAGTAATGCCAGGATCTGCGGTAACTGCACGATAAATTGCGATGTTGAGAGTAGCTGGCTTTGCTGGTAACTCAGCACTTCTTCCGCCAGTTCCGGCGGGACAGCGGTCTCTTTCAGATGCTTTTTTAGCGCTTCGCGCCAGCGGGGAACATCTTCCGTGATCGCATGTTTTAAGCGCGGGAATTTTTCAAAAAACAGCGCCAGCTGCGGAGAAGCCAGCAGCAGAACGATGAGCTCTTCCACCAGCGTCTCTTCGCTGATAGTGAGCATCACATTCAGTGTTTCCAGCGTTAGCATTGACGCGCCTGTTGGATCTGCGCGCGAACGTCCTGCAGGCTGGCTTCAATGCGACCTAACCAGTCGCCAGAGACGAACAGGCATTTTTGCTGCTCGCTAAAACGGCTGTGCTGCTGGTGCCAGGTGTTATCCAGCGCTTCCAGTTGTTGGGCGATCTCTTCCGGGACATTTTCGGTAGTGGCGCCAGGCAGCGCAAGACGCGATCCCTGCAAACTGACATCGCGGATCACCAGATGAAGCGAGGTATCAACCTCAAGGTTTAACGGTTGCGCAAAACCGATACCGTTAAGTTTGCCGCGGATTTCACCGCCTTTCGCCAGCCACTGCTCAAGCGCGTTGCGCTCAATGGTGACGTGAATCACCTGTAAATCGTGCAGTTTCAACGGCTGCTGTAGCAGTAACGTCAACAGCGATTCGTTCAGGCCTTCGGGCAAATCATAGTGCGGACGGCGGCTGAACATACCGCCCTGGCGGCTGACTTTCAGCGCGGTTTTGTCGCTTTGTTGCTGCTGAAGCTGCATATGGCGCTGATTGATACTGGTGAGCTGTGTCAGCATCGATTGTTGCTGCCACGCGTGCCCGGTCATCAAAATATCCAGTTGCTGCTGCAGCAAACGCAGGCTTTCGGCATCGTGCCACAGGCAATCTTTCAGCAGGATCAAATCAATGGGCGCAACCGTATCACGCCCGCTGAAAAAGGCGCTGGACTGTAATAAGCGGATAGCTTTTTTCCAGCGGCGATCGGAAACATACGGCGCATTCGGTAAGGCATCGAGCTGCTGGCGCAGCGTATAGATCAGCTCAAATACCGGATCGGGCAGTTTGACCAGCCCAATCTCCTGTTGCCAGCGCTGATATTCCTCGTCGGTGATTTGCAACTCGGCGGGCACCGGATTTTCGTTCTCGTCCTGCTGGCTGATCAGCATGGAGCGGAAATTCCCCTTCTCCTGCACTTTGTCGAGCCACAGGCGGATCAACATGCGATCATACAGCGCTTCGAGGCTGCTGTCGGCTTCCGGCAGCTCGTTCGAGGCGGCCACCAGCAAACGCATCGGGATCTTCTCTTCGCTCGCGCCGTTACGGAAGCGACGTTCGTTAATGGCGGTGAGCAGGGTGTTGAGGATCGCCGGGCCGGCTTTCCAGATCTCATCCAGAAACACGATTTCTGCTTCCGGAAGATAACCGTCAGTCAGGCGCTCATAGCGCCCTTCATCTTTTAACGCCTGAATGGAGAGCGGACCAAAAACCTCTTCCGGCGTGGAGAAGCGCGTCATCAGGTATTCAAAGGCGCGGGCATGTTTAAAGGCGAATTTCAGGCGACGAGCGATCAGGCTTTTCGCAATGCCTGGCGGGCCAAGAAGAAATACGCTCTCGCCGCTCAGCGCAGCCAGCAGGCATAACCGGATAGCGTGGCTACGCTCAAAGAGTCCTTTTTCCAGCGCGCTGCTTAAGCGGGAAATTCTTTCTGCTAATAAATGTGAGTGAGCCATAATAGATTTGCGTCCTTTCGCCGTGATATCCGGCTTGCAAAAGCGAGTATAGACGTTTCCGAAAGGGCTTGTAATAGACTGAAGAACGGCTTTATTTTCATTGCGCCAGATTAATGTGGCCGCATTTAGGGGTACGATTTTGCAAATAATCGTGCATACTGTGCGCTTTTTGTGGGCCAAGGGACTAAGCACACATTTGTCATTCAAACAAAAGATTAGTCTATGAGCACTGATAATAAACAATCGTTACCCGCTGTCACTCTTGCGGCAATTGGGGTTGTCTACGGTGATATTGGCACCAGCCCACTTTATACACTTCGTGAATGTTTGTCTGGTCAGTTTGGCTTTGGTGTTGAGCGCGATGCCGTCTTCGGCTTTTTGTCACTGATCTTCTGGCTGCTGGTTTTTGTGGTCTCCATTAAGTATCTGATGTTCGTCATGCGTGCGGATAACGCTGGTGAAGGCGGTATTCTGACGCTGATGTCGCTGGCCGGTCGCAACACGTCGGCCAGAATGACTTCGGTGCTGGTGATCATGGGATTGATTGGCGGCAGCTTCTTCTATGGTGAGGTGGTTATTACCCCCGCGATCTCGGTGATGTCGGCGATAGAGGGGCTGGAGATTGTCGCGCCTTCGCTCGATAGCTGGATTGTGCCGCTGTCGATTATCGTTTTAACCCTGCTGTTTATGATTCAGAAGCACGGTACCGGGCTGGTGGGGAAACTGTTTGCACCGATCATGCTGGCGTGGTTTCTGATACTGGCCGTACTCGGCGCGCGCGGTATTATCGAAAATCCCGAAGTGTTGCAGGCGCTGAATCCGCTTTGGGCGGTGAATTTCTTCCTTGAATACAAGACTGTCTCTTTTGTTGCGCTTGGCGCCGTGGTGCTATCAATCACCGGTGTCGAGGCGCTGTATGCGGATATGGGGCACTTCGGTAAGCTGCCTATTCGCATGGCGTGGTTTATTGTGGTGCTGCCGTCGCTGGCGCTGAATTATTTTGGCCAGGGCGCATTATTGCTGAAAACGCCGGAAGCGATTAAGAACCCCTTCTTCCTGCTGGCGCCTGAGTGGGCGCTGATCCCAATGTTGATTATTGCCACGCTGGCGACGGTCATTGCGTCGCAGGCGGTTATTTCAGGCGTCTTCTCCCTGACTCGCCAGGCGGTGCGTCTGGGCTATCTGGCGCCGATGCGTATTATCCATACCTCGGAGATGGAATCCGGGCAAATCTATATTCCGTTCATTAACTGGCTACTCTATTTTGCAGTAGTGCTGGTGATTGTCAGCTTTGAACACTCCAGCAATCTGGCGGCGGCTTACGGTATTGCCGTTACCGGGACGATGGTGCTGACCTCCATTCTTTCCACGACCGTGGCACGCAAAAACTGGCACTGGAATAAAGTGCTGGTGGGGCTGATTCTGATCTTCTTACTGAGTATCGATGTACCGCTGTTCTCGGCGAACCTCGATAAAATCGTTTCCGGTGGCTGGCTGCCGTTAACGCTCGGCATGGTGATGTTCCTGGTGATGACCACCTGGAAAAGTGAACGGTTCCGCCTGCTGCGCCGCATGCACGAACATGGCAACTCTCTGGAGGCGATGATTGCGTCGCTGGAGAAATCGCCGCCGGTTCGTGTGCCCGGTACGGCGGTGTACATGTCCCGCGCGCTGAATGTCATTCCATTTGCCATGATGCATAACCTGAAGCACAACAAGGTGCTGCATGAACGCGTGATCCTGTTGACGCTGCGTACTGAAGATGCGCCTTACGTCCACAATGTGCGTCGGGTACAAATTGAACAGTTATCGCCAACTTTCTGGCGCGTGGTGGCCAGTTACGGCTGGCGCGAAACGCCGAACGTTGAAGAGGTGTTCCATCGCTGCGGTCTGGAAGGGCTCAATTGCCGGATGATGGAAACTTCCTTCTTTATGTCGCATGAGTCGTTGATCCTCGGTAAACGACCATGGTATTTGCGGCTGCGCGGCAAACTCTACCTGGTATTGCAGCGCAACGCGCTGCGCGCGCCGGACCAGTTTGAGATCCCGCCAAACCGGGTTATCGAGTTGGGAACGCAGGTTGAAATTTAACGTCTTAAAACCCCTCTTTATGAGGGGTTTTTTGTTATTTATGTCTGTGAATTTCATTTAAGCTAATCAAGCTGTTTTTTTCATCACATTCGGACGCGAAACGTTTCGATATCGATCACACTTCTGTAACTGAGACATAGTTATAAGATTATTCTTTGTACTACACTGCGTTCAGCGAAACGTTTCGCTAGTGGAGCATAAAAAATGAAAAAAGGTCGTGTATTGAACGCTGACATTTCGTCAGTTATCTCTCGTCTTGGTCATACCGATACGCTGGTGGTATGTGATGCCGGGTTGCCGGTGCCGCGTAATACGCAACGCATTGATATGGCGCTAACGCAGGGCGTACCGTCCTTTATGCAGGTGCTGGATGTGGTGACAGCCGAAATGCAGGTTGAATCCGCTATCCTGGCGCAGGAAATCAAACAACATAATCCGCAGCTCCACGAAACGTTGCTTAAGTCTCTTGAGCAACTGCAACAACACCAGGGAAACACCATAGAAGTGCGGTACGTTACGCACGAGCAGTTTAAAAAACACACCGCGGACAGTCATGCGGTGATTCGCAGCGGGGAGTGTTCCCCGTTTGCGAATATCATTCTCTGTGCTGGCGTCACTTTCTGAGGCCATCATGGACGCGTTACTGCAACTCAAGGGGATCGATAAAGCATTCCCCGGCGTTAAAGCGCTTTCCGGCGCGGCGCTGAATGTCTATCCTGGCCGTGTGATGGCGCTGGTGGGCGAAAATGGTGCCGGTAAATCCACGATGATGAAAGTGCTTACGGGCATCTATACCCGTGACGCCGGTTCGCTGCTGTGGCTGGGAAAAGAGACCACCTTTAACGGCCCAAAATCATCGCAGGAAGCTGGTATCGGCATTATCCACCAGGAATTGAACCTGATCCCGCAGCTCACCATTGCTGAGAATATTTTTCTCGGGCGTGAGTTCGTTAATCGCTTCGGCAAAATCGACTGGAAAAAGATGTTTGCTGATGCCGACAAGCTGCTGGCCAAACTGAATCTGCGCTTTAAGAGCGATCGGCTGGTAGGGGAACTCTCCATCGGCGATCAACAGATGGTCGAAATCGCCAAAGTGATGAGCTACGAATCGCAGGTCATCATTATGGATGAACCCACCGACGCCCTGACGGACACCGAAACCGAATCGCTGTTCCGCGTGATCCGCGAGCTGAAATCGCAGGGGCGCGGCATTGTCTATATCTCCCACCGTATGAAAGAGATCTTCGAGATTTGCGATGACGTGACGGTTTTCCGTGACGGGCAATTTATCGCCGAGCGTGAAGTGGCGACGCTCACCGAAGATACGCTGATCGAAATGATGGTAGGCCGCAAGCTGGAAGACCAATACCCGCGGCTGGATCAGGCGCCGGGCGAAGTGCGTCTTACCGTCGATAATCTGTGTGGTCCTGGCGTGGAAAACGTCAGTTTCACCCTGCGCAAAGGCGAGATCCTTGGCGTCGCCGGGTTGATGGGCGCTGGCCGCACCGAACTGATGAAAGTGCTGTATGGCGCACTGCCGCGCACCAGCGGTTATGTGACACTCGACGGTCATGAAGTGCTCACCCGCTCTCCGCAGGACGGGCTGGCGAACGGCATCGTCTATATTTCAGAAGACCGTAAGCGTGACGGCTTAGTGCTCGGCATGTCAGTGAAAGAGAATATGTCGCTGACGGCGCTGCGTTACTTCAGCCGCGCGGGCGGTTCGCTGAAACATAAAGATGAACAGCAGGCGGTGAATGATTTTATCCGTCTGTTCAATGTGAAAACACCATCAATGGAGCAGGCAATTGGTTTGCTCTCCGGCGGTAATCAGCAAAAAGTGGCGATTGCCCGTGGTTTGATGACGCGGCCAAAAGTGCTGATCCTCGACGAACCGACGCGCGGCGTCGATGTTGGGGCGAAAAAAGAGATTTATCAGCTTATTAACCAGTTCAAGGCTGACGGGCTGAGCATCATCCTGGTCTCCTCTGAAATGCCGGAAGTGCTGGGAATGAGCGATCGCATTATGGTGATGCATGAAGGGCATCTCGGCGGTGAATTCACGCGCGAGCAGGCCACTCAGGAAGTGTTGATGGCTGCCGCTGTGGGCAAGCTTAATCGTGTGAATCAGGAGTAAAAAAGATGACTACCCAGGCTGTTTCTGGTCGCCGTTATTTCAGCAAAGCATGGCTAATGGAACAAAAATCGTTAATTGCTTTGCTGGTGCTGATTGCGATTGTTTCGACAATGAGTCCGAACTTTTTTACCGTCAATAACCTGCTGAACATCCTGCAACAAACCTCGGTGAACGCCATTATGGCGGTGGGGATGACGCTGGTTATCCTGACCTCGGGAATTGATCTGTCCGTCGGTTCCCTGCTGGCACTCACCGGCGCGGTTGCGGCCTCGATGATTGGCGTGGAAGTGAATGCGCTGGTGGCCGTTGCTGGTGCGCTGGCGCTGGGGGCGGCGATCGGCGCCGTTACCGGGGTGATTGTCGCGAAAGGCCGCGTGCAGGCGTTTATCGCTACGCTGGTAATGATGTTGCTGCTGCGCGGCGTAACGCTGGTTTACACCAATGGCAGCCCAATCAATACCGGATTTACCGCTAACGCAGATATTTTTGGCTGGTTTGGTATTGGCCGCCCGCTCGGGATCCCGACGCCAGTGTGGCTGATGGCTGTGGTCTTTATCGCCGCCTGGTATTTATTGCATCAAACCCGCCTGGGCCGCTATATCTATGCGCTGGGCGGTAACGAAGCGGCGACGCGCTTGTCCGGCATCTCCGTCGATAAAGTGAAAATTATCGTCTACTCGCTGTGCGGCCTGCTGGCTTCACTGGCGGGCATTATTGAAGTGGCGCGTCTCTCTTCTGCACAGCCTACTGCGGGGGCCGGTTATGAACTGGATGCTATTGCTGCGGTGGTATTGGGCGGAACCAGTCTGGCTGGCGGTAAAGGTCGCATTGTTGGGACGTTGATCGGCGCATTGATTCTGGGCTTCCTCAATAATGGATTGAATTTGTTGAGCGTTTCCTCCTATTACCAGATGATCGTTAAAGCAGTGGTGATTCTGCTCGCGGTGCTGGTAGACAACAAAAAGCAGTAATTACCTACACAACAGGACTCGTGAATATGAACATGAAAAAACTGGCCACTCTGGTTTCTGCTGTTGCACTGAGCGCCACCATTAGCGCAAACGCGATGGCGAAAGACTCTATTGCTCTGGTGATTTCCACGCTGAACAACCCGTTCTTCGTCTCCCTGAAGGATGGCGCACAGAAAGAGGCGGATAAACTGGGGTATGACCTGGTTGTCCTGGATTCGCAGAACAACCCGGCCAAAGAGCTGGCCAACGTGCAGGATCTGACCGTTCGCGGTACCAAACTGCTGCTGATTAACCCGACAGACTCCGATGCTGTCGGCAACGCGATCAAAATGGCTAACCAGGCAAAAATCCCGGTAATTACCCTCGACCGCGTAGCAAGCAGTGGTGAAGTGGTCAGCCACATTGCCTCTGATAACGTGCTCGGCGGCAAAATTGCTGGCGACTACATCGCTAAAAAAGCGGGTGAAGGCGCGAAAGTTATCGAACTGGCGGGTATCGCCGGGACTTCTGCTGCACGTGAACGTGGCGAAGGTTTCCAGCAGGCCGTTGCCGCACATAAATTTAACGTGCTGGCCAGCCAGCCGGCAGACTTCGATCGTACTAAAGGCCTGAACGTCATGCAGAACCTGCTGACGGCTCACCCGGACGTTCAGGCAGTCTTTGCCCAGAACGATGAAATGGCGCTGGGTGCGCTGCGTGCGCTGCAAACTGCCGGTAAAACCGACGTGATGGTGGTGGGTTTTGACGGTACGCCAGACGGTGTAAAAGCCGTCAATGACGGCAAACTGGCAGCAACGATTGCTCAGTTGCCGGAGCAGATTGGCGCGAAAGGTGTTGATACCGCAGACAAAGTGCTGAAAGGCGAAAAAGTCTACGCGAAAAACCCGGTTGACCTGAAACTGGTCATCAAGCAGTAATAAGCAGTTCAGTCGGTGGGCTTGAACCTGCCGACTGGGGACAACGTAAAAATAAAGAAAAGCATGGCACGCGCCACCGGGAACGGTGGCGCACTTTATGGACAAGCTCATCATGAAAACCGCAGGCAAACTCGTCGTCCTTGGTAGTATCAATGCCGATCACATTCTTAACCTTGAATCTTTCCCGACGCCGGGCGAAACCGTCACCGGCAGTCAGTATCAGGTGGCTTTCGGTGGTAAAGGCGCAAACCAGGCGGTTGCCGCCGGGCGTAGCGGCGCCGATATCGCTTTTATCGCTTGCACGGGCGATGACGACACGGGCGCTCGCGTTCGTAAGCAACTGGAAAGCGATCATATTGATGTGGCGCCAGTAAGCGTTGTTGCAGGGGAATCCACCGGCGTGGCGCTGATTTTTGTTAATGGCGAAGGTGAGAATGTCATCGGTATTCATGCGGGAGCGAATGCGGCGCTCTCGATTGAACGCGTAGAAGCGCAGCATGCGCTGATTGCGAACGCATCGGCGTTGCTGATGCAATTGGAGTCGCCGGTAGAAAGCGTGCTGGCTGCCGCGCGCATCGCGCAGCAGAACCACACGACCGTAGCGCTTAACCCTGCTCCGGCGCGGGAACTCTCCGATGAACTGCTGGCGCTGGTGGACATCATCACGCCAAATGAAACCGAAGCGGAAAAACTGACCGGTGTTCGCGTTGACAGCGATGAAGACGCCGCGCGTGCCGCGCAGGCGCTGCATGCCAAAGGCATCAAGACGGTAATTATTACCCTTGGCAGCCGTGGCGTATGGGCAAGTGTTAATGGTGAAGGTAAACGCGTTCCCGGCTTTAAAGTGAAAGCCATTGATACCATTGCCGCTGGCGATACCTTCAACGGCGCGCTGTTGACGGCATTGCTGGAAGATAAAACGCTGGATGAAGCGATCCGTTTTGCTCATGCAGCAGCGGCGATTGCCGTCACGCGTAAAGGCGCGCAACCTTCTGTTCCGTGGCGCAAAGAGATTGATGATTTTCTCTCTCAGCAGGGGTGAAACTTGGCCACCATGAAGGATGTTGCCCGCGCGGCGGGCGTTTCCACCTCAACGGTATCCCACGTAATTAACAAAGATCGCTTTGTCAGTGATGCTGTTCGGGAGAAGGTGGAAACAGCGATCAAAACGCTGAACTATGCCCCTTCCGCGCTGGCGCGGAGCCTGAAAATCAATCAGACCCGCACCATCGGCATGCTGATAACTGCCAGTACTAACCCCTTTTATTCCGAGCTGGTACGCGGTGTGGAGCGTAGCTGTTTTGAGCGCGGTTACAGCCTGGTGTTGTGCAATACCGAAGGCGATGAACAGCGGATGAACAGTAATCTGGAAACGCTGATGCAGAAGCGTGTCGACGGGTTGCTGCTACTGTGCACCGAGACCCATCAGCCTTCGCAAGAGATCATGCAGCGCTATCCTTCTATACCGACCGTAATGATGGACTGGGCGCCGTTTAACGGTGATAGCGATCTGATTCAGGATAACTCTTTGCTGGGTGGTGATATGGCAACGCAGTATCTGATCAATAAAGGATTCACGCGTATAGCCTGTATCACCGGGCCGCTGGACAAAACGCCTGCGCGTTTGCGTCTGGAGGGGTATCGCGAAGCGATGATGCGTGCCGGGTTAACCATCCGTGAAGGCGATGAAATCGAGAGCGACTTTGAATTCGGCGGCGGTTTTGACGCTATGCAGGCATTACTGGCGATGAGCGAACGCCCGCAGGCGGTATTTATCGGCAACGATGCGATGGCTGTTGGCGCATACCAGGCTTTGTATCAGGCCGGGTTGAAGATCCCGCAAGATATGGCGATTGTCGGTTATGACGATATAGAACTGGCGCGCTATATGACTCCGCCGCTCACCACTATTCATCAACCAAAAGATGAACTGGGTGAGCTGGCAATTGATGTGCTCATCCACCGTATTGCTGAACCGGGTTTGCAGCAACAGCGGTTGCAGCTCACGCCGATTCTGATGGTGCGTGGTTCAGCCTGATTTTTTGTGGCGCTCTTTGATCAGGTTGCGGCCATCTTTCGCTTTCAGCAGCATAAAGACCAGCGCGGAGAGCAGCGTAATAGCGCCCATGGTAATAAAGGTGTAGTGGAACTGCTCCACGGTATTAATGCTATCGAACCCTTCATAGAAACGCAGTACCGCGGCGCTGACCGCGACCCCCAGGCTTATCGATAACTGTTGCGTGACCGCCAGGACACTATTGCCGCTGCTGGCGTTTTCATCGGTTAAGTCCGCCAGAGTAATGGTATTCATCGAGGTAAACTGGGTGGACATCGCCATCCCCAGGATGAACAGCGGCAGCACCAGCATCCATACTGCCATCGCCGGCGTTTGCAGAGCGAACTGGGCAATCATCAAACCAATAAACAGCGTAATGCCAACCAGCGTCTTGCGATAACCGAACCAGCGCAATATCTGTGTGACCGTGGATTTTGCCAGGATAGAGCCCAGCGCGGTGGGCGCCATCATGCAACCAGCAATCAGCGCGGGATACCCAAAACCGACCTGCAACATCAGCGGCATCAAAAACGGTACGCAACCCGTCCCCAGGCGGGAAGCAATGTTCCCGGCAATGCCGACGGAAAAGGTGCGGGTGTTAAACAGATTGAGTGATATCAGTGGAGCTGGATGGCGGCGCGCGTGGCGGACGTAAGCCCACAGCAAACCGAGGCCGCTGAGGATAATCGCGAAAGCAATCCAGCTGGCGACCAGCTTCTCTCCAAATAACTCCATGCCGCTGGAAAACAGTACAAGGCTTAAACCAAAAAGAAAAAAGCCCCCCATATCGAAACTTCGCCGTGGCGTGGTGAAGTTCGGCATATATTTCCGCGCATAGAACAGACCAGCGATACCAATCGGGATATTAATCAAAAAGATCCAGTGCCAGCTTGCCCAGGTAACCAGTACGCCGCCCAATACCGGGCCAAGAATCGGCCCGACAAGCCCGGGCATGGTGACGAAGTTCAGGACCGGCAGCAGTTCACTGCGCGGATATGCGCGTAGTAATGCCAGACGGGCTACCGGCATCATCATCGCACCGCCAATCCCCTGAATGACACGGAATACAACCAGCATCGACAGTGAGTTGGAAAGCGCGCACGCCAGAGAACCAAGAGTAAACAGGCTAACCGCCAGCATAAATACCCGACGCGTGCCAAAACGGTCTGCCAGCCAGCCGCTCATTGGGATCAACATTGCTACGGTCAGCGTGTAACTAATGATGGTGGATTGCATCGCCAGCGGGGAACGACCAAGGCTCTGTGCTATTGCGGGTAGGGCTGTGTTAAGAATGGTGGCATCCAGTGCCTGCATAAAAAAAGCCATTGCTGCGATCCATGGCAGGCCGGCCATACTGCGCGCTTTCTTCTCTGTCATACCAGTTCCCGTTAATTAGGCGTATTCAGTAATAACTGGCTCGCCCGGAATGCGCTCTCACCGTCGCTTTCCTGAATGGCGTCCACTATCGCCTGATGAAGGTCGAGTTTGATCACTTCGTTTTGCGTGATAGAGGTAAAGTAGGTGTGGTAAATCGAGTGAAAGAGCGAAGAGAAAGAGATAAGGAAGGGATTATCACTCATCGCGTAAATGTGTTCATGCCAGGCCATATCCACTTCAATCCAGCGTTCGCGGTTAAAGTCTTTTTTCAGGCTAACCATCTCTTCCATTAAGGTATTGAGATACGCTTTTTGTTCTGCGCTGGCGAGTGTTGCTGCAAGCAGGCAAGCCTGAGGCTCAAGGCTGCTGCGCATAATAAGGAAGTGCTGAATGATTTCCTTGAAGTTATCCTCGTGCATCCACCAGAACAACAATTCTTTATCAAGGAAGTTCCAGTTGTCGCGGGGCATTACCCGGGTACCAATACGCGGGCGAGGCAAGACCATCCCTTTTGCGGTTAATGTCTTTACCGCTTCTCTGACTGCGGTGCGGCTGACGCCAAACTTCTCGCCCAGTTCCATCTCACCCGGTAAAATCGAGCCCGGAGCATATTCACCTTTCAGGATCTGTTGCGCCAGTTTCTCTGCTAGCACCCAGGAGATGTTTTTCTGCGCGGCAAGCTGCTGTGCGTTTAAAGGCATTTCTCACTTCCTTTTTTCTTTGTATCACTTGCTAGTATGCCATTCGATATCTGTCAGTGGTGGCAAAAACAGCAAAATCAGCAATTCATGACGCTTTTTGCCGCGTTTTGTTGAAAAAAGACACGGTTGAAAACTTTTTTCAAATTAGGGGTTGTCAGCCGGAATTATCTCCCTATAATGCGCCTCCACTGACACGGCACAACGGCAAACACACCGGCCTGTCAGGTGAAGAAAACCGAAAATAATCAGTTGACTTCACGGCGGGAAAGCGTAATATGCACACCCCGCGCCGCAGCGAAAACACAGCGGCACTGCTCTTTAACAATTTATCAGACAATCTGTGTGGGCACTCAGGTGACATGGATTCTTAACGTCCTCGGACGAAAAATGAATACCAAGTCTCACGGGTGAACACGTAATTCATTACGAAGTTTAATTCGATGAGCATCAAACTTTAAATTGAAGAGTTTGATCATGGCTCAGATTGAACGCTGGCGGCAGGCCTAACACATGCAAGTCGGACGGTAGCACAGAGAGCTTGCTCTCGGGTGACGAGTGGCGGACGGGTGAGTAATGTCTGGGAAACTGCCTGATGGAGGGGGATAACTA
>NZ_CP025697.1:5464083-5601978 GCF_013085925.1 Kosakonia sp. MUSA4
GGCACTGCCCGGTAGCTAAATGCGGAAGAGATAAGTGCTGAAAGCATCTAAGCACGAAACTTGCCCCGAGATGAGTTCTCCCTGACCCTTCAAGGGTCCTGAAGGAACGTTGAAGACGACGACGTTGATAGGCCGGGTGTGTAAGCGCAGCGATGCGTTGAGCTAACCGGTACTAATGAACCGTGAGGCTTAACCTTACAACGCCGAAGATGTTTTGGCGTGAGAGACGATATTCAGCCTGATACAGATTAGACCGGTGTGCCCTTGGGGCATGCGGGTAAACAGAATTTGCCTGGCGGCAACAGCGCGGTGGTCCCACCTGACCCCATGCCGAACTCAGAAGTGAAACGCCGTAGCGCCGATGGTAGTGTGGGGTCTCCCCATGCGAGAGTAGGGAACTGCCAGGCATCAAATCCGTGAAGAGGCCATCCGTAAGGATGGCCTTTTTGCGTTGAGATAAAATAAAAGGTCACACGCTCTATGCGCGTAGCCAATGAAGAATAAAGTCAGCAATCTGAGCAATATCATTTATATCCAGCACCGGTACATCAAGTTCCAGTGCTACATCGCTGGCTACCGCGATGACGTGCTCATCCAGTATAAGTTCTTGCAGATTATGCCCGCAGTCCTGTCGCCAGAGCATAATTTTAGCCACGGGCTCGTGTTTAAAACCCTCGACCAGAACTAAATCCAGTTTCGTTGCATCCATTCGACCAGCAAGATACGCCAGATCCAGACTGGTTTTATCCGGGGTTTCTGTCATCAGCGCCCAACGCTGCGAACTGGCGACCAGAGTCTGTGCTGCCCCCGCCTTGCGCAGCTCATAGCTATCTTTACCCGGTTTATCGACATCCATATCGTGGTGAGTATGTTTTATTAAGCCCGGACGAATACCATGAGCGCAAAGTTCTGGAATCAATTTCTTGAGTAGCGTGGTTTTTCCTGTACCGCTCCATGCGGCAATAGCCAGTAATGGGATCATAGTTACTCCTGCCAATGAGCAAGGTCTTCCGGGGTATTCACATTAGCGAAAGCGTCTTTAACATCGCTAAAATCCACTGCATGGCCGCCAGCCTCGCGCAGAAATACCATTACCCTGCGTTCACCGCGTGCCAGATATGCCTGTAAAGAGGGCATGATATCGCGATGAATCAGCGCAATAGTGGGATGATCCCGCTCGCCATCGTGGACCCACACAGCCAAAGCCTGCTGACGGTTTCTCTGTAACCGTATGGCAAGATCTGCCGGTATATGAGGGGTATCGCAGGGACAGAAAAGGAACCATAGCCCTGAATGTTGCTGCATTACCGATAAAATTCCTGCCAGCGGCCCGGGATAATCACGTAGCGTATCGGTCAGCACTGGCAGGCCACTGGCACGATAGATATCGAGGTTTCGATTAGCGTTAATTACCATATCTGTCACTTGTGGCTTCAGTTTCTGCGCTACATGCTGCCAAAGTGGCTGGCCATTAAGTTGCAATAATCCCTTATCATTTCCTCCCATCCGTGAGGCTTTCCCCCCCGCCAGAATTACGCCAGTTACCGCATCACTTACTGCCACCAGTATCGCCTCTTTTATTGTGGGTTTGACCCTGCTAACGTGTCTGTACCAAGAGTAAGGAGCACGAATATGAAATGTAAACGCCTGAACGAAGTTATCGAACTTCTCCAGCCTGCGTGGCAAAAAGAGCCCGAATTAAACTTAATGCAATTCTTGCAGAAACTGGCGCAAGAGTCAGGTTATGAGGGTGAACTGGCCGATTTAAGTGATGACATCCTGATTTATCACCTGAAAATGCGTGACTCAGCGAAAGATGCCGTCATCCCTGGTATTCAGAAGGATTATGAAGAGGATTTTAAAACCGCTCTGCTGCGCGCTCGCGGCGTAATTAAAGAGTAAAAGCTTGTAAGCGGCGCCACTGAACGCGCCGCGAAATGGTATCCTGAATTATTCGTCGAATTTTCGGATGCCAGGATGACCTGTAACGCTTTTACTTTCCAGACACTACACCCCGACACCATCATGGATGCGCTATTTGCGCAGGGGATCCGTGTGGATTCTGGCCTTACTCCGCTAAATAGCTACGAAAACCGCGTTTATCAATTTCAGGACGAAGATCGCCGTCGGTATGTCGTGAAATTTTACCGTCCTGAACGCTGGTCGGCCGCGCAGATCCTTGAAGAGCACGAGTTTGCCCTGGATCTTCAGCGCGATGATGTACCGGTTGCCGCACCGCTTGCCTTTAATCACCAGACCTTACTCACTCATCAGGATTTCTGTTTTGCTGTCTTCCCAAGCGTTGGCGGTCGGCAATTTGAAGCCGACAATCTGGATCAAATGGAATGGGTTAGTCGTTATCTCGGGCGACTGCATCAAACCGGCAGCAAAAAATGTTTTACTCATCGCCCGGATATTGGCGTTAAAGAGTATTTAATTGAACCCCGCCAGTTATTTGAAACTACCACACTTATTCCTGCGTCGCTGAAAGAGGCATTTTTGAGCGCTGTTGATAAGCTTATTGATGCTGTCATGGAGCAGTGGCACAGCCGTTTCAATCTTCTGCGTCTGCATGGCGACTGTCATGCCGGAAATATTCTCTGGCGTGACGGGCCGATGTTTGTTGACTTAGACGATGCGCGTAATGGGCCTGCGGTACAGGATCTATGGATGCTGCTGCATGGCGATAAAGCCGAGCAGCGTATGCAACTGGAGATGATCGTCGAAGCATATGAAGAGTTTTGTGAATTTAATCGTGCCGAACTTGGCCTGATTGAGCCTCTTCGCGCCATGCGTCAGGTGTACTACCTGGCGTGGCTTATTCGTCGCTGGGACGATCCGGCGTTTCCGAAAAACTTTCCATGGCTGCGCAGTGAAGATCACTGGCGCAGGCAGACTTCGATTTTTCTGGATCAGGTGAATGTTCTGCAAGAACCACCTTTAGCATTAACACCAATGTATTAAATGGAGAGAATTAACCATGAAGAAGATCTTTTTGGCGCTGGCAGGAATGATTCTGGCTTTTAGCGCCGTAGCTGCTCAACCCACTGATGGTAAGCAGTTTATTACGCTTGATAAACCAGTGGCAGGGGAGCCGCAGGTCCTTGAGTTCTTTTCGTTCTATTGCCCGCATTGCTATGACTTTGAACAGGTATGGCATGTTGCCAGCGCTGTGAAAGAAAAGCTGCCGCAGGGCACCAAAATGACCAAGTACCATGTTGAATTTCTTGGGCCGCTGGGTAAAGAAATGACCCAGGCCTGGGCGGTTGCAATGGCGCTTGGCGTGGAAGATAAAATTACTTCCCCGATGTTTGAAGCGGTGCAAAAAACTCAGACTGTCCAGTCCGTTGCTGACATCCGCGATGTCTTCATCAGCGCTGGCGTAAAAGGCGAAGAGTATGATGCGGCGTGGAACAGCTTCGTGGTGAAATCACTGGTTGCTCAGCAGGAAAAAGCGGCTGCTGACCTTCAATTGCAGGGCGTTCCAGCCATGTTCGTTAACGGTAAATACCAGGTTAACCAGCAGGGCATGGACGGCAGCAGCCTGGATGCTTTCGTGAAAGACTACGCAGATACAGTAAAATATCTGGTAGAGAAGAAGTAAAAAATAACGCCGGTCAATGACCGGCGTTTTTATATTGCGCTTTTATCGCGTCAATATGTTCATCTTTGCCGGACCATAATTTATTCAGCCATTGCTGAAAACTGCGTTTAAAATTCTTGTCGTTGACGTAATCGCCATGCAGTTCTTCATTCACCGGCAGCAAATTAATACGTACGACAATGCGCGTCAGCTTGCCGCTGAGCATATCAAAGAAAGGCGTCTTATCATTTTCCGGATAGCACAAAGTAACATCCAGCAACTTATCAAACTGTTCTCCCAGCACGTTTAGCGCCATAGCCATACCGGCCGCTTTTGGCGGCAATAGGTTTTTGAAGGGGGAACGTGTCTGGCGACGTTTTTCCTCGGTAAAGCGCGAGCCTTCCACGAAATTCACAATCGTGGTGGGATGATAGCGAAACTTCTCACATGAGCGCCGTGTGGTTTCCACGTCTTTGCCGCGGCGTTCCGGGTGACGGAGCAGATAGCTTCTGGAATAGCGGCGCATAAATGGCATATCCAGCGCCCAGCAGGCGAGCCCAATAAAGGGTACCCAGGCGAGTTGTTGCTTAAGGAAATATTTATTCGTCGGGATATGTTTGCGAAACAGCACGCATAACACCACGATATCTGCCCAGCTATGGTGATTGCAGATCAGCAAATACCAGTTCTTTTTATTCAGTCCTTCCAGCCCTTCAACATCCCATTTTAAATGTGGATTGAGATGCAGCAGCCATGAGAGGCCTACACACCAGCAATACATCATGAAATTACAGAAGGCTGAGATTGCTCTCCACAATACTGGCACTGGAAGCAGCAGCTTGAGTAAGCCGGCAACAATAATCGGCACGGAGCAAAAAATAGTAACCAGTATGGTAAGCAGGACACTCATAAACAGAGTGAATACTGCAAGCAATCTCGACATAATTAAAGTATTCAGAAAGTTAGCTGCTAAAGGCACACAATAAAGAAGAGTAAGGCGCTGATTTTAGCAGAAAACCCAGTGCAGGAATGCTTAAACCTTGCTGGTAATACCCGGTGCCTCTGGAATAGAGAATGCCGATTGACTTTTCTTATATCCACATAGAGTAAATTGCCATCAAAAGGCAATAATGATCTTTTATCTTTGCGTAACTGATTAAATCTAAAGTGATTGTGTTTTTTTACGATCGACAGAAGGGCACAAAAATCCAGCCGGGCAGAAATTATTCACAAACTTATCCACAGGTTTATTGTGCGAGCGATCCCGACGATCGCGAAATCTTTTCCGGCAAATACCGTGAAAAACTCATGTTTTCTCCCTGTCTGTGGCATCCTTTAGCTATAAATTGATAAACAGGCACGGACATCATGGTTCAGATCCCAGAAAATCCCCTTATCCTTGTTGACGGCTCGTCTTACCTCTATCGCGCATATCATGCGTTCCCACCGCTGACCAACAGCGCCGGAGAACCCACCGGTGCCATGTACGGCGTGCTGAATATGCTGCGTAGCCTGATCCTGCAATATCAGCCGACCCATGCCGCCGTAGTATTTGATGCGAAAGGAAAAACCTTCCGTGATGAGCTGTTTGAGCATTACAAATCCCATCGACCTCCGATGCCAGACGATCTGCGTGCGCAAATAGAACCGCTGCACGCCATGGTTAAGGCAATGGGCCTGCCGCTATTGGCGGTTTCTGGCGTGGAAGCGGATGATGTGATCGGCACGCTGGCGCGAGAAGCCGAGAAAATGGGGCGCCCGGTGCTGATCAGTACCGGTGATAAAGATATGGCGCAGCTGGTAACGCCGGGTATCACGTTGATCAATACTATGACCAACACCATTCTCGGCCCGGATGAGGTTGTCACCAAATATGGTGTACCGCCTGAACTGATCATTGATTTCCTGGCGCTGATGGGCGACTCCTCCGATAACATTCCGGGTGTTCCTGGCGTGGGCGAGAAAACCGCGCAGGCGCTGCTACAAGGGCTGGGTGGTCTGGATACGCTGTATGCTGAATCAGATAAAATTGCCGGATTGACCTTCCGTGGCGCGAAAACCATGGCCGCGAAGCTGGAGCAGAATAAAGAGGTGGCGTACCTCTCTTATCAACTGGCGACCATCAAAACCGATGTCGAACTGGAACTGACGTGTGAGCAACTGGAAGTGCAGCAACCTGCGGCTCAGGAACTGCTTGGGTTGTTTAAGCAATATGAATTCAAACGCTGGATAACAGACGTCGAAGCCGGTAAGTGGTTGCAGGCGAAAAGCGCGAAACCCACGGCCAAACCGCAGGAAACCATTGTGGTGGAAGCGGAAGCTGATATGCCGACCGCCACACTCTCTGCGGAACAGTACGTCACCATTCTTGACGAAGAGACGTTGCAACAGTGGATCGCGAAACTGAAGCGCGCGCCGCTGTTTGCCTTTGATACCGAAACGGACAGCCTCGATAATATCAGCGCTAATCTGGTTGGCCTCTCCTTTGCGATTGAACCAGGCGTCGCCGCTTATGTGCCGGTTGCGCATGATTATCTTGATGCTCCTGACCAAATCGCCCGCGATCGCGTATTAGAACTGCTTAAACCGCTGCTGGAAGATGAGAATGCCCGCAAAGTAGGGCAGAACCTGAAATACGATCGCGGTGTGCTGGAAAACTACGGCATTGAGCTACGCGGGATCGCGTTCGACACCATGCTCGAATCCTACACGCTGGATAGCGTTGTCGGTCGCCACGATATGGACAGCCTGTCTGAACGCTGGTTGCAACATAAAACCATCACCTTCGAAGAGATTGCCGGTAAGGGCAAAAACCAGCTCACTTTTAACCAAATCGCTCTGGAACAGGCGGGGCGCTACGCAGCGGAAGATGCTGATGTCACGCTGCAATTGCATCTGAAGATGTGGCCGGAGCTGCAAAAAAATGCCGGGCCGCTGAATATATTCCAGAATATCGAAATGCCGCTGGTGCCTGTGCTCTCGCGCATTGAACGTAACGGCGTCAATATTGATCCTGCGGTGCTACATAAGCATTCCGAAGAGCTGACATTGCGCCTGGCTGAGCTGGAGAAAAAAGCGCACGACATTGCAGGTGAGCCATTTAACCTCTCATCAACCAAGCAGTTGCAAACCATTCTGTTTGAAAAACAGGGGATTAAACCGCTGAAGAAAACGCCGGGCGGCGCGCCTTCAACCTCAGAAGAGGTACTGGAAGAGCTGGCGCTGGATTACCCGTTGCCGAAAGTCATTCTGGAATACCGTGGGTTGGCCAAGCTCAAATCAACCTACACCGACAAACTGCCGCTGATGATTAATCCAAAAACCGGGCGCGTGCATACCTCGTATCACCAGGCGGTGACGGCAACCGGGCGTTTATCATCTACCGATCCAAACCTGCAAAACATTCCGGTGCGTAATGATGAAGGGCGACGCATTCGCCAGGCGTTTATTGCGCCGAAAGATTATGTGATTGTCTCGGCAGACTACTCGCAAATTGAACTGCGTATTATGGCGCATCTGTCACGCGATAAAGGCCTGCTGTCAGCCTTTGCTGAAGGTAAAGATATTCACCGGGCGACCGCCGCTGAAGTCTTCGGCTTGCCGCTGGAAAGCGTAAGCAATGAACAGCGTCGCAGCGCGAAAGCGATCAACTTTGGTTTGATCTACGGAATGAGCGCCTTTGGTTTGTCCCGACAGCTTAATATTCCGCGCAAAGAGTCGCAGAAGTATATGGATCTTTACTTTGAGCGTTATCCTGGCGTACTGGAGTATATGGAGCGCACACGAGCACAGGCGAAAGATCGCGGTTATGTGGAAACGCTGGATGGCCGTCGCCTCTATCTGCCGGACATCAAATCCAGCAATGCCGCCCGACGCGCAGGCGCGGAGCGTGCAGCAATCAACGCACCGATGCAGGGTACGGCGGCCGATATCATCAAACGGGCAATGATCGCTGTGGATGGCTGGCTGCAAAGCGAAAAACCTCGGGTGCGTATGATCATGCAGGTGCACGATGAACTGGTGTTTGAAGTGCATAAAGATGATGTTGATGCTGTGTCGAAAAAGATCCATGAACTGATGGAAAGCAGCACCACGCTTGATGTGCCTTTGCTGGTGGAAGTGGGGAGCGGGCAAAACTGGGATCAAGCGCACTAAGCGTTCGGTGAATAAGGGGCTTTTTCTGTAAGTAAGCAACATATCGCCGGCAGTTTTGTGACAATCATTAGAATTCCATATGTAAAAATTGAAAAGAAATTACAAAAAGTGCTTTGTCCGGATCCAAAAAGGGAGTAGAGTTATTTGCGTAGGGTACAGAGGTAAGATGTTCTATCTTTCAGACCTTTTACTTCACGTAATCGGATTTGGCTGAATATTTAGCCGCCCCAGTCAGTAATGACTGGGGCGTTTTTTATTGCGCGAAAGAAAAAGCGCGGCGGACGCCGCACCTGAGGATTATGCGTCGGTTTCTTCAACCGGCGGCAGGGAACTGAACCAGCCGTCCAGTTTTTCACGCAGTTTATCCACGCCCTGTTTTTTCAGTGAAGAGAATGCTTCTACCTGCACTTCACCGTTAAAAGCCAGCACTGCTTCCCGTACCATATTAAGCTGCGTTTTACGTGCGCCGCTGGCCAGTTTGTCCGCTTTGGTCAGCAGCACGAGAACCTGCAAGTTGCTCTCTACTGCCCATGAGATCATCTGCTGATCGAGATCTTTTAACGGATGGCGAATGTCCATCAGCACCACCAGCCCCTGCAAACACTGGCGTTTTTCCAGATATTCACCCAATGCACGTTGCCATTTGAGTTTCATCTCTTCCGGCACTTCGGCGTAGCCGTAACCCGGCAAATCGACGAGGCGCTTGCCCTCGGCAACTTCAAACAGGTTAATCAGTTGCGTACGGCCGGGGGTTTTTGAGGTGCGCGCCAGGTTTTTCTGTTGAGTTAATGTGTTAAGCGCGCTCGATTTACCTGCATTGGAACGGCCGGCAAAAGCCACTTCAACGCCAGTATCGGCAGGCAAGTGGCGAATATCAGGCGCACTGGTGACAAAATGCGTCTTTTGGTAATTCAGGTTTGTCAAAACGGTCGTCTCCATCATCAAAGCATGCGGCGATTATACCTGAACCGGAACAAAAGGCTGTTTTTCTCGCCAGAAACCTGTCTGGCAGCCGTAAGCCATTACCGCGCTATGTGTAAGATATTGCCCCTTCCTGCTATGCGAACTTTCAGAGAAATTTCAGGTTGATAAATGGATAAGAATATTTTAATCAATAACTTATGGTTGAAGAATAGTCTGAAACTGGCGTTTTAAGTCCTGTTAATGCTTGTCTGTGTAGCTCAGAAGGGTAAAGTAACCCACACAAGGCAGGAGGCCTGAAAGGGAAGGAAGACTCAAGGATCGAGGGGTCTGGAGCGCCAGGAGGCGAAGACCACAGGATAACGTCAGAAGATGTTTGCAAGGAAAGGGACCTCAACAGGGAACGTTCTTAGCTAAAGGATAAACAGGGAACAGTTGATAGCGAACAGGGAACGTAAAGCCCGTTACGGGCTGAAGGTCAAGAAAAAAGGCGACAGTTTACACTGTCGCCTTTTTTCTTTGCTTGCTTTCTGCTAGATTCCGCCGCAATTCTATACTGAAGAAAACGACTTAAGACGACCATTATGAAAAAACCGTCCTCCAATCCGCGCAGCAAAGTGCGCCGCAAAACCCGTGAAGAATTGAATCAGGAAGGCCGCGATCGTAAGCGCGAGAAAAAGCATCGCGGTAATGTCTCTGGCAGCCGTGCGAACAGTGGCGGTGAGTCTTCTGGCACCGGTAAAGGCAAGTTGCAGAAAGACCCGCGCGTTGGCAGCAAAAAACCGATCCCGCTGGGTGTCACCGACACACCGGTCAACAAGCAGCACAAACCTAAGAGCGAGAAAACTATGCTTTCACCGCAGGCTGAGTTGGAGATGCTGGAAACGGATGAGCGCCTGGACGCGCTACTGGAACGTCTTGAAGAGGGTGAAACCCTGAGCGCTGACGATCAAGCATGGGTTAACGCCAAACTGGACCGCATCGATGAGTTGATGCAGAAACTGGGCCTTTCTTACGATGATGATGAAGACGAAGAAGAAGAGGAAGGCCGGGAAGATATGATGCGCCTGCTGAAAGGCGGCAACTGATCCTTTTCTATGGGCTTTCCCGTCCTGCTTATAACCCTTCCGGTTATATGTTATCTGGTGTGGTTATTCGTTAAACTACAGCGGTTGTCGCAGCGCAAAGTGTGGCTGCGCAACCGGCTTATGACCCGCAACGAGGTCAGGCCGGGCCGCCGGAACCGCCAGCGGCGTCATCGGAAGGAGTAAGCAATGTCAGAGCAAATTATCGACTGGGATCTGGCCCTGATCCAGAAATATAACTATTCCGGGCCGCGCTACACGTCCTATCCCACCGCGCTGGAGTTTTCTGACGCTTACGGTGAAGAGGATTTCCGCCAGGCGGTTGCGCGTTATCCTGAGCGTCCGCTGTCGCTGTATGTGCATATTCCGTTTTGCCACAAGCTTTGCTACTTCTGCGGCTGCAATAAAATCGTTACCCGCCAGCAGCATAAGGCCGATCAATATCTCGATGCGCTGGAGCAGGAAATTGCCCATCGCGCGCCGCTGTTTCGCGGTCGCCACGTCAGCCAGTTGCATTGGGGCGGCGGTACGCCAACATACCTCAACAAAACGCAAATCAGCCGCCTGATGGGGCTGCTGCGCAGCCATTTTGATTTCAATACCGACGCAGAGATCTCTATTGAGGTCGATCCCCGTGAAATTGAACTCGATGTGCTTGACCATTTGCGTGCGGAAGGTTTTAACCGCCTGAGTATGGGCGTGCAGGATTTCAACAAAGAGGTGCAAAGGCTGGTCAACCGCGAGCAGGACGAAGAGTTTATCTTTGCGCTGCTCAACCATGCCCGCGAGATTGGTTTTACCTCAACAAATATCGATCTGATTTATGGCTTGCCAAAACAAACGCCGGAAAGCTTCGCCTTTACGCTACAACGTGTTGCAGAGCTTAGCCCGGATCGCCTGAGCGTCTTTAACTATGCGCACCTGCCGACGCTGTTTGCCGCGCAACGCAAAATCAAAGACGCCGATCTGCCTTCGGCGCAGCAGAAGCTCGATATTTTGCAACAAACCATCGCTTCGCTGACCGGCTCCGGTTATCAGTTTATCGGTATGGATCACTTCGCCCGCCCGGATGATGAGCTGGCGATTGCCCAGCGCGACGGCGTTTTGCACCGTAACTTCCAGGGCTACACCACGCAGGGCGACAGCGATTTGCTGGGGCTGGGCGTTTCCGCCATCAGCATGATCGGCGACAGCTATGCGCAAAACCAGAAAGAGTTGAAGCTCTACTACCAGCAGGTTGACGAACGCGGCGATGCGTTGTGGCGCGGTATTGCGCTTACCCGCGACGACTGTATTCGCCGTGATGTGATTAAAAGTCTGATTTGTAATTTCCGGCTGGATTTCAGTGCGACGGAACGCGTATGGGATCTTAATTTCCGCGACTATTTTGCTGAAGATTTACGCCTGTTAGCGCCGCTGGTGAACGATGGGCTGGTGGGGATGAATGAGCAGGGGCTACAGGTCACGCCGAAAGGGCGTTTGCTGATCCGCAATATCTGTATGTGCTTTGATGCGTATTTACGCCAGAAAGCGCGTATGCAGCAGTTCTCAAGGGTAATTTAAGTGAAAGCGTTATCAGGCCAGGGCAAAAACCACTGGCCTGAAACGCATAGCGCCTTGCGGCGGCGGCAAGCGAAACTAGCTAAACAGTCCAACCAGCGCGGCGCAAAGAACAGCCGCGATGGCCGTTTGCGGTGTGTGGCTTGCAGATGCGCCAGCTTCGACGCCCGCACTGACCACACTGATAATTGATTCCAGCATCATGAACTCCCCCGTGAACGGGCAAGATCATACTTCACTGCGATAAACAGTAAAGCGCAAAATAGCGTCAATTTGCGGCTGAGATTCATAATTTACATTTCACCCGCACGTTACTCCATTCCCAGCTCTTTCAACTTGCGTGTCAGGGTATTACGTCCCCAGCCAAGCAAGCGCGCTGCTTCCTGTTTATGCCCCTGAGTATGGCGCAGCGCGGTGGTCAGCAATGTCCGTTCCATCTCCGGTTGCGCTTCAGAAAGCAGGTTTTGATGTCCGGAACGCAATGCCCGATCGGCCCACTGCGCCAGCAGCGTTGCCCAACTGTCAGGCAAACTCTGCGACGGGCTGTCCGGCACCGTGGTTTCAAACAGTTCACTGGGCAGATCCTGAATCAGCACTTCCTGGCCCGCAGCCATCACCGTTAACCAGCGACAGGTGTTTTCAAGCTGACGTACGTTACCTGGCCAGGCCAGACGCGTGAGCGCCGCTTCGGTTTCTGGATGCAACTGTTTGGCTTCGACGCCCAGTTCGCGTGCCGCGACCTGCAAGAAATGACGTGCAAGGCGAGGAATGTCCTCCCGGCGTTCGCGCAGCGGCGGCAAGTGGACGCGAATAACGTTCAGCCGGTGGAACAAGTCCTCACGGAATTTGCCTTCCTGAACGCGCAGCTCCAGATTCTGGTGCGTCGCCGCAATAATGCGCACATCAACCTTTACCGGCGCGTAGCCGCCGACACGATAGAACTGACCATCGGCCAGCACGCGCAACAAACGGGTTTGCACATCCAGCGGCATGTCGCCGATCTCGTCGAGAAACAGCGTCCCGCCATCGGCCTGTTCAAAACGCCCCTGACGGATGGTGTTCGCACCGGTAAAGGCACCTTTCTCATGGCCAAACAGTTCTGATTCAATCAGATCTTTGGGAATTGCCGCCATATTCAGAGCGATAAACGGCGCTTTCACTCGCGGGCTATGGCGATGCAGCGCATGCGCCACCAGTTCTTTACCGGTCCCGGATTCACCGTTAATCAGGACGCTAATCGACGAGCGCGACAGGCGGCCGATAATGCGAAACACATCCTGCATCGCCGGCGCTTCGCCGATAATATCGGTGGTCGGGCCGCTGGCCTGTATATTGCGCGGCTGCTGCTGTTCCTGATAATGGCTGATCGCGCGTTCGACCAGCGCGACGGCTTCATCGATATCAAAAGGTTTGGGCAGGTAATCAAATGCCCCTTGCTGATAAGCGCTTACCGCCGCATCCAGATCGGAATGCGCGGTCATAATGATGACCGGAAGCATTGGATGGCGCTGTTTGATCTGTTTTAACAGTGCAAGTCCATCCATCCCTGGCATACGAATATCGGAAAGCAGTACATCCGGGGTTTTGGTGGTGAGCGCATCAAGCACTTCATTGGCACTTTCAAACGTTGTACAACTTAAGCCTGCCCCGCTGAGCGCGCGTTCCAGCACCCAACGGATGGAGCTATCGTCATCAACGATCCAGACTATCCCTCGTTGCATAAACACCTCTACTTCCGAATAGGCAGAAATACCGAGAATTCGGTATGACCTGGCCAACTGGTGAATTCAATTTTGCCAGAATGTTGATCAATCAAACTGCGTGCGATAGATAATCCCAGCCCGGTGCCGCCCTCACGCCCGCTCACCATGGGATAGAACAGCGTATCCTGGAGATGCGACGGAATACCTGGGCCGTTATCTTCCACATCTATTCTCGCCGCGAGGCGATAGCGAATTCCGTGCAGCGTTAACTGGAAGGCGGTACGGGTACGCAGAATAATTTCGCCCCCTTCCGGCCCCAGCGCCTGCAAAGCGTTGCGGACGATATTCAGTAAAACCTGTTCAATTTGGTCTGGATCGTGGGCCAACTCCGGCAAACTCGGATCGTAATCGCGAACCAGCGTTACGTTCTCCGGCAGTTCCATCGACACCAGTTTCACCACGCGTTCGGCAACTTTGTGAATGCTTTCGGTAACATGCATTCCCGGCTGCTGTGGGCCTAACAGACGATCCACCAGATTTCGCAGACGGTCGGCCTGCTCAATAATGACTTTGGTGTATTCCATTAGCGCCGGATCGGGCAGCGCTTTGCTCAGCAGTTGCGCCGCACCGCGTAACCCGCCAAGCGGGTTTTTGATTTCATGCGCCAGTCCACGCACCAGATCACGCGCAGCCACCTGTTGGGCATGCTGCAATTGTTCCTGGCTCAGACGTCGCTGATTATCCATTGGCGCCATTTCCAGCAGGACTAAACCGTCCGGTAAACGTTGCGCCGTCAGCGACAAAATATGTGAGCGGCCGTCGATCACGAGAGTCACTTCGTTATCGGTAAACCCCTGACCTGCATGCAAACTTTCACGCATCAAATCGATATTCAGTGAAAAATAGCTCAGCAGTTCAGGCAGCGGTGTGCCGAATAATTTACGCGAGCTCTGCGCCAGCAATTGCTGTGCCGCAGGGTTGGCGTAATGCACCGCCAGTTCGTCATCAACCAGTAAAATACTGTTGATCAAAGAATTGAGGATCTGCCCAGCATCGGGCAGCGCGCCGCTTGCCATTTAGCAGTCTCCCGGAGATATGCACTAATTTAGTGCAGTATAGCTTTTTATAGGTAAAAAATGCGTCAGAACAGAGTGTTGGTGGAGAAAAAAGCCCATCCAGGGATGGGCTAAAAGTTCCACGGCAACAAATCCTCTGGCGTCTTTCTCGCCGTTGCTGCGTTGGCTGCCTTCGCTCACCCCGGTCACATAGTTATCTATGCTCCCGGGGATTCGCTCAGTTGCCGTCTTGCTACGACAAGAAATCCGCCGAGTATTTAATTTATTAAACGCTGTAGTACAGTTCGAACTCTACCGGGTGCGGCGTCATGCGAACGCGGTCGTTCTCTTCCAGACGCAGCGCGATGTAAGCATCGATAGCGTCGTCGGTGAACACGCCACCGGCTGTCAGGAACTCGCGGTCAGCATCCAGCGCGTTGAGCGCTTCTTCCAGAGAGCCTGCAACCTGCGGGATCTCTTTCGCTTCTTCCGGCGGCAGGTCATACAGGTTTTTGTCCATTGCTTCGCCCGGGTGGATTTTGTTTTTAATACCATCCAGACCGGCCATCATCAGTGCTGCGAAGCACAGGTACGGGTTAGCCGCCGGATCCGGGAAGCGCACTTCGATACGACGTGCTTTCGGAGAGGCAACGACCGGAATACGGATAGAAGCAGAACGGTTACGGGCAGAGTAAGCCAGCATTACCGGCGCTTCGTAACCCGGGACCAGACGTTTGTAGGAGTTGGTGGTCGGGTTAGACAGGGCGTTGATAGCTTTAGCGTGTTTGATTACGCCGCCGATGTAGTACAGCGCCATTTCAGACAGGCCTGCGTATTTGTCGCCAGAGAACAGGTTAGTACCGTTCTTGGACAGGGACATGTGGCAGTGCATACCGGAACCGTTATCACCGAACATTGGTTTCGGCATAAAGGTCGCGGTTTTACCGAAGCGGTGAGCAACGTTATGTACCACATATTTGTAGATCTGAATTTCGTCCGCTTTTTTGGTCATGGTGTTGAAGCGGGTAGCCACTTCGTTCTGACCAGCAGTTGCCACTTCGTGGTGGTGAGCTTCAACAACCAGGCCCATCTCTTCCATCACCAGACACATGGTGGAACGCAGATCCTGTGATGAATCAACCGGCGGAACCGGGAAGTAACCGCCTTTAACAGCCGGACGGTGACCTTTGTTACCACCTTCGTATTTGGTGGAGGTGTTCCATGCGCCTTCGATATCATCGATAGCAACGCTGGAACCGGAAATAGAGCTGCCGAAACGAACGTCGTCGAACAGGAAGAATTCCGGCTCTGGCCCAAACAGAACGGTGTCTGCCAGACCGGTAGAACGCAGGTACTCTTCAGCGCGTTTCGCGATGGAACGCGGGTCGCGATCGTAACCCTGCATGGTGCCTGGTTCGAGGATATCGCAACGGATGATCAGCGTTGTTTCTTCGTAGAACGGGTCAATGACAGCGGTAGTCGCGTCCGGCATCAGCACCATGTCTGATTCGTTGATGCCTTTCCAGCCACCAATCGAAGAACCATCAAACATTTTGCCTTCTTCAAAGAAGTCAGCATTAACCTGATGGGCTGGGATAGTGACGTGCTGTTCTTTACCTTTGGTATCGGTGAAGCGCAGATCAACAAACTTCACTTCGTGCTCATTCAGCATCGTCAAAACGTGTTCAGCGGACATACTTAAACTCTCCCGGATTTGTCATTGTCGTCGTGGTAACGAGGTCTTCAAATACTGCGTGAAACCTGGCGTAGTTGCCGTAAAATAGATAAAGCGAAATCTATGCCAACTTTTAAATGCCCCTCAAAAGGCGTTATTATGCCCGGTATAGTGCAAAAGGGCTGCACCATGATGGTTAAATTGCACCAATATAGTGCTTTCATGTGAACATTAAGCACCTTATTGGTGCGATTTTTTTGTTAGCGGCCCTTTTAACGCTCCGTGAAAGCGATCACAAAGCAACTCTGCAATACTTGTTTGCGGAGGATGTTTGTGATCCTGTTTTGTCCTTCGATTAATACGTGTACAATAACGCGCTATTTCTAATGCCTGAGGCAAAGTTGTGATCGAAAATCTGCGTAACATCGCCATCATTGCTCACGTTGACCATGGTAAAACAACCCTGGTTGACAAGCTGCTGCAGCAATCCGGTACGTTCGACGAACGTGCTGAAACTCAAGAGCGTGTGATGGACTCCAACGATTTGGAGAAAGAGCGTGGGATTACCATCCTCGCGAAAAACACCGCTATCAAATGGAATGATTACCGTATCAACATCGTTGATACCCCTGGGCACGCCGACTTCGGTGGTGAAGTTGAGCGTGTGATGTCCATGGTCGATTCCGTGCTGCTGGTGGTTGATGCGTTTGACGGCCCGATGCCGCAAACGCGCTTCGTGACCAAAAAAGCATTTGCCCATGGCCTCAAGCCGATTGTGGTAATCAACAAAGTTGACCGTCCTGGCGCGCGTCCGGACTGGGTTGTTGATCAGGTCTTCGACCTGTTCGTTAACCTCGACGCGACCGACGAACAGCTGGACTTCCCGATCGTTTACGCTTCTGCGTTGAACGGTATTGCGGGTATGGACCACGAAGACATGGCTGAAGACATGACCCCGCTGTATCAGGCGATTGTTGACCATGTACCGGCACCGAACGTCGATCTCGACGGGACCCTGCAAATGCAGATCTCTCAGCTCGACTACAACAACTATGTTGGTGTTATCGGCATTGGTCGTATTAAACGCGGTAAAGTGAAGCCGAACCAGCAGGTTACTATCATTGATAGCGAAGGCAAAACCCGCAACGGTAAAGTCGGTAAAGTACTGACCCACCTGGGTCTGGAACGTATCGACAGCGAAATCGCCGAAGCCGGCGATATCATCGCGATCACCGGCCTGGGCGAACTGAACATCTCTGACACCATCTGCGACCCGCAGAATGTGGAAGCGCTGCCGGCGCTGTCTGTTGATGAGCCGACCGTAACTATGTTCTTCAACGTCAACACCTCTCCGTTCTGTGGTAAAGAAGGTAAATACGTGACTTCACGTCAGATCCTCGACCGCCTGAACAAAGAGCTGGTGCACAACGTTGCGCTGCGCGTTGAAGAAACCGAAGACGCTGATGCATTCCGCGTTTCCGGTCGTGGTGAGCTGCACCTGTCTGTTCTGATCGAGAACATGCGTCGTGAAGGTTTCGAGATGGCGGTTTCCCGTCCGAAAGTTATCTTCCGTGAAATCGACGGCCGTCGCCAGGAACCGTTTGAAAACGTGACGCTGGACGTTGAAGAGCAGCACCAGGGTTCTGTCATGCAGGCGCTGGGCGAGCGTAAAGGCGACCTGAAAAACATGAATCCGGATGGCAAAGGCCGCGTACGTCTCGACTACGTGATCCCAAGCCGTGGCCTGATCGGCTTCCGTTCTGAGTTCATGACTATGACTTCCGGTACCGGCCTGCTGTACTCCACCTTCAGCCACTACGACGATGTTCGTCCGGGCGAAGTTGGCCAGCGTAACAACGGCGTACTGATCTCTAACGGTCAGGGTAAAGCGGTAGCGTTCGCGCTGTTCGGTTTGCAGGATCGCGGTAAGCTGTTCCTTGGTCACGGTGCGGAAGTTTATGAAGGCCAGATCATCGGTATTCATAGCCGTTCTAATGACCTGACGGTAAACTGCCTGACCGGTAAGAAACTGACCAACATGCGTGCGTCCGGTACGGACGAAGCAACGGTTCTGGTTCCGCCGATTAAGATGACCCTGGAGCAAGCTCTGGAGTTCATCGATGACGACGAACTGGTAGAAGTGACCCCGCTGTCTATCCGTATTCGTAAACGTCACCTGACGGAAAACGATCGTAAACGCGCAATGCGCGGTGCAAAAGAAGAGTAATTTCTCCTCTTTCTTCGTGAAAAAGCCGCTGATATTCAGCGGCTTTTTTTATGCCCGCATGTGAGACGGCAAACTATTCAATTTCACACTTTACCGCTACAGTTAACTCTCCACGGCTGGTAAGGAGAGAGAAATGCTCTATATCTTTGATTTAGGTAATGTGATTGTCGATATCGACTTCAACCGGGTGCTGGGTGCCTGGAGTGATTTCAGCCGTGTGCCGCTGGCGAATTTGAAGCAGAGCTTCACCATGGGCGAAGCTTTTCATCAGCACGAGCGCGGAGAGATCAGCGACGAAGATTTTGCCAAAGCGCTGTGTGAAGAGATGGAAATGCCGCTGAGCTACGAGCAATTTTCCACCGGCTGGCAGGCGGTGTTTGTCGCTCTGCGTAGCGACGTTATCGACATCATGCACAAGTTGCGCGCGCAGGGGCATCGCGTGGTGGTTTTGTCGAATACCAACCGCCTGCATACCACTTACTGGCCGGAGCAATATCCCGAAATCCAGGCTGCTGCCGACCATATCTATCTTTCCCAGGAAATGGGAATGCGTAAGCCCGAAGCGCGCATTTATCAGCAAGTATTATCACTTGAAGGTTTTTCTGCCGACGATGCCGTCTTTTTCGATGACAATGCTGACAATATCGCGGGTGCAGAACAGTTGGGTATTACCAGTATTCTGGTGACGGGCAAAACGACGATCCCCGATTATTTCGCGAAGCAGTTATGCTAAAAAACGTTCGGCAGCATGCCAGACATCGCGCGCGTGCATTGTGGTCATGGTTAAAACTGCTCTGGCAGCGCATCGATGAAGATCATATGACGACGCTGGCGGGGAACCTCGCTTACGTCTCGTTGCTCTCGTTGGTGCCGCTGCTCGCCGTGATAGTCGCGCTGTTTGCTGCATTTCCAATGTTTTCTGAAATCAGCCTTCAGCTACGTCATTTTGTGTTTGCCAATTTCATCCCGGCAACCGGCGATGTGATTCAGAACTATATTGAGCAGTTTGTGGCGAACTCCACCAAAATGACCGCTGTCGGTGCGTGCGGGCTGATCGTGACATCGCTTCTGTTGATGTACTCCATTGATTCGGCGCTGAACACCATCTGGCGCAGCACTCGGATACGCCCGCATGTTTACTCATTTGCGGTGTACTGGATGATCCTCACGCTTGGGCCGCTACTGGCGGGCGCCAGCCTTGCCATTAGTTCCTATTTGCTGTCGCTGCGCTGGGCCAGTGAACTGAACAGCATGATTGATGATGTGCTGCGGATTTTCCCGCTGATTTTATCCTGGCTCTCTTTCTGGCTGCTTTACAGCATTGTACCCACAACGCGGGTGCCTAACCGCGACGCTATTATCGGCGCCTTTGTCGCGGCTCTGTTGTTCGAATTGGGCAAGAAAGTCTTTGGTCTCTATATCACTATGTTCCCTTCCTACCAGCTTATTTATGGCGTGCTGGCTGTCATCCCGATTTTGTTCCTCTGGGTCTACTGGACCTGGTGTATCGTCTTGCTAGGTGCAGAAATAACTGTCACTCTCGGTGAATACCGAAAACTCAAAATAGCCGCACAGCAAGAAGAAGCAGACCAACCATGATTGCATTAATTCAACGTGTTTCCCGCGCAAGCGTTAGCGTGGCGGGCGAGGTGACGGGCGAAATTGGTCCGGGACTTTTAGTGTTGTTAGGGGTCGAAAGGGAAGACGATGAACAAAAAGCGAACCGCCTGTGCGAGCGAGTGCTGGGGTATCGCATTTTTAGCGACGCTGAAGGAAAAATGAATCTTAACGTCCAGCAGGCGGGTGGGAGTGTGCTGGTGGTGTCGCAATTCACGCTGGCGGCGGATACCGAACGCGGCATGCGTCCTGGGTTTTCCAGAGGCGCAGCGCCGGATAAAGCGGAAGCGCTGTATAACTACTTTGTCGAACGTTGCCGCAGCCAGCAGATGGAAACGCAAACCGGGCGATTCGCTGCCGATATGCAGGTTTCGCTGGTCAACGATGGTCCTGTCACATTCTGGTTGCAGATATGAGCCAGCTTGCGGCGTGGCCCAGAGTCACAAGAGAGAACACCGCTATGTATCACCTCCGCGTACCACAGACTGAAGAAGAGTTAGAGCGTTATTACCAGTTCCGCTGGGAAATGCTGCGCAAACCCCTGCATCAGCCAAAAGGTTCCGAACGCGATGCATGGGATGCAATGGCGCATCACCAGATGGTGGTTGATGAAGAGGGCAATATGGTGGCGGTCGGCAGGCTGTATATCAACGCCGACAATGAAGCCTCGATCCGTTTTATGGCCGTGCACCCTTCTGTGCAGGATAAAGGGCTGGGTACGCTGATGGCGATGACGCTGGAATCCGTTGCTCGCCAGGAAGGGGTGAAGCGGGTGACCTGTAGCGCCCGCGAAGATGCCGTAGAGTTTTTTGCCAAGCTCGGGTTTATCAATGAAGGGGAGATCACCGCGCCGCAAACGACGCCGGTGCGCCATTTTTTGATGATCAAACCCGTGGCCACGCTGGACGATATTCTGCATCGCGGCGACTGGTGCGGGCAGCTACAGCAAGCCTGGTACGAGCATATTCCGCTGAGCGAAAAGATGGGCGTGCGTATTCAGCAGTACACCGGGCAGAAATTTATCACTACCATGCCGGAGACCGGCAACCAGAACCCGCATCATACGCTGTTTGCCGGCAGCCTGTTTTCGCTGGGCACGCTGACTGGCTGGGGGTTGATCTGGCTGATGCTGCGCGAACGCCATCTCGGCGGCACCATTATTCTGGCTGATGCGCACATTCGATACAGCACACCAATTAAAGGTAAACCCAGCGCGATTGCCGATCTCGGCTCACTAAGCGGCGATCTCGATCGCCTGGCGCGTGGGCGTAAAGCGCGCGTTCAGCTTCAGGTTGAGCTGTTTGGCGAGGGTAAGCTGGGCGCGATTTTCGAAGGGATTTACATCGTGCTGCCCGCGAAACCTTTTGGCCCTTATGAAGAGGGCGGCAACGAAGAAGAGTAACCGACCGCGCGCTTGTTGACGCAGGCGCGCAGCCTTATAGCTGCTCCTCACTGCGCAAAGAAAAACCACGCGGTGGTGATGCGCCCATCCTGCACTTCATAAACCGCCATATTTTCGATGACCGATTCGCCAATGCCGTAGATTTTTTCGTGATCGAACACCTTATTGCCCATCACTGTACGCGAGAGCAGCTCTGCACGGAGCGCCGGGTTATTAAAACGGTGCCCGGCATAGAACTCACGTAAGGCTTCCCTCCCTTGCAGCGATGGCGCTGTGGAGGGCAAACGGTAGGCGGTGAAATCCTCACTAAAGCATGCGACGAACGCTTCAATATCATGGGTATTGTACGCGGCGAACTGCTGTTCTACGGGGCTTACGACAGACATTGGCTCTCCTTTGGGTTTTATGCTCTGGCCACGCGTGCGGCCACGTCTTGTATGACATCCCGTGCGCTCTGGCTGATACCGGCAAGCTGGAAGAAGCCGTGAATAACGCCGAGGTAGCGGGAACAGGTACAGGTTACGCCCTGATCCGTCATATGCTGGTATAACGCTTCCCCTTCATCGCACAGCGGATCGAACTCCGCCGTAATAATGTGTACCGGCGGCAGACCTGCGAAATCATCGCGCCACAGCGGGCTGACATCCGACAGCAGGCGGTCAGTGTCGCCAAGATACATTTCGTAGCCTGACAGCAGCGCATCACGGGTGATTACATAATCAGAACCGTTAAAGGTATAGCTGTCGAAGTAGGCCGTGGCATCCAGCATCGGGTAGATCAACACCAGTTGCGTGGGTTGCCAGATTGCCGCCGCCTTCAATCGTAGCGCGGTGACCAGCGCCAGATGCCCGCCTGCGCTGTCGCCCGCCAGCGTAATTCGTTGCGGATCAACGTTGAGGCGTTCGGCATTTTTCCATATCACCTCTGCACCCTGTAGCGCATCATCGTGCGCGGCAGGCCAGCGATGTTCTGGCGCGAGCCGATACTGCACGGCAATCACCCGACAGCCGCTGTACCACGCTAACTGGCGCAACTGGTTATCATGCGTGGCGAACCCGCCGCTGATAAAGCAGCCGCCGTGGTAATAGATCAGCGCAGGCAGTTTACCGTTGGCCTCCAGCGGCGAGAACACACGCAGCGTCACACCTTCAAGCGTAACGTCTTCAACCCGAACGCGGGTTTCCGTTTCCCCGGCAAGCGACGTGCTGGCGATATAACCCGTGCGCCGTTCATCAATACTCCTGGCACGCGCCGAGGGGCGCCCGGCGGCGATAAAGTCGCTCACCAACCCGGCAATGCCTTGTTCCAGTGCCATTCCGTTCACCTTTATCTGTATAAATATCCAGTTTTATAGCCTGGTTTTTATGAAATGGGAACGGCTGATTTTGTGGAAAGCACAAATTTGGAAGGCTGCTCGTAAAGCCGGTTTATAACTTTTGAACCCGCTTGTTTTTGCCGAAAGTGGCGGTATGGTGTGCTACGAAATGTGCTGAAATCATTAACGTTTGCGGCAGATTACGGTGAGGAGCGCTAAATTGGGGCAGGAGCAGAATAGCAAGACTGACATGAAAACAATGGCAGGCCGGGTAAGCACAGCTTACCGCGACCTGTCAGGATTATTCCCCTTCGCCCGGGAAGAGGAACGGGTTGATAGAGCTACGGGCGAAACCTTCCTGCTCCATGCGGGCATCAAGCACCAGCGAAGCTAAATCATCGGCCACCGGTTCGACGTTCGGGTCTTTTTCCTGGTACAGGATCTTCAGGTAAGTGCCGCAGTCGCCGCAGCTTTCGGCTTTAATGGCTGCCTGCTCATTATCCAGCGACCAGTAGTGCAGATCGCGGGTCTGCTCGCAGTTGCTGCATTTGACGCGCACCACGTGCCATTCGGTTTCGCACAGATTGCAGTGCAGGTAACGCAGCCCCTGCGTTGTGCCGATATGCACTACGCTGGAAACAGGCATGGCGCCGCATACCGGGCAGAACTGGCGCTGTTCACCATATTCAGCACGGGCTTTTCCTGGAATCAGGCTGGCCATTTGCGCCCAGTAGAGCGACAGCGCGGCCCAGATAAACGGCGATTTATCGCTGCTCACAGCGGCGAAGTCAGCAGCAAACAGCGCGCTTGCCATCGTTTCCAGTTCCTGCGCGGAGGCCTTTTCAAGGTTCTCAATGACCGCCAGCGCCGGGCCGCTCATCTCCGGCTTCAGCTCGGCGATGAGCGAATGCAGCAGCTTGTGCCAGTGCGTATCACGCGGCAGCACGTGAATATCAAGCGGCGGTTTACCCTCTTCAGCGGCTTCTTTAATGCGCGCTGTCAGGTCGATATGCAAGGGGTGGTCGTACAGCACCACTTCCTGGGCATGGGCGATAAGCGCAGCAAAACGCAGGTAATCACCCAGCGGGTTACTCTCTGCAAGTTCGCGCAGACGCTCTGCACGGCGGTTGTAGAGATTTTTCAGTCTGGGGAATAATAACGGCGGAATAACATCCGCCGTGCGTTTATCGCTCTTCTCCAGCTCATCTTGCGGGATTATGCGAATACTCATTCAGTCGATTTTTCCGTTGTCTTGCGAACTTCCCGGTACCAGCGCGGGTGATGTTTCTTCGCCCACGAGCTGGTGACCCAGCCTTCCACCATTGCGGTTATGGTGCCTTTAACCCACAGGGCGGCGTAAATATGCACCATAATAACCACAATTAACGCGACTGCGGCAAATGAATGCACCATCAGCGCTAATCGGATTAGCGGAATAGGGAACGCTGGCGCGAAGTAAGGGCGCCAGATAACCACGCCGCTTACCAGTAGCAACACCAGGAAAATAATCGCCGCCCAGAACACGCATTTCTGACCGAAGTTATATCGCCCGGTGTCGCCCACTTCCTCATTGACGACAATCTTACGAATATTCTTCGCCCAAAAGATATCATCCCTATTGATGAGGTTATGGTGCCAGTAGCGGAAAAACATGATGATAAACGACGCAAACATCACCACGCCGACGAACGGATGGAGAATGCGCGCCAGCTGCGGCGTACCGAGAATTCCCATTAACCAGTTGAAGGACGGGAAGAAAAACCCCAGCCCGCTCACCGCCGCCAGCACGAAGCAGAAGGCGGTGACCCAGTGGTTAATGCGCTCCGGTGCCGTGTAGCGCACGATGGTGTCACGTTTTTTCATTTGCGCACCTCGTCTTTTTCTTCATGCAGGTTATCGTCTTCCTCTTCTGCACGGTTCGGACCGACACCGACATAGTGGAAGATGCTGGCCGCGAAGGTCGCTGCAAAGCCGACCGCCGCAAGTGGTTTCCAGATTCCTTTCCAGAACTTCACGGTTTCGCTGATCTGCGGATTCTCCGGCAGGCCGTGATACAGATTCGGCTTGTCGGCGTGATGCAGCACGTACATCACATGCGTTCCGCCAACGCCCGCCGGATCGTACAGCCCGGCGTTATCGTAACCGCGGGTTTTCAGCTCCGCGACGCGTTCGCCAGCGAGGGTTTTCATATCCTCTTTGGAGCCAAAGTGGATAGCGCCGGTCGGGCAGGTTTTCACGCATGCCGGTTCCTGGCCCACGGTGACACGGTCAACGCACAGCGTACATTTGTAGACGCGGTTGTCTTCCGGGTTCAGACGCGGCACATCGAACGGGCAACCGGCGATGCAGTAACCGCAGCCGATGCACTGCTCAGACTGGAAGTCGACAATGCCGTTGGCATACTGAATAATAGCGCCTTCTGACGGACATGCTTTCAGACAGCCAGGATCGGCGCAGTGCATGCAGCCATCTTTACGGATCAGCCACTCCAGTTTGTCGTTCTGTTCCACTTCCGAGAAGCGCATAACCGTCCAGGATTTCGCGGTCAGATCCGCCGGGTTGTCATACACCCCGACGTTATGTCCCACTTCATCACGGATGTCGTTCCACTCGGAACAGGCCACCTGACAGGCTTTACAGCCAATACAGGTGGTGACGTCGATAAGTTTCGCCACTTCCTGCTGGTGATCCCGCGCCTGTGGCGCGGGAGTGAAGCCGTTAGTTGCGGAACGACGGATGATGTCTTGCGATTGATAAGCCATAAGTCGTCTCCGTTACACCTTTTCCACATTCACCAGGAACGCCTTGAATTCCGGCGTTTGGGTGTTCGCATCGCCGACGAACGGCGTTAACGTATTGGCGATAAAGCCTTTCTTCGCCACACCTTCGTAACCCCAGTGAATCGGAATCCCGATGGTATCGACATCTTTGCCGTTCACTTTCAGCGTGCGGATACGCTTGGTCACCACCGCTTTGGCTTTGATATAGCCACGGTTGGAGGAGACACGAACCGTATCACCCTGAACGATGCCCAGCTTGCCCGCCAGCTTCTCACCGATCTCCACAAACTGTTCCGGCTGCGCGATAGCGTTAAGCAGCGCGTGCTTGGTCCAGTAGTGGAAGTGCTCGGTCAGACGGTAAGTGGTGCCGACATATGGGAATTTATCCGCTTTACCCATGGCTTCCATATCGTCTTTAAAGACGCGGGCTGCCGGGTTGGATACGACGTTCGGGTGCAGCGGGTTCGTGCCCAGCGGCGTTTCAAACGGCTCGTAGTGTTCCGGGAACGGCCCTTCAGCCATCTTATCGATAGCGAACAGGCGACCCATCCCTTCCGGCTGCATGATAAACGGCCCGACATCGCTGCCTGGCGCGGCAGTGCTGTAGTCCGGAATATCCACGCCGCCCCACTTCGCACCGTCCCACTTCAGCAACTGACGCTTCGGATCCCACGGTTTACCCTGCGGATCGGCTGAAGCACGGTTGTAAAGAATGCGGCGGTTAAGCGGCCACGCCCACGCCCAGCCCAACGTATTACCAAGGCCTGACGGATCGGCGTTATCGCGACGTGCCATCTGGTTGCCATCCGGCGTCCAGCTACCCGCGAAGATCCAGCAACCACTGGAGGTAGTACCGTCATCGCGCAACTGAGCAAACGAGCTAAGCTGCTGGCCTTTCTTGACGATCACCGTGCCCGTTGCCGGGTCGATAATGTCTGCCAGTGCTTTACCGTTGCTCTCCATTGCCACTTCTTCCGATGCCGGTTCGTGCGGAGTGGAGTAGTTCCAGGTCATATTCAGCACCTGTTCCGGGCACGCGCCGCCCTCTTCGGCATACATCTTACGTAGACGCGTAAAGATACCGGCGAGGATCTCGCCATCGGTCACAGCTTCGCCCGGGCCGTCAGCGCCTTTCCAGTGCCATTGCAGCCAGCGGCCGGAGTTCACGATCGAGCCGTTCTCTTCGGCGAAGCAGGTTGAAGGCAAACGGAACACTTCGGTCTGGATTTTCGCCGGATCGACATCGTTCGACTCGCCGTGGTTTTGCCAGAAGGTCGAGGTTTCGGTGTTCAGCGGATCGATGGTCACCAGGAACTTCAGTTTCGACAGCGATGCCACGACCTTGTTCTTGTTCGGGAACGAGGCCACCGGGTTAAAGCCCTGGCACAGATAGCCGTTCACCTGGCCTTTGTACATCATGTCGAAGTACTGCAGAACGTCGTAACTTTTGTCCCACTTCGGCAGCCAGTCAAAGCCCCAGCTATTTTCCGCCGTGGCTTTGTCGCCAAAGAAGGCTTTCATCATCGAAACGAAGAATTTCGGGTAATTACCCCAGTAGTTTACCTGGCCTTCCAGCAGCGGTTTCGGCGTGTTGGCGGTAAGGTAAGTCTGGAGATCGGCCTGTTTCTCACTCGGCAGTGTCATATAGCCCGGCAGGCTTTGTGACAGCAAACCAAGGTCCGTCAGCCCCTGAATGTTGGAGTGACCGCGCAGGGCATTCACGCCGCCGCCTGCCATCCCCATGTTCCCCAGCAGCAGTTGGATCATCGCCATGGTGCGAATGTTTTGCGCACCGACAGAGTGCTGCGTCCAGCCCAGCGCGTAGAGGAACGAGGCGGTTTTGTCATGCACGCTGGTTTCGGCGATGTATTCGCACACCTTCAGGAAATCCGCTTTTGGCGTCCCGCAGATGTTTTCAACCACGTCCGGCGTATAGCGAGAAACGTGCTGTTTCAGCAGGTTCCACACGCAGCGCGGATGGGTGAGCGTGGTATCGCGTTTGGCGAAACCTTTCTCATCCAGTTCGTAGTTCCAGCTGGTTTTGTCGTATTTACGTTTATCCGCGTCATAGCCGGTGAACAGGCCATCTTCGAAACCATAATCTTCCCGCACGATCAGGCTGGCGTTGGTATAGGCCTCGGTATATTCGCGGTTATATTTTTCGTTGGTCATCAGGTACAGCAACACGCCTGACAGGAAGGCAATGTCAGTACCGGAACGAATTGGCGTATAGAAATCCGCAACAGAGGCAGTACGCGTAAAGCGCGGATCGATAACAATCAGCTTCGCGCCATTATGGATCTTGGCTTCCATCGCCCAGCGGAATCCCACCGGATGTGCTTCAGCTGCGTTCCCACCCATCACAATGATAAGGTTGGCGTTCTTCATGTCGACCCAGTGGTTGGTCATCGCACCGCGACCAAATGTAGGAGCAAGACTTGCTACCGTTGGTCCGTGTCAGACACGCGCCTGGTTATCGACGGCTAACATGCCGAGTGCGCGGGTGAATTTTTGCGTTAAATAGCCCGTTTCATTGCTGGACGCGGATGCGCACAGCATCCCGGTGCTCAGCCAGCGGTTGACAGTGGTGCCTGCGGCATTTTGCGCGATAAAGTTGGCATCGCGGTCGGCTTTAATCAGCTTCGCGATGCGGTCAAACGCATCATCCCACGTGATGCGCTGCCATTTATCGGAGCCTGGCGCACGGTATTCCGGGTATTTCAGGCGGCTTTCCGAGTGGATGAAATCCACCAGACCTGCGCCTTTCGGGCACAGTGCGCCACGGTTTACCGGATGATCCGGGTCACCCTCGATATGAAAGATTGACGCTTTGGCGTTCTTGGCACCGTCGCCGAGGCTGTACATCAACAGCCCACAGCCGACGGAACAATATGTGCAGGTATTACGGGTTTCACGGGTGCGCAGCAGCTTATACTGCCGTGTTTCCGCAAGTGCGATATTGGGGGCAAAGCCCAATGCCGCAGCCGTTGTTCCTGCCATACCGCCAGCGCAGATCTTAAAGAACTGCCTTCTGCTGACCTGCATGGTTTGCTCCTGGTTCGACATTACTCTTATCGTTTTTTCTTTGCGGTGGTTTTCGCAAAGGTTCAGAATTGCTGGTAATCCCTCATTTGGGGGGATTAGCAACGAAGATTACTACAATGTAGGTAGGTCAATTCTGCGGTAAGTTCCTCAGAATCGCTGCTATTCCCTCTTTCCCCCAAGGGATATACGCAAAGAGTACCATATAGTTGGTACGCTTGTTTGATAACGGTTAAGACAAAGTGAACGATTTGCACCCTAAAAAGCACAAAAATGCAACATCAGTCACAGGGGCCCGTGAGATTTCCCTGTGGAAACGCACCGATTTACAGCAGACGCAGCCGGATATGCTGGCGGAAGAAGTTCCTGTCGCGCTGGTCTACAACGGTATCTCCCATGTGGTGATGATGGCCTCGCCAAAAGATCTCGAATGGTTCGCGATTGGCTTCTCCTTATCCGAAGGGATTATCGAAAACCCGGCGGAAATTTACGGCATGGATGTGGTGCCTTCCTGTAACGGCCTTGAAGTGCAAATCGAACTCTCCAGCCGCCGTTTTATGGGGCTAAAAGAGCGACGCCGCGCGCTTGCCGGGCGAACCGGCTGTGGCGTATGCGGCGTGGAACAACTTAACGATATCGGCAAGCCGATAGCGCCGCTGCCGTTCACGCAGCGCTTTGACCTGGCGTTACTGGATAACGGGCTGGCGCATTTAACCGATTTTCAGCCTGTCGGGCAGTTAACGGGTTGTACGCATGCGGCGGCGTGGATGTTGCCATCCGGCGAACTGGCGGGCGGCCATGAAGATGTCGGGCGTCATGTAGCGCTGGATAAGTTGCTTGGTCATCGCGCGCGTGAAGGTGAAGCGTGGGAGCAAGGAGCGGTGCTGGTGTCCAGCCGCGCCAGCTATGAAATGGTGCAAAAATCGGCGATGTGCGGCGTTGAAATTCTGTTTGCGGTATCGGCGGCGACAACGCTGGCCGTGGAAGTGGCGGAACGCTGCAACCTGACGCTGGTCGGTTTTTGCAAGCCGGGCAGGGCGACGATCTATACCCATCCACAGCGTTTAATTGTTAATCAATAATTTTGAAAGATGAGAACAAATCCTTCCGCTTTTTGTTGTGAGTGAACAGGTCTAGTATTTATTTCATCGAGGCACAACGCCTCACTCCAACAAATTAACGTAAGGATTTATATCATGAAAAGCATCAAAACTTTTGTCGCTGTTATCGCTCTGTCTGCTTCTTTCGGTTCTTTCGCTGCCCAGTCTGTAAGCGTAACTGACACCACTCTCAGCGGTGCAGAAGCACAAATCGCCGCTCAGGCTCAGCAGGCAGGCGCTTCTTCTTACCACATTACCGAAGCTTACAACGGCAACCAGGTTCATATGACTGCCGAGCTGACCAAATAAATTGCAATATTGTCGAAAGAGCGCCTGCGGGCGCTTTTTTTTTAATGCATACCCGCCAGGCGCAACAGCGCCGTCACCACAGCCGCCGAGATAATCACCACAATGAGCGGCATCTTTCGCCAGGCCAGGAAAAGGGCAAACAGTACGCCCAGCACGCGTGCCATTCCGGCAAAATGATCCCCTTCATAGAGCATGGCCGCCAGCGCGACCGCGAACAACAACGTCGTTGCCGCATCGGAAAGTAGCGCCTGTGAGTGCTCTGAGAGCGCCAGCCTGCTGCCGAGTTTTGCGCCGCCGAAGCGCATCAAATACGTGCCAACGGAAAGAACCGCAATGCCGCCGATAATTAAGGAAACGCTGGCCATTATTTCTTCCTCGTCAGTAAACCCAGTAAAGAGAGCAGCACCGGTAAGCCAACCGGGGCGAAGGGAACGGTTGCCAGCGATAACAGAGCGCCGCTGGAAGCGCGGATAAGCGTGGTGCGTTTTTTCAGCGCCGGTAACACCAGCGCCAGCAGGATCGCCGGGAATACGGCGTCGAGCCCGATGGTTTCTGGCGCTGGTAATAGCGTGCCAACCGCCGCGCCCACCAGTACACCCGCAGGCCACAGCAGCGCGACGCCCAATCCGCACAACCAGTAAGCGGCCTTACGCTGTTCCGGTGTGGGTTGCGACAAACCGAACACCACGCTTTCGTCATTCATAATGTGGCAGCCGAGAAATCCCGCCGCCCGCTGACCGACCAGTTCACGCACCGTGACGCCAAAAGGGATATGGCGGGCATTGACCAGTAATCCGGCAACGGCGGCGGCCAACGGGTTACCGCCGCTGGCGACAATCCCGATAAACATAAACTCGCTGGCGCCCGCCAGTACCAGCGTGGAGAGCGCAAGCGGCACCCACAGCGGAAAGCCGTAAGCCATCGCCAGCGATCCGTAGGAGACGCCGACGACGCCGACCGCCAGGCAAACAAGGAATATTGCTTTGATGGTATCGCCTTTTAGCGACGCGAAGTGGTGTGTAAGCATCTCATTTTAGCCATATCGAACGTTTATCCATTATAATGAACACATCAGGATCGTTTTTCAAGGAGAACGATTCGTTCGATTAAATGAACGTTTGGGGTCGTGTATGACACAACCAATTAGCATCATAGCCAAAAGTCTGGTGCGCGAGCGTCAGCGAACCGGCCTTTCGCTGGCAGAAATTGCCCGCCGCGCCGGGATCGCCAAATCCACGCTGTCTCAACTGGAAGCCGGGAATGGCAATCCCAGCCTGGAAACATTGTGGGCGTTGTGCGTGGCGCTGGATATTCCCTTTGCCCGCCTGTTGGAACCGCAAAGCCCGAAAACACAGGTGATTCGCCGCGGTGAAGGCACCAAAGTGATTGCCGAACAGGCTAATTATCAGGCAATTTTACTGGCTGCCTGCCCGCCAGGCGCGCGGCGCGATATCTACCTGCTACTGACGCAGCCGGGCGCGGACCGTATTTCGCATCCTCATCCGCAGGGCTCTGTTGAGCATATTATCGTGACGCAGGGGCGCGCGCTGGTGGGGCTAACCGAAGCGCCAGAGGAGTTATGTGAAGGGGATTACATCTGCTACCCAGCGGATCAGGAGCATATTTTTAAAGCGCTGGAACCGGATACGCAGGCGATTTTAGTGGCGGAACAGAATTAATTATAAATTCTGCTCATAAAGGGTTTCTTATTTCAGGAAGGAGTTATATGCATTAATGCTACCAATCCTTCCTGATCTTAATGATTTATTTTTGACATGCTTTTTATGACGGGTGAGAAATATAGATATATTCCTAATGTTTTATTCTATATTTTTGTTTTTATGCGGATGTGCAGGCACCTCTTACCAGTTTAACTTATTGTTTTAATTGTGTTTTTGTTTTTCTGTTTTTATCAATGTGAATACTATTTCTTGTTTTATTTTTTGAGTGGATATTAATTCAATTTTTGTTTTATTTTTGCTTATTTCTCTGCATTTACAGTAAGTGTCCGTAGGTGTATTTTTGTTTTCGGACTTAAGGCGTTTACCGCCTGGTAAATGTCTTGATATGGACTGTCAATTTTAAATTAAGGTTTTTTTATGAATCGTATGAAAGCTATTTGTGCGGCAACTGCTGTTTTTGCTTTTGGTTTAAGCGCTTCCTCTTTTGCTGCAACGTCAAATAATACTGTGCGTTTTATGGGTGAAGTAAGTGAACAAACCTGTAATATTACTGTAAATGGCAGCAGCTCCGCTCCGGTTGTTCTTCTGCCGACCGCAGCAAAAACTCAGTTGGCCAATGCAGGCGATACCACCGGCGAAACTCCGTTCACTGTAATGCTGTCTGGTTGCGGTGCGCAAACATCTAACGCAAGCGTTGTTTTTGTTGCAAATGATGTTGATGGTATGAATTTGAAAAATACTGCGACCACTTCTCCGGCGGCAAATGTTGCGATCCAATTAATGGAAGGTACTACCGCGCTGGATTTCGTGGGTAATAAAGCTCAGACCGCTTCTCAGTCTGTTGGTGGCGCAAATACCAGCGCAACCTACGATCTGACTGCGCGTTATTTTGCAACCGGTGCATCTACGGCGGGTACTGTAGAAGCTCAGGTGCAGTTTGCCGTAACTTACATGTAATATCCTTAAAAGCGCTGCCTCGTGCAGCGCTTGTTATGGGGTTTAAATCAGCATGTCGAAACATAAAATATTATTCGGTTTTCTTTCCGCCTTTCTTTTTTCCTCTGCGCTCAATAGTGCCTCGGCTAGCGTGACGATGCTCGGGACTCGTATTATTTACAATGCGGAGATTAAAGAAAAATCGCTTGATTTCACTAATGCTGGCGACAACCCTTTTTTAGTACAAGTGTGGACGGATAAAAATAATCCTAATTCAACAGCAGAAACGGCCGATGCTCCTTTTATTGTCATGCCCTCGATATTTCGTATTAATTCGCACGCACAACACAGTTTGCGGTTGAAATTTACGGGAACGGTTTTACCACAGGACAGGGAGTCCCTTTTTTGGCTGAATTTTCTGCAATACCCGGCAAAAAGTGCCGCTGCGCAGGGTAAAAATTCTTTAACCATGCTGGTGAAAAGCCGTATCAAAATATTTTACCGCCCTTCCGGCCTGGTGGGTGACGCAAATAAATCACTCGATGAGTTAAAGGTCGGCGTCCAGGGTAAAAAAATCGATATTAAGAATACCAGCCCCTGGCATATTTCCATTGTTAGCGCATTTGTTGCGGATGGAAAGAAAAAAACGTCCATTACAACGACAGGCATGATTACGCCGCATTCTACTGCGCAATGGATATTGCCTGAGGGTGCAGGTGATAAATTAATAATTAATGCGATAAATGATTATGGCGGCGTATTTAGTAAAACCTACTCATTGGTTCGATAACTTCTGTTTGATGATGTAAATATATTTCTCAATTTCTGGTGACTATAATGCCTCTGCATTTAACCTGCTTTCGTGTTTTTATAGGGCTGATTTTTGTTTTGCCCTTTTCAGCATCAGCGGAAGATGAAGGTTTCTATTTTGATGCCTCTTTGCTAAGGGGGAGTGGCTTATCAGTTGAGGATTTGCAACGTTTAAATAAAAACGAAATGATCTCGCCAGGGCGTCACTCACTGGATATTTATCTTAACGGCAAATTTATTACACACAGTGAAATAGAATATTCCCGCAGGGGGAAGAGTATTAGCCCCTGCCTGCCCCGGGAATTATTAACAACGTTAGGTCTGAAGGCGTTCACGCCCATAATGAAATCATCATGCTACTGGAATGATGATGAAGTGATGAAGGGCGTCACTATCAAAGATGACCTTGCGCAATTGCGTATGGATTTGAGTGTGCCGCAGGCACTGTTGAAATCCGTTCCCCGGGGCAGCGTCAGTGAAGCAAGCCTTGATGCCGGGGAAAGCATGCTGTTTCTGAACTATATCGCCAACCAGTATCACGTGAAGTCGCGGCAGAGCGGCGCAGGCAGCATGGATTCCAGTTGGCTGAATTTTAACGGCGGTTTCAACCTTGGGCTGTGGCGCTATCGCCAGCAATCCAGTTTGAGCTACAGCAACGAAGAAGGCAGCCGCTGGAATACGAACCGTCGTTATCTTCAGCGTGCCATTTACCCGTTGCGCAGCGAATTAATGGTGGGCGAAGGCTATACCAACGGGCAATTTTTTTCCGGGATGAGTTTCCGGGGCTTCCAGCTTTTATCCGATACGCGCATGTTGCCGAATTCGCGCCGGGGCTATGCGCCCGTTGTGCGCGGGATTGCCAATACGAACGCGAAAGTCACCATTTTGCAGGGTAAATCCACGCTGTATGAAACGACTGTCGCGGCGGGCCCATTTACGATCGACGATCTCTACCCGACAAATTTCGCCGGTGATTTAACGGTTGTCGTCACTGAAGCGGATGGCAGCGTAAATACTTTTATGGTGCCTTTCTCGGCACTGGCTGAATCTATGCGCCCTGGCTCCTCAGACTATGTTTTCACGCTGGGGCAGACGCGGGACGTGGGCGATAAGAATGTATTCAGTGAAGTGGTCTGGCGGCAAGGGCTAACGAACGCGTTTACCCTCAGCCTCGGCAACCAACTGGCATCTAACTATATGAGTTATGCGCTGGGCGGCGTCTACACAACCTCCGTGGGCGCTTTTGGTTTGACCAGCCTGTTTTCCCGCGCATCCCTGGCGGATGAGGGTGCCCGAAGCGGCTGGTCGTTACGGGCGAACTACAGCAAATTCATTCCGCAATCGGGAACATCGTTTACGCTCGCCGGTTATCGCTATTCCACCGACGGGTATTCTGAGCTGTATGACGCTTTAGGTTCTCGTGAGGCTTACAAACATGGTAATCAGTGGCAATCACTAAGCTGGAAACAGCGCAATCGTCTGGAGATCTCTGCGGGCCAGACATTAGGCGATTACGGCAACATTAACCTCTCAGCATCAACGCAGACTTACCGCGATAATAAAAAGCGCGACAAACAGCTTCAGTTCAACTGGAGTAAAACCTTCGATTATGGCATTGCGTTGAATCTCGGGGTGGCGCGTACCTATAACGTTACGCCCGATAGCGTAAGCAGTCCGTGGCAAAACAGCGGCAACGAGCACGCGATCTCTTTGCGTGATCAGATTCAAACACTGTGGTCGCTCGCGGTCTCTGTACCGCTTGGCACCCAACGGTCCTCACCTGTTCTTTCAGCCAGTGCACACCGCAGCAACAACAGCGACGGTTCCGATGGTGGCTATCAATCAACATTGAGCGGGGTGTATGGCGACAAAAATCCGCTGAACTACAACCTGAACTATTCAACCGATGACAAAGGCGAGCAGTCGGTGTGGGGTGGCGGTTTGCAGCAGAATTTTTCTTTTGCTAATGCCGGAATCTCCTGGTCATCGTCACAAAATTACTGGCAAGCCTCTGCCTCGCTACAGGGCTCGGTGGTTGCGCATAAAGGCGGCGTGACGCTTGGGCACTGGGTCGGCGACAGTTTTGCCCTGATAGATGCGCCTGGCGCCAGCGGCGCGGAGGTTATCGGCGGACAGGGAGGGCGCGTCGATGCGTTTGGTTACGCCATTGTGCCTTCGCTCGGCGCGTACCAGTTCAATAGCATTGGCCTCGATCCCCGCAATATGAGCGATGACGCCGAACTGCAAACTTCGCAGCAGCGTATTGCGCCGTATGCCGGCGCGACGGTACGAGTGCGTTTTAACACCCTTAACGGGCAGGCGATGCTGATTACGGCGCAACGGCAAGCGAATGAACCGATCCCGATGGGGGCCTCGGTGTATGACGGCTATGACAACTATCTGGGCATGGTGGGGCAGGCTAATCAGATTTACCTGCGTTCCGGTGAGAAAAAAGGGGAGTTGCAGGTGCGTTGGGGAGAAGGGGCTCTGCAGAGCTGCCGTATTGCCTGGCGTGCCACGGAACCCCGGCAACCACTGCTTTTGATGGGTCTGCCTTGTCGTTAATTGACGGAGCTGTTTATGATCTTTATGCGCATTATTTTACTGAACATTCTTTTGCTCGCGAGTTTGTCCGCGAGCGCAGTGTGTAAAAAAGGGCCGGATTTCGTCCGTACCGAACTGGATTATTGGGGTGTTGGCCTGTCGCTGGGCACCGTTAACGTCACCAGTCTGTCGATCCAACCCGTTGGCTCACCGCTTGGTTCAAGCATCGTATCATTTGCGAATAACCCGCGTTATAAAGGCCCGGACAGCGTTTTATGGGTCTGTGATATTGCGGATAAAAATAACATCTTCGAGATCATTGCCACCAATGGTGACGATCGTAACGGTGGTTTTTTTGATTTGGGCGCAGCCGATGGCTACCCTGGCTACTATGGCACGCTGTTTAGCCATGTGGGGTTACGTCTGACGCATGTGAATTCGGGCACTGTGTTTGCCCGTAACTTTCAGCGTATCCCGATGAAAAATTACGCGGTTTCGGCTGACGGCAAGCAGATTTATATCCGGGTCAAAGACTTCAGCCCCATTCGCGCCGAGCTGATTCGCGTGAGTTCCACCTCGCCCAGAGGGGTATCGCCAACGGACTGGTGTGGACGTTCAACCCAGCTCACATCTGGTGTGTATAGCTGCAACCAGCCGAATGGTTATGTCTCTTTCTGCTCGCCTGGCAGCACGGATGCCTACTGCGATGTGGGTGATTCCGCCTACGACTGGAATGGCTGGTTGATGGATAACTGGATGGCGGTGAATATGGGTACCGCTACCGTTCCGGGCGCAATACTGGTATCAACGCCAACCTGTGTGGCTAAAAGCGCCACGCCTGTGGTGCTATTCCCGACGATTTCTGTTGCTGATTTAAATAATGGGAAAAAGGCGCAGGCCAATTTTAGCGTCAACATTCTCTGCGAAGGCGCAATGCAAAGTGGTACTGCTGCGGGTATGACGGCGCTGGCTTTTCAGACCACCCACTATGGTTACACGATCGCAGAGTTGCTGGGCCTGGTGAATCCATTGGGGGGAGTGAGTCACTTGCTGTCCGATCGCTATGGCTATCCAGGCATTGCCATGGGTGTTGGTATCCAGATAGCGAATGCCAGCGATGGCGTACCACGCAATCTGCTCGGCTGGTACTGGTGTTCGCTAAGCGCCTGCCGCTTTGGCAATACCAGCGGCTGGTACTCTGTGCGAGATGGGGCAACGCAAATCTCTAATGGCGGCTCATCGGGACTGAGTGAATATATTGTCCATTTCCATGCGTCCCTGACGCGCCTTCCGGGTCAGACGGTCACACCGGGCAAAGTGGATGCCAGTGCTTATGTGGTGGTGAAAGTCCAATGAGAAAGCATGTTAAAACGATGGCGTTAGCGGCGCTGTTGGCGGTTGCATTTTCTTCTCACGCCGGACTCATCGCATCCTCAACGCGGGTGATTTTTAAAGAGGGGCAGACGCAACAGAGCCTGATGCTGGTAAACACCAATAGCTGGCCCGTAATGGCGCAAAGCTGGGTGGATAACGGCAACACGAACGTGACGATGCCCGATCGCATTAAAACGCCGTTTGTTGCGGTTCCGGCGCTGTTCAAATTAGAACCGCAGGCGATGCAGGGGCTGCGGCTGATCTATAACCAGCAGGAATTGCCCCAGGATCGCGAATCCGTCTTCTGGCTGAACCTGTATGAGATCCCGCCCAAATCCTCGACGATTTCGCCGCAGGCGCAGAGCGTGGTGCTGACCATGAATACGCAGATGAAAATCTTCTGGCGGCCGAAAAAAATTGGCGATCCTGAGAACATTGCGGAAAAAATCAGCTTTCATCAGGAAAAAAACGGCAAAGATATTGAGATCGTGTGCCATAACGCTTCGCCGTGGCATGTCTCATTTGCCGGCATTTCGCTACTCGCTGGCGGCGAAACTTATGCCGCCGGGCAGCAGCCGGACATGATGGTCTCGCCCTTCAGCGAAAAGCATTATTTCGTTGAAGCGGCAAACCTGGCGAGAAATTTACCGCTGCGCGTAAAAGCTGGACTGATAGACGATCTCGGCCAGGTGACGGCCAGGGAGTTCCCGCTTCAGTGATCCCCTCCCGTAACAGAGAGGGGAACAGGGCTCAGGCCAGGTAAAACACTTCTTTCAACTCCGCGCTGACCGGGCTGTTATCCGCGTTGGCGGGCATCACGTCGCGCATATATTTCCACCAGCGCTGGCAAACGTCGGTGCTGGCGACCGCATTCCAGCGCTCTTCAGACTCAATTTCCACGGTGGCGAACAGCAGATGGCGCGCTTTATCGAGATAAATCGCGTAATGGTGCGCGCCTCCTTCTTTCAGCGCCGCTTCCAGCTCCGGCCAGATCGGGTTATGGCGACGTTCATACTCTTCATGGGCCTCAGGATTAACCTGCATCACAAAGGCTTTACGGATCATAACGCCTCCAGATACAGCTCGCGGACTTCATCGCGGCTGGCGGTACGCGGGTTGCACGGGGCGCATGGATCGGCCAGCGCTTTATCCAGCCAGCCTTCGATATCCGCTTTGGTCACGCCCAGTTTGCTAAAACCGGAAGGAATGCCCACGCGCACACTGAGGCGGCGAATCGCGTTGATTGCCTCCATGCTGGCGGCTTCATCGCTCATCCCTTTGGTATCAACGCCCATCGCCTGTGCAACGCGGGCAAAACGGGAAACGGCGTTCGGGCGGTTAAAGTTTTCGATAATCGGCAGCAGAATGGCGTTGCACACGCCGTGCGGCAGGTTGTGGGTCGCTCCCGGTTGATGCGCCAGCGCATGTACCAGGCCAAGACCGGCGCTGTTAAAGGCCATCCCGGCAAGATACTGGCCGTAAGCCATCTGCTCACGCGCTTCGAGGTTATGCCCGTCATCCACCGCTTTCGGCAGCCACAGGTTGATCAGGCGAATCGCTTCCAGCGCGTTGGCGTCGGTTAACGGATGCGCGCCGACAGAAACATAGGCTTCTACCGCATGCGTCAGCGCATCCATTCCGGTGGCGGCGGTTACCGAAGCCGGAATTTCCAGCATTACGCTGGCGTCGTCCACGGCGATGTCGGGGATAATATTAGGGTCGATAATCACCTCTTTGACTTGTCGCGCCGAGTCGATAATCACCGCGTTACTGGTCATTTCCGCTGCGGTACCGGCCGTGGTATTGATCGCCACCAGCGGTACGCCGGGGTTTTTCACTTTGCCCACGCCCGAGTAAGCGGTGGATGGCCCCGGGTTGGCGGTAAGGATTTTCACCGCTTTGGCGGTGTCGATCGGGCTGCCGCCGCCGAAGGCAATGATGTAATCACAGGCGGCGTTTTGGTATGCGGCATACCCTTTTTGCACCAGTTCTTCCGTTGGGTTCGGGAACACGCCATCAAACAGGTGATACGCCATGTTGTGCGCTTTCAACGCAGTAAACAGGCTGTCCAGCAGACCCAGTTTTACCAGTTGTCCATCGGTGACAATCAGCGCTTTACCCCACTGTTTGTTCGCCACCAGGTTGACCATATCGCCGATTGCGCCTGCGCCATGCAGGCTGATTTTGGGTAGGGCTAACATAAAGCTCATCGTGACTCTCCTTAATTTGCTGTGATTTTTCCGGCGGCAATACTCCATGTCGCCGGGGGAATTCTTTTTGCCCGGTGGCGCTACGCTTACCGGGCCTGCAATTATCTGCGGGGCGGTTTTGTAGGCCGGATAAGGCGTAGCCGCCATCCGGCAATCAACGCCCGTTTACATACGCCTGCGCTGCATCACGCGGCGGGTAATGATCGGCAGCGAAATCACCACAATCAGCATCGCGCCGACGATAATCGACATCACAATGCCCGGTACATTGAGCAGGCTCAGACCGAAGGTCACCAGCCCCATCAGGAAGGCGGCGATGATGACGCCGACCATGCTGCCGGAGCCGCCGAGAATATTGACGCCGCCCAGCACGGCCATCGTCACCACTGAAAGCTCCCAGCCGAGCGCCAGCGTCGGGCGCGTGCTGCCAAGGCGTGATGTCAGCAGTACCGATGCCAGCCCCGCCATCAGACCCACCAGCGCGAAGAGGATCAGGTTGTGACGCTTTACGTTGATGCCGGAATACCACGCGCCGGTCGGGTTGTTGCCTATCGCATAGGTGCGGCGGCCAAAGTTGGTTTTGTGCAGCAGGAACGCAAACACAACGGCCAGCACGATAAACAGGGCAAACTCAAACGACAGCGCGCCCCAGACATAGCCCTGGCCAAACCACGCGAAGCTCTCCGGCCATCGGTTCAGCGCCTGATCGCCAAGCAGGATGTAGGTAATGCCGCGATAGAGACTCATGGTGCCGATGGTGATCACAATCGATGACAGGTTGAAACGGGTGACGAGAATGCCGTTGAACAATCCGCACAGCAGACCGACGCCAAGGCCCACCGCGACCAGCAGCGGCGTCTCCATTCCTGCCTGCGCGCAAAACCCCATTACCGTGGAGCTCAGCGCCATGTTGGCGGCGACGGATAAATCGATCTCGCGCGCGATGATCAGCATTGCCATCGGCAGGACAATGATCGCTTTTTCGGTAAAGTTGAACGTCGCGTCAGAGAGGTTCCAGATATTGAGGAAGTAGGGCGACGCGATGGCATTCGCCACAAATACCGCCAGGGTCACGGCCAGCAAAAAACCTTCCCAGCACAGCAGGCGCTGGAGGAAAGGTGAGGTGGCTGGTGCGTTTTTCACGGCATCGGAAGTCAATATTTTGCTCATGATTTCACCGCCTGTTTTTGTCGTGCCAGCGCCGCATCACGCAGGATCAAGCGGCCTTTGCGCTTGTTGGCGCGTTCATTCAGCAGAACCGCAATGACAATCACCGCGCCGGAGATGGCCATCTGCCAGAAGGGAGAAATACCGATGACCGGCAACGCGTTATTGATCACCCCGAGGAATAATGCGCCAAACAGACAGCCAAGCACGCGCCCGGTGCCGCCCATGGTGCTGATGCCGCCAATCACACAGGCTGCCACCGTCTGCAACTCAAAACCGTTAGCCACATCGACATACGCCACCGCAAAGCGCGAGATCCACAAATAGCCGCAAAAGCCCGCCAGCGCGCCGGAGAGGCAGAAGCTGACAAACTGCATCTTGCCGGCGTTGATCCCGGTGTAATACGCGGCCGTCGCGTTGCCGCCTGCGGTATAGAGCGCCCGCCCGGTACGGCTGTAACGCAGGAAATACCCCACCAGCAGTAGCGCGGCGACAGCGCACCAGCTCAGCACCGGTAAACCCAGCACCGACGCGCGCGGCAGGCCGAGAAAATCCGCGCCCATCTGGTTGGAATTCACCCAGCCGCCGCCGGAAAGTAAGAAGATAAGGCCGCGGTAGATGCTCATGGTGCCGAGCGTCACCACAATGGCCGGAATACCCAGTTTCCACACCAGCAGGCCATTGATCATGCCCATCAGCAGACCGAGCAGCGTGGCCAGCAGCAGCAACGACCAGACCGGAACCTCCGGATGATGGAAGTTGATCAGCGCGACAATCATGCCGGTCAGCGCGAGGTTTGCCGCCATCGACAGATCGATGCCTTTGGTCAGCAGCACCATCATTTGCCCGAGCGCGAGGATGATCAGAATGGCGGTATCGTTGAACATCTCCACCAGATTGCCGGGGCCGATAAACGACGGCACACGGCTGCCGATACTCAGCACCAGCAGCACAATCACGCCGCCGAGCAGCGCTTCGCGGTGTTTAAGCAGTTGTTGCCACATTATGCTGCCTCCTTCCCGGCGCCGCTGGCGGCGCTGACAATGGTTTCTGCCGTGGCGTCGCCGGCGTTGTACTGCGCCACCATCAGCCCTTCATGCATCACAATCACCCGATCGGCCATGCCCATCACTTCCGGCAACTCGGAGGAGACCATAATCACTGCCAACCCGTGCGCCACCAGTTCCGACATAAACTGGTGCACCGCCGCTTTTGAGCCGATATCGATTCCTTTCGTCGGTTCGTCGAGGATGATCACGTCCGGATGGGTGGCGAGCCATTTACCGATCACCACTTTTTGCTGATTGCCGCCGGAGAGCGTTTCTACCGCCTGTCTCCAGCTAAAGGCTTTCACCTGCAAACGGCGCGCGTACTCATCGGCCAGCGCCCACTCTTTCGCCTCATTCAGCACGCCGTTGCGGTTCAGCTTGCTTAGCTGCGGCAGGCTGATGTTCTGCGCAATCGACAGCTCGATAATCGCCCCCTGCTTTTGCCGCTCTTCCGGCACGCAGACAATACCGGCCTGAATGGCATCCGCTGGCTGGCGGAACTGCACGGATTTGCCGTTGAGGATGATCTCGCCGGACGAGGGGCGTGAAACGCCGGAAAGCGCCTGCATCAGCTCGGTACGCCCGGCACCGACCAGGCCGTAAAAGCCGAGGATCTCGCCTTTACGCAGGGAAAAGTTGATATGGGCAAACTCGGTGGGATGACACAGATCGCGCACTTCCAGCACCGTTTCGCCTGGTTCGCAGGCCACTTTCGGCCAACTCTGGCTCAGCGTGCGGCCAACCATCATCGCCACCATGCGCTCTTCGGTGATCGCCTTTATCGCGCCGGAATCAACATAAACGCCGTCGCGCAAAATGGTGTAGTGATCGGCCAGTTCAAAGATTTCATCGAACTTGTGCGAGATAAACAGGATCGCTTTGCCTTCCTGTTTCAGGCGCTCGACGATTTGGTAAAACTCCAGGATCTCATGCTGCGAAAGCGCGGCCGTGGGTTCGTCCAGAATCACCACCTGCGCGTCAAAAGAGAGCGCGCGGGCAATCGCCACCATATGGCGCTGGGCAATGCTCAGGGTTTTCAGCGTGGCGCGCGGATCGATTTGCACTTCCAGCCGGGCGAGAATATCCCGCGCCTGCTGGTGCATGGCGGGCCAGTCGAGTTTTTTCAGTAGCCCTTTATAAAGATACTGGCCGACAAAAATGTTCTCGGTCACCGACAGTTCATCAAACAGAACTGTCTCCTGATGGATAGCGGTGATCCCCACTTTGTGGGCGGATTCCGGCGTCGGCAGCGCAATAGGGATCGCTTTATAGAGGATTTCACCTTCGTCCGGTTGATAAATGCCGGTCATCACTTTGACCAGCGTTGATTTCCCTGCGCCGTTTTCACCGATCAACGCGGTGACTTTGCCGGGCCAGAGATCAAGCTGCACATTCTCAAGAGCACGCACACCGGGGAAAACCTTGGTGATGCCGTTGAGTTGAAGGAGTGGTGTCATGATAGTTCTCCATTACAGGGGAATTTGTAGGGCGGGTAAGCGGCTGCGCCACCCGCCGTCTTGCCGGATGGCGCTACGCTTATCCGGCCTACAAATCTCATCAGAAGATTTTTGAGAACTTATCAATATTGCTGGCATCGTAGACAAACGGCTCCGCCATCGCGCCGTTGCCGTCAGCATCGAGCTTCACTTTGCCCAGTTTGCCCATGCTGGCTTCCTCTTTGGTCGCCGTGCCTTTCACTAAATCATCCGCCAGATAGGTGGCGGCATAACCGAGATCGATCGGGTTCCAGATGGCGAAACTTTTGCTGGCGCCGGATTTAATCGCGCCTGCCATTTCAGACGGCAGGCCCAGACCGGTGACATACACTTTGCCAATCTTGCCCTGGTCTTTTACCGCCTGCGCGGCGGCGACAATGCCGACTGACGACGGCGATACGATCACTTTCAGATCGGGGTACGACTTCAGCAAACCGACCGCTTCGCGGTAACTTTTATCCGATAAGTCATCGCCGTAGGCGACGGTCACCAGATTGACGGACGGGTATTTCGGCAGCACTTTTTTCATCTCCGCAATCCAGATGTTCTGGTTGGTGGAGGTCGGTGTGGCGCTGAGAATGGCAACGTCGCCTTTATCCACATTCAGCGCTTTCAGCGCATCGGCGGCGAGTTTGACGTTGGTTTCGCCGATCAGGGCGTTATTGGAAGGATTCAGGTGGATCTGGCGGCCCGCTTTTGCCACGCCGGAATCCCATGAAACCACTTTGATACCGCGCTGCATCGCTTTTTTCAGCACCGGCACCACGGCGTCCGGATCGTTGGCTGAAATGGCGATCGCATCCACCCCCTGGGCGATCAAGCCATTCAGCACTTCGATCTGCGCTTCGGCCGTGGTGGTGGTCGGGCCGGTGTAGATCACTTTGACATCGCCTAACTCTTTGGCCGCCTCCTGCGCGCCGGTATTTGCTGCTTCAAAAAAGCCATTGCCTAAAGATTTCGCCACGAGGGCGATTTTTACTTCAGCGACAGCGGAACCGGACAACGCCATGAGGGCCACGGTGAGGATCAAGCTAGCTTTTGTTTTCATTGCTTTTACTCCACGAGTTAGATTCCCGTCGTCTTTCGCATTGCAGCGCACCGCGAAATCTTCAGGGAAGAGTTGTTTTGCAGGTGACAGAGTTCGCCCCGTCTTTGTGCGGGGCGCGATGTTGTTATTTGTACAAATCCAGCGCCGATTGCAGCGGGGTGACGCCAAAGCGTTTGCCCAGCGCAATCAGTTCTTGCTGACTAATGGTTTGCTTCATTCCGCCCATGGAATAGATTTTCACCAGCACCTCCGCCGACTTCTCGGCGGTGTCAATCAGGCCAAAGGTTTCGTCGAGCGTCGGGCCGCTGCCGAAAACGCCGTGGAACGGCCACAGCACCAGCGAATGTTTCTGCATTTCTTCGGCGGTCGCCTGGCCGATTTCATCGGTGCCGGGCACCATCCACGGCAGAATGCCGACGCCATCCGGGAACACCACCAGACATTCGGTGCTGCCTTCCCACAGTTTGCGGGTCATCAGATCGGAGGTGTTTTCCAGCACATACGTGAGCGCTATCAGGTTGGTGGCGTGGCAGTGCATGATCACGCGATCTTTTCCGCCGGTGACCTGCATGCGCTGGCAGTGTGACAGGAAGTGAGCGGGCAGTTCCGATGTCGGTACCGCTTCAGACGTCAGCCCCCACAGAATGTGGTAGCCCGCGCCATCGCTGTCCACTTTCACCACGCCTAAGTTCGCCGCCGGATCGAGCTGCACGTTGCGGAAGAATTTGCCGGAGCCGGTGACAATAAACGGCGTGTTCGCCAGCAGCGGCATCGGCTGGCTGAGCGCGATATAGCGCGGTTTCTGGTGGAAATCGGCTTCATACTGCGCGATATCCGCATCATCCAGGCGCAGCGTCAGGTTGCCGCCGTTACGTTCGTCCCAGCCTTTCAGCCAGGCATCGGAGGTGGCTTTGATCATCCCCTGGACGAACCAGGAATTAATAATGGTCTGCATGTATGGAGTTCCTGTTGGTTCTGTTGCCGGATGGCGCTGCGCTTATCCGGCCTACGTGAATCGGTTTCTCTGTGTAGGCCGGATAAGGCGCAAGCCGCCATCCGGCACATCGTTACTGGCGCTGGCGTGATACCGCTTGCTCATATGCCCGTACGCTGTCCAGCCACTGACTGCTGGCTGGCGTGTCATGGCGCTGGCAATACATCTCCCATACGGCCTGCCACGGCAGGGATTTTTGCTCTTCCAGCAGCGCCAGGCGGGCGGTGTAGTCGCCATCGGCTTCCAGTTTGCGCAGCGTTTCAACCGGCTCCAGCAGCGCGCGCAGCAGGGCTTTTTTCATATTGCGGGTACCGATGACCCACGCGGCGATGCGGTTGATCGAGGCGTCGAAGAAGTCGAGACCGATGTGCACGCGGTCAAACAGTTTGTGGCGCACGATCTCGCTGGCGATGGCCTGAGTTTCGTCATCCAGCAGCACTACGTGATCGCTGTCCCAGCGCACCGGGCGGCTGACGTGCAGCAGCAGGCGCGGCACATAAAGCATGGCGGCGGAGATTTTGTCGGAGATTACCTCTGTCGGGTGGAAGTGACCTGCATCGAGGCACAGCGCGGTCTGGCGGCTGGTGGCATAGCCCATGTAAAACTCGTTGGAGCCAACGGTGTAGCTCTCTGCGCCAATACCGAACAGCTTGCTTTCGACGGCGTCGATATGGTGCGCCGGGTTGAGTTTTTCGCTGAGCGCTTCGTCCAGCGCATTAAGCAGGCGCTGGCGCGGCGCCAGGCGGTCAACGGTGACATCTTTCATGCCGTCCGGGATCCAGATATTCATTACCGACGGTGTGCCGAGTTGTTCGCCGAAATATGCCGACACGCGGCGGCTGGCTTTGACGTGGTCAATCCAGAACTGGCGGATTTCATCGTTAGCGTGGGAGAGCGTAAAACCGTCGGCGCTCAGCGGGTGCGAGAAGCAGGAAGGATTAAAATCCAGCCCCAGTTTGTTCGCTTTCGCCCACTGCACCCAATTTGTGAAGTGTTCCGGTTTGATCTCATCGCGGCCGACCGGACCGTCGGCTTCGAGATAAATGGCGTGCAGGTTGAGGCGTTTCGGGCCGGGGATCAGGCTCAGCGCCTGCTCCAGATCGGCGCGCAGTTCGCTGGCATTGCGTGCTTTGCCCGGGTAGTTGCCGGTGGCCTGAATGCCGCCTGTCAGGCTGCCTTGCGGGTTTTCAAAACCGGCGACGTCATCGCCCTGCCAGCAGTGCATGGAAACCGGCAGGCGATCGAGCTGGCGCAGCGCCTCCTCGACATCAATCCCCACAGCGGCGAAGCGCTGTTTGGCAATTTCCCAGGCGTGTTCAAGTTGAGTGGTCATGCGCAAAGCTCCTTTGTCTGTCGTTTTTGCTGAAAGCGCGCGACGTAACGGGCGATTTCATGGTCAGGATTAGGGGTAAACGTGATCAGGTTGTGGTTGCTCGCCACCACCTGACGGAAATCATCAACGTTGCTCAGTTCATCCAGCGTCATCAGCTGAATGCCGATGTTGCCGAGCGTGGAGGCTTCCACCGGACCGGCCACCACCGGCAGCCCGCAGGCGTCGGCGCAGAGCTGATTCAGTAACTGGTTCTGGCAACCGCCACCGACGATATGCAGGCGGCTGAAGGGTTTGCCGCGCAGAAAGGCCAGTTCGGCAAGGATGTCGGCATAGAGCAGGGCGAGGCTGTCGAAGATGCAGCGCGCCAGTTCGGCAGCGTTCTGCGGTACGGGCTGGCCCGCTTCCCGACAGGCGGCCTGAAGTTCGGCACTCATGTTCTGCGGGTTGATAAAACGATCGTCGTTCGGGTTGATAACAAAGCGGCAGGCCGCAAGCTGTTCGGTGGCGGCAATCAGCGCGGGCAGATCGCTTACCTGTTGTTCTCTCAGCACCCGTTGCAGTAGCCACAACCCCATAATGTTTTTCAGCACACGGTAGCGGCCTTCCGCGCCGCCTTCGTTGGTGATATTCGCCGCCAGCGCGTCATCGCTGGTGTAAGGAGTTTTGCTCTCAAAACCCATTAATGACCAGGTGCCGGAGGACAAATAGGCTGCGTCTTTATCCGCCAGCGGCGAGGCGATCACCGCGCTGGCGGTATCGTGGCTGGCGACGGCGACCACCGGAATTGCATTGCCCTGCGGGCAGATCCAGTGACCAATCACATTGCCGGGATGTGTCGCGGTGCCAAACCAGCCAGCCGGAACGCCCGCCCACGCCAGCAGCGTATCGTCCCAGTTATCGGTATTGATATTGACCAGTTGCGTGGTGGTGGCGTTGGTGTATTCCCAGTTCAGTTGGCCGGTCAGACGGTAGCTAAAGTAATCGGGGATCAGCAGCGCATGCGCGACCTGGTCAATCAGTTCCGGCTGTTGTTCCGCCAGCGCGCGTAACTGATACAGCGTGTTGAAGGGTAAAAACTGGATGCCGCTGCGGCGATAGATATCGGCTTTGCCGGGATTCTGCATCGCACGCTGCATTACGCCATCGGTGCGATCGTCGCGGTAGGCAATCGGCAGACCGACGCGCTGGCCTTCGCGGTTAATCAGAATGTAATCGACGCCCCAGGTATCGATGCCGATGCTGTCGGGTTGAATGCCTTCTTCGCAGACCTTCAGCAGGCCGAGGCGAATTTCGCTTTCCAGGCCGTCGATATCCCAGCAATCAAAGCCGTCCACTTTTTGCAGACAGTTACTAAAACGGTGGATTTCGCGAAGCGAAAGGATGCGCTGCTGGCTGTCATAACGCGCCAGCATGACACGTCCGCTTGAGGCGCCTAAATCAACTGCGACACAGTGGCGAAAAGTCATGATTGGGTCCTTCTTAGAGTCATTGCAGACAGTCTAAAAAAGAGGGATAAGGCGTACCTTCTCGCTACTGACAGCCGCCAATTGCCGCTGGCAAGAAAGCAAAGGTGAACGTGAGAAAGTTCACAGTTTCCAGTAATGGCGGGGATTTAAGCCATTGTGACCGTTGCCACATTTCCCGATCTTTCCGGTCGTTTCTTGAAAAAACGGCAGGCTATGCGCGAAAAGCTGTCGAAAATTTAAGGTGAGGTTGATAACCCTTAATTACTATTTTGAGAAGGTTTCTCATTAGTGGGGCAATCATGACCGTACTTCATAGCGTGGATTTTTTCCCGGCAGGTCAATCACCTGTTGCCATTGAACCCCGGCTTCCCCAGGCGGCTTTCCCTGAACATCATCATGATTTTCATGAAATTGTGATCGTTGAACACGGCACCGGGATCCACGTTTTTAATGGTCAGCCTTTCACTATCAGCGGCGGCACCGTCTGTTTTGTCCGTGACCATGATCGGCACTTATATGAGCATACCGATAACCTGTGCCTGACCAATGTGTTGTACCGTTCGCCGGAGGCTTTCCAGTTCCTTGCCGGTTTGCACCAGTTACTGCCGCAGGAGCAGGATGGCCACTACCCGTCGCACTGGCGGGTGAGCCAGCAGACGCTGGCGAAGGTGCGCGAGATCATCGGGCAGATGGAAAAACTGGATCCAGAAATGGATACCCACGGTATTGCGAACCGCGAGATCCTGTTTATGCAACTGCTGGTGATGCTGCGTAAAGGGAGCCAGCAGGAGGGCGCCGTCAGCAGCGATGCCCGCCTTAATCAACTGATGTTGTGGCTGGAAGATCACTTTGCCGAGGATGTTTGTTGGGAAATGCTGGCCGACCAGTTCACGCTCTCTTTGCGCACGCTGCATCGCCAGTTGAAGCATTCAACGGGCCTGACGCCGCAGCGCTATCTCAACCGGTTAAGGCTGACCAAAGCGCGGCATATGTTGCGCCACAGCGATGAGAGCGTCACCGATATCGCTTTCCGTTGCGGATTTGGCGACAGCAATCACTTCTCCACCCTGTTTCGCCGGGAATTCAACTGGTCGCCCCGCGATATCCGCCAGGGGCGCGATACGCAGCTTCAGTAACGCGAAGGCTGTCACCGATTTGTCGCCGAAGATCCGCTAATAATTTCAGGTTGTTCAAGGCAGAGGTGAGTGTGTGGCAGGCCAACTGATTCTTCGCAAAGCGGATTTCTTTCCCCGCGCCGGACAAGCGGTAGCGGTGGCCGATCGCTATCCGCAAAATGTCTTTGCTGAACACACTCATGAGTTTTGCGAACTGGTGATGGTGTGGCGCGGCAACGGCCTGCATGTGCTGAATGACCGCCCTTACCGCATCACGCGCGGCGACCTGTTTTATATCCGCGCCGAAGATTGCCACTCTTACGCCTCGGTCAACGATCTGGTGCTGCAAAATATCATCTACTGCCCGGATCGATTGACGCTTAACCTCGACTGGGCGGCGCATATTCCCGGCCTTAACGGTACGGCAAGAACGCCGCACTGGCGGATTGGCAGCACCGGCATGGCGCAGGCGCGGCAGGTGATTGCGCAGCTGGAGCATGAGAGCGCCAAAGCCGATCCGCTGGCGAATATGATGGCGGAAACGCTGTTTGCCCAACTGGTGATGACGCTCAAACGCCACCGTTTTGCTATCGATAACCTTGCGGCGACGCACAGTGAGACGCTGCTTGATAAGCTAATTACCGTGCTCTCCGGCAGCCTGAATCGCAGCTTTGCGCTGGAGCAGTTTTGCGAGCAGGAGCAGTGCAGCGAGCGCGCGCTGCGCCAGCAATTCCGCACCCAGACCGGGATGACCATCAACCACTACCTGCGCCAGTTGCGCATCTGCCATGCGCAGTATTTGCTTCAGCATTCCGAGCAGATGATCGGCGAAATCGCCATGCAGTGCGGGTTTGAGGACAGTAACTACTTTTCGGTGGTGTTTAGCCGGGAAGTGGGGATGACGCCAGGTCAGTGGCGTCATCGTAGCCGGGTTGCTGCCTGATTAGTTCGCCATGCCGAGGCCGACGATATTGGCGGCGACAATGATCACCACGCAACCAAGGCTCAGCACGCTCACCGGCTGACGTCCGGCGTTCTTCCACTCTTTCAGGATCAGCCCGACAATGCCGCCGCACAGCACGTAGAAGCTCATGTGCAGCATCCAACTGATGTAGTCATACTGCGCCGGAATGCGGGCATGGCCCCAGGCGTAGAAGAAGAATTGCAGATACCACATCAAACCGCCCAGCGCCGAGAGCAGAATATTGCTGATGATTAGCGGTTTTGCCAGCGAGAAGTCGGCTTTTACCGACAGGTTTTTCAGTTTTGCCAGCCGAATGAAGCAGAAACCGAGGTTAATCAGCGCGCCGCCGCCCATGATCACCACATAACTTGGCAAGGCGGTGTAGAGCGGATCGATGCCCAGCGCCGCAGCGGCTTCGTGCATCGGTTTGGCGGCGTTCATGGCAAAGGACATGCCGGCGGAGAACACGCCGCACATCACCGCCAGCGTCAGCCCTTTTTTCAGGTTGAACTCTTCGGCTTTAATGCCCATTTTGCGCTCTTTCAGCTGGCCTGCGCGGGTCACAATCCCGACGCCTATCAGCGCAACCAGCACGCCAAGCAGCGTCATGCGACCGCCATCGGTGTTGATCAGAACGTCAAAATTACCGTTGATGATTGGTGTCATTAGCGTACCGACGATCAGCGTAATGCCAATGGCAATGCCAATGCCCATCGACATGCCGAGGTAGCGCATGGTGAGGCCGTAGTTGATGTTCCCGACTCCCCACATTGCGCCGAAGAGAAAGACCGGTAGCAGGGTGGAAGCGCTGAACGAGCTGTAATAGGCCCAAAAATCAGGCAGTAACAGCGCGCTGATGGTCCAGGGAAGAATCAACCAGGAGACGATGCCGCCGATTGACCACATGGTCTCCCAGGACCAATTTTTAACTTTCTTGAACGGGGCATAGAAACAGGCTGCACTGGCCGCACCTATCAAATGCCAAAGAATACCCATCGTAATCGCGTTACTCATTTTCTCATCCTCTTTGTTTTTATCGTCGGGATACGAGCAGCCGACCTGATGAGTGTAAAAATCACTCAGGAGATTAACCTTGAGGCGTTTGCCGCGATAGACGGCGAGCTGGCAATGAGCGCGTGATGGAGGTGAGCAGCTTCACAATTTCAATAACATAACCAAAAGTTATAACCTTATTAAAACTACGGCATTGATAAACATTTTCAATATCATTTAATTAACTATAATGATCCGACTGCTTACTCGGCATTAACATATATGCCGCCAGACAATAATGGAGATGAAAATGAGCTATACACTGCCCGCTCTGCCGTACGCGTATGATGCCCTTGAGCCTCATTTCGACAAGCAGACGATGGAAATCCATCACACTAAACATCACCAGACTTACGTAAATAACGCGAATGCCGCGCTGGAAAGCCTGCCGGAGTTCGCCAGCCAGTCAGCTGAAGAACTGATCACCAAGCTGGATCAACTGCCGGCAGACAAAAAAACCGTTCTGCGTAACAACGCAGGCGGTCACGCTAACCACAGCCTGTTCTGGAAAGGCCTGAAAAAAGGCACCACCCTGCAGGGCGATCTGAAAGCGGCTATCGAGCGTGATTTCGGTTCCGTAGACAACTTCAAAGCTGAATTCGAAAAAGCGGCCGCCACTCGCTTTGGTTCCGGTTGGGCCTGGCTGGTGCTGAAAGGCGACAAACTGGCAGTAGTTTCTACCGCTAACCAGGATTCCCCGCTGATGGGTGAAGCGATCTCTGGCGCGTCCGGTTTCCCGATCGTGGGTCTGGACGTGTGGGAACACGCTTACTACCTGAAATTCCAGAACCGCCGCCCGGACTACATCAAAGAGTTCTGGAACGTAGTGAACTGGGACGAAGCTGCAGCACGTTTCGCGGCGAAAAAATAAGTTTGCTTTCCCCCTCGCGCTAGCGTGAGTCAAAACCCCGTCAGGCCTCGCCGTCGGGGTTTTTTTACGTCATTTCTAACGCGAAAAACTAAAAGGAACGTTGATCTGAAAATAATGAAATATTGTTTTGTTATGGTTGTTTGATCACTTTTCTTCCGCCAGAGCCGATCTACCCTCTCTTCATCCGCGCTGCTGTTGTCCCGCAAACATAGCGGGTCAGCGCTCAAAAAATCGGACGTTTTTTGACAGGTGAAGATATGCAAATCAAGCGTGCAATCGAAAAAATCCCTGGCGGGATGATGCTGGTTCCTTTGTTCATTGGTGCTCTCTGCCATACTTTTGCGCCCGGCGCGGGAAAGTACTTTGGTTCATTCACTAACGGCATGATTACCGGTACGGTGCCAATTCTGGCGGTGTGGTTTTTCTGTATGGGCGCTTCCATCAAACTGAGCGCTACCGGCACGGTGTTGCGTAAGTCCGGCACGCTGGTGGTGACCAAAATTGCGGTTGCCTGGGTGGTGGCTGCTGTCGCCTCACGGTTGATTCCTGAACACGGTGTGGAGGCGGGTTTTTTTGCCGGGTTATCGACGCTGGCGCTGGTGGCATCGATGGATATGACGAACGGCGGGCTGTATGCGTCAATCATGCAGCAGTACGGCACCAAAGAGGAAGCCGGTGCGTTCGTGTTGATGTCGCTGGAATCCGGCCCGCTGATGACGATGATTATCCTTGGCACAGCGGGAATTGCCTCGTTCGAGCCGCACGTGTTTGTCGGCGCGGTGCTGCCTTTCCTGGTGGGGTTCGCGCTGGGTAATCTGGATCCGGAATTGCGGGAATTTTTCAACAAAGCGGTGCAGACGCTGATCCCGTTCTTTGCTTTCGCACTGGGTAACACGATTGATTTAAGCGTGATTGCGCAGACCGGTTTGTTGGGGATTTTGCTGGGGTTGGCGGTGATTGTGATGACCGGTATTCCGCTGATTATCGCCGATAAACTGATTGGCGGCGGCGATGGTACGGCAGGGCTGGCGGCCTCCAGTTCTGCGGGCGCGGCAGTGGCAACGCCGGTGCTGATCGCCGAAATGGTGCCGGACTTTAAATCGATGGCGCCAGCCGCAACCGCGCTGGTGGCAACCTCGGTGATTGTCACGTCGATTCTGGTGCCGATTTTAACGTCCGTCTGGTCGCGCAAGGTGAAAGCAGCAGAGGCGGAAGTGGTGATGCGTAACGCGGTGAAATAACGGTTTGCCCGGTGGCGCTACGCTTACCGGGCCTACAAAACCCCCCGACCGAAGTGTAGGCGGATGGCGTTACGTTTACCGGGCCTACAAAACCCTCGACCGGAATGTAGGCCGGATAAGCGCAGCGCCATCCGGCAATGCAGTCACTTTCCCGTCATGGTCAAATCCCAAACACCCGATCGATAATTTGGCACTGCGCTTCATTCAACGTGCCGCCAAAATTGCGTGAAACCGGCGTACAGTAGCCAAACTTGCGTGAAACCACGGTTTTGATGGTGGTAACGAAGTCGTCGCCAATGGCGTAGATCGCCATAAATTTGCCAATTTCCTGCTGGATTGCGTGCAGCGTCGGCAAATCGCCCTGTCGCCACGCCTCCCGCGCCTGGACAAACAGTTCCGGCATCACATTATTCAGCCCGGAAATAACGCCCGCGCCGCCTGCCAGCAGGTTGGGGATAAAGTACTCGTCGTAGCCGCACAGCACGGCAAAATCCTCACGCACCTGCGCGGTGGCCTGAATCATATTACGGGTATGCGACTGGCAATCGACGGTATCTTTGATGCCAGCAAAATCCGGGAATTCCGCGGCCAGCGTGGCGACCAGCTCCGGCGTCAGATCGCAGCCGGTACGTGCCGGAAAGTTATAGGCGAACCATTTGCCGCTTATCGCTTTGCCCAGCGCGCGGAAGTAGCTCAACAGTTGATTTTGCGTTTGCCCGTAATAGTAAGGCGGCAGCACCATAACCGCGTCATAGCCGGTGCGGTATGCTTCATCAGCCATCCACAGAATATCGTTAAAGCAGGTCGAGGAGACGTTGGCTACCATGGTTATCGGCGACATGCCGCGCGCTTCACGAATCAACAGTAGCCGCTCTTCCAGCGAGAAGGAGGCAAACTCGCCGATACTGCCCATCAGCAACACCACATCGATTTTCGCTGCTGCCAGCCGGGCGATATGCTGGCTCAGCGCGTTAAGGTCAGGTTTCCCTTCGTTGTCCATTGGCGTGATGGAAGGGCACCAGACACCGGAGAAAGATGTTTCGCGGATCACGTTGTAACCTCCTTGATTAATGAAATTGCGTTTCAAATACTGTGTTAAGTGATAGCACGCCCGGTCGGTGCGGATCGGCATGAATGTCGCATTTTTGCAGGTTAGGTCAGCAAACAAATGTGATGTAATAGCGTGATGACGACGAGCGGGCGGAGGGAACATGCAATATCAGGTAGACGTTTTTACTGGAAAAATAAGGGATTATGACGGCAGTCGGCCAAGCGCGATTGCGAAATTGCAGGTGGAAGGCGAGCTAATTCTCACGGAGCTGGGCATCGCGGGTGACGAGCAGGCGGAAAAAAGTTACCACGGCGGCACCGATCGCGCGTTGTGCCACTATCCGCGTGAACACTATGCTCACTGGGCACAGATGTTCCCGGAGCAGGCCGCGCTGTTTTGCGCGCCAGCGTTTGGCGAGAACCTATCAACGGAAGGGCTGACCGAGCAGAACGTGTTTATTGGCGATATTTTTCGCTGGGGCGATACGCTGATTCAGGTGACGCAGCCGCGCTCGCCCTGCTTCAAACTTAACTTCCATTTCGGCATTAGCGACATTTCCGCACAGATGCAGGCCAGCGGCCGCGTCGGCTGGCTTTATCGTGTGGTTGCTGCGGGGAAAGTATCGGCAGAAGCGCCGCTTGAACTGCTCTCCAGGGTCAGTGATGTCAGCGTGTATGACGCGGCGGCGATTGCGTGGTTTCAGCCGTTTGATGATGAACAGTATCACCGTCTGCTTTCGGCTGCGGGATTGTCGGCGAGCTGGACGCGTACCATGCAGAATCGACGCACTCACGGCAAGATTGAGGATCAGTCGCGCCGACTGTGGGGAAAATAAAAAAACGCCCTCTGCGATGAGAGGGCGTTTTTATCAGGCGCGTTTGTACAGCGGTAGCCAGAGCGTTAAGCGTAACCCGCCAAGCGGGCTGTCGTCCGCCTTCACCCAGCCGCGATGCTGCTGAATAGCCGTTTCGACAATCGCCAGCCCGAGGCCCGTGCCGCCGGATTCACGATCGCGCGCTTCGTCGGTGCGGTAGAACGGACGGAAAATCTGTTCCCGATCTTCCGGACTGACGCCGGGGCCGTCATCGTCCACGTTAATGGTGATGCCGTCTTTATCCACCGCAAAACTCACTTCGATTTTGCTGTGCGAATAGCGCAGTGCGTTACGCACGATATTCTCCACCGCGCTTTCCAGCGCACTGGGGTTACCGTACAGCGGCCACGGACCTGGCGGGAAATTCACCGTGAACGATTTGCCCATCTGCTCCGCTTCGAAGGCGGCGTTATCCAGCACTTCGTTCCACATCTGATTGGCTTTCACGGTTTCACTGACCAGCGCGTTTTTCTGCTGATTGCGCGACATCACCAGCAGATCGTTGATCATGCTGTCCAGCCGCTGTGCTTCCGTTTCGATACGTTCCAGTTCTTTACTTTCACCGCTGCGACGACGCAGCAGCGCAGTACCAAGCTGTAAACGCGTCAGCGGCGTGCGCAACTCATGGGAGATATCGGACAGCAGGCGCTGCTGGGCGGTCATCATGCGTTCCAGCGCGGTCACCATCTGGTTAAAACTGGCTCCGGCGGCAAGGAATTCCTGCGGCCCGGCTTCCAGCTCCGGGTGCTGTCGCAGGTTGCCCTGGGCGACTTCATCCGCCGCGTTTTTCAGTTTACGCGCGGGTTTCGCCAGGCTCCACGCCAGCCACAGCAGCAACGGCGAACTGATAAGCATGGTGACGATCAGCAGCAGTAACGGGCGGTCAAACAGCAAATTGATAAAGTCAGATTGTGAGTTGCTGGCAGGGCGGATGAGATAGAGCTGATAGTTGTCTTCTCCGTCGCGAACGGAGAAAGGCCCAACCATCTCAACCCGGCCATACTTTTTCTTCTGCGGATGGTCTGAGTTATCCGCCTGGCCTATAAAGTTGCGGATAATCTGCATTTCGTTGCGTTCGGCGCCAATGACGCGCCCTTCGCTGGTGACCAGTAGCAGGCGTTGACCCGGCGGCGCCCATTTGTCGATAGCGCGAAACAACCTGCGCCACCACATCAGGTCGTTCGGCGGGTCATTTGCCAGTTCTGCTTCAACATGCTGTTCAATCATCACGCCCTGACGCTGTTCGCTGTCCAGAAGCTCCGTCATTTGACGGGAATCCAGCTTCGGCACCATCAGCACCAACATTAGCACCAGCGCCAGCGTTAACCAGAAAATGGCAAAGATGCGGGCGGTCAAACTTCCTATCATGAAGCGGAGACCATCAAATAACCGCGACCACGCAGGGTTTTAAACCACGGATGTCCATCTTTGCGATCCGGCAATTTGCGGCGCAGGTTGGAGATGTGCATGTCGATGGCGCGATCGAACGGCGTCAGGCGTTTACCCAGCACTTCCTGGCTCAGATGTTCACGTGAAACCACCTGGCCTAAATGCTGAGCCAGCAGATAGAGCAGGGTAAATTCAGTGCCTGTAAGTTCCAGTGAGTGCCCATCAAAACTGGCCTCCTGGCGACCCGGATTGAGGCTCAGCGCATCCACTTCCAGCGTGGGTGAACCGTTGTCGCTGCTTTGCTGTTGCTCGCTCCAGTGGGAACGGCGCAGGATCGCACGAATACGCGCGACCAGTTCACGATCGTTAAAGGGTTTCGGCAGATAGTCATCCGCGCCCAGCTCAAGGCCAAGGACGCGATCGAGCTCGCTGCCGCGCGCAGTTAACATAATTACCGGTGTCTGGTGTGTCTGGCGTAGCTCTTTAAGTGTGTCGATACCGTTTTTCTTCGGCATCATGACATCGAGTAAAAGCAAGTCGATGCTGTCGTCGAGGAGGTCGAGTGCCTGCTCTCCGTCATGGGCAACGAGCACGTTAAAACCTTCCATGTCGAGTAGCTCCTTTAACAAGGATGTAAGCTCTCGGTCATCATCTACTAAAAGGATTTTATTCATTGTTTAACTACCTCCGAGGCAGAAATTACGTCATCAAGAGTCGCTAATCCATGACTTTACGTTGTTTTACACCCCCTGACGCATGTTTGCAGCCTGAATCGTAGACTCATTATCGTTGAATCGAGAGATGAAAAGGTTACTGGAGCAAATGATGCGCATCGTTACCGCTGCCGTCATGGCCTCAACGCTGGCGTTAAGCACTGTTAGTCGTGCTGCTGACGTTGAAACAGGCGATAACTGGCACCCGACTGAGGGATTTGCGCAGCGCAGTGTTCAGAGCCATATGTTTGACGGTATTAATTTAACGGAACACCAGCGTCAACAGATGCGGGATCTCATGCGACAGGCGCGGCACGATCAGCCTCCTGTTAATGTTAGCGAAATGGAGACAATGCATCGCCTTGTCATCGCAGAAAAATTTGATGAAAACGCTGTGCGCGCTCAGGCAGAAAAAATGGCGCAGGAACAGGTAGCTCGTCAGGTTGAAATGGCCAGAGTGCGCAACCAGATGTACAACCTGCTCACGCCGGAGCAGCAAGCGGTTTTGAACCAGAAGCATCAACAACGGATGAACCAGTTACGCAGCGTAGCGCAAATGCAGCAAAGTTCACCGATGACCGAGTTAAGTAGCAGTAGTACCAGGTAACAACCCCTGTTTTTCCTTGCCATAGACACCATCCCTGTCTTCCCCCACATGATGTGGGGGTTTTTTTTATCAATTACTTACACATCATTCTAAATAAAACAGCAACTTAGAAAAAGCTGTAACGGTATGGAACGGTTTCAAAACCCTCTGAGTGTGGACACAATGTGGACACTCAGAGAGATGATTTATACCGTCACTCCTCCGTTAAGAGGATTCAATGCGACAGCATTTTGCAGGTAGTCAGGAGCAAGGTGCGCATAGGCCATTGTCTGCTGAATGCTTGCATGCCCGAGAATCTGTTGCAGGGCAATAATATTTCCCCCGTTCATCATGAAATGGCTTGCGAAAGTGTGGCGCAGAATATGTGTTGCCTGATTGGGTGGAATGTCAGGTTTCACGTTGCGTAAGACCCCGCAAAATTTTTCATAATCAACTTTGAACAGCTTCCCGCTGGCTTCCTCTTTCACTTTCTTTTCAAGCTGTGCTGAGATCGGCACGGTTCGCTTTTTGCCGTTTTTAGTTTTTAAAAAGGTGACCCTGCAACTGGCTATCTGCGCCGGTTTTAGAGTGGCGACCTCTGTCCATCTTCCGCCAGTGCTAAGGCAGAGGAGGGCAACGAGCAAAGCATCTCCGGTCAATACTCCTAACAGCCTTTCAATTTCTGACTTGTCCAGAAACGTCATTTCCGGGTTAGCTTCTGCCAGTGGCGGCAAACCATGAATAGGGTGTTGCCCGGCAAATTCCTCTAACTGGATCAGCTTAGTAAACATGCCCGATAGCCGGTACATGTCACGATTTATCGTTGCTGCGCTAATACCTTCCCGTAAACGCAATGAGCGGTAATCCATTAGGCATTTCTTGCTTAACCTGCTGACTGGCAGATCTCCCAGCCCATCGATAGTTTTGAGCAAATGCCCTCGCTCTTTTTTTCCGTGTTCGTGGTTCTGCCCGTGGTATTGCCACCATGCCTCTAACAGCTCGGTTAGAGTACGTCTGTCAGTCCGTTGGGCTGCCCATTCCTTTTGGGAAGCGTTCGCAAGCGTGTAGCGCTCAAATGCGATAGCTTCTGCTTTTCTTTCAAACTTCCGGCGAATGCGACGTCCTTCGCGCCCGCGCGGCCTAATGTCCACTTCATAGCGACCATCATCGAGCTTCTTAATTGCCATAAGAAAGCCCTCCGGCGCAATTTTCACTGTCCTGAAAACAGATAGTGAAAATGTAATGTTTATAAATAGTTAGCCAGTCTGTTTCTCTGAGGGGTTCGAGGTTGCTGACTCTTGCCCATTGTGTGCGATAGCCGGTGCTATTTGACCAGCTTGCGGGGCAGTTTTGTCAGTCATTAACCATAAAGTGTATTTCTGAAACTGAGGTGTGTTTGTTACTTGTAGCAGCACCTGCAAGCCTGGTGTTTTGTATTCCCCCTCGTAGTTCTTCAATGTGCTGAGCGCTATTCCGCTAATTTCACAGAATTTTTTCTGAGTTAAACCTTCAGCCTTTCTTATGGCTTTTAGTTTTTGTCCCATAGTCATTGACATGGTTTCCCTTTGGAGACTATATTCCCTCCGAAAGGTATCCATAGGGAAACCTTCCGGGGCGTAAAAAACCAACCGCCAAAACGGCTCTAAACGGTTTTGGGAGGGTTGGATCAAGAGAGGGTAGCACAGATGGAAGCTAATGATTATGTGATCCAGTATCCGCTGGATGCGGTACATACCGAGAAATTTGCGGAGTTATTAGGCAAGCCTAAAACGGCTGTTGCCGAAATGGTTAAGGCTAACAAGCTGCCTGTTATTGAGCTGCGCGATCCGAGTAAACCGAATGCTCGCGCCGGTGAAAAGTGGGTTTTCATCCCAGAGTTTAACCGCGCAGTTCGCGAAGCTTTTTACAACCGTCCGGTCGAGCAACGTGATGCCTGGCTGCTTTGGATGGGGCTTTGATTATGAACGAACCACGTTGCATAGCTCAGTTATTGCGTAATGAAAGCACAGGGGCGATAGATTTCACTATAACCCACGGCAGAGGGCGAAAGGGCATCATCATTCGCACTAAAAAAACGAGTGCTTTAAGCGCTATTTTTGCTTTCCTGAAATCGTGGAGGTTCTGGAAATGCCTGTAATGACGCTCGGTATCGTGTCAGCACAGCCTGCCGGTTTGCGCAGCCTGGTCAGCAAATATCTGGCCGCGCCTCGCTGGCAGGATTCTTGTGATTTTTATAATCAGATGATGGAGCGTGAGCGCTTAACTGTCTGCTTCCACGCTCAGTTAAAACAGCGTCACGCTACGATGCGTTTTGAAGAAATGAACGATGTTGATCGTGAACGTCTGATAACTGCTATTGATGAATTACGCTCTGCATTTTCAAGATTCCGTCAGGTTGGGATTAGCCTGGTTAAATATATTGGCCGATTAACCATTAGTCAGCGTCGCACATTGTTTATGCATGCAGGATTAACAGAGGAAGAATTTAACCAGCCTTACTGGCGTATTAATGAAGACTCCTGTTATTGGCGTGATGCCTTGTTTCGCGCATTGCGTGAGCTATTTAATTTATTTGAATATGCGCCAACAATTTTAACCTCGGTAAAACCCGAGCAATATCTGCATTAAATAATTAACGGTAAATTTTAACGCACTTAATTGTGCGGGGCTTCTTTTTGTCTGGAGAAAGTCATGCATACAGTAACAGGAAAGCAGTGCGGTAAATTTTCACTAATGTTGCAGCAGGCCAGAGCCGAAGCACAGGCCGATGCGGCTACGCGCTTTTCCTCTCACCTTGACGGCTTAATCCGTCATATAGCTGGCGCTGAGTTATCACGCGTTGAGATTGTTGAGTTACTAAGTCAGGAATCTATCAAGTTTCATAATATCGGCCTTTCTCGCGGAGAATCTCTTTAATGTCTCTGATGCACGCCGTATTGCTTAATAACTGGCTAAAGATTGCGGTTATGAAAAACGGTGAATTATCGCTTGCCGATCTTAAGCACGATAAAAAAACAGGAGCGATGACAGAGTCAATTATCGCTATTTATTCGAGTGAATTAAACCTCCTGACGGATGTGGTCAGTTTGCTTGTGAAACGCGCCGTTTTTCATAAGCAAATCACCACCGTTGATGAATTATCGAAATTAACTATCGAGCTAACTGGTTATTGCGCCAGTGAGTTTAAAAAACTGAACAGATAGAGGAACTAAATCAATGCCAGATTATATGGATCACATTCAAGAACGGCAGTCCGAGTCACTGGCTCGCCAGGTCAACGCTGCGCGGGTAAAAACCTGCGGCGCTGCTGCGTTGGCTTGTGAAGAATGTGACGCTCCGATTCCTGCTGATCGCCGTGCAGTTTATCCATCTGCTACTCGCTGTGTTTACTGTCAGTCAGCGCATGAGGCGAAAGCAAAACACTATCGGGGACACGCATGAGCATTCGTATCGAAATTGGCGAACGTTATGTCGTCACCAGTGATCGCTTTCAATTTATTTTGCAGGAAAAAAAGACCGCTGAAACAGGTAAGAATGCCGGTAAGGAGTGGCTCGATGTTGTCGGCTATTACCCCAAATTAAACCAGCTCGTTTCCGGCTTGGTGCATCACGATCTCTTGACTGGTGACGCCAGCTCGTTTGAGGCACTAAGTACGCAGGTTGAGCGCCTCAGTCAGCAATGTTTAGCGGCTTTTGGTTCAAATGGGCGTTGAAGTTCGGGGGCGTTACGCCCCTACACCGCCACCACCATTCGCAAAAGGCACCACTAAAGAGTTTGCCGGTGCTTACTCATGGAACGCGCCGCGTGATGCTATTGGGCGCGATAGACCCCTTACACGTGACGAGTTGCGTCAGGTGCAAGGCGTTTTATCCAGGATTGACCGCCTGCCTTATTTTTTGCGCTCCCTTTTCATATCGCGCTATGAATACATCAGGCGCAACAAAAGCCCGGTTCACGGATTCTATTTTCTCAAATCGACATTTTTACGCCGTTTATGGCCGCGCATCGAGCGAGTAAACCAGCGCAACGAAATGAACACTCAGGAGTCGCTACTATTTCTGGCGGAAAGCGAAACTTATGCGCGCTTGCCGGGAATGAACGATAAGGAGCTGAAAAAATTCGCGGCGCGTATTGCTTCGCTTTTTTTCGTAATGTACGAGGAGTTAAGTGATGCATGGGCGGAGGCGCACGGTGGTAAAGAATCACTTTTTACCGATGAGGCGCAGGCGCATCTTTATGGTCATGTTGCCGGGGCAGCTCGTGCTTTCAATATCTCCCCGCTTTTTTGGAAGAAATACCGCAAAGGTCAGATTACAATCCGCCAGGCTTTTTCCGCTGTGTCTCGGCTGATTAATGATGAATGGTGGATTAACCAACTCAAAGCGCAACGTATGCGCTGGCATGAAGCTCTTTTAATTGCTGCCGGTGAGGTTAATAAAGACCGTTCGCCGTATGCCAGCAAAAACGCAATCCGCGATGTACATACACGCCGCCTGGCTAACCTTGAATACCTCAAATCCTGTGATCTGGAAAATAAGGTGACGGGCGAGCGTATCGATCTCATTAGCAAAGTCATGGGGAGTATTTCTAACCCTGAGATACGACGCATGGAGCTGATGAATACTATTGCCGGAATTGAGCGTTACGCCGCTGGCGAAGGTGATGTCGGGATGTTTATTACATTGACCACGCCATCGAAATATCATCCGACGCGTCAGGTCGGCAAGGGTAAAGATAAAACTGTGCAGCTTAATCACGGCTGGAATGACGAGGCTTTTACCCCGAAAGATGGGCAGCGCTACCTATGCCGTATATGGAGCCTGATGCGTACCGCTTTCAAAGATAACGATTTGCAGGTTTACGGTATGCGCGTCGTCGAGCCGCATCACGATGGAACGCCGCACTGGCATATGATGCTGTTTTGCAAACAAGAACAACGCAAAGAAATTACTGAAATTATGCGTCGTTATGCCCTCAAAGAGGATGGTGACGAACGCGGGGCAGAGCGTAATCGCTTTCAGGCTAAACACCTGAACAAAGGCGGCGCAGCGGGCTACATCGCGAAATACATTGCTAAAAATATCGATGGCTATGCGCTTGATGGCGAGCTCGATCATGATACCGGTAAGCCGTTAAAAGACACGGCTGCCGCTGTGACAGCCTGGGCGTCTACATGGCGTATTCCTCAATTTAAACCTATTGGCCTGCCGACAATGGGCGCGTATCGCGAGCTGAGAAAATTACCTCGTGGCGTTAGCGTTGCTGATGAATTTGATGAGCGTGTCGAAGCGGTTCGCGCCGCTGCGGATAGTGGTGATTTTGATTTATATATCGCCGCACAGGGTGGGGCAAATATCCCGCGAGATAGTCAGACTGTGCGCGTAGCCCGCAACGTGACTGATGAGGTTAACGCATACGAGGAAGATATTGAGCGGGTGGTAGGAATTTACGCGCCACATATCGGTGCGCGTCATGTCCACGTCACCCGATCATCGGAATGGCGCATTGTTCCAAAGCTTTTGGCCGTTGAGCCTTTGACTTTAAAAAGTGGCATCGCCGCGCCTCGGAGTCCTGTCAATAACTGTGGAAAGCTCACCGGCGGTGACGTTCCGGTTATGACCCCCACACCGTCTGAGCATGCCGCAGCGGTGTTAAATCTGGTTGATAGCGGGGTTATCGGTTGGAATGACGTTGAGGTCGTGACGGCGCTCAGGGGCGCACTAAAACACTGCGCATCACGACCAAATCGACAGCAAAGAAGCGGTGAGTCATTAAAGCCGCATGACGTCGCCCCATCAGGACGGCTGACAAAATCCGAGCGTGACCAAATGCCTCGCATCCGTTTTGACCTTGCGCAGCAAGGCATAACGCCGAAGCGATGGGAGCTTGAGACCTTAGCGCGTGGTGCAACTGTGATATTTGATGGGCGCAAATTCAAATATCCAGTTATTACTAACTGGCCTGGGGGGTTATAAGGGCTTTGATCTTTGGAAACTGCTGCCATAGAATAACCATGTTACCGCTTGGGATATCTACATCGCATTACTCTTAGTATTAGCTTTATACAAAGGGTGTAAAGGCTGCTATTGGCAACAATAGTGCTGGCATGGAGATAACCTCATGTTAAAGCTAGTGAATGTACGTCAGTACAACCGCTACCGCTTCGGGCGCTGGGAGACGGTGCGTAAGCACCGTCGTTCCTACCCGAATCGATGATATGCGGCCTAAGCGGTAACACCTCCTAAACCTTCTTCTTCCTCTTCCTCGTCCATCATTTTTATATAGTGTTTTTGATCACCTGTCATAGAGAATATTTTGCGTAACTGCTCCATATATTTTTCTGGAGCAATATCTCCCATGTCGGTAATGTTAACGGCATCTGAATGAGAGCCTCGGTTAATGTATCTATAAAAGGCTCTAAAATCATTGTTATTATCATCATTAGCAAGTTTTAACAATTCTGATTGCAATGAATCTGTTCTGTGAACAAAAGCAAAATAATATTCTAAGATATTTCTCATTATATTAGGTATTATAATTTTGTTTACTTTCCCATCTCTTGCGTCTTTTAATATTTGCCATAGTGACTGATATTCATTTTGTACACTATTTTTATCTATTTCTGTAATTAAGCTAAAGTTATTTTTTGTTATTCTTCCGAGGTAATAGTCTCGTTTAAATAACTTATCATCTTTGCTTTTTGGTGCTAACTTTATAAGTTCATGAAAGAAATAAAGGTTGTGTGTAAGTATTATTATTTTTTTGGTTGAATCATTTTTAATAAGTTCATGGTGTATTATTGAAGCAATGTCATAAACATAATTTTGTGATAGGCTTGATATTGGATCATCTATTACGATTAATGCGTCGCGTGCATCATTATCATTTTTATCAGTTCTGCCTTTGCAGTATTCTAAAAAATACAGGAAAGTAATTAAGGTCTTCTCCCCTTCGCTGAGAGATCTATATACATTTTCTTGTTCAGTGTTTTCAGATCTGGAGATTATATATTTGTCTTCGCTGCCTGAGTGTTTTTTTATGCTAAATCCATAAATGCCTAGGCTTTTTAGTCGCAAGTTTATAGAGTCTATGGTTGAATCGATATTAGATATTTGAGAACGTAGTTTTGCTATTTCTTGATTGTTTTCTTGACCTTTTTTTGCTATTTCTTTCATTTGAGATTGTAGTTTTTCAAAACTATCTTCGTAACTTTCTTCGTATTTTGAAAGTGACTCAAATTCAGGATGGCAAAGGTCTCTTATTGCCCCCCATATTTGTCTTTTTATAGCGTTCTCGCTTTCCTTAAATTTTTTGACTTTAAGGTTTATATCATTAATAGATTTATTGTATTCTATTAATGTTGATGCTATTTTATTTTCTATTTCATTGTCGTGGTTTAATTTTATTGTTGTGGATGGGTTTGTGATTTTTTCGGAAATTAATTCCAGGTTTTTATCTGCGATTGCCTCCAGTATTGTTAAGTAAGATATACTCTTTTCTTTTTCATTGTCGCTGATTAATTCGCAAGCCAGAATAGCCTGATGTATTTTTTGAAAATGAGCTTTTGTACCCGTTTCATAAGCCGACTTAATTAGATGTATTTGATTGACTTTGTCTGAATAACTTTTATCAAAAATAGACTCTATAGCCGCCAGGAATTCATTAGTTATGGTGTTTTGTTGGCAAAATGGGCAGGAGTCACCGCTTAGGTAATAATCTTTCCCTTTCTTTACCCAATCAAGATTCTGAAGTTTCTTGATTGTTTCTGAAAGGTAACTATTACTTTTATCTATGATTTGAGTGGATAATAGCTCTTGATCTTCAACTGAAATTATATAATTAGAAAAAGGTGGTAGGGATGGAATTTCATTGTTTTTATGCTTTAGTAAATTATTGTATTCGTTTATGAGTGTGCTCAGATTAATTTCCGTGACTCGATTTGTTTTTTTTACTTGGCTAAAAAAATCTTTCTTGCTTCCTATTGATCCTCTCATCAGTATTTTTAAATTAGACGATCTTACAAAGTCAGTTTTTGTCCAAACCAAATCTATGTACCTATCGTCCTCTTTTTCTTTTTCCGCGATTAGCTTGGTTTGTTCAAGTTTTTTTTCTTTGTATTGGCTTGTTAAACTTGTCTTTAACTCCTCTTTTTCAAGTAGTTGTTTTTCTATATCAGCGTTTTCTTTGCTTAGAGTAAATACCCCTTTTTGCTGTGTTGTATTGTAGAAGTTATCTTCTATAAATTTTGAATTGTAGACTAAAGGTCTGTAGTTTTCGATTAATGAGCACTGGCACTCGATGTAGTCAGCATGGGTTGTATTATAAAAATAGTTTGAAATTGTGGACTTTCCACACCCATTATGGCCATAAAATATATTTATTTTTTTAGTGAGATTGATATTTGTGAAACTATCCTTTGAATAGCTGGTAACGTTTTTTAGTTTAAGTTCCATTTTCACTCCTCATCTTATCAATATATGCTATGTGTAAATTTAAATGGTTGAACTATTATGATTTCACTCTACCAGAAGAGATCTACTCCTCACATACGATATATTCAAGGTGAATATGAGGTATAAAAATGATGTGACGCAATTCACTATAATAGTGTTGATTATTTAGCTTGTATTTGATTATCCTGTAGTTTTGTCAATTTTGCATCGTGCATGAATCAGGTGCATTGTTTTGAATGAGAGTTATATTCATTTTTCTTATGATCTCCACCAGAGCTAATGCGGATCCTGAATAGTGTTACAACTGTATTTAAACCGCCCCTTAACGCGGGCTGGAGAGGTGGGGGAGCGGAAAATGGCTGGGTGTTTTCCAGGGACTCAAAGAATACGTCGATGGTTACTTGCTCGGACAACCTTATAAGGATGCATTTTTCTTCGGCAGTGAGCGCCCTGTGTCGATGAATGAAGGAATGGTTTTTTGGTAGTTAAAAAGGCCGCTGAGGTTAGGAATACAGAATTTTTAACGGCCGCGGACGATCCCAACTTGTCGCTGTTTTAACGCCAGAAACAATAAATAGACGATAGTTCTTTCACATGGCTATCAGTACCATCTATTATATTTCACATAGAAATATGTAACGATAATAATCCATATAAAGGTAAGGATGCCGAAATAGTCAGGTATGAAACGAGCGAATATATAAGCCCCCGCCACGATAGCTATCAAAGGGATATAATAAATATATGATTGTAGAAACCATAAAATTGCTCGCTTCATCTTTTTAATAGCTCATACAAAGCATCACCGATTATTTCTTCATTGTTGCCGCCTGATTCTACTTGATAAATTATCTTTGTCATTTGCGGTTCAATAAGAAAGTAAAGCATCTCAAGGTTTTCTTTGTACAGATCCTGATAATATGTTGCGTCCTGAAATTTGAGTTTGTTAGCTGCCATTGCCGCTATTTGTGCTTTTGAATATATTATGGCACCGTTAACATACATCGATGACAATGAATTCACCATTTTAATATGGGATTCCTGAAAGTCACCACTACTGATTACCAACTTTGCGATAGTCAAGGATAGCGCTAATTTACTGGATTTTTCTGCGTATTCATAAGCCTTGTCCCCTAATTCTTTTTTGAGGAATTCTGCAAGATTTGTACTCTTTTGTGCACCAAGTTTTTTAAGAGTTTTCCGAAAATAGATCTCAACCATATCGAGAGCAACATCATTTCGGTTATAGATTTCAGCAAGAGCCAATACGAGCCGTCGGTCTTCATTCATTAACTCACGACAGGTGTTGCGGTAGTAATCATCTGGTATTAAGCACGAACCATAGTTGATCAAACGCTGCGTGCCGAGTTTCAAACTTTCAATAGTGCTCATATTGGTTGCTTGTATTTCTCGTAATGCTTTTGTTAACGCTAAGGCCATCTGTCTGTCAGACTGAGCCTTCATTTTTAAGTAGCTTTCTGCCATTTTAATTTCCCTTGATATAACATTAACGAGTCAATAATTGATCATCATCGTCAGAAGGGGCAAGGAAGATAATGAAAAAAAGCGGTAAGGCGACCATTTATGTTCTGGTGGTGATTGTTTTCTTTCTAACTATTCCTGAAATCGTGATTCGCGTACTGACACCGGAACAGTTTGCCCGGCTGAGTGATTTCACAAGCTTCGGAGGGCTGTTCAGTCATCTCCTTTCATTACTGATTTTTCTGGGCTTAGCTTCTATTTTGCTGGGTGTGCTCGCCATTTTTTTAACGAAAAAAATCTACCGGCATTTAACGCGCGACAGAAGCTAATCAACATGCCTTACCGCGAAATTCTGCGGCGCATGCATCAGGTGCGTCATTTCGCATTTGTTTTATCTTTTGTTGAATGAGGATCAAGGCCAGTTCTGGCAAGGATCCGATGACCTGTTGCAACTGCATTAAAACCGACCCACAAAGCGGGCAGGCGAGGCGGGGAAAGCACTGCGCGCTGAGGCCGGTAATTTATTTATTTTCCCGCGCCTGAGCGCGCCCCAGCCGCGCGCAGGGCGCGAGGGCGTGTGACGAGGAAGCGAGACGGCAGCGCGTCGTGTGGGAGCTCTGGCGGGCTCTGGCGAGGGGCATGAAAAAGCCGCCCTGCGGCGGCTGCGGTGGGTTACGCGTCGTCGGTGTCGAGGCTGTATTTCTGGAACCGGATGATCTCCTCTCCCGCCCATTCATTGAGCTCAAGAAAGCGGGCTTGCAGCGGCATCAGTTCGTTACGCACAAACACTTTTGCCACCTTCTCAACGTCGCCGATCGAGCCCGCATTTTCCGGTTTGCCGCCCATCAACTGGAACGGGATGCGGTGCGCGTCCAGCAGGTCGTTGGCACTGACTTTCTTGATGTTGAAAAAATCGTCTTTGGTGGCGACTTCACTCAGCGGTACGATTTTAATCCCGTCGGCTTTTCCGTTCGGCGCGTAGAAAAACAGATTTTTAAAATTGCCGAGCCCTTTCGAATCACGCATCGCTTTGCGCAGCGCCTCAACATCGGTGCTACTCTGCGCCGCGTCGGTTACATACATGATGTAACCCGCATGCGCGCCGTTCTGGTAATACTTGCGGCGAAACAGCGTCGCCGATTCATTCAGCCAGGCCGAGTTAAGCGCGCTCAGATATTCCGGCATCCCGTAAAGCTCCTGGTTAATATCGGGCTCCAGCAGGTGGAACACCGAGCCGGGCGCAAACTGATGTGGCTTCGTGTAATTCTGAATATACCAGTAGGTATCCTGCTCCACGCCGCGCCGGGTGTATTTGGCCGGTGAGGTTTCATATTTTAGCGGCCTGCCTGTCACGCTCCGGCTCTGCTCAATAAACGCATTGCCAAACACCATGTAATCAAGCGCGAAGCGGGTAAAATCCTGCCGGGATAACAGCGGATGCGGGATGTAGGTTGACACCAGAATATTACGTTTGACGTAGATCGGCGAGCTGTGGTGAACGGCAGCGCGCATGCTTTTCGCCAGCCCGGAAAAGCTGACCGGCGGCTCGTACCACTGGCCGTTATCGATACACTCAACGTAATCCAGGATATCGCGTTTATCCAGCACCGGCACCGGTTCGCCGAAGGTAAACGCCTCCATACTTTGCGCGGGTGCGGCGGTATGCTGGCGCGGTTGGGTGTGCTGACGCCTGTTGCGTTTTGCCATTAATAAAACTCCAGAATTGAGGATGAGGACTGGCCGCTCGCGGCGGTCAGCGGTTCGTTAATCAGTACGTGCATGGTCGCCCAGGCGAGATCGGCGTGACTGGCTTCTTCGGTGCGGCTGGCCTCATAGGTGGCGCTGCGCCCGCTGCTGGTCATGGTTTTGCGGATGGACATAAACGACTGCGTGATGTCGGTTGCGCTGACGTCGTATTCGAGGCAACCGCGCGTGATGGTATCTTTCGCTTTCAGCACCATTGCGGTTTTCATTTCCGGGGTGTAGCGAATATCGCGCGCTGCCGGGTAGAAGGAGCGCACAAGCTGGAAGACGCCCTGACCGAGCCCGGTCGCATCAATCCCGATGTATTCGACGTTGTATTTTTGCGTGAGCGCGCGAATGGATTCGGCCTGTGTGGCAAAATCCATTCCCTTCCACTGGTGGCGCTCCAGAATGCGGAATTTACCCCCGGCAACCAGCGGCGGCGCGATAACCACGCAACCGGCACTGTCGCCACGGTGTGACGGGTCGTAACCAATCCACACCACGCGCTGACCAAATGGCCGGTCGGCAAAGGGCGCGTAATCTTCCCACTCCTCCATGCTGTCAACCATGCAGCGCTGTAGTTCCTCGAACGGGAACACCGACGCCTTATCATCAACGAACTCGCACATAAACAGGTTGCGGAAGTCGTCTGCGCTGTTCTCCCGGCGCAGTGCGTCGAGGTCAAACAGGGTACAGCCCCCGGCGAGCGCGTCCTCAATGGTGACAATCTGCCGCCACTGCCCGTCTGCGCAGGCCACGCCGCGCGCTAATGCTGCATGGCTGATATCAATATCAACCCGCTCGCTGGCGCTGGCGCGCCCCCGGTTAAACAGTTCGCCTGACCAGAACGGATAAGCGCCATGACCGAGCGAGGACGGCGTCGAAAAATAGGTCGTGCGCAGGTGTTTTTGTGAGGCCATGCCCGACGCCACTTTGCGCAGTCGCTGGAAGTTGGGGATCCAGAAAATCTCATCGACATACAGGTCGCCGTTGTGGCTCTGCGCGGTGTTGGAGTTGGTGCCGAGAAACAGCAATTCCGCGCCGTTGTTGCCGATGACAATCGGGTCGCCGGTAAGGTCAACATCAACCAGCCGGGCAAACGCAATGATGTATTTGCGGAACACATACGCCTGCGTTTTTGAGGCGGATAAAAATATCTGGTTATGGCCGGTTTTCAGGGCGCGTAACAGCGCCTCGCGGGCGAAATAAAACGTCGCGCCAATCTGGCGGGATTTGAGAATGTGCCTGATGCGGTGCTCAAGCCCGGCCTTGTGCCAGCCAAGCTGATAGGCGAAGGACTGGTCAAAGAAAATTTCCTCCAGTTTTTCGATGGCCTCCTCGCTGAAAAAATTCTTTTTCGGCTTTTTGCGATCCCCTTTGTTGCGGTTCGCCACGTTCGGATTGAGATCGGCCTCGTTGCCGGTCTGCCCGTAGCGGTTAATACGCGCAAAGCGCTCCATCTGGCGCGCCAGAAAGTCAGCGACCTTGAAGTCGTGCGCGGTCAGCTCCGGCCTGGAGTAAATCTGGATTAACCGCGCTTCTAACGTGTTCCCCACCCGGTCTAACGGGGCGGTGTCCTCCCAGCCGTCGCGCTGTTTCCAGCTCTGAACTGTGGGGCGTTTGGTCTGCAACATTTCCGCGATTTGCGGCACGGAAAACCCCTGCCAGTACAACAGTGCCGCCTGTCGTCGCGGGTCATTTAAAAGTGTCGTGTCGGTGGTGATGGTCATGAATGCCTCGCCGTGATGAATACAGGGCAAGGCTACTTAAGCGCGGTCAGCGATTCGCTAAGGTACTGATGTGTCGGGGGCAAGCCATCCGTGACTGATGGCGAAGCAACGGACGAGCCGGGAAACTACCCCCTGACAAAACCGTGAATCCTTCACAGACAATCAGGACTCCTGACGATGGCAAAAAAAGTAGTTTCAAAATGGTTTCGCATCGGCGTCGAGGGTGACACCTGCGACGGTCGCGTTATTGGCGCGACGGAAATTCAGGAAATGGCCGACACGTTTGATCCGCGTGTCTATGGCTGCCGTATCAACCTTGAGCACATCAAGGGACTTATGCCGGACAGCACCTTCAAACGCTATGGCGATGTGGTGGAGCTGAAAGCGGAGAAAATCGAAGACGATTCTGCGCTGAAGGGCAAGCTGGCGCTGTTCGCGAAAATCACCCCGACTGATGAACTGGTCGCCATGAACAAGGCGCTTCAGAAGGTTTACACCTCGATGGAGATCCAGCCGAATTTCGGCAACAGCGGCAAGTGCTACCTCACCGGCCTGGCCGTGACCGATGACCCGGCAAGCCTCGGCACCGAATATCTGGAATTCTGCCGCACCGCAAAACACAACCCGCTGAGCTCCCGCAAAGCCAGCCCTGAGAATTTCTTCTCGGCGGCTACGCTGGCGGAAATTGAGTTTGAAGAGGAGCCCGACACCCTGCTTAACCGGCTGACTGACTCGGTTAAGGCCATTTTCAGCCGCCAGCAGACCAGCACCGATGCACGTTTTAACGATGTGCATGAAGCCGTGACGGCGATTGCTGAACGTGTCCAGAGCAATGGCGACGGCATTGATACCCGTTTCAGCGCGCTCGAAAGCCAGCTTGCGGAAGTTAAGCAGGGGCTTGAAGCGCAGACCCTGTCCACGACTGAGCAATTCAGCGCGATCACCGCCACCCTGGACAAAACCCCCAGCGAGACGCAGCCGCGCCGGAAACTGAGTACCGGCGGCGATGGTGCAGGCGCAACCCTGACCGACTGCTAATCAGCCCTTTTTCAGAACAGGAACACAGACACAATGCGTAAAGAAACCCGCTTTAAATTTAATGCCTGGCTGAGCCGCCTTGCGGAGCTGAACGGCGTCGGCGTGGAAGACCTGAGCAAGAAATTCAGCGTTGAGCCGTCGGTCACTCAGACGCTGTTCGACAAAGTCCAGCAGTCTTCCTCCTTCCTGCAACAGATTAATATGGTCGTGGTGCGCGAGCTGACCGAGGAAAAAGTCGGCATTGACGTCAACGGCACGATTGCCAGCACCGCCGATACGGCCAACGGCGTAGAGCGTAAAACCGCTGATTTTTCGAAGCTGGACGCGTACCGCTATTTCTGCCACCCGGTGAACTTCGATTATCACCTGAGCTATAACAAACTCGATTTGTGGGCGCGTTTTCAGGATTTTCAGATTCGTATCCGTAACGCGATCATCAAGCGCCAGGCGCTGGACTACATCACCATTGGCTTTAACGGCGTGAGCCGTGCGGCCACCTCTGACCGCAAGGCAAATCCCCTGTTGCAGGATGTCGCTGTCGGCTGGTTGCAGAAATACCGCAACGACGCGCCGGAGCGCGTCATGAGTAAGGTTGTCGACGAAGACGGCACCGTGATTTCGGAGAAAATCACCATCGGTAAAAACGGCGTTTATAAAAACCTCGACGCGCTGGTCATGGATGCGCATGAATCCCTGATTGAAGAGGTTCACCGCGAAAACCCGGAAATGGTGGTGATTTGCGGTCGCCGCATTCTGACCGACAAATATTTCCCGATGATCAACAAATTCCAGGCGAACAGTGAACAGCTCGCCGGTGAGCTGATTATCAGCCAGAAAACCATCGGCCAGTTGCAGGCGGTGCGCGCGCCGTTTTTCCCGGCCAGCAGCATTTTCATCACCACGCTCGATAACATCTCGATTTATCTCTACGAGGACGGCCACCGCCGCCACATCATCGAGAATCCGAAGCTCGACCAGGTGGAAAACTACGAGCAGGTGAAAGTCGATTTTGTGATTGAAGACTACGAAGCCGGGTGCCTGATTGAAAACATCGAGATCCTTGAGCAGGACGAGAGCGACACACCGGAATTGGCTATCGCGAAAGTGTTCGCGACTGAACTGACCGGAGCCATGAAAGAAATGCTGGCGGGTTCCACTACCGCCCCGGCCAGCACCGACGAGGGAGCGTAACCGATGGCGAGCCCCGCACAGCGTCACGCGATGCGGGTCTCGGCCATGATGGCCGCGCAGCGGGATAACGCCCCGCTGCGCCATGCCACCGCTTATGAGCAGATGCTCGTTAAGCTGGCCGCAGACCGCCGGACGCTAAAAGGCATCCACTCAAAAGAGCGCAAGGCAGAGAAAAAGCGCGAGCTGCTGCCGCTGTACCTGCCGTGGGTGGCGGGTGCACTGGAAAACGGCACCGGCGCGCAGGATGACATCCTGATGACCGTAATGCTGTGGCGTCTCGATGCGGGCGATATTCCCGGCGCGCTGGAGATTGCCCGCTACGCGCTGCGCCACAACCTGGCGATGCCGGAGCCTCACACCCGTACCGCGCCTTACATGCTGGCCGAAGAGGTCGCCCTTGCGGTGCTACGCGCCCGTGATGCCGGTGAGCCGGTCGATATGGCGGGCATTCTGGAGACCCTCGCCCTGACCAGCACCGCCGACATGCCCGATGAGGTACGCGCCCGGCTGCACAAGGTCGCCGGTCTGACGCTGCGCGATGCCGGTCAGCCTGCTGACGCCATGACCCATCTGCAACGTGCGAACCAGCTCGACCGTAACGCGGGGGTACGCAAGGACATCGAGCGCCTTACCCGCGAACTGAACCCGAAGCCTGTTGCCGCAAAGCCCGCGCCGAAAGCGCCCGCGAAAGCCGCACAACAGAAAAAAACAGCCACACCGGCGAAACGCGGGCGGGGCCGCCCCCGCAAAGTCGCCGGTTAACCGAATGCGCCCCGCGCCAGGGCGGCACGCCGGTCAATGAGGGTGTTTCACCTTATCTGCGACCGGCGTCCACCGCCCACCCTTTTCAGAGGCAGTCATGACGACACTGATTATTGAAAAAAATAACGAACAGCCGGAGCGCGGCATGGTGGTCATCCCGCCGCCTGTCAGTAACGAGCCGGTGATTAAAAACACCTTTTTCTTTCCCGATATCGAGCCGAAGCGCGTGCGCGAGCTGATGCGCCTTGAGCAGACCATCGCCCCGGCACGGCTGCGCCATGCCATCAAAGCAGGGATAGCCGAAACCAACGCCGAGCTTTTTGACTGGCGGGCAAGCCAGATGAAAGCCGGTTTTGCACGGCTGGCAGATGTGCCGGCAGATGATATCGACGGCGAGAGCATGCGCATTTTTCACTATCTGAGCGCGGTGTGTGCGATGACGGCCGCCACACTTTATGAGCGCTATCGCGGTGTGGATGCCAGCGCGAAAGGCGACAAAAAAGCGGACAGCATCGACACCACGGTCGATGACCTGTGGCGGGACATGCGCTGGTCGGTCGCCCGTATTCAGGACAAACCGCGCTGCATCGTGGGGCAAATCTGATGAAGGTTTATGCGCACCAGGGCGACACGCTCGACGTCATTTGCAGCCGCTATTACGGGCGCACTGAGGGTGTGGTCGAAACGGTGCTCGCCGCAAATCCGGGGCTGGCAGAGCTCGGCGCGGTGCTGCCGTATGGCACTGGTATTGAGCTGCCGGACACTGACACCGCACCGGCTGCCGAAACGGTGAATTTATGGGACTGAGCATGGAGAAAATCACCTCGTCGCTGGCCTACTGGATTAGCGTCGCGCTGACCTTTTTCGGGGCGATGACGCCGCAGGATTTTGCCGCGTATTTTGGTGCGCTGGGCGTGGTGCTGACGGTTGGCGTTAACTGGTATTACCGGCGCAAAAGCTACGCCCTGCTGGCGCTCCAGCTTGAACAGAGCCGTCTTTCCGGGGAGGCAATGAGCAATGTCATCAATCGTTAAGCGTTGCAGTGTGGCCGCCGTGCTGGCGCTGGCGGCACTGGTGCCTGATTTTCGTTTACTCCATACCTCGCAACAGGGGCTGGCGCTGATTGCCGACCTCGAAGGGTGCCGCCTGCGCCCCTACCAGTGCAGCGCGGGGATATGGACATCAGGCATCGGCCACACTGCCGGGGTTGCGCCGAAACGCGACATCACCGAACGGGAAGCGGCGCAAAATCTGGTTTCCGACGTGCTGACGGTTGAGCGTCGTCTTGCGGTCTGCGCGCCGGTTGCGATGCCGCCCGCCGTTTACGATGCGGTGGTCAGCTTTGCGTTTAACGTCGGCACCGGCGCGGCCTGTCAATCGACGCTGGTCTATTTCCTGAACCAGAAAAAGTGGCAACAGGCCTGTGATCAACTGCCTCGCTGGGTCTACATCAACGGAATCAAAAATAAAGGGCTGGAGAACCGTCGCGCGCGGGAGCTGGCATATTGCATGAAAGGGGTAACACAATGAAAAAGAATCTGATTTCACTGATTTTCGATGTCCTGCTGTCGCTTCTGGTGCTCAGGGGACTGACCTGCCCGCAAAGTGTGGCCGTTAATTTTGTCGCGGTGTGGGCAATTTTTTATTGTCTGCTCTGTATCGCTGTCAGCCTCGCCGGTGCTGCCGTGTATGACGACTGGTTACAGGGACGGAAAAAGGCGATCCCCCTGAGCGATGAGAAAATGAAAATTTTCCGCTCTGTCTTTTGCCGAAAGCATTCACCACTGCGACATTGCTGGTCGCTGGTAATTATTGCAGGCGCGTTTTCCTGTCTGGTTGCGGCTGGCTGGGTGTTTACGGCGCTGATTTATGTAATTTGCGTGCTGATATTACGGGGTGTGCGTTCCTCTTACCGTCAGCGCATTGAGGAGGCGGGTTTGTGTCCAGACTCATTGTGATGCTGCTTGCCGGTGCGCTGGCGCTGGCCGGGCTGCTGTGGCTGCGCCATGAAAACGGCAATCTTACCCGGTCGCTGGAAAAGGCGAACCGCGTCGCAGGCGAGCAAAAGCTGACGATCGGCATGCTGAAAAACCAGCTCATTGTTGCCCGCGACCAGGCGGATAAAAACGAACGGGCGCAGGTGGATTTGCGTCAGAAGCTGAACGCCGCCGGTGAGCGGGAAGCCCGGCGGGAACAAACCATAACGAGGTTACTCAATGAAAACGAAGCCTTTCGCCGCTGGTACAGCGCTGATCTGCCTGATGCTGTGCGCCGGTTGCACAAGCGCGCCGCCTGCGCCAGTGCCGGTGACTGTTTACAACGGTTGCCCGAAAGTCAGCCTTTGCCCGATGCCGGGCAGCGATCCGCACACGAACGGTGATTTAAGCGCCGATATTCGCAACCTTGAGCGCGCGTTAGAAAGCTGTGCGCTCCAGGTGGAAACCGTCAAACACTGCCAGGATGATTTAGATGCTGAAACCCGAAAGCCTGAGAAAAGCTCTGGCTGATGCTGTGCCGGTGCTGAAAACCAACCCTGAAATGCTGCGGCTGTTTGTGGACAGCGGCAACCTTGTCGCCACGCTCGCCGCCTCGCTGTCATTCGAAAAGCGTTACACGCTCAATGTGGTTGTGACGGACTTTACCGACGATGCGGATTTGTTGCTTGTGCCGGTGCTGGCGTGGCTGCGTGAGAACCAGCCCGATATTATGGAAACCGCTACAGGCCAGGATAAAGGCTTCACCTTCGAGGCCGATCTGAACAATGACAGCAGTTTTGATATCAGCATCAGTCTTGCCCTGACCGAGCGGACGCTGGTTAACGAGGTCGGCTCAGCGCTTCACGTCCGGCGCATCCCGGAACCACCCCCGCCGGAGCCGGTCACGCCACCGACAGAGATGTATATCAATGGTGAACTGGTGAGCAAATGGCATGAATGAATTTAAACCCTTTGAGGATGAGCTTGCCGGGCTGCTGGCGGCGCTGTCACCTGCTGGCCGTCGCCGCCTGACCATAGAAATTGCGAAGAAGCTGCGCCAGCGTCAGCAACAGCGAATTAAGGCTCAAAAAGCCCCGGACGGCTCGCCGTATGCAAAGCGAAAACCGCAGCCGCTGCGCGCGAAGAAAGGCCGGATTAAGCGGGAAATGTTCGCGAAGCTGCGCACCAACCGCTATATGAAAGCCAGCAGCGATGACAGCGCGGCCGTGGTTGAATTTACCGGCAAAGTGCAGCGCATCGCGCGGGTTCACCAGTTCGGACTCAAAGACCGGCCAGCGCGCAACCGGGAGCCCGTACATTATGCGGCGCGTCAGTTACTGGGTTTTTCTTCTGACGATACGCAGTTTATTGAAAGTCTTGTCATCGACCATCTCACCGATTTATAGCTGTGCCAGTTCTGACATAACCGCCCCACATTGCCGCCGGATAAACCCGGCGGCATCATTTCCTTATGAATACACTCGCAAATTTAAATGATCTCGCGCGCACGCTGCGCAACATGATTCGCACCGGTGTCATTGTCGAAACCGATCTCGATGCCGGGCGCTGCCGCGTGCAGACCGGCGGCAATATTACCGACTGGCTCCAGTGGCTGACCCGGCGCGCCGGGCGTTCGCGCACATGGTGGGCTCCCTCCGTCGGCGAGCAGGTGTTAATTCTGGCCGTGGGTGGCGAGCTCGATACTGCGTTTGTGCTGCCCGGTATTTTTTCTGATGACAATCCTGCGCCGTCGGCCTCGGCTGACGCCCTGCATATTGCTTTCCCGGATGGCGCGGTCATCGAATACGAACCGGCGACCAGCGCGCTGACCGTCAGCGGCATCAAAACCGCCGACGTTACCGCATCGGAATCCCTCACCGCCACCGTGCCGGTGGTGCTGGTCAAAGCGTCTTCGCGCATCACACTCGATACGCCGGAAGTGGTCTGCACGAATAAGCTCATCACCGGCACGCTGGAGGTGCAGAAGGGCGGCACCATGAGCGGGAATATCGCGCACAACGGCGGCGCATTGTCGTCCAACGGCAAAGTGCTTCACACCCATCAGCACCCCGGCGACAGCGGTGGCACAACAGGAGCACCCCTGTGACAGTGAACTATAACGGCATGAGCCGTGTAAATGGCCGCACGCTTACCGATTCACAGCACGTCAGCCAGAGCATGGGCGACATCCTGCGCACGCCGGTCGGCTCCCGCGTCATGCGCCGGGAATATGGCTCGCTGCTGTCAACCCTGATTGACCAGCCGCAGACACCGGCGCTCACGCTGCAAATCCGCGTGGCCTGTTATATGGCGCTGCTGAAGTGGGAGCCGCGCATCACGCTGAGTGAAATCACGACCGAACAGACCGAAGGCCGGATGACCGTCAATGTGACCGGCCAGCTCGTCAGCACCGGGGAAACCCTTTCATTAACCCTTCCTGTGAGTTGAACCCATGCCGATTGTTGATCTGAGCGAGCTCCCCGCCCCGGATGTGGTTGAGGAACTCGATTACGAGAGCATTCTCGCTGAGCGCAAGGCGACGCTGGTTTCGCTGTTCCCTGCTGATGAGCAGGACGCCGTTGCCCGCACGCTGGCACTGGAGTCCGAGCCGCTGACCAAATTCCTTGAGGAGAATGCTTACCGCGAAGTGCTGTGGCGCCAGCGGGTAAATGAAGCTGCCCGTGCGGTGACACTGGCAAGCGCCGCCGGGACTGACCTCGATGTTATTGCCGCGAATAACAACACCGCACGGCTGACCATCACCCCGGCGGATGATACCTCCATCCCGCCGGTGGCGGCGGTGATGGAGTCCGATGCCGATTTACGCATGCGCGCGCAACAGGCGTTTGAGGGGCTGAGCGTGGCCGGTCCGGTCGGTGCCTATGAATACCACGGACGCAGCGCCGACGGACGTGTCGCCGATATTTCTGTCGAGAGCCCGACACCGGCCTGTGTGACCATTACCGTGCTTGCCCGCGAGGGTGACGGCACGGCGGGCGATGACCTGCTGGCCGTGGTGGAAAAGGCACTGAACGCTGAGGACGTGCGCCCGGTGGGCGACCGTGTGACGGTGCAGGCGGCTGAAATTGTGCCGTATGAGGTGGCCGCCACACTGTATTTTTACCCTGGCCCCGAAGCGGAGCCCATCCGCGCCGCTGCCGAAGAGAAACTCAAAGCCTATATCACCGCGCAGCACCGGCTTGGTCGTGATGTTCGTCAGTCTGCGATTTATGCCGCGCTCCATGTTGAGGGTGTCCAGCGCGTGGAGCTGAGCGCCCCGCAGGGCGACATCGTGCTCGGCAAACATCAGGCCTCTTTCTGCACCGGATACAGCATCACCGCCGAGGGGAACGATGAATAGTGACCGGCTGTTACCCGTTGGTTCGTCGCCGCTGGAGGTGGCCGCCGCGCAGGCAGCGGCGGAGATTATCCGCGTCCCGGTGCCGCTGCGCACGTTATGGAATCCGCAAACCTGCCCGGTTGACCTGTTGCCCTATCTGGCGTGGGCGCTGTCTGTCGACCGGTGGGATGCTGACTGGCCGGAAACCACCAGACGCCGGGTGATAGCGGCCTCGTTTTTTGTCCATCAGCACAAGGGCACCATCAGCGCCCTGCGCCGTGTGGTGGAGCCGCTCGGTTTTCTTATCGAGGTGCGTGAATGGTGGGAGCTCAACGAGGAGCCCGGCACGTTTCGCCTGGTGGTGGGGGTGCTGGATGGCGGCATCACCGACGAGATGTATCAGGAACTGGAAAGGCTCATTGACGATGCAAAACCTGCCAGCCGCCATCTGACCGGCCTCGCCATCAGCCTGAGCACACCGGGCGAGTGTTATGTCGGGGCGGGAAGCTATGCCGGTGACGACCTGGTCGTTTATCCGTATCTGCCCGAAGACATCACCGGCGGCGGGGAATACTTCCCGGCCTCGGCCATTCATTTTATCGACAACATGAGAGTAATCGCATGACCGCGAAATTTTTTGCCATTCTGACCAGCCAGGGCGCGGCACTGCTGGCAAACGCCACCGCGCTGGGGACAAAGCTCAACATCACGCAAATGGCCGTGGGGGACGGCAACGGCACGTTGCCAACACCGGACGCCACACAAACGAAACTGGTTAACCAGAAACGTATTGCGCCGCTGAACATGCTGAGCGTTGACGCGAACAACGCCAGCCAGATTATCGCCGAGCAGGTTATCCCGGAAAACGAGGGCGGTTTCTGGATACGTGAAATCGGGCTTTATGACGATAACGGCGTACTGATTGCCGTCGCCAACTGCCCGGAGACCTATAAGCCGCAGTTGCAGGAGGGGAGCGGGCGCACGCAGACCATCCGCATGGTGCTGATTGTGTCCTCAACCGCCGCCGTGACGCTGAAAATCGACCCGTCGGTCGTACTGGCGACACGGCAATATGTTGATAATGCCGTCATTGAGGTGAAAGCGTATGCCGACAATCTGCTGAAACAGCATATCGCGGCCAGCAACCCGCATACGCAATATGCCCCGATCGCCAGCCCGGTTTTCAGCGGAACACCGAAAGCGCCGACGGCGGCGCAGACTTCAAACGACACCCAACTCGCGAATACTGCGTTTGTTCAGGCTGCTATTGCCGCACTGGTTTCCGGGGAGCTGGCAAAAAAACAGCCGCTTGATAAAACGCTGACCGACCTGGCGGGGAAGAGCGTTGCTGCGATCCTCGAATATCTTGGTTTAGGCGATGGCTCAGCGCTGCCGGTTGGCACACCAGTCCCGTGGCCTGCATCCACACCGCCAGCAGGCTGGCTTAAGTGCAACGGCGCGACATTTACCGCCGCCCAATATCCGAAGCTGGCTCTCGCTTACCCCGGTCTTGTGCTGCCTGACCTGCGCGGCGAATTTATTCGCGGCTGGGATGACGGGCGCGGCGTTGATAGTGGCCGCGCCATTCTGTCAGCGCAGGGTGACGCAATCCGCAATATAACTGGCGGTTTCAAAGTCGCAGGGGATAACGGCACAATCGACTACCCGTCTGGTGCATTTTATTTATCTGCAAACGGTCAGAAATCTCTCCCGGCTTCTGCTTTCGTGTCTGGTAACACCGGCCCCGCCGGATTTGACGCATCGCGTGTTGTACCAACTGCACCGGAAAACCGCCCCGTAAACATCGCATTTAACTACATCGTGAGGGCTGCATAATGGCTTCAGCCGTACTGGATAAAACCAAAATCGCTACCGTGGCAGGGAGCATCACCGTTTATAATTTTTCCGCACAAACCAGTGAATTCACCGGTTCAGGTGATGAATATCTGGCTGTTGGTGTCGGCCTCCCGGCACATTCAACTGATATTGCCCCCGGTGTTGCGGGGGATGGCTGTGTGCTGGTATTTACCGGCCAGAAATGGTCACAGCAGGAAGACCACCGGGGCGAAACAGTCTATTCGACTACAGACCGCAGTGCTTCGACCATTGATTATATCGGCGCGATGAAAGACGGTTTCACCTCTGCGGCACCCGCAACGCAATACGACAAGTGGGACGGCGAGAAATGGGTCACTGACACTGACGCGCAGCATGCCGGGAATGTGGCCAGCGCCGCAGCGCTTAAGACCGCTTACATTGCTGACGCAAATAATTATATGAATGGCAGGCAATGGCCGGGCAAAGCTGCAATCGGGCGGCTGAAAGGTGATGAGCTGACTCAGTACGGTATGTGGCTGGATTATCTGGATTTGCTGGAAGCCGTCGATATTTCATCAGCCCCGGCCATAAGCTGGCCTGTTAAGCCAGAGTAGCCAAGCAGGTAATATCACCAGGGCTGTCCACCGGCGGGCATGTGCCCGCTTTTTTTGTTTGCTGTTGTACCCCACGTCCGCCAACCCCAATAAATAGCCCAACTCCCCGGCACCCTGGAAAATAACACTCACCCCAACCCCTCGGAGTTAAACGGATGAGTGATTATCATCATGGTGTGCAGGTTGTCGAAATTAACGACGGCACGCGCGTCATTTCCACGGTTTCAACGGCGATTGTTGGTATGGTCTGTACCGCCAGCGATGCCGATGCGGCCACTTTCCCCCTCAATGAGCCGGTGCTGATCACCAGTGTGCAAAGCGCCATCGCCAAAGCCGGTAAAAAAGGCACGCTGGCCGCATCCCTCCAGGCCATCGCCGACCAGTCAAAACCGGTGACCGTCGTCGTGCGCGTGGCTGAGGGAACCGGCGACGATGAAGAAGAGGCGCTCGCGCAGACCATTTCCAACATCATCGGCACCACCGACGAGAACGGCAAATACACCGGCCTGAAAGCGCTGCTCACTGCCGAAGCCGTCACCGGCGTAAAACCCCGCATCCTCGGTGTGCCGGGCTTCGACACGCTGGAAGTGGCGACCGCGCTTGCGCCCGTTTGCCAGAAGCTGCGCGCCTTTGGTTATGTCAGCGCATGGGGCTGTAAAACCCTCCCGGATGCCATCAGATACCGCGACAACTTCAGCCAGCGTGAATTAATGGTTATCTGGCCTGACTTCCTCGCCTGGGACACCGTGAAAAATGCGACCGCCACGGCATACGCCACCGCCCGCGCCCTCGGTCTGCGCGCCTACATCGACCAGTCTGTTGGCTGGCACAAAACCCTGTCTAACGTCGGCGTCAACGGTGTGACCGGCATCAGCGCCTCGGTGTTCTGGGATTTGCAGGAGCCGGGCACCGATGCCGACCTTCTCAACGAGGCGGGCGTCACGACGCTGATTCGCAAGGACGGTTTTCGCTTCTGGGGTAACCGCACCTGTTCCGATGACCCGCTTTTCCTGTTTGAGAACTACACCCGCACGGCGCAGGTTATCGCTGACACGATGGCCGAAGCGCACATGTGGGCGGTCGATAAGCCGATCACCGCGACGCTTATCCGCGACATCGTGGACGGCATTAACGCGAAATTCCGTGAGCTGAAAAGTAACGGCTACATCGTCGATGCGACCTGCTGGTTTGACGAGGACGCCAACGACGCCGAAACCCTGAAAGCCGGAAAACTGTATATCGATTATGACTATACGCCGGTTCCCCCACTCGAAAATCTGACCCTGCGCCAGCGCATCACCGATAAATATCTGGCGACGCTGGTTTCCTCGGTTAACAGCAATTAAGGAGCCTGATAAATGGCAATGCCACGCAAGCTGAAATACATGAATGTGTTTCTGAATGGCTACAGCTATCAGGGTATCGCGAAGTCGATCACCCTGCCGAAGCTGACACGCAAGCTCGAAAATTATCGCGGGGCGGGTATGAACGGTGTCGCGCCGGTTGACCTCGGCCTCGATGATGATGCCCTGTCGATGGAATGGTCGCTGGGCGGCTTCCCGGATTCGGTTATCTGGGAGCTGTACGGTGCGACCGGCGTCGATGCCGTGCCGGTTCGCTTTGCCGGTTCCTACCAGCGCGACGACACCGGCGAAACGGTCGCCGTTGAAGTGGTGATGCGTGGCCGTCAGAAAGAGATCGACACCGGCGAGAACAAACCCGGCGAAGACACCGAAGCGAAAATTTCGGTCGTCTGTACCTATTTCAAATTAACGATGGACGGCAAAGAGCTGGTTGAAATCGACACCCTCAACATGGTGGAGAAGGTCAACGGCACCGACCGGCTGGAGCAGCACCGCCGCAATATCGGCCTGTAATGTTCACCCCGGCCAGTGCGCTGGCCGGTTAACCCGAAGCCTGATTAAAAAGAGAAACCCATGAATAACGACAACGTGATCACCCTGGAAAATCCGGTTAAACGCGGCGAGCAGATTATTGACGCCATCACCCTGATTAAACCGAACGCCGGAACGCTGCGCGGCGTCAGCCTTGCGGCGGTGGCAAACTCCGAAGTTGACGCCCTGATTAAAGTGCTGCCGCGCATGAGCGCCCCCTCGCTCACCGAGCAGGAAGTCGCCGCGCTTGAGCTGCCTGACCTCGTTGCCCTGGCGGGTAAGGTGATCGGTTTTTTGTCGCCGAATTCGGCGCAGTAAATTTCCCCGACACACTCTCTGTTGATGACCTGATGGCGGATATCGCGGTGATTTTCCACTGGCCGCCCTCAGAGCTCTTTCCCCTGAGCCTGACAGAGCTCATTACATGGCGAGAAAAAGCCATCCAGCGAAGCGGAAACACGAATGAGTAGCGTGAAATTACAGGTATTACTCAAAGCTGTTGACCAGGCGACCCGCCCGTTAAAATCCATCGATAAGGCCAGCAAGGAGCTGGCCGGAGGGATGCGCACAACACAAACCGCATTGCGTGAGCTCAACGGGCAGGCGTCAAAGATTGACGGCTTTCGCAAAACCAGCGCACAACTGGCGGTCACTGAGCAGGCGCTGAAAAAAGCGAAAGAAGAAGCCGCCGCGCTGGCGATTCAGTTTAAAAACACGGAACAGCCGACCCGCGCGCAGGCGCAGGCAATGGAGACCGCGCGCAAAAGCGCCGCCGCGCTCCAGCTTAAACACAACAGCCTGCGTGAATCCGTGCAGCGTCAGCGCCAGGAGCTCAGCCTTGCCGGGATAAACACCCGCACGCTGGCCGCTGACGAGCGAAAACTCAAAGCCACCCTCAGTGAAACCACCTCACAGCTCAACCGGCAGCGTGAGGCGCTGGCGCGCGTCAGTGCGCAACAGGAGAAACTCAGCCGGGTAAAACAGCGCTATCAGGCCGGGAAGGCGCTCGCCGGGAACGCCGCAGCGGTGGGCGCGGCTGGGGTGGGAATGGCAACCACGGCAACGTTTGCCGGGGCGGCGCTACTGAAACCGGGCTATGACTTCGCGCAAAAGAACTCGGAGCTTCAGGCGGTGCTCGGCGTGGGTAAAGACTCGGCAGAGATGACCGCGCTGCGCAGACAGGCGCGCCAGCTCGGCGACAACACAGCCGCCTCGGCTGACGACGCTGCCGGGGCGCAAATCATCATTGCCAAAGGGGGCGGTGATGCGGCAGCGATTCAGGCTGTCACACCGGTGACCCTCAATATGGCGCTGGCTAACCGGCGCACGATGGAAGAAAACGCCGGTCTGTTGATGGGGATGAAATCCGCCTTTCAGCTTTCAAACGATAAGGTCGCGCACATCGGTGATGTTCTCTCCATGACGATGAACAAAACCGCCGCTGACTTTGACGGGCTGAGTGATGCGCTGACCTATGCCGCGCCGGTGGCAAAAAATGCCGGGGTGAGTATCGAGCAGGCCGCCGCCATGGTCGGCGCCTTACATGATGCGAAAATTACCGGCTCGATGGCCGGTACGGGGAGCCGCGCGGTGATAACGCGCTTACAGGCACCGACCGGCGAGGCGTACCGGGCGATTAAAGAGCTCGGCATCACCACGGCAGATAAAAAAGGTAACACCCGGCCAATCTTCGCCATCCTGAAGGAAATGCAGGCCAGTTTTGAGAAAAACAAACTCGGCACCGGCCAGCGCGCCGAATACCTGAAAACGATATTCGGGGAGGAAGCCAGCTCGTCGGCGGCGGTGTTAATGGCTGCGGCATCGGGCGGGAAACTGGATGCGCTGACCGCTGCGTTTAACGCCTCGGACGGGAAAACGGAGGAACTGGTCAAAGTCATGCAGGACAACCTCGGCGGCGACTTTAAAGAATTTCAGTCGGCTTATGAGGCGGTCGGTACTGACCTGTTTGACCAGCAGGAATCCTCGCTCAGGAAGCTGGTGCAGACCGCCACCGGGTATGTGCTGAAGCTGGATAACTGGATCACCAGAAATAAAGGGCTGGCGCAAACGCTGGGCGTGATTGCGGCGGTGGCTGTCGGCGTGGTGGGGCTTGTCGGCGCTATTGGTCTGGTTGCCTGGCCGGTTGTGATGGGCGTTAACGCGATCATCGCCGCTGCCGGTGTGCTGGGGACGGTCTTCAGTGTGGTGGGCGGGGCAATTATGACGGTGCTCGGCGCGCTGACATGGCCGATTGTGGCGATCGGCGTGGCGATTGTCGCCGGTGCGCTGCTCATCCGTAAATACTGGGAGCCCATCAGCGCCTTTTTCAGCGGGGTTGTTGAGGGGCTGACCGCCGCATTTGCGCCGGTCGCTGAGATATTCGCACCACTTAAGCCCGTTTTTGACTGGCTCGGCGAGAAATTAAAGGCGGTATGGGACTGGTTCAAAAACCTGATTGAGCCGGTTAAATCCACGCAGGACACGCTTAACGCCTGCAAAGATACCGGCGTCCTGTTTGGGCAGGCGCTGGCGGATGCACTGCTGATGCCGCTTACCGCCTTTAACAAACTGAAACAGGGAATAGACTGGGTGCTCGATAAACTTGGCCTCATTAATAAAGAATCCAGCGATCTTGACCAGAAAGCCGTAAAAGCTGGCGCGGTGGCGCAGAGCGGCACCTATATCCCGGCAACCAGTACCTATGGCGGTTATCAGGGATATCAGCCCGCCGTTGCCCCCGGTGGTAAATCCTATGTCGATAACCGGCAAAGCCATTACAACATCACGATGCAGAACGGCGGCGCACCGGGCGGCGAACTCGGGCGGCAGTTGCAGGATGCCGTTGAAAAGGCCGACCGTGACAAGCGCGCCCGCGAACGTTCCAGCATGCGCCACGACGGATAAGGGAGACATTCAGAGATGATGCTTGCATTAGGTTTCTTTGTCTTTATGCGCCAGACACTGCCGTTTCAGGGCATGCAACGTGAAGCGGAATATCGCTGGCCGTCAAACAGCCGCGTCGGCAGGCGCGATGCTTTCCAGTTTCTCGGCGTCGGGGAGGAAAAAATCACGCTCAACGGCACGCTTTACCCGGAAATCACCGGCGGGACGCTGACGCTGACCGCGCTCAGGCTGATGGCCGAACAGGGTAAGGCGTGGCCGCTGATAGCCGGAACCGGCCAGATTTACGGCATGTATATCATCAACAGTATTAACGAAACCGGCGCGGAGTTTTTTTCGGACGGCTCACCCCGGAAGATTGATTTTACGCTGGCGTTAACGCGCGTGGATGAGTCGCTCGCGGCGGTTTATGGCGACCTGAGTCAGCAGGCTGACATGCTGGCCGGGAAAGCAAAAGACGCCGCCACCAGGTTAATCACAATGCCGGGGTTATGATGTCAGAAATACTCTACAGCCAGGCGGGGAGCTCACTCACCCCCGCGTTTATGCTGAAACTGGACAGTAAGGATATCACCGGCAACATCAGCGACCGGCTGATAAACCTCACGATGACGGATAACCGGGGCTTTGAGGCTGACCAGCTTGATATTGAGCTCGATGACAGCGACGGCCTTGTGCAGTTACCTGTGCGCGGCGCTATGCTGACCCTGTTCCTCGGCTGGAAAGATTCCGCGCTGGTCGGCAAGGGCAGTTTTACCGTTGATGAGGTTGAGCACCGGGGCGCGCCTGATACTGTGACCATCCGCGCCCGCAGCGCAGATTTTCGCGGGACGCTGAATTCCCGGCGTGAGGAGTCATGGCACGACAAAACCCTCGGCGATATCGTGGCGGCGATCGCCGCGCGTAACAGGCTGACCGCGAGTGTCACCCCGGCGCTGGCCGGGATTCACATCCCGCATATCGACCAGACGCAGGAATCTGACGCTAAATTTCTGACGCGGCTGGCTGACCGGAACGGCGGCGAGGTGTCGGTCAAGGCGGGGAAACTGCTGTTTCTCAGAGCCGGGAATGCCACAACCGCCAGCGGCAGGCCAATCCCGCAGGTGACGATCACCCGCAGCGATGGCGACCGGCACCAGTTTGCGATTGCTGACCGGGGTGCTTATACCGGCGTTACGGCTCAGTGGCTTCACACCAAAGACCCGAAACCGAAAAAAGTGAAGGTGAAGCGCAAGCCCAGAGAGCAGCATTTACGCGCGCTACAGCACCCGAAAGCCAAAGCGAAAAAGAAGGAAACCAAAGTACCGGAAGCCCGCGAGGGCGAATACCTGGCCGGTGAAGCGGATAACGTGTTTGCACTTACAACGGTGTATGCCACAAAAGCCCAGGCCATGCGGGCGGCACAAGCGAAGTGGGACAAGCTACAGCGTGGTGTCGCTGAATTCTCGATAAGTCTGGCCGTCGGTCGTGCCGATCTCTACCCGGAAACGCCGGTGAAAGTCTCAGGGTTTAAGAGCGTCATAGATGAGCAGGCGTGGTTGATTAGTAGGGTAACTCATAACCTCAATAATAATGGCTTCACGACGGGCGTAGAGCTCGAAATAAAGCTTTCTGAGGTTGAGTACGAAGCAGAAAACGATGAATGATATTATTGACTTAACTTTTTGTTATTTAACGATTTTTATCGTAAAATTTCGACATTGCTCAAACCGTCGAGGTGCTCATTATGTTCCATTGCCCGTTATGCCAACATGCCGCCCATGCGCGTACCAGTCGTTACATGACAGATACCACCAAGGAACGTTATCACCAATGCCAAAACGTTAACTGTAGTGCGACGTTTGTAACGCTGGAGTCAGTGCAGCGGTATATCGTGAAGCCCGGCGAAGTGCAGCCAGTCAGACCACATCCGACTTCATCGGGGCAGCAAGCTTTGTGGATGTAGCCACGGACAAAAAGTCCTACTAATGCAGATTGTACTCCAAAAGCTGGATACCAATTGCGTAACGTGCAGTTTTTATGGGAAGCAGAAAATTAATAATGCTATCGTAACTATATCGATATCCTCAAAGGAACGGATATGGCTAAAGATCTCACTACTTCACCACACGATAGGCAGAATATCCTCAATAACTCCTATGCGCTTAACCATGCGGAAAAGCATCTTGCATTGGGTGGGATTGAGTTTAATGGTGAAAAAGTATTCACCAAAAATCAATTAGTTGAGCTGTTTGGTGTAGGTGATGCGACTATTGAGCGGTATATAACCAATAATATTGATGAATTAAAAAACAACGGCTACATTGTTCTTAAGGGAAGAAATTTAAGAGAATTCAAAGAGATAGCTGATGGTACCCTCATTAATGAGGGTACCAAAACCTCCATACTTGGAATATTTAAATTTAGAGCTGTACTGAACTTAGCAATGTTACTAGTCGAGAGTGAGCAGGCAAAGGCGCTTCGTACCCGATTATTAGACATCGTGATCGACACTCTCGCTGAACGGGCAGGGGGGCAAACTAAATTTATTAACCAAAGGGATGAAGATTACTTAGTAGCGGCTTTCAAGGAGGAGAGTTATCGGAAAAAATTTACTGATGCTCTTAATGAGTATGTGGATGCCAATGGCTGGAAGTTTGGCAAATTAACCAATGCGATTTATCAAAGCATTTTTCATGAAAATGCCAATGAATACCGTAACGTCTTAAAACTTCATCAGAACGATAAAATTCGCGACACAATGTATTCAGAGGTTCTCACACTGATAGCTAGTTTTGAGGCCGGTCTGGCGCATGAAATAAAAGAAAAATCGGCGCAACTAGGTAGAAAGCTGACTTACAAAGAAGCTGAAACAATCTTGGCGAAGATGGAAAAGCACCCTTTATATGAGCCAATGCTGGTAGATGTTCGAACAAAAATGGCAAGTCGAGATCTATGTTTTCGCGACGCCCTCCATGAAAAGCTGGAAGCATATGTACGTGCAGTCCCTGAAGGGGAATTTGAGCGCTTTTTGGGAGAGAAAAGTAAGTCCCTTGAAGAGAGGTTGAATGATCCTGAAACATTAGAAGTTTTCAAACGATTGAAAGATCGCTGAGGAGTCGCTCATGGAGGAAATCCAGTTCAATTATTTTGATATTGAACATGCAATACGAGTGCATGATTGGATCATAGATAAATCCGGCGGACTTCATGGCATCAAGGATCGGGGCGTCTTAGAAAGTGTGCTTAATCATGTACAAAACGATTGGTACTACCCAAGCTTTGAAGAAAAACTTACACACTTATTCTTCTCTATAAATAAGTTCCACGCATTTACTGATGGCAATAAAAGGGCAGGCATCGCTCTGTCAGCTTATTTTTTGGAAATTAATGGGTTATCTCATTGTGTGAAGTTATTTGTACATGAAATGGAAAACATTGCTGTATGGGTTGCAGACGGGGCCATAAGTAAGGATTTGCTGAAACTTGTCGTTCATGATTTGGTGCTGTGTGAGGAAATTCTTGAGGGAACAAAACTTGAGCTTGCACTCGCTGTATCCGCTCATTATGAAGGGAAGCAAGATCAGTAATCTGTCATAGAGATGCCCTGCGATTGCAGGGCATTTTAGTCAATGTGGTCGCAGTGTGGACACTGCATGAAATAAATCCTTTTATTTCATGTTGATAGAGATAGCTTTAAATCACCATCCCTGTCTTCCCCCACATGATGTGGGGGTTTTTTTTATCAATTAATTACGCATCATTCTAAATAAAACAGCTTCTCGCTGGCTTCCACTTTCACTTTCTTTTCAAGCTGCGCTGAGATAGGCACGGTTCGCTTTTTGCCGTTTTTAGTTTTCAAAAAGGTAACCCTACAACTGGCTATCTGCGCCGGTTTTAGAGTGGCTACCTCTGTCCATCTTCCGCCAGTGCTAAGGCAGAGGAGGGCAACGAGCAAAGCATCTCCGGTCAAAACTCCTGACAGCCGTTCAATTTCTGACTTGCGCAGAAACGTCATTTGAATCGTGTCGCCAGAGGTTACAACGGGAAAAGCTGCCGTATTTGGAGGTACTAAAGGGAGCCGGGTCGAAGGTCATCGCAGCGAGATACTCAACAGTAAGGAAACCGGGAAATATGTCGCTCGCACCTGCTTGCGAGTGATCAGAAAAGCCAGCCAGGTAAAGGAGTGTCTTTTAAAACTGGCTGGTACGAGTCGCAATTTAGATAATAAATCCTTCGAATTTATGGGCGTTATCCACAAGATAGGGCGGGAATTTATCTTTTGTTAATTCCTGCCGCTCCATTTTGCGGTCACGCCCCCATATATCCTTTGCGTTGGTAAGGGCATCAATAATATGATCTTTATTATTGAGATGGGGCAGATCATACTCAGTATGCGAGATCGTAGACATCTTCTCCGAAATGCGCTCTGGATTCATAATCCATGAGAAGTGCCAGCCAGCATCAGGTATAACCTCATGTCGGAGTTTAAAGAAAGTTTTCGAAATAAAACCTTTGCTCAGGCAGGACTTCTTAATATTTCTGAAGTCTTCCGGCTTGCCTTTGAAATACCCTTTTAAATTGTGCAAGGTCGTCGCTCGTGGCAGTTTACACAGTCTTTTACTGCCATCAGGATTAAATACCTGTAAGTTAAACTGGTAATTATAAAAACCCATATAAAGCGTCGTGCAAAGTTTTTTAGGATTAATTGCTCTGATGGCTTCGGGAGAAAATATTTCGTCAACGTCAGAGACCAGGATTAGATCATCATCCTGCGCATACTTAAGACCTTGCATAATAGCGTTTCTCTGCGCAGCTTCGTTAGCCCAGGCATCGACTTCGTCCGAAACCCCATTCATTTTTTTCTTAAGAGGTTCCTCATCATGGACGATATAGATAATTTTGTCTTTAAAGCGGGCAAACTTTTCAATCTTGAAGTGCAGATTTCTTGGCTTGCCGGTAAACGTATGAGTTGATTCCACAATAACAAAACGATCAACAGCATCAACGAGAGTATTCAAACGAATGTCAAGCAACATGTCTTCATCGTAATACAAAAAACAATCATAAATCATGTTGGTATTCTCTAATTATTGGGTCGAGCAGTGAGTTATCCGTAATTCAATAATTCAGAATTCTCGTATATTGCATATGGTTAGTAAAGGAAACCAACTGTAAAAAATGGATTCCGGAACTGAATGAATCCCATAAGTTAAATACCGGCCTGAAAGCTCTGCTGACCCGAAACCGAAAAGTGAAGGTGAAGCGCAAGCCCAAAGAGTAGCGTTTACCTGCCATCACGCTGGGAACCCAAAAACGAGGGAGTCCACATCGGCCGTGTATGTTGCAGCGGCGCAAAAATCTGATTTTCTCCTGAGATAACCCAAAGGTGGGCCATCCGCACAATTCAGCGGTTTCGCCTGGGTTAGGATTTTAGGGAAGCAATGTTGCTTTTTTTATCTGAGGACTTTCAATGGATAATTATCACGTAACGAAAGAGGGTGATAAGTGGAAGTTGCAAAAGGAAGGGAACGATCGCCCCAGTAAAACGGCTGACACGAAGGCTGAACTCATCACTAAAATGCGCGAATTTATGAGCGATAAGCAAGGCTCAGTGAAAATTCATAAGCAAGATGGTAAGTTCCAGGAAGAGCGAACATATCCGCGAAAAGATGACCCTAAAAAATCGAAAGGGTAGAGAATTGAAGCCGCCACATTTGGCGGCTTCTGTCATTTGGCCGCTATCAACGTACTGCTTGGTTTTCCGCTGTTGGTCAGCAGATGAACCGACAGCTAAGATTTTTGCACAAATTCCCCCGCTTAATTTCACCATCACCGGGGATGCCATCCGTTATAATTCCCGCAGGACAAAGCAGGAGCGTTTATGAATCAATCCTATGGGCGGCTGGTTACCCGGGCGGCAATCGCGGCGACCGTCATGGCATCGTCACTACTGTTAATTAAAATTTTTGCATGGTGGTTCACCGGGTCGGTCAGTATTCTGGCGGCATTGGTGGATTCTCTGGTGGATATCGCGGCATCGCTGACCAACCTGTTAGTGGTGCGTTACTCGTTGCAGCCCGCTGATGAAGAACACACTTTCGGGCATGGTAAAGCGGAGTCGTTGGCCGCGCTGGCGCAAAGTATGTTTATTTCCGGTTCGGCGCTGTTTTTGTTTTTGACCGGTATTCAGCATCTGGCTAACCCCGAGCCGCTTCGTGCTGCCAGGATTGGTATTACCGTCACGCTAATCGCGTTATTCAGTACTGTGATATTAGTCACTTTTCAGCGCTGGGTGGTGCGTAAAACCCACAGCCAGGCGGTGCGGGCGGATATGCTTCATTATCAGTCTGATGTTATGATGAACGGTGCAATTCTCATCGCGCTTGGTCTGTCCTGGTACGGATGGCACCGGGCGGATGCGCTGTTTGCACTGGGGATTGGCAGCTATATTCTGTATAGCGCGTTACGCATGGGGTATGAAGCGGTTCAGGCGTTGCTGGACAGAGCGTTACCCGACGAAGAGCGCCGGGAGATTGTCGATATTGTCACTGCCTGGCCAAGCGTTAACGGCGCGCACGATCTTCGCACGCGGCAGTCAGGGCCGACCCGCTTTATTCAAATACATTTAGAAATGGACGATAACCTGCCGTTGGTTCAGGCGCATCTTGTGGCTGAGCAGGTAGAGCAGGCCATTCTGCAACGTTTTCCGGGATCGGATGTCATTATTCACCAGGATCCCTGCTCAGTCGTACCTCAGGGACGTTAAGCACAACGGTGCATTCGTATTTCATTGTAAAAAAGTGAGCCAGACCCGTTTTTTGTGTATAAATTACCGCCATTTGGGCTGACCTGAATCAATTCAGCAAGCAGTGATTGATATACTATTTGCAGCATAGTTGTTCGCTCCCGTGGGGAGTCGCTTCGGGCCACAGAATTTATTTTGCATTCCTAGTTCAGAGGTAGTCATGATTAAAAAAATCGGTGTGTTGACAAGTGGCGGTGATGCGCCAGGCATGAATGCCGCGATCCGCGGGGTCGTCCGTGCAGCATTAACAGAAGGTCTGGAAGTTGCAGGTATCTATGATGGTTACCTCGGCCTGTACGAAGACCGCATGATCCAACTCGACCGCTACAGCGTGTCGGATATGATCAACCGCGGCGGTACATTCCTCGGCTCTGCCCGCTTCCCGGAATTCCGCGAAGAGCATGTCCGTGCCGTGGCTATTGAGAACATGAAAAAACGCGGCATCGACGCCCTGGTTGTTATCGGTGGTGACGGTTCTTATATGGGCGCCAAACGCCTGACTGAAATGGGTTTCCCGTGCATTGGTCTGCCGGGCACCATTGATAACGACGTTGCGGGAACGGACTACACCATCGGTTATTTTACCGCGCTGCAAACCGTCGTTGAAGCGATTGACCGCCTGCGTGATACCTCTTCTTCCCACCAGCGTATCTCCATCGTTGAAGTGATGGGCCGTTACTGCGGCGACCTGACTCTGGCTGCGGCAATTGCCGGTGGCTGTGAGTTTATCGTTCTGCCGGAAGTAGAATTCAACCGTGAAGATCTGGTCGCAGAAATCAAAGCGGGTATCGCCAAAGGTAAAAAACACGCGATTGTGGCGATCACTGAGCACATTTGCGACATTGACGAGCTGGCGAAATATATCGAAAGCGAAACACAGCGTGAAACGCGTGCGACCGTTCTCGGCCATATTCAGCGCGGCGGCTCTCCGGTGCCTTACGACCGTATCCTGGCATCCCGTATGGGTTCTTACGCGATTGAACTGCTGCTGCAGGGCTTTGGCGGTCGCTGCGTCGGTATCCAGAACGAAAAAATGGTTCACCACGACATTATCGACGCTATCGAGAACATGAAGCGCCCGTTCAAAGGCGACTGGCTGGACTGCGCGAAGAAACTCTTTTAATCGTGCGAAACGCCCTCACAGCGAGGGCGTTTTTTTATGTCTATTTATTCCGCATAGTTATAGCCAATCTTTTTTTATTCTTTAATCATTGATTATCTTTCTGGCACGCTGGTCTCATCAAAATACACAACCAAAGAGAGTGGGCGATGAATAAATGGGGCGTGGGAATAACTTTACTGCTGGCTTCCACCAGCGTTCTGGCTAAGGACATCCAGTTATTAAACGTGTCTTACGATCCAACGCGTGAGCTGTACGAACAGTACAACAAAGCGTTTAGCGCGCACTGGAAACAAGAGACCGGCGACAATGTCGTGATCCGTCAATCTCACGGCGGTTCTGGTAAACAGGCGACCTCGGTAATTAACGGCATTGATGCCGATGTCGTGACGCTGGCGCTGGCTTATGACGTTGACGCTATCGCTGAACGCGGCCGCATTGATAAAGACTGGATCAAACGCCTGCCGGACAACTCCGCGCCTTACACCTCAACCATCGTCTTCCTGGTACGCAAAGGCAACCCGAAACAGATTCATGACTGGAACGATCTGGTGAAACCGGGCGTTTCCGTTATTACGCCGAACCCGAAAAGCTCCGGCGGCGCACGCTGGAACTATCTGGCAGCCTGGGGCTACGCTCTGCACCATAACAATGGCGATCAGGCAAAAGCGCAGGAGTTCGTGAAAGCTCTGTATAAAAACGTTGAAGTGCTGGATTCCGGCGCGCGCGGTGCGACCAGTACCTTTGTTGAACGCGGCATTGGCGATGTGCTGATTGCGTGGGAAAACGAAGCGTTGCTGGCAACCAACGAACTGGGCAAAGACAAGTTTGAAATCGTGACGCCGAGCGAATCGATCCTCGCTGAGCCAACGGTTTCTGTCGTTGATAAAGTTGCCGAGAAAAAAGGCACCGAGAAAGTGGCTGAAGCCTACCTGAAATATCTCTACTCACCGGAAGGCCAGGAGATCGTTGCGAAGAACTTCTACCGCCCGCGCGATCCGCAAATTGCCGCGAAATACGCGAGTGAGTTCCCGAAACTGAAACTCTTCACCATTGATGATGAGTTTGGCGGCTGGACCAAAGCGCAAAAAGAGCACTTCTCTAACGGCGGTACGTTCGACCAAATCAGCAAACGTTAATCCCCGCACATCGCCCTCTCCTGAGGGCGATGTCATTTTTGCCCCTGCGTAAAATCCAGGATTTCCGACTTCACTGCTGTTTTACGCTATCATTCCGGTTCTTTCAGCAAAGGAAGCGGAAATATGAAAACAGTACGTCGTCTTATCATTGCCCTGTTAGTGCTGGTTGTTCTGGCGGGCGCGGGAACTGCATACTGGTTTAAAGGTCGCGGCAATCCGGACGCGTTGCGGCAGATCGTTATCGGGCAATGCCTGCCGAATGCCCGCGAGCACAATTCGCCCGCTCCCTGTGCGCAGGTGAACCTGAAAAGTGGTTACGTGCTGATGAAAGATCGCAATGGGCCGCTGCAATTTCTGTTGATGCCGACTTATCGCATCAACGGCACGGAAAGCCCGCTGCTGCTGCAAGCGACAACGCCAAACTTCTTCTGGCAGGCGTGGCAATCCCGTGACGTGATGAGCAACCTGCGCGGCAGCGAAGTGCCGGATAATGCCATCTCTCTGACCATCAACTCCCGCATGGGGCGTACACAAAACCACTTTCACATTCACATCTCCTGCCTGCGCCCCGATGTACGTCGTCAGTTAAATGACAATGCAGCGCGCATTAGCAGCCAGTGGCTGGAATTCCCGGGCGGTTTGCTCGGACATCAATATTTGGCCCGCCGCGTGACGGAAGCGGAGCTGGTGCAGCGTAGCCCGTTCCTGATGCTGGCGGAAGAAATCCCGGAAGCAAAAGCGCATATGGGGCGTTTTGCGCTGGCGATGGCGCAACAGGCGGACGGCTCGTTTGTGCTGCTGGCAACCGAGCGTAATCTGCTGGCGCTTAATCGCGCTTCTGCGGAGGAAATTCAGGATCATCAATGCGATATCCTCAAATAACCCCACTATAATTCGCGTTTACTCAACCTGCCTGTCGCCGTAGACTTGCTGAAAAAATCTACAGGAGACAGGCATGTCGCTCTGGCTTACTCACCCTCTGTTCCTTCCCTCGTTAATTGTCGGCATCACCATTGTGCTGTGGGCGACCTCGCTGTTACCGGAGTTTATTACTGCGCTACTGTTCTTTACGGCAGCGATGGTGGCGAAAATCACGCCGCCGGAAGTGGTCTTCGGTGGGTTTGCTTCTTCGGCATTCTGGCTGGTGTTCAGCGGCTTTGTGCTGGGCGTGGCGATCCGTAAAACCGGTCTGGCGGACAGAGCCGCCCGCGCGCTGTCATCGCGGCTGACAACGTCATGGCTGCAAATGGTCGCCAGCGTCGTACTGTTGAGTTATGCGCTGGCTTTTGTGATGCCGTCGAATATGGGGCGCATTGCGCTGCTGATGCCGATCGTTGCAGCGATGGCGGCGCGATCGGGCATTCAGGAAGGTACACGTTCATGGTACGGGCTGGCGCTGGCCGTCGGTTTCGGTACGTTCCAGCTTTCGGCCACTATTCTGCCCGCCAACGTTCCCAATCTGGTGATGAGCGGCGCGGCGGAAGGCTCTTATGGCATTCATCTCAACTATCTTCCCTATTTGCTGTTGCACACGCCGGTACTCGGCATTCTGAAAGGCGTTATTCTGATTGGCCTGATCTGCTGGCTGTTTCCGGGGCAGCTGCAGGTGCCGCGTGAAGAGGCACTTTCTGCGCCGATGAGCCGGGAGGAGAAACGGCTGGCGTGGCTGCTGGCTGTGGTGCTGACGATGTGGGTGACGGAGAGCTGGCACGGCATCGGTCCGGCGTGGACCGGGCTGGCGGCGGCCTGCGTCACCTTGCTGCCGCGCATTGGCTTTATCAATGGTGACGAGTTTTCTACCGGGGTGAATATCCGCGCCTGTATTTACGTTGCCGGGATTTTGGGGTTAGCGATCACGGTGACGCAAACCGGCATCGGCAGTGCAGTCGGGGACGCGTTGCTGAGGGTGATGCCGCTCGATCCGGCTAACCCGTTCACCAGTTTTCTCGCGCTGACGGGCATCACCACGGCGCTCAATTTCATTATGACCGCCAACGGCGTTCCGGCGCTGTTTACCACGCTGGCGCAGAGTTTTTCTGACGCGACCGGATTCCCGCTGCTGTCGGTCATCATGATTCAGGTGCTGGGTTACTCCACACCGCTGTTGCCGTATCAGGCGTCGCCGATTGTGGTGGCTATGGCACTGGGGAAAGTGCCGGCACGCGCGGGAATGCTGCTCTGTCTGGCGCTGGCAGTGGTGACGTATCTGGTGTTATTGCCGCTGGATTATTTGTGGTTTAGTTTACTGGGGCGTTTGTAAAAAAGCCCGGTGGCGCTAACGCTTACCGGGCCTACAGTTTTGTAGGGCGGGTTAGCGTAAACGCTACCCGCCACTTACCGCGCAATTACGCCTGTTTTGCTGCTTCTGCTGCTTTGACGATCACCGCGAAAGCGTCAGCTTTCAGGGACGCGCCGCCAACCAGCGCACCGTCGATGTCCGGCTGGGTGAACAGCTCTGCGGCGTTGCCGGCGTTCACGGAACCGCCGTACTGAATGATCACTTGCTCAGCCACTTTCGCGTCTGCTTTAGCAATGTGGTCACGGATAAATTTGTGTACTGCCTGCGCCTGCGCCGGAGTTGCAGATTTGCCGGTGCCGATGGCCCATACCGGTTCGTAGGCAATCACTGCGCCTTCGAACGCGCTCGCGCCCTGAGTTTTCAGCACAGCGTCGATCTGGCGTGCGCATACTTCTTCGGTTTTACCCGCTTCGTTTTCTGCTTCGGTTTCACCGATGCACAGTACCGGGATCAGGCCCTGCGCTTTCAGTACGGCGAATTTTTTGGCGATGAATTCATCGGATTCTGCGTGGTAAGTACGACGCTCAGAGTGGCCGATGATGATGTATTTTGCGCCGATGTCTTTCAGCATTTCGGCAGAGGTTTCACCGGTGAAAGCGCCGGACAGGTTAACGTCGACGTTCTGCGCGCCCAGGATGATGTGGCTACCGTCAGCGGCATGTTTAGCCAGATCCAGGTACATTTCCGGCGGTGCAATCGCGACTGCACAGCCTGTTACGCCAGCCAGCTCAGTACGCAGGTTTGCAACCAGTTCGTTTACCATGTGGCGGCTGCCGTTCAGTTTCCAGTTACCCATCACTAAAGGATGTCGCATTTTTACTCTCCACGCGCTTGGCGAATTAAGGAATATGGCCGCCCTTCAGGGCAGCATGGTCTGTGAAATAGTATAGAGATTCATCCTCTGAAAGGCTTTGCTTTTTGTCATTTATTGTTATCTTCAAGCGATTCAGATAGCGTCAGCTTAATCGGTTCAACAGCGAAGGTCAGCCCCTTTTCGCCGTTATCTGCCACCACATAACGTACTGCACCTTCTGTTTCCGCGTAGTACGCTTTGTTTTTGCCGTTGTTCAGCAACTTTTGCAGCTTTTGCCCGCTTTGCGCGGTGGTCATTGCCGGGGAAAACGCGCGAATTATCGCCGCCATATACTCCTGGGCTTTTGCTTTCGCCGCCTTTTGCTCTGGACCCTGTACCGGCAGCCAGGTGATTTGCATCGATTTTATTTTCAGCGTACCGCGCTCCAGCGCTGTCGATGCATAAAGGTTGTCGTTAATTTTTGTTGCGGCGCGCGTCAGGTTCGCCTGATCGTTGCGGGCATCGACAGCGCGGAACTCGTTCAGCGCCAGCGTCGGGTTGTCAGTATTAAATTTTTCCCGGAACTGGCTGATCGACTGGTCGAATGTCGGCGCGCCCGGCAGCAGGTAGGGCGCGGTTGCTGTGGCAGGCGTCTCTTCCGCCCACACCGGGGAGCCGAAGACCAGCGCTGAGAAGAGCAGCCAAATCGGGTAACGCCATGCTTTCATTACATCGCCCTCTCTAAAGTGTGCTCACGATTAAAACGATATCGGGCTGGCTTGTCAAAAACTCCCGCTGCCAGGGTAAACTACGCAGCATTACGATAATAAGGAACCTTACATGGGCATACAGCAGTGGTTGTTTTCGTTTAAAGGGCGCATTGGTCGACGCGACTTTTGGGTCTGGATCATTCTCTGGGTAGTGAGCATGACAGTGCTGTTTGCGCTGGCAAACAGCGGGATGCTCGATTTCCAGATGGCCGCGTTTATTCTGGTGTGTCTCATCTGGCCGACTGCCTGCGTAATGGTGAAACGTTTGCACGATCGCGGCCGTCATGGCGCGTGGGGATTGCTGATGGTGCTGGCGTGGATGCTGCTTTCCGGCCACTGGGAAGTGCTGAACGGTACGCTGGAATGGGCGGTGGGACGTCTGATTCCGGTGGTGATTATCGTCATGATGCTGATCGACCTGGGCGCGTTTGTCGGCACCCAGGGAGAAAACAAATATGGCAAAGAGACGCTGGAAGTGAAGTACCGCTGATTACCAGTAGTGTTCCGCGGTGATATGCCCCGGTCGGCGGCGCAGGTGCTTGGCCATTTGCCGGGAATCTTTAAGGAGTTGTGTGGTATCGCGTACCATCTGCGGGTTGCCACACAGCATCACATGGCTGGTTTCGGTGTTCATCGGCAGCCCGACGGCTTCTTCCAGCGCACCGCTTTCAATCAACGCCGGTACGCGTCCGGTCAGCGAGCCGGAAATCGTCTCCCGGCTGACTACCGTCTGAATACGCAGTTTCCCTTCATAACGCTGTTGCAGTTCCAGCATCAGCGGCAGATAGCTGAGATCCGCGGCATAGCGCACGGCGTGCACCAGCACCAGATTTTTAAAGCGTTGCAGATCCCTGCCTTCCTGCAAAATCGACAGATATGGCCCTATAGCGGTACCGGTGGCCAGCATCCATAGCGTTTCGCAATCCGGTACTTCCTCAAGCACAAAGAAACCGGCGGCTTCGCTGACAATCTGCACCTCGTCTCCCGGTTGCAGAGCCGCCAGGCGCGGGCTGAGTTTGCCTTCCGGTACGGTGACAAGATAGAACTCGAGGTCGGGGTTACCCGGCGCATTGACGTAAGAGTAAGCGCGCTGAACGCGCTCGCCGTCAATTTCCAGACCAAGCTTGGCGAACTGCCCGGCAGTGAAGGGGTGAACGGGGGCATGAACGGTGAGGCTAAATAGCGCATCGGTCCAGAACTGCACCTTAGTGACTTTTCCTGTTACCCATTCCGCCATGGTTTTCTCCTGTTCAGTTGCGTTGCCTTATCTTCGTGCCTGTGGAGGGAGATTTCCAGCCCGTGCGGGCCGGAAAGCTCAATTGAACAAATAGCCTTACAGGATGTGGCGTTGCACATCCGGATCTTTACGATCAAGGTAGTGGATGGACTGAATGCGGCGAATCGTGCGCGATTTCCCGCGGATCAGCAGCGTTTCCGTGGTGGCGATATTACCTTTGCGGGTAATGCCATCCAGCAGATCGCCTTTGGTGATGCCGGTTGCCGCAAAAATCACATTATCGCTACGCGCCATATCGTCCAGACGCAGCACGTTGCCCGCCTGAATGCCCATGCCACGGCAGCGTTTCAGCTCCTGCTCGCCGATGCGGCGGTTCTCTTCGCTGTCGCCTTTAACCTGATGGCGTGCCAGCAGACGTCCCTGCATGTCGCCATCCAGCGCGCGGATCACCGCTGCGGAAACCACGCCTTCCGGCGCGCCGCCGATACCGTACAGCACATCGACTTCGCTATCCGGCATACAGGTAAGAATGGATGCCGCCACATCGCCGTCGGGAATGGCGAAAACGCGCACGCCGAGCTTTTGCATCTCTGCAATCGTTACGTCATGGCGCGGTTTAGCAAGGATGGTGACCGTCAGCTCAGTCAGCGGTTTGCTTAGCGCGGTGGCGATATTGCGCAGGTTATCCGCCAGCGGCAGATTGAGGTCGATAGCGCCTTTTGCGCCAGGGCCGACAATCAGCTTTTCCATGTACATATCCGGCGCATTCAGGAAGCAACCCTTATCGCCGACAGCCAGTACCGCCAGCGCATTTGCCTGGCCCATTGCGGTCATGCGGGTGCCTTCAATAGGATCGACCGCGATATCCACGGCGTCGCCTTTTCCTGTGCCGACTTTCTCACCGATAAACAGCATCGGCGCTTCATCGATCTCCCCTTCGCCAATGACGATGGTACCGTCAATGTCGACATTGTTGAGCATGATGCGCATAGCGTTTACCGCTGCGCCGTCCGCCGTGTTTTTATCGCCACGTCCCAGCCATTTGTAGCCAGCCAGCGCCGCAGCCTCGGTAACGCGGGAGAATTCGATGGCAAGTTCTCGTCTCATAACACACTCTGTAGTGAAAGAAATTGCACAAAGTTTATCACAGGGAGAGGGGCGAGAGGATTGATCCCCTCCCCCAAACGGGAGAGGGGAGAGAAGGCAGGATTACTCGTCGTGATCTTCCCACGCCAGCGCGCGTTTGACGGCTTTTTTCCAGCCGCTGTAACGGTAGTTGCGCTCGGTGGTTTCGATGCCAGGGCGGAATTCGCGTTCGATGACCGCTTTTTCCTGTAATTCATCGAGATTCTGCCAGAAGCCGACCGCCAGACCCGCAAGGTAGGCGGCGCCCAGCGCCGTCACTTCACGCACTTCCGGGCGTTCTACGCGGGTGCCCAGAATGTCGGACTGGAACTGCATCAGGAAGTTGTTGGCCACCGCGCCGCCATCCACACGCAGCGCGTGTAAACGAATACCGGAGTCTGCCTGCATCGCTTCCAGAACGTCGCGCGTCTGGTAGGCGATTGATTCCAGCGTGGCGCGAATGATGTGGTTAGCGTTCACACCGCGCGTCAGGCCGAAAATGGCGCCGCGTGCGTACGGGTCCCAGTATGGCGCGCCGAGGCCGGTGAAGGCTGGAACCACGTATACGCCGTTGGTGTCTTTTACTTTGGTAGCGAAATATTCAGAGTCGAATGCATCGCTGATCAGCTTCATTTCATCACGCAGCCACTGGATGGAAGCCCCCGCCATGAACACTGCGCCTTCCAGCGCGTAGTTCACTTCGCCTTTCGGGCCGCAGCCGATGGTGGTCAGCAGACCGTGCTCGGATTTCACCGCTTTCTCGCCGGTGTTCATCAGCATAAAACAGCCGGTGCCGTAGGTATTTTTCGCCATCCCTTCTTTCACGCACAGCTGGCCAAACAGCGCGGCTTGCTGGTCACCGGCGATCCCGGCGATAGGAATACGCGTACCGCCTTTACCACCAATGTTGGTCTGACCGTACACTTCGGAGGATTTGCGCACTTCCGGCAGCATGGCGCGCGGGATATCCAGCGCATCCAGCATTTTGTCATCCCAGTCCAGCGCGTGGATGTTAAACAGCATGGTACGCGAGGCGTTGGTGTAATCGGTCACGTGAACGCGGCCCTGCGTCATTTTCCAGATAAGCCAGGTATCTACGGTGCCGAACAGCAGTTCGCCGCGTTGCGCACGTTCACGGGAGCCTTCAACGTGATCGAGGATCCACTTCACTTTGGTGCCGGAGAAGTACGGGTCAATCACAAGGCCGGTGGTGTTGCGCACGTACTCTTCCATGCCGTCGCGTTTGAGCTGCTCGCAAATCTCGGCGGTACGACGGCACTGCCAGACAATTGCGTTGTAGATCGGTTTGCCGGTTTCGCGTTCCCAGACGATGGCCGTTTCACGCTGGTTGGTAATACCGATGGCGGCGATTTCGTCGGAGTTGATGTCTGCCTTCGCTAACACTTCGACCAGCGTGGAGCTTTGCGATGCCCAGATTTCCATGGGATCGTGCTCAACCCAGCCTGGCTTAGGGTAAATTTGTTCAAATTCGCGCTGTGAAACGCTGATGATGTTGGCGTCGTGATCCATCACAACCGCGCGGGAACTGGTAGTACCCTGGTCGAGCGCAACGATATATTTTTTGTCAGTCATGGTTAGAGTCCCGTAGTCACATTACAGCGAAGCTTTTTGTTGAGTCGTGGAGGCAGTGCCTTTTTCTTCCGCCGCCTCACTGGTTCCTGACGGCAGGTGGCGGCCAATCAGTTTACGATAACCGAACGCGCCAAGCGCCGCGCCTACGATCGGCCCGAACAGCGGGACGAGGAAGTAGGGAATATCTTTGCCGCCGGTAAAGGCGACGTCGCCCCAGCCTGCCAGCCAGGCGAAGGTTTTCGGGCCGATATCACGCGCCGGGTTCATGGCGAAGCCGGTCAGTGGCCCCATCGACGCGCCGATAACCGCAATCAGCAGGCCAATCAGCAGGGGTGCCAGCGGTCCGCGTGGAATGCCGTTGCCATCATCGCCTAGCGCCATGATGACGCCCATCAGAACAGCGGTAATGACCATTTCAACTGCGAAGGCCTGCACAAAGTTGATGTGCGGGTTAGGGTAGGTTGAAAAGATACCCGCTAAATCAAGACTTTCGACGCTGCCGCGCACCATATTGTGCGTATGTTCGAAGTCGAGGAAAAGATTGTAGTAAAGCCCGTAAACAAGTGCCGCTGCGCAAAACGCGCCGGCAAACTGCGAAATGATGAAGGGAGCTACTTTACGCCCGTCAAAACTGGCGAAGAGCCATAGTGCGATCGTTACCGCGGGGTTAAGATGCGCGCCGGAAACCCCTGCAGTCAGGTAGATGGCCATAGCCACGCCAAGACCCCAGATGATGCTGATTTCCCACTGGCCGAAGGTGGCGCCTGCCACTTTCAGCGCTGCGACACACCCGACACCGAAAAAAATCAACAACCCGGTTCCGAGAAACTCGGCGATGCACTGGCCTTTTAAGGTTGATGTCTGACTCATAATCGGATCCTGCTAAAGAGTAATGGTTATTGTTAGCATGGGGCCAACGTCTCCCATGATGTCGTGTAGACATAGTGTTAATTTATCGTTAACGAGCAAAAACGAGAAATATCGAAATTAAAATGTGTGTACTGCGTCAATAAAATGAGCGTTTTCGCGCGAATTGGGGTGTTTTTGTGCCATATCGAAATGTGAGCTGAATCATTTTTGTAACTTCACTATTAACAATGTAGAGATGGGCACCGCTGTTGCACCAGGATGAGGACGAAAAGTGTTGCAAAGCGCAAACAGCGCGGCTCCGCGCTGGACAGGGGCTGGTGTGATTCATACAATCGTGGACAAGCGAAATGCGCTCATTTTATTAAGGCGTCGCCGGTGTTAGGGACGAAGATTTACCTATCAACGCCTTGCAACTCAGGAGAGGTATGACAATGTCATTAGAAGTGTTCGAGAAACTGGAAGCGAAAGTGCAGCAGGCGATTGATACCATCACGCTGTTGCAGATGGAAATCGAAGAGCTGAAAGAAAAGAACAATAGTCTGGCGCAGGACGTTCAGGCTGCACAGCATAGCCGCGAAGAGCTGGAGCGCGAAAACAACCAGCTGAAAGAACAGCAGCACGGCTGGCAGGAGCGTTTGCAGGCGCTGCTGGGCCGCATGGAAGAAGTCTGATTACGTTTTATCTTTCGCGGTGTTGGCTGCGTGCATTCACCCCGGTCAGGCTATCTATGCTCCCGGGAATTCATGTGCTTGCCGCCTCGCTACAACGTGAAATCGTTCGGATCGGATAAGTGAAGCGTTGTCTGACGCAAAAGAAGAAGGGCGCCTGATGGCGCCCTTTTGTTTTACTCGATATCGAGGGGATCTTCGGAAAGGATAATGCCAGTATTGTCGGCATAAAGGTGGTCGCCAGAGAAGAAAGTGACACCGCCGAAATTGACGCGCACGTCGCTTTCACCAATGCCTTCACCTGCAGCGCCAACCGGAATAGCGGCAATCGCCTGGATGCCGATATCCAGCTCTTCCAGATCGTCAACCTGGCGCACAGCGCCATAAACCACAATGCCTTCCCACTCGTTTTGCACCGCGGTGCGTGCGAGATCGGCGTCGATTAACGCGCGACGCATAGAACCGCCGCCGTCGACCAGCAGGACGCGACCACGGCCATTTTGTTCGAGCAGATCGTACAGCAACCCGTTATCCTCGAAACATTTCACCGTGATGATTTGTCCGCCAAAAGACGACCGACCGCCAAAATTAGAGAATAGCGGCTCTACAACGTTGATCTCTTCCTGGTAGATGTCACAAAGCTCAGAAGTATCGTATTTCATAGGATTAACGTTCAGTTGATGCGAGAAACGTTAGTATATCGCGCATCCCGCACTGTTGGCAAAATCATCAATTGTTAATTGACATTAATCAGTTAAAGGTGTGTCTGACTGAGAATTATTCCAATAACAAACAATAAGTTAGTAAGCAGTGCGCCTTTTACCGTACGTTCAAGCATTGGTGGCATAGCGCGCGGATCGCGTTCGCGCAGCACAAAGCGCGCTTGTTTGATAAGTAGCGGTGCTGCAAGGAGAAACAACCATCCCCACAGGCTATGCAATGACAGCAGGTTGAACAGCGCCAGGCACAGCAGTGCGCCGACCAGCAAGCCGACGTGATAGCGGCGGGCGTTGATTGGCCCCAAACGCACCACCAGCGTGTTTTTGCCGTTCTCGCGGTCGCTGTCAATATCGCGCAAGTTATTGATATTCAATACAGCCGTCGCCAGCAGGCCGCAGGCCGTGGCGGGCAGGATAACCGCCGGGATCAGCATATGCGTTTGCAGATACCAGCTTCCCATCACGCTCAGCCAGCCAAAGAAAATCAGCACTGAGATATCGCCAAGGCCGAGATAGCCATACGGGCGCTTACCAATGGTGTAGGTTATCGCCGCAATGATCGACAGGCCGCCAAGCACGAGGAAACCGATAAAATCCGCCAGCGTCTGGGTTGCCGCCGTCACCAGCAACAGCCCGGAAATGCAGCTCAGCACAATTATGATAATCAGCGCTCGCTTCATTTGCGCAAGCGAGATGGCGCCTTTCTGCATACCGCGCAGCGGCCCAATGCGATCCGGTTTATCGCTGCCCTTCACTGCATCGCCGTAATCATTGGCAAGGTTGGAGAGAATTTGCAGCAGGCCGGCGGTGATCAACGCGAGCACGGCGACCAGCGGATCAAAATAACCCTGCCACCACGCCAGCACGGTGCCCACGACAATGGCCGCGAATGCCAGCGGTAATGTTTTAGGTCGCAGGCTTTCCAGCCAGGCCTGGGTAAGGCTCAGAGATTGCGTTTCGTTCATAAATTACGCCAACAAAAATGGGGGCATAAGCCCCCATCGAAGGTGATGAAAACGTTGTGAACGGGATTATAGGATAAAACGGCTCAGATCTTCATCTGCCACTAAAGCATCAAGGTGCTTACTCACATAGTTGGCATCAATGATAATGGTTTCACCGCCCAGATCGCTGGCGTCGTAGGAGATGTCTTCCATCAGGCGTTCCAGCACGGTATGCAAACGGCGGGCACCGATGTTTTCCGTGGTTTCGTTCACCTGCCACGCAGCCTGCGCAATGCGTTTGATGCCGTCGTCGGTAAATTCGATATTCACGCCTTCGGTCGCCATCAGCGCTTTGTACTGTACGGTCACAGACGCGTTTGGCTCGGTCAGGATGCGCTCGAAATCTTCCGTCGTTAACGCCTTCAATTCAACGCGAATCGGCAGACGGCCCTGCAATTCCGGGATCAGATCCGACGGGCTGGCAACCTGGAACGCGCCGGAGGCGATAAACAGAATGTGATCGGTTTTCACCATGCCGTGCTTGGTCGAGACGGTGCAGCCTTCCACCAGCGGCAGCAGGTCGCGCTGTACGCCTTCGCGGGAAACGTCCGGCCCGCTAGTGTTGCCGCGCTTACAGATTTTGTCGATTTCGTCGATAAACACGATCCCGTGCTGCTCAACGGCTTCGATAGCATCCTGTTTCAACTCTTCCGGGTTGACCAGTTTCGATGCTTCTTCTTCAATCAGCAGCTTCATCGCGTCTTTGATTTTCAGCTTACGCGGTTTCTGCTTCTGCCCGCCCAGGTTCTGGAACATGGACTGCAACTGATTGGTCATCTCTTCCATGCCCGGAGGCGCCATGATCTCTACGCCCATCGGCGCCGCGGCGAGATCGATTTCAATCTCTTTATCGTCGAGCTGGCCTTCGCGCAGTTTTTTGCGGAAAGACTGGCGCGCAGCTGAAGGTTCCGCGGCTTGCTCCGGCTGGCCCCAGTTGTTTTTTGCCGGTGGGATCAGCACGTCGAGAATACGCTCTTCGGCCAACTCTTCGGCGCGGTAGCGGTTTTTCTCGATCGACTGGATACGTACCATTTTCACCGCGGAATCGGTCAGATCGCGGATGATAGAGTCCACTTCTTTCCCGACATAGCCCACTTCGGTGAACTTGGTCGCTTCAACTTTGATAAACGGCGCGTTAGCCAGTTTCGCCAGACGACGAGCAATTTCGGTTTTACCGACGCCGGTCGGGCCGATCATCAGAATATTTTTTGGTGTCACTTCGTGACGCAGCTCTTCATCAAGCTGCATACGGCGCCAGCGGTTACGCAAGGCGATTGCCACAGAACGCTTAGCCGCGTCTTGGCCGATAATGTGTTTGTCCAGTTCGCTGACAATTTCGCGTGGGGTCATTTCAGACATGGGAGATCCTTACGCTTTAGAGGGTAATTCTTCGATGGTATGGAAGTGGTTGGTGTAAATGCAGATATCGCCTGCAATATCCAACGCCTTCTCAGCGATTTCACGCGCGCCAAGCTCAGTATTTTCCAGTAACGCACGGGCTGCGGCCTGGGCGTATGGCCCACCGGAACCGATAGCGATCAGGTCATTTTCCGGCTGAACCACATCACCATTACCGGTGATGATCAGCGACGCGTTCTCATCTGCCACCGCCAGCAGCGCTTCCAGCTTGCGCAGCATGCGATCGGTGCGCCAGTCCTTTGCCAGCTCGACAGCTGCTTTCACCAGATGGCCCTGGTGCATTTCCAGTTTGCGTTCGAAAAGTTCGAACAGAGTGAAGGCATCGGCCGTACCACCGGCAAAACCTGCGATAACTTTGTCGTTATACAGGCGGCGGACTTTTTTCACGTTTCCCTTCATTACGGTATTACCCAGTGTGGCCTGGCCATCACCGGCAATAACGACATGGCCGTTACGGCGTACGCTTACGATTGTTGTCACGAGCAGACCCCTTGGTTACAAATGCAGAATACAGCGCCCCGCACAGCGTGCGGGGCAGAATGCAATTATAGATGGGGGAGATTTCGGGGGTTTCAACCCCCGGAGGCGAGACGGATACAGTTTGTATGACCCGCCATTTTCAGACGGCTAATGGTGGAATCGGCATTCTCTTTGCCTTTCACCGGGCCAAGTACCACGCGGTTCCAGCCGTTGTTGCTGGTGATCCGTGAATCAAACCCTTCAAACGCCAGCTGGGCGCGAACGGTTTCTGCCTGATCCTGACCTTTAAACGAACCGCACTGGATCATCCAGCGGCGGTCATCTTTTTTCTCCGCCGTTTGCGTTTTCGGCGCTTCCGCTTCACGTGTTATCGGCGCAGCCTGCTGCGCTTTCGGCTGTGCTGCCGTGGTATGCGGCGGCGTTTGCAACAGATCCTGATACGGCTGCGATGTGGCGGCGGCTTTCGGTTGCTGCTGAGTTTGCGTTTGCGTTTGCCGCGGCGCAGTGGCCGTTGTCCGCGCCGGTTGCTGCTGAACCGGCTGTTCCACAACGCGCGTCTGCGTACGCGGCTGCTGAACCGGCTGCGTTTGCGTCCACTGCGGTTGTTGCTGCTGCTGAGCCTGGCGCTGACGCTGCAACGTTTGCTGACGTTGTTCCGGCGTCTGTTCGTTCCACGGCACTTCATTAAGCTGCGTCGGCTGCTGGCGCATATCCGCCTGCATCTGCGCTAACAGCTGGCGCTGTTCATCTGTCAGTTGATCCGGGGTTTTCACTTCGCCGCCTGCAGAAGGTTCTGTCGGCGCAAGCACGCCTGGCTGACGGCTTTCCAGCTCTTTAATGTAGCGCCAGCGCTCTTCCGGCTTCGGCGGCAGGCCGTTACCGCTGACCTTTTGATTTTGCAGCGCTTCGGATTCTTCTTTTTTGTGGTGCGTAATAAAGTACAGACCACCGATAAAGGCGACCAGCACGGCGGCCGCGATGGCGACCATGGCTGGAGAGACCGCAGACCTGCTGCGTTGCTTTTTCCGTGAGTTGCTCGCTTTTCGCCGCGAAGGAGCCGGCTGGCTGCGGCGTACATAATCTCGTTGTGCCACTATCGTTTCGCTGTATTTATATCGTTTATCAGCCCGCCATGTTACTTAAGCGACGGGCTTTTGACCAGAAGGGGGTGTCTTAAAGCCCGGTATTTACGTAATCGCCCGGGTACTGCCGCGCAGGATCAATTCGCAATCCAGCAGGCGCGATCCGCTGTTGACGTTATGACCTTGCAGTTGTTCCAGCAGGAGCAGCATCGATTCCCGGCCAATTTCGTAGCGCGGCTGCGCAACCGTAGTGAGCGGCGGGTCAGAGTACTCTGCCAGTGAAATGTTATCAAAACCGATAATCGATAAGTCGTCCGGTACTTTCAACCCCCGACGTTTGGCGAGCGACAGCGCACCCAGCGCCATAACGTCGCTATGGCAGAACACCGCCGTTGGCGGATTGGGCAGCGCCAGAAGCTGTTCCAGCGCGTGCGCTCCGGCTTCAAAGGTAAAATTACCGCGCGCAATATAGTGCGGATCGACGGTCGTTCCGGAGCGGCGCAGCGCCTGCACATAACCCTGCAAGCGGTAGTGGCACAATGGCATCTCTTCCGGCCCGGCAATACAGCCAATCAGATGGTGCCCCTGCTCCTGTAGATAATTGACGGCGTTAAAAGCGGCGGTCAGGTTATCAATGTGTACGGTAGGCAGCTCCAGCTCAGGAGCAAATTCATTCGCCATGACCATCGGCGGCAAATTGCGCTGTTCTTCAATACTGGCGTCGAACGGCAGGCGTGAGCCTAACAGCAGCATGCCGTCGATTTGCTTGGTAATGATCAGATCGATAAAGGTTTTTTCTTGCTGATTCTGGTGGGCGCAGTCGCCAATCAGTACCAGATAGCCGTGTTCGGCCGCGGTAACTTCGATACCGCGAATGATTTCGCTGAAAAAGGGATCGCAGATATCCGGCACAATCACCAGCAAAGTGCGGGATTCGTTTCGTTTGACGTTACGTCCCATCGACTGGGGTAAATAACCCACTTCCATGGCGGCTTGTTCAACCCGATTACGGGTCGTCTGCGACACTTTTTCCGGATTCATTAATGCACGGGATACGGTTGCCGTAGAAACCTTTGCTTTCATGGCAACATCTTTCATGGTCGCTGCTGCAACCTGATTTTTGGGTTTCAACTTGTTCTCCTCGCATGCACGGCGCAAGCGTAGTCACATTTTTATCAGATAGTTAGGCGCAGCGGTTACAGAATTTTCATGAAAAGTGTGATGAAAGTTGAATTTCATGCTGCCGATCGCAACCTCAACTCTCAATAGGATCAACGTCCAGCACCCATTTAACCCGCCGCGCATCGGGCAGCGTGTTAATCAACGCCAGCGCGCCGCTGACAATATGTTGTAAGCGAATGCGGGAAGGGTGTTGCAGCAGGAGCTGCCAGCGATAGCGTCCGGCGCGCTTCGCTGCCAGCGCCGGAACCGGGCCGAGGATCCACAGCTGGTTATCCGCCAGCGGGCTGGCTTGCAGTAAGTTTTTCAACTGTTGCAGGAACAGCGGGGCGAACTGATTGTTCTGATCTTCTGCGCGGATCAACACGTGGCTGGTCCACGGTGGCAGTTGCAGCGTTTGCCGCTCGGCCAGCGCCTGTTCTGCAAAGGTGTCATAACCTTTATGCAGCAAAGTTTGCAGCAAAGGATGCTCAGGATGGTGGGTTTGCAGTACCACTTCGCCCTGCTTCCCGGCGCGTCCGGCGCGGCCCGAAACCTGGGTGTAGAGCTGAGCAAACCGTTCCGCTGCGCGGAAATCCGCAGAAAAGAGTGCGCCATCGACATCCAGCAGAGCAACCAGCGTGACATCCGGGAAGTGATGGCCTTTCGCCAGCATCTGCGTGCCAATCAGGATGCGCGCACCGCCGCGATGCACTTCCGCCAGGTGCTGCTCCAGTGCGCCTTTGCGGCTGGTGGTGTCACGGTCGATACGCGACACCGGCACGCCAGGGAACAGCGGCGCAAGCGCCTGTTCCAGTTGCTCAGTCCCTAAACCGACGGGCAGCAGGTGCGTGGAACCGCAGGAGGGGCACTGGCGCGGTACCGGGCGCTGGCTATCGCAATGGTGACAGCGCAAATGCTGCTGCGCCTGGTGAAAGGTGTAGTAGTGATCGCAACGCGGGCACTCTGCTATCCAGCCGCAGTCATGGCATAGCAGCGCCGGAGCGAACCCCCGGCGGTTAAGAAACAGGATCACCTGGTTGCCTGCCTGCAAATGCTGGCGCATGCGGTTGATGAGCGCGGGCGCTAATCCGGCCTGCAACTGCTGGCCTTTCATATCCAGCACGTGCTGCGTTGCCGGACGCGCGCTACCGGCGCGGCGCGTCAGGCGCAGCAACCGGTATTTTCGCGCCCGCACATTATATAAGGTCTCCAGCGCGGGAGTCGCCGAGCCGAGAATGATGGGGATCTGTTCGCTATGGGCGCGATAGACCGCCAGATCCCGCGCGTGATAGCGCCAGCCTTCCTGCTGTTTATAGGAACTGTCGTGCTCTTCATCGATAACGATCACGCCGAGGTTTTTAAACGGCGTGAACAGCGATGAGCGCGTGCCGATAACAATTGCCGCCTCACCGTTTTTCGCTTTTTGCCATGTGGTCAGACGTTCACTGTCGTTCAGGCCGGAATGCAGCACTTCGACTGGCGCGTTAAAGCGTTCACGAAAGCGGGCGATGGTTTGCGGCGTCAGGCCAATCTCCGGCACCATCACCAGCGCCTGTTTACCCTGCGCCAGCACGTTTTCCAGCACGCTTAAATAGACTTCGGTCTTACCGGAACCCGTGACGCCTGCCAGCAGCCAGGCAGAGAATTGATCGGCCGCGCTGTGAATCGCGCCGACGGCTGTGGCCTGCTCCGTGTTCAGCCGCAGCCTGTCGCCGCTGACGGAGAACTGGCTGCGCCAGTCGCTGAACATCGGTTCTTCGCTGTTCATCTCCGCCAGCCCTTTGGCGCGCAGCGCCTGCAGAGTGACGCTTTTCAGATCCAGCGCGGCCAACTGGTGCTGCCAGATTTTGCCTTTACGCAGCGCGGAAAGCGCCTGCTGCTGTTTTGCTGACTTTACGCGGTTAATGTCCGTCGCCTGGCCCTGCTCGGTGGCAAACCAGTACCCCTGAAACTCTGCGCTGGCAGTTTTTGTCTGGCGTAACAGAACGGGAAGGGCATTGAACAGCACATCGCCAATCGGGTGATGATAATAGTCTGCCGCCCATAACAGCAGACGCCAGACGGCGGGCGAAAAAGCGGGCTCGCTGTCGAGCACTTCTTCTACCTGTTTCAGCTCGGCGAGCGGCAGCTCGCTTTTGTCGCTGACTGCCACCACGACGCCGACCCGCTGCTGAGTACCGAACGGCACGCGCACGCGACAACCTGCGCGGGCGATCATGTCGTCCTGCAACAGATAATCAAAGGTGCGGGGCAAGGGTACAGACAGCGCTACGTGGGCGACGGGCATCTCATCTTCCTGACTTGAAAACTGGCGGGTTAGTATACACATTGTTGCTACGGGCGAGCGGATCAGTTTGCATGCGCTGGTTAATTTCTGTATGATTCGCCGCCTTTAGTGCGGATTTAGCGCGCCAAAGATACACTTATATATTAACTCGCGTGGTGTCTGGCGTTAGGGCTGGAAGAGCGACGCGGCCTTAAACTGAGGTTTCCCATGAAAAAAGGTATTCACCCGAATTACGTTGCGATTACTGCAACCTGTTCTTGCGGTAATGTGATCAAAACCCACTCCACCGTGGGCCACGACCTGAACCTGGACGTGTGCGGTAATTGCCACCCGTTCTTTACTGGTAAACAACGTGTTGTTGATACCGGTGGTCGTGTTGAGCGTTTCAACAAACGCTTCAGCATCCCGGGCAGCAAATAAGTTGCCAAAGAAAAAAGCGCCGCGAGGCGCTTTTTTTGTCTCTGCGGTTTGCCGGAGGGAAGTATTTTTGTGAGGCGAGTCACAAAAATATTGCTCTGATTAAAAAACGCACATATCCTTTTCGCCATTCCAGTCCTGTGAACCATGAGCGAAAAGATGCGTGATATGCTGACGGCAATGAAAAATGTATTTATGTCCTACCTGCTTTCTCTGGCAGAAGTGCACCCGGAAGTGACGCGCTTCTGATTGGGCAGCTGACATAAGCAAAAAGGGCGGAAGATATCTTCCGCCCTTTTGTTTTGAATCAGTATTCCCATGTATCCGGGTCGATGCCCAGTTCACGCATAATCACTTTCGCCTCTTCCGGGATTTCATCACTGCGCTCTTTACGCAGATCTTCATCGTTCGGCAGGGGCTGACCGGTGAACGCATGCAGGAATGCCTCGCACAGCAGCTCGCTGTTGGTGGCGTGACGCAGGTTGTTCACCTGACGACGGGTACGTTCATCGGTGAGGATTTTTAACACCTTAAGAGGAATGGAAACCGTAATTTTCTTTACTTGCTCACTCTTCTTGCCGTGCTCAGCGTATGGGCTGATATATTCGCCGCTCCATTCAGCCATGAGATACCTTTAATCCTCTCAGTCATTAGTCTAAACCCGGGTGAGCCCAGGCCGTAATCCCGCGTAGTTTACCGTAGAGTCAACATAGTGACACGGTGTATCGCTCTGCGCGCCCATACTAAAGCATATAATTTTAACGGCTATTGCGCGTTTGCTCAATCTATACGCAAAGAAGTTTAGATGTCCAGATGTATTGACGTCTATCTATTCAATGTTTACTCTGTGGTCAGTTTTTTCATCCATTAAGCCAGGAAGCCTTCACCATGACGCGTAAACAGGCCACCATTGCAGTGCGTAGCGGATTGAACGATGACGAGCAGTATGGCTGCGTTGTCCCGCCGATTCACCTCTCCAGTACCTATAATTTCACCGGTTTTAACGAACCTCGCGCGCACGACTACTCGCGTCGCGGTAACCCCACGCGCGATGTGGTACAGCGCGCGCTGGCGGAGCTGGAAGGGGGCGTTGGCGCGGTGTTGACCAATACCGGCATGTCGGCGATTCATCTGGTGACCACGGTTTTCCTCAAGCCTGGCGATCTGCTGGTTGCACCGCACGATTGTTACGGCGGCAGCTATCGCCTGTTCGACAGTCTGGCGAAACGCGGTTGCTACCGGGTGAAATTCGTCGATCAGGGCGATGAACAGGCGCTGAAAGCGGCGCTGGCGGAAAAACCGAAACTGGTGCTGGTAGAAAGTCCAAGCAACCCATTGTTGCGCGTCGTGGATATTGCGAAAATCTGCCAACTGGCGCGTGAAGCGGGCGCAGTTAGCGTTGTTGATAACACCTTCTTAAGCCCGGCGTTGCAAAATCCGCTGGCGCTGGGTGCCGATCTGGTGCTGCACTCCTGCACGAAATACCTCAACGGTCATTCTGATGTGGTGGCGGGCGTGGTGATTGCAAAAGACGCGGAGACTGTCACCGAACTGGCATGGTGGGCGAATAATATTGGCGTCACCGGTAGCGCCTTCGACAGCTATTTGCTGTTGCGCGGGCTGCGCACGTTGTCGCCGCGTATGGAAGTGGCGCAGCGTAACGCACAGGCGATTGTCGATTTCCTGCGAACTCAGCCGTTGGTGAAAAAGCTTTACCACCCGTCTCTGCCGGATAATCAGGGGCATGAGATTGCGGCGCGTCAACAAAAAGGCTTTGGCGCGATGTTAAGTTTTGAACTGGATGGCGACGAGCAAACGTTGCGTCGTTTCCTGAGCGGTTTGTCACTGTTTACTCTGGCGGAATCATTAGGTGGGGTAGAAAGTTTAATCTCCCACGCCGCCACCATGACGCACGCAGGTATGGCGCCGGAAGCGCGCGCCGCTGCCGGGATCTCGGAAACGCTGTTGCGTATCTCGACCGGTATTGAAGATAGTGAAGATTTAATTGCCGATCTGGAAAATGGCTTCCGGGTCGCAGCTGAGGGGTAAACATGAGTGTGATTGCGCAGGCAGGGACGAAGGCTCGTCAGCTGCACAAATTTGGTGGCAGTAGTCTGGCGGATGTGAAGTGTTACCTCCGCGTTGCAGGGATCATGGCGGAGTATTCACAACCGGGCGACATGATGGTTGTCTCCGCCGCAGGCAGCACCACCAACCAGCTGATCAACTGGCTGAAATTAAGCCAGACTGACAGGCTCTCTGCGCATCAGGTTCAGCAATCCCTGCGTCGTTATCAAAGTGACTTAATTAGCGGGCTGTTGCCCGCCGATGTGGCCGATGGCCTGACCAGCGAATTTATCCACGATCTGGAACACCTGGCGGCGCTGCTCGACGGCGGTATCACCGACGCGGTTTACGCAGAAGTGGTCGGCCACGGTGAAATCTGGTCGGCGCGCTTGATGGCCGCCGTACTTAATCAGCAAGGCCTTAATGCGGCCTGGCTGGATGCCCGCGACTTTCTGCGTGCCGAGCGCTCGGCGCAGCCGCAGGTGAACGAAGGGGCGTCTTATCCCCTTTTGCAGCAAAAGCTGGCGCAACATCCTGGCAAACGCATTGTCGTTACCGGTTTTATCAGCCGTAATGAGGCGGGTGAAACGGTGCTGCTGGGGCGTAACGGTTCCGACTATTCAGCAACGCAGATTGGCGCGCTGGGCGATGTTTCCCGCGTCACCATCTGGAGCGACGTGGCCGGTGTCTATAGCGCCGACCCGCGCAAAGTGAAAGATGCCTGTCTGCTGCCGCTGCTGCGCCTCGACGAAGCCAGCGAGCTGGCGCGCCTTGCCGCTCCGGTACTGCATGCCCGCACGCTGCAACCGGTCTCCGGCAGCAATATCGATCTGCAATTGCGCTGTAGCTATAACCCGGATCAAGGCTCTACGCGGATTGAACGCGTACTGGCGTCCGGCACTGGCGCGCGCATCGTGACCAGTCACGATGATATCTGCCTGATTGAGTTCCTCGTTCCGGCCGGGCAGGATTTTAAACTGGCGCAAAAAGAGATCGATCTGCTCCTCAAGCGCGCGCAGGCGCGTCCGCTGGCGGTGGGCGCCCATGCCGACCGTAATCTGCTGCAACTCTGCTACACCTCGGAAGTGGTCGATAGCGTCTTTAAATTGTTGGATGAAGCCGGTCTGCCGGGTGAATTACGCCTGCGTCAGGGGCTGGCGCTGGTGGCGATGGTCGGTGCTGGCGTATGCCGTAACCCGTTGCACAGCCACCGTTTCTGGCAGCAACTGAAAGGCCAGCCGGTTGAGTTTATCTGGCAGTCCGACGAAGGTATCAGCTTGGTCGCTGTACTGCGCGTTGGCCCGACCGAGAGCCTGATTCAGGGGCTGCATCAGTCGCTGTTCCGCGCGGAAAAACGTATCGGTCTGATGCTGTTCGGCAAGGGAAATATCGGTTCCCGCTGGCTGGAGTTGTTCTCCCGCGAGCAGAGCGCACTTTCAGCGCGTACCGGGTTTGAATTTTTACTGGCTGGCGTGGTGGATAGCCGCCGTAGCCTGCTGAATTACGATGGGCTGGATGCCAGCCGTGCGCTGGCTTTCTTTAATGATGAAGCCGTCGAGCAGGATGAAGAGTCGCTGTTCCTGTGGATGCGCGCTCATCCGTATGATGATCTGGTCGTACTGGACGTTACCGCCAGTGAGCAACTGGCCGGGCAGTATCTGGATTTTGCCAGCCATGGTTTTCATGTGATCAGCGCCAACAAGCTGGCCGGGGCGAGCACGACCAATAACTATCGCCAGATCCACGATGCGTTTGAAAAGACGGGTCGCCACTGGCTCTACAACGCCACCGTCGGCGCCGGATTGCCGGTTAACCATACGGTGCGCGATCTGCGCGATAGCGGCGATGCGATTCTGGCGATCAGCGGTATCTTCTCCGGCACCCTCTCCTGGTTGTTCCTGCAATTCGACGGTACTGTGCCGTTTACCGACCTGGTCGATCAGGCGTGGCAGCAGGGGCTGACCGAGCCGGATCCGCGTGTCGATCTCGCCGGTAAAGATGTGATGCGCAAGCTGGTGATCCTCGCCCGTGAAGCGGGTTATGACATCGAACCAGAGCAGGTTCGCGTGGAATCGCTGGTGCCGCCGCATTGTGAAGAAGGTTCGGTGGATCACTTCTTCGAAAACGGCGACGAGCTGAATGAACAGATGGTGCAGCGGCTGGAAGCCGCCCGTGAAATGGGCCTTGTGCTGCGTTATGTCGCGCGTTTCGATGCGAACGGCAAAGCACGTGTAGGCGTGGAAGCGGTCCGTCCGGAGCATCCGCTGGCGGCGGTACTGCCGGGCGATAACGTCTTCGCCATTGAAAGCCGCTGGTATCGCGATAATCCGCTGGTCATCCGCGGCCCGGGCGCAGGACGTGATGTCACCGCAGGCGCTATCCAGTCAGATATCAACCGTCTGGCGCAATTGCTGTAATTTTCTCCTCACCCTCTCCCTGGCGGGGAGAGGGTATTTCATGCCGCATCATGAACTTTTTTCATCTTCGCTGAACATTCCTCACTCAGAATAATGATTTTCCGGTTGACGGCCTGTGCAAATTCCGTCATTTTTACATCTGGACGTCTAAACGTATAGAAGTTCACAAACAACAGACAATGACATGCGATTGATGAGGTAAGGTATGAGCTTTTTTCACGCCAACCAGCGGGAAGCCCTGAATCAGAGCCTGGCGGAAGTACATGGCCAGATTAATGTTTCCTTTGAATTTTTCCCGCCGCGCACCAGTGAAATGGAACAGACCTTATGGAGCTCCATCGATCGTCTGAGCAGCCTGAAGCCGAAATTCGTGTCGGTGACCTACGGCGCGAACTCCGGCGAGCGCGATCGTACTCACAGTATTATCAAAGGCATCAAAGAGCGCACCGGCCTGGAAGCCGTACCGCATCTGACCTGCATTGACGCCACCCGCGATGAACTGCGCGCGATTGCGCAGGATTACTGGAATAACGGCATCCGCCATATCGTGGCGCTGCGCGGTGATTTACCGCCGGGCGGCGGTAAGCCGGATATGTATGCCGCCGATCTGGTGACGCTGTTAAAAGAGGTTGCCGATTTCGATATCTCTGTTGCCGCCTACCCGGAAGTACACCCGGAAGCGAAAAGCGCACAGGCGGATCTGCTCAACCTGAAGCGCAAAGTGGATGCCGGCGCCAGCCGTGCGATTACCCAGTTCTTCTTTGATGTGGAAAGTTATCTGCGTTTTCGCGATCGCTGCGCGGCGACCGGCATCGACGTGGAGATCGTTCCGGGCATTCTGCCGGTATCCAACTTCAAGCAGGCGAAAAAATTCGCGGATATGACCAACGTGCGTATTCCGGCGTGGATGTCGCAAATGTTCGACGGTCTGGATGACGACGCCGAGACCCGCAAGCTGGTGGGGGCAAATATCGCGATGGATATGGTGAAGATTTTGAGCCGCGAAGGGGTGAAGGATTTCCACTTCTATACGCTGAACCGCGCGGAAATGAGCTATGCGATTTGCCACACGCTGGGCGTTCGCCCCGGCGTCTAAGCTGAAATAAAAAGCCCGGAACAACCGTTCCAGGCTTTTACTTTACAGGCCCGGTAAATATTTGCGCCACCGGGCATGTTAACGCTTATTCCCACTCTTCCAGGAAACGCTGTCCGTACTGGTCGGCGACCAGCAGCGCAGCATAGACCTGATCCGGCGTTGCGCCGCCTGGCATGTTGTGGATGGTTTCACCTTCCGCACAGGCTGCTTCGGCAACGATGCGCATCTTCGCCGGAATATCCGTTTTGATATCCAGTTGCGCCAGCGTAATCGGCAGACCAACGGTGTGGCACAGCGCTGCAACCGTTTCGATCTCATCCAGCGGCGCGTTTTCCAGCACCAGTTGCGTCAGCGTACCGAATGCCACTTTCTCACCGTGATAGTAGTGGTGTGCGTCTGCAAGGGCGGTTAAACCGTTGTGGATGGCATGCGCAGCCGCCAGGCCGCCGCTCTCGAAGCCGACGCCGCTCAGATAGGTATTCGCTTCCACCACGCGCTCCAGCGCAGGCGTGACAACATGCTGTTCAGCCGCGAACATGGCTTTTTCACCCTCTTCCAGCAGCGTGTTGTAGCACAGCTCGGCCAGCGCCAGCGCAGATTGCGTGCTTTGCCCGCCGGCCATGGTTTTTGCGCCGCTGCGTGAACAAGCGCGGGCTTCAAACCAGGTGGAGAGCGCATCGCCGATCCCCGCCGCCAGCAGCCGCGCCGGTGCGCCGGCAACGATTTTGGTATCGACAATCACGCGGTTCGGGTTGTTGGGAAGTAACAGATAGCGATCGAATTCGCCATCGTCGGTGTAGATAACCGAAAGCGCGCTGCACGGCGCGTCGGTGGACGCGATTGTCGGCGCAATGGCCACCGGAACGTGCATGAAGTGCGCCAGCGCTTTGGCGGTATCCAGCGTTTTCCCGCCGCCAATACCGAGCACTGCGCCGCAGTGCGCGTTTTCCGCAACGCCGCGCAGCCGGTCAATTTCATTTTGTGAACACTCGCCGCCAAATGGCACAACTTCACAGGCCAGCCCGGCATCCGCCAGACTTTTTTGCAGCGTTTCCTGGGCAAAACCAAGCACAAATTTATCGCCCACGACCAGCCAGCGATCGGCCAGCGGTTTGAGATAGTCGCCGAGACGGGTGATGACGTCTGCACCCTGGATGTACTTACCTGGCGACTGGATGATGCGATCCATATATTGCCTCCTTACAGGTTGAGGTTGCCAAAAGCCGTTTTCCAGTCCTGTTCAAACTTCTCTATTGCTGACTCTACTGCGGGCGTATTGAGCATTTGTTGCGCTACATCTAATGGCAGTGTGATTGCTTCACATCCGGCGAGCAGGCAGTCGAGCGCCTGGCGCGGCGTTTTGAAGCTGGCGGCCAGCACTTTGCTTTGCGGCGCGTGGAGTTTCAGCAGCGTTTGCAATTCCTGCACCATGCGAATGCCGTCGCCGCCCTGGGCATCGACACGGTTGACATAAGGCGCCACATATTTTGCTCCGGCAAGCGCAGCGAGCAAGCCCTGCGCGGCGCTGTAGACAGCGGTGCCAAGGGTGACAATATTCTCTTTTTTCAACTGCTTGATGGCAGCCAATCCTTCCGCTGTGACCGGGATTTTCACCACGATGTCGGGAAAGGCGTTGTTGAGGCGTCTGGCTTCAGACACCATGCCCTCCGCGTTGCGGCTCATCACCTGCGCAAACAGCGTTCCGTCCGGGCCGATGGCGTGTTGCAGACGCGGCAACACATCCCACACCGGCGTTTTCCCGGCGGCAATAATGCTGGGGTTGGTGGTGACGCCCGCGAGCGGATAAACCCGCGCCAGGCGTTCAACTTCCGCCACGTTGGCGGTGTCCAGATAGAGTTCCATCGTGCTTCCTCGTATAACGTTTCTGACCTCAGCATACGAGCGCTTACCACGCAGTCGCCATATAACAAATCTGCCAAACACTGGACAAATGTAAGCTCCATGACGAATTGAGATTTGGCTCACAAGTTGCGCTGTATCACGATGAAACACGGGGTTGCAGACCTTTGCCGCGCGGCGGGATGCGATTTTTAACGTATAAAAATCCAGTGCTGCAGGCTCAATCCTGTTTTTCGCTGAGATGGCTGTGGTACTGCTGGCGGTATTCGGAGGGGGAACGTTCGGTATTTTTACGGAACAGGCGGCAGAAGTAGTTACTGTCGACAAAACCGCAGGTGTGCGCGACTTCTTTGATTTTTAAGTCGTAACCCTTGAGCAGCGTTTTGGCATGCTCCAGCCGGGTGTGATTGAGGTATTCGTTAAAACCGAGACTGCCGGTTTTCTGGAACAGGTGCGAAAGATAATTGGGCGAGATGTAAAACGCCTGCGCCACCGATTCGCGCGTGAGCGGCTTGGCGTAATGTTCGTCGATATAGCTGCGAATGGCTTCGAACAGCGCTTCGCTGCGGGAAGCGGTCTGGATATGGCTACCGAGCAGATCGTGGCAGTGGCTGAGCAGGCTGGTGACAATCAGCCGTGCGGTTTGCTGCTCGCGCGGCTGCATTTGCATTTCATGCAGCGTGTGCAGCAGGAAAGAACCCACGCGCGGACCGCGGCGCGCGACATGCTGTTTCGCCAGGTTTTGCAGGGTTTTGCCATTCCACTGGTTCACGCTAAAGCTCAGTTGCTGCTTGCCGAACAGTACGCTTAAGGTGCTGGCCGGTGCCTGCCATTGCTGCCAGTTCCAGCCGCCAGGCGGGATATACAGAACGTCATGTTGCGTCATCAGCGGCGCTTCCCCGGCGATCCCGACATCCAAAAGCGACCCTTCCAGCACAATTTCCAGACGCGGAAAATCGACCTGACAGGCCAGCGCAGGCGCATTACCGCTGACTCCGGCAAAACAGACCTGACGCAGCGGCAGCGGGCCGTTGATCAGGCGGGAGATGAGATGGCTGACGTCGTGGCTCATGCTTTCCTTCCGTGACGGGCGAAGGAACAACCTTAGCTGGCGACATAAAAAAAGGCCACAGCAAGTGTGGCCTTTTGCGATGCGGGGAGAAAATTAGCCGGTGTTACGCATGCCTGCTGCAACACCCGCAATAGTCACCATCAACGCTTGTTCTACACGCTCGTCCGGCGCTTCACCGGCTTCTTCGGCCAGACGCGAACGGTGCAGCAGCTCGGCCTGCAATACGTTCAGCGGGTCGGTGTAGATGTTTCGTAACTGGATGGATTCGGCGATCCACGGCAGATCGGCCATCAGGTGGGAGTCGTTGGCAATCGCCAGCACCACATTAATATCCGCCTGCAGCAGTTTACGCAGTTCGCTGCCCAGCCCCCACAGTTCTGGTTTTACCAGACGCTGATCGTAGTATTCCGCCAGCCAAAGATCGGCTTTGGAGAAGACCATCTCCAGCATGCCAAGGCGGGTTGAGAAGAATGGCCAGTCGCGGCACATGGCTTCCAGTTCGCTCTGTTTGCCATCTTCCACCACTTTCTGCAACGCAGTGCCTGCGCCCAGCCAGGCCGGAAGCATCAGGCGGTTCTGCGTCCAGGCGAAGATCCACGGAATGGCACGCAGTGACTCGACGCCGCCGGTCGGACGGCGTTTCGCCGGGCGTGAGCCGAGCGGCAGTTTGCCCAGTTCCTGCTCCGGCGTTGCCGAACGGAAATAGGGAACGAAGTCTTTGTTTTCGCGCACGTAGCCACGGTACATCTCGCAGGAGCTCTCTGACAGTGCGTCCATAATGTGGCGCCACTGCGGTTTCGGCTCCGGCGGCGGCAGCAGGTTGGCTTCCATAATGGCGCTGGTATAAAGCGACAGGCTGCTGATAGTGACTTCCGGCAGACCGTATTTAAAGCGGATCATCTCGCCCTGTTCGGTCACGCGCAGACCGCCTTTCAGGCTACCAGGCGGTTGAGAGAGCAGCGCTGCATGCGCTGGTGCGCCACCGCGACCGATAGAACCGCCGCGACCGTGGAACAGCGTCAGTTCGATGCCGGCTTTCTCGCAGGTTTTGATCAGCGCATCCTGAGCCTGATATTGCGCCCAGCTTGCGGCCATTACGCCCGCGTCTTTTGCGGAGTCGGAATAGCCAATCATCACCATCTGTTTGCCCTGGATAAAACCGCGATACCAGTCGATGTTCAGCAACTGGGTCATCACGTCGTCGGCGTTGTTGAGGTCATCCAGCGTTTCAAACAGCGGCGCAACCGGCAGCGCAAAGCCGATACCAGCTTCTTTCAGCAGCAAATGAACGGCCAGCACGTCGGACGGCGTTTTGGCCATCGAGATCACATAGGCGGCGATGGATCCGCGCGGCGCTTCGGCGATCACCCGGCAGGTGTCCAGCACTTCGCGGGTCTCATCGCTTGGCTCCCACTGGCGCGGCAGCAGCGGGCGTTTGGAATTCAGTTCGCGGATCAGGAACGCCTGTTTGTCCGCTTCCGACCAGCTTTCGTAATCGCCGATGCCGAGATAGCGGGTCAGTTCGCCCAGCGCTTCGGTGTGTCGGGTACTCTCCTGACGAATATCGATGCGCACCAGCGGCACGCCGAAACTCTTCACGCGGCGTAATGTATCGAGCAGCTCACCGTTGGCGATAATGCTCATGCCGCAAGCTTGCAGCGATTTATAACAGGCGTACAGCGGTTCCCACAGTTGCTCGTTTTGCGTCAGCAAACCGGCTGGTTTCGGCAGTTTTTGCCCCTTCAGGCGCGCTTCCAGCCAGGCTTGAGTCGCCATCAGGTCGGCACGCAATTTTTTCATCAGATAACGGTACGGCTCGCGCGCGCCTTCTGCGCCCGCCAGTTCGCGCAGTTCATCGGTGCATTCGACCATCGACAGCTCGGAGATCAGCAACTGAATATCTTTCAGGAACAGATCGGTCGCTTTCCAGCGGCTGAGCAGCAGCACATGGCGAGTGATATCGGCGGTGACGTTCGGGTTGCCGTCGCGATCGCCGCCCATCCACGAGGTAAAGCGCACCGGTACAAAATCAACCGGCAGCTTGTAATTGAGGTGCTCTTCCAGCTGTTCGTTCAGTTCGCGCAGGTAATTCGGCACGCCTTCCCACAGGCTGTTTTCCACAACCGCGAAGCCCCATTTGGCTTCATCAACCGGGCTTGGGCGATTGCGGCGGATTTCGTCGGTATGCCAGGACTGGGCAATCAACTGGCGCAGACGGCGCATTAACTGGTGGCGTTCGTAGTCGGCGATATCGCTGTTATCCAGTTGTTTCAGGCAGTTGTTCACTTCCACCATTTTGTGGATCAGCGTACGGCGGGTGATCTCGGTTGGATGGGCGGTCAGTACCAGCTCCAGCGACAGCGATTCAACTGCTTTAATGATGGTGGCTTCGTTGAGATTGGGTTGGTCTTTCAGCTTTTTGATAGTGCGGGCAATCACTTCCGGGTTGCTGGCCGCTTCACCTTTGGCAGAAATGCTGTGGTATTGCTCAGCGGTGTTCGCAAGATTCAGGAACTGGCTGAAAGCGCGCGCCACCGGCAGCAGTTCGTCATTAGACAGATTCTGCAAGGTGGTAAGGAGTTCCTTGCGGCTGGCTTCATTACCGGCGCGAGAAGATTTGGACAGCTTACGGATTGTTTCTACCCGGTCGAGAATGTTCTCGCCGAGAGCATCCTTGATGGTATCTCCCAGCAGTTTGCCGAGCATACTGACATTACTACGCAAAGCGGAATATTGTTCGTTCATGTTACCCCAGACACCCCATCTCATTTTATTTTGTTATACCTGCCGTCGCGCAGATATAAGACACCGTCTTTTATAAAGCCACGTAAAACCCACTACGTCAATTGCTGCGAAATCGCTTCAGCAAACGAATAAATGGCGTCAATTTACGAAATTTAATTCGCTTTCTGCCAGATAAGTAATGCTTATGAGATTGTGACATTTGTCACCCTTTCGTGCGCATAAAAACCCCTTCCGTAGAAGGGGTATTGGCGGGGAAAAAGGGCGATCAGTGCCAGCAGAAATGATGGACAACCTGGGTAATAAGTTCGCGGGTTGGCTTAATAAAGCGCGTTTCCAGATATTCATCCGGCTGATGAGCCTGATTAATTGAGCCCGGACCGAGCACCAGCGTCGGACACAGCGTCTGAATAAAGGGCGCTTCGGTACAGTAGTTCACCACTTCGGTTTCAACGCCGAGCAGTTTTTCCACCACGCTCACCAGTTGGTGATCCGGCGGGCACTCGTAGCCTGGAATGGGCGGATGCAGTTCAGAAATGGTCAGACGGCCCGGCCAGCGGGAACTGACCGGCTCTAGTGCCTCATTCAGCAACCCATTCAGATCATTCAGCGTCATGCCCGGCAGCGGGCGAATATCCATATGCAGTTCGCAACAGGCGCAAATACGGTTCGCCGCATCACCGCCATGAATATGTCCCAGGTTCAGCGTCGGGTACGGTACGGTGAACGCTGCATAGTGATAACGCTCTTTCAGGTTGTCACGTAGTTGCAGGATATGGCCGATAGCATCATGCATCAGTTCGATAGCGTTGACGCCGCGCGCCGGATCGCTGGAGTGGCCGGACTGTCCGAGGATACGAATCGCGTTGGAGATATGGCCTTTATGCGCGCGCACCGGTTGCAGGGAGGTTGGCTCGCCGATGATGGCGCAATCCGGACGCAACTGCGTATTTTCGGAAAAATAACGTGCGCCCGCCATGCTGGTCTCTTCATCGGCGGTGGCGAGAATGTAGAGCGGCTTGCTCAGCTTTGTCACATCGACGTCACGCAGCGCATCAAGAATGAAGGCAAAAAAGCCTTTCATGTCGGCGGTGCCGAGGCCGTAGAGTTTGTCGTCATGCTCGGTCAGCGTGAAGGGATCGCGCGTCCAGCGCCCGTCATCAAACGGCACGGTATCGGTGTGGCCGGTCAGCAGCAGACCGCCCGCGCCCGTTCCGGCACTGGCGAGCATATTGAATTTATTGCGCGTGCCGGGCACCGGCTGCACTTCAACAGTGAAACCGAGATCGCCAAACCATCCTGCCAGCAGATTGATTAAAGACGCATTGCTCTGATCCAGCGCTTCTTCCGTTGCGCTGATTGACGGAGTGGCAATCAGGGCGCGGTAAATCTCGATAAATGGCGGCAAATTCATTTTCATTGTTGACATACCTGAGTTCGTGATAGTATCAATATTCATGCACTAAATGTGAATAAAAATACATTAATGCTGAGCGTAAGGGAACCCAAAAGGCGACTTGCTCAGCAACGTGGGAGGGATGCTGAGTCTTTCCCTGGCACACATGACGTAAGAAGGTAAACCGCCCCAATGTTGAACACATTAATTGTGGGCGCCAGCGGTTACGCCGGCGCAGAGCTAGTGACCTATGTAAATCGCCATCCTCATATGAACATAACCGCTTTGACGGTTTCTGCGCAAAGTAATGATGCAGGAAAGTGTATCTCCGATTTACATCCGCAGTTGAAAGGCATTGTCGATCTCCCGTTGCAACCGATGTCCGACATCACTGAGTTCCTTGATGGCGTGGACGTCGTTTTCCTGGCGACGGCGCATGAAGTGAGCCACGACCTGGCACCGGTTTGCCTGGCCGCAGGCTGTGTGGTGTTTGATCTCTCTGGCGCGTTCCGCGTTAACGATCCCGCGTTCTACGAAAAATTCTATGGCTTCACCCATCAGCACGCCGATTTACTTGCGCAGGCGGTTTACGGGCTGGCGGAGTGGAACCACGACAAATTGAAAGAAGCGCAATTAATTGCCGTACCGGGCTGTTACCCGACGGCGGCGCAGCTCTCTTTGAAACCGCTGATCGATGCCGGTCTGCTCGATCTGAACCAGTGGCCGGTGATCAACGCGACCAGCGGCGTGAGCGGCGCCGGGCGTAAAGCGGCGCTCTCCAATAGCTTCTGCGAAGTGAGCCTGCAACCTTACGGCATTTTCAACCACCGCCATCAGCCGGAAATTGCCACGCATCTCGGCACGGACGTGATTTTCACGCCGCACCTGGCGAGCTTCCCGCGCGGCATTCTGGAAACCATTACCTGCCGCCTGAAGCCTGGCGTGACGCAGGCACAGATCGCCGAGCTGTTCAAACAGGCTTACGGTAACAAACCGCTGGTGCGTCTGTATGACAAAGGCGTTCCGGCGCTGAAAAACGTGGTCGGTCTGCCGTTCTGCGATATTGGTTTCGCCGTTCAGGGTGAGCATCTGATTGTGGTCGCCACGGAAGATAACCTGCTGAAAGGCGCGGCGGCACAGGCGATGCAGTGTGCAAATATTCGTTTCGGCTATGCTGAAACCCAGTCACTTATTTAAGACAGGCGTGATGATGAATCCATTAATTATTAAGCTCGGTGGTGTACTGCTGGACAGTGAAGAAGCGCTGGAGCGTCTGTTTACGGCGCTGGTGCAGTATCGTGAATCTCATCAGCGCCCGTTAGTCATTGTCCACGGCGGCGGTTGCGTGGTGGATGAGTTAATGAAACAACTGAACCTGCCGGTGAAGAAGAAAAACGGCCTGCGCGTGACGCCTGCCGATCAAATCGACATCATCACCGGCGCGCTGGCGGGCACCGCCAACAAAACGCTGCTGGCGTGGGCGAAGAAACACCATATCGCTTCCGTTGGCCTGTTCCTCGGCGATGGCGACAGCGTCAAGGTAACCCAGTTGGATGAGGAACTGGGCCATGTTGGTCTGGCGCAGCCGGGTTCGCCGAAACTGATTAATGCGCTGCTGGAAGGTGGTTTTCTGCCGGTGATAAGCTCTATTGGTGTGACCGACGAAGGCGCGCTGATGAATGTCAACGCTGACCAGGCGGCGACGGCGCTGGCGGCAACGCTCGGCGCGGATCTGATCCTGCTTTCTGATGTGAGCGGTATTCTCGACGGTAAAGGCCAGCGCATTGCGGAAATGACGGCGGCCAAAGCCGAGCAGCTGATCGCGCAGGGCATTATTACCGATGGCATGATCGTTAAAGTGAATGCCGCGCTGGATGCGGCGCGCACGCTGGGCCGCCCGGTTGATATCGCCTCCTGGCGTCATGCCGAGCAGTTACCGGCGCTGTTTAACGGTACGCCGATCGGCACGCGTATTCTGGCGTAATCAATTTATATGCCCGATGACGGCTACGTCTTATCGGGCCTGCGTGAACTGAACCTCCAGGCCGGATAAGCGCAGCGCTATCCGGCAATGAAATTCAAGACATTAAGGAAGCATATTATGGCACTTTGGGGCGGGCGTTTTACTCAGGCAGCGGATCAACGGTTCAAACAGTTCAACGACTCTTTGCGCTTTGACTATCGCCTGGCAGAGCAGGATATCGTTGGCTCTGTGGCCTGGTCTAAAGCGCTGGTGACGGTTGGCGTACTGACGCAGGCAGAGCAACTGCAACTGGAAGAGGCGCTGAACAACCTGTTGCAGGAAGTGCAGGCCGATCCGCAGCAGATCCTGCAAAGCGATGCAGAAGATATTCACAGTTGGGTAGAAGGCAAGCTGATCGATAAAGTCGGCCAACTGGGCAAAAAACTGCATACCGGGCGCAGCCGTAATGATCAGGTCGCCACCGACCTGAAATTGTGGTGTAAAGACACCATCAGCGAATTGCTACTGGCGAACCGTCAGTTGCAGAGCGCGTTGGTGGTGACCGCAGAGAATAATCAGGATGCTGTAATGCCTGGTTATACGCACCTGCAACGTGCGCAGCCGGTGACATTTGCCCACTGGGCGCTGGCCTACGTTGAGATGCTGTCGCGTGATGAGAGTCGTCTGCAGGATTCGCTGAAACGCCTCGACGTCAGCCCGCTTGGTTGCGGCGCACTGGCGGGTACGGCTTATGAAATCGATCGCGAGCAACTGGCTGGCTGGTTGGGTTTTGCTTCGGCAACCCGCAACAGCCTGGATAGTGTTTCCGATCGCGATCACGTGCTGGAGCTGCTCTCTGATGCTTCGATCGGCATGGTGCATTTATCGCGCTTTGCCGAAGATCTGATTTTCTTCAACTCTGGCGAAGCGGGTTTTGTTGAGCTGTCTGATCGGGTGACATCCGGTTCTTCACTGATGCCGCAAAAGAAAAACCCGGATGCGCTGGAGCTGATCCGGGGTAAATGCGGCCGTGTGCAGGGCGCGCTGACCGGCATGATGATGACGCTGAAAGGTCTGCCGCTGGCCTACAACAAAGATATGCAGGAAGATAAAGAAGGGCTGTTCGATGCGCTTGATACCTGGCTCGACTGCCTGCATATGGCGGCGCTGGTGCTGGACGGTATTCAGGTGAAACGTCCGCGCTGCCAGGAAGCGGCGCAGCAGGGTTATGCAAACGCCACCGAACTGGCCGATTACCTTGTCGCTAAAGGCGTGCCGTTCCGCGAGGCGCACCATATTGTTGGTGAAGCCGTGGTAGAAGCGATTCGCCAGGCGAAGCCGCTGGAGGCGTTGGCGCTTACCGATCTGCAAAAATTCAGTACGGTGATTGGCGACGATGTTTATCCTGTGCTGTCGCTGCAATCTTGCCTGGATAAACGCGCGGCGAAAGGCGGCGTATCGCCGCTTCAGGTGGCGCAGGCTATCGCCGATGCGAAAGCGCGTCTGGTGTAACCCGCAAGAAAACGCAATACCGGGCCTGGCACTTCGCCGGGCTTTTTTACGCAAAAAAAAGCGGACACTCAGGTCCGCTAAACGTTCACGTTGGCTTTAGTTGTTCAGAAAGAAACAAAGGGTAATCGTCTCATCACGGGGTAAGTGAGGCTCCGCTTCGCTTCTGTTGCTTATTATTCAACAGAATGCTTGATAGGGATAATCGTTCGTTGCTATGCTATCTATCGCCATGAACTATCGTGGCGACGGAGGATGAATAATGAATATTCGTGATCTTGAATACCTGGTGGCGTTAGCCGAACACCGCCATTTTCGCCGGGCAGCCGACTCCTGCCACGTCAGCCAGCCAACGCTGAGCGGGCAGATTCGTAAGCTGGAAGATGAACTGGGCGTGATGCTGCTGGAACGTACCAGCCGCAAAGTGCTGTTCACCCAGGCGGGTTTGTTGCTGGTGGATCAGGCGCGCACGGTGTTGCGCGAGGTCAAAGTGCTGAAGGAAATGGCAAGCCAGCAGGGGGAAACCATGTCCGGCCCGCTGCATATCGGCTTGATCCCAACCGTTGGACCTTATCTGTTGCCGCAAATTATTCCGCTACTGCATCAAACGTTCCCGAAACTGGAAATGTATCTGCATGAAGCGCAGACGCATCAGTTGCTGGCGCAACTGGACAGCGGCAAGCTCGACTGCGCGATTCTGGCGCTGGTGAAAGAGAGCGAAGCCTTTATTGAAGTGCCGCTGTTTGATGAACCGATGCTGCTGGCGATTTATGAAGATCATCCATGGGCGAACCGCGAGTGCGTGCCGATGGGCGATTTGGCTGGTGAAAAGTTGCTGATGCTGGAAGATGGCCACTGCCTGCGCGATCAGGCGATGGGTTTCTGCTTTGAAGCCGGGGCAGACGAAGATACGCACTTCCGTGCGACCAGCCTGGAAACGCTGCGCAACATGGTGGCGGCAGGGAGTGGCATCACATTACTGCCCGCGCTGGCTGTGCCGCGTGAGCGTAAACGTGATGGCGTGGTTTATCTGCCGTGCATTAAGCCGGAACCGAAACGCACTGTCGGCCTGGTTTATCGCCCGGGTTCACCGCTGCGCAGCCGCTATGAGCAGCTGGCAGAGGCCATCCGCGGTGCAATGGATGGCCATTTCGATAGCGCGTTAAAACAGGCGGTTTAAACCATTTAGCGCGGCAACCCGATAGGCTTCCGCCATTGTCGGGTAGTTAAAGGTGGTATTAACGAAGTACTCAATCGTGTTACCGCCACCTTTCTGCTCCATAATCGCCTGGCCGATATGAATAATTTCGGCCGCGCGCTCGCCAAAGCAGTGGATCCCCAAAATTTCTTTCGTTTCGCGGTGGAACAAGATCTTCAGGGTGCCGACATTCATACCGACAATTTGCGCCCGCGCCAGGTGTTTAAACTGTGCGCGGCCCACTTCGTACGGTACTTTCATCGCGGTCAGCTGTTGCTCGGTTTTACCGACAGAGCTGATTTCCGGAATGGTGTAGATGCCGGTCGGGATATCTTCAATCAGGTGCGCTGTCGCTTCGCCTTTAATCATCGCCTGCGCGGCGATACGCCCCTGATCGTAAGCCGCTGACGCCAGGCTTGGGTAGCCAATCACATCGCCCACCGCATAAACGTGCGGCAGCGCGGTCTGGTACATACTGTTGACCTTCAACTGCCCGCGACCATCGGCTTCCAGACCAATGTTACCCAGCTTCAGGCTGTCGGTATTACCCGTACGGCCGTTAGCATAGAGCAGACAATCGGCTTTCAGTTTCTTGCCCGATTTGAGGTGCATGATGACGCCGTCTTCCAGCGGCTCGATACGCTCGTACTCTTCGTTGTGACGGATAACAACACCGCTGTTCCAGAAGTGGTACGAGAGCGAATCTGACATCTCCTGATCGAGAAACGCCAGCAGACGATCGCGGGTGTTGATTAGATCGACTTTGACGTTCATTCCCCGGAAGATCGACGCATATTCGCAGCCGATCACCCCGGCACCGTAGATAATGACATGGCGGGGTTCATGGTGCATATCGAGGATTGAATCGCTGTCATAGACGCGCGGATGGGTAAAATCCACATCGGCCGGATGGTAGGGGCGCGAGCCGCAGGCGATAACAAACTTCTCTGCGGTGATCGTTTCTACCGTGCCGTCGTGGCACTCCAGCGCCATCGTGTGGTCATCAATAAAATGGGCGTTGCCTTCAAGAATTTCACAGCGGTTACGCTCATAAAAGCCCTGACGCATGTGGGTTTGCTGATTAATCACGCTCTCTGCGTGGTTCAGGATATCCGCAAAAGAGGAGCGGAGGAGGCGGGTATGGTCGCTGTAGAGAGGGTTTTGGTTGAACTCGATAATGCGGCTAACGGCATGGCGCAACGCTTTCGACGGGATGGTTCCCCAGTGCGTGCAGCCGCCGCCGACGTTATGGTAACGCTCAACAACCGCGACCCGTGCTCCTTGTTTAACCAGACCCATAGCTGCGCCTTCGCCGCCTGGGCCGGAGCCTATTACAATTGCATCATAATCGTAGGAATGTGGCATGGTTAGGCTTACCTGTTCTTATACATAAAAGCAACATAAGACTAACATCAAAGCGGCAATCCCCCAATTATCGTTGTGCTATTTTCATGCAAAAAAGAAGAAACGACGTGTAAATAATCGGTCACAATCCAGTACGATCAGATCGGATTTTTCTCTGGTATATTGCCAGAAAGCCCCAGGAAGGATTCAAACATAGTGATGGGTGTAAGAGCGCAACAAAAAGAGAGAACCCGGCGTTCGCTGGTGGAAGCGGCATTTAGCCAATTGAGCGCTGAGCGGAGTTTTGCCAGCCTGAGCCTGCGGGAAGTTGCCCGCGAGGCAGGTATCGCGCCGACGTCTTTTTACCGGCATTTTCGTGATGTTGATGAGCTCGGCCTGACCATGGTGGACGAAAGCGGGTTGATGCTGCGCCAGTTGATGCGCCAGGCGCGCCAGCGTATTGCCAAAGGCGGCAGCGTGATCCGCACCTCGGTTTCCACCTTTATGGAATTTATTGGCAATAATCCCAATGCGTTTCAGCTACTGCTGCGTGAGCGTTCCGGAACGTCAGCCGCTTTCCGCGCGGCGGTTGCGCGAGAAATTCAGCACTTTATCGCGGAACTTGCCGACTATCTCGAACTCGAAAACCATATGCCGCGCGCCTTTACCGAGGCGCAAGCCGAGGCGATGGTAACGATCGTTTTCAACGCCGGCGCAGAGGCGCTGGATGTGAGCGCCGAACAACGTCGGCAGTTAGAAGAGCGGCTGGTACTACAATTGCGGATGATTTCAAAAGGCGCCTATTACTGGTATCGCCGCGAGCAGGAAAAACTGGCGCATCAACCGACGAGTGAAGCAAAGGATGAGTAATGAAACAGTCAGGTCAAGATAAAGGTACGTTGCTGCTGGCGCTGGTTGCTGGCTTATCGATTAACGGCGCATTTTCCGCTGTGTTCAGTTCGGTGGTTCCCTTTTCTCTGTTTCCGGTTATCTCGCTGGTGCTGACGGTCTATTGCCTGCATCAGCGTTACCAGAATCGCACCATGCCCGTTGGCCTGCCGGGCCTTGCCGCCGCCTGCTTTATTCTCGGCGTGCTGCTGTACAGTACGGTTGTTCGTGCTGAATACCCGGTGATCGGCTCCAACTTCCTGCCGGCCGTGCTGTCAGTGGTGCTGGTCTTCTGGATTGGTTTTCGCCTGCGCAGCCGTAACCGCAAACACGAGGCATCGGAGTGATTTTTCCCTCTCCTTTACGGGAGAGGGATGAGAGATTTTACTTTCTGGTCAACAGAACGCCGCACTCCATATGGTGCGTGTAAGGGAACTGATCAAATAGAGCCAGACGCGACACGTTGTGCGTCTGGTTTAATGTTTCGAGGTTCTTGCACAGCGTTTCCGGGTTGCAGGAGATGTACAGAATGCGCGGATAGGCCTGCACCATTTTTTCAGTTTCCGCATCCAGCCCGCTGCGCGGCGGATCGACGAAGATCGTTTCGCACTGGTAGCTTTTCAGATCGATCCCCTGCAAGCGGTTAAAGGCACGCACGCCATTCATCGCCTGCGTGAATTCCTCCGCAGACATACGAATGATTTGTACATTATCAATATGGTTGGCGGCGATGTTGTACTGCGCAGCGGCGACAGAAGGCTTGGCGATTTCCGTGGCCAGCACGCGGTTGAAATTGCGCGCCAGCGCCAGCGAGAAGTTGCCGTTACCACAATACAGCTCCAGCAAATCGCCGCTGGCATCGCGGGTGACATCCTGCGCCCATTCCAGCATCTGAATATTCATTGCCGCGTTAGGTTGGGTAAAACTGTTTTCCACCTGGCGGTAGATCATCTCTCTGCCACCAACCGGCAGGCGTTCATCGACATAATCCTGATCGAGCTCGATTTTGGTTTTTGTGGCGCGGCCAATCAGTTGCACATTCAGGTTTTGCGCCCGCAGTGCATCGCGCAACTGGGTGGCGGCTTCATGCCACTCGTTATCCAGCTTTTTGTGATACAGCAGCGTCACAATCGCCTGATTGCTCATGGTGCTCAGGTAGTCGATCTGGAACAGCTTGTGGCGCAGCGTGTGGTTGCCGCGCACGGCATCAATCATTACCTTCATTAATACGTTAATCAGCTCGCTGGCCGCCGGGAAGCTGTCGACGCGGATACGCGATTTTGTCTGCTGATCGAAGATGATGTGGTAGAGATCGTCCCCGTCATGCCAAATCCGGAACTCGGCGCGCATGCGGTAATGGCTGACCGGCGAGCGGAACACCTCCGGAAGCGGCGCGGAAAATGGCGTCATCAACGATTGCAGACGCACGACTTTTTCGGCCAGTTGGGCTTCGTATTGTTCTGTCGGCAGGTGTTCGGGGGTCATGATGCTTCCTGAGAGATTAAGAATAACGCGGCGATTGTAGGGATTGCTCACCGGATGTCCAGCGCTCGATGTTTTTGAAATACTCACTTAGCAGTCTGGACATCCATATGTAACAGAATGTAGCATCCGTGTTCCGGTCCTGTGAGTTAAAAGGGAATCCAGTGTGAATCTGGGGCTGACGCGCAGCGGTAAGGATTAAGGTGAGACAGCAGACACTGCCAGTGGTGGGAAGTCCTGTCTTGTTGTACCTCCAAGCCCGAAGACCTGCCGGAATACGTCGCATCTGGTGACATCATCGCGTGCTATTGATGGAACCTGCGGCATCCTTTTTATTTTGTGGATGCTCTCACAATGATTAAAAAAGCTTCGCTGCTGACGGCGCTCTCCGTCACGGCATTTTCCGGCTGGGCGCAGGATAGCAGCTCAGACAATTTGGTGGTGACAGCAAATCGTTTTCAACAATCGGCTAAAACCGTGCTGGCACCGACCGAGGTGGTGACGCGCGAGGATATCGATCGCTGGCAATCCCGTTCACTCATCGATGTGCTGCGCCGTTTACCGGGCGTGGATATCGCGCAAAACGGTGGGCTGGGACAAACAGCGTCCGTTTATGTTCGCGGTACGGAAGCAAAACATCTGCTGCTGCTGATTGATGGCGTACCGGTGGCGCGTTCAGGGATTTCGAACGATCCCGAACTCAATCAAATCCCGCTTTCGCTGGTGCAGCGCGTTGAGTATATTCGCGGGCCGCGCTCTGCGGTTTATGGCTCCGGCGCGATTGGCGGCGTGGTCAACGTCATTACGATGACGGATAGCGAGAAATCCCAGGTCAACGCCAGCATGGGCTCGAAAGGTTATCAAACCTATGACGGCACTTTGCGTCAGCGTTTTGGCGATACGATGGTGACCGCCGCAGGTTCTTATACCAGTACGCGCGGATTCAACGTGCAGCCGGATTCGACATGGGATCATGATGCAGATCGCGATGGCTACCGCAATAAAACGTTCTGGGGCAGCTTACAGCATAAGTTCGATGACCATTTTGACGGTTTCTTCCGTGGCTACAACTTCAGCAATAATGTGGATTACGATCTGGGCAGTGCGCCGTTTTCGCCAGAGTACAGCGCGGATGAGCGCCAGTTGTATGTTCAGGGCTGGGATACCGGGCTGAATTTCAACCAGGGGATCTACTCCTCGCAACTGCTTGCCAGCTATCAAAAAAGCAAAGACTACAACTACAGCAGCATCTACGGCCGTTATAACGATGGCACTACGCTGGATGATATGGAGCAGCGTTACATTCAGTGGGGTAATAATATCGCGGTGGGTAAAGGCTCGCTGGGCGCAGGTGTCGACTGGAAGCAGGAGCGTCTGGTTTCATCTAATCAAAGCACGAGCGACAGCTACGATCGCGATAATACCGGCCTCTACCTGAACGGGATGCAGCAGTTTGGCGATGTCACGCTGGAGGCTTCCGGGCGCGAAGATAAAGATGATGCGTTCGGCTGGCACGGTACCTGGCAAACGGCTGCTGGCTGGGAGTTCGTGGAGAACTACCGCCTGACGCTCTCCTACGGCACGAGTTTTCTCGCGCCTTCGCTTGGCCAGCAGTACGGCGCGAAGCGCTTTGGCATTGCTTCCAACCCGGATCTGAAACCAGAAGAGTCAAAACAGTGGGAAGCGGGTGTGGAAGGATTAACCGGCCCGGTCGACTGGCGTCTGTCCGCGTACCGTTATGAGATCGATAATCTGATCACCTATAGCGATACGGCTTACTACAACATTAACGCTGCAACCATTAAAGGCGTTGAGTGGACAGGAAGCGTCGATACCGGCATCTTCTCGCATCGTGTGACCTTGCAGTACATCGATCCGCGTGATGACGAAACGAACGAAGTGCTGCCGCGCCGCTCAAAACGCCAGGCCAAGTACCAGCTCGACTGGTCTATCTTCAATGTGGATATGGATCTTGCGTGGGAATACTTCGGTAAACGCTATGACAATCGCACGTCAACGTATAACCCTGAGCAACGTGTTTTGCCGAGTTATAGTACGGTTGATCTATCTGCCTCATATCCAGTGACATCTCACCTTACAGTTCGTGGTAAAATAGCTAACTTGTTCGATAAAGAGTACGAGACAGCTTATGGCTACCAAACTGCAGGACGGGAATACACCTTGTCTGGCAGCTACACCTTCTGACGCGCGTCCCACCGTCCTGGTGTTTGACTCCGGCGTCGGTGGGTTATCCGTCTATGATGAGATTCGGCATCTCCTGCCGGATCTCCATTACATCTACGCTTTCGACAATGTTGCTTTCCCCTACGGTGAGAAAAGCGAAGAGTTTATCGTTGAACGTGTTGTCGAGATTGTTACCGCTGTTCAGGCGCAATACCCCCTCGCACTGGCTGTTATCGCCTGTAATACCGCAAGCACCGTCTCTCTTCCCGCGTTACGTGACAAATTCACCTTTCCTGTTGTTGGCGTAGTCCCCGCTATCAAACCGGCTGCGCGCTTAACGGCAAACGGTATTGTAGGTCTATTGGCAACGCGCGGTACTGTGAAACGTCCTTATACGCATGAACTGATTTCGCGTTTCGCAAATGAGTGTCGTATTGAGATGCTGGGGTCGGCGGAGTTGGTGGTTCTGGCTGAAGCGAAACTGCACGGTAAGGAAGTGCCGCTTGAAGAGCTACGCCACATCTTGCGTCCCTGGTTACGCATGAAAGAGCCGCCGGATACCGTAGTCCTGGGTTGTACGCACTTCCCGCTGTTGCAGGATGAACTGTTGCAGGTGCTGCCAGAGGGCACGCGGCTGGTGGATTCCGGTGCAGCCATTGCGCGTCGTACCGCCTGGTTGCTGGAGCATGAAGCGCCGGATGCAAAATCCGCTGGCGATAATATTGCGTACTGCATGGCGCTAACGCCTGAAACTGCACAGTTATTGCCCGTTTTGCAGCGCTATGGCTTTAAAACGCTCGAAAAACTGGCTGTTTAGGGCGTCGTTGAACAAAAAAGAGACGGTTGAAAACTTTTTTCAAATTAGGGGTTGTCAGCCGGAATTATCTCCCTATAATGCGCCTCCACTGACACGGCACAACGGCAAACACACCGGCCTGTCAGGTGAAGAAATCTGAAAATAATCAGTTGACTTCACGGCGGGAAAGCGTAATATGCACACCCCGCGCCGCAGCGAAAACACAGCGGCACTGCTCTTTAACAATTTATCAGACAATCTGTGTGGGCACTCAGGTGACATGGATTCTTGATGTCTTCGGACAAAAAATGAATACCAAGTCTCACGGGTGAACACGTAATTCATTACGAAGTTTAATTCGATGAGCATCAAACTTTAAATTGAAGAGTTTGATCATGGCTCAGATTGAACGCTGGCGGCAGGCCTAACACATGCAAGTCGGACGGTAGCACAGAGAGCTTGCTCTCGG
>NZ_CP025697.1:5602078-5689919 GCF_013085925.1 Kosakonia sp. MUSA4
TACAGATTAGACCGGTGTGCCCTTGGGGCATGGCGGTAAACAGAATTTGCCTGGCGGCACTAGCGCGGTGGTCCCACCTGACCCCATGCCGAACTCAGAAGTGAAACGCCGTAGCGCCGATGGTAGTGTGGGGTCTCCCCATGCGAGAGTAGGGAACTGCCAGGCATCAAATTAGCAAGTCAAACCGGGGCAACAAACCGGTGGTTGTAAAGAAATTCGGTGGAGCGGTAGTTCAGTCGGTTAGAATACCTGCCTGTCACGCAGGGGGTCGCGGGTTCGAGTCCCGTCCGTTCCGCCACCCTAATTAGGGGCGTAGTTCAATTGGTAGAGCACCGGTCTCCAAAACCGGGTGTTGGGGGTTCGAGTCCCTCCGCCCCTGCCAGAAACAATCCTTAGCGTTTGCTAAGGATTTTTTTTGCTTTTTTTTCAGCGGTTTTCATACAGAAGATGCCAGACTGGCATCTTTGCCTCATATTTCAATCAATCACTTTGATCTTTAAAAGATCTTTGATCTGGTTCTGTTTGTCGCTGTTCTGCAGCCAAATAGCGTAAAGCGGACGAGAAAGGGTCGTTGTATCCGCTACAAGATGTAATCCCTCTTTTTGTTCTGCCCACAACACCGGTAGCCAGGTGCAACCATTTAGCTGTGGCAACTGTTGATACGCGACTTCCGCAGAGCTGGTCGTTAATGTGGGTACATCGTCACTGGCGATCAACCCCGCTTCATGCTGCTGAAAATCAGCCCCCCACTCCAGTCGCAAGTAATGCAGTTCCGCTTTACTTTTACCTGGCTCAGCAGAATAAAGTGCGAGCGTAAAATGCCCCAATAGTTGGCTGCTGAATTCATCCATTTTCGGTGTTTCGGTGGTGATCAGCAGATCCAGTTGCCGCTCATGTAACTGTTTAACTAATGACTGACGTTGTGCAATGCGTGCTTCGAATTGCAGATTTCCCTGCAGATCATAGAGTCTGCTCAGCCAGTCACTAAGCATACATTCCCACAATGACGCACTGGCGCCGATAGAAAATTGGTGATGCCGCGAAGTATGTGCTACCTCTTTCCGCGCCGCCTGCCACGTACTCATAAGCGTCTCTGCATAAGGCAGAAGCTTCTCTCCAGCCGCCGTAAGACGGATATTATTACGGTGACGGGTAAAGAGATTAACCCCAAGCTGGTTCTCCAACTGGCGAATACGAAAACTCACTGCGGACTGTGTCAGATAGAGTGATTCAGCCGCCCGGCCGAAGTGACGAGTCCTGCTTACTTCCAGGAAAGTTTTTAGTAATTCCGTATCCACGGTTTTCTCCACAAAAATATTTGTCGTAATGATTTAAATGTTTTGTTTTACACTCTGTCAAGCGTAACTAATACTCCGCGCCATAAATAGCTCGGCCAAAGAATTAGGAGCGTGCAGGATGGCGGAAAGCTTTACGACGACGAATCGTTTTTTCGACAATAAAAATTATCCACGCGGGTTCTCGCGCCACGGTGATTTCACCATCAAAGAGGCTCAACTGCTTGAGCGTCACGGCTATGCGTTTAACGAGCTGGAGCTTGGAAAACGTGAACCAGTGACCGAAGAAGAAACGCAGTTTGTCGCAGTCTGCCGTGGAGAACGTGAACCCTACACGGAAGCAGAACGTGTCTGGCTCAAGTATATGGCCCGCATTAAGCGACCGAAGCGTTTTCACACCTTGTCGGGTGGAAAACCGCAGATGGAAGGCACGGAAGATTACACCGAGTCTGACGATTAAGAGAAAGGGGCTAAGGCCCCTTTTTTTACGTCAGCATATTTTGCAGATGAATGAGTAACCTGTCGATTGCGCGATAACTTAGTGCTTCTTGCAGGTGTGTTCGTTGTATCTCATCCTGCTGTTCCAGATCAGCAATGGTTCTTGCTACCTTCAGTAGACGTTGCCAGGCCCGTATGGAGAAACCCAGACGTGTTAACGTCTCTTCCAGCCACTCCCCATCCTCTTTTGCAAGCAAGCAGAACTGTTTTGTTTCGCTGCTTTCCAGTCGGGCGTTGAGCTTCTTCTGCCGTTGATGCTGACGAGCATGAGCCTGAATAACGCGTGAGCGTACGGCCTCACTGCATTCACCTTTCTGCTGGGGTTGACTCATTAACCCGGGAGCAGGCAGCGGTATTTCCAGCGAGAGATCAAACCGGTCGAGAAAAGGGCCTGATAACCTTCCCAGATATCGCAGTGTCTGTTCAGGCGTGCTGCGATTATGGTTACCCTGATAGTGCCCGGTTGGGCTGGGATTCATGGCCGCAATCAACTGAAAGCGCGCAGGATAAGTGATTTTTGCTCTTGTCCGTGAAATGTGAATCTGGCCTGACTCCAGCGGTTCGCGCAGGGCATCCAGTACACGTCGCTCAAACTCAGGTAGTTCATCCAGAAACAGCACACCGTTGTGTGCCAGCGAAATCTCACCGGGCCCTGGTAATGAACCGCCCCCAACCATTGCTGTCAGGGAAGCGCTGTGATGAGGCGTCCTGAATGGCCTTCGTCGCCAGTGGCGAATGAGGCTATTGCTGTTGAATACACTCATTACTGCTGCGCTTTCCAGCGCTTCCTGATTATTAAGCGGCGGCAATAATCCTCCCAGTCTACTGGCCAGCATGGTTTTTCCAGTTCCTGGCGGCCCTATCAACAATAAATTATGTCCACCTGCCGCAGTGATTTCTAAAGCGCGCTTCCCTTGTTGCTGTCCAATTACATCGCTCAGATCCTCGCTATGCCTCTCCTGGACACCCTCAAAAGGGGATGGAGGTGAGAGGGCATGTTTTCCCTCCAGAAAAGCGCATACCTCCTGCAAATGGGCGGCTATGCGGCAATCTTCTGTTTCAGCGAGGCTGGCCTCCGCTTCATTTTCCTGAGCAATGATGATGCGACGCCTGGCTTTCACTGCTTCCATGACACAAGAGATAGCGCCGGAGACTCCACGCAATGCGCCTGTAAGGGCAAGTTCACCTACGAACTCGTAGTCACTCAGCATTGGTGCTGTTAGTTGCTCTGAGGCCGCCAGAAGCGCAATCGCAATGGGTAAATCGTATCGTCCTCCTTCTTTTGGAAGATCGGCCGGTGCGAGATTGATCGTGATCCGCTTGGCCGGGAATTCATAACCACTATTGATGATCGCGCTGCGTACCCGATCGCGTGCCTCTTTGACGGTCGTCTCTGGTAATCCGACAATAGTCAGCCCAGGAAGTCCGTTGCTGATGTGCACTTCGACCGTCACCAATGGCGCAGTAACGCCAAGAGCCGCCCGGGTATAAATGACTGACAATGCCATAGTTCCTCCTTGCCATGGCCATTATCGGTTCGTTGCTTTTACCTTTCAGTATCGATATTGCGCATTTACGTGGCTGTTTCCGGTAATTTGCTGCAAGTTCATACCATTTTCATTGCGCTGGAAGAACGCTCGCAATATTGATTTCGCTGGGAAACCAGTGAAATATTTTCACTAGCGTTTTTTATTATATAAAACAATGAGTTTTTGCTGTCTTGCGAGCAAGAGCACAAAAGTGGTCATAAATTTTTCTTGTGTCTTGTCTGAAATCTGTGTTACCTCTTTAGGTATTCCTTCGAACATGAAGCAAGAACGAACAAACATGAAAGCCCTTCTACGAGTGATTAGCCTGGTCGTGATTAGCGTGGTGGTGATTATTATCCCACCGTGCGGGGCTGCACTTGGACGAGGAAAGGCTTAAAAAACAAGCCTTAACGAACTAAGACCCCCGCACCGAAAGGTCCGGGGGTTTTTTTATGACTTAAAAATATAAACGAGGAGCAAAGAATGAGTTGTAGCACAAAATTCTGTTTCTCCCGATATACGGCGGGGAACTGACTATGAATGGGGCACAGTGGGTAGTACATGCGTTGCGGGCACAGAAAGTGGATACGGTTTTTGGCTATCCGGGTGGCGCAATCATGCCGGTTTACGATGCATTGTATGACGGCGGCGTGGAACACCTATTGTGCCGGCACGAGCAGGGTGCTGCGATGGCCGCTATTGGCTATGCCCGCGCAACGGGTAAGACAGGCGTATGCATTGCGACATCCGGTCCGGGCGCTACCAATCTGATTACTGGCCTTGCCGATGCGTTGCTGGATTCCGTTCCGGTGGTGGCGATTACGGGCCAGGTTGCGGCTCCGCTGATGGGTACTGACGCTTTTCAGGAAGTGGATGTGTTGGGCTTGTCGCTGGCCTGTACCAAACACAGCTTTCTGGTTGAATCCCTGGAAGAGCTGCCGCGCGTAATGGCTGAAGCCTTCCATGTCGCCAGTTCTGGCCGTCCTGGCCCGGTTCTGGTTGATATCCCGAAAGATATCCAACTGGCGAGTGGCGATCTTGAGCCCTATTTCGCCACCGTTGATGACGTAATCTCCTTCCCACAGGAGCAGGTTGATCAGGCTCGCCAGATGCTGGCGCAGGCTAAAAAACCGATGCTGTATGTTGGCGGCGGCGTTGGCATGGCACAGGCGGTTCCTGCGCTGCGTGAGTTCCTGGCTGCAACACAGATGCCGGTAGTTTGTACGCTGAAAGGCCTGGGCGCAGTGGTACCTGAATATGCTTATTACCTCGGTATGCTGGGGATGCACGGTACTAAAGCGGCGAACTTTGCGGTTCAGGAGTGCGATTTGCTGGTTGCTGTTGGCGCGCGGTTCGACGATCGCGTGACCGGCAAGCTGAATACTTTTGCACCGCATGCAAAAGTAATACATATGGATATCGATCCGGCAGAAATGAGTAAGCTGCGTCAGGCGCATGTCGCGTTGCAGGGTGATTTGAATGCGTTGCTCCCGGCGTTGCAACAGGCGATGTCCATTGATGCATGGCGACAATACGCCGCAGACTTACGCCGCGAGCACGCCTGGCGTTATGACCATCCAGGCGAGGCGATTTATGCGCCGCTGCTGTTAAAGCAACTCTCCGAACGTAAACCGGCGAACAGCGTGGTGACAACCGATGTCGGGCAGCACCAGATGTGGGCTGCGCAACATCTTGAATTTGATCGTCCGGAAAATTTCATCACCTCCAGCGGTTTAGGTACGATGGGTTTTGGCCTGCCTGCGGCGGTTGGCGCGCAGGTCGCCCGCCCGGAGGATACGGTCATCTGTATCTCCGGTGACGGTTCCTTCATGATGAATGTGCAGGAACTGGGCACCGTAAAACGCAAACAGTTGCCGCTGAAGATGGTATTGCTGGACAACCAGCGTTTAGGAATGGTTCGACAATGGCAGCAGTTGTTCTTTAACGAGCGTTATAGCGAAACCACCCTGACTGATAACCCCGATTTCCTCACGCTGGCCAGCGCCTTTGGCATTCCGGGCCAGCACATCACCCGTAAAGACCAGGTTGAAGCGGCACTCGACACCATGCTTTCGAGCTCAGGGCCATACCTGCTTCATGTCTCAATCGACGAACTTGAGAATGTCTGGCCATTGGTGCCGCCCGGCGCCAGTAACTCACAAATGCTGGAGAAATTATCATGATGCAACATCAGGTCGCCGTTGAGGCTCGCTTCAATCCGGAAACGTTAGAGCGCGTGTTGCGCGTGGTGCGCCACCGGGGTTTTCAGGTATGCGCGATGAATATGGAAACCGCCAGCGATGCGCAGAACATAAATATTGAATTGACCGTTGCCAGCCCGCGGCCTGTCGAATTACTGTTTAGCCAACTGAGCAAACTTGTCGACGTTGCCCGGGTTGATATCCGACAACGCGCCACATCATCACAATCACAACAAATCCGCGCGTAAGCGCAAAAGGAAGAACAATGACGACGAAAAAAGCAGACTACATTTGGTTCAATGGCGAGATGGTTCGTTGGGAAGACGCGAAAGTTCACGTGATGTCCCACGCTCTGCACTACGGCACCTCTGTCTTCGAAGGCATCCGTTGCTACGACTCGCACAAAGGCCCGGTAGTCTTCCGCCATCGTGAGCATATGCAGCGTCTGCATGATTCCGCCAAAATCTACCGTTTCCCGGTTTCTCAGAGCATTGATGAACTGATGGAAGCCTGCCGCGAAGTGATCCGCAAAAACAACCTGACCAGCGCGTATATCCGTCCGCTGATCTTTGTTGGCGACGTTGGTATGGGCGTGAACCCACCTGCGGGCTACAGCACTGACGTGATTATCGCTGCGTTCCCGTGGGGCGCTTACCTTGGCGCAGAAGCGCTGGAGCAGGGGATCGATGCGATGGTTTCTTCGTGGAACCGTGCTGCGCCGAATACCATCCCGACAGCCGCAAAAGCGGGCGGCAACTACCTCTCCTCTCTGCTGGTCGGCAGCGAAGCGCGCCGTCACGGTTATCAGGAAGGTATCGCGCTGGATGTGAACGGTTATATCTCTGAAGGTGCGGGCGAAAACCTGTTTGAAGTGAAAGATGGCGTTCTGTTCACTCCGCCGTTCACCTCTTCTGCACTGCCGGGGATCACCCGCGATGCCATCATCAAGCTGGCGAAAGAGCTGAATATTGAAGTTCGCGAGCAGGTGCTGTCCCGCGAATCACTGTACCTGGCGGATGAAGTGTTCATGTCCGGTACCGCTGCTGAGATCACCCCGGTTCGTAGCGTTGATGGTATTCAGGTTGGCGAAGGTCGTTGCGGCCCGGTCACCAAACGTATTCAACAAGCATTCTTTGGCCTCTTCACCGGTGAAACGGAAGATAAGTGGGGCTGGTTGGATCAAGTTAATCCATAAATACCCGTCATACTTCAGGTTGTAGGTGTGTTGGCTGCACTCGTTCACCCCAGTCACTTACTTATGTAAGCTCCTGGGGATTCGCTCGCTTGCCGCCTTCCTACAACCCGAATTATTTAGGGTATAGCAAATAAATATGGGATGGCACGCACCACCCCATCGACAAGACAGACGGGAGTAAAAGAGCATGCCTAAGTACCGTTCCGCCACCACCACACACGGGCGCAATATGGCGGGTGCCCGCGCGCTGTGGCGCGCAACCGGGATGACCGACGCCGATTTCGGCAAGCCGATTATTGCTGTCGTGAACTCGTTTACCCAGTTCGTGCCCGGGCACGTTCATCTGCGCGATCTTGGTAAGCTGGTTGCAGAGCAAATCGAAGCCGCAGGCGGCGTGGCGAAAGAGTTCAACACTATTGCCGTCGATGACGGTATCGCCATGGGCCACGGCGGCATGCTGTATTCACTGCCCTCCCGCGAGCTGATTGCTGATTCTGTTGAATATATGGTGAATGCCCACTGCGCCGATGCGATGGTGTGTATTTCCAACTGCGACAAAATCACCCCGGGGATGTTGATGGCTTCCCTGCGCCTCAATATTCCGGTGATTTTCGTCTCCGGCGGCCCGATGGAAGCCGGGAAGACCAAACTCTCTAACCAGATCATCAAGCTGGATCTGGTTGATGCGATGATTCAGGGCGCAGACCCGAAAGTCTCTGATGACCAGAGTGACCAGGTGGAACGTTCCGCTTGCCCGACCTGCGGCTCCTGTTCCGGCATGTTCACCGCCAACTCGATGAACTGCCTGACTGAAGCGCTGGGGCTGTCGCAGCCGGGCAACGGTTCGTTGCTGGCTACTCACGCCGATCGCAAAGAGTTGTTTATCAACGCTGGCAAACGCATTGTTGAGCTGACTAAACGTTACTACGAGCAGGACGATGCTTCGGCGCTGCCGCGCGCTATCGCCAGCAAAGCGGCGTTCGAAAATGCCATGACGCTGGACATCGCAATGGGCGGTTCGACCAATACCGTTCTGCACCTGCTGGCGGCGGCGCAGGAAGCCGAAATTGATTTCACCATGAGTGACATCGATCAGCTTTCCCGCAAAGTTCCACAACTGTGTAAAGTCGCGCCGAGTACGCAGAAATACCATATGGAAGATGTTCACCGTGCGGGTGGCGTGCTGGGTATTCTGGGTGAACTGGATCGCGCAGGCCTGTTAAACCGTGATGTGAAAAACGTGCTCGGTCTGACGCTGCCGCAAACGCTTGAGCAGTATGATGTCATGCTGACCAAAGACGAAGCGGTGAAAGCCATGTTCCGCGCTGGCCCGGCAGGCATTCGCACCACACAGGCTTTCTCACAGAATTGCCGTTGGGACACGCTGGATGACGATCGCGCCGCAGGTTGTATTCGCTCGCTGGAACATGCATACAGCAAAGATGGCGGTCTGGCCGTACTGTACGGCAACTTTGCCGAAAACGGCTGCATCGTGAAAACCGCAGGCGTGGATGACAGCAACCTGAAATTTACCGGTCCGGCAAAAGTGTATGAAAGCCAGGATGCAGCCGTTGAGGCTATTCTCGGCGGCAAAGTTGTCGCAGGTGATGTGGTGGTGATCCGCTATGAAGGGCCGAAAGGCGGGCCGGGCATGCAGGAGATGCTGTATCCGACCAGCTTCCTGAAGTCGATGGGCCTGGGTAAAGCCTGTGCGCTGATCACCGACGGGCGTTTCTCTGGCGGGACATCCGGCCTTTCCATCGGCCACGTTTCCCCGGAAGCGGCCAGCGGTGGCAACATCGGGTTGATTGAAGATGGCGACATCATCGCTATCGATATCCCGAACCGTGGTATTCAGTTGCAGGTCAGCGACCAGCAACTGGCGGCGCGTCGTGAAGCACAGGAAGCCCGCGGTGATAAAGCCTGGACGCCGGTGGATCGCGAACGTCAGGTCTCCTTCGCGCTGCGCGCTTACGCCAGTCTTGCAACCAGTGCAGACAAAGGTGCGGTGCGCGATAAATCCAAACTTGGGGGTTAATGATGGCCGAATCCCAACCCCTCTCTGCCGCCCCCGAAGGGGCGGAATATTTGAGGGCAGTGCTGCGCGCGCCGGTTTATGAAGTGGCGCAGGTGACGCCGCTGCAAAAAATGGACAAGCTCTCTTCGCGCCTGGATAACGTCATTCTGGTAAAACGCGAAGATCGCCAGCCGGTGCACAGCTTCAAGCTGCGCGGTGCTTACGCGATGATTGCTGGGTTAACCGCCGAGCAGAAATCGCATGGCGTAATCACGGCATCCGCAGGCAATCACGCGCAGGGTGTGGCGATGTCCTCCACGCGCCTCGGCATCAAATCGCTGATTGTGATGCCAGTAGCGACAGCCGACATCAAAGTCGATGCAGTACGCGGTTTTGGCGGAGAAGTGCTGCTGCACGGTGCCAATTTCGATGAAGCGAAAGCCAAAGCCATTGAGCTGTCGCAGCAGCAAGGGTTCACGTTTGTCCCGCCGTTCGATCATCCGATGGTGATTGCCGGGCAGGGAACGCTGGCGCTGGAGTTGTTGCAGCAGGATGCGCATATCGACCGGATCTTTGTACCGGTCGGCGGCGGCGGCCTGGCTGCGGGTGTCGCGGTGCTGGTTAAGCAACTGATGCCGCAAATCAAAGTGATTGCTGTCGAAGCGGAAGATTCCGCCTGCCTGAAAGCCGCACTGGACGCCGGGCATCCGGTCGATCTGCCCCGCGTTGGGTTGTTTGCCGAAGGCGTTGCGGTTAAACGTATCGGTGACGAAACCTTCCGTCTGTGCCAGGAGTACCTCGACGATATCATTACCGTTGATAGCGATGCGATTTGCGCGGCGATGAAAGACCTGTTCGAAGATGTGCGGGCGGTTGCGGAACCGTCCGGCGCGCTGGCGCTGGCGGGGATGAAGAAATATATCGCCAAACACAACATTCACGGTGAACGGCTGGCGCATGTGCTCTCTGGCGCAAACGTCAATTTCCACGGCTTACGCTATGTTTCTGAACGCTGTGAACTGGGCGAGCAACGCGAAGCGCTGCTGGCGGTGACCATTCCGGAAGAGAAGGGCAGCTTCCTGAAGTTCTGCCAGTTGCTGGGCGGGCGTTCTGTTACCGAATTTAACTACCGTTTCGCCGATGCGAAAAATGCCTGCATTTTTGTCGGCGTGCGTTTGAGTCGCGGTCTGGAAGAGCGTCAGGAGATCCTTTCATTGCTGAACGACGGTGGTTACAGCGTGGTGGATCTCTCCGACGATGAGATGGCGAAACTGCACGTGCGCTATATGGTTGGCGGGCGGCCGTCGAAACCGTTGCAGGAGCGTTTGTACAGCTTCGAGTTTCCGGAATCACCGGGCGCGCTGCTGAAATTCCTGCATACGCTCGGCACGCACTGGAATATTTCGCTGTTCCACTATCGCAGCCATGGCACGGATTATGGCCGCGTGCTGGCGGCGTTTGAACTGGGCGATCACGAGCCGGATTTCGAAACCCGGCTCAATGAACTGGGTTATGACTGCCACGATGAAACGCATAACCCGGCATTCCGTTTCTTCCTGGCGGGTTAGTTGTTCGGCAGAATTTTCCAGAAGGCATCGATAAGCGGCTCATAGAGCCGCTTTTTTTGTACGCACACGCCAAGCTCGAACGGCGTTTTTTCATCGCTACGTTCGAGGATCATCACGCGATTACGCACCGGCTCCGGGCTATTCTCCAGCACCACTTCCGGGATCAGCGCCACGCCACACCCCAGCGCGACCATGGAGACCATTGCTTCGTGCCCGCCAACGGTCGCGTAAATGGCGGGATTGCTGATTTTGTGGCGGCGGAACCACAGTTCAATGCGCCGACGCACCGGCCCCTGATCGGCCATGATAAATGGCACTGTTGACCAGTCAGGCTCGGTTTGCGACACCTGGTTACGTACCGGACATGGCAGCGCCGGAGCAATCAGAACCACCGCCAGATTCTCCAGCATTGAAAACGCCACCGCGCCGGGGAGCGTTTCCGGCTTGCCGGCAATCGCCAGATCCGCTTCACCGGTGACCACTTTTTCCATGGCATCGGCAGCATCGCCGGTGGTGAGTTTGATCTCCACTGACGGATGTTCCGCGCGAAAGCGGTCGAGGATTGGCGGTAAATGGCTGTAGGCTGCGGTGACCGAACAGAACAGGTGCAGTTCGCCGGAGAGCGATGGGCCTTGCTGGTCTATCGAGTGGCGGAGTTGCTGATACTGTAATAACGTTTGTTGAGCAAAGGTGCGTAATTCTTCTCCCGCATCGGTCAGCGTGACGGTGCGGTTATCGCGTACAAACAGCGGTTGCCCAAGGTCTTCTTCCAGCCGCTGGATCTGGCGTGAAAGCGTGGAGGGACTGACATGCATGGCGCGCGCGCTACGGCCAAAATGACGGCTTTCCGCCAGATGCAGGAAGGTTTTCAGATCGCGTAAATCCATGAGACAGGCTCCACAAATTTACATTGCAAAAATTGCAATGTGACATTGTTAATATATCAATTTAAGCAACGCATTTCCTGTCATATAGTGGGTTCAATCTCGCGAATAAGCGAACTGAACAATAAGCACGACAACACAACATCATGAGGTCTTACCATGGCTAACTACTTTAATACACTGAACCTGCGCCAGCAGCTGGCGCAGCTGGGCAAATGTCGCTTTATGGCGCGTGAAGAATTTGCCGATGGCGCAAGCTACCTTCAGGGTAAAAAAGTGGTCATTGTCGGCTGCGGCGCTCAGGGTCTGAACCAGGGCCTGAACATGCGCGACTCCGGTCTGGATATCTCTTACGCTCTGCGTAAAGAAGCCATCGCGGAAAAACGCGCCTCCTGGCGTAAAGCGACCGAAAACGGTTTTAAAGTAGGCACCTACGAAGAGCTGATCCCGCAGGCGGATCTGGTTGTTAACCTGACGCCGGACAAACAGCACTCTGACGTTGTGCGCTCCGTACAGCCGCTGATGAAAGATGGCGCTGCGCTGGGTTACTCCCACGGTTTTAACATCGTCGAAGTGGGCGAGCAGATCCGTAAAGACATCACCGTCGTAATGGTAGCGCCGAAATGCCCGGGTACCGAAGTGCGTGAAGAGTACAAACGCGGCTTTGGCGTACCGACGCTTATCGCTGTTCACCCGGAAAACGATCCGAAAGGCGAAGGCATGGCGATTGCCAAAGCGTGGGCTGCGGCGACCGGTGGTCATCGCGCAGGCGTTCTGGAATCCTCTTTCGTAGCGGAAGTGAAATCTGACCTGATGGGCGAGCAGACCATTCTCTGCGGTATGTTACAGGCCGGTTCTCTGCTGTGCTTCGACAAGCTGGTGGCCGAAGGCACTGACCCGGCTTATGCCGAAAAACTGATCCAGTTTGGCTGGGAAACCGTGACCGAAGCCCTGAAGCAGGGCGGTATCACACTGATGATGGATCGTCTGTCTAACCCGGCGAAACTGCGTGCTTATGCGCTGTCCGAACAACTGAAAGGCATCATGGCGCCGCTGTTCCAGAAACATATGGATGACATCATTTCCGGCGAATTCTCTTCCGGCATGATGGCTGACTGGGCCAACGACGATAAAAAACTGCTGACCTGGCGTGAAGAGACCGGTAAAACCGCGTTTGAAACCGCACCGCAGTTTGAAGGCAAAATCAGCGAGCAAGAGTACTTCGACAAAGGCGTGCTGATGATTGCGATGGTGAAAGCGGGCGTTGAGCTGGCGTTCGAAACCATGGTGGCTTCCGGCATTATCGAAGAGTCTGCGTACTATGAGTCTCTGCACGAACTGCCGCTGATCGCTAACACCATCGCGCGTAAGCGTCTGTATGAGATGAACGTCGTGATCTCCGATACCGCTGAGTACGGCAACTATCTGTTCTCTTATGCCTGCGTGCCGCTGCTGAAAGAGTTTATGACCACGTTGCAAACCGGCGATCTGGGCAAAGCGATTGCGGAAGGCGCGGTTGATAACGCGCAGCTGCGCGATGTGAACGAAGCGATTCGCAACCATGCGATTGAGAAAGTGGGCCAGAAACTGCGTGGCTACATGACGGATATGAAACGTATCGCGGTAGCGGGTTAATACCCCGTCGTCTTTCGACCTGCGGATGCGTTGGCGGCGTTCGTACACCCCGGTTACTTCCGGGGATGTGCTTACTTGCCGTCTTCCCGTAATCCGAAATGGAAAGCAGTAACAAACGTAAGCCCGGTAAGCGTTAGCGCCACCGGGCTTTTTACTAGTTGCGGTACAGCACTTTTATGATGTGATAACCGAACTGAGTGCGCAGCGGGCCAGTTGGCTCCAGCACCGGGCAGGAGAACACCACTTTGTCGAACGCCGGTACCATCTGGCCCTGACGGAATTCGCCTAAGTGACCGCCTTTTTTACCTGACGGGCAGATAGAGTGTTTCTTCGCCAGTTTCTCGAAATCGCCGCCGTTTTTAATCTGCTCCAGAAGATCCTGTGCCAGTTTCTCTTCTTTAACAAGGATATGGAGTGCTGCTGCGGTTTTTGCCATGATCGTGCCTTGAGTGTGAGAGTTTACGCTGGCTATACTACCACGCTGTTATACACTTCGATCTCTTTGTTGGCTGCGCCTGTTCACCCCGGTGACTTACTTCTGTAAGCTCCTGAGGATTCAGCTTTGCTGCCTTGATGCAGTCTGAATGGCGTTGTGTACAATTTTCTCCCTCCCGTTTTTCATTGAGTGATCTTTTATGCGTTTGAACCCCGGACAACAACAAGCCGTCGAATTCGTCACCGGACCCTGCCTGGTGCTTGCGGGCGCGGGATCCGGTAAAACACGCGTGATCACCAACAAAATCGCTCATCTGATCCGCGGCTGCGGCTATCAGGCAAAACATATCGCGGCGGTGACTTTTACCAACAAAGCGGCGCGTGAAATGAAAGAGCGTGTGGCACAGACGCTGGGGCGCAAAGAGGCGCGCGGTTTGATGATCTCCACCTTTCACACGCTGGGGCTAACGATCATTAAGCGCGAGTTCGCCGCATTGGGGATGAAATCTAACTTTTCGCTGTTTGATGACACCGATCAGGTCGCGCTGCTGAAAGAGCTGACTGAAGGGCTGATCGACGATGACAAAGTGGTGTTGCAGCAGTTGATCTCTACGATCTCGAACTGGAAAAACGATCTGCTGACGCCGCCGCAGGCTGCCGCACAGGCAAAGGGCGAGCGCGATCGTATTTTTGCTCACTGCTATGGCCTGTACGATAGCCATATGAAATCGTGCAATGTGCTCGATTTCGACGATTTGATTTTGCTGCCGACACTGTTATTGCAACGCAATGAAGAGGTGCGCGAGCGCTGGCAGAACAAGATTCGCTATCTGCTGGTGGATGAATATCAGGATACCAATACCAGCCAGTACGAGCTGGTAAAATTGCTGGTGGGGCAGCGCGCGCGCTTTACCGTGGTGGGCGATGACGATCAGTCGATCTACTCCTGGCGCGGCGCGCGTCCGCAAAACCTGGTGCTGCTGAGTCAGGATTTTCCGGCGCTGCAGGTGATTAAGCTGGAGCAAAACTACCGCTCATCCGGGCGTATTCTGAAGGCGGCAAACATCCTGATCGCCAACAACCCGCACGTATTTGAAAAGCGTCTTTTTTCAGAGCTGGGCTACGGGCCGGAGCTGAAGATCCTTAGCGCTAATCACGAAGAACATGAAGCCGAACGTGTTACCGGGGAGCTGATCGCCCATCACTTCGTCAACAAAACCCAGTACAAAGATTATGCGATTCTTTATCGCGGTAACCATCAGTCGCGGGTGTTTGAAAAATTCCTGATGCAGAACCGCATCCCGTACAAGATTTCCGGCGGCACGTCGTTTTTCTCGCGGCCGGAAATCAAAGATCTGCTGGCTTACTTGCGTGTGCTGACCAATACGGAAGACGACAGCGCTTTTTTGCGGATTGTGAATACGCCGAAGCGTGAGATTGGCTCCGCTACCCTGCAAAAGCTGGGGGAGTGGGCGATGCTGCGTAACAAAAGCCTGTTTGCCGCCAGCTTTGATGTTGGCCTGAACCAGACGCTCACCGGACGTGGCTATGAATCATTGACGCGCTTTACGCAGTGGCTGGGTGATGTGCAGCAGTTGTCCGAGCGTGAGCCGATTGCCGCGGTGCGCGATTTGATCCACGGCATCGACTATGAATCCTGGCTGTTTGAAACCTCGCCCAGCCCGAAAGCCGCCGAGATGCGGATGAAAAACGTCAACACGCTGTTTGGCTGGATGACGGAAATGCTGGAAGGCAATGAACTGGATGAGCCGATGACGCTGGCGGAGGTGGTCACGCGTTTTACCCTGCGCGATATGATGGAGCGCGGTGAGAGTGATGACGAATCTGACCAGGTGCAGCTAATGACGTTGCACGCCTCCAAAGGGCTGGAATTTCCGTATGTCTTCCTGGTCGGTATGGAAGAGGGATTGCTGCCGCATCAAAGCAGCATCGATGAGGATAACGTCGATGAAGAGCGACGCCTTGCCTATGTGGGCATCACCCGGGCGCAGAAGGAACTGATTTTCACCCTCTGTAAGGAGCGCCGTCAGTATGGTGAACTGGTGCGTCCGGAGCCCAGCCGTTTCCTGCTGGAATTACCGCAGGATGACCTGATCTGGGAGCAGGAGCGCAAAGTGGTGAGCGCTGAAGAGCGGATGCACAAAGGCCAGGCCAACGTGGCAAATATTCGCGCCATGCTGGCGAAGGCGAAAGAGAAGTAAAAAGCCCGGCGAATACCGGGCTTCACACTTACTGGATTTCCAGCGGCCAGTGGACGTAGCTTTGCCACTGGCTTTCCTGCTCGATTAACTCGGCGCCCAGCGGGTGACTTTTCAGCCAGCCCTGCGGCAACGACAGCGTCAGTTTTTCTCCTTGCGCGCTGACGATAATTTCCGGCAACAAATCGTCGCGACGGCGGCTGGCAAAAATAATCGCCAGGCGCAGCAGGCGGCAGAGATGTTCCGCAACGCGCGGCGGGACGGCGTTTTGCTGATGCAGGGAAGAGAGATCGACGGCGTTGGTCTGATTCAGTAGCAGCGTGGCGAGCAGTTTTTTCTGCGCTGGCGTAAAGCCCGGCAGATCGAGATTGCGTACCAGCCATGCTGCATGCAGCGGTGCCTGTTTAAATTCAATACTCAGACCAATTTCATGCAGTTCGCAGGCAACTTGCAGTATTTCGATGCTGTAGGCATCAAGTTCCCACTCTTTTTCCACACCCAGCGCAAAGCGTTTTGCCAGCGCAGTCACGCGACGGGCTTGATCGGTATCGATAATAAAACGGCGCTGAATGTTGCGCAGCGTACGGCTGCGAATATCCTGATCGACCGTCAGATGCAGCATGCCGTAGACCAGTCCTTCACGCAGCGCACCGCCGGCCAGCGTCATGCTGGCAATATTCATCTCGGTGAAGATAGCGATCAGAATCGCCAGCCCGCTTGGAAAGACCAGCGCGCGCTCCAGCGTCAGGCCTTCGATCTCCAGCTCTTCAAGCCGCCCGCACTGAATAGCGCGCTGCTTAAGCTGCTGAAGTTTGGCGAGGGTAATGCGTTCATCCATGCCCTGCGCCATCATGATTTCTTGCAGGGCCTGCACGGTGCCGGATGCGCCAACGCACACTTTCCAACCGTGCAAACGAAGCTCATCGGCGACCGGGCGCAGCACTTCACGCGCAGCACGCTCTGCGGCGTCGAAATTTTCCTGCCCGAGATTGCGGTCGGTAAAAAAACGTTCAAGCCAGGTGACGCAGCCCATCGACAGACTGAATAGCGAAGTGGTTTGCGCGCCAGTGCCGGTCACCAGCTCGGTGCTGGCGCCGCCGATATCCACCACCAGGCGCTGATCCGCACCACCGGTAGTATGCGCAACACCCTGATAAATCAGGCGCGCTTCCTCTTCGCCGCTGATGACTTGCACCGGGCAACCGAGGATGGCTTGCGCTTTGTCGAGGAATTCCTGGGCATTGACCGCCAGGCGGAGCGTGGCCGTTGCCACAACGCGGATTTGCTGGGCTGGAATATCCTGAAGACGCTCTGAAAACAGACGCAGACATTGCCAGCCGCGTTCCATCGCTTCCTGGGAAAGCTGATTTTCGCTACTCAGGCCCGCCGCCAGGCGAACCTTGCGTTTGATGCGGGAAAGCGTCTGAATGCTTCCCGCCACCTCGCGCACAACCAGCATATGAAAACTGTTGGAGCCAAGATCAATGGCGGCATAGAGCGAGGCGGAACCAAGCATATTTTTTAACCTGAACGACGGCGATTACGTGGCGCACCACCACTGCGGCGCGGACCGTTACCTGAGCGCGGACGCGTCAGGCGTTTCGGCGGCGGCAATTCGCTGAGCAGCGCATCCGGATTATATTTGCTCACCGGAATTGAGTGCCCGATATACGTTTCAATCGCGGGCAGGTTCAGCGCGTACTCTTCACAAGCAAGGCTGATAGAGTTGCCGCTGGCACCCGCACGACCCGTACGACCGATGCGGTGCACGTAGTCTTCGCAGTCGTCTGGCAGATCGTAGTTAAAGACGTGGGTAACAGCAGGAATATGCAGACCACGTGCAGCAACGTCTGTAGCGACCAGAATATCGAGATCGCCGCGGGTAAATTCATCAAGGATACGCAGGCGTTTTTTCTGCGCTACGTCGCCAGTCAGCAGACCAACGCGATGACCATCGGCAGCCAGATGGCCCCAGATATCTTCACAGCGGTGCTTGGTGTTGGCGAAAATAATGGCGCGATCCGGCTACTCTTCTTCAATCAGCGTTTGCAGCAGACGCATTTTCTCTTCATTAGAAGGATAGAAAAGCTCTTCTTTAATGCGGTGGCCGGTTTTCTGTTCCGGTTCCACTTCGACGTATTCTGCGTTGTTCATCTGCTCGAATGCGAGTTCACGTACCCGATAAGAGAGGGTGGCGGAGAACAGCATGTTCAGACGCTGTGTGGCTACCGGCATGCGGCGGAACAGCCAACGGATATCTTTAATAAAGCCCAGATCGTACATACGATCGGCTTCGTCCAGCACCACGACCTGAACTGCGGCCAGGTTAATATGGTTCTGTTTGGTGTAATCGATCATACGACCGGTGGTGCCGATCAGAATATCGACGCCGCTTTCCAGCACTTTGAGCTGTTTGTCGTAACCATCACCGCCGTAAGCCAGACCCAGTTTCAGACCTGTTGACTGCGCAAGCGGTTCTGCATCGGCATGAATTTGTACCGCAAGTTCACGCGTCGGCGCCATAATAATTGCGCGCGGCTGGTTCACTTTACGGTCTTCGATCGCCGGGTGAGAGAGGAGATAATGAAACGTTGACGTTAAGAACGCCATCGTTTTACCGGTACCGGTTTGCGCCTGACCTGCAACATCACGGCCCGCCAGCGTTAGCGGAAGAGCCAGAGCCTGTATAGGCGTGCAATTATGAAACCCTTTATTTTCAAGGGCTTCGATCACCTTTGGGTGCAGGGCGAAGTCGGAAAACTTCTGTTCAGTTAAATGTGTTTTGCTCATAGTGTGGTAGAATATCAGCTTACTATTGCTTTACGAAAGCGTATCCGGTGAAATAAAGTCAACCTTTAGTTGGTTATTGTGGCATCAATACGTTGCTGTTTTATGCTACACCAACACACCAGGCTTATTCCTGTGGAGTTATATATGAGCGATAAAATTATTCACCTGACTGACGATAGTTTTGACACGGATGTACTCAAAGCGAACGGGCTTGTTCTCGTTGATTTCTGGGCAGAGTGGTGTGGACCGTGCAAAATGATCGCCCCGATTCTGGATGAAGTCGCTAATGAGTACGAAGGCAAACTGACCATTGCGAAACTGAATATCGACCAGAACCCAGGCACCGCGCCGAAGTACGGTATTCGTGGTATCCCAACCCTGCTGCTGTTTAAAAACGGCGAAGTGGCTGCGACCAAAGTGGGCGCCTTATCCAAAGGCCAATTGAAAGAGTTCCTGGACGCCAACCTGGCGTAATATCAGGTTCTGCCGGCGCGCCAGTCGTCCTAATTTTTTAGGATCGCTGGACGCCCGGCTTCTGCCGTGCTAATTTAGTTTTGACTTCGTTTTGAACATACCTTTAGTTGTTTGAACCTTGCATTACCCGATACTTCCCGCAGAGCAATATCGCCGCGACGGAAGTAAACAGATTCCGGGCTTATCACTCATTCCGTCTTGTCGTTTCAGTTCTGCGTACTTTCTTGTGACCAGGCACCGATCAGATATGAGTTGATGGCCGTTAACAGGCATGGATGACCCTGCCATACCATTCACAACATTAAGTTCGAGATTTACCCCGAGTTTAAGAACCCACACCATTATGAATCTTACCGAATTAAAGAATACGCCGGTTTCTGAGCTGATCACTCTCGGCGAAAATATGGGGCTGGAAAACCTGGCCCGTATGCGCAAACAGGACATCATTTTCGCCATCCTGAAGCAGCACGCGAAGAGTGGCGAAGATATCTTTGGCGACGGTGTGCTGGAGATTCTGCAGGATGGATTTGGTTTCCTCCGTTCCGCAGACAGCTCCTACCTCGCCGGCCCTGACGACATCTACGTATCCCCCAGCCAAATTCGCCGTTTCAACCTCCGCACCGGTGACACCATTTCAGGTAAGATTCGCCCGCCTAAAGAAGGTGAACGTTACTTTGCACTGCTGAAAGTTAACGAGGTGAATTTCGATAAGCCGGAAAACGCGCGTAATAAGATTCTGTTCGAAAACTTAACGCCGCTGCACGCAAACTCTCGTCTGCGTATGGAGCGTGGTAATGGTTCGACCGAAGACTTAACCGCTCGCGTACTGGATCTGGCATCGCCGATCGGCCGCGGCCAGCGTGGTCTGATTGTTGCGCCGCCGAAAGCGGGTAAAACCATGCTGCTGCAGAACATCGCGCAGAGCATTGCGTATAACCATCCGGATTGCGTACTGATGGTGCTGCTGATTGACGAACGTCCGGAAGAAGTGACGGAAATGCAGCGTCTGGTAAAAGGCGAAGTGGTTGCTTCTACCTTCGATGAACCGGCTTCCCGCCACGTGCAGGTTGCTGAAATGGTTATCGAAAAAGCCAAACGTCTGGTTGAGCACAAGAAAGACGTTATCATTCTGCTGGATTCCATCACCCGCCTGGCGCGAGCTTACAACACCGTCGTACCGGCTTCCGGTAAAGTGTTGACGGGTGGTGTGGATGCTAACGCCCTGCATCGTCCGAAGCGTTTCTTCGGTGCTGCGCGTAACGTGGAAGAGGGCGGCAGCCTGACCATTATCGCGACTGCGCTGATCGATACCGGTTCGAAGATGGATGAAGTGATTTACGAAGAGTTTAAAGGCACCGGTAACATGGAACTGCATCTCTCTCGTAAAATCGCAGAAAAACGCGTCTTCCCGGCGATCGATTACAACCGTTCCGGTACGCGTAAAGAAGAGCTGCTCACCACTCAGGAAGAGCTGCAGAAGATGTGGATCCTGCGCAAAATCATCCATCCAATGGGTGAAATTGATGCAATGGAGTTCCTCATCAACAAGCTGGCGATGACGAAGACAAATGATGAATTCTTCGACATGATGAAGCGCTCTTAATTCAAATAAACCTCAGAAACGCCACGTTTTTACGTGGCGTTTTTCATTTCTGGGCTATACGCTATATGCACCAGGACAGGTATCGTCCAACACTGGCGACGGCTGGATGGCGTTTCGAAGGTCAAAACCTTCCATTTGGCTGAAAAGCAAACAATAACGCCTGTGATTGACCTGCATTCTCCTTTTATGGAGCGTAGCAACGTCGTTATACTGCCAGGATCAACATTTGCTGAGAGCATGCATTGTGAGTTTATCCACTGCGATTACTGAATTATTCGGTATTTTCTTGTTTACAACGGTTTTCCTGTTTTTCGCCCGGAAAATGGCGAAGCACGTTGGCCTGGTAGACAAACCTAACTCCCGAAAACGACACCAGGGGCTAATCCCATTGGTTGGCGGTATTTCAGTTTACGCGGGGATTTGCTTCACTTTCAGCGTTACAGACTACTACATTCCCCACGTTGGTCTTTACCTTGCTTGCGCAGGCGTGCTGGCGTTTGTCGGGGCGCTGGACGATCGTTTCGATATCAGCGTCAAAACCCGCGCAGCTATTCAGACGGTAATTGCCGTTGTGATGATGTGGGCCGGTAATCTCTACCTGAGCAGCCTCGGCTATATCTTTGGATCGTGGGAGATGGTGCTGGGGCCGTTTGGCTATCTGCTTACGCTGTTTGCCGTCTGGGCGGCAATTAACGCGTTTAATATGGTAGACGGCATTGATGGTCTGCTCGGCGGCCTTTCCTGCGTCTCGTTTGCGGCGATTGGTATTATTTTATGGTTTGATGGCCAGACCAGCCTGGCGCTATGGTGCTTTGCCATGATCGCGGCAATTCTGCCTTATATTCTGCTCAACCTTGGCCTGCTGGGGCGGCGTTATAAAGTGTTTATGGGCGATGCCGGCAGCACGCTGATTGGTTTCACCATCATCTGGATTTTACTGGAAACGACTCAGGGTAAGACCCATCCGATAAGCCCGGTGACGGCGCTATGGATTATTGCTATCCCCTTGATGGACATGGTGGCGATTACCTACCGGCGTCTGCGTAAAGGCATGAGTCCGTTCTCACCCGATCGCCAGCATATTCATCACCTCATCATGCGGGCGGGTTTCAGTTCCCGTCAGGCATTTGTGCTCATTACGTTCGCTGCGGCAATCCTGGCCGGTATTGGCGTCGTGACAGAGTACCTTCATTTTATTCCTGAATGGGTAATGTTGGCATTGTTTTTGCTGGCATTCTTCTTATACGGTTACTGCATCAAACGCGCCTGGAAAGTCGCGCGCTTAATGAAACGAGTTAAACGCAGAATGCGCCGTCACAGCGCGTCTAAATCAACACTAACCAAGTAAATCCGGGAAAGCGATGACTCAACCATTGTCGGGAACACCTTCAGCGGGTACGGAAAATGAGCTGGATATTCGAGGACTGTTTCGTACTTTGTGGGCAGGAAAACTGTGGATTGGGGGGATGGCGCTGCTGTTTGCATTGATTGCGCTGGCCTGGACTTTCTTTGCGCGGCAGGAATGGAGTGCGACGGCCATTACGGATAGCCCCACGGTTAACATGCTTGGCGGATTTTACTCCCAGCAGCAGTTTTTACGTAATCTGGATGTGAAGGCGAATCTGGCGCCCGTTGAACAACCTTCGGTAATGGATGAATCCTATAAAGAGTTCGTTGTGCAACTGGCTTCATGGGACACGCGCCGTGATTTTTGGTTGCAGACGGACTACTACAAGCAGCGTCTGGTGGGTAACAGTAAAGCTGATGCAGCGACGCTGGATGAGTTAATCAACAATATCCAGTACACGCCGGGCGATGCGGCTCGCAATCTGAATGACAGTGTTAAGCTGATTGCTGAGACCGCGCCGGATGCGAACAATTTGTTGCGCCAGTATGTGGCTTTCGCCAGCCAGCGCGCCGCCAGCCATTTAAACGATGAGCTGAAAGGGGCATGGGCCGCGCGTACCATCCAGATGAAAGCCCAAGTTAAGCGTCAGGAAGAGGTAGCGAAAGCGATCTACAACCGTCGCCTGCATAATGTTGAGCAGGCGCTGAAAGTTGCTGAGCAGCATAATATTTCGCGCAATGAAACCGAGGTTCCACCCGACGAGTTACCCGATTCGGAACTGTTTATGCTAGGCCGCCCGATGTTGCAGGCGCGTCTTGAGAACTTACAGGCTGTAGGACCTCAGTTCGATCTGGACTATGATCAAAACCGGGCGATGCTGAATACCCTTAACGTCGGGCCTACACTGGATCCGCGTTTCCAGACTTATCGTTACTTGCGTACACCGGAGGAGCCGGTGAAGCGCGACAGCCCGCGCCGTGTTTTCCTGATGATCATCTGGGGTATCGTTGGGGTGTTAGTCGGCGCCGGGGTGGCATTAACACGTCGCCGTACATATTAAGCGACGCCTGAGATGAAGGCGCGGGGCCTTCATCCCTCTAAAACAAAGAGAATCGTTGTGAAAGTACTCACCGTATTCGGCACACGACCAGAAGCTATCAAAATGGCTCCGCTGGTACATGCGTTGGCAAAAGATCCTGACTTTGAGGCGAAAGTTTGCGTCACTGCACAGCATAGGGAAATGTTGGATCAGGTGTTGAGCCTTTTCTCGATTGTTCCGGATTATGACCTGAATATCATGCGGCCCGGACAGGGGCTGACGGAGATCACCTGCGGTATTCTTGAAGGGCTGAAGCCGATCCTTGAATCGTTCCGCCCGGATGTTGTGCTGGTGCACGGTGATACGACAACCACCATTGCAGCGAGCCTTGCTGCTTTTTACCAGCGAATTCCTGTTGGTCATGTGGAAGCCGGGCTGCGCACTGGCGATCTCTCTTCGCCCTGGCCTGAAGAAGCCAACCGTACTCTGACGGGCCATCTGGCAATGTATCATTTTGCGCCGACAGAAAATTCTCGCCGTAATTTGCTGCGCGAAAACGTGGCCGACAACCATATTTTTGTGACGGGCAATACGGTGATTGATGCCCTGTTCTGGGTGCGCGACAGCGTAATGAACACTTCCGGCCGCCATGAAGAACTGGCGGTGCGCTATCCATTCCTTGATGACAACAAGAAACTGATCCTTGTCACCGGGCATCGTCGCGAGAGTTTTGGTCGTGGGTTTGAACAGATTTGCCATGCGCTGGCGGATATCGCCGCGCAACATGATGATGTGCAGATTGTCTACCCGGTGCACCTGAACCCCAATGTCAGTGAGCCGGTAAACCGAATTCTGGGCCATGTGGAAAACGTGAGCCTGATTGAGCCGCAGGATTACCTGCCGTTTTTGTGGTTGATGAATCGCGCCTGGCTCATCCTCACCGATTCAGGCGGTATTCAGGAAGAAGCGCCTTCATTAGGTAAACCAGTGCTGGTGATGCGGGATACGACCGAGCGTCCGGAAGCCATCGAAGCGGGAACGGTAAAGCTGGTCGGTACGAATCGCCAGCGCATTGTGGAAGAGGTTACGCGCCTGCTTCGCGATAACGATGCGTGGCAAGCGATGAGCCATGCGCACAACCCCTATGGCGATGGACAGGCCTGCGGGCGCATTTTGCACGCACTTAAAAACAATCGGATAACACTATGAGCTTTACAACCATTTCCGTGATCGGCCTTGGCTACATTGGCCTGCCTACCGCTGCCGCTTTTGCCTCCCGGCACAAACAGGTCGTGGGAATCGACATCAACTCGCACGCTGTGGACACCATTAACCGTGGTGAAATCCATATTGTCGAGCCAGAGTTGAGTAGCGTGGTCAAAGCGGCGGTGGATGGCGGTTATCTGCGGGCCAGCACGACGCCAGTGGCGGCCGATGCTTACCTGATTGCCGTGCCGACGCCGTTTAAAGGCGAGCACGAACCCGATATGACTTATGTCGAAGCGGCAGCCAAATCCATTGCGCCAGTGCTGACGAAAGGCGCGCTGGTGATCCTCGAATCCACTTCTCCCGTCGGCGCAACCGAGCAGATGGCTGACTGGCTCGCCGCAGCGCGACCGGATCTCACTTTCCCGCAACAGGCGGGCGAAGCGGCCGATGTGAACATCGCTTACTGCCCGGAACGTGTGCTGCCGGGTCAGGTGATGGTAGAGCTGATCAAGAACGACCGCGTGATCGGTGGTATGACGCCGGTCTGCTCGGCGCGCGCCAGCGAGCTGTACAAGATTTTCCTTGAGGGCGAGTGTGTGGTGACCAACTCCCGCACCGCTGAAATGTGTAAACTCACCGAAAACAGTTTCCGCGATGTGAACATCGCCTTCGCTAACGAACTGTCGTTGATCTGCGCCGAACAGGGGATCAATGTCTGGGAACTGATTCGTCTGGCGAATCGCCATCCACGCGTAAACATTTTGCAACCGGGGCCGGGCGTTGGCGGGCACTGCATTGCTGTCGATCCCTGGTTTATCGTGGCGCAGAACCCGCAGCAGGCGCGGCTTATCCGTACGGCGCGCGAGGTGAACGATTATAAACCTCACTGGGTGCTGAACCAGGTTAAAGCCACTGTTGCCGATTGCCTGACAGCCAGCGGTAAACGCGCCAGCGAGATTAAAATCGCCTGCTTTGGGCTGGCGTTTAAACCGAATATTGACGATCTGCGCGAAAGTCCGGCGATGGAAATTGCCGGTGATATTGCGCAGTGGCACAGCGGGGAAACGCTGGTTGTCGAGCCGAACATCCATCAACTTCCCGCAGCGCTGAGTAGCCATGCGACGCTGGTGAATACCGCGGATGCGCTGGCGCAGGCTGATGTGCTGGTGCTGCTGGTCGATCACAACGCATTTAAAGCGGTAGAGAGCAGCCGCATCACGCAACGCTACATCGTGGATACCAAAGGCGTCTGGCGCTAAGGCGTAAAGGGGGCGAAATGGCAGTTCACGGAACGTTAGAAGAGCTGGCCTGGGAAAGCGCTTTTTTTGGCGTGCGCAGTGCGATTGTTCGCCTGCAACCTGCGGCTCCCGCGCTGAGCGTGACGGATTTTAGCGCCTGGGAACGCGTGCAGGTAAAGCTGGCGGCGTCGCAAACCGCGCAACTGGACGCCCTACAAGCGCTCGGTTTTCAACTGGTAGAGGGCGAGATCGACTTTTCGCTGACGGTATCGCCGCAGGGCGTTGATCCCGCTGCCGAAGTGGCCACCGCCGATGATATTCCTGAATTACGCCGTCTGGCTGCCGGGATCTTCGTGCAGAGCCGTTTTCGTGCGCCCTGGTATGCGCCTGATGCAAGCGGGCGCTTTTATGCGCAGTGGATAGAAAACGCAGTAAAAGGCGTATTTGACCATCAATGCCTGCTGTTTCGCGGTGAAAATGGCGAGATTGCAGGCTTTGTTTCTCTGCGTCAGCTTAACGGTCAGGAGGCGCGTATAGGCCTGCTGGCCGGGCGCGGCGTCGGAGAAAAATTAATGCAGGCTGCGTGTCACTGGGCGCGACAGCGGCAACTGACTCTTGTGCGTGTCGCTACCCAACTTGGGAATACGGCGGCACTTAAACGATATATTCAGAGCGGCGCGAACGTGGAAAGCACCGCTCTGTGGTTATACAGGTGACTCTATGATCCCCTTCAATGCACCACCGGTAGTAGGCACGGAAATCGACTACATGCAGTCGGCGATGGGTAGCGGTAAATTGTGCGGCGATGGCGGTTTTACCCGTCGCTGCCAGCAGTGGATGGAACAGCATTTCCATAGCGCGAAAGTACTGCTGACGCCCTCCTGTACCGCGTCGCTGGAAATGGCTGCGCTGCTGCTGGATATTCAGCCCGGTGATGAAGTGATCATGCCGAGCTATACCTTCGTCTCCACCGCCAATGCGTTTGTTCTGCGCGGTGCAAAAATAGTCTTTGTTGATATTCGCCCGGATACGATGAATATCGATGAAACCTGCATTGAAGCGGCCATTACCGATAAAACCCGGGCGATTGTACCTGTGCATTACGCGGGCGTAGCCTGCGAGATGGACACCATCATGGATATCGCCAAACGGCATAATCTGTTTGTGGTGGAAGATGCTGCGCAGGGCGTGATGTCCACCTACAAGGGACGTGCGCTTGGCACTATCGGTCATATTGGCTGCTTCAGCTTTCATGAAACCAAAAACTACACTGCTGGCGGCGAAGGCGGCGCGACGCTGATTAACGATCGCGCGCTGGTGGAGCGGGCGGAAATTATCCGCGAGAAAGGCACCAACCGCAGCCAGTTTTTCCGTGGGCAGGTAGATAAGTACACCTGGCGGGATATCGGTTCCAGCTACCTGATGGCGGATTTGCAGGCGGCTTATCTCTGGGCACAGCTGGAAGCGGCAGATCGCATTAATCAGCAGCGCCTGGCGCTGTGGCAAACCTACTATGATGCGCTGCTACCGCTGGCGCGTGCCGGGCGCATTACGCTGCCGACCATTCCGGCAGATTGCGGCCACAATGCGCACATGTTCTACATTAAGCTGCGTGATGAAGCCGATCGCCGTGCGCTGATCGCTTTCCTGAAAGAGGCGGAGATCCTGGCGGTGTTCCATTACATTCCGCTGCATGCGTCGCCTGCCGGGGAAAAATTTGGCGAATTCCACGGCGAAGATCGTTACACCACGGTGGAAAGTGAGCGTTTGCTTCGCCTGCCGCTGTTTTACAATCTGGCGCCGGTTAACCAGCGCACGGTTATCAGCACCCTTCTGAGCTATTTCCGCTGACATGTCGCTGGCAAAAGCATCGGTATGGACTGCGACAAGCACGCTGGTCAAAATTGGCGCGGGCTTGCTGGTGGTCAAACTTTTGGCGGTGGCTTTTGGGCCGTCAGGTGTCGGGCAGGCTGGGAACTTCCGCCAGTTGATTACCGTGCTGGGCGTGCTGGCTGGCGCCGGGATCTTCAATGGCGTGACTAAATTCGTCGCCCAGTATCACGATGATCCGGCGCGGCTACGTGCGGTTGTTGGCACGTCGTCAGCCATGGTGCTGGGCTTCTCAACGTTACTGGCGCTGGTTTTTTTGCTTGCCGCTGCGCCTGTCAGCCGGGGCTTATTTGGTCATCCTGATTTTCAGGGGCTGGTGCGGCTGGTGGCGCTGGTGCAGTTCGGTATTGCATGGGCGAACTTGTTGCTGGCGGTGATGAAAGGCTTCCGCGATGCCGCCAGTAATGCGCTGTCGCTGATTATCGGTAGCCTGGTTGGCGTGCTGGCCTGGTATCTCTGTTTCCGGCTTGGTGGTTACCAGGGCGCGCTGCTGGGAATGGCGCTGGTTCCGGCGCTGGTGTTAATTCCGGCCGTGCTGCTACTGATTCGGCGCGGTTCTGTGCCGCTGGCGTACTTCGCGCCGCGCTGGGACAACGGTTTAGCCGGTCAGCTCAGCAAATTTACGCTGATGGCGCTGATTACATCGGTAACGTTGCCGCTGGCCTATGTGATGATGCGAAACTTGCTGGCGGCGCATTACAGCTGGGAAGAGGTGGGGATCTGGCAAGGGGTGAGCAGCATTTCCGATGCTTATCTTCAGTTTATTACCGCTTCGTTTAGTGTCTATCTGTTACCTACTTTATCGAGGCTGGCGACAAAGCAGGAGATTTCGCGCGAAATCGTGAAATCGCTGCGCTTTGTGTTGCCAGCGGTGGCGGCGGTGAGCCTGACGGTCTGGCTGCTGCGCGATGTGGCGATCTGGCTGCTGTTTTCCGACAAGTTCACCGCCATGCGCGATCTCTTTGCCTGGCAACTGGTCGGGGATGTACTGAAAGTGGGCGCTTACGTCTTTGGTTATCTGGTGATTGCCAAAGCGTCGCTACGCTTCTACATTCTGGCGGAAATCAGCCAGTTCACTCTGCTGACGCTGTTCTCGCGCTGGCTTATTCCCGCGCACGGTGCTGCCGGTGCGGCACAGGCCTATATGGCAACTTACATTATTTATTTCGCCCTCTGTTGTGGCGCTTTTTTGATTTGGCGAAAGAAAGCATGACTGCACTGATTCACGTACTGGGATCGGATATCCCACACCATAACCAGACCGTATTGCGCTTCTTTAACGATCATCTTGCGGCGGCAGGCGCACATGCTCGCGAGTTTATGATTGCCGGCAGCGACACGAAAACAGGTGCGGAATACCCGGCGCTGACGCTGCACTTTTATGCGGACAAAAAGGCGCTGGCGGAAGCCGTCATTGCGCGTGCAAAAGCGGATCGGCAACAGCGCTTTTTCTTCCACGGCCAGTTCAATTTCAGCCTGTGGCTGGCGCTATTGCGCGGCGCTATCAAACGCGAGCAATTTTACTGGCATGTCTGGGGCGCCGATCTGTACGAAGTTTCGCACAGCCTCAAATTCCGTCTTTTTTATCCGTTGCGCAGGCTGGCGCAGCGCCGCGTAGGCTGCGTTTTTGCCACCCGCGGCGATCTGTCGTGGTACGGGCAACGTAATCCCACGGTGCGCGGGGAGTTGCTCTATTTCCCGACGCGTATGGATCCGGCGCTAAATACCATGGCGCATGAGTTGCAGCGGGAAGGTAAGTTGACGATTCTGGTGGGGAATTCCGGCGATCCGAGTAATGAACATATTGCCGCGCTGGAGGCTATTCACCGCCAGTTTGGCGATACGGTGAATATCATTGTGCCGATGGGCTACCCGGCCAATAATGACGGCTATATCGATGCGGTAAATCGTGCTGGCCTGGCATTATTCAGCGCCGAAAACCTGCGTATTCTGCGTGAGAAAATGGCCTTTGATGACTATCTGTCGCTGCTTGGGCAGTGTGATTTGGGGTATTTTATTTTTGCCCGCCAGCAGGGGATCGGTACGCTCTGTTTGCTGATTCAGGCTGGAGTGCCGTGCGTGCTTAACCGGGAAAACCCGTTCTGGCGCGATATGGTGGCCGAAGATATTCCGGTACTGTTTACCGGTGATGCGTTGAATGAGACGGTGATTCGCGAAGCCCGGCGGCAATTGATCGCGGTGGATAAAAACGCCATCACCTTCTTCAGTCCAAACTATATTGCGCTCTGGCATAAAGCGCTGCGCAATGCTGCGGGGATCGCTGGATGAGTCCACTTGAGTTTTGCGGTCTGTTGATCCTCTGGCTGGTGGCAACGCTGTTTATCGCCACGCTGACCTGGTTTGAGTTTCGCCGGGTACGGTTCAATTTTAACGTCTTCTTTTCTCTGCTCTTTTTGTTGACGTTTTTCTTTGGCTTCCCGCTCACCAGCATCCTGGTGTTCCGCTTTAACGTCGGCGTAGCGCCGCCGGGCGTGATGATGCAGTCGCTGCTGGCCGCGGCCTGTTTCTACGCGATTTATTATGTGACGTACAAAACCCGGCTGCGGGCGAACAGCGAGCAGGTATCGCGCCGCCCGCTGTTTACCATTAATCGGGTCGAGGCGCATCTGACGTGGATCATGCTGATGGTTATCGCGCTGGTCAGCGTAGGTATCTTCTTCATGCACAATGGGTTTTTGCTGTTCCGTCTGCAATCCTATAGCCAGATCTTCTCCAGCGAAGTTTCCGGTGTCGCATTGAAACGCTTCTTTTACTTCTTTATTCCGGCCATGCTGGTGGTCTATTTCCTGCGGCAGAGCGCGCAGGCATGGCTGTTTTTCCTCGTCAGCACAGTCGCATTTGGTTTGTTGACGTACATGATCGTCGGCGGTACGCGCGCCAATATTATTATCGCTTTTGCTATCTTCTTGTTTATCGGCATTATTCGCGGCTGGATTTCGCTGTGGATGCTGGCAGCGGCGGGCGTGCTGGGTATTGTCGGGATGTTCTGGCTGGCGCTGAAGCGCTACGGGCTTAATGTCAGCGGTGATGAAGCCTTTTATACCTTCTTATATCTGACGCGCGATACCTTTTCTCCCTGGGAAAATCTGTCTCTGCTGCTGCAAAACTACGACAAGATCGATTTTCAGGGGCTGGCGCCGATTGTGCGCGATTTCTACGTTTTCATCCCTTCCTGGCTGTGGCATGGCCGCCCGAGTATCGTGCTGAACTCAGCGAATTACTTTACCTGGGAAGTGCTGAATAACCACTCCGGGCTGGCTATTTCTCCGACGCTGATTGGATCGCTGATAGTGATGGGCGGTGTCTGGTTTATCCCGTTCGGTGCGGTGGTGGTGGGGCTTATTATTAAGTGGTTTGACTGGTTGTATAAACTTGGCAATCGGGAAACAAATCGCTATAAGGCCGCGATCCTGCACAGTTTCTGCTTTGGCGCTATCTTCAATATGATCGTGCTGGCGCGTGAGGGACTGGATGCTTTCGCTTCCCGCGTGGTGTTCTTCCTCGTCGTTTTTGGTTTCTGCTTGCTGGTGGCGAAACTGCTGTACTGGCTGTTCGACAGCGCTGGCCTGATACGTAATCGCCGTGCGCGCGCAGTGAACCCCCTTTCCCAGGTGTAAAAAGGAATAACATGACGGACAAGACGGCAGCGCCGCTGTATGACCTGCGCGGTCTGAAACTCATCGGCTGGCGCGATATGCAGCACGCGCTGGATTACCTCTGTGCTGACGGCGAAATCAAACGCGGCACGCTGGTAGCGATGAACGCCGAAAAACTGCTGACTGTGGAAGACGATCCCGTAGTGCGTGTGCTGATCGAGGCGGCAGAGTTTAAATATGCTGACGGCATCAGCGTGGTTCGCTCTCTGCGCAAGAAATTTCCGCAGGCGCAGGTCTCACGCGTTGCCGGTGCCGATCTCTGGGAACATTTGATGATGCGTGCCGGGCAGTCAGGTACGCCTGTGTTTCTTGTGGGGGGAAAACCGGAGGTGCTGGCGCAAACCGAACAGAAACTGCGCATGCAGTGGCAGGTTAATATCGTGGGTAGCCAGGATGGTTATTTTACGGCGGATCAGCGTGAGGCGCTGTTTGCACGTATCCGGGACAGCGGTGCGAAAATTGTCACCGTCGCAATGGGATCGCCACGGCAGGAGATTTTTATGCGTGACTGCCGCGCTGTTTACGCCGATGCCTTGTTTATGGGCGTTGGCGGGACGTATGACGTCTTTACCGGACATGTAAAGCGTGCACCGAAGTTCTGGCAGCAACTGGGGCTGGAGTGGCTCTATCGGTTGCTTTCACAGCCGACGCGGCTCAAACGCCAGCTCCGCTTACTGCGTTATTTACGCTGGCATTACAGCGGAAAACTCTGAGCTCATCAGGCAGCGTTTCACGCTGCCGCTTTCCTTCCATCTGCTGTTTTATTGTGCATCGGGTCGATTTTTCTTATACATCGTTTGCCATTTCCCGCAATTTAAGAAACCATTCGCTCACTCATTTGCAGTGCCACGGCGTTTTTGCGCCAGCCATTTCCGGGCCGGTGCAGCATGGCCTGTTATGAGCTGAGGAAAACTCATAACAATAACCCGCGGAGCGGGTAAGAAAAGAAGCAAACACAACAGAGGATTTATGGCTGAAAATAAACCGGAGCTTCAGCGCGGTCTGGAGTCTCGTCACATCGAATTAATCGCCCTGGGCGGCACCATTGGCGTGGGGCTGTTTATGGGGGCCGCCAGTACGCTGAAGTGGGCGGGCCCATCGGTATTGCTGGCGTATATCATCGCGGGTCTTTTCGTCTTTTTTATCATGCGCTCAATGGGCGAGATGCTGTTTCTTGAGCCGGTAGCCGGTTCCTTTGCCGTCTACGCGCATCGTTATATGAGCCCCTTCTTTGGCTATCTGACGGCCTGGTCCTACTGGTTTATGTGGATGGCCGTGGGGATCTCGGAAATCACCGCCATTGGCGTTTATGTCCAGTTCTGGTTCCCCGACCTTGCTCAATGGATCCCCGCGCTGATTGCGGTTGCGCTGGTGGCGCTGGCCAACCTTGCGGCCGTGCGCCTTTATGGTGAAATTGAATTCTGGTTTGCCATGATTAAAGTCACCACCATCATCGTGATGATTATTGTTGGCCTGGGCGTGATTTTCTTTGGCTTTGGCAACGGCGGTCATTCGATTGGCTTTGGCAATCTGACCGAACATGGCGGCTTCTTTGCCGGTGGCTGGAAAGGCTTCTTAACCGCGCTCTGTATCGTGGTCGCCTCTTATCAGGGCGTTGAGCTTATCGGTATTACTGCCGGTGAAGCCAAAAACCCGCAGGTAACGCTGCGTAGCGCGGTCAGCAAGGTGCTGTGGCGTATCCTGATTTTCTATGTGGGCGCCATCTTTGTTATCGTCACCATCTTCCCGTGGAATGAAATCGGCACCAACGGCAGCCCGTTTGTGCTGACGTTTGCCAAAATCGGTATTGCCGCAGCGGCAGGTATCATCAACTTTGTGGTACTGACGGCTGCGCTCTCGGGTTGTAACAGCGGCATGTACAGTTGCGGTCGTATGCTTTACGCGCTGGCGAAGAACCGCCAGTTACCGTCTGCGGTGGCGAAAGTGTCGAAAAGCGGCGTTCCGGCAGCGGGCGTGACCATCTCTATTATTATTCTGCTGATCGGTTCGTGCCTGAACTACATTATTCCTAACCCGCAACGCGTGTTTGTGTATGTCTATAGCGCCAGCGTATTGCCGGGTATGGTGCCGTGGTTCGTGATTCTGATTAGCCAGATGCGTTTCCGTAAAGCGCACAAAGCGGCGATTGCCACGCACCCGTTCCGCTCGATGCTCTTCCCGTGGGCGAACTGGCTGACCATGGCGTTCCTGGTGTGCGTGTTGATCGGCATGGGATTCAATGACGATACCCGTATGTCGCTGTTTGTCGGCATTATCTTCATTGCCGCCGTAACCCTGGCGTATAAGGTATTTGGCCTCAATAGACATGCAGTTACGCATCAGGTGAGTGAATAAGAGGCAAAATGCGCAAAGCATAACCAAACGCGCATTTTCTTAAAAAAAGCACTAGACAGCCGCGCCCGAAGTCCGTACTATCCACCCCCGCAACGGCGCTACGCGCCCGTAGCTCAGCTGGATAGAGCGCTGCCCTCCGGAGGCAGAGGTCTCAGGTTCGAATCCTGTCGGGCGCGCCATTTAAACCCGGCGCTTGAGCTGCGGTGGTTCGTGATTCGTCACGATACCGCGTGAAAAGATTTACAGTGGTGGCTATAGCTCAGTTGGTAGAGCCCTGGATTGTGATTCCAGTTGTCGTGGGTTCGAGTCCCATTAGCCACCCCATTATTTAGCAGTACAAGTTTCGTGGAATGCGAAGGTGGCGGAATTGGTAGACGCGCTAGCTTCAGGTGTTAGTGTCCTTACGGACGTGGGGGTTCAAGTCCCCCCCCTCGCACCACAACTTAAATTGAACAAAAAATTCAAAAAGCAGTAAAAACGGCGAGTAGCGCAGCTTGGTAGCGCAACTGGTTTGGGACCAGTGGGTCGGAGGTTCGAATCCTCTCTCGCCGACCAATTTTGAACCCCGCGAAAGCGGGGTTTTTTGTTTTCTGCTCTCCCTGAATCCCCGCTTTTTCTGCCTGTTGTTCATCAACGACAACCCCTTTTCGTACTGTCGCCTGCGGGAGACATCTAATCTATTGAATTCAAATGAATAATATAATTCACCCGGTAAATGTCGTTCTGCGGCGACAAATTGTGACGACGATCGCGGTGAAGAGGCGGCAGGATGCCCGGAGAGGGTTGAATTTATTGGGTTATTAAAAGTTTGCGCTGCGTTCCATTTGGGAGTGCAAACCTGGCATGATACGTGCAATAATATTCATGTAGATGCTCATTCCATCTCTTATGCTCGCCTTCTGGCTTCATAAACTCAGGAATGATGCAGAGCCGTTTACGGTGCTTATCGTCCACTGACAGATGTCGCTTCGGCCTCATCAAACACCATGGACATAACGTTGAGTGAAGCACCCATTAGTTGTCAAAGACCTGTTTTAACGCCTGCCTGAGCTTTCCGGCAGGCGTTTTTTTTGGCTGGCCGTCAGGCCGGAGGGTTATTTTGCAGCGTCAGCAGCAGGCCATCACGGCGCATGAGTGCGGCCTCTTCCGGCTGATGCATGCGATCGAGACAATCTGCCAGCCAGGCGTAGTCGAACGCATCCGGACGCTGTTTCAGCGCTGCGCGGAAGGCCACGCTTGCTTCCTGCCATTCGCCATGTTTCAGCAGCGATTGACCCAGCGTACTCCACAGCAGCGGGCGATCGCCCTGCGTTTTAATTTGCTGGCGCAGAATTTTTTCGATCTGCTCCGGATTGTTGGTTTTCAGCCGCGGGATCACCATCACCAGACGATCGTCATACTGGCGTTTCAGGCCATCAAGAATAATGTCCTGTGCAGTATCGTGATCGTCGCACTCAATCAAGTGCTCGGCGATAGCCACCTGTAGCGTTACCTGCTGACGGGTTTTACGGCTCTGGTTTTTCCACCAGCTTTTCAGACCATCGCTGCCCTGATCCGCGCGCGCCTGATCCATCATGCCAATCCACGCCTGCTGTTGCAGCGCATCGCGATGATCGTCGTCGCCGACATCAGCTTTCGCCATCGAAGGGATGATATCCAGCAGGGAAGTCCATGCGCCGGTGCGAATATAGGCCTGTTCAGCCAGGCGCAACACTTCCGGATGACGCGGAGTGATCTCCAGCAATTTATCCACGCCATGACGGGCTGCATGATTCTCGTTGCGCGCCAGTTGCAGACGTACCCGGGTGATTTCCACCGGGATGGGATCGTTTTCCGCCAGCTCTGCCGCGCGCTCCAGATGCTGGTTGGCACGGGCTTCATCACCGCGTTGCTGCGCCGCTTCGGCCGCCAGCAGGTAATTCACCACGGGCTGCTCGGCGTGATCGGCATTTTTTGTCATCAACTTTTCAACTTGCTGATAGTCGCCTTCCGCCAGCTTGAGCAGCGCTTGCTCCGTTTGTTTGCGCGCGCGACGACGCTTGCGGCCCACAAACCAGCCACGGGTATGCGCGCCAGTACGGAAAATGCGACGCAGCACCCATTCGAGGGCAAAGATCACCACCAACGCCAGCACCATAATGATCACTAACCCGGTGACGCTGGTTTCAATGTTGTAATTATCGGTCTGGATCAGCACATAACCCTGATGCCCGGCGAGCATGGGGCCGAGCACGATCCCGGCGATCAACAGCGCAAAGAGCAATAATACTTTCAGCATGCTTATTCTCCCTGCGCTGCGGCCGCATTGGCCGGCGCCTGTTCAGACGTCACGGCAGGCTGCGCCAGAAGATTGCGTACGCGGGTTTGCATTAATTTTTCCAGGATCGGTTGGCTTTGCAGTGATTCCGGTAAATTCATGGCGATCGTTTGTTGGCTCAGCTTATCCACTTCCTCGAGGAAGGATTTGGTGGCCGCATCGTCAGTGTCGTAGTACGCGCGTACCCAGGTAGAAACATTATCCAGCGCCTGTTTGTAGGTCTCTTCCTGATGGCGCGGAACGGCTTGCGCGGCGACGAGCAGACGTGAACGGATGTTTTCACGCAGATAGATATCCTGATTCGGCGCGAGCAGCGGTACTGCCGTTTCATCGCGACGGCGGATAGTGATAAAGCTGTCCATAAAGTTCTGCCAGCTTTTTTGCAGATTGACGCGCCATTCGCTGATCGAGCCGGAGAGCTCGCTACTGTCGTCGTCCATCGGTGAATCGTCATCGTTATTATCCGCAAGACGCAGATTATCGATTTGATTCGAAAGCTGGTTCAGATTGAGGATAATGCCGTCGTAATCCACCTGCGTGATTGCCGACAGGCTGCCGATATCGTCAGTGATGGCGCGACGCGCGGTAATCAGGCTTGGATCGTTCATATCCGCCAGGCTGGCGTCGGCGCTCTTTAACAGCGCGGCAGCGGTGGTAACATCCTGATCGCTCCACAGCTTGCGGCCCGCCAGTTTCACCAGGAAATCGGCCTGCGCCAGTTGCCAGGTTTTGGCATCAGAACCAGAGATAGTTGCCACTTTCTGCTGCACTTCATCAAGCTGCTTCGCCAGTACATCGTTCTGACGTTTGGCGGCATCAAGCTGGTCTGCCTGTTGTTTAATCACACCTTCCAGCTCTGCGCGCTGCTTATCCTGCGATTGTTGTAAGGCGATAACCTGGTTGGCGATTTCGCCATTATTGCTATGCAGTGTCGCCACTTGCTGTTTTACCCAGCCATAAAGCCCGGCACCCGACGCCAGCGCAATGGCGATGGCGATCGCGCTGAGCGCAAGGCTGGTCCTGTTAGCGCGTTTATTCTTCTCTGTTTTCTCCGGCGGCGGCGTTGCGCCGTCAGCCGCTTTGGTCTCTTCGACCACGGCGGAGGAGTTTTCTTGTTCCGTCATTATGGCTTCCCATTATGAGAGTTATTGTAATGCGCGAAGCAGCGCATCGTTGTCGGCATTGTCAGCGACCCGAATGTCCTGCCAGCCCAGTTCCCGGGCGAGGTGCGCCAGACGCTCGCTCGCCACAACCAGGCGACAGCGAAGTAGCCAGTTTTCCCGATACCAGGGAGGAATAAGTGAAAACAGTTGCTGCATCATTTCGCCGCTGGTGATCACCAGTGTCGTCACGCCACGCGTATGCCAGCGCATCGCTTCTTCAGCACCGTCATAAAATATTGCACAGCGTTGATAACATTCGCAAAATTCAACTTCAGCACCGCGCGCCGCCAGCGTTTCCGCCAGCACTTCGCGCCCGCCGTTACCCCGTAAGATTAGCGCATGCTTACCCTGAACACTTTGTAATTCAGGTAATTGTAACAACACTTCACTGATTTCCCGATCGTGCGGATAGCGCACCTCAATGCCGCTGACGGTATGTAACGCCAGCGCCGTGGTGCGGCCGATAGCGAAATAGTGAGGCTGAGGGGGAAAGTGCAAACCAAGCTGCTGCAAGTGGGCGTGAGCGAATGTCACCGCATGCTGCGACAGGGCAAAAACCATATCGTCTGCAGTTAGAGCAGCGAGACGCTCGGGTAATGAAGCGAGCTCGCGGCCTGGCGTAAATTCGATTAACGGAAAGCTCCAGGCCACCAGCCCCAGTGTGCGCAACCGGCTGACTAATTCTTCTCCGGCTGGAGATGGGCGAGTGACCAGAATGCTCATGCAGGTGCGTCTCCGTTATAAACCTCATCCAGAATGGCGCGGGCGCCATTCGCCAGTAGCTCTTCCGCCAGCGAGATCCCCAGTTGTTCCGCATCTTCCGGTTTGCCGCGGCGTTCACCGCGTACCTGGATGGAACCGTCTGGCGAACCCACCAGCCCGCGCAGCCAGATCTCGCCGTTGATAAGTTCAGCATAGCTGCCAATTGGCACCTGGCATCCACCTTCAAGACGGGTATTCATCGCCCGCTCGGCTTTAACGCGCACGGCGGTGTCCTGGTGATTCAGCGGTTCGAGCAGCGCGCGCGTACGTGCGTCATCGAGGCGGCATTCCACACCGACCGCGCCCTGGCCGACTGCCGGTAACGAGGTTTCCGGCGGCAGCGCCATGCGTACGCGTGAAGCCAGTCCGAGGCGGTTAAGGCCTGCGACAGCGAGGATAATGGCGTCATATTCACCGTTATCCAGCTTGCTCAGACGGGTACCGACGTTCCCGCGCAGTGAACGGATCACCAGATCCGGACGCCGTTCCGCCAGTTGGCACTGGCGGCGTAAACTGGAAGTGCCAACAATGCTGCCGTGCGGCAGTTCGTCCAGCGAGGCATAACGGTTCGACACAAACGCATCGCGCGGATCGTCGCGCTCGCAAATGGTCACCAGTCCAAGCCCTTCAGGGAAATCCACCGGCACATCTTTCATTGAATGCACAGCGATATCGGCGCGATTTTCAAGCAGTGCCAGCTCAAGTTCTTTCACAAACAACCCTTTGCCGCCCACTTTCGCCAGTGGCGTATCAAGGATCACATCGCCGCGGGTTACCATTGGCACCAGTTCTACAGTCAGCCCCGGGTGGCTCGCTTCAAGGCGTTCCTTAACGTATTGTGCTTGCCAGAGCGCAAGGGGGCTTTGCCGTGTGGCAATTCTTAAAACATTGTCTAACATGCTTGTTACCGTCATTATCGTCCGTTGACCATCCTAACATTGTTGCATTAGGGTGTCAGTGTTCGCGGTGGATTGCCGGGGTAAGAGAAGGCTTCATCCCGCAATACAGGCGCAGGGCGGGCCGTAATAAAGAATTTACAGAGTGTATTTAATGCTACACTGGTTTGTAGCGCATCTTTCTTTACGGTCAATGAGCAAGGTGTTAAATTGATCACGTTTTAGACCATTTTTTCGTCGGTACCCCTATAAAGATAAGGGCGAAAAATGGCAACGGCGACTTTGAATTTTCTGTAAACATCAGGCGATATGTCTTGTACCTCTATATTGAGACTCTGAAACAGAGACTGGATGCCATCAATCAACTGCGTGTGGAACGCGCGCTTGCTGCCATGGGGCCTGCTTTTCAGCAGGTCTACAGTCTGCTGCCGACATTACTGCACTACCATCATCCGCTGATGCCGGGTTACCTTGAGGGTAACGTTCCCCAAGGCATTTGCCTTTACACGCCTGATGAAAACCAACTTCACTATCTGAACGAACTCGAACTGCACCGTGGTTTGCCGCCGCAGGAGTCGCCAAAAGGCGAATTACCGATCACCGGCGTTTACTCTATGGGTAGCACGTCATCCGTTGGGCAAAGTTGCTCTTCGGATCTGGACATCTGGGTATGTCATCAATCCTGGCTCGATAACGAAGAGCGGCAACTGTTGCAGCGTAAATGCAGCCTGCTGGAAAGCTGGGCCGCGTCGCTGGGCGTGGAAGTGAGCTTCTTCCTGATTGATGAAAACCGTTTCCGCCATAACGAAAGCGGCAGTCTGGGCGGCGAGGATTGCGGTTCGACGCAACATATACTGTTGCTTGACGAATTTTATCGCACCGCCGTGCGTCTCGCCGGGAAACGTATTCTTTGGAATATGGTGCCGGGCGATGAAGAAGAGCATTACGACGACTACGTAATGACGCTTTACGCGCAGGGCGTGCTGACGCCAAATGAGTGGCTGGATCTCGGCGGCTTAAGTTCCCTTTCGGCGGAAGAGTACTTTGGCGCCAGCCTTTGGCAGCTCTATAAAAGTATCGATTCCCCGTACAAAGCCGTGTTGAAAACCCTGCTACTGGAAGCTTATTCCTGGGAATATCCCAACACGCGCCTGCTGGCGAAAGACATTAAACAGCGTCTGCATGATGGCGAGATCGTCTCCTTCGGTCTTGATCACTACTGCATGATGCTGGAACGCGTAACGCAATATCTGGTTGCCATCGAAGACACCGCCCGTCTCGATCTGGCGCGTCGATGTTTCTACTTAAAAGTGTGTGAGAAGCTCAGCCGTGAACGCGCCTGCGTTGGCTGGCGTCGAGAAGTGATCGCGCAGTTGGTAAAAGAGTGGGGCTGGGACGATGCGCGCGTGGTCATGCTGGACAACCGCGCCAACTGGAAAATCGATCAGGTACGCGAAGCGCACAATGAGCTGCTCGACGCGATGATGCAGAGCTACCGCAATCTGATCCGTTTCGCCCGCCGTAATAATCTGAGCGTTTCCGCCAGCCCGCAGGATATCGGGGTGTTGACCCGTAAACTGTATGCCGCCTTTGAGGCGTTGCCGGGCAAAGTAACGCTGGTAAACCCGCAGATTTCACCGGATCTCTCCGAACCCAATTTAACCTTTATTCATGTTCCGCCAGGCCGCGCCAACCGCACTGGCTGGTATCTGTACAATCGCGCGCCGAACATGGATTCCATCGTCAGCCATCAGCCGCTGGAATATAACCGCTATCTGAATAAACTGGTGGCCTGGGCCTGGTTTAACGGGCTGCTGACCTCGCGCACGCATCTGTTTATTAAAGGCAACGATGTGGTCGATCTGGCGAAGTTGCAGGAGATGGTGGCGGATGTATCGCATCACTTCCCGCTGCGCCTGCCTGCGCCGACCCCGAAAGCGCTCTATAGCCCGTGCGAAATCCGTCATCTGGCGATTATCGTCAACCTGGAGTACGACCCGACTGCGGCGTTTCGTAACCAGGTGGTGCATTTCGACTTCCGTAAGCTTGATGTCTTCAGCTTCGGCGAGCAGCAAAACTGCCTCGTCGGTAGCGTGGATCTGCTCTACCGCAATTCGTGGAATGAGGTGCGTACTCTGCATTTCAACGGCGAGCAGGCGATGATCGAAGCGCTGAAAACGATTCTCGGCAAAATGCATCAGGATGCGGCACCGCCGGATAGTGTTGAAGTGTTCTGCTACAGCCAGCATCTGCGCGGCCTGATTCGAACCCGCGTCCAGCAGCTGGTTTCTGAGTGTATTGAGCTGCGTCTTTCCAGTACGCGCCAGGAAACCGGGCGCTTTAAAGCGTTGCGCGTGGCGGGCCAGACCTGGGGGCTGTTCTTTGAACGCCTGAATGTGTCGGTACAGAAGCTGGAAAACGCGATCGAGTTTTACGGTGCGATTTCGCATAACAAACTGCATGGCCTTTCCGTGCAGGTTGAAACCAATCACGTCGAATTACCAGCGGTGGTGGATGGCTTTGCCAGCGAAGGGATTATTCAGTTCTTCTTTGAAGAGACCGGTGAAGAAGGCTTTAACATCTATATCCTGGATGAGAGCAACCGCGCGGAAGTCTATCACCACTGTGAAGGCAGCAAAGAGGAGCTGGTGCGGGATGTAAGCCGTTTCTACTCGTCATCGCATGACCGCTTCACTTACGGTTCCAGCTTTATTAACTTCAACTTGCCGCAGTTCTATCAGATTGTGAATACGGAAGGGCGTGCGCAGGTGATCCCGTTCCGCAATCAGACAATCAGCACCGCAACACCGGCGAATCAGGACAACGACGCGCCGCTGTTGCAGCAATATTTCTCGTAATGCGTGCCGGATAAATCATTAACACCTTATCCGGCTAATATTAACGAAAAGTCACCGTTTCGCCCGCTTGCTGCGAGGCGGCCTGTTCCAGCAGATCCCAGAAGGTTTCGCCGCTGCGATCGCAAACCCAGTCGTCACCCTTCAGATCGAAATGGTAGCCGCCCTGTTTGGTCGCCAGCCACACCTGGTGCAGCGGCTCCTGGCGGTTAATGATAATTTTGCTGCTGTTTTCAAAGCTAATGGTTAAGACGCCGCCGTTGATTTCGCAGTCGATGTCGCTGTCGCCATCCCAGTCATCAAGGCGTTCTTCGATGGTGAGCCACAGGCTGTCGGCGAGGCGATGAAATTCACTGTCGTTCATTCTGCTTTCCTGTTTTTTATGATGGCAGCAGTATAACGCGAAACATTTCCCGATGCCCTAAACCAGCAAACTCTTGCTTTTGTGTCTTCTCCTGCGATGATAGAAAGCAGAAAGAATGAACTTACAGGCAACTCATAATGAAAGATGTGTTTCGCGCGATGGCCGTACTGCTGACTCTGTTCAGCCTGACGGGTTGTGGTCTGAAGGGGCCGCTCTATTTTCCTCCTGCGGATAAAAACGCGCCGCCGCCAACCAAAACGCAAACCAGCACGATCCAGCCGAGCACGCCGGATAGCAACGATCGTGGTGACGACGGCTCTCCGAGCCAGGTGAATTACTGACGCTACCGTTCTGTATCCGCGCAACTGGAGTAGATGATGCAGTTCTCAAAAATGCATGGCCTTGGCAACGATTTTATGGTCGTCGACGCGGTAACGCAGAATGTCTTTTTCTCACCAGAGCTGATCCGTCGTCTGGCGGATCGTCACCTTGGCGTTGGGTTTGATCAACTGCTGGTGGTTGAGCCTCCCTACGATCCCGAACTCGATTTTCACTACCGTATTTTCAATGCCGACGGCAGTGAAGTGTCGCAGTGTGGTAACGGCGCGCGCTGTTTCGCCCGCTTTGTTCGCCTGAAAGGATTAACCAATAAACGTGATATCCGCGTCAGTACGGCGAACGGTCGTATGGTATTGAGCGTAACGGAAGACGAACTGGTTCGCGTCAATATGGGCGAGCCAAACTTCGAACCGTCGCAGGTGCCGTTCCGCGCCAACAAAGCGGAAAAGACCTATATTATGCGGGCGGCGGAGCAAACCATACTGTGCGGCGTTGTTTCGATGGGTAATCCGCACTGCGTTATTCAGGTTGATGACGTGGACACCGCGCCGGTAGAAACACTGGGGCCAGTGATGGAGAGCCACGAACGTTTTCCTGAGCGCGCCAATATCGGTTTTATGCAGGTTGTCTCACGGGATCACATTCGTCTGCGCGTCTTTGAACGTGGTGCAGGTGAAACCCAGGCCTGCGGCAGCGGCGCTTGTGCGGCCGTTGCGGTCGGCATTCAGCAGGATTTACTGGCCGAAAATGTTCGCGTTGAATTACCGGGCGGTCGGCTTGATATCGCGTGGAAAGGACCGGGTCAACCGTTGTTTATGACTGGCCCGGCGGCACATGTCTATGACGGGTTTATTCATCTATGAAGCATATAGGAGAAGAGCAGCAGGAGCCGTTGGCCGAACTGGATGACCAGGCGGTGGCGGAATATTTGCTGCACCATCCTGAATTCTTTATCCGTAATGCGCGGCTGGTAGAGCAAATGCGCGTGCCGCACCCGGTGCGCGGTACGGTTTCTCTGGTTGAATGGCACATGGCGCGCTCGCGCAATCACATCAATGTGCTGGAAGAGAACATGACCTTGCTGATGGAGCAGGCGAGCGCAAACGAAGGATTATTCTATCGTCTGCTGCGCCTGCAAAGTCGGCTGGCATCCGCCAGCAGCCTCGAAGAGATGCTTAACCGTTTTCATCGCTGGGCGCGCGATCTGGGGCTGGCAGGCGCGACTATCCGCCTGTTTCCCGATCGCTGGCGTCTGGGCGCGCCTTCCCGCTACACCCATCTTGCGCTCTCCCGTCAGGCGTTTGAATCGTTGCGTATTCAACGCTTAGGCCAGCAGTACCACTATCTCGGCTCATTAAACGGGCCGGAGCTGTTGCTGCTGTTGCCGGAAGCGAAAGCAATCGGCTCCGTGGCCTTGTCATTAATGGGGCCGGACGGCTCCCTTGGCGTGGTGCTGTTCAGCAGTCGTGATGTTCACCATTACCAGCCAGGTCAGGGCACCCAGCTTTTAGATGAGATAGCGCAGATGCTGCCGGATCTTCTGGAACGCTGGATCGAGCGCGTATGAGCGATTCGCCGCTGTTACCTGCCGTCAGCAAATTCCTGCGCTACCTTGGCGTTGAACGTCAGCTCAGCCCCATTACGCTGCTTAATTATCAGCGTCAGCTTGATGCCATCATTGCTTTGACCGGTGAAACCGGCCTGAAAAGCTGGCAACAATGTGATGCTGCGATGGTGCGCGCAATTGCCGTACGCAGCCGACGAAAAGGGCTCGGCCCGGCAAGCCTGGCGCTGCGGCTTTCGGCGCTGCGCAGTTTCTTTGACTGGATGGTCAGCCAGGGTGAGCTGCCGGCAAACCCGGCGAAGGGCATTTCGGCACCGAAAGCGCCGCGCCATTTACCGAAGAATATTGATGTTGATGATATGAACCGGCTGCTGGATATCGATCTTAACGATCCGCTGGCAGTGCGCGATCGGGCCATGCTGGAAGTGATGTACGGCGCCGGTCTGCGTCTTTCGGAACTGGTGAATCTGGATATCAAACATCTGAATCTGGAAAGCGGTGAAGTGTGGGTAATGGGCAAGGGCAGCAAAGAGCGCCGCTTGCCTATTGGTCGCAGTGCGGTGACCTGGATCGAGCACTGGCTCGATCTGCGTGGGCTGTTTGGCGCAGAAGAGGATGCGCTGTTTTTATCGAAGCTGGGGAAACGAATTTCGGCGCGTAATGTGCAAAAACGTTTTGCCGAGTGGGGCATCCGCCAGGGGCTTCACAGTCACGTGAATCCGCATAAACTGCGGCACTCATTCGCTACACATATGCTTGAATCGAGCGGCGATCTGCGCGGGGTGCAGGAGTTGCTTGGTCACGCCAATCTTTCAACGACACAAATCTATACCCATCTCGATTTTCAACACCTTGCATCGGTGTACGACGCCGCGCACCCGCGCGCCAAACGGGGGAAATAATGCGTTTTTACCGCCCATTGGGTCAGATCTCCGCGATCACTTTTGACCTGGACGATACACTTTACGATAACCGGCTGGTGATCCAGCGTACCGAACAGGAAGCGCTGGCGTTTGTGCAACGCTATCATCCGGCGCTGAACGACCTGGAAAATGAAGAATTCAAGCGTCTGCGCCAGTCGCTGCGGGAAACCGAGCCGGAGATCTATCACGACGTTACCGAATGGCGGCGACGCGCCGTTGAACAGGCGATGCTAAACGCCGGGCTGACAGTCGAGGAAGCCGCCGTCGGCGCACAGGCCTCGATGGTTAACTTTGCCAAATGGCGCAGCCGCATTGATGTACCGCAGGAAACCCACGACACGCTGAAGAGACTGGCAACGAAGTGGCCGCTGGTGGCGATCACCAACGGTAACGCGCAGCCGGAACTGTTCGGGTTGGGCGATTACTTTGAATTCGTGCTGCGCGCCGGGCCGGACGGGCGTTCAAAACCGTTCAGCGACATGTACCATCTGGCCGCAGATCGCCTTGGTGTGGCGGTTGAGGATATTCTGCATGTTGGCGACGATTTGACTACGGATGTTGCGGGCGCGATCCGTTGCGGCATGCAGGCATGCTGGATCAAGCCGGAAGGCACCGATCTGTTACAGGCAACCGACAGCCGTTTGTTACCGCATATGGAAATTTCGCGGTTGGCATCCCTCACGACGCTGATATAATCACCAACAGTTCTGTATAAAATACCAGGGTTTTTTGGCGGATGGCGCTACGCTTATCCGTCCTGCGGTAACGTAGACCCGGTAAGCGAGGCGCCATCGGGCGCTTCGTTCAATTCCTGACGACGACACGACGGTACCTATGGACGTTTCTTATCTGCTCGACAGCCTCAATGACAAACAGCGCGACGCCGTAGCCGCAGAGCGCAGCAATATGCTGGTGCTGGCCGGGGCGGGGAGCGGTAAGACGCGCGTGCTGGTACACCGTATCGCCTGGCTGATGACCGTGGAGAACTGCTCGCCATACTCGATCATGGCGGTCACTTTTACCAATAAAGCGGCGGCGGAAATGCGTCACCGTATCGGTCAGTTGATGGGCACCTCGCAGGGCGGAATGTGGGTGGGCACGTTCCACGGCCTGGCGCACCGCTTGCTGCGCGCGCACCACATGGATGCCGGGCTGCCGCAGGATTTCCAGATTCTCGACAGTGAAGATCAGCTCCGGCTGCTGAAACGTCTGATCAAAGCGATGAATCTGGATGAGAAGCAGTGGCCGCCGCGTCAGGCAATGTGGTACATCAACGGCCAGAAAGATGAGGGCATTCGTCCGCATCATATTCAAAGTTTCGGTAACCCGGTTGAGCAGACCTGGCAGAAAGTTTATCAGGCCTACCAGGAAGCCTGCGATCGCGCCGGGCTGGTGGATTTTGCCGAGCTGCTGCTGCGCGCCCATGAGCTGTGGCTGAACAAGCCGCATATTTTGCAGCACTATCGTGAACGTTTTACCAATATCCTGGTGGACGAATTCCAGGATACCAACAACATTCAGTACGCATGGATCCGCCTGCTGGCGGGCGACACCGGCAAGGTGATGATCGTCGGCGACGATGATCAGTCTATTTACGGCTGGCGCGGCGCGCAGGTGGAAAACATCCAGCGCTTCCTGAAAGATTTCCCCGGCGCGCAGACCATTCGCCTGGAGCAGAACTACCGCTCCACCAGTAATATCCTTAGCGCCGCTAACGCCCTGATTGAAAACAACAATGGGCGGCTGGGGAAAAATCTGTGGACCGACGGCGTCGATGGCGAGCCGATTTCACTCTATTGCGCGTTCAACGAGCTGGATGAAGCGCGATTTGTCGTTAACCGTATCAAAGCCTGGCAGGACAACGGCGGGCAACTGACGCAGTGCGCCATTCTCTATCGCAGCAACGCCCAGTCGCGCGTGCTGGAAGAGGCGCTGTTGCAGGCCAGTATGCCGTACCGCATTTATGGCGGTATGCGATTCTTCGAACGCCAGGAGATCAAAGATGCGCTCTCCTATCTGCGTTTGATCGCCAACCGCAATGATGATGCCGCGTTTGAGCGCGTAGTGAATACGCCGACGCGCGGCATTGGCGATCGCACGCTGGATGTCGTGCGCCAGACGTCCCGCGATCGCCAGTTGACGCTGTGGCAGGCGACGCGTGAATTGCTACAGGAAAAAGCGCTGGCGGGCCGTGCAGCAAGCGCCCTGCAACGCTTCCTGGAACTGATTGACGCGCTGGCGCAGGAAACGGCCGATATGCCGCTGCATGTGCAAACCGACCGGGTAGTGAACGACTCCGGTCTGCGCATGATGTACGAGCAGGAGAAGGGCGAGAAAGGCCAGACGCGTATTGAGAACTTAGAGGAGCTGGTCACCGCCACGCGGCAGTTCAGCTACAACGAAGAAGATGAAGATTTGATGCCGTTGCAGGCGTTTCTTTCCCACGCCGCGCTGGAAGCGGGCGAAGGGCAGGCGGACACCTGGCAGGATGCGGTGCAGCTTATGACGCTGCACTCGGCAAAAGGTCTGGAATTCCCGCAGGTCTTTATCGTTGGCATGGAAGAGGGCATGTTCCCGAGCCAGATGTCGCTGGATGAGGGCGGCCGTCTGGAAGAGGAGCGCCGCCTGGCGTATGTCGGCGTGACGCGCGCGATGCAGAAACTGACTTTAACCTATGCCGAAACGCGTCGTTTGTACGGAAAAGAGGTTTATCACCGTCCTTCACGCTTTATCGGCGAACTGCCGGAAGAGTGTGTGGAAGAGGTGCGTTTACGCGCCAGCATCAGCCGCCCGGTCAGCCATCAGCGCATGGGAACGCCAGCCGCGCAGAGCGACACCGGCTATAAACTTGGCCAGCGCGTGCGCCATGCGAAGTTTGGCGAAGGTACGGTAGTGAACATGGAAGGCAGCGGCGAACACAGCCGTTTGCAGGTGGCTTTCCAGGGGCAGGGTATTAAATGGCTGGTGGCCGCCTATGCGAAGCTGGAAACCGTCTAACATTCAGAAAAATATCATAATTTTGTAATAATCTGCTAGCCTTATACGCTGAAGGGCAAATATTGCTCTTTAGCGTTTCGTTGCGTGTTGACGCCTTCTGAGTGCTGGCGTAACATGCGCGCACGATCACGCTAAGAGGACATTCGCCTTGGACACACCCAGTAGATACTGGCTCAATCTCCTGTTCCACAGGAACAACTCCTAAGGCTATTTTCTCATGCTGATAGCCTCAGAGGTTGTCAGCGACCTGCATGTTTCCCGTCGCGCTGAGTCAGGCTGTTTAATGGTCTGAAACCCAATTCGTTTCTTGTGTGCCCACCGAACTGTCCGATATTTTTTGCATTGGGAGTCCCGGCCATGCTGAGCGCATTTCAACTGGAAAACAATCGTTTAACCCGTCTTGAGGCTGACGAAATCAAACACCTCGCCAGCTCGGTTTGGGTTGATTTGGTCGAGCCGGACGAAGACGAACGAACCCGCGTGCAAACGGAATTGGGTCAGAACCTGGCCACCCGACCTGAACTGGAAGACATCGAAGCCTCCGCGCGTTTTTTCGAGGACGAAGACGGGCTACACATCCACTCCTTCTTCTTTTTTGAAGACGCGGAAGATCACGCCGGTAACTCAACGGTGGCATTCACCATTCGCGAAGGCCGCCTGTTCACGTTGCGTGAGCGCGAATTACCCGCGTTTCGCCTCTATCGTATGCGCGCCCGCAGCCAGGAGATGGTTGATGGCAACGCCTATGAACTGCTGCTGGATCTGTTCGAAACCAAAATCGAACAGCTGGCGGATGAAATCGAAAACATCTACAGCGACCTGGAAAAACTGAGCCGCGTCATTATGGAAGGCCAGCAGGGCGATGAATATGACGACGCGCTTTCAACGCTGGCGGAGCAGGAAGATATCGGCTGGAAGGTACGTCTGTGTCTGATGGATACCCAGCGCGCGCTGAACTTCCTGGTGCGCAAGGCGCGTTTACCGGCCGGTCAGCTGGAGCAGGCGCGCGAGATCCTGCGCGATATCGAATCTCTGCTGCCGCACAATGAATCCCTGTTCCAGAAGGTGAACTTTCTGATGCAGGCGGCGATGGGTTTCATCAATATCGAGCAGAACCGCATCATCAAGATCTTCTCGGTTGTTTCCGTGGTGTTCCTGCCGCCGACGCTGGTGGCATCCAGCTACGGGATGAACTTTGAATTTATGCCCGAGCTGCACTGGAGCTTCGGCTACCCTGGCGCGATTGTCTTTATGATCCTCGCCGGGCTGGCGCCGTATCTCTACTTCAAGCGCCGCAACTGGCTGTAAGACAACGGGCGGCGCTGCCGCCCTTTTTACTGCGTGAGGAAAACGGGGGGCTCATCGGCCTGACGTACCGTTGCCACGTAGCGGATGCTAATTCACTTTCCTCCCCTGATGACTGCTGGTTTCGACGATCTTCCGTCGTTAACTTGCCCGTCCGCATGAGTCAAGGTATTAACTGGCAGCAAACTGATAGCCGCGGCAGAATAATCAGGAATTATCACGTTTGCGGTTTTCTCTTCAGAAATTAAAATTATTGTGTATTTTAATTCACGTCTTATCCGGGAGAGATAGTTATGAAAGTTTTTACCGCTGCTTTATTTTTGTTCGGTTTTTTTGTATCAACGGCACATGCCGACAGAAATATATTATGGGATAAGGTTCATAATCAATGCGAAGTCAATTATACAACTAACAGTTTATATGCCCCCTGTGCTCTGGTAGATGAAAACAACGGTTATGTCTATTATAAAGTCGATAATGATAATTATCAGTATCTGCTGCTGCCGCTGGCGAAAATTACCGGTGTTGAGGACCCGCAATTACTGGCAGATAATCTGCCACCCTATTTATATATGGCATGGTGGGGACGCGATCTGGTGTCGGAAAAAGCTGGCATGAAAGTCAAAGAGAAGAATATTGCAATCGCTATTAACGCCTTAAACTCACGTACGCAAGACCAACTGCACTTACATATCTCCTGCCTTGCCCCGGCAGTACGCACTGCACTGGATAGCGTCACAAATTACAGTACCACCTGGACTCAATTCCCGTTGCAGTTGCAGGGTAATACTTATAATTACCGGAAAGTGACGCTCGATGAATTAAAACAAAAGAATCTGTTTAAAGAAATCAATGACAAAGTTGTTGCTGATGGCAAAGAGATGAAATATACCACCATTGCGCTTATTAATCTTGATAGTTCCGACTTCCTGTTGCTGGAAACTTCAGGTAATGACACGACCGCTATTGCCGCAGAAACATTACAGGATCATACCTGTGCCATTGCCGGCAGCTAATATCTGTGAAGACGTTTTCGCCACTGAAAGTAGAATCAGTTAAGTAATGAATACGCGACCATGAATATATTTTATGGGCGGCGGGAACATTATTTCCTGAAACCTGATGGCCCTACATTGATTGATCAGAAGAAAGAACAGGGAGCGCGTTTTTATTTCGTTGAGTATCGGGAGCCAGCCTTAACAATCGCGCTTTATGCTCAATAAGCCTAAAAATGCTCTCCTGTTCATTGTATTGTGCCGCCGCTTCAGCATGCAGGAAAGAAGCGGCGGCACAAACTCTTCATCACACGTTTTTGCGTAAACCACGCTGTGTGTATACCGCATCCATGACAAAAATCGCCAGCGCCAGCCAGATAAAACCAAAGGTCACCATCTTATCCGGCCCCGGATGTTCGCCATAGAAAGCAACAGCCAGCAGGAACATCAGCGTCGGACCGATATACTGGAAAAACCCCAACGTCGATAAACGCAGACGCATTGCCGCGCCGGTAAAGCACAGCAGAGGAATCGTCGTAACCACACCGGCGGCCATCAACAGCAAGTTCAGCGACAGGCTGTTTTGCCCCATGTGGCTGGTCGGGCTATCCGTGATGCCAAATAGCCACACCGCCGCAACCGGCAGTAACCACAGCGTTTCTACCAGCATGCCGGTTTGCGCATCGACAGCAATTTTTTTACGCAGCAGGCCGTAAAAAGCAAAACTAAATGCCAGACCGAGCGCAATGATCGGCAGCGAGCCAAACGTCCACAGTTGCACCAGCACACCAACGGCAGCCAGCAGTACCGCCAGCCACTGCATACGGCGGAAACGCTCGCCCAAAAACAGCATCCCCAGCAGAATATTCACCAGTGGGTTAATAAAGTAACCCAGGCTGGCTTCCAGCATATGGTTGTGGTTCACCGCCCAGATAAACAGCAGCCAGTTGCCGCCAACCAGTACGGCGGAGATGGCCAGCAGCAGGATTTTTTTCGGCGTTTGCAGCAGCGCTTTTACGTTGCTCCACTGACGGCTGACGCTGATCAACGCCAGCATAAAGAAGAAGGACCAGATGACGCGGTGAGTGAGAATTTCGTCAGCCGGTACGTACCAAATCACTTTGAAATAGGCCGGGGCAACCCCCCAAATGAAATAAGCGGCCAGGGCGAGTAACACGCCCAGCCGCGTCTGTTTTGCATCCATCGGGAAAACTCTTTGCTGAAAAGTAACCGTATGTTACCCGATTTTCACAACAGCCTCACCCCACCATATAGGTGGCCGTCGCGCTGGCGATATGCAGTTGATCCTCGTTATGCAGCTCAACGCGGGCGACGGCGACTTTATTGCCCGCACGCAGCAAACTGCTGCTGGCGGTAAAGCGCGTACCGCGCCCTGGTCGCAGATAATCGACGCGTAAATCAATGGTACCCATGCGCGACAAACGCTGGCGCAGCTCCTCTTCGCTGATAGTGTCATGGCGCGTTAACGTGCTGCCCACGCAAACCAGACCTGCGGCAACATCCAGCGCCGAGGCGATGACGCCGCCATGTAAAATGCTTTGCGCCCAGTTGCCCACCATCATTGGCTGATTAGTAAATTTCAACTCCGCATACTCTTTTTCATAACGTTCCAGCTCAAGACCTAATGCACGGTTGAACGGCATGTGATAGACAAAAATCTCGCCCACCAGCTTAAGGGTTTGATCGGCTGTGAGAACGGCTGACATAGCAATCTGATCCGATGTGTTAATGGAATGTTGATTTTATGCCTGTTATTTGTTGATTTCCAGTTTAAGAACCGATACCTGAGCAGTGACCCAATAAATATGTAGAATACTTGCGGGGAAATTCTTCAATTCAACAATATGATTCGGGAGCATAAAACCGATGCGGACCTCTCTGGGTTGGTTTTTCGCAGTGCTTGCACTGCCTTTTATGGCATACGCACAGGAAGCTACGGTAAAGGAAGTTCATGATGCCCCCGCCGTGCGCGGCAGCATCATCGCCAATTTATTGCAGGATCACGATAATCCTTTCACGCTTTATCCTTATGAAACCAACTACGTGCTCTATACCGACACCAGCGATCTGAACAAGGAAGCGATCAGTTCCTATAACTGGTCTGATAATGCGCGTAAGGACGAAGTGAAGTTTCAGCTCAGCCTTGCGTTTCCGCTGTGGCGCGGGATTCTGGGGCCTAATTCTGTTTTTGGCGCTTCCTATACGCAGAAGTCCTGGTGGCAGCTCTCCAATAGCGCCGAGTCATCGCCGTTCCGCGAAACCAACTACGAGCCGCAGCTTTTCCTCGGTTTCGCCACCGATTATGAGTTTGCTGGCTGGACGTTACGCGATGTGGAGATGGGTTTTAACCACGATTCAAACGGCCGTTCAGACCCGACATCGCGTAGCTGGAACCGCGTCTATACCCGCCTGATGGCGCAGAATGGCAACTGGATGGTTGAAGTGAAGCCCTGGTATGTGGTGGGTTCCACCGACGATAACCCGGACATCACCAAATACATGGGCTATTACCAGTTGAAGATTGGTTATCAACTGGGCGAGGCAATCCTCAGCGCCAAAGGGCAGTACAACTGGAATACCGGCTACGGCGGTGCGGAAATCGGCATCAGCTATCCGATAACCCGACACGTCCGGTTCTACACCCAGGTTTACAGCGGCTACGGCGAATCATTGATTGACTATAATTTCAATCAAACCCGTATCGGTGTGGGCGTGATGCTTAACGATCTGTTTTAAGCATTGCAGTTTCTGGCGCAGGCGCTGAAAATAGCGCCTGTTTTTATTTCAGGCGAATGGGGTCATTGTGGCGCAGGCGGAAGTATTGAATCAGGAATCGCTGGCTAAACAGGTCTTGCAGGAGACCTTCGGCTACCAGCAATTCCGCCCGGGCCAGCAGGATATTATCGACACCGTACTGCGCGGCCGCGACTGTCTGGTGGTGATGCCGACCGGCGGCGGAAAATCCCTGTGCTATCAAATTCCGGCGCTGGTGTTGCAGGGGCTGACGGTGGTGGTTTCGCCGTTGATCTCACTGATGAAAGATCAGGTCGATCAGCTACTTGCCAACGGCGTTGCGGCGGCGTGCCTGAACTCAACCCAAAGCCGTGAGCAGCAGTTTGAGGTGATCAACGGCTGTCGCAACGGGCAGATCCGTCTGCTTTATATCGCGCCCGAGCGCCTGATGCTCGACAACTTCCTTGATCAGTTGCGCCAGTGGAACCCGGTGCTGTTGGCCGTTGACGAAGCGCACTGCATTTCCCAGTGGGGTCACGATTTCCGCCCGGAATACGCCGCACTTGGCCACCTGCGCCAGATGCTGCCGTCCGTGCCTTTTATGGCGCTGACCGCGACGGCTGATGACACCACGCGACGCGATATCGAACGCCTGCTGGGCTTAAACGATCCGCTGATCCAGGTCAGCAGCTTCGACCGTCCGAACATCCGCTATATGCTGATGGAAAAATTTAAACCGCTCGATCAGTTGCTGCGTTACGTACAGGAGCAGCGCGGTAAATCCGGCATTATTTATTGCAACAGCCGCGCCAAGGTGGAAGACACCGCTGCGCGTCTGCAAAGCCGTGGTTTCAGCGCGGCGGCGTATCATGCCGGGCTGGATAACGAGCTGCGCGCGCGGGTGCAGGAGCAGTTCCAGCGCGACGATTTACAAATCGTGGTGGCAACCGTGGCGTTCGGCATGGGCATTAACAAGCCCAACGTCCGTTTCGTGGTGCATTTCGACATCCCACGTAATATCGAATCCTATTATCAGGAGACTGGCCGCGCCGGGCGTGACGGCCTGCCTGCGGAAGCGATGCTGTTTTACGATCCGGCGGATATGGCGTGGTTGCGCCGTTGTCTGGAAGAGAAACCGGCCGGGCCATTGCAGGATATTGAGCGGCACAAGCTCAATGCGATGGGGGCATTTGCTGAAGCGCAAACCTGTCGTCGTCTGGTACTGCTCAACTATTTCGGCGAAGGGCGGCAGGAGCCCTGCGGCAACTGCGACATTTGCCTCGATCCGCCGCGCCAGTACGATGGTTTACAGGACGCGCAAAAAGCGCTGTCGGCCATCTATCGCGTCAATCAGCGTTTCGGTATGGGGTATGTGGTGGAAGTGCTGCGCGGCGCGAACAATCAACGTATCCGCGAGTTCGGCCACGATAAATTACCGGTGTACGGCATTGGCCGCGAGCAGAGCCATGAACACTGGGTGAGCGTGATCCGCCAGCTTATCCATATGGGATTTGCCACCCAGAATATTGCCCAGCATTCTGCGCTTCAGCTAACGGAAGCGGCGCGTCCGTTGCTGCGTGGTGAAGTACCGCTGATGCTGGCGGTGCCGCGAATGGTGGCGCTGAAACCAAAAGTGATGCAAAAAGCCGCCGTCGGCAATTACGATCGCAAGCTGTTCGCCAAGCTGCGTAAATTACGAAAAGCGATTGCCGACGAAGAGAATATCCCGCCTTATGTGGTGTTCAACGATGCGACGCTGATCGAGATGGCCGAGCAAATGCCGCTTTCGCCGGGGGAAATGCTCAGCGTGAACGGCGTGGGAACACGCAAACTTGAGCGTTTCGGCCAGGAATTTATGGCGCTTATCCGCGCGCATGTCGACGGCGACGAAGAGTAGTTTTAGCGGCCGAAAAGTGCCAGGATAGCCACTCACTGAATTATCTTCCCGCAGGTTATCTATGTTGATGTTATTTCTTACCGTGGCGCTGGTGCATATCGTTGCCCTGATGAGCCCCGGCCCGGATTTCTTCTTCGTTTCGCAAACCGCCGTTAGCCGCTCGCGCAAAGAGGCGATGATGGGCGTGTTCGGCATCACTTGTGGCGTAATGGTGTGGGCTGGCGTAGCGCTGCTCGGCCTGAACTTGATCCTCGAAAAAATGGCGTGGTTGCACAGCATTATTATGGTCGGCGGCGGTCTTTATCTGTGCTGGATGGGCTACCAGATGCTGCGCGGCGCGCTGAAGAAAGATCAGAAACCGGCTGATGCGCCGAAAGTTGAACTGGCGACCAGCAGCGGCCGCAGCTTTCTGAAAGGGTTACTGACCAATCTGGCGAACCCGAAAGCAATTATCTACTTCGGCTCGGTGTTTTCACTGTTTGTCGGCGATAGCGTCGGCGCCAGTGCGCGCTGGGGTATTTTCGTGCTGATTGCGCTGGAAACGCTGGCCTGGTTTACCGTCGTCGCCAGCCTGTTCGCACTGCCGGCAATGCGCCGCGGTTATCAGCGTCTGGCGAAATGGATTGACGGTTTTGCTGGCGCGCTGTTTACCGGCTTCGGCATCCACCTGATTATTTCCCGTTAACTCATCTGCCGGTTGGCGCTTCGTTATCCGGCCTGCGGATTTTCCAGGCCCGGTAAGCGTAGCGCCACCGGGCACCTGCCTCAGGCGTGGCGGGCAGAAGCCAGCAACGCGCCGACCAGCACGAACAGCGAACCAAATACCTTATTCAGCGCCTTCATCTGGTGCGGGCCTTTGATCCAGCCAGCAATGCGCTGCGCCAGCGTCGCGTAGCCAATCATGACAATGATGTCGACGACAATCGTTGTCACCCCCAGCACCACATACTGCATCACCTGCGGCTGATGCGGCACGATAAATTGCGGGAACAGGGCAGCAAGAAACACGATGCTTTTCGGGTTGGTCAGGTTAACGAATACCGCCCGCTTAAACAGCCGACCGCGCGACTGGGTTTTCGCCAGCGTATTGAGATCGATAGCGCCTGCGGCGCGCCACTGCTGAATACCCAGCCAAATCAGGTAGGCTGCGCCCGCCCATTTCAGCACTTCAAACGCCAGCACGGAGCGAGAAAACAGCGTGCCCAGCCCGACGCCGACCAGCACGATATGAATGCCAAGCCCGGTCTGCAAACCGGCAATGGAAGCCGCCGCGCCGCGATAGCCGTAGCCGATGGATGTGGTCATGGTGTTAATCGCACCGGAACCGGGCGAGAGGCTTAAAATGATTGAAGTCAGCAGGTAGGCGAACCACCATTCGAAGGTCATGAGAAATTCCTGGTTGTCTGTTTTTATGCCACAATACGCTATTGTCAGTGGATTTTGCTATTGGTCACAAAAAAACGATTTTACATGGCTAACAGGGGCGAAATTCCGATGTTTCGGCAAAAAACGGCCTGGGAAACCAGAGAAAAAGCGTTCGCGGCATTTACCACCGGGCCGCTAATGGATTTCTGGCGCTCGCGTGAAGAAGCCGTGTTTACCGGTGTTGATAATGTACCCGTCAGTTTTGTCCGCTTTCACGATCGCCGCCACGATCGGGTGATTGTGGTGTGTCCGGGCCGTATTGAAAGCTACGTCAAATACGCCGAACTGGCGTATGACCTGTTCTACCTTGGTTACGATGTGTTGATTATCGATCACCGCGGGCAGGGGCGTTCCGGGCGGATGTTGGCGGATACGCACCGGGGCCATGTGGTCAACTTTAGCGATTATGTCGATGATTTGGCGGCATTCTGGCAGCAGGAAGTCGCCGATGGACCCTGGCGCAAACGTTATATCCTGGCGCATTCGATGGGCGGCGCGATCTCCACGCTCTTCTTACAGCGTTATCCGCATGCCTGTGATGCTATTGCCCTGTGCGCGCCGATGTTCGGCATTATCATTCGCCTGCCGGAGTGGATGGTACGTCCGTTGCTTAACTGGGCGGAAAGCTATCCGCGTCTTCGTGAAAATTACGCCATCGGCACCGGAAGCTGGCGCGCGCTGCCGTTCGCGATTAACGTGCTGACCCACAGCCGCGAGCGTTACCGGCGTAATCTGCGTTTTTATGCCGACGAACCGACGCTGCGCGTGGGCGGGCCGACATGGCACTGGGTGCGTGAAGGCATTCTGGCCGGAGAACACGCGCTGGCAGGGGCGGCAAATGATGACACCCCAACATTGATTATTCAGGCAGAAGAGGAGCACGTGGTGGATAACCGCATGCAACAACGCTTCTGCGAAATTCGCGCTGCGGCGGGCCACCCTTGCGAAGGGGGAAAACCGTTTGTTATACCTGGCGCGTACCATGAGATCCTTTTCGAAAAGGACGCTATGCGCTCGGTCGCGCTCAACGCCATCGTCGACTTCTTCGACCGGCATAACTAATTATTTATTGAGGTAAAATTTTCCTATGTACCAGGTTGTTGCGTCTGATTTAGATGGCACGTTGCTCTCCCCTGACCACACACTGTCTCCGTTCGCGAAAGAAACGTTAAAACTGCTGACCGGCCACGGCGTCAATTTTGTCTTTGCTACCGGCCGCCACCATGTTGATGTCGGGCAAATCCGCGATAATCTCGGCATCAAGGCGTATATGATCACTTCCAACGGCGCGCGCGTGCACGATACCGACGGAAATCTGGTCTTTAGCCACAATCTGGATCGCGATATCGCCAGCGATCTGTTCGGTGTGATGCACAACGAGAAAGATATCATTACCAATGTCTATCGTAACGACGAATGGTTTATGAATCGCCATCGTCCTGACGAGATGCGTTTTTTCAAAGAAGCGGTGTTCCAGTATTCGCTGTATGAGCCGGGCTTACTGGAGCCGAAAGGCATCAGCAAAGTCTTTTTCACCTGCGACAGCCATGAAAAACTGCTGCCGCTGGAGCAGGCGATCAATGCGCGCTGGGGCGACCGTGTCAACGTCAGCTTCTCGACGCTAACCTGTCTGGAAGTGATGGCGGGCGGCGTATCGAAAGGGCATGCGTTGGAAGCCGTTGCCGGTGCGCTGGGCTATGGTCTGAAGGATTGCATCGCCTTTGGCGATGGCATGAACGATGCTGAAATGCTGTCGATGGCCGGTAAAGGCTGCATTATGGGCAATGCCCATCAGCGCCTGAAAGACCTGCATCCGGAGCTGGAAGTGATTGGCACCAATGCGGATAACGCCGTGCCACATTACCTGCGTAAATTGTTCCTGCAATAAGATTGACACCTGGTTATTAAGTAATCATATGTCAACCAAATACTCAAACTTTGCGCAACTGAGTTCGCTACAATGAAGCCTCACTATTTTGAGAGAGCTTCATTGTGGCGTTACTGATCATCACCACGATCCTGTGGGCCTTTTCCTTTAGCCTGATTGGCGAATACCTTGCTGGCCATGTCGACAGCTATTTCTCCGTGCTGATGCGCGTGGGGCTGGCGGCGCTGGTGTTCTTACCGTTCCTGCGCACGCGCGGGCACAACCTGAAAACCATTGGCCTGTATATGCTGGTGGGCGCGATGCAGCTTGGCATCATGTATCTGTTCAGCTTTCAGGCGTATCTCTATCTGACGGTCTCTGAATTTTTGCTGTTTACCGTCTTCACGCCGCTGTACGTTACGCTGATTTACGATCTGCTGAGCAAGCGCGGGCTGCGCTGGAGCTACGCCCTGAGCGCCGGGCTGGCGGTAATTGGCGCGGCGATTATTCGTTATGACAAAGTCAGCGATCACTTCTGGATCGGTTTGATTCTGGTGCAACTGGCAAACATCAGCTTCGCCATCGGTATGGTCGGCTATAAGCGCCTGATGGAAACGCGGCCGATGCCACAGCACAACGCCTTTGCGTGGTTCTATCTGGGCGCGTTGGTTGTTGCCGTCACCGCGTGGTTTGTGATGGGTAACCCGCAGAAGCTGCCAACGACCACCCTGCAGTGGGGCGTGCTGGTATGGCTGGGCGTGGTCGCTTCCGGTCTGGGTTACTTTATGTGGAACTACGGCGCAACGCAGGTTGACGCCGGGACGCTCGGCATTATGAACAATGTGCATGTTCCCGCCGGGCTGCTGGTCAACCTCGCTATCTGGCAGGAACAGCCGCACTGGCCGAGCTTTATTATTGGTGGTTCGGTGATAATGGCTTCGCTGTGGGTACATCGCCGTTGGGTCGCTCCGCGCTCCGCACAAACGGCAGGTGATCGCACGCGTGATTCCGCGCTGAGCGAATAAACGCTTCGGTAACCGGCTGACGCTGCTCGCCGTCGCGCACCGCCGCGTACAGCCGGCTCCACAATCCTTCGCCCAGGGTTTTGGTCACTACCAGACCCTGGCGTTCAAAACTCTCCACCACCCAGTGCGGCAGCGCCGCGATCCCCATCCGGGCGGCAACCATCTGAATCAGCAATAGCGTGTTATCGACGCTTTTCAGCGCCGGGCTGATACCTGCCGGTTGCAGGAAATGACGCCAGATATCAAGGCGGCTGCGCTGCACCGGGTAGATCAGCAGTGTTTCGCTGGCGAGATCGTCCGGCGTGATGCGCGCTTTTGCCGCCAGCGGATGATCCGGCGCCAGCACCAGCCGCACTTCAAAATCAAACATCGGTGAATAGTGCAGGCCGCTGCGCGGCAGAATGTCGGATGTCATGACCAGGTCCAGCTCACCCTGTTGCAGCGCAGGCTGCGGGTCAAAGGTCACGCCGGATTTGAAATCCATCTCCACCTGCGGCCAGTTCTGGCGGAAGTTTTCAAGCGCGGGCGTCAGCCACTGAATACAGCTATGGCATTCAATCGCGATGCGCAATGTGGCTTGCTGCGGCTCGTTACAGGCCTGCAGCGCACGGCTGATTTGCGGCAGTACCTGGTTGGCCAGTTGCAGCAGGATCTCGCCCTGTGGCGTAAAACGCAGCGGCTGGCTTTTACGCACAAACAGACGAAAGCCGAGGCGTTGTTCCAGATCGCTGAACTGGTGGGAAAGCGCCGACTGCGTCTGATGCAGCGTTGCCGCTGCTGCAGCCAGCGACCCGCTGTTTCGTAACGCCTGTAGCGTTTTCAGGTGTTTAATTTCGATCATGAATGTCCTTCACCCCGGCATGAACAATTTGCGCTTGAGGTTTATACAGTACCTTCACAATATGGATGTGTAAACATCCAGATGGCTAAATCCTTCGTCTTTTAAATTTATGGTGCGTTGGCTGCGTTTACTCACCCCGGTCACTTACTTATGTAAGCTCCCGGGGATAAGCAAACTTGCCGCCTTCCCTAAATTCAAAATTCTCAGGATTTACAAAAAAAACAAAGGAAGAAGACATGACAATACATAACCACACCCTCGGTTTTCCTCGCGTCGGCCTGCGTCGCGAGCTGAAAAAAGCGCAAGAAAGTTACTGGGCGGGGAATTCTTCTCGCGAAGAACTGCTGGCGGTAGGGCGCGAGCTGCGCGCCCGCCACTGGGATCAGCAAAAACAGGCCGGGATCGACCTGCTGCCGGTCGGTGATTTCGCCTGGTACGACCATGTTCTGACCACCAGCCTGCTGCTGGGCAATGTGCCGGCTCGTCATCAGAACAACGACGGCTCTGTCGATATCGACACCCTGTTCCGCATCGGTCGCGGTCGCGCACCGACCGGCGAACCGGCGGCAGCGGCAGAGATGACCAAATGGTTTAACACCAACTATCACTACATGGTGCCGGAATTCAGCAAAGGCCAGCAGTTCAAACTGACGTGGACGCAACTGCTGGATGAAGTGGACGAAGCGCTGGCGCTGGGCCACAAGGTGAAGCCCGTGCTGCTTGGGCCGGTCACGTACCTGTGGCTGGGCAAAGTGAAAGGCGAACAGTTCGATCGCTTAAGCCTGCTGAACGACATTCTGCCGGTCTACCAGCAAGTACTGGCCGAACTGGCGAAACGCGGTATTGAGTGGGTACAGATCGACGAACCGGCGCTGGTGCTGGAGCTGCCGCAAGCGTGGCTGGACGCCTTCAAACCGGCGTATGACGCGCTGAACGGCAAGGTAAAACTGCTGCTGACCACCTATTTCGAAGGCGTCACGCCGAACCTGGACACCATTACCGCGCTGCCGGTGCAGGGTCTGCATGTCGATCTGGTACACGGTAAAGACAACGTTGCACAGCTGCATCAGCGTCTGCCTGCCGACTGGCTGCTCTCTGCCGGTCTGGTGAATGGCCGTAATGTCTGGCGCGCCGATCTGAGTGAAAAATATGCGCAGATTAAAGATGTGGTCGGCAAACGCCCGCTGTGGGTTGCCTCTTCCTGCTCGCTGCTGCACAGCCCGATCGATCTGAGCGTTGAGACACGTCTTGATGCCGAAGTGAAAAGCTGGTTCGCCTTCGCCCTGCAAAAATGTGAAGAACTGGCGCTGTTGCGTGATGCCCTGAACAGCGGCAATACAGAAAAACTGAATGAATGGAGCGCCCCGATCCAGGCGCGCCGCCACTCTACCCGCGTGCACAACCCGGCGGTGGCAAAACGTCTGGCGGCGATCACCGCGCAGGACAGCCAGCGCGCGCGTCCGTACGCTGAGCGTGCACAAGCGCAGCGCGTGCGTTTCAACCTGCCGGCGTGGCCGACCACGACTATCGGCTCGTTCCCGCAGACCACCGAGATCCGCGGCTTGCGTCTGGATTTTAAACAGGGACGTTTAGATGCGGGCAATTACCGCACCGGCATCGCTGAACATATTAAGCAGGCGATTATCGAACAAGAGCGTTTGGGGCTGGATGTGCTGGTCCACGGCGAAGCAGAACGTAACGACATGGTGGAATACTTCGGTGAACATCTTGATGGTTTCGTCTTTACGCAAAATGGCTGGGTGCAGAGCTACGGCTCTCGCTGCGTGAAGCCGCCAGTCGTGATCGGCGACGTGAGCCGCCCGGAAGCGATTACCGTCGAGTGGGCGAAGTACGCACAATCGCTGACCGACAAACCGGTCAAAGGCATGCTGACCGGGCCGGTCACCATCCTCTGCTGGTCTTTCCCGCGTGAAGATGTTACCCGCGAAACCATCGCCAAGCAGATCGCGCTGGCGCTGCGTGACGAAGTGGCCGATCTGGAAGCCGCCGGTATTGGCATCATCCAGATCGACGAACCGGCACTGCGCGAAGGTTTACCGCTGCGCCGCAGCGACTGGGAGGCTTACCTGGCGTGGGGCGTCGAAGCGTTCCGTATTAATGCGGCGGTGGCGAAGGATGACACGCAGATCCACACCCACATGTGCTATTGCGAGTTCAACGACATCATGGATTCCATTGCCGCGCTGGATGCTGATGTGATCACCATCGAAACCTCGCGTTCGGATATGGAACTGCTCGAGTCGTTCGAAGAGTTCGAATACCCGAACGAAATCGGACCGGGCGTGTACGACATTCACTCGCCGAACGTGCCGAGCGTGGAGTGGATCGAAGCCCTGCTGCAAAAAGCGGCGCAGCGCATTCCGGCGCAGCGTCTGTGGGTGAACCCGGATTGCGGTCTGAAAACCCGTGGCTGGCCGGAAACCCGCGCCGCGCTGGCTAATATGGTGAAAGCCGCGCAGAACCTGCGTCAGCAGTAAACAGCCTTGCGCCGCCGGCTCGTTCCCCGGCGGCGTTTTTTTGCGGTTTTACGGCGTTTCGGTTAACAACTCCAGAGAGAGGGTGTAGACGCCGGGTTCAAATACATCGCCATCCTGGCCATAAAAGCTGAATGTTTGCTCCGCGCCAGCCGCCAGCGGGCTATTGGATTTATAGGCATCGTCCGCCGCGCTCCAGGTACTGTCGAGTTTGACCGCCAGATTCGGCACAAGGTGTTTCTCCGTGCTGTTACTGGTGCTGACCCATACGATATCGCCATTACTCTCGCGAGAATCACCCTGCCCGCGAATGTAGTAAGTACCTGCAGTGGTCGATCCGTTTTTAATAATGATGGTTGCAGCATGATCCAAAATAGAATCGCCAGTATAGATATTGCCTGCTCCCAGCGTTCCTTCAGCGTCCATGCCTTTGGTAATGCTCCATGATGTTGGCGCATTCAGCGTCATGGAGGTGGTCGCGCTTCCATGAGAAGTCAGTGCCGCAAAACTCTGGTTGCTCATCAGAACCAGTAAAGTAGTCAGCATTACTTTTTTCATTATCATCATTCCTTTAATTTCATTGTAATTACACAACTTTGGATGCGACAAAGACACAAAAGCTGTGGTGCGGCCTCGCATTCAGGAAAACCGTAAAATGAGTAGAGAGCAGTGACGCTGACAGTGCGGATACCCTCTCTGTCAGCGTGATAGCGTGACCTCACGCAGAGGTGTTACGGCGTTTCAGTTAACAACTCCATCGAGAGGTTATAAGTGCCGGGTTCAAATGTATCGCCAGCCTGCCCATAAAAACTGAACGTTTTCTCATCACCCGCGGCCAGCGGATTGTTCGATTTAAAGGCGGAGTCCGCAGCGCTCCAGGTACTGTCGAGCGTGGTGGTCAGGTTTGACACAACGTGTTTTTGCGTACTGTCACTGGCATTGACCCACACAATGGTGCCATCGGTCTCAAGGGAATCCCCTTGCCCGCGAATATAGTAAGTACCCGCCGCCGTCGAGTCGTTCTTAATAATGATGGTCGCAGCATGGTTCAGAATGCTGTCGTCGGTATAGGTGTTGCCAGCCCCAAGGGTTCCGTCTGCGTCTACGCCTTTGGTGATGCTCCATATTGCTGGTGCGTTAAGGGTCATGCTGGTGGTGGCGCTACCGTGGGATGTCAGCGCTGCAAAACTCTGGCTGCTCATCAGCGCCAGTAAGGTGGTCAGCATTATCTTTTTCATAAATCATTCCTTTAGTTTCATCATCGTTAATTGATCCCGCGCCGCATACCTGGACGTGGGTGGCGTCACCTTTGCAGGTGACAACCTGTTGCGCAGGCTTCCGATCCTGAAGCCTGCGTAATGCGTTGTGCTCGTTGTTCAGGGGACGATGGCAAGCGCGTTGGCCGTAATGACATACTCATCGGCAGCGGCTTGCTGGTTCCCGTCGATGACAATCTGAAAGCTGGCTCGCGTCGCGGAGGTGGTGCTGACGATGCCGCCTCGATCCTTGCTCTCACCTGACCAGCCTTCACCTGCCAGCCGGATCCGCAATTGGTGCGCAGAATTACGCTTTCCCGTCAGTACATAGCGCCCCGGCGCCGGGGCGCTTTTCTGCGCGTTCAACCAGACCAGATACCCTGAATGCGCTGCCTGAAAAAACATCCGGCCGCGGCCGATAACCGTGCCATCACGCAATGTTGTCTCCTGGGGTGGACGTATGTTCAGCGTAACTTCGGGTACGGCTTCCGCTGCCTGCACCTCTGCTGCGGGCAAACAGAGCGCGGCTGCTATCAGTAATGGACGTGCAATTTTCTTTTTCATTTCAGATACCTTCATGCTGAACGGCACATTGCGCTAAGGGCATAGATACCCGCAGAGCTTTTTTCTGCTGGCAGACGGTAGTCCGCTATGCATGAGCGTTCATTGCCCAGCGAGACCAGCAGCCTTCCCGTTTGTGGCAGCCCGCTCATGTACACTTCTCCGCCATCACCCGTAATACCTGCTCCGGTATTGGTGTCATTGCCCGCAAGCGTGACCAGCGCGCCAAAGGGCACCAGACGGTTATTCGCCTGTGTCAGCGTGATAACGGCGCGGGCACCTGTCCGGGTTGAGAATTTCGCCGCGATGACTGCCCCTGCTGTGGGGACTATCCGGGTGTCCGTTTGCGGGACTTCAACATCAGCGGGTAGAGTATTGGGATCGAGCGTCACTAAATTCGCCTGATAGGGCATCACGTAGTCCAGCGTGGTGTATCCACGAAAATCGGTTTTCACGCCGGGGATATCGCCTGCCGATACGCCTGCTGCGCCTGGCGCTTCCACCAGCGCCACGGTTTCTCCCAGCGGCTGGCCCAGCGTGATCCCATGGCGATGAATCACTACGCCGCCAGCCACGCCCGCATTCATCTGTCGGGAAGATGGGCTGTAGCGGTAGCCGCCTTTCAATTCACCATAAGCGCCGCGCCAGGTCAGATTAATCAGGCTGCTGTTTCGGTCAGTAGCCGGGTTGCCTGGCATCATCCGTTCACGTACATCCCAACTCAGACGGCGATCAAAACTGTCGCCATTCAGTCCCATTTCATGCTGCGTACCGCGTATGTCCCCGTTTACCATCTGATAACTGGCCCGCGCGTGGTTTCCCATCCAGCGATCCAGAGGCAGGCTAATCCAGAAACTTATTTCCCGATCCGTTTTACGCCCGCCTGGCTGCGCGCCGCTGTGGTAAACCGGCTCCTGGCGTTGCGTCCAGTTCAGCGACCATGTGGCGTCATGGAAACTTGCGGCCCAGGAGACCATCAGCTCATCCCGCGTCCCGTGTTGTTGCCAGTAACTCTCCCTGGCCCCCGTCAGGCTCACTGAACCCCACTGCCCCAGGGACTGGCTGAGCGTCAGGCTGGAGCGCGTTTTGCGACGCAAATTGTTCTGATTCAGGTATCTGCCAGCGTCATGCGCCTGATCACTGTCCAGCACCGCCGACAATCCGTGAAATCCCGACGACGCATAGCGGTTGCTGGAAAGTGTGAATCCGGTATTTGTCGCTTCAATGCTTTTGCTGTAGCGCACGCGCCAGGCGCTGCCTTGTTCATGCTCTTTTCTGCGCGGCTTTCTCTGTTCCTGAATGCCATCCAGCGAAATAGCGCCCAACTTATTGAGTGATACCCCCAGTCCCAGTGACGCTGCGCTGTAATGGGCTGCGTTCTGTAAACCTCCGTAAGCCGTTATGCCCCATGGCAACCCATACATCAGGGACGCCTGAGCGACATAACTATCACTGACCGCGCCATTTGACGGGCGATAGCGACCGCTCATCAGGTTGTATTTGAAATAACCTTCACGAAGCGCGATAGCTGGCGTGGTAGAGGGCACAATAAAACTTTGCTGACGGCCGTCGTTTTCAAAAATCGTCACCTGTAAGTCGCCGCCGTCACCGGCGGAGGGAAGATCTGTCAACGCAAAAGGCCCCGGCGCCACGGTGGTGCTGTAAATCACATAACCGCTGCGTTTGACTTCAATCCGGGCCTGCGTGCGCGCGATTCCGCGAATAACAGGGGCGAATTCTCTTTGGTTATAGGGAACCATTGCCTCATCGGAGCCAAGCATCACCCCCCGAAAGGGAATGCTGTCAAAGATGTCGGCCGGAGTGTAACGATCCCCCAATGCCAGACGGCTTTTCAGGTCATATAATCCGCGTTCTGCGTAGGTCCATGCAGCCTGCCATTTTGCTGGTGATTGGCCCTCTTTCTGCCAGGTTGTCAGGTTCCGCAAACGCCAGGCACCGAGATTCGCTCCCGGCTCGAGCTGTGCAAACGCGGTGCTATTCGTTGAGGAACCGCTGCCTGATGATGCCGAACGGGCTGTATTTATGCGGTAATTCATCAGCAGGGCAGGAATGCCATCATCCCAGAGTTCCCGCGGCGCGAGACCTGTTACCTTTGGGCGCAGCGCTGCCTGCGGGACACTGAGCAACAACTGCTGTCGATAAAACTGGAACGTTTCTGTCGCCTGCGGAATGGCCGTCAGCGCCGCACATTGCTGTGTCTCGTCATCATTTGTTTTCTCCGAAGCACGAGCGGCAAAGAGACCAGGGTACTGTTCTGTTTTCACGCCATACTGTGTCAGCAGTGCTTCAGTCAGGCAGGTTTTCAGAAAGCGCTTGCCGCTTTTATCACGCGCCTGGTGAAATACCATCTCCCTGGAATCCACCACGTCGCCATTTAGCAAAATGTCTACCGGGTAAATTCCGGGTAGCTGGCTTCCTTCGTTAAAAACCGAAATATCAACGTTTCTTCCCTCTTCGCCACCTAACAGCGCGGGATCAAATGACCAGCTTTCTGCCGCCGCATTCGCTGATGAACATATGCAGACAGCTATCCCAACAGAGAATAATGGCAGAATATAATATTGTTTTACTGTCATATAAATGTGAGCTAAACAACGTCGATTATTATTGTTTTATAAGCAGTAATCTTGCCCTGAATATGTCTGCTACCCTTCGGTAAACGCAAAATCAAAAAGGGTAAAACGCGCGTCGTTGTCATAGAGCGAGAGTGATGCCAATAAATCAGCACCTGCAAGTTAATTGCACATATTCATATGAATAATAAATACGCTTGCTTCTACGCTGTGTCGCATTAAATAACATTGTTATTCTACGTTGGCTTGCCAGGTCTGACTTTCACCGCCGTAATCGTTCACGATCTTCCATTCAATCCTTTTACTTTTTGTTGCGGAAGGCAGTGTGAAATCACGCGAAGAGAAGGGCGCAACGTATTTGATATCCTGTACGCTAACGTCATTAATTTTTAGCGCGCTGATATTAATGTAAAACGGTGAGTTATTCGCTGCGGTCAACTTATTACCGTGCTGTTGCCATTGCAGACGATTTTCTGCATCGTCAGGATGGCTTTTTAACGTGCCTGGCCGGATGAGCAGTTTGATGCAGTTATTGATAGTGAGTTGAACGTTCAGTGATACTTTATCGGTCTTCTCTTTTGCCCACTCGTCTCCCGCTTTAGGGGGGATTCCCTTGACACATAACCACTGTAACGTTTCACGGTCGGCCCGGAAATTACCGCCGGTGCGCACAATACGTAATCGGCTGGACTGCTGCCCATCCAGGCGCATCAGCGGGGGCGTAACAACAAACGGTGCTTTATTCTTCCTGTTTTCATCCAGCGCCTGAGACTGGATTAGAATGGGGTAATCCTGCGGATTGGTTACCGTCAGGGTTGTACCGTTGGAAGCAGGATCATAAATCAAACGAGAGGCACCAAGCCGGACTGAAAACGTTTGGGTCGACGTTGCAGAATGGGAGGATGCGGCTGAGGCGATGTCAGGCAAAAAACAAACAGATACGGCTAAAAGCGACAATGCTGAAATATTTTTTTTCACGTGACAACCCTGTATGAAAATATAAGTAAAAACGCCAAATAGTTGCGCAGAAGAAATCTTTTTTTACGGATCTTAGCCCGGGTTTTGTTATGTCTAACACCATTTTTGTGATGCTGGTCTGTGCGGTTATTTAGTGCCATCAAAAAATATGAGCCATTCCTTCTGTAATATGCGCTAAGCATAATCTTATTAAAGGCGTTTACCTGTAATAAGGTGTGTCCAAAGTATTGCATGGAAGAGAAGAACAGGTAAACCAGCAAAGTTCAACACCTGGTCGTCACGAAAAAGCAAAATCATTTTTTAGTTGGCGTTTTTTTTATGCTGAAATTTGAAAAGATATTAAAATACATGCTATTAACAGATGCTGTCGTTGAGTCTTTTCTGAGGTGCAATTTCTTATTTCTGACAGGATAATAGAACTTTCTTGATCCCATTAAACTTTTTCTAAATGAAAAGCGAAGGTTTCATATAAATCAGTTTCCTTCATTCCCTGTTAATACGGCCAGAAATTCAAGAAGTTCTCGTATTCGCGTTGCATCTTAAATCTCTATTATTGGCCGGGGCGTTTCCCCCGGCACGGATATTATTTTTTAATGTACTGGGCAAACCATGTCAGCATACGTTGCCAGCCATCTTTTGCCGACTCTTCGTGATAGCTCGGGCGGTAATCGGCATTAAAGGCATGGCCCGCTTCCGGGTACACCACAATCTCGGCAGTGGCGTTGGCTGCCCGCAGCGCCTGGCGCATGGTTTCCACGCTTTCGAGCGGAATGCCGGTATCCTGCGCGCCGTATAAACCCAGTACCGGTGCGGTCAGATCGGTCGCGACATCTACCGGGTGGCGCGGCGAGTTGAGCGATTTCTCTCCCACCAGCTTACCGTACCAGGCCACCGCGGCTTTCAACTGCGGGTTATGCGCCGCATACAGCCAGGCGATACGTCCGCCCCAGCAAAAACCGGTGATCAACAACTGATGCGCGTTGCCGCCATTGCGCGCCGCCCAACTGGCGACGTGGTCGAGATCGGCCAGCACCTGGGCATCCGGCACCTTGCTGACCAGCCCGCTTAGTAGCGTCTGGATATCAGCGAAATCATTCGGATCGCCCTGACGAAAGTAGAGCTCAGGCGCAATGGCGAGGTAACCTTCCAGCGCCAGACGGCGGCAGAGATCGCGGATATGTTCATGTACGCCGAAAATTTCCTGCACCACAATGACGATCGGCAACGGGCCATCGGCATTTTTGGGGCGGGCGTGAAACGCAGGCATACTGTCGCCCTGCGTGGGAATGGAGGTTTCGCCTGCGATTAGGGCGTCCTCCGGTGTGTGAACGATGGTGGAAGCGTGAGGCGAAGCTGCAGGTGCAAAGCCCGGCTGTTTGTTGGTTGTCATGGCATTCTCCATACCCTTTTATTAGCGCTTCAATAACTATAGACGGAAGGACTGACGCGCGCGCAAATCCCCGTTTCATCGACTATCTATGCTGCTGCGTTGTGAGATACAGCATGTTAATGTGATATGAGTCACTAATTTATGGAAATGATATGCAAACACTTTCGATGATGGTGACATCAATCACTAAAACAGGCAGACGCCTTCTGTAAAGTGGCTTTTTGCCTCTCCTGATAAAACCAACCACAAAGGAGCCTGTTATGTCCAGGTCTGATGTTTTTCATCTCGGTCTCACCAAAAACGATTTACAAGGGGCTAGCTGGCCATTGTCCCTGGCGATCCGGAGCGTGTGGAAAAGATCGCCGCGCTGATGGATAAGCCGGTCAAGCTGGCATCTCACCGCGAATTTACCAGCTGGCGCGCCGAACTGGATGGCAAACCGGTTATTGTGTGCTCCACCGGCATCGGCGGTCCGTCAACCTCTATCGCCGTAGAAGAACTGGCGCAGCTTGGCATCCGCACTTTTCTGCGTGTCGGCACGACCGGGGCAATTCAGCCGCATATCAATGTTGGCGATGTACTGATTACCACCGCCTCCGTGCGCCTTGATGGCGCCAGCCTGCATTTTGCACCGATGGAATACCCGGCGGTGGCTGACTTTGCCTGCACCACGGCGCTGGTCGCAGCGGCGGATGCGATTGGCGCAACCAAACACATTGGTGTAACGGCATCTTCCGACACCTTTTACCCGGGCCAGGAGCGTTATGACACATTTTCCGGGCGCGTGGTGAAAAGCTTTAAAGGCTCAATGGAAGAGTGGCAATCAATGGGTGTAATGAATTATGAAATGGAATCCGCGACGCTGCTGACCATGTGTTCAAGCCAGGGACTGCGCGCCGGGATGGTGGCTGGGGTGATTGTGAATCGTACCCAGCAGGAGATCCCGAACGCAGAAACGATGAAACAGACCGAAAGCCACGCCGTGAAAATCGTGGTGGAAGCCGCACGTCGCCTGCTGTAATTCCTCTCTGCCGGTGCCCGGTAATGTTGCGTTTACCGGGCCTGACAAATCCCTTTCCGTTTCTGCGTAGCGCCTCGCAGGAAAAGCCCTTCCCAACTGGACGTTTATACAGCACAATTCCCGCTTGTACGAATAAGGTCTGGAGGAGGCGTGGTGGACACTTCAAGCATCGTCATGGCGGCGCTGGCGCTGGCGGGATTACTGGTCGGCTGGTTGGCTGCAAGCTGGCGCGGGGCGCAGCAGCAGGCGGAATTGCTTGCCGAGCAACGCGATGTGTTTAGTGAACTGAGCGCCGCCCGCCAGCAGTTGGTTCAGAGCGAGCACTGGCGTGAAGAGTGCGAACTGCTCAATAACGAGCTGCGCAGCCTGCAACATATCAACAGCTCGCTGGAAGCCGATCTTCGTGAAGTCACCACCCGCCTGGAATCCACCCAGTTGCATGCGGAAGAGAAGCTACGCCAGATGCACAGCAGCGAGCAGCGTCTCAGCGAACAATTTGAAAACCTTGCGAACCGCATCTTTGAGCAGAGCAACCGGCGGGTGGATGAACAGAACCGCCAGAGCCTGAACGGCCTGCTAACGCCGCTGCGCGAGCAGCTCGACGGTTTTCGCCGCCAGGTGCAGGAGAGCTTTGGCCAGGAAGCGCGCGAACGCCATACGCTGGCGCATGAAATCCGCAATCTGCAACAGTTGAACGCCCAGATGGCGCAGGAGGCCATCAACCTGACGCGCGCATTGAAAGGTGATAATAAAACGCAGGGCAACTGGGGCGAAGTGGTGCTGACCCGCGTGCTGGAAGCGTCCGGTCTGCGCGAAGGGTACGAGTATGAAACCCAGGTCAGCCTGGAAAACGACAGCCGCGCGCGTATGCAGCCGGATGTGATCGTGCGCTTGCCGCAGGGCAAGGATGTGGTGATTGATGCCAAAATGACGCTGGTGGCCTACGAGCGCTACTTCAACGCCGAGGATGAATTTACCCGCGAAGGCGCATTGCAGGAGCATATCGCCTCGGTACGTAATCATATTCGCCTGCTGGGGCGCAAAGATTATCAGCAGCTTCCCGGCCTGCGCAGCCTCGACTACGTCCTGATGTTTATTCCGGTGGAACCCGCGTTCCTGATCGCCCTCGACAGGCAGCCCGAACTGATAACGGAAGCACTGAAAAATAACATTATGCTGGTCAGCCCGACCACGCTGCTGGTGGCGCTGCGCACCATCGCCAACCTTTGGCGCTATGAGCATCAAAGCCGCAACGCACAGCAGATTGCAGAAAGGGCGAGTCGGCTGTATGACAAAATGCGCCTGTTCGTTGATGACATGTCGTCCATCGGCCAGAGCCTGGATAAAGCGCAGGATAACTACCGCCAGGCGATGAAAAAACTCACCGCCGGGCGCGGCAACGTGCTGGCGCAGGCGGAGGCATTTCGCGGTCTTGGCGTTGAGATCAAGCGTGAGATTAATCCAGAATTAACGGCGGAAGCGCAGGCGCAGGATGAGGAGTTTCGCCTGCGAGCAGGGCAGGAAGCGGTAAATGAATATAATGAAGACAATCAGTTAGACGATGCAGCGCAGGATGAGGAACCTGGCGCGAAGGCGTCATCGGGCGGTTGAATCGTAGGGCAATTGCCTCCAATCTGATACACTTCACAAACAAATTCTTAAATAGCAGGCACTAAGATGGCGGAAGATTCAAAAGAGACAACACACTTTGGTTTTCAGACCGTCGCCAAAGAAAACAAAGCCGACATGGTGGCGCATGTTTTCCATTCGGTCGCGTCGAAATATGACGTTATGAACGATTTGATGTCGATGGGCATTCACCGTTTATGGAAGCGTTTTACCATTGATTGCAGCGGCGTACGCCGTGGGCAGAAAGTTCTCGATCTGGCCGGCGGCACTGGCGATTTGACCGCTAAATTCTCGCGTCTGGTAGGTGAAACCGGGCAGGTTGTGCTGGCTGATATCAACGACTCAATGCTGAAAATGGGGCGCGAAAAGCTGCGCAACATCGGCATCATCGGTAACGTCGAGTATGTACAGGCAAACGCAGAAGCGCTGCCGTTCCCGGATAATACCTTCGACTGCATTACCATCTCTTTCGGCTTGCGCAACGTAACGGAAAAAGAGCAAGCGCTGCGCTCCATGTTCCGCGTGTTGAAACCGGGCGGGCGTCTTCTGGTGCTGGAGTTTTCCAAACCGATTATTGAGCCGCTGAGCAAAGTGTACGACGCGTACTCTTTCCATATTCTGCCGCGCATTGGCCAACTGGTGGCAAGCGATGCCGACAGCTACCGCTATCTGGCGGAATCTATCCGTATGCACCCCGATCAGGAAACCCTTAAAGCGATGATGCAGGACGCGGGTTTTGAAAACGTTGACTACTACAATCTGACCGCCGGTATTGTTGCTCTGCACCGTGGCTACAAATTCTGACAGGAGTGCGTATGCCCTTTAAGCCGATGGTGGCCGCTGGAATCGAACGTGCGCTGAATACCTTTCTCTACCGCGAGAGCGCGCTGATTTCTGCGCGTCAGCGTCTGTACGGCAAAGTTTTACGCGTTGTTTTGCAGGAGTTCTCCTCGCCGTTTGTGCTGGTGTTCAGCGAACAGCAGATCGACGTCCTGAGCGAATGGGAAGGCGAGGCTGACTGTTCGGTTATCACCCAGTTGCGGGTGTTGCCGAAACTGCGCGATCGCCAGCAACTGACTGCGCTTATCCGCAGCGGCGAGCTGGAAGTACAGGGGGATATTCAGGTCGTGCAAAACCTGGTGGCGCTTGCCGATCTCGCTGAGTTTGATCCCGCTGAGGTGCTTGCTCCCTGGACGGGTGATATTGCCGCCGAGGGTATCAGTAAATTCCTGCGCGGTGGCGCGCGTTTGCTGCGCCATGGCGTTCAGCGTCAACAACGCTACGTCGCTGAAGTGTTAACCGAAGAGTGGCGCGTCGCGCCGGGCGCTCTGGAAGTGGCCTGGTTTGCAGAAGAGACGGCGGCCGTGGAACGTGCGACGGAAGCCTTAGCTCAGCGCCTGGATAAACTGGAGGGCAAATGACGCCAGGTGAACTGCGGCGGCTCTATTTCATCATCCAGACTTTCTTGAGTTACGGGCTTGATGAGCTCATTCCCAGAATGCGTATCACCCTGCCGCTGCGGATCTGGCGCAGAATGCTGTTCTGGATGCCTAACCGGCACAAGGATAAAGCGCTTGGTGAACGGCTGCGTCTTGCGTTGCAGGAGCTGGGACCGGTGTGGATCAAATTCGGTCAAATGCTCTCTACTCGTCGCGATCTTTTCCCGCCGCTGATTGCCGATCAACTGGCGATGCTACAGGATCGTGTCGCGCCGTTTGACGGGCATCTCGCCAAACAGCAGATCGAAAAAGCGATGGGCGATCTGCCTGTTGAAACCTGGTTTGATGACTTCGAGATTGAACCGCTGGCGTCTGCATCGATTGCTCAGGTTCATACCGCGCGGTTGAAAGAGAGCGGCAAAGAGGTGGTGATCAAGGTGATCCGCCCGGATATTCTGCCGGTGATCAAAGCCGATCTTAAGCTTATTTACCGCCTGGCGGCGTGGGTTCCGCGCCTGCTGCCGGATGGCCGTCGTTTACGTCCGCGTGAAGTTGTACGGGAGTATGAAAAAACGCTGATTGATGAACTGGATTTGTTGCGTGAAGCCGCCAACGCGATTCAGTTACGGCGTAATTTCGAAAACAGCCCGATGCTGTATGTGCCGGAAATCTACTCCGACTACTGTAGCCAGGATATGCTGGTAATGGAGCGCATTTACGGTATTCCGGTCTCGGATGTTGTAGCGCTGGAAAAGAACGGTACTAACCTGAAATTGCTGGCTGAGCGCGGCGTGCAGGTCTTCTTCACCCAGGTTTTCCGCGACAGTTTTTTCCATGCCGACATGCATCCTGGCAATATTTTTGTCAGCTATGATCATCCGGAAGACCCCCAATATATCGGCATCGATTGCGGCATCGTGGGTTCGCTCAACAAAGAGGATAAACGCTACCTGGCGGAGAACTTTATCGCTTTCTTCAATCGCGATTACCGCAAAGTGGCGGAACTGCATGTCGACTCAGGCTGGGTGCCGCGGGACACCAATGTTGAAGAGTTTGAATTCGCCATTCGTACGGTGTGCGAGCCGATATTTGAGAAGCCGCTGGCGGAAATCTCCTTTGGTCACGTGTTGCTTAATCTCTTTAACACCGCTCGTCGCTTCAATATGGAAGTGCAGCCGCAACTGGTGCTGCTGCAAAAAACCTTGCTCTATATTGAAGGCGTCGGCCGTCAGCTCTATCCGCAGCTCGATTTGTGGAAAACGGCGAAACCTTTTCTCGAAGCGTGGATCAAAGATCAGGTGGGTATTCCTGCGTTGGTCCGGGCGTTAAAAGAGAAAGGGCCGTTCTGGATAGAGAAAATGCCGGAGCTTCCTGAACTGATCTACAACGGTTTGCAGCAAGGTAAACATTTGCAGCACAGCGTTGATAAGATTGCCAGCGAACTACAGGCTAACCATGTACGTCAGGGGCAATCCCGTTATCTGTTTGGTATTGGCGCGACATTGTTGCTTAGCGGGACGCTATTATTGATCAACCGGCCCGACTGGGGGCTTGCTCCCTTATGGGTTGTCGCCGGGGGTGTTGTTGTCTGGCTGGTCGGTTGGTATAAGACACGCTAAGCTATTGGCGCGTATCGGGGGCCTGAAGCACTGACGCCGCCAACAAAGAGGCAGCGTAATGGATAATGTGTATACTTGGGCCTGTTTATAACATCATCTGTTACAGAGGACTATGTATGGGTGGTATCAGTATTTGGCAGTTGTTGATTATTGTAGTTATCGTCGTGCTGCTGTTCGGAACGAAAAAACTCGGTTCGATTGGCTCCGATCTTGGGGCCTCCATCAAAGGCTTTAAAAAAGCCATCAGCGATGATGATAAAGAGGAAAAGCAGGATAAATCGGCACAAGATGCAGATTTTACGGCGAAATCCCTCTCTGATGATGCAAAATCCAACGACGCTAAAAAAGACGAAAAACGTCACGACAAAGAGCAGGTGTAATTCGTGTTCGATATAGGTTTTGGCGAATTGTTACTCGTTTTTATCATCGGTCTCGTTGTGCTGGGGCCGCAGCGTCTGCCTGTGGCCGTGCGTACTATTGCGGGCTGGGTCCGCGCATTACGCTCGCTGGCGACAACCGTGCAGAATGAATTGACGCAGGAGCTGAAGCTTCAGGAGTTCCAGGACAGTCTGAAAAAGGTTGAGAAAGCGAGTCTGGAAAACCTGACGCCGGAGTTGAAAGAGTCAATGGACGAACTGCGCCAGGCAGCGGAATCGATGAAGCGCTCATACAGCGTTCACGATGCGGAAAAAACGAGCGATGAAGCGAATACCATACATAATCCGGTGGTGAAAGAGAGCGAAGCGCAGCGCGAAGGCGTTACGCCGTCTACCGCTGAGCATCAGGTCAGCGCGCCGCAGCAAGCTCCCGAAGCCGATGAAGAGAAAAAATCGCCGACGGTGAACCCGACGATCAAAGACACGGCTCCGCTTTCCGACTCCTCACCTTCTTCAAGTGAAAAATCCTGAACATGGCTGTAGACGATACCCAACCGCTTATTGCACATCTTATTGAGCTGCGTAAGCGTCTGCTGAACTGCATTATCGCCGTCATGGTGATTTTCCTCGCGCTGGTTTACTTCGCGAATGATATCTATCAGCTCGTTTCCGCTCCGCTCATCAAACAGATGCCGGTCGGGGCGACAATGATCGCCACGGATGTTGCCTCACCGTTTTTTACGCCGATCAAGCTGACCTTTATGGTGTCGCTGATCCTCTCGGCGCCGGTCGTTCTGTATCAGGTATGGGCATTTGTTGCTCCTGCGTTGTATAAGCATGAGCGCCGCCTGGTCGTGCCGTTGCTGATCTCCAGCTCGTTGCTGTTCTATATCGGCATGGCATTCGCCTACTTTGTGGTGTTTCCGCTGGCGTTTGGCTTCCTGACGCATACCGCTCCGGAAGGGGTGCAGGTTTCTACTGACATCGCCAGTTACCTCAGCTTCGTCATGGCGCTGTTTATGGCCTTCGGCGTCTCGTTTGAAGTGCCGGTGGCCATTGTGCTGCTGTGCTGGATGGGCGTAACCACGCCTGCCGATCTGCGACAAAAGCGTCCTTATGTGCTGGTCGGTGCATTTGTCGTTGGCATGTTGCTGACGCCGCCGGATGTCTTCTCGCAAACACTGCTGGCGATACCGATGTATTGCCTGTTTGAAATTGGCGTCTTCTGCGCCCGCTTTTATGTCGGTAAGCGCCGTATTAGCGACGATGAGAACGACACAGGAACCAGTGAAGAGTAACAAACCGCCCGTCAGGGCGGTTTTTGTATGGGGAAGAGCATGTTTGATATCGGCGTCAATCTGACCAGTTCGCAGTTTTCCCGAGATCAGCGCGAGGTGGTCGCGCGTGCGCAAGCGGCGGGCGTCACGGGCATGTTGATAACCGGTACCAATCTGCATGAGAGTCAGCAGGCGCAGCAGCAGGCACAGCGCTACCGTCACTGCTGGTCGACAGCGGGCGTGCATCCTCATGACAGCAGTGGCTGGACGGAGGAAACCGCACAGGCCATCCGCGCACTGGCATCATTGCCGGAAGTGGTGGCCGTAGGGGAATGCGGTCTGGATTTCAATCGCAATTTCTCCACGCCGCGTGAACAGGAATACGCCTTTAGCGCCCAGTTGGCGCTGGCCGCTGAACTGAATATGCCGGTTTTTCTGCACTGTCGCGATGCGCATGAACGCTTTCTGGCATTGTTGGATCCGTGGCTGAATAAGCTGCCTGGCGCCGTGTTGCACTGCTTTACCGGCTCAGCGCAGGAGGCCAGAGATTGCCTCGATCGCGGTATGTACCTTGGGATTACCGGCTGGGTGTGTGATGAACGTCGTGGGCAGGAATTACGCGAAGTGGTGCCACTGATTCCAGCCGAGCGGCTGCTTATCGAAACGGATGCGCCTTACCTGCTGCCGCGCGATCTGGTGCCGAAGCCCGCATCGCGGCGTAATGAACCGGCGTTATTGGGACATATTCTCGCCACAGTCGCATCGCTGCGTGGCGAAGAGGTTCAGTGGCTGGATTCGGTGACGGATAAAAACGTACAGCGTCTGTTTGGCATCGCGTTTTAACGCTGCTTCACGCCTTACGAAAATCGGTATTTTTGACGCTTTGCAGCACCTGCTTATTCAGCATATGCAGCAGCAACATCGAGCGTGTTTCGCCGTCAGGCTCTTTAAAGATAGCCTGCAACCCTTCAAGCGCGCCTTCGGTAATCACCACATCATCGCCTGGAAAGGGCGTTTCGGGATCGGTCACGCCTTCCGGCTGATAGACCGAAAGCTGATGGATAACCGAGGGGGGAACGCGGGCCGGGTGCATACCAAAACGCACGAAGTGGCTGACGCCGCGCGTGGCGTTAATGGTGGTGGTGTGAATCACCTCGGGATCAAACTCTACAAACAAATAGTTGGGAAAAAGCGGTTCATTCACGATTGTGCGTTTGCCGCGTACGATTTTTTCCAGGGCGATCATCGGCGTCAGGCAACTGACCGCCTGGCGTTCGAGATGTTCCTGGGCGCGCTGGAGCTGGCCTCGTTTGCAGTAAAGTAGATACCAGGATTGCATAATGACTCTTTTCCGTAAGTTCGGGCGAAAGAATATCAAAACCGCAGCATGATGGCTAAGTTCATTATAACGTCCGCACCGGGCGCTGTTGAATTTCACGTCGATTTAACAAAAATACAGCAACCTCAGATTGAACACCGTATAATAAAGCGCTTATCTGGAGGCGATAATACACCGCATGAAATACAACGACCTACGCGACTTTTTGACATTGCTCGAGCAGCAAGGGGAACTGAAGCGCATCACGCTGCCGGTTGACCCTTATCTGGAAATGACCGAAATAGCCGATCGCACCCTGCGTGCAGGCGGCCCGGCGTTGCTGTTTGAGAATCCGAAAGGTTACACAATGCCGGTGCTGTGTAATCTGTTCGGCACGCCGCGTCGCGTCGCGTTAGGTATGGGGCGGGAGGATGTCAGCGCGCTGCGTGAAGTGGGTAAGCTGCTGGCATTCCTGAAAGAGCCTGAGCCGCCAAAAGGTTTCCGCGATCTCTTCGATAAGCTGCCACAGTTTAAGCAAGTGCTGAATATGCCGACGAAACGTCTGCGCGGCGCGCCCTGTCAGCAAAAAGTGTTGCAGGGCGACGAGGTCGATTTGACCACCATCCCGATCATGCAGTGCTGGCCGGACGATGCCGCGCCGCTGATTACCTGGGGGCTGACGGTGACCCGTGGCCCGCACAAAGAGCGACAGAACCTGGGGATCTATCGTCAGCAGCGGATCGGTAAAAATAAGCTGATCATGCGCTGGCTCTCCCACCGTGGCGGTGCGCTGGACTTCCAGGAGTGGCAGGCTGCGCATCCCGGCGAACGTTTCCCGGTGTCGGTTGCGCTGGGTGCCGATCCAGCGACCATTCTTGGCGCGGTAACGCCGGTGCCGGACACGCTCTCTGAATACGCTTTTGCCGGGCTACTGCGCGGTACAAAAACGGAAGTGGTGAAGTGCGTTTCCAACGATCTTGAAGTGCCTGCCAGCGCGGAAATTGTACTGGAAGGCTACATCGAGCCGGGTGAAATGGCCCCTGAAGGGCCGTATGGTGACCATACAGGTTACTATAATGAAGTGGATAACTTCCCGGTGTTTACGGTAACGCACATTACCCGGCGTGAAGACGCGATTTATCACTCCACCTATACCGGTCGTCCGCCCGACGAGCCGGCGGTGCTGGGGGTGGCGTTAAACGAAGTGTTTGTGCCGATCCTGCAAAAGCAGTTTCCGGAAATTGTCGATTTCTATCTGCCGCCGGAAGGTTGCTCCTATCGCCTGGCCGTCGTGACAATGAAGAAACAGTACGCGGGCCATGCAAAACGCGTCATGATGGGCGTCTGGTCTTTCCTGCGCCAGTTTATGTACACCAAGTTTGTGATCGTGTGCGATGACGATGTGAACGCGCGCGACTGGAATGATGTGATTTGGGCGATCACCACCCGTATGGATCCCGCGCGGGATACGGTTCTGGTGGAAAACACGCCGATTGATTACCTGGACTTTGCCTCGCCGGTTTCCGGTCTTGGCTCAAAAATGGGGCTGGATGCCACCAATAAATGGCCGGGGGAAACCCAGCGTGAATGGGGACGCCCAATCAAAAAAGATCCTCAGGTGACGGCGAGAATTGACGCTATCTGGGATGAACTGGCCATATTGAATGACAAAATAGACCCGACAGAGAGAGCGCATGACAACCTTAAGCTGTAAAGTGACCTCGGTAGATGCCATCACTGATACCGTATATCGTGTCCGTTTAGTGCCGGAGGCGGCTTTTTCGTTTCGCGCTGGTCAGTATCTGATGGTGGTAATGGATGAGCGGGATAAGCGTCCTTTCTCAATGGCATCCACGCCGGATCAGCATGATTATATCGAACTGCATATTGGTGCGTCAGAGCTGAATCTCTATGCCATGGCGGTGATGGACCGCATTCTGAAAGACCGCGAAATTGTTATCGACATTCCGCATGGCGATGCCTGGCTGCGCGATGACGAGGAGCGCCCGATGGTGCTGATCGCGGGCGGTACTGGCTTCTCTTATGCGCGCTCGATTCTGCTGACCACCCTCGCGCAAAACCCGAACCGTGAAGTAAGCATTTACTGGGGCGGGCGCGAGGAGAAGCATCTGTACGATTTGGCCGAGCTGGAAGCCCTGTCGGTGGATCACCCGAATCTGCGTGTGGTGCCGGTGGTTGAGCAGCCGGAAGAGGGCTGGCGCGGTCGCTCCGGCACGGTGCTGGCAGCGGTGATGCAGGATTTTGGTTCGCTCTCCGAACACGATATCTATATCGCAGGTCGTTTCGAGATGGCGAAGATTGCCCGTGACCTGTTCTGCAATGAGCGCGGCGCGCGTGAAGATCGCCTGTTTGGCGATGCGTTTGCTTTCATTTGATCAAAAAACCCGCCCCTGACAGGCGGGAAAAACGGCAACCAGATTCTCTCTTCGCATTTTTTGTAGGCCGGATAAGGCGCTTGCGCCGCCATCCGGCATGTAAGCCGGGGGCGCTTCGCTTGCCCGGCCTACACTCTACGTTGAGACCGATTCGTTTAAAGCGTTATACGCGTTCAAACACCGTAGCGATCCCCTGACCTAAACCAATACACATCGTCGCCAGACCAAGCTGGGCATCTTTGCGCTCCATCAGGTTCAGCAGTGTGGTGCTAATGCGTGTACCTGAACACCCCAGCGGATGGCCGAGAGCGATGGCACCGCCGTTCAGGTTGATCTTCTCGTCGATCTGTTCCATCAGCCCCAGATCTTTTATGCACGGCAGGATCTGGGCGGCAAAGGCTTCATTCATCTCAAACAGATCGATATCGCTGGCGGTCAGTCCGGCTTTTTTCAGCGCCAGCTGCGAGGCCGGAACCGGGCCGTAACCCATGATTGACGGATCGCAGCCGACCACCGCCATTGAACGGATGCGGGCGCGCGGTGTCAGGCCCAATTCGCGGGCGCGGCTGGCGCTCATGACCAGCATCGCGGAGGCGCCATCCGACAGAGCGGATGATGTTCCGGCGGTAACCGTGCCGCTAACCGGATCGAAAGCCGGTCGCAGCGTGGACAGCGCTTCGACGGTGGTTTCCGGGCGGATCACTTCGTCATAGTTAAACTGCTTCAATACGCCATCGGCATCGTGACCGCCGGTGGGAATGATCTCGTTTTTGAATGCGCCAGATTGCGTGGCCTGCCAGGCGCGGGCGTGGGAACGTGCACCGAATGCATCCTGCATTTCACGGCTGATGCCGTGCATGCGCGACAGCATTTCGGCGGTCAGCCCCATCATGCCTGCCGCTTTTGCGACGTTGCGGCTCATGCCTGGATGAAAATCGACGCCGTGGCTCATCGGCACGTGGCCCATATGCTCAACGCCGCCCACCAGACAGACTTGCGCATCGCCGGTCATGATCATCCGCGCCGCATCATGCAGCGCCTGCATTGACGAACCACACAGCCGGTTGACGGTGACGGCGGGGACGGAATGAGGGATTTCCGCCAGCAGCGCGGCGTTGCGGGCAATGTTGAAACCCTGCTCCAGCGTCTGCTGCACGCAGCCCCAGTAAATATCGTCGATGGCGCTGGCTTCCAGCGCCGGGTTACGTGCCAGCAGGCTACGCATCAGATGGGCGGAGAGATCTTCCGCGCGCACGTTACGGAAAGCGCCGCCTTTTGAACGGCCCATCGGTGTGCGAATTGCATCGACAATGACAACCTGTTCCATTGTGACTCCTTAAGCCGTTTTTAACTCGCCCACCGGGCGTGCAGGTTCTACCGCAGGGTAATAAGGCTCGTTGCGGCGCGCTTTTTCGCGCAGCCCGGCCGGTACTTCATACAGCGGCCCGAGGTGCTGATAGCGCTGTGCCATATCGAGATATTTTGCGCTGCCGATCGTATCCAGCCAGCGGAATGCGCCGCCATGGAACGGCGGGAAGCCAAGACCATACACCAGCGCCATATCCGCTTCGGCGGGGCTGGCGATAATCCCTTCTTCCAGACAACGCACCACTTCATTGACCATTGGGATCATCATGCGGGCAATAATCTCTTCATCGCTGAAATCCTGTTTGCCCTTGCTGATTTCGGCCAGCATGCTGTCAACGGCGCTGTCTTCTTCTTTCTTCGGCTTGCCTTTGCTGTCTTCTTTATAGCGCCAGAAACCGAGCCCGTTTTTCTGCCCGAAACGGTGTGCGTCAAACAGCGCATCAATGGCATCGCGATAATCTTTCTGCATGCGCTGCGGGAAACCGGCCGCCATCACCGCCTGGGCGTGGTGTGCGGTATCAATGCCCACAACATCCAGCAGATACGCCGGGCCCATTGGCCAGCCGAACTGTTTCTCCATCACTTTGTCGACTTTGCGGAAATCCGCGCCGTCACGCAGCAACTGGCTAAACCCGGCAAAGTAAGGGAACAGTACGCGGTTGACGAAGAAACCCGGGCAGTCATTGACCACGATCGGCGTTTTGCCCATTTTGCTCGCCCAGGCCACCACTTTGGCGAGAGTTTCATCGGAGGTTTTCTCTCCGCGAATCACTTCAACCAGCGGCATACGATGTACCGGGTTGAAGAAGTGCATGCCGCAGAAGTTTTCCGGGCGTTTCAGCACGCTGGCGAGTTCACTGATGGGAATGGTGGAAGTATTTGATGCCAGTACGGTATCCGGACGGACTTTGTCCTCTGTTTCCGCCAGCACTGCTTTTTTCACTTTCGGGTTTTCCACCACCGCTTCGACCACCACGTCGGCGCGTTCAAAACCGGCATACTCCAGTGTTGGTTGAATGGTCGCGATCACGCTGGCCAGTTTCAGACCGTCGATTTTGCCGCGCTCGAGCTGTTTGTTCAGCAGCTTGCCTGCTTCATTAATGCCGAGTGCAAGGGATTTCTCGTTGATATCCTTCATTAATACCGGCACGCCTTTCCAGGCTGACTGGTAAGCAATGCCGCCGCCCATAATGCCTGCGCCAAGTACCGCAGCCTGTTTGGGCGTTTCGACATTTTTGGTCAGTTTCTTCGCCTGACCTTTTACATATTGGTCGTTCAGGAAAATCCCGACCAGCGCACGGGCCTCGTTGGTGTGGGCGAGCGGAACGAAGCTCTGGTTTTCCAGCTTCAGCGCTTCGTCACGGCCAAATCTTGCCGCAGCTTCAATGGTTTTTACCGCCGTGATCGGCGCCGGATAGTGTTTCCCGGCGGTTTGCATCACCATGCCTTTGGCAATGGTAAAGCTCATGGTCGCTTCAATTTTGCTGAGCTTCAGCGGTTCCAGCTTCGGCTGACGTTTTGCTTTCCAGTCCAGATCGCCGTTAATTGCCTGCCGCAGAATGGCGATGGCGCCTTCACGCAGTTTTTCCGGCTTCACAATGCCATCCACCAGGCCGATTTTCAGCGCTTGTTCGGCATCAACATCTTTCCCGGCCGCGATGATCTCCAGCGCGCTGTCTGCACCCAGCAGGCGTGGCATACGAACTGAGCCGCCAAAGCCTGGCATGATGCCAAGTTTGGTTTCCGGCAGGCCAATACGCAGGTCCGGCGTCGCCAGACGATAATCTGTTGCCAGCACGCATTCGCAGCCGCCGCCGAGCGCATAGCCATTCACCGCAGAGATCGTTGGGACGGGCAAATCTTCCAGGCGGTTAAACACGCTATTGGCAAAATGCAGCCACTGGCTCAACTGCTCTTCCGGCACGAGGAACAGGGAGAGGAATTCGGTGATATCGGCGCCGACAATAAAGGCCGCTTTCTCTGAACGCAGTAGCAGCCCTTTTAAATCTGATTGCTTTTCCAGTACGGCCAGCGCTTCGCCAAGGCTGGCGACAGTGGCGGTATCAAGCTTGTTAACTGAGCCGGGCGCATCAAACACCAGTTCCGCGATGCCATCTTCCAGCCAGTTTAGGTACAGGTTATTGCCTTTGTAGAGCATGTCAGTCTCCTGAATCCAGCGATGATCTGGTCGTACCAGATGAAGCGGAGTGTGGTTTTTATGTTAATAAATTGCAAATAAATGATTAAAAAAATGCTAAGCGGATCACGCTCGGTGGAAATCACCCAGTGGCAGACAGGTGTGCTAAGATGCGGAGACTTGAGGTCGCAATAAACAGAAGGAAAAACGATGGACTCACTGGCAGCGCTTTATAAAAATCATATTGTTACGTTACAGGAACGCACCCGTGATGTGCTGGCGCGCTTTAAGCTCGACGCGTTACTTATTCACTCTGGCGAGCTATTTAACGTCTTTCTTGATGACCATCCGTATCCGTTTAAAGTGAACCCGCAGTTTAAAGCCTGGGTGCCGGTGACGCAGGTGCCGAACTGCTGGCTGCTGGTAGATGGCGTGAACAAGCCGAAGCTGTGGTTCTACCTGCCGGTGGATTACTGGCACAACGTTGAACCGCTGCCGACTTCCTTCTGGACCGAAGAGGTCGAGGTGATTGCTCTGCCGAAAGCGGACGGCATTGGCAGCCAGTTGCCTGCGGCGCGCGGCAATATCGCCTATATTGGCCCGGTTGCCGAGCGTGCGTTGGGCCTCGACATCGCCGCCAGCAACATCAACCCGAAAGGGGTGATCGATTACCTGCATTACTACCGCGCCTATAAAACCGATTATGAACTGGCCTGCATGCGTGAAGCGCAGAAAACGGCGGTAATGGGCCATCGCGCGGCGCATGAAGCCTTCCAGTCCGGAATGAGCGAGTTCGACATCAATCTGGCTTATCTGACCGCGACCGGCCATCGTGATACCGATGTGCCTTACAGCAATATTGTTGCGCTGAACGAGCATGCATCGGTGCTGCATTACACCAAACTTGATCACCGCGCGCCGGCTGAGATGCGCAGTTTCCTGCTGGATGCTGGCGCGGAATACAACGGTTATGCCGCCGACCTGACGCGTACCTGGGCGGCAAACAGCGACACCGATTATGCGCAGTTGGTGAAGGACGTAAATGAAGAACAACTGGCGTTGATCGCCACCATGAAAGCGGGCGTCAATTACGTTGAGTACCATATTCAGTTCCATCAGCGTATCGCGAAGCTGCTGCGCCGCCATCAAATCATCACCGATATTAGTGAAGAAGCGATGCTTGAGCAGGACATCACCGGGCCGTTTATGCCGCATGGTATTGGCCATCCGCTTGGGCTGCAGGTGCATGATGTTGCTGGCTTTATGCAGGACGATAGCGGTACGCATCTGGCGGCGCCGTCAAAATATCCCTATCTGCGCTGCACGCGTGTGATGGAGCCGCGTATGGTGTTGACCATCGAGCCGGGCATCTACTTTATTGAATCGCTGCTCTCATCGTGGCGCGAGGGGCCGCTCAGCAAACACTTCAACTGGCATAAAATTGAGGCGTTAAAACCGTTTGGCGGTATCCGCATCGAAGATAACGTGGTTATCCACGAGAACAGCATTGAAAATATGACGCGGGATCAGAAGCTGGCGTAATGGAGAGCTGGCTGATACCGGCTGCGCCGGTCACCTTTAGCGAGGAGATCAAAAAGAGCCGTTTTATCACGCTGTTGGCGCATACCGACGGCGTGGAGGCGGCGAAGGCGTTTGTCGAAACTGTTCGTGCGGAGCACCCGGACGCCCGTCACCATTGTGTGGCATGGGTTGCCGGGCCGCCGGATGATTCGCAGCAGTTGGGGTTTTCTGACGATGGCGAACCGGCGGGTACCGCAGGGAAGCCGATGCTGGCTCAGTTGATGGGCAGCGGTGTCGGCGAAATTACGGCGGTGGTGGTGCGTTATTATGGCGGCGTTTTATTGGGAACCGGCGGGCTGGTGAAAGCCTACGGCGGCGGTGTCCAGCAGGCGCTTAGTCAACTCGCGACAACCCGCAAAATGCCGTTAACCGAATATACTTTGTGGTGTGATTACGCACAGTTGAGCGGAGTCGAAACGTTGCTTGAGCAATTTGAGGGGAAAATTGTTGCGAGCGAGTATCAGGCTTCCGTGTATCTGCGGGTGGCGCTTCCTCACAGCAGACTGGACGCATTTTCGGCAAGGCTCGCTGATTTTAGTCGTGGCACATTGCAATTGTTAAAAACTGAAGAATAATCCCCACCTGATTTCTGAACACCTAAGGAAGCGGCAGAGATGCATTTTCGCGCCATAACCCGAATCGTTGGACTGCTGGTCATCCTCTTTTCCGGAACGATGATCTTACCTGGACTGGTAGCCCTTATTTACCGTGATGGCGCGGGCCGTGCATTCACGCAAACCTTCTTCGTCGCGCTGGTGATTGGTTCCATTCTTTGGTGGCCGAACCGCCGTGAGAAAGGGGAGTTGAAATCCCGCGAAGGGTTTTTGATCGTCGTGCTGTTCTGGACGGTGCTGGGGAGCGTGGGGGCGCTGCCGTTTGTCTTTTCCGAAAGCCCGAATCTGACGGTGACGGATGCTTTCTTTGAATCTTTCTCGGGCCTGACAACGACCGGGGCGACCACGCTGGTTGGGCTGGATTCATTGCCGCACGCGATTCTTTTCTATCGCCAGATGCTGCAATGGTTCGGCGGGATGGGGATCATCGTGCTGGCGGTGGCCATTCTGCCCATTCTGGGCGTCGGTGGGATGCAGCTCTATCGTGCCGAAATGCCGGGGCCGCTGAAAGATAACAAGATGCGCCCGCGTATTGCGGAGACGGCAAAAACCCTGTGGCTTATTTATGTGTTGCTTACGATCGCCTGTGCTCTGGCGCTATGGTTTGCCGGAATGCCAGCTTTTGACGCCATTGGACATAGTTTTGCCACCATTGCGATTGGTGGTTTCTCCACGCATGATGCCAGCATTGGCTATTTCAACAGCCCCACGATCAACACCATCATTGCTATCTTCCTGCTGATTTCCGGGTGTAACTACGGTTTGCACTTCTCGTTGCTGAGCGGGCGTAGCCTGAAAGTTTACTGGCGCGATCCGGAATTCAGAATGTTTATCGGCGTACAACTGACGCTGGTGGTCATCTGCACCGTGGTGCTGTGGTTCCATAATATCTACAGCTCGGCGTTGATGACGATTAACCAGGCTTTCTTCCAGGTGGTCTCAATGGCGACCACGGCCGGGTTTACGACCGACAGTATCTCCCGCTGGCCGCTTTTCTTGCCGGTATTGTTGCTCTGTTCCGCTTTTATCGGCGGTTGCGCCGGTTCGACGGGCGGCGGTCTGAAGGTGATCCGCATCCTGCTGCTGTTTAAACAGGGCAACCGCGAACTGAAAAGACTGGTGCATCCGAATGCGGTGTACAGCATTAAGTTGGGGAATCGTGCATTGCCGGAACGCATTCTTGAAGCAGTGTGGGGCTTCTTCTCCGCGTATGCGCTGGTCTTTATCGTCAGTATGCTGGCGATCATCGCCACGGGAGTTGATGACTTTTCAGCATTTGCCTCTGTGGTTGCGACGCTCAATAACCTCGGGCCGGGGCTGGGCGTGGTAGCGGATAATTTTGCCAGCATGAATCCGGTCGCCAAGTGGGTGCTCATCGCGAATATGCTGTTTGGTCGCCTGGAGGTCTTCACGCTGCTGGTACTGTTTACCCCGACCTTCTGGCGCGAATAATGGAGTGTGACGTGAAAACATTAATTCTTTTCTCGACCCGGGATGGGCAAACGCGGGAGATTGCTTCTTATCTGGCTTCAGAGCTTAACGATCTTGGCATCTTTGCGGATGTGGTTAACCTGAACCGTACGCAAGAAATTGACTGGACTAAATATGAGCGAGTGGTCATTGGTGCGTCAATTCGCTATGGACACTTTCATCCGGCGCTTGCCAGCTTTGTGAAAAAGCATCTGCCTGAGCTTAATAAACTGCCGGGAGCATTCTTTTCCGTCAACCTGGTTGCGCGCAAACCGGAGAAAAGCTCGCCGCAAACTAATAGCTATACGCGTAAGTTTTTGCTGTCATCGCCCTGGCAACCGGATCGCTGCGCTGTTTTTGCTGGCGCGCTGCGTTACCCGCACTATCGATGGTACGACCGACTGATGATCCAACTGATTATGAAGATGACGGGCGGCGAAACGGATAGACGTAAAGAAGTTGTCTATACCGACTGGCAGCAGGTGGCGAATTTTGCTCGCGAAATAGCTCAGTTAAACAGCAAAGCGGGCGTTTAACGGGCGCTGTGCCTGAAAAATGAGCGAACGATAATTTTTTTGAATTTTATGCTTGTCAGCCAGAATTATCTCCCTATAATGCGCCTCCACTGACACGGCACAACGGCAGACACACCGGCCTGTCAGGTGAAGAAATCTGAAAGTAATCAGTTGACTTCACGGCGGGAAAGCGTAATATGCACACCCCGCGCCGCAGCGAAAACACAGCGGCACTGCTCTTTAACAATTTATCAGACAATCTGTGTGGGCACTCAGGTGACATGGATTCTTAACGTCCTCGGACGAAAAATGAATACCAAGTCTCACGGGTGAACACGTAATTCATTACGAAGTTTAATTCGATGAGCATCAAACTTTAAATTGAAGAGTTTGATCATGGCTCAGATTGAACGCTGGC
>NZ_CP025697.1:5690019-5725720 GCF_013085925.1 Kosakonia sp. MUSA4
TGCGTTGAGCTAACCGGTACTAATGAACCGTGAGGCTTAACCTTACAACGCCGAAGATGTTTTGGCGGTGAGAGACGATATTCAGCCTGATACAGATTAGACCGGTGTGCCCTGAGGGCATGACGGTAAACAGAATTTGCCTGGCGGCACTAGCGCGGTGGTCCCACCTGACCCCATGCCGAACTCAGAAGTGAAACGCCGTAGCGCCGATGGTAGTGTGGGGTCTCCCCATGCGAGAGTAGGGAACTGCCAGGCATCAAATCGGTGAAGAGGCCATCCGTAAGGATGGCCTTTTTGCGTTGAGCCAGAAGCTGAAGCGGAACAGACAGGGAAGCCCCGTGCGCAGGTACGGGGCTTTTTTGCTTTATGCCTGCCTTAAACACCACAAGCGCTCGTCACCTGGATACGGTAAACTTAGCCGTGTTTTTGCATCAGGATATCGCTAATGAATCACTCCCTTAAACCATGGAATACCTTTGGTATTGATCGGAATGCCCACCATATTGTCTGTGCCGAAACGTCGCAGCAACTGCTCAGTGCATGGCAGGCTGCGGTACAGAGCCAGCAGGCTGTGCTGATTCTGGGTGAAGGCAGTAACGTACTGTTTCTGGAGGATTTTTCCGGAACAGTCATTATCAACCGTATTATGGGTATTGAGGTGCGTGAAGAAGCCGATGCATGGTATCTACACGTCGGCGCGGGCGAAAATTGGCATCACCTGGTGCAACTGACTCTGGAACAGGGAATGCCAGGCCTTGAGAATCTGGCACTTATCCCGGGTTGTACGGGGAGTTCACCGATTCAGAATATCGGTGCATATGGAATCGAGTTGCAGCGCGTCTGTAATTATGTCGACTGTGTAGAACTCAGCAGTGGTGAATCTAAGCGCTTGTCCGCAGAGGCCTGTCGTTTCGGCTATCGCGACAGCATCTTTAAACATGAGTACCAGAATCGTTATGCCATTACGGCGGTCGGTTTACGTCTGGCAAAAAACTGGAAACCGGTACTTACCTACGGTGACCTGACCCGGCTTGATCCCGCAACAGTCACACCAAAAGATGTTTTTGACGCTGTATGCCATATGCGTACCACCAAATTACCGGACCCAAAAGTTAACGGGAATGCTGGTAGTTTCTTTAAAAACCCAGTGATCTCAGCAGAACAGGCGGGTATCTTACTCTCCGCCTTTCCTGATGCTCCGCACTATCCGCAGGCTGACGGTTCCGTAAAGCTGGCGGCTGGCTGGCTGATCGATCAATGTCAGCTAAAAGGCGTCGCTGTTGGCGGTGCAGCGATCCATCATTTACAAGCGCTGGTACTGATAAATACCGGGCAGGCTACAAGCGATGATGTGGTGCAACTCGCCCACCTCGTGCGCCAGCGCGTAGGCGAGAAGTTTAATGTCTGGCTCGAGCCGGAAGTGCGTTTTATCGGTTGTGCCGGTGAGGTGAATGCCGTGGAGACGATTGCATGAAGGATAATACCGTTCCGTTAACGCTGATCTCTATTCTGGCAAATGGCGAATTCCATTCCGGCGAGCAACTGGGTGAACGCCTGGGAATGAGCCGCGCGGCAATCAATAAACATGTCCAGACCCTTCGTGACTGGGGAATCGAAGTCTTTACCGTTCCGGGTAAAGGTTACAGTTTACCAGAACCTATCCAGCTTCTGGACGAAACATTGATCCGTTCACGTATCACGCAGGGGAATATTACCGTTTTACCGGTGATTGATTCGACAAATCAGTATCTGCTGGATCGCCTTAATGAGCTGCATTCAGGTGATGCCTGCGTGGCGGAATATCAACAGGCAGGCCGTGGTCGCCGTGGCCGAAAATGGATCTCTCCGTTCGGTTCGAATCTCTATATCTCCATGTACTGGCGTCTGGAGCAAGGGCCAGCAGCGGCAATTGGGTTAAGTCTGGTGATAGGTATTGTAATGGCGGAAGTTTTACGCGATTTAGGTGCCGATCAGGTGCGGGTTAAATGGCCGAATGATCTCTATCTTCAGGATCGTAAACTGGCTGGTATCCTCGTCGAATTAACCGGTAAAACTGGCGATGCGGCGCAGATCGTGATTGGCGCTGGAGTTAATCTGATGATGCGTAAAGCACAGGCTGAAGACATCAGCCAGAGCTGGATTAATCTGCAGGAAGCCGGTGTTCGCATCGATCGCAACATGCTCGCCATACGTCTGGTTACGGAATTACGCACTGCACTGAAATGCTTTGAACAAGAAGGGCTTGCTCCGTTCCTTTCCCGCTGGGAAAAACTGGATAACTTTATTAATCGTCCGGTAAAACTGATTATCGGTGAGAAAGAAATTGTTGGTATTTCCCGGGGTATTGATGCGCAAGGAGCACTACTGCTTGAACAGGATGGGGTTATAAGACCCTGGGTCGGCGGAGAAATTTCACTGCGCAGCGCAGAATAAACAGGGGAGCGAGACGCTCCCTTTATTTATTTACGCAAACGAACCTGCTCAACCGCATGGTTAGCGCTTTTAGTCATAATCAGGCTGGCCCGCTCGCGGGTTGGTAAAATATTTTCTTTAAGATTTAACCCGTTAATTTCTTTCCACAGCGACAAGGCGATCTCAATCGCTTCCTGTTCGGATAATTTCGCATAATTGTGGAAATAAGAATCAGGGTTGGTAAATGCGCCTTCGCGGAACTTCAGGAAGCGGTTGATATACCAGGTTTGTAATAGATCTTCCGGTGCATCAACATAAATAGAAAAATCGACAAAATCGGAGACAAATACGTGATGCGGGTCATGAGGATAATCCATACCGCTCTGTAATACATTCAACCCTTCGAGAATTAAAATATCAGGCTGAGCGACTGTTTTATCTCCATCCGGGATCACGTCATATATCAGATGCGAATAAACCGGCGCTGTGACATTCGGCACCCCGGATTTAATATCCGAAACAAACTGCACCAGGCGATGCATATCATAAGATTGAGGGAAGCCTTTTTTCTTCATTAGCCCACGATCTTTCAGCACCTGATTGGGATGCAGAAAACCATCCGTTGTAATTAGTTCAACACGACGATGTTCTGGCCAGCGGCTCAATAATGCCTGTAGCACACGGGCGGTAGTACTTTTCCCTACCGCCACGCTGCCCGCAATGCTGATGATGTACGGAATGCGTTGCCCGTTCGTCCCAAGGAATTGCTCAAGTACGGCCTGGCGGCGCAGGTTCGAACTGATATAGAAATTGAGTAAACGGGAAAGGGGGAGATAAATCTCTGCAACTTCTTCCAAAGAAAGGTCTTCATTAATGCCTTTTAATCGTGCGATTTCGCCCTCGGTAAGCGTCATCGGAACTGAATCACGAAGAGCAGCCCACTGGCTGCGATTAAACTGTAAGTAAGGCGTCATTAACGTTTGCTCTTTTTTACTCATAAGCTTTATCTGCCCGCTATTACCCCTCGTCACGTAGGCTTCCGGTACGTTGTGAGAGAGAGTCTCTTAAGGTAATGCTATGGCTCGACGTTATTGAAATAAGTGGGATCAATGGGCAGGAGGTTAACACCAGATGACAGGGAATAATATGAAAAATCGCGTCTGCGTGATGCTTTCCCTCGAAAGCATCACGCTCTGCACATCAACTGGCAATAGAACGAACAAACTGATTAACCGCAAATAAACGTTTGAAGTAAATGGCTGCCGGTTGGTAATAACCATCCGCTGAACAGAGATAATCGGGAATTTCCCCAAGGCAGCGATATCCCTGCGAACGATAAAATGCTTCTGCAGCAGAACCTGACGGTGTTTCCAGCCACAGCAGACCGCGCTGGCGCATACAGGCTGTTTTCTCCAGCTCCGCCAGGAGCTTCTTCCCAATACCGCTACGCCGCACACGGCGGTGTACCAGCAACAATTTTATGTTGGCCCTGTTAAGTGCTTCAGGTTGCATGGGGAACTGCAGACTAACGCTGCCGGCAATGCCCTGCTCATCGCGTGCAATCCAGATCAGGCGCTCTCCTGTTTCCAGCTCATTGCGTAACCGTGAGAAGGTGTTTTCTGCTTCCTGCTGGCTAATTGCGCGTTGATACCCGATGGAGGCGCCACTGTGAACTGCATCCAGCAGTAGTTCAGCGAGTTCCGGACAGTAGACCGGCAAAGTAGCTGCGTTTAACAAGACAATTTTCATCGTGAAACCTCCATTGGGTTGGTGGCTAAAGCAATGCAATTAGTGATCCAACACACAATCTGTGTCTGGCTTCAGAGATATTCACTGTGGTGACGGTTTTTTGCACCATGTTAACGCAGTCGCACCGAAGAGATGCCCGATGTTGTTGCGGTTAAAGGAGACTTACTGGCGCAAAGTCGTGGAGCGTGGTGCTGTTTTTTTATACTTCATTGCATGAAATTACAGCGTTTATATAGGGTGTCGTGCAAAATGTGAGCGATAGAACGTTTTGTGCAATTTTTTTGTTGCATCAACTCCTCTGTCTCCCTAGAATGCGCGCTACTTGATGCCGACTTAGCTCAGTAGGTAGAGCAACTGACTTGTAATCAGTAGGTCACCAGTTCGATTCCGGTAGTCGGCACCATCAAGTCCGGTGGGGTTCCCGAGCGGCCAAAGGGAGCAGACTGTAAATCTGCCGTCACAGACTTCGAAGGTTCGAATCCTTCCCCCACCACCATTTTCGGTTACGTTAAAACGTAACCAGAGTTGGTGTCAGTAGTGAATCAGCTCTTAGGGAGAGAATCTTCTCCCGATAATACAGAAGCACTGGGTAGCCGAGTTTCAGGATGCGGGCATCGTATAATGGCTATTACCTCAGCCTTCCAAGCTGATGATGCGGGTTCGATTCCCGCTGCCCGCTCCACGATGTGCTGATATGGCTCAGTTGGTAGAGCGCACCCTTGGTAAGGGTGAGGTCCCCAGTTCGACTCTGGGTATCAGCACCACTTCATTTCTCCTCCCTGGTTTTTCTTCTGTTATTTAGCATTCAACAAGTCGGGCATGTTGCCTGGTTGATGTGGTGATATCACCGATTTATCCGTGTCTTAGAGGGACAATCGATGTCTAAAGAAAAATATGAACGTACAAAACCGCACGTTAACGTCGGTACTATCGGCCACGTTGACCATGGTAAAACAACGCTGACCGCTGCAATCTCTACCGTTCTGGCAGAAGCACACGGTGGTCAGGCTCGCGCATTCGACCAGATCGATAACGCGCCGGAAGAAAAAGCGCGTGGTATCACCATCAACACTTCTCACGTTGAATACGATACTGCTAACCGTCACTACGCACACGTAGACTGCCCGGGGCACGCCGATTATGTTAAAAACATGATCACCGGTGCTGCGCAGATGGACGGCGCGATCCTGGTTGTTGCTGCGACTGACGGCCCGATGCCGCAGACCCGTGAGCACATCCTGCTGGGTCGTCAGGTAGGCGTTCCGTACATCATCGTGTTCCTGAACAAATGTGACATGGTTGATGACGAAGAGCTGCTGGAACTGGTAGAGATGGAAGTTCGTGAACTGCTGTCTCAGTACGGTTTCCCGGGCGACGACACGCCGATCGTTCGTGGTTCTGCCCTGAAAGCGCTGGAAGGCGAAGCAGAGTGGAAAGCGAAGATTCTCGAACTGGCTGACTACCTGGATTCCTACATTCCGGAACCAGAGCGTGCGATTGACAAGCCGTTCCTGCTGCCGATCGAAGACGTATTCTCCATCTCCGGTCGTGGTACTGTTGTTACCGGTCGTGTAGAGCGCGGTATCATCAAAGTGGGTGAAGAAGTTGAAATCGTGGGCATCAAAGACACCGCGAAATCCACCTGTACTGGCGTTGAAATGTTCCGCAAACTGCTGGACGAAGGCCGTGCCGGTGAGAACGTAGGTGTTCTGCTGCGTGGTATCAAACGTGAAGAAATCGAACGTGGTCAGGTACTGGCTAAGCCGGGTTCCATCAAGCCGCACACCAAATTCGAATCTGAAGTTTATATCCTGTCCAAAGATGAAGGCGGCCGTCACACTCCGTTCTTCAAAGGCTACCGTCCGCAGTTCTACTTCCGTACAACTGACGTGACAGGCACCATCGAACTGCCGGAAGGCGTGGAGATGGTAATGCCGGGCGACAACATCAAAATGGTTGTTACCCTGATTCACCCGATTGCGATGGACGATGGTCTGCGTTTCGCAATCCGTGAAGGCGGCCGTACCGTTGGCGCGGGCGTTGTAGCAAAAGTTCTCAGCTAATCGCTGATAACATTTGACGCAATGCGCAAGAAGAGGGCATCATTTGATGCCCTTTTTGTACGCTTTCGAACCAGAACCTGGCTCATCAGTGATTTTTTTTGTCATAATCATTGCTGAGACAGGCTCTGTTGAGGGCGTTAGTCCGAATCTCGCCAGAGCATTTCGGTTTGGTTGCCTCGCTTATGCGGGGCAAAAATGTTTGTCTGAATTCTTGTGACAGGTTGGTTTATGAGTGCGAATACCGAAGCTCAAGGGAGCGGGCGCGGCCTGGAAGCGATGAAGTGGGTTGTTGTTGCTGTACTGCTGCTCGTGGCTATCGTTGGCAACTATCTTTATCGTGACATGATGCTGCCACTCCGCGCGCTGGCAGTTGTTATTTTGATTGCTGCAGCAGGTGGTGTCGCGCTGTTGACGACGAAGGGTAAAGCGACCGTTGCATTTGCCCGTGAAGCGAGAACCGAAGTACGTAAAGTGATTTGGCCTACTCGTCAGGAAACGTTGCACACCACATTGATCGTGGCTGCGGTAACCGCAGTCATGTCACTGATCCTGTGGGGACTGGATGGTATTCTGGTTCGCCTGGTTTCCTTTATCACTGGCCTGAGGTTCTGAGATGTCTGAAGCTCCTAAAAAGCGCTGGTACGTCGTTCAGGCGTTTTCCGGTTTTGAAGGCCGCGTAGCAACATCGCTGCGTGAGCATATCAAATTACACAACATGGAAGAGTTGTTTGGCGAAGTTATGGTTCCAACCGAAGAAGTGGTTGAAATCCGTGGCGGCCAGCGTCGCAAAAGCGAACGTAAATTCTTCCCGGGCTACGTGCTTGTCCAGATGGTAATGAATGATGCCAGTTGGCACCTGGTACGCAGCGTTCCGCGCGTTATGGGCTTCATCGGTGGTACGTCCGATCGTCCCGCGCCGATTAGCGATAAAGAAGTCGATGCGATTATGAACCGCCTTCAGCAGGTGGGTGATAAGCCGCGTCCGAAAACGTTGTTTGAGCCGGGTGAAATGGTCCGCGTTAGCGACGGTCCGTTCGCTGACTTTAACGGCGTGGTTGAAGAAGTGGACTATGAGAAGTCCCGTCTGAAAGTTTCCGTTTCTATCTTTGGTCGTGCGACTCCGGTAGAACTGGATTTCAGCCAGGTAGAAAAAGCTTAATTCTTCGGCGATCAAACGTTGCACAAGGCGTGAAATTGACATACAATTTCGCGCCTTTTGTTTTTACGGGCGATATGCACGTAAAACATCTTTAACACGGGGAGCCTTTCGGGGCGCTATACCCAAACGAGGAAATTTCAATGGCTAAGAAAGTCCAGGCCTACGTCAAGCTGCAGGTAGCAGCTGGCATGGCAAACCCGAGCCCGCCAGTCGGTCCGGCTCTGGGTCAGCAGGGTGTTAACATCATGGAATTCTGTAAAGCGTTCAACGCCAAAACAGAATCCCTGGAAAAAGGTCTGCCAATTCCGGTAGTTATTACCGTTTATGCTGACCGTTCCTTCACTTTCGTTACCAAAACGCCTCCGGCAGCAGTTCTGCTGAAGAAAGCGGCTGGTATCAAGTCTGGTTCCGGCAAGCCGAACAAAGACAAAGTGGGCAAAATCTCCCGCGCTCAGTTGCAGGAAATCGCTCAGACTAAAGCCGCGGACATGACCGGTGCTGACATTGAAGCGATGACTCGCTCAATCGAAGGTACTGCACGTTCCATGGGCCTGGTAGTGGAGGATTAAGAAATGGCTAAACTGACCAAGCGCATGCGCGTGATCCGTGACAAAGTTGATGCGACCAAACAGTACGACATCAACGAAGCCATTGCTCTGCTGAAAGAGCTGGCCACTGCTAAATTCGTAGAAAGCGTAGACGTTGCCGTTAACCTCGGCATCGACGCGCGTAAATCTGACCAGAACGTACGTGGTGCAACTGTACTGCCGCACGGTACTGGCCGTTCAGTTCGCGTTGCCGTATTTACCCAGGGCCCGAACGCTGAAGCTGCTAAAGCAGCTGGCGCAGAGCTGGTAGGTATGGAAGATCTGGCTGATCAGATCAAAAAAGGCGAAATGAACTTTGACGTTGTTATTGCTTCTCCGGATGCAATGCGCGTTGTTGGCCAGCTGGGCCAGGTTCTGGGTCCGCGTGGCCTGATGCCAAACCCGAAAGTTGGTACTGTAACTCCGAACGTTGCTGAAGCAGTTAAAAACGCTAAAGCCGGTCAGATTCGTTACCGTAACGACAAAAACGGCATCATCCACACCACCATCGGTAAAGTGAACTTTGACGCTGACAAACTGAAAGAAAACCTGGAAGCTCTGCTGGTTGCGCTGAAAAAAGCAAAACCGACTCAGGCGAAAGGCGTGTACATCAAGAAAATTAGCATCTCCACTACCATGGGTGCTGGTGTTGCGGTAGACCAGGCTGGTCTGAGCGCAGTAGCGAACTAAGATTCGCCTTTACGTGGGTGGTGAATTTGTCTACAATCTTACCCCCACGATTTGCTAGCGTAAGTTAGCAAGAAAAGATTTGTTCGTTGGAGCCTGGCCTATCCAAGCCTCCGTCGAAGACCGCAGGTGTTTCGTAAGAAGCTTAATTCCCTGCGTAGACGGTGACAGAACCTAAAGATTATTTTTAAAGTACTCTTTGGCTTGTTTCTGCTCACCGTATTAAGACGCTCTTTTCTTTGAGAAGAGTGAAGTGAGTTCCAGGGCATGAGCCCTGGCAAACATCCAGGAGCAAAGCTAATGGCTTTAAATCTTCAAGACAAACAAGCGATTGTTGCTGAAGTCAGCGAAGTAGCCAAAGGCGCGCTGTCTGCGGTTGTTGCGGATTCCCGTGGCGTGACCGTAGATAAAATGACCGAACTGCGTAAAGCGGGTCGCGAAGCTGGCGTTTACATGCGTGTTGTTCGTAACACCCTGCTGCGCCGTGCTGTTGAAGGTACTTCTTTTGAGTGCCTGAAAGACGCGTTTGTTGGTCCGACCCTGATTGCATACTCTATGGAACACCCGGGCGCTGCTGCTCGTCTGTTCAAAGAGTTCGCGAAAGCGAATGCAAAATTTGAGGTCAAAGCCGCTGCCTTTGAAGGTGAGTTGATCCCGGCGTCCCAGATCGATCGCCTGGCAACCCTGCCGACCTACGAAGAAGCAATTGCACGCCTGATGGCAACCATGAAAGAAGCCTCTGCTGGCAAACTGGTTCGTACTCTGGCTGCTGTACGCGATGCGAAAGAAGCTGCTTAATCGCAGTTTTCTTTATAAAGCATTTGCTTACGTATAAACTTATTCTGATATTCAGGAACAATTTAAATGTCTATCACTAAAGATCAAATCATTGAAGCAGTTTCCGCTATGTCCGTAATGGACGTTGTAGAACTGATTTCTGCAATGGAAGAAAAATTCGGTGTTTCTGCTGCTGCTGCTGTAGCTGTTGCTGCTGGCCCGGCTGCTGAAGCTGCTGAAGAGAAAACTGAATTCGACGTTATTCTGAAAGCCGCTGGCGCTAACAAAGTTGCTGTTATCAAAGCAGTACGTGGCGCAACTGGCCTGGGTCTGAAAGAAGCTAAAGACCTGGTAGAATCTGCTCCGGCCGCTCTGAAAGAAGGCGTGAGCAAAGATGACGCTGAAGCTCTGAAAAAATCTCTGGAAGAAGCTGGCGCTGAAGTTGAAGTTAAATAAGCCAACCCTTCCGGTTGCAGCCTGAGTAATCAGGCTGATGGCTGGTGACTTTTTGGTCACCAGCCTTTTTGCGCTGTAGAAGGTGCCGGTAGCGTTTCACACTGTTTAACTACCAGTAGCCTTTACAATGCTTGTTTCTATCGACGACTTAATATACTGCGACAGGAGCTCGCTTCTGTGTAAACCGCAATGAAATGATTTAAGCGTGATAGCAACAAGCATTGCGGAAAGTGCTCCACTTTCCGGTCAAAAAAATAGTGTTGCATAAACTGTCCTTTCGACGGGCAGAGTGGGTCGACTTGTCAGCGAGCTGAGGAACCCTATGGTTTACTCCTATACCGAGAAAAAACGTATTCGTAAGGATTTTGGTAAACGTCCACAAGTTCTGGATGTTCCATATCTCCTTTCTATCCAGCTTGACTCGTTCCAGAAGTTTATCGAGCAAGATCCTGAAGGGCAGTACGGTCTGGAAGCGGCATTCCGCTCCGTGTTCCCGATTAAGAGCTACAGCGGCAATTCGGAACTGCAATACGTCAGCTACCGTCTTGGCGAACCTGTTTTTGATGTTAAAGAGTGTCAGATCCGTGGCGTAACTTACTCCGCTCCGCTGCGCGTAAAACTGCGTCTGGTGATCTACGAGCGCGAAGCGCCGGAAGGCACTGTTAAAGATATTAAAGAACAAGAAGTCTACATGGGCGAAATTCCGCTCATGACCGACAACGGTACCTTTGTTATCAACGGTACTGAGCGTGTTATCGTTTCTCAGCTCCACCGTAGCCCAGGCGTCTTCTTTGACAGCGATAAGGGTAAAACTCACTCATCTGGTAAGGTGCTTTATAACGCACGTATTATTCCTTACCGTGGGTCCTGGCTGGACTTTGAGTTCGATCCGAAAGATAACCTGTTCGTTCGTATCGACCGTCGTCGTAAGCTGCCGGCTACCATTATCCTGCGCGCGCTGAACTACACCACTGAGCAGATCCTTGACCTGTTCTTTGAAAAAGTGGTCTTTGAGATTCGCGACAACAAACTGCAAATGGAACTGGTGCCGGAACGTCTGCGCGGCGAAACCGCGTCCTTCGACATCGAAGCGAACGGCAAAATGTATGTTGAGAAAGGCCGCCGTATTACCGCGCGCCATATCCGTCAGCTGGAAAAAGACGAGATTCAACATATCGAAGTTCCGGTTGAGTACATCGCGGGTAAAGTGGCGTCTAAAGACTATGTCGACGAATCCACTGGCGAACTGATCTGCCCGGCGAACATGGAACTGTCGCTCGATCTGCTGGCGAAGCTGAGCCAGGCTGGCCACAAACGTATCGAAACGCTGTTCACCAACGATCTGGACCACGGTCCGTACATCTCTGAGACTGTACGCGTCGACCCGACCAACGATCGACTGAGCGCGCTGGTAGAGATCTACCGTATGATGCGCCCGGGCGAACCGCCGACTCGTGAAGCGGCTGAAAGCCTGTTCGAGAACCTGTTCTTCTCTGAAGACCGCTACGATCTGTCTGCGGTTGGTCGTATGAAGTTCAACCGTTCTCTGCTGCGCGACACCATCGAAGGTTCCGGTATCCTGAGCAAAGAAGACATCATCGAAGTGATGAAAAAGCTCATCGGTATCCGTAACGGTATTGGTGAAGTGGATGATATCGACCACCTCGGCAACCGTCGTATCCGTTCCGTTGGCGAAATGGCGGAAAACCAGTTCCGCGTTGGCCTGGTGCGTGTAGAGCGTGCGGTGAAAGAGCGTCTGTCTCTGGGCGATCTGGATACCCTGATGCCACAGGATATGATCAACGCCAAGCCGATCTCCGCAGCCGTGAAAGAGTTCTTCGGTTCCAGCCAGCTGTCTCAGTTTATGGACCAGAACAACCCGTTGTCCGAGATTACGCATAAACGTCGTATTTCTGCACTCGGCCCTGGCGGTCTGACCCGTGAGCGTGCAGGCTTCGAAGTTCGAGACGTTCACCCGACCCACTACGGGCGCGTATGTCCTATCGAAACGCCTGAAGGTCCGAACATCGGTCTGATCAACTCCCTGTCCGTGTATGCACAGACTAACGAATACGGCTTCCTCGAAACGCCGTACCGTAAAGTGACTGACGGCGTGGTAACTGACGAGATCCATTACCTTTCTGCAATTGAAGAAGGTAACTACGTTATCGCTCAGGCGAACACCAACCTGACGGATGAAGGTCGTTTTGTCGACGATCTGGTGACCTGCCGCAGCAAAGGCGAATCCAGCCTCTTCAGCGCAGACCAGGTTGACTACATGGACGTTTCCACCCAGCAGGTGGTTTCCGTCGGTGCGTCCCTGATCCCATTCCTGGAACACGATGACGCCAACCGTGCATTGATGGGTGCGAACATGCAACGTCAGGCGGTTCCGACTCTGCGCGCTGATAAGCCGCTGGTTGGTACCGGTATGGAACGTGCTGTTGCCGTTGACTCCGGTGTAACCGCAGTGGCGAAACGTGGCGGTACCGTTCAGTACGTGGATGCTTCCCGTATCGTTATCAAAGTTAACGAAGACGAGATGTACCCGGGCGAAGCAGGGATCGACATCTATAACCTGACCAAATATACCCGTTCTAACCAGAACACCTGCATCAACCAGATGCCGTGTGTTTACCTGGGTGAACCAATTGAGCGCGGCGACGTGCTGGCAGACGGCCCGTCCACCGACCTCGGTGAACTGGCACTCGGCCAGAACATGCGCGTAGCGTTCATGCCGTGGAACGGTTACAACTTCGAAGACTCCATCCTCGTCTCCGAACGCGTTGTTCAGGAAGATCGCTTTACAACGATCCACATTCAGGAACTGGCGTGCGTGTCCCGTGACACCAAGCTGGGGCCGGAAGAGATCACCGCTGACATCCCGAACGTGGGTGAAGCTGCGCTCTCCAAACTGGATGAATCCGGTATCGTTTACATTGGTGCGGAAGTGACCGGCGGCGACATTCTGGTGGGTAAAGTAACGCCGAAAGGCGAAACTCAGCTGACGCCAGAAGAGAAACTGCTGCGCGCGATCTTCGGTGAGAAAGCGTCTGACGTTAAAGACTCTTCTCTGCGCGTGCCGAACGGTGTTTCCGGTACTGTTATCGACGTTCAGGTCTTTACCCGCGATGGCGTGGAAAAAGACAAACGTGCGCTGGAAATCGAAGAAATGCAGCTGAAGCAGGCGAAGAAAGATCTGTCTGAAGAACTGCAAATCCTCGAAGCTGGCCTGTTTAGCCGTATCCATACAGTGCTGGTTTCCGGCGGCGTTGAAGCTGAGAAGCTCGACAAACTGCCGCGCGACCGCTGGCTGGAACTCGGTCTGACCGACGAAGCGAAACAAAATCAGCTGGAGCAACTGGCTGAGCAGTACGACGAACTGAAACACGAGTTCGAGAAAAAACTCGAAGCGAAACGCCGCAAAATCACTCAGGGCGACGATCTGGCACCGGGCGTGCTGAAGATTGTTAAGGTTTATCTGGCTGTTAAACGTCAGATCCAGCCTGGTGATAAGATGGCAGGTCGTCACGGTAACAAAGGTGTTATTTCTAAGATCAACCCGATCGAAGATATGCCTTACGATGAAAACGGCACGCCGGTAGACATCGTACTGAACCCGCTGGGCGTACCGTCTCGTATGAACATCGGTCAGATCCTCGAAACCCACCTGGGGATGGCTGCGAAAGGTATCGGCGACAAGATTAACGCCATGCTGAAACAGCAGCAGGAAGTCGCGAAATTGCGCGAATTCATCCAGCGTGCATACGATCTGGGCGCTGATGTTCGTCAGAAAGTTGACCTGAATACCTTCAGTGATGAAGAAGTTCTGCGTCTGGCTGAAAACCTGCGCAAAGGCATGCCGATCGCAACGCCGGTATTCGACGGTGCGAAAGAGTCCGAAATCAAGGAACTGTTACAGCTGGGTGGCCTGCCGACTTCCGGTCAGATCACTCTGTTCGACGGTCGTACCGGTGAGCAATTCGAGCGCCAGGTTACCGTTGGCTACATGTACATGCTGAAACTGAACCACCTGGTTGATGACAAGATGCATGCGCGTTCCACCGGTTCTTACAGCCTGGTTACTCAGCAGCCGCTGGGTGGTAAGGCACAGTTCGGTGGTCAGCGCTTCGGTGAGATGGAAGTATGGGCACTGGAAGCATATGGTGCCGCCTACACCCTGCAAGAAATGCTTACCGTTAAGTCTGATGACGTGAACGGTCGAACCAAGATGTATAAAAACATCGTGGACGGCAACCATCAGATGGAACCAGGTATGCCGGAATCCTTCAACGTACTGTTGAAAGAGATCCGTTCTCTGGGTATCAACATCGAACTGGAAGACGAGTAATTCTCGCTCAAACAGGTCACCGCTGTCGGGGTAATGCCCGGCAGCGGAATGTGCTAACTCCGACGGGAGCCAATCCGTGAAAGACTTATTAAAGTTTCTGAAAGCGCAAACTAAAACCGAAGAGTTTGATGCGATCAAAATTGCTCTGGCTTCGCCAGACATGATCCGTTCCTGGTCTTTCGGTGAAGTGAAAAAGCCGGAAACCATTAACTACCGTACGTTCAAGCCTGAGCGTGACGGTCTTTTCTGCGCCCGTATCTTTGGGCCGGTAAAAGACTACGAGTGCCTGTGCGGTAAGTACAAGCGCCTGAAACACCGTGGTGTGATCTGTGAGAAGTGCGGCGTTGAAGTGACCCAGACTAAAGTACGCCGTGAGCGTATGGGCCACATCGAGCTGGCGTCTCCGACCGCGCACATCTGGTTCCTGAAATCCCTGCCGTCCCGTATCGGCCTGCTGCTGGATATGCCGCTGCGCGATATCGAACGTGTTCTGTACTTCGAATCCTATGTGGTTATCGAAGGCGGTATGACCAATCTGGAACGCAACCAGATCCTGACCGAAGAACAGTACCTGGACGCGCTGGAAGAGTTCGGTGACGAATTCGACGCGAAAATGGGCGCCGAAGCTATTCAGGCCCTGCTGAAAAGCATGGATCTGGAGCAAGAGTGCGAACAGCTGCGCGAAGAGCTGAACGAAACTAACTCCGAAACCAAACGTAAGAAGCTGACCAAGCGTATCAAACTGCTGGAAGCCTTCGTACAGTCTGGTAACAAACCGGAATGGATGATTCTGACCGTTCTGCCAGTACTGCCGCCGGACCTGCGTCCGCTGGTTCCGCTGGATGGTGGTCGTTTCGCTACGTCGGATCTGAACGATCTGTACCGTCGCGTGATCAACCGTAACAACCGTCTGAAACGTCTGCTGGATCTGGCGGCGCCGGATATCATCGTACGCAACGAAAAACGTATGCTGCAGGAAGCGGTTGATGCCCTGCTGGATAACGGCCGTCGCGGTCGTGCGATCACCGGTTCCAACAAACGTCCGCTGAAATCTTTGGCCGATATGATCAAAGGTAAACAGGGTCGTTTCCGTCAGAACCTGCTCGGTAAACGTGTTGACTACTCCGGTCGTTCTGTAATCACCGTAGGTCCATACCTGCGTCTGCATCAGTGCGGCCTGCCGAAGAAAATGGCGCTGGAACTGTTCAAACCGTTCATCTACGGCAAGCTGGAACTGCGTGGCCTCGCCACCACCATCAAAGCCGCGAAGAAAATGGTTGAGCGCGAAGAAGCTGTCGTTTGGGATATCCTGGACGAAGTTATCCGCGAACACCCGGTACTGCTGAACCGTGCACCAACTCTGCACCGTCTGGGTATCCAGGCGTTTGAACCGGTACTGATCGAAGGTAAAGCTATCCAGCTGCACCCGCTGGTTTGTGCGGCATACAACGCCGACTTCGATGGTGACCAGATGGCTGTTCACGTACCGCTGACGCTGGAAGCCCAGTTGGAAGCGCGTGCGCTGATGATGTCTACCAACAACATTCTGTCTCCGGCGAACGGCGAACCTATCATCGTTCCGTCTCAGGACGTTGTACTGGGTCTGTACTACATGACCCGTGACTGTGTTAACGCCAAAGGCGAAGGCATGGTGCTGACTGGCCCGAAAGAAGCTGAGCGTATTTACCGCGCTGGCCTGGCCTCTCTGCATGCGCGCGTTAAAGTGCGTATCACCGAATATGAAAAAGATGCTAACGGCGAATTCGTTGCGAAAACCAGCCTGAAAGACACGACCGTTGGTCGCGCCATTCTGTGGATGATCGTACCGAAAGGTCTGCCTTTCACCATCGTCAACCAGGCGCTGGGCAAGAAAGCGATCTCCAAAATGCTGAACACCTGTTACCGCATTCTGGGCCTGAAACCGACCGTTATTTTTGCGGACCAGACGATGTACACCGGCTTTGCTTATGCAGCGCGTTCAGGTGCATCCGTTGGTATCGATGACATGGTCATCCCGGAGAAAAAACACGAGATCATCAGCGAAGCGGAAGCCGAAGTTGCTGAGATTCAGGAGCAGTTCCAGTCTGGTCTGGTAACCGCTGGCGAACGCTACAACAAAGTTATCGATATTTGGGCTGCGGCGAACGATCGCGTATCCAAAGCGATGATGGACAACCTGCAAACTGAAACCGTGATTAACCGTGACGGCCAGGAAGAGCAGCAGGTTTCCTTTAACAGCATCTACATGATGGCCGACTCCGGTGCGCGTGGTTCTGCAGCCCAGATTCGTCAGCTTGCTGGTATGCGTGGTCTGATGGCGAAGCCGGATGGCTCCATCATCGAAACGCCGATCACCGCGAACTTCCGTGAAGGTCTGAACGTACTCCAGTACTTCATCTCCACGCACGGTGCGCGTAAAGGTCTGGCGGATACCGCACTGAAAACAGCGAACTCCGGTTACCTGACTCGTCGTCTCGTAGACGTAGCGCAGGATCTGGTGGTCACCGAAGACGATTGTGGCACCCTCGAAGGGATCACCATGACGCCGGTTATCGAAGGTGGCGACGTGAAAGAGCCGCTGCGCGATCGCGTTCTGGGTCGTGTGACTGCGGAAGACATCCTGAAGCCGGGTACCGCAGATATTCTGGTTCCGCGCAACACGCTGCTGCACGAACAGTGGTGTGACCTGCTGGAAGCGAACTCTGTTGACTCCGTCAAAGTGCGTTCCGTTGTATCCTGTGACACCGACTTTGGTGTGTGTGCCCACTGCTATGGTCGTGACCTGGCGCGTGGCCACATCATCAACAAAGGTGAAGCCATCGGCGTTATCGCGGCACAGTCTATCGGTGAGCCGGGTACACAGCTTACGATGCGTACGTTCCACATCGGTGGTGCGGCATCTCGTGCGGCTGCTGAATCCAGCATTCAGGTGAAAAACAAAGGTAGCATCCGTCTGAGCAACGCGAAGTCGGTTGTTAACTCCAGCGGCAAACTGGTTGTCACCTCCCGTAACACTGAGCTGAAATTGATCGACGAATTCGGTCGTACCAAAGAAAGCTATAAAGTGCCTTACGGTGCGGTAATGGCGAAGGGTGATGGCGAGCAGGTTGCTGGCGGTGAAACCGTTGCAAACTGGGATCCGCACACCATGCCGGTTATCACCGAAGTGAGCGGTTTTATTCGCTTCACCGACATGATCGATGGTCAGACGATTACCCGTCAGACCGACGAACTGACCGGTCTGTCTTCGCTGGTGGTTCTGGATTCTGCAGAACGTACTACCGGTGGTAAAGACCTGCGTCCGGCCCTGAAAATTGTTGACGCCAATGGTAACGACGTACTGATCCCAGGCACCGATATGCCTGCACAGTACTTCCTGCCGGGTAAAGCGATTGTTCAGTTGGAAGATGGCGTTCAGATCAGCTCTGGTGACACCCTGGCGCGTATTCCGCAGGAATCCGGCGGTACCAAGGATATTACCGGTGGTCTGCCGCGCGTTGCGGATCTGTTCGAAGCACGTCGTCCGAAAGAGCCGGCAATCCTGGCTGAAATCAGCGGTATCATTTCCTTCGGTAAAGAAACCAAAGGGAAACGCCGTCTGGTGATCACGCCGGTTGACGGTAGCGATCCGTACGAAGAGATGATTCCGAAATGGCGTCAGCTCAACGTGTTTGAAGGTGAGCGTGTAGAACGTGGTGACGTGGTTTCCGACGGTCCGGAAGCTCCGCACGACATTCTGCGTCTTCGTGGCGTACACGCGGTAACGCGTTACATCACCAACGAAGTCCAGGACGTTTACCGTCTGCAAGGCGTTAAGATCAACGATAAGCACATCGAAGTTATCGTTCGTCAGATGCTGCGTAAAGCCACCATCGTTAACGCAGGAAGCTCCGACTTCCTGGAAGGTGAGCAGGTGGAATACTCTCGCGTTAAGATCGCCAACCGCGACCTGGAAGCGAGCGGCAAAATCGGTGCAACCTATGCACGCGATCTGCTGGGTATCACCAAAGCGTCTCTGGCAACCGAGTCCTTCATCTCCGCGGCATCGTTCCAGGAGACGACTCGTGTGCTTACCGAAGCAGCCGTTGCGGGCAAACGCGACGAACTGCGCGGTCTGAAAGAGAACGTCATCGTGGGTCGTCTGATCCCGGCCGGTACCGGTTATGCGTACCACCAGGATCGTATGCGCCGTCGCGCCGCTGGCGAACTGCCGGCAGCACCGCAGGTCACTGCGGAAGATGCGACTGCGAGCCTGGCAGAACTGCTGAACGCAGGTCTGGGTGGTTCCGACAACGAGTAATCGTTACGCCTAATAAAAAACCCGCTTCGGCGGGTTTTTTTATGCCTGCGATACAGGCCTGTTTGCGGTGTTTGTTGCGTCAATTACGCAGCGGCAGACGACGATACAGCTCAATCATGTCACCCGCCAGATCCTGAATCACCATCGCGTTCATCAGATGATCCTGCGAATGGACGGTAATCAGATTGACCGGCAGTTTGCCTGTCCCTTCATCCAGCCCAATCAACTGGGTCTGAATTTTATGCGCGGCTTTAACGAATTCCCGTGACTCTTCCATCGCCTGTTCCGCCGCGTCAAAATCGCCTTTACGTGCCTGTTGCAGCGCAGTCAACGCCTGGCTGCGCGCGGCGCCCGCGTTAACCAGCAGTTCCATAATGATGGTTTCTAAATCTTCCATGCGCTCACTCCAGAAGCTTAAGGGCTTTTTCAAGTACGACATCGCCTTTCATCATGCCGTAATCCATCATGTCGATAACCGCGACCTTTTTCCCCAACGGCTCCGCCTGTGCCTGCAATTTTGCCTGCTCGTATTTCACTTGTGGCCCCAGCAACACAATATCCGCCGTTGCAATCTCGTCCTTAAATTCCGCAACGGGAACCGCTTTGATAGAAACTTCGACCCCTTTCTTCTGCGCTGCATCTTTCATCCGCTGCACCAGCATGCTGGTGGACATACCCGCAGCACAACATAAAACGATGTTTTTCATAGTCAGCCTCGTGTTGATGGGATAGTTGATAATTATCCAGCGCAGTTGAGATCAACAACCGCTTTACCGTGATTGTGTGTATGGCATCACAAAGAAACCCTGCTTCACCTGAAACCGGTTACAACTGGTGCAACGGTGCGCGCACTAATTCGCATTCGCCAGTAGAATCTGGTTCTTACCCTGCTGCTTGGCTTGATACAACGCTTCATCGACGCCGGTGACGAGTTGTTCCAGCGATTCCATATGCCACTCGCCCAGCCCGGCGCTGAAGGTCACAACCAGGCCGTCTTCACGCCAGCCACGATTTGCCACATTGCTTCGCCACTCTTCGAGATAAGCCTGTGAATTTTCAATATGCGTCTCAGGGAAAATCACTGCAAACTCTTCTCCGCCGTAGCGATAAAGCGAAATGCCATGCGGCTGCATCACTTTCAGCCCTTCACGCGCGACATTGCGCAGGACAATATCACCGCTTAAATGACCCCATGTATCATTGATGGATTTGAAGTTATCGATATCCACCAGCGCCAGTGCGAAGGGTTGATGATCGTTCATCAGGGCGGCAATATCAGCATCGAAAGCGCGCCGGTTTTTGCAGTTAGTCAACGCATCAATAGTGGCCTGGCGCACCCATGATTGTTCACGCTCTTTGTTGCTTTTGATCGCTTTGCTCAGCATGGCTTCCAGCTTCGGTGCCCGTTTTACATCGCCCGTGTTGATGGCATTGATGATATTGATCAGCACGGTCCTTGAGGCATGACGAAGGTAAAGCCCGAACAGAATAATCACGACGGCTGCCGTACCAAAGCCCCAGCCGACGATCATGGTCGCGTGGCGGGTAAGGTTATTCAGCGTGCTGTTTTGAACCTTGTAGATGGCAAGCCAGTCCGGGTTGGTAAACGCATAGTAGTAATACCAGGTCGCGTTTTTTTCATCATAAACAGAGCCTTCACCGCCGGTCATTGCCGCCAGCAGTAACGGGCTGATAAATGCTTTAAACAGCGAACTGGTATCCGGATGCAGCATCGCTTTGCCTTCACGATCGACCACGAAAAATTCCCCCTGCATCGGCGCCTGCATCGTACGCAGTGTGAAACTCATCGAAACCAGATCGAGATGGAATGCCAGCGTTCCCTTCAGCTTGCCATCGAGGGAGATCACCGGCTTATAGAGGCTCACCGTCGGGTTATGAGTAAAGTAATCCGTATACGTGTCGGTGTAGTGGTTAAACATGCTCGACTCGGCCTGATGCATAAACCACGGGCGTGTGCTGGCATCGAAACTATCGCTTACGCTGCCCGCTATCACCTGCGGAGCGCGCAGATACCTTCCCTGCGAGTCTGCAAGTGAAATAGAAGAAACCGTCGGCATCAGCGCCAACAGCTTCATCATTAATTGCAGACCCTGCTCGCGATCGCCGTTGACGGTTTCATCTAAATTGTTGCCTTGCGCTAAAAATAGCGCGGCGCGACTAAGGATGTAGTCATTTTCCCGCAGGATCGACTGGGCATGGTTCACGGCCAGGTTATGGGTGAAGTTACGGTTAATGTCCTGATATTGTTCCAGCATCTCTTTGCGCTGGCTGAAGATAACCAGGATAGCGATCATCACAAATCCCGCGAAGATCCCGATAAAGCTCACCAGAATGGGGGCGGTGAAAGAGAGTTGTCGATTATGAATTTTCATATCCTTGAGCATTCATCATATGAGTGGCAGATAAAGTATAGGGGGCTGGAAGAAAGATGCTGGCAGCCGAACGGTGTGTTATCAGTCCGTTGTGTGGCAAATTATATCTCTAGCAGATGTTGCTATGGCTAAGTATCGTTCTCTATAGATGTGATGGGTGATTTATATCAATAGGCATAGTTTTTTATTCCGTTGGAGGGAAAACGGAGCGATATGAGGGGAGAGTAAAGCGATCGCTCCGGTCAGACAGTGAAGCTGACACAAACACCATGCAGGATCGGCTGCCTGTGTGCGACAGCCCGATCCTGTTTTTACGCGGTGCGCCGCAAGGTGTTAACCCGTTATCAGCGTATTGCTGTTTTTTTGCGGCGAACGTCCCAGCCAGCTATCCCAGTCTTTCCATACGGGTTGCAACCCGCTTGCGACTAATGCGTCGGCAACTTCTTGCGGGCGTCGTCCGTCGTGCGGGGAAAACTGCTCCAGTTCCGGATGGTCATCGGCATAGCCTCCAGGCTGCGTTTTAGAGAACGCACTGACATTGTTGATGGCCAGTGGGATCACGTGATCGCGGAAGTGCGGCGATTCGCGCGTCGAGAGCGACAGCTCCACATCCGGCGCCAGCAGACGAAAAGCGCAAATGGTTTGCACCAGTTGGCGCTCATCCATCAGCGACGCGGGTTCAATACCGCCAGCACAGGGGCGCAGGCGCGGGAAAGAGACGGAAAAGCGGCTTTGCCAGTAGTGCTGTTGCAGCCATAGCAGGTGCTCCGCCACCATATAACAATCCACGCGCCAGTTGTCGGAAAGCCCCATCAGCGCGCCGAGGCCGATTTTGTCGATCCCGGCGCGGCCAAGCCTGTCCGGCGTTTCCAGACGCCAGAAGAAATCCTGCTTCTTGCCCCGCAGGTGGTGACGCGCATATTGGGCTTCGTGATATGTCTCCTGATAGACCATTACGCCATCCAGCCCAAGGGTTTTCAGCTCGGCGTACTCTTCTTCTGAGAGCGGCTGTACTTCCATCTGTAGTGAGGCGAACTGGCGGCGAATGTCGGGTAAATGGCGACGAAAATAGTCCATTCCCACTTTGCCCTGATGCTCGCCGGTTACCAGCAACAGATGCTCAAAGCCCAGATCGCGCAAGGCGGCACATTCACGCGCAATCTCCTGTTCATCCAGCGTTTTGCGCTTCAGATGGTTACTCATCGAAAAGCCGCAGTAAGTACAGTCATTAGCGCAGAGGTTCGACAAATACAGCGGAACATAAAAGCTGACTGTGTTACCAAACCGCTGGCGAGTCAGCCGCTGCGCACGCTGCGCCATGGCTTCAAGAAAACCGCTGGCTGCAGGGGAGAGCAGCGCCATCATGTCGTCGCGCGTCGGTTGCCGGGCGTTCAGCGCACGTTCAACATCGGCTGCGGTTTTACTGTGAATGCGCAGAGCAATATCGTCCCAGTCGAGTTGCCGCCAGTAATCGCTAAAGGTGTTCATAAGGTGGCCTCCAGAAAACCGGTCAGCGGGCTGGTAGCCGCCGCGAAACGCTGGCGCGCACCCGGTACGGCCTGACGCGCCAGCGTGCCGGCTTCTACCGCCAGACGAAAAGCGCGCGCCATGGCGACCGGATCGTCGGCGACGGCAATGGCGGTATTCACCAGCACGGCATCTGCGCCCATCTCCAGCGCCTGTGTCGCATGGCTGGGCGTACCAATACCGGCGTCAACCACCACCGGGACATTCGCCTGCTCAATGATAATCTCCAGCATGGCGCGGGTTTCCAGCCCCTGGTTTGAACCAATCGGCGCACCCAGCGGCATGACTGCCGCGCAGCCGACCTCTTCCAGCCGTTTGCACAGCACTGGATCGGCGCCGCAGTAGGGCAGTACCACAAAACCCTGCTGCACCAATTTTTCTGCCGCGCGCAGGGTTTCGATCGGATCCGGCAACAGCCAGCGGGCATCCGGGTGGATTTCCAGCTTTAACCAGTTCGTTCCCAACGCTTCACGCGCCAGCTGCGCGGCAAAAATCGCATCCTCAGCATTCTTCGCCCCGGATGTGTTCGGCAGCAGCGTGACGCCTGCATCGCGCAGCGGTTGCAGGATGCCATCGCTTTGTTTGCGTAGATCCACGCGCTTCATGGCCAGCGTGACCAACTCGCTGCCGGAAGCGCGGATCGCGTCGATCATCAGTTGTGGCGCGGAAAATTTACCGGTACCGGTAAACAGCCGCGAGGTAAACGTTTTATCTGCAATACGTAACATCTCAACCTCCTGCGATAACCTGAAAAAGCAGGATCTCGTCACCGTCCTGCACAATATGATCGTCCCAACGCTCGCGCGGCAGGATCTGTTGATTCACCGCCAGCGCGGCACCGGGTTTTAGCTGATTGATGTGCTGCAATAGCGCAGCAACGGAAAGCCCGGACGCGCACTGCATCGGCTCATCATTGAAGCGTATTTGCATGCCGCCCTCCGCATACCGGGCATCCCTGGGCGCGATGCAGCGCCAGCGTGCGCCAGAGATTGGTACGGGCATCAAATAGCCGTAACTCGCCGCTGGTGGTGCTGATGCCGCTTAACAATTTGATGGCTTCCAGCGCCTGCATGGCACCCATGACGCCGACCACCGGGCCAACAATGCCCGCCGTACGGCAGTTGCGCTCCGGTTCGCTTTCATCGGGCCACAGGCAGCGATAACAGCCCTGTTGCCAGGGCGGCGTCAGCACCAGCATCTGTCCGCCAAAGCCAACCGCACTGGCGCTGATCAACGGCGTTTCCTGCGCCACGCAGGCGGCATTAATCGCCTGGCGAGTGGTCATATTGTCGCTGCAATCGAGCACCACATCGGCCTGTGCGACCTGCTGTTGTAGCGCTTTACCGCTGAGCCGCTGCTCAAGGGTAATCAGTTCGATATCCGGGTTAAGTTGGTGTAAGCGTTGCGCGGTGACGCCCGCTTTCGGTTGGTTGATATCGTCCGTGGTGAACAGGATCTGCCGTTGCAGGTTACTCAGGTGTACCGCGTCGTCATCGGCCAGCGCCAGCGTGCCGATGCCCGCGCCAGCAAGGTAAACCGCCGCGGGCGCGCCAAGACCGCCGAGACCAACAATCAGCACCCGGCTGGCGAGCAGCTTTTGCTGGCCGACAACCGCGATATCTTCCAGCAGGATCTGGCGGCTGTAGCGCATAAAATCGCGATCATTCATCACCCACCCCCGCAAGCGCCAGTAATTGATCGGTGGCCAGCCGCCAGTCAGCGGCCTGGGTGATGGCACTGACTACCGCGATGCTGCCAACGCCTGTTGCCAGTACTTCGGGTGCGCGCGCCAGACTGATACCGCCGATTGCTACGGTCGGGTAATCGGCCAGCCGTGCAATATGTCGCGCCAGTTGTTCCAGCCCCTGCGGCGCGGAAGGCATCTGTTTGGTTTGCGTGGGGAAAACATGGCCCAGCGCGATATAAGACGGACGCGCCGCCAGCGCCACGTCGATCTCCATATCGTCATGGGTCGAAACGCCAAGACGTAAACCTGCCGCGCGAATCGCGCTAAGATCCGTGGTTTCCAGATCTTCCTGGCCGAGATGAACGCCGTAAGCCTGGTGTTTGATCGCCAGACGCCAATAGTCATTGATAAACAGCCGCGCCTGGTAGCGGCGGCCAAGCGCAATGGCGGCAATGACATCCTCTTCGACCTCGTCATCACGCTTATCTTTGATGCGTAATTGCAGGGTGCGCACTCCGGCATCCAGCAGGCGGGCTACCCACTCGACGCTATCGACCACCGGATAAAGCCCCAGACGGAAAGGCACCGGCGGGAAATCAGGCTGGTACATCAGGCTTCCTCCCGTTTCAGGTAGATCTCGCCGCCGCGGGCGCGGAAGTCGTTCGATTTGTCCGCCATGCCGACTTCAATAGCCTGGGAAGCGGCATAATCGCGTACTTCCTGGGAGATTTTCATCGAGCAGAATTTCGGCCCGCACATCGAGCAGAAATGGGCGACTTTGCCGGATTCCTGCGGCAGGGTTTCATCGTGATAGGCGCGGGCAGTGAAGGGGTCGAGCGCCAGATTAAACTGGTCTTCCCAGCGGAACTCAAAGCGCGCTTTCGACATGGCGTTATCGCGGATTTGCGCGCCGGGATGGCCTTTGGCGAGGTCAGCCGCATGGGCGGCGATCTTGTAGGTGATAAGCCCCTGTTTCACATCCTCTTTATTCGGCAGACCAAGATGCTCTTTCGGCGTGACATAACACAGCATCGCGCAGCCAAACCAGCCAATCATCGCCGCGCCAATGCCGGAAGTGAAGTGGTCATAACCCGGTGCGATATCCGTGGTGAGCGGTCCAAGCGTGTAGAACGGCGCTTCGTGGCAGTGCTCCAGTTCCTCGGTCATATTGCGGCGGATCATCTGCATCGGCACATGTCCCGGGCCTTCAATCATCACCTGTACGTCATACTCCCAGGCGATTTTGGTCAGCTCGCCCAGCGTGTGCAGTTCCGCAAATTGCGCTTCGTCGTTGGCGTCCTGAATGGAACCCGGACGCAGGCCGTCGCCCAGCGACAATGCAACGTCGTAGGCGGCGCAGATCTCGCAGATTTCGCGGAAGTGGGTGTAGAGGAAGTTCTCCTGATGATGGGAAAGGCACCATTTCGCCATAATCGAACCGCCGCGCGATACAATGCCGGTCAGACGGCGGGCGGTCATCGGCACATAACGCAGCAATACGCCCGCGTGAATGGTGAAGTAATCCACCCCTTGTTCCGCCTGCTCCAGCAGCGTGTCGCGAAACGCCTGCCAGTTCAGATCTTCGGCGATCCCGTTGACCTTCTCCAGCGCCTGATAGATCGGTACGGTGCCGATCGGCACCGGGCTGTTACGCAGGATCCATTCGCGGGTTTCATGGATATAACGCCCGGTGGAGAGATCCATCACCGTGTCCGCGCCCCAGCGGGTTGACCAGACCAGTTTTTCCACCTCTTCTTCGATGGACGAGGTGACCGCCGAGTTGCCGATATTGGCGTTCACTTTAACCAGGAAGTTACGACCGATAATCATCGGTTCCGATTCCGGGTGGTTAATATTGGCGGGAATAATGGCGCGACCGGCCGCCACTTCATCGCGGACAAATTCCGGCGTGATATTTTCCGGCAGGCGCGCGCCAAAACCTTCGCCCGGATGCTGTCTGCGCAGCACTTCGCTGCGGATGCGCTCGCGGCCCATGTTTTCACGGATAGCGATAAATTCCATTTCCGGCGTCACGATCCCCTGGCGGGCATAGTGCAACTGGGTCACGCAGCGGCCCGCTTTGGCGCGTTGCGGTGTCAGCAAACCGCTAAAACGCAGTTCATCGAGGCCGTCATCGGCCAGCCGCTCTTTGGTGTACGCGGAGCTGCGTTCATCGAGCGTTTCAGTGTCGTTGCGGGCGGTTATCCACGGTGCACGCAGCTTTGCCAGCCCCTGTTGTACATCAATGGCGACAGCCGGATCGCCATACGGGCCGGAGGTGTCATATACCGGCACGGCCTCGTTTTCTTCATATTGCGGCTGCGCTTTGGTGCCGCCGATAAGCGTCGGGCTAAGCTGGATTTCACGCATGGGCACGCGGATATCCGGCTGCGAACCGGTGATGTAAATGCGTTGCGAATTGGGGAAAGCGGTGCCTTCCAGCGTATCAATGAAGTGTTGCGCCTGGGCGCGTTGTTCACGGCGTGTAACAGTTTTTGCAGACATAGCTCATTCCATAATTATGAGATGGCTTGTCAGACGACGGATGGAGTAATGGCAGCAAACCGCCCGTGAGGGTGGTCGTTGTGAATGGATTACTCTTGTTCCCTTCGCAGGTCTTAACCCGATCAGGTTCCGCGGATCCCGAATTAACGGTCTCAGCCTTTTCCCCTTCATCCTTCACGCTGCCTCTTTGTTGGCTGCGTTCGCTCACCCCAGTCACTTACTTGATGTAAGCTCCTGGGGATTCACGAACTTGCCGCCTCGACGCATCGCGAATGATTTTGTGGAAATATAGGCACTCCGACAAGAAAAACCCCGTCCGAAAACGGGGGACTGCTTTTTAAACTACGCGTTAATGTTTAAGAACTCAAGCGGGGCGCGCCATTCCGCTTTCGTCGTTGGCGCTCACATTGAGGTCGTTATCAAAGGCCAGCACAATCAACTTATCTTCCAGCATAAAGCGGGCGGCAAGCGCTTCGCCGATATCCGATAGCGCCTGTTGGAACTCCAGACAGTTGTCGTCATCAATGGCGTTTTCCAGGCTGGAGTCATAGTAATTCATAAGCTCCACGGTATTGGCTTCAAGTTGCGGATAAAGTTGCGTGGCGGCTAAAAGTGGGTTGGCACCTTCCATTTCGCTGATGATACGTTCATAAATATTGAAATGGCCAGCGGAGAGGTAATCCACCAGATTGTGGCAAAAATCGTCCAGCGCTTTTTCATTGAGCTGCATGTACGATCCTTTGCCAGGTTTAATGCCAACCAGATTGTAGTAAGAAACAAGAAGTTGCTTACGAACAAGTAGCCAGTGGTCGACAAGTTTGTTACTTCCTCCAACGCGCTCTGTCAGGCTTTCTAACTGGTTTAGCATAAATGGCTCCGCAAATATGTAAGTTCAGAAAAATGTAATAATAATGTTAATAACATGCCAGTGAAGCTAAGGTAGTGCAATGGTACGTATTATTGAAGCATCCGATCGTGGCTGGTGGATCGTGAGCCATGAACAAAAATTATGGTTGCCCGGTGGAGAATTACCACATGGTCAGCCAGGAAATTTCGAACTTGTGGGTCAAAGCGCGCTCCACATTGGGGAATGGCAGGGCGAACCGGTGTGGATGGTTCGTCAGAATCGTCGGCATGATATGGGCTCCGTGCGGCTGCTGATCGATCAAGATGTCGGTCTTTTCCAGTTAGCCGGGCGCGGCGTGCAACTGGCCGAGTTTTATCGCTCGCATCAGTTTTGCGGTTATTGCGGGCACACCATGCACCCGAGCAAAACCGAGTGGGCGATGCTCTGCGACCACTGCCGGGAACGTTATTATCCGCAAATTGCCCCCTGCATTATTGTCGCGATTCGCCGCGACGACAGCATCCTGCTGGCGCAACATACCCGTCATCGCAATGGCATCTACACTGTGCTTGCCGGGTTTGTTGAAGTTGGCGAAACGCTGGAGCAGGCGGTGGCGCGTGAAGTGATGGAAGAGAGCGGCATCAAGGTGAAGAACCTGCGTTATGTCACCTCACAGCCATGGCCCTTCCCGCAATCGCTGATGACGGCCTTTATGGCGGAGTATGACAGCGGTGAAATTCATATCGATCCGAAAGAACTGTTAGATGCAGGCTGGTATCGCTATGACGCCTTGCCGCTACTGCCGCCGCCGGGCACAGTGGCGCGTCGCCTGATCGAAGACACCGTGGCGATGTGTCGGGCAGACGATCAATGACGTGATACAATAACGGTCTGACGCTTAAGGAAATGACAATGACCGAACTGAAAAACGATCGTTACCTGCGCGCGCTCCAGCGCCAGCCCGTAGACATGACGCCAGTATGGATGATGCGCCAGGCTGGCCGCTATTTGCCGGAGTACAAAGCGACGCGTGCGCAAGCAGGCGACTTTATGTCGTTATGCAAAAACGCTGAGCTGGCCTGTGAAGTGACGCTTCAACCGTTGCGCCGTTACAAGCTTGATGCGGCGATCCTTTTCTCGGACATTCTCACCGTGCCGGATGCGATGGGGCTGGGCCTCTATTTTGAAGCCGGCGAAGGGCCGTGCTTCACGTCGCCCATCACCAGCAAAGCGGATGTGGATAAGCTGCCGATCCCGGACCCGGAAAACGAACTGGGCTACGTGATGAACGCGGTGCGCACGATTCGCCGCGAGTTGAAAGGCGAAGTGCCGCTGATTGGCTTTTCCGGTAGCCCGTGGACGCTGGCGACCTATATGGTGGAAGGCGGCAGCAGCAAAGCGTTTACCGTGATCAAAAAAATGATGTACGCCGAGCCGCATACGCTGCACGCGCTGCTCGATAAGTTGGCGCAGAGCGTCACGTTGTACCTGAACGCGCAGATCCGCGCTGGCGCGCAATCAGTGATGATTTTTGATACCTGGGGCGGCGTGCTGACCGGGCGCGATTATCAGCAGTTCTCACTCTATTACATGCATAAAATCGTTGATGGCCTGCTACGTGAAAACGAAGGTCGCCGCGTGCCGGTAACGCTGTTTACCAAAGGCGGTGGGCAGTGGCTGGAAGCGATGGCGGAAACCGGCTGTGATGCGCTGGGCCTGGACTGGACCACCGATATCGCCGATGCGCGTCGTCGCGTGGGGCATAAAGTCGCCCTGCAAGGCAATATGGACCCTTCCATGCTGTATGCGCCGCCCGCGCGTATCGAAGAAGAAGTGGCCACCATTCTGGCGGGCTTTGGCAAAGGCGAAGGCCACGTGTTTAACCTCGGTCACGGTATTCATCAGGATGTCGAACCGGAACATGCAGGAGTCTTCGTCGAGGCGGTACACCGTCTGTCGGCCGCCTGGCATCAGTAAGGAGGACGTATGGATCTCGCGTCATTACGCGCGCAACAACTTGAACTGGCGTCTTCGGTGATCCATGAAGATCGCCTGGATACGGATCCTCCCCGATTGATCGGCGGTGCCGATGTCGGGTTTGAGCAAGGCGGCGAAGTGACGCGGGCGGCGATGGTGCTTCTCGCCTGGCCATCGCTGGAGCTTGTCGAATACCAGGTGGCGCGCATCGCCACCACCATGCCCTATATTCCGGGCTTTCTCTCCTTTCGCGAATATCCTGCGCTGCTGGCGGCATGGCAACAACTGTCGCAAAAGCCGGATCTGCTGTTTGTTGACGGGCACGGCATTTCACATCCGCGCCGTCTGGGGGTCGCCAGCCACTTTGGGCTGCTGGTGGATGTACCGACCATTGGCGTGGCGAAAAAACGGCTGTGCGGCAAGTTTGAGCCGCTTGCCGATGAGCCAGGCGCGCTGGCGCCGCTGCTGGATAAAGGCGAGAGGCTGGCATGGGTATGGCGCAGTAAAGCGCGCTGCAATCCGCTGTTTATCACCACCGGGCATCGCGTCAGCCAGGATAGCGCATTGGCGTGGGTGCAGCGCTGCATGAAGGGTTACCGGCTGCCGGAGCCGACGCGCTGGGCGGATGCGGTGGCGTCCGGGCGACCCGCGTTTTCGCGTTGGCAGGAAATCCAGCGCAATATCAGGTAAACTGCCGCCATTACTGATATTGAGAAACAACCATGTTACAAAACCCAATTCACCTGCGTCTGGAGCGGCTGGAAAGCTGGCAGCACGTTGTTTTTATGGCGTGTCTGTGCGAGCGCATGTATCCCAATTACGCCATGTTCTGCCAGCAGACGGAGTTTGGCGACGCGCAAGTTTATCGCCGTATTCTCGACCTGGTTTGGGAAACGCAGATCGTTAAAGATGCGAAAGTGAACTTCGACAGCCAGCTTGAGAAGCTGGAAGAGGCGATTCCGGCTGCCGATGATTACGATCTGTACGGCGTTTACCCGGCGATTGATGCCTGCGTAGCATTGAGCGAACTGGTTCATTCTCGCCTGAGTGGTGAAACGCTGGAGCATGCGGTTGAAGTCAGCAAGACGTCAATCACCACCGTTGCGATGCTGGAAATGACCCAGGCGGGTCGTGAAATGACTGACGAAGAGCTGCGATTGAACCCCGCCGTTGAGCAGGAATGGGATATTCAGTGGGAAATTTTCCGTCTTTTGGCGGCCTGTGAAGAACGTGATATTGAACTGATTAAAGGGCTACGCGCAGACCTGCGTGAGGCCGGTGATAGCAATATTGGTATAAATTTGCAGCAATGAGGCAATAAAACGTGATTTAGGGCCAGTTTTGTCGCGCCGGAAGGCTTCCCTTCCTACCCCCGTCTGGTCTACATTTGGGGGGCGAAAAAAAGTGGCTATCGGTGCGTGTATGCAGGAGAGTGCTTTTGAGGCATTTCCGTCGCACTCGATGCTTAGCAAGCGATAAACACATTGAAAGGATAACTTATGAATAAGACTCAACTGATTGATGTAATTGCAGACAAGGCTGATCTGTCTAAAGCGCAGGCAAAAGCTGCACTGGAATCCACCCTGGCTGCTATTACTGAGTCTCTGAAAGAAGGCGATGCGGTACAACTGGTTGGTTTCGGTACCTTCAAAGTGAACCACCGCGCTGAGCGTACTGGCCGCAATCCGCAGACCGGTAAAGAAATCAAAATCGCTGCCGCTAACGTGCCGGCATTTGTTTCTGGTAAAGCACTGAAAGACTCTGTTAAGTAAGACAGCGTGTCAGTGAACGGTTTTATCGAAGGGGCGGTTTCGCCCCTTTTGTCATTCTGGCGTCGCTCATTGACGTTGGCTGGCGCACTGTTGCTGACGGCCTGTAGCCATGATTCCTCATTGCCCCCGTTCACCGCCAGCGGTTTTGCTGACGATCAGGGCGCGGTGCGGATCTGGCGTAAAGATTCCGGCGGCGAGACACATCTCCTTTCCGCTTTTAGTCCGTGGCATCACGGCAACACTTCCCTCAGCGAATACCGCTGGCAAGGCGATACCTTAACCCTTGTCGAACTCAATATTTATAGCCAGCCGCCTGAGCATGTCCGCGTGCGTTTTGACGATCGCGGTGAGCTGAGCTTTATGCAGCGTGAGGTCAATGGGCAGAAGCAGCAGCTCTCCAGCGACCAGATTGCGCTGTATCGTTACCGGGCTGAACAGATCCGCCAGACCAGCGATGCACTACGCCAGGGGCGTGTGGTGCTGCGTCAGGGACGCTGGCAGGCCAATCGCACGGTTCAGACCTGTGAAGGCAAGACGGTGAAGCCGGATCTCGACAGCTATGCGCTGAACCGCATTGAGCAGCGTCAGGCGCGCTCGGCGGCTGCGGTAAGCGTGGCATGGCTGGAAGCGCCGGAAGGGGCGCAGTTGCTGTTGGTAGCGAATGGGGATTTTTGTCGCTGGCAGCCGACGGAGAAGAATTTCTGAAGGTTTAAGTAGGTCGGGTAAGCATAGCGCCACCCGGCGAACGGCCCGATGACGACTACGCCTTATCGGGCCTGGGGCAAAATAACGTTATTCGCCCTGTTCGCGAGCGATTGCGCGGTAGCCGATATCACGGCGGCTGAAGCTGCCATTCCAGTGAATATTGGTCATCAACTGATAGGCGCGTTGCTGTGCTTCGGCAACGGTGTTACCCAGTGCAGTCACGCAGAGTACGCGGCCGCCGTTGGTCAACACCTGGTCGTCGCTGGAGAGTTTAGTGCCCGCGTGGAACACTTTACCGTCCGCCACTTCTTCCAGCGGCAGGCCGTGGATCACATCGTCCTTGCTGTAGTCGCCCGGATAACCACCGGCAGCCATCACCACGCCCAGAGACGCGCGTTCATCCCACTCAGAGGTTTTCTCGTCCAGCTTGCCTTCGCAGGCGGCCAGGCACAGCTCAACCAGGTCTGACTGCATGCGCAGCATGATCGGTTGTGTTTCCGGATCGCCAAAGCGGCAGTTGAACTCAATCACCTTCGGGTTGCCCTGTTTGTCGATCATCAGACCGGCATACAGGAAACCGGTGTAAGTATTGCCTTCCGCCGCCATACCGCGCACGGTCGGCCATATAATGCGTTCCATCGTACGTTGATGCACTTCATCGGTGACGACTGGCGCAGGCGAGTAGGCGCCCATACCGCCGGTGTTCGGCCCGGTATCACCATCACCCACGCGTTTGTGATCCTGGCTGGTGGCCATCGGCAGAACATGTTCGCCATCAACCATGACGATAAAACTGGCTTCTTCGCCGTCGAGGAACTCTTCAATAACGATACGGTGGCCGGCGTCGCCAAAAGCATTGCCTGCCAGCATATCGTTCACTGCCGCTTCGGCTTCTGCCAGCGTCATGGCGACAATCACGCCTTTGCCCGCAGCCAGACCATCCGCTTTAATGACGATTGGCGCGCCTTTCTCACGCAGGTACGCCAGCGCCGGTTCGATCTCGGTGAAGTTCTGGTATTCCGCCGTCGGGATCTTATGGCGTGCCAGGAAGTCTTTGGTGAAGGCTTTTGAGCCTTCCAGTTGCGCGGCGCCCTGCGTTGGGCCAAAAATTTTCAGGCCAGCGGCGCGGAAGGCGTCTACAACGCCAATAACCAGCGGCGCTTCCGGGCCAACGATGGTCAGATCGATTTTCTCGTTCTGCGCAAAGCTGAGCAGCGCCGGAATATCGGTGACGCCAATTGCCACGTTTTGCAGCGCCGGTTCCAGCGCAGTACCGGCATTGCCCGGTGCAACAAAAACGGTATCGACCAGCGGCGACTGTGCCGCTTTCCAGGCCAGCGCGTGTTCGCGCCCGCCGTTACCAATCACTAATACTTTCATTGTCTGCTCCGTGGATTAATGGCGGAAGTGACGCATATCGGTAAAGATCATAGCAATGCCGTGTTCATCGGCAGCGGCAATCACTTCATCATCGCGGATGGAGCCACCCGGTTGGATCACGCAGGTTACGCCAACAGCGGCAGCGGCATCAATACCATCGCGGAACGGGAAGAATGCGTCAGACGCCATCGCAGAACCTTTCACTTCCAGCCCTTCGTCACCGGCTTTGATCCCGGCGATCTTCGCCGAGTAGACGCGGCTCATCTGGCCAGCGCCAATGCCGATGGTCATATTCTCTTTCGCATAAACGATAGCGTTGGATTTCACGAATTTCGCTACCTTCCAGCAGAACAGCGCATCACGCAGCTCTTGCTCCGTTGGCTGGCGCTTGCTGACAACGCGCAGTTCGTTGTTGCTGACCATGCCCAGATCGCGATCCTGAACCAGCAGCCCACCGTTGACGCGTTTAAAGTCGAGGCCCGGCACTCGTTGCGACCATTCGCCGCAGACCAGTACGCGGACGTTCTGTTTGGCCGCCGTGATTTTCAGCGCTTCTTCTGTCGCAGACGGCGCGATGATCACTTCCACAAACTGGCGGGAGATGATCGCCTGCGCGGTGGCGGCATCCAGCTCGCGGTTAAAGGCGATGATGCCGCCGAATGCAGAGGTCGGATCGGTTTTGTATGCGCGATCGTAAGCCGCAAGAATGGAGTCGCTAACTGCCACGCCGCAAGGGTTGGCATGCTTAACGATAACGCAGGCAGGCTCGCTGAACTCTTTCACACACTCCAGCGCCGCGTCGGTATCAGCGATGTTGTTATAAGAAAGCGCTTTACCCTGCAACTGCTGTGCGGTAGCGACAGAAGCCTCTTTCACTTCTTCTTCTATATAGAAGGCGGCCTGCTGGTGGCTGTTCTCACCGTAGCGCATATCCTGCTTCTTGATGAAGTTCAGGTTCAGGGTGCGCGGGAAGCGGCCTGATGGCTCTTTGCTTTCGCCGTGATAGGCCGGAACCAGGCTACCGAAATAGTTGGCGATCATGCTGTCGTAAGCGGCGGTGTGTTCAAAAGCTTTAATGGCCAGATCGAAACGGGTTTCGAGCGTCAGCGAGCCTTCGTGCGCATCCATCTCATTAATGATGGCGCTGTAGTCGCTGCTTTTTACTACGATGGCAACATCTTTATGGTTCTTCGCCGCAGAGCGCACCATCGTCGGGCCGCCGATATCGATGTTTTCTACTGCATCTTCCAGCGAGCAACCTTCGCGGGCGACGGTCTGGGCGAACGGATAAAGGTTAACAACAACCATATCGATCGGCGCGATCGCGTGTTCTGCCATGATCGCGTCATCCTGGCCGCGACGTCCGAGGATCCCGCCGTGCACTTTCGGGTGCAGGGTTTTTACGCGTCCATCCATCATTTCCGGGAAACCGGTGTAGTCGGAGACTTCCGTCACCGGCAGACCTTTATCTGCCAGCAGACGAGCGGTTCCGCCAGTAGAGAGCAGTTCTACGCCACGCTGAGAGAGCGCCTGTGCGAATTCGACAATACCGGCCTTGTCAGAAACACTGAGCAGTGCGCGGCGGACTGGACGACGTTGTTGCATGGTAAATCCCCTGGATTTGACTTGAACAGAGAGCATTAGATGAATTTTTGGATCCTTAACGATCCCAAAACTTAGCTAACGCCCCATGTGAGGCTCACGATTTTTGCGCGGGCATTGTAACGAAAACGTTTGCGTAGCGCTCGCGAATTTTTAGCCTTTTGCCGGATTGTGGATAAGTCTGTGCGTAAATGGGTATAAAGCGGCGTTTTGCTGTGGAATGCAGCAGTCAGTCATTTTTATGTCATTTTTCTATTGCGGGGGGCGGAGAACTCCCTATAATGCGCCTCCATCGACACGGCAGATGTGAATCACTTCACACAAATAGCCGGGTCGGTTGAAGAGAAAAATCCTGAAATTCAGGGTTGACTCTGAAAGAGGAAAGCGTAATATACGCCACCTCGCGACGAAGCGCTGAAAGCCGCGTCGCAACTGCTCTTTAACAATTTATCAGACAATCTGTGTGGGCACTCAGGTGACATGGATTCTTGATGTCTTCGGACAAAAAATGAATACCAAGTCTCACGGGTGAACACGTAATTCATTACGAAGTTTAATTCGATGAGCATCAAACTTTAAATTGAAGAGTTTGATCATGGCTCAGATTGAACGCTGGCGGCAGGCCTAACACATGCAAGTCGGACGGTAGCACAGAGAGCTTGCTCTCGGGTGACGAGTGGCGGACGGGTGAGTAATGTCTGGGAAACTGCCTGATGGAGGGGGATAACTACTGGAAACGGTAGCTAATACCGCATAACGTCGCAA